>NZ_JALJCJ010000010.1 GCF_022899935.1 Shinella curvata
TCCCACCCCGCCATTTGGCGTATCAAAAACCACCGAGGCTCTAATCGCAGCCGGATGAAAATTCAGTGGCAGGTCACAACTTCCATCGCTCATATTTCCCCGTGCGCTGGATCGTCGGCTGGGTCCGGGTCTTGCTGATAAGCGATGGCTTGATGCTCTGCGACGTTTTTCAGCGCCGCGTATGCTACCTTTGGAGCCCAGCCAGCCTGAATGATTGCGTCGAATAGGTCGCGGACTGGTGCGTCGATCGCGATCTGGCAGTCGATCTGCATATCAACGTCGCTGGCGGAGTTGCGAGGAGAAGGAATTGAAATCGTCATGGCGTCCTCCGAGTGGTGGATTTGCAAACGACGCACTATCCACAAGTGTTCCGAGAATGATCGCCTGGTGTGCTGGTCAAAAAGAGCCCCGCCGGAGCGGGGCAGTCTGTGCGTATCGGCCTAAACCACTCAAGTGGACGTCACACAATACCATACGGGTGATGGATAAGAACGCGGTCACAGCATGTTGACTGACGTGTGCACATCTAATCCCCCTCTCCAGAACTCTTGCCTTTGGAATCAATGACGATCTTGATCTGCCGGATCATCTCGGCGGCGTCCAACAAGAGCGATTTCACGTCCTGGCTTGAGAGCGCGCCAACGTGACCTGTCACGCTGATCAGGTCGGCGCCCGCCTGCCGATAGGCTTCCTGACGCTGGCTTTCGATTTCTTCGCGTGCGTTGATAATGGTCACATACGCGCGACCCAGAAGCCTAAGCTTCGTACTCTCCGGCAACCGTTCGACATCATTTGCAGCGCGAATAAGCTCTGCGATGAAATCCGACAGTCCATGCATGATCTAGGTCCGAGACCGGCTCAAAGCCGTCGGTTAGCCAGCGTCGCGGCCGTAATGTGCTCTCGCTGTGGCTTCGAGCATCGGTTTGTCTGTCGCTGGGTTGAAGGTACCGCCAGGATATGCGTCAAGCAAATATTTCGCGAAAGCCTTTTTCGCGCCCGGGTCGCGACTGAACCACGGCTGTGACGTGATCTCATCGAAAACATCGCGCATCTCTGCGAGTTCCGATGGCTCGAAAATCCCAGAATTCATCCAAACCCCCTGGGTTCCCAAGAACGTTTCAAAGGGAACCTCGGCCGAACATAGGAGTTCGGTCCCACGTCCGCAACGGGCGTGTAAACAAGGGGACGATTAACCTGAATTGTTTCGGTTAATGTTGAGTATGAATTGCGTTTTGATAAGAAGACGCGCCCAATCAAGGCGGAGGCGTATCGACATGACGTACGAAAACGGAATGCAGATTATCTACGACGTTCTGAAAAAGGGTGTGTTCGTCGAGTTCAGGAGACGCTCGCACTATCTTGAAGGACCATACAAGAGCCAGCGGGAGGCTATCGGCGCGGCGGAAGACCATTGTCGTAAGCTAGGTTGGGATGCCGAACCCCAGCAGGGTTGACGACGCGACCAGTTATTTTCTGCAGGCCGGCTTTACCACACTTTCTCATTCACTAGCGGTGGCGGCTACAGCATCAACGTTGATTTCCGTCGGCGCGCCGCTTTCGCTGCTGAGGAAAGGCATGACTAAGATCGAACCGAATATCACAATGAACATCGACAGCAGGCATAAGCCGATAATGTTGATGCGTCGGGGCATTTGCTCTCCAAAAAGAAGAGCCCCGCATCTAGCGGGGCAATGAGGTTTGGACCAGTGCAGCAAAGTAACTGCCGACGCGCGATCTTGTTCCGTTAGGGCAGGCCGTCACCATAGGTTTGGCTTCGGTGCCCCGCCTATGTTGTGAGAGCTCTGCAGGAGCTTGGGGAGATACCTTTGTGAACACCTGCCTCTCAGCTAGCATCGATAATCTCGAAGCGACGAGGCCAAGCCTAACGGTAGAGCACCGATGAAAGTGCGGCCACGATTGCCTTTCGGCTGTAGGGCTTGCGTACAATAGGGACACTATCGAACATTTCTGGCAGTTCTGCACCCTCGCCGTACCCGGTCGCGAACACAAAAGGCGTTCCCCTCTTGTGCAATTCTTCAGCCACCGCGAAGGAAGTCGTTGGACCAAGATTGATGTCGAGGATAGCCAGGTCCGGTGGGCTAGCCCCGATCTGTACCATTGCCTGCTTTACGGAATTGGTCGTCACGACCTTCGACAAGCCCTCATCGGCGAGCATGGCCTCGAGGTCCAGAGCGATCAGCATCTGGTCCTCGACGATGAGCACGGAAGGGTTGGCGGCCTTAAGGGCGTTCGGGTGTGTGGACAGGTCGTTCGGCGTGTCGGTTGCCAGTGCCGACCTCGAGACGGTGAGCTTCACATGAGGCGGTGGGATCTTGAAGGTCGCCTCCAGCCCCGCGGGTTCGAAGCGGATCGCGCTTTCGCCATTGAGGTCGTAGGGAACGCTACGCTCGATCAGGGCGCTGCCGAAGCCGCTGCGCGAGGGAACGTGTACGATGGGGCCGCCGTGCTCCCGCCAGCGGATTTCGCAGACTGTGTCGTTCGCCATCGTCCAGGAAATCTCCACCGAGCCAGTCGCGACCGACAGGGCGCCATATTTGGCGGCATTGGTTGCAAGCTCGTGAAACACCAGCGCCATGACGGAGAACGCTCTGCTGTCGAGCCAGACGGCGGGCCCGGAACAACTGACGGTCGATGCCTTGGTCCGATAGGGCTGAAGTTCCGCCTGCAACAGATCAGCCAGAATGCCGCCGCCATCGCCGCGCACCACCTGGTCATGAGCCACCGACAGGGCCTCGATGCGGCCCTGCAGCGTGGCGACATAGTCCTCCAGGGTGCTCTTGTGATGCTGCGGGCTCGTCACCAGCGACTTGATGACGGCCAGGATGTTTTTCACACGATGGCTCAGCTCCTGGTTCAGCATGCGCTGCCGCACCTCGGATTTGCGCCGCTCGCCCGCCATCAGTTCGTTGTGGCGCAGAACGATTTCGACGATCGAAACCCGCGCGATTTCGGCGATTTCCCGTTCGGCCTCCGTCCAGGCCTGAGCCTGCGCCTTCACGGTTTCCTTCCAGATCGCGAAGCTCTTCCGGGGTGTGAGCCGGTCACCGAGCGGACCGGTCTCGTAGGTCTTTTCAGGGTTGCCTGCCCAGTCCAGCGTCTGCACCAGTTCCTTCCGGAAAAAGAGGAGGCAATCCGAGCCTGTCTGCGAGAGCGGAATGGCGAGCAGACCGGACACCCGGTCGCTATAGGCTGCGGCTTCCGGCACCTTCAGGGATAGCGTGTGCGTTGCCCAGACGCGGCCATCGCTGGCAATCCTGACGACCTCGAGAAGACGGGCGACCGCATCCTCGGGCGGCGTGGCACGAAGGCCCGTCCATTTCCCGTCAAACATCAAGCCGACCCCGTCATTCGGCAGGAGCCGGGAAAACTCCTCCAGGCTCTGACTAAGCAGCGCTCCGACATCCTCGTGATGAGCCGAGAGAATGAGAAAACGGTCGAGGGCTTCACGAGTACCGGCAACGGCTGAGACGCGCTTGCGTTCCTTGAGGGATTTCAGGTGAAGCGAGAAGAATTCACCGAACACCTCCATCGCCACGCGCTGTGCCATGGGAAGCGCAAGCGGCGAATAGTGGTGGCAGGCAATCAGGCCCCAAAGCGTGCCATCGACAATAATCGAGATCGACATGGAGGCCGCGACCCCCATGTTGCGCAAATACTCGCAATGAATGGGCGAAACGCTGCGCAGATGGGCAAAACTGAGATCGAGCGGCTCGCCGGACGCATCCAGGACAGGGGTTACCGGCACCCGCTCGCCGCTGGCGTCAGCAATCACGCGGATCGTGTTTTTGAGATACAGAGCACGGGCTTGCTGAGGAATGTCGCTTGCCGGGAAATACTGGCCGAGAAAGCTCTCAAGATCGGCCCGTTTCGTTTCGCTGACGACCTTGCCGGAGCCGTCCTGCTCGAAACGGTAGATCATGACGCGGTCGTAGCCGGTCGCACCCGCAACGATTCGACCTGCGCGCTGCACGAGACGGTCGACATCGGTGATGTCGCTGATGCGGCCGATCATTTCGCGCGCAATATGCAGCGGCTGGCCGACCACAGGCGCCGGCTCGAACTCGATGATGACGGCGGATTTATAGTGGTGGATTGCAATATCGAAGGCGCGCTCGCCGCACATTACGTCCAGAAGGAGCGCGGGCCGCGCCGCCGTCGATGCGGTTGCGAGCGCATTGCGCAGGTCATGCAGCAACTTCTGGCCGACGACCTCGCCGACACCGCGACCGAGTAAATCGCGTTCGAAGCCCAGGATTGCCTGCGCATTCTCTGACACGCGCTCGATCGTCGTTAGGCCGATATCGCAGGCCAGTAGGCAACCATGCGACTGTATGCTGCCGGGAATATGGATAGGCTCTCGGTCGCAGGTATCCAGATTTACAGGTTCATTGGGCGACAACGATTTCACTTTCAAAGCATTGCAGGGCGAAGGCGAAGACTGCGTTGGCAGACGCCGCGGCCCGTTCAACGTCAAAGTTCTGAGCTTCGTCCAAGAGTAATAGAAAGGACTGCCAGTGCGCTATGTCCTTTGACATAACGGCGAGATGGCGTGCGCCAAGAAATTCATCGAAACCGAGCGCAGCAGCCCTTTTTTGGAGGATTCGAGCACCGAGGGTGGAACCTTCGATCACGTAAAGCGCACCTAGCAAGGCGCTTTGGTTCGCAAGTCTCATGCCGAAATGGGCATTGCGGATGTCAATTGCAGACAGGCCCAGGTCAACGTTGTCGCGCTCAAGCACATCGCTGACGGCAGTCGGCCGCCACTCCCAACAGACCGGCCAGGCAACGTGTCTCAGTGCTTCATCCATTGCAGCGCGGAACCTTGTCAGCCCCACCAGATAACGTCGATATTGATCGATGGTATCAAAGCCACCTACAATTGAGTCAAGGCGCTGATGCGCCGCTTGAGTACGTTCCCTAAGCTCAAACCGTCGTTCGCTAATAGCCAATTCTACTTTTCCCTCCATCAAGAGGTTGGGAGCATCGGGGCAAAATTCCCCACGCTGTATGTGCAAATATCTGTTTTTCGGGTGGAGGGACTTGCGTAGTCATCCCGATAAGGAGCCGCGCAAGAACTAGGTCGTAGATGCTGCTCCGGCAAGGGCGTGGACGAATGACAAATGAAAAATCCCGCTGATGCCCGGTAGCGCTTCCTTCAAAAATGGCTTCGACCCCGTTCCAGCTTTTCTGGCCGTGCCAGCCGGCTTCATAGCCCGCCTTTCGCACCTCGTGCCGAGGAAAGCGCTCATAGGGGGATTTGAACTCCTGCAGGCAAACAATGTCGGGTCTATCTTCGTCCACCCATCGCACGAGGATTCAAAGTCGTTCGTTAGTGCCGTTTACATTGTAGCTGGCTATTTCAAGCGCCTCTCTTCTGGGTCGGGCGGTATTTAGAAGCAGGAAACCGCCCCGGATTTTCGAACGTTCCGAGCGGACTGGAGCGTTGCGATGATCGGCCAAATCCAATGCAGATGACTTTATCGATGGTCAATCTTCACCATTGCAAAGATCTAGACCGATCCTATCTCTCGTCGAAAACTTGTAGAGCTGACGGAACTGACGAGCTGACGGAACTGACGAGCTGACGGAGAATGGTGCGATGAAGGACGTTGCGATCGACATCCTGCTGGATGCAACCGAGATCATACCGCCCCGCCGATGCGCCCAGGCCCGCCGCGCAATGGTCTGCGCCTGTTGCGGCGAGAGTGGGCAACCCATGGATGACGATGGCTGTGGCATCTGCGATGGATGCCTGGGCATGCCGGCTTTGGCGGCAGACAATCCGGATGGTCTTGATTATTCGGCGGCCTTCCCCCATCTATCGCTTATCACCCGTTATCGATGACTGCCTGCAGCGACGAGGTCTTGTCGCGCGTTCGTAGTTGTCCGGGTCAGAAGGGCGCTCCCCGAAAGGGTTGAGCGCCCTTTATCATTCAGGCCGCAGCGATCACCCTGCTCCATCTCGGACGATCAGGCTCAGCCGACCTGCTCCACCGACAAGGCGCGCCCTGAAAGCGGCCTGATCAGGGGCTTTGCCGAAACGGTGGGATCGAGCCAATCGACCCACGCGTCCCGCTCCAGGATCACGATCTGACGATCGTGATAGGGCGCCATGTCGGGACCCGGCTCCATGGTGAGCATCGTGAAGGCCTCGCCGACGTCATCGGTCTCCCGCCAGATCCCCGCAATCGCGAAGATCGGCTCACCGACCTTCTTGAAGAGCCATTTGTCCTTACGCTTCTTCTTCGGGTCCTTCGGGGTCGTGAATTCGTAAAAGCCATCGGCGATGATGAGGCAACGGTTGGAGGCGAACTCTCGCCCTTCCGAGCGAAAATTGTAGACGGGTTTGCGGGCCGGGCTCGGCCAACTCCACCGACGCTGGACAAGCTCGCCGGCGCCCCGTTCGCCTTCGACGGATCGGACAATCGGCGCCGTGTCGGTAATCTTGATGTCCTCGCGCGCTTCGATGTTCGGCCGTCCCTCGGGAAACCGGATCTTGATCTTCAGGTGCTCGAACTCCTCGATCACAGATGCGAGTTCGACCATGAGGCGATAGTCATTGCACATCGATCTTCGGCTCCATCCTTTTGATCAGCGCAGGGTGGCCAGTTGCATGTAACGCGGCCGGATGAGATTTCGACGCATTTCGCGGCGATTGTGGCCCCAATTCTAGATCTGCAGCTCGAACTGACTGGCTTCGTTTTCCTCCTCCTCGCTGAACGAGGAAAGCGTCAATCCGAGAAGGCGAATGCCCTTGGCCGTCGGAAACAGGGGGGCAAGGAGAGCGTAGCCGATGGCTTCGAGCGCATCGGCGGCGTTGATCGACGTTGGGACCGTGCGACTGCGCGTAATGGTCTGGAAGTCGGCATATTTCACTTTCAGTGTGACTGTGCGACCTTTCAGGTCCTTGCTTTCGCAATGGCGGGATACCTTGGTCGCGAGCGGTGTGATCTCAGCACGCGCGGCGTCAAGATCGAAGATATCGATCGTGAAGGTGTCCTCGGCGCCGACGGACTTGCGCGGCCGATCCGGTTGAACGGCCCGGTGATCGATGCCTCGAGAGATGTTGTAGTACCAGGCGCCCGACTTACCGAAATGCTCCTGCAGGAAGGAAAGCGATTTCGCCTTGAGGTCGGCGCCGGTCAGGATGCCTAGCCGCTCCATCTTGGCTGCGGTTGCCGGTCCGACTCCATGAAACTTCTTGACCGCGAGTTCTTCGACGAAGGCCGCTCCATTCTTCGGCGTGATCACGGCCTGACCATTCGGCTTGTTGAGGTCCGACGCCATTTTGGCGAGGAATTTGCAGTAGGAGATGCCAGCAGACGCGTTGAGGCCGGTTACTTCCTTGATGCGCGTGCGAATGATCGTGGCGATCTCGGTTGCGATCGGGATGCCCTGCTTGTTGTCCGTCACGTCGAGATAGGCCTCGTCGAGGGAGAGGGGTTCGATCAGGTTGGTGTGTTCAGCAAAAATCTCGCGGATCTGTCCCGAAACCGCACGATAGACGTCAAAACGCGGTGGCACGAAAATGAGGTCGGGGCAGCGGCGCTTTGCTGTCACGGATGGGAGGGCGGAGCGAACACCAAAGGCGCGTGCCTCGTAGCTTGCTGCAGCGACCACGCCGCGGGCGGCCGCGCCACCGACGGCGACAGGTTTGCCGCGCAGGTCCGGATTGTCCCGCTGCTCCACCGAGGCATAGAACGCATCCATGTCGACATGGATGATCTTCCTCGTCGGTGTGCCATCGTCCCCGCTCATTTCATTTCTCATTTCCACATCGAGCGCATGCGTGCTCCAACATCGATCCGGATCTGCTTTGCACTTCGCTCGCTGGCGGCGGCCGAGACTTTCGGCCAACTGGTGGTCTCGAAGAACTGCAGGAGCGTCGCCGGAATGAAACGCGTCCGCGAGGCATAGACGTGCCGGTCGCCCTGGGCATTCTGGCCATGCGTGAAGAAGCGCTGCGGCGTGACGAGGCTCAAGCTGTCTCTCGCCCGGGTCATCCCGACATAGAGCAGACGGCGCTCTTCCTCGAGCTCCGCGGTGGTGCCGGCGCCGAGGTCGGAGGGGATGCAGCCGTCAACCACATTGAGCATGAAGACGGCGCGCCATTCCTGCCCCTTGGCGGAGTGGATCGTCGAGAGGATCAGATAATCATCATCGAGTAGGGGAACACCGGCCTGGTCGCTGGTCGCGTCCGGTGGGTCGAGGGTGAGTTCGGTGAGAAAACGCTCCCGGCTACCATAACCGCCGGCGATCTGCCCAAGTTGAATGAGGTCAGCCTTACGGGTATCCGCGTCTTCATGAATGCGATCGAGATGCGGTTCATACCAAAGGCGCGCAAGGCCGATTTCACCGGGCCATCCGCTTTCCGATTTGCGAAGGGCTGTCAGCAGTTCGACTAAGGCGGGCCAGTCCTCGCCTGTCTTGGGCGGCGGCGGGATTTCGGCGAGTGATTGAAGTGGCTCGGGGTCGGCGGTAATCGTGTCGAGGATCTTGCCCGCCGTCTGAGGCCCGATACCGGGTAGCATCTGCAGCAGGCGGAAGCCGGCAACGCGATCGCGCGGGTTCTGCGCGAAACGCAATGTCGCCAGCAGGTCCTTCACATGCGCGCTGTCGAGGAATTTAAGCCCACCGAACTTCACGAACGGGATATTGCGGCGGGTCAACTCCACTTCCAGGGCGCCGCTATGGCTCGATGTCCGGAAGAGGACCGCCTGCTGCTTCAGGGTCATTCCCACTTCCCGGTTCGCCAAGACCTGCTCGACAATGTAGTTGGCCTGGTCTGTCTCGTCCTTCACCGTGACGAGCATAGGGCGCTGTTCGGATTCCCGGTCCGTCCAAAGGTTCTTGGTAAAGCGTTCACGGGCAAGATCGATGACGCCATTGGCGGCCTTGAGGATCGGCTGCGTCGAGCGATAGTTGCGATCGAGCGTGATCACGTCGGCCGGCTTCGGCGAGAATTCCTTCGGGAAGTCGAGAATGTTGCGCACCGTCGCGGCGCGGAAGGAATAGATCGATTGCGCGTCGTCGCCCACAACGGTCAGGCCGCGGCCGCCGGGCTTGATACCCATGAGGATTGAGGCCTGCAGGCGGTTGGTGTCCTGGTACTCATCGACAAGTACATGGTCGAAGCGGCCGCCGATATCATCGGCAAGCTCGGGGTCTGCCATCACCTGCGCCCAGTAGAGCAGCAGGTCGTCGTAATCGAGCACGTTCTGCGCCTGCTTGGCCTCGACATAGCCGGCGAAGAGCTGCTTCAACTGCTCTTCCCAGCCCATGACATAGGGATAGGCCGATTTTAGGACCTCGTTGATCGAGCTCTCGGAATTGACCACGCGCGAATAGATGGCAAGGCAGGTGCCCTTGGTCGGGAACCGGGTTTCCATCTTCGAGAAACCGAGTTCGTGGCGCACGAGGTTCATCAGGTCGGCGCTGTCTTCCCGATCGTGGATGGTGAAGTCGACATTCAGGCCGATCTGCTCGGCATACATGCGCAGGAGCCGGGCGCCGATGCCGTGAAAGGTACCTGCCCAGGCCAGCGCGTCGGTCATGACGGCAGAGTTGTCGCCGAGCACCTGCCGGCAGATGCGCTGCACCCGACGGGCCATCTCCGATGCGGCACGCCGCGAGAAGGTCATGAGCAGGATGCGGCGCGGATCCGCGCCATTGACGATCAGGTGACCGACCCGATGGGCAAGCGTGTTGGTCTTTCCCGACCCTGCGCCAGCAATGATCAGCAGCGGTCCGCCTATCCCGCCATCCGGTAGCCCGATCCCGTGCTCGACCGCCGCGCGCTGGCGGTCATTCAGTTTCTCCAGATAGGCTGCCGTCATCTGACCCCAAATTTTCCTAAGAAAAAATTCCTCATCCGTTCCCTCCACCCATCCCTTTGATCGGCCTTGCTGAATCGCAAAAGTCGACCCGTTGAAGGCGACCATCATGGTCGGGAGCGCCGTTTCGGGTGGATTGACTCACCCGCGCATTGGGAACAAAAAAGGAACATATCAGCTTAAACAGCCGCTGGAAACCCCTGAAGGAGCGCACTTTCTGCCGTGTCGAAGCCTGCTCACAATCCTGTGCTTGCCGAGCTTCGCGAGCGGATCGGCCAGTTGGAAGGCAAAGCCGCCCGCGCCAAGGCTGTGCTGCCATTTGCAGTGCCGGAAATGGACAGGGCACTGCCGGGCGGTGGCCTAGCCTTTGGCGCCCTGCATGAGATTGCGGGTGGGGGAGGCGGTACGATCGATGGGGCGGCGGCGGCGTTGTTCGTCGCGGGGATTGCCGCTCGAACACGTGGCAAGGTGTTGTGGTGCATGACGCGCCCAGACCTCTTTTTTCCGGCGATTTCGCAGGCGGGCCTTCATCCCGATCGCGTGATCTGGTGCGAGAGCGACAAGGAGGAACAGGTCCTTTCGGCAATGGAAGAGGGGCTTTCGTTCGGCGGGCTTGCGGCCGTGGTGGGCGAGCTTGTGCGCCTGCCGATGAATGCCTCCCGGCGTCTTCAACTGGCGGCGGAGAAGACAGGCGCCATGGCGATCGTTCTTCGGCGATGGCGAAGGCAGAACGAGGCCTCGGACTATGGGCAGCCGACGGCCTCGACGACACGGTGGCGCATCAGCACGCTGCCGTCCGAACGATTGCCGGTCGCGGGTGTCGGGAGGGCCCGGTGGCTGGCGGAGATAATGCGTGTGAAGGCGGGTGAGTGCGCCGAGTTTGAAATTGGAGCTCCCGATGCCAAGGGTCGTGTCTGTCTACTTCCCACTTCTACCGGTCGAGCGGATCAGGCGGCAGGCTGGCGAAGCCTTGCCGGCTGACAAGCCGCTGGTCGTGATATCCCGCAGCGGCTCAAAACGCTGGATTTCAGCGGCCGATCCCACAGCGCTCAAACTTGGCCTCAGGATTGGAATGCCGGCCAGCAAGGCGCAGGCCATGGTCGCCGATCTCGTGATGGTCGATGCTGCACCCGCCGAGGATGCCGCAGCGCTCGAGCGATTGGCGCTCTGGGCACTCAGACAGTACAGCCCCGTCGTCGCCATCGATGGAACGGATGGTCTGGTCATCGACACCGAGGGGGCAGACCACTTGCAGGGGGGCGAAGCGCTTCTGCTCTCCGGCCTCGCCAACCGGCTGCGCGCCCGGGGCCTGACTGCGCGCGCAGCCGTAGCCGACAGTTGGGGCGCCGCGCACGCGCTTGCACGATTGCTGGCTTCGGACACGACTGTCGTGCCGATCGGTGACATCAGCCAGGCCGTCATCGACTTGCCGATCGTTGCCTTGCGTCTTCCTGCGGAGACCATCCAAGGTCTGCGTGTTCTCGGCGTCGACACCGTCGGCCAACTCTCCGCCATGCCGCGGGCGCCTTTGACCCTGCGGTTTGGGCCGGAACCGGCGCGCCGGCTCGACCAGATGTTTGGCCGCGTCGCCGAGCCGATCGAGCCGATCCGCACTCCAGAGCTCATCGAGGTTGCCAAGAATTTTGCCGAGCCGATCGGTGCGCCGGAGACGATCGCGAAATATGTCCGTCGGCTCGTTGGTCAGTTGTCCACCCGTCTTGCCGACGAGGGGCTCGGTGTGCGCCGGTGCGATCTTGTCATTCACCGGGTCGACAATACGCGGCAGCATCTTCGTGCCGGCCTTGCCAAACCTGTCCGGGATCCGGCGCGCCTGTCGAAACTCCTGTGCGATCGCATTGAGACCATAGAGCCGGGCTTTGGCATCGAGAAGATGGTGCTCGTCGCCATCTTTGCCGAACCGCTCGAGGAGCGTCAGGTCGCCTCTTGCCTGATCGAGGAGGAGATCGCGGATGTCTCGCCACTCGTCGATATTCTCGGCAATCGCGGCCACCGGCTGTTCCGGGTCGCACCGGTCGCCTCTGATGTTCCGGAACGGTCCGTGCGGCGGATTGCTCCAACAGCGCCCGATATTGGCGAGGCCTGGGCCGTCAAATGGCCCCGGCCGACACGATTGTTCGCCAATCCCGAGCGCATCGAGGTCATCGCGCTTCTGCCGGACCAGCCGCCGGCGGTGTTCACCTGGCGCGGCAAGCGTCGGAAAGTCGCTCGCGCCGACGGCCCGGAACGGATTTTTGGGGAATGGTGGCGGCGGCCGCGCGAATTCCAGGCAGTGCGAGACTATTTCGTGGTCGAGGATGAACTTGGCGAGCGCTATTGGGTCTATCGCGCCGGTGACGGCATCGATCCCGAAACCGGCTCGCATCTCTGGTTCGTGCATGGGGTGTTCGGATGAACTATGCCGAGCTTCAGGTCACGACGCATTTCTCGTTCCTGCGCGGCGCGTCGGGTGCCGAAGAACTGTTTGGGACTGCGGCCGCTCTCGGGATCGACACGCTGGGCGTCGTCGATCGCAACAGCCTGGCCGGCATCGTGCGCGCCTGGGAGGCGGCCAAGTCCACCGGCGTGCGGCTCGTTGTGGGTTGCCGCCTTGATCTCACGGATGGCATGTCCATCCTCGTCTATCCCATGGATCGGCCGGCCTATTCGCGTCTGACGAGGATGTTGTCCGTCGGCAAGAGCCGGGGCGGGAAGGGCAATTGCCTGATCGATTTTGCCGATGTGGCGGACCATGCCGCCGGAATGATCGGTGTTCTCGTGCCTGACGAAGCCGACGAGACCTGTGGTGTCCAGCTTCGCAAGATGGCGGACCTGTTTGGCGACCGCGCCTATGTCAGCCTGTGCCTTCGCCGGCGGCCGAACGACCGCATGCGCCTGCATGGCATCGCCTCTATGGCTCGCCGCTTCAAGGTGAGGACCGTCGTCACAAACGACGTCCTGTTTCACGAGCCCGGCCGGCGGCAATTGCAGGATGTCGTGACCTGCATCCGGACCAGAACCACCATCGACGATGTCGGCTTTGATCGGGAGCGCCATGCGGATCGCTACCTGAAAGCGCCTGAAGAGATGCATCGACTGTTCAGCGACTATCCGGAAGCTCTGGCCCGCACCCGCGAGATCGCCGCCCGCTGCACATTCGATCTCGGTGAATTGCGATACCAGTATCCGGAAGAAGCGATCGTGCCTGGTCTCGACCCACAGCAGTCGCTCGCCAAGTTCACGTGGGAAGGTGCTGCCGACCGATATCCCGAGGGGATTCCCCACAAGGTTCGACAGTCGCTACGACATGAGCTCGAGCTCATCCGGGCCATGAACTACGCGCCGTACTTCCTGACAGTCTTCTCGATTGTTCGCTTTGCCCGCTCAAAAGACATTCTCTGTCAGGGCCGGGGATCGGCGGCAAACTCGGCCGTCTGCTACTGCCTCGGCGTGACGTCGATCGATCCGGAAACCAATGATCTTCTGTTCGAACGTTTCATTTCCCAGGAACGCGACGAGCCGCCGGACATCGATGTCGACTTTGAGCATGAGCGCCGCGAGGAGGTCATCCAATGGATCTACGACACCTACGGCCGGACCAAGGCGGCGCTCTGCTCCACGGTGACGCGTTATCGCGCCAAGGGCGCGCTACGGGATGTCGGCAAGGCGCTCGGACTGCCGGAGGACATGATCGGCCAGCTGTCATCCGGCGTCTGGGGCTGGTCGGAGGGCGTCTCCGAGCGACAGCTGAGAGAGAACAATCTCAATTCGGCCGACTATCGGCTGAAGCTGGCCCTGGAACTGGCGCAGCAGTTGATGGGCGCGCCGCGGCATCTTGGCCAGCACCCGGGTGGCTTCGTGCTGACCCATGACCGCCTTGACGACCTTGTGCCGATCGAGCCGGCTCGCATGGACGATCGCCAGGTCATCGAATGGGACAAGGATGACATAGAGGCACTGAAGTTCATGAAGGTGGACGTGCTGGCGCTTGGCATGCTCACCTGCATGTCGAAGGCCTTTGCGCTGATGGCTGCACACAAGGGCGAGGTCTGGGATCTCGCCTCGATCCCTTCGGAGGACCCGCGCACCTATGCGATGATCCGCAAGGCCGATACGCTCGGCACCTTCCAGATCGAAAGCCGCGCGCAGATGTCCATGCTGCCGCGCCTGAAACCCAATACCTTCTACGACCTCGTCATTCAGGTGGCCATCGTCCGGCCGGGTCCGATCCAGGGCGATATGGTCCATCCCTATCTTCGCCGGCGCGAGGGCAAGGAGAAGGTGGAATATCCAACGCCGGAATTGGAGGCGGTTCTTTCGAAGACACTCGGCATTCCACTGTTCCAGGAGAGCGCAATGAAGGTGGCGATGGTCTGCGCCGGCTTTACCGGCGGTGAGGCGGACCAGCTTCGCAAATCCATGGCGACCTTCAAGTTTTCGGGTGGCGTTTCGAAATTCAAGGCCAAGCTCGTCTCGGGCATGGTGAAGAACGGCTACACCGAAGGGTTCGCCGAACGGACCTTCAGTCAGTTGGAGGGGTTCGGTTCATACGGTTTTCCCGAAAGCCATGCCGCAAGCTTCGCGCTCATTGCCTATGCCTCCAATTGGGTGAAATGCCATCATCCCGATGCCTTCTGTGCCGCGCTTCTGAACTCCCAGCCGATGGGCTTCTATGCCCCGGCCCAGATCGTGCGCGACGCGCAGGAACACGGTGTGGAAATCCGGCCGGTCTGCGTGAACGCCTCACGTTGGGACTGCATGATCGAGGAGGTGGAAGGAAGCAAATGCCACGCTGTCCGCCTCGGCATGCGCATGGTGAAGGGGCTGTCGATCGCGGACGCCGCCCGTATCGTTGCGGCCCGTGCGGATGAGCAGTTCACTTCGACTGATGATCTCTGGCGCCGATCCGGCGTGCCAACGGCCGCTCTTGTGAAGCTTGCCGAAGCGGATGCGTTCCTGCCGTCACTCGGTCTCCAGCGTCGAGACGCCTTATGGGCGATCAAGGGACTGCGCGACGAGCCGCTGGCGCTCTGGGCCGCGGCCGCCGATCGAGAGGCGCGCGAGGTCGCTGAACTGCAGGAGCCCGGCGTAGACCTCCCATCGATGCGGGCCGGGCATGAGGTGGTCGAGGACTATTCCCATGTTGGGCTTACCCTTCGCCAGCATCCGATTTCGTTCCTCCGCGAGGATTTGCGGAGAAAGCGCATGGTCACCTGCGCGGAGGCGATGTCTGAGCGCGACGGTCGCTGGTTGATGACCGGCGGGCTGGTCCTGGTTCGCCAACGGCCGGGTTCCGCCAAGGGCGTCATGTTCATGACGCTCGAGGACGAGACGGGCATCGTCAACGCAGTTGTATGGCCGACAATTTTCGAGCGCCAGCGGCGGCTGGTACTCTCGGCATCCATGCTGGCGATCAACGGGAAGATTCAGCGGGAAGGGGATGTCGTGCATCTCGTTGCCCAGCGGCTTTTTGACCTGTCTGAAGACCTGAGCCGCCTCGGTGAACGGGATGAGAAGTTTCCGTTGCCTCATGGGCGGGGCGATGAATTCGCGCATGGAAACGGGGCATCGGATTCGCGAGAGCAGCGGCCGAAGGCTGCGGCACCTGCCCGGGACATATTCATTCCTGATCTGCTGATCGATCGCCTCAAGATAAAGAGCCGCAACTTCCACTGACGCTACCGATCTCGGCGCTAGTGCGCCCCCGCGATGAAGAACGATGCGCACTAGCGACGTCTACAATTACGAAGCGGCGTGTCAGAAGTCCTCAAACTGCAGGATATTCCTACGCTAATTTGCACAGAGCCGTACTCAGGCGGTAAATCGTGTTAAGCGCAGGTCGAACAAGAACAGGAGTTTTATCGTGAGCGAACCGACCGTGGCCGAGACAACAGCCCGCATCTATCAATCGCTTGAGTCGGACAACGTGGACATTGACCTGCACATCGTTGCTCTCAAGGCGGCGTTGGCCAGAGAGGGTTTGAAGGAGGCTGTATTCGACCCGGCCAGGCTCCCGCACGGCAATCGTTCTGGCAGAAAGTTGATGCAGGCCTACTTCCGCCAGCGCGGGGTGACGGTAATGTTCTCGGCCTGATGAAGCTCCTTATGTAGCGCCCGCGAGACCGTCGCGGCTAGCTTCGTCCGGCACCTCATAGCACCGGAGAATGGAAAGCTGCCGATCATGGCTGTGACGCTGAAACGGTTCATCGAAATCCTCGCGGAAGTCGGCACGTCCGGTAATGCGCGAGCGCTTCATCGCACTATAGCGACTGGTGGCTGATTGACGGGGAACTGCAACTGGAAGAACCCTCCGGCTGCGATGATGAAGGGTTCGTGAAACCGGCTATCTCGGACTCTGAGGAGACCGGTTTGGAGGTTGGACAGGCGGCACACTGCACCCCGCCTCGCAGTACCTTTTCCATATCGTAAGCCACTGTATAGGCTTACGATATGGCCACTATCATTCCCAAACAGGAGGCTTCCGCTCCAAGTATTCATTCGTTTCCAGAATATCGCAATTGCATCCGTGATCCGGGTGCAGGCCGTCGAAAAGCTTCAATTTTTCAATCAGGTGCAGAAAGCCCGCCGAGAAAGCGCACGAGATCAACCCGACGCGTCATGCCGGTCTTTCTTAATATGGATCGCACATGGCTTCTTTCGGTTTCACCCGATATGGCGAATTTAGCAGTTCGACTTGTTCGGAACGGGGGAGACGAGGGATCCGGAAAAGAAAGCCCAATCTCCGTCCACACACGATGTGCGAGGTATCGGGGACGAAATCGAGATGGTCCGCTGGCTTGAAGAAACCGGCCGCTATCGTGTTCTGCGGAAACTCAAGGCACGCGCCATTGCGAATGCGCCGCGGCCCGGCTTTCCAATGCGCGGCGTCATCGTCGATACGGAGACGACGGGACTTAGTGCCCGCAAGGACGAAATCATCGAGATCGGGATTGTCGCCTTCAGCTTCGACAAGACCGGAAACATCGGTGATGTCACTGGTATCTATTGTGGGCTGCAGCGGCCGAGCATCGCCATTCCCGCTAACATCACGCGCTTGA
This sequence comes from Shinella curvata, assembly GCF_022899935.1. GTDB lineage: Bacteria > Pseudomonadota > Alphaproteobacteria > Rhizobiales > Rhizobiaceae > Shinella > Shinella curvata. Next base: position 16,910 of record NZ_JALJCJ010000010.1, read on the forward strand.
CTGGCATCACGGACGCCATGGTGGCCGGCCAGACGATCGACATTGCACGGGTGCAGGCGCTGATCGCACCCGCCGATCTCATCGTCGCTCATAATGCCGGCTTCGACCGCCCTTTCTGTGAAACCTTTTCCCGGGCCTTCGCGCCGAAGGCATGGGCCTGTTCGGTCTCCGAGGTCGACTGGTCGGCCCGCGGCTTCGAAGGAACGAAACTTGGCCGCGCCGTCGACGACTGCTTCGCGCTGCTCGAGGTCCTGGCCCAAAGCGGACCAGACCAGGGCAACACACCGTTCGCCGAGCTTTTCGCGGCAAGCCAGCGCTCGCGAGTGCGCATCTTTGCCGAGCACAGTCCCTTCGAGATGAAGGATAATCTCAAGGCCCGTGGATACCGATGGTCGGACGGGACTGACGGGAGGCCGAAATCGTGGTGGGTCGAGGTTGCGGACGACATGCTCGACGAAGAACTCCGCTATCTGCGCGCCGAGATCTACCGTTGGCCCGACGCCGATCCGCCGATCCGGCGCCTGACAGCTCTCGAGCGCTTCAAGGCTTGAGCCATCATCAGACCGGTACAACGCCAAAGCTCGCAGCGGTTGGTAAATCGAATCAGGTCTTCGGATCTGGTGGGTCAGCCGCCTCTGCGCAGACCATTTCCAGGAGATACGCGAGAAATTTCGTCTTTTTGCCAGCAGTGGGATGCCGCGCGTGGCGTTCGACTGTCGGCAAAATCTCCGATACGGTCCTATATACGATCTGGGAAATCTGTTCGTCGGTCAGCAGTTGTGATAGATCCAAGTCTTCCATCGTCTTACCTCAAGCTGCAACCAAGCGCGAAAGTCTGGGGCGTTCGGATATTTGGGCAGGTCCAGCGAGCGGACTTTCAACATCCGCGCCCAGATCAAGTAAGCTTCCGCGAATGCCGTAGTTACTGCGATGCCATTCGAGTGTTGCCGCCGTTGGGTAAGCGCAGAACGGAACGATGAAGTGTTCGTTGAATTGAGACGGTGCATTAAGCGGCAGCACGTCCCAGCCGGTGGAAAGAAACATGTTGAGCAGCTTGGGATAGGTTTCTACGATTAAGGCTTCGATGCCTACCAGCAGGCAGTATTCGAGCACGCCGGCCATCTGACGGCTGGAGACTGCTACACCATCTATCGGACTGCCATCGATTGTTGCGACACACCGCGTCCATTCATAGATGGTGTTTCCTCGCGGGGGTGATCTATCGCCCATCAATTGCGGGTACACATCTGAAAGCAGATGGGGCTCTGTGGTCGGCAACAGACGGGAGTAGCCAACAATCTCGCCGGCGTGGTTTAGCTGCGGAAAATGAATAGCCCTAGGCCCGTCGAACTGGTCAATTTCTCGGCCATCAGGCCGGCGGATGTCATTCCATCCCAGACGCTCGACAAACTGTTGGTGTCGAAAACGCCAAACGTCTTCCATCAGAGACGACTGTCGTGTCGCCTCCTTGCCCCAAAGCACTTTTAGCATGGCAAACCCCCATTTGCTCAGGGAGCATGGCAAGCTTTCAGACGTCCTCAAATAGGCGGTTCCGCCTATTTACAACTTAAGAATTCCTTGCCGAAAGGCCTCCGCGACCGCCTGTGGGCGGTTGACGGCCTCGAGCTTTGACGCCGCACTATCGATCAGATGACGAATGGTACGCTCGGAACGATCGAGAATCTGACCGATTTCCCAGTCGGTTTTTCCATCGGCGCACCAAGCTATGCATTCGCGTTCGCGCGGCGTGAGCGTAATCGATACTCGAGGCGCGACCCGCGCCTTCCTCTTGATCAAATTCCTCAAATAGTTATGGGCGTAGATCGCGATTACATGAAGTGCATTGCGATGCTCAAGCGGTAGCTCAACCGTGTGCCCAGCAAAGCTTACGATCCCCTGCATGCCTTCCGCAGCGTGAATTGGGACACTTAGACCGTCGCGCATTCCATATTCAGCCGCTTCATCCATCACGAGCTTTGATTTGGCGGGCATGTCGTCATTGCAAACGGTCTCAGACCACAAGAACATGTCATCTGTCCGGAGAGACCGGCGAATGACGGGATCGGTGTGGACGTAGTTTTGCGAGAGATAACGCTCAAACCAGCCAACAGGCCATTGATGTCCGATAAAGTAAGGGTCGATACGCTCATTCGCCTTGGGAATTCCAGATATCGCAAACATCTCTATGCCGAAAAATGAGGCAGATACCGTTAGCCCTTTGAGAATTGCTTCCTCGTTATCCGCACACCGCGCGCATTCAATAAATTCGAACATGGCGTTGGCTATATCATTCGACATGTGCTTGCCCCGTTATTGCGTTCCCAAGACACAGGCTAACGCAAAGCACAACAACAATCGATTGCATTTTCATTCGCCACACGCTTATTTAACTATCGGTGAGATTGCGGCTGACGGAGAGTGGCATGCTGGCATGGGAAAAGCTTCTGCTTGCGCGTATTCGCGCTGATTTCCAGCAGAATGTTCCGGCAGCTGACTGCCTGCAAAACGTCCGGGCAATGTTTGATAATTTGGGGAGGGCTGAGGCTCGCCCGGTAAAAAATGAGCCCGACGATAAGAAAAATATCGCGTAAGACGAGGCCCACTTTCACGCACTATATTACTTATACAAGCGGCGATGAGCGCAGGCCAAATACGAGCTTTGCTCGGTCGCCGATTTGCGGGCGCCAAATGTGACAGCGCCTAAAGCAGCCGGGCGAAATTTGATCGAAAGCCAGGATGGCTTCTAGCACGGATGGATAGCCAGACGCTGTTATCGGCGAGGTGCGGGGGCCATTGAACGGCCTCGACTGATGTTCATGCCTACCCGCCATCGGCCCAACTATTCGAAGGTCTACCGTGACCTGAACGCTTCAATCATCGCCTTTGTGACGTCGCCGGGGAAACAGACCGGCGAATATCCGCCCGGTTTGCTATAGTCGCTCCGTTTGCCGCAGCGCCTGCCTGCCCGGTCGCGGCTATATGGACATGCACATGAACTCGGATAGGAGTCGAGTGATTCCACGATAATGCGCTGGATCAAGACTGAGTCCGGAACGACGGGGATGGCAACCTCGATCTCCTCCGGCTTTTTCTCCTTTTTTGCCGGTGCGGCCTTCGTCTTGGTCTCTGTTTCGGAAAGGAAGCGGGTGGCGATCCATCCTTCATGCTGGGTGAGATCATCTCGAATTCTGGACCCAATCTCCCGCTTGCTCCATCAGGAAGACCAATCTCCCGGCGTCGAAACGATCGATGATAGGATCGGTCGTCGAAGGACCCGACCGAAATCCGACGCGCTTGCCCGACACATAGCGGATAGGTGCATCGGCAGACCGAAGCCCCAAGCCATCGCTGGAGGGCGTTTCAACCTTCGCGCTTGAGAGCTCGCGCGTCGGCTTTGCGGAGACTTCTACAGGTTCGATCTCTGCCGCCCGTTCAACGCGAGAAGGCACCACATCCTGGGACGAAGGCACGGTTGATCCATCGTCCGTCGGTTTGACGAACGCGTAGATCAGCAGGGCGCCTATGAGCCAGTATCGCTTCTTCATCCCAATCCCCGCCCGAATTCTGGCTCACATGAAGCCGGACGACAAGTCTAGGGTGAGAATGAAGTCTGATTTCCCGGTCATCGTGAATTTGCTACTATAGCCCCTCGTGATGGGAGGCTGGACAATGACAGGATGGGATCGCCTGGACAGGACAATGACTATGCTAGCGCGCAGCCCACATCGTCTGTGTGGCGCGGTACCCTCGTCATGGCGCTCGTGCTCTTCGCGGCGGGGCTGGTCATCGGCTGGCTCTAGAGCCGGCGGCCATCGCTTCAGCGCCGCGCCTATCGAGCCGCTCTCGAGCGGATTTTTCCGCATCCGCTCGAGTACTATCATCGTGGGTTCGGTCTTGCTGGCCTATTCGGCTTCCCAGACCTGGTTCAAGATCCTGGCTGCCAGTGCTGCCTTGTCCTGTGGTAGGAACCTACCATAGTGCTGCTGCACCACATCCGGCGTATCCTGGATCGCATAGCTCGCCTGCTCGTAGGAACCCGTCTGCTTGAGGATGTGGGTTGCCAGGATATCGCGAAGGTTATGAGGACCATGCGGTAGCAAGCCCTTGATGGCGCCACGACCGGTATAGGGATTGTAGATGCCGTACCGCTGGATCACGGTCCGCCAGGCTTCATAGAACGTGGTGGAGTCGTATGCCGCATCAAGGCTCGTCGTCTTCACCGTCTTGACGAACAACGTGCCAGGATCCTTGGCGCTGCCGAGCAGCACACCGCGATGCTTGTCGATATAAGCCTCAAGGTATTTGTATAGGTCGAGTAAATCCGGGAGAATCAAGCGGAACGGCTTCTGGCCGAAGAACGATGAGCTGGCATTCTTGAAGGCGACCGACGGAATAAGCACTTCCCAGCCGCCATCACGATCGCTCCAGCGCAGTTCACCGCACTTCATGTCTTCGAGGCGGCGTTCGGATGTTGGGAAATTCCCGCGCGGGCAGACGCGCAACTGCCTCAGGTTCTTTTGGCGAAGGCCGAGATGCAGGCCAAGGCGCAACAGCAGAAAGGATCGAACCGCTTCCGCCGCCGGCCGCGGGTAGCGATCTTCATCTGGCATGCGTTTAAGGATCTCGTCGGTGATCTTGCGGTACTCCGCGAGCGGGCTGTCGGCTTCGAGAACGCACATGATCGGCTCGAACGGATCGCGATGGACGCGCGCCACTCGCTGGATTTCCTTCGAACGGTTGGCGGCATGCCGGTGAAACGCATCACACGCGCCGTTCCAGTCGCGGGTAGCGAACTCGATTTCCTCCGGTGCAATCAGTCCATCGATCGGTCTGACATTCTTCACAAGCTCCGGGTGCTGTCGGATCCATCCTACCTCCGCGCGCGTGAGTGCCTGAGCCACCATCAGCATGTCTCCTTCCCACTTCGTGTAGAAGCCACGCCGTTGCTCGCGCCATTGCAGATACCAGTCCCAGACACCGGGAAAGATCAGCAAGCCAAAGCTCAGGTGACTGAGCGGCACGCCTCGACCTTTGATGATGCTCGACGGGGAAGCGGCAAGTGCGCCGAACATCAGGCCGAGATGTTCGATCTTTTGAGAGGCGGTTTCTTCACCCCAGACCCCGTTGCGCTGCAAGCCGATCGCCGTCAACGTCGAAGTCTTGAACCGGATCAAATCGGCCATTTCCATTGCGAGACGTGGCGGCGCGTCGACGACACCGGACAGAAGGTCCGGATCGTCGAGTTCCTCAGCCATATTCTGGTTGGCATTAGCTGCAGATGCCCGGGTGCGGGGCGAAAGCGAACCGCCGCCATAGGTGACACCAGGAAAGCGGATCGCATAAGGCTGCTTGCTGGCTGCCGCCTGGTAGCGGCGGTACTCAGTCGAACCTGAGATGATTATTCGGCGGACCCAATCGAGGATCTCCTCTCGCTTTGTGAAGGGCAGGGTGTTGAAGTCTTCCGGTAGATGTACGGAAATGCGCCGACGCTCGGCCGGGCTGATGTCGCCGAGGTCATGGCCGTAGAGGGAGCGTGCCTGATGCGGCAGCTTCGCCTTGAAATAGCCTTCCGACAACCGATACCGCTGCTCGATCCGCCGCAGGATGTCGAAGCTGGCAACCGATCGCGGGACACGCTCGCCCTGGATCCAGGACAGAAGTGTCTTGCTGTCAAAGGCCTCGGTCAGGCGAACTACGGCGCGGTAGAGCTGCCAGTAACTGTCACCGAACCGGCGCATCTGGTAGATGAGCGCATCCTGAAAGCTCGCGGGATCGTCGGTTGCTTCAAATAGTGGATTCGGAAACGGGTTGATCGGCTTTGGCGCAGGACCGCGTTGCGCAGATGTGTTCCGAGCAAAAACCCCGTCGGCCGCAGCGCGCTTCGGTTCTCTGGTCGAGGAAACCTGCGCTGTCTTTTTGACTGCTTCAGTTTTGCTCATCCGGGTATACTGCTTTGCCGGCCGGGCGTCTTCGCTAACGGGAGGCGCCTTAAGCCATAGCGTGATCGCGTCCAGTGCCGGCCGCAACTGCTTCCTGAGTTCAGCTGTCATTTCGTCTTCGACCCCGCAAGCCTCTCCGATCGCGGTCCAGTCGAGATGGCCATTCAGGATCGGCGGTCGCTCGCGGTAAATGATGAGGCTGATCAGATAGGGGCGGAGATTCTCCAGCACCCGCTTTGAGGATATCGGTGCAATACGCACCTCGCAGAATTCCGAAATTTTTCGCTGAAAATGACGTGATGAAAGATCGTGTTTGGGCATGCTTATTCCGTTTCTCTCTGGCACCGGTGCCGAGGGCGAGCGGAAATAGGGGCCTGCCTTTAACAAAGCATGTAAGGTTGGCATGACTGAAGATCTGGCACCACCAGTCAGAAAATAATATGAAGGATATATAAACAGATCAATTCTGAATGGATGATCCGTATTTATATCTTTTTGTTGACCGGTCTCAGAATGTTTGGGATAGGATTGCCTAATCCACAGAGAACGATTGGGTCGGTAGGATGGCACGGTCTGGTTCAGATGCCTTGCAGGAAATCGGACAGTTGCTGAAGGCTACCCGTAAAGGCCGGCAACTGACGCAGGAGCAGGTTGCCGACATGGCGGGCATATCGCGTCCCCGCTATCGCGAGATAGAAGCCGGAAGCAGTGCTGCGCGCACGACGACCCTGATCAACATCGCCCGTGCTCTCGGACTTGAGCTGATGCTTATACCGCAGGCGATGGTTCCGGCCGTCGATGCGCTGCTGCGACCGCATGACGATCTCGACGATCTCCCAGCATTCATGGCTCATGCAGATGGGGACGAGAATGCCTGAAGCTTCATCCGATCCGAGATCCATCTCGTCGCTCGACGTGCTGCTGAACGATATGAAGGTCGGCACGATCGTCAGGACGCCCGGCGATTTCAACGCCTTCAGTTTCGAGGACAGCTATCGCGCATCGGGCGGCTTCCCAGTGCTCAGCCTGTCTTTTCGAGCAGTCACTGGCGGATTGCGCAAGGACCCGAAACCCGTCGCCAGAGCGTTGCCGGCGTTCTTCGCCAATCTGCTCCCGGAAGACAAGCTGCGCGAGGCAATGGAAAAACACCACGCGGGGAGTGTCCGCGCGGGAAACGATTTCGATCTGCTCGTCGCACTGGGTTCAGATCTGCCAGGCGCTGTCCGCGTCGTGCCGAGCGACGGGACGATTGCCCGTCTCGACAGTCTGCCCGCTACCAAGCCGAAAGCCCGGTTTTCGCTCGCCGGCGTTCAGATGAAGCTTTCGGTCATCAAGAACACGGGGAAGGGCGGTGGACTGACGTTACCGATCGGCGACGAGCAGGGGGCCTACATTGCCAAGTTTCCATCGACCTCGTTTCCCGGCGTGTCGGAAAATGAATATGCCAATCTTGCACTGGCTGAAGCCATCGGCATGGAGGTTCCGGAGCGTGAACTCGTCGAGCAATCAGAGTTCGACGGTATCCCGAAGGAGTTCGAGACGCTGTCGGACGGTAGAGTCCTGCTCGTCAAACGTTTCGATCGTGGCTCAAACGGCGAGCGGATCCATATCGAGGATTTCGCGCAGGTATTCGGCGTCTATCCTTCGCGGAAATACGAAGGAGCTGCATATCATGATATCGCCGCAGCCTTGACCGTTGCCGTTTCATCCGACGCTGCGCTCGAATTCGTCCGCCGGCTGGCTCTGGCTGCCATGATAGGCAATGGTGACATGCACCTGAAAAACTGGTCGCTGATCTATCGCGGAGCGGGCGACAAACCGGAATTTGCGCCTGTCTACGACGTGCTCTCGACAATCCCTTACATCCCAGCAGATGCAATGGCGCTGTCGCTTGCTGGCGAGCGCTCCTTCAAGGCATCGAATGCGCAACGATGGAAAGCCTTCGCCAATCGCGCGCGCTTGCCGGAAGCGGCCGTGCTCAAAGCGGTGGTCGATACGGTCGAGCGCGTCAACGACGTTTGGTGGTCGCTGCCGGAACGTAGTGTCGCTCCGGCGAGAGTTCTCGAGCGTATCGATACACATGTAAGGCTGATGACGCCTATCCTTGGCACGTGCGCGGAGTGACGATCCGGCCGAACGGTAGCCGAGCCCTGTCCTAGCCCGCGCGCCAGTTCTCCTGGCGGTGTCGAAAATCGCCGGGATTTGACCCGGTTTCTTAGTTTATCATAACCCACGCGTAGCTATAGAATTGCCTTTAATTCCAAACCTTTGCGTCGCTTCAGCAGGGGCAGGCCCAAATGAAAACCGGGTCAAATCCGACCGATATTCAACATCACCGACATTTGGACACGCTCCGTATGCCTCAAATGGATCATCATCGAGCGGCTCTAGTTCGCTATCGCCATGCAGTATGTGCGTTCTGATGCGAACATCTATGGGCAGGGTACTAGCCTTTCCTAACGTAAGCGGGTTTCTTGTAGCCAAAACGGCCGCTCACTTGTGGTTCGGACCGCTAAGTCAGTGGCAATGGACGCTACCAGTCTTTTTCTCCATATGGCAGCATTGGCCAGGCGGCGAACTCTTTCGGCAACCGCCTCCATGAGCCAGAGCGGAGGTGCCGATTAGTAGGGTGATGAAGGCAATGGCAATTCTCATGATTGTGCCCCTTCGCATCGTCAGTAATAGCCTCCAGGGCGTGACCAAGCGCTACGACGTCCGCACCTATTTCCGGCCGCGTCAGTCTGCCAGTCATATTGGCAGTTTCCGCGATACGCTGTGTAACCACCTCCGCTGCAATAGTGATTGGCGCAGTAAGCGACAGTGCCACCAACAAGGGCGACGGCAACCAATGCTGCAGCGGCTTGGTTTTGGTTCTGCACCATCTGGAAGCATGAAGCTGGCATGATACCACGTCGCGATAGCTCGAATTGGATCTTGTAGCGCAGCGTATCGTCTTGGCTCTGGACATAGGATCGACAGAGGGCGGCTTGGCTCACCTTTTCCGGCGCTGTCCCCATCTCCGCCTGTGTTGTCGTGCATGCCGTCAGCGCAAACGCCATCAATGCGCAGGTCGCCCCGCGCGTTAAATCCATCCCCATGGCCCTCTCCCTCTTATCGCGAAAAGAGAAGCATTAATTCAAGCAGGAGTCGAGCCGGGTACGACCAGAGGCTACTGAGCTCAGTGCTTGAGAGGGCTTCCCTTCAAGGCTATTGGCCGGATGGCTCGCTCGGCGCTGTTGTTGTCAATCTCGATGCGGCCGTCGGTCAGGAAGAGCTTCAGACCATTCCAGTATTTGGCGGGTAGGCCAAAGGTTTGCCGAGCGGGGATTTAATCGCGACGCGGGCACCGACAGGTGCTCTTGTTGCATTGGACCGGCGGTCACCATAGGTTTCGCCTCGATGCCCCGTCCATGATGTGAGAGGTCCGCCGGGGCTTGGAGCATCGTCTACGGACCCCTCTCAGGTCGCAAGCCCGGCGTCCATGATCAACATGTGATTGCGGATATGAATGAGGCATGAATAAGAACAGCTCCCGTTAGGGTTGGTACTGCGCTGCCAATATTCAGCCTTGCGTGTTCCTCAGGTTGCACATATCGTCACGCTGGTAAGTGGCTCTATCGATGGGGGACACGGAAATGGGTGGAAAAGTAAGGTTACCGCCAGCCATGCAAATCGGACGAAAAGTCAGGTTGCCGCTGGCGACGCCGATGGAAGATATCGATTTCTTGAAGAGCATGCTCCACGGGGCACTTCCGCTGGCAGCAAGAAATGATGTGATCCTCGCACATTTTTTGACTATGGCGTACGAGCACGCTATCGACTTGCTATCAGGAAAAGTCCCGATCCAAGCGAAAACACCGCCGCAAAATGGATTGACTGTGTACAGATCGTCCGAATGGACGAGGATCACGCGCCCACGGTCGCGCGGACGGGCTCGCGTCGGTTTTGGTAATGTGACTGGGGACGAGGTTGATGGTTGAACTCTATTTTAAGGCGAGTAAGCTCAGGATGACTATCGCCTTGGGATTGAGTTTGTTCATGGTTGTGCCATGCTGAAACAACTCAACTGAGTCGGGGGGATTCAACCGTGGGCCAGACCAAACCGTTCGAGAAAACACGTCGCAATTTAAGCAGCACCGAGCAGCGCGCGGTGGCATACCTCAAATGGATTGAGGGACATCTCGGTAAGAAATACAAAATGGTCCCATACTTCGCCGCCATGATGATCGAGGAGATCAATGAGGGCGCCGTCATCGACGGGAGGGCCGAGCCTCAGTTGGCCGTTGTCGATGCTTTGGCCGCGCTATCCAAGCCATCATCCTGATCGGTGACGTAGTTCCGTAGGATGTCGCGAGCTGCGCGGGGAGAAACGTCCAATTCCCGCAGGTGGCGAGCAACCTCGCGCATGTGTTTTATCAGCTGCGGATCCAGTGCCTTCCGTTGCTCAGCCATTGATTCTCTCCCTCGTTGTGAAAAGCGTATCACGCAGCGTAAAGTAGGGACAGTGGTGCACTATAGCGGATCAACGGTAAGTGCTGCTTCGCTCGCACGTTGATACAACCGTTGTGTTTTCATCTTGTGGGGTAACGGCTGTACGGCAGTCTTTATGGCTTAGCTTGGTAGGCGTACTTGGCAATCTCTCATTTCCGAAGGGTTGCCATCTGCAATGAGCGAACCTTTCTGAACCAAAGAAATTAGACGCTCATGCAATGCCATGTCGCCGACCTGCAAATATGGGTAGTGGCTCAGGCCGAGAGCCCTGCCGACGATAAAGGCAACCTTTTTCCATTCCGAAGTGGCTTGCGAGAGTAGCAAAGCATCAAAGTGATCGATAGGTGCGGACGCGAGACCATCTGCGGTTACAATACGGAATGGTGCATTATCGGCCATAAGCTTTTCCCATTTCCGCTGGTTCAGAATGTCTTCATCAGCGGAAACGAGACTTTCGCGACCGAAAAGTGTTGCCAGTTCATTGCCAGGTATGATGGAAACGGCCTGAGCAGACTGGATCACTCCATCAGTGCCATTGCCCCATCTGACGGGCACACGGATGCCTGTAACATCGATCACATCGTATGAGCGACCCGCCATTCTCCATGCTCACGCCAGGCGAAAGGCAAATTCTCTGGCTGAATGCTGCCCAAACCAGACGATCAACCGATCTGCATTGTCCGCGTTCGACCAGAAGGCGTGAAGGCTGTTCTCAATGTCCCAACCGCCCATATTCCACCACGCTGCGCGTGCAGAGGTGCGTAGATTGACAATGGATCCGCTGACCGTCATGGCGCTGCGAACCGCAAGGCGAGTGAGAAATGACCAGTGAATGGCCGAGCGATTCTGTTGCTCAGGCCGTCTTGCTTCTGCACCGATGGTCTCAGATCCACAGTTCAAGGGGCACTCGTTAATCCGGCGCAAAAGGCGCTCGATCTCGGGCGATGGCTGTGCATCGGCGTTCTCGAACTGAGCCCGGCTCCGTGCGGTTGCATCCTGCTCATACCAAGCGACTAGGGCGGATGCTATCTTCTGCGCTGCTACAGAGCTTCTTGCAGCTCCATTTTCCTCGCACCATGCGTTGAGAATTTTCTCAAGCATCTGCAAGTCCGCGGGCGAAAGCGCTGCCTTTTATGTCGGTTCCGGTTGATTGCCCATACCACGTGTCCTCACCTGCAAAAGGCAAGCAGGGGTCCTCAAGCGTGCAGATTATCATCGTGGCCTTGCCCGAGGCGTACGTCTTCACATCCGATCATAGGAAAGGCCGTACCAGGAGCCCGAGTGGCACCGCGCAGGGCTTGATGCCCCAAACCAAAAGGTCGTGGGTCATGAGGTCGCCAGTACGCCTGCGTCCTTCGAGCCGATTGCCTGAGTACGCCCCACTCTGTCTTGTTCGCGAGTCCAAGGATCAGGTTCCGCGGCAAGATCGCCGAGGTCAAGTTCAATGACCGAGCTCGTGCAGGCGTCGAAGGCCTCGATCTCATATTGGCAGGCGGCCTCCCGTCTCGTCGCCTCTATTTGCTGGAAGGCGCTCCTGGATCAGGCAAGACCACCTTGGCGCTGCAATTCCTCCGCGAAGGTATAAAGCAAGGCGAAAAAGCACTCTACATCACCCTTTCCGAGACGAAAGAAGAGCTTTCCGCTGTCGCGGCATCGCATGGATGGAACATCGAGGAGTTCGACATCTTCGAATTCAGCTCAGCCTCAGAGGTCTTCGGCGACGGCCGCGAACAGTCGATCCTGCACCCCTGGGAGCTGGAACTCGGAGAGACGATCCGGCTCGTCCAAGAAGAGGTCGAACGCGTCAAGCCGAAGCGCGTGGTGTTCGATAGCCTCTCGGAAATGCGCCTACTTGCTCAAGACCCGCTGCGCTATCGTCGCCAGGTTTTGGCGCTGAAGCAGTTTTTCTCGGGACGCGACACGACCGTCATCCTCGTCGACGATATGACGGGCAACGATTCCGGCCGCGACGTGCATCTCCACAGTCTCTGCCACGGGGTTATCACGCTGGAGCGGCTGACGCTCGATTTCGGCGCGGCTCGCCGTCGCCTACAGGTCCAGAAGCTGCGCGGGGTAGACTTCATTGCCGGTTATCACGACTTCACTATCCGCACCGGCGGTTTGGAGATCTATCCACGCTTGATTGCCTCTACCCACCATGCCGAATTCCTGGGCGAAATCACCCCGAGTGGTGTTGCCGAGCTCGACAATCTCCTGGGAGGTGGACCGTTGCGCGGGACGAGCACGCTGCTGACGGGCCCCGCGGGAAGCGGCAAGACGACGATTGCCCTGCAATACCTTTACGCGGCCTGCGAACGCGGAGAGCATTGCACCGTCTACGAGTTCGACGAGCGGATCGGCACGCTGCTGGCCCGCGCGCGAGCGTTCAGCCTGGATTTCCAGAAGCATATCGAAAGTGGCGTCCTGACGATCCAACAGATAGATCCGGCCGAAATCTCGCCCGGGGAGTTTGCCGCGCGTGTGCGCCATGAGGTCGAACGGCGTGGATCACGCATGATCGTCGTCGATAGCCTGAACGGGTACCTGGCAGCGATGCCGCAGGAACAACAACTCATCCTGCAAATGCACGAGCTCCTGTCCTATCTCAGCCAGAAGGGCGTGGTGACCTTCCTGATAAATCCGCAAAATGGCCTGGTCGGTTCAATGTCTACGAACCTGAACATTTCCTATGTGGCCGATGCGGTCATCTTACTTCGATTCTTCGAGGCCGGTGGCAGGGTACGCAAAGCAATATCTGTGCTTAAGAACCGTGGTGGGGTCCATGAGGACACGATCCGCGAGCTGCGCATCGACCGAGACGGTGTCCGTGTGGGTGATCCGTTGTCCAGGTTTAGGGGAATATTGACCGGAACGCCGGAATACACGGGGGCCAATGAGCCCCTGATGGAAGATCGAAGTGGCAAAGACTGACGTGCAGCGCGAAGGCCAGCGTATCCTGGTCAGCGCCCCCTACGGAAGAGATGCAGACAGCGTCGCAACCCTACTGCGCGAACAGGACTATCTCGTTTCCATTTGCCGGGACTTGGTCGAAATTGCCGCGCTCCTGAGCGAGGACATCGGAGCCATCTTATTGACCGAGGAAGCCCTTGTGGGTGGCGTTGCGGTCCTTCGTGAGGCTCTCCAGCACCAACCATCCTGGTCCGACGTTCCCTTTACCCTGCTCGCCGCGCCGAGAACCGGCCGTACCCCAAATGTGCGGTTGTCGCAGCTCGCCTTGTTCGATCTTGCAAGCAACAGCGTGGTCCTGGAACGACCGCTGGGGCGCGCATCGCTCTTCAGCGCTGTCGCCTCGGCGATGCGCCTGCGCCAGAAGCAGTTCCAGATGCGGGACCGCTTGACGGATCTCGACGATAGCGAGACCCAATTGCGCCTCGCCACGGGAGCCGCTGGAATCGGGATCTGGGATTTCGATCCGGCAACGGAGGCGCTCCGGTGGGATCGGCGCTGCAAGGCGATGTTCGGGCTCGACGCCAATGCACAGATCAGTTTCGAAGGCAGTTTCCAGAAAGGTGTCCATCCTGACGACCTGCAGATGTCGATCGATGCCATCGCGGCTGCGCTGGTGCCGGAAGGCGGTGGCCGGCTCGAAATCGAATATCGGGCGATTGGGATCGACGATGGCGTCGAACGCTGGATTTCGGCCAAGGGCGGGGCGATCTTCGCCGATGGCAAAGCGGTTCGCTTGATTGGGACCGTCATCGACATCAGCGAAAGGAAGAGGACGGAGGCGGCGCTTGCTGCTTCCGAAGCGGCGCTTCGAGCGGAGCGGGAGGCCCTCGACCAGCTGAACCGCACGCTGGAGGAGCGCGTGGCGCAACGAACCTCCGAGCTGGAGGCGGAAGTCGTGGCGCGCAACCAGGCCGAGGAAGCGCTGCGGCAGGCACAGAAGATGGAAGCAGTCGGCCAATTGACCGGCGGCATTGCCCACGACTTCAACAATATGTTGACCGGTATTATCGGCGGGATCAGTGTCGCAAAGCGCCGCATCGCCAGCGGACGACTGGAGGAAGTCGATCGTTTCATGGACGCGGCCACGGAGTCGGCCAACCGAGCTGCAGCGCTGATCGCGCGCCTGCTGGCATTCTCCCGCAGGCAAACGCTCGACTCCAAGCCGCTGGACGTCAACGCCCAGCTTGCCGCGACGGAGGAGCTGTTGCGCCGGACGCTCCCCGAAAACATCGCCATCGAGGTCGTGGTCGATCCGAATGCTGGAAATGTCTTGGCGGACGTCAACCAGCTGGAGAGTGCTTTACTCAACATGGCGGGCAATGCGCGCGATGCCATGCCCGACGGTGGCCGGTTGACGATCAGAAGCGAGCGTAGGCTTGTCGACAACAGCGAAGCACGCTTGCTGCAAGGGGTCAAGGCTGGCAACTATGTTGCGATTTCGGTCACTGATACCGGTGTCGGTATGCCGCCTGAAATCCTGGAAAAGGTGTTCGAACCATTCTTTACCACCAAGCCGATCGGGCAAGGGACAGGGCTTGGCCTGTCGATGATCTATGGCTTTGCGCAGCAATCCGGGGGGCAGGCGAATATCGATAGCGAGCCGGGCGCAGGGACAAGGATTTCGCTGCTTTTACCGGCAACGGACGGTGAGGATGCGCTCTCGTCGAATCTGGCCGATCAGGTGTCCGAAAGTGGCGAGGGGCAAGTCGTGCTTGTCGTAGAGGACGACCCGTCCGTGCGGCTACTCATCTGCGAGGCGCTCGGAGAGCTCGATTATCGGGTCCTCGAAGCTGCGGATTCCGCACCGGCGGTTGAGATTTTGGCCTTCGGGCGCCTGATCAACTTGATGATATCGGATGTCGGGCTGCCGGGGATGACTGGTCGCCAGCTCGCCGAGGTCGCCAGGGCGCATCGGCCGACTTTGCCCATCCTATTCGTCACGGGCTATGCGGAAAACGCCGCGACGAAAGCCGGCTTTCTTGGAACCAACATGGCAATGATCGCTAAGCCGTTTGCGATCGAGGTGCTGGCTGCAAAGATCGCGGAAATGGTTGAGGTTGGGGCCTAAAGCACACGCACCGGCACCGTGGCGCGGTTATCTCGAACGAACCTACCTCGCGCCATCGATAAGTCCCTTCACGCGGCGAGCAATGTGCCCATCTGAAACGGATTCGTCATGACGTG
Organism: Shinella curvata; assembly: GCF_022899935.1. Taxonomy (GTDB): domain Bacteria; phylum Pseudomonadota; class Alphaproteobacteria; order Rhizobiales; family Rhizobiaceae; genus Shinella; species Shinella curvata. Next base: position 32,494 of record NZ_JALJCJ010000010.1, read on the forward strand.
CATGCCTTGGTCGAGATGGCCATGATTGAGGACCGCGTTCTCGCCATGACCGGTTATGAAGAGGACCTTCAGATCGCTGCGCTTTACCTGGGCAGCGTCGGAGAGCTGGCGGCCATTCATGCCATTCTGAAGTCCCACATCGGTGATCAGGAGATCAATGGGAATGCTTGAGTTTAAAATCTTCAGGGCCGAGGAGCCGTCGCCGGCCTCGAGAATCGTATAAGCGAGCTCCTCGGGTTGTTCGGCGGCGACCATTCGCACCAGCGGTTCGTCGCATCCATGACCAGCACCGTCTCACCGCGTTCCGCGCGCGCAGGCTCTACACTCGAGTTCAAGTCGAGCGGCTGAGGCTCCGCGTTGCTCTCGGCTGGCACCCGATTATCGACGATCTCTTGTCGTCAAATCGGCTTGTTGTCGCGGGCTGGCTCTGCATCAGCGCATCAAAAGTTCTCGTTGTTGGCGCCGAAGGGGGCTTTTGAGAAAGAGCCGGTCCGACAATTCTTGGCTCACCCAATATGCGTAGACGATTTCTCCACTCCCTAACGGCGAAGTCTGAGTTGCATCTGCTGCGTCCGCATCCCCCGCAAGACCGCGTTGCAATTCCTGGATTGCCCGTTCGCTGTGCATGGAGCGGCCATCACGCTGTTCGACGAGCCGACATCCGCCCTCGATCCAGAAATCGTGTCCGAAGTGCTCGATACGATGAAGAGCCTGGCGCGCGACGGCATAACCATGGTTTGCGTCACCCACGAAATGGCCCTTGCCCGCGCCGCTGCCGACCGGGTGACCTTAATGAATGACGGCACCGCTGACTCAAAAGTTCATGATACGTTCGTGGTATGAAAAGTCGAACGGTCTGCATCTTACGAATACCCTAGTCTGGCTGCCGAAAGTTCCATAATAAGTCTTATGTGATAAGTTATAACATTACATCGCGTTACCGCGGCGCCCTATTACGAGCTAGCAGCTGAGTTCACAAATATTTCCAGCATCAGAGATGCTCCCCACGAAATCCTCGAACTTCGAGACCTCGCCAAATATCAACGTTGACATCAGCACGTTGTCGCGGGCTGTCCGAAATTTAAGTACAAATTCTGTTCAGTGGCATGGCGGTGTGCACCCTGCATTCCGGTACGAGAACGACGCAACGACGGCATGATAACAGAAAACAACGAGCGCCTGTCGGACAGCACCGCCCGGAAACAAACCAATCCCGCTCTCTCGTGATGGCGTCCTGGCACCGGTCCGGATCTTCCACGATCAACCCGCAAGGGATCCGCTAGCAAGCTGCGGCCGCTTGGCTTTGCCTGCGCGGTGATCGCGCCCGGCCCCGCGCCTTTTCGGAGCCATCGAGCGGGAATTGGCCCGCTCCCGGATGGAGCCTCTCAAATGTCGCACGATCTCTCTCTCGCACAGTCCCACGCCTTTCAGCTTTCCCGCGACCTCATGGTCCCGGTGACCGTCTTCGAGGTCGACGGCGAATATGGCGTCCTTCCTTCTGACGAGATCGACGCCAGCGACGACCTCGAGATCATTCATGAATTCCATCCATTTGGGGCTCACTGAGCCCCGCTTTGCCGTTCCGGCTGCCGCTTGCGAGCCGGCGGCCGCAAGGGAGGCTTCGCCGCGCCTGATGAATGAATTGTCGAATCCTGCAATTGCCAGGCGCGCCCTTGCGGCCTTTGCTCTTCGCGCCCGTCCGAAGCTGCCGCGCAAAAGTGCGGCAAGGAAACAGATGAAAGGTCGGCCGCCACGTGGCCGGAAAGAAGAATGACGAGAGACGAAATCGAGAAGCTGCGCGAGATGGTGGGCTGCCAGGTGGTGCTGGAACCTGTCGGCTTCGCCCTCGATGCCAAAGAAAGCACCAAGCGCGCACTCAAGTATCGCCGTGGCGGCGAGATCATCATCGTCACGCATTCAGGTCGCGGATGGTTTGATCCTTTGAGTGACGCGAAAGGCGACATCTTCGGTTTGATGACCGCGCTCGAGGGATGCGACTTTGCGGAGGCATGCGAGCGGATCGCCACAATTTCCGGACTCCAGCCCACCAATGCAACGTGGAAGCAAGAAGATCTCCTGCCCGCGCCCCAAGCCTCTATCGCCGAGGCATGGGCCCATCGTCGATCACCGTGGCCGGGTTCCGCCACATGGCGGTATTTGCGGTGGCAGCGGTCACTTCCCGCATTCGTGATTCGCGCTGCCATCAATCAAGATCTGCTGCGCGAGGGGCCCTACGCAAGCATGTGGGCGGCGCATACGGATGACATCGGCAATGCAACTGGCTGGGAGGGCCGCGGACCTGAATGGCGCGGCTTCGCGACCGGCGGGAGCAAGACCCTGTTTCGGCTTGGTGCCCGACACGCAAAGAGGCTGTGCGTCACCGAAGCGGCGATCGATGCCATGAGTTTGGCCGCGATCGAAGGGATGCGACCGGGAACCGCCTATCTGAGCACAGGCGGAGGCTGGGCGTCGGCAACCGCGGCGGCATTGCGACGCCTTTCCGAGTTGCCTGACGTTCAGCTTGTCGCGGCGACGGACGGCAATTCTCAAGGTGATGTCTATGCCGATCGGCTGCGCGCTCTTGCGGAAGACGCCGGTTGCTCGTGGTTGCGCCTGCGGCCGCCCGCTGATGACTGGAACGAGGTGCTGAAGCAGAGAGAAGAGTGGAAGAAGGGTGGAGAGAAAGGCCGTGCCGCATGCCCGCCAGCCGCATCAAGGGAGGCTTCGCCCGGCTGCGCCGGCCCTTGACCCGGCCGACGGGCAAGCCGGCGATCCGGAAGGGGTTATGAAGGGCTGAAGAGGAAGGCGGGGTCGTTAGGATCTCGGCGCTTCGGTCCGCCAAACCCGAAGGAGCAGCCCATGTCCAACACCTCCGTCATCCGCAAGGTCTTTGAGGGGCCCGCGACCCGCCAACAAATGTTCTCGCTTTTCGATCGTCATGCCAAACGCCCGACGCGCGGCGAGGATGAAGCCGCTGCACTTTACGCCGGTGAGTGGTTCGAAATCTCGGAGGCCGAACACGACTACATGTTCGAAATCCTGCCACCGCTGTGGATCCGCGGGTCGATGTTTGCCATGCGGGAGTTCATGACAGGTTCGGTCACCTCCATCTTCTTCGCGCTTCAGATCGACGGGGTAGTTCGCCATTTCCACGGCTATTGCGACCTGTCCGACGGCTCGGCCGTGGAAGCGATGCGGTTGGCGATCGTCGAACGTGAGAGCCGACCGGTCCGCGCCATGACGCGCGATGAGCGCCTCGAGCACATCTGGAGCGCCACTGTCGACGCATATCGTGGTTACGCGGGCGATCGCTGGCCGCCGGCGGTGCGAGGGCAGCGCACGATCATGCTTTGGAGTGGCGCCAACGGGACAATCCTGAAGCTCCTGGATGATCTGACCGATGATGAGGTCTCCGCCAAGCTGCCGGTGCAGTTCCGCCACCTCCGTCTCGGTGTCCCGCCGTCGGAAATTGCCTATATGCAGGACTTCAAGAAGACCGAGGCCAAGCAACGTCTGTTCGGCGATGTCCGCGCCGGCCGGGTCCGCTTTCTGATCGGCAGTTCCGAAACGATGGGGACTGGCGTCAACGCCCAGCTTCGCCTGAAGGCGCTCCACCATCTCGACGTCCCATGGCTGCCGTCCCAGATCGAGCAGCGCGAGGGCCGGATCGTCCGCCAGGGCAATCAGCACGATGTCGTCGATATCTTCGCCTATGCCACGCAGGGCTCGCTCGATGCCAGCATGTGGCAGAACAACGAGCGCAAGGCTCGCTTCATCGCCGCCGCCCTCTCCGGAAACACATCGATCCGCCGGCTCGAGGACCTCGGCGAAGGCCAGGCCAACCATTTTGCCATGGCCAAGGCGATCGCCTCGGGCGACGAACGCTTGATGAAAAAGGCGGGGCTCGAAGCCGACATCGCCCGGCTTGAGCGCCTCCGCGCCGCGCATGACGACGACCTCTATGCGGTGCGTCGACAGATCCGCGTCGCACAGCGCGATATCGAGCACGCGAGCCGGCGCATCGGGGAGATCGGCCAGGATATCGACCGGCTGGTCCCGACCCATGGAGATGCTTTCACGATGACGGCGCTTGGCCAGGTTTATGCCGAGCGCAAGGAGGCGGGCCGCGCTATCATGAAGGAAATCCTGACACTCGTGCAGCTCCAACAGGAGGGAGAGGTCCATCTCGCGACGATCGGCGGTTTCGATCTCGCCTTCGATGGCGAACGGATCGGCAAGGAGAGCTTCCACTACCAGATCCTATTGCAGCGAACCGGTGCAGACTACGAGATCGATCTGGCCGTCACGGTTACGCCTCTCGGGGCGATCTCACGGCTAGAGCATTCTCTCGAAGGGTTCGAAGACGAGCAGCGTCGGTATCGCCAGCAACTCGAGAGTGCCGAACGGCGCCTTGTCTCCTATCGGTCCCGCGATGGCGGCGTCTTCGCCTTCGCCGACGAGCTTGACGAGAAGCGTCGGCAGTTGAGGGAGAATGAGGCGCTTCTTGCTGCGGATATCATCGCAGGAGCAAGCCAAGCGCCAGTTGCATAGGTGCGCTGCACAAATTGTGGGTGCAGTCCGATCAAAAATTCATCATAATGCGCGCAGCTGATGCACATGGCGGCTTCCTCCCAGTTCCGCCGCAGCAGCTGTTCCCCTCTGGAGGTTCAAGATCTCCACACTTTATGGGCTGCGGCTTTTGCCGGCGGCCCTTTTTTCTGTCGGCGTCAAGACGGTTTCCTCCTCTCTGATATGGACCAATGCACTTGTCTTCAGTTGCTCCAGAGGCAGGACAGCGGGACCGCGGCCAGTTTTTCGCCAAATGGGAGGATCTTGTCGCCGTCGTAGAGCACCCAACCCGCCTTGAACGCACCTCCGGTCGCTGCCGACACCTTTCGCAGCCCTTTGAAGTCTTGGGCGGTGACCGTCGCCGCGGCCTTTACCTCTAACCCGATGATGTCACCACTTTCATCTTCCAGAATGATGTCGACCTCGTCCTGATCCTTGTCACGATAGTGGTGGATTGTCGGTCGTGCATCGCTCCATGTCGTAAGCCTAAGAATCTCGTTGGCAACGAAAGTCTCCAGCAGGGCGCCAAGGACCGATCGGTCTTTCGCAATGCGATCTTGCGATAACCCGGTCAGTGCCGCGAGAAGTCCGCTGTCCAGAAAAAACAGCTTCGGAGTTTTCACGAGGCGTTTCAGAGGGTTGCGGAACCATGGTTCGATCCTGCGGACTAGGAAGAGGTTCTCGAAAATGCCGATGTAACGACGCGCGGTCTTGTCATCGAGACCGATCTGCCCGGCCAGTTGCGCGAAATTCAAAAGTTTCCCCGAGTGATGTGCAAGGGCGCGAAGAAGTTGCGGCATCTGGTCGAGGCGCTCGACATCGGCAATCTCGCTGACGTCGCGCTCAACAATCGCACGAATGTACTCTCTCGCCCAGGCAGAGCGACGACGAGGGTCGGTGCGGGCGATCATCTCGGGATATCCGCCAGTCAGTGCGCGTTCTACCAGAGCAGGTCCGACAATGATGTTGCTAGGAGCCTTAAGCTCGCCGGAGAATGCCCTGTCGACAAAATTACTCTTCTCCCGCAGGATCTCTGCCTGTCCCAGGGGCAGCAGTGTCACAACCTCCATTCGGCCGGCAAGGCTTTCCGACACTGTTGGAAGTGCAAGGATATTGGCGGATCCTGTCAGGAGAAACCTGCCCGGTCGTCGGTCGTTGTCGACGGCGCCCTTGATAGCGCGAAGCAATTCGGGAGCTCGCTGAACTTCGTCAAGGATTGCGGTATCGATCTGCCGCATGAAGCCGACGGGATCGGCTTTGGCCGATGCCAGTGTCGTGTCGTCATCCAGAGTGAAATATGGTCGTTCCTTAGGCAATAGAGAGCGGACCAATGTGGTCTTCCCGCACTGGCGCGGCCCGTTCACCAGAACGACCGGCGTATCAGTCATCGCGATCGCCACGCGCGCAGATGCGCCCCTCGGGAAAAGCGCGTTACCCTTGAGATCGCCGGTCAAACGTCAAACTCCTGAAAGCATCTCTAGTCATATGTCCCATCCGGAAACTACCGTCGTCCAATTCGGAGTTCAAGCTCGTCCAATCCGGAGTGGATCGCCGTCTATATCGGAGGACCAGAAAAGGAGAAAGGGAAGAAATTTGAAAGGCACCCGATCGCAGGTCGGCCAGCCTGGCGCTGTTGACACTCAACCGCCACCTCCTCATCCCGGTCCCTCGCCCTTCGCGGGGCTGTAAACCCCGCTCGTTCTTCGGAACAGGGCTGCTCGGTCGCAGTTGCGCCGGCCTGTCCGCCCCGCGGTCCGGAAAGTGTCTTCCAAAGGAATGAAGACAGAAAGGAGCGGCAGCCGTGCCGTTCCGCAACCGGACAGGAGCAACTTCCATGCAAATCATCAAGATCGATCCGCGTGCACTGAACGAAAACGCCGACGATGCCCGCCAGTCGAAATCGCCCGCCCAGGCTGACGCCTTGCTTCTCGCCACGGTAAAGGCCGTCGGGATCATCCAGCCGCCGGTGGTCTCACCGCAGGTGGACGGTGGAAACGGTTATATCATCCAGGCCGGTCATCGCCGCGTGCAGGCCGCGATCGCCGCGGGTCTCGAAGAAATCGAGGTCCTCGTCAAGGAGGCGGCGGACGACAACGGCGCCATGCGCTCGATGGTGGAAAACATTGCCCGCGAACCACTGAACCCGGTGGATCAGTGGCGCGGTATCGAGCGCCTTGTTGCCCTCGGCTGGACCGAGGAGGCGATTGCCGTCGCCCTCGCGCTTCCCGTCCGCCAGATCCGCAAGCTCCGTCTTCTCGCCAACGTCCTGCCGGCCATGCTCGACCAGATGGCCAGGGGGGACATGCCGAACGAACAACAGCTTCGCACGATCGCAGCCGCATCGCTCGAGGACCAGAAGGAAGTCTGGAATCCGTCCGCCCAGCCGCACGTGTCGTCCAGCTCCGCAAAGGCGCCACCGTCGAGATGGTCCGGCTGACATGCCCGGACAGCGCCCAGGCGCTGAAGATCGCCGAGAGCTTTGGCACAGCCCTCATCGACAGCGACGGGATCCGCGATCTCCATGAGCGCTTGATTTCCGAGACGGCAGATGCTCTTAGCGAAGGCCTTGGCGAACGCGCCATGCAGATCCACCTGCAGCGGATCGTAGGCGCCTATGTCGGATCCGCCCATGGTGCCGGCCAGTTCTACAGCAATGCCGTGACCCAGGCGCGCGACGCCACGGCCAAGGCTGCGAACGACGCCCGCGACGAGGATCTTGACGGTCCGGTCGGCTATGACAGCGCCGCCCACCGCAAGCGGGAGTTCGCCGCTGACATGGGTATCCAGGCACACGCCCTGCGCATGGCTGCCGAAGGTGCCGTCGCAGCCTACAAGCATATCGTCGGTGAGGCCTGGAAGCCGTTCGATCGACCGGTCGAAAATCCTGGGCATTCCGTCGACCGCAAAGCCGCAGCAGCCCAGATGTCAGCCTTCGACTGACGCCATCACGAGGGGGGTCGCCCCGCCGCAACCGTTCAGGCCGCACCTTCGGGGGCGGCCTTTTTTCATGCCGGCTTTCGCGGAAGAAAGATGGAGAAGAGTTTCTGCCCGCGCCCGGGCGGCCCGTCTCTGGCGTCGGACCTGCAGGAGCCGCCCACAGCCCGCAACGGCTTCGCCGTCCTCCACGTCGTTTCGGCCGTTCCGGTGCAGGCCGCGGGCTCATAGCTCCTGCTTCTGGCCTCCGCGACGGCGCCGCTGATGGAGCGGCTCGCAATTGTGGAGATGAAAAATGAGGACGACGAACGAAAACCAGCGGACAGACATCTATTCCCGGATCACCGATCGGATCATAGAGGATCTCGCCAGCGGGGTGCGCCCATGGATGAAGCCCTGGAATGCCGGCAATACGGACGGACGGATCACTCGCCCGCTCCGTCACAATGGACAGCCCTACAGTGGCATGAACGTGCTTCTGCTCTGGTCGGAGCAGATGTCGCGCGACTTCGCGTCGTCGATGTGGATGACGTTCAAGCAGGCGCTCGAGCTTGGGGCGGCCGTTCGGAAGGGCGAGACCGGGTCGACGGTCGTGTTTGCATCCCGGATTACGAAGTCGCAGGCCGGCGAAAAAGGTGGCGAGGTCGATCGCGAAATCCCGTTCCTCAAGACCTATTCCGTGTTCAACGTGGAACAGATCGATGGGCTTCCTGAGCACTACTATCGCCGACCGGAGCCGGTGGAGGATCCTATCGCACGTATCGAGAACGCAGAACGGTTCTTCCGTAACACAGGTGCGATCATCCGTCATGGCGGCAGCCAAGCTTACTACTCGCCGGTCATGGACTACATCCAGATGCCGCCCTTCGAAACGTTCAAGGACGCCGCAAGCTACTATGCCACGCTCAGCCATGAGGCGACCCATTGGACGGCGCCCGAGAGCCGCGTCGGCCGAGATCTCTCGCGCTATGCCAAAGACAGGAGCGAGCGTGCGCGCGAAGAGCTGATCGCTGAACTCGGCAGTTGCTTCCTATGCGCCGACCTCGGGATCGTTCCTGAGCTCGAGCCACGGCCTGACCACGCCTCATACCTTCAGTCATGGCTGAAAGTATTGGCTGGCGACAAGCGAGCGATCTTTCAGGCCGCTGCCCATGCTCAACGCGCAGCCGCATTCCTTCATGACCTACAGCCGGATAGGGAGGATGCTCGCCATGCGGCCTGAGTGCCTTGGGTGAGTTAGAGCCGGTCGCCGCGCTCAGCAGTGGCTGGCTCAGTCACCATTGCGGCAACGGCATGATCTTCGGAAACGCTCAAATCGAACGTCCCCCAGATCGACGGTTTCTGGGTGGCTGGTTTCAGCTTTCGGGATTGCTTGATTTCGACGATAAACGGCTTTGTCTGCTGACGCATTGTTCCTCCAGGCGACGAATCGCAGCGCAACTCTATCGCGGCAGATTGGTCTCGCAAGCCGACTTGTTCGGAGATCACACTACGAGGGTGCATATCTTCCCCGAGGCTATAGAAGGTGCTCGGGACCGGATGAGGCCATTTGGCCTGGGTTCCCCTGTGCGGATCGCCATTGTCGTTTCCTTTTGCCCAATCACCGTGGCTCCATGTGCGGGCTCGATGGGGCAGGTCTGACCGGAGACCGGCTTCGCCTCGACCTCAATCCCGCAACGGCGCTGCGAAACTTTCATCCCCTGCCGGCTCCGCCGTCATTCCTCGCGCGACAAGAAAGTGTCTTCGCGCCGCCCTTCACGATGTTCCAGCCCTAAGGCCCACCCTTTGCGCTCGCGCAATGGGGACCCCGGGGGGTGCGGTCAGGTCGTCCCCGGCCTTTGCGACTGCCATCGAGGCCGCAATGGAGCGGCCCGAAACAGCGAAAAGGAATACGACAATGGCTACCATCGGCACCTTCACCTCCACCGAAAACGGCTTCACCGGCTCCATCCGCACCCTCGCACTCAACGTCAAGGCGCGCATCGCCCGCATCGAGAACCCCTCCGACAAGGGCCCGCAGTTCCGGATCTTCGCGGGAGCCGTTGAACTCGGCGCCGCCTGGCAGAAGCGCTCGGAACAGACCGACCGCGATTACCTCTCGGTCAAGCTCGACGATCCGAGCTTCCCTGCCCCGATCTACGCAACGCTCTCTGAGGTCGAAGGTGAAGATGGATACCAGCTGATCTGGTCCCGCCCGAACCGCGACTGAGACGGCCCAGGCCCCGCCCGAATGGGCGGGGCTCTTCCCTCTCCCTGGACAAGCCGGAGACAGGCATCGAGCCCGTCTCCGGCTTTTCTGGTGCCATACGAGAGGGGAGGTCTGCTCAGGAAGAGAGCGAGTGTGCCGTGTCGCGCGCGCAGCCTCAAGGACCTGGCGGTTCCCCCAAAATGCTGCGCATTTCGGCTCCCCCACCTGGCCGCTGCGCGGTCGCTGCCGCGCTCCTTGACCCCGCCCACGCGCCACGCCCGCGGTCGTCATCTTTCTCAAACATCAGGAGATGACGACGATGACCATCGAACAGCACATCGGAGAACTGCGCGCCGAGCTGCGGAATGCCTCTGACGTCAGCGAGCGCCGTGAGATCCAGTCCGAGCTGGATTGCGCTCAGGCGGAACTCGCAGTCATCATTGCCGAGCAGGACGGACGCCTGGAAGCGGAGCCGCCGTTCTGAGCGGTACACCTGCAAAACATGTCTCATTTTTTTACACTCGCTGATGAGATTGACAGGCGCGATGTAATCGAGGCGTGGCAATTCTCCTTGCCGATAGTGGTCATCGACATCGGGAATGTTGCAGTCCGGTCGTCGGGCAGAAACCCGTCGCCGCCAGAATTTTCCCCGCTGCGGCGCGGCTCCTCGCGCAGCAAATTCAGTCGTCGACAGGTCCTCCGCTTTGCTGCGGCCATTCGCGCCACCCATTGCGCGTGCGCAACGGGGACCCACGGTGCGGCCCTCCTTGTCCCGGCCTGCGGCCTATCCCCGCGATGTCAGTAATCGACAAGGAGAAATCATCATGCAACGCCTCGCACAATTCCTCGCAGCCACCGGGCGTCAGCTTCGCAACCTCGGGAAAGTCGTCTGTCACCTGTTTCGCAAGGGCAAACTCGGGCTGAAGCTCGCAATCAAGATCCCGTTCCTCGTCGAGATCGAGGTCAGCGACGAGCTCGATGGCAAGCGGAGCGAGTAACGCACGATCGGGTCACTTCGGTGGCCCGCTATCCGCCCGCTACAACATGTTCATTTGGCTAGGTGGCGCTCGTCCGGGCCTGATTGCAGGGGCGATATCCCTTGGCCCGCTTCTGGCGGGTAATCGAAAGAAAAAGCGCCACAGCGTCCTCTTCCCGATCGAAGTGATGGCTCATCCGTTGCCCGCGTCGTCCAATGCGTCCCCACAGCCGGGTAAGACAGATTTCTCCGAACAAGGTAGGTGTAATGTCCATGGCGTAGTAGCGAGCCATGTTCCTGGAGGCATCCGTTCGTTCCACGTAGAGATGGTAGGGCTGTGTGGTCATGACGACAGAATCGGAAATTATCCTACCGGCGTCCAACGAGTGTTATGAATCGTTCGGGTGCGATTGATTCATATCGGTGAAGTGTGTTCGGGCGACACGCCTACGGCGCACGGCTCAAGTCGCAAGCGACCGAAGCCCGCATACGGTCTCCGCCCATCCGGGTGACGATCCTGTCGCTTTCTATGGCTCATTCGCACCACGGCTTCCGTGCGCCGGACCATTTTCTAGCAAGGTCTTCGGCGACCAATGCTAGTCCAATCGAACGCCCGCCCCGCGCCACGATCCTGAGTTTGCGGCCGTAACGATCTTGGTCTCGGCCGTTCGAAGATACGAGAATGGACCAGCGTTGAGAAGCACGAGCAAGCGGCGCTTGGCCGCCTCACCCTTTTCTTGCTCGTAGGCACAGCGCGGAGGACTGAGCTCAGTGGCGTCAATGTCCGCGATCCTGATCTTCTGGCGCTGAAACCAGAATGTGTCGCCGTCGGCAACGCAGTTCACCCGTCGCCGTTCACCGCAAAGCGTAAAGTTGGCCGACAGGCCGTCCGCGTGCGCCGTCGCGACACCTGTCGCGGAAATGATGATGCCAGCAGCTATAAGCATCGCGGTCTTCCCAATTGAGCGCAGGATGCGCGGCCCCTTCGTGTTCATTTTGGATCTGCCTTGCTCGGTTCCGGGATGGTTTCCGATGAGGTAGCTGGACGATGAAACCGGTTCTGCCCGACACAGGTTTTCATATCGTTGCGCCGGAACCAGATTGCGCGACCGCATCTCAGCGGCGGATTGCCGGCGGTGAAGACAATCTGCTCGTCGGCGCGCATTCGTAGTACCTCATGCGGCTGGATCAGGGGCCTTGCTGCCAGCTGCTTCGATCGCGTCCGCGACGAGCCGCGCGCCTGAAAGCTGCGGCTCACCTGGTCGATCTCGACCGTCGTCATGCCGCAGCGGCGCGATATGTAATCCGCCGTCTCTGGATCATTGATGGCAGCGAAGGAAATCCAGCTGGCGCTCTCGAACCACTTGCTGGATGCATCGCGCCCGCCATAGGTTTCCCGCAGCTGGCCGATAGACTGGTAGATCATGGTCAGCGTGATGCCGTATTTGCGCCCTGCATCGCGCGCTGTTTCCAGGATGCGCATATACCCGAGCCTCGCCACCTCATCCAGAAGGAACAGGGCACGGCCCTCGATCGCTCCATCCCGATTGTAAATGGCATTCAGGAACGACCCTATGATGACGCGCGCCAGCCCGGCATGTGTCTCCAATGTCTTGAGGTCAATATTGATAAACACGTCCGTCTTGCCCGACGCGATGTCATCGGTGGAGAAGGCCGATCCGGAAACGAGCGCGGCATAGTTCTGGTAGGACAGCCAGTGTGTTTCCTTGATCGCATTGGCATAGACGCCGCTAAACGTCTCGGGCGTCATGTTCACGAAGGCCGCGACATTTTCCTTGACGAAGTCTGAGCCGGAATTGTCGTAGATGTCCTGCAGGCGCTGGCGCAGTTTGGGCTCGGGTTCCGACAGATTGGCCCGCACCTGGCGGAGCGTCTGCTGTTCTGCCGGCGTGTGGCCGGAAAGGCAGACGTCAGCAATGATCGCGGTCAGAAGCTGAAGGCCTGACGCTCGGAAGAAGTCATCACGGACACCACTGGCGCGCCCGCTTTCACTCATGATCCATGACGCGACAGACGCAATGTCCTCTTCCTTGGTGCCACCAAATTTTCCAATCCAGTCGAGTGCGTTGAAGCCGGTCTTCGGCTGGCGCGGATCGAGGATGCGGATCCTGCGCCCCGCCCCTTCCCGATGCTGTGACACCATCGGTGCTACCTCGTTCGACGGGTCGAGCACGATCAACGATCCACCCCATTTTAGAGCGGTCGGGATCGTCACCGATGTCGTCTTGAAACCGCCGGAGCCGGCGAAGACGATGCCGTGCGATGACCCGAAGGAGCCGTCGAAGCAGAGTAACGAAGCTTTCCCTCCGTCGCCCCAGCTGTCCTTGTCATCCGCCCGGAACCCACGCGCCGCGGCGCCGTCGCGATCGACGCGATATCGTTCTCCGACGACGATGCCGCCAGTATCGGCGAACAGGCGTTCGGCCTCGCTTAACTTCATCCAGTCGGCCTCTCCGTGAAGCGCTCGCTTGCCGACAATCCGTTTGGGCTCCGGTCGAACGAAAGCTGCGTTTCCGATCACGGCAACACGAAGCGCGAAACAACCGGCCATGAGCGCTCCAGCCGCACCGATCATCGTGGCGGTATCGAGATAGGCGAAGATCGATTTCCCCGCGGGCACCTTGTCGGCGAATGCGGCCAGGCGCGATGTCTCGCGCGCCGCTGCCACCAATATAGTGCCGACGCTTCCAGCGACCACGCTCCAGCCAACGAACCGGATGCTCCCCGATCCCGCCGACGCGAAGAGCCAGACAAGGCCAACTGCGGCGGCGGCAATGTAGGGCATCGCGATGCCGATCCTGCCGAACATCAAGCGTTGGGCTTCGGTCTTGCCCAACGGGGCAAGCGACTGGTCAAACCCGGAGACAACGATGGTGACCGCGATGATCAGCATGGCTGGCACGATGGCGAGAAGAACTCTATTCACCGTCATTGCCGAATGCCTCTGCACCGATCGCAGTCAATCGTGCTCGCTCGCCGGCATCCGCTTTGAGCCGGCGGGCGAGTTCGAGCAATGCACCCAGCAGCATCGCGCGCTTTTCAAACCTTAGACCCGCCTTCACGATCAGCCCTCCGAGCTCGATTTTTTCGCGCGTGTCTTTCTTGCGGGCGTCCGATGTCAAGGTTTTCGACATGCGTTCAAGCCTCGCCAGCGCTGCTCGCAGCCTCGCCAGCCGGGTTCGCCGAGGTCTGCCCGCCGTTCGCACCTCCCCTCTCCTTCCCGTGCGATCCGGCCTTGCCCCCGCGAAACCGTTTCGCCACGTCCTCGAACGCCGCCTGAAGGTCGGCGTCGTCAATCTCGATCTCAGCAAGACCGGCCTTCAATGCGATGCGTCCGATCCGCTCGGCATCGCGGGTTTCCGCTGCCTTGAGTTGTTCTTGCATCTTGGCGATGTCATTTCTGATTTGTTGCGTTGATTTCCGCATTTCCTGTCTCCTTTGGCCTGAAAATCGATGCCGACAGGCAAAGGTTTTCAGACTGGAGTGCGGAACGCACTACTGTGAATCCTACAATCGCCAAGGGCGATGCTTTTGTGAATGATCCCATCCGTTCGCAAGGACGGATCCGAAGGGCGCAATTATACGTCGCTAATGCGACGCTCTGCTTTTGCCCCCTGGCGGGGCCGTCCGCTCTCCACGAACACATTGAATTCGTTCGATCGAAGGAGCGCTTTCCGCCGTGGCCGTCCCGCATTTCTCAGTCAGCATCGTCGCCCGCGGCTCCGGCCGCAGTGCTGTGCTGTCGGCTGCCTACAGGCACTGCGCCAAGATGGACTATGAGCGGGAAGCCCGCACGATCGACTACACCCGCAAACAGGGATTGCTGCACGAGGAGTTCGTCATCCCCGCCGATGCGCCGGAATGGCTCCGGTCCATGATCGCCGAGCGCTCGGTGTCCGGTGCCTCGGAGGCTTTCTGGAACCGGGTGGAGGATTTCGAGAAGCGGTCGGATGCGCAGCTCGCCAAGGACGTCACCATCGCACTTCCGATCGAACTCTCGACAGAGCAAAACATTGAAATGGTCCGAGACTTCGTGGCTCGGCATATCACAGCTCAAGGCATCGTGGCTGACTGGGTCTTCCATGACGCGCCGGGCAATCCCCACATCCATCTGATGACAACGTTGCGGCCGCTGACAGAGGACGGTTTCGGCTCGAAAAAGGCGGCGGTCACTGGACCCGACGGCAATGTGCTGCGCAACGATAGCGGCAAGATCGTCTATCAGCTTTGGGCCGGCGGGCTCGAGGACTTCAATGCGTTTCGCGATGGCTGGTTCGCCTGCCAGAACCGGCATCTCGCTCTTGCCGGGCTCGACCTTCGCGTCGACGGGCGCTCCTTCGAAAAGCAGGGCATCGAGCTGACCCCGACGATCCATCTCGGCGTCGGCACGAAGGCGATCGAGAGGAAGGCGGCCAGCGGGGATGGGAGGGCGGATGAGAAAGCTGCGCTCGAACGCCTGGAACTGCAGGAAGAGCGGCGGGCGGAGAACGCTCGCAGGATCCAGCGCAGTCCGGAGATCGTCCTTGACCTGATCACGCGGGAAAAAAGTGTCTTCGATGAGCGCGACGTCGCAAAGATCCTGCACCGCTACATCGACGATGCGGGCCTCTTCCGTAGCTTGATGGCGCGCATCCTTCAGAGCCCCGAAACCCTTCGTCTTGATCGCGAGCGGCTGGACTTCGTGACCGGGGTGCGTGCGCCCGCAAAATATACCACACGCGAGCTGCTCAGGCTCGAAGCCGATATGGCCAATCGAGCGATCTGGCTCTCGCAGCAGTCGTCGCATGGTGTCCGCAAGTCCGTGCTCGAGGCGACGGTCGGGCTCCACGACCGGCTGTCCGACGAGCAGAAAGCCGCCATCGAACATGTCGCCGGTCGCGAGCGGATCGCCGCCGTGATCGGCCGGGCCGGCGCGGGCAAGACCACGATGATGAAGGCGGCCCGCGAAGCCTGGGAAGCCGCCGGCTATCGTGTTGTCGGTGGCGCGCTCGCCGGCAAGGCAGCCGAAGGTCTGGAGAAGGAAGCGGGCATCGTCTCGTGCACGTTGTCATCCTGGGAACTCCGTTGGAACCAGCGACGCGGGCAGCTCGATGACAAGACAGTCTTCGTGCTGGACGAGGCCGGGATGGTGTCGTCTCGGCAGATGGCGACAATTGTCGAAATGGTCACCAGATCTGGCGCGAAGCTCGTGCTCGTCGGCGATCCGGAGCAGCTTCAGCCGATCGAAGCGGGTGCTGCGTTTCGGGCGATCACTGAGCGCATCGGCTATGCGGAGCTGGAGACCATCTATCGCCAGCGCGAGCAGTGGATGCGCGAGGCATCGCTCGATCTGGCGCGCGGAGAAATCGGCAAGGCTGTCTCTGCCTATCAGGCGAACGGCAAGATGATGGGCTCCGAGCTGAAGGCTGATGCCGTCACCAACCTCATTGCCGACTGGAACCGCGACTACGATCCCGCCAAGTCGACGTTGATCCTCGCTCACTTGCGCCGTGATGTCCGGATGCTGAACGATTTGGCGCGCGCAAAGCTCATAGAGCGCGGCGTCATTGATCAGGGTTTCGCGTTCAAGACTGCTGATGGAGACCGCAATTTTGCCACTGGCGATCAGGTCGTCTTCCTGAAAAACGAGGGTTCTCTTGGCGTCAAGAACGGCATGCTGGGCAAAATCGTAGCAGCGGCGTCAGGTCGTATCGTCGTGGCGATCGGCGAGGGAGATGATCTACGTGAGGTCAACCTCGAGCAGCGATTCTACAACAACATCGACCACGGTTACGCCACAACGGTTCACAAGTCTCAAGGCGCGACGGTCGATCGCGTCAAGGTGCTGGCATCTCTCTCGCTCGATCGTCACCTGACCTATGTAGCGATGACCCGTCACCGCGAGGATCTCGGCGTCTACTACGGCAGCCGATCCTTCGCCAAGGCCGGTGGACTCGTCGAGATCCTGTCGCGCAGGAATTCCAAGGAAACCACGCTCGATTATGCGGGCGGCAGCATCTATCAGCAGGCGCTCCGCTTTGCCGAGACGCGCGGGCTTCACATCGTCAACGTCGCCAGGACCATCGCGCGCGACCGTCTCGAATGGACGGTGCGGCAGAAGCAAAAGCACGCCGATCTCGCCGGCCGGCTTGCGGCCATCGGTGCCAAGCTCGGCTTCGCAACGTCGGCGGCGAGAACAATTCCCATCGCAGCAAAGGAGGCCAGGCCCATGGTTGCCGGTATTACGACCTTCCCGAAATCGATCGATCAGGCCGTCGAGGACAAGCTCGCGGCCGACCCCGCGCTCAAGAAGCAATGGGAAGAAGTCTCGATGCGCTTCCATCATGTCTACGCACAGCCAGAAGCGGCCTTCAAGGCGGCGAATGTGGATGCAATGCTGATCGATCAGGCGACCGCGGCGAAGGCGATTGCAAAGATTGCCGCAGAGCCGGAGGTGCTCGGTGCGCTGAAGGGCAAGACAGGGGTGTTCGCGAGCCGGGCCGATAAGTCGGACCGAGATCGGGCGCTTAGGAATGTCACGCCGTTGGCCGATAGCATCAGCGACTATCTGCGCCAGCGCGGCGATGCAGAGCGGCGAAACCACGCTGAGGAGCTGGCGGTTCGGAAACAGGTCGCGCTTGAAATCCCTGCACTTTCGGCGAATGCAAAGAGCGTGCTCGAACGTGTTCGCGACGCCATTGATCGAAACGATCTGCCAGCCGGCCTTGAGTATGCCTTGGCGGACAAGATGGTGAAGGCCGAACTCGAAGGCTTTGCCAAGGCGGTGACCAAGCGTTTTGGGGAACGGACATTCCTGCCTCTCGCCGCCAAGGATGCCAACGGCGAGGCGTTCCAACGGGTCACGTCTGGCATGAACGCAACGCAGAAGAGCGAGGTCGGCCAGGCCTGGAACACGATGCGGACCGTGCAGCAGTTGTCTGCTCATGAAAGAACTGTGACCGCGCTAAAAGCCGCTGAGGCCATGCGTCAGACCAAGAGCCAGGGACTGACGCTGAAATGAAGGTGCGCCATCGACATAGCGTGCTTCGGCGCATCCATCGGCTCGTCTGGTTCTATCGGATCAGCAGCGTCAGCCTTTTGACGCTCGGGCTTCTCGTGATGCTCGGTGGAGCCGGCTTCAGGGTCAATCTCACGCCGAGCGAACCGCTCGGTCTATGGCGCATTGTCGATCCTGATCGCCCGGTTTTGGTTGGTGATCTGGTCTTCATTTGCCCGCCCGATACCGAGCAGATGCGCGAGGCGCGCTCACGTGGATATCTTCGTTTCGGTCTTTGCGACGGACAAGTCGCGCCCCTGATCAAGACCGTCGCAGCGATATCCGGACAGACCATCGAGATCGATGGCGCGGTGCGTGTCGACGGGAAGTCGCTACCCCACTCGCGTGTCGCACCGTGGGATGGCCAGGGGCGCGTGATGGCCACTTATGACGGTGGTGTCGTTCCACCTGACATGGTGTTTCTGCACTCCGAGTTCCCGGGGTCGTTCGATAGCCGTTATGTCGGCCCTCTTCCAACTGACGGGATTCTCGGATTGGCGCAGGAGGTGTGGACCTATGCGCCTTGACCATCTTCGAACGTCGGCGTTGATCATCGGCTCGGTCGCGGCTGGCTGGATCGGTTGGAGTGGCAATATCCTGTCCCTTCCGACCGTTATCTTCTTCCCGGTTATGTGGTCGCTCTCGGGAAGGCGCTGGCAAGCGGCCGCAGTTTCGGCAGCGTATTTCCTGGCTGCGTCGCGAGGCCTGCCTCAAGGTGTGGCAAACTTCTATTCCTCGGATATCTGGCCTGGCCTGCTTCTGTGGCTGATCGCCTCGGTCGGCTTCGTCGTCGTGCATACGGCGCTCTGGACAGACGGCACAGGTTGGCGAAAACCGCTTCGCTTCCTGATCGCTTGTGTGATCATGGCGTTTCCGCCGTTTGGTATCACTGGATGGGCGCATCCGATCACCGCGGCCGGGGCTCTGTTTCCGGCTTGGGGCTGGTGGGGGATAGTTGCGATGGCAGCCGGCCTGGCCATGATGACGACGCCCCGTTGGCCGGCTGCAGCCATGGCCCTCACGGGCATCTGGCTCTGGTCCGCCGCTGAGTGGACGCAGCCGAGTCTACCTGCGTCGTGGCAGGGTGTCGACTTGGAAATGGGGGCTTCTCTCGGTCGGGACACGAGCCTCGAGCGGCACAAAGCGCTAATCAAGATGGTTGGTCGTCAGGCGGCGGCTGATATCGTTGTCCTGCCCGAGAGCGCTCTCGGCTTTTGGACGCCCACGCTTGCGAGGTTGTGGCGAACGGCGCTTTCCGGCACCAACACCACGGTGATCGCCGGGACTGCGCTCATCGACACGGACGGCTACGATAATGTGCTCGTTTCGATCAGCGCTGATGGCGCCACCATCCTCTATCGCGAGAGGATGCCGGTTCCCGGATCGATGTGGCAACCGTGGAATAAATTGCTGGGAGAGGCTGGCGGCGCCCGGGCGCATTTCTTCGCAAATCCTGTCATCGAGGTCGTAGGCTCCAGGATTGCCCCGCTGATTTGCTATGAACAGCTCATTGTCTGGCCGGTGCTGCAGTCCATGCTGCATGATCCAGACGTCATTGTTGCTGTGGGCAACGGCTGGTGGACGACCGGGACCTCGATCGTCGACATTCAGCGCGCAAGTGCACAGGCCTGGAGCCGCCTCTTCAGCAAACCCGTCATCTTCTCGTTCAACACCTGACTGGACATTCCCTATGCTTGACGTCGCTCTTATCGAGAGATGTGCCGATCCTTCGCTCACGCCCGCCATCGTCGAGCAGTTCGTGGCGGCAGCCGGCTCCGCCGATCCGTTGGCCATCACCGTGAAATCCGGCGGCAGGCTTGTCCTCGTCTCAAGACCGCAATCACCCGAGGCAGCGTTGGAGATCATGCGCCAGCATGTGGGAAAGGCGAGTGTTCGAGTCGGTCTCACGCAATATCCCGCCGGCGTTGGCATCACCGACATCGCTGAGCTCGATACTGCGCTTGTTGACCCCTGCGAGAATCTCAAGCGCGGCACAGCGCTGTTTGGCAAAATCTCCCGTATCGTGACGAAATGGTACGGTAGCCCGACGAGCAAGGAGGTTATACCTCAGATGTTCGAGGACGCCGTCTACGCATGGCGCACCGGCGAGTTCGAGGGTACCAAGGTTTTTCAGGTTGAGGACCCGGGAGGGGCGACCTTCGTGAGCGGGAAGCCACTATCAAAACGTCAAACCGAGGAGGACTCTCAGGAAGTTGATGCGAAGCCGGGTGAAGAGGATTCCGTGCAGCCGCCCGTCGCAGTAACAGAAGTCGGCGCGGCCGAGATGCGCATCGACCTGTCGAGGATTGGCGGCCGGTAGCTGACCGATCACGCTGCGGGCAGCGCGTACCGGGTCAAAACAGCTTCCTTGCCGTCCAAGCTGATTTCGATCACTTCGTTTAGCAACTCCTCACCCTCCGCCAGATCACGAAGAACTATATCAAATAGCTCTCTCTGCAATGCAGGGGTAACGAAGGGTACAATGATGACCAAGCCCGCGTGCAGCTGTTCTCTGCTGTAAAGCTTCCGGAAATCTCGCGCATTGTTTGTGACGAACGTATAGTCCTCTGCCACGATGCGCGGCATGAGGTCCCAGTCTGCCTCACCGCTCAGTCCCAGCCAGTTCACGTGGAAGCCATCGTGGCCGTTGTCCTGCGCGACGGCCACGAGTGATGTATGAAGGCATTCGTCGATCAGAAATTTCACGACAATGAGCCGGCGCGCTTTACTTCTGGTCTTGTTCCGAGGGTAAGGCGCTTGGTGGACGTCGCCGTGATCCCGAAATCGGAAAGCTTGCGGGGCCTACCCCTTGCAGGATGAGCCGCGGCCCAGATTTCGGACAGCTCAACCATGCGGGAGGTAAGCGCCGGATACCCGTCGACGATCTCCTGTATGCTCGCGCCCTGCCTCCTCATCGCTGCAATCGCCCTTACAGGGACGCGCGTTGACTTGAAGACAGGCTCTCCACCCATAACGCCCTTGCTGCTTTCGACAATAGCTTTTGCCTCGCGCAAAGCTTCAGCTCGCGCGGCCAATTGTTCCCTCGCCCGGGCGACATCGACAATCAAGTAGTCATCCGCCCGAACCGTATCAGCGTGCGGGTTTTCGTCGATCGTGTCGAACAAACGTTTGCGTCGCTCAGCTGAGAGGATCGAGCCGACGCCATACCAGAGTTTCAACCGAAGGAGATCGTCATCGGATAAAACGCGACCTTCACCGCCAACGGAACCGGCAGATATGACGCGCTTGTCGATGGCGTTGTGGACGGACTTGACGGCGATTTCGCTCAACGCTGCGGCTTCGGTCGGCGTATACGCACGATAAGAAGTTGGCATAATCATTCTCCTTGGGAAGAAGATATATCGCGCCTGCCCACATTTTTGAAGCCCTTTGAACGAAATCCTTCAGGTATCGCTTGGTGGGCGCCTTAACAAATCAGCGGCTTGGATCTCGAGCGCGATCGCGAGTCGCTCAACCACATCAATGCTTGCGTTGTAAATGCTGCGTTCCAAGGAGCTAATGTACGTGCGGTCAATCTCGGCACGATGCGCAAGCTCCTCCTGCGACAGGCCTTTCTGTTGACGCGCCGCTCGCAAGTTTTGCGCAAAGACTTCTTTGATCTCCATGTAGCGGAGATCAAACGCTTGAAGAGTATTCCTCCACGGAGTATTCTCTACAGAGGCCTATGGAGCGCCGTTGACTTCGATAATTCCTAGGCTTCGGCTCCGTGTGGCAAGGTGAAATGCCCGCCGGGTTATGGAGAATGTGACGTGACGATGAAAGTTCTTATTGAAAAACGCGCATTAGAAGAGGCTGCAATAGCCGCAATCCAGTCACAACGCCGGCAAATGGCGGCTGACGAAGTTGTCTATGAGGAATTGCTAAGGGCCCAAAATGATCCGAGCATGCCGGCGTCCATCTCTGCACAGCTGCGCGATGAGTATTCAGCGCGACAAACAAAGTTGGCAGAGCAACAAGCGATCCTTGCGGAAACTTTGGACGCTCTAGGTTACGTACCCATTGTTCCAGTCTGAAATCAAAGCCAGCTTCTGTCTTTTGCAATGGCGATTAGATGGGGGACGGTGCTCGCAGCCGCTTTCTTTCGCGCCTTATCTAGGTGGTCTTGAACGGTGCGCGGACTCATCCCCAATATGTCTGCGATCTGCGGGCCATTTCGCCCTCGCGCCGCCCATTCGACGCAAAGCAGTTCCTTTGGAGAAAGCGTTTGTCGCGGGCCTACATCTACGCGAGTAGAACGGACCAGCGATCTATAGTGGACCGAGAGCAAAGCCTGAATAGCTTTCGCGCCATGCTGGGAAAAAGTAGTGCTGATCTCACGGCGCGGTGACGCGAGGGTCAGCATGAGCGTTGAAGCGAAACTACCCTCCACTGCAACCGTAATTCCGGACCTGATACCGTGCGAGATCGCTTCGTTGCGAAAGTCCCTCATCTCTCGATCGTCGGTAGATTTCCACTGATCTGCCGACCAGGCGAAAGGCTCCCGTCGGAGACGAGCCTCCCGCACCACGGGATCGATACGAACGAGGTGTCGCTCCAAGTAGATTTTTTTCCAGGGCTCGGGATAAGAGCTTAGTGTCCTGACGCGCATTCCCTCTTTCTGCAGGTAGGCAAACCGCTCAAATCCAATACTCGCCGCAAAATCTCGGAGCGCACCGACCATCAACTCGTGACCCCTCGCAGAGTCGAGCTTATCGATAAGGCATCGGAACGCTTCATCCATAGCAAACCTCTAAAGTTCGGGGGCGGCATCGACGTGAAAGAACGGCCTTGCGCGTGCGGTCGACTGCTAGCCGATTGTTCTTTCGATCACGGAGAGCCAGTTCTTCCACGCGATTTTTTCGATGAGACCTTCGCCGTATCCATACTCCCGAAAAACGTCGAGAAGCCGTTGAAGTCCGGATGCGTCGCTGATCAATTTCGGTACATCGGCGCCGTCAAAGTCTGAACCTAGGCCGACACCGTCTTCACCGAGCTCGAGGATCAGGGCATCCATATGCCGGAGCAAGATCTCAGCATCCGGGACACCCGATCCGGCCGGCGGGGAGTGAAGAAACGTTGTTTCAAAGTTCAATCCCACCAGCCCCTTGGTGTCGCGGATCGCACCAAGCTGCCAATCGGTCAGGTTTCTGGCATGTGGGCAAATGCGATGCACATTCGAATGGGTGGCGACCAACGGCGCGTTACTCAACGCGGCAACGTCGCGAAACCCACGCTCATTTAGATGAGATAGGTCAACAAGGATTTTCTTGTCATTGCAGGCGCGCACAAGATCCTTCCCCGCGTCGGTCAGGCCTGGCCCGGTGTCTGGCGCAGACGGGTAGCGGAAAGGTACGCCGTGACCGAACATGTTCGGCCTGCTCCAAACCGGTCCGATCGAGCGCAGACCCATTCCGTAGAGCGTTTCGATCATTACCAAGTCGCGATCAATCGCCTCTGCCCCTTCGATGTGGAAAACGGCGGCGATCGTGCCGCGATCCCTCGCCGCTCGTATGTCGGCCGCAGACCGGCACAGAGCGACCGCTCCGGCACGGTCAAGCTCGAACAAAATGGACGCCATGGCGATGGTGGTCCGACGTGCATCGTCCATCGAAAGCGCCGGTGGTAATGGCTCATCGATCGCGAAGACCGACGCGCCCTCCACGACAGCTTCTGTCGGCGTGTCTGGCGAAGGCGCGAATACCGCAAACATGCCGCCAGCGAACCCTCCCTGTTTCGCGCGTGGCAGGTCAATATGCCAGTCGTCAGGGGAGCCCTTGGTGAAGAGGGATACCTTGTCGGCCTCGTCGGTATAGTGAAGCTTGTATAGAACGTCGTTATGCCCATCGAAGATGGGGATGAGGTTTCGTTCGGCCATGTGAAATCTACCTGTCTATGCTCGCGCCGGACGGTGGGCGATGCTCAAATGGGGTGCATGATACCGGTAGCTAGGGCTAGATATTCGAGCTGCCCACTAGCTACCGAGTTGCAGGGGAATAGGTCGGCGCCTCACCCGGCGAGCTTTGCCCCAGCTAGCAGGTCTTCAGTGATTGAAGCGCGAAAAGCGCTCGTCTCGTCCGTGCCGTCAATGTTCATAAGGACGATCACAGCTTGGCTGTTGTCACCTGTCAAAGCCACAATGTTAGAGGCTCCGTTGTCACTGCCGGTGTGTCCAACCACCTTGCGCTTGCTTGTTTCCTCCTCAGTCCAACCAAGGCCCTGATAGGGATAAATCTTCCGGTCGACCTGCCGGCGGAGCATTTCCCGAGCGGTGGCTTTTGAAAGAATGGGCGTGCCGTCGCGATGTTGTCCGAGCATGGCCTGTATCGCTTTTGCTAAATCAGTTACCGAACACCGAAGCATTCCTGCTGGCACGTCCGGATATCCTTCCTGAGAGAGCTCGACATATTCGCCGTTCTCAAATCTGTAGGGCTTGGCAAGAACGTTGGGAGAAAACTCGCGGAGATACCAATGCGCGTTGGTGATGCGAAGCGGGGTTAGGATGTTCTCTGCGACATAGCTCGCAAAGTCCTTCTTGCTGATCGCTTCAACCAGGTAACCCGCCAAGGCAGCCCCGACATTGCTGTAGTCCCATTTGGTGCCTGGCTTTGCCTTCAGGAAAGACGTCTTCGGCGAATAGGCGCTGCCGCCCTTCACTAAATAGCTCTTGAGGAAACTTGAGAGGCTCTGCGTGGGGTCGCCCTCGACGGAGTAATCCCCATATCCTTCGTCAGATATGCTGGAGGTGTGCGTAATCAGTTGATGAGCAGTGATCGCCAAACGCGGGTGGTTCGGGTTTTTCACCGGGAAGTCGATGAATTCGTTCAAGTCCGCATGCAGGTCATAACCGTGGCGCTCGAACAGTTGCACGAGGGCAGAGGCTGTAAAGAGCTTGCTAACGGAAGCGAGATGGATCGGTGTCTGAGGGGTCATTTTTCTATTTGCCTTCAGATCGGCAAAACCAAACGATGACGCGTAGCGGACCGGGTTTCTTTTCGAAGTGATGGCAAAAGATGCCCCGACCACTTTGGCAGCCTCCATTCGTGCAGGGACACTCGCCTCGAACTCACGGCGCCAGCGCTCAAACGCATCGCCCTTCTCTTCCGTCCCGGTCGCAAAGGCCACCGTCGGCATGAGCACCCCTGCAACTCCAATTTGGATCAGCTCTCGTCTCGTGGAATACATTGCTAGTCTCCTTGTAGATTTGTTTTCAGGGTTTTTTGTTCATCGACCATCGTGAACCGTTGTGTCGGACTCTGGTCGCTCGATTGATACTGCACGCTCGCTAAAATTCGCGTTCTATACTCACGAGGCCGCCGATTGCACTGTCGCGCACCCCCTCCTCCGTACGGAGGGACGTGAACGCGAATTCAGTGCTGATGAGAAGCGAAGGAATGAGTTCGTAGTCGATGCTGGCCGCGATCGCGTACTTCCCCGTGTCCGTGTAAGCAGCTTGGCTATTCAGAACCACCTCGTCAGACACGTGTAAGGAAAAACCCGTCCATGCAGCGAGCCGACCTTCCCAGGCTCCAAAGTAACCAGGCTCGGCGCGGCCGGAGCGGTATCCGACCATGGCAAACGTGGAAAATGAATCGCTCATCTCGAGATCGAGCCGAGCTTTTGCGGCGACTTGCTTGCCGACGGAGTCGTAGCCGATCACTGATCCTATCTGGATCCGATCAGCATCGAGACGAATGCCAGCCACGGCATGCGGAACGACTCCGTGGACGATAAAGTCAGAATCGTCTCGGATTTCGCCCTGTTCGACACCAAACATTGCCGACCAGCCTTCATCGAAGCTCGCCGTGTAGCTGATTAAGTTGGTGAATGATGGCCCGTAAGCGACCACGTCATCGCTGAGGACCTCACCTGCCGAATTGAGCCACATATCAAACTGGGAGCTGGTGGCGCCAACAAGAACGCCGTTAAGTTCCAAGACGGCCTCCGAAAGGGTCACTCCACCACCTTCGTCTGATGCTCCGTCAAGGTCGATCGACAGAACGGATTTAAGCGCACCGAGATCCGTCTCGGATGCTGTGCTGAAATCGATACTGGCGCTTGACGTCGGAACCACTCGGCCCAGCAATTCACCGGAATAAACGTCTTCGCCTCCGGATAGGTCAAAGGTCACGCTGCCGCTGATCTTTAGGCACGTTTCGCTTCCAGGGAGAAGGAAATACCCTTCGCCCCATGTGTCGCACACCTTCAGATACTCCCCGTCGTCTGCATTTGCCTGAAACCCGGCGCAGCTGGATGCAATCATGCAATATGCGAGTATGCGTCGCATCGTCGTTTCCTCAGCATTGTTGAGTAAGCCCACAATTTGGGGCGTGATTTGAAGGCGCCCGCGCTACCGAGCGAAGCCCTCGCTGGCTTTCAGAAGTTCTTGGGTGTAGCGTTTGTGAGCCTCGCCAACGGCGAGCTCGTCCACAGCCAGCTCCTCCACCGCGCAACCGTTCTGCATGATCATGAGACGGTCGCACATGTGATGGATCACAGCGAGGTCGTGGCTGACCATGAGGTAGGTCAAGTTGCGCTCGCGCCTTACCTCGTTCAAAAGGTTCAAAACTTCTGCTTGGACGGACGCGTCCAGTGCAGAGGTTGGTTCATCGAGCAGCAGAATTTTGGGCTCAAGGATGAGCGCGCGGGCAATCGCCACGCGTTGGCGCTGCCCACCGGAGAGTTGGTGCGCATGGCGAAAGCGGAAACTTGCACCTAGCCCCACATCGTCTAGAGCTTGCCTGATGCGTCTTTCACCATCTGCAAGACCGTGTATCGCAAGCGGTTCCTGAAGGAGCCGGTCCACTGTTTGTCGTGGATGCAATGACCCGTAGGGATCCTGGAACACCATTTGGACGTCGCGATAGAATGCCTTCGGCCGACGACTTGGCAAAGGCTTTCCAGCAATTGTCACGACGCCTTTCGCAATCGGGACGGCTCCCATTATCGCGCGGAGTAGCGTCGATTTGCCCGAGCCGGATTCCCCAACGAGGCCATAGGATCCGCCAGGCGCGATGGTCATGCTTACATCTTTTACCGCGTGAAACTGATCGAAGAAGACGTTCAGTCGATCGACGGTGAGAATCTTCCCATTTGCAGCGATGTTCATTCCGCCCACTCCGCTCTCCGGTCCAGCACTGACAAGGGTGTTCGCCTGCCGCCGATTTTTGGCAGGCAATTAAGAAGGCCTTGGGTGTAGGGATGCTGAGCGTGCGCAAGACCCGAAGCTGCGAGTTCCTCGACGACACGGCCGGCGTACATAACGATGATGCGGTCGCAGAACGCGGAGACAAGTCCAAGATCATGAGAAATGAAAACCAAACCCATGCCGCGGTTTGACACTAGCTCATCCAGGATCTTCAGGACCTCTAACCGCACCGTGACGTCCAGCGCTGACGTCGGTTCGTCGGCGATCAGCAGTTCGGGACCGGCAATGAGCATCATTGCGATCATCGCGCGTTGGCCCATTCCGCCGGACACCTCGTGTGGATACAGGTCGAATACACGGTGTGGATCACGAATCTTTACGGCCGCGAGCATATCCAGCGCTCGCTCGCGCGCTTCTTTTACCCCCACGTTTTCATGTGTCCGCAAGGCCTCGACGATTTGCCGACCTATGCTCATAACGGGGTTGAGTGAGTATTTTGGGTCCTGCAAGATCATGGCAATGTGGCCACCGCGGAGTTTGCGTCGCTTCTGTTCAGGCGCTGCCAGGAGATCAATATCGGCAAATTTGAGGGCCTGCGCTGAGACGCGCGCATGCGGCGGGGTTAGTCCCATTATTGCGCGACCGGTTTGCGATTTGCCCGAGCCGGACTCGCCGACGATCGCCACACGTTCTCGGCCGATCGTAAACGTGACTCCGCGGACGACATCGGTAAAGCCCGTCCGTGTGGGATAGGATACCCTCAGATTTTCGACCTGCAAAAGACTGCAGGGCGCGGCTTTTCCCGCTGGCAGTTCTAACGTTTCCATTGATATGTCTCCGGATCTATTGACCGCTGCGCCGCGGATCGAGAGCATCGCGTAGCCCGTCGCCGAGCAGGTTGAACCCGAGGCTCACAATGACGATTGCAAGGCCTGGGGCTGCCGCGACCCACCACTGGTCGAGGATAAACCTGCGCCCGGATGCAATCATCGCACCCCATTCAGGCAGCGGTGGCTGTGCCCCAAGTCCTACGAACCCAAGCCCGGCTGCAGTAAGGATGATCCCGGCCATGTCGAGCGTGACGCGCACGATCAGGGAAGACGTGCAGATCGGAACGATATGGCGCAGAACCACGCGAGAGGGTGGTGCGCCCATAAGCTCCACAGCTCGGATATAGTCGACGTTTCGAACAGTCAGCGTCTCGGCACGCGCAATACGGGCGTAAGCGGGCCAGGATGTAATGGCGATTGCGAGTACAGCATTTTCAATTCCCGGCCCGAGAGCCGCCACGAAAGCAAGGGCAAGAATGAGCTGAGGAAACGCGAGGAAGACATCGGTGATACGCATCAAGATAGCATCGACCCAACCCCCGAGATAACCAGCCGTCGTGCCGACGAGAAGGCCTATCGGTGCGGCTATGATCGCAACGAGTACAACGACGAAGAGGGTGATACGCGAACCATAGACGATGCGAGAGTAGATATCGCGCCCGAGATCATCCGTCCCAAACCAGTGCTGTAGCGAAGGCGGTTGGAGCCGTGCCCCGCTCAAATCGCCGACCAATGGGGAGTGCGTAGCGAGTAAGTCGGCACAAGCCGCGGCAATCAGCAATGAAATGATGATTGAGAGGCCCACCATCGCCAGTCTGTTGCTTTGGAAGCGCTGCCATGTGGCGTAGGTGTGGCCCAGTCGTGCCTGCCACCGTGATGACGGCCGTTCTGAAGTTAGCCATTCGCGCCGCGTGATTGGCGATCGGTCAACGATAGTCATCGTGTGCTCCGTAAGAAGTGGCCGTGGATTTTCACATTCCGGATCTTGCGATCCGAACGACGCTGCAGTGGCGAGAAACGCGGGCTCATTGCACCCTCGTCCTCGGGTCGAGCATCCGGTAGAGAAGATCAGCGATAAGATTGAGCGCGATAAAGACCGAGCCTATCAGCACCGTGCCGCCGAGAACGGCATTCATGTCCGCATTTTGGAGCGAGTTGGTGATATAAAGGCCGATACCTGGCCAGGAAAACACCGTCTCGGTTAGTACAGAGCCCTCCAAGAGGCTCGCATAGGAAAGCGCAATAACGGTCACGAGTGGGACGGCGGCATTCCTGAGCGCGTGGCACCACACAACGCGCGCCTCTGACAACCCCTTCGCGCGGGCCGACACGATATACTCTTGGCTTAGCTCGTTCAGCATGAACGAGCGTGTCATGCGGCTGATATAGGCAAGGGAGAAGTAGCCAAGCAGCAGTGCCGGTAGGACGATGTGGTGGACGACACTGGAGAAGACGGTCCATTCGCCTTGGAGCGCAGAATCCAACAACAGAAGCCCGGTGATTGGCGTGAACGAATACTCGTAGGCAACATCGATTCTGCCGGGATAACCAACCCATTGAAGCTTCACGTAAAAAAGAACCAACAGCAGTAGACCCATCCAGAATATTGGAACCGAATACCCTACAAGCCCGAAGATCCGCACGACCTGGTCTGTCCAACTGCCGCGTTTGACGGCCGCTAATACGCCGAGTGGGATGCCCACGCACGAACCGATCAACGTGCCGAGCGTTGCCAACTCGAGTGTGGCTGGGAAAAAGCGGCGGAGATCCTCCATTACCGGATTTGTGGTGAGCACCGATCGGCCGAAGTCACCTTGCAGGACACCTTTGATGTAGATGTAGAATTGCTCGATCAGTGGGAGGTCGAGCCCCATCTCCCGTCGCGTGCGCTCAACGACTGCGGCAGGCGCGCGGTCTCCAAGCACGGCAAGCACCGGATCGACGGGAATGATCCGCCCTATGAAAAACGTTACAGCCAACAGGCCGAAATACGTTGTCATCGCGACCAACAAAAAGCGGGCAAATTGGGCAAGGATTGCCAGCGTTCGCGTCCCGGCGCGGCTCATCGTCTGTCGGCTAGTGGAGATGTCCGAAGCTTGCAGCATCATCTGCCTAATCCTTCGTAACGTTGCCGACAAAGTTCGTGTCGAAGCTCGGGCCAAGCTTCAGGCCACGGACATTCTTTCGGACCCCCGCGACTTCGATTTGCTGAAAAAGCAGAACGAAAGGGCTGGTCTCCAGGACTGTGCGCTGGATGTCTTCGTACATCGCCCTGCGCTTGGCACTGTCTGTCTCCATCAACGCTGCGTCTGTCTTCGCTGTCAGCTCCAACACATGCCAGGCATTTCTCCAGGCAAGCGTGCTGTTCTTGCTTCGGTCAGAATTGTCGGTGTTCGAGGCAAAGGCCTGGGCATTGGAGTTGGGATCAAAATAGTCCTGCCCCCACTGGCCGATATAAATGTCGTGGTTTCGCGCCCGATATTTCGTCAACGTCTGCTTGTCGTCGCCAGGAACGATTTCGATGGTTATGCCGGCCGCGGCGGCCGTCTGCTGGATCGACTCCGCGATGCCTGTTACAGGTTGCGTGTTGCGCACATCCATCGTTACAGAAAACCCATCCTTTAGGCCGGCTTTCTCGAGTAGCGCCTTGGCTTTGGCGACGTCCAGTTTGAATGGCGTGTCGCTCAATTCCCCCAGAACGCCAGCCGGGAGAAAAGTTTGGTGGACGCGGCCTATACCCTTGATCAAGGTTTTGCCGATTGCGTCGTAGTCGACCAGATACTTGAACGCTTGCCGCACTTCCGGCGCGGCAAGGCGTTGGTTTTTCTGATTGAGCCCGATGTAGAAAACCGTGCCTTTCGGCGCTTCAACCAAGTCGACCAATTCGCTCTTGGCCATAGCTTCGAGATCGTTGGGTTCGAGGTTTCGTGCAACGTCGATATCGCCAGCTTCCAGCGAAAGTCGCTGCGCGGCGCTCTCTTTCATGTGTCTGTACACGACACGGGCAAGCTTGGCCTTGCTGCCGTGATAACCTTCGTTGCGATCTATGACCACGGCTTCGTTCGCCCGCCACTCGCGGAGCTTGAACACTCCGGAACCGGCCGAGTGAGTTTTCAGCCAATCATTGCCGAAGTCACTGTCCCATTTGTAATCCGTGCTGGGGACCGCCGGTATCGCATGGTCAAGAACCAGTTTCTTGTCGACCACGGCGGACGAGGACGATGCCAGGCAGTTGAGTACGAAACTCGGTGCATACGGCCGGTCGACCGTGAACACGAAGGTATCGGGTCCTTCTGCTCTGGCTTTCTCCGTGACGTTGTCACCGGTAATACCGAATTGGCCGAGAATGAACGCAGGGGCTTTGTCGAGCTTGATGACGCGCTCGAAAGACCAGGCCACATCCTCTGCAGTGACTGGATTGCCTGATGCAAACGTTAGCCCCGGTTTGAGCTTGAAGGTGTAGACGAGACCATCGTCGGAGATCGTCCAGCTTTGCGCGAGATCGCCCTGGACCTTCGATGTGTCAGACACGTCGAACCGGACCAAGAGATCGTAGATGTTCGCGCTTATTTCGGCGGTTGACAGCTCAAACGCTTCAGCAGGGTCCATCGTTATGATTTCGTCCAGGGCGTAACCCTGCACTAGGGTATCCGCTGGCGTTTCTGCCATCGCCAGCGGCGTTGTGGCAACGATGCTAGCCAGTACCGTTGCCATGAGCCACGTTCGCCGCGTGAAATTAGTTTTGCTGAAGTTCATTTTTATCCTCCCGTGGTCGGCTTTGCGCCGACTTTTGTCTGCAGTTCCCGTCGAAAGACCTCAGCCAATAGATGGCTGGCTCGGCGCCCAGGTCTGGGCCGAGTGCGGCGTGGGCATCGCTGATATTCCTCCCGCCACCGTTAATTGTTCGGTGGACAATAAAATGATATGTATATACCTATCATCATGTCAACCGGCTTTTTTGCCGGGTGTCCCACCACACTCGAAACTCATGAGCTCTCGGCGACCAGAGCGGTGCGCCGAAGACGGTTAGGATGAACTATGGTCGAGAAAAATTTGAGAGCGGACGAGGTAAACGGCCCAAGTGCAAGGCCGGCTCTAGGCCGACTTCCGCCCTACAATGCGGGTATTTCGGCTTCTGTCGCGCGCCAGATAAGCGGTAAGGAAGATGTCATTTGCCTGGGAAGCAACGAGAACCCGTATGGATCGTCGCCGTCGGTTGGGGCTGCTCTTTGGGGCCTCATTCCCTCACGCTATAGCGATCCGATGTGCGCATCGCTTCGCAATGCCATTTCCGACCGGCTAGGTGTAGCAGCGGACCGGATCGTGTGTGGCAACGGCTCCGAGGAATTGATTGCCGCACTCTGCCGCGCTTATCTGGAACCGACCGATCACGTCCTGACAGTGTCGCCTTGCTTTGGCCTGCATGAGATCGAGCCGATGGCCGCGGGAGCGCAGGTGATCAAAGTTCCCATGACCGAAAATCTCGATTTCGACGTGCAGGGGCTTGTCGCGGCGCTCGCGAATGGTCCCAAGATCCTGTTCATCTCATCACCCTCGAATCCCGTTGGTCAGGCCCTGTGTGAACAAGCTCTGTTGCTTATTACAGACGCTGTTCGACCAGGTACGATCTTCGTGCTGGATGAAGCCTATGCGGAGTTTA
The DNA here is from genome assembly GCF_022899935.1 of Shinella curvata. GTDB lineage: Bacteria > Pseudomonadota > Alphaproteobacteria > Rhizobiales > Rhizobiaceae > Shinella > Shinella curvata. The sequence continues at coordinate 64,853 of NZ_JALJCJ010000010.1, forward strand.
TCTCGATAGGCGCCCCAGATGGACTGACCAATCTGAAGCATCGTTCTGACTTGCACTGGGTGGTCCTTCGAACCTTCTCGAAGGCGTATGGTTTGGCCGGTTTGCGCGTCGGCTACGCGATAACATCAAATTACGGCTTGGCTCGGACAATTCGTGCTACATTAACACCCTTCAACGTCAATGCGGTTGCACAGACGGCGGCCGTCGCGGCGTTGCGTGATACCGCCTGGATGATTGAAGCGACTACAAGGTTACGGCACGACAGGGAAGTTTTGGCGGACCGCCTTCGCCGGCTCGGGTTGCGAGTGATCCCGTCGCAAGCAAACTTCCTGTTCATCGACCTGCCAATGGACGCTGCGCCAGTAGCCGGGGTCTTGCTTCAGAAGGGTATTGTCGTCAAACCTTGGATGGAGACGGGGTACACCAACTTCATACGGGTAACGATTGGAACGGCAGAACAGAATGAGCGCTTCGCCCAGGAACTCGAAGGCGCGGTCAATCTCCGCTAACAGCTGCCGGCCGCAGCTTTGACAGGTGACGCACCGATAAAAGGACGCCGCGTGGGACGAGCCGCCGCAGTCGGCCTGACGCGTGAACGCGTTGTCGACGCAGCGATCGCTCTCATCGATGAAGAAGGTCTGCCTGGTTTTTCTGTACGGGCCCTTGCTCGCCGACTGAACGTCTTCCCGGCCGCCCTCTACTGGCATGCTGGCGGCCGGAAGACAGACCTTTTTGCCGAAATATCCGGCGCCCTTATCGCTGGTCTCATGGCTCATGATGATCGTGCGGGGGACTGGCGTGATACAATCCGCACCCTGTTTAAGCGGTTCCGCTCACGTATTCACCAGCATCCAAATGCCGCCCCTCTGCTCGGACCTAGTATCCGATCCAACGGTGCGCCGAACGCCCCCTGGGTGGAGATCGTTCTTGCCGCCCTCGTTCAAGCTGGCTTCAAAGAGGAAGGTCTTATCGATGCCTTCAACGCGGTGGTTGGAGCTTTGGAAGGTTTCGTCACTATCGAACTTGCCGCGGATGAGGCGAGTGAGGATTCAGAATGGGTAAAAACGTTTGATGCCGATCTCGAGGCATTGGACGCCGATGTGTTTCCGCTTACGAAGCAATATCTGCCTCGCATGTATAATCAGTCGTTCGTCATGCGCTGGAAAAGCGGGAACTCGGCTCCGCTCGACAAGGGGTACGACTTTCTGATCGAAACGTTGATCTCAGGACTTGAGATGCAGGCCCAAAGGTCATCGAGGCCTTAGCTATGTTTCCTTAGAGGACTTGCCCGACAATAGGTGCAGAATGCTAACCCCAATCGAAATTTTCATCGCGTGAGGTCGAAAACTCCCTACCAAGGATCTTGCTTCCAAGCACATTCCGCCGTTCGGTTGCGAACGCTGCCTTGGCGCTGCCGTGACGAAGTTGGCCGATAGCGCTTACCTCTGATCGCGAAAATGACACGCCATCACGCAGTGGGACTGAACCTAGCAGAAGCCGTTGAGTTTGAGGATTTGTACGCTCCTATTGTGGCCTGCAGGCTTTCCTCGGACGCCCGATCGCCCGAATTGACGTCAGGGTGATGCATTTTGAGCCGTTGCTTGTAGCGCGTTCGGATCTCAGCCGACGTCGCTTCCCACGGCAAACCCAACGTTTCGAATGCCCTTGCTTCCAGAACCTTGAGTTTTCGCAGTTGGGAAGCGGCTCTTCCGGCTTGGCTTCTTGCGGCATTTTTGCGTGCGTTCAACGTCTTTGCCGTGCCGGAGCGCGTCATTGAAGGTAGGGGGATTTCAGTTACCTCCTGCAGGAGCGTACCCCATGTACGGCGCCTGCCGGTCGCAGCTTCTCTCTGATAACGTGCAACCAAGGGATCAGAAAGCTTCGGAGCGAAGTTGTAACCTTTGATGTATTCTCTCACGTGTCCTTCACAGAACAACAGATACAATCCCTCGGCATCGGCTCCGACTGGAGCGCGATGGCTCCCATCGCGATCGCATCCGTCCCACTGACATCGCGGGCCGTTGTTTTCGCGAAGAAGCGACGGTTTGCTACGCGTTGAGCGCAGGCCGACGAAGATTTTTGAATCAGAAGTCATTGCGGTTTATAAGGGTGGCCGGCGCTGCTGAGCAAGGTGTCGTGCCAATGATAGCGTGACAAAACCATCGGCCCCCTTGTTGGGCTATTCAAATTGCACCATCCAACTCTGGGATCCACCTAGCCATCCTTGAAAATGTGAATGGTCGGTTTCCTGGAGTAGCCCGCATCAGTTCACTGAGGTAATAGTTTTCGTTCCGGGGAGGAACGGATGACTGAACAGCCGCTTTTGAGGCCGTCTGAAAATTGTTGGCGGGTGGAGCGCGCTAATGAGTTTGCGATCTTAATCGACGCGGACATCTATTTCTCGGCTGCCCGGTTGGCGATGAAAGCCGCGAAGCGCACGATCTATCTCGTTGGCTGGGATTTCAACGCGCGGGTGACGCTCGGCCATCCCGATGTTCAGGATGAAGCGCCCAGGGGTGTCGGCGACTTTCTCTTGTGGCTGGCCAAGCGCAACCCCGATCTGGAAATCCGCTTGTTGCTATGGAATCCAGCCCTGCTTTCGAGCTGGCTTAAGGTCGCGAACGTACCTTATTTGCTGCGGTGGAAACTGAACCGTCAGATCACAGTCAAGCTGGACGGCAACCATCCGGTTGGCAGCTCCCACCATCAAAAAATACTGGTCATCGATGATAGTCTGGCTTTCTGTGGCGGGATCGATGTCACGACCGATAGATGGGATACCCGGGCGCATATCGACGACGCGCCGAAACGGAAACGCCCGGACGGCACAGCTTATGGACCTTGGCACGATGCTTCGAGCTATTGCATCGGCCCAGCGGCGCGGGCGCTAGGCGATCTATGCAGGGAGCGTTGGCAACTGGCTGGTGGCGAAAAGCTCGAAGCCGTCGAGCAGCACGCCGATTTTCCTCGCGTTGAGGGAGCCATCGCTTTTGGCGAGGTCGATCTTGCTATATCTCGCACGAGCCCGGCCTATGATGATCGCGAGCAAGTAACCGAAATCGAGCGGCTGTATGTGGACATGGTGATGTCCGCGCAAAAGGTCGTCTACGCTGAGAGCCAATATTTTGCCTCGCGCGCCGTTGCGCAGGCCATTGCGAGAAGGCTAGCGGAACCGGACGGTCCCGAATTCATACTTATCAATCCGGTGAAAGCCGACGATTGGCTCGGGTCTCTCGCCATGGATTCCGCGCGCGCAAGGCTGAGAGAATCGCTACGCCGCCATGATCTCCACAACAGACTGCGCATCTATCATCCGGTCACTGCGAGAGGCGAACCGATCTACGTCCATTCCAAACTGATGATCGTGGACAATGAGCGGATGCGGGTTGGCTCGTCGAATTTCAACAATCGTTCGATGAGATTTGACAATGAGTGCGATGTCGCGTTCGAGGCGCTGGGCTCCGAGACGCTAAGAGCGAAGCTGGAGAATTTGCGGAATGACCTGTTGAGCGAGCATCTTGGCGTCGCCGTCGATTCTTTTCGCAACATTGTGGAGCGCGAGGGATCGGTCATCGCGGCGGTGGAAGCGCTCCGGCATTCGGCGGGTCCGGGAGAACCAGCGTCCCAACGCACCTTGATACCCTATGAGACGCCAGCATTGGCCGACATAGCTCAGTGGCTGGCTGACAATGAAATCCTTGACCCCGAGGGTCCCGAACAAATCTTTGAAGCGATCGAGAGGCGCGGTCTGTTCCGCGGGCGGCTCAAGATGCCCTTCTAGAAGCTATGCACCCGAACTGTTCGCGCAGCACGGCGCGAGCATTGGTGGCCACGCACGATGATGTCGTAGCAATCGTTGATCAGCATTCGATCATTGGCAGCGCTATTCATACGTGACGAATATGCTTGCAATTCGAGCAATGCCGCTCAACATACAGGGTATCCATGGCGACGGGAACGGTCGAGTTTTTCCAAGCATTACAAGAGCTTTCGGCTCATCGCGTTTGACGATGGAGGGCCGGATTTGGTCGTCCATGCCTCGGGCCTAATCTAGGGCGGACGCCTTCGAGTTAGTTCAAAGGTCAGCCACGAACTTGGTCAGGACCGCAAGTCCTGCATATCGAATGGAGAACGTATGGAAGCCGAGAGCCTTGGCGGCTGTGGAGCGGGAAAGCTCAAACCGATGGTTCAGTTGATTGCCGCCGTCGACATCGATCTATATCGGAGCGGCCGCCAGCAGCACCGCGACAGGAACGGTTATTGCCGACGCGCTGATCGCCAACGCCGTCGCAAACCTGATGATGCGGGCACGCCGCGCGCGCCGGGGATCCCATTCATACGCCATACAAAGTCCCTCCGGCGAGGAAGAAAGCATGGGCAGCGCGCGGAGTCCATCCGTGCGGCTCGGTGGTCCACTTCTGGAACGCTTGCCATTGCGAAGCTGCCTGCTAACCCACGCTTTAAGCTAGCAGAGTGTACGCGGATCGATGGGATATTTACCTCGATACAAAACGGTCGAGCATCTGTTTGAGTTGATCGTTTTGCAGACGGAGTTTTACTCCCAACTGCGAACGTAGCTCCTGAATCTCGTGATCTAGCACCCGAAATGCATCAGATTCACTTGGCGTTGTCTGCTTCGCTAAGCTGACTGCTCGAGCCAAGTCGCCCTTATGAACGGGCGCTTGGACCTTGTTCTTCCTTTGAGCGCTCGACGATGGGGCACCCTGCAGATCTCTCCGCTTGGCTCCTCTGGTGCGTTTTGGCGCCAACGTGCGGCCTTCGCCGGCTGAGAGTGCGGCACGCACGTTTGCGGTATTCAATGGCGGTAGGTCTTGGCGGCCGCTGTCTGAAGTAGCATCAGCGCGCAGCGCTGCCGAGGGCTCTGCTTCAGCGGGAGAAGCCACCCCTCTAGATGCCTCGGAAGCCGGGGAATTGGCGTTAGGAGCAAGCAGCTCGGCCTCATCAAGGATTTCGGCGGATTCGTTTTGCCCAGCGTCGCGCTGATCCGAATTGCTTCCGCGAGACAGAAATACGGTGAGAAGTTTCCATGGCGACCTTACCATCGCGTTTCAACTCCTACATCTATGTAGACTTTAGGTCACCTGTTGGGCAATTAAAACGAACCAAGCCCGTGCCAGCAGATGAGAAAAGTCGCATTAGCGAGGGCGGTCGGCGGAACAGCCTACCAATGCTCCAATATCGGCTCAATCGAGACCAAGTCGCTTTCGTAGATCAGCGTTTTCTTCGCGGAGCTTTCCAGCCAGTAGCTTCCTCAGCCTCTGGTTTTCCTGCTCGAGCTGGAGCAGATCCTCCATCTCATCACCCGCAGTTGTCACCGGCGAGACAGATTGCGTAGAAGACTGGACAATCCCCTCAACCGCAGCCTTTGCTTTGCGCCCGCCACGACGGCCAGCTGGCTTCACCTCGGCCGCAGCTATCTTGCTACCCCTCTTTGCGCGAGTTTTCTTAACAGTAGGCGCGTCGAGCAAAGCATCCGTCGATCCAGTGTCCGCTGCCACCTTCTTGGATCGCGGGCCACGCTTCTTGGGCTCAGGCGCCTTTGGCAGCGCAATTTCGGCCTCGGTGGAAACCTGTTCGCTCATGCTCGTATCGTCGGCCATCTGTTTCTCCAGTGCCAAGATTGATTTGGTCGTTTGCTGCGGATTTGCTGTCGACATGGGTGAACTCGATGCATGGTGTGCTATCGCGTCTGAATTAACGCGTGGTTCGCTTAGCCCGGACGCTTCCCCCTCGCCCGGTTGCGCAGCGAACTGGCGCAAGTCGAGGTTGCCCCAAATTGAGTTAGATTGCGGCGATGGTTTTCGGCGCGCGCCTTTGTACTCAACGGCAAAGTTCTTTTGTGGCTTTTTCAAATGTTCGAGGCTCCAAGAGCATTCACTTGGTCAAGCGCAGAAAGACATGTCTCGAGCAGAAATGCAAACTCTACGCCGTCCCAAGGTAGGGCGCGCGCACCCTCTGCGCGACGAAGGAATGGCCACGTATCTGGCGCTCAGGACGACTATGGGCCTACTGCCTCTGTTCCGCGGGAAAGACGATGTCCTGATCAACAAGGACGTTGAACTTGTAACCCGGTCTTATCTGAAGCGTTGGCTGGACATTGAGGTTCTTCGAAATGGTTTGCTCGGCGACGCGGCCGAACGATTCGGCGAAGTTTCTGCGAGCAGCGTCGGAAGCAGTATCCTGCGTTGCCAGTGTCGAGCTCTCGGGGGCCGCCTTATCAATACCTGTACCGATTATGGCAATAAGTGCAGCGGATCCGAACGTTCGCCAGAGGTGGCGATCAACCTTGTCCTTGAACCCGCCGTATCCTTCCGCGTCCGTGCCTGCCATGCCACCGATTTGCAATGTCGAACCGTTCGGGAATATGAGGTCGGTCCATACGACGAGAACGCGCTCCTGACCGAAAGACACCTTGGAGTCATAGCGACCGAACAGCTTGGCGCCTTGTGGTATCAAAAGCCGATAACCGGTGGCACTGTCGAAGACGTTTTGACTGACCTGCGCGGTGATCCGCCCTGGAAGATCAGAGTTCAGGCCGGTGATGAGCGTGGCAGCAATGACCGAGCCGCGCTTCAGCTCGTATAGCGACATTTGCGGCATCACCCGGTTCGGCAGGTAGCCCAGATCCTTGATGTCCTGATTGAAGAAATCTTCCTTGGTCGCTTGCCCGTTGGGATCGACGTTTTGCCCGAGTAGCCCGGACTTCATGGCGGTGGCGTAGAGATCGGACGCGCTGTTCGTTGCGAGGTTGCCCGGCTGGTTCCGATCGTCAGCGATCTTCGTGTTCTCAGCAACCTCCGATACGTCGACCTTAAGAGGCGAGTCGAAGGCTGTTGCTCTTGCCTGTAGTCGCGCCATACGCTGACGCTGGGCTTCACGGATGTACTGTTCCTCCTGCTCTCGCTTCAGCCTTGCCTTCCATTCCTCCTCTGGTTCGAGCCTCGACCGACGGTCCTCTTGCACCTCCCGTCGCTCAACAGCCGGCTCTTGCCTCTCCTCCGTCCGGACAACAACCGGAGTGGGTTGAAAGATCTCCTGCTTTTCCCGTTCGCCGATGATCCCGTCGGTCACGCCTCGCTTCAACTGGTCGCCGAAATTCGTTGCGGGAGTGCTGGAAGCACTGTTGAGGTCGCCATTTCGATTGAACGTGAGGCCACGCCAGGAAAGTCCGATGACAACCACGCCAAAGAAGAGGACGATGATTGCGATGGCGATGATTATCGGGAGGCGATTGAGCCGGCGCATACCCTGCTGGCTATCCGAGCGTGCAGAGGTACCAAGTTGGAGCGACTGGACCATAGGGATGCCTCCTTAGTTTCGCTGCATGACGGAAAGAGGGCTGGACGGCGTCGCGCCGGCGCCGGTCACAGCGTAGGTCCGCCCAAGCGCGACAGATGGCGTCCCGAGATGGCCAAGGACCTGCCCGTCGAAACTATCCAAGGAGTAGGATATCTCGACCGGCTTCTGATCCTTTGCCACCTTTCCATTTGTGATGACGGTGTAGCCCAAGGCCTTTAGCGCTGCCTCCAGTGCCGTCGCATAGTCCGTCTTGTCATTTTCCATTTTGATGGATGTCGTGCCGGCCGGTCCGATCCGCTCGGCAAGGCGGCTTGCCATATCGCCGGCAATCGCGCTTGCAGCAGGACCTGTGACTACGACTTGGGTCGAACTGGTGATCAGCGCCTCTTCTGTGCTTTGGCAGCCGGAGGCGAGCGCGGCAGTGAGAACGAGTGCAGTAAGCGTTCGCATAGTTCACCCTCCCCGGCGAATGGTGATTTTCTGTTGGCGCCAGCCGACGCCAGACACAAGGATCGCCTTATCGACCGCATAATCCACGATCATCATGTCGTTCTTCATTCGATAGTTGACGATGCGGTTCTGCCCGCCGCTGACCACGAACAGGACCGGCGCGTCCTGCCCCGATATGGACTTCGAAAACTGGATGTAGGTTTTGATGCCGTCGGAGTAGACCCGCTTGGGCTTCCAGGACGCGCTGCCGCTTACTGAATAGGAAAAGTTCAACTTGTCCGGCGCGGTGCCTGGAATTCCACCCGTCTCGAGCCTCGCGTTGATGTCTGCGAGCTTGGTAGACGTGTCCTCCGGATATTCGAAACCCACGCGGGCCATGTACTGACTCGGGTGGGACTTCAGCTGGATATGGTAGGTTCGCCGCGACGTCGTTACGACCATTGAGGTGACGAGGCCAGACTCTGACGGCTTGATGATGAGGTGGATCGCCTGCCCACCGGTCGCGCCCGATGTCGCGGGCTCTACCTTCCAACGAACGGTGTCTCCGACAAGGACGTCACGGACAATTTCGCCACCCTGTAGTTCGATGTCGCAGACCTGCAGCGGCGAGCACACCACAGAAGGCTGCGTTTCGCCGAATAGAAAAATGACCTTGCCATCCGGTCCTGTGGTAACGAGCCCAGGCGTTCCCCGCCATTTCCGAGAGATGCTCGTTCCCTTGACCTCGTTCGAGGTCATGGTCTGCGCAATCGCACCGTCGACAAGGACGAGTCCGGCCATGCAGCCGACGGCCGCGATCAATCCAGTTCTGTGCATATGTATTCCCCTGCCCTTAAAGCTGCGCGGTCCAGTCGAAATCCTGGACATAGAGACCGATCGGATTGAGACGGATAATCGCCTCGTCCTGCGGCGCCGTCAGTGCCACTGTCGCAATGCCCCGGAACCGGCGCGTGCCGGTTTCCTTGCCCTTGCGATCGCGCTCGTATTCCGTCCAGTCGATCTGATAGGTCTGGTTGGAGAGCGCGACGATGTTGTTGACCTCGATGGCGACAGTCGATGTCTTCGCCCGCTCGAAGGGCGAGTTCCCGCGAAACCACGCATTGATCTTCTGTGTCGAAGGGTCCGACGTACGAAGCAGGGCGTAGGTGCGGTCGATGTATTGCTTCTGAACCACGGCATCGGGGGTGATCGATTTCAGGCTGGTGACGAAATTCCCAAGCGTTGCCCGGACAACCCGGGCGTCCGCGTACTCGATCTGCTGCGGGAAGCCTGATGTCACCGAGCTTCCGAGTTTGTCTACCTCCACTATGTAAGGAACGAGCTTGACCTGTGTGCTGAGATACATGGCATAGCTGAAGCCGATCACCGCCATGGTCAGGCCAATGATACCGACAATCCGCCACGCTCGGGCGGCCTGCACATAGGATCCATATCTTTCCGTCCACTCTTGCCGGGCGGCAAGGTACGGGCTTTCAGGGACGCGGTTTGCGGCCATGCAATTTCCCTCTCGATTTACAGTTTGTCTTTGCGTTCCGGCGTAGTGGGTTTACCGCCCTGCCCACCTCGACTGCCGTCTAGCTTCGCGTTGGCGAGACCGAGCAGGGAGCCGGCATACGCGCCTGGCGAGCCGATCGCTTTTTCTTTTGCAGCCGACCCGGCCGCCTTCGCACCGGATCCGATAGCCGCTCCGATACCCCGGAGCGCAGCGCCCGCCGTCGACGATCCCGCCGCACGAGCGGATTGCGCTGCCGCAGCACCTGCCGCTGCAGCTCCCGCCGCGAGTGTCGCGGCTCCCGCTGCGAAAGAAGCGGCCTGGGCCCCATGGCGGATGGTTTCCATGCCGCCAGTGACAGAAGCGCCCTGGACAACCCCTTGGATGATGTTTGGGACATACATCGCGATAATGAAGACCACGACCGCGATGCCGGCGATCGCCAACGCTGTCTGAAATTCGTCACCAACGTCAGGCCGGTTTGCCAAGCTAATGAGGACTTCGGATCCGATCCGAGAGATCATCACCAGCCCCATCAGCTTCATGCCAACAGAGAAGGCATATACCAGATATCGTATCGCGAAGTCCTTTGTGAAGGACGACCCACCCAGGCCGAGCATTATCATCCCTGCTAGGAGACCGAGGTACATCTCGACCATCACCGACACAAAAATCGCAGCGACAAGAGAAAACGCTACAACGGTTACTACCATTGCGAATGCCGCAGATATTGCGAGCGCATTATCCTCGAACAGTCCGAACTGGACTTTTTCTGACATTTTTGTCGCGACCACGAGGCCGGCGTTGAAGACATCGGCAGGCGACGCGGTCCCACCGTTGGCGCCGATCTGAAACAAGCTATCAACAACCGACTTAGCGAAAGTCGATCCTTCCGCAAGAACGAAGGCGAAGAATCCTACGAACATGATCCGACGGACGAGTTCGGCAAACCAGCTATCGAGCGATGCGGCCTGTAAGGCCAGCCACACAGCAGCGATGCCAATTTCGATGCCCGCCAGAATCCAAAAGAGTGACCTTGCGGCTTGCATTACTGTGGTTTCCCAACCTTTTGCCGCCGAGGTAATCTCCTTTTGCAGCGCGGTGAGAACCGAACCTTCCTGGGCCAGCGCCGGCTGTATCGACACTAATAGGAGCGTAGTAAGACCAGCAGCGAGCTTGATCCACTTCAAATCGGGTGACATGTCCATCACCACTCCACCTTCATCTTCTCGCCGCCGGATGTCGAAGGTGGTGTCGACCTGAAGAATTCTTCACGACGCTTCTGCGCTAAGTCTTTGTCCGTCTGTTCAGACTGAAGCCAGGTTCCCATCATCGTCATCTGCTGGGACACGAGACCGCGAAGCTTTTGCATTTGGCTGATCTGCTGCGCGGCAATCTGATGACCAACCTGCAATGCCTTCATCTGGCCGTCGGCCGACTCCGACATTCCGCGCAGCGAGTTCATCGTGCCTTCTTCACTACTGAACTGATCTGCCGTCAGGTTGGCGGCCTTTAGGGTGCTGGCGATCGTATCCCGGTTCGTATCTGACCAGCTTTGATAGCTCGACGAGAAGCTCTCGGCATTTGGCAGGTTGGTCTTGAGGTCGGCATAACTCTGGAAGCGCTGTTTCAGGACGTCGTCGGCATTGCCCATCGAAAAGGAAATGCTCTGACCCTGTTCGACTATATCCCTGAGGCGGTTCAAGTCGCCCTCGACCTGACCCCAGATGTGATCGGGAAGCTGCACTGTGTTCTGCAGCATGTTCTCGTAGATTTTCAGCTGGTTCTGGATTTGCTCCGCCACCTGGCCGATCTGGGTAATTTGATTATCGACCTGGATCCCGGAGCTCTTCATAAGATCGATGAGCTGCGCATTGTTCGCAAGCTGCGTCCATTCGGTTGCGGCTCCAGTGGCCGATCCAGCCCTAGCAGTCGGGTTGGCTCCGAAAGTCAGGGCGCTTGCCATCAGGACGGCAAGCCAATTACGCGAAGCTGGATAGCGATACGGCATCGTAAACTCCTCTCGATTCAAGCCACTTGGTCGGCCAGGAATGGCCATGCTCTGCCTTCAGTGCGCGTATGCGCTTCAGGTCCTCTTTTCCGGACGCGCCGACGAAGCTGAGCGCGACCGGCCCTAGCGACATGTCGAACAAACGCCGTCCATCAGGTGTGGCGACGTAGTATTCTCGCTTCGGGATGGCGCTCGACACGATCTCGATCTGGCGCTCGTTGAAGCCGATCCGCTCGTAGAATTCGCGTGTGCCGGGTTCTCGGGCTGCGCCGTTCGGGAGGCAGATTTTCGTCGGGCAGGATTCCTTCAACACGTCGATGATGCCGGACCGCTCCGCATCGGAGATCGATTGTGTCGCCAGCACGACGGCGCAGTTTGCTTTGCGCAGGACCTTGAGCCACTCGCGGATCTTGCTTCGAAATACCGGGTGGCCGAGCATCAACCAGGCCTCATCGAGGAGGATCATGCTTGGAGAGCCGTCCAGACGCTTTTCGATGCGACGAAACAGGTAGGTCAGGACCGGCACCAGATTGCGTTCGCCGAGGTTCATCAGGTGCTCGATTTCGAAGCACTGGAACGCTCGGAGCGTCAGGCCATCCTCCTCAGCATCGAGCAACTGACCCATGGGGCCGTCGACCGTATAATGATGTAGCGCGTCCTTGATCTCCCGCATCTGGACGCCACTTACGAAATCCGAGAGCGATCGACCCTGTGCCGTCGCCATCAAACTCACCTGCCGTGAGATGGCGTTGCGGTGGTCGGGTGTGATGGTCACCCCCTGCAGGGCAACAAGCATCTCGATCCATTCGGTCGCCCAGGCGCGGTCGCCATCTGCCGACAAATCGTAAAGCGGGCAGAACGACAGCGCCCTCCCCTCCTCCTCATGGTCTCCACCGATCTCGTAATGATCGCCGCCGGAGGCCAGAGTTAGGGGTAGGAGGGAGCTGCCTTTGTCGAATGCGAAGATTTGGGCGAATTCGTAGCGCCTGAACTGCGCGGCGATCAGCGCAAGAAGCGTCGACTTGCCGGAGCCGGTTGGTCCGAAAATGAGGGTGTGGCCGACATCGTCGACATGGAGGTTCAGACGGAAGGGTGTGGAGCCGCTGGCAACCTGCATCAGCGGTGGGGAGTTTAATGGATAGAATGGGCAAGGCGCGACGGGGTTGCCGGACCACACCGAGTTGAGGGGGATCAAATCGGCAAGGTTGCTGGTGTTGATCAGCGGCTCCCGGATGTTTGCATACCAGTTTCCCGGTAAACTGCCGAGGAACGCGTCGGTCGCGTTGAGGGTCTCGATACGTGCTCCGAAACCTTCCGCCTGAACAAGCCGCCGGATCGCCTCCGCCTTCTCCTGCAGTGCTTCGCGGTCCTCGTCGAAAAGGATGACGACCGGGGTATAGTAGCCGTAGGCCACCAGCTGCGATGATGCCTGGGCGATCGCATCCTCCGTCTCGGCCACCATGGTCATGGCGTCCTGATCGACGGAACGGCTCTGGGTCTGAAACAGCTGGTCAAAGAAGGGCCGCACCTTCTGCTGCCACTTCTTGCGGGTTCGCTCGAGTTTTTGCCTGGCCTCCTCCGCGTCCATGAAAATGAAGCGAGATGACCACCGGTAGGTCAAGGGCATCAGGTCGAGGCTATTGAGGATGCCCGGCCAGCTCTCGGCCGGCAGGCCATCGATCGCTACGACGCCGAGGAACCGGCTCTCCATCTTCGGCGTCAGCCCGTGTTCGAGCTCGGCCGTGGCGATCCAGTCGAGATACATGGGCATATCCGGCAGTCGGATCGGATGATTTTCCCCGGTGATACAGAAGCGGACAAACTGCAAGAGCTCGTCGTATCTGGCCGTTCGCTCCCCTCCCCGCTCGCTAACCTCTCGCGTCGCCATCCGGATGATGGAAACGGTGTTTGCGAGATATTGCTCGATCTCGCGGATGGCGTTCTTGAACACGAAGAGCACCGTGTCCGCGTAGGATCTTTTGCGGCTTTCCTCGTCTGAGTAGATGTATTTGCTGAGCGCTGTCTTCTTGGACTCGAGGGGTCGATATGTGAGGACGAGTGCATGCTTGCTTTCGAAATGCCCCTGCTCCCGGCCGAAATGCGCGCGGCGCTCAGCGTCGATCGCTCGCGTGACCGGATCCGGAAAATGGCAACGGTCCTCTCCCGTGTAGTCCACAGTCGGCACCCTGATAGCCTCGACCTGGATCATCCATCCGCTGCCCAGGCGCGAGAGAATGGCATTTATCTGTCGCGAGAGTTCGTTGCGCTCCACGTCTGTGGCACTCTCTGAGTCGGGACCGGCAAAATACCAGCCGGCCATCAGACTGCCGTCCTTCAGAAGAAGAACACCATTGTCTACCAGGCCGGCATAGGGGACGAGATCCGCGAACGACGGTCCCGTGGCTCGAAAGCGTTTCAGCGCTGCCATAGCCGTCTCCTCAGAACTTCCGCCACGGCGAGGTGGTCGGCTTGTAGTAGGGCTTGTAGGAAATGTGCCGGGCATAGACCTGCCGCATTAGAGGATCGGTCTTCGCCATCATCCGCAGCACACCAACGATCACGATCCAGACCGCAACGCCGAAGAGTGCGGAATAGACCGTTAGAACGACGAAGATCAGGATGACCGCGGCTAAACCCGTTATGAGGACAAGCTCGCGGTCGGCCCCCATCAGCAGGTTCGGCCTGGAAAGCGCGCGGTGAACCCGGTTGCGCTGCAGCCCGGATTGGTAGCTAACCATGTCTCCCCTCCCCTGTCCCGGCAGGTTGGAGAGTGGAGATCAAATCCTGTGATAAGCCAATCGAGGCGCCGGTCGCGCCGAAGAGGCCCACAATTGTGGTGGCACCAAGCAGGATGCCGGCGACAAGGACGACGTACATCAGGCGCCGCGCAAAATCGTTCAGTTCCCCGCCAAAGATCAGCATGCCGCCGGCGATCGCTACCGCTGCCAGCGCGATATAGCCGGCCACAGGTCCGGTGATCGATTCCTGGATTTTCTCGAGCGGGCCCTCCCACGGAAGGCTGCCGCCCGAGCTTGCTACGGCCTGCATGAAAGACGTGAGGATGATTGGCACGGCGACGATAGCAACCACGAACGGTCGATTTTTACGCAACATGGCGCGCGTCCTTTTTTTCTGTTAGCTGGTCGGATTGGATTTCGTATTCGCCGTTGGCGAAGCGATCGACGTGGATGACGTCACGAACCCGCCTGTCGCGCGGCGTGCGCTCGATCGAAACGATCAGATCAACGGCCTCCCCGATGACCTCGTGCATGGGTTGATGGCTGGCTTCAGCGGTCAGCTGCTCGAGACGTCGCAGCGCGGACGTCGCGGTGTTCGAATGGATGGTCGCCACGCCGCCAGGGTGTCCCGTGTTCCAGGCCTTGAGCAACGTGAGAGCCGCACCGTCACGGACCTCGCCGACGACGATCCGGTCGGGCCGCAGCCGCATTGTGCTCTTGAGCAACCGGCCCATGTCGACGGCATCACTGGTGTGGAGAAGCACCGCGTTGTCGGCCGCGCACTGGATTTCTGCTGTATCCTCGAGGATGACGAGCCGATCTTCCGGCGCGCTTTTGACGATCTCGTCGATCACGGCATTTGCCAGCGTCGTTTTTCCAGAACCTGTTCCACCTGAAATGATGATGTTGAGCCGCGACGCGATCGCGCTTCTGATCGTTCCAGCCTGCAGCTCCGTCATGACGCCGCCGCGAACATAGTCATCGAGTAGAATGAGACGTGAAGCACGCCGGCGTATGGTGAAGGCCGGCCTTGAAACGATTGGAGGCAGCAGGCCTTCAAACCTGTGCCCCCCGATCGGCAGCTCACCGGAGATGATGGGGTGGTCCGTATCGACCTCCGCATGAAGAGCGTGCGCAACAGTCCCGATGACCATCTCCGCCGCAGCGGACGACATCTCACCTGCCGGCGCCACGCCGTGGCAAAGCCGTTCGATGAAGAGCTTGCCGTCGGGATTAAGCATGATCTCGACGACGTTGCTGTCATCAAGTGCGACGCAAAGCTGGTCACCAAGCGCCTCCTGAAGTTTGCGCACAAGTCGGGGATGGGAGCGAAGCTGAGTCACTTGCTTCTCCTCAGGCTGCCTGACCGAAGGGGGAAGTGATGAGCGAGCGATAGCGCTCGGGCCGGAGCCGCTCGAATGCGGCTTGATCTGCCAGCAAGGTGCCAGCGACGGCTGTTGTCACGCCGATTTTTTGCGGCGGTGCCAGGCGATGCAGCGGCCAGCCGACACGGGATAGGATCCGCTCAAACCGCAAATCTGTAACTGTGACGATCTCGCTGTAGCCGTTGGCGATCGACCATTCGATGATGCCGGCCAGCATCGAGAGGGTAATTTCATGGATTGCGGTTTGGCCCCTGCCCTCGCATTGGGTGTCGACGCAGAACCGAGAGCTTTCAATCAGACCGGCGTGGGAGTGTAGCTGCCCTCCGGGAATAAGTGAGGGAAAGATATCCTGAACCATGGTTGGGCCGTTTGACGGTAGGAGCCGTGCGCATCCCGCGACGCGGTCGTTATCGAGAACCGCGAGAACATACGTGGGGCCTAAAGCATCGAAGCGATCGATCTCAATCCCATCCCTGACAATGACCTCCCAACCCAACCTGTCAGAGAATACCTCCGCTCGAAGCTTGTGCTGCTTCCAGAGCAGTTGCCTTTCGCGGGGGGTTTTGGGGATCGAGATCGCAGCTAACCGCATCAAATTCTCCGTCGTTAAGTGACGACTGGGAAATCAGCACAGTTCGGATGCGAGCGTCAGTTGTAGAATCCTACATGCTTTGGCAACTGAGTCGCGGAGGGCGGACGTCGGTCCTCCCGGCCGCTCTTCATTTTCGACGTGATCTCCAGCCTCGAATTTGTTGGATCCACAGTAAAGCAACAATGATCCTCAAGCCGCAGTAGCTTGGCTAAGTTATAGGAGATAAAGGGGTAATTCGGATTGCTCCGCGTTTCGAGCGTTTTCCCGTTAACCTTTTGTTAACCTAAAATCCCTTGCTCAAAATTCAGAATCGGCTCTAATGGCTAGCGGCGGAACTTTACAGGTTTCGCGAAAAATACCGCCACTTGCAGAAAATGGGTTTTGAGATGGCGAAGGCCGCCGCAAAAACAGCACCAGTCGTCGAAGGATTGACTGCATTGATGGAGCGTCATGCCGACGCCCTTTCGAGCCAGCTTCAGGCACATCATCTCAAGGTTTTTCCGCCGACATCGGAAAAAGGCATTCGCTCTTTTGCGCCGTCAGAAGCGTCAAAACTGCTTGGGATCGGTGAGTCTTATCTCAGGCAGACTGCGTCGGAAATGCCAGAATTACATGTCAGCATGAGCCCGGGCGGTCGACGCACGTTCACGATAGAAGATATACATTCAATCCGTGAGCATCTGGACCAGATCGGCCGCGGGAACCGACGCTACCTACCCCATCGTCGCGCGGGTGAGCAGCTTCAAGTTATTTCGGTGATGAATTTCAAAGGCGGCTCGGGCAAAACGACGACAGCTGCGCATCTCGCGCAGTACCTGGCGATGCGTGGCTACCGTGTTCTGGCGATCGACCTAGATCCCCAGGCCAGCCTCTCTGCCTTATTCGGTAGTCAGCCGGAAACCGACGTTGGTCCGAATGAAACACTCTACGGTGCCATCAGGTACGATGAAGAACAGGTTCCGATCGAGCAGGTTGTCCGAGGCACGTACATTCCGGATCTCCATCTGATTCCTGGCAACCTTGAACTGATGGAGTTCGAGCACGACACTCCTCGCGCACTGATGAAGCGCAAGGAAGGCGACACGCTTTTTTACGGTCGGATCAGTCAGGTCATTGAAGACATCGCTGAGAATTACGATGTTGTCGTTATCGATTGCCCTCCTCAGCTTGGCTATCTCACGCTTTCCGCGCTGACGGCCGCAACGTCGATCCTCGTGACCGTCCATCCGCAGATGTTGGATGTCATGTCAATGAACCAGTTCCTGGCGATGACATCGAATTTGCTGCGAGAAATCGAGAATGCAGGCGCCCAATTCAAGTTTAACTGGATGCGCTACCTCATCACGCGGTTTGAACCGAGCGATGGCCCGCAGAACCAGATGGTCGGTTACCTGCGTTCGATCTTCGGCGAAAACGTCCTCAATTTCCCAATGCTCAAGACGACGGCGGTTTCGGACGCCGGTCTGACAAATCAAACCCTCTTCGAGGTTGAACGCGGTCAGTTCACGCGCTCGACCTATGATAGGGCCCTGGAGGCCATGAACGCAGTCAATGACGAGATCGAAACTCTGATTAAAAGAGCATGGGGCAGAACCACATGAGTCGAAAGCACCTCCTTGACATCTCCGTGGACGTACCCGACGCGACAACAACGGCTGAACAGAAGGCGGCCAAGACTCGTGCCATGCCGCTTCTGGGCGTGGCGAGAAAAGAGCGCGATCCGGCCACGAAGCTGACCGCGAACATCGGCAACGCATTGCGCGAACAGAATGACCGTCTTGGGCGTGCCGAGGAAATCGAACGACGCCTCGCTGAAGGTCGGGTCGTAGTCGAGCTGGATGCATCATCGATCGAGCCGTCCTTCGTCCAGGATCGCATGCAAGGTGACATCGATGGACTTCGTGCTTCAATTCGCGAGCAAGGACAGCAGGTTCCGATTCTGGTGAGGCCGCATCCGGTTCAGCCGGCCAGATATCAGGTTGCTTTCGGACACCGCAGGCTGCGCGCCGTCTCAGAACTGGGATTGCCGGTCAGGGCGGTCGTTCGCGATTTAACCGACGAGCAACTGGTTGTCGCACAAGGTCAGGAGAACAACGAGCGCGAAGACCTCACTTTCATCGAGAAAGCGCGTTTCGCCCACAAGCTCAACAAGCAGTTCTCACGTGATATCGTCATCGCGGCCATGTCAGTGGACAAAAGCAACTTGTCGAAGATGCTTCAACTCGTTGATGCCCTTCCCCCGGAACTGATTGATGCTATCGGCCCTGCTGCGGGCGTTGGACGACCGAGTTGGCAGCAACTGGCAGAACTGCTGGAAAAGGCTCCATCTTCTTCCGACCCAATCAAGTTCGCCGCCTCGAACGAGATGCAGGCACTTCCCTCGGCGGACCGGTTCAAGGCGGTGGTCGATCACCTGAAGCCGCGTCGCATCGCGCGCGGACTGCCAGATGTTATGTCGACCCCTGATGGCGACAGGCTTGCTCAGGTGAGGCAGAGCAAGAGCAAGGTAGAAATTACGATTGACAGGAAAGCGACGCCCGATTTCGTGGCTTTCGTACTCGAGCATTTGCCGGCGCTTTACCAAGAGCATCGCGCAAAGCATCAACGGAAACAGGGAGAGTAATCCGCAAAAGAAAAGAGCTCCCTCAACGTCGCCGTCGCGGAAGCCCTTCTGTCTCTCTAGCAAGAACAGAATCGCATTTCCTCGAATCCTCGTCAAGAGTCTTTGGCGCCGTTTTGGTGAGCAAATTTCCTTTGCCTGCTGAAGGGTGAGAGACAATGCAATCGGGTAATGTGGCGACGCCGTTCGGACGTCGGCCGATGTCGCTTGCGCTCGCGCGGCGCCAAGCGGCGATGGCCGAGATCAAGCAAGGAAAGACCGCCGATAAGTGGAAAGTGTTCAGAGACGCTTCCGCCGCGATGGAACTTCTTGGAATTCAGTCGAATAGCCTTGCTGTTCTCGACGCGCTTTTGAGCTTTTTTCCTCACACCGAGTTGCGTCAGGACGCACAATTGATCGTTTTTCCATCGAACGCACAATTAGCGCTTCGGGCGCATGCGATGGCGGGCGCGACGTTGCGCAGGCACATCGCTATCCTCGTGGAGGCTGGACTGATCGTCCGGAAGGATAGCGCCAACGGTAAGCGTTACGCCCGCAAGGGCCAGGACGGTCAGATCGAGAACGCTTTCGGCTTCGACTTGTCACCGCTCTTGGCCCGTTCGGAAGAGCTGGCGCTATTGGCGCAGCGGGTCATGGCGGACAGAGCTGCATTGCGACAGGTAAAAGAAAACCTGACCATTTGCCGACGCGACGTCCGCAAACTTATCACGGCAGCGATGGAAGAAGGTGTCGATGGCGATTGGCAGACTATTGAGGATATTTACGTGGGTACCGTAAGCAGGATTCCGCGGGTATCGACCCTCTCCTCCCTCACTGCAATTCTCGAAGAGATGCAGATGCTTCGCGACGAAGTCGTTAATCGGTTGGAAATTCTGCAAAATCCAGAAAATCTGGGCACCAATGCCGCTCACAGTGAGCGGCACATACAGAATTCAAAATCCGAATCCTTAAATGAATTTGAACCTCGCTCAAGAAAAGAGCAGGGGGCAAACCCGAGCTCCAGTGGGCAGCCTACGTATGAGCAGCACAGGCCGATTCCGTTAGGATTAGTGCTTGAGGCGTGCCCGACAATAATCGATTACGCGCTGGGCGGCGTACGAACGTGGCGAGATCTTATGTCGGCTGCTGTGGTTGTTCGATCTACGCTCGGCGTGAGCCCTTCCGCCTATCAAGAAGCGTGTGAGGCCCTTGGCCCAGAGAATGCGGCCGTAGCGATCGCATGCATCCTGGAAAGGGCGAATTTCATCAACTCTGCAGGAGGCTACTTGCGTGATCTGACGCGCCGAAGCGCCCGTGGGGAATTCTCGCTTGGTCCGATGGTGATGGCATTGTTAAAGGCTAACGGGCAGCGCCACCTTAAGGTCGGATAGATAAATTCACAGCTATCTACTGGCTTGCGGGCTGGAACAGGGGTTTTTCGTGTAGTCAGCTGACCACTCACATAACGCTTTGAAAAAACACCACATTTTCAAATGTGTGTTTCGTGGCGGTTCGCGTGGGACAATTGAGAGACGGATTCATTTGGTTATGCGTCCCCCGCAAGGCATACTTTTCGACTCGAGATTGCCGAGACATTCAAATGCAGAAGATGCCATCGACCGTGCAGATCGGCAGGAGGGGGATGCCCACCAATGTTGACCCGCCATCGCCGGCCTGTCGTGCTACACTCGCAGGCCGGCGCTGACAAAAACGCACGGGACGAACAGCGTCAGCAAATCCTCAGGCAAGCCGAGCAGGGGCGCCAGCGCGGCAATGACCGGGATGGCGCGGAGCGATAGGTTCGCTTTACTCCTGTGTCAGGCCGTCGAAAACCTCCAGCAGGGCGTCGACGATGGCCTGGCCAAGGGCATTGGCCGCGGTAGCGATCTGCTCGTCACCCTGGTCGCGCGCCGCAAGACAAAGGTTGCCACCTTCCTCTGCAACGATCGCCTTGGCCCGCTCGATTGCCCATTGTGCCAGATCACTGCGATTTTCGATCGTGACAGTTTCCATTCGGTGGCCTTGTTTACAATTTGTTGGATAAGCTCGCGATAGGGTCTGGCGAGCGCATTGAGTTTTGCATATGCGCTTGTCTCAATCGTCTCTTTCCGTTCCCTAACGGTCTGAGACGATTGGTACCATAGCGATCGGCAGACGATTGTCGTATCCAATGACCTTAAGCCGCTATCGCAGCTGATTTCCATGCCAACAGTCGCTGCCAACGTGACACCCTGTGCCAGAATGTCCCCCGCCCGCTTCGTTGAATGTCTTATCCTGATCCGCTGGACGCCAATCAATCTCGCCTCGGCCCTGCAATGCGAGCTTTCCTGGATTGAGGCCATGGAAGCCGGAAACGAACCGATCCCCGACGAGCTTGAAACCTGGCTCGAGGCGCTGGCTGACGTTCACACGCAATTGCCGCCGCTTCGAAGCTTTCGCGGACGTCGATCGGAGGCATAACCACGCTCGCGGGATCGTAGGCTACCAGTCCATATCTGGATCGATGAGGTAGCCTGGGATACTGGCGTCCGTTCCGCAAGCAGCTTGTAGCAAGGCCACGCAGCGGCCACGCTCGTGCTCGATCGCTTCAACGATCATCTTGACCGGATCCTTCTGGCCGCTGGCCAGATGCCTGGCCGCAATCGACCAGGCGGTCCGCTCGGTGCTTGAACCAAATAGGCGCGTTTCCGGATCCAACCGTTTCTCCTCGGCGACATGGGCCGGGACAATGGCAAGCTTGCCTTGCGTCAGCGTTTCCTGCACGCGTCTATATGCTTACGAGAATGGTACGGCATCGACAAAGAGGCGAATGGGATGTGGCGTCATATTGCCGTGGCCATATGGCGTGTAAGTCCCGTCTTCCTGAAAGGGTGGATGAAACTGTGCGGGTTCGGACTTCTGCGCCGCGACCCGAGAGGCCTTTCCGTAAAGCTCACGCAGAAAACGACGATCGACCGCTACGCGCTCAAACAAGCGATCGAGACGCGATTGGCACCACCCGTCATATATGGCTTCCTGATCCGCTACGTTGACTGGGGTGACCGAGATCCGCGCACCCACATCGCGCTGGTATTGGGCGAGCAGAGATCCCTGAACCATAAGGTTCCCTCGGGTTTCCGCCCTCGGCTCGGTGGCGATCACCAGTCGGAACGCGCTTACGATCGCGGCCTTCGCAAAAGGTAGCGCCGCATGATCGATGATGTCCTCGCCCGGCGGGTCGGCGATGAAAAACTCTCGGATGCTAGAGACGATCTGGTAAGCAGCGTCCAGCACCTCAGCATCTGTTGGTTCGGCAGTCCGCGAGTTATCGGGATATCCTATGGTCATCGCCACCTCCGCTAGGGAAATGCGAAGCCGGAGATTTCGTTGCAGGCCGCGGCCAAAATCTAGATCGTGGAAGTCGTGACAAAGAAAAAGCGAGTGTCCGAGGGGGAGGGGACACTCGCTTTTATGCACTCACGTAGGGGGCGTTGAGGGCGTCATCATAACTTCCGACATGGATAGTTGTTCCGTCGTATCGGCTCGTTCTCGTTCAGAAAACGCTTCACTGCCGGCGCTGTCATCTCGCACCTTGTTTCAGCCGCCAGCCAACCAGAGCTCAGGCGAGCTTGGCAAACTCCACTTACATTCTCCAATTTACTGCTTGTCGTCCCGGCATATTCGAATACGTTGCGGGCTCTCCGTCTACGATTGAATCCGCCTATTTGAGCGGGGAGGGGTGCATTCTTGACCGGTATCTACCTGTTGATGGTAAGGGCCTTATGCCCTGCCATTCGAGGTGGATGGAAGGACGCGGTTTACGAGGAACCGCGTCCTTTTTCCCACGCCATGTTCACGACACCGCGAGTTTAAACAGCAGGGTCGTGACCAATTTCGCGGAATCTGGTTCGATAGACGGGTTGTTGTCGTGGACCTCGAGCCGAGAAGCGAACACGTCGCCATTTTCCGTGCTCCGGGCGTCCCACCGCAGACCCTTTTCTTTCGCCCATCCGACAAGCATAGCCGTTGCGTCGTAAAGGCCGTCATAGGGACCGGTATATGTCATGCTCGCATAGCGGCCGGCGGGAAGCACGCCGTTCACTAGCCGGCCGATAGAGGGACAAGGGCATCTGTCGTCATACCCACCTCGATCTCAAGGCGTGGCATGTCGACAACGTTGAATTTGATGAATTCCACACCGTCAGGTTCAACGCCGGCTTGCGCGAACGCCTCGAATAGCTCTTCGAAAGCGGGGTCCACCTCCTGGCCAAATGGGATAACCACGGGCAGCCGGACCGCAACGTAGCTCTTCGGTCCCCACTCAACAATTTCTGGCATCGTCAGCATGATTGTCTCCTTTCGTCAGCTAAGGACGAAGGCGTGCCCTCTCATCCGACATGGGCGCCGAATATATCTCATGGCATCTTGGCGCCGTTTGGAGCGGAAGCGCACAATCTCATCTTGCCCTGCATCTTTTTGCCTGTCGGTGCGTTCCGTTGCATCAAGTAGGGGGAAACATGTTCAGCAACCAGATCGCATCAACACACCAGGTGTCCGTGCTAAACGAAACCAATAAGCAGGAGCCGGTAGAAACTGCACAGGATCGGCTGCCGATTGTCTGTGTCATGCGCACCGCTTTAGAGCGAGAAGTGACGTTTAAACGAAGTTCGGAAATCGCGCGGAAATCGATGACCGAGGAGCGTCGCCGGTGTGATGAAAGATACGAACGCCTTCGCCTAGCAAGATTGCAGGCCGAGCAACAGCAACGTCAGCTGTAAGCATTCTCTTTGAATGCAAAAGCTTGGGACAGCAGCCACTGGAGGCCTCAAAGGCCCGCAGCCTTCGTAAGGTTGAAACGGAAGCGGTCAGGCCGGCGATGGTACGTTGCGCGCCTCTAGATATGAGGGTCTATAAGGGGCTGAGGGTCTTGGAACATCCTATAACATCCTGGCAGCTCGCCCGGTCCGACGTGTGGCGCTGTTGTAATAGCTCGAAGCCTGCTGAACCGAGCGATGACGGGACTGCTCCATCGCTTCAGGCAGGGGAACGCCGCGGTTCGCCGCCTCGATGAGGTAGCCGGATCGCAGGCCATGCGCCGGGTAGTCTCCCGGCTCCAGTCCTGCCATGGCGACACGCTGCTTGATGATCGCATTGATCGACTGCGGGTCGAGCGTACGGCGTGAGACCGTTCCCCATCGACCGATCGCCCGAAACACGCTGCCACTCTCGATCTTCGCAGCCGCAATCCAGGCTCTGTCGCTTTCCAACCCTCCCAACAGCGATCTTCTGTCAGAATGACAAGATGGCGATGGGCTGTTTCATGGCGATTGGCGAAGGCGGCCTGCGCATCCCGCGGGACATCTCTGTCGTTGGCTACGATGATGACGAGCTGTCGCGTCATCTAAGGCCACAGTTGACGACCCTCGAGCTTCCGCATCGGCCCACGGGTGCCTGGGCCATCGAGCACCTTGCGCTCAAGCCCGAAGCACGGCGCGCCGGCGTTCATAAGGTGGCGTGCACGTCCGTATCGCGCGGCTCGATAGATCGAGAGCCAGCCTGACACGACGCCCTGCTTGACAAATCACCTAGCCGTCAATCACGTGACGCACCTTCTGCGCCAGCTGCTCCAGGCTGAATGGCTTTTGCAGCAGGTGCGTGCCCGGATCCAGGACGCCGTTATGCACGACTGCGTTGCGTGTGTAGCCGGTCGTGTAGAGGACCCTCAGTCCGGCGACCTTTTCCAAGGCGAGTACCGCGAGTTCCCGACCCGTCATTTCCGGCATGACGACATCGGTGAACAGCAGCGCGGGTTTCATGCCGGCTTCCAGCAGGGCAATCGCCGCCGCCCCGCTCGATGCCGCCGCAACCTCATAGCCGAGCTCGCGCAGAGCCTCTACAGAGAAGTGACGGACGCGCTCGTCATCTTCGACGACAAGAACGAGTTCACCCCGCATGCCGCGTGCCAACTCGCCGCTCGCCGGCGATTTCTCATTCGTCTCAGCCTCGCCATAGTGCCGAGGCAGGTACAATTTCACGGTCGTTCCGTGTCCCAGCTCAGAATAGATTTTAACATGTCCACCGGATTGGCGCACGAAGCCGAAGACTTGGCTGAGGCCAAGACCCGAGCCCTTGCCGACATCCTTCGTTGTGAAAAACGGATCGAAGGCTTTCGTCAAAGTATCCTTGCTCATTCCCGTGCCGGTATCGGTGACCGCGATCATAACATATTGACCAACGGCCATCGAATGCTCCTGGGCGTAGTCCTCGGCAATGAACGTGTTGGCGGTCTCCACGGTAAGGCGCCCGCCATTCGGCATCGCGTCCCGTCCGTTGACGGCGAGATTGAGGATGGCATTCTCCAACTGACTGACATCGGCGTTGATGCGCCAAAGGCCCGCGGCCAGAACGGTTTCGACCTTGACCTGCTCGCCCAGCGCGCGCGTCATCAATTCACTCATCCCGGCGACCATCCGGTTCGGCTCGATGACCTTTGGTTGAAGCGGCTGGCGTCTGGAGAACGCAAGCAGACGCTGCGTAAGCGCTGCGGCGCGATTTGCCCCATCCTTGGCGGCCTCGATATAGCGGCCAAGATCGGTTTCCCCGCGCGCGAGCCGGCGTTCGAGCAGGTTCATTGCTCCGAGGATGACGGCGAGCATGTTGTTGAAGTCGTGCGCTACACCTCCGGTAAGCTGGCCGACAGCCTCCATCTTCTGCGCTTGCCGAAGCTGCGCCTCGGCCTCCATCAGCCGGTCTGTGCGCTGGCGCACCTCCTGCTCGAGCTCTTCGCGCGACCGGGCAAGCACTTCGCGGGCGTCGACGATCTCCTGTATGTCCGTGCAGGACCCAAACCAGCGCGTGATCGCGCCGTCCTCATTGCGGACAGCCTGCGCGCGGCCAAGCACCCATCGGTACTCTCCGCTCCGATGCCGAAGGCGATATTCGATGTGGTAGGGTTGTCCCGTGTCGAGGCTGTGCCGCCACACGGACCATGCGCGGTCCCGGTCCTCGGGGTGAAACATCCCCGCCCAGCCTTCGCCATCGGTCGAGCCCGAGGGGACGCCAGTGAAATCGTACCAGCGCTGGTTATAATAATCATGGTAGCCATCCGGCGTCGTCGACCAGAGCATCTGGTCAATGGAGTTGGTGATGGCGCGCAGCCGCTCCTCGCTGTCGCGCAAGGCCGCCTCCGCGTTCTTACGCTCGGTGATATCAAAGCTGACGCCTGGAAATCTCAGCGGCATCCCGTCCGGCGCCAGCGTCGGCCGCCCCTCTGCGATGACCCACCGGTAGCCGCCATCGGCCTGGACGAGCCTGTATTCCTGCGAAAAGATCCCGCCATCCTTCAAAACCGCAGCGATCGCTTTTGCCACGGCGCCAAAATCCTCGGGGTGAATGGCGGTGAAGAAATCGGCGATAGGCGCGCCGGCGGCGGCTTTGTCACGCGCGACGCCGTAAAGCTTGGCGAAGCGTGCGTCGGCCACTACCCGATCGTTGGGAACATCCCAATCCCAGGTTCCGATCGTGTCAGACGCGCCAAGGGCATATTCGAGCCGTTCCTCGCTCGCACGCAATGCCCGCTCGGCCGATAGGCGCGCGGTCGTCTCATTGCCCTGATTGAATATGCCAAGGACTTCGCCATCGCGCCCGAAGATCGGTGCGAAACTATAGTCCCAATGGGTCTGTTGTATCCGGCCGCCACGCTGCATGGGCAGCATCTGGTCGGCGACGGAAAAGCCCTGACCCGTCCGGAATACGGCGACAAGTTGCGGTTCGATCACATGCCAGATGTCGGCCCAAACGTCGCGAGCGGGGCGACCCAGGGCCCAGGGATGTTTCTCACCTGCAATCGGCGCCCAGGCATCGTTGTACAGAAGGCGCAGATCATCACCCCAATAAAGGGCTGTCGGAAGCGTCGTGTTCAGACACAGGCTGAGTGCCATCTTCAATTCCGCCGACCAATCAGCCCGCGCGCCAAAAGCCGTTGCTTCCCAGTCGATCGCTTGAATGCGCTGGCTCATCTCGCTGGTAACGTTGGGCGTAAGGGTCATCTTGCCATTTCTCGAGGTGTCGCAGGCCTATATGGGGAGGGCGGATGAATTGGAAAGTGGGATAAGCCTGTGAAAGTTTTCAAAAAATAGAAAGGGAAATATCAGGGGAAACAGTGGCCTCCCCTGATTCCGCGCGCGCTTCTTAACGAACGGCACGCTGGTGCATGGGCTGCTACGAGGCCGTACGTCGCATCGTCCGTTCGGCGTTTTTGTCGGTGATCTGGCGCTCGAGTTCGCCAATCACATGGTCCAAATCATAGGGTTTGGCGAAGACGCGGCTGGGGACGGCCAGATCTGCTTCTCGCAGGTCGCTTCGACCCGACACCACGATTGTTGCCGCCGCAGGGCGGCAATTGCTGAACAACTCCAGCAAATCAAGCCCGCTTAACCCACCCGGGAGATCCACGTCGGTTATCAATCCGTCGATTTCTGCATGCTTTGCAATCTGGCCGATCGCCTCGAGCACACTTGCTGCCGCAAGCACGCGATAGCCTTCATCCTGCAACGCTTCGCTCAGGATGATGCGAAGGAGCGTCTCGTCTTCGACGATGAGAATAGTTTGCTGGGACATAGACATCAATATCTCCAGTTCGTTGGCTCACACCGAACATGCACCCCCTGGAATTTTGCCCATCCCCAAGGCCAGTCTTTGCAAACAAACTTAATAAAATGCAAACAAAGTCGCCGGGCTGGTCCGAGGCGCTTCCAAAACCCTCGTTCGGTCCGTGTCTGGTCGCGAGAACGCATCGATGGCGCCACATCGTGTCGCAGATTCAAGCCGGATCGCACGCTTGCACGGCGCAGGCATGAAGGATGCATCGACCGCGCGACGCCGGACTTTGCCAAACTAGGCCCAGCGCGACGCCGTCCTAGTCCATTTGAATTTGCGACATATCCGCCTTGATGATGCACGTCACACCGGTCTCCTCATAGGAGAGATGCGCGCTTCCTCTCAGCTCTGCCGCCAGAAGCCGTTCGACGAGCAAGGTTCCAAAGCCCTTTCGTGTGGGAGGGGTCACGGCAGGTCCGTCCGTCTCCTTCCAGGTGATTTCGAGGAGGGAGCCGACTGTCGGATCGTAACGCCATGAGATGGCGATCCGTCCTTCCGTTACAGACAATGCGCCGTACTTCGCCGCGTTTGTCGCGAGCTCGTGGAGCGCAAGGGACAGGGAGACGACGGCCTTGGGTGGCAGGGGAACGCTTGGGCCATCTATGCGAAAGGCTTCTGCCGGATATGGCGATATGGCCTGTTTGATGACCGCCTTTAGATCGGCGTTTTGCCAGTCACCATGAACGAGGAGATCCTGCGCTCGACTGAGCGACCCGATGCGGCTGGTAAAGGCTTCGATATCAGCCTTGTTGGCGTTGTCGCGGCCAATCGTTTGCCTGGCAACGGCGATGACCGTGGCAAGAGTGTTCTTGACGCGGTGGTTCATCTCATTGACCAGCACGGTCTGCAAACGCTCGGCATCCTTGCGAACCGTGATGTCGTGGGTCAGCTTGGAAGCGCCGACGACACGATCGCTGGCGTCGTGAATAGGCGACACGCTGAGAAGGACCTCGACAGGCTGACCATCCCTGCGAAGACGCACAGTCTCGTAAGGTTCAACGATACGACCTGCCCTGATCTGCCGGAGGATCGTCGGCTCCTCATCCTTTCGGTCCTCGGGAACCAGCATGAGGACCGATCGGCCAACAGCCTGACTTTCCGAATATCCATAGAGCCTTTCCGCCGCAGCGTTCCAACTGGTAATCGTCATGTCCAGATCGATTCCAAGGATCGCGTCATTGGAGGACGCAATCATCGACGCCAGGTGTTTCTCGATTTCCTGGGCATGCTTGCGCGCTCCAATATCGATGGATATCGCCACGGCTTGCGCAATCTTGCCGTGTTCATCCCTGATCGCGGACACCGAATTCAAAACCCAAACCAGGCTACCATCGCTGCGGACGTAGCGCTTCTCGATCTCGAAACTCTCGCCTGTTGCCGACAGGCGGTCGAACAGATATTCGTTGTCCGGCAGGTCTTCGGGGAAAGTAATGTCCTGCATGCGTGTCCCGATCAGCGTCTCCTTCCGCCGGCCAACGATGTCGCAATAGCGCTCGTTGACGCTGATCAGTCTTCCAGACAAGTCGCCGACGGCGATGCCGGCGGCCGACTGCGCGAAAACGGCGCGGAGGCGCTCCTCGCTTTCTCGCATAGCGGCATCCGCCTTCACGCGGGATGTCGTTTCGTTGACGATGCAGAACACACCCCGCACCACGCGGTCCTGATCACGAACCGGGGAATACGAGATGTCGAAATAGACTGTTTCAGGATATCCGTGCCGCTCGATATGGAAGGGCCTGTCCTTGGCTGCCACGGTCTCACCGCGATCGAGAACGCGTTTAAGGAGAGGCTCCAGATCGTCCCAGAGTTCCGTCCAGTATTCCCGCGCGGGGCGGCCGAATGCGCGGGGGTGTTTGTCACCTATGGTCGGGGCATAGACATCGTTGTAGAGGGCGACAAACGCTGGTCCCCAGAACATGACAATCTGGGCTTGCGAGGGGATCATGATATTAATGGCGGCGTGGAGACAGGCCGGCCACTGTGTCCTTGGACCAAGCGGACTGGATGACCAGTTCACCGTATCGAGGAGTATGCTCACGGATTGCCCGCTGGAAGGCGGCTTCTCCATTTCAGACCCTTGTTCCCGCATAACTTACAAACATCTTGCCGACCGCTTCATGCCGATGAAAGAGTATAGCAGTTCGGCTGCTCGACAAGGGGCTACATGAGGCTGAATGCGCCCGCGTCACGATAAGGTTTTTTCTCAGCCGCAAGACTTCCTGAATGGAACCCCTACGCTATTTTGCCATTGTGCAGGCTAACCTGAGTGGAACAGTCGAAGATGAGCGAAGACAAAGTCAGCGACGCGCGCGATGCTGGCGACCGCCTTGTTGCATCGCATCCTTCCGAGGATCCGTTCGCAGCTGCCTTCAAGGCAACGCGGATGCCGATGCTAATTACCGATCCGCGGCAAGATGATAACCCCATCATCTTCTCGAACCGTGCGTTCACGGAGCTGACAGGCTACAGTCAGCAGGAACTGATCGGTCGCAATTGCAGGATCCTTCAGGGTCCTGCCACCGACAAAGCCGCGATTGCAATGATACGGGACGCTGTCCAGCATCAACACGATGTTGCTGTCGATATCCTCAACTACAGAAAGGATGGCAGCACGTTCTGGAACGCGTTGTTCGTCAGCCCTGTACGCGACCGCGATGGGACGGTGATCTACTTCTTCGCGTCGCAGCTCGATTTCACCAACATAAAGAGCAAGCAAGCCGAACTCGCCAAGGCCCGCCATGAGGCTGAACAGGAGGTGGCGCGCCGCACCGCCGAGCTCAGCGACGCCCTCAGTGTGAAGACGGAACTCGTTCACGAGGTCGATCACAGGGTTAAGAACAATCTGTTGACGATCGCGTCGATTATCAAATTGCAGATGCGGATGACCGCCGATCATACAGTTGAGCGTACCTTGAAATCTGTGCTGGATCGTGTCGAGGCACTCAGCACCGTCCAGCGTAAGCTCCTCAACGATGAAAGACTTGGCCATTTCGACGTTGCGGATTTCGGTCACGACTTGGTGACCGATATTGTCGGATCATTAAAACGGCCAGACATCGTTCTGACGACCGATCTGCGACCAGTGACGGTCTCGGCCTCGAAAGCCTCTCCACTTGCCCTCATCATCAACGAACTGCTGGGAGACGCCGTGCGGCGCGGATTGAGTGATGGGGGTGGCGAAATTCATCTCGAGATCCGCAGGCTGAACGGGCACTTCCTGATACGCGTTGTCGATACGGTCACACCCGTCGAGGGGGATAACGAGCAGAGCGCGTTCAGTCAGGCCATGCTCGATGCCTCCTTGCGCCAGCTTCGAGCCACGATCGAGCGGAGTATCCAGGGTCATCGGACCGAGGTTAGCGTTACGCTGCCGGTTGAAGATTAGAAAGGAACGGCTTTGCGAACACTGATTGTGGAAGATGAAATGCTGCTCGCTCTGGAACTCGAGAGCGAAGTTGAGGCAAGCGGTCACCAGGTCATTGGCGTGGCAAGCGACTTTGCAGAAGCCGTCAAGCTTGTCGATGACGCCATGCCTGAATTCGCTTTCGTCGATATCCAGTTGCGCGATGGCCCGACCGGAATCGATATAGGTCGCCACCTCGCCTCTAAGGGAATTCCGTTTATCTTCGTTTCCGGCAATCTGAAGCGCATTCCGCACGACTTCGTTGGGGCGGTTGGCGCCATCGAAAAGCCCTACACCGTCAATGGCCTGCAAAATGCGCTCTCCTATGTCCATGAGTTGTTGGCCGGGGCGGGGTCACCGGTCCCACCACCGAGCCTGATAGTCCTTAATACAACAGCACCTGCGGAACACGAGAGTGGCGCGGAGCGAAACAGCGTAGCGGCCGGCTAGGCAGCTTGCTGGGCATTCGTTACCTTGATCGTGTGGGATGCTCATGATCGTGCCGGAGCTATCTGGACCGAGATACGTCGCAGCAAGCGCCGGCAAGCGGCCGCAAGGCGCGACGAACCAAGCCACGATCAACGTGAGTGTCAATGAGCATAGAGGTCTTTACGGAGCGATCCGCTACCCAAGCATCCTGGCAGCTCGCCCGGTCCGCCTCGTTGCGCTGTTATAATAGCTCGACGCCTGCTGGACCGAGCGATGGCGGGACTGCTCCATTGCCTCAGGCAGGGGAACGCCGCGGTTCGCGGCCTCGGTGAGGTAGCCGGATCGCAGGCCATGCGCCGAATACTCTCCAGGCTCCAGCCCTGCCATCGCGACGCGCTGCTTGATGATCGCATTGATCGACTGCGGATCGAGCGTCCGGCGCGAAACCGCTCCCCATCGACCGATCGCCCGAAACACGCTGCCACTCTCGATCTTCGCAGCCGCCATCCAGGCATCGAGCGCCTCCACGGGGCGGCCGGTGAGATAGACGATCTCGTCCTCTTCGCCCGTCGTCGTCTTGGTGCGGCCGAGATGGATGGCGAGAGAGGGCAGGGGAGGGCCATCGGGCACCACAATCGGCGGTTCGACGGTCAGCTGCTCCCGGCGAAGGCCGGCGATTTCGCTGCGCCGGCGTCCGCCGGACGCGAAGGCGACCATCAGCAGTGCCCGGTCGCGCAGATCGCGCAGGCTTCCTGAGGCGCAAGTCGCCAGCAAGCTGGCCAGCACATCGCCGGTGACCGCCTTGGCACTCTTGCGCCGCCGCGGCCGCGGCACGGCGCGAACGGCAAGACGGATGGCGGATTTCAGGGCAGGGGAGGCGAAGGCGCCGTCGAGGCCGCGCCAATGTGTCAAGGTCGACCAGTTGGCCAGCCGGCGGCGCACGGTCGCCGGCGCGTGTGGACCGATGGCCCTGAGAAACCCTTGGCTCCGAAGGCCTTCGTCGATTTCGGCCGGCATGCCGTGATCGGGATCGCTTTCGCGCCGTTGCGGATCCCACAGATGATGGGCGACGAATTTCAGGAGCAGTGCTTCGGGCGCCGGCCAGGGCAGCGATTTTCCCGTTGCCGCCAGCGCCCAGGCCTGGAGATAGGCGAGATCAGACGTCAGCGCCCGAAGGGTATTGTCGCCCATGCCCTGGTTGACGAGATGGCGCAGCGTCTCGACGTCCTGATCGCTCAACAGCTCGGCGAGCTCGTCGCGGCGCTCGATCGGCAGCACGGCGGCGATCGTGTCGAGTTCCTTGGCGCGCCGTTCGATGGCGGATTTTTGCACGGGCGGCATTTTGGCTCCAAAAACGGGCGGTTCTGGCGTGTTTCAGGCCTGTGGCAGAGGCCACTTTCGGTGATTTGCGGCGCCAAATCAATCTACAATCGATAATTGATACTTATCGATGGTTATAACCGCAACCAGAAACCGTACTATGTGAAGAACTGCAATATTCAGATAGAGTTCCTTTAAGGAATCATTTACCATGATTTCAATGGCTTATGATCTCTCTAGAATCAGCATGACGACCTTGATGCAGCCGGCCTTCGACGCGGGTATCGCTCTGACGCGTTTGGACGAGCGCATTACCCGCTCGCCGGTCGGCCAAGGCTTTATCGAGCGCAGCCAATTCACGGATGCCTGCGCCTCGCTGTGGATCGACGGCGAGCTCGTCCACCTCGAGGACCTCGTCCTCCATGACGCCACCCGCGATATCCGCACCCCCACTCACGAACTCACCATCGCCCGCGACGTCTTGCGCACCCGCCGACGCATTGCCGCGCAGACACCGGGCTGGGCGCTGAGCCCCGACGGTCTGCGCAGCCTGCGCGGGCAGACATCGTCTGCAACCGCACATGACGCCGACAGCGCCGTGGCGACCAGCGGCGCGAAGCCGGATGTCGGTGCGGTCGGAGAAGGGGAGGGGGAGGATTCTTCTGACGTCGCCAGCCCGATTGATGCCGAGTTCGCTGCCATCGATGCTGTGCTGGCGCGATCGGACGCCGCTATCAAAGAGGCAAGGACGCCAGGTCGGGCGAGTGCCCGTGAAAAAGACCCGCTCGTCTATGATCTCGACTGGGACGAGGACGAGCGGCTCGACGAATGGCGCTCGGTGTTGCGGCAGGCAAACGATCTGCCGGCGGTGCTGCAGGCAATCGTCGTCGTCGATGCCTGGAACGAAATTTTGGTCCTGCAGCATGCCCCCTGGCTCGGCCGGCTGTTGGCCGCCTCGATCCTGCGGCAGGCCGGCGTCACGTCGGGCGCGCACCTCGCCGCCATCAACATTGGGCTGAAAACCATTCCCGTCGATCGGCGCCGGCATCGCGATCGGGAGACCCGGCTGCTCGCCATCGCCCACGGCTTTTTGGCGGCCGCCGAGATCGGCATGAAAGAGCATGATCGGCTGACACTCGCTCGGCAGATGATGGAGCGCAAATTGTCGGGAAGACGAACGTCTTCAAAACTGCCGGAACTGGTAGAGCTGGTCATGGCAAAACCGCTTGTGTCGGCCGGGATGGTGGCGAAGACGCTTGAGGTGACGCCGCAGGCGGCGCGGCGGATCGTGGCGGAGCTCGGCCTGAGGGAGATGACGGGGAGGGGGAGGTTTCGGGCGTGGGGAGTTCTTTAACTGGTTTAAAATGGCCGATACCGATCGGGCTCAAGACAGCTGGTTGCGACCTGGGGCGGAGGTCTGGCGCGCTCTGGTCCCACCTACTCACCGGAAAATCTTGCACTTCAGTATTCAAGCGACCGTCGAAACACTAAGATACAGCTACTGCGCGAGTCGATGCCACCCGCGAGAATAGGCATGGTATGAAGTTGGGGTGAATAATGAATACGGTGCTTCCAAAACGGATGGTCTCGAAAAGCAAGTTCTCTATGTTCATGCGGACGCTCTGCGACCGTGAGCTTTACCTCTCGCTATTTTCGAACAACCCGTCGTCCTTGGACGCAGCTGGGATTCCGGTGCCTCTTAAGTCGCGGCCTGGCGTGCAACTGATCACAAACTCGGGCCGGGAATTTGAATACGAGCAGTTTGATTTGCTCCTCAATGCCGTCCCGGCACATGTCGTCCACAAAAGCGCAGGGCGTACGGGGATCGATCTCAATGAAGCATTGGCGAAGGCGACGTACCCTTCGCTTATCCTTCAGCCCGAGCTTGAACCTGAAGAGTTTCGAGACGTCGCGCTGTCAGCGTTAGGCGTTTCGGCCGCATCTCTGAAGCTAATCCCACAACTGTCTGGGCTTCGACCCGACATATTGTTCGTAGATACTCGGCAAGACACGGACTACGAGATTTTGCCGGACGGATCGCGGCTGCTCGTTGCGGTCGATGACCCTCGGAGGCCTCTCAGCGTTATCGATCTCAAGAACATCACAGAAGCTAACGCGAGCTATTCAGCCGAGGTCTGCTTGTATGCCATCTTCCTGGCGAACTGGTTACATTCGAAGGGCTCAGCTTTCAAAGACCGCTACTTCATCTCTGACCGCATATTCCTATGGCGGCACACGGAGATGCCGGCCTTCACCGAGGTTATGAAGAAGAAGGACGGAGGCGAGGTGACGGCTCGGCTCCAGGCGCTCCGGAACGATCTTGAAGACGGACTTGTGAACTACCTCGTCTATATGCCGAGCGTCCGAAAGTTCTTCGTTGAGGACCTCCCTCGTGTTGTTGCGACCGGCGATGGCCAGGGATGGGCTGCCCTCGACTATCATGTGAACCCGAAGTGTGGAGCCTGCGATTGGCTCGGAAACCGATCATGGCTGTCGCCGGACGATCACGTGTTTTTCGATAAGAACCCGACCAATTATTGCTTTCAGGGCGCCGAGTCTTCGGATCACCTTTGCAAGATGCCAACTCTGAGTAAGGGAGCGACTCGTGTTCTAAAGGACGGCGGTCACCCGCAGGTTGGGAAGCTCGTCGGTATCCAATCCAATGCGGCCGTTCTCCGCGGCCACACTCTCCTCAAAAAAGATCGTGATCAAATCGGCTCGCGCGCCGAGTCCATTGCGACCGGCAATGTAACGGTCGATCAGGCATCCAAGGTCGGTGGCCTGGCCAAGTATCTTGGCGCGGAGTTCGACATCGTTGTGAATTTTGATCCTGGGTCTGGCTTCCTGACAGGCGTCGCCCTTCGAGGGACCCTGTTTGCTCCCTTTGGGCATAAATTTCAGAAGGCGGATGGGGAGGCCCAATCCATCCGCCCCCTTGGCGAGGCCGCATTCGTAGTCTCGAAAGACAATGTCGTGGCCGAATGGGCTGCGCTCAACTCGTTTATTGAACGCCTCGCGATGTGGATCGACGACGCAAAGAAGGTTTTCGACGACCACGGCATGGGGACGCTGAGGACCCAAATCTGTTTCTGGGAGCTTCGGCAATATACGGAGCTCTGCAATGCTTTTGGCCGTCACCTGTTGGACATTCTTCAGTTGTCCGGTCGGTCGCAGCGAGCGCTGGCTTGGATCTTCCCTGCGGAAGAGTTGATGGAGAAGGCAGAACAAATCTGTCCCAACATTGTCTTCATCAAGGACATCGTGACCGCTTCTGTCCGGCTGCCTCAACGCTTCGCAGTTACGCTTCTTGGGACTGCGGAGGCGTATCACCACGACCGCCTCACGCCACGAAAGATCGACAGCTACTATGTAGAGCCGCTCGGAAATGGCATTCCTCGGGAGCGCATCTTCGAAATTTGGAAGTCCCCGACGGGAACCGTCCGAATGTTTGGAAAGCCAGTCAGCGTGTTCGAGGCGGTCGAACGCTACGGTGCTGCCCTCAAGGCCCACACTTGGGCGATGTCGAGCATCGCGGCACGTTTGCGAATGGACCTGAAGAATTGCATCTCAGGGAACGCTCCAGAGCTCTCGATGTCGATCCCGTCTGGCCTAGCTGGCGTCGCGTATGACTCGAAGCTCTGGGAGAGGTGGGCAAGCGTGTCAGCGGCGGTCGGCAAGACCGAAGGGCTGCACACCCTTATCGCGCGCCCAGAGTGGCTTGAGGCCGCCTACCAGGCGGTGATCCTCGAGGCGGTGACAAGGAACCTTGGCGGCAATCGCTACGAGTTCGCTGTTAGCGCAGATTCGACCGAGGCGAAGATCGAAGAAGGTGATTTCTGCACGGTCGGCATCGTCAGCCATCCAGGCTTCCCACTTAAGAATGCAAAGACGCTTGGGGTCGGGCTGGACGATTACACGCCGATGCATCGGGTCATCTCGGTGAAGGTCGAAAACTTTGACCGGGCAGCGGCGCGGATCACCGTTAGATTGGAGCCATCCTGGGGAAAGGTCGCGCCGGCGTTTCAAGCCGTCATGGCCAGCGGTTTGGTCCCGATCGGGAGTGAGCCGATCTACCTCCTGCCGACCATGCCATTTGATGACTACGACCAAACCAGAGAAGTGCTCATCGAAATTGGCGATCCGAGCGTAGCCAGGCCGTCGGCGGAAGCGAAGCTCGCGATGGGGCATAGCGCGGCAAAGAAGATTCCAAAGGGTACGGGCGCCGTCTCGCCGGTAGCGCGCATCTTGTGGGAAGGGGATGCGGTCGCGAAAACTCTCGTGCGCACGGGTGAACAAGTTGAGAAGCTCGCCGGCTTCGCAACAACCGCTAACGCTTATCCGCTCAACAAAAGCCAGGTGGATGCCGTCCGCATCTGCGGCCAACGACAGCTTTCGATCATCTGGGGCCCGCCTGGGACAGGCAAGACAGACACTCTCGTGGCCATGCTGCACGCGATGGTCCGCGAGGGATCTCCGCGCAAAATACTGATCACCGGCCCGAATTACCGTACTGTCGAAGAGCTTTCCGGCCGACTGCTGAGGAATCTAGAGGCGGACGGGGCCGCGGAAGGAGACTTCTTTTGGCTGTACTCCAAGAGCCGCACGCCGAAGGACGTTTCGAGCTCCAACCCTAACATCGTAGCCAAGGCAGGGACGTTGGATTTCGGGGGCGGACTCGACGACATTCAAACAAGCATCAGCGATCCTCATCGCACAACGATCATCTCTACGACCGCTCATATGGTGCTGCGGCTCACAAAAGCGGTCGGTCAGAGCGGCTCAGCGCTGGACGAGGTGTTCGATGTGATCGTGCTTGACGAGAGTTCCCAAATCCCGATGACTCTGGCGATCAAGCCGCTCGCGGCGCTGAAGTCCAACGCTCAGGTGATTGTCGCCGGAGACCACAAGCAAATGCCGCCGATCCAGAACCTCGACCCGCCGAAGGGGGCCGAATACCTTGTCGACAGCATCCAGACCTATCTCATCAAGAGGTTTGGCATCGCCCAGCAGCCCCTATTAGTGAACTATCGTTCCAACCAAGATCTGGTCGATTATGCCCGCTCGCTCGGCTATCCTGCGCAACTAGTAGCTGGCACGCCAAAGAAGGACCTTTCAGTCATCACTCCCCTCGGTGAGGTGGTGAAAAAGCTGCCTGCAGCCTTACCGCAATCCGAGGCGTACGCCGAACTTCTCCGTCCGGAACGCCGAGTTACGGCGCTCATCCATGATGATCCGACATCATCTCAAGCGAACGACCTGGAAGCTGGCCTGGTGGCAGGATTGGCCTTTATTGCGCGGCACGCAATGGCCAAAGATCTCGATACGGGCGGTGGGACTAGCGGCGAAGCGTTCACCGACGAGACCTTCTTCGAATCCGGGATCGGTATCGTCACGCCACACAAGGCGCAGAAGGCCCTTGTCGTCCGCAAACTCACAGAGCTCTTCCCGTCAGCTGATCCGGAATTGGTGTTCAGCGCGGTCGACACTGTGGAGCGCTTTCAGGGCGGCGAGCGCAATCTCATCATCGTGTCGTACGGTGTAGGCGACACGGACATCATAGAGGGAGAGGAGCAGTTCCTACTCCAACTTGAACGGACCAACGTTGCGGTGTCGCGGGCCAAGGCAAAGTGTATTGTGCTGATGCCGAAGTCGCTCGCCTACCATCTGCCAACCGATCAGAAGGCCGCAGAGACCTCGGTCGCGCTCAAGTCATATCTGGAAGAATTCTGCGGCCATCGCTTGGCCGTTAATATTCATGATGGTGCGGGGGCCTTGCGAGCTGCGGAGATACGCTGGCACTAGGCCCGGATGGCGTGGAAGTCGAACTCTTTGGCGGGCTCTGAATCGCGGCCCATTTGGTCTGCCTGCCGTTTGCCGGCGTCCGCCGTTTTGGCATTCCTGACGGAGATCAGCTTCCAGCCGCCCGCTTCCTCGAGAGAGGCCTTAAGAATGTGGCGAGGCTCGCTCTTCACGGACGGAATAGCCCCAAACCTGACATAGAGGTGGGCCTGGTCCTCAGAGGCCTTCAGGACGTTCCTCCACACCTTGGCGAGATCGGCGATGAATGCGTCCGGACCTGCGTGGCTCATCTGCTGGCTATTGCCATAGTCGATCTCCGCCGGCCCTCCCAGGAACCAGTTCCGGAGCCACTGGTCTTCAACATAAGTCGTCATGCCGTAGTAAGGTGGCGACGTGACCGTCACGGTCGCATTTCGCACCCGGCGATATGAAGCAGCCAAGCGTGCATCTCCGCACTTGATGTCAGTTAGGCGCCCAGGGGATGGCGTATCCAGATCGTGTATGCGCGTCAGCTTCTTCTCAAGCACCTTGAGGACGGAAACGACGGGAGGTTTCATGTTCCGATCTCGCCAGAAGCGAACAGAGTAGTCTGGCTTAGATGCAAAGGTCCGAGGCATCTGATTTGAGAAGTAGCTCGCGTTCCCGCTCACGTTCATCGGACCGTGTAGGCAACCGAGCGCCGCCGCGCGGAGGATCGCAGCAGCGCTGGTTCGGGGCGCTCTGAGAAGTCCCTCGCGAAGGGCACAGACCTCCAGCAGAGTTGACGGGGCAAATCCTCGCTGGAAGAATTCAGTATCTGGAACGTCACTAGGCTTTGTCGCCAGGAGCTTTCCTGCGAGTTCCAGAACAGCGTCAGATTTCGCACTCGCCACTTTTGCCTGAGCAATCGATGCTGCGATTGAAGATGTATCCAGCCCGTATGATCTGAGGTCGAACTTGCGCGCGGCATAGATAGTCGTTCCGCGTCCGCAAAACGGGTCAAGTATGACTGGGTTGTTGCGACGATATTTTCTTAAAATTCCAATCGGGTACTCGAGCGGGAACATCGTGTAATAGGGGCAGATGGCGTTGAACGCGTAGTCCTTATTATATGCGAGCGCTGACTTCATCTTACCCCAACCGATCGGGTTGCAGATTAGACGAAGGAGTCC
Organism: Shinella curvata; assembly: GCF_022899935.1. Lineage (GTDB taxonomy): Bacteria > Pseudomonadota > Alphaproteobacteria > Rhizobiales > Rhizobiaceae > Shinella > Shinella curvata. Next base: position 104,179 of record NZ_JALJCJ010000010.1, read on the forward strand.
TGACTTTGAAGACCCTTTCGCGCCGAAACGCTAGAAGTCTTCCGTATTTTGACAATGGGAATAGCCTGAGCAAGACCAGAATTTGACATTCGTCGTGTGGTTCTGGCGGATTTTCATCGAGCGGCCGCAGGCCGGGCAGACCTTGCACGCAAATAAGCGCAAGATCCTTTGCTAGCGTCACGACCCTGACTTCGCCAGCGTCGCTGGCGGCGAGCGTCCGCACGCATCGTTAGTCGTTACACTCGTAGCAACTTTGTCGTTGTGCTGCCGCGACAATGCCCGGCATCGCCGTATACAACTTCCAAGATCAGGGGAATCCGTTTGAGAAATTTCGGTCGATCAGGCCTTTGATGCGCATCGATAGCGATTCCCAGCTTAGGCAGCCCGCCCGCTAGACCCCGGCCACGATCTTCGCGACCTTCACTGCGTAGCGGTCGGTCATTCCAGACACGTAATCCGCAAGCGCATGGAGGGCTGTGTATTCGTCTTTAACGTCGCGTAAATCGAGATTGGCCGCCCGGCGAAGTTGCTCGTGGTAACCGTCGAGCCCGGCCAGTTCCCAATTCCCAGCGCGCAACTGCTCGAAGACGCCGATTAGTCCATCAAGCACCCGGTGCACGACGTTCCTGCCGAAGACCTCCAGCTCCGTCTTGCGGGGAGAGGTGAACAGGCGCTGCTTGGAGAGCTTCTCAATCGCGGCGAATTCCCCACTTCGAGCCGACACCTCGATAAGCGATCCCGAGAAAGAGCCCGACATGATCGCTACATAGTTTTCCTTGAAGGCCGCGACACAGGCATCAATGGCCGAGCCGATCGCGCGAGCTCGGGCATAGGCGATGATCTCGTCGGTCGTCCGGTCTGCTAGATCGACGTTGGGGATGCCGGCGAGCGACTGAAGATGCTTCAGGACGACGTGCTCGGTGAAGTCGCCGGACGCATAGGCGTCCTCGAGATCGAGGATGTTGTAGCAGATGTCGTCGGCGGCCTCGACGAGGAAGACAAGCGGGTGGCGGCGCCACCAGCGATCGGCGCCGATGGTTTCCACAGGCAACCCCACCGCTTCGGCGACCTGGGCGAACAGCTCGGCATCGCTCTCGAAAACGCCGAATTTCTTGAGCCCGCGATACGATTGCGTTGCGCTCGCGCGGACCTTGGCAGTCACCGGATACTTCGCGAAGGCCCCTAACACGCCCATCGAGAGCCGCATGCCGCCCTCGTTCCGGTACATCTCGAGCCTGCTGATGATCCTGAAGCCCTGCGCGTTCCCCTCGAAATCCTCGAATTCTAACCGAAGCGGCGCCTCGATCGCGCGGAACAGTTCGGACGAACCGCCGAAGCGCTCCGCGAACCAGCTTCCGATCGCCGCCTCTCCTGAGTGCCCAAAGGGCGGGTTCCCTATGTCGTGTGCAAGGCAAGCGGCCTGGGTCATCCCGGCGACGACGTGTTTCTCGCCGGCGCCGAGGCCGTGCTCCTTCTCGAGCCAGTCGCCGACGGCAATGCCCAGGGAGCGGCCGACGCTCGCCGTCTCTACGCTGTGGATCAGTCGATGGTGTAGGTGGTCGTTTTCGTACAGGGGATGGACTTGCGTCTTGTTGGCAAGGCGACGGAAGGGAGCAGAAAATGTAATTCGGTCCGCGTCTTGAATGAACGTCGGTCGATCAGGCTTCTCAACGTAGTTCGTGTCGCACAAACGCCTGCGGTCGAGGAGGCTTTGCCAATCCACGTGATTTCTCCAACTATCTGTACGCCACAACTGCCATGTTAGTAGCTGGCGAGGACAATTGTGTAAACCGCGGACACAGAACTAGAATCCGCCTAAGGCCCCTGCCGTATACCAGCCGAGCTGAGGGGGTATCGAACACCCGCAGTCAGTCGCGCATATCGCCAGTTACTCACGCGGGCTCCAAGGCAAAGGGTAGCCGGGCTGGGTCGGCAGCCGCTACGTCCCTGTCGAAATCGGTGCGGCCGTAGTCCCTTGGATAGTAGCTGAAACTCTTGAGCTCGAAATAGGAACTAGTATCCATAAATCGGCGAGAGAGCGAAAGGCTCGCGACCTCGGCCTCGTCAGCGTCGAAATGCTTGCTCAGGTGCATCACGGTGATGCCGGTTGCTTCGGCGCTTGTCGGGTCCACCGGCCTGGCTCCGCGTGCGATCCAGTCACTCAGTAACGGATCGGCCGTCTTGGGCGGCCCGTAGGCGATGACCGGCCCTACGGACACGCCTGCGATCGCCGAAGCGTGGTGGTCAAGCCATGCCGTCGTTTCATCGAGGGTCCGCTGTGTTTCACCTGCATAGAGCAGCACATTCGCTTTGACCCGCACGCCGTGTTCGCGGCAGGCCTCGATGAGGTCGGATGCGCGCCTGAGATACCTGTCCGGATCACGCGACTTCCCCATGGCCAAGATCTGGGACGGGGATGCTGTCTCTAGCCCAAGGTCGATGACTTTCAGCCCCGCCTGCGCCAGCGCCGCGACCGTTTCCGGTGTCATGGCGTCCACCCGGGTCTCCGTCCGCCATTCGATGCGGAGCCCCAGTCGCTGGACGGCCATAGCGAGGCGCTCGCTCCATTGACGGCTGGGCGCAAACATCGACGCCTGAAGGTAAGGGTGAATTGCAGCACCGCGGTACTGCTCCTGGACGAGAGCCATCGATGCGGCGAGGTCGTCCGGATCGCGCAGCTTCTCAAGTGGGATATCGCGCTCCTCGCAAAATACGCATTTCATGCCACAACCGCGGGAGGCCTCTACGCTCGGCTGATACCGCTCGTAGCCGTCCACGAGCAGGTGGTTTAAAGTGAACCCGGGTGTCGGCGCCGAGAGCCTGCGAAGGTCGGGGGTCACGCTCAGAAGGCTTTCGACGATGGGCTCGCCAAGCCCCTCGACGAGAATGTCGGCTTCCGGCAGCTTGGTCCGCAACCACGTAACATCGGGCCCGACCACCCACCGGCCTCCAACAACGATGGGACAGTCGGGATCCGCCTTCTTTGCGAGGGCGCAGAAGGCCTTGGCCCAGTCGAGGGCGTAGAAGCTCGGGATGGAGACCATCAGTGGAAAGGACGAGGGCATCGCCCCCGTTGCCACGAGTCGCTGGATCGCCACCTCTGGCGTGTCATGCTCCCCATGAACTAGAAGCGTGTCATAGCCCTTGAGTTGCAACATGGTTGCCAGCGACAAGGCGCCGTAGTTGAGATAGAGCTGTCTACGAGCGAGTGAGTGGTCGCGCTTTTTCGGGGCAGTCATGCCTGCAGAAACAAAGACTACAACATTTGATCGAGCCATAAACTACCTTCCTGCGCCGCGGGCCTATAATGTAGGAGTTCAACTTGCCGTTTGTAAGTATTGAGGGAATCGACGGAAGTGGAAAATCCGTGCAGGTCAAACGCCTTGTCGAGCGCTTGCGTGCGGAAGGCCGGAGCGTCGTGCAAACGAAGGAACCCGACGGCGGCCGGCTCGGAAAAGAAGTCCGCGCCATCCTGACCCATGGCGACCGGCAGCTTGAGCGTGTGGAGGAACTGCTGCTGATCAATGCAGCCCGATACGACCACGTCCAGAGTGTGATCCGCCCAGCCTTGGCCGGCGGGGACTGGGTCGTGTCGGATCGCTACTTCGATTCGACCTACGCGCTGCAAGTCTTCGGCGCGGCCGAGGATCTTAGACCTCTCCTCGACGCCGTTTTGCAGGCAGTTGTCGGTGACGCGCGCCCGCATGTGACTATCATACTAGATTTGCCACCAGACAGGGCTGCGGCACGCAGGACAATCCGGAAGGACGGTCTCGACGACCCCGCTGAAGACATGCGGGATTTCTTCCAGATTGCCGATGGCTTCCGTTCGGCCGCAGCGAACGATCCCGACCGCTGCCATCTAGTGAATGCTGACCGTGCCGAGGAGGAGGTGGCTGCCGACATCTGGTCGAGAATCTCCCCGCTGCTGTAGAACCGTAACGAAGGCCGCGTATGGACACCCAACTTCGCCACCTGCTCATTCAAAAACTGACCGACGCGATAACGGCCATGGGACCGGGCGCGATCTTCGAGCGGTTCGGCGTCCTACTGGTGTCCCACCTCCTGGACACGGAAATCCGCCATCGCGGCGCATCGATTTCCGGCAACCCCGTGGGCGGGGTCCTCGACGGCGTCTCGCCCGACGGAAAGATCGCGGTGGAGACATCGGTGCGCCAGGACTATTTCAGTAGGGGCCTCCGGAAACCTCGCGGAGACCTCGCCCACGTCATCAGCCTCGCACCCCACTGCGAGAAGATCTACCTTCTGGCTTCAAGGCGGGCGCCGACCGGCGCGATCGAGCAATTGGTCGAAGAGGTAAGTCAGGGAAACGCCATGGCGGGCCGTTCCCTGCAAGTTCTCGATGGCAGGGCGATCGCTGAGACGATCGTTGACCAGCTACTCGCGCAGGACCATGCGGTCGACGAGCTGTCCGTGATCCTGCCGGCGATCTCCGACATTCGCGACGAGCACGCGGCCACGCTCGCGCTTCCGGTGCTAGAAGGCAGTCACATTTCGCGCCCACTGGTACTCGCCGATATCGAGGCACTCCATTCGAAATCCCGCTGCGTCGTTATCTCCGGCATGGGAGGCATCGGCAAGTCGGAGATCGCGACAGCCTACGTAGCCGCCCACCGACCGGCATTTCAGTACACGTTATGGCTAGACGCCCGTGCCCTGAACGGTGTCGAACTGCTCGCTGCAGTGCCTCTGCGTCGAGGGGGAGCGGAACACAACCTTCTTGGACTACTTCGAAAGCACCGTTGTCTTCTCGTTCTTGACGACGCTCCGGCGAGCCTCACCGTGGAGGCGATCGAGGCTGCCTGCAGTGCCGGCAGCAGAGTATTGATCACACGACGGCAAAGGGGCGATGGCGCGTATGAGCTGCCGATGCTTGATGCGGATGCGGCGCTTACCCTACTCGGACACGCGCTGCCGGAGGGAGTGCCAAGCAAGGCGTTCGAGGCGATCTGGAACGCCGTCGGCGGCCACCCCCTCAGTCTCAGGCTACTTAATTCTTCGGCTCGGCGTGGGACTTCGTGGGAAGACATCATCCTGGATTGCGACCACATCGGACAGGTGGACGACGGCAACACGCTTCTCGCCGAGCGCGTTCTGGGTCGGCACCGAGACGTTCTCCGCGAAGAGCTTTCGGTTTTCGCGTGGGTGGGCCAATCGTCCTGCGACCGCGACTTCCTCAAGTCGCTGGTCGGCCCCGTGGGCTTAAGAAAACTGATCGGCTATGGGTTGACGGTTTCGGAGGACTGGACGTCTGTTCGCCTGCACGACATTGTTGAGGCGGCAATCAAAGCCGGAGACTGGTTGAGCGAAAGGCGCGCTCGGGAGCTCGACGACCGGTTCGAACGACATATCCTTAGCCTCATACGTAGCGATGATCACAACCTCGAATCGATGGCCGTGCAGCTAAGGCGTTTCCTGGAAAGGAAGGTGGAGAATGGCGATCGACGGACGGCTTTCATCTACGCTCTTATTTCGGCTTGGGCGGCAAGCCAAGTGAAGCCGGACGCCCTGCCGGATCCATATGAGCTCGCGCGATCGCTAGGAGATGGACGCGGCCGTGACATCGACGCCGAAATCGCCCTAGCTGTTGAGATTGTCGAGGCATTACATAGACACGAGCGCCACTATCACGGCATGGAGAGCGCTCGCCAGAAATTGCGGGGCCGGCTGGGGGTATTCGATACGCTTTTACGTATAGAGCACCTGACAGACCGCCAGACCGCGGAAATTATTCACCATCACGGAAAGGCTCGGCGGATTCTCCTCGAGCGCGAACACGCGATGGAGCTTTTCGAACACTCGCTCAAAGTCTTCCCATTGAACGAGGCGAAACTTCAATTGCTGCGCTTGTACGCTAAGGAGCGTGCCCGTGCGGAGGAGGCTGAAGCTCTTTCCTTGGACATCGTCCGACTGGCGAAGGATGGCAATGGCGTGACGTCATCCGTGCTGTTGGGACTGGCGGAAACGCTCAATTCAGTGCACGCCCCATGGGCCGAACAACTGCTGCTGAGCGAGGAGGACTTCTTTCTGGATCGCGCGTTGCGGGGCGCGTTTGCGAATGTCGCGCAGGCATACGAGGTTCTGGCGGCCTTCGCTCGGCAAAAGGCATGGAAAGACCCCGCTTCACTTCCTGATTTCCTGTCAAAGCTACCCGAACTCAGCGCAGTGATGCTCGATGACGACCGTGCCTGCGGAGCCTATGCGGAAATCATGTACCACGCGGCGACAAAAGTGTCCGTCGACGAGTATTCCTCGCGGGCGTTGCAGGCGTTCGAGGCTCTTCGCTCTCCTGATCCGTTCCAGAGCCGCCGCTGGGGCGAGACCTTGCTGGCGGTCGGCCGCCTCGAAGAAGCGGAAACGCTCCTGGCCGGAATTGTGGATGACGACGGTCGAATTTGGGTCGCCCACAGTCTGTCGCGTGCGAAGCTGGGTCTCGGGAAGCTCGATGAGGCGAAGGATTTGGTGGATGAGGCGCTGGCCGGGGCAACCGGGCGGAATCAGCAATATCGCGCCAGCTTCCTGTTGCAACGCATCAGGGTGCGTGTCGCCATCGGCGAGACGCCAGCTGACGATTTCAACGAAGCGTTGAGCCTCGCCGACAATCAGTCACTACTAGAGCAGTTGGAAATCTTGCGCAACGAGTGCGAATGGCAGCCTTCCACGGCGGGGCCCGTGCTCTAAGTTAGGCTAGAGCGCGATAAAGTCGACCGGGCCACCCATTCCCACCATCAAATCCCGGAGCCGCGGGGCCTGCGTCCGCGGCAGCGCGATCGCCAACAGGCGCTGCGCCCGCGACGCCCCCACATAGATTTTGCGTGCTTCCTCATTGTCGACCGCGGCGTCCCCCGTCAGAAAATCGACAATGCCCTTCGCGGTGCTCGGCGACATCACCACGCAGATCGCTGGAAATTCCATGCCCTTCACACTATGAATTGTCCGCGCGGCGTGGCCGGATGGGGGCGCGACCGACAATGCCTTTTCCAGGTCGCCATTGCGGCGAAGCCGCTGATTGATGGACGGGCCGCCGGCCGGCAGCAACGGCGCCAGCAGCCGACGGGCCTCATCATGCCACGCCTCGGCCGTTGCGAACCGCTCCGGACTGAACTTCAGGGCCTGCGCCAACGCGAGGGCTGCAGGGCGCCACGACTCGGGGCTGACGTCTTTATCCGCGAGATGCTGGTGATAGGTCTTTCCGCTCGTACTGCCTTCCAGTTCAAGCATGATGCGGTGAATGGCGACAAGCGCCTCTTTCCGCCCGCCAATCTCGAACGAGAAGTGAAAATCGCTCACCGCGACGGCAAGCCTGTAGCTCAGATCGCGAATTCCCGTATCCTGGGGATGTCCCAGCGCGTTCGCGCCCGTCCGTCGTGTCGCAGAAACGACAGGGCAATCCTGCGCCTGGAACCCCATCTCCCGGACGAGCTCTTGGAACTTCGCTCCGATGGTTGAGGGGACGCCTCTTCCCGAATAGGCCAAGATCTGAACTGCCTTCGGTTCGTCGCGGTGCTCCCCCAGCGCTTCGTCGATCGAAGCACGCATATTGGGTGCCCGCAACGCCACCACGCACTTCGCGATGTGGCCGCTGGATCGGAAATTTCCGTTCATGGGAAGACGCTCGGCTTCACCGAACGTCTTAGCGAACTGCGCAAGCTCGCGCGTCACGCCGCCGCGAAAGCCGTAAACCGCCTGATTCGGGTCGCAGATCACCTTCACGGGCACCCCGGCCGCCCGCAACCAGTCAATGATCTCCAGGTCGACCGGATTACAGTCCTGCGCCTCGTCAACGATGACCTCGAGGAAACGAGCCGCAAGCGCCCCTCCAAGGACAGCACCCCGCGCCGGAGCGCGCAATCTGGCGAGCGCCATGGATCGCGCATCGGTGAAATCGAGTTCGCCGCGCTCCAAGAAGCTTGCTCGCGCTTTCCGCGCAACGGTTTCATACGCCTTGATCTTCCCGCGAAAACCATGGCGCTGGATCAGCGCCGGGATTGCTGCCCCCGTCATGCGATCGAAGCACTCCAGTGGCAAGGACTGAGCCCCGGCGAACGGCTGAATGATGCGATCATCCTTATCCGGGATGAGCTTCGGCTTTGCTACGCAGCCGTCGATCCCAAAGGGTGCGATGAGGAACTGCCAGAGAAACGCATCGAAGGTCCCGATGAAATGAGGAAAAGCTGGCGTCTCGACTAGACCTTCCCGGCGCAGCCGATCATCTAGCTCCGAAACCGCCGCAACGGTGAAGGACAGGAAGGCGATAGCGCGAGTCGGGGCCCCTCCGTTTAGAAGCTTGCGCGCTCGCTCCACGATGACGCGGGTCTTGCCCGCACCTGGACACGCCGCAATGAAGGCAGAACCGGGATGCTCGATCACGCGTTTCTGCTCATCAGTCGGCTTGAATGGCGCCGCGATCATTTTACGAGCGCCTCGATCGCCGTCTTCAAATAGCCCGGTACTGTGAAGGCCGCGCCGATATTGATCTCCTCAGCGACTAGCTGGGCAAAATCACCTTTGCGCGTCGTTTCGAACAGTTTTTGGATTTCTACCGCCTGTGCTGCGCCGGCCTGCCCGACAGCAGCGTCCCACTTGTCAGCGGAGCGCGGGTGAAGCTTGACATAGGCCCCCTTGAGGAGAGCCCCGTTCCCTGCTCGCACCAATTCCGTCTCGAGCGAATAGTCGTTGATGACGACCTCAAGGAGATCACTCGCGCCGAGTTTTCCGGCGACCGCCTGCAGATCGCGCTTGCGTCCGGCGCCCGGCGTCATCGCCCCTTCCGCAACCTCGCCGCCGTCGCCATCTGTCAAGACGACAAGCCGATCCGCGATCCGCACCTCATTGTAGGGTGAGAGGAGCAACTTGGCGTAAGGCTCAAAGTCGACGCCATCGATCGGAACGAAGACCGCCGACCGAAACAGGCGGAGCTTTTCCGGTTCGGCCTTTAGGACGACCTTCTTCGCGATGACCGGAAGGAGAAGCGCTTCAGCGATCCCCTCGACAAGGAGCACGCGACCACCGAACAGGAGCGCCGATTTGGTCACGTCGAGATAGCGATCGACCTTGCGACGCTCGACCGGATCGAGCTCCAACGCCGTGAGCGGAATGCAGCGCGTTTCCAGCCTCGGCCTGCCCTCCGGCATCACGGGATTGGGCTCGATTTCCGGCATGATCTCGGCGGGTACGCCGGCGAGCGCATGCGGCGCTGATTCCGCAACAGCCGCCTCGGCCACAGCGGGCGCGGGAAGGAAAGACCGGAAGAAGACGAGCTTCTTGCTTTCGACCCACGCCGAGAGGTTCGGCGAATGGGTCGCGACGACCACCTGCAGTTCGCCTGCGGGGCCTTGGTTATCGGCGCGCGGTTTCCGCGATTTCTCGGCCTGCTCGTCAAGAAAGCTGAGCACAGCCGCCTGGAGCTGGGGGTGAAGATGGGCTTCGGGTTCCTCGACTAGGAAGAGCGTCAGATCAGCGTCGTTGACCTTTTCGAGCTCAACTGCGATCGTCGCCATATAGAGCAAGTTCGCGTAGCCGTGGCCGGAATAGCGGAGGTCTTCCGGTTCAATGCCGTGATCGGAGAGCTTGAAACGAAGGTCACGCGCGATATCGATGAGCTTCTCATCATTCGCGAAACCGATAGACGCAGCCTGGCGGCGGACGCCGGCCGTCAGTGCACTCAATCCGACTTCGACGGCACCACCGACTCTGCCGAGGATTTCAGATTCCACGCCGCGTCGAAGCGCCTTGGCCAAGGCTTCCGGTTTTTCCCCTTCTAGAAAGTGGTTGAGGAGTGCGTAGATGCGGGTCGGATTGCCCGATGCCAGCGCCCGCTTTGCGTCGCGCAATGGCGGCAAATAGACATGCCGGACCATCTCATGACATCCCGGTTCCGGGTTGCCTTGCTGGTGCCCGCCCCATAAGACGGGACGCGCGGGGAAGCGGCCCGTGGTCTCATCGTACTTGAGACCGAACACGCAACCAGAGATCGCGGCGTCGGTCGCGGCTGAAATCATCCGGCCTTGCTGCGCCGGATTTAGCTCGGTGAAGGTCGCGGTCAGCTCGAACTTCCTCTCGTCGCTTCCAAAGCGGATGTCCGTTGCTTCACAATAGAGTTCGCGGCGCCCACCAAGTGGGGCCGTCAAAAGCCGTATCGCATCAATTGCGTTGCTTTTCCCGCCATTATTCTCTCCAACAAGGATCGTTAGATCCTCGCAAAGTGGAATCTCGGACCGACTAAAAGAACGAAAGTTATTGAGACTAAGATTTTGGAGATACATGCCCCCTCCGGTCTAGCGCGTATCACCGGACGCGCGAATCTATATTCTATTTGAGCAAAGGAAGAGGCGGTCGCCAATAGCACTCTGACTCTGAGCTGGCAGCAAGGACGTCGCCAGACGAGTAGCTTCGAAATTGAGGCGGATCTCGCCCGGTGGGTTGACTGGCGGAAGGTGGTTGCGAGCCCCAGTTCGCGGTGCTGATGGCAACAGGATCTTGATCTGAGGCTTGCAACGTCGCGACGAGTTGCGGTTCCCCTTTTCCGCTTAGTCCGGGTCAGAAGAGGGAGCCGGTGACTATGGTCCGGTGACTGAAACGGCGGCGAAGCGCGTACCTTGCAATGCTGCGCTGGTCGCGCCCTTATTGCCGCCCGGAGCGACATGAATGCCGGTCAACTGCAGATCACAAAAATCATTTGGCTGGTCGATCGGGACCGGCCAGTAGTCGGATGCCCCATCGTTTCGGGTGAGGTCAATACCCCCGGGATATCGTTTGACGAGAAGGCGGACCTCGTCTTCCCTTGCAACGGTCCAGTCCAGATAGAACCCGCCGGCGCGAGAAATCGCCCAGGGATTGAACGGCGGCTCTCCTGCGGCTCGCAACGCATCGTTTATTTCTTGCAGGAGGGTCATCGACCCGCTGGTTTCGTAGTAGATCGGCCGAAGCGCGGCGGCGGGCTTGGGTGTAACTTTGAGTTCGAGACGTACTCCGGTGCCTCCGCCAAATGCTCCCCACATCAGCAGTGGATCCTTTGGAGGAATCCGCGTCAGGGAAGCATAAAATAGGTCATCCGATAGGGCCTTATAGAACTCTTCACCCTGTGACGGGTCTAGATAACCGTCAAGTATGTGTGCCTTTGCAAATGCCTCAAGCTCTCCACCCTGGCCAAGCCGGTTGCGGACTGGATAGAGCCGAAGCTCGCCCGATGAGACAATCCCCTGAAATCCGCTGAACCCGGTATAGTGGTAGACCGTGCTCGGAGCGGGTTCATGGGGAAACATGAAATCCAGTACGGTTGCCGAAAGGCGGGCAGGTTGGGACGTGAGTTCGATGATCACCTTCTCGCACAGGTGAAAGTCCATGCGGTTCATGGCCGGCACAATTCCATGACGGGCGAGAACGCGGCGGAAAATATCGACGATATTGTCGCGTCGAGCCATCTCATCAAGAATCGCTGCTGCACTCATATCACGTCCTTCTGACGCCTCCAGGTTAGCGCGGATCTGCCGCGCTTAGCAATGAAACCTCAACGACCATTGCATCAAGGACCTGATTGAGCTTGGAGAGATCATACTTCCCGGACACTAATTCGTGAGCATCATGCTTCATGAAATGGCGGTCATACGATTCCTTGTGTTCCAAGGCACCGTGCCACAATGCTATCTCGCGCTTGAAATTGTGACCTGCCACTGAGAATTTCCTCCAGAATGGATTAGAGTCTGGCCTATTGAGGACGGACTTATGAAGAAGCAGCGA
>NZ_JALJCJ010000011.1 GCF_022899935.1 Shinella curvata
GATCTTCCAGGTCGCCGACTACGGCCTCGTCGCGGACCTGTTCGAAGCGCTGCCGGAATTGCAGAAGGCGCTTTAAGCCGACCAAGGCCGAGCTTTTGCGACGATGATTTCACTGGAAAAATCCGTCGCACCGCTTTATCACTTCACCGGGCCGGCCTGACCGGCCCGGTGTTTTTTTTGCCTGCGCTGCGGGCGCAAATGACGGGGCGATGGGCGCTATGATCAAGAACGTCGGTATTGTCGGTGCGGGCCAGATGGGGTGCGGGATCGCGCATGTCGCGGCCGTTGCCGGCTACAAGGTCCATATCTACGATCTGTCGCCCGAGCGCATCGAGACCGGTCTTGCCACGATCAACGGCAATTTCGCTCGCCAGGTTTCCTCGGGTAAAATGACCGAGGAAGACCGCAAGAAGGCGATGGCGCTGATCAAGGGTTCGTCCGACATCAACGACCTTTCCGACGCCGATCTCGTCATCGAGGCCGCCACCGAAGACGAGACCGTCAAGCGCAAGATCTACGGTCAGGTCTGTTCCGTGCTGAAGCCGGAGGCGATCCTCGCCACCAACACGTCTTCGCTTTCCATTACGCGCCTGGCGTCCGCCACCGACCGGCCGGAGCGCTTCATGGGCATCCACTTCATGAACCCGGTCCCTGTCATGAAGCTGGTCGAGCTCGTGCGCGGTATCGCGACTGAAGAAAAGACCTTCTCGGCCGCCAAGGAATTCGTCGCCGCGCTCGACAAGACGATCACCGTCGCCGAGGATTTCCCGGCCTTCATCGTCAACCGCATCCTGCTGCCGATGATCAACGAAGCGATCTACACGCTTTATGAAGGCGTCGGCTCGGTGGAGGCCATCGATACCGCCATGAGGCTCGGTGCAAACCATCCGATGGGCCCGTTGCAGCTTGCCGATTTCATCGGCCTCGATACCTGCCTTTCCATCATGCAGGTTCTGCACGACGGCCTGGCCGATTCCAAGTATCGCCCGTGCCCGCTTTTGGTGAAATATGTCGAGGCCGGCTGGCTTGGCCGCAAGTCCGGTCGCGGCTTCTACGACTACCGCGGCGAGATCCCCGTCCCGACCCGCTAAGGGCGGGAAGAATCCGCCACGCTTGCCTTTCGGGGAAAAATGTTTCGCCTGTCGCGGAAGCTGCGACAGGCCATACCTCGGATGGCGGCGCTCTCGTCGCTATTGTCTGCCCCAATTGAGTTTCCATTCGGGGTTTTTCAGATGAAACGTTTGCTCCTTCTCGGCGTGGCCCTTCTCGGCTTCGCCGCTCCGTTCACCGCGCATGCCGCCGACAAACTGCTCAACGCCTCCTATGACGTTGCACGCGAGCTGTTTGCCGCCGAGAACGAAGCCTTCGTGAAGGGGCACCCGGGTGTTACCATCGACCAGTCGCACGGCGGAACCTCCAAGCAGGCGCGCGCCATCGTCGAAGGCCTCGAGGCCGACGTCGTGACCTTCAACCAGGTCACCGATATCGATTTCCTCGTGAAGAACGGTTTCGTCGCCGAAGGCTGGCAGCAGAAGTTCCCGAACAATGCTTCGCCCTTCTACTCCTTCCCGTCTTTCCTCGTGCGCGCCGGCAACCCGAAGAACATCAAGGACTGGTCGGATCTGGCCCGCGACGACGTGAAGGTCATCTTCCCGAACCCGAAGACCTCTGGCAATGCGCGCTACACCTATCTCGCCGCCACGGCCTACGCCAAGGAAGCCTTCAAGGACGATCCGGCCAAGGTCGAGGAATTCATCACCAAGATCTTCGACAATGTGCCGGTCTTCGACACGGGCGGCCGTGCGGCGACGACGACCTTCGTCGAGCGCGAGATCGGCGACGTGATCATCACCTTCGAAGCCGAGACGAAGTCGATTGCCAAGCAGTATGGCGAGGACAAGTTCCAGAGCGTCGTGCCTTCCGTCTCGCTGCTTGCAGAGTTCCCGGTCGCCGTGGTCGACAAGGTGGCGGATGCCCGCGGTAGCCGCGATCTCGCGAAGTCCTATCTCGACTTTCTCTATGCGCCCGAGGGTCAGAAGATCGCCGCCGAATTCGGTCACCGCGTCCATGACGAGAAGGTCGCTGCCGAATACAAGGACCAGTTCCCGGAGATCCGTCTGGTGAATGTCGACGACGTGTTCGGGGGCTGGAAGAAGATTTCCGAAGAGCACTTCGCCGAAGGCGGTACGCTGGACAAGATCTACGGCAGCCGTTGATCCCTCCCATTCTTGTTTCTGACAACCGGCGGGCAAAACCCGCCGGTTGACGCATGAAAAGCAAAGCGCAATCCCGATGGAAGCCGCGCCGCACTTTTCCTGAATTTGCTTGAGAAAGGACGCGCGCTTGAGACGGCGTGTACTGCCCGGATTGCCGCTCGCGCTCGGCATCACCCTCGTCTATGTGGCCATCATCGTGGTGCTGCCGCTGGCAGCGCTCGTCTTCAAGGCGGCAAGCCTCGGGCCGGAGGATTACTGGCGCATCATCTCGTCGGATCGCGCTGTCGCCAGCTATCGCGTGACGGTGACCTGCGCGCTCGTCGCGACGGTGTTCAACCTGTTCTTCGGCATGGCGCTCGCCTGGGTTCTGGTGCGTTACCGTTTTCCCGGCCGCCGTCTCGTCGATGCGCTGGTCGATCTGCCTTTCGCCCTGCCGACGGCCGTTGCGGGCATCGCGCTGACCACTCTGTTTGCCACCAATGGCTGGTTCGGCGGTCCCCTGTCGCTCATCGGCATCAAGGTCGCCTATACGCCGCTCGGCATCATGGTCGCCATGAGCTTCACCAGCATCCCCTTCATCGTGCGCACGGTGCAGCCGGTGCTGGAGGAACTCGATCCGGCACTGGAAGAGGCGGGGCAGACGCTGGGCGCGAGTGACCTCTCGATCTTCACGACCGTCATTCTGCCACTTCTGACGCCGGCGCTTCTGGCGGGCGTATCGCTGTCCTTCGCCCGCAGCCTTGGCGAATTCGGCGCCATCATCTTCATCGCAGGCAACCAGCCGTTCTCGACAGAGATCACCGCGTTGCTCGCCTTCATCCGGCTTGAGGAATACGATTATCCGGCCTCCGCCGCGATTGCCTCCGTCATGCTGCTGACCGCCTTCGTCATGCTCGCCATCACCAATCTGATGCAGGCTCGCGCCCTGCGCTACACGGCGAGGGGCTGATCATGGCGCATCACGGCAAGGGTAAGCCGCCGCGTGTCGGCGACAACAAAATTTTTCGCGCGGTGCTGCTGACGATCGTTCTCCTGCTCGTCGGGCTGATGATCGTGGCACCGCTCGTCGTCATCGGTGTCGAGGCGTTTTCAAAGGGCATCGTCTATTTCGGGCAGTCGATTGCCGACCCGGACACCCGTCACGCCATTCTGCTGACGGTCATTACGGCGCTGATCGCCGTGCCGATCAATACGGCCTTCGGCGTTGCGGCGGCCTGGGCGATCACCAAACATGATTTCTGGGGCAAGCGGCTGCTCACCGTGATCATCGAGATTCCCTTCTCGGTTTCGCCGATCGTCGCCGGTGTCTCCTATCTCTTCGTCTACGGCCTGCAGGGCCTGTTCGGCCACGCACTTCAGGCGGCGGAGATCAAGATCCTCTTCGCGCTGCCGGGCATCGTGCTTGCCAGCATGTTCGTGACGGCACCCTTCGTGGCGCGCGAGCTGATCCCGCTGATGCAGGCGCAGGGGCGTGATCTTGAGGAGGCGGCGACGTCGCTTGGTGCAAGCGGCTGGCGGACCTTCTTCTCCGTCACGCTGCCGAACATCAAATGGGCGCTGCTCTACGGCGTCGTGCTCTGTAATTCGCGGGTGATGGGCGAGTTCGGCGCGGTTTCCGTGGTCTCGGGTAATATTCGCGGGCAGACGAACACGCTGCCGCTGCATATCGAACTGCTCTATCACGATTACAACGCGGCCGGTTCGTTTGCCGCCGCATCCATTCTCGCCGGCCTCGCCATCGTCACGCTCATCGCCAAGGTGGCGCTGGAGCGGCAGGGTGCGGGCCGCGTCCAGCGTCCCTCCGCTCTTGCGGGCGCCGACAGCATCACTCCGGAGGTCAAACCGTGAAAATCCGCCTCGACAACGTCGTCAAGGAGTTCGAGACCTTCCGCGCCGTGCACGGCGTTTCGCTCGATATCGAAAGCGGCGAGCTGGTCGCGCTGCTCGGCCCCTCCGGTTCCGGCAAGACGACGATCCTGCGCATGGTCGCCGGTCTCGAATATGCCGATGCCGGCGCGATCTATTTCGGAACGGAGAATGCGACGGATATCCCCGTGCGCGATCGTGGCGTCGGCTTCGTCTTCCAGCACTATGCGCTCTTCCCGCATATGACCGTCGGCGAAAACATCGCTTTCGGCATGAAGGTCTCCAAGGTGAAGCGCTCGCCGCAAGCGATTGCCGAGCGGGTCAAGGAACTCTTGGATCTCGTGCAGTTGAGCGGTCTCAAGGATCGTTTCCCCGGCCAGATCTCCGGCGGCCAGCGCCAGCGCGTGGCGCTTGCCCGTGCGCTGGCCGTCGATCCGCGTGTGCTGCTGCTCGACGAGCCTTTCGGCGCGCTCGATGCGAATGTCCGGCGTGATCTTCGCCGTTGGCTGCGAAAGATCCATGACGAGCTTGGTATCACCACGCTTTTCGTCACGCATGACCAGGAAGAGGCGCTCGATCTTGCCGATCGCGTCGTCATTCTCAACAAGGGCCGCATCGTGCAGGAGGGCACGCCGGAGGCGGTGTGCCGCAACCCGGCCGATGCCTTCGTGATGAACTTTTTGGGCGATGCCAACCGGCTCGATGCGGATATCCGTGGCGGCAAGGCCTATGTCGAGGATATCGCCTTCGACGCTGACGGTATTGCCGATGGCGGCGGAGAAATCCTGTTCCGTCCGGCCGATGTGACCTGGCGCGAGGACGGGCAGGGCATCGCGGCGAAGATCGTGCGGGTCATCGACCGGCCGGATTCGCGCCGCGTGCTGGCGATGACCGGCAACGGCCAGCCGGTGGAGTTCGACACCGCGCCGGAATTCCCGCACCGCAAGGGCGAGGCGGGTTTTCTCCAGATCCGCCGGCCGCGGGTCTATGCGGCGGCGTGAGATCAACTTTTCGGGCTTGCCAGCGCGGCGTTGATCAGCGCCTTGGCGTCTTCGCTGTCCCATGCCGCGGGGCCGTTCATGGCGGAGATCAGGCAGCCCTTGTCGTCCATCAACAGCGTCACGGGAAGGCCGAAGGCGAGGCCTTCCTTCTTCAGCGTGTTGAAGACGCCCATCGATGCATCGCGGTAGTAGCGGAGGTCGTGCACCTTGGTTTCGTCGAGGAAGGTTTTTGGCTTCTCGTCGTCGCCGGTGTCGATATTGATCGCGACCACCTCGAATTTGTCGGAGCCGAGATCTCTCTGCAGCGCGTTGAGCGCCGGCATTTCCTCGCGGCAGGGCACGCACCACGTCGCCCAGAGATTGACGAGCAGGGTCTTGCCGGCGAAATCGGCGATCGTCTTCCTCTTGCCGTCGGGACCGTCGAAGACGAGATCTGGCAGCGCCCGGTGTTCATCGACCGTGCGCATGGCGGCGACCTGACCCTTCGAGAAGGGCGTGATGGCCTCGGCCCTGGCGGCGGCAGCCGCGCAGGCTGCGGGATCGGCCGACGCGACGGTGCCCGTGGCATTGCCAGACAGGCTCTCCTTCACGTATATCGCAGCACCACCGGCGAGAAGTCCGGCAAGGCCGGCAATGGCGATGAGCTTTCCTGCCGGCAGGCCGAGGGTCTTCTTCACTGACATTTCATTCTCCAGGACACTTTTCCAGGCAGGCACCCATGGCAGACGGCACTTCCGAGACGAAATCCTCGAACCAGATGTGGGGCGGCCGCTTCGCCTCGGGACCGGATGCAATCATGGAGGAGATAAATGCCTCCATCGGCTTCGACAAGAAGCTTTATGCCCAGGACATCCGCGGCTCAAAGGCGCATGCCGAAATGCTCGCCCATCAGGGCATCATTTCGGCCGACGATAAGGAAAAGATCGTTCACGGTCTCGACACGATCCTGTCAGAGATCGAAAGCGGCAATTTCGAATTCTCGCGCAAGCTCGAAGACATCCATATGAATGTCGAAGCGCGGCTTGCCACGCTGATCGGCCCGGCTGCCGGCCGCCTGCACACAGCCCGCTCGCGCAACGATCAGGTGGCGCTCGATTTCCGCCTCTGGGTGAAGGAAGAGCTGCAGAAGACCGAGAAGACGCTGACCGGCCTCATTGCCGCCTTCCTCGACCGCGCGGAAGAGCATGCCGAGACCGTCATGCCCGGCTTCACCCATCTTCAGACGGCGCAGCCCGTGACCTTCGGCCACCATTGCATGGCCTATGTCGAAATGTTCGGCCGCGACCGCCAGCGCGTGCGCCATGCCATCGAGCATCTCGATGAGAGCCCGATCGGTGCCGCCGCCCTCGCCGGCACGGGCTATGCTATCGATCGCCACATGACGGCCAAGGCGCTCGGCTTCCGCGAGCCGACCCGTAATTCCATCGATACGGTTTCCGACCGCGACTTCGCGCTGGAATTCCTGTCGATTGCCGCCATCGCCTCGGTCCACCTGTCGCGCCTGGCGGAAGAAATCGTCATCTGGTCGACGCCGCAGTTCGGCTTCATCCGCCTGTCGGATGCCTTCTCCACCGGCTCCTCCATCATGCCGCAGAAGAAGAACCCCGACGCCGCCGAGCTGGTGCGCGCCAAGACCGGCCGCATCAACGGCTCGCTGATCGCGCTTCTCACTGTCATGAAGGGCCTGCCGCTCGCCTATTCCAAGGATATGCAGGAAGACAAGGAACAGGTCTTCGATGCTGCCGAGAGCCTGGAACTCGCCATCGCCGCGATGACCGGCATGGTGCGCGACATGACCATCCGCACCGACCGGATGAAGGCCGCCGCCGGGTCCGGCTATTCCACCGCCACCGATCTTGCCGATTGGCTGGTGCGCGAGGCGGGCCTGCCCTTCCGCGATGCTCACCACGTCACAGGCCGCGCGGTGGCGCTTGCCGAAGGCAAGGGTTGTGACCTCGCGGAACTCACGCTGGAAGAGTTGCAGGAGATCCATGCGTCGATCACCGCAGACATTTTCAATGTCCTGACAGTCGAAGCCTCGGTTGCCAGCCGCAAGAGCTATGGTGGCACGGCGCCGTCGGAAGTCAGAAAGCAGATCGCCTGGTGGCGGCAGCGGAACTGATCAAAGGGCTTGTGAGGGCTCATCACTAGATTAAGGGTGCACAAGGGCGGGCGAATTCGTTAAGGATTAAGCCCACCGGCAATTCCAGGGAACGTTTCATGACACGTAGCGATATCGGCAGGCTGGCTCTTGTGCTCGGCCTTTCCGTGGCGGTTCTCTCCGCCTGCGGCCGCAAGGGCGATCTCGACCTGCCGGGTGGCGCCAAGCCGGTCTTCAAGACGAGCGCCGACGGCAAGAAGGTCGAGCAGGTCGAAGACAAGCCTTTCGTTCTCGATCCCCTTCTTTGAAAGATCAGCAACCGTGAACCATTTCGAGCATCGCGACGGCATTCTCTACGCGGAGGACGTGCCGGTTCCTGAAATCGCCAAGGCGGTCGGAACGCCCTTCTACGTCTATTCGACGGCCACGCTGGAGCGCCACTACAAGGTCTTCTCCAAGGCTTTCGACGGCGTCGATGCCATGGTCTGCTATGCGATGAAGGCGAATTCCAACCAGGCGGTCTTGAAGACGCTGGCGAAGCTCGGCGCCGGCATTGATGTCGTCTCGGAAGGCGAATTGCGCCGGGCGCTCGCCGCCGGCGTTCCCGCTTCGCGCATCATGTTCTCCGGCGTCGGCAAGACGCCGCGCGAGATGGATCTGGCGCTGGAAGCCGGCATCTACTGCTTCAACGTCGAGTCGGAACCGGAACTCGAAGTGCTGAACGCCCGCGCCGTCAAGGCCGGCAAGGTCGCGCATGTCTCGTTCCGCATCAATCCCGATGTCGACGCCCGCACCCATGCCAAGATCTCGACTGGCAAGAAGGAAAACAAGTTTGGCATTTCCTGGGAGCGTGCCCGCACCGTCTATGCGCGCGCTGCCAGCCTGCCGGGCATCCAGGTCACCGGTATCGACATGCATATCGGCAGCCAGATCACCGAGCTGCAGCCCTTCGAAGACGCTTTCAAGCTGCTGCGCGAGCTGGTCGATACGCTGCGCGCCGATGGCCATACGATCGATCACGTCGATGTCGGCGGCGGTCTTGGCATTCCCTACAAGACGGACAACACGCCGCCGCCCTTGCCGGATGCCTATGCCGAGATCGTCAAGAACCAGCTCAAGGGCCTGAACTGCAAGATCGTCACGGAGCCCGGCCGCATGATCGTCGGCAATGCCGGCATCCTCGTCACCGAGGTGATCTATGTGAAGGATGGCGGCGAGAAGACCTTCGTTATTGTCGATGCCGCCATGAACGATCTCATCCGCCCGACGCTCTATGAAGCCTGGCACGAGGTTCAGCCCGTCGTCATCTCGGCTGCCAACGCGCCGCGCATTCGCGCCGATGTCGTCGGCCCGGTCTGCGAGACGGGTGACTATCTGGCGCAGGATCGCGAGATGGCGCAGCCGAAGCCGGGCGATCTCATCGCCGTCGGTTCGGCGGGTGCTTACGGCGCGGTGCAGGCCGGCACCTACAACAGTCGTCTGCTGATCCCGGAAGTGCTTGTCAACGGCGCGGAATTCCATGTCGTGCGCCCGCGTCTTTCCTATGACGAGCTGATCGGCCTCGATTCGATCCCGGCCTGGCTTGCCTGACAAAGCTGTAGCGCGCGTTCACGATTTTGCGCGCGCCCTCGTCTTCGCCACAAAGCGTGTTATCCTTTAAGCCGTGACATCATGTGGAGAGCGGCGAACGATGGCGATTGAAAAGCAGCGCGAGACGGGGGCAAGCGACAATCCGCTCGCACGCCGGCTTGCGGGCAAACGCCTTGCCGCCCAGACCGTTCTTTATCTCGAAGCGCTCGCTCCGCGGCTCCTGCCGATCCTGCTGCTGGTCGCGGGTTTCCTCGCGCTGACCTGGTTCGGCTATTTCCGTTACGTGCCGGCCTGGCTGCATATCGCGACGCTCGCCGCTTTCGCGCTCGGTCTCGGCGCTCTGCTTGTGCGGCTGCGCGGTCTCGCCTGGCCATCCACCGACAATGCCTATCGCATGCTGGAGACGCGCAATGCGCTCG
This sequence comes from Shinella curvata, assembly GCF_022899935.1. Taxonomy (GTDB): domain Bacteria; phylum Pseudomonadota; class Alphaproteobacteria; order Rhizobiales; family Rhizobiaceae; genus Shinella; species Shinella curvata. The sequence continues at coordinate 9,194 of NZ_JALJCJ010000011.1, forward strand.
CCCATCAGGCGATCCGAGTGCAGGACGACAGACCCGCGGGCGGCGATGCGTTTGCGCAGGCGCTGTGGCGCGAGCATCAGGCCCGTATGGCGCGGCTTGTCGGCTCGCTGCATATCGGTACACCAGAGCCCGATATCGCGCGCCACGACCGACATGCACTGCGCGCCATTCCGGTGCTTCTCGTCGTCATCGCCTTTGCCTTCTCCTATTCCAATCGCGGCGGTCTGCTGACCGACGTTGTGTCCTTCCGCGCGCCGACCGAATCAGCGCCGGATGTGCGGATCGACGCCTGGGTGACGCCGCCCGCGCACACGTCGCGTGCGCCGGTCTTTCTGACCGGCAACGGACAGGGCGGTGAGGCAGAGTCGGCGAAGGGCGAGATCCGTATTCCGCAGTTCAGCGAACTCACCGTACGCGTGACGGGCGGCAGTGGCGATGAGCCGGTCAGCTATCAGGTGACGGGCGAAAATACCGTGACGGCGATCCGTCCCGACGAAGACAAGCCGAAGGCCGAGAAGGCTGACGGCACCAAGAGCCCGCAAAAGGCCGAGGTCGCGGCGGTGGCCGGGGCCAAGACCATGCACTACAAGATCCTGAAGGACGGCACACTTACGGTCGGTGACCGGACATGGACCTTCGGGGTCATTCCGGACCGCGTGCCGGAAATCGCCTTCGACGGCATTCCGAAGAAGACGGTCGCGGCGGCACTCGAAATCAGCTTTATCGCCAAGGATGATTATGGGCTTCAGGAAGCGCGGGCCGAAATCGTGCCGGTTGAGGAAGCGAAGGATGCGCGTCCGCTCTATCCGCTGCCGGAATATCGTCTCGACCTGCCGCGCCGCAGCGCGCGCGAAGCCAAGGGCACGACGAGCCGCAATCTTTCCGAACATCCGCTCTCCGGCAAACGCGTGAAGATCACGCTGGTCGCCAAGGATGCGGCGGGGCAGGAGGGCCGCAGCCAGCCGGTCGAGATGGTCCTCCCGGCAAAAACCTTCTTCGAGCCGCTCGCCGCCGCCGTTGCCGAACAGCGGCAGGTCTTTGCACTGGATACCAACCAGCTGCCGTTTGCCATCGCGCTCAACGAGGCGCTGACGATCCGTCCGGAAGAAACGATCCCGAACCTCACGCATTACCTGCTGCTGCAATCGGCGAATGCGCGCATGAAGCTTGCCCGCACAGACGACCAGATGCGCGAGACGGCGGATTATCTCTGGGAGATCGCGCTCGGCATCGAGGACGGCAATCTTTCGCTTGCCGACCGGCACCTGCGCGAGGCGCAGAAGGCGCTGTCGGAAGCGCTGGAGCGCAATGCCTCGGACGAGGAGATCGCCGGCCTGATGAAGGAACTGCGTGAGGCGATGCAGGCCTATATGCAGGAGCTTGCCAAGCAGGCGGCCAAGAACGGCCAGATGCAGCAAAATGCCCAGCAGCAGGGCCAGGTGCTGCGCCAGCAGGATCTGCAGCGCATGATGGACCAGATCGAGAATCTGGCCCGTTCCGGCGCCAAGGATCAGGCGCAGCAGATGCTGTCCGAACTCCAGCGCATGATGAACAATCTGCAGGCCGGCCGTCCGCAACAAGGGCAGCAGGGCCAGCAGAACGATGCCATGCGCCAGCAGATGGACAAGCTCGGCCAGCTGATGCAGCAGCAGCAGAAGCTGATGGAAGAGACCTTCAAGCTCGATCAGGCTTTGCGTGACCGCCAGCAGCGCGGCGATCCGCAACCGGGCGAGGAGGGCGAGCAGCAGCCCGGCGACAACGGCGCGGGCCAGCCCTCGACGGACCAGATGACCGCCGAACAGTTGCAGCAGGCGCTGAAGAACCTGAAGGCGCAGCAGGATGGGCTCGGCAAGCAGCTTGGCGAGGTCCAGAAGGGCCTGAAGGATATGGGCCTCGATCCGGGCGAAGGGTTCGGCAAGGCCGGCCGGGAGATGAAGGGCGCTTCCGAAGCACTTGGCGACGGTCAGGGTGAACCCGCCGTCGGCAGCCAGGGCCGGGCGCTCGAAGCGTTGCGTCAGGGCGCGCAGAGCATGATGAGCCAGATGCAGGCGATGGGCGAGGGGCAGGGACCGGGCGAGGGCATGCCGCAGGCCGGCCGCAATGGCCGCGACCCGCTCGGCCGCGAGCGCAACGTCAACGGCCAAGGCCCCGATTTCGGCGGACCGACGAAAATCCCCGAAGAGATCGACATTCAGCGTGCGCGCGAAATTCTCGACGAGATTCGCCGTCGGCTCGGCACCGGCACGTCGCCGGGCTTCGAGCGGGATTATCTCGAGCGGTTGCTCGGCATTCGCTGAGTTCGGCCGCGCCCGGTATCTATCGAAGGATCAGGCGGCGAGCGCCAAGGCGACGGCGCGGCGGATATCCGGCAGGCTGAAGGGTTTGCTCACGACATCGACGATTTTTTGCGAGAGGTCGTCGGCGCGTTCGCGCTGGTCGGCATAGCCGGTCATCAGCAGGATCTTCAGTGCCGGGTGGGCGGCGGATGCCTTATGGGCAAGCTCGATGCCGTCCATGACGGGCATGCGGATATCGGAAAGCAAGAGGTCGAAGCCGCCATCGGTGAGGGCATCGAGACCGGCAGCACCATCCGGGGCCTCGACGGTCTCATGGCCGTCCAGCCGTAGCGCGCGTGCCACGAAGATGCGCAGCGAATCCTCGTCTTCGGTGATCAGAATCTTCGCCATCGGTTCCCCTTCGGCCGTCCATCCGGCCCGTGTCCCGTGCGCATCGCAGGATGCACGCCATCAAAGTGCAACGCTGCGAAGCGGTTCATTCCGACGCAGCAGCTTCGATGAAAAGACCAGACTTTCCTTGTCGATCGGTAAACGGCCGATAGGGGAAATTGGAGGCGCTTATTCCGCGTCGCCCGTCACGACGCCGACGAACGGCAGTTCGCGGAAGGCATAGGCGACGTCCATGCCGTAGCCGACGACGAAATGGTCGGGGCATTCGAAGCCGACATAATCGGCCTCGAGATCGGTCTTGCGCTTCTCGCGCTTGTCGAGCAGCACGGCGATGGTGACGTTGCGCGCGCCGCGCTCGTACATCAGTTCCTTTGCGTAGCTCAGCGTGCGGCCGGATTCGAGGATGTCGTCTATCAGCAGGATATCGCGGCCATGCACGTCGCTGTCGATGTCCTTGGTGACCTTCACGCCCTGCGAAACCGTGCCGGTGCCGTAGCTAGAGAGCGTGATGAACTCGACTTCCGGAGCAAGGCCCGCGGCATGCAGCGCGCGCGTCAGGTCGGCAGCGAAGATGAAGGAGCCCTTGAGGACAGCGATGACGAGCAGGTCGCTCGTCGGGCCCGCGGCGATCTGCGCGGCAAGCTCTTCGTTGCGCTTGGCGATCTGCCCGGCGTCATAAAGCGTTTCGATCTTCTTTCCGCGGACAATATGCATCGCGAGGCGGCTCCTTGGTGACGCAGGGGCTCAGCGGGCCGCAATCTGCGCAAAAACAAAGGTGCCGCTTAGCACAGTCAGTTGACCGGTGCACCCTCGGCGGGAAGTGAAACCGAGACTTTCGGTACTTTTCCGCCGCTGTGGGGTATGCGCAGCGCAAAGTGTTCGCTGGCGCCAGGGGCCAGCGTGCCCGTCTCCAGCGCCACGCGCCGGTGCATCGCCTCGCCGGCACCGTCGAGGATGATATCGACCGCCGTCACGGCCTGCGCCGAGTTAGTGCCGTTGTGCAGCCGGCCATATATGGCGAGCACCTTCATGCCGTTGCGGTCGTCGATGGTGGTGATGAGGTCGGCGATGTGGAGGCTGGCTTCGGGGCTGTCGCTTGGCAACGCCGCGCGCAACGCCGTCAAGCCGCCGGCATAGGCGAAGACGAAAATGACGAGCGTGGCGACGAGGCCGGCAAAGGCGCGGCCGGAAAGCAGCTGGAGGCCCGCCTCGCAGAGCCGTGCGCCTGTCGTGGCGATGCGCAGCAACATGTGCTGCACAGTAACGGGGTCCTGTGCCGTGTATTGCCGGCGAACATTGTCGTTGGAGGTGTGAGCGGCGGCGCTGCGGATCACCACGAAATCGGCATCGACCACTTCAAGCCGCGTCGGCGCGCGGCGCGCGTGCTTTTCCGCCGGCGTCTTCGGCTCGGGCGGCAGAAGGTCAATCCGGCCTTTTGCCTCGCGTCGTGCTTTGAAGGCGTTCATCGTGAACTCCCCGCTTCCCGTTTCCGCGCAAAATCAGGGGCGAAAAGTCGGGCATTGAATGAAATCCTTACGAAACGTAAACCATACTGGTTAATGCTTCGGAAACCTGACCGTGAAAGAGCCGCTTTCCTCTGCGACATCCGCTAGGATGGCGCCACGCGCTCAGGCGAACGCTCTTAGAAACCGGATTGACCCTTGATTCATTTCGAAAATGTCGGACTGCGCTACGGGATGGGGCCGGAAATTCTCCGCGACCTGACCTTCGATATTCCGCGCCGGTCCTTCCAGTTCCTGACCGGCCCGTCGGGGGCTGGCAAGACGACGCTGCTGCGCCTGCTGTTCCTGTCGCTCCAGCCGACGCGGGGCATCATCCGCAGCTTCGACCGCGAAGTCTCCACGATCCCGCGCGACGAACTGCCCATGCTGCGCCGGCGCATTGGCATCGTCTTCCAGGATTTTCGCCTGCTCGACCATCTGACGACCTATGAGAATGTTGCTCTTCCCTTGCGCGTGCGCGGCAAGGACGAATCGAGCTACAAGGCCGATGTGCTGGAGCTTCTGAAATGGGTCGGCCTCGGCGAGCGAATCAACGTGCTGCCGCCGGTTCTCTCCGGCGGTGAAAAGCAGCGTGCGGCGATTGCCCGCGCGCTCATCGACCGGCCGGAGCTGCTTCTGGCCGACGAACCGACCGGCAACGTCGATCCACCGATGGCACAGCGCCTGCTCAGCCTGTTCCTCGAGCTCAACAGGCTTGGTACGGCCGTCGTCATCGCGACCCACGATCTCTCGCTGATGGATCAGGTCGAGGCGCGGCGCATGATCCTCTCGCAGGGGCGGCTCGACATCTATGACTGACGCCCCCCGCGAGAGTGCCCAGGAAGGCCAAGCCGCCCGCCGGCCGGAAATGAAGGTGCGCCCGACGGCGCCTATCGTTCCGCCGTCGAACGTGTCCGGCAATGCGCTGATGGCCGTCATCGCCATCATGGCCTTCCTCGCCTGCCTTACCTTCGGCGCGGTCAACATGGTGCGGGCCACGGCGGCGAGCTGGCAAAGCCAGATTTCCCGCGAGATCACCATCCAGATCAAGCCTGACGATAATCTAGACATGGAGCAGGCGCTGAAGGACGTGCGCGATCTCGCACTCACCTTCTCGGGCACCCGCGATGGCACGATTGTCGATCGCGATGCGACGGCCCGCCTGCTCGAACCCTGGCTTGGCGAGGGTTTGAATCTCGACGAACTGCCGGTGCCGCGTCTGGTCATCATCACAATCGACGAACAGAGCCCGCCGGATTTCACCGCCATGCGCGCGGCGCTGTCGGCCAAGATCCCGCAAGCCTTCCTCGACGACCACCGTACCTGGGTCGACCGCCTCGTCGCGATGGCGCGCACTACCGCCTTTATCGGCACGGGTGTTCTGGTCCTCGTCTTCTCCGCCATGGTGCTGACGGTCGTCTTCGCGACACGCGGCGCGCTCTCGGGCAACCGCCATATCGTCGAAGTGCTGCATTTCGTTGGCGCAGAGGCGGGTTTCGTCGCGTCGGAATTTCAGAAGCATTTTCTGAAGATCAGCCTCAAGGGGTCGGTCGCCGGCGGAGCTTTGGCGGCTCTGTTCTTCGCGATTGCCGGTTTCTGGCAAGGGCGCTCCATCGCGACCCCGCAGAGCGACCAGGCGACGGCGCTGTTCGGCTCCTTCTCGATGGGGCTGACCGGCTATCTCGGCATTGCCGCGACCATCGTCGTCATCGCGCTTTTGACCACGCTGACCGCTCGCTTCACCGTGATGCGGACGATCCATGAGATCGACCAGATCCGCTCCGATCCGTCGCGCACCGACCAACTGCCCGACCAATGATCCGCCGTCGACGAACCATCGCCGCGAAACGGGCTAGCCGTTGCCGCAATCGGATTCTATGGACGGAATCATGAGCGGGTTTGAACGGGCAAAAGCGGGACTGCCGGGCAGTCTCCGGCCGGAGACGGAAGGGCGGCGGCGCAAGGGTCCCGTCCGCATCGCCGTGCGCGTTCTGCTTGCCATCCTCATCCTCGGCGCCGCCATCGGCCTTGCCGGTTTCCTGTATTTCGCAGAGACCGTCGCAACGCTTGAAGCGCCGCGCGATCCGAAGGCGGATGCCATCGTGGTGTTGACCGGCGGCTACCAGCGTATCGATCATGCGATCGGGCTGTTGAAACGCGGTGCAGGCGAGCGTCTGCTGATTTCGGGCGTGAATCCAACGACGAGCGGCAACCAGCTGCGCAAGCTCACGCAAAGCTCCTCAAGCCTTTTCGAATGCTGTGTGGATATCGGCTATGACGCCGTGGACACGATCGGCAATGCGAACGAGACGGCGCGCTGGATCAGCGATCACCGCTTCCGCCGCGTGCTGGTCGTCACCAACAACTACCACATGCCGCGCAGCCTTCTGGAATTGGAGGTCAGCGATCCTCAAACCGAATTCATCGCCTACCCCGTCGTCAATACGGATCTCAGGAATGGCAACTGGTTGCGCCAGCCGGGCGTTTTGAAAGTCATGCTGTCGGAATATCTGAAATACACTCTGGCCCGTGTGCGCGCCATGGCCGGCGCACGCAGCTGGTCGGGCCTCAGGGGCGATCTGGCCGGCATGTCGGGCGATTGAGTTCCGCGAACGGGAGTTCCCCCGCTCCCCAATATCGTGTAGGCGAAAAGACCGTTTCGCAGACAGGCCGCCCGATGATCGCTCTCCGCTCCGTGCTCTTCAACACCCTCTTCTACATGAACCTCATCGGACAGATGATCATCATGACGCCGGCCTATTTCCTGCTGCCGCGCAAGAAATCCTATGGCATTGCCAAGAACTGGGCGCGCAGCAACCATTGGCTCTTCGCAAAGATCGTCGGCACGACCTTCGAGGTCGAAGGACTGGAGAACATTCCCAAGGGAGCCTACATCTTCGCGCCGAAGCACCAGTCCTTCTGGGATGCCTATGCGCCGCTGCCATGGCTTGACGATCCCCTCTATATCCTCAAGCGGGAACTGACATGGATCCCGCTGTTCGGATTGTACCTGAAGAAGCAGCGCATGGTCCCGGTCGATCGCGGGGCGCGCGGCAAGGCGATGGCTGCCATGATGGCGCGCACCAAGGCCGAGATGAGCACCGGGCGCCAGCTCATCATCTATCCCGAGGGCACGCGCCGGGCGCCGGGGGCTGCACCGGAATACAAGTACGGCATCGCCCGCCTCTATCGTGATCTGCAGGTGCCGGTCGTGCCCGTGGTGATGCATCCCGGCCTGTTCTGGCCGCGGCGCACCACCATGCGCTATCCCGGCCATTTCAAGGTGCGGATCCTGCCGGCGATCCAGCCGGGCATGGAGCCGGATGCCTTCCTCGCGCATCTCATCGATGTCATGGAAACGGCGAGTGATCGGCTGCTGGTCGAGACCGTCGAGGCGAACCCATCGCTGCCGCTGCCGCCCACGGTCGTCACGCGTCTGGCGGAGTTGAAGGCGCGGACGGCCTGATCAGGCCGTCGCAGGGCCGTGAAGCCTGTCCGCCTTGCGGCCGACATCTTCCAGCCAATGATCGCGGATGCCCATTTCGCGCAGATGGACGAGCGTGCTGCGGACATAGTCGATGTTGCGGCCGGATTTGCCGACGGCGGAGCTGACGGTGATCGCCGCCTCGTCGGCCGTGACGGATGCGGCAAACTGGTGGTGCGCGCGGTCGCAGATGTAGACGAGGGTGGTGATGCGCCGCCCGTCGCCGAGCGTCGCCGGCAGGGTCCGTTCCTTGTAGACATGGGTCACCAGCTCGCGCTCGCGCAGATAATCGGTCACGGGCGCCCGGCTTTCCGGTGCAACGCGAAAGGCGACGCCCCGGCAGGAGCCGCCGCGGTCGAGGCCCAGCACGAGCCCCGGCTTTTCCTCGGTGCCGCGATGCACCCAGGAGCGGACGCACAGCGACCTGCGGAAACCGTAGAGATGGGCGGGCTGCCGCTCCTCGAATTCGAATCCCGGATTCCACATCAGCGATCCGTAGCCGAACACCCAGAATTCGTTCATATCCACCGTCACGAACACCAACTCTCTAAAAGCCGCCGCAATTGCCAGCTTTGTCGCGGCTGCGGGCAAATCATATCCGCCACCATTGGAGAACATCATGGCATCGTCAAGCCGCACGGACGCTTCCGGCGTCACGCGCAAAATGATCCGGCTCGCCGTTGCCGTCATTGTCGTCCTGGTGCTCTATACGGGCGGATGGTTCTACGCGGCAAGCTGGGTGAAGACGACGCTCGATCGGGAGCTTGCTGCCTCCGAACAGGGCCTGCATTCGGCCTCGTGCAGTAATCTCGATGTACGCGGTTTCCCCTTCCGCATCGGCCTGTTCTGCGATTCGGTTGCCTTCGACGATCGGGCGACCGGCCTTTCGGCGACATTCGGCGCCCTGCGCTCGGCCGCACAGGTCTACCGGCCGGGGCATGCGGTTCTCGAGCTCGACGGCCCGGCACAGGTGCGCATCACACCCGATCTGGTCTTCGATGCGGACTGGGACCTGCTCCATGCCAGCGCAACGGCCTGGATTGATGGTCTCAACCGCGCCTCCGTCGCCTATGACGGGCTGAAGGGCAGGCTGAACGTACCCTCCGAGGGCGTCTCGGTCGGGATTGCCGCCACCCATGGCGAAAAGCACGTCCGCCAATCCGGCGATGCACTGGATGTTGCCGCCTCGTTCGATGCGCTTTCGCTCGATCTCGGCGATAGCGTCCTGCCGCCGCTCGATGTCGCCGTCGATATGACGATTGCCGATGCCGCCCGGTGGATTTCTGCCGAAGGGCCGCCGGCCGATGCGCCGCGGGGTGCAAGTGCGGAGCTGCGCCGGCTGTCGCTCGATCTCGGCGATGGCAAGGTGATGGCTCTGTCCGGCCCGCTGAAGGTCGGCGACGACGGCTATCTCTCCGGCACACTCGATCTCGACATCGCGGGCATATCCGTCTGGCGGGACCGGATTTCCGAGGCATTCCCGGAGATCGCGGAGACGGCGGCGCGAGTGGCGCAGGCAATCGAGGGCCTGTCGAAGGGCAATGACCGGGCGGTGGTGAAGCTCAAGGTCGAGGATGGCACGGTTTATCTCGGGCTCTTCCCGATTGCCTTCATCCCGCCTTTCTGAAATCAGCGCTTCTTATCTTCAACCGGACGGCCGAAGTTCGGTGCTGCGGTATCCTGGCCGGCGTCGATGATCGAGCGGCGGATGGCGCGGGTGCGGGTGAAGAGGTCGAAGAGCTTTTCACCGTCCCCCCAGCGGATAGCGCGCTGCAGATAGGCGAGGTCCTCGGAAAAACGCGAGAGCATTTCGAGGATCGCATCCTTGTTGTGCAGGCAGACATCACGCCACATGGTCGGGTCGGAGGCGGCCAGGCGCGTGAAATCGCGAAAACCCGAAGCCGAATATTTGATGACTTCCGATTCGGTCACCGTCTCAAGATCGTCGGCCGTGCCGACGATGTTGTAGGCGATGATGTGCGGCAGGTGCGAGACGATGGCGAGCACCTTGTCGTGGTGCTCCGTATCCATCTCGTCGACCTTGGAGCCGAGCGCCTCCCAGAAGGCGGCGAGCTTGCGCTTGGCGTCCTTGTCCGTGCCGTGCACGGGCGTAAGGATGCACCAGCGGCCCTGGAAGAGTTCGGCGAAGCCGGCGTCCGGGCCGGAATGCTCCGTGCCGGCGAGGGGGTGGCCGGGAATGAAATGTACGCCCTTCGGGATGTGCGGCAGCATCTGCGCCACGACCGAGGCCTTGGTGGAGCCGACATCGGTGACGATGGCGCCCTGCTTCAGGTGGGGCGCGATCTCCTCCGCCACCTTGCCCGAGGCGCCGACGGGCACCGAGACGATGACCAGATCGGAGCCTTCGACGGCCTTGCCGGCATCGTGCACATAGTCTGTACCGAGTTCCAGCTCCCGCGCGCGATCCAGCGTTTCCTGGCTGCGGCTGGAAATCGTGACGGTCTTGGCAAGGCCCTTCGCCTTGACGGCGCGGGCGATGGACGAGCCGATGAGGCCGATGCCGATCAGCGTGATCTTGTCGAAATGTCCGTCCGTCATGCCGTCGTTCCCTAGCCGTGTTCCTGTTGGCTCTAGCGGGCAGGCCCGGTTTTGTCGAGGGGATCAGCGTCCGGCGCGGTCGCGCGTGGTGGGCACCCCCTGCGGGGCGATGACAGGTACGAAGACGCGGCGCGAGGCGCGGGCGGCGACGGGCAGGCCCTGATACAACCGTTTCTGTGCCTCCACGATGATGACGCCGGAAAACATCGGCCAGAGCATGCGCCCCATTCTTTCGAAGACACCGCGCAGCTTCAGCACGCTGCGCAATTTCGAGGGCGGGAAGAAGAGCGCCTCGGCACTGGCGCCGGGGGTGAAGTTGGTTTCGCGCAGCAGCGCGGTGAGCTGACGGCGCGAATAGGGCCGACCGGAGCCGAAGGGCGTGTGCTCCATGCGCGCCCAGACACCGCGCCGGTTTGGCACGACGATGACGAGCCGCCCGCCCGGCGCCAGCACGCGCCAGAGTTCCTTCATCGTCTCGCGCGGATTTTCGGCGAATTCCAGCGAATGCACCATCAGCACGCGATCGACGGAGGCGTCCGGCAGCGGCAATTCCTCGTCGAAGACCAGCGCCGTCGAGGACAGTTCCGACGGCGGCCAGTTCACCGCGCCCTGGCCGGCCGGCATGAAGGCGAAGGTGCGCTCGGTATCGGCGCGGAAACGCTCGAGATAGGGCACGGCATAACCGAGTCCCACCAGCCGCTCGTCCGGCAGGCGCGCCCAGAGCGAGGTCAGCGCCATGGAAATCGAATGATCGGCGAGGCGCCCGAGCGGCGAGTGGTAGAATTCACGGAGGTCGACGATATCTGCATGCATGCCCTGCATGTTAGTGGGCGGCCGGTGGACTTCAAGGCCGATTGCCTTACATTCGCGCCAAAACCGAACGTCATGCCAAGGACTATGCCATGCCTTCTCTGGAAATCGATCTCTTCGCCTGCCGCAGCGACAATTTCGGCGTGCTGCTGCACGATCCGGTTTCGGGAGCAACGGCCAGCATCGATGCGCCCGAAGAGCAGGCGATCCTCGATGCGCTGGAGCGACGCGGCTGGGCGCTCAGCCACATCCTCACCACGCACCACCACAACGACCATGTGGAGGCCAACCTGGCACTGAAGGCGCGTTTCGGCGTCGAGATCATCGGCCCGGCACGCGAGGCGCCGCGCATTCCGGGCATCGACCGCAAGGTGGATGGTGGTGATGTGTTCGACTTCGCCGGCCGGCGCGTCGAGGTCATTCTGACGCCGGGCCATACGCTCGGCCATATCTGCTTCCACCTGCCGGAGGAGAAGTTGCTCTTCGCTGCCGATACGCTGTTTGCGCTCGGCTGCGGCCGCCTCTTCGAAGGCACGCCGGCGCAGATGTGGGATGCGCTCGCCCGCCTGGCAAAGCTGCCGGAGGAGACGACGGTCTATTTCGGACATGAATATACGCTGTCCAACGCCCGCTTTGCCCTGACCATCGATCCTGAAAATACGGCATTGGTGAGCCGTGTTGCGGAGATCGAGAAGCAGCGTGCTGCCGGTGCCTTCACCGCGCCGACGACGATCGGCCTTGAAAAGGTGAGCAATCCGTTCCTGCGGGCCGCAGATCCCGCGATCCGCCGCCATCTTGGGATGGAGGGGGCGAGCGATGCCGAAGTCTTCGCGGAGATTCGTGCCCGGAAAGACCGTTTCTGAGGCTCAGGCCGGCACAGCGCGTCTGCGAAGGATCATATCCTTGGCGGCGAGTACGGCGCCGCCGGTGACGAGCAGGCAGGCAAGGCCGATGCTCCAGGACGGTTCGGCAAAGCCGCTGAGGATCAGGACCAGGGTCGAGAGCAGCGGGGCGGCATAGCTGGCCGCGCCCAGAATCTGGATGTCGCCGTTCTTGACGCCGAAATCCCAGACATAGAAGGCGGCTCCGACCGGCAAGAGGCCGAGGCCGGCGACGGCGAGCCACTCGAAGCTCGTCTGCGGCCAGATCGTGGTTTCCAGCATCAGATGGCAGATCAGCGAGAGGATCGACGTGGCGAGGCAGAAGCCGGTCACGACATCGGTCGAAACGGCCTCGAAGCGTCGAGTGGCGAGCGAGTAGCCCGCCCAGGTGAACGCGCAGAGGAAGGCGGCGCCATAGCCGACGAGATAGGCGCTGTCGAAATCGAAGCCGTTGCGGCCGACGATGAGCGCGGTGCCGCCAAGGCCGAGCAGCGTGCCGACGACATGGTTCCACTTCAGCGTTTCTCCCGGCAGCAGCGCCGAGCCGGTGACGATGAGCAGCGGCCAGAGATAGGCGATCAGGCTCGCCTCCACCGCCGGCGCGTTGCGCAGCGCCGTGAAGTAGAGGAAATGATAGCCGAAGAGGCCGAGGATGCCGGTAAGCCAGACTTTTGCCGGCTGCCTCAGCTTCGCGATGCGCTCGGGCCGCGTTGCCAGCACGAAAAGGCCGGGCAGGCTGCCGATCAGAAAACAGACGGCCGAAAGCTGGAACGGCGGCATTTTCCCCGAGGCGGCGGTGAAGAGGGCGAGCAGCGCCCACATGAGGATCGCCGTAAAGCCGATCAGGGTTGCACGCGTCTTCAAGGCCGGTCACTCCACGGGTCGCGACCCCTGGAGCGATGTCATTCGCCGAAGCGCGTGGCCGAGACGGTGACAGGGCCGAGCGAGGTCGGAATCTTCACATAGACCGGAGCATATACATTCGCCGCCTCGGCCTTGGCAAACCAGATTTCCATCGTGCTCAGCTTGCGCAGATATTCCACGTCGTGACGGCCCTTGCGGTAGCCGGACTTGGGCACGAAGCGGATGCCGCAGACGACGGCATCGCCTTCAAAACCCTTTGTGGAATAGGGTCTGGTGCCCTTGGAGCTCAGCTTCAGGTCCATGCGGGACTCGCCGTCGAAGATCGGCAGCGTCTTGGGGCAGACGCGGCCGCTGGCGGGAATGATGAGGCCGGAAATCGGATCGAGAACCGCACGCATGTCGGCCTTGGAAACGGCGACCCAGTTCTTCGGCTTCTTGCGGGGCGGCGTCATGCTGGCGGTGACAACATTGCCGTTGCGGAAAGTGACGTCGATGGCGCGGCTGCGTTTGCCGCTCCGATAATCGACGCTGTAGCTGGTGGCGTGCAACCTGCCACGACTGACGATACCGGAAACCGATGTCGAGCCGTGGGTGCTGGAGAAGATGTCGGCAAGGCCTGCCGATTGCATGCTGCCGGAAATCTTGTAGCGGTCGCCGTTGAACTGCGAGCGGAAGGTGGCGGTCGCGACCGGCAGGCCGGACAGGCGGATGCTGTAATCCGTGCGGTGCTCGATTTCGGCCGAGGTGGCGGGCGCTGCGCTCACGGCATAGAGAAGCGACAGAGCCGCACCAGCAATCCAAGTCTGCCCGTTCATCCTGACGACTCCCATTGAGACGCTCCGCCTAATCGGCCAATGCGGCGATTCTACGCCGTGGCCCAATCCTGATGTCGTTGCTATTGCCTGCAAATCATGGCTTTTGGCAACTGAATTCAGGCTGAACGGCAGGTTTGGCTTGACGTCGCCGGTGAGTGTGACTATAGAACCGCGACTTCTCAAAAAGGCCAGATGGACTGCGGCCGGTTTCGGTGCCGGAAACGTATTGTCCAGAACCAAGAAAAAATAGGTGTACCATGTCCCGTAGTTGCGAATTGACCGGCAAGGGCGTCCAGTCGGGCAACAATGTGAGCCACGCAAACAACAAGACGAAGCGCCGGTTCCTGCCGAACCTGTGCAGTGTCACGCTGATTTCCGACGCCCTCGGCCAGCGTTTCCGTCTTCGCGTTTCCGCTGCTGCCCTGCGTTCCGTCGAGCACCGCGGTGGCCTCGATGCCTTCCTCCTGAAGGCTGAAGAAAACGAACTGTCGATGCGCGCTCGTCTGCTGCGCCGCCAGATCGCCAAGAAGACCGCTGCCGCTGCTGCCTGATTTCAGGCATTAAGCCAGATCGTTTTCATTGAGGCTTGACCGGTTTCCGGGCAGGCCTCAATGCTTTGCGCTGATATCATGCAATTTCAGGCGAGGCATCGCTTCGGAATTGTCCAGAGCACTCCAACTGGTGGCATCACCCAGGATAAAAAAATGCTAGCGAACCGCATTACCCTTCTCTACGTCCTCCTGATGACGGCCGTCGTCGTCGCCTCCAACGTGCTTGTGCAATATCCCCTTTCGGGCGAGTTGCTGGGCATCAATCTCGGCGACCTCCTGACCTATGGTGCCTTCACCTATCCGGTCGCCTTCCTTATCACCGACCTCACCAACCGCCAGTTCGGCCCGCGCGTTGCACGCCGCGTCGTTGCAGCCGGTTTTCTGGTCGCCGTGGTCTTCTCCTTTGCCGTCGCCTCGCCGCGGATCGCCATCGCCTCCGGTTCGGCCTTCCTGCTTGGCCAGCTGCTCGATATCTCGGTGTTCAACAAGCTGCGCCGGCAGACCTGGTGGCGCGCGCCGCTCTTCGCCTCGCTGTTCGGCTCGGTGCTGGACACGCTGGTCTTCTTCTCCTTCGCCTTCGCGCCGGTCTTTTCGATCTTCGGCCCGAACGATGCCTTCGCCATCGAATGGGCACCGATTCTCGGCGTTCTCACCACGGAAGCCCCACGCTGGATGTCCTGGGCGCTTGGCGATTTCAGCGTGAAGGTGCTGGTCGGCTTCGTCATGCTGCTGCCTTACGGGGCGCTGATGAGCAGGCTGAAGCCGATGCCGGGTATCGAGAAGGCAGCCTGAGCGGCGGCCTTCGCCACACCCACCGTCGTCATCCTCGGGTTTTTAACCCGAGGGTCGACCATGATGGAGGAGAGGGCGGTGCGCTTCTAGCACCAGCGGGCCGCCCGCCCGTACCGGTGGCTTTTATTTTGCCTGGGGCAGGCGGAATTCCAGCATCAGATTGCGCTGAAGAATGGAATGGTTGTCGTCGGAGACGACGATGATGCGGATGTCGTCGTCCGCCATCTTCACGACGTCGAGGCCTTCCATGTTGTCGATCTGGTGGCTGAGGTCTACGTCGATCAGCACATCGCCGTCGACAACGGCGCCCGGACGGATTTTCGTGCCGTCGATGCGGCGTATGCGCATGCCGACACCGTCGGACAGGCGGAAACGGCGCTCCAGCAGCAGCATGTCGCCATCGGGTAGAAAGGCGCCGTCCGTGATGTCCCACGGGTCATTGCGAACGACGGCAAAGGGACCGGCCAGCGGACCGTCCAGAACAGCGGCAAGCACATTGCCATCGGCGTCGAGGCTGCGTTCGGTGACGGCGACAAGCGTGGCCCCGAGCGGCCCTGTCTCCGGCGACATGGCAAGGGTTTCCATGCCCTGATTGTTACGCATCTCCTTGCGCGGGAAGGGCAGCGGGAGTGAGCGGGTCGGCCGGGCGCCCATGAAGCCGGGATCCGGGTAGGCATCGATGCGGTGGAAGACCTCGTAGCTGACGAAGACCTCGCCCTTGCCGATGGCGAGCCCCTCGGCATCCATCTGGTACTTGACGTTTTCGTCCTGTCCCGCGCTGTTGAACATGGAGCGGGTCTTGAGGTCCGCCAAGCCGCTCAGCCGCCCTTCGTCATCGCGTTCGATGCGGCCGGTCAGCCAGTGACCCGTGTCCAGGACGGCGACGAACGTTTGGTGGTCTTCGCGAAACCGGATGGCCGAGAGGGCGCCGAGCAGCGGGTTGCTCGAGGAGTAGCCGATGCCGCCGAGGAATTCGAGCTTGCCGAAGATACGCTTGTCCGAACCTATGGCGAATTCGGAGAAGGCGCGGTTGACGACGGGAAGGCTGACGATATCGGCGGTGGCGAGCCCGACAAGCGACAGGGAAAACATGGCGGACAGGGCGATGCCCCGCAGGAGGCCCGCATTGCGTCGCCGTGGCTTGCGTTCAGCCGGCACGGCGACGACCGGCGGGACGCCGGCTGGTCGATTCGTCGGCAAAGAGCGAGGCGAGTTGCTCGGTCATGGCGCCGGCCAGTTCGTCCGCGTCGACGATGGTGACGGCGCGGCGATAGTAGCGCGTCACGTCATGGCCGATGCCGATCGCCAGAAGCTCGACCGGCGAGCGTGTCTCGATCTGTTCGATGACGGCGCGCAGATGCCGCTCCAGATAGTTGCCGGGGTTCACCGACAGTGTCGAATCGTCGACCGGCGCACCGTCCGAGATCATCATCAGGATGCGGCGCTGCTCGGGGCGGGCCAAAAGACGGTCATGCGCCCAGATCAGCGCCTCGCCGTCGATGTTTTCCTTGAGCAGGCCTTCGCGCATCATCAGGCCGAGATTGCGGCGCGCGCGGCGCCACGGCGCATCGGCGCTCTTGTAGATGATGTGGCGCAGGTCGTTGAGGCGGCCGGGGGATTGCGGCTTGCCGCTGCCCAGCCACTTCTCGCGCGACTGGCCGCCCTTCCAGGCCTTGGTGGTGAAGCCGAGGATTTCGACCTTCACGCCGCAACGCTCCAGCGTACGCGCGAGGATATCGGCGCAGGTGGCGGCAACGGTGATCGGCCGGCCGCGCATGGAGCCGGAATTGTCGATGAGCAGCGTCACGACCGTATCGCGGAAGGTGGTGTCCTTCTCGCGCTTGAAGGAGAGCGGCTGCATCGGATCGATGATGATGCGTTGCAGGCGGGCGCTGTCGAGATAACCCTCTTCGAGGTCGAATTCCCAGGCGCGGTTCTGCTGCGCCATCAGGCGGCGCTGCAGGCGATTGGCGAGGCGGCCGACTGCGCCCTGAAGATGAGCGAGCTGTTTG
The DNA here is from genome assembly GCF_022899935.1 of Shinella curvata. Classification (GTDB taxonomy): domain Bacteria; phylum Pseudomonadota; class Alphaproteobacteria; order Rhizobiales; family Rhizobiaceae; genus Shinella; species Shinella curvata. The sequence goes on from NZ_JALJCJ010000011.1 coordinate 26,151, forward strand.
TCGAGGAAGGCGCGCAGGCGGTCGAGTTCCGCCTCGTCGCAGAGTTCTTCCGCGGTGATCGTCTCGTCGAATTCCTGCGTGAAGACGCCGTAATCGACCTTCTCGTTGAAATCGGAGAAAGGCTGGTTCGGGCGGCGCACTTCGCCGGGCTTTTCCGTCTCGTCGCCATCGTCGTCGACGAGGTCGTCGTCGGAGATCTCCGCGCCGTCCATCTCGCCTTCGTCCATCTGCTCGTCGGACGTTTCGTTCTCGTCGGCGGGTGCCGAGTCGTCGCCGGCCTCTTCCTGGCTGTTGTTGTCTTCCTGCTCGTCGCTGCGCGGCTGGTTCTCGTCCTCGGGCGTCTCGGAATCGTCCGGCTCGCTTTCATCCTCGCCGTACTGTTCGGCGACGTTCATCGAGGCGAGCATGTTGCGCACGACGCGCGAGAAAGCCTGCTGGTCGTTGATGGCGGCGGTGAGGCCTTCCATGTCCCTGCCGGCCTTTTCCGTGATGAAGTCGCGCCAGAGATCGAGCACCTGCCCGGCGGAGGCGGGCGGGGCCTGTCCGGTCAGCTTTTCGCGGACGATAAGGGCAACCGCCTCCTCGAGCGGTGCGTCGGCCTGGCGGGCTATCGCGCCGAAATTGGCCTTGGCGTATTTCTCCGTCAGCATGACGCTAAGGTTCTGCGCCATGCCCTGCATGCGGTTCGAGCCGATCGCTTCGACGCGCGCCTGCTCGACGGCGTCGAAGATTGCACGGGCGTCCGCACCCTGTGGCGACATGGTCGCGTGGATGCGGGCGTCGTGGCAGGCCTTGCGCAGCGCCATGGAGTCGCCGAGGCCGCGGGTGATCGCGACTTCGGTCGGTGAGGGGCGCTTGGAAAGTTCCGGCAGGCGGATACGCTCGCCGGTCATGCCGGGACGCTCGTTGGCGAAGGAAACCTCCACCTCGCCGTCGCCGGCCACGGCGCGCACGCAACCGCTTACGGCGCGGCGGAACGGCTCCATGTCGACCACGCCGCCGGGCCTCGGCTTCGAATTGTCACCGCGAGCTGCCATGCGCTTTACCGGGCCTTAGGCCGTCGCCTCCAGGACGATATTGGCGGCACTTTCCTTCAGCTCGACGCCGAAGGCGCGCTGGTAGAGTTCGGCAACCAGCGTGCGTTCCAGTTCGTCGCACTTGTTGAGGAAGGTGACGCGGAAGGCGAAGGCGATGTCGCCGAAGATCTCGGCATTCTCGGCCCAGGTGATGACCGTGCGCGGGCTCATGACCGTCGAGAGGTCGCCGTTGATGAAGGCGGCGCGGGTGAGATCGGCAACGCGGACCATGCGCGAGATCGTGTCGCGGCCGTCCTTGCCGCCGGAGAGGCGCTTGACCTTTGCGGCGACGATGCTGACTTCGTGGTCGTGCGGCAGGTAGTTCAGCGTGGTGACGATCGACCAGCGGTCCATCTGCGCCTGGTTGATCTGCTGCGTGCCGTGATAGAGGCCCGTCGTGTCGCCGAGGCCGACCGTGTTGGCGGTGGCGAACAGGCGGAAGGCGGGGTGCGGGCGGATGACGCGGCTCTGGTCGAGCAGCGTCAGGCGGCCGGCGGATTCCAGCACGCGCTGGATGACGAACATCACGTCCGGGCGGCCGGCATCGTATTCGTCGAAGACGAGCGCGACATTGTGCTGGTAGGCCCAGGGCAGGATGCCGTCCTTGAATTCGGTGACCTGCAGGCCGTCCTTGACGACGATGGCGTCCTTGCCGACGAGGTCGATGCGGCTGACATGGCTGTCGAGGTTGACGCGCACGCAGGGCCAGTTGAGGCGGGCGGCGACCTGCTCGATGTGGGTCGACTTGCCCGTGCCGTGGTAACCGGACACCATGACGCGGCGGTTATGGGCAAAGCCTGCGAGAATGGCCAGCGTCGTTTCGCGGTCGAACAGGTAGTCCGGGTCGAGGTCGGGCACATAGGCGTCCGCCTTGGAGTAGGCCGGGACACGCAGGTCCGTATCAATGCCGAAAACCTCCCGGACAGATACAGTCGTATCGGGGAGGTTGGAAATATCGAGATCCATCTTGCTCATCACGTCTCCGCGGGCGGCGGGTTCTCCTCCACCCCAATACCTTAGTGCTCGCCGACCATGCCTTTTGCTTGACCGCAGAAGGACGATACCGGGCGATTCCGCCCGGCCGCCAAATGCTCTAGCAGAAGCCGGCCTGCTTTAACAATTGATATGCTTGGATGACCGCGCGAAAACGCTCCTCCGAGCCTCTATCTCCGCCATTTGCATCCGGGTGATGCTTTTTGACAAGCGTTTTGTAGGCGGTCTTGATGTCGTCGCCCGTCGCATTGGCCGCAAGTCCGAGCGTGTCGAAGGCCTTCGCCTCCAGCGTCTTCAGTTTTCGCGCCCGCGGCTCCATCTGCGGCCGGCGGCCCTTGCCTTCGTTGAAAAGGCCGAAGGGATCGCGGATGCGCTGATTTGCCCCGGCCGAGCCGGAGCGTGCAGAGCCCTGCGCCGGACCGTTCTTTGCGGCCTTGTTGACGCCGATCGTCCAGGTCGGGCGGTGGCCGGTGATGGCCTCCTTCTGGTAGCGCGCGATCTCGCCGTCGGAGAGGCCGGAGAAGTAGTTGTAGCCCTTGTTGTATTCCTTGACGTGCTCGAAGCAGAACATGAAATACTGGCCGTCGGCATTGCGGCCGACGGGGGCGCGGTGTTTGGCATTCTCTTCGCAGCCATCCCACTGACAGGTCGGCGCGGAGCGTTCGGGACGCTCCACGCGCCGCTTCGTGCGGATGCGGTCGAAGTATTTGGAATCGAGTTTCATGCCGCACATTATGGGGGTGCGGAGGGCCCGCAACAAGAATTGACAAAGCGGAATGTTGCTGGCTTTGTGGAACTATTTTGTTGCGTTGCGGCGCGTGATTTTCCGGCCGCCGAAAGTTCGCTTATGTCCATGAAATCCAGCATCACCGCGAAGCTCGACGCGGCCTTTTCGCCCGAGCGGCTCGAAGTCATCAACGAGAGCCATCTGCATGCCGGCCACCAGCCCGGCTACGACGGCGAAGGCGAGACGCATATGCGCGTGCGCATCGTCGCTTCGGCCTTTGCCGGCATGGGCCGGGTGGCGCGGCACCGGGCGATCAACGATCTGGTGAAGGCGGAATTCGACGCGGGGCTGCATGCGCTTGCTGTCGAGGTGACGGCGCCCGGCGAGCCGACGCGCTGGTGATCAGGGTTTCGCCGGCTCGGGTTCGAGCGGGCGGATGCGCAGCTTGGTGATGCGGTTCTTCACACGCTTCATGACGATGAAGCGCTTGCCGTGGAAGGTGAAGGCCTGGCGCTCCTCGGGGATCGATTTCGATTCATGGATGACGAGGCCGGCGATCGTCGTGGCCTCCTCGTCCGGCAGGGTCCAGCCGAAGGCGCGGTTGAGGTCGCGGATGGCCACGCCACCATCGACGACGAGCGACCCGTCCGCCTCGCGGCGCACGCCCTGCAGGTCGATGGTCGCCTCGTCCGAGGTGTCGCCGACGATTTCCTTCAAAATATCCTGAAGCGTGACGACGCCCTGGACCTCGCCGTATTCGTCCACCACGGTGGCAAAATGCTCCTGCCGGCGCAGGAAGGCGGCAAGCTGTTCCTTCAGCGTCGTCGTGTCCGGTACGAACCAGGGTTTTTGCGCGACCTTGGTGATGTCGAGGTTTTTCGGCTCGACGCCGGGTTCGGCGAGTGCGCGTAGGAGGTCTTTGGCGTGCACCACGCCGACGATGTTGTCGACCGAGCCCGCCCAGAGTGGCATGCGCGTATAGGGGCTTTCCAGCACGGCCTTGACGATCTCCTCCGGCGGGTCGTCGGCATCGAGGCCGCGCATCGTCGTGCGGTGGATCATGATGTCGGAGACTTCGAGCGCGTCGAGGTCGAGCATTCCAAGCAGCTTTTCGCGGTCGGGCTTTGCCGCCGCACTTTCCGCCTGCCGCCGCTCCCCCTCCGCTTCGCGGGCTTCCTGATGCGTGCGCCACAGCGTGGCGAGCGGTGTCCGGAAGCGGAAGAGCAGGATGGCAAGCGGGATCAGGCCGAGAACCGCAACGATCAGCAGCCACGGGAAGGGGGCGAGTGCTGCGGGCGCGTCACTGGTCATTTCGGCAGCTTTTCCTTCAGGAAAGCGACGACTTCGGATTGCGGCACGTCATCGGCGACGAAGGACTGGCCGACGCCGCGCGTCAGGATGAAGGTGAGCTTGCCGCCCTTCACCTTCTTGTCCTGCGCGATGGCGTCCATCAGCACCTCCGCCGGCGGCAGGCCGCCGGGGATTTCGTCCATCGACGTCGGCAGGCCGACTTCCCGCAGATGTTTTTCGACGCGCTTGCCGTCATCGGGGCTGCACAGATTCATGCGGGTGGAAAACTGGTGGGCGAGCACCATGCCGATCGAGACGCCCTCGCCATGCACGAGGCGGGCGCTGTCATACTGCGTGGCGGCTTCCAGCGCGTGGCCGAAGGTATGGCCGAGATTGAGCAAAGCGCGCTGGCCGTTTTCCCGCTCGTCGGCGGCGACCACATCGGCCTTGGCCTGGCAGCTCGTGGCGATCGCCTCGATGCGGGCATCGCCGCCGGCAAAGACCGCCTGCCAGTTCTGTTCGAGCCAGGCGAAGAAGTCGGGCTTGTCGATCAGGCCGTATTTCGCGACTTCGGCGTAACCGGCGCGGAATTCGCGCGGCGAGAGCGTGTCGAGCACGTCGGTGTCGGCGAGCACCAGATCGGGCTGGTGGAAGACGCCGATGAGGTTCTTGCCGTGCGGCGAGTTGATGCCGGTCTTGCCGCCGACGGAGCTGTCGACCTGCGCCAGAAGCGAGGTCGGCACCTGGATGAAGCGCGAGCCGCGGCGTGCGATGCCGGCGGCAAAGCCGGTGAGGTCGCCGATCACGCCGCCGCCGAGCGCCACTACGGCGTCATTGCGCTCGATGCGGGCGGCGAGCACGCTGTCGCAGACGCTGATCAGATGCTCGAAGCTCTTCGTCTTCTCGCCGGCCGGAAGCACGAGCGAAACGGCATCTATGCCCTCCACCTTGAGGGCGGCCAGGAAATTGTCGAGATAGATCGGCGCGACGTTCTCGTCGGTGATGACGGCGATCTTGCGGCCCTTCAGGCGGCTGGCGATCTCGCGACCGGCGGCGGCGATCAGGCCGGGGCCGATCAGGATGTCGTAGGAGCGGTCGGCAAGCTCGACCCGCACGGTGCGGCGCGCAGTGGCGGAAGCGGTCATGGGCATCTCGTCAGGGTTTGCGGGTGGCGGTGATGGCAGCCAGCACCTCCTCCACCATGGTTTCCTTCTTCACGTCGCGCGACATCACGGTGAGATCGGCTTCCGAATAGATCGGATAGCGGGCGTTCATGAGGTTTTCGAGCGTCTGGCGCGGGTTTTCCGTCTTGAGCAGCGGACGGGTGTCGCGCTTGTTGACGCGCTCCCAGAGCACATCGAGATCGGCCTTCAGCCAGACGGTGAGGCCGCCGCGCTTGATGTGCTTGCGGGTGTTGTCGTTGATATAGGCGCCGCCGCCGGTCGACACGACGCGCGGGCCGGAACGCAGCAGGCGCTTGATGACGCGGGTTTCCAGCGCGCGGAACTCGGCCTCGCCATAAGCGGCAAAAAGGTCCGTGATCGACATGCGCGAGACGCGCTCGATCTCGTGATCTGAATCGACGAAGGGAATGCCGAGCGTCTGCGCGGTCATGCGGCCGATCGCCGATTTTCCTGCGCCCATCAGGCCGATCAGCACGAGATTGCGTTTGCCGAGCGCGGCACGAGCCTCACTTGCAAGCGTGGGGGCAAGTGCGGGAGGGGCCTGGTCGATCGGCTCTGTCATTGGTGTTTCCGGGGTTTCGTCCCTTTCCGTATCGACAAAACCACCGGAAGCGTCAAGTCTGCCGCACCCTTCATCCCGGGTGTCAGCGGACGCCCGGCCTTGCGCTCGGCGGGCGGCGAGGCAATATAAACGGCATCCGCCCCGGAGAATGCCATGCCCACCCTGTTCCGTTTCCTGTTCTTCTGCGCCGTGATCGTCGGATCGGTCTATGGCGTGATGGTGGCGCTGGTGACCTTCGTCGAGCCGACCGAGCGCGAGGTGACGATCCGCATTCCCTCCGAACGGGTGAACCCGCAGCCATGAGGGATCTGTCCGCGCTTCAGGTGGAATCCTTCCTCGAGATGATGAGCGCCGAGCGGGGTGCAGCGGTGAACACGCTGCAATCCTACGAGCGCGACCTCGAGGATGCGAAATCCTTCCTCAATGAGCGAAATATACGCCTCACCGAGGCGATGCCGGATGATCTGCGCGCCTATCTCGGCCATCTCGCCAAACAGGGTTTTGCCGCCTCCTCGCAGGCGCGCCGGCTGTCGGCGCTGCGGCAGTTCTTCAAATTCCTCTATGGCGAGGGCCTGCGCGGCGACGATCCCACGGGCATTCTCGATGCGCCCAAGAAGGGGCGCTCGCTGCCGAAGACCCTGAGTGTCGACGACGTGACCCGTCTCATCTCTCGTGCGGAGATTGAGGCCACGGAGCCGGGCGGCAATCTTCTGATGCAGCGGCGCATGCATCTGCTCGTCGAATTGCTTTATGCGACCGGCATGCGCGTCAGCGAGCTCGTCTCGTTGCCGGCCAGTGTTCTCGCGCAGACCGGGCGTTTTCTCGTCGTGAAGGGCAAGGGCAACAAGGAGCGGCTGGTGCCGCTGTCGCGCGCTGCGGTTTCTGCCATGGAAGCTTATGGCGAGGTGCTGGCGGCCGAGATCGGCGACGATCCGGCAACGGGCGCCTTCCTGTTTCCGGCGCAGAGCAAGGAAGGCTTTCTGCCGCGGCAGGTCTTTGCCCGCGACCTCAAGGCACTGGCGGGCCGGGCGGGAATTCGCGCCGCGACGCTGTCGCCGCATGTCCTTCGCCACGCTTTTGCCAGCCATCTGCTGCAGAACGGCGCGGACCTGCGCGCGGTACAGGAACTGCTGGGGCATTCGGACATTTCGACGACACAAATCTATACGCATGTGCTGGAAGAACGGCTCCACCAGCTCGTTCAGACCCATCACCCCCTTGCCAAACAGGCAAAAAAACCGGATTAGGACCCTTCGCCCGCGACTGGCCCCCATTTTGGCCGACACCCGCCTGGCGCGGTTTGAGCAAACGATCGGAAACGCATCTCATGCACAACTACCTCGATTTCGAAAAGCCCATCTCGGATCTCGAAGGCAAGATCCACGAGCTGAAGAAGCTCAAAGAAGAAGATGAGAGCATCGACACGTCTGACGAGGTCGGCCGGCTGGAAGTGCGCGCCCGCGAGGCGATGGCCGACATCTATTCCAAGCTGAGCCCCTGGCAGAAAACGCAGGTCGCGCGCCACCCGCAGCGCCCGCACTTCCTCGACTATGCCCGCCAGCTCTTCGAAGAATTCACGCCGCTGGCCGGCGACCGCAAGTTCGCCGAAGACGAGGCGATCCAGGCCGGTCTCGGCCGCTTCCGCGGCGAAGCCGTCGCCATCATCGGCCAGGAAAAGGGCAACGACACCAAGTCGCGCCTCAAGCACAACTTCGGCAGCGCGCGTCCGGAAGGCTATCGCAAGGCGATCCGCGTCATGGAAATGGCCGACCGCTTCGGCCTGCCGGTCATCACGCTGATCGATACGGCCGGCGCCTATCCGGGCATTGGCGCGGAAGAGCGCGGCCAGGCGGAAGCCATCGCCCGCTCGACGGAAATGTGTCTCAACATCCGCGTGCCGATCGTTTCGGTCGTGCTGGGTGAAGGCGGTTCGGGCGGCGCGATCGCGATCGCCACCGGCGACCGCGTCTACATGCTGGAGCATGCGATCTACAGCGTGATCTCGCCGGAAGGTGCTGCCTCCATTCTCTGGCGCGATTCCACGCGCGCCAAGGAAGCGGCGAGCAACATGAAGATCACGTCGGAGGACCTGAAGGCCTTCGGCATTATCGACGGCATCATCCAGGAGCCCGTCGGCGGTGCGCATCGCGATCCCGCCGCCGTGATCGGCCGCACCGGCGATGTCATTGCCGCCGCGCTCAAGGAACTTTCGGCCAAGCCGGGCGACCAGCTGCGCAAGGATCGCCGCCAGCGCTACCTGAACATCGGCCGCCAGCTCTAAGGCGGTGTTTTGAAGGGCGGCCGGGCGCCGCCCTTGCCAAATCTCGGCCACATTCCCCGTGTTTGAGACGGGTGCGGGTTTCCGGCAGCCTCGCGAAAGAATTTCCGGTTAAGAATTTATGAAGTATAAGCCGGTTACGACTGCGCGTCCGCCAGCCCGGCGTGACGGCATGCGATCTGACGATTGTTGACGGACCCTGTGGAATGCGCCTGACTGTTCTTGCCGCCATATCGCTCCTTGCCGTTGCCGCCGCCGGCTGCACGAATGAGACGCTCGACACGTTCGACAAGGTCGACGTCGACCTCAAGCGGGTGTCCAGCAAGACCGGCTATCAGCTGTCTCCCGCGGTGCTGTCCAAGATGTCGTCGATGAACATCGACCGGGCCTCGCCGATCATGCTGCGCATCTTCAAGGAAGAGGGCCGGCTGGAAGTCTGGAAGGCGGACCGCTCCAACCGGTTCCAGCAGGTGCGCAACTACAAGATCTGCGCCTGGTCGGGCAAACTCGGACCAAAGATGAAGGAGGGCGACCGTCAGGCGCCGGAAGGGTTCTATCCGCTCACCAAGGCGAACATGAACCCGAATTCGAGCTATTTCCTCGCGATCAACACGGGATATCCGAATGCCTATGACCGCGCCAACAAGGCGAGCGGCACGCATCTGATGATCCACGGCGCCTGTTCGTCCTCGGGCTGCTATTCGATGACCGACGAGCAGATGGTGGAGATCTTCGCGCTCGCCCGCGATGCCTTCGGCGGCGGTCAGTCCAGCATCCAGCTCCAGGCTTTCCCCTTCCGCATGACGGCGGAAAACATGGCGCGCCACCGCGACAATCCGAACATCGAATTCTGGAAGATGCTGAAGGTCGGCTACGATCATTTCGAAGTGACCAAGCGGCCGCCGGATGTGAATGTCTGCGAGAAGAAATATGTCTTCAACCAGCAGGCCGACAAGCCATTCTCGCCGGCCGGCGCCTGCCCGGCGATGACGACACCCGGCGCGCTGGAAGTGGCGCTCAACAGCTATAACAAGACCTATGCGGCGTCCTATGCCACCGCGATGCGGAAATATGACGGCACGGTCTGGATCGAGCCTTCGGAGGCCCAGCGCAAGGCCATCGTCGCCGACCAGCGCAAGGGCCGCGAGCTCGCCTATGCGCCGACGGGCAACTCGCTCGATGCCGGCAAGCTAATGACCGAGCGCGAGATCGCCGAACAGAAGCGCAAGGCCGAGGAGGCTGAAAGGCGGAAGGTCGAAGCGGCCGAGCGCGCCGTGCGCGAAGCCGAGGAAGCCAAGGCCAAGGCCGAAGCCGATTTCGCCGCCGATGTGGCCACCGAGAAGGCCGAAAAGCAGGCGAGGGGCGAGGGCGCTCTGCCGGTGCCCGAACACAATCCCGGTATCGCATCAACGATCGAGAAACCGGAAAAGAAACCATTCTGGAAGTCCTGGATTGAGAAAAGCCAGCCGGTCGAGGCCGAGCGGGTTCAGCCGGTCGTGACCGAGAGCGCCGAGCAGGCTGCTCTCAAGGGTGGCCGACAGCAGGCGAAGGCTGGCGAAACGGCCACTGCTGTCAACCAGACCGTTGCGACCGGCACCGCACAACAGACCGAAGCCGTTGCAGCACTTCCCGTCCCCGGTGGCGATGCGGGCCAGCAGGTCGTTGAAGAGACGGCGAAGAAGCCTTTCTGGAAATTCTGGCAGAAATGACCGCGGTTGCGGCGCATGACGAAGCCGAGGTCTATGACCTGCGCGGGCTGAAATGCCCGCTCCCGGTGATGAAGGCGCGCAAGCGCCTTTCGACGATGGCCGCCGGTACGCGCCTCTGGGTCGAGACCACCGACCCTCTCGCCGTCATAGACATTCCCCATTTCTGTCATGAAGACGGCCACGCGCTCGAAGCCAGCGAGCGCATCGATGCCGGCCACCGCTTCCTGATCCGCAAGAAAGCCTAGGTTTAAAACCGGAAACCCGGAACGGCGAGCGGGTTGTCGGCCAGTGCCGCCCGGTCAGGGCGGTCGATCTTCGGCGTGCCGGTAAAGGCATCGAAGAGATCGCGCACGAAGGCTTCCGGCAAATCCTTGGTGATCAACACCAGTCGCGTGCGGCGGTCGGACGTATCAGGCCAGGCGGCAAGCCGCTCCGGGGGATGGAAGACGCTTTGCACGCCGTGCAGGACGACCGGGCGATCCGGATTGCTCGACAGCTGGACGATACCCTTCATGCGCAGCAGTTTTTCGCCGTGGGCCGAGCGCAGGAGATCGATGAACATGTCGAGCGCCATCGGATCGATGGCACGGTCATGCACGATACTGAAGGAGCGAATCGTGGCGTCGTGGCGCGTCACGTCATGGGCGTGCTGGTGATCGTGATCGTGGTGATGCCCGTGCGCATGCTCATGATGCCCGTGATCGTGATGGTGCTTATGGCCGTGATCATGCGCCTCCTCGCGCAGCCAGCGCCCGACATCCGCGATCTTGCTGCCGGGGTCGTAGAGCCCGTTGGCAAGCAGACCGGGGCCGACGAGGCCGGGCGTATCGACGTCCGAGACAGTAGCGCGCGGATTGAGTGCTGCGATCTCGCGCTTCACGGTATCCAGCGTCGCGGCATCGACAAGCGTCGTCTTGCTGATCAGCACGCGGTCGGCCACCGCAATCTGCTTGACCGCTTCGGGATGGTTTGCAAGCGTCGAAAGACCGTTTGCCGCATCGACCACGGTGATGACGCCGTCCAGGCTGAAGGAATGGGTGAGTACGGGATTGCCCATGACGGCCTGCAGGACCGGCGCGGGGTCGGCAAGGCCGGTTGTCTCGATCACCACACGCTTCAGCGGCTGGATCTTGCCGCTCTGCATGCGGTCCATCAGGTCGGCCAGCGTATCGACCAGCTCACCGCGGATGGTGCAGCACAGGCAGCCGTCGGAAAGCTCGATGATGCCGTCGCCGGATTGCTCGACGAGCAGGTGGTCGATGCCGACTTCGCCGAACTCGTTGATGATAACAGCCGTATCGGTCAGCGTCGGGTCCTTCAGCAGGCGATTGAGCAAGGTCGTCTTGCCTGCGCCGAGAAAGCCTGTGAGCACGGAGACCGGCACGCGCCGCTCGATCAGGGTCATGTCTTGTCCAATCAGAAGGTCGGCCGCGGGATCGGGATCGGGATGTTGGTGGCGTCGCCGATATCGCTGGCAGCGACCTCGTCATTACCGACGGATTTCGCCGCATTACCGCCCATCAGTCCGGCAAAGACAAGTTTCAGCGGCCGGTTCACCTCGTGGATATAGGGCGACAGGAGTTTCTGCCGGCCGGCTTCGTCGCGGCCTTCGCTGCGCACCTTGGCGGCGTGTTTCGAGCAGATTTCCTTCGAGATATCGGCAACCTCGTTGCGCGTTTCGCCATAGGGGCGAAGCTGGCCGAGCGTCGGCACCTTGCCCGTGCGCTGGGTCAGGCCCTTTTCCAGCATACCCGCCGAAATGTCGGCGCGCGCGCCAAGGCTGTCGGAGCCGAGCACGACGGAGACGACAGACCGGCCATTGCGGGTGGCTGACGAAACCTGATTGAAGCCGGAGGCGCAGATGAAGCCGGTCTTCATACCGTCGGCGCCGTCAAAACGGCCGATCAGCATGTTGTAGTTCGGATACTGCTTCTTGCCGGTGGTGAAACCTTCCAGCGCGAAATAGGAGGAATATTGCGGGAATTCACGCTTCAGCGTCACCGCGAGCACGGCAAGGTCGCGCGCCGTTGTGTACTGGCCCTTGCCGGGCAGGCCGTGCGGATTGATGAAATGCGACGAGCTCATGCCGATGCGCGCGGCCTCGGCATTCATGCGGTCGATGAAACCCTGCTCGGTGCCGCCGACCGATTCGGCAACGGCGACCGCCACGTCATTGGCCGATTTGACGAGCAGGATCTTCAACGCGCTGTCGAGCGTCATCTTCTGGCCGGGCTTGAAGTACATCTTGCTCGGCGGTTCGGCAGCGGCGTTCTTCGTCATGGTGACGGGGCTTTCCAGCGAAATCTCGCCGGCCTTGACCGCGCGGAACACCGTGTAGGCCGTCATCAGCTTGGTGAGCGAGGCGGGATACCAGCGTTGGAACGCGTCCTCGTGTTCTATGACCTGCAGCGTGTTGACATCCACCAGCATGCGGGGATTGGCGTTGGCGGCTGTTGTCAGGGAGGCTGTGAGCAGCAGGGCGGCGCTCGCAAGCGCAGCAGCCCGACGCATCGATCGTCCGTTCGTCTGCAAAGGTCTGTCCTCGAAATCGGGAGTTGTCTCGAACCGTTGCCCTATTTAACCTATATGGCACCGTGATGGCAAAGCCATCGGAGCGATATGGCCAAATTTCCGGCCGAACATGACAGGAAACCCGCATGCCCGTTCTCAACCGCGCCGCCGAAATGCAGGACGAAATCGCCGAATGGCGCCGCAGCATCCACCGGGAGCCTGAATTGCTCTTCGCCGTGGAAAAGACGGCCGCCTTCGTGGCGGAGAAGCTGAAGGAGTTCGGCGTCGATGAAATCGTGCCCGGCATTGGCCGTACCGGCGTCGTCGGCATCATCCGCGGCAAGAGCGCGGGACGCACGATCGGCCTTCGCGCCGACATGGATGCGCTGCCGATCGACGAGACGAGCGGCAAGCCGTGGTCTTCCACCGTCAAGGGCAAGATGCATGCCTGCGGTCATGACGGTCACACGGCCATGCTGCTCGGTGCTGCGAAGTATCTCGCCGAGACGCGCAACTTCGCAGGCTCCGTTGCGGTTATCTTCCAGCCCGCCGAAGAGGGCGGCGGCGGCGGCAACGAAATGGTCAAGGACGGCATGATGGAGCGGTTCGGCATTGCCGAGGTCTACGGCATGCACAACCTGCCCGGCATGCCGGTGGGTTCGTTCGGCACGCGCCCTGGCCCCATCATGGCCGCGACCGATGAGTTTAACATCACCGTGAAAGGCCGCGGCGGCCACGCCGCCCTGCCGCAGAAGACGGTGGACCCGATCGTCATCGGTTCCTATGTCGTGACCGCGCTCCAGACCATCGTCTCGCGCGTCGCCGATCCCATCGCCTCGCTCGTCGTCTCCGTCACCAAGTTCAATGCGGGGTTTGCGCATAACGTCATCCCGGAAACGGCGCAGCTTGCCGGCACGGTGCGCACGCTGAACCCCGACATGCGCGACGAAGCTGAGGCCCGCATCCGCCAGATCTGCGGCGGCCTTGCCGCGGCGCATGGCGCGGAAATCGCCGTCACCTATCACCGGAACTACCCCGTCACCGTCAATCATGCGGAAGAGACGGGGCATGCCGTCGCTGTCGCGCAGGATATTGCGGGCATAGCCTCGGTCGATCCGTCGCTCGACCCGATGATGGGCGGCGAGGACTTTTCCTATATGCTGCTTGCGCGCCCCGGCGCCTTCGTCTTCATCGGCAATGGCGACACGGCGGGCCTGCATCATCCGGCCTATGACTTCAACGACGATGCCATTCCCCACGGCGTGACCTATTGGGTGAAGCTGGCTGAAAGCCGGCTTGCCGCCTGACGAAAAAGAGCCCGGCTGCAGGGACAGTCAGCCGGGCAAGTCGGGGGAGGATCGGCGAGTATTGATCGTGCGCGTCGCGTTTATTCGCAGACGCGGATCTTCTTGATCTTCAGGTTGCCCCACTTGTCGTAGCGCTTCACCTTCTTCCAGAAGCAGTCATACCCGTAGTCGTCATCGTAGAAGGTGACCTGGGCGCCGTGACCCCAGCCGTGGCCATGACCGTGACCCCATCCATGGTGGCCGCCGCCGAAGCCGAAACCGATGGAAAGGCCGCCGGCCTGCGACGGGGCGGCGAAGGAAAGTGCTGCGACAGCGGCGACGACAGCGGAAAGCATGAACTTGCGCATGGACATTCTCCTTGACGGTTTTGGATGAAGCCATCTCCATCCCATGAACCGACAGTCTCATGTCCGCGCCTTTCATGCTGTTCCATGCGGAACCCGACGCGCGTCGAACCGAAAATCGCTTGGCTTCGGGCCACGGCTTTTGTATGGGTTCACCTAGTGGTCCCGTAGCTCAGCAGGATAGAGCACCAGATTCCTAATCTGGGGGTCCCGCGTTCGAATCGCGGCGGGATCACCATTTCCGGCGAAGGAGACTTTTAAGTCTTTCCGCATAAAACTGACCGCTGATGGAATGGCGGAGGTCGCTGGATTGCCCAAGAAGTTTGTTGTCGGGAGGAGCGTCGGACTGAATGTCTTCCTTCTGGCGCTTGCCCTTGCCTGTCTGATGCCGGTTGTCGTCATATCCGGCTTTGCGATGTGGCGGGCAGGCGAGGCCTATCGACAGACGGCGACGACCCGGCTCAGCGACACGGCGGCAACGCTTGCCCGCGCGATCGAGTCGGATATCGAAGGACGTTTCACGGCACTCAGCGCCTTCGCAGCGCTACGCACCTTTTCCGGCGATGTCGTTTCGACGACGCTGACCACCAGCCGGTTCAAGGGCATCGGGCTCGACGGGCAGATCACCCTTGTCGCTTTTGACGGCGACGCGCCGATCGGCGGCGTGGCACGGCGCATTGCCGACGTCGCGCGAGATGCCGTCGACACGCAGGCGCCAGTTCTCTCCAACCTCTACCTTGGACGCACGCGGGCCGATTACAGGATCGATCTGGCCCTGCCCTTGCCGTCGGATGGCGGGCACCGGCGCGCGCTCGTGCTCTCGGTCGCGCCCGAGCAGCTTGTCCGTGCGCTACAGCAGAGAAACGAGGCGCTGAGCGGCATCCTCGTTGCCGTTACCGACGGCAACGGGCGCATCATCGCCCGTTCGCGCGATCATGAGCGCACCATTGGCCTGCGGGCGCCCGATTGGCACAAGCTCGAAGCGCTCAATGCCCGAAACGGCTGGTTCGAGGCGGTGACGACCGAGGGCATGACGACGATTCTTGCCTTCGAAAAGCTGGATGCAACGCCCGGCTGGGCGCTGGTGGTGGGTGAACCGACCGCGATCTTCAATGCGCGCTGGAAGGATCCGCTGATCGGTCTTTCGATCGGTGCGCTGCTGGCGCTTGGGCTCGCCACCGTGGCGGCGGTCTGGATCGGGCGACTGATCCTGCGGCCGGTGGAGGCGCTGGCGGCTCATAGCGCGGCCGTCGCATCCAACAGGCCTGCGGATGCCCTTCCGCCCATCCCGCGTTCGCTGGTGCGGGAGTTCGAGACGCTGCGGGTCAGTGTCGAGGGTGCGGAAGCGGCGCGGCGCAGCAACGAGCGGCGACTGGAGACGGTGGCGCAGGCCGGTTCCCTGGCCTTGTGGCGCTGGTCCGCGCGCGGCGATCTCAGCTGGATCGAAGGTTGGACCGCCCTGACGGGCACGTCCGAAAACGAGGCGCTCGGCATGGCGTGGCTCGACCACGTGCATCCGGACGATCGCGTTCTGCTCGTCGAAAAACTGGAGGAAACGCGCAACGCCTGCCGCATGGTCGATGCCGAGTTCCGTCTTCTCGTTGCCGACGGACGCTGGCTCTGGGTGCGCAAGCGCGGCGGGCCGGTACACGACGACAACGGCGCTATCCTGCAGTGGGCCGGCGTCATCGAGGACATCGACGCGCGAAAGCAGAGCGAAACCCGCGTGGCCTATCTTGCCCATCACGATGCGCTCACCGACCTCGCCAATCGCGTCACGCTGCACCAGCAGTTGGAATATGCCATCACCGACACGCTGAACGGCAAGCTGCGGGCATTGCTCTATCTTGATCTCGACCGTTTCAAGCAGGTCAATGATACGCTGGGCCATGCCGCCGGCGATACGCTTCTGCGGGAAGTCGCCGGCCGGCTGCGTGCGACGGTGGGTGAAAGCGGCCTTGTCGCGCGGCTTGGCGGCGACGAATTCGCCGTATTGCAGGATGACGCCGCCTCTCCCGAAGATGCTCTCGCCCTTGCCGGGCGGATCATCGAGCTTGTCAGCATGCCCTACATGATCGATGGAGCATCCGCGGTTGTCGGGGTCAGCGTCGGTATAACCTTCATCGCAGACAGCGCCGGCGATGCCGACTGTTGTCTCAAACGTGCCGATCAGGCGCTTTACTGGGCCAAACAGGCCGGTCGCGGGCGGGCTGTCGTCTACGAGCAGGAGGAAAGCCTGGCGCGGCTGGCGTCTTTCGCCGGCCTGCCGCCGAAGCGGCTGCAGGCGTGATCGAACCTAGACCTCTTCCTTTTCACGCTCCGGTGTTACGACACGCGGTTTGGGGCGCACGGACGGCACGATCGACGGTTTGTTGACGACCTTCGGCTGCGGTGCCTTCATGCCGAGCATGTTGCGGATGCGGTCGGAGACGAGTGGCCGGAAACGGCTGGCACGGAAAGGCATGTCGACCGCGCCGTAGCCTTCGGGGCCATCGTCGTTTCCGCGGTAGAGTTCCATCAGCTTGATGCCGTAGAAATCGCCATCGACATAGTGGCGGTAGTGGCCGGCCCAGCGGACGGTGTAGATTTGCCCCTTGCGGATGCCCTGGTCGATCGAGACGTTCTTGAACCGGTCGTTGATGCACACGACTTTCTGGCCGACTTGGAATGTAGGCATGCGTTCTCTCCCCCAAGCTCCCGACGCGAAGACTGAAAAGCCGTGTCGGCTCAGCCGGTCTTGCGGCAGTTGACGCCCGGCGCGTTTTCGCCCTTGGTCAGGTCGTAGAGCGTCGCCTCGTCGCCCTTGGTCCACCATTCGAAGCGGCCGCCGGCATATTTGGCACCGGAGGCGGCCAGAACATTGGCGGCGATGACGGTTTCATCGCCGATCTTCAACACGGCCAGCGAATTGGAGCCGGCATTGATGTATTCGGCAACGACGCGCTGGTCGGCGTCACACTGGTAGCTGATCGTCTCGCGTGCCACGCTCTGTTCCGGTCCAGGCAAACGGATGACGATGTCCGTGCTGTTCTTAAGGCCCGCAAGGCGGATCGCCGGGGCGCCTTCCTTGCCGGTCAGATGCAGAATCCCGTTCTCTAGTTTCCAGGAGGTCACGGTGCCGAGCGCGTCGAAGAACTTCTGCTCCTGGTCCATGATGGCGGGGGCACACATCTTGCGCGTCGCGGCGGCGGGCGCGAAAGCGATATTGCCGTTCTGGACCTTCAGCTTGCCGCGATAGGTGTTGCAGCCGCCATTGCCGCCATAGCTGCCATCGGGCCTGATCTCCAGCGTTGTCTGCAGGTCGTCAATGACGCCGTTGCCGCCGATATCCTCGGCAAGCCAGGCGCCGCCGAGACCACTCGGGACCGGCTCGTCGGCATGGGCCGGAGCTGCTGTCGCAAGCACGAGGCAGGCGAGGGTCCAAACTCTCAGGCGTCGATGCACAGATTTCTCCAATCGCGTCGGGGCGGAAAGCCGCTTTGCGGGGACGTTATGGCCGTCCGGGCGAAAAGGTCAAGCCACGGGTTCGAGAAGACGGGCGCAGCGGCGGTTTTCCGCCGCGTTGCAGGCTTGTTGCTGGCGTCTTTCGCCTGTAGAGCCAATAGCAGAATACAAGAAAATTGCGGAAACCATCATGGCTCTCGATGCGCGGCAGACGCGCCGCATCACCGTTTTAGGCTCGACAGGCTCCATCGGCACCAGCACGCTCGACGTGGTGCGCCAGCTCGGCGGGCGCGACCGCTACGAGGTCGTGGCGCTGACCGGCAATGGCAATGTGGAGCTGCTGGCCGCCCAGGCAAAAGACTGCGGCGCGCGGATGGTGGTGACGGCTGACGAGAGCCGCTACAGCGCATTGAAGGACGCGCTTTCCGGCAGCGGCATCGAGGCGGCCGCCGGGCGCGGGGCGCTTATGGAGGCTGCCTCCGGCGATGCGGACTGGGTGATGGCGGCAATCGTCGGCACGGCCGGCCTTGCGCCGACACTGGCTGCGGCGAAGAAGGGCGCGGATATCGCGCTTGCCAACAAGGAATGCCTGGTGTCGGCCGGAGACCTCTTCGTTCAGGCCGTCGCCGAGGGTGGCGGGCGGCTCATTCCCGTCGACAGCGAGCACAGCGCGATCTTCCAGGCGCTGGAGGACGACCAGCGCCATGCCGTCGAGCGCATCGTGCTGACAGCCTCGGGCGGCCCTTTCCGCACCTGGAGCCGCGAGCAGATGTCGAACGTGACGGCGGATATCGCGCGCGCTCATCCCAACTGGTCGATGGGCCTGAAAATCTCGATCGGCAGCGCCTCGATGTTCAACAAGGCGCTGGAGATGATCGAGGCGAAACATCTCTTCGACGTCAGGCCTGACCAGATCGAGGTGGTGGTGCATCCGCAGTCGATCATCCACTCCATGGTCGGCTATGTCGATGGCTCGGTGCTGGCGCAGCTCGGCGCGCCGGATATGCGCACGGCGATCGGCTATGCCCTGACCTATCCCACACGCTCGCCGCTCAATGTCGACCGGCTGGATTTTGCCAAGCTGTCGCGGCTCGATTTCGAAGCGCCGGACGAAACGCGCTTCCCGGCGCTCCGGCTCGCCCGCACGGCGCTGGAACGTGGCGGCCTTCAGGGCGCGATCATGAATGCGGCGGAGGAGGTGGCGTTCCATGCCTTCGTCGGCGGGCGCATCGGCTTCCTGTCGATGGCGGATATTGCCGAACAGGTGATGGATAAACTCAGCCATCTGCCGCCGGCATCCTCCATGGACGATGTTTTCGCTGCAGACGAAGAAGCCCGGCGGGTGGCCGCCGGGCTCATCTGAGCAGTCAGGTTTTTCGCCTTATCAGGCGACGGCGCGGGCCAGCGCACAGCGCGACCACAGCGAATGCAGGGCGCCGACGAGATGCTCGATATCGGCATCGGTGTGCAGCGGAGTCGGCGTGATGCGCAGACGCTCGGTCTTGCGCGGCACGGTCGGGTAGTTGATCGGCTGGACATAGATGCCGAAATTGTCGAGCAGCAGGTCCGAAATCCATTTGCACTTCGATGCGTCGCCGACCATGACCGGCACAATATGGCTCGGGTTCGGCATGTGCGGAATGCCGTTGCGGTCAAGCGCTGCACGCAGCTTGCGCACGCGCTCCTGATGGGCGAAGCGCTCGATCTGGCTGTCCTTGAGGTGGCGGATCGAGGCGAGCGCACCAGCGGCAAGTGCGGGCGGAAGCGACGTCGTGAAGATGAAGCCCGAGGCGAAGGAGCGCACGAAATCGCAGAGCGCCGTGGAGGCCGCGATATAGCCGCCCATCACGCCGAACGCCTTGGCAAGCGTACCCTCGATGACCGTCAGACGATGCATCAGGCCCTCGCGTTCGGCAATGCCGCCGCCGCGCGGACCATACATGCCGACGGCATGGACTTCGTCGAGATAGGTCATCGCGCCGTATTTGTCGGCGAGGTCGCAGATTTCCTTGATTGGGGCGATGTCGCCATCCATCGAATAGACCGATTCGAAGGCGATCAGCTTCGGCGCCTTGGGGTCCGCGGCGGCGAGCTTGGCTTCGAGGTCTCGGAGATCATTGTGCTTCCAGATCACGCGCTCGCACTTGGAGTGGCGGATGCCCTCGATCATCGAGGCGTGGTTGCCGGCATCCGAAAAACAGATGAGGCCAGGAATCTTCGAACAGAGCGTGCCGAGGGCTGCCCAGTTGGACACGTAGCCCGAGGTGAAGAGCAGGGCGGATTCCTTGCCGTGCAGGTCGGCCAGTTCCTGCTCGAGCAGAACGTGGTAGTGGTTGGTGCCGGAAATGTTGCGAGTGCCGCCGGCACCGGCGCCACACTGGTCGATGGCGAGTTTCATCGCCTCGGTCACCTTGGGGTTCTGGCCCATGCCGAGATAATCGTTGGAACACCAGACGGTCACGTCCTTCGGGCCTTCGGCCGTGTAGCGGGTCGCCCTGGGGAAGTTCCCCTTCTGGCGCTCCAGATCGGCGAACACGCGATAGCGGCCTTCCTGATGCAGGCCATCCAGCTCGTTCTTGAAGAAGTTTTCGAAGTCCATCCGGAGTCTCCTGTCCGGCGAAAACCCGGACATCATCATCGTTGGCGGTCGTTCAATCGGCTACACCTGAGGCCGGCCCGCTGCAACGATCTCCGCTGCGGCAAATCGGCGCCACCTTTGAACCATTCCAATGTATCTTAGGCCCCCAAAGGCCATTTCCTGTTGATGCATGTCAAGTCTGCACGAAAAAAGGACGGCCTCAACCGCCCTTTTAATCGAACCAGTTTCAGGTTTTTAGTGGAAATCAGGCGGCGGCGACCGCCCGCTTGGCCATGACTTTCACGAGGTTCGCCCGATACTCCGCGCTGCCGTGCAGATCGGAGAGCAGGTCGGAGGCGTCGACATCGACGCCCGAGGCCGCATCCGCCGACCAGTTGGCGGCAAGGGCCGCCTCAAGGCCGGCATGGCGGAAGACGCCGTTCGAGCCCGCGCCCGTCACCGCCACCCGCACGCTGCCATTCCCCGCCTTCGCCACGAAGACGCCGGCCATGGCATAACGCGAGGCCGGGTTGGGGAACTTGGCATAGCCTGCCTTGGCCGGAGCATCGAAGGTGACGGCGACGACGATCTCGCCGGCTTCGAGCGCGGTTTCGAAAAGGCCGGTGAAGAAATCCTCGGCCGCGACTTCCCTGGCATTGGTGACGATCGTCGCGCCCAGCGCCAGCATGGCGGAGGGGTAGTCGGCGGCCGGGTCGTTGTTGGCGATGGAGCCGCCGATCGTGCCCATATGGCGGACATGCGGGTCACCGATATGGGCTGCGAGGTGGGAGATCGCAGGGCAGGCGGCTTTCAGCTCGGCGGAGGTGGAGACCTCGTAATGCGTGGTGGCCGCGCCGATGCGCACGCGGCTGCCGTTGACGGAGATACCCTTCATCTCGGCGATGTGCCTGAGATCCACGAGATCGGAAGGCGCGGCGAGCCGCTGCTTCATCGTCGGAATCAGCGTCATGCCGCCGGAGACGTATTTCGCCTCGTCCGAAGATGACTGCAGCTTGACTGCATCGGCGACCGAGGAGGCGCGGTGATAGTTCGTTGCGTACATGGCGTCCTCCCGTCAGTTTGCCGTTGCCCGTGCCGCCGCCCAGACCTTCTGGGGCGTTGCCGGCATGGTGAGGTCATTGTTGCCGATGGCGTCGGTGATGGCATTCATCAGCGCCGGCGGGGAGCCGATGGCGCCCGCCTCGCCGCAGCCCTTGATGCCGAGTGGATTGTTCGGGCAGGGGGTGATCTGGTGCGAGACTTGGAAGGAGGGCAGGTCGTCGGCACGCGGCATGGTGTAGTCCATGTAGCTTGCCGTCAGCAGCTGGCCGGTTTCTGGGTCGTAGTGCACGCCTTCCAGCAGCGCCTGGCCGATGCCCTGCGCGATGCCGCCATGCACTTGGCCCTCGACGATCATCGGGTTGATGATGTTGCCGAAGTCGTCGGCGGCGACGAACTGGACGATTTTCGTCTTGCCTGTGTCCGGGTCGACCTCGACCTCCGCGATGTAGCAGCCGGCCGGGAAGGTGAAGTTGGCCGGGTCGTAGAAAGCGCCTTCCTTCAGGCCCGGCTCCATGCCAGAGGGCAAGTTGTGCGCGGTATAGGCGGCGAGCGCCATCTGGAACCACGGGACCGACTTGTCGGTGCCGGCGACCTTCAGCGCGCCGTTCTCGATGACGATGTCGCTCTCGTCGGCTTCCATCAGGTGGGCGGCGATCTTCTTTGCCTTGGTCTCCACCTTGTCCAGCGCCTTGACGACGGCGGACATGCCAACGGCGCCGGAGCGGGAACCGTAGGTGCCCATGCCCATCTGCACCTTGTCGGTATCACCATGCACGATGGAGACGCTGTCGAGCGGCACGCCGAAGCGATCGGCAACAAGCTGGGCAAAGGTCGTCTCATGGCCCTGGCCGTGGCTGTGCGAGCCGGTGAGCACCTCGACGGTGCCGACGGCGTTGACGCGTACTTCCGCCGATTCCCAGAGACCGACACCGGCGCCGAGCGAGCCGACGGCCGCCGACGGCGCGATGCCGCAGGCCTCGATATAACAACTCATGCCGATGCCGCGCTTCATGCCGCGGCCGGCCGCTTCCGCCTTGCGGGCCGGGAAACCGGCCCAGTCGGCGGCCTTCATTGCCGCTTCCAGCGAGGCTTCGTAGTCGCCCGCGTCATAGTTCATGATGACGGGCGTCTGGTGCGGGAAGCTGCGGATGAAATTGATGCGGCGCAGCTCCGCCGGCGAGACGCCGAGTTCGCGCGCCGCCGTCTCCATGGTGCGTTCGAGCAGATAGGTGGCTTCCGGCCGGCCGGCGCCGCGATAGGCATCGACAGCGACCGTGTTGGTGTAGACGGCGCGCACATTGGCGTGGATCGCCGGGAAGTTATACTGGCCGGAGAGCAGGGTGGCATAGAGATAGGTCGGCACCGCCGAGGAGAACAGCGACATATAGGCGCCGAAATTGGCGATCGTATCGACCTTCAGCGCCGTGACGCGGTTGTCGGCGTCGAAGGCCATCTTGACCGTCGAGACATGGTCGCGGCCATGCGCATCCGTCAGGAAGGCCTCTGTGCGGTCGCTGGTCCATTTCACCGGTACGCCGGTGCGCTTGGAGGCCCAGAGACAGACGATCTCCTCCGGGTAGATATAGATCTTCGAACCGAAGCCGCCGCCGACATCGGGCGCGATGACGCGCAGCTTGTTTTCCGGCGCGACATTGTAGAAGGCGCTCATGACGAGGCGCGCGACATGAGGGTTCTGGCTCGTCGTGTAGCAGGTGTAGTGGTCCTCGGCAGAATCATAGATACCGAGGGCTGCGCGTGGTTCCATCGGGTTCGGCGCAAGCCGGTTGTTGACGATCTTCATTTCCGTGACATGGGCGGCGGCGGCAATCGCCGCATCGGTCGCGGCGCCATCACCGATCTCCCAGTCATAGATCAGGTTGCCGGGGGCCTCTGGGTGAAGCTGTGGCTGGCCGGCCTCGAGCGCCTTGACCGCATCGGTGACGGCGGGCAGCACGTCGTATTCGACGACGACGGCCTCGGCGGCGTCGCGCGCCTCGCCCATCGTGTCGGCCACGACCACGGCGACCGCGTCGCCGACATAGCGCACCGTATCATGCGCGATCGGCCGCCAGGCCCCCATCTTCATCGGCGAGCCGTCCTTGGAATGGATCATCCAGCCGCAGATCAGGTTACCGATGCCGTCGTCGAGCATCTGCTTGCCGTTCAGCACGCCGATTACGCCGGGCATGTCGGCGGCGGCCGAGATATCGATGCTCCTGATCTTCGCATGCGCGTGCGGCGAGCGCACGAATGCGGCGTAACACATGCCGGGCACGGACATGTCGTCCGTATATTTGCCCTGGCCCATGAGAAACCGCTTGTCTTCTTTTCGCGCAACGCGCGCGCCGATGCCTTCGACACCCATCTTCATCTCCTCCAGAGATATCGTTCGCGTGACATGCTGAAGGCGGTCAGCCAGGCAGGCGCAAAGGGATCGCGGCCGCCGGCAGGACCGCCGTCGGCGTTATTCCGCAGCCTGACGGCCTGCCGCGCCCATGTCTTCGGCGGCGGCGAGGATGGCTTTGACGATGTTGTGGTAGCCGGTGCATCGACAGATATTGCCTTCCAGGTTTTCCCGGACGGTCTGTTCGTTGAGCTTGGCGCCATAGCGGTTGATCATGTCGACGGCGGTCATCACCATGCCGGGCGTACAGAAGCCGCATTGCAGGCCGTGATTGGCCTTGAAGGCTGCCTGCACCGGGTGCAGCTCGCCGTTCGCGGCAAGCCCTTCGATGGTGAGGATTTCAGCGCCCGCGGCCTGGGCCGCGAGCATGGAACAGCTTTTCACGGCCTTGCCGTCCATATGCACGACGCAGGCGCCGCACTGGGACGTATCGCATCCGATATGAGTTCCGGTGAGGCTGAGGGTGTCGCGCAGGAAGTGCACAAGCAGGGTGCGGCCCTCGCACTCTTTGCTCACCTTCCGGCCGTTGACGGTCATTGCCACTTTCGCCATTCGTTCCTCCCTGGCGGTTGCAGAGCCGCTGGGCCGGTCGATCCGAGTGTGCATGCAGCGGGCGTCGTCGCGACGCGGGCCTGGGATCAGACGACACCAGCATTCAATTCGCGTGCATTTCATTCCGGCAAAGGTGCTGCGCGGGGTTCTCCTCCCGCCGGCGCAGCAGCAACAGTCATATCATTTGACTTTTTGCGGCGGGGATCAACCGGTACTTTCAGGGTAAATCGAAATTTCTCGTGACCGGATGCGTTTGACGGATCAAACAAACGAAACGGAAACGCTGTTTATTCGCACAGCAAAAAAATAGTTTAGTCCCATGGACTTCCCGGAAACCGGCTATATTTTGAACCTCGGACAGACCTGACCGTGCAAGACGGCGGCGTGTGTTGCGTAACGTAAGAAGGGGATAGTGCGGATCCGAAAACGGGGCGCATCTCAACTTTGGAGAACATCTTCATGAAGAAAGTCATTGCGCTCGTCCTGGTCGGTCTGGCCGTCGCCAGCTGCACGCAGACGGAAAAGGGTGCAGGCATCGGCGCCGTGTCCGGCGCGATCATCGGTGGCGCGATCACCGGTGACGTGCGCGGCGCTGCCGTCGGTGCTGCCATCGGTGGCGTCTCCGGCGCTGTGATCGGCTCTGTCGCCGAACAGCCTGGCCAGTGCTACTACCGCGACCGCTACGGCCGCCGCTACATCGATCGTTGCCCGTCGGGTTACTGATACCCGTAAGCTGCAACTTTTACGAAGCCCCGGATAGTCTCCGGGGCTTTTGCCTGTCCGCCGTCGGGATAAAATGCCCTTCGGTGCTTCAAATCCCGTCCGTCACCGTGTAAAACCGCCGTTAACATTACGGAAAACCTAACGCGTTAGGGTCTTTTCCTGCCTGAAAGCTCTGGATGAACCAGGGCGTCTGAAGTCTGTGACGGAAAGCTGCCGGTCCGCCGTAAGCCCCGCACCTTACGGAGAAAGGCGACGGATAGCTGCGGATGCGGGATAAAGTGAACCGGCCGGAAAAGAGTTTTGCGTTTCTGAAAGCTGGCACCGCGCTCGCGGTTGCTGCTGCGTTGGCCGTTGCTCCTCTTTCTGCCTCCCCCGCTTTCGCCTTCGAAATCTTCGGCATGAAGTTCTTCGAGGACGAAGAGGACACGGTCTCCGTCATCGACCCGGTCAACTATACGCTGACGCTCAATCCTGGCACCGATGACGATGACCTGAAAGAGGCGATCGAGAACACCGCGCTGCTCAAGCAGGACGAGGGCAAGCCGGTCTCGGGCGATCTCGGCCTCGTCATCAAGGCGCGCGATGACCGCGATCGCATTCTGGCCGCGCTATACGAACAGGCCCGCTATGGCGGCGTTGTGAAGGTCACGGTCGATGGACAGGATCTCGACCAATTGCCGCCCAACCCGGAATTTCCCAATCGCGGCGCCATTCCCGTCACGATCACCGTCGAGCCAGGCCCGGTCTTCACCTTCGGCGAGATTGCGTTTTCCGGCGATGCGGAGGGGCGAAATCCGGCCGATTATGGCCTTGTGGCGGGCGCTCGTGCCGATTCCACCATCATCCTGAAGGCCGGCGAGAAAATGGTCGTCGATCTCAAGGCGGAGGGCCGGCCGCTTGCCAAACTCACCGAGCGCAACGCGACGGCGGACCACAAGACGCAGACCGTCGACGTGGTGATCGCCGCCGAGGGCGGGCCGGTGGCACCTGTCGGCGACGTCGGCGTTACCGGCACCAAGACGGTCGATGCGGGTTTCGTGCAGCGCTATTCGCGCATCAATGCCGGACAGCCCTACTCACCGGAAGCCCTGAACAAGGCGGCGGAGCGACTGCGCACACTCGGCGTCTTTTCCAGCGTCACGATCCGCGAGGCCGACAAGCTGGCACCGGATGGCTCGCTGCCGATGACCATCGAGGTTTCCGAGGGCAAACACCGTTACTTCGGCGTCGGTGCCCAGGTGTCGAATACGGACGGCCTCGGCCTGCAGGGCTATTGGGGCCACCGCAACCTTTTCGGCCAGGCCGAATCCCTGCGCATCGAAGGTTCGGTCAGCCGCATCGGCGAATCGGCGCTCGGCGACATGGACTATTCGACGGCGATTCTCTTCTCCAAGCCCGGCGCCTTTGGTCCGGCATCGACCTTCAATGCCAGCCTCAAGGCCTCGATCGTCGATCCCGACGCCTACAAGGCGTTCACCACGACGGCGGCGGCCGGCGTCAGTGTCGAGCTTTCCGATCAGGATACGGTGAGCGCCGGCGGCGAGGTCATGTGGAGCGATGTCGAGGATGCCTTCGGCAAGAACAAGTACCTGACGGCTGCCATCCCGATCGAATATGTTCGCGACACGCGTGACGACAAGCTGAACCCGACCGAAGGCTATCGCGCGATGATCAACGCGAAGCCGACCTATGAAATCAAGCGCGGCACGTTCTTCTCCAGTTTCGAGGGCGCTATCACCGGCTACCAGGCGCTCGGCGAGGAAAAGCGTTTCGTCCTCGCCGGCAAGGTCGCTGCCGGCACGATCATCGGCGGCAACGAGTTGTCCGACATTCCGGCGACGCGCCGCTTCTTCCTGGGCGGCGGCGGCACGGTGCGCGGCTACGGATACCAGGAGATCTCGCCGCGCAACGGTAAGGGCAAGATCCTCGGGGGGCGCTCCTATGTGGCGGCGACTGCGGAGGCGCGCATCGGCGTGACGGAGACGATCGGCATCGTGCCCTTCATCGACGTCGGCACGGTCTCGACCGACGAAGTTCCCGATTTCAAGGATATCAGGGCCGGTGCCGGTATCGGTCTTCGCTACGCGACACCCTTCGGGCCGCTCCGCCTCGATGTGGCGGTGCCGCTCAAGAAGTATGACGGCGGTACATCCTTCGGGGTCTATGCCGGCATTGGCCAGTCGTTCTGACGGCCGCCCGAATTTCCGTCTAGACTCTTGATCGGCCGGGCGATTCGGATTCAAGACGGCCACGAGCGATTCTTTTCGCTCCCCGCACGCGAAATGGATGAAGCATGAATAGGCTGTCCCGAATTCTCCGCGCGACGCTCCGTTATCTCGGTTACGGCATCGTCATTCTTCTGCTTGTTCTTGTCGGACTTGTCGGTTTCGTCGGCTTTACCGACGCGGGCGCGCGTTTCGCCGTCGCCTATGTCGAGAAAATCGCCGCGTCGAGTGGACAGACGATTTCGATCAGCGAACCGTCAGGCCTGCTTACGGGGCGGCTCAGGGCGAAGACGATTACCGTCGGCGACGCGAAGGGCACCTATGCGGAGGTCAAGGATCTCTCCGTCGACTGGTCGCCGTTCAGTCTGCTCGGGTTCCGGTTCGACGCGCAGCGCATTTCGGCCTCTTCCATTTCGCTTCTGCGCCTTCCCGAATCGAAGGCGGACGCTGAAAAATCCGACACGCCCTTCACGCTGCCGGTCGAAGTGCATGTCGGTGCGCTGCAGGTGCCGGAGCTGTTCATTTCGGGCACCGTCGCCGGTCGCGATCAGCGTATCGTGCTTTCGGGCAGCGGCAATGCCACAGCCGACAGTGTGGCTGTGAAACTCTCCGCCTCCGAAAAGGCGCGTCCGGATGCGCGTGTCGTGGCCGATATCGTCTTCAATCCCGCCGACAACCAGCTTCGGCTCGAAGCCGACGTCGCCGAGCCGAAGGGCGGCATTCTGGCCGCTTTGCTCAAGCTGCCTGACGACCCGGCGATCTCGATCCGTCTGACCGGCGACGGTCCGCTGTCGCAGTGGAAGGGTCGCCTTTCCGCAGCACTCGACGGTACGGAGATGCTGCATGTCGACGGGCGCCACGACCTCGCGACGAACGGGCTGCATACGATCACGCTCAATGGCGGTGGCACGTTCGGTGCACTGATGCCGCCGCAATTGCGCCCGCTCTTTGCCGGCGAAACCGGCATCGATGTGATTGCCGCCTTCGACGGCTCGGACATGCTGCGCATCGAAAAGGGCGCGATCTCGACGGGCGCGATGACGCTGGCCGCTTCGGGTACGGTCAGCGCGAAGGGCGCAAACAACCTCGACGTCAAACTCTCCGGTCGCGATGGCCCCATCGATTTTCGCTGGCCGCTTGCCGAAGGCGACGCGCGGGTGCTGATCGCTGGCGCCGACGTGTCCCTCACCGGCGAAGCGAGTGCTGCTGCACTTGACGCCAATGCTTCTATCGTCTCCGCCGAACTGCCGGCCGGGCGTATCGAGAACATCCGTCTTACGGCAAGAAGCGATGCCTTCAATGTGGCAAGCCAGTCCGGCCGCATCGAGGCGACGGTGGAAACCGGCGTGACGGCCTTCGCCAATGCCGATCTTGACCGTACGGTGAAGGGGCCGGCCAAGCTTGTCGCGACGCTGGACGTGTCGCCGACCGAGATCGCCTTCGATCCGGCGACGCTCGAAAGCGCCAGCATCGGCGGCACGCTGTCCGGCCGCTATGGGCTCGCAAGCCGCGAGGCCGACGTCAGTTTCCGCCTCTTCGCACTTCCCGCCGTGCTGCCGCCGGCCCTTGCCGGCAAGGTCGATACGACGATTGCGATGGAGGGGCGCGTCCAGCTCGGCAGCAACGGCGCAATCGAGCTTTCCGGCCTCAACGTAAAGTCCGGCACGCTGGAGACGACGGGTACCGTCTCGCTCGACAGCGGCAATCTCCAGGCGGCGTTGAGCGGCAAGGTTCTGAACCTCGGCAAGCTGCTCGCCGATGCCAAGGGAGAAGCCGCCTTCGACCTGTCCGCGACCGGCCCCGTCGACGGACTGGATGTGTCGGCCAAGGTGACGTCCAGCGGAGCGACGCTTTCCGGCCGCACGCTGAGCGATCTCGTGGTGACGCTGAAGGGTAAGGCCGTCGCCGATAGTCCCGCGGGTGAACTGACGGCGACGGGCGCGCTCGACGGGCAGGCGATCAACGTGCGTTCCAGCATCACTTCGGAAGGTGGGCGCATTTCCGTGCCGGTGCTGGAGGCGGAGATCGGACCGAACACCTTGAAGGGTTCGCTCGCCCTGGCCGCGAACTTCATGCCTGATGGCACCATCCGCTTCGATTTCCCCGATCTCGGCCTGCTCGCCGCGATGGCCGGGCAGAAGGCAGCCGGCGACCTTTCGGGTCAGGTCGAAATCGCGACGAGCAATGGCAAAACCTCTGCTACCGTGCAGGCCTCCGGCTCGTCCATCAGCCGCGACGCCGTCAGCATCACCAGCCCGGCCGTCGATCTCGACATCACCGACCTTGCGACTGCCGCGATCTCGGGCACGGTTCGCGCTGAACGCGTCGCCTCGGGCGAGAACCGGCTGGACGCTCTGAAGCTCGAATTTTCACGCGCCGGGCAGGCGACCAATTTCGATCTCACCGGTCGTCTCGACGGTGCGCCGCTCATCACCAAGGGCCAGGTCCTCCAGCGTGAGGGTGGGCTGGATGTCGCATTGCAGGCCTTCGAGGCGGCCCCCCGGCGCATCGCGCTGAAGCTCGCCAGGCCAACGACGATCGGTGTGACCGGCGGGGTGGTCTCGCTCGAGGGGCTGACCATCCAGGCCGGACGCGGTTCTATCGCAGTCTCCGGCAAGGCGGGAGAAACCCTCGACCTGTCGCTGCGGCTCGACGCGCTGCCGGCGGCACTGGTCAACAACTTCGCTGCCGGCCTCGGTGCGGAAGGCACGATCGGCGGCACGGTAACCGTCAGAGGGCAGGCGGCAGCGCCCGTCGTCAACTATGCGCTCGATTGGGGCGGTGCGGTGACGAGCCAGACGCGCAGCGCCGGCATCGGCGCGCTGACCATCAGCGCCAACGGTGCCTTCGCGAACAACCGGGTGACGCTCGATACCGTGCTTTCGGGCGGCGGCGGGCTCTCCTTCCGGGGCGGCGGCACGGTCGGTATCGGCGGGGCGACGCCGCTCGGGCTCAATTTCCGGGGCACGGTGCCGTTCGGCCTGCTGCAGGGCCAGCTGTCCGCCCAGGGCTTCGTGCTCACGGGCAATGCCAATGTGGATATCGCCATCGGCGGTACAGCGGCCGCGCCCTCCGTCACCGGTAGCATAACGGCAGGCGGTGCGCGCCTCGTCGACGTGCGCCGCAATCTCGCGGTGGAGAACCTGACGATCCGCGTGACGATGGATGGACGGCAGGCCGTCATCGAAACGCTCTCCGGCAGAGTATCGAGCGGTGGACAGCTTTCGGCGAGCGGCCGTGTCGGTATCGACCCGGCGAGCGGTTTTCCGGTGGACGTGGCGATGCAGCTCCGCGACGTCACCTATGTGGATGGCACACTGGTGACCGCGAATGTGAGCGGCGACCTCACATTGCGCGGGCCGGTGGCCGGACTGGCGCTCGGCGGCAAGGTGCATATCAACAGGGCCAATGTCACCATTCCACAGCGATTGCCGGCGACGCTCTCCGAAATCAATATCAAGCATCGCAACGCGCCCGCCGAGGTCAAGCGTATGAAGGCCGATGTCAACCGTGATCAGGGAAGCAGCGGTGCGACGCGTGGCATCGCGCTCGATCTGACCATCGAGGCGCCCGGCCAGCTCTTCGTGCGCGGGCGCGGCATCAACGCGGAACTCGGCGGCAGCTTGAGGGTGACGGGGAGCTCCGTCACACCCATTGTTTCCGGCGGTTTCGAACTGGAGCGCGGGCGCATGGAAATCCTGACGCGCCGGCTCGATTTCTCCAGTGCGCATATCGGCTTCGCCGGCGGGCTGGTGCCAACGGTCAATCTCGTGGCGGGCAGTTCGGCCGGTACGACGGAAATCACCGTCACGGTGGCCGGTCTTGCCAGCAACCCGACCGTCACCTTCGCGTCGTCACCCTCGCTGCCGCAGGATGAAATCCTCGCTCAGCTGATTTTCAACCGCTCGATGTCGAATCTTTCGGCGGTACAGATCGCCCAGCTCGCCTCGGCGGCAAGCCAGCTGGCAGGCGGCCGCTCGACGGGCCTGCTCGACAGTCTGCGCAGCAAGCTCGGTGTCGACGATCTCGATATCACCACGGACGCTCAGGGCCGCGCCGCGGTGTCGGCCGGCAAGTACCTGAACGACCGGACCTATATCGAACTGAAGCAGGACCCCGAGACGAACGGCGCCAAGGCGGTTATCAACCTCGATGTCGGCCGCGGCCTGAAGCTGCGCGGCGAAGCGGGTAGCGGCGGCAGCGCCGGGGCGGGTATCTTTTACGAAAAGGAATATTGAGGCGGCTTGTCCGGCGCTTTCACGCCAACGCGTTCTTTGTCGTCTTCAAGAGAATATTCGTTTCCGTCACCGTGATGCCGTCGATAAGGCGAATGCGGTGCAGGGTCTCGTCGAATGTGCCGAGGTCGCGGTCCTCGAGCTCGGCGATGAAATCCCAACGGCCGTTGGTGGAGTGAAGGGCGCGGACCTGCGGCAGGCCGCGCAGTTGCGCGCTGACGCGGTCGGCCATCTTGCCGTGCACCTCGATCATCACGATGGCGCGCACGCCGCTGCCGGTCAGCTCCGCTCCGGTCTTGATGGTGAAAGCGGCAATCGTTCCGGATGAGACGAGCCGATCGATGCGCGCGGATACCGTGGCACGCGAGGCCCCGGTCATGGCGGCGAGTGAGGAGACGGGCATTCGGGCATTGTGGCGCAGCGCGCCGATCAAGGCGTGGTCGAGATCGTCAAGGCTTGCCATTTTGTCATCCAGTGTTTCGCAAAATGCTAAATTCGTCCATCTATTTGTCAGTTTTCCCTCTTTTTGCCAACGGTGTGAACGGCAATAATCGCGCAAAACCGGGCAAACCGGCTCTCACGCACCGGCGGGGAAACCATGGCTGAAAATGACAAGCATATCGCGCTGATTGGCGCACCCTTGGAAGAAGGTTCGGGCCGACGCGGCGCGGCAATGGGACCGACGGCGTTGCGTATCGCCGGCGTCGACACGACGCTGACCGATCTTGGACATACGGTGACGGATGAGGGCGACCTGCATCCCCTGCCGGCCCGCGATCTCGCCAACCATCCGAAGGCCAACAACCTTCAAGTCGTCGCGGCCTTCACGCGGGCTCTCGACACCGCCGTCTATGATGCGGCGCGCAGCGGAAAATTCCCGCTTATCCTTGGCGGCGATCATGCGCTCTCCATGGGCTCCGTCTCCGGCATGGCGCGCCATGCGGCCGATCAGGGCCGCCCGCTCTTCGTGCTCTGGCTCGATGCCCATGCCGACTTCAATTCGCCGGCAACCTCGCCTTCGGGCAATATGCACGGCATGCCCGTGGCCTTCTTCTGCGGCGAAGCCGAATTTACGCCGATCCTCGAAGCCGGTCGCCCGATGGTCGATCCGAAGAATGTCTTTCAGGTCGGCATTCGCTCCGTCGATGCGCGCGAGCGCGAGGAAATCGCCGAACATGGCGTCAATGTCTATGATATGCGCGCGGTCGACGAGATCGGCATGGCGCATATCATGCACGACATCATTGCCCGCATCAAAGCAGAGAACGGCCTCCTGCATGTCAGCCTCGACGTCGATTTCCTCGATCCGGAGCTTGCACCCGGCGTCGGCACCACGGTGCCCGGTGGCGCGACCTTCCGCGAGGCGCATCTCATCATGGAGATGCTCTGCGACAGCGGCCTTGTCTCCTCGCTCGATCTTGTCGAGTTGAACCCGTTCCTCGACGACCGCGGCAAGAGCGCGCGCATTCTCGTCGAACTGACCGCAAGCCTTTTCGGGCGCCGCATTCTCGACCGGCCGACCCGCAGCGCCTGAAAACAACCGGAGGACCCCATGACGCCGTCGACTGCCAGCCTGATCGAAACCGAGTACCGCCTCGGCGCCCACAACTACAAGCCGCTCGACGTGGTTCTGTCGCGGGGAGAGGGCGTTCATGTCTGGGACATCGACGGCAACCGCTACCTGGATTGCCTTTCGGCCTATTCGGCGGTCAATCAGGGTCATTGCCACCCGAAGATCCTGGCAGCGATGATGGAGCAGGCCGGGAAGCTGACGCTCACTTCACGCGCCTTCCGCAACGACCAGCTCGCGCATTTCTACGAGGAAATCGCTGCACTTACCGGCTCGCACAAGGTGTTGCCGATGAATTCGGGTGCCGAGGCTGTCGAAACGGCCGTGAAGGCCGTGCGCAAATGGGGCTATGAGGTCAAAGGCGTGCCGGAAGGGCAGGCCGAGATCATCGTCTGCTCCAACAATTTCCACGGCCGCACCATGGGCATCGTCGGCTTCTCGACGGATCCGGATGCGCGCACCGGCTTCGGTCCCTTCGCACCCGGCTTCCGCCATGTGCCCTTCGGCGATCTCGAAGCGTTCCGTGCGGGGATCAATGAAAACACTGTTGCCTTCCTGATCGAACCTATTCAGGGCGAGGCCGGTGTGCTGATCCCGCCGACAGGCTACTTCACCGGGGTGCGCGAGCTTTGCACCCGGCACGGCATTACGCTCATCCTCGACGAGATCCAGACGGGTCTCGGCCGCACCGGAAGGCTGCTGGCCGAAGAACACGAAGGCATCGAGGCGGACGTGACGCTGGTCGGCAAGGCGCTGTCGGGCGGTTTCTACCCGGTTTCGGCGGTGCTTTCGAACAGCGAGGTGCTTGGCGTCCTGAAGCCTGGCCAGCATGGCTCGACGTTCGGCGGCAACCCGCTTGCCTGCGCCATTGCCCGGGCCGCTCTGAAGGTGCTGGTCGAAGAGGATATGATCGGCAATTCGGAGCGCATGGGTGAGCGTTTCCAGGTCGGCCTCAAGGGCATACGGTCGAACCTCATCAAGGAAGTGCGCGGTCGCGGGCTGATGCTCGCCGTGGAGCTGGATCCGGCCGCCGGCGGCGCGCGCAAATATTGCGAAGCGTTGAAGGAGCGCGGTATCCTTGCCAAGGATACGCACGGCGACACCATCCGGATCGCTCCGCCCCTGGTCATCACCGGCGACCAGGTGGACTGGGCGCTGGAACAGTTCGAAGCGGTTCTGCGCACCTGACCGGACCTGACGTGACGGAGCAGAAGACAAGGTCTCGCGGCGACGCGGGGCCTTTTGCTTTTTCGGATGCGGCAAACGTTTGAAAGATTTTAACCAGAGCGTGCATAGGATCGAAACACGATGCAGACCAACCTGGA
The DNA here is from genome assembly GCF_022899935.1 of Shinella curvata. Classification (GTDB taxonomy): domain Bacteria; phylum Pseudomonadota; class Alphaproteobacteria; order Rhizobiales; family Rhizobiaceae; genus Shinella; species Shinella curvata. Next base: position 60,250 of record NZ_JALJCJ010000011.1, read on the forward strand.
AAGATCCCGATGACCTCCATCAATACGGCCACCTTTGCCGGCGACACACTCGAAATCATCGCATTCCGCCTGCATGAGCAGGAATTCTGCGTGAAGACGACGACGATCCGTGAAATTCGCGGCTGGGCACCCTCGACGCCGATTCCCCATTCGCCGCCCGACGTCATCGGCGTGATGAACCTGCGCGGCACGGTCATCCCGATCATCGACCTCGCTCATAAGCTCGGCATGAAGAGCACGGAGGCGAACGAGCGCAGCGCCATCGTCGTCGCCGAGGTGCACAGCATGGTCGTCGGCCTCGTCGTCGATCGTGTCTCGGACATCCTCACCATTCGCAGCGAGCAGATCCAGCCGGTGCCCGAAGTGACCACCTCCTTCGACAAGGTTTACGCCGAGGGCATCATCGCCCACGAGAACGGCATGATCTGCTTCCTCAACCTCGCCCGCATGTTCAAGGAACGCGATGTCGAGGAAATGGCGGCCTGATTCGGCTCCATCCTTTCGGAAAATCGAGAACCGCCGTGCCCGTGCACGGCGGTTTTTTGTTTGTTGGCGGCGGGCGCAACTTTAGGGGGAGTTTGCGTGTGGTTGATGGAAGGGCGCTTACGTAGCGTCAGCACCATAAATATGGGCCTATTTGTAAGTTATTGTTATGTAAGTGAACTTAAAACTCGCCTACTGTCTTTCATCAATTGTTAAAGCTGTCACTCCATCTTTGATTGCAAATGCCCATCTTGCATGGGGCTGAAAGTCTCCTGCAAAGATTGACCCGAACAAATCCAGCATGGACCGCGTCGCGGCCCATGTGCAACGCCAGAAACTGACGACCACAGCGCCGGCAATCGGCATCAAGCCGTGGCCGTCGCACAAGGGGAAAGGTCATGCTTTCATTTGCAAAGTCCATGGATGCAGGCCACATCATCGACGCGCTGTCGCGCTCGCAGGCCGTGATCCAGTTCGATCTCAACGGCACCATCCTCACTGCCAACGAAAATTTCTGCAAGGCGCTCGGCTATGAGCTGAAGGAGATCGTCGGCAAACATCACCGCATCTTCTGTGAGGCCGCCTATACGGCGACGGAGGAATACCGCCAGTTCTGGGCGCGCCTCGGGCGGGGAGAATACGATTCCTCCAGCTACAAGCGCCTGCGCAAGGACGGCAGGGAGATCTGGATCCAGGCGAGCTACAATCCCGTCTTCCGCGGCGGCAAGGCCTACAAGGTCGTCAAGTTCGCCACCGATATCACAGAGGCGAAAATGCGGGCGGCGGAGGATGCGGCAAAGCTCAATGCGATTTCCCGGTCACAGGCTGTGATCGAATTCACCCCGGCTGGTGAAATCCTGCATGCCAATGAGAATTTCTGCGCGGGTCTCGGCTACGACCTTTCGGAAATCCGCGGCAAACATCACCGCATGTTCTGTGACCCCGCCTATGTGCAGACGCAGGATTATGCGGATTTCTGGAAGAACCTCGCCAACGGACAGTTCATCTCCAATGAGTTCGTGCGCTACGGCAAGGGCGGCAGGGAAATCTGGATCCAGGCCGCCTACAACCCGATCCGCGACCTGAACGGCCGCGTCTACAAGATCGTGAAATTCGCGACTGACGTCACCGAGCGCATGTCGGCGATCAATGCGCTCGGCAGCGGATTGAAGGCGCTCTCGGAAGGCGACCTGACGCAAAATCTCAAGACACCCTTCGTGCCCTCCATGGAAACGGTTCGCAAGGACTTCAACGAGGCTGTCGCCGGCCTGCATGAAGCGATGCGCACGGTCGAGGTCAACGCCAATGCGATTGCGTCCGGCGCCCAGGAAATCCGTTCGGCGGCAGACGATCTGGCCAGACGCACCGAGCAGCAGGCCGCCTCTGTGGAGGAAACCGCCGCCGCGCTCGACGAAATCACCACGACGGTCGCCGATTCGAGCCGCCGTGCCGATGAAGCCGGCTCGCTGGTCGCCAAGACCCGGACGGGAGCGGAAAAGTCCGGCGTCGTCGTCAAGAAGGCGATCGATGCCATGGGACAGATCGAGCAATCGTCCCGCGAGATTTCCAATATCATCGGCGTCATCGATGATATCGCGTTCCAGACCAACCTTCTGGCCTTGAATGCCGGCGTCGAGGCAGCCCGCGCCGGCGAGGCGGGCAAGGGGTTTGCGGTCGTGGCGCAGGAAGTGCGGGAACTGGCCCAGCGTTCCGCCAGTGCCGCCAAAGACATCAAGGCCCTGATCACGACGTCCGGCGAGCAGGTGAAAAGCGGTGTCGCCCTCGTCGACGAGACCGGGCGTGCCCTGCAAGAAATCCTTGCGCAGGTACAGGAGGTTCATACCAACGTTGCCGCCATCGTGGAGGGCTCCCGCGAGCAATCGACGGGTCTTCGCGAAATCAACATTTCCGTCAATTCGATGGATCAGGCCACGCAGCAGAATGCCGCCATGGTGGAGGAAAGCACGGCGGCGAGCCACGCCATGGCGCGTGAGGCTGATGCACTTCACGCGCTTATCCGCCGGTTCCGGCTTGCCGGAAACGGCGCGGCAGGCGGGCAGGGGGCGGTCCGAGCTCCAAGGGTCGTCGCCCCTGCCCCCACCGCCCATCTGCATGCCGTCGCCCGCACGATGCGTTCCCCCGGTGGAACGGCGGCAGCGGAGAACTGGGAAGAGTTCTGATCGCGGACAAGAATGAAAAGGCCGGCGTCATGCCGGCCTTTTTTTGCTTGAGGCTGAGAGGCTGCTTCAGGCCCGTGCGGCGGCCGCCGGCGGAACTTCAGCCGGCGCGGGACGGTGGATCAGCGGAACGGCCTGCAGGACGAGGCTGTCGAGGCCGGCGCCGCCATGGTTGTCGACGAGATCGAAGAGCTGGCGGCGCATGCGTGGCTCCCAGAACTTGTTGATATGGGTGGCCACGCCACCCGGACCTTCGCTGGCCGGCTGCGAGTGGAAGAAGGTGGCGATCTGGTTTGCCATCCTGATGATCTTGTTGCCGTCGGACATGCGTTTCTCCTACCCGTTTCCCAGGCGCCGCTCGGTGCCGGGCACGATGCGTTCCGCACCGGTGAAAATCTCGAAGTCCTCGCCGCGTACCAGCGCGATCAGCGTCATTCCGGCGTCTTCGGCCGTGCGGATGGCAAGTGCTGTCGGGGCGGATATGGCGATGATGAAGGGGCTGCCAATGATCGCGGTCTTCTGCACCATTTCGACGGAAACGCGGCTTGTGACCACGACCGCACCGGCCGCACCCGCATGGCCCGCCCGCCGTGCCGCACCGACAAGCTTGTCCAGCGCATTGTGCCGGCCGACATCCTCGCGCACCGCGATGAGACCCTGGCCCGGCACATAGAAGCCCGCGCCATGCACGGCGCGTGTCACCATGTGCAAAGGCTGCTGGCCGTTGAGAAGGCGCACGGCTTCGACGACCTGTTCCTCCATAAGCGTAAGTGATGACGAACGCACGGAGGGCGTGACGCGCACGGCCTGCTCGATCGATTCGATGCCGCAGAGACCGCAGCCGACCGGGCCGGCCATGTGGCGGCGGCGGGTGGTCAACGCGTCGTTCTGGGCGTCGGCGAGGCGGATTTGCAGGTCGATGCCCTTGTCCTCCGCCAGGACCTCGATGGTCTCTATCTCGGCGGGATCACTGATGATGCCCTCGGTCAGGCTGAAGCCGGTGGCGAAATCCTCAAGGTCGGCAGGTGTCGCCATCATCACGGCATGGGTCGAGCCGGCATAGGAGAAGGCGACCGGGGTTTCCTCCGGAACGAAGCGCTCGCCGTCGGCAAGCCGCCCGTTGCGGCGGGCGCTCTTTGCAACCTTGGTATGGATCGGAAAATCCGGCACGGGCGTTCCTATTCCGCTGCCTCCAGCTTGCCCTTGATGCGGCGGGACTGGCGCGACAGCTCGTCATATTCGACCTGCCAGTCGGACGGACCGTTCGACGGCGAGATCTGCACGGCCGTCACCTTATACTCCGGACAATTGGTCGCCCAGTCGGAGAAATCGGTGGTGATGACGTTGGCCTGTGTCAGCGGATGGTGGAAGGTCGTGTAGACGACGCCAGGCGAGACGCGGTCGGTGACGAGCGCACGCAGCGTCGTCTCGCCGGCGCGGCTTGCCAGCCGCACCCAGTCGCCATCGCGGATGCCGCGGTTTTCAGCATCATGCGGATGCATTTCCAGCCGGTCTTCCTCGTGCCAGAGCACATTGTCGGTGCGCCGCGTCTGGGCGCCGACATTGTACTGGCTGAGAATGCGGCCGGTGGTGAGCAAGAGCGGGAAGCGCGGGCCGGTCTTCTCGTCGGTCGCGACATATTCCGTACGGATGAACTTTCCCTTGCCGCGCACGAAGCCATTGATGTGCATGATCGGCGAACCCTGCGGGTTCTTCTCGTTGCACGGCCACTGCACCGAACCGTGCTTTTCGAGATAGTCGTAGGAAACCAGCGCGAAGCTTGGCGTCGTCGCGGCGATTTCGTCCATGATCTCTGAGGGATGACTATAGTTCCAGCCCAATCCCATGGCATGGGCGAGGTTCTGCGTGACTTCCCAGTCGGCATAGCCGTTCTTCGGCGTCATGACGCGGCGCACGCGGTTGATGCGGCGCTCCGCATTGGTGAAAGTGCCGTCCTTCTCGAGGAAGGTCGAGCCCGGCAGGAAGACATGGGCGTAATTGGCGGTTTCGTTCAGGAACAGGTCCTGCACGACGACGCATTCCATGGCGGCAAGGCCGGCGGAGACGTGTTTGGTGTCGGGGTCCGACTGGAGGATGTCCTCGCCCTGGATATAGATGCCCTTGAACGTGCCCTCGACGGCGGCATCCAGCATATTGGGAATGCGCAGGCCCGGCTCGTTGTTGAGCGTCACGCCCCACAGCTTTTCGAAGATCTCGCGGGTCGCCTCGTCCGAGATGTGGCGGTAGCCCGGCAGTTCGTGCGGGAAGGAACCCATGTCGCACGAGCCCTGCACGTTGTTCTGGCCGCGCAGCGGGTTCACGCCCACGCCCTCGCGGCCGATATTGCCGGTCGCCATGGCGAGGTTGGCGATGGCCATGACGGTGGTCGAGCCCTGGCTGTGCTCGGTGACGCCGAGGCCGTAATAGATCGAGCCGTTGCCGCCGGTGGCGAAGAGGCGGGCAGCACCGCGCAACGTTTCGGCCGGCACGCCGGTCAGCGCTTCGGTTTCTTCCGGGCTGTGGCGCGGTTCGGCGACGAAGCCCGCCCAGTCCTCGAATTCCGACCAGTCGCAGCGCTCGCGGATGAACGTTTCGTCGTAGAGGCCTTCCGTCACGATGACATGGGCGAGTGCGGTGACGACGGCGACGTTGGTGCCGGGGCGCAGCGGCAGATGGTAGGACGCCTTGATATGCGGCGAGGAGACGAGATCGATGCGGCGCGGATCGATGACGATCAGCTTGGCGCCCTGGCGCAGACGCTTCTTGAGGCGCGAGGCGAAGACCGGGTGGCCGTCCGTCGGGTTGGCGCCGATGACGATGACGACATCCGTATGCTCGACCGAATCGAAATTCTGCGTGCCGGCGGAGGTGCCGAAGGCCTGGCCGAGACCGTAGCCCGTCGGCGAATGACAGACGCGGGCGCAGGTATCGACATTGTTGTTGCCGAAGCCGGCGCGGATCAGCTTCTGGACCAGGTAGGTCTCCTCATTGGTGCAGCGCGATGAGGTGATGCCACCGATGGACTCCCGGCCATACTGATACTGGATGCGGCGGAATTCTGAGGCGACATGGGCATAGGCCTCTTCCCAGGTCACTTCGCGCCACGGGTCGGAGATCTTTTCGCGGATCATCGGGTTCAGGATGCGGTCGCGATGGGTCGAGTAGCCATAGGCGAAACGCCCCTTCACACAGGAGTGGCCGCGATTGGCCTGCCCATCCTTCCACGGCACCATGCGCACCAGCTCCTCGCCGCGCATTTCCGCCTTGAAGGAGCAGCCGACGCCGCAATAGGCGCAGGTGGTGACGACCGAATGTTCCGGCTGGCCGATCTCGATGACCGACTTTTCCGTCAGCGTCGCCGTCGGGCAGGCCTGCACGCAGGCGCCGCAGGACACGCATTCGGATTCGAGGAAATGTTCGTGCATGCCGGGCGAGACGCGGCTGTCGAAACCGCGACCCTCGATGGTCAGCGCGAAAGTGCCCTGCACCTCTTCACAGGCGCGCACGCAGCGCGAGCAGACGATGCATTTCGAGGGGTCATAGGTGAAATAGGGGTTCGATTCGTCCTTCGGCATCCAGCGGGCGTTGGTTTCGCCATTGCTGCGCGCCTTGACGTGGTTGTCGCCCTCGTAGCCATAGCGCACATCGCGCAGGCCGACGGCACCGGCCATGTCCTGCAATTCGCAGTCGCCATTGGCCGCGCAGGTGAGGCAGTCGAGCGGGTGGTCGGAGATGTAGAGTTCCATCACGCCCTTGCGAATGCTCTTCAGCCGGCTCGTCTGGGTATGGACGACGAGGCCGGGGGCGACCGGCGTGGTGCAGGAGGCTGGTGTGCCGTTGCGGCCTTCGATCTCGACGAGACAGAGGCGGCAGGAGCCGAAGGCATCGACCATGTCGGTGGCGCAGAGTTTCGGCACCTGAATGCCGGCCTCCATGGACGCGCGCATGATGGAGGTACCCTCGGGAACGGTGATCTCGTTGCCGTCGATGGTGAGTGTCACCATCTTTTCCGAGCGGGCGGCAGGTGTGCCGAAGTCGATTTCAGGAACGAGGGACATGGAAGCCTCCGGATCGTCTCGCGCCGCGTTTCAGCGGCGGCTTGGGTTCAATTCTTACGATTTCGTCTCGGCGAGTGTCGCCGCGACGAGGGCATTGGCATGGCCGTGGCCAAGACCGTGCGTTTCCTTGAGGAAGGCGACGATCTGCATATGCGCCTTGCCATCCTGCCCGCGCACGATGGCTTTCCAATGCTCGATCGGCTGGCCGTATTTCTTCTCGATGGAGGGGAAATAGGAGGCCGGGCCTTTGACCTTTTCCGTCTCGCTCATTCCGCAGCCTCCACCATCGGTGCCGGCGAAAAGTCTTCCGGGAAGTGGGTCATGGCGCTCATGACCGGATAGGGCGTAAAACCGCCAAGCGCGCAGAGCGAGCCGAATTTCATCGTGTTGCAGAGGTCGGCGAGCAGCTCGCGGTTCTTTTCCGGCTCGATCCCCTGCGCGATCTTGTCGGCGGTCTCGACGCCGCGCGTCGAGCCGATGCGACAGGGCGTGCACTTGCCGCAGCTCTCGACGGCGCAGAACTCCATGGCGAAGCGCGCCTGCTTGAGCATATCGACCGTGTCGTCGAAGACGGTGATGCCGGCATGGCCGATCAGGCCGTCCTTCGCCGCGAAGGCCTCGTAGTCGAAGGGCGTATCGAACAGCGCGCGCGGGAAATAGGCGCCGAGCGGGCCGCCGACCTGCACGGCACGGACCGGCCGGCCGGAGGCCGTGCCGCCGCCGATATCATCGACGATCTCCCCGAGCGTCAGGCCGAAGGCGGTCTCGTAGAGGCCGCCATGTTTGACGTTGCCGGCGATCTGGATCGGGATCGTGCCGCGCGAGCGGCCCATGCCGAAGTCGCGGTAATAGGCGGGGCCCTTGTCCATGATGATGGGCACGGAGGCGAGCGAAATGACGTTGTTGACGACGGTCGGGCGGCCGAGAAAGCCCTGAAGCGCCGGCAACGGCGGCTTGGCGCGCACGATGCCGCGTTTGCCTTCAAGGCTGTTCAGCAGCGCGGTTTCCTCGCCGCAGACATAGGCGCCCGCGCCGACACGGATTTCCATGTCGAAGGCTTTGCCGGAGCCGAGCACCGAAGGGCCGAGCACGCCGGCGGCGCGGGCGACCGCGACGGCTTCGTTCATGACGGCAATGGCATGCGGATATTCCGAGCGGGTATAGACATAGCCCTTGGTGGCGCCGGTCGCCAGCCCGGCGATGGCCATGCCCTCGATCAGCACGAAGGGATCGCCTTCCATGATCATGCGGTCGGCGAAGGTACCCGAATCGCCTTCGTCTGCATTGCAGACGATGTATTTTTGGGCGCCGGGCGCATCATGCACGGTCTTCCACTTGATACCGGTCGGGAAACCGGCACCGCCGCGGCCGCGCAGGCCGCTGTCGGTGACCTCCTTGACCACGTCGAGCGGAGCCATGGCGATGGCCTTTTCCAGGCCCTTCAGGCCGCCATGCGCCTTGTAGTCTTCCAGCGAGACGGGATCGATCACGCCGCAACGGGCGAAGGTGAGGCGGGTCTGGTTCTTCAGGAACGGAATCTCTTCCGTTCCGCCAAGACAGAGCGGGTGGGCCTTGCCATCCAGCAGGCCGGCATCGAGCAGGCCCGCGACATCGGACGGTTTGACCGGGCCATAGGCGATGCGGCCCTCGGCCGTTTCGACCTCGACCAGCGGTTCCAGCCAGTGCATGCCGCGGGAGCCGTTGCGTACGATGGCGATGTCGAGTTTACGGGAATGGGCCTCGGTTGCGAGCGCCTTGGCGACACGGTCGGCGCCGAGCGCAAGGGCTGCGGCATCGCGGGGAACGTAGATACGGACGGTCATCGGCGTGCCTCCGCGACGAGTTCTTTCGCCAGCTCCGCGTCGACCCGTCCGTGCACCTCGCCGTCGAGCATCGCGGCGGGTGCGCAGGAACAGAGCCCGAGACAGTAGATGGGTTCCAGCGTGACAGCCCCGTCCAGGGTCGTCTGGTGAAAATCGATGCCGAGCAGCGCCTTGACGCGTTCGGCGAGCGCGTCTCCGCCCATCGACTGACAGGCCTCGGCGCGACAGAGTTTCAGCACATGCCGGCCCGTCGGATGGTCGCGATAGTCATGATAGAAGGTGACGACGCCATGCACTTCGGCGCGCGACAGGTTCAGTTCACGCGCGATGACCGGCAGGCATTCCTGGGGCACATAGCCGAATTCGGCCTGGATTTCGTGCAGGATGGGAAGAAGCGGGCCTTCGAGCCCCTTCAGTTCGCTGACGATGGCCAGCGTTCTGGATCCGACATCGCTGCCGGTAACGTGCACATTCATGGTAGGCCTCCCAACCGACACGAATGAACCACGAGGAAACAAGGGGTTCTGACGCGCCGACACCATTGAAAATGTTCGGCGAAGACCGGAACCCTGTCGATCCCCGCAGACTTAGTCTAGCACCTTCTCAGCCGGGCGACGACGGGTCAATAAAGCAAAGCCGTTGGGTGATAGGAAATTCCTATCAATCCATCCCCTTTTCGGCAAGCACGCGTGCTTCGTGCAGCAGGGCGGAAACGAGCGGCGTGAACGGCTCGCGATGGGTGGCGACGAGGCCGACCGTATGATGCGGTTCGGGATCGACGAGGGAAACTATACTTATTTCGTCAGGAAATCCAAATGATTTTGCGACATTGCGCGGCATGATGCTCGACCAGCGCCCGGTGCGCACATGGGAGAACAGCACGATCATCGAATTGGCTTCAAGCGAAGGTTCCACGGTAACGCCGGCTTCCGCGAAGTGCCGGTTGATAATGCGGCGGTTCTGCATGTCGGCGGTCAATAGGCAGAGCCTAATACTGCCGGCTTCCTGCCAGGTCACGGTTTCGCGATCGGAAAAGGTATTTCCCCTGGCGGTAATCAGGCAATAGTGCTCGTGCAGCAGCGGCACGCTGGTGACACGGCCGAGCGGCTCGTTTTCAAGATAGGTCAGGCCGGCATCGATCTCGAGATTCTCAAGCAGGCCGAGGATTTTTATCGAGGTCGTCGAGACGATCGAAAACGTGACGTCGGGGTGCTTTTCCTGGAAAGGTGCGGTGATGCGCGGCACCATGGCGAGCGTCGTCGGGATGGCGGCAATGCGGATATGGCCGGAGAGGCCCTTTCGCGCCGCGCGCATCTCCTCGCGCATGGTGCGCGTATCGCCGACGATGCGGCGCGCCCATTCCAGCACCCGCTGGCCCTCGGGCGTCAGGCCCTGGAAACGCGAGCCGCGCACCACGAGCATCACGCCGAGCTGGTCTTCCAGCTGGCGGATCGCCGCAGACAGCGTGGGCTGCGAAATGCCGATCTCCTCGGCGGCCCGGGCAAAGTGCTTTTCGCGGGCGAGCGCGATGAAATATTCGAGCTTTTCTATCATGTGCGAAGCGCGCCTCCTTTCCCTTGATACAAAAGAACAGTGGCGGCACCAATGCCCCCGGCCCTATATCTGGTGCAGCGCAGGAACACAGGGAGCATGCGATGACGTTTCAGGCATTGTTGGTAGAAAAGACCGCAGATGGCGCGGTTTCCGCATCGATCCAGGAACTTGATGACACACGGCTTCCCGATGGCGATGTCACTGTCGCCGTCGAATATTCGACGCTGAACTACAAGGACGGGCTTTGCATCAACGGCAAGGGCGGGCTGGTGCGGACCTTCCCGCATGTACCGGGCGTCGATTTCGCCGGTACCGTGGAGGCTTCCGATGATCCGCGCTACCGCCCGGGCGACCGGGTGGTGCTGACGGGCTGGCGCGTGGGAGAAATCTGGTGGGGCGGCTATGCGACGCGCGCCAGGGTAAAGGCCGACTGGCTGGTGCCGCTGCCGCAGGAGCTTACGACCCGGCAGGCCATGGCGATCGGCACGGCGGGCCTCACCTCCATGATGTCCGTCATCGCACTGGAAAAGGCAGGACTGTCCCCACTGAAGGGTGAGGTTCTGGTGACGGGTGCTGCGGGCGGGGTCGGCTCGGTGGCTGTGGCGCTTCTGGCGCGGCTCGGTTATTCGGTCGCCGCCGTGACGGGGCGGCCGGAAACGGCGGAGTATCTCAAGCAACTGGGCGCGGAGACGATCATCGACCGCGCAGACCTTGCGGAGCCGAACAGCAAGCCGCTCGAATCCGAGCGTTGGGCGGGGGCGGTGGACGCGGTTGGCGGCGACATGCTCGCGCGCGTGCTGAAGCAGATGAAGTATGATGGTGCCGTCGCCTCGGTCGGCCTCGCGGCGGGTGCCGTCGTGCCGTCCTTCACGGTCGTTCCGTTCCTGCTGCGCGGCGTCAGCCTGCTCGGCATCGATTCGGTCAACCGGCCCTACAACCAGCGCGTCGACGCCTGGAACCGTATCGCCGCCGACCTGCCGATGGACAAGCTGGAGGCCATGGTGGTCGAACACCGGCTGTCCGATCTTCCCGAGCTCGCCAACCAGATTCTGGAGGGCAAGGTGAAGGGGCGCGTGGTCGTCGACGTCAACGCGTGATCGGCCTGACGGCGACGGTCAGCAGATAAGCTGGCCGCCGTTCACTTCCAGCACCTGGCCGGTGATGTAGCCGGAGAGCGCGTTGGAGGCGAGGAAGAGATAGGCGGGGGCGCAGTCCTCCGCCGTCCCGAGCCGCTGCAGCGGGATCGTCTTGCGCGTCGCTTCCAGCTTCTCGGCGGACGAGTAGCGTTCGTGAAAATCCGTCGTGATGGTGCCCGGCGAGACGCAGTTGACGCGGATGCCATCCGGTGCCAGCTCGCGGGCAAGACCCTTCGAATAGGTGGAGACGAAGGCTTTCGTCGCCGAGTAGATCGCCGAACCGGGGCTGCCGCCCGTCAGCGCCGAGATCGACACCGTGTTGACGATGGCGGCGTGCGGCGCGCGGCGCAGCGACCGCAGCAAAGCGCGCGTCACTTCGACCACGGAGGTCTGGTTGAGGCGCACGACGGTTTCGTACTGCTCGTCGGTCAGATCCGCTGCCGGGAAGCGGCCGACCATGGTGCCGGCATTGTTGATGAGCACATCGACATGCGGAAAGAGGCTGTCCACACGCTCCAGGATCGCGCCGATGCCGCCTTCCTCCAGGAAATCCGAATAGACGATGTGGGCGCGGGCTTCCGCGACGGCGGTTTCGAGGAATTCCGGCAGGGGACCCGCCGGTGCGCGACCCCCATGCAGCAGCACGTGGGCACCGCAATCGAGGAACTGCCGGGCGATTTCCAGCCCGATGCCGCGGCCGGCCCCCGTCACGACGACATTGGCGCCCTTGAACAAGGCTGGATGAAACATGGTCTGTCCTCCCGGTCACCTGCGATCCGCCCAGTATCACAAAAACCGGGGCGCACTCCAAGAAGGCAGGATCGATCAATTGATGTGCTTTCGTTTTTGCATATGATGAAAAAAAACGAAAGCAGTGGGAGGTGCCTATGTTTCTGACGGGTCGGCAGGCGGAGATTCTGGATCTCGCCAAAACCGAGGGCCGCGTGCTCGTGGAAGACCTCGCCGCGCGCTTCTCCGTGACGCCGCAAACCATCCGCAAGGATCTGAACGACCTCTGCGACAACAAGGTTTTGACGCGTATCCATGGCGGCGCGCTCTTCCCGAGCGGCAACGAGAATGTAAAATACGAGGCGCGTCGCTCCATCGCAGCCCCCGAAAAACAGGCGATAGGTCGCGCCGCTGCCGGCGTCATTCCGGACAATTCCTCGCTTTTCATCAATATCGGCACGACGACGGAAGCCGTCGGCGAGGCACTGCTCGACCACAAGGAATTGATGGTCATTACCAACAACATCAACGTCGCCAATCGTTTGCGCGTCTATCCCTCAATCGAGGTGGTGATCGCCGGCGGGGTGGTGCGCGGCGCGGACGGCGGCATCGTCGGCGAGGCGGCGGTCGATTTCATCCGCCAGTTCAAGGTGGACTATGCCGTCATCGGCGTTTCGGCCATCGACGAGGACGGTGCGCTGCTCGATTTCGACTATCGGGAGGTGAAGGTGGCGCAGGCGATCATTGCGAATGCCCGCCATGTCATCCTGGTTTCGGATTCGACGAAATTCGAAAGAACCGCGCCGGTGCGCATCGGTCATCTGTCGCAGGTCCACACTTTCATCACCGACAGCTGTCCTTTCGAGGGCATTCGGGCCATTTGCCAGGAGAATGACGTGCGTCTGGTCGAGACGACTTCACAGGCATGACATCGGGACGTGGTATTCCTTCTCGCATTCGTTTGACATTCGAAATGTTTTCGTTTTAACTCCTCTTGCTTTCGCAACTGCGCAAAATTGTGCAATGCGAAATGGGAGGGGAACTTGGACGGCAACGTGATCCGCGATATTTTTGTCATCGGTGGCGGCATCAACGGCTGTGGCATTGCGCGCGACGCTGCCGGCCGCGGCTATTCGGTCGTGCTTGCCGAGATGAAGGATTTTGCCTCCGGCACGTCTTCGGCCTCCACCAAGCTCATTCACGGTGGCCTGCGTTATCTCGAACATTACGAATTCCGCCTGGTGCGCGAAGCGCTGATGGAGCGCGAAGTGCTCTGGGCGATGGCGCCGCATGTCATCTGGCCGATGCGCTTCGTCCTGCCCTTCCAGAAGGGCGGGCCGCGTCCGGCCTGGCTCATCCGCCTCGGCCTGTTCCTTTATGATTATATCGGCGGCCGTAAGCTCCTGCCGGCGACCAGCACCGTGGATCTTGCCAGGGATCCGGCCGGCGGGCCGCTCAAGAAGCTGTTCCGCAAGGCTTTCGAATATTCCGACGGTTGGGTGGACGATGCGCGCCTCGTCGTGCTGAACGCCCGCGACGCCGCCGACCGAGGTGCGGATATCCGAACCGGTACGAAAGTCGTCACGGCGCGCCGCGAGAACGGTCACTGGAGTGTCGAGACGGAGAATGTCGAAACCGGTGCCCGCGAGACGGTGCGTGCCCGCATGCTGGTCAATGCGGCCGGTCCGTGGATCGACAAGGTCCTGTCCTCCGCCTTTGGCCGCAACGACGTGCACAATGTCCGTCTCGTGCAGGGCAGCCATATCGTCGTGAAGAAGAAATTCTCCGATCCGCGCGCCTATTTCTTCCAGAACCCGGACGGGCGTATCATGTTCGCCATTCCTTACCAGGAAGAGTTCACACTGATCGGCACGACCGACCGCGATTATCAGGGTGATCCCCGCGATGTCCGCATCAGCGACGAGGAAATGCGCTACCTTTGCGCCTCGGCGAGCGAGTACTTCGCCGAACCGGTCACCCGCGACGATATCGTCTGGACCTATTCCGGCGTGCGCCCGCTTTTCGACGACGGCGCCAGCAAGGCGCAGGAAGCCACGCGCGACTACGTGCTGAAGGTCGAGGGCGGCGATGGTCAGGCGCCGTTGCTCAACATCTTCGGCGGCAAGCTCACCACCTACCGGCGTCTCGCCGAATCGGCGCTGGAGAAGATTTCGGAATCGATCGGCGCCAAGGGCGATCGCTGGACGGCAACGTCTCGCCTGCCGGGCGGCGATTTCAAGGTCGATGGCTTCGATGCGGAAGTTAAGGCGCTCTCCGCGCGCTTCCCGTTCCTTGCCGCTGCCCATGCCCGCCGGCTCGTACGGCTCTATGGCACGCGTGCGTCATTCCTGCTGGAGGGCGTGAAAAGTGCGGCGGATCTTGGACGGCATTTTGGCAGCGATCTCTACGAGCGCGAAGTACGCTGGCTGATGAAGGAAGAATGGGCCCGGCACGCAGAAGACGTGCTGTGGCGGCGGACCAAACGAGGCTTGCACCTGACGGCCGCGGAAGCGGCCGCACTGGAGGACTACATGGCGGCTGCACAGGCGGCGCCCCACTAGCACACCCTGATCCGGTGGCTGGGAGGAACGACGGAGATAGGAATGCTGGAACTTAGAAACATCGCGAAGGTGGCGGGGGCGGAAACGCATATCCACCCCACCAATCTCGTGCTCGAGCGCGGCTCGCTCAACGTGCTGCTTGGCCCGACGCTATCGGGCAAGACCTCGCTGATGCGGCTGATGGCCGGTCTCGACAAGCCGACCTCCGGTTCCGTCTGGTTCGACGGCAAGGACGTCACGGGTGTGCGCGTGCAGGACCGCGGCGTCGCCATGGTCTACCAGCAGTTCATCAACTATCCTGCGCTGACCGTCTACGAGAACATCGCCTCACCGATGCGCATCAAGGGCACCGACGCCGCCACCATCGACCGCGAGGTGCGCAAGGCGGCCGATCTCCTGAAGCTGACGCCCTATCTCGATCGCACGCCGCTCAATCTTTCCGGCGGCCAGCAGCAGCGCACGGCGCTTGCCCGCGCCATCGTCAAGAATGCCAGCCTGGTGCTGCTCGACGAGCCGTTGGCCAATCTCGATTACAAGCTGCGCGAGGAACTGCGCCTCGAACTGCCGAAGATTTTTGCCGCTTCCGGTGCGATCTTCGTCTATGCGACGACGGAACCATCGGAAGCGCTGCTGCTCGGTGGCAATACCGCGACCCTTTCGCAGGGCCGCATCACCCAGTTCGGCCGTACCATCGATGTCTATCGCCGCCCGATCGACCTCGTGACCGCCCGTACCTTCGCCGACCCGCCGCTCAACACCATGCAGGTTCTGAAGGCCGGCGGCACGTTCAAAGTCGGCGGCAAGCCGGTTCTGCCGGTGCCGGCGCATCTTTCGGCATTGCCGGACGGGCCCTGCACCATCGCCTTCCACCCGCACCATCTTTCGCTCGGCAGCCAGAACGCGGCCTCGGCCAGCCTTCAGGCGCGCACGGCGATCTCGGAAATCGCGGGTTCGGAGAGCTTCATCCATATCGAGTTCGAGGGCAGCCGCTGGGTCATGCTCTCGCCGGGCATTCACGACATCGAGCCGGATGCGGTCATCACCGTCCATGTCGATACGCGCCACCTGATGGCCTTCGGTACGGACGGCAAGGCGATCGCTGAACCGGCCGTCGCGGCGGCTTGAGGAGGAGACCATGGCACGCATCACCCTCGACCACATCCGCCACGCCTACGGCGAAAAGCCGAAATCGGAGGCGGACTATTCGCTGAAGGAAGTCCACCACGAGTGGAACGACGGCGGCGCCTATGCGCTGCTCGGGCCTTCCGGTTGCGGCAAGACCACGCTGCTCAACATCATCTCGGGCCTGCTACAGCCGTCCGAGGGACGCATCCTGTTCGACGGCAAGGACGTCACGTACCTGTCGACGCAGCAGCGCAACATCGCGCAGGTCTTCCAGTTCCCGGTCATCTACGACACGATGACGGTTTACGACAATCTGGCCTTTCCGTTGCGCAACCGCGGCGTCGCCGAACCGGAAGTCGATCGCCGTGTGCGCGAAATCCTGGAGATGATCGATCTTGCCGGCTGGGCGAAGAAGACGGCGCGCGGCCTGACCGCCGACCAGAAGCAGAAGATCTCGCTCGGCCGCGGCCTCGTGCGCAACGACGTGAACGCCATCCTGTTCGACGAGCCGCTGACCGTCATCGACCCCCATATGAAATGGGTATTGCGGTCGCAGCTGAAGAAGCTGCACCGCCAGTTCGGCTTCACCATGGTCTATGTCACGCACGACCAGACCGAGGCGCTCACCTTCGCCGACAAGGTCGTCGTCATGTATGACGGCCAGATCGTGCAGATCGGCACGCCGGCCGAGCTTTTCGAAAAGCCGAAGCACACCTTCGTCGGCTACTTCATTGGCTCGCCGGGCATGAACGTGCTGCCGGCAGCCATCGACGGCAGCAGCGTGACGGTCGGCGGTGAGACGCTGACGCTCGACTACAGGCCCGCCGTTTCGGCCGGAGCCAAGACGGAACTGGGCATCCGCCCGGAATTCATCGCGCTGTCGCATGAGGGCATGCCGGTCTCGATCAGCAAGGTGGAGGACATCGGCCGCCAGAAGATCGTGCGCGCCGAATTCGCCGGCAAGCCGATCGCCATCGTCGTGCCCGAGGACGGCGAGATCCCGGCCGAGCCGCGCATCACCTTCGATCCCGCTGCCATCAACATCTACGCCGATAGCTGGCGTGTCGGCAGGGAGGGCTGACGATGAACAAGACCTGGAACAACAAGGCCTGGTTCATGGTCCTGCCCGTCCTGCTGCTCGTCGCCTTCTCGGCGGTGATCCCGCTGATGACGGTGGTGAACTATTCGGTTCAGGACACGTTCGGCAACAACCAATTCTTCTGGAACGGCGTCAGCTGGTTCTCCGACGTTCTGGAATCCGACCGCTTCTGGCAGGCGCTCGGCCGTACCCTGTTGTTCTCCGGCATCATTCTCACGATCCAGATTCCGCTCGGCATCCTGATCGCGCTCAACATGCCGAAAAAAGGTCTCGGCGTGCCGGTTTGCCTCGTCCTGATGGCGTTGCCGCTCCTCATTCCGTGGAACGTCGTCGGCACGATCTGGCAGGTCTTCGGCCGCGTCGATATCGGCCTGCTCGGCCGTACACTCGATGCGCTCGGCATCAGCTACAACTATGTCAACAACGTCTTCGACGCCTGGATGACGCTGATCGTCATGGACGTCTGGCACTGGACGAGCCTCGTGGTGCTCTTGTGCTATGCCGGTCTCGTCTCGATCCCGGAAGCCTACTATCAGGCCGCCAAGATCGACGGCGCGTCGCGCTGGGCGGTGTTCCGTTACATCCAGCTGCCGAAGATGAAGCGCGTGCTGCTGATCGCCTTCCTGCTGCGCTTCATGGACAGCTTCATGATCTATACCGAGCCCTTCGTCGTCACCGGCGGCGGTCCGGGCAACTCGACCACGTTCCTGTCGATCGACCTCGTCAAGATGGCGATCGGCCAATTCGACCTCGGCCCGGCCGCGGCGATGTCCATCATCTACTTCCTGATCATCCTGCTGCTGTCGTGGATCTTCTACACGGTCATGACCAGCAGCGACGAACAGGCGTGAGGGAGGAAACCATGACCTCACAGGCAACCACCGCAAACACCCTTCAGTCGAGCGTCGCGAGCAATGCCAAGGCCGCGGCCAACAGCAAGCGCAGTCTCTCCTGGCTCGTGCCGGCGCTCTACATCCTCTTTTTGATGTTGCCGATCTACTGGCTCGTCAACATGAGCTTCAAGACGAACGCGGAGATCACCGGGGCCTTCTCGCTTTGGCCGGTCAACCCGACTCTTCGCAACTATACGGTGATCTTCACCGATCCGGCCTGGTATTCGGGTTACATCAACTCGATCATCTATGTGGTGCTGAACACGGTGATCTCGGTCTCCGTGGCGCTGCCGGCAGCCTATGCCTTCTCGCGTTACCGCTTCCTCGGCGACAAGCATCTGTTCTTCTGGCTGCTCACCAATCGCATGGCGCCGCCCGCCGTCTTCGCGCTGCCGTTCTTCCAGCTCTATTCGGCCTTCGGCCTGATCGACACGCACATCGCCGTCGCCATCGCGCATTGCCTGTTCAACGTGCCGCTCGCCGTGTGGATTCTCGAGGGCTTCATGTCCGGCGTGCCGAAGGAGATAGACGAGACCGCCTATATCGACGGCTACTCGTTCCCGAAATTCTTCGCCAAGATCTTCGTGCCGCTGATCGCATCGGGCATCGGCGTGGCCGCCTTCTTCTGCTTCATGTTCTCCTGGGTCGAACTCCTGATCGCCCGCACGCTGACGACGACGGATGCCAAGCCGATCGCCGCAACGATGACGCGTACCGTCTCGGCCTCGGGCATGGACTGGGGTGTGCTGGCCGCGGCCGGTGTGCTGACGATCATTCCCGGCGCGCTCGTGATCTACTTCGTCCGTAACTACATCGCCAAGGGCTTCGCCCTGGGGAGGGTCTGATGACTGCTGCCGTCGCCAACCGCACCAATCGCTGGCCTGTGGCACTCGCCGCGGTGCTTGCCGTCTATGTCGCCATTGCCGGACTTCTCGTCGTGGCGCTGCCGCTGAAGGATGGTGAGCGCGACTGGTTTGCACCGCTCATCCCGGGCGGCTGGATGGCCTGGTCGTTTCCGACCGCGATGTTCTTCCTGACGATCTTCACGCTGATCGCGCTGATGGCGGTCTGGGAATATGCCCGGCCGGGCGGCAATCCGCGTGTCGGCATTCTGCGCTTCGAGACGACACGCGGCGACCGGCTCTTCGTGTCGCTGCTCGGCTCGGCGTTCATTCATCTCGCATGGCTGGGCCTTGTCGGTCCCAACCTGTGGTGGGCTCTTGCCTTGTCCGTGGTCTACGCCATCGGCGTGTTCCGTTTCGTGTGAGGCAAAGGAAATGGAGGCCCGGGGAGATTGGGGCCTTCGCAGATGCAATCGCAAAACCCTAAGGGAGGATCAAAATGCGAAAGCAACTTCTGACGACGACGGCAGTCCTGCTGCTGGCGTTTACCGGTTCCGCGTTCGCGGACATGGATGCCGCCAAGAAGTTCCTGGATGCGGAAATCGGCGACTTGTCCTCGCTCGACCGCGCCGGCCAGGAAGCCGAAATGCAGTGGTTCATCGATGCCGCCAAGCCGTTCGCCGGCATGGAAATCAAGGTCGTCTCCGAAACGATCACCACGCATGAATACGAATCGAAGGTGCTCGCGCCGGCCTTCACCGCCATCACCGGCATCAAGATCACCCATGACCTGATCGGCGAGGGCGACGTCGTCGAAAAGCTGCAGACCCAGATGCAGTCGGGCGAAAACGTCTATGACGCCTATGTAAACGATAGCGATCTGATCGGCACGCATTGGCGCTACCAGCAGGCCCGTTCGCTCACCAAGTGGATGGCCAATGAAGGCAAGGACGTCACCAACCCGAACCTCGACCTCAATGACTTCATCGGCCTGAAGTTCACGACGGCTCCGGACGGCGACCTGTACCAGCTGCCCGACCAGCAGTTCGCGAACCTCTACTGGTTCCGCTACGACTGGTTCAACGACGAGAAGAACAAGGCGGACTTCAAGGCGAAGTACGGCTACGATCTCGGCGTTCCCGTCAACTGGTCCGCTTATGAGGACATCGCCGAGTTCTTCACCGGTCGTGAAATCGATGGCAAGAAAGTCTATGGCCACATGGACTACGGCAAGAAGGACCCGTCGCTCGGCTGGCGCTTCACCGATGCGTGGCTCTCGATGGCCGGCAACGGCGACAGGGGCCTGCCGAACGGTCTGCCGGTCGACGAATGGGGCATCAAGGTCAACGAAAAGTCCCAGCCGGTCGGCTCCTGCGTCGCGCGCGGCGGTGACACCAACGGCCCGGCTTCGGTCTATGCCATCCAGAAGTATCTCGACTGGCTGAAGGCCTATGCACCGGCAGCCGCCGCCGGCATGACCTTCTCGGAATCCGGCCCGGTTCCCTCGCAGGGCGAGATCGCCCAGCAGATGTTCACCTATACGGCGTTCACCGCCGACTTCGTGAAGGACGGCCTGCCTGTCGTCAACGCGGACGGCACGCCGAAGTGGCGCTTCGCACCGAGCCCGCATGGCGTCTACTGGAAGGACGGCATGAAGCTCGGTTACCAGGACGTGGGTTCCTGGACGCTGCTGAAGTCCACCCCGGACGACCGCGCCAAGGCCGCATGGCTTTATGCGCAGTTCGTCGTCTCCAAGACGGTTGACGTCAAGAAGAGCCATACCGGCCTGACGCTCATCCGCGAATCCTCGATCGCCCATCCGTCGTTTACGGAGCGGGCACCGAAGCTCGGTGGTCTGATTGAGTTCTATCGTTCGCCGGCCCGCGTGCAGTGGTCGCCGACTGGTACGAACATCCCGGACTATCCGAAGCTCGCCCAGCTGTGGTGGCAGGCGATCGGCGATGCGTCGTCGGGTGCCAAGTCTGCACAGGAAGCGATGGACTCGCTGTGCGCCGAGCAGGAAAAGGTACTGGAGCGTCTCGAGCGGGCCGGCGTCCAGGGCGATATCGGCCCGAAGCTCGCCGAAGAGCACGACCTTGCCTACTGGAACAAGGATGCCGTCGAAAAGGGCAACCTCGCGCCACAGCTCAAGATCGAGAACGAGAAGGAAAAGCCGCAGACCGTCAACTATGACGAACTCGTCAAAAGCTGGCAGAAGTAAGTGATACGGGGACGGGCGCCCGCCGCCCGTCCCCGCCGATGTTCGATCCCCTTTGCCCGCGTGCCCAGAGGTGCGCGGGCTTTTTTAATGTCAGCCCAGCTTCTTGATCCAGAGCGCATCGATGATGGCGGGGAAAAGGCTGTCCAGCATGTCGTCGTCGCTGCCGCAGTCGGCGATGCGGGCGAGTTTCTTGTCGAGCGTCAGATGGGCAAAGCCATGTGCGGTCGACCAGATACCGATCAGTATGGCCTCACCCTCGGCGTCGAGTTCGCTCTGTTCGGACTGGCCGCGGATGGCGAGCACGGTTTTTTCCAGGGCATCCCAGGCCTGCCCGGTCGCCTCTTCCAGCGAGAGCTGTTCCCTCAGGAGAAGATCGTGGCGGAACATCAGGTGGAAGCGGCCGGGGAAATCGAGGGCGAAGCGCACATAGGCGACGCCTTGCGCCTTGAGGCGGTCGGCTGGTGAGCCGATTTCGCCCGCGGCTATGAGCCTGCGGGCGAGCTCCCGGTAGCCAAGGGCCGCGATCTCCGTCAGCAGGCCGGGCGAGCCCCCGAAATGATGGGAGGGGGCGGCCGGGGAAACGCCGGCGCGGCGCGCGGCTTCGCGCAGCGTGAACCCTTCGAGGCCCTTTTCGGCCAGGAGGTCGTCGGCGGCGCGGATCAGTGCATCGCGCAGGTCGCCGTGGTGGTAGCCGCGTTCGGCCGTTTTTTTCTCGTTCATCGCAAATCCCGCCAGAATGGCATCTTTACAGTGTAAAGATTATACGCTAGCAAATGTAAACACTGTTCAGATTTGCTGCGAGGTATCATAATGCTTGCCGTCAATGTGGCAACCACCGAAGGGGCGAGGCGGGCGCCATGGACACTGGCCCGGATGCCAGACCAGACGGGGCGCTTTGTCTTCGTCACCGGCGCCAACAGCGGCCTCGGCTTTCTGACGGCGCGGGAACTCGCGCGAAAAGGGGCCGCGGTTCTGATGACCGCCCGCGACGAGGGCAGGGGGCAGCGCGCGCTGGCTCGGCTCAAGGCCGAGCTTCCCGATGCGGCAGTCGAGCTTCGCCGGCTCGACCTGGCGGACCTCGACCACGTTGCCGCCTTCGCGGATGCGCTCAAGAACGAAGGCCGGCCGATCGATCTCCTGATCAACAATGCCGGCGTGATGATGCCACCGCGCGGGCTGACGCGGCAGGGCCATGAGACGCAGTTCGGCGTCAATCACCTCGCCCATTTTGCGCTGACACTGCGTGTTCTGCCCTTGCTCTCCATGCATGCAGGTGCACGCATCGTCACCGTCAGCTCCGAACTGCATCGGCGCGGAAGGATGCATTTCGAGGATATCACGGGTGAAAAAAGCTACGGCCGTCTCGCCTTCTATGCCCAGTCGAAGCTTGCCAACGCGCTCTTCGCACTGGAACTCGACCGTCGCCTCAAGGCCGCGAATCTCCCGGTAATCAGCGTTCTGGCCCATCCCGGCTACTCGGACACCAATCTCCAGACCAATGCGACGTCGGGTGTGCTGCGTCTCTTCATGCGCATCGGCAACCGGTTTCTGGCCCAGGATGCCGAGCAGGGCGTGCTGAACCAACTCTACGCCGCGACGGCAAAGGAGCTTCGTGGCGGCGAGTTCATCGGTCCCGACGGTTTTCGCGAAATGCGCGGTTCGCCTTCGCTGGTGCATCCGCTGCCGGCAGCGACCGACACGGCCTTGGCGGCCCGTCTCTGGAAACTTTCCGAAGACCTGACGCATACACGGTTTCCAGTGTTCGCGGAGCGCGCCATATGACCGCCTCGACGATGGATTCCTGCCAATTTTTCCGCGCCTGGATCCGCAATCCGTTTCGTGTTGCGTCCATCACACCGTCTGGCACGGCATTGTCCGATCTCATTGTGCGCGAGATCGGGCCGGAGACGGGAAGGGTGATCGAGCTTGGGCCGGGTACGGGCGTCTTCACCCGTGCCCTGCTGCGGCGAGGGGTCGCGGAGGAAAACATTGTCCTTGTGGAGCAGGGGCCGGAGTTTGCCGGTCTGCTGCGGCAACGTTTCCCGAAAGCCGCGATCGTCTGCACGGATGCGGCCAAGATCGCACGCTTCTGCGCCGAGCCGGCAGGTGCGGCCATCAGCGGGCTGCCGTTGCTTTCCATGCGGCCGGAGAAGGTTTTCGCCATTCTTGCCGGCACGTTCGCGCGCCTCGACGGGGATGCCGCGCTCTACCAGTTCACCTACGGGGCCAGATGTCCGGTGCCGCGGATTGTTCTCGACCGGCTCGATCTGAAAGCTGTCCGCATTGGCGGCACGCTGCGCAACGTTCCGCCCGCCTTCGTCTACCGCATCAGCCGCAAGCGCTAGGTTCGGCCGGGCGCCACCCTTTCGTTCGAACCGTACCGATTGGTACAGTTTGCGCATTGCACAGTGCGGGGTCTTCCGCTAAGAACCCCCGCGGTTTCTCCCGCGCGCTCGCGCGTACATCGAAAATAGCGGTAAACACACATGGCACGCATCGTGATGAAATTCGGCGGAACGTCCGTCGCTGACCTCGACCGTATCCACAATGTGGCCCGCCATGTGAAACGCGAGGTCGATGCCGGCCACGAGGTCGCCGTCGTCGTTTCGGCCATGTCCGGCAAGACGAACGAATTGGTCGCCTGGGTGCAGAACATGCCGAAGGTGACCGGCGCCAACTCGCCGTTCTATGACGCGCGCGAGTATGACGCGATTGTTGCCTCGGGCGAGCTCGTCACCGCCGGCCTTCTGGCGATCGCCCTCCAGTCGAT
This sequence comes from Shinella curvata, assembly GCF_022899935.1. Classification (GTDB taxonomy): domain Bacteria; phylum Pseudomonadota; class Alphaproteobacteria; order Rhizobiales; family Rhizobiaceae; genus Shinella; species Shinella curvata. The sequence continues at coordinate 83,721 of NZ_JALJCJ010000011.1, forward strand.
GGGCGTCGATGCCCGCTCCTGGCAGGGCTGGCAGATCCCGATCCGCACCGACAACGCCCACGGCGCCGCCCGCATCCTCGAAATCGAGGGCTCGGACATCATCCGCCGCATGGGCCAGGGCCAGGTGGCGGTCGTCGCCGGCTTCCAGGGGCTGGGCCCTGACAATCGCGTCGCCACGCTTGGCCGCGGCGGTTCGGATACCTCTGCCGTCGCCATCGCCGCTGCTGTCAAGGCGGACCGTTGCGATATCTATACCGACGTCGATGGCGTCTACACGACCGACCCGCGCATCGAGCCGAAGGCCCGCCGCCTGAAGAAGATCGCCTTCGAGGAAATGCTCGAAATGGCCTCCCTCGGCGCCAAGGTCCTGCAGGTGCGCTCCGTTGAGCTTGCCATGGTGCACAAGGTACGCACCTTCGTGCGCTCGTCTTTCGAGGACCCCGATGCGCCGGGCATGGGCGATCTTCTGAACCCGCCCGGTACGCTGATTTGTGATGAGGATGAGATCGTGGAACAGGAAGTCGTAACCGGCATCGCCTATGCCAAGGATGAAGCGCAGATCTCGCTCCGCCGCGTCGCAGACCGGCCGGGCGTTTCGGCCGCGATCTTCGGCCCGCTGGCCGAAGCCCATATCAATGTCGACATGATCGTCCAGAACATTTCCGAGGACGGCTCCAAGACCGACATGACCTTCACGGTTCCCTTCGGCGACGTCGAGAAGGCGCTCAAGGTTCTAGAAGGTGCCAAGGAGCAGGTCGGTTTCGACGTGATCCAGCATGAGACGGGCCTGGTGAAGGTGTCGGTCATCGGCATCGGCATGCGCAGCCACGCCGGCGTGGCCGCTTCGGCCTTCCGGGCGCTCGCCGAGAAGGGCATCAACATCAAGGCGATCACCACTTCGGAAATCAAGATTTCCATCCTGATCGACGGTCCCTATGCGGAACTCGCCGTTCGGACTTTGCATTCCGTCTACGGTCTGGATAAGAAGTAATTACCAGCCGAGTCGGCGCCGATCCTGTGATCACCAGCGCTGGCAAGCGCCGGTGAGGTAACATCATTTTCGGGAGACGCCACGCGATGAGAGATCTCTCCGCGGGTCCGCGCGTTCTTCTCAAGCGGCTGCGCGAATTGATGGCGGAGCCGCTCGAGCCGCAGGAGCGCCTAGACCAGATCGTGCGCCAGATCGCGCAGAACATGGTCGCGGAAGTGTGTTCCGTCTACGTGCTGCGCTCCGATGGCGTTCTCGAGCTTTACGCGACCGAAGGTCTCAATCCCGGCGCCGTTCACCTGGCCCAGCTCAAGATGGGGCAGGGTCTCGTCGGTACGATCGCGGCCTCTGCCCGACCGCTGAACCTGTCGGATGCCCAGTCGCATCCTGCCTTCACCTATCTGCCGGAAACGGGCGAGGAGATCTACCACTCCTTCCTCGGCGTTCCTATCTTGCGCACCGGCAGGGCGCTTGGCGTGCTTGTCGTGCAGAACAGGGCGAGCCGCACCTACCGCGAGGACGAGGTAGAGGCGCTCGAAACGACGGCGATGGTGATTGCGGAAATGGTGGCGACCGGCGAGCTGAAGAAGCTCACCAAGCCCGGCCTGGAGCTGGACCTGTCGCGACCCGTCGCTATCGAGGGGGCGAGTTTCGGCGAGGGCATCGGCCTCGGCTATGTCGTGCTGCACGAGCCGCGCATCGTCGTCACCAACCTGCTCAACGAAGATTCCGAACATGAACTCGGCCGTCTCGCCGAGGCGTTGGGATCGCTGCGCATCTCCATCGACGACATGCTGTCGCGTCGCGACGTCTCCATGGAGGGCGAGCATCGCGAGGTCCTGGAGACCTATCGCATGTTCGCGCATGACCGCGGCTGGGTGAGGAAGCTCGAAGAAGCGATCCGCAACGGCCTGACGGCGGAAGCGGCGGTCGAGCGTGTGCAGAGTGAGACCAAGGCACGCATGATCCGCCTGACGGATCCGTATCTGCGCGAGCGCATGCATGATTTCGACGACCTGGCCAATCGCCTGCTGCGCCAGCTGACCGGCTACGGCGCAAAACTCTCGGCGAGCAATTTTCCGAACGATGCGATCGTCGTCGCACGCGCCATGGGCGCTGCCGAACTGCTTGACTATCCGCGCCAGAATGTGCGCGGCCTCGTGCTCGAGGAGGGGGCGGTCACCAGCCACGTGGTCATCGTTGCCCGCGCGATGGGCATCCCGGTCGTCGGGCAGGCGGCGGGCGCCGTGGCGCTCGCCGAAAACGGCGACGCCATCATCGTCGATGGCGAGGATGCGCGGGTGCATCTGCGCCCGCTTGGGGATCTCCAGCGGTCCTATGAGGAAAAGGTGCGTTTTCGCGCCCGTCGGCAGGAGCAATACCGCGCGCTGCGCGCCGTCGAACCCGTTACCCGGGACGGGCGCCACATCAATCTCCAGATGAATGCGGGCCTCCTTGTCGACCTGCCACATCTCAATGAATCCGGCGCCTCCGGCATCGGGCTTTTCCGCACCGAGCTTCAGTTCATGATCGCCTCGACCATGCCGAAGGCGGAGGAACAGGAGGCGTTCTATCGCAACGTGCTGAAGCAGGCGGGCGGTCGTCCCGTGACCTTCCGCACGCTGGATATCGGCGGCGACAAGGTCGTGCCCTATTTTCGCGCGGCGGAGGAGGAAAATCCGGCGCTCGGCTGGCGTGCCATCCGCCTGTCGCTCGACAGGCCCGGTCTACTTCGCACGCAATTGCGCGCCATGCTGCGCGCGGCGGCGGGCGCCGATCTCCGGCTCATGCTGCCAATGGTGACCGAGGTTTCGGAACTGAAGGAGGTCCGTGATCTCCTTCAGAAGGAAATCCAGCGCCAGTCGAAGATCGGCGAACAGTTGCCGAAGAAACTGCAGTTCGGCGCGATGCTCGAAGTCCCGGCCCTGCTCTGGCAGATGGACGAACTGATGGCCGAGGTGGATTTCGTCTCGGTCGGTTCGAACGATCTCTTCCAGTTCGCGATGGCCGTCGATCGCGGCAATGCGCGGGTTTCAGATCGCTTCGACACGCTCGGCCGCCCGTTCCTGCGTATTCTGCGTGATATCGTGCGCGCCGGCGAACGCAACGACACATCGGTGACGCTGTGCGGCGAGATGGCGAGCAAGCCGATTTCCGCCATGGCGCTGATGGGCATCGGCTTCCGTTCCGTCTCGATGTCGCCGGCCGCCATCGGTCCGGTCAAGTCGATGCTGCTGTCGCTCGATGCCGGCAAGCTCGAAGCGCTGCTGACGCCGGCGCTCGACGATATGAAGCCGACGGCCTCGATCCGGCAGATCCTCACCGACTTTGCGGCCGAAAACGGCATTCCGCTTTAAAAAGATGATTGGAGTTTGAACGGTGGCGAAGCTTCCCGTTGAAAAGATGCGCGAACTCGAACGCCGTTTCGGCGAGATCGAGGCGCGCATGTCGGCGGGCCCGGATTCGGAGACCTATGTGCGCCTCGCCTCGGAATACTCCGAGCTCCAGCCGGTGGTCGCGAAAATCCGCGAGTACCAGAAAGTCGATGGCGAGATCGCCGACCTTGATGCGCTGCTCAACGACAAGACGACCGATCGCGAGATGCGCGACCTCGCCGAAATGGAACTGCCGGACCTGAAGGAGCGCCTCGAAGGCCTCGAAAAGGAGATGCAGATCCTGCTTCTCCCCAAGGATGCGGCCGACGAGAAGAGCGCCATCCTCGAAATCCGCGCCGGCACGGGCGGTTCGGAAGCGGCCCTCTTTGCCGGCGATCTCTTCCGCATGTACGAACGCTACGCTGCCGCACACAACTGGAAGGTCGAGGTTCTCTCCTCCAGCGAGGGCGAGGCGGGGGGCTTCAAGGAAATCATCGCGACGATTACGGGTCGTGGCGTCTTCGCCAAGCTGAAATTCGAATCGGGCGTGCACCGCGTGCAGCGCGTGCCGGAGACGGAGGCGAGCGGGCGCATCCATACCTCGGCGGCGACGGTGGCCGTGCTGCCGGAGGCCGAGGAAATCGATATCGAAATCCGCCCTGAAGACATTCGCATCGATACGATGCGCTCCTCCGGTGCCGGCGGCCAGCACGTCAACACGACCGACTCGGCCGTGCGCATCACCCATCTGCCAACGGGCCTTGTCGTCACCAGTTCGGAAAAGTCCCAGCACCAGAACCGCGCCAAGGCCATGCAGGTCCTGCGCTCGCGGCTCTACGACATCGAGCGCCAGCGCGCCGACAGCGAGCGTTCCGCCGACCGCAAGAGCCAGGTCGGTTCGGGTGACCGGTCCGAGCGCATCCGCACCTACAATTTTCCGCAGGGCCGTGTGACAGACCACCGCATCAACCTGACGCTCTACAAGCTCGACCGCATGATGGTCGGCGAGATCGACGAGATCGTCGATGCGCTGGTGGCCGACTATCAGGCGGGCCAGCTCGCCCAGCTCGGTGAACAGGGCCGATGAGCGACGCGACGCTCGCCGAGGTTCTGGCTGCGGCGCGGCGTCAGCTGGCGGATGGTGGGATTGCGGATGCGGCGCAGGATGCGCGCGCCCTGGTGTCCGGCATCCTCAAGCTGTCCTCGACAGCGATCTTCACGGATGGTTCGCGTGTTCTCGGCGACACCGAACAGGCGGTCGTCGCCGCGGCCCTTGCCCGACGCGTGGCGCGCGAACCCGTTCATCGCATCCTCGGCCATCGTGCCTTTTCCCGGCTTGACCTTGCGCTTTCGCCCGAAACGCTGGAGCCGCGCCCGGACACGGAAGTGCTCGTCGATACGCTCGTGCCTTATGCGCAGAAATGTGTTGCCGAGACGGGGGGCTGTCGCATTCTCGATCTCGGTACGGGCACCGGCGCGATCTGTCTTGCGCTGCTCGATCTCGTGCCCGGTGCGACGGGCGTCGGTGCGGACCTGTCGGCGGGTGCCCTTGAAACCGCGACGCGCAACGCCGACATCAATGGTGTCGCCGACCGTTTCGAAGCGGTCGAGAGCGACTGGTTTGCAGCCGTGACCGGGGCCTTCGACATTATCGTGTCAAATCCGCCCTATATCGTGCGTTCCGTGGTCGGAACGCTGGACGCGGAAGTCCGGCTCTTTGATCCGATCCTGGCACTGGATGGCGGCGAAGACGGGCTTGATGCCTATCGCGCCATCGCCGCCGGTGCAGGCGATCATCTCAGGGAAAACGGCCTGGTGGCGTACGAAATCGGCTATGACCAGAAGGATGCGGTGACCGCGATCATGCGCGAAAAAGGTTTCGCGCGGGTCGAAGCGGTGATGGATCTTGGCGGCAACGACCGGGTGCTTGTCTTTGTAAAATCGCCGGTTTTCTGAAGTTTTGCTGCAGGTGCGCAGCAAATTCCGGGAGCCTGAAGAAAAGGCTTGGAATTGTGAAGGAAGCGGGCTAGGTTGCGGCCACGCACTGGGCAAGCGGTCATGACACAGAGATTCGTTCCTGCATGACCCCGATCGAGGATTGCTCTCTCGAAGAGTTGATAGGGTTGAAGACTGCCCTGTGCGGGTACCTGTTAATTTAACGTCTTACGGCGACAGGACCACCCACCGGCGTGGTTTGCCCGCGGGTAAGGATGCTTGATTTGGCATGGCCGGATCAAGCGTGCAGACACATGATCATCCAGACACGATACGTTAGGTGAGTGAAATATGAGGCCAGGACAGCAAAACAAGCGCGGCCGCGGGCGTAATAACAACAATAATAACAACAATAACAGCAATAACCACAACAACCACCGCAAGGGTGGCAATCCCCTGACGCGGACCTACGACAGCTCGGGTCCGGACGTGAAGATCAGGGGCACGGCCCAGCACATCGCCGAGAAGTATTCCACGCTTGCACGCGATGCCCAGAGCGCCGGCGACCGCGTCATGGCGGAAAACTATCTGCAGCACGCCGAGCACTACAACCGCATCATCGCGGCAGCGCAGGCGCAGATGCAGGAACGCTACCCGCGTGACGAGCGCGTCGACAATGTCGAGCGCAACGAGGACAACGACGGTTACGATCGCGATCAGGACGATGGCGATGCGGTACCCGCGGAAGAGCCGGCACCCGTTGCCGCGGCGCCTGTCGCCAAGCCCGCTCCGAAACCGGCGCCCAAGCCCGTCGTCGAGCAGCCCGTCATCGATGGTTCCGGCCCGCAGCCGGTCATCGACGGCACGCCGGCTGAAGTCGCGCTTGAGGAAGAAGCTGCGGCGCCCGCCGGCCGCGCACCGCGCCGCCGCAGCAATACGCCGCGTCCGCGCCGCCCGCGTCGCGGCGAAGGTCAGGCCGCCGGTGAGGACGGTGCATCGTCCGGCGACGATTCCCCGGCGCTTGAGCCTGCTTCGGAATAACGAAGCGCATTTCAGAACATCAGGAACCCGGCCCCGTGCCGGGTTCTTGCGTTTCGGCAGGTCGTTTTGAAAAATATGTTCTGCGGTTTGCGGCGATCCTTTAATTCGCAAAAGCCCTCCACCATATTCGCTTCAGGCGGTTGACCGGTCGCAAGGCTGGCGCGCCGCAAGCATGAAAGGCTCGCCTTGATGGGAGCCTATCTTCAAATCGTCGACCGGTGCCTGAAGGGCCGGTTGAGTCCTGGAGGCCTATATGAATATTGAAAAATACTCCGAACGCGTGCGTGGATTTCTGCAATCCGCCCAGACCAGAGCGCTGGCCGATGGCCACCCGCAGTTCACGCCCGAACATGTGCTGAAAGTGCTGCTCGACGACGAGCAGGGCATGGCCGCGTCGCTCATCGAGCGGGCCGGCGGCAATGCACGCGATGCGCGGATGGCCAATGACGCCGCCCTTGCCAAGCTGCCGAAAGTTTCCGGCGGCAACGGGCAGGTCTATCTCTCGCAGCCGCTCGCCAAGGTTTTCTCGACCGCCGAGGATGCCGCTAAGAAGGCGGGTGACAGTTTCGTCACGGTCGAACGTCTGCTGCTGGCACTGGCCATCGAAAAATCTGCCGCGACCGCCGATATCCTGGCAAAAGCCGGCGTCACTGCCGTCAAGCTCAACCAGGTGATCAACGACATCCGCAAGGGCCGCACCGCCGATACGGCGAGTGCCGAGCAGGGTTTCGATTCGCTGAAGAAGTTCGCTCGTGACCTGACCGCCGATGCGCGCGAGGGCCGCCTCGATCCCGTCATCGGGCGCGACGACGAAATCCGCCGCACGATCCAAGTTCTGTCGCGCCGCACCAAGAACAACCCGGTTCTGATCGGTGAGCCCGGCGTCGGCAAGACGGCGATCGCCGAAGGCCTTGCGTTGCGCATCGTCGATGGCGACGTGCCGGAAAGCCTGAAGGACAAGAAGCTGATGGCGCTCGACATGGGCGCGCTGATCGCCGGTGCGAAATATCGCGGTGAATTCGAAGAGCGCCTGAAATCCGTTCTTGCCGAGGTGCAGGCGGAAGACGGCGAGATCATCCTGTTCATCGACGAGATGCACACGCTGGTCGGGGCCGGCAAGGCGGATGGGGCAATGGATGCCTCCAACCTCCTGAAGCCTGCGCTTGCCCGCGGCGAGCTGCACTGCGTCGGCGCGACCACGCTCGATGAGTATCGCAAGCATGTCGAGAAGGACGCGGCCCTTGCCCGCCGGTTCCAGCCCGTCATGGTGGAAGAGCCGACCGTCGAAGACACGATCTCGATCCTGCGTGGCCTGAAGGAGAAGTACGAGCAGCACCACAAGGTCCGGATCTCCGATTCGGCTCTGGTTGCCGCCGCGACCCTTTCCAACCGCTACATCACGGATCGCTTCCTGCCGGACAAGGCGATCGACCTGATGGACGAAGCCGCTTCGCGACTGCGCATGCAGGTCGATTCCAAGCCGGAAGAACTCGACGAACTCGATCGCCGGATCATTCAGCTGAAGATTGAGCGCGAGGCCCTGAAGAAGGAAACCGACCGTTCTTCGCAGGATAGGCTCGAAAAGCTCGAAGTCGATCTGGCGGCGATCGAGGAGGAAGCCTCTGCGCTGACGGCCCGCTGGCAGGCGGAGAAGTCGAAGCTCGGCCGCGCCGCCGACTTGAAGCGCCAGCTCGATGAGTTGCGCAACGAACTCGCCATTGCCCAGCGCAAGGGTGAATTCCAGCGCGCAGGCGAGCTTGCCTATGGCATCATTCCCAAGCTCGAAAAGGAGCTGGAAGATGCGGAAGGCCGCGATGCCGAAGACGTCGATCCGATGGTGCAGGAGGTCGTGACGCCCGACAACATCGCCCACGTGGTCTCCCGCTGGACGGGCATTCCCGTGGACAAGATGCTGGAAGGCGAGCGCGACAAGCTGCTGCGCATGGAAGACGAGCTTGCCAAGTGGGTCGTCGGCCAGGGCGATGCCGTTCAGGCGGTGTCGCGCGCCGTTCGCCGTGCCCGCGCCGGCCTGCAGGATCCGAACCGGCCGATCGGCTCGTTCATCTTCCTCGGCCCGACCGGCGTCGGCAAGACGGAGCTGACCAAGGCTCTCGCCCGCTTCCTGTTTGACGACGAGACGGCGATCCAGCGCATGGACATGTCGGAATATATGGAGAAGCACTCCGTGGCCCGGCTGATCGGCGCGCCTCCCGGCTATGTCGGCTATGAGGAAGGCGGTGCGCTTACCGAATCCGTCCGCCGCCGACCCTATCAGGTCGTGCTGTTCGACGAGATCGAGAAGGCGCATCCGGATGTCTTCAACGTGCTCTTGCAGGTTCTCGACGACGGCCGCCTGACCGATGGCCAGGGCCGCACCGTCGATTTCCGCAACACGATGATCATCATGACGTCGAACCTCGGTGCGGAATATCTGACGGCGCTCGGCGAAAACGAGGACAGCGACACGGTTCGCGACCAGGTGATGGATGTCGTCAAGACGGCGTTCCGCCCGGAATTCCTGAACCGTGTCGACGAAATCATCCTGTTCCACCGCCTGAAGCGGTCGGAAATGGGCGCGATCGTCGATATCCAGCTGGCACGCCTGCGCAAGCTGCTGACCGATCGCAAGATCGTGCTCGATCTCGACGAGGAAGCCGTGCACTGGCTGGCCGAGAAGGGGTACGATCCGGTTTATGGTGCGCGTCCGCTGAAGCGGGCGATCCAGAAGCACCTGCAGGATCCTCTGGCGGAGAAGATTCTCTCCGGCGACATCCCGGATGGTTCGAACGTCAAGGTGACTGCCGGTTCCGACCGGCTGCTCTTCTCGCCGCGCAATGCCGCGGTGAACAAGGCGGCTTAAGTCAGCTCGAGGACAAGAAGAAGCGCGGGCCATGGCCCGCGCTTCTGTTCGGTCCAGGGGAAGGTATCACTTGGTCACGAATTTCAGCATTTGATTCGTGAACTTGCCGTAGGAATCCTTGAATTTGTTCAGCCAGTAGTTGAATTCCAGCGCCGGCACGTAATATTCGCCGAAATTGGGATCGAACGCGCTGACATAATCGCCGCTGGGCTTCAATGATCCGCCGCTGCCGGCAACAGGCCGGAAGAACCCGATCGTATGGGCACCGCCGGAAGCACCGACCACCGAACCTTTGAACCAGAAGGAATAGACGAAACCGGCAGCTTTCGGTGTCTTGATCTGAGTAAGGAGCTTCTTCTGATCGAAGGGCTCATAGGGTATGGTGAGATCGACTTCCTTCATGCCGCGGAGCGAGATCATCATGCCGTCCGCCATCGTGTAGGATTGGCCGCCTTCTGCCCAACGCTGGCTGAACACCTTCTGGAGCACCGGATTGCCGGCGCCCCGACGGGCAGAGAGTTTGTTCATACGCTTGGCAGCCGCGGCATCGGAGACAAGGCCCTTGTCCTCGAGCATGAAGCTGACCCATTCGATTGTAAAATTATGGCATGCGCCCATGGATGATGCTTTCGAATGCTCGCCGAGCGGCTGCATCACGCCGACCTGTGAAAATGCTGCAATCAATTTGTCTTGCATGGAAGCCCCCCGACAAATGACGATCGCCTCAAAAGCCATGATTGGATTTGACGATCTGCGGCGAACTTCCACCTTCGCGCAACAATTGTAAAGCCGGCTCGCGGGGCGGTTCGTACAATCCTTAAAACGCAGGAAATGCCGATCCGGCGGACCTTAGGCTCGGCTGGCAAAGGTCCGGCTGATCCGCATGCCCGGCGGTTTTGTCGATCAATTACTTAGTGGGTCTCCGCGACTTCCGTCGGGTCGTCGCCGCGGCCGAGCAGGTCGTCGATGCGCTTGCGTTCGGTCTCGAACTGGGCCAGCGCCTTGCCTTCCAGCGATTTGCCGCCGGGCAAGCGAATCTTCAGCGCATCCACTTTGTTGCCGTTGACGATCAATTCGTAGTGCAGGTGCGGTCCGGTCGAAAGACCGGTCGTGCCGACGAAGCCGATCACCTGGCCCTGGCGCACCTTCACGCCCGGCTTGATGCCCTTGGCGATGGCGCTTTGGTGGTTATAGGACGAAACATAGCCGTTGGCGTGGCGGATCAGCGTCTGGTTGCCGTAGCCGCCGGAATCCCAGCCGGCCTTCTCGACGACGCCGTTGCCCGCCGCGATGATCGGCGTGCCGCGCGGTGCGGCCCAGTCAACCCCTGTATGCATGCGCGAGAAACCGAGAATCGGATGACGGCGCATGCCGAAGCCGGAGCGGAAGGTGCCGTTGGGGACCGGGTTGCGCAGCAGGAACTGGCGAATGCTCTTTCCGTCTTCGTCGTAGTAGTCGATGCTATCGTCTTCCGCGTTCTGGAATCGATAGACCCGGGTTTCCGTGTCGCCGAACTTGGCATCGAGGAAGAGAATTTCGGATTCCTCCGTCGCCGTGCCGGCCTCGTCGGTGACCGAGAAGAAGGCCTCCAGCGAGTCCGTCGGGCGAAGCTGCGCCTGGAAATCCACGCTGCTCGCAAGCACACGAATGACCTCCGCCGTCATCTCCTGGCCCATGCCGTAGGAGAGCGCGGCGCGGTAGATTCCATCATAGACGCGCGGCAGGTCGCGGCCGGCGATGATGGTCGGCCGGCCGTCGTCGTCGAAGGCTGTGGCGACCGCATCGAGCACGGGCGGCTCGGCGCCGCTGACGAAACGGCCCTTGTCGTCGAGAGCGGCAGTCATGACATGGCGGCCGCGTGAATAGACGCTGGCGCGGACGATGCTCGCTTCCTTGCCCTGCTGCGAAATGCAGATACGCAGCACGTCGCCCTCGGCGAGCTGCTTGCTGCCGAGCTGACCTTCAAGATAGGCCGAGAGATCTTCGGCCTGCGCCTTTGTATAGCCGGCCGCCGTCATGAGCTCGTCGATGGCGGCTGCACGGCGCACCGGGATGACGTCGTCGGCATATTCCGTGTCGTCGGGAGTTGCCGTGTCGAAGCTCGAAACGCTCATATTCTCCTCGACCACGCGGGCCGTCAGGCCTTGCAGCAGGTCGAGGTCCGAACCTTCCGAAGCGAAACGCTGCGGATCGACATAGTAGAGCGAGGCGACCTGTGTGCTGCCGTCCGTCAGGACGGAACCGTTGGTGCGCACGTTCTCCTCGACCTCTTCGATCGACATCTGGTCGGCATAGTCGAGGGCCGAACCGCCGGTGGGGAACGCGTCCGTCTGCAGTGCCACTTCGGATTCGACGTCGGAACCGTAGATGGTGCCCATGCGCGAGGCGGGTGCAGCGTCCTTGCCATTGGTGGAGAAGATCGCGAGCGGATCGAAGCGTGGATAATCCTCGCTCGTCGCATGATTGGCGGCGAGCGCCATTTTCACATGCGCGAAAGGCTGTCGACGAACCACTTCTTTCTGGCCGTCATGGATCATGGTGGAGATTTCCATGATCTTCTTGTCTGCCGGCTTGGTGACGATGGCCGGTTCCAGCACGCGTTCGCCGCGCTTGGCTGTCTCGCCGGTCTTGCTGGTCTGGTTGGCGACGCCCAGCGCCGCATAGGCCTCGGCCGGGATGGCGAGCTGCTGGCGGCCATCGAGCGCGGCAAACAATGCGACACCCATAAGGATGGAAGAGGTGATGCCCGTCAGGAAGGTACCCGAAAGCCAGCGCAACGAAATCTCGCGACGATCGGGCGCCTTGCGCCCGTCGGCGAGGATCGGCGGTTCATTGCCGAGGGATCGGATCATGTTCCGGTCGGTGGTCATGCCGATTGCATTCGCCCTGTCTTGTCGGTTTCGCGCGGGAAGATGCACGCAGGCATGCCTGTGAGTCAAATCGCGCACTCTTGTCCTTCCTCTAGAGGCGCCGATTGTGAAATTCTGAGGGCAATTGGGGTCGATCTGCGAGGTTTGCACTGCGGAATCCCGGAAAACCGGGTAGTGCGGTGCGACAAATGAAAGGCAAACGCATTTTTCCGAAGATTTTTTCAAAAAAGTGTCACAACCCTGTTGACGCTGAAAATTGTTGGGCCTATAACCCGGCCATCGAACGAGAGCGGCGGCGCTTCTGGCGGCCGACGAACTCGCTCTAAGGTTTCCTGAT
>NZ_JALJCJ010000012.1 GCF_022899935.1 Shinella curvata
TCGCTGCTTCTTCATAAGTCCGTCCTCAATAGGCCAGACTCTAATCCATTCTGGAGGAAATTCTCAGTGGCAGGTCATCAGGGACTTCCTCCAGCACGTTCACTGATCCTCCCAGTGTCGAATAACACCGTATTTCACAGTGGGACCGCTCGGGAGACAAACATGTTGAGTGGACAGTCCTACTCCAAATCCAGACGCGGATAACGTAAGGTCGATGGAGAAAACTCGGGTCCACGCGCCTTATGAAGAACCTTCGTCATCTCCCTCTTCAAACCTTACGAACATTCGAGGCATCGGCCCGTCATGGGAGCCTGACAAAGGCTGCCGACGAGCTCAGCTTAACGGACAGCGCCGTCAGTCATCAGATTCGCCGCCTAGAGGAAGCATTAGGCTACGAGTTGTTTGTCAAAGCGGGGCGCGGACTAACGCTCACTGACGCTGGTCGAATTCTCGCGAAGACAGTCAGCCAAGCCCTTCAGGAAATCTCCGACGCTGCTCTAAGGCTGGCAGACCTCAAGGACGGCGGCGGCAAGCTGGAAATCGCCTGCCCTCCGATGTTCGCGAACACATGGCTGGCAAAGAACCTGGGCGATTTCTGCCGCGACTTCCCATCCATCGAGTGCCACATCACCTTCATGGACAACCACAGAGTACACGAGGTGAAAGACACTGACATCGGGCTGGTGTTCGGGAATGGAGGGTGGCCCGACAGATGGTCGGCGTCATTGGATCAGGTCAATGTCGCACCCGTCTGCACCCCTCGTCTACTCGACAGCATCGGCGGACAGTCCGCCAAACCGATAGACCTCAGCAGGACGTTGCTACTCCATTGGGATGACGGGTCGGAATGGAGGCGATGGTTTGCAGAGGTTGGGCTTCCGGGTGTCGACCAAGATGCACGCCATCTCTACTGTAACGATCTAGGCATGGCGATCGGCCTCGCGGTACATGGCGCGGGCGTTGCGCTGGTCAGCGATATGTTGGCTGCCCACGACCTCAAACGCAACACACTCGTCAAGCCGTTTCCTTACGCGATCGATATCTTCGGGGCATGGCACGTACTATCTACGGATCGCAACCTTTCCCGTCCCGCGGTTCGGCTCTTTCTACGGTGGCTCCTGCCGCAGTTTGGGCGAGCGAACCTGCTCGCGTCCCTGTAGTTATGTTCCACTCGACCCTATAAGGGCGATTAGGGAGGGATTCACTCAGAGGCGCGCGCGAACAGCGGCCCCATATGCATCCTGTCCACCTGTGCTTTGGCAAGTTTAACGATCACTCACGGCGATCGCTTTGGTACGGGCTTTCTTGGCGGATAAGATTTCAAACTCACCATGCAACTTGCCGTGTTCGACGGTCATCTTCGCGTCGTAGCCAGCCTTATGCGGAACGCACAGCGGCAACGATAAGAGGTGATCACTGGAACTATGGGCAAGATAGACGGCAGTCGGGGCCTCGAATGACATTCGCATGGCATCGCCATGCCACTCGGAACCGATAGACACCGTCGCGCCGGGCTTGGCATGATCGAAGAAGCACCCGAGGAAGCTCACCAGCGTTGCCTCGAATCCCAACCGGTCACCTCTGATCGAGCGTCTTGATGCGACACCTCTGCTGTCGATTTGAATACCCGTGACGAGACAGGTGTTCGACAGATTTTCCACAATCTCCCGAACGAGTTCGTTGGGCGAGAAATCTTCGGAAACCAGCGTATCCTGACGTGGGGCTTCCCCGGCCCTTACGAGCGCTCTCGTCAATTTCCTGATCCGCTCCGTCAAGCTAGCGATGTTGTGAATCGTCTCCTGGTAGTCGTGGTTGAAGTTGGACAGCCTGCTTCCAAGGGATGTTGCCGAGTCGAATATTGTCGTTAAAGGCATGAGGATATCGGCCTTCAATGCGCTTACGACGTTCAATAAGTCCGGTCCGGGGATGGTGTCCGGGTAGATATGTGGAGTTTTGCTGGATATCGACCGCAGCTTTGCAAGTTCCTGCGTGAGGATTGTCTCCCGCTTTTTGAACATCTCGATGCGTTTCACGTAGTCGGACACATCCACACTGAGCCAGATTGAGCGACCGTCCCTACAGGCGTGTTCTTTCACAGAGAAAGTACGCCCGTCCGGAAGGGTGACCTCGTGTGGGGAGACGTCGTCAGATACGGCTGCCATTCCCGCAAGTCGCTGCCGCAACGTTGAAACAGCTATCTCCGACGTGCCTGACCCCACTCCCATCACCTGTTCAAACCCTCGATCCCAGGACAGGAGACGTTCACCACTGCAGACCGCAAGACCGACATGCTTATCCGGCCAATCCGATCGGAGTTGCTCAAGGCTAGACGCATCGGTGAACGGAGTTGATGGCGACGCCAGATCGCTCTGACCCCTTAACTTTTCCAGGTATATTTTCCGACCGTACTCGCTGAGCTTCACCGTAACGTCTCGACCCTCCCACTCACGGTCGATGAGTCCTGCGGTTACAAGGTTGGTTAGTATTCTCGAGAGATTTGCGTCGCCCAGATTAAACGAGGCGAGGAGCTGCTTTCGGTCGACACCGTCTGGATTCGCCCCAACGGCGGTCAAGATTGCGGAAACATGCTTCTTGGACAGGACATCTGCTACCGAATGTACGTCCGCGAAGTGGTGGGCTTGCTCAAGCAGTTCCCCCAGGACGATAAAGCGTTCTGCCAACAATCTGTCGTTGACCTCGACAAGGCCTCGTATCCGGCCGACCACGACGGCCCATTCATCGAGGCTGCCACCAAACCGCCGCCCCGCGATGAGGTGAAAAACCAAACTCTGGACTTTTTCGTAAACGGTTTCACGGGCCTGGGCAGTGCCACCGTCGGCAAGGTAGGCCTTAACGGCGCTAAAAGCATCCGCAGGCGATTTACCTGGTTGAAGCAAGCCACCAATCGCCCTGCGGCGGATTGCGGATTCCAGAGCGTCGGTTCCCATCAGTCAACAACACCTAATACGATGCGAATATGCCACATATAATGCTTCACAAAGCTTTACATCGGGTTGCGCAGAAAGCGAGTCATCTTTTATTGCCACTTAAAGTGTCAGCCGTCGCCAGGGTTCCCCGCTGGACGCATTTTCCCTGACATGCCCGCCGTCTACGGGGGAAAGAAAATACCCGATCAAGTCGCTTGGAGCGGGTGAATTGTGCTCGTCGTAGTGCTGTTGAACCACTACGGTCTTCATCTTGCTCTGATCGTAGAGGAATTTTGCTTTGTCCTCGTGTCGCCTCATCGTGGTGACGCCTCCGCAGGACGGGACGATCAAAAGATCGACATCGAGATGATCAAACGGTGGATTGTCGAAAATGTTACAGTAGTCGAGGCATATCGCCGTCGACACCGCGCGATCGGCAAGGAGGACGACTGTGATCGTATCGCCCGTTTCGATACGTTCCTGAATTCCGACTTCACTGTAGCGGTAGAGCTTTTTATGGCGCGCGATTGGCGCTCCGATCATGTCGAGCATGACCGACTCGTTTTCATACAGCTGATCTTCCCGCTTCTCGTGGCTCGACCCCGCCACCACGAAACTCATGCCGTCGGTGATGATCTGGTCGCTGGCCAGCGCCAGCCGGAGGTCTTGAATCATGGAGCTGGGCAAAGTCAGCTCCGGATAAATGGCCCCAGCGCAGTCTTCTTTCGAGGCGCGCTCGATCCCGCCCACCAGAGACGCGAAATGACCCGGACATGATGTCGAAGTGACAACAAAATGGTTGTCGTTGTCGTAGTCTAAGTCGAACTCGAGTTTGTCGAAAACGGCAGCACCCAATTGGAATGGCTTTCCCGCCGCCATACGCACCCGTCCTGCGGCATCGTCATGGACCTTGAGGTCGATACGATACTTGCCGATTTTGGACGGGAGCATTCGAGCGCGTTTGAATGCCCTTCGGTAAAACGGCTCCCCACCCTTGGCTAAGCGGTTTTTCGGAGCACGGTTGATGAAGAACCCGCCTTCATCTTCGAACGAAACCTCGTAGAAACTCGCCCTACGGGAGACCGCGGCGTCGTCCGTAAGAAAGAACAGGTCTTCGAGAAAACGTAGTCGGATGGCAAGTGACTCGAAAATCTTCATTTTCGCAGCCGAGGTCTGCACCTTCTCATCAAATTGACCAAAGACGTTTTCAAGGACCATCCCGGCCACAGCATCGTCCAAGCTCTTCTCGGAAAGCGACCGATAGGTGCTGCACACATCTTCCTCCGCGTCGCGCATGCAGAGCCACAAAATGAAGATGGAGAATTTCAAGGTTTCAGGCTCGTCAGCGTAGGCCTTGGCCTGCTGGAGTCTTCTATTTGTCTGGCTGATCCAGTCGGTCATGCGCCCCCCTTGTGTTCGACGGTCTCCGACGTAGAAGGGAGATTCAACGTTCAGCGAACCGCTGGACGTGTGTCATGCCTAACGAAAATGATGTCGAATGCCACTTCCGAAATGGCTCAAAGTCGAACGCCTGTCAACCACCTGAGATTGCACGAATGCAACAAAGTCGCACGCTGTAACCTCGTTGTCGAAGGGTGTGGCGAGGGCGCGCCGACACCTGACTTATCGGGCAGGTAGCCGACCCTATCGGCGACGCTTATTAGTAGCCTCTCATCGAGCGAAGCGTGACCGCTGTTCACACATGCGGGATTAAAACGCGTCCAATCCTTTGAACCACCGCCGCGATTCATGACGTGAGATCATGTAACGGGTGAGGAATGGTCATTTGCGCGTCACAAATTTTTATAACTAGGATGGGTACAAGGAAAATAAAAATGACGATCACGGGAACGACTTCAAAGGGGGACGCAAGTAATGAATCTTGCTGTCAAGGATATCCACAAATCATACGGTAATTTCGAGGTGCTGAAGGGCATTTCGCTCGAAGCGAACTCCGGTGACGTGATTAGTATAATCGGTGCGAGCGGCTCCGGTAAGAGTACGTTTCTCCGCTGCATCAACTTCCTCGAGCGCCCAAATTCAGGACAGATTTCCATCAACGGTGATGTCCTCTCGACTAAACTCGAACGCGACGGTTACCTTCGCCCGACAAACCACCGTCAGCTCCAGGCGATGAGAGCCAAGCTGGCCATGGTTTTCCAGAATTTCTGTCTCTGGTCCCACATGTCCGTACTGTCGAATGTGATCGAAGCCCCCATGAGCGCCCTCGGCGTTCCAAGGGCTGAGGCCTGCGAACGCGCCAAGGAGAACCTGGCGAAGGTCGGCCTCGGCTTCGACGTCCTTGAGAAGTATCCCGCCCATCTTTCCGGCGGCCAACAGCAGCGTGTTGCTATTGCACGAGCGCTTAGCGTGAATCCCGATGTCATGCTTTTCGACGAGCCAACCTCTGCGCTGGACCCCGAACTTGTCGGCGAGGTCCTCCGGGTCATGCAGACCTTGGCAGAGGAAGGCCGTACCATGGTGGTTGTGACGCACGAGATGGGCTTTGCCCGCCATGCGTCGAGCCGCGTGATGTTCCTCCATCAGGGGCTGGTCGAAGAAGAAGGATCGCCCGAGAACATCTTCAATTCCCCGTCGAGCCCACGGCTCCAACAATTTCTGGCAGGTCGCCTGAAACACTGACCATCTCTTGGGAGAGAGGCGGCTCAGCGAAATACAAGAAACCCAACATCACCAGAGGTAGAACAATGAGGATTCTCATCAATTCCGCATGCGCTCTCGTATTGGCTACAACCTTCCTCACCCCGGCTTTCGCCGCCGAGAAGGTCACGATCGCCACGGATGCGACCTTCCCTCCGTTCGAGTCGATTGACGAAAACGGCAAGCTCATTGGTTTCGATATCGAGCTCATGGAAGCCATCTGCAAGGAAGCGGAACTCGACTGCGACATCATCGGCGCGGCATGGGACGGCATGTTCCCATCGCTGATCGAAGGGAAATATCACGCACTGATCTCACAGCTGACCGTGACCGACAAGCGTCGTCAGGTCGTTGCGTTCAGCGACATCTACGACCACCCGATCTTCCGTTTCGCTGCCAAGAAGGGTGCGGACATCACGATTTCGCCCGAGGGTGTTACGGGCAAGATCATCGCCGTCCAGACCGGTACGCCGATGGACGCCTATGTCACCGCCCATATGCCCGGCGCGACGATCAAGCGCTACGACTCCGGTAGCGCGCCTTTCCTCGACCTCACGAACGGCCGTGCCGATCTCGTTCTAGGCTATCAGGCCCAGATCGTTCACAGCTTCCTCAAGACGGACGACGGCAAGGACTTCGAGCTGACCGGTCCGGAAATGACCGGAAAGGACGCCAAGGAGTTCGGCGAAGGCGTCGCTATCGCAATCGGGAAAAACAATACGCAACTTGTCGAGGACGTGAACAGGGGGCTCAGCAAGGTCCGTGAAAACGGCACGCTGAAGGCCCTCATGACGAAGTATTTCGGCGAGTAAGAGCGATGGTTTCGGAGTTCTCCGTGAGCATTCTGGCAGCAGGGTCGACGACCCTGCTGCTGGCACTGAGCTCGCTCGTACTTGCCACGGTGATCGGATTGGCGGCCGCGTTTGCCAAGCTCTCCGAGAACAGGTTCCTGAGAAGGACTGCCGCGGTTTATACCTTCGTGATCCGCGGTATTCCGGACTTGGTCTGGATGTTGTTGATATTCTACAGCCTCCCGTCGCTGCTTAACCAGACAGCTGGGACACTCGGCTGGGACGTCCGCTTCGAGTTCCCGCCCATCGGTGCTGCTATCGGCACGCTTGGTTTGATCTTCGGTGCCTATATGACCGAGACTTTCCGCATGGCGCTCCTCAACATCCCCAAAGGACAGGTCGAGGCGGCGTTGGCCTACGGCCTGCCAAAGTCCGCCATTTTCCTCAGGATCATCCTGCCGCAGCTCACGCGGCTTGCGTTGCCGGGGTTCACAAACAACTGGCTTGTCTTAGCGAAAGCGACAGCGCTCGCCTCGTTGATCGGCCTGCACGACGTCATGTTCAGGGCCAAGGGTGCCGCGGAGGCGACGAGCAAGCCCTTCACCTTTTTCCTCGTAGCGGCAGCATTTTACCTGACACTGACCGTGTGCTCGATGATCGTGCTTACGATCGTGGCAAAACGGACGTCCATGGGCGTCAAGGAGCTCGCACCATGAACTGGAACATCATCGTCGAGAATATCCCGCTCTATTTCACGGGTATGAAACTGACGCTCTTCCTGGCGTTTACGTCGTTGGCACTGTCTTTCATCATAGCCGTGCCGCTTTCCTTTCTCAGGAACAGCGCCCGCTCCGGCGTGCGATACGCCGTAAGTGCCTACACCCTACTTTTTAGGGGTACCCCGCTGCTCGTCCAGCTGTTCCTGATCTACTTCGGGCTCGCGCAGTTCGGGTTGATCCGCCACAGCTTCATGTGGCCCTGGCTCTCCAGTCCACTGGTCTGTGTTCTTCTTGCCTTCGTCCTGAACACCGCCGCTTACACCACCGAGATTTTCGCCGGAGCGCTTAGAAGCATACCTGTAGGAGAGCTTGAAGCCGCAAGGGCCTACGGGCTCCCCAAGAGCAAGCAGGCGATCAGAATCCTCGTGCCCGCGATGTTGACGCGCGCGCTTCCCCTCTACGGCAACGAGATGATCATGATGTTGCATGCGACCTCGCTGGCCAGCACCGTCACGCTGCTGGAGACGACGGGTGTCGCCCGGCGCATCACGCTCGACAACTACATCCAGTTCGAACCGTACGTAACGGCGGCTGGAATCTATCTCACCATCACGTTCGTCATCATCACCTCGTTCCAGATCGTCCAGCGACGCTTTGCTGGTTATCTCGAGCCTCGCAGCATCTAGCTCCCAAGTCCGACCATTCCAACCATATTGCCCCGAGCGGCAAAACGAAGGAGACGACAAATGACTGAAAAGCCAAATCTCGGTGCGCTCTATGGCGCGGCGTCGGAAACCAAGACATTTCTTGGCCTGGAGGCGTGCACGTCGCTCGACGGGATCAATGCCCCCGTCGCGATCATTGGCGCTGCCGGGGCTACCCCGTATGCGTCAGTCGGCGCGTACTGCCGGAACGGCCCGGACGCGCTACGCCGTGCCACCGGTGCGCTGACGGCCAACGTGGATCGGCACGACTTCGACCACGGCGGCCCAGTTTTCCCGAGCAACTCCAGTCGTCCTGTCGACTGCGGCAACCTTCCGTACGATGAGAAGGACTACGCACTTAACAGGAAGACGATCGGCGATGCCATCGACGCTATCCTGCGCGGCGGTGCCGTCCCGGTCCTGCTCGGTGGAGATGACTCCGTTCCGATCCCGATGCTCGAGGCGCTCGGCCGCGACGGCAGCGGCCGCAAGTTCACGATTCTCCAGATCGACGCACACATCGACTGGCGTGACGTACATATGGGGGAAAGCCACGGTCTATCATCCACCATGCGCCGCGCATCCGAAATGGACCATGTAGAGCGCATCATCCAGGTTGGTGCACGCGGGATCGGCTCAGCGGCGACCACGGACTACGAAGACGCGGTTAAGAGCGGCGTGCAGTTCATCACCGCCTACGAGTACCACAAGGCGGGGATCGATGCCGTCACCAACCTTATTCCCCCAGGAAGCAACATCGTGATCTGCATCGACGCGGATGCATTCGATCCCTCGATCGTCCCCGGCGTGATCGGGCGCTCTCCCGGCGGCCTCAGCTACTACCAGATGGTCGACCTCATCAAGGGTGCGGCCACCAAGGGCAAGATCGCGGCGATGGACTTCGTCGAATACATGCCGGAACGCGATGTGGACGACATCGGAGCACTCAATGTCGCCCGTCTGATCACGACCGCACTCGGCGTCATCGTTCGACAGACTATCTGAACCTCCCGCAGCCTGGGTGTCTTTTACTCAGGCCCATTCTCCTAAGGAGCTCTCATGTCCAGACCAGACAAACATCAGTTGTCATCGCTCGGGTTCAATTCTCTGTCGGTCCATGGTGGCAACGAGGTAGACCAGACCTCGGGGGCCATTCGCACGCCGATCGTGATGGCGAACTCCTATACGCTCCCTTACGATCCATCGATGAAGGACTGGTCGGACACCACCAACCCCTCCTACACGCGCAACTCCGGGCACAATCAAATCTGCCTGCAGCGAAAGTTAGCCGCTATGGAGGGCGGCGAGGATGCAGCTGTCTTTTCCACAGGCGTAGCAGCGCTTTACGGAATTTTCTTCACCTTCCTCAAGTCCGGCGATCACGTAATCGTAGGGGATGTAACCTATGAAGCCGTCTGGCGGCTTTTCGCCGAGCTCCTGCCCGAACGTTACGGCATCGATGCGACGTTCGTCGACATGGGTGACATGGATGCGGTGCGTGCGGCCGTCCGACCGACCACGAAGCTCATACACACCGAATCCATTGCCAACCCGACGACGAAAGTTGCCGACATCGCCAGCCTCGCAGGCATTGCCAAAGCGGCCGGGGCGATGCTCTCAGTGGATTCGACGTTCACGCCTCCACCGTTCTTCCGTCCCTTGGAGCTGGGGGCGAACCTGGTCGTTCATTCGCTAACGAAATACATCAATGGCCACGGCGATGCGATGGGCGGCGTTGTCATCGGGGCTAAGGAGCTGATCCACCACATCAAGGCCGACGCGCTCGTAGACCTCGGTGCGACCATATCTCCCTTCAACGCGTGGCTGATCACCCGCGGGTCCGTGACGCTTCCACTCCGGTTGAAACAGCAATTTTCGACGGCCGAGACGGTGGCGCGGTATCTCGAAACCGAAAAACGCCTAGCGTTCGTCACCTATCCGGGGCTGGCCTCCCACGACCAGCACGAACTGGCGAAAAGCCAGTTTGGCGGACGGGGTTACGGGGCGATGATGGCATTCGCGGTGGATGGTGATCCGGATACCCAGAACCGATTTGTCTCACATCTCAAAGTCATCACCTCGGCAGTGTCTCTTGGACACGATGAGACGCTCATCGTCCACGTTGGCGGGGGCGGCCGAGGGGGATCGGAGAGGTACCCGGAGAATTTCAGGAAGTACGGTCATCTCCGTCTATCGATCGGCCTCGAAGACCCCGAAGATATCATCTCCGACATCAAGAACGCGCTCGCGCTGACATTTCCGGAGCAAGCCGCGTGATGATCCGGGGTCTTCTTGTACCGATTTACCCTTCGGTCAAGCGCACCGACCTGGAGAACAAGCCCAAGGCTGCACCGACCGCGAACGTCCTCAAGCAACTAACACTGGCTCTCAAGAAACTGTTGGCGAAATAGCAACCTAGTGTGTCCATCGCATTCTGCGATAGCGATGGGCACACACAGTCGCAGTCTGTTCAACACCAAACGCCGAAAACAGAGATCACCGCGGTGAACCATTCACTTTCAAAACGCCTCGTTGCCGAGTTCCTCGGGACGGCCTTGCTTACGGCTTCAGTTGTCGGAAGTGCGGTAATGGCCAACGCGATGACGGATGTGCCGGCGTTGGTCATGCTCTGTGTCGCGATATCCTGCAGCGCTGCGCTGTTCGTCTTGCTCGAGCTCCTTGGGCCGATCTCCGGTGGCCACTTCAATCCGGCGGTCAGTCTGGCAATGCTTCTCGAGCGCGAGATACCGAGGAACGAGGCCGTTGCCTATATGTGCATGCAGACGATCGGCGGATTGATCGGCGTTGTCTTCGTACATGTCACGTTCGGTTTGCCGCTCTTGTCCGTCGGCGTTCACGTACGAACCGGGTTTCCTGTCTGGATCGCGGAAGCAGTGTCTACCTTCGGGCTCATTTTCACGATCTTCCTTGGAATCAGGTTTCGCCCCAACTCGGTATCCGCCTTCGTCGGCGTCTATGTCCTGTCGGTGACGCTCTTTGCGTCGAGCTCGTTCGCGAATCCGGCGACGACGATCGCGCGGGCGTTCACGGAAAGCCTTGCGGGCATTCGCCCCGTAGACGTCCTGGCCTTTGTTTTTGCTCAATGTCTGGGAAGTTGGCTCGCTGTCGGGCTTGCGCGGTGGTTGACGTCTCCGGCGGGAGCGACTGCAGAGCGCCGCTAGTGGCGGCGCGGTGACAGATATCTCCGCCGTAGATCACGCCAAGGAGCTAGTCATCGGACATCAAACGGAGCCACGGAAAAGAGCTTCAGCTCTACGAAATTCCTTTGAGACATATGCTGTGAACGCGCGGACGCGGGCAGTCTTCCTGAGGTCACTGTGAGTAAGGACCCATAGTCCGGTTGCCATCGCGTCGAATTCCGGGTGATCTACCTTTCGCAGATTGCGCGACGAAGCGCCCAGATAGCAGGGCAGGACAACGAAGCCCTGACCGCATTCAGCGGCACGTAGGAGAGAGACCAGCGAGTCCCCCCGCATGGCAATCGAGGTCTCGGGAACCGTTTTCCCGAGCCAACGAGAAATCTTCATGCCGCCAAGGGTCATGTCGGGCGCTAGCCAACGGTCGAATTCCGCCGGCGTCTTGCCGTTGTTCCGTTCTATCAGCTCTTGAGTGCCATAGATCGCGAAGCTGACATCGACTGCCCGTCGCCCGACGAGCGCATCAGGCGCGCTGTCTCCCGTTCGAAGGGCCACGTCTGCATCTCGTTGGGCGAGGTCAGTCACGAAACTACCAGTGGTGAGCGCGACCGTTATCCCAGGATGCATTTCACTGAACCCCGCGAGTATTCGTGGAAGCACCGATCCCATCAGGGTGTCACAGGTGGTGACTTTTAACGCTCCCTCTAGTCGTTCGTCCTTCCCGCGTAATCTGCCTTCCAACTGGCGGACGATCATCTGCATCTGCCGGGCGGATTCGAGCAAGTCTTCTCCGGTCTCCGTAAGAGTGTAGCCAGATGAAAGTCGATCGAAGACGCGCAGGCCATTCAAGGCCTCGAAAGAGCTGATGCGCCGTAGCACCGTCGAGTGATTTACACCGAGCGAACGCGCCGCGGCAGCTAGGCTCCCATGGTCCGCGACGGCAAGCACGTACTTCAGATCGTCCCAATCCCAATTGTGCATTTTTGCATTTTCAATTCGAAAAAATTGCGACTTTTATCGCAGAGACGCACAACGTAATCAAGGCGCTTCCAAGCGCGCAATTTCGCAAGCGCTAAATACGGAGCTATCATGATCGACACAAAATTCGCCCCCTACGGAATCCTTCTTCTGCGCGTATTGACGGGCGTGGCTCTGCTTGCGCATTCGCTGTATCTCAAGGTGTTCGTGCTCACAATGCCGGTCACTGTCGGATTTTTTCAATCGCTTGGCCTGCCGGGCCCGATGGCGTGGCTGATCCTGTTTATTGAGGTTATTGCGGGCATCGCTCTAATCGCCGGCGTGAAGCCACGTCTTGCTGCTGTCGCAGCAGCGGCCGTACTGCTCGGTGCAACCTGGGCCCACTCCGGAAACGGATGGGAGTTCAGCAGTACGGGCGGCGGCTGGGAGTATCCCTTTTTCTGGAGCCTCGCCCTCATCAGCATCGCACTCCTCGGAGACGGAGCTCACGCATTGGTGCCGTCATTCCGCGATAGGACAAACAACTAGGGATTCTCGTTCCCAAATTATCGCATCTGCCTACGAGCAAAAATCTGCTTGCTCGTAGGCAGATCGCCGTCACGTCGAGAGGCTCATTGTCATCGATCGGGTGGCTAAGCCGCCTGAGCGCCTCGACACCTTATTCGTCAAGCTCCTAAACGGAGATGATATTGTAATGGTATGAGGGCCTCGCGGATCGCGAGCGCGGCTGTGGGGGATAACCGGAGGCACTCTGGCTGCGGGGAGCACGCGGACAACCTTGTACATGTCTGTTCACTGTATTCGCCAGGCGAACGTGGCCCAGCGGAGTGGTGACAAGAACATCGGCAAAGATTCCCGTTCAACCTTTATGGGCCTCGGCCCAATGTGGATACGTCACGAAAGCCGTGAGAGCCCCCTCGCCTTCGGTCATGATCGTAACCGCCTGCCCTTTCGGCATGTAGACGATATCGCCCGGACCTGCCGTAGCGGTGCCATCGGATGTGGAAACAGATAGCCGCCCCTCGAGGACGATCATCGTGTCATCCACTTCCATCGTCTCCGTCAGCGACTGGTCGGGCGCATAGCGTCCGTATCCGATGGTCACAGGGCCGCCATTTCGTTCGTCTACCAGATTTCCGACATAGATTTCCGCATCCTGCCCCGGCGACTTGATCATCTTCGCGTCCGAGACGCTGAACTTTTGTACCTTCATCAGCCTGCTCCTATGTTGTCTGCCAACACATAGCGCGGAAGCAAGGCCCGCCAACCACTGCCGATGGAGAAGACATGACTGAAAACACCTGTGCGATCCCGACACCGGAACAGCGCAAATACCTGGAAATCAGGGAAGCGGCCGAACGCGCGATGCTCGACAAGGTCTTCAAAGCCATCGACGACGCGGCCACCGAGGTGGCGGACGGTTTCGCAATGGCAGGCCTCGAGTTCGAACCGACCAGTCGCGACTACTTCACGTTCGCGACCCAGCAGGTTCTGTTCGTGCGTCTGTGCGGTGGTGATCCGGATACGTTGAAGGGCGGCGATCCCGAAATCGGCCAGCGTATCGTGAACAACGGACAGAACATCATCGATCACTACTGGCAAAAGCCTGAATAGACGATCGAGCCAATCAACCGAAACTTCACCGCAACGACGTAGGAAATAAGGTAAGCAGAAGGAACAGAGGTTCGAGGCGATCAGCCCGAAGGGATCGAGGCGGATCAATGACGCGAGCTTTACAGGAGGGGCAGATGGGGAAACTGTACAGGTCATCGTGGCAGGTTTGTTTGGCGTGGATGGCCATTGTCGGACTGGTATTCTTTCAGGCAGGCGCGGCCTCTGGTGCTGACATAAGGAAGTCCTCCAAAGAGACCTGTGTTCTCTCCCTTGAAGGAGAGATCGTCTCAGGCGACTTCTCCCGTTTAGTCGAAATCGCCGCCAAGGAGTTTCTCGGTGTCGATGGCGAGAGTTCGGCGCGAGACACGATCTGTTTGAACAGTCCGGGAGGAAACGTCACCGAGGGCGTTAAACTCGCTGAATTCTTGTACAAGAACGGCGTTGGCACGGTCATCGACGAAGGTGCGGAATGCTACTCCATGTGCGCCATCATGTTCATGATGGGAATTGCACAGGGACCTGAGGTGACCTTCGTCAATCGCAAGCTTCACGTCACCGGTAAGCTCGGATTTCATCGCCCGTTCCTGGCCCTGAAGGAAGAAAGCCTGATCAGTACCAAAGCGCTGGCCGTCGCCCACGACGTTGCGCTGGAGGACATGAGCAAGATCATGCTGCTCGCCAACAATCTGGTCCCTTGGTCGAATTCGACGATGATGCGCCCTGACCTGATTCAGGAGATGCTCGGCCATATCGGCAACGATTTCTTCTACATCGATACCGTAGAGAAAGCTGGCCGCTTCGAAATCGAACTCATAGGCCTTCCTGTCCAATCAGCCCCACCTGAAGAACGCGCGTACTATGCGTGCGAGAATTCCTTCCATTGGCAAGTGGGCCTGATGAAGGACCCCGTCGATGTACGGAAATTCACGAAACCCGTCACGCAGGACGAGTCCGTCGTCAAACTCCTGAAGACCGCGGATGGTACCGAATACTATTCGGTGACGAGTAGCGATGCCGGGTATTCCGAAGCGGGATGCGTTATCGCCGTCAATGGGAACGGCCTGCAAGGTTGCGGGTACAACGGGATGTACAACGTCCTATTGGGTCAGGGAGCTTGCACCGTCGATAATTTCGCCGACCGGAGTTGGGGGATCAACCAACTTGCTTCATATCGCCCAGGCCTCACTCTCGAAGAGCTCGGCGGAGCGGCTACCAGCGCGGATGCCACATCCCCACGATCGATAGTCGGTGCGAAAGCGTCCGCCACGTGTGCCGTCTTCAGTAAAACTGGCGAACGGGAGATTGAACCCTGTGAAGCTACTCTGAATATCAATGTCATCGTAGATAATCGGCGATCCGACCGTTACGAATTCGTATGGCCGACAGGCAACAAGACCATTCTTGCACGCGACGGCGACTTCTTCACGATAAACGGCAAGCCGTCCATTCCCTACGCCGACGATGGATATACGCTGTGCGCGCTTAACAGCGAGACACGGAACCGTTTCTGCTTCAAGCTGTAATAGCGCCTCGGACCCGTGATAACAGCTTACCGAGGAGTGATCGCCTGCTCGGACTTGCGATAGGATTCGAGTTGGATTGCCACATCGTCCAACTTCGTGTGTGGCGGAACAAGGTCAATTGCGCGCATCATATCGTCAACCCAATCGCCCGTCGAAAGCGTGATCGTCGTTGGCGATGAGGTAAAGTCCCAGAGATCGCCCTTTCCCTTGAGCTCCGAGAACAGCTCTTCGATGGTCCCTGCTGGTTTGTAAAATGTCGTTGGCCCTGTGGTGCCTGGCGAGAATAAACACCATACGAAGCGATTACCGTCCTTCGTCTTGGCAATTGGCATGTAGGCCAGCCACGTTGACACCGTCCCCTGCCCGATTGAGCGAACGCCGAACGCAATAGCGTCCTCGCCGTTCTCCATCAGCTGGGAACCTTCGATAAACTCCTCGAGCGAAGACAACGCAATCTGGTAGCCGTCGGAACTGCTTCTACGCCCGAGATGGTAGTAGCGGTTGACGCATCCGTTCAGGATCATGGAATGCGAAAATGGATATCCATGCCGGATTTGGTACGAGAAGTCATTGTAAGTGATGCCGAGAACACGGACTGCATCTACGTCGTCGGCCATATACATTTCGTCACGGCCTGGAGCGAGCAAGCGAGGCAACTCGGCTGGAACGAGATGGAGGCGATCCGCGACCGCTACTAATCGCGCGATACCCAGAACCGCCGCTCTGTAGGCATCCTGTACCAGGGCTGCGTCGTAACTCCCCTCGGGAACGGAGAGATACGGCGCGTGAAATCCCAGTTTTGCTCCCTTCTCAAGCGTGCGCGACGGCTTCTGATCGGGGATAGAATCACCATCGCCGACAGGGGTCGGGTCTTTCGGAAGATCGACGCCCCCCAGAAATGCGACGGCGCAGGCCGAGTAGCAGGCGTCCATCTCACGTACGACGGTGGCGAGACCGAGGCGACGGAACGCCAAGGCGAGGTTTAGTCCCTCGTGGTAATCGCCGCCCGGACTATTCAGTGCGATGACGATCCGTCGCCAAGGGTCTTGTTGAACTGAGATGTTGGCTTCCGCCAATGCTTGCTTCACACGAGCACTGTCGGCCTCAACGATTTCGCCCTCGAGCCTGAAGCGTGCCTCTGGACCGAACTGCCCGCTCGTAATCCCTTCGAACTTAACGTCGGCGGCATGGGAGCTTACCGGAGCCGTCAAGCCTAAGCATGCAAGCATGGTGACGACGGATAGGCGACGTATCATTCAGCAACACCAGGGCAAAGTTCCTGGAAGACGCTTAATGCGGTCGGGTAGCCAGAGGCCGATGAACCGTCGAGTACTTCGCCCGACTTTACGCTACGCACGACATAGTCAGCCATGAGGTCAGTGGACCTCGACTTACCTTCAAGGACATACCCCTCGCCGTAAACGTCGGTCCAAGTCCCCTTTTTGCAGTTCGCCGTTACCCTGTCGCCGACCTTTACCGATGCCATCGTCCGTTTGACGCAGGCCATCGAATAATCCTGCTCGTATTCAACGCAGTACGCCTTGGCGTCTTTGGGCGTATGCTTGATCATGATAACGGCATTTGACGTACCGATTCCGGATTTGGAGACGGTCGTCACGTGCATGCCGGCACGCGAGCCGTAGTAGATCGAGTGATCGTCCTGCGCCTGCACGGGAATGACAGACAGCGTTCCCGCTGCGCCTGCTGCGGCGATCAATAACATCACTCTGGACCTCGCCACCCCGATCAACGCCTGCATGCAATACCTCCATTAGCCCGCACTGGGCAGCTTCGATTTAAACGCGGACCATGCGTCGGAGACTTTCCTGCCAGCGGATGCGGCTTTCGATGGCTCGGACCCAAGCACCTTCAAAAGGTCCGCTAACTCCGCCTCGACCGCAAGGGGGTGAACCTTGGCCGCATCCATGGCAGCGAGGCAGGCTCGTGCCTTTGCCGGCTGACTCAACGACGGAATTGCAATCTCGATATCGTACGTGACTTCACCAAGAGATACGATGTCGTCTGCGAAGCGCGCGCCGATCCAGTCATTGATCTCGGGAAGCACGCTGGGAACGAGGGATTTCTTCGCCTCGAGCATCGCGACCTTGCCCCGGACAACCGCCAGAAGCGCGGCGCGGAACCGCTCAGTAGAGGCGTCAAGGTCAGAGAGCCATTCGGATGACAGCAACCGTGTTGCCTGCTCTCTCGTCCAGCCCGCGCCGACCAATGCGCTGATACCGCCGACGCCACTCAGGATCAGCGCCCCGGCCGGGCCAAAAGCCACCAGGCCAATAGCCTTGCCCGACAGCGCGCCAATGGCCGAAAGTCCGCCTTTGACGCTGGCATCCATAACAACCGAGAACGGCAGGTCCGACAGGGGCATGCGGCCGCGCCAGACACTGTGGAGGTTTCGTGCCGAGGAAACCGCCATTGCGAAAAACGGCACATTCAGATCGCCCAGCGCTTCGGCCGCTTCCAGGGAGGTGGTCATGATGAGGTCGGCAATCTCGCGGTCGAAACCATCGATGTAGAACACGAGCTTAGCCCAATCAGCACCGCTGTCGATCACGGCCTCCGCCAACTCCGCATTGGCGTACACAGGCATTTCGGGATACTTCGCGAAATGCGTTCGCAGGCCTTCGAGGCTTTGCAGGCATTTTACTTGGAACGGCACGCCGTCTACGAGGAGATCGAAACCCGCGTTGTTCGACGTCTCTGGAAAACTTACCACATGGCCGACTTCCGACAGGCGGGCCGCGACTAGCTGTTCGGAAACATAACCACGCAGGTTATTCCCCGCTCCCGCCGCAGCGGCCTCGCTCATCGATCCGATGCGCTCGGCAAACACACCGAACCGGAAGAGGTCTCCGAGGTCCTCCGTGCGCGAGAAATCCGCCGCGGCGAGAACCATCGGATCGATGGATACAGCGTTGTAGAGCATGTCACTTGCCGACAGTGTCGTTACAGCGGCCATTTCCAGCGCATCGCCGCGGTTCTTCGAGAGTACGCCGACAAGCAGGTCGCTTCGCCGATCAGAGGAAAGCGCCGCCCTCTTTAGATTGCCAGGCGCATTTGGCAACCGCCCACCGACATGCTTGGCGATGGTAACGTTCCGAGATGTGGTCTTCGCCGCGGTCGCCGTTGGTAGCGATGCCATGTCGACCTCGGTCGCCGTCCGGAATCCATTCAGTAGGACCTCCAGGCCATCCCTCTCGGCCGATAGCCCTCGAAGTGAAAGCTGGACCGAAACGATGGCGGCGAGCTTGGCGGCCTGCCCGCCGTTCACATAGTTGTTCGCGAAGTACCCGATACCGAGGACCGCCGGAACGCTGAAGAGCGGGTTCGCGAGCATGAAGAGAGTCGACACAACGGCTGGCCCGCTCATGAACGGGATAAACGCCGACGCCTGGGCGGCGAGGATGTAAGCGCTGAACCCAGCCAGGTTCACGCCCATGCCGATAGAGAATGCCGCAGTCCCGGCGGCAAGCACAGTAAAGGCTGCGCGATCTCCCGCCGTCAGGGCATCGCGCATGGCGTCATCCTGTAGTTCGGGTGGCAGGCTTCGAATGTGGTCACGGACACGCTCTCCGAGAGCGCTCGCCAGTTCCCCTGGAATCTCACCCGATGTCGCGGCCTCGGCCACAGCCTTCGCGACGAGTTGCGCCTGCCCGGCAACCAGAGAAGGAAAATCATGATGGGGGCGGCTCAAGAGCGACGTTACAGTCCTCCAGGCCTTCTGAATTCCTGTCTGCGTCAACTCCTCTTTTTCATCGGCCACGGGCAAAGCCATCACGGCCGCCGCTTTGTGCGCCACGCCTGCGCCAACGGAATTGGCTCTTCTCGAAGACAACGGGAGTGTCGCGTCCAGATCGAGCGCATCTGCGATCCTGACCCACAGGCGAATTCGCAACGCACGATCTGAGGTTTCGGAGGAGAACAACGTGTCCGCGGCACCCTTCAAGCGGCGGGCGAAAGCCGTGGCGTCTGACGACTGGCTGTCTTTCTGGAAGCGTGACAACACATCGGTGACGCGGTCCATCGACATGGACAACAGCGTTGTGGCCTCGAAGCTTGCGATGAGATTGCTCAGCTCGCGGCGATCAAGCGCCCCGAGACCAGCAAAAATCGTCCACGGCGGTACGTACAAATCATCCCCCATCAAGCACCCGCATTTTCATGCCGGATTGCTCACAGGTTGTCGAACGATTTCCGAGAGTTGTCGCGGCGTACTCCCGTCAAGATTGCCCGCGGTTCTCAGCCGACCTTCAGCTTCACCGTCACGACCTTATTCTGTCCGCCTACCCGCTCTACCTCGAGTATGCCAGAAGCCTCTACAAGATCGCTAAGCCTCGCGTATCCGTAGTTTCTGGCATCGAAGTCGGCTGACTGTTTCGAGAGGTGTGCCCCGACCCGGGCTAGGTTGGCTCGGCCATCATCATCGGCCGACGCCTCCACCGCCTTGCGGAGCATCACCAGGGCCGCCTTGTCGAGCTTGCCGCTTGCGGCTACGCCCTGTGACGCCGCGCCGTTTTCCGCCGTCGGTTTTACCTTCTTCGGCGCGGATGCCGTCTTTTCCGGAGATGGCTCGGCTCTATCTCCCCCAAGCACGTCGACATAGACGAACTTGTCGCATGCAGTGATGAACGGTCTCGGTGTCTTGCGCTCGCCGAAGCCGTAGACCGTCACTCCCTGCTCCCGGATACGTGCCGCCAGTCTTGCGAAGTCGCTGTCGCTGGACACGATGCAGAAGCCGGAGAAGCGGCCCGTATACAGAAGGTCCATGGCGTCGATGATCATCGCGCCGTCGGTGGCGTTCTTCCCCGTCGTATAGGCGAACTGTTGGACGGGCTGGATCGAGTGTTCGAGCAGGCACTCCTTCCAGCCGTTGAGGTTCGGTTTCGTCCAATCACCGTAGATTCGCTTGACGCTAGCGGTCCCGTAGGTCGCGATCTCCGCCAGGAGGCCCGAGATGACTTTTGGCGACGCATTGTCTCCGTCGATCAAGAGCGCGAGTGTGTCTGCAGTCAAATCCGAAATTCCCTACGTAATAGCATGGTTCATCAAACTTGAGACTAACACGTAGCCGCGAGTTTTCTATCTGCCAGACGATACGGATACCCCCGACTTGCTCGGTGGCGAAAGTGCCGGCCACTTGCTACACGGTGCACTATGACCTATTTTATGTGGAAATTGAGAGAAGTGCCATGACCAGCTTTGCGAGACTGAGCAAATGCGACATTGGAGAGTTAGACCTCAGCCAACCGGCAACGGCGGGCGTTGCATCGCTGTATCATAAGGCCTTCGAAAATTATGGTTCGTTGTGCTTCTGGTCAACGAAGGAGATGGACGAACCTTCCGTTGCCGATGTTCTCGATGCCGCATCCCGCCTGAAGCGCGAAGGGAACATGGCTACTAGGCGTTTTGCCCTACGGCTCGAGGACGCATGCCTTGGCGCTCCTTAACATTCAGCGCCAGGCGCTTCTTGCTATAAGCGAAAACAGGAACCCAGCTAATCATATCGGTGGAGGCACTGCCATCAACGCAGGTGCCTCGCGCCTCTCGAATGATATCGACATCTTTCACGACCTCGTCGGTCATGAAGATCGCGTAAAAATACTTGCTGAAAGCGTTGATGTAGATGTGGGCCTTCTGGAGCGCGCGGGGTTCGAACTACATTGGGATGCTCGAAAGCCGGAATTCTACCGAGCCGTAATCCGGAAAGAAAACGAGAGCACGGTGCTTGAATGGGTTGTAGACAGCGCATTCAGGTTCTTCCCGGCTGTCCAGGATGAAACGTTCGGGTACAAGCTCGATATGTTTGATCTGGCCACCAATAAGGCACTGTGCGCGGCCTCTCGACGTGAACCTAGAGACATCGTTGATCTGCTCTACATAGATGCCCACCACGTTCCCTTGGCCGCAGTTATCTGGGCTGCTCCAGCGAAAGATGCGGGATATACCCCTGAAAGCCTTATCGCCGATATCCGTCGCGGCGGAACCTATCGCCAGGATGACTACGATCGGCTTCTCGGCATGGAGGGGCTTGATGCTGGTGATATAAGCCGTAGCCTCAGGGCGGCGCTCGAAAGGGCCGAATCTTTTGTGGCGTCGGTTCCGCGAGGCTATGATGGCGTGGCGTTTCTCGAGAATGGGCGGCCGGTTCTACCCGACGTCACACGGCTCGACGTCTATGAGACCTTGGAAGCGGAACTTCAGGCTCCCTGGCCGACATCTTCAGAGATTGCCAGCGAAATGATCTCGCCCGCCCCACGGCGAATGTGAGATCGAAATGCATCGCTTTCGTGCGCGAACACGGCTCGGCCCGTAAACGAGGGCCTGCCATCCCACTACATAGAGCGAACACACCTTGGCGGCCCGGAAGGGATGATCCGCTTTCCTTTCGGACACCAGCGCCTTCCGGAAACGACAATTCCGGTCTAGCCTCCAGCCCTGACGATGTTTCAGGTCGCTGATGACTACGAAGATCACCATTGCAGACCTATTTCCACACGACGAGGGCATGATCCTTGTCGCCAAGGATGCTGTGAATGGTTCGCTCCGTCACATATCCGAGGTCGCCAACGGCCTGGCATGCGGATGCAAATGCTTCGGCTGTGACAGACAGCTGATTGCCCGGAACGGCGGCGAGGTTCGCGCCCACTCCTTCGCTCACCGCCCCGAAGACATGGTCTACGACTGCACAACTGCTGGCGAGACCGCACTTCACATCCGCGCCAAGGAGATCATCGCCCAACACCGCCGGGTCACCCTCCCCGCCACATCCGTCGTCGGACTAGACGGGAACACCATTGAGGTCACGCCGGAGCGGTCTGTCGAGCTCACCGATGTTAGGCTCGAAATGGTTGCGGGGGAACTGATCCCGGACGTCACCGCGACCATGTCTGACGGCCGTCGGATTTTCATCGAGATCGCAAACACCCATCTCTGCCCGCCCTCGAAGATCGAGAAGCTCGATGCCATGAGCGTTGAAGTCCTCGAAATCATGGTTTCCGCATATCGCGCCGTTCCGCTGGATGAACTTGACGACACTATCCTCGATCTCGCGCCCCGCAGGCTGATCCACAGTGCCGAGGTCAAAGCCAAGGCGGCGGAGATCGCGGAAGATCGCCAGAGGCAGGAAGCAGCCAAACGAGCGGAGGCTCAACGTCTCGTCGATATCTATCGCGAGGGCTATCCCCGAAACCACAAGCAGGCGCAAACACTGGTGGACGCGATGGTCCGCCGCGGCTTGTCAGCGCACCTCGATACCGATGACGACCGTCCGTCCGCCTTCATTGTCTACCGCCGTCAATGGCAGGCGGCCATTTTCGACAGGCTCTATCAAGCCGACAACAACCAGCCGCTCATCGCTCTCGATATTGCCAAGTCATGGTCAGAGCGATGGGCAAAGCCGGGCCTGCGGAACGTGAAGTCTGAACACGCGCGCTGGATTGCCAGCGAAGTGGCGGAAGATTTCAAGTCTCCCTACGAGGAGATCGCCGCATACCTCGCGCGCCTCCAAGCCGCGGGGGTCGTGTACAAGGCATCCCGGGGGAACGCCTACTACATGCATTACCGTTTCAAGGAAGACCTGAGGGCGGTGATCGAAAAGGAAGGCCTGCCAGCCAAACGGAAGAGCCAGCTCCTGGGGGCCGTCAAGGCAATCGCAGACTTGATGCAGCCATACGACGGAGGTCTCGAGGATTTCGACAAGTGGCTCAAGGGCCGGGCGACCGAGTACAGCATGCGAGATCAGACGCTACTATCGAACGAGGGTGTCGAGTTTAACGACCTGATGGCGCGCCTGCTGAAAATCCCCGCCGCCGTAGCCGATATACAGCGCTCTTACCCGAACGAGCTACCTGAGGACATGGTGGGCCTCGCCTTGGGTGGCATGTACCAGCGCCTGAGGATTGAACGCGACCGCGCCCGCGAACGTGCGGAGGCAGAGCGAACTGCTCGCCTCGAGCGAGAGGCGGTGGCGACCGCCGAGCGGTTGGCGAGGGAGGCGGCGGACCGCGTTGCCAAGATTGAGGAGCAGGCCATCTTTGCCGTAAAGGACGTGGAGGTATTTCTCGGAACACCCATCCCCGGTCATGACGGCAAAACGTCACGGGAACTTGCTGCTGAAAGTGCCAGCGGCTTCATGGCCGTGCAGCGGGAGCTGGATAGGCTCGCCGAGGCCGAGCGAGAGGCTGCCGCGGCGGAAAAGCTGCATAAGGAAATGGTCGGCAAGCTATGGGACAGGGTCTACAGCCGCATCAGCCGCCGTGACCGCGCCGACTTGTGGCCCACACAGGCGTGGAAGGAACTCGGTGGCGTGAAGCCCATCGACTACTGCAAGGACAAGAAGGCGCTGGAGCGGTGCTTCGAGTTTCTGGAGGAATGGGTGAAGTCCGAGCAGAGGCGCGGGCGGCGATAGCGGTCCTTCGGCCGATCAGGCTTCTTCCTTGAGGCCGCTGAGGAGGTCCCAATCTGTGATCCGTCGCAAGTTCTCGACACTATCGAGCGTGAGGGTCGAAGCCTCGTGGACGTAGATCGTCACGTCAACGCAGCCGATTGTCAATTTGTCTTCCGGGTAGGCAATGCCGAAAGCGTTTTTCAAGACTCCGTTCAACTCATCCGCGGCATCGATGGACCTCACTGCAATATGAAGGTCCAGCGTATACGGACCGGTCTCGTCGTTTGGCGACCACGCGCCGAAAATCACCCGAACCTGCTCATGCATAGTCTCCCCGTTCTTGGCTTTTTCGGACAGAGCCGCCTCAAGCCGTTTCTGGAAGTCTTCCGTTCTCAACCCCTCGACTAGCGCGTTCGGGAACGCGGTGCGGGTGTAGAACCGTCCGACCCAGTTGCCGACCCTGGTGGCGTCCTCGTCCGAGCATGTCGGACCGTTTGGCGCAAAATCGACAAACAGGCTGCGGGGAATGAAGTGCCGCTGATAGATGTCGAGTTCGTAAGCGGCGCGGTTGCCTTCTGCACCGAGTTCGACATGGAATTTACGGGCGTTGCCGCCACGCGTCTCGGGAGCCTTGGGGTTGAATTTCGGGAGTTTGGTCCCGACGATCAGTTCCATGACGGGATCGCGCTTCAGTGGCGAGCTCACTACCGAGCATGCCTGTGTGAGCACGAGGAGGATAGCGTCCTCGGGAAGCCCGAGATCGCCACCGACCTTTTCATTGGGGTAGAACGTCGAACACTGCTGCCACCCCGCCTTCAAAAGCTGGGTGGCCTCCTCCTCGAATGATGCCATTTCGAACTCGTCAGAATCTCGTTGCTACCAATGAGATCAGATGTCCTCGAACACAGCAACCGGGGATTCGTCGATCGCGGCGTTTCTTCCCGCCATCTCTTTAACGGGCTTTGCCTTCTTGCGCGCCTCGGCCGCCTTGATCGTGTTGATCGACGTGTCGAGGACAGCGAGTTGCCTCTTCACGGCCTCGACATCGATCTTCGGGGCCTGAAACAGGCTTTCGAGGCTGTTGCCGTCGCGGTCCTTCGCGCGGAGGACACGGTACATCAGCACGAAGTCGCCGTCGAAGCGCTCCTTGAGGACGGGAAACACGGCGGCGACCCGTTCCTCGCGGTCCGGATGCGGCGTGGCGCTGCCATCAAGCCACGAGTAGACGGTCTTGCGCTCCACGCCAGCGAACTGGGCGATCGACGCAACGGGGAAACCGCCCTTCTTCAGCTCGGTCACCATATCCAGCAAGCTGATGTGGTGACCCGACGCGGCGACTTCGGCGGGTTTGTACCACGGCGTGGTAAGGCCCGTTTCAGGCGCGGCGATGCGCTGGCGTTCCGCATAGGCCGTCGAAGCGGAGGCGACGCCTACCGCAAGAACGAGACCGCGAACAACCGGCGGATAGTTGATGATGATTAGGCTGTGATTGGTATTTACGTTTTTCATTATTCCAATCCCCAAACTTTCATCGCGTGCTGAGTCGCGATTTTCTTGAAGATATCACTAATCGGTTTCCTGAGGCTGAACATATGTTCTCGGATATCGATCTTTTCAACTTCGATAGGCGGCGCATAGACGGTCGCGTGATCGGTGTCGATCGTAACGAATTCCCTCTCGGGTAGTTCCCACCCCCAGCCGCTGTCCGCGAACAACGGCGAGATCAGGTCGGTCGGCAGGACCGTCTTGGGATTGAGGAAAACCTGCAGCCGGATGTTGCCGACCGAGCTCTTCATTCCCAGCACGTTGACGCCGTCGTTCATCTTGAGGCCGTCGATCCCGATATCGGTCGGGAGCTTGGCCTGCATGTAGTCGGACAGCGTCTCGCCTTCGCTCGGAACGATCAGGTCCACATAGCGAAGCGCCAGCGCCTCCACGAATCGCAAAGGGTTTCCCTCGAGGCCCCTGGCCACCTCGACGACACGCAACAGCTTGCCGAGGAAATCCTCGTGGTTCTCGTAGGCCATCGTGTGCAGGCCCACTAGCCCTTGGTTCACGATGATCCCACAGGTACGGCCCGCGTTCAGGAACTGCCAAAGAGCGACTTCCTGTGGCGTCACTTCGACGCCTTTTTCATCGACCTTGATGCTGAGTTCGGTGAAACGCGGGCTACTGCCGAAAGGATATTCTTCGCCAAGTTCTGACTGGATCGCTCCTGCGAACTTGTCCAGGTCGGCGACGGGCGGAAAGCGAACGACGCCGATCACATATTTGACCGGAGCGTTTTTGACCTTTTCCATCATCGCTTCCCCTTCGATGCCACTGCACTATACACAAAACTAAACACATGCAAGTGTCGCGGCTAGGGGCCGGCTGATCCGGAGGTAAAATAAATGTCATGCGGCATCATGAATGAATCACAAATAAACCAGCGGGGAACCAGCGTGGAAACGGCGCACATTGGGGACGGAATGGTTCGACTTGCGGGCGTCCCCGGATCGGCAGGAACGCCCGCCTTCGCGTTTTCCCTCCCTCCCGTGATCACCGACCTCGTCCTCGCCCGGAACCGTCTGCGCGACCACTATCGCTCGGCGGCTCTCGAATTCACCCTCGACGGCAACCTGATCGGCGATATCGGCGAGGCTGTGGCGGCCGAACTATTCGGCCTCAAGCTCTCCCCGCGCAATGGAACGGGCATCGATGGCCATGCCCCGGACGGCCGCTCCGTCCAGGTAAAGGCGACGGGGACAAATCGCGGTCCCGCTTTCAGAATGGTGGATACCCGCGCCGACCACCTGCTCTTCCTGGTCTTCGATCTCGAGAACCTCAAGGGCGAGGTCGTCTACAACGGCCCGGAAGAACCCGTGATCAAGCTGCTGCCGACGGAATGGGTAGGACAGAAAGCGGTATCCTTGGCGCAGATCAGGCGGGCCGACGCGGCAATTTGCGATGGCTTGCGACTGCAGTCTGTCCTCTAGGCCTGTTGGTTTGCGGCTCGCAACATCGGGATACTGTGAAGCCTACTTTTTCAGATAGCTTTTTTGCCCGTCGTCCCTCAGGCAGTAGCGGCCGCCACGTGGTCCAACGCAGAAGATACCGCTCCGGCAGGCACAAGCAGCCTCGACGCTCGGCCTCATGTCCGCCCCCGCTCCGAGCAAACCCGACGCTCCCATGTATGCGGCGCACGACCTCTTGCTCCCGCTCACCGATCCGTCATTGCAGATGAAGGTATCCCCTTGGCAGGCGGCAATCCCGCCCTTGCCACCGCTGCAGGGTTCGTTCGCGAAACCTGATCCGGCCAGGGAGCACAGAAGCGCGGCCAGGAAGCCCGGTCCGATTTTCCCTCGCCCGTTTGCCCGCACTCGCCACATTAACGGCTCGCGGGTCCGCTACCGGGGCCGAGCATTCCGTCGCGGTCTTCCAACTCCCCCGAGGTCTTCAGCGTCTCAATGCGCGAACGAATGATATCCCTGAGCTGTGAACTGGTAGCCTTGAATCCTAAGCCCCTCGCGACCGCGTTTACAGCTTCGTCCTCGGTTGCTCCCAAGCTCCGGCCGACAATGTCTTTTAGGCCCACGTCGATCTCCATGGGTGGTATCAGCTCCAGGCGTCGAAGACTTGACGACATGGCGACGCTCCGATCCCTTAGACGGACCTCCCCGCCCGGCTTTAGAAGAAACTCCCCCGACCTCAGAACATCGCCGCTGTTCACCGCTATACGTATCGCGTTGCCGACATGGCCATCGATCCTGTTCCCGGCACGCAGCAGTCCCCAGGCAGCCCGGATACGCGTTACAACCTCGCCGGTGTGTATCGGTCCTTCAACGTCCACCGT
The DNA here is from genome assembly GCF_022899935.1 of Shinella curvata. Lineage (GTDB taxonomy): Bacteria > Pseudomonadota > Alphaproteobacteria > Rhizobiales > Rhizobiaceae > Shinella > Shinella curvata. Next base: position 27,312 of record NZ_JALJCJ010000012.1, read on the forward strand.
TTCCCGCACCAGACCAGCGATAGTCTCGGTAGGAGCCTCATGTAACTCGCCTGTGACTTGAGGATTCAGGACGGCTTCTTCGTAGAAGGACGACAACCCGGCGGCCTGATGCACCTGCTCCAGTCCGATCTCGGTTACATCGGCACGCTCAATCGTTACAACTTCAACGGGGACCGCCCGCGTGCCTCTTTCCCCGGCGTGACCGCCCGAAAGCGCCTCCGCTTTGGCTCGATCGATGGCGGATATCACACGTTCCAGTTCCGCCCGCGGACGCTGAAACCAGTCGGTGCTCCAGATACGATGTATGGACCAGCCGTGGTCCTCCAGCACCGCCTGACGGAGACGGTCGCGATCGCGCGCGGACCTGGCGTCATGGTAGGATGCGCCATCGCACTCGATGCCAACGAGATACCTGCCGGGAACGCTCTCGTCAGCAATAGCCAAATCGATAAAGAAGCCTGCGATCCCAACCTGTGGGTGAACTTGATAGCCCCGCTCCTGGAGGGCGGCCATCACCTGCTCTTCGAACACGCTGTCCATCGAACGATCCGCCCTTGTGGACATCGAGATGCGGCCCGTCCGCGCGTAATGCAAGAACAGTTTGAACGCGAAGATGCCCTTGCCCTTCCCTCGCTCCAGATCGATGTCTTCGTCGGTAATCGACGAGTAGACCTCGCACCGCCTTTTCGCGCGGCTGATGAGAACGTTGAGGCGTCGTTCGCCACCTTCAGCACCGAGGGGACCAAAGCGCATGCTCATATAGCCTTGGGCGTTCTTCGCATACGCTACCGATATGAAGATCACGTCCCGCTCGTCACCCTGGATGTTTTCCAGGTTCTTCACGAAGAACGGCTCGCTCGGATGCGAATGGAAAAATTCTTCGGTCTTCGGGTTCAGACGTCGGAGAATTTCGAGTTGATCCTGGATTTCCCGACGTTGCTTGATTGAGAATGCCGCCACGCCGAGTGAGAGCTGAGGTGTCTCGAGGGCATGCCGGATTATCGCTTCGGCGACCACCTTAGCTTCGACCTTATTGACGCTCTCTTCGAAAATGCCGTTTTCGACGTAATGAAAACGAAGCCCCATCCCCGCATCCCGAGTGTAGGGACTGGGGACGATAAACAGCTTCGAGTCATAAAATTGACTGTTCGAAACCGCGATGAGCGACTCATGTCGGCTACGGTAGTGCCAACGTAGCATCCGTTCCGGAAGACCGCGCGCGGAGAAGAGCCCCAGAATGCTCTCGATATCCGAGACCTTCGCGCCGTCCTGGTCTTCGTCATCCTCGTCGGAACCACCAGACGTCATCTTGGAAAAGAACTTGGTCGGAGGCAGCTGACGCTCATCGCCGACAATCACAACTTGCTTCGCCCGCGCAACGGCTCCGAGAGCGTCGACCGGTTGAATCTGTGATGCCTCGTCCATTACGAGAAGGTCAAACTCCAAAACACCGGGCGGCAAGAACTGTGCGATCGACAACGGGCTCATCATCATGACTGGCTTTAGGGCCTGTATCGCCTGTGATGCACGCTGCATGAGCTGACGAATGGGCATGTGGTTCCGACGACGCGCCATTTCGCCCCGTAGGATTCCGACTGGACCGATCCCGCTAACGGAGGGAATCTTCCGATGATGGGCACGAACGACGTCGAGCCTTGAGAGTTTCATGCGGGTACGATCGAGGTCGGCGAACTCGCCGACCAGACGGCCATGCACTTCGCCGTCGAACTGCGCGAGAGCCGGATCGTGCGCGTGCTGGTCACGTAGGATCGCTTCGTAGAACGCCATATCGAAGTAAGAAACCACATCGGAGGTGGTGAGGCGGCCATCCCTTAGCCGGTCGACAACCTGGCCAACGCCAGCTTGCGTGGCGTCCATTGCCCGCGCGTTGTAGGCGGCGTACTTCGAAAGCTCTTCTTCGTTTTCGATCCAGCGACGCAGCCGTTCGGAAGCGGTCGCGATCGAAACGTCAGAGAGGTTTTGCACTCCGAAGACTTCGCTCAATTCGGCCTTTAGGAACCCGAGCAGTTCCCCCATCGTGGCGAGGAACTCTTCACCGAGCTGGGCCGCGGCTTTGGCCAACTCCGCATTCCCGTGGGGCTCAGCAATCCTGGACGCCAATTCTCGGATATCGGAATTGGCCGTCGCCCAGGCAAAAATCTCGGACAACCTCGGCCAGTCGGACCTCGCGCTAAGCCAAAGCGGTCCGAACGCAGACGTGCCGAGATGATCCGAAGCATCCAGAGTGCGCCTGCTGGCCTGCGCCGAGGAAAGCAATTCCAATGCGAAAACACGCGCGCCGACGTCCGGCAGGGCATGACGCGCGAGTTCTTTAAATGCCATGTCTGCAGCGGCGAGTTCCTTGAGGGCCGGAGCCGCCTGTGGGAGCGAGACCTCGTCCACATCCATCGCTCCCGGGAATATCGTCGTGGCTTTGTCGCCAAGCTCGGACCACACCGACAGGAACAGACGCCTTGTCTCATCAAGAAGAGCCCGGACCTGTTCGCAGCGGGCCGCGACAGCCGACTTATCCGTGAGACGCCCCGCAATCTGGCGGGCCTCGGAACTCACTCCTCGAAGGCTCCGCATCCAAAGAACCAGGCTTTCCAAGGGCTTCGGATCGGATTTCTCACCACGCCAGTCCGCGCCGAATGCGGCGCGCCCCAGACTGTCATCAGCCTTGATCGTCGCACGCGCCTCTTTGCCCTTCTGGAGGAGATCGAGCAGCCGAATGGTCTCTGCAGGGGGCATCTCGTCCATTACCGTCTTGAGCAGCGCCTTAGCCTTCCTCCAATCGCCACTGGCAAATTTGAGAAATCGGTCCCCATGAACAGCCACGGCCGTTCGGGTCGCAGCGAGGTCGATATCCCACGCCTGATCGGCAACCTTTCCGGTAAGTTCGGATTTGACCGCCCGATAGACCGAAACGGCCTCGGCGAGGTCTCCCGCTTGCTCAAGCCCTCGCTCCCATATCGCGGATACGAAGGCATCGGGACTGACGTCCGGTGCATCGCCTACGCGCTCGCCGATCGCAACCAGCCGTCCAATGGACCCAAGCGTCGGAGACGCGTTGACACCCAGCATCGATCGGAGAGACGCCGCCGCGTTCAGAAAACGAGGCACCGCAGCGTTCAACTGAGCCAACGTCGAAAAAGCGGCATCCGGGAACTGCGAGGGTAGCCGTTTTAAGATCGAAGCTGTCGTGGTGGGGTCGACCGACCAGGCGGTGTCGAGGAACACGCCTGACACGCGGTCGGCCAGCCGAACGTAGTCGGCCCCATCTCTGAGTAGTTTGCCGATATCGGCGGCGGAGCGCGCCCACACCTGACTACCGAGCGATGGCAGGTCGATACCGTCCGGCCTTGTCGCTAGGCGCGCGGATAGCGTTACCTCAACGAAGAATTCGGCGAGGGTGTCGACTGCCTTCCGCTCCATCGTGTCGGTGACACCGCGCATATCCGCAGCTAGTTGGATCGAAACCGAATATGCGTTCCGTAAGCGGGCAACCAGTCTCTCGAGATCAAGCGGTGTGATACCCGTCAGCCCCACTCCGGCCCACGCATGGTCCCGAGGAAGGCCGATATCGTCAACTCGTTGGGCCAACTCTGTCAGGAGGGCAACAATCTTCTTGCGGACTTCCGGATTCCACGAAACCGCATCCGTGAGCTCGATGTCGGAAGGAGGCACACCGACCCGGCGGAGGCGCGAGAGATGGCCGATAACCTGGTAAGGCGTCAGCTCGTATGGACGGTGGACGGCATGTAAACGGTCGGCGTGCGCATTCAGCGTATCCCGTGTCTCCGTCAGTCCACGGTCGACGGCGTCCGATGGCTCGCCCTTTGGCGCGCCGAGGTTCCAGGTGTGCTGAAGCTCCGCCAGAAGGGCGCGTTTGTTGGCTTTGTTCGAATGGAGTTCGAGGCATGCATCGCCAACGCCAGCTTGATCCAGACGTCGTTTGACGACCTCGAGGGCTGCCATTTTCTCGGCAACGAACAACACCGTCTTCCCGTCGGCAACGGCGGCTGCAATTATGTTTGCGATGGTTTGAGATTTGCCAGTACCAGGCGGCCCCTGGATTACAAGGTTCCTACCTCTGCGGGCCTCGTGGATCGCGATCGACTGGGAGCTGTCAGCGTCCACGATGTGGGTCATTTCCGCCGGGGAAATGTGGGCGTCGATCTTGTCGTCTTCCGACAAGAGACTTTCGCCCGCCGTAAATCCGTTTGAAACCAGAGACGTGATGAGCGGACGATCCGTGAACTTGGCGTTCTGTGGCCATAAGCTCGGATCGAGGTCGCGATACATCAGAAACTTGGCAAACGAGAAGAAGCCGAGCACGATGTCGTCGGGCTGTACCGACCAATCTGGTTTGACCGAGACAGCAGCCGCGACCTGCGCCGCGTAATCGTCAAAGGAAAACTGGTCCGATACCTCAAATGCAGGCATCGTGATCTTGTGGATACGATCGAGAAACCCTTCCAACGACAGGTTCGACGCGAAATCCTCCTGCCGCGCGCGCAACTTGAAACGCTCCGCTGCACTACCTCGCTCCAAAAGAACCGGAACCAGGATCAGGGGCGCGTACCTGATGTTTTCCGCGTTGTTGGGATCGATCCACTTCAGCGTGCCCAGACCAAGGTACAGGATGTTGACCCCCTGCTCCTCCTCGAGAGTTCGAGCGTCAAAATAGAGATCGAGCAGCCTCTTCTGAAGCGCGTTCGGTGTCATCTTGGTTTGGAGTTTGGTGTCACCGTGACGGAGCAGACGCCCGGTCTCGTCCCGGTCATCGTCATCGGGCAATGCAAGCTCGACCAGTTCTTCGTTGCTATCGCCATCCTTAGGTTCTCGTCCCTTGGCTCCCGCGAGGAAGGTCATTGCCTTCCCGTCGGTCACCAAGATGCGGAAGACTTCAGCCGCCTTCTCGTCGACTATATCGATCGTCTTCGCGCTCTTGGAAAACTTGGGGACGTTTAGGAGTCTGTTTCGCGCGGAGAAGTCCAAGAGCTCGGTCCGAGCTCTCTCGATCTTGGCCTCAACGGAAAGACTTGACTGAAAAACGGACTGCTCAGCCGTCTGATCTGCTTCGAATGCTTGAATCGCCATGCCCCACTCCCATGCTGGGACAAGTCATGCATAAACAGGGTTGCAGGTCCAGCGTATAGTAGATCAACTTCTACTGGTCGCTGGGTGAAGACAACGATTATTAGCGCATCGTTTATTGGGCTGCCGATGCGAAGCGGCAATATCCGTCAGCTATTGCCCCGTTGCTTCTCAAAGCCATGCATCCCAAATCTCTTTTGAGATATGTGCCTTCGCCTCGTCGCCTTCCTTCTTGGTCATCGTCGGCAACAGGGTCATGTATTCCCGCTTACCCATTAGGCGGCGGACCTCAGCGATATTCGCGCCGTCGATACCATAGACGTATTTCCGCCCCTGCCCGATCACGGCTTCATTGGTGGCGCGGACAATCTTCCCGGTTGGCATCCGGCGAAACCACTCACCAAAATCCTTTTGCATGAAAGCGACGAACAGGTGCCGAGGACCAATCGGTATAGCAAAGTGCCCGTCCGGCCGCTTTAGCCCATTAGTCATCACAAACGGATGGTCTGAGGTCATGAAGGGCCGCTGCACACGGCTGCTGTCGAATACCCACCATTCCGCCCCCATGAGGTGTCGCGTGACATTCTCCTGCTGCATCAGGTCGGTTGCCAGCACTATCGCTTGCCGCTGCACCATATGAGGGTCTTGTGACACGAAGTATTCTTCCAGCGTCGGCGGCCAGTCGGGTTTGCGGATCGCGTCGTATCGATCTTGATATTTTGCCACCGGCTTGATCCAGTACCAGACGAAGTTCTCTTTGAAGCGCCGCATTTCTTCAGGCGTCCGCATGGCCATGGACATCAGAAACCTCGCCCATGCGTGCCGTAACTCGCCTTGGGGAATGTTACCCCGCAGCAGTTCATCGCGGGCGGCTGCAGCCGTCTTATCGACTGTACCCATAAACACCCGCTCGATGTTTTGCTTGGTCTCCTCCGTCACGCCGGGAATGGTGTAAAGATCATACTCATAGCCGGTGGATTCAGTACCTCGCCGGCGAGAACGAATCTGGTTGCTGGGCGGAACACGGCCGAACTCCTCCAGCCGGTTGTCATCACCGAGCCATGGGCGCAGGTAGAATTGCGGGATGTAGTGGTGCTTCTGCCCCTTCTTTTCTTTCGGTTGCCTGCGTAACTCCCTTTTTTTCATTCCAGTCCCACGAATCTCGCTATGCTCGGCTTGATCAACGCTTAGCGTGTTTGCCACGTTCAGCCGATATCGAAATCACGATACTTATTGCCGTCGCACCAGCCTCCCTCGCCGTCCGTACGGTCCAAAACCAGCCGCAGCTTACACAAGGTCTCTTGCCAGTATGCCGTAAAGGGCAGAACCTAGCGCTAGCTGACGGGAGGCATTCATGGCATCGCGTACGAAGGACGTTCGAGAAGGCAAAAGACCCACGTTGGGAAGCGCCCTAGATGAGGTCGGCTGGAAGCCGGGGGAGGCACGCATCAAAGTCAAACCGGGGGATCGCCAACCCCCGCTACGTCGTCCGCCGTCTAAACGAGGCAAAGCAACGGCGAGCTGACCGGCTGGTCGACGCGACAAGAGCTTCCATTGGCCGAGGGTTCACGACTTAGGAAGTGGGCTTAGCGGATAATAGCGTCCTAGTGGAACTGACGGTTCACACTAGGGGTGTGATCGGGCTTTGGGCCGCTTCCGAATGCCCGACGCCTAACGATCTCTGGCATCCACGGGTCACGAGGAAGCTGGTGGATAACCGCCCCCCTAAAAGTTTCCGGAATTGGTTGACGATCATGGTCGATCAGGCGCGCTGAAAGGTGAATTGAATGTAGGGGACAGTTCGCAAGTAATAAGCCCAGACGTGTGAAAACTACGTGGTTGGCAGTGTCTGCGACAATTCTAACGTGTTTTACGGAGGTCAAGGCTACAGCCCTGGAAATCATAGCAGCGACGGGTTCAGCTTGTTGAAGGTTCGGTCTGACCAAAACGATATCTGATATCTTTTCACCGGGCTGGTCCTCATAATCCTGATAAACCTGCGCCACCCGAACAGGCTTGGGAGTGCTAACGATTTTCTCGTCCAACCAATAGCACAACAATGCGACTTCCGCGTACGCTTGATGGTCATCACCATTGATCCACTCGTCAATGATTTTACCGTCTCGGTTTTCAAACACCAACGCTGTTTGAGGCCCCACCCGGGCGTTTTCAAATGACAGTGCTTCGTTTTGTTTGGCCGATTGGGATGGCGATCTACCATCAGGCATGATTAAATCTCTCGATGATTTCATATAAGACCATAGGATCGCTCGGCTTTGCATCAAGCAAGTGACGTTCGAATGCCTTCCATCTGGGGGAGCCGACCGGAAACAGAAACAATCCACCTATCCCGTTTAGCTTAAATCTCACGACATCTCGTTCGTCTTTTAGTTCGAGACCGACATCTGTGAAAAAATCGGTGAGGGCTCGGCTAACTCCAGTCGGCGACGAAGAGAAAACCGCATAGTTTGCAAGAAATCTCCACTCGGCGATAATTTTGGCCACGTCCGCACTGCGGCCCAATGAATGCCACGCCCCATCCAATAGTATCCTCAACGTTATCAGCTTGTAGCTATCTGCGAGGTCGGGAACCGCGCCGAGAATTGCTTTCAAGTCTCTGCGAACGTCTTCTTCGAACCCTACAATTGAAATGGGAGCGCCCGTCCTCCTCTTTACTGCCACACCGGCGTGAACAAGGTGCTTCCTCAAAACGATGTTGATCCGGCCGCGAATTCGGTTCTCGCATAGAACCTTTTGCTGACGAGCTATGTTGTATTTGAGCGCCGTGGTGCAACGCTGCGTGGTTCCGCTCTTTAGCTCGTAATAATCGCAATAAGTCGCTCCACGATAGATCACGAGATCATCGACGAAACCTAACGGCTGCGACTGAAACCGGACAACCTGCGAACGCGTTGGTCCCGTAAGTTCTCTATTGATTTCAACGAGTATCGAGCTAAGCGTGAACGCTTTCTCGAACTCGTGACCACTATCGTTCGCGTCTCCGCCCGTACGGCGCTTCTTGGCTTTCTTTGCGCCCTTACGTCCAAGTGCGAATTCAATGTGTTCATTCGTTATAACTGTCATGTTGCAGGACCTCGCTGGTAACGTCTGCAGCAACAGGTTGAATTTTTTGTAAATTCCGGCCTTGCAACCTCCTCACAGGACCGGCAGTCATATTGGTACGGCGCGTCAGCAGATCGCGGAATTGGGCGGACACGGTGTCGAGTTTCTCGCCGACCCCTTCGCCGATCCGATGCAGACCATGCGGGACCTAGATTTCCACTGTGAACGCGGGATCGAAATCCACGTGTTCGCCTGGATATCCCCGCGGATTTGAGACGACTCTGCTGGCTCCGACCAAGTAGTCGTTACGGTTATGTGTGTGCCCGTGCACCCAAAGAGCCGGCTGCGTGGCCAGGATGAGGCTCTCGAGGTCGGATGCGTAACAAGGCGACAGTGGATCGCTCTGGAACTCACTCGGAAGGGACTGCCGGGACGGAGCATGATGAGTTACCACGACCGTCGTTCTCGTGCGCGCCATCTCCAACTCAGAAGCTAGGAACGCCCTCGTCTCCATATGCTGTCTGTAGGCGTGGATTGGCTTGAATTTGCTATAAGGCATCTTCGACAGCTTGATCTTTCGGAAGTCGTTCATGCCGGATTGTGCCGCCGTCATCGCCAACTGCGGATCGCCTTGGAGTACCCGGAAGTCGGTCCACAGGGTACCGCCGATGAACCTTACGCCGGAGATGTCGACAGCATCATTTTCGAGAAAATGGATATTGGGATATCGGCCGGCTGCCTTGCGAGCGCCTTTGAGGCTCTCCAGAACCGCGCTGCCGTAAAACTCGTGATTGCCTGCCACAAGGACGACGGGAAGCGACGAGGCGATGTTCCGAGACAGCCACTCCATGCTCGGAACAATGCCTCGCGTGAGCAGATCGCCGGCACAGACAAGGACGTCGGCGTCGGCCGGGGTCGGCTGCGTAAAGGGCACGCCAAACTCGCAGTGGAGATCGGAGATGATCCAAACCCTCATGTTCTCGACTTCCTTTTACGAGCCTGACGGGCACACCGTGTCTGAGCGAACGTCTCGCGGACTTCCTCTGCGCTGAGTTCGAGGCTTTGAGAGAGACGAGTGGCCAAGCGCAACAACGCGCTCTTGCCTTCCTCAATAATCGCCGCGGCTCGTTTGTACTCCACGTCGAGCCTTCGACGCACCGCATCCCTGAGGACCGGGTCCGCCAGCCTGAGGCTTTCCATCGGTCGATTTCCCGTTCCCATGTCGGCAAGCAAGCCGTCGCCGAAAGCAAAGGTGCGTTCCATCATGGTAGCGAAGTCGGTAGCAAGCACCAGATCGGCCGACGACGCCCCTCCCGAGCCCGCGAAATGATCTCCGAAGACGGCGCGCTCCGCCGCCATGCCAGCTAGAAAAATTGCGATAATGTCCTGAAAGTGCCTTGCTGTCGGCATGAACGGTAACGCTTCATCAAACTGGGTCGCCCCGATCGCTTGCCAGCTTTTCGTCCGAGGCCTCCTCCCGGTGATTGTTACCTTTACGAGGCTGTCAGGCCTGAGGGAGTAACCGACAATGGCGTGCCCCACTTCATGTACGGCCAGTCGAAAGCGCTCCTCCTCGGTGAGCGTTACCACGGCGGGCATGACTGCGATGACGTCGCTTTCGGTCACCTCAGTTCGGGCGGCATGTCTCGCGAGCCGGCGCGCATCCCGGGCGAGCTTTTCGAGGTCTGCGCCCGACCACCCCTCGGTGCAATCGCGGAAATGATCGAAGTCGCCGATATATCGGTGACGAAGGTGAAATTCCAAGATCGCTTTTCGCGCTTCCGGGTCCGGCAGCGGGATATCGATCACACGTTCCAAACGCCCCGGCCTCAGAAACGCGGGATCGATGGCTGCCGCGTTGTTTGTCGTCGCGATTACGACCACGCCCTCCCGACCGTCGCTCGGATCGAGGCACTCCAAGAGACCATTTACTACTTGCACCTTGTAATCATAATTTCGGTCGTCCGCGGTGACGCCGCGGTGACCGAAACTGTCGAATTCATCCAGGAGCAAGAGTGTCGGTTGCGCCGCACGTGCGGCTCCGAAAGCCCGCCGCATCGCTTTCAGCATGTCACCGAGGTGGCCCTTCGCCTGCCAAGCAGCCGCCGATTCGGTGATGAGATTGATTCCACAACTGTTAGCCAATGCGCGGGCATAAGTCGTTTTCCCCGAGCCCGGCGGGCCATTCAAGAGGATACCGCGATCAACGTCCCTCCACTCGATCTCCCCGCGCGTCCATCGTTTGATGTCTTCGGCTAGTTGAAGGCCCCAGTTTTTCGCCGGCCCATATCCCTCCATGCACTCGAGCACAAGCGATCCAGGTGGATGGACCTTGGCAGCGGCTTCGACATCCCTCCTTGATAGCGATTGCAAATGTTGGACCAGGCGACCGATGGGACGGCCTGGACGGGCAGCCAGACGAACGTCGCGAAGCGGCCTCGTGACAAGGTACGCGGCCTCCTCCTCGTTCATAGATGCCCCGAGGGTCCTTGCGGCCGCCATGAAATGAACTGCTCTCGGAGAGCCAATGCACGTCCGAAGGTCGATCATGACATTGAGGTCCGGAGAGATTTCCTCGTCGTTGGTGTAAAAAATGACAACGCGTCGGGCGTCCCTGAACTTCGAAATCAGGGGCCCTGCGCTCTGGGTTAACTCGGCCGCGTCGTGTACAGTTACACTGTCGTCGATATCGAGGATGTGGTCCCGCTTCAGCAACTGACGGGTCACCATCTCGTATAAATCGATGTCGATCCGGTCGGGAATTTCAATTGCCACAATGAAATTCGACGCCGGTAGAAACGGCCGGATGCTCCGTCTGATAAGCATCGTGGCGACCAGCGTCGCCAGGTTGTGCGCCTGTTTGGCGCGTGTCATGCGATAGGTCATAATGAGCCTCGAGGATGATGGGTCTGACGGCTACAGGCGCAGTCAGGCCCGTATCCGCCTCACCATGGTCTCTGGCCCGATCAGAGCGTCATCGAGTTCAACCTCGACAATTCCCTGGAGAATTAAAGAGGCGAGCGCCGCGACGGGCTGTGTTTCCCGTAAAACCTGAAGACACTCGGAAAAGGACAAGGACCCGTTCTCATCAAGGACGGAGAGTAGCCGTACGCGGTCCCCTAGCGGGACGTTATGGCCTGCGTAGCGAAGCAAGTCGCTCGCATTTCTCAGGCGAAAACCATCATAGATTTCGGATCGGTCGACAATTCGATAGCGATAGGACAGCGCGGCGGCGGCAGAGGTGATCGCTGCGACGTCAGCCGGCCGTTTGCGGTCGAACGCATCCAGCATCCACCGAACGCCATCAGTGTCCGTCATGCAGATGTCGGAGGCGTAGTCCTTACCGCCCACGACTACCTGCGGAGGACCGCAGGACCACGAAACAACGGTGGGATCAAGTTCCAGAATAGCCGAGAGATCGTGGACGACCCTCGATCGGAACGATCGACGTACCGGTCCTTTGACTGCTGGGCGGAAATTCTTCTGAGGAAGCGCGGCTTCGAGGCTAGGACGAAGCCTCCGCGTAACGTGATCTGAGGATGCCATACATGACCTCGATACAAATAGTATGGGAACGTCCGCCGGGGTGGCAGCTGCTCAACCTATTCGTATCGAAAACATGATGGCCTTGATCATGGAAGGAACTTTTAGAGAACATCTCCCTGCAAGTCAACTCCTACGGGCGAAATTGGTTAATTTCCGAGCCGATTCACCCGGTTTTAACCATGACAGACGAGCGTAGTGTTGACCCGCACAGCCGACGTTGGGAAGCATGGCTACCGATATTTTCCTGCTCGACACCAATATACTTAGCGAGTCCAGTAGGCCGCGGCCCCATCCCACAATCTCGGCGTGGCTTCGGCGTCAGCGGCGGGTCGCAATACCGTTCGCCGTTATCCTCGAGGTAGAAACGGGAATTGCGGGTAAATATCGTTCAGACCCTTATAGAGCCGAAGAGCTCTGGCAATGGATGGACGAATTGCTCGAAACGGACTTCGAGTATCCAGCGGCAACTCCCCAGGTAGCTCGCATCCTCGGGAAACTGCTTTGCTGCAAGCCACTGACCCATCTGTGGCTCGTGAACGAGCACGCCCACGAAAAGAAGCCGGGGCAAGACCTGTTCATCGCCGCCACGTCGATCGTCTACGACATGCCCATCGCCACGATGAACGCCAAGGATTTCGAGACGATCAACCGCTTCCATCCCCTGCCCGGAGTGTACAACCCTTCGAATGACATGTGGACGATCCCGCGCTGCGAACGGGTCGAGGAGGCCCGCATGGCGATGACGACGATGGTGATGTGATCTGGTTGAGTGCACGGGGGACGTAATCAACGCAGAACCGGCCGTGACCGACTTTGGAAACAGGATCACGTCCAAATCGTCCCGTCAGAAAGACGGAGATGTGGCATGCCTACGCAGGTTACCCCGAAGTCGCCGGACATCGCGGACTGATCGGGGAGATTGGGTGTGCTCGTTGAGGGCAGTGACTGCACTTACACGGTTACTCAGGTTACCCCAGTCACGCAGGGCACTTCCGCTGGGATTACGTTTTCTGTCGTGGGAGCACGAAGCTATTGGCTGTCTGGCCCACCGCGCGCCAGGAATTCTCCCGCGCTTTCTTTCTCGGTAGAAGCGATGAACCGGACCTCGAACAGGCCGTCGACGTCGCGGATCGCCTGCGGACCAACCTGCTTGGCGCTGTCGAGAACCTCTCGGATTCTACGCTCGCCTTCGGCCCTGCTCCACTCATTCACGCGACGATTCAAGATCGAATCCCTCATTTATGCGAGCAATGTAATGTCTCGCGCACTATGTGAAAAGAAGACTCCGACGTGAAAATCAGGGACCTCGCATTCCGGCAGTGTTGCCTCAAGAGCACACTCGGGTCTTGAGCACAATATAAACGGATCAGCACAAGTACCGGAAACAGAACCATTAGTATCCGATCGTTATATTTTTCGTAAAATTATGCCGGAAAACAAAATCAAGCGCCAGCCCCTGAATACGCGGTAATAAACTTGATGCGGCGGGCTCGATGTGTATTTTGAAACCACTTCGGAGACGTGCCGCGGGCTTAGGTTGGTAGCCTCGCGGAAAACCATAACTCCCAAGACGAGCGCGCGGCCCAGACAACAACCTGTCCCCGCAGAATGCTGAAGGCGAGTAACTTCAGCGGCATGCTGCCTGGCGAGGGTCAAACCAGGGAGAGTTTTGTCTGTGCAACGCTCGCAACGGTGACCCTATGTACTATCCCTCCTCCTAGCGATCCTTTCGAGCACTCGATCAGCTCGGGTACCGCGGCGTCTTTCTCCCAAGCACGCAATTCCATGCGTGCAAGAACGAATGCGCGCTCAACATCCGAGCTGACCTCCCTCGACATTAAACTGAAAAACGGGGCCGTCCGGGTTTTCCGAACGGCGCTTCGCGCCCAGCGAGTACCCGCGCGCAGAAAGGTATGGACTTGACTGACACTTCATCCGCTATCTCCCAAATCGCCGACTTCCTCGACGATGATAATCGCGAACGCTTTCTGGAGGTGCTCTGCACGGCTCTCGAGTCTGCGGAAGATTTCATGGTCTCGGTCCGCGAGATGGCCAGTTCCTCCCGCGTATTCGCGAAACCGTGTCTCGAACTTTGCTCGTCACGGTTCGTCCTCGACGAGTACCACGAGCTGTATGAGCGCCCGCCATCGAATACGTTTCGCAAGTTGGTGGTGATGGAAGGCTTCGAGGACATGACCGCGCTCGAAATCGCCGGGCTGATCCTCACCGATGAGCCGACGGCATTTACCGCTCTGTTGAAGGTCGGTCTTGCGACGCGCGCCATCGCCGATCTGGGCGGTGACGACGGCCGTCTGGTCATTTTCTACCAGAAGGCCGGGGACTTCCTTGTCGGCCTTCGCGACCTCTATCGTTTGGAGCAGTAATATGAAAAGCCCCTATCAACTTCTCGCTGGCGCTATCCTCGATCTGGAGTCCCACCCCGAGGTGAAAGCAATCATGTCCTTCGCAAAGGACGTCGTCGATCGGTTCTACGGCGATTTGCGGATCGCAGCCGCAACCGACAAAACGCATCCCGTTCCCTTCCTGCTGATGTCTTTCGATAAGGTCAGCTTCGGGGACCCGGCCGATATCTACGAACTTCACCTCGACGCAACCAAGACGGGAAAGGTGGGAGAGTTCTTGTGCTTCGAAAACGAGGCGACCGCGAAGGATGCACTTGAGGTCTTCACTTGGGAAGAAAGTGAAGTGCGAACATTCATGACGATGATCCTCGTCAGCCTTCGCCAAGTCGAGGTCGAAGGTCCGTCGCCCATGGCGACCGCTTTTGTCCAAAGCTCGCACGAACAATTGAAGGGCGTGCTCGCACGCGCTCTTTTCACGCGAAAGGCAGCGTAGTTAGGCAGGCCTGAAATCAGGTGATCGCCAACGCACGCGTTAACGTGCCGGTTGCCGCAACATAGAACGCATCGGGTGGACGCCACCATTGCGATGGTTGCCGTCGTCCAAAATCCCCTGGGTATAGAAATCCGGAGCAACCGCTCCGGATTTTCGCGTTTCAATGGCGGCTCATGCCGCCTGGCGCGAAAGATTTGAATTTCTCGCGTCATCCGACAGGCGTTCTCAGCTGCCACAGTTAGGTGAGCAGGTGCGACGCCTTACATGCCGACTTTGTCACTTGCTTCCCGACCACGCACGCTACTCCCGACAAAGTGGAGAACGAAATGCATCGGTTGGAAGTGGCGCGGTGGGGTCTCGAACATGGCTTCAGCAGGGAAACACCCTACACTCTGGAGGCATCCTACGGGAGCTTCGTCGTCAGGATGATGATCGGCTATCAGTTTCTGACGACCATGGCCCTCCACCAGACCAGCGAGGACATCCTCGCGCGCGTCCCATACTCGGAACTATTCGTGGACGACAACGATATGCTGCACGGGGCTGGCCTCAACTCTGAGTTCATCAACAGAATGATCCGCGGGCAACCCGCGCCTCTGTGGTTTCCCGAGAGCCACAAGTTAGTCGTGGAAACACACCTCATGAGACCGCCCAGCGCCGTGACTTTTGGCCAACGCCGCCGATGAGCGCTGTTGCGGGTCGTTTCCAAAGTATCGACTTAGGTATGCGCCCGTTAACCATGTCGAGAGGATGTTTCAAATCCGGGCGCTTTTAGTCTGGATTTGAAGAAATCTCGGATTGAAATGGGAAATTCCAGCCTGTAGGTAAGCATCAGTCGAAACGGGAAGCTAATTCATGACTGCCAGGATGATACATATAGAAACGCGGGACGCCCGCTAACCTATAGTCCGGTATCATTCTGCCGTGACTGCTAGGTTACGGTAATCCCCAGTAAGCAATGATTGCACAACATTGTTAGAGCTGGTGACTGTCATGAAAACGACGAGCTGCAAAAATCAGAATTGCCCCTCGAGCCGCGAGGCTCTGGCTATCGTTTGTCCCGTCGGCTTCAGCCAGTATTCCGATCACCTTTTTGACTTTAGCTCGCTCGTCGCCGTAGCCTCGGGCGCGTTCGGCCGTTCCTTCCTTTCCACTCACGCGACCATACGCCTTCGCGCGTAGTCCCCGGCTTAACCGTCGCATCCTGGGACTCTAGCTCCGTAGCCTTTTCGGCTGCGGATGACGTCAACGTGTGTCTGGAAAGGGCATGGCATGAACGCAAAGGCAGTCCTCCGCTATCTGCGCGAGAAGAACGCGGGCTTTGGTCGTGAGCACCGCAGGGAAGACGATACTCAACTGCTGCCGGACGGCCCCACGTCCGGTCGCTATTCGACTATTGAGCTCGTTACCGAGGACGGAGAGCTCATTAACGCGGGAATCTGGGTTCCGGTTCAGCGTTCTACCAGCACCCGCAAGCCGGCGGAGCGCACCAAGGGCCATGTCCGCGGCTATCTGGTGGACCATCAGCGCAATCGCGCGATCGGCTTCGAAAGCACGCACGAGAAGGCTATCGCAGAAATGGCTCTGGCCTGCCCGGATGTTCTTCTTCTGGAAGACCAGCCGTCAGCGGTGCATTTTACGGCTGCGGACGGGACGCGCACGAAGCACACTCCCGACTACCGTATCACCGTAAAAACCAACAAGGTCTTCGTAGCGGTAAAGCCCACCCACCAAGTCGAGAAGACCGGTATCGAAGATACCATCGAACGTCTCAAGCCGGTCATCAAAGGCCAAGCCGACGAGATGGTGCTCGTCACCCAAAAACACGCAACCCGCGTGCGTTCGGCAAACGCCCAGGTCATCCGCAATGCGGTTCGCAATCGCAACGCCGGTGATTGCGAAGAAATGCGCCGTTTGGTGCAGGACATCTGCGGCCAGGTGAGCCTTTATGCCCTCGCAGAGCGTGCCGCAAAATATGCACGCGGACTGAATGCCGCGATCTGCCTGATCCATGAACGCGTTCTGGTCCATGCCGAACCGGATCGCCTTCTGCTCGAGCGTCCCTTTGTTCGCGTAGCCCGCTGACGCCCCACAATCAGGAGCACTGAAGTGACGCGCTTTGTCGAAGTGCCGCAGGGAACCCGTGTGCCTGCGCTCATGCCTCGTCCGCCCTGATGGGCAGGATGGTGGCGTCCGTCTGCAGACGGATACAGCGCGAACTTGTTCAAGAACTGCCTGCCGGACCTTCGGCTGGCACCTACCAAAGTGCAGCCCCCATCCAGGCAAACAAGGAGAAGCCTCATGAAGAACCCCGAAATCCTCGCCGCAGGCCCGATCACCCCCGTGTACAACTTCAAGTCCTTCGATGCTCTCTACTTCAAGGGCATCTTCCGCCGCCCGGTCGAAAGCGATCTCCAGACGCATACCTTGCAGCGCGTTCATGACGGGCTCCATGAAACCTTCACGCACGAGGAAATCCACGCGATGTTCCGCGACCCGGACGAGCCGATGGAGTACCGTCCCGACTACTACTCGAAAAAAGGCTCTCGCGCTGCGGCCCGTCCGCGCGCCTATCTCGGCGACCTCGATGAGAAGCGCCAGGAGCAGAGCCTGTTCCAGACCCGCGTCTGTGAAATCTTCGCCCGTCGCGAGCGCGAGGAGAGCGGATTCACGCGTTCTGACAAGGTGATGAAGAAGACGCTTCCCGAAATCTGGGACGAAATCGCTGACAAGGGGACCAAGCGCAAGAACTACCTCACTGACAAGGTCAAGCCGATCCCACACCCCCGTACGGTCCGCAACTGGCTCCGTAAATATGAGAGCGATGCAAGTGCGCTCAATCAGGTTAAAAAGTGGGGACGCAACCAGAAGAACACCTACTACACGGCCGAAGAGTGTGTCGTGTTGCAGCAGTACATCGAGTTCTATCTCGCGAACCCGACTTCGACGAAAGCCGAAGCTCATGCGCTCATGGTGGAAAAAATCAAGGAGATCAATGCCGGCATTCTGCTCGCGAACGAGCAGAATGAGGAGCGCGGAAATCCCGTGGCCTCGCTGCCTGAATTGCGCACCCCCTCGCTCAAGACATTCAGCGAACGCATCAACGACTTGCCGGCTGCGTTTCTCGCGTACGCCCGGCTTGGCAAGGCCGCGGCTGACCGCGAATACGCCGCCGCTCGTGATGGTTTGAAGGTCTTCCGCCCCCTCCAGCGCGGTGAGATGGACGAATGGCGCGTAGACCTCCAGGTTCTCCTCGTCCTCGCAGGCGTTTGGCAGAAAATGTCGAAGAAGCAGCGCACGAAGGTCGCGCGCATCCGTCTCTGGATGACCGCTATCATCGATGTCGCCACGCGTTGTCTGCTCGGGTTCCGTGTACACAAGCAGGCACCTTCGGTGATGACGTCGATCGCTACGCTCGAGATGACGGCGATCGTAAAAACGTCGATCGCCAAGCTCTACGGTTGCACCTCGACCTGGGAGTATTGCGGCACTCTTGAGGAGGTGGCGACGGATTCGGCGACTTGGTATTCGAGCCAGCCCTTCCGTGTCACGGTCAACGATCTCGGAGCAACTCTCCTTCTGCCTCCAGCGGGAGCAGCCTCCGCGCGCGGTACGATCGAGCGTTTTTTCCGTACGACTGCGGAGCACGCGTTCCAGTACTTTTCGGGCCTGACCGGCAACTCCGTCGAAGCGAAAGGCGATAGCGATCCCGAGGTTGAAGCCAGCGTGACGTTCGAAGAAGTTGCGGCCATCCTGACGCGCTACTTCGTCGACGTGTATCACAACACTCCGCACGAAGGCCTGGGCGGCGAAACGCCAAGGAATGCCTGGAACCGCCTTGCCAAGCACGGCATCACGCCGCCGCCGTCTCCGGCTCAGCGCCGCCACATCTTCGGGGTTAACGTCCAGCGTGTGGTAGGCAAGCAGGGCATCCGCTTTCTCGGTGTGTACTTCCAGTCGGTGGAGCTGCAGGCACTCCGTCGCCGCTGGAAGGATGGCCATCTCGCTCTCATCCGCGTCGATCGCCAGAACCTCGGGTCCATCTCTGTGTGGACTGGCGAGGGCTGGCTGACCGTACCTGCTATCGACGAAGAGTTCGAGGGCATGAGCATGTGGGCCTGGACCGCCATCTGCGCTGAGCTCAAGGCGATCAACGCGACAGAGGCAAAGTTGTCTCGACCGACCGTGCGTAAGGCAAAGGAAGACGCGCGGAAGCGTGCCGAAGTCCTGCGCATGGAAGCCGATCTCGACAACCCTGTCTCGACGGAAGCTGCCTATCTCGAGTGGGAAAAGAAGCTGGACCTCAAGCTCCGCATCACCGCCCGCGAGAGTTCGGTTCCACAGGACTTCATGTCCACCGGCCAGCTCGCAGAAGACTTCTATCGCACGATCGGGATCGAGCTCCCGGTAGGGGAAAACGCGTGGCGCGATGCGTCGGAGCATACGGGCGAGCCCGATGTCAAGGAGACGGTGCCGGCTCCGGAAACGCCGGCCATCGGTCTGAGCAACTCCGTGTTTGATCGCTGACGCCATGACGTCTTCGGCACGCGTCCGCGTGCCGAAGACGTCATTCAGACCCAATCGACCCGTCCAGCGCGGGCGCTTACCTCAGGAGAAAACCTATGGACTGGAATCGCCAACAAGTAGCTGCCATCGCTCGCATCCGGGCAACCCTTTCGCCTTCCGAACTCGAAAAGGCCGAAAAAGTGAAGCGGATCAACGATCGCTACCTCGGCCTGACCCGAGATACAACCTTCAGCCTTGCCTTCAACAATTTGGTGGCGAGCGTCGCTTGGCACGATCCGCAAGACGAGAACCGACCCGGCAAGCGCCGCATCCTCGCTGTCTGCGGAGAATCCGGAGCCGGCAAAACCCGAACGATCATGGAGCATATCTCACTGATCGAGGCCATGGCACCGTACACCGACGAGGACGGTGGAACAGTCAATCCGGTGTTGATGTACGAACCACCCTCCCCTTGCACGCCAAAGCTCCTCGCGATTGAGGGCCTCCGCAAACTGGGTATGCCGGTGCGGGCCAGCATCCGCGAGAACGAGGCGTGGGATACGTTTCGGGTAGCGCTCAAGGCCCACAAGATCATGTTCGTCGTGATCGACGAAGCTCAGCATGCCGTGGTCGCCGCGAATGCCGTGGATCAGCAGAAGATCGCCGATGCGTTCAAGGGGCTTGTGCAGATGCCTGACTGGCCGGTACGCCTAATCCTTGCGGGTGTTCCTCCGCTTGCCGAATTCCTTTCGGAGCATGAGCAACTATTCACACGCCGGACGGCGATCCGACTTGAGAAGCTCGAGGGCACTCAAGGCTTGGCGACAATCGACGAAATTCTTTCGAAGATCGCCGCCCATGGGGAGGTCTCGCTCAATTTGCCGACCGATCCAAACGTAAAATTCAAGGAGCGCCTAAGCCACGCGGGTTCGGGGAATTTTGGGACAATCGTCCAAATGATCCGTGGTGCAGTGGAATTGGCTGTCCTTGAGGGGGCTCCGGAGGTCAGCAAGGTCCATTTCGAGAAAATGTATATGGCTTACTCCGGTTGCCTCGAGCATGAAAACGTCTTCACGCACGCCGCTTGGCAGGAACTAGAACCATTAAAGGCGTTCATGCGTGTCAACGATAAGGCACCCAGGACCCGACGAGAGCGCGGGGAGAAACAGATCAAGTTCGGAGATCGCCCGTGAATACGTTGTCGCTAAAGGCACGCGCACATGAAGGGGAAACGGTCGCGAGCTTTTGTTCGCGCACCGCCGCGCTACATGGAGCGGAGAATGCTTCCGATTTTTGGTCGTTGTTCGGGCTGAACTTTGGCGAGCTAACTAAGGGGGCGTCGAACGCGCTCGGCGCTCTTCAGCGCCTGCTTGGTCCCGACCTCCACGTAAACCGGAGGGGAACTTGCCAGTCAGGCGCGGACTTGGCTGTCCGCGGGCATCGGCTGGCGGCGCGTTTCGTCTCTTTGGCTCAAGACCGGGTGTGCGCCCTTTGCCTTGCCGATGACGAACAGAACTTGTTTGGGAGGCCCGGCAATCGGGCGTTTGCTCGCCTAAACTGGCTTCCCAAATTTTTGAGAGCCTGCCCCGTTCATCACGTCGAGCTCGTAGAGCTGCCTCGTATTGACTGGCATCTCGGACCCGATTTCGCTCTGAGACTACGACGAGAGCCAGGCGGCATTGAAGGCCTTTGCGCGCGGTCCTCCAGCCGGGCAGAAACAAACTTTGAGCGGTATGCCCGCGAGCGGCTCGAGTGGAACCTGCCCACTCAGCCGAGCTGGCTCGACAGCGTTCCGCTGCAGGCAGCCGCCCACTTGTGCGAACTCGTTGGCGCAGAGATTCAAGGCCCCAACCGCGATTGGCCGGCGGCATCGGATCGGGAGCTATGTTCCGCCGCCGACGTAGGTTTCGAACATCTGCTAGCTGGCGTCCAGGAGTTCGAAAGGGTGCTTGCTGAGCAGATGTCAAAGAACTTTCGATCGAAACGACGGCATTGCCCCACCAGCATCTTTGGACGCTTTGCGGCAGAGGCCCTCCAGTTCGCCGACTATCCGGGGTATGCCGAAGTCCTGTCGATCATGCGCGATGTCGGGGTAAAACATCTCGCATTGGGACCCGGCGACGAATTCCTTGGTGCCGTCACGAAGCGCCAGTACCACTCTGTATCTTCGGCATCACGCGAATATGGAGTCCCAGCCAGTTCGCTCCGAACGGTGCTTGAGGAACTTGGCAAGCTGCCCGCCGCCGGTACTACAGCAAAATCCAATCTGGCATGTGAGCAAGAGGTGTTCGAGGTCCGCTTCATGGAACACATCGTCGATATGGTGCGGGATCGTCGAATAAATGACAGCCAGGAGGATGCCTATGTAACGGCACTCGAGGCCTTCTCCGCCGTCTACAGTACCGCGCCTTCCGGTCATATCTCAGCTCCCGACGCTTCGGTCAGACTTCGAGTAAGCGAAAACACCGTTTCGGCGCTTGCGCATGAAGGATTTCTAAGAGAGGTGTTCCCGAGCCAGTCTGCGACGGTGGCCCAGTACGCGAAGCTCGAACTACGCCGATTTTCAGATCGGTATTTGCCTGAACGGGAGCTTGCTGGTTTCGCCAAGAAGCTCGGTGGCCGAGTGACAAACGACGCGCTCAAACGTGGCCTAAAAGTGCAAATTCCCAAATGGCGAGTGGGCGAAAATTTCTACCTCCGCGACGATGTAGAAATGTTGCTCACCTCCAAAAAATGACAAACCGGGCTCCGCCCGGTTTTTTTTTGTTCTTGCGAATTGGGAAATCCCGGGCTTCACTTTGGGAAATGTCGGGTTCTCGGATTTTTAAACGCCTCAATAAATTTAATCACTTGCAGAGGCGTTGAGGCAACTTAGGGTTCTCGACTACAGCATCACATATTTGGATAAACCGGCCCTTCGCCGCCCTGCGGCGGCACCCAGTTGATGTTCTGGTTGGGGTCCTTGATGTCGCAGGTCTTGCAGTGCACGCAGTTCTGCGCGTTGATGACGAAGACTTGCCTGCCGTCCTTCTCCACCCATTCATAGACACCGGCAGGACAGTAGCGCGTCGACGGGCCGGCATAGATGTCGAGTTCCGAGGTCTTCTGCAGCTCCGGGTTCTTCACCTGAAGATGGATCGGCTGGTCTTCCTCGTGGTTGGTGTTCGACAGGAACACCGAGGAGAGACGGTCAAAGGTCAGCACGCCATCCGGCTTCGGATAGTCGATCCGCTTGTGTTTGGCGGCCGGTTCCAGCGACTGCGCATCGGTCTTGCCGTGCTTCGGCGTGCCGAAGATCGAACCGCCGAACAGCGTGTTCGTCCACATGTCGAGCCCGCCCAGCGCCACGCCGATAGCCGTGCCGAACTTCGACCACAGCGGCTTGACGTTGCGCACCTTCCTGAGGTCCGAGCCGATGGCGCTGTCGCGCCAGCCCTGCTCGATCTCGATCGGCTCGTCATTGGCGCGGCCGGCCGCAATCGCATCGGCCAGCTTTTCGGCGGCAAGAATGCCCGAGAGCACCGCATTGTGGCTGCCCTTGATGCGGGGCACATTGACGAAGCCGGCCGAGCAGCCGATCAGCGCGCCGCCGGGGAAGGACAGCTTTGGCACCGACTGGTAGCCGCCCTCGGTGATGGCGCGGGCGCCGTAGGAGAGCCGCTTGCCGCCTTCGAACGTGCCCCTGATCGCCGGATGCGTCTTAAAGCGCTGGAACTCCTCGAAGGGGAAGAGATAGGGGTTCTTGTAGTTGAGATGCACCACGAAGCCCACGGCGACCATGTTGTCTTCGAGGTGATAGAGGAACGAACCGCCGCCGGTCTTCATGCCGAGCGGCCAACCGAAGGAGTGCTGCACGAGACCCAGCTTGTGGTTCTCCGGCTTGACCTGCCAGAGCTCCTTGAGGCCGATGCCGAATTTCTGGGGTTCGCGATCCTTCTGGAGGTCGAACTTCTGGATCAGAAGCTTGGCGAGCGAGCCGCGCACGCCCTCCGAGATCAGCGTATATTTGCCGATGAGCGCCATGCCGCGCGTATAGTTCGGGCCGGGCTCGCCGTTGCGCTCGATGCCCATGTCGCCGGTCGCGACGCCGATGACGGCGCCCTCGTCATTGTAGAGCACTTCGGAGGCGGCAAAGCCGGGATAGATCTCGACGCCGAGTTCCTCCGCCTTGGTCGCCAGCCAGCGACAGACGTTTCCGAGCGAGACGATGTAGTTGCCGTGGTTGTTCATCAGCGGCGGCATGGCGAAGTTCGGCAGGCGGATGGAACCGGCCGGGCCGAGCAGCAGGAAGTGGTCGTCCTTCACCTCGGTCTTGAACGGGTGGCTCTCATCCTCGCGCCAATCGGGCAGCAGGCGGTCGATGCCGATGGGATCGACAACCGCGCCGGAAAGAATATGCGCGCCGACTTCCGAACCCTTCTCGAGCACGACGACGGTGAGGTCCGGATTGACCTGCTTCAGCCGGATCGCCGCAGACAGACCAGCCGGGCCCGCACCGACAATCACAACGTCGAATTCCATCGACTCGCGTTCGGGAAGTTCCTCTATTCCCGCCATGCCACTCAAAGCGCCTTCTGCAATTCCGGGAGTGCTTCGAACAGGTCCGCGACGAGACCGTAGTCGGCGACCTGGAAGATCGGGGTCTC
>NZ_JALJCJ010000013.1 GCF_022899935.1 Shinella curvata
CAGCATAAGCTCATTCTCGATGCTCACGGGGCGGAGATACGTGCTTCCTCCACTTCTCTACGATCTCGTAGCCATGGAGGAGAAACTGCCTGCCTCAAGCAATAGCGTGATCCGTGCCCTATCCGCTCGGCAGGTGGTCCGCTATGAATCAGAGCATAGGGCAAGCAACACTTCTTGGCACACCTCCCCGCCACAGTTGACCATGGCAAGCAAACACCCAGAAATGTTCGGTCCCGTTTTGTGATCGCCGGGATCAGGCGTTGGCGCATGGGGCCGCGTCCATGACGGCTTCACCTAGCGGTCTGTTGTCTACAGCTGCGCTACACGGAGGCGCGAAGATCTGCGGTGATGTGTCCTGAAGAGATCGCGTCGGCTTCACGGTCGGTCTCGCGCCAAGTTTCCGCTAGGGCCGCTGTATATCACTCTTCCATTGCAGGTAGTCGACGAAGGCGTTCGGCGTAGGTGTTTGCCTGCGTATTCAGGTCGATTTCGTGGGTTTGGAGACGAATGGCGATAGGTGCGAATAAGGCATCGGCTGCCGTAAATTGGGCCGCTTTAGAAGCGGTCCCCCAAATCTTTCCAAGCCCTCACATCCGACTTTACGACGAATGTGGTCGCCCTATTAGACCAGTTTCAGCAAGGCCAGACGATAAACACAAAACGAAATCCATCCAAATCGCTCTGTGGTTTTTTGCTTATCAATGCGCGTTTTGTTGATTTTCTTCATGTTGACAATTTCCACAAAATCAACATAAATCAACATAACGGGAGATGAAGGTCGTGGATTTTTCTGTTCTTGCGCTCAGATCGGCACTTGCTAGCGGCAGCCTCACCTCCGAGGCGCTTGTGCGCGAAAGCCTTGAGCGCATTGGGCGATTGAACCCGATCGTCAACGCCTTCAGTCAGGTCTATGACATGGAAGCGCTGGAAGAGGCGCGCGCCTGCGACCGGGAGAGGGCGCAGGGGCGGTTACGCGGTCCGCTGCATGGAATTCCGATGGGCGTGAAGGATCTTTTCTTCGTGGCGGACAAGCTCTGCCAGCGAGGCTCCGCCGCCTACAAGGATTTCGCTCCCAAGGCGACGGCGCCGATCGTCCAGCGGATGATCGATGCCGGATCGATCATGATCGGCAAGACGACGACAACCGAAATGGGCTGGTCCGGCTCCGGCTGTTCGGAATTCTACGGACCGACCCGCAACCCCTGGAACCCTGAACGGACGAGTGGCGGCTCGAGTTCCGGTTCCGGTGCGGCGCTTGCCGCGCGGATGGTACCCTTCACGTTGGGGTCCGACGGCGGCGGCTCCGTGCGCATCCCGGCAGCCTTTTGCGGCGTTTTCGCCATGAAGGGGTCGCTGGGGCGCGTACCGGCCTGGCCGTGGAGTGCCACGGAAATGCTGTCTCATGCCGGCCCGATGAGCCTTTCGGCCAAGGACAGTGCTGTCCTGTTCAATGTCGTCAAGGGACCGGATCCTCGGGATCATCAGGCGCTGCCCGATGACGGCGCCGATTATACCGTGCCGCAATCTCTCGGTTCGTTGCGCATCGGCTTTGCGCCGAGCCTGTTCGGTTTTTCCGTCGCGCCTGAAATCGATCGGGTGGTTCGGCAGGCCGTTGCGACGCTGTCCGCGACGCTGGGTGTTGATATCCACATGGTCGCTCCCGATTGGCAGGATCCGATCCGGATTTTTGAAACGCTCTGGGTCGCCGGCCGTGGCGTCGCCTATGGTGCGCAGACTGATCTATCGGCTTTCGGCAGCGGGTTCCGCGGTCTCGTTGAAGCTTCGGCACACTACAATCTTGCCGATTACCTCTCGGCTGCAAAGGCGCGCGCGGAATTCGCCGGCAGCGTCCATGCGCTTTTTGAGGATATCGACCTCCTGCTTTTGCCCACCGTGCCGGTCGAGCCTTTCGCCGCCGATCGCGAGGCGCCGGCGGGGTTTACGTCACCGTCCGCGGTTCTGGCCTGGACGGGTTGGACGCCCTTCACCTATCCCTTCAACCTGTCCGGCAGTCCGGCCGCTTCGCTGCCCTGCGGACTGACCGCAAATGGCCTGCCGGTCGGCCTTCAGGTGGTTGGCCAGCGGCATGCCGATGCGCTTGTCATGGCGTTCTGCCAGCAGGCCGAAGATCACATTTTCCAAAATAAAATACCTCCGCTTGTCGTTGCTGGCGACAAAGCGGGGTGGGGAACACCCAGCAATCCAACTGCGGAGAAATCGTCATGCAATTCAACAGGAGAGCATTCCTAAAGAGTTCCGCGCTCGCTGGCGTCGCCGTCGGCCTTCCGGTCCTCAATACTGCCTTTTTCGTCAATCCGGCGCATGCCGCCGAGGGCAAGGTCCTCAATTTCATGTCGGCGGAAAACCTGACCGGCAACTGGGATCCGTCCTCGCACACCACGCTCGCTCAGATCAATCTGGAGAGTTTCGTCTTCAGCTATCTCACCCGTGCGCCGATGCGGCCGGACAAGCCGGACGAGCTGGTGATGGAACTGGCGACCGACATGAAGCTCGTCGACGAGCACACGCTCGAATTCACGCTGCGCGAGGGTGTCACCTTCCACGACGGCAAGCCTTTCACCGCCGAAGACGTGAAGGCGACCTTCGAATATGCCAGCCAGCCCGACCGCCCGGCAGCCTGGTATCCCGGCCCCTGCGAGGTCGAGGTGGTGAGCGATCATGTCGCCCGCATCAAGACCGACAAAGGCGGCTACCCGGCGAGCCTCTTCTGGTTCCTCTCCGCCTTCCTGCCGATCTTGTCGGCAAAGGATGTCGCCGACCCGAAGACGCTGTCCTCCCGTCCGAACGGCACCGGCGCCTTCAAATTCGCCCGCCAGGACGGCAATACCACGGTGCTTGAAGCCTTCGACGGCTTCTATCTCGGCAAGCCGGCCATTCCCGGCATCAATTTCAGTTTCGTCGGGGATGCGACCACGCGCACGCTGGCACTGCTCAACGGCGAGGCGGATCTCATCGAACGTCTTGAGGCCGAGCAGGTCCAGACCATCGAGGAGACCGGCGGCTACAAGCTGAACAAGGCGGTGTCTGTCGAGAACAAATATCTCTGGTTCCGCTGCTCCAAACCGCCCTTCAATGACCCGCGCTTGCGCAAGGCGGCCGCCCATGCCATCGACCGCGCCGTGCTGCTCGATATCCTCGGCGTCTCGGGCCACGCCTCGAAAGCCTGGATCTCGCCGGTCAAGTTCGGTTACGTCGATACGCCGAACTATCCGGAATACAATCCGGAGGAAAGCCAGCGGCTTCTTGCGGAAGCCGGTTTCCCGAAGGGCGAGGGCCTGCCGGAGCTCGAATACATCACTTCGGTCGGCTTCTATCCGAAGACCAAGGAATATGGCGAGGTCATCACGGCCATGCTGCAGGAGCAGGGTTTCCCGGTGAAGCTCAACGTGATGGAAGTGGCGGCCTGGAACGAGCGGCTTTACGATCGTCCGGGTGGCGGGCCGGGACACATGATCGACTGCGGCTGGTCGACGGGCTCGCCGGAACCGGATTTGGTGCTGCGCACCCATTTCCATTCGAGCTCGAAGCGCATCTGCGGCATCGATGACAAGGATCTGGACGCGGTGCTCGACAAGGAGCGCAACACGCTGGATCCTGCCGAACGCAAGGCCGTGATCCAGAACGAGGTGATGCCGATGCTGGCCGACAAGGTGCCGGCACTGTCGCTTTTCACCTCGGTCTTTATCCACGCCATGCGCGAGGGTCTGGACGGCATGTACTTCTATCCGAACGGCATGATGGACGCGAACAAGGCGACCCTCGCCTGATGGCAAGCGGCGGCCGTCCCTGAGGGGCGGCCGCTCCATACCGATCAGTGCAAGGGGAGACGCATGTTCGTCCTATCGTTCCTGTTGAGACGCCTCCTGCAGGGAGCGCTCATCATTCTGCTCGTGACCTTCATCATCTTCACGCTCCTGCGTGTGGTGCCGGGCGATCCCGCGCGCCTTATCGTGGGCGGCATGGCGCCGGACGAGGTGGTCGCGATGAAGGCCAAGGAGCTCGGCCTCGACCGGCCCATTCCGATCCAGTTCGTGTCCTATCTCGGCGATCTCGTGACCGGCGATCTCGGTACGTCCTTTGTCCGGCCGAAGAGTGGCGCAAGCCTCGGCGGCGCATCCTTCGATGATGCCACCCGTGAAGAACGGGCCAAGGTGCTGGATCTCATCCTCGCCACATTGCCGATGACGCTTCAGTTGGCGGCCGTCGCCCTTGCCCTGGCTCTTCTGGTCGCCGTGCCGCTTGGCACGCTCGGCGGGCTCTATCCGGGAAAGTGGCCGGACAAGCTGGCGCTGGCCATCGGCTCCCTCTGTGTATCGACGCCGAATTTCTGGCTCGGTATCGTTCTGACACTGTTCCTGTCGGTGAAACTGAAATTGCTGCCGGCCATCGGCTATCGCGGTTTCAGCTACACCATACTGCCGGCGATCGTGCTGGCCGTCGAGATCGTGCCCTTCATCCTGCGCACGCTGACTGTTTCGGTCGCGCAGGTGATGCGTGAGGATTTCATCCAGCTGGCGCCGATCCGCGGCCTTTCCCGCAGCCGCACGATCTTTTCCCATGCGCTCGGCAATTCGGCGATCCCGCTCATCAACCTGCTCGGGGTCCAGCTCGGCATGCTGCTCGGCGGCGTGCTCGTCATCGAGTTCATCTTCGACTATCCCGGTCTTGGCCTCCTGACGATCAACGCCGTGCTGCAACGCGATTTCCCGCTCATCCAGGGCATCGCCATCTTCATTTCCGTGATGTTCGTGATGATCAACGTGCTCGTCGATCTCATCGCGATGACCATCGATCCGAGACTGGAGTATTGACGTGGCCGATATCGCTCATGAGACCGTTGCCGCGCGTCCGGCTTTAAAACGGGGTGTCACCCCCACCCGGCGCATGCTGCAGATCGCTGCTGCGCGCACGGATTTTCGGATTGGGCTGATCGGTTTCGGCCTGCTCGGCGGGTTGGCGATCTTCCTGCCGCTGATAAGCTCGATCGACCCGATCAAGATCGCCTACGGTTCCAAGCTATTGCCGCCGTTTCCGTCGGAGGGCTGGAAGTGGCCTTACCTTCTCGGGACCGACCAGCTCGGCCGCGATGTGCTGATGCGCTGTCTGGTGGGCCTGCGCTATTCGCTGCTGATCGGCATCACCACCGTCGTCCTGATGTTCGTCGTCGGTTGCAGCTTGGGCCTCTATGCCGGCTTCCGCGGCGGCTGGGTGGACGCCGTCATCATGCGGCTCACCGATGCGCAACTCTCGATCCCGATGATCATTCTCGCCATCACCATTCTCGGCGTTTCCCGCCCGACGGTGCCGGCGATTATCCTCGTGCTCGGCCTTTCCGGCTGGCCGCTCTATGCCCGTGTCGCCCGCTCCGTGGCCCTTGGCGAACGCAGCCGCGGCTATGTGTTGGGTGAAAGGGTGCTCGGGGCTTCGGATCTGCGCATCATGTTGCTCTTCGTTGCGCCTGTCGTCCTGCCGCCGATCGCCTTCGTCGCTGTGCTCGACATCGCCCGCATGATGATCTTCGAATCCATTCTCGGCTTCCTTGGTCTCGGCGTGCAGCCGCCGACACCCACCTTCGGAAATGTCATCGCCGATGCGCGGAAATACCTCCTGAACGCCTGGTGGATCGCCACCATGCCCGGCGTCTTCATGCTGGTTTCGCTGACCTGCCTCAACCTGATGGGATCGGCGCTGGAGCGCGCGCGCAATGCGGTTCTGCGAGGAGAAGCGTGATGCCAGTCCCCATTCTCGCCGTCTCCAATCTCAGTGTCGATCTCGATCGGGAAGGACGCAACCGGCGCATTGTCGATGACGTCACCTTTTCGCTGGCGCCGGGGGAGGTGCTCGGCCTCGTCGGCGAGGCCGGCTCGGGCAAGTCCGTGCTGGCTCGCGCGCTGGTCCGCGCTGTGTCTACACCTCTGGAAATCGCGGCCGGCAGGATCGTCTTCGAAGGAAAGGACATCCTGTCGCTGCCGCCGCGCGCGCTGTCCGCCATCCGCGGCAACCGCATCGGTTTCATCGGCGCCAATCCGATGGGGTCGCTCGATCCCCGTTTGCCGATCGGTCAGCAGATCGTCGAGAAGCTGCGTTGCGTGCGCCCCGAGATCGGCCGGGCCGAGGCGCGCGACAAGGTGCTCGACCTGCTGGGCCGCGTGCGCATTCCCTCACCGGCCGCCCGCTTCCACGAGGCGCCGTTCCAGTTTTCCGGCGGCATGATGCAACGCGTGATGATCGTTGATGCGCTGGTTTCCGATCCCTCGCTTGTGATCGCCGACAACATCACCCAACCGCTTGACGTGACGGTGGCCGCGCAGATCATCCGGCTCATCGACGGGCTGCGCCAGAGCCTCGACACGGCCTTCCTCTTCATCTCGTCGTCGCTGCCGGTGGTGGCGCAGATCGCCGAACGCACGCTCGTCATGCAGCGTGGTCGCATTGTGGAGGAAGGGCGTACTGCGGAACTCGCCACACGGCCCGCGCAGTCCTACACCCGCGCGCTCATTTCCCGCATCCCCTCGATCTGGAAGGATGTGGGCGCGCCGCCCGCGCGGGACGGTGAGGCAGTGCTGACGGTCGACAATGTCAGGCGTTCCTACCTCGTGCGCCGGCGCGGATCCTTCAACGCCTATAATGAAGTAAAGGCGGTGCGCGACGTCTCCTTCAGCGTGAAGGCGGGAGAGAATTTCGGCATCGTCGGTGAAAGCGGCTGCGGCAAATCCACCCTGACCCGCCTTCTCGCCTGGCTAGAGCAGCCGGACGGCGGGCGTATCGCCTTCCTCGGCAAGGACCTCTCGCATCTCTCCGCCCGCTCGCTGACGGAAATGCGCCGGTCCTTCCAGCTGCTCCTGCAGGACCCCTATGGCTCGCTGCCGTCAGGCATGCCGCTCCAGCGCATGATCGAGGAGCCGCTGCTCATTCATGGCGTCGATCGGGCGGAGGCGGCGCGGCGAGCACAGGAGGCGATGGCCGAGGTGGGGCTCGATCTGGATCTCGCGGACCGGCTGCCCGTGGGCCTGAGCGCCGGCCAGCGCCAGCGCATCAACATCGCGCGCGCTCTGGTGCTGAAGCCGCGCCTGCTCATCCTCGACGAGACGCTGTCGGCGCTCGACCAGGTGGAGCAGGCCGAGCTTCTGGATCTCTTCAACCGGCTGCAGGCAACACACGGATTTTCCTATGTGTTCATTTCGCACGACCTCGCGCTCGTGCGCCGGATGTGCCACCGTATCGCCGTCATGTATCTCGGGCGCATCGTGGAATTGGCCGACAACAGCACGCTTTTCGAACAGCCGCACCACCCCTATACGCGGGCACTGCTGAGCGCCATGCCGACGCTGGAGGACAACCGTTTCCCGCGCCCCCGCTATCTGCTCGACGGCGAGCCGCCGAGCCCGATCGATCTGCCGCTCGGTTGCTCGTTCCGCTCGCGCTGCCCGCGTGCGCAGGGCGACTGCCAGAAAACCGACCCACCGCTGCTGGCTCTTGCCGGCGGCAACTACGCCGCCTGCCTGCATCGGCACGAGGCGCTGCATGAGGAGGAAGCCGTTCATGTCGAGTGAGATCCGCAAGGAGGTCATCCTGGAGCGCCTGGACCGCGATCAGCGTGTCAGTGTGCTCGAGCTTTCGGCCGAATTCGGCGTTTCCGGGGAAACGATCCGGCGCGATCTGAAGGATCTCGAGGCTGAGGGGGCCGTGCGGCGCGTGCATGGCGGCGCCATCCCGGCGGGCCGTACCGCCGACACGCCGATCACCGAACGCATCAAGCTGAATGCGTTGGAAAAGGACGAGGTCGCCGGCCTGGCGCGCGATCTTATCA
The DNA here is from genome assembly GCF_022899935.1 of Shinella curvata. Taxonomy (GTDB): domain Bacteria; phylum Pseudomonadota; class Alphaproteobacteria; order Rhizobiales; family Rhizobiaceae; genus Shinella; species Shinella curvata. Next base: position 7,832 of record NZ_JALJCJ010000013.1, read on the forward strand.
TCGACGACTGCGTCATCTTCCTCGACACCGGCACGACGACACTGGCGCTGGCCCGCCGGCTCGTCGGCTTCAAGAAACTCAGGCTCTACACCAATTCGCTACGCATCGCGCAGGCGGCCTGCGAGCATTTCGGCGTTCAGGTGCTGATGACGCCGGGGCATCTGCGCCCGGTGGAGCAGGATCTCGTCGGCTACGACACGATCGCCTATATCCAGCAATTCCATTTCGACATGGTCTTCATGGGCGCGGGGGCCATCAATGTTGACTACGGTTTCATGGATTTCGAGGAGGACGAGGCGCGCATTCGCCAGGTGCTGGTGAAACAGACCTCGCGCAGCGTCATGCTTTCCGACCACTCCAAGTTCGGCAAGGTCGGCAATGTCATTACCGCTCCCTTCTCCCGCGTCCATACGCTGGTGACCGACCGGCCGCCGCCGGAAGTCATCGTCCAGGCGGTGGCGGCGAAAGACCTGGAGATCATTCATGGATAGTGCGGCGAGGAACCCCAAGATGGACCTGGCGGCGATCTTCGACCGCATATCCGCCATCGGCGCAAAGGGCGGCGAAGGCGTGACGCGGCTTGCCGCAAGCGCCGAGGACGGCGTTGCCCGTGCGATTTTTGCGGACTGGATGACGCAGGGTGGCGCACGCATGGCGCATGATGCGATCGGCAACCAGTTTGCGTGCTTCGATTGGGCGGGCGAGGGAGCGCCCTGGATTTTCGCCGGTTCGCATCTCGACACGCAGCCGCGCGGTGGCCGCTTCGACGGTACCCTCGGCGTTCTCGCCGCCGGCTGTGCGGCACTCGATCTCCAGGCCGAGACGCAGGCCGGTGGTTTCCGCCCGAGCCGCAACCTCGCCGTCGTCAACTGGACGAACGAAGAGGGCGCGCGCTATCAGCCCAGCCTCACCGGTAGTGGTGTTTTCTCCAAAACCCTGCCGCTTGATGACGCGCTTGCCCTTCGCGACGGGGCCGGCATCACGCTCGGCGAAGCATTGGCGGCCATCGGCGTCGATGGCGGAACGGGAACCGTTCCGCCACGGCCGGAAGGTTATGTCGAGCTGCATGTCGAGCAGGGGCGCATCCTGACCGAGGCCGGTCGTCGCATCGGCATCGTCGAAGGGACCTGGGCCGCTCGCAAGATGACCATCCGCTGGATGGGCCGCGCCGCCCATACGGGGCCGACGCCGATGGCAGACCGACGCGATGCGCTTCTCGCCGCCGCGCAGGGCATTGCAGCCTTCGAAACGCTGCTTGCCGCACATTATCCTCACCTTCACCGCTCGGCCGCGCGCCTTGTCATCGAACCGAATTCGCCCAATGTGGTGGTGGAGCGGGCCACGGTCTGGTTCGAGCTGCGGGGCCTCGCCGTCGCCGAACTCGATAGGGCCGGGCAGGCGGTTCTCGCGGCCTTCGAAAAGGCGGCGGCCGATACCGGCACGCGATTGGAGATCATTGCCGATACGCTGCGGGAGCCGGCCGGCATGGATAGCAGGCTGATGGCCAGCGCCGACAATGCGGCGCGCGCCTGCGGCTTCGAGCCACTGACCATGCGCTCGGTGGCGGGACACGATGCGGTGGCGCTGCAAAACAGCGGCATTCCCTCCGCTCTGATCTTCATTCCAAGTGTCGACGGCATCGCGCACCATCCGGACGAATTGACCCATCCTGACGATGTTGCGGCCGGCATCCTCATGCTGACCACACTCCTGCGCCGCCTTGCCGAAGGAGACTCTCATGCCGAACGATGAGGCGATGGAGACCGCGCTCGCTGCCGTCGGCCTTTCCGGGGCGGCGCTTTCCCCGCCGATCGGCGGGGTGGTCTCACCCGTCCATCGGGCGGTGGAGAACACATGTGTTTTCGCCACCATGCCCGGCCGGCCGGCGGTTTTCGTCAAGCGCCGGCACGATGACATGGCCGGTTTCATCGCGTTGGAGCATGTTGCCGATGCCAGCCGCAAGGCGGGGGAGCTCGGTGTCGCGCCGCGCCTGCTGCATGCCGATCCAGCCGGCGGCATTCTCGTCTTCGAGGCGCTGGGCGCGGAATGGGCGTGGGGGCATGCGGATGTGCTGCGCCGTCCTGCGGTGTTTGAAAGTCTGCTTGCCGCCAAGCGCCGCTTCCAGGAGGCGGCGCCGCTTGCCGATAATCGCAGCGTGTTCGATCTCGTTGCCGCTTATCGAAGACTTGCTGAAGCGCCGGGCGTGATCCTGCCTGCGCTGGTGCAGGCAACCGTCGCTGCCGTCGATCAGATTGGCGCGGCGATTGCGGCAGCCGGAGTGGATACAGTGCCTTGCCATGCTGATGGTGTGTCGTCGAATGTGATGGTCGGGCCGGAAAGTGCCGTTCGACTGGTCGATTTCGAATGGGCGCGACAGGCGGACCCCGCCCATGATCTCGGAACAGTGCTTGCCGAGCTGCTTCCGTTCGACGGGGAAGCGCTGCTCGCAATCGAGATCGCGACTGGCAAACCGGACGCGCAGACGCTTGCCCGTGCAAGGCTCTACGGTGCAGCGGACGATCTGATGTGGGCGCTGTGGGGCTTCATCAGCGCGGCCCGCTCGCCGAGAACACACGTCGAATTCTTCAAGTATGCCGAATGGCGGTTGCTCAGGGCACGGACCGTGATCGAGGGGCCGCGTTTCGAGACATGGCTGAAACAGGTGTGACGGAGGAGCGCATGCGACGCAGCTTGGGTGAAGGCGTATCTCCGGGAGAGCGGGCGATCGAAGCCGCCATCGTCGCCGTCGCGGACTGGCAGGGGCGGACGGTTTCTTACGAGCCGGTGCCGGGCGGCATCAGCAATCCGAACTGGCGGGTGCATGTCGAAGCCGCGCCGCACAGTTTCTTCGTCAAGATTCCGGGCGAAGGCACGGAAATGTTCATCGACCGCCGCACGGCCAACGAGGCTGGTCGCAAGGCGCATGCTGCCGGCGTCGGCGCGCGTATCATTGACTTCTTTCCGGAAACAGGCGTGGAGATCAGCGAGTTCGTCGAGGGGCTGCGCACCTCCACCAATGCCGATTTCCTTGATCCGGTCGTGCGTTTCAACGGCCTGCGCGCATTAAAGGCCTTCAACGACAGCGCGCCGCTCACCCAGCGCAAGACGACCTTCGACATGATCGACGAACATTTCGAGCAGGCCCTGACGCTCGGCGGCGAATTTCCTGAGGACTTCGGCTGGCTCAACGCGCGCTACCGCGAGGCGCGGCGGGCTTTGGAGGCCTCTGGCCTCGATCTGGCGCCCTGCATGAACGACACGCTTGCCGGAAACTTCCTGCTGCATGCCGATCGCCGGGTCATGCTGGTGGATTTCGAATATGCCTCGACCAATGACCGGGCCGCCGAGCTGGCCTTGTGGTTCAGCGAAATGTGTTTTTCGCCGGAGGTGGAGGCAGAGATGATCGAGGAGTACTACGGCCGTCTCGATCCGGCCCTTCTTGCACGGGTCTGCCTGTTCAAGGCGCTGGTCGATCTCAAATGGTCGACCTGGGCCATGGTCCAGAACCGGATCTCCCGCCTCGATTTCGATTTTTTCAAATACGGCTTCTGGAAGCACATGCGGGCGCGCTTCGTGATGAGCGATCCGCGCTGGGCGGTGTGGCTGAGGGCAGTTTGAGCAGGGCGAAGCGATGATATCCGTCGAATTCATGCACAGGCTCGCCGCGGTTGCGACGCGCGAGACCCTGCCGCGGTTCCGGCAGACGGGGCTCGTTTCCAACAAATTGGCGGACGGTTTTGATCCCGTTACGGAAGCCGACCGTGAGACGGAAAGGGCCATTCGTAACCTGATCCGGACGGAATTCCCGGATCATGGCATCCTGGGCGAGGAGTTCGGTGTGGAGGGCGGGCAGAACGCTTGCATCTGGGTTGTCGATCCGATCGACGGCACGCGCTCCTTCATTGCCGGGATACCGCTCTGGGGCACGCTTGTCGGGTTGACGGAAAACGGCGATGCGGTCGCCGGCATGATGGCGCAGCCCTTCATCGGCGAACTGTTCTACGCGACCCGTCATGGCGCGCATTATGAAGGACCGCATGGCGCAGCATCGCTTGCCACGCGTGCGACGAAGGACCTTGCGCAGGCCACGCTCTGCACCACCACCCCCGCAATTTTCCAGCCGTCGCAGCGGGTCGCCTTCGACCGGTTGGAACAACGGGTCCGCCTGTCGCGCTATGGCACGGATTGTTATGCCTATTGCATGCTGGCCGCCGGCCAGATCGACCTCGTGGTGGAGGCCGGTCTGCGACCCTATGACATCGTCGCCCTCATTCCGATCATCGAGCAGGCGGGCGGTGTCGTCACGGATTGGAACGGTGGACCGGCCGAAAAGGGAGGCGCGATTGTCGCGGCGGCCACGGCGGAACTGCATGCACAGGCGCTGGAGATACTGACGCCGCTTTGAATCCCCTGCGGAGCGTTCCCTGTCTCCGTGGCTTGGCCGGTGCCTTGTGTACCGGCCTTTTTTGTGCCGGTCGGTCGTGGTGTCCGCTCCCGACATTGCCAGCTCGGTCCTAGTTCAGCAGGTGCACCAGCCACAGCGACAGTGCCGGGAAGGTGAGGAGGGTGGCGAGGCGGATGAAATCGGCGACGACGAAGGGGAGCACACCACGATAGGTGCTGAGGATCGGCACGTCGCGGGCGATCTTGTTGATGATGAAGACGTTGAGGCCGATCGGCGGGGCGGTGAGGCCGATGCCGACGACGACGAGCACCAATATGCCGAACCAAAGCGCGACGTCTTCGGTCGGCATGCCGAAATCGAGCGACAGCACGACGGGAATGAAGACAGGCAGGGTCAGCAGGATCATCGCCAGTTCGTCCATCACTGCGCCGAGGATGATGTAGGCCAGCATCATGCAGCAGATGACGACATAGGGCGGCAGGGAGCTGTCGCCGATCATTGCGGCGAGCGTCATGGGCATCTGGGTCAGGGCCAGAAAGGCTCCGAACACCTCTGCCCCGAGCAGGATGAGGAAGATCATCCCGGTCGTTTCCGCCGTCTGGAGAAAGCTCTGCTTGATATCCTCCATGTTGAGAGTTTTTTGCAGGGCTCCGACGGCCAGCATGACGGCGGCTCCAACGGCCGCTCCCTCGGTTGGCGTGAAAACCTGGCCGTAGATGCCGCCGACGACGACAACTGCAATGCCTGCCGCAGGGATGACGGCGAAGTCTGCAAACAGCATGAGCAGGCCAAGGATTGCCAGCAGGATCCCGCCGACCGAGCCGAGATAACCCGAAAGCCAGGCACCGGCGGCAATAAGGATAAGAACGGCGCCCGCCGGGCGCGCCCAGGCGGGTCGTGGGGTGGCGGCCGGCGGCGTGAACGCGACCGGCGGTGCAAGATCGGGGTTGCGGCGAACGGCGATGGCGATAGCGAGGATATAGAATGCCGCCGCCAGGAGGCCGGGGATCAGGGCGGCCTGGAAGAGCTTGGCGATGTTCTGTTCAGCCGTGATGGCGTAGATGACGAGAATGACCGAGGGGGGAATGAGAATGCCGAGCGTGCCGCCGGCTGCGATCGTGCCGGTGCCGAAGCCGGGATCCACCTTCGCCCGGCGCAATTCCGGCAGCGCCGCCCGCCCGAAGGTTGCTGTCGTCGCCACCGACGAGCCGCAGATCGCTCCGAAGCCGGCGCAGGCGGCGATCACCGCCATCGGCATGCCGCCCCTCAGGCGTGAAAGGCCGCGTTCAGCCGCGCGCAGAAGCGTTGCCGCTATGCCGGAGCGCTCCGCCAGCGCCCCCATCAGAACGAAAAGCGGAATGACCGACAGCGTATAGCTGGCGAACTGGCTATAGGCATTGGTTTGCAGGTAGTAGATCAGCGCATGGGGGCTGGAGAGCCAGGCATAGCCGGCCGCACCCACCACCAGCATGGCCAGCGCGATGGGCATGCGCGCGGCGATCAGCAACAGCATGGCGCCGAAGCCGAGAAGCGCAAGGGAGAAACCGCTCATGGGCTGCCTTTGATCTTGAGCAGTGCGACCGCCAGCGTGACGAGGCAGGCCAGCGCGGCGAGAAGGGAACAGACGAGATAGACGGGCCAGATCGGCCAGGCGAGCTGGATAAGTGTTTCGCCGTAGGCGCGTGCGTTCAGTCCGCCGGCAAGCAGCCCCCAGGAAAAGAAGCCGAGAAACGCCGCCAGCACCAGATCCCAGACCCCGTCGATGACGGCAGTCAATCGCGGGCGCAGCTTGAGCGTGAAGGTATCGACGGCGATATGGCCGCTCTTGGCCGCCGTATAGGCCAGGAAAGCGAAGACGGCGATGCCGACGCTGATCTCGACCATTTCATAGTCGCCTGGAACGGGTTTGTTGAACAGCCGGCGCCCGGCGACGCTGATCGTCACCAGCACGGCCGCAAAGCAGATCAGGATGCCGCCTGCGACGGCCAGAAGGCCGGCCAGCCGTTCGACCCGGCTTATCCGGGGTTGTTCGACCTTTTCCATGAAAGGCTCCGTCGCGATCGTGGAGGATGCGCCGGAACGGCCAGGCACCGTTCCGGCTGTCCGGTCAGGCCTTGGCGTATTTCTGGATCGCGTCCTGCGCCGCCTTGAGGAGCGCCTCGCCGTCGAGGCCTTTCGCCTTCATGTCCGCCACCCATGTGTCGCGAACCGGCGCGGTGGCTTCCACCCAGCGCGCCTTTTCCGCCTCGCTGATCGTGGTCACCTTGTTCTTGCCGCTTGCCTCGACCTTGGTGCGCACCTCGGCGCCGATCCTGTCCCACATGTCTCCGGCGGCTTTCGCAAAGGCAAGGCCGCTGTTCCGGTCGAGGATCTCGCGGAGTTCGGGGGCGAGGCCCTCGTATCGCGCCGTATTCATCGCCAGGAAGAAGGTGGCGGTATAGAGCGTCGGCGTGCCCGGGATTTCGAGGTGGTAGGAGGTCAGTTCGTTGATCTTCAGCGAGGGCACCACTTCCCAGGGCACGACGCAGCCGTCGATTGCGCGCTGCGCCAGAGCCTCGGGGATCTGCGGGGTCGGCATGCCGACCGAGGTTGCGCCGAGTGCTGCCAGCGCTTCGCCGGCGAGACGCGTCGGGTTGCGCAGCTTGAGGCCCGCAAGGTCCTCCTTGGTCTTGATCTCGGTGTTGGTGTGGATCAAGCCGTGGTCATGCGCCCAGAAGCAGAGGATTTTGGTATCCGTGATGCCCGGCGCGACATGGGTCTGGGAATAGTCCTCGCAGGCCGGGGCATTCACTGCGCCCTTCTGCGCGGCGATGAACGGCAGCTCGAAGACTTCCGTTGTCGGAAACCGGCCGGGTGTGCTGCCGGGCAGTGTCCAGACGATGTCAACGACGCCGTTGACCGCCTGGTCGTAGAGTTGCGGCGGCTTTCCGCCGAGCTGCATGGCCGGGAAGATTTCCACCTTGAGCTTGCCGCCGCTCTGTTCGTCGAGCGCCTTGGCCCAGGGCATCAGCAGGTGCTGGTGCACATTGGCGGCCGGGGGCAGGAAATGATGCAGCCGCAGCGTCACCGCTTCCTGAGCGCGCAAGGTCGTGGATTTCAGGATGACGGGCACGGCAAGTGCAGAGCTTGCGCTCGCGATGAATTTTCGCCTTGTGAATTGCATTCTCTCCTCCTCCTCAGTTCGGTCGCGATGCAGCCTGCTCCTCCTCGAACAGGCAAGCGTTCGGATATCGACTGTGCTTCAGTTCTCCGAGATGTCCATGATTAACATGATAAATGAATTGTGCGCGTCCTGAGCTGCAGTCAACAAAATGTGATCGCGCCTATCAAGTCTGTTTCTGAGCTTACCCAAAATCGCGTGTCTTTGTTCAATCGGAGTGATTGACCGCTGGCCGCGACGTCGTCGGCGGTCGGCTGGGTGGCGAGATCACGCCCGATGACAGACCGTTGCCACGCAGCGGCATGTGCACCAGTTTCAATTCGGGCGTGCCGGATGCAACTTTCTGGACATGTGGCATCTTCGCTGTAAGATCATTTTCAGCGGGAACGACATTCGCAATCCGGAAGAGTGGGGAGACATATGGAACTCTTGGAGCCACTTGTCGATGCGCAGACGTCCTACCTTTCCACGGGCACTCTTCCTCCGTCCGATTTCGCCGCGCGGCTGGTGACGGAAGCGCACGAGCGCTTCCGTTCGGTAGAGCTCGGGCAAAATTCCCAGGTCTATCCGGCCCTTGCCCGCGTTCCGCACGATCTGTTCGGCATTTGCGTCGTCGGGGTCGATGGACGTGTCTTCTCGATCGGGGATGCGGAGTATGGATTCACGATCATGAGCGTGTCCAAGCCCTTCCTGTTCGCGCTGATCTGCGATGCCATAGGCGCGACCGGTGCGCGCGAAAGGCTGGGAGTGAACGCGACTGGATATGCGTTCAACTCGATAACGGGTGTCGAGCGTACGACCGATGGGCGCACCAACCCCATGGTCAATGCCGGAGCTATCGCGACAACAAGCCTTGTGCCCGGGGAGAACGAAGCGGCGAAGTGGCGGTTCATTCACGAGGGCCTTTCCCGTTTCGCGGGCAGGACGCTGCCATTGAACGATGAGGTCTACACCTCCGCATCGCAGACCAATTTCCGCAACCGCTCCATCGCCTGGATGCTCGAAAGTGTCGGGCGGATCTATTGCGACCCGGCCGAGGCGGTTGAGCTGTACACGCGGCAATGCTCCCTCAATGTGACCGCGAGAGATCTCGCGGTGATGGGGGCAACGCTTGCGAATGGGGGCTTCAATCCGGTGACGCGCGAGCAGGTCGTCAAACCGGACGTCTGCCACTACGCGCTGGCAGTCATGTTGACGGCCGGTCTTTATGAGACCTCCGGTGACTGGTTGTATGAGGTCGGCCTTCCCGGCAAGAGCGGTATCGGAGGCGGCATCGTGACTGTTTCACCCGGAAAAGGCGGATTGGCAACCTTCGCGCCGCCGCTCGACGAGGCGGGGAATTCCATTAAAGGGCAATTGGCCACGCAGTTCCTGTCGCAGCGGCTCGGGCTCGATCTTCTGGTGTCGGCGCCCGCCTGAGAGCTCTTTTGCAGCAATCGACGTTCGAAAAATTGAAACTGACGGAAATTGAGAGAGAAGATCATGGTAAACGCGTCCTCCTCCTCCCGCGGTGTATCCGAAACCCGCAATTCCTGGGTGCCGATGATCGCGATCGCCTTCGGGCAGGCGATCATGTCGTTCAATGTCGCGTCGCTTCCGGTCGCGCTGGGCGGAATGGTGAACAGCTTCGGCGTGCCACCGACCACGATCGCCACGGGTATCGTGGCCTATTCGATGATCGTGGCGGGTTTCGTCATGCTGGGCGCCAAGCTGGTTCAGCGTTTCGGTGCGCTCAAGGTCTTCCGCCTTGCGGTTGTGATCTTCGGTGCTGGACAGGTTTTCATGACGCTGAGTGCGAACGCGTCGATGATGATCACCGCTCAAATCCTGTGCGGTGCGGCGGCCGCTGTCATCGTGCCGGCGCTTGTCGCGCTGATTGCCGAAAACTACCGCGGCTCCCAGCAGGCGACGGCTCTGGGTGCTCTGGGGTCGGCTCGTGCGGCTGCCGGTGTTCTCGCCTTCCTTATCGGTGGTGTTTTGGGCACCTATATCGGCTGGCGGCCTGTCTTCGGTCTGTTGGTCGGCGTTTCCGCATTGGTCCTGGTCTTGAGTTTCAAGCTGAAGCCGGACCAGGGCCGTCCTGAAATCAGCATCGATATCCTCGGCGTCCTGTTTGCCGCTGCGGCGATCATCCTCATCAGTTTCGGCTTCAACAATCTGAACGGATGGGGCCTTGTCTTCGCGCGGTCAACGGCGCCGTTCAACCTGCTTGGCGTATCGCCGGCGCCGATCATGATCGTCGTCGGTATCGTCCTGGGACAGGCGTTTTTTCTGTGGACGCGCCGGCGTGCGGAAAGCGGGAAAACTCCGCTTCTGGCTCTTTCCATCCTGGAATCACCGCAGGAACGAGCCGCCGTCTATGCCATGTTCACGGTCGTCGCTCTGGAGGCTGCTCTCAATTTCACGGTCCCGCTCTATATCCAGATCGTGCAAGGGCGTTCTCCGCTGGCAACAGCGGTTGCGATGCTGCCCTTCAATCTGACCGTATTCTTTTCGGCCATGCTTATCGTGCGCTTTTATGAAAGGTTCACGCCGCGACAGATCGGGCGTTTTGGCTTCGTGCTTTGCACGGTCGCCCTGCTGTGGCTGGCTTTCGTCGTTCGCAATGATTGGAGTTCCATTCCGGTTCTGCTCGGCCTCGTCCTGTTCGGCATCGGCCAAGGGGCTCTCGTAACGCTGTTGTTTAACGTTCTCGTCACTGCGGCTCCCAAGGAGCTGGCTGGCGACGTGGGTTCGCTGCGCGGCACGACCAACAATCTCGCCGCCGCTGTCGGCACGGCGGTTGTCGGCGCGTTGATGGTCGGTTTGCTCACGTCTGCCGTTACGCGCCAGCTGGCGGAAAACCCCACTTTGCCGATCGAAATCCAGTCTCAAGTCAATCTCGACAGCATCACCTTCGTGAGCAACGATCATTTGGAGCAAGTGCTTGCCGCGACGAGCGCCACGCCTGAGCAGAAGGCAGAGGCTCTTCGCGTCAATACCGACTCCCGCCTGCTTGCCTTGAAAATCGGACTTCTCATCATGGCGGGCCTGGCCATGATTGCAATCCTTCCGGCCGGGCGCCTGCCGAACTATCGGCCTGGCGAAATTCCCGAGGATTGAGATCGGAATATTCTTCAACCGGACATCCCGAGCCGCTGACAGTGGCTCGGGACTGATAGGCGTGGTCCATAGTTCGCAAGGAGACCCGATATCGGGTGCTCGTCCTTTTTGCGTAAGGCGTCGCAAAGCCGCTGCGCGCTTCTGCTGAAATTGCTCTAGGTGGCGCCTTCTTCGATCTTCGGCAGAAACCAGGCGAGAAGCCCCGCGAGCGGCAGGAAGGAGCAGAGGGTGTAGACGGCCTCGACGCCGTAGCGATCGGCCGCAACCCCCAAAAGCGCTGCGGCAAGGCCACCGAGCCCGAAGTTCAAGCCGTAGAATAGCCCTCCGATCAGTCCGATGCGATTGGGCAGGAGCTCAATCGCGTAGATCAGGATCGATGCGAAGGCGCTGGCCATGATCAGGTTGATCAATACGGTCAGAACGCCGGTCCAGAACAGATCGACATGCGGGAGGATCAGCGTCAGAGGCAGCGGCCCCAGCACGGAGATCCAGATGATCCGGTAGCGGCCGATCCGGTCGCTGACGATGCCGCCGATAAGGGCACCCACGGCCGAGGCCAGGAGGAAGATGAACAGCATCATCTGGGCTGAGGGGATGGAGAGGCCGAATTTCTCCATCAGATAGAATGTATAGAACGATCGGAAGCTCTCGCCATAGGCGTTCTTGGTGAACATCAGCAGCGTCAGAACCACCAGTCCCATGCCGATCGTCGCAGGTGCGTGGCGGGCGGCGCTTCCGGTCTTTCCTGCTTCCGCCCGCGTGGCCGCGAATTCTGCGCTGATCTGGCGCTGTTTCCCGCCGATCCAGACCAGAAGCGCCATGGCCAGCAAGGCCAGGACAGCGAACCAGGCAAGGCTCGGCTGTCCCCACGGCACGATGATCAACGCCGCGAAGACCGGGCCGAGAGCACCGCCGGCCTGCCCGCCGACCTGGAACAGTCCTTGTGCCAGTCCCTGCCGGCCGCCGGCGGCGTAGCGCGCCATGCGGGTCGCCTCGGGATGGAAGATGGACGATCCGATGCCGATCAGCGCGACCGAGACGAGGATTACCGCATAGCTGTGGGCGAAGGCGAGACTGACTAGGCCGGAAAGCGTGAACATCATGCCCACAACGGGCGAATAGGGGGCGGGATGTTTGTCTGTCACCATGCCGATCGCGGGTTGCAATAGCGACCCGGCAATCTGAAATGTCATTGTGATCATGCCGATCTGCACGAAATCCAGGGCATAGGCATCCTTCAGGATAGGATAGGCCGCTGGGATCAGCGATTGCATGAGGTCGTTGAGAAGGTGCGTCAGGCCGAGAACCGCCAGTACGGCAATATGGGTTCTCGGCCGCGCGATAGTCGGGGCGGCGGCTGTCATGTCTGCTTCCGTGGCCATTCAGACGCTACGGTGGAAGATTGGCGACAGATCCGCAAGCGTCACGCGCAAGGGATTGCCTTTGCGGTTCGCTCAGAGCGTGCGAACGTTTTCCGCCTTGGACTTACCGGTCTTGCGGTCCTGTCCGATGTCATAGCTGACCTTGGAACCGTCCCGCAGCGGGGCGCCGGGCTGCACGGCCGACACATGGACGAAAACGTCTGCTCCGCCATTGTCGGGGGTAATAAAGCCAAAGCCCTTGTCTTGATTGAAAAACTTAACGGTTCCGGTTGCCATGGTATCCTCGTGATCTACGCGGCGTTCTTGTTGCCGCTTGAGCTTATGCGTCGTCTGATGGCCCTGCAACCGCTTATTCGCGCTGACATGGCGGAATGAGAACAATCATACGCGTAATATTCTCACGCGTCATGCGAATCTATACACAGGTTGTTGGAACCTGCCCACCCTTCCAGACGGTATCTTTCAATGGTCGTCGCAACGATCTTATCGCTCGAAAGGCTCCCCGAGCGAGGCGACGCCATTGAGCTTGAGCAGGCGCCGGTCGGCGGAGATGATGCCGAGCACGATGATGGTGACGATGTAGGGCAGGCTCGACAGGAGTTGCGAAGGCACATCGAGACCGGTCGTCTGGGCGGCAAGGCTCATCAGGGAGACGGCGCCGAACAGGCAGGCGCCGAGGAAGACGCGCCCCGTCAGCCAGGTGCCGAAGACGACGAGGGCAATGGCGATCCAGCCGCGGCCGGCGATCATGCCGTCAGCCCAGAGCGGCGTATAGACCACCGAGGCATAGGCGCCGGCGAGGCCCGCCATCATGCCGCCGAAGGCGACGGCGGCGACCCTGACGGCGATGACCGGATAGCCGATGGCATTCGCCGCCTTGGGGTTTTCGCCGACGGCGCGGATGATGAGGCCGGTCTTGGTGAAGGCGAAGGTCGCCCAGATCGCCAGCGTTGCCAACAGCGACAACCAGACGACGATGTCCTGCGTGAAAAGGCCGCCGATGACGGGCAGATCGGAGAGGCCGGGAATGCCGATCTTTGGCAGGCCCTTCACCGTCAGGCTCTCGTAGCTCTTGCCGAACAGCGCGGAGAGACCCTGGCCGAGAATGCCGATGGCAAGGCCCGTCGCGACCTGGTTTGCGCGGAAGCCGAGTGCGATGAGGGCGAAGACGAGCGAGAGCAGCGCGCCGCAGACGCCTGCGGCGATGAAGGCGATGAAATGCCCGCCACCATGATAGACGATGATGAAGGCGATGACCGCACCGAAGGCCATCAGACCCTCGACGCCGAGATTGAGCACGCCGGCGCGCTCGACCACCAGTTCGCCAAGCGCTGCGAGCAGGAAGGGCGTTGCCGCCGCCAGCATGCCGGCGAGAATGAATTCGACGGCGTTCATGACTGGCTCCGCGCGGTGGTATGCGGCCATTCGAGACGGTAGCGCACGAAGGCGACGGCGACGAGATAGGCGAGCAGAAGGCTGCCCTGGAAGACGCGAACGGCGGCGATCGGCAGGTTTGCCGAGACCATGGCATTGTCGCCGCCAATCGAGATCGCGGCCATCACCAGCGCGGAGACGACGATGCCGATGGGATGCAGGCCGCCGAGATAGGCGACGATGATCGCGGAATAGCCATAGCCGGTGGAAATCGAGCGCTGGAGCTGGCCGAGCGGACCGGCGACCTCCGCCGCTCCCGCAAGACCGGCAGCAAAACCGCCGATCAGGAGCGACAGCCAGATCGCCCGCCCCTCGCTGAAACCGGCATAGCCGGCCGCACGCGGTGCAAGGCCGCCGACCTGCAGCTTGTAGCCCATGAAGCTCTTCTGCATGAAGACCCAGGCGGCCAGCGACAGCACGATCGCGATCAGAAGCGAGACGTTGACGCGTGTACCGGCAAAGAGTGTGGGCACCATGGCATCATACTGGAACATCACGGATTGCGGGAAATTGAAGCCGTTCGGATCCTTCCAGGGGCCGAGCAGCAGGTAATAGAGCAGCTGGGCGGCCACCAGGCTCAGCATCAGCGAGACAAGGATTTCGTTGGCGTTGAGCCGCACGCGCCAGAAGGCGGTTATGCCGGCCCAGAGCGCACCGCCGATGGCGCCGAGCAGCAGCATGGAAGGCCAGATCCAGCCGCCCGTCGCCTGTGGAAACCAGATCGGAATGGCGGAGGCGAAGATCGCACCGAGGATGAATTGCCCTTCCGCGCCGATATTGAACACCTTGGCGCGGAAGCCGATGGCGAGGCCCTGCGCGATGAGAAGCAGCGGCCCGGTCTTCAAGAGCACTTCGGAAAACGACGACCAGGAGAGGAAGGGTTCCAGCAGCATGGCATGCACGACGGCGGCGGGATCCCGGCCCATCAGTACATAGAGTGCGAGATTGAGCAGGATCGCAGCGGCGAGCGCCAGCGGCGGGGCGAGCAGCATCGCCTTGCGCGAGGCGCGCTCGCGGCGCACGAGATTGGGCAGAAAATGGGTCATGCTCATGCGTCGGCCTTTTCCGGCTTTGCGCCCATCATGTAGCGGCCGATTTCTTCCGGCCTTGTATCGCGCGTCACCAGCGGCGGGCTGAGGCGGCCGTGATAGAGCACCTGGATCGTGTCGGCGAGTTCGAACAATTCTTCCAGTTCCTCGGAGATGACGAGGATCGCCATTCCGGCATTGCGCAGCGCGATCAGCCGCCGGCGGATGGCCGAGGCCGCACCGATATCGACGCCCCAAGTCGGCTGGGCGACGAAGAGCAGTTTTGGGGCCAGCATGATCTCGCGCCCGACGATGAATTTTTGCAGGTTGCCGCCTGAAAGCGCTCCGGCTTCCGTCTGGGGGCCGGGCGTGCGCACGTCGTAGTCGCGGATGCAGGTTTCGGCAAAAGCGGTGGCCTGCGCTCTATCCACCAGGCCGTTTTTCAGAAGCTTCAGCGGATGGGCGGTGAGCAGGCCGTTCAGCACCAGCGACATTTCGGGCACGGCACCGCGACCGAGCCGGTCTTCCGGCACGAAGGCGAAGCCGCGCGCGCGCCGCGCAGCCGGGCCGAGCTGGCCGACATCGGCGTCCATCATGAAGATGCGGTCTTTCTCATGGCGGGAGAGCCGGGTCTCGCCGGAGATCAGCGCGGCGAGTTCGCTCTGGCCGTTACCGGAAACTCCGGCGATGCCGAGGATTTCGCCGGCCCGCACCGTCAGATTGATATCGGCGAGCGGGACGGCGAACGGATCGTCGGGCGTATGGTTCAGGCCGATGATCTCGAGCTGCTTGTCGCCGCCGGTCCGGGGTTCGGCGGGCATCGGCTCGGGCATGTCGCGGCCGATCATCATGCGGGCCAGATCATGCGCGTCGTGCTCACGCGGATCGACATTGCCGGTCACGCGGCCGGCACGCAGGATCGTTGCCCGGTCGCAGATTGCCCGGATTTCCTCCAGCTTGTGCGAAATGAAGAGAATGGACACGCCGCCATCGCGCAGGCGCCGCAGCGTGTCGAAAAGCCTCTCCACCAGCTGCGGCGGCAGGACCGAGGTCGGCTCGTCGAGGATCAGCAGTTTTGGATTGGTCATCAGGCAGCGGATGATTTCCACCCGCTGGCGCTCGCCGACCGAGAGCGCGTGCACATGGGCGAGCGGATCGACCTCCAGGCCGAAATCGCGGCCGAGCGTGCGGATCCGCTCGGTCAGTTCTGCGGTCTTGCCGTGCACGACGAGGCGGATATTTTCCACCACCGTCAGGGTCTCGAACAGCGAGAAATGCTGGAAGACCATGCCGATGCCCTGTTTGCGGGCCTCGGCAGGGGAGGCGAGGGCGAGAGGCTCGCCCTGCCAGGTGGCTGTGCCATCGTCGGGCTGCTCGACGCCGTAGATGAGTTTCATCAGCGTCGATTTACCTGCCCCGTTCTCGCCGAGGATCGCGTGGATCGACCGGTCGGCCACGTCAAGGTCGATGCCCTGGTTGGCCTTGATCGGTCCGTAGCTCTTCGAGATGCCGCGCAGCGACAGGAGGGGCGGGGTCATGGACTTACTTCGGCAGCGGGGTGGTGACGCCCTTGACGTGCCAGTCCATGGCGACGATCTCGGCATCGGTCATGGTTGCGCCGGCCGCCACACCTTCGCTGCCGTCCGCCTTGGCGATCGGGCCGGCGAAGGGCGAGAAGCTGCCGTCGGCGATCTTGGTCTCGATATCCTTGATCTTCGTCATCATGTCAGCCGGAATGGCGGGGTTCCAGTCCGTCACCTGCACGACCTTGTCGGCGACGCCGAGGAAGGCATTGGCCCCCTTGAAGGTGCCGGCGAGATGCGCCTCGACCGATGCCAGGAAGAAGGGCGACCAGTCGGTGGCGACGCAGCCGAGATAGGTCTTCTCGGCGTATTTCTTCATCGAGGAATTCAGGTTGAAGGAATAGACGCCTGCATCCTCGCAGGCCGCCACGACGGAGGGCGTGTCCTGCGCGTTGGAGAAGATCACGTCGCATTTCTGGGCGATCAGCGCCTTGGCCGCTTCCTGCTCCTTGGCCGGATCGAACCAGGAATTGACCCAGACAACGGAGACTTCGATATCCGGATTGACAGCCTGGGCGCCGAGCGCGAAAGCATTGATCGAGGTGATCAGTTCCGGGATCGCGAAGGCCGAGACGGAGCCGAGCTTGCCGGTCTTCGAGACAGCGGCAGCCGCCATGCCGAGCAGATAGGTGCCCTGGAAATATTTTGCCGCGAAGGGCGAGAAGTTCGGCGCGACTTGGAAGCCGGAGGCGTGCAGCACAGTAACGCTGGGGTCGCGGCGGGCCACCTGAAGCGCGCCGTTCTGATAGCCGAAGGAACCGGCGATCAGGAACTTGTTCCCGTCGGCCACCGTCTTGGTCATGATGCGGTCGGCATCGGGGCCTTCCATGATGTTTTCCAGCACGGTGACCTTCACCTTGTCGCCGTACTTGGCCTTCACCGGCTCCAGTCCGGCGGAAAGCGCGTGGCCCCAGCCCACGTCGCCGATCGGCGAGGGCACGACGAGCGTGATGCCGAGCGGCTCGTCGGCGGCAAAGGCAAGGCGGCTGCCGAGCGCGCCGGCAAGGCCGGTGGCGGCCGCGGCCTTCATCAGGTTTCTGCGGGTCAGCTTGGTCATGGTCAGTCCCTCTGTTGGTTCTTTTCAGAATTCTACGGTGGCGAGCGCGGCTTCCGCGTCGGCGGCGAGCTTGGCCTCATCGAGGCCGGGGAATTCGCCGTTCTGCCAGACGATGCGGCCGTTGATCATCGTCATGTCCGTCGCCATGCCGATGCCGACGCGCGGGATCAGGCTTATCGGGTCATGCCGCGTGCCGACATAGTCCATGCGGCGCGTGTCGATGGCGAAGAGATCGGCGGCCATGCCGGGGGCGAGGCGGCCGATATCCGGCCGTCCGAGCAGGCTCGCACCACCCGTCGTGCCATAGCCGAGGAAATCGACGGGATCGGGCACGGGGTGCTTGCGTGTGGAGGCGACGAGGCATTGCAGCATATAGGCGGAATGCAGGCAGTGCATGAGGTTGGAATTATCGTTGGAGGCGGCACCATCGCAGCCGAGGCCGACGCGCAGGCCAAAGGCTTCCATGGCGGGAATGTCGGTGACCTCGGCGCCGACGAGATAGACCGGCTCCGGGCAATGGGAGACGCCGGTGCCGCTTGCCGCCATGGTCTTCAGCTCATCATGCGTCAATTCCCAGCAATGGGCGTAGAAGGCATCCGGGCCGGCGAAGCCCAGTTCCTCCAGATAGTCGACGGTGCGCTTGCCGTGGCGCGCTGCGATAACAGGGCTTTCGCCCTCGCCGACATGGGTGTGCAGCAAGACGCCGCGGTCGCGCGCCAGCGCGACGGACTCCACGAAGGTCTCGCGGTAACAATTGACCGGCTGGCAGGGGGCGACGACGACCTGGCGCATGCTGAAGGGCTTTGCGTCGTGATAGGTGTCGATCAAGCGGGCGCAATCGGCGATGAACTCGTCCGTCGTTTCCAGCATGGCGTCGGGGATGGTCGATCCCTCGGATTTCGGCAGCGTGTTGCCGCCGCGGCCGGCGTGGAAACGCATGCCGAGCAGCTCGGCTGCCTCGAATTGCCGGTCGATCAGCCGCTTTCCGGCATGACGCGGGAAATTGTACTGGTGGTCGAAGGCGGTGGTGCAGCCGTGCTTGATCAGCTCGGCCATGGCCGTGACGGAGGAATGGTAGAAGCATTCCTCGTTGAGCTGTGAGAAGATCGGATAAATGCGGTCCAGCCACTCGATGACGGAGAGTTTCGTCCAGTCGAGATCGGCGTGGTTGCGCACGAAGCACTGGAAGAAATGGTGATGCGTGTTGACGAGGCCGGGATAGACGAACCAGCCGGTAGCATCCTGGACCTGAACGCCGGGGCCGGCGGACAGGTTTTCGCCGATCGCCTTGATGGCGGGGCCTTCGGTGAGGAGGTCGACATTGCGCCGGACCGCGGGGCCGTTGCCGTCATTGACGATCACGGCGGCGCAATTCTTCAGGAGATGGCCGCTCATGTCACGTCTCACTCTTTTCGAGCTGTGGCTCGGGTTTCAGTTCGTGCAGCCTGTGGATGCCGGGCATTTCGATGAAGCCAGGAAGCGAGCGAAGCCGGCGCGACCAGAGGCGGATAGCCGGATAGGGATCGAGCGACACGCCGCCATCGGGCGCGAGCGCCACATAGGGGAAACAAGCAATATCGGCGACGGTCGGCCGGTCCGCCGCCAGGAATTTCTGTCCGCGCTCCGCCTGTTCGACGAGGCCGAGTTCCAGTTCGCGTAGGGCCGCAATGCCCGAGGATTGAAGGGCGCCGATATCGCCGGGCCGAAGAAGCATTTCGTGCAGGCGCGCACCGCCGAGGCTGGACGTCAGCCGGCCGGAGAAAGACAGCCATTGCTGTACGCGGGCGGCTTCTTTTGCATCGCTGCCGGCGAGCCAGTCCGGTGCCGCCTTCGCCGCGAGATAGACCAGCATGGCCGAGGATTCGGTGAGCAGCACGTCGCCGTCTTCGAGGATGGGGATGGAGCCGGCCGGGTTGAGCGCCAGGAGCTCCGGGCCGCGATGTTCGAGGCCGGGATGGAAATCGACGGCGCGCAGATCGAGCGTGGTGCCCGTCAGCGCCGCCATCAGGCGCACCTTGTAGCAGCTCGGCGAGAGAATGTAGTCGTATAGCTTCATCATTGTGCCACCAGCTGCGCACCATAGGTAAAGTTGTGACGCTTCAGCCAGCGCCGGTAGGCGACGGAGGTCAGGTCCGCGCGCGTCGGCATTTCCATGCCCGGATCGAGCGGCAGGAGGCGCGGCACCTGGTTTTCCAGGATCGAACGATCCTGCAGGAAAATCGTCTGCTGGAAATGGATGAGATCGGTCATCGGCGTGTCATCGTCGAACAGCGCCATCCACGGCCAGACGTCGCAGAGATCCTCGGCGAGCGGCTGCACGAACAGCGTGATGACGTCCCATTCGCTCGGCCGCGGCGGGCAGGTCTTGTAGAGCACGGTCGAGGTCGGTCCGGCCACGCGATACATATATTGCGTGGTGATACCGCCGCTCGCCGATTTCGCGGCCTGCGGCTGGTAGAACTCGACCTGCGTGGCCCAGACTTCATCGACATCCTCGCGAATCTCGACCTTGTAGGCCTGCACTTCCGTATGTGGCTCGGCGCCGAGAATATCGGTGTGCACGAAGGGGAAATGGGCGATGTCCAGAAAGTTCTCGACGGCGCGCAGCGGCGAGCAGCGCACGCGCACCACGCCGACATCGACGAAGCGGCGGCCCGGCTGGTCGGCCTCGGGAATGGCGAAGAGCTTCTTCTTGGGATCGCCCAGCGATGTCCAGACATGGCCGTAGCGCACGCAGACCGGCAGGCTGCGGCCCGTGCCGTCGGTCACTTTGGCGTCGCCGTTGTCATCGCGCGCAACCACGATTGGTTCGCCCATCAACATGGTCTTGCGGCCGGCCGCGTCGAGCTGGCCGAAGATACCGACGGGGTACCATTCATCGAACATGGGGCCTACGGTCATTGGGCGGCTCCCTTCTTCTGGATATCCTCGGCCCTGCGGCGGAGCGCTTCGGCGGTGCGGGCCGCCGCGATGCGTTCGGCGGGGCCGGCATCGGCGGCGATCAGCACGTGGATGAGGGTTTCGCCCTCCCGCGTGGACGACAGTAGGAGGCGGATGTCTCCGGCGTCCAGCAGCCCCTCTGCCGTCGCCTTTGCGCCGGCGGCAGCCTCGATGGCGGCAATGTCGACGAAGGCGGTGATCGAACGCAGGGGCACCAGGCCGGCAAGGCCCGGCGGCGTGGCGGCGGGCTCGCCGACGGCGACCCAGACCACGCCATCCGCTTCCGCTACAGGATGGGTGACGGTGCGGATGGCTTCAGGCGGCGTCAGTCCGGGATGGGCGGGGATGCGAAGACAGTTCCCGGCCTGTCCATAGCTCCAGCCGTGATAGATGCAGGACAGCGTCTCGCCGCGCACGAAGCCGTGCGAAAGGCTCATCCCGCGATGTGGACATCGATCCGCTGAGGCGGCGACACGACCCGACTGGCTGCGCCAGAGTGCAAGGGGGCCGGCGGGAATGCGCGCCGGCAGGACGGTTCCGGAGGGCAGATCCGAAGAAAGGGCGACCGGCACCCAGGAGCCCGTCATGTCGGAAGGAGTGGGGATATTTTCCAAGTTATTTCAACCGCTTGATTTGGCAGCAATGAAGGAGCTCGTCCTTCGCTTCCACCAGTTGTCCGTAGCTTTTGCACAAACATTCCGCATTGGCAAGTTTGATCAAATAAGAGGCATTCGACTTTCCAGCCTATCCACCGGCATTGCCGACGGGCCTGCGGTCTATCGTCTCGACCCACACGTCTATGGGACCGAGAAGGCAGCCGACCTCCAGCATGTCGATCAGTTCCGGTGCGCCGGAAAGGTCGATTTCGATACGATCGGGACTGTGATGGGTGATGGCCTGCGTGACGCCGAGCTTGGCGGCGTGGCGGCGGATCCAGGGCACGAAGCTGTCGGCATCGAGTTCGCCGTGGATCGTCATGCGTTCTTTTAGAGGATTTTGGGCTTCACCCGCCATGGGATGCTCCAAGACTGCCATTGCCTTCCCAGCATAGCGGCTTGATCGGTTTGTGGAAGGGGTATGCAGGTTGTAGAGCGGCCCGTCCAGTGCTCCGTTCGCTTGTCCCGGAGTTTGATCCGCGCGGATGCGTCTGGATGGCCGGCGTGGCGGAGCGGCTATGCCGAACGGCGCAGCATCAGTTCGGATTTGAGCAGGATCTGCTCCCTGCCGAACGCCGGATGATCCGCTTCGTCAAGCTTGTGCAGCAGGAGCTGGATCGCGAGGCGGCCGATCTCGTCGTAGTTCTGCGCGACGGTGGTGATCGGCGGGCAGGCATATTGCGAAAGCGGATGGTCGTCGTGGCCGGCGACGCGTAGGTCATAGTCGTTGCCGTGGCCAATCTTCAGGCCCTTTTGCCAGGCGGCGGCGAGGACACCGAAGGCAAGACGGTCGTTGGCGCACAGGATGGTGCGGCTTTTGAGATCGGCCGGCTTTTCGAGCAGGCGACTCGCTTCCTCGAAGGCGAAGTGTTCGAAGTCCCAGCTTGCCGCTTCGGAGACGGGCAGGACATGCGGCTCCATGCCAAGCCGTGCCATGGCTTCGAGATAGGCGGTCTCGCGGGTGAGCGCGTTGGTGTTGACATGCGGCATGCCGAAATAGCAGGGCGGCTCGCCGGAACGGCAGAGATAGTCGACGATCAGCCCGAAACTCTGGCGATTGTCCGTGCCGACGAAGGCTGAGGTCTCGTCGAGCGGTGAGTCGACATAGACGAGCGGGATGGACTGCCCAAGCTGTTCCAGCGTCTTCGGGCGGGCGGTCGAACCGAGCGGGGCGATGATGGCACCGGCAACATTCATCGACTTAAATGTCTTGATCGCATTGTCCTCGATATCGGCACGGCCGTCCGCCGAGAGCACGAAGGCGTGGAAGCCAGCCTCGTTGGCGATGAGTTCGATGCGTCGTGTCAGCGCCATGTAGAACGGGTCGATGGAGGTGGGTACGACGATGCCGATGATGTTCGAGCGCCGGCGGTTGAGGTTGACGGCAAAAATGTTCGGCCGGAACCCGGATTTCTTCAGCGCCTCTTCGATGGTGTCGCGCGTCTTCTTGCGCACGGAGGACGGGTCGTTGAAGTATTTCGACACCGTGGGCCGCGACAGGCCGACGAACTCGGAAAAATCCTCCATGGTTCTGATCGACTTGGCCAAGCGGCTGCTCCCTGCGGTTCCGGTATTCGCCTTCTTAACCGGCCTCATTTCGCGGGAAAAGCTGAAATCGAGGCCGGTCAAGCGGTTCTGCGATCAGTCGGCGACGTACTGGACTTTCATCGTCGCCGGGTCCGTCGGCTTCTTGACGAAGAAGGGTAGCACCTCGTCGAGTGTTAGCCGATGCGAGACGAGCCGGGCCATGCGTCCGTCGTCCTTTTCGAGGATGGCGAGCGCGTCGGGGATGTTCCGGTTCAGAGAATGCGAGCCGGCGAGCTTCAGCTGGCGGCGGAAGATCTCAAAGGGGGCGACGGAGATGCGGGCATCCGGTGCGCAGACACCGAAAAGCAGCGCCGTGCCGCCGTCGGCCACGAGATTGATCATGCCTTCGACGACGCTGGCGATACCCGTCGCATCCGCGACGAAATCGTAGGCCTGTCTATTGGCTGCAAGCGCGGTGGAGCCGGAAACGATCCCGCCGAGGCCGAGATCGGCCGCGAATGCGAGCCGGCTCTCGTTGATGTCGGCGACCGTGACTTTTTCGACGCCCTCGGCTTTCAGCGACAAGGCAAGCAGCAGGCCGATCGGCCCTGCGCCGATGACGAGGGCTTCCTGCGGTCGTGCCGCGCCGCTGCGCAGGCCCGCGCTGTTGAGGCCGTTCACGACGCAGGCAAGCGGCTCCGCAAGTGCGGCGACCGGGAAGGGCAGGTCGCCGATGTCGTGCAGCTGATCGGCGCGCACGCAGCTGTATTCGGCAAAACCGCCATTGTGCGAGACCCCGTAGGCCTTCAGGTCGCGGCAGAGGTTGGTCAGGCCCTTGCGGCAGGACGGGCAGCTGCCGCATGGCAGGTTCGGATCGACGGCGACACGCGCGCCGACGCGAAGGCCGGTGACATCGGTGGCAATGGCCTCCACCACGCCGGCATATTCGTGGCCCGGCACCAGCGGAAAGGCGCCGTCGCCGTAGCGGGCGTGCAATACGTCGATATCCGTGTGGCAAAGGCCCGATGCCTTGACCTTGACGAGGGCGTGGCCGGCGGGCAGGTCGCCGACCTCGAGGTCGGCAAGCCTTGCTTTGCCCTTGGCGGTGAACTGGATCGCTCGCATGATGCGCGTCATGGTTCAGCTCATCCAGTTGCCGCCGTCGACATTGTATGTCTGGGCGAGAATGTAGTCGCTGTCGCCGGAAGCGAGAAAGACGGCAAGGCCCTTGATGTCGTCGGGCGTGGCAAAGCGGCCGATCGGCACGGACTTCGCGACTGCGGCCTTCTTCTCTCCGGGTTTCAGGCCTTCCCATTCGGCGAACTTGGCATCGACGATGTCCCAATGTTCGCCGTCCACGACGCCGGGCGCGATCGCGTTGACATTGATGCCGTATTTTACCAGTGCGAGTGCTGCGGACTGCGTGGCCGAGATGATCGCGGCCTTGGAGGCGCAATAGAGCGTTACCAAGGCTTCGCCGCGCCGACCGGCCTGGCTTGCCATGTTGATGATCTTGCCGCCGCGACCGCGGGCGATCATCACGTTCGCCACCGCTTTCATGGTGAAAAGCGGTCCTTTGAGGTTGACGTCGAAGACGCGCTGGTAGCTCTCCTCGGTGATCGCCTGGATCGGCGCCATGTCGAAGATTGCGGCATTGTTGACGAGGATGTCGATACCGCCGAAATCGGCATCGATCCTGCCGACGACAGCCTCGATGTCTCGGAGATCGGTAACGTCGATCCGCATGGCGGTCGCAGCCGGGCCGATGGAGGCGGCCGCTTCCTCAGCGCGGGCTAGATTGATGTCGGCGATGACGATCTTCGCGCCTTCGGCGGCGAAGGCTTCGGCAAAGCCGAGGCCGATGCCGCGTGCACCGCCGGTAATCAGCGCCACCTTGTCCTTGAGTTTCATGTTTCGTCTCCATATGCGACGGGCAAAGCCGGTGCCGCGAATTCCAACGGTTGATGGTGTCGGCCTGAGCGGGAAAACCCGGCGCCGAAGCGCCGGGCCCTCCTGGGAGGGCCTGCGGGTTGATCCGCAGGCGGGAGCTTTACTTGATGTAGCCGGCGCGCGTCATGTCGCGCTCGACCTGGGCTTGCGCCGCCTCGAGCGCGGCATCGACCGTCTGCTGGCCGGCAAGCGCTGCGCTGACCTGCTGGCCGACGAAAGTGCCGATCGCCTGGAATTCCGGTATGGCGACGAACTGCACGCCGGTGTAGGGCACCGGATCCTTGGTCGGCTTCGACGGGTCGGCGGACATGATCGCCTCCAGCACCGTTGCAGCGAAGGGCGCGGCCTTCTGGTATTCCGGCAGGGCGTAGGTGGATTTGCGCGTGCCCGGCGGCACCGCGACCCAGCCTTCGCTCTCGCCGACGAGCTTCACATAGTCCTTGGAGGTCGCCCATTTCAGGAAGGATTTTGCGACCTCGGCCTTCTGCGATGTCGCCGGGATCGCGAGGTTCCACGACCAGGACCAGCTGGAGCCGTTGGCCGTTTCGGCGATCGGCGCGCGGGTGAAGGCGATCTTGTCGGCGACCTGGCTCTGCTTGGGATCGTAGACGCGGCCGGCGGCCGATGTCGCATCGATCCACATGGCGCAATGGCCGGTCGCAAAGAGTGTCTGGTTCTCGTTGAAGCCGTTGGCGGTGGCGCCTTGCGGGCCGTAGTTGGTCAGCAGCGCGACATAGTCGGTGATCGCCTTCTTCCAGGCATCCGAGTTGAGCTGCGGTTTCCAGTCCATGTCGAACCAGCGGCCGCCATAGGCGTTCACCATGGTGCCGACGAAGGCCATGTTTTCACCCCAGCCCGGCTTGCCACGCAGGCAGATGCCGTATTGCTGCTTGTCCTTGTCGGTCAGCTTGGCGGCGAATTCCTTGATCTGTTCGTAGGTCGGCTGTTCCGGCATCGTAAGGCCTGCCGCCTCGAACAGGTCCTTGCGGTAGAGCGTGAACGAGCTTTCCGTATAGAAGGGCACGGCATAGAGCTTGCCGTCGACCGTCAGGCCGGCCTTGATGGGCTCCAGGAGGTCGCCGTAATCATAGTCGTCACCGAGATCGTCGACCGGTGCCAGCCATCCCTGCTTGCCCCAGATCGGCGCCTCGTAGCCGCCGATGGTCATGATGTCGAACTGGCCGCCCTTGGTGGCGATGTCGGTCGTCACGCGCTCGCGCAGCACGTTTTCCTCCAGCACGATCCAATTGATCTTGTTTCCGGTTTCCTTCTCCCAGGCGCCGGAAAGCTTCTGCATGATGATCATGTCGCCGTTGTTGACAGTGGCGATGCTGATGTCTTCGGCCTGCGCAAGGCCGGTCATCAGGCCGAGGCCGACGGCGGACGACGATAGAATGCGGGTCATGTTCCTCATTGGTCCGTTCCTCCTTTACGGATGTTCACGCATAAAATGTC
Source organism: Shinella curvata (assembly GCF_022899935.1). GTDB lineage: Bacteria > Pseudomonadota > Alphaproteobacteria > Rhizobiales > Rhizobiaceae > Shinella > Shinella curvata. The sequence continues at coordinate 33,511 of NZ_JALJCJ010000013.1, forward strand.
ATGCGTAAAGTTTTTATCGAGTGAAGTGGCGGTTATTGTCAAGCGGCAAAATTCGCATCCTGCCTGATGCGGTGACGCGTTGCGGCACCAATCGGCTGTTTCAAAAGAGAATAAGTGGCAAAAGTACATTTTCTGACCGAGTGTTTGTGCTTTCAGCCTACGGACCTGTTTGGTCATAAATTTACACGCGTAAAAAATTATTGACTTTTATTGGGCGCTTCCGTTATCACCGATAGGAGATGATCGCGGCTGCCTCGGGGTCCTGCGACGGGGAGGATGCATTGAAAAGAGCAAGCACATTGGCGCCGGAGGCCCTGGGGCCGACGGTGACCGTCGGCGAAATCCTGGTGGAAATCATGGCGACGACGGTCGGCGCCGGATTCCTGTCACCCCAGCCGCTTGTCGGCCCGTTCGCCAGCGGCGCGCCGGCGATCTTCATCGATCAGGTCGCGCAATTCGGCGGGGCGGCGGGTATCGTCGCGGCCGTTGGTGCGGATGACTTTGGCACGCTCAATGTGGAACGGTTGCGGACGGATGGCGTCGATGTCTCGGCCGTCGCGATCGTGCCTGGCAAGCCGACCGGCAGCGCCTTCGTGCGGTATCGGGCCGACGGTTCGCGTGACTTCGTTTACAACATCACCCATTCCGCGGCCGGGGATACGAGCATGACGGCGGCGGCGCGGACGCTTATCGCGCGCGGGGGACATGTCCATGTCATGGGCTCCGCCTTCGCGATTCCTGGCATCGGTGCGGTCATTCTCGAGGCTGTCGCCTCCATCAGGGCGCGCGGAGGCTCGGTCTCCTTCGATCCGAATATCCGCAAGGAACTGGCCCAGGGCGACGAAGGCCGCAGGCTCATCGACGACATGCTGGCGGTGACCGATCTCCTGCTGCCCTCGGGCGACGAATTGCTTGTTGCCGCCGATGCGGCGACGGAACCTGCCGCCATCGCGCGCCTGCTCGATCTCGGTATCGGCGAAGTCGTGCTGAAGCGTGGCAGCGCCGGCTCCAGCCACTTCAGCCGCGCGTTCGGTCGCGTCGATTGCCCGGCCTTTGCCGTGGAGGAAGTCGACCCGACGGGGGCGGGTGACTGTTTTGGCGCGGCCTATCTCACCAGCCGCCGCGCGGGTTTGCCGCCCGCCCGAGCGCTCCTCTATGCCAATGCCGCGGGTGCCCGCACGGTTACCCGCCAGGGACCGATGGAAGGGGTTTCCAGCCGCGAGGACCTTGAGCGTTTCATCGCGGCGGCCGGTCGGGAGGTGAAGCAATGACCCGTTTTCTCACGAATCTTGCCGGAGCCCGTCGTGCGGGCCGGCCCTGTGGCATCGCCTCCGTCTGTTCTGCCCATCCAACCGTGTTGCGTGCGGCGCTGCGCCGTGCCGCAAAGCGGGAGGGGCCGTTGCTGATCGAAGCGACCTGCAACCAGGTCAACCAGTTCGGCGGCTATACCGGGATGACGCCCGCCGATTTCATCGCCTTCGTCGAAACGATCGCCAGGGAAGAGGGTGTCATACGGGAAAAGATCATCTTCGGCGGTGACCATCTCGGCCCCAATCCGTGGCGCAAGGAGCCAGCTTCGGTCGCGCTCGACAAGGCGGCCGGCATGGTGGAGGCCTATGTCGCGGCCGGTTTCACGAAAATCCATCTCGATGCTTCGATGGGTTGCGCCGGCGAGCCCGTTGCCCTGGACGATCAGACCGTGGCCGAGCGGGCTGCCGCCCTCTGTGCCATTGCAGAGCAAACCGCCAGGCGGGTGAACCTGCCCCTGCCTGTCTACATCCTCGGCACGGAAGTGCCCGTGCCCGGTGGCGCCGATCATGCGATTGCAAGCGTTGAGCCGACCGCTGCGGGGGCAGCGCGCGAAACGATCGCCGTGCACCGCGCCGCCTTTGCCAAGGCCGGTCTTTCCGATGTCTTTGAGCGGGTCATCGCCTTCGTCGTGCAGCCGGGCGTGGAGTTCGGCAGCGACAATGTCGTAGCCTACGATCCGCCGCGTGCCGCTGCTCTCAGCGCCCTGCTGGACGAAGAGCCCACGCTGGTGTTCGAGGCGCATTCCACCGATTACCAGACAGAGGCGGCGCTGGCCGCGCTGGTTGCCGATGGGTTTCCTATCCTGAAGGTCGGACCGGGCCTCACCTTCGCCTATCGCGAGGCGCTCTACGCGCTCGATCTCGTCGCCTCCGACATCGTGCCGGCCTATGGCGACCGTCCGCTGGCGCAGGCGATGGAGGCGCTGATGCTCGCCGTGCCGGACTATTGGAGCGGCTACTATCATGGCGACGAGACGGCGCTGCGTATCCAGCGCCATTTCAGCTACAGCGACCGCATCCGCTATTATTGGACCCGACCGGAGGCAGCAGCGGGTGTCTCGGCTCTGCTGGCGGCGCTTGATGGGGTGCACATTCCCGAAACGGTGCTGCACCAGTATCTGCCGGGCATCACGCCCGAAGAGGCGGGCAGCGCTGAAGACATCCTGATCGCGGCGGTGGACCGGGTTCTGGCGATCTACGACAACGCGGCGGCAATCCGGCCGTGACGAAGAGCGTGCGGCGGGCTGATCCCGCCGCCTGAGGACTTGGGGAGGTCAGGTTTATGGCGACGGAGAACACGCGCGGCTTGGCGCGGATGATGTTGGCACCCTCAGTGGGTTTGCTGTTGGTCTGGATGATCGTGCCGCTTGCGATGACGCTGTGGTTTTCGTTCCAGAACTACAATCTCCTGGACCCGGCCAATGTCAGCTGGGCGGGGCTGTTCAACTACCAGTATTTCTACACCGATCCCGCCTTCTTCCAGTCGATC
>NZ_JALJCJ010000014.1 GCF_022899935.1 Shinella curvata
TACGGCGACGTGGATGGCGACGGCAAGGCCGATTTCGCGCTTCGCCTCGACAAGACCATCGATCTCGTCAAGGGCGATTTCATCCTGTAGAGTTCGGCCGTCACAACCGCGATACAATTGAGATGACCGTTGCCTATCAACCGGAAGAACGGCCCCAAAAGGCGCGTGATTGCTATAGCGATCTCGCGCCTTATTCCTGGACCCCTTTTAGAGAGGTCGTCCAGCAGCGAAGATAGAATGCCCTTCCCCGCTTCGCACCCCCGCAGATTATATCTTGCGGCTATAGTGCGTGCGTGCAGAACATTCCACGATCTTGCGAAAGCGCTCGGAGGTGATTGAGCTAATCGAATACGTGTCGATCAGATAGCGTGCAAACGAAGACCGCGCTTCCTCGGTTTGATTGAACCAAGCCTGCGAAACGATGTCTTGGTATATTATCCTAACTGCACTTAGCTCTTCAGGCTGGAGGTGAGTGGAGTGCATTTGAAAGCCTCCCGACTTCGCAGCGCCTATGGATGCGCCGATCGGCCCAAAGTACGCCTCCTGCCGATCGGCTGCTATTAACTTTGACGTGTTGCATGGCCATTTGCATCTGCAGCTTCGATCCACAGAGCGATAGGCACCTGCGCACCAAGGTATGGCGCGTCGTTGGATATCCAGCGGCAAGCGCCACGGTTAATTCATCACACTAATTTACAACGGAAGTGTCGTGTTGGTTTTCCCCATTTACGACTGCTAGGCAATTTGTCATGGATTGCGCCCTGCGTCCCAACCACGGGGGAAAATTTGTCGGAGGATGAAAGCGATAAGCGTGACTTCAAGCCAGGCGGGCCGACCCTCTTCCCGGAGCTCGACAATTGCTTTCGGCCGCTGGTCGTCATCCTCAAGCGAAGCGCGATCGTGCACCTCATCAAGACGGCTGGCCAGATCGTCGCCTTCGCAATCGTCCTTTACACCGGCTACCAGATCAGCCTCGACCTCGATGATCGCAAACAGGAACGTGTCGACCGGCAGGACGAACGGGAATTGCGTGCGTGGACCAGGCTCCGGGACCCCGTCGGTAATGATACCGGGAAAGGCGCCGCGCTTTCAGTGCTACTGGCCGCGAACATAGACACGCGGGCTGCAGACCTCTCGTGCGCAGCGGTGGGACGTACCGAAGGACCGAAATGCACATCGCAACCCGTCTTTTCCAATGTAAAGTTCGGGGGTGAAGACCTTCTACCGGAAGCTGGTGGCATCTATCGTGATTCAACGGATTTCCCGATCGCCATGTTCAGCGATTCGATTTTGACCCAATCCGATGTTTCGGGGTATCGAATTGATGTGAAAGGCTTCGACAGAGCTCGCTTCGAGTCCGTGATAGCCACGGCGATCACCGTTGTCGGCGAGACGGGCACGGTAGAATTCGCCAGAGCGGATCTGGCCTTTTCGTTCTTTGACACGAAAGGCACCAATGTGCGGATTTCCGGTAGCAACATTTCCGGGGCGATCCTGCCGCCCAATGTTGTCTTCGAAGGGACCCAAACGCCCATTTTCGGCGTGTTGTATCGTAGCAGGAACTGGGCTTGGGCAGATGCACCTCCACTCACTCTGAAGGCAAATGAGCCTCGGCCCCTTGACAACGGTCAGTTGGCCAGGATCGATCTATGCGACCCAAGCTTCCGCCTGGGCAGCACGACTATAGACTTCAATTCGAACGGAGTGCAATTCGACCCGTTTGCGATCGGCCGCCAACCGAATCGGAATGAAGTCGCTCGCAGCGAGCCTGATTTCAAAAAGGTTGCCGGACGGTGTGAAAAGCTCACCCTTACGGAAGCCCGCAATCGGTTTCCGAAGTGGTATCCGCCACGTTGAGTAGCCTCGAGTTTCTTAGACACCCTCGGGTTCGATTTTCTGCGCTCCTCGAAATCGACGAGCGACAGCATTCCGTTTCTGACGTGCTTGCGTTTCGGGTTTTAGAACATCTCGATGTAGTCGAATACATCCTGGCGAGCTCATCGCGTGAACGGTAGCCCCTGCGACGTATCCTCTGCCGCTTCAGAAGATTGAAGAAGCTTTCGGCCACCGCATTGTCACGGCAGTTGCCGCGTCGGTTCATCGAGTGAACCAGATTGTGGCGCTTGAGGAACGAGGCCCAGTCCATGCTGGTGAACTGCGCACCCTGATCCGAATGAACCTGCACCTTGTCCTTCGGCTTTCGCCTCCACACGGCCACGAGCAGAGCCTGCAATACGACGTCCGTGGTCTGTCGGCTCTCCATCGCCCAGCCAATGACCGGAGGGAATAGAGGCCGATGACAACCGCAAGGTAAGCGAAGCCCTCGCAGGTTCGGATGTAAGTGATGTCCGTGACCCAAGCCTTGTGCGGAGCAGCTACGTCAAATTGGCGACCGAGCGTGTTCTCGATAGCGACGGCAGGCCTGCCGCCATAGATGTCGGGACGGCGTTTGTAGCCGATCTGCGCCCTGATCCCGTCGAGACGCGTCAGACGCGCGGCCCGGTTCGGGCAGCACATCTCTCCCTGATCGAGAAGGTCATCACGCGGCTTGCGATAACCGTAGACCTTGCCGCTCTCTTCCCATGCCTTCACGAGCAGATCGGTTGTCGCTTGTCCTCGTTGGCTCGCCTGCTCAGCTGGCTCTTCAGCCAGGTTAAAAATCCACTCGGGTGAACCCGCAGAAGGCGGCACAGCGTCCGCACCGAAAACTGCAAGCGATGCAGGGCAATGAACGCTCGACTATCACTTTGCATCGCTGGCGAAATACGCGGCCGCTTATTTAGGATGTCTCGCTCCTCGGTGACGCGAGCCAGTTCCCTCTTCAGCCGCCTGATCTCCTCGGCCTCGTCGTTGCCCTTGGCGTTCGACGCAGCAAACTTCTTCTTCAATTCATATAGGGATGCTGGCTCATGCCGAGGCGCTGGGAAACCTCCGCAACCGGATAGTCTCGCTCCGTGATCTGACGCACGGCGTCGCACTTAAAATCTCCGCTGAAATTCGGTTTGCTCACGATGCTCTTCCTGCCTCAAAATTAGGAAAGAAGGCGTCTACAAATCCAGGGGCTATTCAGCGGCCTTCAGCGCGGTACCGGTTGAGCACGGAGCGCCTCATGCTGTTCATCCGCAATGCATGGCGCCCCTCAATTGGGTGATGTGCACGCACATCAATTGATTTACTGCCACATTTAAATATCGTCTCTAGTCTCGCCAATACGGCGCAATTGAGCGGCACGCAAGCATCCAAACAGAGATATGGTGCGCTATGGCATACTATGCAGAAAACGACGGAACTGGCTTCAACGTCGATGAAATACGCGAGCGGGCAGACAACATAGACACATACGCCAGCATGACCTTCCCGACCAAAAACGGCGGGACTTTTTTTTGGCGTATAAGCGATCCGAAGATCGGCCAACAGCTCACGGTCTTGTCAGATGTCTCCGTCATTGACTACGGAACGCCAGAAGCGACAATTCTCTTGAACGCCGCAGTCGTTGGTTCCGCCAGTATTTTCCAGATCTATGAACGAAGGGACGAGAACGGCGTCATAACCTCCCACCTTGTCGACATAAGTGGTTCGAGTTCATCACAACTGGACGAGGTTCTGGGCCAAAAGTTTCCGCTGGCTGTCAACAATTCCAGCTACTTTACAACCCTGGTTGGGCCTGGGCACAGCTCGGGAGAAGATACTGCCGAGGGCCGATGGGTTAATGAATTTTACGTCTCGGTGTCCGGAGACAGCGGTGTTGCGGACGAGCTGGGCTTGAGCATACCAAATGACGGACGGGTACTGCTGACGACAGGGTCGGTGACGGGAACGCGTGAGCTTGCATGGGGACATTGGCTTGACGTCGTCAATCCCATGTCGGTGCCCGGGGACGACATCGCTTCGGCCGAGTCGGCACTGGAGGCCGCCGAGCTGGAGCAAGAGGCAAAGGTCGACAAACTCAGCATCGACTATGCGGCAGCCAGAGAGATGCTTCAGAACGTCCGCGACCGGCTTGATGGCCTGACGCAAGAGCAGTTGGGGAACACAGCGCTGCTCACGGCTCAAACCATCAGCACACTGTCCGACCTCAGTCTGTTGGCGCTTGGATCGTTCGTGCAGGCGGACGGCAAGATATGGAGAGTGGTTTCGAAGGTCTCGGAGATTCTGGACGCGACGGAACTTGGTGAACAGCTTGCCACGGCAATCCAGGATCCGTCGCTGGAAAATTTGCATGAAGTTTATCAGGGCTTCATCGGCATCGCCGCGGATCCCGAGACGTACAGCAAAACCTTAGGCGCTGCCTTCAATGTTGCGACGGCGGCGAAGGCCATAAACGACTACCTGAAAAACGTAGAGGACTGGAAGCAGAACGCCCAGGAAATTCAGGAGAAGATCGACCAGAATGAAAAACTCTATCAACAATACAAAGAAATCATTGAGAAATACGAAGGACTGCAGCAGCAGAATGGTCCTGCGCCGCAGATAAAATCCACCAATATCGGCCTGTTCATGGAGACCGATAACTTCTCCAAGGTGTACCTCTACGAGAAAGGCGGCGTGCTCGGAAACGCTCAGAATCTCAAGACGCTGGCATCGGTACACGGTAAAGAGGCTCTGCAAGAAGTCATCTTCACAGCGGACCGACAGACGGTCTACGCGTCGGCGGACGTTACGATTGTCGACGGCACCCTGTCCAAGGGCGACAGGATCGTTTTGGACGGAGCATTCAAGAACTATACGGTCACGTCCCTGGGAACCACGGTACGGGTATCGGCGCTCGACCCCAATACCGGCGCCGTCGACCAGGATGTCGCCTTCATTGAGAAAGTCGATGCCATTCAGTTCAAGGACGCCGTCCTCGGGAACAGCCAATCCAACACGCTGCGCAGTGTGGATGGAGCGCGCCATCTCATGGGCCTCGGCGGCAATGACAAGCTCACCGGAAGCAAGGGCAACGACAAGCTCGAAGGTGGCACCGGGAAAGACACGCTTACCGGCAGTGCAGGCGCAGATACATTGATGGGCGGCGCGGGGGCGGACAAGCTCTCCGGCGGTGCAGGCTTAGACACGGCATCCTATGCCGACGCAAAGGCCGGGGTCACTGCCAGCCTCACCAAGCGATCCATCAACACCGGGGACGCGAAGGGCGACGTGTATTCCTCGATCGAAAACCTCACGGGCTCGCGCTTCGCCGACAAGCTCATCGGGGATGGCGACGCAAATCGCCTCGCCGGCGGCAGCGGCAAGGACGTCGTGAAAGGTGCCGCGGGGAACGACAAGCTTTACGGCAATTCCGGCAATGACAAACTTTACGGCGGTAGCGGAGCCGACAAGCTTTATGGCGGTTCGGGCGCGGACATGTTCGTCTTCGCCAGCCACAAGGACAGCACCACGCGCGCGCGCGACATGATCTACGATTTTTCCCAGAAGCAAGACGACCGAATCCATCTTTCCGGCATCGACGCCCGCCCCTCCACGGACAAGAACGATGCCTTCACCTTCATCGGCGAAAAAGCTTTTTCCGAGAAAGCCGGACAACTTCGCTACTTTCACAAGAGTGGCGACACCTTCGTCTACGGCGACGTGAACGGCGACGGCAAAGCCGATTTCGCGCTCCGTCTCGACAAGACCATCGACCTGGTCAAGGGCGACTTCATCTTGTAGCGGATGGTGTTCTGGAGCGTGCCGTCATCGAGATCGTGTGCTCGAAACTGCGCGCGAAACCGGTCAGCTTCCTTTCCGCCGTGGCTGTTGCGGACCGAAAGCCGTGGCGAACGTGCTGGCCAGTCCATGGGATGACTGTCCGTCTCCTGTGCCATCGACAATACTGGAACAAATTCGGCGCTTTCTCATTGCTCTTGCGCCATTCGGCAATGAGGAGAACCCGATGAAAACGCTATCCGATATTTTCGAGCATACGCTCCAAGACGTCTATTTCGCTGAAAACGCCATCACCAAGGCGTTGCCCAAAGTCGCCAAGGCGGCCAAGAGCACCGAACTGAAGAAGGCGGCCGAGGAGCATCTCGCAGAAACCAAGGAACAGATAAAAAAACTCGAGCAGGTCTTCAAATCGATCGGCAAGAAGGCCGTCGGCGAAAAGTGCGATGCGATCGAGGGCCTGATCAAGGAAGCCGACGGCCTTATGGAAGAGGCTGAAGGCACGGCCCTCGACGCCGGATTGCTTGCTGCCTGCCAGGCCGTCGAGCACTATGAGATCGCCCGCTATGGCTCGCTGCGCGAATGGGCCAAGGATCTTGGTCATGACGAGGCGCACAAGCTTCTGAGCGAGATTCTCGACCAGGAAAAGGCCACGAACAACAAGCTGACGAACCTTGCCGTGACAGCGATCAACAAGGTATCGGCGGCGAAGAAAGCGGCCTAGCCGACACTACGCTCTCAGATGAAAAGCCGACCAGTGACTGGCCGGCTTTTCCTTACCCGCTTGGCCCGACATCCGGCATGCTGCGGCGGAGGGATTTGTCTGGGGAATTCCAAGGCCGTCCGAAATCGGGGCCATGTCGCTAGCCTGGACTGTCGAGCCAACCGCGCCGCGCGCACTCGTCCATTGCCGCGCTCAACGCGTTGGTACGCGACGCAAATGGCCCCATCAGCATGACGACTTCGCCCTTGAACAAGATGGCGACCGTCTTGGTGGGTACATCGAAAATTATCTGTGGTCGTGGCAGCAGCATGTAGCACCGTCCCCTATCCATGCAAATCCAGCGGCGAGCGTGAGCTACACGCGTCCGCCGGGCAGTGGCTGTGCCTTCGGTGACAGGAATGAAGATGGGAATGTGCTGGCGGTCACGTTGACGGGCATCGGCGAGATTAGGCCTGATGTGTTCGACGATGCCGAGCGGGTGGCTTCCTCACAACGCGATCAGGTGCCGACGGAAATTTGACGCTGCAGGCAAAAAAAGCGCTACGCATCGCAGCTTCATGGCGACGATTTTAAGCAACGCAGTTCCCTCGCCAGCAAACGCCAAACCGGCTCATGCTCCGTGCCGGGGCGGGAGTTTTATGTTCATCTGAAGTTCGTGCCGGGTGGCGAAGCGGCCGAAGAGCAGCAGAAGTTTGCGCTCCTGCGCCTTGTCCAGTCCGTTCTTGCGGCAATGTTCCACCACATCATGGACGGGGCGGGTCTGGCGCGGGATGAACTGACGGTTGTCGATATGGTGGGTCATGGATCTCCTCCGTGAGAGCGGAGAAGAAATGCGCCGGGAGAGTCGTTGTTCCTCCGGCGCATGGACTTTTCAGGGAACAAGCCCCGCGCCCGTCTGGCCGGCCATGCGGGCGATACCGTAGTCACGGTCGTGAGCGTTTCGCCGGAAGGATTGGCTGCGCTCACGCGGCCGGGCGGAGAGATCGGATAGCGGCATACCGGTCACCCCGTCGGCAAAGGTGCCGGTCGCGACATCGTCCTCGTGTTCGGTCGATTTCGTCTGAAACAATCCGAAAAGCATCATCCTACCTCCAGTTTCCGCAAGAACGGACAGGCAGGGATTCCGTTCCCCGCCCGCATCGCATAGACGCAAAATTAACCATGTTTGCTAACAGCACGTTAAAGCCTGCGCATTTTTCGGTAACGATGCCGCTTCTTTGTGATCCGATTTCTCAAGATTAACGTCTTGGCGTTGAGAACCATTAACGCTAGCTTCCCCTTACGTCGGGTTGGCAGAGGGGCAATCGATGACGATTGAAATGATTTCACAAAATGTATTTCCCGACGGCGTGCATCTGGCGCCGGATACCATTAGCGAACAAACGAAGGGGTTGCCCTTCAAGGCGCAGTTCGTGCTGCGCGGCCTCATGGCGCTTGAGGCCGGCACACTCGCCATGACGATCCCCGGTGGCCGAACCTTCATCATCAAAGGCAAGATGCCCGGCCCGCAGGCGGCCGTCACGCTCCATAACTGGAAACTCGTGGACAGCGCCGTCGGCGGCGGGGCGATCGGCGTTGCGGAAAGCTACATGGACGGCGACTGGGAGAGCCCGGATGCCGGCGCCTTCATGGAGCTGATCCTCGTCAATACCAATGTTGTGCGTCACTATTCGAACGGCCCGCGCGGCCTCTTCCTGCTCGTGGAGAAGTTTCGCCACTGGCTGAACGCCAACACGCGGCGTGGTTCCCAGCGCAACATTTCTGCCCACTACGATCTCGGCAACGCCTTCTATTCCGCGTGGCTGGACCCCACGATGACCTATTCCTCCGCGCTTTACTCCCAGGGCGCAAACGACCTCACCTCCGCGCAGCTTGCCAAATACCGGGCGCTGGCCGAGGCGACGGGCATCGGGCGCGACGACCATGTATTGGAGATCGGTTGCGGCTGGGGCGGCTTTGCGGAGTTTGCGGCAAGCGAGATCGGCTGCAGGGTCACAGGGCTCACCATCAGTCGCGAGCAGCTCGCCTATGCTCGCGAGCGCATGGCCAAGGCGGGGCTTTCAGACCGGGTGGAGCTGAAATTCCAGGACTACCGCGACGAGACCGGCACCTATGACCGGATCGTCTCTATCGAAATGTTCGAGGCGGTCGGCGAGAAATACTGGCCCGCCTATTTCTCCAAGCTCAACGAGTGCCTGAAACCCGGCGGCCGCGCCGGCCTGCAGATCATCACCATCCTGCAGGAAGCCTTCGAGGACTATAAGGCCAACCCGGATTTCATTCAGAAATACGTCTTTCCCGGCGGCATGCTGCCAACCCGCGAGCATCTCTCGGCGCTCGGCCGCCAGTTCGGGCTCGGCATGGCGTCGGATATGGGTTTTGGCCCGGACTATGCGCGAACGCTCGCCGAATGGCGCCACCGCTTCTGGGCGGCCTGGGAGCGCATCGTGCCGCTCGGCTTCGACGAGCGTTTTCGCAAGCTCTGGGAGTTCTACTTCTATTATTGCGAGGCCGGCTTCCGAGCACGCAACATCGATGTGCGGCAGGTGGTTTACACGCGTCCCCTAACCTAGCTCACGCGACAGTGGAAAAAATCCCTCTTGAAGCCATTTTCCGGGGAACACGATTTCTTGCAAAGCGCCGCTTGCCGGCCGAAAAGACGGTTCCAAATCTAGGCACATAAAGCGAGGCTCGTCTCCCATGTCCATTCTTCCGTCCGTTCTGGATGCAATCGGCAACACGCCGCTGATCCGCCTCAAGGGCGCCTCGGAGGCGACGGGCTGCGAAATCCTCGGCAAGGCGGAATTTCTGAACCCAGGCCAGTCGGTGAAGGACCGCGCCGCGCTGTCGATCATCCGCAAGGCGGAAGCAGCCGGGCAGCTGCGCCCGGGCGGCGTCATCGTCGAGGGCACCGCGGGCAATACGGGTATCGGCCTTGCGCTCGTCGCCAAGGCGCTCGGCTACCGCGCGATCATCGTCATCCCGGAAACCCAGAGCCAGGAAAAGAAGGACGCCATCCGCGGCCTCGGCGCCGAGCTCGTGGAAGTGCCGGCTGTTCCGTACAAGAACCCGAACAACTACGTGAAGCTTTCCGGCCGGCTTGCCGAGCAGCTCGCCAAGACCGAGCCGAACGGCGCGATCTGGGCCAACCAGTTCGACAACGTCGCCAACCGCGACGCCCATATCGAGACGACCGCCCCGGAAATCTGGCGCGACACCAATGGCAAGGTGGATGGCTTCGTCTCCGCCGTCGGCTCCGGCGGCACCCTGGCCGGCGTGGCCGCGGGCCTGCGTGCCAAAAACCCCAATATCAAGATCGCGCTGGCCGATCCCGATGGCGCCGCACTTTACAACTACTATGCCCATGGCGAACTGAAGTCCGCTGGCAGCTCGATCACCGAGGGCATAGGCCAGGGGCGCATCACCGCGAACCTCGAAGGTTTCACGCCGGATTATTCCTACAACATCCCGGATTCCGAAGCCGTTCCGATCGTCTTCGATCTCATCGAGAACGAAGGCATCGCCATCGGCGGCTCGACGGCCATCAACATTGCCGGCGCGATCCGCCTTGCCCGCGACCTCGGTCCCGGCCACACAATCGTGACGATCCTCTGCGACTATGCTAACCGCTATCAGTCGAAACTCTTCAACCCGGACTTCCTCGATTCGAAGGGCCTGCCCGTCCCGGGCTGGCTGAAGGCGAAATCGGGGATCAAGGTCCCCTATCAGCCGGTCGAATAGGTCTCATGTCCCTTCCCACCACTGCCCTCTTTCGCGACGATTTCTATCTCTCGACACATGAGGCAGTGGTGACGGCGGTGCACGAGGACGGCGGCATCGAGCTCGACCAGACCTGCTTTTACGCGACATCCGGCGGCCAGCCGGGCGATACCGGCTTCCTGGAGCGCAACGACGGCAACCGCATCACGCTCGGCCCCGCCGTCACGGGCGCGACGAAAGAGATTATCATCCATCGCCCGCTGGAGGGCGAGGCTTCGCCCATCGTCGGCGAGACCGTGGTCGCCCATATCGACTGGGCGCGCCGCTACAAGCTGATGCGCATGCACACCGCCTGCCATCTGCTGTCCGTCGTCTGCCCCTACCCGATCACCGGTGCGGCCGTCGGCGAGGAGGATAGCCGGGTCGATTTCGACATGACCGACACGATCGACAGGGACGAGGTGACGGCGAAGCTGATGACGCTCATCGAGGAAAACCATCCGATCTTCGTCCAGTGGATTACCGACGCGGAGCTTGCCGCCAATCCCGGCATCGTCAAATCCAAGAACGTGCGGCCGCCCATGGGGCTCGGCCGCGTCAGCCTCGTCTGCATCGGCGAGAATTCCTCCATCGACAGCCAGCCCTGCGGCGGCACCCATGTGTCGGAAACGCAGGAAGTCGGCGCCATCCACATCGCCAAGATCGAAAAGAAGGGCAAGGAGAACCGCCGGTTCCGCATCCGTTTCGGTGCGCCCGATTCCGAGGCCTGAGGGAGTACAGACATGTCCAACGACAAGAGCAGGTTCGTCGTCTCGGCGGATTGGGTTGAAAAGCAGCTTGGCGCGCCGGAATTCCGCGTGGTCGATGCCTCCTGGTATCTGCCCGCGCAGAACCGCAACGGCGCTGCCGAATATGCCGCCGGCCACATTCCCGGCGCCGTCTTCTTCGATCAGGATGTCATCGCCGACCATACGAGCGGCCTGCCGCACACTATCGCTTCGCCGGAGTTCTTCGCAACCGAAGTCGGCAAGCTCGGCATTTCCGACACGGACACGATCGTCGTGCATGACGGTCCCGGCATTTTCACCGCGCCGCGCGTCTGGTGGCTCTTCCGCACGATGGGGGCGAAGAACGTCTTCGTCATGGATGGCGGCATCGACGGCTGGAAAAAGGAAGGGCGTCCGCTGACGACCGACCTGCCCGAACCGGCGCCGGCTGTCTTCCACACCAATTTCAATCCCTATGCCATCACCTCCTTCGAGGAGATGCGCGGCATCGTCACGACGGGATCGAAGCAGATCGCCGATGCGCGCGGTGCCGGCCGTTTCGCCGGCGAAGAGGCAGAACCCCGTGCCGGCATGCGATCCGGCCACATGCCGGGTGCGAAAAGCATGCCTTCGGGCACGTTCTCCGTCGATGGCAAGTTCAAGGATCTCGCGAGCCTGCGCCGGCATTTCGAGGAATCCGGTATCGATCTCTCCAAACCTGTCGTCACCAGCTGCGGCTCGGGCGTCACGGCGGGCATCATCTCGCTGGCGCTTGCGTCTCTCGGCCATGAGGACAACACGCTCTATGACGGCTCCTGGTCGGAATGGGGCAGCCGGCAGGATACGCCCGTGGTGACCGGAAAGGACTGAGTATGGCAAAAAAAGTCCAGTCCGCACCGATCGCGGTCCATATCACCGCGCTGGAAATGACGGCGCCGCCGAAGCAGAGCCTGCCGGTGCCGGTCAATGTGCACACGGCCATCCTGAGCGCACCGGACATTCCGCTGGCCTTCTACCGTTTCCTCTACCGGCAGGTCGGCAGCCGATGGCACTGGGTCGATCGTCTGCGCATGGACGATGCGACGCTGGCGGCGACACTCGGCAACAAACGCAACAGCGTGACGGTGCTCTATGTCAACGGCGCGCCCGCAGGCTTCTTCGAGCTTCTACAACTTGACGACGACGTCATCGAGCTTTCGCATTTCGGCCTGCTCGAGCGGGCGCTCGGCCTGGGCATCGGCAAGTGGTTCCTGCTCCAGACGCTTTATGCCGCCTGGGCGCTCGGCCCGAAACGCGTGACAGTCACGACCAACAATCTCGACCATCCGCGCGCCCTCCAGCTCTACCAGATGTTCGGTTTCTCGCCGGTCGGCACGCGCGACGCCGAAGTGGTGCCGCTCTCGGATGCCGAACTGCTGGCGCTTGCAAAACGGGACTGTCTGATGCCGGCGGAACCCCGTTAAACAATCTGAACGGGAGTTAAAGGCAGGGTTCAGGTCTGCTTCAGATCGTAAATGGCACTTTGGCGTCAACAAACGATCCGACCAAGGAGACCACACCATGCAACGCCGCGCCTTTCTGACCGCGCTTTCCGCCGCCTTCGCCGCCCCGCTCTTCTCGAACGCCGCGCTGGCGCAGGAAACCCCGTCGGCGGAAATCATCCTGCGTCGCCTCGACGCCGCGCCGTCGCGTCGTCTGCGCAACGAGGAACGCGTGACGGTGCGCGAGTTCAAGCGCCGACCGGACCTGCGCGGTGCGGCCCCCTCGATCAACATCCAGTCGATCAACTTCGCCTTCGGCTCGGCGGAAATCCCGCATTCGGAATATCGCAAGGTGCGCCAGATTGCCCGCGCCATGGAACAGCTGCTGCGCCGGCGCCGCCACGCCGTCTTCCTCATCGAGGGCCATACGGATGCCGTTGGCTCGTTCGAATCGAACCAGATCCTGTCCGAACGCCGCGCCGAATCGCTGAAGCGCGTACTGGTGCAGGAATTCCTGCTTCCCGCCCGCGCACTCGAAACCGTCGGCTACGGCGAGGAATATCTGCTGGTCCAGACCCAGTACGAAGAATGGCGCAACCGCCGCGTCACGCTGCGCCGCATCGACGAATTCGTTCGCTAACCTCTCTGACCGCCGGCCTCGCGCCGGCGGTTTTGATTCTCCAGGCAAGTATCGGGTGTCGCCACATGCGGGAATGACGAAGATGGCCTCCTGTCCAACGATCGGAGCCCTCCATGTCCATCCGCTTCCTGCCCATGCCCACCGAAACCGCGGCCGCCTATTGGAATGGCGGCGATGACGCCTATGGCCTGAAGCCGGAACGCCAGGTGTCCGATGGCGACGGCGTGCCCTGCCGCCATTGCCTACGGCTCGTCGGGGCCGGCGAACCCTATCTGATCCTCGCCCACCGCCCCTTCCCGGCCCTCCAGCCCTATGCGGAGACCGGTCCGATCTTCCTGCATGCCGAGCCCTGCGCTGCGCACCAGCCGTCAGCGGACATGCCGCCGATGCTGACCAGCCGCGACTATATCGTACGCGGCTATTCCTCGGAAAATCGTATCCTCTACGGCACCGGCGCCGTGGTGCCGAATGCCGATATCCCGACCTATGCGCAGGATCTGCTCGACCGCGAGGACGTCGCCTATCTGCACATCCGCTCAGCCCGCAACAACTGTTACCAGTGCCGCGTCGAGCGGGCATGAAAAAGGCCCGGATCGCTCCGGGCCTTCTTATTCTCGCATCTGAAAAAAATCAGGCGACGTTCAAAGCGGCTTCCGGTGCGAAGGCGTCGTAGCCGAGGGCTTCGGCCACCGGGGCGTTGGTCACGCGGCCCTTGTGCACATTGAGGCCGGCACGCAGGTGGCGGTCTTCGGCAATGGCCTTGAGACCCTTGTCGGCCAGCTGGAGGCCGTAGTGCAGCGTCGCGTTGTTGAGCGCATGCGCGGAGGTGACCGGCACGGCGCCCGGCATGTTGGCGACGCAATAGTGCACCACGCCGTCGACTTCATAGGTCGGGTCGGAATGGGTCGTGGCATGCGAGGTCTCGAAGCAGCCGCCCTGGTCGATGGCGACGTCGACGATGACGGCGCCCTTCTTCATGCCCGAGAGCATTTCGCGGGTCACGAGCTTCGGTGCGGCGGCACCGGGGATGAGAACCGCGCCGATGACGAGATCGGCGGAGAAGACTTCTTCTTCCAGCGCGTCGATCGTCGAATAGCGCGTGTGGATGCGGCCGCCGAAGAGATCGTCGAGCTGGCGCAGGCGCGGGATCGAGCGGTCGAGAATGGAGACGTCGGCGCCGATGCCTGCCGCCATCTTCGCCGCATGCAGGCCGACGACGCCGCCGCCGATGATCGCGACCTTGGCCGGCAGCACACCGGGCACGCCGCCGAGCAGGATGCCGCGGCCACCATTGGCCTTCTGGAGCGCTGTGGCACCCGCCTGGATGGAGAGACGACCGGCAACTTCCGACATCGGCGCGAGCAGCGGCAGGCCGCCGCGCTCATCGGTCACCGTCTCGTAGGCAATGGCCGTGACGCCGGACGCGAGCAGACCCTTGGTCTGCTCCGGATCGGGCGCGAGATGCAGGTAGGTATAGAGAATCTGTCCGTCGCGGAGCTGCGCCCATTCGGAGGGCTGCGGTTCCTTGACCTTCACCACCATGTCGGACTTCTGGAAGATATCCGCGGCGGTGGCAACGATCTTCGCGCCGGCGGCGCGGTAGGCATCGTCATCAGCGCCGATGCCGGCGCCGGCCTTGGTTTCGATGATGACGTCGTGGCCATGCGCCACATATTCGCGAACAGCACCCGGCGTCAGACCGACCCGATATTCGTGATTCTTGATTTCCTTCGGACAACCGACACGCATGCGCGTTCCTCTCCTGTCTAGTTTCCATTTCCGCCACTCCCAGCGGGACCACAATGGAACCAGAGGATGCGCGCAATGTCCTTGCAAAGCGCGTTTGCGAAACCGCTCACAATCGAATATTATTCGAATATTAGAGATTTTTTCGAAAGAAATTCGAATGGCGCAACTGGATGCGATTGATACTGCGATCTTGAAGGTGATTCAGCAGAATGGTCGGATTTCAAATGCTGAACTGGCCGAGCGCGTCGGCCTGTCGCCGTCGGCCTGTTCGCGGCGCCTCGACATTCTGGAAAAATCCGGCGTCATCAACGGCTATCACGCCCGCGTTTCGCCCAAGGCGCTCGACTACAAGATGATCGCCATCGTGCACATCTCGCTGTCGGGTCAGTTCGCCAAGACGCTGGCCGAGTTCGAATCGGCGGTGAAGCTCTGCCCGAATGTGCTGGTCTGCTACCTGATGTCTGGGGAATACGACTATATCCTGCGCGTCGCCGCCAAGGATCTGGAGGACTACGAGCGCATCCACCGCGACTGGCTCTCAGCCCTGCCCCATGTGGTGAAGATCAATTCGAGTTTTGCACTGCGCGAAATCATCGACCGGCCGAATGTCGGCATCTAGAATCTCAGATTGATGCCGGCGCGGCGCAGCAGCCAGTAGAACAGCGCCGTTGCGCCGATCCCCAGCATCATCGCCCAGAAGAACCCGGTTTCGCCGACGCTGAACGGCAGGCCTGCCGTGTTCATGCCGAAGACGCCGACAACGAGCGTGCCCGGCAACAACAGCGCGCTCATCACGGCCATGGCCTTCAGGCTGCGGTTCGATTCGTCCGCCAGCTCCGCCGCCATTTCTTCCTGCAGCAGGCGGGCGCGGTCGTTGACCATGACGATTTCGCGGTCGAGCCGTTCCAGACGCATCGACAGGCGGCGCAGCACGGCATGGGCATTGTCCGAGAGCGTCCAGTCCTCCCGATCTTCCTCCTCGAACAGCGCCACCATGCCGGCGACCGGCCGGTGGAGTGACACCGCCAGGCGACGCACCTCCTTGAGGCTGCGGCGCTCGTCGCTCAGCCGCTCAGTGACCAGCCGATCCTCGACCGCGTCGAGCATGGCGGCGGCTTCCTTCAGCCTGATGGCGGTGTTCTTGCAGAAGGCCGCGACGATCGCCTCGAAGAGCTCATAGGCCGTCCCCGGACAAAACCCTTCCGCAAAGGAGCGGCGAACGCGGTTCACGGCCTCCACTGGATGGTGCCGCCCGGTGACCAGCAGGCGCTCCGTCAGCGCAAAATGCAGCCGCCCCACCGTGGTGGAGGCGCGTTCGGTTTCCTGCTGCTGGAGATCGGCGATGACGCCGTGCGTCATGCCGGCCTCATGGCCGAGCACGAGGCTCTCGTCGTGGCCTTCGAGAATTGCGCGCGCCGCCGCCGGCAAGCCACAGCGTCCGGGTAACCAGTTCTGCATGCGCTGGTCTACGAGATCGACATGCAGCCAGACCCAGCCCTCGTCTGCCGTCAGCGCCGTATCGATGTCTTGCGGTGCGACAGGCAAGACAGGACCACCCGGCAAAACCCGGTAGGCGCCAACGAGGCCCGGTGTCAGGCCCCGCTCCGTCTGGTCGAGAAGGTTCAAGTTCGCATGCCGGTATCAGTAGACATCCGGAACATACATTTCATCCGGCGGCTCGTGACGGATATAGTCGTCATGACGCACGCGCTCCGGCAGATCGATCGACTGCTTCGGTACATCCTCATAGGGCACCTGCGCAAGAAGATGGGCGATGCAGTTGAGACGCGCCTTCTTTTTGTCGACGGCCTCGACGATCCACCACGGCGCTTCCGGAATATGGGTGCGCGCCAGCATCTCTTCCTTCGCCTTGGTGTAGTCTTCCCAGTGGACGCGGCTTTCCAGGTCCATCGGCGAGAGCTTCCACTGCTTCAACGGATCATGGATGCGCATGCGGAAACGGAATTCCTGCTCCTCATCGGTGATCGAGAACCAGTATTTGATGAGGATGATGCCCGAACGAACGAGCATGCGCTCGAATTCCGGCACCGAGCGGAAGAACTCTTCCAGTTCGTCGGGCGAGCAAAAGCCCATAACGCGCTCGACGCCGGCACGGTTGTACCAGGAGCGGTCGAACAGCACCATTTCGCCGGCACTCGGCAGATGGGCGGCATAACGCTGGAAATACCATTGATTGCGCTCGCGCTCGGTCGGCGCGGGAAGCGCCACGACACGGCAGACGCGCGGATTGAGACGCTGCGTTACGCGCTTGATGGCGCCGCCCTTGCCGGCGGAATCGCGGCCTTCGAACAGGACCACGACCTTGAGCTTCTGGTGCTGCACCCAGTCCTGCAGCTTGACCAGTTCATGCTGGAGGCGGAAAAGCTCGCGGAAATAGACCCGGCGCTCCAGCGTCTGCGCCGGCACTTCCGACATGCCCTCGGCGACGAGCTCGTCGAGACGCTCCTCCTCGATCTGCATTTCCAGCTCTTCATCGAAGCTGTCGGCGATCTCGGCCTTGATGCGGTTCAGATGGTGGTCTTCGAACATGATCGATATCCGTTCATGGGAGAGGCTCTGCTGCCCGTATAGGAAGCGCATATGAACCTTTTGTGACGGTCGATCGTTCGGCGTCTATTCCGCTATCACGCGGTTGCGGCCGGCATTCTTGGCCGCGTAAAGCCGCGAATCGGCGGTGGAGAGCAACGCATTCAGCGTCGTGCCGTCGACATAGCTGTTGGCGACACCGATGCTGACGGTGATCGGCTGGCCGTCCGGCCGCCGGATCTCTGCCTCGACGGTCTCACGCAAGGTCGCAGCACGCTCGGCTCCTACCCGCGGCGGCAGATCCTCGCAGATGACGACGAACTCCTCTCCGCCGAAGCGGAAGAGACGGTCGTTGTTGCGCAGGGACCGTTGCAGGCAGGCGGCGACCGCCTTCAGAACGCCGTCGCCCGCAAGGTGCCCGAACTGGTCGTTGACGTCCTTGAAGTGGTCGGCGTCGATAATCATCAGCGTCATCGGCTTGCCCTCCGCCAGCATGGCGGACAGCACGCGCGGCGCCTCAAATTCCAGACGGCTACGGTCATAGACGCCGGTCAGCGCATCGCGGCCGGACCGATCCAGCAGATCCTCATAGCGCTCGCGGAACGTCAGATCGGCGAAAATGTCGGAGATCGGCCGGGGCGAGACGGGGATGGCAGAAATGCGCGAATAATGCAGGTAGATGGTGATCAGCACCGCATAGGCGCAGGCCGCGAGCATTTTTGCGATCCAGCCGCCCCAGAAGACGGCAACGGGCGCACCGTTCAGGAAATGCAGGGCCGCGAAGAAGCCGATCTGGTCGAAGGTCAGTACCGCGATGCCGGAAACGAAGAAGCGCATCGCCGTGCTCTTCTTGAAGACGCGCCCGAGTCGCTCGTAAAGCAGGATGATGGCAAGCGCGTCGATATAGAGCAGCGTCGTGCCCCAGAGCATAAGCCACCCCATCTCATCGATGAAGGCAAGGTCGGCCACGCGGCCGGGCACCGCGCTGATCGTCTGATGGTGGCGCAGGAACAGGCTGAGCCCGACGGTCAGGAAATTGCCGGCAAGCAGGCCGTAGATCGGTGCACGTACGACCGCCGCATCCTCCTTCACATAAAGAAGAAGGATCATCATCAGCTTGCCGGAGAAAAGCACGGAGGACCCCGGCGAAATCACGCCAAAGGGCAGCTGGATATAGAAGACGGCCGCAAGGTAGGTCTCGAGGAAGTGCATCACGCCGAGGGCTGCGACGAAAACGCCGATGCCCAGTTGATGGCGCAGGTGCAGCAGGCTCACCATGAAAACGAAATAGAACCCGGCCTCGACGAGAAGCAGGATCAGATTTTCAAAGCCCATGATCGGTCCGCAGGATTCCTCGACTGCCGGTAACTAACAACACCGACAGGATCGCAACAAGTCATTCTGCTGCGCATACAGGCATTCACGCCGGTACTCCAGCGCCTTGATACGATCAGTATGACTTTTCACGCGGTCAAAGCGGCTTTAGCGCCGCCAGATCAGACCTGCCGGCTGTCCACGCCGTCACTGAACAGCGATGCACCGTGCTGGTCGGCGATCTGCTTGGCCTTGCGGAAGGTCGAGGCGACCGTGTCATCGCGCGAGGAGAAGAGATCCGCGCGGATGAAGGTGCGGGTCAGTACCCGCTCGCCGTCGCGCTTTTCGATCCGCCCGGCAAGACGATACTGGCCGCCCTCCTGTATGGGCGCCGCGACAAGGAGAAGGTCGTTATACGCTTCGGTTTCCTCCACGGCTTTCGCCGGAGTAGCCGATCCGCCGCCGCGACCGAAGAGTTTTGAAAAGAAAGAAGCCATGGCCGATTGCTAACACAGGCCGGCACGCCCTCCAAGAGGCGAGCGCGCCGGGCCGCGTGTCTCCCTAGATGATGAGATTTGCGAGAATTTCGTTCTCGGTGATGTCTTGATACCCCATGCCCGCGGCATCGAACGCTTTCTTGAGAGCGACGAAATTCTCGGGCGACTTGGTTTCCAGACCGATGAGGATCGAACCGAAGTTGCGGGCGGATTTTTTCAGATATTCGAAACGGGCGATGTCGTCGTCCGGGCCGAGCAGGTTGAGAAAATCGCGCAGTGCGCCGGGGCGCTGGGCGAGACGCAGGATGAAATACTTCTTCAATCCCTTGTGGCGCATCGCGCGCTCCTTGACGTCGGGCAGGCGCTCGAAATCGAAATTGCCGCCGGAGACGACGGCAACGACTGTCTTGCCTTCCAGCTTCTCGCGTCCGAGTTCCTCCAGCGCCGCCAGCGACAGCGCGCCCGCCGGCTCCAGCACCACGCCCTCGACATTCAGCATGTCCACCATCGTCACGCAGATCGCGTTTTCCGAAAGCAGCATCACCTGATCGGCAGAGAACCGGCGAAGGGCGGAAAAGTTGAGCGCACCGATCTGGCCGACGGCGGCGCCATCGACGAAATTATCGACCGTTTCGAGCGTGACCACCGCACCGCTTTCCAAGCTGCGCTTGAGGCTCGGCGCACCCGCCGGCTCGCAAAACAGGAAGTTCGACGGGCCGATCCTGCCGTCGAAATAACCTGTCACGCCGGACGCAAGACCACCGCCGCCCACAGGCAGAACCACGAGGTCCGGCAACTTGCCCTCGCCAAGCTGCGCAACGATTTCCGCTGCCACCGTCGCCTGCCCCTCGATGATATCCTCATGGTCAAAAGGCGGCACCATCAGCGCGCCGGTCGCTTCCGCATGGTCGCGAGCCGCCTTGTAGCACTGGTCGAAGAAGTCGCCGACAAGCCTGATCGTGACGAACTCGCCACCGAACATGCGCGTCTTGTCGATTTTCTGCTGTGGCGTCGTCACCGGCATGAACACCACGCCCGGCACGCCGAAATGGCGGCAGACAAAGGCAAAGCCCTGGGCATGGTTGCCGGCCGAGGCGCAGACGAAGCTGCGCGCGCCGTTTTCCTGCGCCAGGACCTTGCGGAAGAAGTTGAACGCACCGCGGATCTTGTAGGAGCGCACGGGCGAAAGGTCTTCGCGCTTCAGATAGATCTCCGCGCCGTAGCGGGCGGAGAGATGTTCGTTCAGTTGCAGCGGCGTTTCCGGAAAGAGACCGCGCAGGGCCTCCATGGCTGCATCGACGTCGGGTTTCATGCTCTGGTCCGTGTTCGATAGGGATTGGGTTCAAAAAGCGGCATGTCGCCTTCAAATAGAAGGACAGAGGCCGGGCAAGCCGATCATTCTTCAAACCTTTCCAGCGCCCTCGGGACCGCATGGAAGCCGATCCTTGAGTTTGGGCGATGCAGACGCTATTGCATATCGCAGCGACGGACACCACCCGTCCCGGCCGCGCGGCCTTTCGAGACCAACTTGAGCCCAGCCGGCACGCAGGACGCATCCGTTGAACGCCACCATCTTCCGGTCCGCCATCAACATCGCCGCCATCAGCGGCATCTACCTTTCGGTTGCGATGCTGCTACCCGCGCTGGTCGATGTCTACTACGGCAATCCCGACTCGGAGGTCTTCTTCCTTTCGGCCTTCTTCACAGGCGCTCTGTCGCTGGCGACGGCGGCGGCAACGCGGGCCGGGCCGCCGCCCTTCAACAAGCGCATGGGCTTTCTCGTCGTCAACATGCTGTGGCTCTCGGGCACCATCATCGGCGCCATCCCGCTCTGGCTGTCGTCGCTCGACCTCACCTTCGCACAGGCCTTCTTCGAATCGGTCTCGGCGATCAGCACGACGGGCTCCACCGTCATCGTCGGCCTCGACCATGCACCGCCCGGCGTCCTGATGTGGCGTTCGCTGCTGCACTGGCTTGGCGGCGTGGGAATTCTCGCGCTCGGCCTGTTCATCATGCCGTATCTGCGCGTCGGCGGCATGTCCTTCTTCAAGCTCGAATCCTCCGATACGGCCGACAAGCCTTTTGCCCGCATTGCGAGCTATACCCGCGCCTTTCTCGCCATCTACGTGGCGATCACCCTCATCTGCGCCATCGTCTATGCGGCCCTCGGCATGAGCCGCTTCGATGCGTTGAACCATGCCATGTCGACTGTCGCGACGGGTGGGCTTTCGACGCACGACGCCTCCTTCGGCTATTTCAAGAGCCTGCCCCTGCTCTGGGCCGCCACTTTCTTCATGACGCTGTCGAGCCTGCCCTTCTCCGTGCTCATCCTCTTCGTCGTGCGCGGACGCATCGATGCCTGGCGCGATCCGCAAATCCGTGTCTTCCTCGGTTATCTCGTACTCTTTTCCGTCGCGGCGAGCGTCTTCCAGCGCCTCGAAAACGGCGTCGATTTCCACGAGGCGCTGGCCCATTCCTTCTTCACCGTCTCGTCGATCCTCTCGACGACCGGCTTTGCCAGCGACGACTATACCCAATGGGGCCATTTCATCGTGGCGCTCGCCTTCGTCGCGACCTTCATGGGCGGCTGCTCAGGCTCGACCGCCGGCGGCCTGAAGGCCTATCGCCTCATCATCCTCTTCAACTTCATCCGCACCGGCCTCTACCGCCTCATCTATCCCGACGGCATTCACGCCGTGCGCTACGGGCCGATGACGGTCGACGCCGATCTCCAGCGCAGCGTTTTCCTGTTCTTCATCACCTATGTGGCGCTGTCGGCGCTGGGCGCGATCCTGCTCGGCCTGATGGGCTATGACGTGCTGACGGCGATTTCGGCGGCCGCCACCTCGCTCTCCAATGTGGGACCGGGCGTGACGCAGGCGATCGGCCCTGCCGGCACCTTTGCGGGCTTCCATGATGCGGCGCTCTATCTCCTCTCCTTCCTCATGCTGCTCGGGCGTCTGGAAATCCTCACGGTCCTCGTCATATTAACCCCACTCTTTTGGAAGAGTTGACTGTTGTCACTGTTCTTCGCATCCTGCGGCTATCGGGCTGGAGGTTGAGTGTATGGTCGTGTCGAAGTCCCTGTTGCGCATGCTCTTTATCGCTGCGCTGATACCGGTGCCAGCCCTCGCCGGCCCGCTCGCCGATGCGGCGAAGAAGGCGGAGGAACAGGCCGCCGCCGGCGATACGGTCGGCGCACACAATACGATCCGCGATGCTTTTGGCGCTTTTGCCGCAACCCTGCCTTTCTCCATCGGCAAGGCCGTCTTCGTCTCCGCGCCACCGGAAGGCTACGGCATGTTCACCGCGCGGCCGGAATCGACTTTCAAGGTCGGCGAAGCCCTGATCTCCTATGTCGAGCCCGTCGGCCTCACCTGGCGGCCGGGCAAGGACGGCGCCCTGGAATCGCATTTTACCGTCGATCTCGAACTCCTCGACACCAAGGGCACTGTTCTCGCCGAGCAGAAGGCCTTCGGCTCATTCGACTTCAAGGGCACGGTGCGCAATCAGGAAATCTTCGCCAAGCTGACGCTGAACCTCTCGAGCCCGCCGGCCGGCGACTATGTGCTTCGCTATCGGTTCCGCGATGCCGCCAGCGGTGCCGTCGCCATCTGCGAGCAGTCGTTCAAGATCGTCCCGTGATCGAAATCCGCAATGCGACGGCCGGGGATGCCGTAATCCTCGCCGAAATCGGCCTTGCCGCGTGGCGGAAGGGCATCCTGCCGCTGGTGCCCGAAAGCGTCGTGGACCGCGTAACGGCCGAAAACCCGTTCATCCCCTTCCTGAGAGACATGGGGCCGCGCATTCTCGTCGCCACCAGCGATGGTTTGCTCGCCGGCCTTGGCGCCTGTGAACACGGCGATGACTATATCAGCGACGTCTGGGTCTCTCCCGTTTTCGAGGGCCGCGGCGTCGGCTCGGCGCTGTTGCATGCCCTGGAACGGGAAATCATCACGCGCGGCCATTCGCGTGCCCGTCTCCACGTCGCCGCCGCGAACGATCGCGCCTTCGCGCTATACCGGCACCGTGGCTATCGCGAGATCTGGCGCGGGGTCCGGCATGATGCCGTTCTCGATATTCCGCTTGAGAAGATCGAACTTGCCAAGGACCTGGTCGGGACCTGAATCCACCCGTCAAGGTTTTCCACAGCCATCAGAGAAATGTGACAAGGCCAGAATCCGCGCTTTCCAGCGCCTTGCCGGTCAATTATGACAGCCGCATGACAACCCCAGCCACGTAAGGGGCACACATGCTTTCGCTGTTTCGCAAACTCATGCCGCGTGAAGACCGTTTCTTCGATCTCTTCGAGCAGCATTCCCGCACCGTCGTCGGCGCCGCCGAAGCCCTGCAGGCACTTCTCGCCGGCGGGCCCGACATGGAAAAATACTGCGACCGCATCGTCGCGCTGGAAAACGAGGCCGACGCCATCACGGCCGAGGTCCTGCTGGCCGTACGCCGCAGCTTCATCACGCCCTTCGACCGTGGCGATATCAAGGATCTGATCCAGTCGATGGATGACGCCATCGACATGATGCACAAGATGGTCAAGACCATCCGCCTCTACGAACAGACGAGCTTCCAGCCCGGCATGCAGGAAATGGGCGTCACGGTCGTCAAGGCCGCGCATCTGATCGCCGAAGCCATCCCGCTGCTCGACAAGGTCGGCGTGCATGCCGACCGCCTCAGCGCGATCGCCCAGGAAGTCACCCGCGTCGAAGGCCGCTCCGACGAATTGCACGACCAGGGCGTGAAGGCCCTGTTCAAGGAATTCGGCAAGTCCGATCCGATGGCCTACATCATCGGCAGCGAGATCTATGCCGAACTCGAAAAGGTCGTCGACCGCTTCGAGGATGTGGCGGATGAAATCAGCGGTATCGTGATCGAGAACGTCTGATGGACGCCACACTCGCCTTTCCGCTGCTGATCGCCCTTGTCGGCATCGCCCTGCTGTTCGATTTCCTGAACGGCCTGCACGATGCCGCGAACTCGATCGCCACGATCGTCTCGACGCGCGTGCTGCGGCCGCAATACGCCGTCATGTGGGCGGCGTTCTTCAATTTCATCGCCTTCCTGTTCTTCGGCCTGCATGTCGCCGAAACACTTGGCAGGGGCATTATCGATCCCTCCATCGTCAGCCCGCTCGTCATCTTCGCGGCGCTGATGGGCGCGATCATCTGGAATGTCGTCACCTGGATTTTCGGTATCCCCTCGAGCTCTTCACACGCCCTGATCGGCGGCCTGGTCGGCGCCGGCCTTGCCAAGACCGGTTTCGACGCGGTCGTCTGGAGCGGTCTCCTCAAGACGGCAAGTGCCATCTTCCTGTCGCCGGCAATCGGCTTCTTCCTGGCGCTGGTCCTCGTGCTCGTCGTCTCCTGGCTCTTCGTGCGCCAGACGCCTTTTGCCGTCGATCGTACCTTCCGTGTCATGCAGTTCATCTCGGCATCGCTCTACTCGCTCGGCCACGGTGGCAACGATGCGCAGAAGACGATGGGCATCATCGCCGTGCTGCTCTATTCGCAGGGTTATCTCGGCGGTGAGTTCTACGTGCCGTTCTGGGTGGTGATCACCTGCCAGTCGGCGATGGCGCTCGGCACGCTGATGGGCGGCTGGCGCATCGTGCACACGATGGGCTCGAAGATCACGCGTCTCAACCCGATGCAAGGGTTCTGTGCCGAAACCGGCGGCGCCATCACGCTCTTCGCCGCCACCTGGCTCGGCATCCCGGTCTCTACCACCCACACCATCACCGGCGCCATCATCGGCGTGGGGGCCGCCCGCCGCGTCTCCGCCGTCCGCTGGGGGCTTGCCGGCAACATCGTCTGGGCCTGGATCATCACCCTGCCCTCGGCAGCGGCGATTTCGGCGCTGTTCTACCTCGTGTTCAACGCGTTTTCAGGCTGATATCCCCCTGAAACAACACGGCGGAAGCGTTGTCGCTTCCGCCGTGTTTGATAAAATCGCCCGGCACCGCCTAAAGGATGAAATCGCCCGCCTTGAGCTTAAGCGAATGGTCGATTTCAATGGAAAAATCGGCTTTGCCGTCTCCGTTGGTATCGCCATAAATGAACGTGTCGCCGTTCTTTTTCTGATAGCGCAACTCGCCGGCATCCTTGTTGAACTTGTGGGTGCCGATGAATTCGAATTTCTGATTGTGCTTTACGGTGCTGTCGGCGTCGATCAGCTTGAGGTCGATGCGATCGCCCTCCTTGCGTGAAAAATCGAGAATCGTGTCGCGACCGCTGGCCTTCGTCGTCGAGTCCTTGATGGACCTGAAGATGAAGAGGTCCGCACTGGCACCGCCCCAAAGGACATCCGCGCCGGTCCCGCCGATCAGCTTGTCCCTACCGGCTCCACCGCCGAGCTGGTCCCGCCCGCTCTCGCCGAAAATGGAGTCGTTTCCTGCAGAGCCGAAGGCGAGGTCGTCACCCCTTCCCAGAACGATTCGGTCGGAAGCCCGGCCGCCAACGAGCGCATCGTCTCCGGCGCCCCCCTTGAACGTCCCCTTGATCGGCGAAATCGTCAACGAGAAGCCTTGCGTATCAGCGCCGGCAGCGCTGGCAGCGTGGTGAATACTCTTGTCATCACCGGCATCGTCATCGCCGAAGAAGCCGGATCCGATTTTTTCCAGGACGTTCTTGACGCTGCCCTTGATGTCGAGAATGTCCCCGAGCCCTTCACGGGTGACGTCATCCATGCGCTGGAACATCACTTCCGGGTCATCGACCTTGCCGGAGACGCCATCCTCGATGATGGAAAAGAGGTTCGTGTGGAAATTCGTCAGCTTGTCGCGAAGCGCAATCGAATCCTCAACCTGCTGGTAGAAGCGCCCCAGGCCATTCGATTCCAGCAGGGTGCGGACATAGTCCTTCGCGCTGTCGAACAGCGAATCGTAGGTTTTCGCGACAAGGAATTCCTTGACGGCATCGCTGCTCCATTCCGACGGCAATCCGAGATCGTTTTCCCAGATGTCCTTCAGTTCATTGTAGTCGATACCATAGGACTCGAGCTGGTCCTTGATGCCATCCCAGGTATCGCCCCACTCGAGTTCCAGCGGTCTCGACACGTCGTCCGGCAGTATCTCCGCATAATCGACGGTTTCCGAAGAGAAATAATCTTCCAACGCTTCGGAAAAGAGCATGGAGCTCGGATATTCCGCGGCGATCTCGTCAAGCATCTCGAGGCCACGGAAGAGCGTGTTGAAATTTCCGCTCGCGAATTCGTCGATGACCGCTGCGACTTCAGGCGTATAGAGCCCGGAATTCTGGAGAAAGGAGATGACCTCTCCCCAGTCGACCGAGCTGAAGTCGAACGCACGGACCATATCGATATAGCCCTTGAGCTCTCCGATCGTAAAATTGGTGTATGACATGCCCATCCCTCCACTTGCGGACCTGCAAGGAAGGCAACCACGGACTTATTTAGCCGTCAATTGAATTAAGCGGCACGCATAAGAACAGACGAAGTCCTTCTCGCCATCGAGGCTGGGAGAATACTGCGGGGGATGGGAGCGCTGTTTTTCGAAACCGGCAAGCAATGCTGCAAAACAATCCTTGACGTTCCCGCCCAAGCAATTGAAAAGCAAGCCAAGCGGGCGTGGCGAAACTGGTAGGCGAAAGAGACTTAAGACCACACAAGCCTATTGATTCTATTTAATACACTGCGCAAACGGCGTTGCTGAAACGGATCAAACAATGGACAAACGAGATCCGCAAAAGGCTTTTTTCGCGTTGGGCATGCTCAAAAACTTTGTGCCTTTTTCTTCTCAGATGGCGAACCAGTCTTCCGGCGTCATGGTCTTGGGGATCCGGGCACCCGCAGCATGGCTTGACTCTGAGCTGCATCATGGCAACTTCACTCTATCGTAGGCTACAAATGTGCCACCGTAGCGAACTGATTGTATGTTAAAATGAGCCCGATCGGGCATACCCTCGATCGAACCGGGCAATCGTCATCGAACAATGGACACGCACTTATGGTAGACGACGTTCGTCCGACCTCAACGATCACCCTTTCAGACAACGCGCTGAAGGTTGGCGAGACCTCGCTCGTTACCATCACATTCAGCGAGCAGGTTTTGGGATTCGACAATGATGACCTAACCGTCGAAGGTGGAACGCTGAGCACCGTCACGACCTCCGACGGCGGCATCACCTGGACGGCGTTGTTGACGCCAACGGCCAACTTCACAGACGCGACGAACGTCATCACCCTCGACAATTTCGATGTAACAGACCTCGCAGGCAATACCGGTACGGGCGCGACGGATTCTCCGAATTACACGATCGACACGACGCGGCCGACGTCAACGATCGTTGTTTCGGGCGGTAGTGCCGCCGAAACTCGTACAGTTACCATCACATTTAGTGAAAAAATCACTGGATTTGAGGTCGCCGACCTCTCCGTGTCAGCCGGTATGGGGACGCTGGGCAATCTCGCGTCATCTGACGGCGGCCAGACGTGGACCGGGCTATTAACGGTACCAACTGACACGTATAACAGCGGCCGCATCACGCTCGACAACACGAAATTCACCGATTTGGCGGGCAACCACGGCGTCGGCACGACACTTGGCAGTTACTGGGTTGATACACAACGCCCGACCGTGACGATCACCATCCAAGATACCATGCTTGCGGTCGGAGAAACCACGTACGTCGCATTCACATTCAGCGAACACATCAAAAATCTAGACAACAACGCGATTACGGTTGAAGGCGGTACTTTGACCCGGTGGTATCCACCGAGCTCGTTGTCAGACCCCAGTCTGACCTGGTATGCAACGTTCACGCCAACCCAAAATTTGACCGACACGTCGAACATAATCACGTTCCTCAATTCGGGTTTAACGGACTACGCCGGGAACAGGGGTACCGGTACCACCGTATCAAACACGTTCGCTATCGATACCGAGCTTCCAACGGCTACGATATCCGTGTCGGATACAGTGCTGCAGACGGGCGAGACCGCAACAGTCACGATCACGTTCAGCGAAAGGGTCAAAGGCTTTAGTCTGACCGACCTCGTGGTTCAGAATGCGGCGTTGGACGGGCTTGTCAGTGCGGATGGCATCACATGGACGGCGACACTAACTCCGACCGCCGGGATATCCGACGCGAAGAATATTATCACCCTCGAAAATACGGGATTTACGGACGATGCAGGTAATCGTGTAGCGGGGACGACAATCTCCAACAGTTACGTTGTCGAAACGGGAGGCATCCCAAACACTCCTGCAATTGTAACCGGCGATCTGGTGGCGACCATCAATGAGGGCAGCAGCTACGTGCTGACGACGGCTGACCTCAACTTCATCGATCCGGACGACGTTGCCTCTGGCGTCCTCTTCACCGTTTCCAACCAAGAGAGCGTTCAACTCCTGGTCGACGGCGTGGTTAAGACAAGCTTTACCGGCGATCAGCTCATCGCCGGCAAGGTTGCCTTCGTTCATGACGGCACAGAGACGACGACGGCGTCGTTCAAGGTGTCCGTGGAAGACGGCGACGAGGATAACTCGATCCCGACATCGTCCACATTCACCTTCTCCGTCAACCACGTCAACGATGCGCCGAAGCCCATGGGCAGCCTGAAGGGAGTGGTCACGGAAGGCCGCAGCTACAAGCTGAATCCGGCTGCCTTCAAAATCACCGATCCGGACGATGATGCCGCAGACATCCACATCACCGTTTCCAGCGTAAGCGCCGGCAAGCTGCTGTTAAACGGCTCTGTCACGACGAGTTTCACCGTCGCGGACCTCGTCGCCGGCAAGGTCATCTTCGTGCACGACGGCTCGGAAACGCTGAGAGCCTCTTTCAAATTCGCTGTTGAAGATGGCAACGAGGACGGCTCAACGCCAAAAGAATATACCTTCTTGATCTACGTCAACGCCTTTAACGATCCACCGAAGCTCGTCACCAATCAATTGATGATGTCCATCGCCGAGGACGCATCGACGGAAGTGCCGCAGAAGGTCGCGACGCTTGCGGTCTCGGATCCCGACACGCCCCCCTACTACCACATATTGTCCCTGGCCGGCAGTGACGCGGGGCTGTTCGAGATCAAGGATGGCGCGCTCTGGCTCAAGCAGGGTGTCAGCCTCGACTACCAGACCAATACTACTCTCGACGTGACAGTGCGAGTCGACGATACGTCGGTCGGCACGAGCTACGAGGCGGAACAATCCTTCAAGATCACCGTCACTGGCGATTATCAAACGATCGGGACGCCGGGCAATGACAGGCTCGTAGGCACGTCAAACAATGACCAGCTGGATGGCAAAGGCGGCAACGACGTTCTTATCGGCGGTCCCGGCGCCGACAGGCTCGATGGTGGTAGCGGCGTCGATACGGCCTCCTACGAGACGGCAACCGGTGCGGTTGTCGCCAGCCTCTGGCGGCCATCCACGAATAGCGGTGTCGCACAGGGCGACACTTATTTTAACATAGAGAAACTGATCGGCTCTTCCTTCGCCGACTGGCTGGAAGGAAATGGCGGCGCGAACCTCATAGCTGGCGGAGCCGGCAACGACGCGCTTTACGGCGCTGACGGCAACGACATCCTGATCGGCGGCACCGGCGCGGACAAGCTCTATGGCGGCTCGGGCTCCGACACGGCCTCCTATGCCGACGCAAAGGCTGGCATCATCGCCAGCCTTACCAAGCCTTCGATCAACACGGGCGACGCCAAGGGCGACGCCTATTCGTCGATCGAGCACCTCGCCGGCTCTTCTCATGTCGACAAGCTGATTGGCAATACCAATGCGAATAACATCGCCGGCTACGCCGGCAACGATGCGCTTTACGGCGCTGACGGCAACGACATCCTGATCGGCGGCACCGGCGCGGACCTGCTTTATGGCGGCTCGGGCTCGGACATGGCCTCCTATGCCGGGGCAAAGGCCAGCATCACCGCCAGCCTGACCAAGCCCTCGATCAACACAGGAGACGCCAAGGGCGATCGCTATTCCTCGATCGAGAACCTTACCGGCTCCTCCCATGCCGACAAGCTGACGGGCAATACGAAGGCCAACATCATCGCCGGCTACGCCGGCAACGATGCGCTTTACGGCGCCGATGGCAACGACATCCTGATCGGCGGCACTGGCGCGGACCTGCTCTATGGCGGTTCGGGCTCGGACACGGCCTCCTATGCCGGTGCAAAGGCCAGCATCACCGCGAGCCTGACCAAGCCCTCGATCAACATGGGAGACGCCAAGGGCGATCGCTATTCTTCGATCGAGAACCTTACCGGCTCCTCCCATGCCGACAAGCTGACGGGCAATACGAAGGCCAACAGCCTCGACGGTGG
>NZ_JALJCJ010000015.1 GCF_022899935.1 Shinella curvata
GCTGCTTCTTCATAAGTCCGTCCTCAATAGGCCAGACTCTAATCCATTCTGGAGGAAATTCTCAGTGGCAGGTCAGTTGGGAAGAGCCGATCATGTTCGAGACCACCAAGCTCGGGAAGTACGGGACTGTTACCAGTACTGCTGAGGCAGCAAGAGCTTTGATAGAGAGGTGGCCGTTCGACACCGGCTTATAAAGTGGCACTGAGAATGAAAGCGACCCAATCACCAGGTTTTGTGAACATCGACACAGACCGGAACGCCGTTGCATGCGCCTTTAGCTAGTCGGAAACGTCCCGTCCAAGTGGCGACAATCCAAGTCGGATCCGCTGACCGTCTGCCCAACTACGTGCGTGCGCTTCGATATCGAATGTACGACGCGTCTCTTCGCCGCCTTCGACTATGACAACAACCCACTGATCGTTTTCCTGAACTAGCTGTACAGAGTTGAAACCCATGGATTCGCCTCATGCATTGGGGCGAAAGGTGTCAAACTCCCATGGTCGCGCCCGTGGCAATTGCGACCGATGCCATGAGTATCCCATGATAAAGAGAATCGCGCACCCAATGTACGCAACCGTACGCTATCAGCCTACCAGTGGCGGCTATAGTGTGTTCGCGCCGAGCATTCGACGATTTTACGGAACCGCTCGGACGTGATGGCGCTGATCGAATAGGTGTGGACTAGATAGCGAGCAAAGGAGGCTTTGGCTTCCTCGCGCTGATCGAACCAATCCTGCGAAACGATATCATCGTAAACGGCTTTGACTGCAATTAGCTCGTCGGGCTGGAGGTGGTTCATTGCATGCTCCTGTCATTCAGCGCTCATAACGCCGCTAAATGGCTCCGGTTGCAGCCCGCATCACTCAAATTTTCGTGCTCGATTTGCTCGTTCGGTGCCTCGCCTCGCCAACCGTACATATTGAGAACGATGAGCGACACGGAAGCGGATTGGTTGAGCCTTAAGGCCTGCTTGGTAGCGATGTGTCAATGCTCAGCACGTTGCTGCCCGATCTCCAGCTGGGGGTGGTTTGCTGAACGTGCAGCCGCACCATTCCAATTGACAAGAACGCGCATACCGCCAATCACGGCGCTCGTCAGAACATCAAATCGCTGAATGCCGAAGCGCCCTGCCCTCTTTGCGGACCAACTACCGGTTCGTGGACGATTGCGAAGAAGCTCAGTCGGCAACCACACAAATGAGCGTCTTCGACAACAGCACCTTCTCGTACGCCCCCTCTGGCGCGTTCAGCAACTCCAAAAGCGATATGAGATCGATGCGAAACAGGCATTCGTAGACAGCCATGGCGTCGATGTCGCGACATCCTATCTCTTCCCTCATTTCCCGCCGCTGTTTCAGAGCAGCTTCTTGGCACTCTTCGAGTGTAAGCGCGAAAAAGAGCGTGTCATCGCTGCCGGGCTTCACTTGGTAGCCATAGAGTGTTTGCATAGGACCGCTCCTGCTTTGAGCGGAAAAGCAAAATTCGAGGAAGTTGTTGCATCGGTTTGCAAATTATTGAACGGGAACCAAGTGACGGATCACGCATTACGTCGCGAACGAGTAGCAACGAGACCGAACATGCAGGGACTTACCCACCAACAGCGTGAAGCGTTTGAAAGCGGAAAGGCCGCCTGGCGCGCGGGCAAGCGTTTAGTCTGGCATAACCCCTTCTGGTCACATGAAGAGGGCTATCGCTTTTGGCGCAAAGGCTGGCTGGAGGAAGACGACTTCACCATCGTGACGACACTTGAGAACGATCGGCACTACACGCGCCCTTAGGGGAGCGACCAGCCTAATGCCTGCGAGGATAGCACGAGCTCGTGTTGACCAATGCCGACCTGCATCAGGATCGTAGCCGAAGGATGAAAAGGCGGGCACGCTCATTCACATGACGTTCATGTCGCCGATCACATGCTGGATGCGGTTGCTGTGCATGCAGCCTGAGAGGGGTCCGTAGCTCAAGCCCCAAGCCCCTGCGGACCTCTCAACAGAGTGCGCGATTGTCTAATCGAGCCAGAACGTCCTGTCCCAAATGGCGATCGGTCCGGCCACTTCGGTAATAACAGATCGTGCTCGCCGAGCGACCGCGGGCGGCACCCTTCCTTCAATAACGACAGCCTGGGGCTGGAACGAAATCTGGATCACATACCCAGAGCAAAGTTCGTCATAAGCTACGGCCGCCTTTATCGAAGCACGCAGGCCATATTCCTGCGCACCGAAGCCGCTACCGAGAGATACCTGAAGCATCTCGCCCTCCCATGTTTTCGAATATTCTTGAAAACAGCAAAGGCGCCACGATGTTCCGGCGATTCCCCAGAAACGCTAATACTTTTAATGAGATACCCACGAAAGCGGAAGCGACGACAGATCAAAAGGACCCGGCCCATCGCTGAGCCGAGTCCCTATCCACCCCCGGATTGGCACGCCTGAATTATGCGCGTTATTACGCCTTTGCGCTATTAACTATGACGTAGGCAACGGTGGACGATGGCCGATCGATCGCCAAGGCCCGTGAGCGAGCGCGCGAAACGTATCTGACGGCAGGGCGCGAAACGATTCGATCGGCTCTCTACAGGATACGAAAAAGGCCCCGATTGCCCGGAGCCTCATATCCGAATTCCACAAAGCAATTAGTTGTTGCCGGCCCATGCACATACACGGGTGTCACCTTCGCTACGAGCCGTGGCACCATTGGTTGAGCAGTCCGATTTCATCTTGGCGCGCTGCTCATCATTGAGCCCCGCCCAATTCTTCGACCACTCGGCTTCCGGCCGCAGCGTACGGGCCTTCACGTCGCTGTAGAAGACGTTGGCCGTCGCTTCGTCCATCTGCATCTGGGCCTGATCGCCCGCATTGGTGGTCTCGGAAGCGTCGCCGGTGCTCGTCTGGGCAAACGCAGAGAAACTGATGAGCGTGGCAGCCGCGGCAATCGTGGTGAGTTTGGTCAGCATGTTGTTCTCCTCTTGAGCGGGATAGTCCGCATGGATCAGACAACACGAAACGACGGCTGAGGTTCCGGGGATAACTCGCAAGTATTTTCCCACTATCCCTCCACTCCCCTTACAGCGGGAAGAAGCCGCGTAAATTTTCGAGGTTTGAAGGGAACCACTTTGCCTGAACGGCATTTATCGCCCCGGTCAGATTGGGAATAATGAAATGCTTTCTGTGAGTTGGGACAACGCACTCGCCATCCTCCTTCCAGGTATGCCCCGTGCTATCGAGATCAATGATCCGCGGAACGCCATGTTCGTCCTAGCGGAAAGATGGCCGGTGACCTACGGTCGCGCGTTCCAGCGGGCGCTCGCATTTTGCGCCAAGGCGATTGAAGGGAAATGCTCGCCGTCCAGAGCAAGGTTGGCATTCCTCGCCGCAGCGCGGGAAGCCAACGTCCCGGTCGTTCGCTAAGCCTCGCACCCACGGCTGGTGTATGCCTTTTCAATCGGCCGGAACGAATCCGCCGTTCTCGGCATTTCTCCGCCAAACGATGTTGGGTTGCCGCCCCGCTATCGAAGCGGGGCGTCCTTTTAGGAGCCGTACAGGAGATCCGTCATGAATGTCGGAATACCTCCCCAGCAACAGCCAAAATGCGAGCAGGCGATTGAGGGCGCAGCGCGCGAACTTGTCGATCACGCCATCGGCTGGCCGGCCGAGGCGGCATTTGAGGCGATCAAGCGCGCCACGGAACGTCAGGCAATGGCCTATCACGAAGATCCCGATCCGGCAGATGACACGATCGAAGTGCGCCCGCCCACCGGCTTCTCGCTGGCGCCCTTCTAATGGCCGCCGAGGCCGACCGCAGGCGTTCCCAACTGCATGAGGATCGATGAAGATCGCGACTTACAACATCAATGGGGTCAACGGCCGCCTCGGCGTGCTTCTGCGGTGGCTCGAAGAAGATGCGCCTGACGTCGTCTGCCTTCAGGAACTGAAATCGCCGAATGATCGGTTCCCACGCTCGGAACTGGAACGCGCCGGCTATGGCGCGGTCTGGCACGGCCAGAAAAGCTGGAACGGCGTGGCGATCCTCGCGAAGGGCCTTGTGCCCCTCCTCACGCGACGCGGTCTTCCGGGCGACCCTGACGATACGCACAGCCGCTATATCGAAGCCGCGGTCGATGGCCTTCTCATCGGCTGCCTCTATTTGCCGAACGGCAATCCCGCTCCCGGGCCGAAGTTCTATTACAAGCTGCGCTGGTTCGCGCGGCTCCAGGAATATGCCAAGGAACTACTCGCTCTCGACATACCGGCAGCACTTGTCGGCGATTTCAACGTCATGCCGACCGATCTCGACGTCTATGCGCCGGAGCGTTGGCGAGACGATGCCCTGTTTCGGCCGGAAGTAAAAAAGGCCTATGCCGATCTGGTTGCGCAAGGATGGACCGATGCCATTCGTCATCTGCATCCAGGCGAGCGCATCTACACCTTCTGGAAATACTGGCGGAACTCCTTTCAGCGGGACGCAGGTCTGCGCATCGATCACGCCCTGCTCAGCCCAATGCTTGCGCCGTGGTTGAGGTCAGCGAGTGTGTGCCGGCGCCCCCGAAGCTGGGAGCATACGAGCGACCATGCTCCGGTCATGATCGAGATCGACCCGCCAGCCAATGCCAGTTAGGCTGAGACCTGCCGCGCGGTTCGGCGCTCGCGGGATCGCGCAGCCCGCCGCGCATCGCGCAATTCCTCGATGGTCGGAAACCACCAGCCACGCCGGCGCTCATCATCTCGGGTCGCGGCCTTCGCCGGCCATGTCTGCACCAGATCCTCCAGCGACGGAACGCGCCACGATCCCCAAACATGGTCATCGGAGATGTCGGGATAAAGATCGGCGCCCTCCTCGTACTCGATGAACTCGCCGGTGATGTCGCTGACGACGACGATACCGTAGGCGGTAGTGGCGACTGGCCGGTCCAGCGGCGGCAGGTCGTCGGCCGGAAGGGTAATTCGTCGGCGCCGGCGCTCCGCCGATCGACGCCGCGCTTTCCGTTCCTCCTCGGTGCCCTTTCGCGCTTCGGCCCGCTTACGCCGTTCCTCCGGTTCGCAACGTTGCGCCTCAGCCTCGATCGCCTGCCAGTGCTGGAGAAGCTCATCGTAGGACGCGAACGGAACGCGCCAGACCTTGTGATCTCCATCCCATCGCGCGAACGACACCTGCCGGATTTCTTCCACGAGCTTGCGTGAATAAGGCGTCCTGATGCGAAAACCGTCCTTGTCGACGCTAAGATAGGGGCTGAGGATTGGCTCGAAGGCGAAGGCGTCCCTTCCCTTTTCTTCTGCAAACGGATCGGCGCGGGATTCTTCCTTGGCTTTCCAGCGGTCGAAGCGCCGCAGGGCCGTCTTTCCAGGGACGAGCCAAGCTTTGCGCCGATCGCTCCAGCGGGCACGGGGAAATTCCTGCCGGAAACGCTGGACCGTCATCCGGTCGAATGGAAACGAAACGGCGGCACGCTCGTCGCCGTCTTCTCCATCGACTATCTCGGGTTCGGCGTCATCGCCCATCGTCTCATCCAGCGGCGCATCCGTTCGTCAGTGCTTGGTATGCCGGTCGTCGCGGTCGCCTTCACCGGGCTTGGCTTCGTTTTTGGCCTTGTGTCGACGGTCGGCCGACAGGGAACGGCTGACATCGACGCTTTCCTTGAACTGACCCTTCTCGTCGCGGCGAACATAGCGCTTGTCGGTCCCGGTATCGATGGTCGCACGCTTCGTCATGACGTTCTTCCTTTTGATTGCGGTCCTGGAAGAACGCACGGTGGCACGAAAAAGATGCAGCGAATCAAAGGCATATCCCAGACTCGCAATAGTGGCGCAGAACCTCGCCTAAGCTATTGATTTCTGATTCATTTTTGAGTCGGAACAAATTCGCAAGTGATTCGCTTGACTCGCTTTGGTTGCGTCGAGTCGGGAGTTTCGAGATGGCCGGTCATCGTGCCCAGTGGAAGGGGTTCATCAAATTCGGCGAGGTCAGTTGCGGGGTCGGTTTGTACACCGCCGCCAGCACCTCCGAACGCATCTCGTTTCACACGATCAACAAGAAGACCGGCAACCGCGTCAACCGCATCTTCGTCGACAGCGACACGGGCAAGGAAGTCGAGCGCGAGGACCAGACCAAGGGTTTCGAGATCGAAAACGGTCAATACCTCATGATCGATCCCGAGCAGGTCGCGGCCACCATCCCGGAGAGCAACAAGACGCTGACGGTCGAAGCCTTCATCCCCTGCTCCGATGTCGACGACGTTTATTTCGACAAGCCCTACTACCTCGTCCCGACCGACCGCGTCTCTTCCGACGCTTTCACCGCGCTGCGCGATGCCATGGAAAAATCCCAGGTCGCCGCGGTCGCTCGCACGGTGTTGTTTCGGCGGATGCGCACCGTGCTGATCCGGACGCACGGCAAAGGCATGATCGCGACAACCCTGCAATACGACTACGAGGTCCGCTCGTCGGAAAAAGCGTTCGAAGAGGTTCCGAAGCTGCGCATCAAGGGCGAGATGCTGGATCTCGCCAAGCACATCATCGCCACGAAGAAAGGAACCTTCGATCCGGCGGAATTCGATGACCGCTACGAGGCGGCTGTCGGCGAGCTGGTGAAGGCGAAAATCGAGGGTAAGGCTCTGCCGAAGCGCAAGGAGGTCAAGGTCTCGAAACCGGACGATCTGCTGGCGGCCCTGCGCGAAAGCGCCAAAATGCTGAAGGCCGGCGACGCCAAGCCGAAGCGCTCGGCCGCCAATGCCAATAAAGGCACCAGCCGGAATTCGGCGACGCGCACGCCTGCCGCAAAGTCGAGCCGTAACGCAACCGCACATCGCAAGGCCGGTTGAGGAGAACGACGATGGCGCCCCGCCCCTACTGGAAAGGATACCTCAAGCTCTCGCTCGTGACCTGCCCCGTCTCGATGTCGCCGGCGACGTCCGAAAGCGAGAAGGTCCGGTTCCATACCCTCAACAAGGTGACAGGCAACCGGGTCGTCTCGCAATATGTCGATGCCGTCACGCGCAAGCCTGTTAAGGATGATGACGAGATGAAGGGTTATGCCCGCGGCGAGAACGACTATGTGCTCCTCACCGACGACGAGCTTGATGCGGTCGCGCTCGATACCGTCAAGACGATTGATATCGAGAAATTCGTGCCGCGCGACAGCATCGAGTGGGTCTATCTGGAGAAACCACATTATCTCGTGCCTGATGATCCGGTCGGACACGAGGCTTTCGCGGTCATTCGCGACGCGATGTCGGCCGACGCGGTGTTCGGCGTTTCGCGGCTGGTGATCGGCCGGCGCGAGCGCGCCGTCGTGCTGGAGCCGCGCGGCGAGGGCATCGTGCTCTGGACGCTGCGCTTCGGCGACGAGGTTCGGCCGGAGGAATCCTACTTCGAGGCCATCGACGACAAGGCGGACCCCGAGCTTATTCCGCTCGTGCAAAAGTTCATCAAGCAGAACACGAAGGAATGGTCGCCCGACATGGTGTCCGATCCGGTGCAGGACGCGCTGCTCGATATCATCGCCAAAAAGAAGAAGGCGCTGAAACCGTCCCGCAAGGGCAAGGCCAAGGGTGAGGATCGCCCGTCCGGCGCCAACGTCATCGACATCATGGATGCGTTGCGCAAAAGCCTGGCTGCCGGTGAGAAAGGCGAGCGCGCATCCTGAATTCTTGACGTTAGACACCTATGTTCGGACTCTCCACAGGTGATGGACACCGATGAAACGAACCCGCCAATCCGCTATCCCCCTTTACGATGCGTCCCGCGAGACGCTGCAGTCGCGTCCGGTTCGTAAACGCGACCCCGAACAGCCGAGCCTACCGTTCGACCCGATGCCCGATCGCGTCGAACCCTGTCTTGCCCTGCTCCGGCCGACGCCGCCGGAAGGACCGGACTGGCTCTACGAACTCAAATGGGACGGCTATCGGCTTGCGATCCACATCGAGCCGAAGGGCGTGCGGATCATCACGCGCGGCGGGCATGACTGGACCCATCGGTTTCCGGCGATCGCTGATGCCGCCAGGAAGCTCGGGGTAGGGACCGCCATCCTCGATGGCGAGGCCGTGGTGCTCAATAAGGAGGGGCATTCCCATTTCGGGGCGCTTCAGCGGTCGCTCGGCGGGCGCGGCGGCAAGCGCGCCTCGACCGAAGCGGTATTCTTCGCCTTCGATCTCCTCTATATCGACGGCCACGATCTCACCAAGACGGAACTTGCCGTTCGCCGGCATCTGCTCGAGGATTTTCTCGACGGAACGGTCGGCGCAGTGCAGCTGTCCGATGAAGCTCATGGAGGAGGGACGGAGCTACTGGCGAACGCCTGCAAGATGGGTCTTGAAGGCATCATCGCCAAGCATCGCGACCGGCCCTATCGACCCGGCCGCACCGGCGATTGGATCAAGATCAAATGCATCCAGAGCGAAAGCTTCATGATCGTCGGCTATGAGCAATCGGACGCTGCGCGCGGCGGGATCGGAAGCCTGCTGCTCGCCGCGCGTCAGGGCGACGGCTGGGTATCGGTCGGCTCCGTCGGGACCGGCTTCAAGGCCGCTGATGCGGAATATCTGCGCAAGACACTCGACAAGCTTAAGACCAAAAAGCCCGTAGTGCCGCTCAAGGGCAAGAACTACGTCTTCGCGCAGCCGACGCTCATCGCAGAGATCGAGTTTCGTGGCTGGACGGACGACGGAAATCTGCGCCACGCCTCCTACAAGGGGCTGCGCGAAATCCAGGACAACGCCGCGGTGTTCGATATGGCCGCGATTTCCAAGAGCCAATGATCAAGACTTGCGGTCGAGATCGGCATGGTCCAGGCCGAAGTGATCCAGCACGAGCTGCAGATTGCGCCGGTTGGATTTGAAATAGACGTCGAAGACATCGCCCACGACCGGGACGCTTCCGGTAATCGTGTCGAAGCCCACATTCATCAGCATCTTGAAGAGCGTGTCCTTCGGCACACCGAGGCGGCGCGCCTCGTTGACGATGAAGAGGCTGACGGCCGCGGCGCCAAAGTCGCCGATGCCGGGGATCAGCCCGAATACCGCGTCCGCCCCGAAGGAGATGCCCGTGCCGGGGATCCGCAGCGCCGTGTCCATCAACCTGGCCAGGCCGCGAATCCGGCGCAACCGTATCAGGTGCTCGGTCGGAATGTCATCCTTCACACCCGCTCTTGGTCCCCTGCCCTGTCTCGCGCTCATGCCGCGGCCTTCTGTTTGCCGAGCCTCTTGATGGCCTGCTCAAGCGGACGCTGCCCGTCGCAATAATCCTCCCAAGCCGTCGTTTTCTTCAAGAGCGCCGGCACAGTCCGGACCGTGAAGCGCTTCGGATCGAGGTCGGCCTTAACCTGCGTCCAGGTGAGTGGCATTGACACGGTGGCCCCCGGTCGCGCGCGCGGCGACAGCGGCGCCGCGGCGGTCGCCATGCGATCGTTGCGCAGATAGTCGAGGAAAATTCGTCCGCCGCGCAGGCTCTTCGTCATCTTGATCAGATAGAGGTCGGGATTGTCGCGGGCCATCTCCTGGCAGACGTCATGGGCAAAGCCCTTGGCCTCAGCCCATGACAGCGGCTTGCGCTTGTTGACGGCCAGCGGTGTGACGACATGCAGACCCTTACCGCCCGTGGTCTTGCAGAAGCTGATCAGGCCGAGATCGTCCAGCCGGTCGCGCATCTCGCGCGCAGCGGCAACCACCGTGGCGAAATCCACATCCGGGCCGGGATCGAGGTCGAATACAAGGCGGCCAGGCACTTCCGGTTGGCCGGGCTCACAGTTCCAGGGATGCAGCTCGATGCCGCCGATCTGGGCGATAGCGGCGAGACCTTCCACGCGATCAACCTGCAGGTAAGGCTTCTTGTCCCCGAAGACTTTGACGAGCTCCAGCAGGTTCGACGTGCCGGGCATCGCATGACGCTGGAAAAACTGCTCGCCGCCGATCCCGTCGGGCGCGCGGATGATCGAACACGGCCGGCCCTTCACATGGTCGATGAGCCACGAACCGACCGCCTCGTGATAGCGGGCCAGATCCTCCTTGGTCACCGGCTCGCCATCGCCGGCGTCGGGCCAGAGCGGCTTGTCCGGATTGGAGAGGAGCACGCCCATGACCTCGGCTTTCGCGCCCTTGCGGCGGCTGTGATTTGTCTTAGCGGCGGCCGTGGGCTCCGGCGTCTCGGTCTTCACGGGCGAAGCCGGCTTCTCGGCCTCGACTTCCTCCGCCGGCTTATCCTCCCGCAGGCCTTTGAACGCGGCCTGGCGCACAAGGCCGTCCGCAGTCCAACCGGCGAACTCGATCTCGGCGACGAGCTCGGGCTTCAGCCAGACGACCTCCCTTTCCTTCTTCGGTGCGCCGATCCCGGTGAAAGGGGACTTTTCCGTCTCTATCGCTCTCAGCTTCGGCAGCAGGGTCTCGACTTTCTTGGCGCCGTATCCCGTCCCGACGCGGCCGACATAGACGAAGTGGTCGCCGCGGTTGACGCCGACCAGCAGCGAGCGGAACTTGCCGTTCGTCTTGGCGTAGCCGCCGATCACGACCTCATGTCCGGCGCGGCATTTGGATTTTGCCCAGGTGTCTGTCCGGCCGGATCGGTACGACGCATCCGCCTGTTTTGAGACGATGCCCTCCAGGGAAAGCTTGCAGGCGGAGCGCAGCACGGCGTCACCGCCGGTTTCGAAATGCTCGACGAAGCGCAGATGGGGGTCGTCGGTGGCATCGTCCAGAAGACCCTGCAGCCGCGATTT
Organism: Shinella curvata; assembly: GCF_022899935.1. GTDB lineage: Bacteria > Pseudomonadota > Alphaproteobacteria > Rhizobiales > Rhizobiaceae > Shinella > Shinella curvata. The sequence goes on from NZ_JALJCJ010000015.1 coordinate 10,698, forward strand.
CCGCTCGGTCAGAGGCTTTTCCCGCAGATCCTCGCCTCCACCGAAGAGCAGGTCGAAGGCGAAGTAGACGAGGTTGCCGGTGTTCTTCTCCGACAGTGCCGCCTGCAGCGCGGCGAAATCCGGCGCGCCATTGTCATCGAGGGCGCAGATCTCGCCATCGATGATGCAGTCTGGCAGCGAGGTGGCGGCCTCCGCGATCTCAGGATATTTGGCGGTCCAGTCAAGGCCCTTGCGGGTCTTCAGCGTCGCCTTTCCGTCGGCGACGCGCATCTGGATGCGATAGCCGTCGAATTTGATCTCGTGCAGCCAGTTGTCGCCAGCCGGCGGGCGCTCCAGCGTCTCGCAGAGCTGCGGCGCGATGAAGTCAGGCAGGTCGACGGCCGTGGAGGTCGCTACCTTTTTGCTGGGCCGCTTTTTTCTGCGCTCGTCAGCCGCAAGTCCGGTCTTGCTGTCCCAGACGGCATCCGCCTCGACATCCCCGCTTGCCATCATGAATGGCTTCGGCTTGCGGCCCTTGCCGGCGGCGATCTGGTCCATCGTTCGGCCGGACGCGACGGAGGTCATGTTCTCGTCGAGGATGGCCGCGCCGTTCTCTTCCACCGAATGGTCGTCATGGTGCTTGATCAGCAGCCAGTTGGTGCGCTTGCCGCCGTCGCGGTCGTGGCGCATCCGAACCAGAACGAAGCTGCCGTGCAGCCGCTTGCCGTGCAGCACGAATTTAAAGTCGCCCTTCTTGAGCGCTTCTTCCGCCGACTTATTGCCCTCCGGCTCCCAATAGCCTCGATCCCACAGCATCACGGTGCCGCCGCCATATTGCCCTTTGGGGATCGTGCCTTCGAAATCGCCATAGTCGAGCGGGTGGTCTTCCACCTCGACGGCCAGCCTCTTGTCGCCCGGATCGAGTGACGGCCCCTTGGTCACCGCCCAGGACTTGAAGACGCCGTCGAGTTCGAGGCGGAGATCGTAATGGAGACGCGTGGCATCGTGTTTCTGGATGATGAAGCGCAGACGGTTCGACGGTTTGACCTCGGTCGATCCGCTCGGCTCCTGCGTCTGCTTGAAATCCCGCTTCTTCTTGTAGGTTGAGAGCTTGTCAGCCGCCATCATCGACCTCGATCCATCTTGCGTTGCCGGCACCCGTCGAACGACCATACGCATCATGACGAAAACCCCGCGCAAAGGATTCTTGTTCCCGCTACGCGCCGCGCATGTGTTGCGAGTATCTCGCGTGGCGAATATGCTCGCCGCTGGCGCAATGCCGCTCAGCTTACGAGGATCTTCATGGCGACGGGTACGGTCAAGTTTTTCAATCAGGACAAGGGTTTCGGGTTCATCACGCCCGACGATGGCGGGCAGGATGTCTTTGTCCATGTCTCCGGAGTGATTTCCGGCGGACCGCTGCGCGATGGCTCTAAGGTCAGCTATGATCTCGGCCAGGACCGCAAGACCGGCAAGTCGAAGGCGGAAAACGTTCGCGCGGGCGGCGGCTAGCCGATGCCGTCGCCAAGCAGTTCAAGGGTTCGCGGATCCGCTTCGCCGGCAAAGAAGCGCTGAAGGGCGAGCCGAAACCTATCCTCCGTCGTGCCTGCGGCCTCGTTGAACAGGGTCATTGACGAGCGGAGCTTGAGATCGTCGGGGGATCCGAAAATGTCATGGGCGGAGCGGTCGGATACTCCGAGCACCGCATCGACCGCCTGCGCCAGTCGTTCAGCAAGCAAGGGATGCAGCAGATAGGCCCGCGCCTCTTCGATTGAGCCGATCCCGTAAAAGTTCGCAGTCGGAGATCTGCCGAGCGCGCGCAGCTGCGGAAAGACGAACCACATCCAGTGGGTTTGCTTACGCCCGGCTCTCAGCTCGGCAAGGACCGTATCGAAGACGAGGTCCTGCGCAGAGGCGAAGCGGGAAAGCTCAAACGGATCGTTCTCTGCCATCGATCGCCGCCTTCGATGTCGCTGTTAGATTGGCGCCGCTGCGAGTAGAACCGCCACAGGAACGGTTATGGCCGACGCGCTGATCGCCAATGCCGTCACATATCTGATGATGCGGGCGCGCCGCGCGCGCCGGGGATTCCATTCATACGCCATACGAAGTCCCTCCATCGCCAAAGAAACCATGGGCAGCGCGCAGAGTCCATCATGGCCTTAAAGGACACCAACCTCGCGAGCGCTCGCCATTGTAAAGTTTTCCGCCGCTCCCATCTTTTGGCGTGGGGGTCAGCGGAGAAGTGCAATGCGACAGTTTTTGAAAGATATCGCGTCGGATGAAGGGATCGAAATCATCCCCCCGGAGAGACGGGCTGTTGGCTCCCGATGCTCCGCCATTTGCCTCTGCTGCGAGCGTTCGGACCAACCGATGGACGACGATGGTTGCGGAATTTGCGATGCATGTCTGGGTTTGCCCGCTCGCGCGGTCGCCGATCCGGACGGACTTGAATTTCCCTCTGCCCTCCCCCATCTATAGATCACTGCCCGTAATCGATGACTGCCTGCAGCGATGGTTATTCCATCGCGCGTTCGTAGTCCTCCGGGTCAGAAGGGCGCTCCCCGAAAGGGTCGAGCGCCCTTCGTTGTTCCGGGCGGTCTTTCGTGTCGTCAAACCGCACACATTCATTCCGCTTGAGCATTTGACTTCCGACCCCGCCGCACCAGATCATCACCGTTCGTCCTCCTCAAGTGGATGAACCGGGGAGATCCAGGCAGCCCCCGCTGCATCGGATCTCCCCATCAACAGACTTGCATGCAGGATACGAAATGCCTCTCAACACGAAAAATGGCGCAACGGCGCCGAAAGAACTCGGGCTGTTTTGGCCGATGCAGACGCTCGAGGGGAAGACCATGGACGTCTATGTCTACGCCAGCACGCTGCAATGGTTCGATGCCGATCCGGTCGGCCCGGTCGGATTGCTCAAGCGGCACAGGGCTCTGCTGGAAACCATCGCCAGCGAAAAATTCGATCGATGCAACCCAGCCGACGGTGGCCCGATTCATATCTCGGAAGAAGACTTGCATGGAGCGCGCACGACTGACGGGGGGGTCGACGACGACGAATAGCGCGGGCAACCGGGGGAAAATCTGTAGCGTTATCCGATTTTCTGGCGGCACGGCTGTAACAAAAAGAGCGGCCGACCGGCCGCTCCTTCTAAATCATATCATTTCCGGCTCGATCAGCGCCGGTAACGCAGGCGCTCCTGCTCGATTTCGGCGGGACCATAGGGGTCGAGCGTGTCGTCAAAGCGCGTCCAGCCCTGCTCGGCATAGGCCGCCCGGCGCTCGGCGGGATCGACCCAGTTCGACTGGCGCAGGATCGCTTCTGCTTCCGCATAGAGGCTTTCGTCAACGCGCGCGGTGACGAGCGTGCCGCCGCGACGAACGCCTTCGGCATAGACATGTGCATGTTCTTCCGGAACGCCCGATTCCGTCATGGCCCCGATGAGGCCGCCGGCTGCGCCGCCGGCGACAGCGCCGGCAACCGCACCCGCCGCCGTGGCGGCAAGCCAGCCGGCCGCGACCACCGGTCCGACACCCGGAATGGCCATGATGCCGAGGCCCGTCAGGAGGCCGCCGACGCCGCCGACGGCGGCGCCAATCCCAGCACCGGCACCAGCGCCTTCGGCAGCATTGGTGTCCTTGGAATAGCGGTCGTCGGCATTGTTTGAGACGATGCTGATATCGTCGGAGGGGACGCCCCGTGCTTCGAGCGCGCTGACAGCGGCGCGCGCATCAGAATAATCGTCATAGAGTCCGGTTACGGTCTTGGTCATGTGAGATATCCTCGAATTGCGATGTCACTCGGTGACGATGTTGCCCTGGTAGTCGAGTGCGACGGTGACGGACTTGCCGTCTTTGGTGGCCGTCCCACGCCAGATGCCCTTGTCATCGAGCTTCAAGCCCGTGACGTCGGCATAACCTGCCTTGACAATGCGCTCCTTCGCCTGGTCCTCGGTGAAGCTGTTCGCTCCCTCGACCGGCGCGGTGGCGTTCTTGCTGTCCGGGGTGGCGACCGCGGGCGTGTCGCCATCTGTCGAAGGCGTGGTCGAAGTCTGCGCAAGAGCAGCAAAGGTCGATGCGCCGACGAAAGCGGCGGCGAGCAATAGCTTCTTCATAGTGATGTCCTCGTTGTCAGGCCATTGAAGGCGTTGCAGAAACTTCGCGGACGTCGTTTAGTTCCGCCCCCCTGTCGGAGATCCTCAAATTCTTGCCGAGCCGATAGCGAAAGGACCGGAGACGCCTTCAGCCTTGTGCGTTTGCGCTGTCGCCCGCTGTGATCGAATAGGTCGCACCCGACGCCATGCGCGCTTCGTCCGAGGCGAGGAAGACCACCATCGGCGCAACGTCTTCCGGCTGGATCATGGGAACGCCGAGCGGCGACTTTTTCGCCAAACCGTCCAGCGCGGTCTGCTCGTCTTTCCGCTCGTTTCCCGTCGGCTTGCCGCCGGCGACGTCAATCGCCTGCGCATAGCGATCTTCATGGCGGGTCAGCACGGTGTCGATAAGGCCTGGGATCAGAGCGTTGACATTGATGACGTGCTCGCCAAGGTCCATTGCGGCCGATTTCATCAATCCGATGACACCCCATTTCGATGACGAGTAGGCCGCGCCGCTCTTGGTGCCGTGTTGTCCCTGTGTCGATGAGGTCAGGATCACGCGCCCGCCGCCGCGCCGGACCATGGCCGGACCGAAGGCACGGATAGCGTTCGCCGTGCCCGTGAGATTGACGTCGATCTGGTCGTGCCAGTCTTCGTTTTCCATATCGAGGATTGGTTTGAATGCCTGGATGCCGGCGTTCGCGAACAGGATATCGATCCCGCCGAACTCCTCCTCGATACGGCCGCATCACGTAACGCGCCAAAATCCCGCTGATCATGGCATGCCATCCAGCGGCGGTCGAGCGCTTCAACCGTACGCCCGGTCTCGGCAAGGTCCAGTTCACTCGCGGGTGCATAATCGAGCGTCTTGCTGACCGGTCCCGCAATATCGATACCGACGATATCGGCGCCGGCGGTAGCGAGCGCCGTTGCGGCCGCGCGACCGATACCGCGGGCAGCACCGGTCACGACTGCGACCTTCCTCGAAAGATCGAAGGTTTTCTTCATTTGAACCATTTCCCATTCCTCCGTTCCCGCGGCTCGCTCTCAACGCGTCTAATCGACAAGCGCACCGAGGTCGCGGAACGCTTCAATATATTCCGACGCCTCCTCGCCGTCGGCGATGATGCGGAACGCCTTTCCTTGGGCCCTCAATTGCTGAGCGGCTGTGAGAGCATCCGGATAAAGCAGTTTCGGCTCGTCGCGGGTATCGGTTCCGTCAGGATCGATGGAACTGAGTGCAATAACCTGGAATCTGGCCGTCATGGAGTCTCTCCTTGTTGGGGCTGGCTAACCTTCGTGTCCATCTGAAACGAAATCGTCGGGGACCGCCGCGCGCGCCCTTCGCAATGCCTCCGCCTGATCGAGCCATTTGCGCCGCAAGACATCGTCGATTGCAAATGCGATGTCCTCAGCGCTCCAGCCGGCCTCCTCCATCTCCAGCACCAGGGCCGTCAGCTTTATATCAATGAGCGCATGGATCTCATCTGTCGGGGGATTGTCCTGAGCCTTCATACTGGGTCCTTCACCTGCGCAAAACGGGACGTCCACCAATGGTCGAGGGTGGTTCGAAGAGAACGCGGGAATTGTCATTGGGTTTCCCGCGTGCCCGTAATCGGCAGAACACGCGCTTCCTCACCCCCAGCTACGAACTGTGGATCAAGCGCCGTGAACCCTGGCTCGACCTATAGATGGCGCTGAACAATATAACGAAGACAGGTCGTGACCGCGATCGGCCCGCTCGATTCATCCGTCGCGAAATCGCACCGTTGTGACAGCATTGCCGATAGATTGTCATCGCCGCGGCTGCTGCCATCACAGTGGAGCCGGCGAAAACGAGCATCGGGCGTGCCGAGGATGGCGACGATTACCGTGAACGTATCGCCATCCAGCTCAAGCAAAGGCATGACGAAGCCTTTGGCTGCCTCAAGCCAGTCGATCTTCAGAAGGAAGAGCACGGCGACATCGGAAACCGGCACCATGGTCAGCCACTTCAAGCACACGGCGTAGCGGTGGTAGGGCACGAACATCGGAGGTACGAGCGACACGACCGCGAAGGCGATGGACGCCGGCATGCTCGGCAGCCCTGTCGTAAGTTCAGCCGAAGTGCCCATCGCGGAAAGATTGACACCGATATTGATCGAGTTGGCGATGAAGAGAAGGCCGACCAGGAGAAGCACATCTCGCTTTCCATCCAGTCTCTCGCGGTCGGAAACGGTATTTTCGTCGCAGTTCGGTAATCATCGCAGCGGAGGCCCCATGGGTCAGCTCGGGTTTACCGGCGTGAAGCCGGTGTTCTGGGCAGCTTCCTTGTTCATGGCCTCGTCGCCGATATCGCCCTGCTGCGCTGGATCGGAATCGAACGCGGTGAGCTGGACCATGATTTCCTTGGCGCGCGTGATCGCAGCATCTTCCGGCATGTCATGCGCAGCCATGCAGACCGATACCTTCTCCCCTCCCTCTCCGACGAACTCGACCGTCGTCGTGCCTTCGCCGCTGTGAACATTCGTTTCGATGAGTTGCATGGTGACCTCCTATCGGGATGGCCAAAACCGAAGAGGAGAGACGAAGTTCCTGTACGTTTGCGGACAGACCCCGTCGTCGGGAGCACGAAAATGCCGCCGCACGGAACCTTTCGCCGCATGTGTTGTTGGCCAGTCGCACATAGGGAGCGCACCATGGCCAAGAACACATCACCGAAAACAGCGACGAAATCCTCAAAATCCACGGCAAAGGCCGCGCAGATCCACGACCAGAAACTGGTGCGTGGCAATGGCGGCGAGTTGCACCAAGCCGCCGAGGGCGAAACGCCGATCCTGACCACCGCACAAGGCGGTCCAGTCGCAGACGACCAGAACTCATTGCGCGTCGGCGCACGCGGGCCGCTGCTGGTCGATGACTTTCATTTCCGCGAGAAGATTTTCCATTTCGACCACGAGCGAATTCCCGAGCGCGTCGTCCATGCGCGCGGCTATGGTGCGCACGGCTTCTTCGAGACTTATGAATCACTCGCCGCCTATACGAGGGCGGACCTTTTCCAGCGCGCCGGCGAGAAGACGCCGGCCTTCGTGCGCTTCTCCACCGTCGCCGGCAACAAGGGCTCGTTCGATCTCGCCCGCGATGTCCGCGGCTTTGCCGTCAAGCTCTACACACAGGAGGGAAACTGGGATCTCGTCGGCAACAATATCCCGGTCTTCTTCATCCAGGACGCCATCAAGTTTCCCGACATGGTGCATGCGGTGAAGCAGGAGCCCGACCGCGCCTTCCCGCAGGCTCAGAGCGCACATGACAATTTCTGGGACTTCATCAGCCTGACGCCCGAAAGCATGCACATGATCATGTGGGTCATGTCGGACCGCGCCATTCCGCGCTCCTTCCGCTTCATGGAAGGGTTCGGTGTTCATACCTTCCGCCTGGTCAACGCCAAGGGCGAGTCCACCTTCGTCAAATTCCACTGGAAACCCAAGCTCGGCCTGCAATCCGTCGCCTGGAACGAGGCCGTGAAAATCAACGGCGCCGATCCCGACTATCATCGCCGCGACCTGTGGAATGCGATTCAGGCTGGTAACTTCCCCGAATGGGAACTCTGTCTCCAGCTCTTCGATCAGGATTTTGCCGACAGTTTCGACTTCGACATCCTCGACCCTACCAAGATCATCCCCGAGGAGGTGCTTCCGGCAAAACCGGTCGGCAGGCTGGTTCTCGATCGCATGCCGGAGAACTTCTTCGCCGAGACGGAGCAGGTCGCCTTCATGACGCAAAACGTCCCGCCCGGAATCGATTTTTCCAACGACCCTCTGCTGCAAGGTCGTAACTTCTCCTACCTCGACACCCAGCTCAAGCGCCTTGGCAGCCCGAACTTCACACATATACCGATCAATGCGCCGAAATGTCCCTTCCATCATTTCCAGCAGGACGGGCATATGGCCATGCGCAATCCCGTCGGTCGCGCCAATTATCAGCCCAATTCCTGGGGCGAAGGACCGCGTGAATCGCCGGTCGCCGGCTTCCCGCACTTCCTCGCGGAAGAGCGGGGCCAGAAGGTGAGGCTGCGCCCCGAAAGCTTTGCCGACCACTACAGCCAGGCGCGCCAGTTCTACATCAGCCAGACGCCGGCGGAGCAGCGGCACATTGCGGCCGCGCTCACCTTTGAGCTCAGCAAGGTCGAGACACCCGTGATCCGTGAGCGCGTCGTCTCGCATCTGATGAACATCGACGAGACGCTGGCCAACACCGTCGGCGAAAAGCTCGGCTTCCAGTCCATGCCGAAACCCGCCGATGCCGCAATGCCGACACGGCAGGACCTCGAGCCCTCGCCGGCGCTGAGCATCGTGGAGCGGGGACCGAAACGCTTCGAGGGGCGCAAGCTTGGCATCCTCATCACGGACGGCGTCGATATCGACCTCTTGACCGGCCTGCAGGACGCCATTCTGGCGGAAAAGGCTGAGGTCGCCCTGATCGCTCCGAAAGTTGGTGGCGTGACAGCGTCCGACGGATCGTGGGTACCAGCGCAGTTCATGATCGATGGCGGCCCGTCCGTGCTTTTCGACGCGGTGGCACTGCTGCCGGCCAATGGAGCCATGGACGATCTTCTGCAGGAGGCGACCGCGCGCGACTTCGTCGCCGATGCCTTCCAGCACTGCAAGTTCATCGGCCATGTCGCCGACGCCTTCCCGCTTCTGGAGAGGGCCGGAATCGCCGACAAGCTCGATGAAGGCGTCATCGAACTGCCTGGTGAAGACGGCCTCTCAGCCTTCGTCGCGGAACTCGGCAAGCTGCGCCTTTGGGCACGCGAGCCTTGCGTCAAGCTCGGCAAGGCATCCGTTCCGTCCGCATAGCGGATGGCTTGCCTTGCCGCATCCGCGGGGAACAAAGGTCCACAAGGCTGGTTAGCTCCCCGCGCGATCGCGCCTGCCATCTAGGCAAATGTTCACAACAACAGGAGAGCTCGATGCCCACCAAGACAATGGAAGACCTGTTTCTCGACGGTATCAAGGATATCTATTACGCCGAGCGCAAGATCATTGCCGGCCTCAAGAAAATGATCCGCGGCGCCGAGGCGCAGGATCTGAAGGCCGCATTCGACAAGCACCTGCAGGAAACCGAAGGCCAGGTCGAGCGGCTGGTGCAGGTGTTCGAGCTTCTCGGCAAGCCGGCGCGCGGCAAGACTTGCCCGGCCATCGACGGCATTCTCGAAGAAGGCCAGGAAATCCTCGAGGAATTCAAGGGCTCGCCCGCGCTCGACGCCGGCCTTCTCGCCGCTGCCCAAGCCGTCGAGCACTACGAAATCGCCCGCTACGGCACCTTGAAGTCCTGGGCCATGCAGCTTGGCAAGACCGATGTCGCCAAGCTGCTCGACCAGACGCTCGCCGAGGAGACCAAGACCGATCAGGCCCTGACGCAGCTTGCCGAGGCCAAGGTCAACCGCGAAGGCAAGACCAAGGCCGCATGACGCGGAACGGGCGGAGAAGCGGCTCTCCGCCCGTCTCTTCCGCGGCGAAAGACGCCCGGTCCAATGGGAAGCGACGGGAGTGGACATGTACGGTGCGTGGCGACATATCTGCGTGGATATGCAGCGCATGTTCGCTGAAGACACGCCCTGGAAAGTCGCCTGGATGGAGCGGGTCTCGCCAGAAGTCCTGGAAGTCGTGGGCCGCCATCCCGAGCGCACGATCTTCTCCCGGTTTCTCCCACCGAACCGCGCCGCCGATGCCACGGGCATGTGGCGCGCTTACTATGAGAAGTGGTGGATGATGACGGCCGAGCACCTGCCGGCCGAGATGTACGGCCTCCTCCCGGAACTCGCAGCATTTACGCCGCCCGCGATCTTATTCGACAAGCGAACCTATTCTCCCTGGATCGACGGACGGCTACACGCCTATCTAAAGGGACACGACGTGGAGACGCTGGTCATCACCGGTGGTGAGACCAATGTCTGTGTTCTCGCCACGGCACTAGGTGCCATCGATCTCGGCTATCGCGCGATCATCCTGACGGATGCCGTCTGCAGTGGCACGGACGAGACGCATGACGCGTCCTTGAAACTACTCGAAAGCCGCTTTACAGCACAGATGGAAGTGATGTTGACCGAGGCGTTCCTGTCGTCGGTTGCCGGCTAGGCGCCTGCCGAGAGACTGTCAGCATACAGTGATTAGACGAAGGGCTCGCAGATACTTCTGACCATCCTCGCCGATCGTCTGCACTTGCGAAAGATTGTCCTCAAGGTCTGCCAGCTTCACGGGCTTTGCGACAGAGTTCGAAGCAGCCCGGCGGACAAATGCCTCCCACTCCTCATCCTCTCGCCGCGTCATCGCATCCACCGCGCTGATGACGTCGGGCGGGAAACCCTCCTCCCGCAGCCGATCCAGCGTCCAACCTTTGCCCTTCTCGACCACATCATGCAGATACGCGACGACAGTGCTCGAAATAGGATCGCCCGGTCTTGTCGGCTTGGCCTTCATGCGCCGACTGGGCGACCTGAATTGCGTGATCGAGGTGGTTCACGGGCTCAAGGTCCTTCGGTCCTTTTGATTTTCTTGCGAGGCGGTTCATCTCCGGTCGAGATTTCCACTTCCGGTGCTTCAGTCGTGGCGGCGTCTCCGCTGGCCCGCTGCCTCGAAGCCTCGAACTCCGCTTCCGCCATTGCCCAGTGGCGCAGATCCTCACCGGTCGGAGATCCTTCCTCTTCCCAGATCCAGTAGGCACGCCGGCGGATTTGTTCATATCGATCGGCATCGGTCATCGATTTTCTCCTCCGTTGATATTCCCCTCACATATCGCCATTGGGCGACTAGCCGTGCTCCACTCCGAGTGCGACGACCAGAATGCATGACAATAGGGTTGGCATGCGCGATTCAAATGCCCGGAGCGGCAAGGGTTCGATTCCGTACGAACGGAAAAGCCGCCCGGCCTTTGTGAGGGTCGAGCGGCTGCGTTAAGAATGCTTGGTCTGACGCGCCGCCTCAACTGGGCGGCGGAGGGCGGTTTTCAAGGTTGTCAGGATCTCGCGCGCTTTCCTCTGTATCGGCTCCAGGCTCGGCATCCACCTCTTCCTGGGCTTGAATCCAGTGATCAAGCGCTACCCCGTCTTCGGAGCCTTCGCGTTGCCATATTTCATAGGCGCGGGCGCGGATCTTGTCCTCACGGTCGTTGGTCATCGGGAACCTCCTGCTGATGGTGAAAATCAAACCGGCGGCGCGTGCGTATGTTCCAAACGGCGTTCAGCGAACCTAAGCTAGGCGCTCATTCGCGGTGGTGATGAAGGGCCGGAGCGATGCCACGCTGGCGGGAGACCTTGAACGGGCAGGCCGGCCTCCAGGCACGCGGCCACGAACGCTTCGCGCGCAATTGCGACAGGCGTCATGCGATAGAGCGCAGCGCGGCATTTGTCCCGCGCGCGTTTGTAACGCTCGCCATGACGCAGAGGCCATTCATTTTCGAGAAAATCGACGGTGTCATGAACGCTCTCGAAAGAGCGCGTCACCCCATTGGGGAAGGACACCTGAAGGGGAACAGAGAAGTAGATATTAGCCAGCATCGCAATCCTCCTTTCAATGACAATTCTGGCGCTACCAATTTGGTTTTCATTGCCCTGTTTTCAAAAGCGGCCGGCAACCGTCGGGCCGAGTTCCCCATGCAACGATATGCGAGGTCGGAAACCGGCATTTCGGGCGTTGCGCTTGGCCAACCAAGATGCCGGTTAGCGCGCACCGGAACAATAGAGGATGCCTCTCGTTAGCGAACAGTTCCGGCAATGAAAAGGCAGAAGATATGGACACTCCGCGCGCTCAATCGGGCCTCCCCACCTCTTCGCTCATCCTCGATATCAATGGCATTGCTCAGACTGTAGAGGTCCATCCCTGGACAACCCTGCTCGACCTGTTGCGCAGCGAGCTTGAGCTGACCGGCACCAAGAAAGGCTGCGACCACGGGCAGTGCGGCGCCTGCACGGTGCTGATCGATGGCGAGCGGATAAATTCCTGTCTCAAGCTTGCCGTCACGCTCGACGGCGCAGAGATTACCACGATCGAGGGTCTCGGCACACCTGGCGACATGCACCCTTTGCAAAGGGCCTTCGTCGAGCACGATGCCTTTCAGTGCGGATATTGCACACCCGGTCAAATCTGTTCGGCCGTCGGCCTGATCAACGAAGGCCATGCGCAAGGCCGCGACGAGATCCGCGAACTGATGAGCGGCAACCTCTGTCGCTGCGGCGCCTACACGAACATTGCGGATGCCATTGAGGAGGTGCTCTCCGCCCAGGCTGGAACGCCCCAACGGGAGGCCGCTGAATGAAACCCTTTTCCTACACCCGCGCCGAATCCGTTCGCGACGCGGTCGCTGCGCTGATGGCCAATCCGCAGGCACAGTTGCTGGCTGGCGGAACCAATCTCATCGATCTGATTAAATATGATGTCGCTGAGCCAGAGGCTGTGATCGATATCAATCGTCTGCCGTTGAAGGAGATCGTCGAATTGCCCGACGGCGGCCTGCGGATCGGGGCGCTGGTCAGCAATTCGGCTGTCGCCTACGATCCGCGCGTCAAGCAACACTTTCCGCTCTTGTCGAGCGCCATCCTCGCCGGCGCCTCGCCGCAACTGCGCAATGCAGCGACAACCGGCGGCAATCTGCTCCAGCGTACGCGCTGTTATTATTTCTATGACCCCGCATCGCCCTGCAACAAGCGTGATCCTGGAAGCGGCTGTCCGGCCATCGGCGGCCTTAACCGCATTCACGCAATCCTCGGCGCAAGTGACGCCTGCATAGCCGTGCATCCTTCCGACATGTGCGTGGCGCTGGCAGCGCTAGACGCGACGGTGGAGGTCGAGGGGCCTGATGGCGCGCGCGAGATCGGCTTCGCCGATTTCCATCGCCTGCCCGGCGACGGGCCGGACCGGGACAACACGCTCCGCCGTGGCGAGATCGTCACCGGCGTCCGGCTCGAAGCCAATCATTTCGCCGGGCATCACACCTATCTGAAGCTGCGCGACCGCCTTTCCTACGCCTTCGCACTCGTTTCCGTCGCTGCGGCCGTGCAGGTTGCCGACGGGCGTTTCGTCGAAGTGCGTGTCGCGCTCGGCGGGGTTGCCCACAAGCCTTGGCGCGATCCACTGGCCGAGGCGGAATTTGCCGGTGCGCCAGCTGGAGAGGAGACCTTCATTCGCCTCGCCGATCGCTTGCTGGCAGGAGCGGAAGGCCGGGGCCACAACGACTTCAAGATCCCTCTCGCCCACCGCGCCATCGTGCGCGCGCTGCGGCAGGCCGTGAGCGGCCATCCGCAGGATCAAACCGTTAAAGCGATCCAGTAGGAGGCGAACATGCTCAATCAATCCAAAACCGTCGGCCTGCCGGTCTCGCGCATCGACGGCCCGCTGAAGGTGACGGGCCAGGCACGATATGCGGCGGAACATTTCGGGCCGGGCATGCTCTACGGGCATGTGGTGTCTGCGACCATCGCCACCGGTCGCATCCGCGCCATCCATACGGCAGCAGCCGAACATTTCCCGGGCGTCGTCAAGATCTACACGCACGACAACCGGCCCAAAACGGCCTACCGGGACAGCAGGTGGAAGGATGCGGTCGCGCTACCCGGTCATCCGTTCCGCCCGCTTGAAAACGACCGCGTCCTCTTCGACGGCCAGCCGGTTGCCTTCGTCGTCGCTGAAAGCCCGGAAGCGGCACGGGACGCCGCCGGGCTGGTCCAGATCGAATACCTCTCGGAGGAGCCGCACACCGACATTGTCGCTCAGCGTCACGAGAGCTACGAACCCCCCGTTCCGCGCATGAAGCAATTCATGCCGCCACCGCCAAGAGGCGATGCGGAAGCAGCATTCGCCGCCGCCGCCCACAGGGTCTCCGCCGACTATGTTCTTTCCGGGGAGCACCACAACCCGATGGAACTCTTCGCCTCCACCGTTCTCCTCGGCACGGACGGCGCGTTGACCATCCACGACAAGACGCAGGGCTCGCAGAATAGCTGCGACTATATCTGCGGTGTCTTCAGCCTCGACCCGGGCAAAGTGGTTGTGAAGAACAGTTTCGTCGGCGGCGCCTTCGGCCAGGCGCTGCGACCCAAGCACCAGCTGTTCTTCGCTGTCATGGCAAGTCTCGATCTGAACCGGTCGATGAAGGTAGAGATGACGCGACAAGACATGTTCTACCTGACATGGCGCCCGTCCTGTATCCAGACCGTGTCGCTCGCGGCCGACGCCGAAGGCCATCTGCAGGCGGTGATGCACCATGCCGTTCATGCCACATCGCGCCATGAGGACTACCAGGAGAACGTGGCGAACTGGTCGGGCCTCGCTTATAAATGCGAGAACGTCAAAATATCGTACGAGATCGCCAAGCTCGATCTCGCAACGCCAGGCGACATGCGCGCGCCGGGCGCAGCCACCGGGATGACCGCACTGGAAGCCGCCATGGATGAGCTGGCCTATGCGGCTGGCATCGATCCTTTGGAACTGCGCATCCGCAATTTTGTCCACCGCGACCAGAACCAGGACAAGGCGATCACATCCAAGGCGCTGCACGCCTGCTATCGTGAAGGCGCGGCGCGGTTCGGTTGGGCGGAGCGGTCTGCCGCGCCGCGCTCCATGCGCGAGGGCGACGATCTCGTCGGCTGGGGCATGGCAGGCGGCATCTGGGAGGCGATGATGTCGAAGGGTGAGGCGAAGGTCCGACTGTCGGTCGATGGCAGCGTAACCGTCAGCGCTGCCGCCTCCGATATCGGCACCGGCACCTATACGATCCTCGGCCAGCTCGCGGCGGAAGCCTTCGACTGTCCGGTCGACGCCGTGAGCGTCGAGATCGGCGCATCCGACCTTCCCAAGACTGGCGTCGAGGGCGGCTCTTGGACGGCTGCGACCACAGGATCGGCCGTGCAGGCGGCCGCGAAGGCGGTCATCAAGACGCTTCTCACGCATGCGCAGTCTATGGAGAACTCGCCGCTTAAGGAGGCGAAAGTGCAGCAGGTCGAGATTGCGGAAGGCCGCCTCGTCCTGGAAAGCAATCACCAGATCGGCGTTTCAATGGTTGACATCCTGGAGGCGGCGGGGCTCGAGGCGATCGAGGAACATGCCAAGGTCGGCCCGGATATGCTGACCATGATGCGATATGCCTCCTACAGCCATTCGGCGGTCTTCGTCGAAGTGAAGGTGGACGAGGAGCTTGGCATCGTGCGGGTCACCCGCGTCGTGAGCGCCATCGGCGCCGGACGCATCCTTAATCCCAAGACTGCCCGCAGCCAGATCCTCGGCGGCATCGTGATGGGGATAGGCATGGCGCTTCACGAGGAGGGCATGATCGACCATCGCACCGGCCGGATCATGAACCACAATCTCGCCGAATATCATGTGCCCGCCCATGCGGATATCCGCGACATCGAGGTGATCTTCGTGGAGGAGGACGACGACATGGCAAGCCCGATTGGCGTCAAGGGCCTCGGCGAGATAGGCATCGTCGGTGTTGCCGCGGCCGTGTCGAACGCGGTTTTCCACGCCACAGGGAAACGCATCCGTACCCTGCCGATTACTGTAGACAAGATTCTCCAGAGCGAGGCCGTTTGATGACTGAGCGCCTTGCCATCACGCCGCTCCGCTACCGTCCCGACGTGGAGCAGATCGAACCCGATGAACCGCAAATCGCTCGCGACCTTGCCGAGACCATGCTGTCTATCGCGCAGAAGACCTATGCCGATAGCGGCCACGCAATGCGATGCGTCCACGCCAAGAGCCACGGCCTGCTTGCGGCGCGTCTGGAGGTGCTCGCTGATCTGCCACCGGAACTTACTCAGGGCATTTTCAGCAAATCACAGTCTTATGCCTGCGTCATCCGGCTTTCAACGACGCCCGGTGATCTGCTGCACGATAGCGTCTCGACGCCGCGCGGTATGGCTTTGAAGGTTCTTGATGTCGAGGGTGCCCGGCTGCCTGGCTCCGAGGGATCATCCAACCAGGACTTCGTGCTGGCCAACGGCAAGGAGTTCAACTCACCAAGCGGAGAGGCGTTTCTGAAGAATCTCAGGATGCTCGCTTTGACCACCGATCGGATTGAAGGCCTGAAGGAGCTTATCTCGAAGGTATTCAGGGGCATGGAATACATTGTCGAGGCTGTTGGTGGCCAGAGCGCGATGCTGAAAGCGCTCGGAGGAAATCCGCCAACCCATATCCTTGGCGAGAGCTTCTATTCGCAAGTGCCCATTCGGTATGGCGACTATGTTGCGAAAGTCGGCGTCGTACCCGCCTCGGACAATCTCCGGGCTCTCGCAAATGCACGGCTCGATATCGGCAAGGACTCAAACGCCATACGCCATGAAGTCGAGCACTTCTTCGCCGAGGATACGGCAATCTGGCATCTACAGATCCAGCTTTGTACCGATCTTGATGCGATGCCCGTCGAAGGCATCTCTCCCTGGGATGAGAAGACCAGCCCATTTATCACAATCGCCCGGATCATCGTGGATCCCCAACAGGCGTGGAACGAAGAGCGCTCCAACACGGTCGATGACGGCATGCGGTTCGATCCATGGAACGGTGTCGAGGCCCACCAGCCGCTCGGCTCAATCATGCGGCTGCGCAAGCTGGCCTATGAGAAGTCGGCGGCATTCCGCTCTCAGCGCAATGCGACGCCGGTTACGGAGCCGTTGTCTTGTCCGTTCACGCGACGTGAGCCGGGATTGGAGGCAATTTTGCCTACAGAGAAGCGCATTCCGGCTAACCGGAACGTTCTCTCGCCTGACTGATATCACAGCAGCCAAGAATGGCGTTGGAAACGGGGAAGCCAAACGTATTAGCATCCCCGCTCCCTCGGTTATTCATGCGCCGCGATTAGTCGAGCAGTTCGTCTGGCACCTTCCCCCCGTTATCTGCCAAGGCCTTCATGAGCGCCTTATGAAGCCAGTTATTCATTCCGGCGGAATCATCCTTGTCTCCCGTAAAGCCCAACTCATCGGCCAGTTCCTTGCGCGCCAAAAGACTCGAATCCAGATCAAGCGCCTTCATCATGTCGACAATCGAACGGCGCCAGTCAAGCTTCTGTCCATTGCTTCTGACAGCAGCGTCCATGACCGCTGCAACATCCACCTGTCCCGCGGATGTCGTCATCACGGGAGCGGAATGCGCGCCCGAAAGTGTCGCGGTGACTTCATCGGGGGTTGCTGGGTCAGCCATTTTCTCCGATTCATCCCGCTTATCGGTCGCTGCAGGGGCTGTCGTGTCAGCGGTTACCGTGCTGCTGGCACCGGAGGTTACCGGTGTGCCCCCTTGGTTTTCTGCTGAACCGAAGAGTTTTTCCTTGATACGGCTGAAAATGCCCATAGACGGCTCCTTTGTGTTTGCGAAATTGAGATTAGAGAACGGCTTAGAGGTTTCAATATTCTCCTCGAAGCTCACAGAATCCCGCAGTAATGCGCCTCTTACGCGGATCGATCATCGCACACTCTCCTATTCCTGATCGACCGGCGTTCCGCTTTTGGCGTCGATATTGATTTCCACTTTCGCCTTGTCGGTCGTGCGATATTCGATCTCGTAGTAGCCGCGGTCGTTCCAAGACATCTCGATGAGGCGCTGGAAGTCCGGGCGCCGCTCCACTTCCCCCAGTATCTCCGAGGGTTTTTTGCCGTCCTCCGCCCGTGGTTTTGCGTCCTGGGCCTCCGCGGCCGCGAAAGAGATAATAAGAGCGCCGACAGCGATAGCGATTTGAGTTTTCATGTTGCTCTCCGTCACAATGATCGAAACGCCAAACGGCGTGGGTGGTCGCAGGTTCCAACGGAAGAACTGCCGGCTTGGCCGAGCAGTTGAACGGCCTACCTTACACAAAACTCGCCCAACTCGGTGTGGTAGGCGATTTGCGACGCCCGTCCGATATTGATCACCATCCGCCTCCGACCCCAGCCCGGAATTGTGAAAAACCAAGAGGTGGCGCCTATTGCTCGGCTGCGCCATGGAACTTCCCTCGGCACCACCGTCTTTCCGTACCATCGTATCAAAGGAGCGAACCATGAGACGGATTGCAATCGCAGTTCTGGCAAGCGGCCTTGCGTTTATGCAGGCGGATAAGGCCGTAGCCAGCGAAGAACAATTTCTAACGTCGCTTGAGGGAAAGTATGAAGGAAAGGGACAGGTAAGGCTGCGCACCAATCGAGGCCCGATCAATGTGACGTGCTCCTTTCG
Organism: Shinella curvata; assembly: GCF_022899935.1. GTDB lineage: Bacteria > Pseudomonadota > Alphaproteobacteria > Rhizobiales > Rhizobiaceae > Shinella > Shinella curvata. The sequence continues at coordinate 28,953 of NZ_JALJCJ010000015.1, forward strand.
ATCAACGGCAACCGAAACCACGCTTTCCTTGAATGGGAGGTGCCGCGGGCTTGTGGTTGTCTCGAGATCGATAGACGCTGAGCTGGCTCGCCACGGCGGTTCATACGAGGGATCGTACATAGGAGCGGGTTCCGGGCCAGCGACCCTTTCAGGAAAACGAAACGGAAACTCCTTGAACCTCACGATCCGGTGGGCCAAGGAGATTAACGGCGACCGTAGCGCCAAGTTGTCGGTCGCTAAATCAGGTTCCCGAGGCCTGACGTTGACGACGACCGACCGGGATCCTGCAACGGGCAAAGCAGTCGTCACGAGCAAAATCGTATTGAACCGAGTTTAGGTTTTCAGGCACATCGTACGGAATCCGCGCGAAAGGTATGAGCGGCAGTCCGTCGCCAATCGAACGATCCCGGTGGCGAAAACCGAGACGCGTGCCCCCCATTGCGGAATAGGTTCGAGAATCCGAGAAAACCTCCCACAATGACGTCGTGCCTAATTGAAATGCGGGGACGAAGAAGGGGGCAGAGCGTATTTCCGTTTCGACTCGACGACAGGAAATCCTTCCCGCTCGCTGGGTCGCTAGTTGCTCCGGCAGTTCTCCTGCTGGCCGGAACTTGCCTCATCGAGCCGTTTGAGCACATCATCGAACCTCGAATCCGCAGTTTGCTCGACGCGATACATCGACTGGAGACGGTTGCGCATGTCCAAATTTCCATAGCATGCAAGACGCGCGCGTCGTTGGCTTTCCTTTTGATGTTTGACTTGATGCAAAACAGTCTCCGATGGACGTTCTCCGGACACTGAGAACAATATCGGCACGTGGATTGTTCCGAGTCGACTTTATCAGCCAAGCAGCTCTACACTGCCGTTTAACAATCGACTTCCTTCGGAAGAGAAGCACTTACATTGCAGACGAGCCCGGAAGGAAAGGATTCTTCCATATACGTTATCCATCACAGACCTCTCGCGAAACAAAGAGGCCCGCACGAGGCGGGGCAAATGTTGAACCGAGAAAATGGCGGGTGGAGAATGATCGTCGTGCAGATATGCGTTGATACCTCATCGGAGAACGAAACAGCCCAAAATAGAGCAGGTTGCAGGTTTCAAATCCGGGTGCCAAACTCCCTTATCCAACATAGGGAGACTAGAAATGGCATGGAAATTTC
>NZ_JALJCJ010000016.1 GCF_022899935.1 Shinella curvata
ATCTTCACATTCGCAAGTTCGACACCCGAACCATCCGACTTCACGCGGATCTTTACGTTGTAGTCGACGACACGCTTCACTGGGACCAAGATCTTCATGGCTTCCTTCCTCACCAATTCGTTACATGCGACCGCGCAGGGCGTCGGGATCGTAGGGCGATTCCGCAATCACCCGCGCCTTGCGGCGTTCGCCGAGGATCGGCACTTCCAGCTCCGTTCCAGGCACGCCGAGCGCGACAGGCAGCAGCGCAAAGGCGATGTCGTGGCCGACCGTATAGGCATAGCTTCCGGACGTGATGCGCCCGACAAGCTTGCCCTCATGATAGACGCCCTCATGGATGAGCGAGCTCGCACCGTCCGTGTCGATGGCGATCGTTACAGAGCGTTGCGTCACCCCTTCCTGCTGCTGGCGCACGAGCGCCGCCTTGCCGATGAAGTCGCCCTTGTCGAGCCGGATGAAGCGGTCGAGGCTGCTTTCCCACGCCGTCAGTTCCGGGTTCATGTCACGATACATGGCGCGGTAGGACTTTTCGAGGCGAAGCGATTCCAGCGCGTGGTAGCCGATGAGGCGCAGGCCGTGTGGCTCGCCCGCCGCAAGGATCGCCTGGAGGAGCTGCCGCTGGTAGGGCAGAGGATGGTAGAGTTCCCAGCCGAGTTCACCCTCATAGTTGACGCGCAGCATCCGCACGTCGGTCGCAAGGCCGACCGTGCCGGACTTGACGCCGAACCACGGGAACGCCTCGTTGGAAAGGTCCATCTCGGTCAGGCCCTGCAACACGTCGCGCGCCCTGGGACCGACGACCGTGAAACAACCGCGTTCGTTGGTGACGTTGCGCAGCTGCACGCTGCCGTCCCTCGGCACAAGCTTCGACAGGTCGTCGAAATTCCAGCGCTCGGCGCGCGGCGTCGAGATCAGGTAGAAGCTGCCGTCTTCAAGACGCGCCACGACATATTCAGCCTGCACGCCGCCATTCTTCGTCAGATGATGGCTAAGGTTGACGCGGCCCGCTTTCGGCAGGCGATTGGCGAGAAGGGTATCGAGCCAGGCTTCGGCACCGGGGCCGGAGACCTCGAACTTCGTCATAGGCGTCATTTCGACGAGACCGACCGCCTCGCGCACCGCCCGCACCTCTTCGGCCACGTAGTGGCCCTTCTGCGTCCAGCGCCAGCTATACTGGTCCTTGGCTTCCACACCTTCAGGCGCAAACCAGTTCGGCACTTCCCAACCGTTCAGCACGCCCCAGACGGCGCCGCGCTGCGACAGGATATCGTAGGAGGGGGCAGTCTTCTGCGGACGCGCGGCCGGCATGTCCTGGCCGGGATAATGCAATTCGGCATGGGTGCCCCAGCTCTCCTTGACCTTGTGGCGCGTCCATTCCTTGTTGGCATAGGTGCCGAAGCGGCGCGGATCGAGCTCTGACGTGTCGAGACTGTTGGCACCCTCGACGATGCGCTCGGAGAGATAGTAGCCGATCGCGCCGCCCCACAGGATGCCGCCCGGAACACCCTCGGCGATCCAGACATTCTCCAGACCCCAGGCCGGACCGACGAGCGGCAGCTCGTCCGCCGTCATCTGGAAGGGGCCGCGCACATTCGCCTTGATGCCGACGCGGCCGAGTGCAGGCACCATTTCCATGGCGGCCTCCCAGTTCCAAGCCACTGCGTCGAAATCTTCCTCCACGAGATCGGCGCCGAACCATTCCGGCACGCCGTTTTCCGCAAAAAGCTTCAGGTGCTCGGTCTTTTCATAGGGACCGAACATCAGGCCGTCGCCCTCTTCACGCAGATAGCCCTCGAAACCTTCGTCGCGCAGGATCGGCATCTCCGGCAGGCCCTGGCGCTTGCGCTCCACGATCTCCGGCACGGCATCGGTGATCCAGTATTGGTGCAGGATCGGAATAGCCGGGATTTCGAGACCCAGCATCGCGCCGGTCTGGCGGGCATAGTTGCCGGTCGCCGAGATAATGTGTTCGCAGATGATCTCGCCATTGTTGGTGGTGATCTTCCACTCTCCACCGGGCAAACGCTCAAAACCCTTGACCTCGGTGTTGAGGTAAATCTTGGCGCCGCGGTCGCGCGCACCCTTGGCCATGGCTTGGGTGACGTCGGCTGGCGCGATATGGCCATCATCGGGATGGTAGAGTGCCGCCAGCATGTCCTTGTTGTTTTCCAGCAGCGGCCAGAGTTCGCGTGCTTCCTGCGGCGTGACCAGCTCGGCGCGGATGCCCTGCACGGCGGCGACGCTCATGTAGCTCTTGTATTCGTCCAGGCGATCACGCGTGTTGGCGATGCGCAGCTGACCGCATTTGTGCCATCCGACGTGCTGACCGGTCTCCGCCTCGAGCCCCTCATAGATCTCGATGGTCTTGGCAATCATCCGGCCGATATTGATGCTGCGCGCGTAGGAGGGGATGAGGCCGGCAGCGTGCCAGGTCGAACCGGCGGTGAGCTGCGTGCGCTCCAAAAGCGCGACATCCGTCCAGCCGCGCTTGGTGAGACCGTAGAGAATGGCGGCGCCGACACAACCACCGCCGATAACGACGGCGCGAGCATGAGTTTGCATGAAGAAGTTCCCTCGAATTGGTTTTCACCAACCTACAAACGCCCTTTCGGCCTGTAATCTTGCTAAAAATTGTCGAGGGGCATAACCTCAGATTATGCACAGACTCCGCTCCCTCGTTCCGTCCGCCAACTACCTTTTCTGCTTCGAAGCCGCCGCCCGAAGGCGCAGTTTCACGGCGGCCGCACAAGAGCTGAATGTCAGCCAGCCGGCCGTCAGCAAGACGATCCGCCTTCTGGAAGAGGCGACGGGACTAAAGCTCTTTCGGCGAGAACATACGCGGCTGGAACTGACGGCAGAGGGGCAGCGGCTCTACAAGGAGACACAGGAAGCCTTCGATCACCTGCACATGGTGATCTCGTCATTGCAGCAGAAACACTCCAACGATGTGGTACGCGTTTCTTTCTCCGCGTCCTTCGTTCAGCTGTGGCTTCTACCGCGACTGAAGGACTTCAAGGCCAAGCACCCGGACGTATCCTTGCGCATCGAGGAAAGCAGCCGCGACGATCAGGACCTGGTGGAGGAGGATATCGATCTTTCCGCGCGCCTCGGCAACGGCAAGTGGCCGGGCATCCACTCCTGGCGTTTTGTGACGGAAGAAGTGCTGCCGGTGTGCAGCCCGGACTATCTGCGGGAACACGGCCCAATCCATGAGCCGGCGGATCTCCTCCGTCATACACTGCTCAATTTCGAGGAAAGGCACCGCACCCGTCTGGGCTGGCGCGAATGGCTGGAGCGCCACACGGTTCCTGTTGCGCGGCTGAAGCAGGATTTCGTTTTCACCGATGCGCTCGGCTCCATCGAGGCGGCGGTGCTTGGTCAGGGCATCGCCCTTGGCTGGAAGCACCTCGTCCATGACCATATACAGGCGGGACGGCTGGTCGTCCCCCTGCAGGAAGCCTATCGGTCGGGGCACGCGGTTCACATCATCATGCCGGCACAGCGCCCGCCGAAACGCGGAGCGGAACTGTTCCGCGACTGGCTGATCGAGCAGGACGCCGATGCGAGTGCTCCGCAATCCTAGGGGATATGATGCCGCCGGCTAAAATCGTTCGCCGACGAGATGGGCCGCCTGCGCGCCCGCTTCGTAGTAGAGCTCTTTCAGCGGACGCAGGGCCGGTTCTTTCGGATCGGTAAGTGGCAGGGGCAGTTCCTCTTCGCTCTTCTCGCCAAGGACCAATTGCGCCAGCGTGCGCCCGAACACGGTGCCCGGCGCGATGCCGCGACCATTGTAACCGGAAAAGCCGACCACCTTTTCGCCGAAGCGATGGAAGCGCGGCAGGGCATTGTCCGTCATGCCGATCTTGCCGAACCACTCACATTCGAATTCGACGGGACCAAGCTGCGGGAAGAGCCTTTTCAGCGCGCGTTTCGCCCAGGCGACATGGATGGCCCGACCCATATTGCGCAGCGCGCCGACACTGCCGAAAATCAGCCTGCCAGCCTGGTCCATGCGGAAGGACGACAAAATCTCCTTCGTGTCCCAGACGCCCTCGCGTCCCGGCAGGATTGACGACAGAAGATCCGGGGACAGCGGCCGCGTTGCCAGGTTGAAATAGGGCAGATGCACCTGCTCGCGCCGAACATTGCTCCAAGGGCCCGTGCTGTAGGCATCCGTCGAGACGATCACCCATCGGGCGGTGACCGAACCACGGTCGGTGCGCACCGTCCATCCATCACCGGTGCGTTCGCAGGCGACAACGCGCGAACCGGTGTGGATGATAGCGCCGGCGGCAATCGCGGCCTTTGCCAGGCCACGCACATAGGAGAGCGGCTGCAAAGTGCCTGCCCGCATGTCGAGCAGCGATCCGGCATAAGCCCGGGTTCCGACACGACGTGCCGTCTCCGCCGCATCGAGAAGCGCGACGGGCGCACCGCGCCGCTGCCACTGGCTCGCCCGTTCCGTGATTTCCTGCAAACCTGCGGTACCTACCGCACAGTGCAATGTGCCCTTGCGCTCCAGCTCGCAGGCGATGCCGTGTTTCTCGATGAGCTCCATGACCAGCTGCGGCGCATTGCCCAGCATATCGAGCAGGCGTTCGCCGTGTGTGTCGCCGAGCACGCCGGGCAGATCGTCCGGCATCACCCACATGCCGGCATTGATCAGCCCGACATTGCGGCCGGCGCCGCCAAAACCGATTTCCGCCCCTTCGAGCACGACCGCGTGGCGGCCCGCCTCGGCCAGATGGAGAGCCGCCGAAATTCCGGTGAACCCGCCACCGACAATCACAACATCTGCCCGCCGATCGCCCACCAGAGGCTGCGTTGCCGGAGCGGGCGGCGCCGTCTTTTCCCAAAGCCCATGGGAGCGCGGGTCGTTCAGCATGGTCTCGGTCCTTCCAGGCCCCTGTTATTTCTGATTTTTCGGCTGACCGAAGACATAGTCTGCCACCTTCGGTAGGAAAATGTCGGAACGATATGTCTTCGGCTTCTCGCCAACGGAGCTGCCTGTGTTCAGGATGCCAGCCTGATAATCATCAGCAAACAGGCTGTAGGGATAGGGTGCCTCGATAGCACTGGCCGCATCGAGCGCGGCGCGATGGTCGGGGGCCAGTTCGAAATCGAGTGACGCCAGATTGTCATCGAGTTGATCGAGCCTGCTTGCACCAACGATCGCAGCGGCTACACCCGGGCGATTGACGACCCAGTTGAGCGCCACCTGCGCCATGCTGCGCCCAACCTTCGCCGCCGTTTCCTCAAGGCTGGCGACGATGCGGGTATTGCGTTCGTTGAACAGGCCGAGCCCGGTGCCGGACGTATCGAGCGTAAGTCGACCCGCCTGCGCGCCGGAGCGATACTTGCCGGAAAGCAGCCCCATGGCAAGCGGGCTCCAGGCGGTGATGCCAAGCCCGAGCGTTTCGGCAAGCGGCACGAATTCGTGCTCGATGCTGCGTTCGACCAGCGAATAGGGAAGCTGAAGGCTGATCGGTGTGGCCAACGCATGGGCTTCCGCCCAGGTCTGCGCCCGCGCGGCATACCAGCCGGGCACGTCGGACAGGCCTCCATAGCGGATCTTGCCCGCGCGCACGAGATCGTCGAGCGTGCGCATCACCTCCTCCACCGGGGTCATACGGTCCCAGGTGTGCAGGAGATAAAGGTCGATGTAATCCGTCTTCAACCGCCGCAGCGAGGCTTCGACCGCGCGCAGGATGTTCTTGCGCCCATTGCCGCCCGCATTGGGATTTCCGGGCGAAATGTTGTTGGAGAACTTCGTCGCGATGACCACCTGGTCACGCAGCCCGGCATCGGCAACGAAACGGCCGACGAGGCTCTCGCTCATGCCCCCCGCATAGGAATCCGCGGTGTCGATGAAGTTGCCACCCGCTTCGACATAGCGATTGAAGATCAGGCGGGCTGTCGCCTCGTCACTGCCCCACGAGCCGCCAATGCCGCGGATACCTGCATTGCCGAAGGTCATGGTGCCGAGTGCAAGGCGGCTTACCCGCAATCCGGAGCGGCCGAGAAGGTAGTAATGATCGAGCGACATCGTCAGTCCCGCATTCTGCTAGAAGCGCCAGCGCTACATGACGCCGATATAGGGACGGCGCGCGGTGCTTTGCTGCACGTAGTTGATCATGGTGATGAAGTCGAAGACCGGCCGACCGGTCACCGCCTGCACGGCATGGGCATAGGGCGGCAGATCGCTGCACTCAAGCAGGATGGAGCGGACATCGGGATTGTCTTCCACAAGACGCCGCGCCACCTCCGTTACTTCCCGCTCGATCGCGGCGGAATCCAGCGTCCCGCGCTCCTCGAGAATGGCCTCGCGAAACTCCGTCTGCCCTTCCATGCCGGCAACAGCCAGAGGAACGTTGTCGGCGATGTTGCAAGCGGCAAAGTGGCGCGGGGTCAACCGCGAGGCGTTGGCGGTTATGACACCGACCCTGCCGCCGCATAGCGCATGCATGAAGGGAATCTGCATCAGGCTGGAAAGGAAAACCGGAACCTCGACCGCCGCAGCGACTTCTTCCTGAAAATAGGCCATGAAGCCACAAGCGCCGGTGATTGCCTTGACGCCCCTGTTCTGCAGTTCAACGGCAGCCTCGATGAAGACTTCCTTCAGGGCGGGATCGCGCTGGTTGAGCAGGCGGTCGATCGAGGCGCCCCGCACCTCCTGGAAGCGCACGGGGTAATCATAGGTCGTCGCATTGCCGACATTGCCAGGAACACAAGGGTAAGCGGCATCGAGGATCAGGATGCCGATCTGCTCACCGTACCACGACTGCGTCTTCCGCGTGACCGTATAGACAGTCATCGTTGATGTCTCCGATTTCCATGTCAGGGGAGTACGGGAGAGTTCCCTCTCCCGTCTGTTGGTTCATTACTCGACGAGGCGCGGTGCGCCCGTGTCGGCCGCGGTGCCATCCAGGCCATAGGACTTGAGGATGGTGACGATCGTGCCGTCCGCATGCATTTCGGCAATCGCGGCATCGAGCGCGACACCGAATTCCTTGGCGTTCAGCGAATAGGGAAACGCTGCCTGCGCGGCTTCCTTGGTCGCCTTCACGCGCTCGTCGGGAGCAGCGACGTTCACCTTGACATCCCCGAGCGCGCCCTTCTGGGCGGCAACGACACCGGTCGAATACCCATCGACCGCGACGTCGATGCGGCCCGATGACAGGTCCTGCTGCATGTTGACCGAGTTCGGATAGAGTTTCAGCGAGCCACCGAGCATCGCCTTGAGATCGGCAACCCAGAGATAGCCCTGCACCGTACCGACCTGCTTGCCTTCGAGGTCGGAAACGTTCTTGAAGCCTTCCTTCGAATAGATGCCCATCTGGTCGGTGTAGATCGGCGCGGAAAGGCTCATCACCTTCGCGCGCTCGGCCGTGCGGTACCAGTCGCCGGTGGTGATGTCGGCCTGACCGGACAGGACATACTGGATCGCCGCCGCCGGATCGACCGCGACAGCCTTGACCTTCAAGCATTCACGCTTGGCGAATTCGGCAGCGATATCGCCGTCGATGCCCTTCATATTGCCGCCGTCATCGACGAAGGAATGGGGAACATAGGTGGTCACCGCCACGGTCAGCGTGCCGGCCTCGACCGTGGTGAACTGGTGCTTCGGCGTGCACTCCTGGGCGGATGCGACCTCGGCCGAGAAGGCCAGACCGGCAATGCCGGCAAGGAGGAACTGCGTGGTGGTTGTGGTTTTCGGCATGCAGGTATCCTTTCAGCTTGGTTTCAACGTTGCGCGTAGAGACCGGCACGCTTTTCGACATGATTGACGAGAAGCGCGGCGGGAATGGAAATGGCGGCGTAGAGCACGCCCGCGGCAAGAAGCGCGGGGAAGTAGCGGAAGGTGGTCGAACCGATCTCGTAGGCCCGGCTCACCAGCTCCGGGAGCGCGATGGTGAAGCAGAGCGACGTGCCCTGGAAAATGAGGATGGAGAAACCGAGCAGTGCCGGAAGCGCCACCCGAAGGCCCTGTGGCAGAAGCACATAGCGCAACTCGTCGAACCGGTTGAGGCCCAGGGCTTCCGCCGCCTCCCGCTGGCCATGCGCTACAGATTGCAGGCTGGCGCGGATGATCTCGCTGGTATAGGCGCCGGTGTTCCAGGCAAGGGCGATGATCGCGGCGGAGAATGAGCCGAGCGTCAGTCCGGTCGTCGGCAGGCCGAAATAGATGAACTGCAGAAGCACCAGCGCCGGCGCGCCGCGGCCGACCTCGACGAGAAAGAGGCTGATGCCTTTGAGTGAGCGGCTCTTGGCGAGAACGCCCAGCGCCAGGACGAGGCCGAAAGGAATGCCGATCAGCAGGCTGAGAGCCGTCACCTGGAGGCTTATGGAGAGGCCTCCCAGAAGCTCCGGCAGCCAGGTGGAAATTTCGTCTTGGGTCGGGAACATCAGCGTGCCACCTTTGCCCTGAGATGACCATCGGCGACGCGCGAGAGCCAGGCGATCGGCAGGCTCAGGAGCACGTAGAACAGGCCGACCAGTGCGAAGACTTCGAGACCGCGGAATGTCAGTTGGGAGAGCTGGTTGCCCTGGTAGGCAAGTTCCGCCACGCCGATGGTGGAGGCGACCGCGGTTTCCTTCATCAGGCCGATGAGATAGCTTGCCGCCGACGGCAGCGCGACACGGAAGGCCTGTGGCGCAACGATGTCACGCAGGATCGACCAGCGACCCAGATCGAGCGCCGCCGAAGCCTCCCACTGACCGAAATGGATGGAGGCGACCGCGCCGCGGTAGATTTCCGCCATGTTCGCAGCCGCGATCAGCCCGAGGCCCATCAGCGCCGCGTTGAAGGGGCTGATCGGCATGACGCCCATGCCAAGACCGAAGAAGATGATGAAGAGCCAGAGGATCGGCGGGATGGCACGCACGATCTGGATAGCGGTCATGGCAAGGAAACGGAGCGGCCAGAGACGGCTCTGGCGTGCCGCAAGCAGCGGAACACCGAGCACGGCGCCGATGAGGAAGGCACCAGCCGTCAGTGCGACCGTCCAGGTCAGACCGCGCAGGAGCGGCAGAAGGTCCGCGGCGCTCATCGGTCGTGTACCGCACGAAGGAAACGCTTCGTCCGCTCCTGCTGCGGATTGCGCATGACGTCCTTGGACGGCCCCTTCTCGACGATATGTCCATCGGCCATGATCATCACCGTATCGGAAACGTTCTCGGCAAATCCCATCTCGTGGGTGACGACGATCATCGTCATGCCGGTTTCGGCCAGCTCCCGCATGACAGCGAGAACCTCAAGGCCGAGTTCAGGGTCGAGCGCCGAGGTCGGCTCGTCGAAAAGCATGATCTCGGGGTCGAGGGCGAGAGAACGGGCGATGGCGATGCGTTGTTGCTGGCCGCCGGAACACCGGACCGGAAACTGTGAAGCCTTGTCCGCAAGGCCCACCCGCTTCAGGAGCTGCATGGAGCGCTCGTCCGCTTCCGCCCGGCTGCGACCGAGAACCCGTTCCTGCGCCAGGCTGACATTGCGCAGGACCGACATGTGCGGAAAAAGATTGAAGGACTGAAAGACCATGCCGACCCGCCGGCGCAAACCGGAGAGTTCCGCCCGCGCAACCGGACGGGCAGCATCGATCGTCATGGAACCGATGGTGATGGTGCCGCCATCCGGCGGCTCGAGATAGTTGATGCAGCGCAGCAGCGTGCTCTTGCCGGAGCCGCTCGGCCCGATGATGGCGAGCACTTCGCCGGAGCGCACATCGAGATCGATGCCGTCGAGAACCGTATGGCTGCCGTAATGCTTGCTGAGAGACTTGAGGCGGATGAGGACGTCTGTCGAGGCTGGCATCATCGCGGGCTGCACCCTGCCATGCAGACGATCATCTTCCCGCAGATAGAGGATGGCACCATCCATATCATCGTGACCCCCAATAGATCAGCACTCCGCGCGCCGCCTCTGCGGGCTGGTTATCGCCTGAGCTGCCTGGTTATGAATTGGCGTCGGAATTCCAGATTCCGGCCGTGTTCCCGTCGTTGTTGCGAGGATGGTATCATTCTGCCCCGCGCTGAGCAGGGTGAAAAAATTGCACGCTCACCAAACTTGAAGTTATGGGAGCCTCGCAGGGACGGACAAAAGAAATTCAACGCCCCTCATGACCATCCGGCAGAGAAAGACGTGACAGCCGCCTCTTATGGCAACCGGCGTTCGCTCTTGAAGGGATTTGAAGGTGCTTCGCCGCGCGCTACGGGCCCAAAACCGCTCCGACCGGGCCTTAGGCCCCTGTCATACGGTCAAATGCCGGCGCGCCTCGGAGGTGTCGAGCGTTTCGGCAGCACCCTCATGCACGATTTCACCGCGATCCATGATATAGACGTGGTCGGCGAGTTCACGGCAGAAATCGAGATATTGCTCGACGAGCAGAATGGCCATGCCGGTGCTGTCGCGCAGGTAGCGGATGGCGCGGCCGATATCCTTGATGATCGACGGCTGGATGCCCTCGGTCGGCTCATCGAGCACGAGGATCTTCGGCCGTGTGACGAGAGCCCGACCGATGGCGAGCTGCTGCTGCTGGCCGCCGGACAGGTCGCCTCCGCGCCGGCCAAGCATGGACTGCAACACCGGAAAGAGGCTGAATATCTCGTTCGGAATGAATCGATCCGACCGCCTCACCGGAGCATAGCCGGATTCGAGGTTTTCCTTCACCGTCAGAAGCGGAAAAATCTCCCGCCCCTGCGGCACATAGCCAATGCCCTGCTTGGCACGGCCATAGGGCGCCATGCCGTCGAGCTTGACGTCGTTGAAGACGACACTGCCGGAAGACAGCGGATGTTGGCCGGTAATCGCCCGCAGCAGGCTCGACTTGCCGACCCCGTTGCGGCCGAGAACGCAGGTGATCTTGCCCATCTCCGCGTGAAGGGAGATACCACGCAAGGCCTGCGCGGCACCATAATGAAGGTTGGCCTTTTCGACGATCAGCATGACCTCATCTCCCCAGATAGTTCTCGATGACCCTCTGGTCGGCACTGACGAAATCGATCGAGCCCTCCGCCAGAACAGAACCTTCGGCCAGGCAGGTCACCTTGACGCCAAGGTCACGGATGAAGCCCATATCGTGCTCGACGACAACGACGGATCGGGTCCTGGCGATCTCTTTCAGCAGGATCGCCGTTTCCGCCGTTTCGGCATCCGTCATGCCGGCAACCGGTTCGTCGACCAGAAGCAGCTCAGGCTCCTGCGCGAGCAGCATGCCGATCTCCAGCCATTGCTTCTGGCCATGGCTGAGATTGGCGGCGAAATCGTCCCTGCGGTTGGCGAGGCGCACGGTCGAGAGGATTTCCTCGATGCGCGCCTTGTCGTCGGCAGTCAGACGATAGAACAGCGTCGAGAAGACGCCGCGATTGCGGTTGAGCGCCAGCTCCAGATTATCCCAGACGGTGTGACTTTCGAAGACCGTCGGCTTCTGGAATTTCCGGCCGATGCCAAGCTGGGCGATTTCCGCCTCGTCCTTTTGCGTCAGGTCGATCGTGCCCTTGAAGAACACCTCACCCGCATCCGGCCGCGTCTTGCCGGTGATGATGTCCATCATCGTCGTCTTGCCGGCACCGTTCGGGCCGATGATAGCGCGAAGCTCGCCAGGTTCGATGACGAAGGATAGCGAATTCAGCGCCTTGAAGCCATCGAAGGAGACCGAAACGCCATCGAGATACAGGATGCTGGTGGGCTTTGCGTTGCTTGCAAGCGTGTTCATGGCCCTTACTCCGCCGCCTGGGGTTCTGCTGCGAAGGCGCGCGCCGCTTCGTCCGCCTTCGCCTTGCGATATTCCTTGCGCCGCTCGATGAAATGACGCGCCGTACCGACGATGCCCTTGGGCAGGAAGAGCGTGACGAGCACGAAGAGGCCGCCGAGCGCGAAGAGCCAGAATTCCGGGAATGCTGCGGTGAAGATGCTTTTTCCCCCATTGACGAGGATGGCACCGACGATCGGGCCGATCAGCGTGCCGCGCCCGCCGACCGCCGTCCAGATGACGACCTCGATGGAATTGGCCGGATCGAATTCGCCCGGATTGATGATGCCGACCTGCGGCACATAGAGCGCGCCGGCAACCCCCGCCATCATGGCCGAAACGGTGAAGGCGAAGAGCTTCATGTGCTCGACACGGTAACCGAGGAAGCGCGTGCGGCTTTCGGCATCACGCACGCCGACGAGGATCTTTCCGTATTTCGAGCGTACGATGCCGGATGCGATGATCAGCGAAAGCGCGAGCGCGATGGCTGAGGCGGCGAACAGAGCGGAACGCGTGCCGTTCGACTGGATGCTGTAACCCATGATATCCTTGAAGTCGGTGAGGCCGTTGTTGCCGCCGAAACCCATGTCGTTGCGGAAGAAGGCGAGCAGCAGAGCGAAGGTCATCGCCTGGGTGATGATCGACAGATAGACACCGTTGACGCGTGAGCGGAAGGCGAACCAGCCGAAGACGAAGGCAAGCAGGCCGGGCACGAGCACCGCCATCAGCGCGGCAAACCAGAACATGTCGAAGCCGTACCAGAACCAGGGCAGCTCCTTCCAGTTGAGGAACACCATGAAGTCCGGCAGGAGTGGGTTGCCGTAGGAACCGCGCGCGCCGATCTGGCGCATCAGGTACATGCCCATGGCATAGCCGCCGAGCGCGAAGAAGGCGGCATGGCCAAGCGAGAGAATGCCGCAGAAGCCCCACACGAGGTCGAGCGCCAGCGCCAGCAGCGCATAGGTGAAGTACTTGCCGAACAGCGAGACGATATAGGTCGGCACGTGCAGCGGATGATCCGGCGACGTCAACAGATTCAGCGCCGGAACGAGGGCGGCAATCGCAAGCAGGAGGGCGACGACAATGACGATGTTGCGATCGAGCGCCTTGAGGATGAACGAGGTGATCATGCTTCCACCGCCCTGCCCTTGAGTGCGAAGAGCCCGCGCGGCCGCTTCTGGATGAAGAGAATGATCAGCACGAGCACGAGAATTTTTCCGAGCACGGCTCCCGCATAGGGTTCGAGGACCTTGTTAAGGATGCCGAGCGTGAAGGCCCCGACCAGCGTGCCCCAGAGATTGCCGACGCCGCCGAACACCACGACCATGAAGCTGTCGATGATGTAGCCCTGGCCGAGGTTCGGCGAGACGTTGTCGATCTGGCTCAATGCGACGCCGGCGATGCCAGCAATGCCCGAGCCGAGCGCGAAGGTCAGCGCATCCACCCAGGGCGTACGTATGCCCATCGACGACGCCATGCGCCGATTCTGCGTGACGGCACGCATTTGAAGGCCCATCGGCGTCTTCTTCAAAAGGAAGAGCAAGAAGCCGAAGACGGCGAGCGAGAAGACGATGATCCACATGCGGTTCCAGGTGATCGTCAGGCCACCGAGATCGAAGGCACCGGACATCCACGAGGGATTGCCGACTTCCTGGTTCGTTGGGCCGAAGATCGAGCGCACGGCCTGCTGGAGGATCAGCGAGACGCCCCAGGTGGCGAGCAGCGTTTCGAGCGGCCTTCCATAGAGGAAACGGATAATGCCGCGCTCCATGACGAGGCCGACAGCTCCCGTAACGAGGAAGGCGAGCGGAAGGGCTATGGCGAGCGACCAGTCGAACAGGGCCGGATAGGAGTCACGGATGATCTGTTGCACGACGAAGGTCGTGTAGGCGCCGAGCATGACCATTTCGCCATGCGCCATGTTGATGATGCCCATCACGCCGAAGGTGATGGCGAGACCGATGGCCGCGAGCAGAAGGACGGAGCCAAGTGACAGGCCGTACCAGATGTTCTGCCCCGCGGCCCAGAGCGCCAGCTGATCCTCGATCTTTTTGATACCTACCTCGATGTCCGGACGCAGGCTTTCATCGGCAGACAACAGCGCGCCGGACAGCAGCGAAAGCGAATCCCGGCCGCCGGTCTGCACGACCGTGGCGATTGCCGCCTTTTTTTCATCCACGGGCCGGTCCGAAACGAGGACGGATGCCGCAAGGGCCTTTTCGAGTACGGCCTTGACGGTACCGTCCGTCTCCGCGGCCAGCGCGGCGTCGAGACCTTCAAGCGCATCGGCCGACGGTGTGCGCAGGATCGTGCTCGCGGCCTGCAGGCGAACGCCGGCATCCGGGCTCATCAGCGTCAGCCCGCCAAGCGCGGCCCTGATGACACGGCGCAGGCCGTTGTTCACCTTGACCTTTTCGAGTGCCGCCTTGGCCTCTTCACCGGCCGCATCGCCCGTCAAGGCATCGGTCAGTTTGAAATTGGAACCGGCCGGCTTGACGATGAAGACGGTGCCATCGGCCTTGCGCTGGTAAAGATCGCCTTCGGAAAGCGCCTCAAGCGCCGGTACGATCTTCGGATCTCCGGTCTTGGCGAGCGCCTCGACCTGCTTCTGGCTTTCCTGGAAACTGCCGCCGCCAAGCGCATTGATCATGGCGCGCAGATCATCAGCCGCCCTGAGATCGGTCGCAAAGAGCGTCACGACAAGGCAGAAGGCGACGAGCAGGCATTGCAGGAAACGATGGATGAGCCGCGCGTGCATCTCACATCCTCAGGCAGTGGACCGGGAAAGGGGTGCATCCCGGCGGCCCCAGCGCCGGGATGCGAGGTCGTGCCGCCGCGAAGGAGTGACGCGGCAGCCGTGACCGAGCGCGATCAGGAGCCCTTGCCGCCGCACTTGCCGGTGGCGACGTTGAAGTTGCCGCATTCGAGCGGCTTGCGCCAATCGGCAATCAGGTCCTTGGAGTCCGGCAGGAAATCCGACCACTCGTCGCCAACCACGAGGCCAGGCGTTTCCCAAACAGTCTCGAACTGGCCGTCGGCCTGGATTTCACCGATCAGCACCGGCTTGGTGATGTGGTGGTTCGGCATCATGGTGGAATAGCCACCCGAGAGGTTCGGCACGGAAACGCCGATCATCGCATCGAGCACGGCATCCGTGTCCGTGGTGCCGGCCTTTTCGACGGCCTTCAGCCACATGTTGAAGCCGATGTAATGGGCTTCCATCGGGTCGTTGGTGACGCGCTTGTCATTCTTGGTGAAGGCCTTCCACGTCTTGATGAACTCGGCGTTTGCCGGGTTGTCGACGGACTGGAAATAGTTCCAGGCAGCGAGGTGACCGACCAGCGGCGTGGTGTCGAGGCCGGCAAGTTCCTCTTCGCCGACCGAGAAGGCGACGACCGGGATATCCTCGGCCTTGACGCCCTGGTTGCCGAGTTCCTTGTAGAAGGGCACGTTGGCGTCGCCGTTGATGGTCGAGACGACGGCCGTCTTCTTGCCGGCCGAGCCGAACTTCTTGATGTCGGAGACGATGGTCTGCCAGTCGGAATGGCCGAACGGCGTGTAGTTGATCATGATGTCCTCGGGCTTCACGCCCTTGGAGATCAGGTAGGCCTCGAGGATCTTGTTGGTCGTGCGCGGATAGACATAGTCCGTACCGGCCAGAACCCAGCGCTCGACGCCTTCGTTCTCGGCGAGATAATCGACGGCCGGGATTGCTTGCTGGTTCGGCGCCGCGCCCGTGTAGAACACATTGCGCTGGCTTTCCTCGCCCTCGTACTGGACGGGGTAGAAGAGAACCGAATTCAGCTCTTCGAAGACCGGCAGAACGGACTTGCGCGATACCGAGGTCCAGCAGCCGAAGACCGCCGAGACCTTGTTGACCGAAACGAGCTCACGCGCCTTTTCGGCGAAGAGCGGCCAGTCGGAGGCCGGGTCGACGACGACGGCTTCGAGCTTCTTGCCGAGAAGACCGCCCTTCTTGTTCTGCTCCTCGATGAGCATCAG
The DNA here is from genome assembly GCF_022899935.1 of Shinella curvata. Lineage (GTDB taxonomy): Bacteria > Pseudomonadota > Alphaproteobacteria > Rhizobiales > Rhizobiaceae > Shinella > Shinella curvata. The sequence goes on from NZ_JALJCJ010000016.1 coordinate 15,747, forward strand.
CATGGCATCCTTGAGCGTCGTCTCGGAAATGGCCATGGTGCCGGAAAGCGAATGCAGGATGCCGACCTTGATCGTATCGTCGGCCGCGAATGCGCCGTGGAAGGCCGTTGTCGAGAGAATGGCTGCAAGCAATGCGCCGGTAGCGCGCGCGTTGATGGACATGGTCTGAACCCCTCTGTTCTTTTGACCGCAACGGGGCGGATTGATTTTTTAGCCGTTGCTGGAGGGAACTATCGGCCTGTCATGCTGCGCCGCACATACGTCATTCTACGTAGATACCGGGGGTAAGCAGGAAGCTTTTGCGGCATCGCAGCAATTTCAGCGCCGGCCCATCTGTGTTACGAAACAGGAGACAGCCGGCAAACGGCGATGGGAACAGCAGGGCACGATGGCCGCACGCCAGCGCATCATTCCGATCCGGCGCGAATACAATCGCTGGGTCGCCAACCAGACGCTGGAAGACTATGCGCTGCGCTTCACCGCGAAGAGTGCACGGCGCTTCTCGTCCGATCGCATCTCGCAGACCGCCATCGGCGCGATTTCCTTCCTCGCGCTCGAAGCCATCGGCGGCGCGATCACCATGTCCTACGGCACGACGAATGCCATCGCGGCGATCATCGTCGCAAGCCTGATGATCCTTCTCGTCGGCCTGCCGATCAGCCGCTATGCCATCCGCCATGGCGTCGATATCGACCTCCTCACCCGCGGCGCGAGCTTCGGTTATATCGGCTCGACGCTGACCTCGCTGATCTATGCCAGCTTCACCTTCATCCTCTTCGCCATCGAGGCGTCGATCATGTCCGGCGCGCTGGAACTGGCACTCGGCGTACCGCTCTGGATCGGCTACATCATCTCGGCGGTCATGGTGATCCCGCTGGTGACGCACGGCGTGCAGCTCATCTCGCGCTTCCAGCTGGTCACCCAGCCGTTCTGGATCGTGCTCAACATCCTGCCCTTCGTCTTCATCGCCTTTGCCGACTGGGAGAAAATTGGCACGTGGCTGGCCTATTCCGGCTTGCATCACGCCTCCGGCCCGCCCGGCACCTATGCGCCCTTCAACCTCGTGGAATTCGGTGCGGCCTCAGCCGTCATCTTCGCGCTGATGGCGCAGATCGGCGAGCAGGTCGATTTCCTGCGCTTTCTGCCGCCGGACGGGCAGCGCAAGCTGCATCACCGCATCGCCGTCTTCCTCGCCGGGCCCGGCTGGGTCATCGTCGGCGCGCCGAAGCTGATCGCAGGCTCCTTCCTCGTCGTGCTGGCGCTGTCATCCGGCGTACCTTCGACGCGTGCGGCCGACCCGGCGCAGATGTATTACACCGCCTTCGGCTACATGCTGCCCTGGGATATGGCGGCCCTGCTGCTGATGGTCGCCTTCGTCGTGGTCTCGCAGCTCAAGATCAATGTGATGAATGCCTATGCGGGCTCGCTCGCCTGGTCGAACTTCTTTTCGCGCCTCACCCACAGCCACCCCGGCCGCGTCATCTGGCTGGTCTTCAACGTGGCGATCGCGCTGCTCCTGATGGAACTCGGCATCTACCGGCTGCTGGAGGAAACGCTCGGCGTCTTCTCCATCATCGCCATGGCCTGGCTCTGCACGATCTCCGCCGATCTCTTCCTCAACAAACCGCTCGGCCTCTCGCCTGAAGGCATCGAATTCAAGCGCGCCCATCTCTACGACATCAACCCGGTCGGCCTCGGGGCCATGACGCTGTCAGCGGTTATCGCGCTGACAGCTCATTTCGGCACCTTCGGTGACATTCCCGCGTCGCTTGCGCCCTATATCGCCGCCATCATCGCCTTCGTCGCCTCCCCCGCCATCGCCTGGGCTACTGGCGGAAAATATTATCTGGCTCGAAAACCGCGAAAGAGCTGGGCGCTCCAGCATTCCATCACCTGCTCGATCTGCGAGCATCCTTTCGAGCCGGAGGACATGGCCTGGTGCCCGGCCTATGCCGCGCCAATCTGCTCGCTTTGCTGTTCGCTCGACAGCCGCTGCCACGATCTGTGCAAGCCGAAGGCGCGCTTCAATGCACAGGTAGCGGGTGTTGCGAAAACCATCTTGCCCGAACCCGTTACATCCGCGCTTTCCACGCGTCTCGGCCGCTACGGCATCGCCACCGTGCTGTCGATCACCGGCATGGGCATTATCCTTGCGATGATCGCCCATCAGGTCGGCACCCATTCACCCGAGACAGCCTCGGTTGTGGAGCGCACCATCGCCGTAGTCTTCTTCGTCTTCGCCGTGGTGGCGGGCGTCGTCTGCTGGTTCTACGTGCTGGCGCATGACAGCCGTGTCGTGGCGGAAGAGGAATCCTCTCGTCAGACCACGCTGCTGCTCAAGGAAATCGCCGCGCACAAGAAAACGGACGCCGCCCTCCAGCAGGCCAAGGAAACCGCCGAAGCCGCCAATCGCGCCAAGAGCCGCTATGTCGTCGGCCTCAGCCACGAGCTGCGCACGCCGCTCAATGCCGTGCTCGGCTATGCCCAGGTGCTGGAGCGCGACGAGAGCATTCCGCCGCAGCGGCAGGGCGCGATCCGCGTCATCAAGCGCAGCGCCGATCACCTTTCCGGCCTCATCGATGGTTTGCTGGACATTTCCAAGATCGAGGCCGGTAAGCTGCAGGTCTATTCGAACGAGATCCACATCCACGATTTCCTCGACCAGATCGTCGAAATGTTCCGCCCGCAGGCGCAGGCCAAGGGCGTGGCTTTCGAACACACCCGCCCGGCCAACCTGCCAGCCTATGTGCGCACAGACGAAAAGCGCCTGCGCCAGATCCTGGTCAACCTCATCTCCAATGCCCTGAAATTCACCGATCAAGGCAAAATTCGCCTCGATGTCGCCTATCGCAGCCAGGTCGCCACTTTCACCGTGACCGACAGCGGTCGCGGTATTCTCGAGAAGGATCTACCGCGGATCTTCGAACCCTTCCAGCGCGGCGATGCAGAACATGGCCGGATGCCCGGCCTCGGCCTCGGCCTGACCATCACGCGCCTGCTCACCCAGACGCTCGGCGGGGAAATCTCCGTGAAAAGCGAGCGCGGCAAGGGCGCCGAATTCCGCGTGCGCCTCATGCTATCGGCCGTCGAGAGACCGGCGCTCCCGAAGGACGCCATGCGGCGCATCAAGGGCTATTCCGGTCGCCGGCGCGTCGTGCTTGTCGTCGATGACAACGTCGATCATCGCAATCTCATGGAAGAGGTGCTGCGCCCGCTCGATTTCACCGTGCTCACGGCAAGAGGCGGCGCCGATTGCCTGGCGCTCGTCGAAGGCATCAGTCCGGATTTGTTCCTCATCGACATCTCCATGCCCGACATGAACGGCTGGGAACTGGTCGCACGCCTGCGCGCACGCGGCCAATCGAGCCCGATCATCATGCTTTCGGCCAATATCGGCGATGGCACGGTGGCGTCGCCCCTGACCGGTCACAACGACACATTGGCAAAACCGTTCGATCTGCGCCAATTGACCGACAAACTCGCCCTGCAGATGCGCCTCGAATGGACCTATTACGATACGGTAACGTCCGAGGCGCCGGAGAAGACCAACATCGCCATACCCGCGGAAAACCACGTCCAGGAACTGATCCGCCTCGGCGAGATCGGCTATGTACGCGGCATCGAGGCCAAGCTTGCCGAGATCGCCCGCATGCCCGAACACCAGCCCTTCACCGATGCTGTGCGGGCCTATTTGCAGGTCTTCGACCTTGCCGGATATGATGCTTTCTTGAAAACCATCGACCGAAAGGAAGGCGCTGCCCTTGAGTGAGACAGCCAACCCGCGCGATATTGTGCTCATCGTCGACGATTCCCCCGAAGCCCTCGGCTTCCTGACCGAAGCTCTCGAGCAGACCGGTTTTTCCGTACTGATCGCCACATCGGGTACCTCCGCGCTCAACATCGTCGACCGCATCACGCCCGATATCATCCTGCTTGATGCCGTCATGCCCGGCCTGGATGGCTTCGAGACCTGCCTGAAGCTCAAGGCGAACCCGGCGATCAGCCCCGTGCCCGTCGTGTTCATGACCGGCCTCACCGAGACGGAACATGTCGTGCGCGCACTGGAGGCCGGCGGGGTCGACTATCTCACCAAGCCAATCAACATCGACGAGTTGCGCGCCCGCATTCGTGTGCATCTCACCAACGCCCGCTCCGCGCAGAGCGCCCGCGTGGCGCTGGATGCGGCGGGCCGTCATCTGCTTGCCGTCGGCGGCGCGGGTAACATCCGCTGGTCGACGCCGCAGGCAACCCGCCTCGTGAATGCCGCGATGGGAAACGATGACGGATTGGACGCCGTTTCCACCCATATCCGCACGTGGATGAGGACGCGCGACACGGCACGCGAAAACCCCTTCACCATCCGCCAGGCGGGTCAGGCCAGTCTGCAGCTTTCCCTCCTCGGCACCATCGGCACGGACGAATATCTCTTCCGCCTCACGGTCGAAAATCACCAATCCGACGACGAAGTCCTGCGCCAGCATTTCTCGCTGACCCATCGCGAATCCGAGGTTCTGCTGTGGATCGCAAAGGGCAAATCGAACCGCGATATCGGAGAAATCCTCGGCCTCAGCGCCCGCACCGTCACAAAACACCTCGAACAGATCTACGTGAAACTGGGCGTCGAAAACCGCGCCTCGGCAGCGGTGAAGGCCGCCCATGTGCTGCACGAAGGTTAGCGGAAGTGCACAATGATCAGACCGGGGCCAGAGGCTTAACGAATTTCTTGCGGATGGGACCGGGTATCTCGCCGGCCCCCGTGTCCGGCGAGATCGTTACCAGTCCGTCATTGGCCGATTCCGCCCGCATGCCAGCGCCGAAGAAGTCTGGATCGCGCCACTCGGTCGGCCGGGCGTGATCTTGCGTGGGTCGACGTGGAGGGGGCGACATGCCGGTGCTGCTCCCCTCCAACTTGATTTTGTCGGAGATGTTGCATTGTCGCTTGTCGCTGGAGGGCGGCGGTATGGAGAGGGTTGCGGTCGGCAAGTGCATGCTTGCGAGGGTGTTGGGGCTTGCGTGGCGCTGCGGCACACGAAGCTGACGGCGCGGCTTGAGGGTTTTGGGTTGTATTTCCGGCGGGCTGTTTGTGTGCTGGCGCGCTTAGTTTAAGCTTTTTAA
>NZ_JALJCJ010000017.1 GCF_022899935.1 Shinella curvata
GAAATTTCCATGCCATTTCTAGTCTCCCTATGTTGGATAAGGGAGTTTGGCACCCGGATTTGAAACCTGCAACCTGCCTGGCATCGGCCCAACAACAGGCATGATCGACGATCATCACTATCGTAATCTTAAGAAATGATGTCGAAGTCAGCGAATGTCATCTTGAGACCTTTGTCGAGCAAGGCGAACTGTACGGCTTTCGTAGAGCCAGTACCATCCGCGTCGTACCAGAGCTTGCCGGTTTTGGAGTCGTAGAGGATGCGATCATCCTTGTCGGCGGCCTCGCCTCCCACAAAAAACGCAACCGAAAGCAGCTTTCCGACCTTCCCCGCCCGGATGAAAATGTCGTCGTCCAGGCAGATAGTGTCGTCTTTCACCGAGAAGTCGGCGATCGCGTCGATATTAGTTGAGCCAAGCTTGCTGTTGAATAGGAATATGTCCCGACCCGTTCCACCGATCAGCGTATCGGTACCACGTCCGCCATTGACTGCGTCGTCCCCTTTCCCACCCGAAATACGGTTGGCAACATTGTTCCCGCTCAGCACGTCGGCATAAGCTGTGCCAGTCAGATTTTCGATAGCCGTATAGGTGTCGCCCCTTGCATCATTCGTGTTAGCCGCCGCTGTCTTCAAATTAGCGACAACGCCCAGCTTGGCCCCCGCATAGGATGCCGTGTCGACACCATTGCCGCCATCTAACTTGTCGGCGCCAGCGCCACCGATCAACGTGTCGTTGCCGGCATAGCCGCGCAGTTGATCGTTGCCCGACTTGCCGTTGAGTGTGTTGTCGCCGGAATTTCCCTTGAGGACATTGGCCAGCGAATTTCCCGTCGCCCTGATGTCATTCACGCCCAGAAGCGTGATCCTCTCGACGGATTGGGATGTATAATTGACGCTGACGGCGCTGTTAACTGTGTCCTTCCCTTCGCCATCCTTCTCGGTAACTCTATCTCCCGAAACATTGACGAAGTATATATCATTGCCGGCGCCCCCCCTCAGATTGTCAGCCCCGCCGCGGCCATCCAGAATATTCGCATTCTTGTCTCCAACAATGCTGTCCGAAAAATCCGTGCCAACTACATTCTCCAATGATTTTATCGCATATTTGACTGACTCTCCGGTAACTTTGCCGCTGGTCAAATTCACTTTAAGGCCTACTTTTGCTTCACTCAGATCGAGGGTGTCCTTACCGTCACCACCGCGAAGCTTCTTGGTGCCGGAAAGACCCGCAAAAAGAATATCGTCTCCGCCCCCGGCATCCAGTGTGTCATTGCCGGCACCGGCTCCCAATTTGTCCGAACCCGTCGAGGACAAAAGGGTGTCGGCCCCAGATCCGCCATACCATTCGACAGATTGATCGCCCTTGGACGCCGTTGCGGTGGCCACGTTGGTGAATTTTCGGACAATTCCGCCTGTGAAGATGATGTCGGTGTAGGCAGTGTCATTTTCCCTGCCTCTAACGACCGAAAACTTGCCGTCCAACCCGAAGAACAGGTTTTCGAGGCTGCTGCTTGGCGCTACATCGACATCAAACAACGCCTTGCCGGATTTCGACACCCATATCGTGTTGTCTTCAAATCTCACATCCTTTAGCGAAAGCGTCTGCTGCCAAACCCGGATTTTTTCTCCTCCTGAAAAATCCTCCATCCGGTCGCCGGCAAGCTCGACAACGGTTCCCTGCAGCGAGTCTGTTCCTGTACCGCCCTGCACACGGTCCGCCTTCCTCCCGGAGAAAATAATGTCGTCGCCCCCGTCGGCGAAGATCTTGTCCGCGCCGTCGCGCCCGAAAATCATTTCTCCTTCGCGCTCACCTTGAATGGTATCGGCTTTAGTGGTGCCAATCGCGAACTGGCGGTCGAAAGATTTCGTTAGCGTGCTTGGAGCACGGGTTATGAACTCCAGCTCCTTGACGTATTTATGCTCGCCTTGCACCTCGATCATTGCCTCGACGCTACGGAGATAATAGTCGCGTGTGTGCTCTTTAAGGCCAAGACTATCGTCTTTGTTGATGACCAGGCGAACAACCGGCCCAACGCGGCTTTTCCCTTCCAGGATGCTATCAAGTGCGTAGCCCGCCATGATTTGGCCGAGTGGCGTCAGGAGGTTGGACGCGCCATAAAGCAGCGCCATCTTTGCTCCGCCGAACAGTGCGTCGCCATAGTCGCCGATCATACCGACGGCATCATCGGTATGCATAAAGTTGATGAACTTCGTGTTGTCTACGATCGGCTTCGACGTGTCAGTATCGCCACCCGGAGAACCGATCGTTACGCCGGACGTGATCTTATAGAGATCCGGGTATTTCGCTTTGAGTTCCGCCAGGAACATCTGAGCGGTTGCCCCTCCAAGGCTATGTCCACTCAGCAGGATCCGGTCGATACCATTGCTGTCATTCGCGGCAAATTTTGTGAGGGCATCCAGGAGCGGACGAAAACGCTCGAGATGGTTTGTGAACCTCCCGTAATCGATGAAATCCCTAAATCCATTGTCGGGGCCTTCATCAGTGCCACGGAATGCGACCGACAACGTCGCAACACCATCGAGATTGCCGATGAGAACCTGCGCATCGGCGTGGTTCCATGGAAAATTGGGATTGGTCGCCGTAAAGTGTCCACCCCGCATTTGATATGGATTCGAAGCATCTGTATCTACAGCCTGAATACCGAGGTGAATAGCTTCGACCGGCTTCCAGCCGCGCTTCTCCCAGTCAGGCTGGACAACAGGCGCTTTGGAGAGGTCTCCCTTGTAAGCCTCAACGGCTAAATTAACTGCTTCTAAATTTACGTTCTTTGAGGTGGTTTTAACGGGATCACCGAGCGTGAAATCTTCAAATTTCGCGAGCTCGATCTCTTTTGTTTCAAATGTGTATTCTGTCTTGTTGCCGCTTAGTTTCACAATTTTTGTCGTCGTCGTTTCCCAAGTCGTGCCTAAGGTGACCGATATTTTGTAGTCACTGATAGATCCCTCAAGCTCTAGGGTGTCTACATCTTGGTTTTTCGCCGACACGGGATTATCGCCGCCATCGATTTCTTGAACGGTTCCGGCCTTGAAATATTGAAGCGACCCGTTTTGATAATTGAAGGTATCGATCCCATTTCCACCCTTGAGACGGTCGTTTCCGGCACTTCCTTGAAACAGGTTATTCCCGTCCCCCGCATCGACGGTGTCGTCACCCACGGTATTATCGGCAATCCTATCGCCGGCTCCGTCAAGCAAGACCCCATCAGACCAGATGATATCATTTCCGTCTCCGGCAGTAATCGTGTCACCGCCGCCGCCGCCGAAAATAGAATTGTTTCCGTCACCTGCATCAATCTTATCGGCAAATGACGACGAAGCGCTGGAGATTAGGCGATCGAAGGCAATGTTCCACGCTACACCGTCACCCCAAATATAGTCGTCACCCGATCCCGTCTTGATCGTGTCTTCTCCACCGCCTGCGTAGACAAAATTTGCTCCGTCGCCTGCATTGATATCGTCAACGTCGGCATTCGCACCGACATCCTCCCAATCGCCGGCTTCGTTCAAGGCTACATTGTCACCCCAGATCAGGTCGTCGCCACTACCGGCTAGGAGGATGTCCCTTCCAGCACCGAGAATAACGGTATTGTTGCCGTCACGCACTTTGACGGTGTCGTTTCCTTTTCCTGTGTCCGACTGTCGCTGACCATCCTTCGTTTCGGTCCCGTCCGCCCACACGAAGTCAACGTCCTTGCCTCCGGTTATGGTGTCGTTTCCTGCGCCTGCAAAAATATCGTTGTAACCGTCGCCGGCACTGATCACGTCATTGCCGGCCGATTGAAGAACGGAAATGCGCCGGCCGCTGGCTCCGTCCCACTTGAGCGCATCCGCCCAAATATAATCGACGCCATCGCCGCTAGTAATGGTGTCGTTGCCCCACCCACCGTAAAGCCAGTTGGCACCACCACCACCATTTATCGTGTCATTGCCAGCACCGCTCTTGACGTCATCGTGATCGGTGCCGGCACCAAAGGTTACGGCGTCTCCCCAGATGATATCCTGGCCGGCACCACCCACGAGGTCGTCATCTCCTCCGCCCCCAACGACAAAATTGCCGCCGTCGCCAGCCCGAACGACATCGTTTCCGGTGACTTCGTCAGAAACACTTTTCGCGCCCACAGTCTTTACACCGTCGGCCCAGATAATGTCGGCCCCGGATCCGCTTGTTATTGTGTCGTTCCCGGCGTGCCCTGTAACATTGTTGTTTCCGACACCGGCATCAACGCGATCGTCAGCATCTCCGCCGGTGACAAGGTCATTCCCAGCCCCGGCCTTCACGAGTTTTACGGGATTCCAGACAAGCCCCAATCCGATGCTGAAGTCGGCGATGTCAGGCAGTTGAATCCAGTCATCGCCCTTGCCCGCATCGAGGAACTGCTCCCCCTTGACGACTGAAGCGGCAATCTCCGCCGACCATGTGAAGGCGTCGCCATACTCGGTATAAATATGAAAAAGTGCTTCCTTCGACTGGGTTTCAATCTTTTGATTTTTATTGACCGTGGTTCCTTTGTTGTTCCAGGTCTCCCGGTACGGATTGGTGTTGGCATCATACCAATATGTAATCGTGGCCGAGTTCGCTGCGGGGGCACGCCAATCCGCATTGCCTGAAGCAAGCTGCTCTATCTTACCCGATTTGATATCGTAGAGATAAAGCGTATGCGGGTCGTCATATGACGTGTAAGAACCGGACTTCGACCCCTTAACATCAATGCTGGCTGTGTATTTTCCTCCGGCCAGCACAGAAATGATGATCTGGCTGCCACCGTTTATCAGGCTCCAGCTCTCCACGTCGCCGATTACTTCCTTCGACCCTTCAGTCGTCTTCAGGCTCAGCTTTGACAACGAGTGGGCGTGGTACGTTTTCGTCGTGGTCGCTCCAGATATGACGGACTTGTAACCGCCATTCGGATTATCCACCTCGTCGATAACAAGGCTGAGCCCCCCGCGGATTTCGAACTCTCTAATAGCCATGTTTTCTCGCAGGACCGGAGTAATACACTAGCGTAGCTGTAAAACTCCAACGCATAAAGATATTTTCTTCACACCAAGGTGAAATATTCGTACCTTTTTCCCAAAGCCATTGAAATCCGGAATATCTATTCAAAATATTTAGTATTATTTGCAATGCCACGAAATGAGAATCAGATCTTCGTCGAACTTCTGTAGAATACTTCGCATCAGCGAGACGGATGGAATAAAGCTTACAGGGTTTATAGGAGAGCAGATCTTCATAATGCTGGAGGGACAGGCAATTCGGGACCACGCTCTGACGAACGCGGCGAAGATAGATTCATGCTCTGCGAGCAGGAGCTTGAAGCGGCGTTTCAGGAGTTGATCTGGAAGGTAGTTCAGGCAGGGTGGGATGAGGGTGAGGCCTGTGTGGCAATCGCCTCACTGGCGTACCATCACATCCTTGCGATGCGATGCAACAAGCAGGTGGCCACCTCTATATGCAAGGTCATGCGGTGAAGCTGGCATGGTAAAAGACATCGCGCTGTGGATCATCCTGGGCGTCTTTTTGCTGGCGGCCGGCCTTGGCACGGCTACCCCATTCGTTCGTTTGCTGTACGGGATTTGATATGCGCGGATCGCTGTGAGGAACAAACTGCCGCCTGCTCGGTTTGTGATCGCGGCCGACGTGTCCTTTCCCAGCACACCCCAGCCCGACCGCACGGAAGGCCGCTCGTCCCTGTGCGGTCTTCCGTCTTTACCTACTGCTCTCGCGTGATAAGGTGAAGGCATCCGTTTGGAACGGAACCTGATGCACACGCCTCGCCCCGCTCCGGCGGGGCTTTCTTTTTGCGAGGCAATACAATGCACTTTTCCCCCGATATCGAGGAGGCATCGTAAAATTCGCTAGGGAAGCGGCATTGGGACGCGAAGCCGCGCTAACCTTGATGGTCCGTGACTGGCTCGTCGGGCACGGATATCTCGACGCCGAAGAGAGCGCAGTCATCGAGCCCGAAGGCGGGGTTAGCTTTGTCGGTGGTGCGTGAGACACAAAAAAGCCGCCAGTTTTCCCTGGTCGGCGTCTCTAGGGCGACGACGTCTATTCTTCGGCCGGCTTGAACCGCCGGACGACGAAAACGAATAGCGCATCGCTGATCCACATAGCCGAGACGCCGAAGGCTATCTGGCAGTAACTACGCCGATTTGGCCGCCAGGCGAACACGAAAAACGTTTGAAAAATGGCGATACCTCGCCTATCGATTGCACGAGATTCGATAGAGTGCGAGGGGCTAAGATGGGGATCATTAAGGGAAATTCCAAAGACAACAGGCTTGTCGGCGACAGCGACGTCTTCGGGATGACTAATGAAATATATGGCTACGGTGGGAATGACACGCTGAAAGGCGGCTTCTTCGCCGACAACTATGTATGGGGCGGGATCGGCGACGACGAAATAAGCGGCGGCACTCGCATCAATCGTCTTTACGGCGAAGACGGCAACGACACATTGAGAGGAAGTGGGTCCGACGACCAGCTCTACGGCGGCGCTGGAAACGACACGCTGTTCGCCTCAGATAACGGTGCGTATCTCGACGGAGGCGCGGGTTCCGATTGGATGGTCGGCGGAGCGGGAGCGGATACATTCATCGTCGGAAGCTCCAAGGATCAGGTCGAAGACACCTGGGTCCGTCAGTTCGACAATGAGGATAACCCCATTGACACCGTGCGAGCTGGGGTTTCGTTCACGCTGGCGAACAGCGCGCTCATTGAGGTTCTGGAAACCACGAAGCTAACGGGCACTAAGGCGATCAACCTTACCGGAAACAATGTCGCCCAGACCATTCGTGGGAACGCCGGCGCGAACACGCTTGATGGGAAGAGCGGAAACGACACTCTAAGGGGCGAAGCCGGCAATGACAGGCTGGTCGGCGGGAGCGGAGCGGACAAGCTCTATGGTGGCGCAGGGAAAGACGTATTCGTTTTCACCAGCCCCAAAGACAGTACGGCAAGCCGAATGGATATGGTCTACGATTTCTCGCACAAGGAACGTGATCGTATCGATGTGTCCACGATCGACGCCCGCGATGCCACGAGCAAGAACGATGCCTTCACCTTCATTGGCGAGAAGGCGTTTTCGGAGAAGGCCGGCGAACTTCGCTACTTCCACAAGAGCGGCGACACCTTCGTCTACGGCGACATGGATGGTGACGGCAAGGCCGATTTCGCGCTTCGCCTCGACAAGACCATCGATCTCGTCAAGGGCGATTTCATCCTATGACGACCGGTTCATACCGCCCCTAAATCCACTCTGAGGAACAAATCGCCACGGCGATCGTTCCTCAGCTGCCACTTTCTAGGTTCAGCCTTCGCCCCGCCATCGCGCGGGGCTTTTCTTTCGGGAAAAACATGCGACTACGGGTCGCCCACGATCCTGTTTCAGGCCGGCGAGCTTCCGGGAATGGAGTAAATCAGGCACTCTACTAATCTGGGAGGACCGTGAATGACCAAGAAATCCGACGAGATCATCAATGCTATTTCAGCGGTTCATGCAGCTCATACCAACGCCCTCGTCGTCCTCGTGAAAACGCTTCACGAAGCTGGCGTCCTCGACCCGACACATTACGCTGCCAATCTCCGGATGACGATTGAGGCCAACACCTCTAGGATAGGGCCAGACGTCCAGAGGCTCCTTCTCGATCTCGCAAGCTTGATCGAAATGAAAGATGACGCAGGCACCGCGTGACCCCGCGACGTCAGCAGGTCTCGCTTCATCGAGCGGGCATCGGCAATCATCAACTCGCTCTGAGGAACAATTGGAACCACGGCCCGTTTTCTCATCGCACTGAACGAGCCTCTTTTGCCCCGCCTCCCCCGCGGGGCGATTTTTTGCGTAGGAGGATGCCATGAAGACCGGACGTTGGAGCGAGCCCGTTACCTTCGAAACGCTGACGCTTGGCGTCTACCGAACTATCTCAAGCGCGGCCGAAGCGGCGCGGGTCCTGCTTGAGTGGCCGGTTGACGGCGGCGCGGCTTGGCAGAAGGCACACGCGGCTTGCCTCGCGGTGCTTGCCAATGAGGCCGAGCCGGAGACATCGCGACGCGGCTGACGAGGCAGACGTCTACATCAAAGATTGATTGAAAAAGGCCCTGCCCAAACGGAGAAATGCGCAGGGCCTTATCGACTAGGCGAATGCCAGTTGCACCTGACATGCTCCCGAACGATGTAAGGATGATAGCGCGCTGCTCTCGCGGAACAAGATGGGCACGATTCCTCGTAGACCGTGCCCATCCCGCTCCCGGATGCCGAAGGGGGCAATATCCCTTGCGACAGTCCAGATAGGTCACACCGCGAGACGTTCAAGGCTTCACCCGCGGCTAATGAATCGCCAGCCAATCGTGACGACTGCGAACCAGACGGCTCCGACGGTGAGGAAGATGGCGGCTAGCGGGAAATCGCCAATTTTCTCAAGCATCATCATTGGCCACCTCCAGTCCGAGGCGGAGCCGCTGCCCGTCGTGCCAGTTCTTTGCGAAGCGTTCGTTTGCGAACGTCCTGCGTGTCTCTTCGCCGTCCTCGACGACAACGACGATCCACTCTTCATTTTCTTGAAATAGAATGATGGAGTTGAGCCTCATGGCGCACCTCTCGCATTGGGGCGAAGGTTGCTAAGCTCCGAGGTAGCGCCCTGAAAAGTCTGCTACCAATGCGTCAAACATACGCTCATCTAGCGCGAAGTCCACATATCGGGCGTTATGTCACGCGATATTCATAAATCAAGAGGCACGGACCATTCGCGATCCGCGCCCCGTCGCATGCGGAAAGGCTCCGCGCCTATTAAACGAAGCTGTCCGCCTATGGTTCACGGTCGCTTCGGGAACGGTTGCCGGTGAGGCAGCGAGAGCTTTGATGGAGAGAGGGCTTCCCGCCTCGCTACGGCAATAGCGTCGCGTCGCGTAATCTACCCCTAGATGGCAAGCCAGATCCTCAATATTGTTTAGCGAGCCGAATAGCCTTTTCTATACTACAAGTCTGGACTCTTTCGTCGCCGCGTTGCATTAATCGCGCGGGGCTGACGTTAGGAGTGATAAAATGGGAAATGCAGAGCTGCGTTTTAAGCTCACAGAGATGATGCTCGACCGGAAGAAACATCGGGACAGTCTTGTCGCTATGGAACGCAAGAGTGTGTCTCTCGCCTGGCCCGACGGCAAGACCACGGCGGAGCGGATCGAAGAAGAGACAGCCGCCATCGGCAATCTGCTAAACATGATCAAGGCAATCCAAGTTGCCAGCCCGGCCCAGATTGACACCGCGGCCTGATCGACGATCGTGAACATGGAATTCAGAAGCCGGACGCCAGGCCCGGCTTCTTCTGCGTAATGGGCGGTCGGAGCCACTGCTTCTACCGCTCGCTCTGTCCACGCTGCCCCGCCTCAATCCGCTCAAGAGTCTTGCGCGCAACCTTGATATCGCCGGCTTGCTGGCTGACGAGGTTCTGAAGATCTCGAATAGCGACCGCCGTGGATGTCGTTGACTGCTCGGTCACGATCACGCGGAAGTTGAGTTAATCAACGCTCCGGCCCCTCCGATGTCGCCCATGTCATCTGAGTACCAGACGCACACATCACCGGTGTCAGAGCGATACATTGTGAATGCCATGCGGCTGACGCCGTTGCCCGGGATACTTTTGATACGCCCATATGCCCGCACACTTGTGCTCGGGTGCGTGTAGATGTTCGGTCTCGCACTCCAGGTCTTGCCGCTATCCGTCGAGCGCATCATCTTGACAACTGTGGCGCCTCCACCGAGAGGGACATCGGTGTAAACCGCGATGATATCCCCCGCTGTTGTGATACCCATGCATAGATCGCGGTAGTCGCGCCCGTTTTGCGATGTGAGGATCGGGGACGGACCTGGAACAATGTTTCCGATACCGTCATGCGACCACAGTGTGGCACCTCCATCATCGGAAAACATGTACATATCGCGCTTGCGGCCAAGGTGTGGATCGCCGCCCGACGGTACATCCAATGAAGCCTATTCTTCGCTGGCTCATAGACCATGCTTCCAAAATGCCAATACTCAGATGGGTCGGCAGTCGTCAACAATACCTGCACATTCGAACTTGTCGTAAAGTTCGCTCCCGTCACAATCAGTGTGCCGTACAGACTCTCGGACATCTTGCCTCCATCCAATTGTCTTGAGCGTCCTCCACTGAGGAAGAGATGCACAACGCAATAGAGAATATCTTCCCGTGCAGACCCAGTCACCCATGCGAATTTAGGGTTGCACTGTGACGTACCCGTGAAGGCGTATCGCGCATCATGCCGAAAGCCCAGTTGTGGTGACCGCCGGTCCTGCGGAACAAGAGCGGCAGTCGGCAGTTACTCCGCGGCACTGGTCCAAACCTCTTTGCCCCGTTAGCTGCGGGGTTCTTCTTTTTGGAGAGCAAATGCCCCGCCGCATCAACCTTATCGGCCGATGCCTGCTGTCGATGTTCATCGTGATGTTCGGATCGATCCTGGTGATGCCTCTCCTCAGCAACCAGAGCGTCGCCCCTGCGGAAATCAACTTCGATGCCGTGGCCGCAACCGCCGCGCAGTGAGCATCCATGCGCGCGGAAGGATGCTGGCGCACCTGAACGAATGGCGATAGCGCCCCAAGAGCGACCGACCACAAAACATCTATCAGCCCTACCTTGCCCAACTGGCGCGCTGGACGTCGTCATTCAAGCCAGAACGTCCTGTCCCAAATGGCGATCGATCCCGCCACGTCGCTAATAACAGATCGCGCTCGCCGAGCGACCACGGGTGGCATCCTTCCTTCGATAACGACGGCCTGGGGCTGGAACGAAATCTGGATCACATAACCAGAGCAAAGCTCGTCATAGGCTACGGCCGCCTTTATGGAAGCACGCAGGCCATATTCCTGCGCACCGAAGCCGCTACCGAGAGATATCTGAAGCATCTCACCCTCCCATGTTTTCCAATATTCTTGAAAACAGCAAAGGCAGCGCGATGTTCCTGCAATTTCCCGGAAAAAGCCAATATTTTTAGTGAGTTAAGCGCGAAACAGGAAGCGACAATAAATCAAAAGGACCCGGCCCATCGCTGAGCCGAGTCCTTATCCATCCACGGATTGGCACGCATGGATTATGCGCGTTATCAAGCCGCGGCGCTATTACATATGACGTAGGCAACGATGGCCGATCGACCGTCAAGGCCCGCCAGTTAGCGCGAGAAACGTGTCTGACGGCAGGGACATAGCAAAATGATCCCGATTGGCGCGCGACAGGGTACGAAAAAAGGCCCTGATCGCTCAGAGCCCCCTTGGCGGCGCTCACGCCTGCTCAGTTGTTGCCGGCCCAGGCGCAGACACGGGTGTCACCTTCGCTACGAGCTGCGGCACCATTCGTCGAGCAGTCCGATTTCATCTTGGCGCGCTGCTCATCATTGAGCCCCGCCCAATTCTTCGGCCACTCGGCTTCCCGCCGCAGCTACGGGCCTTCACGCCGCTGTAGAAGACGTTGGCCGTCGCGTCGTCCATCTGCATCTGGGCCTGATCGCCCGCGTTGGTGGTGTCGGAAGCGTCGTCGGTGCTCGTCTGGGCAAATGCCGAGAAACTGATGAGCGTGGCGCGGAGGACGAGGCCATACGCCTGAGCTTCGCCAAGTACCTTATCGAAACCTTTCCGGGCTCGACTTCCGACCCGGCGAAGCATCGCTCGGTTGTGGAAGCCTCAGCTCGGATGTTCTACCGCTTTAACGACGGGCAATAGGCCAAGAACGCATGGCTATTGAACCGCCGCGCTCTCCTTCGTTCCTTAGGCCCTTCGTGTTTGATTGAGCGGCCGGCGCCGTAGTAGGACCGAACCGCGCCAATACCTGCTTGAGACATTTTCTGCAAAGGATAGGGCCACCGCCTGCTGCGACTTCAGCCGCGGCGGAATTCCTACCCTGCCGTTTGCTGCCATGAAAAACGTGCTGGACTCGGCTTGACGCCAAAATTTGGAAGGAGGACGCTATCTCGAACCTGGTGGGGGAAGAATAATGTTCAAGAACTACACCGTAAAGGAGCTTACTCTTGCCGCCAACGTCAAAGGTAGCTTCCACGAAACTCTTGCGATTGATGTGGATCGTGATGGTTATCGAGATATCGTCTGGGCTTCGTTCGACTGGATTAAGCCTATCGACGAGATTCCTATGGGCGTCTTGTTGAACAACAAAATTGGCGGCTTTGAGCTGCCTTCTCACTCACTCATCAGCGGCGAAAAGGCGACGACCGTGCACGCGCGCCAAATCGTTAGCGCAGACTTCAACGGTGATGGCCTTATAGATATTTTCGTTGCGGATCATGGCTTTGACCAGGACCCGTTCCCTGGGCACCAAAATCTTCTGCTGTTGGCAAAAGCCGGTGGCGGCTTCAAAAACGCTACCGACCAACTCCCACAAATATCAGACTTTACACACTCGGCGGGCGCGGCCGACATTGATGGCGATGGGGACATTGACCTATACGCTGGGAACTATTCGAGCACTGGTACCCCCCACTTTCTCGTCAATGACGGGCGTGCGAATTTTGAAGCAAGTACCGTCGGCCTTCCGAAGGACTTAATTGACGGTAGTCGAAACTCCCCCACCACGTTGTTCTTCGACGCCGACAAAGACGGAGACTCTGACCTCTTTCTCGGATCCGAGAACGACTTTCCTCATGTCCTGCTATTGAACAATGGTGCTGGGAAGTTCACCCATTCATCATTCCCGCTTCCCAAACCCCTTTTCGGCCTAAAGACCTCGACTATCGATTCGATAAAGTTCGATTTCAACGGAGACAAGCTTGACGACATTCTCACCCTTCAGACGGGCGGGTACGTTGGCACCAAACTTCAAGTGCTGATCTCTGATGGTAAGGGTAGGTTAATCGATCAAACTTCAACGTATTTCGACAGACAGCCTGGCACGGCAGACTGGAGCGTCCGAAGTACATTCGCGGACCTTAACGGCGATGGGGCTCGCGACCTCGTAGTCGATAAGACAGGCGGATCGGCACACATTTACATAAACGACGGGTTCAACCATTTTAAACAGCTACCCCTCAAGTATTTACCACTCGATGAAGGTGGAGCTCTTGAAGTTTTTGACATCAACAAGGATGGGCTCGCTGACCTTGTCGAGACCGATGTTCGCGATGGTGACATCGTTGTTCGCGTCTTCAAAAGCCAAAAATTCGCCGATGGTGCCAAGATTGTGGGAAGTTCATCCGCAGACGTGATGCTGGCCGGAAAAGGCTCGCAATCACTGTTAGGTGGTAAGGCGAATGACTTCTTGATGGGCGGCAGTGGTGACGATTCGTTGACTGGAGGGGCAGGCAGAGACAAGCTGTTTGGAGGAACCGGCAGCGACACGGCCTCTTATGCAGATGCAGGGAAAGGCGTTCTCGCGAAGCTTTCCTTCTCAAGCGCAAACAGTGGAGACGCCGAAGGAGACCAGTATTTTTCAATCGAGAACCTTACAGGCTCCTCCCATGCCGACAAGCTGACCGGCGATCTGAACGAGAACCGTATCGGCGGCGGCGATGGTGGCGACGTCCTGAATGGTGCCGCAGGTAACGACAAGCTCTTTGGCGACAGCGGCAACGACAAACTCTATGGCTGGACCGGAGCCGACAGGCTCTACGGTGGAACCGGTGCGGATTTGTTCGTCTTCACCAGCACTAAGCACAGCACGGCAAGCGCCCGCGACATGATCCATGATTTTTCGCAGACACAGGGTGACCGAATCCACCTGTCCGGCATCGATGCCCGCGCTGCCACGAGCAAGAACGATGCCTTCACCTTCATTGGCGAGAAGGCGTTTTCCGAGAAGGCCGGCGAGCTGCGCTATTTCCACAAGAGCGGCGACACCTTCGTCTCCGGCGACGTGGATGGCGACGGCAAGGCCGATTTCGCGCTTCGCCTCGACAACACAATCGATCTCGTCAAGGGCGACTTCATTCTATAACGCTTCGTCAATACCAATCGTCAATTCACTGTGAGGAACAATTGGTCGCAAGCCTGGTTTCCGGCGGCGGCCGACCTAGGCCGAATCGACATTCATAGCAGCCAAAGCATAGCGGCAACGAGATAGACGCAGCCTTGGAAGTGGCTGGTTCTGCGGTCGTATCGTGCACCATGATCTGCGCGCGTTTTGCACCTGACCCCATTAAAGACAAGAGAGTGCTTCGTAAGGCCTGCGACACTGCTTGGCAGCTCTAGAGGGAAGGAAACGCCGGAAACCGGTTCGCAAACCTACCCTGACGTGTCATGCAGCCCGCATGAACTCATCTGCTGTAGTACCTTACCTATATGTTCCGCCGCGATCTCAGGAAATCACGCTATAGTGCCTGCTGCGTGCTAAACAGGAACCTCTGCGAGATCTACTCTGGACTAAGGAGCTTAGTGATGGGACAAATTGTCGACCGACACTTCGTCGGTATTCCAGGCAGGAATGAGAAATATACCTACGGTTATTCCGTAGATGCGCTCGATGGAAATGATTTGGTTTACAATCCCTCACTGATATCGGGGGGCGTCATTTTAAATACCTATCGAATGGGTGCCGGCACCGACATATTCGATCTAAATCTTTATCGGGATGGTGTTCTTGACGTTGAGCCGGAGATGCAAGCTGGCACAACAATTTATGGCGACGGATCGCTGGATCTCGAAACAGCTTCGGTGGGATCGGGAAGTGACCACATCGTGGCGACGGGAGGCATCGATATTATCTTTGCCGGGGGCGGCGACGACTATGTCAACGCTCAGCGCGGAGATGATGAAGTCTTAGCTGGGGCGGGTAACGATTATGTTCTCGGTGGTTACGGTGCCGATCAGCTGTACGGTAACACCGGCGACGATGTTATATACGGGGGGAGCCCCACAAGTGTATCCCGCGCGTTTCTTTCTATTATCATCAACTATAATGGCAATACTGACACGCTGATTGATCCCGAAGTCCATGTCGGTCGACCCGGCTATCTAGCAGCAGATGACTCGTCAAACGATTACCTCGATGGTGGCGCTGGAAACGATACATTGTATGGCGGCGGAGGTGCCGATACGCTAGTCGGTGGCGACGGTAACGACCGCCTTATCGGGGGCGCGGGCTTAGACACCTTGACCGGCGGCGCTGGCAACGACACCTATGACATCGACACTGCGGGAGATACCGTTACTGAAGCGGCAAACGGTGGAACTGACCTTGTCAGATCTGCTATCTCTTTCACGCTATCCGCAAACGTCGAAAACCTAACGCTGACGGGACTGCTCTCGGCAAACGGCGCGGGCAATTCGGGTGCGAACTCACTTGTGGGAAACTCTGGAGACAACCGCCTTGACGGCAAGGCGGGCGACGACAGCCTATCCGGCGGCGAGGGTAGCGACAAATTAATCGGCGGAGCAGGTGCTGATAAGCTCTATGGTGGCACGGGGGCGGACACGTTCGTATTCCTCACGGCCGCAGAGAGTCGCGTGTCTATCCGCGACATCATTTACGACTTCTCCCGAGTCGGCGGTGACAAAATCGATCTCTCGGCAATCGACGCCCGCACGGCAATGAGTGGCAATCAGGCCTTCACCTTTATCGGTTCGGACCTGTTCAGCAAAACCGCCGGGGAACTGCGCTATTCGAAGATCAGCGGAGATAGCTTTATATACGGAGACGTAAACGGCGATGGCGGCATTGATTTTTCGATACGACTAGATGCTGCGATCGACATGAAGGCCAGCGATTTCATCCTGTGAGAGCGGCCCACAACCATTTCGCAGTGGGGGTGAACCCCAACGCGACCAAGCTTCATCGTCCAACGAATTGGGCAAGTGTTGCGTCAATACGGGACCACGCCACCTAATTTTTACCACGTGCATCTTTTGGTTTTATGGGCACGGAACTGAGACATCTTCGATTGTGTTCCGCAGCCGTGGATTGAACTCGGAGATGTGACATGGCTAAAATCATTCTAGTATCCGGTGCAACCGTGGACGCAAACGACTTCTGGGTCAAAAACGGCGCCGCGTCGACACAGGAGCGCTTCGAAGACCAGACGTCGCTGAATGGCTCACTTGTCCTGGGCATCGGCAATGTGTCAGCGACGTACAATGAATTCGTTTTCGAAAGAGGAGACTTCACTTTCCATTATGTTGGGGAGTGGAACGTAGAGGTCAACGGCGGCGTTCTGGCATCGTCTACGTCAGCCAGCGGCAAATACGATAAAGTTGTCATCGAGCGCAACGGTGAACCCTATGCGACCTTGGTGCTCGACGAGGCGGTGTCGGTGAACTTTGGCACGCAAACTGGCATCGACCTGTTGGGGCTTGGTCTCGACGACCTGACCAATCCTCTTCTCTCGCTGTTGCTGGGAAATTCCGCTGACGGCGCGATTGATAACCTTCATCTTAACGCAACCCCGGACCTCACTGACATCGCGGCTGACGCCTATCATACCATTCTGGGCAACGCGTCCAGTGAAAACATCAACGGTACGAGTGCCGGCGAACGTATCGATGCAAAAGAGGGCAATGATATCGTCAACGCAGGAGGCGGCAATGACGTCGTCTATGGTCGTACCGGCAATGACAAGCTTTCTGGTGAAGCGGGCGATGATACACTGGTCGGTGGCGCGGGAGCGGACCAATTGAACGGCGGTAGCGGGACCGACACCGCCTCCTACGTCAACGCGACATCTGCTGTGGTTGCGAACCTGCGAGCCGCAAGTTCAAACGCGGGTGAGGCAAAAGGCGACACATACACGTCCATCGAAAATCTCCGCGGTACAAACTTCAACGATAGCCTTGTCGGAAATGACGCCCGCAACCGGCTCGACGGGGGCTCAGGAAACGATCAAATGTTTGGCATGAATGCTGACGACACGCTTGTAGGCGGTGAAGGAAGCGACAAGCTCGTAGGCGGTTTAGGCGCCGATCAACTGTTCGGCGGATTTGGCGCGGACACGTTCATATTCGTAAACATCTCGGACAGTATCGTGGCCGTGCGTGACATGATCAACGATTTCTCTCGTGCCGAGGGAGACAAAATCGACCTGTCTGCCATCGATGCGCGCGAGACCGCGGCGGGCGATCAAGCCTTCACTTTCGTCGGAACGAGCCAGTTCAGCGGGACCGCCGGCGAATTGCGCTACTCAAAAAAAGAAGACACCTACGTCTATGGAGACGTGAACGGCGACGGCAATATCGATTTATCGATCCGCCTTGACGGTTCTATCGACTTGGCGAGCTCCGACTTCATCTTGTGATATGATATCGATACTAAAGTGCTTAGCCACAGTGTAGGACAATTGGGCGAGCGCGACCTGATAAGTTCAGCAACTCTTAGCCCCGCCCTGAGCGGGGCTTCCTTTGGCTTCAGCCGCTGAAATCAGTCTGTAACGCGCACGGGCTGAGCAAGTGCCGCAGGCTCAACTGATCGAGGCGGTCAACACTCCACCTGCTCACCATGAGTGGCGCCGCATGCCATCGTGAAGTGATCCGCTTTTGTGATCCCGACGGCACGTCAAGTTGGGCGAGAGATGACTGACCCCTTGTTAGCCCTTCCCCTCTTCGCCACTGACAAAGAATCGCCATCGCGGTCGTAGGTAAAAAGGCGAGCGTCAATGTACCCTAAGGCCGTGATCCCGGAACTTGAGCAACATGGTTTTCCGAAGGTAGACCCACTGCATGACGGGCGACCTGTAGTGTTGGGTCCGGCGCTTCCACGAAGCGCACATGGGTGGCGCGTGATCGACAGCGACACGATAAAACTCGATGGCAAGTTGATCCGCATCGCCAATATCGACAGGATCGTTTACCTAGAATACTTGCGCGAAATTATTGGTCGATATATCTCTCACAGTATCACTGGAAATCAACCCAGAAGCCCCAACGGATAGTGAGATCATAATGAAAATTTTGGCCAGTACTTCCAACCTGCAGGCGGAATTGGATATAATCTCCTCTGGTGCAGGCGTGCAATTCTTCATAAATATTGACGGATTAGAGCGAGAGGAGTTCGAAGATGATTGGTGGGTTACGTCTGCCAACGTGAACTACGACATCGGGCCTGATCAGCTCACCCATTACGAAGAATTTGGCTCCGTCATGATTAACGGTGAAGCCTCTCTCAAGAATGGTAAGACCTATCAGAACGGCTTTTATCTATATGACGAACTCGGCGACGAAGAAATTAGCTATTCCTTTAATCTGACAGCCTTTTTCCAAAGCGCCAATTTCAAGGGCACATGGGCGACGGACTTGATTTTTGGTTCGGATGTTTCCGACACGCTCTTCGGCCAAGGCGGCATCGACTACATAGAGGGCCAAGGCGGAAATGACGTATTGGATGGTGGAGCTGGCCACGATCGGCTCTCTGGGGACGCCGGCAACGACAAACTTTTCGGTCAAGGTGGGAATGACACTTTGTCTGGTGGGGCCGGCGCCGACATGCTCGATGGCGGCTTAGGGGTCGATACGGCGACATACGAGCAAGCTGCAAAAGCCGTAAGCGCAAGTCTCTGGAACAGAGCATCCAACACCGGCGAGGCCAAAGGGGACAAATACACTTCTGTAGAAAACCTGACCGGCTCATCGTTTAATGACCGACTTGAGGGAAACACTGGCTCGAATGTGCTTGATGGTGGCGATGGTCGCGATCGCATATACGGCGGAGCAGGCGCCGACAAACTCTACGGCGGTGGGAGTTATGGTTCGGGTGTGGATATCTTCATCTATAAGAAGACTTCTGACAGCACGATGAACAACCGTGACAGGATCTACGACTTCGCCCAAGATACGGGGGATAAGATCCACCTCTCCGCTATTGACGCAAACACTAAACTGGCTGGAAACCAGGAATTCAAATTCGTTGGCGAAAACAAATTCAGCAAGTCTGCGGGAGAGCTTCGTTATCAAAACAAGGGCGACGACTCCTATGTCTACGGAGACGTTAACGGAGATGGAAAGGCGGATTTCTCTCTGCGCGTAGATTGGGTAACTGACTTCACTGCTAGAGATTTCATTTTATAAACGAGAGATACCCGGCGATTTTGCCATATTGACTAAGACCCGCTAGAAATACGGGCTTTTCCCCATTGGAGATATGATGTACCGCAGCGATATTATTGGAAGATATACCTATATCGCTCACGACCGTAACGGAGACGGGAAAACAAAATTCAGCAATTCGAAAAGCCAGGGAATGGAGTTTGAGGGAACATTCAACCCTGACGGATCCTATGATTGGGGAGAACCCGATAGTATCGGTGGATTCACTCTGGCTCACCTGAGCGACAACTCCGCTGTAAATCTGGTGATCCAACCTGCGTCCGAAAATGGACGAACGAAATATATACACATACTTACTGTCGACATAAAACCGCAAGCTTTCCACTTCGGCAACGAGATCCGTATGGATAGTTTGGCCTTCAATGACCTGCAACTTACCTACACTACTGTCCGCTCAACTGAGGGGAAAATCGCTGACTTTTGGGGCACGGCCACCCAAATGATCAGTTCGACGCTGCACGCGATCCTCCGAGCCGACATGTATGGTGGGAGTGTTCTGACGAATGGACTTTACCCCTCACCGCAATACGAGCATCACGACCCAATTGCTCAGTTTTTCTATCGCTACGAGGGGAGTTTGGCGAACGATGAGTATTGGGCACGGCTCTATGACGAGAATTTCCTCGGAAACGTTGTCGCAGACCTCGGTGCGGGAGACGATGAATTCACAGGCAGTGATCGGACGGATATAGCCTATGGTGGTGATGGGAACGATACATTAAGAGCCTACTATGATCCAAGCCACAATTTTAGTCGGCGCCCAGTCGTTCAAAAAGATCTGGCATACGGCGATATCTTGGACGGCGGACCGGGCAATGACACCATTTATGGCCAGCTCGGCGCAACAATGATTGGTGGCGACGGGACCGATCGCCTGATCATGCGCCTTAATGATAGTACCTCGCGAAAAATTGTCTTTTCCAAGCAGAAGTCAGGAGATTTTGATATTGGCGGATCAACAAAAATCTCTGGCTTTGAAGTATTCGACCTCACATTAAGTGGTGGCAAAAACGTCGTCGACGCTAGAGATTTCCAGGCCATCTCGGATTTCTTTGGTCAAACAACGGTGTACTCCGGCGCCTATCCCCAAGACGGCCAGAACGACAAGCTTTTGCTCGATCACACGGTATCTTCCAACCGCTATTCCGGCTTTGAACAAGTTAGCATGGATTTTACCCGGGCCGGAGCCTCGGTTAACGTCAGCGCGGGAAACAATACCTTCCGGATCGACGGAGGAGTTCAACACAGCGGATGGGCCTTCTCTATCCTGGGCAGCCAGTTTGCCGATGATTTTGACGGCAGCAGGAAAGCTGACGCTTTAAACGGGAATGGGGGGAACGATTTCCTTTTCGGTCACAGCGGCAACGATCGGCTTGATGGCGGCCAGGGCGCCGACCAGATGTCTGGCGGCCGCGACGATGATATCTACTTCGTCGACAACGTCGGCGACACCGTGATCGAGGGATTGAACTGGGGAACCGATACGGTCCATTCGACAGTAAGCTTTACCTTGGAATACCACGTTGAGAGACTGACGCTCACTGGCTCCGCGTCGATAGATGGCACGGGCAGCGTGCGAGACAACATCCTGAAGGGTAATAGCGGCCACAACGTGCTGAACGGTGGTGGCGGCGCGGACAGGCTCTATGGCGGTTCGGGCTCGGACACAGCCTCCTATGCCGGGGCAAAGGCCAGCATCACCGCCA
>NZ_JALJCJ010000018.1:0-2500 GCF_022899935.1 Shinella curvata
CGGCGCGGCTTGAGGGTTTTGGGTTGTATTTCCGGCGGGCTGTTTGTGTGCTGGCGCGCTTAGTTTAAGCTTTTTAACGTCAAAAAGCCCCGCGGCTTAGGCCAGCGGGGCTTTGTTGAATTGGTTGCGGGGGCAGGATTTGAACCTGCGGCCTTCAGGTTATGAGCCTGACGAGCTACCGGGCTGCTCCACCCCGCGTTACCCGGTTTTTGCCGTTAGGCAAAATACCGTAAGGACTGCAGCGTCCTGAACGCTTTTCCCGGTCCGGTTTTTGCCGAAGGCAAAATACCATTGGATGCGAAGACCTCACATCCGAGATTTCAAAATGCATAAAGGCCGCTTAGAGCGGCCCTTTGGTTTCGGCAGGGCCGAATGCGTGTCGAGAAGATCGTCGTCGGTATTTTACCTAGCGGTAAAAACCTGTTCACATTGCCTTTAGCAGACCTGGCAGCGACCTACTCTCCCGCGTCTTAAGACGAAGTACCATTGGCGCTGGGGCGTTTCACGGCCGTGTTCGGAATGGGAACGGGTGCGGCCACCCCGCCATAACCACCAGGTCGGCTAAGGGCAATGTGATGAGAAGCTGGTAGAGGAAGAGACTTCCTCGTTTGTCTTATTTTATGAACACATCTTGGTCATTTTCCCTCGTTTTGAGGGTTGATGAGCATGAACAATGAGAACGATCAAGCCAATCGAGCTATTAGTACCGGTAAGCTTCATGCATTGCTGCACTTCCACACCCGGCCTATCAACGTGGTCGTCTTCCACGGCTCTCAAGGGAATACTCGTTTTCAGGTTGGTTTCCCGCTTAGATGCCTTCAGCGGTTATCCATTCCATATATAGCTACCCTGCTATGCCGTTGGCACGACAACAGGTCCACCAGAGATATGTCCATCCCGGTCCTCTCGTACTAGGGACAGATCCTGTCAATATTCCTACACCCACGGCAGATAGGGACCGAACTGTCTCACGACGTTCTGAACCCAGCTCACGTACCGCTTTAATTGGCGAACAGCCAAACCCTTGGGACCTGCTCCAGCCCCAGGATGCGATGAGCCGACATCGAGGTGCCAAACAACCCCGTCGATATGGACTCTTGGGGGTCATCAGCCTGTTATCCCCGGCGTACCTTTTATCCGTTGAGCGATGGCCCTTCCACGCGGGACCACCGGATCACTATGACCGACTTTCGTCTCTGCTCGACTTGTCAGTCTCGCAGTCAGGCGGGCTTATGCCATTGCACTCGACGACCGATTTCCGACCGGTCTGAGCCCACCATCGCGCGCCTCCGTTACTCTTTCGGAGGCGACCGCCCCAGTCAAACTACCCACCATACACTGTCCCGGACCCGGATGACGGGCCGCGGTTAGACATCCATGACGATAAGGGTGGTATTTCAAGGATGGCTCCACAAGAACTGGCGTCCCTGCTTCAAAGCCTACCACCTATCCTACACATGCCGACACGAATGCCAGTGTAAAGCTATAGTAAAGGTGCACGGGGTCTTTCCGTCTAACCGCAGGAACCCCGCATC
Organism: Shinella curvata; assembly: GCF_022899935.1. GTDB lineage: Bacteria > Pseudomonadota > Alphaproteobacteria > Rhizobiales > Rhizobiaceae > Shinella > Shinella curvata. Next base: position 1,536 of record NZ_JALJCJ010000018.1, read on the forward strand.
TTCACGGGGAATTCAATTTCACTGAGTCTCTGCTGGAGACAGCGGGGAAGTCGTTACGCCATTCGTGCAGGTCGGAACTTACCCGACAAGGAATTTCGCTACCTTAGGACCGTTATAGTTACGGCCGCCGTTTACTGGGGCTTCGATTCAAAGCTTGCACCTCTCCTCTTAACCTTCCAGCACCGGGCAGGCGTCAGACCCTATACGTCGTCTTGCGACTTCGCAGAGCCCTGTGTTTTTGATAAACAGTCGCTACCCCCTGGTCTGTGCCACCCCAAAACACTTGCGTGCATTGGGGTCACGCTTCTTCCGAAGTTACGCGTGCAATTTGCCGAGTTCCTTCAGCAGAGTTCTCTCAAGCGCCTTGGTATACTCTACCTGACCACCTGTGTCGGTTTCGGGTACGGTCTATACGGTGGAGCTATTTCCTGGAACCGCTTCCCCGCCCAGACAATCCAATAAGTCTGAACAAGTTACGCAATCCGTCACTACCACCAGGCCCACGAATATTAACGTGGTTCCCATCGACTACGCGTTTCCGCCTCGCCTTAGGGGCCGGCTAACCCTGCTCAGATTAACTTTAAGCAGGAACCCTTGGTCTTTCGGCGAGAGGGTCTCTCACCCTCTTTATCGTTACTCATGTCAACATTCGCACTTCCGATACCTCCAGGAGCCCTCACGGGTCTCCCTTCACAGGCTTACGGAACGCTCCGCTACCACTGGACTTGCGTCCAATCCTCAGCTTCGGTGCATGGCTTTAGCCCCGTTACATTTTCGGCGCAAAGACCCTTATTTAGACCAGTGAGCTGTTACGCTTTCTTTAAATGATGGCTGCTTCTAAGCCAACATCCTGGTTGTTTTGGGATCCTCACATCCTTTCCCACTTAGCCATGACTTGGGGACCTTAGCTGGAGGTCAGGGTTGTTGCCCTTTTCACGACGGACGTTAGCACCCGCCGTGTGTCT
>NZ_JALJCJ010000019.1 GCF_022899935.1 Shinella curvata
ACCCGGCCAATGTCAGCTGGGCGGGGCTGTTCAACTACCAGTATTTCTACACCGATCCCGCCTTCTTCCAGTCGATCTGGAACACGCTGCTCATCGTGGTCGGCGTTTTGTTCATCACCGTCATCGGCGGTGTGGGCATCGCATTGCTGCTCGACCAGCCGATGTGGGGGCAGGGCATCGTGCGCATCATGATCATCTCGCCCTTCTTCGTCATGCCGCCGGTGGCCGCATTGGTGTGGAAGAACATGATCATGCATCCGGGCTATGGCGTGCTTGCCGATATCAATCGTGCCCTTGGCCTGCAGCCGGTCGACTGGTTTGCGCAATATCCGCTGTTTTCGATCATCATCATCGTCGCCTGGCAATGGCTGCCCTTTGCGACGCTCATCCTTCTGACCGCGCTGCAGTCGCTCGACGGCGAGCAGAAGGAAGCGGCCGAGATGGATGGCGCGGGCTTCGTGTCGCGCTTCGTCTACCTGACGCTGCCGCATCTGGCCCGCTCGATCACCGTCGTCATCCTGATCCAGACGATCTTCCTGCTCGGCGTCTATGCGGAAATCCTCGTCACGACCAATGGCGGCCCGGGCTATGCCTCGACCAACCTGCCGTTCCTGATCTATCGCACCGCGCTCCTCGGCTACGACGTCGGTGGCGCCTCGGCCGGCGGCATCATCGCCGTCATCCTCGCCAATATCGTCGCCTTCTTCCTGATGCGCGCCGTCGGCAAGAACCTGGACAAGTAAGGGGATACGACCATGGCTAGAGCTGTCTCGACACGACGCACCGTCGTCTTCACCATCGCCGCCTGGATCGTCGCGCTGATCATCTTCTTCCCGATCCTCTATACGATCATCACCTCGTTCAAATCCGAGACCGAGGCGATCAAGGGCTTCAACATCATCCCTTCGGGCACGATCGAGAGCTACCAAGCCGTTCAGGCGCAGAGCAACTACTTCAAGTTCTTCCTGAACTCGGTGGTCCTGTCGCTCGGCTCGACGCTTTTGGCGCTGCTGATCGCGGTGCCCGCCGCCTGGTCGATGGCGTTTTCGCCGACCGCCAAGACCAAGGACATCCTGATGTGGATGCTCTCGACCAAGATGATGCCGGCCGTCGCCGTGCTCGTGCCGATCTACCTGATCTTCCGCGACTTCGGCCTGCTCGACAGCCGCATCGGGCTCACCGTCATGCTGACCATGATCAACCTGCCGATCGTGATCTGGATGCTCTACACCTACTTCCGGGAAATCCCCGGCGAGATCCTGGAGGCGGCCCGCATGGATGGCGCGTCGCTGTGGGGCGAGATCGTCTATGTGCTGACCCCGATGGCGGTGCCGGGCATTGCGTCGACCATGCTGCTCAACATCATCCTGGCCTGGAACGAGGCGTTCTGGACGATCCGCCTGACGACGACCAATGCCGCCCCGCTGACGGCCTTCATCGCCTCGTTCTCCAGTCCGCAAGGGTTGTTCTGGGCGAAGCTTTCGGCGGCCTCGACGCTCGCCATCGCGCCCATCCTGATCATGGGGTGGTTCAGCCAGAAACAGCTTGTCCGCGGCCTCACCTTCGGCGCCGTGAAGTAGAACAGAGATCGGGGAGGAACCACCATGGGCAAGATCATTCTCAAGAAGGTCAACAAGTCGTTCGGCGCCACGCAGGTCATTCCGGGCATCGACCTGACCATCAATGACGGCGAGTTCGTCGTCTTCGTCGGCCCGTCGGGCTGCGGCAAGTCCACGCTCCTGCGCCTCATCGCGGGACTTGAGGACACCACGTCGGGCGCAATCGAGATCGACGGCAAGGACGTCACCGGGGCGGCTCCCGCCAAGCGCGGCTTGGCCATGGTGTTCCAGTCCTATGCGCTCTATCCTCATATGAGCGTCGCCAAGAACATCGCCTTCCCCTTGAAGATGGCGAAGATGGATCAGGCGGCGATCGACAGGAAGGTGACGGAAGCCGCGCGCGTGCTCAACCTCACCAATTATCTGGAGCGTCGTCCGGGCCAGCTGTCGGGCGGCCAGCGCCAGCGTGTGGCGATCGGCCGCGCCATCGTGCGCGAACCCTCGGCCTTCCTGTTCGACGAGCCCTTGTCCAACCTCGATGCGGCGCTGCGCGGCA
>NZ_JALJCJ010000001.1:0-269955 GCF_022899935.1 Shinella curvata
TACAATGAAGGCAAGATGATAGGATCCGTGCTCTTAGGGGCTGGGAACGATTTCTACGATGGGCGCAAAGGCTCCTTGAAAGGCGAGGTCCTTGGCGGAGTAGGAAACGACAAAATCTATGGGGGATCAGCGAACGACACTCTGCGCGGCGAATCTGGAAACGATTCAATATTAGGCGGGGTGGGTGCCGACAATCTGTATGGCGGTGCGGGAGCTGACATGTTTATTTATCGAAGCGTGAAGGATTCCATCCGCGACAAAGCGGGTAGAGATACGGTATTTGACTTCAACCGTGCCGAAGGTGACAAATTCGATCTTCGGGATATTGACGCCAACACGAAGCATGCCGGGAACCAGGCGTTCAAATTCATTGGTGGCGCAAACTTCACTAAACACGCTGGAGAGCTTCAGGACTACAGCAACGCAAGCGGGCATTATTTGCGGGCCGATGTGAACGGCGATGGCGTCCCGGACTTCTCTATCAAAATCGAGACAAGTAGCGTTTTCGCCAAAGCGGACTTCCTCCTTTAGCACGGCGGTGCGACACGGCCCGACCCCATACGGCATAGCGGAAACCTTGGGAGACCCCAGGGTACAATCCCGGGGCATAGCGCCAGAGAGCCCGACCAGCCGCGCGTTGCGCGCGGCGACATCGCCCGATCCCGGCATCTATCAGCTGATCAAGGCCCTTAACGCGACGGCCGTCCGCAGGTCTATGACGATCATCTCGGTGCGCTCAGCGAAGCCAGGCCGTCATGGTGAGCCGCGCTGACGGCCGAAGTTCGTTCCCGATCGATGCGCGCGTGAACATCGCCGACGCGACCAGCACCCGCTCCAACCTTTTTGAGGTCCGAAGTCGCTGCTGATCCCGCACACCCGAAACGAGAGCCGGGCTTAACGGTCCGGCTTCTCAGGCGGCTTAGTCACCGCTCTTGCCGAGACCTGACGGGCCATCAAGACGGCCGGCCGTAGCGGCGAGCGCGCTTATCGCCGTGGCGAGGCCCTTCATAAGCATCGCGGTATCTCGTGTCTCGGTAGCCTTATCAATCTCAAGTGCTCGGCGCCGCAACTCAGAGCTTTCGGATTCCAGGCGGGCCAGAAGGTCGTCATTCATGGCGCTCTCCTTCACGAACCGTACGCAGCTTTGTTCGGGTGTTTCGGTGCCTCGGAGTTCACCGCGGTCTGGCCTTCTTTCAGGGCAGTCTTGTCGGCTGTGCCGGAATCATGATTGGAGGGACCGGTTCCTTTTGTGGCTTTCGGCTGTTTGCGTTCACGTGCCGAGGCGTGCGTCCCGTCAGAGATGCTTCCGGGATGCGTGTCTTCAACGACCGGTGTCGGCGCCACGGTTTTGCTTTCGTCGGGGTTTGTCATAGCTGGTCTCCTTTTCGGGGAGAACGCTACCGCGCGCATGTTCCTCTAACGATCAAAACCACTGCCAAGCCATCCAGAAGCAGGTATAGGCAATCACCCCAATCACGAACAGCCACGCAATACGGCGAGCCATGACACAGTACCCCTCTGGTTCAAGCCGGAGCAGAATGCCCGGTTACGCCGTCGGAGTCGACCTCATGCTCCAAGACTAAGCGCCTTAACCTCAGCAGCTAGAATGGCCTAACAAGACTGAGTAGTTGTCCCGTATCATGCACCCCGGCCGCATATGCCAACAGGATTTTTCTCGCGCGGTCCCTAGCCAGTTTGCCGTCTGGATCGCATCCATATTCGAGACACCAACCTCTCATCACCGTTCGGAGTTCTTCGACCTCTTCGGGTTGAAGAGGAGCAACGGTTACACAGCAACCACTGAACATAGTGCCTCCGTCAAATCGGCAATCATTGCCCGCCTGAGGAAAGTAAGCTGCTTGTCGATACACGCAACATCGATCGAGCGGCGTTCTAGAAAAACGTGGGCGTGTGGTTGCTGAACATTTACCCGCTACCCTATCTTTTTTAGGGTGACCTGCGCTCGATAAATACAGCTGAGTAGTTATCAAGGATGGTTCACCCCCCAGGAAGAGTAATCGGCTTCGGTCTGCGCCCTATTCCAGCCTCAGCACCGACCTGAACGTCACCGTGTCGAGGATCTTGCCGTCCCGATCGGCAATCTCAAAGCGCTGACCGTCGATAAGTTCGCACTTTACAATCTTCTCAGCCAAGATTTCTCGAGCCGCTAATCGTAACCGATATGGTGTGCTCGATCGACGCAAACTCAAGACCAACGGGGTCAGTTTCTTGGGGCGCGCCGTCGCTTGGTCAATCCCATCGCGGCCATCCGCCCACCGTGCTCCCGGGCGAGGCGACAGACATCCCCAGCGGGCGTGACACTGGATCTCCAACATCTCGCCAGTCAGGAGGCCGGCGATATCAAGGCCTTCGTGAAATTCTTCAACGCATCGAGGCCGGACAGCAAGAACGGCACATCCGGCCCTAAGGACGTATGAGCCTTTGACCATTTTTTGACGATAAATGCTGCTCACTCAATCTAAGCTTGTGTTCCTATTGCCGTCGTGGAATGGTCCGAACTTCGGTCATAAGGAGTGATTGCAATGGCGGCAACGGACGTAACGCTTTACGAAATCAACGCCGTTATTGAATACCTCCTATGGAGAACGCAATCATGATGCTCCATTCTGAACACTCGACGGCCAACCTGCCAACGGCTGTGATCGACGCAAACGTGTCGCGCATAATCACTACCGGACACACATTGGCCGGTGATGGTGGACACGCCGCGCTTGTTCGCGACGCTGCGGGTCCGATTGTGACGCTCGATGGCGCCAAGTGGCGGATAGCATCGTCTCCCGTCAACCCGCTAATGTTCGGCGCAAAGGGGGACGCTCCTCTGGACGGGAGCGCTGGCGGAACTGATGATCGATCTGCAATCCAGGCCGCTTGGAACCACGCCGCGAAGTACCGTGTGCCGTGCGAAATGCTTGGCCGCGGCTACAATTGTTCGGAACGGCTTTGGACTCAGTCGAACCTATGTATCCGGGCAGATTTCGCTGTGCTTTACATCACGGAATGGCCAACGGCAGGCGGTTTTCTAGGCAACTGGAACCCGAACGCGGAAGACCGCGTCCAGTCTAACGTCTACATTGAGCGCTTGATCACGGACGGCTCTAAGCTGCCGCCCCCGACTTCAACCCAGAACACCAATCTCGGGCCAGAATTCACCTTTGGTATGAGAGACGCCCGGATCGTCGGCTGCGTCGCGCGCAAAGCCCCGAAGGGAAATGGCGCCGGTGTCGGCGGCTGTGGATTCGGCGGAGAACGTGGCCTCGACAACGTCATCTTTGAGAATTGCATAGCCGAAGACTGCTATCGCGGCGTCCGCGTCGCCGGCCTGAGTGGCGTAAACGACAACGGCACGTCGCGTGCGGCCACCGGTCTCGTTTTCAGAAACACGACCATTCGCCGCTCGGGCTGTGCGCTTCATCTGCACGCCATGACCGAGGACGCGTCGATCATGAATCTCAATGATCTTGGTCTGTTCGACGTTACGTTCGATGGCATCGACATCGTCGATTGCGGCCACGTTGGTTGGGCGAGCTTCGACTTCGGCGCGCACAGCCCGATTTTGCCGCAGAAGTCCGGCGTCTTCGTCATTAGTGGCGCGCGCAACGTCATCATAAAGGATGTCACTATCAAGCTCAAAAGCACCTACACGACCACGGACGAGGACTGGCAGGGCCATGCTGGTTACCCAGGGTCTGGAAATTACATCAGCGCCGGCCTGTCTGGCGCAGTTGGCGCGATCGTTTGGGGCTGGGGCTCGAACATCGTGATCGACAAACTCATGCTGGATGGTGATGTAGATGCGGTTTACCATCACGCTCGTGGCGTTGCTATGGGTGATCTCGGTTCAATCTCTGTGACGGCAGCTCCGGCGCCAGTCAACAATCACGGGGTCGATATCACACGCGTGCGTAACGCTAAGGGGACGGTGGGCGCGATGATAGACTGCATGGCTGGTACCGTCCTATCGCGCGTGTCTGGTGAGGTCTTCGGGAAGTTCGTTACCCCCCCAACGGCATTGATCAAGGCTGGTTCGCCTTTTGTGGCCGCCACGAATATCTTGGTTGGTGTGCGCGAAATGAATGGAATCAAGGAGGTGATCGGCTCGGCGAAACAGCTCTATGACGCCGGCAACACATTCGCGTCGTTCCCCTCTGGACGCACCGATATTCGGCGTCTTGCCCTTAGCGGGGCGGACACACGCATTCGGCTGGCGTTGGCCGACGATGTTGCAGGCAGTGCAGAGTTACCAAATGCGACATGCCTGCTTTGGCTCGTATCATCCAGCAGCACTGCCGCAAATGCTCTGCTGGCGATTCACAATGGGGGAGTCTGGATATCTGGCCAGCAGGGCACAGGCCTGGAGAAGGGCAGTGGTCCTCTCTTGAACGCTGCACTCGCCAATGGCGAAGGGACTGACGGCAAATTGACCGTGTCTTGCAACGGTGGGCGCCTCTACGTTTCAAACCGGCTCGGGTCAGCCGGCACTTTCGACTTCCATATAGTCGCGAGCCCCTATGGTTGACAATTCTCTTCTGCATGGGCCAGACCGGGCGGGTGGTCAACATTCGCCACCGCCCCATCAAATACCGAAGTAGATGACGACGGCGGCCAGCTGCTACAAGATGAAATCGCCCTTGACGAGATCGATGGTCTTGTCGAGGCGAAGTGCGAAATCGGCTTTGCCATCACCGTTCACGTCGCCGGAGACGAAGGTGTCGCCGCTCTTGTGGAAATAGCGAAGCTCACCGGCCTTATCGGAAAACGCCTTCTCGCCGATGAAGGTGAAGGTGTCGTTCTTGTTCGTGGAGGAGCGGGCGTCGATACCGGACAGGTGGATCCGGTCGCCCTGCTTCTGCAAGAAGTCATAGATCATGTCGCGGGAACTCGCCGTGCTGTCTCTGGTGCTGGTGAAGACGAACAAGTCGGCGCCGGCTCCACCATAAAGCCTGTCGGTGCCAGCACCGCCGTAGAGCTTGTCGGCGCCGCCGCCTCCCTTCAGGAGGTCATTGCCGTTCCCGCCCTCAAGTGTATTGGCCGCGCTATTTCCGATGATTTTGTTGTCGAGGCTATTGCCTGTGCCGTTGATTGTCTTGGAGCCTGTCAGAGTTAGGTTTTCGACGTTTGTGGCGACAGTATAGCTGATGGAAGTCTTGACGAGGTCCTTCCCTTCTTTCGCGTTCTCGATCACGTTATCCTGCGCGCTGTCGACGATATAGGTGTCGTTGCCCTCGCCCCCTGAAAGGGTATCGGCTCCGGCTTTACCGTCGAGAGTATCATTTCCACCATATCCCATCAGCTTGTTTGCCCGGCTCGTTCCCTCTATGATGTTGTTCAACTCGTTGCCTGAGCCTTGGATCGCTTTGCCGGTCAATGCAAGGTTCTCAGTTCCTTTCGCAAGGCCATAGTTAACGCTCGACTCTACCGTGTCGACACCACCGCGATCGACAATTCTATCTCCGGTATTTTCGACGATATAGGTTTCGTTTCCGGCCCCGCCGACCATGGTATCGGCACCCGTCCCGCCGTCTATAAAGACGGTGTCGTGTTTTGTCTTGACTGACTTGGCCGTCCCGCCGTCTATCTGGATATAGTCGTTGCCCGCACCCCCGAGAATGGTTTTGTTCCCGGTCCCGGCAATGATGGTGTCGTCCCCTTGGCTGCCCGTCACTTTGCCACTTCCTGACCCGATCTTGGCATAGACCCCATCGCCCTTGAGAGTGACATTACTCGCGCCAGAATAGCTCTTGGACAATACCTTGGAACCATCGAATTCACGCAGGTCAAAACCGTACATGATGCGCTCGACGGAATTCTCGATGATCGCGATGACTTTGCCGTCCGACGCACGGGTGATCTTCAACGATCCGTCCTTGGTGATTGTGCGCGCATAACTGCCAAAGCTCGAAGCGAGAGAGACGGTGTCGAATTTACCGCTTCCCCCGTTGATTGTCCTCCCCTCTGAGCCAGCTACGGTATCCTTGAAGTATTGGGGATTGAGAGCACCCAAGTCGAAGTGATCGTTACCCGAATGCCCGATTGCGTAGAAATCCTCGCTGGTGAGGGAAAGCCATTCCGAGTTCTCGCTACCGATGGCTACCTGAATTTCGCCCGATCTCCAGCCGTTTCCCAGCAGCTTCTGGGCAAGATCGGTCTTGTAGAAGCCGCCCCATTTTCCGTCTGTGCGAGAGGCGTATTGCATCAGAAGGTTTATATCCTGTTGGTAACCCTCCTTATAATGCAAACCCCAACGGGTCATTGCGAATTTGCTGTTCAGCGTGACAAGGCCGCTGGAACGCTCCGCGTTCCATGGCCACAACCCTAGTGCATCAGCCATATCGCCAACGTGGACAAAGTTTGTCAGACGGCCATCTGCACCCAAGGTTTCACCGGCTTTGGCTCCGATCGAGCCATAAGTATAGCCCCAGATTTTCTGGGGGGCGTTACTTTCCACAAGATCGGAAACAAAATATTGCGTCATCGCGCCGCCGAGGCTGTGACCTGTAACAATAACTTGCGCTATACCATTTCTAGCTTCGTGCAGAAAATCCTTAATCGCAGTCGCGAGCGGTTCAAAACGGGTGTAGTAAGACTTCAAAGCCTTCATGTCAAAGGTGAGGTCTGCGGACCAATCCTTGAGATCGTCAGACCCCTTGAAGGCGACGGAGAGCGTTCTTTTTCCGTCGGCAACGCCGAGATTGACCGTAGCAACGGCATCGCCTGAGAAGAAGCCTTTCGTGCCGTCACGGAACACCCCGTCCGCCATGGTGTACTTTTTGTCGGCAGGGTCCATGCCGAGTTCGATTGCTTGAACACGATGCCAAAGCATCGACATGCCAGACGTGGGATTGTCCTTGTCATAGACTTTTACCATCTGGAGCGCCGTTTCAGTCACCCAGCCGCCACCCTTGAGCGCTACCACGTTTTGCGCTGCTTTCTCGAAGGTCAGTTTCTCCACGCCTTCCAGAGCGTAGAGGTTGTTCCCAGAGACACTCGTAATGAGCGTTGCGAGTTTCGGCGAGTCGGGTTGCTTGACGGAAATCTTGTACTGATCGGGAGATCCCTTGAGGTTCACTGTGTCATAATCACCGTCTTCCTCAAATTCATTAAAATCTAATGAGTCGAACTCTTTGTCTCCAAAAACATACTTCTCTCCCAAACCTAGTATAAATCTGTCATTTCCTGCAGCGCCCTCAATGAAATCTTTGCCATTTCCGCTCTCGATAGTATCATTTCCATCTTGCCCACTAAGTTTGTCATCCGAGTGGCTGCCGATCAATTTATCGTCACCTTTCCCTGCCCACACGCCGCCGCCCGGCTCGTGCAGGCGAAGAATGTCATTCCCATCTGTCCCATCAATGTTGAGGTACGCCGTCTTGCTGATGAGGTCGACAGGACGTGCCGACAGCACGTCGTTAATGGTCGGATTTGTACCTCGGAGGCCGGATGTATTGTCGAAAATCACGTTGTATTCGTGGAAATACACTAGATCAGCTTTTTGAAGTCTATCAATCTTTATCGACCGCCAATGATCAAACGTCCCATCATCTTTGAATACCTTTTCCGATAGGTAGAAATATCGCGAAGTATTTTGGGGTTTGGAAACCGAAATTGTGACAGTCGCCTCTATCCCACCCAGATGCATCATGCCCCTGGACGTTTCAAAAAAGAGAAAGTTTTGTATTTCGTCGTAGCCGCGAATTGAACCGCCTATCTTCCCTCCACCCAGCCATCCGCTCGGGGTAAAATCGACGTCACTTCCTAGGGAGCTTCCGAAATGAGAGAACATCTTTTCCCCACTGGCAAGAATACCACGTTGATCGGCACCGCAGATCTAGCTCCAATACTCTGACACGGGGCAAACCCGAGTCAATAGTAGCCAGAGTGCGCTCACGGTGAAAGAGACAGTTCATGACGTGGGATCTTTTGAACGCATTGAGTTGGCGGCTTTAGAGTGGGCGTTCAGTTCGGCGTTCCGGAGGGAATTTGTAGGTGCCACGGCAGAAGTTCATCGTAACCGTTGCTTCATTCCCACTTTGTCCTGGCGCGCGCCGTGCTTGGCGGTAAGCTCTTCACGATCTATTGGAATGGTGCGGCTGCAAGACTGGCAGAAGACGCCAAGCTGAAGATCGGGCAGCAAAGTACCGAATGTCGTCACATCACTGCCAAGCAGGCCTGCGTACGATAGCCAATCTGCCTCTGTCGTGTTCATGGTTCTCATTGTGTTCTGGTCACGGACCGAGTCAAACGTCTTGAACATCGCGTATTTAAGACAGAAGTATCCTTGTGAAGGCGCCAAGCTCACCCGCTTCAATCGAGCCGGGTTCTTTTGTTGCCGGATGTTGACGGAAGGCGTGGGCATCCTATCTTCGCTGCTGGAAGCCCCCTCCAAGAGGCATCCGGCAGAGAGGTGCGTGACTGCTGGAGCGGTTGCGCGCCTTTTTCGTCTGCTACCGTACACGCGCCGATGCGGTCTCTTTTTTGACTAATTGCCGATGCGATGTGATCACCATCGTCGGAACCAATCTCAAGCCCCATGCCTGTGGTTTCGGCGGTGAGAGCCGGGGCGCTGCGACGTTCCCCGGCTTTTCCGTTTTCGGCTCTTGAAGCTGCCTGGTGAGCAATTATTTCAATATTGTCGCGGTGGGTTCCCCATCCACATCTCGCCGCGACTTCAGCCGGGACGTTGTGTCGTAGCGCGTCCCGGCTTTTTAGGTGCTTTCATGGCGTACCGATCGGTCATGATGTTCAAGCGTTCAGGCGGTTGGGTCGTCGCTGTCACCGCCGATGGGGAAGAGAGTGTGCGATCATTCAAGAGCTACGAGAACGCGAAGTCATACGCGGATGAACATCGCATCCGATTAGGCCTGCCCGTGACCGACAATGTCATTGAGTTTCAGCCGAAGAAGCCGACGAGCCCGCATTGACGAATATTAGCAACGCACTATTTCCGCCGCGTTGCGGTAACTCTCTCCCCCGAGAACAGCCCTGTCGCGATGAAGCCGGGGATTGGTGTGCAACTATCCTCGGCTTTTCATTTGGTTGAGATGGATAGTTGTGAAATCTATCTCCCTCCTGTGGAGCGCAGTCGGTCGCCTTAAGGCTTCCACCCCCTCGTATATCCCCGCCCCATAGCAATAGCCGCGACCCTAAGCCGCTCCTCAACCGCATCACGTTCGGCAAGCACGGTTCGGATTGCCTCGAGCGCATCCCAGTCGTGAAGCGCCAGCACCTCCATGGCTTCGTTTTTCGGTTTGTCCTGGGGCTGCTGCGGCTTCATTGAAGGCGAAGCTCCAACTGCTTTTTGCTCTTGAGGACATAGAGTGGGCGAGGGGCCTCGGCCGCCTTTAGCTGCATCTCTGCGCGCCGGGCAGCGTTCTTTTCACGCCAGGCACGGCTGGCCGCGACCTCAGCGAGAGCTCTTGCGACGACATCGTTTTGCATCGATACCTCCGTTTTGTTCTCTTTATGTTCCCATTCGGGGGCGGAGGTGTCAAGTCGCCAATGAGAAAACAATCCTATTTTTCGAAGGGCGTTTAGCGTCTCGGATGCGTGTACGGCAGGCCGCCTCGTAGTCACCCGGCTACGCCGGAGGGCAGGGACGAACGTCCTGCCATTTCCCACCTCAAAATTGGAGAATTAGATGCCTACTCTTACCGAGTTGCAGGAGAAGCGCGGCCGTCTAATGACGCAGGCGCGCGAAGCCCTGAACGAAATCACCGCGAACACCGACGAAGCCCGCTCTGCGGAACTCGAGGCTCGTCACGACGCCATCATGGCCGACTTTGACCGCGTCGAGAAAAATATCGAGCGCGAAGAGCGGCAGGCCGCCATCGAAGCTCGCTTTGAAGAGCGCCAGCGTCAGCGTCGTCCGAGGGGCGAAGATGGCGAACAGCGCGGCCAGGATGAGGGCGAGCCCCTTAGCTATCGAGCTGTGTTTCACAAATTCATGGCCAGCGGCGCCGACATCGGAGAACTCACTACCGAAGAGCGGGCGGTTCTGAGGAGTGGCGCGCAGTCAGGTAAAGAATTCCGCGCGCAGACTGCGGGGACTACGACAGCGGGCGGCTTTACCGTCCCGACCGAGCTTGCGGCGATCATCATCAAGACGATGAAAGACTGGGGTCCGATGTACGATGAGGACATCGCCACCGTCCTCAATACCGCGTCGGGCAACCCGATGAAACTTCCCACGGTTGACGATACCGCTGTGACCGCCGAGAAGCACACGGAAGCCGCCGCGCTCACCGATGATGGCGGCAAGGATGCGACCTTCGGCCAGAAGTCCCTGGATGCCTATGTCTACGACACGGAATTCGTCCGGTTTTCGATGGAGTTGGCGCAGGACTCGATCTTCAACATGGAAGCTCTCCTCGGTGGGCTCCTTGGTGAGCGCCTGGCCAGGATCGCAAACCGCGAGCTGACGGTCGGCGATGGCACTGGCGATCCGAACGGCGCGGTTACGGCGTCGACGCTGGGCAAGACGGCCGCGGCGGCCGCGGCAATTACTGCTGATGAGATCATTGATCTCCTCCACTCGGTGAATTCGGCTTATCGTCGATCGCCGAAAGCGCGGTTCATGTTCAACGACATGACCCTGGCGGCTATCCGCAAGCTGAAGGACGGGCAGGGTAACTTCCTGTGGCAGATGGGCGACGTGACTACGTCTCAGCCTGGCACGCTCCTCGGCTACCGCTATTCGATCAATGACGACATGGACTCTCTGGCTGCTGCCAAGAAGGTCATGCTCTTCGGTGACTTCTCGAAGTACTTCGTCCGCAAGGTTGGCTCGCCCGTCATCGGCGTATTGCGTGAACGCTTCTGGCCTGACCTCGGCATTGCCGGCCTCATCCGCTTCGACGGCGAGCTTGGCGACACTGCTGCCGTCAAGCATCTGATCACCGCTGCTTCCTAGTCCTGGGCGGCGGGCTTCGGCCCGCCTCCTTCCAAGGAGGGAACATGAATATCCGAATGCTAGTCGGACTGTCCGGCAACGAATACAGCCTGTCGCCTGGCGACACGCGCGAATTTCCCGACGCTGAGGCCATCCGGCTAATCGACGCCGGTTTCGCCATTCCCGTTGTCGAGCAGCCAATTGAGCGCGCAGTCAAGGCGCCTGCGCCAGAGAGGCGCGGAAAGCGGGGCAGGGATGTGGTACCCACCGAAGGTGAAAATACCGGGGAATGACCCGGTTTCGGTCGCCGAAGCGAAGCGCCAGTGTAACGTTCTACACGATGACGATGACGCGCTGCTGTTGGGGTTCATTTCCGCGGCGCGCGACTATGTGGAGCGCTATTGCGGCACGCCTCTGGCGCAGCAAACTGTTGAGGTCAAATGCGACAGCTTTGGTGACATGGCGCGGCTTCCCATAGCTCCGGTGAGTGATGTCGATATTGAGTATGTCGCGACAGATGGCACAGAACAGACTGTGCCGGATGAGGCATACGAGTTGAGGGCCGATGGGCTCGAGGCGTCCGTCGTTCTCGCGTACGGTCAGAATTGGCCTGTGACACGTCCAGGCTCTCGGATCGTCGTGACGGCTATCGTCGGATACGAAACCCTTCCCGCGTCCATACGACATGCGATGCTGCTCTGGATCGCCGAAGCCTATCTCAATCGCGAGAATGCGGAAACGCCCGAATGGACGGCGTTTGACGCTCTATTGACCAATTACCGGCGTTAGGCCGCAGGAGACCCTATGGCAGCACTAAGCATTACCGCGGCGAACGTCGTTGCGGGCACGAATTCCACGCGCGATATAGGCACGGCCGGCACAACCATTACGGCGGGGCAGGCTGTCTATCTGGACACCGCCACGAACAAATGGCTGTTGGCGGACACCAATTCCGCGACGGCCGCCGCGCGTGTTGCCTCGGCTATCGCGCTGAACTCGGCGAGCCTGAACCAGCCCATTTCGCTGCATAAGAGCGGCGACATCACGATTGGCGCGACTGTCACCGCTGGCGTTGCCTACTACCTTGGCGGCACGGCTGGCACGATCGTTCCGGTTGGCGACCTGACGACTGGCGACTATCCGCAGATTATCGGCATCGCGAAGTCCGCGACGGTCCTTGCGGTCGACTTCCAGTCGGCTGGGGTGGCGTTGTAATGGCCGCCGACGAAATGATTGTTGGCGAACTGGCGAGCTTTGGCGCTGGGCAGTTGCGGCTGCGTGCTGGCGATATTCTCGTGACTCGGGTTGGCTATAACGCCTCTGGCGCGACAATCGACGCCGTGCGCGACCGCGTCGAGAAGGAACTGATGCGCCTCGGCATCGCAGAACCGAAGGTTCTCGTGGTTTCTGGCGACATTTCCTTCGAAGTCATTGAGCGCGCCTAATGCCCTGGATCCGGTTCACCAAGGATCATAACTGGGTGCAGCCGGCCTTCACCATCGCCTACAAGGCGGGCATGCACCTGAACGTCACGCGCGCCTGTGCTGACGAGGCTGTGGCGGCTGGCAAGGCTGTCCGAGCGAAGAGGCCGATTGATGGCAAAGAAGCCGAGTAGCGGTAGATGGGAAGAATGCCCATTTACCGGCGAATGGGGGTTCCATCGCGATTCTTTCTATTTCGCGACACTCCGCAATTTTGGCAGTTTCGGACGATTCATCCTCGATTGGAAGCTCGGCGTTGACCTCGGACACAGCATAGCGACTTCCGCGAAAAACGCGTGGCGCTGGTGGGGGCTGCATGGCCAAAAAGCCGAATAGCGGCGCCCTGCGCGTCAAACTGCACTTTCAGGTGCGGCCTCTGGTCGACGACGGCATGGGCAACGAGCAGGCCGGGGATTGGGAGACCCAATTCACCGACTTTGCCGAATTGATCCCGCTCAGGGGCGGGGAACCCGTGCAGGCTGCCCGTCTGACGGGCGTACAGCCGTATATCGTGAGAGTGCGCAGTCACACGGCCAGCCGTGAGGTAACGCCGTCCTGGCGCGCTCTGGACGCCCGCAATCCGAAGCGCGTTCTGAACATCAGGGCTGTTTCGGATCCGGACCAGACGAACGCCTGGCTCGAGATGATGGCCGATGACGGGGTCGCAACATAGCGGTAGGCGACATAGTGCGGGGTAGGGTATGGCGCTGAAAGCCACAATAGCCGGCAAGGATGCGCTGTTTCGCCGCCTGACACAGGTTGCGCCGAATGTCGAGAAGTACGCGGCCGAGGCAAAGCGCAAGGGCGGTGACGAATTGGCCGAAGCGATCCGACGGCAGGCCCCCACCGGCGCGACGCTGGAATACATGGAAAGCATCGAGGCTGACGAGCTCGCAAACCGCCCCCATCAGGAGCGCGTGAGCAAGGCTGCCGCCAAGGATCCAACGGCGGTTGGGCTGTTCGCCGAATACATTTGGCGTTGGTTGGAGTGGGGGACTGCGCCACACAACACGGCAAAAGGTGGCGGCACGGTCTTGGGGCAGGCGACGCACCGCGAAGGCGGAGGCACGCAGCATCCCGGTACCAGCGCTCAGCCGCACATCTTTCCCGTGTACAGATCGCTTCGACCGAAGATCATTAAGCGCATCCGCGCCGCGGTGAACAAGGGCGTTCGGGAGGCCATGAAGAAATGAGTCCCGAATACGAACTGCAGGCCGCCATTGTGACGCTCCTCAAGGCGGATGCGTCGCTCATGAACCTCGTCAACGGGGTATATGATCAGCCGCCTACGACAGCGTGGGCCACCCCGAAAGAGGGGTACGTCACAATCGGCGAGGCGCAATTCATCCGTGACGACGCGACTTGTCTTGAGGGCGGTGACGTCTACCTGACATTGCACACTTGGTCACGGAAGGTTGGTTTTCCGGCTGTCAAGGAGATTGCTTTCGCGGTCTCGGAATCACTGCACATGGCTCCGCTGGTCTTGGCCTCTTGGCGCCTTGTTTCGATCATGCACCGACAGACGCGCGTTTTTCGCGATCCTGACGGGTTGACAAGCCACGCCGTTATTGAATTCGCGGCGTCGGTACACAAGCCGCTGGCATAGGCCGGGCATTCCTCAAAATCACATATGAAGAACGTCCGGCACGCCCGGCGAAGGAGAAATTATGGCTGGAGAACAGCTCGGCAGGCTTCTGCTTATCAAACTGGGCGACGGCGCGACGCCGGAAGTCTTTACCAATCTCTGCGGCCTCAAGGATCGCAGTTTCGACCTTTCGGCAAACTCGGTCGACACGACCAAGCCTAGCTGCACCAACCCCGGCGGCCCGGTTCAGAAGACCAGCCGTCCCGGCATCGTGAGCCGCACCTTCTCAGGCTCCGGCACGTTCGTGTCGAGTGCTGCCATGAAGGCATTCATGGTGCATGTGAACGACGCGACGGTCTTCAATGCGCAGGTCGTCGTTCCTGGTCTTGGCACCTACGAAGGATCGTTCTTCGCAGCCAATTTCACCCTCGACGGCAGCATGGAGGACGATCTCCAGTTCAGCGGTTCGTTTGAGGCTGCAGATGCGCTGACGTTCACGGCAGAGGTCTAATCCATGGCTAAAGAGGAGAAAAAGCCGGTGGGCATAGTTACCCCAACGAAGCCCTTCCCGCTGCAGGTCAATGGCGCGCGCGGGGAGGTTGCTTTGTGGATCGGTGACGTTCCGCTCGTCATTGCTGCGACGATGGGCGGTCTTTCCGCGGTGTCGACGCGGCTGGAGTGCAAGTCTTTTCAGGATCTGTTTGTCCGCCTGTCCGGCGTCGAGGCTGCCGCTACGCTGGCCGGCATCGAACTACTGACCGTCAAAGGCGACCGCCTGGCGGCCATCGACAGCTTGAGGCTGAAGCACTTCCCGGCCTGCGCGGCCGCATTCTCCGCCGCTCTGTCACATCACTTCGATGATGGTGACGAGGGAAACGGGGAAGCCGTCGAAAAGGCGGCATAAAGAGAAAAGAAGACCCGTTTCCGTGGCGGGACTGGATGCGGATTGGCTTAGGCGGGCTGCAATGGCGGCCTGCCGACTTTTGGGAATCGACGCTCACCGAGTTCTTTCAGGCCATCCACGGCCGGAACGAGGCGAATGGCGCGGAAGACAAGCCGAAGGCACCGACCAAGGGGGAGATGGCGGAGTTGTTGGCGGGGTATGGGTGAAATGACCAGTCAAGAGATCGACGACTTGGCCTATCTCACTCAAAAATATGGCGGCACCTTCCGAAAGGTGACGCCGCGGCCATTGGGCGTGGTTCTACCAGACGGCAGCATTGGCGTGCGGTTCATACCGATAAAGGATGGCCTAGTCGTCAGCGAGCATGACAAACCTGACAGGGTGTGGGCCGAATGCGCCGCTAATGAAACCGCGAATTCGTGAGCCACTCTGCGTCTGCAGTTGAACGGTTTTCCCGTCTCTGCATCTGCCGTAGTCGGCCAGGGTCGCAAAGAACACGGAGAACTCGTCAGATCCACCCGATCTTGTGACCTCGTAGGCGACTGGAATAACCATGTCATCGACCACGATGTGGCCATCACCTTCGTGTGTCGCGGTCATCCCCCATCGCCTCCAAAGCCCGCCTCGCGCGGGCTTCTCTATTTTAGGATGAATTCGCCTTGGCTGACAACTCCAACGACGACATGATTATCGCCATTGGCGTTGACATCGCCACGATCCGGCGCGGCATGAAGAAGCTCGAGCAGGAGATCGGCTCTTCTACCAGCAAGGTGCAGAAGCAATTCGAGACTGTCGGTCGTGGCATCGACAATGCCATGACGAGCGCGATGCAGAACCGCATCAACGCTATGGTTGGCGTCGGCACCAAGGGCGCCAAGGAATGGACTGGGGCTCTAGCCGACCAGGGCAAGGAACTTGAGCGGCTTCGCGCCAAGTACAGCCCGCTGTTTGCGACCATCAACAGCTACAAGGCGACCGTTGCGGATATCCGTCGCGCCCACGCGGTCGGTGCGATCTCCACCGACGAAATGACTGCAGCCATTAGCCGAGAACGGCAGGCCGCTCTTGCGAGTACAGCGGCGATCAAGGGGCGGAATGCTGCTCTGGCGCAGGGCGCGCGTGGCTCAGGTCAGGGATTTCAAACCGCCAATATCGCCGCACAGTTTCAGGACATTGCCGTAACCTCGGCGATGGGCATGAGTCCGCTGCAGATTGCCTTGCAGCAGGGTACGCAACTGTCCGCCGTCTTCAATCAAATGGGCAACGGCAAGCAGGTCCTCGCGGGACTCGGCGCAGCATTCGCGTCGATCGTTAATCCCATTTCGCTGGTGACAATCGGTCTGATTGCCGGCGGTGCTGCCGCAATCCAGTATTTTAGTGCTCTTGAGTGGGGTGGCGCCAAGTCTGAGGAGACCCTGAAGCGCGAGGCAGAGCTCGTCGCTGGCGTGGTGGCAAAGTGGGGGGATGCACTCCCCGCCCTCAAGGCATACAATGACGAACGTCAGAGGATAGCTGGAGACAAGGAACTCGCGGAAGCGCTCGAAATTGGGAAGAGCGCCCAATGGGATGATCTGCGAAAACAAATCGCGGACGTGAATGTTGAGTTCACGGCGTTGAAGACTGACATTCAGCAAAGTAGCGATAACGTCGACGGAATCGTTGCACTCCAGAAGGCGTTCAACGATCTCCAGTCAAGGATCGACAAGGGAACCGCCACTGCCGCTGACGCCAAACGCGTGCAGGATGCGCTCGCAGGGTTCGTTTCGGAAACCGGCATTCCGACAATTGCGGACTTTGCGAAGCAGTTTGATGTATTGGCCGCCGCCATCGCCAACGCGTCAGGTAAGGCGAAGACGTTTGATCGTGATGCCGCTATAGCGTTGACCTCCCGGCACCCTAGCCGCGGAACATATGGCGGGATGGAGCGTACCGCCGATGGCACAATGGGGGGCATCGGTGCTGTCTTGCCTTTCAATGGGCCTGTCCCCGAACGCCGTCCGCTTATCGAACTAGACGGCTTGCCTGGAGCAGACAAGGCAGAAAAAAAGCAAGAAACTGCCGCCCAAAAAGCCGCAAACGCTTATCGTGACCTGATCAAGTCCGCAAACGACCGCATCGGCCAGTTGCAGCTCGAAATGGAGCTCACTGGTCAGTACGGTGTGGCGACAGATGCGGCGCGCTTTCGCCTGGAGCTCCTGCAGCAGTCAGAGGACAAGGGCAGGTCCCTTAGCCCCACCCAACGCGCCGAGATCGAAGGCAAGGTTGCGCTCTATGAGAAATACTCGCAGGCGCTGGCCGAAACCAAACTGCAGCAAGATCTGCTGAATCAGGCGCGGTTCAGCGCCGTCAACCGATACTGGTTGCACGACGATGAAGTGACGATCGATGGTAGTGGCAATGTCATTGGTTTTGCCGATACGCGCTATGGCGGCAATCTCGTTCAAATCTACTCAAGGCTGGGGCTCGATACGGAGACGGCATATGCGCCGCTCGTCACGGACCTGTCGGGCGACAGCGTCTGGACAAGCAGCCACCGAGGCGATGGCCAGGCATCCGTTGCGATGGTTGCCAACACCCCGGAAGCGAAAGATTTTACGTGGCGCTTCCCATATGGCGCGCCGCGGCTTTCTGTCGAGGTGAACGGCGCTTATGTCTGGGACTATCGCATTGACGATGACCCATCCAACCCGGCCGCGTGGGTCTTTTCGCGAAATGCTGCGCTCATCATGTGCTGGCACCAATGTTTCAGCGAATTCGGTCATCAAAGAAACTATCAGCGCGCGATCTTGCCCGTCCTCGACATGTGGAAGGAAGAAGCTGACGTTTGTGATGAGGACGTCCCCCTGGATGGGGGCGGCACGGAAAAGCGCTATCTCTGCGATGGCTATGCGACGGCAGAACATGACCCAAAGGTCGGCACGAACGCTATTCTCGCGGCCTGCGACGGTTGGATCTGCGAACGCGGTGATGGCGCTCTTCTATTCGTCGTTGGCAAGTTCCGCGAGAAATATTGCGGTACGCTGACAGACCGCGACATCACGGGATTCCAGCTACAGAATGATGTGCTCTTTCGTGAGGAATGCAACCGCCTGATTCCGAAATTCACCTATCCGGCGACCGACTACACGACGACCGACACCGACTTCTTCGAAAACACGTCCGACCAATTGACCGCTGGACGGGTCCTTGCTCAGGAGGCCGAATACAGTTGGTGCACGCAGTGGCGTCAGGCCCGTCGCCTTGGCATCCGCGACTGGCGGCGCCTTCAGCAGAAAAAGAAGGGCACTCTCGACGTCAGGCTGTGCGGCATTAACGCCGTCTACAACAGATGGAATCGCCTGGAGACGCCGATCGGCCTGCCCGCATTGGATGGCGCCGTGATCGAGAACAGGCGATCGGTACTCGCTCTCACCAAGGGCGGTTTCACGATGGACTTCATCAAACATCCCTCGAACATAGACGCCTGGACCCCATCCTCGAATGAAGGCACGGCACCACCCGTGCCGCCAAAGCCCGCTGTGGGGACCATTACGACACCTACGATTAACAGTGTGACTGCGAAGGCGAATAGCAATTCCGTTTATCTGAGCGTCAAAGTCGTCGACCCGTCGAAGAGCGATCTATCGATGGTCGTTCGCTATCGCATCAAGGATGTAGGTGGCGGTACCCCCGGGGAGTGGGTGGAGCAGATTTATACCGGGGTGTCGCCTTCAGGCGGGTACATCACGGTGAGCACCAATCCCGTTCCGAACAATCTCCTGCTCGAGGTTCAGGCAGCCTTCATTTCTTCGAAGGGCAAGTACGGCAATTGGTCGGCGACGTACGAGATATTCTCGACGGCGGATCCTAATGCTCCAGGTGTTGTGACAAGCCCGTCAGCCGTTGGTGGCGTGGGGCAGGTGACGTTCTCCTGGCGCACGCCAAACAGCGCGAACTATGCGGGCGCCAAGCTTTACTGGGGTGTTTCCAATTCGTTCGGCAGCGCCACCCTCGTCACGCCGCCGGAGTACGGCACCCCGAATAAGAACGACAGCCGCATCATCACCGGCTTGTCCGCTGGCACGCGGTACGGCTGGATCGTTGCGATAAACGGATCCGGCGTCGAGGCGTCTCCGGTTGCGACCGGTTCATACATCGTCACATAAGGAGCCGTCATGGCCATCGGAAACATCTCGGCCGGCGACACGTCGTCGATCGCCAAAATCAATGAGGCGATCGACAGGGTCAACGTTTTCGAGGACAGCAAAGTCGACAACTCCATCCCGACCGGTCGCGTCCTTGGTCGCTCGACGGCGGGAACGGGGGCGGTCAGTGCGCTGACTGTCACGGGTGGTCTTGAGGCCGCCTCTAGCACTCTTCGGATCGCTGACAATGGCGTGACGACTGCGAAGGTTGCGTCGAAAGCGATCACCAACAATGAATTGGCGGACGCAGCCACGCAGACGTTCAAAGGGCGGTTGGCTGCGGGTTCAGGCCCGGTGTCGGATTTGACCGTCTCTCAGATGAAGACGGCACTTGGCATATCTGCGCTTGAAGCGGGGTTAAGCGACGAGGTTTCTGCGCGGACGAATGCAGTCAATGCGGAAGCCACCACTCGGGCGAACGCTGATGCTGCAGAAAGCCAAGCACGCATCAATGGAGACACCGCCGAAACGCAGGCACGCGCTATCGCCGTCAATAACCTGCAGGGACAAATCAATCTGCGCGCGACGAAAAGCGACCTGGCTGAAGAGGCAGGAGCGCGGCAAGCTGGCGATGAAGCCGAGGCGACCATGCGCGTAGCCGCGGACGAGTTGCGCCCGACCTTCTCGAAAGTGTCAGGAGCAATCCGCCCAGGTGAAGCGCCTTCGTTCTTCACCGCCGAGGTCGATGGCGAACCTGATACGCTGGAGCCGCTTTCCAGCGCTGACGTTGCTGCCTCCACGGATGGCAAGGTCGCCAAAATTGATGGCGCCGGTGTTGTTGCGCCGGTTGCTGTCTGGCGCATTGAGCCTGGGCACCTTTACCGCGTGCGCTTTGTCTTGCGACGAGCCGTCGATACGGATGATCCTGCGAATGACGCAATCCGGCTAGGCGTTCGGTGGCTGAAGTCTGACAAATCGGGGTCGGCAACGGCGGCGTTGGCAAATCTGCTCGACGTGACAGTCGCTGATGGCCGCGTCGAGTATGTTTTCACCCTGGCAACAGTGAGTGGTGACGACGTCGACGCTGTGTCTCCGCCTGACGGAGTGTATTTTCGCCCGTTCGTCCGCGCCTTCGGGAGTGGCGAGACGTATGTGGAAGTCATTCAGGTTGTGGATGCAACCGACGCTGTCGTCTGGTCTCCGGACGTCGAACTCCTCATGCGCGAAATCGCTTCCCTAACAGCGCAGGTTATTTCACTAAACGACCGCGTGTCCTCCCTAGAGGCCTAATTCCAAGGAAATCACTATGGCAGCCTTCACGGTTGCCGCCGGCACGGACTGGATCGACACGATTGTGCTCGGTTCGGTCAACGATCGCTGGCGGCTGGACGACTACGACATCTGGCTTCACGTCAAGAAGGAAGGTGATGACACCATCCTCCTTGATCTCACCACGGCAAACGGCAGGCTGGTTGTTGCTGACGCGCCCGGTCGCCGCCTCGAGATCAACGTGGGCTGGTCGCTGATCGAGGCGGTAGAGCCCGGTCCTTTCGTCTTCGACATCCTCTTTGAAAACAAGACCACGGAAGTCCGCTCACGAAGCGGGCCGCACACGCTTGCGATCTCCCCTGGCATCACCTTTCCGGAGCCTTGATACATGGCGCGACAGCTTTCCAATCCCGTTTATCTCGCGTCTCCTGAAAAGGGCGTTGATGGCCGCGGCATTCTTACGGGCGCCCGTGCGCCCCTTATGACCGACGGTCGCATCGGCGACTTCTGGCTCGACAGCCGCACCGACCAGCAGAAACTCTACGGCCCGAAGAATGCCGGCGCATGGCCGGACCTCGGCTTCATCAAGGGCAACCGCGGCTGGACTCCTGTATTCGCCGCTGTGGCCGACGGCGTTCGCCGCGTGCAGCAGGTTGTCGACTGGCAGGGCGGTGAGGGCCCAAAACCGGCGACCGGCAAATACGTCGGCGCGACCGGCCTTGTGGACGCCATCGGCGACGCTCTCGACATCCGCGGGCCGGAAGGTCCGGAGATGGTGATTGATGCACTTGATGCCGGTGGAGATACCGCGACGTACGATACGCTCGTGCCGGCGGCCGACGTTGGAGACGACAACGTGCGGCGCCCATTGAAGGAAATGTTCTCGCCAGGCGGTTCGCTAATCTTCAAGACGCTTGCAGACGCGCAGGCAGCAACGGTCCCGGCGCGGATTGACCGTGTCTTCATCAACGAACTCGACGGTTTCAGAGTGCGCGTTGACAGTGAACCAGCTGACGGCGGCAAGCACCGCAGCGCCGACAGGTTCCTGTCCGATGAGCAAGGGACGGATTCGGCGAATGGCGGCTGGTGGGGCGATCTGGCTGATGTGGGGCCGACGCGGATCAGCACGGCTGCGCAAGCTGCTCTGGATATCGCCTCGGCCCGAGTTGCCGCAGCGGTTGAGTATCCGGTCGTCACGGGCGCCAATTTCACCGCATCGTCGGATGTTCAAGTGCTGCTGTCGACCTCGGATCCAAACTCCTATTGGCACTTTGGCTCGATGGTCTACGAGCCGGCAAAGAACCGGCTTCACTGGATGTTCAGAAGCGCCGCTGTTCACACGGCCATCGAGTCGCAAATCCTCTACATGTTCAGCGATGACGGCGGCGCAACGCTGTGGTCGTATGATGGTGACGGCGATCTCGTTTCCGGCCCGTCGGCTATTCTAGCCTCGCCAGCGGGACGCGATTACCGGGACGTATGCCTTGGCATCACGCCTACCGGGGACATTCTCGCCATCTACACGGATCTGCCAATCGGCGGAGGGGCTACTCCAATTCGGCGCCTTCGCTCCCGCGATAGCGGTAAAACTTGGCAGTCCGAATCCGTAATCTACACCCACTCGTCGACCGGGGCGCGGGCGTATGGTCGGATCAAGGTCATCCCCGGTGAAGGAAAGTCACGGATGGCTTTCACGATGTACCGCACCGACACGAACGACGTTCGCTTATGGGTCTCCGACGACATGGGGGAGACCTGGTCCATGGGAGCGGCGATCTTCTCGGGAAGCGCAGAGAACGAGACCGAAGTGGCGTTCTGGGGCAATGTCGGTGTTGCCATCGGCCGGAAGAACGCGGGCGGCATGTCTTGCGCTATCACCCAGGATTACGGCGCGACGTGGACTAAGTTGACCGATGTGCTCGGTAGCGTCACAGCGGATGTTGCACCCACCGTCGACATTGTCCGGGATCCATACGGTACGGTCTGGGTCGTGCTGGGCGTCTGCAGTCGTGCAAATGATACGATGCGGTGGTTCTCCGGAACGCTGAAGGACGTGCTCGCCAATGGCGGCGATGGGTTCGATTCGTACTTCGACAGCGCCACAGATATGGCCGCCACAAGTGGCTATCACGTGCCCCAGCGTCTACCTTCCGGTGAGTGGGTGGTCCTCGAGGTGAAAGAGGACAACAGCGGAGGTCGAGTGCTTCGTCTTCGGCGGATGCAGATCGAGAAGTCGGTCATGATGGCACGAAAATGGACGCCGCGGCTTGTGAGTGGAAGCACTTTGGCGGCACCGGGGAATGAAGCGACATACTCTTCGCAGTTTGGCCGCTATGATCGACTGGGCGACCTAATCCGGTTCGATGGATACCTGCAGATCGCTACGAAGGGCACGCTCGAAGACACGAACAACGTGCGTCTCACTATGCCCGGGCCTGGAGTTCCATCTGGCTCGCAACTCGTTCTGCGTGCGACCGCACACATCGCGCACTTCTCGAACGGAAATCTCCCGGCGAACAACTACTTAAGCGGGGCAATGGCCCTAAACGGCCAAGGCACGCTCGCACTATACCGGACGGGTCAAACCGGTTCGACGGCGATGGTGGCGACCGAGATCAACGCGACCTTCGCGGTGCGGTTCTCGGGCAGCTACTACGCCGCGGTGACGAACTAACGTGGAAGGCGGGCCGGCTTCGGTCGACTCGCCCGATGGAAGAAACGTAGTCAAGACTCCCCGGCCTCCCGCCTGGTGCGGCGATGGCGTTCCTCCGTCAAATCCCCACAATCCTAGGAGACCTTTATGGCTCGGGAAACCCTTCCCGTCGCCCTCGACCTCATGTTTGGTCACGAGGGCGGCTATGTGAATGCCAAGACTGACCGCGGCGGGCCGACCAAGTATGGCGTGACGCACAAGACGCTTGCCGCCCATCTTGGCGTGGCGTCGGTGACGGACGAACGCGTCAAGGCAATGACGCTGGCCGAAGCAACTGCGATCTATCAGCGGTCCTACTGGTCGCAGTCTGGTGGCGATGTGCTGCCGGCTGGTCTCGACTACGCCGCATTCGACTTCGGCGTAAACTCCGGCCCGTCGCGTGCCGTGAGGTCGCTGCAGGCCGTGATGGCCGCCAAGGGCGTCTATGCCGGCAAGATCGACGGCCATATCGGTGAGCAGACGCTTGCCGCTGTGAAGGCTTACCCGGGCGGCGTACGCGTGCTCATCGTCGACTATTGCGACGAGCGCATGCGGTTCCTTCGATCTCTCGGTGGCAAGACTGGCTTTTCGGCCAATGGCCGTGGCTGGACGATCCGCGTCACGGGAAAGGACCCGAAAGGCCAATACAAGACGCAGCCGGGGGTCGTCGGCAATGCCCTGCGGCTTGCCGCAGCGGAAAAGCCGCGGGGGTCACAGACGACGGCTGGCAGCGCAAAGGCTGACGGACGCGACACTGGTATCGGCGGAGTACTGAAGAAACCAGAGGCATGGGGTCCGCTTGGCGGCTTGCTATCGGCAATCGGCGCAATTGCTGCCGGGAGCGGGCCGGTCCAATGGGCGCTTGCTGCGGCCGTTGTGGCGGGCGTGGCTTACGGCATCTATCGGCTGGTCGAGCGGGAGAGAGCAGATGCATAATCCAGAATACGGCGGAGTCGATAGCCAGACGTCGGTTAGCACGCTGAAACTGTCCTTGGCGGCCAGCAACGCTCGAGAGGTGCTAGCGGCGCTTTCCCATGCGGCGCAAGCTCTTCCGGGTTTCCGCGACGCTCTTCTGGACCTCTTCGAGATCAGCGAGGAGCCTTTTGTTGTCGAGCTGGACCGTCTCGCCGCACCCCGCGCAGACGAAGTCGTCATGCGCCTTTATCCAAGCGATAGTCTCCTCCGTCTTGTGGCCGCATTTCGGGCAAGGCAACCCGAACTTTTTCCCGTCGAGCATTTTCCCCTCCTGGTTGGTGAAGGGGATATCAACACGATCAAAGGGGATACGCAATGCTGGCAATAGCAGCGGGGCTATGGTCCCGCATTTCCAGCTATCTCGCCATGGCTGGTGTAGCGCTCGCGATTATCGCGGGCGCATTTCTCTATGGGCGCTCCGACGGCAAGGCAGACGCAGAAGCCGAGCACGCCCGCAACAATGCGAAAGCAATCAAGAAGGCGAGGGGCGTCGAAAATGAAGTTCAAGGCATGGGTAGCGCTGATGTTGACGCTGGTCTCGCTAAGTGGATGCGTGACGGCAAGCGGTAATTTCTGCGATGTCGCGCGGGCTGTGCGCCCCAGTGTGGAAGACAACATGACCGAAGAGACGAAGCGCCAGATTCTGCGGGAAAACGAAAAGCTGGCAAAGCTTTGTGGGGTGGTGCCGTGACCGGCCCCGAAATCATGGCCGTTGTCGGCTTCATCGTCATGCTGTTCGGCGCGATCTTCGGTGTCTGGAAATACCTTGACGGCAAGCTGACGTCGGCGCGGCAGGAGACGGACACCGTTGCGCGCGATCTTGCAGCACACAAGCTCCACGCGGCCGAGACTTTTGCAACCAAGCAGGGGATGCAGGAGCAGACCGGCCAGATGCTTCGCGCAATCGAGGGTGTGGCGTCTCGCATTGATGGAATCAGTGAGCGGCTGGACAATATTCTGTTGCAACGACCGGCACGAAGTCCCCGCAATTGATCAAGCCCTCTCTGCCTCACGGTGGAGGGGGCTGTTTTTGTTTGTGCCTTCGGAAAGGTGGGGAGTAGACCAGATCAGCTATCGCACCACGGTTACTAAACAATCGAGGACTTCACCGGCCACAGCGATCAAGGAACTGCAGAACCGCGTCAGGCAGAAAGAAGGTGCTATCACGGTTGTTGGGAGATCCTTCAAAGGATCGAGGCGGGGCAGCGTGGACAGAGCGAGCGGTAAACGCAATGGTTTCGACTGCCCATTACGCGGAAGAAGCCGGGCCTGGCGTCCGGCTTCTGAATTCCAAGTTCACGATCGTCAATCAGGCCGCGGTGTCAATCTGGGCAGGGCTAGCAACTTGGATTGCCTTGATCATATTTAGCAGATTGCTGATGGCGGCTGTCTCTTCCTCGATCCGCTCCGCCGTGGTCTTTCCGTCGGGCCAGGCGAGAGACACACCCTTGCGTTCCATGGCGACAAGACTGTCCCGATGTTTCTTCCGGTCGAGCATCATCTCTGTGAGCTTAAAACGCAGCTCTGCATTTCCCATTTCATCACTCCTAACGTTAGCCCCACTGGATTAATGCAACGCAGCGACGCAAGAGTCCAGACTTGTAGAATAGAAAAGGCTATTCGGCTCACGTAAACACTATTGAGGGTCTGGCTTGTCATCTAGGGGGTGATAATGCGACGCGACGCTAGAAAGTGGCAGCTGAGGAACGATCGCCGTGGCGATTTGTTCCTCAGAGTGGATTTAGGGGCGGTATGAACCGGTCGTCATAGGATGAAGTCGCCCTTGACCAGGTCGATGGTCTTGTCGAGGCGAAGCGCGAAGTCGGCCTTGCCGTCGCCGTCAACATCGCCGTAGACGAAGGTATCGCCGCTCTTGTGGAAATAGCGCAGCTCGCCGGCTTTCTCGGAAAACGCCTTCTCGCCGATGAATGTGAAGGCATCGTTCTTGCTTGTCGCACTGCGGGCGTCGATGCCGGACAATTGGATCCGGTCGCCCTCATCCTGCCAGAAGTCGTAGACCATGTCACGGGCGCTTGGCGTGCTATCCTTGGTGCTGGTGAAAACGAACAAGTCGGCACCCGCACCGCCATAGAGCTTGTCGGCACCGGTCCCGCCGATCAATTTGTCGTCACCGTAACCGCCGTCGAGCCGATCGTTCCCCGCGCCGCCGAGGAGCCTGTCGTTGCCGCTTTCGCCGTGAAGTTTATCATTGCCGGAGCCCCCGTCGAGATGATCGTCACCGTCCATGCCCCTGAGATCGTCGTTGCCCGTACCGCCCAGGAGCTTGTCGTTGCCGCCGCCGCCATAGAGCTTGTCGTTGCCCGCTTCCCCGTAGAGTTTATTGGTTTTTTTGTCGGTTTCTGAACCGTCCTTCCCGTCTCCATAAAGACTGTCATCCCCCGACCCGCCATAGAGGATGTCCGAGCCCTTACCACCGTAGAGACTGTCGTTGCCGCTACCTCCATAGATTCGATCGTTGCCCGCAAGGCCCTCAATTCCGTCGTGTCCGCCCATACCTTTCATGAAGTCGTGCGCGGACGTGCCCTGCATGAACGGATCGTTGCCAGCGCTGCCGAGAAAATTCGGTCCACCGGAATCTAGCCGGTATGTAGCGACACCCTTTTCATAGTCGGCGACAAATAGCAGGTCGCCCTCAGACCAGACCTCCCAAGGTGTGCCTTCGGTTATGACCGCGCCAACCTTTGCGAACTTGCCGCGGTCATTTTTCTCGAAGATAACGATTTCATGAGAGGCAACGAAAAGGCGCCCGCCTTCCAACCAGGCCTCACCCGATATCACTGAGCCAAACTCGTCGGTTACCTTAATCTGCTGCGCCCTTTTGAGGCTGCCATTCGCTGCGATATCATAAATGATGATACCGTTGTCCCCGCTAGCTCCGACGACGAGTTGCTTGCCATCAGTCCAAATCTCGCCGTCAATCTTGAGCTTTGAGGCCCGCACGAGGCTACCATCGGCGGTGATGCTGTAGGACGTGATGCCGCCCGCTGAAACGAAGAGATGCTTTCCGTCCGAAACAATCTCATCTACCTGTTGCGGCAGTTTGACGTGTTGGACTTGCGAGACGTTCGCGCCGCTTCCAGTCTTGTAGACGGTCAGTCCGAAGCTATCTCCCACAAACAGGTGCTTCCCTTGTGCCAAAACAGCGCTTGAGCTTCCATGCGGGGATGACAGCTTTGAGAGTTTGCCGCTGGAACCTACTTCAAATGCGGAGAGTTCATTGAAACCTGCGACATACAGCCGGTCACCGTTGGACCAGAGATCATTCGGCCCTTCCAATATCTTTACAGACGAGAGTTTCGTCAGGTCGCCGTTCTGGGATATGTCGAAGACCGTCACGACGCCATTCCTGAAGAGCTCTAAGCTGCCAACAAAGAGACGATTATCGCTCAGCCATAGCTCACGGGTGTCGTACGGCAATTTCACGCTATCGATTTTAGTGAAACCAACCATGAAGATCCTCCAAAGAAACGGTGACGATACTTTACATTTGCAATATTCAACTTGATCGCGTCAAGATAAGCAATTGTTGGATAGCGCATCCGGGCCCTCAACATCCTTTGGTGCGGCCGATGTTCAAAGCGCCGATCGGGAAAGCCGGAAGGCATTCCACGCTTTAGGCTGTTGTTGTCGCGGGAGACCCGGCCAATGTACATGCCATCGCGGAAGGCAGACCAGACTTCCTTCTCCTCGGACCATGTTTGGATCCATCGGTGTTTTCTTTAATGTCGTCGTTGTTAGGGCTTCCAGCCCCTCGTATATCCCCGCCCCATCGCGATAGCCGCGATCCGAAGGCGCTCTTCGACTGCGTCGCGCTCGGCAAGCACGGTTCGGATCGCCTCAAGCGCGTCCCAGTCGTGGAGCGCTAGGACCTCGAAAGCCTCATCCTTGGCATTCTCAGTCGGTTGCAGCTGCGGGATCATTGTAGGCGCAGCTCCAACTGCTTTTTGCTCTTGAGAACATAGAGTGGGCGAGGGGCCCTGGCCGCCTTCAGCTGCATCTCTGCGCGCCGGGCAGCGTTCTTCTCACGCCAGGCACGGCTGGCCGCGACCTCAGCGAGAGCTCTTGCGACGACATCGTTTTGCATCGATACCTCCGTGTTGTTCTCTTTATGTTCTCATTGAGGGTCGGAGGTGTCAAGTCGCCAATGAGAAAACAATCCTATTTCTCGAAGGGCATTTAGCGTCTTGGATGGACATACGGCAGAAAGTCCTTATCGAAGCTTTCATGCGCGAAGTAATCGAGCGCACGCTGTCCATGCGGTGAATACAAGTCCTCCGACTTACCGTCAGGGCCGCCCAGAAGTTGGCCGATGACATGGTAGGCTTGCTGGATTTTCGCCTCGAGCTCGGCGATGCGTTCTGCGTCGGTCATGTCTTTTTCCCCAATCGGCCTAGATACGCCTCTTCCCGCCATGCCAGTCGTTTAGGCGCACGATCTCTTCTCGGCCTGCATCAGTGACTGTCCACGTGCGGTCGCCTTGGCTGTCCCGCTTGCCCTCCTTAAGCGCCCCCTTACTGGCAAGCTCGTCCATGGTGAAATCTGTGGCGCCTGGTACCTCGGCGCTTGTCCTGATGTCGGGATGTTCAACCATATGCCGTAAGGCGTTCATGCAGCGAGTATTCAGAGCGAGTTGCGGTTTACGGTCGTTGCGTCGGTCGCGCTTCGATCTGTCCCAAACAGACCAATCCTCCTTGCCGTCCTGCAGGGACTGCAGGACGTAGTTTTTGTCGACGCCCATATGGATGTTGTACCACTTCCTTACGAGTGGCACAGGTCGCCCGTCGTGGAGGGGATCGATCTGGGGAAAGCCGTGGCGCTCGAGCGCGGGGATGACAACCTTCACGTACATTGACGCGCGCTCTTTGCCGACGACTGCGATGGCGATTTCTCGGTCGGTCGCGAAGAGCGGAAGTTTGGAGAGAGGGTCGGTCATTGTTGCTCCCACTTCGTCATGGCCTGGCGCGCCAACTCACTTTGCCCGCCGAGATAGTGCGTATGCAAAATCGCGTCGATATCCTTCGGGGAATGGCCAGTGATGGCGCCAATCTCGGCGATAGAGCAGCCAGAAAGAGCGAGTCGTGTCACTGTTGTTCCTCGCAGATCATGGAACGTCAGCCCCGTGATGCCGACCGCTTTCGCAGGTCTCCTCTTACGTGGTGGTGCGGGTGGTGAGGCCGCAGGAGAGGGCTAGAGCGGCTGACTTGGACGTGCAATATGCGAAATCTGGCTAAATCATTGACAAAATTGTAAAAATTATGATGGATTGGTGTTTAATGCATCGTCTAGGTGTCGACGATGTACACGCCGAACTCATGGAGATCGACATTGAAATGGTCGATAGGCGTTTCGTCGTTTCGATTCTGAACCGCAGCCTTGGTGGCGTCACGAAGTTCTTACTTTTTCGCGTTTGATTCTTCCGAGCGCCGACTTCCTGACCCCTTTTTCTTTGCCGTCAATTTCTGAAGGCTCTCATATAAGCGAAAATCCGAAGTATGAGCTTTGACAGTCTTGGGTTTGGGCTCTCGCTCAGGCGCTCGAAGCACTTCCCATATCGCCAGCAAGTCGGCTTCAGAAAAAAGGTAGTCCCGGCCGAACCGCGAGCAGCATCCGTATTTGCGAGCGATCTTGATCAAGGCGCGGTTCGAAAGACGCAGGCGCGCTGCGGCTTCGTCGGCGGTGTAGATGGTGTCGAGGTGCGTTGGCTGGGTCATCCCCTGACGCTATCGCCCACCTGGTGCCAGGCAACTGGACGTCAGAAACAAAAAGTAAGGGAGTGGTCGACAGTTGAACGTCGTCCACAGGATAAGGCGATCACCCTTGTCGGTCCCGCAGGCGAACGCCGGGGCCATTGCCGTTTTGGTCGATGAACAGGATGCCGGCGGATTCGAGGGCGGCGCGGACAGCAGCAACGTTGTTGGCCAGTCCGCTTGCAATCCCCTCGCTTGCTTCCATGCGACGGAGCGTCGGTGCGGAAATACGCGCCCTGTCTGCCAATTCAACTTGGCCAATCCCCAGAAGGGCACGAGCAGCCGCGATCTGCCGGCCTAGAATGTGATTAAAATCGCTCACTTTGATAAATAGCGCTTGACGCGTCCCCAATTGATGGTAATAGTTATCGTACTGAGCGTTATTAATCAACACGAGGAGACCCGCCATGCACACCGCCCTGCAGACTACAGACAGAAGGCTCACCCCGCGCCGGCTGGTGCCGAGAAGACCGTCGGCGAATCCGTATGCCAACAACCCCGGCACCATCGCCAAATGGCTCGATGCGTTTCACGCCGAAAGACCTCACCGTTTTCAGGCTGGCGACGAAGTCACGTTCGAGACGGCGGACGGCTGCAGGCGCAATTTTTACATTCTCGAACTCATGGATGGTGAGGTCGCCGCATTCTTTTATGACGGCAATCCGCATCTCGTCCAGGTGAGCATGGCCGATGTCGACGACCTTCGGATTGTCAGCACCCGCCAGTACCTCGATGCGGAAGCACTCGACATGTATCGCGCACTGGTCGGTCTCGACATAGAAGCCGAGGTGGCAGCATGAACTGGCGCGAAATCTACCCCGAAGGCTCCACCGTTTTCATAGGCCGAGATCGCTATATCGCCACCCATAATGAGCATGGGCTCGGCCTGGACCTCTACTGCCTCAAAACCGGTGACCGTGCCATGACGATCACGCCCGAATTCGTTTCGCAGATCGTGGACGGAATAAGGTACCGCTAACAGTTTCCCGCCAGCCGCTCCGCATTGTCGGCTGGCTTTTGCCGGTGGCGCTACGTAGCTGCCCCGGTCTTTTATACCAGAGGCCCGCGCTGCACCACCGTCGCCCACACCAGACGAGCGCGGGCCGCCCACATAACCTTACACCACCTTCACGCCCGCCGATGTAAGCAATCTGGCCATTTTGGCAGAATCGACCAGCACACCGCTTTCCAACTTCGTGATCTCGAGTTCGGTGAGGCCGGACATCACGCTCAGTTGCTCGATGCTATAGCCCTTATTTCTGCGGAGTTCTGCAATGGGATTCGAAACGTTGATCGTCATTTTCTCTCCTGTTATTGCATCGCAATATATGTCGCTTGCGGCGCACAACAAGGGTGGGCAATCCGCATCTTGCGGTGTCGATGCGGATCAAAGTCCCTCTCTGCGCATTCCTCAGCCGTCACCATCCTAAAAGCAGGAGCTCAAAATGGACTGGAATCGCGTTGAAGGTAATTGGAAGCAGGTGAAGGGTAAGATCAAGGAGCAGTGGGGCAAGCTGACTGACGATGATCTCGATGTCATCGACGGCAAGCGTGATCAACTCGAAGGCAAGATCCAGGAGCGCTACGGTTACGAGAAGGACCGTGCGACCAAGGATGTCGACGATTGGTACGGTCGCCAGACCTGGTAACAACGAAAGACCCGTCGTTGACGAGCCCTTTCGTCAGCGCTGCTTTTCGCCGGCACTTTTGCCGTCAGAGCTTCTGGAGCGCTCGTCAAACCGATCCGCGCCTTTGGCAAGGTCCGAACCCTTCTCAGCTTCAACTTTGCGCTCATCGGCTCGTGCGGCCTTGTGTAAGCCCATGGCGCCTTCCTTGCCGTCTTCCGTTGGTGCGTTCTCGATCGTCATTGCGTCCTCCTATTGGATACGCGAAAAACGGCCTGTCGAGCGCGTTGTTCCAATCTTGAAAAGCGGCCGGCCAAACACATATCGATTCCGCCAGGTTGTAATTGAAAGGAGCACCACGATGCTGGCTGACGTTTTCTTCTCTGTACCCCTTCACGTCCGCTTCCCCAATGGCGTAACGCGCTCTTTCGAGAGCCTGCACGACACAGTCGACTTTCTTGAAAATGAATGGCCCTTGCGTCACGGAGCTCGATACAAGCGCGCTTGTGAGAAGTGCCGCGCCGCGCTCTATCGAATGGCACCGGTCGCTGTTGCGCGTGAGGCGTTTGTCGCCGCTTGCCTTGAGGCGGGTTTGCCTGTGGAGGCGTTTACGCCGAGTTGGCAAAGAGGACCGTCATCGCCGCCGCGCATGAGTGCCTAGAGACAGACGCCGCTCGCCTATTGGGACGGGCGGCGCCCTTTGGGAACGAAGTTCCGTCCGCCGCGTTCGTCTCTTGATCAAAACAGGAGAGCGTCATGAACCGCATCATCTATATCGTTGGACTGGTCGTTGTCGTGCTGGTAATTCTGTCGTTCCTTGGCCTTCGGTGAGTGTCATGACCGATCCACGCGAAAGACGGATCACTGCGCGGGCTTTCGAACTCTGGCAGGCTGAAGGATCTCTTGACGGGCGAAGCCTCAGTCATTGGCTGCAGGCGGAGAAAGAGGTCGACGAGGAGTTGGCAGAAGAGCCGCTTAACGATCAAGCCGAGTCGGTAGGGCTCGCCGGCGCTGTGAACCCACATTGAGGTTCGACTCCACCGCTGAGACGACTGGTTTCCAAAAGCGGGGAGAAATTGTGGGAAAGATAAACGCCCGTTATCGGATTTCTCAACGATAACGGGCGTTTATCTTTTAATCTGGCTCCCCGGGCCGGATTCGAACCGGCGACCTGTCGATTAACAGTCGAATGCTCTACCGCTGAGCTACCAGGGATCATCCGCTCGCTGCTGGTTTCCAGCTGCTCGCTGCGGAGTGAGCGCGTAATACAAATGCTGGATCGATTTGCCAAGCGGTTTTTGACAAAAAAATGCACCAGACTTGATTGATTGTGGAGAAGTCTCCAACTGAGAGGGACGCGATGCCTGGAAAACCGGGCTTTTCAGCAAAAAGAGCGATGGATGGCAGCGAAAAAAAACAACATGCATTTTGGCATTGATCCCCGCACCAGGCAGATCGTCATCGGTTCTTTTCGCCTCAAGCTACCGGAATCGCGCTGGATGCGCACGCTGATCGGCGTGCTCCTGGTCTTCGGCGGCCTTCTCGGCTTCCTGCCGGTACTCGGATTCTGGATGGTGCCGCTTGGACTTCTCGTGCTTTCGCACGATTCCCACTTCGTGCGGCGCCAGCGTCGCCGGCTTGCCGTGTGGTGGGCGACCCGCAAGGCGCGTCGGGGCGCCCGCTGATCGTTCCTTGCGTCCGTTTCGCTGACCTGATCTAACCCGATGGCTATCGCTTGAGGGGAAGCCTATGGAATTGCTGGTGAAAGGTGCCGTGATCGGGGTCGGCGCGACGGTGCTGATGGATTTGTGGGCTGTCGTGCTGTGGAAGGCCTTCCGCCAGTCACGACCGAACTGGGCGCCGGTGGGGCGCTGGGTCTGGCACCTGAAGAACGGCACGGTCTTCCATGACAACATTGCGGCCGCCGAACCCCACGCGCAGGAGCAGGCGCTTGGCTGGATCTTCCACTATGCCGTGGGCGTTCTCTATGGCGTTGTCCTGGCATTGTTCGTCGGCGCGCCGTGGTTTGCCGCCCCGACCTTCCTGCCGGCCTGGATCCTCGGTATCGTGACCGTAGGGGCGGGTTGGTTCCTGCTACAACCTGGTCTCGGAATTGGTGTTGCGGCCTCCAAGCTGCCGAACGCCAATACCGTGCGTGTTCTCAATCTGGTGTCGCACACCGTCTTCGCGCTGGGGCTATACTTGACGGCGCTCCTCATTCGCTGAAGGAAAAAACGCCACCGCGGCGGGGCCGGCGGTGGCGTCTGTCTTAGCGGGCGGCGGCGACGCCGAGGATGAGGCCTGTAGCAACGCTCATCAGAAGGTAGGAATTGTCCACCTTCACCCATTGCTGGCCACGGGCGGGCCTGTGCAGGCCGTGGCGGTGATAGTCGCGCACGGCCGGCCGGCCTTTCCAGTTCGAATAGCGCTCGCCCTTGCGCCAGGTATGGCGCGTTGTGACCACCTTCTTCTTGACGGTGTAGGAATGGCCGGGCTTGCGGTCGTGGCCGTAGAGCTGCTGGGCCTGTGCCATCGGCATGGCGGCAAAGGAAAGGGCAACGGCGGCGAGAAGGGTGCGTGTGATGTATTTCATCGGTTGGTTCCTCGTTGTTGATACGAGAAGCCTAGGGCCGGCCGGATGAACCAAAACTGAACGCCATGATTACGATTTTGTAATGAAAATAACAGCTTGCTCTGCGTGGCAGATGTGGGAGCGGAGAGGGAAAGGCCCTGGCGGGCCTGTCGCCCTAGTGCGTGGACGGGATGTCTTCCTCGTCCAGGAAGGAATGGATACCATCCCGTGCCACCGTGGCGAGGAATTCGTCGAAAGCCTCCCGATCGGTCGCGAAGGGCGCATCCCATTCGAAAAGGTCCTCGTTCTGCGTCACCACCTCCAGGCGCCAGTCCTGCTGGGTGCCGGCCGGCCGGTAGATATCCACGAGAACGGTGACGTCATCCTCCGTGAATTCGCCGGAGAGTTCGGAATGCTCGAGTTGAGGTTTCTTCGCCATGGGTGATTCCGTTTGATCAGTGTTCGGCATATGCGCACGTCAGCCCGCGTCTGCAAGAGCCCGCCTTGTCGGGCAAGATCAATTTCCGCGGATGCGAGCGCAGGCATCCCGCCATTGGGCCAGCTTGGCGCCGTCGCCCTTTTGCGGCGCAAGCGAGAACACTTTGCCG
The DNA here is from genome assembly GCF_022899935.1 of Shinella curvata. GTDB lineage: Bacteria > Pseudomonadota > Alphaproteobacteria > Rhizobiales > Rhizobiaceae > Shinella > Shinella curvata. The sequence continues at coordinate 34,510 of NZ_JALJCJ010000001.1, forward strand.
CCGATGGAGACCGTCGCGCCTTCGCTGTTGTCCTTCGACAGCGTATCGAGCAGGGGCGCGGTGTCGTAGGTGCCGAGACTGAGCATCCAGCCGCCATCCATCTCGTTTGTATCGACATGGATCATGGAAATCGGCAGGTCGATGCTCTTGCCTACGGCTGAGAGCGCCACCTTGGCATAGGCAAGGCCTGCCGAGGCTTTGATCAGATCGATTGCCATCAGCTCGACCGGGCCCGTGAGAATGCTGATTTCCAGCGGTGGGGTCCGGGCGGGATCACAGGAGAGACTGTAGGAAACACATTCCGAGACCTCTTCACCGGTGCACGGGCTGAAAGTCAGATGAGCGGCAGGCTGTTCCTCGTTCTCATAGAAATAGGCGTAGAGTTCCTCGCCTCGTACTGGGGCGATGCCAAGGAAGAGCAGCGCGAGCATACCGGCAGGAAGCGATGCGAACCTCATGAGACCCTCTTGTCGATGTCGCGCCCAATCGTCGAGGCCGACGCGATGACATGCTTCCGGGCGCCAGCGTCCGAAGTATCAGAGCTTGGTGCGCGTTTGTCGACAGTCTTTTGGACAAGGGACCGGCGGCCTGCCTGCGGCCTGAAGAAAATGCGTGGCCGAGGGGCCTTGACGGCTTGCCGGATGGGGCAGGGGCCATGTGAAAGGCGCAAAACGAACAGCAGCCCAAGAGGGCTGCAACTCTTTGATTTCTTTGATGAAGAGTGGAGGCCTCGCCGAGAATCGAACTCGGGTGCAAGGATTTGCAGTCCTCTGCGTCACCACTCCGCCACGAGGCCGTCCGTTTGCTATAAAGCGTGTGGTGACGGGCGTTTAGAACGAATTCAAACAGGGTGCAAGAGGCTTTGGTGTCGATTGTTGCGCTTTTTTGTGGGCAGGCGGCGCGCCGTTCGGGCGCGCCGTGCCAATTACTGCGCTGGAGCGCCTTCGAGACCGACGAGGGCGATCTTGGCGTAGCCGGCGGCGCGCAGGAGGTTCATGACATCCATGACGCTGCCGTAATCGACGGCCTTGTCGGCGCGCAGCAGGATGCGCGTGTCCTTGTTGCCTTCCGTTACGGCATCGAGTTCCGGACCGAACGTGTCGCGACCGATCTCGCCGTTGCCGATCGAGACCGTCAGGTCCTTTTTCAGCGTCATGAAGACCGGCTTGTCCTCCCGTGGCGTCGGCTGGGCGACGGAGGAGGGCAGGTCGACATTGATGTCGACGGTCGCAAGCGGTGCGGCCACCATGAAGATGATGAGCAGCACCAACATGACGTCGATGAACGGCGTCACGTTGATTTCGCTGTTTTCCTCCAGGTCGTCGCCGCCGCCTTCCTTGATCTTGCTGGCCATGGCGTCACCCGAGCTTTACGACGGAGCCGGCAGCCCGTTCGCCGCGCTGGACGGCGGGGTGGCGGACGGCGCGGCGCACATCGAGGTCACGGCTGGCCAGCCGCTCGATGGCGGCCGAGGCGTCGGCAAGGTTCTGGCGGTAACCGGTGATGGCGCGGGCCAGGAAGTTGTAGATCACCACGGCGGGAATGGCCGCGACGAGGCCGATGGCCGTGGCAAGCAGCGCTTCGGCGATGCCGGGGGCCACGATGGCGAGATTGGTCGTCTGCGCCTTCGAGATACCGATGAACGAGTTCATGATGCCCCAGACGGTGCCGAAGAGGCCGACGAACGGCGCGGTCGAGCCGATGGTGGCGAGCAGGCCCGTGCCCTTGGCGATGCGGCGGCCGCCATGCACTTCCATGCGGCCGAGGCGAGAGGCGATGCGTTCCTTCACGCCGCCGTCGGAGACGTGGTCGAGCACGGATTCGGAGGCTTCCATCTCTTCGCGGGCGGCGCTTGTCATGCGGGCGACGAGACCGCGGTTGCGGCCCAGCGCCTGTTCGCCATCCTCGAGGCCGCGGGCAGCCACGAGGCGGCGTACGGCGCGGCTGGCGGATCGCTGCGCGGCGCCGAGTTCGGCGAGCTTGACGAGCAGCACCGTCCAGGTGACGACGGAAGCGAAGGCAAGGCCGATCATCACGGCCTTGACGACGATGTCGGCGGCCATGAACATGCCCCACGGCGAAAGGTCGTGCGGCAGACCCGCCTGGCGCGCGCCTGCGGCATCATCGACCGCCTCGAGTTCCGTCGCGTCCTCGTCTTCCATCGTCGCGTCGGTCTCGGCCGATGTTGCCGGGCTGGTCGTGGTTTCGGCAGAGCTTTCCGTTGCGGTCGGGCGCGACGTCGTCTCGGACGTCGTCGTGTCTGTAGCGGTCGCGGTGGGCTGCGAACCGACAGCCTGTGTTTCGGTGGCCTGGGTTTGTGTGGACTGGGTTTGTGTAGACTGGCGGGCTTCCGGCTGGGCGTCGCCCGTCTGGACCGTGGGTGTCTCCTGGGTCTGCGCCGAAGCGGCGTAGGGGGCGGCAAGCGCCAGCAGGATCATCGCGAAGTGCAGTCGAGACCGTTTCAGCACGGCGTATTCCTCTTACATGTCTGTCTTAAACGGAGCCTGCTCAATGAGGAGGCGTGGGTGCGGGCGCGCGGTGCATCCCAAAAACCTGATTGTCCAATACGACATTATGTACCGGACAGGCAATAATATGTTGAGTAATTTATTCATGATAACACGGATAAGTCCCGGCCGATCTTACCCCGGCAGGTGAGAGTGGTGGTTTTTGCGCGCAATGCTCTCGCACCTATGGACACCCGGCCCGAAACCGCACTAAGAGAATTGCGACGCATCCGGCAGCGGGCCGGGCCTTCGCGCCGGTCCTCGCCGTTTTACTCAAGGGCTAGAGATGATTGACTACAAAGCAGCGCGCACGAAGATGGTGGATAACCAGATCCGTACGACGGACGTGACGTCGCACGAGGTGCTCGACGCCTTCCTGACCGTCGCGCGCGAAGAGTTCGTGCCCGCGGCGGCGAAGCCGCTTGCCTATATCGACAACGACATCCAGCTGTCGCCCGGCCGGTTCCTCATGGAGCCGTCGCCGCTTGCCAAGTTGATCCAGCTTGCCGAGGTCGCCAGCACCGACGTCGTTCTCGAAGTCGGTTGCGGCACGGGCTATGCCTCGGCGATCCTGTCGCGCCTGGGAAGCTCGGTCGTCGCGCTCGAAAGCGACGCGGATCTTGCAGCGGCGGCGACGGAAACGCTTTCCCGTCTCGGCTATGACAATGTCGCCGTCGTTTCCGGCGATCTCGAAGCCGGTTATGCTGCGGAGGCGCCTTACGACGTGGTCTTCGTGCACGGCGCCGTCGAATTCGTTCCGGCCGCACTTTTCGCGCAGCTTCGAGATGGGGGCCGTCTGGTCGTCGTCGAAGGCTACGGCAATGCCTCGCAGGCTCGCATCTACATCAAAGAAAGCGGCCACGTTTCCGAGCGCAATGTGTTCAACACCGCCGTCAAGCCGCTGCCGGGCTTCCGCCGGGCGAAGGAATTCGTGTTCTAGCGCGGCGCAAGCCAATGGATGGAGGAAAGGCCCGCTTTTGTTGCGCTTTGGCAACGGGCCTTTCCTATTGTGGTTGCATGACCTGAGGGGACTGGCGCGATCCCCGTTTCCCAAGCAACTTAAAGCCACTATTTGCAAGCGGTGCGCGGACCGTCCAGGACGATTGTCGCATTGCTGAACATCGCCCGCGATTTCTGCGAATGTTCAAAGTGTATCAAACGGCGGCTCAGTGGCGGGTCGGTCCAGGATCGGAGTTTTGTACTGTGTCCATTCTTCGTCGAACCGCCCTTGCTTTTGCGTTTGCTTCCGTCGCCTTCGTCCTGCCGCAGGGCGTATCCGCCGAAACGCTGGCCGGCGCGATGGCCAAGGCCTACGAGAACAATCCGGACCTCAATGCCGCCCGCGCGGCGTTGCGTGCCATCGACGAGAACGTGACGATCGCCAAGGCCGGCTATCGCCCACGGATCAGCGCGGTCTCGGAATACGAGGTCACCGGCACCAAGCTGGACAAGCGCCCGGTTTTCGGCAACCGCAAGACCAAACAGCTTACCTCCAGCCACGGCATCACTGTCACACAGCAGATTTTCGACGGTTTTCAGACGTTGAACCGCGTGAAGGCGGCGGAGTTGAACGTTCTGGCAAGCCGCGAGCAACTGCGCGCCAACGAAATCTCCATCCTGCTGGCGGCTGTAGAATCCTACGCCAATATCGCCCGGGACCAGCAGGTCGTCGCCATTCGCAAGCAGAACCTCGCCTTCCTGCGCGAACAGCTCAATGCCGCCAACGCGCGCCTCGATGTCGGGGAGGGCACGCGAACGGACGTCAGCCTCGCCGAGGCCGAGCTTGCGGCCGCCAAGGCGCTGCTGACGGCGGCGGTCTCCCAGCTCAAGCAGAGCGAGGCGGCCTATGTGCAGATCGTCGGCGTTGCGCCGTCGGGCATCAAGCAGCCTCCTGCGGCGAAGAAGGCGATGCCTTCCTCGCTCGATGCCGCAGTCGCGATGGGTTACCAGGAAAATCCGACCATCCTTTCGGCCATGCGCAGCGCCGATGCCGCCGGATACAATGTGCGGGTCGCCGAAGGCACGATGCTGCCGGGCGTTTCGCTGCAAGGCGATCTCTACAAGTCCGTGAACAACGACGCAGGGCCGGCCGACAACCTGACCGGCGCGCTCTCGGCCCGTGTCGTGGTTCCGCTCTATCAGGGTGGGGCGGAATACGGCCAGATCCGCCAGGCCAAGGAGCAGCTTGGCCAGCGACAGATCCTCGTCGATTCCGCGCGCCTGGAAGTGCAGCGCACCATTGTTTCGGCCCATGCGCAATACGAGGCGTCGGTCGCGGCCATCGGCGCAATCCGTCAGCAGATCGATGCCGCCAACATGGCGCTGAACGGCGTCGTAGAGGAGCGTAATGTCGGTCAGCGCACGACGCTCGACGTGTTGAACGCACAGCAGAATGTGCTCGATGCGAAGGAAAGCCTTGTCTCGGCCCAGCGTGATGCCGTCGTCGCCAGCTATTCCGTGATTGCGGCCATGGGGGCGTTGACGGTGCGCAGCCAGGGGCTGGAGGTGACCGAGTACCGCGCCGAGCGTCACTACGAGAAGGTCAAGGACAAATGGTTCGGCCTTCGCACGGTCGATAGCAACTGAGTGGCCGCGACCTTGCTCTTGGCAGGGTCAACAAATCTGTGCATCACTCTTAACACATGATTCGTGGCGATTTAGTTCGCCGCCGAACTCGCCTAGGGTTTTCGGGATGTCCGGCAGGCCTTGCATGCCATGCCGCGGACGCCGCAGAGAACGGGGATAGAAATGGCTCAGCCAAGTGTAGCGCGTGAACCGTCCATGGATGAAATCCTGGCGTCCATCCGCAAGATCATCGAGAACAACGAAGCTCAACCGGACTTCGCCGCAGATGCGCGGGACGATGAAGGTTTCGATATCTCGACGGAAGGGGATGCTGGCCTTCTCGATCATCCCTCGGTCGTGGAGCAATTCCACGTCGAGGAAATCCGCTCTGCTCCGGTTCATTCCATTGCGCGTGTCGAACCCGCGCCGGCCGCCGGCCAGCCGTCGCTGTCACTGGGCACCGCGCAGGCTACCGGTCAGCCTGCATTGTCGCTGGCCGATGTCGCCGCCCGTGTTCGCGCCGCCTCCGAGCGCCATGTCGCTGCCAACCGCGGCGAGCCGGCGGAGCGCGATTCGTTCTCGGCGGAGCCGGTGCAGCAGGTTGCAGCGCGCGAGGAAAATCCGCTGATCACGGCGCGTGTCGCCGCCACGGCGGGCCGCTTTGCTCCAGTGGCCGAGACCGTCGAGCCGGTTGCCGATGTGGTAGAAGCCGCCGTGCCCCGCGCTGCGCCGGTACAGGATTCTGTTACCGAGGTGTTTGAGGAGAGCCCGGTCGGCCGTGAGATCGCTTCCCTCGTGTCGCCGGCCGTCAGCGAGCGTGTTGCGCAGTCCTTCGGTGCATTGGCGGAGGCCGTCGATGCCGGCCCGCGCCGCTCCTTTGACGAGATCGCCGAAGACATGCTGCGCCCGATGCTGCAGGAATGGCTCGACGACAACCTGCCGACGCTGGTCGAACGGCTGGTGCGCGAGGAAATCGAACGGGTGGCGCGCGGCCCGCGCCGCTGACCGACGCCGCCATTCTTCAAAAGAAGGTTTGAGCCGCGCCGGGCACCCGGCGCGGCTTTTCTTCTGATATTGTTGACTCCATGCCGGCCATCCGGTTTACAAAACCCAACCGATAAACAGCAGGCCACGCACGAAAATGCTTGAAAAAACCTATGATTCCGCAGCGGTCGAGCCGCGCATCGCCAAAACGTGGGAAGATGCGGATGCATTCCGCGCAGGCGAGGGCGCAAAGCCCGGCGCCGAAACCTTCACCATCGTGATCCCGCCGCCGAACGTCACGGGTTCGCTGCATATGGGCCATGCGCTCAACAATACGCTGCAGGACATCATGGTCCGCTTCGAGCGCATGCGCGGCAAGGACGTGCTGTGGCAGCCCGGCATGGACCATGCCGGCATCGCGACCCAGATGGTCGTCGAGCGCAAGCTCGCTGCCGAAAAGCTGCCGGACCGTCGCGAGATGGGCCGCGAGGCCTTCATCGAAAAGGTCTGGGAGTGGAAGGCAGAATCGGGCGGCCTGATCTTCAACCAGCTGAGGCGTCTCGGCGCGTCCTGCGACTGGTCGCGTGAACGCTTCACCATGGATGAGGGCCTCTCCGAAGCCGTGCTCGAAGTCTTCGTCTCCTTGTACAAGGAAGGCCTGATCTATCGCGGCAAGCGTCTCGTCAACTGGGACCCGAAGTTCGAAACGGCGATTTCCGATCTCGAAGTCGAGAACAAGGAAGCCGACGGCCATATGTGGCACTTCAAGTACCCGCTCGCCGACGGGGCCACCTATACCTATGTCGAGAAGGACGCGGACGGCAACGTCACCTTCCAGGAAGAGCGCGACTATATCTCGATCGCCACCACGCGTCCGGAAACGATGCTGGGCGACGGCGCGGTTGCCGTTCATCCGACCGACGAGCGCTATGCGCCGATCGTCGGCAAGCTTTGCGAAATTCCGGTCGGCCCGAAGGAACACCGCCGCCTGATCCCGATCATCACCGACGAATATCCGGAGAAGGATTTCGGCTCGGGTGCGGTCAAGATCACCGGCGCGCACGACTTCAACGACTACCAGGTGGCCAAGCGCAACAACATTCCGCTCTATCGTCTGATGGACACGCAGGCTGCGATGCGCGCCGACGGGGAGCCCTATGCGTTCTACGCCGCGCAGGCGCTCGAGATCGCGAAGTCCGGCCATGTTCCCGGTGAAGCCGAGGTTGATGACATCAACCTCGTTCCCGATGAATATCGCGGCCTCGATCGCTACGAGGCCCGCAAACGCATCGTCGATGCCATCAATGCCGAGGGCCTTGCCGTCACCGTCAAGGATGCCGAAGGCAACGACATTCCCTATGTCGAGAACAAGAAGGTCATGCAGCCGTTCGGCGACCGCTCCGGCGTTGTTATCGAGCCGATGCTGACCGACCAGTGGTTCGCCGACGCCAAGACGCTGGCCAAGCCCGCCATCGCGTCGGTTCGCGAGGGCCGCACCAACTTCGTCCCGAAGAATTGGGAAAAGACCTATTTCGAATGGATGGAAAACATCGAGCCGTGGTGCATTTCGCGCCAGCTCTGGTGGGGCCACCAGATTCCGGCCTGGTACGGCCCGGATGGTCAGGTGTTCGTTGAAAAGACCGAGGAAGAGGCGCTGCACGCCGCCATCCAGCACTACATCGCTCATGAAGGCCCCTGGAAGGCCTGGGTCGAGGAGAAGCTGGAGAATTTTGCACCCGGCGACATCCTGACGCGCGACGAGGACGTGCTCGACACGTGGTTTTCCTCCGCGCTCTGGCCGTTCTCGACGCTCGGCTGGCCGGAAAAGACGCCGGAACTTGCAAAATACTACCAGACCGATGTGCTGGTCACCGGCTTCGACATCATCTTCTTCTGGGTCGCCCGCATGATGATGATGGGCATGCACTTCATGAAGGACGAGTTCGGCAATCCGGTCGAACCGTTCCACACCGTCTATGTCCATGCCCTGGTGCGCGACAAGAACGGGCAGAAGATGTCGAAGTCCAAGGGCAACGTCATCGATCCGCTCGAACTGATCGATGAGTACGGTGCGGATGCGCTGCGCTTCACGCTGGCGATCATGGCCGCGCAGGGCCGCGACGTGAAGCTCGACCCCGCCCGCATCGCCGGCTATCGCAACTTCGGCACCAAGCTGTGGAACGCAACGCGTTTTGCCGAGATGAACGGCGTCGCTTCCGATCCGAAATTCGTTCCGGAAGCGGCCTCGCTGACGATCAACCGCTGGATCCTGACGGAACTGGCCCGCGCCGCGCGCGATGTCACCGAAGCGATAGAGACCTATCGCTTCAACGATGCGGCCGGCACGCTCTACCGCTTCATCTGGAACCAGTTCTGCGACTGGTATCTGGAACTGCTGAAGCCGGTCTTCTCCGGTGAGGATGCGGCGGCCAAGGCGGAATCGCAGGCCTGTGCGGCTTACGTTCTGGAAGAGACCTATAAGCTCCTCCACCCGTTCATGCCCTTCATGACGGAAGAACTGTGGGCGCATACGGCGGGCGAGGGCCAGAGCCGCGACAACCTGATCTGCCACGCCGAATGGCCGGCACCCGCTTACGGTGACGATGCTGCCGCCGACGAGATCAACTGGCTGATCGACCTCGTGTCCGGCATTCGTTCGGTCCGTGCAGAAATGAACGTGCCGCCGAGCGCCACGGCACCGCTGATCGTGGTCGGCGCGAATGCGCTGACCCAGACGCGGCTTGCAACGCACGATCAGGCGATCCGCCGTCTCGCGCGGGTGTCTGAAATCGGCCTCGAAGCGACGGCTCCGAAGGGCGCTGCGCAAATCGTGGTCGGCGAGGCGACCGCCTGCCTGCCGCTCGGCAGCCTGATCGATCTCGGCGCCGAAAAGGCGCGTCTTGAAAAGGCGATCGAGAAGGCGAAGGTGGAAACGGGCCGTATCCAGGGCAAGCTTTCGAACGAGAAGTTCGTCGCCAATGCCAAGCCCGAGGTGGTGGAAGCCGAACGCGAGCGTTTCGCGGAGCTCGAGCAGCAGCTCGCCAGCTTGGCCGTGGCGCTGACAAGGGTCAGTGAAGCTGGCTGATTCCACGCATGGCGTGTGAAGACGATTGCAAAGCCGCGCTGGTACCCCCAGCGCGGCTTTTTATTCGCCGAGCGGCTGCAAAATTCTTATTGTGGTGGAAATGTGACATGGTGCCGCAATGATGGAATAGGATTTCTGTTTTGCGCAAATTTTCCCGATATCTTGAAAATATTTTTCGGTGGGCGGGTTTGATGAGGTGCTTCAGAAAAATCTTACGTAATTTTGGCGATGCACACTGGAAATCACGGGCGAAAAGTGGGGTTTGCCAAGGCGGCGTGCGTCTTCGATAGTCGGTGTCGGACATGCGGTGGAGAGGCCGTGTTGTGACATTGGGGGAATATGAATGATCAAAACGATCTTCAAGAATGGTGTTATCACCATCACGGCACTGGCGGCTTTCGCGGGAGCTGCACAGGCAGGCGGCTTCAGTCGCGGCGAAGCGGATACGGATATCCTCTATGAGGATGGTACGGCCGCCTTCAGGGCGAAGACGACCTTCGTCGCGCCGCAACGTGGATACGATACCGTCAATGGTATCGAGGGCACTGACGGCGACTACACGAACAATTATTTCATCCCGAGCCTCGCCGGCAAGGTGCGTCTGACGGACAATCTGTCATGCGCGGCGACCTACACCCAGCCCTTCGGCGCGTCCTCGACCTATGGTCTTCAGGCACAGGCGGCCGACGCGGCCACCTCGAGAATCGGCAATGCGACAATCGAGGCGAGCTTCGAGACGCATGAATACGGCCTGACCTGCGCCGCGAACTTCAATCTCGAGACCGGTCGGCTTTGGCTGCTTGGCGGCCTCTTCCTGCAGAGCTTCGACTATGAGGAAGTTTCCCGCTACGGCACGCTGCGCCTGAAGGACAGCAGCGAACTCGGCTATCGCCTCGGCGCCGCCTACGATATCCCGGATATCGCCCTGCGGGCCGAAATCATGTACCGGTCGCAGATCGATCATTCGGGTGATGGCGCTTTCACCATCAGCTCTGCCGGCGCTCCGATCCTGGGCGTTCCTGCAGGTTTTGAACTCCCGGCCTATGGCGCAGGCAGTCTGCCGCAGTCCCTCGAGCTGAGCCTCCAGAGCGGCATTGCGCCGGGCTGGCTTGCTTTCGGCTCGATCAAGTGGACGGACTGGAGCGTGCTGCCGACGCTCAACTACAACATCACCGGGCTTGGCGATCTCAAGAAGAACTTCAAGTTCCGTGACGGTTGGACCGTGATGGGCGGCATCGGTCACACCTTTACGGATACCGTGTCCGGCGCGATCAGCCTGACATGGGATCGTGGTGTCGGCACCGGCGCCGATATCATGACGGACACCTGGACGGTCGGTCTCGGTACGGCCATCAAGGCCGGTCCGGGCGAGTTCCGTCTTGGCGGCGCGGTCAGCTATCTGACGTCAGGTGAGCAGAAGTTCGATGCCGGCGGCGAGCTGGCGGATTTCAACGCGACTGTCGATGGCGACTTCGCCTACGGTGCGAGCGTTTCCTACCTCATCAAATTCTGATCGTCGGACCAGAATCGTGAAAAAGGGCCCGGTGTCATCGCCGGGCCCTTTTTCTTGGTTAACACTTCGTTTCATTGTCGTCAGCCTCATGGGGAAATCACAGCGACGCCTGAAAATATGTGACGGAATCGCAACACATTTTTTTCCAGAGTTTGCTACACCCCTAGGCAAGCGACGAAATGTCCATTTCCCGCCACAAACGGGGCGCAGCGATACGGACATGTAAACGCGTGGAACCGCGCTTAAGGAAACGATGGGCCAGCCGATGTCATTGCCGCCGGAAAAACCGGAAACCAGCACGAGAGCCGTGCATTCCCGGTTTGGCGCACATGGAAAGGCCTGGCGCGGAATTGTAGAGTCGATGCCGAAGTCCGAGTTGATGCCGATGAAACTATTGGTAATGGGCCTTTGTCTTTCGCTTTCCTCCGGGATGGCGTCCCAGGCCCTCGCATTTGACACGCAGTCCGGCGTCAGCCGGGAAAGTGGTCCCTTCGATCTCTTCAAGTTCGGCTTCTTCTCCTACAAGGAGGGCCGCAAGGGCGATGCCGTCGAGGCCTATCGCTATGCGGCGGAAAAAGGCCACACCGGATCGCGCTGGGCACTTGCCAACATGTATGCGGATGGCGACGGCGTGCCGGAAAATGACCTCGAAGCTTTCAAGATCTACAGCGAAATCGCCCAGGCCGGCGTCGAACCGGGCTCGGAAGACACCGGGTATTTTGCCAACGCGCTGATTGCGCTTGCCGGATACTATCGCCGCGGCATTGCCGACAGTCCCGTCAAGATCGACCTGTCACAGGCTCGCCAGCTCTATTTCCAGGCGGCTTCGGCCTTCGGTATTCCAGAAGCACAGTTCCAGCTCGGCCGCATGATGCTTTCAGGCGAGGGCGGTTCCGTCAGCGTGCATCAGGCCAAGAAATGGCTGAATCGCGCGCGCAACAATGGCCATGCCGGCGCGATGGGGCTTTTCGGCAACATCATCTTCCAGGAAGGCGACGCCGCCCGCGGTCTTGCTTTTATGACCGCAGCCCTCGACCATTGCCCGCCGAAGGATTGCGCGTGGCTTCAGTCGACGCAGGAAGAGGCCTTCTCCGTGGCAAGCGAGGAAGACCGTCGCAAAGGCGTGGCGCTCGCGAAGAACATTCGCTCGAACGCAGGCGAGTAGAAATCCGGCAGGCGATGGGGGCGACGTGCCGCCCGTGACTACGTAGTGGCCAACGCGGTGTAGTCGAGCACGGCCACGACCGGCACGTGATCTGACGGCTTTTCCCAATTGCGCACATGCTTTTCGACATCGGTCGAGACGAGGCGGTCGGAAGCCTCGGCCGACAGCATGAGATGATCGATGCGGATGCCGTTGTTCTTCGGCCAGGCACCGGCCTGATAATCCCAGAAGGTATAGAGCGGTGTCGCATCCGACGATGCGCGCACGGCATCGGTCAGGCCGAGATTTTCGAGGCGACGGAACGCTTGGCGGGTCGGTGGCAGGTAGAGCGCGTCGCGCTCCCAGACCTTTACGTCCCAGCAATCGTGCGGCTCGGGAATGACATTGTAGTCGCCGGCGAGGATAAACGGTTCCTCCAGTGCCAGCCGGTCCTCGGCAAAGGCGACGAGGCGATCCATCCAGGAAAGCTTGTAGGGGTACTTCACCGGATCATCGGGCGGATTGCCGTTCGGCAGATAGAGGCAGCAGAAGCGGATCGCACCACCCTCGACGGAAAAGACGCCTTCGATGAAACGGGACTGTTCGTCGCCATCGCCGCCAGGCAGCCCGCGATTGACTTCGTCCGGGCGAAACTTCGAGAGCAGGGCGACACCGTTGAAGCCCTTCTGGCCATGTGTCTCGATGTGATAGCCGAGCGCCTCGATCTCTGCGCGCGGAAAACCCTCGTCGACCGTCTTGATTTCCTGCAGACCGACGATATCGGGGTTCGACTCTTTCAGCCACGCGACCAGATTGTCGATGCGCGCCCGCACGCCGTTGATGTTCCAGGTGGCAATCTTGATCGGCATGCGGGGGTCCGTTTCGGTTTTGAGGAGAATCAGATCGAGAAGCTTGTGCCGCAGCCGCAGCTCGCGACGGCATTCGGGTTCCGGATCTGGAAAGACTGGCCGAGCAGGTTGTCGATGAAATCGATCTCCGAACCATCCATATAGACGAGGGAGAGCTGGTCGATCAGGACCTTTGCATTGTCCTTTTCGAGGACGATGTCATCGTCCTGCTGGTCCTCGACGAGATCGAACTTGTAGGAGAAGCCGGAACACCCGCCGCCTTCCACCGAGACGCGAAGCGCCTGTTTTTCGGGGGCTGCGCCGAGAATAGAGGCGATGCGCCGGGCGGCGGCATCGGAGATGGTAACGGACTTGTCGGTCATGTCTGCCTCCTGCCGGGGTCAAGATCCGGAGAGAATCGCTTCCTTGCGCGGACTGCGGCGGTCAGGCCGCTTTGCATCCCGCTGCTGTAAGCTGTTTAGACAACCTCATGAAAAGGTTTGTTTTTCAAGCTTCTCTTGCAGCCGGACTTGCCGCTGTGCACACTATAGGTATGAAGGCATTGCGGCCGCGTCAATGGGCGGCGTGAATGCAGGTGACGAATGACCTTTGACAGACATGCGCTCGGGTTTGGCGCCGGGCAGCGCGCAATCTACGCCTCCGACCCCTGGGCGACACGTGGACGGCTTCATGCCGAAAGCGAAAGTCCGACCCGATCGGACTTCCAGCGCGACCGCGACCGCATCGTGCACACGACCGCCTTCCGGCGCCTCAAGCACAAGACTCAGGTCTTCATCGCCGCCGATGGCGATCACTATCGCACGCGCCTGACCCATACGATCGAAGTGGCGCAGATCGCCCGTGCGCTGGCGCGCGCCCTGAAGCTCGACGAGGACCTCGCCGAGGGCGTCGCGCTCGTGCATGATTTCGGCCATACACCCTTCGGCCACACCGGCGAAGACGCGTTGCACGAGGTGCTGAAGCCCTTCGGCGGCTTCGATCACAATGCCCAGTCGCTGCGCATCGTCACCAAGCTGGAGCGGCGTTATGCCGAATTCGACGGGCTGAACCTGACCTGGGAAAGCCTGGAGGGGCTTGTCAAGCACAACGGCCCCCTGATCGGCCCGACGGGCGAATGCACCCATGGCGAGGACGTGCCGCGGCCGATCCTCGAATATTGCGCCCTGCACGATCTGGAGATCGCCAGCTTCGCCAGCCTGGAGGCGCAGGTTGCGGCGATCGCGGATGATATCGCCTACAATACCCATGACATCGATGACGGCTTGCGCTCCGGTTATCTCACGTTCGAAATGCTGGAGGATGTACCGTTCCTCGCCGGGCTCATGCGGGACGTCTCCGACAGATATCCGGGCCTGGAAGCGCCGCGTTTCACCCACGAGATCATGCGCCGCCAGATCACCCGCATGGTGGAGGACGTGATCGGCTATGCCCAGGCGGCGATCCGCGAGGAGCGGCCGGAAAGCGCGGAGGACGTGCGCAAGGCCCGTCGCTGCCTTGCGACGTTCACCGAGGACATGTCGGTGACCGACAAGCAGATCAAGAAACTCCTGTTCTCGCGCATCTATCGCCACCCCGAAGTCATGCGCGTGCGCGCCAATGCCGCCTCGATCCTGACGGATCTCTATCACGCCTACATGGATGAGCCTCAGCTCATGCAGGGCCACTATTGGGTGGACCGGATCGCCAGCATGCCGGAATCGGCGCGGGCCCGCCATGTCGGCGATTACCTCGCCGGAATGACCGACAATTACGCCATCAGCACGCATCGGCGGCTGTTTGACCACACCCCGGATTTGCGATAGTCACCCGCCGAACCGAACTACTTCGCAGGATGTGCCATGAAACGGCCGCTGCGAGCGGATGGATGAGATGAACCTTTTTACAGACTTCGATAACAGAATCAAAAACGTACTCGAAGGACTTGAGATCGTGCGCGAAAAGCGCGCCGATGTCGATTTCGGCCGCATCAGTGTCGAGCCTCCGCGCGATGCCAGCCATGGCGACGTTGCGACCAATGCTGCGATGGTTCTCGCCAAGCCGCTCGGCCTCAATCCGCGTGCACTCGCCGATCTCATCGTCGCGGAACTCCGGAACGATCCGGAAGTTACCGATGTCAGCGTTGCCGGCCCGGGCTTCATTAATGTGCGCCTGTCGGTGTCCTACTGGCAGAAGCTGCTGGCGGCTATCGTTTCCGAAGGCACGGATTATGGCCGCGGCTCGCTCGGCGCCGGCCGCAAGGTCAATGTCGAATATGTCTCCGCCAATCCGACCGGCCCGATGCATGTTGGCCATTGCCGCGGCGCCGTGGTGGGCGATGCGCTCGCCAATCTGCTGGCCTTTGCCGGTTATGCGGTGACGAAGGAATACTACATCAACGACGCCGGCTCGCAGATCGACGTGCTGGCCAAGTCCGCCTTCCTGCGCTACCGCGAAGCGCTGGGCGAGACGATCGGCGAAATCCCCGCCGGTCTCTATCCGGGTGACTATCTCGTCCCAGTCGGTGAGGCGCTTGCCGCCGAACGCGGCACGACCCTGCGCGCCATGTCGGAAGCGCAGTGGATGCCGATCGTCAAGGAAAAGACGATCGAGATGATGATGGCGATGATCCGCGAGGATCTAGCCGCGCTCAACGTCAAGCACGACGTGTTCTTCTCCGAGCGGTCGCTGCATGCCGGCAACGGTGCGCCGATCCGTACCGCCATCAACGACCTGACCTTCAAGGGCCATGTCTACAAGGGCGTGCTGCCGCCGCCGAAGGGCCAGCTGCCGGAAGACTGGGAAGACCGTGAGCAGACGCTGTTCCGCTCGACGGAAGTGGGGGACGACATCGACCGCCCGCTGATCAAGTCTGATGGCTCCTACACCTATTTCGCGGCCGACGTCGCCTACTTCAAGGACAAGTACGATCGCGGCTTCGACGAGATGATCTACGTGCTCGGCGCTGACCATGGCGGTTACGTCAAGCGCCTCGAAGCTGTCGCGCGGGCCGTGTCGGAAGGCAAGGCGAAGCTGACGGTGCTGCTCTGCCAGCTGGTCAAGCTGTTCCGCGATGGCGAGCCTGTGAAGATGTCGAAGCGCTCGGGTGACTTCGTCACGCTGCGGGACGTCGTCGAAGAAGTCGGCCGCGACCCGGTTCGCTTCATGATGCTCTACCGCAAGAACAGCGAGCCGCTCGACTTCGACTTTGCCAAAGTGACGGAGCAGTCCAAGGACAATCCGGTCTTCTACGTGCAGTATGCCCATGCACGCTGCATGTCGGTGTTCCGCCAGGCGGCGGAGGCGTTTCCCGACTTGGACATCGCCTCGCTCGATCTTGCCGCCACGATCAAGGACAACATCGTCGATGCAAGCGAGCTTCAGCTTCTTGCCAAGCTCGCAGAATATCCGCGTGTCATCGAGGCTGCTTCACTGGCGCAGGAGCCGCATCGCATCGCATTTTATCTCTATGATCTTGCCAGTGCGTTCCATTCGCATTGGAACAAGGGCAAAGAACAGCCGGAATTACGGTTTGTTAACGATAAAAATAGAGAATTGAGTATCGCCAGACTTGGGCTGGTGCACGCGGTTGCCTCCGTTCTTAAGTCGGGCCTTGCCATTACAGGCACGGCCGCTCCGGACGAGATGCGATAACGTCACCATTTGCCCACAATAAGCTGGCAAATGCGACTTTGTAGCTTGTGAGTGGGAAGCAGTATGGCAGACAAGAACTTCGCGCGAAGCGGAACGGCGGACACGGATCTCTTGGCGGATGATGATCCGTTGAGCGAGCTCGCCCGCCTCGTCGGCTACGAGCCGCGTCCGGTCAAGGATGTGGCCAAGTCTTACTCGGAGCCTCTCGATATTGTGCCACGGCGGGAAAATCCCGTCCTGGCGCTCGAAGACGAGCTGTTGCGGGCCTTCGAGCAGTACGATGCGCCGAGCCGCGTTGCCGTCCAGCCGGTCGCTGCCGAAAAGTCCGCGACCCACGCTGTCGAGCCCGTTTTCGAGGAGCCTGTGCCGGTCGCCGAGGATCCGTTGGCTGTCATCGATGACGCTCCGATGCGCCACGACGCGGTCGTGGATGCCGATTTGCGTGAGCCGGCCTTCTCCGAAAATGTCGATGTTGAGCCGGCCCTTGAATCCGATCCGTCGCTGCTGCTTGCCGATGAGCTGGAGGCGACCGTCAACGAGGTGCCCGTCGTCGAGAGCGAGCCGGTGGTTCACGCCGGCCGCCAGTTTGCCGACCGCTTCGAGCCACGTTTCGAAACCCCTGTTCGCCAAGAGCCGGCCGTTGATGTGATGTCTGCCGACCGTGCGGGCTCTCAGGATCGTCAACCGGAATTTCTCGGCTTTCAGCCGGTGGTCGCCGATGAGAACCAGCTCGACGCTCTGAGCCTTGATCTGGAGCGCGAGCTGGAGCTTTCGATCGGCGACGGTTTCGCCGACGATCTCGTTGCCAGCGAGAGCGCCGTCGCCGAGGCGTCTTTCGTCGAGCCGCAGCTGGTGGTCGCTGAGGCCGTGGAGAGCAGTGGCGATCCGGTCTTTCAGGAACTGTTGCCTGTAGAGGTTGCGGCCGAACCGTTCCAGGCCGAGGCGGCTTATGTCGCGGATGAGCCGCACTTCGTTGCCGACCTTGCCTTCGACGGCCGCGAGGAGCGTGCCCGGGCTGCCGCCGTGGTGGAAAGCCAGTGGCAGGCGGAAGAGCCGGTCTTCGATGCGGCGCCCGAGTATCGCGTCGAATCCGTTGAGGCGGTCGCTCACGACCGCGACGCATTGCTGGCCGATGTGGAACGCTACCCCGTTCCCGAGACCCGCACGCGCATCTCCGGTGAATCCCGCAATCCCGCAAACATCGCCTCGATCTTCAGCCGTCGTGCGACGCCGACCGCGCATCATCGCGAACCTGTCCTCAACACGTCCGTCGCCGAGCCGGTGAAGGCGCCGGTTGCCAGGGTGGAGCCTGCGCCGGTCGTCGAAGTTCGTCAGGAGCCCGTTGTGGTGCCTGCGGCGGCTGCTGCCGCCGAGCCGGAGATCGACTTCGAATCGATGGAGTTTGATCTCTCCGATATCGAACTCGACCTTTCCGACATCGTGCTGGACGACCTGCCGGCCAAAGCGGAAGTGAAGCCTGCTGAGGTCAAGCCGGTCGAGGTGCAGACGCCTGTTCGCCGCGAACCGGCTGTCGCGGTTCCCGTTTCGACCTATACGGCGACCCCGCAGCCGGTGGTGGCCGAAATGGCCGACGGCTCGCTGCCGTTCGATCCGACGATGATCGCCGACACCGACACCGGTGTTTCCCCGGTCACAGAGCTCGACGTGCCGCAGCTCCCGGTCATCGAGAAGGAAAAGCCGCCCGTCGTCCAGCCGGACTACGAATTCGATATCGACGCCGAGATGGCGCAGCTCTTCACGGAGCCGGTCGCCAAGCCGACGCGCAACGAAGGTCTGCAGGCGGGCGTTGCCGCCGGTGCGGTTGTCGCGGCCACCGTGGCCCAGCCGGTCGCGCAGATGAACGATGTCGATGATTTCGAACGGGCGCTGGAAGAGGATTTCCGTCGTTCGCTGAGTCAGCCCGAGCGCATGGCAATCCCGGTCGATCCGGGCCAGGCGACGCAGCTCTATGGCGGCGACGGCTATGACGACGAGCAGTCGCGCCCGCGCCGCGGCCTTCTGATCGCTGCTTCCATCGCGGGACTGCTGCTCGTTGGCGGCGGCGGTGCCTATGCGTGGAGCACTTTCATGGGCGGCACCGCCGCTTCCGGCGAGCCGCGCGTCATCCTCGCCGACAAGGATCCGATCAAGGTCGTGCCTGAGGAAAAGGGTGGCAAGACCGTCCCGAACCAGGACAAGGCCGTCTACGACCGCGTTGCCGGCGACACTGCGAACACGCCGCAGCAGGAACAGCTCGTCACGTCCACGGAAGAGCCGGTTGACGTGGTGCAGCGCACGCTGACGCCGGAAACGCTGCCGGATGACGGTATCGACACGCCGGCGACGGCCGAAGACGACAACCGCCTGCTGCCGGGCGTCGATGAACCTGAAACGGCGACGGCCGACGGCAAGCCGCTGGTCTCGCCGCGCAAGGTCAAGACGATGATCGTCAAGCCGGATGGCACGCTCGTCGCCCGCGAGGACATCGTGAGCGAGCCGGCGTCGGAGACCGCAGGCCTCGATGCCAAGGCGACCGCGACGACCGCCGTCGCCTCCGGCGAGGCTGCCGCGACGGCCAATGCCACGCTCGACGCCGACGCCTCGCTGCGTTCTGAACAGCAGGCGACGGACGGTCAGCCCCGCTCGGCGCTCGCCGAAGTGGCGACCGCTGAAGTCGACGACACCGCACCTGTTCGTACCGTCAAGACGACGACGATCGGCGCGACGGCCGAAGGCACCACCGACGGCAAGGCGCCGGTTCCGGTCACTCGCCCGGTCGATCAGCCGGTCAAGGTCGTCGGCACCGTCACGGAAAACGGCAATGTTGCCGGCACGCAGACCGCATCGGCGACGCAGACCGAGCAGACGGCTGAACAGACGCAGGTTGCTGCGGTTGCACCCGGCAGCTACGTCATCCAGATCGCCTCGGTGCCGTCTGAAGCGGACGCGCAGAAGACCTACAAGAACCTGTCGGCGAAATTCGGCAGTGTCATCGGCGGTCGCGGCGTGGATATCAAGAAGGCGGAAATCCCCAACAAGGGCACGTTCTTCCGCATTCGCATCCCGGCCGGCTCGCGTGAGGAAGCAAACGCACTGTGCAGCCGCTATAAGGGCGCGGGCGGCAGCTGCCTCGTCACGCGCTGAGGTCGAGACCAGATTTTTGGGAAGGCGCGGGACGAGTTCCGCGCCTTTCTTTTTGCCCATCCAACGCAAACATCCGAGATTGCCGATATGAGCGAATCGAAATCCTTCATTTCGGGCTGCAAGGGCCTGAGCCTCACCGAAGACGAAAAGGCCTTCTTCCGCAGCGAGCGGCCCTGGGGCTTCATCCTGTTCGGCCGCAATATAGGCGAGCCCTCCCAGGTCGCGGACCTGACGGCGGAAATGCGTGACTGCATCGGCGGCGGCAGCGACATCCCCGTGCTGATCGACCAGGAAGGCGGTCGCGTCCAGCGCATCAAGCCGCCGCATGTCCAGCAATATCCGAATGCCGCCGCTCTCGGCGCCATCTACCGCGCGGATGCGGAAAAGGGCCTGCGCGCCGCGTGGCTCATGTCGCGCCTGCATGCCTTCGATCTCTATCGCCTCGGCATCAATGTCGATTGCCTGCCGGTGCTGGATGTCGCCGTGCCCGGCGTGCACGACGTCATCGGCAACCGTGCCTATGGCCAGGAGCCGGAGATCGTCTCGGCCATGGGCAAGGCGGCGGCCGAGGGCCTTAAGGCCGGCGGCCTGCTGCCGATCATGAAGCATATGCCGGGCCATGGTCGCACCATGGTCGATTCCCATCATGACCTGCCGGTGGTGCATGCCAGCCGCGAAGAGCTCGACGCCTGCGACTTCGTGCCCTTCCGCCGCATGAAGGACGAACTGATGGCGATGTCCGCCCATATCGTCTTCACCGCCATCGATGCCGACAATCCGGCGACGACCTCGGCCAAGGTGGTGCGCGAGATCATCCGCGGCCATATGGGCTTCGATGGCCTGCTGATGTCCGACGACGTGTCGATGAACGCGCTGAAGGGCGATATTGCCGAAAGAACCCGGGGAATCATCGCCGCCGGCCTCGACATGGTGTTGCATTGCCATGGCATCATGGACGAAATGATCATGGTGACCGAAAACGCGCCGCCGCTGACCGGAGAAAGCCTGCGGCGCGCCAAGGCGGTGCGTGCAGCCTTCACGGCGCCCGATGCGGCGGACGAACAGGCGATGCGCGAAGAGTTCAATGCAATGATCGCGGTGTCCTGAGCGGCTCCGCAAAGGATGCTCGTGCCAGGACCGGGAAGCAAGTCGCAGAAGAATGGCCGCGGCGCGGATGCGCCGATGGAGGACCTGTGGCAGGAGGGCGGCGAAGAGCGGGGGCTTTCGGAAGAGAGCCTCGTCGTCGATCTCGCCGGCTTCGAAGGCCCGCTCGACCTGTTACTGCATCTCGCCCGCACGCAGAAGGTGGACCTCACCCGCATTTCCGTGCTGGCGCTTGCCGAACAGTATCTCGCCTTCATCGACAAGGCGCGAAAAATCCGCATCGAGCTTGCCGCCGATTATCTCGTCATGGCGGCGTGGCTCGCCTATCTCAAATCCCGCCTGCTGATTCCCAAGCAGGCCAAGGACGATGGTCCCACCGGCGAGGAAATGGCGGCAAGCCTGGCGTTCCGGCTGAAGCGGCTGGAGGCCATGCGCGATGCGGCGACACGGCTCGTCAACCGCAATCGCCTCGGCCGCGACGTCTTCGCCCGCGGCATGCCGGAGCATATCCCGACCGAACGGCGCTCCGCCTTCGAAGCCTCGCTCTATGACCTGCTCAACGCCTATGCATCGCTGCGCCAGCGCCATGCGATCACTCAGGTAACGATCGAGAAGCGCAATGTCTGGTCGCTGTCCGACGCGCGCGAAATCCTGTCGCTGCTGGTGGGCGGCTTTGCGGACGACGACTGGACGGCGCTCGACCATTTCATGCTGCGCTACCTGACCGATCCGGCCGAGCGCACCACGGCGATCGCCAGCGCCTTCGCAGCGACGCTGGAGCTCGTGCGGGAAGGGCGCCTGGAGCTTCGCCAGGATGGCGTGTTCCAGCCGATCTATCTGCGCCGCGGCCCCAAAACTGAGGGCGACGACGAGGAGGGTACGAAAAATGGCTGATGAGGATGTACCGGAGGGCGGCACGATCGTCGATCCGCGCCGGCTGCATGAGGCCGCACGCATCGCCGAAGCCCTGGTCTTTGCCTCCGCCGGCCCGGTCTCGCAGAACTATATCGCCGAGCGCCTGCCGCGCGGTGTGGACGTATTGCATGTGCTGCGTGAACTGAAGGGCCTCTATGCCGGGCGCGGCGTCAACCTGGTGCAGGTTGATGACGGCTGGGCCTTTCGCACGGCGCCGGACCTGTCCTTCGTCATCCGCACCGACGAGACGGAGGTGCGCAAATTGTCGCGCGCCGCGCTCGAGGTTCTGTCGATCATCGCTTACCACCAGCCGGTCACGCGCGCCGAGATCGAGGAGATCAGAGGCGTGCAGACCTCGAAGGGCACGCTCGACGTGCTGATGGAAGCAGGCTGGGTGCGTTTTCGCGGGCGCCGCCGCACGCCGGGCCGCCCCGTGACCTTCGGCACGACGCGGGATTTCCTCGACCATTTCGGACTGGAGGAACTGCGCGACCTGCCCGGTCTCGAAGAATTGAAGGGCGCCGGCCTTCTTTCCGGCCGCATTCCCTCCAATTTTCAGGTACCACTGCCGCTCGGTGAGGACGAACTGGCCGAGGACGAGGATCCCATCACCCAGCTCGACCTTGAGGAACTGGGTCTCTTGACACCCGGCGGGAAAGAAGACGAATAGGCGAAACCTATCGGCCGGCCCCATGGCTTTCTGATGCACCTTGCATGGGAATATTGCGGAGAAACAAACAGCGGGCCGCGCTCCTGCGGTAAGCAGTAGAAGAAGAAAAGCCGTTCAGGCAGGACTGTGGCCGGCCGGGCCGGTGACAGGGAAAGATTTGGCAATGGCTTCGGACCCCTCGGGCTCCAGCGATATCGAGACGAGACGGGCCTCGGCTGTGACCTTCGCCGCGCGCCTTGCCTTCGAAGACATCCATCACAGCTACCAGAACAAGCAGACGATCCGCGGTATCTCGCTGACGGCCGAGCCCGGAGAAGTGCTCTGCCTGCTCGGCCCCTCGGGCTCCGGCAAGACGACGCTTTTGCGCATCGCCGCCGGCATCGAGGCGCAGACATCCGGCCGCGTTCTCCTCAACGATCGCGAGATCGCCGGCCCGAGCGTCTTCCTGCCGCCGGAGCGGCGCGGCGTGGGTCTGATGTTCCAGGATTTCGCGCTTTTTCCACATATGTCCGTACTCGACAATGTGCGATTCGGCCTGACGGCTCTGCCGCGTGCCGAAGCCGAGGCCGAGGCGGGGGTGGCGCTGGAGCGCGTCGGACTGTCGCACTATGCCCAAAAGTTTCCGCACATGCTGTCCGGCGGCGAGCAGCAGCGTGTGGCTCTCGCCCGCGCGCTGGCGCCGCGGCCCTCCGTACTTCTCATGGACGAGCCGTTCTCCGGCCTCGACTCACGGTTGAAGGATTCGATCCGCGCCGACACGCTCGCCATCCTGCGCCAGTCGCGCGCCAGCGCCATCGTCGTCACGCACGATGCCGAAGAAGCGATGCGCATGGGAGACAGGATTGCCCTTCTCAAGGATGGCTGTCTCGTGCAGGCCGGCACGGCGGAGGAACTCTATCTCCATCCCAGCGACATCTTTGCTGCCGCGTTCTTTTCCGAGATCAACGAATTTCCGGGGCATGTGCGTGGCGGTGTCGTGGAAACGCCGCTCGGCAACGTGGACGGGAAGCGTTTTGCCGACGGCCAGAAGGTGAACGTCGCGGTGCGTCTCTCGGGACTGCGTGTTCTGGAGACCGGCGGTGAAATTCCCGCGCGCATTTTGTCGCGGCGGTTTCTCGGCGTCGTGGAGCTGCTGGACCTCGCGATACCCGGCGCGGACCGGCCCATCCGGGCACGCGTGCGGGCAGACCAGTTGGCGGCCGGATTGCGTGAGGTCACGCTTTCGGCTAACCAGCGGGATATTCTAGTGTTTGAAAAAAACGGTTGAACGTCTTACATCGGGGTAAGGGTTCGTAAGGGAGTCGAAAAAATGGGTTCTTTCAGCATCTGGCATTGGCTGATCGTTCTGGTGGTTGTGCTGCTGCTGTTCGGCCGTGGCAAGATTCCGGAACTGATGGGCGATGTCGCCAAGGGTATCAAGAACTTCAAGAAGGGCATGTCCGACGAGGAGGCCGCTGCCGCCGACAAGGCGAAGACGGTCGATCACAAGGCCGACGAGGTCAAGTGACCGGCATTCGGCCGTTGATCGCTGATTGCGGCCTATGAGGACAGTTTTCTATGCTTGATGTCGGCTGGACCGAGATACTCGTCATCGCCATCGTTCTGATCATCGTGGTGGGTCCGAAGGACCTGCCGCAGATGCTCAGGACGTTCGGCCGCATGGTCTCAAAGATGCGCGGCATGGCCAGCGACTTCCGTCAGCAATTCGACGAGGCGCTGCGCGAAGCCGATCTTGACGACGTGCGCAAGACCATCGGCGAGGCGCAGAAGCTCAATCCGCTCAACACCATCAGGGAGGCGGTCAACCCGCTGCGCCAGATGGGTGACGAGCTGAAGGCAGACCTGCAGAAGTCGACCAGTTCCGTCACGACGGCGACGCCTTCGGCCAATCCGGCCGAGAGTGTGTCCGGCGTGCCTGTTGCTGTGCCCTCGGAGGCCGGAAAACCCGCCTCCGCCGAGCCTGTCTCCGCCGCGCCGCTCAAGACCGGTCCGGTCCGCAAGACGGCGAAGAAGAAGGCCGATGACGGCGCCGCCAAGATCGCAAAACCGCGCAAGGCGGCGGCGAAGCCTGAGGCCGAGCCGAAGAAGGCCGCCGCCGTCAAGGCATCGTCTTCGACCAGTAAGGCGGCTCCTGCCAAAACCTCGACCGCCAAAACCAAGACTGCAAAGACCAAGAAGGGCGAGGCATGAGCGGCGATATTGACGACAAGCCCCAGCCGCTCATCGAGCATCTGATCGAGCTGCGCCAGCGCCTGCTCTGGGCCGTGGGAGCATTTTTCGTTGCCTTCCTTGTCTGCTTCTATTTCGCCAAGCAGCTCTTCAATCTGCTCGTCCTGCCCTTCAAGTGGTCGGTGGAATGGGCGGGGCTCACACACCGCAATGTCGAACTGATCTATACGGCACCGCAGGAATTCTTCTTTACGCAGATTAAGGTCGCCATGTTCGGCGCCCTGGTCATCGCCTTTCCGGTGATCGCGCAGCAGGTCTACAAGTTCGTGGCGCCTGGCCTGTACAAGAACGAGCGTGCAGCCTTCCTGCCGTTTCTGATTGCGTCGCCCATCCTGTTCCTCATCGGTGCCGGGCTCGTTTATTTCTTCTTCACACCCATGGTCATGTGGTTCTTCCTCGCCATGGAGCAGGGCGGCGGCGAAGGCCAGGTGTCGATCCAGCTTCTGCCGAAGGTGTCCGAATATCTCAGCCTGATCATGTCGCTGATCTTCGCCTTCGGTCTCGTCTTCCAGCTTCCGGTGGTTTCGTCGCTTCTCGTGCGCGCCGGTTTCATCACGTCGCAGACGCTGAAGGAAAAGCGGAAATACGCGATCGTCATCGCCTTCGTGGTGGCCGCCGTGCTGACGCCCCCGGATCCGGTTTCCCAGATCGGTCTTGCACTGCCGGCCATCCTTCTCTACGAGATTTCCATCTATACGGCCCGACTCATCGAACGGCAGCGGGCGAGCGTCTCGAACGCGCAGGATGCGGAAAACGAGGTCGCTGCAACGCAGGGCGAAGCCGATTGAGGCTTCGCCGGCGGGTCGCTGCCGGGCGTGATGGGCTCCATCCACGCAAGGCCTGGAACGACAATGCTTGATATCAAATGGATCCGCGACAACGCCGACGCTCTTGATGCCGCTCTGGCAAAACGCGGTGCCAGCCCCCTTGCCCAGAGCCTCATCGATCTCGACGAGAAACGCCGCAGCGTCATCCAGAAGGCGCAGGACATGCAGTCGCGCCGCAACGCCGCCTCCAAGGAGATCGGTGCGGCCATGGCCGCCAAGAACAGCGAGCTTGCCGACAAGCTGAAGGCGGAAGTGTCGGCTATCAAGGATCAGCTGCCGGCGGCCGAAGAGGAGGAGCGTCAGGCGACAGCCGAACTCAACGATGCCCTGTCGCGTCTGCCGAATATCCCGTTCGACGACGTGCCGGTCGGTTCGGACGAGACCGGCAATGTGGAAAAACACAAATGGGGCCAGAAGCCCGGCTGGAACCACAAGGCGCTGGAGCACTACGAAATCGGCGAAGCGCTCGGCTACATGGATTTCGAAGCCGCCGCCAAGATCGCCGGTTCGCGCTTCACCGTGTTGAAGGGGCAGCTTGCCCGCCTCGAGCGTGCGCTCGGCCAGTTCATGCTGGATGTGCATACGCAGGAGCACGGCTATACGGAAGTCCATGCGCCGCTCCTGGTGCGCGACGACGCCATGTTCGGAACCGGCCAGCTGCCGAAATTTTCCGAAGACCTCTTTCGCACGACCGACGGCCGCTGGCTGATCCCGACGGCCGAAGTCTCGCTCACCAATCTCGTGCGTGAAGACATTCTCGATCAGGAGAAGCTGCCGCTCCGCTTTACCGCGCTGACGCCGTGCTTCCGCTCGGAAGCCGGCTCTTCGGGTCGCGATACGCGCGGCATGCTGCGCCAGCACCAGTTCATGAAATGCGAGCTTGTCTCGATCACCGATGCTGAAAGTGCCGTCGACGAACATGAGCGCATGACCGCCTGCGCGGAAGAAATCCTCAAGCGTCTCGGCCTGCATTATCGTGTCATGACGCTTTGCACCGGCGACATGGGCTTTGGCGCCCGCAAGACCTACGATCTGGAAGTCTGGCTGCCGGGGCAGGATACGTTCCGTGAAATCTCGTCCTGTTCGGTTTGCGGCGATTTCCAGGGGCGCCGCATGAATGCGCGCTATCGCGGCAAGGACGACAAGACGACGAGATTCGTGCACACGCTGAACGGCTCGGGCACTGCTGTCGGCCGCGCGCTGATCGCCGTTCTGGAAAACTATCTCAACGCCGATGGCTCGGTCACTGTGCCCGATGTCCTGCTGCCCTATATGGGTGGCCTGAAGAAGATCGAGAAGGCAGCGTAAGGCCGGGGTATCGTATGCGTATTCTGCTGACCAATGACGATGGCATTCACGCCGAGGGCCTTGCGGTTCTCGAACGGATTGCCCGGGAGCTGACGGACGACGTCTGGATCGTGGCACCGGAAACGGACCAGAGCGGCCTTGCGCACTCGCTGACCCTTTCGGAACCTCTGCGCCTGCGCAAGATCGACGAGAAGCGTTTCGCCCTGCGCGGCACGCCGACCGACTGCGTCATCATGGGGGTGCGGGAGGTTCTGGACAAGAAGCCGGATCTCGTTCTGTCCGGTGTCAATGTCGGCGCCAACATGGCCGACGACGTGACCTATTCGGGTACGGTCGCCGGCGCCATAGAGGGGACGCTCCAGGGTATCAAGTCCATGGCGCTGAGCCAGGCCTATAACCATGCCGGCGGCCGCATCGTGCCGTGGGAAGTGGCCGAGAGCTTTGCGCCGAAACTCATCCGCCAGCTGATGGATGTGGAACTGCCGGACTGGACGTTCTTCAACATCAACTTCCCGAATTGTGCGCCATCCGATCTCAAGGGTGTCGAGGTGACCGCCCAGGGCAAGCTCGATTTCGGCTTGACGATCGAGGAGCGCGCCGATGGCCGCGGCTTCCCCTATTATTGGCTGCGCTTCGGCGAACGGAAGGGCGATTTCCGCGCCGGCACCGATATCCATGCCGTCAAGAACCAGAAGATCTCTGTGACGCCGCTGAAGCTCGATCTGACGGATTATTCCGTGCTCGACCGCGTTCAACGCGCGCTCAACGGCGAGGACGCGGATTGAGCGCGGGTCGGGTGATCGAGAAGGAAGGTTTTGCCGCGCTTGCGCTGCGCCTGCGCGGGCAGGGCATCAACAATATCGAGCTCCTGACCGCCGTCGAGCAGACACCGCGCACGCTTTTCGTACCGCCGCAATTTACCGGTGAGGCCTATTCGCGTCGCGTGCTGCCGCTCGATTGCGGGTCCTTCATGGAAGGCATCGATCTCTCGGTGCGCATCCTGCACCTGCTGAGCCTCAAGCCCGGCCAGCGCATTCTCGAAGTCGGCACCGGCAGCGGCTTCACCGCCGCCGTCATGGGCCGCATGACCGAGCGCGTGCTCACCGTCGATCGCTACCGCACGCTCGTCACCAATGCGCAGGCCTCCATCGACAAGGCCGGCATCCGCAATGTCATCGTGCGTCAGGCCGATGGCAGCAACGGCATGCCGGGCGAGGGAACCTTCGACCGCATCCTCGTTACGGCCGCTTTTCCAGCCCTGCCGCGCTTCTTTGCCGAGCAGCTGGTTTCCGGTGGCATGCTGATCGCACCCGTCATGATCAGCGAAACCGAGTGCCGCATGCTGAAGCTGGTCAAGACCGGCAGCCGTTTCGATCGCGAGGACCTTTTCGAGGTGCCTTATCTGCCGATCGTACCCCATATGGCGCAGGCCCTTTAGGGCGCACGACATCTCTTCAAATCAATATTTCGCGGCTGAGCGGGGATCTGCCCGCTGAGTCTTGCGGTGTTTCTGCGGCAGGACGCGGGCCTGATTGCGGCCGGCTACACGCATCGAGTGAAATCCTGTCGTAAATACAGCGCGTTAACCTTTTGTTAACTTTGGTAAGCCTCGCGCAAGCTTCGGGGCGTAGGCCGATGACGAAGCACAAGTTCCAAGCAGAATGCCGGTTTCCCAATGGGTTCCGGAGTTCCGATGGAGAGGGCAATGTACGTCTCGAACAGGATTTCCAGCGGATCGACCAATGACAGCCTCGCGTATCTCGCGACAAAGGCTGCGGGTCGGGCTGTCGAAGAGAATGCCGAGGTCGCCTCGAGTGCTCATCTGGCTGGTGGCAGCTACGATCCCTCCGCCCATGTCGGCCTTTCCGTCGATGCCCTTCTTGTGTTGAGCGTCGCCAAGGAAGAGACGACTTACAGTCAGCCTTCATTGACGGAAGCCGAGCGCAACAATCTCGATACATCGGAACTGGAAAAGCGTGAATATGCCGCTTACGGCCACTTCCTCGATGAGGGCGACCGCAAGGGCTATTATCGCGCCTATATCGAATACTTCGACAGTATGCCGGCCCATGACCAGCGCAGCGACCGTTACGCCGGCACGCGCGAATCCGCGGTTTCGGCTCTTCGTGCTATCGCCTACAATGAGAGTGCCCTCGACATGACGGCGCCGGATGCCGCACTAGAGAATGCGAGCGCCGCCGGCGAGCGAGGCCAGCGCCGGGCGACGCCGATCTCGGCGATCTTCCAGCCGAGCGCCGGCGACTATGAGAACGTCGCCCGCGTTTCCGGCCGTATCTCGCGCGCCGACAGCATGTACGCCACCGGTTTCTGACCTTCGGCTGGCGGTCGTGACATCACGCCATGGTTATCAATTCATCAAAAAATCAACGCGGATGACCCGGCCTTAACCGGGCAGTAACTCTAACGCGCTTTAATCGGACTACATCAAGTAGCGTACCGATTGGGTAGTCTCATGCGTAAGAGTGTATCGCCGAGTTTTGGTAGGACTGCGACCCGTCTGGTGGCGGCCGCCCTGCTGGCCAGCGTTGCGACCGGGTGCAGCTCGGACGTTTCCCGTTTTGGCGGCCTCTTTTCCGGCTCCGGTTCTGACAATATCACGACGAATTCGGTTCCGCGCCGCACGCTTCTCGGTGGCGAT
Organism: Shinella curvata; assembly: GCF_022899935.1. Taxonomy (GTDB): domain Bacteria; phylum Pseudomonadota; class Alphaproteobacteria; order Rhizobiales; family Rhizobiaceae; genus Shinella; species Shinella curvata. The sequence goes on from NZ_JALJCJ010000001.1 coordinate 63,663, forward strand.
CCGGTTCCGCGCGGCACGGTCGGCAACGGTCAGATGGCGCAGGTCAATCCGATGGGCGGCTCGCGCGACGAAGCGCTGAACCAGCCCTTCCCGGATCAGGGCAACGTCTCCTACGATCCCATCAATACCGCGACGACGAATGGTTCCGGCACGCGCCTTGCGACGACGCCGATGACAGTCCAGCGTGGCGAGCTTTCTGATCCGACGGCCGGCGCCCGTGCCGAAGCCGAGCGCGATGTCGCGATGGCGCAGGAACTGCCGCAGCGCAAGGCGAAGGCGATCGTCGAGGAAGCCGATGCCACGGCGAAGACCGTGAAGGGCAAGGCCGGCTGGTCGACCAACAATGCGCCGGTCGTGATGTTGCGGCAGGGCGAAAGCGTGAAGACGCTCGCCAACCGCTACGGCGTGCCGGAAAAGGAAATCCTCGCCGCCAACGGCCTGAAGCGCTCCTCGGATGCCGAGCCGGGCCAGAAGATCGTCATTCCGACCTTCTCGACGACGGCCAGCGCCGCCAAGGCCTCGACGGATCACACGCTGAAAGTCGACGGCAAGCTGCCGACGCCGGAACAGAAGGGCGAAAAGAACGTCGCCATCCTTCCCGGCACGTCAAGCCGCGACAAGCAGAAGTCGGAGAACGGTCAGGCGAACACCAACGTCGCCGATGCCGGCGAAGGCAAGGGCAAGGGCAAGGGCGGCTACGAAGTACAGCCCGGTGATTCGCTTGCCAAGATCGCGCGCAGCAACGGCGTTTCGGTCGATGCGCTGAAGAAGGCGAATGGCCTTGAGACGGCTTCGATCCGCATTGGCCAGAAGCTGGTGATCCCGGCTGGCGGTGGCGCGGTCGTGGCGGAAAAGGCGACCACGGACAAGACGACGACGGCATCCGTTCCGGTCAGCAAGGAAAAGAAGGTCGAGACGGCCGAAAAGAAGCCGGAGGCCTACAAGGCACCGGTGAAGACGGTTTCGGTCACCGAGGCCACCGAAAAGTCCGACGTAACGGACGATGCGCCCGAATCGACCGGTATCGGCAAGTATCGCTGGCCGGTGCGCGGCGCGGTCATCGCCGGCTACGGCGCCAATGTCGAAGGCAACCGCAATGACGGTATCGACATCTCGGTCCCCGAGGGCACGCCGATCAAGGCTGCGGAAAACGGTGTGGTCATCTATTCGGGCTCGAGCCTGAAGGAACTCGGCAATGCCGTGCTCGTCCGCCATGACGACGGCACCGTCACTGTCTATGGCCATGCCGGCGAACTGAACGTACAGCGCGGCCAGAAGATCCAGCGCGGCCAGACGGTTGCGACCTCGGGCATGAGCGGCAACGCCACGCGTCCGAAGGTTCACTTCGAGGTGCGCAAGAACGCGACCCCGGTCAACCCGATGACCTTTCTGGAATAGTCGCTTCGTATGCAGCGATGGACACGCGCGGGCGGCCTCTGGCCGCCCGTTTGTATTTCTACTGCCGGGTTGCGGCCTGGCGCCCGAATGCCTCGCGATAGGCGGCGGGTGTCGTCGAAAGATGCAACCGAAAATGATGGCGCAACGTGCCGGTCGTGCCGAAGCCTGACAGGGCAGCGACCTCCTCGATCGAGGCGCTGGTCTCCTCAAGCAGGTCGCGCGCCTTGCCGAGGCGCTGGCTCAGCAGCCACCGGGCGGGCGTCATCCCGGTGGCCGACTCGAAACGGCGCAGGAAGGTGCGATCGCTCATGCCGGCACGGCGGGCGAGTGCGGTGACCGTGTGGTCCGCTCCTAGGTCTTCGCGCATATGGTCGAGCAGTGGCCCGAGCCGGGAGCCTTCATGCGCGCGCGGCACGGACTGGCGAATGAACTGCGCCTGGCCGCCGTCGCGGTGCGCTGGAACGACAAGCCGCCTGGCGACGAGATTGGCCGCCTCCGTACCGAAGTCCCGGCGGATGAGATGCAGGCAGAGATCGAGCCCCGCCGCCGTTCCCGCCGAAGTCAGCACATTGCCGGCATCGACATAGAGCACGTCGGGCGTCACGGCGATGCCGGGAAACCGCGCGGTCAGCGCGTCCGTATAGCGCCAATGGGTCGTCGCACGCCGGCCCTCAAGCAGGCCGGCTGCCGCAAGCACGAAGACGCCGGAGCAGAAGGAGAGGATGCGTGCGCCACGTGCATGCGCTGCCCGTAGCGCCTCGATCAGACGCTGCGGCACCGGCGCATCGATACCCCGCCAGCCGGGAATGACGATCGTGCCTGCCTCCGCCAGCAGATCGAGCCCACCGTCCACGGCGAAGCGCAGGCCACCTGTCGAGCGCATTTCCCCTTCGTCGAGGCCGGCGACGGCGAAGCGATACCAATTCGGCCCCATTTCGGGCCTGGGGAGGGCGAAGATCTCGGTCGCGATGCCGAATTCGAAGGTGCAGAGCTGATCATAGGCAAGGGCCACGACCTGAGAATTGGCAAGAGGCGGCAGGGCAAGGGTATTTGTCATGATATTGATGGTATATGGCGATCATGCCATCTGCAAGCCGTGCCAGGATGCGGGTATATCTCTCACGTCCCAGCAAGGAGAGAGACAATGAGTTTCGTCACCGACTATCCCGCCGCGTCCCCGTTGGTTGCCGTCGAGCATTTCCTGAAACGACTCTCCGTGGAGACCGACTGCGCAGATGTCGCGGCCGCTCTCGCATCCGGCGAGCAGGATTTCGTTCTTCTGCACGTCATCGGCGCGCCCGAGGCCTATGCCCGCCGGCATGTGCCGGGCGCGATCCACCTGCCGCATCGGCAGATCAGTGCGGAGCGTATGGCGGAATGGTCCGACGATACCCTGTTCGTCGTCTATTGCGCCGGCCCGCACTGCAACGGCGCGGATCAGGCGGCTCTCAAGATCGCCCGCCTCGGCCGTCCGGTAAAAATCATGATCGGCGGCGTCACCGGTTGGGAAGACGAAGGCCACCCCTTTGTTACGGGCAGCGCGCCGGGCAGCCTGTTGGCGATTGCCGCCGAATGAGCGCGGACGGTTTTCAAATCAGGCCTTTCACGCACAACGACGTGGAGGCCGTCTGGACGCTGATGCGGGCGCTGGCCGTCTTCGAAGGTTATATCGATACCTTTGCGGTCACGCCCGATGATCTCCGGCTCCATGGTCTCGGTGCTGCGCCTGCCTTCGGCGTCTTTGTGGCGGCGAAGGGGGAGGCGCTTGCCGGCATCGCCGTGCACTACCGCATTCCCTGGACCTACGATCTCAAACCCGTCGTGGTGCTCAAGGAACTCTTCGTCGCCGAAGAATATCGCGGGCAGGGTGCAGGCCAGGCTCTCTTTGCGCATGTGCGTGCCCATGCCGCCGCTATCGGCGCTTCCGCCCTGCGCTGGACGGTTTTGCCGGACAACGTTGCGGCGAAGCGATTTTATGCGGGGCAGGGCGGCGCATGCGATGCGGACTGGGAACATTGGACCCTGCCGCTACAGGCACGAATCTGAAATGGTCCGCGCTATCAACGACGGAGAATTCCCTTGATCACCTGTTATCTCAGATATGTCATCGACCCGCACAAGCTCGCGGAATTCGAGGCCTATGCCCGCGCCTGGATCCCCATCGTCAACCGCATGGGCGGCCAACATCACGGCTATTTCCTGCCGAGCGAGGGCGCAAACAATATCGCGCTCGCCCTGTTCAGCTTCCCGAGCCTTGCGGCCTATGAGGACTACCGTACCCGCATGCTGAGCGATCCGGAATGCATCGCCGCCTTCGACATGGACAAGCACAATCGCAGCATCATCAGCTACGAGCGCAGTTTCATGCGGCCGGTCTTTTCCTGAAAAGCAGAACGCCGGCCCGTTTCGGTGCCGGCGCTCGTCCTACTTGTTGAGTGCGACGCCGAGGCGCCCCGCCAGATCCTGAACATATTGCCAGGCGACACGGCCGGAGCGCGAACCGCGCGTCGTCGCCCATTCGAGCGCTTCGCCATGCAGTTGCTCATGGGGAATATCCAGGCCGAAATGCCGGGCATAACCGTCGATCATCTCGAGATATTCTCTCTGGCTGCACTTGTAGAAGCCGAGCCACAGGCCGAAACGGTCCGACAGCGACACCTTCTCTTCAACCGCCTCAGACGGGTTGATCGCCGTCGACTGTTCGTTCTCGATCATATTACGCGGCAAAAGATGCCGGCGGTTCGAGGTTGCGTAGAGCAGCACATTGTCCGGCCGCCCCTCGACACCGCCGTCAAGCGCCGCCTTCAGCGACTTATAGGATGTGTCGTCGTGGTCGAAGGACAAGTCGTCGCAGAAGATGATGGAGGGGAAGGGCGCGTCCTTCAGCACCTCGAGCAACTGCGGCAGCGTCGCGATGTCCTCGCGGTGCACCTCGATCAGCTTCAGGCCGCTCGCCGTTTCCTTCGCCGCCAGCGCGTGCACGGATTTCACCAGCGAGGACTTACCCATGCCGCGGGCACCCCAGAGCAGTACGTTGTTCGCCGGCAGGCCGCGGGCGAAGCGCACGGTGTTGTCGACGAGAATGTCGCGCACATGGTCGACACCGCGGATTAGGTCAATCTCGATGCGGTTAGGCCGTTTGACCGGCTGCACATGCTGGCGGGTCGGCGACCAGACAAAGACGTCGGCAGCGTTCCAGTCGTTGACGGCGGGGGCGGGGCCGGCCAGGCGCTCGAGCGCCGCGGTGATGCGGCCGATTTCGGCCAGCAGAAGCTTGACGTGATCTTCCTGCACTTTGTCTCTCCTCATGCGTGAGAGCCGGGTAGCATGCGACGGCCGGTCGCGAAAAGGGGGAAAGTACTTGAAAACGGCGGGGTTGACGCGGTCGTGTGTTGCATTCAAGGCCCGCTTGCCTATATTCCGGCAACCGAAATGGCCGTTCAGGCCGCGCAAATTCAAGATTTCAAGGAGTAACTGATGTTCATTACCGAGGCCTTCGCCCAGACGGCGGCACCTGGCGGGGCAGCGGGCGGCGCTGACATCCTCATGTCTATCCTGCCGTTCCTGCTGATCTTCGTGGTGATGTACTTCCTCATCATCCGCCCGCAGCGCGCTGCCATGAAGCGCCGCGAAGAGCTTCTGAAGAACATCCGCCGTGGCGACCAGGTCGTGACCGGCGGCGGCATCGTCGGCAAAGTCACCAAGGTGGTCGATGACGGCGAACTCGAAGTCGAAATCGCCGAAGGCACCAAGGTGCGCGTCGTGCGCAGTGGCATCAGCGAAGTCCGCGTCAAGGGCGAACCCGTCAAGGAATAAGCTTGGCTTGTCGTCCGGCCGGGGTAAACTCGGCCGGGTGGCCCGACTGGTTTTCAGCCGGCGTGCACGCCGCGTTGTTTTTTGGTTCACGCAATTCCGGCAGGATGGTTCGACGCCCTTGCCGGAATTGACGTAGCGAGACCCTGATGCAGCAATCCGCCCGCTGGAAGACCCTTGCCCTCTGGCTCGTCCTCGTGGCGAGCCTTCTTGTCCTTGTGCCGAGCCTTCTGCCGACCCGCATGGCCGCTGGGCTACCGAACTGGATGGCGGCGCACCGCCTCGTTCCAGGCCTCGACCTGACCGGCGGTTCTCGCCTCGTTCTCGAAGTTTCCCGTACCGATATTGCTGCAGATCGCCTGCGCGCCGCCGTCGAGACCATCGGCAACACGCTGCGGGCTGCCGGCATCCCCCACGGCGATCTCAACGGCGCGGAAGATACCGTCGATGTCACGGTGACGGCGAACGACCGCATCGACGCCGCCCGCCAGGCGCTGGCTGGTCTCGATCTGGGTACGCTGAGCGAGCCGCAGGCCGGCCAGTTCCGCATCGTGCTCTCGTCGGCCGCTGTCGACGAGGCCGTTCAGGCCGCATCCCTCGGCGCGGTCGACGCCGTTCGCCGCCGTGTCGAAAGCCTCGATATTCCGGCACTCTCCGTCGCACGCGGCGAGCGCGGGCGCATCGTCGTCGCAATGCCCGGCCTGACTGACCCACAGCGCGTCAAAGACCTTCTGGCGCAGGCCGGCAAGCTTTCCGCCCGGCTTGTCGATGACAGCATGCCGGTCAATACGGCAATCGAGGACGGCGCCCCGGCAGGGTCGGAAGTTCTCTATTCCACCGGTGAACCGCCCGTCGGCTATCTCGTGCGACAGGACGATCTTTTCACTGCGGCGGATGTCGCGTCGGCGGAACCGGCAGCCAATGACGAACCCTTTATCGAATTCGTGCTGAGGGGGGACGCCGCCGAGCGTCTGGCAGCGTTCACCCGTGACAACAGCGGCCGCACCATCGCCATCCTGCTGGACGGTCAGGTCATCTCGACGTCGCAAATCCAGGGCGCCATCACCGATGGTGTTGGCCGCCTGTCCGGCGATTTCGACGCGGAAGGTGCTGCAAACCTTGCGCGTATCGTCGCCAGCGGCCCGCTGCCGGCTCCCGTGACGATCATCGAGGAGCGATCGATCGAGCCTGCTCTCGGCGCCACCTCCACCGCGACCGTCGTCGTCGCTCTCGTCGCTGCGGTTCTGGCCGTCGTCGCCTTCATGACCTTCTTCTATGGCGTGCTTGGCATCATCGCCTCGGTCTCGCTGTTCTTCAACGTCGCGCTGACCTTTGCCGTGCTCGCACTCGTCGGTGCGCCGCTGTCGCTGTCCATGATCGCCGGCGTCGTCCTGACCATCGGCATCGCCGTCGATGCGAGCGTGCTGATCTTCGAACGCATCCGCGAGGAAACGAAGGCTGGCCGGGACCTGGGTGAGGCCGTCGATACCGGCTTCAACCGTGCCCGCGCGACCGTGCTCGATGCGTCGGCGACGATGCTCATTGCCATCGCTGTTCTGTTCCTGCTTTCGGCCGCACCCGTCCGTGCTTTCGCACTGTCCGTGGGCATCGGCATGCTGGCGACACTTTTCACCACCTTCGGACTGACGCAGCGCCTCGTGCGCGCCTGGCTCGGCCGCAGCCATATCACGCATCTGCCCAAGGGCGTGCGCACGGGGCTCTTCGACCGGCTCAACCTGCGTTTCATGGCCGTGCGCAACGGCGTCTTCCTGCTGACGGCCGTGCTGTCGCTGGCCATTGCCGGCCTGCTCTTCGCCGGAAAGCTCCGGCTGGGCATCGATTTTACCGGCGGCGCCGCGCTGGAACTTCAGGCCAAAACCGGCAATGCCGACCCCTTCGAGATTTCCGCCCGCCTTGCCGATACCGGTGTCGACGTGCTGAGCGTCGATGGCGCGGCGGCCCCGAACCGGGCGCTCGTGCGCCTTACGGCGCAGGGCGAAGGTGAGAATGCCGAACAGACCTCTGTTCTCATCGCTCGCGGTGAACTGGAGGATGAATTTGATTTCCGTCGCGTCGAAGTGGTTGGGCCAGCCATATCGGGCGAGTTGATCGATACGGCGACGCTCGGTTTCGTCGCCGGCCTCATCGCGCTCGTCGCCTATATCTGGATCCGCTTCGAGTGGCATTTCGCCATCGGCGCGATCATTTCGCTGGCGCACGACGTGTTCTTCACGCTGGGCTTCCTCGCGCTTGCCAAGATCGAGTTCAACATCAGCGCGGTCGCCGCACTTCTGACGGTCGCCGGCTATTCGCTCAACGACACGATGGTCGTCTATGACCGCATTCGCGAAAATCTGCGCCATTTCAAGCAGATGCCGCTACCCATCCTGATCGACGATGCGATCAATCGCACGCTGTCGCGCACCGTGCTGACCTCGGCGACGACGCTGATCGCGCTTGCGGCGCTGGCACTCTTCGGCGGCGAGGCTATCCGCACATTCGCGCTGACGCTGCTCTTCGGGGTGGCGATCGGCACCATATCCTCTATCTACATTGCCGGGCCGATCCTCATTCTGTTCCGCCTCCGGCCGGAGCGTTACCGTCCCGGCAAGGGCGGCACGGGGGCGGCCCCGGAGACGGGAGCCAATGGCTAAGGGCATCGAAATCCGAGAGGCGCATTTCCCCGGGCGTGCGCCGATCGACGCATATGGCAATGGCGGGTTCCGCTTCGCCGACATGTCGCACCGCGGCTCCATCCTGTGCCTGCCCTCGGGCATCCACGGCTGGGACAAGACGGAAGATACGCCGCTCACTTTGGCCGATCTCCAGCGCGTGCTGGACGATGCTGGCGAGATCGAGGTTTTGCTCGTAGGCACCGGCAAGGAGATCCGTCCGCTGCCAGCCGAGATCAAGGCTGCGCTGAGAGAACGCCATATCCGTTCCGACCCGATGAGCACGGGCGCGGCGGTGCGCACCTTCAATGTCATGCTGGCCGAAAGCCGCGCGGTTGCCGCCGCGCTCATCGCCGTGTGACGCGAAAGACCTGACGTGACCGACACCAAGGACAATTATGCGCACTGCCTGACAGTGCTCCGCGACACCGATCGCGACCGTTACCTCGCCTGCCTGCTGGCGCCGGCGGAGAAGCGCGGCCCGCTTGCCGCGCTCTATGCCTTCAATGCCGAAATCGCCCGCGTGCGCGATCTCGTGCGCGAGGCGCTGCCCGGCGAAATCCGCCTGCAATGGTGGCGTGATCTCCTGGAAGGCGAGGCGGACGGTGACGCGATGGCCAATCCGCTCGCCGCCGGTCTCCTCGCCTGCGTGAAGGAGTACAGGCTGCCCGTCGCCGTGCTAACGGACATGATCGAGGCGCGCATCTTCGATGTCTATAACGATCCGATGGAAAGCCGCTCGGCACTGGAGGGCTATGCCGGCGAGACAGCCTCTGCGCTGATCCAGCTCGCGAGCCTCATTCTCGACCCGAAGAACGCCCCGAAATCCGCCGAGGCTGCCGGCCATGCCGGCGTCGCGCAGACGGTCGCCGGCACCCTGCTGCTCATGCCCATCCATCGCCGGCGCGGCCAGATCTATCTGCCGGCCGATCTCATGGCCGCCACGGGCCTGACGCCGGAAGCACTGCTCGCCGGAAACGATCCGGTGGCGGCGGCACGCGCCGTCGAGGCCTTCGTCGGTCTCGGACGCGATCATCTCGCCAAGGCGCGCGCCGCAAACGGCGTGTCGCTCGCCAACCGCGCTGCCTTTTTGCCAGTCGCGCTCGTTGTGCCTATATTGAAGGCTGCGGAGAAAGCGGGCGCCGGTGTGCTTGACGGTACGCTTCAGCCTCCTCAGTGGCGGCGGCAGTGGTGGATGTGGCGCGCCCTGCGGCGTGGCCCGTTCTGAAAACCTGACAAGACGCAAAACTGGCGCAAGCCTTGTCCGCTACAGCGGCTGAACCTGTTTTGCGGGAGGAGAGTCGATGTTCTGGACCATCATCATCGCCGGCCTGTTTTTGGCCGGACTGATCTTCCGTCAAAAATTTCGCAGTGAGGATCGCCAGGAGGAGGCGGGCGAGGATGCCGGCCTCGCCATCGTGGAATTCGGCCGAGCCTTCCCGGAGGAGGCTATCCGCGCCGTCGTGACCACCAGGGATCGCCGCACGGTCTTTCTGCGGCTGCACGACGGCAAGGCGGGGTGCATGCAGGCCCATGGCCATCATTATGCCTGCCACCTGATCGAGCCCGGCACCGTCCGCGTCAGCAGCGCCGGCCCGAAACGTCTGGCCATACAGTTCGCAAACGCCGCCTTCGAAGGCGGCACTTACGAATTCAGTGATGAAAAAGAGGCCGCCGAGGTCTCCCTCTGGCTGCTCGGGAGCTTTATGCCGGGCGCTGCAAACCTCAACGCCCAGCCGGCCGGCTAATTCAGTTGCCGATCAGCGCCCGAGCCAGCGGGCGCAATCTTCGAGCGCGCGTGCCGCGGTTGCCTGTTTTTTGGCGACTGCCTTGTCCTTGCCGCGAAACCGCTTCAGCCCTTCGGGACGGACGACCGCGCCGGGTTCCAGCGGCGGGAAGAGGCCGAAATTCACGTTCATCGGCTGGAAGGAACGTTTGCCCGGCTCGTCGTCGGAGACGATGTGGCCGCCGGTGATGTGGTTCAGCAATGCGCCGAAGGCCGTCGTTTCCGGCGGCAGCGACGGCGTCTGGCCGAGCCGTTCGGCCGCGGCGAAGCGGCCGGCGAGCAAGCCGATGCTGGCGCTTTCCACATAGCCTTCACAGCCGGTGATCTGGCCGGCGAATCGCAGGCCCGGACGGCCCTTCAGCGTCAGCGACCGATCGAGCAGCGTCGGCGAATTGATATAGGTATTGCGGTGCAGGCCGCCGAGGCGGGCGAATTCCGCGTTTTCCAGGCCGGGAATCAGCCGGAAGATTTCGGCCTGCGCGCCATATTTCAACTTCGTCTGGAAACCGACCATGTTGTAGAGCGTGCCGAGCGCATTGTCCTGGCGCAACTGCACGACAGCATAGGCCTTGACGGTCGGATTGTGCGCATTGGTCAGGCCCATCGGCTTCATCGGGCCGTGGCGCAGGGTCTCGCGGCCGCGCTCGGCCATCACCTCGATCGGCAGGCAGCCATCGAAATAGGGCGTGCCTTCCCATTCCTTGAAGCCCGTCGTGTCGCCGGCGATCAGCGCATCGACGAAGGCATTGTACTGCGCTTCGTCCATCGGGCAGTTGATATAGTCCTTGCCCGTGCCGCCGGGGCCGACCTTGTCGTAGCGCGACTGGAACCAGCAGACATCCATATTGATGCTGGCGGTGTGCACGATCGGCGCGATCGCATCGAAGAAGGCAAGCGAATCGGCGCCGGTGCGCGCCTGGATCGCGGCGGCAAGCGAGGGCGCGGTGAGCGGGCCGGTGGCGATGATCGCCTGGTCCCACGCTTCCGGCGGCAGGCCGGTGACTTCCTCGCGGGTGATGGTGATCAGCGGATGGCTTTCGAGCGCAGCCGTGACGGCGGCAGAAAAACCGTCGCGGTCGACGGCGAGCGCGCCGCCGGCCGGCACCTGGTTGGCATCGGCTGAACGCATGATGAGCGAGCCGGCAAGCCGCATTTCGGCATGCAGAACGCCCACGGCATTGGAGGTGGCGTCATCCGAGCGGAAGGAATTGGAGCAGACGAGCTCGGCGAGGCTGTCCGTCTTGTGCGCATCCGTGCCGCGCACGCCGCGCATTTCATGCAGGATGACGGGAACGCCGGTTTCGGCGATCTGCCAGGCGGCTTCCGAGCCGGCTAGGCCGCCGCCGATGACATGGATGGGGGTGTGGGAAGAGGTCTTGGTCATGGGCGGTTGGTTATCATGGGCAACGGCGCATTTCCAAGGAAAAGCATTTTTGGGGCGGGGCATCATGCACCTGGAATCAAAAACGGCACCAGATGGTGCCGTTTGATCGTCCCTCGCGCTGGCCGTTTCCGGCCGCTGCGGCGGAAACCGGCTATGTCTTAGCGGAAGGAACGGGCTGCGATGTCGCGGATGTCGTAACGGGTCAGGCCGATGTCGGACAGCGTGTGGTTCGACAGGTTGCCGAGTTCGTTCATCGTGCGGCGGTAGGACATCCAGTTCTTGGCAATGCGGATCGGGTTCATGGTCTTCTCCTCGAAGTGTTGGCCGGGAGGTCTCTCTCTCCGGTTTGTGAGGTCTGTATACGCGACATATCTATTAATGTGCAGTGCAAAGAAAATGCAGCTGCTATGCATTTGTGCAATAAGACGATGACGGATCAGGCAGATGCTCAGCCTGCATGCGAACTAGCCAGAAAATGCCGTTATTACGGGCATATAGCTGGATTTGGTGAATGCGAACTTAGACTTGTCAGAATGTCGCATTTGGGGAACTGCGACATTGTGCGCCGCAAAAAGACGCGCAAACGAAAACGCCCTCCGGTGGGAGCCGGAGGGCGTTCGAATTGCGACCCGCAAGGGTCCGTTCGGCTTAGATCGAAGCCTTGCGAGCGATGTACGGAATATCGCTGCGGCCGATGCCGAGGTCGCGAAGTTCACGGTCGGTCATGCGGCCGAGTTCGCTGACGGTCTGACGGTACTTGCGCCAGTTGTTGAAAGAGCGTGCCAGGTTCATGTCATTTACCCCTTTCGTGGGCTTGCGTACTAGGCGGCCGCTCATCTTTGGCGCCGCCCTGATCTGATGGATTGGAATATACGCTGCGCCGCGAAAAAGGACAGCGCAATTGCCGTATGGCACCCATGCGTTTTATGCATGTCAAGTGGAAATTTAGGCGAAATTCTGGCCAAAATCCGGGCTCGGTGCCACAAAGGTAAAGAAGCCATGTGGGATTGATTGGGTGCGGTGCAAAAAGCAACGCCCGCCGGGGGAGGAGATCCGGCGGGCGTTGCTGATATCGATTGGCAGCTTGGGAGGAGGAGGGGCTGCCAATCCTTGTCGGGGACGTTGGGAGGAGGAGATCGTTGCCCGACCGATGGGAAAGTTATAGCCTGCCTCGATGGCGAGCAAAAGCGCACGATTGGAATGGCACCCATGCGTGAGCCGCATGCGTTCCGCAGTCCGGCGCTCAACGCGACGAGGGCGGCCGCATCGAACCTCGCGGTGGCAAAAGATTTTGGATGGTTGGGCGGGTTTGCCAGTACTTGGCGAAAACAATAACGCCCGCCGGGGGAGGAGATCCGGCGGGCGTCATTAAGAGTGATTGGCAACTGGGAGGAGGAGTGTTGCCAATCGTATCGGAGAAGCGCTGGGAGGAGGAGTGCGCTGCTCCGAATTCCTGTTCGATACCGTTTCCGGCGTCGGGTCTGTCGGCATCATGCCGGGCGTTCAACCATTCCGCCCTCCGGTCTGCCTGTCGCCTCAGTGGCGCCTTGGTTTCCGGTCCGAACCATCTCTGATCCGATGACTCCAATCTAACCTGATCTTTCGATTTTGTGCAGTGCAATATGGGAATGGATGATATGCGCCAGCTGCATGCCCGAAATCGAAACGCCACCGGCGTCTTGCTGCTAAATTTGCCAGGGATTTCTTTATGTCCCGTTAATCATCGCGCCCACCGCATTCCTTTTGGCCCGAATGAGCGGATTGTCGCTTCGATTGCGAATTTCTGGCGGCGCTATACCGTTTCTCCTGACAGGGTATGCTCGACGCGACTCGTGCGCGTTTTGAAGAGAGGTGGGGACGGATGTATCGGGGCAGGTTGGAACGCGATCTCAAACTGTGGGCGCAGCAGGGCTTGCTCGATGCGCCGACCGCCGATCGCCTCCTGAAGGAATATGATTCCCGCGAAAGCTCGTTCAGCCTCGGCCGCGTGCTGATGATGATCGCCGCTCTCCTGATGTCGGCCGCCGTGTTGTTGCTGATCGCCGCCAATTGGGAGGCGATCCCGCGTCTCGTGCGCGTCGTCGGCATCGTCGCGCTGATCTGGGGCGCCTATCTGACGGGCGGGCTGCTTATCCAGCGTGGCGCGCCGCGCCTTGCCGCAGCCTTCCTTGCCGTCGGTACCGTTTCCTTCGGCGGCGCCATCGCGCTGATCGGGCAGATGTACCACTTTTCCGGCGATGCACTTCAGGCGATGCTCGTCTGGTTCGCCGGCGCAGTGATTGCTGCGGCGCTCTTCCGGTCCGGCGCGGTGACCGCCATTGCTGGTTTTCTCGCCTTCGCGGTCGCCTGGACGGACTGGAACGAGGCCTACCGTGCCAGCGATACGATGCTGCTCTGGCTGATGCCGCTCATGGCCGTCATCATCATCCTTTTGGTGCGCTACACCGATGCCGGGCGCGTGCGCCACATTGCCTATCTGCTGCTCGTCGCCTGGCTGGCCTTCATCTATGGCGAACACGATACGCCGACGACCGCCATCATCATCGCATCGCTCGGTGCGCTCGCCTATCTGCTGGCCGCCCTGCCGCAATCGCCGCTCCACGCGCTGGCCCGCAACGCTGGTGCTGCCCCCGCCTTCTATTCCTATCTCGTGCTGCTGCTCGGCCTGCTCGTCCTCCATTCCGAGTTCGATGCTGTCGGGGATCGCCTGATGCTCGGCGTCATCACGCTGTTCGTAGCCATCGGCGGCATCGTGTTTTCCGGCAAGGAGAACGGCGCGGTGCGCTATCTCGGTTACGCGACCTTCGCTGCCGAAACGCTGTATCTCGCCTCCGAGACGATCGGCTCGATCATTGGCACATCCGGCTTCTTCCTGATCTCCGGTCTCGTTGTCGCGCTGATCGCCTGGGCCGTGATCGTCGTCGAACGCCGCTTTTCCAAGGCTGAAACCAAGGCGGAGGCCTGAGCCATGTCGATCCTCTCTTCTTTCCGCATTCCGCCGATCGCCGCCGCCATCATCGCAGCGTCCCTCCAGACGGCCGTGCTTGGTTATATGGTGGAAGGCCGCGCCTCGATCCTGCGCAATGGCGCGGATATCAGGCTGAAAACGCTGCCCGTCGATCCTCGCGATCTGCTGCGCGGCGATTACGTCATCCTGTCCTACGCGATTTCGACGATCCCGAAGAGCATCGTCACCGGCGAGGTGCCAAAGGTGAATGGCCGTGAGCGCCTCGTCGTGCGCCTGAAGCCCGGCGCGGACGGGTTGTGGACGGCGACAGAGGCGAGTTTCGGTACTCTGGCTCCGGAGGAGGGCAGTGTTCTCCTGCGCACGCAGCCCTTCGATTATTATTCGGTGACCGACGGCGTTCTGCCGGACAGTCTCTTCGTCAGCTACGGCCTCGAGCGATATTATGTGCCGGAAGGCGAGGGCAAGGTGCTGGAAGATGCCCGCAATCAGGAGGAGCTCGAGGTGGAGGCCCGTGTGTCGAAAGACGGCACGCCGCAGATCGCCCGGCTGATCCTGCGCGGCGAACCGGTCTATGACGAACCGCTCTATTGAGCGCAAGGGCCGGGAGAACGGTCATTTGAGTGTCATTTTTCCTTTGATCCGCCGAAAACGGGTGATATAGAGACGCCGCGCTCGGAAGGCGCCATGAGAGCGGTATAGCCGCCCGTGGCAACGAGGTTTCTGAGAGCGGGTATGGTGAAATTGGTAGACACGCCAGATTTAGGTTCTGGTGCCGCAAGGCGTGGGAGTTCAAGTCTCTCTACCCGCACCAGAGCCACAAAACGCGAAAACAACGGGTTTTCGCGCGGCGTGGAGCATTTCAGCGCGCCATTTTGCTTGCCAAAAGGCCACCGAATTCAGTAAAGCCACTGCCGGCAAATGGACCGGCGGGGTGCTCGCCATAACCGGAACCGCGGTTTGAGCACCGCCAACTCGAAATGAAGGTTTGAACATGCAGGTTATCGAAACGCTCGCTGAAGGGCTGAAGCGCGAAATCAAGGTCGTCATCCCGGCCAAGGACATGGAAGCTCAGATGAACGAGCGTCTTGAGGACGTGAAGGGCCGTGTCCGCATCAACGGCTTCCGTCCGGGCAAGGTACCCTTCGCCCATCTCAAGAAGATGTACGGCAAGTCCGTCATGGCCGAACTCGTCAACGAGATCGTCCGCGACCGCCCGACCGCGATCCTGTCCGAGCGCGGCGAAAAGTCGGCCACGCAGCCGGAAGTCGCGATGACCGAAGACCAGGCCGAAGCCGAGAAGATCCTGAACGGCCAGGCCGATTTCGAATTCACGCTCTCCTACGAAGTCATCCCTGCGATCGACCTCAAGGACAATTCCGGCATCACCGTCACCCGTGAAGTCGTCGACATCGACGCCAAGGAAGTTGACGAGCAGATCCTCAAGATCGCCGAAAGCGCCCGCTCCTACGAAACCAAGAAGGGCAAGGCCGCCGATGGCGACCGCGTCACGATCGATTACCTCGGCAAGGTCGACGGTGAAGCCTTCGACGGCGGCAAGGACGAAGACGCAGAACTCGTTCTCGGCTCCAACCGCTTCATCCCGGGCTTCGAAGAGCAGCTCGTCGGCCTGAAGGCTGGCGACGAGAAGGTCATCACCGTCACCTTCCCGGCTGAATACCCGGCTGCAAACCTCGCCGGCAAGGAAGCCACCTTCGACATCAACGTCAAGGAAGTCGCTGCTCCTTCGGAAGTCGAGATCAACGATGAGCTGGCCACCAAGCTCGGCCTCGAATCGGCTGACAAGCTGCGCGAAATCGTTCGCGGCCAGATCGAAAGCCAGTACGGCTCGGTCAGCCGCCAGAAGGTCAAGCGTCAGATCCTCGACCAGCTCGACGAGATGTACAAGTTCGAAACCCCGGAGCGCCTGGTCGAAGCCGAGTTTGAAAACATCTGGCGCCAGATCAACACCGATCTCGCTCAGTCCGGCAAGACCTTCGCTGACGAAGACACGACCGAAGAAGCCGCTCGCGAAGAATACCGCAAGCTCGCCGAACGCCGCGTACGCCTCGGCCTCGTTCTCTCGGAAATCGGCGAAAAGGCCGGCGTCCAGGTAACCGACGAGGAAATGCAGCAGTCGCTCTACCAGCAGCTGCGCCAGTTCCCGGGCCAGGAAAAGCAGATCCTCGAATACTTCCAGAAGACCCCGGGTGCCGCCGCTTCGCTGCGCGCGCCGATCTTCGAAGAAAAGGTCGTCGATCACCTGCTCGGTGAAATCAAGGTAACGGACAAGACCGTTTCCAAGGAAGACCTGCTCGCCGACGACGAAGACGGCGACGACAAGGGCTCCAAGAAGGCTGCGCCGAAGAAGAAGGCTGCCGCCAAGGCCGAAGCTCAGGAAGGCGAAGACGCCGCTCCGAAGAAGAAGGCCCCGGCCAAGAAGAAGGCCGCCGAAGGCGACGCCGAGTAATCGGTTCGACATAGCGTATCTGGAAAAGGCCGCCCATCGGGCGGCCTTTTTCGTTCCACGATAGAGGCTGAGGGTACTTTGCCGCCACTCCGCCTGCCGCCTACGCACCAACATCCACGCAGCGGTTTTCCCGCCCGTGGGTTTTCAAAGAGCATTTCGGACGGGGCGCTGGAAGCTGCCTCGATTGAAATGTTGTATGTGGCACCTTTCAGCGCCCCGTTCAGCGGTTTTTGCCCGCGACTCCGGTCCCTCTGCAAAGGCCGGGATTGCGGATGTTGCTCGCCGGTTTCCGAAAGGGCCCATCGCCGTTTTGACATCGCAACCGCACGCTCTGGCGATCTCGACGGAAGGTTTTGGCCTTCCAGCGTTTTACCCATCCGGCGAACGATGCCGACGCATCCGCCAATCCCGGCCCCCTTTGCGTGCCGCACAGGCACATCCGGCGCGCCGTCCGGGGCATGAAACGAAGGGATCGGTCCGACACCCCATCGCTTCCCCCATGTCGCCGGAGGGAGATCATTTTCCGCGGGCCCGGTGCGTGAGGTTCTGCGTCTTCGCCCCACACAACGCGCCGGCCCCGCCTCGCTGCCACGCCTGGCAGTGTATCCGCGGCGGGATGGGGGGATTGTAGGCACATGTTCGGAGGACGGGGAAAATGTGGTGCGGATGCGGGGATAAACGGAGAGGCTTTGCCGTGTGGCTGTGGGGCCTCGGGTTAAGCCCTGACATGACGAAAGCGGAGAGGTGGTACGCCAGCCCGGCGTGTGGTGCGGATGCAGACGCGCGGGGCGAGGGCGGGAATGGCGAGGAGCGTCCTTTGAGGCGAGTCGGAGATGAAGAACGAGGGTGCCGTGGATGTCCGGAGCTCGGAGCAAGCCATGACATTACGAGGAGAGGTGGTCACCAGCCCAGCGTGCCGTTCGGATACGGGGATGGTGAAAGGGCGTTCTTTGACGCAGGCAGGAGATAGGGAAAGAGGGCTGCTGAGCGCTGAAGAGGCCGACCCGCATACGCTATCGGTCGATAGGTGGGTGGCTCTTCCTCCCCTCCGTCATCCTCGGGCTTGACCCGAGGATCCATGCCACACGGCACGACTGCCGAGGGGCACGAGAACAGGCGGGCCAAAAGTGTGCTGTGCGCATTCCGGGAGGACGTGTTTCGAGGACGGGCAGTGTAGCCGCACCGGAAATGATGTCAGGACGAGCGCCGTTGCGGCTCAGTTGGCTTCAGTTGCCTCGGTCTGTGGCCGTGGAATGGCGACGTGGCCGAAGAAACCTTCGGTGCGGGATCGTTTCAAGGCCCGCTCCAAAGCCTCCTCCTCGAGCTCGATTGCCGAATCGAAGGCGGGCACGCCGGCGGCTGCAGCGGTCAGCAGGGTGGCGGCGCGGGCCGCAGCGAAAGGGGGGGCACAATCATCGAAATCCGTACTCGTGCGCGTGGCGCCAAGGGCGGCGGCGAGCGCCCTCTGGTCCCAAACCAGACCTGCAAGGCGCTGCGATTTTCCAGCAAGACTTTCCCGCGCTGCGGGGGCGGGGAGAATGCCATCCGTGAAGGCGAGGATGGGTGTGCTGCCTTCGGGGCGATCAGCCTGCGCCTCGGCGACGGACAGCAATGTGGCGAAGCGCTGGAGATCGGCACCGATGCGGCAGCCGTCGAGTGCGATCGTGGCGGCGCCGGCAACGAGGGCTTTTTGAAGCGTGGCAATATCGGAGTGGATTTCGACCACTACGATGGCGCCGTCGATGTTCGTTTCCGCGATCCGTTCGATGGGAATCAGCACGCCGCGCCGGTCTGCGGGAATGGGTTGATCGGGGGCGAGAGCGAGCAGGGCGCGGGGAAGCGGTGTCATGGTTTTTCATAGGGCTTTGAGACCGCTTCTGGCAATGACCGGTCCGTTAATGGATATGGTGAACCAATCTTAAACACTTTGGCGATAGCTTGGTTTCAATAGCGTATTGCAGGCGTTTGGGGCGTCCATTGATCGTTCATGCTTTTCTTCGTTGGGTCGAGACCGCGCGGGCAGCCGACAGGGCGAAGGCGGCGAGCGTGTTGGCGCGGGCTTACGCAAAGGAGCGCATAGCGCCCGACGACCGACGCGCCGCCGAAATGGCGATGATCTTTCTGCTCGACGATCCCGCACCGAAAGTGCGCCTCGCGCTGGCCGAGGCCCTTGCCGAATGCGAGGACGCGCCGCGCGCCGTCGTCCTGCCCCTTGCCGAAGACCAGCCGGAAATCGCCGCCCATATCATTCTGTCGTCGTCGCTGCTGACGGATTCCGACCTTGTGGATCTCGCCGCCAAGGGCAGCGATGTGACGCGCATGCTGATCGCCCATCGCACCTACGTCTCGCGGGCCGTCTCGGCCGCCATGGCGGAGATCGGCGATGTTCCCGACGTGTTGGCGCTGCTGGAAAACGAGGGCGCCGTATTTTCGCGCCGCAGCATGAGCCGCATTGCCGACCGGCTCGGCGACGATTCGGAAATCCGCGCGCTGTTGCTTGACCGGGAGGACCTGCCGAGCGACGCCCGCCAGGCGCTGGTGGAAAAGATCGGAACGGCGCTGGCCGGCTTCGGGCTGATCCAGGCCGCCATCGGCGAAAACCGGGTCGAACGCATCACGCGCGAGGCTTGCGACGTCGCAACGATCGGCATGGTCGCGGATGTGGCCGCGGCGGAAATGCCTGGCCTTGTCGAACACCTTCGTCTGACCGGGCGCCTGACGCCGGTGTTCCTGATGCATGCGCTCTGCACCGGTCGCGTGGAGTTTTTTGCGGCGGCGATCACCAATCTTTCTGGACAGGCCGAGCGGCGGGTCCGCTCCATTCTTTCCGATGGCCGCGAGGCGGCCGTCCGCGCGCTCTACGAAACAGCCGGGCTCGGCCGGGACATCAGCGCACTCTTTGCCGAGGCGACCATGTTGTGGCGCCGCGAGGCCAAGGGCGGGCAGGGTGACCTTTCCGTGTCCGAGCTGCTTTTGCTGCAGGCACGCGCTGCCGGCAACGCGGCCTGCCAGTCCATGCTGGAACTGGTCGAGCGGCTGGCGATCGCCGAACAGCGTCAGACGGCGCGCAGCTATGCGCTGATTGCGTCTCGCGAAGCTGCGTAACCGCGCTAGTCGGCGAAGCGTTTGACGACCCAGCTGTAGCCGTCCTCGGCATAACGCACCGGCTTGACGACGGCGGCCTTCAGCGAAGCGGTGTCCGGAATGGCCTTCTTCACGAAGTTCAGCGTGCGGGCCGCAAGGCCCTGGCGTGCTTGCGCCGTCTCGGCGGGCACGGGAATCTCGGCCTGCGTGCTCGTTTCCGCTGGCGTCGTCTCGGGCGCGGTTTTGGCGACATCGGCGGTCATGCGGTCGCCCGAGCTTTCGCAGACGGCCACGATGACCGGATAGTTCTTGTCCTGATGGCGGTTGATATAGGTCTCCGCCTGCGCATCGCACAGCGCTACGGTCTGCCAACTCTTCGGCACCGTATCGATATAGTGGCACTGGGTTGCGCTGTCGTCGCAGCCCATGATCGTCATGACGATGAGCGCAGCTTTCATGGCTGTCCTTTCCGGGTTCGACAGGTCCGCACGCGGACCTGTCCTGCCGCCGGTTAGAGGCGGGTATTGCCGCGAAAATAAGGCGCCAGCCCGGCCGCTGACCCGTCAGATATCCAGGTTGTCGGCGAAAACAGCGCGATCCTGGATGAAGCGGAAGCGGGCTTCCGGCTTGGTGCCCATGAGGTCGTCGACGGCCGTCCGCGTGCCCTCGAAATCGACATCGTCAATGGCGACCTTCAGAAGCGTGCGCTTCGACGGGTCCATCGTCGTCTCCTTCAATTGCGCCGGCAGCATCTCGCCGAGACCTTTGAAACGGCCGATTTCCACCTTGCCACGGCCATTGAACTCGGTGCGCATCAACTCTTCGCGGTGACCGTCGTCGCGGGCATAGAGCGTCTTGCCGCCCTGACTGAGGCGGTAGAGCGGCGGCACGGCGAGATAGAGATGGCCGCCGCGGATAAGGTCGGGCATCTCCTGGTAGAAGAACGTGATGAGCAGGGAGGCGATATGCGCGCCGTCGACGTCGGCGTCGGTCATGACGATGACGCGCTCGTAGCGCAGATCCTCTTCACGGTATTTCGTGCGCGTGCCGCAGCCGAGCGCCTGCACGAGGTCGGAAATCTGCTGGTTGGCGCCGAGTTTTTCACGCCCGGCGCTGGCGACGTTGAGGATTTTTCCGCGCAGGGGAAGAATGGCCTGGTTGGAGCGGTTGCGCGCCTGCTTGGCCGAGCCGCCGGCCGAATCGCCTTCAACGATGAAGAGTTCGGCGCCATCGGCGGAATTCTGCGAGCAATCGGCAAGCTTGCCCGGCAGGCGCAGCTTGCGCACCGCGGTTTTGCGGCTGACTTCCTTCTCCTTGCGGCGGCGCATGCGCTCTTCCGCGCGCTCGATCACCCATTCGAGCAGTTTGGCGGCTTCGCCCGGATTGTCGGCGAGATAGTGATCGAAGGGGTCGCGCAGGGCGTTTTCGACGATGCGCTGGGCCTCGACGGTGGCCAGCTTGTCCTTCGTCTGGCCGACGAATTCCGGCTCGCGGATGAAGACCGAGAGCATGCCGACGGAGGAGATCATCACGTCGTCGGTGGTGATCATGGCGGCGCGCTTGTTCTGCGTCAGTTCGGCATAGGCCTTGAGGCCCTTGGTGAGCGCGATGCGCAGACCAGCCTCGTGCGTGCCGCCGTCGGCCGTGGGGATGGTGTTGCAGTAGGAGTGGATCAGCGAATCGCCGCCGTACCAGGTGACGGCCCATTCCAGCGAGCCGTGGCCGCCGGATTTTTCGCTCTTGCCGGCGAAAATCTCGCGGGTGACGGTGTATTCCTTGCCGAGCGTCGCCTGCAGATAATCCTTCAGGCCGCCGGGAAAGTGGAAGACGGCCTTTTCCGGCGTTTCCGAACCCTCGGGCAGCAGCGACGGGTCGCAGCTCCAGCGGATTTCGACGCCGCCGAACAGATAGGCCTTCGAACGGGCCATGCGGAAGACGCGGCCTGGGTCGAAACGGGCATGGGCGCCGAAGATCTCCGGGTCGGGGTGGAAGCGCACCTTCGTGCCGCGCCGGTTGTGCACGTCGCCGAGCTCTTCCAGGCCGCCAACAGGCTTGCCGCGCGAAAAACGCTGGCGATAGAGCTTTTTGTTGCGCGCGACCTCGACTTCGAGCTGATCGGACAGCGCATTGACGACGGAGACGCCGACGCCGTGCAGACCGCCGGACGTTTCATAGGCCTTGCCATCGAACTTGCCGCCGGCATGCAGCACCGTGAGGATGACTTCGAGCGTGGACTTGCCCGGCATCTGCGGGTGGTTTTCCACCGGGATGCCGCGACCGTTATCGGTGACGGTCAAAAAGCCGTCGGCGTCGAGATTGACGTCGATGAAATTGGCGTGGCCGGCGACGGCCTCGTCCATCGAGTTGTCGATGACTTCCGCGAAGAGATGGTGCAGTGCCTTCTCGTCCGTGCCGCCGATATACATGCCGGGGCGCATGCGCACCGGCTCGAGGCCCTCGAGAACACGGATGGCCGAGGCGTCGTAGCCGCCCGATCCCTCGCTCAGCGGCGGACGGGTTTCGCGGGGGGCTTCGGGTGTGGCGGCAACGGGCTTATCAACCGGCTTGGCCGGCTGGCGCTCGGGCTCGGAAGGCATGTTGGCGAAGAGGTCGTTGTCGTCGTTCTGCATGGGCTGTTCAGAGTTTGTTCCGTTTGCCAGTTTTCCCCGCCGATCCACAAGGGACCGGCGCCTGGCGCAAAAGGGATAGTCGGCGAATCACTTGCGACTGTGCCAGATTTGGGGACATTTCGCGATGGCAGCAGGGCAACGCCGGGCTTTCGCCGGCTGGCCGTCCTGTCTCATCTTTTGCCGCTTCGAGGCGGCGTCCCCGTGTCCGTCGGTCGTCGAGCCGCGCCAACCGCTGTGCCAAGGATTGCGTTGCGGGCGGGTGGATGGCAAGTATCGCGAGCCTCAAGGAGCCCCCGTTCATGCGTCAGTCCACAGTTCATTGCCTGAAAAGGCTGGTTTTCGCCGGTATCCTCGCCGGCATGGGCATGCAGGATGCGATGGCGGTGACGCTCCAGCCGTGGAAGGACGAGCTGTTCGGCTATGGCACGGTGGCCGAGACGACGGATGACGGAGCGCTCCGGGTCGTCGACTATCAGGAAATGCGCGATATCAACGGGCGCGACCAGGTGCCGGAACGCCGGGTGAAATCGACCTATGTCTCGACGGCGGTAAAAAAGGCGCAGCAGAATGTGACGATCGAAACGCCTGCCGGCCCGATCGACGTGACGATGACCGGCAAGGGCGAGGGGGCCGCCTTCACGGTCATTTTCATCCACGGCCGCGGCGGCGACCGCAGGCTCGGCAGCAACGACTGGAGCTTCGGCGGCAATTTTAACCGGCTGAAGAACCTCGCGGTGCGCGGCGGCGGCGTCTACTATGCACCGAGCGTGCCATCCTTCGACGATGCGGGCGCTGCGCGCATTGCGGGCCTCGTCCTGCACGCGAAGGCGCTTTCGCCCGATGCGCCCGTCATCCTTGCCTGCGCCTCCATGGGCAGCTTCATCTGCGCACGGGTGGCGCGCGATACGGCGGCCGTTAAAAGCCTCGCGGGCATGGTGCTGATGGGAGGCGCTGCCGATGGCGACTACGTCAAGACGCCGGCCTTCAAGGCGAAGCTGCCGGTTTTCTTCACCCATGGCGACAGCGACAGCGTCTATGCGGCCAATGACCAGATCGCGGTCTTTCGCAAGCTGCGCAAGGCCGGCGTGCCTGCCCGCTTCGTGCTGTTTCAGACCGGTGGACACGGCACGCCGGTGCGCATGACGGACTGGCGAGAGACGCTGAACTGGCTTTTTGCGCAATAGGGCATAGAGGCTGGCAGGTTCGTTCTGAACCAAGCAGGCTCCATGTTTTTGTTTTCGTCTGTCTTTTTTGAGAAAACCGGCTCCCATTTTTCCCGTGAAGAGCCCTAGGAGCGCAAAAGCACCTTCGTCGAGTCGAGGGCAGCGGCGATCTTCTGGTAGTGACCGGCGCGCTTGTCCGAGTTTTCGGCGGCGCGCAGCAATTGCGTTTCTGCCTCCTCGATGACCTGCCGCGCCTGCTCCATCGCCTTGCCCAGCTTTTCGCGCTTGGCCGCGGCATAGATTTTTGCCTGCTTGAGCCGGGGATTGGCCCTTGAGCGCTTAGTCGGCGCTTTCCTGTCGACGACACCGGCCTGGATGCGGCCGAGCTTGCTGGAGGCGCGGCTGATGATCTGGCGCGCTTCGGAATAGGCGGGTCCGGCAGGGATGCGCCGGGCGATATCGGCCAGGCGCTGGCGCAGGCAGTCGATGCGGTAGACGGGATCATAGCTGCCGCACTCGGCACGCGCGCCGTCGATGTTCTTCACGATCGAGGATGTGAGGTAGTCCGTCGGAACCGCGACATTTGTCGAAGCAGCGCTGCTGCCCACGCTTCCCTGCGTGCTCTCGCCGTCGCCGGGACCCGTCTGTCCCCGGACATCGGGCATGGTGGAAAGGGTGAGAGCGCCGGCCAAAAGCACAGCCTGGATCGAACGGAAATGGGTCGATTTGATCATGCCTTCCTCCTCTTGCATTTGGTCATTCCGCCTGACCGAAGGCGATGCGCATACTGCGTTGCGTGCCCGCGCCGATATCGCCGTCGATTGTGCCCTTGTAGAACTTGTTGCGGCTAAGCTCGGCCTGCAGCGCCCGCCGCGTTTCAGGCTTGAACATGGTCGGCCGCGTCGAGAGCTGCTGGAGAACGTCGTCCACGCCCGAGCGCAAGGCTTGATAGAGATAGCTGGCGGCGTCCTCCGGCGTCTTGCCCGGAACCAGCCCGTCATCGATGAGGGCCGCGACGTTGAACATCGCCTGCGGGTGGCGCAAGTCTGCGGCGCGAATGAAGAGCTCGACGGCCTTTTTCGGATCGCGCGGTAACCCTTCCGCTCCCTGGTAATAGAGGAAACCGAGGTCGTTGATCGCATCGGCGAAGCCGAGATCGGCGGCGCGCTGGTAGAGCTTGATCGCTTCCGGCACGTTCTGCGCCGTGCCGATACCCTTTTCATGGAGCTTGCCGAGTTCGAACATCGCTTCCGTATCGCCGGCATCGGCGGCCGTACGGAAATATTCGAGGGCCTTTTCCGGCTTGAATTTTTTCGTATCCGGGGTCAGCGCCATGTAGCCGAGGCCGAGCATGGCGCGTGTGTTACCCTCTCCGGCAAGGGCGGCGAGCTGCACTTCCTGCTCGGGCTTCAGCGCCTGCCATTGCGAGGCCTTGTCGGCGATATCGGCGACAGCAGCATCCTCGCCGGCAAGGAAATAGGGGGCGCCGGACAGGGAGCCGTAGAAATGCGGCTGCTGACGGTTGGCGGTGAGCGACATCACGCGGTCGCGCACCTGGCGGAAAACCAGGCCTATCTCGACATTCGGCCTGGGCAGGTTTTCGAGGATGGCGGTAGCGAAGGGACTGTGCTCCCCGTCACCGTCGAGCGCCACCTTCCCACCTTCGGCGGCATAGATCACCAGCATGCCCTGCGACGGGTCGGGCGCCAGCAGTCCATCTCTCCCAAGTTTTGCGCCGTCGTCGGCGGCGGCGCCGGCAAGCGCGGGGAAAGGGTTGTTGCGGCAGGAATCGAGAATGACGATGCGCAGTTTCCGGGCCCGCTCGACGCTGCGCAGGACGGACGTGAGGCTGAGCGCCTGCGCCGGGATCGTGGCCGGGTCGTCGACCTTGATATCGACAGGCACGAGATAGTTTTCTCCCGAAGCCTCGACGCCGTGGCCGGCATAGTAGACGACGGCGATATCTGCGGTCTCGACCTTGCGCGAGAAGGCGGCGACGGTCTCCTGCATCTGGCTTAGGGGAATGTCGATCGCAAAATCCACCGTGAAGCCGAGGCGTTGCAGCATATCGGCGACGGCACGAGCGTCGGAGGCGGTGTTCTTCAGGGGCGAAATCGATGTGTAGGCCGACATGCCGATGACAAGCGCCATGCGCTGGAACGAGGCGGCAGGCACCGTTAGCGTATCGCCGGCGGTGATCTTTTCCACCTCGGTCTTGATGCCCATCAGGCCGCGTGTCTGGCCGCCGGCGGAGGCCGAATCCTGCGGGGCGGCGCTGCCGGCCGACAGCAGCACCGTCAGGACAAGGAAGATACCCAGTCTCGAGGGAAGCATGTGCCCCTTCCGCCTTCCTCATACGCAGATCGCGATATCTATGGTCACGGATCAGATCCCGCGAATATTCGGATTTGTGCGATCACATGCCGGCTTTTCTTGCGGGCTTCGATTTGCTACGCCGCAAGCCGAGAAAAGTTCAGGAATAGGGAGGCCTCATGACACCGGACGTAACCCCGCTTGTTGCCGGAAACTGGAAAATGAACGGCACGCGCGCATCGCTCGACCAGATCAAGGCGATGGCTGAAGGCGTGATGGGACCGCTTTCCGAAAAGGTCGAAACGCTGATCTGCCCGCCGGCGACGCTGCTCTATGTGGCGACGGCGCTCTGCACCGATAGCCCTTTGCAGATCGGCGCGCAGGATTGCCATGAAAAGGCCTCCGGCGCCCATACCGGCGATGTCTCGGCCGAAATGATCGCCGATTGCTTCGGCACCCATGTGATCGTCGGCCATTCGGAGCGCCGCACTGATCACAAGGAAAGCGATGCACTGGTGCGCGCCAAGGCGGAAACCGCCTATGCGAACGACCTCGTTGCCATCATCTGCATCGGCGAGACCGGCGAAGAGCGCAAGGCCGGCAAGACGCTGGACGTTCTGAAGACGCAGCTCGCCGGCTCCGTGCCGGATGGTGCGACCGCCGAAAACACGGTCATCGCCTATGAGCCCGTCTGGGCGATCGGCACCGGCCTTACGCCGACGGCAGCCGATGTGGAAGAGGCGCATGCCTTCATGCGCGCCGAACTCAAGGGCCGGTTCGCAGGCGAGGGTGCCAAGATGCGCATTCTCTATGGCGGTTCGGTCAAGCCCGGCAATGCCAAGGAACTGATGGGTGTCGCCAATGTTGACGGCGCGCTGATCGGCGGCGCGAGCTTGAAATCCGACGACTTCCTCGCCATCTACCGCGCATACGAAGCACTGACGGCCTGATACCCGCTCTGATCGTTCGCCTGCCCGATCAAAAGGGCGGGCGGATTGGCGGGAAGGGCTTGGAATGGCGCACGGCTTGGTATATTGAGCCGCAAACCTGAATTTTGGGCCGTCTGGCCGGGATCCTTAAACATGCAGACCATTTTGCTCGTCATCTATCTCATGGTCGTCGTCGCGCTGATCGGCGTCGTGCTGATCCAGCGTTCGGAAGGCGGCGGCCTCGGCATCGGCGGCGGCTCCGGCTTCATGTCGGCGCGCGGCACGGCCAATGCCCTGACGCGCACCACGGCGATCCTCGCGACGCTGTTCTTCGTGCTGGCGCTCGGCATGGGCATCATCGCCCGCTGGGAATCACAGCCGACGGACATTCTCGACCGCATCCCCGGCACGACCGGTACGGGTGGCGTTCTCGACGCCCTTGGCGGTGCGGAGAAGCCGTCGGAAGGCAGCCAGCAGAATCAGGGCACTGAGAACAACACGAACACCACCAACCAGACGCCCGCGACGACCGGCACCGATGCCGTTCCGACCGAAGGCGGCGCGGCAACCGGCACCGGCAACACCACGACGACGACGGATACCGGCGCGGCGGGTGGCGCGACCACGGGCACGGGCGGTAACGCCGGCGTTCCGAGCGGCCAGTAAGCCGCAAAAGCAAAAAACAAACCGGCCGGTTGCGTCACACCAACCGGCCTTCTTCTGTGTAAAACGCCGATTGCGACTTCCGAAATCACGAGCAAGGTGATTTTTCGGTGGCGTAGTTGATTTTGAAAAGGTATGCGGTGACTCCCATGGCGCGATATGTATTCATCACAGGCGGCGTGGTTTCTTCCCTCGGAAAAGGCATCGCGGCCGCTGCACTCGGAGCTCTCCTTCAGGCCCGCGGTTACCGCGTCCGCCTCCGGAAGCTGGACCCCTATCTCAATGTCGATCCGGGCACCATGAGCCCGACGCAGCACGGCGAGGTCTTCGTCACCGACGATGGTGCGGAAACCGACCTCGACCTTGGCCACTACGAGCGCTTTACCGGCCGCTCGGCCACCAAGACCGACAACATCACCACCGGTCGCATCTACAAGAACATCATCGACAAGGAACGCCGCGGCGACTATCTCGGCGCGACCGTGCAGGTCATTCCGCACGTTACCAACGAGATCAAGAACTTCGTCACCGAAGGCAATGACGACTACGACTTCGTCATCTGCGAGATCGGCGGCACGGTGGGCGATATCGAGGCGATGCCGTTCATGGAGGCGATCCGCCAGCTCGGCAACGATCTGCCGCGCGGCACGGCCGTCTATGTCCACCTGACGCTGATGCCCTATATCCCGGCCGCCGGCGAGCTGAAGACCAAGCCGACGCAGCACTCCGTCAAGGAACTGCAGGCCATGGGCATCCACCCGGATATCCTGCTGGTGCGCGCCGACCGCGAAATCCCGGAGGCCGAGCGCAAAAAACTGTCGCTGTTCTGCAACGTGCGGGCGACGGCCGTGATCCAGGCGCTCGACGTCTCCTCGATCTACGACGTGCCGCTCGCCTATCACAAGGAAGGCCTCGACGACGAGGTGCTGGCCGCCTTCGGCATCGAACCGGCGCCGAAGCCGCGCCTCGAAGCCTGGCAGAAGGTGTCCGATCGCATCAAGACGCCCGAGGGCGAGGTGACGATCGCCATCGTCGGCAAGTACACCGGCCTCAAGGACGCCTATAAGTCGCTGATCGAGGCGCTGTACCACGGCGGCATCGCCAACCACGTCAAGGTCAAGCTCGAATGGATCGAGTCGGAGATCTTCGAGAAGGAAGACCCGGCGCCGTATCTGGAGAAGGTGCACGGCATCCTCGTTCCCGGCGGTTTTGGCGAGCGCGGTTCGGAAGGCAAGATCAATGCGGCGCGGTTCGCCCGCGAGCGCAAGGTGCCGTATTTCGGTATCTGCTTCGGCATGCAGATGGCGGTCGTGGAAGCGGCCCGCAACCTCGCCGGCATCGACAAGGCCTCGTCCACCGAATTCGGCAAGACGGCCGAGCCGGTCGTCGGCCTGATGACGGAATGGGTGAAGGGCAACGACCTGGAGAAGCGTTCGGCTTCGGGCGATCTCGGCGGTACGATGCGCCTTGGCGCCTACCGCGCCGCGCTCAAGGGCGGCACGAAGATCGCCGATATCTACGGCTCGACCGATATTTCCGAGCGCCATCGCCACCGCTACGAGGTGAATGTCGACTACAAGCAGAAGCTCGAGAGCTGCGGCCTCGTCTTCTCCGGCATGTCGCCGGATGGCGTGCTGCCGGAGACGGTCGAATACCCGGATCACCCGTGGTTCATCGGCGTTCAGTACCATCCGGAACTGAAGAGCCGTCCGCTCGATCCACATCCGCTGTTCGCAAGCTTCGTCGAAGCGGCGCTGGAACAGAGCCGCCTCGTCTGATCTGCGGCAGGATATCGTGTTTCGAAACCGCCCGGTGCTGTCGCTCCGGGCGGTTTTTTATTGGCCGGAGGGACGGGATGCGGCCTGTCGGAGAACGATGGCCGTCAGGACGAGCAGCAATGCGTCGGCCGTGGGCATGGCGAACCACAAACCTCTTTCACCGAATGCCATGGTCAGGACCAGGACCAGCGGCATCGTGAAGAGATAGGGTTTCGCAAGGCTCAGTACCGCCGCGCGCTTCGCATCGCCGATGGCCTGGAAATAGCCGGCGATGACCATCAGCGGGCCGGACACCACGTAGAGTGCCGTCATGACGGGCATGATGCGGGCGATGGCGTCGATGACGACCCTGTCGTCAACGAACATCGCACCGATCGCATCTGGAAATGCGATGAGGGATGCCTGGATGGCGAGGCAATAGACGAAGACGACCGACAGACCGAGGCGCAATGTCGCGTCGGCGCGGCGGGTGAGGCCGGCGCCACGGTTCTGGCCGAGGATCGCCTGGACGGCTTGGCTCATGCCAAGCAGCGGCAGATAGGTGAAGGTCAGGATACGCGTGACGATGCCATAGGCTGTGACCAGCGGCTCGTAGGCGCTGCCTGCGGAAGCCTGCAAGGCGGCGATGACCGTGGCGGACACCAATGCGAGGCCGATGAAGCCGAGGCTTTGCGGGGCGCCGAGGGCGAGGATTTCCCGCATCGCGCCGGATAGCCGTGTCGGGGGCGAGACGATGTCCGCGAGCCGCAGGTTGGTTCGCCCCATGGTTCTGAAGACGAACAGAAAGCCCAGCGCAAGCATTTGTGCCAATACCGTGCCGAGCGCGGAGCCGGCGACACCCATGTCGAAGTGCACGATCAGGACATAGTTGAAGACGAGGTTGGCAAGCGAGATGACGACGCTGGCAAGCGCCATCAGGCCCACGCGGCCCTCGCAGCGGAGTGCATCGACATTGACCGCCAGAAGAAGCTGGATCGGTGAAAAGAAGACGACGATCGAGATGTAGCTGTAGGCGAGCGTTTCCAGGCTTTGCGAACCGTTCGCGATAGCGCCGACAAGCGCGGAGCCGCAGACGAGAAAGGCCAGGATGAAGGCCGCACCGATACCGAGCGCCATATAGTGGGCGGCACGGAAGATTTCCCGCGCGGCCGGCAGATCGGCGGCGCCGAGCCAGCGGGCGAGCAGGCTCGCCATGCCGCTGCCGACAAGGGTGGCGAGCGCCACCAGCAGCATGAAGACGGGAAAGACCGCCGTGACGGCAGCCACCGCCTCCGGCCCGGCATAGAGGCCGAGCATGACGGCATCCACGACGGTCAGAAGCCCGTTCATGCTCATGACGAAGACAACGGGGGAGGCGGTCTTCGCGAAAAGCGCGCCAAGCGGCGCGGTCAGAAATGGATTGGCAGTGCCTTGCGACATCCCGCTCTCCTCATGGCGCATTTCGTCTGGAGGAAGGGGCTCGCATTGCCTGCCGCACGAAATGCTTCGAGGGTCGGGGTCGTTTGAAACCAGATTTCACCGGGACTTTCGTCTGCGAGCGGCAGGTATCTGTGACCTTGATGCGCTCGTTACCGGCATGATGTGGTGACGTCAAGGGCGGATGGCGAAGGCCCGGCGCGCTGCGGCCGGGCCTTGCGGTTCTACTCTGCGGCCTGCGGCAGCGGGCAGACGCCGCCGTCGCAATCCTCGCCGGCGAGCGTGCGCTGACCGATTGCGATGGTCAGTGCGGCGCTGAGGCCGGCGACGACCGAGACCCAGAATCCATTTTGCGAGCCGAACGTATCGACGGCCCAGCCGGCGACGAAGGCGCCGAGCGCCATGCCGATACCGATACCGGTGGTGACCCATGTGATGCCTTCCGTCAGCATGGCCTCGGGCACGCGGCGCTCGACGATGCCGAAGGCGGTGATGAAGGTCGGCGAGATCGCGACGCCGCTGACGAAGACGGCAATGGCCAGCAGCGGCACCGTGCCGGCGAAGGGCAGCGGCAGGGCGGTGAGCGCCAGGATGGTGACGGCGATCATCAGTTGCTTTTGGAGCGCCAGCTTCGGGTTCAGCGCGCCGAGCACGAGGCCGACGACGAAAGAGCCGATGGCGTAGACTCCGATGACGACGCTGGCGGCATTCGGTTGGCCAAGGTCCTTGGTGATCGCGACCGCGCTGACTTCGGCCGTGGCGAAGGTGGCGCCGACGAAGACGAGAGCGAGCGTGATGATCTGCACCGGGCGCAGCCGGATCGCCGATTTTTGCGGCGTGCTGCCGGCGACATGGCGTACGGCCGGTTCTGTTGCACGCTGGAGCACGAAGGCGAGGGTGCCGAGCGCCAGGAAGGCCGTGCTGATCAGCATGCCGGCCTCGGGGAAGAGCGCCACGGCAAGGCCGACCGACAGCGAGGCGCCGGCGATATAGACCAGCTCGTCCGCCGCCGATTCGAAGGCGAAGGCGGTATTGAGTTCCGGCCTGTCGCGAAAAATCTCGGTCCAGCGGGCGCGCAGCATGGCGGGCATGCTGGGCATGGCGGCGGCGAGGAAGGCGGCGGCAAAAAGCGTCCAGGTTGGCCAGCTCTGGTTGGCGGCGGCGATCAGGGCGAGGAAGGCCAGCACGGAGATTGTTGTCGTCGGTGCCAGAACGACAGACTGGCCGAAGCGATCGACCGCGCGCGAGATCTGCGGCGCTATGAGGGCATTTGTCAGCGCATAGGTCGCCGATACGGCGCCGGCGAGCCAATATTCCCCGTGCGTCTGCGAGAGCATGGCGACGATGCCGATCGGCGCCATGGCGATGGGAAGGCGGGCGAGGAAGCCGGCGGCGGAAAACGCCTTGGTTCCCGGCACGCTGAAGATTTGTTTATACGGATTGGACATGGCCTGCTCCTGTAAACGGGCGGTTCCACCACTTACATACGTGGCGTATGTCTAAGAAGTAGTTGCATACGTGGCGTATGTCAAATAAAATACGCGCCGTATGTGAACAGGAGGCTCCATGCGCAAACCGCGCGAGGAAATGATCGCTGAAACCAGGGCAAAGCTGATCGCCGCCGGACGCCACGCCTTCGGCACGGTCGGCTATGCGGGTTCCTCGATGGACGACTTCACTGGCCATGCCGGGCTGACGCGCGGCGCGCTCTACCATCATTTCGGTGATAAAAAGGGGCTGCTGCAGGCGGTCATCCGGGAAATCGATGCGGAAATGACGGTCCGGCTCCACCGGATTTCGTCTGCCGCGCCGAACCGCTGGCAGGGTTTCGTGGACGAATGCGTCGCCTATATCGAGATGGCGCTGGAGCCCGAAATCCAGCGCATCATGTTCCGTGACGGGCCGGCCGTGCTTGGGGATATCTCGCAATGGCCGACCAACAACGGCTGTATCGCCGCCCTCAGCGGCAGCATCGACCAGTTGAAGGCCGACGGCGTGATGGCCGATATCGACACGGAGGGTGCCGCGCGGCTGATCAACGGGGCAAGCAGCCATGCGGCGCTGTGGATCGCCAATTCCGACGATCCGGAGGGGACGTCGAAACGCGCGGTGCGCGGGTTTCGCATCCTGCTGGAAGGCCTGCGCACGAGGAGCTGACGGGCTTTCACGAGCCCGCCGGAGCTTCCTTCAGTTCCGAAGCATTGGTGCCGATCGTCATCGTATTGCCGCGCCAGTCGATGGCGCCGCCGATCCAGGCACGCAGCCAGATGGCCGGCATCATGACATCGCGCACCATCATCGCCGGCACGGACCAGCGCGACAGGCGCCAGCCCTTGGAGCGCGCAAGGGCGACCTCCGGCAGATAGATGGCAACGAGCACCGCCAGCACCGTGGGCAGAAGTGTCAGGTCGCCGAGTGCGACGGCGGCAAGCGCAAGCAGGAGCGGCGGCAGCACGCCGAGAAGAATCTCCGGCGCGAAGAAACCCGGAAACGTCACACGGCGCAGGCGTGACCAGCGGGCCTGGCGCGACCAGATCTCCTGCTCCGTGCGGCGACCGAGCGGCTGCTCGAAGGGGGCGGAGACGAGGTGGACTTTCAAACCGAGACGGTTGACCAGCTTGGTGGAGGCGGCGTCTTCGGCGATTTCCGCATTCAGCGCATGGATTCCGCCATTGGCATCGAGCATCGGCTTGTACCACAGCATGCTCTTGCCTTGCGCGAAGCCGAGGCCGACGGCCTCGCCGGCATATTGCCAACGCGCCTGCTGGGTGTTGAGGAACATGCACTCGACTTCCGCCCAGAAGCCCTCCGGGCGCGAGCCGAGCGGCGTGGAGCAGACGAGGCCGGAATCGCTCCGCCAGCTGCCCATGAGGTGCTGGATATATTCCGGCGGCATCAGCACGTTGGAATCAGCGAGGATGACCCAGTCGTACCGGGCCGCCTGCCAGCCCTTCACGCAATTGTTCAGCTTTGGATTGGCGCTGATACGGTCGTCGCCGACCAGGATGCGCATCTCGACATGCGGGTAGGCAATGGCAGCCTTCTCGATTTCCGGGATGACCGGGTCATTGCCATGGGCAACGCAGAACAGCAGTTCGTAGCGCGGCCAGGTGAGGCGGAAGGCACGCTCCAGCGTCTCGGCGGTAAAATTCTCGATGCCGCGGACGGGAACGACGAGGGAGACGGGCGGCTTCTTGCGCAGATCCGGCGGCGGCGCACCGGTCGCATCCAGTCGCCTGCCGGCGATGAGGATGCTGACGAGATTGGTCGCGACGAGAGCGCCCGAGGCAAGGGCGAAGGCCTGAGCCATGTCCATTCACGCAGTCTCCGAAAGGCGCTGCGCTCGAGGCGCGTCTGCCGAGGTGCATTCACGCGCGAAGGAACACCATTGTCACATGACAGGGGAATGACGGGCGGGGCGGTGACGCCTGAAATGCCGGTTCCTCCCCTTCATGCGGCGGAGAAGGGGAGGAAGACATTGAAGTTTTCGAGGCCTATGGTTCAGGAGAGAAATGCGGCGGTGGTCGTGACCTTGCCGTAGCCGAACTCCAGCGCCGACATGATGGTGGCGTGCACCTGGGCCGCGGGTACGACCGAATCGCCGAAGGTCTTGTCGCGCGTCGCGCAGGCGTCGTGCACCACGGTCAGGTCATAGCCGAGATCGGCGGCGGCGCGGGCCGTGGCGTCGATGCAGACGTCGCTCATGGCGCCGACGAC
Organism: Shinella curvata; assembly: GCF_022899935.1. Classification (GTDB taxonomy): domain Bacteria; phylum Pseudomonadota; class Alphaproteobacteria; order Rhizobiales; family Rhizobiaceae; genus Shinella; species Shinella curvata. The sequence continues at coordinate 97,844 of NZ_JALJCJ010000001.1, forward strand.
CACGACCTCCTCAATGCCGCCCGCTTGCAGCGTGTCATGCAGGGCCGTGTCGCGGAAGGAGTTCGGGTAGTTCTTGATGACCACGGTGTCGCCTGCCTCGGGCTTCACCGCTGCGATGGGGCTGATACCGTCCGTGTCCGGCGCAAAGAGCGGCGAATCGGCTTCCTTTGAGACATGGTGGACATGGACGATCCTGTCGCCCCGGTCGCGGGCAGCGGCGACGACGCGGGCGGCGTTTTCCGCGGCGGCATCGATGCCGTCAAGCGCGAAGCTGCCCGAGGCGAGATAGTCCTTCTGGAGATCGACGATGATGATGGCGCGTTTGCTCATGGGAAATCCTTGTCCTGAGTTGATGTCGTGGACATTCTGCCTCCAGACTGCCATTTCTGGCCATTGGCGATACCGACATAATCAAGGGTGAAAGTGACATGGCGTCCTCGGCCGAAATCGGACTGGTGCTCTATCCCGGCGCGCAGATGGCGGCCGTGCTGGGCATGACGGACCTTTTCAATTCGGCAACGCATCTGGCGCAGGCGAAGTGCGGGGCCGGCGCGGCGATCCGGGTGAGCCACTGGCGGCTGGAGGATGGCAAGCCGGTGCGCACGAATGCCAGCGACGTGCCGGAGGCGGCGGCGACGCCCGCCGTGCTCGTGCTGCCGCCGGCTCTCGGGGATCCTATCCTCCGCGAAGATGCGGCGCCCTTTGCCGCCTGGTTGCGGGAATGCCACGCTTCCGGCATCCAGCTCGCCTCGATATGCGCCGGCGCCTTTCTTCTCGGGGAAACCGGCCTGCTTTCCGGGCGCACGATCACCACCAACTGGGTCATTGCGGAAACATTCGAAGTGCGTTTTCCGGATGTCTTCGTCGATACCGACCGGCTGCTCAATGACGATGGCGATATCGTGACGGCGGGAGGTGTGATGGCTTGGGTCGATCTCGGCCTGAAGCTGATCGACCGCTTCCTGGGGCCGACGATCATGCTGGACGTCGCGCGCCAGTTCGTCGTCGATCCACCCGGCCGAGAGCAGCGTTACTACAGCACCTTTTCGCCGCGTCTGCTGCACGGCGATGCGGCCATTCTCAAGGTGCAGCATTTCCTCCAGGCCAACGAGGCGAAGGAGACGGCGGTGGATGTGCTGGCCGCCCAGGCCGGATTGGAAGAGCGCACGTTCCTCCGGCGCTTCCGCAAGGCGACGGGGCTCACGACCTCGGATTATTACCAGCGCCTTCGGGTCGCCAAGGCGCAGGAACTGTTGCAGTTCACGGCGCGGTCGGTCGATATCGTCGCGCTGGATGTGGGTTACAACGATCCCGGCGCGTTCCGCAAAGTCTTCGCGCGCATCGTCGGGCTGACGCCGGGGGAGTATCGCAAGCGTTTCCGCTCCTGACTATTCGGGGCGTTGGCGGTTGCGCACGACGGTCACGGTGCAGGGGGCATGGGCGGCCACCTCGCCGGAAACGCTGCCGAGCATCGAGCGCATCGCCGATTCGGCCCGCGCGCCCATTACGATATGGTCGACATAGTTTTCGCGCGCATATTTGAGGATCGCATCGGCCGGCGAAACGGCTTCCAGCACATGGAACGTGATACCGCCGCCCGGCGTCGGCAGGCCGGTGGACCAGGTGCGCAGTTCGACCAGACGCATCACATGCTTGTTGCGGCCTTCGTCATCAAGGGAGGTATCGAGGGCGATGCGGTTGATCTTCAGGACATTGAGGCAGGCGATGCGGGCATCGGGCGTGTTTTCGATGATGCGCGCGACCGTTCGACGCTTCGCTTCGGCAAGCTCGGGCGTGCCGCCTGCAAGATCGATCGCCACCGCGACGATCGGGGCGTTTGCACGCTGCGTCTCCGCCGTCTGCGGCTTCACGGTCTCGATGGGCACGGGGTTGAAACGGCGGCGCAGCACCGTGCCGAAGGAGTCACGTTTCATTTTCTCCGCCCGCGCGGTGAGCTTGACGGAGGACAGATCCTGCAGATCGAGGGCGAGCTGGGCTGCACTCGGGTAACGCCAGGCGGGGTTCACCTCCAGGCAGCGCAGGATGATTTCCTGCAGGGCCGGCGGGATCGACGTGTTGCGGGCGCGCGGCGGCAGCGGATCGCGCCAGAGCCGCCGTTTCAGGCCCTTCAGCCGTTGCGGATCGCCGAAGGGGCGCTCGCCGGTCGCGAAGAAATAGAGCATGACGCCGAGCGCGAAGAGGTCGCTGCGAAAATCGCTGCGCGTGCCGAGTACCTGCTCGGGCGCCATATAGGGGGCGGTGCCATAGGGCAGGCGAAACTGCTCGTCCATCAGGTCCGGCAGGTGGATATGGCGGGCGAGGCCATAGTCGATCAGCACCGCTTCGCCGCTCTCGCGGAACATGACATTGGAGGGCTTGAGATCGAGATGCACGACATTCTGCCGGTGCAGCGAATCGAGCGCGACAGCGACCTTGGCGCCGATGGCGGCAACCTCCTCTGGCGGCAGCGGCAGGCGCTCGATCAGCGGATAGAGCGAGGTGCCGGGCAGCCGCTCCATGATGATGTAGGGAAGCGTCGCGAAATCGCCGTTGGCGACGAAGCGCGGCACATGCGGACCGGAAAGGCGCGGCAGGATCATCTGCTCCATCTCGAAGCCGACGATGGCGGCGGGGTCGTCGCCTTCGCCGATGACCGGCACCTTCATGAGGATGGGATGGGCGATATCCGGTCGCGAGACCTTCCAGATCCGCGCCATGCCGCCGTTGTGGGCGATGGACTCGACGACGAAACCATCGATTTCATCGCCGGGTTGCAGACGTGCCTTGACCATCAGCGCCCCTCGAACAGCCGGTCGGCGAGCGAGAGCGGCAGACCGGCAGCACGAATCTTGCCGGCCGCGGTCTCCACGTCGTAGGCGGCGCGCAGGAAGCGGAGCTCGGCATTCTCCGTATCGTAGAGCGCGAAGGCGGCGCAGGGATTGCCGTCGCGCGGCTGGCCGACCGCTCCCATCACGGCAAGCCAGCGGCGCTGCTGCAGGAGCGGCACCGGCGTTGCCGCCACCGGGCAGAAATGCGTGATCCTGCCACCGACGGCGCTGCAGTAGAGCGCCGGCTTGTGAACATGGCCGCAGAAACTGACGCGCGCCTCGCAGGCATCCAGGTGCTGGCCGGCATCGCTGGCGTCCAGAACGTAGTTCCAATCGGACGGCGCGCTCGCATCGGCATGCACGAAGAGGCAATCCCCGTCACGCGCCTTGAAGGGCAGGCCGGCGAGAAAGGCGCGCGTATCGCTGCCGAGCTGCCGGCGGGTCCATTCAAGCGCCATTGTCGCCGTCTGGTTCATCGTGACGGAGGCATTGCCGACGGCATCGTCATGGTTGCCACGCAGCACGATGGCGCCGGCTTGCGTAAGCGCCCGCGCCGTTTCCGCGCACCATTCCGGATCGGCGCCGTAGCCGACGATATCGCCGAGCACGACGAAACGCTCCGCACCCGCCGCATCCGCGGCGGCAAGCACGGCTTCGAAGGCTTCTCGGTTGCCGTGAATATCGGAGAGGATGGCAAGCAGCATGGTCTTCCAAACGATTGCGGTGACGCAGCATAGCGCGCCTTGCAGCAGGCAGCCATTCGACGGAAGGGGAATATGGACCCGTGGAGTTGCGTTTCGTCAGGATTGTCCGAAGGCAAAGAGATCCGCGTCGCCATCGTCGTGGCCGGCAATATCCGACGAAACGATCTCGGCGGCGATCTGGCTGAAGGTGATGCCGTTGCCGCCGAAGCCCATGACGGCGAAGACGTCGGGCAGGTTCGGCACGCGGCCGATTAGCGGCAGGCCTGTACGGGTGATGCCGAAGGGGGCCGCCCAAACATGATCCGGCTCCGGCAGTGCGGTGCCGAGCAGGGTTTCCGCCTTTCGGCGGATGATCCTGGCCTTTTGGCGGAGTTTCGAGCGCGACTTATAGGCGTCTTCGCTGTCCTCGTCCTCGCCGCCGACGATCAGCCGGCCGTCGCGGGTGCGGCGCAGATAGAGATAGGGATCGGCGCCTTCCCATACGATGCAGTCTTTCAGCCAATCCGGCAGCTTTGTGCCGGGCGGTGTGGACAGCGCCCAGGTGGAGACGATGGCGTGGTTCTTGTCCGCGACAGCCTCGAGGAACTCGTAGCCCGAGCAGAAGACGGCATGCGCGGCGGAGAGAATCCCGCCCTCCGACGTCGCAAGGAAAACGCCGCCTGCAGGCGTTGCGCGCACATCGGTGATCTCGAGAGGGCTGACCAATTCGACGCCGTGCGCCATCGCCGCGCGCAAAATGCCCGCCGCCATCCGGGCCGGATTGGCGGAGGCGGAGATGTCGCTGAGGATGGCGCCGGTGCGGTGTATGGCGAAGCGGTCGGCGAGGGCGTGGCCGTCGAGGAACTCCGCGTCTATCGCGGCGGCCCGACGGGCCTCCACTTCGGCGCGAAGGGCGCGCTGGCCATAGGTGTCGCCGGCCAGAAAAAGCGTTTTCTTGCGTTCGAAGCCGCAGGAAATCTTCAGGTCCGCAACGATCCGCGAGAGTTGCTCGACCGCGCGGGCGGAGCGCTGCCAGGCGCGCCGGGCATTGCCTTGACCGATCATGTCCGCCAGCTTGTGCAGCGGGATGTCGATCTCGTGCTGGATCATCGCCGTACTGGCGAGCGTGCTTCCGTGCACCGGCTTGCGTCGGTCGATGACGAGTATGCGGCGCTTTCCATCCGCCAATGCGTGCGCCATCAGCGCGCCGGAAATGCCGGCGCCGACGATGATGACGTCGTAGTCGCTTGCGGAAGGCTTCCGATGCAGGCGAAGGGAAAGGCGGGAAGAGCCCGCCCAGAGCGGGCGGGATTCGTGCAGGTCGCGCTGGCGGGTGATGTCGCGGGGTGTGGAAATGGGCCGGCTCCGGAGCAAGTCGTCCGGCCAAAATGGCCGGCCAGCGGAAAAGTTCCGCTTGTCGGCCACGGGCGCCCTGCGCGCTTGCATTGCGGGCGCAAAGCATGCAAAGCACGGGACGCCTGAAACACGACCGGATTTTTCGCCATGACCGTGAGTTCGAGAACACCCCGCCCGATCGATCATCTGGTGCTGCCGGTGTCCGATCTCGGTGTCGCGCGCGACCGCCTGACGGCACTCGGTTTTACTGTTGCCAAGGATGCCCGCCATCCCTTCGGTACCGAGAACTGTTGTGTGTTCCTCGCCGATGGCAGCTATCTGGAGCCGCTCGGCATCGCCAATCGCGAGGAATGCGAGGAAGCGGCGCGCGAGGGCAATGCCTTCGTGGCACGGGACCAGGCCTTCCGTTTTCGCCGTGGTCTCGAAGGTTTTTCCGGCATTGCCATGGTAACATCGGATGCGCTGGACGATGACAAGCGCTACGCTTCGGCGGGCCTTTCCGGCGGTCCGGTGCTTGAATTTTCTCGCGACATGGTGCTGCCGGACGGCACCACCGCAACCGGAAGCTTCCGGCTCGCCTTTGCCGCGGATCTGCGCAGCCCGGATTTCTTCTTCTTCGCTTCTCAGCGCGTCCGGCCATTGCCCTCCGACCGCAAGGCTCTGGAAGTGCATGAGAATGGCGTTGTCGGCCTTGCCGAAGTCGTGTTGTCGGAGCAGAATCCCACGGATTTCCAGTATCTGGTGCAGGAAGCGGCCGATGAACGCGAAGTCGAGGCGTTGTCTTTTGGCATGACCGTCGATACGCCGCGTGGCCGCATCACCGTTCTGAACGATGCCGGGCTTGAGGGCTTTTACGGTATTGCACCGGTGGCCGGCACGGACCGTGGCCTGAAGGGGCGGGCGGTGGTGTTCAAGGTTGCCAGCCTCGAGGCCTGTCAGCGCACACTTACCGACCGCGGTGTCATGTTACAGATACGCGACAACCGTATCGTGGTGCCGCCGGCGCCCGGTCAGGGCGTCCATTTTGTCTTCGGAGAATAAAATGCAAACAAATTCGACCGTTGTCGTCGGCGAAGGGCCGAGGAAGGTCACCTTTTCGCAGACAGCGCGCTTCTCGCTGATCGCTGGTCCCTGCCAGATGGAAAGCCGCGACCATGCCTATATGATGGCCGGCGCGCTCGTCGAAATGACCGACAAGCTCGGCATTGGCCTCGTCTACAAATCGTCCTTCGACAAGGCGAACCGCACGTCGCTCTCCGGCAAGCGCGGCATCGGGCTTGAGAAGGCACTGGAAATCTTCGCCGACCTCAAGAAGGATTTCGGCTTTCCGGTCGTGACGGACATTCATACGGAAGAGCAGTGCGCGGTCGTCGCAAAGACCGTCGACATGCTGCAGATTCCGGCCTTCCTGTCGCGCCAGACTGACCTCTTGGTCGCCGCCGCCAAGACCGGCCGCGTCATCAATGTCAAGAAGGGCCAGTTCCTCGCCCCCTGGGACATGAAGAACGTGCTTGCCAAGTTCACCGACAGCGGCAACCCGAATGTCATGCTCTGTGAACGTGGCGCCTCCTTCGGCTATAACACGCTGGTGTCCGACATGCGCTCGCTACCGATCATGGCGTCGCTCGGCGCGCCCGTGGTCTTCGACGCGACCCATTCCGTGCAGCAGCCGGGCGGGCAGGGCGGTTCGTCCGGCGGCGACCGCAAGTTCGTCGAGACCCTTTCGCGCGCTGCCATTGCGGTCGGCATTGCCGGCCTCTTCGTCGAGACGCACGAGGATCCGGACAACGCACCGTCCGACGGTCCCAACATGGTGTACCTGAAGGACATGCCGCGGCTTCTGGAGAAGCTGGTCGCCTTCGACGACATCGCCAAGGCGTAAGACATTTCAAACGGATGACATGATCCCGTGTCATCCGTTTTTTCTTGGGCGGAAACGCCATTGTAATTTCTGCATCGTCGATTAAAAGTGGATTTTAATCGATTAATAAACCCCGAACCAGGACGATATCCATGACTGCTATCATCGACATCATCGGCCGCGAGATTCTCGACAGCCGCGGCAACCCCACCGTCGAAGTGGACGTGCACCTCGAGGATGGCAGCTTCGGCCGCGCGGCCGTTCCGTCGGGCGCCTCGACCGGTGCGCACGAAGCCGTCGAACTGCGCGATGGTGGCAAGCGCTACCTCGGCAAGGGTGTCGAAAACGCCGTCGCCGCCGTCAACGGCGAAATTTTCGAAGCCATCGGCGGCCTCGAGGCTGAAGACCAGATCGCCGTCGACCAGACGATGATCGAACTGGACGGCACGCCGAACAAGGCCCGTCTCGGCGCAAACGCCATCCTCGGCGTGTCGCTCGCCGTCGCCAAGGCTGCCGCCGAAGCCGCCAACCTGCCGCTCTTCCGTTATGTCGGCGGCCCGAACGCCCGCGTCCTGCCGGTGCCGATGATGAACATCATCAATGGCGGCGCCCATGCCGACAACCCGATCGACTTCCAGGAATTCATGATCGTTCCGGTCGGCGCCGACAACATCCGCGACGCTGTGCGCATGGGTTCGGAAGTGTTCCACACGCTGAAGAAGCAGCTTGCCGCCGACGGCCACAACACCAACGTTGGTGACGAAGGCGGTTTCGCGCCGGGTCTCGCTTCGGCTCCGGCTGCCCTCGACTTCATCATGAAGTCGATCGAGAAGGCCGGCTACCGTCCGGGCGAAGACATGCATATCGCGCTCGACTGCGCCTCGACCGAATTCTTCAAGGACGGCAAGTACGTTCTGGAAGGCGAAGGCCGCACGCTGGAGCCGGAAGCCATGGCCGAATACCTGGCCGAGCTGGCCGCCAAGTACCCGATCTTCTCGATCGAAGACGGCATGGCCGAGGACGACTGGGATGGCTGGAAGTCGCTGACCGACAAGATCGGCAAGAAGGTGCAGCTGGTCGGCGATGACCTGTTCGTCACCAACTCCGCGCGTCTGCGCGACGGTATCAAGATGGGCGTCGCCAACTCGATCCTCGTCAAGGTCAACCAGATCGGCTCGCTGTCGGAAACGCTGGACGCCGTCGAGACCGCGCACAAGGCAAGCTACACGGCCGTCATGTCGCACCGTTCGGGCGAGACCGAGGATTCGACGATTGCCGATCTCGCGGTTGCCACGAACTGCGGTCAGATCAAGACCGGCTCGCTCGCGCGCTCCGACCGTACCGCCAAGTACAACCAGCTGATCCGCATCGAGGAACTGCTGGGCGCCCAGGCCAAGTATGCCGGCCGCAGCATCCTGCGCGGCTGATCGAAAAACAGTTTTTCCGAAATGGCGAAACCCGCGTCGAGAGGCGCGGGTTTTGTTTTTTTGGGGGTGGGCAACGGTCTATTGGGACGTGCTATGGCCCGCCCTTTTAATGCAGCGTCTGCCGTGTGGCGTGGATCCTCGGCTCAAGGCCGAGGATGACGGAGGGTAGGTTTGCGGGAGTGATATAGGGAATGTCTGTTGGGGGATGATGAAATGGTGAGGGGGAGCGAGGGAGCGTCCCTCGCGGCGCGTCGCGCGGTTGCTTCTGCCGGTCACTTCTCTTCTTTCGTCATCCTCGGGCTTGACCCGAGGATCCACGCCCGGAATGCTGCCTTGTCCATCCCGTTCGCGCCCCGCAGGCTTTTCCGCCTTCCGGTCCCATCGTGGTCAATGATCGGTTAACCGCTTGGCGCTAATGTCTGAAACGTATTGCGTATCGGGGCACGTGCATGTGGACCAAACACCATAAGAAGCGGAAATTCGGGCGGCTGACGCTGCCGGTAATTACAGTCGCATTCCTCTCCTACTTCGGTTATCATTCCGTCCATGGTGACTTCGGTCTGCGCGGAATGGAGGATTTCGAGCGACAGAGAGTGGAACGGCAGGCGCGTCTGGACGTGCTCGTGCGGCAGCGCCAGATCCTGGAAAAAGAAGTGGCTCTGATGAGCGACGGTTCGCTCGAGCGTGACATGCTCGACGAGAAGGCGCGCTCGTATCTCAATATGTCAAAGGCCGACGAAATCGTCATTTTCCACTGATCATGTCGATTAACCGAAATCAGGTTAATCATAAATACCCCTTACTAATCAGTGGCTTGCCGAGAATATAAGCCATGCATTTATAGCATTGCTACGATGGGCATTCTTCCCTATGGTTTCGTCAAAAGGCAAACATAGGGAGGAACCGATGGCTCCGCGCAAGACCGCGTCCACGTCCAGCCGCAAAGCGGCGGCAAAGCCTGCACGAAACGACTCGATTGGCTCCAACAGTCTGGTTTTCACCAGGGAAGAAGAGCTTCACGCCTACCGCGAGATGCTGCTGATCCGCCGCTTCGAAGAGAAGGCCGGTCAGCTTTACGGCATGGGCGTCATCGGCGGTTTCTGTCACCTCTATATCGGCCAGGAAGCTGTCGTCGTCGGCATGCAGATGGCGCAGAAGGATGGCGACCAGGTCATCACCTCCTATCGTGACCACGGCCACATGATCGCGCTCGGTATGAGCGCGCGTGGCGTCATGTCTGAGCTGACCGGGCGCCGGGGCGGCTTGTCCAAGGGCAAGGGCGGCTCCATGCACATGTTCTCCAAGGAGAAGGGCTTCTACGGCGGCCACGGCATCGTCGGCGGACAGGTCTCGCTTGGCACGGGTCTCGCATTCGCCAACAAGTATCGCGGCAACGACCAGGTGTCGGTGACCTATTTCGGTGACGGCGCGGCCAACCAGGGCCAGGTCTACGAGAGCTTCAACATGGCCGCTCTCTGGAAGCTGCCGGTCGTCTACATCATCGAGAACAACCGTTATGCGATGGGCACGTCGACCGCCCGCTCCACGGCGCAGTCGAACTTCGCCAAGCGCGGTGAAGGCTTCGGCATTCCCGGCGTTCAGGTCGATGGCATGGATGTGCGTGCGGTCAAGGCTGCGGCCGACGAAGCCATCGCGCATTGCCGGGCCGGCAAGGGCCCCTATATCCTGGAAATGCTGACCTATCGCTATCGCGGCCACTCGATGTCCGACCCGGCGAAGTACCGTTCCAAGGATGAAGTGCAGAAGATGCGCTCCGAGCATGATCCTCTCGAGCAGGTCAAGGCCCGCCTTCTGGAGCAGGGCTGGGCGAGCGAGGACGATCTGAAGCAGATCGACAAGGACGTCCGCGACATCGTCGCCGACAGTGCCGAATTCGCCCAGGCCGATCCAGAGCCGGATGTATCCGAACTCTACACCGACATCCTGCTTTGATCCGGGGGAGACAGACATGCCCGTAGATATTCTTATGCCCGCGCTCTCTCCGACGATGGAGGAGGGCACACTTTCCAAATGGATCAAGAACGAAGGCGACACCGTGAAATCTGGTGACGTGATCGCCGAGATCGAGACCGACAAGGCGACGATGGAAGTCGAAGCCGTCGATGAGGGCGTTATCGGCAAGATCCTGATTCCGGCCGGTTCGGAAGGCGTCAAGGTCAACTCCATCATCGCCGTTCTGCTGCAGGATGGCGAAAGCGCCGATGCGCTTTCCGCGCCCAAGGCTGCGGAAAAGCAGGAAGCGGCAAGCCCGAAGGTCGAGGAAGCTGAAAAGCCGACGGCACAGGGTTCCGCCTCCGCACCGGTTCCGGCCGCGCCGAAGGCCGAAGTCGCCGCCGATCCGGACATCCCGGCCGGCACCGAAATGGTGAGCATGACGGTGCGTGAAGCGCTGCGTGACGCCATGGCGGAAGAAATGCGTCGCGACGGCGACGTCTTCATCATGGGTGAGGAAGTCGCCGAATATCAGGGCGCCTATAAGATTACCCAGGGCCTGCTGCAGGAATTCGGCGACAAGCGCGTCATCGACACCCCGATCACCGAGCACGGCTTTGCCGGTATCGGCGTCGGTGCTGCCATGTCGGGCCTCAAGCCGATCGTTGAGTTCATGACGTTCAACTTCGCCATGCAGGCGATCGACCACATCGTCAACTCGGCGGCAAAGACGCTCTACATGTCGGGTGGCCAGATGGGCGCACCGATCGTCTTCCGCGGCCCGAGCGGTGCAGCCGCACGCGTCGGTGCCCAGCACTCGCAGTGCTATGCCGCATGGTACAGCCAGATTCCGGGCCTCAAGGTCGTCATGCCCTACACGGCAGCTGACGCAAAGGGCCTGCTCAAGGCCGCCATCCGCGACCCGAACCCGGTCGTCTTCCTCGAAAACGAAATTCTCTACGGCCACAGCTTCGAGGTTCCGAAGCTTGACGATCTGGTTCTGCCGATCGGCAAGGCGCGCATCCACCGCAGGGGCAAGGACGCGACGCTCGTCTCCTTCGGCATCGGCATGACCTATGCTATCAAGGCCGTGGCGGAACTGGAGAAGGAAGGCATCGACGTCGAGTTGATCGACCTTCGCACGATCCGTCCGATGGATCTGCCGACCATCATCGAATCGGTGAAGAAGACCGGTCGCCTTGTGACCGTCGAGGAAGGTTTCCCGCAGTCGTCCGTTGGCGATTTCATCGCCAACCGCGTCCATCGCGAAGCTTTCGACTATCTTGACGCGCCTGTCGTCACGATTGCCGGCAAGGACGTTCCGATGCCTTACGCCGCCAACCTCGAAAAGCTGGCGCTGCCGAATGTAGGTGAAGTCGTCGAGGCGGTGAAGGCCGTCTGCTACAAGTAACGGGAGGGCGCGAAATGCCGATCAACATTACGATGCCCGCTCTCTCGCCCACCATGGAAGAGGGCAATCTTGCCAAGTGGCTCGTCAAGGAAGGCGACACCGTGAAATCCGGTGACGTCATCGCCGAGATCGAGACCGACAAGGCGACTATGGAAGTCGAAGCCGTCGACGAAGGCGTTGTCGCCAAGATCGTCGTTGCCGCCGGTACGGAAGGCGTGAAGGTCAACAGCCTGATCGCCATCCTCGCCGCCGATGGCGAAGATGTGTCTGCTGCAGCGAGCAGTGGCGGTTCGGCCGCGCCGAAGGCGGAAGCCAAGGCTGCCGAAGCGCCGAAGGAAGCCGAAAAGCCGGCTGCCGCTGCTCCGGCGCCCGTTGCTGCCGCTCCGGCGGCTGCGCAGAATCATGGCGGCAGCGGCCTGTTCTCCTCGCCGCTCGCCCGCCGCATTGCCAAGGACGCCGGCCTCGACATCAAGTCGGTCGCCGGTTCCGGCCCGCATGGCCGCGTGGTCAAGGGTGACGTCGAGAAGGCGATTGCCTCCGGCGGTGCCAAGCCCGCCGCTGCTACCGCCCCGGCGGCTGCTGGATCCGCTGCGCCGGCCGCTGCCCCCAAGGGCATGTCGGAAGAGGCCGTGCTCAAGCTGTTCGAGGCCGGCTCTTACGAGCTCGTGCCACATGACGGCATGCGCAAGACCATCGCCAAGCGCCTGCAGGAATCCAAGCAGACGATCCCGCATTTCTACGTTTCCGTGGATGTCGAGCTCGACGCGCTTCTGGCCCTGCGCGCCCAGATCAACGGCTCCGCCCCGGAGAAGGACGGCAAGCCGGCCTACAAGCTTTCGGTCAACGACATGGTCATCAAGGCCATGGCGCTTGCCCTGCGCGACGTGCCGGATGCCAACGTCTCCTGGACCGATACGAACATGGTCAAGCACAAGCACGCGGATGTCGGCGTCGCCGTCTCCATCCCAGGCGGCCTGATCACGCCGATCATCCGCAGCGCGGAACTGAAGAGCCTGTCGGCCATCTCCAACGAGATGAAGGACCTCGGCAAGCGTGCCAAGGAACGCAAGCTGAAACCCGAAGAGTACCAGGGCGGCACAACGGCAGTCTCCAACATGGGCATGATGGGCGTGAAGAACTTTGCGGCCGTCGTCAACCCGCCGCATGCGACGATCCTGGCGGTCGGCGCGGGCGAAGAGCGCGTCGTGGTCAAGAAGGGCCAGATGGTCATCGTCAACGCGATGACGGTCACGCTCTCCACCGACCACCGCTGCGTTGATGGTGCGCTCGGCGCCGAGCTGCTCGGTGCCTTCAAGCGCTACATCGAAAGCCCGATGGGGATGCTCGTCTGATAGCGGGGTGCGACCATGAAGACGGTTCTCTGCTACGGCGACAGCCTGACCTGGGGTTACAACGCGGAAACGCTCGACCGGCATGCCTTCGAGGATCGCTGGCCGAGCGTGCTCGCCAAAGCCCTGGGACCTGACGTCACCGTCATCGCGGAGGGTCTCAACGGCCGCACCACCGCCTATGACGACCATCTGGCGGATTGCGACCGCAATGGTGCGCGCATTCTGCCGACGATTCTGCACAGCCACGATCCGATCGATCTCGTCATCCTGTTCCTCGGCGCCAATGACATGAAGCCGACCATCTGCGGCACAGCCTTCGGCGCCGTTCAGGGCATGGAGCGGCTGGTGGAGCTGGTGCGTCACCACGCCTGGTCGTTCGATAGCGCTGAGGGGCCGGAGGTGCTCGTCGTCTCCCCGCCGCAGCTTTGCGAAACGGCCAACACTGCCTTCGCGGCGATGTTTGCCGGCGGCGTCGAGCAATCGGCGATGCTAGCGACGCTCTATGCGGACCTGGCGGATGAAACCGGCTGCGGCTTCTTCGATGCCGGCTCGGTCGCGGAGACGACACCGCTCGACGGCGTGCATCTCGATGCGAAGAACACACGCGCAATCGGCAAGGGTCTCGAGCCGGTCGTGCGCATGATGCTCGGATTGTAATTCTAGAGAACGTGAGACGCGGCTATAGGCCCGCGCGAGAAACAAGGCAGGAAACGACATGGCTCAGACTTACGACGTCATCGTTATCGGTTCGGGTCCGGGCGGCTACATCGCCGCGATCCGTGCAGCGCAGCTCGGCCTGAAGACGGCCATCGTGGAGCGTGAACATCTCGCCGGCATCTGCTCCAACTGGGGCTGCATTCCGACCAAGGCGCTGCTGCGCTCGGCCGAAATCTTCCACTATGCCCAGCACCCCGGCGACTACGGCATCAAGGTCGAGGGAACGGTGACGCCGGACCTGAAGGCCATCGTCGCCCGCTCGCGCGGCATTGCCCAGCGCATGAACGGCGGCGTCGGCTTCCTGATGAAGAAGAACAAGGTCGACATCATCTGGGGTGAGGCCAAGATCACCAAGCCCGGCGAGATCGTCGTTTCCAAGACGACGAAGGCGATCCAGCAGCCGCAGGCACCGCTGCCGAAGAACGTTCTGCCCGAAGGCACCTACACGGCGAAGAACATCGTCATCGCAACGGGTGCGCGTCCGCGTGCGCTGCCGGGCATCGAGCCGGATGGCAAGCTGATCTGGACCTATTTCGAGGCGATGAAGCCGGAGGAAATGCCCAAATCGCTGCTCGTCATGGGCTCGGGCGCCATCGGCATCGAATTCGCCTCCTTCTATCGCACGCTGGGCGTCGATGTGACGGTCGTCGAAGTGATGAAGACGGTCATGCCGGTCGAGGACGTCGAAATCTCGGCACTCGCCAAGAAGCAGTTCGAAAAGCAGGGCATGAAGATCCATCTGGAAGCCAAGGTCGCCAAGGTGGAGAAGGGCGCCAACTCGATTACCGCCCATGTCGAAATGAAGGACGGCAAGGTCGAGAAGATCACCGCCGACCGCATGATCTCCGCCGTCGGCGTGCAGGCCAATATCGAGAATATCGGCCTTGAGGCCATCGGCGTGAAGACCGACCGCGGCTTCATCGCCATCGACGGCTACGGCAAGACCAACGTGCCCGGAATCTATGCCATCGGCGACGTCGCCGGCCCGCCGATGCTCGCCCACAAGGCCGAGCACGAAGCCGTCATCTGCATCGAGAAGATCGCCGGCCTGCCGAACGTCCACCCGATGGACAAGTCCAAAATCCCGGGCTGCACCTATTGCCACCCGCAGGTCGCCTCCGTCGGTCTCACGGAAGCCAAGGCCAAGGAACAGGGCCGCGATATCCGCGTCGGCCGCTTCACCTTCGCCGGCAACGGCAAGGCCGTGGCGCTCGGCGAGGACCAGGGCATGGTCAAGACGATCTTCGACAAGAAGACCGGCGAACTGCTCGGCGCCCATATGGTCGGCGCTGAAGTGACCGAGATGATCCAGGGTTTTGTCGTCGCCATGAACCTGGAGACGACAGAGGAAGAGCTGATGCACACGATCTTCCCGCATCCGACGATCTCGGAAACGATGAAGGAAAGCGTGCTCGATGCCTATGGGCGTGCGCTCAACGCTTGAACGTGCTAAAGCCCGCCTCCACATGAGGCGGGCTCGCTTTTTCAATGTCCGCAAGACAGGCGCAACGGCCTGCTAGGAAGTGGATAGACATGGTCACGATTCTCGACCGCACCAAACTTGATCCCGAAGCCAAGCGCGTGCGCCATCCGGAAAAGGCCAAGCGGCCGGACACGGAAGTGTTGCGCAAGCCGGAATGGATCCGCGTCAGGGCGCCGGTTTCCAAGGGCTATCAGGAAACGCGCGATCTGGTGCGCTCGCACAAGCTGGTGACGGTGTGCGAGGAAGCGGGCTGCCCGAATATCGGCGAGTGCTGGGACAAGAAGCACGCGACCTTCATGATCATGGGCGAGATCTGTACCCGCGCCTGCGCCTTCTGCAACGTGGCGACGGGCAAACCCAATGCGCTCGACATGGCGGAGCCGGAAAACGTCGCCAAGGCCGTCAAGCAGATGGGCCTTTCGCACGTCGTCATCACCTCGGTCGACCGTGACGATCTTGCCGATGGTGGCGCCGAGCATTTCGAGAAGGTGATCTGGGCCATTCGTGCGGCCTCGCCGCTGACCACGATCGAAATCCTGACGCCGGACTTCCTGAAGAAGCCGGGCGCGCTGGAACGTGTCGTCGCCGCCAAGCCCGACGTCTTCAACCACAATATGGAAACCGTGCCGGGCAACTACCTGACCGTCCGTCCGGGTGCGCGCTACTTCCACTCCGTGCGCCTGTTGCAGCGCGTGAAGGAACTCGACCCGACCATGTTCACCAAGTCGGGCATCATGGTGGGCCTCGGCGAGGAGCGCAACGAAGTGCTCCAGCTGATGGATGATCTGCGCACCGCCGATGTCGACTTCCTGACCATCGGCCAGTACCTCCAGCCGACCCGCAAGCACCATGCCGTCATGAGCTTCGTGACGCCGGAGGAGTTCAAGTCCTACGAAACCGTCGCCTATTCCAAGGGTTTTCTGATGGTGTCGTCGAGCCCGCTGACCCGCTCCTCGCACCATGCCGGCGACGACTTCGCCCGCCTCAAGGCTGCGCGTGAGCGCAAGCTTCTGGTCGCCGCGGAATAGACTTTCCGCCGCGAATGGATTTTCCCAAACGCTTCCTTTAAACCCGCCGTCCGCCCGACGGCGGGTTTTTCGTTTCAGGAGGCTGCGATGACGATGGCTCCGGAGGCTGCGGCCGAACGGTTGAAGACGGCGGAGCGTGTGCTGGTGATCGGTTGTTCGGGAAGCGGCAAAAGCACGCTGGCCCGACAACTCGCCGACAGGCTCAGCCTGCCTTATGTCTCGATGGACCGCGAGATCTTCTGGCTGCCGGGCTGGCAGTCGCGGCCGCGCGCCGAGGCCTTGGCGCGCCTGGAAGGCATGGTTGCGCAGGAGCGCTGGATCATGGATGGCACAAGTCCCGGCACCTTGCCGCTGCGCCTGCCGCGCACCGATCTCGTCCTCTGGCTGCGGCCGCCGCGCTGGATGTCGATCTATGGTGTGGTTTCGCGCTGGCTGCGCTATCGCGGACGCACGCGGCCCGAGATGGCAGAGAACTGCCCGGAGCGGATCAACCGCGAATTCCTGACCTATGTGTGGAATTTCGAGAAGACCGAGAGCCCGGAGATCGAGCATAATCTTGCGGCCTATGGCCGCGACGTGCCGGTTTGCGTGTTGAAATCGCGGTCGGAGAACCGGGCGCTACTTGCGCTTCTAGAGGCGAAATACTAGCTCTCGGCCATGCCCAAGTTCGAAACCCGCCGTTCTGTTCCCTATACCCCCAAGCAGATGTACGACCTTGTGGCCGACGTCGAGCGCTACCCACAGTTCCTGCCACTCTGCGAGGCCCTGACCGTGCGTTCGCGCAAGGAGCGCGAGGGCAAGGAACTGCTGATCGCCGATATGACCACCGGCTACAAGGCAATCCGCGAAACGTTCACGACGCAGGTGCTGCTGGACCCGGCCGAATGGGCCATCGACGTGAAATATATCGACGGTCCGTTCCGCTATCTCGACAACCGCTGGCGTTTCGAGCCGCTGCCTGATGGTGGATGCTCGGTGTATTTCTTCATCGATTACGAGTTCAAGAGCCGCATTCTCGGCGCGTTGATGGGCTCGATGTTCGACCGTGCCTTCCGCATGTTCACCGAGGCTTTCGACAAGCGCGCCGCCGCGATTTATCCGGCCGCCTGAATTTTTCTGATCGATCGTCCGTTACCGGGACATGATCACCCGGTTTGCGCCCTTCGCCCTCATCGCCTTCATTTGCACGCCTGCGGCCGCGCAGGAAGCGCCGGGAGACTACATCCTGCTTCTCGACGAACAGAGCCGGCCGCTCGCCGGCAGTTATCGTGTCGGGCCTGATGTGAAGATGACGATCGAGGGCAGAGAGGGCGGCTTGCCCCGAAATCCGGTCTATCTGGATCGCGCCTTCTTCCCCACGCGCGAGGCGGAGATGCTGGCTTTCTACAATACGCGCCATGCCTATTCCTCCGATCCGGCGGCCATCGACGTCGGCGGCGAGATGCGCATCGTGGACAAGGAGACGCTGCAGCCGCCGCTCTTCAAGGACCAGAAGCCGGAGCGCGAGAAGGCGCTGAAAGTGAAGGTCTCGGCGCGTCTGGCCTTCGAGGCGAGCGGCTACAAGCTCGTCGGCAAGGCCTATACCGTCGAAGGGGCCGAACTTGGCGACGAGGACCGGCGCCTCGGGGATTTTTTCCATGTCGAGACGTTCGATATCGTGCTGCCTGCGCCGGCGGCTCGCAAGATCGCTGCCGTCGAGATCGGCAAGGCCTTGAGTTCAAGCGATTTCGAGGCGCTTTTCGTGGAGCGGACAAGCCCCATTCCGGATTTCACGAAATGCATCAGCGACAAGCGCAAGACAGCTGACTACAAGGCGCTCGCCGAAAAGCAGAAGGCGAGCGTCGATGCTTTCCTCGCGAAGAATTTCCCGGAGGGGCAGGTTTTCTGGGCAGATACGGCGCGCTACGAGGCGAATTTCGCCATGAGCGTCTATGCGCTCTGCCCGAATTAATCCCGCGCGATCTCGATCAGCATTTCCAGCGCGGTGCGCACCGTCGCAAGTCTGACGGCATTGCGGCCGATATCGCCATAGCGCATTTCCCGATGCAGCGTCTCATGGCCCGTGCGCGCGGCAGCGAGGTGGACGAGACCGACCGGCTTTTCCTCCGTGCCGCCGCCCGGACCGGCAATACCGGTCACGGCAATCGAGATATTGGCGCCGGAATTGCCGATGGCGCCCTGCGCCATTTCCAGCGCGGTCGGGCGCGAGACGGCGCCGTGCGCCTTCAGCGTCGCGTTGGCGACGCCGATCATTTCGCGCTTGGCCTCGTTGGAATAGGTGACGAAGCCGCGGTCGAAGACAGTCGAGGAACCGGGGATTTCCGTGATCACGCCGGCAATCAGCCCTGCGGTGCAGGATTCGGCTGTGGCGATGAGCAGCTTTTTCTCCGTGAAATCGGCAACGATGCTGCGCGCGGTCTCTTCGATATCTTCAGGCCAGAAACTCATGCGTCGGTTCCCTTGTAGACGACGGTGGCGGTGGCGATGGCGGCAATGCCTTCGCGGCGGCCGATGAAGCCGATCTTCTCGTTGGTCGTGGCCTTCACCGAACAGCGGTCGATGGAGATGCCGAGGAAATCCGAGAGGTTCTGGCGCATGGCATCGCGGTGCGGGCCGACCTTCGGTGCCTCGGCGATCAGCGAGATGTCGGCATTCATGATCGTGCCGCCGTTCGCGCGCACGATGTTTGCCGCGTGTTCCAGGAAGATGCGCGAGGCGGCTCCCTTCCACTGCATGTCCGACGGCGGGAAATGATCGCCGATATCGCCGGCGCCACAGGTGGCCAGCAGGGCATCGGTGAGGGCGTGCAGCGCGACGTCGGCGTCGGAATGGCCGGACAGTTTCTGGTCGTGCGGAATGAACAGGCCGCAGAGCGTCACGCCATCGCCGTCGACGAGCTGGTGCACGTCATAGCCGTTGCCGGTGCGCACATCGGGCAAACCGTGGGAAAGGCGCTGATCGGCCATGGCGATATCCTTCTGCAATGTAAGCTTGACGTTACCGGCGCTGCCTTCGACGAGATGCACGCGCACGCCGGCCCATTCGGCAATCGAGGCGTCGTCGGTGAAATCCGTGCGGCCGGAGGCGGCTGCGCGACGATGCGCTTCGAGGATGGTGGCGAAGTGGAAGGACTGCGGCGTCTGCGCGGCAAAGAGGCCGGAGCGCGAGACGGTTTCCGCGACGTTGCCGTTCGCATCGGCGCGCTTCAACGTATCGGCGACCGCGACGGCGGGCAGGACGGCGCGCGCACCGTGGCTGAAGGCGGCAAGCGTGCGTTCCAGGATGGCAGGTTCGACAAAGGGGCGCACGGCATCCTGGATCAGCACATGACTGATCTCGTCCTTCTCCAGCACTTCGAGGCCGGCAAGCACCGATTGCTGACGGGTCGTGCCGCCATGCACGACGGTGAGGCGATCGCCGGCGGGCAGGGCGTTTTCGCGCGCCATCTCGAACAAGGCCGCGTCATCGGGATGTATCACGACCACGATACGCCGGGCGGGCTGCCAATTGACAAAGAGATCGAGCGTATGGGAGATGACCGGCCTTCCGCCGATGCGGCGGTATTGCTTGGGGCCTTCGGCATGACTGCCGGCCCGCTCACCGCGACCGGCGGCAACGATCACCACACCGCAGGAATGCGCGTTTTCCGCCTGCATTTCGGTCATCGACCTCCCGTTTCAAAGCGTTTTGAGGTGGTTTAGCCGGAAGGATGCCGCATTTCCAGCGCTGTCAGGAAAAATGCAGGTTCGCAGGATTGCGGCTTGGCAAGTACGACAATGATGGCTAAAAATAGTGCAGAGACATGACCTGCTTGAAAGATGAGCATTTGACGATCCCCGCCCTGTCGGCACCGCTGGCGATCCGAAACCAGACTCTGCGCAACCGCGTGGTCCTAGCGCCGATGTCGGGCGTCACGGACCTGCCGTTCCGCGATCTCGCCTGGCGTTTTGGCGCGGGGCTGGTCGTGACGGAGATGGTGGCGAGCCGGGAACTGGCGCTGAATGCGCGGGAAAGCTGGTCGCGCATCCGCAATTGCGGCATCGCGCCGCATATGGTGCAGCTCGCCGGGCGCGAGGCGCACTGGATGGCGGAAGCCGCGAAGATCGCCGAAGGCGAGGGCGCCGATATCATCGACATCAATATGGGCTGCCCCGCCAAGAAGGTGATCGGCGGTTATTCCGGTTCCGCACTGATGCGCGACCCCGATCATGCGCTCGGGCTGATCGAGGCGACGGTCAATGCCGTGAAGGTGCCGGTCACGGTGAAGATGCGGCTCGGCTGGGACCATGATTCGCTGAACGCGCCGCATATCGCATCCCGTGCCGAAGCGGCGGGTGCCGCGATGATCACCGTGCATGGCCGCACGCGCATGCAGTTCTACGAGGGCAAGGCGGATTGGGACGCCATTCGCGCAGTGCGCGACGTGCTGTCGATCCCGCTTGTCGCCAATGGGGACGTCGAGACATCCGAAGATGCCGCAGAGATCCTGCGCCGCTCGGGCGCCGATGCCGTGATGGTCGGCCGTTCCGCACAGGGCCGGCCCTGGCATCCGGCGGTTCTGGCCGACGCCATCGAACATCCCTCGCTGGATGTGGTCGCGTCGACGGCTGTGGAGCACTATCGCATGATGCTCGATTTCTACGGCGTAGAGGGCGGCCTGCGCCATGCCCGCAAACATGTCGGCTGGTATCTCGGACATTACGCACCGGACATATCAGGCGCGATGAAGGCGGAGATCATGACGGCGCGTGACAGCGACTTCGTCGCAAACCGCCTGGAGGCCGCCATTCTGGAGGCGGGTGCCGCAGGGATCGGAGAGGCCGCATGACGGACAAGGCCCCAGAACAGAATGCCACCAAGGCGCCGGACCTGGCGCTCGCGGTGCTCAACTCCATTCAAAATCCGGTTATCCTCGTCGATATCGATGGCCATGTCGCCTTCGCCAACTGGGAGGCGGAATCCTTCTTCGGTGCGAGCGCCAACCATCTGGCGAAACACAAGGTTTCGAGCCTCATTCCCTTCGGGAGCCCGCTTCTGACGCTGATCGACCAGGTGCGCGAGCGCAAGGCGCCGGTCAGCGAGTACCGGGTGGACCTGTCCTCGCCGCGTCTCGGCGCGGACAAGCTGGCCGATATCTACGTGGCGCCCGTGACGACCGGACCGGCGGGCTCCGTCGTGGTCGTCATCCAGGAGCGTTCGATGGCGGACAAGATCGACCGGCAGCTGACGCACCGGGGTGCCGCCCGCTCCGTCACTGGCCTTGCCTCGATGCTGGCGCATGAGATCAAGAACCCGCTGTCCGGCATTCGCGGTGCGGCCCAGCTTCTGGAAACTTCCGTCATCGACGAGGACCGGGCGCTGACGCGGCTGATCTGCGACGAGACCGACCGCATCGTCTCGCTGGTCGATCGCATGGAAGTGTTTTCCGACGAGCGTCCGGTCGATCGTGTGCCGCTGAACATCCATGCCGTGCTGGACCATGTGAAGGCGGTGGCGAAGGCCGGTTTCGGCCGCAACATCAAGATCACCGAACTCTACGATCCCTCGCTTCCGCCGGTCTTTGCCAATCGGGACCAGCTGGTTCAGGTCTTTCTCAATCTCATCAAGAACGCCGCGGAAGCGATCGGCGACCGGCCGGAGGGCGAAATCCAGCTGACGACGGCCTATCGACCCGGAATCCGGCTTTCCGTTGCGGGTACGCGGGAAAAGATTTCGCTGCCGCTGGAATTCTGCGTGCATGACAACGGCCCCGGCGTGCCGGCGGACCTGCTGCCGCATCTCTTCGACCCCTTCATCACCACCAAGACCAACGGTTCGGGCCTTGGCCTTGCATTGGTGGCAAAGATCATCGGCGGCCATGGCGGCATTGTCGAATGCGACAGCCAGGGTTCGCGAACCACCTTCCGCGTGCTGATGCCGGCCTCCCGCGGCGTCAGTGAAGACGACGGCTTTTCCAAGACCAAAGGACATATCTGATGACAGGCGCCACAGTCCTCGTTGCCGATGACGATGCCGCGATCCGCACGGTTCTCAACCAGGCGCTCAGCCGGGCCGGCTACGACGTGCGCATCACCTCCAACGCGGCGACGCTGTGGCGCTGGATTTCGGCCGGCGAGGGCGACATCGTCGTCACCGACGTCGTGATGCCGGACGAGAATGCCTTCGACCTCCTGCCGCGTATCAAGAAAGCGCGCCCGGATCTGCCGGTGCTGGTGATGAGTGCCCAGAACACCTTCATGACGGCGATCAAGGCCTCGGAAAAGGGCGCCTACGACTACCTGCCGAAACCCTTCGATCTGACCGAACTCATCGCCATCATCGGCCGGGCGTTGGCCGAACCGAAGCGCAAGCCGGCCCGCCTCGACGACGACACGCAGGACGGCATGCCGCTGGTCGGCCGCTCGGCGGCCATGCAGGAAATCTACCGCGTGCTGGCGCGTCTCATGCAGACGGACCTGACGCTGATGATCACCGGCGAATCGGGCACCGGCAAGGAGCTCGTCGCCCGCGCGCTGCATGACTATGGCAAGCGCCGCAACGGCCCCTTCGTCGCCATCAACATGGCGGCCATTCCGCGCGACCTGATCGAATCGGAACTGTTCGGCCACGAGAAGGGCGCCTTCACCGGCGCGCAGAACCGCTCGACCGGCCGCTTCGAGCAGGCCGAGGGCGGCACGCTGTTCCTCGACGAGATCGGCGACATGCCGATGGATGCGCAGACGCGCCTGCTGCGCGTTCTCCAGCAGGGCGAATACACCACCGTCGGCGGTCGCACGCCGATCCGCACCGACGTGCGCATCGTGGCGGCAACCAATAAGGACCTGAAACAGTCGATCAACCAGGGCCTGTTTCGTGAGGATCTTTATTACCGCCTCAACGTCGTGCCGCTGCGCCTGCCGCCGCTGCGCGACCGTGCGGAAGACATTCCCGATCTGGTGCGCCATTTCGTGCAGCAGGCGGAGAAGGAAGGGCTCGACGCCAAGCGATTCGACCAAGAGGCGTTGGAACTGATGAAGGCGCATGCCTGGCCGGGCAATGTGCGCGAACTGGAAAACGTCGTGCGCCGCCTGACCGCGCTCTACCCGCAGGACGTCATCACTCGCGAGATCATCGAGACGGAATTGCGCGCGGATATCCCTGACAGCCCGATCGAAAAGACCGTGGTGCGCAGCGGTTCGCTTTCCATTTCACAGGCGGTGGAAGAGAACATGCGGCAGTATTTCTCAAGCTTCGGCGACGCGCTGCCGCCGGCCGGTCTCTACGAACGCGTGCTGGCCGAGATGGAATATCCGCTGATTCTCGCCGCCCTGACCGCAACGCGGGGCAACCAGATCAAGGCTGCCGATCTGCTCGGCCTGAACCGCAACACACTGCGCAAGAAAATTCGCGAACTGGGCGTCTCTGTGTACAGAAGTTCGCGCTCTGCTTGACTTCACGGCAGGGGGCGTTGCATTTTGGCCACAATCTGTTGCTTGAGGGTAACAGAGGGGTTTGCGGCCGAATAGGTCCGCGTGCCTGATCGTCAAGGATCCGGGTGCGAATGCGGCCGGTCCTCCTGCGGTTGGCGCCATCCCGAAAACACGAGAAGAACGCCGACACCCTTCTACGGTGCACGGCCGGGGAAGCGATGCGGCAGATGGACCAGGGCATAGACCTGCTTGCAGGTGACAATGAGGGAAAGGTGTCGGCCGACCGGCGCGCATCCTTCGCCCTGCCGGGTCTCGTGCTGGCCGGTGGCGCGCTTGTGGCCGCGACGCTGTCGCTGTTCATCCTGCTCGGCCTGACGCCGATCAAGCCGGTCGCCAATGTCGTCATCGCCTCGGCCGCGATCAACGCAATCTTCATCGTTGGCCTGATGTTCCTGATCGGTCGGGAAATCCTGCGGCTGCTGCGTGCCCGTAGCCGCGGCCGTGCGGCCGCGCGTCTGCATGTGCGCATCGTCGCCCTGTTCTCGATCGTCGCGATCACGCCGGCCGTGCTAGTCGCCATCTTCGCCTCCATCACGCTCGACGTCGGCCTCGACCGCTGGTTCTCCATCCGCACGCAGTCGATCGTCAGCTCCTCGCTGAACGTGGCGCAGGCCTATATGTTGGAAAATGCCAGCTATTTGCAGGGCCAGACGGTTTCGATGGCGAACGACCTCGACCGCAACCGGCAGCTCTATAGCCTCGACCGTACGGGCTTTACCGATCTGATGACCCGGCAGGCGCGCGGGCGCGGCATGCTTGGCGCCTTCCTGCTGCGCGCCGACGGCTCGACGATCCTTCAGGCGAACATTCCAACCGAAAACCGGCTGCCGGCCGCGCCGGAGGATGCGCTGCGCGCTTCGGCCGCCGGCCAGCCGACGCTGATCCCGCCGGGCCAGACAAACCTCGTCGGCGCCATCATCAAGCTGGACAACGTGCCCGACGCCTTCCTCTACACGATCCGTACCGTGGACCCGGAAGTCATGCGTTCCATGCGGCTGATGGAGGAGAATACGGCCGAATACCGCGCGCTCGAAGCGGGGCGCACATCGCTGCAGATCGCTTTCGGCGTGCTCTATCTCGGCTTCGCGCTCATCGTGCTGCTCGCCGCGATCTGGACGGCCATCGCCGTTGCCGACCGGATCGTACGGCCGATCCGCCAGCTGATCGGCGCGGCCGATAGTGTCGCTTCCGGCAATCTCGACGTGACCGTACCGGTGCGCGCGGTGGATGGCGACGTCGGCAATCTCTCGCGCACCTTCAACAAGATGATCGCTGAAATCCGTACCCAGCAGGGCGAAATCCTCGACGCGAAGGACGAGATGGATCACCGCCGCCGCTTTATCGAGGCCGTGCTGTCCGGCGTCACGGCGGCCGTCATCGGCGTCGAGGGCGACGGGCGTATCACGATCGTCAACCTCTCGGCGGAAATCCTGCTCGGGCGCAATGCCGCGGACCTCGTCGGCGAGCCGCTGGTCGGCGTCGCGCCGGAAATCGCGGCGGTGCTTGCCGAGGGAGCCGCACGCCACCGCAATGAATTCCGCAAGCAGATCAATATCATGCATGGCGGCAAGGAGCGGACGCTGAACGTGCAGGTCATCCGCGAGGAACAGAAGGACGCCCAGGAATCCTTCGTGGTCAGCGTCGACGACATTACCGATCTCGTCATCGCGCAGCGCTCGACGGCCTGGGCGGATGTGGCTCGCCGCATCGCCCATGAAATCAAGAACCCGCTGACGCCGATCCAGCTCTCCGCCGAGCGAATTCGCCGGCGCTACGGAAAGCAGATCGATCAGGAGGATCGCGCCGTCTTCGACCAGTGTACCGACACGATCGTGCGTCAGGTCGAGGATATCGGCCGCATGGTGGACGAGTTCTCCTCCTTCGCCCGCATGCCGAAGCCGACGAAAGAACGTTCCGACCTGCGCAACATCCTCAAGGATGCCGTGTTCTTGCGCGAGATGGGCAACAACCACGTCGCCTTCCTGAAGGAACTTGGCGATGTGCCACTGACAGGGCTGTTCGACGCGCGCATGCTCGGGCAGGCGTTTGGCAATCTCGTCAAGAACGCGGTCGAGGCAATCGAGGCGCTGCCGCCGGATGCCGAGCGCACGGAGCGGAAAATCCTCGTGCGCGCCGAAGCCGACGATGCGGGGCGGCGTTTCGTCGTCGATGTCGTCGACAACGGCAAGGGCCTGCCGACGGAAAATCGCCATCGCATTCTCGAGCCCTATATGACGATGCGCGAGAAGGGCACGGGCCTTGGCCTCGCCATCGTCAAGAAGATCATTGAAGACCATGGTGGGCAGCTGGAACTGCACGATGCCCCCCACGATTTCGACAACGGCCAGGGGGCGATGATCCGCGTGATCTTGCCCTACGAGGAAACCGCGGCCGTCGATGCGGACAAGAATAAGAGCAAGGAAATGAGCCATGGCGTCTGATATTCTCGTAGTGGACGACGAAGAGGACATCCGCGAGATCGTCTCCGGCATCCTGTCTGATGAAGGGCACGAGACGCGCACCGCCTATGACAGCGACAGCGCGCTCGCGGCGATCAGCGATCGTGTGCCGCGCCTCGTCTTCCTCGACATCTGGATGCAGGGCAGCAAGCTCGACGGACTGGCGCTGCTCGACGAGATCAAGAGCCGCCATCCCGATCTGCCGGTCGTGATGATTTCCGGCCACGGCAATATCGAGACGGCCGTGTCGGCGATCCGTCGCGGTGCCTATGACTTCATCGAGAAACCGTTCAAGGCGGACCGGCTGATTCTCATTGCCGAACGCGCGCTGGAGAATTCCAAGCTGCGCCGCGAGGTGACGGAGCTGAAGAAGCGTTCGGGCGATCCGGCCGAGCTGATCGGCACCTCCGTCGCCGTCTCGCAGCTGCGCCAGAACATCGACAAGGTATCGCCGACCAACAGCCGTATCATGATCCTCGGCCCCTCCGGCTCCGGCAAGGAGCTGGTGGCGCGCATGATCCATCGCAAGTCGACGCGATCGGGCGGCCCGTTCGTGGTGCTGAACGCTGCGGCGATCACGCCCGAACGCATGGAAATCGCGCTGTTCGGCACCGAGGGCACACCCGGCCAGCCGCGCCGCACCGGCGCGCTGGAAGAGGCCCATGGCGGCATCCTCTATCTCGACGAGATCGGCGAAATGCCGCGCGAAACGCAGAATAAGATTCTTCGCGTGCTTGTGGATCAACAGTTCGAGCGCGTCGGCGGCTCCAAGCGGGTGAAGGTGGACGTGCGAATCATCTCGTCGACCGCGTACAATCTCGAAAGCCTGATCGCCGAGGGCGGTTTTCGCGAAGACCTCTATCACCGCCTCGCGGTGGTGCCGGTGCGCGTGCCACCGCTTGCCGAGCGGCGCGAGGACATTCCCTTCCTCGTCGACATGTTCATGCGCCAGGTCAGCGAGCAGGCGGGTATCCGCGCGCGAAAAATCGGTGACGACGCGCTCGCCGTGCTGCAGGCGCATGACTGGCCGGGCAACATCCGTCAGCTGCGCAACAATATCGAGCGCCTGATGATTCTCGCCCGCAGCGACGGTCCGGATACGCCGATCACCGCGGACATGCTGCCTACGGAAGTGGGCGACATGCTGCCGAAGATTTCCACGCAGGGCGACCAGCACATCATGACGCTGCCGCTGCGCGAGGCGCGCGAAATGTTCGAGCGCGATTATCTTATCGCCCAGATCAACCGCTTCGGCGGCAACATTTCCCGCACCGCCGAGTTCGTCGGCATGGAACGCTCCGCGCTTCATCGCAAACTTAAGTCGCTTGGCGTATAAGGCGCCAGGGGACTGAGGGATTCGCGGACATGAAGGTCATCATCTGCGGCGCAGGCCGCGTCGGCTACGGTATTGCGGAGCGGCTCTCCGAAGAGGGCAACGACGTTTCCGTCATCGATACGCAGCCGTCGCTGATATCGGCCATTACCGATACGCTCGATGTCAGCGGTGTCGTCGGTCACGGCGCGCATCCGGAGGTGCTGGCCAAGGCGGGCGCCGATCAGGCGGACATGCTGATTGCCGTCACGTTGTTCGACGAGATCAACATGGTCGCCTGCCAGGTGGCCCATTCGCTGTTCAACGTACCGACCAAGATCGCCCGTATCCGCGCGCAGAGCTATCTCGCGCCGGAATATTCCGACCTTTTTTCGCGCGACGACATGCCCATCGACGTCACCATCTCGCCGGAGGTGGAGGTGGGCAAGATGGTGCTGCGCCGTATTTCCTTCCCCGGCGCGACCGATGTCGTGCGCTTCGCCGATGATCGCATCGTCATGGTTGCGATCGAATGCATGGAGGATTGCCCCGTCGTCGAGACGCCGCTGAAGCAGCTCAGCGAGCTTTTTCCGGACCTCAACGCGACCGTCACGGGCATCTTTTCCAACGGCAAGCTTACCGTGCCGAATTCCTCCGACCAGCTGCATTCCGGCGACCTCGCCTATGTGGTCTGCGACAAGGGGCATGTGCGGCGCACGCTCGCCCTTTTCGGCCATGAGGAGCAGGAGGCCGCGCGCATCGTCATCGCCGGCGGCGGCAATATCGGTTACTTCGTTGCCAAGACCATCGAGGACTACCAGCCGAAGACCCGGTTGAAGATCATCGAAAGCGACCGGGAGCGGGCCGTGGTGGTGGCCGACAAGCTGCGCAACGCCGTCGTCCTGCACGGCTCGGCCCTCGACCAGAAAATGCTCCTGCAGGCCGACATTCAGGATGCCGACCTGATCGTGGCGCTGACCAACAACGACCAGATCAACATCCTCGGCAGCGTCATGGCCAAACGGCTCGGATGCAAACAGAACCTCGTTCTGATCAACGACCCGAGCTACCAGGGTTTCACCAAGACGCTCGGCATCGACGCCAGCATCAATCCGCGCGCCGTGACGATCTCCGGCATCCTGCAGCATGTACGAAAGGGGCGTATCCGTTCCGTCTACGCGGTGCAGAAGGGCTCGGCGGAAGTCATCGAGGCCGAGGCGCTGGAGACGTCGCCGCTCGTGGGCAAGCCGCTGCGCGAAATCGAGCTGCCACCGGGCATCCGCATCGGCGCGATCTACCGCGACAAGGCGGTGATCCGCCCGGATGGCAACACGAAGATCAAGGCGAAGGACCGGGTCGTCCTCTTTGCCGCGGCGGCAGCCGTGCGTCATGTCGAGCAGCTTTTCCGCGTCAGCATTCAGTATTTCTAGGATCGCCATGCCGCGTTTTGCCTATGTCAACGACCGCTATGTCCGCCATGCCGACGCCGCGGTCTCCATCGAGGATCGCGGCCTTGTCTTTGCCGACGCGGTCTACGAGGTCTGCCAGGTGCAGAAGGGGCTTGTCATCGACCTGACGCGCCACCTCGACCGGCTGGATCGTTCGCTCGCGGAAATCTACATTCGGGCGCCCATGACGCGCGCTGCCCTGACGGGGATCATGCGCGAGGTTCTGCGCCGCAACCGGGTCGTCAACGGCATGGTCTATCTCCAGGTGTCGCGGGGCGTCGCCCGGCGCGACCATGTGTTCCCGTCGCCGGAGGTGCGGGCGTCTCTCATCGTCACGGCAAAGAGCCTGAACCCAGCGGTGAACGCGGCGAAATACGCGACCGGCATCAAGGCGGTGACTGTGGCGGACAACCGCTGGGGCCGGGTGGATATCAAGACGGTCGGCCTGCTTCCGAATGTGCTGGCCCGCCAGCAGGCGAAGGAAGCGGGCGCGCAGGAGGCGATTTTCGTCGATTCCGAGGGGAACGTCACCGAGGGTGGCGCAACGAACCTGTGGATCGTCGACAAGGCGGGAACGCTGGTGACGCGCCCCGCCGACCACGCGATCCTGCGCGGCGTCACCCGGACGACGTTGATGGATGTCGCCGAAAAACTCGGTCTTTCCGTAGACGAAAGGCGCTTTTCCGTCGCGGAAATGCTCGAAGCGCGCGAAGTGTTCGTCACGGGTGCCACAACCATCTGCCTTCCGGTCGTGTCCATCGACGGACAGACCATCGCCAATGGCCATCCCGGCATGATGGCGCAGAAAATCAGAGACGCTTTTTTCGCCGTTGCGGAGAAGACCGTGATTTGATACCAAAATCGACGGCCGGGCACATTGGCTGCCGGGCCTGGGGGCAATTTATTTCAGTCAACCGGTCTCAAGGGCCGGCAATCAGAAAGAAGCGGCGCGATGGCGGAACGTTCTCAGAACCTGCAGGATCTTTTTCTTAATACCGTTCGCAAGCAAAAGATTTCTCTCACGATCTTTCTCATCAACGGGGTCAAGCTGACCGGGGTTGTCACCTCCTTCGACAATTTCTGCGTGCTGCTCCGTCGCGACGGTCACTCGCAGCTCGTGTACAAGCACGCGATCTCGACTATCATGCCCGGCCAGCCGCTGCAGATGTTCGAGACCGAGGAAAGCGGCTCCTGACAGGACCCAAGACCATTAAAACACCTGATTCATCCAAGGAATCCATCGTCCCGGACGTCGAAAAGCGCCGGGACGACATGCGTGCCGTCGTGATCGCGCCCGTTCTGAAGGGGCGCACGAAGCCGGATCCGACCGTTGTGACGCGCTCCGACGAGGCTCGCCTCGAAGAGGCCGTCGGCCTTGCGCGCGCCATCGATCTCACCATCGTTGCTTCGATGCTTGTGCCCGTCAGCCAGCCGAAGCCCGGCACGCTGCTGGGCACCGGCAAGATCGAGGAGATCAAGGCGGCGCTCGACGCGCACGACGCCGGTCTCGTCATCGTCGACCATCCGCTGACGCCGGTGCAGCAGCGCAATCTCGAAAAGGAATGGAACGCCAAGGTCATCGACCGCACCGGCCTCATTCTCGAAATCTTCGGTCGCCGCGCCTCCACCAAGGAAGGCACGCTGCAGGTCGAGCTTGCGCATCTCAACTATCAGCGCGGACGCCTCGTGCGCAGCTGGACCCACCTGGAACGCCAGCGCGGTGGCGCGGGCTTCATGGGCGGCCCCGGTGAAACGCAGATCGAAGCCGACCGCCGCCTGCTTCAGGACAAGATCGTCAAGCTGGAGCGCGAGCTGGAACAGGTGCGCCGCACCCGGCAACTGCATCGCTCCAAGCGCAAGAAGGTGCCGCATCCGATCGTGGCGCTCGTTGGCTATACCAATGCCGGCAAGTCGACGCTGTTCAACCGTATCACCGGTGCGGGCGTGCTGGCGGAAGACATGCTCTTCGCCACGCTCGACCCGACGCTGCGTCGCATGAAGCTGCCGCAGGGACGCACCGTCATCCTGTCCGACACCGTGGGCTTCATCTCGGATCTGCCGACCCATCTCGTCGCCGCCTTCCGCGCGACGCTGGAAGAGGTGCTGGAAGCCGACCTCGTGCTCCATGTGCGTGACATGTCCGATCCGGACAATGGCGCGCAATCGTCCGACGTGCTGCGCATTCTCGGTGAACTCGGCATCGACGAGAAGGACGGCGCGGAGCGTATCCTCGAAGTCTGGAACAAGATCGACCGGCTTGAGCCCGAGGCGCGCGACGCGCTGGTGCAGAAGGCCGAAACGCAGCCGAACGTCATCGCGGTCTCGGCGATTTCGGGCGAGGGCGTCGATGCGTTGCTCTCCGAAATCAACCGGCGGCTTTCCGGGGTGCTTGTCGACCGCGATATCATCGTGCCGGTGACAAAGCTGCAGCTTCTGCCGTGGCTCTACGAGCATTCGATCATCGATGCACGTGAGGACTTGGAGGACGGCACCGTGCGGCTGGAACTGCGGTTGACAGAAACGGAAGCCGCCGAACTCGACCGTCGCCTCGGCATCGGCGGCAAGCCGGCGCGTGAGGATTGGGAGCGGTAACGTTACGTCATTTTTCTGACGTAACGTTACTTGAGGCTGCGTTCGATCTGCTTTGCGGCCTGCCAAAGCTCTTCCATCCGCTCCAGCGTCGCGGCTTCAAGGCTTTCCCCGCTGGCCGCGAGACTGTCCTCGATATGCGAGAAGCGGTTGCGGAACTTGGTGTTCGTCCCCCGCAGCGCCGTTTCCGGATCGGCGCCGACATGACGGCCGATATTGACCAGCGCGAAGATGAGGTCGCCGAGTTCGTCCGCCACGGCCTTCTGATCACCGTCGCGCAGGGCTTCCCGCAGTTCAGCGACTTCTTCCTCGATCTTGTCGAGGATGGGGGTCGGTTCCGACCAGTCGAAGCCGACTTTTGCGGCGCGTTCCTGAAGTTTCAGCGCTTCGACGAGGGCCGGGAAGGAGCGCTGCACCGAGCCGAGATGGCCGCGTAGCGGGTCTGCCGGCAGCCCGCGTTTCTCGCGCCGTTCCTTGCGCTCGCGCTTTTCGGCCTGCTTGATCGCATCCCATTGCAGCTTCACGGCCTCGGGCGTATCCGCATCCGAGCGGGCGAAGACATGCGGATGGCGGCGGATCATCTTTCGCGTCACGGCCTCGACGACATTGCCGAAATCGAACTTGCCAAGCTCTTCCGCCATGCGGGCGTGGAAGACCACCTGAAGAAGAAGATCGCCGAGCTCGTCGCAGAGATCGTCCATGTCATCCCGCTCGATCGCATCCGCAACCTCGTAGGCCTCCTCGATCGTGTAGGGTTTGATCGTTTCGAAGGTCTGGACGATATCCCAGGGGCAGCCGGTTTCCGGCTGGCGCAGGGCGGCCATGATTTCGATCAGGCGCTCGATGTCGCGGCTCGGCTGCATGGTTCTCTCAGTTCAGTGGGATTCTGTTGTCGGCCTTGCCGGACTGGTAGCTTTCCGACAGCGCGTCATAGGCGGCGCGGATTTTCGCATCCTGCGCCTTAAGATCGGCCTTGGCCATCTCGTCGGCGGTGACGATCAGGTCGGCAATGGCGGCGGAATGCCAGAAGGCGTTGGTCTTCGCATAACCGCCGGCATCAAGCCGGAAGACTTCTTTCAGGATGCGCAGGTCATGCGGGATGGCGAAACTGTCGCGCGAATCTTCGTGGCTGAAGAAGTAATAGAAATTGTCGAATCCGGCCCAGGTGATGGCCGAAAGGCACATGGAGCAGGGCTCGTGCGTCGAGAGGAACACGTAATCCTTCGTATTCGGCTTCTCCACGCGCTCGTAGAGCCGCTTCAGCGTGTGCACCTCGCCGTGCCAGAGGGGGTTTTCCGTCTCGTTGTTGGTTTCGGCGAGAACGAGCGAAAGGTCCGCCTTGTTGAGAATCGCCGCCCCAAAGACCTTGTTGCCGGCGGCGACGCCCTTTTGCGTCAGCGGCAGGATATCGTGTTCCATCACGTCGAGCAGACGTTTGGCGAGCGCGGCCTGGTCCATGGCGGGATTCCCTGTTGACGTCCTGCGGCATCCTTAGCGGGCGCCCGGGCGGAGAGGCAAGGGCGACCGGTGACTTATGCTCAAAATGCAGGGCGGTAGAGCAAAACAATACGTCGCCCCATGGGCATTGGAATTTCTGTTTCTTTTGTTTCTGGCTGTTTTTCGCGATAGTGCGCACACTTCAATCGGACCGAACCATGACCGCAGCCAACCAGAAGCTTTCGACATTCCCGGCGTTCTTCCGCGTCAGCGGCAGGACGGTCGTTGTCGTGGGGGAGGGGGACGAGGCCTTTGCCAAGGCTCGCCTGCTGTTCAACACGGATGCCCGGATCGTCGTTCTGGCCGAGGCGCCGGAAGCGGGTTTTGCCCGTTTCATCGCCGACAAGGGGCTGTCGCTGGTCCGTGCACCGTTTTCGAGGGACGCGATTGCCGAGGCCGCGCTGGTCTTCGCCGCGACGGGCGATGCCGCCGCCGATCGCGCCATTTCGAAGGCTGCGCGCGAAATGCGCATCCCGGTCAATGCCGTCGATCAGCCTGATTACTGTGATTTCTTCACACCGGCCCTCGTCAACCGGGCGCCTGTTGCCGTTGCTATCGGCACGGAAGGGGCTGGTCCCGTTCTGGCGCAGATGATCCGCGCGCAGGTCGACCAGATTCTTTCGCCGTCGCTCGGCCGTCTTGCAAGCCTTGCCAGCGGCTATCGTGAGGCCGTCGATCGCATCCTGCCGCGCGGCGTGACGCGCCGTGTCTTCTGGCGCCGTTTCTTTCAGGGCGCGGTTGCCGATGCCGTCAACAATGGCGATATCGCTCTGGCCCGCCATACGGCCGACACGCTTCTCAATGCGCAGGGCAAGGCCGCCGGCCATGTCTGGCTCGTCGGCGCCGGTCCGGGCGCGGAAGACCTGCTGACGCTGCGCGCCCAGCGCGTGATGATGGAAGCCGATGTCATCGTGTTCGATGCGCTGGTGCCACAAGCGATCGTCGATATGGGCCGCCGCGATGCCGAGCGCCTGTCGGTCGGCAAGCGCAAGGGTTGCCATTCCAAGTCGCAGGAAGAGATCAACGACCTGCTCGTCGAATTCGGCAAGGCTGGCAAGCGCGTCGTGCGTCTGAAATCCGGCGATCCCCTGGTCTACGGCCGTGCCGGCGAGGAAATGGCGGCACTGCGCCAGGCGGGCATCACCTATGAGGTCGTGCCCGGCATTACCTCCGCCTTCGCCGCCGCCGCCGATTTCGAACTGCCGCTGACGCTGCGCGGCGTGGCCTCCTCGCTGGTCTTTACGACCGGTCACGACCTCACCGGCTCCGTGCTGCCGGATTGGGCGCGCCTTGCGATTTCCGGCGCCACCGTCGCCGTCTATATGGGCCGCTCTGTCGCCGCCTCCGTCGCCGAACGCCTGATGGAAGCCGGCTTGCCGGACGAGACGACCGTCGCGGTGGTCGAAAATGCCAGCCGCCGTGAAAAGCGCCTGCTGCACGGCACGCTCAAGGATCTTCCGGGTCTCGAACACCGCGATGAACTGTCGGGTCCGGTCATGGTTATCATCGGCGACGCGGTTGCGGGCGCCAATTTCGAACATTCCGAGCCGCTTGCCGTCCGGCAGGCCGTTCGCGACACAGCAGCATTGGGAGCATGACATGGCCGACAAGGTTCTGACAGCCAACCGCCTTTCCGACGGCATTTCCGTCTGGCTGGATGCCGCCGGCACCTGGAACGAATCCCTGCAGGCCGCCTTCGTTGCGCGCCACAAGGAGGCTGTCGAGGCCCTGGAGGCCACCGGCAAGCAAGCTTTCGCCGACAACAAGGTGGTTGACGTGAACGTCGTCGACGTTGAAGAAGTCGATGGCGTTCTGCGGCCGCTGCGCATGCGCGAGCGCATCCGCGCCGAAGGTCCTTCGATCCCCTATGCCGCCGGCTACACCGGCTTGACTGCGACGGCCCCGGCCGCCTGAGGAAGTTCCAGATGTATCGCTACGACGAATTCGATCACGCCTTTGTCACCGACCGTGTGGAGCAGTTCCGCGATCAGGTCAGCCGTCGCCTTTCTGGCGAACTGGCCGAGGATGCCTTCAAGCCGCTGCGCCTGATGAACGGCGTCTATCTCCAGCTGCATGCCTATATGCTGCGCGTCGCCATTCCCTACGGCACGCTGAACGGCCGCCAGATGCGCATGCTGGCGCTGATCGCCCGCAAATATGACCGCGGCTATGGCCATTTCACCACGCGCCAGAACATCCAGTACAACTGGCCGAAGCTTTCGGAACTGCCGGATGCGCTCGCCGATCTCGCCACCGTCGAGATGCACGCGCTGCAGACCTCCGGCAACTGCATTCGCAACGTCACCGCGGACCACTTCGCTGGCGCTGCGGCCGACGAAGTCGCCGATCCCAGGCCCTATGCGGAAATCCTGCGCCAGTGGTCCTCGGTCCACCCGGAATTCTCGTTCCTGCCCAGAAAATTCAAGATCGCCGTTACCGGTGCGGAGCGTGATCGCGCGGCCATCCAGGTGCACGACATCGGCCTGCATCTGAAGAAGGACGAGACCGGCCGCATCGGCTTTGCCGTCTATGTCGGCGGCGGGCAGGGCCGTACGCCGATGATCGCCAAGAAAATTCGCGATTTCCTGCCGGAGGAGGATCTTCTCTCCTACACGACCGCGATCATGCGCGTGTACAACCTGCACGGCCGGCGTGACAACAAGTACAAGGCACGTATCAAGATTCTCGTGCACGAGACCGGCGCCGAAGAACTGGCACGCCAGGTGGAAGTCGAGTTCGCCGATCTCAAGGATACCGAACTGAAGCTTCCGGAGCGCGACGTTGCCGCCATCTCCGCCTATTTCGCACCGCCGGAGCTGTCGCCGCGTGCCGAAGGCTGGGCGAACCTTGCGCAGTGGAAGAAGGCCGATGCGGATTTTGCCCGCTGGGTGCAGCATAATGTGCAGCCGCACAAGCATCCCGACTATGGCATGGTGACGATCTCGCTGAAGCCGATCGGCGGCATTCCGGGCGATGCGACCGATGCGCAAATGGAAGCCGTCGCCGATATCGCCGAGGAATATGCCTTCGACGAGATCCGCGTCAGCCACGAGCAGAATCTGATCCTGCCGCATGTCGCGCTGGCCGATCTGGAGCCGGTCTATCGCGGCCTCGTCGCCGCTGGTCTGGCGACCGCCAATGCCGGCTTGATCACCGATATCATTGCCTGTCCCGGCTTGGACTACTGTGCCCTGGCAAACGCCCGCTCGATCCCGGTCGCGCAGGAGCTTTCGCTGCGTTTTGGCGCGCCCGAGCGTCAGGCGGAAATCGGCGAGCTGAAGATCAAGATCTCCGGCTGCATCAATGCGTGCGGCCATCACCATGTCGGCCATATCGGCCTGCTCGGCGTGGAGAAGAAGGGCGAGGAGCTCTACCAGATCACGCTCGGTGGTTCAGGGGACGAAAACACGTCGATCGGCGAGATCATCGGCCGCGGTTTCGAACCGGAGAAGGTGACGGATGCCGTCGAGGTGATCGTCAATACCTATCTCGGCCTGCGTCTCGATCCGTCGGAAATCTTCCTCGATGCCTATCGTCGCGTCGGACCGCAGCCCTTCAAGGATGCGCTCTACGGCGACAAGACGGCCGCGGCAGCCTGAGGAGTTTGGACATGACGAAAATCTGGAACGAAGCCGGCTTCGTGAGCGACGATCCCTGGATCATCGAAACCGAGGAAACCAAGGCTGGTTCGAACGAGAAGGCGATCCTTGGCCTCGATCATTTCCTGGCGAAGGTTGCCGAGGGTGATGAAACGGGCCTCGGCGTGCTGATCAACCCGGCCGACGACGTGCGCAAACTGGAAGGCCATCTCGACCGGCTGGCGCTGGTGGCGGTGGCGTTCCCGGCCTTCAACGATGGCCGCGCCTTCAGCCATGCTTCGCTCCTGCGCGCGCGGCTGCATTTCACCGGCGAGGTGCGGGCGGTCGGTGACGTGCTGATCGACCAGGTGCCACTGATGCTGCGCTGTGGCATCGACAGCTTCGCCGTCAGCAACGCGACGGCGCTGAAGCGTCTCGCCGAAAACCGCCTCCCGGGCATCGACAACCACTACCAGCCGACCGCGCGCGCATCGCAGGATGTCGGCTCCTACAGCTGGCGCCGCCGGGCCTGATTTCAGGCCCGGTTTGCGGGATCGACCGGCGAAAGGCCGCAATCGGGGTATAGTGTTGCGTCAGATCAAGGACGCAGGTCGGGCTTTGCGGGAAAACGCATCGGCGGCAAACTATTGCGCGGCCAATCGGCGCATTGGAACGGAATACCTTCCTTTGACGCTCCACATGTAATATCTGCCTATCGTCAAGATTTTCAGACGCAGCCAGGATCGATCCCGAAATGAACGCACCTGCCAAGACCGAAGAATTCGTGCCCGCCATTCCCGCCGGTGTTTTCGCCGAGACAGTGACGAGCGTGCAGCATTATACGGATCGCCTGTTCCGCTTCCGCATGACTCGCCCGGAAAGCTTCCGCTTCCGCTCCGGCGAATTCGCAATGATCGGCCTGATGGTCGGCGACAAGCCGGTTTACCGCGCCTATTCGATCGCCAGCCCCTCCTGGGACGAAGAACTCGAATTCTTCTCGATCAAGGTGCCGGATGGCCCGCTGACCTCGCATCTCCAGCAGATCAAGCCGGGCGATACCGTGCTGATGCGCAAGAAGCCGACCGGTACGCTGGTGCTCGACGCGCTCACCCCCGGCAAGCGCCTCTACATGTTCTCAACCGGCACGGGTATCGCGCCCTTCGCCAGCCTGATGCGGGATCCGGAAACCTACGAAAAATTCGACGAAGTCATCCTGACGCATACCTGCCGCGAAGTGTCGGAGCTGAAATACGGCTTTGATCTCGTCGAGGAGATCCGCAACCACGAATTCCTCGCCGAAGTCGTCGGCAACAAGCTGCGCCACTACGCGACCGTGACGCGCGAAGATTTCCCGTTCCAGGGCCGCATCACCGATCTCATCAAGAACGGCAAGATGTTTGCCGATCTCGGCGTGCCGCATTTCGACCCGGCGATCGATCGCGGCATGATCTGCGGGTCCTCCGCGATGCTGAAGGAAACCAAGGCGCTGCTGGAAGAAGCCGGACTCGTCGAGGGCTCCAACAACAAGCCTGGCGAATTCGTCATCGAGCGCGCCTTCGTCGATTGAACGGACGTGAAATTTTCCTGTAAGGGGCGGTCTTCGGGCCGCCCTTTCTATTTCAGCCCGAGAGAGCGTCGAGCAGATCGCTCATGGCCGCTGAAGCGGCAGGGCCGTCGCCATTGCGGATCGCGCGGATGACCTTGACGTGAAGATCCACCGAGCGATCCATATGCCTGTTGTCGGCGCGCGCAAACCAGAGGCGGCGTGCATGGGTCTGCAAGGGTGCAAGCGCGCCCGTCAGAAAGCGGTTCGGGCACGCTTCCTCGAGGATTTCGTCAAAGAGCTTGTCGGCGGCGAGAAAGCCCTCTAGGTCCGAACGGATCGAGCAGGCCGTCATGGTCTGCGCGCATGCGACGAGTTGCTCGCGATGCGCCTCACCGGCATGTCGGGCGACGAGATCGGCGGCAAGCGGCTCCAGCTGCCGGCGTGTCGCCATCACCTCCGCATGATCTTCCGGCCGGATATCCGTAATCTGCAACCCGGCGCGGGGGCGCACCGCGATCAATCCCTGCCATTCCAGCTTCTGGATCGCCTCGCGCACCGGCGTGCGTCCATGCCCGGCGAGCTCGATAAGCTGCCGCTCCGTGACGAGCGAGCCGGGCTTCAGCTTGAGCGTGACGATGAGGCCTTCAAGGGCGAGATAGGCGAGATGGGCCTGAGAGGCCGCTGCTTCGGTCATTCCGCGATTCCAATTGATATATCACATGGTGGCATGGCGCATTTTGAATGGCAAATCGACTGATATATCAGATGACTGCGTGCGCGATTCCGGCAAGGCAGGTGAACTGCCTGTGTTGATAGGGAAAGGCTATCGGCGGCGTGAGGATTACGAGCGGGGCGGCTCGCGTACCAAAAGAACCTCGCACGCCGCGCCGGCTTCCATTGCGGGCGCATTCGGCGGACGGATGAGCAAACCTTCCGACGCGGCAAAGATCTTCATCATCGACGAATCCTGCTTGCCGAAAGGGGTGACGCGCAGATTCCCGTCCGAGCCGCGCGTGATATGCGATCGGACATAGTCCTGCCGATGATCGTTTTCCTTGATCGGCACCGCAGCAATGGCCTTATGCCGTCGGTCCTTTGCCGGAAGACGGGCAAGACGGCGTACAAGGGGCTCCAGGAAAAGCAGCGCGCAGACGAGGCTGGAGACGGGGTTGCCCGGAAGGCCGACGATCTGCACGTGACCGAGGCGGCCAACCATCAGCGGTTTACCGGGACGCATGGCGATACGCCAGAAGTCCAGTTCCATGCCGGCTTCGCCGAGCACCGGCTGCACGAGGTCGAAATCGCCGACGGAAGCGCCACCGAGTGTGACGAGCACGTCGATATCGAGCGTGAGCGCCTTCTGCACCGCCTCGAGGATGGCCTGCTTGTCATCGCCGACAATGCCGAGATCGATGATCTCCGCGCCGGAGGCGCGGCCGATAGCCGAGACACCATAGGTGTTGGAGGCGATAATCTGGCTGTCGCCCGGTGACGCGCCCGGGGCGACGAGTTCGTCACCCGTGGCGAGCACCGCGATGCGCGGGCGGGCATAGACGGTGAGCTGCGCATGGTTCATCGCCGCGGCGACGGTGAGGCGGCCGGCATCGAGCACGTCACCGGCCATGAGCACCAGCTCGCCCTCGGTGAAATCCTGGCCGCGCGGACGAATGTGTCGGCCCTTCGGGGTGAGGAAGGTGGTGCGGATACGGTCGCCGTCGAGCTTTTCCGCATCCTCCTGCAGGAGCACGGTGTCGGCGAAGGCCGGAAGGGGGGCTCCGGTGAAGATGCGCACGGCCTCGCCAGGGCCGGCCGTCCCCTGAAAGGCATGGCCGGCGGCCGATGTGCCGACGACCTTGAGGATCGATCCGAGTGCGGCGATATCGGCATGGCGAACCGCATAGCCGTCCATGGCGGAATTGTCGAAGGGCGGTTGGGTCAGCCGGGCGGCGACATCCTGCGCCAGGACACGGCCTTCGGCGTCATGGAGCGAAACCATTTCCGTCCGTTGCGTGGGCTTGGCCGCGGAAAGCAGGCGGTCGAGGGCATCTGCAACGGGAAGAAGGGACATCAGGGATCTCTGCGTTTGTAGTCGCCGGATCGGCCACCGGATTTTTCGGCAAGACGGATGCCGCCGATCTCCATTTCGCGGTCGGCGGCCTTGGCCATGTCGTAGATCGTGAGGCAGGCCATGCTGACGGCCGTTAGCGCCTCCATCTCGACACCGGTGCGGCCGGTGAGCTTCGCCATTGCTTCGACGCGCAGGCCGGGCAGGGCGTGATCTTCACGAATATCGACCGTCACCTTCGTCAGCATCAGCGGATGGCAGAGCGGGATGAGGTTTGACGTCTGCTTGGCAGCCATGATGCCGGCAAGGCGCGCCGTGCCGATCACGTCGCCTTTCTTGGCGTCGCCCTTGAGGATGAGATCGAGGGTTTCCGGCGCCATGCGGATGAAACCTTCGGCACGGGCAATGCGCACGGTCTCGGCCTTGTCGCCGACATCGACCATGTGTGCTTCGCCCGAGGCGCCGATATGGGTCAGCGTACGGCCGTCCTCGGCCATCATTCCGCCGCCAGCATGCCGGCAGATCCGGTCAGGAGTTCGCGCGTCGCGGCGGTCACGTCGTCCTTGCGCATCAGGCTTTCGCCGACGAGGAAGGTGGAAATGCCGACCTTGCCGAGACGTTCGCAATCGGCATGGGTGAAGATACCGCTTTCGCCGACGAGCAGACGATCGTCCGGCACCATGCCGGCGAGTTTTTCCGAAACGGCGAGATCGACCTCGAAGGTGCGCAGGTTGCGGTTGTTGACGCCGACAAGCTTGGACTTGAGCTTCAGCGCCCGCTCCATCTCCTCTTCGTCATGCACCTCGATCAGCACGTCCATGCCAAGCGAGAACGCGGCGTCTTCCAGCATTTTGGCCGTGTCGTCGCTGAGCGAGGCCATGATGAGCAGGATACAATCCGCGCCCCAGGCGCGGGCTTCGAGCACCTGGTAGCTGTCGAACATGAAATCCTTGCGCAGCGCCGGCAGAGCGCAAGCCTGGCGAGCGGCCGTCAGGAACTCCGGCGCCCCCTGGAAGCTCGGCGTGTCCGTCAGGACGGAAAGGCAGGCGGCGCCGCCGGCCTCATAGGCCTTGGCCAATGCCGGTGGATCGAAATCCGGACGGATGAGGCCTTTGGAAGGGCTGGCCTTCTTGATTTCGGCGATCAGGCCGAAGTTGCCGGCCGCCTTCTTGTCCTTGAGGCTGGCGAAGAAGCCGCGCGGCGGCTCCTGATCGCGGATGCGGGCGCGCAACTCGGCAGGCGCGACACGCGCCTTGGCGGCGGCGATCTCGTCGAGCTTGTAGGCTTCGATCTTCTTCAGAATATCGGTCATAGCCAATCCTACTCCGCGGGCGCTTCGTTGGAAACCGCAACGAGGCGTTCCAGTGCGGTGCGGGCGCGGCCGCTTTCGAGCGATTCGGTCGCCAGCCGCATGCCGTCCTTCAGCGTCTCCGCCTTGCCGGCAACGACGAGGGAGGCGCTCGCATTGGCCAGCGAGATATCACGATAGGGCATATGCGCGCCGCCGAGCACGGAGAGCAAAGCGGCGGCATTGTGGGCGCCGTCGCCACCGCGAAGATCGTCCAGCGCCACCTGAGGCAGGCCGAAATCGGCGGGCGTCAGCTCGAAGGTGCGGATCTTGCCGTTTTCGAGGGCGGCGACCTTCGTCGTACCCGTGGTGGTGATCTCGTCGAGACCCTCGCCATGCACGACCCAGATGCTTTCCGAGCCGAGATCGCGCATCACCTCGGCGATCGGCACCAGCCAATGCGGCGAGAAGACACCGAGCAGCTGGCGCTTGACGCCGCCGGGATTGGAGAGCGGGCCGAGCAGGTTGAAGATCGTGCGCGTGCCGAGTTCGACGCGTGATGGTCCGACATGTTTCATGGCGGAATGATGCAACTGGGCGAACATGAAGCCGAGGCCGGCATCGTGTACGCAGCGGGCGATTTCCGCAGGGCCGATATCGAGCTTCACGCCGAGGCAGGAGAGCGCATCCGCCGTGCCAGACTTTGAGCTGAGCGCACGGTTGCCGTGTTTAGCGACCGGCACGCCGGCACCCGCGACGATGATCGCCGCGAGCGTCGAGATATTGTAGGTGCCCGCACCATCACCGCCCGTGCCCACGATATCCATGGCATCGTCCGGCACGCTGACCGGCAGCATGCGGGCGCGCATCGAGCCGACGGCGCCGTAGATCTCGTCCACGGTCTCGCCGCGCACGCGCAGCGCCATCAGGAAACCGCCGATCTGCGAAGGGGTGGCGGCACCCGACATGATGATCTCGAAAGCGCCGCGCGCCTCTTCGCGGTCGAGCGCGCTCCCCGTGGCAACCTTGGCGATGTAGGGTTTCAGGTCGGACATGCGGCTCCCGTCTCCCTTAGCGCGCCATGCTCTGCTCGGCGAGCGTGCGGTTGATCGAAACGCCGTAGGAGGTCTGGAGCGCGCTCACCATCTGGTCGAGAATGTCGTCGCCGCTGGCGCGGGCGACCGCCTCGATCTGCTGCTCGTCGTTGGACAGTGCATCGGTGGTCGCGTCGGAATTGACCTCGGTCACCTTCAGCAGGATCTGGCCTTCACCATCGACGCCGGGCGTGTTGGCAACCGTGCCGACCGGGCCGGAGAAAGCCGACGCAACGGTTGCCGCACTGAGAACCGCATCCTGCGCTCCACGGTGCAGGCCGGTCTTGTTCTCGACGGTCAGGCCAAGTTCGGTGGCGATGGCTGCAAGATCGCCGCCTGTGCGCACGCGCTCGGCCAGTTCGCCGGCCTTCTTGGCGAGCGTCTGGCGCTGCTGTTCGGCTGTCCAGTCAGCGGCGACGCGGTCGCGCACTTCGTCGAGCGTGCGGTCGCGATCCGGGATCACGTCGAGCACCTCGAACCAGGCATAACCTTCGCGCCCGACATTGATCGGCTGGGTTTCGGTACCGACGTCGGTCTTGAAGACTTCGCCGAGGAGGGCGGTCTCCTCCGGAAGGGCGCTGATCTCCTCGCCCTTCTGGTCATTGCCCTGGGCATCGGCGGCATCGACCGTCACGGCCTTGAGATTGTTCTTCGCAGCGGCTTCGGCGAGACTCAGGCCCTCGGCGCGGCTGTCCTCGATGCGGTCATGCACGGCAAGAATACCATCCGCGGCTTCCGAAAGGGCAAGCTCGCCACGCAGTTCTTCCTTCACCTCGTCATAGGTCTTGGTGGTTTCCGGACGAATGTTGGTCACGCGCAGGATGATCGGGCCGAAGGTGCCATCGATGACCGGCGTCGTGCCGCCATCGGCGGCAACCGCGAAGGCAGGCTCGGCCAGCTTCTGGTCGGGCATGTTCGCCTGCGTGAAATCGCCGAGCAAGACGTCGGCGGCAGTTTTTCCTTCTTCGGCCACGAGCGCGTCGAAGGTCGTGCCCGAAGCGAGCTTGGCCGCGGCCGCGTCGGCGCTCGCACGATCCTTGAAG
This sequence comes from Shinella curvata, assembly GCF_022899935.1. Classification (GTDB taxonomy): domain Bacteria; phylum Pseudomonadota; class Alphaproteobacteria; order Rhizobiales; family Rhizobiaceae; genus Shinella; species Shinella curvata. The sequence goes on from NZ_JALJCJ010000001.1 coordinate 141,331, forward strand.
GTCAGCTGCTCGATCGTGCGCGTGGCCGGCGTGCGATACTTGTCCTTGAGGCGCTCGTACTCGGCCTTTACCGCGTCTTCGGTGATGGCGGCGGTATCGACGAGATCCTTCGGTTCCAGCGCGACATAGACGAACTTGCGGTATTCGGGCGCGCGGTACTTCGCCTTGTTCTGCTCGAACCAGGGGGCCAGCACGTCGTCGCCGGGGGTCTTGATCGGGTCGATATTGGCGTTGCTCAAAAGCAGGAAGTCGATCGTGCGGGATTCGTTGCGGTACTGGCGAAGCGCGTTCGTCAGTGCCTCTGGCGCCTTGTAGCCATCGGAAACCGCCTCGACGATCTGCGTGCGCACGGCAACCTGGCTGCGGTTGTTGATATAGTCATTTTCACGCAGGCCCGCATTGCGCAGGACCGCGGAGAAGGCAGTGCGGTCGAACTGGCCGTTGACGCCGCGGAAGGCCGGATCGTCAGCGATCAGCTGCGCAAGGCGGCCCTCGGAGAGGCCGAGGTTCATGTCGCGCGACAGCTGGTCGAGGGCCGCACCCGCGACGAGTTCGGCGAAAACCTGGTTCTCGACGCCGAAGGCGCGGGCCTGCTCTGCATTGAGCCGCGTGCCGAAGCGCTGCGACAGCGTGGCAACCTGACGTTCATAGGCGAGGCGGAAATCCGTCGGCGACACGCTGACGTCGCCAACCGTGACGACGGAATTCGACGCGCCGGTCACAAGTGAGCTCGAAACACCCCAAACAGCGAAGGAGCCGACCAGTACGATCAGCAAGGCTTTTGCCACCCAGGTCTGGGAGGAGCGTCTCAGGGCTTCGAGCATCGTCTACATTTCCTCAATATCGGCGGCCATGCGGCCGGAGATCGTCTCTTATCGGAAAGTTTGCGCGAATTGAAGTGCGCAGACGGCGTTGGTGCGTCAGGAAAAACAACGTCGCGGTGGCACATGGCTTGCCCATCCATTTTGTTCGCCGGCGAAACATTTTTTTTTGAAATTATTGATGGATTGCTGTCACAATGCCCTATTCGCCCGGCTTGGTTCGTGATCGGATACGCGGTGAGGCGGGTTTGAGTCCCCATTCGGGGCAGGAGGAATATTGCGGTGGAATCGACAGTTGTCATGATCAACCTGTTCGGCGCGGTCGCGCTGCTCCTGTTCGGCCTCGCGCAGGTGAAGGATGGCATGACGCGCGCCTTCGGCGTGAAACTGCGCTCCGGGCTGGCGCTCGGCACGCGCGGCACCTTCCGGTCCTTCTTCGCCGGTTTCGTCGCAACCATCGCCCTGCAGAGTTCCACGGCCACCGCGCTGATGATCTCCTCCTTCGTGGAACGCAACCTGGTGCGCGCCCGCATGGCGCAGATTGTGCTGCTCGGCGCCAATGTCGGTACGGCGGTGACGGCCTGGCTGGTCGCGACGGGTATCGAGTCGGTCTCGCCGCTGGTCATTCTCGTCGGCGTCGTGCTCTATAAATCGAGCAGTTCCACGGCGCGGCAGGGGCTTGGCTCCGCGCTGGTCGGCATTGGCCTCATGCTGCTCTCGCTGCATCTGCTGAGCCTTGCAACCGAACCGATGCGCCAGTCGCCGGCGCTCGCCGCGTTCCTGAAGCTGCTCGACGGCGCCTGGCCGGTCGCTTTGGCGTTCTCCACGGTGCTTGCCATCATTTCGTCTTCCAGCCTCGCCGTGGTGGTGCTGATCCTGTCGCTGACGGCCATGGGCATCCTTTCACCCGCGCTGACCGTCATCCTCGTGCTCGGCGCCAATCTCGGTGGCGCCGTTCCACCCGTGATCGCGACATTGAAATCCACCGCGTCGGCGCGGCGCGTCACGCTCGGCAACCTTCTGGTGCGCGGTGTCGGTTGCCTCGTCGTGCTGCCCTTCGCCAGCCAGGTCGCGGCAGCGCTCGCCGCACTTCCCATTCCGGCCTCGAAACTGCCGGTGGACGTGCATCTCGCCTTCAATCTGGCGGTCGCACTGATGCTGTGGCCGCTCTCCGGGCTCCTGTCGCACCTCATGGAAAAGCTCATTCCCGACGAAAAGCAGCCGGAGACCGGGCCGAAATATCTCGACGATACCGCGCTTTCCAGCCCGGTCGTGGCGCTTTCCGGCGCGACGCGCGAGGTGCTGCGTGTCGGCGACCTCATCGAATCCATGCTGATTCGCACCATGCGGGCCTTCAACGACAACAACCTCGCGCCGATGAAGGACATCGGTGAGCTGGAGCGTCAGGTCGATGCCCTCCAGCAGGAGGTGAAGATCTATCTTTCCCGCCTCGGGCGACAGGGACTCGGCGGCGAACCCGCTGCCCGTTCCATCGTCATCATCGATTATGCCATCAACCTCGAACATGTCGGCGACATCATCGAAAAGGGCCTGCAGGAGCAGGTGCGCAAGAAGATCGTCAACGGCCTGAAATTTTCCGAAGACGGCTACAAGGAGCTCGCAAACCTCTTCAATCTGACGATCGAGAACCTCCGCATCGCCCAGACGATCTTCGTCACGCGCGATGCCGGTCTCGCCCGCCAGCTCATGGAGGTGAAGGTCGATGTGCGCCGCATGGAGAAACAATCCTCCGAACGTCACCTCGAGCGGCTGCGCGACGGTCGTCTCGACAGTCTCCAGACGAGCTCCCTGCATCTCGACATGCTGCGCGACCTCAAGCGCGTCAACGCGCATCTCGTCTCCGTCGCCTATCCGATCCTCGACGAAAGCGGTCTTTTGACCGAAAGCCGCCTGCGCAGCGCCAATTGAGAAATCCCTTTGTGTCCCCCGCCGCGTTTTTGCTAAGGAACGCCGTCGAATACGGGTGAACGAGGGATTCCCATGACTGCTGACCGGACGAAACGCACCTGCCTGGCCGTTATCCTGGCTGCCGGCGAGAGCACGCGCATGAAGTCGTCGCAGTCGAAGGTGCTGCACCCCGTCGCCAACCGTCCGATGATTGCCCATGTGGTGGATGCACTGGCAAAGGCCGGAATTTCCGATATCGCGCTGGTACTCGGCCGCGATGCGGAGAAGGTCGAGGCGGCTGCCGGGAATGCGGCGGTCCGCAGTTCCGTACACATCCAGACCGAGCGGCTCGGCACCGCGCATGCCGTACTTGCCGCCCGCGAGGCGATCGGCAAGGGCTATGACGACGTGCTGGTCGTCTTCGGCGACACGCCGCTCATCACGGAAACGCCGTTGATCGCCGCGCGCGAGGGACTTGCCGGCGGTGCCGACGTCGTCGTCATCGGCTTCCGCACGACCGACCCGACAGGCTATGGCCGTCTTCTTGTGGAGAACGGCGAGCTGCTGGCCATCCGCGAACACAAGGATGCCAGCGAGGCGGAGCGCGCGATCACCTATTGCAACGGTGGCCTGATGGCCATCGACGGCCGCAAGGCGCTCGATCTGATCGACCGGATCGGCAACAGCAACGTCAAGGGCGAATACTACCTCACCGACATCGTCGAGGTCGTCAGAGCCGCCGGGGGCCGCGCGATTGCCGTCGAGGCCCCTGAGGAAGAGCTGACCGGCTGCAACACCCGCGCCGAACTCGCCGTCATCGAACGCCTCTGGCAGCAGCGCCGTCGCCACGAGCTGATGATCGACGGCGTTTCGATGATCGCGCCGGAAACCGTTTTCCTCTCCTTCGATACGAGCATCGCGCGCGATGTGACGATCGAGCCGAATGTCGTCTTCGGTCCCGGCGTCACCATCGAAGGCGGCGCGGTGATCCATTCGTTCTCGCATATCGAAGGGGCGCATGTTTCAGCGGACGCTGAGGTCGGCCCCTATGCCCGTCTGCGTCCCGGTGCAAATCTCGGCGCGGGTTCTAAAGTCGGCAATTTTACCGAGGTGAAGAAGGCGGAGATCGGCGCAGGAGCGAAGGTCAACCACCTGAGCTATATCGGCGACGCCTTTATCGGCGCGCATACCAATGTCGGCGCCGGCACCATCACCTGCAACTATGACGGCATCAACAAACATGTCACGCGCATCGGCGCGGACGCCTTCATCGGCTCCAACACGGCGCTCGTCGCTCCCGTTACGGTCGGCAACGGCGCCTATGTCGCTTCCGGCAGCGTCATCACCGCTGACGTGCCTGACGATGCCGTCGCTTTCGGCCGTGCCCGCCAGGAAAACAAGGACGGCCGCGCCGTCCTCATCCGCCAGCGCAACCAGGCGATCAAGGACGCGAAGAAAAAAGCCGCCAAATAAATCACCCAATGGGCGCGCCCACGTTAACGGCTGCAATCGAAAGTGAGTGCGGCCGTGTTGCACTGCCGCAAAAACACTCTACGAAAGAGCGAAATCGAAGCGTTTCGAAAAAGGAAAGCAACTCATGTGCGGAATTGTCGGTATCGTTGGAAACCAGCCTGTCGCGGCTCGGCTTGTCGATGCCCTGAAGCGCCTCGAATATCGCGGTTATGATTCTGCCGGCGTTGCTACCATCGTCGAGGGCAAACTGGCGCGCCGCCGCGCCGAAGGCAAACTCGTCAACCTGGAGAAACGCCTTGCCGAAGAGCCGCTCGCGGGCACGACGGGCATTGCCCACACCCGCTGGGCAACGCACGGCGCGCCGACGGAAGGCAATGCGCATCCGCATTTCGTCGATGGCGTCGCGGTCGTGCACAATGGCATTATCGAGAACTTTTCCGAATTGAAGGACGAGCTTGCCGCCGGCGGCGCGACATTCTCCACCCAGACCGATACGGAAGTCGTCGCGCAGCTGGTCGCAAAGCTGCGTCGCGAAGGTCTCGGCCGACGGGAGGCCATGCATGCCATGCTGCGCCGCGTCACTGGTGCCTATGCGCTCGCCGTCATCTTCGAGGACGATCCGTCGACCATCATGGCTGCCCGCAGCGGTCCGCCGCTCGCCATCGGCCATGGCAAGGGTGAGATGTTCCTCGGATCGGATGCCATTGCGCTGGCGCCCTTCACCAATGAAATCACCTACCTCGTCGATGGCGACTGGGCCATTCTCGGCCGCGACGGCGCGCATGTCTTCGATCTGGACGGCGCAAGGGTCGAGCGCCCGAAGCAGATTTCCTCGGCTGCCGCCTATCTTGTCGACAAGGGCAATCACCGGCATTTCATGGAAAAGGAAATCCATGAGCAGCCGGAAGCGATTTCCCACGCGCTTGGACACTATGTCGACTTCCTGTCGCATACCGTGCGGCCCACCGCTGTCGACATCGACTTTTCCAAAGTTCCGAGCCTCGCCATTTCCGCCTGCGGAACGGCCTATCTCGCCGGCCTCGTCGGCAAGTACTGGTTCGAGCGCTACGCCCGCCTGCCGGTCGAAATCGATGTTGCCTCGGAGTTCCGTTACCGCGAGATCCCGCTCAATCCGGCATCGGCGGCGCTCTTCATCTCGCAGTCCGGCGAGACAGCCGATACGCTGGCTTCCCTGCGCTATTGCAAGGAGCACGGCCTGAAGATCGGCGCCGTGGTCAATACGAAGGAATCGACGATCGCGCGGGAATCGGACGCCGTCTTCCCGATCCTTGCCGGCCCTGAAATCGGGGTGGCATCCACCAAGGCCTTCACCTGCCAGCTGACCGTTCTGGCGGCCCTCGCCATCGGTGCGGGCCGCGCGCGCGGCACGATCAGCGAGGCGGACGAGAAGGAACTGGTGCGCCATCTCGCGGAAATGCCCCGTGTCATGGCAGGCGTGCTCAACACGATCCAGCCGTCGATCGAGCAGCTCGCGCGCGACCTCTCCAAGTGCAAGGACGTGCTCTATCTCGGCCGCGGCACCAGCTATCCGCTGGCCATGGAAGGCGCGTTGAAGCTCAAGGAGATCTCCTACATCCATGCCGAAGGCTATGCTGCCGGCGAGCTGAAGCACGGCCCGATCGCGCTGATCGACGAGAACATGCCCGTCATCGTGATTGCGCCGCATGATCGTTTCTTCGAGAAGACCGTCTCGAACATGCAGGAAGTGGCCGCCCGTGGCGGCAGGATCATCTTCATCACCGATGCGAAGGGCGCGGCCGCCTCGAAGCTCGAGACCATGGCGACGATCATCCTTCCCAATGTCGACGAAATCATCGCACCGATGATCTATTCGCTGCCGATCCAGTTGCTCGCCTATCACACCGCCGTCTTCATGGGCACCGATGTCGACCAGCCGCGTAACCTGGCGAAATCGGTCACGGTGGAATGATCCTTCGCCCCGAACGCACGGACGATGTCGATGCCATACGGCAGCTGACGGAAACGGCCTTCAGGACGGCGCCGCATGCCGATGGCACCGAGCATTTGATCATCGACCGCTTGCGGGCCGCCGGCGCACTTACACTTTCGCTGGTCGCCGAGGCGGGCGGTGCCGTCGTCGGCCATGTCGCCTTCTCTCCGGTCTCGCTTTCGGACGGCAGAACGGATTGGGATTGGTACGGCCTTGGCCCGATCTCGGTCGATCCTGCTCGTCAGGGCGAGGGGATCGGCGGCATGCTGATCCACGAAGGGCTCGAACGGCTGAGAGCGCTTGGCGCCGCCGGCTGCGTGCTGCTTGGCGACCCCGCATACTACAACCGGTTCGGCTTTGTCTCGGATCCGCGGCTGACACTGGATGGTGTGCCTCCCGAGTATTTCATGCATGTGGCGTTTTCCCCGGTTTACGGCGGGGGAACCGTTTCCTATCATCCGGGTTTCTACGGCTGAGCGGCCTCCCACGCTCGCCCAGGCTGGATATTCGATGACCGATCTTCTTCCGAGACAGTCGCTGGCGATGCGGCTGCGCAACAACTTCCTGACCGGCCTCGTCATCTGCGCGCCGATCGCCATCACGATATGGTTGACCTGGACCTTCATCCATTGGGCCGACAGCTGGGTGAAGCCGTACATCCCCGCGCGCTACAACCCGGAAAGCTACCTTCAGTTCGCCATTCCGGGCTTCGGCTTGCTGATCGCGCTGATGATGATCACGCTTGTCGGTTTCCTCGGCAAGAACCTGATCGGCCGCTCGATCGTTGAGTTCGGCGATGGGCTGTTCAATCGCACACCGCTCGTGCGCACGGTGCACAAGAGCCTGAAGCAGATTTTCGAGACGGTGCTGAAGGACAAGGGAACGTCTTTCAACAAGGCCGCGATGATCGAATATCCGGGGCCGGGACTCTGGGCCATCGTCTTCGTCGCAACGGATGCACGCGGTGAAATCGCGACGAAATTCAAGTCGATGGGCAAGGATATGGTCGCTTGCTTCGTGGCACCGACGCCGTTTCCGACGGCCGGCTGGCTTGTCTATGTTCCTCGGGAAAAGCTCGTGCCGCTCGACATGAGCGCGGAGGATGCAGCCAAGCTCATCATCTCCGTCGGCCTCGTCACGCCACCGGAAAAGGGATTGCAGCTCATCGAGAACGAAGAGCGCAAGGCCAAGGCGAAAATCAAGAAGAAGGGCTGAGGCAGTCTGAACGAGGCCGCTTTCGGTAGTTGGCCCGCGCATCCTGTACCCGGTTCCATCCGTTCGTCATCCTCGGATCAAGCCCGAGGATGACGAAGGAGAGGGACTTGGATATCAACGGAACTTCGAGCCGCCTCGAAAAAGGGGCAGCTCAAACGCACTATTCCGTAACGTCGGCGCTCTGCTGATCGCCCGCAAGCACCTTGCCGTCTTCGGCAGGAAGGCGGGACTGCTTTTCCGTGGTGGTGACGCTGGCGGTCGTGATGGTCTTATCGACCTTGACCTCCGCCGAGGTCTTGTTGTGCCAGGCGCAGTCCGCAAAGGCTGCGGATGCCGAAAGGCCGAGCGTCGCTGCGACTACGAGAACTGTCTTCATGGCATTTCTCCTTTTTCGCTTTACGCGAGAAGTATGCCTTCACGTCCGGTATCGGCGAAATCACGATTTTGTGGCTAGCCCGCTCGCAGGAAGCGTATCGCCTCGTCGCGCCGGTGGAGATAGAGCAGCGTGCGGATCGCTTCACCGCGCTCGCTCGTCAGGTCAGGATCGCGTTCCAGCACATAGGCGGCGTCCTTTCGGGCGATTTCCAGCAGGTCGCCATGCGCTTCGAGACTAGCGACGACGAAGCCCGGCGTGCCGGATTGCCTTGTGCCGAGGAGCTCGCCTTCGCCGCGCAGCTTCAGGTCTTCCTCGGCGATGCGGAAACCGTCCTCCGTTTCGCGCAGGATGGAGAGCCGCGCCTGGCCGTTCTCGCTGAGCGGCCCCTTGTAGAGCAGGACGCAGCTCGACGCCTCCTCACCGCGCCCGACGCGGCCGCGCAGCTGGTGGAGCTGAGCGAGGCCGAAGCGCTCGGCATGTTCGATGACCATGATGGAGGCGTCGGGCACATCGACGCCGACCTCCACGACGGTTGTCGCCACCAGAAGGCGCGTCTCGCCGTTCTTGAAGGCGAGCATGGCGGCGTCCTTCTCCGGCCCGCTCATGCGCCCGTGCACGAGGCCGGCGGCATTGCCGAAGACGCTGGCGAGCGTCGCATGCCGTTCCTCGACGGACATCAGCTCGCTTTCCTCGGTCTCCTCGACCAGCGGGCAGATCCAGTAGGCCTTCTTGCCTTCCGCCAGCGCGGCACGCAGGCGGTCGACGATATCGCCGACACGCTCCTGCGGCATGATGACGGTCTGGATCGGTTTGCGGCCGGCCGGCTTCTCGGTGAGCTTCGAAACGTCCATGTCGCCGAAGGCGGCCAGCACCAGCGTGCGCGGAATGGGCGTAGCCGTCATGACGAGCATATGCGGGGAAATGCCCTTGGCCGTCAGCCGCAGGCGCTGATGCACGCCGAAGCGATGCTGCTCGTCCACCACGGCGAGCACGAGGTCCTTGTAGGCGACATTGTCCTGGAAGAGGGCGTGCGTGCCGATGACGATCTGCGTTTCGCCGGATGCGATGCGCTCCAGGATGGCGTCGCGCTCGCGGCCCTTGGTGCGACCGGTCAGCACGTCGATGGTCACGCCGGCCGGTGCTGCCATGCGCGACAGCGTCGCGAAATGCTGCCGCGCCAGAATTTCCGTCGGGGCCATCAGCACGGCCTGTCCGCCCGATTCGACGGCGGCGAGCATGGCCATCAGCGCCACGGCCGTCTTGCCGGCGCCGACGTCACCCTGCAGAAGCCGCAGCATGCGCTGCTCGCCGGCCATGTCCTTCAGTACCTCGGCAATCGCCGTCTGCTGGCTGTTGGTCAGCGAAAAGGGCAGGGCGTCGAGGACGGGGCGGCTGAGCGCGCCGGTCGCGAGGACAGGCCGGCCGGCAACCTTGCGCAGGCGCTGGCGCACGAGGGCAAGCGACACCTGCCCGGCCAGGAATTCGTCATAGGCGAGGCGGCGACGGGCAGGGGCCTGCGGATCGAGATCCGTTTCATCACGGGGATCGTGCAGGCGATGGATCGCATCGTAGGCGCTCGGGAAACTCTGGCGCTGGTCAAGCGGCGGATCGATCCATTCCGGCAGATGCGGCACGCGCGCGACCGCCGCCTCGACCGCCTTGCGCAGCACACGCGAGGTGAGGCCGGCGGTGAGGCCATGCACGGGCTCGACCAGCGGCACGTTGTCGGCCTCGCCGAGCCGCGCCATATAGTCGGGATGTACCATGGAGGCGCGGCCGTTGAACCAGTCCACCTTGCCGCTGACGACGACGGTTTCATCAATCGGCAGTGCCTTCTCCAGCCAGTTGCCCTTGGCGCGGAAGAAGGTGAGCGCCAGATCTCCCGTCTCGTCATGCAGGAAGACGCGGTAGGGCATGTTCGATTTGCCGGGCGGTGGCGGCTGGTGGCGGTCGATGCGGCCGGTGATGGTGACGATGACGCCCTGCTGGGCGTTGGCGATGCCGGGCTGGTTGCGCCGATCGACGATGGAATGCGGGAAATGGAAGACAAGATCGATGACCCGGCAGTCCTCGATGCTTTCCTGCCCCAAGAGACGCGCGAACAGTTCGCCCAGCTTCGGGCCGATGCCGGGAAGCGTGGAGAGCGGTGCGAAGAGGGGATCAAGCAATGCGGGTCTCATGGCGGGCAAAATCGCCGGAGATGGTGCCTTTGGCAAGGCTGACAAGCGGCTTTTGCCGGTTTATAGAAGCGCCGGACCGCATTTCAGGGAAGGCAGGACGATCATGACGGGAACGACACGCTCGAGCGCCGAGATCGACCCGCGCCGCAAGCGCATCCTCTTCCGCTGTTGGCACCGCGGCATCCGCGAGATGGACCTGGTGCTGGGCAGTTTTGCCGATGCCGAGATCGCCACGCTCTCCGAAATCGAGCTGGACGAGCTGGAACGCATCATGGCCGAGGAAGACAACGACCTCATCAAGTGGGTGACGGGCGAACGGCCGGTGCCGGAAGAGTTCCGCGACGGTCTCTTTGCGCGCATCGCCGCCTATCGTCCCGATTTCTCCCCGCTCTTCAAAGACGCCAGCGCATGATCCCCGGTTTCTCTCCTGAACGCATCGCGGCCTCCGGCCGACCGCTGACCATCGGCGCCGTGCCCTCCGGCGTAGAGCCGCTGATCCTTGCCGATCTCGCCCGCAAGACCGGCCCCGTCGCTTATGTGCTGTCCGACGGCCAGCGCATTTCCGATCTGGAGCAGATGCTCGGTTTCGTTGCGGCCGACATTCCGGTGCTGACGCTGCCCGGCTGGGACTGCCTGCCCTATGACCGCGTCTCGCCAAGCGCCGAAGTCTCCGCCCGCCGGCTTTCCGCACTCTCGGCGCTGATCGCGCACCAGAAGAAGCCGCATGCGGCGATCGTTCTGGTGACCGTCAATGCCATGCTGCAGAAGACGGCGCCGCGGCCGACCATCGAGAGCCTGGCTTTCTCGGCCAAACCCGGCAACACTGTTCGTATGGATGACATCGCCGCACGGCTGGAGCGCAACGGTTTCGACCGGGTTGCGACGGTGCGCGAGGTCGGTGAATTCGCCGTGCGCGGCGGCATTCTCGACGTGTTCGTGCCCGGCAGCCTGGAGCCGGTGCGTCTCGATTTCTTCGGCGATACGCTGGAGAGCATCCGCTCCTTCGATCCGGCCAGCCAGCGCACGACGGGGCAGGCGCGTTCGCTCGATCTCAACCCGATGAGCGAGGTGACGCTGACGCCGGAGACGATCTCGCATTTCCGCAAGCAATATCTCTCCTCCTTTGGCGCTGCGACGCGCGACGATGCACTCTATCAGGCCGTCTCCGAGGGGCGGCGTTATGCGGGCATGGAACACTGGCTGCCGCTGTTCTACGACGAGCTGGAAACCGCCTTCGACTATCTCGACGGTTTTCGCATCGTCACCGACCACACCGTCCGCGAGGCCGCCGTCGAACGCTCCCGCCTCGTGCGCGACTATTATGATGCGCGCCTTGCCTCCGCGACGCCCGGCAAGGGGCAGGTGGCACAGGCCACACCCTACAAGCCGGTGCCGCCCGGCCTCCTCTATCTCGATGCCGAGCGTTTTGCGCGCGAACTCGACGAGCGCAACGCCATCCGCCTGACGCCCTTCAACGAGCACGAAGGCGAAGTGCGGCAGGTCGTGACCGTCGAGGCGCGCACGGGGGTTCGTTGGGCGCGGCCGGCGGGCAGCGAGGATGCCGAGGGCGCGCGCGTCAACGTCTTCGATCAGGCCGTGAAGTATATCGCCGATAGGCGGGCGGCGGGTGCCAAGGTTCTGGTCACCGGCTGGTCGGAAGGCTCACTCGACCGTCTGTTGCAGGTTCTCTCCGAGCATGGTCTCGGCAATGTCGTGCCGGTCGAAAAGTTCGGCGATCTCGCGAAACTGAAGCCGGGTGAGGCGGGCTCTGCCGTTCTCAGCCTCGAAAGCGGCTTCGAGGCCGGCGATGTCGTCGTCATCGGCGAACAGGACATTTTGGGTGACCGGATGGTGCGCCGCTCGAAGCGGCGCAAGCGCGGGGCGGATTTCCTCACGGAAGTCGCCGGTCTCGACGAAGGTTCGATCGTCGTGCATGCCGAGCATGGCATCGGCCGGTTCGTCGGGCTGCGCACCATCGAGGCGGCGGGAGCCCCGCATGCCTGCCTCGAACTCGTCTATGCCGACGAGGCAAAACTCTTCCTGCCGGTCGAAAACATCGACCTTCTCTCGCGCTATGGCGGCGAGGGCACGGACGCGATGCTCGACAAGCTGGGCGGCGTCGCCTGGCAGGCCCGCAAGGCCAAGCTCAAGAAGCGCCTGCTCGACATGGCCGGCGGGCTGATCCAGATCGCGGCCGCCCGCCTCGTGCGCCATGCGCCTGTTCTGACGGCGCCTGATGGCATCTATGACGAATTCGCGGCGCGTTTCCCCTATGACGAGACCGACGACCAAGCCAATGCCATCGACGCGGTGCGCGAGGATCTGGGCGCCGGCCGGCCGATGGACCGCCTCGTCTGCGGCGACGTCGGTTTCGGCAAGACGGAAGTGGCGCTGCGCGGCGCCTTTATCGCGGCGATGAACGGCGTGCAGGTCGCCGTCGTCGTGCCGACCACGCTGCTGGCCCGCCAGCATTTCAAAACGTTTTCCGAGCGCTTCCGCGGCCTGCCCATTCGTGTCCAGCAGGCCTCCCGCCTCGTCGGCACCAAGGAGCTGGCGCTGACGAAGAAGGAGCTGTCCGAAGGCAAGACGGATATCGTCGTCGGCACCCATGCGCTGCTCGGCTCGTCGATCAAATTCGCCAATCTCGGCCTCTTGATCATCGACGAAGAGCAGCACTTTGGCGTCAAGCACAAGGAGCGGCTGAAGGAGTTGAAGAGCGACGTGCACGTCCTCACGCTCTCCGCGACGCCGATCCCGCGCACGCTGCAGCTTGCCATGACGGGCGTGCGCGAGCTTTCGCTGATCACCACAGCGCCGGTCGATCGCATGGCGGTGCGCACCTTCATCTCGCCCTTCGATCCGCTGGTCATCCGCGAGACGCTGATGCGCGAGCACTATCGTGGCGGCCAGAGTTTCTACGTCTGCCCGCGCTTGAGCGACCTCTCGGAAATCCATGATTTCCTGCGGCAGGACGTGCCGGAGCTGAAGGTCGCCGTCGCCCACGGCCAGATGCCGGCGACCGAGCTCGAGGACATCATGAACGCCTTCTACGAGGGCCAGTACGATGTTCTGCTCTCGACGACCATCGTCGAATCCGGCCTCGACGTCCCCACCGCGAACACGATGATCATCCACCGCGCCGACATGTTCGGCCTTGCCCAGCTCTACCAGCTCCGCGGTCGTGTCGGCCGCTCGAAGGTGCGCGCCTTCGCTCTGCTGACGCTGCCGGTCAACCGGACGCTGACGGGCACGGCCGAGCGGCGCCTGAAGGTGCTGCAATCGCTCGATACGCTGGGCGCCGGCTTCCAGCTCGCCAGCCATGACCTTGATATCCGCGGTGCGGGCAACCTGCTCGGCGAAGAGCAGTCCGGCCATATCAAGGAAGTCGGTTTCGAGCTCTATCAGCAGATGCTCGAAGAGGCCGTCGCCGAGATCAAGGGTGATGAAGAAGTCGCCGACAGCGGCTGGTCGCCGCAGATTTCCGTCGGCACGCCGGTCATGATCCCCGACGATTACGTGCCGGACCTGCATCTGCGCCTCGGCCTCTATCGTCGCCTCGGCGAGATCACCGACCTCGGGGATATCGATGCCTTCGGCGCCGAACTCATCGACCGCTTCGGCCCGCTGCCGATCGAAGTGCAGCACCTCTTGAAGATCGTCTACATCAAGTCGCTCTGCCGCGTGGCGAATGTCGAAAAACTCGATGCCGGCCCGAAGGGCGTCGTCGTGCAATTCCGCCACAAGCAGTTCCCCAACCCGGCGGCCCTCGTCGGCTATATCGCCAAGCAGGGCACACTGGTGAAGATCCGGGCCGACCAGAGCCTGTTCCTGTCGCGCGATTATCCGACGCCGGAGAAGCGCCTGACGGGCGCGGCACAGGTGATGACGCAGCTGGCGGGTCTGGCAAAACAGCAGGCATGAAAAAGGCCGCTCGGTAAAACCGGGCGGCCGTATATTCGATCAGAACCGTTTCCTCGTCATGGTCGGGCTTGACCCGACCATTCATGCTCCGAGTTCGGCGGTGGATCCTCGGGTCGCGCCCGAAGATGACTTCGAGAGTGGCGTTCGGCTCAGTTCTGGCCGACACGTTCCTGCGCCTTCATCGAGGCGATCTCGCGGAAGGCATTGGTCAGCACATCGACGGACTGCGCACCCATCACGGCGTATTTGTTGTCGATGATGAAGCAGGGCACGCCGGTGACGCCCATGTCGCGGGCCATGCCGATCTCTTCCTTGACCGAATCGACATCCGCGCCTGCGGAGAAGAGCGCGGTGACGACGGCGCGGTCCATGCCGGCGGCTTCCGCAACGTCGAGCAACACGGCGCGGTCGCCGACATTGCGGCCTTCTTCGAAATAGGCCTTGAACAGGGCGACGGCCACGCGGCTCTGTATCTCGGGACCTTCGATCATCGCCCAGCGCAGCAGGCGGTGCGCGTCGAGCGTGTTGGGGCTGATCTTCACGGCCGGGAAATCGAAGGCAATGCCATCTTCCTTGCCGAGGCCGGCCAGCATATCGTGCGCGCGGTCCACGGCATCCTTGCCGCCGAGCTTTTCGGCGAGGTGCTTCTTGTGGTCGACGCCTTCGGCCGGCATTTCGGGGTTCAGCTGATAGGGGCGAAACGTCACCGAGACGGCAAGGTCGTCCTTCACGTTCTCGATTGCCTGTTCCAGCCGCTTCTTGCCGAGGTAGCACCAGGGGCAGACGACATCAGAGACGACATCGATCGTAATGGCTTCCATCCGGGTATCCTTTCGAGAGGCCGGACTTCTCCGGCTTTGGCGCGATTCTGTCCAGGACTTGCGCCGTCACTTCATACTTACCGCCGAGATAGGCCCACCGGCTACAGCTTTCAACAGGTTACCTCGAGGTAACCCCAATTCTGGGGATGGCCCCTTTACTGCGCGCGCTCGTCCCACCATGCGGGAAGCTGGAAGCCCCAGAGCGGCGTCATCTCGGGCCGCCCGATATGCTTGTGGCGGGCAATCCATTGCTGGCCCAGATGATAGAGCGGGACAATATAGTTGCCCGACAAGAGCATCCTGTCCTGCAGGCGCACGGCCGAGCGGAAATCCTCCGCCGTGCGGGCGGCAAGAATGGCGGCCATGACACGGTCGATATCCGGATCGGCGACACCGGCGAAATTTTCGCTGCCCTGTCGGTCGCGCGCATCCGTACCCCAGCGCCGCACCTGCTCCAGGCCGGGCGATAGCGACGAGAGGAAGGCCTTCATGATGACATCGTAATCGAAGGTCTGGCTGCGGCTTTGATATTGCGAATCATCGACCGTCCGAAGGCTCACACGAACGCCGAGCGCGGCGAGGAAGCGCTGGTAGGCCAGCGCCAGCTTCTCCTGGTCGGCATTCTGCGTCATGATCTCGAAGGCGAGCGGCTTGCCGGAAGCATCGACCATGCGGCCTTCCTTGATCGAGTAGCCGGCCTTCACGAAATGGTCCATCGCCTGACGCAGAACCTTGCGGTCGCGGCCAGAACCGTTGGTGACCGGGAAGCGGAAGGTGCCGTCGGCCACGGCAGGGTCGATCCGGTCTGCCGCCGCACCGATGATCTCACGCTCGCGCGCGTCGAGGGGGACATTCAGCGCGGAGAGTTCGGAGTTCTGCCAGAAGCTTTCCGTGCGGGTATAGGCGTTTTCGAACAGCGTGCGGTTGACCCATTGGAAATCGAAGGCGAGCGAGAGCGCCTTGCGCAGTTCCGCATTCTGGAAGATCGGCCGGCGCGTGTTGAAGACGAAACCGAACATCACGGGGGGGAGTTGCGAATCCACTGCATCCTTGATGACGGTGCCCGACCGGACCGCCGGGAAATCGTAGTTGCGCGTCCATTTCGTCGGATTGCCTTCCTGATAGACGTCGATGACGCCCTTCTTGAAAGCCTCGAACAGCGAATTGTCTTGCAGGAAATACTCGACGGAGATTTCGTCGTAATTGTCGAAGCCGACCTTGGAGGGAATATCCTTGCCCCAGTAGTTCGGATCGCGCTCGTAAACGATCCGCTCGCCGGGCTTCACCGCCTTGACCTTGTAGGGGCCGGACCCGAGCGGCAAGGCGACCGACGACCGGTCGAACGTTTCCGGATCGATCGCGTGTTTGGGCAGGATCGGCGAGAAGGCGATCAGGAGAGGGGCCTCGCGGTCGCTTTTGTCGTTGAATGTGAAGCGGACGCTGCGCTCTCCGGTCTTCTCAAGTTTCTCGACCACGTTCAGGCGCGTGCTGAAGGGCGCGCGGCCCTTGTCGCGCAGCAGTTCGAAGGAAAAGATCACATCTTCCGGCGTGACCGGCTGGCCATCCGCCCAACGCGCCCTGGGGTTGAGATGGAATTCGATGAAGCTGCGATCGTCGTCCCACTCCACGCTTTCGGCGAGTAGGCCATACATGCTGAAGGCCTCGTCGCGCGAGCGCACCATCAGTGATTCGTAGACGAGATTGCCGAATTCCGGGTCCCACATGCCGCGGGCGGTGGTGCGCATGCTTTTCAGGATGAAGGGGTTCAGGCTGTCGAAGGTGCCGACGACCCCATAGGCGATGCGTCCGCCCTTCTTCACGTCGGGATTGACGTAGGAGAAGTGCTTATAGTCAGCCGGCAGCGCCGGTTCGCCATGCATCGCGATCCCGTGCAGGGGGGCGGCCACGCCCAGTGAAACGGGCAGGCCGAACATGCAGGCCGCAAGGGCCGTCAGGATGGGGCGCAAAGGGGCTCTCCTCGTCGATTCCATGTGATTCCCGTGTTTATACTGCGCGCAATAGACACAATAGTGCGGCGAGCGCGGGAAATCGGTCCTATAGGCGAATTTCGCAAGGAAAGGCTGGATATCCGGCGCGGCCCATTGTAACAGGTGTCGCCGAAGCGGGTCATGCAAATGCCTCAATTCGCCGACAGGAGAGCGCACGACTGACCCACGCCAGAGGGGCTTGGAGGAGCGTCGTTGCTCCGGCACCGGATTTTCAGGAGACCGAACTCGTCATGATCTTCACATCGAACCTCATCAAGCGGACCGTGCTTTCCGCTTTCGCCGCGTCGGTCGCCCTGGCGGCGGCTCCGTCCGTATCGCTCGCCCAGGAAGCCGCTCCGCCGAAGGGCTGGTTCAAGGTCTGCACCAAGCAGGAAGACAACGACGTCTGCATCGTGCAGAACCTGCTGACGGCAAGCAGCGGCCAGCTCATCACCGCCGTCGGCCTCATCACCGTCACCGGCAAGACCAACCGCAAGATCATGCAGGTCTCGGTTCCGAGCGCACGCCTCATCCCGCCGGGCATCCAGATGCAGATCGACGGCGGTAAGGGCCTGAAGCTCGACTACGCCATCTGCATGCCCGACAAGTGCGTTGCCGAAGTCCTGCTGACCGACCAGATGATCGCGAGCCTCAAGAAGGGCGGCGAGCTGGTCCTGACCTCGATCAATTTCCAGCGCGCGCCCAACCCGATCAAGATGTCGCTCGAAGGCTTCACCGGCGTCTTCGACGGCGAGCCGATCGAGCAGTCCAAGCTCGAAGAGCGCCAGCGCCTGCTGCAGGAAGAAATGCAGAAGAAGGCCGAGGAAGCCCGCAAGAAGCTGGAAGACGCGCAGAAGGCTGCCAAGAGCCAGTAAGCGTCACGCTTCATTCACATATGGAAAACCCGGCCAAAAGCCGGGTTTTTTGTTGCCTGAGCGTGTGAGGAAAGCCGGTCAGTGGAAAACGCCGGTCTCTTCCTTCCAGCGATAATGGCCCTGGTCAGCGTCCATCAGCGCGCGAACCTGCGGATGACGAATGGGTTCGCCGCTATCGTCAGGCACCAGGTTCTGTTCGGAGACATAGGCGACATATTCGCTGTTCTCGTTCTCCGCAAACAGGTGATAGAACGGCTGGTCCTTCGAGGGGCGGATTTCCGCCGGAATGGCGTTCCACCATTCCTCCGTGTTGGCGAATTCCGGATCAACGTCAAAGATCACGCCACGGAAGGGAAAGACCCGGTGGCGGACGATGTCGCCGATGGCAAATTTTGCGTTACGCATCTTCATGGCGTACCTACCTTTCCCCTTATATTTGGGTAATTGCCGGAAAACATCAATAGTTCCACCCCTGTCATACGTCCTTCATGCACGGGGTGTTGCGCTTGCGCCTCCGGCGGTTTCGGCGTACCTCGAAGAACAGCGTCTCAGGCGGATCGAATGGCATGAACACACAGTGGGGCAGGAGCGGCAACGGACAGACTTCCGGTGGCGGGGGAATAGGCGGTATCCTGTTCGCCGTCGTCGTCAGCCTGGCGCTCGGCGCTGCCGGCGGCTATGGAGCGTTCCGCATTCTGGACGGTGCGGCGCCATCCGGCGAGATCGAGGCGCGCGACCGACGCATTGCCGATCTTGCCAGGGAGCTTGATGCCCGAACGGCACAGATCGAGGAAAGCAGCCGCAAGGCGCAGGCGCTGACGGAGGAGAACGGCAGCCTCAAGCGACAGGTCGATACGCTCAAGAGCAACACGGACGCCTCCGAAGCGGCCGTTGCCGTCGCCGACAATGTCCGCCTGACCCGTGACGTCGTGCCGAAGCTCGAGAACGATCTGGAGCTTGCTTCGCAGCGCGTCGCGGATGCCGAGGCATTGAAAAAGCGTGCGGAAGAGGCGGTCCTCGACCGTGAGCGCCGGCTTTCATTGGTGTCCGATCAGATCGCGCGGCTGGAAAAGGCACTGGATCAGGCCCGAAGCACGCAGGGCGCGGCACAGAACGCGCAGACCGAACGTCTTGAGGCCGAGATCGATACGCTACGCCGCGCGCTCGGGGAAGCGCGGAGCGCGGAAGAACAGCTGCGCACGAAAGAACTCCCTATCCTGCATGAAGGCATTGCCAGCAAGGAGCGGGAAATCGCCACGCTGAACGCACGCAATCTGGCGCTCGCGGCGCGGATCGAGGCGCTTGAGGCCGCGGCGGGCGCCACGAGGCCGGATGGTCAAAAGGATGGTGGCAACAAGCCGGCGCTCGACAATGCGAAGCCCTCGGATGGCCAAAGCCCGCGCAACGCTGCCCTGGTGGCCGCGGCAGTGCGCGCGATGCCCGGTCTCGACCGGCTGACCGGCACGCAGCGCGACCAGCTCGAGCGCACGCTGGTGTCCGGCGAATGCGTTACCATTGCACTTGGCAGCGTCTTCAAACACATTCCGGTGCTGGCGATGCGCAACCTGATGCGCGATCTCGACAGCGGCTGCTAATCGCGCCGGCGTTTGCCGGCTCTGGAAGGAGATTTCGATGAAGCGATCTGTTCTGATGGCCGCGCTCGGCCTTGCGCTTTCGGTCGGCGGCGCTGGGGCGCAGAGCTTTGAGCGCAACATCATGACCGGCGGGCCGCAGGGCACCTATATCAAGATCGGTCGTGACATCGCCGCCCTCGGCGCCGAATGCGGGCTCAACCTCAACGTCGTGGAAAGCGCCGGCTCCCTGGAAAACTTCGTCGGTGTGCGCAACCGTCGCAACACGCAGTTCGGTATCGTGCAGAGCGACGTGCTGGAATACCTGAAGACCTTCGAGGCGAACGACCCGGAGGTGCAGAAGGCGGTCAAGGGCGTGCGCATCATGTTCCCGCTCTACAACGAGGAAATCCATGTTCTGGCCCGCAAGGACATCGCCGGAATGAAGGATCTCGCCGGCAAGAGGATCGCTGTCGGCAAGAAGGATTCGGGCACCTTTCTGACGGCCACGCTCGTCATGGACATCCTGCAGGTGAAGGCCGGGGAGAGGCTGGACATCAACCCGGACGAGGCGCTTCCGAAGCTGCTCTCCGGCGAGATCGACGCCTTTTTCTATGTTGCCGGCGCGCCGGCTTCCCTGTTTACCGGGAATACGATCGACAAGGCGAAGTTCCATCTTCTTCCGATCACCGAGGCGCCGTTGCTGGCGACCTACACGCCCTCGCGCATCGAGCCCGGTACCTATTCCTTCCAGGACCAGCCAGTCGACCTCGTCGCGGTCAAGGCCGTGATGATGACCTATGATTACGACATCAAGCGCAATGCCTATCACCGCGATAGCTGCAAGACGGTGGCGGATTTCTCGAGCCTCATCCTTTCCGGGCTCGGCAAGCTGAAGACGACCGGCCATCCGAAGTGGAAGACCGTGGACCTCACCGCACTGCCGCCCGGCTGGCAGGTCGGCGTCTGTGTAAAGGCCGGCATGGCGCTGGATTACAAGCCCGCCTGCAAGCCGGTCTCCGGCAACGCCGCTGGCAGCACGGCCGACGACACGAATGAAGAATATCTCGACCTCCTGAAGCAGCGCCTCCAGCAATAAAATCTATGATCCGGTCATCGGCATTATGTGCCGTGCCGCCCGCGCTTTTCCAGTACTATGTTGCCGAGAGGGCGCTGAGCATCACTCCAGGCCGGCCATAACGGCCGGTCTCGCAGAATGAAGCCCTTCGGTCGCTTCAAACAGCCTCACGCAATCAACAAACTCTACGTTGGCCAGATTAGCTTGTGCGTCCCATTGAGCGGGGATCTTATTTTGACGCAAACCGATAATCTGAGCGAACCGATCTGGCGCTTTGGAGGCTCTGGCGGAACGATCTCGGAGGGCATGATCCTCGGTGAGCGAGGCACCGTTCACAACGTGCCGCAGCACGATGCCGTCTACTGGGTGCTGAGCGAGCAAACCATCATCCTGGTCAACCAAAACAAGGAGCCGATCGCCGCACTGAAGAAGGTGTCGGAGGATCGATATGCGGGGCTTGCTCTGCCTGCGGCCCGCGGCTACCAGCCCGGCCTGACATATTTCATGGAAAAAATCGAGCTGACCTATCCGCTGGCGCTGACCTGGGAAAACGGCTGCACGGAGTTCTTCAAGCGCAATCGCATCTTCCTCCTTCACGGAATGCGCAATGACGGTGTCATAGAGCGTGGCGAACGGGTGCCGTTCGCAAGGCCGGTGTTCGTTGAACCCGAAGTGACGCTCCCCCTCAAGCGGTTCGTCAGTATGGGCGCCTATAGTTATGTCGTCGGCGCCATGAACGGGGACTACTCCGTCGGCAGGTACACCAGCATAGCACAGAGGGTGCAGATCATGGGCGAGAAACATCCGATGGATCGTCTCACCATGCATCCGATCACCTATCACTATAAACATGCAGAACTGGCGCGAGAGCTCGGCATCCCGCAGGAGGCGTTCGACGCGGTCGGCGGGCCAGTCACGATCGGAAACGACGTCTGGATCGGCGAAGGCGTGTTGATCGCGACCGGCGTGACGATCGGGAATGGAGCAGTGGTGGCCGCCCGGTCAATCGTCACTAGGGACGTACCTCCCTACACGATCGTCGCAGGCTCTCCGGCAAAACCCGTTCGCATGCGTTTCGAAACGGATCTCGTCGATCTTCTGCTTCAGTCGAAATGGTGGGAGTTCAATATCGTGGATATACCGCCCCACTGGTCTGACCCCAGACGCGCCGTGATGGAGCTGCTCGATCGGGAAGCCGATGGAAAGGTTCAGCGTTGGAAACCCAAGCCGATCGATCTGGCTCCCGCCCTGTTCAAGGCATCGATCCTCGGCTGACCGTTTCCAGGCAGCTCCGACAATCCGGTCATGTTCCTGGGAAAGTCGCCGCTGTTCCGGCGTTCCCGTCATCGAGTGAAGGTTGGCTGTCCCTTGTCTGCGGAGGATGTTCCGGCTATCTGCCAGGACATCGTGATCGTTTTCCGAACTCTTTGCCCTTCGAGGGGCTGACACAATCGGTTGCGGTTTGGCGTTCCACGCTGGCCTCGAAATCCGGCTTGCGAGCCGGATTTCCTGCCAAATTTCATGCGAATTTCAACCCGATGTTTTGGAGAGGTCTACGATGTAAACCTCTCCAAATTCGAGGTTAGGCCGAATAGTACATGTCGAATTCGACGGGGTGCGGCGTCATTTCGAAACGCATGACTTCGACCATCTTCAGCTCGATATAGCTGTCGATCTGGTCGTCGTCGAACACGCCGCCGGCCGTCAGGTACTTGCGATCCTTGTCGAGGCTTTCCAGCGCTTCGCGCAGCGAGCCGCAGACCGTCGGGATCTTCTTCAGTTCCTTCGGCGGCAGGTCGTACAGGTCCTTGTCCATGGCCTTGCCGGGATGGATCTTGTTCTTGATGCCGTCGAGGCCGGCCATCAGCATGGCGGCGAAGCCGAGATAGGGGTTGCCCAGCGGGTCGGGGAAGCGGATTTCGACGCGCTTGGACTTCGGACCCGTGCCGAACGGAATGCGGCAGGAGGCCGAGCGGTTGCGGGCGGAGTAAGCCAGCAGAACCGGCGCTTCATAGCCCGGGACGAGACGCTTGTAGGAGTTCGTCGTCGGGTTGGTGAAGGCGTTGATCGACTTGGCGTGCTTGATGATGCCGCCGATGAAATAAAGGCAGCTTTCCGACAGGCCGGCATATTCGTCGCCGGCGAACTGGGGCTTGCTGTCCTTCCAGATCGACAGGTGGACGTGCATGCCCGAGCCGTTGTCGCCGAAGATCGGCTTCGGCATGAAGGTTGCCGTCTTGCCATAGGCGTTGGCGACCTGGTGCACGACGTACTTGTAGATCTGCACCTTGTCGGCGCTGCGAACGAGCGTGTCGAACTTCACGCCGAGCTCGTGCTGGGCGGCTGCCACTTCATGGTGCTGCTTTTCGACGGTGACGCCCATCTCGGTCAGCACCGTGAGCATTTCCGAGCGCATGTCCTGGCACGAATCGACCGGGGGAACCGGGAAATAGCCGCCCTTGACGCGCGGACGATGGCCGAGGTTGCCCGTCTCGTAGTCGGTGTCGTCGTTGGACGGCAGTTCCGACGAGTCGAGCTTGAAACCCGTATTGTACGGATCGGCCTTGTACTTGACGTCGTCGAAGACGAAGAATTCCGGTTCCGGGCCGGCATAGACGGTGTCGCCGATGCCCGAGGCCTTGAGGTAGGCTTCGGCCTTCTTGGCCGTGCCGCGCGGGTCGCGGTTATAGGCTTCGCCCGAGACCGGGTCGAGGATGTCGCACATGATGACGAGGGTCGACTGCGCGAAGAACGGGTCGACGTGAACCGTTGCCGGATCGGGCATCAGCACCATGTCGGACTCGTTGATGGCCTTCCAGCCGCCGATCGAGGAGCCGTCGAACATGACGCCATCGGCAAACATGTCTTCGTCGACGCAGCCGACATCCATCGTGACGTGATGCAGCTTGCCGCGCGGATCGGTGAAGCGCAGGTCGACGAACTTGACGTCGTTTTCCTTGATTTGCTTGAGGATTTCGTTGGCAGTCGTCATGTGTATTGGTCCCTGTGTGAAATGACGAGTGGATAAGCCTTGGCCGGACGGCCAGGCGGGATCAGATGGCGTCGACGCCGGTCTCGCCGGTGCGGATGCGGATGACTTCCTCGACATTGGAGACGAAGATCTTGCCATCGCCGATGCGGCCGGTCTGCGCCGCGTTACGGATCGCCTCGATCACGGCCTCCGCATTTTCGTCCGCCAGAACAACCTCGACCTTCACCTTCGGCAGAAAGTCGACAACATATTCGGCACCACGGTAAAGTTCCGTGTGCCCCTTCTGGCGTCCAAAGCCCTTCGCCTCGGTGACGGTGATACCCTGCAGGCCGACTTCCTGCAGCGCCTCCTTCACCTCATCGAGCTTGAAGGGCTTGATGATCGCTTCGATCTTTTTCATGAGAAAATGTCTCTCCGCTTCTCCCGTTCGCGCGCGGTGTGCGCCCGCTGCAAACTCCAAATGCACGTAGCATGCCAACTTGAAGCAGAATGCATGCCAGATCGGACGAATTTCGTGTCTCTATTGATCCCGCTCGTCATCACATGCAGATGATGCGGCTTTCCAGCCAAAAGGGCTAGTGCCATCTGCCTAAAATTTGTCACTTTCCATGCCGGCCAGCGACAGCTCACACGCGGTGACGCGGAAGTGGCGCGCAAAGCTGCAAAATTGAGCACATAGACTATGCAGATGCCGAAAAAATAAGCGGCAATATGCGTTTCAGTCGGGCTTGTCTCACCCGGCGCTTTGCGGGCATGGTGCGGCATGCACCAGGAAATCGATACGCTGATCGTCACACCGGAGGAAATGGGCGCCATCGACCGCGCGGCGGCCACATCGGGCCTTTCGAGTTTTGCTCTGATGGAGCGGGCAGGGCAGGCGGTCGCCGCCGTGGCGCTGCGCCGCTTCCCGAGTGCCCTGCGTTTCGTCGTGCTTTGCGGGCCGGGCAACAATGGTGGGGACGGCTATGTCGCCGCGCGCGCGCTCGCGCAAGCGGGAGCCGTCGTCGTCGTTCATGCACTCGGTGAGCCGGCCACGCTCAAAGGAGACGCCGCCACCGCCTTTGCCGCCTTTCACGGCAGCGTAAAACCGCTTTCCGATTGTGCGCCGCGTGTCGGCGATGTCGTCATCGACGCCTTGTTCGGGGCGGGCCTGACGCGCGACGTGCCGGATGCGGTGGCAAGCCTGATTGCGGCTGTGGCAAGGGCCGTCGTCCCGGTACTCGCGGTCGATCTGCCCTCCGGCGTCGATGGACGCACGGGTAGGGTGCGGGGCGCCGCCTTCGAGGCGGAGGCAACCGTCACCTTCATGTGTCGCAAGCCCGGTCATCTGCTCCTGCCGGGCAGAAGCCTCGCCGGCGCCCTCGATGTCTTCGATATCGGCATTCCTGCCCGCATCCTTGCCCGCCATGGCGGGCACATGCGGATCAATTCGCCCGCAGTCTGGCGCCTGGCGCTTCCGGTCGCGACGGGCGCGATACACAAATATGTCCGCGGCCATCTCGTCGTTTTTTCCGGCCCCGCCGCAGCGACGGGCGCAGCACGGCTATCTGCGACGGCCGGCCTTCGCGCCGGCGCCGGGCTCGTAACGCTGCTGTCGCCGCACAATGCCGCACCGATCAATGCCGCGCATCTTACCGCCGTCATGTTGAAGACTGTCGATGGCAAAAAAGACCTCGCGAAGGTGCTTGAGGACGAACGGCTGAACACCTTCGTGCTCGGCCCCGGTTTCGGCGGTGCGGCGGCGGCGAGGCGGTATGTCCGCCTGCTTGCCGAACACGACCGCCGGCTCGTTCTGGATGCCGACGGCATCAGCGCTTTCCGCGACGACCCCGATGCGCTGTTTTCCGTCTTCGCCGAGGGGCCTGTGCGGCTCGTGCTCACCCCGCATGACGGCGAATTCGTTCGGCTTTTCCCCGATCTTGCCGGTGACAGAACCCTTTCGAAAATCGACCGTGCCCGCAACGCGGCGGCCCGCAGCAATGGCGTCGTCATCCTCAAGGGAGCCGATACTGTCATCGCCGCGCCTGACGGCCGTGTGCTCGTCAACGACAACGCGCCGCCCTGGCTCGCCACCGCCGGTTCCGGCGATGTGCTTGCCGGGATCGTCGGCGCCCATCTCGCGCAGGGCATGCCGATCTTCGAGGCCGCCGCCAGCGCCGTCTGGCGTCATGGCGCGGCGGGACAGCGCGCGGGCGAAGGATTGACCGCGGAAACCCTCATCAGCGCGCTTGATGGCTTCGATCAAATCAAATGACTTTGGCCGGAATGCCGTGCCGGCTAAGAATAGCGCTCGGGTGAAAGAAGGATTCGCAGTGTCATGGGGTTGATCGACGTTGCTCTGCTCGTGCTTGCCGCCATCGCCTGGGGCTTCAACTTCGTCGTCATCAAGATTGGCATCGCCAATTTCCCGCCGATCCTGTTTTCGGCCCTGCGCTTCCTTTTCGCTGCCCTGCCGCTCGTCTTCTTCCTGCCGCGACCGGCCGTCTCCTGGCGCATCATCCTCGCCATCGGCATCGTGCTCGGCGTGATAAAGTTCAGCCTGCTGTTCATCGGCATGGCTGTTGGCGTCTCTGCCGGCCTAGCCTCGCTTCTGATGCAGTCGCAGGCCTTCTTCACGGTCGCGCTTGCGGCGATCTTCTACGGCAACCGGCCGCAGCCGACGCAGATCGGCGGCATCCTGCTGGCGTTCTGCGGCATGGTGTTGATCGCCACGACCGTCGATGGCAGCTTCACCTATCTCGGTCTGGCCCTGATATTGGCCGCCGGCCTCGCCTGGGCCTTCTCCAACATGCTGACCAAGCAGGCCGGCAATGTCGATATGCTGGCGCTTATGGTCTGGGTCAGCCTCGTGCCGCCCATTCCGCTAGCGATCATCTCGCTTGCGACGGAAGGTTTCGACCGAGACATGGCCGCCTTGCAGGCGCTTTCCTGGCAAGGGCTCGGCGCGGTCGCCTATATTGCCTACATCGCGACGATCTTCGGCTTCGGCGTCTGGGGCGCGATGATCCGCAAGCACGGGGTCGCCACCGTCGCGCCGTTCTCGCTGCTCGTGCCGATTTTCGGCATGAGCTTCTCCGCCCTGGTGCTCGGCGAGAGCTTCGGCGCGTCGCGGCTTGCCGGCGCCGCCCTTGTCGTCTGCGGCCTGATCCTCACCGTGCTCGGACCGCGGCTGATCGGCCGCCTGCGGACAGGCACCCCGCAGGCCTTGTGATCAGCCTTTCGGCTGCGTGCGCTTCTGCAGTTCCCGCGCGCCGTTCGGTGCATTCACCTTGCCCGAGGTGATGAAGAAGGCGAAGACGTCACGGCCCTTCTTAGCCGGCTTCGTATCGGGGTCGATCTTCGGCAGGTCCGATGGCTCGCCACCGGCAGCCCAGTCCTTGATCCGGCCGGCCCATTCATCAAGCGCCTTTTCCGGATAGCAGGTCTTGATGTCATCAGAGCCCTTTTGCAGGCGCGCATAGACGAAGTCAGCCGTGACATCGGCGATCTCAGGGTATTCCTCGTGCTGCGCGTAGACGATGGCCTTGTTGTATTTGCGGGCCAGGGCCGCGAATTCAGGCGTCATGAACGTCACGTTGCGCACCTCGAGTGCGTGTTTCAGCGTCAGGCCGTCGAGCTTTTCCGGCAGCAGCTTCAAAAAACCCTCGAAATCGTCGGGTTCGAATTTCTTCGTCGGCGGAAACTGCCAGAGGATCGGGCCGAGATGATCGCCGAGTTCGGTGAGCCCCTGTTTCAGGAATTTTTCGACGGATTCGCCACCATCCGCCAGAACCTTGCGGTTGGTGGTGAAGCGGCTTGCCTTCAGCGAGAAGATAAAGCCATCAGGTACTTCGGAGGCCCATTTTGCGAAGGTCTCCGGCTTTTGCGAGCCGTAATAGGTGCCGTTGACTTCGATGGCCGTCAGCTCACGGCTGGCAAACTCCAGCTGCCGCTTCTTTGTGAGTTTCTCCGGATAGAAGGTGCCTTCCCACGGATCGAAGGTCCAGCCACCGATGCCGGTTCTGATGGTGCCGGATGTGCTCATGTCAGTTCTCCTCGACAGACGGGTAGCCGCGCGCCGATCAGGCGGGCGCGATGAAAGGCTGGGACATCTCCTGAAACACCGGCAGGGCCTCCATGCCGGCGCAATGGCTCGCCAATGCAGGGTAGGCGGTCTCATCGATCAGACCCGGATGCGCCTCGCGCATATGCCGCCAGGCGCAGGCGACGGCGATATCGGCATGGGTGATGCGCCCGAACCAGAATGTGCCGGGCCGCGTCGCGCGCTCGGCCTCCAGCGCGGTGAGCACCGTCAGTATCTGCGCGCGGCAGCGTTCGACGAAGTAAGCCGACGGTGTCTCGTGCAGATGCAGTTCGTAGAACAGACTAACGCCTTTATCGGCAAACCCGGTCGCGAATGTCATTACCTTGAGGGCTTGTCGCCTCTGCGGCTGGGCCTGCGGAAGAAGCCGCTTCTCCGCCGGCACGAGGCCGTCGAGATAGTCGAGGATGGAACCGCTGTCGGCTACCACGTCGCCATCGTCTAGCACCAGCGTCGGCACTCGCATGAGCGGATTGACCGCCTGCACCTTCTCGCCTTCGCTGAACACCGACCAGGGCCGGTGTTCGAACGGGAGATCATGGAGCCTGAGTGCGATCCCGACGCGGCGCACATAGGACGAATCGTACTGGCCGATCAGGATCATCCGGTTACTCCGCCGCGATCTTCTTGATTGGACGACGCTCCAAAAGCTCCTTCAGGAAGTGGCCCGTATAGGAGCGCTCGACCTTCACGACATCCTCCGGCGTGCCCTCGGCAATCACCTCGCCACCGCCATCGCCGCCTTCGGGGCCGAAGTCGATGATCCAGTCTGCGGTCTTGATGACCTCCAGATTGTGCTCGATGACGACGACGGAATTGCCCTGGTTGACCAGCTCGTGCAGCACTTCCAGCAGTTTTGCCACGTCATGGAAATGCAGGCCGGTCGTCGGTTCGTCGAGGATATAGAGCGTGCGGCCGGTCGAGCGTTTCGACAGCTCCTTGGCAAGTTTGACGCGTTGAGCCTCGCCGCCAGACAGCGTATTCGCCTGCTGGCCGACCTTGATGTAGCCGAGGCCGACCTGGTTCAGCGTGACCAGCTTGTCGCGCACGGCGGGCACGGCGGCGAAGAATTCGACGCCTTCCTCGACGGTCATGTCGAGTACATCGGCGATCGACTTGCCCTTGAAGGTCACGTCGAGCGTCTCGCGGTTGTAGCGCTTGCCGTGGCAGACGTCACAGGTGACATAGACGTCGGGCAGGAAGTGCATCTCGATCTTGATGACACCGTCGCCCTGGCAGGCCTCGCAGCGGCCGCCCTTGACGTTGAACGAGAAGCGGCCCGGCTGATAGCCGCGCGCCTTGGCCTCCGGCAGACCGGCGAACCAGTCACGGATCGGCGTGAAGGCACCGGTATAGGTCGCCGGATTGGAGCGTGGCGTGCGGCCGATCGGCGACTGGTCGATGTCGATGACCTTGTCGATATATTCGAAGCCGTCGATACGCTCGTGCTCGGCGGGGATTTCGCGCGCGCCCATGATGCGGCGTGCTGCCGACTTGTAGAGCGTTTCGATCAGGAAGGTCGACTTGCCGCCGCCAGACACGCCGGTCACCGCCGTGAAGACGCCGAGCGGAATGGAGGCCGTGACGTTCTTCAGGTTGTTGGCCTTGGCGCCGACGACCTTGATTTCCTTCTTTTTCTTCGGCTTGCGGCGCTCGGAAGGCACGGCGACAGAGAGTTCGCCGGAGAGATATTTGCCCGTCAGCGAGGCCGGATTGGCGATGACCTCGCCGGGCGTGCCCTGCGCGATCACCTCACCGCCGTGGATACCGGCGGCGGGGCCGATATCGACGACGTAGTCCGCCGTCAGTATCGCGTCCTCGTCATGCTCGACGACGATGACGGTGTTACCGATGTCGCGCAGATGCCGGAGCGTATCGAGCAAGCGGGCATTGTCGCGCTGGTGCAGGCCGATCGACGGTTCGTCCAGCACGTAGAGCACGCCGGTCAGGCCAGAGCCGATCTGCGACGCCAGTCGGATGCGCTGGCTTTCACCGCCCGACAGCGTGCCGGAATTGCGCGAGAGCGAGAGATATTCCAGGCCGACATCGTTGAGGAAGCGCAGGCGTTCGCGGATTTCCTTGAGGATGCGGACCGCGATTTCGTTCTGCTTCGTGTTGAGATGCTCCGGCAGCGCCTCAAACCAGTCGCGGGCGACGCGGATCGACATGGCCGTCGTCTCGCCGATATGCAGCTTGTTGATCTTGACCGCGAGCGCCTCGGGCTTCAGGCGATAACCGGCGCAGGCCGGGCAGGGCGCGGCCGACATGTAGCGTTCGATTTCCTCGCGCGACCAGGCGCTGTCCGTTTCCTTCCAGCGGCGCTCGAGGTTCGGCACGATGCCCTCGAAGGTCTTCACGGTCTTGTAGGAGCGTGCGCCGTCCTTGTAGTTGAACTCTATCTTCTCGTCCGTGCCGTGCAGGATGGCGTTCTGCGCCTTCTCCGACAGTTCCGACCAGCGGTTGGACAGCTTGAAACCATAGGCGGCGCCGAGCGCTTCCAGCGTCTGGTTGTAATAGGGCGAGGAGGACTTGGCCCAGGGCGCGACCGCGCCGTCGCGCAGCGTGCGCTCGGTTTCCGGCACGATGAGCTCTGGATCGATCTTCTGCTGGCTGCCGAGACCGTCACAGGTCGGGCAGGCGCCGAAGGGGTTGTTGAACGAGAACAGCCGAGGCTCGATTTCCGGGATGGTGAAGCCGGAGACCGGGCAGGCGAATTTTTCGGAGAACATGACGCGCTCGTGCGTCTCGTTCAGCGATTTGTTGGCGGAACCGCCGGCCGCAGTCTCCTCGACGGGGAGCGGCTTGTCGGCGAATTCGGCGATGGCGAGGCCGTCGGCAAGCTTCAGGCAGGTCTCGATACTGTCGGCGAGGCGCGAGGAGAGATCGGCACGCACCACGACGCGGTCGACCACCACGTCGATGTCATGCTTGTATTTCTTATCGAGCGCGGGCACGTCGGCGATCTCGTAGAACTGGCCGTCGACCTTGACGCGCTGAAAGCCCTTTTTCATCAGCTCGGCGAGTTCCTTCTTGTACTCGCCCTTGCGGCCGCGCACGATGGGCGCGAGGATATAGAGGCGCGTGCCCTCGCCGAAATCGATGACGCGATCGACCATCTGGCTGACCGTCTGGCTCTCGATCGGCAGGCCCGTTGCCGGCGAATAGGGAACGCCGACGCGCGCGAAGAGCAGGCGCATGTAGTCGTAGATCTCGGTGACCGTGCCGACGGTCGAGCGCGGGTTCTTCGAGGTCGTCTTCTGCTCGATGGAGATGGCCGGCGACAGACCGTCGATCTGGTCGACATCGGGCTTCTGCATCATCTCGAGGAACTGGCGCGCATAGGCCGAGAGGCTCTCGACATAGCGGCGCTGGCCCTCGGCATAGATCGTATCGAAGGCGAGCGACGATTTGCCGGAGCCCGAAAGCCCGGTCATCACGATCAGCTTGTTGCGCGGCAGGTCGAGATCGATGCCCTTGAGATTGTGTTCGCGTGCGCCGCGAATGGAAATAGTCTTGAGTTCGCTCATGGTATCCAGCGTCAGAAGTCGTTGCGCATTCTTAAAAGGGGTAGGCCCCTATGTAGGGATTGATCGGGGCCTGTCCATCGCGCGGTCAGAAGATTCCGTGCCCGTTTCCGATTCGGTTGACAAGAGTGTAGGGAATTATTAGAACAAAAAAAGAACGAAATTTCGCAATTGATCTGTGGATTATCCCTTTTGCGGGGCGGCGCGGCGGCGCGGCAGCCGATAAGATGCCGCATTCATGTAGTGAAATGATGTCGGGCGCCCTGAGCCCGGCGCGACAATGGGAAGTACGGGTATGGCTGGAAGCGTCAACAAGGTGATCTTGATCGGGAATGTGGGTGCGGATCCGGAAATCCGGCGCACGCAATCCGGTACGCCGATCGCCAACCTGCGCATCGCGACATCGGAAACCTGGCGCGACCGCAACAGCGGCGAGCGCCGCGAGAAGACCGAATGGCACACCGTCGTCGTCTTCAACGAGGGCCTGTGCAAGGTCGTCGAGCAATATGTGAAGAAGGGCGCCAAGCTTTATATCGAGGGCGCGCTGCAGACCCGTAAATGGCAGGACCAGAACGGCAACGACCGGTATTCGACGGAAATCGTGCTGCAGGGCTTCAACTCGACGCTGACCATGCTGGATGGCCGTGGCGAAGGCGGCGGTGCGGGCCGGGGCGGCAACGATTTTGGCGGCGGCGCGCCGAGCTATGACGATTACGGCTCGCGCCCGTCGTCGGGTGGCGGCAGCAGCAGTGGCGGCGGCAACCGTTCGGGCGGCGGCGGCTCGCTGTCGCGCGATATGGATGACGACATTCCGTTCTGAGAACGGGACGAAAGGCCGGCCAAGCGCCGGCCTTTTTCTTTGGTGCAGTCGATTGCGCGGGAGGCGCGGCGGGGCATGGAGAAGACCGAGACCGACGTGCTTTTCGTTCGGCCGGGCGAGGGGCGTATCTATGCGCTCGGGCGCATGAACGCGGTCTTCAAGGCCGATCACGGCGAGACGGGCAATGCCTACAGCGTTTCCGAATGGTGGCTTGAGCCCAGGACATCGGGACCGGGCGCCCATTCCCATGAAGAGAATGTCGAGTTATTCTACGTGCTTTCGGGTGTGGCGAGCATTCTCACCGGTGAAGACTGGCTGGAGGCGCCGGCCGGCAGCTTCGTGCGCATTCCCGCAACCGTGATGCACGATTTCGAGAACCGGACGGAAGAGCGTGTCGGTCTGCTCAACGTGTTTCTGCCCGGCGGTTTCGAGGAGAACATGCCTTCCATCGTCAAATGGTTTGCGGACAATCCCTGAACCCGGGTGCGGCCTTATGTGCCTTCAGGCTCTGATGTGTGAGGATAGAGCTTTTGCGAGGGAGCGTTTGGCTGCCGCTGTCGCCGTTTCTGGAGGGGCATAAGCGACCCCAAAGGGCAGAGACGCATGCTCCAGGCTTTTTTGGCGCTCTCGTCTATTCGCCGTTGCCTTACCAAGCGTAGGAGAAGGAATTTATCGGGCGGATAGGCTTCCTAGTTGATTGCCAAAGCCTTGAAAGACGTAGCGACGAATAGATGCGCGCGGTGGTGCGTTTCCGCTGCACTGACACGGATTTCAGCTGCGGCAGGTGCAGGTCGAGGATCATATGAGCAAGGATATCAGCAAGTTTCTCAGCCTCGTGCTGCGGCATGAGCCGCAGACGATCGGTATCGCGCTGGATGCGGGCGGCTGGGTGGCGGTGGACGAGTTGATCGCCAAGGCGCGGCTGGCGGGGCGCGACATCGATGACGCGCGACTGCGCGCCGTGGTCGCCGAAAGCGACAAGCAGCGCTTCACGCTTTCCGAAGACGGGCTGCGAATCCGGGCCGCGCAGGGGCATTCGGTGCCTGTCGATCTCGGCCTCGTGCCGATCGCGCCGCCGGACATTCTGTATCACGGAACGGCGGTCACCGTGCTGGAGGCGATCCTGCGGGAAGGCCTGCTGCCGCAGGGACGGCAGAAGGTGCATCTTTCGGCGGACAGCACGACGGCCGGAAAGGTCGGCCAGCGGCATGGCAAGCCGGTCGTGCTGACGGTTGCAGCCGGACAGATGCAGGCCGACGGTCTCGTGTTCTGGCAGGCGGAGAATGGTGTCTGGCTGACGGATGCCGTGCCATCAGCCTATCTCTCGCAGCCGTAGGCGCTTCAGAGCGCGAAGGCCGATTTCACCCCGTCGACGACGAACTGCACTGCCAGGGCCGCGAGGATGACGCCGAGCAGACGCGTCAGGATGGCGCGGCCGGTATTGCCGAGGAAGCGGTCGATGCGGTCGGCGATGACAAGCGCCAGGAACAGGATGCCGATGCAGAGCGCGAGCACGCCGATGAGGGCGGTGCGTTCGAGCGCGGAAGGGAAGGAGCCGGACAGCAGGATCGTCGCTGAGATCGCGCCGGGGCCGGCAATCAGCGGCAGGGCGAGCGGGAAGACGGCGATGTTGTGGATGTGATCGCGGGTGATCGCCACCTCGCTGGTCTTCTCCTTGCGCTCGTTGCGGCGCTCGAAAATCATCTCGAAGGCGATCCAGAACAGCAGCAGGCCGCCGGCGATGCGGAAGGCACCGATGGAGATACCGAGCAGCGACAGCACGCCGGCGCCCGTCAATGCGAAGACGGCGAGGATGCAGAAGGCGATGATGGAGCCGCGCAGCGCCACCTGCTTGCGCTGCGGCCGCGTCATGCCCACCGTCAGGCCGAGGAAGATCGGCGCGAGGCCGGGCGGATCGATGGTCACGAGCAGGGTCGTGATCGCGTTGACCACGAGATCGATATTGAGCATGTCAGGCGTTCCCCTCGCCGTTGAGCGGCCGTTTTCGACGGCCTTGCCGCCCCATTGTTAGGCGAGCGTGGCGGGGAAGGGAAGGGTGGCCGGAAAGTGGCCATGAAAATGCGCAAATTGGCGGATTTCCTGGGAAAAGCCTGTTCACAACCCCTCGTGAAATTGGCGCTTCAAGCCTCGGTAGGCTATAAAATTGCATCTGATTCTGAACAACGATCGTGACCGAAATTGACAGAACAATCGACACCCGGCGGCAAGACGCCCGGCATTGAGCCGATTTCCATCATCGAGGAAATGCAGCGATCCTATCTCGATTACGCGATGAGCGTGATCGTGTCGCGCGCGCTGCCCGATGTGCGCGACGGCCTGAAGCCCGTGCACCGGCGCATCCTCTACTCGATGAGCGAGATGGGCGTCGACTGGAACAAGAAATACGTGAAGTCGGCCCGCGTGACCGGTGACGTGATGGGTAAATACCATCCGCACGGCGACTCGGCGATCTACGACGCGCTTGCGCGCATGGCGCAGGACTGGTCGCTCCGCCTGCCGCTGATCGACGGCCAGGGCAATTTCGGCTCCATCGACGGCGACCCGCCGGCGGCCCAGCGTTACACGGAATGCCGTCTTGAGAAGGCGGCGCATTCGCTGCTCGACGACCTCGACAAGGAAACGGTCAACTTCCGCGACAACTACGACGGCACGATGAGCGAGCCGGTCGTCGTTCCCGCGAAATTCCCGAACCTCCTCGTCAATGGCGCGGGCGGCATCGCCGTCGGCATGGCGACGAACATCCCGCCGCACAATCTTTCCGAAGTCATCAACGGCTGTATCGCGCTGATCGACAATCCGGCAATCGAGCTGCTCGACCTGATGCAGCACATTCCGGGACCGGATTTCCCGACGGGTGCGTTGATCCTCGGCCGCGCCGGCATCCGTCAGGCCTATGAGACGGGCCGGGGCTCCGTCGTCATGCGCGGCCGCGCCACCATCGAGCCGATGCGCGGCGACCGCGAGCAAATCATCATCACCGAAGTTCCCTTCCAGGTGAACAAGGCGACGATGATCGAGAAGATGGCTGAACTGGTGCGCGACAAGCGCATCGAGGGCATTTCCGATCTGCGCGACGAATCCGACCGCGACGGCTACCGCGTCGTCATCGAGTTGAAGCGCGATGCCAATGCCGATGTCATCCTGAACCAGCTCTATCGCTACACGCCGCTGCAGACCTCTTTCGGCTGCAACATGGTGGCGCTGAACGGCGGCAAGCCGGAGCTGATGACGCTGCTCGACATGCTGCGCGCCTTCGTCTCCTTCCGCGAGGAAGTCGTCAGCCGCCGCACGAAATACCTGCTGCGCAAGGCGCGCGACCGCGCCCATGTCTTGGTGGGTCTCGCCATCGCGGTTGCCAATATCGACGAGGTGATCGCGCTGATCCGCCGCGCGCCCGATCCGCAGACGGCGCGCGAGCAGCTGATGGAGCGCCGCTGGCCGGCCAAGGACGTCGATGTGCTGATCAAGCTCATCGACGATCCGCGCCATCGCATCAACGAGGACCTGACCTACAACCTCTCGGAAGAGCAGGCCCGCGCCATCCTCGAACTGCGTCTCGCCCGCCTCACGGCACTGGGTCGTGATGAAATCGACGAGGAACTCAACAAGATCGGCGAAGAGATCAAGGATTACCTCGATATCCTCTCCTCGCGCCTACGCATCATGACCATCGTCAAGGATGAGCTTGCCGCCGTGCGCGACGAGTTCGGCACGCCGCGCCGCACCGAGATCGCCGAAGGCGGTCCCGATATGGACGACGAAGATCTCATCGCCCGCGAGGACATGGTGGTCACCGTCTCGCATGCCGGCTACGTCAAGCGCGTTCCGCTCGCGACCTATCGCGCGCAGCGCCGCGGCGGCAAGGGCCGCTCGGGCATGGCCATGAAGGACGAGGATTTCGCAACCCGCCTCTTCGTCGCCAATACCCATACTCCGGTGCTGTTCTTCTCCTCGCGTGGCATCGTCTACAAGGAGAAGGTCTGGCGCCTGCCGATCGGTACGCCGCAGTCCAAGGGCAAGGCGCTGATCAACATGCTGCCGATCGAGCCCGGTGAACGCATCACCACCATCATGCCGCTGCCCGAGGACGAGACGACGTGGGAAAACCTCGACGTCATGTTCTCGACGACCCGCGGCACGGTGCGCCGCAACAAGCTCAGCGATTTCGTTCAGGTCAACCGCAACGGCAAGATCGCAATGAAGCTCGAGGAAGAGGGCGACGAGATCCTCAACGTCGAGACCTGCACCGAGCAGG
The DNA here is from genome assembly GCF_022899935.1 of Shinella curvata. Taxonomy (GTDB): domain Bacteria; phylum Pseudomonadota; class Alphaproteobacteria; order Rhizobiales; family Rhizobiaceae; genus Shinella; species Shinella curvata. Next base: position 177,223 of record NZ_JALJCJ010000001.1, read on the forward strand.
ACGACGTACTGCTGACAACGGCGCTCGGCCAGTGCATCCGCTTCCCGGTCGATGACGTGCGCGTCTTTGCCGGTCGCAACTCGGTTGGCGTGCGCGGCATCAACCTGGGCACAGGCGACCGCATCATCTCGATGACGATCGTCAGCCATGTCGATGCCGAGCCGTGGGAACGCGCCGCCTATCTCAAGCGCTCCGCCACCGAACGCCGCGCCAGCGGTGTCGACGAGGAGGATATCGCGCTGGTCGGGGAAGAAGTCGGCGAAGTCGGCGATCTCTCCGAGGACCGTTATCAGGAGCTCAAGGCGCGCGAACAGTTCGTTCTGACCGTCTCGCAGAAGGGCTTCGGCAAGCGCTCGTCGTCCTACGACTTCCGCACCTCCGGCCGTGGCGGCAAGGGCATCCGCGCCACCGACACGTCCAAAACCAGCGAGATCGGCGAACTCGTCGCCGCCTTCCCGGTCGAGGACAAGAACCAGCTTATGCTGGTCTCCGATGGTGGCCAGCTGATCCGCGTGCCGGTCGATGGCATCCGCATCGCCAGCCGCGCCACCAAGGGTGTCACGATCTTCTCGACCGCCAAGGACGAAAAGGTGGTCTCCGTCGAGCGCATCAGCGAGCCGGAGGGCGATGACGAGGCAGAGGTCGAGGCGGACGCCGCAGTGGCCGATGGTGAAGTCGAAGCCGGCGATGCAGGCGAGGGCGAGGCGTAACAGCCTCGTCATATCAAGACACGAAATCAAGGCACGAAAAAGCCGGACGGGCAGGGAACGACCGTCCGGCTTTTCATTTATTGCGGGTAGCCTGGAGGAAAGACTACCCGCAGGGTCGGCGGCAAGGGGGCGCTCTAGACGCCGAAGCCGCCTGCTTCTGTTTTCAGCTTTGTGGCTTTCAGCACCGCGCGATCCCGCTTCAGGTCGAGGATCGTGCGCGTGAAGTCGAAGGTGAAGACCACGCTGATGAAGACCGTAAAAAGAATGGTGAGGCCGACCATGGTTGCTTCCTCGCTCACCGCAGCCACTTGCCACGCGCCGCGAGCTTCGAGGCGGCCGGGCGATCCTCTTCGCGAAGCGCATGGATCGTCGCGACGCTAAGGGCGATGAACATGGTCATGCAGAGTAGAGCCAGTGCCATTTTCGTATTCCTTCCAGCCTAAGGAAACGCGTTACTTGTTCCGTTGTGTTCGGTCGGGGAAATGCGCGATTGCGACCTTTGTTCCCGACGTCCATGCTGGTATTTATGCATGGCGCAGCTGAAATGCTCTTGAACGGCCCGTTCATGCCGCGTTCATCCTCTTGGCAGGGGACAGTTCAGGATGCGACAGGCGGCACCCTTGCGGATCGCGGCGGTCCATGACACAAGGCGGCAAACGGGACCTCGCCGATGACAGTCGCCTTCTATCCTGGCTCTTTCGATCCGATCACCAACGGCCATATCGATGTGCTCGTGCAGGCGCTTAACGTCTCGCCCAAGGTGATTGTCGCGATCGGGATCCATCCCGGCAAGACACCGCTGTTTTCTTTTGAAGAACGCGCCGAGCTGATCCGTCTCTCCATCGCCGAGGCCTTGCCGGAGCGGGCAGGGGACGTGAGCGTCGTCTCCTTCTCCAATCTGGTGGTCGATGCGGCCCGCAGCCACAAGGCAAGCCTCCTCATTCGGGGCCTGCGCGACGGCACGGATCTCGACTATGAAATGCAGATGGCTGGCATGAACCGCCAGATGGCGCCAGACGTGCAGACCGTCTTCCTGCCTGCCGGCGTCGCCTCGCGGCCCATTACCGCCACATTGGTCCGCCAGATCGCGGCCATGGGCGGCGATGTCAGCGCATTCGTGCCGGCGCCCGTCTTCGCGGCCCTCAAGGCCCGCCAGAAGGGCTGAAGCCCAATCATCCTGAACCCTACAAGGGAGCTATCATGAACATCCTCCGTACCGCCTTCGCAGGAGCCCTGTTCCTGGCAACCACCACGAGCGCCTTCGTCGCTCAGGCTGCCGATTTCATCACGATCCAGCTGAAGGACGGCCCCGTCGTCATCGAGCTGAACGACAAGGCGCCGAAGCATGCCGAGCGTATCAAGGCGCTGGCCGCCGCCGGCGAGTATGACAATGTCGCCTTCCACCGCGTGATCAAGGGCTTCATGGCCCAGACCGGCGACGTGCAGTATGGCGACATGGCCGATGGCTACCAGGCCGGCGCAGCCGGTACGGGTGGCTCCAGCCAGCCGGATCTTCCGGCGGAATTTTCCGAAATGCCGTTCGAGCGCGGCACGGTCGGCATGGCTCGCGCGCAGGACCCGAATTCCGCCAATTCGCAGTTCTTCATCATGTTCGCCCCCGGCGACTTCCTGAACGGCCAGTACACCGTCGTCGGCAAGGTCGTTTCCGGCATGGAGAATGTCGACAAGATCAAGCTCGGCGACGATGCCAACAACGGCTCGGTGACGGACCCCGACCGCATGGTGAAGGTCACCGTCGGCAAATAATCCACTTTTTGGTGTGTCGCCCGTTGTAATCGCAGAACGGCGACACACCTTTTGCATCACACCTTAAAGGAGAGACACCATGGCCGAGATCAAGGATCCGGAAAACACCGTCATCATGGAAACCACCAAGGGCAAGGTGGTCATCCAGCTGCTTCCGGATCTCGCACCGGGCCACGTCGCGCGCATCAAGGAACTGGCACGCGAAGGCGCCTATGACGGCGTCGTCTTCCACCGCGTCATCGAGGACTTCATGGCCCAGACGGGCGACGTGCAGTACGGCAAGACCGGCGGCAAGGACTTCAACCCGGCCCGCGCCGGCATGGGCGGCTCCGAAAAGCCGGACCTGAAGGCTGAATTCTCCAACATGAACCATGTGCGCGGCACCTGCTCCATGGCCCGCAGCCAGATGCCGAACTCCGCCAACTCGCAGTTCTTCATCTGCTTCACCGATGCGCCCTGGCTGAACAAGCAGTATTCGGTCTGGGGCCAGGTCATCGAAGGCATGGAAAACATCGACAAGATCAAGCGCGGCGAGCCGGTGCGCGATCCCGACACCATCGTGTCGTTCAAGGTTGCCGCCGACGTAGCGGCCTGATAGAACGCCGTCGATTTCGACCGCGTCCGTTTCGGCGGGCGCGGTTTTTCTTTGTGCGCTTTTCAAGGACCGGCACTATGGCTGCTTTCCTCTGGGCGCTGCTCGCCATCGCGGCCGGCGCGTGCATCGCAATTCAGGCTCCCATCAATGCCATGCTCGGCCGCGGCCTGAGCATGCCGGTGGCCGCCGCCTGCGTCTCGTTCCTGTCGGGCGCCATCATCCTGGCCCTGGTCGTTGCGGCCACCTCGACCTTCGAAGGCCGCTCGCCGGACTGGCGCGGGCCGGACCTCTGGCTTTATATCGCCGGCGGCGCGCTCGGCACGGTCTATGTCACCACCGCCATCTTCCTGACGCCGCGCATCGGTGCGGCCGCCGTCATGGCCTTTGCGGTCTCTGGCCAGCTGCTGGCCGGTATCCTGCTGGATCGCATCGGCTTTCTCGGCATGGCCGTGCGTGAAATCTCCGTCGGCCGCATTGGCGGCGCCATCCTGCTCGTCGCCGGCGCGCTGATGATCCGCTTTCTCTGAGGCCTGCCATGCGAGTCGACCTCTTCGATTTCGATCTGCCGGAAGACAATATCGCGCTTCGCCCGGTGAGCCCGCGCGAGGCGGCAAAGCTGCTCGTCGTGCAGCCGGGCAATGCTGCGCTCTATCAAGATCACACCGTCGGCGACCTGCCGTCGCTACTCAGGGCAGGCGACGCGCTCGTCTTCAACGACACGCGCGTCATTCCCGCACAGCTCGAAGGCATTCGCCATCGCGAGGGCGCGGGTGGCCAGAAGGTGTCGGCCACGCTGCACATGCGCATCGCCGGCGACCGCTGGAAGGCCTTTGCCAAGCCGGGCAAACGAATCAAGCTTGGTGACCGCATCACCTTCGGCGCCGATCTCTCGGCGACCATCGAGCAGAAAGGCGAGGGTGGCGAAGTCACCCTGCATTTCGATGCCTCCGGGCCGGAACTCGACCGCGCCATCGCCACGGTCGGCCATATCCCGCTGCCACCCTATATCGCCTCCAAGCGCGCCGAAGACGAGCTGGACCGCAAGGACTACCAGACGATCTATGCCCGCGAGGAAGGCGCCGTCGCAGCCCCCACGGCCGGCCTGCACTTCACCGATGCGCTGTTCGAAAAGCTCGATGCGCTCGGCGTGGAGCGGCATTTCGTGACGCTGCATGTCGGTGCCGGCACCTTCCTGCCGGTCAAGGCCGACGACACGACCGAACACGTCATGCACGAGGAGATCGGCTACGTTTCCGAAGAGACCGCCGCCGCGCTCAACGCAGTAAAGGCGAGGGGCGGGCGCATCGTCTCCGTCGGCACGACCTCACTTCGCCTGCTCGAAAGTGCCGCCGATGAAGACGGCACGATCAAGCCGTGGTCTGGGGCGACGGGCATCTTCATCACACCCGGCTACCGCTTCCGCACGGCCGATATCCTGATGACCAATTTCCACCTGCCGAAATCGACGCTGTTCATGCTCGTCTCGGCCTTTTCCGGCCTCGAGACGATGCGCGGCGCCTATGCCCATGCCATCGCGACCGGCTACCGCTTCTATTCCTACGGCGACTCCAGCCTGCTTTTCCGGGACCACCGATGACCGAAACCTTCCAGTTCAAGCTTCTCGCCACCGATGGCAAGGCCCGCCGCGGCGAGGTTTCCATGCCGCGCGGCACCATCCGCACGCCGGCCTTCATGCCCGTCGGCACGGTCGGCACGGTCAAGGCGATGTATCTCGACCAGGTGCGCGAACTCGGCGCCGACATCATCCTTGGCAATACTTATCACCTGATGCTGCGCCCCGGCCCGGAGCGCGTTGCCCGTCTCGGTGGTCTCCACGAACTCATCCGCTGGCCACACCCGATCCTTACGGACTCGGGCGGCTTCCAGGTCATGTCGCTCTCCGGCCTGCGCAAACTCGACGAGCAGGGCGTGACCTTCAAGAGCCATGTTGACGGCGCGCTGCACCACATGTCGCCGGAGCGTTCCATCGAAATCCAGGGCCTGCTCGACAGCGATATCCAGATGCAGCTCGACGAATGCGTGGCGCTGCCGGCGTCGCCCAAGGAAATCGAGCGCGCCATGGAAATGTCGCTGCGCTGGGCCGAGCGCTGCAAGGTGGCCTTCGGCGATCAGCCCGGCAAGGCGATGTTCGGCATCGTGCAGGGCGGCGATATCCCGCATTTGCGCGTGCGCTCCGCACAGGCGCTCGCCGAGCTGAACCTCAAGGGCTATGCCATCGGCGGCCTGGCCGTAGGCGAACCGCAGGCGGTCATGCTCGACATGATCGATACGGTCATCCCGCATATGCCCTTCGAAAAGCCGCGTTACCTGATGGGCGTCGGTACACCGGACGACATGCTGAAATCCGTCGCGCGCGGCGTCGACATGTTCGATTGCGTGATGCCGACCCGCTCCGGCCGCCACGGCTTGGCCTTCACCCGCCGCGGCCGCATCAACCTGCGCAATGCCCGCCATGCGGAAGACATGCGCCCGCTTGACGAGCAATCGACCTGCCCGGCCGCCCGCGACTACTCGCGCGCCTACCTGCATCACCTCATCCGCGCCAACGAATCCCTCGGCGGCATGCTGCTGACCTGGAACAACCTGTCCTACTACCAGGACCTGATGGCCGGCATCCGCAAGGCGATCGAGGAAGGCCGCTTCGCCGATTTCATGGCGGAGACGCAGGAAGAATGGGCGAGGGGCGATCTCGCCCCTCTCTGAGGCTCAGATTTCAGGACCGGGAGCGGCGCGCACCATGTGCACGCCGTTGATCTTGTAGCTGCCATCAGGCTGCTTCAGGAGTTGGTAGAGTGCCGTCCAGTCCTTGCCGTCGGGCCCTGAAATCAGCACCTCCTGCACCACCATGTCACCCTCCACCCTGGAGCGGCCGAAGGCGAAATTGCCCGGCCGGTAGACCGGCGCATAGCCCTTCTTCACCATGTCGAAGAAGGCGGCCTCGTTGGGGAACTTGCCGCGGATGGTGGGCGAGGCAAAAGAGTATGCTGTCTTCGCATCGTCGTTCAGAAAGGCGCCGATCTGGCTCTGGATGATGGCTTGCGCCGTATCCACGGGCTCTTCCGCGCGGGCTTTGGGCAGCCAGACTATCGGTATCAGGAAGCAGAGAAACACGGCGGCAGGCAATCTCATGGCGCACACTCCCGTTTCAACGGATGTTAGAGTAACACATGAAGTAGCCTATGGCTGCCGGCCATCAGTTCGAAAATTCAAAGAGATATTTAGCGAGATAAACGCATATAAAACATACTGTTATTCTATTTATTTAATTCTTTGAATAAGTAGCGCACTCTTGCGATGCCGGGTGAGTGGCGGCCTCTTCAGGAGGTGGCCTTGCGCAGGACGACAATGTCGGAATCCTGATAGGCCGACCGCGCGAAGGATCGAAAACCGTGCCGCATGGCAAGGCTCAACGACGCGGTGTTTTGCGGATCGATGATGCAGGTGATCGGCATATCGGGATGGTTCGCCGCCGCCCAGATCCACATTGCCTCGAGGGCTTCGCTGGCGTAACCGCGGCCGTGTTTCTCCGGCAGCAGGCCCCAGCCGGCCTCCATCGTGTTCTCGATGCTCGGCGTCATCGCCCGGCGCATTTCGTGAAACCCGGCTTCGCCGATGAGATAGCCCGTGGCCTTGTCGGTGATGGCCCAGAAGCCAAAGCCCATGACTGTCCACATGCCGATATGACGAAGCAGACGGGTCCAGGATTGTTCGCGCGTCAGCGGCACGCCGCCGATATAACGCACGGTCTCGGGCAAGGCCCACATGGCGGTCATGGCATCAAGATCGTCAAGTTGAAAACCGCGCAGGATAAGGCGGTCGGTTTCAAGCACGGGGATGTCGGTCATTTCGGTATCGCTGGAAAACGCCGGAAAGGTAGAGGGAGCGGCAAGCTACTATGGATCATTCGCCATAGTCGACACCGGCCAGCGATTTCCTGTCGGTAAAATCACGCTGCTATAACGGCAGGACGAGGGGGTAACTTTGTGTGAGCTCAAGCCGAGGCGCGACTTGCAGGCTCGTTGATCCTATCCTCCCGATCGCATCTGCGCGAGCAGCTTCTTGCGGAAGACCTCGGCCGGTGTCTTGTAGCCGAGGCACTTGCGTGGCGTCGTGTTCAGCCGGTCGCAGATGTCCTTCAGGTCCTGGTCGCTGATCAAGAGCGGATCGATATCCCTCGAAAGCCATTTCCTGGCCCGTCCGTTCGTGTTCTCGACGGTGCCCTTCTGCCAGGGTGATTGCGGGTCGCAGAACCACGTCGCGGAGCCGATGCCAGCCTGGAGGTAGGGCCAGTCGGTGAACTCTGTGCCACGATCGAAGGTGATCGACCGCCGCGCGCGATGGGGCAGGGCCTGCAGCACGCCGATGAGACGCTCCATGATCGGGCGCGACTGCCGGTCGTTGTTGCGAAAGAGAACGGCAAAGCGACTGACCCGCTCGACCAGCGACGTCACATTCGCTTTTCCAAACTTCTGGCGGAACTGGATCAGGTCGCATTCCCAATGGCCGAACTGCCTGCGATCGGCGACCACGTCCGGGCGGCGCAGGATGTTGAGATCCGGGCTGAAGCGCTAGCCATGCCGGCGCCTCGCATGCCGCGGCCGGCGTCGCGCACGATGTTCCGGCAGATGTTTCCAGAGCTTGATGGCATGTCCGTCGACCGAATAGGCAAACTTGTAGATCGTTTCGTGGCTGACCGAGATCGGATGGCGCTCCAGCCGCATCCGACCGGCGATCTGTTGCGGCGACCAGCCGTGCACGATCCGCTCAATGACGGATTGGCGGACATGCGAGAAGCGGGCAAGCTTCCTCAGCTTGGCACGACGCTCACACGCCATGTCATGCGCCGTCGTGCAATGATAGCCGCTGAGATCAGGCCATTCCTTGTCGATATAGTCGTTGCGCCGAACCTCGCGGAAGATCGTCGAGCGATGACGTCCAAGTTTCTCCGCGATGATATCGATACTCAGGCCGGCGTGGCGCCAGCGGGCGATCCTGCGGCGTTCATTCAAATCAAGATGGGAGGTGCGTTTCATGATAGCGTCCTTGCGACTGATAACCCATTGGCATCCTTCGCAAGTCGCACTTCATCCTTGAACCCACCGTTATAATATAATATATCACATAAGATAGATTATGGAACTATCCATGGTGTGAAAACCCCTGAAAGGCGCTGGAAATCCGGTTTGTACCTTGACCCGGAACCGCCCGCAGCCGTAAGCGAAACGGCAGATGGAACCAACAGCGAAAGCCAGCCACGATGAGCGATCTGCGCATTCTCTCCGACGCCCATATCCCGGAATTGCCGAACCGCTACAATGGCAAGGTGCGTGAGAATTATGATCTTCCGGACGGCAGCCGCGTCATCATCGCGACCGACCGCCTCAGCGCATTTGATGTCATCCTGACGGCCATTCCCTTCAAGGGTGAAGTGCTGACGCAGACGGCGCGCTACTGGTTCGAGGAAACCGCCGATATCTGCCCGAACCATGTCCGGTCCTATCCGGACCCGAATGTCGTCATCGGCACGCGGCTCGATATCCTGCCGGTCGAAATCGTCGTGCGCGGCTATCTCGCCGGCACCACCAGCACCTCGATCCTCACCAAGTACCGTAAGGGCGAGCGCGACATGTACGGCATCACGCTGCCGGACGGCCTGCGCGACAATGAAAAGCTGCCCGCGCCGATCATCACCCCGACCAGCAAGGCCTTCGATGGCGGCCATGACGAACCGCTGTCCGGTCAGGAAATCCTCGAGCAAGGCCTGCTGACGGCCGAGCAATGGGAAACGGTGTCCCGATATGCACTGGCGCTGTTTGCACGCGGCCAGGCCCGTGCGGCCGAACGCGGACTGATCCTCGTCGACACCAAATACGAATTCGGCACGGACAAGGACGGCCGCATCGTGCTGGCCGACGAGATCCACACGCCGGATTCGAGCCGCTACTGGATCGCCGAGAGCTATGAGAAGAGCTTTGCTGAAGGCGGTCGCCCGGCGAGTTTCGACAAGGATTTCGTGCGTGCCTGGGTCACCGAGCGCTGCGATCCCTACAAGGATGCCATTCCTGAAATCCCGCGCGATCTCGTCGAGCAGACCTCCAAGGTCTATATCCAGGCCTATGAGCAGATCACTGGCAAGACCTTCACGCCGGATCTGTCCGGTGCAACGGTGCTGGAGCGTATTCGTGAAAATCTGAGACCCTATTTCGCCTGATCGTCCGAAAGCTCGATCTCGAAGCGAAGACCATCAAACGCCGGTTCGACATGATCCGGCGTTTCCTTTTGCACGGTGTCGTAGTCGAGCGGTACATGCATGTGGGTCAGGATGGCGCGTGCCGGTTTCAGCCGCTCGATCCAATCCAGCGCCTGACTGAGCGACAGGTGGCTCGAGTGGAAGCGATACTGCAGCGCATCGACGATCAGAACGTCGAGATTCAGCAGCCTCGGCACGGTTTCTTCCGGAAAGTCGCTCACGTCGCTGCAATAGGCGACATCGCCGATGCGGAAACCCAGCGAATGGATCGAGCCGTGGACCTGGAGATGCGGCTGGAAGGTTATGGAACCCCCTCGCCCATGGATCGTCACCGGCGCATCCCGGGGTTCGATCAGGTTCTCGGTCACGATCGGCGGATATTGGCTGCCTTCGGGCGTCCTCAGGCAGTAACCGAAACCTTCGCGGATGCGCTCCATCGTCGGCGTATCGGCCCAGATCGGCACCTGCCGGTGGTTCTGCAGCACGAACCCTCTGATATCGTCAATGCCGTGAATATGGTCGGCATGGGGATGGGTGTAGAATACCGCGTCGATGTCATCGACGCCGGCCGCAATCATCTGCATGCGAAAATCCGGCCCCGTATCGATGACGACTGTCGTCACGCCATCGGGCCCGAACTGTTCCACGAGGAAGGCGGCGCGTGTGCGGCGATTTTTCGGGTTGGTCGGATCGCAGGCGCCCCAGTCGCCGGTGATGCGCGGCGTGCCGGGCGAGGAACCGCAGCCGAGAATGGTGAAGCGCCGCCTGTAGACCACGGCTAGACCTGCGGCATCTTCGAGAAAATGCGGAAGGCGTTTTCCGTGGTGATTAGGGCGATCTCCTCGACGGTGACACCCATCGTTTCGGCAAGGACTGCCGCCGTATGCGCGACATAGGCCGGTTCGTTGCGCTTGCCCCTGAAGGGCTTGGGCGCAAGGTACGGCGCGTCGGTCTCGACCAGCATGCGCTCCGGCGGCACGGTCTTTGCGATCTCGCGCAACTCCTCGGACTTCGGGAAAGTCAGGATGCCGGAGAAGGAAACGTAACCGCCAAGCTCCACGCCGATACGGGCAAGCTCCGGGCCGGAGGAGAAACAGTGCAGCAGGAAGGGGAAGGCGCCCTTCCCCGTCTCCTCGGTCAGGATCGCCGCCATGTCCTCATCCGCGGAACGGCTATGAATCACCAGCGGCAGGCCGGTTTGCCGGGCGGCGGCGATGTGGTTGCGCAGGCCGATGGCCTGGGCGTCGCGCGGCGCATTGTCGTAGAAATAATCAAGGCCCGCCTCCCCGATCGCCACGACGCGCGGATGCTGCGAAAGCGCCACAAGTTCGTCGACGGTGACGTCCAGTTCCTCATCCGCATTGTGCGGATGGGTTCCAACCGAGCAGAACACCGAGGGATAGCTCTCGGCGATCGCCAGGATATCCGGGAACTTTTTCACCCGCGTGGAGATGGTGATCATCTGCTTGACGCCGGCCGCGTGTGCGCGCGCGACGATGTCGTCACGTTCAACTGCAAAATCCGGAAAATCCAGATGGCAATGGGTGTCGATCAGCATCGCGGCATCAAGCCTCGGGCGCGACGTAGCGCGGGAAGACCGGCGTCGGGGCCTCGAGCGGCGTGCCGGCAACAAGGCGGCCCGCTTCGCCGAGGGCGAAAAAGTCACGCTTTTCGACCGGCGCAGCGACGAGATCGAGCAGCTTGCGGCTCGACTGCGGCATGTAGGGCTGCAGCAGGATTGCGATCTGACGCACCACCTCCGCCGTCACATAGAGCACGGTGCCCATGCGCACGGGGTCGGTCTTCTTCAGTGCCCACGGCGCCTCGCCTGCGAAATAGCGGTCGGCTTCCGAGACGACCGCGATGATCGCTGCCAACGCCTTGTGAATCTGCTGCTTGCCCATTTCCTCGCGGGTGATGGCGTGCAGCGCGTCGACCGAGGCCAGCATCGCGCGGTCGGCATCCGAGAGATCGCCGCAGTCGGGCACCTTGCCGTCGCAGTTCTTCACGATCATCGACAGCGAACGGCTGGCGAGGTTGCCGATGCCGTTTGCCAGATCGGAGTTGATGCGGGTTGCAATGCCCTCTTCGCTGTAGCTGCCGTCCTGGCCGAAGGAGACTTCGCGCAGGAAGAAGTAGCGGATCGGGTCGAGGCCGAAATGTTTCACCAGATTGACCGGATCGACCACGTTGCCGAGCGACTTCGACATCTTCTCGCCCTTGTTGAGCAGGAAGCCATGGGCGAAGACGCGTTCCGGCAGCGGCACACCTGCCGACATCAGGAACGCCGGCCAGTAGACGGCATGGAAGCGGATGATGTCCTTGCCGATGATATGGATGTTCGCCGGCCAGTATTTTGCGCGCGGCCCCTCGGGGTCGGTGAGGTAGCCGGTCGCGGTAACGTAATTCGTCAGCGCGTCGACCCAGACATACATGACATGGGCCGGATCGCCGGGAACCGGAATGCCCCAGTCGAAGGTCGTGCGCGAGACCGAGAGGTCCTTCAGGCCCGATTTGACAAAGGAGACGACTTCGTTGCGGCGTTCGGCCGGGCCGATGAAGTCAGGGTTGTCCTCGTAGTGCTTCAGAAGCCTGTCCTGGTAGGCGGAGAGCTTGAAGAAGTAGCTCTCCTCCTCGACCCACTCGACGGGCGTGCCCTGCGGACCATAGCGCACACCGTCGTCGCGCTTCTCCGTCTCGTTTTCCTGGTAGTAAGCCTCGTCGCGCACGGAGTACCAGCCGGCATAACCACCCTTGTAAATGTCGCCATTGGCTTCCATGCGGCGCCAGATTTCGGCGCAGGCCTCGTAGTGGCGCTCTTCGGTCGTGCGGATGAAATCATCGTTAGACGCATTAAGAAGAACGGCCATCTGCTTGAATTCCGCAGAATTTCTGTCGGCCAGCTCACGCGGCGTGATGCCTTCCTTGCGCGCCGTCTGCTGCATCTTCTGACCATGCTCGTCCGTGCCGGTCAGGAAGAACACGTCTTTCCCGTCGAGCCGCTGGTAACGCGCCATGGCATCCGTCGCGATCAGCTCATAGGCGTGGCCGATATGTGGCTTGCCGTTCGGATAGGAAATGGCGGTCGTGATGTAGAAGCGGTTCGTATCGGTCATGGCGGGTGCGTTCTGTCTTCGGTTGTGCAATGCCGCAAGGTATTAGACCATGCGAGCGCAGAGGGAAACAGCAAGTTGACTTAAAGCGAGGCCCTGATGTCGTCGAGCACGGTGATGATCGTCTGCTTGCGATCGAGGTTGTAGCCCTGGGCGATGGCGATGCGCTCCCCGAGCTGCGAGGTTAGCTGGGCGAGACGGTCGGCGCGGGACATGTCACCGGCAACGGCCGCCGCACGCGCCCTGTCGGTCACGAAGTCGCTGGCGTGCTGGCAGAAGAACGAAAACACCGTGTCGCTGTCCTTGGCGGACAGCACATCGGCAAGCTTGTGCACGTCACGTCGCGGCGGGTCGGCGGGCGATTCCACGATGGTGCGGAATGCTTCAACGATGTCGAAGCCGCCGTAGTTGGTCAGCTTCAGCGCTTCGGAGACGCTGCCGTGGGCCGCGGAGAGCACCTCCCCGGCCCGCGGCCCGCTCGGCGTCGCCCCGAGGCTGTCCAGCGCTGCGGCAAGATCGTCTTGCGAAAGCGGCGACAAGGCGAGCGGCAGGCAGCGTGAACGGATCGTCGGCAGCAGCTTTCCCGGTGCGTGGGTCAAGACGAGGAAGAGCGAGCGTTTCGGCGGCTCCTCGAGGATCTTCAGGATAGCGTTGGCGGCGTTGCGGTTGAGGTCGTCGGCGGGATCGATGATGACGATGCGCCAGTTGTCCGTGCCGGACGTCTGTGCCAGGAATTTTCCGGCCTTGCGCACCTCGTCCACCGTGATCGCCGCCTTCACCTTGCCGCTCTTCTCATCGACCGGACGCGTCAGGTGCAGCAGATTGTGCGAAGCGCCGGCGGCGAGCTGGCGGGTGATTGGCGAAGCGGGCGACGGGTCAGCGATCTGTTCCGGCGCCTCCGCAGGTTCGGGATTGTGCAGCACATGGTTGGCGAATCGGAAAGCGAGCGTCGCCTTGCCGATGCCTTCCGGTCCTTCGATCAGAATGGCGTGATGCCCTTTGCCGGAACGGTAGGAGCGAGCAAGAAAATCCTGCGCCTCGGCGTGGCCGAACAGCTTTGTCTGCTCGGCCGGATGCACGGCGCCATCGAGAATGCCGGGACGATCCTCGCTCACGAGACCTGCTCCGGATCGGGGTGGCCATGTGCGTGGATGGGCAACAGTGGTTCGACGATGGCGAGCACCTGCGCGGCAATCGCTTCCGGCGTCAATGTCGCATCCACCACGCGGCAGCGCAGCGGCTCGCGCTCGGCGATATCGAGAAAGGCCTCGCGGCGCTTCTCGTGTGTCTCCAGCTCTTCCTTCTCGAAGCGATCGGGCTGCTCGCTTTCGCCCGGGCCGACACTGCGCTGTCGCGCGCGCTCCAGGCCGGTGGCGGCGGGAAGGTCGAAGATGATGGTCGAGTCAGGCGTCACGCCGTTGATCGCCACGCGCTCGAGCGCTTCGACGAACGGCTGTTCGAGATTGCCCGTTATGCCCTGATAAACACGCGACGAATCCATGAAGCGGTCGCAGAGCACCACCGTGCCGGCTGCAAGCGCCGGGCGGATGACCTGCTCGACATGGTCGCTGCGTGCAGCCGCGAAAAGAATGGCTTCCATGCGGATGCCATAGGCTTCGGCGGCCCCCGAAAGGAGTACATGGCGCACGGCTTCCGCGCCCCTGGAGCCGCCGGGCTCCCGCGTCATCAGCACGGCAAGGCCGCGCTCACGCAACGTTTCTGCCAGAAGCCGGATCTGGGTCGACTTTCCGGCGCCTTCGCCGCCTTCAAACGTGACAAACAAACCGGGTGCGGCTGCCAAATCGTGTTTCCGTTCCATCGACCGCGTGCGGCCCTTCCCACGATATCCGCCAAGGCGGAGACGAGTCGGATCACTACTAGCCGATGTTTTGGGCCGGCGAAACGCTTTTCGGTTCGCCCCGCCCGCTACCGCCCAGGCAAGTCAGATCCAGAAGAAGAAGAGCTCGATCAGTGCGTCCAGCGCGCGGGCGCGCAAGGTCCCCTCGCCCACCGTGCCAGCCGTTTTCACCGGCACCTCGCGCAGCAATTGCTTGTCGTTCCAAATCTTCAACGTTCCGACGGCCTTGTCCGGCTCGACCGGTGCGCGCACCGGCCAGGTATAGACGACCCGCGCCACCAGCCGCTGCGAGTTGTCCTTGGGCAGGAACACGTCGACCTGTTCGCCGGCGACGAGCGGCACCGTCGAAGCATCGCCGCCATAGACGGATGCATCGGCGATCGCCTCGCCCTGCTTGAACAACGTGCGCCGCTCGAACGAGGAAAGCGCCCATTCGATGATGCGCCGCGACTCCTCGACACGCGCCTTGTCGCTTTCCATGCCCCCCATGGCGAGCAGCAGATGTTTACCGTCACGGTTGACGGAAGCTACGATGGAATAGCCGCCCTCCTCGGAAAATCCGGTGACGAAGCCCGTCACGCCGATATTGAGCGCCAGGAGCGGATTGCGGTTGCGCTGCTTGATCTTGTTCCACTCGAATTCCGGCTCGACGAAATAGCCCATGCGCTCCGGATAAGTCGTCTGCAGATGCCGGGCAAGCAACACCATTTCGCGCATCGTCACCCTGTTGCCGGGGTTCGGCAGACCGGTCGCGTTGGCGAAGGTGGATTTGGAGAGGCCGAGCTCCCGCGCTTGGCTGTTCATGCGTTCGACGAAAGCGGTTTCCGAGCCGGCCATCCCTTCGGCCAGGATGATGCAGGCGTCATTGGCGAACTGCACCGTCACGCCGCGAACCAGATCCTCCACCCGCACATTGGATTTCAACGCCGCAAACATGGTGGATGTGCGTGACGGTGCGCCGCCGGTGCGCCAGGCATGTTCGGTGACGGGATATTGCGTTTCGAGCGTGATATCGCCGCTGGCGAGCGCCTTGAAGACCGTCGCCATCGTCATCAGCTTGGCGAGAGAGGCGGCCGGCACCACCTCGTCCTCCGCACGGGCAAAAAGCACCGTGCCGGTCTCGGCCTCGATCAGGTAGACCTGTCTGGCCTTGACGTCGAAACCCGCCTGCGGCGCTGCCGACTGGGCATGCGCCGCGTTGAGCGTGGACAGAAAGACAATGAGAAAAGCGAACAGGCGGCGATGCATGGCGACTCCGGATGTCGTCACACTCCCACAGCCGCAGGCATTGCGCAAACGGATGTGATGCCGCAGGCCATCAGCCTGCGTTGTCGGGAAGCGCAGAGAGCGGCGTCAGTTGTCCATCCAGTGTAAGAATGGCATCGAAGGCCCCGGCGGCGTCGCGCACGCGTTCGTCCGCATAGGCGGCCGCATAGCTCGGCTCGGCAGAAAGCTGCGGCACGTGGTTCGGCCGCTCGATCGGCAACGGACCGATTTCCGGGAGCAGCACGAACTGCTGCTCCATCGCCTCGAACGCCCCCGAAGCGGCCTGCGTCTCGTTAAGCGCCGTCATGGTGCTTTGATTCGGTACCTTCAGAACGTTCTCCTCCGCCCCGACGCCCGGCAGGGACCGGCTGTCGGCGGAAGCCACCATCACGCCCGTTGCGATCTGGCCGCCCGGATCGACGACGGGAACACGCGATCCTTTCGTGACATAGGACGCCATGAGATAGGGCGTGTCGTTACCCTCCAGCGGGGCCTTGCCGACATACTGCACGCGCACCTTGGCCGTGCCCGTGCGTTTCATGTCGAGCAGGTCGGCCGTTTTGGACGAAACGTCGATGACACGCCCCTCATGGAACGGACCACGATCGTTGACACGCACGATGACAGACGTGCCGTTCTCCATATTGGTGACCCGCGCATAGCTGGGAAGCGGGAACGTCGGATGAGCGGCGGAAAGATGGTAGCGATCGTAAATCTCGCCATTGGCCGTGCGGCGGCCATGGAACGCCGAGCCGTACCAAGAGGCAAGACCGGTCTTGTTGTAACCCGGCTCCTCTTTCGGCTTATACCACTTGCCGCGGACCTGATAGGCCTTGCCGAGCTGGTAGCGACCGCCGCCCTTCGGCACGGCCTGCCCTTCCTCGACGACGCGCGGGCTTGCCTTCACGCCGTATTCGGACTCGGAGAAAAATTCCTTGCTGCGGACCTTTTTCTTCGGAGCTGGGGTGGTCGTCGCGCAGGCGGCGAGGCCGGCGCAGACCAACGGAATAGTCAGCAACCTCAAGCCCATGCCGAACCGAGTTGCATTCTTCGAGATAGTATTATGTCCCACGCCGCTATTGTCCCCGACGGTGCGCCAGCCAACTGCCTTGCCCCTGCAAGTTGGCCGTCAATGCCACTCAGTAAATAACAGTACGTTAATCATGCCAGTAACATGGCAAAATTGCGAATGAATGGGAATCCGAAGGCCATCTTCAGTGATTTATGGTTTCCGCTTGGTTAATTCATGGCGGGACGGCCGGGAAGCGCCTGCCTGCGATGAGAGGAACGTCGTCAGGACGCCCGCACCTGCAGGACATCGAACAACTGTTCCGGGTCACGTACACCATGGCGGTACAGCGTGATGATCGACCGCGCGAGCGCACGCGCCCGCATCTCGTCGAACATCGGCGATTGAATGGAGGTCAATCGGACAAAAACACCCTGCAGAATATCAAGATCCTGAGGTTCGAACATGCCGATATGCGTGGGGTCTCGAAGCACGTCCATACTGCTGCCTCCCCTGTTTGCATCCATCCGGCGAGATTGCTTTAGGGTGCATCGTGAAGCTACGAGTACAATGCGTCAGCAACAAGTCGGGAAAAGTTGCAATGGGTCACCGACGCCTCTAAATAGCGGCATCCCTCTTTGACGATACGATCAGAGCTGGTAAAGAGCCGCGACATCGAGATGATGAACCGAAAGCGCGGTTCTGCGGCTTTTCCGAAACCAGGAAAACACCGCCTCTCAATGGAAGAGTGTCCGAGTGGTTTAAGGAACCGGTCTTGAGATTCGGTTGCGCCGTCCCCGGTTAATTACACTTTGTTCCGCAAAGTACGGTGATATCAAGGCCCCTGCGGTCCTCACCCCCTGCCCGCGGGCGGCCCATTTGCTTCTGCTTTCGTCCGGGAGAATTTAGACGACCTGCTAGAACAAGAAACAATGGCCATAGGCAAAGTCAGGGTTCCGAAATCTCTTGGCTACGCGCTTCCCGGACTGGGTGAGATAGTCAGGAGCGAGGAAAAGAGACGAACAAGGTCCGCCAAAAACGGTTGGTCCTCCGATGGTCCTCGGTTCGATCGCCCATTTAGGAATTGGCATGGGGCAGCACTGGCTCTCAAGATTGGTTGAGCGCCTTGCCATTAGATGAAATCGTTTGACTGTCGTATGCAGTTGAGCCCCGCGGATGTACCGGGCTCATCAATCTACACAGGCCGGGAACATACGCGCGCCGTTCGCGTCTGCCTTCTCATAGGAAGCCCCGGCCCTTCCGGAAAACAGGTGCCTCCGCGTCTGCGGATACCGTGTGCTCCGGTATAAGCCTGATCTTCACGCCCTCGATTTCAAGCTCCGCAATAAAGCCGGCCTTCGCAGGGCGTTAAGCCTAACTCCTATTAACCCGGCGTGTTTGGTTCACACATTTACTCTTTGGGCCTAATTAGTCTTTCGTCTTCGAACGAAAGCTCTTCTCTCCATGGCAAAAATTACCGGTACCGCGTCAAACGACCTCCTCTATGGCACCGACGCCATCGACATCTACAAAGGGCTGGGTGGCGATGACAAGTTCGTCTGGAGCAAGGGGAACGACCTGGTCTACGGAGGTGATGGCTGGGACACGATGTCCTACTATCATTACATCGGCGACGTGACGGTAAAGCTCGCCGGCGGGGGGCGTGGCGCCGCTATCGGCTCTCTCGGCGATACGAAATATCTTTACTCCATCGAGGCGGTCATTCTCGGCAACGGCAGCGATGTGGCCACTGGTGATTCCGGCGCAAACACATTCTTCGGGCGGGGTGGCGACGACCGCTTCATCTATTCGCCCGGTGAAGATATCATGTACGGCGATGACGGCTGGGATACGCTCGATTACTTCGCCTACGCTGGCAATCTCACGATCAAAATGAACGGTGAAAAAATAGGCACGGTCAAAGCCTCTGATGGCGACCTGCAATACTTCTATTCGATTGAGGCGATCATCCTCGGCCGCGGAAACGACGTTCTAACAGGTGATGCCGGCACGAATTCGATCTGGGGCGGCGCAGGCAATGACAATATAAACGGCGGTAAAGGCAATGACATCCTAGACGGCGGTTCCGGTAACGACGTGCTGCGCGGAAACATTGGCGCCGATCGCCTGACCGGCGGCAAAGGCGCAGATCAGTTCATTTTCAAATCGATCGGTGAATCGACTGTTGGCGCTTCGGGCCGTGACTTCATAACCGATTTCAGCCGATCGCAGGGCGACAAGATCGACCTGTCTGCCATCGACGCCCGCACCGCCACGAGCAAGAACGATGCCTTCACCTTCATCGGCGAGAAGGCGTTTTCTGACAAGGCCGGCGAGCTTCGCTACTTCCACAAGAGCGGCGACACCTTCGTCTCCGGCGACGTGGATGGCGACGGCAAGGCCGATTTCGCGCTTCGCCTCGACAAGACAATCGATCTCGTCAAGGGCGATTTCATCCTGTAGAGTTCGGCCAGCGCCGATCGTCAACTCGCTCTGAGGAACAAACACAAGCAAGGCTGGTTTGTGACGGCGGCGGGCTAAGCTTCCCCCCCGAGCCCGACCAAAAACAAAAAAACGGCCCCGATCCCTCGGGGCCTCTTACTTCGAGATCAGACGCTGCATGGTTGTCGGCGGCCAAAGCTCAGAATTTCTAAGCTGAACTATAGGTTACCCTTGCTCGCCCAAGTGCCAGGTGTGCCCGAAACTGTGCACATGCCGCCAGCCGGCTGGCCGACTGTGGGAGTGGTATTAAACCACTCCGAGCCAGCACGATGGAAGCCACGGGTTGGCGCTGCGGTGCCATGGTAGCGGACGATGCCGTTGTTCAGGATTTCGTACCACGCAGTGGGACCACTGATCGGGCCGCCGTCCTTACGATAGTTCCCGGAGAACTCGTTGAACTGAGAAGCATCTAGGCGGGCGTTGCTCTGTGTCGCAAAGGACACCTCGGCATTTATTGACGCCCCCAAGGCATTGTCTTTGATGCGGAGATTGCCACTGTCCGTGCTTGTTTGAACCAATATATCGATATACGTAGCATTGATTCCGAAATCATTATCTCGCAGCGTGACGCTCTCGGCCCCAGCAACGAGCAGTACGTTTCGGCTGGCGTAAGCCGCATCCGTTAGGCGATACTGCCCTCCGCGCACAAAACGATTATTCGATATGAATCCGCCTTTCGGGGCGCCCGTCACACCCTGTTTGGCGATGTCGATGAACTCGGATCCCGAAATCTCGACTCCCTTGCACCCGGTAAGCGACGCCCCGAAATCGTAGAGCGCAATTTTCCCGTGGAATTTGGGCACTGAGCGCTGATCGACATAGACTGTAGCGCCGGAGGAGGCAGTCCAGGTTGCCGCATCGATGGGAACGGCAGTCTCTGTGGCTCGGATCTGGCGCGTGCCGGCAACCTTCACATTGTGACCGCCTACCAAAATGGTATCGCCTGGGCTTAGGACCGCTCCGAGAGCAGCGACAAGCGAAATCGAAGTGTCACCTGAGTTTTTCGTGGCGCTGAGGGTGGTGGTGTACTCAGTTCCGGTTACGGCCAAGCCTGTCAGGTCACCCGCAAGCCCGGAACGATCTCTCATCGTGGCATCCATGTTGATGCAGCGCACGCCCCACGAACGCACCCAATCGATGCCCGTAGCCGAACCGACTGTGACGTTATCGACTATGATGTTTCCGCGATTATCGGCCAGGCGAAGGCCCGTGGTTGAGCGTGCCACTTCCGAACAATCGATATTGCGCAACGTGATAGTGCCAACAGCGCCCGTGAGGTCGATCCCACGAAAGACGTTGTCGGCCCCGGCGATCTTCCCGTTCTCAATGATTACGCTCCTCCAGTTGAGTAGCCGACGAGTGCCGAGGCCGGTTTCCGGATCGTCGTCCGCTCGGCTAGTTCCGATTGACGCAATCCGCAACGCGGCGATGTTATTCACTAAGGAAGCCCCTGAAAGCAGGAAGTCAGAGATATGGATCACGCCACCGACCAGAGGCTTGTCGTCCGCATTCGAATAGAAGTTGGTTTCGTCCCCGGGGATGAGTTCACCGAGCCGCTTGCAGTTGATGCCGCGTAGACCGCTCGCACTGACGTCGTAATTGGACGAGAACGTGAAAAGCCGTCCGCAGCCGACCGCTTTGACATTCCGAACCGAAATCTTGTTTGGGTGGTAAGTCGCGTCAATCGGGTTTTCGACGCCAATTCCATCGGCGCCCCAATGGAAATGAAGCGCCGCACCGGCAAAGCCGATCACCTCGATATCTTCGGCGTCCACCTCTGCGACACGGCCGATGCCATTGAACCCATGCGCGGGCAGGTTCGGTGTTCCTGGAGCGACATAGAAGCCCATGCGACGTACGACAATGCCACGTGTATCGATTGGCACACCGTCGGTGAAATAGCGGCTCATAGTGACGCCTGAGCCGAACTCGCCATCATCAGGGCCGAGCGCACCTGTTAGGTGAATGATATGGCCAACGTCCTCAATACGGACATGTCGAGCCTCAATGCGAGCACCTGCCATGGTGTTGTCGATCTCGATATAGAACTGGCTGGTGAGGCGGCTACTGCCGAAAATCCGAAGGCCACCCGGATAGTTCAGTTCGCCCAGATGATAGAATACACCACACCAGTGCGCAGATTGCAGTTTAATGCAACTGCAGCGTCGAACGCAGCCTGGATGGATATGGTATCGTTGGTGCCCGTTCTGGTGGCCGGATCCCAATTACCGCGAGCACCGGCCATCGCCAAATAGATCTCAGGTTCGGCGATTTCCCACCACCCTCCGTTCTGGAACTTGAGAGAGTGGCTCGGTTCGCTAGGTACCCGTTTGTAGTACGCTGCGTCGTTTTTTGCCGAGATTGCAACATCGTAAGACTCAACCAAAATCCGGTTGGTTGTCGACGGGATTACTGCAGAGGCAGCGTCTACAAACGAGGGGATGCTGTAAACATTTGCCGCCATTGCAATCACTCCTAATGACCGAAGATCCGACCATTCCACGACGGCAATAGGCACACAAGCTTAGATTGAGCGAGCAGCATTTATCGTCAAAAAATGGTCAAAGGTTCATGAGTCCCTAGGGCCGGATGTGCCGTTCTTGCTGTCCGGCGTCGATGCGCTGAAGAATTTCGCGAACGACCTTGATATCGCCCGCCTGCTGACTGACGAGGTTCTGGAGATCCCGGATGGTGACCGCCGTTGATGTGGTAGACTGCTCAGTCGCCGTGACGCGGTAGGCAAGGTTCTCGATCTGGGAAACCGCCTTGCGGGTATCAGCCTCCAGGCTGCGAAACCGCTCTTCCGAGCGCGCCTCACCAGCCTTGACTTCGACGAGCCGTTCCTTGTGGACTTGCTCGTGGCCCGTCCGCCAAGTCTGCAGATCCTCGATATCGCGGCTCTTGTCGATCCAGATGGCGACCCCGCCGACACACATACCGACGAGGGTGATGAGCTGGATGACCGTATTCAAATTCCATTCCAGCGTTCGTGCACGGGTAATGCCCATGGTCTTCTCCTCGGTCATCCGCTCGTCCTGCATGCTTGCGTCAATCTGCGTTCTTCGGCGCGAGATAGCCGTACCAGGGCGTATCGGCCGTCATCGCTTTCACCCGGAGCGCCGAGCAAGTTGGAACAGAGGCTCGCTACAAAGAGACGAAATCTGGAAAGGCACGTACCATAGCGCTTTCATCGACCGTTCTCGAGGAACTAAAGCGTCACCGCCTCGCCCAGCCTGAGGAGCAATTGAAAATCGGGATACGACCGGAAGAAAATTCTTTAGTAGGCGCGCAAATCGATGGATCGCCGCTAAAACCGGTTTCTCTCACACACGAACGGACGCACCTCCTTGCGAAGACCGACCTCCCTCGAATTCGCTTTCATGACCTTCGCCACTCACACGCAACGCAATTGTTCGCCGTCGGCGTCCATCCGAAATCGCGAGCGAACGGCTCGGGCATTCGGACAATCGGGATCACGCTCGACCTCTATTCGCACATCATCCCGGGAATGCAGGCGAATGCAGCAGAGCAAGTTGACGCGGCAATCAAAGCTGCTAAAAAGCCGGCGAGCGAATGATATGGTAGCAAAGCGGTAGCAAACGCCGTTTTTGGGAAATCTCGAAGCCAAAGATTTCTTAATCATATCAATCATGGAAGAGTGTCCGAGTGGTTTAAGGAACCGGTCTTGAAAACCGGCGTGCGGGAGACCGTACCGTGGGTTCGAATCCCACCTCTTCCGCCAATTTTCGCTCCGCCCATTGGAACTTGTCTCCAATCCGGGTTTGGCTATGGCGAAAACGTTCTTTCGGAAAAAAACAACACGACCTTGATTTCACCATATTGTCCTCCCATATAACGCTCATCGGTAATTGCTTGAGAGCGCTGGAAGGCCTCTGCCGCTCGCAATGGCCGCCATCACCTGATGCCCTTGACCACGGATGTACTGGCACTGGTGAAAAGGTGATGATGAGGAAGGTCGGTGCGTTTTCGCCCCGGCCTTTTTTGTTGTCTGAACTCTCTTTCAGCGTCTGGAACAATCGTCGCGCCCTTCCTGTTTCACACCAGGCATCGAAGGAGGCTGGCCATGGAAGAGACACCGACCGCAAAGCTCGCCGCAGAATATCTACGTCTCGGCGGAGCGCGACTGGCGAAGATCGACGACAACAAGATCAGCACCCGGCAATGGGTACACGAAACGCGCGATGCCGAAGAATTCTGGAATGCGCATATCGCACCCCTCGACGAGGCGCGTCGCGAGGAGGTCATTCTGCATCTTCCCACGATCAATCGCGTGTGACCGCAAAACGACGGCGCGGCATGTTCCTGTCGGTTGAATTGAGTTTGCCCCTACTCCGCCACGATCTTCGCCATCAGATGACAAGCGGCCGGGAACCAATGCACCGGGTTCGCCATTATCGTGCCAGCTAGAAGGAGAGCACAAATGAACAAGAAGCTTGGAGCGGTCCTCGCCCTCACCCTGGCGCAGACGCTGGCATCGACAGCCGGTGCGGCCGACATGGTCATCCGCGACCGGGAACCCGTCTACGTCGAACGCGGTGGCGACCGCGACGGTGTCAAGATCGGCGTGCTGACTTGCGAAGTGGGCGGCGGCCTTGGTTATGTCCTCGGTTCGGCGAAGTCCATCGATTGCGTCTTCAAGTCCAACCGCGGCCGGCAGGACGTCTACAGCGGCGTGATCCGAAAGATGGGTGTCGATGTCGGCTTCACCACGCAGGGACGTATCGTCTGGGCAGTCTTCGCCCCGACCGCCGGCTATCACGATGGCTCGCTCGGCGGTCTCTACCAGGGCGCGACGGCCGAGGCGACCGTCGGGGTGGGTATCGGTACTAACGTGCTCATCGGCGGCACCTCCGGCTCGATCCAGCTGCAGACGGTCAGCATCAGCGGCCAGATCGGCCTGAACATCGCCGCGACCGGCACCTCCGTGACCCTGACACCCCAGGGCTGACATCACGGGCCGGGCGGTTCCTCCGCCCGGCCTCATTTTAAGTTAGGTCGCCTTGGCCAGGATCTTCGATCCACCGACGTGCCCGAATCGGGTAGGTCTGGGAGGAACAGGCAATGGAGGCTGATATGCTCGAGAGTACCGACATCGAACTCGAAGACGAGCGGCTGAAGCAGCTCGATATCCTGGCTGCAGAGCGCTCCATGACGCCTCCGGACTTGCTCGCCCACTATTCCTCCGGCTCCTTCGGCTTTCACGAGGCGGTGCACACGA
Source organism: Shinella curvata (assembly GCF_022899935.1). Lineage (GTDB taxonomy): Bacteria > Pseudomonadota > Alphaproteobacteria > Rhizobiales > Rhizobiaceae > Shinella > Shinella curvata. The sequence continues at coordinate 201,553 of NZ_JALJCJ010000001.1, forward strand.
CCTCCATCGTGCTCGATCTCGTCGATGACCAGCTGCTCCATCATCCGGCGATCGCAGGCAACAGCGAATGGTTTCGGCTGGCTGCAAAGGCGAGCGAAGCGCTGTTCAATCTCTACCAGGTGATGGGCGCGGCCCAACTCGCGACACGCAGCCTCGATGAGGGCACGCGTCCGGAAGATCTCAACGCCAGCAACGACGACTGATCGTTTCCGCCTTGCGCGGACCGGATGGTCACCCTACCCTATCTTCTTGAATTCACAAGAAGTCAGGATAGACGCGCTTGCCTCACGCGACACCACTGATCGCGACCCTGGTCGCCGGTATCTGTCTCGCCTTCATCGCGGGTCTCGTCGCACATCGCTTTCGCCTGCCGCCGATCGCCGGCTATCTCCTCGCCGGCGTGATCATCGGGCCCTTCACGCCGGGTTTCGTTGCAGACCAGAGCCTGGCAAACGAGCTGGCGGAGATCGGCGTCATCCTCCTGATGTTCGGCGTCGGTCTGCATTTCTCGCTGAAAGATCTTCTGTCCGTCCGGGCCATCGCCATCCCCGGCGCGATCGGGCAGATTGCCGTGGCAACGGCCTTCGGCCTCCTGCTCGGCCTCGCCATGGGTTGGTCGGCCGGCAGCGGCTTCGTTTTCGGCCTGTCATTGTCCGTCGCCAGTACCGTCGTGCTTCTGCGGGCCCTGCAGGAGCGGCGCATGGTGGAGACGGAGAAAGGACGCATCGCCGTCGGCTGGCTGATCGTCGAAGACCTCGTGATGGTGCTGACGCTCGTTCTCCTGCCGCCGCTTGCCGGCATGCTGGGCGGCACGGCGCAGACGGCCGATGTCGATCCCGACCTTACGCGCGCGCTGGGTCTTGGCGCGGTCTGGACGGCGGTGGGTGTCACCGCAGTCAAGGTGTCGGCCTTCATCGCTCTGATGCTCGTCGTCGGTCGCAAGATCATTCCGATGATCCTGCACTATGTCGCCCATACCGGGTCGCGCGAACTTTTCCGCCTTTCGGTGCTCGCCATCGCGTTGGGAGTGGCTTACGGTTCGGCAAAGCTCTTTGGCGTCTCCTTCGCGCTCGGCGCGTTCTTTGCCGGCATGGTGCTGGCGGAATCGCAGCTCAGCCAGCAGGCGGCGCGCGAAACGCTGCCGTTGCGCGATGCTTTCGCGGTGCTGTTTTTCGTGTCCGTCGGCATGCTGTTCGACCCGGTCAATCTGCTCGAACGTCCGCTTGCCATCCTCGCGACGATCGTCACCATCGTCGTCGTCAAGTCGGCCGTCGCTTACCTTATCGTCAAGGCCTTCGGTTACCCGCGCACGATTGCGCTGACGATCGCAGCGAGCCTTGCCCAGATCGGTGAATTCTCCTTCATCCTCGTCGTGCTCGGCGTGGGCCTTAAACTGCTGCCGTCGGTTGCACAGGATCTCATCGTTGCCGGCGCGCTGTTTTCCATTCTTGTCAATCCACTGCTCTTCATCGCCGTCGATCGCTATGGCGCAAAACTGGATGCGCCAGCGGCCGCAACGGAGCCCTTGGAAGGGGCGGATGCCACGCGGCGACCCGAAGAGTCAGCGGGCACGGAAGACATGGCCGAACCCACCACCCTCGCCGATCATGCGGTCGTCGTCGGCTATGGTCGTGTCGGACGGCGCATCGTCGAGCGGCTGCGAGCCGCAGGCACTCCCCTGCTGGTTATCGAGGAACGGGCCGGTGTCGCGGAGGCTCTGCGAGAGGCGGGTATCGAGGCGATCGGCGAGCCGGCCGGCAATCGCGGCGTGCTCGCGCAGGCCAATATTGCCGGCGCACGCTGGTTCGTCACCGCCATTCCCGATGCCTTCGCCGCAGGCACACTGATCGAGCAGGCGCGGGCGGCAAATGGTGCGCTTTCCATTCTTGCACGCGCTACATCGCAGGCGGAAGCCGATCATCTGCGCCAATTCGGCGCCAATCATATCGTGATTGCAAAGGATCAACTTGCCGCGGCCATGGCCGAGACGCTGCTTGCGAGTGATAGGGCGCGAAAGCCAAATCCAGACACGGATGGGCAGGGAGAGCTCGATCTGGCAGGCCATCCGCCTGCAGGCGGCTGACGCAGGAGAAAAGGCACTCTCCGGCCAAGGCAAATGCTGAACGCGCTACGTTCCTTCGCGCAATGCCTGTACGACGCGCTCTCGGCCGACCCGGATGACATTCTCCATCGCACGGCGCGCGCCCTCCTCGTCCCGCTTGTCGATCTCCTCGACGATACGGATGTGGGTCGCCGCGACATCGCTGATCTTGCCGCGATCCGCCGCTGGTGAGCTCAGCTTGAACGCGCCGACAAGGCCGGCCTCGATCAGGCTGCCGACGGTACGCAGGAAAGGGTTGCGCGAGGCCTCCAGCACCGAAAGGTGGAACTTCAGGTCCGCCATGGCGAGCGTTTCGGCCGTATGTTCGGGATCGCCCATGGCGACGGCAAGACGCATCATCTGGCTGATATCGGCCTCCGAGGCATGCCTTGCGGCGAGTGCGGCGGCATGGGGCTCGAAGGCAAGGCGCACTTCGGACAGGTGCGTCAGAAAATCCTCGTTGACGCCGACGGCGAAGTACCAGGTGAGGATATCGCTGTCGAAAAGGTTCCACTGGACGTTGGGCGTCACGCGCGTGCCAATGCGGGCGCGCGGCACGACGAGGCCCTTGGCGGCCAGCGTCTTCATCGCTTCACGCAGCACTGTGCGCGAGACCTTGAAGCGCGCAGCCAGTTCGGCATCGCCCGGTAGCGTCGATCCCACGGGATATTCGCCCGCGATGATCGACCGGCCAATCGCATTGACCACCTGCGCATGACTGGTGCGCGTGTTCGCCCCGCTGATGACCGTTTCAAGCAAACTCTTGCGCAAAAGTCCCCTCCTCCGTTCCGCATCGCCCCTCTAGATACGGAACATCCGGCAGGTATAGAGCGCCGCATCGATTCCGCAAAGCCTGAACGCGTCACACAACGTTCGCAAACGAAAAAGGCGCCCTTGGCGGGCGCCTTTCCGTTTGTTTTGTGCGTTTTCACTTACTTCGGCAGCTGGTCGTCGACGCCGGCGATGTAGAAGTTCATGCCGAGCAACGTGCCGTCGTCGGACACGGCGCCATCAGCAAGCCAGTCGGAACCGTCCTGCTTCTTGATCGGGCCGGTGAATGGATGCAGTTCGCCGGATCGGATTTTTGCTTCGGTTTCTTCAGCCAGCTTCTTCACGTCGTCGGGCATGTTGGTATAGGGCGCCATGGTCAGGATGCCGTCCTTCAGACCGTCCCAAACCTGTTCGGACTTCCATGTGCCGTCGAGCACGGCCTTGGTGCGCTTGATGTAATACGCGCCCCAGGTGTCGACGATCGCGGTCAGCTGCGTTTCCGGGCCGGCCTTGATCATGTCGGATGCCTGGCCGAAGGCCTTGATGCCGCGCTCGGCGGCGACCTGCATCGGCGCGGTCGTGTCGGTGTGCTGCGTCAGGATATCGACGCCCTGGTCGATCAGTGCCTTGGCGGCATCGGCTTCCTTGCCGGGGTCGAACCAGGTGTTGGCCCAGATGACCTTGACCTTGAAGTCCGGGTTCACCGACTGCGCGCCGTGCACGAAGGCATTGATGCCCATCACGACTTCCGGGATCGGGAAGGAAGCGATGTAGCCGGCGACGCCCTTCTGCGACATCTTGGCGGCAATGATACCCTGGATGTAGCGGCCTTCATAGAAGCGCGAGTTGTAGGTCGCGACGTTCGGAGCCGACTTGAAGCCGGTGGCGTGCTCGAACTTCACGTCCGGGAACTTTTCGGCGACCTTGATGGTGGCATCCATGAAACCGAACGACGTGGTGAAGACGAGAGCGCAGCCGGAGCGCGCCATGCGCTCGATCGCGCGCTCGGCATCCGGGCCTTCCGGCACGCTTTCCAGGAACGGCGTCTCGATCTTGTCACCGAACTCGGCCTGCAGCGCCTGGCGGCCGATGTCATGCGCCTGGGTCCAGCCGCCGTCGGTCTTGGAGCCGACATAGATGAAGCAGATCTTCGTCTTGTCCTGAGCGCTGGCAGCAGCGGCGAAACCCAGCACGGCGGCCGATGTTGCGAGAGCGAGAATGATTTTCTTCATTTTATCCTCTGTGGTTATTAGGAGTGGTCGTTTCCCGTCTTCTTGTTCTTCTCACCGATCGGGCACGAAGGGCTTGCCGAGGCAGGCCGGCGTGTTGATCTGCGTCATGCGTCTGTTATGCGAGATCAGAATGAGTACGACAACAGTGGCGATGTAGGGAAGTGCGGACAGGAACTGGGACGGGATACCGATGCCGAAAGCCTGCGCATGAAGCTGGCTGATCGATACCGCACCGAAAAGATAGCCGCCGGCCAGCACCCGCCAGGGACGCCAGGAGGCAAAGACCACGAGGGCAAGCGCGATCCAGCCACGCCCGGCCGACATGTTTTCCACCCATTGCGGCGTATAGACCAGCGAGAGCTGCGCGCCGGCAAGCCCCGCACAGGCGCCGCCGAACATCACGGCGAGATAACGCGTGCGGATGACGTGGATGCCGAGCGCGTGGGCCGAGCCGTGATTGTCGCCGATGGCGCGGATTTTCAGGCCGGCACGGCTCTTGAACAGGAACCAGTTGACACCGATTACCAGCGCGATCGACACGTAGAAGATGATATCCTGCTTGAAGAGCAGTGGGCCGAGGAACGGAATGTCCGACAGGAGCGGAACGACAATCGGCTGGAGCTTGGTGCCGGACATACCGACATAGGGCTCGCCGATCTGGCCGGAAATGCCGAGACCCAGAATGGTCAGCGCCAGGCCTGTCGCCACCTGGTTGGCGACGAGCGTCAGGGTCAGGAAACCGAAGAGCAAGGAGAAGAGCCCGCCGCCCGCAATGCCGGCGAGAATGCCGATATAGGGCGAGCCGGTCATCTGGGTTGCGGCAAAGGCGATCGCCGCGCCCATCACCATCATGCCCTCGACGCCGAGATTGAGAACACCCGCACGCTCCGTCACGAGTTCGCCGATGGAGGCAAGCACCAGCGGCGTCGCGGCGGTGATGACGGTGAGGAGGATCGCTTCGACGATACCCATCAGTGCGCTCCCCCTTCATTGGATTGGCCAAGGCGGGAAAAGACCAGCCGGATCTTGTACTGGATAAGCGTATCGCAGGAGAGCACGAAGAAGAGCAGCAGGCCCTGGAAGACGCGGGTGACCTTGTCGGAGACGCTGAGCGTCAGCTGCACGGCCTCGCCACCCACATAGGTCAATGCGAGGAACAGACCGGCGGCGATGATGCCGAGCGGATTGAGGCGCCCGAGGAAGGCGACGATGATGGCGGTGAAACCGTAGCCGGGTGAAATGACCGGCTGGAGCTTGCCGATGGTGCCGCTCACCTCGGCAATGCCGGCAAGGCCTGCAAGACCGCCGGAAAGCAGCATCGAGAACCAGATCATGCGCTTTGAGGAGAAGCCGGCAAAACGCCCTGCCCGCTCCGACTGGCCGAGCACGGTGATCTCGAAGCCCTTGAGCGTGTAACGCATCATGATCCAGAGGCCGACGGCCGCGACAATGGCCAGCGCGAAACCGAGATTGGCGCGGCCCGACGCGATAAGTTCAGGCAGGATCGCCTCGGGTGCAAAATCCCGTGTGACCGGGAAGTTGTAGGCATCCGGGCTGCGCCAGGGGCCACGCACCAGCCAGTCGAGGAACAGCTGGGCGATATAGACCAGCATGAGGCTGGTCAGGATCTCGTTGGTGTTCATATGCGCCTTGAGGAAGGCGGGGATGGCGGCATAGAGCGCGCCGCCGATTATGCCGAAGATCAGCATCAACGGCAGCACGAGCGGAGAATGCCAGTCGTGGAAGACGACGGGCACGATGGCGCCGGCAATGGCGCCGGCGATGAACTGGCCCTCGGCGCCGATATTCCAGTTGTTGGATCGATAGCAGACCGACAGGCCCGCACCGATAAGGATCAGCGGGGCGGCCTTGATGGCGATCTCGTGCAGCGACCAAACGTCGAGCAACGGCTCGATGAAGAAGCTGTAGAGCGCCGAACCCGGATCCTTGCCGAGCAGTGCGAACATGATGCCGCCGGCCACCACCGTCAGCGCCAGCGCCAGGAACGGCGAGACGATGGAGTAGAGCGTCGATGGATTGGCGCGCTTTTCAAGTTCAATGCGCATGAGCCACCTCGCCTTCCGTCTTGCCGTACATGCCGCCCATCAGGAGGCCGATCTTTTCCCGCGTCAGATCGTGAGCCGGATAAGCATCCGAAAGTCGCCCTTCGCTGATAACGGCGATTTCGGTGGCGACCTCGAAGATTTCGTCGAGATCCTGACTGATCACCAGCACCGCCGAGCCTGATTTGGCGAGATCGACGAGCGCTTGGCGAATACGGCTTGCCGCCCCCGCATCCACCCCCCAGGTCGGCTGGTTGACGATCAGCACCGCAGGCTGGCGATCCAGCTCGCGGCCGACGATGTATTTCTGCAGGTTGCCGCCCGAGAGCGAGCCTGCGGCCGGGTTCTCACCGCTCTTGCGCACATCCATTGCCTCGGAAATGCGCGTGGAGGCGATGCGCACGACGGCCTGTCGGATGATGCCCAGCAGGCCACCGGCCAGAAAGGTCTTCCGGTCGGACTGGCTGCGCGCCAGGACAAGATTATCGGACAGCGGCAACGTCGTCACGGCGGCGTGGCCATGGCGCTCCTCCGGCACGAAACCGGCTCCCATCAGACGCCGTGCGGTAATGCCGAGATTGCCGGCCGCCTTGCCGCGGATGGAAACCGCGGCCGGATCCGCCACGGGATATTCGCCCGAGAGTGCGTCGAAAAGCTCGCCCTGCCCGTTACCGGCAACGCCGGCGATCGCAAGAACCTCGCCGCTGCGAACCTTGAGACAGACATTTTTCAGGGCGACGGCAAAGGGCGTGCGCGACGGCACGGTAAGGTGCTTGGCCTCGAGCAGCACGTCGCCCTTGGTATTGGTACCCGCCGCGCTCACCGAGGCGACGTCGCTGCCGACCATCATGCGTGCCAGCGATGCCGGTGTTTCCTTGCGCGGATCACAGGCACCGGTGACCTTGCCATGGCGCAGCACGGTCGCCCGGTCGCAGATGCGCTGCACTTCCTCCAGCCGATGGCTGATGTAGAGCACCGAGCGCCCCTCGGCCTTCAGCTTGGCGAGAGTCTCGAACAGCCGGTCGGCCTCCTGCGGTGTCAGCACCGAGGTGGGTTCGTCGAGGATGATGAGTTCCGGATTCTGCAACAATGCACGCACGATCTCGATGCGCTGGCGCTCGCCGACCGAGAGATCGGCGACATGCGCGTTCGGATCGAGCGGCAGGCCGTAGAGATGGGAGAGGCGCGAGGCCTCCTCGGCGACTTTGGAAAGCGAAATGCCCGGGCTCAGCGACAGCGCGATGTTTTCGGCCACCGTCAGTGCTTCGAACAGCGAAAAATGCTGGAAGACCATGCCGATACCGATGCGACGCGCGGCACCGGGGCTTGGAATGCGAACGGATTCGCCCTTCCACAGGATCTGGCCGCTCGTGGGCGCGAGAACACCGAAAAGCATTTTGACGAGCGTGGATTTCCCGGCACCATTTTCGCCCAGCAAGGCATGGATTTCACCGGATTTGATATCGAGGTCGATGCCGTTGCACGCGGCAAAAGACCCGAACAGTTTTGTCAGGCTGCGGACAGCCAGCAACGGGCTGCCCTCGGATGATCCAACGGCTGACACGCTTCCCCTCTTTCCCGCGATCCCGATCCCCTGCGCCCATTCGGGTCGTTGTCAGGGAATGAGCAATGTCGTTCCACTCGTTTTTCTGGCTTCCAGATCCGCGTGCGCCTGCCCGGCATTCGCCAACGAATAAGTCTGATTTATATTGATACGCACTTTGCTGCTCTGCACAATATCAAACAGCGAGTTTGCACACGCATCCAGCGCCGCGCGTGTCGCGATATACGCAAACAGCGTCGGGCGGGTGGCGTAAAGCGACCCCTTCTGCGCGAGCAACCCCATGTTGAATGCCTCAACGGGGCCGGAAGAATTGCCGAAGCTGACGAAAAGGCCGCGGGGCTTCAGGCAGTCCAGCGACTGCGGGAAGGTGTCCTTGCCGACGGAATCGTAGACGACGTCGACGCCAGCCCCGTTGGTCAGTTCGCGCACCCGGGCGACAAAGTCGTCCTTTCCGTAGTCGATGACATGGTCATAGCCATGCGCCAGCGCCAGATCGATCTTCGCCTGCGAGCCCGCCGTGCCGATGACCGTGGCGCCCAGCGCCTTGGCCCATTGTCCCGCAATGAGGCCGACGCCACCGGCCGCGGCGTGGAACAGGATCACGCTGCCGGGCTTAACCGGAAAGGTCTGGAGCAAGAGATATTGCGCGGTCATGCCCTTGAGCATCATAGCCGCCGCCGTTTCCAGCGAAATGCCATCCGGCACCTTCACCAGATGCTTGGTCGCGACGTTGCGCTCCGCCGCATAGGCGCCGTCCGCCGAGGCGTAGGCAACGCGGTCGCCGATCGCGAAATCCGTCACTCCCGCGCCGAGAGCGGTGACCGTGCCCGCACCTTCCTTGCCCGGAATGAACGGCGGCTCGGCCTTGTAGAGGCCGGTACGGAAATAGACATCGATGAAATTGAGCCCGATTGCCGCCTGGCGGATCTGGACCTCTCCCGGGCCTGGTGCGCCGAGCTCGACGTCTTCGAGCTTGAGAACTTCAGGTCCGCCAAGCGTGCGGACTACGATCGCTTTGGTCATATCAGTTCTCCCGACAGTCACGACCGGCCGAGTTTTGGAAAAGCCTGCAGCACGGCGCCGACACCATAGAGGTAAAGCCCCGTCACCACGACGCCCCAGACCACCCAGTCCGGCGTGTCGAAATGCAGAAGCAATGCATAGCCGCTGAGAAGAGACCAGAGGAAGAAGACGCCGAGATTGAGCGGCCGCAGCCGCTGAACGCGCACGGGATGCAAAAAGTTGATCGGCATGAAGGTGAGGAAGACGGAGACGAAAACGATGATCGATGCCGTTAATCCGCTCGCCTTGATGACGAACAGCGTGAACACCACCATGTTCCAGACGACCGGGAAACCGGAGAAGAAATACTCGTCGGTCTTCATGCCCATATCGGCATAGTAGATGGCGCTCGATACCACGATGGCACCGGCGGCCACGAAGGACCAGGGCTCACCGATCATGCCGCTCTGGTAAAGTGCAAAGGCCGGCAGCAGCACATAGGTCACGTAGTCGATGACGTTGTCGAGCGTATCGCCGGACCAGTTGGGCAATACTTCCTTGACGCGCACCTTTCGCGCGATCGGACCGTCGATGCCATCGACGAGAAGCGCCAGCCCGAGCCACCAGAACATATCGACAAAACGGTGCTCCGCCGCCGCCACGACACCGAGGAAGGCCAGGAACGAGCCGGATGCCGTCAGGATATGAACGGAAAAGGCACGGATTTCCGCGTAGGGCACGCGCTTGTAGTTGAAGAACTTCATTGCCGTTCGCTGTCCATTCCTTGGGGCTTAGATCTCGGCCGCGACCCGCCAGACACGCCCTCTTGTGCCGTCACGTCAGGTAATATGCATTGATTGCCCGGCACCGCCAGTGGAAATCGGTTGCTCCCCAAGCGCTTCGGTCGCCTGCGCGGATTCATCCCATGGAAATTGCCTCTTTGCCGGCCTAGTTTGCATCGGGTAGAAGCGCTGCAAATCTGTGGGTAACACGTGGGCTCTTTCGGAGGTCGGTCATGAGGGAATTCGATATTGCGATCGTCGGCGCCGGCCTTGCTGGAAGCCTCGCGGCGCTTGCGCTGTCCGATTCGGGCCGAAGCGTCGCGCTGATCGCACCGCCCGCCCGCGTCACAGATGGCCGCACCACGGCGCTGATGGATCAGTCCATCGTGTTCCTGAAGGCGCTCGGTCTCTGGGACGACATCGCCCCGCATGCTGCGGCGCTTGAGACGATGCAGATTCTCGACGGGACGGCCCGCCTCCTGCGCGCGCCGCCTGTTGCCTTCCGCTCCGGCGAAGTCGGCCTGAGCGCCTTTGGCTACAATATTCCCAACGCCCCCTTCCTCGACGTTCTCGATAACCGCATTGCCGCCGATGATGGCATCGTTCGCCTGCCGAACGGCGTGACCGCCGCCACGGCTTTCGAAAACGGCGTAGAACTGGCACTCGACGACGGCGCGCGCGTGCTCGCCCGCCTCGTCGTCGGCGCCGATGGCCGGAAGTCGAAAATCCGCGAGAGCGCCGGCATCGCTGTCCGTGCCTGGTCCTATCCGCAGGCGGCGCTCGTTCTCAATTTCTCGCATGACCGACCGCACGGCAATGTCTCGACGGAATTTCATACGGAAAGCGGCCCCTTCACCCAGGTTCCCCTGCCCGGCCGCCGCTCCAGCCTCGTCTGGGTTCTGCCGCCAAAGGAAGCCGTGCGGCTGAGCGGCCTGTCGGATGCCGAACTCAGCCAGGCTGTCGAGGCGCGCATGCAATCCATGCTCGGTAAGGTCGCCGTCGAGGGCGGTGCGCAGAGTTTTCCGCTGTCGGGCATGACGGCCGATCGTTTCGGCAAGGGCCGCATCGCCCTGGTCGGCGAGGCTGCGCACGCCTTTCCGCCGATCGGCGCCCAGGGTCTCAATCTCAGCCTGCGCGATATCATGGCTCTGAAGGACCTGCTGCAAGCATCCGAGCCCACTGCCTATGATGCGATTGGTGACCATTTCGACCGCAAGCGTCAGGTGGATGTCCGCTCACGCACGCTCAGTGTCGACCTGCTCAACCGCTCGCTGCTGTCGGATTTCCTGCCCGTGCAATTCCTGCGTTCGGCGGGGTTGCATCTCCTCTCGGCGCTCGGTCCTCTGCGCAGCGTCGTCATGCGCGAGGGTATCGAGCCAGGCGGTTCGTTCAAGGCGTTTCGCGATACGTTACGGGAACGGATCGCCCGCAAGCAGGCCTGATTTGATGAGATAGAGCAGCACCGTGACCGTCGCGACCGACAACACCGTCGTGATGAGGATGGTTGCCGACGCCCGCTCCTGCCAGACATTGTATTGCTGGCCGATCACGAAGACATTGGTCGCCGTCGGCAGGGCAGCCAGCAGCACGGCTGTAAAAACCCAGACCGGATCGAAATTACCGGCCAACCCGAGCACGAGATACATCGTCACCGGCAGCAGCAGGAGTTTCGCCGGCACGATGTAGCCGATCTCGACCGGCACGCGCTTAAGCGGCCGAAGCGCCAGTGTCACCCCCATGGCAAAAAGGGCGCAGGGCGCTGCCGCCTGGGCCAGATAGTCGATCAGCCGCTGCAATGGCGCCGGTGCCTCAAAACCGGCAAAAGCGGCGACAAAGCCGGCCGCCGTCGCGATGATGAAGGGATGCGTGACGATTTTTCTCGCGACACCGGCAACGATCTGCAACGGCGCCTGCTTTTCTCCGCCGCCCAACGCCATCAGCGCGGGCGCGACCATGAAATGCAGCATGTTCTCGAAGCAGAAGACCAGCGCGACCGGCACGGCCGCCGGCTCGCCGAAGGCCAGCAGCGCAAGCCCCGGCCCCATGTAACCGATATTGCCATAGGCGGCCGCCAGTCCCTGGACCGTTGCCTCGCCTATCGTCGCGCGCCGCAGGACGAGGCCGATAGCGAAGATAAGGCCGAAAACGAGATAGGTTGCGCTGATATTGGCAACGATGAAGTCGATACGCGTCAGCTGCTCGATCGGCGTCCTTGCCACCAGCTTGTAGAAAAGCGCCGGCAGCGCGATGTAGATGATGAATGTATTGAGCCAGCCAAGCGCCTCGATCGGCTGTTTGGTGATCCTTGCAACCACATAACCCAGGAGGATCATGCCGAAAAAAGGCAGAACCAGTCCGATGATGTCAGCCATGAGCCGAAGCCTGCTCCCGCTCTGTTCCGAGGATGATATCCCGACTAGAGCATTTCCGGTGAACTCTGGTTCACCGGAAATGCTCTAGGATTTTGTTTTTACCGCATTATCCGACGCCGAAGCAAAGTCGCTTCGACTGGAAATGCTCTAGCCGATTTGTGAGAGAATGGGAAACGTTTGCTGGAACCAGATGGCGACGGCGCTGATATAGCCGAAAATGAAGGCGAGACCGGTGAGGATCAACAGAACGCCCATGATCTTTTCCACCGCGCCGAGATGGCGGCGAAAACGCACGAGGAAGCGCATGAAGGCTCCGGAGAAACCAGCCGCGATCCAGAACGGAACGGCAAGCCCGAGCGAATAGACCGCCAGCAGGATCGCCCCGTCGCCCACCGTTTCGCGCGCCGCGGCAATTCCCAGAATGGCGCCCAGCACCGGTCCGATACACGGCGTCCAGCCAAAGGCGAAGGCAAGCCCCATGATATAGGCGCCCGACGCCGTCGCCGGTTTGCCGCCACCCTGGAACCGCGCTTCACGCGCAAAAAGCCCGATGCGCAGAAGCCCGAGAAAATGCAGGCCCATCAGGATGATGATGACGCCACCGATCTGGGCGAGCAGGTCGAGATGCCGCCGCAGCACCATGCCGATGGTCGAAGCCCCTGCCCCGAGCGCCACGAAGACGGTCGCAAAGCCCAGCGTGAAGAAGAATGCCGCAAGCAGCACCGCGCCGCGCGTATCCCGCCGCACCGCCGCCGCTTCCCCGCCGCGGAACTGATCCACCGAGATGCCGGCCATGTAACAGAGATAGGGAGGCACGAGCGGCAGCACGCAGGGCGACAGGAACGAGAGCGCACCCGCCAGAAGCGCGCTCCAAAGGGAAATATCGGCAATCGACAAGGGCTACTCCGAGACGTCCTGAGGGGCGCCGGCAAAACCGCCTCGCCACCCCTGCGTGGGTGTCATCTGATAGACCCGGTTCACCCCTCCCGCCAATCACCTTTTGGAGAACGCGACGAAATGTCGTGGCGCAGTGTCGACTTTGCAGTCAGTGCCGCGATCAAGCCGAAATGTAGTTTGAAGGAAGACCACCGCCACTTCGTGTCAACACGACGGAGGTGGTGAGCGCGCAGGGATTCGAACCCTGGACCTACTGATTAAAAGTCAGTTGCTCTACCGGCTGAGCTACGCGCTCCCAAGCGGTGCGAAGGCGCCCCGCGGAAGTGGGCGGAACATATGCATGCGGTTCTGCCGGGTCAACCCGGAAAATGTAGAGAAAAACAGCTTTTATAGTGGCTCGACGACCGGGCCGCTTTGTCGTTGCGGGTGCGTGGCTGCCGGGCTCAGTAAACCGTGTACTTCAAGAGCCCCAGCGACCAGTTCACGCTGCGGTTTTCCGTATCCCGCGTCCAGGTCTGTTTCAGCGTTCCGGCGATGTCGGCGATGGTGGTGCGCGCGTCGAGTTCCTTCTGCAGGCCGTAGTCATTCGGCGCGACCTTGGTCAAATCGACATCATCGGCGACGACGATGGCGACCAGAACATTTTCGCTCGGGCCAGCGGCTTCGAAATCGAAGCCGTAATAGTCGTCCGGGATTGTAAGCGGGCTGTTGGCGGCAAGCGGGGTGATCTTCTTGGCCGCCTCGTTCGGGAAAATCTGCGTCGCCTTCCCGTCCTTGTCGACGTCGTAGAGGATGAGGTGGCCGCCGGTGCTGCTCGTCACGGTGATGCGGAAGGAATCGCCGGTATTCAGATGATCGGACGAGAGCGAGACATGGACGTCACCGCTCTGCGGCTTGCCGAGGATATCGCTGACGGCATCGACCGGGTCCGCCGCGACATAGGCCGTCTGCTGGGTGTTTTCCACTTTGACCTTTTCGACCTTACCGTAGTCCGCACCCTGTTGCTGCGTATCACCGCTCGTCTGCGGCTGTTCATCCTGCTGGGTCTGCTGCAGGCCGGTCGTATCGGCCGCCGTCGGCGTCACGGCGGCGGCACCGAGCAGCGCGTAGTTCACCTCGAGCTGCGGATCGAGGCCCTGGCATTGTTTCTGGCTCGCACAATAGGTCTGCGACTGTTTCTTCACATATTCCAGAAGCTCGGCGTTCGAGACGATGCCGTTGCCGTTGCTGTCGGCGGCGGAAACCTCGTGGCCGTTGACATAGGAGAGCGTGAAGACGCCATGGCGCTCTTCCGGCGGCAGGCGCGTATCGTCCCAGGCGACCTGATAGGACGAAGCGGCGCTCCAGGCCTCTATACCGTTCTGCTTGACGATCTCCGGTTTGTCGACAACCGCCACATCGATGCGCAGGCCGCGCATTTTCACCTCTTCCACCGGCTTGGCGAACGGTCGCGGCAGGAAGCGCGCGCTTTCCATGGCGTCGGCGACCTGGGTGGAGAGAGAGCGTGAAATCGTGCCGGAATGGCAGGCATCGATGACGATCGAGACGGCACGGTCCTTCAATTTCTCGAGCATCGCATCGATTTCGTCGTCGAGAATAACGTTCGTCCAATCGCCATCGCCGGCGGCGATATCGTAAGTCGAAAGCGCTTCGTCGAGACCGTCCTCTTCGTCACCACTCGCATCCTTCACCTGTAGGCCATGGCCGGAGAAGTAGAAATAGACCCGGTCGCCCGGCTGCGTACCCTGGATCAGCCATTCATCGATATTGGCGAGGATGGCAGCGCGACTCGCATCCTTGTCGAGCAGAACGCGAATCGAATCGGCCGCATATCCCTGCTTTTCCCTGAGGAGCTTCTCGATGAGCGGAACGTCGTTCTTCGGTCCTTCGAGGAACATCTTTTCCGGCAGCGACGCATAGGTGCCGATACCGACGAGCAGCGCCCGGTCGGCCGCCGCGGCGGCCGAAAACACGGAGAGCGAGAGGACCAGCGCAGCGGCGTAGCGGATCATCAGAGTGTTTCCCGCGTATAGAGAGGTTGAATGGCCACGCTAGCCTCCTTGCCGTCGAGCCGCGTCAAGAGCGCCTGCAGCAACGTGGCAGCCGTCACGTTCTTGTCGGAGAGTACGGCTCCGATCGCATCGACCGGTTCACCTGTCCAGATGGTGATGAGATGGTCGGCACCGAAAGGTTTGACGATCTCGACATCCGTCAACTTGAATTCGGAACTGCTCGTTCCCGCCGCCTGCATGTCGAGGAACTGTACCTCGCCGGTATTGGCGAGATTGAAGACCAGCATGTTCGGGTAGCGGCCGGGCGGTGCATCGAACCGCAGCCGTTGGCCGGCGGCATAGATATCCTTGACGGGCGCCAGTGAGACCGTGCCGGGATTCTGGCTTGCCATGGCTTTGAGGAAATCCAGCAGGACATATTTGTCGACGACCGGCTGGATACGGTCCGCGCCGACATTCTCCGCCGCTACATCACCGTTCGGCGTGTAGAACGTGCCGGTCGCCACGTCCCAGCGAAACGGCGTTCCGGTGCCCTCGGCATCCGTCGGCCGCGCCGCCTCGCCATCGATCTGCAGGGCGATCTTGCCTGTCCAACCAAGCTCCTTGACGGTCTTGATGGTTTTCGGGATCGTACCGGCGTCATTCGTCGTTGTCGCCGTATCACCAGTGGCGGCCGGAATGCCGCGGGTCAGCGTCACCACGACCTCGCTCTCCGAGCGGGCCACCTGGGGCATGAAGTTCGGAACCTGCAACGCCTCCGAGCGGTTCTTCACATTGCTGAAGATGTAGTCTTCGAGTTCGATTCGCGTGATGATGCCGTTGCCGTCGCGGTCGGCGCTGCCCTCAACGGCGCGGGCAAAGCTCCAGCTCAGCGCCCCGCGCGGCTCGCCGTCGATGATGACCTCCGGCGTCGGCTGGCTTTCCAGCGAGGCTGCAAGCACCGTCACCTGCTTGAAATTGATCTCCTTGAGGGCCGCGCCAGCAACGGCCTCCTGCGAAGGCGGCGCCAGCTTGACCGTCACCGCCGGCGCCAGTCGGCTCTTGCCCTTGATCGAGCGGCTCATGCCGCCGGAAAAGCAGCTGTCGGAGACGAAGAGCACGTGCACGCCCTTGCCTTCCGCCTCGGCAAACCAGGCGTTCATCTCGTTGTCGACGATGATCTCCTTCGACGTTTCCTCGTAACGGTTGCGATCGAAGCCCGGAAGCTGAAGGAATTCGTCAAGCCCGTCGGCTTCGTCACCGGCAATCAGTTCAGGCATCTGCGCGCCGTGTCCTGCATAGGTGAAAATGATCGTGTCGCCGGATACCGCCTCGGCCACCATGTCGGTCCAGGCTTTGCGCAAATCGTCCTTGCGAGCCTCTGCATTGGTGAATTTCTTCACCTTGAAACCGGCCGCACTCATCGACGCATAGACGTCCTCGGCGTCGCGCACGGCGCCATCGAGACTGACATCGTTCGGATACTGGTCCACGCCCACGACGAGCGCATAGGTCTGCGCCGCAAAGGCCGGCAGGGGAAAGGCAGCCGAGAGCGTAAGCGCCAGCAGACGGGGCAGCAGCGTTCTCATTGCACGTCCACTTCAACGCGGCGGTTCAACTGGTTCAGTGTCTCCGTGTCATAGGCGCTGGCGTCATCCGGCTTGAAAGGTTCGTCCTCGCCCTTGCCGATCGTGGTGATCGTGCCGGCATAACCGGTATCGTGGAGATAGGCCTTCAGCGTATCGGCGCGCGCGAGCGAAAGCGCGTAATTGGCATCCGCCCCGCCCACCGGATCCGTGTGGCCGATCAGCTTGATGGCGGACGGCTTCACGGCCTTCAGGCACTCGGCGAGATCCTTGGCCGCCTCGACACCCTCGGGCGTGAAATCGGCCGTGCCGAAGACATAACGAACCGGCGTCGATTTCTTCTTTATCGCCACGCCGCGGAAGGAGACCTTGCAGCCGCCGCGCATCGCGAGCTTGACAGGGCGCGGCGCGGCAAGGCGCATCTCGCCGGCAAGCCGGTCGAGACGCAGGATGTACTGCTCGTCCGGCGCCATCCAATCCGGTGTCAACGTCGTGTTCGAGCCGTCCTCCAGAGCGATCTGGTAGAGTTTCGCGGCTTCCTCGTAGTCCTTGCGCTCGCGGGCAAGATCGCCCAGCGCATCAAAGACCTGCCAGGGGCCGCCATACTTCTTCTGAAGCATCTCCAGGTCGGCGCGGTGATCCACCAGCTTGCCGCCGTTGCCGACGTCGGTTGCGATGCGATTGAAGCTGGAAAGCGCCGCGACACGGCCGACGAGCGTACGCTCATTGGCGCTGCAATTGGCGGTGCCGGCGGTTTCGGCGATCGACTGGGCCTTCTGTTCGTCGCCTGCGTTGAACGCCTCGATGACACCGGTGAAGGCATCACAGGCCGCCGCGGCCGGGGCCACACCGGCCATTACGAAGAGTGTCGCTGCCAGAGATCGCATCAGCATTGTCGGTTCAGCCCTCATGTCTTCTCGAAACGAATAGGCAGGGGCCTGTGGCCCCTGCCCTTGTTGTCATTTGATTTCGAACGTCACCATCTGGAGACCGCTCGCACCGTTGTCCTGCTCGGCCTGCCTGGCGAGGTTGACTGCCAGTCCACGGGTTGGCGGCAGCTTGGAGGTCGCCACCAGCTGCCTGGCCTTTTCCGCCGTCATCTTCTGGTCGCCAAGTCCGCCGATGCGGCAGAAGGCGATCATCGTTTCACCGGGTGACGGCGAATCGAAGGTCAGGTTACCAGAACCCGGCTGCGGAATAAGGCGGCTTTCGCCAGCATTCAGCGTCGTATTGCCGATCATCACGTCGGGGATGATTTCGACCGTGCCGGTATCCTCGACATACATCACCTGCAGCTCGCAGCTATGGTTCGTGCTGAGTTCAAAGCTGAGGTAATCGCCGACCTTTGCCGCGGTGCTCGGCACACGCAATGCCAGCTTCACCTTCTCGGCCTGCGCCTTGTCGTCCTGCTTGTAGGCCGGCACGACATAGGCGGTATCAGCCTGCCCGGCGTATTGGTCCGTATTGGCCACCTGGCCCTGTGACTGTTGCTGGCTTGCGGCGGCATCACCGGTATTGGCGGCGACGTCGGGGTTGACCCCACGCTTCAGCGGTTCGAGTTGCACGAGCGGTTGCAACATGAAGGCATACTGTTCCTCTACCTCGGTGCGCGGGATCGTAGCGCCGGCTTCGAGCGTCGCAACCCAGTCGAGGCCGATGCGCAGGGCATTGACGTCGGTGAGGCGACGGATGTCGGACGAAAACTCTTCCGGCGTCATGTCGAACTCGGCCGCAAGCTGTTCGAAGTTCAGCTCGTCCTCGTACTGGTCAGCGAAGTAGGTAAAGATCTCGGCGCCGCCGGGAGCCTTCAGGCTGGTCTTGCCGCCGCCAGCCGTTGCTTCGGTAATGCCGAGACGATCGAGTGCGCCGACGAACCGGTCAGTGTCACGCTTGTAAACCTCGTTCAGCTCCTCCTGCGGCACATAGACGGCGAGAAGCTCGTCCTGCTGGTCCTTGGAGAAAAGCGTGGACGTCTCGATATGCTCGCGCAATTGGTCCCGCTTGGAGAGAATGCCGTCGAAATGGCAGTCGAAGCAGGAGCGAGCGTTGATGATCTCGACCCCCTTGCCGATTGGCCGCTTGCGGAAGGAGACGATCGCCGTCGGGCCGATGTCGAGCTGGTCGCCCTTGTTGGTCGACAGATAGTAACCCTGCATGCCGTTCGGAAGCGAGAAAATCATTTCGCCGCCGTCGTGCTCGAAAGGTTCCAGACCCGCCTTCAGCTTCACGCCATCAGGCCCCGCCGGGAAGCGTTTCAGCACCTGCCTGCCGACGTCGCCCGCGAAGTCATAGGACTTCCAGTAGTAGCCGCCGAAAGGCATATCGTGGCGTTCCAGCATACGGTTGTGGTCGGAGACGCCGGACGAGCCGTCGGCAAAGCCGGCGCGGACGATACGGCGGCGTTCGATGTTCTGATCGACCGGCACACCGAAGCGCTTTTCCAGTTCGGCGATGTTGGTCGGCAGCTTCATGAGGCGGTTATAGACCTTCGGCCGGGCGCCGTTGCTCATGAACCAGTCGACACGCATGATCGGCAGTTGGCTCTGCGTCGCCTTGGCAAGGGCGTGCAGTTGCGCATTGCTCGTCGGGTCGACGCCGTAGAAGTACTCGTTGATCAGGAAGTCGTAGTCTTCCTGGTTCCATTCGAGATCACGCAGATCGACACGAACGAGCAGACCGTCGGAACCGTCCACTTCCTCGGGCAGGACAAGCTCAGGCCCGTAGGAAAGCGAGTTCAAGAGTTTCTTGAAGCCGCCGGCCAGAACCTTCATGCGCTTCAGGAAGGTGTCGTGCGTCTCGCAGCTCATCATGCCGTTATATTGGTCGCGATAGCTGAAATAGCGCATGAAGGGTTGGTCGTGTTCGTCGACCTTGGAGATGTCCTGCAAGGCGAGTTCGACGAAATCGAGATATTTCAGCATGGGGCGCGAGCGCTTGACCTGCGTGGCCGAAACCGCCGTGGGAATGGCCGCCTGGTTGAGCGAGTTGATCCAGTCGGCCAGGCCCTGCACCTCGGCATCGGCCGGGCGCTTTCCGAGCGGCATGCGGCCGCTGGTGACGCTGGTGTAGAGCAGCGACTTGGACGCATCGCCGGGGGTCACGAAGGCCGGGTTCGCGGCAATCGACGCAAGATCGCCGGATGGGAACGAGCCCTGCGAGCTCTCGCCAGGGCCATGGCAGTTGCGGCAATACTTGCCGATGAAGGCATCGGCCGCGGAAGCGAGCTCCGCATTGCCGCCGCCAACGCTGAGCGCGCTCTCGGCGGTCGCCTCGCTGCAGACGGGCGCCGTGCTGGTTTCGACCGGCGTCACCTTCACCTCGCGGTCGGAAAGGAACGCGTACATGGCCTGCTTGTCCTCGTCCGACAGAGCCGAAAGGCCCTGCGCGATGCGGCGCATGACGGGATCGGCGAGCGGCGAGCCGGAGAGCTTCTTGCCCTCCTCGATCAGGCCCTTTGTGAAGACTTCATGCGAGGCAAGACCGGCCATGCGCGCCTTGGTGATATCGGGCGCGACCGCGCCGGTCAGCCCTTTCTCGCCCTCATAGGCACGGGCGAGGTCGAGCCCGTAGGTCGTGGTGCGCGGGGTGTGGCAATCGCCGCAGCCGCCGACATTTTCCACGAGGTAGCGGCCGCGCTCCATCTGCGTTTCCTCGCGCGGCTGATAGGCCTGTACGGTGAAATGGCTGCGCTTCCAGAGCGTGATCGTGGTTTGGCGGCTGAAGGGGAAGGCGATCTCGTGTTCCTTCGACGCGGCATCCGTCTGCGGCAGCGTCTCGATATAGGCTTTGATATCGAGCACGTCTTCCGGCTTCATGCCGCCATAGGAGGTGTAGGGCATGACCGGATACAAATTGTTGCCATCCTTCTTGAGGCCGACCATGACGGCGTTCAGGAAGTCAGCGTTGGACCAGCCGCCGATGCCGTTCGGATGGGCCGAAATGTTCGGCGCGAAGAACTTGCCGATCGCCGTCTGCATTTCCATGCCGCCGGAAAGCAGCTCCATATTGTCGCCCGAGCCATGGCAAGCGCCGCAACCGGCCGCGCCGAACATGATTTTGCCATTGTCGGCATTCGCCTGGTAGGTGCCGTAGGCATCCGCCGCGAACTGGTCGATGGCGAACGCACTGGCGGGACAGAACAGCGCCATGGTCAGACCGAGCGCCGCAGCAAGGCGGGAAACCGGTCGCAGAAGTGATGTCTTGAACACGCGCATGGCTTGTTCCCTTCGCTCCAAGAGGCCGGTGGACCGGCTGGAAATTTCAAGCATTCCCGCTTTTCTTAGAAACGCGGAAGCACCCGATTTCATTCACGCAATTCCGTACGCGCCCGGCCCTATCGAAACTCGAAACGCTCGAACTCGACGCGCCGTGGCGCCTTTCCGAGCTCTCTCAATCCCTTTTCGATGGCGAGCCGCAACGGCGGCGGGCCGCAGAACCACAGGTCGGCTTCGGCCGGGTTCATGCTGGTGCCGGAGACGAGCTTCGACGCATCGAGGCGTCCGTCGGTCGCCGAGTTGTGCAGCACGAAGCTGAAATTCCCGAGTTTTTCGGCCTGGGCGCGAAACGTCTCGAGGCCGATCGCCTCGGCGCTGTCGCGCACACAGTAGACCATGTGGATATCCTGCCCCTCGTCGCCTTTCAGCCGACTCGCCATGGCAAGGAACGGTGTGACGCCGATGCCGCCGGCAAGCCAGATCTGCTTCTTGCCGCCGCGCTTGTGATTGAAATGGCCGTAGCCGCCCTCGAGCGTCAGCGCGTCGCCAACCGCCACGCTCTCGCGCAGCGCCTTCGTATAATCGCCCAGCGGCTTGATGGCGAAGCGAACCGAACCATCGTCCTCGATGCCGGCGATCGTGAAGGGATGCGGCTCGCGCAGGCCCGGCTTATTGACCCGGAAGAAACCGAACTGGCCGGGCATCGCCCGAAGCTTGCGGTTGATAGGCTTTGCCGAAATGATGGTCGCGCCATCATGCCGCTCGACATTCACCACCTCGTAGCGACGGGTGCGCAGCCACGGCAGGAGCTGCGTATAGGCGTAGCTCACGATACCGATCAAAGCGAAAATATTGAGGTAGGTTGCCAGAAACGCCGTGCCGTCATAGGGCCGCTTGATGAACATCTGGTGGAAGGCGATCAGCACGAAGAGCAGGCCGATGAACCGATGCGTAATGCGCCAGTATTGGTAGGGAACCTGAAAACGCGTTTTCGGGATGACCTTCACAAGGCTCAGAACCAACAGGAAGACGAAGCCGTAGAAGGCCCATTCCCCCATCGTCTTGGCGAGCAGATTGAGGCCGCTCGTGACCGACAGGCCCTGGAAATCCGGCGCGATGAAGTAGTGGAAGAGGATAAGACAGAGCACCGCGATGCCGATCTTGCGGTGGAACTGGTAAATGCGGTCGAGCCCGCCGAACAGCCTTTCGACGAAAGGCGGGCGCGTCGCCATGAATTGCGCGATCGCCATCGCGACGAAGGCCATGGACGAAGCCACGAGAGAAAAGGTGGTGCCCGCATTGGTATGGCTGACGGCCGGTACGGCCAGCAGGCCGGCAAAGACAATCAGAAGTGTCGCGACGATGGAACCCGCAGTCAACGTATGCCCCCAAATGCAAACTGGACGGTCCGAATTTCAGGGTATGCTGGCAAGGCCCATGACGTTCGTCAACCGCAATCGTCCTATCGACGGGTGGGCTAATGGCTTTATTCGGGTCTTTTCGGAGAGGATGCGAAGAAGACGCAGAAAACTGCTCGAGGTCGCTAAAATAACAATGGAATAAAAGAGATACGGGATAAATCCACAATGTCTTTCTGATGTGGTCAGTCGATATTCAGGGATTGAGCCGCTGCAACTCCTCCTTCGCTTTCGCCGCGAGCGGATGATCCGGGTGCCTTGCGATGAAGAGTTCAAGCGCCTCCCGCGTTCCCCGGCCTTTAAGGGCCTCATATTCGGATTTGACAGCCTCTTCCGGATCGCCCGGCTTCTGCATGACCACCCTCACGATCGTCGGCTGCCGCACAGACGCAACCCCGGAATCGGACAGCCCCGAACCATATGCGCACAATGCACAACAAACTGCGAATAGCATAGCGATCACGCGCGTCTTAGAGGTGGTTGCCGTGATAGTGTATTAGCACTGAGGCATTTTTGGGAAGCCGCGCCGATTCCGTAGCCGGCGGCACCCAGCCAAAATCCGGGGGGAAACATGTCGGGTTCAGCAACGCCTACCAAAACGATCAACGCAACTGGTTCGATCTTTGTGGATTCAGTCCTTGTCGGCAAGGGCTGGAGCGTGTCCACCGTTACCTACGCCTTTCCCACAGTGTTGACGGACTACAGCTATACGAAATACGACAGCGGCTTCAACAGCATTTCCTACACGCAGAAGAACGCCGCCCTGTTCGCGATGGAGACATCCTTTGGCGGGAAAGCGAATGACGGCTTTTCCGTGGAGGGCTTCACCAATCTCAACTTCACAGTGGGAAATTCGACCAACGCGACATTTCGCTTTGCGCAATCCAGCGTCCCCGCCACGGCGGAGGTTGCCGATTTTCCCGGTAACGTTATCAACACGGACAGCGCGGACGATGGCGATATCTGGTTCGGAACCGCCGCCGCGGGCACGATCTACGATCTGCGCAAGCCGGTGGCCGGCAACTACGCCTGGCACACGCTGATCCACGAGCTCGGGCACGCCCTGGGCCTCAAGCACGCGCAGGAAAATGTGGTCTATGGCAAGATGCCGGATGCCACCAACAGCATCGAATTCACGGTCATGAGCTACCTGAGCTACATCGGCGACACAGGCAACTCCTACTCTTATGAAGAATTCGGCGCGCCGCAGACGTTCATGATGGCCGATATCGCGGCGCTCCAGCACATGTACGGTGCGGACTATTCCACCAATTCCGGTGCCACCGTCTACAAATGGACACCGGGAAGCGGCGATACGCTCGTCAATGGCGAACTCGCCATCGCCCCCGGCGAAAATCGCATCTTCGCGACGCTCTGGGATGGCGGCGGCAATGATACCTACGATCTCAGCGCCTATTCAAACGGCGTCAAGGTCGATCTCCGCCCAGGGGAGCACTCCGTCTTCGACGCTACGCAGCTCGCCTATCTCGGCGGCGGGCCGAATGGCGGCTTCGCGCGAGGCAACATTTTCAATGCGCTGCTTTTCAAGGGTGATCTTCGCTCGCTCATCGAAAACGCCACGGGTGGCAGCGGCAATGATACGATCGTCGGCAACCAGGGCGCCAACATCCTGTCCGGTAATGCAGGCGCCGACCAACTCGACGGCGGCAGCGGCAACGACACGCTGATCGGCGGCGCCGGCGCCGACAAGCTCATCGGCGGCGCGGGCGCAGATACCGCGTCGTACTCCACGGCTGCGGCGGGTGTCGTCGCCAACCTCATCAAGCCTTCCGACAACGTCGGCAACGCGGCGGGTGACACCTATTCCTCCATCGAAAACCTGGTGGGAGGCAATTTCGTGGACAAGCTGGTCGGCAATACGGGCAACAACAACCTGCAAGGCGGCGCCGGTGCGGATACGCTCGACGGCGGAGCCGGCAATGATACGTTGAACGGCGGCACGGGCGGCGACAAGCTGATCGGTGCTGCCGGCGTGGATACGGCGAGCTACCTGCTGGCGACGGCGGGGGTAACGGCAAGCCTGGCAAGTGCCGCAATCAATACCGGCGAGGCGATCGGCGACACCTATTCCTTGATCGAAAACCTCCTCGGCAGCGCCTTCGGCGACAAGCTGACAGGCAATACCGGCGCAAACAGGATCAATGGCTACAAGGGCAACGATACCCTGACCGGGGGAAGCGCGGCCGACGTCTTCGCCTTTGCGAGCGGCTACGGACGGGATACGATCACCGACTTCCAGAACAATGTCGATGACATCGATCTGCAGTCCTACAACTTTTCGTCGGCCAGTTCCGTTCTCAGCAAGGCCGTACAGGTCGGCGCCGACCTCGAAATCCGCCTGTCCAGCGCTGACGTCGTCATCCTGAAGCTCTTCAACAAGGCAAGTCTTGTCGCGACCGACCTCATTCTCTGAGCGCGGGAGATGGAATGCGGACCAAGACCTGATATCGGCCTTGGTCGTGTGCAGGATGGACATTTTTTCGGGACTGGTCACGAACGGCGCTTCGCCGCAGCTCTTGTGACCAGTCGCCTAGCAGCCCCGTCCGCCACACCGATTGTTTCAGAAGCCCCTTGCGGAACACATATCGAACATATAGTGTCTGTTCTGGATTTGTTTCACGATTCTCGGTGGAGAGGCCATGCTGACGCGCAAACAACAGGAACTGCTCCTGTTCATTCATGAGCGTATGAAGGAATCCGGCATTCCGCCGTCTTTCGACGAGATGAAGGATGCATTGGATCTCGCCTCCAAATCCGGCATCCATCGCCTTATAACCGCGCTGGAAGAGCGCGGTTTCATCCGCCGCCTGCCGAATCGTGCCCGCGCGCTGGAAGTCATCAAGCTTCCTGAAGCCTATTCGTCGAGCCTTCAACCACGTCGCGGCTTCTCGCCCGCTGTCATCGAAGGCAGCCTGGGCAAACGGCCGGCACCCGCGACACCGCCGCAGCGCACCGTCACACCGCAGGCAGATGTGATATCCGCCTCGGTATCCGTTCCCGTGATGGGCCGAATCGCCGCCGGCGTGCCGATTTCGGCCATCCAGAACAACACGCACGAAATCACCGTGCCGGCAGAGATGATCGGCGGCGGCGAGCATTATGCGCTAGAGGTCAAGGGCGATTCTATGGTCGAGGCCGGGATCTTCGATGGCGACACCGTCATCATCCGCAACACCAGCACCGCGAGCCCCGGCGAAATCATCGTTGCGCTTGTCGATGATGAAGAAGCCACGTTGAAACGGTTCCGCCGAAAGGGGGATTCCATTGCGCTGGAAGCCGCAAATCCGGCTTACGAGACCCGCATCTTCGGTCCGGACCGCGTGAAAATCCAAGGCAAGCTGGTGGGGCTTATTCGGCGTTATCACTGATCGTTCGTGAGCACGACAAGCGTATTCCGTTTTTCTCCCGCCTGATGTTGCAATCGTTGGCCGGGGGACGGGACACGGGAATGTCTTGATTTCACGACATATGGCGCGGCCATGATCAATGTGTAGACCACCGCAGATCGGTGGTTTTCGCCGCGTCCCCCTCCCCGTCCCGGTGTTCGCTGCCGACATGTTTTTGATCGGTCCCTTCACCCGAATAGGCGCCTGTCCGCCAATCATAAATGCGGTGTCGTGACCAGGGACGATCCAGCGTGTCGATAGCCGACGTGAAGCGGGCATCGGAGAAGCTCTTTTCGTTCGCTTGTTCGCCGGGCCGGATTTCCAGTGCGCCGGTTCGGCGCAGGTGGCGGGCCGTGACAAGCCGTGCGCCGGAACGGCAGGCGGCGATCCGTAGCGGCGCCGGTGTGACGACAAGGTCCGCAGCATCGCAGGCCGTGCCGAGAAATGCAACATCCTCAAGCGTGACAATACGCCAGCCATTTGGCGAAACGGCCACGCAGAAAGCCTTTGCCTCACAGAGAAAGCCGGCTTGAAGCCTTGCTGCCGCAAAGGCGGAAGAAATCGCCTCCCTGGCTTTCTCGCGGTTCGCCCGACGGCGCGGCCATATCCGCTTCTTCGCGGTCTGCGTGGCGGCGGCGTCTTCTTCGAGTGTCAGCCCGCTGGTCTTCCTTACGTCCGGTTTCACGAGTTCACCCAGGCGCAGGGCCCTTCGCCATTGCGCGTAGACGAAGTCCGGCGGGCGGGCGCGGTTCGCTGCGGCACGCCCATCGCGCAACACGGCGACGAGGCGACCATCTTCGGAAATCACGACTTCCGGCCTCACGGGGTCATTCGGCAAGAATGCGAGGGTTGTGCCCAACAGAACCAGCAACGTCCCGGCGTGGCGGAGGCGTGTCCGCAGGATACAGACAAGCCCGCCCCCGAGGCCGATGAGCAGGAACGTGCCGGGGGAAATACGACCGGTGACGATCTCGCCGTTCCAACTCGCAACCCAGGTGGAAAGCGTGATCATCCACTCGATCCCCTTGCCCATGATGGCAAAGGGGACGGCATCGAGGCCGAACGGCACCAGCAGCACGGCAGCCAGACCAAAGGGCATGACGACGGCGCTGATGACGGGCATGGCGAGCAGGTTGCCTGCCAGCCCATAGGCCGGGATGCGGTGAAAATGGCCGATCGAATAGATAAGCGTCGAGAGGCCGCCGATCAGCGAGGAAAGCGTCAATCCCCCGAGGAAGCGGCCAGCCGAACCACCAACGTTGCGAAATGCGCCTCCCCGGCTCTCGCGGCGTATCGGGCGCTCGCGCCAAGCCGCATAGCCAGCGACCAGCCCAAGCGTGGCGGCATAGGACATCTGGAAGCCGGGATTGGTGATGGCCGATGGCGTGATCAAGAGGATGAGGATCGCCGAGAGCGCGACATTGCGCAGGCTGATCGCCGAGCGGCCGAGCAGCACGGCGACGAGCATGACGCAAATCATGATCCAGGAGCGCACCGCGGAAATGGCGCCGCCCGAGACGAGGATGTAGAGCGTCACCATGACGAGCGCTCCGGCCGCTGCGATTTTCTTCGCCGGATAGCGCTCGGCAAAGCCGGGGATCAGCGCCATCACCATGCGTGCGCCCACCAGAAAGGTGCCGGCTGCCAGCACCATGTTCAACCCCGAAATGGCCAGCACATGGGCGAGCCCCGCCTGCCGCAGCGCCTCCACGGTCTCGTCGCTGATCGCGCGCTGCTCGGCGGTCACCAGCGCAGCCGCTATCGCTCCGGCATCCCCATCGATCCTGCCCTTGATATGCTCGGTCAGGTTGTTTCGCCAGGTCGCGATTTCCTGACGGATCCGCTCCGCCAGGCCGGGTGGCGTCGTCAAAACGCTTTGCGGCGCCTTGTAAAAATATCCGACCGCTCCGTTGCCAGCAAAATAGGCATCGAAGGCAAAATCGTTGAGGCCGGACAGCGCCGGACCTGACGGCGGACTGAGGCGCGCGCGACCGGCGATGCCGCCACCAATCGCGATCGGCTCGTGTCGGCTGCGGGCTAGGATGGTGACCACACGCGGCGCGCGCTTCAGGACGGGATCGCGCGTGGTCTCCAGGACGATGCGATAGCGGATTGCGCCGCGTCCGTCGCTTTCGCGGGAAAGCACGCGGCCGGTGATCTCCGTGGTCACGGGCGCATCCAACAGAACGGTGTCGAGGCGCGCGGTTTCAAAACCCGCAAGAAGCATGCCCAGGGGCACGAGGAACGCGCCGCCGGCGACGAGCGCCAACCAATCTTCCCGGTGCCGCAAACGCCAGGCCGGCCAGAAGGCGGCGACGGCGACGAACATGAGGGCAACGGTGGAGGGATCGGACGGGGCTGCAAACCAGAGGGCCGCCCCCAGGCCTAGGAAAACCGGCACGAAGAGAAAGAAGTGGCCATGTTGGCGTTCATCGCCCCAAGCGGCCGCCATGCCTCGCCGAGCGATGAAAGCGTGCGACAGCCGCCCCGCAAACCGGCGCGCAAATCCAGGCGGCCCGATAGGCCGCGGCAGATCGGCGGATCCCGTCACCGGCATCCGCGCATCCGGCGGCATCCGCCAGGCCTCAGCCTCGCGCATCGCCTCCCGTCTCTCCGCTCCATCCACCCCGGCCATGGCTTCGGCCCCGCTCTAGGCCACCATAGTGCAATCCAGAGGAAAAATCTTCAATCAACAGTAGGCATGGGAAATACTAAGTGACACAGAAAGGATGCCACCTCCGCATTCTGGTGACCACTCTCAAAGGTTGCTTGCAACTTCGCGGAAACGGTAGATATTGCGTTGCCGGAAAGCCTATTTCCGCAGTGCACAATTTGCCTTTGGTATCGCTTGGCAGCGCGCCGTAAATGGGCTAGCAAAACGAGCATGTTCATGGGTGCGGCACAACTGCGTGCCACCATTCGAAACAACGGAGGATCGTCATGACAGGAACAAGCGCGGGTGTATCGATCGGTGGCAGGACAGTCGAGCTGCCGACGCGATCCGGGACGATCGGCCCCGATGTGATCGACATCGGTACGCTCTACAAGAATACCGGCGCCTTCACCTATGACCCCGGTTTCACGTCCACCGCTTCGTGCGAATCGAAGATCACCTATATCGATGGCGACGAAGGCGTGTTGCTGCACCGCGGCTACCCCATCGACCAGCTGGCCGAGCATGGAGACTTCCTGGAAGTCTGCTACCTCCTGTTGTACGGCGAACTGCCGACCAAGGCGCAGAAGGATGATTTCGATCATCGCGTGACGCACCACACCATGGTGCACGAGCAGATGAGCCGCTTCTTCACCGGCTTCCGTCGTGACGCCCATCCGATGGCCGTCATGTGCGGCTGCGTCGGCGCTCTCTCGGCCTTCTACCACGACTCGACCGACATCACCGATCCGCACCAGCGCATGGTCGCTTCGCTGCGCATGATCGCCAAGATGCCGACGATCGCTGCCATGGCCTACAAGTATCATATCGGCCAGCCCTTCGTTTACCCGAAGAACGACCTGGACTATGCGTCGAACTTCCTGCGCATGTGTTTTGCTGTTCCGTGCGAAGAGTATGTGGTCAATCCGGTTCTGGCCCGCGCGATGGACCGTATCTTCATCCTGCACGCTGATCACGAGCAGAACGCTTCGACCTCGACCGTGCGTCTCGCCGGCTCCTCGGGTGCCAACCCATTCGCTTGCATCGCGGCCGGCATCGCCTGCCTCTGGGGCCCCGCGCATGGCGGCGCCAATGAGGCGGCGCTCAACATGCTGGCCGAAATCGGCTCGGTCGATCGTATCCCGGAATATGTCGCAAAGGCCAAGGACAAGAACGACCCGTTCCGTCTGATGGGCTTTGGCCATCGGGTTTACAAGAACTACGACCCGCGCGCCAAGATCATGCAGAAGACGACGCACGAGGTCCTGAGCGAACTCGGCGTGAAGGACGATCCGATGCTGGAAGTCGCGATGGAACTCGAGCGCATCGCGCTGACGGACGAGTATTTCATCGAGAAGAAGCTCTATCCGAACATCGACTTCTATTCGGGTATCACGCTGAAAGCGCTCGGCTTCCCCACGACCATGTTCACCGTGCTTTTCGCGCTCGCCCGCACCGTGGGCTGGATTGCCCAGTGGAACGAGATGATCGAGGACCCGGAGCAGCGCATCGGCCGTCCGCGCCAGCTCTATATCGGCGAGCCGAAGCGCGATTACATGCCGGTCTCGAAGCGTTAAGCGTAAGGCATACGAAATCAAAAGCCCGGTCAGTTTTGACCGGGCTTTTTTGTTGCAAGAAGATCGAGGATCACCGCCGCGCCGGTCACGCCGGGCGGTTGCTCGGTCTGCATGCGGTCATGGACGAGATCGTAGCCCTCCAGCATGGCGCGGCGTTCTGCGGTGTCGAATGCGAGCCGTTCGAACCAGCGTGCCAGGCTACCGGGGCGGACCTGCTCATTCAGATATTCCGGCACCACGGCGTAGTCCGCGATGATATTGGGAATGGCGGCCGTCCAGATCTTTACCTTGCGAAGGAACAGATTGGCCAGCCAATCGAATTTGTAGGTGGAGACGACAGGCACGCGGGCAAGTGCAAGCTCCAGGATAACCGTGCCGGAGGCGGCCAATGCAGCATCTGCCTGCGCGAAGGCTTCCCACTTTTCCTCCGGCGACACGGTGATGGTCGGCTTCACCTGCCAATCGGCTGTCAACCGCCGCACCAGCGCCTCCTGGCGCGGCACGGTGGGCAAAAGGAAGCGGATGCCGGGGTTGCGGGCGCAAAGTTCTTTTGCCGTATCGCCAAAAACCGGGAGTAGCCGGCTAATCTCCGTGGAGCGCGACCCCGGCAGCAGCAGGCACACTCTCTCGCCATGGTCACGATCTGGTCGGCCGAGCCGTGCATCCCGAATCTGACGGATCTGCCCGTCGCCGATTAGACGATGCCCGACATAGATTGTCTGAGGGCCTCCGAGGCGCTCCATGACGGCAGGCTCGAAGGGCAGCAGGGCAAGTACGCGATCGACATAGGCGCGCATGCGCGGCGCGCGCTCTTCCTTCCAGGCCCAGACGCTCGGGCAGACATAATTGACGACCGGCAGGTCCGGCATGGCGTTGCGCACGCGCCGTGCGACGCGGTGGGTGAAATCCGGGCTGTCGATGATGACAAGTACATCCGGCCGCGCGGCGATCAGGGCTTCCGCTGTCTGGCGGATGCGGCGCAGCAGCGACGGCAGGCGCTTCAGCACCTGCGAAATGCCCATGATGGAAAGCTCGGAAAAGTCGAAGAGGGATTTTAGCCCTTGACGCTCCAGGGCCTCGCCACCGACGCCGACGAGTTCGATCGGGCCGGAATAGGCTGTGCGCAACGCCGCGACGAGATCGCCGCCCAGAAGATCGCCGGAGACCTCGCCGGCGATGATGCCGATCCTGAGTGGTTTACCGCTCATGATGCTCCTCCGTTCGCGACGGCACGATGCCGGTAACAAAAAGACCGCGCGCATTCGCCTCCGCCACCAGGGATTCGCGCTCGAGCACGAGGGATCGCCCGGCCTCGACAGCGATACCGGAAAGGCCGGCGACCTGCGCCTGCCGCAATGTCTCGAGGCCGATCGACGGCAGGTCCGCCCTGAGGTCCTGTTCCGGCTTGCAGAGTTTTACGAGGACGCCCTTGCGGCGTTGGGAAATGCGCCCGTCTGCGCGCAGCCGTGCCACGCGCTCCAGCATGGCATCCGTGCCCTCCGCGCCTTCCAGCGCCACCACTCGTCCCCCGACGGCCACTGCGCCCTGCCCTACATCCAACCGGCCAAGGGCCAGGGCGGCGGCGGCAGCGGCGGTGATATCGGCCTCAGCGGCTGAATCCGGCGCGATCGCGCCAAGCGGCCCCTCGGTGCCCAGAAGATCCGGCGCGATGTCATGCGCGCCGACGACGCGCACGCCCTCACGCTCGATCAGGCGGATGACCATCTTCAGCACGGTATCGTCACCGCCCTTCAGGAGTGTGCGCACGACGGCAGGAAGGGCAAACAGCGCTTTCCACGGGGCACGGATATCACGCCATTCCGGCCGGCGGCGCACGAAACCGGACAGCACGGCGCGACCAATGCCGTTCGCCTGGAACGCGGCGCCGATGCCGGCATAGTTGCCGATGGAAATCACTTCGTGGTCGAAGCCGGACCAGTTCTCGCTGGATTCGTTGCTGAGAGCGAGGATATAGGGATTTTCACCCCGAGCGCGGGCGGCATCCGCCACATAGCGCGGCAACAAGCCACCGCCGGCGATGATGGCAAGCCGGTCGCGCGTGTCGGCCCGGCCGTCCGCCATGGAACTCAGCCCTTGCCCCGGTTCGGCGAGGACAGCGCACGGTCGCTGTCGGCCGCGATGAAGTCGAGGATATGCATGACCGGTACGCTGCCGACATACTGCTCTCGGATTGCAGCGGCATTGGTGCGGATCGATCCCTCACCTTCGAAGATCTGCTTGAAGGCACGGCGCACTTCGTGGATCGTCGCCTTCTCTATTCCCGAACGGCTCATACCGACGACATTGAGGCCGCCGAGGATGCCTGGATTGCCGTTCAGCATGCCATAGGGAATGACATCGTAAGAGACCGCAGAAAGCCCGCCGATGAACGCATGACGGCCGATGCGGGTGAACTGATGCACCGCCGAGCCGCCACCGAGGATCACGCGGTCCTCGACCGTCACATGTCCGGCAAGCATCACATTGTTCGACAGGATGATATGATCGCCGAGCTGGCAGTCATGGGCTACGTGGGAGTTGGCAAGAAACAGATTGTTGCTGCCGACGACAGTTTTGCCGCCGCCCTCGGTCGTGCCGGTGTTCATCGTCACGCCTTCGCGGATAACGCACATCGACCCCACGGTCAGCGTCGTCTCGGCGCCGTCGTGATGCACGCTCTGCGGATCGCCGCCGATCACTGCATTGGCGAAAATGCGCGTGCCGCGGCCGACAACAGTCCGGCCGGTAACGACCACATGCGTCAGAAGCTCCACATCATCTTCGAGAACGACCTTGGGTCCGACATGGCAGAAGGGACCGACGACGACGTTTTCGCCGATGATCGCTCCGTCTTCCACGACGGAGAGCGGATGGATCTTCGCGCTTGCGGCAATCATTTTCAGGCGTCTTCCTTTTTTACGATCATCGCGCCGATATCAGCTTCCGCGACAAGTTGCCCATCAACTTTTGCATCGCAATGAAACTTCCAGATATTGCCGCGCTGCTTCTGCTTGACGACATGGAACTCGACGCGGTCGCCGGGAACGACGGGCTTGCGGAAACGGGCATTGTCGATCGTCATGAAGTAGACGAGGTTCGAACCCGAACGCGACTTCCGCGCGCAGATCGCGCCGGCGGTCTGCGCCATGCCTTCGATGAGAAGCACCCCGGGCATGATCGGGTGATCGGGGAAATGGCCCATGAACTGGGGCTCGTTCACCGTGACATTCTTGATGCCGATCGCCGAATTGTCGCTGTCGATCTCGATGATCTTGTCGACGAGCAGGAACGGATAGCGGTGGGGAAGCAGCGTGAGAATCTCACGCAGATCAGCCACGCCGAGCGTCGCCTTGGTTTCTTCACTCATCGTTGCCCCCCTTCTTCTGGACTCGAGTGCTGGAACGCATGGCGATCTCCGCCATGTCGCGCAAGAAATCGCGCATTGGGCGGGCCGGAACGCCGCCGTATTTTTCACCCGCCGGAATATCGGCAACGACACCGCTCATGGCGGCGATCTGCACGCCGTCCCCGATGGTGATATGGCCGTTGATGCCGGATGCACCGCCGATCATCACGCCATCGCCGATGCGCGTGCTGCCGGCGATACCGACCTTGCTGACGATGCCGCAATGGCGGCCGATGCGCACATTGTGGCCGACCTGAACCTGGTTGTCGATCTTGGTCCCCTCACCGATCACGGTATCGTCCATCGTGCCGCGATCAATCGTCGTGTTGGCGCCGATTTCGACGTGGTCCTGGATTATGACGCGGCCGATCTGCACAATCTTGATCATGCCGGGCTTAACGCCGGGCGCATAGCCAAAACCGTCTTGGCCGATACGGGCACCGGGATGGATAATCACGTTGTTGCCGACGAGCGCGCACTGAACGGTTGCACCCGCTGCGATGGTGCAGTCGCGCCCGATCTTCACATTCGCCCCAATGATCGCGCCGGCCCCGATATGGCTGCCTTCGCCGATCTCCGCACCGGCGCCGATGACAGCCATGGGCTCGACGGTGACGCCGGGTTCGAGGCGTGCGGCGGGATCGACATAAGCTGCCGGGGAAATCGAAGCGGTTGCGGAGGTCATCGCTTCCGGACGCATCGCGGACGGATACAGAAGTTCCCCTGCCCGGGCGAAATCGGTGTGCGGACGCTTCGAGACCAGGACAACAATGTGCGCGGGAATCAGAGACACCAGCGCGCGATCGCAAAGGACCGCCGTTGCCTCGCTCGTCTCAAGCTCGGCGCGAAATTTGCGGGAAAGGATATAGCAGAGATCGCCATCTTTCGCCCGGTTAACGGGCGAGACGCTGCGCACGACGCGGTCGGCATGCGCAGAATCGGCAAGTTCCGCCCCAAGCGCGTCGGCCAGGTCACCCAGACGAATACCGTCGTGGGGCGGAAAAAACCAGGTATGCTCCATCGGCAAGACTCCAGAACGTCCGTGTTCTCTGAGGTTCTGGACGGCCGTCGTCAGAACTGCGTAGCGATGCCGAACTTGAAGCGCTGAACTTCGTCGAACTGTTCCTTCTTGATCGGAATAGCATAGTCGAAGCGCAGCGGGCCGAATGGCGAGGCCCAGATCACGCTGGCGCCGACGGAGGCGCGCAGGCTCATACCGGTTCCTTTCAACCCGTCACCGGTAGTCGGCGTTGGGTCTGTCGCCACATCATTCCCATACAGCGTTCCGGCATCAACGAAGACAGCGCCACGGAAGCCAGAGTCACGCGGAATACCGGGGATCGGGAACGATGCCTCGGCCGAAGCCGTGAAATAGGTCGTACCACCGAGTGAATCGCCGGTCCTAGTTGCACGCGGGCCGATACCGCCGGACTCAAAGCCTCGCAGGTCATTGGCCGAAAGCGTGAACTGGTCGTAGACCCGTGTTGTACCGAAGCCCCACATGTGGCCGCCACTGACGGCGAGAGAGCCGATGACGTCTGCATCCTCCATCAGCGTATGGAAGTAACGCGCCTTACCGTAGATCTTGTAGTATTCGGAATCGCCACCGAGGCCCGCCACTTCCTGCGTGATCTGGGCAAAGATACCCTCGCGCGGCAGCGTGCGATCATCGACCGTGTCATAGGTCAGGCTATGCGCAACCGCAGAACGGACCCACGGACCGTTTTCCACGACATCCTGATAGGGCGTGGACAGCTCGTCGAGATCGCTGGAATTGTAATCCAGGCGCGCATAGCTGTAGCGAAGCGTCGTCGACAGGTCCTCGGTAATCGGCGCCGTTACGCGCAGATTGAAGCCCTTCGTGTTGAGCGTGTAGTAATCTTCGCTCTCGTCCTTGTTGCTGAAGATATCGAAACCGGCAGCAAGGCGATAACCGAGGAAATATGGCTCGGTGAACGACAGGGCGTAGTCGCGAGAATTGCGGCCCGTACCGGCAGACACGCGAATGTACTGACCGCGACCGAGGAAATTCTTCTCTTCGATCGAGGCTTCGATCTTGAATCCGCCGTTCTTGCCCGTCTCGTAGCCGGCGCCGATACCGAACGAACCAGTCGACTGGTCCTGAACGTCGACGACAAGCACAACGCGGTCGGATTGGCTGCCCGGAGCGGTCGTCACGTTGACGGCCGAGAAATAGCCGAGCGCTTCGAGACGACGCTTGGCGCGCGTAATGACTTCCTGGTTGAAGGCGTCGCCTTCACCAATATCGAACTCGCGGCGAATGACGTAATCGCGCGTGCGGGTGTTGCCACGAATTTCGATACGCTCGACATAGGCGCGTTCGCCTTGGTCGACGAGGTAATCGACTGCGATCGTGCCATTGCCGAGATCACGGTTGCCGCGCGGCGTCACGCGGGCGAACGGATAACCATTGGCGGCAACGCGCTGGGAAATCGCGGACATCGTGTCCTGCACGTCCTTGGCGCGATAGGTCTTGCCTTCGCGGCTCTCGACGAGACCCTTCAGCTCCTCCGAATCGATACCTTCGACGGTCGATTCGACGTTCACGCCACCGAAATTGTAACGCTGCCCTTCGTTCACCGTGAACGTGACGACATATTCGTTCGAGGCTTCGTCGAGCACGGCTTCCGATGAAATCACCTGGAAGTCGGCAAAGCCGTTGTTGAAGTAGAACTGGCGCAGCGCCTCTTCGTCGGCGCGCAGCTTCTCTTCGCTGTAAACGTCCTTGCGGGTCAGGAACGACAGGAAGTTCGACTTCTTGGTGACAATGACCGCTTTCAGGCGGCTGTTGCTGAAGGCTTCGTTACCGACGAAGTTGATCTGCGAAATCTTCGTGCGATCACCTTCATCGACGACGAAGGCAAGGTTCACGCGGCCATTGCCAAGAGGATAGGTCTGTGTGGTGACCGTCGCATCGCTGCGGCCGATCGAGGCATAGGCATCGCGAATCGTCTGCTTGTCGGCTTCGATCGCGGTTTCGCTGTACGGACCGAGCGACTGCGAGCGCAGCAGGCCGACGAGCTTTTCGTCCTTGATCTTCTTGTTGCCGTTGATGACGACCTGGTTGATCAGCTGATTTTCATTAACGACGACGACGAGCGTGCTGCCGGAAACCGAGATCTTCACATCCGAGAAATAGCCGGTCGCGAAGAGACGGCGCACGGAGGCGTCGATATCGGCGTTCGAGAAGCTCTTGCCGGGCACGATGGTGACGTTGGCCTTGACCGTTTCAGCACTCACACGGTCCGCACCGCGAACCTGGATGCTGCGGATCGTGGCCGCTTCCGCGACGGATGCGGAGACAAGCGTGGCAAAAGAGCCGCCCGTGACAACCATACTAGCCGACAATGCAACGGCCGACACGGCGTTCAAAAAGTTTGAACCAGCTTTCATCTTCACTACTTACCTTCGTTTCAACGTCCCGGCGGGCGTGCACCCGAGTCCGGTCACGTTTGCCGTTTTAACCGCTTTTGCCATACAAGCAAGGTCACGCGTTAATTTCTGTTTACTTCAATTCAAACCGTGGCCTGAAGGCCACTACCTGAGTTTCATTACGGTAAACAGACTCTTAGCATTCACACCTGCGGCGAGCGGCTCCCCTTATATTCCTCACCGGCCGAAGCCGGCACTCTCAGCCCAGAAGCATCGAAATATCGTTCCAGGTCGCAAAGACCATCAGCATGAGCACCAGCGCCATGCCGATGCGAAATGCGATCTCCTGCGCCCCGGGCCCGACAGGTCTGCCCCGGATAGCTTCCACCGCATAGAACATCAGATGGCCGCCATCAAGTACCGGAACAGGCATCAGGTTCAAAAGTCCAATGGAAACAGAGAGAACGGCAGCCAATTGCAGCAGCGCTGCAACACCGAGCGTCGCCATCTGGCCGGAAGCCTGTGCCACGCGGATGGGGCCGCCGAGCTGATCGGCCTTCATGCGGCCCATCACGAGGTTCGACAGATAGTCGAACGTGCCCGTCACGATATGCCAGCTCTGGAGCACGCCCTGCCCCACGGCTTCGAGCGGTCCGTATTCCACGACGCGGAAATTGCCGGTTTCCTGGTTGGTGACGATGCCGATCAGACCGAGCTCGATCTTGTTGCCGAACTGGTCGGTGATTTCGGTGCGCTGCGGGGTCATCGGCAGGTCGAGATCCGCACCGTCGCGGCGCACGGTCACGGTGATCTTCAATTCCGGCCGCACGCTGACATAGCGGCGCACGTCGTCGAAGGTCGCGACCGGATTGCCGTCGAGCGCCACGAGAAGATCACCGGGGCGCACGCCGGCGGCTTCTGCAGCGCTGCCGGGACGCACCTCCGCGACGATCGGGTCGGCGACCTGGCGACCGTAGATGGAAAACATCACCGCAAAGATGGCGATCGCCAGGAGGAAATTGGCGATGGGGCCGGCCGCGACCGTGATCGCGCGCTTCCACAGGGCCGCCCCCAGGAACGTGCGCTTGCGCTCGGCCTCGGGCAAGGCTGCCAGGGCGTCGTAGTCCGGAATGGAGGCTGCGTCTTCGTCCCCGAGAAACTTCACATAGCCGCCGAGAGGAATCGCCGACAGCTTCCAGCGCGTGCCGTGCCGGTCGTTGAAGCCGATGATCTCGGGACCGAAACCGATGGAAAAGGCCGTGATTCCGATTCCCGACCAGCGGCCGGCTAGATAATGCCCGAGCTCGTGAATGAAGACGATCAGCGTCAGCACGATCAGGAAGGGAACGATATAGCCCGTCAAAAAGCCGACGGAGCTAGCCAGCATGTCCATGATTCAGTCCCCAGTCATTCGTGAGTTCGGTGCGGCTCACGGGCCAAAGAGAAACACGCCGGCCGGCGCGTTTGCAGCCCCCGACACGATGGCATCGCCAAGTGCAATGAGGAACGCGGCGAAGCAGGCGAAAACAAGGCCATCGACGCGGTCCATGACGCCGCCGTGACCCGGAATGAGACGACTGGAATCCTTGACGCCGAACCGGCGCTTGATGAAGGATTCGAAGAGATCGCCGATCTGGCTGCAGACGGACAGGACGAGCGCGATGACCGGGATCCACAAACCATTCAGCGGGAAGAACGCGGCATGCACGAGCGTGCCGGCAATGACGGCCGAAACCGCGCCGCCAATGGCGCCCGACCAGGTCTTGCCAGGAGAGATCGGCGGAGCCAGCTTCGGGCCGCCGATGGCGCGTCCGACGAAATAGGCCAGGATGTCCGTCGCCCAGACGACGGCGAAGATGAAGATCATCGCGGCAAAACCTTCGCCGCTGTCGCCGCGGATGGCGGCGAGCGAAATCGCGGTCAGGCCGGAATAAACGATACCGCCTGGCAGCCAGCCGCTTTTCGTGAAGGCGAAGGCATAGAGGATGCTGGCCACGGTCGCGCCGATGAGCACCGGCAGCGCCAGTTCGTCGAAGCCGAAGATCACAAGGCCGGCAATGCCGGCGACGGTCGCCCAGCCGAAGGCGTTGCCACGGAAATCCGAATCGGGAAGCCGTGTGATGGTCGACCACTCGTAGTAGACGAGGACGGAGATCGCGGCAGCAAGCAGGCGGAAGGCAATGCCGCCATACCAAGTGGCTGCCAGAACCAAGGCGGCAAGCACGATGCCGGAAATGATACGCAGGCGAAGTTCAGTCTGCATCAGGAACCAACCGCAAGTGTGGCGGCAGGCTGCAGGCCGCCGAAACGGCGTTCCCGTGCAGCATAACGCGCCAGGGCCGTACGGAACGTGTCGCGCGTGAAATCCGGCCAGTATTCGGGAACGAACATGAGTTCGGCATAAGCAGCCTGCCAGAGCAGGAAGTTCGACAGGCGCTCCTCCCCGCTGGTGCGGATAACGAGGTCGGGATCGGGAATATCGGCCGTGTCGAGCGAGGCGCTGATCCGTTCGGAAGTCAGCTGCGACGGGTCAAGGCGACCGGCGGCGACCTCCTCGGCAAGCTTGCGCACGGTGCGGGCAATCTCGTCACGGGAACCGTAGTTGAAGGCGATGACCAGCGTGATGCCGGAATTGCCGCGCGTTGTCTCCTCCGCCTCGAGCAACAGCGGCAGGATATCGCTTGCGAGATTTGCCCGGTCGCCGATCACACGGATGCGGACATTCTGCTTGTGCAGTACCGCGAGGTCGCGCCGGATGAAGGTCTTCAGCAGACCCATGAGGTCGGAGACCTCGCTTTCCGGCCGATTCCAGTTCTCCGAGGAGAAGGCGAAGAGCGTGAGGTACGAGACGCCGCATTCAGCCGCCGTCTTCACCGCCTCGCGCACCGCCTCGACACCCTTGCGATGCCCCATGGCGCGCGGCAGGCCGCGTGCGTTCGCCCAGCGTCCGTTGCCATCCATGATGATGGCGACGTGTGCCGGTACGGTGCTGGGCGAAAGCTGGTTCATGAACAATCCGGAAAAGAGAAAAAATACAGGTGGCGAAAGCCTTAAACCTGCATGATTTCCTTTTCCTTCTCGGCAAGCAAGCGATCGACGTCCAAAATCGTCTCGTCCGTCATCTTCTGCACCTTTTCGGATTGGGCGCGGCTCAGGTCCTGGCCGATATCGCCATCCTTTTCGGCTTTCTTAAGGTCATCCATTCCGTCACGGCGGACGTGGCGGATCGCGACCTTGGCCTTTTCGGCATAGTCATGCGCGACCTTGACGAGCGACTTGCGGCGCTCCTCGTTGAGTTCCGGCAGCGGGATACGCAGATTCTGGCCGTCGATGATCGGGTTGAGGCCGAGATTCGATTCGCGAATACCGCGTTCGACGGCGCCGACCATGCCCTTGTCCCAGACGGAGACCGAGAGCATACGCGGTTCGGGAACCGAGATGTTGGCGACCTGGTTGAGCGGCACGCGTGAACCATAGGCCTCGACCTGCACCGGATCGAGCACGTTGGCCGAGGCACGGCCGGTGCGCAGCGACGCGATGTCGTTCTTGTATGCGGTGATCGCGCCATCCATGCGGCGCTTCAGTTCCTTCAGGTCGATACCTTCACTCATCGGAATACTCCTATTTTCTCACAGAACGGCTGCACCTATGACGCGTGCGCCGACTCAGAATCAGTTGTCGGTTACGATGGTCCCGCGTCCGCCACCGGTCAATATTTCGGCGAAACCACCCTTTTCATGGATGGAGAAGACGATGATCGGGATGTGGTTTTCACGCGCCAGCGCGACGGCCGCGACGTCCATGACAGCAAGGCCCTTTTCGAGTACTTCGCTGTGCGTCAGGCGATCGAAGCGGGTCGCCGTCGGATCCTTCTTCGGATCGGCGGAATAGATGCCGTCGACCTGCGTGCCCTTGAAGATTGCTTCCGCGCCCATTTCGGCGGCGCGAAGGGCGGCAGCGCTGTCGGTCGTGAAGAACGGGTTGCCCGTTCCGCCGGCGAAAATCACCACGCGGCCGAGCGACAGATGGTAGAGCGTCGCGCGCTGCGAAAAGCTTTCGCAGATTTCCGGCATGGCGATGGCCGAGAGCACGACCGTATCGATGTCGAGTTTGCGCAGCGAGGTGGCGAGCGCCAATGCGTTGATGACGGTCGCGAGCATGCCCATGTGGTCGCCGGTGACGCGATCGCCGCCCTTGGAGGCCACGGCCACGCCGCGGAAGATGTTGCCACCGCCGACGACGACGCCGACTTCAACGCCCATGGCGCGGGCTTCGGCAATATCGGAGGCGATACGGTCGGCAACCGCGACATCGATACCGAAGCCCTGCGACCCCATCAGGGCCTCGCCGGAGCATTTCAGCAGAACACGTTTATAGATTGGCTTGGCGGTCATTGTCGCTCCTGAACTCGTGCACCTGCTCACCCGATCCGGCCGCCCGGGCGGCAACCGGGGCGGTTGCGCAAGGGGCAGCCATGGCCGCAGAGAAATTTCGGGGCAGGCATATCGGCAAGCCGGATACACGAAGGGCGCCGCGTTGTCACGCGGCGCCCTTCTGTTTTCCCAAACGGCCCACTATTTCCCAACAAAAATAGGAAAATCAGCC
Organism: Shinella curvata; assembly: GCF_022899935.1. Taxonomy (GTDB): domain Bacteria; phylum Pseudomonadota; class Alphaproteobacteria; order Rhizobiales; family Rhizobiaceae; genus Shinella; species Shinella curvata. Next base: position 242,587 of record NZ_JALJCJ010000001.1, read on the forward strand.
CTTGGCGACGGCTGCAACTTCAGCGGCGAAGTCCGACTCTTCCTTCTCGACGCCTTCGCCGAGCAGGAGGCGGGCCATGCCGACGACTTCGATCGGCGCGCCGACGGTCTTTTCAGCTTCCTTGACGGCAGCGCCAACCGTGAGGTCGGGGTTCATGACGAAGGCCTGCGACAGCAGGGCGACTTCTTCGAAGAACTTGCGCATGCGGCCTTCAACCATCTTTTCGATGATCGCGTCCGGCTTGCCGGAAGCGCGCGACTGCTCGATGAAGACGTTGCGTTCGCGTTCGGCGACGGCAGCATCGACTTCTTCGGCGCGGATGGCGAGCGGTGCCGTTGCAGCAACGTGCATGGCAACCTGGCGGCCGATGGCAGTCAGGGCTTCCTTGTCGCCGGTCGACTTCAGCGCGACGAGAACGCCGAGCTTGCCGAGGCGATCAGCGGCAGCGTTATGGATGTAGGTCGCGACGACGCCGTCTTCGACCGACAGGGCAACCGAGCGGCGCAGGTTCATGTTTTCGCCGATGGTGGCAACCGCGTCCTTGATCGTGTCGGTGACCGACTTGCCGGTTGCCGGATAGGTGGCAGCACCTACGGCTTCAACGGTACCGTCGGTGGTGAGCGCTACGTCGGCAACGCCGCGAACGATCGTCTGGAAGGCGTCGTTACGGGCAACGAAGTCGGTTTCCGAGTTGACTTCGACGACGACGGCCTTGGTGCCGGCGCTGGCGATGCCGATGAGGCCTTCAGCAGCCGTGCGGCCCGACTTCTTGTCGGCCTTGGCGATACCCTTGGCGCGCAGCCAGTCGATCGCTGCTTCGATGTCGCCGTCGTTTTCAGCCAGCGCCTTCTTGCAGTCCATCATGCCTGCGCCGGACTTTTCGCGCAGTTCCTTCACCAGTGCAGCGGTGATTTCAGCCATTGTGAGCCTCTTGTCGGTTGTTGCGTGCCGCCGGAAAACCGCGGCGAACTCAAGGTTTTGGGAACGAATGTACCCGGAAATGTGACAGGGTGATGAATATCACCGCTGGCCTGCCGTTTTGAAACCGCGACCCTTGAGGGTCATCGAAAAGCAGGACCTTTATAAACAAGCCGAGGCCAGGGATCGTCTCTCTGGCCTCGGTTGATCAGGAAAGAAGGAGCGAAGGTGTCGCTCCGACCTTTGCCTTACGCTTCGGCTTCGAGAGCCGGCTCGACCGGAACTTCAGCCGAGGCGCCGAGGTCACGGCCCGAAGCGCCCTGCTGGCGCGCGATGCCGTCGATGGCAGCGCGGGCGATCAGGTCGCAGTACAGAGCGATGGCGCGCGAGGCGTCGTCGTTGCCGGGGATCGGGAAATCGATCGGATCCGGGTCGCAGTTGGAGTCGATGACGGCGACGACCGGAATGCCAAGACGCTTGGCTTCTTCGATCGCGATCGATTCCTTGTTGGTGTCGATGATGAACATCAGGTCCGGCGTGCCGCCCATGTCGCGGATACCGCCGAGAGCCTTTTCAAGCTTTTCGCGCTCGCGCTCAAGGTTCAGGCGCTCCTTCTTCGAATAGCCAGAGCCTTCCGAAGCGAGGATTTCGTCGAGCTTGCGCAGGCGCTGGATCGAGTTGGAGATGGTCTTCCAGTTCGTCAGCATGCCGCCGAGCCAGCGGGCGTTGACGTAGTACTGGGCCGAACGCTTGGCAGCGTCAGCGATGATGTCGGAAGCCTGACGCTTCGTGCCGACAAACAGAACGCGGCCGCCGCCGGCAACCGTGTCGGACACGACCTGAAGGGCGCGCGACAGCATCGGAACGGTCTGGGCCAGGTCGATGATGTGAACGTTGTTGCGATCGCCGAAGATGTACGGCTTCATCTTCGGGTTCCAGCGGTGCGTCTGGTGGCCGAAGTGAATGCCGGCTTCGAGAAGCTGGCGCATAGAGAAATCGGGCAATGCCATGCCTAGTTATCCTTTTCCGGTTGAACCTCCGCAAGGCGAACAGCACTTCCTGGGAAATGCCACCGGGCGGAACGATCCGGATTTCTCCCGGACAATCCCATGCCTCACGTGTGGAATGAGCGGCCCTTTACCCTCCGTTTCCCGGAAAATCAAGGGCCGCACGGTAAAAAACACGCAGAATGCCGCGCCTACTTGCATTCCTGCGGCTTGAACATCTCAAGCTTGGCGAGCTTGCCGGTCAGCACGAACTCGCCGTAATCCATGGTGAGGTCCCGTGTGACGCCGTTCTCGTAAAGCTTGAACGCCATGCGGTAGACGGGCAGCGCATCGCCGTCATTGGTGTCGTTGTAATAGGCGATGGACACCGGCCAAAAGGCCTGCTTGGCGAATTTTCCGGCCTTGTCGGCATCCGGATCGCCCGCCTTCGGCATTTCCTTCTTGCCGACGACGGAGGTCGTCATCAGCGTCTTGTCGCCCGCATCCGAGCCGTCATAGAGGCGTGATTCGAAGAACCGGTCGCCCTTCTTGGCGTGCTCGATCACCTCGAGCATGTGCTCGGTCGGAAAACGGCTCTCCGCCAGTTCCAGCTTGCGCGCATCGGGCGATGTCAGGTCGACGCTGACGCCCGTCTTGTCGTCGCGCGCCGTGCCACGCACTTCCTTGTCCAGCTTCTCGTCGGTGAAGGAGCGGGTGAGGAAGCGGAAGCTGCGGCTCTTCAGATCCTCGTACGTCGTCGTCTGTTGGTCGGTGAGGCGCGTTTCCTCGCCGGTATTGACCTGCGTGACGAAGCGGAAGCTCACCGTGTAGCCGTCGCAGGGGCTGCCGTTGAACTCGTAGACCATGCGGCCGTACATGCCGGCGATGCCGGAGCGCTCGGTGGCGTCCTTGAGCTGGAGGTCGTAGACGGCGCGGTGCGGCGCAAGCCCGCTCGCCGGTGAGGCAAAGGCGCTGGTCACGCCGCTGCCGGCGAGGCATGTCCCGGCCGTGATGGCCACGACAAAGGCTGAACGAAACATCCGTTTCCTCCTGTTGAAGTCGAGCGCGATGTTATATGAACTCTTTCGGCAAAAGCGAGGCAATATCCACGCGATGCCATATTCATTTCCAACATTGCGACAGGCCTTGCCGCAATGCCCCTCACAGCCGCAGCGCGCCGTCCCTATCTATCAAGCCGGCGATCAAGAATGGAGACCGCAATGTCCGCTGAAATCGAAAAACGCGTCAAGGAGCTGGGTTACGACATTCCAGTGGCTGCGGCCCCCGCGGCGAACTATGTGCCCTTCGTCATCAGCGGCAACGTGCTTCACATTTCCGGCCAGCTCCCCATGCTCGATGGCAAGCTCGCGGTCACCGGTCATGTCGGCAAGGATGTTGACGTCCCTGGCGCCCAGAAAGCCGCCGAACTCTGCGCGCTCGGCCTGCTCGCCCAGGCAAAGGCCGCGCTCGGCGATCTCTCGCGCATCAAGCGCGTCATCAAGATCAACGGTTTCGTCGCCTCCACGCCCGATTTCGTCGAGCAGCACCTCGTCATCAACGGCGCCTCGAATTTCCTCGTCGGCGCACTCGGTGACGCCGGCAAACATGCACGCGCCGCCGTCGGCATGGCCTCCCTGCCCCTGAATGCCGCCGTCGAGATCGACGCCATCATGGAAATCGCCTGATGCACAAATTCAACTGGCTGACCGAGCGCCCGATTGCGCATCGCGGCTATCATGATCTCAACCGGGCCATCTGGGAAAACACCCTTTCGGCCTTCGCTCGCGCGGTCGAGGCCGGTTTCGCCATCGAATGCGACCTGCAATATGTCGCCGATGCCATTCCGGTCGTCTTCCATGACGATGACCTGAAGCGTCTTTGCGGCATCGAGGGTGACGTGCGCCAGCGCACCGCCGCCGAGCTCGGCCTGCTGACCATCGGCGGCACGGCCGACAAGGTGCCGACGTTGCGCCAACTGCTCGACCTCGTGAAGGGCCGCGTGCCGCTCGTCCTGGAGCTGAAGGGCCGCAAGGGCGACGACGACGGCTTCGCCATGGCCGTGCTCGACGCCATCGAGGGCTATGAAGGGCCGATCGCCCTGATGAGCTTCGACACGTGGCTGTTGAAGGATCTGAAGGAGATCGGCACCACACGCCCGGTCGGCCTGACAGCGGACGGCGCGCGACCGGAGAATTTTGCCGTGCATGAAGAGGCGATGCAGTACGGTCTCGACTTCATCTCCTATTACTACGGTCACCTGCCGAACGCCTTCATCAGCCGCCAGCGCGACCTTGGCAAGCAGGTCATCACCTGGACGGTGCGCGATGACGAGGCGCGCACGATCACGGCGCTCAACGCGGACCAGATGACCTTCGAAGGCTTCGATCCGCGCGAAGCCCTGACGGCCTGAGGTGACGGTGCGCATCCGCGTCGAAACGAGCTTTGCCGATATTTCGGCCGAAGACTGGGGGCGCCTCGCAGGCGCCTCCAGGGCGGATGCGCAAACGCCCTACAATCCCTTCGTCAGCCATGCCTTCCTGTCCTCGCTGGAAGAATCGGGCTGCGCCACGGCCGATACCGGCTGGCTCGGTCAGCACATGCTTCTGGAAAACGACGAGGGCGCCCTCATCGGCGCCCTGCCCGTCTATCTGAAAAACCACAGCCAGGGGGAATATGTCTTCGACCACGGCTGGGCCGATGCCTTCGAGCGGGCCGGCGGCAGCTATTATCCGAAGCTGCAGTCCTCCATCCCTTTCACGCCCGCCACTGGCCCGCGCCTCCTGCACCGGACCGATCAGCCAATCATCGAGACACAGGCAGCCCTTGCCGGCGGCCTGAAGGAACTCGCCAAGCGCCACGGCGTCTCCTCCGCCCATGTCACCTTCGTGCCGGATGCGGAAATCCCGGTCTTCGAGGCCGCCGGCTATCTGCACCGCACCGACCAGCAGTTCCATTTCGTCAATGACGGCTACGGCTCATACGATGCCTTTCTCGAAACGCTGGCGTCGCGCAAGCGCAAGGCGTTGAAGAAGGAGCGCCGGGCGGCGCTGGAGCACGGCATCGAAATCGACTGGATGACTGGCAAGGATCTGACCGAGGCGATCTGGGACCAGTTCTTCGCCTTCTATATGGACACCGGCAGCCGCAAATGGGGCCGCCCCTATCTCAACCGGGACTTCTACAGCCTGATCGGCGAACGCATGGCCGACGACATCCTGCTTGTCATGGCCAAACGCGACGGCCGCTATATCGCAGGCGCGATCAACTTCATCGGCGGCGACACGCTCTACGGCCGTCACTGGGGCTGCATCGAGGACCACCCCTTCCTGCATTTCGAGGTCTGTTACCATCAGGCCATCGATTTCGCGATCGCCAGGGGGCTGAAGCGCGTCGAAGCCGGCGCGCAGGGCGAGCACAAGTTGGCCCGCGGCTACCTGCCGACCATTACCCATTCCGCCCACTACATCACCCATGCGGGCCTGCGCCGCGCCGTTGCCGAGTATCTCGAGCGCGAGCGCAAGGACGTGGAGATGATGGGCGACTATCTGGCCGAACACGGCCCCTTCCGCCGCGGCGAACACAACAACGAGACAGAGTGAGACCGGGAGACGAGCATGAGCTACGACACCAACAACATTTTCGCAAAAATCCTGCGCGGCGAAATCCCCTCGCACCGCGTCTATGAGGACGAACACACATTCGCCTTCATGGATGTCATGCCGCAGGCAAACGGCCACACGCTCGTCATCCCCAAAACCCAGTCGCGCAATATCCTCGATGCCGATCCGGAAACGCTGGCCCGCCTGCTGCCCGTCGTGCAGAAGGTCGCCGTCGCGGCCAAGGAAGCTTTCGAGGCCGATGGCGTGACGGTCATCCAGTTCAACGAACCGGCCGCCGGCCAGACCGTCTATCACCTGCATTTCCACGTCATCCCGCGCGTTGAAGGCCTGCCGCTCAAGCCGCATACCGGCACGATGGAAGACCAGGGCGTGCTTGCGGCAAATGCCGAAAAACTCCGCAAGGCACTGGCGTGATGGCTGCCCTCACCCGCCGCACCCTCCTGCTCGGCCTCGCCAGCGTCGCGCTGGCCGCAGCCCTGCCGGCGTTTCCCGTCTTTGCGGCCGAACGGCCGGAGCAGATCATCGAGAAGGTCTATGCGTCCTATGCCAATGACGGCAACGGCCCGCAGGACGTCCCCTATCTGGCGGATGTCGCCGAGCAGCTGTCGGGCGAAAACCATCCGGGCTTCGATTTCTTCATCGACGCGCAGGATTTCGACAAGGTCTCTGCCGTCGTCACGCTGGTTTCGGAGAGCGACAAGGATGCCGTTGTACGCGCCGAGATGACGAATTTCGGCACGACGAAGACGGTTGAGATCGACTTCGTGAAGAACGGCGGCGCCTGGAAGATCGGCAATGTCCGCTATCCCGTCGCCGGCGGCTTTGATCTTCGCCAGAGCCTCGGCCTCAGCGCGCTCTAAGCGCCGATTATCGCAAGTCCCGCGGCCAGGAAGGCAATGGCCGCGGCAATGCCCAGAATCTGGCGGAAGCGGCCGCCGAAGAAGAAAAAGAGCGCACCGGCCAGCACCGCGCCCAGCCGCAGCCAGAGCGGCGAGCTTTCCAGCGTTCCCGTCGGAAAGAAGATCAGCTTGGCGATGACGGCCGCCACCAGCGCCGTAGCAACCGCCCGCACCCAGTTCAGCACTTCGGACTTTTCATCGATGCGGTTGCCTGCAATCACGCCGGACCAGCGCCAGAAATCCGTGGCGAGCCAGCCGGCAATGGCGATGTAGATATAGGGCCAGGGACCTTCGAAGCTCATCGCTTTCCCTCCCTCTGCCGCAACATCCGTTCTCCCAACCAGGCGAGCGTGCCGCCGATGATGCCGGTGAGCAGGATGTCGTATTCAGGCGCAATCACCGCGAAGAGATAGCCGAACGCAAGGCCGATGCCGAGCGCCCAGTAGATCACGCGGTGGCGCGCGGAAATCCAGATCGAGGTCAGGAAATAGACCGGCGTCAGGAAGAACAGGCAGCCGGAGACGATGGGCGGGAATTCCGAGACCGCGCCATAGACGAGACCGACCAGCACGATGTTGGTGAGCGTCAGCGTGATGCCGAAGCCCGCGAAGAAGGCCACGCGGCCGTAACGCGGCACGTCGCGCACATGTTCCATGGCAAAGACCCAGGCGGTGATGGCGACGAAATGCGAGACGATGAGCAGGAGCCAGGTCGGCGTCCGACTGGTGCGGATTTCCGGGATCAGCGCAGCCACCATCGGCATCATGCGCACGGAGGAAAGCGTCACGGCCAGGAACGCCGTCGCGATATGCGCACCCGACAGCATGGAGCCGACAAGGATAACTTTTGCCGGCAGTGCCCAGACCATGCCGGTCATGAACATGACCTGCCCGACCGGGATTTTCGCCTCCGCGGTGAAGGCGGCGAAGCCAACGAAGGAGAGCATGAGGATGATTGCCGGCAGGCTGAACAGCCCGCGCATGCCGATAAGGAACCAGTGGGTGTGCGAATTGTGGTCTGGCGCGGTCTCGGCAGTCATCGATATCTCGGGATCATCGGCAAAAAGAAAGCCGGGCAGTTTCCTGCCCGGCCTGTATCATTTGTAAAGCCGTTATTTCTTGCGTGGCACCTTCGGAACCGCGCCTGACGATTTGCGTGGCGGCTCGTCCTTCGGCTCCGGAGCCTTGGCTTCCGCAGCCTTCTTGGACGACTTGGCCTTGGCGGGTGCCGCTTCGGCGGCCACCGTTTCCTTGGCCTTGCGGGGCTTGGCCTTCTTGGCGGCAGCCTCTTCCACTTCAGCCTTTGGCTTGATCGGCGCGGTTTCCGGCACGGCGTCGAGAATCAGGCCCTTCGAGCCGTCTTCCTTCGGGCCGACGGAGACGCGCACGACGCCACCCTTCTTGAGCTTGCCGAAAAGGATTTCGTCGGCGAGCTTCTTCTTGATGTTTTCCTGGATGACGCGCGCCAGCGGGCGGGCACCCATCTTCTCGTCGTAGCCCTTCTCGGCCAGCCAGGCGATTGCTTCCTGCTGCAGGTCGAAGGTGACGTTGCGCTCGGCAAGTTGGGTTTCCAGCTGCATGACGAATTTCTGCACGACCTGATGGATGACCGGCGTCGGCAGCGAGCCGAACGGGATGATCGCATCGAGACGGTTGCGGAATTCCGGCGTAAACAGGCGGTTGATCGCCTCCATGTCCTCGCCTTCGCGCTTGGACGAGCCGAAGCCGATGGCGGCCTTGGCCATGTCGGAAGCGCCCGCATTGGTCGTCATGATCAGGATGACGTTACGGAAGTCGATCTTCTTGCCGTTATGGTCGGTCAGCGAGCCGTGATCCATGACCTGCAACAGGATGTTGTAGAGGTCCGGATGCGCCTTCTCGATTTCGTCGAGCAGCAGCACGCAATGCGGATGCTGGTCGACTCCATCGGTCAGAAGACCGCCCTGGTCAAAGCCGACATAGCCTGGAGGTGCACCGAGCAGACGCGAGACCGTGTGCCGCTCCATGTATTCCGACATGTCGAAGCGCAGCAGTTCCACGCCGAGCGAGCTTGCAAGCTGCTTGGCGACTTCCGTCTTGCCGACGCCCGTGGGGCCGGAGAACAGGTAGCTGCCGATCGGCTTGTTCGGTTCGCGAAGGCCAGCCCGGGCAAGCTTGATCGCCGATGCCAGCGCTTCGATCGCCAGATCCTGGCCATAGACCACCGAGCGCAGTTCCTTCTCCAGGTTGGAGAGCACCTGCTCGTCATCCTTGGACACGGTCTTGGCCGGAATGCGGGCCATGGTAGCGATCGTCGCCTCGATCTCCTTTTCGGTGATCAGCTTGCGACGCTTGCCGGCAGGCAGCAGCATCTGGGCCGCACCGGTCTCGTCGATCACGTCGATCGCCTTGTCCGGCAGCTTGCGGTCGTTGATGTAGCGGGCCGACAGTTCGACGGCGGTCTTGATAGCTTCGTTGGAGTATTTCAGCTTGTGATACTCTTCGAAGTAGGGCTTCAGGCCCTTCATGATCTCGATCGTGTCGTCGATGGTCGGCTCGTTCACGTCGATCTTCTGGAAGCGACGGACAAGCGCCCGGTCCTTCTCGAAGAACTGGCGGTATTCCTTGTAGGTCGTCGAGCCGATGCAACGGATCGCACCGGAAGACAAAGCCGGCTTCAGAAGATTGGACGCATCCATCGCACCACCGGACGTGGCGCCGGCGCCGATGACCGTGTGGATCTCGTCGATGAACAACACCGCACCCGGATAGTCCTCGAGTTCCTTGACGACCTGCTTCAGGCGCTCTTCGAAGTCGCCGCGATAGCGCGTGCCGGCAAGCAGCGTGCCCATGTCGAGCGAGAAGATCGTGGCGTCCGCCAGCGCTTCCGGCACCTTGCCTTCGATGATGCGCTTGGCGAGGCCTTCGGCAATCGCCGTCTTGCCCACGCCCGGATCACCCACGTAAAGCGGGTTGTTCTTGGAGCGGCGGCACAGGACCTGGATCGTGCGATTCACTTCGGCATGGCGGCCGATCAGCGGATCGATCTTGCCGTTGCGGGCCTTCTCGTTGAGGTTGACGCAATAGGCGGTCAGCGCGTCCTGCTTCTTTGCGGGTTCTTCCTGCTCGGAGCCTGCACCGCGCGTCTGCTTCTGCTCGTTTTCAGGCTCTTCCGAACCGCGCACCTTGCGCTCCTCGGAGGAGCCGGGGCGCTTGCCGATGCCGTGCGAGATGAAGTTGACGGCGTCGTAGCGCGTCATCTCCTGCTCCTGCAGGAAATAGGCAGCATGGCTCTCGCGCTCGGCGAAGATCGCGACGAGCACGTTGGCACCGGTCACCTCCTCGCGGCCGGAGGACTGGACATGGATCACCGCGCGCTGGATGACGCGCTGGAAGCCGGAAGTCGGCTTGGAATCCTCTTCATAGCCCGTAACCAGATTGGCGAGGTCGTGATCGACATAATCGGTGACGGTCTTGCGCAGCACGTCGAGATTGACGTTGCAGGCGCCCATCACGGCGGCAGCGTCGCCGTCATCGATCAGCGCGAGAAGCAGGTGTTCCAGCGTTGCATATTCGTGGTGGCGCTCGTTTGCGTAGGTCAGTGCCTGGTGGAGCGCCTTTTCAAGGCTTGCAGAAAATGTTGGCACGGTCGTTCCTCATTTCTTTTCCATGACACATTGCAGCGGATGCTGGTGCTGGCGGGAGAAATCCATCACCTGTGTCACTTTGGTTTCGGCAACCTCGTAGGTAAACACGCCACACTCGCCTACGCCATGATTGTGCACATGCAACATGACCCGTGTGGCCGCTTCACGGTCCTTCTGGAAGAAACGTTCCAGAATGTGGATCACGAACTCCATGGGCGTATAATCATCGTTGAGAAGCAGCACGCGGTACAGGCTCGGCTTCTTCGTCTTAGGCTTCGTGCGGGTAATGACGGAAGTGCTGCGACCGGGAGTGCCGCCGCTCTCATCACCATCCTGCATTGTGACCCGTCTCACAGTCATCTTCGTGGTCATTCCCTGATTACGAGTCCTTTACGACCACTTCCTTCGTGGCGCGTCGTTCGGCTGAGGTAGCCTTTGGACCTGTTATCTAATGTTTCGTCACACGATTGTAAGACCCCTGCTTCGCACTGCAATCATAATCGCCGGCTGTCCGAAGGAAATAGCGAAATTTGCTGCCCCTGCGTCAGCCTCGCGCAACCTCCAAAACGCGAAACGGCCGGCCGCGGTTGCCCACGGCCGGCCGATAAACGTTATACGCGTACGCTCTGCTGAAAAACCTTAGGCGGCGACGGCCGATTTGGCAGCAGCGGTGGCCTTGGCGACCGGTGCTTCATAGGGCTTGTAGGCGCCCTTGGCGAGGTCGGCATACATTTCGCTGAGCTTCGTGGCTTCGGCGACGAAACCTTCATAGGAGGACTTCACGAACGCGGTCTGGAGCTCGACAGCAGCTTCGACGCTCTTGACGCCGGACAGCTTTTCGAAGTGAGCAAGGCCGTTTTCGAAGGACTTCTTGTTGAAGTCGGCGGCCTCGGTGGCAATAGCCTGCCAGCCTTGAGCAGCCGTCGTGTAGCTCTTCACGAACGTGTCCACGGCTTCCTTGCTCTTCTTGTTTGCATCGTCAAAATTGAACATCGAAGTCTCCTTTGGATCCCGGTGGTATGGTCCGAAATCTATATGCGGCGCACAAAAAAGTCAACGAAATGGTGCGGCGCAATATTTTCCAGCCAAAGCAACACCTTGCGCGATAGGTATGATTATTGGCGTTGAGAAAAGCCAAGCTGTCGCAAAACAATAATAAACTGCGTTGGAACCAGAACAGCTTGGGTGAATTGCGGCCTTTGGGCAGGCATCAGGCCCCACCACTCCGCTCGCGCGCGGTTTTTCCCATTCGCAATGATGACACGCTGACTGCCACGGACGCCCACCCTTCCCTCGACGTCATCCTCGGCCTTGAGCCGAGGATCCATGCCACATGCGAGGCGGTACGGATGTATGGATCCTCGGCTCAAGGCCGAGGATGACAGAGGAGAGGCAGGCGTCCTTGGGGAACAGTCGGGGCCAGACACGAAAAAGCCCGGCGCGAAGTGCGGCCGGGCCTTTGAATTCCAGCAATGTCCGAGAGATCACAGATCGATGTCGAGGATAGCCATGGAGAAATTGTAGGAGAGTTCGCCGTCCTCGTCGTCGCGGAACACGACGCCCAGGAACTCATCCGCAAGATAGACCTCGGCCGATTCATCCTTGCGCGGACGCGCCTTGATGACGATCTCCTTGTTGATGTTGCGCTTGAAGTAGGCCTCGAGCTTCCTGATTTCTTCCGGCTTCACGACATGTCTCCGTCAATGATTTGATGTGCCGCGCTTCTCGCACCTGCTCTGGAGCCTGTAAACCCTCGAAGTCCGATGCGTATCGACTTTTCCGCCTCATAGATCGTAGTCGAAGGCTGCCAGCAGCTGGTCCATGGCGCGCGACGGCTCGTTGCAACCCGCCTCTCCGACGACCTTGGCCGGCACGCCGGCAACCGTCGATTTTGGCGGAACCGGTTTCAGCACCACGGAGCCGGCGGCAATGCGCGAGCAATGGCCGATATGGATGTTGCCGAGGATTTTCGCACCTGCGCCGATCATGACGCCATCGCCGATCTTCGGGTGGCGGTCGCCGCCCTCCTTGCCGGTGCCGCCGAGCGTCACATTGTGCAGGATCGAGACATTGTCGCCGATGGATGCGGTTTCGCCGACGACGAGGCCCGTCGCGTGATCGAGGAAGATGCCCTTGCCGATATGGGCGGCCGGGTTGATATCCGTCTGGAACACGCTGGAGGAGCGGCTCTGGAGATAGAGCGCAAGGTCACGCCGGCCGCTGTTGTAGAGCCAGTGCGCGATGCGGTGCGTCTGGATGGCGTGGAACCCTTTGAAATAGAGCACGGCATCCAGGAACCGCAGGCATGCGGGGTCGCGGTCGTAGACCGCCTGGATATCGACGCGCAGGATGCTGCCCCATTCGGGCCAGTCTTCCAGCATTTCGTCGAAAATCTGATGCAGGAGATTGGCCTGCAGGTCCGGATGGTCGAGGCGCTCACAGACGCGATGGATCACGCTTTCCTCCAGCGAGCGGTGGTTCAGCACCGTCGAATAGAGAAAGGCCGCCAGCAGCGGCTCGGCCTGGGCGGCAACGCGGGCTTCCTCGCGCAGGCTGTCCCAGATCGGATCCATGGCCTTGAGCTTGTCGCCGGCCCTGAGTTCATTCGTCGCGACCATCGCCGCACTCCTTCATCATCTACAGGACCCTATATAAAGCAAAGCACGCCCGAGCGGAATGGCCGGACGCGCTTTGTCGCAAACGGGGTCTCAGCGCGCGCCGATTTCCGTATAGAAATCCAGCACGGCGCGTTTGAAAACCTTGTCGCCGACGGCCAGCATATGGTCGCGACCGGGGATGTCGAGAGCGCGGGCATCCGGCATAAGCGCCGCCAGTTCCTGCGGGCTTCCGGCGATATCGTCCTTCGTACCGACGCCGATCAGCGCGGGCACGTCGATGCGGCCCATGTCCTCCACGGTCAGGAGATCCCGCGACGTCATGATGCAGGCGGCAAGCGCCTGGCGGTCGGACTTCGTCTGCTCGGCGAAGGCGCGGAACATGCGGCCGCGCTCATGGGTCACGACATCGAGTGACGGCGCCAGCAGCGCGTCGGCGATCGGATCCCAGTCGCCGACCCCTTCCACCATTCCGATGCCGAGCCCGCCGAAAACGACGGAGCGCACGCGGTGCGGATGGGCAAGCGCCATGAAAGCGGTAATGCGCGCACCCATGGAGTAGCCGAAGACATGGGCTTCGGGAATGCCGAGATGGTCGAGCATGGCTGCCACATCGCCCGCCATCAGCGGCGGCGTATAGAGCGCCGGATCATGAGGCTTGGCGCTGGCACCGTGGCCCCGGTTGTCGAGGGCGATCACGCGGTAGCCGGCATCGCCCAGCGTCTTCAGCCAGCCGGGAAACACCCAGTTGACATTGGCACTGGAGGCAAAGCCGTGGATCATGAGCACCGGATCACCCGACGGGTCGCCCTCGTCGAAAAAGGCGAGCTCCAGGCCCTCATGGGTGAAACGGGAAAAGGGCGGGGGATCAAGGTTCATCGCAGGCCGTCTTTCGTTTTCTCGACCCTGCTCATACTGCCCTTTGCCCGCGGAGAAAACGGTTGCGGCACGGAAATCTGCCTCACGTTTAGTCGCCAATGATTGAAATCGATGCCGATTTCAATCATTGGGGCCCGCGACGGTTTTGCATCTACACATTTGACCGGAAGGCGACTATGGTCCGCGCCAGAAAACGGACTTCCACGGAGCATGATATGGCTGGGCACAGCATTCCCCATTTCCAGAACGACGGCGGCCATGGTGTCATCGAGATCAGCGTGAAGGAATTCATGTGCGTCGGCGCCTCAGTGCCTTACGACCACCCGCATGTCTTCCTCGATATGGGCGACGACAACGAAAAGGTCTGCCCCTACTGCTCGACGCTCTACCGCTACAATCACGCCCTGAAGGCCACGCAGACGGAACCCGCCGGCTGCACCTTCACCAACCAGGCGGCGGCGTGACGGCCCGAAGGGCCGCACCATCATGTCTTCGGCAACATCAGCAACCATCGTCGGCGCCGGCATTGCCGGCCTGACAACAGCCCTTGCGCTCGCCCGCAAGGGCATCTCTTCTCATATTCTCGAGCAGGCCTCTACCCTCGAAGAGGTCGGCGCCGGCCTGCAACTCTCGCCGAACGCCTCACGCATCCTCGCCGATCTCGGCTTGCTCGACGCGTTGAGCGCCCGCTGGAACGAGCCGGATCATATTTCACTCGCCTCGGGGCACACGCTTTCCCCCCTCACGTCCGTCCCCGCCGGCAAGACGGCCCGCAGCCGCTGGGGATCCCCCTACGGCGTCCTCCACCGGGCGTCGCTCCAGGCTGTCCTTATCGATGCGGTGCGCCAAAACCCGCTCTGCACGCTGATGACGGGCCAGCGAATCGAAGGCGCCCAGTCCGCTCAGGCCATCGCACCCTCGGACCTGCTGATTGCCGCCGATGGTGTCTGGTCGCGCCTGCGTCAGGCCGTGCCGGGCGCTCTGCCCGCCCGCTATTCCGGCAATATCGCCTGGCGCTTTCTGGTTCCCTACGGTCTCGCGCCCGCCTTCCTCAATCCGCGCACGGTAACGGCCTTTCTCGGCCCATATGCCCATCTCGTCGCCTATCCGCTGGCGGAGATGCAGGCCTTCAATATCGTCGCCATCCATGCGCAGACGGATGCGCCACCGGAAGGCTGGACGCGCAAGGGCGATGCCTTGACGCGCGGCCGTCTTCAGGAGGCCTTCGCCGGCTGGCATGCCGGTATCCGCCATCTCATCGAGGACGCGCAAAATCCCATCGCATGGCCGCTATTCGGCTGCCCGGATGGTGCCTGGACGGATGGAAAAAACATGGTGCTGATCGGCGATGCCGCCCACGCCATGACGCCCTTCGCAGCACAGGGCGCCGCCATGGCGATCGAGGATGCCGCCCTCTTGGCAAATCGCCTCGCCGGCACCACCGAGATCGGACCGGCTTTGCGCCGGTTCGAAAAGGAACGCCGGGAACGCGTCGCAAAGGTTCGCAGCCGCGGCGCCTTCAATCGCTTCGCCTATCACGCCCGCGGCCCGGTCGCGCTTGCCCGCAATCTCGTGCTTTCGCTGCGCAAGCCGGAGCAGTTGGCCGGCGATCTGGACTGGCTCTACGGCTACCGCACACCGGATTGAACCCCTCACCCGGCAAACCGGATGAGGGTATTGTCAGCGTTAGACGGCGCGCGCCGCGGCCAGTCCACGCTCGATATCCGCCTTGATATCCTTCACGTCCTCGAGGCCGATCTGCAGGCGCAGCACCGGACCTTCTTCCGGACCCTTGGCGACGCGGCGGTCGTTCAGGTTCACATGCACTGCAAGGCACTCGAAACCGCCCCAGGAATAGCCGAGACCGAAGATGCCGAGCGCATCAAGGAAGGCATGCGCCTTGGCCTTGTGGCGCTCCGGCGCGCCGCCGTCGAGCACGATGGAGAAGATGCCGCTCGATCCCTTGAAGTCGCGCTTCCACAGATCGTGGCCCGGAAAACTCGGCAAGGCCGGATGCAGCACGCGCGACACGTCCTCGATACCTTCCAGCCAGCGCGCCAGCTCCAGCGCGCTTTCCTGATGCCGCTCCAGCCGCACTCCCATGGTGCGCAGACCGCGCAGCACCTGATAGGCGTCGTCGGGCGAGGCGCAGGTACCGAGCGTGATCTGCGTCTCGTGCAGCTGCTCCCAATGGGCGGCATTGGCGGAGACGGTTCCGAACAGCACGTCGGAATGACCGGCGGGATATTTCGTCGCCGCGTGGATGGACACGTCGACGCCGAAATCCAGCGGCTTGAAATAGAGTGGCGTCGCCCAGGTGTTATCCATCGTAACGATGGCGCCATGTTTGTGCGCGACAGCGGCGATCGCCGGGATATCCTGCATCTCGAACGTGTTGGAGCCCGGCGCTTCCGTATGCACGAGCTTGGTGTTCGGCTTGATCAGGGCCTCGATGCCCGCGCCGATCATGGGGTCGTAATATTCGACCGCCACGCCGAGGCGCTTCAGCATCGTGTCGCAGAAATGTCGCGTCGGATGATAGACCGAATCCACGATGAGCGCGTGATCGCCGGACGAGAGATAGGCGAGGAACGGCACGGTGACCGCGGCAAGGCCCGACGGCACGAGAATGGTGCCGGCAGAACCTTCCAGCGCGTCGATCGCCGCACAGAGCGCATCCGTCGTCGGAGTGCCCCGTGTGCCATAGGTGTATTTCTGCGCCCGGTTCTCCATTGTCGCGGCATTCGGGAAAAGCACGGTGGAGGCGTGCACGACCGGCGGATTGACGAAACCGTGATAGTCCGCCGGGTCGTTGCCGGCATGGGCAAGGCGGGTGTTCACGCCGGCGCCGGCGAGGATTTCGTCTCTGTTTTTCATGGGGATCGATCCGGGAAATGCGATGGTTGTGTCTGCGCCGACTTTTCGCCAGCCGGCCCGCAAGGTCAACCCCACAGATGACGAGGTCGCACCATCCAAAGCGCTTCAAATGTTCAGAGCGCGGAAATTTTGAGCGATTTACTGCACAATTCCCCGGATTTTTGCCCAAAACGGCGTCAGATGCTGACAAATTTAGGTTACCGGCCGGAAAATGGGGCGGGTCACTTGACCCTGTGAAAATTTGAGCATGAGATAAGCAACCTCGCGCCGGGAGGGTGGCGAGTTCCGCAGCGTGATCGTCGTGATCGCGTGACCCGCGGACAAAACAAAGACAACAGAAAAAGGTTGTGAAAAAATGGCAAAAAAAATCGTGACAGCGCTCGTCGGCGCTGCCGTGCTGGGGCTTGGCGCAACGGCTGCTCAGGCAGACACGCTTTCTGACGTGAAGGCCAAGGGCTTCGTGCAGTGCGGCGTGAACGGTTCGAACCTCGCCGGTTTCGGTGCGCAGGATTCGGCCGGGAACTGGGCCGGTCTCGACATTGATATCTGCAAGGCCGTGGCCGCTGCCGTCTTCGGCGATGCCACCAAGGTGAAGTTCACTCCCCTTTCGGCCAAAGACCGTTTCCCGGCCCTCCAGTCGGGTGAAATCGACCTGCTCGCCCGCAACACCACCTGGAGCGTCAGCCGCGATTCGCAGCTCGGCTTCGATTTCCGCGCCGTGAACTACTATGACGGCCAGGGCTTCATGGTGAAGAAGGAGCTCGGCGTAAAGTCGGCGCTCGAACTCTCCGGCGCCTCCGTCTGCGTGCAGTCCGGCACCACGACGGAACTGAACCTCGCCGACTACTTCCGCTCCAACAACATGGACTTCAAGCCGGTCGTTTTCGAAGCGCAGGATGAAGCCGACGCCGCCTACAATGCCGGCCGTTGCGATGCCTACACGACCGACGCTTCGGGCCTCTACTCGATCCGCCTGAAGATGGCCAACCCGGACGACCATATGGTTCTGCCGGAAATCATCTCCAAGGAGCCGCTCGGCCCGGCCGTTCGCCAGAACGACTCCAAGTGGTTCGATATCGTGACCTGGTCGCACTACGCAATGGTCGCCGCCGAGGAATTCGGCATCACGACCGCAAATGTCGAAGAGATGAAGAAGTCCGCCAACCCGGATATCAAGCGCTTCCTCGGCGAAGAGGCTGACTCGACCATCGGTGCCGACCTCGGCCTGCCGAAGGACTGGGCCGTGCAGATCATCAAGGCCGTCGGCAACTACGGCGAATCCTTCGAGCGCAACGTCGGCGAAGGTTCCCCGCTCAAGATCGCCCGCGGCCTGAACGGCCTGTGGACGAAGGGCGGCCTGCAGTACGCACCGCCGATCCGTTAAGCCACGGTCAAACGTGACGACCGGGAGGGCGCATAAACGCCCTCCCCTTTAAAACAAACGCCCGGCAAACAGGGCGAACCAACGTCAGGGGAAATGCATGGCTCTTGCGGATGCCCGAACAGGGTCCGGCGAACCGCCGAAGGTATCGCTGCTTTACAATCCGGCGCTCAGAAGCGTCGTCTATCAGGTTGTCACGCTGGTCGTGATCATCGCCGCCGTCTGGTATGCCTGGAATAACGTCGTTCAGAACCTCGCCCGCGCCAACATGACGGCCGGCTTCGGCTTCCTAAACAGCCGCGCCGGTTTCGACCTTGCGCAGACGCTGATTTCCTATTCCAGCGACTCGACCTATTTCCGCGCGCTGCAGGTCGGCCTCCTCAACACGCTCGTGGTCGCCGCCGCCGGTATCGTCACCGCGACGATCGTCGGCCTGCTCGTCGGCGTCGGGCGCTTGTCGCACAACTGGCTCGTCGCGCGTCTCTGCACGGTCTATGTGGAAGTCTTCCGCAACATCCCGCCGCTGCTCGTCATCTTCTTCTGGTATCTCGGCGTCCTGGCCCTCCTGCCCTCGATCCGCACGATCTTCCAGCACCTCAAGGAAGACCCCGACGCCGTATTCTTCATTTCGAATCGCGGCATCTACATGCCCGCGCCCGTTTTCGGCGAAGGCTTCGGTGTCGTGTTCGTCGCGCTGCTGATCGGCATCGTCGCGGCCATCGCCTTCACGATCTGGGCCAATGCGCGCCAGCGCGCCACGGGCCAGCGTCCGCCGGTTCTCTGGGTCAATCTCGCCCTTATCGTGCTGTTGCCGCTTGCCGTCTTCATCGTCATGGGCCAGCCCCTGACGCTCGATTATGCGGTGCCCGGCTCCTTCAACATGAAGGGCGGCATGGTCATCGGGCCGGAATTCCTGGCGCTCTATCTGGCACTGTCGCTCTATACGGCCTCGTTCATCGCCGAGATCGTGCGCGCCGGCATCCGCGGCGTCTCGCACGGCCAGTCGGAAGCGTCCTATGCGTTGGGCCTGCGCCCCGGCCAGGCGACCCGCCTCGTCGTGCTGCCGCAGGCGCTGCGCATCATCATTCCGCCACTCACCTCGCAATATCTCAACCTCATCAAGAACTCCTCGCTCGCGGTGGCCGTCGGTTATGCCGATCTCGTCGCGGTCGGTGGCACCATCCTCAACCAGTCCGGCAAGTCGATCGAGATCATCTCGATCTGGATGCTGATCTATGTCTCGATCAGCCTCATCACGTCGCTGTTCATGAACTGGTTCAATGCCAAGATGGCCCTGGTGGAGCGCTGATATGACCGAGAGCATTGTTTACGTCCGCGACCGGTTCCTTCAGCAGGAAAAACCGCCGGCGTCCGAAAAGTCGGCCTATGCCTGGATCCGCAACAATCTGTTCGCGTCCTGGAAGGACAGCATCCTGACGATTATCGCCATTACGGCAATCGTCCTGTACGTGCCGAAAGCGCTGAACTGGCTGTTCTTCTCCGCCGTCTGGACCGGCACGGACCGCGTGGCCTGCCTGACCGTCGAACAAGGCGGACAATTGCCGGCCGGCTGGAGCGGCGCCTGCTGGGCCTATGTGAACGACCGCTTCGTACAGTTCATGTTCGGCTCATATCCACGCGACGAGCTGTGGCGGCCACTCCTTGTACTTGCAATGTTCGTCGCGCTGCTGGTGCCCTTCCTCATGCCGAAGGTGCCGCGCAAGGGGCTGAACGCGCTTCTGCTGCTGGTCGTCTTCCCGATCGTCTCCTTCTTCCTGCTGATTGGCGGGGTCTTCGGTCTGCGTCACGTGGAGACGTCCCTGTGGGGCGGGCTGATGGTGACGCTCATCATCTCCTTCGTCGGCATCGTTTCCTCGCTGCCGATCGGCATTCTGCTGGCGCTCGGCCGCCGGTCGAGCATGCCGATCCTCAAGACGGCCTGCGTGGTGTTCATCGAGCTGATCCGCGGCGTGCCGCTGATCACCGTTCTCTTCATGGCAAGCGTGCTTCTGCCGCTCTTCCTGGAGCCGGGCAACAATATCGACAAGTTCCTGCGCGCGCTGATCGGCGTGTCGATTTTCGCATCCGCCTATATGGCGGAGGTCATTCGCGGCGGTCTTCAAGCCATTCCGAAAGGACAATATGAAGCGGCCGATGCTCTTGGTCTAAACTACTTCCACAAAATGACCTTCATCGTGCTACCGCAGGCCATCAAACTCGTGATCCCCGGTATCGTGAACACCTTCATCGGCATGTTCAAGGATACGTCCCTCGTCACGATCATTTCGATGTATGACCTGCTCGGCATCGTAAAGGCGAGCTTTGGGGATTCGGGCTGGATCACACCGGTCACGCCGCTGACGGGCCTGATCTTCGCCGGCTTCACATTCTGGATATTCTGCTTCGGCATGTCGCGCTATTCGGCCTTCATCGAACGCCGCCTCGACAAGAGCCACAAGAGATAAGTGAGAGGAAACACACATATGGCCAACCAAGCCCAGGCGCAAAAGATGACGGTATCGGCGACGGATGTCGCGGTCGAAATCACCAACATGAACAAGTGGTACGGCGACTTCCACGTTCTGCGCGACATCAATCTCAAGGTCATGAAGGGCGAGCGCATCGTCATCGCCGGCCCGTCGGGCTCCGGCAAGTCGACGATGATCCGCTGCATCAACCGCCTGGAAGAGCACCAGAAAGGCTCGATCGTCGTCGATGGCATCGAGCTCACCAACGACCTGAAGAAGATCGACGAAGTGCGCCGCGAAGTCGGCATGGTATTCCAGCACTTCAACCTCTTCCCGCATCTGACGATCCTGGAAAACTGCACGCTGGCACCGATCTGGGTGCGCAAGATGCCGAAGAAGGACGCCGAGGAAGTGGCGATGCACTATCTGAAGCGCGTCAAGATCCCGGAGCAGGCCCATAAGTATCCGGGCCAGCTTTCGGGCGGCCAGCAGCAGCGCGTGGCGATCGCCCGTTCGCTCTGCATGAAGCCGAAGATCATGCTGTTCGACGAGCCGACCTCGGCACTCGATCCGGAAATGGTCAAGGAAGTGCTCGACACGATGGTGTCGCTGGCCGAGGAAGGCATGACCATGCTGTGCGTGACGCACGAAATGGGCTTTGCCCGTCAGGTCGCCAACCGGGTCATCTTCATGGACCAGGGCCAGATCGTCGAACAGAATTCGCCGGCCGAGTTCTTCGACAATCCGCAGCACGAGCGCACGAAACTGTTCCTCAGCCAGATCCTGCACTAAGCGGATCGGCAACGAGACACGGAAAGGCGGGCTCTCGGCCCGCCTTTTTCATTTTGCCCGCAGCTCAGCCCTGAGTTTCAGCGGGCTTGCGCCAAAATGATTGCGGAAGGCGCGTGAGAAGGCAGAGAGGCTGTCGAAGCCGCTGCGCAGCGCCACCTCCTGCATGGAGAGCGGTGTGTCGCGCACCATGCGCTGGGCCGCCGTCAGCCTGAGCCGCAGATAATATTTGCCTGGTGCGGTCCCAAGCCCGTTGGTGAACAGCGTTTCCAGCTTGCGTGTCGAAAAGCCGAGCCGGCGGGCAAGGGCCGCGATGGTCAACGGCCGGTCGATCGTGCGCTCCATCAGGCGTATGGCCGAGGCAAGCTCCGGCTGGTGCTCGCCCAGCCGCCCGAGCGAGACGAGCGGTTGCGCATCCGTTGCCGCATGGGTCTGATCATAGACGAAGACGCTTGCCACATCGAGCGCCACGGCCGAACCGAAACGCTCGCGCACGAGATGCAGCATCATGTCGAAGGTCGGCGACGCGCCGCCGGAGGTCCAGAGCGGCCCGTCGGTGACGAACCGGTCGGCACGCACATTGAGTGCGGGAAAGGCCGCCGCAAAGTCCTCCAGCTCCTCCCAGTGCGCCGTCGCATCCCGCCCGTCGAGCAGGCCGGAGCGCGCCAGAAGCCAGCAGCCCGATTCGATACCGGCAACGACGCCGAACCGGCGCGCGATCTTCTTCAACCGGGCGACAAAGCTGCGATCCGCGTGACGATCCTGGTTAAAGCCGGCGATCAACAACAGCGCGTCGCCGCTCGTTACGTCGGCAAAATCGCCGTCGACGCGGATCTCCACACCACACGTCAGTAGCACTGGCCGCCCCTGTGGCGAGAGGATTTTCCAGCGGAAAACCGGCTCCGGCACGACGCGGTTGGCCGCGCGCATCGGGTCGAGCACCGAAGCCAGCGACATGATGGACGATTCCGGCAAGAGCACGATCGTCACGTGCAGTGGAGCTTGTTTTGGCGCTTCTTCATCCATGTGGAAATAGTTAAAAAAGATGCGTTTTATGTCAATCGAGAAAACGCCGTTCGGGCATGATCGGCGGCACAGGAGATCTGGAGATGCAGCCGGATTGTGGTGAGAGCCCCTGTACCCCGAACACCCTGATCCGCAATTTTACCGGAACGGGTTGGCGAGCCGACAAGGCGGACCAACCCGTTTTTTTTGCCTTTTCCATTTTGAAATCAAACCTTTTGCAAAGGTGCAGGAACAGACCCCGACCTTAGGCGTTCTAGTTTTGAACAACACGAAAGGTTCTCCCATGTTGAAGCTCAAGACAGGCCTTGTCGCCGGCGCTCTCTCCCTGATGATGGCTGTCACGTCAGCAATCCCGGCGCAGGCGATCACCTTTGCCCGCGTGCCCGTTCCGGAAGCAACCGCAGTCGAAAAGGTGCAGTACCGTTATGAACGTCGCGAACGTCGTGCGGACCGTCGCGAATACCGCCACGACCGGCGCGCCGAACGGCGCTGGCATGGTCACCATGGTTATCGCTACGCCCGTCCCGGTTACCGTCGCCACTCTGACGGCTTCTGGTATCCGCTCGCCGCCTTCGGTCTGGGAGCTGCCATCGGCGGCGTGATCGCCAACCAGCCGTCAGCCGGTGGCTCACATGCGCAGTGGTGCGCAAACCGCTATCGCTCCTACCGCGCCTACGACAACACGTTCCAACCAAACTACGGCCCGCGCAAGCAGTGCGTCTCGCCCTATTGAGGCTGAGCGGATCACGAAAAGACAAAGGGCAGCCAACCGGCTGCCCTTCTCTACGCAATGGCGACCCCTGCAGGGCTCGAACCTGCGACATTCTGCTTAGAAGGCAGATGCTCTATCCAGCTGAGCTAAGGGGCCTGACGGACCTCAGTGTGTCCAGGGCTGCATGCGATTGAAGCGGAAATTGTCCGGATAGGCGCAACGCTTGCGCGTGGCTTCCTTCGGCTCGATCAGGCGGAATTCGATGCCATTGCGCTCGGCGTAGGCAATCGCCTCTTCGCTGGTCTCGAAAGACAGCTTGACCTGCTGGTACATGTCGCCGGAGCTCGTATAGCCCATGATCGGGTCGATCGTCCGCGGCGCTTCAGCGTCAAACTCCAAAACCCAGAGGTTGGACTTTGCCTTGCCGGACTGCATGGCGGTCTTGGCGGGACGATAGATCTTCGCGGTCATCGAAGTGGCTCCAGAATTCTCGCATAAAGGCACGCCGTTCCGCCGGCGCGCGTCCGAGAATGCATAACCCAGATTCCGTAAAGGGGGAATGACCGGAAGAGCATTTGGCATCGAAACGCCCGCCGGACTGGTCGGAGTGGAGAGATTCGAACTCCCGACCCTCTGGTCCCAAACCAGATGCGCTACCAGACTGCGCTACACTCCGTCCGTCCCGGCGATGGCGGAGATACACGCATCCGCCCGATGCCGCAACAGCTAATGGCAGGTTTTCCCGTTTCCTGAGAGGATTTGCGCGGCCTATTTCGCCTTACGCAGCGAATCTATCAATTCGTTCTGCACGCGGTTGCCTGAACGGATGCCGAGGCGTTTCACCGTGCCACCGGTGAGTTCCAGCACATAGTCGATCGGTCCCTGCGAATCGATGATCGCCTCGGAGAGCGGCTCGGCGTTCTCCTTGATGGCACGCACCTTGCCGTCCTTGCCGATAAACAGCATGTCGAGCGGGATATAGGTGTTCTTCATCCACATGAAGACCTGGCGCGTCTCGCCGAAGGCAAAGAGCATGCCCTTGTCATCGGCCATTTCCTGGCGGTTCATCAGACCCTGCTCGCGCTGGCGCGGTGTCACGGCAAGCTCCACCGCAAAGGCATGGCTCTTGCCGTCCTTGGTGACGATCGTCAGCGGCTGGATATCAAATTTTTCCTGCGCGAAGGCAGGGAGCGAGAGGCAAAGAAAAAGCGCCAAGAGGGCGCTTACCAGGCGCGCGAAGCCGAAATTCCGCGCCGAATGCCGCATCAATGCGCTCTATTGCCAGGAACAGGCATGTCAGGGTGAATCTCGGCGGCCATGAGACCCTTGTCACCATCGCCAAAACGCACCAGCACGACCTGTCCGGGGCGAAGCTCCGTCAAGCCGAAACGCCGCAGCGTCTCCATATGAATGAAGATATCCTCGGTGCCCTCGCCGCGTGTCAGGAAGCCAAAACCTTTTGTGCGGTTGAACCACTTGACGAGAACGCGCTCGAGCCCGCTGGACGGCGTCACCTGCACATGGGTCTTGACCGGCGGCATCTGCGAGGGATGCACAGCCGTGGACTGGTCCATGGAAAGTATGCGGAACGCCTGGTAGCCGCGGTCGCGTCTCTGAATGATGGCGACAACGCGCGTCCCCTCGAGAACCGTCTGGTAACCGTCGCGGCGCAGGCAGGTAACGTGCAGCAGAACATCCTGCATGCCATTGTCGGGCACGATGAAGCCGAAACCCTTGGCGACGTCGAACCACTTGATGACGCCGGTGATCTCGATCAGATCGACAGCGTCGCTGCTCTGGTCATCACGCTCTGTGATTTCCTTTGAAGACACTCTGTCCACCATGACCTGCCAGCCCCTCGATTACGCGTCACATGAGTTACGGTTAACTGATTCTTGAGGATCAGAATAACATTGTCCCGATGCGAATGCGCAAGCCCCTTTGAAAGTTTTGCTGGCTGCATTGGTAGGCTTCAAGGCTTGCCTCAAGCTGACAAAAACCTCATCTTTTCGCGATTCCACATTTCGAGGATATTCCAATGCGTTATCTCCACACGATGGTCCGCATCAAAGACATCGACACGTCGCTGCACTTCTACTCCACGCTTTTCGGGCTTGAGGAAGTGCGCCGTTACGAGAATGAAAAAGGCCGGTTCACGCTGATTTTTCTCGCGGCCCCAGAGGATGTGGCAACGGCGCGTGAAAATGCCGCCCCTTGCCTGGAACTCACCTATAACTGGGACACCGAGGACTACGCCGGCGGACGCAACTTCGGCCATCTCGCCTACGAGGTCGACGATATCTATGCCCTCTGCCAGAAACTCATGGACAATGGTGTGACGATCAACCGCCCGCCTCGCGACGGCCACATGGCCTTTGTGCGCTCGCCGGACGGCATCTCCATCGAAATCCTCCAGAAGGGCGAAAACCTGCCGCCGGCCGAACCCTGGGCCTCGATGGGCAATACGGGCGCCTGGTAAGGCTTCCTTGACGCAAGCCCCGGGCAAAGCTTGCGCCTTATATTCCGTCCAATGAACCATCGTTTCGCCGTATTTGACCGGAAATTCTTGCACTTCCGGTCAAATCGCCAGCGTGAGGGGCGTCCTGGCCGTTATTTAAGCCGGATTGTTTCCGTTTAGCGTTTACGGCTTCTTTCGCGTCGGCCTTTACACGGAAGGCCGAAACGATAACATCGCGGCAGCTGCAGTCCGACCCTTGGCATTATCAGGGTCTTTGCCTGCGGTTGCGACTGTTTGAAGATATGGCCCGATCGGCGGCAAGACCGGGGGCCCGAACGTCGAAAGCGGGGGAAAGCCTTTGCAGGACATGCAAGGAAAGTGGCTCGGCCTGAAGACGCTGCGGTATGGATTGCTGCTGGCCGTTTCGGTTGCCACACTCTCGGGCTGCGTTTCCGCAGTCTCCAACGATATGCGCGCGGATGTGAAACCTGCGCAGGAAAGCGACGAAACCGTCGCAGATGCCGGCATGGACGAGACCACGACGCCGGTTACGGCCGCGTCGACGGGCAATGGCACCACTGCCGATGCATCCACAATGGCGGACACCCGCCAAACCGCCGCCATGACCGGCCAGCAGGGTGAAGTCGACAGCGACAGGGCGGGTCTCGTCATGCAGTCGACGACGCTGAATGCCGGCCGTTCGAGCATCTATTCCAACGGCACGCAGGCCGTCGCCACCAGCAACGCCTATGCCACGCAGACGGGCAGCGGGAACGCCGCCGTCAACAGTCTTTATGGCGGCTCCGGTGCGCAGGCCGCCGACCAGTCGGGACGGCTGCCGGTCGAGGACATGCCACCGGTCGATTCGTCCACCCAGCAACAGCAACCGCTCGAAAACCTCGGCGACGAGCAGGCCGTCGTGTTGCCGGAGACGGTGCCGATCCCGAAATCCGCGCGCTTGGCGCTCGTTGACGAAGCGGCAAGCGGCAATGCCGCAGAGCTGGCTCTTTCCGAGGAGACGACCGACAGCGCAACCGGCTCCGTGCCGGAAACCTCGGCTCAGGCTTCGCTCGCCGGAACACAGACGAAGAACCAGCCTCGCAAGACAGTGACGCTCGCCTCGCTCTTCAGCGGCAAGCGCGATGCGAAGGCGCAGTTCGACGGCGAGGGTTTTTCCGCGCAACCGCGCCGGGTTCTCAATCGCGACACAGCCGGCTCGACGCAAAAGGCGTCGCTTGGCAGCCTGCCCGGCGTCACCTCCGGCAGCTCTCTGTTCTCGAACGACCATTCCGAAGCTGAAGAAGTCGAGGATGGCGCGCCACAGTTCAAGGAAGTGGCCTCGCTTGCCGGCCTCGCACGCCTGGCGCCGAACGGCCTCTGGCTGCAGACCGACAAGGTGAAGACAGGCTGTTTCAAGCCGGAACTGCTGCAGGTCCTGAAGACGATCGAGAAGCACTACGACAAGCCGATCATCGTCACCTCGGGCTTGCGCGACGTGAAGGTCAGGCGCGCCAAACAATCACTGCACACACGTTGCGAGGCGGCGGACATTCAGATCGCGGGCGTTACGAAATGGGAACTGGCCGACTATCTGCGCAGCATGCCGGGCCGCGGCGGTGTCGGCACCTATTGCCATACCGAATCCGTGCATATCGACGTCGGCCCTGAGCGCGACTGGAACTGGCGCTGCCGCCGGCGCAAGTGATCCATTGATCGCAAGCTGTTGGAAACCAGGGATTTTCCATCTTGGCAAAGCCGCCCTCGGGCGGCTTTTCATTTTTTTGTCACAACCGCTTTTTCCTGCTTGCGGAAGGCAAAACGCCCTTCTATAAGACGCCCACCGCACGCGCCCTTCGTCTATCGGTTAGGACGCCAGGTTTTCATCCTGGAAAGAGGGGTTCGACTCCCCTAGGGCGTGCCACGGTTCCCTCCCCGAAATCGTTGTTTCTGTTCACGGAAAGCCGCTCCGTTTCCGCCTTTGAAAAAGTTGCAGCGAACGCGATTTTTCATCTTGCGCATCTGCCCGGTCCCGACTAGAAGACGCCCACCGCACGCGCCCTTCGTCTATCGGTTAGGACGCCAGGTTTTCATCCTGGAAAGAGGGGTTCGACTCCCC
>NZ_JALJCJ010000001.1:270052-1259695 GCF_022899935.1 Shinella curvata
ACGCGCCCTTCGTCTATCGGTTAGGACGCCAGGTTTTCATCCTGGAAAGAGGGGTTCGACTCCCCTAGGGCGTGCCACTTTTCCAGCATCGACATTTCTTACCGATCAAGCTGCCGCAGGCCTCCTTAGGGGCTCTTCCGCAAGACAAACAGCCTGTCGCGATACGATTCCGTATTGGATTTTCACGCGTCTTTCCATCACTTCCCGCGATCGAAAAAATGGCCCCATCTTTCGATGGAGCCATCCGTCTCTTTATCGATGTGACCGCCGAAATTTATGTCGGCAGTTACAGGATGAAGTCTCCCTTCACGAGGTTCAGACGGTCGTCGAGATGCAACACGAAATCGGCTTTGCCGTCGCCGTTCCTGTCGCCGTAGACATAAGTATCCGACGCAGCCTTGACGAAGCGAAGCTCGCCGGCCTTGTCGTTGAAACCCTGCGTTCCGATGAAGGTGAAAGCTTGGTTTCCGCCGACCTTTGTGTTCGCATCGATCGCCGACAGGCTGATCCTGTCACCCTGGCCATGCGAAAAGTCGAAGATCGTATCCGTTGCGCTCTTGAACCTGGAGAGATCGCCGACCGACTTGAAGACAAAGGTATCCTTACCGGCACCACCGTAAAGATCATCCGCTCCGGCGCCGCCAGTGAGCGTATCATTGCCCTTGCCGCCCGAAAGCTTGTTGTCGCCGGTATTGCCGATAAGCTTGTCGGCAAACCGGGAACCGGCCAGGTTTTCGATCGAGCTGTAGGTGTCGCCCTTCGCTTCGCCCGCATTGCTGGAAGCCTTCGCAAGGCTCGCGGTGACACCCTTGGTGGCGCCGGTATAGGACGCCGTGTCCGTACCGCTTCCCCCGATCAGGCGATCGGCACCGCCGCCACCGGTAAGCGTGTCGTTCCCCTTGCCGCCGTTCAGCGTGTTGGCGGACCCATTGCCGAGGAGCTTGTCGGCAAATTTCGAGCCCGTCAGGTTTTCGATCGAGCTGTAGGTGTCGCCGTCCGCATCGCGGGTATTGCTGGACGCATCCGCAAGGTTTGCCACAACGCCTCGCGTGGCGTTCGAATAGGATGCAGTATCCGCACCGCTGCCGCCGATCAACCTGTCCGCGCCGGCACCGCCAATAAGCGTGTCGTTGCCTCTACCGCCGTTCAGCGTGTTTACAGAGCCGTCGCCGATCAGTTTGTCGGCGAAGATGGAACCGGTCAGGTTTTCGATCGAAATATAGATGTCGCCCGCTGCATCCCCGGTGTTGGAGGAGGGTTTCGCAAGGCTGGCAACGACGCCTGCGGTCGCGTTTGAATAGGCCGCGGCATCCCTGCCCTCGCCACCATTCAGGCGATCGGCTCCCTTTCCGCCGATCAGTTTGTCATTGCCGTCGAGACCCTTGATGTGATCCGCAGCATCCGTTCCCAGCAGGACATTGTTGCCGTCGTCGCCCTGGATGATGTCGTCAGGCTTGAAATTGGTGATCTGCAACACGAAGGTTTCGGTCGTGGAGCCGCCACGCCCGTCCGTCGCCGTTACCTCGAACGTCCGTGTGGGAGAGCCGTTCGTCGCCGTATCGAAATCGATGTTTGCACCAGCCTTCAGCAACAGCTGATTGCCGACCCGTGTGAACAGGGCATTGCCGGCAGCATCAAGCGTGAACGTCACCGGATCGCCGTCCGCATCGGTCCCGCTGAGAGTGCCAACAACCGTTCCCGCCGCCGCATTCTCGACCAAAGACCCAGCCTGCGTGAAGTTTACGCCGGAGGGGGCGACGTTCACGAGCGTGCTGGCCGTACGCGTCTGGTCGGAGAAGACGAACGTCTCCACGGAGACGACCTTGTCCGTGCCGTCGAAGCTTGCGCCCCGCTCATCCTCGATCGTGAAGCCGGACGATGTCTTGGTGATCGTGTAGTCCGAGCGCTTTCCGGAAAGGATGAGCGTGTCGTTGTCATTGCCGCCGTTGAAGCTATCATTGTTGGCGCTGGCGACGAATGTATCGTTGCCGCCAAGCCCATGAACGGTGTCGCGTCCAAGCCCGCCATCAATCAGGTTGGCTGAATTGTTGCCCAGCAGGGTATCCCCGCGACGACTGCCGACCAGATTTTCGATGCTGATATAGCTGTCGCCCGCCGCATCGCCCTCGTTGCTGCCGGTGTTGAGCAGATCGACTTTCACGCGACCTATGGAGCTGGCGTAGGACGCCGTGTCCTCTCCGCCGCCGCCGTTCAGGGTGTCGCCGTCAGCGCCGCCGTCGAGCGTGTCGTTCCCCTCGCCGCCCTTCAGGGTGTCGCCGCCGGCGCGGCCGTAGAGTACGTTATCCTTGGCGTTGCCCGTGATGATATTGACGCCATCGGAACCGATCGCGTTCTCGAAATTGATCAGTTCGTCGTCGCCACTCCTACCGGCGGCAAGGTCGATGTCGATATCGCCGATCCCCTGGATCAGTTCATACGTGTCGATGCCACCCTTGCCGTCGAATGAATCGCTACCGCCCACGCTGAGGAAGTGATCGTCGTAGTTGCCGTCGGCTGCCGAAATACTGTCATCGAACTTCGAGTCGATGACCCACATGGCTTCCACCTGAAAGATCTGCGTCTTGAGATCGGGAAGATTGCGAACCTCATCGGGCTTGAGCTCGAAAACCACTGGGGAAGAACTGTTCTCGAAGTCGATGACGGCGGTGTCGGTCCCCGCGCCGCCATTGATGACCGTGTCGTACAGGTCGGACTGGATAACAGAGGTCCCGATATAGATCTGAGTCAGGCCGGAAATGTAGTCAGTGCCGAGGAAATGGGCGAAATAGTTGGTGGAGACGATGAAGTCGTTGCCGTCGCCGCCGTTCATATTGTCTTCGCCGTCGCCGCCGAAGAGGAAGTCGTTGCCCTTATCGCCCTTCAGAATGTCATTGCCGCCGCCACCATAGAGACGATCGTCGTTGATGCCGCCGTTGATCGTGTCGGCCGAAGCGGTGCCGCGCACCCAGAACGCATCGATGCCGGAAATTTCCGTCGTGCCGTTCGGCAGCGTGAAGGTGCCGTCGGCGATCAGGTTGAGCGGCGACAGCAGCGACGAGGTGAAAGAAAGGTCGATGACCCCGGTGTTGAAGCCCGCGCCGCCATCGATCGAGAGATCGGCGCCGGGGTCGTCGATCGCGGACTCGTTGAAGATGTCATACCATTCGTCTTCAAGAAACTGGCGATCGAGTTCGTCACTGATCCCCGACAGCGGTCCGGCGAATTTCTCTATGTAGCTCAGATAATTGCTGTCGCAATAGAACAGAAAATCATCCCCCACGCCGCCGCTCAGGGTGTCGTTCCCCTCGAACCCGCCGAGAAAATCGTCTCCACCTGCGCCATCGATCCTGTCGTTTTGAGAGGATCCGAAATATAGATCCGTTCCATCGGTCCCGACGATATCGACCTGTGATGAAGGATTAAGAAGAATGTCGTTGTCCGGCGAAACGTCAGAATTCTTCAGGATCGTATAAACTTTTACCATTTTCGTTCTCCCACTTCCGGTGAACTTATCTGGGTAGAATTTTGGCGTTCCTACATGATCCCATCGTTTGCACTGGTGGTTTAAATGCAACAGCGCCATGGCATATCAAGAAGACCCAAAAATATCCCAGAAATCCCCAGTTTAACAAAATACTTACCAAATATTATTTTTATACGGCCTCACATGAAAGTCCATAGGGCTACAAGACCGGTGCTTTTATTTTTAGCACCGGGACTGCGATCAATATAAAGAGGGTTAATCTGCGGCTAGAAGGCCTTTGCGGCGTCCAGCATACGGAACTGTATGCGCCGGCTGCCCTGCCAGCTGTCGGCGGAAAGCGTGCCGGCGACGTGCACGGCCTGACCGCGCTCCTTCATCAGGAAGATGCCGAGATCCGCATCGGCGGCGCGGAAGGCCATGGCGTCGATGCGCCCGCCATCGGGGCCTTCGAGGCTGACGCGCAGGTGATTGACACCGACGGGGCGCACATCGCGGATACGGTGCGCCGGCAGCGCGAAGATCGGTTGCGGATGGCCCGAACCGTAGGGGCCGGCCTGTTCGAGCTGGTCGGCAAGCGCGAGCGTCGCACCGGTGGCGCTGAGAGCGCCATCGATCTTCAGCGTCTCTACCGCCACGAGATCGCGCACCGTGCGCTCTGCCTTCGCCTCGAAGAAGCCGCGCAGGCGGCCGAGCTTTTCCCGCTCCACCGTCAGTCCCGCCGCCATGGCGTGACCACCACCCTTGACGAGAATGCCCTCGTCCACCGCCGCGCGCACCATGCGACCCATGTCGAAGCCGCTGATCGAGCGGCCGGAGCCGGTGCCCTTTCCGGAGGGATCGAAGGCAATCGCAAAGGACGGGCGGCGAAAACGGTCCTTGAGACGCGAGGCGAGCAGGCCGACGACGCCGGGGTGCCAACCTTCCCGCGCCGTCAGGATCACCGAAGCGCCCTCGCCCGTGCCATATTCCGCCTGCGCTTCGGCCTCCGCCTCCGCCAGCATGGCGGCCTCCATGGCCTGGCGCTCGCGGTTGAGGTCGTCGAGCTGCTTGGCGATCCGCTCGGCCTCGCCGGGCTCGTCGATGGTCAGCAACCGGCTCCCGAGTGCAGCATCGCCGATACGTCCGCCGGCATTGATGCGCGGGCCGACGAGGAAACCGAGATGATAGGGCGTGACCGGCCCGCCGATACCCGCCTGTTTTAGCAGCGCGGTCAGCCCGGCATTACCGAGATGGCGCGCGGCGACGAGGCCTTTCACCACATAAGCGCGGTTCAGCCCCTTCAGCGGAACGACGTCGCACACCGTGGATAGCGCCACGAGATCGAGCATGGAAAGCAGGTCGAGGGTTTTCGCCCTGCCGTCACCACGCTCGCGCAAAAGGCGCTGCAGCGCCACCAGCACGAGGAAGACAACGCCGGCGGCGGAGAGATGGCCCTGCCCCGACAGATCGTCCTCACGGTTCGGATTGACCAGCGCATGCGCCAGCGGCAGGTTCTCGCCGACCTGATGGTGGTCGATGACGACGACATCGATGCCACGGTCTCTGGCGACGGCGAGCGATTCGTGGCTCGTCGAGCCGCAATCCACCGTGACGATCAGCTGCGCACCGCGCTCGATCAGCTGCCCGATCGCATTGGGGTTCGGCCCGTAGCCCTCAAAAATGCGGTCAGGAATGTAGATTTCGGCCTCGACGCCAAAATGCACGAGGAAGCGATAGAGCAACGCCGAGGATGACGCGCCGTCCACGTCATAATCGCCAAAAATCGCCACGCGCTCGCGCCGCTCGATGGCGCGCGCCAGCCGCTCCGTCGCGATCTGGCAATCCATCAGGCTATAGGGTTCCGGCATCAGCCGGCGCAGCGTCGGGTCGAGGAATTCGAGCGCATTGTCGAACGGCACGCCGCGGCCGGCCAGTACGCGGGAAATCAGGTCCGGCAGGCCATGGTTCTGGCTCATCGCCAAGGCGCGGTTTTCCCCCGCCTGGTCGAGCCGCGCCACCCAGCGCTGCCCGGTCGCCGAGCGTTCGACGCCGAGAAACGGCCTGACGACGGGATCTGCGTTTTCCAACATGCTCATCGCGGCTCCGGCCATCAGAATGCGGGCAAAGGCCTCACAACCTCTCCTCCGTCATGCTCGGGCTTGACCCGAGCATCCACCGACGCGGATGCCGCGGGGATCCTCGGGTCAAGCCCGAGGATGACGTTGCGGGTGGTGCGACGGTCGTCAGCAACCATGTACTATGCCGCTGCGAATAAACGGCAATCAAGCCGTCTTCGGACGCTCGATGCGGATCACCTGCGGTTCGCCGACGAGATAACCCTCGCCCTTGATGGAGGCGACGGCCTTGCGGACCGAATCTTCCATCGTCGCGTGGGTGACGAGGATGATGGTCTTGGGATCGGTCGATTCGGTGGTCGACTGCGCGCGCTGCACGATCGATTCGAGCGAGATGCCGTTTTCCGCCATGTGCTTGGCGATGCTGGCGAAGACGCCCGTGCGGTCTTCCACGGAGAGGCGGATGAAGTAACCGCCGTGGTGCTTGCGGATCTGCGCACGCTTGTAGGGCTGAAGTGCCGCCGCTGGGCGGCCGAGCACCGGCACGGTCTGCGCACCCGGACGGCTCTTGGCGATATCGGCGATATCGCCAAGCACGGCCGACGCCGTGGCATTGCCGCCCGCGCCGGGACCGACCATCAGCAGCTCGCCGAGAATGTCGGATTCGATGGCGACAGCGTTCGTCACGCCATCGACCTGCGCAATGACGCTGTCGAGCGGCACCATGGTCGGGTGCACGCGCTGTTCGACGCCGGTATCGGTCTTCTGCGCCACGCCGAGCAGCTTGATGCGGTAACCGAGATCGGCGGCAGCACGGATGTCGTCGATGGAGATATTTGTGATCCCCTCGAGATAGATGTCGTCGGCCGCGATCTTCGTGCCGAATGCGAGCGTCGTCAGGATCGACAGCTTGTGCGCGGTGTCGTTGCCCTCGATGTCGAAGGCCGGGTCGGCTTCGGCATAGCCGAGACGCTGGGCTTCCTTCAGGCAGGCCTCGAAGGACAGGCCCTCTTTCTCCATCTTGGTCAGGATGTAATTGCAGGTGCCGTTCATGATGCCGTAGACGCGCGAAATCGTGTTGCCCGTCAGGGATTCGCGCAGCGCCTTGATGACCGGAATACCGCCGGCAACCGCCGCCTCGTAGTTGAGGATGCAGCCGTTCTGTTCAGCAATGACGGCAAGCTCGACGCCGTGGGCGGCCAGCAGCGCCTTGTTGGCGGTCACGACATGCACGCCGCGCGACAGCGCCGCCTTGACGGCCGAATAGGCCGGATCGCCCGAGCCGCCCATCAGTTCGACGAAGACGTCGATCTTGGCATCGCGGGCAAGTGCGACGGAATCATCGAACCATTCGGCAGAAGAAAGATCGACGCCACGGTCGCGCCCCTTGGAACGCGCAGTAATCGCGACGATCTCGATCGGCCGGCCGCAGGTCGTCGTGAGCATGTCCCTGCGTTCGACGAGAATCTTCGCGAGCGAGGCACCAACGGTCCCCAAGCCCGCAATGCCGATCTTCAGGGCATCAGCCATGGTCATGTCCTATGTTTGGAAGAAGGCCCTGCGCTGGAACGCGCAGGGCGGATGGTTTTAGCGATGGGCGTTGAGCGAGATGACGTTGTGCATCGTCTCGTCGGCCGTGGAAAGGAACTTCTTGATATTGCGCGCCGCCTGACGGATGCGGTGCTCGTTCTCGACGAGCGCGAGGCGGACATAATCGTCGCCCATCTCGCCGAAGCCGATGCCGGGTGCAACCGCCACATCCGCCTTCTCGACGAGCAGCTTGGAAAACTCCAGCGAGCCGAGATGACGGAACTTTTCCGGGATCTTTGCCCAGGCGAACATGGTCGCGGCCGGCGGCGGAACTTCGAAGCCGGCCTTGCCGAACGTATCGACCATCACGTCGCGGCGGCGCTTGTAGACATTGCGCACTTCCGCGATGTCGGAGCCATCGCCGTTCAGCGCATGGGTCGCCGCCACCTGGATCGGCGTGAAGGCGCCATAGTCGAGGTAGGACTTCACGCGCGTCAGCGCGGCGATCAGGCGCTCGTTGCCGACGGCAAAGCCCATACGCCAGCCGGGCATGGAGAAGGTCTTGGACATGGAGGTGAATTCCACCGCCACGTCGATGGCGCCGGGCACCTCCAGAACGGATGGCGGCGGATTGCCTTCATCGAAGTAGATTTCCGAATAGGCAAGGTCTGACAGCACGATGATGTCGTGCTTCTTCGCAAACGCGATGACGTCCTTGTAGAAATCAAGCGAGGCGACATGCGCCGTCGGGTTCGACGGATAGTTGATGATCAGCGCAAGCGGCTTCGGGATCGAGTGGCGCACGGCGCGCTCGAGCGGCGGGAAGAAGCTCTCGTCCGGCTCGACGGACATCGAGCGGATCACGCCGCCCGCCATCAGGAAGCCGAAGGCATGGATCGGATAGGTCGGGTTCGGGCAGAGAATGACGTCACCCGGCGCGGTGATCGCCTGCGCCATGTTGGCAAAGCCTTCCTTGGAGCCGAGCGTCGCGACGATCTGCGTCTCCGGGTTCAGCTTCACGCCGAAGCGACGGGCATAATAGGCGGCCTGGGCGCGGCGCAGGCCCGGAATGCCCTTCGAGGAGGAATAACGGTGCGTGCGCGGGTCCTGCACCACTTCGCACAGCTTGTCGACGATCGCCTTGGGCGTCGGCAGATCGGGGTTGCCCATGCCAAGGTCGATGATGTCGGCACCACCCGCTCGCGCGCTTGCTTTCAAACGGTTGACCTGTTCGAAAACATACGGCGGCAGACGCCGGACCTTGTGAAACTCTTCCATCTTTAACCCCGTTAGGCGTGAAGTCCCTTCGGCAGCCCTGCCGGAGGACGCAAACTTCACGCGACTCAAGTAGTCGATTACGGGCGAAAGCGTTCAAAATGAAGGCGCTCCGCCCGCACCGGCGGCCATCGGCCGCCTTCCGCTTTGCTGCCAAACGGCAAGAAAGGCAAGTGCTAATTCGTCTTCTGGATTTCCGAAAGCGTCTGCTGGCCGTGACCATCGCGCAAGGCCTGCAATTCGGCGAGCTGGCGGCGGTATTCGGCCTCGGAAATCGCACCGGAGCGGCGGCGATTCGTCAGTGATGTCAGGCGGCCGCTGATGGCGGATGCCTCCTCGTCGCCCATCTGCTGCGTCTCGGCGCTGACGATGGCGGTGATATCGGGATAGGCTTCGGAACGGTCGGCACCGGCATTGATCGTCGCGGCCGACTGCGTCGACGTCGAGGAGGCGCAGGCCGAGAGAACGGCCGGCACGGCGGCCATGAGAAGGACGGCGCTCAAGCGCCTGATTTCGAACGCCATGTGGCTGTATGCTCCTGTCGAAACGACCGGTTCCGGATATTGCCGGGAAAGGCTGTCAGGCCCTTGTAATCTGTTTCGGACAGAATGTAAAAATACAAAAGAGACAATAAAATCGGGAGGAAGAGATGGCCGAGGACAGCAAAGCGGGTGAACGCGATGCGGCCACAGACAAGCCCGGTTTTCAGGCTTTCGATCCGGCCGTCATCGAACCCTACATCGTCAAGGATCCCGAAGCGCTGACGGTCAATATCGCGCGCACCGTGGAACAGCTCGGCAAGGCCGCTTCCGCCTGGCTCGCCCCGCGCGAAAGCGGCGAGAAGGTCGACACCGTCGCCGAGCCGATGGTCGACATGGTCAAGACCCTTTCCAAGGTCTCCGAATACTGGCTGGCCGATCCGCGCCGCACGCTCGAAGCCCAGACCATGCTGCTCGGCAGCTATTTCAACATCTGGTCGCGCACGCTGAACAAGCTCGGCGGACAGGAGGTCGACAACGCGCCCGATCCGCACGCCAAGGACAAGCGCTTCGCCGATGAGGACTGGGTGAAGAACCCCTTCTTCGATTTCCTGCGCCAGGCCTATTTTGTAACGTCCGACTGGGCCGAAAAGCTCGTCGCTGACGCCGACGGGCTCGACGAGCACACCCGCCACAAGGCCGGCTTCTATGTGAAGCAAATCGCCAGCGCGATCTCCCCGACCAACTTCGTCACGACGAACCCGCAGCTCTACCGCGAGACGGTCGCCTCAAACGGTGCCAATCTCGTGCGCGGCATGAAGATGCTGGCGGAGGACATTGCCGCCGGCAAGGGCGACCTGAAGCTGCGCCAGACGGACACCAGCAAGTTCGCCATCGGCGAGAACATGGCACTGACACCCGGCAAGGTGCTGGCCCAGAGCGATGTCTGCCAGGTCCTCCAGTATGACGCGACGACGGAAAAGGTGCTCAAGCGCCCGCTCCTCATCTGCCCGCCCTGGATCAACAAGTTCTACATCCTCGATCTCAACCCGGCGAAGTCCTTCATCAAATGGGCAGTCGACCAGGGCCACACGGTCTTCGTCATCTCCTGGGTGAACCCGGATGAACGCCATGCCGACAAGGACTGGGAATCCTATGCCCGCGAGGGCATCGGTTTCGCGCTCGACACGATCAAGCAGGCGACGGGCGAGGAAGAGGTCAACGCTATCGGCTATTGCGTCGGCGGCACGCTGCTCGCCGCCACGCTCGCCTTGCACGGCCAGGAGGGCGACAAGCGCATCCGCACCGCGACACTCTTCACCACGCAGGTCGATTTTACCCATGCCGGCGACCTAAAAGTCTTTGCCGACGAGGACCAGATCGACGTTATCGAGCGCGGCATGAAGGCGACCGGCTATCTCGACGGCTCTAAGATGGCGACCGCCTTCAACATGCTGCGCGCCTCCGAGCTGATCTGGCCCTATTTCGTCAACAACTACCTGAAGGGCCAGGACCCGATGCCCTTCGACCTGCTCTACTGGAATTCAGATTCAACGCGAATGCCCGCCGCCAACCATTCGTTTTATCTAAGAAATTGTTATCTGAAGAACACACTCACAAAGGGTGAAATGAAGCTCGCTGGCAAGACCCTGTCGCTGAAGGATGTAAAAATCCCGATCTACAATCTTGCCACCAAGGAAGACCATATCGCACCGGCGAAATCGGTCTTCGTCGGCAGCAAGTTCTTCGGCGGCAAGGTCACCTATGTCATGGCCGGATCCGGCCATATCGCCGGCGTCGTCAATCCGCCGGACAAGAAGAAGTACCAGTACTGGACCGGCGGCCCGGTAAAGGGCGAGTTCGAGGACTGGGCGGCGAAGGCGATGGAAACCGCCGGCTCCTGGTGGCCGAACTGGCATGAATGGATCAAGGCCGAGGACGACCGAATGGTGCCCGCCCGCAAGACTGGCGGCACGATGAACTCCATCGAGGAAGCCCCCGGCTCCTATGTGCGCGTGCGTGCCTGACGCCAGATGATCTTCGATCCGCCGCTGCTCTCCGGCACCCTCGTGCAGCGCTACAAGCGCTTCCTGTTCGACGCCATTCTCGACGACGGCTCGACGATCACGGGCTCCTGCCCCAATACCGGCTCGATGCGCGGCCTGACCGCGCCGGGCTCGCGCATCTGGATGTCGGAAAGCGACAGCCCGACGCGCAAGCACCGCCACCGCCTGGAACTGGTCGAGGCGGACGATACCGT
This sequence comes from Shinella curvata, assembly GCF_022899935.1. GTDB lineage: Bacteria > Pseudomonadota > Alphaproteobacteria > Rhizobiales > Rhizobiaceae > Shinella > Shinella curvata. Next base: position 281,135 of record NZ_JALJCJ010000001.1, read on the forward strand.
CGTCGGCATCAACACCGGCCTGCCGAACCGGCTGGCGGAGGAAGCGATCCTCGCCGGCCTCGTTGCCGATCTTGGAACCTACCCCGTGATCGAGCGCGAGAAGAAATACGGCCGCAATTCCCGCATCGATATCCTGCTCTCCGGCGACACGCGCCTACCCGCCTATGTCGAGGTCAAGAACGTGCATTTCCGCCGCACGCCAGATCTCGCCGAATTTCCCGATACGGTGACGGAACGCGGCGCAAAACACCTGGAAGAGCTGGGCGACATGGCCGAAGCCGGTTTTCGCGCCGTCATGCTCTATCTGATCCAGCGCGAGGATTGCGATCGATTCCGCATCTGCGCCGACCTCGACCCGACCTATGCGAAGGGCTTTCAGCGCGCGATGGCACGCGGCGTTGAAGCCTATGCGGTGAAATGTGCCGTTACTTCGAAGCAAATCCGCCCCGTGGCCGCGATCGCCATGGACGAACCCGGTGCCGCTGTTTTATGACGGTCAGGAAAGACTAGCGAAAGTTCGACCATGGTGACCTATATCGACGCGACCTCCGCGCCGCTGAAGAACACGGGCGTGATCCGCCTCTATGACGCCGAGGCCTTTGACGGCATGCGCAAGGCCTGCCAGCTCACGGCGCGTTGCCTCGACGAGCTCTACCCGCTGGTCAAACCGGGCGTCGCGACCGACGTCATCGACCGCTTCGTCTTCGAATTCGGCATGGATCACGGCGCTCTGCCCGCGACGCTGAATTACCGCGGCTACACCAAGTCGAGCTGCACCTCGATCAACCACGTCGTCTGTCACGGCATCCCGAATGACAAGCCGCTGCGCGACGGCGATGTCGTCAATATTGACGTCACCTTCATCGTCGATGGCTGGCACGGCGATTCGAGCCGCATGTATCCCGTGGGCGAGGTCAAGCGCGCCGCCGAGCGCCTGCTCGAAGTCACCCATGAATGCCTGATGCGCGGCATCGCCGCGGTCCGCCCCGGTGCACGCACCGGCGCCATCGGCGAGGCCATCCAGACCTATGCGGAGGCCGAACGCTGCTCGGTGGTGCGCGATTTCTGCGGCCACGGCGTCGGCCGGCTGTTCCACGATGCGCCGAACATCCTGCATTACGGCCGCGCCAACGAAGGCCCGGAAATGAAGGAAGGCATGATCTTCACGATCGAGCCGATGATCAATCTCGGCCGCCCGCATGTGAAGGTGCTGTCCGACGGCTGGACCGCCGTCACGCGCGACCGATCGCTTTCGGCGCAATACGAGCACACGGTTGGTGTGACGGCCGATGGCTGCGAGATCTTCACCCTGTCGCCCGGCGGCCTCGACCGCCCCGGCCTGTCATCCTAGGCCGCCCATGACGGGATCGCGCGGCCGCCCGGACAAATCCTCCTCTGCGAGCGCGGAGGACGCCGCGCCGCTCGCCGACGATCTCTTTGACGAGGCCGACGAGCGCGGCCACTTCTTCGAGCGCCCTGCCCGCACGTCCTCGGCAAAGGCCGTTCCGCCCCCGGAAGACAAACACTATCACGGCCACCGCGACCGCCTGCGTACCCGCTTTCGCGATGCCGGCGACACCGCGCTCGCAGACTATGAAATCCTCGAACTCCTGCTCTTTCGCCTCATTCCCCGCCGCGACACTAAGCCGGTGGCAAAGGCTCTGCTGGACCGTTTCGGCACGCTCTCCAGCGTCTTCGGCGCAACGCCGGAGCTCCTGCAGGAGGTGAAAGGCATCGGCGAGGCCGTCGCGCTCGACCTGAAGCTCATCTCCGCCGTCGCCCAGCGCACGCTGAAAAGCGAGATCCGCAACAAGACGGTGCTCGCCTCTTGGTCGTCGGTCATCCAGTATTGCCACGCCGCGATGGCGCATGAGCCGCGCGAACAGTTCCGCATCCTCTTTCTCGACAAGCGCAACACCCTGATTGCTGACGAGGTGCAGGGCCGCGGCACGGTCGACCACACGCCGGTCTATCCGCGCGAGGTGGTGCGCCGCGCGCTGGAACTCTCCTCCACCGCCATCATCCTCGTGCACAATCACCCGTCCGGTGATCCCACCCCGTCGCGGGCGGACATAGACATGACGAAGACGATCGTGGAAACAGCCCGCCCGCTTGGTATTACGGTGCATGATCACATCATCATCGGTAAGGACGGCCATGCCAGCCTCAAGGGCTTGAGACTTATGTAGGTTTCCCAAATCGGATGACCGATCCTTCATCCGATTGAAACGGTTTGCTGCCACATTCGGTTGACGAAACTTGCCCGGCGAAGACAATTGCTGCAACGCAATACGATTCTTCCCGCACAGGACTGGGGCCATCTCACATGCAGGAATATGATCTCGTCGTCGTGGGCAGCGGCCCCGCAGGCCGTCGCGGCGCCATCCAGGCGGCCAAGCTCGGACGCAAGGTTCTCGTGGTGGAGCAGGGAAAACGCGTCGGCGGCGTCTCGGTCCATACCGGCACCATTCCGTCGAAGACGCTGCGCGAAACCGCACTTAACCTTTCCGGCTGGCGCGAGCGCGGCTTCTACGGCCGCGCCTACCGCGTGAAGCAGGAAATCAGCGCCGATGACCTGCGTCGCCGCCTGCTCATCACGCTCGATCATGAAGTGGAAGTGCTGGAGCACCAGTTCGCCCGCAACCGTGTGCAGCACATCCGCGGCAAGGCGAAGTTCATTACTCCCGATACGATGGAAATCCTCAAGGACGATGGCGAGGCCGTCCATGTGCAGGCGAAAAGCATCATGCTGGCCGTCGGCACCAAGCCCTACCGCCCGGACAACATTCCGTTCGATGGCGTCAGCGTTCTCGACAGCGACGAGTTGCTCGACATCAAGGAGCTGCCGCGCTCCATGGCTGTCATCGGCGCCGGCGTCATCGGCATCGAATATGCCACGATCTTTTCGGCACTCGATACGCAGGTCACGGTCATCGACCCCAAGGCGACCATTCTCGATTTCATCGACAGGGAGATCATCGAGGAGTTCATCCACGATCTGCGCGACCGCAACATGAAGCTGATCCTCGATCAGAAGGCCGAGAAGGTGGAAAAGTTCGAAAACGGCAAATGCGAGATCACGCTGGACAATGGCCGCCATGTCACCTGCGACATGGTGCTCTATGCCGCCGGCCGTGTTGGCGCGACCGACAGCCTGAATCTTGCCGCCGCCGGCCTCACCGCCGATGCGCGCGGCCGCCTCAGCGTCAATCCGGAAACCTTCCAGACGGAAGTGCCGCATATCTATGCCGCCGGCGACGTCGTCGGCTTCCCGGCACTTGCCTCCACCTCGATGGAACAGGGCCGCATCGCCGCCCGCGTTGCGGTCGGCGCCATTGCCAAGGAACCGCCGAAATATTTCCCCTACGGCATTTATGCCGTGCCGGAAATTTCCACCTGCGGCCTCACCGAAGAAGAGGTGAAAGAGCGCGGCATTCCCTATGAATGCGGCATGGCCCGTTTCCGGGAGACGTCGCGCGGCCACATCATGGGCCTCAATTCCGGTCTGCTGAAGATGATCTTCTCGCTGAAGACCCGCCGCCTGCTCGGCGTGCACATCGTCGGCGAAGGCGCGACCGAACTCGTCCATATCGGCCAGGCCGTGCTGAACCTGAAGGGCACCGTTGAATATTTCGTCGAAAACACCTTCAACTATCCGACACTCGCCGAAGCCTACAAGATCGCCGGACTCGATGCCTGGAACCGCATGGGCGACCTATCGCAGACGGGCTGAGCCGCCCGTCGAAGGAGCCGCGCATGAAAATCCTGTCGCTGAATGTCTGGGGCGGCATGCTGCACGCGCCGCTTCTCGATTATCTCGCCGCGGCCGATGTAGACGTCTACTGCCTGCAGGAAGTGCCGCGCGCCGTTGGTGCGCGGTCGGATTGGCTGACCTACCGCGATGGCGCGGTCGAGCTTCAGCAGCGCTCCAATCTCTTTCGCGAGATTGCTGAAGCTGTGCCCGGTCACGATGGGTTTTTCGCCCCGACCGCCCGTGGCCAACTGATGGATGGCGATCGCCCCTGCCATCAGGAATTCGGCCTCGCAACCTTCATCCGGCAGGACACCGCCATCATCGGCCAGGCGCTGGATTTCGTGCACGGCACGTTCTCTCCGCATGGTTTCGGCGCCCATCCGCGCTCCCGAAACGCCCATGTCTCCCGCCTCTACGATTACAAGGCGGACCGCGCGCTGACGGTCGCACAGTTCCACGGTCTGCGCGAGCTGGATGGCAAAGGCGACACGCTGACGCGAGAAAATCAGGCAAAAGCCCTTGCCTCGCTCATCGGCCGCATGCACCGCGACGGTGAAGGCCTCGTCCTCTGTGGCGATTTCAATGTGCTGCCCGACAGCGCCACTTTTACGACGCTTGGTCGTCTCGGGCTGACCGACCTCGTCACCACGCGCGGCTTCACGGACACGCGGACCTCGCTCTATACGAAGCCCGGGCGGTATGCCGATTACATGCTGGTGAACGACGCCCTGAGCGTCGAGACATTCAGCGTCGTCGAGACACCGGAGATTTCCGACCACCGGCCGCTGATTCTGACCACCGGATAAACAGTCTTCAACCGGCCTTCGGCCGCGTCATGGCAAAGACCTCTGCTCCACCATCGGCATAATCCATATAGCCCATGCGCCCGAGCGGGCGCGCCACCGCCATGTCGATCATGCCGTCACGAAGAATTTCCGGGCTGATGTGAACGCCGACCACCTGGCCGAACACGACCCAATTGTCGGATTCGCGCCCGTCGATATCCACCGGCCGCAGGATCTGCGTGGCCTGGCATTCCAGCACCGCATAGGCCTCGCCGACATAGGGCGCATCGACAAGCCGCCCCGTCACCGGCGTCAGCCCGGCAAGTTCGAATTCATCGACGCCGTGCGGCACGGCGATCGAGCTTGCATTCATCCGTTCGGCGAGATGGCGGCTGGCCAGCGAGCAGGTGAAGACACCCGTTTCCTCGATATTCGTCACGCTGTCCTTGTGGCCGCTGGAGGAAAACATCACCAGCTTGGGCGTATCGCTCACCGCGTTGAAGAACGAATAGGGCGAGAGATTGCGCCGACCGTCCACGGCCTTGGTGCCGATCCAGCCAATCGGCCGTGGCGCGACGATGGCCTTGAAGGGATCGTGCTTCAGGCCATGCGCGTTTGCCGCCGTCTCGTAGAACAGCGCGTCAGGCGTCATCGCCGACCCATGTGACGATCTCGGAAAGCTCCGGACGCGGACGTTCGGTCGGCGGCACGGTGGGCGTGCCGATATGGATGAAGCCCGCGACCTTCTCGCCCTCGTTGACGCCGAGGATCGGATAGGCGCGGCTGTCGAAGGCATACCATTCCGTCAGCCAGTTCGACGCGAAACCATGCGCATTGGCGGCCATGACGAGGTTCAGGCAGACGGCGCCGGCCGACATGACCTGCTCCCATTCCGGGATCTTGAAATGCGGTGCCGCCTTGCTCACGACGGCGACGACGACGGGGGCCCGCGTCAGCCGCGTGTTCTCCACCTTCACCATTTCCTCGGAAAGATCCGGCTTGTCGCCCATCGCGATCTTGGCCAGTTCCTCGCTGATGCGGCGGCGCTCCTCGCCGCGATAGACGATGAAGCGCCAGGGCGCGAGCTTGCCGTGATCGGGCACGCGCGAGGCGAGCGTCAGCATCTCCTCCACCTCGCCTTTGGAGGGGCCGGGCTCGCTCATCTGGAAGGCAGGAATGGACCGGCGGGTCGAAAGATAATCGATCAGCTTGATTTCGGTTTTCATCGGGGAGGAGTTCCAATATCGTGCCGGCGGGCCGGCCTTGAAAATGCCATTAGACGCGTCTTCAAGTGGAGCCTTACAGTCAGGAAGTCAACCACATCCATGCGCATGCCTTTCCATCCCGTCGTCGCCGTGGGCCTTACCGTCGCGAGCCTTGTCGCGTCGCTCGTTCCCGTGCATGCGCAGGATTCGGTCGAGAGCTTTTCGCAGATCACCACGCCGCCGGTGAAGGGTGGCAAGCTCACTTCCTTCAACCCGATCATCACGGGTGAAGCCACCCCGACGAACCTGCGCGACATCACCTGCGAGGCGCTGCTGACCAAGGATGGCAGCCCCATGCAGCATGGCCTGACCTGGCGCGTCTTCTCGCCCATCCCCGGCGCCGACGGCAAGCTGCCGCTGCTCGCAACCTCCGAGGGCGGCACGGCAGGGTTCCAGCTCGTGCCCGGCGAATATTTCGTCAATGTTGCCTTCGGCCGCGCCGGCGCCACCAAGAAGCTTGTCGTGCCCGATACCGGCGAAGTCGACAAGCAGGTCATGGTGCTCGATGCCGGCGGCATCATGCTGAATGCCGTTTCAGGCTCCGATGTGCGCATTCCGCCGAAGGAACTGAGCTTTGCCGTCTACGCCGCCGAAGTGCGCGAAGATGGCGAACGCAACCTCGTGGTCGATGACGTCAAACCGAACTCCGTGGTCCGCCTCAATGCCGGCACCTATCATGTCGTTTCAGACTACGGCACGGTCAATGCCGTCATTCGTGCCGATATCCAGGTGGAAGCCGGAAAACTGACGCGCGCCACCATCCAGCACCGCGCCGCGAAACTCACGCTGAAGCTCGTCTCGGAAGGCGGCGGTGAAGCCATCGCCGATACCGCCTGGTCGATCCTGACATCGTCAGGCGATACCGTTTCCGAAAGCGTCGGCGCCTTCCCGACTGTCGTGCTCGCCGAAGGCAGCTACATCGCGGTCGCCCGGAACAAGAACAAGATCTACCAGCGCGATTTCACCGTGCAGGCCGGCGTCAACACGGATGTCGAGGTGCTGCTCGACGAGAAGGCGAACGACCAGAAGGCCGCCGCCGAGGATGTCGTGGATTAACCTGCCCGGCGCAGGAAGGGTTTCGGCCGAGGTGCCATAGCGAACACTGCATCATAGAGCCGCGCCGTCAGCGTCTTGCGATCCCCCGAATCGAGCTCCGCCCAAGACAGCACGCCGCCGATGCGCGCGCCGATCGTCGAGCCCGAGAGCCGGCGGAATTCGCGGATGAGCAACGACAGGCGCAGCGTCAGCGAAACCTTGCTGGCGAGATGGAAGAGCCGACCGTTCTGCCCTTCGAAATAGACTGGAATGACATTGGCCTGTGCGGCCTGGATGAGCTTTGCCGGAAACATCTTCCACGGCAGGTCTTCCGCCCGCCCGAAAACCTTCTTTGCCGTCGCCACACCGCCCGCCGGAAACACGATGACCGTCGTGCCCTCCTTCAGGAGCCGCACCGCTTCCGCCCGCGTCTTCATATTGAGCGCCAGCGCTTCCTTCGTCTCCTCGAAGGACACCGGCAGCGCATAGGGCTGCATTTCCGGCACTTTCAAGAGATCGTTATGGATCATGACCTTGAACGGTCGCCCGAGCTGTTCGGCCAGCGCCAGAACCGCAATACCGTCGCCGATACCGAACGGATGGTTCGCCACGATGACAACGGGCCCCTCCGGCAGGTTCGCCGGCGGCCAGGCGCCCTGCACGCTGAGCCGCACATTGATGAGGTCGAGCATGTCGCCGAAGACGCGCGCGCTGGTGCCGACGATGGAATGGCGCCACGTGTCATAGAGCCGGGCATAGCGGTTACGCCCGGCCAGACCTTCCATGGAGCGGATGAACCATCGTTTGAGGCGCGGATCGTTCTCGTTGGCGTAGGACAGTTCTTTGAACCGCACGGTATTCCCCAAAAAAATGATCCCGCACGGATAGCACGGGATCATGAACCTTTTCAGACAGGCGTTGTCGCCATCACGCTCTTCCGAGCTTGCGCTTGACATCCGGCGGCGTGGCTTCCAGCGACAGCGAGGCGATCGCCTCGTCGAGCGTCATCGACGTCTGGTTCTGCGAACCGAGACGGCGGATGTTGACGGTGCGCTCCTCCGCCTCCCGCTTGCCGCAGACGACGATGACCGGAACCTTGGTCACGGAATGCTCGCGGACCTTGTAGTTGATCTTCTCGTTGCGGAAGTCGGTCTCGACGGTCATGCCGGCGTCGCGCAGCTTCTCCGCCACCTCGCGGCCATAGTCGTCGGCCTCGGAGGTGATGGTCGCCACCACCACCTGCTGCGGGGCGATCCACAGCGGCATATGGCCGGCAAAGTTCTCGATCAGGATGCCTAGGAAGCGTTCCATCGAGCCGCAGATGGCACGGTGGATCATCACCGGCTGCTTCTTGTCGGAGTTCTGGTCGATATAGAAGGCGCCGAAGCGTTCCGGCAGGTTGAAGTCGACCTGCGTGGTGCCGCACTGCCATTCGCGGCCGATGGCGTCCTTCAGCGTATATTCGAATTTTGGGCCGTAGAACGCGCCCTCGCCCGGCAGGATGCCGGTCTTGATGCGCCCGCCGGACTGCGCCTCGATCTGCTTCAGCACATCCATCATGACGCTTTCCGCCCGGTCCCACAGCGCGTCGGAACCGACGCGCTTTTCCGGACGGGTCGAAAGCTTCACGACGACCTCGTCGAAGCCGAAGTCCTTGTAGACCGAGAGGATCAGGTCGTTGATGCGCAGGCATTCCGCCGCCATCTGCTCATCGGTGCAGAAGACATGCGCATCGTCCTGCGTGAAGCCGCGCACGCGCATCAGCCCGTGCAGCGCGCCCGAAGGCTCATAGCGATGCACGTTACCGAACTCCGCAAGACGAACAGGCAGTTCGCGGTAGGACTTCAAGCCATGCTTGAAGATCTGCACATGGCCCGGGCAGTTCATCGGCTTCAGCGCGAAGACGCGCTCGTCGTCGGTCTCGTCGCCGGCAACGGTCACCTTGAACATGTTGTCGCGATACCAGCCCCAGTGGCCAGACGTCTCCCACAGCGACTTGTCGAGCACCTGCGGCGCGTTCACCTCTTCATAGGTGCCGGAAAGACGGCGGCGCATATAGGCGACGAGCGTCTGGAACATGCGCCAGCCCTTGCCGTGCCAGAACACGACGCCCGGCCCTTCCTCCTGGAAATGGAACAGGTCCATTTCGCGGCCGAGGCGACGGTGGTCGCGCTTTTCGGCTTCGGCGAGGATGTTGAGATAGGTGTCGAGCTCCTCCTGCGTGCGCCAGGCGGTGCCGTAGATGCGCGTCAGCATCGGGTTGTTCGAATCGCCGCGCCAGTATGCGCCCGCGACCTTCATCAGCTTGAAGGCCGTGCCGATCTGGCCGGTCGAGGCCATATGCGGACCGCGACACAGGTCGAACCAATCGCCCTGGTAATAGATCTTCAGGTCCTGCCCCGCCGGGATCGCATCGACCAGCTCGACCTTGTAGGCCTCGCCCTTGGCGGCAAAGACCTCTTTGGCCTTGTCGCGCGACCAGATTTCCCGCGTGAACGGCTTGTTGCGCTGGATGATCTCCTTCATGCGCTTTTCGATCTTCGGCAGATCGTCCGGCGTGAAGGGCTCGTTCTTGGCAAAGTCGTAGTAGAAGCCGTTGTCGATGACCGGGCCGATGGTCACCTGCGTGCCGGGCCAAAGCTCCTGCACGGCCTCGGCCATCACATGCGCGGCATCGTGACGGATCAGCTCCAGCGCCCGATCGTCCTCGCGGGTAACGATCTCGATCCGGCCGTTGGAAACGGCCTCGGAGAGATCGCGCAGCTCGCCATCGAGCGCAATCGCAATCGCCTTCTTGGCCAGCGACTTGGAAATTGCCTCGGCCACATCACGGCCCGTCGAGCCCGCGGGATAGTCGCGGACGGAGCCATCGGGAAAAGTCAGGGAAACAGGTGCAGACATCAAAAATCTCCTATCCAGTCCCGCCAACGAATGCGGGTGGTATGCGAGGGTAAAGGCGGGATGCGCCGGCGCGTTGCGGAGGGCGGTATACGGCGATTTGGGGGGGATTGGAAGAGGTAGAAACCCTACGTCGGCTTGGGTCATGATAAATATCGATTATGATGATCCGTTTGCTCAACGGCTACTTCGCACCCAAAGCGTTCATCTAAGATCGCAATCGTCGCAATCATTTACGTGCCCGTCTGGTGGTGAAGTTCACCATCTATCTAAAATAATATGGCCCACCTCAACGATTCCAAAGCCACTTTCGCGAATGTATAAAAGTCACGTACGAGCAAGTATGGAGACAGTCATGAGCTATATCGTTGAACTTGTTGTCGTCACGACGGGATTTCTAGCGGCACTCGCCGCGCTGCTCAAAGAGATTAATTCCTGGAGAACAAGTCGAAGAGATCAGGAAATTACAAATAAAACAGATGGGAAGCGTCATGATTTTCTGTGAAAAATGCGATAGCCCCCATAACGTAAAGAACGGCAAGGTTCGAGGCGTACAAAGATACCGGTGCCGAGATTGCAAACATAATTTCGTAGTGGATTTCAAGCATCGATACCCAAGAGACGCTAAATTACTACATCTTATGATTATACACTACGGAGCGTCAGAGCAATTTTGGCACGAAGATGGGCCAACCGCTGCGACGGTAGAAACCTGGGCCGCCGACGCTCGCCAGTTGGCGGACTGGTTTATAAGAGCGCTCGCAGATCATCATTTTTTCTGCTTGTTCTTTGCTCGCGAGGATTTTGAGAAATCCTATAGCGGTACTGTAGGTCTCGCCGCCGCAATTACAGGAAATTCGGGGAGAGACCACCTCAATAGATTCATGGATTTACTTGATGCCGAGTTTGCACATATTTGCGAGATTGCGGAACAGCATCCGGAACATGAATACTACGGAGTACAAAAAGACATTAAAACAGACCTTGAGCTCGTCACAAATGATTTAGAAGCAATGGCAACCCTAAAAGCCGGCCAAATACCGTGACAGATAACCAAATGAGACGACTGATCCGGAGATAAGTCGAAATCCAGTGTCAACTTTGAGCCGAAATCGGCCATTCATTCAGGTCGAAAGGTGTTCGCTTCCGGCGAAACCGAGCTAACTTAGCCAAAAACTGCCTCACTCGTTTTCCCCACCCTCACCCCCTTATACTCAACCTCCTCCCGCCGCCGGACGGATCGCATAACGTGTCGATGCGGGCGGGAGGAGGCGCTTTCGTGGTTTGCCGAAACGTACGGCAGGGGCGAAAGAGGCGCGGAGCGCCGTGGTGAGCAAAAGCCTATTCCCGTGTCTTCATGGGAACGGGCCGGCGGGAATTGCGGCGGGCGAGGCTTCCCGCTCTCCAGAGCCCGCTGGGCTTTGCCATGCATGAGGGGGACAAACGGGCTGCTCAAAAGACAGTCTGGGCCACGCAAAACGGAGCCTCCTGCAAAGAAGGCTCCGTCAAGGCAGGTTCACGGTGTCATTTCAGGCGAACAGGAAGTCGCCCTTGTTGAGGCTGCTTTCGGTGACGCCCCTGAGCAGCAGCGTGTCGGATCCGGCGGTCAGAAGCACGCCGTCATCCGTATCGACGGCGTGGCTCTTGAAGGAGGAGAACGAGGTTACGCCGCTCAATTTGACGAGGCTGATGACATCTTCTCCCGAGAAATCGTAGATGATGTCGTGCCCGTCTCCCCGTCCGAAGACGAAGGTGTCGGCGCCGGCGCCGCCCTTCATCTTGTCGTTCCCGGATGATGAAATGATGGTGTCGTCGCCCGCGCCGCCCCAGAAACGGTTATTCGCTTCGTTGCCGATCAGCAGGTCGTCGCCCGCGCCGCCCCTGGCATTCTCGATCACGGCGCCATTGGCGATCGAAAGGCCGCCGCCGATGCCCTTGAGGCCGCTGGTTCCTTCACGCAGGATCTCGCTGAACGATCCGCCGGCATTGTAGGCGGCCTGGGTGATCTGCTTGCGGACGAGGCTGGACAGATCGTCATAGAAATCGGTGGTCTTCAGCGCGGCCAGCGTCCGTGCCATCGCCCCGGTATTGCCCGATGTGTTCAGGGTCGCATCGAACAGGTTGATGATACTGTAGTCACCGCCGGAGACGCTGATCGTATCCGAGCCGCTGGTGTCCCAGACGCAGGCATAGGCGCGACCGATCGTCATGTCGCCCTCGCCAAGATCGAGCGACGCGCTGCGGGCATAGGTCAGGCGATAGGTGGACGCGCCTTCGGCATAATCGGCCTTGCCGTAGAGCGCCTGCAGGGCCGCAATATCAAGCGCCATGTAGGTAACGGCATGGCCGTATTTCACGCCGGCACTCGCGGGGTTGTAGGACATGACCGAATACCGCTCATTGTCCAGCACGCCGAGCCTGGCGAGCGGCTCGCCCGTGTCCTCGTTGTGCGTGTGCATCAGGCCCATCGAATGGCCGATCTCGTGCAGGACGGTCCAGCTGGCATACTGGCCGCCACCCTTTTCCGCCGCCGCCGTCAGCGCTTCCGCGCCTGAATTGAAAACGCCCATCTGCCAGCTGTCGCCGGCAGCACGGTGCGACGTTCCGGGGAACGGGAAAAAGCCTTCCAGATCCTCGTCGATCGGGGCGGACGAGCTGACAAGAACAAAATCCGCCTTGGTCGTGTTGGTGGTTTGCGTCAGCTTGAGAACCGTTACGGCCGAAAGCGAATTGTAGGCCGTGAGCGCAACACTTTTGAAAGCAAAAGCCGCATCCGGTTTTCCTGTAAATTCTTCGTTGAACGACGACCTGAACTCGGAATCCAGCGACAGGCTGTTCTGGTTTCCGAAATAATACTGCAGTTTTACCTCACCCCAGACCTTGTCTGCGGTTATCGCATCAAGAAGAGAACTGGCAACCTTGGGTGCCGCGACAACTTTCGCCATTCGATACTCCTATTTCTTCCGTAAAAGCATTACGGGCGAAAGCGCGAATCGTCCAGATACAAAATACAGGCACCTGAATTTGCGCCGCACGCAACAAATACGGACAGAAAAAGAAGAATTATTTCACGAAATTTCCATAGCCTCTCTACAGAGAAGCTCCATCTATCCCGCAAAAGTACTTATGAGGTATCTGCGAGCAAAAAAATCAACACACCCCAAGATGACAGGATGAAATCGCATCCGAAAGAATTCGCGGAGTCCGAAAACGCTCCTTCGAGAATCTAACCGCCTTGCATGAAAACTGATCTCGACCGGCAAGACTCTCGGCTGCCGGCCCTGTTGCTTGAGGCATCGCCCCGTTCTGCGAGAACGACGGCAGGCGCTCAGGAAACGCCGAGCGATTCTGCGGAAATCCAGAACACCGCATCCTGCGATTCGGTCGTCTCCAGCCAGACGAAATCGAGATGCGGGAATTCCTCCTCGAGAATCTCCCGGCCCGAGCCGATCTCGCAGATCATGCCGCCCTCGGGATTGAGGTAAGCGGGCGCCTCTTCGAGAATGCGGCGCACCAGATCGAGCCCGTCGACGCCGCCGTCATGGGCCATCTCCGGCTCGGCGCGAAACTCCGGCGGATAACCTTCCAGCGCCTCGTGATCGACATAGGGCGGATTGGTGATGATGAGGTCGTAGGTGCGGCCCGCAAGCGGGGCGAAGAGATCGCCCTGAAACAGCGTCACCTGATCTTCGACATCGTGTTCGTCGAGATTGATCTTCGCCACCTCCAGCGCATCGGCCGAGAGGTCCACCGCATCCACCGTCGCCTGCGGGAAGAATTTTGCGGCGATGACGGCAAGGCAGCCGGAGCCGGTGCAGATATCGACGGCGCTTTCCACCGCCATCGGGTCGGGCAGGAAGGACGAACCGTTTTCACCGAGATATTCGGCAAACAGGATTTCGCCGATATGCGAGCGCGGCACGATCACCCGCTCGTCGACATGGAATCGCACGCCCTGGATATAGGCGCGGCCGGTGATGTAGGACGAGGGCTTGCGGGTCGTAACACGCGTCTCGATGCGCTCGGCCAGCATGCGCCGCTCCTCCGGCAGCAGGCGGGCATCGAGGAAGGGATCGAGCGCGTCGATCGGCAGTTCCAGACTGTCGAGCAGCAGATAGGCCGCGTCGTCGCTTGCCGTCGTCGTGCCATGCCCGTAGCTCAGATCGGCTGCATTGAAACGCGAGATCGCATAACGCCAGTAATCGCGCAGCGTCACGAGTTCTGTGGTGATATCTTGCTGGGTCAACGGCGGCCTCGTGTGCGCTATATGCGATAGAATTGACTGGACTGACCCGGCTTTAGAATGGCAAGGGCTGGGCGGTCAATCGCGACGATAGAGGCTTTCCGCAACAGTATGGCGAAGGATACGCGCAACAGGCAAAAACCGACTCCAGCCCGCAGGGCAGGCACAGCGTCGCGCGCCCCCGCCACCACCAAGCAGCACCCGAAGGCGACGCCGGACGGCAAGCGTGTCACCCTGCCCCGCGCCCTCTCCAAACTCGGCTTCTGCTCGCGCACCCAGGCCGAGGCACTGATCGCCGAGGGCCGTGTCGCGCTTTCCGGTCGCATCGTCACCGATCCGGAGACCTGGATCGACCTCGCCGCTGCCGTCATCACCGTCGACGGAGCGCCTGTCGCCGCCGAAGCCCGCCTCTACCTGATGCTGAACAAGCCGCGCGGCCTCGTCACCACCCGCCACGACCCCGAAGGCCGACCGACCGTGTTCGAATGCCTCGCGGACTACACCCGCGCCCATCTCTCTCCCGTCGGCCGCCTCGACAAGGCGAGCGAAGGCCTGCTCCTCTTCACCAACGACACGGAATTCGCCAACGCCCTGCTCGACCCCGCGACCCATGTCGCCAAGACTTATCACGTGCAGATGGACCGCATCGCCGACGATGCCGTGCTCGCATCACTTGAAGCTGGCGTGCACCACGACGGCGAATTTTTGCGGGCAAAGGCCGTGCGCAAGCTGCGCGAGGGCGGAAAGAACTCCTGGCTGGAAATCACCCTCGACGAGGGCCGCAACCGCCAGATCCGCCGTATGCTGGAAGCGCTCGGCATCGAATGCTTGCGCCTCATGCGCGTCTCGATTGGCAATCTGCGCCTCGGCGATCTGGAAAAAGGTGCCGTGCGCGCCCTCACCGAGGGTGAAATGAAGGATCTCCGCCGCCTCATCCGCCAAGGTTAGCGGAAGGCGACCTCGAGGTTTTGCCGGTCGCGTGAAATGACCGAGCAATTCGTCTCGAACCCGTCGGCCTTGATGGCGAGCGTGAATTCCGGCGGAATACCGGCCGTGTTGCTGACCACGATACCGGCACCATCCACGCCAAGACTTTTCACCGTACAATCGATCGTCGAGCGGCGGTCGTTGAAGACGATGTTACCGGCCTTGAGAACTCTGCGGCGCGCGTTCATCCCGTCCGCTCCCTGCATGGAGGCGAAGGACATGCAGCGGTTCCGCCCCGCCCCCTTCGCCTGGTACATGGCCGCATCCGCCTGCGCGAGCAAGGTCTCGATATCGCGCCCGACAATGGAGAGTGCCGAGGCACCGAAACTGGCGGTCACATTGAGCGTGCCGAATTCGCCCGAAATCGATCGCGCGGCAATCTCCGACCTAAGCTTTTCGGCGGCGATCATCGCATCTTCGCCGCCGACATGGGGAAGAATAATGGCGAATTCCTCGCCGCCGAGGCGACCGAACAGATCGCCGGTCCGCAGCTTCGCCCGGCAGGTGGCGGCAACCGCCTTCAGCACCTCGTCGCCCGCCGCATGGCCGCAGGTGTCGTTGACCTTCTTGAAATGATCGACATCGAGCACGAGGCAGGCGAGATCATGCTTGTGGCGCAGCGCGGTCGCAATCAGCTGCTCGGCCTCGCGCTTGAAGGCCCGGCGGGTCAGAGCCTCTGTCAGGCTGTCGGTGGAGGCGGTCTGCATCAGCTCGATCCGGTCCATCGCCGCGCCGGCCAGCTCCTGCAAGATGCCGAGATCCCTGCGGCTGAAAGACCGCGGTGTGCGATCAATGGCGCAGACGGTGCCAATCGTGTGCCGCTCCTTCGTTTTCAGCGGCACGCCGGCATAAAAACGGACATGATCAGGACCCGTCACGGCAGGATGCATCACGAACCGCGGATCCTTCGTCGCGTCCTGTACGATCATCGGCTGCTCATCGTCGAGCACATAGCGGCAGAACGTATCTTCGACCGGCACTTCGTCGGCGGAAAGCCCGGAGCAGGACTGATACCATTGCCGATGACCGTCGATCAGCGAGACGAGGCCGATCTCGACGGTGAAAACCTGCTGGATCAGCCGGACGATACGGTCAAAGCCTTCATCGCGCGGACTGTTCAGAAGATCGAGATTGTCGAGTGCCGCGAGACGGTCCCGCTCGCGCTTGATGCTCTCTACCGACGACTTGCCGAATGTCCTAGCGGTCACGCCCGAAATCCTCCCTCAAGATCCCGAACCTGTCACTGGACAAAAACGGTATGTCTTTTTGAACATGGTAAAGCGCCGTGAGCAACGGCCACAAATAAGGGCTCTTCGCTTTTCCCCGTCGAAACGGCCTGCTGTATAGCTATGGCGAAAGCAGACCTGAAATCGAACAACCAGCAGACGTGCGGGAGGGCGTGACGTTGGGTCAGCCAAGCATCTTCACGAGACCGTTGACCGTGTTGGCGTTGCGCAGCGTGCCGATGCCGAGCTTCTTCGTCGTCAGATGCGACAGGAGCCGCGCCTCGCTCGGCTTGCCGCCGAAATCGATCCAGAGGTCACCATCGACGATGGCGAGCCGGATGTCGGGCGTGGCAAGCGATTCGAGTTTCGGCAGCACATCCTTGTCGAGTGGCCGGCGCATCACGCGGATACCGACATTCTGCCCGTCGCCTTCGGGAAAGGGATTTTGCGCGGCGATACACCTCCAGGCGTCGGCCGTGCGGAGCAGGATATCGACATGTTTGCCAAAGCGCGCGTGAAAGGCCGCCTCCAGCCGCTGCTCGATCTGGGAAAGCGGTGCCTCCTCCGCCTCGAAGATCAGATTGCCGGTGGCAACCAGCGTACGGGGCGCGCGAAACCCGAGTTCTTCCGCCATGGCGCGGAGGTCCGTCATAACGAGCCGCTTTCCGGGGCCCAGAACGATCGAATACAGAAGGGCGACATAGGTGGTCACGGATCACTCTCTCCCGGCACGAGAAATGCGCCACAGCCGCCAGGGCGCCCAGAGGGTAAAGCGACTTTCCAGCATCTCGGGCACGGGATCGAATCCATGCGTGCCGCCGGGGCCGCAACGCACGACGCGAAACAGCGTCATGAAGCCACCTCGCCACAGCCCGTGACGGGCAATGGCCTCATAGCCATATTCCGAGCAGGTCGGGAGGTGACGGCAGGAATTGCCGATGAAACCGGAGAGCGTCAACTGGTATAGGCGGATGAAGCCCATGCCGAGAACCCGCCCCGGCGTCTTGCGAAACGGTCCCCGCCAGTTGCGGCCCTTATAGGCGAGGCGCGGCGCGTCGTGCCGACAATCCGGGCCGTCACACATTGTCCTTCACCCGACGTTGACGAGCCGCTTCGCTTCGATCTGGCCGATGGCGTCCACCACGGCGTCGAAGGTCAGCATGGTCGAGGCGTGGCGGGCCTTGTAATCTTTTACAGGCTTGAGAAAGCGCATGTCCTCGAAAGGTCCGACCGGCCCCTCGCCATCCGCCTTCAGCATGGCGAGCATGTCTTCCCGCGCCTGGCGGATTTCCGCAACCGTTGCGCCGATTACATGGCGCGCCATGACGGAGGACGAGGCCTGGCCCAGCGCACAGGCCTTCACCTCATGGGCAAAGTCGCTGACCGTGTCGCCGTCGAGCTTCAGATACACCTTCACCCGCGAACCGCAGAGCTTGGAATGGGCGTTCGCCTCGGCGTCCGCCTCCGGCAGCGTGCCGATGCGGGGAATGTTGCCGGCAAATTCTAGGATACGGCTGTTATAGATATCGTCCATCATGGCCCTGTTTTCCGCGCTTTTTGCGGAATCTTCAATGATCCGAGGAGATTATTCCGGTCACGTCGGGAAAAAAGCATGGCGTGTCGCCTCCCGCCTCTTTCGCACTTGGTGATCGATACTATATGATAACTCGTATTGGGGTGAGCGTTTTGCAAGATGCCGTCAAGCGGAAGGCAGACATCACCTGTTGTTTGGGAAACCGTGCCGGACGGTCAATCGCACTGTTAAGCGAAGACCTGAAAGCCCCGGAGCCCGCCGACGGAACCCAAGCCTGCAGGGTTAGGCGAATGGCCAGTGGCGAGTCCGATAAACACGTCAGGTAACCTGCAGAAAGGTCATGGGTCCATGGACGCCATAGTCACCAATTTTCCGCGTATCGACGACCAGTCGGACCGTCCTTCGCAGAAGGAAGCCGAGGATGCCGTTCGCGTGCTGCTGCGCTGGGCGGGTGATGACCCGCAGCGCGAAGGCCTGCTCGATACGCCCAAGCGCGTCGCAAAGGCCTACCGCGAACTGTTTTCCGGTTACGAGCTTGCCGCCGAGGACGTGCTTGGCCGCACCTTCGAGGAAGTCGCCGGCTATGACGACATGGTGCTGGTGAAGGACATTCCGTTCTTCTCGCATTGTGAACACCATATGGTGCCGATCATCGGCAAGGCGCATGTCGCCTATCTACCGAACGGCCGCGTTCTCGGTCTCTCCAAGATCGCCCGCGTCGTCGAGATCTTCGGCCGTCGCCTGCAGACGCAAGAGACCATGACGGCGCAAATCGCGAAATCGATCGACGAGACGCTAAATCCGCGTGGCGTGGCCGTGATGATCGAGGCCGAGCATATGTGCATGGCGATGCGCGGCATCCAGAAACAGGGCTCGACAACGCTCACCACCACCTTTACCGGTGCCTTCAAGACCGAGCCGACCGAACAGGTCCGGTTCATGACGCTGATCCGGAGCTAGGCGAAGTAGCGGCTCCACAGGACGGAGCCGACCGCCATGACGATCACCTTCGACGCCCCCTCCAAGGACAAGGCCGAACTCGAAACGGGTCCGGCCTTTACGCCGCGTTTCGACGAGCACGGCCTCGTGACGGCCGTGGTGACGGATGCGAAGGATGGCGAACTGCTGATGGTCGCCCACATGAACGCCCAGTCGCTGGCACTGACCATCGAGACCGGCATCGCCCATTACTGGAGCCGCTCGCGGCAATCGCTGTGGAAGAAAGGCGAAACCTCCGGCAACCTGCAGACCGTGGTGGAAATGCGCACCGATTGCGACCAGGACGCCGTCTGGCTGAAGGTTTCCGTCGCCGGCCATGACGCAACATGCCACACCGGCCGCCGCTCCTGTTTCTATCGTACGGTTTCCAACGGAAAGGACGGCGCGGAACTGACCATTACCGGCGGTGCCCCGCAATTTGACCCAGCGGCCGTCTACAGCAAAAATTAAGCATCTGCACAAGTTCTGGACCGTTCCTGCACGGATTCACCCTTTGGAAACCGATCCGGACGCCTAATCCTTCTCATGGCGGCTGCTATCCCCGCCATGCGGATCAGGACATGGAACACCATCGCTCGTATGCGTCACGACCGGTTTCCAGAACCACCCCGAAGGGGGTGACGATCCCGCAGGCAAATGCCCTCCTCCAGCCTCGACCGGACGCAAAACGCAGTGCTTTCATGCCTGTTTTCGCCGTGAAAGTTACCCGCGTCACAGACTGCATATATCCTGTCACTTATTGTGTTCCCAAGGATGCCGAGGCAGTGGAACCGATTGCCTCGCCGCGAATTCCTTTCGGGTACGGAGGTCGCGCATGTTGAACTGGAGTTTTAATCGTAGTCTCGTAACGGCGGATGCTTCAGATCCAGGCGGCCCTTCCATGAACGATATGTCTCACATCCCTGCACCGGCCCCGCCGCGCAAATCCAAGATCGCGCTGGCGCTGGGGGGCGGCGCTGCCCGTGGCTGGGCCCATATCGGCGTGCTTCGGGCGCTGGATGAGGAAGGAATCGATATCGGCATGATCGCCGGCACCTCGATCGGCGCCCTCGTCGGTGGCTGTTATCTCGCCGGCAAGCTGGACGAGCTGGAGGCTTTCGCGCGCTCACTCACCATGCGCCGCATCGCCAGCCTGCTCGATTTCACCATTCGCGGCTCCGGCCTGTTCGGCGGCATGCGGCTGACGAAGCGCATGCAGGAACACCTGGAAAATCTTTCCATCGAGGATCTCGACCGCCCCTTCGTCGCCGTCGCAACGGAAGTCAACAGCGGTCACGAGGTCTGGATCAACAGCGGTTCGCTGATCACGGCGCTGCGCGCCTCCTATGCCCTGCCGGGCATTTTCGAACCGATCAAGTGCAACAATCGCACGCTGGTGGACGGCGCGCTCGTCAATCCGGTGCCCGTCTCGGTCTGCCGGGCCCATGAAGAGCCGCTGGTCGTCGCCGTCAACCTCAACTACGATCTCTATGGCCGCTCCGCCGTCATCAAGCACAGCGCAAGCCCGCAGAAGATCGACGAAAACAGGCAGGAAGACAGCGCGGCACGGCTGGGTCTCACCGGCGTCATGGTGCAGTCCTTCAACATCATTCAGGATCGCATTTCCCGCGCCCGCCTCGCCGGCGACCCGCCGGATCTCGCACTGCATCCGAAGCTGTCGGATATCGGCCTGTCGGAATTCCACCGTGCCGGCGAATCCATCGACCGCGGCTACCTCGAGGCGAAAGCCCGGATTTTCGAGATCAAGCGCATGCAGGAAGTGGTGATGGCGCGCTGAGATCAACGCGTCTCAGAAATTCGGCGGGCGGGACGATGGGAAATCGTTCCGCCCGAAACCGTTGCAAGGATAGCGTCAGCTGGCGATATAGGCCTTGATGGCTTCAGCTTCATGCTTGATCGCACGGATGTGGGATTTCACCACGTCGCCGATCGAGATGATGCCGACAAGCCGCCCGTCCTTTTCCACCGGGATGTGACGTGCGCGAAGCGTGCTCATCATTTCCATGAGCTGTTCGACGGTTTCCGTCTCGCTGCAGCGATGGACATTGCCCCACATGATGGAGGAAATGGGCTTGTCCAGGCATTCTGCCCCGTTGCGGGCAATGGCGGCCACGATGTCGCGCTCGGTCAAAATGCCCGCGATGCGGTCATTGCGATCCACGATTACGATGGCCCCGATGTGGTTTTCATGAAGATAGACGGCAGCCTGTCTTACGGTAAGCTGCGTGCCGCCCGTTACAACGTTGCGGCCTTTTTCGTCCAGTATCGTCTTTACATACATGCGTACCTCCCGTGTGCATCATGACGCAGAGAGGCGGGACACCCGCGCAGGGATGCCCTGCCTGTACCAGGAACATCCTTCCTCCTCTGGATGCCCCTTGTTCCGGTGTGCATGTGCGAACCGGAACAGGAAACATGGTGCGCCACGAAGGAGGCGATTGCAAGGCCGCTAATGGACTATCGTTAATCCCGGCGAGGGTCGGCCGTCGCCACGTCAAACAGCGGGAAGAAAAGGAAGCCGAACAGGAAACCGCCGATATGCGCCTCCCAGGCCACCGTCCCACCGGCGGCGGAGCCGAAAATCTGACCGAACCCGATGAGGAAGTTGGTCAGGAACCAGATGCCCGAAAAAACGAGCACCGACCGGTTCGACAGCGCCTCGGAGATCGTCAGTCGCCGGTTGAGATGGGCGAACTGCCGGCTGATACGGCCGCTCGGCGAAAAGACGAATCGCGCCGCCGCGCCCATCAGGCCGGAAACGACGCCCGAGGCGCCGACGACGAGAATCATTGCGCCCCAGTGCAGAGCGCTATGGAACGCCACGGCCGCGATGGCCGAAAGGCACCAGAAGAGAAAGAACCGCGCAAGGCCGATACGTCGCACCACGGGCGCGCCGAAGGCGACCATCCAGAAGGCGTTGAAGATCAGATGCTCCCAGCTGCCATGCAGCAGCGAATAGGTCACGGGGCTCCAGAGCCAACCCAGATCCTGTTCCGCGAAGGGGATCGTGTAGCGCCCGGGAATGAAGGCGAATGTCAGGAGGACATTTTCGTCTGCGACCGTGGACAGCAGATAGGTGCGCACGACATGGATGAGCGTCAGCACGCCGAGCATGAAGACGAGACCGCCGGGCAGGTTGAAAGCAGGCTCTCGCTTGCGGACATCCGCTTCGTCACCTTGCACTTCAATGCCGTCATTACGCATGGCCGATCCACCAAATTCACAAAATACGAATCGCGCTTATACAGAGAAAAGAAAGGCCGTGCAGCTTTCGCTGACGGCCGGTGCCCCCAATCCCCGGGGCTGAAATCGATGTGCAGTAAACCATTCCCTCGTCGAGGGATGCCCTGATGTTTGGCCAAAACCGGCCCGCCGCGCAATCGAAACCAATTGTTAACCTTAACATCGCTCTGGCATGAAACTCGCACTGCTCTCCGTAAATGCCCGCTCCATGCGCCTTTGCGTGCCGGAACGGAACAAAACCGAATGGATATGAGCATGCAGACGAAAGCCGTGACGGCCCTTTACGATTACTGGACGCGCCAGCGTGGCGACCGCCTTGTTCCGCCGCGCAGCGCAATCGAACCCGCGGACATCGCCGCCATTCTGCCCGACGTCTTCATTCTGGAGCACAGCCGGTTGCACGATCCACGCTTTCGCCTGGCCGGTACCCGTCTCTGCGCCCAGTTCGGCCGCGAACTGAAGGGCACCGCATTCGACGCGCTCTTTGCGCCGGACCAGCGCAACCGGATTGCCCGCATCACCGAAAACGTCATGGCGCATGGTGCGCCCGCCACCATGCAGATACAGCTCGTCGACGGCACGCTCGAAACGACCGAGGCGGAAATCGTGCTTCTGCCGCTCGCCTCGAAGGGGCGCGTGGCGGATCGCATCATCGGCGCATTTGCACCCCTTCCCGGTCAGCGCCAGCCCCTCGCCGCCTTCCGCTATGCGACGCTCGGGGCTCTCTCGGTCATCGATCCGAGCCGCCGGCATGCCGCGGCGGGCCATCGCCCGGCAATCCCCATGCCGGCCTCGATCATGGCCATACGCCCGCCGGCACTCGGCCAGACGGTCAGTCGCGTCTTGCACTTGAGAATTTTCGAGGGCGGGCGACAAGCGCGCGACACACGGGAGCACTAAAAGACATCACAACTCAAAGCATCCGAAAATTGCCGGATCGCAAAAAACCAATCACTTTTCAAGGAAGCGACAAACCTTCTGTTAACCGCGAAAGATTAAGACTTGGAAAGACATAGGATCATCAGGCACGCGCGCTCATGTATTCATTTCAGCAGGCATCGCCAGCCGCCCGTAAACCGCAGCCCGATCAGCGGAGCTTTCAGCGCGTCTCTGTGAACCTGCCCGGCCGCCTGATGCTGCCCAACCACGACGAATATGATTGCTCCGTCGTCGACATGTCGCCAGGTGATGCCAGCTTCGTCTGCTCTGCCCGCCCGCGCGTCGGCGAGCGCATCATCGCTTATGTCGATCATCTCGGTCGCATCGAAGGCAATGTCGCGCATCTCGGCAACGAAGGCTTCGCAATCATCCTGACCGCTACGGACCGCAAGCGCGAGAAGCTCGCCGCACAGCTGACGTGGATCGCCAACAAGCACGAACTCGGCCTCCCCGAAGACCGTCGCCACAATCGCCTGACGCCACGCAACACGCGCACCGAAATCACACTCGACGACGGTCGGCGCTACCCTTGCCGTATCATCGACCTCTCGCTTTCGGGCGCTGCCGTCGATATCGACGTGCGCCCCGCCCTTGGCACCCCCGTCCAGCTCGGCAACATGAAGGGCCGCGTGGTACGCCATTTCCAGGAAGGCGTGGCGATCGAGTTCTCATCGGTCCAGTCCAAGGAAGCCCTCACCTCGTTCCTGTAGCGTTTCGGAACGCCGCAACGCCAATCTGTTTCAAAAGGGCCCCGCAGGGCCCTTTGCTGTTTCAGGATGGCACAGCGAAAATTTTGCAAATATTTTTTGCCCGCTAAAAGAGCCTTGAGCCCGTCACACCGGGCAGTCGTGTCGGCTCAAGAGCGTCCGGACACGAAACACGACGACAATTGGCTGCCCCGATAAGCCGGCAATGCGAGATCATTCGATCTGCACGCGCACCTGAAAATTCATAAAATAAATCGAAATCAATAGGTTGCGCGACGCGGCATCATTCCCTGGCGTCCCAATTTCGTTCAAATTTTAATCAAAAGCACCTCAAATACAATTCAAATTATATTCAAGTTTTGTTTTCATTTTATACTTATGCAATCTTGATTTGAACTAAATTATACTTCCGATTTTCGCGTAAGATCAAAAAGTCCGTGTCATTGTCCCATCATCAAACGGGGACAGAACAATGACAAAAACACTTAAGACAGGGGCATTCGCGTTTCTCTTCTCTTTGGCCGCAGCGCAGGCCGCCATGGCTCTGCCAGCCAATATTCCGCTTGCCGGCGCGACCAACCAGCCGATCGGCCACTATGAATTCTGCAAGCGCTACGCCGAGGAATGCCGCTCGAACGGCAAGGATACCGGCCCTCTCGTACTGACGCAGGAAAACTGGAAGACGATCCTCAACGTCAACTATTCGGCCAACACGGAAATCCAGCCGATGACCGATATGGAAATCTACGGCGTCGAGGAAGAATGGGCGTATCCGGATGCCGTCGGTGACTGCGAAGATTATGTGCTGCTAAAGCGCAAGCGCCTGATCGAAGCTGGTATTTCGCCCTCCAACCTACTGATCACCGTCGTTCTCCAGCCGAATGGCGAAGGTCACGCGGTGTTGACCGTGCGCACTGATCGCGGCGACTTCGTGCTCGACAACATGCGCAACAAGGTGCTGCTCTGGTCCGAAACCGAATATCGCTACCTGAAGCGCCAGTCCTCGGCCAATGCCGGCAAATGGGTCAAGCTCCAAGACGGCCGCGCCGATGCCGTCGGTAGCGTCAAGTAACAGCGCCGGCGCTGATCACAGCGCCTCGTGACAAGAATCCCCGGCGATCCCGCCGGGTACGCAAAAGGGCCCGGTCAGTCCCCCAATCCCCGTCCCGACCTCGGCCCTGCGGCCGGTTCCGCTGTCCCCGGAACCGGCCGCTCCTTTTTTTAGGCGTGCCAGGCAGCGCCGGAATTCATGGAAAATTAACCATACTCGCAGAGCCTAGCCTGAAGAGATTCAGGTACCTGGATCTAGATTTCTCTAGGACGCGCGAGGAACGATGGCCGTAGCGACGACAGGCGACGAAGAACACGCCCCGCTCCTCTCCAACCGCCTGCTCGCACGACTGACCATCGGGGTCGCCGTTCTCGCGACGCTCACCATCGGCATCAGCATTGCCGGCCGCATGCTCGGAGAACACATCGCTCTGGCGGGCCACACGGAAAAAGCGGAACCGGTCGACGTCATAATCGGCCAGGACCAGATCCGCCTTCCCGCCAATGTCATCCGCTTCGACGAGCAGCGCCAGACGGGCCGCGCAGAACGCGTCGACCTCTATCTCGCCTGGCCGGAAATGCAGGGCTACACCAATGCCGGGCGCAGTCGGTTCAATGACGCCAATCGCCCCGAAAGCCTGATTTTCCTCAACCTTTCGCAAAGCACCATGTCGAAGGACATGTCCGGCCGCCTGGAACCGATCTACAGCCACCTCTTCGACGGCCGCACGGAACTCGGCCCCGCCGCGTTGACGCTGCGCCACCTCAAGGAAAACAGCGGCTACGGTGGCGAGGTGTTCTTCACCGGCACACTGCCCGACGGGTCCGATTATGCCGTGCGCTGTATGATGCCCGCGGACGATGCGCAATCGACCAGCGCGGACTGCCAGCGCGATATCCACATGGGCCGCGATCTTTCCGTGCTTTATCGCTTTTCGAGCAGACTTTTGCCGCAGTGGCAGGCCATGGAGGCGCGCGTCCGCGACTATCTGGGCCGGTCATTCGTGCAGAACGGCCGCCTCATCACCGCCGCCCGCAGCCGATAAAATAGCGTCGATCTCAGAAACCAATGATTCATCATAAACCGATTGGTAACGCTGTCCCGCTACTGTGCTGCCAACGGTCGTGCGGAACCTCCCATCCGAACGCCATCTGCAATCCGAGAATGAAGAGTAACGTAGTGTCCCGTTCCGTATTCCTCGATTTCCTCCCCCGCTCCTGTCAGGCTGTTGCCACTGTGGCGAAAGGTCTGGTGATGGTCGGGATGGTCGCCACCGTCGCAGCAGCTACCCCCGCGCAGGCCGCCCCGAAATATGCCGGCATCGTGATCGACGCCAAAACCGGGAAGGTGCTCTACAGCGAGGATGCCGACGAGCTGCGCTACCCGGCATCTCTCACCAAGATGATGACGCTGTATCTGACCTTCGAAGCGCTCGAGGCCGGAAAGATCCGTCTCAATACCCGCGTTCCCTTCTCGAAAAATGCCGCAAGCGAGCCGCCGACCAAGCTCGGCGTCGGCGTCGGCAATTCGATCACGGTCGAGCAGGCCATGCTTGGCTTGATCACGCGTTCGGCGAACGATGCTTCGACGGCGCTTGCCGAAATGCTGGGCGGCTCGGAAGAGCGCTTCGCCCGGATCATGACGCAGAAGGCGCGGGCGCTCGGCATGACGCGGACCACCTATCGCAACGCCAACGGTCTTCCCAATTCGGCGCAGGTGACGACCGCCCGTGACCAGGCTCGCCTCGGCATCGCGCTTCGCCAGCATTTCCCGCAGTATTACGACTATTTCTCGGTCCGCAGCTTCCGCTTCGGCAAGCAGACCATCAACGGCCACAATCGCCTGCTCGGCAGCGTGCGCGGCGTCGATGGCATCAAGACCGGCTATACCCGCGCCTCCGGCTACAATTTGGTGACCTCGGCCGTCGCCGACGGCCGCAGCGTTGTCGGCGTCGTCCTGGGCGGCCGTTCGGGCGGTGCACGCGACCAGCAGATGCGCAAGTTGATCGCCGCCTACATGCCGAAGGCCTCGCGCCGCGGCGGTGGCGACCTGATTGCCGAAACCAAGGATGCGCCGACGCTGACCGCCGAAGTCGCAAGCGAAGCGGTGACTGCTTCGGCGAGCGGAACGCTCAGCAATCGCGCGATGGAACTGCCGGAAAACGGCCCGATCCCGACCTATCGTTACAATGAAGCCCGTATCGAGACGGCCTATGCCGCGACATCGGGTGCAAACGAAATCATCGGCAAGCGTGCGCTCGCCGCGACGCTCAAACTGCAGCGTGAAAGCGCCGTTCCGGCTGAAGACCTGACGGAACAGGGCGACACGGATGGCTCGCTCGACAAATTGACGACCTCCTCGACCACCACGGCGACCGTCGCATCGGAATCCACGCCTTCCGGCTGGGTCATCCAGATCGGCGCTACGCCGGACAAGGGTCAGGCGCAGGAACTG
Source organism: Shinella curvata (assembly GCF_022899935.1). GTDB lineage: Bacteria > Pseudomonadota > Alphaproteobacteria > Rhizobiales > Rhizobiaceae > Shinella > Shinella curvata. The sequence goes on from NZ_JALJCJ010000001.1 coordinate 308,255, forward strand.
CTCTCCAAGGCAAAGAACTCGGGCGGCAAGGCGCTGTCCAGCGCGATGCCCTTCACGGTCGCCGTCAACAGCGGCAACGGTGAACTCTATCGCGCCCGCTTCGGCGGCTTCGACAACCAGAATGGCGCGACGTCCGCCTGCAAGGTGCTAAAGCGCAAGGGTTTTGCCTGCTGGGCCAGCCAGCAGTAATGAGATTGGACCGCGCTTGACAGCGCGGTTCCCGGACTACCGTCTTGCGCCCGCAACAGCATCGGTCAGGTATTGCGTACCGATGACTGCGGGAGGAAGACAGGCGGGTGCCGCGTCTGGCGGCTCTGCCATCCTCGGTTGGGTATTGCGTACGAGGCAGATCATGGCGATGAACGAAAACCTTTTCGATGTTCCCACCGCGACGCGCGACGAAAAGCGCCGACCGCTGATGGGCACGCTCCACCCGCTGCACGAGGCAGCGATGCGGATCGCGGATATCGGACTTGGACGTTCGCGCAACAAGACGAAGGATCTCGTCGGCATGCTGCTGGCGCATGGTGCCCGGGCCTGGCGTTCGGGTCAGCCTGCCGCCGGGATCCATCTCCATGTCGGCGTCAGCGAACGCCGCTATCCGGTGCGCATGCGCCTGCGCTGATTTTCGGCTTTCAGAGAAGGCCGAGTTCGGCGAGTTCGCGCCGCAGTTCCAGCGGCAGGTCTGCCGTGCCCTCGCCCATGTCCTTGAGATCGCGCGGGGCGTCTTCTTCGGTCAGGTAGCGCCATCCCTGGAATGCGCGGCGCGGCTGGAATTCGGTCTCGATGACCTCCGGTCCCAGCACCAGTTCGCAGCGCGAGATGCCGTCGACATCCGTAAAACTCTTCAGACCCAGCAGGCGCTGGCGCGCCTGCACCTGGCCTTTGATCACCCAATAGAGTGAACCACCGTCGAGCAGTTCCTGATCCCGCTTCGGGATCATGCGGGTGATGTGGCTGGAATGCGGCTCCATGCCCGCCGCGATCGCGATGAGCGAGCGTTCGGACACCCATTCACGCAGATCATCGATGCTGTCAGCGCCGACACAGAGTTTGATGAGATGTAGGGCCATGGCTCTTTGAACGCCCTTGCGGCGGCCGGGTCAAGGGGCCGCCGCGTCGCACTCCACAGGGAACCTGAGGGGAATCAGCATTCCACCACGTTGACGGCGAGGCCGCCGGTGGAGGTTTCCTTGTACTTCTCGTTCATGTCGACGCCAGTCTGGCGCATCGTCTCGATACAGGCGTCGAGCGGCACGAAATGCTGGCCGTCGCCCTTGAGGGACAGCGAGGCGGCAGTGACCGCCTTGACGGCGCCCAGCGCATTGCGCTCGATGCAGGGCACCTGCACGAGACCGGCGATGGGGTCGCAGGTCATGCCGAGATGGTGTTCCAACGCGATTTCCGCCGCATTCTCCACCTGCTCGGGCGAGCCGCCCATGACGGCAGCAAGACCGGCCGCGGCCATGGCCGAAGCGGAGCCGACTTCGCCCTGACAGCCAACCTCGGCGCCCGAGATCGAGGCATTGTGCTTGATGATGCCGCCGACGGCTGCGGCCGTCAGAAGGTAATCTCTGATACCGTCCTGGTCGGCGTCTTCATGAAAATGCAGGTAATAGCGGATCGTGGCAGGCACGACGCCGGCCGCACCATTCGTTGGCGACGTCACGACGCGGCCACCGGCCGCATTCTCCTCGTTGACGGCCATGGCGTAGACGGACAACCAGTCATTGGCGAGCAGCGGGTTCGCCTTGTTGGAGCGCCACTCCTCCTGCAGCTTGTCATGGATCGAGCGGGCACGGCGGCGCACCTTCAGGCCGCCGGGCATGATGCCTTCGTTCTTCAGGCCGCGATCGATGCAGCTCTTCATGGCGCCCCAGATGCGATCGAGGCCGGCATCCAGCGCCTCGCGCGACATGGTGGCTTCCTCGTTGGCACGCTTCATCTGGGCGATCGTCATGCCCGAGCGTTCGGCCATCTCGAGCATCTGCTTGGCCGACGAGAAGGGGAACGGAACCTTCGCGCCGCCGGCCTTCGCCTTGCTGGCGCGCATCTGCTCCAGTTCCGTATCGGTAACGACGAAGCCCCCGCCGACCGAATAGTAGATGCGCTTCAACAGAAGGCGGTCGTCGCGATCATAGGCAGAGAAGGTCATGCCGTTGGCATGGCCTGGCAGCGGGTTCTTCTTGTCGAAGATCAGGTCGGTCTTCGGCTGGAAGGCATAACCGGGATGGCCCGGCGGCGTGATGCGACCGGTGCGCTCGACCTCGCCGACGATCGCATCCATCTGGTCCGGATCGACCGAATCGGGCCGCTCGCCCATCAGGCCGAGAATGACGGCGCGGTCGGAGCCATGGCCGACGCCGGTATAGGCGAGCGAACCGTGCAGGCTCATGCGAATCGTCGCGACATGAGCGTTCGAAGGGCGCGGCCAGTCGTCGGATAGGATCAGGTCGAGAAAACGGTTTGCCGCCGACATCGGCCCCATCGTGTGGGAGCTCGATGGCCCGATACCGATCTTGAAGACATCAAAAACCGAAAGGAACATTCCCGGACTTCTCCCTTGCCGCGGCAGGCTATGTTTTAAACGCCGAAGCTACGTTATCACGCAACGCCCGCATGGCGATCTCCCGACATCGGATTTTACCAGTGCGACATGCCAAAAACAAAAACAGCGCGTCCCCGTGGAGAACGCGCTGTTTATGTAGGGACTTGGGCCTGAACTTGTCAGATGCCGCCGAAGAGGTAGGCGATGACCAGAACGGCGCCAAAACCGATGACTGCACGGGCGGTGACGCCCCAGCAGGATTTCTGAACGGTACTTTCCATGATTTCCCCAGATGGAAGATGTCGTGCGAGCCGCCTAGATCAGCGCTGCATGCCCTCTGTTTAATGAAGAATTCATGAAACCGCAATCGCGAAAAATGGCGAAACCAAGGCGGTGGCGACATGGGAGCCCCGCGCTACGCGCATGACCTGTCGCAAAATCAGACAGTTGCCAGCTTTGGGCGACCGGCCGTTTCCATGCTCTCCCGCCTCCGTTTCGCCCAAGGTCTGAACGCCCGGCAGAAGAGGCCGCCGCGATGCTTGCAAAATGCCGAATCCGTGGCACAAGACGTCTCATGAACACCCCGGACCTCATCGCCCTCGCCCTCTTCCTTGTCCTGTGGATGGGGTATTCCTGGATAACGGACAGGGCGAAGCTTTTCGACCGGGTGAGCCTCACGCGTGCCATGAGTTCGCAGCGCGCCGTCTGGATCCGCAATGCCATGCACCGCGACCTGCGCATGATCGATACGCAGATCATGGCCGGCCTGCAGAACGGCACGGCTTTCTTCGCTTCCACCTCCCTGCTTGCGCTGGGCAGCTGCTTTGCGCTGCTCGGTGCGACGGAACAGGTTTTTGCGATTTTCAACGACCTGCCCTATTTCTTCCACGGCAGCCGCGCCGGTTTCGAGACCAAGGTCGGCGGCCTCGCCATCATCTTCGGCTACGCCTTCTTCAAGTTCGGCTGGTCCTATCGCCTCTTCAACTATTGCACGATCCTGCTGGGTGCCATGCCGATGAGCGGCGACATCCACAAGGATCCGGCTGGTGCAGACCTTGCCGCCGACAAGGTGATCCGCATGAACATCCTGGCGGCAAAGCACTTCAACAAGGGGCTACGCGCTATCTTCCTGTCGATCGGCTATCTCGGCTGGTTCGTCAGCCCGTTCCTCTTCATCGCCACGACCATCGGGATCATCATCGTGCTCGTGCGCCGTCAGTTCTATTCGGAAGCGCGGCTCGCCGTGCTCGAACGCCTCGACTGACCTTTCCCAACCGGCCACCTTTCGGCCATCCGCCCGGCGCAAGCTTGGCGTGGCACCTTCCTATGGACCAAAGCAATGCGGCGACCCCGAACCATGATGACGACGGTGATTGACGGCAATGGGGCAGTACACGGCGCCGAAACGCGCCGGCTTCCACGCACCCCGCTGATCGACCAACTGCGAGGCGTCGCGCTGATCGCCATGGCGATCTATCATTTCACCTGGGACCTCGGTTTCTTCGGCTATATCGAACCGGAAACGGCGACAACCGGCGGCTGGCGCATTTTCGCCCGTCTTATTGCGGGCAGCTTCCTGTTTCTCGTCGGCTTCAGTCTCGCGCTCGGCCACCAGAACGGTTTCAAGGCGCGGCCGTTCTTCATGCGGCTCGCCAAGATCGGCGGAACGGCAGCGATCATCACCGTCGCCACCTGGTTCGCCTTTCCGGACACGTTCATCTTCTTCGGCATCCTGCACGCCATCGCAACAGCGAGCGTCGTCGGCCTCCTCTTCCTGCGCCTGCCCATCGCCGTCACGCTGCTTGCCGCAATAGCCGCCGTCGCCGCGCCGTTCTATCTCCGCGCGCCGCTCTTCGATCATCCCGCACTCTGGTGGGTCGGCCTGTCGGTCGACATCCCGCGTTCGAACGACTATGTGCCGCTGCTGCCTTGGCTCGCACCGGTGCTGCTCGGCATATCGCTTGGCAAGTTTTTCGTGGCGAGTGCCCTTCCCGAACGGTGGGCCGGCCTTGGCGGGCGCCAAAAAGTCTGGTGGAAAAGCCTTTTGGAGACGGCCGGGCGCCACAGTCTCGCCATCTATCTTATCCACCAGCCCTTGCTGATCGCGCTGGTCTACAGTTTTTCGCTGCTCGTTCCCGCGCCCGCACCCGATCCGGTCGCCGGCTATACCAAGAGCTGCATGCGCGCCTGCGAACCTGAACGCGGCGTCGGTTTCTGCGAAAGCTTCTGCGGCTGCACGCTGAGCGGATTGCAGGATCAAAACCTCTTCGCCGACCTCAACCGCGGCGCGATCGATGTAACGACGGACGAGCGGATCAGCACGATCTCCTCGCAATGCACGGCAAAGGCCGAAACGACAACCGACCTCAAGGAGTAGGGATCATGAATGCCTATCGCATGAAGCCACTCGCTTTTCCTTGGCCCCCGCTGATCTACGGCGCGGCGCTCGCGGCGGCCTTCCTGCTCCAGGCGCATTTTCCCATCGCCGTGTCGGACAGGGAAAGCTGGATCGCCACAGCGGCAGGCAGCGTGCTGATCCTGATTGCCGTCGTGCTGGATGTCTGGGCGATGCGCACGCTGCTCGATTGCCACACGACCATCATGCCGAACCGCTGCTCCACCCATCTGGCGACGTCGGGCCCCTACCGCTTCACCCGTAACCCGATCTATCTCGGCTATACGCTGGCCACAGCCGGCATAGGCCTCGTGATGCTCAACCCCTGGTGTCTCGTAACCGCCACGATCGCGGCCGGCGTCACCAGCATCATCGCCATCAGGCGCGAGGAACTGCACCTGCTTTCACGCTTCGGCATCGATTTCGAACGCTATTGCAGCGGCACGGCGCGCTGGATCTGAAACGAAGATGGCGCCGGACGAAACCATCCGGCGCCATTCAGAAAAGTCAAAAATCCCGTAGGGTTCAGGTGCCGACGCCGATCTCGGCGAGACGGGTGAGGCAGGCCTCCTCGACATTGTCGAGCTCGGCCAGCGTCTCTTCGATATCGCGACGCTTCTGACGCAATTCCTCGCGCTTCTCGATGACCTTGTTCATCAACATTTCAAGCTGGCCCACCTCGCCCGGCGGGTCCTTGTAGACGCGGATGATGTCGCGGATCTCGGCGATCGTGAAACCGATGCGCCGGCCGCGCAGGATTTCCTGGATCAGGCGGCGGTCTGCCGGACGGAAAAGCCGCGTGCGACCGCGGCGCTCGGGATTGATGAGCCCCTCGTCCTCGTAGAAGCGCAAAGTGCGGGTGGAAACCCCGAATTCGCGCGTCAGCTCGGTTATGGTATAAAACTTGTCCACGCCTGCTCCGATCTTCTCTGAGCGGGCATTTTATTGACTTTTACGTATAAGTCAATTTTTCCGCGTCAATGGATGGCAAACCACCATGTCGCCAGGCCAAGGAAGGCGAAAAACCCGACGATATCCGTTACAGCCGTCACGAAGACGCTGGAAGAGACGGCAGGGTCCGCCCCCGCCTTGTCGAGCAGGATGGGAATGGTGATGCCGGCAAGGGCGGCCGCACACATGTTGATCAGCATGGCCGTCGCGATGACGCCGCCGATATTGATGTCCTGAAACCAAAACCCCGCGACGGCGCCGATCATCAGACCGAATGCGACCCCGTGCAGAAGGCCGACGCCGGCCTCGCGGCGCACGACACGCCACGCGTTGTGGATGTCGAGGTCGCGCGTCGCCAGCGCCCGCACAGTTACAGTCATGGTTTGCGAACCGGCATTGCCGCCCATGCCCGCTACGGCGGGCATCAGGATGGCCAGTGCGACGATCTGCTCGATCGTTGCCTCGAACAGCGAGATGACGGAAGCGGAGATGAACGCCGTCAACAGGTTGACGAGCAGCCACGGCGCACGCGACCGGGAGGTGGTGATGACGGTGTCCGACAGCTCTTCGTCGCCGACGCCACCGAGGCGCATCAAGTCCTCCTCGGCCTCTTCCTGGATGACGTCGACCACGTCGTCGATGGTCAGCACGCCGACGAGGCGGCCGTTCTCGTCGACGACGGCGGCGGAAAGCAGGTCGTACTGCTCGAAGAGCTGAGCCGCCTCTTCCTGGTCCATGTCGGCCGGGATCGGGTGATTGGTCTCGCGCATCACCGTTTCGATCTTCGTGCCGCGCGCGGTACGCAGAATTCGGTCGAGATCGACGACGCCGAGCAGGCGGAAAGTCGGGTCGATGACGAAGATCTGCGAAAAGCTCTCCGGCAGGTCCGCGTCTTCACGCAGGTAATCGATCGTCTGACCGATCGTCCAGAACGGCGGAACGGCGACGAACTCCGTCTGCATGCGGCGGCCGGCCGTGCTTTCGGGATAGTCCAGCGAACGGCGCAGACGAATCCGCTCGGTAAACGGCAGCTTGGAGAGGATCTCTTCCTGATCTTCCTGATCAAGGTCTTCCAGAATGTAGACGGCATCGTCCGAATCCATCTCGCCGATAGCGGCGGCGATCTGCTCGTTCGGCAGGTGCTCGACGATATCGAGACGGATCGCCTCGTCGACCTCGGTCAGCGCCGCAAGGTCGAAGTCAGCGCCGAGCAGCGAAACGAGTTGGCGACGCTGCTCTGGCTGGATCGCCTCGAGAAGATCACCCATTTCCGATTCGTGCAGGCGTGCCACGTGGCGGCGCAGAAACAGAAGATCACGGTCGGCGATGGCCGCGCCGACATGCATGAGGAAATCCGAGCGGATCGAGCCGTCCTCGGCGTAGATGTCCTCTCCGTCGAAAGTACTGTGTTCGATGGTGCTGCCCTGCTGCTCGATGCGGTCGTCGTCGCCGGTGTTGTCCATCGGGCCGCTCCTTGCGTCGGAATCGTCTCTACGGGCCATACCGGCAGCGCAGAGACGAGAGATTTTACATGCAGGGTTCCTTGCGATCGCCCGCATCCGGGCGTCTCGCGCCTCATCGTGCTAACCCAAAGCGCCCGTCCGGTCCATCACCGAAAGCGGCAAAAGCGGGCATGGCGGTTTTTTTTCGCAAGCTGTTGCAATTCCATGCAAATCGATGGATTTGCCGCGTCGGGACGACGGTCGGCATTTTCCCTTTGCCGCAAACAGGCTAGGACAGAGAAAACCGACGCCCGGAGAAACCATGGCCCTCCTGCCCATCGTGCGCTATCCCGATCCCCGCCTGCGCCAGCCGTGCCGCCTCGTGGATGATTTCGACACCCGGTTGGCGACCCTCGCCGAAGATCTTGCCGCAACCATGCGGGCAGCTCCCGGCATCGGCATCACGGCAGCGCATGTCGGCATCCTCGAGCGCCTGACCGTGATCGAACTCGACGGTCCCGGCTCGCTCAGGGTCTATATCAACCCCGTGATCGACTGGTTTTCGCCGGAGATGCAGCGCCACACCGAGGGCAGCGTCTCCATGCCTGGCGTCACCGACGAGATAGAGCGCCCTGCCCGCATTCGCCTGAACTATCGGGACCTTTCCGGCGCGCTGCAAACGGAGGAAGCGGATGGCCTGCTTGCCGTCTGCCTGCAGCACGAGATCGACCAGCTCGACGGCATCTTCTGGATCGATCGGCTGTCCCGGCTGAAGCGCGAGCGCATCGTCAAGAAATACGGCAAGCTCAGGGACTGATACGCGCAAACCTTTCTGAACACAGCAGAATCACCGTCGAAAAAATCTCAGCGAAGCCGGAACAATCGGATTCGTCCCGCATTTCTGAGCGCGAATACAAGGGACGATACCAATGAAAATGATTTCCTGGGACAAGACTTTGGGCATCCTGCTGCCGGGTGCCGAACGCCCACGTTTCGTGCGCGACGTGGCCAGCGCCATGCACCTGCTTGCCGAACTCTGGCCGGTGACATACGGCCGCGCCTATCAGCGGGCGCTCGCCTTCTGCGCCCGCGCACTGGAGGGCCGGATGAGCGCGGCCCGCGCCCGGTTGGCCTTCATTGCTGCGGCGCGGGAAGCGCGTGTGCATGTCGTTTCTTGACGGGAACAAAAACGCAGAAACAAAAAGATCCGCCTTTCGGCGGATCTTTTTTAGTGCGGTTGAGAAGACTCGCCAAACCGACGCAACACGCTGGAATTCGGGCGTTCAATGGTCCAACGATCGCGCACCCTTTGCGGGCCTCCGCCTGCAAAAGCATCCATCGTTTTCTCGGCAATGTGGATACCCCAGAACACCTTCCGATTCGTCGTTCGTTTCCCTCTGACCCTACACCGCCTACTTGACGCTCCGCGCAAAAAGAACAAAAAACATGCCTGCAGCGCCCCCCCGATCGCGACGGGTGGGTTCGAAAATATCGCTGAACACCGGCAAAATGCGGTGTAATTGCTCGACAGATAAGCATCTTATTTGGGACTGGCCGATCAAGGGTTCGCCCCTTGGCCGTCCATGTAGTCGCGAACCTTCTTCAGATACGATTTCCAGAACCGGTCGTTCATGTGGATGAAGTCGCCGTCCCTTCTATTGAACTTCCTCTTCGTCACCATCTTGGTATTGAGGGTGGTTTCCGGCTGAGAGACGAATCCAATTCTTCTCGCTGCGCAGAACTCCGCTGCCTTTTCCAGAAATCGCACCTTCGCCCTGACAGGAACCTGGGTGAGTTCCAGCATATTCGAAAGTGGATCACAGAGCAGAACGCATCTACCGGGTGCCAGGCGAGGAAAGACCTCAAGAACCTCGTTGTAGATCTTGGTCGGCGAATTAATCAGGAAATCGGCTTCCGGAAACATCTCGTCGAGCACGGCATCCGATAGCGGTGCCGGCCCCTTCATGAAGCGCTGCGGCTGAATCCAATGCCCGATGAAGACGATACGATCGTAGTCTGCCAAGTCATGGAATTCTGACGGACTACGGCCGTTTGCGCCGACTATCGAACCTTTGACCGAGTACCGGCCACCGTCGCGCGACCAACGAAGATTGGTCGGTCCCGCCGTTATATAGAACGTGTTCTCGAAATCCGGGAATATCGCCCCGATGGGACCCTTTGCGTTGCCTGCATGCGATCCGCCGCACCATAAGATCTTCTTCATCGGCCAAACGCTTCTAAAAGGGCCTCTTCACACTGTACGTCCTCCTTCGCGTCATCGCCCGCACTTTCTTCATTTGGCGCATCCTTGGCTGATGCGACCGGCGGGTGTTCTGCGAAGAAGTGCCCCATGACGAACTCGACCGTTTCGTCGCGAACGCTTCGAAGATTGTCTGCAAACGCTGTCGAATGCAGTCGCGGATTGGTGACGATCTCGTACGACGGGAAGTAGTCGATATGTTCATGTCGAGCTGAAAGCGTGCCGGCAACGGACCGAAGAACCGCCTTCGAATAACTCGTTGCTACCAGCACGTGGTTGCCGGTAGCGGTCGCCGTCAGCGGTACGGGAGAAACGGTCAAGATGACTTTGAACGGGCGACCGCCTCGGATCCGCTTGATGATTTCCTGGCACTCTTCGAAAGCCCCAAGCACCTCGTCGTAGCTCTCGTTTTGGAAGACAAACTCGTTGGCGTCGAATGTTCCGGCGATCGTTCCCGGTGCAGTCGGGTAGACTGTGCCTGTCGATCGATGCAGCCATGTTTCAGTGAGGCCGAGGGTGAAGATGAAGATGTCGAGTTGCTTGAACAGTTTCTCGACCATCTTGATGTGATGGCGACGATGCAGCGTGACCTCGCTACGGCTTTGAAGCCCTTTCGGCTCCACCGCCGGTCGCATGGCGTCTACGAACCTGTCGCCTTTCTGCCAGGCGACGTTCTCCGGGATGAACTCCCCAGCCACCTCGCGAGCGAGTTGCAACAACTGTCGTGTGGTATAAATGTTGCCGTATCGAGCGCTGTAGGTGCTGTAGCCAAACGCCAGATGCTTCTCTCTCGGCAGCCCGAGCGGGGCCGGCTCCACATCGAGAACACGATACCCATTCTTGTTCAGATGCCGCGAAATATGCTGGGCAAAGCACGAGCCCGCAGTTGCAATTCGAGCGGTGCGGTCGATCTCAAACTTCTTGCGATAGATCCCCTCCATTTTATATGGATTGGCACTGACAACACCGCTCTTCCAAAAGGCGGCGGATGGCAATATTTCGTAGGGATTCATGCTGCGTCTCGGCACACTAAGACTATGGATTTCTTATGAATAGTCAGGCCACTGATATCAGTCAATAGGACCAGTAATTCCAAACAGGGCAGTGGCTTTTCACATTCTTGCCAACAGTTCTGTGTTGATTGCCACTGAGAACTGCCCCCCGATGCTCGAACAGTCGGATTCTTGTACTACGCTTGGCACAGCGGTTGACTAGGATTTGGGCTCGGCGATGGGACCGGAAATTTTAAGTAGCAACTGGTGAAGCTCCAACTTTATGGACGCGAAATATCATCGCGCTGCGCCGCCTCGCTTCGCTGCAGAATCTCTCGTACGAACTTGATGTCGCCGGTCAGCTGGTGTGGCCACCGCCGATCGTCTCGGGGCCGCAGTCGCCACCGGCGCCTTTCGGGCCGGCGTAGAAGCCGAGCACACTCAAGCGCTCCTAGACCTGCGGGGTCATTGTCATGGCCGTCCTTTCTAAGGAGAGGCAGGCCGGCTGGAACAAAGCGGGCCGTCGGGAATTTCAGCGCCGATCACGCTGGCTGGAGGCCGACATGAAGGGCAGATCGCAGGAGCAGAAGGATCGGGATCACACATTGCTGGCGGCCGGTGCGCTCATCGTGGCCGGTGCAATTGTCATCGGCATTCCGCCGTGGATTCTTTTCGGCGTTTAGGGCAGGCAAACGCCGGCAACTGCCATGCGTTCGTTGTTGTTTTGCTTCACGATTTCGGCCGTTTTGCGTGCGGTATTCTGCATGATGCGAGACTCGATATCCCTCACCTCGGCTACGGTCCGGCCTTCACAGGATGTGCTTGGCGAACCACCTTATTTGGTGTGGTCGATGACCATCTCGTCGGGGTGGAGGAGCGCCATGAAGCCGCCCTTCCCGTCCATAGCGCCCGAGCGCGAACGCTTGCCGGTATAGCCGCCGCCGTCGAAGGGGGTGACCTGCATGCCGGCTCAAGGGTCCGCGGACGCTCCACCACTACCGAAGAGACTGAAAAGGCCGCCGAGGAACCCGCCGCCGCCCGACGTGCCGCTGTTCATGTTGACAATGGCGTCGACAAGATAATCCTGGATTTTATCGATCACCCTGTCGAGGACGGGAGATCAATTTGAGGAACGGCGCGCCATCAAGCGTGCATGGCCGAAATCCTCCGCAAGCAGGCAGAGCAATCGCTCGGCATCAAGTCGGGGGAAGCGGCCAGTCGCCCATATGGGAGGTGAAGGGATGAATCTTACTGGCGAACAAGGAGAACTCCTGGAGTGCGTGCGGGATGGTAGATCGCTAAAACTGGCTGAACGCAAAGACGATCCGGTCCGCCAGTTTTGCCGGCGAAAAGGCGTAACGTCAGTCCTTGTGAACCCTAGACGATGGGTCATTACAACACGCGGCCGATGGGTCATTACAACACGCGGCCGCGACGCTCTGGGGAAGGAGCGCGGCAATGGCGGCTGAAGACCTTGTCGCCTACTTCAGGCAAAGACACGGCTGGAAGTGCCGCGCAGGCTCCGCCATCTTCCGCGACCTCTCCACTTTCGCCGACGAGCAGCGCGCGTCCTCGGCGAGCGTGCAAGATCTCTACATTCTGTTTTGCGTGTCACATGGGATGATACCGAAAGACGCGCCGCCCGGCACGACAGAAGGTGCTCAATGACGGCGCCGGGGCTCTGCAGCATACGAAACGAGTTCGAGCCAGCGGGGACGCGATGTCCGCCATGTTCAAGCACGGGTGCCAGGACGCGGGGCTCGGGCATCTGTCTGCCCGTGGCGTCAGGAAAGGCCTGGCGGAGATGAGAAGCTCGCAATACGACATCATGGCCATCCTCGGCCATTCTGAAGCGAAAACGAATGAGGTTTACACCCGCCGCATCGAGCGCTGGAACCTCGCCAAGACAGCGATGGCGAAGGTTGGTAGTGGGTGCGTGGGGTAATTTGGTCCAATGTCCTGAAAACTTTGGGCCGATCAGGAACCTATGTGACTGAATAGAAAAAGAAAAACCCGGCACTAGGCCGGGTTCTTGGTGCGGTCGAGAAGACTCGAACTTCCACGGGTTGCCCCACAGCGACCTCAACGCTGCGCGTCTACCAATTCCGCCACGACCGCATCGTGGTAGGCGTCACCTTGCGGCGACGGAGGTGCATGTAGCAAAAGCATTTGGGGGGTGCAAGGCCGATACGAAAGAAAAATGACGGAAAGCGAAACAATTTCAACAGGGCTTTCGCGAACACCCTGAAACCCCTGAAATCCTTGCATGATCGCGCCTATATCTGGCACAAGAAATCCGAAAGGACGGCCATCATGCAGCGTCAGGACATCTCCATCTCCCTTCTTGCCATTCCTGGCTCGCCGCCGGTGCGCTGGCGTATCGCGAGAGAGCCGGTTTCCTATGAGGAGGCCGTGCAAACCATGGAAAACGAGGCGGCGGCGATCGCCCGCGGCGAGGCCGACGAACTGGTCTGGCTGGTCGAACATCCCCCGCTCTATACCGCCGGAACGAGCGCCGATTCCGCCGACCTTGTCGCACCGGATCGTTTCCCGGTGTTTTCCACAGGCCGCGGCGGCGAATACACCTATCACGGCCCCGGCCAGCGGGTCGTCTATGTCATGCTGGACCTGAAGCGGCGGCGTCAGGATGTGCGCGCCTTCGTGGCTGCGCTCGAAGCCGTGGTGATCGACACGCTCGATTCCATGAATGTGCGCGGCGAACGCCGCGAGGACCGAGTCGGCGTGTGGGTGCGCCGCCCGGAACGGCCGGTGCTGCCGGATGGGTCGCCGGCCGAAGACAAGATCGCCGCGATCGGCATTCGCCTGCGGCGCTGGGTGAGCTTTCACGGCTTCTCGCTCAATGTCGATCCGGATCTCGAGCACTTCTCCGGCATCGTCCCCTGCGGCATTCGCGGCTATGGGGTCACGAGCCTCGTGGACCTCGGCCTGCCCGTCATGATGAGCGATGTGGACATACGCATCCGCACCTCCTTCGAGCGGGTGTTCGGCGACACCGTTTCAGAGGCGGACTGTCAGTCCAGCAGCCTGCCGCAGGCATAGACGATCGCGTAACCATGCAGCACGAGCGCCGCATAGAGGCCGAAGCCGGCAAGCAGACGTTGCGGCGCGGTCATCGGGTCGAGCGCCTTGCGCGGTTTGACGCCGCCGGCGCCGAGAAGGCTCAGCACGGTAAAGATCGCCAAGCCGGCAATCAGCATGCGCGCCGGCAGGCCGATGCGCCAGCCGACCCACAGAATCGCCAGCGTCACCAGGAAACTGGCGATCAGCAGGCTCGCTCGCGTCGAAAAGACCTGCCGCAGGACCTGCCCGCCGTCGAAACGATGCATAGGCAGAAGGTTCAGAAGGTTGAAGGCGCCGAGAATCAGCATGAAGACGAGCAAACCAGGCCCCGTCACGCTTCCGCTGTCATGCAGCGCGATCAGCGGCGGGACGAGGAAGGCCGACATGCCGGCGCCCATCAGCGCGCAGACAGCCACTTCGAAATGGGAATTGTAAGGCCGGCCGCCGACCGCGATGCCGCCGAGCAGTGGCACGAAGATCATGCGCACCCTCTGATGCCCGAAGGCCCGGTAGGCGGCCATGTGGCCGAGTTCATGCAGCACGATGACTACCGTCAACAGTGACGATAGCTGGAGCCCCTGTATCGTCAGACCGAAGAACGGCCAAAGCAGCAGCGTGGACAGCACCGCGAGACCCGCCTGCGTCCATGGGCTTTCGAGCACACCACCCATGTCGCCCCTGCCCGTCGCCAGCCATTGGTCGAGCGCCTTCATTTCACGGCGCAGCTGTATGTAACGGAAGAGCAGGAAGGCGATACCACGATAGCGGTCGGTCTGCTCGACGATGAGCATCGTGCCGCCCGGCACGGGCCGCAGGAATCGCCGTTCGACATAGTGCCCCCAGAAGGAGGCGTCGAGCGCGCTGTCATCGACCACCCGCGTCTCGCAGGCAAGGCCCCCGGTATCCAGCGCCTCACTGACCTCCAGCGTGCGCATGATGGGGGCACCGTGGCGATCGGGCTGCGACAGGGTCTGCCTCACGCGGTCCGGAGAAAGCCGTTCGCTGGCGACGATGGAAGGGTGCCAGTCGGCTTCTGCGCCGAGCGGGCTGACAAGTGCCGCGATTCGGTTCGGCGGCGCTTTGAAGATGCGGGTGAGCTGGAGCGTGCGGCGTCCAATGGGAGCCGCGATCAAGAGCCAGATCAGGCCGAGATTGATCGCCAGCAGAAGGAGAACCGAAAGGGATGTCGACATGCCGTCCTCCCTGACCGTCATGGCAGGCAATTGAAGGCTAGCGGCAACATCCTAACAAATATTAAGAGCCGGACTTACGCGAATTCCATGATGACGGCATCGACCGCGAGGCTTTCGCCGGGTTTCGCCCGGATGGAGCCGATCGTCAGGTCCCGTTCGGCGCGCAGCACGTTTTCCATCTTCATCGCCTCGACCACCGCCAGCGTCTCGCCCGCCTTCACTTCCTGCCCCTCGCTGACCGAGATGGACACGACGAGGCCCGGCATGGGGCAGAGCAGCATCTTCGATGTGTCCGGCGGCAGTTTGACGGGCATCAGCGCGTCGAGCTCCGCATGGCGCGGCGTGAAGACGCGCGTGCGCACGGAAAGACCCTGCCAGTCGATGCGCATGCCGTTCGCGAAGGGCCGCAGCTGTGCCGTCACGCGCCGCCCGTCGATCGTGCCGTGCCAGACCGCCTCACCCGGCCGCCACTCCGTCGCGACGGCATCATCGGACGCGAGCGCGTGATAGTCGTCACCGATCTTCACCACCCAATCGCGACGCAAGCCTTGCGCCGGCCGGAGACGGTCGAGGTGGTTGGCGCGACGAGTGGCGTCGATGAGATGGGCAGACAGGGCGATCCGGGCAAGGATGCCTGCCTCCTCCGCCATCGGCATGGTGGGCGCAAACCCCTCGGGATATTCTTCCGCAATGAAGCCGGTGGAAAGCCGCCCTTCCCGCCAGCGCGGGTGGCGCATCAGGGAGGCGAGGAAGGGCACATTGTGCTCGATGCCGTCGACGGTGAACCCGTCCAGCGCGTCGCTCATGGCGTCGATCGCCTCGAGACGGGTCCGAGCCCAGGTGCAGAGCTTTGCGACCATCGGGTCGTAATACATGGAGATTTCGGCGCCTTCGTAGACGCCGGTATCGTTACGAACCAGCGCAGCGCCGCTACGCCCTTCGGCAGGCGGCCGGTAGCGGGTGAGACGGCCGATGGAGGGCAGAAAATTGCGATAGGGATCCTCGGCATAAAGCCGGCTTTCGATCGCCCAGCCGTCCAGCCTGATGTCCGCCTGCGACAGCGCCAGCTTTTCGCCCGCCGCGACCCGGATCATCTGCTCGACGAGGTCGATGCCGGTGACGAGTTCCGTAACCGGATGCTCCACCTGCAGACGCGTGTTCATTTCGAGGAAATAGAAATTACGATCGCGGTCGACGATGAACTCCACCGTGCCGGCGCTCTGGTAGTCGACGGCCCTGGCCAGTGCCACGGACTGCTCGCCCATGGCGCGGCGCGTGACCTCGTCAAGGAAAGGCGACGGCGCCTCCTCAACCACTTTCTGGTTTCGCCGCTGGATGGAGCATTCACGTTCGCCGAGATAGAGCGCCGTGCCATGCCCGTCGGCGAGCACCTGAATCTCGATATGGCGGGGATCGACGATGTACTTCTCGATGAAGACGCGATCGTCTCCAAACGAGCTTTTCGCCTCGGAGCGGGCACGCTCGAAACCGTCACGCACTTCGCTTTCATCCCAGGCGATACGCATGCCCTTGCCGCCGCCGCCGGCCGACGCCTTAATCATCACGGGATAGCCGATCTCGCCGGCAATGCGCTCGGCATGGCCGGCATCCTCGATGACGCCAAGGAAACCCGGCACCGTCGAGACGCTGGCGGCATTGGCGAATTTCTTCGATTCGATCTTGTCGCCCATAGCGCGGATTGCCTTGGGCTTGGGACCGATGAAAATGATACCTTCCGCCTCAAGTGCCTCGCAAAAACTGGCGCGTTCAGAGAGGAAACCATAGCCCGGATGCACGGCTTCAGCGCCTGTCGCCTTGCAGGCGGCGATGATCTTCTCGGCGACGAGATAGCTTTCGGCGGCGGCTGGCGGGCCGATATGCACGGCCTCGTCGGCCATTTCAACGTGCAATGCATCACGATCGGCGTCGGAATAAACCGCGACGGTGGCAATGCCCATCCTGCGTGCCGTCTTGATGACGCGGCAGGCGATCTCGCCGCGATTGGCAATCAGGATTTTCTTGAACATGCTTTCCTCCCGGCAGTCTCTACGGGAGTTGTAGCCACAAACGCGGTGCCCGTTCAACGGCGGCAGTGTTGCAAATTGTCCATCGCGCCAAGCACTTTAGTCGAAGGCAGCGCTCGTCGTGGGCGCACGGTTCTTGTGCTCGCGCCAGATGATGAAGAGGCCGGAAGCGACGATGATGGCAATGCCCAGCCATTTCGAGGGCGTCGGGAAGTCGCCGAAGATCGCATAACCGAGCACCGTGGCCGAGATGATCTCGAAATACTGGAAGGGGGCGAGAAGCGACAGCGGTGCCATGCGGAAGGCGCGCACGACCAGCATATGCGCATAGCCGGACAGCGCCCCCAAGATGAGGAGCAACACGAGCGAGAAGGCGGAATCGGGCAGCGACGGCGCAAAGTCCGCAATGCCGGCCGAATCGCCGAGGAACAGCGCGGCTCCCATGAAGATGGTGCCGCCGAAGCCGGCAACGGTTTGCATGGTCAGCGGCGAGTCGGCATCACCCAGCGCGCGGTTCATGAAGAGATAGATGGAATAGAGGAAGGCGCAGGCAACCGGCAGAAGCGCGGTCCAGCCGAACAGCACGAAGCTCGGCTGGATGACGATAAGCGCGCCGCCGAAACCCACCATGATGGCGAGCCAGCGGCGCCAGCCGACACGCTCGCCAAGGAAGATCGCCGACATGGCCGTGAGGATGAAGGGCTCGACGAAATAGATTGCGAAGACATCGGCGAGCGGCATGTATTTCACGGCAGCGAAGAAGAGGAGGCTCGCGGCACCGTGGATCGCCCCGCGCAAAAGGTTCATCCACGGGCGTTTCGGCCGCAGCATCTCCCGGCCGCCAGCCATGAAGACGAGTGGGACCGTGCACAGCACCTGGAAGAAGAAGCGGTAGAACGTCACCTGCCCCGGCGACATGCCGACGAAGTTCGCCATGTATTTGGCAATCGCATCCATGCCCGGCAGAAGCAGCATGGCAACGGCCATCAGTGCGACGCCCTGCATGACGCTTCCGCCGGAATTGTCGATGGCGCTGGCTTTGGCGTTCATGGGCGACTCCTTTTTCGCCTCTGCATAACCCTTTTCCTCCGGCTGGCAATGCCGGAAATCCTGCCGGTCGGGGGCGGCCGTGACGCGGGCGGCGCGCGGCGGCGCATTTGAGGTAGCCCGGCGCGGCGACTTGCCTGTAAACTCGCCCCAAGAAGAAATGGAGGCCGCGATGACCTTTCCCGGCGAGAGCAACACCATCCCCTTCCCGTCGGGCCGTGCCGACGGTGATACGCTCGGCGGACGCATCTGGCGCGCCCGCGACGCGCTTGGCCTCGAGCTTGCGGATCTCGCATCGCGGATCGGGCTTCCCGAGGAGACCGTGAGCGGCTGGGAACGAGATCATGCCGAGCCGGACACCAAGGCTCTCTTCATGCTGGCCGGCGTGCTCTCGGTATCCCCTTCCTGGCTGATTGCCGGTATAGGCGAGGCACCAGCCGATCCCACGGGCGACGATCACCTGCATCCGCTTCTTCGGCAATTGCGCGAGGTGCACCAGCTGCACGACCAGACAGGCAAGGCCATCGCCGCGCTCGAAGCCGAAATCGCGCGGTTGATTGCCCGCGATCAGGACTGATTTTTCCACTCACCGCACTTGAGAGGCCGGGCCGGCTCTGCAATGGTCCGCCCGACAGAGAATCCGTAAAGGGAGACGAACATGGACGTACGCGCCGCCGTTGCCGTTCAGGCAGGAAAACCGCTTGAAATCATGACCGTACAGCTGGAAGGCCCGCGCGCCGGCGAAGTGCTGGTCGAGGTGAAGGCCACTGGCATCTGCCACACCGACGACTTCACGCTCTCGGGCGCCGACCCGGAAGGCCTGTTCCCGGCCATTCTCGGCCATGAGGGCGCCGGCATTGTCGTCGATGTCGGTCCCGGCGTGACATCTCTCAAGAAGGGCGATCATGTCATTCCGCTCTACACGCCGGAATGCCGCGAATGCTATTCCTGCACCAGCCGCAAGACCAATCTCTGCACCTCGATCCGCGCCACCCAGGGCCAGGGCCTGATGCCCGACGGCACCTCGCGCTTCTCGATCGGCAAGGACAAGATCCACCACTATATGGGCTGCTCGACTTTCTCCAACTTCACGGTCCTGCCGGAGATCGCGCTTGCCAAGATCAATCCGGACGCGCCCTTCGACAAGGTCTGCTACATCGGCTGCGGTGTCACGACCGGCATCGGCGCGGTCATCAACACGGCCAAGGTCGAGATCGGCTCGACGGCGATCGTCTTCGGCCTCGGCGGCATCGGCCTCAACGTCTTGCAGGGCCTGCGCCTTGCCGGTGCCGACATGATCATCGGCGTCGACATCAACCCGGACCGCAAGGCCTGGGGCGAAAAGTTCGGCATGACGCATTTCGTCAATCCGAAGGAAGTCGGCGACGACATCGTGCCCTATCTCGTCAACATGACGAAGCGCGGCAACGACCTGATCGGCGGCGCGGACTACACGTTCGACTGCACGGGCAATACCAAGGTGATGCGCCAGGCGCTCGAAAGCTCGCATCGCGGCTGGGGCAAGTCGGTCATCATCGGCGTTGCCGGCGCCGGCCAGGAAATCTCGACGCGTCCGTTCCAGCTGGTCACCGGCCGCAACTGGATGGGCACGGCCTTCGGCGGCGCGCGTGGTCGCACGGACGTGCCGAAGATCGTCGACTGGTACATGGACGGCAAGATCCAGATCGACCCGATGATCACCCACACCATGCCGCTCGAAGACATCAACCACGGCTTCGAACTCATGCACAAGGGTGAGAGCATCCGCGGCGTGGTCGTCTATTGAGCACGCAGACACCCTACGGCATCGACGTGCGGAGAATGGAAGCCTTCTCCGCCGTCGAGCTTTATGCGCTCCTGAAACTGCGCGTGGCGGTCTTCGTCGTCGAGCAGGCCTGCGCCTATCCGGAGCTGGACGGCAAGGATTGCGACGCGCTGCACCTGCGGCTGCTGATCGACGGCGACACTGCCGCCTATGCGCGGCTGTTGCCGCCGGGCGATGGCCCGCCGCGCATCGGCCGGGTGCTCGTGGCGCCCGGTCATCGCGGCAAGGGGCTCGGAGAAACGATCATGCAGGAAGCCATCCGCGCCTGCGAGCAGCACTTCCCGGGCGCTGCGATCGAACTTTCCGCGCAAAGCTACCTGGAGCGCTTCTACAAGGCGCTGGGCTTTTCGCCGACCTCGGAGGAATATGTCGAGGACGGCATTCCGCATATCGATATGGTGCGACCGGCGGGAAGCCGTCAGCCACCACTCTGACCACAGCGAGACAATTAAGGGTGCTATTCCTGCCTGCCGGACTTGCTACACGTCTGGAAAGACCGTTTCACGGGAACGCCGCCAGGGACACGCTCCGTTACTGCGATGACTGACACGCCACCAACCATCTATGTCGACGCCGACGCCTGCCCGGTGAAAGCGGAAATTCTCAAAGTCGGCGAGCGTCACGGCCTGCCCGTGACCTTCGTCGCCAATTCGGGCCTGCGCCCCTCACGCGACCCGATGGTGAAGAACATCATCGTGTCCGGCGCCTTCGATGCGGCAGACAACTGGATCGCCGACAATGTCATCGAAGGCGATATCGTCGTGACGGCGGATGTGCCGCTCGCCGTACGTTGCGTCGCCAAGGGTGCCCACGTGACCGGACCGACCGGCCGGCTCTTCGACCAGGCCAATATCGGCATGGCGAGCGCCATGCGCGACCTCGGCGCGCATCTGCGCGAGACCGGCGAAAGCAAGGGCTACAACGCCGCCTTCTCGCCGCGTGACCGTTCCGCCTTCCTCGAAACGCTCGACCGCCTGTGCCGCCGGGCGAAAAGCACGCGGACAAGTTCATGACGAAGGCTCCGGGACGCAAGATCTATGGCCGGCATGTGCCCTTCTATGCGGGCATCGGCGCAGCCGTAGTCTTCGGCGTTCCGGCACTCTGGCTGAAACCGGATTTTGCGATCGGCATCGCGGCCATCGCCTTCTTCCTCAGCTATCTCGTGCTGACGGCCATACGCCTCCCAAGTCTGACGGCCTCCTATCTCGAGCACTATGCGACGGATGCCGACGAGCCCGTCGCTATCATCTTCGCCGTGACGCTTCTGGCCGTCGCCGTTTCCACGGGCTCGCTCTTCGTCGTCCTCAACGAACGCGCCGCCTCCGGCATCGAATTCGTGCTCGCCTTCGCCTCCGTGGCGCTCGGCTGGCTCACCATCCATACCATGGCGGCGCTGCACTATGCCCATCTCTACTGGCGCCCCGGCAGCACGGAGGAGAGCGAAGACGCAGGCCGCAGCCTGGATTTTCCCGGCAAGGCCCCGCCCGGCGTTTACGATTTCCTCTATTTCGCGTTCGTGATCGGCATGACGGCGCAGACGTCAGACGTCGCCATCACCTCGACGGCGATGCGCAAGGTCAACCTGCTGCACGCCGTGGTTTCGTTCTTCTTCAACACGGTGCTGGTCGCCGCCGCGGTCAATGCGGCAGTGTCGCTGGCGTCCTGACAACAGGAGTTTTCCATGAAAGTGCTTTCTCAGAACACGGCTTTCGGCGGCATGCAGGGCGTGTTTGCCCATGAATCGGAAGCCTGCAAGACCGAAATGAACTTTGCTGTCTTCGTGCCGCCGCAGGCGATCAAGGAGCCGCGTCCCGTGCTCTGGTATCTCTCCGGCCTCACCTGCACCCACGCCAACGTGATGGAAAAGGGCGAGTACCGCCGCATGGCCGCCGAACTCGGCCTGATCGTCGTCTGCCCGGACACCAGCCCGCGCGGCAACGACGTGCCGGACGAACTGACCAACTGGCAGATGGGCAAGGGCGCCGGCTTCTATCTCGACGCCACCGAACAGCCCTGGGCCGAGAACTACCAGATGTACAGCTATGTGACGGAGGAATTGCCAAACTTCCTGCGCCAGCATTTCCGTATGGACATGGACCGCCAGGGCATTTTCGGCCACTCGATGGGTGGCCACGGCGCCATGACGATCGCTCTGAAACATCCGGACCGTTTCAAGAGCTGCTCCGCCTTCGCGCCGATCGTCGCCCCTTCCAGCGCCGACTGGTCCGTGCCGGCCTTGGAAAAATACCTCGGCGCGGACAAGGCGGCCTGGCGCGAATATGACGCCTGCGCGCTCGTCGAAGATGGCGCGCGCTTTCCGGAGTTCCTGATCGACCAGGGCAAGGCCGACGGCTTCCTCGACAACGGCCTGCGGCCCTGGCTGTTCGAAGAGGCGATCAAGGACACCGACATCAAGCTGACGCTGCGCATGCACGAACGCTACGATCATTCCTACTACTTCATCTCGACCTTCATGGACGAGCATCTGAAGTGGCACGCCGAACGCCTCGGCTGAAACATCGCGTCGATATGGTGGGAGCGCATGGCTGACATGACGCCCCCGCCCTTGCCCTTCCGTTGGCAATGAGCAATATTCCGCCCCGGTAGACGGCTACCGCCGGGAACAATCCCGGTTACGATCGCGGGGACGGCCTCGCTCCTTTGAAACGGAGTAGCCACATGCCCTGGATCCTTCTTACCCTCGCCGGCATCTTTGAAATCGGCTGGGCCATCGGCCTCAAATATACCGACGGCTTCACCAGACTGGTTCCCACCGTCCTGACGGCGGGTTCGATGGTGATCAGCATCGTGCTTCTCGGCCTCGCCGTGAAGACGCTTCCGATGGGAACGGCCTATGCCATCTGGACCGGCATCGGTACCGTCGGCACCGTCATTCTCGGCATTATCCTTTTCGCCGAACCCGTCACCGCCATGCGTATCGGTTGCATCGCGCTGATCGTCACCGGTATTCTCGGCCTGAAGTTCGTCGCCTAAGAGCCATTCCAGCAAAAGTGCGAAGCGGTTTTGCGTCCGGAATTGCGATAACTAACGGTTGCGATTGTCGAGGGCAAATGCCCCCGGCCCCGCGGCCGTCAGGTAAAGGAAAACGAAGCAGAAGAGGATCGCGGCATCGCCGCGATTGTTGACCGGAAAGAAGCTCTGCGGCGCGTGCGCCATGAAATAGGCGACGGCCATGAAGCCGCAGAGTACGAAGGCCACCGGCCGCGTGAACAGACCGACCAGCAGCAATATCCCACCGACCACCTCCAGTGCGCCCGCAAGCCCGATGAGGTTCATCAGGTCGCCGAACGGCTGTTCGGCTGGCGGAAAATTGAAGAATTTCTGCGTGCCGTGCTCGATGAAGAGCAGCGACGAGACGATGCGCAGCACGGCAAGCGCCTGCGGCTGGCAGGCGGACAAACGGTCGAACATGGCATGCACTCCCTTCCGTTTTGCTCAGAGGGGAATGTTATCATGTTTTTTCCATGGGTTTTGCAGATCCTTGTTGCGCAGGAGGCGCAAGGCGCGCGCAATGCGCTTGCGCGTCGAATGCGGCATGATCACCTCGTCGATATAACCTCGCTCGGCCGCCACGAAGGGCGAAAGAAAACGATCCTCGTACATCTTCGTGTGTTCGGCGATCTTTTCGGGATCGGCGATATCCTTGCGGAAGATGATCTCCACCGCCCCCTTGGCGCCCATGACCGCGATCTGCGCCGTCGGCCAGGCATAGTTGAAGTCGCCGCGCAGGTGTTTCGAAGCCATCACGTCATAGGCGCCGCCATAGGCCTTGCGGGTAATCACCGTCACCTTCGGCACGGTCGCTTCGGCAAAGGCGAAGAGCAGTTTTGCGCCGTGTTTGATGAGACCGCCATATTCCTGCGCGGTGCCCGGCAGGAAACCCGGCACATCGACGAAGGTAACGACGGGAATGCCGAAGCAATCGCAGAAGCGCACGAAACGCGCCGCCTTGCGGCTGGCATCCGAATCGAGCACCCCCGCCAGCACCATCGGCTGGTTGGCGACGAATCCGACTGTGGAGCCCTCGATGCGACCGAAGCCGCAGACGATGTTTTTGGCAAAACTCTCCTGGATCTCGAAGAAGTCGCCCTCGTCGACGGTCTTGAGGATCAATTCCTTGATATCATAAGGCTTGTTGGCATTGGCCGGAACGAGCGTGTCGAGCGACTCGTCCACGTCGTCGACCGGCTGGAAGCACTCGATTTCAGGCACGGGCGCTGTGTTGGACTGTGGCAGGAAATCGATGAGCCGGCGCACCTGCAACAGCGCATCGACGTCATTGTCGTAGGCGCCATCGGCGATCGACGATTTCGTGGTGTGAACCGAGGCGCCACCAAGCTCTTCCGAAGTCACCGTCTCGTTGGTGACGGTCTTCACGACATCGGGTCCGGTCACGAACATGTAGGACGTATCACGCACCATGAAGATGAAGTCGGTCATCGCCGGCGAATAAACGTCACCGCCGGCGCAGGGTCCCATGATGACGGAAATCTGCGGGATGACGCCTGATGCCAGCACGTTGCGCTGGAAGACCTCGGCATAGCCGCCGAGTGCTGCCACGCCCTCCTGGATGCGCGCCCCGCCGGCATCGTAGAGGCCGATGATCGGCGCGCGGTTCTTCAGCGCCATATCCTGGACCTTCATGATCTTCTGGGCATGGGTTTCGGACAGCGATCCGCCGAAGACGGTGAAATCCTTGGCGAAGACGAAGACGGTTCGGCCGTTGACGGTGCCCCAGCCGGTAACCACGCCATCGCCAGCGATCTTCGATTTCTCCATGCCGAAATCCGTCGAGCGGTGCTCGACGAACATGTCGAATTCCTCGAACGACCCCTCGTCCAGAAAGACATCGATGCGTTCGCGCGCCGTCAGCTTGCCGCGCTTGTGCTGCGCATCGATGCGCCCCTGGCCGCCGCCCATGCGGGCGCGCTCGCGCCGGACTTCGAGCTCGTGGAGAATTTCCTTCATGACGCCTCGGTTCCTCCCGTTTTGAAAACGGCTTAGCATGGGGAAACGGGGGCTTGAAGGGGCAGCGACTAGATCGATGGTCTTAGAGCATGGAGAAGATCAGTCGCAGCTGATCGTCTGCGTGACCACGCAGGGGGCGACCTTTTTCGTCGATCCTTCGGCAAGTGCGCGCGAACGCACCGTCAGCGCCGCATCGGTCGGAACGACCAGCGGGCGGTCGTCCTTGCGCGAGCGGGACTGCACGCTCCGCTGCACGGCCGGCTTGCGCTTGCCACCGGCATATTTGCGTCCCTTGGAGGGGCGTTTGCCTTCATTCAGCTTACCGGCGGCGACCGGCGACAGGCGGTAGGCGATCGCCACGCGCTTGGCGATGGCGTCACCCAGCGCGGCCTCGCGCCCCTTGCTGGACGGCATGAAACTGTTGACGGTCATCGTGTTGCGGGATGCGACGCCGCCCTTGAGATCGGAAAGCGTGACCGTGACATTTGCCGAACTGGCGCCGTTTGCCGATTGCTTGACCCCACTCACGCGCACATCCATCGACGCCCGGTCGATGGTCACCGCCCGGCGCGTCGCCTGGGCGGCACGCTTCAGGTAGGCATCGGTTCGCTTGAGAACCACCGGTGGCACGTTCCCGTCACCGCTGACGACGACCTTGCGAACATCGCGGACGGGAAAACCCTCGGCGCTGGCGGCAATTGGTGCGGAAAAGACGAGGCAGGCGGAAAGAGCGGCGCGGAGAAGAAACTGCATGATACTCTGTACGGGTCGGCTATGGCTGTTGGAACGAAGCGCCAAAATGAGGCGTGAATCTTAAAAAACTCTGGTCAGCGCGGCATGTCGAAAAACACGGAAGCGGCGACGTCCAATTCCTTGCGACGCATTTCGCGGCGATGGAAGGCCTCGTCGTCGGTGCCCCAATGCTCGATCTGCCAGTCCTCGTCGATATGGGCAAGCAACCAGACCTTGTCCGCATCGACAACGCCTTCGGCAAAGGCCAGGCCCAGCAAGGCCGAACCGGTCAACGTCGTGACGGTGTGCACGCAGGCGAGCGCCAGCGGATCGCGCCAATCGGAGAGTGCGGCGGCAAAGGCTTGGATGGCAGGAACTGGCTGCTCCCGATGCATCACGCCTTCGACGAGGATGAAGCGGATGCCCTTGGCATCGGCAGCCCAGCGCAGGACCGGATCCCAGCCATCGCGCTGGCGCGCGACGAGACCATCCGGCGTGTCCGCGCGGTAGCAGAGCATGTCCGTGCCGGCAAAACGCACGATCTCATCGAAAACGGCATCAAGATTTTCCGCAACCCCATCGATGGCCGTGTTGACGAGGCGTGTCACCGGCATCGCCGCAGGGTCGATTTCCTCCGCCTGTGCATCCCATTCCGCTTTCAGACGATCGGCAATCATCTGAGACGGCGCGGCAAGCAGCTTCTTGCCGGGTGTTCGCACCGGGCGACCATCAAGAAGGATGCGGAACCCCTCCTCCGCCTTGTCGGTCGAGACCTCCTTGTAGAAGCGCTTGGGCAGCGGCCGCTTCATCTGGATCTGCGCGCGGCGCACCGGATCGGGATCGCTCATCGCATCGGAAAGATCGCTCAGGATGTCACGCATCAGAAAGTCTCCAACCAGTCGAGAAGGTCTGCGGGCGTTCGCAGGATGTGATCCGCGCCAGCCGCGACCAGTTCGGGCACGCTTGCATAGCCCCAGGAAACGCCGATGGCCTTTGCCCCGGCTGCCTTCGCCATCTGCATATCGTAGATCGCGTCGCCGATCACAACCGTGCGGGCTGCATCGATGCCGGCTTCGCTGCAGCATTCCGTCACCATGGCGGGGTGCGGCTTGGACGGGCAATCATCCGCCGTGCGCGAGACGAAGAAGGTCTTGTCGAAACCGTGGGCGGCACGGATCAGGTCGAGGCCGCGACGGGATTTTCCCGTGACGGCGCCGATCAGCAGGTCGTCCTGCCGCTCCAGCGTCGCCATCATCTCGGCGATGCCGGCAAACAGCGGCTCCTGGAAGCCGGGCTCGGCGCGCACGCCGGTGTAGGTCGCCTTGTAATGCGCCGTCATCGCCAGCGCCTCCTCGTCGACATGCGGCTTGCCCTGCATGCGGGCAATGGCGATGTCGAGCGTCAGCCCGATGATCGCCTTGGTCTCGGAAATATCCGGTCTCGCATGGCCGAAATCGACGAAGGTGCGGGCCATGACCTCATGGATCAGCCGCGCGCTATCGACCAGCGTGCCGTCGCAATCGAACAGGGCGAGCCGCATCAGTCTTCCTCGTCCCCGGCGGTCTGGTCGAAGCCGAACAGGTTCCAGGTCTGCACCATATGCGGCGGCAGCGGCGCGGTGACACGCAGGCGCCCGCCATTGGGATGCGGAATATCGATGCGGCGGGCATGGAGGTGCAGACGGTTCTGCACACCGCCCGGAAAGGCCCAGTTGAGGTCGGCCTCGAAATATTTCGGATCGCCGATGATCGGATGACCGATATGAGCGGCATGCACGCGCAGCTGATGCGTACGGCCGGTATAGGGTTCCATTTCCAGCCACGCATAGTTTTGCGCAGCCTGCTCGATGATGCGGTAGAACGAAACCGCGTGGTCGGCGCCATCCTCGCCGTGCTTGGCGATGCGCATGCGGTCACCATCCGGCGTCTGTTCCTTGACGAGCCAGGTCGAAATCTTGTCCTCGCGCTTCTTCGGCACGCCCATCACCAGCGACCAGTAGGTCTTCTTGGTATCACGCTCGCGGAAGGCGGCCGTCAGCTTCTGCGCCGCGCCGCGCGTGCGGGCGATGACGAGCACGCCCGACGTGTCGCGGTCGAGCCGGTGCACGAGGCGCGGCTTCTCGCCCTTCGGGCTGGTCCAGGCCTCGAGCATCTGGTCGATATGGCGATTGACGCCCGAACCGCCCTGCACGGCGATGCCGGCCGGCTTGTTGAGCACAATGACCTTCTCATCCTCATGCAGCAGCATGCGGGAAAGCAGCTCGTGATCCGAAGAATGCTTCAGCTCGCGGCCGGCGATCGGCCCGGCCTTCTTGGCATCCACCTCCATCGGAGGGATGCGGATCATCTGTCCCGGCTGCACGCGGGTGTCGCTCTTGACGCGGCCGCCGTCGATGCGCACCTGGCCGGAGCGCAGCAATTTCTGGAGCGGGCCGAAGCCGAGACCCGGATAGTGGACCTTGAACCACCGGTCGAGGCGCATGCCCGCCTCGTCGCTCTCAACTTGCCTGTGTTCGATGCCTGCCATGTCAGCCTTCTTTCGTTGCGCCGTGCTTTAGCGCAAGAACCGGCGGAGGGAAACAGTCTTAGAACGCGCGGAAGGTCAGAGTGGTCAGCGAACGCACGATACCGGGAATGGAGGCGACGTGGTCGTTGATGAACTTGCCGATATCCTCTTCGCTATCGACATAGACCTTGAGAAGCAGGTCGTATTCGCCGCTGGTCGAATAGAGCTCCGAAATGAGTTCCGTAGCGTAAAGCGCATCAGCGACTTCGTAGGTCTTGCCTGGAGCGCATTGCAATTGCACGAAAATCGGCTTCATCGGTCCTCCCGCACCATCGGCGGCATCTGCTTTTACCGCCGATTCCGGCGGCATTTCCACTCCTCTTATGACGGAAACTGCCCCGAAAAGGCAAGGCCGACCGAAATTCGCACAGATCGTTAAAAGTCGATGAAAATGCAACCGCCGCGCTTCACACACGCGAAAGGCGCAAATGATAAATTGCACGAACCTGAACCAACTCTCGTTGAACGCCATGACTCAGATTGTGACAGTTTCGCCCGCCACCGCCGCCTATGCCTCGCAGGGCATGAAGATGCAGACGCGTGCGAACACCCTTTTCGAGCAGCGCATCCAGACCTGGAGCGAGGACGCGAAGACCCGCGGCGATGCGCGTGTGATCGCGGTGCTTAACGTCGTACAGCCGCCCGCACTGGCGCTTGCCCTTATCACCGCGCCCGGCATGACGCCGCAAGTGACCGTCGCGGAGGCGCAACGTCTTTATGACGAGAACGGCGCCCCTGTTCAGCAGGAAGCCGAACCCGCCTGATCCTCCCCTTTAAAGGACTACAGCCGTCCTCCAACCGACTAAGGCCCCTCATGGGGCCTTTTCTTTGCTCCTTTCCCTGAACGACAAAAATGTGTTCGGCAGCGACGCCACCTCTTGCCAAAACACGGGCAAGACCGTTATCTGGAGCCAACCTCGCTGGGAGAAGCCGGCCGCCTCTGGATGAGGCAGCGCCGGTGCCGAAGGAGCAACCGCCCCGGAAACTCTCAGGCAAAAGGACCAGCAAGGTGCCGTCATAACTCTGGAGAGAAGCGCGCAAGCGCTCGCCGAAGGGATAACAATCTCAGGCGAAGGGACAGAGGGGGCTCAGGAGAACGGCGCGACTGCGCCTGATTGTGAGCCGGCGCCTTGTAATCGGGCGCCCAGGGACTGGAGGGCGCCTTTTGGACGGATCGTCTGAACTCAAGAAAACACCGCTTCACGCGCTGAACGTATCGCTCGGCGGCCGCATGGTGCCGTTCGCTGGCTACGAGATGCCGGTGCAATACACGGCCGGCGTGATGAAGGAGCACCTGCACACCCGTGCTGCCGCCGGCCTGTTCGACGTCTCGCATATGGGCCAGGTCACCGTGCGCGCCCGCTCCGGCGACAATGCGGACGCCGCCCGCGCGCTCGAAACGCTGGTGCCGGTCGATGTCGTCGGCCTCGGCGAAGGCCGCCAGCGCTATGCGCTCTTCACCAATGACGAGGGCGGTATCCTCGACGACCTGATGATCGCCAACCGCGGCGACCATTTTTATGTGGTCGTCAACGCCGCCTGCAAGGATCAGGACTTCGCCTATATGCAGGCGAAGATCGGCGATGTCTGCGAGCTGACGCTGCATGACGACCGCGCGCTGGTCGCCCTCCAGGGGCCGCATGCGGAATCGGTCCTGGCCGAACTTTGGGCCGACATCTCCTCCATGCGCTTCATGGATGTGCGCGCCTGCGACCTGCACGACGCCGACTGCATCGTCTCACGCTCCGGCTATACCGGTGAGGACGGCTTCGAGATCTCCATTCCGGCAGCGCTTACCGAAACCGTCTGTCGCCGCCTGCTCGATCATCCGGACGTGCTGCCGATCGGTCTCGGCGCCCGCGATTCGCTGCGCCTCGAAGCCGGCCTCTGCCTCTACGGCAACGATATCGACACCAGCACCACGCCGGTGGAAGGCGCGCTCGAATGGGCGATCCAGAAGGTTCGCCGCAAGGGCGGCGAGCGTGAAGGCGGGTTCCCGGGCGCTTCCGTCATCCTCGACCAGCTTGAAAACGGTGCGGCCCGCCGCCGCGTCGGCCTGCGGGCCGAGGGCCGTGCGCCCGTGCGCGCCAGCGCCGTACTTGCCACCGATCCCGAGGGCGAGGATGTCGTCGGCACGGTCACCTCGGGCGGCTTCGGTCCGAATGTCGATGGCCCTGTCGCCATGGGCTACGTGACCAAGGCGGCGATTGCTCCCGGCACGCAGCTCTATGCCGGCGTGCGCGGCAAATTCCTGCCCGTCACCGTCGCCGCCATGCCCTTCGTCAAGAACACCTTCAAGCGCTGACACCGGCGCACGCAACCAAAAACATTCCGAGAGAGGAACAAACATGCTGAAATTCACCGAAGAACACGAGTGGCTGAAGATCGAAGGCGGCGTTGCGACCGTCGGCATTACGGTTCATGCCGCCGAACAGCTCGGCGATCTCGTCTTCGTCGAACTGCCCGAAGTCGGCGCGACCTTCGAAAAGGGCGGCGATGCAGCCACTGTCGAGAGCGTGAAGGCGGCCTCCGACGTCTATTGTCCACTCGATGGTGAAATCGTCGAAGTCAACGAGGCGATCACCGCCGATCCCTCTCTCGTCAACAGCGATCCGCAGGGCGCCGGCTGGTTCTTCAAGCTGAAGCTTGCCAATGTTTCCGATGCCGACGGCCTGATGGATGAAGCCGCCTACAAGGAGCTTGTCGGCTGATGTCTCTCCCCAAGGACTTTGCCTTTACCGATTACCAGCCCTACGACTTCGCCAACCGTCGCCATATCGGCCCCTCGCCGAAGGAGATGGAGGCGATGCTGAAGGTGATCGGTTATCCAAGCCTCGACGCGCTGATCGACGACACCGTGCCGAAATCGATCCGCCAGGAAAAGCCGCTGGAATGGGGCGCGCCGATGACCGAGCGCGAGGCGCTCGACAAGCTGCGCGAGACCGCCAGCCGCAACAAGAAGCTCGTCTCGCTGATCGGCCAGGGCTACTACGGCACGATCACGCCGCCGGTCATCCAGCGCACCATCCTGGAAAACCCCGCCTGGTACACGGCCTATACGCCCTATCAGCCGGAAATCAGCCAGGGCCGCCTCGAAGCGCTGCTGAACTATCAGACCATGGTCTGCGACCTGACGGGCCTCGACGTGGCGAATGCCTCGCTGCTCGACGAAGCAACCGCCGCCGCAGAAGCCATGGCCATGGCCGAGCGTGTCTCGAAGTCCAAGGCCAAGACCTTCTTCGTCGACGAGAACTGCCACCCGCAGACCATCGCGCTCCTGAAGACCCGTTCCGAGCCGCTCGGCTGGAGCATCGTCGTCGGCGATCCCTTCACCGATCTTGATCCGGTCGATGTTTTCGGCGCGATCTTCCAGTATCCGGGCACCTACGGCCATGTGCGCGATTTCACCGGCCTGATCGCCCGTCTGCACCAGACCGGCGCGATCGCCGTGATCGCCGCCGACCCGCTGGCGCTGGCGCTGCTCAAGTCGCCAGGCGACATGAATGCCGACATCGCCATCGGCTGCACGCAGCGCTTCGGCGTGCCGGTCGGATACGGCGGTCCGCATGCCGCCTACATGGCCGTCAAGGACGCCTACAAGCGCTCCATGCCCGGCCGTCTCGTCGGCGTCTCCATCGATGCCCGTGGCAACCGCGCCTATCGCCTGTCGCTGCAGACGCGCGAACAGCACATCCGCCGCGAAAAGGCGACGTCGAACATTTGCACCGCGCAGGTGCTGCTCGCCGTCATGGCCTCGATGTATGCGGTTTTCCACGGTCCGCAGGGCTTGAAGGCCATCTCGCAGAGCGTGCACCAGAAAACTGTGCGTCTCGCCATGGGTCTTGAAAAGCTCGGCTATACCGTCGAGCCGGAAGTGTTCTTCGACACGATCACCGTCCATGTCGGCAAGCTGCAGGGCATCATCCTGAAGACGGCCGTCGCGGAAGAGGTCAATCTCCGCAAGATCGGCGACGACCGCATCGGCATCAGCCTCGACGAGCGCTCGCGCCCCGTCACGCTGGAAGCCGTCTGGCGCGCCTTCGGCGGTGATTTCGAGGTGGCGGAGTTCGAGCCGGGTTACCGGCTGCCGGAAGACCTTCTGCGCACCAGCGAATACCTGACGCATCCGATCTTCCACATGAACCGCGCCGAAAGCGAGATGACGCGCTACATCCGCCGGCTCTCGGACCGCGACCTGGCGCTCGACCGCTCGATGATCCCGCTCGGTTCCTGCACGATGAAGCTCAACGCCACGGCGGAAATGCTGCCGATCACCTGGCCGGAATTTTCGGAGATCCATCCCTTCGTTCCCGCCGACCAGGCGCTGGGCTATCGCCACCTGATCGAGGACCTGTCGCAAAAACTCTGCGACATCACGGGCTATGACGCGCTGTCCATGCAGCCGAATTCCGGTGCCCAGGGTGAATATGCCGGCCTTCTGACGATCCGCGCCTATCACCTCGCCAATGGCGACACCCATCGTGACGTCTGCTTGATCCCGACCTCCGCGCACGGCACCAACCCGGCCTCGGCCCAGATGGTCGGCATGAAGGTCGTCGTCGTGAAGGTGTCGGACAATGGCGACATCGACATGGATGATTTCCGCGCCAAGGCCGAGAGCCATGCGGACAATCTGTCCTGCTGCATGATCACCTACCCTTCCACGCACGGCGTCTTTGAAGAAAACGTGCGCGAGGTTTGCGACATCGTGCACAAGCATGGCGGCCAGGTCTATATGGACGGCGCCAACATGAATGCCATGGTGGGCCTTGCCCGCCCCGGCGACATCGGCGGCGACGTCAGCCACCTCAACCTGCACAAGACCTTCTGCATCCCGCATGGCGGCGGTGGTCCCGGCATGGGCCCGATCGGCGTCAAGGCGCATCTCGCGCCTTTCCTGCCGACGAACCCGACGACCGGCGAAGCCGGCGCGGTTTCGGCGGCGCCCTTCGGCTCGGCCTCCATCCTGCCGATATCCTGGAGCTACTGCCTGATGATGGGCGGCGCGGGCCTGACGCAGGCGACCAAAGTGGCGATCCTCAACGCCAACTACATCGCCGCCCGCCTGAAGGGCGCCTATGACGTGCTTTACAAGTCCTCAAAGGGCCGCGTTGCGCATGAGTGCATCATCGACACGCGCCCGCTGGTCGACAGCGCCGGCGTGACCGTCGACGACGTCGCCAAGCGCCTCATTGACAGCGGCTTCCATGCCCCGACCATGAGCTGGCCAGTCGCCGGCACGCTGATGATCGAACCGACGGAATCGGAAACCAAGGCGGAACTTGACCGTTTCTGCGACGCGATGCTGTCGATCCGCGAGGAAGCCCGTGCCATCGAAGAAGGCCGGATGGACCGGGAGAACAACCCGCTCAAGAATGCCCCGCACACGGTGGAAGACCTCGTCGGCGAGTGGGATCGTCCCTATTCGCGCGAGCAGGCCTGCTACCCGCCGGGCGCCTTCCGCGTCGACAAGTACTGGTCGCCGGTCAACCGCGTGGACAACGTCTACGGCGACCGAAACCTCGTCTGCTCTTGCCCGCCGCTCGAGGATTATGCGGACGCTGCCGAGTAACGGCACACAAAAATGCTTGCCCCGGCCGATCCCATCGGCCGGGGCTTTTCATTTTCGGGCAGGGACTGGTCAGGGCGAAACGGCGACGTCCACCCAAAAGCGGGTAAAGCCCTCGGCGAAATCCCGGTAGCCGCTGAGCGTCGACGGTTTCACCGCATAGGCATTGGCGCCGTTCTCATAGGCGCGGTTGACATCAGCCGTATTCGAAGAGGACGACAGCATGATGACCGGCGTCACCGCCGTGCGCGCATCGCCACGCAAACGCTTCAGAAGCTCCATGCCGTTGGTGCCGGGCATGTTGATATCGAGCAGGATGTAGTCAAAGGCTTCCGTCGCGAGGCGATCGCTCGCCATGTCCGCATCGGCGACATGAGTGATCTCGATGGCGCTGCCGGCATCGCTGAAGGCGCGCATCACAAAGCGCACATCAACCGGATCGTCGTCGACGACGATGAGCTTCCTAGCCAAGCTTACCACGATCGCTCCCCCTCGATTTTACGGGTTGCGGAAACGTCACGATAAAGCGTGCGCCCGGACTATAGGTCGTGTCAAGCGCGATCACACCGTTGTGACTTTCAACGATCCGACGCGCGAGCGCCAGGCCGACGCCTGTGCCCTGATAAACCGTTTCATCCCGGTGAAGCCGCTGAAAGACTTCGAAAATCCGTCCGACATGCTGGGGATCGATGCCGATTCCATCGTCCTCGACGACGAGATCGACACCCCTCTCCGTTTCCCGGCAGTAGACACGCACAACGGGTGCCTCACCGGGCTTGCGGTATTTCAGGGCATTGCCGATCAGATTCTGCGCAAGGCGCTTTAGAAGCTCGTGATCACCCATGATCTCCGGCAGCGCAGCGACCTCGACCGTGCCGCTCGCCTCCTGCACGTGGGTTTCGAGCAGCACCAGTGCGTCGCGTACGACATCAGAGAGACCGACAGGCCTCGGTGTGGTGATGCGATAGGCGATCTGCGAGAATTCGAGCAGGCTGTCGATGATGCGCCGCATGCGCGCGGCACTCTTGCGAACATGGTCGGCATAGTGCACCAATTCGTCGTGCTCACCGCGATGCAGATCCTCGGAAATCATCTCGGCGAACATCGAGAGATGGCGCAGCGGCGCCTTCAGATCGTGGGATACCGTGGCCGTGAACTGGTCGAGCGCCTCGTTCTTGCGCCGCAGCTCGTTCGTCTGGGCTTCCACCTGCTGCTGCTGGCGCTTGGCCTCTGTGATGTCGCGGCCAACGCAGACGATCTCGGCGACACCGTCGTCATCGAAGATCGCGACGGCGGTCCAGAACATCCATTCCTGCTGCCCGTCCGGCCCTTCGGTGCAAACCTCGAGCGAGCGCACAGGGGCGTCGCGCGTATAATTCGCGACACTCATGAGGTCAGCCGTCTGCTCGGGCGCGCAGGCGACATCCGGCAAGTAGCGGCCGAGAAGCTCATCGGTCGTCGAGCCGACATGGGCGGCGTATTTGTCGTTGGCAAAGCGGATGGAAAGGTTGCGGTCGAAGCGCAGGATCATGTCGGGCAGGATCTGCAGCAGCGAGAGGTAGTCGCGTCGTTTCTCCTCCAACGCCGCCTCGGTACGCTTCAGTTCCGATATGTCGACGCGCAATGCGACGATGTCGCCGGTCTCGGCGACATGGCTTTCTCCGCGGATCCAGCGGTCCTTGCCGAATTCGAACACACTGCCGCCGCTGTCGGTCTGACGGTGGCTTTCGAGGCGCTCGCGCACCATCGTTTCGGCCTCGGGCGTGCCCTCGACAATGCCGGGAAACATCCCGGCCCGAATGCTCGCGCGCGCAATGCTCTCCAGCGTCGCGCCGACACGCACGGAATCGCGTGCCGCTCCGCACCGCTCCTTGTACGAGCGATTGAACATGACGAGGCGCTCTTCCTGATCGAAGATTGCAAATCCTTCTTTCATCGTATCCAGTGCGGAGGCGATGCGCTGGCCGAGTAGGATCTGCTCGCCATGGCTACCGCCGCTCAGAAGGCTGCGCAGCAGAAGCGCGTAGTGATGAGCGTTTTCGTCGGAGACAGGAATGACATGGGCTGTCGCCTCGAACTGCGAACCGTTTTCGTGAAAAAACGCAAAGGGGTGCACGTTTTCCCGGCCCATCGTGGCGCGGTGAGAGAGCAGCACCGCCGTGTCCGGATCTGTGAAAACAGGAGAATCGGAGGGTTTCTTGCCATCCTTGCCCCAGCCGAAGGTTCGCGCAGCGGCGTCATTATAAGACGCAACGCGCGCTTCGGCATCGACGACGAGCACGGGAAACGGCAAGTTTTGATAAAGTGCGGCGGCAAAGCCGTTCATCGCATGCTCTCTCCCCGTTGCGACATGGCCGGCTTACGCGCCGGCGGGGGGAGACTAGGCAAAACTCTCGGCGATGAAAAGGTGCAAGGATTTGCGGTCCCTGCACCCTGTGATTTCAGGCGCGAACCGTCGGCTGGCCCGCCGCGGCGAGCGCTGCAAGGTCGGCCGGCTTAAGTTCGACCGATTCGCCGCAGCCGCAGGCGGATGTCTGGTTCGGGTTGTGGAAGGTGAAGCCGGAGCGCAGCGTCGTCACTTCGAAATCCATCTGCGTGCCGAGCAGATAGAGCACCGCTTCCGGCGCAACCCAGACATTTGCGCCGTTGCGCTCGATAAGGTCGTCCTTGGCGTTGGGCTCTTTTACGAGATCGACGGAATACTCCATCCCCGCGCAGCCGCCCTTCTTGATGCCGACTCGGATGCCCTTGGCGTCGCCACCGGCATTATCGACGATCGCCTTGACGCGGCTGGCCGCCGCATCGGTAAGTGTCATCACTGCAAAGGCCATGGGCCGTATCTCCTTCGACCAGCCGGGTTCAAGGCCCGACGGTTTCCGAATCCGAATCTAGTGTCCCGGTATTAAAGGATCAATACCAGCCAACGGCGACCTGCGCCTCTTCCGACATGCGGTCCGGCGTCCACGGCGGGTCGAAGGTCATCCTGACCTCGACACCCGAGACGCCCTCGACGGCGCTGACGGCGTTTTCCACCCAGCCCGGCATCTCGCCGGCAACGGGGCAGCCGGGGGCGGTCAGCGTCATGTCGATCTTGACCATGCGGTCGTCTTCGATATCGATCTTGTAGATCAGGCCGAGCTCGAAGATATCGGCCGGGATTTCCGGGTCATAGACCGTCTTCAGCGCGGAAATGATGTCGTCGGAAAGGCGGGCGAGCTCATCGGCCGGGATCGCCGAATGAACGATGCCGTCGCGGACATCCACCTTTTCTTCGGTTGCGTCGAGGGACATGGGTCTACTCCTCAGGCAAAAAACTTGCGGGCGTGGTCGAGCGCGTCGGCCAGGGCATCGACCTCGGCGCGCGTATTATACAGGCCGAACGATGCACGGCATGTGGAGGTGACGCCGAAGCGTTTCAAGAGCGGCTGGGCACAATGCGTGCCGGCGCGCACCGCAACCCCTGCCCGGTCGATGACCATCGACACGTCATGGGCATGGATGCCTTCCAGCTCGAAGGAGAAGATCGAGCCCTTGCCGGGTGCCGTGCCGAAAATCTTCAGCGAATTGATCGAAGACAGCCGCTCATGGGCATAGTCGCGCAGATCGGCCTCGTGGGCCGAGATCGCCGCACGGCCGATCTTTTCCATATAGTCCAGCGCATGGCCAAGGCCGATCGCCTGCACGATGGGCGGCGTGCCGGCTTCGAAACGGTGCGGCGGGTCGTTGTAGGTGACAACATCTTCCGTGACCTCGACGATCATCTCGCCGCCGCCCTGGAAGGGGCGCATCTCCTTCAGGCGGTCCATCTTGCCGTAGAGCACGCCGATGCCCGAGGGGCCGTAGAGCTTGTGACCGGTCATCACGTACCAGTCGCAATCGATGTCGCGCACGTCGACCGGCATGTGCACCGCACCCTGCGAACCATCAACCAGCACCGGAATGCCGCGCGCACGGGCAATACGGCAGACTTCCTTGACCGGCACGATGGTGCCGAGCGCATTCGACATATGCGTGATGGCGATGAGCTTTGTGCGCTCGGTGAGGCATTTCTCGAATTCTTCGATCTGGAACGCACCCGTCTCGTCCACCGGCGCCCAGACCAGTTTGGCGCCCTGCCGCTCGCGGATGAAATGCCACGGCACGATGTTGGAGTGGTGCTCCATGATCGACAGCACGATCTCGTCGCCTTCGCCCAGCTTCGGCATGCCGTAGCCATAGGCGACCGTGTTGATCGCCTCGGTGGAGGACTTCGTGAAGATGATCTCGTCGATCGAGGAGGCATTCAGGAAACGGCGCACCTTTTCGCGCGCCGCCTCATAGGCATCGGTGGCAGCATTCGACAGAAAGTGAAGGCCGCGATGCACATTGGCATATTCGTTCGAATAGGCATGCGCGATCGCGTCGATCACCGACTGCGGCTTCTGCGCCGAGGCGCCGTTGTCGAGATAGACCAGCGGCTTGCCATAGACCGTCTTCGACAGGATCGGGAAATCCTTGCGGATCGCCTCGACGTCATAGGCCTTTGCGGGAGCGTGTTCCATCTCAATGGTCCTTCTTACGCGTGCTTTTCGAGCCAGGCGGCAATGACGCCTTCCAGCGCCTCGACCAGCGGCTCGTCTTCAAGCTCTTCAACGATCTCGGCGACGAAGGCGTTGACCAGCATGGCGCGCGCCTTGTTTTCCGGAATGCCGCGCGCCATCAGGTAGAAGAGCTGGACATGGTCGATGTCGATCACGGTCGCGCCGTGGCCGCACTGCACGTCGTCGGCGAAGATTTCCAGCTCCGGCTTGGCGGAGAAGTCGGCTTCGTCGGAGAGCAGCAGCGTGTTGCACGACATCTTCGCGTCGGTCTTCTGGGCATCCGGAGCGACCCGGATCTGGCCCTGGAAGACGCCGCGGGCGCGATCGAAGATCACGTTGCGGATGACTTCCGTCGACGTCGTGTTCGGCACGTCATGACCGACCGTGAAGGTTACGTCATTGTGCGTCTCGCCGCCGAGCAGGTTGATGCCGCGCAGCTTCAGGTCCGTGCCCTCGCCTGCCACGACGACATGGATTTCCTGCCGCACGAGCTTGCCGCCGGCATTGATCACATAGAGGCGCAGCTGCGCATCCGCGCCGAGCGTGATGCGGATCTGGCCGAGATGCGTATCGGCGGCACCCTGCGTCTGCAGGATGACCCAGGTGATGTCGGCGCCATCGCCGAGCGCGATATCGCTGATCGACGTGACAAAAGCCGCAGTCTCGCCGACCGCGGTGTGGCGCTCGATGATAGTACCTTTGGCGCCAGCACCGAAAGCGACGGGGAAACGCGTATGCGTCTGGCCGGCATTCTGCACCGTCTGGATTTCCAGCGGCGCTTCCAGCTCCGTACCGGCGGCGACATCGAGCACGAAACCATCGCGCACGAACGAGCCGTTGATACGACCAATCGCATCGTCACCATCGCGGGCAGCAAGGCCCTCGGCTGCGGTGCCGTCGGCCAGCGCATCCTTGAAGGTACGGACCGTCACGCCCTCGACCGTTGCGCGGGCATCGGCAAGGCCGTTGACGACCGACAGAACCGTCGAACCCTCGACCAGCGGGCTGGTCTTGGCGGCGGAGGCGGCTGGATCGAAAGCCGGCACGGCGCGCAGCAGCGCCTTGAGGTCGGTATAGTGCCAGGCCTCGACGCGACGCGTCGGCAGGCCGGCTTCCTTAAAGTCGCTGATCAGCGTGTCGCGCGCGGCCAGCACCGAACCGTCGCCCGGCAGCTCGCCGATGGCGTGGTCATAGGCTTCGCAGAGCGCTGTCTCGGCGACCGAGAGCTTCATGCCTGTCTGCATGTTCATGAGATTACTCCTTCACGATGCTTCAGGCAGCAGCGGCACCGATGATGTCGGCGTAGCCGTTTGCTTCCAGCTCGTGCGCCAGCGTCTTGTCGCCGGACTTGATGACCTGGCCCTTGTAGAGGACGTGGACCGTATCCGGCACGATGTAGTCGAGCAGGCGCTGGTAGTGGGTGATGACGATGACGGCGCGGTCAGGCGAACGCAGCGCATTGACGCCGTCGGCGACGATCTTCAGCGCGTCGATGTCGAGGCCGGAATCGGTCTCGTCGAGAACGCAAAGCTTCGGCTCGAGCAGCGACATCTGCAGGATTTCGGCGCGCTTCTTTTCACCGCCGGAGAAACCGACGTTCAGCGGACGGCGCAGCATTTCCGGTGCGATCTTCAGCTCGGCCGAGGCTTCCTTGACGCGGCGCATGAAGTCCGGCGTCGTCAGTTCGGCTTCGCCGCGCGCCTTGCGCTGCTCGTTCATCGCGACCTTGAGGAACTGCATGGTGGCAACGCCCGGGATTTCGACCGGGTACTGGAAGGCCAGGAAGATACCCTTGGCGGCGCGTTCGGCCGGGTCAAGCTCCAGAATGCTCTCACCGTTATACAGGATCTCGCCTTCGGTGACTTCATAGTCCTCGCGGCCGGACAGGATGTAGGAGAGCGTCGACTTGCCGGAGCCGTTCGGGCCCATGATGGCGGCGACTTCGCCGGCCTTCACGGTGAGGTTCAGGCCACGGATGATCTCGGTGCCGTCTTCGGCGATACGAGCGTGCAGATTCTTGATTTCCAGCATGGTGTCTTGGTCCTGCGTTCAGAGCGTCCAAACGCTCTCGTCTTCGTTTCAGAAGCCGAGGAAGAAATGGACCACCGGAAGCATCATGGCGGCAAAGCCGCCGAGGCAAAGCCCCACCACCGTGCGTATGGCCACGTTCCGAACGTTGGGCGCATACGCTGCCAGTCCACCGCAAACCACGGCGTAATACGTCAGATTGACCGGATCCATGTCGTCTCTCCCGATGAGAACCGCACCGCTAATATAACGGATCACGCGGGGAACTTCATCGGGAAGCCATCCGGCCACCCGGCGGAAGCCGCCGGGGCATTCATCACTCGATCAGCCGACCGAACCTTCCAGCGAGATGCCGATCAGCTTCTGCGCCTCGACGGCGAATTCCATCGGCAGTTCCTGAATGACTTCCTTGACGAAGCCGTTGACGATCAGCGCAATGGCCGCTTCCGTCGGGATACCGCGCTGCAGGCAGTAGAACAGCTGGTCTTCCGAGATCTTCGAGGTGGTCGCCTCGTGCTCGAAATGGGCCGTCGCGTTCTTCGCTTCGATATAGGGCACGGTATGCGCACCGCACTTGTCGCCGATCAGAAGCGAGTCGCACTGGGTGAAGTTACGCGCATTCTCCGCCTTGCGGTGGGCCGAAACCTGGCCGCGATAGGTGTTGTTGGAGAAGCCGGCGGAAATGCCCTTGGAGACGATTCGGCTCGACGTGTTCTTGCCGAGGTGAATCATCTTGGTGCCGCTATCGATCTGCTGATAGCCGTTGGAAACGGCAATCGAGTAGAACTCGCCGCGCGAACCATCGCCACGCAGAATGCAGGACGGGTACTTCCAGGTGATCGCCGAGCCGGTCTCGACCTGCGTCCAGGAGATCTTGGAATTCTTGCCGCGGCAATCGCCACGCTTGGTGACGAAGTTGTAGATGCCGCCCTTGCCTTCCTTGTCGCCCGGATACCAGTTCTGGACGGTGGAATACTTGATCTCGGCCTCATCGAGCGCGACCAGTTCGACGACGGCAGCGTGGAGCTGGTTTTCGTCGCGCTGCGGCGCGGTGCAGCCTTCGAGATAGGACACATAGGCGCCGTCTTCGGCGATGATCAGCGTGCGTTCGAACTGGCCGGTGTTCTTCTCGTTGATACGGAAGTAGGTCGACAGTTCCATCGGGCAACGAACGCCCTTCGGCACGAAGACGAAGGAACCGTCGGTGAAGACCGCGGAATTCAGCGTGGCATAGTAGTTGTCGGTCGTCGGGACGACGGTGCCGAGATACTTCTTCACCAGCTCTGGATGTTCGCGGATGGCTTCCGAGATCGACATGAAGATCACGCCGGCCTTCTTCAGCTCTTCCTTGAAGGTCGTAACGACGGAAACAGAATCGAAGACGGCATCAACGGCGATCTTCGAGGTCTGCACGCCGGCCAGGATTTCCTGCTCGCGCAAGGGAATGCCGAGCTTCTCGTACATCTTCAGAAGCTCGGGATCGACCTCGTCGATCGACTTCGGGCCGCTCTGGTTCTTCGGAGCAGCGTAGTAATAGAGGTCGTTGAAGTCGATCTTCGGATAATCGACGCGCGCCCAGGTCGGCTCCTCAAGCGTCAGCCAGCGGCGATAAGCCTCAAGGCGCCATTCGAGCATCCAGTCGGGTTCGTTCTTCTTCGCCGAGATGAAACGGATGATCTCTTCGGAAAGACCCTTCGGGGCCTTTTCCATTTCGATGGTCGTTTCGAAGCCGTATTTGTACTGGTCGACGTCAATCTGACGGACCTGATCGATCGTTTCCTGCACCGCAGGCATATCGTTCTCCAATCTCGCCGGATCCAAGGTCCGGCAGTTTGTCAACGTGTGGCGGGTCCTCCCGCCGGTTATGTAAGCGCCAAAGGGC
Organism: Shinella curvata; assembly: GCF_022899935.1. Taxonomy (GTDB): domain Bacteria; phylum Pseudomonadota; class Alphaproteobacteria; order Rhizobiales; family Rhizobiaceae; genus Shinella; species Shinella curvata. Next base: position 350,358 of record NZ_JALJCJ010000001.1, read on the forward strand.
GGTTTTCCCACCTTTTGGCAAGCGAAAACTTGAGTTTCCGCAAGATTCCGTTCAGGCCGCGCGCCGCCGCGAGACGACACGCGAAAAGGCGGCCAGAAAACGCTCCACATCGGCTTCCGTCGAGTCCGGGCCAAGCGAGACACGGAGCCCGCCGAGGGTCGCGTCAAACCCCATTGCCGTCAGCACATGGCTCTGCCCCACCTTGCCGGACGAGCAGGCCGATCCCGCCGACAGCGCGATACCCTCAAGATCGAAGGCGATCTGCCCGGTTTCCGATTTCAGGCCCGGCAGGCTGAAGAAAGAGGTGTTCGCGACCCGCTCTCCTTCCGCGCCATGAATGATCACGTCGTTCGTCGCCGTCCGCATGCCGTCTTCCAGCGCATCCCGCAGGCCGGAAATCCGGGCGTTGCGTTCGGCAAGATCGGCCAGGGCCGCGCGGGCGGCGGCGGCAAAGCCGGCGAGTGCAGCCGGGTTTTCCGTGCCGGAACGATGCCCCTTCTCCTGCCCGCCGCCACGGATCAGCGGCACCGGCATCAGGACTTCACCGCGCGAAACCAGCGCGCCGACGCCTTTCGGGCCGCCGAGCTTATGCGAGGATATGATCAGGAAATCAGCGTCGAGCGCCTCGATATCCACGGGCATGCGGCCGACAGCCTGGACGGCATCGACGATGAGCAGGCCGCCGTGACGGTGGACGATGTCCGCGACCGCCCTGACCGGCTGCACAATGCCCGTCTCGTTGTTGGCAAGCATGACGGCGACCATCGGCAGGCCCCTGGCCTTGTCATGGGCCTTGAGGCGTATGTCCAATGCGTCAAGATCGACGATGCCGGCACGGGTGACGGGAATCATCGTGACATCGTCGCGGGAAAATCGCCCGCCCTCGCGGATCGCCGGATGTTCGATTTCGGAGGCATAGAGATGGCCGACGGCAAGCGGCGTGCGTCCCATGCGGTAATTGGGCGTCAGCACGAGGTTTGCCGCCTCCGTCGCACCGCTGGTGAAAATGACATGAGCAGGCGCGGTATTGACAAGTGCGGCGACATCCCGGCGCACGGCTTCGACCAGCATGCGCAGCGCCCGCCCCTCACCGTGGACGGAGGACGGATTGCCGACCATATCGAGCGCGGACACAACGGCTTCGCGCGCCGCCGGCAACAGGGGTGCCGTGGCGTTCCAGTCCAGATATGTCCGCTCCGTTTTGGTCATTCTTCATCCGTACCCGAGCAATCAAGTTCAATGCAGCGTGCATTTTCCTTGAAATTTCCGTCGGGCTTGCCTTATGACACCAAACGCATGGCGCCAACCGGGCGCCGATACAGTTTCGAATGGTTCTAAACTAGGTTCTAGAAACGCTGACTGCTTTCGTCAAGACTTCAGTTGACAAGAATCCGTTTTCGGACCCGAGCTTGCCGGAGTAAGAATGCCCGAAATCATCTTCAACGGACCCGCCGGTCGCCTCGAAGGCCGTTACCAGCCGTCCAAGCAGAAGAACGCCCCCATCGCCATCGTGCTGCACCCGCACCCGCAGTTCGGCGGCACGATGAACAACCAGATCGTCTACCAGCTCTTCTACATGTTCCAGAAGCGCGGTTTCACGACGCTGCGCTTCAATTTCCGCAGCATCGGTCGCAGCCAGGGCGAATTCGATCATGGTGCCGGCGAATTGTCGGATGCGGCTTCCGCGCTCGACTGGGTGCAGAGCTTGCATCCCGATTCGAAGAGCTGCTGGGTCGCCGGTTATTCCTTCGGCGCCTGGATCGGCATGCAGCTTTTGATGCGCCGCCCGGAGATCGAAGGCTTCATGTCGATTGCGCCGCAGCCGAATATCTATGACTTCTCGTTCCTCGCCCCCTGCCCGTCCTCCGGCCTGATCATCAACGGCGATGCCGACAAGGTGGCGCCCGAGAAGGACGTCAACGGCCTCGTGGAAAAGCTGAAGACGCAGAAGGGCATCCTGATCACGCACCGCACGGTGCCGGGCGCAAACCACTTCTTCAACGGCCAGACCGAGACGCTGATGGCGGAATGCGAGGACTACCTCGACCGCCGCCTTGCCGGAGAACTCACCCCGGAACCGGCGGCCAAGCGCATCCGCTGACCGGCCGAAGACCGAAAATGCAAAAAGCCCGGTGGTTCCTGCCATCGGGCTTTTTCTTTGGGTTCAGTTCACGCGTTTGACGACTTCCAGCACCACGGCCGGCGGTTCGGCCTCGCGCACGCAATCGCGCCCGGCATTCTTGGCGGCATAGAGGGCATCGTCCGCGCGGCGCATGGCAAAACGCAGCGGCTCGTTCAGGCCGATTTCCGCCACGCCGAAGCTTGCCGTGACGCGAACGCCCGGCGGCAGGCCCGGAACGGGCGAAACGGACCGCGTCGCCCGCAGCGCATGGGCAAACAACAAAGCGGCTTCCTTGCCGGTGCATGGCAAAAACAGGACGAATTCCTCGCCGCCGATGCGGGCGACGAGTGCGCCCTGCGGGGCTGCGGCATTCAACATCTCGCCAAAGGCACGGATCGCCGCGTCGCCACCCTGGTGACCATAGGTGTCGTTGATCGATTTGAAACGGTCCAGGTCGCAGATCACAATGCTGTGCGGCCCGGCTTGGGCCATCAGGGCATCGACGCGGTTGTCGAAACCGCGACGGTTGCACAGGCCCGAAAGCGGATCCACCTCGGCGTTGACCTTCTCGTCGGCGACGATTTCCAGGACGAGTACGCATAGCAGCATCAGCCCGACCGCGACGATCAGCACGGCGCCCATGCTCTGGGAAACGAGCGCGAACGGACTGCCAAGATAGTCTTTCGCCGTCGCGCCTGCACCGGCAAACACGGCGGCAAAACCTTTCAGGATAAAATGCAGGCTGGTGGCGACCAGCAATACGATAAGCGCCCGGTTCACAAAAGACTTCACCGGCGCCCGCCAGGTGGCCCAGGCGCTCATGCCGAGCACTACCGCAAAGGGCGTCTGATAGGTCAGCGCATGCTGCAACGTGCCACGCGGCAGGTCATAGATGAAAGCACCAAGCACCACGAAGCAGAGATAGATGCCGGCAAGAACCGTTCGATTGGTCTTCAGATTGTAGAGATGACCGATACCGATGCGCAACATCAGCATGCCGGCGAGCATCGAGGCGAAGGCGAGGAGTGCCCAGAGCCTCACCGGCGGGATATAGGCGATGAGGAATTCGAAGATCGCAGACAGCGACGCGACCGCAAAACTGCCGGCAAACCAGCGGGCAGCAATACGATTGCGGCTCCGGGTGGAGACCGCCAGAAAAAACATGAAGAAACACTGCGCGATGAGGAAATTCACCGCCAGCAGGAAGCCTGCGCCGCTCATTGGCCACCCTACGCAATACACCACGACCATTCCGTTCATCACGTCTCGGAATGATCGCTGGCAATGCTAGGGAGCGGCAGGAAAAATTGCGTTAACCGGCCATACCAGATTTCCGCAGCAGGCCGCCCGTCACCGGCGCCTTGACGCCGGTGGTTCCCGGAAACGTCAGAGGCAAGCCGCGTAACGAGCGCACCGCCAGATAGGCCCAGGCTTCCGCCTCCATGCTGTCCCCATTGAGATCGACGGCTTCTGCCGCCACGACCTCGGCTTCCTCGACCTGAGCCAGCGACGCGAGGTCGTCCATGATGACACGGTTGAGCCGCCCACCACCGCAGACGACATAGAGTTTCGGCCTTTCCGGCAGATGCCGGGCGGAGCGCAGGATCGCCGCAGCCGTAACATGTGCCAGCGTGCGCGCGCCGTCCTCCAGGCTCGCCTCTTTTCCTTCCGGCGGGCGAAAATCGTTGCGGTCGAGTGAGCGGCGCACCGGATCGGTGAAGAAGGCATGGCCGAGATAGCGCCCAGCGAGATCGGCATTGACCCGCCCTTCCGAGGCGATCATACCGCCCTGATCATAGGGAATGCCGGCATGGGCCTCGACCCATTGGTCGATCAGCGTATTGCCCGGTCCGCTGTCGAAAGCGACGATCCTCTCGCCGCCGCTACCGATAAAGGTGAGATTGGAGATGCCGCCGATATTGACGAAGACCACGGCCCCGCGTCTTGCCTGGGAAAGACCAGCGGCGAGCGCGGCGTGATAGGCGGGGATGAGCGGCGCGCCCTGCCCGCCATGCACCATATCGTTGGCGCGCATGTCGTAGACAACGTCGATGCCGGTCTCGTCGGCCAGCAAGCCGCCATCGCCCAGTTGCACCGTCAGGGCGTCGTTGGGCCGGTGCAGCACGGTCTGACCATGGAAACCGATGACGTCAATGTCGGCAGGCTTCAGATCGTTTTCGGCCAGCAGAGTGCGTACGGCCTCGGCGTGACGCAGGGTCAGTTCCCGATCGATTTCGCGCAGGTCGCCGGGGCGCTCCGTTCGGTCCTTGATCACCTTGGCCGTTTCCAGTGCGCCTTGCAGCCGGCGACGGAAGGCCGATTCATAGGAACGCCCGAGCGACGGGCCACGCTCGACGATGCTCTCGCCATCCGTGCGCAGCAGCGCAACATCGATACCGTCAAGGCTCGTGCCACTCATCAGGCCGATCGCCGTTCGCATTCCCGTCATGTCCTTCGCTCCAGACTCACTTTTGAAGTGATAATGCCCATTAAAGGTGATAAATGCCCGCCCGAAACAATCCCACCAGAGAGACAGGCCATGTCCGAATTCAAATCCGATTTCCTTCGCACGCTCAAAGAGCGCGGTTTCATTCACCAGATTTCCGATGAAACCGGCCTCGACGACCTCCTGGCCAAGGAAACCGTGACGGCCTATATCGGCTTCGACCCGACGGCGCCCAGTCTCCATGCCGGCGGGCTCATCCAGATCATGCTGTTGCATTGGTTCCAGAAGACCGGCCATCGCCCGATCTCGCTGATGGGCGGCGGCACGGGCATGGTCGGCGATCCCTCGTTCAAGGATGATGCGCGCCAGCTGATGACGCCGCAGACCATCAACGACAATATCGCCAGCATCAAGAAGGTGTTCGCCAGCTACCTGACCTACGGCGACGGTCCCAAGGACGCGCTGATGATCAACAATGCCGACTGGCTGCTCGGCATCAACTACCTGGAATTCCTGCGCGATGTCGGTCGTCACTTCTCGGTCAACCGCATGCTGTCCTTCGACAGCGTGAAGACGCGCCTCGACCGCGAGCAGTCGCTGTCCTTCCTCGAATTCAACTACATGATCCTGCAGGCCTACGACTTCGTCGAGCTGAACAAGCGCTACGACGTGCGCCTGCAGATGGGCGGCTCCGACCAGTGGGGCAACATCATCAACGGCATCGACCTCGGTCACCGCATGGGCACGCCGCAGCTCTACGCCATGACCTCGCCGCTGCTTACGACCGCATCCGGCGCAAAGATGGGCAAGTCTCTGTCCGGCGCCATCTGGCTGAACCCGGAGATGCTGTCGGCCTATGATTTCTGGCAGTACTGGCGCAACACGGAAGACGCCGACGTCTCGCGCTTCCTGAAGCTCTACACGACCCTGCCGATGGACGAAATCGCCCGCCTGTCGGCGCTCGGCGGTTCGGAGATCAACGAGGTGAAGAAGATCCTCGCGACCGAGGTGACGGCCATGCTGCACGGCCGTCAGAACGCCGAACAGGCGGCCGAGACGGCACGCAAGACCTTTGAGGAGGGCGCGATTGCCGAAAACCTGCCGTCAGTAGATGTTGCCACGAGTGAGCTCGACGCCGGCATCGGCCTGCTCTCGCTGATCGTCAAGGCGGGCCTCGCCGCGTCGAACGGCGAAGCCCGCCGCCATGTGCAGGGCGGCGCCGTGCGCATCAACGACACCGCGATCTCCGACGAGCGCCGGGTGATCGGCACGGCCGACGTTTCGGCCGACGGCGTCATCAAGCTGTCGCTCGGCAAGAAGAAGCACATTCTCGTGCGTCCGGCCTGAGGCAGGCGCCAACGCTGATGATCAAGGCCGCCCTCGGGCGGCCTTTTTCATTGAAACTCGAAGATGTTGCGGAACACACCCGGCGCGATGATCGACAGCGGGTTGATGGTGAGACGCGGCTTTTCAAAGGGCCCGGACAGCTTGAACGTAATGCCGATCAGGCCACGGTCGTTGCCGTTGCCCAGGATGATGCCGATGATCGGAAGTTCGGCAAACAGCCGGTTGAGACCATAGGCCGGCATGAATGTGCCGGTCATCTCCGTCTGGCCGTTGGCATCGCGCACCACGCCCTGGAACGTCGCTCCCACCGCCTCGCCACGCACCACACCGTTTTCCAGCGACAACATCCCGCCGCCGACACGGACCTGCGCAAAACCGCGCGAGAACCTGACCGCGCTGACGTCGATTTCCTTGCGCACCGCATCGTTGAGGCTGCGCCCGTCGCCGCCGGTTGGGGTGGAGACCAGGGACCGCAGCCGCTCTTCGCCGACCAATGCGAAATCGCGGATATCGACTGAACCGCGCCAGCCGCTGTTCGTCGTCTCGCGCAAGCGCACGTTCAAAAGGCCCCCGCGCATATGGCTGTAGATATCGGCAAAGCGGGCGACGGCGCCGGCATCGCCGCTCGTCAACTGGATGGCGTCCGAGCCACCGCTTTGCACCATCTGGCCCACGACAGGAGCGCCGTTTTCGGTCACGGCCGAAAGATCGATCGACGAAATACGGCCGCCGGCCGTCGAATAGCTGAGGCTCACATTGTTGAGGCTTTCGCCATTGAAGCCGACTGCCCGCGCGAGCTTGGCCTTGATCGTCCCGCCCTGCTTGCTCTTGCCATCACCAACGCCCCTCGCCGTCTTGAGGCGCGCCAACACTGACCTGACATCAGCCGATTCTCCATTCACGGCAACCGAGTACCCCGCCTTGTTGCGGTCGACCACCAGCCGGAACCGATCGTCGGCAGAGAGTTTCACGGAGGAGAAATTGGCGGAATCGAGCGTCGCGCCGTTGAAAACCAGCGCGCCCGCCACGTTGAAACCGTCGCCGCTAAAACGGAAATCGGAGACGCGTGTCGCGCCGTCTCTGGTTTCCGCCACCAGCGTGACCTTGCCGCCGATGCCCGCCCCCTTCGTCCAGCCGAGCCAGGGCACCGAAACGGCAGCGCCCCCCAGATTCGCCTCAACGGTGCGCGGACCGTCGCCCTCCTGTTCCATCCGGATGGAAACGTCACCTTCGACGATGTCATCGAGGCCCGGAAGCAGCTTGCCCCGATCCCTGTTGCCGAGCGTGCCCGACAGCACGGTCCGCCGCACGATGCCGGCCGTCTTGCTGACGGGTTCGACCAGTTCGAGATCGAGCGTCACACCGTCGATATCGGCCTTCGCCATGAGGTTCGCCCGCTGCGGATCGATGGTAAGCACGCCGCGCAGCGCTGTGACGTTGCGGCCGGCAATCGGTTTGTGCACATCGACGCCATCGAGGTCGAGCGTTGCCGTCCATTGCGGCGGTGGCGGCTTGTGGGCGGAGATCACGCCGAAATGCGCCTTGACCTTCGCCTTGACAAGGCCGCCGAAGTCTTCCGGCGAAAAGCCCGTCGCGGGAAGTGCGCGGATGGGTCGATAGGTCACAAGTTCGGCGATGGAGTCGGCATTGCCGGCCACATCGATGTCCATGTCGGCCATCAGCGGCTTGGTGTAATTGTCGGGCAGCACGAAAGTGCCGCCGGTCAGCGCCACCGAACGGCCGGAGGGGAAGTAAGCAGTGCCCCCGGTGATGCCGATCTCAGTCCTCGGCCCGCGCAGGCGGAACGTACCCGATGTGTCGCGCAGCGGCGGGATATCGCCGGCGATGTTCATGCGTGCACCCTTGATGTCGAAATCGATCTTCAGCTCGTCGGCGGTGAGATGCATCGGTACGCCCGGCTCACGCTTTCGGCCGGCAGCAAGATAGAATTCAATGCGGCCGTTGGTGACGGTTCCGCCGAAAATGTTCTTCGCCACCCAGCCGCGCGCCGTCTTCGCCATCCAGAACGGCCAGAACTGCTTGACCGCAGCGGATTGCAGCTCGCTGGCGATCATCACGAAGCTGACTTCCGGCTCCTTGTCGCCGAATTGCAAGGCAAGCGATCCGGCGATACTGCCTTTTTCGCTCGCGACCGCCATCTCCTCGAATCTCAGGCTCTTCGACATGGCAAGGTAGTAGCCGTTCACCTTGGCGTCGAACCGGATCGGCGCTTCGCCCGTGTCGCCCGGCCGGGTCACGGCGTTGCTGAAGACGAGGTCGATCGCAAAACCCTTTTCCGTCCGGTCCGAGACACGGTCAAGGTCGATCAGGCCGCCCGTGAAGGGAAACAGCGACTGACCGACACTGGCATCCGTCGAGGCAAGCTCGATCGAGCCCTTTTCGAAATTGTAGCGGACCTTCACCGAGGAAGGGCGCAGCTCCGCCGCCACGCCATCGCCATAGACCGAACCGGCAGCGAGCCTGACGTCGAGACCGAGAGCAGGCTTCGTCCCACCTGCCTCACGCTGGGCGTTGATGGAGACATCTGCAGCCGTATCGACGCCGGCATGAACCGCGCCCTGCGGATCGTGGCTCAGCATGAAATCACCGAGGTCGACATTGCGAATCGCGCCATCGATCGCGCGGATGGCTCCGGCGGCGCCCGATGTTGTCAGATCGATCTCGCCCTGTTCGCCGTTGATTGTGAAGTGCCCGTCGATCGACATGTTCTGGCCACCCTCGCGGGTGAATTGCAGGCTGGCGACGTCGAGCGTGACCGGCTTGCCGTCCGGCCCGCGAAAAGTCGCGCCGAGATCGGAGATGCGTACGGTCTGCATACCGTTGGCCTCGATCAGACGGCTGATGCCGTCAAGGCGCTCGAAGGTGGTTTCGAGATAGTCCGGCACGTCGGAAATCCGCAGGGACGCGAGATCGAGAGGCGCGCTCTTCGGCAGGAGCGCCGCGTTGAACATCGCGCCATCCACATCGAGCCTCGAAACGGCGATGCGGCCGGAAAGAAGTGCCGTCGGGTCGAGCACGATATCGACAGAGGCCGTCGTGGCAAGTTCCAGGCCCGATTCGACTTCGACGATACGCGCATCCTCCGCCTTGAGCGCAAGGCCGCCGAAGCCGGAGAGGCGCACGACGGTGTGTTCCACCGAAGCGCGATAGCGCGGCCCGAGCGCCTTGTTGAGCGCCGCGACGGCGCGCGCGTTGAGGGTGTTGTCGAACGTCCCCATCTCGACGAGACCGACGAGTATGGCACCGATGAAAAGCACGAGCGCGACCATGGCGGCCGCCAGGCACATGCCGATCCTGGTGCGGCTCGCATCCACTGCATGCAGCACGATGGGCTCATGCGCCTGCGCGGACGGCAGGTCATGCAGCGGAACGATGTCCTTTCTGCGGAACACGACTTTCTCGCCGCGGGCTTCATCCATCTCGCGCTGGTTTCCTTGTCTCCGGTCTCGCGACATTATCCCACGGAATCGCTACGCCTCGTCCTGTCGTCGCTGGACGATTCTGTCAGCCACTATATATGCGGGAGGCCGGTTGCTTGACTCAAAAAGCCGGCCAAAGAAAGGAAATCCCATGGCAGAACTGGTACCGGGCGTCGAAGCGCCGGATTTCAACCTTCCGCGCGATGGCGGCGGCATGCTTTCGCTGTCGGACTACAGGGGCAAACCTGTCGTACTGTTCTTCTATCCGAAGGACGACACCGAAGGCTGCACCATGGAAGCCAAGGACTTCACCGCCGCAAAAGCGGATTTCGAGGCGGCCGGCGTAGCGCTTATCGGAATGTCACCCGACCCCGTGAAGAAACACGACAAGTTCGTCAAGAAACATGATCTCGGCGTGCCGCTCGCATCTGACGAGAGCCTTCAGACTCTCGAAGCCTATGGCGTCTGGAAAGAAAAAAGCATGTATGGACGCACCTATATGGGCGTCGAGCGCACGACGGTTCTGATCGATGCGACGGGAAAGATTGCCGAAATCTGGTCGAAAGTGAAAGTCAAAGGCCATGTCGAAGCTGTTCTCGAAACCGCAAAAAAGCTTTAGGTTTTCCTGACAAAGGTTTGGAATGGCTAATCTTCCCCACATTGAAAGCCTGCGCGGCGGCGCGACGGCGGCCATCGCCTCGGCCGATCTCGACCTGAAAGCGGACCTGACGCAGGAGACCGCCCGTCGCTGGTTCGCCCGCACCCTCTCGTTGCGATCGCCGCTCGACCCTGCGCTGCCGGCCCGGCCCGGCCGGCCGGAGAAACCGGAGCTCATTCCGCCGAAGCACATGGAAAAGCGTTCCCTTCACACCCAGAAGGGTCGCATCGCGCTCCTTCATGCGCTCGCCCATATCGAGCTCAACGCCGTGGATCTCGCGCTCGACATCGTCGCGCGCTTTACCACGGAGCGCGTGCCGCATTCTTTCTTCGACGGATGGATGCAGGTCGCCTTCGAGGAGGCAAAACACTTCCGCCTCATTCGCGACCGACTGCGCGAACTCGGCGCCGATTATGGCGATCTGCCGGCGCATGACGGGCTGTGGCAGGCCGCGCATGACACGCGCAACGACCTCACCGCACGCCTCGCCGTCGTTCCGCTGATCCTGGAGGCACGCGGTCTCGACGTGACACCGACGCTGCAGATGAAAATGCGCGAAACCGGTGATCACGCCAGCGCCGATATCCTCGACATCATCTACAATGATGAAAAGGGTCACGTGGCGGTCGGTGCGAAGTGGTTCCGTTTCCTCTGCGCCCGCGAAAAGAAGGATCCGGCCGCGACCTTCAAGCAGCTCGTGCGCAGCAATTTCCGCGGCCCGCTGAAGCCGCCGTTCAACGACGTCGCGCGTGCCGAAGCGGGCCTCACGCCCTCCTTCTACCGCGCGCTGGTTTCCGTCAGCCAAAGCTAATGTTTCACACTTAAATGCCTCTCCGGAAAGGCTTTATTAACCCTAACAATGTGTAATTCCCGACACGAGACCAAGTGAATCGGTCGGGGAGTTTGTGGTGGCGGAGCGTCCTGAAAACCGCGTATTCGGAAAGCGCGCGCAAAAGCATGTCGTTATCCTGGCAAGCGGCGACAAGATCCGACACATGACCATCCGGCCCTGGATGGCGGCCGTCACCTTCTGCTTTGCCGGCATGTTCACCGTCGGCTACCTTGCCGCGACCTCCTATCTCGTGCTGCGCGACGACCTGATCGGCGCAACGATGGCGCGCCAGGCGCGCATGCAGCACGACTACGAGGACCGCATCTCCGCCCTTCGCGCCCAGGTGGACCGCGTTACCAGCCGCCAGCTCCTCGATCAGCAGGTCGTGGAGGAAAAAGTTGCGAAGCTGATGCAGCAGCAGCTCGCGCTCTCCGAACGGCACGGCAAGCTGGACGCCCTGCTCAATCGCGCCGACGCCGGCAGCGCATTGGACGACGGGCCATTGCCCGATGAAAAACCCGTCACGGACGGCCGCCGCGCGGATGCCTCCGGCGCGATAGACGCCATCATGGGCTCAACCGGTGGCGCCACGCAAAAATCGTCCGCGCTCGCCTATGCCGCAACGGGCGAATCGGTCGCGGATCGAGCCGACCGGCTGTTTTCCCGCGTCACCCTTTCCCTTAAGGACCTTGAGCACGAACAGATCGGTCGCATCCAGTCGCTTACGGCAGGAGCCTCCGAGACGGCCAATGCGATCCAGACGATCCTGCAGCGCAGCGGATTCGATGTCGCGGAGGCGGCCGAAACCGATGCGGAAACAGGCATTGGCGGCCCCTTCGTCGAGCCGGAGGCCTTCAACGACCCTTTCCAAGCCTCGATCAACGACCTTGATGACGCACTGGACCGTCTCGACAACGTCCGCCGCACGGCGCGCAAGCTGCCCTTCGGCAACCCCTCGCCTGGCGCCGGCATCACCAGCCGTTTTGGCAATCGCACGGACCCGTTCCTGGGCCGCCTGGCACTGCATGCCGGCATCGATTTCCGCGTTGGCACAGGCACGGAAGTGCGCTCCACCGGCGCTGGCACTGTCGTCGTCGCCGGTCGCAACGGCGGATATGGCAACATGGTCGAGATCGACCACGGCGACGGCCTGACCACCCGTTACGCCCATCTCTCGCGCGTGCTCGTCAAGGTCGGCGATCATGTCGAAGCCGCCGACGCGGTCGGCCTCTCGGGCACGACGGGCCGCTCCACCGGCCCGCACCTGCATTATGAAGTCCGTCGCGACGGCAAGGCGGTCGACCCCATGCGGTTCCTGACGGCGGGCATGAAACTGACCACCTACATGGATTGACGTAACGCAAGCCGAAGCCCCTTCGAAAGCCAAAAGCGATCGCCAGAGGCTTCAAATTGCTTGCGGATTTACCAAATTCGCTGATTTCCTTGACTTTCCGGCGGTTTCGGCCTAAGTGCGCTGCATCCTAGCGGCGATGTGCCCGCTACAACCCATTGCGTTCGCAAGAACCGGAACGGAAACCTTTTTCCTTTGACCACTTTTGCTGATCTTGGCCTGAGCCAGAAAGTCCTGTCCGCTGTTACAGATTCGGGCTACACGACCCCGACCCCAATCCAGGCTGGCGCCATTCCGCCGGCGCTCGCGCGGCGCGACATTCTCGGCATTGCCCAGACGGGCACCGGCAAGACCGCTTCCTTCGTCCTTCCGATGCTGACGCTGCTCGAAAAGGGCCGCGCCCGTGCCCGCATGCCGCGCACACTGATCCTCGAGCCGACGCGCGAACTCGCCGCACAGGTCGCGGAAAACTTCGAGAAGTACGGCAAGAATCACAAGCTCAACGTCGCGCTGCTCATCGGCGGCGTTTCCTTCGACGAGCAGGACCGCAAGCTGGAGCGCGGCGCAGACGTTCTCATCTGCACCCCCGGCCGCCTGCTCGACCATTGCGAGCGCGGCAAGCTCCTGATGACCGGCGTCGAGATCCTGGTCATCGACGAAGCCGACCGCATGCTCGACATGGGCTTCATTCCCGATATCGAGCGCATCGCCAAGCTCATCCCCTTCACGCGCCAGACGCTGTTCTTCTCGGCCACCATGCCGCCGGAGATCCAGAAGCTGGCCGACCGCTTCCTGCAGAACCCGGAGCGGATCGAAGTGGCGCCGCCGTCCTCCACGGCCAAGACCGTGACGCAGCGTTTCGTCGCCACCCACAGCAAGGATTACGAGAAGCGCGCCACGCTGCGCGATCTGATCCGCGCGCAGGACGACCTCAAGAACGCGATCATCTTCTGCAACCGCAAGGTCGATGTCGCCGATCTCTTCCGCTCGCTCGATCGCCACGGCTTCTCCGTCGGCGCGCTGCATGGCGACATGGACCAGCGTGCCCGCACGACGATGCTGGCCAACTTCAAGGAAAACAAGCTCACGCTTCTCGTGGCCTCCGATGTCGCAGCCCGCGGCCTCGATATCCCCGATGTGAGCCATGTCTTCAATTTCGACGTCCCGATCCACGCCGAGGACTATGTCCATCGCATTGGCCGCACCGGTCGTGCCGGCCGTTCGGGCGCCGCCTTCACCCTCGTCTCCAAGCGCGACGGAAAGTTCGTCGATGCGATCGAAAAGCTGATCGACCAGAAGGTCGAATGGCTGAGCGGTGGCATCGAGGACCTGCCGCCGGTCGCCGAGAGCGAGGAGCGCGAACGGCCCCGCAACGGGCGCGATCGCGGTGGTCGTGACCGCGACCGTGATCGTTCCCGTGGACGCAACAAGGGCGAAGCCCGCGCTACGGAAACCCGTACCGAGACCGTTGAGATCGAAGAGAAGGTGGAAGCCGTGAAAGCTGAACGCAAGGCGGAAGGGCGGCCGCAGAACAATCCCGCTCGCAACCCGCGCGCCGCAAACCATGCCGCGCCGCGCCCGGCCAACGATGACAACCGTGATCGTCGCAACCGCTACCGCCGTGACGAGGATGATGGCCCGACGCCGCTCGGCTTCGGCGACGAAATCCCGGCCTTCATGCTGATCGCCGGCAAGGCCTGATCTGCTGAATTCCTAAGCAACTCCGAACGCAAAACCGATTCACACTTTTGCTGGAGTTGCTCCAATGCCCATTCCCGGTATCGATGTGCCAGGCCTCGGATGCGGCCTGGCACTTTTGCGTGACGGCAAGCTCCTGCTCTATCGGCGCCTGCGCGCGCCTGAGGCTGGCTCCTGGAGCATCGTCGGCGGCAAGGTCGACCATATGGAACAGGCGAAGGATGCCGCGCGCCGCGAGGCCGAGGAAGAATCCGGCCTTGCGATCGGCGCGGTCGATTTCCTCTGCGTTTCCGAACAGATCATCGTGGAAGAGCGCCAGCACTGGCTGTCGCTCATCTATGTCTCAGAGGATTTTTCCGGTGAGGCGCGCGTTGTCGAACCGGAGAAGCTGCCGGAACTCGGCTGGTTCCCGCTCGACGCCCTGCCCGCACCGCTCTCGCGCTTTGCGGCGGATGCGGTCGACGCAATCCGCCGTCGCCGGGCCTAAGCGTCCGTAAACCTGCTAGAATTTCGCAGTGGCGCCGAAGATGAAGGTCCGGCCGCGGCCGTTCTTGATGCCGGCGTAATTGTCCATCAGGCCGGAATTCGCCTTCATATAGTCCTTGTTGAAAACGTTCTCGACGTTGAAGAACACCTTTGCGTTCTCGTTGATCTGCCAGGAGGCATGTGCGTCGAACAGCGTGTAGCTCGGCAGATTGTAGGCCATGTCCTCGTTGATATAGGCCTGCTTGCTCTTGCCGGTGTAGCGCATGCGGCCTCCGACCGTCAGCGCCTCGTCGAAGAAGCGCATGCCGAGATCGAGCGTCGCGAAATCGTCGGGCAGCTTGCCGACGTCGCCAACGCCGGCGGCAACGCCCTCCGGCTGGGCGGTGTCGGCAATCGTCACCGAGAATCCGGCGTAATATTTGCCGGCATCGTAGCCGCCTTCTATTTCCACGCCCTTCATGATCGTCGTACCATCGACATTCACCCAGCGCATCGTGCCGTCGGTATCGAGGTCGAAGGTGATGTAGTCGCGGACGCGATTGTGGAAATAGCCGATCTTCAGCCAGCCCTCGTCGCCATTGGTCAGGAGGTCGCTGCCCGTGAGGTTGACGCCGAGATCCACGCCCCGGCTCTTTTCCGGCAACAGGTTCGGGTTGTTGTTGATCGGATCGGACGAGCCGTCGAAGCTGTGGCCACCCGGATAGAACACTTCAGAAGCAGTCGGCGGGCGCGAGGTGTGGGCGTAGGTGATGTAGGGCTGCAGCCAGTCGAACGGCCGCGCCGAGACGGTGATCTTCGGGTTGAAGTCGCTGCCCGAGCGGGAGAGTGTGTCGATGGGGCACGGATCGCCCGCCGCGGGGCAACCGTTGGTGCCCGGCGCATGGTACCCTGTGATGCCTTCGAGCGACCAGTAATCGTAGCGCAGGCCGCCGGTCACATCGAAAATGCCGCGACTGATCGTGGCTTCCGCAAAGGTGCCGGCCTTGACCAAGGTGCCGTCGGGGTTCGCACCGCGCTTAGCATTGCCCTTGTATCTGTCCCGGCTGTAGGCGGCGCCGTAATAGAGCTTCAACTCGGTTTCGTCGTTAAGATCGAAGCGCATGCGGTTGGAGATGTCGAAACCGGTTGTGGTGTTGGTGCCCTTGCGCCCGTCGAACGACGTGACATTGCCGTTCGTCCCGTCGAATTCCAAATCCGTGATGTTGAGGTAGGCGTTGGCGTGCAGATCGAAAAGGTCGTCGCCGGGCGTATAGGAATACTTGGCCGTATAGGTCTGGTTGTTGATGACCCAGTTGTAGCCGGATGTGCCCGGCAGGAACTCGTTGCCATACCAGATGCCGCCGAGCTGCAGCTTGTGGTCGGAATTCGGTGACAGGTTCACCTTGAAGAGGCCGGATTTCGGATGCTGGTCACCACCGAAGGGGTAGATGATACCGGCGCCGTTTTCATAGGGGCTCTTCTTCGTATCGCTGAGCGCACCCACGACACTCATCTCGCCCTCGCCGAGATCCGTACGGGCGGCGCCGGCCAGAAGACGCGAATAATCGAAGCCGTTGGTGCCGGCGCGCACGCTCGACATCACGCCGACGTCCTTGCCGGGGAGCAGCACATCGTCAACGTCGAGTGTGCGGAAATTGGCGGCGCCCGCCAGCGTACCCATGCCCTCGGCACCGGAAACCGCGCCGCGCGTGACATCGACGCCGACGAGCATGTTCTGCTCGACGTAGAGGAGATTGTCGAAGGTGCCGCCATGGCCGGAAAGGTTGCGGAAAGTCTGGGGAACACCGTCGATCATGCTGTTGACGCGCCCCATGCCCTGCATGCCGCGGATGTTGACGGTGATGCCGGGCTGATCGGCGGGTTCGCGCGTAAAAGTGCCCGGCGTCGAGCGCAGAACCTGCGTCGCATCGCCTGCATAGCGCTCCTGCACCTTGATGCGATCCGACTTGGAGACGGCCGCCGGAATATCGACGACGCTGTCACCATTACTGTCGCCCTCGACATTCACAGCCTGAAGTTCCGTCGGTCCCGCATCCTGCGCGCGGGCCGGCGCAGCAAGTGCCAGAAGCGCAAGCGCCATGGCCGAGCCCGCCAGAAGCGTCGACGCGTGAAAACGATTATACTGCATGGGAACCTCACCGGACTTCACGCCGCGCGCAGCCACGCGCAACCGTCCGGTAATGGACAACATGATAAATAAAGTCAAGTTTGATTGTGGCGAATTTCCGGCCCTACTTCGCACGGAGCGCGGCCTCATAGGCGCGCCGCACCCACACCGCCATCTCTTCCGGATCGTCGAAGGCAGCCTCGGGAACCGACCAGTAGGGCATTTTCACAGGGTTGCCGCTCTGCTTGCCATCGTAGGCCCATTGCCGGCTGCCGGCCGTCTCGAAATCCGGCGCACTACGGGCATCGGCCTTGAGCAGGATTTCACCCTGAACCTCCAGCGCGAGGATGCGCCCCTCGTGATAGATCCCCTTGCCGCCGAACATGCGCCTGATCGTCACCGGCCTCAGCGCCTGGAACATTTCCTCGATCCCGTCCCGATCCATGTCCTACCCTTTCAGAACGCCGCCGGCGGCAAGCACCGCTTCAGGGGTGTCCACATCGACATGAGCCGCCGCGCCGATCTCCACATCCACGATATCCAGTCCCGCGCTTTCCACGATATGCCGCGCCCCGACATCGCCCTCGAGCTGGAGGATCGCGGAAAATGTGGTCCGCGGCAGGATGACGGGATTGCCCCGCTTGCCGCCCGAGACCGCCCGAACCACCGCCTGGCCACCCGACGCCGCAAAGGCATCCAGCAGCCGGCGCACATCCGCGCCGGTGACATGCGGCATGTCGGCCAGCATCACCGCCACACCGTCGCAACCCGAACCGAGCGCGCAAACGCCTGCGCGCAGCGATGTCGACATGCCCTGCACATGATCCGGATTGCGAATGACATCAACCTCGAGGCCCGCCAGTTCCGCCTCGATTTCGTCCGCCCGATGCCCCGTCACCACCAGCACGCGTGCCGGGCTTGCGGCAAGCGCGGCCTCCACCGAGCGTCGCACCAGTGCCTGACCATCGAAAGCGGCGAGCAGCTTGTGGCTACCGTTCATGCGGCTGGCGCGGCCGGCCGCCAGCACCAGGGCGGCGACCGAAAGCGGCCGCTCCGATGCCCGCAGGTCGCGGGGCTGCGGACGGTTCGGAATTTCCTTCAGCAAGCCGCCGACACCCATGCCGGTAATCTCCTCGGGCCCAGGGTTTTCTCCAGCGCAAATGCGGGCGAGAACCCAATCGAAACCGTTCTCCCTGGGGCTGCGCGCGCAACCCGGTGCGCCGATGACCGGTACGTTACCGACGCGGCCGAGAACCAGCAGATTACCGGGATCGACCGGCATGCCGACATGTTCGACTACACCGCCTGCCGCGCGGATGGCGGCGGGAATGACGTCGCTCACGTCCGTCACCGCGGACGCGCCGAAAACGAGAACGATGTCGTTTTCCTTGACCGTTTCCGCAATCACCGCAGCGAGCTCCTGCGCACGATGCGGCACACGCCTCTCACTCGTTAGCCGGCTACCGGATGCATGCAGACGTTGTTCGACGAGCCGTCGCGTCTTGTCCATGACCGAAATCTTGAGCGTGGGCAGCTCCGTCGCAACGAGGCCGACACGATGGGCGACGAAGGGTTTGACCTCCAGCGCCTGGCTCGAGGCCATCACCGCCGCGGCCTTGCGAACAAGATCGAGCGGAACGGCGAGCGGGATGATCTTGATCGTTGCCACCATGTCGCCGGCGGCAACGCTTGCGTGATCCGGCAGGGTGGCGATGGTGATGGCGGGATCGACCCGGTTGAAGCGGTCGATCGCCGCCCGATCGGCGACGAAGAGGCCATTGGTTGCGGCATGCAGATTGATGCGGCCCGTGGCGGACGGGGTGAACGTGAGATGGTCCGGCGGAATAGCCTGCGCAATCAGTGAGGCTGCCTCGTCCTCGCCGATATCGCCGGCCTCCAGCCGCACCACGATGACCGTGGCAACCGCCTCGCCAATCAGAGCTGCGCGATCCTCCGCCGTCACCACATGCCCCTTGTGCAGCGAGAGGCCCCGGGTGCGCACGCCATGCGCCAACCGCGCGCCGACCGCGTCGTGAACGGGAACTTCACCAAAGATCATGATGCGGCCCCGCGCAGCGGCCGGCGGCGCAGATGCGCGATGATGTCGGCGAGAATGGCGACGGCGATCTCGGCAGGGCTTGCGGCACCGATATCGAGGCCGATAGGCGCGGAAATACGCGCGATCTCCGCCTCGCCGTGGCCAAGAGCCGCCAGGCGTTCGACACGCCTGGCATGCGTTTTCCGGCTGCCGAGAGCACCGACATAGAAGCACCCGGTCGCAAGCGCCCGCGACAGCGGAAGATCGTCGATCTTCGGATCATGCGTCACGGCAACGAGCGCCGTATAGGCATCGAGCGGGCGTTTCTCCAGCACATCCTCCGGCCAGTCCGCGACGAGGTCGATGCCGGCGAAACGTTCCTCCGTGGCAAAGGCCGTGCGCGGATCGATGATCGTGATATCGAAGCCCGCGACGACCGCCATCTTCGCCAGCGCCTGGCTGATATGGACCGCGCCGATGACGAAGATGCGGGCAGGCGGCAGGTGAACATTGAGAAAGAAGCTTCTCTCTTCCGCCTCCACCAGCCCGGATTTCCCCGAACGAAAGGCGTTTGCGAGTGCGTCGCCGAGTGGCCCGGCGACCGGGTCGCCTTCGCGGATCACCCGGTCGCGCCCATCGCCGAGATCCGTCAGGTGAATGACGGCGCGCCGCGCCGTGCGTTCCGTGTTCAGCTTGCGCAGAAGAAAGGGATCCATCAGCCGACGCGCTCCACATAGACCCGGATACGCCCGCCGCAGGACAGGCCGACACGCCAGGCGGTCTCGTCCGCCACGCCGAATTCCAGCATTCGCGGTTCACCGTCGCCGATCACCTCCATGGCCTCGCCGATCACCGCTCCCTCCACGCAGCCGCCGGAGACAGAACCGTGAAAACGGCCCTCCCCGTCGATCACCAGATGGCTGCCGACAGGGCGCGGCGCTGACCCCCAGGTCTCGACGACGGTGGCGAGCGCCACCATGCGTCCATCATCCATCCAGCGCTCCGCGATGGTCAACGGGTCGAGCGTTTCATCCAATTCCATAGTTCCTCCTCAAGCCGCCGGCAGAACGCGGCGCGGGTCGCCGGTTCCGCTTGGCGCGGCACCGCAGAGCGCCGCCACCAGATCGGCCATGGACTCCAGATTGTGCACCGGGCGCAATTCGTCGACATGCGGCAGCATGGCCCGTACACCTCGAGCCCGCGCCTCGAAACCTTCGAAGCGCAGCAGGGGATTGAGCCAGATCAGCCGACGACACGAGCGGTGCAGACGATCCATCTCGCTTTCCAGCAGGTCGATGCCCTCGCGCTCCAGCCCGTCCGTGATGAGCAGAACGATAGCGCCCTGCCCCAGTACCCGTCGCGACCAAAGACGGTTGAATTCCTTCAGCGTCTCACCGATGCGCGTTCCGCCGGACCAGTCGCTGACCGTCTGGCTGCACGCGTCCACCGCGATATCCGGATCGCGATGGCGCATCGGGCGCGTGACGTTCGTCAGCCGCGTGCCGAATAGGAAGGCATGCACCCGCCTGTGACTATCGCCGAGCGCATGCAGGAAATGCAGGAAGATGCGCGTGTACTGGCTCATCGAGCCCGAAATATCGGCAAGCACGACAAGCGGCGGATGCACCGTCTTCGGCTCCCGGTGGCGCGGCAGGATGAGCGTGCCACCCGTACGCATGGCATGGCGCATCGTGGCGCGTGCATCGATGGCGACACTCCTGTTCGATGGACGGAAACGGCGCGTGCGCACTTCGTCCATCGGCAGCACGAGGCGTGAGATGGCGCGCTTGGCGGCGGCAAGCTCGGCGGCGGACATCTGGGCGAAATCGGTGCGGCGCAAGACCTCGCTACCCGAGGCGGTCAAGCGAGAATCGATCTCGATATCCGGCTCGTCGCGCTGGCGCTTCTGGTTTTCGCGCCCGCCGAACAGCGCGTCGGAGACACGCGTTTCGCCCGCCTTGCGCTTTTCCCGCTCTTCATGGCGCGCCACGACGGGCGACATCAGTGCGATCATCTTTCCCACGAGGTCGCGCGAACGCCAGAACAGCCGGAAAGCCTCATCGAAAACGGCGGCGTCCTCGTGACGCTTGACCAGCGTCGCATGGAGCGCCGTGTAGAACACCTCGCGCTCGCCGATGCCGATCACCCGCACCGCCTCGATCGCGTCCGCTACGGCCGCAGGGCCGAGCCGCAGGCCCGCCTTGCGCAACACGCGCGCAAAAAACACGATATTGTCGGCAAGCCTGCCGTCCCCAGCGGTGCCCAGAACCTCGTTATCCACCCGTGCCGCCATCACTCAGCCCGCCGCCGCCAGGCCGACTTTCACGTCCTCCAGCAGTTTGCGCCCCTCGGCCCCGTCGATACGCGCGATATCGTCCTGGTACTTGAGCAGTGTGCCGAGCGTGTCGGAAACGGTTTCGGGATCGAGCGCCACGCGGTCGAGTTCGGTCAGGGCCGTTGCCCAGTCGATGGTTTCGGCGACACCGGGATTCTTGAACAGATCGAGCCCGCGCAGGTTCTGCACATAGGCGACAACCTGCCGCGAAAGCGTCTCGTTGCAACCCGGCACCTTGCGGCGGATGATTTCGAGTTCCTGCGCAGCCGCGGGATAGTCCACCCAATGATAGAGACAGCGGCGCTTGAGCGCGTCGTGCACCTCGCGGGTGCGGTTCGTGGTGATGATGACGATGGGCGGTTCGGCGGCGCGGATGGTGCCAAGCTCCGGCACCGTCACCTGGAAATCGGAAAGCACTTCCAGAAGGAAGGCTTCAAAGGCCTCGTCCGTGCGGTCGAGTTCGTCGATCAGGAAAACGGGAGGGCGACCATTAGACGAGGAAAGCGCCTGCAAGACCGGGCGGCGGATGAGGTGGCGCTCCGAGAAGATATCGGCCTCGATGCGGCTGCGGTCGGTCGTCCCGGCGGCTTCGGCAAGCCGGATTTCCAGCATCTGGGCCGGATAGTTCCATTCATACACGGCCGAGGAGATGTCGAGGCCTTCGTAACATTGCAGGCGGATCAGCGGCCGGTCGAGGGCTGCCGACAGGACCTTGGCGATCTCCGTCTTGCCGACGCCCGCTTCCCCTTCGAGGAAGAGCGGTCGTTTCATGCGCAGAGACAGGAACAACACCGTCGCGAGTGAGCGCCCGGCAAGATAATTGCCCGAGGCCAGCATCTCGACGGTCTCGTCGATCGATTGCGGGATGTGTCCACGCTGATAGGGCACGCAAATCCTCCACTCCGGAGGATGAGACTATAGCGTGCGGTAGCCCCGGTCCATATAGAGAAGCGCCGGTTTGTGCTCGCCGAAGGAAACGCCCTTCACCTCGCCGATCAGCATCATGTGGGTCGCCATGACCTTGAGTTCGATGAGCCGGCAATCGAAAGAGGCAAGCGTGCCCTTCAGCACGGGCGCACCCGTCACCAGTTCATGCCAGTCTCCCATCGCAAAACGTTCTTCGGCGCTGAGTGCGGGATCGCGGCCGGAAAAGGCGTTTGCAAGATGCATCTGGTTGGCGGCAAGCGTGTTGAGCGCGAAGTTGCCGCTTTTGGAGAAAATCGCATTCTTCGGATTGGATGCGTTGACACAGGCGAGCACCATGGCGGGGCTGTCCGAGACCGAGCAGGCGGCAGTGATGGTCACGCCGCGTTTCTCGCCGTCGTGGGCTGTCGTCACGATCTGTACATGGCCGGCGTAACGGCTCATCGCATCGCGGTAGAGCGACGCATCCAGCATCAACCTGTCCAACACGGCATTCTCCTTCGACATCTGGTGATACATGGCGAAAGTGAAAAAAAATGTAACCCCTGATGTCGAATTTTCCTGTCATGCCAGAGACAAGAGGCAAAAGCCGTCCATATTTCCTTTGACCTGTGCAATCCCGACCGTACAAAGGGCCATCGCCACCGGTGGATTAAGAATGAAGACCGTTTTCCTTGTGAGCCTCCTGGGCGGCGTCCTGCTCGCCGGCGCCCCGGCCATGGCGGCCGGCCTGACGTTCGCCGTCGTAGCGCCCGAGGCGGGGCCACTTGCCATTCTCGGGCAGCAGGTGCGCGACGGCGCACGTTTTGCCGCCGAAGCGAACGGCGACACGGTCGTGGAAATCCCGGAAGCCTGCGACGAGACGGATGGCACCGCCATCGCCAAGGCGATCCTTTCGGCGGGTGCCGATGCTGCCGTCGGCTTCCTCTGCACGGAGGGGCTTGCCGCCGCCCTTCCGGCGCTCGCGGAGGCGAAGGTGCCGGCCATCACGCTCTCGGTACGCTCCGGTATCCTCATGGAGGATGCGCTGAAGAGGAAGTGGCCGCTCTTCCGCCTGGCTCCCGGGCCGAAAGCGGAGGCGGACAAGGCGGTCGAAATCATCACCCGCGACTGGAAATCCGATCCCTTCGCGCTCATCGACGACGGCACGATCCATGCCCGCGAACTGGTGGAGACCGTCCGGCTGCGGCTTGAGGAAGTAGGTCTGAAGGCGGCCTTCGTCGATACGTTTCGCCCGGCACAGGAGCAACAGCTCACCCTCGTGCGGCGGCTGGCCAAGACCGGCGTCACCCATGTCTTCGTCGGCGGCGACCGAGCGGATGTCGCCGTCATTGCGCGTGACGCAGCAGCGGAGAAGCAACCTCTTGTCCTCCTTGGCGGCGAGGCGCTGATCGGCGCCGATCCGACCGTGGCGATGACCGACGGCGTGCAGGCGATCGCCTTGCCGGACTATCAGTCGCAGCCGGAGGGCGAACCGGTAGCCAAGGCCATGCTGGCACGCGGCATCGTCGCGGAAGGTTACGTCCTGCCGGCCCATGCGGCCGTGACGGCGCTCGCGGCGGCCGCGGCCGAAGGTGGCGACCTGCTGGAAAAACTCGCCGCCGGCCGCTTCGAAACGGCAATCGGGCCCCTCGCCTTCGGCGCGGATCACGAACTCGGCGCCAACCCCTACCGCCTGCTCGTCTGGAGGGCTGGCGCTTTCGTGCCGGCCAACGCGGCACTGGAAAGCGAATAAAATGCGACCGGGTGAGAGGAACCTCATCACCGATGTCGCGGGCCTCCAGGTCGGCAACGCGACCGATCACGTTTTGCGCTCCGGCGTCACCGTGGTGTTTTGCGAGGAGCCGGCGACGGCTGCCGTGCAGGTGCTTGGCGGCGCCCCCGGCACACGGGAAACCGACCTGCTGGAGCCGCACAATACGGTCCAGACCGTCGATGCCGTCGTGCTTTCCGGCGGCTCGGCCTTCGGGCTGGACGCGGCGACCGGCGTGCAGGCGGGTCTGCGCGAAAGAGAGCGCGGCTTTGCCGTCGGCCCGCACCGCGTGCCTATCGTACCCGCCGCGATCCTCTTCGACCTGATGAACGCCGGAAACAAGGATTGGGGCCGCTATTCACCCTACCGAGATCTTGGTTACGCAGCGCTGGAAAACGCGGGCGTCGATTTCGACACCGGCAGCGCCGGGGCGGGTACCGGAGCGCTCACCGCCAGCTTCAAGGGAGGCCTCGGCTCCGCTTCCAGCATGCTTGCCGAAGGTTTTACGGTCGGTGCGCTCGTGGCGGTCAATGCACTCGGCTCCGCTACGATCGGCGCCACCCGGCATTTCTGGGCCGCCCCCTTCGAGGAAAACGGCGAATTCGGCGGCCTCGGCCTGCCTGTGCCCTTCCCGCAAGACGCCCGCATTCCGCGCACAAAACTCTCCGCTCGCCCGACCGGCACGGAAAACACCACCATCGCCGTTATCGCAACCGACGCCCAACTGACCAAGGCAGAAGCGAAGCGCCTTGCGATCGCCGCCCACGATGGCTTTTCCCGCGCGATCTGGCCCTCGCATACGCCGCTCGACGGCGACCTCGTCTTCGCGCTTGCGACGGGAAAAAGCGGCCGTGCGCCTGCGCCGGAGGACTTCATCGCGCTCTGCGCCGCCGCCGCCGCCACCATGGCGCGCGCCATCGCCCGTGGCGTGCACGACGCCACACCGATGGACGGCGATGTGCAGCCGAGCTGGGCGGAACGGTGAATTCGCCCGTTGTTCCCTCTTGCCGGGGATGATATGGCGACGCCAAAATCCTTGCCGATGGAGCCTGACATGACCCTTCCCATGCGGATCGCCCCTTCCATTCTCGCCGCCGACTATGCCAAGCTCGGGCAGGAAGTGCGCGACGTCGTCGCGGCGGGGGCGGACTGGATCCATCTCGACATCATGGACGGCCATTTCGTGCCGAACATTTCCTTCGGTCCCGATGTCATCAAGGCGCTGCGTCCGCATACCGACGCCTTCTTCGACTGCCACCTGATGATCGCCCCGGCCGACCCCTATCTCGAGGCCTTCGCCAAGGCAGGCTGCGATGGCATCACCGTGCATGCCGAGGCCGGCCCGCATCTCGACCGGTCGCTGCAGGCGATCCGCGCGCTCGGTAAGCGCGCCGGCGTCGCGATCAACCCGGCGACACCGGAAAGTGTGCTCGACTACCTGCTCGACAAGATCGACCTTATTCTCGTCATGACCGTCAACCCCGGTTTCGGCGGCCAGAAATTCATTCCGGCCATGCAGGAAAAGCTGCGCCGCGTACGCAAGCTCGTCGGTGACCGGCCGATCGAAATTCAGATCGATGGCGGCATTGCAATCGATACGATCGCAATGCCGGCTGCTTCGGGCGCGAACGTCTTCGTCGCGGGCTCAGCGATCTTCGGCGGCGGCCATGTTGACGCCTACCGCAAAACCATCGACACTCTGCGCCGCAACGCGGAGGAAGCACGGACGTGACCATCTTGCGGAAAACGGCGTCCGGCCTGCTTGCCTCCGCACTGATGGCGGCCAGTGCCTCGGCTGGCGATTTCGCGACCTTCCAGCCGCTCGGTTTCTCGCCCGACGGCAAGGTCTTCGCCTTCGAAGAATTCGGCATCCAGGACGGTTCCGGCTTTCCCTATTCCAACGTCTATTTCATCGATACGGAAAAGGACACCTATCTCTCGGGCACGCCGATCCGCGTGCGCATCGACGACGAGTCCGTAGGCCTCGGCAAGGCGCGCGCTGAAAGCCGCGACAAGGCCAGGAGCCTGATCGAGAGCCACAAACTCGCCGACAATCCCGGCGTGCTCGCCGCGTTCAACCCGATGGGCGAAGTGGGTGCCGACCGCGAGCGCATCGACTATCTTCCCCACGCCATCGAACCGACGCCCGGCGGCAGCTTCGCACTGGCGCTTGAGAACATTCCGCTGAAGCCGTCCGATCGGTGCCGGGATATCACACCCGAGGGCGGCACGGGTTTCCGACTGAAGCTGGTCAAGCGCGAAGGCGAAACGGCCGATACGGTGCTCCACGAGGACACACGGGTGCCCGACAGCCGCAACTGCCCGCTCTCCTACCAGATTTCTGGCGCCATGACCTTCCATCCGCGTGGCGCCGATCCTGTTCACGTGGCGCTCGTGCTGGTCCGCAGCTTCGGTTTCGAAGGTG
Organism: Shinella curvata; assembly: GCF_022899935.1. GTDB lineage: Bacteria > Pseudomonadota > Alphaproteobacteria > Rhizobiales > Rhizobiaceae > Shinella > Shinella curvata. The sequence continues at coordinate 376,320 of NZ_JALJCJ010000001.1, forward strand.
CCGACGGCCGCTGGATCGCCGTCCCCTTCCGGCCCTGACATGCACGCATCGGGATCCGTCGCGGCAGGAAGGGATACGCCCTTCGGCAACGGAACCGTGGCCGTGTTTCCCTCTCTTGCGCTCTGTCTCGGCGGGGCTTTCGCCTGGGGGCTGGTGATGACGGCCTGTGCGTTTGTCTCCCTGCATATGGAGGGCCGCGACGCGAACTTTCATCTCGACAAGCTTCTCCTCATCTACTTCGCCGGCGGCCTTTTCGCCTGGCCGATCGCCCTGCCGCTCGCGCGGCTCCTGACGCGAAGGCGCGGAACCGAAAGCCGCTTTTCCGCCCATTTCGTTCTGCTCAGCCTCGGTACGATCGCCATGACGGCCTTCTTCTTCGCCATGGAGTACCGGCTTTTCTATGCGCGGTGGCATCAGCCCTTCGGCACGCGCATCTGGGTCTATCAGTTCGTCTTCACCTCCATCGGCGCCGTCTATCAGTTTCTCGTCATGGGCCTGCGGCTCTATCTGCCGGTCGGCCTGCCGCTTCTGGCGGGCGCCAGCCTATGGCTTGCGCTGTCCATGCCCAGATACATGCGTTGAGCTTGCCGGCCATCTTTGCTAAAGCGGCGGCAATTCCCACCCTCCCAAGGAAAGTCTAGAACCGATGATCCCTCGCTATTCCCGACCGGACATGGTCGCCATCTGGTCGCCCGAAACGAAGTTCCGCATCTGGTTCGAAATCGAAGCCTATGCCTGCGACGCGCTCGCCGACCTCGGCGTCATCCCGAAATCGGCTGCCGAGACGATCTGGGAAAAGGGTGGCAAGGCCGAATTCGACGTCGCCCGCATCGACGAGATCGAGGCCGTGACCAAGCATGACGTCATCGCCTTCCTGACGCATCTCGCCGAATTCGTCGGCCCCGACAGCCGCTTCGTGCACCAGGGCATGACTTCGTCGGACGTGCTCGACACGACCTTCAACATCCAGCTCGTACGCGCCGCCGATATCCTGCTTGCCGGCGTCGACCGCGTTCTGACGGCGCTGAAGGCCCGCGCCTTCGAGCACAAGGACACGATCCGCATCGGCCGCAGCCACGGCATCCACGCCGAGCCGACGACGATGGGCCTGACGCTCGCCCGCTTCTATGCCGAAATGGATCGCAACCGCGCCCGCCTCGTCGCCGCACGTGCGGAAATCGCGACCGGTGCGATCTCCGGCGCCGTCGGCACCTTCGCCAATATCGACCCGCGCGTCGAAGAACATGTCTGCGCGAAGCTGGGTCTCGTGCCGGAGCCGGTCTCCACACAGGTCATCCCGCGCGACCGCCACGCCATGTTCTTCGCCACGCTCGGCGTCATCGCGTCGTCGATCGAGAACGTCGCGATTGAAATCCGCCACATGCAGCGCACGGAAGTGCTGGAAGCCGAAGAGTTCTTCTCGCCGGGGCAGAAGGGTTCTTCCGCCATGCCGCACAAGCGCAACCCGGTGCTGACGGAAAACCTGACGGGTCTCGCCCGCCTTGTGCGCATGGCCGTGACGCCCGCCATGGAAAACGTGGCGCTCTGGCATGAGCGCGACATTTCGCATTCCAGCGTCGAGCGCGGCATCGGCCCGGACACGACGATCACCCTCGACTTCGCGCTGAACCGCCTTGCCGGCGTCATCGAGAAGCTGGTGATCTATCCAGAGAACATGCTGAAGAATCTCAACAAGTTCCGCGGTCTCGTTCACTCGCAGCGCGTCCTGCTTGCCCTAACGCAAGCCGGCGTTTCCCGCGAAGATTCCTATCGTCTCGTGCAGCGCAACGCGATGAAGGTGTGGGAAAAGGGTGCGGACTTCCTGGAAGAACTGCTGGCCGACACCGAAGTGCGCGCTGCCCTCACCGAAGAGCAGATCCGCGAAAAATTCGACCTCGGCTACCACACCAAGCACGTCGACACGATCTTCCGCCGCGTCTTCGGCACGGTCTGAGACAAAGCTGAAAGTCGGCCGGCGAGCATCTTCGCCGGCCGTTTTCCCTGTATTAGACTTCCCGCGCGTGCAATGCCGCACGACCCTGGGAGGCCGAACATGAAATTTGCCGCTGCACTCCTTGCCACCGTTTTCCTCGCCGGAGAGGCGCTGGCGGAAACACCGCAATCCATCATCGAATTGCTGAAGGCCGATTACGACATCATCAACGTGTCGCCGATCGCGGAAAGCTATGCCGTTTTCCTGCAGAAGGACGAGGCGGTCGTCGTCTGCCAGATGGGGTTCAAGGACGGCGCCTTTTCCACCGACAAGTGCTACCCGCTGACCAGATAGGAAACAGCAGCGATGGCGCCAGTGGCGCCATCGCTCCCCTCTGGTGGACGGCAACGCTCTCCTCCAGGCGCCGCCGCCCACGAAACAGCGGTCATCGTTCCTCGACGACGATCTTGCGGTAGAGATGCCAGGTGGCATGGCCGAGGATCGGCATGATCACGGCAAGACCGACGAAGAGCGGGATCGTGCCGACGATCAGCAGCGCCGCGACGACGAGGCCCCAGCACGCGATCGGCACCGGATTGACGAGCGTCGCGCGCAACGACGTCTCGATGGCCGCGACAGCACCGACGTCCCGGTCGAGCATCAGCGGAAAGGCGATCACGGTTGTCGCCAGCACGACGAGCGCGAAGCAGAAGCCGATGACATTGCCCGCCAGCACCAGCAGCAACCCGTTTTCCGAACTGAAGATGGAGGCGAGGAAGAGCGCCAGCGAACGCGGCGGCTCCGGCCCGAAGAGGCTGGTATAAAGCATCTGGGCAAAGACCAGCCAGGCCACGAACAGCACCGTCAGCATGGCGCCGACGGCGAGGATGGATGGCAGGGCCGGCGAATGGCGCACCGCGAGTGCGTGGCGCCAGGATGCGTCCATGCCGCGTTCCCGCCGTCGGCTGATTTCATAGAGGCCAAGCGCGAGGAACGGCCCGAGCAGCGCGAAGCCGGCGATCAGCGGAAAGATCAACGGCAGCATGTTCGCCCCGGAACTCCACGTGATCAGCACGACGCCGCAGATCGGGTAGATGAGACTGAGAAAGACGTAGTGGGACGGTTTGGCGCGAAAATCTTCGAAGCCGCGTGCGAGTGCGTCCCGGACATCGGACATTCCGATCCGCCGCACGGCGGGACGTGTCGCCATGTCACCGGAGCCTGCCATCACATGAAAAGCCGTCATGACCATTCCTCCTTGCCGGTTGAAAACCGCCACGGCGTCCGCATGTGTCGAGGGCAAATCGTCCGCCCCCACGGATGGCCGTGATTGGCATTGAGAGGGAGAATCATACACCTGCCCGCCCGATTTGTCTCACCCTCTTGACTTCAGCACTTCGTGAACGCACATCCCGCCGCATGAAAGCGTCTGAAGCAGAAATCCTCATCGTCCCCGGCCATACCAATTCCGGCCCCGAGCACTGGCAGAGCCGCTGGCAGTCCAAGCTCGGTTCGGCGCGCCGCGTAGAACAAGCGGAATGGGAAAAGCCGGTGCGTGAAGACTGGGTGCAGCGGATCGTCGACGAAGTCGCGGCGGCGTCCAAGCCTGTCGTGCTGGTCGCTCATTCGTTGGGGGTTGCTGCGGCCATCCATGCCGCACCGCATCTCGGCAACAAGGTGGCCGGCGCCTTTCTCGTAGCGCCGCCCGATCTCACGAAGCCGGACATCGAGCCGGCGCATCTGACGACCTTCGGCCCCTATTCGCGCGAGCCGCTTTTCTTCCCATCGCTGGTCGTTGCCAGCCGGAACGATCCGTTCGGCACCTATGAGCATGCAGACGACATCGCGGCCTGCTGGGGTTCGCTGCTGCTCGATGCGGGGGAAGCCGGGCATATAAATACCGCGTCCGGCCATGGTCCGTGGCCGGAGGGAACCATGGTGTTCGCGCAGTTCCTCAGCAAGCTCAAGCCGCCGGTCTGACCGCACCGCATTTCAGCATTAAGAGGAATTTCATAGAAATCCTGCACGCTAAGCCTGTTGAGTTCTTTGCAGGCGCCGCGTTTCATGGCCAAACCACCCGGTTCGACCTCTATTGCCGTGGATAAAACGGAACGCGAACCGCTGTATCGTCAGCTTTTCGCGCGATCCGGCTTCGGCTTTGCCGCGCTTGATACAGAAGGCCGCATCATCGAGGCCAATGCCACGTTTCTGCGGCTCTTCGCCGCCGCCTCGGTTGATGACCTGCCCGTCTTCGACGCCTGTGTTTCCCCGAAAGATCGCTCCATCATCGCCTATGCGATGCATCCGAAACTTCCCGAGCAGGCGCCCTGGGAAATCCGCTTCCAGCGACCGGATGGCACCGAATTCTGGGTGCTCGCCTCCTTCATCGCGCCCCCGGCTCTTCCCGGCGACGACGCGTCGCCGGCAATGATCGTGCAGGCCATCGACGTCGACGAGCGCAAACGCAACGCGCTGGAACTGGCCGAACGGGAGGCACGCTGGAACCACGCACTGGAATCTGCCGGCCAGGGTGTGTGGGACCATGATTTTTCCCGCGGCGATCTGTTCTATTCCCGCCAGTGGCGCACCATCCGCGGCCTGCAGCCGGACGATCCGATAGACGCCTCGCTGGAAACCTGGATCCAGAGCGTGCATCCCGATGATCGGGCCCATGTCATCGCCCATATCCAGAAACAGGAAACCGGCCAGACACCGTTCAGCATCTTCGCCTATCGCGAGCGGCACAAGGACGGCCATTGGGTCTGGATCGAAAGCCGCGGCGCCGTTGTCGAATATGGCGAGGACGGCAAGCCAAGCCGCATCGCGGGAACGGATACCGACATTACCGAGCGCAAGGAGGCCGAGGAGCGTCTGGCCCAGATGTCGCGCCGCCTGGAACTGGCTCTCGACGTCTCGCGCATCGGTGTCTTCGAGGTCAATCTCAGGACCAACGAAGTGCAATGGGACGATCGCATGGTCGAGATGTACGGCCTGACCGAAGAGCCGAATGCCACGACCTGGGAACGCGCGCTGCACCCGCAGGACCGTCACAAGGCGATGGCGAGGGTCGATGAAGGCATCTTCATCGGCCGGGATTTCGCCAACGAATTCAGAATCGTCAGGGGTGACGGGGAAATCCGGCACCTGCGCGGCCGCTCGGCTCCTTATATCGACACGACAGGCGTCCCCCGCCTCATCGGTGCCAACTGGGATGTGACCGATGACGTCGAGCTTCAGGAGGAACTGACGCACGCCAAGGAACTGGCCGAAGCCCGCGCCGGTGAACTTGAAGCCGCCAAGGCGCGCATCGAGTACACCGCCCTGCACGATCATCTCACCGGACTGCCCAACCGCCGCTACCTTGATGCCACCATTCAGGAGGCCGCCAGGCAAGCGCAGGAATCGGGCAGCCGCCTCGCCGTGCTGCATATCGACCTTGACCGTTTCAAGGAAATCAACGACACGCTCGGCCATCTTGCCGGCGACCAGATGCTGGTCCATGCCGCGAGCGTATTGCGGGAGCTCAAGGGTCCCGGCGATTTCGTCGCGCGCATCGGCGGTGACGAGTTCGTGTTCCTCTCTTCGGGGCCGAACGGGCGCAATCTCTCCGTGCTCGCCGAGGCGATCGTCGAGGCCATGCGCAAGCCCGTGACCTTCAATGGCCACATCTGCCGCTTCGGCGCGTCCGTCGGCATTGCCAGCCAGTCGGGCGCGGCCATCGATGCCAAGCAGCTGCTCGTCAATGCCGACCTCGCGCTCTACCGCGCCAAGAACCGTGGCCGCAGCCGACACGAATTCTTCACCAGCGATTTCCAGGCGCAGATCATCGTCAACAAGCAGACGGCGGACGAAATCCTCTCCGGTATCGAACAGGGTCGGTTCCTGCCCTACTACCAGCCGCAATTCTGTGCCCGTACGCTAGATATCTTCGGCGTCGAGACACTCGCTCGCTGGGATCATCCGACGCGCGGCATCCTCGCGCCGGACGCGTTCCTGAAGATCGCCGAAGATCTCGATTGCGTGGCAACGATCGACCGCATCGTGCTCGAAAAATCCCTCGCTGACTTCGCCGAATGGCAGTCTCTCGGATTGGGCATCGGCAAGATTTCTGCAAATGTCTCCTCCAAGCGCCTGCATGATCCCGAGCTGGGGCGGTCGCTGCGCGCGCTGAAGATCGCGCCGCAGTCGCTTTCCTTCGAACTTCTGGAATCGATCTTCCTCGACGACTGCGACCGTACGGTGCTGGAAAACCTCGCGGAGATGCGCAAGCTCGGCATCGATATCGAGATCGATGACTTCGGTACCGGCCACGCCTCGATCGTCAGCCTCATGAAGCTCAGCCCCCGCCGGCTCAAGATCGACCGCCAACTCGTCAAGCCGGTCAACCGTTCGCCGGCGCAGCGCAAACTGGTCGGCACCATCGTGGAGATCGGGCGCTCCCTGAACATCCAGGTGGTGGCGGAAGGGGTCGAGACGCCGGCTCATGTGGCCATCATGCGCGATCTCGGCTGCGATATCCTGCAGGGCTATGCCCTTGCCCGGCCCATGCCGGCGCATGCTGTTCCGGACTTCGTGCGCCAGGAAGAATGGCGCATGGAGACGGGCAATGTGCGCGACCTGCAAAACGAAGTGCGGCGCGCCGTCAACCGGTAGATCAAAACAAAAAGCCGCCCGACGAGGCAGGCGGCTTTCCGATTGAATGCGATGGGATCGCTTACTTGGCTTCGAGCTGCGAAATCGCAACGGCGAGCAGCTCGATCATCTGCACGCGAATTTCGTCTTCGCTGCGGGCAACGCCGCCGGCATCGAAATCGGCCTTCACCTTACGCACGACATCCTCATGCCCGACTTCCTCGAAGTCCGCCGCAACGACGTCCTTGGCGTAAGCATCCGCTTCCTCGCCGGTCTTGCCGAGCAGGCCGGCAGCCCACAGGCCGAGCAGCTTGTTGCGACGTGCTTCGGCCTTGAAGCGCAGCTCCTCGTCCAGTGCGAACTTGGCCTCGAAGGCCTTTTCCCGATCCTGAATACTGGTCATCCGTGACTCCCGTAGATTCTCTCAGCCATCAAAGGCTTCTCCGCCCATAAATCAAAACGACGACAAAAGTGCAATGCGAACTTTCGTCCCACTGAAACTTGCCGGAAGGCCGGAAATCGGGGGATCGGGCGTCACGGCGATTGTGAAAGTGCGGCATTTCGTTTATGGGAGCGCAAAAGACCGATATGTGCGCGAGCCCAAGCGCGCCAACCACAGAGACAAATCCATGAACCGTCGCCGCCGTATTTACGAGGGCAAGGCCAAGATCCTTTATGAGGGTCCCGAGCCGGGCACGCTGATCCAGTTCTTCAAGGACGATGCGACCGCCTTCAACAAGAAAAAACACGACATCATCGACGGAAAGGGTGTGCTGAACAACCGGATTTCCGAGTACCTCTTCACGCAGCTGAACAAGATGGGTATCCCCACCCACTTCATCCGCCGCCTGAACATGCGCGAGCAGCTGATCAAGGAAGTCGAGATCATCCCGCTCGAAGTCGTCGTGCGCAACGTCGCCGCCGGCTCGCTGTCCAAACGCCTGGGCATCGAGGAAGGCACCGTGCTGCCGCGCTCGATCATCGAATTCTACTTCAAGGCCGATGCGCTCGAAGACCCGATGGTCTCCGAAGAACACATCACGGCCTTCGGCTGGGCAAGCCCTCAGGAACTCGACGACATCATGGCGCTCGCCATCCGCGTCAACGACTTCCTCTCCGGCCTGTTCCTCGGCGTCGGCATCCAGCTCGTCGATTTCAAGATCGAATGCGGCCGCCTGTTCGAGGGCGACATGATGCGCATCATCATCGCCGACGAGATCTCGCCCGACAGCTGCCGCCTGTGGGATATCGCCACGCAGGAAAAGATGGACAAGGACCGCTTTCGCCGCGATCTCGGTGGGCTCGTCGAAGCCTATCAGGAAGTGGCACGCCGTCTCGGCATCATCAACGAGAACGAGCCTCCGCGCGGTACCGGCCCGGTTCTGGTGAAATAATTGCGCCCGCCCGGCGCTTGGGATTTTGGTTTGAAGAGGAAGACATGATCAAGGCACGCGTAACGGTCACGCTCAAGAACGGCGTTCTCGACCCGCAGGGCAAAGCCATCGAAGGCGCGCTCGGCAGCCTCGGTTTCGACGGCGTCGGCGGCATCCGCCAGGGCAAGGTGTTCGATCTCGAGCTCGCCACGGCCGACCGTGCCAAGGCCGAAGCCGACCTCAAGGCCATGTGCGAGAAGCTTCTGGCCAACACGGTAATCGAGAATTATACTATCGCCCTCGCCTGACGGTTGAGGGATATAGACAATGGCAGATGTCACGAACGAACTGCTGTACGGGGTGCTGAAAAGCATTCCTGCCCGAATGGACAAATTGGACATCGGGCTTTCCGATCTTCGCAGTGAGATGATCACGACGCGAGGAGCGATCGTTACAGTCCAGCAGGACGTTCACCACATCTACTCGCGCCTGGCCCACATGGACAAGCGTCTCGACCATATCGAAAAACGCCTCGAACTGCGTGAACTCGCCGAGGCCCAGGCAAGGTTTGAACCACACCCATGAAGTCCGCCGTCGTCCAGCTCCCCGGCCTCAATCGTGACCGCGACATGATCGCGGCGCTGACCAAGATTTCCGGCACCGCACCGGTCACTGTCTGGCAGACGGAAACGGACCTGCCGGATGTCGATCTTATTGTCATCCCCGGCGGCTTCTCCTATGGCGATTACCTGCGCTGCGGCGCCATCGCCGCACGCATGCCGGTGATGCAGGCGATCAAGGCGAAGGCGGAAGCCGGCGTGAAGGTTCTGGGCGTGTGTAACGGCTTCCAGATCCTGCTGGAAGCAGGCCTGCTGCCAGGCGCCCTCATGCGCAACGCCTCGCTGAAATTCGTCTGCCGCGAAGTGAAGCTGGAAGTGGTGAATGCCGAGACGGACTTCACCCGCGCCTATGACAAGGGCCAGATCATCCGCAGCCCTGTCGCCCACCACGACGGCAACTTCTTCGCCGATGCCGAGACGCTCGCTGCCATCGAAGGCAACGGTCAGGTCGTCTTCCGCTATGCCGACGGCACCAATCCGAACGGCTCGCTCAACGACATTGCCGGCGTGATGAATGCCAAGGGCAACGTGCTGGGCTTGATGCCGCACCCGGAAAACCTCATCGAGGCCGCCCATGGCGGTTCCGACGGCCGCGGCCTTTTCGCTTCCGTGCTTGACGTAATCGCTGCTTAACCCGGCGTCGTTATCAAGGGCGCATGTCCAAACCCGAAAGGCTTTCCATGCGCCCTCGTCTCTCTGCCAAGCTTCTCCTGCCGCTCGTTGCCGTTGCGGCGCTGGCTGCTTGCCAGACGAAGACGCCGCCGCCGAAGGCCAATGGCGGCGCACTTCCGACCATGGAACGCGTGGCGCTCGGCGCCAACAGCTGCTGGTTCAAATCGGGTGACCCGGCCTTCAAGGCCTACCGTCTCGCGCCGGAACTGAATTCCTTCTCCGGCCGGCCGCGCATTCTCGTCGTGCACCGCAACTCCCCGGAGTCACGCCCGTTGCTCGTCGTGCAGGCGGAAGGCAGCCCTGCAAAGCTCGATGCCTTCGGACCGCTGATGGGCGAAGCCGTCGGTGCGCGTATCGCGACCGACGTCAAGCGCTGGGCGGCGGGTGGTAAGGGCTGCTGAGGCGTCCTCAGTCCCAATAGAACGATTTGCCGATCTCGCGCTGGGCCTCGCTGCGGGTGATCCCGATATCGCGCAGCTGATCCTCCGTCATCTCGATGAGGGCCTGACGCGTGCGGCGCTTCAGCCACCATGCCCGCACGGCAAGCCATGCTCGATGAAACAATCCACGAGTGGAACGCGAGTGCTCGATGTCGCCCTGGACGAAAATTGTATCAATTGCCATGAAACTGCCTCCTGAAAGGTCACTGGGAGCGTGACAATCGGTGCATTCAGGAGATAATTGACTTTCAGAACGGTGCAATATAAGAATTGCCACCATGACAAATTGGCTTCCCAATCTACAGGCCTCCGACGGCCCGCTCTATGTCCGCATCGCTGACCAGATCGAACAGGCCATCAACACCGGCACCCTCGCCTCCGGCAGCAAACTGCCGCCGCAGCGTAATCTCGCCTATGATATCGGGGTGACAATCGGTACGGTCAGCCGCGCCTACAGCATGGTGCGCGAGCGCGGTCTCGTGAGTGGTGAAGTTGGGCGTGGCACTTATGTCCTGGGCTCGCCCGACAATGACGATGCGGCCTCGGGCATCGACCCGATCAGCGCGCGCCTTGTCGGCACCCGCGCCACCAATGCACCGCCCGGTAAGCTGCGCTTCGACACGACGGCCGCCACGGATGTGGGACAATCGGCCATTGTCACCGATATCCTCTCGGCCATCTGTCGCGAGCAACCGAACGAGATTTCGAGCTATACACGGAATTTCCCGGCGCACTGGCTGGAGGCCGGTCGCCAATGGCTGAAGCGTGGTGACTGGCAGCCGGCGCAGGAAAGCATCGTCCCGACGCTCGGGGCGCATGCCGCCGTGATCGCTGCCGTGTCGGTCATCACGGCGCCGGGCGACCGCATCGTCTTCGAACACGTCACCTATTCTCAGGTCAGCCGCGGCACCGCCCTGCTCGGCCGCCAGACGGCACTGGTCGATTCGGATGCGCATGGCGTCATCCCCGAGGATTTCGAGCGAATCTGCGTCCAGCAGCACCCCAAGCTCGCCTTCCTGATGTCCGGCGCCCAGAACCCGACGCTCGTCACCATGCCGGAGGAGCGCCGCCGGGCCATTGTCGCCATTGCCAAGCGGCACAATGTCTTCCTCGTGGAGGACAATCTCTATGGCGCGACGGCCAATGACGACATTCCGTTGCTCGCCGAAATCGCACCGGAGCGCACCTTCCTCGTCGGCGGGCTGTCGAAGAGTGTGGCGGCCGGCGTGCGCGGCGGCTGGATCGCCTGCCCACCGCATCTGGCGCAGCGCGTGCGCATCGCCCACAAGATGGTGAGCGGCGGCCTGCCCTTCCTGCTCGCCGAGCTTGCCGCCCGCCTCGTTTTGTCGGGCATGGCCGATACCATCCGCGCGAAAGTCTCCGAGGAGGTCGGCATCCGCGAGGCGCATGCGCGCAACATCTTCGAAGGGCTGGATTTCAACTCGCATCCGCGCGTGCCGTTCCTCTGGCTGAAGCTGCCGGATCCCTGGCTGTCGGGCACCTTCAGACAGGCAGCGTTTGCCGAAGACATCCTCATCGACGATGAGGACGAGTTCAAAGCGGGCCGCTCGGAAAAGACATTTCATCGCGTGCGCATCGGCCTCTCCTCACCGACGGAACGCGAGGCGGTCGTCGGCGGCCTGATGCGGCTTCGGCGGCTGCTCGAAAACGGCCCGACGGGGTATGACAGCCCGGCCTGAAAGCCGCGTTTGCCTGTGTTTCACCGTCATTTTCCTGTCGCGCTGACAGTCGGCTTGGGTTAAAGAGACGGCAATCCTGCCCTCCACGACAAGACGAGCGACGATGACCATTTCGAACACCCGCCCGATCACCCCGGAGCTGATTGCCGCCCACGGGCTGAAGCCGGATGAATACGACCGCATCCTCTCGCTGATCGGCCGCGAACCGACCTTCACCGAACTTGGTATCTTCTCGGCCATGTGGAACGAGCACTGCTCGTACAAATCCTCCAAGCGCTGGCTGCGCACGCTGCCGACCAAGGGTCCGCGCGTCATCCAGGGTCCGGGCGAAAACGCCGGTGTCGTCGATATCGATGACGGCGACTGCGTCGTCTTCAAGATGGAGAGCCACAACCACCCGTCCTATATCGAGCCCTATCAGGGTGCGGCGACCGGTGTCGGCGGTATTCTGCGCGATGTCTTCACCATGGGCGCGCGCCCGGTCGCGGCAATGAACGCGCTGCGCTTCGGCGCGCCTGACCATCCGAAGACCCGCCACCTCGTCTCCGGCGTCGTCGCCGGCGTTGGCGGCTACGGCAATTCCTTCGGCGTTCCGACAGTCGGTGGCGAAGTCGAGTTCGATCCGCGCTACAACGGCAACATCCTCGTCAACGCCTTTGCCGCCGGCCTTGCCAAGTCGAACGCCATCTTCCTCTCGGAAGCAAAGGGCGTCGGTCTGCCGGTCGTCTATCTCGGCGCCAAGACCGGCCGTGACGGCGTGGGCGGCGCAACCATGGCATCGGCGGAATTCGACGAGTCCATCGAAGAGAAGCGCCCCACCGTGCAGGTCGGCGATCCCTTCACCGAAAAGTGCCTGCTGGAAGCCTGCCTTGAACTGATGCAGACCGGCGCCGTCATCGCCATCCAGGACATGGGTGCCGCCGGCCTCACTTGCTCGGCCGTCGAGATGGGCGCCAAGGGCGACCTCGGTATCGAGCTGAACCTCGATCTCGTGCCAGTCCGCGAAGAGCAGATGACGGCTTATGAAATGATGCTGTCGGAAAGCCAGGAGCGCATGCTCATGGTTCTCGAGCCGGCCAAGGAAGAGGTCGCCAAGGCGATCTTCATCAAGTGGGGCCTCGCCTTCGCCATCGTCGGCTATACGACGGACGACCTGCGCTTCCGCATCCTGCACCAGGGCGAGGAAGTCGCAAACCTGCCGATCAAGGAACTGGGCGACGAAGCGCCGGAATACGACCGCCCCTGGCGTGAACCGGGCAAGCCCGCACCGCTGCCGGCCAATCTGGTGGAAGAGCCCGCCAATTACGGCGAGGCCGTGCTGAAGCTCGTTGGCTCGCCGAACCAGTCCAGCCGCCGCTGGGTTTACGAGCAGTATGACACGCTGATCCAGGGTAATTCCCTGCAGATCCCCGGCGGCGATGCCGGCGTCGTGCGCGTCGAAGGGCATGCCTCCAAGGCGCTCGCCTTCTCCTCCGACGTCACTCCGCGTTATGTCGAGGCCGATCCATTCGAAGGCGGCAAGCAGGCTGTCGCCGAATGCTGGCGCAACATCACGGCGACCGGCGCCGAGCCGCTCGCATCCACCGACAACCTCAACTTCGGCAACCCGGAAAAGCCCGAGATCATGGGCCAGTTCGTCAAGGCGATCCAGGGCATCGGCGAAGCCTGCCGCGCGCTGGACTTCCCGATCGTCTCCGGCAACGTCTCGCTCTACAACGAGACGAACGGCATCGCGATCCTGCCGACCCCGACCATTGCCGGCGTCGGCCTGCTGCCTGACTGGTCGGTCATGGCCAAGATCGGCGGCGCCAAGGATGGCGATCACCTGATCCTCATCGGCACCGACGGCAGCCATCTCGGCCAGTCCGTCTATCTGCGCGACGTCATCGGCAAGATCGATGGCCCGGCGCCGGAAGTGGACCTGCATGCCGAACGCCGCAATGGCGATTTCGTGCGCTCGGCTATCCGCAACGGTCAGGTCACGGCCTGCCACGACATTTCCTCAGGCGGCCTCGCGACCGCGCTTGCCGAAATGGTCATGGCCTCCGGCAAGGGCGCCAAGGTCGATCTCTCCGAATCCAACGGCCCGGCGCATGCGCTGCTCTTCGGTGAAGACCAGGCCCGCTACGTGCTCGCGGTTTCCGCCGATCTCGCCAACTTCGTCTGCGCCAATGCGGAAGGTGCCGGCGTGCCGTTCCGCCGCCTCGGCACGGTCGTCGGCGATGCACTGGCCGTGGATGGCCTGTTCTCGCTGCCGATTGAGCAATTGCGCAACACCCATGAATCGTGGTTCCCTGACTTCATGGATGGCAACGGCACCGCCGCTGCCGCCGCAGAATAAATAAGGGAGCAGTTTCATGGCCATGTCACCCGGCGACATCGAAGACCTCATCAAATCCGGCATTCCCGGAGCGAAGGTGGTCATCCGCGATCTTGCCGGCGACGGCGACCATTATGCAGCCGAGGTCGTCGCGGAAGCCTTCCGCGGCAAGACCCGCGTGCAGCAGCACCAGATGGTCTACGACGCATTGAAGGGCAATATGGGCGGCGTTTTGCATGCCCTCGCCCTCCAGACCTCCATTCCGGAGTAATCCGTGATGGCCGGCCTTCTCGACCAGCTCGTCTCCGGTGTCGTTGATGCAGCCCTCAAAGAGGTGCTGAAGAAGACCGGCGTGCGCAAGACCACGACCACCAAGCGCACGCGCCGCAAGGCGACGACGCGCAAGAAGGCTTCCGGCGGCATCCTCGGCGATATCCTCGAGGCTGCGCTGAAGCCGACGAAAAAGCCGGCGAAGCGCCCACGCAAACAGACGAGCCGCCGGCGCACGGCGGCCAGTCGTTCGGCCCAGCGTAACCGCTGATCCAGCCAAGGTCCCGCCATGCGTCTCGTCGTTCTCTCGCTTGGCCTGTCCCTCCTCGCCCTGCCCGCGGCAGCGCAGGACGTCGAGTGCCATTCCAGCGACAGCTATCGCGTTGCCGTAAAACTCTATGACGAAGAACCGGGCGCGCAGATCGCCGTCACGGCTCTTGAGCCGGATGCTGCGTCAACCTGCCGGTTCGATGCGAACGAGGCCGACGACGTGATCGGCGAACCTGGCGATCCCTTGTGGTTCTACGCGCTGGAAGGCAACATACTGGTGTTGAGCCGCTCGACAGGCCCGCAGGGCGATGTCGTCGTGCACGACCTGGACGAAGGCACAGTGCTGCTCGATGCGCCGTCCGATGCCTTCGAGGTTCAGAGCGGCAAGCTCACCTTCTGGGAACGCACGGTCGAGGGTACGCCCGACACCTGCCCCGGCTTCGCGGAGTTTCAGGCAAACGGTTTCGGCACGGTCATCACGGTCGAAAAGACGCTGGATTTCGCCGACGGCAACGTGACGGCGACCGGCGCGAGCCGCTGCGACGGCACGCAATAGGCGCGGCAACGGCGCAACACCCAGGATTTGCTAAGGCAACCCCCCGTATTTTTTCCTGAGGGACTTCTGGCATTTGTCACCCGAGGTTGTTATCTAGGGCGCATGGTTCATCGCATCGGCCCTTGAAGCCGATTTGCTAGGGAATACGACTATGAGCGGCATCCAAGATTTCATCGCCAACGAAGTGAAGACCAACGACGTCGTCCTGTTCCTCAAGGGCACGCCGGAATTTCCGCAGTGTGGCTTCTCCGGTCAGGTCGTGCAGATCCTCGATTACGTGGGCGTGGACTACAAGGGCATCAACGTGCTCGCCGATGCCGACATCCGCCAGGGCATCAAGGACTATTCCAACTGGCCGACCATCCCGCAGCTTTACGTGAAGGGTGAATTCATCGGCGGTTGCGACATCGTGCGTGAAATGTTCCAGTCGGGCGAGCTGCAGTCTCACCTTCAGGAACAGGGTATTTCGATCAAGGGCGCTGCCTGACGCTTCACGGTCTTCCGACCGGCAAGCTTTTCAAAGGCGCCGCATCCCAGCGGCGCCTTATCTCATTTATGGAATGAATTGATATGTCTGGACTTTCCCCTGAATCGGCCCAGCGCCTCAAAGGCATGGGCAAGATAGAATTCATCGCGCTCATGGCGTTCCTCATGGCGCTCAATGCGCTAGCCATCGACATCATGCTACCCGGTCTCCAGGAAATCGGCGCCAGCCTTGGCGTCGAAAACGAGAACCACCGGCAATATGTCATCTCGGCCTATCTGATCGGCTTCGCCTTCGCGCAGTTGCTTTACGGCCCGATCTCCGACCGCTTCGGCCGTCGTATGCCGATGTTCGTCGGGCTGGGTATCTATGTCGTCTCGTCGATCGCGGCGATCTTCGTGCCGAGCTTTGCCGCGCTGCTCGCCGTGCGTTTCATCCAGGGCATCGGTTCGGCGGCGATGCGCGTCATCACCGTCTCGATCGTCCGCGACATATTTGGCGGGCGCGCGATGGCGGAGGTCATGTCGCTGATCATGATGGTCTTCATGGTCATCCCCGTCATGGCGCCGGGCATCGGCCAGGTTGTCATGCTGTTCGGCAACTGGCACCTGATCTTCGCCTTCATGGCGGTCGTGGCACTCGCCGTCTGGGCCTGGATGTATGTCCGCCTGCCGGAAACGCTGCATGAAGACGACGTTCGCCCCTTTACGGTGCGTTCGGTCCTCGGCGGCTTCCGCATCGTTCTGACTGACCGTGTGGCGCTCTGTTACACACTGGCGAGCACCTTCATCTTCGGGGCGCTCTTCGGTTTCATCAACTCAGCGCAGCAGATCTACGTCGGCATCTACGGCCTTGGCGTCTGGTTCCCGGTCGCGTTTGCCGCCGTCGCCGCCTTCATGGCGCTGTCGTCGTTCGTCAATGCCCGCCTCGTCGGCCGGTTCGGCATGCGCAAGCTGTCGCACGGCGCCCTGATGGGCTTCCTGACGGTCAACACGCTGTGGCTCGTTCTGACGCTGATCTGGCCGGGACATGTGCCCTTCCCGATCTTCATCGTGCTGTTTGCGCTATCGATGTTCCAGTTCGGCTGGATCGGCTCGAACTTCAACTCGCTCGCCATGGAACCGCTCGGCCACGTCGCCGGCACCGCCTCCTCGGTGCTCGGTTTCATGGGCACGGCGGGCGGTACGATCATCGGCGCGATCATTGGGCAGTCGTTCAACGGCACGGCGCTGCCGCTGGTCACGGGCTTCTTCACGCTCTCGATCATCGGCCTGATCTTCGTTTTGATTGCCGAGCGCGGAAAGTTGTTCCAGGCGCATAACAAGCCGGTTTGAGACAGGCGACCAACTCTCCGTCATCCTCGGGCTCGCCCCGAGGATCCACATCTCACGGCACGTGTTGAGTTTGTGACATGGATCCTCGGGGCGAGCCCGAGGATGACGGAGGAGAGGTTCGTAGACAAAAAAGGCCCGGTTGCCATTGGCAGCCGGGCCTTTTCCGTTGAAGAGCGTCCATTTAGTCAACAAACACTTCGCGGCGCAGCAGTTCCCAAGTGTCTTTGTCCGGTGCGACCAACAGGCCGCCTTCCGTGTGGTGCGGCTTGTAGGCCGAGCCATCGAAACGGGCGGCGTAGGCGCCGGCTTCCTGGGCGATCAGCGTGCCGGCCAGGTGATCCCAGGGCATCAGCTTGTTGTACATGAGGTAATGCAGGTGGCCGCCGGCGAAGGTGCGGTATTCGTGCGCGGCGCAGCGATAGTTCGAGACGAAGGCCACCTTGGCGAGGTTCGACAGGATGCGCGCGCGGCGGTCGCGATCAAGGAAGCTGGTGGAAGCCATGCCGGTCAGGTCTTCTAGTGCGGCACCGCCGCGTGCCTTCAGCTTGACGGCCGGGCGGTGATCGCCGGTCTGCCAGGTGCCGCTGCCCTTTTCAGCCATGACGAAATCGTCGCCCATCGGATCGTAGATGATGCCGCCAACGGTTTCGCCACCGGAGACGATCGCCGCCATGACGCCGAAGAGCGGCACGCCGGACGCGAAATTGAACGTGCCATCGATCGGATCGACGACGATGGCCGTTTCGGCATCGCCGAGCTTCGAAAGCAGCGCCGGATCAGCCGCAACCGATTCCTCGCCGACGAACAGCACGCCCGGAAACTGCGCGGCAACCTCGCGCTTAATGAAGCGTTCCGCCGCTTCGTCCGCGACCGTCACGAGGTCGTTCGCGTCGGCCTTGGTGTGAACGTCGCCTTTGGCGAGCGCACGAAAGCGTGGGCGGATTTCCGCTTCGGCGGCCTGTGCAAGCACAAGCGCCAGGGCATTGATGTCAATCGTCATTGCTTTTTACCGTTTCGAGGGAGGAGAAATCGAAAAGCTTGGGGTCGAGAAGATGGGACGGATTGGTATGGCCAAGCGCGCGCAGCATGGCATCCTTGCGGCCGGGCATGCGCGTTTCGATATCGGCCAGCATCGCCTTCATCGCATTGCGCTGGAGACCGTCCTGCGAGCCGCAGAGGTCGCAGGGGATGATCGGGAACTGCATGGCTGTTGCGAACTTCGCCAGATCGTCCTCCGCCGCATAGGCGAGCGGCCGCAGTACCATCAGGTCGCCTTCGTCGTTCAAGAGCTTCGGCGGCATGGCGGCCAGCCGCCCGCCATGGAAGAAGTTCATGAAGAAGGTTTCGAGAATGTCCTCCCGGTGGTGGCCGAGCACCAGCGCATCACAGCCCTCCTCCCGGGCGATGCGATAGAGATTGCCGCGCCTGAGCCGCGAGCAGAGCGAACAATAGGTCGCCCCCGCCTGCACCTTCTCCTTCACGATGGAATAGGTGTCGCGGTATTCGATGCGGTGTTTGACGCCGATCGATTTCAGATATTCGGGCAGGATATGTTTTGGAAAATTCGGCTGGCCCTGGTCGAGATTGCAGGCGATCAGTTCGACCGGCAGCACACCGCGCCATTGCAGGTCCATCAGAAGCGCAAGCAGGCCGTAGCTGTCCTTGCCGCCGGAGACACCGACGAGCCAGCGCTTCTGGCCCTTCAGCATGGAAAAATCGTCCATCGCCTGCCGCACCTGCCGAAGCAGGCGCTTGCGCAGCTTGTTGAACGACACACTCGAAGGCGCATCCGCAAAGAGCGGATGGCGGCCATCGTCCGATGTGTCGTCGTCGGTTTCAGCGAATGCCAAGGTCATGGGCCTGCAATGCCCCGAACCGGCGGCACAATCAAGCCCCGAAGACCGACCAGCCAGTGCGCGCCGCCAGCATTTCGAGCGCCAGCGAGCCGATGAGCGAGTTGCCGTTGTCGTTGAGGCCGGGCGACCAAACGGCAACGGACGCCTTTCCGGGCGCTACGGCCAGAATCCCGCCGCCGACGCCGCTTTTTCCGGGCAGGCCGACACGATAGGCGAAATCGCCGGAACCGTCATAATGGCCGCAGGTCAGCATCAATGCGTTGATACGTCGCGCCCGAAGATGCGAGACGACGCGGTGGCCGGTCAGCGGGTTGGTGCCGCTATTGGCAAGGAACAGGCCCGCCTTGGCGAGCTGCCGGCAGCTCATGGCGAGTGCGCATTGATGGAAATAGACGCCGAGCACCAGTTCGGCCGCATGATCGAGTTTGCCGAAGGAGCGCATGAAATTGGCGAGCGCGAAATTGCGAAAACCCGTCGCCTGCTCGGAGCGCGCCACGGCCTGGTCGATGATGATGTCGTCTTCGTCCGCCAGATAGCGCAGGAAGCGCACGACCTCGCCGATCGCCTCCTTCGGCGTGTGGCCGGCGAGCACGAGGTCGGTGATGGCGATGGCGCCGGCATTGATGAAAGGATTGCGCGGGATGCCGCCTTCCTGTTCCAGCTGGACGATGGAATTGAAGGCCGATCCCGAGGGTTCGCGACCGACGCGCTTCCAGATCGATTCGCCATGTTTGCCGAGTGCCAGCGTCAGCGTGAAGACCTTGGAAATGCTCTGGATGGAGAACGCTTCTTCCGCATCGCCGACGAGATGCACGTCGCCGTCGACCGTCACCACGGCCATGCCGAATTTTTCCGGATCCACATGGGCGAGCTGGGGAATGTAGTTCGCCACCTTGCCCTCGCCGCGCCGTGGCAACAGCGTGGCGTGGATATCTTCGATGATGCCCTGCAGATCCATTCGTCATTTTCCCCAAAGAAAAAGCCGCCAATTTCTTGGCGGCTTTTCCAGATTGCGCAAGGTGTCGACCGCGAATTAACGCGAGTAGAATTCGACGACCAGGTGCGGTTCCATGACGACGGCGTAGGGCACGTCGGAGAGAACCGGGATGCGAACGAAGGTCGCAACCATCTTGTTGTGATCGACTTCGATGTAGTCCGGAACGTCGCGTTCAGCCAGCGAAACGGATTCGAGAACCGTGACGAGTTGCTTGGACTTTTCCTTGACTTCAATGACGTCGCCCGGCTTGCAACGGTAGGAACCGATGTTGACGCGGACGCCGTTGACCTTGACGTGGCCGTGGTTGACGAACTGACGGGCAGCAAAAACCGTCGGAACGAACTTGGCGCGGTAGACGATCGCGTCCAGACGCGATTCGAGCAGGCCGATCAGGTTTTCCGGGGTGTCGCCCTTGCGGCGTTCGGCTTCAGCGAAGATCGCGCGGAATTGCTTCTCGCGGATATCGCCATAGTAGCCCTTCAGCTTCTGCTTGGCGCGGAGCTGGACACCGAAGTCCGAAAGCTTGGACTTGCGGCGCTGGCCGTGCTGGCCCGGGCCGTATTCGCGGCGGTTGACCGGGGACTTCGGACGGCCCCAGATGTTTTCGCCCATGCGGCGGTCGATTTTGTACTTGGATGCAGCGCGCTTGCTCATCGCATTTCCTCTAAGTCTTGTTATGGCCTGCCCGTTGCCGGACCGGCTCAAGGAAACACGCCCTCCTCTGAACCTTTCGGGTTCCGACAGGCTTCTCACGATCGCGACCGGAGAATCCACGGGACATGTCAAATGAAACACCGGACATTTCTGCCCGGCGTTGGCGGGGTCATTAGGCGAGTTTTACGAAACTGTCAACGAACAAAGCCCGGAAAATCCGCCTATTCCGCCGCATCGCGGTGGGAATCGACAAGGTCCGGCCCGTTGGCGTCGCCCGGCAAGGTCTCGCAGCCGAGATCCGGGAAGGCGACGATGCGGTGGCCGGCGAGATCGCTGTGCACGACGACCAGCCCCTGCTCCTCGAAATAGCCAAGCAGACGACGCGCACGACGAGCCGAATGCGTGCCGTAGGCGCGCGCAATGCGGGCGTCCGACGGGCAGGCAAGCCCGCGTACTGCCGTCTGGGCAACGAGCAGGAACACGCCCTGCAAGTCCTCGGTAACATTGCGCGACAGCTCAAGCGCCCTGCCCCAGATCTCGGTGGCCGCTGTCTCGGCATCGACGCCGGAACGCGCCACCGCCATCTTGCGGCGGAACGCCGGAAGGGAAAGCGGTGCGCCAGGTACGCGGCGGATGCGGCAGCGCACGAGAAAATCCTGGAACAGTTCGGCATCGGCGCGGAAGGCCGCTTCCGGATTGCTGAGGATTTCGGCAAGTGCCTGATCGAGCAGACCTTCGCGCTCCTCGGCGGAGATTTCCGGCGTGGGCGCCTTGGTTTCCGTCTGAACCGGCTCGGGGCGTGCGCGGGAAAGTTCGGCAAGGATATCCGTCGTCGGTCGCGGCGCCGGCGGCGCGCGGCGCACGAGCGGGCGGGTAAACTCTTCCGGATCGGGCGTGAAGATCAGGTCTTCCACATCCTGCGGCGCATCCGGCAGCGGCATCAGCTTGGGGCTGGTCGAGCGCGCGGACGTCTCGACGGCGCCAATCGTCACCGGCAGCGGGCGGCGCGACAGCGCAGGACCCAGCGCCACGAAGGAACCGCGCGGCAGGTCGCGGAACATTTCCGCCTGCCGGCGGTCGAGGCCCAGCAGATCGGCGGCGCGCGCCATGTCGATATCGAGGAAAGTACGGCCCATCAGGAAGTTCGAGGCTTCGGCCGCAACGTTCTTGGCGAGCTTGGCAAGGCGCTGCGTGGCGATGACGCCGGCAAGGCCGCGCTTACGGCCACGGCACATCAGGTTGGTCATCGCACCAAGCGAGAGTTTTCTCGCCTCTTCCGAGACCTCGCCGCTGACGGCAGGCGCAAAGAGCTGCGCCTCGTCGACCACGACAAGCACCGGATACCAGTAGTCTCGGTCCGCATCGAACATGGCATTGAGAAAAATGCCGGCAGCGCGCATCTGCTCGTCAGCCTCGAGGCCCTCGAGCGAGAGCACGCATGAGACACGATGCTGGCGGATACGGGTCGCGATGCCGACAAGCTCGGCTTCCGTGCGCTGCCCATCGACCACGACATGGCCGAAGCGATCGGACAGCGTGACGAAGTCACCCTCGGGGTCGATGATCACCTGCTGCACCCAGGGTGCGGACTGTTCGAGCAGGCGGCGCAGAAGATGCGACTTGCCGGAGCCCGAATTGCCCTGCACCAGCAGGCGCGTTGCCAAGAGTTCCTCGATATCGAGCTTGGCCGGTGCGCCGCCTTGCACCGTTCCCATGTCGATGCCGACCTTCATCCCGTTCCTCGTTCCTGAAATGTGCGATTCGCCCAGCCGCCACCGGACATCCGGCAAGCCCTAACACGAAACGAGCCGCCGTCACGCGCGGCTTTTGAAAAACCCACAGGGAAAGCCGCGTCAGACGACGCGTAGACCAAAACCCTGCATCAGACGTCGTGTCGCAAAATCCGGCTTGCCGGAGGTGAAGACGGCGATGTCCTCACCCGGTGCCAGCGTTTCCAGCGGCGGCACGAGGCGGCGGGCCTGGCGGGCGATGGCTTCTGCGGGGTCGAGCCAATCGACGGGCCATGGGGCGAGCTTGCGAAAGAGGTTCGCGACGAAAGGGTAGTGCGTGCAGGCGAGCACGACGATGTCGGTCTTGCGGCCCATTTCGTCGACGAAACACGGAATGATTTCGGCGCGCACGGCCTCGTCGGACAGCGTTTCGCCGCGGATATAGGCCTCGGCCATGCGGGCGAGGTTTTCCGAGCCGACGAGGCGCACGTCACATTGCGTGGCGAAGGACTGGATGAGATCGCGCGTATAGGCGCGCTTGACCGTGCCGGGGGTGGCGAGCACCGAGACGAGGCCGGAGCGGGTGCGCTCGGCGGCGGGCTTGATGGCAGGCACCGTGCCGACGAATGGCATATGCGGGAATGCGGCGCGCAGATCGCTGCCGACGAGCGTGAAGGCCGTGTTGCAGGCGATGACGCAGATTTCCGGATTGTGCTCGTTCAGGAGTTTTCCAAAGAGCGCGATGATATGCGTCTTCAGCGCCGGCTCTTCCCAGCCGCCATAGGGAAAGCCCGCATCGTCGGCAACGTAGATGAAATGCCGCTCGGGCATCAGCACGCGGGCCTCGCGCAGCACGGTGAGGCCGCCAATGCCGCTGTCGAACATGAGGATAGGCTTGGCGCTATTCGTCAAGGTCACGGGGCTCTTTAGGCCGGCGGTTGCGGGTTCGGTTGGGGTTGGTCACGCCGCGCGGCGATTCCCTTGTAAAACGATCGAGGCAGGAAATGATGCCGCGCAAGACCTGGATCTCCGTACCGCTGAAGGAGGGACGCGTGAGGATGGCGCGCAGGTTCTCCACCAGTTTTGGCTTTTTTTCGGCAGGCCGGAAATAACCGCGTGCATCGAGCGTTTCTTCGACATGGTCGAAGAGGCCCTGCAGTTCTTCCTTCTTGGCCGGGCGCTGCGGCAGCGCATCGAAGGGCGTATCCTCCACGGAGGCGAGACCGCTCTTCATCCATTCGTAGCTCATGAGGAGCACGGCCTGGGCGAGGTTCAACGAAGCGAAAGCGGGATTGACCGGGAAGGTCACCAGCTCGTCGGCCAGCGCGATCTCCTCGTTGGTGAGGCCGGTGCGCTCGCGGCCGAAGAGGATGCCTGTCTTCTCACCCGCCCGAAAGCGGCCGCGCAGATCGTCCGCTGCCACGACCGGCGAGCGAACTTCCTTGTAGCCGTAACGGTCACGCGCCGTCGTCGCATAGACGAATTCGAGATCGGCGACGGCTTCCTCCAGCGAGGCATAAACCTTTGCCGCCTCGATGACGTGATCGGCCTTGCTGGCGGCGGAGATCGCCTTCTCGCTCGGCCAGCCGTCACGCGGGTTGACGAGGCGCAGTTCGGCCAGGCCGAAATTCGCCATGGCACGCGCCACCATGCCGATATTTTCACCGAGTTGCGGATGAACGAGGATGATCGCCGGTCCTTCGGCGATCATCGTGCGTTCGCTGTTCGTGCCTGCCATGCCAAATTTTCCCTAGAAAGTTGGCGCCTCACTGGCATAAACGGCCGGAAATGAAAAGCATCCGCTGCTATTCAGCGCTTTCGGGCGCTTCCACATTGCCACCATTGGCACCGGCTTCGGCGATCTCGACCATTTCCTTCTTGAGCGACGCGCCATCCTCGAAGCTGGGACGCTCGATATCGTCGATGACGGCATGGCCATCCTCTTCGATCATCTTGAAGACCAGCGTCTCCGGCTTCCAGTCGGGCGCGCGCTCGCCGAAACAATGGCTGTTGTCGAAGCTCACGGTCACGTCTTCCGCGCCATTGGCGGGCTGGCCCTCAGTGGTTTTCACATCCTTCAGCGCGCAACCATCCTGGCCGCCGATGATCGGGTCGTAGTCGAAGGGCGAGCCGCCATCGTCATAGGCCGGGAATTTCGCCGCCGCACGGTATTTCGTGACGAAATCCTTGCTGTAGAGCCGCTTCAGGAAATCGTCGCTGAAATAGTCGACATAGGGCGGGGGCGTGTCACTGTCGGTGCCCATGTCCTGCCAGTTGTTGGTCGCCGCCGACATGATCTCCGTGACGGGCGCCTTGAAATCGGCGGCGTGCACGGCGACGGGAAAGAGGACGGCGAGCGCCACGAGACCGAAACGCGACATGATATTCTCCATGGGATGGCGGCCACCCGGACGGGCCCCGCGAGCGAACCTTCCTGAAACGGAATTCGGGCAAAAGTTATTCCGCATCGCAACGAAAATAAACCGCCTCATTCCTTCGTTGGCTTTGCCTTCCGGGTCCCGGATGCTATAGGGCCAATCGGTTCTTTTGAAGTCCACGATCCGGGGCGTTCCGCCCCTACAAGCACGAGGCTCCCCATGGCAAAGATCAAGGTCGCCAACCCCGTCGTCGAGCTCGACGGCGACGAGATGACGCGCATCATCTGGCAGTTCATCAAGGACAAGCTGATCCATCCCTATCTGGATGTCGACCTTGAATACTATGACCTCGGCATGGAGAACCGCGACGCCACTGACGACCAGGTGACGATCGATGCGGCCAACGCCATCAAGAAGCACGGCGTCGGCGTCAAGTGCGCAACGATCACGCCGGATGAAGCCCGCGTCGAGGAATTCAAGCTGAAGAAGATGTGGAAGTCGCCGAACGGCACGATCCGTAACATCCTCGGCGGCGTCATCTTCCGCGAGCCGATCATCTGCAAGAACGTGCCGCGCCTCGTTCCCGGCTGGACCAAGCCGATCATCGTCGGCCGCCACGCCTTCGGCGACCAGTACCGCGCCACCGACTTCAAGTTCCCCGGCAAGGGCAAGCTGACGATGAAGTTCGTCGGCGAAGACGGCAAGGAAATCGAATACGACGTGTTCGACGCCCCCTCCGCCGGTGTCGCCATGGGCATGTATAACCTCGACGATTCGATCACCGAATTCGCGCGCGCCTCGTTCAATTACGGCCTGCAGCGCAAGGTGCCGGTCTATCTTTCGACCAAGAACACCATCCTCAAGGTCTATGACGGCCGCTTCAAGGACATCTTCCAGCAGGTCTTCGACGCCGAATTCGCCGACAAGTTCAAGGAAGCGAAGATCTGGTACGAACACCGCCTGATCGACGACATGGTCGCTTCGGCGCTCAAGTGGTCCGGCGGCTATGTCTGGGCCTGCAAGAACTATGACGGCGACGTGCAGTCCGACATCGTGGCCCAGGGCTTCGGCTCGCTCGGCCTGATGACCTCGGTTCTGATGACGCCTGACGGTAAGACCGTCGAAGCCGAAGCCGCGCACGGCACGGTGACGCGCCACTACCGCCAGCACCAGAAGGGCGAGGAAACCTCGACCAACTCGATCGCCTCGATCTTCGCCTGGACCCGTGGCCTTGCCCACCGCGCCAAGCTCGACGGCAATGCGGAACTGGCGAAGTTCTCCGAAACGCTGGAACGCGTCTGCGTCGATACCGTCGAATCGGGCTTCATGACCAAGGACCTCGCGCTCCTCATCGGTCCCGATCAGCCGTGGCTCTCCACGACGGGCTTCCTCGACAAGATCGACGAAAACCTGCGCAAGGCCATGGCGGCCTGAGCCTGAAAACACTGAGAAAGCCCGTCCATCGCGCCGGGCTTTTTCTTGTGCGCAGGCTTGCGGCCTCCCTGCCGCGCCCTATTCTCCCCCTCGCCGTTCGAGGAGGACATCATGGCCGATGAGCTTGTTTTCTACAGCAACCCGATGTCGCGCGGGCGCATTGCCCGCTGGATGCTGGAGGAGGTCGGCGCGCCCTACCGCACGGAATGGCTGACCTATGAAGGCTCGATGAAGGCGCCGAATTATCTTGCGGTCAACCCGATGGGCAAGGTGCCGGCCATCCTTCACGGCAAAACCGTGGTAACGGAAGCCGCCGCCATCTGCGCCTATATGGCCGACGCCTTCCCCGAAGCCGGCCTTGCCCCGCCAACCAGCCAGCGCGCCGATTATTACCGCTGGATGTTCTTCGCCGCCGGCCCAGTGGAAATGGCGGTCTCGCTGAAAGGCTTCGGCATTGCCGTTCCGAAAGAGCGTGAGCGCAGCATCGGCTGCGGCAGCTACGAATCGGTGCTGGACGCGCTGTCCTATGCCGTCAGCCGCACGCCCTATATCGCGGGCGACAGCTTCACTGCCGCGGACGTCTATGTCGGCGCGCATATCAGCTGGGGCCTGCAATTCGGCACCCTGGAGGCCCGTCCGGAATATCAGGTCTATTGGGACCGCCTGAAGGATCGCCCCGCCTGCCTAAGAGCAAAGGCGATCGATGATGAAGAGATGCATCGCCAGCTCGGGGCGGCGAAAGCTACCTAATAACCGACAACTGCCTCTCCTTCGTCATCCTCAGGCTTGACGCGAGGATTCATGCGGCGAGCACAACGCTTGTGGGGTGGATCCTCGGGTCAAGCCCGAGAATGACGTTGTGAGGATGGGAGGCCGAGACAAACAACGTCACGGCCCCAAGCTCACCCCCCGTAGCTCAGGCCGCGGCCTCGATCGCCGGCTGCAAGGGCAGGCAGATTTCCGTGATCAGTTCATTCGGCGGCACGTCGCGCGGGTTGTTGAGATAGGCCTCAAACATAACCTCGTCGCGGATCGAGCGGCCGGAAGCCGGCAGCCAGGTGGCGTAGAGCCAGCGATAGGCCGCGCCCATATCGGCATAGGGGCCTTTGTGGCGCAGCACGGCGTAGTCACCGCCGGCCAGCGTGCGGCGTTCGAGCGGCGCGTCCGCCGGGACATTGGCATCCGCCGTGACGCAGGCATAGGAGCGGAGCTTTTCCTCAGGCACGAGATCGGGATCATCCAGGAAGAGGCCGATCATGCGCATGTCGGGCGTGAAGAGGTTGCGGGAAAACAGGGCGCCGTAGAGCGCCTCGAATGCCTTGCCGATGCCCATGTAGGACCCGGTATGGGGAATCGAGAGCAGCGTCTGTTCGGGAATGGTGCGGATGGCGATATCATACATGCGGGACGTTTCCTTGCCGTGTTCGGGTTCGAAAGCGCGATGGGGGCCCTCCTTGCGGTAGCGCGCCGGCGGCATGCCATAGCCAGCCGCGAAGGTGCGCGTGAAGGATTGCAGGTTGGGATAACCCCAGCGCGCGGCGATGTCCCGGACCGAGCGGTCGCTTTTCACCAGATCGCCCGCCGCACGGTGCAGGCGGAGCCGCCGGACGGTCGTTGCCAGCGTCTCGTTGTGCACAGCACGGTAAACACGATGCCAGTGATGGGCGGAAAGGCAGGCGATGTCCGAGAGCCTGTCGAGGTCGAGATCCTCATCCAGATGCTCGTAGATATAGGCGGAGACGCGCAGAAGACGCTTCTCGTAGGCGGCCCAGATCGCGTTCTCGCTCATGCCTTTTCCTTTCTCGTCGGGACGCATTCAACCAAGCACGGAGCGATTTCACAAATCCTGCGCTTCTGCCATGGCCACATTTTTCGACACACTTGACGTCCGTCAATTGCATCGGCGTCCGACTCGGCGTGAGATAGGCGTGCCAGGCCCCACCCACCGGCTCCTCGAGGCTCCCATGACCGATACTTTGACGCCCAAGCTCGCCAGCGTTTTCGCGGAGGGTTACGGCGGCGCGCGTCTGCGGGCCGATGCACTTTCGGGGCTGACCGTGGCGATCGTCGCCCTACCGCTTTCCATGGCCATCGCCATCGCCTCCGGCGTCACACCCGACCGGGGTCTCTATACCGCCATTGTCGGTGGCTTCCTCGTCTCGGCATTCGGCGGCAGCCGCTTCCAGGTGGGCGGACCGGCCGGCGCCTTCATCGTGCTGATTTCCGCGACCGTCGCGAGGCACGGCGTGGAAGGCCTCCTGCTCGCCACCTTCCTGTCCGGTCTCATCCTGGCACTTGCCGGATACTTGCGGCTGGGAAAGTACATCAAGTTCATTCCGTACCCCGTGACGGTCGGCTTTACCGCCGGCATCGCCGTCATCATCTTCGCCAGCCAGATCAGCGAGCTTTTCGGCCTCAAGCTCGATGGGCGCGAACCCGGTCCGATCCTCGAAAAACTCGCCGCCCTCTGGGCCGCCCGCCCGACCTTCACCCCCGCGGCTGTCGGCGTCGCCGGCCTTACCATCGCCGTCATCCTGCTGCTGCGCCGCTTCCGTCCGACCTGGCCTCACCTCCTCATCGCCGTCACGGTCGCCTCCGTCGCGACCGCACTTCTCTCCCTGCCCACGGACACGATCGGCACGCGCTTCGGCGGGATACCGCATGGTCTTCCCATTCCGGCACTGCCATCGTTCTCGCTGGATCTTGTCGTCGCGGTTCTGCCGGACGCCATCGCCTTCGCCCTGCTCGGCGCCATCGAGTCGCTGCTCTCGGCGGTCGTCGCCGATGGTATGACCGGACGGCGCCACCGCTCCAGCATGGAACTCATCGCGCAGGGGTTTGCCAATATCGGCTCGGCACTGTTCGGTGGCATCTGCGTGACCGGCACCATCGCCCGCACGGCGACGAATGTGCGCTCGGGTGCAACCAGCCCCGTCTCCGGCATGCTGCACGCGCTGTTTCTTCTCCTCTTCATGCTCGTCGCCGCACCGCTTGCAAGCTACATTCCGCTTGCTGCGCTTGCCGGCGTGCTCGCCGTCGTCGCGTTCAACATGGTGGAACGCCCGGCCATTGCGGCTCTCATTCGCTCGTCGCGCGGCGATGCAGCCGTCGTCGTCGTGACCTTTCTGCTCGTCGTGTTCCGCGATTTGACGGAGGGTATTGTCGTCGGCTTCCTGCTCGGGGCGGTATTGTTCATCGACCGCATGGGCAAGGCCGTCGATATCCGCGAGGAAAGCGTGCCGCGCCTCGTGCGCGCCATCGAAAATGCCGGCGAGGACGATGGCAATGCACGGGAGCGACCGGTCGTGGCAGACGATCCCGATACCGTGGTCTATCGCATCAGCGGTGTGTTCTTCTTCGGCGCTGCCGCCAGCGTCGGCTCCGTGCTCGACCGCATCGCCGACCAGCGGCGCAACTTCGTGCTCGATTGCACCGATGTTCCGCTGATCGATTCCACCGCCGCCAGCGTTATCGAAGGGTTGGTGCGCAAGGCGGGCCGATCCGGCGTCCAGGTTTACATTGCCGGCCTGAAACCGGAGATGCGCCGTCTTCTGGAGGCGCACGGTCTGCACGACCATGTGATCTTCACGAATACGGCAAGCCAAGCGCTTGAGCGCATCGCATCCGTTTAGCCGGCGGCAGCGACACCAGCGGAATGGACGGGCGGCCTGCACAGCCGCTCGGCAAAACCGGCCAGGACGGCGGCAGGCGCCGCACGCATGACGCGGTTGCGTCCGGCCTCTTTCGCGGCGTAGAGCGCGCCATCAGCGGCCGAATGCAGCCGGTCGAAATCCGCGCCGAAGGTCGCGACGTCGGCAAGGCCGATGCTGACGGAAACACCGATCTCACGGCCCTCGCTCAGAATATTGAGCGCCGCAACCTCCTGCCGCAGTCGCTCGGCAAACTGTTCAGCCTGCGTCATGTCGTGCAGAGGCGCAAAAAGGGCGAATTCCTCTCCACCGAAGCGGCAAAACAGCATGCCCTCCTCCAGTGAGGCCGAGATGCGCGCCGCGAAATGCTTGAGAACCGCATCGCCCGCCACATGGCCATGCGTATCATTGATTGCCTTGAAGCGATCGAGATCGAAAATCATCAGCGTGCCTTCATTCCGGTCTTCAAGATGGGCGCGCGTGTCCTCGAAAAACGAACCCCGATTGGCGATTCCCGTTAGCGCATCGGTACGGGACGCCTCACGATACAGCGCCTCGCCGCGCTCCTTGATGAGTACAAGCATGGCGACGGCGGCAAGAATGGTGTGGGCAAAAAGCTCCAGCGAAAAGATTGCGAACCACGCTGAATAGGCTGTTCCATGTCCCATTTCCGCCGGAGTAATGATCGCCAGCGGTATGCGCATCGAATAGACTATGCCGTGCGAAAAGAAGAATACCGCCGACAGTGTGCGCGTCGGCAGCCGCTCCCCTTTCCGTCCACGCCAGATATCCCAGGCCATCCAAACGGAATAGACGCTGATAATCACGGAAATGACGACAATCCGCGCATTCACATCCCCGGCGACATAAGGCGAAAACAGATAGGCGAGGCTCCACAGGATAGGACCGGCCAGCACGACGGACAGGTAGACCGGTCGCCGGTCGAAGACACGAAATCCCGCCCACATGAAGGAGTAGCCGAAGGCAGCGAGCGCGTTGCCAAGCCCGACGGTCAGCAAGGGAAAGCCCATGGGGCGGAGTGCGAAAAATAGTGTGCAGGCGGAGCCGACCCACATGGAAAGGCACCAATAACCAGCTGCCGCATGGCGCCGGTCGGTCAGCCAGACCTGCAACATGAAAATCCCGACGACCACGGTCGACAGGAAGGTACAGATCATCAAGGTTGAAATACTGATGACATCTTCAATCAAAACACGCTCTCCGCACAGTGAAGATGCTAGGCGCAAAGCTTGAAGACTTCGCAAACAAAACGGCGGGCCAGAAGCCCGCCGCCGTATCGATACAGGATGTTTGAACGCCGGATCAGCCGGCGATGACGGCAGCCACCACTTCCACGGCATCCGCTGCCCTGGAGCCATCGGGACCACCAGCCTGAGCCATGTCGGGACGGCCGCCGCCGCCCTTGCCGCCGAGCGCTTCGGAGGCGCGGCGTACCAGCTCGACGGCGCTGAAGCGGCCCGTCAGGTCATCGGTGACGGCCACGACGGCACTGGCCTTGCCATCCGGCGAAACGCCGACGAAGGTGACAACACCCGAGCCGAGGCTCTTCTTGCCCTCGTCCGCCAGGCTCTTCAGATCCTTCGGCTCGACGCCGGTGACGACCTTGCCGAGATACTTGATGCCGGCAACCTCGCGAACGCCATCATCGCCGCCCGAGGGGCCACCGGAAAGCGCAAGCTTCTTCTTGGCTTCCGTCAGTTCGCGCTCGAGCTTGCGACGCTCATCGACCAGCGCCTCGACGCGGGCGAGCACCTCGCCCGGCTGGGCTTTCAGCGCGGTGGCGAGCGCCTTCACGCGTTCGTCCTGTTCGGCGAGATAGGCACGAGCCGCCTCGCCCGTAAGGGCTTCCAGGCGGCGCACGCCGGAGCCGACGGCGCTATCGGAGAGAATGCGCACGAGGCCGATTTCGCCGGTGGAGGCGACATGCGTGCCGCCGCACAGTTCGACCGAATAGGCGCGGTTCGCCTTGGCGCCGCGAATGCCCTGGCCCATCGAAACGACGCGGACTTCGTCACCGTATTTTTCGCCGAACAGTGCCATGGCACCCTCGGCAATTGCGTCGTCCACCGTCATCAGGCGGGTGGTGACGGGTGAATTCTGCACGATGATCTCGTTGGCCATGTCCTCGATGACGCGCAGTTCGTCTGCCGTCATCGGCTTCGGATGCGAAACGTCGAAGCGCAGGCGTTCGGGCGCCACCAGCGAGCCCTTCTGGGCAACGTGGGTGCCGAGCACTTCGCGTAACGCCTCATGCAGCAGGTGCGTTGCCGAGTGGTTCGCACGCAGGCGCGAACGGCGGGCGTGATCGACAGTGAGCGCGACGGCATCGCCGACCTTCAGCGTGCCCTCGGCAACAGTCCCGACATGGACGAAGACGCCCTCGCCCTTCTTCTGCGTATCGGAAACGGTGAGCTTGGCAGCGTCCGACGAGATGATACCGGTATCGCCCATCTGGCCACCGGATTCGCCGTAGAACGGCGTCTGGTTGACGACGATCTGCACCTCTTCGCCGGCGGCGGCATTATCGACCGCCTTGCCGTCGCGTACGATCGCCTGGATCACGCCTTCGGCCGTCTCGGTGTCATAGCCGAGGAATTCGGTCGCGCCGTGCTTTTCCTTGAGCTCGAACCAGATGGTTTCCATCGCTTTGTCGCCGGAACCGGCCCAGTGCGAGCGTGCTTCGGCCTTCTGGCGCTCCATGGCATCGGTGAAGCCGGAGAGATCAACGTTGATTTCGCGGGCGCGCAGCGCGTCCTGCGTCAGGTCGAGCGGGAAGCCGTAGGTATCGTAAAGCTTGAAGGCCGTCTCGCCGTCCAGCATGTCGCCCTTGGTGAGCGTCGAGGTGGCGTCGGAGAGCAGGTTGAGGCCGCGTTCCAGCGTCGTGCGGAAGCGGGTTTCCTCCAGCTTCAGCGTCTCGGAGATCAGCGCTTCGGCGCGCTGCAGTTCCGGATAGGCGCGACCCATTTCGCCAACCAGCGTCGGCAGGAGCTTCCACATCAACGGTTCCTTGGCGCCAAGCAGCTGCGCATGGCGCATGGCGCGGCGCATGATGCGGCGCAGCACATAGCCGCGGCCATCCTTGGCCGGCAGAACCCCGTCGGCGATCAGGAAGGCTGAGGAACGCAGATGGTCGGCGATGACGCGGTGGCTGGCGCGGGCCTCGCCTTCGGCCTTGACGCCGGTTGCCTCGACAGAGGCGTCGATCAGCGCGCGGAACAGGTCGATATCGTAGTTGTCATGCTTGCCCTGAAGCAGGGCTGCGACGCGCTCGAGGCCCATGCCGGTATCGATGGACGGGCGCGGCAGGTCGATGCGTTCTTCCTTCGTCACCTGCTCGAACTGCATGAAGACGAGGTTCCAGATCTCGATGAAGCGGTCGCCATCCTCTTCCGGCGAGCCGGGCGGGCCGCCCCAGATATGATCGCCGTGATCGTAGAAGATTTCAGAACACGGGCCACAGGGACCGGTATCGCCCATCGCCCAGAAATTGTCGCTGGTCGGGATGCGGATGATGCGGTCGTCGGTCAGGCCGGCGATCTTCTTCCAGAGGTCGAAGGCCTGGTCGTCGGTATGGTAGACGGTGACGAGAAGGCGCTTCTTATCGATGCCGAATTCCTTGGTGATAAGGTTCCAGGCGAGCTCGATGGCGCGTTCCTTGAAATAATCACCGAAGGAAAAGTTACCGAGCATCTCGAAGAAGGTGTGGTGGCGGGCGGTATAGCCGACATTGTCGAGGTCGTTGTGCTTGCCGCCGGCGCGCACGCATTTCTGCGCGGTCACGGCGCGCGAATAGGGACGCTGCTCAAGGCCGGTGAAGACGTTCTTGAACTGCACCATACCGGCATTGGTGAACATCAATGTGGGGTCATTGCGCGGCACGAGCGGACTGGACGACACGACCTCGTGTTCATTTTTGCGGAAATAGTCGAGGAAAGTCGACCGGATTTCATTCACGCCGCTCATATCGCGTCCTTCATCTCTGCACTGTCTACGCCTCAAGCCGAGCGCAACATCCACCAAATTTTCATGTTCAGCAGATGCGAAACCGCCCCGCCGGCCGGAGTGCCCGCCGGAGGCCTGGCAAGGCCATCCATCCGCGAATTCCGTCGAACCTTCCGCGCAACGGTCGCCCATCCGGCAGAAAGGCCGAAAATCGCGGGCGCGCGCGAGAACTGAAGGCTTTTATCGCCCGCCTCTTTCCCTGTCCAGACATCAAAAAACCGGCCTTTCCAGAAGGAGAGGCCGGTTTTTCATATTTTATTCCGCGCATGCCGCAATCAACAAACCATCGCATGCATTTGCGACAGACCGATCAGGCGCCGCGCAACGATCAGGGCTCGCCGTCGCCACCATCGTTCGGATCCGGCCCACCGTTCTCCAGGAAGCGGTCGGCGATCAGGCCGGCATTCTGGCGCAACGTCATCTCGATCTCGCGGGCGACATCGGGATTATCGCGCAGGAACGTCTTGGCGTTTTCACGGCCCTGGCCGAGGCGCTGGCTGTTATAGGAGAACCATGCGCCCGACTTCTCGACGATGCCGGCCTTGACGCCGAGATCCACGAGTTCGCCCGTCTTGGAAACACCTTCACCGTACATGATGTCGAATTCGACCTGCTTGAAGGGCGGTGCCATCTTGTTCTTGACGACCTTGACGCGGGTCTGGTTGCCGATGACTTCGTCGCGCTCCTTGACGGCGCCGATGCGGCGGATGTCGAGGCGGACGGAGGCGTAGAACTTCAGGGCGTTACCGCCCGTCGTCACTTCCGGCGAACCGTAGACGACGCCGATCTTCATGCGGATCTGGTTGATGAAGATGACCATGGTGTTCGACTTGGAGATCGAGGCGGTCAGCTTGCGCAGCGCCTGGCTCATCAGGCGAGCCTGAAGACCCGGCAGGCTCTCGCCCATCTCGCCTTCGATTTCGGCGCGCGGCGTGAGTGCAGCAACCGAGTCGACGACCAGAACATCGATCGCGCCGGAGCGCACCAGCGTATCGGTGATTTCAAGCGCCTGCTCGCCGGTGTCGGGCTGCGAGATCAGGAGGTTTTCGAGATCGACGCCGAGCTTGCGGGCATAGACCGGGTCGAGCGCATGTTCGGCATCGACAAAGGCGCAGATGCCGCCCTTCTTCTGGGCTTCCGCGATGGTCTGCAGCGCCAGCGTCGTCTTGCCCGAGCTTTCCGGACCGTAGATTTCGATGATGCGTCCCTTGGGCAGACCACCGATGCCGAGCGCCACGTCGAGGCTGAGAGAGCCCGTCGAAACCGTCTCGACCTCGATGACGCTGTCCTTGCCACCGAGCTTCATGATGGAGCCCTTGCCGAACGAGCGCTCGATCTGAGAGAGAGCCGCTTCGAGTGCCTTGCTTTTATCCACTGATTTTTCCTCTACGAGCCGCAAAGTGTTCTGTGCCATTTGGTCCACCTTTAGGTTATTGAAGCAAGACAGGCAACGAAGCCGTCGATGAACGGTATGTACACATTTTGTTCTCATTTTGCAAGATGCATTCATGCACTTGAATGATTTCGTGAATCGGGGGGGTGTTCTATTTTCGTTTCAGGTGGATAAGACCGGCGCATGAACAGGAACAAATCGGTGTCCGATGGAGCGTGATGCGCGCGAATCGGCCTGCCGGATGTGAAGGAAGACGATGACGGAGAAAACGATTCTGGTGATGGGCGGCGCCCATGTGGACAGGCGCGGACGCATTGCCGGCGAGACGGCGCCGGGGGCGAGCAATCCCGGCAGCTGGTTCGTCGAGGCGGGCGGCGGCGCGTTCAACGCGGCCCGCAACCTCGCCCGGCTCGGCCATGCGGTGCGGCTGGTCTCACCGCGCGGCGGCGATGCGGACGGCGATATCGTCGCGGCGGCGGCTGAGGCCGCCGGCGTCGAGGACACGCCCTTCGTCTTCCTCGACCGGGCGACGCCGAGCTATACGGCGATCATCGAGCGGGACGGTAACCTCGTCATCGCGCTTGCCGATATGGAGCTCTACCGGCTGTTTTCACCACGCCGACTGCAGCAGCGCGCCATGCGCGAGGCGATGGCGGCGGCTGGACTGATGCTGACGGACGCCAATCTACCCGCCGACACGCTCTCCACGATGTCCCGGATCGCAAAGGCAGCGGCTGTGCCGCTAGCCGGCATCGCCATTTCGCCGGCCAAGGTCGTGCGGTTCCGCGAAAGCCTCGATGCTCTCGCCTTCCTCTTCATGAACGAGGCGGAAGCACGGGCCTTAACGGGGGAGGATGCGCAGAACCCGGCCGACTGGCCAAAGATCCTGCGCGCCACCGGTCTTTCCGCCGGTGTGGTGACGCGGGGCGGGCGCGGCGTTATCGCCTTTGACGAAACACAGGCTGCGTCGGTCGTTCCGCCTGCTATCCCCGAGCTCGGCGATGTCACGGGCGCGGGCGATTCGCTTGCCTCCGGTTTTCTCGGCGCCGTGCTCGGCGGCGCAGGCATCACGGAGGCGCTGCGCTACGGTGTGGCGGCAGCCACCATCACCGTGCGCTCGCCGCTCGCCGTCGCCGAAGAAATGTCGCAGGCAGCGCTTGCCGCCGCACTTTCGCTTGTGCCGCAGGTCGAAATCCTGTCATGAGACTTTTTTGCCCAGATTTCCTCCCAGGATTTTGTAAGGACACCGCATGACCCGACCCGTTTCCCCCCTTCTGCCGATGCAATATTCGGACGAAGTCGCCGCCGCCAAGGCGCGCGGCGCACCGATCGTCGCGCTCGAATCGACGATCATCACCCATGGCATGCCCTATCCGGGCAATCTCGATATGGCGCGCAGCGTGGAGCGCATCATTCGCGAACAGGGCGCCGTGCCGGCGACCATCGCGGTCATCGACGGCGTGCTGCATATCGGCCTCGACGAGGCAAAGCTGGAAGCGCTGGCCCAGACCCAGGGCGCCATGAAGCTGTCGCGCGCCGACCTCGCCTTCGCAATCGCCGAGCGCCGCACCGGCGCCACCACCGTCGCCGCCACGATGATCGGCGCAGCCCGCGCCGGCATCAAGGTCTTTGCGACCGGCGGCATCGGCGGCGTGCACCGCAAGGCTGAAGAAACCTTCGACATCTCCGCCGACCTCGACGAACTCTCGCGCACCGGCGTCATCGTCGTCTGCGCCGGCGCCAAAGCGATCCTCGATATCCCGAAGACGCTGGAAGTGCTGGAAACCCGCGGCGTGCCCGTCGTCACTTATGACAGCCCCGTCTTCCCGGCTTTCTGGTCGCGTGATTCGGGCCTGAAGAGCCCGCTCACGCTGAACAGCCCGGCGGCCATCGCCAATTTCCAGACAGTGCGCGACCAGCTCGGCGTCGACGGCGGCATGCTGATTGCCAATCCCGTGCCGGAGCAAGATGAAATTCCGCGCGAGGAAATGGAGATCTACATCGCCCGCGCCCTCGACAACGCCGAACGCGACGAAATCGCCGGCAAGTCGGTGACGCCTTACCTGCTCGACAACCTGTTCCATCTGACGGACGGCCGGAGCCTGAAGACGAACATCGCGCTCGTCGAAAACAACGCCCGACTGGCGGCGGAAATCGCCGTCGCGCTGGTTGATTAAATAAACGAATGGCGGCTGACGATGAGTCGGCCGCTCTTTTTTGCTTCTTTAAATTTTAAGTTTCGCTCGCGGAAACATTATTCGTATCGGAACTAAACCACTAAATTGATACAAACCCTGGTGGCCTTCTGTCTGTAAAACGAATAGCCGCAGCGCCGTTAAGCGCATGGTTTTCAACGGAAAAGCTTGGCTACGCCACAACCGATAACCAACCAGACACAACCATTTTCACCAGTGCAGCACGCATAGGTAGGCGCTCAGTTGGTAGACGGATAAAGGCCAAAAACATTAGAATACCAGAATACAACGAGGTATGCGGCCATGCACTTAGTTTGCAAAGACCCGAATGGGGATAAATGGCACTTCTACATGACCGCAGAAGGTTGGCGCTGGGATCGTTACGCGTCAAACGGACACAAAGTCGGAAACTCCGCCAAAGCCTTCGCCAGTAGATATACCTGTATAACGAATGCGAAGCGTAGCGGAATGCTCGGAACCCCAATTTAAGCCCCGTGCTAAAGTACAGGACTGCTCACGTAGCTCTCCTACCAAGCGAACAGCTACAATTACGCGTCCAGCATCTCCCGCACCGCTTCGGCCAGTTGCTTTAGCGAGAACGGCTTCGGCAGGAAGCCGAACTTGGCGTCGGCCGGCAGGTTGCGGGCGAAGGCATCCTCCGCGTAGCCGGAGACGAAGATGAACTTCATGTCGGGATAGGATTTGCGCAGCTCGCGCAGCAGCGACGGGCCGTCCATTTCGGGCATGACCACGTCGGAGACGACGATGTCGACGGCACCGTTCAGCTCTTCCATGATGTCCAATGCCTCGACGCCGGAGCCGGCCTCGTGCACCGTGTAGCCGCGGGTTTCCAGCATGCGCTTGCCGCCGCGGCGCACCGCCTCCTCGTCCTCGACCAGCAGCACGACGGCCGAGCCGCCGGTGAGGTCGCGCGGCTCCTTTTCCGGCGTCGCAATGGCGGCAACCGGCTGCTGAACGCCGGCGTCGCCTTCCGCGGCAGCCTCCACCGGGACGACGTCCTCGATGTGGCGCGGCATGAGGATGCGGAAGGTCGTGCCCTTGCCGACTTCGGAATCGAGATAGATGTAGCCGCCGGACTGCTTGACGATGCCGTAGACCATGGAAAGGCCGAGACCGGTGCCCTTTCCGACCTCCTTCGTCGTGAAGAAGGGCTCGAAAATCTTGTCGATGATCTCGGGCGGAATGCCGGTGCCTTGGTCGGCGACGTCGACCTCAACATAGTCGCCCGGCGGCAGGTCGCGCAGATTGCGCGCGGCGGCTTCGTCGGCCGGCAGATTCCGGGTGCGGAAGGTGATCGTGCCGCCCTCGGGCATCGCATCGCGCGCATTGACCGCAAGATTGATCAGCACCTGCTCGAACTGGCCGAGATCGGTCTTCACCGCCCACAGGTCGCGGCCGTATTCGACGTCGATCTTGACGTTGGTGCCCGTCATTCTGTCGACCAGCATGCGCAGGTCGCCGATGACATCCGTCATGTTCAGCACGGTCGGGCGCATCGTCTGCTTGCGCGAGAAGGCGAGCAGCTGGCGCACCAGCACGGCGGCGCGGTTGGCGTTGCGCTTGATCTCCATCAGATCGGCGAAACTCGCATCCGCCGGGCGGGCGGAGAGCAGCAGGTGATCGGAAGAGAGCAGGATTGCCGTCAGCACATTGTTGAAATCGTGCGCAATGCCGCCGGCGAGCGTGCCGACCGCATTCATCTTCTGCGTCTGCGCCATCTGCGTCTCGAGCGCCTTCTGCTCGGTGATCTCCACGGCATAGACGATGGCCGCCTCTTCGGGCGCCTCGTCGCTCTGATCAATGACGGCGTTTATGTAGAAGCGGAAATGGCGGCCATCATCGGCCGGATGCAGTGAATCGAGCGGCGCGATATCGCCCTGACGGTCCTTGGCGGCATCGAGTGCCGATTGCAGGCGCAGACGATCCGTCTCGTGCACGATGGTTTCAAGCTTGGCGCCGCGGTCGATATCGTCGCGCGAGACGACACCGGAGAACAGTTTCAGGAACGGCGCATTGGTGCGCAGGATGCGGCCATCGCCATCGACGGAGGCAATCGCCATCGGCGTGTTGTTGAAGAAGCGCGTGAAGCGCATGGAGGCGATCGACGCGGACTGATCGCTCTCACCGCCCTCCTCGCGTGCCAGAACGATGGTACGGCTTTCGCCGGGCGCGCCGTCGCGCATGGAGGAGACGCGGTGCACGATGCGCACCGGCAGGCTCTGGCCGTTGGTCTTGCGAAGATCGAGATCCAGCATCTCGGTGCGCTTGTGGCCGGGTTCGGCCTGAACGGACTGGATGAGCGCAAGCCCCTCGCCCGCCACCATATCGGCGATCGACAACGAGCCCGGCTGAAACTTGGCCAGATCGATGCCGAGCCATTCGGCAAGCGTTGCATTGAGGTAGACGATCTCGCCCTTGCGGCCGGCGGAAAAGAAGCCGGCGGGCGCGTGGTCGAGATAATCGATGGCGTTCTGCAATTCCTTGAAGAAGCGCTCCTGATCGTCCCGCTCGGAGGTGATGTCGGAGATCTGCCAGATATAGAGCGGCTGCCTGGACTTGTCGCGGTTCGGCAGTACACGTGCTTTCAGGCGATACCAGTGCGCGCCCGATCCGCTCGTCACCGACGGGTTGAGAGCCTTCTGAACCCGGAACTCCTCCGCGCCCTCCTTGCCTTCGTGCAAGCCGTTCGTCAGGCGATAGACGGCTTCGGTCGCATCGCGATTGCGCGACAGCAGCGTTTCCAGCGTCTGCACTTCCGCCGCGCCCGTCGCTCCCGTCAGCGCGCCATAGGCGGCGTTGGCATAGACGATACGGCCTTTGCGGTCGGTGACGACGGTGCCGTCGGGATGGGAATCGAGAAAGGCGCGTGCAAGATCGTCCGAGCCCGCGGCCTGCGGCATGATCTCGATGAAGCCGATCAGCGCCGAGACGACGAAAAAGATGCCGGCCATGGCGAGAACACCGAGCACGCCGAGCACGAGCTCGTTGTCGAGCTGATTCTTGAAGACGATGAAGGCG
Organism: Shinella curvata; assembly: GCF_022899935.1. Taxonomy (GTDB): domain Bacteria; phylum Pseudomonadota; class Alphaproteobacteria; order Rhizobiales; family Rhizobiaceae; genus Shinella; species Shinella curvata. The sequence continues at coordinate 416,273 of NZ_JALJCJ010000001.1, forward strand.
CCGGCGGATGCAGCCAGAACGGCGGCCAGCACGACGACGCGCAGCGCCACCGCCGGCCGCGTATTGCGGTCCACGATCGGCAGGTTGTCCTCGCCAGGCCGCTTCATCGTCATCATTCCCTCATTCGCAACGGTCCGGCGCAGCGCTTGCCGCCGGATCCGATGCCAGAATCATTTTTATCTGCACGAGGGAAGCGCAAAAAGCCATCAAGGGAAAGCAAGGGCGCGAATTCACAGGGAATATTCCCGGCCCAACCATCGCAATTTCGGCATGTCGCGCTATTTTCGCGACAGTGACGGGGGAAATGGGCGCTGGACAACGGGCAGCAAGCGCTTGTAGGAGCCCGCGAAAAGCCGTCAAATGCGGTACCGTGCCCACAGGGCCAATCTGCCGAGTTAAGGAGTGCGCGCCATGTTCCAGGAGATTCTCGCGGAGAACGGCACGAAGTTCGTCATCGCCGCCGTGGTGGTGCTGCTCGGCCTCCTCTGCCTCGCGCTGGTGCTGTGGATCATTCGCGGTCGCCCCTCTTCGCCTTTCATCCGTGGCGGGCGCAACCGCACGCCACGCCTTGCCGTCCTGGATGCCGCCGCGATCGACACGCGTCGTCGGCTGGTGCTGGTGCGCCGCGACGAGGTCGAGCACCTCATCATGATCGGCGGACCGACCGACATCGTCATCGAGACGCGCATCGGCGCGGCCCCCGCCGTTGAGCAGCCGGTGGAAAAGCCGGCCCAGAAAGTGGAGCGCGCCGAACCGGCAGCGGTATTGCATGAAACGCCCCTGCGCACGGCGGAAGCTGCCGCTGTCCGGTCTACCGCGTCCGCGACCGCCGGCACCGCCGAACGCCGCCCCGCTGGCGTTCCCGATAGCGTTTCTTCCATGAGCAAGGTGCTCTATGCCGGCGAAGACGAAGCTGCTGCCCGCGCCGCGCAGGTTCGCCCCGCCACACAGACAGTGACGACACAGCAGCAGGTTCCCGCGACCGCCCAGCAACGCACACCGGAACGGCGCGCCGAGGACGTGCTGGAACAGAGCCGCCAGCGCGTATTGTCAACGCAGCCCGCCGCCGCCACCACCGCGCAGGCGACGGCTGGCCAGCCGGTCCAGCGACCGGTGACGACGGGAGCAGTCGCCAGGCCGGTGACGAATGTCGCCGACAATCCGGCACTGGTCAGCGAATTCGAAAAGATCCTCGAAGCGGAAATGGCCAGCAACGCCGCGGCCACAAGCGCTGCCCGCGCCGGCGCACAGCCCGCCGCCCTCACGACCCAGGTAACGCCGACGGGTACGCAAAGCCAGCCGGTTGCCAAGAGCCGAGAGGAAACCGAAGCGGAAATGGCGCGCCTGCTCGGCGAGATCGCGGCCAACCGTAAAGGCTAATCCACCCTCCCGGCGCCTGGCGAACCGAGCCCGACCCTCTCCCGGCTTCGTGATAGCCATGCTCGGGCGGTGGAGGCGGACCCAAAATCCCAAAAGAAAAAAGCCGTTGGAAACGATATGTTTCCAGCGGCTTTCCGTTTTGACGCGGTACGTGGCAACCCGAGGGCTACCGGCACCGGATGCATCCGATGTCCGATCCTTGTAAACGCAGCCCGCGGACCTCCTCAGACCCGCGGAAAACGCCTACTCGTCGCGATACACCTTTTCCCGACGCTCATGGCGCTCCTGCGCCTCGATCGACAGCGTTGCGATCGGACGGGCGTCGAGACGCTTGAGGCCAATCGGTTCGCCGGTTTCCTCGCAATAGCCGTAGGTGCCCTCGTCGAGCCGCTGAAGCGCGGCATCGATCTTTGAGATCAACTTGCGCTGGCGATCGCGAGCACGAAGCTCGATGGCACGGTCGGTTTCCGAGGATGCCCGGTCCGCGAGGTCCGGGTGGTTGGCGCTTTCTTCCGCCAGATGATCGAGGGTTTCGCGCGCTTCGCGCAGGATATCGTTTTTCCAAGCGTTCAGCTTCGCACGGAAGTAAGCCCGCTGGCGTCCGTTCATGAATTCTTCGCCCTCATCGAGGACGAAGTTGCTAAGATCGATCTTCTCACTCAACGCGATTCTCCTGAAGAACATCTCAAGGCGCGCTGTATATCCCCACGGGTAACGCGATTCAAGCCTGTCGGAACTTACCCACGGTTTTCGCGCATGCCTTTGTTTTAATCTCTGCCAGACTAATATTTCATCAAGATTACAACGGGATGGCAAAACCGCCCCGCAAAAGCGCCAAAAATGGCCGCGGGTCGTTCGTAAGGGCACTGCCTTCGCAATCGGCCTTTTCATCCTGCCCTCAATTCAGGCACAGGTTGTTTGTTCCCATAACGGATGATGGAGGCGGTTTCTTTCGCGAACCTGTCGAAAAGGCTGGATTCAGACTTATTTTAGCAAGTCGTGTTTCCCTTCCTCGTAGGGCAGGAGCGCGTTTTTGATGTTTCGCAATTTGAAGGCAATTCTCACGATCGAAGCCGGAGATCCCGAACTCGTTCAGGCGCAGCTCGCCGCTTTCACAAAGCAGGTCCCCCTGCTCTATTTCATGCTGGTGACGAATACGGTCGCGCTCACCGTCACCCATTTCAACGCCGCCCCCGCCGTCCTCACGCTCTATATTCCGTCCGTGCTCTATGCCGTCAGCCTCTTCCGGCTGGTTCACTGGTGGTTCAGCCGCCAACGGCGCTATACGCATGAAGAAGCGACCATGCGCCTGCGATCGACGTATCGCCTCACCGCCCTTCTCGGTGCGGGTTTCTGTGCCTGGTCCCTCAGCCTCTTTACCTATGGCGACGCCTATCAGCAGTCCCATGTCGCCTTCTATATCGCCAACACCGTTGTCGGCTGCATCTTCTGCCTGATGCATCTGCGCGCCGCGGCCCTCGCGCTGACGGCGATCGTGCTTGGCCCGTTCACCATCTTCTTCGGCACGTCAGGCAATCCCGTCTTCACTGCGCTGGCGCTCAACGTGGCGCTCGTCACCGTTGCCATGGTGTTCATTCTGCTCACCTATTACCGGGATTTCCGCGCGCTCATCCAGTCGCAGAAGGAGCTGACGGCACGGCAGGCGGAAACCCAGCGCCTCAGCGACGAGAACCACCGCCTCGCCAATCTCGACAGCCTGACCAACCTGCCGAATCGCCGCCAGTTCCGCGCCGAGCTGGAGAAACGCCTCGCCGCGGCAGAAGACGCCGGCACGGGTCTCGCCCTCGATCTCATCGATCTCGACGGCTTCAAACCGGTCAACGACACGTTCGGCCATGGCATCGGCGACAAGCTGCTGATAGAGGTCGGCGAGCGGCTCTCCGCCTTCATGCAGCAGAACATCTTTCCCGCCCGCCTCGGCGGCGACGAATTCGGTCTGATCTTCGAAGGCAATCTCAGCCCCGACCGGCTGCGTGCGCTCGGCGAGGAGATCTGCGCGGCGTTGCACGAGCCCTATGTCCTGAGCGGCCAGACGGCCCGCGTCTCGGGCTCGCTCGGCATTTCCATCCTCGGCGATGCCGGCACGACGGCGGACCGCCTTTTCGATCGTGCCGATTTTGCCCTCTACCTCGCCAAGCAGAACTTTCGCGGCACTGCGGTCGTCTTTTCCGCCGAGCACGAAGCGGAAATCAGCGAGCAGGGCCGCATTCAGCAGGCGCTGCGGGCCGCTGACTTCGAGCAGGAAATGTACCTTGCCTTCCAGCCCCTGGTGGATACGGACACCCATGGCATTTTTGCCTACGAGGCGCTCGCCCGCTGGAAGAGCCCGAGCATCGGCACAGTCCCGCCCGGCATCTTCATCCGCGCCGCCGAACGGGCCGGAATCATCGGCAAGCTCACCGAAGTGCTGATGCGCAAGGCGCTCGAGGCCGCGAAAACCTGGCCGGACCATGTCCGTCTTTCCGTCAATCTCTCCACGCGCGACGTCGTCTCCAACAAGACCGTCGATGCACTGCTCGACATCATCGCCGAAAGCGGTGTCGATCCGGCCCGCCTCGACATAGAGGTGACGGAAACCGCCGTGATGCGCAATTTCGCGCTTGCCGCCGAAAACATCCGCCGCTTTTCCGAGCGCGGCATCGGCGTCGCGCTCGACGATTTCGGCACGGGCCATTCCAGCCTCAGCTATGTGCACAAGCTGCCGCTCACCAAGATCAAGATCGACCGCAGCTTCATCGTCGATATCGCCAGCAACGAACTCAGCCGCAGCATCGTGAAGACCATCGTCGATCTCTCGCGCAACATCGGCTGCGTCTGCGTGGTCGAAGGCATGGAAACGGCCGAGCAGGTGGCCGTATTGCGCGCACTGGGGTGCCGCATGATGCAGGGCTACTATTTCGCCCGGCCACAGAGGCTGGAAGACACCCTCGCCTACCAGGCGGCATCGGATGCGATCCTCAACGCGAGCCTTCGCAAAACGGGTTGATCTTTCGCGCGAGGAAAGACATGAAGTCTGGAAGCGGCGCAAGTTTCCGGCCGCAGGCGATGGAGGACAGACTTGGCATCTTTCGGCGCGCCGGCTTTCCGGCTCTATCTCCTCCGCCATGCCCGCGCGGCCTGGGCCGAGCCCGGCAAGACGGATTTCGACCGCACGCTCGACGATGACGGCTTTGCCGAGGCCGAGATTATCGCCGAGGAAGCGGCCGATCAGGGTTACAAACCCGATCTCGTCATCTCCTCTACCGCGGTGCGCTGCCGGCAGACCACCGAGCCGTTCCGGCGCACGGTCAGCGAAGAACTGTCCATCGAGTACGTCGACCCGCTCTATTCCGGCACGACCGATATCTATGCCGAGCTGGCCTTTGCCGCGCGGCAGGAGACGTCCATCATGATCGTCGGTCACAATCCGATGATCGAGGAATTTTTCCATCGGCTCGTCGGCAAGGAGATCGCCGAGACTGCCGCGCCCTTCGGCTATCCGACGGCGGGCCTTGCGATCCTCGATTTCGACAAACGTCCGACGGAAGACGACTATACCGGCGCCTGCCTTGCCGGCTTCATGATGCCCCGCCCCGCGCACTGACGGAAACAGCGGCCCCTCTTTTTTCGCCGGATTTCGTTTCCTATATCGCGACCGAAGCTGGAAAGAGACCTTGCCGCCTAGCCTGACCACTCTCACCGACGAAGCCCTGCTCGCGCTTGACGCGTTGACCGGCCGTGCCGCCAATCTCGTTCACCCATCGATCCGCCTTGGTGTGACGGGCCTGTCGCGCGCCGGCAAGACGGTCTTCATCTCGTCGCTGGTGCACAATCTCCTGAACGGCGGCCGCCTGCCGCTGTTCGAAGCCGGCCGCTCGGGGCGCGTTTCGAAAATCCGGCTGGAGCCGCAGCCGGACGACGCCGTGCCGCGCTTCCAGTACGAGGACCATATCCGCGCGCTCGTCGCCGACCGTCTATGGCCGGATTCGACGCGCGCCATCTCGCAACTGCGCATCACGCTCGATTATGAGAGCGCCTCCGGCTGGGGTCGGCTGTTTTCGCCCGGCAAACTCTCCATCGACATCGTCGACTATCCCGGCGAATGGCTGCTCGACCTGCCGCTGCTCGCACAGGATTTCCGTGCCTTCAGCGAAAGCACCGTGGCGCTGGCGGGATCCGGCATCCGCGCCGAGCTTGCCCGCGACTGGCTGGCACTGTCCAAAACGGTCGACCCCGGTGCTGCGGCTTCGGAGGCGACCGCAAGGGCGCTTGCGGAAAGCTTCACCGCCTATCTGAAGGCCTGCAAGTCGGACGAACGTTCGCTTTCGACCCTGCCGCCCGGCCGCTTCCTGATGCCGGGCGATCTCGAAGGCTCGCCCGCGCTGACCTTCGCGCCTCTGCCGAACCTGTCGAAGGACAGCCCCGCCAAGGGCTCGCTGCAGGCCATGATGGAGCGCCGATACGAGGCCTACAAGACCCATGTGGTTCGCCCCTTCTTCCGCGAGCACTTTGCCCGCCTCGACCGGCAGATCGTGCTGATCGATGCCCTGCAGGCAATCAATCGCGGGGCGGAAGCGGTGCATGATCTGGAACGCGCGCTCGGCGACGTGCTCGATTGCTTCCGCGCCGGTGCGAACAGTTTTCTCTCCTCCTTCGTCACTCGCCGCATCGATCGCATCGTTATCGCGGCGACGAAGGCCGACCACCTGCACCATGAAAGCCATGCACGACTTGAGGCCGTCACCCGGCGCCTTGTCGAGCGCGCGATCGAGCGCATCGGCATGAGCGGCGCAGGCATCGAGGTCATGGCGCTCGCCTCCGTGCGCGCCACCCGCGAGGCGACCGTCAAACACAACGGCGAGGACCTGCCCGTCATCGTCGGCGTGCCGATGGCAGGCGAGCGCATCAACGGTGAAATCTTCGACGGAGAAAAGAAAACCGCGATATTTCCCGGCGACTTACCGGAGAATCCGGATTCTCTTTTCGAAGCACTTGAATCACATTCTGAAGGTGATCCGCCACTGCTTAACTTCGTGCGCTTCCGCCCGCCACATATCGAGGAGACGGGGGGCGGCCTGAAACTGTCGGTACCGCACATCCGGCTCGACCGCGCGCTGCAATATCTCATCGGAGACCGGCTGGCATGAACGACCGTCCGCGCAAGCCCGCCGCCTTCTCGCTGCCGTCGGAGCCGGCCGTACCACCGGTGCGCGGCGAACCGCGCAAGCCTGCCGCCTTCGACGGTGCCGTGACGCTGACACCGGATGCCGACGACCCCTTCGTCGCGACGACGATGGACCTGCCGGAGCTTGCCCCGCCGGTCGCAGCGCCGCGCCGGCGTCGCCTCACCTTCGGCCGGATCGCCATCGGCGCGCTCGGCCTTCTGCTCTCGCTCGCCATCGGCCTTTGGGTCGATGCTTTGATCCGCGACCTCTTCGGGCGCAATGACTGGCTCGGTTATCTCGCGATCGGCGCCACGGCCGTTGCGGTCTTCGCCCTCCTCGGCGTCGTGCTGCGCGAAGTCTGGGGCATTCGCCGCCTCGCCGCCGTGCAGGATCTCAAGCGCGATGTCGCCGATGCGATCACGGCGCCGAAGCCGGCTGCCGGCCGCGCCATCGTCGCCCGCCTCGTGCACCTCCTCGCCGCCCGCCCGCAGACCGCGCGCGGACGCACCCGTCTGGCGGAAACAGAAGGCGAGATCATCGATTCGGCGCATCTCGTCGATCTCGCCGAGCGCGAACTGATGGCCCCGCTCGACCGCGAGGCGCGCGCCCTCATCCTCGGTGCGGCGAAACGCGTCTCCATCGTCACCGCCGTCAGCCCGCGTGCGCTGGTCGATATCGGCTATGTCGTCTATGAGAGCAGCCGGCTGGTGCGCGGGATGGCCGAACTCTATGGCGGCCGGCCGGGCAAACTGGGCATGCTGCGCCTGATGCGGGATGTCATCGCCCATCTCGCCGTCACCGGCTCCATCGCCATGGGCGACAGCCTGGTACAGCAGGTGCTCGGCCATGGACTGGCCTCAAAACTCTCCGCGCGCCTCGGCGAAGGCGTGATCAACGGGCTGATGACGGCGCGGATCGGCATCGCCGCCATGGATCTCTGCCGCCCCATGCCCTTCCGCGCGCTCAAGCGCCCAGGCATCGGCGACTTCATCGGCGACCTGGCGCCAGGCTCCGGAAACGGACGGCAGGACGAGGCGTGACCACCTTGCAACACTCCGGTTTTCCGGGCGCATGATCTTCACAAATGATGAACGACAAGGGCGACGGAAACCGTCCATTAACCATTTTCGCGCAAATCTCGTCGCACCAAAGCAGGCCAAATGGCCGTCGCCCATCAAGGATCGTTCATGTACCCGCGCACCTCTTTGATCGCCCGCGCCTCCGTAGCGGCCTTCCTCGCAGCCGCCACCACCTTCGCCACACCGGCCTCCGCCGGCACGCGCGACAAGGCCTTCTTCGAACAGGTCACCGGCAGCTGGCAGGGCAAGGGCGAAATCGTCGCCGGAAAATACAAGGGCACGAAATTCGCCTGCGACCTGACGGGCGACACCGCTCCGGCCAAGGGCGCTGGCATCCAGCTCGACGGCTTCTGCCGCGTCGGCGTCTTCAAGCAGCCGATGTCGGCGCTGATCACCAAGGCGGGCGGCACCTACAAGGGCAAGTTCCTTGACGGCGCGGCGGGCAAGGGCCTCGACATCACCTCCGGCCAGGTCGCCGGCAACAAGGTCGTCGTCGGGATCAACCGCCAGAAGCTGAACGGCGCCATGATCGCCCGGCTCGAGAGCGACAACAAGCTCAACATCACCATCTCGGTGAAGGTCGGGGAAAAGATGGTGCCGGTCATCGGCGTGTCGCTCGACCGCAGCCTCGACGACGTCGCCGTCGGTTCGATCAAGTAAACGGACACCATTCGGAGCCGGCGCTCGCCGGCTCGATCCCCGTGACGTCGGCCTGCTTCAGCCAGTCTCCCACCGTTCGCCCTGCGACGACGAGGTCGGGCGCGATATCCGCAAGCGGCATCAGCACGAAGCCGCGGCCCGTCATGCGCGGATGCGGAAGTTCGAGCCTGCCGCCCGATTGCTCCACGCCCGCATAGCTCAGCACGTCGATGTCGATGGTACGCGGCCCCCAGCGTTCCTTGCGCTCGCGCTTCATGTAGCGCTCGATACCAAGACAGGTATCGAGCAGCGCTTCTGGCGCCAGCGTGGTCTCCACCAGCGCGCAGGCATTGAAGAACCAGTCCTGATCGGTCTTGCCCCAGGGCGGCGTGCGGTAGAGCCTCGACACGGCTGTCACACGGCAATCCGGCCGCGCGTCGAGCGTGCGCAGCGCCTGCGCCATGGCCATTGCGGGATCACCGATATTGCCGCCCAAGCCGAGCGAGGCCCGACGAAACACTTCAGACGACATGATCGACGGTCACCTGCACGTAGTCGAGAACGCCGGGCACGGGCGCGTTCGGCTTCCTCACGGTGATCCGCGCGCGGGAAATCTGCGGAAAACGGGCACAGAGCACGCCGGCAATCTCCTGCGCCAATGCTTCGATGAGGTAACGGCGCTGGCCGGTGACGATCTTTTCGATCTCCTGGAAAGCGACGCCGTAATCCACGGTCGAATCAATCGAGTCGTCCGAAAGCGGCCGCAGCGGCCGCACATCGAGTTCCGCGTCGACGAAGAAACGCTGCCCCAGGAACTCTTCCGCATCGTGCAGGCCATGGCGGGCAAAGAAAGCGCAGTTCTTGAGCGTGATCGTATAGGTGGTGGTCATGGTTTTTCCTGTCTGGCTGTGGTCAGGCACGTTCTTCGCGCGCCTTCACCTTGCGCTTCGTGTCCAGCATAGCATCCGCAACCGCAAGCGCATCCCTGTTGATTGCGACATCGTGCACCCGAAACACCGCCGCACCTGCGACACGCAGCAGCGCCGTCGTCGCGGCGGTGCCGGTATCGCGCTCCGCCGCTTCGCGACCCGTGACGGCTCCAAGGAAGCGTTTGCGCGAGGTTCCGGCGAGAATGGGCAGGCCGAAGCCATAGAGCTCGCCGAAACGCGCCATCAGTTCGAGATTCTCGTCCGTATCCTTGGCAAAGCCGAAGCCGGGATCGAGCACCATGGCCTGCCGCTCCACCCCCGCCTCGCGGGCAATGTCCAGCGAGCGACCGAGGAAAAGATACTGATCCTCGACCACATCAGGCATCTTCTGCCGATCGCGGCCGGTATGCATGATGCACAGCCCCGCTCCGGTCTCCGCCGCCACACGGGCGATGTCGGGCTCGCGCTGCAAGCCGTGCACGTCGTTGACGATATGCGCGCCGGCAAGAACGGCAAGCCGCGCCGTCTCGGCCCTGTAGGTATCGACGGAGATGATGGCCTCGGTCGAACCGGCAAGCGCCTCGATGACGGGCAGGATACGGTCCTGCTCCTCTGCTGCCGTCACCGCTGCCGCGCCCGGTCGGGTGGATTCTCCGCCGATATCGATGATTTCGGCACCCTGCTCCAGACACAGGATCGCCTGAGCCAGCGCCGCATCGGCGCCGTCGAATTGCCCACCGTCCGAAAAGGAATCGGGGGTAACGTTGACGATTGCCATCAAAATGCCGCGCGGGCCGAGCTCCAGATGTCGCCCATGCGCGAGCGCCCAGCGGAAGGGATCAAATGGCGAGACCATGGCGGCTTCCTTCGCGATTAACCAGCGTTCTGGAAAGGGTGTTGCGCTCGCCGAGCCTATGCCCCAAGCTTAAGGGAAGTTCAACCGGCCCCTGGCCGGCACTGCGTCGGGCGATCCCCGATGGCGAAAGGAATGCTGCTTAGAATGAAGACCATCGCTCGCCTGATGGCCCTTGCCGCCATCGTCTCCGCCCCGCTCCAACCGGCCAGCGCAGAGACGATCACCTCGAAATCCTTCGCCTATTTCTCCGTCGGCGGGCGCACTGCCGCGGAACTTGACGAGGAATTGTCCAAACGCGGACCGATGATGAAGCACTCCGGCTCGCGGCATCCGGGCGCCACACGGATCAAATGGGGCGGATCGGTCACCTATGTGCGCCGTGGTGAAAAATGTGCCGTCGGCGACGCCAAGGTGACGCTCTCCACCCAGATCGTCCTGCCGCGCTGGAAGAACCGCAAGCGCGCCACCCCTTCGCTCGCCCTCATCTGGGATACGCTGTCGGCCGACATCAAGCGCCACGAGGAACGCCATGCCGAAATCGCCCGCAGCCACGCCCGTGCGCTCGAGAAGACGTTGAAGGCCCTGCGACCCGAAAGCGATTGCGAACGCATGCAGGCCCGCGTCGACAGGGCGACGGCAGATGCCGTTTCGAAGCACGATGCCGACCAGGCCCGCTTCGACAAGGTCGAATCGAAAAGCTTCAACGATCGCATGATGCGTCTGCTCACGCACCGGCTGAAGAGCCAGGCCGAATAAGCCTGCGCGGCAACCATGTATTTCCTGAAAAAGAGTGAATGGAATCGGACCGCACCAAGGCTCGATGCGCATTTCATGCATGAAATGACTGGTTAGTTTTAGCGATAGCGCAATTCCGCAAATCACCGTACTTTCATATCAACAGTGAACGGGAAGAGGAATTTCCTCCCCGCAGTTGCATGAAACGGTTTGTAACAGGTTCTCCTGGCGCGTCCCTATCAAAGCAGCAGGTGTCTCCTCCCTCTCCTCGCTGCGATGCGCCCTCCTGGCCTCGCTCGTCTTGATCGACCGGCGAGGCTCTTTTTTTGCCTGTCTATTCTTGCAAAACTCTCAGTCGGCCGAATTTCTTCTTCGGCCACGAAGACGATGCTGCATATTCATCGGCGAGAAATCGCCGCGATGAAGCGCACGGGTCGGCAGGCGACACCGGGGATGTCGCCGCGAAATTCCACCATTGCAGGATGATGTCAGGCCTGGCGTTCCGGCACGTGAACCACGAGCCCGTCGAGCGCATCCGACATCTTGATCTGACAGGAGAGGCGCGAGGTGGGGCGCACTTCGTAGGCGAAGTCCAGCATATCCTCTTCCATTGCCTCCGGCGGGCCGACGGTGGCGCTCCAGGCATCATCGACATAGACATGACAGGTCGCGCAGGCGCAGGCGCCGCCACACTCCGCCTCGATACCGGGCACGGAATTGCGAACGGCGTTTTCCATGACGGTGGAGCCATTGGCGACATCGAGGTCGTGGCGCGTGCCGTCAAAGGCGACGATGGTGAGTTTGCTCATGATGGTTTCCGGATTCTCAAAGGCTGCCCGAAGCGGACGAATGAACGGCCGGCGAAGGAATTTTCCAGAACACCGGTTTTCCGCCGGTTGTTTCCAACAAAACCCCTTCCCAGTCAACATCGCGCGCCCGGCCTACCCTTGCAGGTCCGGACGCGTCTTCGGCTTGTCCCGCCGCGCCGCGGCACGAGTGCCGCCCACTTCGACGATCAGCGGCAGAGCTTGAGGATGAAATTCTCCGCCTCGACGACGGCGGCGGTAACACCGGCAAGCGCAATCGCATTGGCCGGGTTCTCTTCGAGCGCCCCGGCGGCCTTGGCGATCGCGTCTGCACCGACGGACTGCGCCGAACCCTTGAGACGGTGGGCAACGGCGGAGCGCACGGCGCCTTCGCTTGCTGCCAGCTCCTTCATGCTTTCGCGCGCCTGGCGCGCGAACATCTGCAGCACCTCGAGTTCGAGGGCCTTGTCGCCCATGGTCTGGCGAGCCAGATGCACCAGATCGATCGGCCGACCATTGGAGGGACACATGCCGCCTGCATTGTCGGGAGCCTCGAAGGCGATGTTGAGCGCTGCCATTTGCCAATATCCTCGTTACGCTACGCACGCTTGTTTCGTTGTGATGCACGCAGGGCCGGATGCGACCGGGAAACCTGTCCCGCGATCCGGCAGGGTCATGAGACACCATTCTGCGTGGCCGGCGCGGCTATCCGATTAAAAGACGGCGCAAAATGGGCATGAATCGCAAACTATGGTTAACGGCTGAAAAATTGCCGTTTTCCTAGATATTCCATCACGATACAAAAGCCTCCTTCGTTAACTTCCTGTTAAGTTTCAAGCTAAGGGAGATGGCAATCAATTGTGTGATACAGGCTAATGTGTCACTACGATACGACCGGGATAGTCCCGGTGGATAAGCCGTGCGCGGAGATACAATACTCCCGTGTTCCGGGTTATCGAGCGAATTTGGAATGAACGGCGGCCTGGACGCTGCTTGCCATGAGGGTAAGCAGCAAGACCGGCCACCAACCGGACGGTTCGAATACGCCTGAGCAGCGGCAGCGCGTACGAAACCCGTCCCGGAGAATAGTAACGAGGCGTAACCGCATGGCGACGAACAAGTCCAACGAGTCGATCGACGAAAAGGCCTTCCAGGCATTGGAAGAAGCGCTCAAGATCGATTTCGACGATCTGGCGCCGGAGACGCCTTCTAAGAAGGATACATCGGAGGCGCGCGTGTCTGAACCAGCAGCCGGTGTTTCGAGCAAGGCGCAGGAAAAGTCGGCAAACCGCCCCGCCACGGGCGACACGCCGCGCAACTTGGCTCCAGAGCCCGCGCCGAAGACGCCCGCCTTCACGCCCGCAAACGATGGATCGCGCAAGTCGCCCGCGGCGATCCTGAAGTCGCTTGACGTGCGCACCAGCCGCTCATCGATCCGCATGGCCGTGCTCGCCTCCATCCTCTGGGTCATCGGCGGTGTCGGCATTGCCAACCTTCTCTATGCGCCGCAGATCTGGCAGATCCGATCCGTCGCCGACCTCGTGGCGCTTCCCGGCGCCATCGGCATGGTCGTCGCCATCGTCATGCCGATCATGCTGTTCTTCGCCTTCGCGATCATGATCTCGCGCGCCCATGAATTGCGTAGCGCCGCCCGCTCCATGGCCGAAGTCGCCCTTCGCCTTTCGGAGCCGGAAACCGTCGCCAGCGACCGCATCATGAGCGTCGGCCAGGCCGTTCGTCGTGAAGTTTCCGCGATGAACGAAGGCATCGAGCGCACGATCGCGCGCGCCACCGAGCTTGAGACCCTCGTGCATTCGGAAGTCAACGCGCTCGAGCGCAGCTATACCGACAATGAAATGCGCGTACGCACGCTCGTGCAGGAACTCGGTTCCGAGCGCGAAGCCATCGTCAGCCATGCCGAGCGTATCCGCTCCTCGATTTCCGGCGCCCATGAGCAGCTGAAAGACGAGCTCGCCAGCGCCGGCGACAACATCACCCAGCGCCTTGCGACCTCCGGCGAGGCCTTCGCCTCGATGCTCGACACCCGCGCCGCCATGCTGATGGAAAAGTCCGACAGCGCGACGCAGACGATCGGCGCGATGCTTTCGGCCCGCACGGACAGCCTGCTCTCGACGTTGTCGTCCTCCGGCCTCGCCCTTGCCAACGAGTTCGACACCCGCCTCGACCATCTGACGAAGAGCCTCGATTCCCGCGGCCGAGACCTGCTCCAGCAGTTCGAGACGCGCGCGACCTCGCTCGACACCAACACGGAAAAGCTGAACGCGGCGCTCAACGAGCGCGCCAAGCAGCTCAACGAGACCCTGATCGCCCGCACCCGCGAGATCAGCGAAAGCCTTTCGGTCGGCCAGCACGCCGTCACCAACGGTCTCGATCAGGTTCTGCAGTCGATGAATGCCGCGCTCGATGAAAAGGGCGCGCAGTTCCGCCAGAGCCTTAAGAATGCCGCCGACGACACGGTCATGGATCTCGATCTGCGCTCCGGCTTCTTCGACGAGCGCATGCAGACGACGGTCGGCCAGATCGCCAGCGCCTTCGACAACCGCGTGGAAGAATTCGCCCAGGCCTTCGACCAGCGCGCCGGCTCGCTCGACTCGAAGCTGATGGAAAGCCTCGGCCGCATCAATGAGACGGTCGCCAGCGGTCGCGATGCCATCGATGGCCTGCTCACCTCAAGCATCGATCGCCTCGGCAACACGCTCACCGACCAGTCCTTCGCGCTGGCCACGACGCTCGCCACCAGCCAGGAAGTGCTCGAAAGCGCCGTTTCCGGTCATGCCGACGCCATCAACAACGCCGTCAGCGGCGCGCATGAGCGCGTCGGCGCGGTTCTCTCCGAGAAGTCGGCGACCCTGCTGGGCGGCCTCTCGGAAGTACAGAACCGCATCGAAAGCGGTTTTGGCGCCCGCGCGGATGCGCTGGCCGAGAGCATTTCGGGCAGCGAACGTCGCCTGACGGAAGCGCTCGACAATCGCGGCACGGCAATCGCCACCGACATCCAGGCCGCCCAGGCGCGCATGGAGGAAGCGCTTGGCGCCCGCGCCGACGAAATCACCTCGACCATCGCGGCAAGCCACAACCGCCTCGACAGTGCCCTGACCGAACGCACGGCCGCGCTCTCCGCCATGCTGAACGAAACCGGCAGCCAGCTTGAACAGTCGGTCGGCTCCGCCGCGGATCGTGTCGAAACGGCGCTGACGGGCGCTGCCCGCCAGATCGACGAGGTCATCACGGGGCGCACCGCAAATCTCACCTCGGTGCTGTCGAACAGCGCCGGTTCGATGCAGTCGTCCATCGATGCCGCCGCAAGCCGCGTCGAGACCGTGCTCACCGAAGGCAGCCGCGAGCTCGGCGGCGTCCTGCATGGTCAGGCCGCAGAATTTGCCGATGCCTTCTCCGGCCGCGCCGCCGAGATCGCCGAGGCCCTGTCCGGCCGCGCTTCGCAGCTTGCCGGCTCGCTCGTCAATACCCACGAGCAGATCCGCGCGACGCTCGACGACCGCATCAATGCGATCAATGTCGCCATCACCGACGGCAGGAACCAGCTCACCGAAACGCTGAACGAGCAGGCCACCAATATCGGCACCTCGATCGCCACCTCGGCCGGTATGCTGGAAATGTCTCTGGAGCAGCACGAGGAAACACTCCGTCGCACCATCGACGGCAGCGCCGCCCTTCTCGATCATCGCGTGCGTGAAAGCGCCGGTGCCGTGGCCGAGCGCCTGAGCGAGACCTCCGCGAAGATCGCCGAAGCCGCCGATGCTTTCGGTGCCCGCATGGAAACCACAGTCGACAGCGTGGCAACCCGTTTCGACACGACGGGGAGCCGCCTTGAAGAAAACCTCGGCAAGCTGGAAGCCCGCATCGAGCACAGCGTCGACAACGTCTCCGGCATCGTCGATACCGCCGCGTCGCGCATTTCCGATACGCTTTCCGAGCGCCTCAGCGATCTCGAGCGGGTCGGCGGCGACGTGTCGCTGCGCGTCTCCGACGCGCTCTCCCGCCCGATCGCCGAAGTCGATCGCATCGGCGACGAAACGACGGCGCGCATCGCAGCCGCCCTTGCCGGCCGCGTTGGCGATATCGAGCGCGTCAGCGCGGATGCAGCCGAACGCATCGAAGGCGCGCTTTCCGGCCGTCTCAACGACATCGAGCGCGTCACCACGGAAGCCGCCGAGCGCCTCGACAACACGTTGACCGGCCGCACGCTTGAAATCGAGCTGATCGCCGACAACGCCGCCCAGCGCATCGACACCGCACTCACGGGCCGTGCTACCGAAATAGAGCGTGCCGCCGGCGAAAGCGCCCAGCGTATCGACAACCTGCTCTCCGGTCGGGCCTCCGAGATCGAACGGATCGCCGGTGACGTCGCCCAGCGCATCGGCGATACGCTTTCGAGCCGCGCCTCCGAACTGGAACGTGTTACCAGCGATACCGCGGAGCGTATCGACAACGTACTGTCGGGCCGGGCCGCCGAGATCGAACGCATCACGGGCGACGCGACCCAGCGCATCGACACGACGCTTTCCGGCCGCGCGGCCGAAATCGAACGCGTCGCCGGCGCCGCCACGGAGCGTCTCGAAGGCGCGCTGACGGGACATGCCGGGGAAATCGCCCGCCTTGCCGGCGAAGCGACCGACCGGATTGACGGTACGCTCACGCTGCGTGCCGGGGATATCGAGCGTGTGTCCACCGAAGCCTCCGAGCGTATCGCTGCGACCATCGACGAGAAGACCGGCCGCATCGAAGAACGTCTCGGCACGATGGACCGCGCCCTCACCATAGGCCTCGACAGCGTCAATCGCACGATCGACGGGAAGGCCGCGGGCCTTGCCCAGACCCTGCGCGACGCCGTCTCCCAGGCCGCCCAGGACATGGATGCCGAAGCGATCCGCTCCGCCCAGTCGCTTGCGAAGACCGGCGAGGAGTTCGCCCATCTGTCGAGCTCGCTGCGCGGCGCCGTTTCCCGCGCAGCGCAGGAAATGGGTGTCGAAGCCCAGCGTGTCGCGGAGAATATCGCCAAGACCGGCGAAGACTTCGCCGAAAACCTCTCGATCCGCAACGAAGCCTTCACCCGCTCGGTCGATGAGACAACGTCGTCCGCCGTCGCCCGGTTTGCAGAAACCGAGAACCGTCTCGCAAGCCAGGCGCAGTCGCTGCGCACGGGCCTCGGTGACGTCGAAAAGGCTCTCGAAGCACGCGGTGCCTCCATTCGTTCGACCCTCGACGAACGCACGCGTGAACTCAACTCCATGCTGGCGAGCCGCACCGAAGAGCTGTCGCGCCTCATCAACGAGGAAGCTCGTCCGGTCATCGACGACTATGCCGCAGTTGGCCGCGAGGCTGTCGAGCGCATCACAGGCGTCGGCCGCGAGGCTGCCGAGCGTATCAGCGGGGTTGGTCGCGAGACGGCCGAAAACATCAGCGGCGTCGCCCGCGAAAGCGCCGACCGCCTGCGCAACGAGAATGCCGCGCTGATCAATGCCATCTCCGCCCGCACGGCCGATACGTTGGCCGCGATCTCCAACCGCACGGAAGAAGCGGCCGGCGCGATGCGCGATATCGAAAACGGCCTCGCCGCCAATGTCGAGGGCCTGATCGCCCGCCTCTCCGAAAGCAATGGCGCCATTGCCGGCCTGGTCGATTCCGCCAGCCAGACGCTCGGCGCCATCGATGGCCGCCTCACCAGCACGTCGGAGCGTTTCACCACCTCCGCCGAGCGCGCAGCCGACATGGTCGCCACCACGTCGCGTCTGCTCGAAGGCAAGGTTGACCGCCTGTCCGACATTTCGGCCGGCACGCTCTCGCAGATCGGCGGTATCGTCGGCCGCTTCGAGGATCACTCGAAGATCCTGTCGCAGGCCTCCGATCTGCTCGCCGCCGCCCAGTCGAACCTTGTCTCGACGCTGGAAGAGCGCCAGGACGCGCTGCGTTCGCTCTCCATCGGCCTCGTCCAGCGCTCGGAAGAGATCGAGAAGACCATGCAGTCGCTCGAAGGCATGGTCGAAGGCGTCTTCACGCGCGCCGAAGAGCGCTCCGGCCTGATCGCAGGAAACCTGCGCGGCGGTATCCAGAGCTCGTTTGCCGAAGTCGGTCGCATCCTGGGCGAGACCGAGAAGCGTGCGGAGGCAGCCGCCACGACCCTTCGGGACTCGCTGGTCAAGGCAGGCGAGGAAGCAGGCGCGTCCGTCGAAGGCGCCTTCACGCGCGCCGAAGAGCGGACCAAGGAAGTTGCGAACCGTCTGCGCGGCAGCGTCGGCGCCTCGCTCTCGGATGTCGACCGCCTTCTCACGGAATCCGGCAAGAAATCCGAAGCTGCCACGACCGTCATGCGCGAATCCATGCGCGAGGCCGTCGAGGAAGCCATTGGCAAGTTCTCCGGCGCCACGGAGGAAATCCGCCGTGCCGCAAGCGAAATCCGCAAGGAACTCGACCAGACCCGCGGCGAACTGAAGCGCGGTGCCTTCGACCTTCCGGAAGAAGCCAAGGAAAACGCCGCCCAGATGCGCCGCGCCGTCAGCGAGCAGATCAAGGCGCTGCAGGATCTTTCCGACATCATCGGCAAGTCTTCCTCGGCGCTGGAAGTCTCCCGCCCGGCCGTCCAGCAGCCCGTGGTACAGCAGCAGCCTGTGCAGGAAACCCGCGCCGTCGAGCCGCGCCGCGAAGAGCCGGCCGCGTTGCGCGGCAGCCTCGGCCTCGAACGGGCAGCAAGCGCCACCGTGCCGCAGCGTGCACAGCCCCTGCCCGCCGAAGCCGAAGCCAAGACATCGGGCGAAGGCGGCTGGATGCGCGATCTCCTGCGCGGCGCCGTCTCGCGCGAGGAAGCGCAGTTCGCCCAACCGCGCGGCGAGGCCCAGGCCGCCCGCCCGGCCGATGCGCGCAACCCGCGCCACGTCGTGGAATCGCTGAACTCGCTCTCCGTCGATATCGCCCGCGCCATCGATCACGATGCCTCGGTCGACCTGTGGCGGCGCTACCAGCGCGGCGAGCGTGACGTCTTCACACGGCGCCTCTACACGCTGAAGGGCCAGCAGACCTTCGACGAGATCAAGCGCAAGTACGAGCGCGAGCCGGAATTCCGCACAGCGGTCGACCGCTACATCTCGGACTTTGAAAAGCTGCTTGCCGATGTCGCCCGCAACGACCGCGACAAGGTGATGACGCAAACCTACCTCACCTCGGATACCGGCAAGGTCTACACCATGCTGGCCCACGCGGCAGGCCGCTTCAGCTAAGCGCAAACGAGATCGAAAACAGCGACGGCCGCCCCTCGGGCGGCCGTTTTGCTGTGATAACGCGCCGATAACGCAGATGTGAGGCCTCCACGCCATTTCCCCGCGCCAAAACCTTATAATCCGCGTGCGCTGCCTCTATATGCGTCTCGACGCACCTTGAAGGTGCCAAGGGGAAGAGAGACGAAAATATGATTTTTATACAGGGATTTGGGCGTGTGCTGGCAACGCTGGCGATCGCGCTGATGACAATCGTCACGGTGGTTGACGTCGCCGAAGCGCGCCGTGCCGGCGGCGGTTTCGGCAGCCGCGGCACCCGCACGTTCACCACACCCTCGACGACGCGCACATCGCCGACGGAGGCCCAGCCGATCGACCGCACCATGACGCGCCAGCAGTCGGCGCAGCCCTCCGCGGGCCGCAACACGACGGCCGCGAACCAGCGCCCCGGCCTGTTCGGCGGCTTTGGCGGCAGGTTGCTCGGCGGCCTGATGCTTGGCGGCCTCGTCGGCATGCTTCTCGGCTCCGGCCTCGGCGGCGGCATCGGTTTCCTCGGCCTCATCCTGCAGGTGGCGCTGATCGCCGGCCTGTTCTTCTTCCTGCGGCGCATGTTCGCGCAGCGCAATGCACCGGCCTATGCCGGCAATAGTCAGGCGCGCAGCGCCTATCAGGGCGGCGCCTCCGACTTCGAGATCCCGCGCATCGGCGGCGGCAACCGGCAGGCGGCTGTCCAACCGAAAAACAGTGATGAAATCGGCATCCAGCAGACGGACCTGGAACAGTTCGAAAGCATGCTGAAGGAATTGCAGGCAGCCTATGCGGCGGAAGACTTCCGCACGCTGCGCCAGATCACGACGCCGGAAGCAATGTCCTATCTCGCCGAGGAACTGAGCGACAACGCCACCCAGGGTCTGAGGAACGAGGTCAAGGATATCCATCTCGTGCAGGGCGACGTCGCAGAATCCTGGCGCGAAGGGTCGGATGACTATGCGACCGTCGCGATGCGCTATGAGAGCATTGACGTGATGCGCGACCGCTCGACCGGCAAACTGGAGTCCGGTGATCCGGACAATCTGACGGAAGCCGTCGAAATCTGGACATTCCTGCGCCGCAACGGTGGTGAATGGAAGGTATCGGCCATCCAGGGCGTCGCCGACGCCTGATCAGGCAAGGGGGCGGCACAGGTCGCCCTCCTCCGGCCTGCCAACTATCTTCTCCCCGTTTGCGGGGAGAAGGAAAAGGGTACGACGGTTTCTTCCTGTCGCATCGTCAGACTTTATGAAAATCAGGCATCCTCTCCTTCCCTCCGCCTGCGGAGAGAAGTGCCTGCAAGGTGATGAGAGGCTTCTAAATCCGAAAAATCAGATCGTGGAGAGCGTCCAGCCGACGATATCGGCTGTCACGCGCGCAAAGGCAGCATCGAGCGCCTTCACGAAAGCCGGGTTGCCCGTGCCGCTGACTGGCACCGTCGCACGAAACACTTTTTGCGACCGCACCGTGCCATTGCGATCATTGAGCAGCTTGGCCGAAATTTCCACAACGGCGGTATCCGCACCCGCGGCCTGCACCTCGAAGGATCTGATATCGGTGACGAGCTGGTAGTCGATCGCAAGGCCCTGCCCCGGCATGCCGACACCGCCGAGACGACCGGTGTTTTCGAAGGCCTGGACGAGCTTCGACTGCACCATCTTGCTCAGGCTGTCGCTCCACTGCGCCTTGGCGAGATACTGGATCTCGGACGGCGTCGGGCGAATGACGATCTGCTCGCTGTCGAGCGCCTTCAAGGCGGAAGGCTGCGGCACAAGAAGCTGACGGCTCTTTGCGGACGGGCCTTCGACGGCACTCAGGGCCGAAAGGCTGAACGTATCGTTGTTCGCCGCCTTGCTGCCGCAGCCGGCAAGCGTTGCCGCCAGAACCACGATCAGGGCAGCGCGCGCCGCCGTTCCGTTCCGCAACAACTCGATACCCGATACTGTCATCTCGTCCTCTAAGCCACAGACTCAATGTCTAGCAGCGGCACAACAACAAGTCACGGCTGCGATACCGGACAAATTCACGTCCCAAACATCCGAAGTACCATTGTGGAAATAGAGCCACACCTAAAACCCACAGCATTTCCGATTTTCTTCAAATCGCGAAATACTCTATCTGTTTTGCGCAATTCCAGCCGCAAAACCGCGTCGCACTTTTGCTGGAATTGCTTTAGCGCCGCGTGCGGCCGTCATACTGTTTCACCGTCTCGCCACCGAACAGCAGGCGCTGCGGATCACGCTCGAAGCCTGATATCGCGCTGTCGAGGTTCTGGATCGTCCGGCGCGTATCCAGCACGAGCGCCTCGACATCGCGCAGGCCCGAGCCGGAGAAGCGCTGGAGGCCATCGGCAATCGGGCCGATGCGGCCGTTCAGCGTATCGGCCGCCTGCTTGATCGATTGCAGCGTGGCCTTGGCCTCGGCAAAGAGCGATTCGGAGTCGCCTTCACCCAGGAAGCCGTCGAGCTTGGCGAGCACGCCATCGACGCGGGTGGAGGCCGCGTTCAGCTTCTTGGTCATCTGCTGCACGTCGGTGATGATCTGGTCGATATCTCCCTCGCGCTCGCCGATGCGGTTTGCCACCCCCGTGACGGAGGCGATCGCCTTGCGAGCATCGGCGCTTGCCACCGAAATGTTGTCGATCGCGCCCGAAACCTTCTGCGTGTCGACCGCGGCAATCAGCGTATCGACCTTGTCGAGCGCCGCATTGGCATTTTTGCCAAAGGTATCGAAGGTTTCCGCCGTCTTGCGGAACCCTTCGACCGTCGCCTTCACGTCACCGGAGGCCGCCGCGATGTCCTTGCTGATCTTGTCGACATTGCCGACGAAGTCCTCGACCTTCCTGGGATCGACGGCCTTGATGAGGTCATCGACCGAAGCAAGCGTCGAATCCAGTCGGCCGGAGAGATTGCGGAAGGTTTCCGACAGGCCGCCAACGCTCTTCAGGAACTCATCGATATTCTTGCCGTTGCGGGCAAGCGAATCGGAGAACTGCTCGGCATTGTTGATGGTCTTGGTCAGCGGTCCGCGCGCATCGGCGACAAAACCCTGGATGTCGGTGATGGCGGCATCGGCGCGCTTCAGGATCTTGTCAGCAGTCGACAGGATGTTGGTGACGCTCGACTGCTCTGCCTGGAGAACGGCAGCCGTCTCTGTATCGAAGGCCTTCTGGAGAATATTATCGGCGCCGGCATCGCCACCTGACAGTTCGATATAGGCCGCCCCCGTCAGGCCCTGCACTTCGAGCACGGCCGAAGTCGATTGCTTGACCGGCGCACTTGTCGCAACTTCCGTCATGGCGACGGAAAAGCGCGGGTCGTCGGCATCGATGGCGAGGCTGCGCACGGAGCCCACCGGGATGCCGTTGAAACGCACGGGCGAACCGATGCTCAGACCGTTGGCGGAGCCCGGAATGCGGATGGCGAGCTGCGCCATGTCGCCGCTCCGGCCATATTGCGACATCCAGTAGACGAAGCCGAAAGCGGCGGCCATCACGAGAACGGTGAAGAAACCGACGATGGCGTAATTGGCTTTCGTTTCCATGCTTCAGGCTATCCCGCTTCGCAATTCCTATTCCGGGGCAGCGAGGCTCCCGGATATTTTTTCACGGCTTCCGGACGATGGAGCGCGCGCGCTTGCCCTGGAAATAGGACTGCACCCATGGATCGTCAAAGGCCAGCATGTCCTCGATCGTGCCTTCGACCATGACCTTCTTCTTCCCGAGAACGGCAATGCGGTCGCAGACCGAAAACAGGCTGTCGAGGTCGTGAGTCACCATATACACGGTCAATCCCAGGGTGTCGCGCAGTTTGGCGATCAGTTCGTCGAATTCGGCCGCACCGATCGGGTCGAGGCCTGAGGTCGGCTCGTCGAGAAAGACCAGCGCCGGGTCGAGCGCGAGCGCCCGTGCCAGTGCGGCGCGTTTGATCATGCCGCCAGAAAGTTCTGAGGGAAACTTGTCCGCCGCCTCCGGCGCGAGGCCCACCAGCTCGATCTTCAACTTCGCCAGCTCGTCCATCATCGCCTGCGGCAGGTCGAGATATTCGCGCATCGGTACCTGGATGTTTTCCTTCACCGTCAGCGAGGAAAACAGCGCACCGTGCTGGAAGAGCACACCGAGCTTCATGTCGAGCGCCAGGCGCTGGGCTTGCGTCGCCTTGTCGAAATCCGTGCCGAAGATGCGAATATTGCCGGAGCGACGCGGCAGAAGACGCAGCACGGTGCGCATCAGCACGGACTTGCCGGTGCCGGAGGCGCCGACGAAGCCGAGGATTTCACCGCGATGGATATCGAGGTTCAGCCGGTCGAGCACGACATTGCTGCCGAAGGCCACGGTCAGGTCCTTGACCGAAAGCACGACATCATCCTGTTTTTCGAGAGCCGGATCCATGCGCGTTCCTAGAAATCGATTGCCGCGTAGAACATGGCAAACAGACCATCGACGAGGATGACGACGAAGATCGACTTCACCACGGCGGCCGTGACATGGCGCCCGAGCGATTCGGCACTGCCGCCAACCTTCAACCCCTCCACGGAAGCGACGATGCCGATGATCAGCGCCATGAAGGGCGCCTTGATCATGCCGGATACCACCGTCGAGAGATCGATGGCCTCGCGCAGACGCGAGAGAAACGTATCGAAGGTGATGCCGGAATAGGCCCAGGCGACGCAGGCCGCGCCGAACAGTGCGGCGAAGTTCGCGATGATGGTGAGCAGCGGCAGCGCGACGGTCAGCGCAACGAGCCGTGGAAAGACGAGCACGCCGACAGGGCTGAGACCCATGACCTTCAGCGCATCGATCTCCTCGCGCATCTTCATCGAGCCGATTTCGGCGGTGATGGCGCTGCCGGAGCGGCCAGCGATCATGATCGCGGTCAGGAGCACGCCGATTTCGCGCAGCTGAAGGATGCCGACGAGGTCGACGACGAAGACCTCGGCCCCGAAATAGCGCAGCTGGAAGGCACCCTGCTGGGCGATGATGGCGCCGATAAGGAACGACATCAACAGGATGATCGGCACGGCGCGCACGCCCATATGGTCGATCTGGTGCACGATCGCGGCGGGAGACAGCCCGCTACGGCGGCCGATCTTCAACTGCGCACCGCGCACTGCCGATCCGAGGATGAACATGGCGGCAACCGTATCGTCCCAGGCGTCCATAACGACGCGACCGACCGGTGAGAAAACGCGCTCAAATAGCGTGGCCCGATTTGCCTTTTCCGTGCGCGGCTCGGCAAGCTTTTCAGGCAGAGCAGAGACGAGGTCGGCATAACGCTCGCCATCGCCGTCCCTGAGATGCACCTCGCCGCCGCCGGATTGCCGCTCGGTGATGGCGCGGCGCAGCAGCCACGCACCGGCCGTATCCATTTCGGAGACGCCACTGAGATCAACCTCCAGCGCACCGCCCTTGCCCCCGGCCAGGTCGGCAAGCCGCTTTGCGCCGGCAACGGCGGTCGTGTTCACCCAGTGGCCGGACAGGCGCCAGACCTCCCCGCCATTGTCCGGCAGGCTTTCGCTCACGATATCGGCTGAAGGGCTGGCGGCTGTGGTCAAGTCTCTTGCATCTTCCCGTGCTTGCGGCACAACATGCGCCTGTCTTATCGGCTCGCCGGCCATCTGTCACCGAACGAACCGGCAAAAGCCCGTTTCCGCCTCGAATTTTTCGGGGCCAGCCAGGATCCCGCCCGATGCATCGCAGACTGCGCGCAACCGCCGAAACCTTCCCGATTGCCGGGGCCTTCACGATTTCCCGTGGCGCCAAGACGACAGCCGAGGTGGTGATCTGCGAAATCGAGTCCTCCGGACAGATCGGCCGGGGCGAATGCGTGCCCTATGCCCGCTACGGCGAATCAGTGCCCGGCGTGCTGGCCGCAATCGAGGAGATGCGTGGCATCGTCGAGGACAATATCGGTCGCGAGGACCTTGCCCGCATCATGCCGGCCGGGGCCGCCCGCAACGCCATCGATTGCGCCCTTTGGGACCTCGAAGCCAAACTTTCGGGCGTGCCGACCTGGCAAGTCATCAACGCCGCCGCCCCGCAGAAACTCGTCACCGCCTACACGCTCTCGCTCGGCGAGCCCGAGGCCATGCAGCGCCAGGCCGCCGAGCATGCCGGCCGCGCCCTTCTCAAGGTGAAAGTCGGCACGGCCGACGATGCCGCCCGCATCAGGGCCGTGCGCGCCGGCGCCCCCGACAGCGCGATCATCCTCGACGCCAACGAGGGCTGGACGCCCGAAAACCTCGCCTACCACTTCGCCATTTGCGCGGAGGCGCGCATCGCGCTCGTCGAGCAGCCGCTGCCGGCCGGAAACGATTCGGCACTTTCAGACCATGCGCGACCGATCCCGGTCTGCGCGGACGAAAGCGTGCATCGCACGGAGGACGTGGCAAAGCTCGTCGACCGCTACGACGCGATCAACATCAAGCTCGACAAGGCTGGCGGCCTGACGGAGGCGCTGGCGTTACGCGAAGCCGCCCGCGAACTGGGGCTGAAGATCATGGTGGGCTGCATGGTCGGCACGTCGCTCGGCATGGCGCCGGCGGTGCTTCTGGCGCAGGGCGCCGATTTCGTCGATCTCGACGGCCCCCTGCTGCTGGCGCGCGACCGAATGCCCGGCCTGCATTACGAAGGATCCTCGGTCTATCCGCCCGAAGCAACGCTCTGGGGCTGAAGTCGCCCGGCGAAAACCCGGCCGGCGACGACGCAGGCGAGACCGGCTGCGGCGATGAAGGACATCAGATAGAAGCCGTGCACGCCGTACCAGTTGAAAACATAGCCTGACAGGAAGGTCGCGATTGCCGTGAAGATGCCGGTGTAGAAATAGTAGAGCCCCTGAGCGGAGGCTTCCTGTTCTTCCGCCACGCGCTCCACGAGACGGCTCTGCACGCTCATATGGATGATGGCGTAGGTGAAGGCGTGCAGACATTGCAGCATGAAGTAGCCGGCAAACGACATGTCCATCGGAAAGATGATCCAGCGGACGACCGCCACGCTGCTGCCGACGATCATCATGGACCACAGATTGAAGCGGCGGCGGAGCTGGACGGCAAGCAGGAAGAAAACCACCTCGGCCATGACCCCGGCACTCCAGAGAATGCCGACATCCACGCCGCTGAAGCCCATCTTCTGCCAATAGATCGCCGAAAAGGCGAAGAGCATGGCATGGCTGGAATTCACCAAGGCGACACCGATCAGCATGAACTGCACATCCGCCTGCCGAAGCGTGCTTTTCGTCGGCATGGTGGCGATCGCCGAGATCGGCGACGGCCGGCGCGGCTTGCCGACCCGCGGCGCGATCACCGCGCCGAGCACCGTCAGGACGAAGCCCACTGCCATCGCCGGCAGCACCATGGAACCACCATAGAGGCCGGCAAGCCAGCCGCCGATCATCGTCGCAACGATGAAGGCGAGCGAGCCCCAGAGCCGCATCCGGCCATAATCGAAATTCCAGCGCCGTACGCCCGACAGCATGATCGCCTCGGTGATCGGCACATAGGGCGAATAGACCGCGCCCTGCAGCGTGTAGAGCAGCAGCACCGGCCAGAACGATCCCGTCGCAAAGAGCGCGATCGCCGTCGTGAGCGACAGCACTGCCGACCAGGCGAGCATGATCGAACGTTCACCGATTCGATCTGCGATGACGCCGGCCACCGGTGCGGTAAAGACACGCACAAACATCGGCACGGCCAGAATGATACCGATCTGGAAATCGCTCATCGACAAGGTTTCCAGCCAGACGGGAAAGAACGGCAAGGCAATGCCGTTCACCATCATCGGAGCGCTGAAAACGAGGGCGATGCGCGCGACGAAGAACGGCGGCGCGCCTGATGTCACGTTGAACCCGGAAGGGGCAGTCATGGCGGGGAACCTGAATTGGAACATCCCCGCTCTAGCATGCCGATGTACGTACGCCAATCCGCTATTTCTGCCGGGTGATTTCGTGCCGGTCGCGCCTGTGTCGCAACGTGTCAGGCGGCCTCTGCCCCTGCCGTTGCGACAACGCCGAGGCTGCGGCTGGCGATCGACACCGGCTCGGGCACCGCCGTCAGCGTCTGCCAGGTGATCAGTTCCATCTCGCCATCGTGATGCTCAGCAATCGCCGTGCAGCTTTCGACCCAGTCGCCGCTGTTGATGTAGCGAATGCCGTCGATCTCGGTGATGACGGCGTGGTGGATGTGGCCGCAGATCACGCCGTCGGCATCGTTGCGGCGCGCTTCCTCGACGACGACCTTCTGGAACTCGCCGATGAAATTCACGGCCGTCTTCACCTGCTGCTTGGCCCAGGATGAGAACGACCAGTAGGGCAGCCCGAGGCGGCGGCGGATGGCGGCAAAAACGACATTGATGGCGATTGCCGCGTCATAGGCCCAATCGCCGAGATAGGCGACCACGCGGGCATGGCGTACCACGACATCGAACTCGTCGCCGTGCAGGACGAGATAGCGCTTGCCGTCGGCGGCCTCGTGGATCATGCGCTCGGCCACTTCGACGCCGCCGAAATGCGTGCCGGGGAAGTCGCGCAGGAATTCGTCGTGATTGCCGGGGATGTAGATGATGCGCGTGCCCTTGCGGGCCTTTCGCAGGATCTTCTGCGTGACGTCGTTGAAGGACTGCGGCCAGTACCAGTTGCGCTTCAGCCGCCAGCCATCGACGATATCGCCGACGAGCACGATCGTCTCGGCCTCATGGTGACGCAGGAAGTCGATCAGGAAGTCCGCCTTGGCCGCCTTCGATCCCAGATGCACATCCGAGATGAACAGTGTGCGGAAGTGGCGGACATTGGGGTCGGCAGGCGTCGGGTTCATGCGGTTCGTCTCCGGGTGGCCGGCCGCCGCGTTCCCTTATGGACCGGCGGCTTTCGTCCCGTTGAAAACCAGACTCCTGTTTCAAATTGATGACACACCTATGCCTTTTCCGTCCGCAAATAGGCATTGCACAGGCCGGCGAATGCGGCTTTATGAAAGGTTCCGGGAACTTCACGCCGCGACGCTTTCGTGGCATGTGGAGCTGCAACCAAAACAGCATATGGCAGGAAACATCATGAGCACGGGTGACAAACCGAGGACGCAGAACGGCCCAGTCAGTGGCGACATCGACCAGCAGGCCCTCTTCTTCCACCGCCACCCCCGTCCCGGCAAGCTCGAGATCACCGCCACCAAGCCGCTCGGCAACCAGCGCGACTTGGCGCTTGCCTATTCGCCCGGCGTTGCCGCACCATGCCTCGCCATCCGCGACAATCCGGAAACAGCCGCCGAATACACGGCGCGCGCCAATCTCGTCGCCGTCGTCTCGAACGGTACGGCTGTTCTCGGCCTCGGCAATATCGGCCCGCTCGCCTCCAAGCCGGTCATGGAAGGCAAGGCCGTTCTCTTCAAGAAATTCGCCGGCATCGACGTCTTCGACATCGAAATCGACGCCCCGACCGTCGACGAGATGGTCAACGTCGTCTCCGCGCTTGAGCCGACCTTCGGCGGCATCAACCTCGAGGACATCAAGGCGCCGGAATGTTTTGAAGTCGAGCGCCAGCTGCGCGAGAAGATGGACATTCCGGTCTTCCATGACGATCAGCACGGCACGGCCATCATCGTGGCGGCCGCGGTCCTGAACGGGCTCGAGCTTGCCGGCAAGGCGCTCGGCGACGCCAAGATCGTCGCCTCCGGTGCCGGTGCGGCGGCCCTCGCCTGTCTCAACCAGCTCGTCTCACTCGGCGCGAAGGTCGAAAACATCTGGGTCCACGACATCGAAGGCCTCGTCTACAAGGGCCGCGAAGCGCTGATGGACCAGTGGAAGGCCGTCTATGCGCAGGAGACCGACAAGCGCGCGCTGTCCGAAAGCATCGATGGCGCAGACGTCTTCCTCGGCCTTTCCGCTGCCGGCGTGCTGAAGCCGGAACTGCTGACCCGCATGGCTGAAAAGCCGCTGATCATGGCGCTCGCCAACCCGACGCCGGAAATCATGCCGGAGGAGGCCCGCGCCGTGCGCCCGGATGCGATGATCTGCACCGGTCGCTCGGACTTCCCGAACCAGGTCAACAACGTCCTGTGCTTCCCCTACATCTTCCGGGGTGCGCTCGATTGTGGCGCGCGCACGATCAACGAAGAGATGAAGATGGCCGCCGTGCGCGCCATTGCGGCTCTCGCCCGCGAAGAAGTCTCCGACGTCGCCGCCCGCGCCTATTCCGGCGACACGCCGAGCTTCGGCCCGAACTACCTGATCCCCTCGCCTTTCGACCAGCGACTGATCCTGCGCATTGCACCGGCCGTCGCCCGCGCGGCCGCCGAAACCGGCGTCGCCTCGCGTCCGATCACCGACTTCGACGCCTATCTCGACCAGTTGAACCGCTTCGTCTGGCGGTCCGGCTTCATCATGAAGCCGATCTTTGCCGCCGCGAAGAAGGCCGAAAAGAAGCGCGTGATCTTTGCCGAGGGCGAGGACGAGCGCGTGCTGCGCGCCGCCCAGGTGCTGCTGGAAGAAAACACCGCCAAGCCGATCCTCATCGGCCGTCCGCAGATCATCGAAACGCGC
The DNA here is from genome assembly GCF_022899935.1 of Shinella curvata. GTDB lineage: Bacteria > Pseudomonadota > Alphaproteobacteria > Rhizobiales > Rhizobiaceae > Shinella > Shinella curvata. The sequence continues at coordinate 445,667 of NZ_JALJCJ010000001.1, forward strand.
CTGAAGCGTTACGGCCTGCGCGTGCGCCCGAATGTCGATTTCGAGGTGGTCAATCCGGAAGACGATCCGCGCTACCGCGACTATGTCGAGGACTATCTGCGCCTGGTCGGGCGCAAGGGCGTCAACCCGGAAGCCGCCCGCACCATCGTGCGCACCAACCAGACGGTCATTGCGGCCCTCTCGGTCAAGCGCGGTGAAGCGGACGCCATGATTTGCGGCATCGAAGGACGCTATGCGCGCCATCTGCGCGATGTCAGCCAGATCATCGGCAAGAAACCCGGCGTGATCGACTTTTCCGGCCTCAGCCTGCTGATCTCGCAGCGCGGCGCGACCTTCTTCACCGATACCTATGTGACGATGGAGCCGACCGCCGAGGAAGTGGCCGAGATGACCATCATGGCGGCGCAGGAAATCCGCCGCTTTGGCATCACGCCGCGCGCAGCGCTGGTTTCCCACTCGAACTTCGGTTCGCGCGACTCGGACAGCGCCTTCAAGATGCGCCGCGCCATGGAACTGGTACGCGAACAGGCGCCGGACCTCGAAGCCGATGGCGAAATGCACGGCGACGCCGCCATTTCCGAGGCGCTGCGCCAGCGCGTCATGCCGAACTCGACGCTGACGGGCGAAGCCAATCTGCTGGTCTTCCCGAACCTCGACGCTGCCAACATCACGCTCGGCGTCGTCAAGACCATGACGGACAGCCTGCATGTCGGCCCGATCCTGCTGGGTGCTGCCCTGCCCGCGCACATCCTGTCGCCGTCCGCAACCTCGCGCGGCGTAGTCAACATGGCCGCACTCGCCGTGGTGGAAGCGTCCTACCCTGCCTGATTTGCTGAGATGGCGTTACAAAACGGCCGCCGTCTCGGCGGCCGTTTTCGTTTGCGGCTTTGCACGGTCAGCGTCGTGCGCCTCCCACCAATCACCCAGCGCATCGATCATCGGCATCAGGGTATGTCCCGCGGGCGTGAGGTCATATTCGACGCGCAGCGGATATCCGTCGAACACCGTCCGAACGACGATACCGGCCTTTTCCAGCTTGCGCAGTTCGAGCGTCAGGATGCGGTGCGAGACCGTGGGATTGTCACGGCGAAGATCGCTGAAACGCTTGGTTCCGTCCTTCAGGTAGTAGATCAGCAGCGTCGGCCAGCGACCGCCCAGCACCTGCATGACCTCCTCGATCGGGCAACGGGAAACGAGATCCTTCATGGCGGGCTCCGGTGTGGTGACAAAAATGTGCGTAATTTACATGGGGACGGGCAAGGCCTAGGTCCAGTGTCGCTGCGCAGCGTGGTCAACAGAAATCACGGAGAACACCATTGGAACCGATCCTCATCTATGGCTTCCCTGCCGGAAGCTCCATGGGCCTCGTCGCCGCGTTGGAATGGCTGGGAAAACCCTACAGACTCTGCCGCGTCGACATGCTGGGCGAGATGCGCGACGCATCCTACGCACGGCTGAACGCCCGTCACGAAACCCCGGCGCTGATCACCGATGACGGCCGGGCGATCACCGAAACGATGGCAATCGCCCATTGGTTCGCCGCCCGCGACACGGAACGGCGCATCAGCTTCGATCCCCAATCGGTCGAGGCCGATCGCATGATCCAGCTCATGGCCTATATCAACACCGGCTTCACGGGCGCCTTTTCGCCACTGTGGTCGGCGCTTGAAATGGAGGAACCGGACCCGGTGCTGCAGCAATCGCTGCGGACATGGGGTCGGGAGGCTGTCATCGAGCGGCATGACAAGCTGGAGGCCATGCTCGGTGCCACGCTATACCTCGTCGGCGAAAGTCCGACGCTCGCCGACGGTCTCCTGATCGGCGTCGCACGCTGGCTCGATTACCACGACGTCGCCCCCGCCGGCCGCTGGCCGCGCATCGAAGCGATCCGCCGCCGGCTGGAAGCGGATCCGGCCGTACATTTCGCCACCGCGCTCGAAAGCGGCGAAATCCCAACCGGCTCCGGCGCCTTCAAGGGGCATGTCCCCCTCGCCGAGGTCATCGACCGGTTCGGCCGCGCCTGATGGAGAAAGGCCGGAGCGAGTCCCGGCCTTTCGTTCCTACACCGCCGCGACGAGCGCCAACCGCCGCGTGATTGCAATCGCCTGCAGGAAGCTCTCGTCGTGGCTGACGACGAGCAGCGCCCCGTCATAGGCACGAAGCCCCGCCTCCACCGCCTCGATGGATGAGATATCGAGGTGGTTGGTCGGCTCATCGAGAATGAGCAGCGGCGGCGGTCGCCCGCCTCCGAGCACGCAGGCAAGCCCGGCGCGCAGCAACTGTCCGCCGCTGAGGCTTCCGGCGATCTGCAAGGCCGCATCGGCGCGGAACATGAAGCGCGCCAGCGCCGCCCGGCAGTCGTTTTCGTCGGTCTCCGGATTGAGACGGCGGAAATTGTCGCGGATCGAGAGGCCAGCATCCAGCAGGCTGACGCGCTGGTCGAGCAACGCAAAATCCGTGAAGACGCACACACTGCCCTGCAAGGGCTGCACCTGCCCCGTCACGAGCCTAAGAAGGGTCGTCTTGCCCGAACCGTTCGGCCCCGTCACGGCGAGACGCTCCGGCCCCGTGATCGCTAAGGAAAGATCGCGAAGAACCGGCCGTTCAGGGACATAACCGGCCGTCACGGTATCGATCTTCAGCACCGTCTTGCCGGCGGCCAGATGCGTGGACGGTACGCTGACCGTGAACGGTTGCAGGATTTCGATGCGCTCGCGCGCCGCAACGACGGCCCCGGTCGCCTGCGCCTGGCGGCTTTCGGCAAGTCGCACATTCGCCCCGCTCGTCAGTTCACTGCGCTCCTTCATAGCGCCCAGCATGATGCGCGGGATGTCGCCGCGTGCCCTTTTTCTACGGCCGGCGCTGTCCTTGCGCGCCTTCCGCTCGGCGACGACCTGCATGGTGCGTGACACCTCGGCGGCGTGTTTTTCCGCGTGCGAGAGGTCGTGCTGTGCGGCAGCCAGCTCCAGCGCCTTGCGCGCACGGTACGCACTCCAGTTACCGCTGTAGCGCGTCGCGCCGAGCGATGTCAGTTCGACGATGGCATCCATGGTGTCCAGCAGTTCGCGATCATGGCTGACGACCACCGCGCCGGCCCGCCAGCCGGCCAGCATGTCGATCACAGCCTGCCGGCCGTCGCGGTCGAGATTGTTGGTCGGCTCGTCGAGCAGCAGGAAATCCGGTTCGCTGAAGAGAAGTGCGGCCAGCGCCGCGCGCGTGCGCTGGCCACCGGAAAGGGCCGCCAGATGCGTTGCAGCGTGTGCCGCCAACCCGACACGGGCCAGGGCTGCGTCAAGGCGCGGTTCAAGCGTCCAGTCCGCCTCCATCAGCGTCTCGGCATCCGCTTCACCCCGTTCGGCGCGACGCAGAAGATCGAGCGCCTCTTCGATGCCGAAAAGGCTGGCGATGGTTTCGTGTGGGCCGACCTGCACGCTCTGGCGCAGCACGCCGATGGTGCCATCGATAGAGATGCCGCCAGCGAGCGGCTGGAGATCGCCGGCTGTCAACCTCAGCAGCGTTGTCTTGCCGACGCCGTTGCGGCCGACAAGGCCGGCGCGTTCGCGGCCGAAACTCAAATCGATATTGGAAAGAAGCGCGTGGCCGTCAGGCGTGGACCACGAAATTTTGGATAGGGTGATGGAAGGCATGGATACGGAATTCCCCGAGGACAAAACGAAGTCGATTTGTGGTCGGGTTGAAATCCATGCTGCACCATCCGGTCGGTGTTGACGACGTGAGGATATGTAGAGCCCGACCGGCCGCGTTGCAAGGGCAAGCCGCCGGTCGGGAAAGTCGAAGGTCAGGTCGCCGGCGGCTTGTCGAGGCGCTTGGACCATTCATCGGCCTTGCCGCGGCCGGCATCCCGCCAGGGCGACCCCTTGATGCCAAGCCTGCTGCGCAAGCGCATGCCCGAGATGATCCAGCGGTTCATGCCGGATGCGATGAAGGGCAGCGAGGCGATATGAAGACCCGTGAAGGGCAGGAACGGGTTACGGCGAAGCGAGCCATAAATCTCGATACGCGTCGTCGTCTTGTAGCTCGGGCTGCGGGCGTGGAAACCGTGCGTATCGGCAACGACGAGTGTGTTGGCCTTCACGGTCATCTTGACTGGCTGGCTGTAACCGAGTGCGCCAAGTTCATCGGGCATGATGCGCAGCGAGCCACGAGCGGAATAGATGTTTTCCAGCGCATCGGCATTCTCGCTGATGCCGCGCTCCCATGCGAGGCGTTGCGGCGTCATCTCGTGCGAGCCCGGCACGTAAGCGAACGGGCCGTCCTCTTCGCCGACATCGCGCAGGAACAGCCAGGCCTTCGCCGTCGGCTGGAACGTATCGCTGTGCAGCGCCGTCTGCGGATCGGTCGAACCGGCAGAGACGACCGACGGCAGGGCCATGACGATCTGTACGACCAGCAACGGCTGACCGGCATGGGAGGAGACATACCGAAGGAGATTGGTGAGGCGCGGATCGTTGCGCGCGGCCTTGAAGCCCGGCAGGCTCTCGAGGTCGCTGTCGTCGATGATCGCGCGCCGCGTGACCGTCGCCCCCTGCTTCATGTCATGGCGCTCGAAATCGCGCTCGGCCAGCTCCCGCGTGACGGCTTCGAAAACCTCGGGCGACAGAAAATTCTCGATCTTCACGAAGCCGGTCTCGGCATATTGCTTGCGGTGATCCGGTGCGACGAGATTTTCCAGCTTCTTGCGGCGCCATGCGGCCATGCGCATGGCCAGCGAGACGCGCTTCTCATGCAGGCCCTTTTTGTTGAGCCACTTGCTGCCGATAACAGGGTTGTCGGCAAAGGATTTTGCGCCCGAAGCGAGCTGGAGCGCATAGATCGGGCTCAACAAGACCGACGATATCTTCATAGTAACCTGCCTGCGGGGTGATCCTGTCGCCCAACGGGCGACCGGCGCCATAACCGGCTGTTGTATTTGCCGAGAGTGCTACACCATGCCCATGGCGAGATCAATTGCGCCTCGCGCGCAAAGGTGACTGTATAACTCATATTATACGGCGTGCCGTTAATCACAAAACCGGGAGCGCGTTGCACCTCGCGCGCCGTGGCTTATGATAGGAAGTGAAAAGCGGCCAGCCCTGGCCGTTTTCCAGGTTCGACAACGGGATTCCACGACGTGAAGGGACGTTTGCGCCTTTTGTTCGCCATCGCGACCGGTCTGCCGCTGCTCGTTTCGGGTGGCGCGGCGGCTTCGAACGTCTGCGACCGCATTCAGGCGGAACTGGCAAACCTGCCGCGTGTGGTCGTCGACACGACGAGCGCCCGAAAATATGCCGGGGCCATCGCCCGCCAGAACATCCAGTTGCGCAAGGCCAAGAGCGACCAGCGCCGCCTTGGCTGCTCCAGCGGCAGCATCACCGTCTTCGGCGGCGCAAACGAAGCGGCCTGCGATACGCTGGACGCCGTCATCGGCAAGATGGAGCGCAACCTTCATATCCTCGATCGCAAGCGTCGCGAATTTGCCGGCGGCACGTCCTCACAGGGACCGCGCAACCGCCTGCTCGCCTCGCTGGAGACGAATGGTTGCAACGACGAGGCGAAGGTGATGCCGATTGCGGCGACCGAGACCTTGCGTACGTTGCAGGACGATACGCGCACCCTGCCGCTCGGCACCATGCCCGAGGATGGCGAGCGGCTGCAGCTGCGCTCGCTCGGCGGCAGCTCCGGCCACGGGAACTTGCGCACCGTTTGCGTGCGCACCTGCGACGGCGGCTTCTTCCCCATTTCCTCCGGCGCCACACCGCTCGATTTCCGCCGCGACCAGAAAGTCTGCGCCATGATGTGCCCGCAGACCGAGACGCAGCTCTTCTACCAGTCGATGACGCCGGGTCAGGAGACCGAGCAGATGACATCGACCGTCACTGGCCGTCCCTACCGCGATCTTGAGCATGCTTTCAGCTATCGCACCCGCGATCTTTCCAAGCCCGGCACCTGCGGATGCAATCTCTCCGCCTATTATCAGGAGATGATCAAGCGGGAGAAGGCGATGAAGGGCGAGGCGGCGGGCACGACGGACGACGCCGCGCCCGAAACCGGCTCCATCACGACGATCGGCACGCAGCCGCACAAGGACACGATTGCCAAGGCGCCCGCCAGGGTCGAGGACCGCGTCTACGATCCGGCCAACAACAAGGTGCGCACCGTCGGCCCGCTCTTCCTGCCGGAAAACGAATCCGCCATCGATCTCGGCCGTCCGGCGGATGCCGGCGTCAACTGAGCAACGCTAGCCGTTTTCCGGCCACCGCTCCTCGAACACGAGCTCTTCCAGCGGCAGGCGCTGCCGCCAGCCCTTCACCGCAAGCTCGGGTTCCGCATAGAGCCGATCGACGAAGCCGACACATAGCCAGGCGACGATCTCCACATGCGGGGGAATGCCGAGAATTTCCCGTATGTCGCTGTCATGAAAGATGCTGACCCAGCCGACGCCGACGCCCTCCGCCCGTGCGGCAAGCCAGAGGTTTTGCACGGCGCAGACCGTGGAGTAGACATCCATGCGGGGATTGTGCGTTCGGCCAAGCACCACCGCGCCGCCGCGTGTCGGATCGCAGGTCACGCAGATCGACAGCGGCGCCTTCAGGATGCCCTCGAGCTTCAGCGTCCGGTAGTGCGCCTGCCGCTCGCCGGCAAACATATCGGCAGCCTCGGCATTGGCCCTGAGAAAGGCGCCATGCACCGCACGGCGGGTTTCCTCGGCACGCACCAGCAGGAAGTTCCACGGCTGCATGAAGCCGACGGACGGTGCGTTGTGCGCCGCCTGCAACAGACGGCCGACGATATCCTCGGGCAAGGCGTCTGGCAAAAACTGGTCGCGCACATCACGGCGTGTTTCGATGGCGCGGTAGACGGCCTGCCTCTCCTCACACGGGAAGGCACCCGCCCGGACGAGGTCATCCGAGACTTCTGTTCGCATCGTCATCTCCCCAACAATGCGCACGACCTGCCGCCGTCCGCGCGGTTCGGTCTATCTCGTCAGGCCGGTCTTCTGACTTCGGTTCACGCGGCCCGCACTTGCCTTCCCGGTTCAAGAACCAGTGACAAAAGCCTGAATCGATTCAAGCTTCATGGCGCGAGCCATCCCCGTCACAGCGTTGGGCACGTTCCGGACCTGGGCGCTTACGCCCGCACCGGATTCCCGATTCTCCCGCAGAAAGCGGGCACCTGACTGGCAAGAATATGCGCACGGCTATCAGCCGTGATCAAGTCTGCCCACGCCGCGCATGTGTCTCGTAGCGTCGCGGAGGCATGGCCGACAGGTTGCCGGGCCTATCGAACCCGCGGGCATCAGGCAGCCCGCGCCGCGCCCGCTTGGACCACCACCCCGTCATCGATATCGCCGGCATGGACGGCGCGGTTGCGGCCCGCATGTTTGGCCGCATAGAGCGCCGCATCGGCCATCACCATGACATCGTGCAGACTGCCGCCGTGATCGGGGAACTGCGCAATGCCCGCACTTCCGCCGATGAGCAGAAGCTGACCGTCATAGGCGATCGGCACCTGCGCGTCACGCACCAGCGCTTCCGCAAGTTCCACGAGGGTTTCGCGGGAGAAATCGCCCGTGAGAAGGACGGAGAACTCATCGCCGCCGAGACGCGCCACCGAGCCCTCGGTGCCGACACGCTCGGTAAAGCGCCGCGCCACCGCCTGCAGCACGGCATCGCCGGCGGCATGGCCGTGACGGTCGTTGACGGCCTTGAACCTGTCGAGATCCAGCGCAAGGATCGCAAACGGCTTGCCGTTCCCCTTGGCGATGATACGGCGAACGTCGTCGTCGAAGCCGCTGCGATTTTTCAACCCCGTCAGGGGGTCGTGCCGGGCAAGAAAGGCGTTTTTCGCCTCGCTGCGCTGGAGCGCCTTGACCAACGCGGAGAAACGCAGCGTCACGAACAGCATGACGGCAGCAAAGACCAGCACGAAGATCGCGATCTGCGGCAGCGCCGAGCGCCAGACGAAAGAACCCGGCATGTTGGGGCGCCAAGAGGCGACCATCGGGTTATAGGCGTCACCGCCAACCGGCGTCATCGCAAGACCCGGCTCCTCGGTGACAATGGGCGTGAAACCGAGATCGTGCACACCGAGCCGCTGCTCGGCATTGGACAGCATTTTTTGCGAGACGGGCTTGACGGTGATGAGCAGCGTTGGCTCCAGCCGGCTCGCGGGAATGTAGAGCGACTTCGGAACCACCGCCTGCACGACGACGATGCTCATGACACGATCGATGAGCCGCATGCCCGAGACGTGGATTTCCGGCAATGCCGGCGTCAGGAGATCGGGATCCTCCTTGGCTCGAGCCACCTGCCAGCCGCCGCGATCGGGAGAGAGGGCCGCACGGTAGGCACGCTCGGCGCGGCGGGTAAGGTCGCTCACCCATTGCAGCTTTTCGCGCGCTTTTCGCTCGGAGACCTTTTCCCCACGATGCACGCCGAGGATAGTCTCGCCGTCCGGCGAGGTCAGGATCATCCAGGAGAAGCCGAAATCGGACCACATCCAGTCACGCATGTGGTCATGAACGAACTTGTCGTCGGGCATGCCATGGGCGAGCGCGTTGAAACTCTTGTCCCAGAAGGACAGCTGGCTCTGATACTGCACCACCTGGTCGATCTGGTGGCTGAATTCGTTGCGGACCAGCGTGCGCTCGGTCTCGGCGACGAAGCTGTCGGCACGTTCGATGGCGTAGTCGAGGACGAAGAAGTTTGCCGCACCAAAAAGGCCTATGATCATCAAGGCTGCGGCACGGATCGCGCAATTCACCCTGCGGCGGCGCCCCGATCGACCGTTTTGCGTCTTGTCCGCCATCCCTGCCCCTGCCCGTCCCCCGCCCGTTTCGGGCCTTGTTGAGCAGAGGCTAGTTGGCAGACCGCAAAATTCGCTTAAACAGGCTGGTGAGCGAAAGCTTAACTTGCCAGCACTGGAAATTGCAGTCAGGCCGGCGCATAGCGCACGAAGGCGAATTCGTTGCCGTCAGGCGACCAGTTCGGCACGTTCATCGTGCCCTGCCCGCCGAAAAGCTCGAACAGGATGCGGGCATTTCCACCGTCCATATCCATGATGCGAAGGCGCACGTCGAGATCGCGCGGATGATCGAAGACATCGCCGTCATAGGAGAGCACGAGCAGGTGTTTTCCATCGGGCGACGGATGCGGAAACCAGTCGCCATAGGGGCTGTCGGTAATGCGTGTCGGTTCGGACCCGTCCGGTCGCACACGCCAGATCTGCATGCGGCCGGTGCGGCTGGAGTTGAAGTAGATCCATTCGCCATCCGCCGAATAGTCCGGCCCGTCATTGCGCCCTTCCCCGAAGGTGAGCCGCCTCTCCTCACCGGCAGAAACGGGAATGGTATAAATATCAAAGACATCATCGCGGATGCCGCAATAGGCCAATGTCTGCCCGTCCGGCGACCAACCGTGCCAGTAGGACGGCAGTTTCGGCGTCAGGAGCCTCGGCACACCGCCCTTGATCGGCAGCACATAGATCGCCGATTTGCCGAACTCCACCTTGTCGCTGATCACGAGCAGATGTCCGTCGGGTGAAAGCCCGTGGTCGTTGTTGCACCTGATGGCGAAGCCGGTGTCGATCCGCTCCGGCGCGCTGCCATCAAGTGAGAGCCGATAGAGCAAACCATCGCCGTTTATGACGAGAAACCGCCCGTCCCGCGAAAAATTCGGCGCCTCGACCAGCTGCTCGGTCTGCCAGACGATCCGCGTCGTGCCCGTAACGATGTTGTGGATTTCAACCGAGCTGCGCATCGTCTATTTATCCTCGCCACCCGCCACGAGCTTGCGGCAGATCGCTTGCATGAGCACAAATTTCTCTTGGTCTCGCCACGTCGTTACCAGGCCCAGCATGAGAAGAAGCACGATGCAAAGAAAGGACACGCCGAGAACGACAAGGCTGCCCGTGGCAATCCCGTAGATGCCGAACACCGTCGGAGTCGCGAAATAAGCGATCTGGGCGAAAACCTGACGGCAAGCCGAGAATTCGCTCAGCGCCCATAGTCGGATCAGCCGGGTCTCTTCCTCGGTAAATGCCGGGCGAGCGCCCGGCACGTCCTCCGGCGCGGTCACGCCTACCCCCGATCCCGGTAGCGGTTGGTGATCGGATAGCGGCGGTCGCGGCCGAAATTCTTCTTGGTGATCTTCACGCCCGGTGCCGACTGGCGGCGTTTGTATTCGGCGATATAGAGCAGATGCTCGATCCGATGCACCGTCGCAGCGTCATGACCGCGGGCGACGATCTCCTCCGTGCTCATCTCCATCTCGACGAGGCATTCGAGAATGTCGTCGAGCACGGGATAGGGCGGAAGCGAATCCTGGTCGGTCTGGTTGGGGCGCAACTCGGCGGACGGTGCCTTGTCGATGATATTCTTCGGGATGACCTCGCCGGTCGGGCCGAGCGCGCCGGGCGGCAGGTGGCTGTTGCGCCAGCGCGACAGCGCATAGACCTGCATCTTGTAGAGGTCCTTGATCGGATTGAAGCCGCCGTTCATGTCGCCATAGAGAGTGGCGTAGCCGACCGACATTTCCGACTTGTTGCCCGTCGTGACGACCATCGAGCCGAACTTGTTGGAAATCGCCATCAGGATTGTGCCGCGCGTGCGGCTCTGCAGGTTTTCCTCGGTGATGCCCTCTTCCGTGCCCTCGAAGGTCTCTGACAGAGCGGAGAGGAAACCGGTCACCGGCGCCTCGATCGGCACGATGTCGTAGCGGCAGCCGAGCAGCTTCGCGCAATCGGCGGCGTCCTTGAGAGAATCCTTCGATGTGTAGCGATAGGGCAGCATGATGCAGCGCACCCGCTCCTCGCCGAGCGCATCGACGGCGATGGCCGCGCAGATGGCCGAATCGATGCCGCCGGAGAGGCCGAGCACGACATTCTTGAAGCCGTTCTTGTTGACGTAGTCCCGGAAGCCGAGCAGGCAGGCGCGGTAGTCCGCCTCCTCCTTTTCCGGAATGCGTGACATCGGTCCACCGTCGCAGACCCAGCCGTCGCCTTCCTTCTTGAAGGTGACGAGCGCGACGGTCTCCTCGAACTGGCTCATCTGGAAGGCGAGCGTCTTGTCGGCATTGAAGGCGAAGCTTGCGCCATCGAACACCAGTTCGTCCTGGCCGCCGAGCTGGTTGGCGTAGAGCAGCGGCAGGCCGGTTTCGATAACCTGCTTCAGTACGATCTGGTGGCGGATGTCGACCTTGCCGCGATAATAGGGCGAGCCGTTCGGCGAGAGCAGGATTTCCGCGCCGCTTTCAGCCAGCGTCTCGCAGACGCCGAGATCGCCCCAGATGTCCTCGCAGATCGGAATGCCAAGTCTGACGCCGCGGAAATTCACCGGCCCCGGCATCGCGCCCTGATCGAAGACGCGCTTCTCGTCGAATTCGCCGTAGTTTGGCAGATCGACCTTGTCGCGCACCGCGAGCACCTTACCGGCATCGATGACGGCGACGGCGTTGTAGCGGCCGGTCTCGTCCTGCCGGGGAAAACCGATGATGACGCCGGGACCGCCGCTTGCGGTATCGGAGGCCAGATCGTCGATGGCGCGGCGGCAGGCCTTCAGGAAGGCCGGCTTCAGCACGAGATCCTCCGGCGGATAGCCGGAGATGAAGAGTTCCGTGAGCAGCAGCAGATCGGCGCCCTGTCGTGCCGCATCCTCGCGGGCGGCGCGTGCTTTGGCGAGGTTGCCGGCAATGTCGCCGACGACAGGGTTCAATTGCGCGACGGCGATGCGGAGCGTCGTCTTTTCAGTCTCGGAAATCATGTCTGCGGACCCGTCTTTGCATAGTGTCCGATCCTGCGGAGGCCGCACGCTCGAACGGTCGAGAAGCTGTTTAGAGCATGACAGGCGCTTTGGGAATGAAAAGCCTGACGATTGCTTGCGCTTTCACGCCAAGCCCCGCATTTCAGCGGGTTGCCGCCAGCATTGCCGCAATGCAACAGGCGGAACCAAAGCACGGGGAGAACGTTGCAGAAACCGTTCATCTCCTGTTCAAGATGACATTCGTATGACAGATACACGAAAGTTTCATGAAGTTTGGAGACGGCCTTGGCCCTGTTTAATCCCGCAGCCGTGGCGATCGAAACCACCGAAGGACTTGCCGTAAAGGCAGGTTTTTTCGCGCGCCATACAAAGACGCTCGCCGTCCTGCGTTCGCTTGCCGTTTCCGGCCTTCTGGCCTTGCTGACCGTCGTTGTCGTCGAACTCATCACGCGCGGCTCCCTCGAGCAGACCTGGATCTATTTCACCAATATCGAACAGCCCGCCTGGACCACGACAGGCGTCTTCTTCCTGACCTATCTCGCGCTTGATGCGCTGATCGGCCGCCAGCACAAGGGCGTGCTGTTCGTCGCGCCGCTCGTCGTGCTCATGGGCGTCATCTCGCAGCAGAAGCAGGTCTTCCTGACCGATCCGCTCTATCCGACGGATCTGCTCTTCGGCCGCCAGATCATGGAGCTCATGCCGGTTCTCGTTCAGGACCGTCCGTGGACGGCGGCAGGCCTCGCCGTGGCCATCGTTGTTGCCATTGTCGGCCTCGTCAGCCTCTGGGTCTTCGCCTGGCGCCGGTTCCGGCCGCTGACGCGCAAGGAGCGTCTCACGCGCCTTGCCATCGCGCTGCCGCTCATCGCCGGTTTCGCCTCCATCATGGACTATAACGAGTTCTCCTGGGTGCGCGACCGCCTGAAGGTGTTCCCGATCATGTGGGACCAGGCGGAGAACTATCGCCATAACGGCTTCGTCATGGCCTTCGCCATCAACCTGCCGATGGCAAACGTTCAGGCGCCCTCGGGCTATATGGTCGATGCCATCGACAAGATTCCCTCCAAGCCGCTGCCGTTCGGCACGACGCACCGCTCCAAGCCCGACGTCATCGTCGTGATGAGCGAATCCCTGTGGGATCCGACGCGCATCGAAAGCGTGAAACTCTCGCAGGATCCGATGCCGGTCATCCGCGACAGCCAGGGCGGCCATGTCTTCTCGCCGGAGTTCGGTGGCCTGACCGCCAATATCGAATTCGAGGCGCTGACCGGCTTTTCCAACGCCTTCCTGCCGACCGGCAGCATCCCGTACCAGCAGTATATCCGCAAGCCGATCCCCTCGCTTGCCACGTTCTTCCGTGCGGAAGGCTATACGGCGCGCGCCATCCACCCCTTCTCGGGCTGGTTCTGGAACCGTTCGAGCGTCTACAAGGCGTTCGGCTTCGAAACCTTCAAGGACGTCGACAAGATGCCGCCGCTCGCCAAGCGTGGCAACTTCACCTCCGACGAGGCGCTGACCAAGGAGATTATCCGCCAGGCCGATCTGCAGGAAGATCCGTTCTTCTTCTTCACGGTGACACTGCAGGGCCACGGTCCGTATGACGACGGCCGCTACACCAAGACGGACATCACCCCTGAGGGTAAGCTCGACGCACGCGACAACCGCATGCTGGCAAGCTATGCGCAGGGTGTGAAGGAAGCCGACCAGAGCCTGAAGATGCTGATGGACTGGGCGAAGAACCGTGACCGCGAGACGATCATCGTCGTCTTCGGCGACCACCTGCCGCCGCTCAATACCGTCTATCAGAATTCCGGCTACATGAAGGGCATCACCGCCGCACGCAAGGGCTCGACCGAGCAGATGAAGAAGGAGCACGAGACCCCCCTCGTCATCTGGTCGAACAAGACGGGTGCGGAAAAGGATGTCGGAACGATCAGCCCGGCATTCCTCTCCTACTACATCCTCAAGGAGGCCGGCTTCGAACACCCCTATTACACGGGCTTCCTCGGCGCAGTGCATGACAAGCTGCGCGTCATCGACCGCTACATGCTGATCGACGCCAAGGGTAACGGCACGCCGGACTGGGCGCGCAAGAAGACAATCGACCCGCTGGTGCGCGACTTCCGCTTCCTGCAGCACGACATCATGTTCGGCAAGCAGTACGGCCTCGAACGCTTCTTCAACTCCCATGCGGAACTGATGAGCGCAGGCTACTGATTTCGCCCGAAACAACGATAGGCTGGGGCTCCGATTCTCTTCCGGGGCCCCAGCCATGAAACCCTTCGACGACGCCGCCCAGATCCTCTTCGGAAAACCTGCCGACCAGCTCGACGAGACCGAGCGAGAGGTGCTGCTCCATTCCCGCGAGGGACGTATCCTGTCGGAGGACAGGAACGTTGCCTACCAGTCGAAGCAGGCACCCGGCGAGCGCATCGCCGATGCCATCGCCCGCATCGGCGGTTCCTGGATCTTCATCATCGGCTTCCTCGTCTTTCTCCTCGCCTGGACGGTCGTCAACACGATCCTGCTGAGCAAAGACGCCTTCGACCCCTACCCTTTCATCTTCCTCAATCTCGTGCTGTCCATGCTCGCCGCCCTCCAGGCGCCGATCATCATGATGTCGCAGAACCGGCAGGCCGCGCGCGACCGCTTTGAAGCCTCGAAGGACTACGAGGTGAACCTCAAGGCCGAAATCGAGCTGATGGCGCTGCACCACAAGATCGATACACATTTCCTCGACGAGATCGCCGCTTTGAAGATGGAGGTGCTGCGACTGCATGATGTTATGCGCGACAGGAAGTAACATTTTGTTACAACCGGGGATTAATACAACTAGTGGCCATTCCCTCAATAAGAGAACATTAACAAATTGCGCGCACCCTGAAGATGCATCCACAACTCAGGGATGCTGACTATTTGGATCATCAGGCAACCCTTAGGAGGACGTCATGCACGTTCTGTCCCGCCTGTCGAAGGACCGCGCCGGCACGTCGGCGCTGGAATTCGCGATCATCGCGCCCTTGTTCTTTCTCGTGCTCTTCACGCTGATCGCCTACGGCATCTATCTCTCCGTCACCCATTCGGTGCAACAGATCGCGGCCGACGCCGCCCGCACGGCGGTCGCTGGCCTCAATCCGGCCGAGCGCGTCACCCTGGTCAACCGATACCTCGACACGTCCCGGTTCAACTACTCCTTCATCAACCGTCGGAAGATGCACGTGGTGGTGACTGACGACCCCAACAACCCGGACCAATTCACCGTGACCATCTCCTACGATTCCAGCGATCTGCCGATCTGGAAGCTCTTCACCTTCGCTTTGCCGCAGGAAAAGATCGAGCGCTACTCCACTGTCCGCGTGGGAGGGCTGTGACCATGAAACTCTCTCTCCTTTCCGACCGCTCCGGCAATATCGGCACGCTCGCAGCGCTCAGCCTGCCGCTGATGGTGTTCTCGCTGGCACTCGGTGTCGACTATGGCTACCTCACCGTACAGCAGCGCCAGTTGCAGGCAACCGCAGACCTTGCCGCTATTGCCGCAGCCGGCAATGTCGGCGAGGCGGAAAAATCCGCCGCAGCCTATTTCGCGCTCAACGGCATGCCGGTCTCCGTCACCGGCAAGGATGGAAACACCATCCCGCCGATCGTCTTGCCGGGCGCCAAACGCACCCCAGGGACCGCCAAAATCGAACGCGGGCGCTATTTCGCCGACCCCGACATGGCCCCGGAAGACCGCTTCAAGGCCGCCGGTACCGATGCCGACGCCGCACGCGTGACGCTGTCGCGCTCAGCCGATCTCTTCATCGCCTCGATCTTCACCCCCAATCCACCGGTGCTGACGGCGGTCGGTTCCGCCGCCCGCAACAAGATCGCCGCCTTCTCCGTCGGCACGCGGCTCGCCAGCCTGAATGATGGCATTCTCAACGCCCTGCTCGGCCAGTTGCTCGGCACCAAACTGTCATTGAAGGTGATGGATTACCGGGCGCTTGTTGATGCGGATATCGCAATTCACCCCTTCCTCAAGGCTGTCGCAACGGAGCTGCGGCTCACCACGGCGACCTACGAAGAGGTGCTTAATGCCGGCCTCACCATGCCGCAGCTTCTGGCCTCCATGCGCGCCGTGGACGGGCTTTCCGTCTCCGCCCGCTCCGCATTGCGGCTGATCGAGCAGGCCACGGCAAGCAGCAAGATCAAGCTGCCCTTGTCACGCATCCTCAATATCGATCCGAAAAAAGGCCTTGCCGTCGCAACTGGCGGCGACTGGCAGATGTCGGTCAATGCCCTGCAGATGGTTTCGGCCGCCGCCGCCCTTGCCAACGGCAAGAACCAGGTGGCGCTCGATCTCGGCACATCGCTGCCCGGCCTTGCCGCCGTCAGCGTGCGTCTGGCGATCGGCGAGCCGCCGGTGGAAACGCCCGCGCATCGCCTCGGCGAGCCGGGCAGCGCGGTGCGCAGCGCGCAGACACGACTTGCGGTGGAGGTGAGCTTTGACGGCCTGGCGGCCCTTGCGGGTCTGCGCATCAAACTGCCGCTCTATGTTGAAGTGGCGGCCTCCGAAGCCAAGCTTGCCGACATCCGTTGCCTGGGCGGGACGGCGGAGAATGCCAATGTCTCCGTCGATGGTGTTCCGGGTGTCGCAGAAATCGCGCTCGGCAAGGTCGATCCGTCCGTCCTGTCGGATTTTTCCGACGATGCCCGCGTGCAGAAGGCACGCATCCTCGATTCGGGCCTCGTTCGCATCGATGCAATGGCGCATGTCGAGGCCAAGAATCTCGGCCGCACCCGCCTCGCCTTCACGCCGACGGAAATTGCCGCGCGCACGGTCAAGACGATCTCCACGCGCCATACACTGACCTCGGCGACAAAGACGCTGCTGGAAAATCTCGACCTGGATATCCAGATCCTTTTCCTGACGCTCGGTACGCCGAAGGCCGTGACGACAGCGCTTGCCTCGACGCTGGCGACGGTGACCGCACCGATCGACGAACTGCTCTACAACCTGCTGCTGGTCGTGGGCGTGCGTGTCGGCGAAGCGGATATCCGCGTCACGGGCGTGCGCTGCCAGCGCCCCGCCCTGGTGCAGTGAAGAAGACGGCGCGTCTCATCTGCCTTGAGCATATCGGGGCGCGTCGTCGGCGATCTCGTAGTAGTCGCCCTTGTCGGCGCAGAAGATGTGCACGCCGATCTTCAGCCCCGTCGGCTGGTCGAAGGCGCCCGCCATGATCGAGGTATAATCCGAACCATCGCCCTTCCAGAACAGGGCGGAGCCGCAGATGCGGCAGAAACCGCGGCTTGCCGTCTCGCTGGCACGATACCAGGTGACATCATCGGCGCCCTCCACGCTCAGCCCCTCGTCCGTCACATTGGTCGCCGCATAAAAATGCCCGGTCTGCCGGCGGCACTGGCTGCAATGGCAGGCGATTACCTCGCGCAGCCTGCCGGATGTGCGAAACCGCACCGCGCCGCATAGGCAATGTCCCGAATGCGTCTCGCTCATGTCTCCCCCTTTTATTGTATGCGCTGGCGCGCAAACGAAAACCGGGCCAGCTTTGTCAGCCGGCCCGGTCCTGTCAATTTCACATTCCTGAATGCTTGCATCAGCGCCGCTAATTTACGGAACCGAAGCGTGAACGGATGGAGATCAGCCGTTCACGACCAGCCGCTTTTCGTCGCGGCCGCCCTTCATGCGCTCGGCAAGAAGGAAGGCGAGCTCGAGGGCCTGGTCGGCATTGAGGCGCGGGTCGCAATGGGTGTGGTAGCGGTCGGCCAGGTCATCGCCCGACAGCGCGCGTGCGCCACCCGTGCATTCCGTCACATCGTTGCCGGTCATCTCGATATGGATGCCGCCCGGATGCGTGCCTTCCGCGCGGTGGATCTGGAAGAAGCTTTCGACTTCCGACAGAATCCGCTCGAACGGACGGGTCTTGTAGTTGTTGAGCGTGATCGTGTTGCCATGCATCGGATCGCAGGACCAGACGACCTTCTTGCCCTCGCGTTCGACGGCACGGATGAGCTTCGGCAGGTTGTCGGCGACCTTGTCATGGCCGAAACGGCAGATCAGCGTCAGGCGGCCAGCCTCGTTGGTCGGGTTCAGGAGATCGATCAGCTCCAGCAGGCCGTCACCGGTCAGCGACGGGCCGCACTTGAGGCCGAGCGGGTTCTTGATGCCACGGCAATATTCGATATGCGCATGATCGGCCTGGCGCGTGCGGTCGCCGATCCAGATCATGTGACCGGATGTGGCATACCAGTCGCCGGAGGTCGAATCGACGCGGGTCAGCGCCTGCTCGTAGCCGAGCAGCAGCGCTTCGTGGCTCGTGAAGAAATCGGTCTCGCGCAGGTTCGGATTGGTCTCCGGCGTGATGCCGATGGCCTTCATGAAGTCCATCGTTTCGGAGATCCGGTCGGCGAGCTTGCGGTAGCGCTCGGCCTGCGGGCTATCCTTGACGAAACCGAGCATCCACTGGTGCACGTTGTCGAGATTGGCATAACCACCCATCGCAAAGGCGCGCAGCAGGTTCAGCGTCGCAGCCGACTGACGGTAGGCCATGATCTGGCGTTCCGGGTTCGGAATGCGGGCTTCCTCGGTGAATTCGATGCCGTTGATGATATCGCCGCGGTAGGACGGCAGCGACACGTCACCCTGCTTCTCGATGCCCGACGAGCGGGGCTTGGCGAACTGTCCGGCGATGCGGCCGACCTTCACCACAGGCTGCTGGGCGCCAAACGTCAGGACCACGGCCATCTGGAGGAAGGCGCGGAAGAAATCGCGGATCGTATCGGCGCCGTGCTCGGCGAAGCTCTCGGCGCAATCGCCGCCCTGCAGCAGGAAGCCCTTGCCTTCTGCGACATTGGCGAGCGACGCCTTCAGGCGGCGGGCTTCGCCGGCGAAAACGAGCGGCGGAAACTTTGCGAGGCGCTCTTCAGTCGCCGCCAATGCGGCGAGATCCGGATAATCCGGAACCTGCTGGATGGGCTTCTGCCGCCAGCTGGTCGGGGTCCAATTCTGTGCCATGATACTCACCTGTCCTGAGCGCTCGCGAAAGCCTGCGGGCGCCCCTCCGTTTTTCAAGATGCGGGCTTATAAACCGTTAGATGGTTCTTGCATAGCCGAACTTCCAGCGGTCGCCGCGGCAATTGCGACGGCAGTGTTCTCGTGTGACAGGCTAAAGGCTGGCGATCAGGCCCGGGAACGACGCGAAGCCGTTCCGAATGCGAATATCCAGCTGGAAACAGGCTTTTGCACCCTCTTTCGCGGTTGCGATCGGGCGCCCCCCAGCCACCGGCTGAACAGTGTGTTCACGCCTTGCAGACCACGCCACTCCGTCCGTTCCAGTGGATCGGCAAAGGCACTACGGCGTGACCGCTGCATCGCGGTCGTCTGTCGGTCGAAGACAATCATCCATTCCGGGCTCATGGCAAAACTCCTTGTTTGCGGTGTCCGTCCTGGAAGTAGCGAGCGTCCTGCGCTCTTCGTAGATGCAGGAATGAAACGCCCGTTTCACCGGTGAGCGATACCGGCGGCGGCATTTGCGCTATGAAGGGACGTACAAACGAGGAACCGGATATGTCGGAAGTCGACTGGAGCGACCTGCAGCTTTTCTTCCATGTCGCCACCGAGGGCGGGCTTGCCGGCGCCGCAAGCATAACCGGCACCAGCGCGCCGACGATCGGCCGCCGCATGTTGGCGATGGAGCGCACCATGGGCCGCACGCTCTTCATCCGCAGCCAGCAGGGCTATCGTCTGGCGCCTGATGGTATCGTGTTGTTCGAGCATGTGCAGACGATCCGCCGCACGACGGCCGATATCACCCGCTGGCATGGCGATGCCTTCGCGCTGCCCATCGTCTCGATTGCCGGCGATATCTGGCTGACGGGTTTCGTCGCCGACAACACGGGGGAGCTTCGTGGCGTGGAGGACAGTTTCCGCCTCTGCTGCAAGCGGCTCCCGCCCGGCGACGATCTCACCTATCGCCACGGCATGATCTTCCTTCTGCACGCCGCTCCGAAAACCGGCAATCTCGCCGTGCGCAAGTCGGTGGACGTCGCCTATGCTGTCTACCAGGCGGCGGGCCGCGCTTTCGAAGCCGATCTGCCCTGGGTGTCGATCGGCACGGAAGTCGCCATCTCGGAGCCGGAAAAATGGGTTTTTCGGCATCACGAAAACCAGATCCATACATGGACCAACGCGCCCGACATCCTTGCCCGGCTGATTGCCGGCGGCGCGGGGCGCGGCGTGCTGCCGACCTTCGTGGGAGACACAATGCCGGGGCTGGTGCGCGAGGGCGACCCGATCGAGGCCCTCACCCACCCGCTCTGGCTCGCCGTCAACGACGACGATCGCCACCGGCCGGAAATGCGCCTCGCGCTCGATCGCCTCGTCGCCCTGTTCAAACGCCACGAGGATCGTTTCGCCGGCCGCCTCGCGATGGAACGAACGCCGCTTAGAGCCGCTGCCCGTTCCTGATGCGGTAGCTCGGCTGGTACATCGTCACCAGCTCCTCGGACGCTGTCGGATGCACCGCCATGGTGCGGTCGAAATCATCCTTGGTGACGCCGGCCTTCAGCGAAATGCCGAGCAGCTGCGCCATCTCGCCGGCCTCATGGCCGAGGATATGGGCACCGACGACCTTGCGGTCCGCCGCATTGACGACGAGCTTCATGATCGTCTTTTCCTGACGGCCCGACAGCGTTGCCTTCATCGGCCGGAATTCGGCGCGGTAGATTTCAAGATCGTCAAACTTTTTCGCCGCATCCTCCTCGCTAAGGCCCACCGTGCCGATTTCCGGCTGCGAGAAGACGGCGGTGGCGATGAGGTCGTGATCCGGCGAGACCGGATTGCCGCGGAACTCCGTCTCGATGAAGCACATCGCCTCATGGATGGCGACCGGCGTCAGCTGCACACGATCCGTCACGTCGCCGAGCGCGAAAATGCCGGGAACGTTGGTGCGCGAAAAATCGTCGACGATGATCGCGCCGCGCTCGTTGGTCTTAACGCCCGCCGTCTCCAGCCCGAGGCCACCGGTGTTCGGCACACGGCCGAGCGCCAGCATGACCTGATCGACGACGAGCGTCTCGCCAGCTTTCGTGGCCACCGACCGCTTGCCGTCGGCCGTTTCCGAAACGCTGGTGATGATATCCTCGCAGATCACGCGAATACCCTTGGCGATCATCGCCGCCTGCACGCCCTGGCGCATGTCTTGATCGAAGCGCGAGAGGATCTGCTTGCCGCGATAGATCAGCGTCGTCTCGACACCGAGACCGTGGAAGATATTGGCGAATTCGACCGCGATATAGCCGCCACCGGAAATGACGATGGATTTTGGCATCTCGGGCAGGTCGAAGGCCTCGTTCGAGGAAATGCAGAGTTCGTGGCCTGGCAGGTCGGGATGCGGCGTCGGATGACCGCCGACAGCAATCAGGATGCGCTCAGCCGTCACCAGTTCGTCCGTCGCCGTCAGGCGAAGGGTGTTCGGGCCGACAAGCACGGCGCGGGTCGCCAGAATGGTCGCGGCCGCATTGTCGAGGCCCTTGCGATACAGACCTTCGAGGCGGGTGATCTCCTTCTCCTTGGCGACAACGAGCGCCTTCCAGTCGAAAGTGCTTTCTCCGACCGTCCAGCCAAAACCGGCCGCGTCCTCGAAATGCTCGGGAAACTGCGAGGCATACACATAGAGCTTTTTCGGCACGCAACCGCGGATCACGCAGGTGCCGCCGAAGCGGAACTCTTCGGCGATCGCCACCTTCTTGCCCATGCTGGCCGCCAGGCGCGCACTGCGCACACCGCCGGAACCTCCCCCGATAACGAAGAGGTCGTAGTCGAATGTCGGCATGGTGATCTCCTGCGGGCAAGGCTGGCCGGATGGCCGAAACGGATGCGGGCGCGCGAATCCGCCGCGCGATTTTCTCCATATAGGAACGCCGCAACCAAAAGGAAAAGAGCCATGCGCAATGATCTGCAAATCAGCGCGTGAATGACGCGTGCGGCCCAACAGTTTTTTCTAAAAAAGCGTGCTGATCCCATTTACGGCAAAACAAAGGCACCGTAGGAAATGAGCGCCCGATTGTGGGCTAACCGGATGATAGACATGTCTAAATCTAAAGTTTTCGCAGCATCGGCTGTGGCACTCGCCATGCTTGCAGGCCCGGCTCTGGCGGAAGATCTCGTCTTCCAGCTGAAGAACGGCACCAACTCCGTCCTCACCCGTTTTCACACCTCCCCTGTCGGCGTCGACAAGTGGGAGGACGATGTCTTCGGCGAACAGGTTCTCAACCCCGGCGAAACGATGGAAATCACCATCGCCGACGGCCGGGATGTCTGCAACTACGACATGCGCTTCGAGTTCACCGAGGATTCCGATCTCGATACGACCACTGACACGCAGGACCTCTGCGAACTCGGCGAATACACGATCCACGAATAAGACGCCGCGAATGAAAACGGGCCGTCTCCAAAAGGACGGCCCGCTTCATCACGATATGGAGAAAAGGCGGCTTGAAGGCCGCCTTTTTTCGCTTACTGCTGCGGCTTCGCTTCGCCGCCTTCGGCGGCGGCCGGAGCACCGAGGATATCCTGTAGCTTCTTGCCGCTTTCGACCTGCAGGTCGCGGCCGATGCCTGCAGCCCAGATCTCGGCGGCCTTCATGAGGCTGCGCGTGGCAATCGGACCATCCGACAGGAGCTTCTTGCCGACCGGTGAGGAGTAGAAGTCGGCAATCGCCTTCAGCTCGTCCTGGGTGAAGGTCTTCGCATAGATCGACGCGGCTTCCTTCTCGAGGTCGGCGCGGCGCGGTGCAAGCGCCAGGGCCTGCTCGTCGACGGTCGCGTTGATTTCGGCCTCATGGTTCGGCGAGGCCTGGATGAGCGATGCCTTGGCGCGCATGGCAAGGCTCGGCAGGATGTTGTCGAAGCCTGCGGTTGCCGCGATGGCGTCGATGGCGGCGCGCGCGGTCTTCAACTGCTCTTCCGAGACCTCCTGCGCCTTGGCGGCGCCAACGAGGCTTGCCGAAACGATGAGGGTTACCGCGAGGGTCCGGCCGAAACCAGCAAAGTTGATCATGTCGGTCTGTGCTCCTGTCTATGCTTTTGACGTCAGCGTGCGCGCACCAGCCGGACCGGCGATGATGGCAAGCGACGCCATATTGATGAAGAGTCCGTGTTCGACGACACCGGGTATGTCATTGAGGCTGCTTGCGAGCGCATCTGCATCAGGAATGCGGCCAAAAGATGCGTCGAGAATATAGTGTCCACCATCCGTCATGAAGGTGCCGTCGCCGGAGGCGCGCAGCGTGAGCGGGCCGGAAAGGCCAAGGCGCGCAGCCGCCTTCTCGATGGCGATGCGCGTGGAGACGAGGCCGAACGGGTTGACCTCGATCGGCAGCTTGAAGGCGCCGAGCGTCTCGACCACCTTGGTCTCGTCGGCGATCACGATCATGCGGGCCGAGGCGGCCGCCACGATCTTCTCGCGCAGCAGCGCGCCGCCGCCGCCCTTGACGAGGCGCAGCTGGCCGTCGACTTCGTCGGCACCGTCGATCGTCAGGTCGAGTTCCGGCAGTTCATCGAGCGACTTCAGGGGCACGCCGAGTTCGACGCAGAGCCGCGCCGTGCGCTCGGAGGTGGGCACGCCCTCGACCTTGAGGCCGCCGGCCACCTTTTCCGCCAGAAGCCGGACGAATTCCTCCGCCGTCGAGCCGGTGCCGATGCCGAGCCGCATGCCGTCTTCCACATGGGCAAGAGCGGCTTCCGCGGCCTTGATCTTCATTTCCCTGGCGTCCATCCGCCACGCACTCCCTAAAACCGCTTTTGGCCAATCGCCGAGCCGGCCCTTCGCGCGAAGCGGCCGGAAATTCCGGTGAGACACTTACACGCCCCGCCCGGCAAACGAAAGCCAAAATCGCGGCGAAGCCGGCAGGCACAAGGCGCCCGTACAACACGATTGCAAATGCCGCCTCCATCGCCTACCGGAGAGACCCGCCTCCCAACTCTCCTACAAGGTTTCCCATGTCCGCTTCTCTCGTTGTCTTCGATCTCGACGGTACGCTCATCGACACCGCACACGATCTCGTGGCGAGCCTCAACCACACAATCGGCCTCGAAGGCCTCGATCCCGTCGGCTATGGCGATCTCACCTATCTCGTCGGCCATGGCGGGCAGGTCATGATCAAGCGCGCCTTTTCGCTGCGCGGCCGTGACATCACCGATGGCGAACTGGAGCGCATGCTGAGTGTCTTCGTCGAGCACTATGCCGGGGCGATGCCGGGGGTTTCCGTGCCCTATCCCGGCCTCATCGAGGCTCTGGACCGCCTTTCAGGCTCCGGCTACCGGCTTGCCGTCTGCACCAACAAGATGGAAGGCCTCGCCCGCCGCCTGATCGACGGTCTCGGCCTGACCACGCGTTTCGCGGCAATCACCGGCGGCGACACATTCGCGGTCCGCAAGCCCGACGCCGAACACCTGCTCGGCACGGTCCGCCTTGCCGAGGCCGATCCGAAGCGCACGGTGATGGTCGGCGACAGCCTCAACGACATGCTGGTCGCCCGCAATGCGGGCGTGCCGTCTATCGGCGTGCCCTTCGGTTATTCCGACGTGCCGGTCGCGGAACTCGAACCGAGCCATGTCGTCACGCATTTCGACGAACTGACGCCGGATCTCATCGAGCGCCTGCTCGCGCGCTGATAGGAGAAAGTCGCCGCATCCTTCCGGATACGGCGCCTTCGATATTTCAATCCCTGGACGCTCTCAGCCCTGGACCTGACGGGCCTTCTGCGTGGCGGCGAAGGCCTTGCGCATGTAGTCGTCGCGGCCATAGACGTCGTCGAAATATTCGACCGCGCCGTCCTTGTTCGGCCATGCCGTGAAATAGGCAATGTAGATCGGGATATCCGCCTTGACGCTGATACCCTTGTTCTTGCCGCCAGCAATTTCCTTGGCGACATCGGCTTCCGTCACGCCCAGCACGGCGGCAGCCATCTTGCGCGGCTCGGCGAGGCGCACACAGCCGTGGCTCAGCGCGCGCATATCCTTCTTGAAGAAGCTCTTCGACGGTGTGTCATGCATGTAGATGGCATGGCTGTTGGGGAAGAGGATCTTCAGTTCACCCAGCGCGTTGTCGTCGCTCGGCGGCTGGCGAACGGAAATACCCGAGGTCGAGCCGTACCAGTTGACGGAAGACGATGCGACCGCTTGCCCGCCCACGGCCACCTGATAGCCCATGCGGTCGAGATAGGAGGGGTCGTTACGCAGCTTCGGCAACATCTCGTTGATGATGATCGACTGCGGCACACCCCAATAGGGGTTCACTTCGACGGTCTGGATGCGGTCTTCGAAGAAATAGGTCTGGTTCGACTTGGAGCCGACGACCGTGCGCATCGAGAACTTTTCCTGGCCGCCCTCGTAGTAATAGACCTGGAAGGCCGGCTGATTGATGAAGACGTGGCGCGCGCCGAGATCGACCGGCAGCCAGCGCGCCTGCTCCAGTGCCACTTCCAGCTTGGCGATCTTATCGGCCGCGCTGTCGCCGCCGACCAACTTGCGGATCGAGGCCTTGCCGACGACGCCGTCCGGCTTCAAACCGTTTTCCTTCTGGAACGCTTCGACGAGCGAAACCAGTTCGGGCGAGTATTCCGGCGTATCCTTGTAGCCGGCAATGGTGAGGGAATGTTCGGTCTTCAACGCGTCGGAGCCGTGCTTGACGATACCCTTGACGATGTTGACGAGTTCCGGATTGCTCTGGCCGGGCTTCAGGAGCGTGCCGTCGGCAATCACCACGCGGTCTTCCGCGCCGCTCTCGGCCTTGAGCCGGGCAAGCTCGGCCTTCAGCGCCTGGAAGTCGGAGCTGGCCGGCGAACGGCTCTCGAGATAGCCCTTGACGTTGCTGCTCATCGCCACGTTTTTCAGTGCCGCGACGATGTTGACGTCCTTGCGCTTGAAATCGTGATAGCCGGAGATGCGATTGGGATCGATGCGGCCGCGCACCGCGTCCTGCACATAGGCGGCGACGGCGGAAGAGAGCTCGATCTCGAAGGTCGCAAGCTCGTCATACCGCTTGTTCATGTCGACGCTGTCAAAGCTGTCTGCCGGAATCTTGACTGCATAGTCCCAGGGATCGAGGCCGACCGAGGCGGCATCGGCGAGAACGGCAATCGCGCTTTTCGCCTTTTCATTGATACCCGTGCCGTCGATCCAGACGAACTTCTTCTGCGTGGCGTAAAATGTTTCGACCGCCTTGGCGGCATCGGGCGTCGCGCGCACGTTCACATTGGCAAAGGCGGCGCGTACGCCGGCATCACCAGCAGCGGGGATGTCCACCGTGATCGAACTCGTCACGACCGGGTCGGCCAGCTTCTCGATGGCGACACGCTTCAGGCCGTCAGCCTTGTAGGTATAGTAGCGCGGTCCGGTGACGCGCGGCAGCGGCTTGGCCGCCTGCTTCGTCTCGGCGCCCGGAAGGGCAGCCCCCGTAGTCACGCCCGGCAACTCTTCGCGCACCGGCTCTTTCTTCTTGCCACGGAAGATATCGAACAGCGTCAGGGCGTTGGCGGGCGCGGCATTGAGCGTGATGGTGGCGCAGGAAAGAGCCAGCGCGGCGGCCAGCACGGCAGTCTTTGTCAGCTTCATAAAATAATCCATTCCCCGTATGAACCGCAACGCGCGGTCTCTGGCGGCGCCCGAACCAGCAGGCCGGTAAGTTATAGGAAAGGATGGTGAATGAAAAGGAAACGCCCCTCCCCGCCAGCCCTGCAAAACCTTACAAATCCGTCATGTCGGCACCTGGCAAATCAGACGGATGAGCCAGCGTAAAAATTTGAATTGGCGGCAAAATTTGCTCCCGCAGACGAAAAAATTCGCGAAACGGCGGAAAGCGGCGTAAAAAACGAGCGGGCGATTGTGATGGAAAAGGCACAGCCTCGCGCACCACTCGACATGCTTGCTCCGCCAGTTCACGGCCTAATCGATTTTAACCGAAAGTCTGGTCTCCCGGCGCCATTGCACCCTTGCAACCGGGTCGCAGATGGGCCAGAGAAATGCGCGATTTAGCGCCAGCGCGAGCCCTTCCCGATCGGCTCGTGCTCGCCCGGCCTGCCGCACCCCATGCGGCGGCAACGCCGGCGGCACACCTTAGCGCATGGGCTCGGAGAACGGGAAGCACTATGACATCGACGCGCACGGAAACAGATACATTCGGCCCCATCGAAGTGGACAACAGCCGCTATTGGGGCGCGCAGGCCCAACGGTCGCTCGGCAACTTCAAGATCGGCTGGGAAAAGCAGCCGCTGTCGGTCGTGCGTGCGCTCGGCATCGTCAAGCAGGCCGCCGCCCGCGCCAATGCCGAACTCGGCCGCCTCGACGCTGGCCTTGCCAAGGCGATCACCGAAGCTGCGCAGGAAGTCATCGACGGCAAGCTCAACGATCATTTCCCGCTCGTCGTCTGGCAAACCGGCTCGGGCACCCAGTCCAACATGAACGCCAATGAAGTGATCTCCAACCGGGCGATCGAAATGCTCGGCGGCGTCATGGGCTCCAAGAAGCCGGTGCACCCGAACGACCACGTCAACATGAGCCAGTCGTCCAACGACACCTATCCGACGG
Source organism: Shinella curvata (assembly GCF_022899935.1). GTDB lineage: Bacteria > Pseudomonadota > Alphaproteobacteria > Rhizobiales > Rhizobiaceae > Shinella > Shinella curvata. Next base: position 473,007 of record NZ_JALJCJ010000001.1, read on the forward strand.
CCATGCACATCGCCTGCGCCGAACGCATCGTGCACGACCTGCTGCCGGCGCTGAAGCACCTGCACGCCGCGCTCGAAGCCAAGGTCAAGGCCTTCGATCACATCATCAAGATCGGCCGCACGCACACGCAGGACGCGACGCCGCTGACGCTCGGACAGGAGTTCTCCGGCTATGCCGCGCAGGTCGCCTCCTCGATCAAGCGCATCGAGATGACGCTTCCGGGCCTTTGCGAACTCGCGCAGGGCGGCACCGCCGTCGGCACGGGCCTCAATGCCCCGATCGGCTTTGCCGAAAAGGTCGCCGAGCACATCGCCTCGATCACCGGCATCGCCTTCAATACCGCGCCGAACAAGTTCGAGGCGCTGGCCGCCCACGATTCCATGGTCTTCTCGCACGGCGCGATCAATTCGGCCGCCGCTGCCCTCTTCAAGATCGCCAACGACATCCGCTTCCTCGGCTCCGGCCCGCGCTCGGGTCTCGGCGAACTGGCGCTGCCGGAAAACGAACCGGGCTCGTCGATCATGCCCGGCAAGGTCAACCCGACGCAGTGCGAAGCCCTCACGCAGGTCTGCGCCCAGGTGTTCGGCAACCATGCCTCGCTGACCTTCGCCGGCAGCCAGGGCCATTTCGAACTCAACGTCTTCAACCCGCTGATGGCCTACAACTTCCTGCAGTCCGTCCAGCTCCTGTCGGATGCCGCGATCTCGTTCACCGACAATTGCGTCGTCGGCATCGAGGCCCGCGAAGACAACATCAAGGCCGCCCTCGACCGCTCGCTGATGCTCGTCACAGCGCTTGCGCCGAAGATCGGCTACGACAATGCCGCCAAGATTGCCAAGACGGCACACAAGAACGGCACGACGCTGCGTGAGGAAGCCGTCGGCGGCGGATACGTCACCAACGAGGAATTTGACGAAGTTGTACGCCCTGAAAAAATGATTATGCCGGGTTGAGGAAGAAAACCCTCATATTCACCCTGAAAAGGCCGTAAATCACCGGATTTACGGCCTTTTTTCTGGGCGTATTCCGCCACGAAGCGCACAATCGTTAATCCTTCGCAAAGCATTTACGCCGTATTTTGCGGGAACCAACGAACGACCAGGAGCAGCCGACATGAACACGGCAGTTGCGCAGAAGGTCCAGGTGCCCGACATTGCAGCTCAGGTGACCTATGCCATGCGCATAATGGGTGTGTCTCCGATACCCCGCAATTATGAGCTGTTCTACGAGGCCTATATCGGCTCGAACCCCAAGCTGACGCGCGAACTCGCCGCACTCGGCAGCAAGGCCTCGCAGGAAGAACTCGACGAAATCGGCATGCAGTATTTCGGCCACCATCATGGCGTGCCTGCCATCGATGGTGCGCACAGCAGGATCGTCGGCGAACTGGAAGGGCTGCTGCGCCTGCTGAAGCAGGAGCAGACCTCGCTCGAAAGCTACAACAAGCTGCTCGACGAAACCTTCGTGCGCATCAACAACAAGAGTTCCGCCAGCGTCGACATCATCAAGGGCGTCATCGGCGTCCTCACGGAGGCGACCGGCGACACCATCAACCAGGGCAAGGTGATGGTGGAGAATGTCGTGCAGAAGTCCGTCGAGATGGACAATGTGCGCAAGGAACTCGACGAGTACAAGCGCATCGCCAACACGGATTCGCTGACGCAGCTTTCCAACCGCCGCGCCTTCGACGACAAGCTCTCGGGTATCTACAATTCGACGATGACGCGCCATGTCACCGCGCTGATCATCGCCGATATCGACCATTTCAAGAAGATCAACGACACCTACGGCCACCCGGTGGGCGACAAGATCCTCGCCTCGATCGGCAGCCTCATCCGCGCCAATGTGCGCAAAGACATCCTGGTCGCCCGCACCGGCGGCGAGGAATTCGCGATGATCGTCGAAGGCAATACCGAGGAAGAGGCGATGGCGATCGCCGAGCGCATCCGCACAGCCCTCGAGCATACGCCCTTCAAGAACTCCAAGACCGGCGTCAATTATGGCCCGATCACCATCTCGCTCGGCTTCTGCATGGCGTCATGGGCAGAAGGCCCCGGCGAGCTCTATTCGAAGGCCGATATCGCCCTCTATTGCGCCAAGAACGGCGGCCGCAACCGCACGATGGCCTATGAGGATGGCATGAAGAAGGATTTTGCCAAGAGCTGGCTGATCTACCGCAAATAGGCTTCCACATACTCCATTCGAAACGGCGCCTGCGGGCGCCGTTTTGCGTTTCGGGCGATTTTTGAAATCCGGCGGAACCGCGGCGACATCGGTGCGTTTTTGCGGCACAGGAGGATCGCACCATGCAAACCGGATTTATCGAAATCACCATGATTGCCGCCCTGATGCTGAGCAGCCTGGTCTGGATCCAGCCCTTCTAAGCGCCTGTTCCCGCCGGAACATCGCAAGATCAGGCAACGTCCTACAACGTCCCCATGAGAACACGACGCCGGGCACGAACCGCACCGGCACTCCAGACAGGGACCAGGACCATGAACAAGTTCGCAATCGCTCTTATCGCAGGCCTTCTTTCCACCGCCGGCGCGGCATCCGCCGCAGACAACGCCATCGACCCGATCGAGGTCGCCTCGCTCTCGTCCTCCTCGCAGAAGACGGGCTGGCTTCAGGTCCTCTCCGGCGGCAAGCCGGTGAAGTCGGAGAAGAAGATCGCCGCTGTTTCCCGTGCCCCGATCGCCCGCGAACTCGTCGCCTTCACCGAAGACGTCGCCCCCGGCACGATCATCGTCGACAATTCCGAGCGCCGCCTCTACCACGTGCTCGGCTCGGGCCTCGCCATGAAATACGCCGTCAGCGTCGGCCGCGAAGGCTTCATCTGGACCGGCTCTGAAAAGGTGACCCGCAAGACCGAATGGCCGACCTGGACGCCGCCGGAAGACATGCGCGCCCGCGAAGCCAAGAAGGGCAAGATCCTGCCGGTCTCGATGAAGGGCGGCCTCGACAATCCGCTCGGCTCGCGCGCCATCTACCTCGGCTCGACGATCTACCGCATCCACGGCACCAACCAGCCCTCCTCGCTCGGCAAGGCACAGTCGTCCGGCTGCATCCGCATGGCGAACGAAGATGTCGAACACCTCTATGCCCAGGTGACGGCAGGCGTGACGGTTATCGTCCGCAACTAATCCCCAAAAGAGCCGGAACCACACTTTCGCTTGCCCAAAGAAGCGATACTCCCTCCGTTCTAACGACAAAATTAATCGCGTATAAGGGCACCAAAGGAAATATACTGATCGTTCCCTTCTCAGCTTTTGGAGCATTGCATGGCAAATATGACGCCGCAGGAACAGCTTATGCTTGAACTGATCAATCGCGCGCGCATGAATCCGGCAGGAGAGGCAAAGCGCTTCGATATCGATCTTAACGAGGGTATCTCGGGCAGCTCGAAAATTTCGACCGCGCCGAAGCAGGTTCTTGCAGGCAATGACAAGATTGCCCTCGCCGCGGACAAGCACAGCAGCTGGATGCTTGCGCACGATGTGTTTTCGCATGGCGAGACAAAGGGCACGTCAGGCTTCACGGGGGCTGGCCCGACGGATCGTATAAAGGCAGCAGGCTTCCAGCTTGCTGGCAGCTGGACAACCGCCGAGAACATAGCCTTCAGCGGAACGACGGCATCGATCAACAGTGCCGCACGCACACAGATGATCATCGACCAACATTCCGATCTGTTTATTGACGAAGGTATCGCTGGTCGCGGCCATCGTATAAACATCCTGAGCGACAAGATTCAGGAGATCGGTATCGGCCAGAAGATTGGCGTTTTCACCTCCGGCGGAAATGCATTCAACGCTTCGATGGTCACGCAGGATTTTGCCAAGAGCGGCAATAAGGTCTTTGTCACCGGGGTCGTCTACAAGGACAAAGTCGTACAGGACAACTTCTTCAGTGTTGGCGAACAAATGAAGAATGTTAGCGTCACATCCAGTGGCGCCGTGTCCGACAAAACGGGTGAAGGCGGCGGCTACGAACTGCTCTATACTGCGGGCGGCAACAAGATGGTCAACTTCGCGCTCTCCACGGGTAAACTCACTGTCGGCTTGGCGCTGGGTTCGAGCAATGTAAAGATCGACGTTGTCAACGGCAACGAGGTCTGGGCCAATGCCACGATCAAATCCGTTTCCAGCAATGTCAAGGAAGTGCATGTCCTCGGCATCCTGAAGACTGACCTTACCGGCGCGGATGGCACTCAGAAGCTTTTCGGCAATGGCAAAGTAAACGTCTTGAAGGGGCTGGGTGGCGACGACAAGCTGACCGGAGGCGGTGGCGCCGACGATCTTTACGGCGGATCCGGTGCTGACCGGTTCATTTTCAAGGCTCTGTCGGATAGCAAGGTCGAAAGCAAAGGCCGCGATACGATTTTCGATTTCTCACATGCCGCTGGCGACAGGATCGATCTTTCGGCGATCGATGCGATCACCTCAACGTCGAAGAATGACGCGTTCACTTTCATTGGCACGAAAGCGTTTTCCGGTAAGGCCGGGGAACTTCGTTTTGTGGAGAAGAGCTCAGACACCTATATTTACGCCAATGTCGACACGGACAAGGCTGCAGAATTTGCCATTCATCTTGATGACAAGGTAACACTGATAAAGGGCGACTTCATCCTCTGAATTGAGGTTTTTAGGCGTACCTTTCAACCCCGAAAGCTGTCAGCGGCAGGCGGAAGCGTCTGCCGCTTTTGCGATGGCGATGACTTCCGGGCGGTATTCGAAATGCATGGTGTCGTAGTGATACCATCGCCCGCCCCAGACGAAACCGTAGCGCTCGAAAATCTCGACGATCTCGAGCGGATATTTGTTGGCGTACTTCGGCACCCTGCCCGGCTTTCCGCCCGACCAGATCCAATAATCCGCAAATTTCGTGTTGAGATCGACCGCCGCGCCAAAACTGTGCACCGACATGTTCTTCGCGCCGGAAACCTTGCGCCAGTTGAACACGCCGGCCGAAGGGCTGAGATAACGCTTCAGTTCGGGCTTTTCCGCAAGCGCGCCCCGCACCTTCTCCAGCGCGGCGGCAGCGCCCTGCCGCTTCGTCACGCGCAACGTCTCGCCGAACCATTTGACGGGCACGAGATCAGCCCCGACTTCCTTCGCCGACGCACCATAGAGCCGCATCATCAGCGCATCGCTGCGAATGCGGCCGGGATCGACATCGACCTCCGGCTTTTTCTCGCAAGCGCCGAGCGGATAGATCTGCCGCAGACTATCCTCGACATCGCCAGCGGCGAGCGCCGTCTGGTGATCCTTCGCCTTGCCGTCGTCGATCTCGAGCGCCGGGCGGCCATCCTTGAACAGCAGCCTGTTGCCCTGGACGCCGGAAAGGCTTTCCGGATAGGCTTCCACCAAGAGCTTGAGACGGGCCGCGAGATCGGGCTCCGCCGCGCGTGCCGCAGGCATCGCGAGGACGACTGCGGCAACGCCCGCGAGAAGAGGCTTAATCGACATTGATGTTGATATAGTCGCCATCCGCGCCCCGCCAGATCTCGACTTCGATGCGCACATCACCCTGCAGCAGGCGGCGGGCGGCGCTGCGCTCGATGCGGCCGTGGCTGATCATGCGTTCGGCAAGCTCGCGGTTGCGGGCCGAGGCGAAGAAGCTGTCGGTGTCGTCACCGGGCTGGCTGACGCCGAAACGATGCACATTGGCGCGATCCTGGCGGATAACCTGCCAGGGCTGCGTCAGGCGCTCATTGTTGGAATTGTAGAGATCGTCCTGGCCGATGTAGGCGCCGTAGCTCTCGATCAGCTCGTCTGCCTTGGCAGCGCCCATCGAGGCCGCCAGCATGCCGGCGAAAACCGCCGCAAAAAGTCCTGTCCGCATCCCAAACTCCAAATCCGCAAAAATCTTTCATAACCAACGACAAGACGGTTTGGGAAGCGGGGATATTCGCCCCGCCTACCACATGGTCTTTGCCGCGCGGCCCGGCCATTCCTTGTCATAGGCTACGCCATCGAACCCCTTCTTGGCGGAGGCCAGCATCTGGCCGACGGTCGGCAGGCAGGCGGTATCGCGGAATTTCTCCGGATTCCAGAGATCCGCGCGCAGCACGGCGCGGGCGCATTGCGAATAGACTTCCTCGATCGTGATGACGACGACCGAGCGCGGATGTTTTCCGTCCATGACGAAACGCTGCGTAATCGCGTCATCGATGCGCACGACGGCGCGACCATTAAGGCGCATAGTCGTGTTGGAGCCGGGAATGAGGAACATCAAGGCGACGCGCGGATCACGCACGATGTTGGAAAGCGAATCGATACGGTTGTTGCCGCGCCAGTCCGGCAGCATCAGCGTGCGCTCGTCCTCGATATGGATGACCGCTCCGGCATCGCCGCGCGGCGAGCAGTCGAGCCCCTCCGGCCCTGATGTCGCAAGCGCCACGAACGGGGACGCCTCGATCATCGTACGGTATTCCGGCAGCAGAAAATCCGTCACCTTGACGAGCGAGGCTTCGCCCGGCGTGCCGTAAAGTTCGTTCAACTGCTCGACCGACGTGACCACCGTCATGCTGCTCTCCTGTGCCTGCGCGTTTGCGGCGCATCGCACCCTTGCATGACAGGCGCGTGACGGAAAGCGATCAGGCGGCGATCCGCTGCCCGTCTTCCGCGAAGAAATCGACGATCCGGTCGATCACCGGCTCGGCGGAGACGATGCGGCGATGGCCGAAGCCGTTGGCCCATTCCAGTGTCACATTGGGGCCGGAGGCGGCATAGCGACGGGCATGATGGGCCGGCACCTCCTTGTCGTCCTCGGCATGGAGGACGAGCATTGGCGTGCTGAGCCGCCCTGCCCCGCTGGCTGCATCGAAAGCCGAAAGCGGCGCGCCGGCAATGCGCTCGACATGATCTTCCAGCGCCACCTGCGTTCTGGGACCGAGCTTCAAATAACGCCCGAGATCCTTGAACAGCCAGGCCATCTCGCTCGGCGACCCGATGGTGACGAGCCGGCGCGGCCGATGCGCGGGCACCGAGGGCACAAGGCCGCTCGCCGCGCAAGCCAGCGATGCGCCGCCGAAGGAATGGCCGCAGAAGTAGTCGAAGCCGCCAAAACGCTGCCAGGCCGCATCGATCGCGCGCACGGCCATCGGCAGCGTCAGCGTGCGCCCGCGCGAGGAGCCATGGCCCGGCAGGTCGAGCGCCACGACCTCGTGGCCTGCAGCCACCAACCCTTCCGTCAAGGCGGAGAGATAGGCCGCGCGCGAGCCCCAGCCGTGCACGACCAGCACGCGGCCAGCGAAGTGTTCACAGGGACGCGCCGCGAAACGATGCGCCACCGCCGTGCCGCCGGCAAAGTCCAGCGTCACGCGCTGCGCCTGGCGCATCCAGCCTTCGGAGCGCGCAAAAAGCTCCTTCTCCTTGGCCGTGCGCGGACGGCGGCCCGGCGTGGTCGCAAAGAGACGGAACGCGGCCCGGCCAGCCGCATCGGGAGAAACCGCGGCGACGCCGGAAAGCGCGAGGCGGATGACCTTCAAGCCAAAGGATGCCATAGTGGGAATCCATCAAAAATGTTCAATGATGAACAATAAAGTACAACGATGAACAAAAATCAAGCCTTTCCCTGGGACCATCCGCGCTTTCGCAGCTGGATCGGGGTGGCGCGCGCCTGCCAGCTGATGCAGCAGGCCGTGACGCGGGCGATTGCGGACCTCGGCATCAAGCCGCCGCATCTCGACATTCTCGTCAATCTCTACCGTTTCCAGGGCATTTCGCAGCAGGAGCTGGCGCGCAAGCTGCTGGTCGGCCGTTCCAACATGAGCATGCTGCTGCCCCAGCTCGAAAAACGCGGCCTGATCGAGCGCAACCCCGATGCCAAGGACAAGCGTGTGCTGCGCCTGTCGCTGACCGCAGAAGGTCGGGCGCTGACGGAACAAGCAATGACCATCCAGACCGGCCTCATCGAGCGCATCATGTCGCAGACACCGGAAGACCGCTGCCTTCAGGTGGCGGAAGCGATGGAAGACATCATCCGCATTCTCCAGACGCTGGAGACTGCGGATGACGAAGAGGAAGGCTAGGCTTTCGCGACGGCGTCAGCCCGCGTCGATTTCAGCGACACGAACTCCCAGAGCGCCACCCCGAACAGCATGGCGGCGGCTGCCATGAAGAGCTGATAGGGTTCGACGAACGGCACCAGCACCGACAACGCGAGCAATGCTGCGATCCCAACGATATGCGACAGCGGCGATCGGCCGCGGATCGCCGCCTTGAACCAGATGTTGCCGAGCAGGAAGACGATCGGCCCGCCGAGAATGGCGCTTGCCGTCTTGGCATCGACATGGCCATGCGGATGGGCAAGCGCGAACTCCTCCGCCACCGCCGAGAGGATGATGCCGGCAACGATCGGAATATGCGCATAGGTGAAGGCCATGCGGGCGATGCGGCCGGGTGTCGCCGAATGCTCGATGAGATGCGCCGCCTCGCCATGACCGAAGCGGAAATAGATCCACCACATGGTGGCGGTCGACAGGAAGGCCGTCATCAGCATGAAGATCGTGAAGCCGTCGAGCAGCTCCATGCCGGCAACCGTGCGACCGGTGACGAGGATCGTTTCGCCCAGGCAGATGATGACGAAGAGCGCGCAGCGCTCCGCCATGTGCTCGCCCGAGACCTGCCAGTCGCTGACGGTGGAACGACCAAGCCCTGGCACGGCGAAGCCGAGCGCCGGCGAGGCATATTCGAGACCAAGCGCAATGGTCCACAGCGCAAGGCGCGCCTCATGTTCCACGAAGGCGCCACCGATCCAGAACACGGCCGAGAACAGTGTCCAGACGGTGATGCGGGTAAAGTTGAGGCTGTTTTCCGGCCAGTCGCGCCGCATGACATAGGCGGTAAAAGCCGAGCGACCGGTCTGCATAGCGACATAGGTGAGTGCGAAGAGAAGCCCGCCCGCACCGAAAGCCGTGGGGATGGCGATGGACAGCATCAGCCCCAGGAACATCAGCACGAAGAGCAGGATGCGCACCGGCGACTTTTCCGGATCGAGCCAGTTCGTCGCCCAGGTCGTGTAGATCCACACCCACCAGATCGCCAGCATCAGCAGCGCGGCCTCGACGAGGCCGAGCGGCGAATAGTGCGCGGCCAGCGAATGGGAGAGCTGGATGATCGTCAGCACGAAGATGAGATCGAAGAAAAGCTCGGCGAAGGCCACCTTGCCTTCCTTGGCGGTGCCGCGGGCCCGCAGGCAGGCGGACGTGGCAAAACGGTCGTCAGTCGTCGCCGTCATGGCGCATCCTTTTTGTAGAGCTGTTCCAGGCGCTGGTCGGGCACGATCCAGAGAAGCGCCACCACAGCATAGAGCACATGGGAAATCACCGGCGAGACAAAGGCAAGCCCGATCGCGGCAAGATAGAAGACCGGCGAAAAGCGGCCCTTGAAATCCCGCCCCAACGCGCTGCGCACGCGCGCGGCATCCGGATGCACCGCGACGATACGGATCTGCAGGATTTCATAGGCAACGGCGGTCAGAAGCAGGATCACGCCGTAGAGCGCCGTCGGGAGCGCATCCGCGGGATTGTTGCCCATCCAGGCGGTGGCGAAGGGAATGAGCGACATCCAGAACAGCAGATGCATGTTCGCCCAGAGCACGCCGCCACTGGCATTGCCGCAGATGGTCAGCAAATGGTGATGGTTGTTCCAGTAGATCGCCACATAGACGAAGCTCAGGAGATAGCCGAGGAATATCGGCAGCATGGGAACCAGAGCCGCAAAGGTCGGCTCCTTCGGTACTGCCAGCTGCAATACCATGATCGTGATGATGATGGCGATCACGCCATCACTGAAGGCTTCAAGGCGTCCCTTGTTCATACGCACCTCATGTCCGTTTTCATTAGACATGACGCATGTTGCGCTGAGTCGCTACGGAAGATTGCGTTACGTCAACTTGCCGGTTCTTCCTCGTGGCGGTGACGTTCCTCTTCCGCCGCCGCGCGCTGCCGGCCGGTGCGGGCGGCGACGAGGTCGGCGGGCGAGGCATTGCCGCGAATGAGCTGCCGTCCGGCATAGATGCCGCCGACGGTTTCTAGCTCCAGCCGCTGGCGATCGACATCGCGGAACTCCTCGACCACCTCGGCTGCCAGATCCTCGTCCTCGCCGAGCGCCTTCAGCGTCTCGTGGCTGAAGATCATGGCGGATTCGAAGGTCTCGCGGATCTGGAAGTCGACGCCGGCATGGATGAGGTCGAGCGCATGACCGCGGTCATAGGCGCGCGCCAGGATCGGCACGAGCGGGAATTCTTCGTGGACGATCTCGGCGATCTTCACCGCCGCTTCCTTGTCGTCGAGGCAGATCAGGATCGCCTTGGCGGTAGAGGCACCGGCGGCATGCAGGATGTCGATGCGCGAGCCGTCGCCGTAGTAGACCTTGAAGCCGAAATCCGAGGCGTCGCGCACAAATTCCGCATCCTTGTCGATGAGGGAGAGCGTGTAGCCCCGCGCGAGCAGCGGCTGGCTGACGATCTGGCCGAAGCGCCCGAAGCCGATCATCAGCACCGTACCCTCGACATTTTCCGGCAGCGTCAGCCCCTCGGTGGAGGGCTGCTGCTTCGGCACGATGCGGTCATGCAGAATGACCATCAGCGGCGTCAGGATCATCGAGATGATGATCGTCGCCGTCAGGATGGCGTTCTCTTCGCCATTGAGGATGCCGGCCGCGACGGCTGCGGCATATAGCACGAAGGCGAATTCGCCGCCCTGCGCCATCAGCACGGCACGTTCCAGGCTCTCGCCGTGGCAGGTGCCGAGCAGACGCGCGACGACATAGATCAGCAGCGTCTTCGCCACCATGTAGCCGATGACGCTTGCCACCACGAGCTGCCAGTTGGCGGCGATGACCGAGAGATCGATTGCCATGCCGACACCGAGGAAAAACAGACCGAGCAGGATGCCGCGGAACGGCTCGATATCGGCTTCGAGCTGATGGCGGAAGGCCGATTCGGAAAGCAGCACGCCCGCGAGGAAGGCGCCCATGGCCATGGAGAGGCCGGAGACCTGCATGGCGAGTGCCGAACCGAGCACCACGAGCAGCGCCGCCGCCGTCATCACCTCGCGCGCGCCGGAGGCTGCCAGCACCCGAAACAGCGGATTGAGCAGATAACGCCCCGCCAGAACCAGCGCCACGATGGCGCCGATGGCGATGCCGACGGAGAGCCAGCGGTCGGAGGCATCCGTCGCCGCAGCGCCGGTGCCGAGCAGCGCGACGATGGCGAGCAGCGGCACGATGGCGAGATCCTCGAAGAGCAGGATCGCGATGATGCGCTGGCCCTTCAGTGTCGACATGGTGCCGCGCTCCTGCAGCATCTGCATGACGATGGCGGTGGAGGTCAAAACGAAGCCGGTGCCGGCAACGAAGGAGGGAATGAGCGGGAAGCCGAAGGAAAGGCCGATGCAGGTAAGTGCGGCCATGGCACCGATGACCTGCACCGCGCCGAGCCCAAAAATGTCCTTGCGCATGCCCCACAGCCGCGAGGGCTGCATTTCCAGGCCGATGATGAAGAGGAACATCACCACGCCGAGTTCGGCGACATGGATGATCGCCTGCGGATCGGCAAAGAAGCCGAGGCCGAAGGGGCCGATGGCAAGGCCGGCCGCGAGATAACCGAGCACCGAGCCAAGGCCGATCTTCTTGAAGATCGGTACGGCGGCAACGCCTGCCGCCAAAAGCACGACAACCTGTGTGAGATCGTTTGCGTTCGCTTCTGCTGCCAAGGGGCTCTCCGTTCGTTTGCGGTGGACGCGCCCTTTGGCAGTCCTGACACTATCGCGGTTTTTCCGACATATCGCGGCTCATGCCCTTTTCCGCAAGGTCGCGCTCGTATTCGGCAAACAGCGTTTCGCCCTTTTCCCCGAGTTCCCGCAGATAGGACCACGTGAAGATGCCGGTATCATGAAAGTCGTCGAAGCCGATGCGCACGGCATAGTTGCCCGTCGGTGTCATGGCAATGATCGCGACATTGCGCTTGCCCGGTACGGTCAGCTTCTGGCCCGGTCCATGGCCCTGCACTTCCGCCGACGGAGACAGAACGCGCAGCATTTCGGCGGAAAGGTCGAAGCTTGCGCCGTCGTTGAAAGTGACGAGGAGGCGCTGGCGGTCCTTCGACACGCGCAGTTCGGTCGGCCAGAGATCGCTCATGTCCATGCCCTTTCCTATTCGATTTCGCGAAGGACTATGCCGCAAGCCGGGGATGTGCAAGGCTGAAAATACTGTCATAATCGCCGCACCGGCTTGACGCTGCGCCCCGCGCGCACGACATGTCGGTGATGGAGGACGTGTTTTGAATTCCTATGCTGGCCCCTGGAACGGCGCCGACCCGGTCGCGCAATCCGCAGCCCCGATGATCGACCCCTTCGGGCGCGCGGTCACCTATCTGCGTGTTTCCGTGACGGACCGCTGCGATTTCCGCTGCACCTACTGCATGGCGGAAAACATGACCTTCCTGCCGAAGAAGGACCTGCTTACCCTCGAAGAGCTGAACCGGCTCTGTTCCGCCTTCATTGCCAAGGGCGTGCGCAAGCTCAGGCTCACCGGCGGCGAGCCGCTGGTGCGCAAGAATATCATGCATCTGGTGCGCGAACTCGGCCGTCACGTCCATGCCGGCACGCTCGATGAACTGACGCTGACGACCAACGGTTCGCAGCTTGCCAAACACGCGGCCGAGCTCGCCGATTGCGGCGTGCGCCGCATCAATGTCTCGCTCGACACGCTCGACCCGCAAAAATTCAAGACCATCACCCGCTGGGGCGAACTCTCCAAAGTCATCGAAGGCATTGACGCAGCGCAGGCCGCCGGCCTGAAGATCAAGATCAACGCCGTCGCCCTCAAGGACTTCAACGACAAGGAAATCCCGGACCTGATGCGCTGGGCGCACGGTCGCGGCATGGACCTGACGCTGATCGAGACCATGCCGATGGGCGAGATCGAGGAAGACCGCACCGACCGCTACCTGCCGCTGTCGGAAATGCGCGCCCGCCTCGCCGAACAGTTCACGCTCACCGAAAATGCCTACCGCACCGGCGGCCCCGCGCGTTACGTGACGGTCGAGGAAACCGGCGGCCGTCTCGGCCTCATCACGCCGATGACGCATAATTTCTGCGAGAGCTGCAACCGCGTGCGCCTCACCTGCACCGGCACACTGTATATGTGCCTGGGCCAGAACGATGCGGCGGACCTGCGCCTGCCGCTGCGCGCCTCCGATGACGACGCCCTGCTCTCGCAGGCCATCGACGAGGCCATCGGCCGCAAGCCCAAGGGCCACGATTTCATCATCGACCGCCGCAACCGCCCGGCCGTTGCACGGCATATGAGCGTTACGGGCGGCTAAAAAGACCCGCCTGCACAGGCAGACGGGTCTTGCCGGTTTAAAGCTGATGCAGGCCTATCAACGCCACGCCATGGATGTCGGCTTGTCGTTCTTCAGCTTGATCACAACCCTAGTCATTTTTCCGTTGCCGAGGCTGGTGCGGTATTGACCGCCCGTGCAGACGATTGTGTCGCCTTTTTCAGAGCAATCCGTATGGCTGCCTTTGGTCGGAATCGTGCCTCTGAACGTATAGGTGCTCGACACAGTCTTCCCGTTTGAGCTGATGCATATGTTGGATGACTTGCCAAAATTTCCCACACAGGTCTTACCGAATTTTGGAATACCCGCAGCAACTGCCGGTGCAGCGGTAAAGATCGTTGCGACAGTCAGGCAAGCGATTATTTTCGTAAGCGACATTTAAAAACCCCAAGTACATTCGTTTTGCGGGGCAAATCTGCATAGCACACACAAGGGTTGCAACTAACAATATTGGGTCAATTAAGTATTGGTTAATGCAGCAAGCACTTCGTTTGAAAAACAAACACACTAATCCTTAAAAGGCATCTGCCAAAACAAGACGGCCGGGCTTTCGCCCGGCCGCTTGCTTTTCATCCATTCCAGATCGTTTACGCCGCGTAGTGCCGGCCATAACCGTCGTCTTCCCGCGTATCCAGATCGCGCGTCTTGAAGTGATCGATCTTCTGGTTGAGCGTCTGCACCCGACGGCGCAGGCCGTGGATTTCGGCGGTGTTTTCCTCCACCATCGCGGCGTTCTGCTGGGTGATGAGCTCGACCTGGTGCACCGCCTGGTTCACCTCGTTGATGCCCTCGTACTGAGCGGCTGCCGCCGCCTCGATCTTGCCGACAAGGGCGTGGATCGACGAGATGTGCTCATTGATGACCGAAAGCGCCTCGCCCGTCTCCGTGACGAGAGCCACGCCGTTGCGCACCTGCGCGGAACTCTCGGAGATGAGCCCCTTGATCTCGCGCGCCGCACCGGCGCAACGCTGGGCAAGTTCGCGGACTTCCTGCGCGACGACGGCGAAACCGCGACCGGCCTCACCCGCGCGGGCAGCCTCGACGCCGGCATTGAGCGCCAGAAGGTTGGTCTGGAAGGCGATCTCGTCGATCACGCCGATGATCGTGCTGATCTTGTCGGAGGAGCGATTGATCTCGCCCATGGCGGTGACGGCCTTGGCCACGACCTCGCCGGAGCGCTGGGCATAGCTGTGCGTCTCGTCGACCGAAACGGCGGTCTTCTGGGCGCTTTCGGCGGTCGAGCGGACGATGTCGGTCAACTGGCGGAGCGCCCGCGAGCTTTCCTCCAGCGCCGCCGCCTGCTGTTCCGTGCGACGGGCGAGATCATCGGCGGACGCCGCGAGATTGCCGGTCCCACCGTTGATTTCCATCGTCGTCGCGCGAACGTCGGAAAGCGTGATGCGCAGCGCCTCGACCGCATTGTTGTAGGTACGCGCCATGGCGACATATTCGGCGGCGAGCGCCTCCGTCATGCTTTCCTCGAGATTGCCGGCGGCAAGCTGGCCAAGCACGTCGGAAAGCGCCGTCAGCGCCTCGGTCTGCTCGGCCTCGATGCGGGCGCGCTCGCTGGCGCGGCGGCCCTGTTCTTCCGCCGTGAGCTGGCGCTGGGCTTCCGCCTCCTGCTCCAGCCTGACGTTTTCGCGGGCGGCATCGCGGAAGACGGCCACCGAGCGCACCATGTCGCCGATCTCGTCACCGCGGTTGCGGCCGTCGATGCTGATGTCGAGATCGCCGCTGGCAAGGCGCGCCATGGATTCGGTGACGCGCTTCAGCGGGCCGCGCAGGGTTTCGACCAGCATCAGGCCGCCGACGATCGCAAGCAGCGTACCGGCGACCATCGCGATGATCGAGACATTGGCCGAACGCTGGCTGTCCTGCTTGCCGGCTTCCTGTGCGCTCGAGACGAACTGTTCGAGTGTCTGGCTGGCATCGGCGACCGCGGCATAGGCGCTGGTGCGCGCCGCCTGCCACTTTTCGCCGACGGCGATAAGGTCCTGCGTGCCCTTCTCGATCCTGGCGAGCGAAGGCGCCAGCTTCTGCGAGAGGTCGCGAAGAGCCGCATTCTTGGCGCCGAGCTTGGCGAGTTCACCCGCGCTTTCGGCAACCGCCTTCACGTCGGCGAGAACCGCGTCGCGGCTCGGCTGATCGAGCTTGCGATGCAGTTCGCTGATATGCAGGCGGGTCTGGTCGATGCCCTTGAACGTGTCGCCCATCAGCGTGATGAGCGTCTTGAGGAGGCCGATCTCGGCATCCATGCTGACGAAGCGCTTGGCCGCCGTGTCGGAATTCTTGCCTGCTTCCTTCAGGAAGTCGGCGTCGAACTTCGAAAGCTTGGTGAGAACCGGAATGAATTTGGCTTTCTTACCCTCGGCATCGTCGGCACCGGCGAGAATCTCCTGCACCTTGGCGATCTCGGCTTCCAGCGGCTTGATCTGCGTCAGCGCCTTCGGCGAAGCGATGGCCTTGGATTCATTCAGTTGTTTCAGGAGTTGCGGCAGATAGGTCTCCGCCGCCTTCACCTTGTCTTCCGGCTTCATCGCAAGAGCGACCGGCTTGCGGAACTTGCCGATGCGCTCGGCCAGGCCCTGATAGGCGGCGGCATCGAAAAGCAGCGCCTTGGCGAAGGCTTCCTTCTCGCCCGATTCGTTTCTGATGACCGCGATCTGCTTTTCGGCGAAGTCGCCATCCTTCGCCATCGCGGCGAGCGCGCCCTCCAGGGCGGCGGTGACGGCGTTGCGCTCCTGGTCGATCGACCAGAGCGTTTCTGTCTGGCTACGCATCGTGCCGGCAAGCGCAACGACGGAGGCGATCTTGGCCTTTTCGGTTGCGTTCGGCAGCAGCGCATCGAGATCGCGAATGCCTTCCTCCTGCTCGTCGATCCGGGCGGAGAGCCCATCACGCGTTTCGGCACCCGGCTTGTCGGCGAAATCCTGCAGCCCCGTGCGCAAGTTCTGGAAATGCGACAGGCTGTTGATCGTCTCGCGGGTGACGGTCATGTGGCCATTCAGCGTGCTTGCGGTGAAGTAGCCGACAAGGCCGATGCCCGCAATGAGCGCGACGAGAGGAATGACGAACAGCAGCACTTTCGTGACGATGCGGCGCTGCTGGAGCAGGCGGTCGATGAAGGACATGGTTTCCCCGACGTTTTTATGACGACCAATGTCCCGTCGGGTGCTCTTGCAAGCCGAAACGGCCGCTCTGGCTACCAGGGGAGCGCGGCCGAGAATTGTTCGAGGGGCCTCGGCCGATCTTGCATCAGGCGGCCAGCCCTCACCCGTCGCATCATGCGATCACTCATTGGGATGACGCAACGATAGGTGCCGAAGCTTAATGAATGCCTTCGAGAAACCGGCAGAAACTCAAGGGTTTGCGCCGAAATCGGCGTCATATCTGCCCAAAATCGGGTCATCCGCCCGTTCTTTCGCCAAACACCCGGGTGTTCCGACCTCAAGGATGATGGCAGCAAGCGATTAATGGGCTTAAGAGGAGCGAACCGACGCTTGGAATCACCTCACATGAACCCCATCGGAAATGCCAGGGGCGCCCTGTTCATGGCCATCGCCATGGCGGCCTTCACCTGCAACGACGCCCTCGTCAAGTCCGTCACGCATACGATGAATACCGGGCAGATCCTGTTCGTGCGCGGGCTGATGACGAGCGCACTGGTGCTCGTCATCGCCTGGCGGATGGGCGCGCTCGGGTCGTGGCGCACCATACTGCAGCCCGCCGTGGCATTGCGGCTTGCGGCGGAGATTTTCGCCTCGCTCACCTTCATTTCGGCGCTCGGCGCCATGCCGCTCGCCAATGTCTCGGCGATCCTCCAGTCTCTGCCGCTCGCCGTGACACTTGGGGCTGCGCTCTTTCTCGGCGAACAGGTCGGCTGGCGCCGATGGCTCGCCATCATCATCGGATTTGCCGGCGTGATCATCGTTGTCCGTCCGGGTCCGGAAGGGTTTTCGCTTGCCGCCATCTACGCCATTGCCTCGGTCATTGGCGCGGCGACGCGCGACCTGGCGACGCGGCGCATCCGCAGCGACGTCTCCACCCTGTTCATCAGCGTCGTCACGGCCATCGTCATCACGCTTGTCGGCGGCGTGCTGATCGTGCCGATGGGTGGTTGGCAGCCGATGTCGCTGGAGGTTGTCGGACGACTGGCCGTCGCCAGCGTACTGCTCCTCGTCGGTTACCAGACGATCGTCAACGCCATGCGCGTCGGCGAGATCTCCTTCGTCGCCCCCTTCCGCTACATGAGCCTCATCTGGGCCATCGTGATCGGTTTCCTGTTCTTCGGCGAGCTTCCCGATCTCTGGATGACAGCAGGCGTCTCGATCATCGTCGCATCGGGTCTCTACACCTTCTATCGAAAGAACCGTCGCCGGACCGCGCCTATCGCACAGGAGTCGAAACCGGAATCGCTGTGACATCGTAGAGACTTGCGACCCGGCCCTGCAGCGACTAGACCGGAAGGAGACAACACGATGGGAGCACAATGGCACTGTCGCATGCGATACCGGGCGTGATCCTTGCCGGTGGCCTGTCCTCGCGGATGGGCCAGGACAAGACGCGTATCCGTCTCGGCGGCACCGCGCTCATCGATCGCGCCGCCCGGCGCCTGCGTCCGCAGGTGTCCAGCGTCACCGTTAATGCCAATGGCCCCATGCTGTTCGAACGGGGGGAGGAACTGCCTGTTTTCGCCGACCTGGACGCGGCCCGCGCCGGTCCGCTCGGCGGGGTGCTGGCCGCCCTCGACCACGCCAGGCGCAACCATCCCGAAGCGAGCCATGTCGCGACCGTGCCGACCGACAGCCCGTTCTTTCCAACCGATCTCGTTCGCCGGCTCGGTGAGGCCGTCGATACCTCCGAGCGCATCGCCGTGGCGCGCTCGGCAAGCGGCCTCCATCCCGTCTTCGCCCTCTGGCCCATCGCCCTTGCCGACGATCTCGCGGACTGGCTGGCCGGCGGGGGCGCCCTGCGGGTGCGCAGCTATCTCGAACGGCATCAGGCGCGCGACATCACCTTCCCGTTGATCGCGACGTCCCGCGGCGAATTCGACCCGTTCTTCAACATCAACACACCCGACGATCTCGATGCGGCGGAAAACTGGCTCTGGGTGCTGGAACGATGACGAGACCGAAGATCTTCGGCATCGCCGGGTGGAAGAATTCCGGCAAGACCGGGCTTGCGGTCCGCCTGGTCACGGAACTCGTCGCGCGCGGCTACCGCGTCTCGACGATCAAGCATGCGCATCACGACTTCGATATCGACAAGGTCGGTGCCGACAGCTACCGCCACCGGCAGGCCGGCGCGCATGAGGTGACCATCGTGTCCGGCACGCGCTATGCCATCATGCACGAACTGCGCGGCGCACCGGAGCCGACGTTCGAGGAAATCCTCGCCCGCATCGCACCGTGCGACCTCGTCCTGATCGAAGGCTACAAGCGCGAGCCGATCCCGAAAATCGAGGCCCGGCGCCTGGAGGCGGCCAATCGTATACCGCTCGCCCCCGATGATCCGCACATCGCCGCCATCGCTGCCGACCATCCCGTCACGGATAGCACGCTGCCGGTCTTCGACCTCGACGACACCGGCGCGATTGCCGATTTCGTCATTGCCATGACCGGCCTTCCCTCGCCCGCCGCAGCCTGACCCGACACATCGCCAACGTCTACTTGCCATGCGCCGGCTGTCTCGGCACTCGGCAAGCAGCGTTAATTTTGGATCAATTCTGTTCGATTTCAAGATGACGATGCACCATTACATGACACAAAAAAGTTGATCATGCTTAAATTAACCTTAATGCTTAAGCTATGTGACGGTTTTGTTGCAATCTAGCGGTGCGGCCGATACTTAAACTTTGATCAATAAATCAGAGTTTTGTCATGGCGCACATTATTTCGAGAGCTCGCGGCCGGTTTGGCCTCTTCACAAGCCCTTATGCCCTTGTTCTGGGCTCGCTGTTTTACTTCGCGTTCGCCTACTACTTCGATACGCGATGGCGCTACCTGCCCTACAATTTCGCGGCCATCCTCACCCTGGCCTCCATCATTTTCCTGATCTCCAGGCGGCCGTTCTTCTCGCTCTACGGTGCGACGCTGGTTGCGGTCCTCTTCACCTTCGTCTCGATGATGAAGTTCCACTCCAAGGGGCTGGCGCTGCATGTCTATGATGTCGTCTTCATCGGCTCCGACATTTCCACCCTGTCGTTCCTCGTGCGGTACTATCTGCCCGCCGTTTTGGTCGCTGCGGTGGGACTGGCGGCCATCGCGACGTTCCTGACGATCCTGTTCCGGCGGGAAAATCCGGCACCGTGGGGCGCCGGCGCCAGAAGCGGCATCGTCGCAGCCAGCCTTCTTGCCGCGGTCATCGCCCATCGGCCCACCACGCGGGATGCCGATTTCCTGCCCTTCATCGGAGGTTACAACGCCTCGGCCTTCTTCCTGTCGCTCTGGCATATTCCAAGCCTGATGAAGCCGATGCAGTTTGCCACTCCGCTCGACGGCGCCGAAGCAGGGCAGCCCTTCGTCAACGGTGCGCTTTGCGGCGATACCGGCAAGCAGCCCGACCTCTTCCTGACCCTCTCGGAAAGCCAGACCTCGCCGCTCGTCTTTCCGCAGCTCTCCATTCCGCAATCGGTCACGCAGACCTATCAGTCGGGAGACGGCAAGATCCGGCCCCTGTTCGTCGAGATTTTCGGCGGCGGGACATGGATGACGAATTTCTCCGTGCTGACCGGACTTTCCACTGCCGATTTCGGCTGGCTCGGCCCCTATGTGAACCACCTGCTCGTGGACAAGGTCAGAGGTTCGTTGCCGGAAGTGCTCGGCCGTTGCGGCTACCGCACCGTCGCCTTCATGCCCATGCAATACAATTCGATCAATGAAGGGCCCTTCCTGAAATCGCTCGGCTTCCAGGAGATCTACGACGCCGACCGCATGAGTCTGCCGGTCATGGGCGTGCGCGACACGAACTATTTCGACAACGCAAAGGCCATGATCGCGCAGCATCGCAAGGACGACAAACGTCCGCTCTTCGTGCTCGTCCAGACCATGTTCACGCATTCGCCGTATGAAAACACGATCGAGCCGGTGGTGGCGGGAGAACATGTCTACGCGGACGATGCCGGCGCCAACGAGTACCTGCGCCGCGTCGGCGCGTCGCGAAACGACCTGGTCGCCTACCGGGAGGCGGTCAAGGCCGATCCGGGCACGCGGGGAAGCGTCTTCCTCGAATTCGGCGATCACCAGTCCATCGCGACGAAACCGTACATCCTGGAAAGAACCGACGACGACAATCCTTTCACCACGTTCCGCTCCCCGGTTTACGAGACCTTCTACGCCATTCACGGCTTCGGAACGCCGGTGGACTATGACACGCTGGACATCGTCGACGCGCCGTTCCTGATGTCCCGCATCCTCGCGGCAACGGACCTGCCGAGCTCACCTGTTTTCGACGACCTCGCCATGCTGAGCGACGTTTGCCGCGGCGAATTTCACACCTGCGCCCAGCGCGCGGAGGTCGACCGGCATATCAGGCGTCGCATGGATGCCGACATGCTGCAGCTGAACTAGAGACTGCACTGCTCTTTGCAAAAAGAAGGCCGCGGGATCGCTCCCGCGGCCTTTTTCATCGTCGCCTTTCCCGATTTACTCGGCCATGGCGACCGGCTTCACCAGAGGCGTCACGCGACGGATCGTAACGCGGCGGTTGAGCTGTTCGGCGGCATCCGTATCGATCTTCAGGAAGCGCTCGCCATAACCCTGCGTCGCGAGGTTTTCCGGCGGGATGTCGTAGACGTCGGTCAGGACGTTGGCGACGGCCTCGGCGCGCTCGTCCGACAGGACGAGGTTCGATTCGTCCGAACCGACGGCGTCCGTATGCCCTTCGATCAGGAAGGTCTCGCCGGCATCCTTGTCGAGGATCTCGTTCATCGCATCCGCTACCTTGCGCAGCGTCGCGGCCTGGTTCACCGAAATCTCCGAGGAGCCGGTCGCAAACGTGATGGTGTCGAGGTCGATGCGGCGTACCTTGTCGCGGATACGGGCCGAGTACTTCACCTCGTCCAGCGTGTAGACGCGCTCGACGGGTTCCACCGGCGGACGCTCGAGGAAGTCGCGATAGTCGCGCTCCTCCTCGGCGGACGTGTCGATGATGTACTCGTCGACCGGCACCGTCAGGCGCATCGGCGGCAGGCGTTCACCGGGATCGACGAAGGTCGGCCGGCTGTCGCGGTCGATTTCGGGGGCATAGAACATGACGTATTCGCTGCCCGAGCGATCGATGCGCGAGCGCTGGATGACGTCGCCGTAGCGGCTGCGGATCGTCACGACGCGGTCGCCGTTTGGCCGTATGATGACCTCCCGGACCCGGCCGTGCGGCAAATCCTCGTAGTAGGTCTCGCTCGCACGGCGCGACAGGCGGCGGCCGTCGTCCGAACGCACGATGATGCGGTCACCGAAGTTGATCACCGCGCGATTGTCGAACTCGCGCTCGACACGCCAGCCGTCCCGCTCCTCATAGCGCGGTCGGCGGTCGCGGCGTTCGCCACGCTCGCGCTCACCCGATTCGTAGCGCACGCGATCGCGGTCCTTCCAGCCGACCTGCGCATCGCGGTCGGATTCCGGCACGCGGATCCTGACGTTTTCCCGCTCCTCGGCGCGCTTGCGGCGGCGCTCCTCGCGTGCCGAGCCCTTGCGGTTGTCGAAATCCTTGTCGCTGTCGAGCACGGCCGCGCCATCGACGAACGGCAACTCGATCGTTTCGTTCGTCTTGGACGGGTCCCTGGCGATACGCTCGCGGTCTTCGTCGCGCTTGCGGCGGGGACGTTCGGCCTTCTTCTCTTCGCGTTCTCGGTCTTCGGCAGCCTCGCGCTGCTTCTGGCGACGTTCTTCGCGCGCCTTCTGTCGGTCCTGTTGCTGCTCTTCCTCAGCAGCCGCCTCGCGCTGCTTCTGGCGACGCTCTTCGCGTGCCTTCTGGCGATCCTGCTGTTGTTGTTCCTCAGAAGCAGCCTCGCGCTGCTTCTGGCGACGTTCTTCGCGCGCCTTCTGGCGGTCCTGCTGTTGCTGGTCACCAGCCTCGGCTTCGCGCTGCTTCTGGCGGCGCTCCTCGCGCGCCTTCTGGCGGTCCTGCTGTTGCTGGTCACCGGCCTCGGCTTCGCGCTGCTTTTGGCGACGTTCTTCGCGTGCCTTCTGACGATCCTGCTGCTGGTCACCAGCCTCGGCTTCGCGCTGCTTCTGGCGACGTTCTTCGCGCGCCTTCTGGCGATCCTGCTGTTGCTGGTCACCAGCCTCGGCTTCGCGCTGCTTCTGGCGGCGCTCCTCCCGGGCCTTCTGGCGATCCTGCTGCTGTTGATCGTCGCCTTCGGCCGCCTCACGCTGCTTCTTGCGGCGTTCGCCCTGCTGTTCGCCGTTCTCCTGCTGCTGCTGTTCCTTCTGGCGCTGCCTGCGCAGTTTGCGCTGCTCCGCCTCGGAAAGGTCGCCCTCCTGGACGGTGATGACATGCGGCATGCCGCTCTCGACGAGCGCTGGGCGGACCATCGCCGCCTGAACCGGTTGCCAGACAAGCGAAACGATAGGCAAAGCCACCGTTGCCAGAAGTGTCGTTCTCTTACCCATGGGTGCTTCCTCGTTTGCCCGTTTTCGGCAATGGATCAATCGTTTGGGGCAAATTCGTGTTTCCACATATTCGCCGGTGTGAATCGACGCTAGACCATGACACATGAATCCGCGCTGAATGCGACGGAGCCGCCAACGCAACGGCCGGCGGCTCTGGCTGAACGCACGAAGGTGCGGTCTAGTTCGCCTTGGCGAGCGGACGGACCAGCGTTGTGACGCGTCGGATGGTGACGCGGCGGTTCTGCTGCTCGGCCGCCTCCGTACGCACCTTCAGGAAGCGCTCGCCATACCCCTGCGTCTGCAGGTTCTCCGGCGGAATGCCGTAGACCTCCGTCAGCAGGCTGGCGACCGATTCGGCGCGCTCGTCGGAAAGCACGAGATTCGACTTGTCGGTACCGACGGCATCCGTATGGCCTTCGATCAGGAAAGTCTCGCCGGGATCCTTGTCCAGCACCTTCTGCATCGCGTCGGCGACGCTGCGCAACGTGCGGGCCTGCGACATCGGGACTTCGGCGCTCGCCGTCGCAAAGGTGATCGTATCGAGGTCGATACGGCGCACCTTGTCACGCAGGCGGGCCGAATGCTTCACCTCGTCGATCGTGTAAACGCGCTCGACACGCTCGACCGGCGGCTCGGCCAAAAACTCATAATAATCACGATCGGGATCGCTCGACGTGTCGATGATGTAGTCGCTGACGGGAATGCGCAGGCGCATCGGCGGCAGTTCGTAGCCGACGTCGACGAGGCCCGGACGCGGCGCATCCTCTTCCAGTTCCGGCGCATAGACGAGGATGTATTCACGCCCGTCACGGCCGACGCGCGAGCGCTGGATGATGTCGCCGTAACGGTTATAGATCGTCACGATGCGCACGCCGCCGGGGCGCTGGATCGTTTCGCGCACACGTCCGCGGGCCAGGTTGTCGTAAAAGACCTCCTCGGAATCACGGCGCAGGCGCGGACGATCGTCGCCGCGCACGATCAGCTGGTCGCCCACTTCCAGAACCGTGCGGTTCTCGACGCGCTCGATGACGTTGACCTGCGTGACGCTGTTGTCGATCGTATTGTTGTTGTTGACGATCGTCGTGTTGTTGATGACCGTGTTGTTGACGATATTGGTGGTCTCGGGAACGATGAATTCCGGAGCCTCGTCGACACGCTTGCCCTCTTCATTGATGGCCGCCTCGATACGCTGGGGAACGGCCTCGCGCACCTCTTCGGAAATCGTCGCCTGCGCGCTGTCGTCCGTATCCGGAACCGGCACCTCCTC
The DNA here is from genome assembly GCF_022899935.1 of Shinella curvata. Taxonomy (GTDB): domain Bacteria; phylum Pseudomonadota; class Alphaproteobacteria; order Rhizobiales; family Rhizobiaceae; genus Shinella; species Shinella curvata. Next base: position 497,235 of record NZ_JALJCJ010000001.1, read on the forward strand.
TTCCTGCGCGCGCTGTTCCTCGCGCTGCTTGCGGCGGTTGTCGCGGCTCTCTTGGCCGCCGGCATTGTCGGCATCCTTGTCGCTGTCCAGCACGGCCGCGCCGTTTTCGACGGGCAGGACGACGGTTTCGTCGGTCTTGCCCGGATCCTGGGCGATCTCCTGCTTCTGTTCTTCCGTCAGCGTTTCAACGACCTCCGGAACCGGCTCGGCGGCGGGTGTCTCCTCGCCGGCCTGCTGGCTCTCGTCGGCCATCGGCTGCTCTGATTGCTGCTGATCCTCAGCAGCCTTCCGCTCGTCAGCCTGCCGCTGCTGATCTTCGGCCGCTTTCTGTTCGTCAGCCTGTCGCTGCTGATCCTCGGCTGCCTTCTGCTCTTCGGCCTGACGCTGCTGGTCCTCGGCTGCTTTCTGTTCGTCAGCCTGGCGCTGCTGGTCTTCAGCTGCCTTCTGCTCTTCGGCCTGACGCTGCTGATCTTCGGCCGCCTTCTGCTCTTCGGCCTGACGCTGCTGATCTTCGGCCGCCTTCTGCTCGTCAGCCTGCCGCTGCTGGTCCTCGGCTGCTTTCTGTTCTTCAGCCTGACGCTGCTGATCTTCGGCCGCCTTCTGCTCTTCGGCCTGGCGTTGCTGGTCCTCAGCAGCCTTCTGCTCGTCAGCCTGTCGCTGCTGATCCTCCGCTGCCTTCTGCTCTTCGGCCTGGCGCTGTTGATCCTCGGCTGCTTTCTGTTCATCAGCCTGTCGCTGCTGATCTTCGGCTGCCTTCTGTTCGTCCGCTTGGCGCTGCTGTTCTTCCTGTTCGGCGCGCTGCTGCTCTTCCTGCTGCTGTTTCAGCAGCTCGTCTTCGCTCGGCTGGCCCTCGTCGCTGGCCTGGGCGATCTCGAGGGATTTCAAACGTGCGTCGGCCAGCGTCGGCGTCGCGATCAGCGAAGCTGACAGCAGGGGCAGAGCCACGGTGGCGAAAAGTCTGGAGCGGAAAGTCATCGTTCTGTCCTCACGGTGTCCCGTCTGTCTGTCTGGAGGGCCGCCTCCCGGCTCTTGCGGCCGGCCGGCAACCTCGTCGTCTCCTGCAGGCCTAGCCATGCGGGTGTGAACCCCGTCTGAACGGCCTGCTCGACCGGCGAGATAGGTCACCCTGCCCGCAGGGCTAGTGGCGGACCTTGAAATTGTCGGGGAAACGCGGGGGAAGCGCGACGGAAAAGCAGTTGATTTTTTATGAGAAACAGTTCGATTATCCAGCCCAAGCGGGCAGGCCTGCCCGCTTCAATTCAGGGCCCGGACAACAAGAAAAACCCGAGAGCCTTCAACAGAGAGGATCACAATGCGTATTTCCAAACGTTTCACGCTCGCAGCCTCGGCTGCGGTCATCGCCCTCTTCGCCACCTCCGCGATGGCTGAAGGCGAGAAGATCGTGATCGGCACGGAAGGCGCCTACCCGCCCTTCAACAATCTCGAGGCCGACGGTACGCTGACCGGTTTCGACATCGACATCGCCAAGGCGCTCTGCGAGGAAATGAAGGCCGAATGCACCTTCGTGACGCAGGACTGGGACGGCATCATCCCCGCGCTGATCGCCAAGAAGTTCGACGCCATCGTCGCCTCCATGTCGATCACCGCCGAGCGCAAGGAAAAGGTCGACTTCTCCAAGAAGTACTACAACACGCCGCCGGCCATCATCGTGCCGAAGGATTCCGAGATCAAGGAAGCGACGCCCGAAGCGCTCGCCGGCAAGGCGCTCGGCGCGCAGGGTTCCACGACCCATTCCAACTATGCCCAGGCGCATATGAAGGATGCCGACATCAAGATGTATCCGACGGCTGACGAGTACAAGCTCGACATCGCCAACGGCCGCATCGATGCCGCCATCGATGACGTCGTGGTTCTCTCCGAATGGCTGAAGACCGAAGACGGCGCTTGCTGCAAGCTGCTCGGCACCCTGCCGATCGATCCCGTCATCAACGGCGAAGGTGCCGGCATCGCGGTCCGCAAGGGCGAAACGGAACTCGCCGACAAGTTCACCGCAGCGATCGCAGCGATCCGCAAGAGCGGCAAGTACCAGGAAATCAACGCCAAGTACTTCCCCTTCGACGTCTACGGCGGCGAATAAGGCGCGCCTTTGCGTCATGCGGGTTTTTTCTGACCCCATCACCAGAATGCACGGGCGGGAGGGCTTGCTCTCCCGCTCCATTTGTTTGAGAACTTGCACATAAAGAAAACGGGCGCAGCAAGCGCCTTAACAAGAAGCGTAAAACGCGCATCGGGGGTAATTCTGGCATGAGCGGGTTCTTCACCGCCATCGTCGAGGCGGTATCCGCATTTCTGGGGATCATCGATCCTCTCTGCGGTCCGATCGGCATCTTCAATCTTTTCGCGGGCAACACGCTGCTCGCCTGCGGGGCCGATGGCTGGGGCGACGAGATCGCCTTCGGCTTCCTCGTGACGGCAAGCCTTGCCATCGCCACGCTGCCCGTCGGCCTCGTCATGGGCTTCTTCATCGCGCTGGCAAAGCAGTCGGAAGAAAAGTCGCTCAGGCTCTCGGCCAATATCTACACCACGCTCTTCCGTGGCCTGCCGGAACTTCTGACGCTCTTCATCATCTACTACGGCCTGCAGATCGTCGTGCAGAACTTCATGACGGCCATCGGTTATGAAGGTAAGGTCGAGATCAACGCCTTCTTCGCCGGCATGATCGCCCTCGGCATGGTCTTTTCCGCCTACTGCTCGGAAGTGCTGCTCTCGGCCTTCAAGGCCATTCCGCGCGGCCAGTACGAGGCGGGTTATGCGCTCGGCCTGCACCATGGGCGCACCATGCAGCTCATCGTCCTGCCGCAACTGATCCGGGTCGCCCTGCCCGGTCTCGGCAATCTCTGGATGGCGCTCCTGAAGGATACCGCCCTCGTCTCGGTCATCGGCCTGCCGGATATCCTGCGCCAGACGAGCGTTGCGGCGCGCGTCACCAAGGAAGCCTTCGAGTTCTACGCCATCGCCTGCGTGCTGTTCCTCATCCTCGCCTTCCTCTCCTCGCTGGTCTTCTCCAGCATCGAGGGCTGGGCCAAGCGTTCGGAGGCCGCACGATGAGCTTCGTCACCACCCTCATCCCCGCGCAGGCCCCGCCCGCGGCTCCGCCGAAACCCTTCACCCTCGGCCGCTTCTTCGGCAATGCCTTCCTCGGCGTCTGGCTGGCGCTCGCCGTCGGCATCTTCATGATGATCGCAGGCGGCTGGGATCCGGAGAAATTCGCGAAATACGGCCCGAACTACCTGTCCGGCCTCGGCGTGACCCTGTTGCTCGTTGCCTTGTCGGTCGCGCTCGGCGCCCTTCTGTCGCTGCCACTCGCCTTTGCCCGCATGTCGAAGAACCCGGTCCTGTCGTGGATCGCCTACGGCTATGTCTATTTCTTCCGTGGCACGCCGCTGCTCACCCAGCTCTTCCTCGTCTATTATGGTCTGGGCAGTTTTTCCGCCGAGCTGAAGGCCTGGGGGCTCTGGTGGTTCTTCCGCGATGCCTGGAACTGCGCACTGCTCACCTTCACGCTCAACACCGCTGCCTATCAGGCGGAAATCCTGCGCGGCGCCATCGAGAGCGTGCCACGCGGCCAGCACGAGGGTGCCGATGCGCTTGGCCTGCCGAAGAAGGTGGCCTTCTTCAAGGTCATCCTGCCGCAAGCCCTCATCGTGGCCCTGCGCCCCTACGGCAATGAAATCATTCTCATGATCAAGGGGTCGGCCATCGTCGCCATCGTGACGGTACTCGACCTGATGGGCCAGACCCGCCTCGCCTTCTCGCGCACCTTCGACTACCAGGCCTATCTCTGGGCGGCACTCATGTATCTCCTTATGGTGGAGCTTCTGCGCAACCTTTGGGCTTGGCTGGAAACCCGCCTGACGCGCCACCTGAAGCGCTGACAGCTTTGGCAGCACTCTCTGGGGAGTGCTGCCAAGCTTCTGATTTCATAAGAATTATTCCCTTCCGCTACGGGACGTTAAGGCCTCATTAACCTTGCAGGCGCTCAATCATAGGGACCATCATTCATCACGCAATGAGGTCCCTATGACGAACGACATGGCAATGCAGCTCAAGGGCTACGGCATGACCACGGCCCAGATCCTCTACCGCATGCCCGATCACCAGCAATTCCTGCAGACCTATATCTGGCAGCACTACGATCTCGCCCCGGATTTCCCCGAGATGAAGAGTTTTCTGAAGTTCTGGCAGGAGAAACTCGACGGGCCCATTCACTCCGTCCGCTACGTCCACCGCCGCCTGATCTCGGCGACGGAATGGCGCGCGTTGAAGGGCGAGTTCGTCGTCAACTGAGCGGCGACCACTCTGTCCGGCAACTCAAATGACGAAGAAATCCGCTGCGGTGATTGTCGGCGAACCGGTCAAAAAACCGAACTTGACCGGCGCATAAGTGGTCGCCGATCCGTCGCGATCGAAGAACAGGTCACCTGTGTTCGAATTGTAGAGAACCCGGTCGTTCGCATCCTTCGCCCCGACCGCGAGATCCTTGAAGGCGGTCGTCGCGAGGGCACCCGCCGCAAGGCCGAGGAAAACCGCGTTGTCGATCTGGATCGTGTCGGCCGCGGCATTGAAATCGCTGATCGTGTCGACATTGGTCGTGGCATTGAGCGTAGTGTTGAAGACGAAGGTGTCGTTGCCGGCGCCGCCCGCCAGCGTATCCTTGCCGCCGTAACCGCGCAGGGCATCATTGCCGCCGCCGCCCTTGAGGATATTGGCGCCGGCATTGCCGAAAATCGTTTGCGCAAAATCGTTGCCCGTCAGGTTGATCGCGGTCGTGCCGCTCACGCTGGCCGTTTCCATGCGCTCCACTTCGACGCCACTGCGCAGCGTATAGCTCGCCGAGGCAAAAAGCCGGTCTCCCGTACCGCCGCCAGCGGCTTCCACGATGAGGTCGGCGGCGCTATTGACGTAGTACCGGTCATTTCCAGCGCCACCTGTCATATTGTCGGTGCCGACGCCGCCGTCCAGCAGATCGTTGCCGGATCCCCCATCGAGCGTATCGTTTCCGTCTTCGCCGTAAAGCACGTCGTGTGATACGCCGCCGGTAAGGGTGTCATTGCCGGACCCGCCGCGCACCTCTCCTTCGAGCATTCCGAGGCGACTATCCAGAACGTCGTTTCCGCCGCCGAGGGACGTCATACCGCTGATGAAGCCGTGGTTCACGACCGTATCGTTGGCCTCGTGGAGGCTGATCGCGTAAAAGGTCGAGGTGATGTCGCCTTTGTTGATGATTTTATTGGTCTGGTCGCTCGTCCCGTTGACGTAGACCGCGTAGCTTTCACCCTGAATGAGGCCGGTATTCGTGATCGTATTGTTGCCGCCTGAAAGTGTGACGGCATTGAAGCTGGCAATTGTTCCGGCATTGGTGACTTTATTGTACGATCCTTCGGCATAGATTCCGTAGGAAATCCCGACGACACTTCCCGAGGCATTCACCACGGAGTTGTTCGTCCCACTCGCGTTGCCAAACCAAATTCCGATAAATTCGCCGAACACGTCACCCGCGACCGTTACTCTGTTGTTGCTATCACCCTTTATTCCATTACCGCCGTTTCCCGAGGCCGACACCGTTGTATTCTGTGCAATATAGACATAGTCGAATGTCGTGATCGTAACCGCGTTCGTGTTCGCGGCGGTGACGACGAGATCATATGTGTAGGAATACGTGGCCATTGTACCCTCCTCGCGTTGCTTTACGGACAGAGTGTCGTTGCGGGCCAGCGTCTCCAACCGGGCGATGCCTCACTCCCTGGACGGAGCGCCGCGCGCGATTGAAGCTCAAGGAATCCACGGCTGAGGGCTCGGACGCTTATGAACCGACGCCTGCGCAACGCATCCATGATACCAGCAAATCACGAAATCGAACATAAGCGCTTATTAAAATTAGCGCATCCGGATGCAACCAATCCGAACCCGTCGCCCAACAGCAGGGTTAAACGTGCACCGAGCCGTGCGCCAGTTCGGTATCGGACATGTCCACCTTCAGCGAAAAATAGGCGATGACGGCATAGAAAACCGCGATAAGGCCGATGACCACCATGCCCGGCACCGGGCCCAGCGCGGCGTTCGCCACCACATGCTCCACCGCGAGCGTCATGTCGCGGCCGGCCGTCGCCGGCTTCTGCATCATCGAGGATGAGATCTTCAGCGCCCAGGCGAGCAGCAGGATGAGATAGAGCCAGCAATAGTTCCGCCTGAGACGCCGACAGGTGGCATCACGATAGCTGATGAGGAATTCCGGCTTTCGCAGGCTCTTGGCGATGGGGGCCGCCCAGTCGAGGTCGAGGGCGGCGCGCGGGTTGAGGATTTCGGCGAAATAGAACCGCTCCAGCTGGCGCACCCGCGCCCGGTAGACATCGAAGAATCGGTAGCGCCGCGCCTCGATCATCAGAAGCAGCGAGACCAGCAGCATGGCGAAGAGCAGGACGCCGTGATGCGAGGTCGGCGTCGAGAGCGACACCGAGAGCAATGCCGCCACCACCGTGATCGCCCAGTTCGACGTTCGGTCGATGCGGTCGCGCCAGCCGGCCATCCGGCCAAGCTCACCGCGATAATAATGCACCATGGTGTTGATCGTCTCCATCGGCGTCGCCGGCAGGGCGGGACTGCCTGCACGCTTGGCCTCGGCGGAAAGCGACAAGGGGGACATATCGGCGGGCATATCATTCCTCCAACTGTCTTTTTGGTCTTGGAAGGATCATGCGCCTCTTTCACCAATTGATAAATGCCTATTTGCACTTAGGGACTGAAGTGTCCGCTGCGGGCGACCATTGGCGCATAGCGTTCTCCATTGCCAAAACGCCGGGCGGCCCGTATGAGACGCCGCATGAAAAAGATCGACGAAGACGCGCTCGCGGAAGCCTATAACCGCGCCCTTTCGCTGGAAAAATCCGGCGATTTCGATGCCGCCGCCAAAGCCTATGCGGAAGTGCTGGCACTCGACCCGGAAGACCATGGCGGTGCGGCCGTGCGCCTTGCCTCGATGGGCCGCGGCGACACGCCGGAAAAGGCGCCGGATGCCTATGTCGCCACCCTCTTCGACCAGCATGCCGAAGTGTTCGAGGACGTGCTCGTCGAACAGCTCGGCTATTGCGTTCCGCTTCTGGTGCGTCAGCGCTTTCAGGACCTCAAGATGGGTCCGTTCCAGCGCGTGCTCGACCTCGGCTGCGGCACGGGTCTGACCGGCGGCGCGCTGCGCGATATGGCGGACGACATCACCGGCGTCGATCTGTCGGAAAACATGGTCGAAGTCGCCCACGAAAAGGACCTCTACGAGACGCTCTACGTCGCCGAGGCCGTCGATTTCCTCGATGACAACGACGACGAGCCCTTTGACCTGATCACTGCGACCGACGTGCTGCCCTATCTCGGCGCGCTGGAGCCGCTGTTCTTCGGCGCCGCCGAAAACCTCGTGGCCGGCGGACACTTCATCTTCTCGTCGGAAACGCTGCCGGCCGATAGCTTCGCCGGCCGCCCCTTCATGGTCGGCCCGCACCAGCGCTTTGCCCATGCGCCTGATTATGTCCGCCAGCGCCTCGACGAAACCGGTTTCGACCTCGTCGAGATCACCGATATCACCGTGCGCATGGAAGAAGGCGAGCCGATTGCCGGCCATCTCGTGCTGGCAAAATATCGCGGCTGACCGGCGCGGGGTATTGCCCCTGACACAAGAGAAACACTTTCGCCGGAAACGATGATCCGCTACACCTCCTACCAGCAATTGCAGGAGGTTACGGCATGGCAAAGGTTGCGTTCATCGGTCTCGGTGTCATGGGTTATCCCATGGCCGGCCACCTGAAGGTCAAGGGCGGCCATGAGGTCGCGGTCTATAACCGCACCTTCGCTAAGGCGGAAAAATGGGCGGCCGAATTCGGCGGCACGGCGTTCCGCACCCCGGCCGAGGCCGCAAAGGACGCCGACTTCGTCTTCACCTGCGTCGGCAATGACGACGATCTGCGCTCCGTCACCACCGCCAGCGATGGCGTGATCGAAGGCATGAAGCCGGGCGCCACGCTCATCGACAACACCACCGCCTCCGCCGAAGTCGCCCGCGAGCTCGATGCCGCCTGCAAGGCCAAGGGGCTGCATTTCATCGATGCCCCCGTCTCCGGCGGCCAGGCCGGCGCTGAAAACGGTGTCCTGACCGTCATGTGCGGCGGCGAGGAAGCGGCTTTCGAAAAGGCCAGACCCGTCATCGACGCTTATGCCCGCATGGTCGGCCGCATGGGCGAGGCAGGCGCCGGCCAGCTCGCCAAGATGGTCAACCAGATCTGCGTGGCCGGCGTGGTGCAAGGCCTTGCCGAAGCCATCCATTTCGGCAAGCAGGCCGGGCTCGACATGGAGGCGGTCATCGAGGTCATCTCGAAGGGCGCCGCCGGCTCCTGGCAGATGGACAACCGCCACAAGACGATGATCGCAGGCAAGTACGATTTCGGCTTCGCCATCGACTGGATGCGCAAGGACCTCGATATCGTCCTGTCTGAAGCCCGCCGCAACGGCGCGAAGTTGCCGACCACCGCCCTCATCGACCAATTCTATGGCGATGTGCAGGACATGGGCGGCAACCGCTGGGACACGTCCTCGTTGCTTGCCCGTCTCGAACGGAAATGATCGGCAAGGCCTCCACCGCCGACGAAATCGTCAATTACCTCCGATCCCTGCGATCGGAGGAAGCCATCGCCGGCATGGAGCGTTTCGGCATCGTCACGGAAACGGCGCTCGGCATTTCCAATCCCGATTTGCGGAGAATCGGCCGCCTGACGGGCAAGGATCACGCCCGCGCCTTCACCCTATGGGCAAGCGGCATCCGCGAAGCCCGCATGCTGGCGCTCTATACACTGGAACCGAAGAGGCTGTCGGCTGACGCGGCATGGGGTCTGGCCGCGGATTTCAATTCCTGGGAGATCGTCGATAACGCGGCGGATATCTTTGTCGAGGCGGGACTAGTCGGGCTGATCCCCGACTTTGCGGCTGACGAGCGGGAATTCGTGCGCCGCACGGCCTTTGCGATGATCGCGGGCGCGGCCGTTCATCTGAAGAAGGAACCGGACGCGACACTGATCGCCTGGCTCGACCTTATCGAGGACCATGCCGGCGACGCGCGAAACTTTGTGAAGAAGGCGGTCAACTGGGCGCTGCGCAATGTCGGCAAACGCAGCCACGCCTGCCACGCGCCGGCCGTCGCGCTTGCGCAAAAACTCTCCGAGAGCACGGACAAGACGGCGCGCTGGATCGGCAAGGATGCCGTGCGCGAGCTGACGGACTAGAAGACCCTCGCCCGTATCAAGCGCTAGGAACCATCAGCAAAGTCGTGAAGCGGTTTGCGTCCGGAAACGCGCGGCCCAGAGGCCTCAGTCGTCACCGCTCTTCTGGTTGTCCACGACCATGTAGTCGAGCGGCAGCTCGGTCGTGTACTTGATCTGCTCCATGGCGAAGGCCGAGGAAACGTCGCGGATCTCGATGCGGGCGATCATGCGCTTGTAGAACGCGTCATAGGCGCCGATATCGGGCACGACGACGCGCAGCAGATAGTCCACCTCGCCGCTCATGCGGTAGAATTCCACGACTTCGGGGAACTCGACGATCACTTCCGAAAACCGCTTCAGCCATTCCGTGGAATGCGAGTTGGTGCGGATCGAGACGAAGACGGTGACCTTGGTGTTGATCTTGACCGGATCGAGCAGCGCGACGCGCTTGCGGATCACGCCGTCCTCTTCCATCTTCTGGATGCGCCGCCAGCAGGGCGTGGTCGAAAGCCCGACCTTCTTGGCGAGGTCGGCCACAGCCAGCGTGGAATCTTCCTGCAAAAGGCGCAGGATTTTGCGGTCCAGACGATCCATTGTAGTCCCCTAAGAAATTTAATTCCCTCATACACCGATATTACAGCGAATGAAAAGAATTACATTTCATTCCGTGAGAGTTTTCACCCGGTTTCGCAATTCAGGCAGAACCTCGATCGAAAACCAGGGATTGCGTCTGAGCCATCCGGTATTGCGCCAGCTCGGATGCGGGAGCGGCAAGACAGCCGGCGTTTCGTTGCGTCCGAGATGGCGACGCCAGTCACGCACCGTCTCGGTCATGCTCTTCGCCTTCGCCGCGCCGAGATGCCAAGCCTGCGCATATTGGCCGATCGCCAGCACCAGCTCCACCTGCGGCATGGCCGCGATCACGCGGGAACGCCAAAGCGGCGCGCATTCCCGGCGTGGCGGCAGGTCGCTGCCATGGGCGTCATAGCCGGGAAAACAGAAGCCCATCGGCACGATGGCGAATTTTTGCACATCGTAGAACACCTCGCGCGTCACACCGAGCCAGTCGCGCAACCGGTCACCGGAGGCGTCGTTGAAAGGCAGTCCACTCTCATGCACCCGTAGCCCCGGCGCCTGCCCGGCAATCAGGATGCGGGCGGCGGAAGAAAGGACGGCAACGGGCCGCGGCTCATGCGGCAGGCGGTCCGGCGCCCCCTTTGCGGGCGCGTCGCGACAGAGCCGGCAAGCCGCGATGGCCACGCGCAACGCGGCCATGTCGTCGGCAGGATTTCGCTCGTCCATCGCACACCGCCCGTTCAGCTGAGGCCCAGCATCGACAGAATGCTGCCCAACGCGCCGGGCTCCCCCTGATGCGTGTCTTCCTGCGGACGCCCGTTCATCCGGCGCCATTGCTGCGGCAGGTCGAATTCCGCGCCCCACAATCCCTTGCGCTCGGCCTTGGCAAACTGCTCCTCGTCCTCATAGCCGCCATAGGCCACCGCGAGCCCTTCCCGCACCATGCGCTCGCCGAGATCGCCGGCAGTGGTCTCACAGCGTGCCAGAAGCCGGTCGTATTTGTCCGTGCCCTGAGTGCGGCAGGTGACAGGCCCCGCCCGCAGAAGCTCCGCCAGCCGCGAGCGTGCCGCAACGCCGCAATGCCAGTCCGCCCCATCCCGCTTGCAGATCTGCATCATCTCGGGCGTATCCATCCCGACGAGACGGATGCGGTGCCCCTCGAGCGTCAGCGTATCGCCATCGGCCGCCCGTGCGGTTCCGATGATCGTCTCGCCGTGCTGGCCGCCGAGACGCAGCACGATCAGCGCCGTCAGCGCCAGGATCGCCATCGCAACGCCGACATCGCGCGCCTTTTTGGAAAGCCCCATGAATCCCGTTTCCTGCCGTTGAGTCCTGCCGCACCGTCATATGCCGAAGCAGCGCCGAATTCACGCTACGGAAATGTCGGAATGGTTCGCAAATGGTTTATGCGCGGCAGCATCTTCTTAAGGTTTGCCCCCTAGACTTCAACGTTAACAGCAACCGTTGCAATCGTGATGAGTACCGGCGTCAGTACCTCGACCGACAAGATCATCGTCGACAAGTCGCGCAGCCATAGAAACAAGGCTGTCTCGCGGGCTGTCCGCGCGACTCGTGAACGGTTGCAGACGGCGACGGGCATTTCAGCCGGTCTCGAGCGGGAAATGCTGCAGCTCCATATCGCCTCGGCGGTGCAGAGCGCGCTCGCGATCCCCACCATCGTCGTGCTGATCACCGCTATCGGCATCTATCTGACCGAGGAAATCGGCCTCATGGCCTGGTCCGTGCTCGCTCTCAGCGTGCATGCGATCGGCATGGTCGTCACGCGTCGCGCGCGCGGCAAGGACGTCACCGCCGAGAACGTGCGCCGCTGGCAGCGCCGCTTCCTTGCGGCGCAGGTCGTCATGGGCATCGCCTGGGCCGCCTTCGCTCTGCAGACCTGCGGCAAGTGCACCGGCGCGACCTTCGAACTCTACCAGGGCACCGCCCTCCTCGTCGCGCTTGCCGTCACGACCATCACGACACTCATGCTGCGTCATGCCGTGCTCTATACCTTCATGCCGACGGTGCTGGCGCTGGCCGGCTCGGCGCTGCTGCGTCCCGTTCCCGCCACGATGGCGATGGCCGCCATCATCTGCGCGGCCCTCGTCTTCCTCATCTTCATGACGCATCGCCTGCGCCAGACCAGCGCGCAACTCCTCTCCTCGCAATCGGAGAAGGATGACCTGATCGCCGAGCTGGAAGTGGCGAAATCCATGTCGGACGAAGCCCGTCGCCGCGCGGAAGAGGCGAACCTTGCGAAGTCCCGCTTCCTCGCCTCCATGTCGCACGAGCTGCGCACACCGCTCAACGCCATCCTCGGCTTCTCCGAGGTCATGTCGACAGAAGTGCTCGGACCGTTGAACAACCCGGTCTACAAGGAATACACGTCGGACATTCACCGCTCCGGCCAGCACCTGCTCAATCTCATCAACGAGATCCTCGACCTCTCGCGCATCGAGGCCGGCAAATACGACCTGTCGGAGGACAGCGTGCATCTCGTCGATATCGCCGAGGATTGCATCGGCATGGTGCAGCTGCGCGCGCGGGCGAAGAACATCACGATATCGGAACAGGTCGAGGGCGGCATGCCGGCCGTCTGGGCCGACGAGAAGGCGCTGCGCCAGGTCGTGCTGAACCTGCTGTCAAACGCGGTGAAGTTTACACCCCAGGGCGGCGAGATCGTCGTCAAGGCCGGCTGGACCGCCGGTGGCGGCCAGTATGTGTCCATCAAGGACAATGGCCCCGGCATCCCCGAAGACGAAATACCGGTGGTGCTGTCGGCCTTCGGTCAGGGCTCCATCGCCATCAAGAGCGCCGAACAGGGCACGGGCCTCGGCCTGCCCATCGTCCAGGCGATCCTGGCCAAGCACAACGGCGAATTCATCCTGAAGTCGAAGCTGCGCGAGGGCACCGAGGCGATCGCCATCCTGCCGGCCAAGCGCGTTCTGCAGAGCCTGCCCGCCGTCACGGAAACCCAGGCGGTCTCCCCGCGCCGCAAAAGCTTCGCCTGAAAAGGCGCCGCGGATGTGTGGATCCTCGGGTCAAGCCCGAGGATGACGATAGAAGACACGTCGGAAGTAAAAACACCGGCAGCACATGCCGTAGCAGAGGAATGTAGGTGAGGCACTCACCTCCCCACCGTCATCCTCGGGCTTGACCCGAGGATCCAAGCATCCGCACTACCTCAGATGAACTGCGAAATCACCACGTAACCGGCGTAACCGGCATTGGCGATGATCAGGCAGAACACAGCGAAGGATCCAAGGTCCTTCGAGTGCTTGCCCATCTCCGAAATCTCCGGAGAGACCCGGTCGACGATCTCCTCGATCGCCGTGTTGAGCGCCTCGAAAGCAATCATCAGCAGAAACAGGATGGCCATCGCCACATATTGGAAGAAGTTGGCCCCGACGACGGTGAAGATCACCATCGCCACGCCAAACGCGATCAGTTCATGACGGAAGGCGGACTCGCCGAGCAGGCGGCGCGCGCCGGCGGCCGAGTAGGTCGCCGCGGCGATCAGGTGGCTGAAGCCGGTCTTCTTCTCGATTGGTCCCTGACCCATTCCGTAATCCCGTTCCTGCAATGCCCATGGAGCCAGCGCTCCACGGGTCTCAATCCACGCCATCAAGGCTTTTTGTCGTCCGCGCCCTACGAACGGTTGCTGACACCCGCCTGAACGAAGGTCGCCATGCCGGAATGGCAGGCGGCGGCGGCCTTGACGATGCCGGCGGCCAGCGCCGCACCGGTCCCCTCCCCGAGCCGCATGCCAAGCGCAAGCAGCGGTGTCTTGCCAAGCTTCTCGATCGACTTCAGATGCGCCGGCTCGGCCGAGACATGGCCGATCAGGCAGTGATCGAGCGCCGAGGGATTGGCCGCACGCAGGATGGCACCGGCCGCCGTCGCGACATAGCCGTCGATGATGACGGGGATCTTCTGCATGCGGGCGGCGAGAATGGCGCCGGCCATGGCCGCGATTTCCCGGCCGCCGAGACGGCGCAGCACTTCCAGCGGATCGGAAAGATGGTCGCGGTTGAGCGCGACGGCCTTCTCGACGGCCGCGATCTTGCGCTGGAGCACTTCGCCTTCGGAACCCGTGCCCGGACCGACCCACTCCTCTGCGGTGCCGCCATAGAGCGCCAGGTTGATGGCAGCTGCGATCGTCGTGTTGCCGATGCCCATTTCGCCGATGCACAGAAGGTCCGTGCCGCCGGCAATGGCCTCCATGCCGAAGGCCATGGTTGCGGAGCAATCACGCTCCGACAGGGCCGGCTCTTCGGTAATGTCGGCCGTCGGATAGTCGAGCGCGAGGTCGAACACCTTCAGGCCGAGGTCGTGCGTCACGCAAATCTGGTTGATCGCCGCACCGCCGGCCGCAAAGTTTTCGACCATCTGCGCCGTGACGGAGGACGGATAGGGCGTGATCCCCTGTTTGGTGACGCCATGGTTGCCGGCGAAGATCGCGACAAGCGGGCGGGTCACCGCCGGAGCACGGCCGGTCCAGGCGGCGAGCCAGAAGGCGATCTCTTCCAGGCGACCGAGTGCGCCCGGCGGCTTCGTCAGCTGCCCGTCCCGCTCGCGCGCGGCAACCAGCGCGGCCGCGTCCGGACCGGGCAGATTGCGCAGCAATTCACGAAAATCATCGAACGGCAGGCCGCTGGCACTCATCTTGGGATATTCCTTGCTTGGGACTTTCAAAGGCGGGTGTCTCCTAATAGAGGCAGGGCGCGGCGCCGACAACCGCATTTGCGGCAGGGGCCGACGCCTTTTGCGGCGAGCGGCGGCGACAGGTGTCGCACACCGGAAAGCCGCCGCGCCATGCCGGCCCTAGAATGCCGTCGAAGGGTGTGAAGGCAGCTGCGGTCGCGCCGCCGTCCTCCATCCTCGAGCAGGCTCCGGGGATTACTCTTCACGGGATCGGGGCCTGCCCGACCGTCCGCCAGCAAGGGCCTACAGCGTGACCATCCAGGACTATATCGACGACATCGCCCGCTCCGTCGCCTTCCTTTCCCGCGTGCATGTGCCGCAGCGACACTTCATCGGCCATGACGGCCGCCTCTCGCGCGCCGTCATGGCCTTCCCGGTCGCCGGCGTGCTGATCGTGTTGCCCCCGGCCGCGCTTGCCGCCGTGCTCTCGGCCTTCCATGCGCCGCCCCTGCTGCTCGCCTTCGCCGTGCTTGGCCTGCAGGTCCTGATCACCGGCGCCCTTCACGAAGATGGCCTTTCCGACAGCGCCGACGGCATCGGCGGCGGGCGGGACCGCGAAAGCGCACTCGCCATCATGAAGGACAGCCGTGTCGGCTCCTATGGCGTGGTCGCGCTGGTCTTGTCCTTCGGCATCCGCAGCGCCGCCATCGCCGGCCTGGTTCCCGTGCTGACGCCCGCCGGCCTTGCCATGGCGCTGCTCGCCGTCGCGGCCGCCAGCCGCACCGCCATGGTCTGGCACTGGTCGATGCTCCCGCCCGCGCGGCGCGACGGGGTTGCCGCATCGGTCGGCGAACCGGACCGTGCCGCAACGGCTGTCGCCCTCGCCACCGGCACGCTCCTCGCCGCCGCCCTCCTCGTACCGCATGCGACGATCCTTTCCCTCCTGCTCTCGCTTGCCGCCGCCATCGCCGCCGTTCTGGTCTTCAACCGCATCGCGCTGCGCAAGATCGGCGGCCATACCGGCGACACGATCGGCGCCGCGCAGCAGCTCACGGAAATGTCGGTTCTGTTCGCCCTTGCCTTGGCGCTGTGAGCTGACGATATAGAACAGACCCGGCAAACGGTTTGCGTCCGGGACTGCGAAAGCACGATGAAATCTTCGGAGACGCGATGGAATCGCCCTGCATTCTCGTCTGTTCGATCGACATGGTAACCGGCTTCTGCTTCGGCTGCGGCCGCACGCGCGACGAAATCGGCGCCTGGACGCTCTATAGCTCCGAGCAACGCCGAGCGATCATGGCCGAATTGCCCGCGCGGCTCGAAACCGTCGAGCGCAAGCCCCGGCGCGAGACCCGCCGCACCCGCATGGCACGGGAGCGCGGCGAGGCATGAGGCTCTATATTCTTCTCGGCATTCTCGGCGCGGGCCTCGTGCTCCTCATCCTCAACCACGATGGCGGCCGGACGCTCGGCATCGACAACGACGATTTCGGCCGCCTCGTCACGCTCTCGGCGATCGGCACGATGATGGCCGCCGGCATCCTCGCCAGCCGCCGGCAATGGGGCGAGAGCTTGCGCCAGGCGGCGATCTGGCTGCTGGTCATCCTGGCGCTCGCCACCGCCTACATCTATCGTTTCGACCTGCAGCAGGTCGGCAATCGCCTGACCGCCGGCCTCATTCCCGGCCGCGCCGTGGTGACGACGGGTGCGGGCGGCGAACAGATCCTCGTCGTCCACAAGGGCGTCTCCGGCCATTTCGAGACGGATGTCAGCATCGACGGCACGCCGCTGCGCATGCTGGTCGATACCGGCGCCAGCTCCATCGTGCTGACCTATGATGACGCCATGCGACTCGGCATCAATCCCGAAAATCTCGTTTTCTCCATCGAAGTCTCCACCGCCAACGGCCGCGCGATGGCTGCTCCCGTGACGTTGCGCCAGGTCGCCATCGGCCCGATCATGCGCGGCACGATCCGCGGCATGGTCACACAGTCCGGCCAGCTCGACCAGAGCCTGCTCGGCATGAGTTTCCTGGAAACGCTGGGCTCCATCGAGATCACCCGCGACGAGCTTCGGCTGAAGGATTGAAACGGGACGGCGCCGCCGCCCCGTTCCCCGCTTCCGCTAGATCGGCTGCCCCACATCGATGCGGTTGCCGTCCGGATCGGCAAAGACGAAGGCGCGCAGGCCGTAGTCCTTGTCCTGAAGGCGCTTGATGATCCGCAGGCCATAATTCTGGCATGCTGCATGCAGCGCATCGACATCGTCCACCATCATATGCGCGACATTGAAAGCCGGTGCCTTGTAGGTCGGCTGCAACGTCAGATGCAGCTCGCCCGCATCCCGCTTCAGGATCATGAAGCCGACGGGGCTTCCATTTTCGAAGACTTTTTTGAAACCAAGGACGTCGGTGTAGAACGCCTCAGCTTTCGCCATGTCCTTGACGGGCAGCATGGCCGCTATTCGTCCGAACCGGACACCGTGATCGGCGATGTCAGTCATCGCAGAACCTCCGCTTGCAACGGTGCGCATCCCGCCGGACGGTGCCGGCCTAGGATTTGCCCGTTGTTGTTTGGGTCAGCAGGACGGTGCCTACGAGGTGGACCTTAGCCCGGCTCCGGCCGAAAGGAAACGGGTCATCACGCCGGACGTTTGACACGCAGTAGCATCGGAGCGGCGACCAGGATCGTCACGGCCGAGAGCACGGCACCGGTCAGGAATGTCGCGCCGGAGCCGTGGCTGTCCCAGATCAAGCCGGCGGCGACATTGCCGAGCAGAACCACGATGCCGGTGATGAGACTGAAGACGCCGAAGGCGGTGCCCTTGAGGTTTTTGGGCGCGGTATCGGCGATCAGCGTGGCGAGCAGCCCCTGCGATAGCCCCATATGAAGCCCCCAGAGCACGATGCCGGCGATGAAAGCGGGCACGCCTGCCGCACAGGCAAGCGTCACATAGGCCGCGACGAGCACGAATAGGCTGGCGATCAGCAACCCCGACCGGCCTATCCGGTCCGACAGCGCACCAACCGGGTAGGCCGTCAGGCCGTAGACCGCATGCATGATCACCATGGTGATGGGGATCCACGCCGGTGCAAATCCCGCCTCCTGCGACTTCAGAAGCAGGAACGCCTCGCTGAAGCGCGCCAGCGTCAAGAGCGATGCCGCGCCGATGACCATCCACACCGCCCCGTTCAGCCGGGCGATATCGGCAAGTCGCGGCAGGCCGCTCCCCTTCGCGTGGAACGGTGCCTTCGGCTCGCGAACCCCGACGATCAGCAGCAACACAGCGAGAAAGGCCGGAACGACGGCGATCCAGTAGATGGCGAGCACGTCGCCGCCCAGCAGGATCATCAGCCCGATGGCGGCGAGCGGCCCGATGAAGCCGCCGACCGTATCGAGCGACTTGCGCAGGCCGAAACTCGCGCCGCGCAGCTCCGGCGGCGTCACATCGGCGATCAACGCATCGCGCGGCGTGCCGCGAATGCCCTTGCCGACCCGATCGACGGCCTTCGCCGCGACGATCCAGCCCATGGATGTGGCAAGCGGGAAGATCAGCTTGGAAAGAGCACCCAGACCATAACCCAGTACGGCCAGCGGCTTCCGCTGCGCCAGTCGATCCGCGAGAATGCCGGAAAAGAGTTTCGTGACGGTCGCGACGGCGACCGAAAGCCCCTCGATGAAACCGACGAAAACCGCCGACGCACCGAGACCGCTGACGAGATAGAAGGGCAGCAGCGTCTGCACCATCTCCGAGGAGATATCCATCAGCAGACTGACGATGCCGAGCACCCAGACCGTCGCAGGGATGGAGTTCGCCGGTCTGGATGTCGTCATGGATGCGCTCGCGCCTCAAGAATGCTCGGCGCGAGGGATAGGGGCATGCCGCAAAACGGTCAACCGCTTGCGGCGCAGGCTTGGGCCTAGTTCTTCAGCTTGTACCCGGTCTTGAATATCCACGCGGTGATCGACAGGCAGACGACCAGGAAGCCCAATACCGTCAGCAGGCTGACGACGGGGTTCACGTCGGCGATCTCGTAAAAGCTCCATCGGAAGCCGGAGACGAGATAGAGCACCGGGTTGAAATGGCTGACGGTCTGCCAGAAGGGAGGCAGCATGTCGATCGAGTAGAACGAGCCGCCGAGGAAGACCAGCGGCGGAATGATCAGCATCGGAAACAGGTTCAGCTGCTCGAAATCCTTCGCCCAGATACCGATCATGAAGCCGAAGAGACTGAAGCTGACCGCCGTCAGCACGAAGAACAGCACCATCATGAAGGGATGCTTGATCGAGATGTCGACGAAGAACGCCGCCGTCACGAGAATGATCGACCCGACGATCAGCCCCTTCGTCGCAGCCGCGCCGACATAGCCGATGACGATCTCGATCATCGAGATCGGCGACGACAGGATCTCGTAGATCGTGCCGGTGAATTTCGGGAAATAGATGCCGAAGGAGCCGTTGCCGATGCACTGGTTGAGCAGCGTCAGCATGATGAGACCGGGCGCGATGAAGGCGCCGTAGGATACACCGTTCACCTCCTGCATGCGCGAACCGATGGCCGCGCCGAAAACGATGAAGTAGAGCGAGGTAGTGATGACGGGCGAGACGATGCTCTGCAGCAGCGTGCGGCGCGTGCGCGCCATCTCGAATGCGTAGATGGACTTGATCGCCTCGAAGTTCATTTGCCCTCTCCCACCAGTTCCACGAAGATGTCCTCCAGCGAACTCTGCTCGGTGGATATGTCCTTGACCCGCAATCCGCACTGCGAAAGCGCCGACAGCAGGGACGAAATGCCCGTCCGCTCGCCGGACGAATCGAATTCATAGGTCAGCCGTGTCCCCTCGCCCGAAAGCGTGAGGCTATAGGGCGACAGCGCGTCGGGAATGACGCCGATGGGCTCGGCAAGCTCGACGGTCATCTGTTTGCGGCCGAGCTTGGTCATCAGCGCCTTCTTGTCCTCGACGAGCAGGATCCGGCCGTGATTGATGACGCCAATACGGTCGGCGATCTCTTCCGCCTCCTCGATATAGTGCGTCGTCAGGATGATGGTGACGCCATTGGCGCGCAGCCGTTCGACGAGCTGCCACATGTCCTTGCGCAGCGAAACATCCACGCCCGCCGTGGGCTCGTCGAGGAACAGCACCTTCGGCTCGTAGGACAGCGCCTTGGCGATCAGAACGCGCCGGCGCATGCCGCCGGAGAGCTGCCGCAGCATCGTATCCTTCTTGTCATAGAGCGAGAGGTCTTTCAGGATGCGCTCGATCAGCGCCGGATTGGGCGCGCAGCCGTGCAGGCCGCGCGAGAAGGCAACGGTGTTCTCGACCGTCTCGAAGGCATCGAGCGTCAGTTCCTGCGGCACGAGGCCGATGATGGAGCGCGTCTTGCGATAGTCGGTCAGGATGTCGTGGCCGGCGACCGTCACGGTGCCGTCGCTCGGCGTGACGATGCCGCAGATGATGGAAATCATCGTCGTCTTGCCGGCACCGTTCGGCCCGAGCAGCGCAAGGATTTCCCCCTGTTCGATATCGAGATCGACGCCTTTCAGCGCCTTGAAACCGGATGCGTAACTCTTGGTGAGATTGCGAATGGAGACGATGGGCGCCATGGGAGGGTCCGAAAAGAGTAAATTTCATGCGGAAGGACACCCTATATGGCGTGTCCGTTGTCAATTTTCACCCGCGACCGGCAAAAAATTCGCTTGGGCAGACAATCCGTTGTCATCAAACCGTGACCGATTTCAACCATGGTCTCGGCGAGGCCGAAGGAACGGTTTGCACCCCGCGCATCCACCGTCTCCCCTGCTTTCGCAGCGGCCTTGCTCCCGAACCCTGAGGGAGCTCCGGCGGTCCCGTCCGCCATGCTTCCCCTGTGGAAGCGCTGCATGCATCTTCGCCGGTCGCCCCGGCCGAGATGTCGGAATGTGACGTTCCAGGCAATCGTCCCCCTAAGGCGATTGCAACCCCTTTTGACCGGCGCCCCGCCGGTCTTTTTTTGTCCGCGTTTCAATGCGCCGCCGGTTTCAGGCGGGCCCGAGACAGGCAATGACCCGGGCCTGAAGATAGTCTGCGGCCTTTTCGGCCGCCGCCTGCCGCTCGTCCCACATATCGACGGCCGCGCCCAGATAGGCGTCGCGCGCAAGGACCAGCGCCGCCGCCTCCGCTTCCGGCATGCGCCTTGCCGCCCAGGTCGCAGCCCCGTCCTTTGTGGCGAAGTCATCTTTCACCGCGGTCCACCACATGCGGGCAAGGGTCAGAAGCACGTTGCGCTCGTCTCCCCGCAGATTGGCACGAAGCGACGGCAAGGCAACACGCATCGCCTGCCGGACATGTTGCACCGGAATGTCGGGCAAAAACGCCCCTGCTGCCGGTCCGAACAGGGCGAGAGCCTGCTCCCGCGCCTGGGCCAGCACCAGCGTGTTCTCTGCATCGCCGGCCGGCTCCGGCACGTCCCCCTGCTCGAATGCGTCCCGCAACCATTCGCCATAGAGAAACTCGACCCGCGCCGGAAATGGCAGGTCGGCAAGATCGCTCGCGAGGAACACCATCAGTTCCAGGCAGCGCGGCCCTGCGGGAAGCGCCGGATGGCGCCCCGAAATCCGCAGCAGCGCCGCCAGAAGGCTTATGCGCTCAAGGTCCGTCATCGCGCGTTTCACGACTGCGATCAGATCGATGTCGCTGTGCGGCCGCAGCCCGCCCGAGACTGCCGAACCGTGCAGATAGACGGCAAGCAGATCCTCGCGGAAGAGATCGCGCAGGATCGCGACGACGGCCTCCGCCTGCCCTGCGCCGGCTACAGGCTGCAATGCCGGTAGCCGGATTTGCGGGCGCGCAGGTCGAAGTGGAAGTGATCCTTGTGGTAGCGGTCACTGCCGGGACCGAGCACGGTGGAAAAGTACTTGCAGCTGTCGCTCCGCACGGACTTCAGCAGACCTTTTTCACGGAAGGCGAAGAACCCCTTCTTCTCGATGGCGATCGCCTTGCCGTTCTTCAGCACGATCTTGCCGACGTCGATTGCGTTGCCCTTGGCGTGTTCCGACATCGCCGCACCCTTCCGCGAATTCATGGTCCGGCAGGAATAGGATGACATCTGGTGGATGGCCGAAACGCCGGAGAGGTAGCGCGTGCGGCTGGAAGGCACGAGCTCCTGCTTGACCCAGCGCGCGAAGGCCTCGGTGATCTGGCAGTTCACCTGGGCCGCCGGCTTGATCTGGATACCGCCGGAAAGACCGGACAGTTCCACCGGCCAGGCGATGCCGCAGGAGCGCCCGCGGGAAATGCGCGGCACGTCACGGAACTTCACACCGAGCTTCAGCAGCCGCTGGCGGCAGGCCCTCTCCGAGGCGGGCATGCCGCCCATCGTCTCGGGCGTCTGCATGGGATTGTTGAGCCGCGGCAGGAAAGCGACCTGTTCCCCCTCCACCGCCTGGCGCTTGCGCATCGTGGCCTTGTCCGGCACGCCGAGATATCCGTCGCTTTCCGCCGCAGCGCCCAGTTCCATGCTGGCATCCGACATCGGGATGCTCTCAGGCTGACCGACCTGCCGGGGCGTATCCGATCCGATGTCGGCGACGACGACCTGCGTGGCGTTGCCCTCGGCGATCTCGCTCGCCTGCGCTTCCGCCAATCCTTCGACGCGTTCGACACCCAGCCCCTCGTCCATGTTGATGCCCCCCTCGGGGACGCTTAGCACGCCGGAAGAGGCCTGAACGGGATCGGAAATCCCCATGGCCTCGTCGCTGTCGATCATCGGCAGGCGTTTCTGTTCGGTGACCGGCGCCATCATTGCCGTATCCATGTTTTCGGCGCCGCCCGAAGGTTCCGTGACGGGATAGACGCTCACGTCCTCACCCGTGCCGCCCATATCGGACGCGGGCGCCTGCGATACCTCTTCCATCGGCCTGATGGCGCTGACACCGCTGCCATCGATATCGTCAGGCGGGGTCAGGCCGCCCGAACAGGCGGCAAGCATCGCCGGTATCAGAAGCAGCCCGAACGGCCTGCGAAGACGAGAAACGAACGCAATACCCATAATCACTTCCGCCTGGCACCCGCCCCGCCCGATGCGGGGTCCGCGATGGCACATGTCTGTCCGGCGATGGTGCAGGCCGCTTTTGTCCGCATTCGGACGGCGCCGGCACGAAACCGGGGCGCGGGACCATCCTCCCGCAATTCCACCGGATTTTCTCGCAACAGGGTAAAGGAACCGTTGTGTCATGAAACGAAAAACCCCGGCGCCGAGGGCGCCGGGGTGAGCTCTTCCGGAGATCGTCTTTTGTTTATGCAGCGCGGCGCCGGTGATCCGCCGCTCCGGCTGGCGAGAGCCGGAAGTTCCCGAGCAACGTTTTCAGCTGCTCGCTTTCCTGGGTCAGCGTCTGGCCGGCGGCGTTGGTTTCCTCCACCATCGCGGCATTCTGCTGGGTCATCTGGTCCATCTGGTTGACGGCGGTGTTCACCTCGGCAAGCCCGGTCGCCTGCTCGCGGGCGGAGGTAGCGATCGACGTCACCTGATCGTTCACCTTGTTGACGAGCAGTTCGATCTCGGTGAGAGCATCGCCCGTCGAACGCACCAGCGCCACGCCGGTGCCAACTTCGGTGGCCGAATTGCTGATCAGCCCCTTGATCTCCTTCGCCGCATTGGCCGAACGCTGCGCCAGTTCGCGCACTTCCTGCGCCACGACCGCGAAGCCACGGCCCGCCTCGCCGGCGCGTGCGGCCTCGACGCCGGCATTGAGCGCCAGAAGGTTCGTCTGGAAGGCGATCTCGTCGATCACGCCGATGATCTGGCTGATACGGCTCGACGCATCCTCGATGCGGCTCATCGCGGCGACGGCATCGCGCACGATCGTCCCGGAACGGCCGGTCGACTGCTTGGTCTCGGCCACCATGCGGCTCGCCTCGGCCGCCCGCTCGGAGGCATTGCGCACCGTCGCGGTGATCTCGTCGAGTGCGGCCGCGGTCTCCTCGAGCGAGGCCGCCTGCTGTTCCGTGCGGTGCGAAAGGTTGTTGGCTGCTTCCGCGATGCCGCCGGCGCTGCCGTGCACGATCTCGGTCGAATGGGCGATGGCGTTGATGACGCTGGAAAGCGCATCGACGGCCCGGTTGAAATCATCGCGCAGCTTGGCATATTCCGGGGCGATCGAACCGATGGAGACCGTGAGGTCGCCGTTGGCGAGGCGCTCCAGCGCACTGCCGACGACATGCATGGCGTCCGCCTGGCTTTCGCTGACCTGGCGCTGGCGGCGCTCGCCTTCCGAGCGCTCCTCATCGAGGCGCATCTGCTGTTCGCCTTCGCGCACCCGCAACTGGGCCCGCTCGGCCACGGACTGGCGCAGCACCGAAACGACCTTCGCCATTTCGCCGATCTCATCCTTGCGCTCGGTCTCGGGCACGTCGCGTGATACATCCTCGTCGGCGATCGCCTGCATGGAGCCCTTGAGGCGCAGGATCGGACCGGTGACGCTCTTCACGATGCCATAGGCGGCAAGAATAATGGCGAGACCGCCGATGGCGAGGATGATCGCCATCTCGATGGCGTTGCTGCGGAACATCGCCGCAAGATCGTCGGCATAGACGCCCGTGCCGACGATCCAGCCCCAGGGCTCGAAACCGGCGACATGCGAATATTTCAGCACCGGCTCCTCGAAGCCCGGCTTCGGCCAGAGATAGTCCACGAATGCCTGCCCCGTCGGGCTGCCCTTCACCGCCTTCACGAATTCCGTGAAGATGTGCTTGCCGGTCGGATCCGCCATGCCGGACTGGTCGGTACCGTCCAGCGCCGGCTTGATCGGATGCATCACGATCACGGCGTTCATGTCGTTGATCCAGAAGTAGCCGCTATCCTCGTAGCGCAATGCGCGCACGGCATCCTTGGCGCGGGTCTGCGCCTCTTCACGCGTCAGCGTGCCGGCCGTTTCCAGCGCATGATAATGCTTGAAAAGCGTCAGCATGCTCTCGTCCATCGCCGCAAGCTTCGACTTGCGCTCGGTAACCATCGCGTCCTGATAGTGATAAAGGCTGTAGACGAGCGCGGCCGCGAAAATGGTCAGGGCAAGACCGACAAGCAACGACAGACGCGTGGATATCCTGAAATTCTTCACCTGGCTCTCCTCAGCTCGGACGCACTGCGTCCAATGCCCGAAGGTCCGGGAAACCCCTTAAAATCGTCTAAAATTGCAATCATCAATTTTTAGAGCGTGTGCATGTTCGAAAATGCCGATCGCCTGCGCTGCGCCTCCCTCTTTCTCCCTCGCCCGCATTGGGCTAGACCGAAAGAAAGATGGAGAGGACCCGCATGACCGACACCAGGATGCCGAACGGCCAGCTCACCCTTCGCACGCTCGCCATGCCGGGTGACGCCAATGCCGCCGGGGATATCTTCGGCGGCTGGGTCATGGCGCAGATGGACTTGGCCTCCGGCATTCGCGCCGCCGAGCGCGCCCGTGGCCGTGTGGTGACGGCAGCCGTCAAGGAGATGGCCTTCGAACTGCCGGTGAAGATCGGCGACACGCTCAGCATCTATACGGACATCGCGCGCGTTGGGCGTACCTCGATCACGCTCAGCGTCGAAGCCTGGGCGCAACGCTATCTCACGACGACGCTGGAAAAGGTGACGGGCGCCACATTCATCATGGTCGCGCTCGATCAGAGCGGCCAGCCCACACCCGTCCCGGTGGACTGAACGCGAGGACGCCCGCGATGGAGCATGCTACTCCGGATCCAGCGCTGTTCAGCCATGTACGCGTCGTCATCGGCATGGTGGTCAGTCTCAGCATTGCCCGCATCCTGACGGGCATCGCGCTTCTCGTGCAGCATCCCGGCAAGGTGAAGCCCTACCCGGTTCATCTGGCATGGGCAGGTTTCCTCCTGCTGTTCCTGCTGCATTTCTGGTGGTGGGAGTTCCGCCTGCAGGCGCTGACCACGATCGGCTTCGGCGTCTATCTCTTCCTGATCAGCTATTGCTGCCTGTTCTTCCTGCTCGCCGTGCTGCTCTTCCCGACGGTCCTCGACGACTATTCCGGCTACGAGGACTATTTCTATTCCCGCCGCAAATGGTTCTTCGGCGTCTTCGCGCTGGTCTTCGCCGTCGATCTGCTCGACACCGCCCTGAAGGGCGAAGCCTATTTCGGGTCCTTCGGCTACGAATACCCCCTGCGCAATGCCGTCTTCATCGTGCTGTGCCTCACCGCCGCCTGGACAGCCAGCCGCCGCTACCACACCACCTTCGTGACATTGGGCATCCTCTACCAGCTCAGCTGGATCTTTCGCGCATTCGACATGCTGGAGTAATCAGCCGCGCAGATAGGCGACCCGCTTGTCGAAGCCTAGTCCCGGAAAGACAGAGGTTTCGAGGTCATGCGCCGACAAGCCGAACTGCTGGTGCAGCATCGAGGCCGCCAGTTGCCGCAGATCCGTCGTCGGACGCAGGTCGCGGCCTTCGAGCAGGTCGTTCTCGGCAAGCGAGGGCCAGTCGCGATAGATTTTTCCGCCCGCCACCGCACCGCCGGCGAGAATGGCGACGCCCCCCGTGCCATGATCGGTGCCCTCAGAGCCGTTTTCCCGTGCCGTGCGGCCGAACTCGGTAACGGCAAGTATTGCCGTCTTGCGCCAGACAGCCGGAGACAGCTTTTCCTTCAGCGTGGAAATGGCCGTCACGAGATCCTTGACCGGTTTTGAGAAGAGTTTCGCCTGGTTGACATGCGTGTCCCATCCGTTGATGGAAAAATTCGCGATGCGGTGATCGGCGGAGAGCATGCCGGCCGCCAGTTCCGCGACAGCGCGGACGCCGGCGCTGCGCTTTTCCTCCTCCGCACGGATCCGGTCGGAAAACATATCCGTCTCCGTCGCTTCGCGGAGCGCCATCGCAAAATCGGGATCGTTCCGGTAAAGCCGGACGAAGAAAGCCTGCTCGTCCTCCGTGAAGGCGAGATCAGCGCGCGTCGACCAGACATCGACCTGGCTTTTCCCCGAAAGGATCAACTCCGCCGTCGTGGTGACGTCGATCGCCCGCCGGTCGGCGGGCCGCGGAATGCCGGCAATCGCGCGGTTGAGCCAGCCGGTGCGCTCCGCCTTTACCCCCGCCCCGCCGCTCTCCAGCATGTCCTGCCCGTCGAAATGGCTGCGCGCGTCGCGATAGGGTGTCGAGATGGCGTGCACGAAACCGAGTTCGCCCGCCTTCCAGAGCGGCAGCAGATCCTTTGCCATCGGATGCAGGCCGAAGAAGCCGTCCAGATCGATGAGCCCGTCGTCGACCCCGAGCGCGAGTATCGGCCGCAGCAGCCGAAGCGCCGGATCACCGTAGGGCTGCACCAGCGCCAATCCATCCATCGCCCCGCGCAGGACGATCGTCACCAGCCGGTTCTCGCCCGGCATGGCGGCGAAGCTGACGGGCGTCACCAGCGGCGACGCGGCAAGGCAGCATGCTCCGGCAAGGAAGGCTCGGCGGTTGATCTCGCTCGTCATCGTCCGCTCCTAACGCCTGTTGAATTCCGGTGACGCCAGCACCATCGCCATCGCCACCGCACGGTTGGGCGCGCGCGCGACGGTCTCGATCGTATCGGCCCGCGCCGCATCCGCCATCGCCGTTTGCAGGAAGGCGCGCGGATCGGCATCGCCGCCGAAGCGCGCCACGAGCCGCCGCGCCCAGGCGATACGCTCGGTCAGTTGGCTGGCCGTAATCCAGGTGGAAAGGCCCTCCTCCCATCCCGCCGGGCTCGGCGCCTGCCAGATCGGCTGTCCGAGCTGAGTGATCGCGCCGACCGAAAGCGGGTTGGCGCCGAGCGCCGCATTTCCCTTCGACGTTATCATCGAAACATCCGCAAGCTCCGCGGCATCCCACACGGATCGCCAGCCCGCCTTTTTATTGATCCCGGGCTCGAGCGCGTCAGCCGGAACATTCAGCGCACGCAGCCCCGCAACCACAAAGTCGAAGGGCTGTCGCGCCTTGCGGCCCTCCTCTTCCCAACTGCGCGGATGCTCCAGCATCGCCCTGTAGACGGCGAGGAGTTCTCCGTCATGGCGCTGCCAGGCCTCAACCATGGCATCCACCACCGGCTGCGGCGGGTCGTCGGAAATGAAATGCACCACGAGCTTGCGGCAGATGTGCCGACGTGTCTCCTCCCGCGCAGCAAGATCGTCGATCAGCGCATGGACCTGCCGGATGTTCCGCGACCGGCCGCCATACGTCCGGCCGAGCACGCGATAGACGCCGGTTTCGGAGGCCTTCGGGCGAAATTCGGTCTTGAAGGCCGGCGAGCGAAACCAGAGGCCGGTCAGGACGAAGGCCGCCTCGCGCACGTCCTGCTGGCTGTATCCGCTGCCCGCCCCCATCGTATGCAGCTCGATGAGCTCGCGCGCCAGATTCTCGTTCACCCCACGCCCTGCCTTGAGCCCCACCGGAGACGTCGGCCCGACGGACCGGGTCTGGTCGAGGTAGTCCAGCATGGCCGGATGCAATGCGGATGCTTTCACCAGATCGGCGAAGCGGCCCGCCAGGTTCGGCCGTATCGCCTCGGCTTCATGCATCGCCGCCAGGATACGGACGGCACTGCTCTTGAGAACATTGACCGAGAAATGATCGCTCCAGAAACAGGAGAGCCGTTCGAAAAAACCATAGGGGGAGAAGACGGCCTGCTGAACCTTCAGGTGCCGGTCGCGCTGCAACGCATTGGAGAGCGTGATGGCGTACGGGTTGATCCGGCGCTCCCCCACCACCTCCAGCATGTTGCTGTCGCGCGCCTTCGTGTAGGCGCGCTGGACATCGCGATAGGCGGGAAAACGGGCGCGGCGTCCCTCGATGCCTTCGTGGGGAAAAAGACAGGGCGCGCGACTGCCCCGCTCCACCCCCGCGATCAGGGCATCGACGTTTTCGGGCGGCGTTTCGCCCGGCCGACGGCCGTAGCCGAACCGTATCGATGCCATGGTAGCGAAGGTTGTCGTCACGCGCGCCTCATCCGTTCCCCGCCCATGCTCGTGTCCGAATGCGACTATTTTGGGAAAGCGCGATCAGCCCTTGAACACGAAGGCCGCACCGGCAGCGATCAGCATGAAGCCGATGGCGTGGTTCCAGGTGAGGCTTTCCTTCAGCCAGAAGACGGAGAAGCCGGCGAAGACCAGGAGGGTGATGACTTCCTGGATGGTCTTCAGCTGCGCTGCCGAATAGACCTCGTGGCCGATGCGATTGGCCGGCACGGCCAGGCAATATTCGAAGAAGGCGATGCCCCAGCTTGCCAGGATCGCGATAAAAAGCGGCGCCGACTTGAATTTCAGGTGCCCGTACCAGGCGAAGGTCATGAAGACGTTGGACAGGCAAAGCAGCACGATCGGCCAGACGGCCGCGGGATTGAGGCTGAAGGGCATAAGCGAATCCTGATGTTTGATGGAAGGTCCGGCTCGCAATATCCGAGCTGTTGCAATCGTCAAGGCCGGCCGGCCATGGATTCTCGCGATCCCCCATTAAGACAATCTTATGCCCGCCCCCACACGATCCGCCACACGCCACAACGGCGATTCCTTCAGGCCGGGAAGAACATGACGGATGCGACCCGGCTGATGCCGGAGGATGAAGCGACAAGACGACAGATCCTCTCCGCACAGGCCCTAGCCGTGCTGGACGGTGTCGTGCTGTCGCTTGCCGCCAATTGTTTCCTCGCGGCGACCACCGCAGCGGTCCTCTGGCTCGACGAGCCCGGCGCGGGCATCCTGGCCTGGCTTGCCGCGGTCTTCGCCATCAACCTCGCCCGCTACATCGGCGTCAGGATCGTTCGCCGCCTCAACTGCGCCGTGGAGCGGCCGAAACGCGCGCTCGGCGTTCTCTCGCTCGGCGCGCTCGGCGGAGGTCTTGCCTGGAGCCTGCCGCCCTTCATCGGAACCCTTCACGGCGCAAACGGCCTCAACCCCTATCTGATCTTCATCATCGGCGGCATCTGCGCCGGATCGCTGATGCAGAGCACCGCCTATTCCCGCACGGCCCTGCTCTTCGCCGGTCCGCCGCTCGCCGCCGCCATCCTCTCGCTGCTGATCACGGGAACGTCGGCCGCGCTTGTCATCGCCGCCGATGCGCTGCTGCTCGCGGTGATGATGCTGCGCGCCAGCCAGCTCAGCGAAGCCGGTTTCATCCGCAGCCAGATCGACCGGCTGAAAGCCGTGGCGCTCGCTGCTTCGCTTTCCGATGCCAACGGGGAAATCCGCCAGTCCTATCAACAACTCGCCTCGCTTGCGAACCGCGACGCGCTGACGGGTCTCGGCAACCGCGCGCTGTTCAACCAGCGCCTGCGCGACCTGCTCGACAAGAGCGTCCCGACCGGCGCGCTGGCGCTGCTCGTTATCGATCTCGATCGCTTCAAGGCGATCAACGACACGATGGGCCACGGCGCCGGCGATGCCGTGCTGATAGAGATCGCCGACCGTCTCGCCAGCCTCACCGGCCCGACCGACACGGTCGTGCGCCTTGGCGGCGACGAGTTCGCCGTCATCATCGAAGGACAGGCGGCGGAGGCCCGTGGCCGCGCGATCGGCGACGGCATTGTCCGCCTCGCCGGAGATCCCATCGTCATTGGCGGACGGCCCGTCACCGTCGGTGCGAGCGCAGGCCTCGCCCTGCATCCTCAGCATGGCGAGACAGCTGACGACCTCTTCGCCAGCGCCGATATTGCGCTCTATGCCGCCAAGGAAGGCGGCCGACGACGCCTCGGTCTGTTCAATCCCATCCTGAAAGCCCGCATCGAGCGCCAGCGCCTCATCGAGACGACGCTCACGGACGCCATCGCGGATCGCGCCTTACAGGTGGTGTTTCAGCCGCAGGTGGAATTGGCCACAGGCCGCGTCACCGGGTTCGAAGCGCTGCTACGCTGGATGCACCCCGAACTCGGCGCCGTCAGCCCGCCGGACATCGTGCGCGCCGCCCATGCCCTGCACATCTCAACGGCATTGACCGGCTATGTCGCCAATTGCGCCGCCGAGTTGCTGCGCACCCTTCCGCGCCTTGGCCTGCCGGAGGCAGCCGTCGCCGTGAACGTCTCGCCGCGCGAATTTTCCGGCGATACGCTGTCGCGCCTGCTGACGGACATCACCCGCGCGCACGATATCTCCCCGGCGCTGATGGAAATCGAGATCACCGAGGAAGCGACGCTCGACACGCAGGCTGCCGGCGCGGAGCTCGCCCGGCTGGAAGCCGCCGGCTTCCGCCTCGCCGTCGACGATTTCGGCATGGGCCACTCCTCGCTGGCCTACCTCGTCAGCCTGCACATCGACCGGCTTAAGATCGACCGCAGCTTCGTCAAGGGCATCGCCACCAGCCGCGAAAACCAGGCCCTCATCTCTGCCCTCATCGGCATAGGCCATGCGCTGTCCATCGACATCGTCGTAGAGGGCGTCGAGAACGAGGAGGAGGCCGAGGTGCTGCGCATGCTCGGCTGCCGTCACGCGCAGGGCTATTACTTCGCCCGCCCGATGCCGGCAAACGACATTCCGCGCTGGCTCGACCAGCACGCCGAGCGCATAGCGTAACCCGCAACCCGACCGGCTCACTTCAAGTCTTCGCCATCGGCGCCCGGTTGCGCTCCACCTTGGCCAGCAGAACCAGCGAGGCCGCGAGCATCAGCCCGCCGTTGAACGGATGCAACGCCTGCAAGATACCCGAGCCGCTGCTCTGCCCGACCGTGATCAGTGCGACCTGCACAGCATGGAGCATCGCCAGCAACCCCGCCCACCAGCGCAGCGGATGCATCTGGCCGCCGAACCAGCTTGCCAGTACCAGTGCGGTGATCGGCAGGAACAAGAGCATGCCGAGCCCACCGTGCCAGTCCAGGAACAGGCCGTCGTAAAAGAGCCCCAGTCCCGCCAACAGGTACTGCACCAGAATACCCGCCGGCACGGTGCGGACCGTCAGCCGATACCATAGCGGCACAATGTGTCTCGGCTTTGCGGGGTGCGAAAATTCCCACGTCATCATCCGTCAGCCCCACGCTTCCACGAGGAAACGCTTCGCGTCGTTTCGGCGCCAAGTTTCCAGAAGCGAGCAGTACGCCTTCGCCGCGCCGTGCAGCGAGAGATCGTCCAGCTTGTCCGCCCTGTACACGAGGAACGGCGTTTGCCACGGCAGGCTGCAACGGTGGGCCGTGGCCTCGAGCGGGCGCAGCAGCTCTTCCATGGTGAACTTGTTGGCGCCGCTCCGTTGATAGGCTTCCGGCACATTGCCGGCCGTCGCGACGACGAGCAGCGGCTTGCCCTCGAGATGTCGCCCCTCGGTCGAATAGGTAATGTAGAACATGCGGGTCAGCACCGCATCCTTCCATGCCTGCAGCAGCGGCGGCGTGGCATACCACTGGATCGGGAACTGCAGCACGATCCGGTCGGGCGAGCGCAGCCGCGCCACCTCGCGATCCGCATCGATCGAGCCATCAGGGTAGAGCGCATACATATCGGCGACCTCCACGCCCGGCAGGCGGGCGGCCGTACCGGCAAGCGCCGCATTGGCGCGCGAGCGGTTGAGATCGGGGTGGAAGAGAAGGATCAAGGTCTTGCTCATGGCGTCATCTCCTGTGTTGACGCCATCAGGATGCCGCGCATGCTGAAATCATTCCAATGGATGATTTATATATGCTATTATTGATTTTATGAATTTAAGATCCATCGACCTAAACCTTCTCGTCATTCTCGACGCCCTGCTTGACGAGGCCCATGTCTCGCGTGCCGCCACAAAGCTGAACCTGTCGCAGCCCGCCACATCGAGCGCGCTCGACCGCTGCCGCCATCTCTTCGGCGATCCACTGCTGGAGCGCGGTAAGGGCGGCATGCGGCTGACTCCGAAGGCGGAGAGCCTGCGTGATCCGCTAAAAACCCTTCTCGTCGGAATCGCCGCCGTGGTGGATGCGCCGGAGGAACCGCTCGCCGAAATCCGCCAGACCGTGCGCATTCTCACCGCCGATTTCCCCGGCATCCTGATCGCCGGTGCCCTGCACCGCGCGCTGAGCCGATCCGCGCCCGGCATCGATCTGGTCATCCAGCCGTGGCATGGCGCGCCCGAAGCGTTGGAATCCCTTGCCCGTGGCGCCAGCGACATCGCCCTCTCGGTCTTTCCGACCATCGACGCAACCGCATTCCACCGCGAGACACTGGTCGAGGAGCACTATATCGTCACCATGCGGAAGGATCATCCCGCCGCCTGGAATTTCACGCTGGACCGCTGGCTCGCCTTTCCGCACATCCTCGTCTCTGGCCGCGGCGATACGCGCACGCCCTTCGACGACCAGCTCGCCACCCTCGGCAAGACCCGCCGCGTCGGCATCGTCGTGCCCAGCTTCCTGATGGTGCCCTCGCTTCTGGAAGACAGCGACCTCATCGCCATGATGCCCAGCCACTGCCTGCCGCCGGAGGCCGCAGCGCGTTTCCACGTCGCCCTTCCCCCCATCCCCGTCCCCGGCTTCCCCCTCCACCTCGCCTGGCACCGCCGGCGCGACAAGGACCGCGCGGTGCAGCACATGGCGGATGAGGTGCGGAAGCTTTTTGTCGGTTTGCCGACCTAAGCGATCTTGCTGACCAGCTTCGCCGTCGCCAGCAGCGTAACGAGGTCGCGGATCATCGGCCTCAGGTGCCGGTCGAAATCGATCGGCGTGTGCACCGGCGGCAGCTCGAAAAAGTCCTTCTTCGAGGGCAGCAGCAGGTAACAATCCCGCCGCCGCAGCGCGAGACGCACCACGTCGTCGCGCCATTCCGTGGAGAGGTAATCGAGCGCCTTGGCGAGCGCGCCCTGCACGATGGGCGTGGCGGCATCTGGCCGGTCGGTGCGGAATTCGTGGGAAGCGTCGAGTTCCGGATTGCCGCTCGTCACCAGCAGCATGGAACTGCCGCCGAAGAGATCGCGGAAGAAAAGATGCACGCTGTTCGGCTTGCGCGCCGCCAGCAGCAGGCCGGGAAATTCCGCGTCGCGCACAAAATGGAAGATGATGCCCTTGAAGGTCGTGCTGCGGCTCTTGCCGCTGCCGGTGATCATTTCCGTTTCCGACAGCGTGAAGGCCAGCCCCTCATGCATGCCGGCGATCATGTCTCCGTGTTCGCTGCGGTCGCGTGCCACCAGCTCCTTGCCCGGCATGGCGCCCATAAAGCGCGGCTCGGCGCCGTGCGCATACTGCACCTCGTCGATGAAGCCGAAGACCAGCGGCAGCATGCGGTCGCGCAAATCCTGCTGGAAGCGTTTCGACGGCGCCTGCGCGACGCGCCAGACGACCGTGCCACCGAAGAACAGCAGCCCCAGCACGATGCCGACGATGTTCCTCTCGATCTCGATGAAGGCGATATAGGCGAGGATGCAGGCGAAAACGACATAGCCGCCGAACATCAGCACCATGTTGACATAGAGCGTGTTTGTCACCGTGCCACGCTCGGCATTGTAGGCCGCCACCGCCGTGTGCAGCTCCGCCAGCGCGCTTTCCTTCGGCATCAGTGCCGTCTCGTCAATCACCGTATCCATGATCGCCCCTCGCCCTGCCTTTTCTCATAACGGCCGGAGACGGCTGCAAATTCGTTTCCCTTTTGTACTCAAAACCCCTTTTCTTTCCGCATGACTCTCTCCATATTCCCCGCATGGCCAAAGCTCCGAAAAAACCCACCGCCCCGAACTCCGGTTTCGAGGAAGCCCCGCAGTCGCCTTTCGAGGGCGCGCCCCTGTCCGGCAGCGTCTCGGATTGGGTGAAGCAGCTCGAGGCGGAAGCCGAGGCGGGAAGCGTCGAGAGCCGCCGCGAGGTCGCCTCCAAGGCCGGCAAACACCGCAAGACGGTGGAGAACGCCGCCCGCCGCCACACCGAGCAGGTCACGGTCTCCAAGACGTCGCGTGGCGTCTCGATCGGCGGCTCGTCCGACCCGAAGACCCGCGCCGCCGCCGGCCTCAACCCGGTCTCCGGCCTCGATGTCTCCCTGGAGGACGCCGCCGCGCTCAATGCCGGCACGGCCGTCACCGCCACGGTGGAGGCACTGTCCGCGCTCATCGAGAGCGGCAACCCGCTGTTCAAGGACGGCAAGCTGTGGACGCCGCACCGTCCCGCCCGGCCCGCCAAGTCCGAGGGTGGCATCGCCATCCGCATGATGAGCGAATACCAGCCCGCCGGCGACCAGCCGACCGCCATTGCCGATCTCGTCGAGGGCCTCTCCTCCGGCGAACGCAGCCAGGTGCTGCTCGGCGTCACCGGCTCGGGCAAGACCTTCACCATGGCCAAGGTGATCGAAGAGACGCAGCGCCCCGCCGTCATCCTCGCGCCGAACAAGACGCTGGCCGCCCAGCTCTACAGCGAATTCAAGAACTTCTTCCCGGAAAACGCGGTCGAATATTTCGTCTCCTACTACGACTATTACCAGCCGGAAGCCTACGTCCCGCGCTCCGACACCTTCATCGAGAAGGAATCGTCGATCAACGAGCAAATCGACCGCATGCGCCACTCCGCGACGCGCTCGCTGCTGGAGCGCGACGATTGCATCATCGTCGCCTCGGTCTCCTGCATCTACGGTATCGGCTCGGTCGAGACCTACACCGCCATGACCTTCCAGATGGAGGTCGGCGAACGGCTCGACCAGCGCCAGCTGCTCGCCGACCTCGTCGCCCAGCAATACAAGCGCCGCGAGATGGATTTCCAGCGCGGCAGTTTTCGCGTACGCGGCGATACGATCGAGATCTTCCCGGCCCACCTTGAAGATGCCGCCTGGCGCATCTCGATGTTCGGCGACGAGATCGACGCGATCACCGAATTCGACCCGCTGACCGGCCAGAAGACCGGCGACCTGAAATCGGTGAAGATCTACGCCAACAGCCACTATGTCACTCCACGCCCGACGCTGAACGGCGCCATCAAGGCGATCAAGGACGAGCTGAAGCTGCGCCTCGCCGAGCTGGAAAAGGCCGGCCGCCTGCTGGAGGCGCAGCGTCTGGAGCAGCGCACGCGCTACGATATCGAGATGCTGGAGGCCACCGGCTCTTGCGCCGGCATCGAGAACTATTCGCGCTACCTCACGGGCCGCAAGCCCGGCGAGCCGCCGCCGACCCTCTTCGAATACATCCCCGACAACGCGCTGATCTTCATCGACGAAAGCCACGTCACGATCCCGCAGATCGGCGGCATGTATCGCGGCGACTTCCGCCGCAAGGCGACGCTGGCCGAATACGGCTTCCGCCTGCCCTCCTGCATGGACAACCGCCCGCTGCGCTTCGAGGAATGGGACGCCATGCGCCCCGACACGATCGCCGTCTCGGCCACGCCGGGCAACTGGGAAATGGAGCAGGCCGGCGGCGTCTTCGCCGAGCAGGTCATTCGCCCGACCGGCCTGATCGACCCGCCCGTCGAGGTACGCCCGGCGAAAAGCCAGGTGGACGACGTGCTGGGCGAGATCCGCGCCACCAGCGAGGCCGGCTACCGCACGCTCGTCACCGTGCTCACCAAGCGCATGGCCGAAGACCTCACCGAATACCTGCACGAACAGGGCATTCGCGTGCGCTACATGCACTCGGACATCGACACGCTGGAGCGCATCGAGATCATCCGCGACCTGCGTCTCGGCGCCTTCGACGTGCTCGTCGGCATCAACCTGCTGCGTGAAGGCCTCGACATTCCCGAATGCGGCTTCGTCGCCATCCTCGATGCCGACAAGGAAGGCTTTTTGCGCTCGGAGACGTCCCTCGTGCAGACCATCGGTCGCGCGGCGCGCAATGTCGACGGCAAGGTCATCCTCTATGCCGACCAGATCACCGGCTCCATGCAGCGCGCCATGGACGAGACGACCCGCCGCCGCGAAAAGCAGGTCGCCTATAACGAGGCGCACGGCATCACCCCGGAATCGGTGAAGGCCAAGATTTCCGACATCCTCGACTCGGTCTACGAGCGCGACCACGTCCGCGCCGATATTTCCGGTGTCTCCGGCAAGGGCTTTGCCGATGGCGGCAACCTCGTCGGCAACAACCTGCAGGCCCATCTCAACGCGCTGGAAAAAGCCATGCGCGACGCCGCCGCCGATCTCGACTTCGAAAAGGCCGCCCGCCTGCGCGACGAGATCAAACGCCTCAAGGCCGCCGAACTCGCCGTCATGGACGACCCGATGGCGCGGCAAGAGGCGAAAAGCGCCGAAGGCGCGACAGGGAGCATTAAAAACCCGGCGCGGAGCGCCGAAGGCGCGAATGGGAATGCAAAAGGCTCGGCGAGAAGTCAGGAAGGCGGCAAGAGCGGAAAGGCTGGCACGTCCGGCACCCCGTCGAAATCCGCCTCGGCAAAGACCGGTGGCGGCGCAGGCGCGACATCCGGCACCACCTCTCCTCCGTCATCCTCGGGCTCGACCCGAGGATCCA
The DNA here is from genome assembly GCF_022899935.1 of Shinella curvata. Taxonomy (GTDB): domain Bacteria; phylum Pseudomonadota; class Alphaproteobacteria; order Rhizobiales; family Rhizobiaceae; genus Shinella; species Shinella curvata. The sequence continues at coordinate 534,033 of NZ_JALJCJ010000001.1, forward strand.
CAACCGCAGACGCCGACGCCCCGTCAAAATCCCTCTTCCAAAAACCCTCGCTCGACGACATGGGCCCGGGCACCGACACCGAACGCCCGCTTTTCCGCAAGCCTTCGCTGGACGAAATGGGCCGCGACGTCGCCACGCCCGCGGGCAAATCGCTGTTCCGCCGCAACACGCTCGACGAAATGACCGTCGGCCGCACCGAAAAGCCCATCACCGGAGACCTGCCCGCCCGCCCGGAAGAAACCCTCTCCACCAAAAAACGCCACGCCCCCCTCCTCGAAGGCCAACCCGAACGTGCAGACGGTGCCGACGACGCGAAGCCGGTCCGGCGGGGGAAGATTGGCGCGGGGAGTTATGAGGACCCGGTGGAGGCGAAGCGGAAGGCTCGGACGAAGGGGAAAACGGGGCGGCCTGGACGGTAAATTCTGCTCACGCTCGTTGCACTATCTGTTAGCGGCCCCATCGAGAGGTGTTGGCAACATAATCTTTCCAAGAATTTCCCCCATACCAGCCGGCCTGTATGAGTTTGCGCGCATCTCGGCAACAATCAAATTACGAAAATTTTTATAACTAATACCATTGCCATACCTCGCGACGAACCTATTAAGTATGTTACGGCCACTGAAGTTCTTTCGCCACGCTCCAGAAAGCAGGTCACTCTCCAAACCAACACGAACTTGATCTATATATTGCGACAAGCCATCCAAGGATAGCGCGCCTACAGCAAGTGAATCAACTCTATTTCTAGCGCGCGAAACAGAATCGACCATATCACCTGTAATATTCCTAGAATTCGGATCGATTTTAACATTTAGTGCATTAACTAATTTCCCATTCACAAAATCATGAGTTATTTGTATCAACATTGTTTGGATCGTATCTGATGCGCATTCATAGAGTTTCGCAGAAACCTCAGAAACAGATGAATTGAACGAATTTCCGTTTATGCCCTTCAAAACGTTAGTTATATATTCATCTGAAAGTAGATAGTTCTCGATATGATAACTATCCCATTTAAATTGATTTATAGGAGATAAGTCGCCTTGCTCATAATCTTTGTCGGTTATTGAGAAGACGCGATACTTGGGAAGCCTTCCGGCATCAGATAAGCCTTGAAGCAGATCGTGCAAACCACGGACGCGTGCCTTATTGGTACCCGAAACTAAATTCGCCTTTTCAGCCAATTCCGGGAACAGTTCCGAAGTCATCCAAAGATCAAATTCCGAGTCCTCACCCTCAAAAATTACAACCCTCCCACCAGGGCTGTACGCAGCCAAATCACCTACAAGCTCAATCACCGCGCGCTCTAAATCCTGATCCGCCAAGACGCGCGTTGCTTGATTAAGCCCCAAATCAGTATGCGCACTGGACGTCACATGAAAGACGCTAAATCCATCTTGCCCTACACTTTCCCGCAGAATCGCATCTGAATGAGTAATAAGCCAAACTTGATTATTTAAGGCAGTAGACAGATTTCTATAATAAAATCCTGGGAGATTCTTTGTCAGCCGTGGATTTAGGTGCAGTTCCGGCTCATCCAAAAGTATTACTGAGTTTTTCCTTGCAGAACTCCTCATTCTTAGATAGCCATACAATATTTCCTTCTCTCCTGAGCTTAATTCATCAAGGTCGTGCATTTCAGCTCCCCCGACCCTGACCGGAAATCTCAAGCGCCCCTCCTCTGAAGGCTGAGGCCCCAAAAATTCCTTATGCGGGAAAAATGTATTGAAAAGCTCCATGAGAGTTTTAGTTATATTTTCGGTTCCACCGATTTTTCCTCCAGCCTTCTCTGCCAAAGCCTCTCTTACATAAAGAGAAGCCATTTCGCTCTTAACATTAGAGTATTTATTATTGTAGTTATACAATGCACTCTGCTTGCTTTGCTCCTCGCTAGCCTCCAAATTTACGTTAATGCTTCCAATCGCCTCCCTTCCAAAATGACGCTGAGCTCCATGATAATCAATAATTCCAATATTTTTAGGATCAAATGTACTAAAAACTATCTCAAGGACCTTTGAGTTATTAAACATTGGCTGCTCATTCGGGTTAATAAAGACCCTAGCCTTAATTACCTCGCTCTCCATTTCTTTTTTAAATATCTTCAGATCTTCGATTGCACGCGCAATAACCTCACCTTCCCGACTGCGATATTGCGCAGCCAAAGGTGCAGCATTGAGAGATTTCCAACCATATAGCTCTGGAACTATTATTCTCCATGCCTGAGTAGTGATCAGAGCTTCAGCATTTACTTTAAGATAGTCCCTTTCATCGGGATGAAGAACAACATCAACTTCGATAATCAAAGGCTCTGAGGGATTATTAAACAACGGAACAAAGGCTTTAGGATCATTTGAGAAATTTATTTGAAACTCACCGAACCAATGATGGTATTCATTTTGCTGGTAGCCACCATAAACAGATTTAACTAGTCTGATAGCGTCAAGTAAGCATGACTTTCCTGAGCCGTTTTGCCCAGCGATAACGACAACATCAGAGAGATTACTCAGTTCTGCATATCGCACACCTCTGAAATTTCTAACCAGTACTCTGTGCAGTCGCATAGTGAATCCCCCAAAGTGCCACACAGAGATTAAGCGGAATTTGAGCTGTCCGTTAGTGGGAATACCGCCAATTCACAACTGTTGGGCGCAAACCACTATGATCAATACCGACAAGAGAGAATTCACTCGTTTTACGGTGAAAGTCCGTTTTTCAGATTTACTTTTCCCCGCCCCAATCCCCCATGCCATACTCCCCCTCATCCCGCCGCGGATACACCGCAAGGCGTTGCGGCGAGGCGGGGTCGGCGCTTTTGGGGAGGGACGGACGTAAGTCCTCTCCAAAAGGGTCTGCGGAAAGTGGTCTCCCTCCGGCGACATGGGGGAAGCGGCGGGGCGTCGGACCGGTCCCGTGGTTTCATCCCCTGACGGCGCGCCGGATGTGCCTGTGCGGCACACAAGGGGGCTGGGACTGGCGGATGCGTCGGCATCGTCCGCCGGAGCGGTGTTTTCCCGGGAAAGGCGATGAGTCTTTCCGTCCGGGCCGGGCTCGATGGAGAGTTCTGCGCGGATGTCAAAACGGGTTCAAAACCCGCCCCGGAAACCGACGGCAAACACCGCCGGACCCAGCCTTTGCAGAGAGACCGGAGTCGCAGGCAAAAACCGCTGAACGGGGCGCTGAAAGGTGTCACTTCTATACTTTTGACGAGACAGCTTTGAGCGCCCCGTCCGAAGCCTGATCCAGACCCCGGCGTGGCTTTTTTTCACGCGCGGGACGGTTTTCGCGCATCCCGTCGAAAGGCAGGCCGCAAAGGCGGCGCCCGGACGTCGATCCGGTGGGCAAGGCCCCGCGAAAACCGGACCGGATGCTGCGCGCCGGGCGCACCATCCGCCTTTCCTTCCCCAAAACAGGAGCCCCCATGCCCTACGAACCGCCCCCGCTCACCTGCCACCAGCTTGCCCGCAGCGCCGAGATGCTGGCTGTGCCGGAGCGCATCTGCCGCCGTCGCGACTGCCGGCGCCGGCATCGCTGCATCTGGTTCTTCCGTGCGACGCAGCAGCCCTGCTGCCTTGCCAATCTCGACGCCGACCAGCGCCGCCTGCTCGACGAGCTGGCGCGGAGCGTGGCGGATGCCGAGCATTTCGGCTATCTGGCGAGCAAGATCACGATGAGTTCGTCCTACCGCGAGACTCGCGCCCTCCAGGACGCCGGCGTCGAGGCCGCCCGTGCGCTCGTCGCCGGCCGCAAGCGAAAAGCCTATCGCGCTTTCGAAAAGATGCGCGCCGCGCAGCCCGCGCCGAAATACGAGGGCGAGGAGCCGCCGCTGCCGAAGCACTGGTAGGCGGGCCTATTCGGCCGCCTCGCCCTTGACGAGTACGGGCTCAAGCGCGGCGGCCAGTTCGTAGGAATAGCCTTCCAGCATGGCATAGGCCTGCTCGATGGACTGGATCTGGGTCTCGGCATTGCGGATCGCCTCGGCGATCGACTGCGAGCGGGCGCGCAGCATGGAGCCGAGAAAGTCCGTGCCGGCCTTGCGGCCGAGGCGGTCGATATGCTGGCGCACGCGGTTGCGGTGGCGTTCCAGCTCCAGGATGTGGAAGCGGCTCTTGACGATGTCGTCGGAGAGTTTGCGGCGCATCGCCGCCAGCGGATCGAAACTGCCGGGCTCGCGCTCGTCGAGGATGACCTCGTTGACCAGCGGTTCCAGCAGCATCAGGCCCTTGAGATCGCGCGGATCGGCCAGCTGCGGGTCGAAGCCGGTATCGTCGAAGACTTTTCGACGCACCGGATCGCGCAGCAGGTCGTAGCAGGTTTGCAGACGGGCGAACTGGTCGGCATCGCCGCCCGAATCGGGATGCATGCCCTTGGCGGCCTTGCGATAGGCAGCCTTCACCGCGTTGTCGTCTGCATCGCGCTCCAGTCCGAGCATGGCGTAGGGATCGATCACGCGGCCACCTGTTGTCTCTATCTTTCGCAAGCCCGGACGCAAAACCGCATCACACTTTTGCTGGACTTGCTTTGCACTGCGTCGTTCGTTGTTTACGCGGTTTTCCGCCCCCGAGGGGACGAAATTGTGGTCACGCCGCGACGATGCACAGAAAGCGCTACTCCGCCGCCGTCGCCACCTCGCCCCGTGCCGAGAGCACCGCGGCAAAGGCATTGGCGATCACCTCCGGCCCCGCCCCCGGCTTCGTGGCATCGGTGGAAAGGATCTGCCGGTAGCGCCGCACACCCGGAAAACCCTGGAACAGCCCGACCATATGCCGCGTGACATGCGCCACCCGCCCGCCCCGGGCGATCACCTCGGCTGCATAGGCGACCATGGCATCGCGCACCGCCTCCCACCGCTCGACGGGCAGCGCCTGCGGATTGGAGAAAGTACCGGATGGCTGGCCGCCCGATAGGGGATGCGGAAAAAGATCATCCACGCCGGTGAGAACACCGCTATCCTGATAGGCGGCCCTGCCAAGCATGACACCGTCAAGCCCGTCCATCTCTTCGACAGCCTGACTCAAAATATGAAGCCCGCCGTTGAGACCGATGAAAAGACCGGGGTTTTCACTTTTCAGCCGGCGCACCAGACCGTAGTCCAGCGGCGGAATATCGCGGTTCTCCTTCGGCGACAGGCCTTGCAGCCACGCCTTGCGCGCATGGACCCAGACGGCATCCGTACCGGCGGCCTTCACGCGGGAGACGAGATCGCGCAGCGCCACTTCAGGGTCCTGATCATCGACGCCGATGCGGCATTTCACCGTGACCGGAATGGCAACCACCGCCTTCATCGCCGCCACGCAATCGGCCACCAGATCGGGCTCACGCATCAGGCAGGCGCCGAACGTGCCGGATTGCACCCGATCCGAGGGGCAGCCGACATTGAGGTTGATCTCGGCATAGCCGAATTCCGCGCCGATCCGTGCCGCCTCGGCGAGCTTCTGCGGATCGTTGCCGCCGAGCTGCAAGGCAACCGGATGCTCCACGGCATCGAAGCCGAGCAGCCGCTCGCGATTGCCGCGCAGGATGGCATCGGCGACGATCATCTCAGTGAAGAGCAGCGCATTCCTGGTGAGCTGCCGCGCAAACACGCGGTAGTGCCGGTCACTCCAGTCGATCATCGGCGCGGTGGCGAAAATCTTCGTCCCCGCGGTCACGGCCTGGCTGTAGAATGTCGCTCTCTTGGTCATGGCCGGGCTCATACTCCATCCCGTCTTCAAAAACCACCCTCCGCCCTTTCCCCGGCCCGGCGGGCGGGTGCTAGAGTGGGCCGAGGAATCAAACCGCCGGAGGAAACCATGCCGCTTTACGCCCTCGACGACCGCGCCCCGACGCTGCCCGCCGACGACCGCTACTGGGTGGCGCCGGATGCCAATGTCATCGGCAAGGTCATCGTCGGCGAGGATGTCGGCATCTGGTTCGGCGCCACGCTGCGCGGCGATAACGAACCGATCATCCTCGGCGCACGCTCCAATATCCAGGAGGGCGTGGTCGTGCATACGGATCCCGGCAAACCCGTCATCATCGGCGAAGGCTGCACGATCGGCCACAGCGCCATCATCCACGGCTGCACCATCGGCAACAATTCGCTTATCGGCATGGGCGCGACGGTGCTGAACGGCGCCGTCATCGGCAACAATTGCCTGGTCGGGGCCAATGCGCTGGTGACGGAAGGCAAGGTCTTTCCGGACAATTCGCTGATCGTCGGTTCGCCGGCAAAGGCCATCCGCACCCTGGATGCGGAGGCCATCGAAGGCCTGAAGCGCTCGGCCGAGAGCTATGTGCGCAACTGGCAGCGCTTCAGGAAGGGTCTCAAGCCGATCAGCTAGGCACAGCCCGCGCAAGTGCCGCGGATCTCGATCGTCGTCTTGCCGGTCTTGAAATTGCGGTCCTTCGCAAAGCTTTTCAGCCGGTCCTCGATCACATGGTCGTGGAATTCCGTCACCTTGCCGCAGGTCTCGCAGATCGTGAAGGCGGTGATGCCGTGGGCATGGCAACCCTCGTCGGGATGGGCGCAGGCGACGAAGGCGTTGATGCTTTCGAGCCGGTGCACGAGGCCGAATTCCAAGAGCTTGTCGAGCGCGCGATAGACTTGCAAAGGCGCGCGAAACCCGCTGTCGCGCAGCTTGTCGAGGATCGTATAGGCGCTGAGCGGCCCCTCGGAATGCGAGAGCACATCGAGCACGAGGCCCTGGTTGCGCGTCAAAGTCTGGGTCGTCATGCCTGGCCTCCCTGGCTGGCGGTTGCGGAATCGACGCCGCTCGTCCTCGGCTTCGTCAGCAGGCTTAGAATGAACAGGCCAAGCGCTGCAACGACAATCGAGGGACCGGAGGGGGTATCGAATTTCAGGGAGCCGAACAGCCCGCCGACAACGGCAAGCGCTCCGATGACGGAGGCGAGAACCGCCATGATCTCCGGGCTCGTCGAAAAGCGCCGGGCCGTGGCGGCTGGGATGATCAGCAGCGACGTGATGAGCAGGATGCCGACGATCTTCATGGCGATGGCGATGACGAGCGCCATCAGCAGCATGAAGGCAAGCCGCGTTTTCTCCGGCTCCATGCCCTCGGCCTCCGCCAGTTCCGGATTGACCGTCGAGGCGATCAGCGGACGCCACATCCAGACGATGGCGAAGGTGACGAGAATGCCGCCGCCCCAGACGAGATCGACATCGGCGCGCGAGACGGCAAGGATATCGCCGAACAGGAAGCCGACGAGATCGATGCGCACCCAGGTCATGAAGGAGACCATGACGAGGCCGATCGCCAGCGTGGCATGCGAGAGAATGCCGAGCAGCGCATCGGTGGAGAGCGTACCGCGCTTCTGGAGGAGAAGCAGCAGGATCGAGACGGTGGCGGCGACGATGAAGACGCTGATCAGCAGGTTGAAATCCATCAACAGCGACAGCGCGACGCCGAGCAGCGCCGAATGGGCCATCGTATCGCCGAAATACGCCATGCGCCGCCAGACGACGAAACAGCCGAGCGGCCCGGCGGTGAGCGCCAGCCCGACGCCGGCGACGAGCGCGCGCATGAAAAAGTCGTCAAGCATCGCGGCGCGCTCCCTTGCCCGTCAAGGGCCGCGGCGTGTGGTCGTGGCCGCAGCCGCAGTTCGGGCCATGCGTGTGCACGATGCGCATCGGCCCCGCCTTGCCGCCGGTCGGCAGAATTTCGACATGGTGCCCGTCATTGGGCCGGCAATCGTCGGTGATCGATCCATCGGCATGCTGGACGCGGCCATCAGGCAGATGCGTGTGGTCATGGTTGTGATTGTAGAAAGCAAGCGTCTGGCCGGCGCGGGCACCGAAGAGGCGCAGATATTCCGGGCTCTGGCTGACGGTTTCCGGCGTGCCGCGGCAGCAGACATGGCCGTTGAGGCAGATCACGGTGTCCGTCTCGGCCATCACGACATGCAGGTCGTGCGAAATCAGCAGGATGCCGCAGCCGGTCGTGTTGCGGATGGTCTTGATGAGATCGTAGAGCGCGATCTCGCCGGAGAAATCGACACCCTGCACCGGCTCGTCGAGCACCAGCAGGTCCGGCTTGCGGGCAATGGCGCGGGCGAGCAGCGCGCGCTGGAACTCGCCCCCGGAGAGATGCTGCACCTCAGCACGGGCGAGATGGCGGATGCCTGTCGCCTCAAGCGCGGCATCGATCTCGGCACCCTTGAGCGAAGAGGTCAGCGTCATCAGCCGATCGACGGTGAGCGGCATGGTCCAATCAACCGCCAGCTTCTGCGGCACATAACCGACCTTGAGGCCGGCCTTGCGCTCCACCCTGCCCTCGTCGGCTTTCAAAACGCCAATCGCCGTCTTGGCGGTCGTCGACTTGCCGGAACCATTCGGGCCGATCAGCGTGACGATCTCGCCCGGTGCGATGGAAAACTCCACGCCGCGCACGAGCCAGCGGCCCTGGCGGCGCACGCCGACGCCCGCAAGCGAGACGAGCGGCTGGACGATCTGGGTTGGGGTCTGCAGCATGATTTTTCCAAAATGCCTGTTGCGTGAGGATATGGCACACGTTATAGCATAACGCAATTGATGTAATAACATTACATTTCAATTCAAGCGGAGTATCCCATGCAAAAGTCCCTGCGCACCCTCCTTCTCTCCACCGCCCTCCTTGCCGCCGGCACGCTTGCCGCACGCGCCGAAGCGCCGGATGTGGTGGTGTCGATCAAGCCGATCCACTCGCTCGTCGCCGCCGTCATGCAGGGCGTGGGCGAGCCGAAGCTGATCGTCGAGGGCGCGGCCTCCCCGCATACCTATTCGCTGAAGCCCTCCAATGCCGCCGCCCTTCAGGATGCGGACCTCGTCTTCTGGGTCGGCCATGGACTGGAGGCCTTCCTTGAAAAGCCGCTGGAATCCCTCGGCGGCAAGGCGACCATTGTCGAACTCGATGATGCGCCCGGCATGGAGAAGCTGCAATTCCGCGAAGGCGGCCCCTTCGAGGCGCATACGCATGAAGGCGAGGAAGGGCACGATCATGCCCATGAGGGCCATTCCCACGACGAAGCCGGCCATGACCATGGCAAGGAGGCTGAGGCCAAGGAAACTGGCGAAGGCCATGATCACGCCGCGGAAGCCGGCCATCAGCACGACGAGCATGGCGAATTCGACATGCATCTGTGGCTGAGCCCGGACAATGCCCGCGCCATCGCCACCGAAGCGGCGCGCGTGCTCTCGGAGAAGGACCCGGCCAATGCCGAGACCTATAACAAGAACCTCGCGGCCCTCACCGACAAGCTCGCCGCGCTCAACACCGAAATCACCGAGACCGTCGCCCCCGTGAAGGAAAAGCCCTTCATCGTCTTCCACGATGCCTATCAGTATTTCGAGCATCACTACGGCGTGCACGCCGCCGGCTCCATCACCGTCAGCCCGGAAACCCTGCCGGGTGCCGAGCGCCTGACCCAGATCCGCGACAAGGTCAAAACCCTCGGCGCCACCTGCGTCTTCGCCGAACCGCAGTTCGAGCCGAAGCTGGTCAACGTGGTGATCGAGGGAACGTCTGCCAAATCCGGCGTGCTCGACCCGGAAGCCGCCACGCTGGAGCCGGGTCCGGACCTCTACTTCACGCTGATGCGCAGCATCGCCACTTCGCTGCGCGATTGCCTGGGGCAACCGAGCTGATTTGAGGGGCAATGGTTGCCGCGTGGATCCTCGGGTTAAGCCCGAGGATGACGTGGTGGGGATGTTCAAGGCGACGCGAGAAACGTGAGCGCATGAGAATGGAAGAGCAAGGACCATCGCGCGCAAACCTTGAGGCGCACAGGCGAGAGCATCGCAAACTTGACCAACCTCCCAAGCGGTTTTTTCCATGAACTTTGCCGCGTCGCCTCCCCTCTCCTTCGTCATGCTCGGGCTCGACCCGAGCATCCACAACCACAAGCGCCGCATGAACTTTCTGCACACGCCTAAGCTCAAGAAAACCGGCGGGATCTTCCCGCCTTTTTCAGCCCAATCAATGTAATTATATAACATTAAAGGCAAGAAACGATGGACAACCGCCTCCCCGTTACCGTGCTCTCCGGCTTCCTCGGCGCCGGCAAGACGACGCTGCTCAACCATGTCCTGAACAACCGCAGCGGCCTGCGCGTGGCGGTCATCGTCAACGATATGAGCGAGGTGAATATCGACGCCGCCCTCATCCGCGAAGGCGGGGCGGATTTTTCCCGCACGGACGAACAGCTGGTGGAGATGACCAATGGCTGCATCTGTTGCACGCTGCGCGACGACCTGCTGGCGGAGGTGCGGCGGTTGGCGGAGCTGAACCGCTTCGACTACCTGCTGATCGAATCGAGCGGCATTTCCGAGCCCCTGCCCGTCGCCACCACCTTCGATTTCCGCGACGAAAACGGCTGGAGCCTGTCGGATGTCGCCCGGCTCGACACGATGGTGACGGTGGTGGATACCGCAAACCTCCTGAAAGACTACGGCTCCCAGGATTTTCTTGCCCAGCGCGGCGAAACGGCGGGCGAAGGCGATACGCGCACGCTGGTGGAGCTTCTCGTCGAGCAGATCGAGTTCGCCGACGTCATCGTGCTCAACAAGACAGGTGCTGCAAGCCACGCCGATCTCCTCGCCGCGCGCCAGATCGTCGGGGGCCTCAACGCTGCCGCCCGCATCATCGAGACGGATTTCGGCCGGTTGGCGCTCACCGATATTCTTGGCACCGGGCTGTTCGATTTCGCCAAGGCGAGCGAGCATCCGCTGTGGTTCAAGGAACTGCACGGCTTCAAGGATCATGTGCCGGAGACGGAGGAATACGGGATCCGCTCCTTCGTCTACCGCGCCCAAAGACCGTTCCACCCGGCGCGGTTCAAGGCGTTTCTCGATGAAAGCTGGCCGGGCGTCATCCGCGCCAAGGGCTTCTTCTGGCTGGCGACGCGGCCGCACCATGTCGGTGAAATGAGCCAGGCGGGCGCGCTGGTCAGGAGCGGCCGGCTCGGGCTGTGGTGGGCCTCCGTGCCGCGCCAGCATTGGCCTCAGGACAAGGCGGCGCTCGATGCCATCGCGACCTATATCGATACCGTCTGGGGCGACCGGCGGCAGGAGCTCGTCTTCATCGGCGCGGACCCGATGGATGAAGCCGACATCCGACGCCGGCTGGATGCCTGCCTCGTCGCGGCAGAGAGCTTCGAGCCCGCCCGCTGGGCAAACCTGCCGGACCCGTTCCCCGTCTGGGTCCGGCAGGCCGGCTGATCAGGAGAGCGCGGTGTAGCGGAAGTTCGCAAAATCCCCGCCGCGCCCGCGTCCCGTAATATCGAAGGCGAACAGGCCGATGAAGGCGCCGGTGAATGAGTTGTGCTCACCCCGTCCGCCTTCGTCCGAAACCACGCCGGCATCCAGCACCGGGCCGATCGCCTGCCAGGCATCAGTCCCGGCCGGGCGCCAGAAGAACTGGAGATCGTTGCCGTGAACCTCCGCCGCCAGCTCCAGCGGCCCCTCGCCCACTGCGACGCCGCTGCCGGCCGGGAAGGTCAGGTTTCCGTTCGGGTAATCCCCCGGGCAGGACAGGATCGTCAGCGTGCGGCCCAGTACCTCGTGCCGGGTCAATCCGAGCGCATGGAACTTGTAGCGGTTGTAATAGTAGGTAAGGCCCGCGACCTGCTGATAGACCTCCGGCTCCGCCTCGATCACCGTCTCGGCGCGAAAATCATGATGCTCCTGCCGGCGCGCCACCAGCGCCTGCTCGAACCAGCTGCCGATGCTCTCGCGCCCGAACAGCGTGAGATACCCCGGCTGCGCCGACAGCGAGAAGATCCGCTCCGGCTCCGGCGTGCGCAGCCACTGGAAATCCGCAGGCAACGTGCCTTCGGAAAAATCATAGAACACGCTTGCCGGTTTTTCGTTTGCAACGGCACCGGCCGGCGCAGGCACCTCAACTTCCGGCACGGGCGAGCCGTGCTCCAGATAGAGCCAACCGTCGTCGCGCCACACGCATTTCTGCAGCGCCGTCTCGCGTCCCAGCGTGCAGCGGCGCAAAGGCGCCAACGGCCGGCCGCAGAGATGCGTGTGATAGACCTCGCCATCGGGCGTCTCGACATATTGCCCATGCCCGGCCCGCTGGAGCGGCGCTTCGGGATGATCCTTCGCGGTGATCAGATAGAGATCCGGATGCGCCTCATAAGGGCCGTCGATCGTCCGCGAGCGCGCCATGGTGACGGTGTGGTCGTAGCCCGTGCCGCCTTCCGCCGTCGTGAGATAATACCAGCCGTTGCGCCGGAAGAGATGCGGCGCCTCCACCAGGCCCTGCCTTGTGCCGGGAAAGATGTTCTTCACCGGCCCGACCAGACGCTTCGTCCCGGCATCCCATTCCTGAAGCAGGATGCCGTCGAAGGCATTGTGCGCCGCACCCGTATGGTTTTCCGGCCGGTGGTTCCACTGCATGTTGACGAACCATTTCCGCCCGTCCTCGTCATGGAACAGCGAGGGGTCGAAGCCGGAGGAATTGACGTAGACGGGATCGGACCACTCACCCTCCACCGACGACGCCGTGACGATGTAGTTGTGCGCATCCTTGAAGCTGCCGTCGAAGCGTTTGACGTCCGTATAAACAAGCCAGAACAGTCCGTCGGCATAGGACAGGCAAGGCGCCCAGACACCGCAGCTGTCCGGATTGCCGCGCATATCGAGCTGGCTCCTGCGCTCCAGCGGCCGGCGCACCAGCGTCCAGTTCACCAGATCGCGCGAATGATGGATCTGCACGCCCGGATACCATTCGAACGTCGAGGTCGCGATGTAGTAGTCCTCCCCCACGCGGCAGATCGAGGGGTCCGGGTTGAAGCCCGGCAGGATCGGGTTGCGGATCATCGTTTCCTCCAAGATGATGCACGTACGTCAGACTATGCTCGAAAAAGGCCGCCCGGTTTTGCCGGGCGGCCCGAAAGATCAGTCGATCTCGGCGGAGCGCTTCCAGAGATTGACGTCCGCGCCGTTCGAAAGGGTCTCGATCTCGGCCAGTTCGGCCGCAGAGAAGTCGAGATTGTCCAGAGCCTTGACGCAATCGATGATCTGCGACGAACGGCTGGCGCCGATCAGCGCGGAGGTGATACGCCCGCCGCGCAGAACCCAGGCGATCGCCATCTGCGCCAGCGTCTGGCCGCGCTTCTCGGCAATGCCGTTGAGCTTGCGGATATTGTCGAGGATCTCAGGGCGAATGGATTCCGACTTCAGGAAGTGGTTCAGCGCCGCGCGGCTGTCGCTCGGAATGCCGCCGAGATATTTCGCCGTCAAAAGGCCCTGCGCCAGCGGGGTGAAGACGATGGAGCCGATGCCGAGTTCGTCGAGCGTATCGACGAGACCGTCCTCCTCGATCCAGCGGTTGAGCATGGAGTAGCTCGGCTGGTGGATGATGCAGGGCGTGCCGAGTGCCTTCAGGATCGCGGCGGCCTCGCGGGTGCGCTGCGAATTGTAGGAGGAGATACCGACATAGAGCGCACGGCCGGAGCGCACGATGTGGTCGAGCGCGCCGCAGGTCTCTTCCAGCGGCGTCTCCGGGTCGAAGCGGTGCGAATAGAAGATATCGACATAGTCGAGGCCCATGCGCTTCAGGCTCTGGTCGCAGGAGGCGATCAGGTATTTGCGGCTGCCCCACTCGCCATACGGACCCGGCCACATATCGTAGCCGGCCTTGGACGAGACGATCAGCTCGTCGCGCAGATGCTTGAAATCGGTGCGCAGGATTTCGCCGAAGGCCGTTTCGGCGGTGCCGCCGGGAGGACCGTAGTTGTTGGCGAGGTCGAAATGGGTGATGCCGAGGTCGAAAGCGGTGCGGCACATATCGACCTTGCGGTCATGCGGCGTGTCATCGCCGAAATTGTGCCACAAGCCGAGCGAGATCGCCGGCAGCTTCAGGCCGGAGCGCCCAACGCGGTTGTAGATCATCTTGTCGTAACGGTTGTCCGCCGGCTGCCAGGCCATGGTCCATTTCCTTCATTTGAATCGGGACGTGTTTCGTACAGCCCGGACATACCAACCGGCAAGGGACATCCGCCCTCGCCGGCCGGTTGTTCGCAAGCTAGCGCAGGAGTGAACGTGCTTCCTCGATGCCGAGCGCTTCCGGCTGCGTGCAGGTCGTCACGATATCGACCGCCTTGCCCTCCTCCGCCGAGCGCAGGATCGCGGTCAGCACGTCGATCGTGTGCAGCGAGCGGTCGAGCGAGCAGCGATAGTCGCGGCCGGTCGTCACAGCCTCCATCATATCGGCAAGGCCGATACCACGGTAGTTGGCCTGTGTGCCCCAGTCGAACTGGTAGTTCTGCGCGGTCAGCGGGTGATCCCAGACCTCCACTTCCTTCGGCTCGCAGTCGTTGCCGGCCACTTCCACCTTGCCGCCGAAGAAGTTCGGATCCGGCACGAAGACAGCGCCATCTGTGCCGTAGAGCTCCATGTTCTGGTGGCGATGCGCCCAGACGTCCCAGCTCGCCATCAGCGCGATCTGCGCGCCGTTCTCGAATTCGAGGATGGCGTGGATGTTGGTGGCGACGATGACAGGAACGGCCTGGCCAAGGCGCGGGCCGTTGCCGATGATGCGCTCCTCGCGCGCCTTGTTGGCGAGCGCCACGACGCGCTTCACCGGGCCGACGAGATTGACGAGGTTGTTAACGTAGTAGGGACCGAGATCGAGGATTGGTCCACCGCCCGGCGCGAAGAAGAAGTCCGGGTTCGGATGCCAGCTCTCCATGCCGGGGCTCAGCACATGCGCCGTGCCCGACATGATCTTGCCGACCTTACCACTGTCGATCAGATGGCGGGCGAACTGGTGCGAGCCGCCGAGATAGGTATCCGGCGCCGAACCGACCTTGAGCCCCTTGGCGTCGGCGATGCGGCGCAGGTCCTCGCCCTGTTCGATGGAGAGAACGAAGGGCTTTTCCGAATAGACGTGTTTGCCCGCCTCCAGCGCCGCCTTCGAGACGGGATAGTGCGCCTCCGGGATCGTCAGGTTGACGACGACGTCGACCGCCGAGTTGGCGAGCAGCGCGTCGATCTCCTGTGCTTCCACGCCGAACTCTTCCGAGCGCGCCTTGGCGGCTGCGGGATTGATATCGGCGCAGGCGACAAGCTTCAGGTTCCTGAACATCGGGATCAGCTTGAAGTAAGCGCCCGAAATGTTGCCGCAGCCGATGATGCCGACTCCGTATTCCTTGCTCATGATGGTCAGTCCTCAGAATGCCTTGATGGTTGCGATCGAGCGAGTGGCAAGACGGGTGATGTCCTTGGGATTGTCATGCTCGACGATGAAGTGTTTTGCCGGCGTGCCGGCGAGCGCCTTGGCAAGATCGCCCCAGGCGACGGTGCCGTGGCCGACATCGGACCAGCCGTCCTCGTCCGTGGCCTCGCCCTTCGGCGCGATGTCCTTGACATGCACGGCGCTGATGCGGCTGCCGTATTTCTGGATCCAGGCGAAGGGATCGGCGCCGCCGCGGATGACCCAGGCGATATCCGCTTCCCAGGTGAGATCAGGACCACCGGCAAAGATGTGATCCTGCGGCACCGAGCCGTCCGGCAGCGCGAAGAACTCGAAATCGTGGTTGTGCCAGCCGAAGACGAGGCCCGCCTTGCGCAGCGGCTCGCCCGCCTTCTGCAGGCGTGCGCCAAACGCGTGCCAGCCGGCGGCATCCGTCGGGCGGTGTTCGGGCAAAAGGTAGGGGCAATAAACCGCCTCGATGCCGAGCGTGCGGCAAATCTCGATGACGCGGTCCGGCTCCCCCTCGATCATGTCGAGGCCGAAATGGGCGGTGGGCATGGTGAGGCCGTTCTTGTCGAGATCGGCCTTCACCTGCTGGATGGCGGCATCGTCGAGCGACGCATAGAGGGCGCCGTAGCCCTCGACTTCCTTGTAGCCGGCATCGCCGAGGATGCGGAACACTTCGGCGAAGGGCTGGAAATTACGGGCGCTGTAAAGCTGGAAACTGACGGTCTGCATTGTTGTCTCCTCGTATCAGTCTTGGGAAGTCTGGCAGGAATGAAGGTCGAGCCAATGGAAGCGGGGAACGGCACCGCTTTCGGCGGGCGTGAAGATCACGGTCCTGCGCTCTCCGGCGGTGAGGTCGAAAGCATTGTCCGACCAGCGGCCGGCGATGTTGGCCTCCAGCATGACATGCAGCGCAAGACCGCTTGCCGCGGCGGTGACGGCAAAACGGCCATCGTCACCCGGCGAAACATCAAGCGTCAGGCCGGAAGCCTCGAGATCGAGCGCCTTGTAGGTGCCGGAGATATGGTGCCCCTCACCCTTCATGCCGTTCGAAGCCTCGAAGGACCAGAAGAGCAGCGTGTCCTCGGGAAGATCGGCGGCGAAGACGGAGAACAACATTTCCGCCTTGTCCGGGCCGCAGACACCCTCGGCGCTGCGATGGGGGCGCCGCTCGCCGGAGAGCGAGACCAGCCAAGTGTCGAGCTTCACCGTGACGGCTTCGGCCGTGTCGTTGACGGCGGAAAAGCCGATGGTCTCGCCGTCCTTCGACGGGATGGCGGCAACGGCGACGGGCTGGAAGAAGCGGCGCACCATATAGTGCATGGCCTTCCAGCTGCCGCCGTAATCGAGGCTCGACCAGGAGGCGACCGGCCAGGTGTCGTTGAGCTGCCAATAGAGCGTGCCCATGCAATGGGGCTTCAGCGAGCGCCAGTACTCGACGGCGGTGCGGATGGCGAGGCCCTGCTGGATCTGGCTGAGATAGACGAAACTCGGGAAATCCTTGGGGAAGCGGAAGTAGCGGAACATGGTCCCGGCAATGCGCTCGTTGCCGCCGGCATTCTTCTGGTGGCTTTCCATCACCGGCGAGGCGATGTTCATGTCCTTGCGCTCCGCGAAGGTCTTCATGACCGGCATGGACGTGTAGGACTGGAAGCCGAATTCCGAGCAGAAGCGTGGGCGCACGGTGCGGTAATTGTCGAACGACTTGTTCTCGTGCCAGACGGACCAGTAGTGCATGTCGCCGGAACCGTCGGCATGCCAGGCATCGCCGAAATCGAGATAGCCGGAGGCCGGGCTCGACGGCCACCAGATCGCACCGGGCGCGGCCTTCTTCATCGCCACTTCGATGGTGCGGTTGAGGCGATCGTAGGAAACGAGGTAGCGGTCGCGGTTCTCACGGCTGACATCGAACCAGGTCAGCGCGCCGACCAACTCGTTGTCGCCGCACCACAGCACGATCGAGGGATGCGAGGCGAGACGCTTGACCTGATACTCAACCTCTGCGGCCACGTTGTCGAGGAAATCGACGGTCGAGGGGTAGAGGTTGCAGGCGAACATGAAGTCCTGCCAGACCATCAGGCCGAGCTCGTCGCAGAGATCGTAGAACCAGTCCGGCTCGTAGAAGCCGCCGCCCCAGACGCGCAGCATGTTCATGTTGGCATCGACGGCAGATTGCAGCAGGTCGCGCACGGCGACGGGATTGATGCGCGAGGGCAGCGCGTCGGCGGGAATCCAGTTCGCACCGCGGCAGAAGATTTCGCGGCCGTTGACCTTGAGCGCAAAACGGCTGCCCGGCTCGTCCTTGTCGATCAGAAGCTCTACCTGGCGCAGGCCGGTGCGGCGCACGACGGTCTCCGTCGGCGTCTCGACACGCACGGCATAGATCGCCTGCTCGCCATGCCCCTTCGGCCACCATAGCGCAGGCCTTTCGATGCGGAACATGTGGGTGAGCTGCGTCTCGCCGGCATTGACACCGATATCGAGCCGCACCCGTTCCTCGCCTAGCGCGAAATGCACCGGCAGGATGCCCGGCTGCTCGGCATAGAAGGTGGCGGTGACATAGAGATCGACGGCACCGTCAGCATGGTGGAACTGCCGCGTCGTGACATGTTCGATGCGCGCGGCTTCAAGCTTGCGCAGGACGATCTCGCCATAGATGCCGAGCGGCGCAATCGCGATGTTCCAGTCCCAGCCGAAATGGCATTGCGGCTTGCGCAGCATGTTGCCGTTCGGGATCGGCGAATTGCCCGTCGACCACGGAATGAAGAACGGCTGTTCCGCCTGCCGGAGCGCACCGGCCGCAACACTCGAATGGATCAGCACCTTCAGCGTGTTCTCGCCGACCTTCAGCGCATCGGTGACGTCGGGACGGTACCGGCGAAAACAATTGTCGGTGTCGAGCACCAGCACGCCGTTGACATAGACCGAGGCGACCGTGTCGATGCTGCCGATATCGAGATACCAGTCACCCTCCAGCATTTCGGGCGCGATCTCGAACGTCCGCTCGATCGCCCAGTCCTTCTCCGCCACCCACTGGATATCGCGCTCATTGCGGCCGGCATAGGGATCGGGAATGAGGCCGGCGGCGAGAAGCGCGCTGTGCACGTCGCCGGGCACGCGCATGGGGGCGGTGTGCGCCGCGTCGATGCTGGTGACGGTCCAGAGGCCGGAAAGGTCGATGGAGGTAATGTCGGATGTGTGGGTCATGGCAGTCTCTCGGCGGTTTCTCTTGCCGCAGGAAGGTATGTCCCTCCGGCCGCACGGCCAGAGGGTTGTTCGCGAAAGGCGGGCTTAGATCCGCTCCTCCGTGCCCGCATCGAACAGCGAGGCCAGCCCCATATCGAAGGAGAGCTTCACCGCCGTGCCGGGCTTGAAGCGCCGGGCGCCGGCGACGCGGACGGACATGGTGTGGCCGGCATGTTTGAGCCAGAGCAGGTTGTCGGCGCCCATCGGCTCCTCGATATCGACGGTCGCCTGATGATGATCGGCACCGGGACCGTCCTCGTTGACCTTCACATGCTCCGGACGCACGCCGAGCACGACTTTGCGGCCAGCCTGGAGCGGTTCACCGGCGGCGTAGCCATCGAGCGCGAAATCCACACCGTTGGCGACGAAGATTGGCTTGCCGCCCTTCTCGACGATCTCGCCGCGCAAAAAGTTCATGGACGGCGAGCCGATGAAGCCGGCGACGAACATGTTCTTGGGCGCGTTGTAGATCGTGTTGGGATCGGCCAGCTGCTGGATGACGCCGCTCTTCATGATGGCGATGCGATCGGCCAGCGTCAGGGCCTCGATCTGGTCATGCGTGACATAGACCATCGTGTTCTTCAGCGACTGGTGCAGCCGCTTGATTTCCACGCGCAGCTCCGAGCGCAGCTTGGCGTCGAGATTGGAGAGCGGTTCGTCGAACAGGAAGACATCCACGTCGCGGACCAGCGCCCGGCCGATGGCGACGCGCTGGCGCTGGCCGCCGGAGAGTTCCGAGGGCTTGCGCTTCAGGAGCGGGCCGATCTGCAGGATTTCGGCGGCGCGGGCGACGCGCTTGTCGATCTCCGCCTTCGGCATCTTGGCGACCTGAAGGCCGAAGGAGAGGTTCTTCTCCACCGTCATCTGCGGATAAAGCGCGTAAGACTGGAACACCATGCCGATGCCACGGTCCTTGGGCTCCTCCCAGGTGACGTTCTTGTTCTTGATGAAGATCTGTCCGCCGGTCGGCTCGAGCAGGCCGGCGATGCAGTTGAGAAGGGTCGACTTGCCGCAGCCGGACGAGCCGAGAAGCACGAGGAACTCACCCTCCCCGATATCGAGATTGAGGTTTTCCAGCACGTTGACCGCACCGAAGCTCAACGAAAGGTCCTTGATGGAGACGGATTTCTGCATGGCTTAACCCTTGACTGCGCCGGCGGCGATGCCGCGGACGAACAGGCGTCCCGACACGAAATAGACGATGAGCGGAACCGCGCCGGTGAGCAAAGTCGCGGCCATGTTGACGTTGTATTCCTTCACCCCCTGGACGGAGTTGACGATGTTGTTGAGCTGCACGGTCATCGGGTAATATTCCGGCCGGGTGAACACGACGCCGAACAGGAAATCGTTCCAGATGCCGGTGATTTGCAGGATCATGGCGACGACGAAGATCGGCAGCGACATGGGCAGCATGATGCGGAAATAGATCTGCCAGAAGCCGGCCCCATCGATGCGTGCCGCCTTGAACAGCTCTTCCGGCAGCGAAGAAAAATAGTTGCGGAAGAGCAGCGTCAGGATCGGCATGCCGAAGATCGTGTGCACGATGATCAGGCCGGTCAGCGTGCCGTAAATGCCGAGTTCCCGGAGCACGATGACGATCGGATAGATCATCACCTGATAGGGAATAAAGGCGCCGACGATGAGGATGGTGAAGAACAGGTCGGCACCCTTGAACTTCCAGTTGGCGAGCGCATAGCCGTTGACCGAGGCGACGAGGATCGAGATCAGCGTCGAGGGCACGGTGATGCGCACCGAATTCCAGAAGCCGCGCGACAGGCCATCGCAGTTGAGGCCGGTGCAGGCGGTGGCCCAGGCCTTGGCCCAGGGCTCGAAGGTCACTTCCAGCGGCGGCGAGAAGATGTTGCCCAGCCGGATTTCCGGCATGCCCTTCAACGAGGTCACGACCATCACGTAAAGCGGCAGCAGGTAGTAGAGTGCGGCCACGGCCAGCGTGCCGTAGAGCATGATGTTGCGGCCGGAAAGTGTGCGGCGCGGTTTGGCACCACGGGGCTCGATGCCGGCTTTGGTGGCGGCGGCCAGCGCCGGGCCGGGCTTGATGGAGACGGTCTCAGCCACGCTTGCGTCCTCCGAATTCGAGATAGGCCCAGGGGATGATGATGATGGCGACGGTGAGAAGCATCATGGTGGAGGCGGCGAAACCCTGCCCGAGGTTCTGGGCCTGGAACATGTAGTCATAGACATATTTCGCCGGCACTTCCGACGAGATGCCCGGACCGCCGCTCGTCTGTGCCACCACGAGGTCGTAGACCTTGACGATGCCGCTCGCGATGATGACCAGCGTCGTGATGAAGACCGGGCGCATCATGGGGATGACGATGAAGAGATAGGTCTTCCACATCGGGATACCATCGACGCGCGCCGCCTTCCAGATGTCCTCGTCGATGCCGCGCAGACCCGCGAGCAGCAGGCACATGACGAGCCCCGTGCCCTGCCAGAGCCCGGCGATTAGCACGCCGTAGATGACGATGTCGGAATTGTAGAGCGGGTCGAAGGTGAAACTCGTCCAGCCGAGCGAACGCACCACGGACTGCACGCCGAATTCGGGGTTCAGGATCCATTGCCAGACGAGGCCCGTCACGATGAAGGACAGCGCAAAGGGATAAAGGAAGATCGTTCGAAAGGTGTTTTCGAAGCGGATCTTCTGATCCATCAGCGCGGCCAGCAGAAAGCCGACCACAAGGCTGAAAATCAGCGTGAAGATACCGTAGATCGCCAGATTCTCGATCGAGACGATCCAGCGTGGCGCGCTCCACAGGCGTTCGTACTGGTCGAAACCGACGAATTTCGCCCGCGGCAGCAGCTTGGAGTTGGTGAATGAGTAGATGACCGTCCAGACCGTACCGCCGAGAAAGATGACGACGGCGGTGAGCATCATGGGAATGGAAGCAATCTTGGAACTGAGATTGCGCAGCAATTTACTGGGGCGACCGGTGTGTGCCTGGCCCGTCATGGGTCACTCCTCCTTGGTCTCGATCAGAGATGATCGACGCCCCTCCTCATGGGGCGTCGCAACCGGCCGGCAGAGGGCTGCCGGCCGGTGTCACTGAGGTCTGATCACTCCGCCGAAGCGATGATGTCGACGAAACGCTTCTGGGCGTCTTCCGGCGTCATCGAGGCATTGGCGAAGAATTCGGAGAACAGGTCCTCCTTCTGCTTCTGGCTGTCAGCCGAAAGCAGCTGGTCGGTGCCTTCGATCACATTGCCCTTGGCAAGGATGTCGAGACCCTTCTTCATGCAGTCGTTGGCGGCGGCGAGGTCGACGTCGCCACGCACCGGCAGCGAGCCCTTCTTCAGATTGAAGGCGACCTGGGTGGCCGGCGCCAGCAGCGTCGAGGCCAGCACTTCCTGCGCCTTGGACTTCTCTTCGTCCTTGAGCAGCGGGAAGTAGAAGGCGTCGCCGCCCGTCGAGATGATCTCGTTCACGCCGAGCCCCGGAAGGCAGGTATAATCCTTGCCGGCAACCTGGCCGGCCAGTGCGAATTCGCCCTGCGCCCAGTCGCCCATGATCTGGCCGCCGGCCTTGCCGGTGATGACCATGTTGGTTGCCTGGTTCCAGTCCTGCACATTGGTGCCCTTGGACATGCGACGGGCATCGTCGGCAGCCTTGAAGACCTTGGCGATATCGGCGCCGGCGGCGACTTCCTCGTCCTTGTCCTTGAAGACCTTGTAGAAATTGTCCTTGCCGGCGATGGCGACCATCAGCACGTCAAAGGCACCGGCCGCCTGCCAGGGCTGGCCGCCGACGGCGAGCGGAACGATGCCGGCCTTTTCAAGCGCCGGAGACGCCGCAACGAACTCGTCCCAGTTCTTCGGAACCGCGACGCCCGCCTTTTCGAAGGCGGCGTTGGACAGCCACAGCCACTGCCACGAATGGATGTTGACCGGCGCGCAATAGATCTTGCCGTCGATCGTGCAGCTGTCGAGCAGGCTCGCCGGCTTGATGATCTCCTTCCAGTTCTCCTTCGTCGCGACATCGGTCAGGTCGCGCATCAGGCCGGCCTCGACCAGCTCCTCGGCCTGGCGGCCGTGGTTGAACTGGGTCGCGGCCATCGGGTCACCGCCGGTAATGCGGCTGACCATGATCGGACGCGCGGTGCCGCCGGAGCCGGCAATGGCGCCATCCACCCACTTGTTGCCCGTCGCGTCGAATGCCTTTGCCAACTCGGCGACCGCCGCGGCCTCCCCGCCGGACGTCCACCAATGGGTCACTTCCAGATCGGTCGCATTGGCTGCGGCGAACGGCAGGACCACGGTCGCTGCCAGGATAGCAGCCATAGAGCGAATTTTCATGAGTTCTCCTCCCTCACTGAAACGTTGCCGGAAAAACCTAGTCCAATCGATTTAATCGCGCAACCGGGCGTGGACAATAAATGCACGATTTCTTTCAAACGCTTGTTTTAAAGGCAATTTATCGCCCGAAAGCTGCTTTCCAAAAACATGGATATATGAAACTAAAATACTGAATATAAATGATATATTCCGAAGAAAACAGACGAGTCCATGACGCAGATTTCGCGACCGCAAAAATTGCCGGTTTGCGGCGCAATACGCTACCCGAATGAGGGTATCTGCAAATTTCAGGAAATTTCACCTCGACAAAACACCTGTATCGTTACAGATTTGTAGGTAGCTTCTGGAGGGAGTAGCGGCCGGGGTTAAAAGATGTATAACCGGCCGCTCATATGGAGAGGTGCAGGCAGGGGATGGACAACAAGAAGAGCGAGGGCCAGGCGGCAGCGCTTCCGCCCTCCAATGAGCGGCCGACGCTGAAGACGATCGCCTTCATGACCGGCCTTGGCATCACCACCGTCTCCCGCGCCCTGAAAGATGCGTCCGACATCAGCGCCGAGACGAAGGAGCGTGTGCGGCTCGTTGCACGGCAGATCGGCTACCAGCCCAACCGCGCCGGCGTGCGTCTTCGCACCGGCAAGACCAATGTCATCAGCCTGATCCTCAGCCTCGAGGAAGAGATCATGGGCCTGACGAGCCCGATGGTTATCGGCATCTCGGAGATACTCGCCTCGACGCAGTATCATCTGGTCGTGACACCCTACCGCACCCAGGGCAATGCACTCGATCCCGTGCGCTACGTTCTGGAAACGGGCGCCGCCGACGGCGTCATCATCTCGCGCACCGAGCCGAAGGACCCGCGCGTCGCCATGATGATGGAGCGCAACTTTCCCTTTGTGACGCATGGCCGTACGGAGATGGGGCTCGTCCACCCTTATCACGACTTCGACAACGAGCGTTTTGCGTACGAGGCCGTGCGAAAACTCACAGAAATGGGCCGCAAGCGGCTCGTGCTGCTGCAGCCGCCGCCCTATCTGACCTTTTATCTGCACATGCATGGCGGTTTCGAACGCGGCGTTCGCGATTTCGGCGCGACGGCCATTCCGTTCAACACCGTCAATCTCGACAACAATCTCGTCGATATCCGCAAGGCCGCCGAAACACTGTTCAGCGGCCCGGATGCCCCTGACGGTATCGTCGCGGGCAGCGGCGGCGGCGCGGTGGCGCTCATCGCGGCGCTGGAGGCAACCGGCAAAAAGCTCGGCCAGGACGTCGACATGGTGTCCAAGGAACCCCACATGTTCCTGCAATGGCTGCGCCCTGAGGTCGCGACCATGCGCGAGGACATCCGCCTTGCCGGCCGGGAGCTCGCCAAGGCCGTCATCGCCCGCATCGAGGGCATTCCCGCGGAAGAATTGCAGACGCTGAGCTATCCGATCGCGACAGACGAGATCTGATCGCATCGTTTCCGTAGCCATTAATAGCCGTTGCGGATCGCCGGTTTTTCCGGCATCGCAAGGCCGCGGCCTGAATCGCGGAGCATTCGCGACCGGTAACTGGGGATGGCGATGGAATACGAAAAGCAGAGACGGAACTATGCGTTGTTCCTCATCGCGGGCGCAGGGCTCGTGAACATCGCGCGGGCGATGACGCTTTTGTTCCTTGCCGTCAAACTTCAGCAGACCTTCGGCCTCGGGCCGGCGATGATCGGCGCGCTGCTCGGCGTCGGCCCTCTGCTGGGCGCCATCGCGGCACCGTTCGCGGGCTCCCTGTCGGACAAGGTAGGGCGCAAGACCATGCTCACCCTCACCCTGCTTTCCATGGCGCTCGCCATGATCGGCATGGGGATTGCGGAAACCGTTCTCGCCTTCTGCCTGGCGCAGATCACCGCCGCCGTCGCCGCGTCGATCAACGAGCCGATCTCACGCGCGCTGATGAGCGACGTATGCCCGGAACCGGTGCGCCTCAAATATTTTTCCTGGCGCTACGCGGCCATCAATTTCGGCTTTGCCGTCGGCCCGCTGATCGCGATTGCTGCGGGTGCCGCGTCCACGACACTCTTCATCATCGCAGGCAGCGGCTATGCGCTGTTTGCGCTCGCCGTGCATCTGCTCAAGGTTCCGCTGCCGCAGCAAGGCGGCGAGCGGGCCGCAGCACCCCGGATCTCCGTGCTCCAGAACGTCAGGACCGCCACGCGTGATCCGCGCCTTGCCTTCTTCGTCGGCGGCGGCACGCTGCTGGTCGCCGTCTATGGTCAATTGTCGGCGACGCTCGCCCCCTACCTTTCCGCCAACATTCCCGGCGGCGTGGAAATCTTCGCCTATATCATCTCCATCAACGGGGCCGTCGTGCTGTTTGGCAGTCCGTTTTCGCACCGCTTCATCAAGCGCATGGGCGCACTCAACGCGCTCGTGGCCGGCTGTCTGCTGTTCCTTGCCGGCGAACTCGGCTTCCTCTTCTCCAGCGGCCTGTGGGGCCTCGCGTTGTCGATGGCCGTCTTCACCATCGGCGAAATCCTGGTCGTTCCATCGGAATACATGCTGGTCGACGGCATCTCGAACGACCACAATAGGGGCGGCTATTTCGGCGCGCACTCCTTCTCGACCGTCGGCAACTTCGTCGGCCCGACCTTCGGCGGCCTGATGCTCGGCACTTTCGGCGGTCCCGGCATGTTCCTGCTCTACGCGGGCTTTGCCGTTGGAAGCGCCATCCTCTTTACCGTCGGCACACGGATGCCGCCGCCCAAGGCACGGGTGGCGCTTGCGCCCACAGCCGTACCGGAAAGCGCGGCCGGCCCACATCTTCGCGGCCTCTACGCTTGATGCCTCAAAGCAAAAGGCCCGGTCTCTCGACCGGGCCTTTTCATTTTCAAGCGTTGAGGCCGGAGCCCCACGGGCCATGGTGGCTGTCGGCGCCGTCGAGGCGATCGAAGCCGTGCGCACCGAAGAAGTCGCGCTGAGCCTGGATGATGTTCGCCGTGCCGCGGCCGCGGCGGTAGCTGTCGAAATAGCCGAGCGCGGAGGCAAGTGCCGGAACCGGCAGGCCATGCAGGGCGGCGGCGGAGACGACGCGGCGGAGCGCCGCATCCGTGTCCTTGACCATCGTTGCGAAGGCCGGGGTAACGATGAGGTTTGCCGCATCCGGCGCCTTGGTGAAGGCGCTGGTGATCTCGTCGAGGAACTGCGAACGGATGATGCAGCCGGCGCGCCAGATTTTGGCAATCGTCGGCATCGGCAGGTTCCAGTTATATTCCTTCGAGGCGGCGGCCATCACGGCGAAACCCTGCGCATAGGCGCCGATCTTGCCGGCGAGAAGCGCGCTTTCGAGGTCCTTGATGAAGGCGGCCTTGTCGGCGACCTGAAGCACCGGCACATCCGGCAGGCCGAGGATCTTTTCGGCCGCTTCACGCTCGCTCTTGAAAGAGGAGATGGAGCGGGCGGCAACGGCGGCTTCAATGCCGGTTGCCGGCACACCCATGTTCTGGGCCTCAATGGCGGACCACTTGCCCGTACCCTTCTGGCCGGCCTTGTCGAGGATCATGTCGACCATCGGGCCACCGGCGATCGGGTCTTTGGCGGCGAGAACCTTTTCGGTGATCTCGATCAGGTAGGATTCCAGGCGCCCCTTGTTCCACTGGCCGAAGACCTCACCGATCTCGGTGGCGCTCATCTTCAGGCCGTCGCGCAGGATGCCGTAGATTTCGGCAATCATCTGCATGTCGGCATATTCGATGCCATTGTGGATAGTCTTGACGAAATGGCCGGCACCATTTTCACCGAGCCAGGCGACGCACGGATCGTCGTTGTACTTGGCGGAAATCGAAGTCAGCACCTTCTCGACGCGCTTCCAGGAGGCTTCCGTGCCGCCGACCATGATGGACGGGCCGTGGCGCGCGCCTTCTTCACCGCCGGAAACGCCCATGCCGATGAAGGTCAGGCCCGAATCCTTCAGTGCATCGAAACGGCGCATCGTATCGCGGAAATTGGCATTGCCGGCATCGATCATGATGTCGTTGTTTTCGAGATAGGGGCGCAGCAGTTCCATCTGCTGGTCCACGGCCGCACCGGCCTGGATCATGATGATGATCGGACGCGGCGGGCGGATGGCGGCGACGAACTCTTCGATCGTCTCACAGGGCACGATCTGGCCCTTGAGGTCGCCGGCCTCCTCGTAGAATTCCTTGGTGCGCGCGACCGTGCGGTTGAAGACCGCGATCTTGTTGCCTTTCTCGGCAATGTTGAGCGCAAGGTTCGATCCCATAACACCGAGACCGATAAGCCCGATTTCCGCCTGTGCCACGTTCATACCTCCGTAGGATGGCGCGGCGGGGGAAGTTTTCCGGCTCGCTGCCGAAAACGCCGCGCTGAAAAGAGCATTTGGGAGCTGTGCTCCAGCGCTGGTGTTTTGGCATTCAAATCGATTTACGACAAGCAAATGTTTGGTGAAACAGCGTTTTTAGAATGGTTTGAAATCAGCGGCCGGGCCGGTCGTCGCCGTCGTCGAGCACCCGCCAGGCCGCCCCTTCGACATCGTCATACTGGCCGCTCTTCAGCGACCAGAGGAAGGCGCCCAGGCCGAGCGCACCGAGGAAGAGCGCGATGGGGATGAGAAAAATCAGCGTGTTCATGCGGCTTGCACCAGAGGTTTGACCGGACGGGCTTCGTCCGCCGCGCGTGCTGCAAAGGCCGGCAGCCGTCCGCGCAGACGAAGCGAATTGACCACCACGATGATCGACGATGTGGACATGGCGACGGCCGCTATCAGCGGCGTGGCATGGCCGAGAATGGCGATCGGCACGGCGATGACATTGTAGCCGATGGCGAGTGCGAAATTCTGACGGATCAGGTTGCCGGCGCGGCGCGCGGTCTCATAGGCGAAGGGCACGGCTTCGAGGCTTTCATGCAGGAAGACGAAATCGGCGGCCTGCCGGCCGACATCGGCGGCCGTTGCCGGCGCAATCGAGACATGGGCGGCAGCGAGCGCCGGCGCATCGTTGATGCCGTCGCCGACCATCAGCACGCGGTGGCCGCTGGCCGCGCGCTCGGCGACGGCCTCGGTCTTTTCGCGTGGCGAAAGCGCAGCGCGCCAGCGGGCAATGCCGAGCGCCCCGGCGATGCGACCGACGGCTGGCGCGCGGTCGCCCGACAGGATCGCCATATCGATGCCCTCCTGCTTGAGGGCGCCGATCGCCTCGGCGGCTCCGGTGCGCACGGCATCTTCGAAACGGAAGGTTTCCAGCACCGCGCCATCGCGCGACAGCACGACTTCCGAAAGCCCATGCCCCTCCTCGCCTTCCACGGCCTTGCCGGCGGCAAAGGCGCGGTTGCCGAGGCGCAGCAGGCCCTGCGGGGTTTCCGCCTCAAGGCCGCCGCCGGCAACCTCCCTGACCGCATCGATGACCGGTGTCGGGCCATTGACGGCGCCGGCCAAGGCAAGCGAGAGCGGGTGGCGCGAATGAGCGGCAAGGGCGGCGGCGAGCGCGAGATTGGCGCGGTTGAGCTTGTCGCGATCAACGAGGCGTGGCTTGCCGAGCGTCAGCGTGCCGGTCTTGTCGAAAACAGCGGTGTCGATTTCGGCAAGGCGCTCCATGGCCGAACCATCCTTGACCATCACGCCGCCGGCAAAGAGCCGACCAGCCGCCACGACCTGCACGACGGGCACGGCAAGGCCGAGCGCGCAGGGGCAGGTGATGATAAGGACCGCGATGGCGACCAGCATGGCATGTTTCCAGTCGCCGTCATAAAAGCCCCAGCCGAGGAAGGAGACGAGCGCCAGCAGATGCACGGCCGGCGAATAGATTTGCGCGGCGCGGTCGGCGATGCGCCGGTAGCGCGCCCTGCCCCCTTCGGCGGCCTCCATCAGGCCGATGACCTCCGACAGGAAGGAATTGCGCGCGGTGGCGACCGCCTCCACCAGCAGCGAGCCGGTGAGGTTCATCGCGCCGGCCTCCAGCTGCGTACCGGGCTGCGCGGCCAGCGGATCGCTCTCGCCATTGACGATGGAGCGGTCGACATCGCTCGCGCCCGAGAGCACACGGCAATCGACGGGAATACGCTCGCCCGCGGCGATGGAGAGGTGCTCCCCGACCGCGATATCCTCGACGGGGCGATAGTCGCGGCTGCCATCCGGGCGCACGACCATGGCGCCGCGCGGTGAAAGGCGGGCAAGGCCCGTTATGGCCGAGCGGGCGCGATCACGCATGACATGATCGAGCGTGCGGCCGATCAACAGGAAGAATAGCAGGCTGACGGTGGCATCGAACCAGGCATGTTCGGCGCTGTGCAGCGTCTCCCACAGCGAGACGGCATAGGAGAGCGTGATGGCGAGCGCGATCGGCACATCCATATTGGTGCGGCCGTGGCGCAGCGCATTCCAGGCGGACTGGTAGAAGAAGCGGCCGGAATAGATCAGCGTCGGGCCGGCGATGAAGGCGGAAATCCAATGGAAGAGATCGCGCGTCGCATCCTCTGCGCCGGACCATACGGAGACCGACAGCAGCATGATGTTGGTTGCCGCAAAACCGGCGACGGCGACGGCGCGGATCAGCTGGTTGCGCAGGCGGTCGTCGCCTTCCGCGCCGAGCGCGAAGAGATGTGTGTCGTAGCCCGTCGCGGCGATGGCGGCGGCGATGGCCTGCGGATCGGTACGCCGGCCGGCGACCTCTTCCTTCCAGACCACAGAGACGCGGCGGGTCGAGAGATTAACGCGCGCGCTCGCCACTTCCGGCAAGGCCTTCACCGCACCTTCGACAGTCGTGATGCAGGTGCCGCAATGCACGCCGGGCACGCTGAGATCGCTCTGGCGCAGTCCCTCACCGAGCGGGCGGCTGGCCAGCATCAATTCCTCGGACGACGGAAGCGCGTGATTGGCGCGCTCCGCGTCCAGGATGCCTTCCGTACCGGGGGCGCAGCAACTCATTTCACGCCTCCCGCGACAACGGTGCGCACCGTCTGGTGAAAGACCTTCGTGCCGTCGCGCTTCGTGCTGATATCGACGATCCACTGGCCGGGCATGATATCGCGCTCGGCCACGAACAGCCCCGGCGCCTTCGCGGTGAGCGCCAGCGTAAAGTCCTCGCGCTCATCGACCGGGCGCTTGAAAGTCGCGACGATGTCGTCGGCGATGAGGGGTTCACCCTTGGCATCGACGACGTGGTAGGTAACGCGCCCACCCTCGATCACTAGGTCGCCCTCGATACCACTTGCGGCTAAAGCCTTGGCCTCGGCCACCTTGCCGTTGAACTGCTGGCTGGCGACATAGGTGTTCTGCACGACGAGCCCGCTCCAGCTGTGCGAGGCGTTCCAGGCCATGATGAGATTGACGGTGATGATCGTTCCGAAGAACAGCACCATGATGGCGAGCATGTGCCAGCCGGTGAAGACGAAGCCCTGCTGTTGCTTGTTATTGGTGGCCATCATTTTGCTCCCGGCGTGTTGAAATTGGCGGAATAGAGGTCGCGCTCGTGGCCCTGTCGGTCCTCGGCGATGATCTGGAAACCTTCGCCGGCCTCGGCGAGTTTTTCCTTCGGCAGGGTGACGAAGACGCGCAGCGCCGTCACCTTGTCCGGATCGACGGGCACATCGACGCTGCGGCTGTCGGCGCCGTCATGCCCTGATATCTTCATGGTCGCGCCCGGCATGCCTTCGATCGAGACGGTGATGACACGCGGTTCGGGGATCATGTTGAGCAGCTTCACGGCGTAACCGTTGCGGATCGAACCATCCGATTCGACGACGAATTGCGGATTGCGGTCGTGGATGACGTTGAGATCCAGTCGATCTCGCGAAAGCAGTGCGAAAACGAGACCGAGGCCCGCCAGCGACCAGATGCCGAAATACAGCAGCGTGCGAGGGCGGAAGATGATGCGCCAGTCGAAGTGCCGGATCTTGTCATCGAATTTGCCTTCGGCATCGCGCACGCGCTTGGGATCGATTGCCACGCTACCGCCTGCTGTCGCCAGCGCCATGTTGGCCGCGTAGTCCGATAGGGTCGCATAGGCGATCAGGCCACGCTCCTTGCCGATCTTGTCCATGACATTGTCACAGGCATCGATGCAGAGCGCGCAGGTGATGCATTCCATCTGTTGGCCGTCGCGGATGTCGATGCCCATGGGACAGACGACGACGCAGGCGTTGCAATCCACGCAATCGCCGACGCTTTCGCCAGCCGCCACCGCCTTCTTGGCATGGCGGGTGCGCGGTTCGCCGCGCCAGTCGTTGTAGGTGACGACGAGCGAGCTTTCATCCAGCATCGCCGCCTGGATACGCGGCCAGGGGCACATATAGGTGCAGACCTGCTCGCGCATCAGGCCACCGAGCACATAGGTCGTCGCGGTCAGGATGGCGACCGTGATATAGGCGACGGGCGGCGCCTTGAGCGTCACGAAATCGACAAGCAGCGTCGGAGCATCGGCAAAATAGAAAATCCACGCGCCGCCGGTCGCCACTGCGATCACCAGCCAGGTGGCGTGTTTGCTGACCCGCTTCCAGACCTTGTCGAGGGTCCAGGGGCCGGTATCGAGCTTGATGCGGGCATTGCGGTCACCCTCGATGGCGCGCTCGACGACGAGGAAGAGATCGACCCAGACGGTCTGCGGACAGGCATAACCGCACCAGGCCCGGCCGACCGCCGAGGTGACGAGAAAGAGACCGAACCCAGCCATGACGAGCAGGCCCGCGACGAAGAAGAATTCCTGCGGCCATATCTCGATGAAGAAAAAATAAAAGCGCCGGCCGGCGAGATCGACGAGCACGGCCTGATCCGGCGCATGCGGGCCGCGATCCCAGCGGATCCAGGGGGTCAGGTAGTAGATACCGAGCGTGATCAGCATCACCAGCCACTTGAACTGCCGAAAACGGCCCTCCGCGCGCTTGGGAAAGATCTTCTTGCGCTTCTCGTAAAGCGGCTTGCGCACCTTTGCCGAGTTGACGGGCTCCGCGTCGTGGCGTTCGATGGAATTGTAGATCGTGGTGGTATTTTTCTGCATGGGACTCGGCCGCACCTGTCGTTGTGCCACCACAATGACGCCAACGGTCGGCGCTATCGTTGATCTACGTCAAGTTTTGAGCAGGGAACGGCGTGGCGGGTTGCCGCACGGAAGGACGCGAATGACGGGCACGATCCTGGCCAAACGCTATGGCTTTTACCGCGAATTCACGGTCGCCGGTGCCCTTGCCGGCACCGTTCGCTGCGCCTGGCTGCACAGCGCGCCGGCTGAAAACGATGCCACGCGCGTCGCCGTGGTGCCGGATGGCTGCGTCGATCTGCTGTGGACGGAAGCGGGCTTCATGATCGCCGGACCTGACCGCACGGCTGCGTTTCCACCCATGCGCCCCGGCGCGACCATCCTTGGCCTGCGCTTCAAGCCAGGCATTGCGCGCCATCTGCTGCGCTGTGATCTCGATGCCCTCACCGGCAAGGTCGTCGCCTTCGACGATCTGCGGCCGGGTGGTTTCAACGTTCATCATGATCGCCTGCTGGCCGCTGACGGTTCGATGAACAGGCTCCAGCTGCTACAAGGGGTTTTCGCAGCGGAGATGCACGATCTACCGGCGATGCACCACAATGCCGCTGCGTTAGAGGCGATGTGCAAGCGCCCGCCGGCGGAGGGTATTGCCGCCGCTCTTGGCGTAACGGAACGCACCCTGCGGCGCATCAGCACCGCCGAATTCGGCTATGGCCCAAAAACGCTCGCGCGCATCCTGCGGCTTCAAAAGCTGCTCGGGCGGATTGGTGAGCGCGATAGCGTACTTGCCGAACTCGCGGCCGAAACCGGTTTTGCCGACCAGGCCCACATGGGTCGCGACGTGCTTTCCCTGACCAGCCTGACGCCCGGTGAAATTCTGCGGCAGATGCGCAGCTGATTGTCCGTTTCGTTCAAGACTTGTGCGCACGATCGCTTAGGATCGTTTCAACAGGAGACGACAATGACCACCTCGACGGCCCGCATCATCCACCGGACCATTGAGCGCGACTGGCGCGCGGTCTATGCCTTCGCCGCGCTACCGGAAAACATGCCGCTCTGGGCCTCCGGCCTCGCCGCCGGGTTAACTCGCGACGGTGAGGACTGGATTGCCGATGGCGGCCCGATCGGCGATGTGCGCGTGCGGTTTGCGCCGCCGAACAATTTCGGCGTCATCGACCACCGGGTAACGCTACCAGATGGCCTCGTGGTCGACAACGCACTACGCGTCGTGCCGAACGGCG
Source organism: Shinella curvata (assembly GCF_022899935.1). Taxonomy (GTDB): domain Bacteria; phylum Pseudomonadota; class Alphaproteobacteria; order Rhizobiales; family Rhizobiaceae; genus Shinella; species Shinella curvata. The sequence goes on from NZ_JALJCJ010000001.1 coordinate 566,978, forward strand.
ACGGGGCGGAAGTGATGTTCACACTGCTGCGCCAGCCGGATATGGACGATGCGGCCTTCGAGAGGGATGCGGCGCATATCGCCCGCGACCTCGAAACGCTGAAGAGACTGATGGAAGACAAGGAGAGCCCGCGATGAGTGGCAAGGGTGCCGATCGCAAGATCGACTATATCGAATTCAACGTCGCCGACATCGCGAAGAGCAAGGCCTTCTACGGCAGCGCCTTCGGCTGGACCTTCACCGACTACGGCGCGGAATACTGTGAATTCCAGGATGGTCGCCTCACCGGCGGCTTCACGACGCTGGCGCCGGTCTCCGCCAAGGGCGGGCCGCTCGTCATCCTGTTTGCCGATGATCTGGAAGACGCGCTTAGCCGCGTCGAAGAGGCCGGCGGGACGATCGAAAAGCCGATCTTCTCCTTCCCCGGCGGCCGGCGTTTCCAGTTCGCCGACCCCGATGGCTACGAACTCGCGGTCTGGTCCGACCGGTAATTCACCTCCCCTAACGTCAATGTGAGAGCCCTGACGCCTTTTAACGAAGGAATTCAGGCTTTTTCAATCGGACACTCCTATGGCAGGCCTGCGATCAACCGAACGCGGGCCTGTTTCATGTACACAATCATCGGCAAGACATTGGCGGTCGCCGTGCTCTCCATGCTGGCGTCGCTTCTCATCAGCTTCGCCTTCGTGCCCCTGATGGGCGGCAAGGTCGCCGGCGCCGGGCTCGTCATGACGATCGTCTGCCCGATCGTCATCTCCATCCCCGCCTCGCTCGCGCATTTCTATCTCGGCGGAAAACTGCGCTCGGCGAATACGGCGCTTGCGGCCGCGAAGGACGAGCTTGCCGATGCCTATGCCCGTCTGCAGCACCAGGCGCGGCGCGATGCGCTCACCGGCCTGCTCAACCGCGCGACCTTCATGGCGGAGCTGGAGGCGCTGAGCCAGACCGGCACCTATGGCGGCCTGCTGTTCCTCGACGTCGATCACTTCAAGTCGGTCAACGACCGGTTCGGCCATGCGACGGGCGACGAGGCGCTTGGCCTTGTCGGCGCGCTGCTCTCGGATCTCGCACGGGACGGCGATATCGTCGGGCGGCTTGGCGGCGAGGAGTTCGCGATCTTCCTGCATGCCGCATCGCCGGACCGCATGCTCGAGCACTCCCAGATGGTGCGCGAGGCGGTGAAGGCGATCGACCTGTTCTCGCCCTCCAGCCAGCGCATCCCGCTCGCCATCAGCATCGGTGCCTTCCACTGCGCGCCCCGCTTCAACCCCGCCGAGGCACTCGCGGCCTCCGACCGCAATCTCTACCGGGCGAAATCAGCGGGCAGGAACATGGTGGTTGCCTAGCGCCGATCCGGCTTTATCTCCCCTCATCATCCTTCATTTTTCTCTACCCCCTCCACACTCTCCCCGTCATCCTCGGGCTTGACCCGAGGATCCACGCCACAAGCGAGACGGTGCGGATGTATGGATCCTCGGGTCAAGCCCGAGGATGACGACGGAGAGGGTCTGCTTCCAAAAGAGGAAAGGACCTGCCCTATTGCCCTCGAAGTGAGAGACAAGAGAGCGGCAAAAACGAACACCGCCGGAAAACGCAAAAGGCCGCGGTTGCCCGCGGCCTTTCTTAAACTTGCGCCTTGCGACTGCCCCTTACTCGCCCCCACCCAGCGAGTGGACGAAGATGGCCAGCTGCTTGACGGCGGGATCGCCGAGGCGCGGTAGCCAGGCGGGCATGACGCCGTGTTTGGGCGAGCGGACCTGCGCGGCGATGGCCGCTTCCCCCTCGCCCTTCAGCCAGATGGCGTCGGCGAGGTTGGGAGCCCCCATCTCGCGGTTGCCTTTGGCGTCCTCGCCATGGCAGGCCGCGCAATTATCGGCGAAGATCTGCTTGCCAGGCTCGACGAGACCGACATCCGACGGGGTGCCCGTCAGGCTCACGACATAGGCGGCCACCTGCTTGACCTGGTCGGGCTCGAGGATCTCGCCATAGGCCGGCATTTCCGAGACACGGGTCTCGTCGTCGCCGGGATGGCGGATGCCGTGGGCGATGGTCTGGTAGATATCGTCCACCGTGCCACCCCAGACCCAGTCGTCGTCATTGAGGTTGGGGAAGCCGACGAAGCCGGCTGCACCCGAGCCGTGGCACTGCGCACAGTTGACCTTGAACGCCGAGGCGCCGCCCGAGATCGCGAACTGCGAGAGCTGCGGATCGGCCATGATCTCCTGCAGCGACGACTTGGCGATGCGGTCGGTGAACGCCGACTGCGCCTGCTTGGCCTCTGCGAGTTCCGTCGCGATATTGGCACGGCTCGACCAGCCGAGCATGCCCTTGGTCGCATCCGAGATCATCGGCCAGGCCGGAAAGGCAATGGTATAGCCGATCGCCCAGAGGATCGTGGCGTAGAAGGTCCAGACCCACCAGCGGGGCATCGGGTTGTTCAGTTCGCGGATGCCGTCCCATTCGTGGCCGGTGGTTTCGACACCCGAGATTTCGTCGATATGTTTCTCGGCCATGATCAGTCCTCCTTGAGAGGGATTTCAGCGGCCCGTTCGGCGGCCTTGCGGGCGCCGGGGCGGAAGACGAAGGCGACGACGGCCAGGAAGAACAGCGTCATGGCAAGAAGCCCCCAGCTGTCGGCGAAGTGGCGCATGGCGGTATAGGTTTCCATGGCCTCCTCCTCAGCGATAGCCGGCGGCATCGTCATAGGTGGAGAAGTCCACCAGCGTGCCGAGCATCTGCAGATAGGCGACGAGCGCGTCCATTTCGGTGAGCTTCGTCGGATCGCCGTCGAAATCGCCGAGCTTGGCCTTCGGGTAGCGGGCCTCGATGCCTGATGTATCGGCATTCGGATCGGCCTGCGCCTTCATGTCGGCCTCGGCGTTTTCGAGCATCTCGTCCGTATAGGGCACGCCGACGGCGCGATTGGCCGACAGGTGCATCGAGATGTTCTTCACCTCGATGGGCGTCTCCTTGAGGAAGGCGTAGCTCGGCATCACCGATTCCGGCACGACCGAACGCGGCTCGACCAGATGCTGGACGTGCCACTCGTTCGAGTAGCGGTCGCCGACGCGGGCCAAATCCGGCCCCGTGCGCTTCGAGCCCCACTGGAACGGATGGTCGTACATCGACTCCGCCGCCAGCGAGTAGTGCCCGTAGCGCTCCACCTCGTCGCGGAAGGGGCGGATCATCTGGCTATGACAGACGTAGCAGCCTTCGCGGACATAGATATCGCGGCCGGCGAGTTCGAGCGGCGAGTAAGGCCGCATGCCCTCCACCTTCTCGATGGTGTTCTCCAGGTAGAACAGCGGGGCGATCTCGACGATGCCGCCGATGGAGACCACGAGGAGCGAGCCGACGAGAAGGAGCGTGGCGTTGCGTTCGAGGATGGCGTGTTTATCAAGAATGGACATCGTGTCCCCTCCTATTCGGCCGGCTGGAGCGCGGGTGCGGCGCCCGGGATCGGGGCCTCGTCACGCTGGTAGCCGAGGATTGTCATGGTCACGTTGTAGGCCATGATGAGAGCCCCCAGGAGGAACAGCCCGCCGCCGACGGCACGCAGCACGTAGTAGGGGAACATGGCTGCGATCGTTTCGGCGAACGAATAGACCAGGAAGCCCTGTTCGTCGTATTCGCGCCACATCAGGCCCTGCTGGATGCCGGCAACCCACATGACGGCCGCGTAGACGACGATGCCGAGGGTGGCGAGCCAGAAGTGCCAGTTGACCATGCGGATCGAATAGAGCCGCTCTCTCTTCCACAGTTTCGGAACGAGGAAATAGACCGCGCCGAAGGTGATAAGGCCGTTCCAGCCGAGCGCACCCGAGTGAACGTGGCCGATCGTCCAGTCCGTGTAATGGCTGAGCGAGTTGACCGACTTGATCGACATCATCGGACCTTCGAAGGTCGCCATGCCGTAGAAGGCGATGGCCATGACCATCATGCGCACGATCGGGTCGGTACGGATCTTGTCCCAGGCGCCCTGGAGCGTCATCAGGCCGTTGATCATGCCGCCCCACGAGGGCATCCAGAGCATGATCGAGAAGACCATGCCGAGTGTCTGCGCCCAGTCCGGCAGCGCGGTATAGTGCAGATGGTGCGGCCCGGCCCAGATATACATGAAGATCAGGGCCCAGAAGTGGATGATCGACAGGCGGTAGGAGTAGACCGGGCGGTTCACCTGCTTGGGCACGAAATAATACATCATGCCGAGGAAGCCGGCCGTCAGGAAGAAGCCCACAGCATTGTGGCCGTACCACCACTGGGTCAGCGCATCCTGCACGCCCGAGAAGGCCGAATAGCTCTTCACGCCAAGGAACGAGACCGGGACGGCCAGGTTGTTGACGATATGCAGCATGGCGACGGTGACGATGAAGCCGAGATAGAACCAGTTGGCCACATAGATGTGCGGTTCCTTACGGGTCATGATCGTGCCGAGGAAGGCGATCAGATAGGCGACCCAGACGACGGTCAGCCACAGGTCGACATACCATTCCGGCTCGGCATATTCCCTGCCCTGCGTGATGCCGAGCAGATAGCCGGTGGCGGCCATGACGATGAAGAGCTGATAGCCCCAAAACACGAACCAGCCGAGATTGCCGCCGAACAGGCGCGCGCGCGAGGTACGCTGCACGACATAGAACGAGGTGGCGATCAGCGCATTGCCGCCGAAGGCGAAGATGACGGCCGAGGTGTGCAGCGGACGTGTGCGCCCGAAGTTCAGCCAGGGTTCGATGTTGAGATCGGGGAAGGCCAGCTGGGCGGCGATGACGACGCCCACCAGGAAGCCGACGACGCCCCAGAATACCGTCGCGATGACGCCGTACTTGATGACCTCGTCGAAATAACCGTCGCCGTCGTGCGACGGCAATACGGGCGATGCGGGCGCGAACGTGATGTGCCGCACCATGAGAATCGTTGCCCCGAGGAGCACGAAGAAGAGAACCCACATATGGCTCTCGAAGAGCCGGTCATGGGCAAAGGCCGCACCGAGAAGCGCAAGGAACGCTCCTACAGCGAGGATAATCGTTTCGGTCAAGTATTTCACGTTGGCATCCCCCAACTGGTCAAGGTCCCGCATCGACCGGCTCCCACACGGAATCGGCCTTTGCGCTCGATTGAGCCTTCGCAGATGCGTAAGGAAGCATCCTTGACATGGATCAAGGCACGATACGGAAGCGGGCGGCATCAAAGGACAGGTTGACGCAGCCGCACGTCGGACGACGGCGCGGCCCTCCCCCAACGAGGGAACACGAGATGACGGATTACAATGGTATCGCCCGGCTGCTTTCGGATCGCCCGACGGACGCCGTTTCGCTCGACTGGCTGAAGAAGGCCCATGACGCCCAGCTGACGCTCTGCACGGCGCTTGAGGAAATCGCCGACAGCCTGCCGGCCAACGTCAACCGGCAGAAGTGCATATATGCCGCCAAATCATTGATTCCGCTTGTCAATGGCGTTCATCGCTATGAAGAGGAAGCCGTCTTCCCGCTTCTCGAGCGCCAGGCATCCGGCGACGGGGAACTTGTCTCCTCCATCGCGCGGCTAAAATTCGAGCATGTCGAGGACGAGTGCTTCGCGGAGGAACTGACCGATACGCTCACACGGCTGGGGAGCGGTGACGGCACGGTCAACGCGGAAGCCGCGGGCTACATGCTCCGCGGCTTCTTCGAGTCGATCCGGCGGCATATTGCCTTCGAGCAACAGTTCATGCTGCGCGGCGACCGGTTGGCCTCCTGACGCTCAGGCGGCGATGGGCCCGCGTGCCTCCAGCACGTCCTGCAGCACGAGAATGGCGCCGAGCACATTGCCGACGGCAGACAGGCAGGGCGTCATGCGGCAGCGCGTGACGGTCGAACCCCGTCGTGGTGAGATATAGTCATATTCGACGATCTCGCCCGCAAAACAGCGATCCAGGTGTCGCTTCACGCGGCCGTCAAAACGCTGCATGCCGATGAATTCAACGATATGGCGCCCGACGAGATCAATGGGCTTCTCGCTGAAACTCCCCGCATTCAGCGGGTTCGAATAGAGATAACGGTAATCCGTCGTTATCACCGCCACGCGGTCCGGCAGGCTGTCGAGGATCGCCTCGTTGATCAGGCCATCTTCCATCACCCGCGGTGACACCACCGGGCGGCGCGCCTCGGGAAACTCGACGCGGAAGGGGCGCGACGTCTCCTCGTTGCCGAAATAACGATCGAGCAGAAGCTTGAAATTATGCGCCTGCCGGAGCACGCAGGCCTTGTCCTCCGCTTCTTCGCGAAGCAGATCCACCACGAACTGGAACTGGAGCTTGAGATCGGAGACGTCGGAGGCCTCCTTGTGCAGCACGGCTGCCAGAGCCGGCTCAATTTCCCTGTCCAGCATGGCAACAAGACGTTCATTTCCAGTCTTTATTGCGTGCTGGAGTTGCGAATACTTAAACCAGAACAACTCTACAAGAGCTTTCAATTCATGCTCCCTGAATTGCTGAAATCTACAGCAATTTGATCACTTACATTATTTAACCTGTCCGGAAATAAGATACGGTTTTGACCGTCACCTCCCTGAATTTCGCTATCCAAAGCGCTTACATTAGCAAAATGGTAACAGCGTAGAAGAGGATGTCAAACCCATATTTGATAAAATTGCGTGTTTTCGAAATAATGAACACGTTCAAAATTGAACATGAAGGAAGAAATTATAAGTGCTCAAGTAATAAGGGAACGCTTGATATTCCAGCGATCGTGATACCAGAGCCATTGGCCGGGATATTCCCGCACCCACTGTTCGACCTTGTCGTTCAGCATCTGTGCCGTCGCATCGACATCGACTGCACCGTTCTCCTTGCGCGGGATGTCCATCGCCGGCTCGAGCTCCAGCCGGTAGCGATTATCAGGCAGACGGATGCAGCGCGCCGGATAGACCTCGCAATTGAACTGGCGCACCAGCTTGGCCAGAAGGGGATTGGTCTGCACGTCGCGCCCGAAGAATTTCGTCGGCAAGCCTTTGGTGAACTTCTGGTCGACGAGCACGCCGACCGGCCCGCCGGCATCGAGCTTGCGCGCCAGCGTGAAGGAAGAGCCGGCATGCGAAGGCACGAGGTGCCCCATGCGCGCACGCCGGAATTCGAACACCTTTTCGGCGACATAAGGATTGTTCGGCGGGCGGAAGAGCACCGTCACATCCAGCCCGAAAGCGGCGCCGGCGACCGGCAGCAGCTCGAAATTACCGCTATGGGCAGTAAAGACGATGAAGGGGCGCGGATTGTCGCGCAGGTCCACGAAAAGCGGAATGCCGGACACTTCGATACGACCCGGCGTCGTCTTTTCCGGGTCAAAGTCGAACAGCTTGTCGAGGAAGACATACTCCGCGGCAAGCCGGCCCATATTGCCCCAGGCGTCGAGCGCGATCGCCTGGATGTCCGCCTCGGATTTTTCCGGGAAAGCATTGCGCAGATTGGTCAGCGTCAGCTTGTGCCGGCTCGTCTTCGGCCCGATCCAGCGCACAAGACGGTCAGCGAAATTGATCGCCCCATCCGCCGGAAACAATTTTAGAAGATTGAGCAGGCCGAAGGCGAACTGCGCCACCAGCCAGTCCTTGGTGTTGCGCAGCGCCAGGACGAGGCGTGTGACGAGCATCTTCATCGGATCAATCCAGTCTGAGGACGATCTTGCCGAAGATCTGGCGCGATTCCATGCGCTCCAGCGCGGTCTCGATGCCGTCGAAAGTCACTTCCGTGTCGATGACCGGATGCACGAGGCCCTGCGCCATCTTCTGCATGGCATCCGCCATGTTTTCCATGCGGCAACCGAACGAACCGAGCAGCTTGAGCTGCTGCTGGAACAGCATCATCAGGTTCATGTCGGTGGAAACGCCCGAGGTGGAGCCGCAGGTGACGAGACGGCCGCCGCGCTTCATGCAGAGCATGGAGCCCGCCCAGGTATCCTTGCCGACATGTTCGAAGACGACATCGACGCCCTTCTTCCTGGTCAGCTTGCGCACGACGCCTTCAAAGCGATCCTCGCGATAGTTGATGACGTGGTCGGCACCGAGCGCCTTCGCCTTCTCGATCTTGTCGTTCGAGCCGACGGTGGTGATGACGGTGCAGCCGATCTTCTTGGCCAGCTGGATCGCCGCCGTGCCGATGCCGGAGCCGCCGGCATGGACAAGGATCGTTTCACCCGGCTGAAGCTTGGCATTGTCGAACAACATGTGCTCGACCGTGCCGAAGGTGACGGGCGCGAGCGCCGCGCCGACCGCATCGACGCCGGGGGGTGCTGGAACGAGCAGGCGGGCGGGAAGGTTCACCTTCTCCTGCGCGAAGCCATCGAGATGGAAACCGTGCACGCCGCCGACATGTTCGCAGAGGTTGTCGCGCTTCTCGCGGCAGGGCTTGCAGAGACCACAGGTGCGCGCACCGTAGATCGAGACGAGCTGGCCGGGCAGCACATTCGAGACGCCCGGACCGAGCGTCTCGACGACGCCGGCGGCTTCCGCCCCGATGACCAGCGGCATCTTGCGCTTGGCAAACGCCATGCCGCGCCAGCCCCAGACGTCGATATGGTTGAGCGCGACGGCTTTTACGCGCAACGTCACCTCACCCGGGCCGGGGGCCTCGGGTTCCGGGATGTCGGTCAGTTCGAGCTTGCGGTCGTCGAGAAGCTGGAGGGCACGCATTGTCTTGTTCCTATCAGGCCGGCTCGGCCGTCATCACGAGGCTGGCGTTCTGGCCGCCGAAGCCGAAGGAGTTGGAGAGAACCGCCGAAACCTGCTTGTCGCGCTTCACGTTCGGCACGACGTCGAGCTGGATCGTCGGGTCGGGGTTCGTGTAGTTGATGGTGGGCGGAAGCGTCCCGGTCAGCATGGTCTGGATCGAGAACACCGCCTCGACCGCACCGGCCGCCGTCAGCGTGTGGCCGATCATCGACTTGTTGGACGAAACCGCAATACCGGCAAGCTTGTCACCGAAGACGGTCGACATGGAGAGATACTCCATCTTGTCGTTCTCCGGCGTCGAAGTGCCGTGCGCATTGATATAGCCGATGCCGCTCTCGTCGATGCCGGCATCTTCCAAGGCCGCGCGGATCGTCGCGATGGCCGGGCCACCGTCCGGCGATGAGCGCGTGCGGTGGAAATGGTCGGCCTTCTCGCCGCAGCCCTTGAGGATGCCGAGCACCTTTGCGCCGCGAGCAATGGCCGATTCCAGCGATTCCAGCACGAGCGTCGCCGCACCTTCGGCGATGACGAAGCCGTCGCGGTCCTTGCTGAACGGCTTGGAGGCCTTGGTCGGCGGATCGTTCTGGGTGGAAAGCGCAGAAAGCAGCGCGAAGCGGATGAGGGCTTCCGCCGTCACCGAGCCGTCGGTGCCGACGGTCAGCGCGCGGTCGGTGCGCCCCTGGCGGATCGCCTCGACGCCAAGCTGGATGGCCGTGGCACCGGAGGCACAAGCGGTCGACAGGGTCACCGGCAGGCCGCGCGTGCCATAACGGTCGGAAAGGCGCTCGGAGATAGAGCCGAAAGCCCAGGCTTCGTGCAGCGCCGGTTCCGCCTTCTCGCGCAACGCGGCAAGGAAACGGTCATAGGCGTCGCCCGGACGCTGCGACGGCGGCGCGCGGTCGGCGAGTGCAAAACGCTCACGCCAGTCGGGCTCGATCGGCGGGGCGGCGAGGAACAGCGGACCGCCAAAATCGCCGGAGAGGCCGGCCTGCGCCAGTGCCTCGTCCGTCGTCTCGCGGGCATAAGCGTAGGAGCGCTCGACCGGATTTTCCGTGGGTACGGTGATGAAATCGACCGTGCCGGAAATGCGGGTGTTCAGCCCATCAACCGGGAAGCGGCTGATGTCGTGGATGCCCGAGACGCCGCCCGTCAGCGCGGTCCAGTTGTCCTTGAGACCTTGTCCGAGCGAGGTGACGACCCCCATGCCGGTGACGGCGACGATGGGGCGACCCAGATGATCCCTGTAAGCGGCGTTCGTCATGGCCGACCCTCACTTCTCTGCGCTAAGAATTGCGACGCCCTCGCCGCGCGAATGGCCGACCGTCGTGACGACGGCCGTCGTGGCGGCGCCCGCCATGGCGGTCTCGGCCTTGGCATCGAATGGAGCGACCTTTACACCGGCACCAAGGGTGAGCGCGGCCAGCGCGAGACCCAGCGGGAACTGCGCTTCAAGTGCCTGCCCCGTCACGGCGCTGTAGCCGCGCACCGCGCTGCCGGCGAAGCGCTGGCCAAGCCATGCCTTTTCACGCGCCGTCGCCTCATGGGCGCCCGATGCGCCGGAGAACACGACGGCTCCCTCGGCGTCCGCGCCTTCGGCAAGACGATCGAGTCGGGCTTCGAGCCGGCCTTCGTCGCGCGAACCACGGTCGCCGCCGATGGCGTCGATCGTCGCATAGATGCGCGCGCCACGGGCTTCCGCATGTTCGCGGGATTCGAGGATGAGGAAGGCCGAGGCCGTTCCGGTGATGATGCCGCCGCCAGCCTTTTCGTCACGCGACCAAAGCGGCGTCCAGCCACCCGTCGCATGGGCGCCAATGGCTTCATAAAGCAGGATGACGTCCTGCCGCTCGGCCACCAGCGCGCTGCCGACAAGCGTATGCGTCGACTGGCCGGCACGGATCCGGTGGAAAGCCGTCTCGACGGCGCTGATGCCGGCGGCTTCCTCGCCCATGAAGGTACGCGAGGAACCGGTCACCTTGTGCACGATGGAAATATTGCCGGCGAGCAGGTTGGAGAGCTGCGCGAGGAAGAGCGTCGGGCGCAGCTCCGTCGTCAGCTTCTCGTTGAGCAGACGCTCGCGGTCGTTGCGCTTCAGGCCCTCGTCGACGATCAGCGAGTCGACCGCGATGTCGCGCTCGCCGCCGCCGGCCGCGACGATCATGTCCATGGTGCCGCAGGCTTCGGCATTGTCCTTGAAGCCCGCGTCATCGAGCGCGAGGCCGGCGGTGAAGACGCCGAGGCGCTGCCAGTTTTCCATCTGGCGCTGGTCGCCACGCTTGGCGATCTGCTGGTTCCAGTCGATTTCCGGCATAGGATGTACCGGATAAGGCGCGAAGCGTTCCGTGTCGATCTTCGTGACCGGCGCGTTCGCGGCACCGAGGATCGACACATGCGCCTCGGCCCCGACACCCTGACAGGTGACGATGCCGACGCCTGTGATCACCACATCGTTGTTGGCCATCTTACTTTCCTTCCGCCGACGCTGCGAGCGCCTCGAACAAACCCACCTCGCCGGCACGCTTGCGAACGATGTCCGCCAGCGGCACTTCGGCAAAGGGCATGGTGCGCAGCTTCAATTGCGCATCGCAGACCTTCTTGCCGGCCGATGTGATGCGCGTCTTGGTCACGGCATAACCCGAACCGTCATGCTCCAGCACGGCCTCGATGTCGAGCACGGCATCCGGCTCGACGAAGGTGCGCATCTTGGCGCCGTCGACGCTCATCAGGAATGGCATGGCCGCGAAATCGGTGGCGGCGAGCACGAGGAAGCCGGAGGCCTGCGCCATCGTCTCGATGAGCAGCACGCCCGGAACGAGCGGCATGCCGGGAAAATGCCCTTCGAAAACAGGGCTCTTGGAGGGAACGACCGAGCGGGCGGTGAGCACGCGGCGCGCGCCGTCAATGGCCTCCACGCGGTCGATCATCTGGAAATATTCAAGCAACATCGGATTATCGTCCCTGGCGGGGTCCGGAAATCGAAAGGCCTGCCGAAGACGGCAGGCCATGTGTCCTGTGCACCGGGATCGTCCGGAACAGAGCCGCTAAACGCAGCCGGGCGGTCTCGCCTCAGGCCTTGGCGGCCCGCAGTTCGTCGATCTTCGCGCAGAGGTTCTTCAGGACGAAATACTCTTCCGTCGCGACCTTGCCTTCGTTGACGTCCTGCGTCCACTTTTCCAGCGGAATCTTGATGCCGAATTCCTTGTCGATCGCAAAGACGATGTCGAGGAAGTCGAGGCTGTCGATGCCGAGATCGTCGATGGTGTGGCTCTCGGGCGTGATCGTCTCGCGATCGATCTCGCTCGTCTCAGCAATGATGTCGGCAACCTTGTCGAATGTAGCAGTCACGCCCGTACCTCATGAATCTATAGTTGGGCGATCCTATAGGGAAAACAGACGCAATTGCCAATGGGTTTGATGAGGGACCAGCGTAGTGCACACGGCTGTGTTGCGCAAACAACATGGCCGCTTGCGGCCTCAAACAGCGACGGAATGCCGGCCGCGACCGCTTGCCAGATGCGCGTCGAACACCGCAGCGACGGTACGGGCAAAAGGCCGGCCCGCCAGCGTCAACCGGAAGCAATCGCCTTCAATACGGCAGAGACCGTCTTTGTCGGACGCGGCAAACACCTTCGCCTCGCCTCCGATGACGCCGGCGAATGACGGGAACCGACCGGTAACATCCGCAAAGGAAAAGCCGAAATCGCACATGACGCGCTCAATGACATAGGCGCGGGCGCGGTCCTCGTCGGTCAGGGCATAGCCCCGCACCGCGGCAAGACCGCCCTCCTCCGCCCGGCGCAGATATTCGCCCGTCGCCGGCATGTTCTGGATGTAGCCCTGCGGCAGCTGGCCGATCGCCGAAGCGCCGAGCCCGATGAGGGCATCGGCCTGGTCATCCGTATAGCCCTGGAAATTACGGCGCAGCGTGCCGTTGCGCGCGGCAAGCGCCAGGCGGTCGGCGGGTAAAGCGAAATGGTCGATGCCGACGGCCTCATACCCTGCCGCAACCAGCATCTCCCCCGCCATCCGCATCTGCTCGAACCGCGCGAGAATACCCGGCAAGGCCGCCTCATCGATCATCGTCTGGTGTTTCTTCATCCAGGGCACATGGGCGTAGCCAAACAGGGCGATGCGATCCGGCGCCAGCGAGATGACGGCGCGCACGGTTTCGGCGAGCGTCTCCATCGTCTGGAACGGCAGCCCATAGAGAATGTCGCAGTTGACCGAACGCACGCCCCGCGCCCGTGCAGCCTCCACCACGCCCCGCGTCTGCTCGAAGGTCTGGATGCGGTTGATCGCCTTCTGCACCCTGGGATCGAAATCCTGGATGCCAAGGCTGGCGCGCGTCATGCCGATCCCGGCGAGCGCGTCATGCCTTTCGTCATCGAGATCGTTCGGATCCATCTCGACGGAAATCTCGGCATCGCCGGCAAAGCTGAAATTCGTCTCGAGACAGGTTTTCAGCGCCCGCATGTCATCCGGCCGCAAGAGCGTCGGGGAGCCGCCGCCGAAATGCAACGCGGTGACGGGGGCGGCGCGGTCGACACGCGCGCCGATGGCCGTGATCTCCGCATAAAGTCCCTTGAGATAGGCCTCGACCGGCTCGTAGCGCAGCGTCTGCTTGGTATGGCAGGCACAGAACCAGCAGAGCCGGTCGCAATAGGGGATATGCGCGTAGAGCGAGAGGCGATTCGCTGCGGTCAGACCCGAAAGCCAGTCCGCATAGACTTCCGATCCGATACTTTCGTTGAAATGCGGCGCGGTCGGATAGCTTGTATAGCGCGGAACCGGCGATGAAAGGCGTTCGACGAGGGCATCCTGCATGGGTCTCTCCTTGCTTGCGCAGGAAATAACCCGAAGAACCTGCTCGCCATTTGATTTTGATCAAGTGCAACCGAGAATGAGTGCGCTAGGATTTGACAATAGTCAGGAAGCGCTATTTTGCCGCTAGGCGGTACGCTTTATGTTCAGGTCTGCGTGCGGTAGCTCGGCATGATGATGCCGGCCAGCCGCCGGGCGAAAAGGAAAAGCGATATGGAAGTTCGCCGCCAAGATATCCATAATTCCGATATCCCGGTCGTCTGCCGTGCCTGCGAGGCACGCCACGGCGGCGTATGCGGCGCGCTAACGTCCGAGCAGCTGACCGAACTCAACAAGCACTCCTCCCGCCACCGGCTGGAAACGGGCTCCGAAGTTATCGGTCAGGGCGAAACGGTGGTGAACTATTCCAACATCATGCGCGGCGTGGTGAAGTTGACCAAGGTGATGGCGGACGGACGCCAGCAGATCGTCGGCCTGCAATTCGCACCCGATTTCCTCGGCCGTCCGTTCCTCACGGAAAGCGCCATCACCGCGGAAGCGGCGACCGACAGCGAAGTCTGCAACTTCCCACGCACAGTACTGGACCGGCTCGTCAAGAAGACGCCGGAACTGGAACATATGCTGCACCAGCAGGCGCTGAAGGAACTCGACGAGGCGCGTGACTGGATGCTCACCCTCGGCCGCAAGACGGCGCAGGAAAAGGTCGCAAGCTTCCTCTATCTTATCGCCACCCATATCGACCCTGAAAGCGTCGACATGTCGGCCTTCGACCTGCCGCTCTCACGCGCCGATATTGCCGATTTCCTCGGATTGACCATCGAAACGGTCAGCCGCCAGTTCACCAAGCTGCGCAAGGAAAACGTCATCCGCATCGAGAACAACCGGCATGTCACCGTTCCCGACATGGACCGCCTGATGCGCTACGCCGGCAACGACTAGGCACGATTAACGCGTGATCACGATCTTCGTGTTGGACAGCCCGTTGCGGTTTGCCATCTGGAAGAAGGTCGCGGCATTGTTCGGGTGCAGGCGCACGCAGCCATGCGAGGCAGGACGGCCAAGGCGTTTCGTCTCGTAGGTCGCATGGACGGCATACCCGCCCTTGAAGAACACCGCGAAAGGCATCGGCGCATTGTTGTATTTGCGCGAACGGTGGTTGCGCGAGACCCATTTCGCCGACCAACTGCCCGTCGGCGTGCCGTAGCCCTTGCGGCCCGTCGAGACGCGCCACCGGTATTTCACCATACCGTTCTGAGTAACGACCATGGTTTGCGAAGAAAGGCTGACCTGGGCCACGAGATTGGCGGAAAGGGCAGCTTCGGTCTGGAATAAAACAAGAAGGAACGCGACAGCGGTCGCAAACAAGGTACGCATGACTTCCCCTTAAAACGTTTCTGCATGGCTTGCACGCCATGTCTCACGACGAGACAGAATATAGACGTTTCAACCTTCCGCAATATTGGCGGATCAGCGAAAATAAAACGAAGTTAAGACGTAAAATTTTATTGATGTCCGGCAGCGACGTTCAAAGCAAAACCGCCAGAAGTGCTGCAAGCAGCACGGTGCCGGCAAGGCTGGCGCAGGCCGCGGAAAAAATCCGCAAGGAAAGATCGATATCGGCGACTGTGGCAGTCGTCCTGCCACCTGCATTCATCATGGGCTCATCGACACGCGTACCGCCATAAATGCGCGGACCGGCAAGGCCGATCCCCACTGCCCCCGCCATCGCCGCCTCCGGCCAGCCGGAATTCGGCGAACGGTGCAGACCGGCGTCGCGCAACGCCGTGCCGATCGCCGCACGCGCCGCCGCCTTGCTCTTGCGCAGCCATGCGCCGGCCGCGATGAAGAGGATGGAGAGGCGGGCGGCGGGCCAGTTGGCGAGATCGTCCAGCCGGGCCGAAGCCCAACCGAAGTCGAGATATTTCGCATTCTTGTGGCCGATCATGGAATCGGCGGTGTTGAGCATCTTGTAGGCAAAGAGGCCAGGCAGGCCGAGCAGCGCATACCAGAGCGCCGGTGCCACGACGCCATCGGAAAAATTCTCTGCCAGGCTCTCGATGCCGGCGCGGCAGATGGCGGGCTCGTCGAGCGTTGCCGGGTCGCGCCCGACGATCATCGAAACCGCCTGTCGTCCGCCCTCCACGCCGTCACGCTTGAGGCCGGTGGAGACGGCCCGCACATGGTCATGCAGGCTCTTCTGCGCGAGGAGGATCGCAACGACCAAGACTTCGGCAACCACGCCAAGAAAGCCAAGCCGCGCCAGGAGCGCATGGACGACAAACCCCAGAAACAGGCTGGCGGCCAAAAGCACGGCAATGCCTGCAGCACCGTTGAAGCGTTTCGTATCGGCGGAGAGCCGCTTGCCGTTGAAGAGCTTGTCCATCAACCCGATCGCCCGCCCGAACAGGACGACGGGATGCGACACGCGCCGCCACACCTTGTCCGGATCGCCGACGAGGCGGTCGAGAAGCAGCGCAAAGAAGAGGACGAGCAACGTGGCGGCCATCGGTCAGCCCGCCCTGTCCGCAAGCGCCGCCGCGAGACGCGCATCACCCCGGCCGTCGGGTGCGAGGCCGAAGCGCAGCCAGCGCGGCTCATAGTCGAAGGGACGCACGAGGATGTGGTGACGGCAGAGATGCTCATGGATGATCGCGGCATCCGGATGCGCGACCAGGGAGAAGAGACCTGTACCGCCGACGACATCAAGACCACCGGCGACCAGTACCGCGTCGAGAGCGATCTTGCGCGCTTCAATGGCGCGTTTGATTGCCGTCGTGTCCGACGCCATCAGGCGCGTGGCGATCGTCAGCGCCGGGCCCGAAACGGCCCACGGACCGAGACCATCTTCGATGCGGTCGAGCAGTGCGCTTTCGCCGATCACGAAGCCGAGACGCAGCCCCGCGAGCCCGAAGAACTTGCCGAAGGAACGGAGGACCAGAAGACCAGGCATGCCATCGCCGGCAAGCGGAGCGATGCACAGATCCGGACGCATGTCACCGAAGGCCTCATCGACGATGAGGCATCCGCCATTGGCCGAGAGGCGGGCATGGAGGGCAAGCAATGTTTCACGATCGACCAGACGGCCGGTCGGATTGTTCGGATTGACGACGACGACGAGGCCGTGCGCCTCGGTCACCGCCTGAAGCCCCTCGATGCGATCCACGGCAATACCGGCATTTTCCAGCACGCGGGCATATTCGCCATAGGTCGGCGACAGCACGGCCGCACGGCGGCCGGCGGGAATAAGACGCGGCAGGAGCTGGATGACGGACTGCGTACCGGGCACGGGCAACGGCAAGGCGCCCGGCGTCGCATAGTAGCGGGCGGCGGCGGCGCGCGCCTCGTCCTGCCGGTGCCGATCCGGCAGGCGATGCCAGGCGGCGACGTCGATCTCAGGAAGCGCTACGGGAGACGGGTTGATGCCGGTGGAGAGATCCAGCCAGTCCTCGGACCTGCCGCCGAATCGCGCGGCGGCGGCAGCGATCCCGCCGCCATGCACGATGCGCGGCGCGTTCATGCAGCCTCCGGCGCGAGATCGATGATGTGCATGTAGGAACCGCTGACGGCGCCGCGACGAAGGCCGGCTTCACCAAGATCTTCGCCCATGGCGTCCGCGACGGTGAAAAGACGATCCGCCTCGCCTTCCCGCACGATGGTCGAATAGTGGAACTCGTGCGCGGTCATCGGTGCGCTGAAGCCCGAGCCGGAAAGCGGCGTGATCAGGCGGTAACCGAGATGCCGGCGACGTTCGGCAAAGCTGGTGACGAGCGGCAACAGACCCAGCATGCCGTGACGGGAGCCGTCCGCCGCAACAAGTCCCTCACCCAAAACCATGTAGCCCCCGCATTCGCCATAGATGCGCGCGCGCCGGCGCGCCGCTTCCTCCATGCCTAGGCGGAAACGGCTGGCATTGGCAAGGCTTTCGGCATGCAGTTCCGGATAGCCGCCGGGCAGGTATACGGCATCCGCGCCGGGAGCAGGCCCCTCGTCGGCCAACGGCGAAAAGAAGCTGAGGCCTGCCCCAGCCGAGCGCCACCCCATCAGGAGATGCTCGTAGGCGAAGGCAAAGGCGGTGTCGCGCGCGACGGCGATATGCTGGCCGAGCGGCGGCAGGAGAGAAACCGCGGATATTTCAGGCAGGGCATGCCGCCCCGCAACGGCCAGAAGGCGCTCGATATCGCAGCAGCGCACCACGGCTTCCGCAGCGCGGGCGATAAAACCTTCAAGCGCGCAATGTTCACCGGCCTGCACGAGGCCGAGATGGCGCTCCGGCAGGGCAAGCCCCGGATCCCGGTCCAGCACGCCGAAAATCTCGATGCCGCTCGCTTCCAGCGCGCCGCGCAGCATCATCTCGTGCTTGCGGCTGCCGACCTTGTTGAGGATGACGCCGGCCACGCGGATATCGCTGCGGAAATCGGCGTATCCCTTCACCATTGCGGCGACGGACTGCGACAGGCGACTGCAATCGACGACCAGCACGACCGGCAGGCCGAGTGTCGCCGCGAGATCCGCCGGCGAACCGGTGCCGTCGGCCGCGCCGTCGAACAGACCCATCATCGCCTCGACGAGCAGGAAATCCCCCTCACCCGCCTGCATTGCGGCATTGGCGCGGATGAGTTCGGGGCGCATGGCCCAGGGGTCATAGTTGAGGCAGGCACGGCGGCTGGCGGCGGCATGGAAGGCGGGATCGATGTAATCCGGGCCGGCCTTGCCGGAAACGAGCGGCAAGCCGGCATCGGCCAGCGCGCGCGCCAGCCCGAGCGTCACCGTCGTCTTGCCGGAGCCGGACGCGGGCGCGGCGATGAGCAGACCGCTCATGCCTGGTCTTTCATGTCGCGCGAACCGAAGGGATCCGGCACGAGCTTGCGGCCTTGCGTCAAGGCACCGAGCCAGTCGAGCGAGGCCCTGAGACGCACCACCTCGCCCACCACGACGATGGCCGGGGGCTCGATACCGGTGGCCTGGACATCGGCTTCGGCCCGGCCGAGCGTGGTTTCCAGCACCTGCTGTTCGGATGTCGCGGCATTGCAGACGAAGGCGACCGGCTCATCCGCCGAACGACCACCGGCGATAAGGTTTTCGGCGATCTGACCGATATGCTTCATCGCCATGTACATGACGATCACGGGCGATCCCTTTGCGATGCCGTCCCAGTTGATGCGGTCGGGCACCAGGCCGGACGAATCGTGACCGGTCAGGAACGTGACGGCATGGTTCACCTCGCGATGCGTGACGGGGATACCGGCATAGGCAAGCCCGCCGATGCCGGCGGTGATGCCCGGCACGATGCGGAAGGGAATGCCGTGCTCGATCAGCGTCAGCGCTTCCTCACCGCCGCGCCCGAAGACGAAGGGATCGCCACCCTTGAGGCGCAGCACCCGGTGTCCGGCACGCGCCAGCTCGACCAGCCGGAGCGAGATGTCGCGCTGCTTGTGCGAGGGTTTTCCGCCGCGTTTTCCCGCAAATTCCAGAACGGCGCCGGGACGCGCGAGCGAGAGGCATTCGGCATTGACGAGCGCATCGTGCACGATGACATCAGCCTGCTGCAGGGCGTTCGCCGCGTGCAGCGTCAGAAGCCCGGGATCGCCGGGCCCCGCGCCGACCAGCCAGACGCTGCCTTTGTCCATCGACGGGAGGGCGGAGAAGAGGGTTTGCATCAGGCATGCTCCCGGCTTGAATCACTGTGCGAAGGAGCGGAATCGCCTCTCGAGGAAATCACGGCAAGCGGCTGGAAAGATTCAGCGATCGCGACGGTCGCATGCGCAGATTTCGTCTTTTCGACGACGAGCCGTCCACCCGCGCCCGCCTGCGCCAGCGCGGCCGCCTCGGCGACACCATGGCAACCGGTATGGGCGAAGACGATATCGGACGGGTTGGCAAGGCGAGGCGTCTCGGTTTCGAGGCGCGCGGCGGGGAAGGTCACCAGCGGCACGGAGAAATGGTAGGCGACAGCATGCATCGCCGGCTCTTCTGCGCGCGCATCGAGCGTCGCGACAAAGGCGACGCGGGGGGAAGCAGCACCAAGGCGGAAGAGCGCCTCACGGGCAAGGTCGAGGACTTCGGCGGGCGAAGCTCCCCGCTCGCAGCCAAGGCCAAGGACGAGGAAACGTCCGGTTCCGGGGGATGGGGCCTTAGCGCGCATGGCGGTCTCTCGCAAAATTCCACGCGAAAGAGCCCGGCTTCGCCGTCTTCCGACAGTTCCGGTTCTGGCCCCGTCTGGGTCGGCCGCACCGGACACCGCTCGGCCCGCCTGGCGGGCACCGTCGCATGTTTCTTAGTACCGGAGGGTGACGGGCCGGTCAAACCGGATTGCGGCATCCGACACGCCGGAAGCGGCATGCGCTAGAGGTTCGTCAGATTGGCGAGAACGATTTCACGCCAGAGACGCGTCGGCGACACCCAGGCATCCGGCGCATTGTAGTTGCCGGAGAAGATGACGCAGGCAATATCCGCCTCCGGCATCAGCCATAGCCGCTGGCCGCCATTGCCGAAACCGGCCATCCAGGGCTTTGGCGCACCGAGAACCGGCGCCTCGCCGAGGAACCAGAAATAGCCGTAGCCGAGGCCATCGTCGGTCGAGGCTTTCGGCGCCAGCGACACGTCGATCCACGCACGCGAAACGATCTGCCGATCGCCGACACGACCACCGTCGAGGACGAGGCGGCCAATGCGCAGCAGATCACTCGCCGTAAGGCGCAGGCCCGATGCCGGCGATGCCACGCCATCCGCTCCACTCAGCCATTCGAAATGTGTGATACCGAGCGGCGTAAACAGCGCCTCGCGGGCGAAATCCTCGATCCGCTGGCCCGTGCCGCGCTCGATGATCGCGCCGACAAGCGCGGTCGCCCCACCCGAATAGGTCCAGTGCGTACCGGGCGTCTGCACAACAGCCTGTTCGAGCGCGAAGCGATAGCGATCCGGCGCGTTCTCCATGGCGATCTCGCTGTTCAGCGGATCGGCGTAGGAACGGTATTCATCCCAGGCGAGACCGAGCGTCATGGAAAGCGCATGGCCGATTGTCTGCCCGGCACGGGCCGGATCGGCGGCAAGATCGGCATATTCGGGAAACTGCGCCAGAAGCGGCGCCTCAGGGGGCGGAACAAGGCCGCGGTCGAGCGCAATACCGTAGAGCAGGCTGGTGACGCTCTTCGTCACGGAGCGCAGGTCGTGCAGCGTCCCTGCATCGAAGGCGACGGTGCCGAGCGAGCGGCCCCAACTCTCATCCGGAGCGGCGCGATAGTGCTCCAGCACCAGCCTGTCGCCGCGGTTGATCAGCACCGCGTGCACATCGCGGATCAGACCCGATTCGATGCCGGCAAGCAGCTTGCGTTCAAGACCGGCATCGAAGCCCGCCGCCTCCGCCGCGCCCTTTGTCCATTGCGTTTCCACCATCGCCTCACCCTCTTTGTTGCAGGATCATCCTACAAGGCCCCGCACCTTCCGTTTGATCCGCATTGCGCGCTGGACACAAGGGCGTTGAAGCATGCGGGCTTTGCTTTTACCTCGCAGTCTGACAGAAGTCAGGAAACATCCTGTGCAGATCCCTTCGAGTCCCGTCTTGGCCGATACCGCCCTCCACATCCTCGTCTTCCTGTTTTTTGCGGCTTTCCTTGCGGGTTTCATCGATTCCATCGCCGGCGGCGGCGGCATGATCACCATTCCCGCCATGCTGATCGCCGGGATACCGCCACTGGAAACACTGGGCACGAACAAGCTGCAATCGCTGTTCGGTTCGGGCTCGGCGACGCTCGCCTATGCGCGTGCCGGCCATGTGCGGCTGTCGGAGCAACTTCCGATGGCAAGCCTGTCGGCGCTCGGCGCGGTCTTCGGCGCGCTCCTGGCGACAATCGTTCCGGGCGATGTGCTGAAAGCCATCCTGCCGTTCCTGCTCGTGGCGATCGCGGTCTATTTCGGGCTGAAGCCGAATATCGGCGATGTGGACAAACACCGCCGCATGAGCGTCTTCCTGTTCACCGTCACCATCGTGCCGGCCATCGGCTTCTATGACGGGGTCTTTGGGCCGGGCACCGGCTCGTTCTTCATGCTGGCCTTCGTGACGCTCGCCGGCTTCGGCGTGCTGAAAGCAACCGCCCACACCAAGCTCCTGAATTTCGGCTCGAATGTCGGTGCCTTCGCCGTCTTCCTGTTCTACGGCGTCATCTTGTGGAAGGTCGGCCTCGTCATGGGCGTAGGCCAGTTCCTCGGCGCACAGGCTGGGTCGCGTGTCGCGATGAAAAGCGGCGCGAAGATCATCAAGCCGCTGCTCGTCGTCACCTCGATTGCACTTGCAATCCGTCTGATGTCCGATCCGAGCCATCCGCTGCGCGTCTGGCTCGGCTGGTAGGACGCGTCAGAACTCGACGCCCTGCTGGGCCTTGATACCCGAGCGGAACGGGTGCTTGAGCAGTTCCATCTCGGTCGCCAGGTCGGCGATCTCGATCAGTTCTTCCTTGGCGTTGCGGCCCGTCAGCACGACATGGGTCATGTAGGGCTTTTCGGTCTTCAGGAAGTCGATGACCGCGTTGACGTCAAGATAGTCGTAGCGCAGCGCGATGTTGATCTCGTCGAGCAGCACCATGGAATTGCGCTCGTCGCGGATCAGCTCCTTGGCCTTTTCCCAGGCCTTTTCCGCCATTGTAACGTCGCGGGCGCGGTCCTGGGTTTCCCAGGTAAAACCTTCTCCCAGCGTATAGAACTGGCAGATATCGGAGAAATGCGTCTCGATCAGCTCGCGCTCACCGGTCACCATAGCGCCCTTGATGAACTGCACGACGGCGCAGGGCATCTTGTGGGCGATGTGGCGGAAGATCATGCCGAAGCCGGCCGTCGACTTGCCCTTGCCCTTGCCGGTGTGCACGACGATGAGGCCCTTCTCATCCGTCTTCGTCGCCATGATCTTTTCGCGGGCCTGTTTCTTCTTCGCCATCTTTTCAGAGTGGCGGGCGAGTTCGGCCTCGGTCATGCCGGCGGTTTCGTCGTGGTTCTCGGTCATCGTCTCTTCCCTTCGGTGTTCTTGTTCACGAGGCCTTGCGACGGCCCAGCATATCCAGTTCGAAGCGTGCGGAGTTGGAGCGTGGCGTCCAGAGCTCCCGATCGATCGCCTCGGCGAAGCGCGCCGCCATTTCGGCAAGCGCGGCCGGGTTCTTCTGCATCAGGAAATCGCGCACGCGCTCGTCCAGCACAAAAGCCTGATAGGCGGCCTCGAAATGATGGTCCTTCACCGCGCCCGTCGTGGCGGCGAAGGCGAACATGAAATCCACCGTCGCGGCGATCTCGAAAGCGCCCTTGTAGCCATGGCGCATCACGCCATCGATCCATTTGGGATTGACGACGCGGGCGCGCATCACTCGGCCGATCTCGTCCTCCAGCGTGCGCACGACAGGTTTTTCCGGGCGCGACAGGTCGTTGTGGTAGATGACGGGCTGCTGGCCGGAGAGATGCTGCGCCGCAGCCGCCATGCCGCCTTCGAACTGATAGTATTCGTCGCTGTCGAGCAGGTCGTGCTCGCGGCTATCCTGGTTCTGGATGACGGCCTGAAGGCTCTTCATGCGTGCTTCCAGCCGCTCGCGCACCGGCACGCTGTCGCCCTCGCCGTCATAGGCGTGCGCGCCCCATTCGAGCCAGGCTTCGGCGAGGTCGCCGCGGTCCGTCCAAAGCCCCTCATCCATCATGGCCTGCAGGCCGGCGCCATAGCCGCCGGTCTTTGCGCCGAAAATGCGGAAACCGGCTTGCCTCGCGGCATCCTCGTCGGACGCCCCCTTGGCGGAAAGCACGGCCGCTTCCGCCCGCATGCGGGCGGCAATCGGGTTGTCCAAATCGTCCTCTTCCAGCGCACCGACAGCACGCACGGCGCGGTCGAAAAGCGCGATCTGCTCGGGAAAGGCATCGCGGAAGAAGCCGGAAATGCGCAGCGTCACGTCAACGCGCGGATGGCGAAGGACGGCGGGCGGAATGATCTCGAAGCCGGTGACGCGACGGGACGCCATATCCCAGGTCGGCTTGACGCCGATCAGCGCCATAGCCTGCGCGATGTCATCGCCACCGGTGCGCATATTGGAGGTCCCCCAGGCAGTGATACCGAACGAGGTCGGCCATTCGCCATGGTCCTGCGCATATCGGGTGACGATGAGTTCCGCGGATTTCTTGCCGAGTTCCCAGGCGGCCGGCGTCGGCACGGCGCGGCTGTCGACGGAGTAGAAATTGCGGCCGGTCGGTAACACATCCGGCCGGCCGCGCGTTGGAGCTCCCGATGGGCCAGGCTCAATGAAGCGGCCGTCGAGGCCGCGCATCAGCGCCGAGATTTCGGCCGGGCCGCAGGCGGCGATGGCGGGGCGGATGCTTGTCTCGATGGTGTCGAGGACGGTGCGGGTGGCCGACCATGCGTCCGGGCAGTGTAGCGTGCCCTCCACCAGCTTTGCCGCCAGAAGCTCGATGCGCTCGACCGTATCGCCATGGCTGCGCCACGGCGCGTCGATCTGCTCGTCCAGTATGGCGGGGCGCGGACCATCCCATGGATCGGAACTGATGCAGTCGAGCGGATCGAAGGCGACACCGTCCAGAGCATCCACCGCGATCGCCCGCTGCAAGCTCGCTTCACCACCCTCGCCCAGGAAACGCGGCACGCGGGCGAGTGCCAGTGTCAGATCGGTGAGCAGCCGACCTTCCGGCGAGACGCCGAAGACGTGCAGGCCGTCGCGGATCTGCATTTCCTTGAGGTCGCAGAGATAGGCGTCGAGCTTTTGCAGCGCCGTCTCCTCGCCATCGGACTTGGCGATGCCGGCATCGCTGTCGAGGCCGATGTCGCGCACGAGATCGAGGATCTGCTTCGTCAAAAGCTTGATGCGGCGCGGATCACCGCCGGAAGCGTCGTAATATTCGTCGACGAGGGCTTCGAGGTCCTTGAGCGGACCGTAGGTCTCGGCACGGGTCAAAGGCGGCGTCAGGTGGTCGATGATGACGGCGGCGGAACGGCGTTTGGCCTGCGTGCCTTCGCCCGGATCGTTGACGATGAAGGGATAAAGATGCGGCACCGGGCCGAGCACGGCCTCCGGATAACACGCCTCCGACAGCGCCAGCGCCTTGCCGGGCAGCCATTCGAGATTGCCGTGTTTGCCCATATGCACGATGGCATGCGCGCCGTAGTGCAGGCGCAGAAAGGCGTAGAACGCGAGATAGCCGTGCGGCGGCACAAGGTCCGGCGAGTGGTAGGTGTCCTTCGGATCGATATTGTAGCCGCGCGCCGGCTGGATGCCGACCAGCGTCTCGCCGAAGCGGGCAAGCGGCAGGGCGAAGACGTCGCCCGTCACGAAGGGATCCTCTTCCGGCGCCCCCCAGCGGGCGGCCATTTCATCCCGAATCGATTTCGGAAGCGATGCGAAGAACGCCTTGTAATGATTCAGCGAAAGCGTTTCGCGGATTTCGCGGCCGTCGCTCGCCGCATTGGTCGGGCCAGCCATCAAGTGGGCGATCAATTCGTCGCCATCATCAGGCAGGCCGGCGACCGCATAGCCTTCCGCCGCCATGGCGCGCAGCACTTCCATGGTGCCGGCAGGCGTATCCAGGCCGACGCCATTGCCGAGGCGCCCATCGCGGTTCGGGTAGTTCGCCATGACCAGCGCAATGCGGCGCTCGATCGGCTTCGCACGACGGAGTTTTGCCCAACCGGCGGCGAGTTTCGCCACGAACCGGATGCGGTCCTCGACGGGATCGAGGCTGACGATGTTGGTTTCGACGCGCTCGTCGTAGCGTGCGGCGGCCTTGAAGGAGACGGCGCGGGAGAGCACGCGGCCATCGACTTCGGGCAGCGAGACGTTCATGCCGAGGTCGCGTGCCGTGAGGCCCTGCCCGGATGCTTCCCACGCTTCGCGGGAGGAGCCGGAGAAGACGACCTGCAACACCGGCGCACCGGTCTCGTCCAGCACCGTCGGCTTGCGGCCGGCGCCGGGGGCGGAGACGGCAAAGCTCGTTGCGTTCAGCACGACATCCGGCTGGATTTCTGCAAAGGCAGCACGGACCGTTTCGATGGAAACGGGTTCCTTGAGGCTGGAGACGAAGAACGGCAAAGCGCGAATACCTTCGGCCGCCAGTGCCTCGATCAGCATTTCGACGGGGCGGGTTTCGCCGCTCTGGACATAGGCACGGTAGAAGGAGATGGCCGCAGTTGGAGGCTCGAGGTCCGCCCGCGCCGCAGCCGTCGCAGCCTCGCGCCACGTCTCGACATCCACGACGCCACGCCCCGGCCACCAGATGCCGGCTTTTTCCAGCGGCGTCGCGGGCTCGGGCCTGTCGCCTCCGAAGGCAACGGCATCCGCGTAGGCGAGGAAACGGCCCGCATTATCAGCGCCGCCCTCGTTGAGATAGGCCCAGAGGTTCTGGCGGTCGGCATCGTCGATGCGGTTGAAGGGGATCAGGCCCTCATCCGGCCGGTCATCGCCGGGCAGTGCCACGAGCTTGATATCGTTGGCGACAGCCGTCGCCAGCAGGGCTTCCAGCACATAGCGGAAATAGCTGGCGCCGCCGAGGGCGCGGATGACGATAAGCTTGGCGTGGCTTGCCGTGCGCTCGATATAGGTATCGACCGACATCGGATGCGACAGCGTCGCGAGACTGGCGAGGCGCAAGCGCGTGTCACCGCCGCGCGCGCGATGGGCGGCGGCGATGGCGGCGAGTTCGGTATCCGCGGCGGTGAGGAAGAGGATGTCGCCCGGCGTCTGGCCAAGGTCGATCGCCTCCTTGCCATCGGCAATGGTGCCCTTCTGGGCTAGCAGGAGATGCATACAACGTCTCCCCTTTGCCGATGTGCCGTGCGGGTGGATCCTCGCGTCGAGCCCTGACATGACGAAAGAAGGGGCAGACGACGCGCAGCAGCGACGGTCGTCCCTGCCGCACCGAACCACGCATGCAGCAACCTGCCCTCCCCACCGTCATCCTCGGGCTTGACCCGAGGATCCACCCGCACGGCACGCCGATCATGGGCACGCCGAACAGGAGACAAAGGCGAGAGGGACTGCTGCACGCTCATGCCGAAGATCACACCGCCGCAGCGATGGCGGCACGCACGGCTTGCTCGTCCATGTCGTGCAGGCCGATGACGACGAGGCGGGTGCCGCGGGTCTCACCGGCGGCCCAAGCGCGTTCGAAGTAATTGTCGATACGCGTGCCGACGGCCTGGATGAGCAGGCGCAGCGGCTTGCCGGGCACATCGGCAAAACCCTTGACGCGCAGCACGTCATGTTCGGCGATCACGCCCTTGAGACGCTCGATGAAGGCGGCAGGCTCGGCGATCGCCGGAAGCTCGACGACGAAGCTGTCGAACTCGTCGTGGTCGTGCTCCTCACCGTTCTCGTGCTCCAGCTCGTGGTGCGACTTGCGGTTGGCAATGTCGTCTTCCGTGCCGACACCGAGGCCGAGCAGGACGGCGGCGGCGACTTCGCCGTTCTTCGCCTCGATCATCGAGGGCTTGCGGGCGATGCGCGAGGCGACCTCGTCGCGCACGGCAAGCACACCGGCGGCGTCGAGAAGATCCGTCTTGTTGAGGACGATCAGATCGGCCGCGGTGAGCTGGTCTTCGAAGAGTTCCTCGAGCGGGCTTTCGTGGTCGAGATTATCGTCCTCGACGCGCAGCGCATCCACCTTGTCGTGATCATCCGCAAAACGGCCGGCAGCGACGGCGGCGCTGTCGACGACGGTGATGACGCCATCCACCGTGACCTGGGTCTTGATCTCAGGCCAGTTGAAGGCGGCGATCAGCGGCTGCGGCAGCGCGAGGCCGGAGGTCTCGATGACGATATGGTCGGGGCGGTTCTCCCGCTCCAGCAGCTTCGACATGGTGGGGATGAAATCATCGGCGACGGTGCAGCAGATGCAGCCATTAGTCAGCTCGATGATGTCGTCCTCCGTGCAGGCTTCCGCGCCGCAACCCTTCAGCACGTCACCGTCCACACCGAGATCGCCGAATTCGTTGATGATCAGCGCGATGCGCTTGCCGCCGGCATTCTGCAGGAGGTTGCGGATCATCGTGGTCTTGCCCGCGCCGAGAAAACCGGTGATGACGGTGGCGGGGATCTTCTGTTGCAGCATGGCTCAACCCTTCATTTTCAGCGGCAATCCGGCCGCGACAAAATAGACTTCCGGTACGAGCGCCGCCACCTGCTGGTGCAGCCGCCCGGCATGGTCGCGAAACTCGCGCGCCATGCGGTTTTCCGGCACGATGCCCAGGCCAACCTCGTTCGATACGAAGACCAGATGGCCCGGTGCGTCCTTAATGGCCGACAAAAGGCCGGCGAATTCTTCCGCGATGTCCCGCTCGTCCAGCATCAGATTTGTCAGCCAGAGCGTCAGGCAATCGATAAGGACCGTTCGGTCCTCGCGCGCCACATCCCTGATGCAGGCCGCGAGCGCAAGCGGTTCCTCGTGTGTTTCCCAGCCTTTTCCGCGATCTTCCCGGTGTTTGGCGATGCGCTCACGCATCTCGTCGTCCCAGGCGCGGCCGGTGGCGATATAATGACGCGAAAGGCCGGTCTCGGCGACCAGCCTTTCGGCAAAAGCGGATTTTCCGGAACGCGCACCGCCTAGAACCAGGACGGCTCCGGGCGATTTTTGCGTCATATCAGGCAGCCTTGGCGATCTTCTCGTTGGCAAAGCCGAGCGAGAGGCCGAGCACGACCCAGAAGAACAGCGTCGTGGCAAGTGCCGCAACGGCGAACTCCGCGCCGAGAACGGCCGGAACGTTGCTGGAGATGTCGGAGGGCTGTGGCGCACCATAGACCTGCGGTGCGGCGAGAAGCACGACACCGGCGATCTTGGCAACGATGCCAGGCTTCAGGAACAGCAGGTAGAGACCCGCCGCCGAAAGGGCGACCGTCGCAACCCACCAGATCTGGCGCTGGGTGAGATCGGCAGCCGGGAAGCCCGGAAGCTCCGGCGGCAGGCCGATGGCCGGCAGCATATGCACGGCAAGCCAGCCGGCGGCCCCCCACAGCGCACCGTTCGCGACTGTGATGGGATTGCCGGAAACGAGGCTGAAGCCGGCAAGCAGCAGCGCAAAGCCGGTGCCCGTGACGAGGTTCGCCAGAAGCGTGCCTGAGAAGCGGCTCATGCCGAACATGATGCCGCCTTCCTCGTGGTCCTCGCCCTCGTGAGCATAGGCAACCGAGATCGGCGACAAAGCGGAGGCGACATCGAGGATCACGGCGCCGAGCGAGGAATGTTCCTGCGTCGTGGCAGCGCCATCAGTGGTCGTCGCGGGCGTGGCGCCCTCGCCGGCCGGGGCGGCTTCGCCTTCGAACTCTTCAGCGTGCAGAATCAACGGCACGACTCGCGCCTCCTGGGCGGCTGTCATGAGCACGCCGGAGAACAGCCCGGCCACCAGGGCGGCCAGGAGATAACGAACGATCATATCAGGAACTCCTCAGTGGCAGGGAAAGCCGTAGGAGTGACGCGTGTCGTGCGCCGTGTCGTGCAGCACGGCCGAATTCGCAAGGCCCGCGCCAAAGACGAGGAAGGCACCGAGCAGCAGCGCGAAAACGCCGGCGACAAGGCGATCGTTCGCGGAAAGGGTGATAGAAGACGTATTGGAAACAGCCATGACAACCTCCGTGCAGGCGTTGGGGAAGCCCCTCCCCAGGTCGAGCGATATGCCCTCATTGGTTGGCAGGTCTCCTGGCTCGCAGCGTCCGGCGTGTTCAACGCCTGCAGGTCACCCTCACCTTCCCGAATTGAAGCATCACGAGAGGCGGACGATTCGTAGAAGAAGAGGCGTCCAACCCCGGCTATCGCGATGCCATCCAGTGGCTTTTCCGTCTGACATTCCTTTCGCGTCTTCAAAGGCACGATTGCCTTCTCATCCGCGAAATCCGCCATCCGGATGGGTGTCCCTCGCTACTCTACAGTCGCGGGGTCGGCCGTGATTGCAGCGCCCTGATTGGGTCCGCCGCGTCACATTCCCATTTACTCCCCGATCCGTTTCCGGATCTGGGAACCATCCAATATTACCGATGATTATGCGGCTCACCCTGCGAAGTCAATCGACCGGCAGCGGCATGGCCTATGCCAAAACCGCCGTCCGGTCGTCGCAAATTCAATAGCCGGGAATGATCACCACGCCACCGCCATCATTGTAGTAGCCATCATCGCGATAATAGGGGCCATCGTAGTAGCCATCGACGGGTCCCTCCAGCACGTCGTACTCCCGTTGCTGATAGCGACGCTGGCGATTCTGCCGTGCCTGCCGGGTCTCGGCATATTGCGCAGCCTCGCGCAGCGCACGGAACTGCTGGCGCGACAGGTAGCCGTCCGCACGGTAGCCCGACGCGCCTTGCCATGCCGCGATTGCCGCGCGAGAGCGCGGACCGAACACGCCGTCGGCACCATAGGTGTTGTAGCCAAGCAGGCTCAGGTAGCGCTGGGCCTGGGCACGCACGGAACGGTCCATATAGGCTTCGCGCGGATCGATGACGGGTCCGGCTTTCTGCGTGGCTTCCGCCTTTGCGTTGTCTTCTTCCGGCTGCGTCTCCGGCTTGGCCGTCAGCGCAGCGATACGCTTGCGGGCGTCGTCGACGAAGCGGCCCTGGGGATATTGATAGAGGTAATCGCGGTAAGCCTTTTCAGAGCCATCGGCGACGGCCGCCTGGAAGGTCTTGTCTTCCGCACGCTTGGCAGCTTGCGCCTCTTCGACGGCAAGCGCGCCATTGTCCTTGTCGGCGCCCTGCGGCGCGCTTTCGCGGGCGGCAGTCGTCTCATTTCCGGTATCGACGGCATTTTGCGCGGCGGCGGCGTCTTCAGCGCGCTTTTCGGCCTCCTCGGCGAGGCGCGCGGCTTCGGCCGCCTTCGCTTCGGCATCCGCAGCCGCCCGGGCGGCCTCGGCCTTCAGGCGCTCGACCTCAGCCGCCTTTTCTTCCGCGAGTTTGCGGGCGGCAGCGGCCTCTTCCTCGATCCTCGCCTTCTCGACGGCGGCAGCCTTTTCCGCCTCAAGGCGCTTCGCCTCGGCTTCCTGACGAGCAGCAGCCTGCTCTTCCGCGCGGGCCTTCTCGGCAGCCGCGGCCTCCTCCGCCTTTTGACGATCAGCATCCGCCTTCAGACGCGCAGCCTCCTCCGCCTTTGCCTTTTCGGTGGCAGCTTTCGCCTCCGCCTTGAGACGTTCGGCCTCGGCGGCCTGCTGCTCCGCAAGCTGCCGGGCCTCCGCTTCCTTTTTCTCGGCTTCGGCCTTCAGCCGAGCAGCCTCTTCCGCCTTCGCTTTTTCCGCAGCCGCGGCTTCCGCCTTGAGACGTGCAGCCTCGGCCGCCTGTTGCTCGGCAAGCTGCCGGGCTTCCGCTTCCTTTTTCTCGGCTTCGGCCTTCAGGCGGGCAGCCTCTTCCGCCTTCGCTTTTTCCGCAGCTGCAGCTTCCACCCTGGCCTTTTCCTCGGCCGCAGCCTTTTCCTCGGCGAGCTTGCGGGCGGCGGCAGCTTCTTCGGCCTGCTTGGCCTCGGCTTCCGCCTTCAGGCGTGCAGCCTCCTGCTCAGCCCTGGCCTTTTCCGCTTCGGCTGCCTTCTGCGCCTCTTCCGCAGCCTTCTTGGCCTCGGCTGCCTTCAGGGCCTCCTCTTCGGCTTTCTTCGCCTCGGCAGCCTTTTGGGCTTCATCTGCTGCCTTCTTCGCTTCTGCGACTTTTCGGGCTTCCTCTTCAGCTTTGGCCTTTTCAGCCTCAGCAGTCTTCTGCGCCTCCTCCGCCTGCTTGGCTTCGGCCGCCTTCTTCGCCTCTTCATCCGCCTTCGCCTTTTCGGCCGCAGCAGCTTCTTCTGCCTTGGCCTTGGCTTCCGTCTCGGCGGTCACGCTCTTGGCGGGCTTCTCCTTGGCGGCGGCCTGCAACTCGGCGATGCGCAGGCGGGCCATGGAGGCGAAAGTACCGTTCGGATATTGCGTCAGATAGCCCTCATACTGAGCGACATCACTGCCGGAGGACACTTTCTGCCAGAGCGAAAACTCCTCTTCCCAGCGCTTGCCCGCGCTGCCGGCTTCCTTGCCGGTAGCCGCCTGCGCGAAGGCAACGGCCGGCGTGCCGGCCAGCGACAGCCCGAGAAGGCCGGCCAGAACGGAGCGTGCGAGAGGTCCAGAACCCATGTATCTCACCCTTTTCGGATCGCGCGAAGGCGACAGCGCCCAGCTTCTCCGGGCGAATTTCCACAAGTCCTCGCATCGAATTCTGGCACAACTTTGGTGTGGCAAAGCGGCTGCGAAGAACCTGATGGCTGTACGTTTGAGACGATGGATTTAATCAGGCGGGGTGCAGCAGACTGTCGAGCCAGGCAGAATCGAGAACCGATTCCAGTTCCGCCGCAACGCCATCGAGCGCCGCATCGACGCTCGCGCGATAGTCGAAGCCACCGCCCGCGATGCCGAAATCGGCGAGAAGCCGGGCGCGATAAGCATCGCTGGACAGAAGCCCGTGCAAATAGGTGCCCATCACCCGACCATCGGCCGAAACAGCGCCATCCGGTCGCCCGTCGATGCTGACCGAAGGACGAAGCGTATCCGGACCGGTGGTACGGCCGAGGTGGATCTCGTACCCTTCCAGCGGCACTTCGTATTGCACGGAACGGGCCATGCTGTTGCGCACGGTCTTTTCCGGCGCCATCTCCGTTTCGATCGCCAGCAGCCCCAACCCCTCGACGTCGCGTTCGCTGCCCTCGATGCCGAGCGGGTCGGTGACGCGCTGGCCGAGCATCTGGTAGCCACCGCAGATGCCGATGACGCGGCCGCCGCGGCGCATATGGAGATGAATATCCCTGTCCCAGCCGGCGGCACGGAAGTCGCGGAGGTCGGCAATGGTGGATTTCGAGCCGGGCAGCACGACGAGCCCGGCATCGGCCGGCAGCCGCTCGCCCGGCCGCACGAAGACCAGATCGACCTGCGGCTCGGCCTTGAGCGGATCGAGATCATCGAAATTGGCAATACGCGGCAGGACGGGCACGGCCACCTTCAGCGCCCCTTCCCCACCCTTGGCGAGCCGCTCCAGCACGACGGAATCCTCCGCCGGCAGATGGGCCGCCTGCTTCAACCAGGGCACGACGCCGAAACAGGGCCAGCCGGTGAAGCGGGCGATCTCGGAAATGCCGCTGTCGAACAGCGTGACGTCGCCGCGGAACTTGTTGATGAGATAGCCGGTGACCATGCGCCGGTCTTCCTCCGGCAGGATGGCATGGGTGCCGACCAGCGAGGCGATGACGCCGCCGCGATCGATATCGCCGACCAGAACGACCGGCACATTCGCCCGTGTCGCAAAGCCCATATTGGCGATATCGCCGGCGCGCAGGTTGATTTCCGCCGGCGAGCCCGCCCCCTCCACGACGACGAGATCCGCACCTTCACTGACGATCCCGAAACTCTCCATGACCGCGCCCATCAGCTTCGGCTTCAGCGCCTGATAGTCGCGCCCCTTGGCCTGGCCGAACACATTGCCCTGCAGGATGATCTGACTGCCGACATCCGATTGCGGCTTCAGGAGCACCGGGTTCATGTGCACGGAGGACGGTACGCGGGCGGCAAGCGATTGCAGCCACTGCGCCCGGCCGATCTCGCCGCCATCGGCTGAAACAGCGGCATTGTTGGACATGTTCTGCGGCTTGAAGGGACGCACCTTCAGCCCGCGGTTGGCGGCGATGCGGCAGAGCCCTGCCACCAATACCGTTTTTCCGACATCCGAGCCGGTGCCCTGAAGCATGATCGTTCTCACCATGACGCCCTCCTAGCATCCGGCTCCGCCGCCGAAAAGCCCTGATTTACCGCAATCTTGCCGCAATTTACGGCCGCAACCCGATGTATTTCCGCAACAGGTCGCCATGCAAAATCCGCAGGGCTGATCTGCTGTTCATTCTGCGACATTTTGCGCCGTGAACGATCGTGACTTTTGGCCCGTCCGCGCCTATATCAACGTCATCAGACAGCCGAGGCGCGTGGCTTCGGATTTTTAGGACAAAGATCATGCTGTTCATCTTCAGCAAGCCGAACTTCGTACAGATCGCCTGGAACGGCGTCGCCCCCAAGAGCCAGTCCCGCGTGCGCAACGTCGTCATGGACGCGCCGTTCGGTCCGCTCGGCTTCATCCGCACGCGCAACGTCGGCTGATCCTTCGAGCGCGACGTCAGGTCCGCTCGCATACGACGTCGCCTCTCTCCGGGAGGCGGCGTTTTTCTTTGTCCGCCTTACGGAAAGGACGCCCTGAAATGGCGAAAGCCGCGCATCCCTTTCGGTGATGCACGGCTTGCCAAAATACGCATGGCGGCTTTCGACAAATACGCGTCGAAGCCCAGTCACCCCGGTACGCAATACCTTTCCGGAGCGGGCGGCGGTGTCCCCCGCCGTGATCAAACCAATAGCGGCACATCCTTACCGGACCGTTATCGGGACCTTAAGCAAAGATGAATCGCGACTTTTTTTGAAAAATTCCGAAATATTTTTTGGGATGGCAAAGCGGCGCAGACAAGACAGGATATGTCCGCGATCAACGACCATCCCGCACTACCCGCTAAAGCACCCCTCGAACATTTGCCCGAATGCGGGCAAACGCCCAAAATCTCCGCCGTCCGCCGGCCGGATTTCCAGCGCCTCGACGGGCCCGAAGGCCTATCCGCGCCACCAGACGGCGTGCAGGAGGTTGATTTCTCAATGAGAACCCTTAGGCTACCCCTGTAGCGCACGATAAGACGTCTCCGGTGACAGGGTTCCGCCGGTGAACAAAAAACAGGGATCGGCGCTTTAACAGCAGGGGGATTGGCTCGCCTCACTGGCATCGAACCTCCATGGCTGTCGCTAGACTTTCGGGCAGACGGGACAACGCAGTAGCCTGCGCTGCCTTCCGGGTTGATTGCTGCATCCAAGACTGGGAGGTCTTAACCTAATGAAGAAGCTCCTTGCTTCCACCATCCTCGCCGCCGGCCTCTATGGCTTTGCCGGATCTGCTCAGGCGGCAGAATGCGGTGAAGTTTCCATGGCCGAAATGAACTGGGCGTCGGCCGGCGTCGCCGCACATGTCGACAAGCTCATTCTCGAAAACGGCTACGGCTGCACCGTGACGCTCGTCACCGGCGACACCATGCCGACCTTCACCTCGATGAACGAGAAGGGTGAGCCCGATGTTGCGCCCGAAATGTGGGTGAACGCCGTGCGCACGCCGCTCGACGCAGCCATCGCCGAGGGCCGCCTTATCCAGCTCGCTCCCCTCCTCTCGGAAGGCGGCGTGGAAGGCTGGTGGATCCCAAAATTCCTCGCCGACGCACATCCCGACATCAAGACGGTGCAGGACGCGCTCAAGCATCCGGAACTGTTCCCGGCACCGGAAGATCCGTCCAAGGGCGCCGTGCACAATTGCCCGTCGGGCTGGAACTGCCAGGTCTCGACCGACAACCTCTATCGCGCGCTCGATGCCGATAAGGACGGCTTCACGCTCGTCGATACGGGCTCGGCTGCCGGCCTCGACGGCTCGATTGCCAACGCCTTCGAAAAGAAGTCCGGCTGGCTCGGCTACTACTGGGCGCCGACCGCCATCCTCGGCAAGTACGAGATGACCAAGCTCTCTTTCGGCGTCGATCACGACAAGGCCGACTGGGATGCTTGCACCGCCGTGCCGGACTGCGCAAACCCGAAGGTCAACTCCTATCCGACTTCCGACGTCTTCACCGTCGTGACCAAAGCCTTCTCCGAAAAGGCCGGCGTTGCCATGGACTATATGAAGACCCGCCAGTGGGATAACGGCACGGTCGGCAAGGTTCTCGCCTGGATGGACGCAAACCAGGGCACAAACGAGGATGCTGCGAAGTACTTCCTCGAAACCTATCCCGACATGTGGACCAAGTGGGTTGCCCCCGAGGTCGCCGAGAAGGTCAAGGCCGCTCTCTAAGACGGATCGCCGGCAGCCCTTCCCGGCTGCCGGCCTCTTCCGCGACCTGAACAAGCGCACCGCGCATCAAGAAACCGCAGAGGTCGCAAACAGCACAGTATCATGCAGTGGTTCGTGTCATGACGAACTGCAAGCCGGGAACCAGAACAAGAATATCCCTGTGCGCACCGTCTCGTTCGCAGTTGCAGCAAAATTACATTGCGTTGCGAGACAATAACTTCCGGTAGAGAGGGGACAAGAATGGCAGGTCTATGCGAATCGTTGCCAAACTTTCTTTGTAAATTTCCGGCCTTCAGTGACGTCAGCATCCGTGCAGTCCGAAAAAGTGTCGACGATGGCTTCAAGGCCCTCGTTCGAAGCTATGTCAATGCCATCGATGCGATGGTGCAGCCGCTGCAATGGTTTCTGAACTATCTAGAGCGGCTTTTCGTCAGCTCGCCCTGGCCGATCATCCTTCTGATCATGCTGGCGATCGTCTATTTCGGCAGTCGCAATATCAAGATCACCATCGGCACCGCCATCTCGATGCTTGCCATCGGCTTGCTGGGCCTTTGGAACGACACGATGGTGACGCTCGCCATGGTGACGGTCTGTACGTTCATCGCCATCCTGGTGGGCATCCCGATCGGCATCCTCATGGCCCGGTCCGACCGGGTGCAGGGCGTCATCAACCCGATCCTCGACGTGATGCAGACGATGCCGAGCTTCGTCTATCTCATCCCCGTCGTCATGATCTTCGGCATCGGCAAGGTGCCGGGCCTCATCGCAGTCGTCATCTATGCCGTTCCGCCGATGATCCGCCTGACCAATCTCGGCATCCGGCTCGTCGACAAGGAAGTTCTGGAGGCGGCCGACGCCTTTGGTTCTTCAGGGTGGCAGAAGCTCAAGAACGTTCAGATGCCGCTGGCGCTGCCCACCATCATGGCCGGCATCAACCAGACCATCATGATGTCGCTCGCCATGGTCGTCGTCGCCTCCATGGTCGGCGTCGGCGGTCTCGGCAAGAACGTGCTTCAGGCCATCAACAACCAGTTCTTCACGGTCGGGTTCCTCAACGGGTTCGCGCTCGTGGCCATCGCCATCATTTTCGACCGCACAAGCCAGGCTTATGGCAAGCGGCTGCAGAAGCATTCGGAGGTAATTCATGGTTAGTCATGCAATCGAGGTCCGCAATCTCTACAAGATCTTCGGACCCCGTGGCGGCGACTATGTCGATGCCGTGAAGAACGGTCTCGGCAAGGCCGAACTGAACCAGAAATACGGCCATGTTCTCGGCCTGCGCGACATCAACATCTCCATGCCCGCCGGCGGCATCATGGTGGTGATGGGCCTTTCTGGCTCCGGCAAATCGACGCTGATCCGCCACATCAACCGGCTGATCGACCCGACGGCTGGCGAAGTGCTCTATGACGGTGTCGACGTCTGCAAGATGAGCGAGAACGACCTTCGCGAATTCCGTCGCCACAAGACGGCGATGGTGTTCCAGAAGTTCGCGCTGCTGCCGCATCGCACCGTTCTCGAAAACACCGTCTACGGCCTGGAGATCCAGGGCGTGGGACAGGCGGAACGCGAGAAGCGGGCAACCCAGTGGATTGCCCGCGTCGGCCTTTCCGGCTTCGAGAACCACTATCCGAACCAGCTGTCGGGTGGCATGCAGCAGCGTGTGGGCCTTGCCCGCGCGCTCACCAACGATGCCGACATCTTGCTGATGGACGAAGCCTATTCGGCGCTCGACCCGCTCATCCGCGTCGACATGCAGACCGTGCTTCTCGATCTCCAGAAGGAGTTGAAGAAGACCGTTGTCTTCATCACGCACGATCTCGACGAGGCGCTTCGCCTCGGCGACAAGATTGCCATCCTGCGCGACGGCATGGTCGTGCAGCAGGGCACCGGCCAGGAAATCGTGCTCAATCCGGCGGACGAGTACATCACGGCCTTCGTGAAGGAAGTGAACCGCGGCCGCGTGGTGAATGTCGAGACGATCATGGCGCCGCTGTCGGGCAATCCCGAGGGTATGCCGATCGTCAAGGGCACGGTGCTGGAAGTGGCCGCCCGCGCCATGACATCAGCCAACCAGACGCTCGCCCATGTGGTGGACGAGAACAACCGTCCGGTTGGTGCGATCAGCCTCAGCGCGATCATCTCTTCGATGGTGACGCCGACGAGCCACGAGGCAAAGGCGGCCTGAGCCTGACGTAACCGATGGCAAACGATATCCCGCCGCAAGCGATCTGCGGCGGGATTTTTGTGTCTAGCTACGGGAACCGAGCGCCAGCCGGCATGCCAATCCGGTAAAGACGGTCGCGAGGAGATATTGCGGCAACCGCGGGAAACGACGCATGGAGGAGAGCCGGTTGCGCAGCTGGCTTCCCAGAACGATCACCAAGCCGTTTACCGCCAGGCCGATGCCGTTCAGGATCGTGGCTAAAACGATCATCTGCAGTGGCAACGCTGCGCCTGCCGGATCGACGAACTGGGGAAACAGTGCCAGCACGAACAGAGCCATCTTCGGATTGAGCAGGTTGGTGGCAAGCCCTTCGAAAAAGATTCGCCGCCCCGAGAGCCGCTTCAGCGTGGGCGATGGGGAGAAGGCAGCGCCTTCCGACCGTATCGTCTTGTAGGCAAGATAGAGGAGGTAGAGGCAACCGGCCCAGCGGACGATCTCATAGGCAACGGGAACGGTGAGAAAGAGCTGCGACAGGCCGAGGCCGGCGGCGATGGCATGGCAATAGGTGCCGGCGGCGATGCCGGCATAGGTCAGGAAACCGGCGGATCGGCCCTGACTGACGCTGCGCGATGCGATCAGTAGCATATCCGGTCCGGGCGTCGCGGTCAGAACCAGCGACGCTGCGGCAAAGAGCATGAATGTGGAAAAATCCGGCATGAGAACGTCCTTTTGGATTAGAGCCGGAATTCCGGTGTAGCAGCATCGCAGCCGCGCGCAACCATCGCGTTGCCGGAAACGCCACTTTCTTTTACCGGCAAGGTATCGTTGCAATCACATAAAGAAATCTTTATATGATGCAGCAAACAGAAGGATCGCCCCATGACCGCCACGAACCCGCTTGCCGCCCTGCTTGCCGAAAAGCCCTTCCTGCTCGCCGATGGTGCAACGGGCACCTCGCTCTTCGCGATGGGTCTCGAAGCCGGTGAAGCGCCGGAACTGTGGAACGAGGCGAAGCCGGAAAACATCACGAAACTGCACCAGGACTTCGTCGATGCCGGTGCCGACATCATCCTGACCAACACCTTCGGCGGCACGCGCCATCGCCTGAAGCTGCACCATGCCCAGGATCGCGTCTTCGCGCTCAACAAGACGGCCGCCGAGATCGCCCGCGCCGTTGCCGACAAGGCTGACCGCACAGTCATCGTCGCCGGCTCCGTCGGCCCGACGGGCGAACTGCTCGTGCCACTCGGCGCGCTGACCTATGACGACGCCGTCGCCGCCTTCGTCGAGCAGATCGAAGGCCTCAAGGCCGGCGGCGCCGATGTCGCCTGGGTCGAGACCATGTCCTCGCCCGAGGAAATCCGCGCCGCTGCGGAGGGAGCCACCAAGGTCGGCATGCCCTTCGTCTATACCGGCTCCTTCGACACGGCCGGCAAGACCATGATGGGTCTGCATCCGCGCGACATCCACGGCGTTGCCGGCGATATCGGCGCGGGCCCGCTCGCCGTCGGCGCCAATTGCGGCGTCGGTGCGTCCGACATCCTGTCCTCGCTGCTCGACATGACCGGCGCCGATCCGGCCGCGACCGTCGTCGTCAAGGGCAATTGCGGCATCCCGGAATTCCGCGGCTCGGAAATCTACTATTCCGGCACGCCGCCGCTGATGGCCGAATATGCCCGCCTCGCCCGCGATGCCGGCGCGCGCATCATCGGCGGCTGCTGCGGCACCTCCTGCGAGCACCTCGCCGCCATGCGCGTGGCGCTCGATGCACATGAACCGCGCGAACGCCCGACGCTTGAAGCTATCGTCGAAAAGATCGGCCCGCTGCGCAACAAGACTGCCGACGAAAGCGCGGCTACTCCCGGCCGCGAACGCGGCGGCCGCCGCCGCAGCTAGGACTTACCTCTTCCGATCAAAGAAAGCAGCCGCCCCGGCCTTCACCGCGGGCGGCTTTTTCGTAAGCGTAGCTATCGCCATTACCTGCAAGGTAATCGATCTGCCGCACGGCACCACCTAGGGTCCTCTCACCCAAACAGCTTCACAGGAGAGCCCGATGACCACCTACGCAATCGCCCACCTACGCAACGTCGCCTTCGGCCCGGAGATCATCGCTTATCTCGAAGGCATCGACGCCACTATGGCGCCCTACGGCGGAGCCTTCGTACTGCATGGCGACGGCAACAAGCAGGTGCTGGAGGGCACCTTTGCCGGCGACATCATCATGCTGTCCTTTCCGGACCGCAAGGCGGCGGAAGACTGGTACGCATCGCCCGCCTATCAGGCCATCCTGCCATTGCGCAGCCGCAACTCCGATGGCGATGTCTTGCTGATCGACGGCGTCGAGGACGGCCATAAAGCCACGGACATTCTGGGCTAGTCACCCGGAAAAGACATCGCAGGCAAGCCCGCGAGGCCTTTGCCATCAGGTCTGCGACAGGAACTCCCTCCAAGCCGTCAAGCCCGCCTCGATGTTCTTGCGCCCGACACCGACACGGAAACGATCCGCCGGCACGGGCAGGAGATCGGAGAGGAAGAGGCTGGAGGGGAGAAGCAGAACCCCCTTTTCCTCCACCAGCCGGCGGCAATGCTCTTCCACGCCGTCCTTGCCGAGATAGCGCGTGAAGGCGACACAGCCGCCATCGGGTGCGACCCATTCATAGAGATCGGGGTAGTCGGCGAAGAAGGCGCCGATCTTGGCGATATTATCAGCGCAGAGCGAACGATTGTGCGCGAAAATCGTCTCGCGCGCCTTGATGGCGATGCCCGCCAGCACCTCGGAGGGACGCGCGTTGCAGATGGAGAGATAGTGCTTCATCTTTTCCATGCGCTCGAGCAAGGCGTGATCCCGGCAGGCGATCCAGCCGATGCGCAGGCCGGGCAGGCCGTAGGCCTTGGACATGACATTGAGCGAAATGCCCTTTTCGAAGAGATCGGCCGCCTGCGGCAGGCGCTTGGCGGCATCGATCTCCAGCCCGCGATAGACTTCATCGGAGAAGAGATGGATGCTGCGCTCGGCGCAGAGCGTAACGAGATCCCGGAAAATCGCCTGATCGGCGATCGTGCCGGTGGGATTGTTCGGGAAATTGACGGCGATGAGCCTGGTTTCCGGGCGGAGAGCCGCGCGCACATCATCGAGATCGAGCTGCCAGCGGTTTTCCGGCCGAAGCGCGATACCGGTCACTTTACCCGCGATGGTAACCGGCATCGTCTCCATCGACTGATAGTTCGGCACCGTGACGATGGCGTGATCGCCGGGACCGAGCAGAGCGAGCATGGCGCAATAAAGCCCCTCCTCCGCCCCTGCGAAAGTGAGGATATCCGCGCCCGAAAGCGTGTCATAGGTCGAGGCGATCGTCTCGCGCAAAGCCGGCGCGCCCCAGGTCTCGGTATAGCCGAGCGACACGCGCTCCCAGGTCTCGCGATCCTCGGGGCCGGCAAGCGCCAGGAGATCCGACATCGTCATGGTCTCGGCATCACTTGCCGTCATGTGGTGGCGCGCCTTGAACTCCCAGCGCGAAAAATGGGTTTCGAGGCGGAAATCCGGCAGCGTGGTCATGGCGTCGTATCCTCTTGGCTCTGGCGCCGGGCATCGGCGAGATAGTTGTAGATCGAGGCGCGCGAAGCGCCGATGAGGCCGGCGAGATGATCGACGGCGTTGCGGGTCTGGAAGAGGCCCCGCTCGTCGAGCACCGCCACGAGCGCGACGCGGTCGCCCTTCTTGAGGGTAGCGAGCGCAAGTCCGCGGCTGCGCAGCCAGTCGTGCAGCGCCGTGTTGATTTCTTCGCGCCAATCGCCGGCAAAGAGCGATGGCGGGCGGGGTGCGGCCGTGCCGGTAAAGGCGGAGAGAAGCTTCGCAGCAGCTTCGAAATGCGAGATGTCCATATTGATGCACAGCAGACCGAGTGCCTGCCCGTAATCGTCTTTCAGCACGGCAGTCACGGATTTCAGACGCCGGCCGTCTTCACCGGTCTTCTCATAGGGACCATAGACACCGCCCGCGCCGACTCCGGCCAGCTCTTCCCCGACAAGGGATTCCATTTCGGGCTTGCGGCCGGAAAAGGCATTCCAGATTCCGGCTATCAGCCCGGTTTCGAGATCGTGCAGCACGACCTCGGCATGGGGATAGAGCAAAGTAGAGATGGCCGCGGCGGTCGCGGCGTGCTGACGCAGCAGCAGATCGGCATTTGATGAATCGAACATTCGGACAAACAATCCAAAATTGGATTATTTGTCAATATTGGATTTTTAGTCCAAACACTTTTTGCCTGCTTGCGGGAGCTTTTGCGCCGTCCTATCCAAGGCAAGGTCGATTCCGAAGGGGGATGAACATGAGCGCGGATCTTGCAGCCTTTCCGGACCGGGAGACCGTTGCCGACAAGCTTGCCGCTCTTGGCGAGAGCGAGCAGGCATATCTGCGCCTTCTCATGGAGAATGCCCAGCAGGACGAAAACCTGCTGGAAGGCCTCCACCTCTGCCTGAACCGCGCAGCGGGCGCCCCCTTTCTGAATTCGCTGAAACTGGAAAAACTCGGCCAATGGTTGGGCCAAACCGCTCCCAAGCGGCTGCAAATGCGCCTGACGGAAACCGCACGCTCCAGCCAGCACGCTGCCTATGCCGCCTTCCGCGCCGGCCTCACCCGCTCAGGCGGCCTCGAAAAGGCCTATCCGAAAGCCTGATCCGCGCCTGTCGCAAGCGGCCCGAAGGACTTGCGGATCAGGTCCGCCATACCGTCGATTGCCGGCCCGCTGCGCCGGGGATTGCGTTTCAGCACAACGCGCGAGGAATCCACCACCGGAAATCCGTCGGCAGGCGTCAGCTCTCGGGCGCCCGGCGGAATGTTGCTGCGGGCAAGCGGTGCGATGGCGAGCCCGCTTGCCACGGCCGACCGCAGGCCGCTGCTCGTGTCGCTGGTGTAGGACACCCGATACGGGATCGCATGACGCTCCAGCGAACGCTGGGCGAATTCCCGGCACCAGACCGAACGCCGATAGAAGGCGACGGGCACCGGGCGCTCCAGATGCAGATTATGCGCGACGGACGCCACCCAGACCGTCGGGTCGATCGCCAGAAGCTCGCCGGAAATGCCGCCATCCCATTCGAAGATGACGGCCAGATCGAGCTCGTCCGCCTCCAGCGCTTCCATCTGCTGGCCCGTGTAGCCACAAAACACCGTCACCTCCGCACCTGGATGGGCCTCCGCGAAGCCAGCCAGCGCGTTGGGTAGGACGGTCTGATTGTATTCCTCGGGTATGCCTACCCGCACCGGCCCGTCCAGCGGTAAGGTGC
This sequence comes from Shinella curvata, assembly GCF_022899935.1. GTDB lineage: Bacteria > Pseudomonadota > Alphaproteobacteria > Rhizobiales > Rhizobiaceae > Shinella > Shinella curvata. The sequence goes on from NZ_JALJCJ010000001.1 coordinate 609,817, forward strand.
GCATCGCCGCCGTCGTCTCGTCGACCAGCCCGACGATGCGCTTGGCATAGGGCAGCAACCGCTGCCCCTCCATCGTCAGCCCGACCCCGCGCGGACCGCGTTCGAAAAGTTTCACGCCGATGGAATCCTCCAGCTTGCGCACCTGCATGCTGATCGCCGATTGCGTGCGCGCGAGCTTGTCGGCCGCGTGCGTGACATTGCCCGCCTGGGCGACGGCGACGAAAATCCTGAGTAGATCGCTTTCGAGAGGTGGGTACATGGCGCCATCGATTTTTCTGATGTCAGCCATCATCGCTATTCGTTTGTGAAATGTCTATGGCTTTGCTTGGCTCTGTGCAGAAGGAAAGGCGCAGAGCATGGGTATTTTCGAGACATTACGGTCGATCTGGAAGCATCATCGCCAGAAGCGGATAGAGCGGGAAGCTTTGCGTTTGCTCGTCGCGCGCGGCGACCGGCGATTGCTGCGCGATGCGGGCCTCGATCTGGTGAAGGGTAGCCGGTTGGGCTGCGAGCCTCTGCCACAAACGAAAGAGAGGCGCTGGACAGCGCCCCTCATCCGTCTGCCGTCCCCTGCCGCTCGCAGACGGAGCGAGAAGGATAGCGCGGTGGCCTCCTCAAGCAATCGGCCCGCCGCGTAGCCGCCTCACTTTCCGCCGGAAAGGCCCTGTGCCAGTTGCACCAGCTTCACGAACTCCGCCCGGTAGCCGAAGGGATCATTGCCCTTGGCGGCTTCGGCGAGGCCGAGGATCGAGCCGTAGGCATAGTCCTGCAGGGCGGAAACGCCCTTCAGCTTCTGCCCGAAGGCTGCGACCGCAACCGAGAAGCGGATATCGGCTGAGGCGGCGTTCACGTCTGCAACGGCATTGGCATCCGTTACCGGCATCGTCACGAGCTCGCTCTTGTCGCCATCCGGCTTCTTCCAGCGCATCTTCAGGAAGGCGAGTTCGCCATTGCCGGCGGCCTGCGTCGTCGCGGCATCCGCCTTGCCGTAGCGCAGGGGATCGTTCAGCACGGCGGGGCTGCCCTTCGGCGTCACCTCGTAGATCGCGGTCACCCGGTGGCCGGAACCGATATCGCCGGCATCGACCTTGTCGTTGTTGAAATCCTCGCGGTTGAGAATACGGGTCTCGTAGCCGATCAGGCGATATTCGGCGACGCGCTCCGGATTGAACTCGATCTGGAATTTCACATCTTTGGCGATGGGGAAGAGCGAGGATCCCGCCTCCTCCACCAATGTCTTCTGCGCCTCGGCGAGCGTATCGATATAGGCAGCCGTGCCGTTGCCGTTCTGCGCCAGCGTCTGCATCATGCCGTCATTATAGTTGCCGCGGCCGAAACCGAGCACCGAGAGGAAAATGCCGCTCTTGCGGCGCTCCTCGATGATGCGCTTCAGGTCCTCGTCGCTCGCCGGGCCGACATTGAAGTCGCCGTCCGTCGCCAGCATGACGCGGTTGACGCCATCCTTCTTGAAGGCCTTTTCCGCCAGCTTGTAGGCCGCCTCGATGCCCTGGGCGCCCGCGGTCGAACCGCCGGGCTGGAGATTGTCGATGGCGTCGAGGATCTTCTGGCGATCCTTGGCAGCCGTCGGTTCCAGCACCACGCCGGCATCGCCGGCATAGGTGACGATCGACACCGTATCCGTCTCCTTCAGCTTGCCGACGAGCAGGCGGAAGGCGCTTTTCAGGAGCGGCAGCTTGTCGTCCTCGTCCATCGAGCCGGAAACGTCGATCAGGAAGACGAGGTTGGCGGAAGGCTGCTCCGTCGCCACGGTCTCGAAACCCTTGATGCCGACATGCAGCAGCTCGGTGTCCTTGTTCCAGGGTGTCGGCATGACGGTGACGGTAGCGTTGAATGGCTTTTCCGCCGTGTCCGGCCCCTTCCAGTCATAGGGGAAGTAGTTGACCAGTTCCTCGACACGCACCGAATCCGGCTCAGGCAGACTTCCACCAAGGAGTTCGCGGCGCATATAGGAATAGGAGGCCGTGTCGACATCCGCCGAGAAGGTCGAGACCGGATCGGTGGCGACGCTCTGGACCGGATTCGGATCAGCAGAGGCGAAGCGCTCGCGGTTCTCTTCCGGCATCGGCATGGCGATGGAATCGGCCACGGCCGAGGGCTGCGTCACCGTCCGGCTGAGCGCCTGCATATTGGCGGCCCCGCCGACGGCAAGCGATTCCGGCATGGACTCAGCCATTTCCTCGTCACGGCTTTCGGCAAGCGGTGCGGGTTCTGCGGCAAGCGTCGTCGTCTCCTGTGCCGCATCAGCAGCGATCTTGCCGTCAACTTCGGTTTCAGCTGTCGTCGGCGCCTCTGCCTTGGCCTTTTTCGCCTCGGTTTTGCGAGCGCGCTGGTCCTGGTCAACAGGTTTTGCGGCAATCTCAGTCTCGGTCGTCAGCGGCACCGTGCCGTTGCGCACCATTTCATAGCTGACAAGGCCTGCGACGGGCACGACGAGCAGAGTAGCCAGGGCCGAGCCGGCCAGAAATTTGCGGTTCATGATGGGGCTCCATATCCGGTTGAAGATGGAGGTTTGACGCCCGCCCTTGATCGATCCTTGGGGTGCATCGGCATTTTTTTCCGCATCGTCGAAAGCCTGCATGGCGGCGGCGAGGGCTGCCGTGCGCGCCGAGGCATTAGAGGCCGGGGGCGTGCGGCGGGCGAGTTTTTCGAGGTCAAGATCGGTCATATCAGGTCCTTCCGTCACGCGGCGGCATCGCGCAAAAGCACCTTCAGGCGCTTGCGGGCTTCGTGCACATGCCAGGAAATCGTCGTTTCGGCGCAACCGAGCACATCGGCCGCAGCGGCGTGGCTCAGGCCTTCACCGTAGATCAGCAGTACCGCATCGCGCTGCTTGTCCGGCAGCTGCCGCACGGCCTGCCACAGCTCTTCGCTGCCCTCTTCCGCCGGACCACCGTGCAGCACCGCCTGCTCACGCAGATAGGCCGCATCGCGCCATTCGGCGCGGCGGCGCTTGCGCATCTGGTCGCGCGCAGCATTCAGCGTCACCGTATAGAGCCATGTACTGAGCCGGCTCGCGCCCTTGAAGCCCCTGATAGCGTTGGCGAGGCGTATGCACACCTCCTGCGCCACGTCCTCGGCATCCTGCCGGTCGCCGCACCATCGCCAGGCGACGGCATGAATGAAATCATAGCGGCTTTCGATCAGGGCGGCGAAGGCCTGCCTGTCTCCCAAAGCCGCCTTTTCGACAAGTTCTGTTTCCACGGGTCCATCCCGATTGCGTGCACTATCCCTTCAGACGTGCGTCACAGGGCGATCCTTGGGTGGTCCCGCGAAAAAAATCTCACCAGGGCAGATTTTTTACGACGGCGATGATGGTGCCCATCACTGCGTCGCGGTCATGCCGCCGGATTTCCGGGGCGTAAAGGCTGGAAATGCTGCCATCGAGGAACAGCGCATTTTTGCTCTGAAGCCGATCCCGGAACAGCGTTGCGAAATCGTGGAAGCGCACCGGATCATTGGAAATCGCAAACGCGACGCGTCCATCCGGCAGGATGCCGACGCCGTTGCGGATTTGCAGGCTCGTCGCATCGGGCAGGAAACGCGCATGGACCTGCCCGTCGATCACCAGCATCGGACCGGACTGCGTCGCCTCGCGCGGCGAAAGACCGGCCTTTGCCAAGGCTTCCGTCTCCATCACGCCAGCCTTGCCGTCGCCCACCCAGAACACGCCGTTCGGCTTCATGAAGAAATTGCCGAAGGCATTGGTCTGGTTGAGTTTGCCGGTCTCCCGGCCCTGCTCGACCAGCAACCCGACCGGGCCGTAACCCGGATGATACATGCCGCCGTTCATGGCGAAGCTCATGTGCTGGCCGTTGCGCAGCAGATGCGTGTTGAGCTGATCGTAGGTCGCCCCCCGCGTCTCCAGCGTCTTGGTACCGAAGAGACGGATCGTATCCTTGGCGGGGTCGAAGGTGCAGACGGTATAGCGGCCGGAGAGGTGCTCGGTCTCGGTGCAATGGGGCGGTTCAGCCATGGCAAGGTTCCGAAGGGCAAGGGTGAAAGACAGGACGGAGAGGAACAGGAGCGCGCGCATGTCTCTTGGCTCAAGGGGCAATGCGGCGAATTTAGCGACGGGCCGCGATCAAAGCGACAGCGCCGCCATGTGGAAGCGAAGCTGCGCGGCATTGTAGCGGACGTCACTGCCAACCGGACAGGCCGCACGGGCGAGGCAACCGCCAATCATGCAGCCGCCCTGCCCCTGCGGCGTGCGCAAATGTGAACGACAGGCGGGCACATCGAATATGTCCGGCCGCACCGCGCTGGCGGGACAGGTCGTGAGACAGGGCCTGTCCGGACAGTTATCACAGGGATGCGCGCTATGGGCCGCTGGCTCGTCGACGATCGGTTCCTCAAAGCCGAGAGCGCCACGGTAGCCGTGCCAGAGACCATAGACGGGGTGGATGAGGATGCCGAGCGGCGAGGCTTTCAAGCCCTCGGCGCGCATGGCCCATTGCTGGAAGGGCTGCCAGGGCGGATCGGAGGGAAACCACGCCGTTGCATCGGCCACGGCGGCGATGGGGCGGATGACGGCCTTCGACCAGGTGTCGAGCGGATCGCTGCCGCCACCGCCCGGCTCAATGTCCCGCCAGCGGGAAAAGGCTGGCCACAGGGAACTGCCGATATTGCCGATGAGGGCAACGCTCCTTGCCGAACCGCCGCCCGCTAGATGCGGGGCCGCCTCGCCTTCCGCGAAGTTCACAAAGCCGCGCAAAAAAAGACCGTGCGGCTGAAGAGCCGCACGGATCGTTTCGAGATCGGCAGGACGCGGCCTCACTTGGTCACGTCCCCTTTGAGTTCATAGTGGGGACGCCAGACTTCCTTCTGGATCATGTCCGCCACCCGCGTTGCTCCGCCTTGCTCCCTGGCGCGATCGGGACCCTTTCAGGTGAAGGCGTCCGGCATCGAGTCCTTGCGCTCCTTGATATAGGCGAGCAGGGCATCGTCGATGGCCGGATCGAGATAAGGCGCCTCGTAGTTTTCCAGCCAGGTGCGGCAAAGCGCATTGGCACGGTCTTCGATGCGCTTCTGTCCCTCGATTTCCCACTGCTCGAACGAGTTGTTGTCGGCGAGCGGCGAGCGGTAGAAGGCCGTCTGGAAGTTGGCCTGAGTGTGGGCGCAGCCGAGATAGTGGCTGCCCGGACCGACTTCACGGATGGCATCGAGTGCCTGCGCATTTTCCGAGAGGTCGATGCCCTCGGCGAACTTCTGCTGCATGCCGAGCTGGTCCTGGTCGATCATGAACTTCTCGTAGGAGGCAACGAGGCCGCCTTCGAGCCAGCCTGCTGCGTGCAGCACGAAGTTCGTACCGGCGAGCAGCGTCATGTTCAGCGTGTTGGCCGATTCATGGGCGGCCTGCGCATCCGGGATCTTCGAGCCGCAGAGCGAACCGCCGGTACGGAACGGAATGCCAAGGCGGCGGGCAAGCTGGGCGGCACCGTAGGAAACGAGCGACGGCTCCGGCGAACCGAAGGTCGGCGCGCCAGACTGCATGGAGATCGAGGCGGCAAACGTACCGAACAGCACCGGCGCACCCTTGCGGATGAGCTGGGTGAAGGAAGCGCCGGCGAGAACTTCGGCGAGGATCTGCGTCAGCGTACCAGCGACCGTGACCGGGCTCATGGCGCCCGACAGAATGAACGGCGAGACGACGCAGGCCTGATTATGGCGGGCATAGACCTTCAGCGCGCCCACCATGGTCTCGTCGAAGACCATCGGCGAGTTGGCATTGATGAGGTTCATCATGACGGTGTTGTTTTCGACGAACTCGTCGCCGAACACGAGCTTGGCCATGGCAATCGAGTCTTCCGCGCGTTCCGGCGCGGTGACCGAGCCCATGAACGGCTTGTCGGAATATTTGAGGTGCGTATAGACCATGTCCAGGTGACGCTTGTTCACCGGAACGTCGACCGGCTCGCAGACCGTGCCGCCGGACGAATGCATGGACGGCGCCATATAGGCGAGCTTCACGAAATTGCGGAAATCCTCGATCGTCGCGTAGCGGCGGTTGCCTTCCAGGTCGCGCACGAAGGGCGGGCCGTAAACCGGCACGAAGACGGTGGCCTTGCCGCCGATATGCACGCTGCGCTCGGGATTGCGGGCATGCCAGGTGAAGTTCGACGGGGCTGTCTTCAGCAATTCGCGGCAGAGACCCTTGGGGAAGTGCACGCGCTCGCCGCGCACATCGGCGCCGGCTTCGCGCCAGAGTTGGAGCGCTTCGGCATCGTCGCGGAATTCGATACCGATTTCCTCGAGCACGCGGTCGGCATTGTTTTCGATGAGCTGCAGGCCCTCTTCGTCGAGGACCTCATATTCCTTGATCTTGCGGGTGATGTAGGGCAGCGACGGACCCGGACCGCCGCCGGTGCGCGATGCGCGCCGTGCAGCGGCACCCCGACCCTCGCGCGAACGGCGACCACCGCCTTCACCGGCGCCCTCGCCTGCCACCTGCTGAATATCGTCGCTCATGATCCGTCTTTCCTTGTTATTCCGGTGCCGGAAAGCACCTTATAGCTTTTGTTCCAGCGCCCGAACCGCGCCTCTTTTTCTATGCTAGCAAGCCGCGAAAGCGGGGCGGGTCTCAATGCGCCAAGCGATGGCGCACGCTGGATACCGATCCGACGAAGACTATAGCGGGATTGCGACGGACATCGTAGCGGCATTCACTTGTTTGCACTGTCAATTCACGGCTTTACGGGCTATGCATGAAAGAAGCGGAAGGCGGGTCGCTTTTCGCCATATGCGACGTCGCTTTCAAAATCAGGTTCGCGCAAGAGGAAGGCTATTCCTTGTGATGAGAGCCTGCCGCCGCAGCGCCACTGGAGACGAGGAACCATCATGTCTGACGACGAAATCATTCTCGCCGATCTCTCCGACGAAGAGCTTGTGCAGCAGATGCACGACGACCTCTACGACGGCCTCAAGGAGGAGATCGAAGAGGGCACCAATATCCTGCTCGAGCGCGGCTGGGCTCCCTATGACGTACTGACGCAGGCGCTCGTCGAAGGCATGCGCATCGTCGGCGTCGACTTCCGCGACGGCATCCTCTTCGTTCCGGAAGTTCTGCTTTCGGCAAACGCCATGAAGGCCGGCATGTTCATCCTGCGTCCGCTTCTCGCCGCCACCGGCGCGCCGAAGCAGGGCAAGATGGTCATCGGCACCGTCAAGGGCGACATCCACGACATCGGCAAGAACCTCGTCGGCATGATGATGGAAGGCGCCGGCTTCGACGTCATCGACCTCGGCATCAACAACCCGGTCGAAAACTACCTGGAAGCCATCGAGCGCGAGCAGCCCGACATTCTCGGCATGTCCGCACTGCTCACGACCACCATGCCCTATATGAAGGTCGTCATCGACACGATGAAGGAAAAGGGCCTGCGCGACGATTACGTCGTTCTCGTCGGCGGCGCGCCGCTCAACGAGGAATTCGGTAAGGCCGTCGGTGCAGATGCCTACTGCCGCGACGCGGCCGTCGCCGTGGAAACCGCCAAGGAATTCATGAAGCGCAAGCACAACATGCTTGCCGGCTGATCATGACATTCGACGGCGCCGGTCTTGAATCGGCGCCGTCGGCTTACGACTTTTAGTTTGCAGCGTTTTCGACGCTGCGGCCGGCATCCTGCGTCGCGTCTACGGCATTGGCCGTATCCTTGCCCATACCGCGAATGGTGTTGCCGCAAGCGCTGAGCGCGACAAGTGCTGCGAGAACGATGCTGATCTTGGTCAGGTGTGTCCCAGTCATGGTCGGAGTCCCTCTTCATGGATGTGGTTGACGCAGAACTTCAGCTTGGAAGTCCAAGCCCTGAACGCACGAAAGCAGAAAAGGTTCGCGTGATCGCCTGTGGCGCCATCGCCCGCGAGGTGTTGGCCATTCGCGACACCAACGCCCTCTCCCATATCGACCTCCAGTGTCTTCCCGCAATCTGGCACGCCCATCCGGAAAAGATCGCCCCCGGCGTGGAGCAGGCGATTGCCGAGGCACGGGCGGAGGGCTTTTCGCGCATCTTCGTGGCATACGCCGATTGCGGCACGGGCGGCCTGCTCGACAAGGTCTGCGAACGTGAAGGCGTCCAGCGCATCGCCGGACCGCACTGTTACTCCTTCTTTGCCGGCAACGAGGCCTTTGCGGCGAAGGACGACGACGTCACCTCCTTCTTCCTCACCGATTTCCTTGCCCGCCAGTTCCGCGCCTTCGTCATCGAGCCACTCGGTCTCGACCGGCACCCGCAGCTGAAGGACATGTATTTCGGCAATTACACCAAGGTCGTCTATCTCTCGCAGATCGAGGACGAAGGCCTGCAGCAGAAGGCGAAGGACGCCGCCGATTATCTCGGCCTCGCCTATGAATACCGCTTCACCGGTTATGGCGACCTGACGGGCGAACTGCTCAGGGCGCGCTGACTAACCAATCCTTAGCCTTGCCCGCAAGTTCCGCTGCCACGCTTACCGCTTCCTAAAGCCTGCCCGCAATGATGCGCGCAAGATATCGGCGGGGCCTGCTTATGACGAATTTCGAGACGCGGACGGAAACGGTGGTGATGCTGATCCAACCCGGCCAGAATCCGGAAATCGTCGTCAATGCCGTAAAACCGGCCTTCCCGAACCTCGTGGTCATCGAGGAACAGCCCGAATCGAAAAAACTCTTCATCATCAGGCGGGCGAAGAAACTCGGCTGGGTGCAAGCGCTTGGTCAGCTCGCAACCATGGTGGTCTCCAAATACGGCAAGCGTTTCACGACGAAGCGCGCTGAGGAAATCCGCGAGCAATTCGGCCTAAGTGCCACTCTCGACTCGACAATCCCCCGGATCGCCGTTTCCTCTGCGAACAGCCCGGAGCTTTTGAAGATACTCGCCGACATGCGTCCGTCCGCGCTGCTTCTCTTCAGCTGTCGCATGCTGAAGGGCGAGACGCTGGCGGCAATTTCCTGCCCCGTCCTCAATTTTCACGCCGGCATCAATCCGCAATATCGCGGCCTGCAGGGAGGCTATTGGTCACGCATAGAGCGCGACGAAGAGAACTTCGGCGGAACGGTGCATCTCGTCGATGCCGGCGTCGATACCGGCGACACGCTCTACCAGCAGCGCATCCGGCCTTCCAAACGCGACACGATGCACACCTATCCGCTTCTCCAGACGGCCGCATCGACCGGTATCATCGTCAAAGCCTTGGAGGATGCCGTCACCGGAAACCTCAAGCCCTTGAAAATAGCCGCACCCTCGCGACAATGGTATCATCCGCCAATCTGGACATGGATCTGGAACGGCGCGACCCGCGGCATCTGGTAAATCCTCTGGACAGTCAAATCCCGCGTCGTTTTTAAGCATGGGGCAGTCGTGGCGAGTGCAGCCCGCGACGCAGCCACACAGCATTGTCAAGGCGAGGAGAAATTTGACATGGCAGACCGCATCATCGTCTACTGGCGCGACATCCCCGCCCAGGTCATCATCAAGAAGGGCCGCACGAACGCCAAGCGGGAGCTCTCGCTGCGCTTCACCGAGGCGATCGACATGTGCGCCATGCGCACCGGCGCGGCCGAGACGGACGACTACCTCGCCGAATGGCGCAAGGCCGAGCCGACGCCGGTTTCCGACGATCTCGAAGTGGAAGCCGACAAGGCCGCCGCCGAACTCGAAGCCGCCTATGACCGCGAGCGCCTCGTCGCTCTCGTCAAGGCCGGAGGCCGCGAGAATGGCTGACGCCGTCCAGAAACCCGGCAATGCCGCGCCCGCCAAGAAGGCCGCCACCGGCGCCTTCACGCCGGCGGGCGTCTCGCCGAACCGTCGTTCGCGTCACAAATACACGATCCGCCTCTGGGCCGTGCGCAACTCCCGCTTCTTCGAGTGGTTCTATCATCGCTTCGCCGAAGTCTTTCTTCTTCTGCATCCCGTCTGGAAGCTCTTCGGCTACCAGCGCGTCGAGCGCCCCATCACCTTCGTCGAAAAGCATGTGAAGGGCTTTCTCTTCGACTGTCGCATGTGCGGCCAGTGCGCGCTGTCATCGACGGGCATGTCCTGCCCGATGAACTGTCCAAAGCAGCTGCGCAACGGCCCCTGCGGCGGCGTGCGTGCCAATGGCAATTGCGAAGTCGAACCGGATATGCCCTGCGTCTGGGTCCAGGCCTGGAAGGGCTCCCAGAACATGGCGAAGGGTGATGCGATCATGAACGTGCAGAAGCCGGTGAACCAGTCGCTGCGCGAAACCTCCTCCTGGCTGCGCGTGACGGCCGAAGCCGCCGCGGCCAGGGAAACGGCAGCCAATGCCGGAAAGGACGCCTGAGCCATGGCGCATCTCGATGAAAACCCGCTTGGCCCGCATCTGCCGCTCGATCCCCTGCCCGGCCACTCCTCCATGGGCCGGCTGGAACGCGTACTGCGCCGCGGCGAATTCGCAGTCACGACGGAACTGAACCCGCCCGACAGCGCCAATCCGGAAGACGTCTATGAGCGCGCCGCAATCTTCGACGGCTGGGTCGACGGTATCAACGCGGTGGATGCCTCCGGCGCCAACTGCCACATGTCCTCCGTCGGCATCTGCGCGCTTCTGACGCGCATGGGCTATGCGCCGATCATGCAGATCGCCTGCCGCGACAAGAACCGCATCGCCATCCAGGGCGACGTGCTGGGTGCCGCCGCCATGGGCGTCTGCAACATCATGTGCCTGACCGGCGACGGTGTGCAGGCCGGCGATCAGCCGGGCGCGAAGCCCGTCTTCGACCTCGACTGCATGTCGCTGCTCGAAACCGTGCGCATCATGCGCGACAATTCGAAGTTCCTCTCCGGCCGCAAACTGACGACGCCGCCCAAAGTCTTCCTCGGCGCGGCGATCAACCCCTTCGCCCCGCCTTACGACTTCCGCCCCTACCGCCTTGCCAAGAAGATCGAGGCCGGCGCGCAGTTCGTGCAGAGCCAGTATTGCTTCGACGTGCCGATGTTCCGCGAATATATGAAGAAGGTGCGCGACCTCGGCCTACACGAGAAATGCTATATCCTCGTCGGTGTCGGCCCGATGGCCTCCGCCAAGACGGCGAAATGGATCCGCTCCAACGTGCCGGGCATCCACATTCCCGATTCCGTCATCGCGCGCCTCGAAGGCGCGCAGGACCAGAAGAAGGAAGGCAAGCAGCTCTGCATCGACATCATCAACGAGGTGAAGGAGATCGAGGGCGTTTCCGGCATTCACGTCATGGCCTACCGCCAGGAAGAATATGTCGCAGAGATGGTGCATGATTCCGGCGTGCTGAAGGGCCGCCAGCCCTGGAAGCGCGAGCCGAACCCGGTCGACCAGCTGGTTGCCGAACGCATCGAGGCAGCCCGCAGCGGCCAGCAGCAGGATCAGCAGCAGCTCGCCGAAAAGGCAGCGCAGCACCCCCATTGATTTCGCCTGCCGGCGCACGCCGGCACGCAACTTGTAACACCGGAAATCGCGCGCTAGATCAGCTTCAGCGCCCTGCCCCAGAGGACCTTATATGACCCGCACCATCGTCGCCTCGGCCACCCGCGAAATCGTCATCGGTTTCGACCAGCCCTTCTGCGTGATCGGCGAACGCATCAACCCGACCGGCCGCAAGAAGCTGGCCGCGGAAATGCAGGCCGGCAATTTCGACACCGTCATCAAGGACGCGCTGGAACAGGTCGCCGCCGGTGCAACGATGCTCGACATCAATGCGGGCGTGACCTCGGTCAACCCGAACGAGACCGAGCCGGGCCTGCTCGTGCAGACGCTGGAAATCGTCCAGGGCCTCGTCGATATCCCGCTTGCGATCGACTCGTCGGTGACGGCCGCCATCGAGGCCGGCCTCAAGGTTGCCAAGGGCCGCCCGCTGGTCAACTCGGTCACGGGTGAGGAAGAAAAGCTCGAAGCGATCCTGCCGCTCGTCAAGAAGTACAACGTGCCCGTCGTCGCCATTTCCAACGACGAGACGGGCATTTCGATGGACCCGGACGTCCGTTTCGCCGTCGCCAAGAAGATCGTCGAGCGCGCTGCCGACTACGGCATTCCGGCGCATGACATCGTTGTCGACCCGCTGGTCATGCCGATCGGCGCGCTGGGCGATGCCGGCCGCCAGGTCTTCCAGCTGCTCTATCGCCTGCGCAACGAGCTGAAGGTCAACACGACCTGCGGCCTGTCCAACATCTCCTTCGGCCTGCCGCACCGTCACGGCATCAATGCCGGCTTCATCCCGATGGTCATCGGCGCCGGCATGACGTCGGCCATCATGAACCCCTGCCGCCCGCAGGAAATGGAAGCCGTGCGCGCCGCAAACGTGTTGAACGGCACGGACTCCAACTGCACCAACTGGATCATGACCTACCGCGATCACAAGCCCGCCGAAGGCGGCGCACCGGCTGCTGCTGCAGCGGCAGCGCCTGCTGCCGGCGGTGGCCGCCGCGGCGGTCGTGCAGCCCGCGCCGGTGCCGGCGCGAAGGCGGAATAACGTGGCCGGCGGGCGCCAGTTTCGCCGCGACGCCTTCAGCCTCTGGCTGGAGGCGCCCCTCGTGATCGCCATGCGCTGTCAGGAGATGGGGTTTGCGGCCCTGACAGGCTCGACGCAGAACACGACCGAGATGACCCGGATGGTCACCGAAAAGATGGCTGCCGCGACGGAGAGCGTCGTGGCGGCCAATTTTGCTTTGGCGAAGGCCGTGATGACGGCCGCTTCGCCGGAGACGACCGCGCGGGCCGTATCGACGGCCGCACTGAAGCCCTATGGCAAGCGCGTGCGCAGCAATGTGCGCAGGCTTGCGAAGAAGAAGACGTGAGGCGGCCCCGCCGCCAGTGGAAAGAACGATCCGATGCGCATTGAAGGTGAGAGCGAGACCAATATGACGGAAGCTTCGGCCAAGGAACCGCTGGTCCTCTTCATGCCCTCCGGCAAGCGCGGCCGCTTCCCGGTCGGGACCCCTGTGCTGGAAGCCGCACGCAAACTCGGCGTTTACGTCGAGAGCGTCTGCGGCGGTCGCGCGACCTGCGGGCGCTGTCAGATCGAGGTGCAGGAAGGCAATTTCGCCAAGCACAAGATCGTTTCCTCCAACGATCACATTTCCGCGCGCGGCCCGAAGGAAGAGCGCTACGACAAGGTGCGCGGCCTGCCGGAAAACCGCCGCCTGTCCTGTTCGGCGCTCATCCAGGGCGATCTCGTCATCGACGTGCCGCAGGATACCGTGGTTAATGCGCAGGTCGTGCGAAAGGCCGCGACAGACCGCGTCATCGAGCGCAACGCCGCCGTCCAGCTCTGCTATGTCGAGGTGGACGAGCCCGACATGCACAAGCCGCTCGGCGACCTCGACCGCCTGAAGGTCATGCTGGAAAAGGACTGGGGCTGGAAGGATCTGCTGATCGCCCCCCATTTGATCCCACAAATCCAGTCCATCCTGCGCAAGGGCAACTGGGGCGTCACCGCCGCCATTCACCGCGATATGGACAGTTCGCGTCCCTTCATTGTCGGCCTCTGGCCGGGCCTCAAGAACGAGGCCTATGGCATCGCCTGCGATATAGGCTCGACGACCATCGCCATGCATCTCGTCTCGCTGCTGTCGGGCCGCATCGTCGGCTCCTCCGGCACCTCGAACCCGCAGATCCGCTTCGGCGAAGACCTGATGAGCCGCGTCTCCTATGTCATGATGAACCCGGACGGTCGGGAAGCCATGACCAAGGCGGTGCGTGAGGCGGTCAACGGCCTGATCGGCAAGGTCTGCGCCGAGGGCGAGGTCGATCGGCACGATATTCTCGACATGGTCTTCGTCGCCAACCCCATCATGCATCACCTCTTCCTCGGCATCGACCCGACGGAACTCGGCCAGGCGCCCTTCGCGCTCGCCGTCTCCGGCGCGCTGCAATACTGGGCGCATGAGCTGGATATCGAGGTGAACCGTGGCGCGCGGCTCTATACGCTCCCCTGCATCGCCGGCCATGTCGGCGCGGATGCGGCGGGTGCCACGCTTTCGGAAGGCCCTTACCGGCAGGATCGCATGATGCTGCTGGTCGACGTCGGCACCAATGCGGAAATCGTACTCGGCAACCGCCAGCGTGTGGTCGCGGCTTCCTCGCCGACCGGCCCCGCCTTCGAAGGCGCGGAAATCTCCTCCGGCCAGCGTGCCGCGCCTGGCGCGATCGAGCGCGTGCGCATCGATCCCGTCACGCTGGAGCCGAAATTCCGCGTCATCGGCGTCGAAAAATGGTCTGATGAAGAGGGCTTTGCCGAACAGGCGGCCACTGTGGGCGTCACCGGCATCTGCGGCTCGGCGATCATCGAGGTCGTCGCGGAAATGTACCTTGCCGGCGTCATCTCCGAAGACGGCGTGGTCGATGGTTCGATGGCGGAGAAGAGCCCGCGCATCCTGCAGAACGGCCGCACCTTCTCCTACCTGCTGCATGACGGCGAGCCGCGCATCACCGTGACGCAGAACGACATCCGCGCCATCCAGCTCGCCAAGTCGGCGCTCTATGCCGGCATCAAGCTGCTCATGGAAAAGCAAGGCGTCGACCATGTCGATACGATCCGCTTCGCCGGGGCCTTCGGCTCGTTCATCGATCCGAAATACGCCATGGTGCTCGGCCTGATCCCGGACTGTGACCTCGACGAGGTGAAGGCGGTCGGCAATGCCGCCGGCACGGGCGCGCTGATGGCGCTGCTCAACCGCGATCATCGCCGCGAGATCGAACGGACCGTCGCCCATATCGAGAAGATCGAGACGGCGCTGGAGCCGAACTTCCAGCAGCTCTTCGTCAATGCCATGGCGATGCCGAACAAGGTCGATCCCTTCCCGGAACTCGCTAAGGTCGTCGCCCTGCCGGAACGCAAGGTGCTGTCGGATGATGGCGGTGGCGAAGGTGGTGGCCGCCGCCGGCGCCGCAGCCGCGAATAGTCCCGCGGCCACCGGCCGCGGTTACCATATCCATAAACCACCCCGACAAAATCCCTTTTGTTTCCGGCGGTTTATCGGCAATGTGCGCGAATAGGACGAGGGTTTCACCCGTCGATACCACATCGATCGCGTGATCCCTCGCCATTCCTCCAGCGCACGAAAGCCGCTTCATGCCGCTCGCCCGCCTTGTCGCCGCCAGCCTGCTCTTTTTTGCTGTCGCAACAACGGCACGTGCGCAGGAGGATTATCCCTTTACCGGCGAGTGGGAATGCGACGGTGCACCCTTCGTCTTCACCTCGACCGTCTACAGCATCGGCGACGACAGCTATGATGCGCAGGAGGTCCAGGAAGGCTCTGACGGGTCCTATTCGCTGTTCCTGTCGGATGACGTCTACGTCACGCTTTCGGAGATCACGTCGGATACGCTGGACTTCTCCTCTTCGGAAAGCAGCCGTACCCTGAGCTGCCGCCGCTACTAAGGATCATTCGACATGAACAGCACCCGCCTTCTCGCCCTCGTCCTTTCGCTCGGCCTCGCCTCGCCGGCTCTTGCCGACAGCTATGCCGCCATCAGCAACACGGCCATGTCGATCACCGGCGATATCGAGTTCGACGACGACGGCATCACCTTCGAAAACGGCAAGAAGATCGAATTCGACGATCTCATCGGCGATACGTTCGTCGTGGATGGCAAGTCGGTGCCGGCGTCGGTCTATAGCGTGGCGGACCCGAAGGATCCGGTGCTTCTCAATGGCAACACGCTCTGCGGCGCGCCGGTCACCTATGTAGCCTCGTGGTCGGCCAGCAATGGCACCGATACGATCGTCGCCGTCTTCTCGACGGAAGACGCGCCTGAAGGCAGCGACGAGATGTGCGCGTCCTATACCTATGAATAGCGGAAAGCCGGGCGAACACCCGGCTCCTTGAACCTCAGCACGCGACCTGCAGCATGTCCATCGGCCGGCGCTCCATGCGGGCGAAGACCGTGCGGATATAGTCCGCCACGGCCTGCGCCGGCGCTTCCGCCTCATCATTGACGACAAGGCCGATATGGTAATGCCCAAGATCCGGCAGGCCGTCCTTTTCCCCCAGCGCCACCATGTCGTCGCCGATGAGGAAGCGGGCAAGCGGGGCGACGGCGAGATCAGCACGGATGGCCGCGCGCTGTCCCATATGGTGGGCACAGAAATAGGCGACGCGGAAATCGCGGCCTGAACGGCTCAGCTCCTCCAGCGCCTTGGCGCGCCAGATGCAGCCCTCCTCCCACACCGAAACCGGCAGCGGCGTCTTCAGATGCGCATTGCCACAGCTCTTGCCGGCCCAGACGAGCTGTTCCTTCAGCAGGATCTCACCGGGAACGGGAACCGTACCATCGGTCGCATTGAAGATCGCGAGATCGAGCCGCCTTTCGGCCACCGCACGGCGCAGGCTCGAGCTGTTCTCGATTGAGACGTTGACGGCAATGGACGGATAGCTCTCGGCAAAACGCTTCAACACCTCCGGCAGGATCAGTTCGCCGACATCATCGGGCGCACCGAGCCGCACGACACCGTTCATTTCCGGCATCATGAAGCGCGACACCGCCTCGTTGCTGAGCGCTATGAGGCGGCGCGCATAGGAGAGCAGCACCTCGCCGTGATGGGTCAGCACCACCGAACGCGCGTCACGACGGAAGAGCGAGCAGCCGAGCAATTCCTCCAGCTTCTTGATCTGCATGGACACCGCCGACGGCGTGCGATGCACCGTTTCGGCCGCCGTGGTGAAGTTGCCGGTCTCGGCGATCGCCACGAAGGTCTTGAGAATGTCGAGTTCCAAGAGCGGGAGCGTATGGCGCATCAGCAGATTCATGACGGATCTCCATGGATCAGAAATTCTGAAGCAAACTGTCACTTCATTTCGTTTGATTGAAATACAGGATAGGCGGATAGTCAATCTGCAAGCACACGAATGGAAGGAAAAACGCCATGAAAACGCAGAAAACCCATGCTGGCGGCGCCGATCTTGCCGTTCTCGCCCGTGGAAATGGATTCTACTACGCAATACGGCGCTTCGTTGGCGATGCGATCGAGGCCCGCCGCCGGCGCACCCTCGCTCACCACACCGCCGAAGAGCTGGCCCACCTGCCCGACTATCTCAAGCAGGATATCGGCTGGCCCACGCTTATCAAACATGAAGAACGTTGATTGATCCAATCAAATATATTCGTTTGATTGATGTTTAAGGCCGCGGCATAGTGACGATCAAGGTCGCGACCTTTCGAAACCTCCCAAGCTCGAAAGGAACCCTGAAAATGGCAATAGCATTGGATCATCGCCCGGTTCGGCGTGCCGCTGGCACCCCTGACGCCGGCAGCCTGTCGCATCTTCTCCGCGACGTCACCGAGCGTATCGTCTCCGCCTGGCAGCGCTATCGCGTGGAACGCGAACTGGAAAGCATGCCCTTCGACCTGCGCAAGGACATCGGTTTCCGTTCGTCGAACAAGACCACACGATGACGGAAGACTGTAACGGCGACATGCCGAACGACCACGACGCCACGAACCGCCGGACGTGACCTTCAAAAGTCTCTCCGGCGGTTTTCTTTTTGTCTCAGATCATCGGGATTGCAGGTGCGACCGTCTCCGGCAGGATACCCGTCAGCCGCGGATCGTCGAAAACCTCGATCTGGCGCCGCACGGGTGTGAAACCCGAGCGGATGTAGAAATCCAGCGCCTGGGGTGAATCGAGCGTGCAGGTATGCACCCAGAACCGCGTAAGCCCTTGCCGCGACCAGGCGCGCGCGATCGCCCGGTTCATCAGCCAGCGTCCCGTTCCCTTGCCAATGACGGCGGACGTCAGGCCGAAGAAGGCAAGTTCGCCAACCCCCTCCTCACGGAAATCGAGTTCCAGCAGCCCCTCGCCGCGCCCGTCCTTCATGACGGCATAGACCTCGACATCGGGGTGATGAATGATCGTCGCAAGATCGCTTTCCGGCATAGCGAGGCGCGAGGCCCATAGCCATTCGGTGCCGATGCGCCGGTAGAGATCGCGATACCACGCGATATCGACCTTTTCCATGCGCTGAAGTGTTATGCCCGGCTGCTCGGGATCAGCGCGACCAGTCGGCGGTGCAGACATTTCAAGGCAGGTCACCACGGCGGCGAGCTTGCCCGCCGGCACATCCGAATATCCATCTGGCAGCATTGCGTTCATCCTTCGAAAGTCCGTTCCGTATCTGGCCGCCAGGACACCTCTTGTCAAACGAGAACATCCGCGCGTTGCACGCTGCCAAACCTGTCGCAATCCGACGATGCCGCAAACGAAGTCGCAAATGTGCTGCAACGCACAATCGCCATACATTCGCCTGAAGGTCCTGACATATCAGCGATCCGAAGCCCAGATCAGTCGTAACTGTCCTCTTTCTTGTCGCAAAAGTACTAGCACGACGACTGTTCTCCCTGCGACCATCGTGACATTCCGGCCTCCAGCATGGACAGAGTGATGAACAAGCAAAACGTCAAGAAGCGCTCTCTCGTTTTCTTTCTCGTGCCCAACTTCTCCATGCTGCCTTTCTCGGCCGCCATCGAGACGCTGCGCATCGCCAACCGCATGCTCGGCTATGAAGCCTATACCTGGCGCCTCGCCTCCACCGACGGTCAGCAGGTTCTGTCGTCCAGCGGTATCGGCATCGAAGTGAACTCCTCGCTCGCCGACGAGCGCAAATATCTCGGCGGCGAAAACCGCCCCTCCATGGTGCTGGTCTGTTCGGGCATCTATGTCGAGGATTTCTCCAACAAGTCTGTCAATGCCTGGCTGCGCGAAGTCTATAACCGCGGCATCGCGGTCGGCTCGCTCTGTACCGGCGCCCATGTTCTCGCCCAGGCCGGCCTGCTCTCGGGCAAGCGCTGCGCCATCCACTGGGAGAACCTGCCCGGTTTCGCCGAGGCCTATCCGCAGGCCGACGTCTATGCCGACCTCTACGAGATCGACAGCAACATCTATACCTGCGCCGGCGGTACCGCCTCGCTGGACATGATGCTGAACCTGATCGATCAGGATTTTGGCGAAAACCTCGTCAACCGCGTCTGCGAACAGGCCCTTACCGACCGCGTGCGCGGCCCGCACGATCGCCAGCGCCTGCCGCTGCGCGCGCGCCTCGGCGTCCAGAACGCCAAGGTGCTGTCGATCATCGAACTGATGGAAGGCAACCTGTCCGAACCGCTGTCGCTGCTGGAGATCGCCGACAGCGCCGATCTCTCGCGCCGCCAGATCGAGCGCCTGTTCCGACAGGAAATGGGCCGCTCGCCAGCCCGCTATTATCTCGAAATCCGACTCGACCGGGCGCGGCACCTGCTCGTCCAGTCCTCGATGCCGGTGGTGGAAGTGGCGGTCGCCTGCGGCTTCGTCTCAGCCTCGCACTTCTCCAAGTGCTACCGCGAACTCTACAATCGCTCTCCCCAGCAGGAGCGTGCCGAACGCAAGCTGACGCTGTCGGCCATCGCACGCTAAGTCTTGAGGAAATGCAGCATCCCCGCCCCTTCGGCGGGGATCAGCTTGCCAAAGCGTTCATCAACGACAGTTCCGAGAACACCCGGTTCCGGCCGGCATGTTTTGCCATATAGAGGAACTGGTCGGCAGCATTCAGATAGTTGTCGAAGGTTTCGCGCTCGGCGATAACGGCAAGGCCAGCCGATACGGTGATGGTCAATGCCTCGCCATCGGCGATGATCGGCTGGGCCGCCAGCTCCTTGCGCAGCCCCTCGCAGTGATCGAGCGCCGCTTCCAATGACAGGCCGTGGAAGATGATGCCGAATTCCTCGCCGCCAAGGCGCGCCAGGAGATGGCGATCGTTCAGCCGATGCTTGAGGCGGCGAGCAACGGCCTTCAGCACGACGTCCCCCACCTCGTGGCCGTAGGTGTCGTTGAGACGCTTGAAGTGATCGATATCGAGGATGGCGATCGACATGGGTTCGCCACGGCGCACCGCCTGGTCGACCAGGCGCGGGCCGGCCTCGAAGAAGTAGCGGCGATTGTAGATATCGGTCAGATAGTCCCGCGCGGCGATGCGGTGCAGCGACTGGACGCGCTTCTGGATCGCGGCGACATGGAAGACCCGACTGTTGAACTCCTCCTCCAGGAAGGGCTTCTGGATATATTCGTCGCCGCCTGCGCGCAGGAACCGGGCCGCGACCATGCGATCCGTCGCGGTGGACAGGCCGACGACCCGCACCGTATCGTCGCCGTGACGCGCACGGATCTCGGCCAGCAACGCGAAACCGTCCATGTCGGCAAGGTCGAGATCACAGACGACCATGTCGATACCGCTGTTGGCATCCAGCGCCTCGAGCGCCTGCGCGCCGCCTAAGACGGCGGTGATCTGAAAACGCTGCTTGGCTATGAGATTTACCTGCCTCTGCAGGCTTTCAGGATCCGAATCGACAACGAGCACACGTGTCTTGCCGCTGGTGAGGATGCGGTCGACTGCAAGCACCAGCTGCTGCATGGCGGCAGGACTGTCCTTCACGACGTAATCGAGCACGTTCTTGGCAAGGATCTGGTCGCGCGTGGCATCGCTGAACGAGCCGGTGAAGACCAGCGGCGCGATCCCCTTGGAAATGACATAGTCGAGCGCTTCGCAATTGGGCGCGTCGGGAAGATTGAGGTCGAGAACCGCAAGCGCGAATTCCGGCGCTTCGGACTGGAAGATGGCCCGCACGGCCGCCATGCTCGGGCAGTGGGTGACCGAAAGACCGAGCTCCTTCTCCAGGCGATATTTGAGTGCCGTGGAAAACATGCGTGAATCTTCCACGAGCAGCACATGCTGGCCTGAATGGCGCAGAAATGCAGGCCCTCGTTGCGGAGTTGAATCCACGTCCACCCGTCCAGTATCCTGATCTTCTAGTTCCCGTCAGCGCGCATTACAAACCACTGGTTTTACCAAGTGGTTAATCCTGCGAGAAATATCTCACGCTACGTGAGGGACAGATCTGGGTGGAATTTGGATCAGGCCGGCTTCAGGCCGTCTGGCGCAGCCGGCTCGTCCTGATTTGGGTCAGGGTATCGAGGTTCTGGTTCACGCGGCAGTAGAACTCCTCGTCGATGAACGGCCGCATGATGAAGTCGTTGCCGCCAGCCTTCAGGAAGCGGGCGGACAGCAGCCGGTCCGTCGAGGAGGAAACGCCGATGATGCGCAGCTGGTGCGAGCCCGTCGTGCCGCGAACGCGACGCGTCAGTTCGAAGCCGTCGATGTCAGGCATGTTGTAGTCGGTGATCATCAGCGCGATATCCGGATTGTCCTTGAGCAGCGCGAGCGCCGTGGTGCCGTTCTCCGCAACGCTCACGCGGAAATTGTAGCGCTTGAGACGGGTCGAAAGCAGCGCGCGGGCCGTGGCGCTGTCATCGACGATGAGAACATGGTGCTGGTGATTGGTCAGGAAGCGGCAGACGGATTCCGCCAGCATATCGACAGCAAAGACGTTGTCTTTCAGGATATAGTCGACGATTTCCTTGGAAAGAAGCTGGTCGCGGGTCGTCTGCTGGAACGTTCCCGTGAAGACTATCGTGGGAATACTGAGATCGACGAGGTAGTTCAGCGCCTCGCCTTTTTCGGCGCCCGGCAGATTTATGTTCGAGATCGCCAGTGTGATCTTGTCGGTAGACTTATCATAGGCCAGTTCGAGCTCCTCGAAGCTGCGGCAAATCTCGACATCGATGTCGAAAAGCTCCTTCAACCGCTTCGAAATCATGGAAGTGAAGACATTCGAGTCCTCCGCAACAAGAATACGATGATGCGAGAGAGACGCGCCGGAATACTGCATCCCGGAAATGCCGATGAACGCCATGATATGCCTTCGTATTTGAATGTTCCCTACACTAATGGGTAGCGGCAACCCTTTGCGAAAGCGTTAAATTTAGAGAGCATGAAAACGCATGTCGGCGTTCCTTTGCTTCGTTCTTTTTCTCTGTCCAAAGAAGAACGGCGCGGAATTTCTTCCGCGCCGTGCTCGAGATGAACCGTCGTCGGACGCTTATTTTACGGAGGCCGAGCCGCCCTGGATCTCTACATTCTCGCCGCCGTTCAGCGCGATGCGGTCACCGTTCGGCAGGGTCACGAAACAGCCGGTGGGGCAGATCGTTTCGGTCGAGCCAGGTTCAAGCGCGATCTCGATCCGGCTGCCGCCTTCCACCACGACCAGAACCTGCGTGTCGGCGTCCTTGTTGGTGACGGTGGCAGCCATGGCCGGAGCGGTCATCGCAGCCGACACGAGCAGCATCATGATCATTCGCTTCATTTTCGCCCGGCGCCAAGCGCCGCCCCTGTTCACAAGCCCGGAAGAAACACTATCGTTCCTTCTGCGGATTTGCATCACGTTTTATGCGGGGGCGGCTGAATGCAGCGTGAATGCGGCATTCATGTGCCGGAAATCAGGCTTCCGGATCGTCCTGCGGTCTCGTACGCCGCCGCTTCGCGGCGGGCGGCCCCACCTTTTCCGTCGCCTGCTCAAGCAGCGAAGTAATGAGTGCGGCACCTTCCGGGGAAATCTTGATCGGCACTTCCGGTGCGGCCGGTCCACCGATGGCGATCTCTTCTGCGCGGAAACGTTCGAGAATGGCGCTACGAAGCTCCGATTTGACGCCCGTGCCATTGAGGATATCGGCAAGATATCCCCGCACCTCGAAATCCAGCGTCGTCGGCGAGAACGCCAGGAAGACGATCACCGGTTCGGGGTTGCGCAAGAGACCCTGCTGGTTGCGCACGACCTCGGTGAGAAGCTCCTGGATCCGCCGCGGGTCATTGCCGCCATGCACGCTGACGGCGACCTCGATGCGCCCGAGCTTGTTTCGATGTGTCCAGTTGCCCACCTGACCGTTGATCAACACGGAGTTCGGCACGATGACCGTCTGGCGCTGGAAGGTTTCAATCTCGGTGGCGCGCACGGAAATGCGGCGCACAAACCCTTCTGTCGTACCGGCGACCACCCAGTCCCCCACCTTGAACGGGCGCTCGGCAAGAAGGATAAGGCCGGAGACGAAATTCGAGACGATGTTCTGGAGGCCGAAACCGATACCGAGGGAGAGCGCACCGGCGACGAGCGCGAGACTGGACAGATTGATGCCCGCGGCCGATATGCCGACCAGTCCGGCAAGGGCCACGCCGGCATAGCCGACCGCCGTGCGCACGGAGTTGCGCACGCCCGCATCCACCTGGCTGCGCGCCAGCACATTGCCGTCGATCCATTTCTGGAACCACCGCGTGACGATGAACCCGAGCGCGAAGAGCACAATACCGGCGAGAATGCCGACCAGCGAGATCGTGATGCTGCCGATGCGGATTTCGGTAAAGATCCGGTAGGCCCAGGATTCGATATCCGCGACCTGGAAGCCCCATTGCAGAAGCACCAGTGGTACAAAGACAACGAAGATCAGGAGATAGATGGCAAGCCCGGCGGCAAGTCCGATCTGGTCGAGCGCCACCGGGCCGAGCCCGAAGCGCTCCTGCAGCCGCTTGCCGACGGTCGTCGCGCCAAAGGCGTCCGGCGCGGAGACGGCGCGTCCGGAAAGGAAGCCGATATACATCGTCACCACGATCGCGCCTGTCACCACGATCTGCGTTGCCACGAAGCGCGCCATGCCGACATAGCCGAGCAACGAAGAGAAGATGAGGCCGAGGCCGGTGAGAATGAGCAGCACGAAAATGGAGCGCGGCCATGGGTGGCCCGACGCATTGGGAGCCTCCCCCTGGTGCAGCACAGGCCGGATGAAGGCGGTCACGACCAGAAGCGCACCGATGATAAGCGAAGCGAAGAAGCTCTTGACGACTGTCAGGACGACGGGGGAGCCGAGCACTTCGCTGATCGAACCAAGGAAATAGTCTGCACCATTGACGAGGGCCATGCTGAAGACGCAGAGCCACAGCAGTTGCGCTCCCCGATCCGAGACCCGCATCAGGCGCCAGTGCCCGTCGGCGGGCGAGAGAACCGCATTGGCAAGCTGCGCGACGAAAGAGACCGCAACGACCACGCCGAGCGCGATCGCGACGAGCGGTGCAATGTCGGAGCGCAGAACGTTGAACGTGTCGAGGAAAAAGTAGCTCGCGCCGGCGAAAGCGGCTGCGGCCATGGTGGGCAGGATCGTTGACCAGAAGGCGACCGACAGGCGCGTGATGTAATGCGGCTTTTCCTGCTGCGCGGCGCGGGTGATATAGGGCGAGAACAGACGATAGCTGCCGGAGAGCAGCACGAGCGCGGCCATCAGCGAAAGAGCGACGGCGCCGAGGAGCTGCATCCGCTTGAACTTCCAGACAAACTGCAGCCAGGCCGTCACGGTGCGACCGAGCGTCGCCGTCTCGTTCATCACCGCGCCGGAAGCCTCGGCGAACAGCTCCGTATTGATCTCCGTGCGCTTCAGGATCGCTTCGGTGAACAGCTGCCGGCGGATTTCCGTGATGCGGTTGGAGAGCTTCGTCGCGTCGATGGAGAGGTTTTCCGCCTCGCCTGTCAGCGCATTGATCTCGTTGCGTTCGGCGGCAAGCTTCTGTCGCTCCTCCTTGACGACATCGGCCTCCGGCGGTGCACCTTCCGGCGGCGGATCGCCCAGTTCCGTCTGGCGCGCCTTGATGGCTTCAAGGCGCGGGCGTGTCGCGACCGAGATCGCTAGGATCGACCGGTTCAGCGTCTCCGCCTCCACCTTCAGCGCGACGAGGCGGGCGTCATCCTCCTTGGCATTGTCCACCCGCTCGCGAATGCCGTTAAGCTGCGCGCCCGCCTTGTCGAGATCGGCATTGGCCTGTTCGAGCTGTGTCGTCTCGGTGGCGGGCACGGCGGCGGTCTGCGCCGCGGCGGGCAATGCCGCAAGCAGGAGAACCGCAAGAAGGGCGGAGACGAAGCGGTGGATCGACAACAGGCCATCCTCGGTGAACAGAAACAGGCGACGCATCGCAACCAGGCGATTCCGTTCCCCTTCTAGCCATGATTGCGGCCATTTTAAACCGGCCGGCCCTCGTTGCCAGAGCATTTGAAGCCGAAGCGAATTCGCTTCGGCATCGCATAATGCGGTAAAAAGAAAACTCCAGAACAGGTCCGGTGAAGCGAAGTTCGCCGGTATGTTCTAGAAACCAGCCCCCGGCTCAGCGAGATAGGCAGCCTCCTCTTGCGTCGAAACCCGGCCGAGAAAGCCATTGCGATGCGGAAAGCGGCCGTATTTCGCGATGACATCGCGATGGCGCACGGCGTAGTCCAGATACATCTCGTCGCCATGCGCTTCGAAAAGCTGCACCGAAAGATCCTGTTCGGCAATATCCTCTGAATGTTCAAACGGCATGTAAAAGAAATGCCGACGGCCATAGTCGACACCCTTGTCGGCACCGGCTTCCAGCGCCAGACGCGCCTCCCGCCGGGCGATCCAGTCGGTGGCAAAGGCCATCGGCGAAGCGCGGTACATGTTGCGCGGCAGCTGATCGAGCACGATCAGCGCGGCCAGGCGCGCCTCTGGACTTGCCTGCCATTCGGCCGTCACCTCGCGGGAAAGCGCGAGATGGGTCACGGCAAACTGCTCGCGCACGCGTGCATCAAGCTCCGGGGTCGATTGCCACCAGTCTTTCACGGTCAGCGTCTCGCACCAATAGCCGACCACCTCCTGCGGGGTCCTGATCTTGCCGTCACTCATACGTGTCATCTCCATGCGTTTTCATCATCGCAATATGGTGGCGCGCCGGGGTGTGGCAAGGGGCGGCGTCGGCAAAGCATTTTTGGCGGCACCGGCAGCGGCGGGCAACGACAAGGCGCCAAACAACATTAGTGGCGAAAGGACAGCCGAATTACGCCATGAACCCAGTGGGAGATCCAACCGATCTCAGGCGATTTCATGCTCCGGCACAGGCTTGTCCGTTCCGGTAAGATGTCGCGCGCCCTCCTCGGCCGGCAGAATGCGGCCAATGCAGGGGCCGAAACCGATCCGGTATCCCTCGCCTTCGGCGAAGGCGTGGAGGCCGATCTCGTCGCCGTCCTGAATGAAGGTTCGTGGCGCGCCGTTCACCGTCACCGGCTCCTTGCCCCCCTCGGTCATCTCCAGAAGTGCGCCGGTCTGATCGGGGCTCGGTCCGGAGATGGTGCCGGATCCCAGGAGGTCGCCGATCCGCATCGGGCAACCCGATCCCGTATGATGGGCAAGCTGCTGCGCGCTCGAATAGTACATGACGTTATAGTTGGTGCGCGCCATTACCTGGCCGTTCATCGTCCAGCCGACCGTCAGGTCATAGAGACCTGGCTGCTTTTCCTGGAGATACGGGAGCAGCGGATTGACCCGCTCGGCCCCGGCGCAACGGAAGGGCTCGAGCGCGGCCTGCGTCACGATCCAGGGGCTGATTGTCGTGCCGAACGCCTTGGACTGGAACGGGCCGAGCGGCTGGTACTCCCAGGCCTGGATATCGCGTGCCGACCAGTCGTTCAGCAGCACGTAGCCGAAGATCATCTCCTCGGCCTCCTCGACGGTGAGCCGCTCCCCCATCCTGCTGTCCGCGCCGACGATCGCGCCGAGTTCGAGCTCAAGGTCCAGACGACGGCAGGCCATCCATTCCGGCCCGCTCTCGCCTCTGATCTGCCCCATCGGGCGGCGGATCGGCGTGCCCGAGACGACGATGGACGAGGCGCGTCCGTTATAGCCGATCGGCATGTGCGTCCATTGCGGCGGCAACGCATTGTCCGGCCCGCGAAACAGCACTCCAACGTTGAAGGCATGGTTTTTCGATGCGTAGAAATCGGTGAACTCGCTCACCCGGATCGGCAGATGCAGCGTGGCGCCGGCCATCGGCACCAGCGGCAGCGCACCGGCCGCGTCTTCGGCCAGAAGCGTGGTCAGCGCCGAACGCATCCCGGCCCATTTCACCCGCCCCAGCGCAATGAAATCGTTGAGCCGCGGGGCGGCGAAGGTTCCGCCGGCGTCGAGCAGCCCCTGCGCTTCACAAGCGGCCAGATCGAGGATCCGGTCCCCGATCGCCACACCGCGGCGCGGTGCGGTCCCGCCTGTCGAAAACACGCCGTAGGGCAGGTTCTGAATGGGAAAGTCGCAACCCGGCACGTTCGCGGACGCGACCCTGCTGCGCAGAGGCGTGGTCATGACTGTCTCCTCCCGATCGGTCCGCCCGGCCGCGCAAGCCTTTGCGCCACGCGCGCGGCGCGCTCCGGACCATTGCCGCCGCATCACGCAGCCGGCGATTTCACTTGATGCCGTGCTTGCCGTCGAACTTCTTCTCGAGGCGGTCCCAGACCTCGATATATTCCTGCTGCATCGGCGCTTCCTTCGCCGCGAATTCGGTCAGGTGCTGCGGGAAACGCGTTTCGAACATGAAGCTCATGGTTTCGTCCAGCTTCTCCGGTTTCAGCGCGGCATTCGAGGCGCCTTCGAAGGCATCCCGGTCCGGACCGTGCGGCAGCATGCAGTTGTGCAGGCTTATGCCGCCGGGCGCAAAACCCTGCGGCTTGGCGTCATAGACGCCGTAGATGTTGCCCATCAGCTCCGACATGATGTTCTTGTGATACCAGGGCGGCCGGAACGAATGCTCAGCGACCAGCCAACGCTCCCTGAACAGCACGAAATCGATGTTTGCCGTCCCCTCCTGTCCCGAGGGCGCCGTCAGGACCGTGAAGATCGACGGGTCCGGGTGGTCAAAGAGAATCGCCCCGACCGGCGAGTAGGTCCTGAGATCGTATTTGTAGGCGCAATAGTTGCCGTGCCAGGCGACGACGTCGAGCGGGCTATGATCGATCCAGGTCTCGTGGAACTGGCCGCACCATTTGATGATCACACGTGAGCGCACCTCGCGGTCCTCGAAGGCCGCCACCGGGCTCTTGAAATCGCGCGGATTGGCAAGGCAGTTGGCACCGATGGGGCCGCGACCCGGCAGCTCGAATTTTTGGCCGTAGTTTTCGCAGATGAAGCCGCGGCAAGGCCCTTCCAGCACTTCGACGCGATAGACGAGGCCGCGCGGCAGGATGGCGATCTCGCGAGGTTCGAGGTCGATGACGCCGAGTTCGGTGCAGAAACGCAGCCGGCCCTCCTGCGGCACGACCAGCAACTCGCTGTCGGCGGAAAAGAAATATTCGTCCTCCATCGAGCGGGTGACCAGATAGACGTGGCTTGCCATGCCGATCTGGATGTTCACGTCACCCGCCGTCGTCATGGTGCGCATGCCGGTAATCCAGGTCAGGTCCTCATCCTTCCCCGGCAGGGGAATCGGGTCCCAGCGATACTGGCCGAGGCTCATGATGTTCCGACGGTTGGGATCGTGCGGCAGGATGTTGGGCGCCGTCTTCCAATAGGGCACGTCGATCGCGCTGAAACGGCCGGTATGATGGACGGAGGGTCGAATGCGGTAACACCATGTCCGCTCGTTTTTGCCGCGCGGCGCGGTGAAGGCGGTGCCGGAGAGCTGCTCGGCATATAGGCCGTATTCGCATTTCTGCGGCGAGTTCTGGCCCTGCGGCAGAGCACCCGGCAAGGCCTCGGTCTCGAAATCGTTGCCGAAGCCGGGCATGTAACCCGCGACCGTACCGGTCGTGATCGCGGCGCGGACCATGCCCTGGGGCAAATCGTGCTTGGTCATCGGGATACCCTCCAATATCGTTGCCGTTGCAATGAAAATACCGTTGCGATTGCAACGATGTCAATCATTCGCCGTGAGGATTTGTTGTAAAAGCAATGATTGTCTGCTTTCCTGCGCTCCAAGGAGACGCCCATGTCATTCAACCTCGACCAGTTCCTGCCCTATCGGCTCAGCGTCGCCGCATCCCAGGTCAGTCGCCGCTTCGCTGCCCGCTACGAGACGGAGGCGGGCCTGACCATTCCCGAATGGCGGGTGCTGGCGCATCTGAACAAGTCCGGGCCGGTCAGCGTGCGCGACATCAATGCGCGCGTCAATCTCGACAAATCGATGGTCAGCCGGGCCGCCATGCGGCTGGAACAGGCCGGCTATCTGCGCAAATCCACGCACGACACCGATCTTCGGCTCGTCGTGCTGGAGCTGACCGAAAATGGCAGGGAATTAATGAAGCGCCTCGGTGTGATCGCGGAGGCCTTCCAGGAGGAGCTGCTGGCCGAACTTGGCGGTGATGCCCCGATCCTGCGTCGCGCATTGGAAGCAATGATTCGGCAGACCGAATGACCGTGCGACGCGTCACGACCTGCCCGGAATGCTGGTCGCTGCCGCATATGAGCATCTCGCCCAATACACAAAAGGGAAAGAGAACGCTGAGATTATTGGCCACACAGCGAATGGATAAATCGAGGCGCTGGCCTGAAACGCATCGACGCGGCCGATGCGTGCATTGAACAGAAAATGAAAGTGTAAAACTCTCGTTTTGCTGAAAGGCGCGGGTTGGTAGAAAACCGCTAAGTAGTTGTATTTGGTGGGTGATCACGGGCTCGAACCGTGGACCCGCTGATTAAGAGTCAGCTGCTCTACCAACTGAGCTAATCACCCACTTGACCGCTCCAGCGGTCTGACGGGGCGTATAAAGGCCTTCGCCGACCTTGTCTATACCGCGAGCGGAAAAAAATGCGTCAGCGCAAGAAAATCTTCCGCAGCGCAAAACAGCCGTCACAAATCCAGCACGCCCGATGCGATGCGGACGGCCTCTCCGCCAATACGCGCACCGGCAATCGCACCGCCGGAAACATCGAGATGCAGGTGGATATGCGAAGGCCTGCCCATTTCGACACCCTGCTCGATCAAGAACGGGTGATGGCCATCCACAAGCTTGTCGAAGAAATGGATGGCGCCCGACAGGGCGGCGACGGCAGCACCCGTTGCCGGATCCTCAGCAATCCCCATATCCGGCGCGAACATGCGGGCATGGAATTTCGCGTGATGGTTCACCCCGCCGCGGCAATAGAGGTAGGCGGAAGCAAGCCGCCCCTCGGCGAAGGGTGCACAGCGCTCCCAGAGCGTCGGGTCGAAATCCACGGCGGCGGCAGCCGCAAGATCGTGCACCGGGATCATCACGAAGGCGACGCCCGCGCTCCAGAGCGAGGGCACGTGATTCTCGAAGCCGATCTGTCCGGGTTTCAGGCTGAAGGCATCGGCAAGCGCCTGGCGCTCGAGAGCGGCGTCAAGCCGGGCGGATTTGCGCGGCACGTCGAATTCGGCGAAGGCCGCCTTCTGACCGCCGACCTTCACGGCACAGCGCACCGGACCGACATTCTCCTCGAGAACGCTCACCAGATCGCGCGCGCCCCCGCCATTGCGCTCGCCCGCCTCGGCAATCGCAATCGCCGCGCCCACCGTCGGGTGGCCGGCGAAGGGCAGTTCACGGCCGGGCGTGAAGATGCGCAGGCGCGCGGCATGTGCGGGGTTCTCGGGCGCCTTCACGAAAACCGTTTCGGAGAGGTTGAACTCGCCCGCGATGCGCTGCATCGCAGCGTCCTCAAGGCCGTCGGCATCGAAAACGACGGCCAGCGGATTGCCGGCAAGCCGCGTGTCGGTGAAGACGTCGTAGATTGCGTAGCGACGGGACAAGGCATTCTCCCCATTCAGTTTTTTAAAGGGTATTTCGTCGAAATTGCCCGAGCCACTCGCCATGGGCAAGCGGAAATGACGGCATTACAGATCGAGCTCCATGACGACAGGGCAATGGTCCGACGCCTTCGGGCGGTCCCAACCCACGCGCGGATAGCGCTCCACGTCCTGCCCTGGCGGAAAGATCGTGCGGAAGGGCTGGCCGGCTCGGATGATCTCGGGAACCCGCTCGGCGTTGCGTGTCGCAAGCGCCGGCGAAAGCCAGATATAGTCAAGTTGGCAAAGATGGCGCTCTTCCGGCCCCCGGCTATGATAGAGCGTCCAGCGGTCGTCCGCCGGCCGGCGCAACATCGGGTTCACGGCAAAACCGTCTTCGGTGAAGACGTCCAGCGCGCTTGCCGCCTCCTGCTGCGGCACGAAACGGTAGCCGCTGCGTTTGTCGCCCTCGATCGCGAGCTTTTCCTGATAGTCGTTCATATCGCCGCAGATGGCGAAGGATTTGTCGGCGGTGTGGCCCTTGCCGAAGCGGTCCTCGATGATACGTCGCACAGCGCGTGCCTCGGCCCGCCGCACCGGCATGGTCGATTGCCGTCCATCCAGCCCTTCCCGTCCCGGCCCCATTGATTTGAAATGCACGACATAAAGCGTCAGCGGCCGTCCGCCGATGCGCAGATCCATTTCCAGGCAGTCGCGCTTGAAGATCCTGTCGTCCGGGTTGGCCCCCTGCCCCAGGTCCGGTGTATGGAGATCGAAATCGCGATACGTGACGCCGGCGTGGCTGCGGATATCGACGCATTCGATCTTCTGACCATCGCGCGTCTCCTCGCGCATCAGCACGGACACGTCGATGCCGCGGCTGTCATTGCCTTCGATCAGGTATTTCTGGCGATAGCCATTGCCGACCATGCGGAAGAGGTAGCCGTATTCGAACGCCTGCAGGGCGGCCATGTTGTCGGTTTCCTGAAGGCACAGGATATCCGCGTCGGCATCCGCGATGGCGAGCGCAGAATGCTGGCGCGTATCGTCGGTATGGGCGACGGTGCGCGCCTCCTCCAGCCGCTGATATTCCGCCTCGTTGCGGATGTCGAAGAGTCGCAGCACGCGATCCTGGCGGGTCTGGTTGCGGAACCCCGTAAAATCGAAACGGGTCATGAGGTTTTCGATATTGAAGGTGGCAAGGCGCAGCGACATGGAGCACTTTCGGTAGGCAGGCGAGACGACGATCGGAGTGTAACCGGCTGACCGGCAATGGAAAGCCTCTTTTGCCCGGCAGGCACCGCCCCGGAATAAACCGGCTTGCCACGCCGTCCCCCTCTACGGATGATAAGCATTCCGGTGACGGGCGGAGGAATCGCACATGGGGATCGTATCCAGCATTTGGCGCGTGGTCCTGATGGTCTGGCTGGCGCTTTTCGTCCTTGCCGGCCTGCCCGCCCAGGCCGCAGAAAGCTACATCACCGCGCCGGGAGAAGCCGAACGTGCCGCCGGGCGCGTCGCCGAATCGCTCGGCAAGGCCCCGCAGGTGCACACGCTGCGCATCACCGACAAGGATGTGACCATGCTCGTCCAGGGCGCGGGCGCCACGGCTGTCGATGAATGGCGGGTGCGGCAGGGCACGCGGTTACTCTTCTTCAGCGCCGAAGTGGTGAGCGGCCCCTCCGCACGCCAGGCGCCCTCCATGGTCGATAATCTGGCAAGCGGCCTCTTCACGCTGGATATGGTAGCACTGGACAAGGTGGATACGGTCGCCAGAAACGCCATCGCCTATGCCAAGCTCGAAGGCGAAGCCAGCGTACAGTCCATCGAGATCACCAAACGCGTCTTCCTGCTTGCCTCGCCCTCCTATGGCGATATCCGCTGGTCGATCTATGTCACCTCACCGCGAGAGAGCGCCACGGTCTATGCGGATGCCGGCGGCACGATCATCGGCGGCGATCTCTCCAACACCGCGCGCGCCCGCAACATGAATTTCATCAATGATGACGACTGGCCGAAAGAAGCGGCCATCGAAAGCCTGACCGGCGTCATCGGCGGCCAGCCCATCATCCGCGATCTCACCGTCTATCCGAAATCCGTGCAGGTGAAGGCCGACCATCCCACCACCAAGGGAGCTACGGTCGGCTACTCCTGGGACATTTCCGGCGTCATGCGCTCACCGATCTCTTCCCCGATGTTCCCCGGCACCGAACAGGAGCCGGCGCTGTCGCTTGGCGAGATCGACCTTTCCAAACTGAGCCAGGTGCGCGACGCCGCCAAGAAAGCCTGGGGCAACGACAAATCGACGCTGAACTACATGATGCTGCGGCTGTTTTCCGACGGCCCCGGCAAGCCGGAGCCGCGCTGGACGGTGCATTTCACCGACTGGACACAATCGGGTGAGCTGGCACTGTTCACCAACAGCGGCACCGTCGATCTGACCGCTGACGGCACCGTGCGGGCGACCGACCTGCCCGATGCGCGCCAGCCCAACCGCAACTGGCTCGACGCCACGACGACGCGCGACGTGTTTGCCGTGGTGAACGAGCAATTCGGCAAGAATGCACGGTTCGCCGAACTCAGCGTGTCCAACGATTCCATGCGGATTCTGGCCGAAGTGCCGGATACACCCGGCAAGATGCGCGAATACAATGCCAACGACCGGGGGATCACAGCCTCCAGCATGATGATGCCCTGGGATGCGGAGTTCCATCCAGAGCGACTGTTCCGCATGGACGACCTTGCCTTTTTCTCGGCGGAAAAGCTCAATGAGTTGACAGCCCGCACCTTCACGCGGCTGAAGGTCGGCTCGGACATGTCGCTCAGCCGCTACACCTTCTCCATCGGCCAGCTGATGTCGCCGGACGGCAGCTTCATGGTGCCCTCGCCCGATGGCAAGGTCACGCTGGAAATCCGCCTCGAGGGGCAGGACGGCTGGAAAGGCGGGCGCGTCACCTATTCCTCGACCGGTGAGGAAATCGATGTGGTGATGCCATAACGCCTGTCAAAGCGTGGTCAGCAGCAGGCTGGTCTCGGATTTCGACACGCCGTCCATGGCGCGGATGCCGCGCAGCACGCGCTCGAACTCCACGAGATTTTCCGCATGCAACTCGGCGACCAGGTCCCAGGCACCGTTCGTCGTGTGCAAGGCGCGTACTTCTGGGATACCGCGCAGCGCTTTCACAGCGGCGAGTGTCTTCTGGCCGGTGATCTCGATCATCGTGATGGCGCGCACCGCATGGGGATCGTCCGCCTCCGTCACCCGCACGGTGAACCCTGAAATGACACCGTCACGCGTCAACCGGTCGATACGGTTCTGCACCGTGCCGCGCGAGACGTTGAGCTCAGCGGCGAGCGCCGAAAGCGAGGCACGGCCGTCTTTGCGCAGGAGGGCGAGAAGTTTGCGGTCGATCGTGTCCATAATATCCGTTGTCATAACGCCAGATCTGAGTGGCGAAACGGCAATTTAAGGTGCAATTTTTTCAAAAGATTGCCGTTTCGCTTGTCGCCATCCTTGGATAGCGTTCGTCTCAATGCAACCGCTTTCGACAGGCGCCCTTCATGACGACTGAAAATGCCATCCACACCGCCGCCGCCCGCGCCAAAAATCTTTCGCTGCTGATGACCCGCTGGCCGAGTGTCACCGGCTCGCCGGATGAAGCGGCCTTTTCGGAAAGTCTGCGAGCGAATCTGGCCGAAACACCCTATTTCAAGAGCCATCCCGACCAGATCTTTACCGTGGATAGCCATGGCGAACCGATGACGCAGAATGTCGTGGCGCTGGTGCGCGGCCGCGGCCGGCGCGCGGTGGTTCTGGCGGGGCATTTCGATACCGTATCCATTGCCAATTACGGCACATTGGCGCCGCTCGCCTGCGATCCGGAACCGCTGACGAACGCCCTGCTCCAGGAGTTGCGCAGCCGCCCGCTGAACGGCGCGGAGACGAAGGCGCTCAAGGATTTCGAGAGTGGCGATTTCATTGCTGGGCGCGGCCTACTCGACATGAAAAGCGGCCTTGCCGCTGGCATCGCCGCGCTGGAGCGTTTTGCCGGGCTGGAGGCGCCTGAGGGTAACATCCTCTTCGTCGCGACGCCCGACGAAGAGAATCGCTCGCGTGGCATGCGCAGTTTGCGCAATGCCCTTCCGGAGATCGCCCGCCGCTTCGACCTCGATATCGTCGGCGGCATCAATCTGGATGCATCGAGCTGCGAGCGCGACGGCGAGGAAGGCCGCGCGGTCTATCTCGGCTCGATCGGCAAATTCGCGCCCTTCGCCTTCGTCATCGGCCGCCCCACCCATGCCGGCTATCCGTTCAACGGCACCAGCGCCCATCGCATCAGTGCGGAAATCGTGCGCGCCATGGATACCGTGCCGGAATTGAGCGACGAGGCCTTTGGCGAGCGTTCTCCACCGCCGGTCTGCCTGGAAGCGCGCGATATCCGGGACGGCTATGACGTCACGACGCCGGATCGTGTCTGGCTCTCCTTCAACTGGCTGACCCACCGCCGCAGCCCCGCCGAAATTCTCGGCGAATTCCGGACAATCGTGACCGGCGCGCTGAACGCCGCGCTG
This sequence comes from Shinella curvata, assembly GCF_022899935.1. Classification (GTDB taxonomy): domain Bacteria; phylum Pseudomonadota; class Alphaproteobacteria; order Rhizobiales; family Rhizobiaceae; genus Shinella; species Shinella curvata. The sequence goes on from NZ_JALJCJ010000001.1 coordinate 644,739, forward strand.
GAAGCGCAGGACGCCCATAAGGCGCGCTATCGTGGCCGGCCGGCAACGAAGACCGAAGGCACCGTTCTGACCTATGCGGAGCTTCTGGAACGGCTGAAGGCGCGTGGCGGCGATGCACTCGACCGTCTCGCCGCGCTGGACCGATCATTGTCTGGCGGCACCGACCCTCTGAAGGTCAGCCGCGAGATCGTGGCGGCGGCAGCGATGGAAGCCGGCATCGAAGGCCCCGCCATCATCATCGGCTTCGGCAGCCTGCACTATCCGCTGGTCCATCTGGAGCGCGCCGGCGAAGGCGTACGCTCGATACAGGCCCGGCTGGAGACTGTCATGCAGGACACCGCCAAGCGGCACGGCACGTCGATCAAGTTCAAGCAGATCTTTGCCGGCATTTCCGACATGAGCTTTTTCGGGCATCGGCCGGATGCCGGCGACACCGGCCTGCTCACCGCCAACACGCCGTCAGCGGCCTTCACGGATGATGCACCGGACGGCTTGCTGTCCTTCCCAACTGTCAATATCGGGCCTTGGGGGCGGGATTATCACCAGAAGTGGGAGCGCGTGCATGCGCCTTACACATTCGAGGTGCTGCCGGATTTGGTGTTCGAGTCGGCGCTGGCGTGGCTGGCGGAATAGGCAAGAAAGGCCCTCTCTGCCTGCCGGCATCTCCCCCACAAGGGGGGAGAAAGGCTAGAAGCTAACTCCTCGCGAGCGATTCTGCACCGAGCATGCCGCACGTTAAGTCCCTCCTCCTTGTGGGGAGGGATTTAGGGAGGGGTCTTCCCCGTCAGGCGGCGAGCCGCTCCGTGCTCAGCAGACGGCCGAGGCGGGAAATACCCTCCTCAATGGTCGCGGCGTCCGCGCAGGAGAAGCTGAGACGCAGCGTGTTGGCGCCGCTACCATCGGCGTGGAAGGCCTGGCCGGGCACGAAGGCGACCTTTTCCGTTTCAATGGAGCGGGCAAGCAGCTTGGCACCGTCCATGCCCGCCGGCAGCGTGACCCAGACGAACATACCGCCTTCCGGCTTCGTCCAGGAAACGCCTTCCGGCATATATTTCTGAAGCGCCGCCAGCATGGCATCGCGGCGTGCGCTGTAGGCGGCCTTGATTTTTGCCACCTGCGCGTCGAAACCGCGCTCGGCGACATGGGCGATGGCCATCTGGTTAATGGTCGAGGAATGCAGGTCCGCCGCCTGCTTCATCAGCACGAGCTTGCGGATGACGGGCGCAGCCGCGACGATGTAGCCGACGCGCAGGCCCGGAGCCAGCGTCTTGGAGAAGCTGCCGCAATAGATGGTGCGGGCGGCATCGATATTGCCGGTCTTGGCGATTTCCAGCGCCAGGATCGGCGGCACGGCCTCACCGTCATAGCGCAGCGACTGGTAGGCCGCGTCCTCGATGACCGGGATATCCAGCTCTTCGGCGAGCGCCAGCAGCTTTTCGCGGCCGGCGCGGTCGACGGTCTCGCCGGTCGGATTCGCGAAGTCGGCGGAGAGATAAGCGAACTTGACGCGGCCACCGGCCTCTTCCGCCGTGGCGCGATAGGCGTCCGGCGTGCGGTTGCCGGTCAGGCTCAGGCGGTCATAGGTCGGCTCGTAGGCATTGAAGGCCTGCAGCGCGCCGAGATAGGTCGGCCAGGTGACGAGCGCGGTGTCCTTCGGCGACAGGAACAGTTTGCCGAGATAATCGAGGCCCTGCTGCGAACCGGAAACTATGAAGACGTTTTCGGCCGTACAGGGAATGTCGAGCTTGCCCATTTCACCGGCGAGCCATTCGCGCAAAGGCTTGTAGCCCTCGCTGACGGAATATTGCAGGCCTGCGGCCGCGCCCTCGCCCGCCAGCACATCCGTATAGGCGGCGGAGAAGGCTTCCTTGGGAAACAGCGCCGGATCCGGAATACCGCCAGCAAACGAGATGATATCGGGCCGTTCCAGCAGTTTCAGGAGTTCACGGATTTCGGATGCCTTCATCCGCGACGCGCGGGTCGCGAAGGCCTGTTCCCATTTGAACATAGGGGTTTCCTCGGGCTTGTTGTTTGAACGCACCTCATCACGGCGCCGTATTTATGTCAATAATGCTGACCTAAATATTCGCACGCCGAAAAAGGTGCACCAACAAGACTACGCACAGAGAAAGACTGTCCGGACCGTGGCTGCTCCGGCAACCCTTTCAGACTGCGTAAGCGCTCAGGTGGCGCGGTCGCTGTAAAGGCTGAGCAGCACCAGCATGGCTATACTGCCCAGGATAAAAAGGTCGAACCAGGCGAAGTATTGGATAATCGTGGTCATCGCACCATCCTCCTGACGGCTGAACGAAACACTTGCGTATTTTGTTCCCGTTTCGGCATTCACGCAAGATTATTACTTGCTGCGCCGCAATAAGTCAGAGGATGCGCTGCATTATTTCAGCTTGACTGAAATAGAAAGCCGGGCGGATACCGCCCGGCCCTTCGTCTGCGCTTTCGCGCGGGACGATTAGTTGACGGCCTTGTCGACCAGCTTGTTCTTGCCGATCCACGGCATCATGCCGCGCAGCTTTGCACCGACTTCTTCGATCTGGTGCGAGTCGTTGTTGCGACGGATGCCCTTGAAGCGTGCGCCGCCGGCCTTCCATTCCTGCATCCACTCGGAGGTGAACTTGCCGGTCTGGATGTCGTTGAGGACGCGCTTCATCTCAGCCTTCGTGTCGGCGGTGATGATGCGCGGGCCCGTGACGTATTCGCCCCACTCGGCCGTGTTGGAGATCGAGTAGTTCATGTTGGCGATGCCGCCTTCATAGATCAGGTCGACGATCAGCTTCACTTCGTGCAGGCACTCGAAATAGGCCATTTCCGGAGCGTAACCGGCTTCGACCAGCGTTTCGAAACCGGCGCGGATCAGCTCGACGAGACCGCCGCACAGAACGACCTGTTCGCCGAAGAGGTCGGTTTCGCACTCTTCCTTGAAGTTGGTTTCGATGATGCCCGAACGACCGCCGCCAACGCCGCAGGCGTAGGAGAGCGCGAGATCAAGGGCGTTGCCCGAAGCGTTCTGGTGAACGGCAACGAGGCAGGGAACGCCGCCGCCTTTCTGGTATTCGCCGCGAACCGTGTGGCCCGGGCCCTTCGGCGCGATCATGACGACGTCGACCGACGACTTCGGCTCGATAAGGCCAAAATGAACGTTGAGGCCGTGGGCGAAGGCGATAGCTGCGCCGTCACGGATGTTGCCGGCGATTTCAGCCTTGTAGATGTCGGCCTGGAGTTCGTCCGGGGTCGCCATCATCAGGAGGTCGGCCCACTTGGCGGCTTCGGCAACCGTCATGACCTTGAAGCCATCGGCTTCGGCCTTCTTGATCGTCGGCGAACCGGCCTTGAGCGCAATCACGACGCCCTTGGCGCCGGAATCCTTGAGGTTGAGGGCGTGAGCACGGCCCTGCGAGCCGTAGCCGACGATGGCGACGTTCTTCGCCTTGATGAGGTTGAGATCGGCATCACGATCGTAATAGACGCGCATCGATGGTTCCTTCCCTTGCTGTCTGTTTAACGTGAACCGGCGGTTTTCCTGCCGGCCTTACCCTTTCGCGCCGTGAAGCGTCAGGAAGGCGTCGACCGCCTTCTCCGCGCGTGGCGAGAATTCCTTTTTGAGTGCACTCGCGTCCTCGCCCAGCAACATGCGCAGATGCATGTCGGAGACGACGAGGCCGTAGAGCGTGCCGTATGCCGCGTCGGCGGTGTCGAATGCAAGCAGCTTCGCCTTGCGGCCGGCTTCCAGCAGCGCTGCGGCGCGCTTGCCGATCTGCCGGCGCCCCCGCTCCTGCAACAGGCGACCGAGACCGGCGCCCTCGCGGCTCGCCTGGCCGATGGCAAGACGGTTCAGCGCCAGCGACACATCGCCCGAGAGAACATCGATGAGATCGCCCGCGAAGGCGACGAGATGCTTGCGCAGGCTTTCCGCCGTCAGCGCACGCGCATCGACCTCAACGGTGCGAACCTTGCCGGCCTGATAGGTGATCATCGCCGAGATGAGCCCGTCGCGATCGCCGAACCACTTATAGAGACTTTCCTTCGAACAGTTCGCGGCGCGCGCAACGCCCGCCGTGGTCAAGGCCCGCTCGCCACCTTCCACCAGCAGGCCGAGCGCACGCTCCAGCACCGCGCCCTGACGTTCCGTCAGTCCCGCGGCGGCTGCGCCCGTCTTTGCCTGCTCTGCGATCTGCAAGATTTCCACCCGTCATTTTGCGTACCGTACGGTACGGTTCGCATCTTCTAGCGATGTATGATCTTCTGGTCAACGCCCTTCTTGCCGCGACTGAAAAAACCGCAATCCGGCGCCTTGATATTTTGGCGCGCCGACCCAAGCGAGCATTGCAACGCACAAAGGCGCTCAAAAATTTCTTCCGCCTATGTCGCTGTTTTGAAACAGAACTCCAATGCGAAGCAACAACGGACGGGTGGCGAACAAAATATTTCGCTTCCCAATCCGTTTCCCCTTGTTAAGATTTGTGAGACCTGCGGTGCAGCAGGCCGATTTGCGTCGTGCATCGGCAAGCCTCATCCCCAGGATCAGAGTACTGGAGTAACAAGCGAAACGCCCTTACGCCAAGGAGACAGAAAATGTTGAATTTCCTGCCAGACCTTCACGAAGGACATGCTCCCATCACGCTTCAGCAACTGTTTGGTGACGCTCTTGAGGCCTTCGATGCCTGGGAAGACGAACGCGCCGAACCGATGGTGATCTTCGAAGACAAGATCGTCCCCATTGGCGCCGTGTTCGACAGCATGCTGGACTGCACCGACCTCCTGCCGCGCACCATGGCAGATATCGTTGCCGATAGCCTCGCCCGCAATCCGTCAGCACCGGAAACGGAAATCGCCACCTTCGGCGATGCCGCGCGCCTTGCATCCGCACTCGTCGAACAGCGCCGGCTGTGCGGCGAAGCCGCCATCGCCGCCTTCCTCGACCATAACCGCGTCGATAAGCGTCGCCCCGCCTGAGCCCGAAAAGCCCCGCTTCTGCGGGGCTTTTTGTGCCGGCAGCCCGCGCGAGAATAATTTGCGCCGCTCGCCCGTTACGGGAGTATCCACCCTCCTGTTTCGGAACCCGCGCCATGCTTCGTCTCGCCGCCGTCGCCCTGCTCGCCTCGACCCTTTCCGCCGCCGCAACCGACGAGCCGCCCTATGTCGGCACGTGGGATTGCGAGGTCGCGACCTTCACGTTCACCGCCGACAGCTATGATTCGGGCGAAGGCCCGATGCCAATTCTCAAGAGCGAGAAGGATGGCGGTGCCTATACGCTGACCTTTGCCGACGACTACCGCATCGGTCTGGCCAATTTCACCGGCACCGAAATGGACTGGGCATCCGAGGCAAGCGGCGATACCTTCCATTGCAAGAAAATCGACTGACAAGGGCTGCCCGATGAAAAAGACGCTTCTTGCCGTACTTCTCGCTTTGGCTGCCCTGCCCGATATCGCCCAAGCCGCCGAGAGCCGCTGCGGCTGGCTGCAGAACCCGACGCCGGGCAACTGGTGGCTGGACGATGCCGACGGCACGTGGACGATGATGAGCCAGGGCGGCGGCACCGAACCTGACGGCATGGACCGGATCCCCGATATTTCCGAGGGTGACTATGTGCGCACCAACGGCAACTATGGTTATGCCTGCGCCTGTCTGAAGGTCGATACGGACGAGGACGAGGGCCGGATTCTGGCGATTTACGCCTTCCGCCAGCTGCCGATCTCGCAATGCGCGAACGATGAGGCACTTTCCGCACCAGAATGAACGGGAGCAGGCAGGCGCGTCTTGACCGGCTGCGTCGAAGCAATTATTTCTCCCGCATCGAGATTTGAACGTTGACGTCGCATTTGCGGGTTTCCAGCCTGCAGCTTCACGAACTTCCCCTTCAAATTCGACCACCCAAAGCCGCCCGACGGGCGGCCTAAGATTGATTTGACGGCTAGGAAAGGTTTCGTCATGGCAACTGGTACCGTAAAGTGGTTCAACACGACCAAGGGCTACGGCTTCATTCAGCAGGACAGCGGTGAACCGGACGTTTTCGTCCACATCTCCGCCGTACAGCGCGCAGGCCTCGCAGGCCTCAACGAAGGTCAGAAGGTCAGCTTCGAGCTGATCCGCGACCGCAAGTCCGGCAAGATGTCGGCTGATCAGCTCGTCGCAGCCTGATCCTTCGAGACATAAAATGGAAAAGGCCGGTTTCGACCGGCCTTTTTTATGCGCGCCGTCAGGCATGCTCGACAGGAAGCCGCATTCCGCTTTTCAGCACCTCCATCGAAATGGACGCCGACACGTCGAAAAGCTCGACCCGGCGCACGATGCGCTTGTAGACCACGTCATAGTGCTCGACACGCGGCAGCACGATCTTCAGGATATAGTCGTAGTTGCCGGTCAGCCGATGTGCCTCGACGACTTCAGGAATGTCGGCGATCGCCTTCGAGAACAGCTCGATCCAGTCGTCGCTGTGGTGCGCCGTCTTAATGAGGGCAAAAACCGTCGTCGGCACGCCCATTTTGTCACGATCGAGCAGCACAACCCGGCCCGCGATATGGCCGCTCTCCTCCAGCCGCTGGATACGCCGCGCACAGGCCGAGAGCGACAGGCTCACCTTCTCCGCCAGCACGGAAACGGGCACGCCCGCATCCTCCTGCAACAGCGCCAGCAATTTCCGGTCTCGTTCATCCAACACGCTGGAATTCTCCATAACTCGCTTCATTCGCGCAAACATTGAGCGCCATTCAAATTTCATGCAAGAAAATTTCCCGAGCTTTCTCAAAATGAGCGCGAACTTTGCGAACAATCGCCGCCGATCACGCGGCATTCTCTGCGCCATCCAGACAGAGCGGAGGAAACCACCATGAAAACGATCGGCCTTATCGGCGGCATGAGCTTCGAGAGCACGGCGGTCTATTACCGGATGATCAACGAGGCGGTGCGCGAACGACTTGGCGGCCTGCATTCGGCCGAGGTGCTGGTGCATTCCGTGGACTTCCAGTCCATCGTCGAGCTTCAGAAGACCGGCCGCTGGGATGCCGCCGGCGCACGGCTCGGTGCGGTTGCCGCGGGCCTTGAAAAGGCTGGCGCCGACTGCGTGCTGATCTGCACCAACACCATGCACCTCGTCGCCGATGCTGTGCAGGCCGCGACCAAGGCGACACTGCTCAACATCATCGACGAGACCGCCCGCGAGATTCTCGCCAAAAGCTCGCGCCGACCGCTGTTGCTCGCCACACGCTACACGATGGAGCACGACTTTTATGCGAAGCGCATGAAGGCTGCCGGCCTCGACGTCATGGTGCCCGATGAAGCCGGCCGCACGCTGATGCACGACGTCATCTTCAACGAGCTGTGCCAGGGCAAGGTGCTGGATTCGTCGCGCGACCGTGTGCTCGCCTTGATCGAAACCGCCCGCGCCGAAGGCGCCGACAGCGTCATCCTCGGCTGCACGGAAATCTGCCTGCTGCTCGATCCCGATGCGCTGGCGCTGCCAGGCTTCGATTCCACCGCCATCCACGCCCGGGCCGCGGTGGACTTCGCCCTCGGTTCGCTCCCCGCGAGCATGGCAGCCTAAATTACTTGACTCAGTCAAATAAATAGCAAACATGGTGACCAAAGGAGATCACCATGACTGCGCATGCCTCTACCGAAGCCACGACAGACCCGATTGAAACGATCCGGGCCTTCAACCGCTTCTACACAAACCGGATCGGCGTGCTCGACCGCGCCTTTCTCGACACGCCCTACACGCTGACGGAAGCCCGCGTTATCTATGAACTCGCCGCACGCGGCACCACATCCGCCTCGCAACTCACCGAGGAGCTTTCACTCGATCCAGCCTATCTCAGCCGCCTCCTGAAGACCTTCATCGGCAAGGGTTTCGTCGAGGCGCGAAAAGACCCGGCGGATGGCCGCGGGCGACTGCTGAGCCTGTCCGAGAAGGGGTGCGCCCTCGCCGCTGATCTCGCCAAACGGTCGCGCAAGAGCATAGCGGACCTGGTCGAGCCGCTCGGGGAAACCGAACGGCTGGACCTGACGACCGCGTTGCGTCGCGCGACGACCCTGCTCTCGGGTGCCCCCGCCGCCGGCAAGGCGCTCATCCGAAACCACCGCCCCGGAGACATGGGCCGCGTGATCGCGAGCCAGGCCCAAAGCTACGCCGAAACCTACGGCTGGAACACCGAATACGAAGCGCTCGTCGCCGAAATCTGCGCGCAGTTCCTGCGCCATTTCGATCCCGCGCGGGAGCGTTGCTGGATCGCCGAACTGGATGGCCAGTTCGTCGGCAGCATCTTTCTGGTCAAGGGCAGCGCAACGACGGCGAAGCTGCGCCTGCTGCATGTCGCCGATGCCGCGCGCGGTCAGGGGCTTGGCACGCGGCTGGTGACCGAATGCATCCGCTTTGCGCAAAGCGCCGGTTACCAACGGCTGGAGCTCTGGACAAACGACATCCTGATCGCCGCCCGTCGTATCTATCAGGCGGCCGGCTTCGTGCTCGAAAAAGAGGAAGCACATCACAGCTTCGGCAAGGATCTCGTCGGCCAGACCTGGGCGCTCGACCTCGACGGTTGGAATCCCCCCGGTCAGGCCTCCTGAAGCACGCTCTCCAGCCAGCGGCATTCCTCGAGGCCTGCCCGGGCAAACGGGTCGGCAAGCGTGCCGGATACGATGGCGGCCAGAATTTGCGGCGCCGGCGGGATTTTCGCGACCGTTGCGACGAGCCGGTCGCGCAGCCAGGCGATCGCGCGCGAATCCGACTGGTAGAACGGCGTGAAGACGTAGGAAAGCAGCTGGAACAGGCGCACATGGTTGCGCCGCGCGGCGGCATAGGCTGCCAGCCCCTCGTCGAGCGTCGCCGCCGATGACAAGGCGTGCGCCAGCGCCGCAGCGTCCAGCAGCGCCATGTTGGCGCCCTGTCCGAGCTGCGGGCTGGTCGAATGGGCGCTGTCGCCGATGAAGACGATGCCGTCGGCATAGGGCGGCAATGCCGTGCGATGAGCATAGCGGGCGAGCGTCAGCTGGTCCCAGTCCGTGACCTGGTCGAGGAAGGGTACCGCCTCCGGCCAGTAACCGGCGATGCCCGCCTTCCAGCGCTCGAGGCCGGCCTGCTTCACCGCATCGGCATCCGCCGTCTTGAGGCTCCAGAAGAAGGCGACCTTCCGCCCGTCGCCGGCATGCGCACGGCCGACCGGCAACACGCCGATCATGACTCTCGCTGCGTCATACCGTTGAGTCAGTGCCGTAGAGTCATGCGGGACGCCTTCGCAATCCAGCGTCGCCCAGAAAGCCCCCCAGGGCAATTCCTTCACCGGCGGCGCGACGACGGAGGCGGCGACGAGCTGCGAGCGCGCACCCGTCGCATCGATCACCAGATCGTAGTCACCGACGATCTCGCCATCGGGATCGTGCAGCGCCGTGCGGGTCTGTCGTGTTTCCGCCTTCGCCACGGTGATGCCGGTGCGGATCGGCAGGCCGGCGGCAGCCACCGCATCATGCAGCGTCGAAAACAGCGCGGCACGATGAACCGCAAGCCCGTAACGCCCGCCCGCAAGCGCATCGTAGCGTACGTCGAGCACGGTCCTGCCGCTCAGGGCATCCGCACCGTGAAGACGGTCAATCCGGTTTCCAAGCGCGTGAATGGCGGGAGAAAGGCCGAGGGCATCGAGCACGGTGAGCCCCGTCGGCTGCATCAGCAGGCCGGAGCCGACGGGTGACGGGCGCTCGAACCGCTCGATGAGCTCGACCCGATGACCGGCGCGCGACAGGAACAGTGCCGCGGCCAGCCCCGCAGGCCCCGCCCCGGCAATACCGATATCCAGTGACCTCATGCCGTCCCCGCTGCGCCGCGTTATGCCTGCTCCGCATCAAAGGCCGCCCGCGCGGCCCGGATCGCGGTGTGGTTTTCCGATGACCACTGCACCAGCGACCGCAGAAGCGCAAGGAAGGAATGACCAAGCGGCGTCAGCTTGTATTCCACGCTCGGCGGCTGTGTGGGATAGACGGTGCGCGTGAGATAGCCGTCACGCTGGAGGTCGCGCAGCGTCTGCGTCAGCATGCGCTGGGAAATATCGGGAATGAAACGGCGCAATTGCGAGAAACGACGGGGACCGTCGGCAAGGCCGAGGATCATCAGCGAGGTCCATTTGCCGCCGACGCTGTCCAGCACATCGCGCACGGGACAATCGTCCATCGACATGGGCACGCCGTCGATGAGGATGACGCGCTCGCCATCGGCGCTTCCGACGACCTTGTTCATAGTCGGTTCCCTCCAGGTAACCATCGCAGAAAAAACTGCCTTCTTTACAGGCTCTATCAGATTACCAGATAAGAGCAAGTCTCAATAAGAGACCGACTTCCACGGGTTTGACGGCACCTCCCCGCCCCGGCCGATAGCCCTGCCCAGAAAGGCAAAGACATGACCGATACGATTCTCGTCACCGGCGCCTCCGGCCAGCTTGGCCGCCTCGTCATCGACAACCTTCTCGCTTCCGGCAAGATCGCACCCGCCAGCATCATTGCGGCAACCCGCGATGTCGCGAAGCTTTCCGACTACGCGGCCAAGGGCGTTACCGTACGCGCCGCCGACTTCGATGACCCGGCATCGCTCGACGCCGCCTTCGCAGGTGCCGGCAAGGTGCTGATCATCTCCACCGACGCGCTCGGCGAAGCCGGCAAGCGTCTTTCCCAGCACAAGGCCGCCGTCTCCGCCGCCAAGAAGGCCGGCGCCAAGCACATTCTCTATACGTCCATGCCGCAGCCGGACGATTCGCTCGTCACCTTCGCCCCCGACCATCTCGGCACCGAAGACGCCATCAAGGCGACCGGCATTCCCTACACGATCCTGCGCGACGGCTGGTATGCGGAGAACCTGTTCATGTCGCTGCCGCACGCGCTGCAGACCGGTTCCTGGTATACCTCGACCGGCGACGGCAAGATTGCCCATATCACGCGTGCCGACACGGCCGCCGCCCTTGCCGGCGCCGCGTTGAAAGCCGGCGGCGAGAGCAACACCTACACGTTGACCGGCACCAAGGCCCGCACGGCCGAGGAAATCGCCGCAATTGTCTCCGCCGCCACCGGCAAGCCGCTGAATGTCGTGCATGTCACGGACGCGCAACTCGCCGAAGGCCTCAAGGCCGCCGGCCTGCCGGAAGGCTTCATCCCGACAATCGTCTCCTTCGACGCCAACACGCGCGAAGGCAAGATCGCAGCCGTCACTGGCGACGCGGAAGCCCTGTCGGGCCGCAAGCCAACCGCATTCGAGGATTTCGTCGCCGCCAGCAAGGCAGCTTTCCTCGGCTGATGGAGAAAGCAGCGGCGCTCCAAAAGAGCGCCGCACAGCCCCTCAGATGTCCTGGCCGCAGGCGCGGCAGAAGCGGCGTACCGTTTCCGCCATGCCATATTCCAGCGCATCGGCCGTCAGGCCGTGGCCGATGGAAACCTCCGCAAGACGCGGAATGCGGGCGACAAGGGCCGGCAGGTTGGCCACCGTCAGGTCATGGCCGGCATTGACGCCCAGGCCGAGTTCGAAGGCGATATCCGCCGTCTCACCCAGCAATTCGACCATATGCACAGCTTTCGCCGGATCGTCGTAGCAGCCGCCATAGGGACCGGTATAAAGCTCGATCCTGTCGGCTCCGAGCTCCCTCGCAATCGTCAGCGCCTCACGATCCGGCTCGCCATCGGCGAAGACAGAGACGCGCAGGCCGAGCTTCTTCAGGCGGCCGACAATGTTGCCGAGCAGGTTGTGGCTCTTGCGGAAATCCCAGCCGTGGTCCGAGGTCGCCTGGGCCGGATCGTCCGGCACCAGCGTTACCTGCTCCGGGCGGTGCTCCTCCACGAGCCGCATGAAACTTTCTTCCGGAAAGCCTTCGATGTTGAATTCCGTACTGGAAAACTCGCTGTCGATGAGGCTGCGGATGGGTGCCAGATCGCTGAAACGCACATGGCGCTGATCCGGCCTCGGATGCACCGTGAGCCCGCTGGCGCCCGCTTCCAGCGCGATCCGGCCGAGCGCGATGACGCTCGGCCAGGGCAAGTCCCGGCGGTTGCGCAGCATGGCGATTGCGTTGAGATTGACCGACAGTTTCGCAGGCATGACGACGCGGACTCCTATTGCATCACGCAAGGTCTAGCGCGTTGTTTCCACAAGGGCAATCGCCCGCAAACACCTGTCGGCCGCGCCGCGGCGCACATTTGCCGCAACCATGCTCCGTCGCCTCTTGCTCCTGATCAAGAATCACCGCTAAACTCCGCCAGCTTTGAAGGCTGTGCCATTGGGCCGCCTTGATCAGGAACCGGGAAGGAACTCAGGTAGCGACGATGGCCTCCTCCGTGGCGACACCATGAGCGGGACCGACAGGCCGGCGTGCGATCTCGTACGACGTGCACTTCATGCCGTCGTTGCAAGCGATACCTTTGCCCGCTCCGAACGTTTGCGCTCTTTCCTGTCCTACATTGTCGAGAGCGAACTTGCCGGCAAGGCGGCCCAGCTGAAGGGCTACAGCATCGGCGTAGACGTGTTCGGCCGCTCGCCGGGTTTCGATGCCGGGAACGACCCGCTTGTACGCGTGCAGGCCGGCAAGCTGCGCAAGCTTCTCGAACAGTATTACGATACGGAAGGCGCGACTGAACGGCTGCGCATTCGTGTGCCGCTCGGCAGCTACGTTCCAGAATATAGCGTCACACATGTGCTGCTGGAGAACGAGACGACGGCAAACCGATCCGCGTTGCAGCGCACGCCGCCACCGAAACGCTCCTGGCTGCCCAGGCCCGTTTCCTCTCCGCTGGCGCTCTTCTCGTTGTTGCCGCTGCTTTTCCTTGCGCCGTCCATCTACCCGGATGCAACCAGCGCGGCGATTGCGAAGGTGCAAGTTGCACTCTCGGCACACAACCGGATCGGCAGCATGGTCGAAGTTCTGCCGCAACTGAGCATCCTGCAATGCTGGCCGCAGAGCGGCGAATGCAACGCCCTTGCTCGTGCCGTCTCCAGTTCCGCAGAATATTATCGCACGGTGCGTCTTGCCGATGCGCGCCAAACCGGCGCACCGCCACCGCTATCCTATTCCATCCGCGTGGAAAACCGGACGGACGGGCTTGGCGTCTATGCACGATTGATCCACGATCAGTCGGGTGCCACGATCTATGCACGGCATTTTTCACGCGATCAGCTGAAGAGCGAGGCCGGCATAGCCTATGAAGCCGTCGCCTTCACCGCCCGAACCCTTTCAGCCAGTGGACCGCTTTACCGTCACGCCATACGCATGGGCACGGCAAGCAGCGTGATGCAGTGCCTGTTCCACAGCAGCCAGACGACGCCCCGTGGCACGCCGCATTTCGGCCAGCCGACCGCCTGCACCATAACGCCGGGCGCGGCTCTCGCCGAGGCGGCCTTCGTCGAGGAATCCGGCGCCACCCTGACGCGATAGCCCGGCCCGCCCTTTCGCAAAGCGAGAAGGTCGCCCAGGAAATACATCCCTAGATATAACGATAGGCACGCTCGGCCCCAGGGTTTATTTTATGAACCTGGGCGGATTGGTATTCTGTGCCGCTCCAGGGTTCGGGATCCCAGCACAATCTTTTTCGAGATGGATCTCCAACTCTGACGATCGCGTGCGGCTTCATCGGCGGACAGGCTGGCGGAGCGGCAATCGACAAAGGGGCGTTTTGCGTCGTCTCGATACCTCGTTCCACAACGGGGGATCGCGTCGGCGACCGGGGGTAAGGACATGACCGATCTTCTTTTTTGCGGACTGCTTTCATGATGACGAACGAGTCGAAGAAAGCATCCACCGACGCCCGCTCCGGCGCGCGTAAATCCATCCGATACCTGCCTGTGGCCCCACTTCCGGAGAATCTGCCGGCTGGACGCCTGGCGATCGCCGATATGGCGAACGCGTTCGGCGTGACGCATCGTACGCTGCATTTCTACGAGGAAAAGGGTCTGCTGACCGCAGCCCGCGTCGGCCCGATGCGTGTATACGGACCTGACGAAATCCAGCAGATGGCGGTGGTCAATACATGCCGCGAGACGGGCATGCCCGTCGCGGTCATCCAGGAACTGCTGGAGCGTCTTTCGTCCGCAGAAAGCCAGGACGAGGCTGACACGATCTTCCGTACTGCAATGACGGCGCGCAAGCGCGAGCTTGCCGCCCAGCAATCGACGATCCGTCGCCAGATGCAGCAGATCAACGAATTGCTCGATTTCACGGGTGCGCTGGAATCGGAGACCAACGACAACACGCCGCAGGCCAATCTGACATCGGCGGAGTTGCGCTGCCTCGCCCTGATGGCCGAGGGATATCCGACGAGCCGAATTGCGCGCGCACTCGAAGTCGAGCCCGGCGAAGTGCAGGTGATGGAAAAGAACATCATCGCCAAGTTCAACAGCAACAACCGTTTTCAGGCCGTCGCCAAGGCGGTCATGCTCGGGATCGTCGGCCATTAAGGCTGGCGTCAAGCGGCCGGACATGATGACCGGCCTCTCGTCTCCGCCTCCTGAAAGGCGGTTCGTCGTGCGGGTCCCAACTATCGTACGACGGTGAGCGTTTCCGCGGCGCGCGTAATGGCAGTGTAAAGCCAGCGTTCACGCGTGTCGCGGAATGCAAAACTCTCGTCGAACAGCACGACATCGTTCCACTGCGAACCCTGCGCCTTGTGCACGGTCAGCGCATAGCCGAAATCGAATTCGTCATAACGCTTGCGCGTCGACCACGGGATCTCTTCCTCGAGATTCTCGAAGGCCGCCTTCAACAGCTTGATCTTGGCCGCGCCTCGATCCATGTCGTCGTCTTCGGGCCGGATCATCAGGTTGATGCCGGGTTTCACCGTTTCCTTTGACGAACTCATCACCTGCCAGAGCGAGCCGTTGAGCAGGCCCTTGGCCGGGTCGTTGCGCAGGCACACCAGCTTGTCGCCGGACTGCGGATAGTCGGTCGTAAAACCCTTCAGCTCGCGAAGGCGCTGGTTGTAGCGCCGGCGCGTGCGGTTGGTGCCGACGAGCACCTGATCAGCCTCGAGTACCAGGGACTGATCCACCTCGTTGCGGCCGATGACACGGGCAGCACCATAGTCGCCATAACCGATGTCATTGCCTTCGCGCACCTGCATGGCGAGGCGGATGATCGGGTTGTCGCGCGCCTGCCGGTGGATGTCCGTCAGCAGGTAATCCGGCTCCTGGTTCGTGAAGTAGCCGCCGCCGGTGACGGGCGGCAGCTGGCCGGGATCGCCGAGCACGAGGATCGGCGTGCCGAAGCTCATGAGGTCACGACCAAGTGCCTCGTCGACCATCGAGCATTCGTCGACCACCACGAGGGCCGCTTTAGCGACCGGGCTCTGGCGATTGATCGAGAACATCGGCGCAATCGAGGTCTTGCCCGTCTCTTCGTCCGACACCTCTTCCTCGCCGCGCGGGCGATAGATCAGCGAATGGATCGTCTTGGCATTGCTTGCGCCCTTGGAGCGCAGCACCTGCGCGGCCTTGCCGGTGAAGGCGGCAAAGAGTACCTCGCCATCGACATTTTCGGCGAAATGCCGTGCCAGCGTCGTCTTGCCCGTTCCGGCATAGCCGAACAGCCGGAAAAGCGGTTCGCGCCCATCCTTCAGCCACTTTGCGACGGCCTTGAGCGCTTCATCCTGTTGGGGTGCGAATTCCATGCCCGGACTTGGCAGGATTCGCGTCCGCGAAGCAAGGGGCGAAGCCCCGTTCACCGGCCGCACAATCCCCCTACCCCCTGTTTTGGCCCTGTTCGCCACGACGTCGCCGCTGTATGGAAAACGCGATCCACGGAGCGATGATGTGTCCCCCGCCTCCCCGACCCCAGACGAAACCTTACCCTCGCCCACCGGCCTTGGACGCCTGCCGGCCGTCCTGCAATGGGCCTGCGTTGCCGGCCTGTCGCTGGTAGCGACCACGCCTCTCTCCATGACCGGCTTTCCGGCGGCGCTGATGATCGGCCCCATGCTTGCCGGGATCGTCGTGGCGCTTGCCGGCGGCACGATCCGCCTGCCGCGCCCCTGCTTCTTCATCGTGCAGGTCGTTCTGGCGCTGATGATCGCCGGCACGGTGTCGCAGGATTTTGTCGCCACCTTCCTAAACAACTGGCTGCTCATCCTCGCGGTCGTCTTTTCCGTGATCGCGGTCAGCGCCTTCAGCGGCTGGATGATCGCGCGTACCGGCGTCCTGCCCGGAACAACCGCGATCTGGGGATCTTCGGCGGGCGCCGCCTCCTCCATGCTGATGATGGCGGAAGCCTATGGCGCCGACATGCGCCTCGTCGCCTTCATGCAATATCTGCGCGTGCTGTTCGTCGCGAGCCTGGCCACCCTTGTCGCGCATTTTGCCGGCCATGAAGGTGCGGCCGCACCGCCGCATGCCTGGTTCGAGGCGGTGCCCCTGCTTCCGCTGGTCGCCATGCTGCTCATCGGCATTCTCGCCGGCCTCGCGGCGCAGAAACTGCGCATCCCGGCCGGCGCCTTTCTCCTGCCCTTCGCTCTCGCCTCGGTGCTCAACACCTCCGGCACCGTGACAATCATCCTGCCGCAATGGCTGCTGGTCATCGCATTTGCGCTGCTCGGCTGGAATATCGGCCTCGGCTTCACACGCGCCATCCTCCTGCATGCGCGCCGCGCCCTGCTGCCAACGGTGCTGTCCATCGTCGCGCTGCTCTGTTTCTCGGGTCTGCTTGCGGCAGCGCTCGTCGTCCTGCTCGACGTCGATCCGCTGACGGCCTATCTCGCCACCAGCCCCGGCAGCCTCGATTCGGTCGCCGTCATCGCCGCCTCCGCCAATGTCGACATCGCCTTCGTCATGACCTTGCAGACGGCGCGCCTGATCCTCGTGACCTTCATCGGTCCATGGCTTGCCCGCTTCGTGGCGGACCGGATCTAGCCAGCATTCCCCAGAAGAATAGGTTTGCCATGCGGCGTCGCTTCGGCGGCACGCGCCCAGCGATCGGAAAGCGCTGTTTGTTCCGCTTCGCTCGCCACGCCGCGCTCGGAGAGCAGCGACGAGAGAGCCGTCACCCAGCAATCGAAATAGTCGGCACCATCGACGGCACGGCCGGGCTGATGCACTTCACGCGACAGCGCCTCGGCCCATTCGGCCCAGGAAAACACGCCCTGCTCGTGCAGCCGCACCGTCATCGCAAAGGCCTGCGCCTGCCAGGGCTCGGCGAAGACCGGGTCGCCCTCGGCGGATTTCGGCAGGCCGGGCGTGTCGGCAAGCGTCTCACACCGGCTCAAGGTAGCTCTCCCAGGCGTCGATGGAGACGGTCAGGCCGGGCGCCGCGCCCTCGCCCCAGATCTCGCCGCCGTCGAACACGACGGTATAGACCCATTGCGGGCTCTCGCCCTTGCCATGAGCATTGTCGTCGGGAAACACGAAGGAACCCTGCACGGTCTCGACCACGCCCACCTTGTCGCGGGCATAACGCGGCAGGCGCGTGTGGGTCGTCGGGTTGAAATTGCGGGTGCGCACGTGTGCGCCGGCAGAAAAACGCGGTGCGGCCTCCACCGGCCGGTCGCAGGGACCGCCCTTAGCGAGCACCGCCGGCACCATATCGGCCTTCAGGACACGCTTCGGCGCGGCACCCTTTTCCAGCATCCGCCCCTCGGCCAGCTCTTCGCCGCTGACGAAGCCATGGCGCTGCAGCAATGTTTCAAGCGCGCGGATCCAGATTTCGTAGTAACTCGCCGAGAGATAGGTGGCGGGCGGGATGTTTTCGCGGGCATGCCGGCTTTCGTCGATCGTCCAGGCGCCGAAGGCGCCGCAGGACAGCGTCACGCCCAGAGCGCGCTTTTCCCAGTCGCCATGAAAATACGGTTCGTTCAGCTCCGGCGCGACCGGACCGAGGCCATGCTGGCCGCCAAGATCGTGCGGGCCGTTCATGGCCGCGCCTTCGGCATCAGCGCCAACCCGGTACCAATCATGGCGTCGCGCGTCACGAGATCGGCAAGTGCCTCCTGGTCCAGCCCCTCGGTGCCCTCGGGGCGCTGCGGCACGACGAGATAGCGCAGCTCGGCCGTCGAATCCCAGACACGGATTTTTTGATCCTCCGGCAAGGTCACGCCGAATTCCGAAAGCACGCCGCGCGGATCGATGACGGCGCGTGAGCGATAGGGCGGCGCCTTGTACCAGACCGGTGGCAGCCCCAGCACGGACCAGGGATAACAGGAGCACAGTGTGCAGACGACGAGGTTGTGCGTCTCGCCATCGTTAAACACCGCCCGCATATGCTCGCCCTGCCGGCCGGTATAACCAAGACTGGCGATTGCCGCCGTCGCATCCCGCTTCAGCCAATCGGCGAAATCCGGCTCCGCCCAGGCCTTGGCCACCACGCGGGCGCCATTGCGCGGGCCGATCTTCGTCTCATAGGTCTCAACGATGACGTCGATCGCCTTGGGATCGATCAGGCCCTTCTCCGTCAGGATGGTTTCCAGCGCACGAACACGCGCTTCCATCGGCGAGAAATGGTTGTCGTGGTGGTGATGGTCGTCGTGATCATGGTCATGCGACACGGCAGTCCCTCCAACTTCACCTCTTCATACGCCCCTAGCGCAGCATCGGCCAGAGGCTGGCGACGAGCAGCAGCGCCATGGTGATGTTGAACCATTTCAGCCGGACCGGCACGGACAGCCACTCGCGCAGCGCAGAACCGAAGCCGGCCCATGTCGAAACGCTCGGGAAATTGACGATGGCGAAGGCGATGCCGACGATCAGCACACTCATCGTGTAATTGGCCGAGTTGGTATAGGTCGCCATGGCGGAGACGGCCATGACCCAGGCCTTCGGATTGACCCACTGGAAGGCTGCGGCTTCGAGAAAGCTCATCGGCCGCGCGCCGGTCTTGCCCTCGCCGAGCGAGCGCGAGGTGCCGATCTTCCAGGCGATCCAGACGAGATAGGCGCCGCCGGCGAATTTCAGCGCCGTATAGATCAGCGGCACGGCCTCCAGCAGCGCGCCGAGCCCGAAACCGACGGCCAGCAGCAGCACGAGAAAGCCGACACCGATGCCGCACATATGCGGGATCGTGCGCACGAAACCGAAATTCACGCCGGAGGCGAACAGCATCATGTTGTTCGGGCCGGGCGTGATGGATGTCGTGAAGGCGAAGACCAACAGCGCCAGAAAGATTTCGATCTGCATGGCAGTCTCTTGTGATCCGGATTGTTTTTCCCGATTGATAGTCCATCTCTTGGCTACGACCAGCCAATTCTTGTCATACATACAATTCGGATTGCTGATGTATGGCGTCTCTCTTGGAGTGCAGCATGAAAGCGGAACTACCGGCAGTCACCCTTCCCGGCGGACGACAGGTCCCAGCGCTCGGCCTCGGCACCTGGCATATGGGCGAAGGCGAAGCATCGCCCGAAGAGGAGGCCGCAAGCCTGCGTGCCGGCCTCGATCTCGGCATGACCGTCATCGACACGGCGGAAATGTATGCCGATGGCGGTGCGGAGGAAGTCGTTGGCGAGGCCATCAAGGCGCGGCGCGACGAGGTGTTCCTCGTCAGCAAGGTCCTGCCCTACAATGCCAGCCGCGCCGGCACGATCGCCGCGTGTGAAGCCAGCCTGAAACGTCTCGGCACCGACCATATCGAGCTCTACCTCCTGCACTGGCGCGGCCGCCATCCTTTCTCCGAGACGGTGGAGGCCTTCGAGACGCTGAAAGCGCAGGGCAAGATCGGCGCCTGGGGCGTCTCGAACTTCGACGTCTCCGACATGAAGGAGCTGCTGGAAGACGCCGAGCCGCTTCGTCCATCCGCCAACCAGATCCTCTACAATCTCGCCCGCCGCGGCATCGAATTCGATCTCTTGCGCTGGAGCCAGGTACAGGGCATCCCTCTCATGGCCTATTCGCCGCTCGATGAGGGCCGTCTGCTCGGCCATCCCGTGCTGGAAGAGATCGGCCGCATCCACAATGTCGGCTCCGCCCAGGTGGCGCTCGCCTTCCTGCTCACCAAGGCCGGCGTCATCGCCATCCCAAAGTCGGGTTCGCCCGAACGCGTGCGCGACAATTTCCGCGCCTCGGAAATCCGCCTCACCTCGGAAGACCTGCGCCTGCTCGACGAAGCCTTCCCGCCGCCGACCCGCAAGCGGCCGCTGGAAATGATCTGAGCGATCATTCCGCGCCGGCGCCGAGCTCCTGCATCATGCTTCTGGCGTAGTCGCAGGCCGGGAAATCCGGTTTGATCTCGCAGGCTTGCAGATATCGCCGCTGCGCGGCGTCCATATCCGGCGCCACCCCCTCGCCCAGCTGGTAGGATTGCCCGAGCATCGTGCAGCCCCAGGCATCGACGTCGCCGCAGCTGAAGGAAAATGTCCGGAAATAGCAGGACGCAAGTTTTTCCGGATCGGTCGCAAGCATCGGATCGCCGTCATATTGCGCGTTGCGAATACCAGAAGCTCGATTGGTGCATCCACCGCGACTGCCCAGCGCACAGGCTTCGGCGAACAACATCTGGGAGAGATGCGACGAAACGGCAGGGATAGCCTTCTCATAGGCCCGCCCAAGCGCGAAGCAGGCACTCTCATTGCGCCACTCCATGCACTCATGATGGCAGGCTTCGATGTCCTTTTCGCAGCGCTCTTCAGCCCATTCGTCGCTCGACCAGAGGCTTTTCCACAGCGGACGGGCTGTTCTTGCAATATCCGCCGGGCAGACTTTGTAACGCGACTGGATTTCGGCATTGCCGAGCACGAGATTGCCAATGGCGTCATAGCCGGCAGGAGGAGCCGCGCCGGCACCAGCATCCTGCGCATGGATTGGCGACGATAACGAGATCATCGCCAGCATCCATGTAGCAGTCAGCCGATGCCGCGCGGCAGGCAATTACATGCCCTGCGGGCCGCGGTTCATAGCGGCAATGCCCGTACGGCAGACTTCGGACAGGCCGAGGGGCTTCATGACGGCCACGAATTGGTCGACCTTGGACGACTTGCCGGTGATCTCGAAGATGAAGTGGTCGACGGTCGCGTCGACGACCTTGGCATGGAAGGCATCGGCAAGGCGGAGCGTTTCCGCGCGCATCTCGCCGGAACCGGTCACCTTGACCAGCGCCACTTCGCGTTCGATCGGCCGTTCCTGGCCCATCGTCTTGGCGCGAACCGTGAGGTCGACCACGCGGTGGACAGGGACGATGCGCTCGAGCTGCGACTTGATCTGCTCCAGCACGCTCGGCGTGCCACGCGTCACGATGGTGATGCGCGACAGGTGCGATTCATGCTCGGTCTCGGAAACCGTGAGGCTTTCGATGTTGTAGCCGCGGCCGGAGAACAGGCCGATGACGCGGGCAAGGACGCCCGGCTCGTTGTCGACGAGCACGGAGAGCGTGTGGCTCTCCGCGACCTGGGTTTCCTTGGCGATGAAATAGGCAGAACCGGTGGGTTGAAGGTGTGCGTTCATATCAGTTTCTACCTTTTCATCAAACGAGCTGGCGGCCCTTGGCGTCGATCGCGTTGGCGACCGCTTCGTCCGTGGCCTCGTCGGGCAGCAGCATTTCGTTATGCGCCTTGCCCGAGGGGATCATCGGGAAGCAGTTGGCGAGGTTCGCCACGCGGCAATCGAAGATGACCGGGCGCTTGACGTCGATCATCTCCTGGATGGCGCCGTCGAGATCACCGGGCTTGTCGCAGGCAATGCCGACGCCGCCATAGGCTTCCGCCAGCTTGACGAAGTCGGGCATGGCTTCCGTATAGGAGTTCGACAGGCGGTTGCCGTGCAGCAACTGCTGCCACTGGCGCACCATGCCCATGTACTGGTTGTTCAGGATGAAGATCTTGACGGGCAGATTATACTGGACCGCACAGCTCATTTCCTGAATGCACATCTGGATCGAGGCGTCGCCGGCGATGTCGATGACGAGGCTGTCGCGGTGCGCGACCTGCACGCCGATCGCCGCCGGGAAGCCGTAGCCCATCGTGCCGAGGCCGCCCGAGGTCATCCAGCGGTTCGGCTGCTCGAAACCGAAGAACTGCGCCGCCCACATCTGATGCTGGCCGACTTCCGTCGTAATGTAGGTGTCGCGGTCCTTGGTCAGCTCATAGAGCCGCTGGATCGCATATTGCGGCATGATCACGTCGTCGCTGTGCTTGTAGGCGAACGAGTTGCGGGCGCGCCACTTGGCAATCGACGTCCACCAGTCGCCCTGAACCGCCTTGTCGTAATCCTTCGCACCGGCGCGCCACAGGCGAACCATGTCCTCGAGGACGTTGCCGACATCGCCGAGGATCGGAACGTCGACACGGACGTTCTTGTTGATCGAGGACGGGTCGATGTCGATGTGGATCTTCTTCGAGTTCGGCGAAAACGCGTTCAGGCGGCCTGTGATACGGTCGTCGAAGCGCGCGCCGATGCAGACCATGACGTCGCAGTCATGCATCGCCATATTCGCCTCGTAGGAACCGTGCATGCCGAGCATGCCCAGCCAGTTCTTGCCCGAGGCCGGATAGGCGCCGAGGCCCATCAGCGTGGAGGTGATCGGGAAGCCGGTGATCTCGACCAGTTCACGCAGCAGGCGCGAGGCCTCCGGACCCGAATTCACGACGCCGCCACCGGAATAGATGATCGGACGGCGGGCGCCCTTCATCAGGCTGACGGCCGCCTCGATGGCACGCGCATCGCCCGAGACCTTCGGCTGGTAGGATTTCTGAGCCGGCGCGGCCGACGGCGGCGTGTAGGTGCCGGTGGCGAACTGCACGTCCTTCGGGATATCGACGACGACAGGACCCGGGCGGCCGCTCTGCGCGACGCGGAACGCCTCGTGGATGATGCGCGCGAGGTCGTTGACGTCCTTGACCAGCCAGTTGTGCTTGGTGCAGGGGCGCGTGATGCCGACCGTGTCGCATTCCTGGAAGGCATCCGAACCGATGAGCGTGGTCGGAACCTGACCGGTGAGGCAGACAAGCGGAATGGAATCCATCAACGCATCCTGCAGCGGGGTGACGGCATTCGTCGCACCCGGACCCGACGTGACGAGCATGACGCCGACCTTGCCGGTGGAGCGGGCGTAACCTTCGGCCATGTGGCCGGCGCCCTGCTCGTGGCGAACGAGGATGTGCTCGATATCGTCCTGCTGGAAGATCTCGTCGTAGATCGGCAGCACGGCGCCGCCGGGATAGCCGAAGATATGCTCTACGCCGTTGTCTTTCAGCGCCTGCAAGACAATTTCGGCGCCTGTCATCTGGTTTTCTGTTCCGCTCATCGGTTTCCCGTCCGTCTCTTTCGTATTTCCAGGGTGCTTATCGAATTTTCGGGCATAAAAAAAGGCCCCTTGGAGGAGCCTGCTTACCGCGCATGGGTGCTTTCGCCGGATGGTTACACCACCCTGCCCATGCGCGTTCCCACCACAAGAATAATAGAAGTCAGATTTTTCATGGAGCGAAGTGTTAGCTACAAAGCCAACACACGTCAACGCTTTTCCGGATGTTTCGAAACGGCACGGAAACCGGCGTGCCGGCCGAAAGGTGAACCAAGGCTGCGCCGGCACGAAACGTCTTATTAAGCGGCACCCGCTAGACTTCCG
Source organism: Shinella curvata (assembly GCF_022899935.1). Classification (GTDB taxonomy): domain Bacteria; phylum Pseudomonadota; class Alphaproteobacteria; order Rhizobiales; family Rhizobiaceae; genus Shinella; species Shinella curvata. Next base: position 668,249 of record NZ_JALJCJ010000001.1, read on the forward strand.
CTTTGATGGCAAGGAGTGCCGTGATTGCTGAACAGTGATTTTCAGAGTTCCATCGTGGCGGGCGAACAGGAACGTCGGGATGATGCGTTGCAGGGCAACCGTCTGATGGGCCGTGTCGTGGCCTGCAACGGTTCGCACGCCACCATCAGCGCCGTCGCCGAAAGCGGGCAGACAGCACTTACCGAACTGTGGGCCGTCGGCCGCCTCATCTCGATTTCCGTCGGCCGCAATCGCATCGTCGCCCTCGTCTATTCCATGGCCACCGATCAGCAGAGCTGGGTGGAGAACCGCGACACCGTCTTCCGCATCGAGGTGGAGCTTCTCGGCGAAGTCCATGTCGGCCCTGACGGCCGCGAGGAGTTTTCCGCCGGCATCACTGACTATCCGCATCTCGGTGCCATCGCACACCGCATTCGCGCCGCCGACCTCGCGAAGGTCTACGATACCGGCAAGAACGACGTCTGCGCCATCGGCAAGCTGACGCAGGATGAAAGCCTGGACGCCACGATCCACGTCCCGTCCATGCTGGAAAAGCATTTCGCCATCGTGGGAACCACCGGCGTCGGCAAGTCGACCTCCGTCGCACTGTTGCTGCACAAGGCCATCCAGGCCAATCCGCGCCTGCGCGTGCTGATCCTCGACCCGCACAATGAATTCGCCTCCGCTTTCGGAAATCTCGCCGTCGTCATAGACACGGATACGCTGGATCTGCCCTTTTGGCTGTTCCGGCTGGAGGAATTCGCCGAAGTGGTCTTCCGCGGTCGCCCGCCGGTGCCGGAAGAAATGGACATTCTGCGCGACCTCATTCCCGAGGCCAAACGCGCCTTCCGCGGCTCCAGCGACAATGGCCTTATGCGCCGCGCCAGCGAAAAGAGTTCGGTAACGTCGGATACGCCGGTGCCTTTTCGCATCGCCGACCTGCTGGCGCTTATCGACGAGCGCATCGGTCGCCTCGAAGGCCGCGCCGAGAAGCCGCATCTGCGCTCGCTCAAGGTCAAGATCATGTCGGCGATCAACGACCCGCGCTACCACTTCATGTTCTCCTCGAACACCATCACCGATACGATCCTCGACACCATCGCCCGCATCTTCCGCATTCCCGGCGACGGCAAGCCGGTGACGACGTTCCAGCTCGCGGGCATTCCGTCCGAGGTGGTCAATTCCGTCGCGTCCGTTCTCTGCCGCATGGCCTTCGAAATCGGCCTGTGGAGCAATGGCGGCGTGCACATGCTGGTGGTTTGTGAAGAGGCGCACCGCTACGTGCCGGCCGACCCGAAGCTCGGCTTCCTGCCGACGCGCCAGGCCATCGCACGCATCGCCAAGGAAGGCCGTAAATACGGCGTTTCGCTCGGCATCATCACGCAGCGCCCCGGCGAACTCGATCCGACCATCCTGTCGCAGTGCTCGACGATCTTCGCGATGCGCCTCGCCAACGATCACGACCAGGAGATCATCCGGTCGGCGATTCCCAATTCCTCGTCGTCCACGACGAGCTTCATCTCGTCAATCGGCAATGGCGAAGCGATCGCCTTTGGCGAAGCGGTCGCGGTGCCGATGCGCATGCGCTTTTCCCGCGTGGACTCAGACCGCCTGCCCAAAGCGAACGGCACCGGCGTGAAGATCAACGAGGAGACGCCGCAAAGCGTCGACCTGCGCAACATCGTCGCGCGCATGCGCGCCATCACCGGACCCGACATTTCCGGTTTCCAGAACGCCTATCTCGCCACGCAGAGCCAGGGCGCCCTGCCAACGGGCTATGAGGACGCACCTTACGAGGACGAAGAAGGGTATATCGACACGCTGCAAAACGCAGCATCCGCACCACGCCCTTCAGGCACGGTACCGGCACAGGATCCCTATCGCCCCGCCGCGACCGCGACGGCGCCCGAGACGTATCGCCCGGCCGCTGCAGCGCCCATGCATGAGCCCTACCGCCCCGACATGCTGCCAGGTGCCGCCGGCGCCTACGATCCTCCGGCGCAGGAACGGTTCGAAGCCATCCGCCGCGAGCTGACGACGGATCAGGCGCGCCCTGCCGTCGATCCCTACCGGCAGCCGGCCCGCCCGGCCTTCGGCGAACCACAGCCGGAGCAGCCAAGGCGCGAAGGCTCGATCCGCGAACAGCTGCTCAAGAAACCTCTAAGCAGCCTTATCCGCCGCTGAACCTCTTCAAGTGTCTGCCAAAGGATCGATCCGCCGCCAGCTTTCGTCGAGCTGGTTGCGGAACCAGGTCATCTGGCGTTTGGCATATTGCCGCGTCGCCGCGGCCCCCCTCTCGATCACTTCGGCCTCGCGCATCTCGCCCGCCAGCATGGCCGTAATCTGCGGCACGCCGATCGCCTTCATGACAGGCATGGCCGGCGAGAGATTTTGCGCGAGCAACGCCCTCACCTCCTCCACCGCACCCAGCTTGAGCATCAGGCCGAAACGCCGATCTATGCGAGCAGCCAGAACGGCACGGTCCGGCAGAACGACGATCTTTTGCGCCCGCTCCGGATCGATCGCCGCCGGCCCCGACATCGACTGGAAGGCAGAGATTGACTTGCCCGTCGCTTCGATCACCTCAAGCGCCCGCACGATGCGCTGGCCATCGCCGACCATCAGCCGTGCAGCTGTTTCCGGGTCGCGTTCCGCAAGATCCCGGTACAGCGCCTCCGCGCCCTCAACCGCGAGCCGTGCGCGAACCCGTTCGCGGATATCGTCGGGAATGGCGGGCATATCCGACAGGCCGCCCGTCAGCGCGCGAAAATACAGTCCCGTACCGCCGACGAAGACCGGCAGCTTGCCTCGCGCGCGCAGCTCTATCAGCAGAGCACCAGCCTCGCGCAGCCAGTCGCCGGTGGAATAGGTAGCCCCAGCAGGAACATGGCCGTAGAGCCGGTGTTCGATGCCGCCCATCTCGCCGGGCTGTGGGCGCGCGGTGAGCACGTTCAGCGTGTCATAGACCTGCATGCTGTCGGCATTGACCACGACGCCGCCGTGCTCGGCGGCAAGGCGCACGGCAAGCGCGGACTTGCCGCTGGCCGTCGGGCCCGTTATCAGGATCGCGTCCCGCTTTTGATCAAGGTTTTCCATCATGGCTTTCGTTGCCACGCTTGTCGCCAATCCGTCAAACCCTGTTCTGACCGCAGCGCTCGCCGAAAAGGCCGCCGAGGCCGTCAATGCGTCCGGCCTCTACTGGCTCGCCGACGGCATCGCCTGCGACATCGCGCTGCGCGACGACAGCGATCCGGATGAAGCGGGCGGTAAAATCCGCGCCGTCATCGGCGACGCGCCAATCGATCTGGCCGTGCAGAACGCCGAGACACGCCGCAAAAAGCTTCTCATCGCCGACATGGATTCGACGATGATCGGTCAGGAATGCATCGACGAACTGGCCGCCGAAGTCGGCCTCAAGGACAAGGTCGCCACAATCACCGCCCGCGCCATGAACGGCGAGATCGCCTTCGAGCCCGCGCTTCGCGAGCGCGTCGCCCTGCTCAAGGGCCTGCCGATCTCCGTCGTCGACGAGGTCATCGAAAAGCGCATCACGCTGACGCCGGGTGGTCTCGAACTCATCGCCACCATGAAGGCAAAGGGCTACTACACCGCCCTCGTCTCCGGCGGCTTCACCGTTTTCACGAGCCGCATCGCCGCGACGCTGGGCTTCGACGAAAACCGCGCCAACCTCCTTCTCGACGCCGACGGCAAGCTGACTGGCGAAGTCGCCGAACCGATCCTCGGCAAGCAGGCCAAGGTCGATGCGCTGAACGACATCGCGACGCGCCTCGGCATTACCCCTGATGAAGCCATGGCCGTCGGCGATGGCGCCAACGACCTCGGCATGCTGCACCTCTCCGGCGCCGGCGTCGCTCTGCATGCCAAGCCCGCTGTTGCGGCCGAGGCGAAAATCCGCATCGATCATGGGGACCTTACCGCGCTGCTCTACCTGCAGGGCTATCGCAAGTCCGACTTCGTGATCCCCGCCTGATCCCATGCAAAAGGCCGTTGAAGCGACGCTCCAACGGCCTGAATCGATCTCTCTGTTGCCGACAGCAAGTCCCTGACGGGGCTTTGCCTTTTATCAGTCGATGCGAACCGTGATGTAGCGCAGAGCGCCGGTGCGGTTGGCGATCATCATGAGCGCGTTGCGGCGGTCTTCCGACTTCAGCTTGTCGACGCGGGTCCTGACCTCCTCGGCGGTCGCCACCGTTTCCTGGCCGATCTCAACGATCACGTCGCCCGGCACGATGCCGCGCTCGGCGGCGGCGGAGTCCGGAGCAACCTCGGTGATGATAACACCCTTGACGCTTTCGACGATATCGAAGGTCTTGCGCGCATCCGCGTCGAGATCGCTGATCGCCATGCCGAGCACCAGATCGGCTTGAACGGGTGCGGCCTTCTCGCCGGTCTCGGGCGTCGTGCCCTCTTCTGTCGTGCCGTCTTCCTGCGTCACTTCGTCTGCAGCATCCGCCTGCTTTTCACCGTCTTCGAGACGGCCGAGCGTAACCTTGACGGTGATCTCCTTGCCGTCACGCAGCAGCTGCACATCCACCGCCTTGCCGACCGGGCTTTCCGCAACGACGCGCGGCAGATCGCGCATCTCGTGCACATCCTTGCCATCGAAGCGGATGATGACGTCGCCCGTCTCGATCGAGCCGTTGTCGACCGGACCGCCCTTGATGATGCCGGCCACCAGCGCGCCCTTGGTCTCCTTCATGCCGAGGCTTTCGGCAATATCGTCGGTGACGGGCTGGATGCGCACGCCAAGCCATCCGCGACGCGTCTCGCCATAGTCGCGCAGCTGCGTGAAAATGTTCTGCGCCAGCTCCGTCGGTACGGAGAAGCCGATGCCGATCGAGCCGCCCGAGGGCGAGATGATGGCGGTGTTGATGCCGATGACCTCGCCCTTCATGTTGAACAGCGGGCCGCCGGAATTGCCGCGATTGATGGCCGCATCCGTCTGGATGAAGTTATCGTAGGGGCCGGCATTGATGTTGCGGCCGCGCGCCGAAATAATGCCGACCGTCACCGAACCGCCCAGGCCGAACGGATTGCCGATCGCCATCACCCAGTCACCGATACGCATCACGCGGGAATCGCCGAAGGGCACGGCCTTCAGCGGCGCTTTCGGCTCGACCTTGAGAAGTGCAAGGTCGGTCTTCGGGTCGGTGCCGACGAGCTTGGCCTTCAGCTTGGAGCCATTGGCGAAATTCACCTCGATATCGTCGGCGCCCTCGATGACGTGGTTGTTCGTCGCGATGAAGCCCGAGGGGTCGATGACGAAACCGGAGCCGAGCGAATTGACCGTCTGGCCCTGGTTGCCGCCCTCGCCGCCTTCGCCCTTGAAGAATTCGTCGAAGAAGTCCTGGAAGGGCGAGCCCTCCGGCACCTGCGGAACAGGCGCCTTGTCGTCGCTCTTGACGTTCTGCGAGGTGGAAATGTTGACGACGGCGTCGAGCAGGCTCTCGGCGAGGTCCGCCACGGATTCCGGACCGTTGTTCGCCGGCTTCACCTCGGCGGCGGCCGGCACGGTGAACGGTGCGCCTGCCACCAGCGAGAATGTTACCGCGAGCGCAAGCGCCGCTTTGGCTGCGCTGGACGTCGTCTTCAAAGCCATATCAGGCATCCCCATTCGTTCCGGATCTCATGGCGAGTGTTTGCCCCGGATACGGCAAAAATCAGTCCGCCACGCTGAATTGATGTGAAAGTCATGCCCGTCTTCGCGGGTCGCTGCAAGAGCCGCCGTCATGCGCCCCGGATGAACCAGACCATCAGTACGCCGAGCCCGACGGCGAAGAGCCCGCTTGCCCGCAGCTGGTTCTCGGGAATGCGCGGCAGCATTTCCGCCATACGCCTCAAAACCGAAGGGGCCAGTGCGTACACCAGCCCCTCGATGATCAGGAAGAAGGCGATTCCCGTCAGGAAATCGGCCATGGTCTTCAGTTCGCGGTCGACGGCGTCGTTGCCGTGCCGGAGGTCGCGCCCGTGGATGCCGCAGGCTTGTTGCCGGCTGCATTCTCGAAATAGCGGAAGAACTCCGACTGCGGCGACAGCACCAGTGTGGTGTCGGACGAACCCATCGCAGCCTGATACGCGCTCATCGACCGATAGAAGTCGAAGAAAGCCGGATCCTGCGAGAAGGCCTGACCGAAGACGCGGTTGCGTTCGCCGTCGCCTTCACCGCGCAGGATTTCCGAGTCGCGCTGCGCGTCCGCGATGAACTCGACGACCTGACGGTCGGCGATGGCGCGGCGGCGCTGGCCGGCTTCGTTACCGCGGGCGCGGATGAGCTCGGCTTCAGCCAGACGCTCCGCCTTCATGCGGTCATAGGTCTGCTGCGAGACCTCCTGCGTCAGGTCAGTACGGCGGATGCGCACATCCGAGATCGTCAGGCCGAGGTTCGAGGCGTCGTTGGTCAACTCGCCACGGACTTCGCGCATCATCGAAGCGCGCTCTTCGGAAAGAGCGGATTCGAAGCCACGCAGACCGTAGACACGACGCAGCGCCGCATCGAGACGGGTGCGCAGGCGCGATTCCGCCGATTCCCGGTCACCCGAGACGGCCTCGCGGAAGCGACGGGCGTCCGTGATCTTGTAGACCACGAAAGCATCGACCTCGTAGAACTTGCCGCCCGAGACCTGGACGCGGATGTCGTCGAGATCGAAGCGCAGCGCCTGGTCCTGGATGTACTGGACGCTGTCGGCATCCATGAAGCCGAAGGGCAGCTTGAAATAGATGCCCGGTTCGGTCTTGACGTCCTGGATCTGGCCGAAGCGGATGACGATCGCCTGCTGGCGCTCGTTGACCACGAACACCGAGGAATAGGCGATGAAGAGAAGAACGCCGACGGCGACCAGGATGGCTGGCAAACGGTTACCCATTACTGCGTACCTCCCGCCTGCTGGCCCGTCGTGCGGCCCAGTTCGTTGAGGGGAAGGAAGGGTACGACCCCCTGTCCGCCCTGATTCTCGTTGATGATGACCTTCTTGGAGTTCTTCATCACGCCTTCCATGGTTTCAAGGAAGAGACGCTTGCGGGTAACATCGGGCGCTGCCTTGTATTGTTCGTAGATGGAAAGGAAGCGTGCCGCCTCACCTTCCGCTTCCTTGACGACACGGTCCTTGTAGGCGGCCGCCTCTTCGCGGATCTGCGCGGACTGACCGCGGGCAAGACCGAGCTTCTGGTTGGCGTACTGGTTCGCTTCTTCGACGAAGCGGTCCTCATCCTGCTCGGCACGCTGCACTTCGTCGAACGCGTCGGCCACTTCGCGCGGCGGCGCCGCGTCTTCGATGGCGACGGTGTTGATCGAGATGCCGGCGCCATAGGCGTCCATGGTCGCCTGGATCGTCGTCTTCACGCCCTCGGCGATCGCCTGACGGTTATCACGGAAGATGTCCTGGGCCGGACGGCGCCCGACGACTTCGCGCATGGCGCTTTCGGCGACCTGCTGCAGCGTCTCGGCGGGATATTCGAGATTGAAGAGGTAGGCCTGCGGATCGGTGACCGAATAGAGCACCGAGAACTGGACGTTGACGATGTTCTGGTCACCCGTCAGCATCAGCCCCGAAGCGTCGGAATTCGACGACGCCGCGCGGCGGCCGATATTCTGCTGCTGTTCGGTGATCTTGACGAGTTCGACGGTCTCGAAGGGCCACATATGGAAATGCAGGCCCGGCATGGAAACTTCCTGCTTGGGCTTGCCGAAGCGCAGCTCGACGCCGCGCTCATCCGGCTGGACGGTGTAGATGGAGTTCATCAGCCAGAAAACGCCGAGAAGCAGGAGGCCGATCACAACGGCGCCGCCGTTGAAACCACCCGGCATGACGTTCTTCAGCTGGTTCTGGCCACGTCGGATGATTTCCTCAAGGTCCGGCGGGCCGCCACTGCCGTTGCCGCCGCCACCGCGGGGCCGGTTCGGACCCTGCCCCCATGGCCCCTGATTGTTTCCACCACCGCCGCTGCCGCCGCCACCCCAAGGGCCGCCGCCGCCATTCTGATTGCTCCAGGGCATCAATACCTCTTTCTTTCGAATCCCCTTGGCGCATCTCCGCAAACCGCGAAAATCCGCCATCGATCTGTTGCTGAGCGTTTCGCGGATTGTTTCGCCGCGCAACGCTAGGTGAACCCGTTATAGGTATCCCTCGGGCACCTTTCAACAAATCCGCGACGGGATGCGCGCCCGTGCGGCAAAATAGTTCGTGATCGGCGCGATTTGGAGCTTCAGGCCGCTGTTTTCCGGCGCCAGGTGACGAAACGCATGGCGTGGCTGTCCTTCTCGCCCTGGGGAATGGGCTCCTCGACGACCTTGTCGAACACGGCCGGGTCGATTGCGGGGAACCGCGTGTCACCTTCGATATCCGCCTCGACATGGGTGACGTGGAGAATATCCGCCCGGTCGAAGACCTGCGCATAGATCTGCCCGCCGCCGATGACGCAAACCTCGTCAACACCGAGCTTTTCGGCTTCGCGGCGCGCCGAGACCAGCCCCGCGTCGAGCGAGGAGACCACCTCGGCGCCCGGTGCGGAGAACGTCGTATCCCTGGTGATGACGATGTTCGGGCGGCCCGGCAGCGGCCGGCCGATCGAATCCCACGTCTTGCGGCCCATCAGGACCGGCTTGCCGAGGGTCAGCAGCTTGAAGCGCTTGAGGTCGGACGGCAGGCGCCATGGAAGGTCGCCGTCACGGCCGATAACACCGTTTTGCGCCACGGCGACGACGAGGACGATCTTGGCTTGGCTCATGCGAATTCCCGGAAATCAGACGGCGATCGGCGCCTTGATGGATGAATCAGCTTCGTAGCCGATCAGGGTGAAGTCCTCGAATTTGAAGGAGAAAAGGTCCTTCACATCGGGATTGATCTTCATGAACGGAAGCGGCTTCGGCTTGCGCGTCATCTGCGTGCGCACCTGCTCGAAATGATTGGCATAGATATGTGCATCGCCGAGCGTATGCACGAAATCACCCGGCTGCAGCCCCGTCACCTGCGCCACCATCATGGTCAGTAGCGCGTAAGAAGCGATGTTGAAGGGCACGCCGAGGAAGATGTCGGCCGAGCGCTGGTAGAGCTGGCAGGACAGTTTTCCGTCCGCCACATAGAACTGGAACAGGCAATGGCACGGCGGCAGCGCCATCTCGTCGACGAGCGCCGGGTTCCAGGCCGAGACGATGTGGCGGCGGGAATTCGGATTGCGCTTAATGCTATCGATGACCGCGACGATCTGGTCGAGATGACGGCCGTCATGGGTCGGCCAGGAGCGCCATTGATAGCCATAGACCGGGCCGAGTTCGCCCTTCTCGTCCGCCCATTCGTCCCAGATGGTGACGCCGTTGTCATGGAGATAGCCGATATTGGTATCGCCCTTCAGGAACCACAAGAGTTCATGGATGATGGAGCGCAGGTGCAGCTTCTTGGTCGTCAGGACCGGAAAACCCTCCGACAGGTCGAAGCGCATCTGGTGGCCGAAGACGCCGCGCGTACCCGTGCCGGTCCGGTCTCCGCGGTCGGAGCCGTTTTCCATCACATGGGCGAGAAGGTCGAGATATTGCTGCATGGTCGCCGCCGATTCGTTGTCCAGCGTGAGATACTAATGCGCGAACGGCGGCGACCAAAGGGCGAAATGGGATTTCCCCGTTTTCCCCAAGACTGTGTGTTGTTCAGGCCGAGCCTTTCTCAGGCGAGCGCGCCGAGTTTCCCAAGTTCCCTGGCCGTCAGATAGTAGAAGGTGACCCGCGATTTCGAGCGATCGTCGGCCATCGCCTTGCAGACGGCCTCTACCGCCTTGTCGGCGGCATCGCCCGTGATGCCGAACTTCTTGCCGCACCACTTCTCCTTGACGCGGTCGAGTTCCGCGGGGTCGGAGCAGGAGACCAGCGAGGAGTCGCGGTTGCGCAGCGCAATGCCGAGATGGCTCACGATCTTCTTGACGATGGCCTCGTCGGCACCGCTGTCATATTTGCGGACATCTGCGAGATAGTCGGTCATGATGTTTCCTCTACTCCCTCGACCAGGGTACGCCATCATGGCGGCCTGATGCCAGGCCATGTTTTTCAAGCCGCCAAGGCAAGTCAAGCTCTAATAAACGCCGGCGTTGTGGCATCGGAAGCGGCAAACTAACCCCGAGTTACTGGTGGTGCGTATTTTTGCACTTTCTGAAGGAATGTCGCGTAGGCATAATCACAAACGGCCTGCCCGACAGGCCCAACAACAGCAATGACGGTTCGCATCACGTGAAGCAACTCGAAGACCAATCCCGGCGCTTCAGGCTTGCCTATGGCACGGCCGCGTTAACGGTTGGCATTTTGACGACAGGCTGGGGGCTCGTTTTCGCCTACATGCAGGCCTGGTCGCTTGCAGTCATGGATGCGGCCCTGATCGTGACGGCCTTTGCCAGCTACGCGCTGACGCGCCGCCATCAGCTTTCGGCCGCCCTCTTCCTCTCCCAGTTTTCATTCCTTGCCATCGTCATCGTCTTCTGCCTGCTGTTCGATGTGCCGAGCGCCGTGGCGCCGCGGGTCTCCCATCTTTTCCTGCTTGTTCTGGCCCTTCTCGGCTACATCAACTACCAGCGCGAAAACTCGCGCCTTCAGGTCGCACTGATCGCGCTCTGCCTGGTATCCTTCGTCTTCTTCGCCAGCACGAATTTCCGCGTGCCCTACGCCGATCCGATCGCTGACGAATTCCGCATCTACGGTTCGTGGCTCAACACCATTGTCGCCATTATCATGCTCTGCGGCGGCGTTTACGCCATGCAGCGGGAGTTTGCGCGCAATCTCGACCAGGCCCGCGACCTCAAGGCCGCACTGACAAACCGGGAATTCGAGCTTTTCTATCAGCCTCAGGTCGATCAAACCGGAAAACTGACGGGCGCCGAAGCGCTGCTGCGATGGAAACGGCCGGGCGGCGGATACGTCTCCCCTGCCGAATTCATTCCCGTTGCGGAGGAGGCAGGCTTCATGCCTGTCATCGGCGACTGGGTGTTCAACGAATCCTGCAAGACGCTCGTCTTCTGGCAACAGGATGCAGCAACGCGCGATCTGAAGCTCTCCGTCAATGTCAGCGTCGACCAGTTCATGAAAGACGACTTCGTCGACACCGTGCTTGCGCGCCTGACCACGCTCGAAATCGATCCGACCCGGCTCAAGCTGGAACTGACCGAAAGCATGATGGCCGACGATGTGGATCTCATCGTCAGCAAGATGAGCGCACTGCGCACCGCTGGCGTCACCATATCGCTTGACGACTTCGGTACCGGATATTCCTCGCTCAGCCACCTGCGCCGCCTGCCCATCCACGAAATCAAGATCGACCGTTCCTTTGTGCAGGAAGCACCCGGCAACAAGCGCAACCAACTGCTTCTAAAAAGTATTTTCGACATCGCCCGCACGCTCGACATGTCTGTCGTCGCCGAAGGCATCGAAACAAAGGAGCAGTTCCTTCTGCTGCAATCCTTCGGCTGCACCGTCTTCCAGGGCTATTATTTCGGCCGCCCTTTGCCGCTGCCGGGGTTCCACAAGCAATGGGCCCACGACAGCGCGCCGCCGCTTGCCGAAACGGCCTGATCCACAGCGCGGCGCCAACTTCCGCAAATCCTTGTCACAAAGCCCTTTTCTTACCCGTCGGGAATGCCTATATGTGACGTGCTGCCTCGGCAGCTATGGCAATAAACGGGCGGTGTAATAAACCCATTGGACCCGGGGGCGGTACCCGGCGCCTCCACCAAAAACCGGTCAACCCTTGACGGACCGGCTTTTGATGGGGGCGAAATAGGATCGACAAGGGCGTAAAGATCGACTTTTTGCTCGGCATTGTACCACCGTTATCGGGCTAAACTTGTAGTTGCAAACGACAACTATGCGGAAGCTCGTCTCGCTGCTTAATCGCGGTGTGACACTTCACTCAAAGTCCTGACGGGTCGCACCGGCAGGCGGGGTCCGAAGGCACCTGGCAACAGAAGCCTTCACCTTCTCCAATCCCTTGAAATGGTCTATAGCTGTGCCAGATGACTCGTGCCGGAAGGCATGAGATGAGACGCAATGCCTGAATACAAAGGCATCAGGAAGAAAGACAGGAACGGATGGCGCAAGACCACATTCGCTACGACATTCTCGCTCAGGACGCGCTGCGCAGCGTCATTCGCAAGGTTTTGTCCGAAGTCGCGGTTACCGGTCATCTGCCCGGTGAGCACCATTTCTTCATCACCTTCCTGACGAACGCCCCCGGCGTGCGCATCTCGCAGCACCTCAAGGCGAAATATGCCGAGCAGATGACGATCGTCGTGCAGCACCAGTTCTGGGACCTCAAGGTCACCGAGAGCCTGTTCGAGATCGGCCTCTCCTTCTCCGATACGCCGGAAAAGCTGGTCATTCCCTTCAACGCGATCCGCGGCTTCTACGACCCCTCGGTAAGCTTCGAGCTGGAATTCGACGTGCCGGCCGTCGAGGAGGAGGAAGAACACTCCGCCGAGATTACCGCCTATCCCGCAGTGCCCGAAAAGGCCGAGGATAACGGCGATGAGCCGACGCCGCCGACCGGTGGCGACGACAACAAGGGCGGCTCCGTCGTCTCGCTCGATTCCTTCCGCAAGAAGAACTGAGTTTCCGATGAGCGGCGACGTCGTCAATCTTCGCCAGTTCCGCAAACAGAAGGCCCGTTCCGACAAGGAAAAGCAGGCCGAGCAGAACCGGCTGACCTTCGGTCGCACGAAGGCCGAGAAGACATTGACGCGCGCCCTCAACGAGAAAGCGGAAAAGACCCTCGACCAGGGCCGCCTCGAGCAATATCACCACGACAAAGAGCGGCCCGACGAGACCAAGGACTGAAAGCTTTTCAAGCCTTTACCGGGAAAACCGGAATCGATCCCCCAAACCCTTGAATCGATACACAAGGCATGATCCGCAAATATTCCACGACCCTTCACGGCCACCGCACGAGCTTTTCGCTGGAGCCAGCCTTCCACGACATGCTGAAGGGCATTGCCGAGATGCGCGCCCTGCCACTCGCAGGCCTGATCCGCGAGATCGACGACACGCGCGCAGTGGACGACAACCTCTCCTCGGCGCTGCGCCTCTATGTGCTGGAATGGCTGAAGGAGCGCGCGGCCGAAAATCCGGTCAGTTGACGCCTGGCAGGCTGTCGAAATTCAATTGGCCGCCATCGACCGGCGGCAGATCCTCGCCACGCTCGACACCCTCGCCGGGAGAGACCAGGCGACGGCGCCTGGCTTCGTCCTCGGCCTTGCGCGCCTCCTCAGCCGCCCGCTGTTCGGCAAGACGGCGCGCTCCCTCTTCTGCTTCCCTGAGCCGCCGCTCATCGTCCGCCGCCTTGCGGCGCGCACGTTCGGCCTCTTCGGCAGCCGCGCGTGTGACGCGCTCCTGTTCCAACCGCTGCTGCGCTTGCGCCCTTCGACGCGCCTCCTCTTCCGCCTGCAGGCGCATCGCCTCGGCAAGCGCTTCACGCGCCTCCGCACGGGAGCGGTACAGCGCCGCCTCGCGGCGCAGGCGCTGTTTTTCCAGCACATTGGCCTGCAGCGTCTCGACACGCCGACGCTCCGTCTCGAAGCGGCGCAACGAGAGGAAATTGGCGAGCGGCTGCACGTCGAGTTCGAAGCCCGGCGCCTCGACAAGTCCGCGATAGCCGAGCACCACCTCGGGTTCGGCGCCCGCCAGCGCCTCCTCGCCCGCCTTGTAGACAACGGAAAGACGCGCGGCCATGGTGTCGCCGGCAAGATCGACATCCGCATCGCCCGTGAGCGCCGCCCCGGCATCCTCGGCCGTCACGCTCTGGACGCGCAACTTCCCGCCGGCAAGCGCAAAAGGAATGCGGACATCCCCGAACGACGCCTCTTTCTGAAGAATGGCGCCGGAGGCAAAGCGTGCAACGCGCTCCGGTGTTATATCCCCCTCGAGACGATCGGCTTCCGCCAGAAGCGAAGGCAGTGCCCCGGTGTGGAGTCCGCGCAGGACGAGGCCGGAAGCATGCACCTCTCCGGAGCCGCTGGCGCCCTCCACCATGGTTCGGATGCTTTTGCCGGAGGCATCGACGGCAAGCGTCATATCCGCCTTGCCTGTTGCCACAGGACCTCCGGTGCCGGCCCAGACGATCCTCGAAAGATCCGCACCCGTCAGCCGCGCACGTGCCTCAAAAAGGCCGTTCTCGTCGGCATTCGCCACCTTGACGCGCCCCGAAAGACGCCCGCCCAGCCAGTCGCCCTCCATGTTATCAAGCGTCAGCTCGCCACCCTTCCACTGGAGATTGCCCTTGAAGCCATCGACGGCGCCGTAGAGCCCCGGCCAGAAGGAAGCGGCCGTGAGCGCGACCGAAACATCCGCCGCCTCCTGCAGCGGCGGCACGAGCGGCGCGGCATTGAGCCCGCCTTCAAGCATGTCCTGTACCGGACCGGCGACCGCCTCGGCGAGGAAAGCGAAATCGACCGTGTCGAAACGCAGCGCGCCCGTGCCCTTCAACGTTGCCGCCGTACGGTCGAGGGTCAGATTGCCGGAAAACGTGTTGCGGTCGGCCTCGCCCGCAATATCGGTCATGGCGATGGCCTCGGGACTGGTTTTGACCGACATCGTCAATGAGATCGGCAGGCCCGCGCCTGCCTGCGGCAGGGCGATGCCGTTCATCATCAGATAGGGCTCGATATCGTCGCTTCTGGCGGCCAGGGCGAGCGCTCCCTCAAGGAACCTGTCTGCGCCGAGGAGCGCCGTACCCTTCGCCGAAAGCGTCGTGCCGCCTGCGGTGAAGGAAGCGGAGACCGTCGCCGGCCCCTCGCCCGGCTGCGTCGCGCGGATGGTGACACTGCCGTCCGGTTCGGCATCGAAGGGCAGCGGATCGAGCCCGATCTGCCCGGCGAGGACGACGGATTGCGGGTTGAACAGACTGCCCTCCAGCTCGAAGCCGTTGCCGGCCAGAAGCGCAGCCGTCGATTCCGCCGAAAGCTTCAATTCCAGACGGCCCTCGTTGACGGGTCCGGTCACCGTGAGTGTCGCCGGATTGCCTTCCGCCATTATCGCGCGGAGAGAAAGCTCGGCATTGTCGTAGTAGCCGGCATTGGCGACGAAACGGCTGAGAAGCGGATGCGCCGGCATGTGACGCGCCAGGAGATCGGCGACAGGACGCATGGCGTCCGCCTTCAGCTTCACATCGATACCCGCACTCGGCGCCAGCAGCGTTCCGCCGAGCGTGCCGCTCGCCGAAAGCGCTGCCCCCTCCAGCGACGCGATGTCGAGACGGCTGATCGTCAGCAGACCATCCCTCATCGACAACGCAGCGGTAACGCCGGAGGCGCTTTCACCGAAAGCATCGAAGCGGTCCGCCTTGATGTCCACTGCCATCGCATGGTCGGCAAGCGCACCCAGAGAGGTATCGCCCGCAACCAGACCGGTCAGCGCCTGGAGCGATTCCAGCCGCACTTCGTTGCCGCGCAGTTCGAGCGAAAGCGTCGGCTCCGCGCCGGCACGGGATTCCCGTTCCATTCGGCCGTTCAGCGAGGCGCCGCCGATGGCGATTTCCAGATTTTCAAAGCGCTGCAGTTCGTCCGTCAGGCTCACATCGGCGGAAAAGCCGGCCGTCTTCAACTTGCGGATTTCCGGATCGACGGCACCGGCAAGCCAGGTGGCAAGGCCGGACGGCTGGTTGGATGCGATCAGGAGGTTGCCGACGAAGCCGCGATTGTCCCGCAGCGTCAGCCGCCCCTTCGCCTCCAGCGCGGTGCGACCGGGCAGTTGCGCATCCGCCCGGTCGATGCGCCAGCCGTCGCCGGCAGGCTTCACGTCGAGTCGGATCTCGCGCACCGTCGTATCGCCCACCACGACAGCGGGCAGGAAGAGGCTGGCACGGCCCGGCACCTGCGGGATCGGTATGTCCGCGGCGATCGCCAGCAGCGCCTGGAGCCGCTGTCGGGCCGAAAGCTGCGGGTCGCGGCCGGTCTTGCCGGTCTCGCCGCTGGCGCCGATGCGCGACACGTCGATCTGCTGGCCATCGGCGATCAGCAGGAACTCCGGCGCGCGCCCCGTATCCAGTGTCGCTTCCCCCGTCACCACATAGGGGTCGGCAGCCGGCCCGGCTTCCAGCCGGTATTCCGGAATGCGCACGCGTTCGTTGGAAAGCTCGAATTTGCCGGCGATGCGGATCGGATCACTTGGCGTCTCGCCCTTGGCACGCGGCTTTTCAGACACGGTAAAACCGCCCTGATATCGCGGGCGGAAATCGACGATATCTACTGCGCCATCGAGATCTGCGGTGAAAGCAAGCTTGTCCGGAACGATCCGGGCGCGCAGCGAAAGCGCGCCATTCTCCACCTGCCCGCTCGAAAGCTGGAACGCACCGCTCTCGCCGTCCAGCGCGCCCCGCCCATCGACGCGCCATGGCCCCGCCAGCGTTTTTGCCGAAATCTGTGCATCGAGACCGGTGAGGTGGCGGGTCCGGCCGGTCTGTTCGTCGACGAACTCGATCTCGCCGCCGGTAACGGCGACATTTTCGAGGATGACGGTCCGCGCCGGGATATCGGACTTGCGGCCCCGCGCCCAGTCGAGCGTGCCATCCTGGAAGAGCTTGACGCGTGCCCTCGGCTCTTCGATCCGCATATCGAAGATCAGCGCCTCGCCGGAAAGAAACGGCGCCAGTTCCGCATCCATCGAGAAACGCGCGACCTCAACCAGCGGCCTGCCATCTTCCGGTGAGCCGACGCGCACATCGTTGAGCGTCACGGACGGAAACGGGATCAGGCGGGCATCGACGCTGCCATGCACGGTGACGGGCCGGCCCATGATACGGCTTGCCTCACGCTCGAAATCCTGCCGGAAATTCGTCCAATCGACGAAGAGCGGCGCCAGCAGCGCCACGAAGAGCGCCACGACCACCAGGCCGCCAACGATAAGCATGATCCTAGAAAGCACGCCGCATGCCTCGAATTCCAATCCACCGCGTTACGATAACGCGAACTGTCGCTACAGGGTCGAAAAAATCTTGCCGGGGTTGAGAATATTATCGGGATCGAGCGCCTGCTTGATCTGCTTCATCAGGGTCACCGAGCCGCCAAGTTCCGTCGGCAGAAAAGCCTGCTTGCCCTGGCCGATGCCGTGTTCTCCCGTACAGGTCCCATCCATGGAGAGGGCACGGGCATTCAACCGGCCAACAAAAGCCTCGACCTTCTCTACATATGCCGGGTCCTTGTCATCGAAGACCACGCAGACGTGGAAATTCCCATCCCCGGCATGGCCGACGATGGGTGCCAGCAGGCCGTGTTCCTCGATGTCGCGCTCGGTCTCCGCCACGCAATCGGCAAGGCGTGAGATCGGCACGCAGACATCGGTCGCGATTGCCTCATAACCGGGGCGCAGCGCCTTCGATGCCCAGTAGACATTGTGCCGGGCCTTCCAGAGTTTAGCCCGCTCCTCGGCGTCCGCACTCCAGTGAAACTTGCCGCCACCACATTCGGCGGCGATGGCACCGAATTCTTCCGATTGCAGGCGTACACTCTCTTCCGTGCCATGGAACTCCACGAACAGCGTCGGCTGTTCCGGCAGATCAAGGCCGGAATAGGCGTTGCAGGCCTTGATCTGCAACGTGTTGAGCAGTTCGATGCGGGCAACGGGAATGCCGAGCTGGATGGTCATGATCACGGCGTTGCTGGCATCCTTCAGCGTCGGAAAACCGCAGATGCCGCCGGCGATGACCGCCGGAATACCTTGCAGGCGCAGGGTGACGGAGGTGAGCACGCCGAGCGTGCCTTCCGCGCCGACAAAGAGGCGCGTGAGGTCATAACCTGCCGAGGATTTGCGCGCCCGCCGCGCGGTGCGGATCTCCTCGCCGGTCGCAGTGACGGCCGTGACCGCCAGCACATTGTCCTTCATCGTGCCGTAGCGCACGGCATTGGTGCCCGAAGCGCGCGTCGAGGCCATGCCGCCGATCGATGCATTGGCGCCGGGATCAATGGGGAAGAACAGGCCGGTATCACGCAGATAGATATTCAGTTCCTCGCGGGTGATCCCCGGCTCGACCGTGCAGTCGAGATCCTCTGCATTCACCTCGAGGACACGCTTCATGTTGCTGAAATCGATCGAAATTCCGCCAAAAGGCGCATTCACCTGACCTTCCAGCGAAGAGCCCGTGCCGAAGGGGATAACGGGAACCCTGAATTCCGCGCAGAGCCCGACGACCGCCTTCACCTCCTCGGCATTTTCCACGAAGACGACGGCATCGGGAAGCTGGGCGGGAATGTAGGTGGTGGTGTGGGCGTGCTGCGTGCGGATCGCCTCGCCGGTCTGCAACCGCGTGCCAAAGCGCTCCGAAAGCCGGGTAAGCGCCAGCGCGATCCCCGTTTCGTTGCGCTGGCCCGTCCTGATATCCGCCAATGCCATGGTAAGATCCTCACTCTCTGAGGTTTACTCAGCAAATTGGCGCCCGGCTGTCCAGCCGCAATATCCGATCATGCCGGCCATTTCCCGCAGCGATCATTCCGCCGCCTGCGGCAGCGCCTCTTCCTTCGGCGGCACTTTCTCCCGGGTGCGTGTCAGCATCTCCGCATGCTGCAGTTCGGCAGCGAGGCGACGCTCCTCATCGGCATGCGGGCTCGTGAAGCGGGCGATCGCCAGATAGGCGACGGGCGTCAGGTAGAGCGTCACGACCGTCGCAAGACCCAGCCCGCCCACAAGAACCCAGCCGAGCGAGATGCGTGCTTCCGCGCCTGCCCCGCTTGCCAGCACCAGGGGTACCGCACCGACGATGGTGGCGATCATCGTCATCAGCACGGGGCGCAGACGGATATTGGCGGCATTCTCGATGGCGTTGCGGATATCCTGCCCCTGGTCGCGCAGCTGGTTGGCGAATTCGACGATCAGAATACCGTTCTTCGCCATGATGCCGACAAGCAGCACGAGACCGATCTGACTGTAGATATTGAGCGTCGTGCCGGTCAGGATCATCGCGAAGACAGCGCAGGCAAGCCCGAGCGGGACCGTCACCATGATGATGATGGCGCTGACGAAGCTTTCGAACTGTGCGGCCAGCACGAGAAAGATGATGGCGATGGCAAAGCCGAAGGTGATGATGAGGCCATTCGAATTCTCCTGCAGCGAGGCGGCTTCGGCCATCGGCATCAGACGCGAGCCCTCCGGCAGCAGGGGCTGCGCCATCTCTTCGACCATGGTGAGGGCATCACCCAGCGCAAGCCCATCCTTGAGGCCGGCGGAGAGCGAGACGGCGCGCAACTGCTGCTCACGCGAAAGCTGCGGTGCAACGGCCTTCTCTTCCAGGGTCGCGATGGAGGACATCGGCACGATCTTGCCGTCGCCGGTCTTGAGGAAGATGTTTTCGAGGTCCATCGGGTCGTTGATGGGCGTCGTGGTGGAGGACAGCTTGACCGGATAGGATTGACCCTCGACATAGATGTCGACGACGCTCGTGCCCTCCAGCATCGCCTGCAAGGCGGCGGAAAGACCCGTGATATCGATGCCGAGATCGGCCGCGCGCTCGCGGTCGACGGTCACGGAAAGCTGCGCCTGGTTGGCCTCGTAGTTGAGGCGAACGTTTTCGAAGCGGCCGCTGTCCTCGATCTTGCGCACCAGCTCCGCCGCGGCGTTGCCGAGCTTGGTGTAGTCGTTCCCGACCAGCGCCACCTGCAAACCGTTGCCAGCGCCGCGAATGCCGAGACTGTTCGGCTGCTGCGCGAAGGCACGCACCGACGGCACGGTGGCGACGGCCGTGTTGATATCCTGCACGATCTGCTGCTGCGAGCGCTCCCGCTCGCTCCAAGGCGCCAACGTCAGCACCATGAAGCCGCTGTTGGTCGAACCGCCCTGCCCCGAAATGGAGAAGATGTTGACGATCTCGCCGTCGTCATAGAGTGGGCGCAGCTTGTCCTCGATGATCTTCATCTGGTCCTGCGCGTATTCGAGCGACACGCCCTGCGGTGCGTTGATGCGCAGCATCACCATCGAGCGGTCCTCGGTCGGCGTCAGCTCCGACTTGATGGTGAAGAACGAGGTGGCGCCTGCCACAGTGAAGAGCAGCGCGACGATGAAGACAATGAAGGGGGCGCCGAGGCAGGCGCTCAGCGACGCGCGATAGAAGCGCGAGGCGGCCCCGCCGATGCGGGCAAGGACGCCCGTATGCCCATGCGTCATGTCCTTCGTCAACATGCGCGAGGCGAGCATGGGGCAAAGCGTCAGCGCCACGAAGGAGGAGAGCAGGATGGCGAAGGCGAGCACGAAACCGAATTCGCGGAAAAGCCGGCCCGCCTGGCCAGGCAGGAAGGAGAGCGGCACGAAGACGGCGGCAAGGGTGGCCGTCGTGGCGATGACCGCGAAGAACACTTCCAGCGTTCCGAGAATGGCGGCAGCGCGCGGCTTCAGCCCCTCGGCCCGGCGGCGCACGATGTTTTCCAGAACCACGATGGCGTCATCCACCACGAGGCCGGTCGCCAGCACGATGGCAAGCAGGGTCAGGATATTGACGGAGAAGCCCGCCATGTAGATCGCCGCGATCGTGCCGATCAGCGCGATCGGCATGCTGATCGTCGGGATCAGCGTCGCACGCCAGTCGAGCAGGAAAAGATAGATGACGAGCGTCACGATCACGACGGCGACGACCAGCGCGATCTCGACCTCATGGATCGCACCATCGATGAAGACGGCGTCGTCGCTGGTGATCTTGATCTGTGTGCCTTCGGGCAGGATGGTGCCGAACTGCGCCACCATCTGTTTGACGCCGGTGGAAATGTCGAGCGTGTTCGACTGCGCCTGCCGGATGATGCCCAGCCCGATCCCCTGCCGTCCGTTGGAACGCAGCGCCGTCGAGCCCTCGTCCGGGCCGAGCGTGACCATGGCGACATCGCCAAGGCGCACATGGTTTTTGAGGATGAGGTTTTCGAAATCGGACGGCTTGGTGAGGTCCGCCGTGGCGCGGACCGTGATGTCCTGGCTCTGGCTCTTCAACGAACCGGCCGGCACGTCGAAGGCGGCGGTTGCGAGTGCGTTGCGCAGGTCAGCGACCGTCAGCCCGCGCGCAGCAAGCTTCGCCTGATCGACATCGACGCGAAAGATTTTCTCCTGGTCGCCATAGACGGCGACGTCGGCGACACCCTCGACGGAGGCAAGGCCGTCGGTGATCTCGTTTTCGGCCAGCAGCGTCAGGTCTTCGAGCGACAGCGTATCGGAGGTCAGCGCAAGGCGCATGATCGGCTGGCTGTCCGCATCGGCCTTCACGACGCGCGGATCATCGGCATCGTCGGGCAGCTGGTTCGTCACGCGTCCGAGCGCGTCGCGCACGTCGTTGGCGGCCTGGTTGATATCCGTCGTGTCGGAGAATTCCAGCGTCACGCGGCTGCGGCCGAAGGACGAGACGGAGGAGATCTTCTTGATGCCCTGCACGCGCGAAACACCACCCTCGACGATATCCGTGATCTCACGGTCGATGGTTTCGGGCGACGCACCGTCGAAATCGGTGGTGACGGTGATGACCGGCTGGTCTACGGAGGGCAATTCGCGGATTTCGACGCCGGTGAAGGCGGCAAGGCCGGCAATGATGATCAGCGTGTTGATCACGAGGGCGAAAATCGGCCGGCGGATGAAAAGCGCGGTAAAACCAGCCTTTCCGCTATCGTTCATTCCGCTCGCCTCGCCCGACATCACGTGCCCTCCGCGACGGCGGGTTTTTGCTTGGTGGAGCGCTCTTCGGCGGTGCGCACCGCTCCGCCCTGGCGCAGCGTCTGCACACCCTCGACAACGACGGCGTCGCCCTCGGCAAGCCCGGCCTTGACCAGCACCTTGTCGGGATTGCGCTGCACGATGTGAACGGGAACGCGCTCGACCTTGTCGCCCTTCACGCGCCAGATATAGGAACCGTCAGCACTCCACTGGAGCGAAAGCGGATCGACGCTCGGATAAAGATCGCCGACAAAGCGCATGGTTACCTGAAAGGACATGCCGGCGCGCAGCACGTCGTCGGGATTGGCGATGCGCGCGCGGACGCGCAGCGTGCGGCTTTCCTGATCGATGCGGTTGTCGATGGCCTGCACCGTGCCGGTAAAGGTCTCGCCCGGCCGCGCGACGGCCGTGGCACTCACCTCCCCGCCGACCTTGACGCTCACCGCAAAACGCTCGGGCACCCAGTAATCGACGAGGATTTCCGAACGGTCGTCGATGCGCGCAATGGCGGTTGAGGTCGTGACATAGTCGCCCGGATTGACGGAGATGATGCCGACAACGCCGCCATAGGGGGCGGTGATATCGCGGCGGCGCAGCGTCAGCTCGGCATTGCGCAGAGCGAGTTCGGCTGCTTTCAGCGCGGTCTGCGCATCCTGCAGGTCGGCCGTGCTGGTGGAGGAACGCAGGTTTTCCAGGCGCTTCAGCTTCTGCTGGGCCGCCTCGACGGTCACACGCGCCTGATCGGCGGCGATCTTCTGCTCATCACTGTCGAGCCGGGCGATGACCGCCCCCTGCTCCACCCGCGTGCCGGATTCGACGAGCACTTCGGTCAGATTACCAGTGGCATAGGGCGTGACCGTCACGGTGCGGATCGCCTCGCCATCGCCGATGGCGTTCAGCCGGTCATTGACGGTTGCCATGGCGACCGGCTTGGTGGCGACCAGCGTCGGCCCGCCGCCGAAACCGCCGCGACGGCTCCCGCTTTGGTTCCCACCGTCCGCCTTTTCCCCGGAGGCCGGAGCAATGGCTGCGACGAGCGGCGCTGGCAGGCCGGCGGCCGTCAGCACCCCGTTTGCACCGGGCGCGAAGCGACCCCAGAGCAGAACCCCGGCCGAAATGACGCCAAGGCCGATAAGGAGCTGTTTCCAAACCCGCATGCACACTCTCTCCGATGGAAGCGAACCGTCACTTGTTGCGTTGCGACATAGGGCAAGTATCCCGTTTTGAAAATGAACCGGCAATGAAAGAATCGGATCATTACGGATTTGTAAGATTGGTGGCTCGATCTGTTACCGAAATGTAAGAAAACGTGGAGAAATCTTTCTTTCCCGCGTCCTATCCGAGCATGCGCGCGACTGGACGCGTCCTTTACTTGTGATAGCGTTTCTAACGGCTCCAGAGCCGGATTATATCAGCATTATTTCACAAACGCATTGACCGAGAGGGGAAATCCATGTGCGACGCCTGCGTCATTGAATCCGTGAAATCCCGCATGCTTTCGAGACGAAGCTTCTTCCGCACCGCCGCCGCGGGCGGGGCCGCCGTTGCCGCCGCAAGCTCCGGCGCGCTCAGTCCCGCGCTCGCCCAGGCGCCATCGAAGGTAACGGACCTCACCCACGAACTTTACGAGGAATTTCCGACGTTTTTCGGCCAGCAGCAGTTCTGGCGCGAGCAGAAGTTCAATTACAAGGAACACAAGTTCAATCTCTTCGAGTTGCGCGTCAACGAGCACACCGGCACCCATCTCGATGCACCGCTGCACTTTTCCGAGGACGGCAAATCGGTTGCTGAAATCCCGGTTTCCGACCTCGTCGTGCCGCTCGCCGTCATCGATATCAGGGAAAAGGCCGATGCCAGCCCGGATGCGCAGCTGACGCCCGATGACATCAAGGCATGGATCGCAGCCAATGGTGACCTGCCGGAGAAGGCGTGCGTCGCTCTCCATTCCGGTTGGGGCAAACATCTCGGCACGGACAAGTTCCGCAATGCCGATGCCGAGGGCAAGATGCATTTCCCCGGCTTCCACGTCGAAGCGGTGCAGTATCTCGCGGAAAATTCCAGCGCCGTCGGTATCGCCGTCGATACGCTTTCGCTTGACTACGGCATCTCGCCGGACTTCGCCACGCATTATGCCTGGCTCTCCTCCGGCCACTGGGGGCTTGAAGGCGCGGCCAATCTGGACCAGCTTCCGGCAAAGGGCGCCACGATCTTCGTCGGCGCACCGAAAGTGCGTGGCGGCACGGGCGGCCCGTCCCGCGTCTTCGCACTCGCCTGATATCTGCCGGCCGGCGGTTCGCCGCCGGCCCTTCCGGAGGAGATTGTCATGAGCACCATCAAGCCAGCCGAAGACATCGAAGCGGATCCGCGCGTCAAGGTCGTCTTCGACGACATCCGCGCTGTGAGGAAATCGGATTTCGTCAACAATATGTGGCGCTACCTCGCCTTCGATCCGGCACTGCTGGAGCGCACCTGGGCGGAGGTGAAGGCTGTCATGGCGACACCCTCGACGCTCGACCCGCTGGTCAAGGAAATGCTCTATATCGCGGTCTCCGTCACCAATGGCTGCTCCTACTGCGTCCACTCCCACACGGCCGCAGCCAAGGCCAAGGGCATGACGGATGCGCAATATGGCGAGCTGCTCGCCATCGTCTCGCTTGCCGGCAAGACCAACCAGTTGGCGACAGCGCTGCAATTGCCCGTGGATGCCGTGTTCGATGCGGATCGCGCAACGCCCTAAGCCGGCAAGGCTTTCCACAATCTCCTGGCCAATCTTTTCCCCGGCGGAATAAAAGCAGAACGGAAAACTGGTCTTTCGGACCCGAATCACTACATTGAGCCGCATGACCAGCGGTTACGACAACATTCCCTTCTTCGATGAAGACCCGCAGCTCGGCGCCAAGCCTGCCGCCCCGGCCAAGCCGTCCGGCGGCATCGGTATCGCCGCGCGCGCCATGGCGGCCCGCGATGCACAGCGCGCGCCTGACTATCTTTCCGGCCTGAACCCCGAACAGCGCGAGGCGGTCGAGACCGTTGACGGCCCGGTTCTGGTGCTCGCGGGTGCGGGCACCGGCAAGACACGCGTGCTCACCACCCGCATCGCCCATATCCTCGCGACCGGTCGCGCCTTCCCCAGCCAGCTTCTCGCCGTGACCTTCACCAACAAGGCGGCGCGCGAAATGAAGGAGCGCATCGGTCTCCTCGTCGGCGGCGCTGTCGAGGGCATGCCGTGGCTCGGCACCTTCCACTCGATCGGCGTTAAGCTTCTGCGCCGTCACGCCGAACTCGTCGGCCTGCGCTCGGATTTCTCCATCCTCGACACCGACGATGTCGTGCGCCTGATCAAGCAGATCCTCCAGGCTGAAAGCATCGACGACAAGCGCTGGCCGGCAAAACAGTTCGCCGGCATGATCGATGGCTGGAAGAACAAGGGCCTCGATCCGGCGCAGATCCCGGAAGGCGATGCCCGCGCTTTCGCCAACGGCAAGGGCCGCGAACTCTATGTCGCGTACCAGAACCGCCTGAAGACGCTGAACGCCTGCGATTTCGGCGACCTGCTTCTGCATCCGATCCGCATGTTCCGCGCCAATCCGGATGTGCTGGCAGAGTACCACCAGAAATTCCGCTACATTCTCGTCGACGAGTATCAGGACACCAACACCGCCCAATACATGTGGCTGCGCCTGCTGGCCCAGCGTCCCAAGGGCACGCCGCAGAACGTCTGCTGCGTCGGCGACGACGACCAGTCGATCTATGGCTGGCGCGGCGCGGAGGTGGACAACATCCTGCGTTTCGAGAAGGATTTTCCTGGCGCCAAGGTCATCAAGCTGGAGCGCAATTATCGTTCCACGGCTCATATCCTCGGCGCCGCCGGCCATCTGATCGCCCATAACGAGGACCGGCTCGGCAAGACGCTGTTCACCGACCGGCACGATCCTGATGACGACAAGGTCATCGTTCACGCCGCCTGGGACTCGGAAGAAGAGGCACGCGCCGTCGGCGAGGAAATCGAGCAGCTCCAGCGCAAGGAGCACAAGCTCAACGACATGGCGATCCTGGTGCGCGCCTCCTTCCAGATGCGCGAATTTGAAGACCGTTTCGTCACGCTCGGCGTCAACTACCGCGTCATCGGCGGCCCGCGCTTCTACGAGCGCCTCGAAATCCGCGATGCCATGGCCTATCTGCGCCTCGTCAGCCAGCCGGCCGACGATCTCGCCTTCGAGCGTATCGTCAACACGCCGAAGCGCGGCCTTGGCGACACAACGATCCGCAACCTGCATGACTATGCCCGTGCCCGCGACATCCCCATGCTCGCCGCCGCCGCCGATATCATCGAGACGGACGAGCTGAAGCCGAAGGCGCGCAAGGCGTTGTTCGACGTCGTCACGGATTTCCGTCGCTGGCAATCGCTGCTGGAGACCACGCCGCATACCGAGCTTGCCGAACAGATTCTCGACGAGAGCGGCTACACCGCCATGTGGCAGGCCGATAAGTCGGCCGAAGCGCCGGGCCGGCTGGAAAATCTCAAGGAACTCATCCGCTCGATGGATGCGTTCGAATCGCTGCGTGGCTTCCTCGATCACGTGTCGCTGGTGATGGATGTCGAGCAGAACGCCGAGCTCGACGCCGTCTCGATCATGACGCTGCACTCAGCCAAGGGCCTCGAATTCGAGACCGTCTTCCTGCCCGGCTGGGAGGAAGGCCTCTTCCCGCATCAGCGTGCGCTGGACGAAGGCGGCCGCTCCGGCCTCGAGGAAGAACGGCGCCTCGCCTATGTCGGCATCACGCGCGCCAAGCGCCGCTGCCACATCTGGTTCGTCTCGAACCGCCGCATCCACGGCCTGTGGCAATCGACCCTGCCCTCTCGCTTCCTCGACGAATTGCCGGAAGGCCATGTCGAGGTGGCGGAAGTCGAACAATCCTATGGCGGCTACGGCCGTGGCGGCGGCTACGGCCAATCGCGCTTCGACAAGCAGGAGCCGTTCCAGAACGCCTATTCGACACCCGGCTGGCGCCGCGCGCAGGCCAACCGCACCGATGCGACGCGCGACAACTGGGGTTCACGCTCCGGCCATGCGGTGGAACGCATCGGTTATGGCGAAAGCGGACCACGCTCGAAGACGATCGACGGGGAACTGGTGGCAAAATCCACCATGAGCGAACCGTCGAAATTCTCCGTCGGCGACCGGGTCTTCCACATGAAGTTCGGCAACGGCAATGTGGCGGCGATAGAAGGCAACAAGCTGACGATCGATTTCGACCGCGCCGGCCAGAAACGCGTGCTCGACGGTTTCGTCAACAAGGTCTGAGGGGCCGCCTGACGGCCCCTCGCATTCTGTTTGTCAGGATGCCTTGCGCATGGCGCCAAGGCGCGCGGCGCGCTCTTCCGGTGTCCAGATCTCGCTTCCATCGCGGCGCATGGTGCGGCGGTTGAGCTGGAAGCGGTTCACCAGTTCGCTCAGCGTGATGGCGCCTTCCGCAAGGGTCTGACTGGTCGCGGTCGTGTGCTCGACCATGGCGGCATTTTCCTGCGTGATACGGTCGACGTCGCTGACGGCGGCGCTGATCTCCTCCAGGCCGCTCGCCTGCTCGGCGGCGGAGGTGGCGATGGCATCGACATTGTGGTCGATCTCTTCGACGAAATTCTCGATTTCGCGCAGCGCCCGGCCGGTTTCGCCAACGAGCCGCACACCCTCCTGCACTTCCGCACTGGAATTGGTGATCAGCGTCTTGATTTCGCGCGCCGCCTTGGCGGATCGCTGGGCGAGTTCGCGCACCTCCTGCGCCACGACGGCGAAGCCACGGCCCGCTTCGCCGGCGCGTGCGGCCTCGACACCGGCATTCAGCGCCAGGAGGTTGGTCTGGAAGGCGATCTCGTCGATCACGCCGATGATCTGGCTGATTTCGCTTGAGGCGGATTCGATGCGCTGCATGGCGCTCACCGTGTTGTTCACGACACTGGCCGACGTGTTGGCCGAAACGCGGGCATCCTGAACGAGCTTGCGCGTCTCGCGGGTGCGCTCCGTCGAGGAACGGACGGCAACCGTTGCCTGCGTCAGTGCGGCAGCGGTCTCCTCCAGCGCGACGGCCTGCTGGCGCGTGCGCTCTGAGAGCTCCTCGGCCGCCTTGCGCATATCCTGACCGCTGCGGTTCTGCGTGTAGGTCTGGTCGAGCACTTCCGAGAGCGTTTCCTGGAAAGCGCCGATCGAATTGTTGAAATCGCGCCGCAGCGGCTCGAATTCCGGAATGAAGTCGTTGTCGATCGTCATGCGGATGTTGCATTCGGCAAGACGGCCGAGACCCGCGCCGATCTCCTCGATCGCACGCACGCGCTCGGTCACGTCGGTCGCGAATTTCACGACCTTGAACACCTTGCCGTTCGCATCGAGGATCGGGTTGTAGGAGGCCTGGATGTAGATCTTGCCGCCATCCTTGGCGATGCGCGTGAACTGGTCGGAAACGAAATGCCCTTCGGCGAGCCGTTTCCAGAAGTCGCGATAGGCCGCGCTCGCCACATACGTCGGTTCGCAGAACATGGAATGATGCCGGCCGACGATTTCCGGCAACTGATAGCCGAGTGTCGCAAGGAAATTGCCATTTGCCGTCAGGATCTGGCCATCGGGGGTGAATTCAATGACGGCCTGCGCGCGACCGAGCGCCGTCAGCTTGCCGTCGTCCTCCATTGCCTTGCGCTTGGCATCGGTGATGTCGGTGGCGAACTTCACCACCTTGTAGGGCTTGCTGCCGCGGAAGACCGGGTTGTAGGACGCCTCGATCCAGATCTCACGGCCGCCTTTGGCCACACGCCTGTACTGGCGCTGGTCGAAACGGCCTTGGGCAAGCCCGGCCCAGAAGGCTGCGTATTCGGCAGAGCGCGCTTCTTCCGGCTCGACGAAAATGCGATGATGTTTGCCGACGATCTCCGAAAGCTCGTAGCCGACCGTATCAAGGAAATTCTTGTTAGCGTGCAGGATCTTGCCCGTCAGATCGAATTCGATGATCGCCTGCGATTTGTTCATCGCGGCAAGCACGGCACGGGCATCCATTCCAAAATCGAAAGCAGTCACGTTCATTCCCCAAGCCACTGAACTTGGCAAGAATTGATCGAAAATTGTTAGCGTTTGCTAAACCAAACCGCTGTTCGGCGTGACATTTGCGAAAAAAGTACGATGAAACGAAAATCGGCACCCGAAGGCGCCGATTTTGAAGAAAGCCATCGCAAGTCCAGTTCAGGCGCCGGCCTTGCGGTAGAGCGCGGCAAGCTGCGAGCGGGACGACGGGATTTCCGGCACGACAACCATCATCGTGATATGGCCGCGCTTGAAGGCTTTGAGGAACGGCTCGTAGTTCTGGAAGGCGACACAGCCATGCGAGCCCTTCTGGCCGCGCAGAAGGTTGGTGTGGGTCAGAAGACCGGTGCGGTTCTTCGGATCGCGCCCATCGACGGACAGCATGCGGATAGCTTCGACACCGTGGAAACGCTGCTCGCGCATCCGAAGGCGATAGACACCGGCCGGTGTCGGCCCCGTCATCTTGACGTGTTCGTAGCGCGGGTTGTCCCGCATCTTGCCGATGCCGGAATGCGCACGCAGCTTTGTGCCGTCAGGCATGTAGACGGTCGCGTTGGAGACGTCGTAGATCGCAACCCTCGTCCCACGGCCTGGCCAGCCGGTGCCAGACCCCTTGTTCTTGAAGAGATCGCCGAACAGAGAACGCTCCGGCTTCACGAGCGCGACGTCTTCGTCCTTGTCCTTGGCATCGTCGCGCTTGTTGGTGCGCGCAACGGGCTTTTCCTCGACAACGGGCTTTTCGATGGTGACGGTCTCAAGCGCCGGCCTTGCTTCCGGCAGCGGAATTTCGCTGAGGAGGTCTTCCTCCTCGGTTTCCGGCTTGTTCATGACCAGACCGAAGGGCTGGATATCCTTGCGCGCGGAATGCTCCTCGACGAGCGCCGTGACGAGCGTCGGTTGACCGGTTATGGCCTTTTCCTGTTCCACGCTGCGTTCTGCACGGGCGACGGCTGCGTCGATCATGGCGGCTTTCGCCTTTTCGCGTTTCACGACGGCGGCGAGCTGGATGGAAATCTTGCGCTGGTGCGCGACCTGGATGGCCTCGGCCGTCAGAAGCTTCTGGCGGATCTCGCTTTCCGACGGTTTGGAAAGACGTCCGAATTTCTGGATTTTCAGCGAGCGCTCGGCGCCACCCTTGTCCGTCGCGAGCGATGCGACGTGAAGGGGAGCCGAAAGGCTCTTCTTACCTTCAGAAAGCGAGGTGGCCGCATGCTGCATCGCGCCCAGCGTGGAGACGACGGCCCAGGCGGACCCGGCGATGACGCCGCAAGCAAGCAATGCGCTGAGAAGGATACCGCCGGAACGACCCGAACGGGTTTTCGCCGCGGAACGCGCGGAACTGTACACAGACGCCATGATACTCGTTACCCGAAACTCGTTACTCAACGCGGCCGCGGAAACAACACTCCGAGAGCCACTACGCTGGCGGCGGTGGGAGCCACGGGCTCCAGAATTCCGCCGAACGAGCAAAGAATGACGAAATATGGTAAGCAAATCCTAAACGGCGCCTCGTGTTTTTGAAGGGAACCGCCGGGAGGTCCTCAACGCCCGGCGAAACTGCCCTGTCACGAGAATACGGCGCTCGCGTGTCCGAACGCCCTCGCCTCCCTAGAATTGGGGATGCCGGTTTAACCAGTCGGTCGCTTTTTCGTAAGCCGCGGCCGCCGAGAGCACATCCCGGTCGGCCCGCGCCGGGCCGATGATCTGGATACCAGCCGGCAGACCATTGTCGCTAAAACCCGCCGGCATGGCCGCAACGGGCAGGCCCGCCAGCGTCGGGCCAATCACCACCTCCATCCAGCGGTGATAGGTGTCCATCGCCCGCCCGCCGACCGTCTTCGGCCAGTCCATCCCGGCATCGAAGGGGAACACCTGCGCGGAGGGCAGGATCAGGAAATCATATTTTTCGAAGAGGTCGGCGACATGGCGGTGCCAGTCGCTGCGCGCCAGCGAGGCGGCATAGACGTCCTTTGCCGCCAGCTGGTGGCCGTTCTCGATCTCCCAGATCATCTCCGGCTTCATGTTTGCCCGCTTTGCCGGATCGGCATAGTCGGCCGACTGGCCATTGGCGACGAGGAAATGGCGCAGCGTGCGCCAGGTCTGCCATAGCCTTTCCATGTCGAAACTGGGCGCGACCTCCTCGACGGTGCAGCCGAGCCCGCGGAAAACCGCAAGCGAGGCGCGGCAAAGCTCCAGCACGCCAGGCTCGAAGGGCAGGTATCCGCCGAAGTCACCAAGCCAGCCGATACGGGTGCCCGAAAGATCCCGGTGGGGATCATAGGCCAGACTGTCATCGGTCAGCGACAGCGGATCGCGCGGGTCATGCCCGGCCTGCGTGGCAAACAGCGCGGCGACATCGGCGACGGTGCGGCCCATCGGGCCGTTGACAGCGAGCTGGCCGAGGAAGAGTTCATTGCCGAGCGAGGGAATGCGGCCGAAGGACGGACGGAAGCCGACGACATTGTTGAAGCCCGCCGGGTTGCGCAGCGAGCCCATCATGTCGGATCCATCGGCGACCGGAAGAATCTGTGCCGCAAGGCCCGCCGCCGCGCCGCCGGAGGAACCGCCGGCGCTCTTGGCCGTATCGTAGGGATTGCGCGTGACGCCGAAGACCGGATTGTAGCTGTGCGATCCCAGGCCCATTTCCGGCGCATTGGTCTTGCCGATGATGATGGCGCCGGCCGCGCGGATGCGCTCGACATGGATATCGTCATAGTCGGGTACGAAATCCGCATAGTTCGCCGAGCCGAAGGAGCAGAGGATGCCCTTGGCCTCGGAGAGGTCCTTCACGGCGAAGGGAATGCCGTGCAGCCAGCCGCGGTATTCGCCGGCCGAGAGCGCACGGTCTGCGTCTTCCGCCTCAGCCAGAACCGCATCCGCCGGACGCAGGCTGACGATGGCGTTGATACGGGGATTGATCGCCGCGATGCGGTCGAGATAGGCCGCCATCACGTTTCGGCAGGTCAGCCGGCGTTCGGCGATGGCGGCGGAAAGGTCAAGGGCGGAAAGGGCGGTGATGTCCTGCAAGGTCGGCTCCGGCATTTGTCTTTGACAGAGCTAGCAGGCCGTTTGCGGAAGCGCCAGCCCGGCCTTTCAGCCGAGCTGCGCCCCCTGGCGGAAGGCCAGCGCCAAGAGCGCGACCGCAGCAAGCGAGCCAAGCGTGCGAACGTGGTTCCACATCACCCAGACATCAAGATACCGCTGCCAGAGCGTCGCCTGCTCCGCGCTGCCGGCAGGGGCTGCGGCAAGCGCATCGTTGAGCGGCACGTTGAAGACCACGGTCACGCCGAAAACCGAGATGAGGAAGACGACACTGCCTGCCGCCGCCATCAGCCCGGCCGCCCCGCCCTGCATGTAGCCGAGCACCGCGAGGGCGAGCGACAGCAGCGTCGCGCCGAAAAAGGCCGAAAAGAACAGCGGGTTCTGAATGACCGCGTTAATCGCATTCATCGCCGCCGCACCCTCGGCCGGCGACAGGCGCGCAAAGGCCGCCATGATGCAAACGGAGAAGATGAAGAACAGACCCGCATTGAGCGCGGTCGCGAGAATGGCAAGGAAGTTCAGGATGGGAAACAGGCTTGCCATGATCAGGTCCTCCAGAAACCGGTTGCGGCCACATCGCGGGCAAAATCGGCAAAATCGCGCGGCTCGCGGCCGAGCACGCGGTGGATATCTTTGCTCAGGCGCTCGTTGCGTCCATCCAGCACCGAGCCGAAGAGATAGCTGACGAGCCAGATGACGTCTTCCGGCATCTGGGCTTCGCGCAACATATCCGCATAGGCATCAATGGTAACGGGCGTATAGGTGACCGCACACTCGCCCGCTGCGGCGAACTCCGCCACGGCCTGTGAAAACGTCATCAACCGCGGGCCGGTCAGTTCGTAGGTCTTGCCCGCATGCCCCTCTTCCGTCAGCACCGATATGGCCATGTCGGCGATATCGGCCGTATCGACGAAAGGCTCGCGCACCGTGGCCGAAGGCAGAACGAGTTCGCCTGCAAGGATCGGTTCGGCAAACAGACCTTCACTGAAATTCTGGAAGAACCAGCTGCCGCGCAGCACCGTCCAAGCAATGCCCGCCTCCTTCATCGCCTCCTCGCTGATCTCGGCTGCATCCTCTCCGCGCCCAGAGAGCAGAACGAGGCGCTGGACACCCGCCTCGGCAGCAAGGCGCGAGACGAGGCGGATGTCGTCATCGGAGCCCGGCACCGCGAGATCGGGCTGGTAGGCGATATAGACGGCGTCCACGCCAGCAAGGGCTGCCGACCAGCCGGACGCATCGCGCCAGTCGAACGGGATGACCGCCGAGCGCGAGCCGATCCGCACGTCATATCCCCTCGCCCGCAACCGCTCTGCGACAGGGCGCCCGGTTTTTCCTTCACCACCCAGAACCAGAATCCGCTTCATCTCTCATCCTCCAAAATATGAGCTTTACTCACATTTGCAAAATGTGAGGAATCCTCGTATTTGTCAAGTATGATTTGCGACGACCGAAGGAGTGGGCGATGAACGACACGCAGATGCGCCGCGCGCCGAGCCAGAAGCGCAGCCGCGAGCGGTTGGATGCCATCCTTGCCAATGCGACGGAGATGATTGCGCACACGGGCAGCGATGCGCTGCGCATGAGCGAGCTTGCCCAGCGCACGGGCATCTCGATCGGTTCACTCTACCAGTACTTTCCCGACAAGAGCGCCGTCGTGCATGCGCTCGCCGAACGCTGCAACGAGGAGAGCCGTGCCTGCATCGCCGAAGGCCTGTCCGCTGTCGCCAGCATGGAGGACTTCGCCATCGCCTTCGGCGCGCTGATCGACACCTATTATGCGATCTTCCTCGCCGAGCCCGTCATCCGCGACATCTGGTCGGCAGTGCAGGCCGACGGCGCCTTGCGGGCAATGGAGGTGGCGGAAAGCCGCCGCAACGGCGCCCTGCTTGGCGCGCAACTGAAGGCATTGCGGCCGGCGGTCAACCCCGCGAAAATCGACGCAACCGCCCTGCTCGTCATGCATCTCGGCGAAGCCACGATGCGGCTTGCCGTCTCCGTCGAGCGAGCAGAAGGCGACGCGCTGGTCGAGTCCTACAAGCGCATGGCGATCAGGGACCTGACGGCGCTGTAGAACAGGTCCAAAATCAGCGTTTTTTTGAAGACTCCACCCTTTCCCTTCAGCGCGCCTGGGCCATTTATAGCGGTATGCGCAGAGGGTGACGGTCATGATGACGATGCTTGCCTTGCTGATGAGCCTGACATCCGGCACCACGCTTGCCGCGTCCGGAGAAGAAGTCGACGTGGAACTGGTCCTGGCGGTCGATGTGTCCGGGTCGATGGATATCGAGGAGGCGCAGATCCAGCGCGCCGGCTATGTCGATGCCCTGCGCCACGCCGAGTTCATCAATGCCGTGCGGGACGGGCTGACCGGCCGCATCGCCATCACCTATTTCGAATGGGCCGGCACGGTCCGCGACAGCTCGCACATCCCCTGGCAGATCATCTCCGGCCCTGACGACGCCAACGCCTTCGCCGCCCTCCTGGAAGCCCGCCCGATCGCCACGCGCCGTGGGACCTCCATTTCCAGTGCCATCGCCTATGGCGCCAAACTGTTCGATGCCAACAGCTATTCCGGCATGCGCCGCGTCATCGACGTGTCCGGCGACGGGCCGAACAATTTCGGTTCGCCCGTCACACCGGCGCGCGATGCCGCCAATGCGCTCGGCATCATCATCAACGGCCTCGCCATCATGATCCGCCCCTCGGCCGCCTATGGCTCGCTCGACGATTATTATTCGAACTGCGTCATCGGCGGCCCCGGCGCCTTCGTTCTGCCGGTGCAGGAGCCGGAGGATTTCGCCATCGCCATCCGCCGCAAGCTGATCCTCGAAGTTAGCGGCGCCGAGCCGCCCGCCCGTATCGTGCCGGCCGCCGGAAGCGACGTCGATTGCCTGATCGGTGAACGGCTGCGCCCCAGCAACATGGACCGCTACTACCCGGAACTCGACCGCTAAACGCCTGTTCCAGCCGAAACAGCGCCCTCGACCCTCTCGTGTCACAGTGATCGTACTGGATGAAATACCTTCATCCTTTCACTGGAAGAGAGGAGACTGAAATGCGCAAATTCCTCATGACCGCCGTCGTCGCGACCATCGCAGCGGTATCCTTCGCAGCCCCCTCGCAGGCCGGCGGCTTCTATTTCGGCTTTGGTGGCGGCCATGGCTGGGGTGGCCACCATGGCTGGGGCGGCCACCATGGCGGCTATGTCACCCACTACTACGGCCACCGCCGCCACTGCTTCTGGAAGAAGATCAAGCGCTACGATCATTGGGGCAACCTCGTCATCAAGCGCGTGAAGGTCTGCCGTTAAGCGGCGGCACCGTCCCGGCTTTCGCTCGAAAATCCCCCTGCCCCGGCCGTCCTGCGGCCGGGGTTTTCATCACTGAAAAACACCTTCGTTTCGCAAGCTATTCCTTTTCAACGAAAATCGTGCTTATATTGAATGAACGTTCAGCAAAAGAATGGGGAGCGACATGAACGAGATGATCCGCGATATCAGCATTCCCAACGATTGGGACCGGAGCGGACTTCCCGGCTGGTGTTATCACAGCCCCGCGCTTCTGGAGCTGGAAAAGCAGCACGTCTTCCGCGAGCACTGGCAGATCGCCTGCCACGTTTCCGACATTCCCGAGCCTGGCAACTACCTCACCATGGATGTCGTCGGCGAGCGTGCGCTGATCCTGCGCGGACAGGACGGCGCGGTGCGCGCCTTCCACAATATCTGCCGCCATCGCGGCTCCCGCCTCGTCGCGGACGAGACGGGAAGCTGCCGCAACGCGCTGGTCTGTCCGTTCCACGGCTGGGTCTACAATCTCGACGGCACGCTGCGCGGTGCCGCCCGCCCGCGCAGCTTCCCGCCGCTCGACAAGGATGAATTCGGCCTGAAATCGCTGGAATGCGAGATCTGGCAAGGCTTCGTCTTCATCCGCTTCGCCCCCGGCCCGCAGCCCTCTGTCGCCGAGGTGATGAAACCCTTCGAGGCCGAGCTGTCCCACTACCGGTCGGAAGAGATGATCCCGACCGGCGGCATCTGGACACAAGAAACGCCCGTCAACTGGAAGTCCGTGCGCGACGTCGACAACGAGGGCTATCACGTCGCCATGGCGCACCCGGCGCTACAGGACCTCTACGGCTCGACCTATTACGACGAGCCCTTCGTCGATGGTCTCTGCCGGTCGTTTGCGACTTACAATCCGCATGCCGGCCGCCGCTGGAGCGTGCGCAACTATGTGAAGATTTCACCCGAAAATACGGCGCTGCCGGAGCATCTGCGCAAGGCCTGGATCTATTTCGGCCTGTTCCCGAACTGCGTCATCGCAGTCACGCCGGAAACAATCCAGTTCTATCAGGAATTCCCGGTCGCCATCGGCAAGACCATGCTGCGCGGCGGTATCTACCGGTATCGCGAGGAAGACCGCGCCCACCGGCTCGCCCGCTACCTCGCCTTCCGCATCGATCGCGACACGCAGGCGGAAGACGTACAGCTCACCGTGTGGTCCAATGAGGCGATGACCTCGAACGCCTTTTCGGGCTTCTACCTCTCGGACCTCGAATATGGCGTGCGCACCCATCACGACCATCTGCGCAGGGTGCTGCCGGTCATGACGCTGAAGGACGCGCCGGACGAGAAGACGATGGCAGAGGCCAATAGCGGCCTCAAAACCTGAGCAGGCCTTATGAGGGACGTGGCTTCGGCAGCGGCACGTCCTTCACCGTTTCGTCCACCCATGTCTTGATGGTGTGGACCTGCTCGGCAATCCGGTCCTTCAGATAGGTTTCCTGCCCCGGCAGGCCCATCGGATAGAGCGCGTCACGGCTCGCCTCATAGGCCGCCGCCTTGTCGGTGCACAGTTGGATACGCATGTCTTCCGGCACCGCGCCGACCTTGTTCTGCAAGCCCTCGACAGGCCCGGCACCGGTCGGCAGACGGCCATCGAAAGCCTGCGTCAGATATTGCGCCGAGCGTTCATTGCGCTCGCGCTCCGTCGTCGCGCCGAGCACGACCACCATCATGCGCCGGCCGCCCCGCGTCGCAAGCCCGACGATATTGCGCCCGGAGGCACAGATGAAGCCGGTCTTCATGCCGATCGTGCCGCTGAACTGGGTCAAAAGCAGATTGTTGGACTTGATCTCCTTGCCGTCGATCGTGACGGCGGACGCCTGGAAGAAGCGGCGGTAGCCGGGAAACGACCGGTCCACTTCCATGCCGAGAATGGCGAGATCCCGTGCGGTCGTGTAGTTCGCCTTGTCGAACAGGCCGTTCGGATTGGAAAAATGCGTGCCGGTCAGCCCGAGGCGCTCGGCCGTCTTGTTCATCCGGGCGACAAACGCCGCCTGATCGGGGGCCACGGCTTCGGCGAGCGCGACGGCGACATCATTGGCGGAAGCGGTGATGACAGCATAGAGCGCGTCTTCCAGCGTCATCGCGCGCCCGAGCGTCAGGCCGGACTCCAGAAACGCCTGCTTCGTTGCGTTGCGCGTCATCGTCACATGGGTCGACATGGTGACTTCGCCGGCTTTCAGCGCCTCGAACACGACGAGCGCGGTCATCAGCTTGGTCGTGGAGGCGGGATACCACGGCGCGCCCGCATCTTCCTGGTAGAGCACCTGACGGCTGTCGGCATCCACGACCAGCACGGGCGTGGCAAGGGCCGGCGCGCCGGTGAAAAGCGGTCCTAGCGCGAAAAGCGATGCGAAAAGGGCCTGTCTCCTCCACGGCCGTTCTGCTGTTGTGTCGTTGCTCATGTCCATTCTCCGAAGAAGCAGTCCTAATGCCATCATGGGCCGCGTGAGCGCAAGCTTTTGCTGCGGCTCGAAACCGGCGGACCGGCCGCTTCTCCTGCATCGAACACAGATATGACAGCACATAAAAAGAGGCCCGCTTTCGCGGACCTCAAAAGTTTGGACCGGGGAATGGTCGCTCCAAACAAGCCTTTTGAAGGGCTTAGCCCCTCCAGAGCCCCTCGCGGACGAGGTCGTCCATGGTGAGCTCGATGCCCTTGCGCAGGATCGCCGTCATGTCGTCGATCTGCGAAAGCGAGATGGTGAGCGGCGGCGACATCACGCACATGTTAATGAGCGGGCGCACCAGAAGGCCGAGCTCCTGGCAATGTTTGTCGATACGCTTTCCGACTTCCAGATCGAGCGTCAGCGGATTGTTGCTGACACGATCGGCGACGCATTCGACGCAGGCCATCAGCCCGAGACCGCGCACCTCACCGACCAGCGGCAGCTCTTCCAGCGCCTTCAGTCCTGCCTGGAAATGTTCGGAGACCGCCCGTGTATGTGCCAGCAGCCCATTCTCGAGAATGTCGAGGTTCTTCAGCGCAACGGCGCAGCCGACCGGATGGCTGGAATAGGTGAGCCCGTGCGCAAACATCGCCTCCGAATGGTTCGAGCGGCGCAGTTCCTCGAACAGCCGCCCCGCGATCATCACGCCGCCGAGGGGGAAGTAACCCGAGGTGACACCCTTGGCGAAGGTGATCATGTCGGGCTCGATGTCGAAAACATCCTTCGCGGCGAAGACATGGCCGAGCCGGCCGAAGGCCGTCACCACCTCGTCTGCGATGAACAGGATATCGTTGGCGCGGCAAAGGGCGTGCATGCGTTTGAGATAACCCGGCGGCGGCACGATGACGCCGCCGGAGGCCATGACGGGCTCGGCGATGAGGGCGCCAATATTCTCCGCCCCCTTCTCTTCGATGATCTGCCGGAACTCCTCGACGAGGAAATCGCAGAAGGCGTCGACGCTCATGCCGTCTGGTCGGCGGAAGGGATTCGGGCAGGAGAGTTTCACCACCAGTTCGGAGGCGCTGTCCATCCAGTCGTGGTCGCGCGGCCGGCCATTGAGCGAGGCGGAGAGATAGGTCGAGCCGTGATAGCCACCCTGCCGGGAGACGATCAGCTTCTTCTCCGGCCGGCCCTTCACATTGTTCGCGAACTGCATGAAGCGCAGCGCCGTCTCTACCGCCGAGGAACCGCCCGTCGTATAGAAGACGTGGTCGACGCCATCGGGCGCATGACCGGCAAGCCGGGCCGAGAGCACGGCGGACGGCGTGTTGGTCGTGTACCAGGGCGAATTGTAGGAGAGTTCCATGGCCTGCGAGGCCATGACGTCGGCAAGCTCGCGGTTGCGGTGGCCGGTATTGACGCACCACATGCCGGCGGGGCCGTCGATCAGCTTTCGCCCGGCCGCATCCGTCACATAGATGCCCTCACCCGACTCGATTCTTCCGCGCGCCTCCGCACCGATGGAGCCGGAAACCGGCCAGGGCTGCACGAGATGCCGCTCGGCAAGCCGGGTCAGGTCGTCGGCCACCTCTTCGACCGGTTCGTTCGCCGTCTTCGGAATTGCCGCCATGTCCCTCTCCATCGATAATTTGCGAAAAGATTCCGCGATCAACAATATGAAAGATCTCGTATTTCACGATCATATTGAATGTTCGTTCAATCAATATTGCAGAAACGGGGCTTGATTTCAACGGGGATTTGGGCGCATGTTCCGTTTCGGGAACAACGAAGCCGAAAAGGCGACCGCCATGGGAATCGGAAATCTCACCCTTTATGAAAGTTGTCGTCACGGGAGCCTTGCCCGATGACGGCGGCGGCGTTCGGGCCGATCGCTGACACGCCCTCCCCCTCTCGGCGCCGGGCCTGGATGCGGAGCGAAGAGGCCCGCGGCCTCGCCATGATCTCGCCGACCTTTCTCTATGCGCTGGCGCTGCTCTTCCTCCCGGTTCTCATCGTCATCGCCTACAGTTTCTGGACCCAGAACTACCTCGAGATCGACCGCACCTTCACGCTGGAAAACTACCGGCAGGCGCTGACGGAACCGATCTATCGCGACCTCTTCGTCCGCTCGCTGTGGATCTCGCTGACGGTCAGCGTCGTCACCGTCGTTTTCTCCTACCCGGTCGCCTGGTTCATTTCCTTCCATGGCGGCGTGCACAAGAACCTCTGGCTCTTCCTCATCACCGTGCCCTGCTGGACGAGCTACCTGCTGCGCGTCATGTCATGGAAGGTCATTCTGGGCTATGGCGGCGTGATGAACACCGGCCTCATCTCGATGGGCCTCATCGACAAGCCGGTCACCTCGCTGCTCTACAATTCCAATGCCGTCGTCATCACGCTGGTACACAGCTGGGCGGCCTTCGCCATCCTGCCGATCTACGTCTCGCTGCAGAAGGTCGACCGCACGCTGATCGAGGCTGCGCGCGATCTCGGCGACAGCAGGATCAAGGCCTTCTTCCGCGTCACCCTGCCGCTCTCGCTGCCCGGCGTCATCTCCGCCTTCCTGATCGTCATGATCCCGACCGTCGGCGACTATGTGACGCCCCGCCTCGTCGGCGGGAAGGACGGCGTGATGATCGCGACCGCCATCCAGGCGCAGTTCGGCAAGGCTGCCAACTGGCCGCTGGGTGCCGCCCTTTCGGTGACGACCATGGTGCTCGTCTCGCTTTCGGCCGCAGCGATCGTCCTCGCGCTGAAATTCACCATCCGGAGGATCAAATGAGCCTCCTCACCCAGCGCCTGCGCTTCATTCCGTTTCTGCCCATCTATGTGGCGGCCTATTTCCTGTTCCTCTACCTGCCGATCCTGCTTCTGCCGATCTTCTCCTTCAACAATGCGGCGACCACCACCTTTCCGCTCGCCGGCTTCACGACCAAGTGGTACGCCTCGCTCTCCGGCAATTCGGTGATGCTGGAGGCGGCCTGGAACAGCCTGATCGTCGGCCTGTCCGTCTCGCTGCTGTCGACCATCCTCGGCATCTGCGCGGCCCGCGCCATCACGCGCTACCGCTTTCGCGGCCAGCGCGCCGCGGCCGGCCTCATCATGGCACCGCTCTTCCTGCCGGAGATCATCGTCGCCGTCTCGCTGCTGATGATCGTGCTGGCGATGGGCGTCGAGCTGTCGCTCGTCACCGTCATCCTGGGCCAGACGGTGTTCTGCGTGCCCTATGCCATGTCCGTGCTGGTCTCCGGCTTCGAAGGTTTCGACCGCAGCCTGGAGGAAGCCTCCTACGATCTCGGCGAGGCCGCCATCGGCACTTTCCGCCGCGTGACGCTGCCGGTGGTGGCACCCGCCATCGTCTCCAGCCTGCTCGTCACCTTCACCATCTCGCTCGACGAGTTCATCCTCGCCTTCTTCCTCTCCGGCACCGAGCCGACCTTGCCGGTCTATATCTGGGGCCAGTTGCGCTTTGCCGCCAAGCTGCCGGGGGTCCTGGCGCTCGGCACGATCATGCTCG
Source organism: Shinella curvata (assembly GCF_022899935.1). Classification (GTDB taxonomy): domain Bacteria; phylum Pseudomonadota; class Alphaproteobacteria; order Rhizobiales; family Rhizobiaceae; genus Shinella; species Shinella curvata. Next base: position 709,236 of record NZ_JALJCJ010000001.1, read on the forward strand.
TCGCCTCCATCCTCATGCTCACCCTCGCCGAAATCCTGCGCCGCCGTGCTGAACGCCGCACGCAGCTGGCGCATGCCTTGCCCTAGGAGTTCTTATGAGCGACCGCGCGATGATCCAGATCGAAAACGTGTCGAAATTCTACGGCATCTACAAGGCGCTGGACGATGTCTCGCTGTCGATTGCCGAAGGCGAATTCTTCTCCCTGCTCGGCCCCTCCGGCTGCGGCAAGACCACGCTTCTCCGCTCCATCGCCGGCTTCGAGAACCCGACGGCCGGCGAGATCTATATCGACGGCGTGCCCTCGCTGGCGCTGCCGCCGAACAAGCGGCCGACCAATATGGTTTTCCAGAGCTACGCCATCTTCCCGCATCTCGATGTCGCGGAAAACGTCGCCTATGGCCTGAAGCGGCTCAAACTCTCGCCCGAAGAAGAAAAGAAACGAGTCGGCGATGCGCTCGACATGGTGCGCCTCTCGGGGCTGGGCCAGCGCAAGGCGCATGAACTCTCCGGCGGCCAGCGCCAGCGCGTGGCCCTCGCCCGTGCCCTGGTCATGCGCCCTAAAGTGCTGCTGCTCGACGAGCCACTGTCAGCTCTCGACAAGAAGCTGCGCGAGGAAATGCAGGTGGAGCTGCGCACGCTGCAAAAGGCCGTCGGCATCACCTTCATCCTCGTCACGCATGACCAGTATGAAGCGCTGGCGCTTTCCGACCGCATCGCCGTGATGTTCGGCGGGCGTATCGCGCAGATCGCCAGCCCCAAGGAAATCTATCAGCGCCCGCGCACCCGCAAGGTCGCGGATTTCCTCGGCGGCATGAATTTCCTGAAAGCCAAGGTGCTGGGCGAACAGGGCAATGCCGTCTCCATCGACGCCGCCCGTTTCGGCGCCGTCCAGCTGGAAAAGCCACAGGGTTTTGCCGCCAGCAGCGGCCATGTCACCGTCGGCATCCGCCCGGAACGCCTGCGGCTGCTGTGGGACGACGACCGCGCGCCGCACGAACTTTCCGGCCGCATCGAGAACCGCGCCTATTTCGGCGAGGTCACCCATCTGACGGTCGGTATCGATGGGCTGGAACAGCCGCTGTCGATGGTCGAAACGAACAATTTTGGCGCGGACGATCTGCCGATCGGCGCGGAAATCCGTCTTGCCTACGATCCCGAGGCCTTTGTGCTGCTGGCCGAGGACCCGCCGGTCACACGTATCTAAAAGCAAAGCTCCCGGCGGGCCGGGAGCTTCAAAGCGATCCTATCGGTTTGTTGAAACCGGTCAGTCATCGGACAGCGAAAGCGTGTCCGCCGAACCAGAATACAGGCCCAGGCGAATGCGCTGGCCGTCGGACCAGTTCTGCGCGTGGCTCTGAATCTTGAAAGACCGGTGCAACTCCTCGCCATCTTCAACGACAACGACAATCCAGTCGTCATTGTCGGAACTGAGCGTCACAGAGTTTGGCTGCATAGCCGCCCCCTTTCGTTCACTGGGGCGGAAGCTCCTTAACCTTCAGCAGTGGCGCCCGTATCAATTGCCACCGATGACACCATCCTACTCTCTTTCTTGCGAATGTCGAATGAAGGATACGTGACCCCGCCCCGAAAGGGGCAGGGTCCGCGCCAGCGCCGTCAGTAACCCGACTTGATCTTCTCGAATTCGGCGATCATCTTCTGCCGCAGCTCCGTCGGCATCGGCGACTGGAAGAGCGTGTTGGCGACGAAGGCATCGACGTCGGCATAGCCCTTGTCCTTCAGGATCTTCGGGTCGACGGCCGCCATGCCCTTGGCATTGGAATGGCCATAGCCCCAGCTTTCGACCATATACGCCGCGACGGCGGGGTCGGTGACCGCATTCAGATAATCATAGGCAAGATCGGGGCTCGCTTCGCCCCCCTTCAGCCGCACATAGCCGCAGACCCAGGTCGAAAGGCCTTCCTTGGTATCTTTTTTGATGGCGACGGGCTGGCTCTCGGCCTGCAGGGTCGTCGCCGTCTCGTTCCAGGCCCAGGCGAGATCGACCTCGCCGCTCGCCATCGCCTGGCTCAGGTCCGTATTGTCCGTCCAGTATAGGCGCACATTCTTGTGCACCTCGCGCAGGAAGGCCGAGGCCTCCTGGAACTGCGCATCCGTCATCATCGTCCAGTCCTTGAGACCGATGGCAAGACTTGCCAGCGCGTAGGCGTCATCGACATTGTCGCCGATCGACACGCGGTCCTTGAATTTGGGATCGGCGAAGGCCTTGAGCGAGGCGACCTCCTCGGGTTTGACCGTGTCGGTGCGATAGGTCAGCACCGTGTTGCCCCATTCGAAGGGAATGAACCAGGCGGTCCCGTCGTCAGACGTCATCAGGTTCTTCATCGCCTTGAAATTCGGCAGCACATCGTTCCAGGAGGCGAGCTTGGCCGTGTCGAGCGGCTCCAGAAGCCCCGCCTCGCGCCACTTCACCACACTCTGCGAGCAGGGATGCGCCACATCCGCCTTGAAGCCGGAACGCAGCTTCTGAAACGCCTCTTCCTCATCGCCGAAGAAGGAGAAATCCGGCTCGGCACCGGCCTTCTCGGTATATTTCGGGTGGAAGGCGGGATCCTCGTAGCCGGACCAGTCGAAGACGGTCAGGCTATCGGCGGAGAAGGCAGGAAGGGCGGGGCCGAGGGCAAGGACGACGGTAAGCGCCGCCGTTGTAAGATACCTGGCCGTTTTTGCAGTCGTCATGCCGTTCTCCTTCCCCGTTTTCGGGTTCCCTATTGTGGTTTTGGTCCTTGCAAAGTGAGATGCTTCGGGAAGGCCACGACGACGAAGGCGATGGCCGCCTCCAGCGCCTTTTCCCGCGTTGTGCCGTCGCCCATCATCAGGCGCAGCCACAGGCCTTCCAGCATGGCGCAGAGCGACAGCGCCATCGGTTCCGGTTCGTAATCGTAGCCGCCCTCCGCCTTGAGGTCGGCGCAGAGCGCGATCACCGTCTCCTGGTATTTGACGTCGCGCGCGCCGCACAGCGCCTGATAGGTCGGCCGAGACTTGGCCTCGCCCCAGAAGGCGCACCAGGCAGCGAGCTTGCGCTTCGTGCAGATTTTTCTATCGAAATCCGCATGCACGATGGCCCACAGACGGCTGGCAATGCTGGGACCGGCCTTTTCGAGCGCCGAATTCCAGTGGTCGCCATACTCCTCCGACATGAATTGCAACGTGGCGATGAGCAGGTTTTCCTTGCTCTCGAAGTGGAAGTTGACGATGCCGCGGGACAAGCCCGCACCATCGGCCACATCCGCCAGCGTCGTATCGGAATAGCCGCGCTTGGCCAGCGAATCGATCGTCGCCTCGATGAGCTGCTGCCGTCTCGTTTCCTTGGACGCCTTGCGGCCCCGCTTCTCGCCGTCACCCGAGCTCTGATCAGCCCCGCCTGCCCGCATCTTCACCGTTACCTTGCCCTTGGGATTTTTCAGCACGACCGTCATGGGCGAATTCCCGCGGCCGGCCTGCTTGCGCGCAGATGAGTGGGACAATGCTCTCCGCTGTCAAGAACCTTCTGCATGGCGGTCCAGGTGCGGATGTTCTTGGCGACATAGACCTCGCCGACGGCCGCAACAGCCTCCGCATAGAGCGGCCCTTTCAGCCGCGCCAGTTCGCCGCGCGCCACGTCGCGATACCAGGCATTGCGGCTCTCCGCGATGCCGTCGGCAAAGCCCGCCTGCGCCATCGCCCGCAGATATCGGCACGACGACGCCATGCCGAAGCTCAGCCCTTCTGCGGCGATATAGTCCTGCATATCGGGGCTCGGTTCGCCGTCATGACCAATCAACCAATCCGAAGCGGCAAGCACACCGCCGGGCTTCAGCACGCGGAACAGTTCCGCAAACAGCGCCTCCTTGTCCGGCACATGGATCATCGCATCCTTGGAGAAGACGACGTCGAAGGCACCGTCATCGAACGGCAACCGTCCCGGCGGGCTCGCGATGAACCGCGCGATGGACGAAAGCCCCTGCGCCACCGCAGCCGCCTTCGCCCGTTCGATGACGGGTTGCTCGACATCGTAGCCGACGATCTCCGCCGGACGGTAGGTCCTGGCGATATGCAGCGTGATGCCGCCGGCGCCGCAGCCGAAATCGAGAATGGACTTGCCCGTGAGATCGATGCCCGCAAGCACGCGATCGACTTCAGCCGGGCCGCCGGGCGAAAGATAGCCCTCGCCCCACATCACGCCGAGGAAGCGGATCGCCGCCTCGTCATATTCGGGTTCCGCCGCTGCACCATCCTCGACTGCCGCCGTCATGGCTTCCCTGCTCTTGCGGCCGCATGGCCGGTGCGCTTTCCAATGGATCGAAATTCTAGCGCATAATCAGGCGATTGCAAGATACTTGCTGAATGATCATTCAGAATATCTGGACAACATTTTGCTTTTGATGCAGCTTTTAGAAACAAGGGAGACATCAAAAATGCAAAAGTACGATGCCCTGATCGTCGGCGGCGGCCATAACGGGCTGGTAACGGCCTGTTATCTCCAGCGCGCCGGCCTCAACGTTCTCGTCGTGGAAAAGAACGGCTGGGTCGGCGGTGCAGCCACCAGCCGCGAGCTGACGCCCGGCTTCCTTTACTCCAACTGTTCCTATGTGTGCTCGCTGTTTAGGCCGGAGATCATGCGCGATCTCGAATTGCCGAAACACGGCCTGCAGGTGATCTCCTATGAAGGCGGCGCGGTCTTCACCCGCGACGGCGACTACCTCGCCTCCTACCGCGACCACGACAGCCACCGCCGCGAATTCGCCCGCTACTCGAAACGCGATGCGGAAGCCTACGAGCGTTATGCCCGCGACGTGACGCGCCAGTGCCGCTTCATCCAGCCGCTCCTGATGCGCACCGCGCCCGACCCGTTCGGTTTCCGCCCGCGCGATATCTCGGAGCTGCTCTATCTCGCCAAGAAGTTCGGCGAATTCAGCCCGCACGAAATGGCCGAGACGCTGCGCTTCTGGACCATGTCGATCTCCGACTTTCTCGACGAATATTTCGAGACCGACGTCATCAAGGCCTATCTCGCGCTGTCGGGCATCATCGGCACCGCACTCGGCCCGATGTCGCCCGGCACGGCCTATGTCCTCCTCCACCACTATATGGGCGAAGTCGACGGCTCCGTCGGCGCCTGGGGCTATGCCCGCGGCGGCATGGGCGCGGTGACGCAAGCACTGTCCCGCTCCTTCCAGGCCTCCGGCGGCACGATCCGCACGGATGCGGAAGTCTCGAAAATCCTGACACGCGGCGGCCGTACCACCGGCGTCGTGCTGGCCAATGGCGATGAGGTGCGCGCCGATCTCGTCGTCTCCAATGCCGATGTGAAGCGCACCTTCTTGAAGCTCGTCGAAGAGACGGACCTGCCCGGCGACTTCGTCCACCGCGTCAAGCATTTCAAGATGCGCGGCTCCTCCGGCAAAGTGAACATCGCGCTCGACAGCCTGCCGGAATTTCCGGCGCTGCCCGAAGGCTCGAACTGCATTCGCGGCGACATGCATTTCACCGACAGTATCGAGCGCATGGAACGTGGCTACGACGCCTGGAAGGCCGGACGCTGGTCAGCCGATCCCTTCCTCGACATGATGATCCCCACCTTGCTCGACCCGACCATGACCTCGCCCGGCAAACATTTCATGAGCTGCTTCGTGCAATATTGCCCGCCGAAGGTGGAAGGTCGCGACTGGACGGACGCAGACCGCGACGCCTTCGCCGAGACGGTCATCAGCCAGATATCAGATTATTCGCCCGGCTTCCGCGACCGCATCGTGCATATGGAAGTGCGCACGCCGCGCGAGATCGAGGCGGAAGTCGGCCTCACCGAGGGCAATATCTTCCAGGGCGAATTGACCTTCGACCAGCTGCTCTTCAACCGGCCAGTGCCCGGCTATGCGCAATACCGCAGCCCCATCCATGGGCTCTATATGTGCGGCTCCTCCACCCATCCGGGCGGCGGGGTGATGGGCGCGCCCGGCCGCAACGCCGCCGCCGAAATCCTGCGTGACCTCAAGCGTGCCCCCGAACAGATGAGCAAAGCCCATGACGTCATTTGATGCCATCGTGATCGGCGCCGGCCACAACGGCCTTGCCGCCGCCACCCGCCTCGCCAAGGGCGGCCGCCGCGTTCTGGTGCTGGAAGCGGCAAACGAACCGGGCGGCGCCACGCGTGGCCGGGAATTTTCACCCGGCTTCCGTTCCGCCGGCCTCGCCCATCTCGTCAACCGGCTGGATGCGGAAGTCGCCAAGGATATCGGCCTCGACCTCAAGGGCCATGAAACGCTGCTGCCGACGACGGTGCTCGACGGTTCCGGCAAGGCGATCACGCTCAACGGTGCCTATGGCGAGAGCATCGACGGCGTCTCCGCTGAGGAACAAGCCGCCTTTGCGGCGATGCGCAAGAAACTCATCTTCCAGGCGGGTATCCTGAAACGCTTCCTGCGCCGCCCGCCGCCGCAGATCGGCGCGGTCTCGCTCGGCGATCTCTCGACCCTTGCCGGCGCCGGTCTCAGCCTGATCCGCAAGGGTCGCAGCGAGGGCCGCGATTTCCTGCGCATGCTGTTGATGAACGTCGCCGACGTCACCGACGAATACCTGACGGACGACCGCCTCAAGGGCCTACTCGCCTTCGACGCGACGCTCGGCATCCATCTCGGCCCGCGCTCGCCAACTTCCCTGCTCGGCCTCTATTACCGCCTGACCGGTGACGTCGCCGGCCGCACAGGCGGGCAGTTCGTACCGTCAGGCGGCATGGCGAGCATCGCCCCCGCCTTCCGGAGCGCGGCGGAAAAAGCAGGCGTCACCATCCGCTGCGCGACACCCGTGGCCCGCATTCTCGCCGATCGCGGCCGTGCCAGCGGCGTCGTTCTCGGCGACGGCACGGAGATCACGGCACCCGTCGTCGTTTCGGCGGTGCATCCGCAGACGACGTTCCTGCGCCTCGTCGATCCCGCCGAAAGCGGCACCGGCTTCGTGCGCTCGGTGAAGAACGTGCGCAGCCACGGCAATGTCGCCAAGCTCGATCTTGCACTGGACCGCATCCCCGATTTCACCGGCCTGCCGGCGGAGGCCCGCAACGGCCGCATCGTGCTGGTGCGCTCGAAGGAACAGGTCGAGACGGCCTTCAACCCGGCGAAATACGGCGAATTCTCCACCGACCCGGTCATGGAGATCACGCTGCCGAGCCTCTCCGACCCGTCGCTTGCACCCTCCGGGGCCTGCACGCTGTCCGCACTCGTGCAATATGCGCCCTACCGTCTCAAGGCCGGCTGGGAGCATGGCAAACCGGCCTTCCTCAAGATCGTGCTGGAGGTGCTGGAGCGCAACGCGCCCGGCATCGGCAAATCCATCCTCGCCGCCAATCTAATGACGCCGGTCGATATCGAGGCGGAATACAATCTGCCCGGCGGCCACTGGCATCACGGCGAATTGCAGGCCGACCAGCTGTTGGTCAACCGCCCGACGGGGGCGGCATCCGGCTACAAGACGCCGATCGAGGGCCTCTATCTCGCCAGCGCCGGCGCGCATCCGGGCGGCGGCATTTCCGGCCTGCCGGGCTGGAACGCCGCGCGCCACATCCTTTCGGGAGCGACAGCATGAACGCCATGACGAAATCCGCCGCCGACCTGCGCCGCGCCGCCCGCGACCACATCCGTGTGCCCCGTCTCGAAACGCCGTTCCACGAGCGCCTCATGGCGATCAGCGAGGTCAACGACTGGTACAATTGGGCGGGATACAAGGCGCCGCATTCGCTGACCGACGGCGAGCTCGAATATTTCGCCATCCGCTCCACCGCCGCGCTATTCGACATTTCCCCCATGGTGAAATACCGCATCGCCGGTCCGGATGCGGAACGCTACCTCAATCGCCTGACGCTGCGCGATGTGCGAAAACTCGGCGTCAACCGCGTGCACTACACCGCCTGGTGCGACGACCACGGCCATGTGCTCGACGACGGCACGCTGTTCCGGCTCGGCGAACAGGAGTTCCGCGTCTGCTGCCAGGAGCGCCACCTGCCCTGGCTGCTCGACAGCGCTTTCGGCTTCACGGTCGACATCCGCGAGGAGACGGAGGAAATCGCCGGTCTCGCGCTGCAAGGCCCGACCAGCTATGCCGTGCTGCGCGATGCCGGCTTTGCCGGCGTGGAACGGCTGAAACCCTTCGATATCGCCACCTTCCCGCATGAGGGCGGCGAAGTCACGATCTCGCGCACCGGCTTTACCGGCGATCTCGGTTACGAACTCTTTGTACCGCGCGCCAGAGCGCTCTCGCTCTGGGATCGGCTGTGGGCGGCCGGCGAGCTCCATGCGATCCGCGCCATCGGTTACGGCGCGCTGAACCAGACGCGCATCGAGGCGGGCTTCATCGTCGCCAATGCGGATTTCATGACAGCCGAGGCGGCCCTGCGCGCCGATCGCGTGCGCATGCCGGACGAAATCGGCCTCGACTGGCTGGTCGATCCGGACAAGCCGAACTTCAACGGCCGCCGCGCCATCCTCGATGCGCGGCGGAATCAGACTCTCAAGCACATCCTGGTAGGCCTTGAAATCGAAGGGAATATTTCCGCCGAACACGCCATCGTCTACCACAGGCAGAAGCATGAAGCAGGCCTCGTCACCGCCGCGACCTGGTCACCGACGGCCAAGCGCAACATCGCCATTGCCAGCCTGGAGCGGCCCTACGGCTCGAAGTTCACCGAAGACCTCTGGGTCGAGATCTATGCGATGCGAGAGTTGAAATACCAGAAGATGATGAAGCGCGCGAAGATCGTGCCCCGCCCCTTCGTCAAGCTCCCCCGCCGCACGGCCACTCCGCCGGGCCTCAAATAAATGGACGAGGAAACCCGCCGCAACTGGGAGATCATCGCCATGCCACCCGGCGCCGAATGGTCCGGGCGCGCGCGTTATGCGGCGGCGATGTATTTCTGCCAGCGCGGCGAGATGGCGCCGGAGGTGCTGGAAATCTACCGCATCTGTTCGCGGCTCGATGCGGAGGATCCGGTCTCCGTGCTGCGCCGCTGGCATGTGGGTGCGGAATGGATCGAGAGGCTCGAGGCTTTCCGCCAGTCAGGTTGACGGTGTAGGCGCTGAGTAGGTGGCAAAAAGCCGACGCAGCGCATCCTTGCCTTCGCTGGCGATATCGAACCGGCGGCCGAACAGCAGCCATTCAGAGCACAGGCCCTTGATGACCCAGCGCAGCATCGAGGCGGCCGAACGCGGCGTCCAAGCGCCGCCGAGCTTGCCCTGCCCCTGCGCTTTCACGAAGGCCGCCTCCAGCGCCTGCATGTGCTCGTCGTCGATATCGTTCTGCCGCTCGGAAATGACGGCGAATTCGCCGGTGTGGTCGCAACGCAGGAGAATGGAAAGGATACGCTGGCGGTGCTCGTCCTCGGCCAGCAGCTCCAGCCATTCGCGGCCGACCCGTTCGAGCACGCCGAAGACATCGGCATTCTCGGCTTCCAGTTCGCGGGCGATCAGCTCTTCCTGCGGCATAGGCAGCGAATTGTAGAGTTCCAGCACCAGATCCGCCCGGTTGGCGAAGTGCCAGTAGATGGCGCCGCGGGTAACCCCCGCGGCGCGCGCCACATCCTCCATGGAGGCATGGGCGACACCTTTTTCGTAGAAGACCTTTTCCGCCGCCAGAAGGATTTGCTGGCGGGTTTCCTTGGCCTCTGCCTTGGTCCGGCGCATGGCGCCTACTCCGCCGGGCTTGTTGCCGCCGGAGCCGGCTCCTCGTTTTTCTTTTTGCCGTAGCCGAACAGCTTCATCACGAAGACGAAGAAGACCGGCACGAAGAAGACGGCGAGCACGGTGGCGGTGATCATGCCGCCCATCACGCCGGTACCGATGGCGCGCTGGCTGCCCGAGCTTGCGCCGGTGGCGATCGCGAGCGGCAAAACGCCGAGCGTGAAGGCGAGCGAGGTCATCAGGATCGGGCGGAAGCGCAGGTGGCAGGCCTCGATGGTCGCATCGATCAGCGACTTGCCGTCCTCCATCAACTCCTTGGCGAACTCGATGATCAGGATCGCGTTCTTCGCCGACAGGCCGATGATCGCGATCAGGCCCACCTTGAAGTACACGTCGTTCGACATGTCGCGCAATGTCACCGCGATGACCGCACCGATGACGCCGAGCGGCACGACGAGGATGACCGCGAACGGGATCGACCAGCTTTCATAGAGTGCGGCGAGGCACAGGAACACCAGGAGGATCGACAGGCCAACCAGGATCGGTGCCTGTGAGCCGGACTGGATTTCCTGCAGCGACTGGCCCGTCCATTCATAGCCGAAGCCCGGCGGAAGCTGGGCGGCAAGCCGCTGCATTTCCGCAATCGCGTCACCGGAGGAGAAGCCCGGCTTCGTGTCGCCGCTGAAGCGGACGGAGGGATAGCCGTTGTAGCCGACCGTCTGGGTCGGCGCCATCGTCCACTCCGCCGTTGCGAAGGCGGAGATCGGCACCATGCCGCCGGAGGCGTTCCTCACATTGAGGTTCAGGAGATCGGCCACCTGCATGCGTTCGTTCTGGTCCGCCTGGACCGTCACGCGCTGCATGCGCCCGGCATTCGGGAAGTCGTTGACATAGGTCGAGCCGAGATTGGTCGAGATCGTCGTGTTGATGTCGGCGAAGGTCACACCGAAGGTGTTGGCCTTTTCGCGGTCGATCACGACATTGACCTGGGCCGCGTCCGGCATGCCTTCGACGCGCACGCCCACCACGACATTGCTCTGGGCAGCGAGGCCGAGAAGCTGGTCGCGCGCGGCCGAGAGCGCCTGCTGGCCAAGACCGGCGCGGTCCTGGAGGCGGAACGAGAAGCCGCCCGTGGTGCCGAGCCCCTGGATCGGCGGCGGCGACAGCGCGAAGCTGATCGCATCCTTGATCTGGCTCATCGCCATACTCGCCCGGCCGGCAATCGACTGTGCTGCATCCTCCGGACCGCGTTCGGACCAGTCTTTCAGCGTCACGAAGGCAAGACCGGCATTCTGGCCCGCACCGAAGAAGGAGAAGCCGTTGATGCCGACGATGGTGTCGACGGCTTTTTCCTGCCCGAAGATCTTTTCGGTCTGCGAGAGCACTTCGTCCGTACGGTGGCCGGTCGCTTCCGAGGGCAATTGCATCATGACGATCACGAAGCCTTGATCCTCGTCCGGTAGGAACGACGACGGCAGCTTCATGAACATGTAGCCGAGACCCACGAGGATCGCGAGATAGATCACCATCACGCGGCCCGTGCGGCGCACGAGCCAACCCACGCTGCCGCTATAGGCATGCGAGGTACGGTCGAAACCGCGGTTGAACCAGCCGAAGAAGCCGCGCTTGGTGTGGTGATGGCCCTTCGGCACCTGCTTAAGGAAGCTGCCGGCAAGCGCCGGGGTCAGCGACAGCGCGAGGAAGGCCGAGAACAGGATCGAGACGACCATCGTCAGCGAGAACTGCTGATAGATGACGCCCACGGCGCCGGGGAAGAAGCCCATCGGAATGAACACCGAGGCGAGCACCAGCGTGATGCCGATGACGGCGCCGGTGATCTGCTTCATCGCCTTGCGTGTCGCCTCCTTCGGCGGCAGCCCCTCTTCCGACATGATGCGCTCGACGTTTTCGACGACGATGATTGCATCGTCGACGAGAATGCCGATGGCGAGCACCATGGCGAACATGGTGAGCACGTTGATCGAGAAGCCCATGGCGAGCATGACGGCGCAGGTGCCGAGCAGCGCAACGGGCACGACGAGCGTCGGGATGATCGTATAACGGATGTTCTGCAGGAACAGGAACATCACGAGGAACACGAGGCCGACGGCTTCGAGCAGCGTGTGCAGAACCTTCTCGATCGACACCTTCACGAAGGGCGACGTGTCATAGGGGATCGAATATTCGAGGCCCGGCGGGAAGAACTTGGCAAGCTCGTCCATGCGCGCCTTGATCGCGGCCGAGGTTTCCATCGCATTGCCGCTCGGCGAAAGCTGCACGCCGATGGCGGCGGACGGCTGGCCGTTGAGGCGGGTTGAGAAGGAATAGGTCTCGCCGCCCACTTCCACGCGCGCGACGTCGCGCAGGCGCACGGCGGAGCCGTCCGCATTGGCGCGCAGCACGATGGCGCCGAACTCTTCCGGCGTCGTCAGCTGACCGCGAATATTGACCGGAGCCGCGATCTGCTGGGTGATCGGATTGGGCTGCGCGCCGATGGAGCCGGCGGCGATCTGAGCGTTCTGCGCCTGCACGGCGGCCGTGATATCCGCAGCCGTCAGGTTGAGGCCGAGCATCTTGGCCGGATCGAGCCATACGCGCATCGAACGCTGGGTCGCAAAGAGCTGTGCGCGACCGACGCCGGGCACGCGCTGGACTTCCGAGAGCACGTTGCGGTTCAGATAATCGCCGAGGCTGATGGCATCCATCGAGCCGTCCGTCGAGGTGAGCGAAACGATCAGCAGGAAGCCGGAGCCGGCCTCTTCGACCTGCACGCCCTGGCGGCGCACAGAATCGGGCAGGCGCGGTTCAACGCGACTGATGCGGTTCTGCACGTCGACGGACGCCTGCGACGGATCGGTACCCGGCGCGAAGGTGATGTTGATTTCGGCCGAGCCCGAAGCACTCGAGGTCGACTCGAAATACAACATGCCCTCGACGCCGTTCAGCTCATCCTCGATGAGCTTGGTGACGCTCTGGTAGGTGTCCTGCGAGGACGCGCCGGAATAGGTGGTCGAGACCGAAATCTGCGGCGGGGCCACATCCGGATATTGCGAGATCGGCAGCAGCGGAATGGAGATGGCGCCGGCGATCATGATGAAGATCGCGACGACCCAGGCGAAAATCGGCCTGTCGATAAAGAAACTGGGCATCGTTCCGGTCCTTACTTCGCCTGCTCGGTCTTGGCAGCGTCGCCGCCTTCGGCCTTGCCCGCTTCGCCAGCCTTGGCGTCGTCAGTCTTTGCTTCGCCAGCCTTGGCATCATCTGCGGCTGCACCTTCAGCCTTCGCGTCGCCGCCTTCGGCTGCCGGCTTGCCAGCATTTGCTACCGCATTCGGATCCCATTCGGAGGGCACGACTTCCCCGCCCGGCTGCACCTTCTGGAAGCCTTCGACGATGATCTTCTCGCCGTCCTTCAGGCCATCGGTGATGACCCAGCGCGTACCGGCAGCGCGACCGACGCGAACGGGACGCGTGCCGGCCTTGTTGTCGGCGGAAATGACATAGACGAGCGCGCTGCCTGAAGAATCACGCTGCACGGCCTGCTGCGGCACCAGAACGGCGCTCTTCTCGATGCCCTGCTCGATCTTCACACGCACATACATGCCCGGCAGGAGGTCACCGTCCGGGTTCGGGAATTCGCCGCGCAGCGTCACCTGACCGGTCGTCTCGTCGACGGCGGCTTCGGAGAACAGCAGCTTGCCCGGCTGCGGATAGGCCGAGCCGTCGTCCAGCACGAGCTTGACGTCGGCCGAATTGTTGTCGGCCATGAGGGCACCGTCCTCCAGAGCCTTGCGCAGACGGATGAGATCGGTCGCCGACTGGGTGAAGTCGGCATAGACAGGGTCAAGCTGCTGGATCGTCGCGAGATTTTCCGTGCCGCTCGTCGAAACCAGCGCACCTTCGGTGATCAGAGCACGGCCAATGCGGCCGCTGATCGGCGCCTTGACCTCGGTATATTCGAGATTGAGCTTGGCGGTCGCGAGACCCGCCTCGGCGATCGCGACATCGGCATCGGCCTGGGCAAGCTTGGCGACGGCATCGTCATAATTCTGCGCAGACGAGACGTTCGACTTCTTCAGCTGTTCCTGGCGGACCGTATCGTTCTTCGCCTGGGCCTGCACGGCCTTGGCGCGGCGCAGCGTCGCCTCGGCGCTATCGACCAGCACCTTGAACGGCGCGGGATCGATCCGGTAGAGCACGTCGCCCTCCTTGACCAGCGAGCCCTGTTCAAAGACGCGTTCGATGATGATACCCGAAGCGCGCGGGCGCACCTCCGCGGTGCGGGTCGCAGCGATGCGGCCCGGCAGCTCGTTGGTGATCGGCACGTCCTCGGCCTTCACGGTGATGACGGCCACCTGCGGCGGCGGGAAGGAGAAGCCCGCCTGCGGTGCCTGCTCATCGCTGCAGCCGGCGAGGATCAAAAGGGCGCCAAAGGTCGCAATCGAAATCGGTCTCGTGAAACGCATGGGTTCTTCCATAGGCGATGCCGGCTAAGGCGGCGGTGCTAAAAACGAATAGATGCGGTGACCGGAAAGCCACCGCATCGCAACATACAAACATCGCTGTATGTTAATTCCTGATGTTTGACAATCGTAGATCACGGCCGTGCGGGCCGCAATCCACCCCGATCACGAACTCGTGATGAGGGACCTCACCGTATTGCCTGGCCATTTGCGTCGAAGCGATGCGTCTGGCCCGACGATGGCGTCGCATACACCGCGTCGCCCGGCGCATAGTGATGTTCGCCGAACAGGCGCACGGTGAAGGCACCGACCTTGTCGGATTCGAGATAGACGATCGTATCGGCGCCGAGATGCTCGACATGCACGGCCTTCGCCTGCCAGTCACCGCCATCGCGCGACAGAGCGATGTGCTCGGGCCGGACACCGAAGGTCTTTGCGTCGGTGATACCGAGACGGCTCGCCTCGATGAAATTCATACCCGGCGAGCCGATGAACCCTGCAACGAACAGGTTGGCCGGCTTGTTGTAAAGCTCCATCGGCGAGCCGACCTGCTGGATGACACCGGCATCGAGCACCACGATCTTGTCCGCCAGCGTCATCGCCTCGACCTGGTCGTGCGTGACGTAGATCATGGTTGCCTTCAGATCGCGGTGCAGCCTGGCGATCTCCAGGCGGGTGTTGACGCGCAGCGCCGCATCGAGGTTGGAGAGCGGCTCGTCGAACAGGAAAAGTTTTGGTTCGCGCACGATGGCACGGCCGATGGCGACGCGCTGGCGCTGGCCACCCGACAGTTCCGCCGGGCGACGGGCTAGGTACTTTTCGAGCGACAACATCGCCGAGGCCTTGGCAACGCGCTTTTCGATTTCGTCCTTCGGAGCGCCGGCCTGCTTTAGGCCCAGACCCATATTGTCCTTGACCGTCAGGTGCGGATAGAGCGCGTAGGACTGGAACACCATGGCAATGCCGCGCTTGGCCGGCGGCACGGTCACGACCTCCGTTCCATCGATGGTAATCGAGCCAGACGTCGCATCCTCAAGGCCGGCGATGATGCGCAACAGCGTGGACTTGCCGCAACCGGAGGGGCCGACGAAGATGACGAACTCGCCATCCTTCACGTCGAGGTCGATGCCCTTGATGACGTCGACATTGCCGAAGGACTTGCGTACGGATTTGAGTTGAAGAGAGCCCATCCGAATTCCCCTTAAAGCTTGACCGTCTGACCGGTTCTGACACTTTCATCGGCTGCGAGGCAGATCCTGAGCGATTGCACCGCATCGTCCATGTGACGCGTGAGATCGATGTCTTCGCGAATGGCCTTCAGCACGAAGGCCTGCTCACGGTCGCAGAGTTCCTGGTGGCCGGGCTCGCCCGCCATCTTCAGGTCCTCGTCCGGCGACAGGAACTTGCCGTCAGGGCCAGTGGCCGCATTGTGAACGCGGATCACCGCCGTCTTGGTGTGCGTGTCGATATCGTCGGACTTGGCATTCGGATCCATGACGATGGAAACCGAGCCGTTCGGCGACATGACGTCCTTCACGAAGAAGGCGGTTTCCGAGATCATCGGCCCCCAGCCCGCCTCGTACCAGCCGAGCGAACCGTCGTCGAACAGCACCTGCAGATGGCCGTAGTTGTACATGTCCGGCTTGATCTCGTTCGACAGGCGCAACCCCATGCCACGCACCTCGACGGGCTTGGCATCGGTGATCTGGCACATCACGTCGAGATAGTGCACGCCGCAGTCGACGATCGGCGGGGTGGTGTCCATCAGCGCCTTGTGGGTGACCCAGGTCGGGCCGCTGGACTGCTGGTTCAGGTTCATGCGGAACACGTAGGGGCCGCCCAGCTTGCGGGCTTCCTCGATGAGGCGGATCCACGAGGGATGGTGGCGCAGGATGTAACCGACGACCAGCTTGCGGCCGTTCGCCTTGGCGCAGGCGACTACCCGTTCGGCGTCGGCGACGGTGGTCGCCAGCGGCTTTTCGAGGAAGACATGCGCACCGGCTTCGAGGGCTGCGATCGCATATTCGGCATGGCTGTCCGAATAGGTGCTGATCGAGCACAGCTCCGGCTTGAACTCATGCAGCGCATCGAGAAACGACGGGTGGATCTCGTAACCCTCGAGCCCGGCCGGAACCGGAACCTTCGAGCGATTGACCAGGCCGACGATCTCGTAGCCGGGGTTTTCGTGATAGGCGAGCGCATGGCTCCGGCCCATGTTGCCGAGACCGGCGGAAAGAACGCGAATGGGGGTCATGACTGAACTCACTTGACTGCTCCGGAGGTGATGCCGCGGATCAACTGCCGCGAGAAGACGAGATAGAGGACGAGAACCGGGAATATCGCCAGCGACAGGGCTGCCAGCACCGCGTTCCAGTTGGTGACGAACTGGCCGATGAAGATCTGCGAGCCCAGCGTCACCGTCTTGGTCGCCTCGGAGGGCGCCAGGATCAGCGGGAACCACAGGTCGTTCCAGATCGGGATCATCGTGAAGACCGCGACCGTCGCCATGGCGGGCCGCACCAGCGGCAGCACGAGACGGAAGAAGATCGCGTATTCCGAAAGGCCATCGATGCGCCCGGCATTCTTGAGATCGTCGGAAACGGTCCGCATGAATTCCGAGAGGATGAAGACGGCAAGCGGAATGCCCTGCGCGGTATAGACGAGGACCAGCGCCGTCAGCGTGTTGACGAGGCCCGTCGCCACCATGCCCTGCAGGATCGCCACCGTGCCGAGACGGATCGGGATCATGATGCCGATGGCGAGGTAGAGGCCCATCAGCGTGTTGCCGCGGAAGCGGTATTCGGACAGTGCGAAGGCGGCCATGGCGCCAAACAGCAGCACCAGCGCGATGGAGGCCACCGTGACGATGAAGCTGTTCTGGAAATAGGTCGCAAAGTCTCCCTGCCCCAGCACCGTATAATAGCCGACGAGATCGAAGGTCTTCGGGCTCGGCAGCTGCATCGGGTTGCGGAAGATCGCGTTGCGATCCTTCATCGAGTTGATGAGCGTCAGGAACACCGGGAAGACCGAGATGATCGCGTAGCTGATCAGCGCCAGATGAACGAGGGATGTGCGGGTGAGAGAAGCGCGTGCTTTAGACATGTCCTGCCCTCCCGATCAGAACTGGTAGCGACGCATGCGCCGCTGGATGACGAAGAGATAGAGCGACACGCCGGCAAGGATGATGAGGAACATGACCGTCGCGATCGTCGCGCCCATCGAGCGGTCGCCGAGCTGAAGCTGGAAACCGAAGAAGGTACGGTAGAGCAGCGTACCCAGGATATCCGTCGAACCATCCGGCCCGGCCAGCGCGCCCTGCACGGTGTAGATCAGATCGAAGGCGTTGAAGTTGCCGACGAACGTCAGGATCGAGATGATGCCGATGGCGGGAAGGATCAGCGGCAGCTTGATCTTCCAGAACTGGCTCCAGCCGGTAACGCCGTCGCACTCGGCCGCCTCGATGACCTCCTCCGGAATATTGAGAAGCGCCGCATAGATCAGCATCATCGGAATGCCGACATATTGCCAGACCGAGATCAGCGACACGGCGATGAGCGCCGAACCGGGCTTGCCGAGCCAGGGTGAGAACAGCGATTTCAGGCCAACGACATCCAGAAGGAAGGGAGAGACGCCCCAGATCGGCGAGAGGATCAGCTTCCAGATGAAGCCGACGATCACGAAGGACAAGAGCGTCGGCAAGAAGATGGCGGTGCGGTAGAATGAAGCGAAGCGCAGCTTCGGCAGCGAGAGCATCGCGGCAAGCGCCACGCCCATCGGGTTCTGGACCAGCATGTGGATGACGAAGAAGATGAAGTTGTTCTTCAGCGCGTTCCAAAAGTCATGCGCCCAGCGCTCGTCGCCGAACAGGACCTTGAAATTGCCAAGACCAACGAAGGTCGACTGGCCGTCCACGGTGTTGAACAGCGACAGACGCAGCGTCTCGACGAGCGGCAGGATCATCACCGCCGAATAGACGATGAAAGCCGGCAGCAGGAAGACGACGATATGCCAGCGCGTCGGGCGCTTGATCACAGGTCCTGTTGCATCATGGGTAGAAGGTGTGTTGCTCATGGCCCTGCCTGCCCCTCCGTTTGTTGTCGTTAAATCCGCATGCGCGAACGCCCTGCGCGACAGCACCAGCCGCACATGACAAAATCAGCATACACATTAGTGACGGGGCCGCGCCCCGAATTTGCCCTTCGGCATCCTCTGTCCACCGGGACGAAGAGGAACAAGGCAGGCACCGGACAGTTCAAGCCGCGCCGCCTGGAAGACCTCCCCCCGAATTTTACGGGGGGAGGATCGGCGCAGGGAAATACCCGCGCCTCAAGCAGAGTTCAACAGCCGGAAACCGGACTTACTTGGCCGGCTTGTACCAGCTGTCGAGGCCCTTCTGGAGCTTCTCGCCAGCGACTTCCGGCGTATCCGTGCCGTTGATAACGTTGGCCGATTCCGTCCAGGTCTCGTTTTCGAGGTTCGGCGTGCCGCGCGACAGGATCTGGTAGGTCGAGCGGATCGTCGGCTTGCACTTTTCACGCCAGGAGACGAATTCCTGGGCGAGCGGGTCGGCCATTTTCACGGCCGTCGAGTTCAGGCTGAAGAAGCCCGGCAGCGAGTTGGCGTAGATGTCTGCGAATTCCGGCGAAGACACGAAGCTCAGGAACTTCTTGGCTGCTTCCGGGTTCGCACCCTTCGGGTTCAGGCCGACGCCGATGTCGTTGTGGTCCGAGATGTAGCAGGTGTCGCCGGCATTCTTCACCGGCGGCGGGAAGGCGCCCATCTTGAACTGGGCCTGCGTGTTGAACAGGCCGATTTCCCACGAGCCGGCCGGGTAGATGGCAGCGCGGCCGAGCGTGAAGAGGTTCTGGCTGTCCGGATAGGTCTGGGCTTCGAAACCGTCGCCGAGATAGTCCTTCCACTTGGCGAGAACGCGGTAGGGCTCGACCCAGGCGTCGTCGGTCAGCTTCTGCTCGCCCTTGATGAGGGCAGCGCGGCCTTCTTCACCCTTCCAGTAGGTCGGGCCGATGTTCTGGTAGCCCATGGTCGCGGCTTCCCAGAGGTCCTTCGTGCCCATCGCCATCGGGATGTAGCTGCCTTCGGCCTTGATCTTGTCGAGGGCGGCGAAGAATTCGGCTTCCGTCGTCGGAACAGAGATGCCGAGCGTGTCGAAGGCATCCTTGTTGTAGATGAAGCCGTGGATGACCGAAGCCATCGGTACGCAGAAGGTCGTTGCGCCATCATCCGTCGTCCAGGCAGACTTGGCGACCGGCGAGAAGTTCTCCATGCCCGGCAGATCGTTCAGGCTGGCCAGGTGGCCCTTCTTGAAGAGTTCCAGCGAGGCGTCGAACGGACGGCAGGTGATGAGGTCACCGGCCGAACCGGCATCCAGCTTGGCGTTCAGCGCGGCGTTGTACTCGGTCGGCGCGGTCGGCGCGAAGACGACCTTGATGCCGGGGTTCTTGGCTTCGAAGGCCGGAATGATCTTTTCCTGCCAGATGGCGAGGTCGTCGTTACGCCAGCTTTCGACGGTCAGCGTGACGTCGGCTGCCTGGGCAAACCCGGCCGTGCCGAGGATGCTGGTTGCAAGGAGCAGACCCTTGATTGCGGTGCGTGTCATTGCATTCTCCCCTTTTATGCGCCGCAGCGCGTTTTGAGACTTTGATTATCCGAGAGCCTTGAGGGCACGCCGGAGACTTTGCCCCGACTGGATGAGCGCCGCCTTCGCGGCACCGGCATCCGCAACCCCCGCAGCCAAGAGCACGGCTTCCTTTACCGAGCCTTCGGAGCGCGCGAGAAGGCGTTCCGCCTCATCGAGACCGACACCGGAGATGTCGGAGACGATGCGGCAGGCACGCCCTTTCAATTTGATATTGTCGGCCTTGAGATTGACCATGTGGCCGTCATGCACATGGCCGAGCAGGATGCCGACCAGCGTGGAAAACATGTTGAAGGCGATCTTCTGCGCCGTGCCGGCCCCCATGCGCGTCGAGCCGGAAATCACTTCCGGCGGCGTCTGCAACAGGATCGAGACATCGGCACCCTCGAACAACGCAGCGCCCGGATTGTTGGCCATGGCGACGACCCTGGCGCCCTGCCCTTTCGCATAGGCCTCGATGGCCAGCACATAGGGCGTGCTGCCACTCGCCGAAACGGCGATCACACAGTCCTTGGCATCGATGCCGGCAGTTTCGGCATCGCCGACGGCGAGCGCACGATCGTCCTCATAGCCGCCCGCCAGATCCTCCAGGCTTGCGGCACCGCCGGCAAGCAGGATGACGATGCGATCGCGGGGAATTCCATAGGTGCCGGGAAGCTCGAGCGCGTCAGCCATGGCCATCAGACCGGAGCTGCCGGCGCCGACATAGACAAGGCGGCCGCCGGCAAGCAGCGCATCGGCGGCAAGACGGGCGGCATCGGCGATATCGGCAAGCGCGCCGTCGATCACGGCGGCCGCAGCCTTCTGGCCATCCGCAAGCAGTTTCAGCGCGTCGAGAGGCTGACGTTCGTCCAACCCCTTCGCCTGATCGTGCCTGCCTTCTGTCTTGCCTGCAGCCATCATCCACTCTCCTCTGACCCAAATTAATGCCAAAAAAATACCAATTGTCCATAGGAAATTAATTTTTGAGACCACTTTTTTGCGGTCCATTATTTTTATAATTCAAAATCAATAACTTGTTGAAAAGCTCATGTTCGATACCACCATACCCCTTGGTTAATGGTATTTTTTTGGTATCGTTGTGCTCGGAGGTGGCCATGACGGATTACATTCTCGGTATCGACGGCGGAGGAACGAGTTGCCGTGCGGCGGTCGCAAGACCAGACGGCGCCATTCTCGGTCGCGGCAAGAGCGGTGCGGCCAATATCCTGACCGACCCCAACAATGCGATCATCTCCATCACGGAGGCCGCCAAGGCCGCCTATCGCGACGCGGGGCTCGACGAGGCCGGCGTTAACGGCGCCTCGGCCTTTCTCGGCCTTGCCGGCACCAATGTCGGCGATCTCACGCGCTATGTGCATGACCGCCTGCCCTTCCGCCACACGGCCATCGATTCGGACGGCCTGATCGCCCTGCAAGGCGCGATCGGCGACGAGGACGGCGCGGTTGCGATCCTCGGCACGGGCTCTATCTATATGGGACGCAAGGACGGCACGGTCCGCTATATCGGTGGCTGGGGCTTTACCGTCGGCGATCTCGGCGGCGGCGCGCGGCTTGGCCATGCCCTGCTCCAGGAAGCCTTGCTCGCCTTCGACGGCGTGCATCCACGCTCTCCCGTCACGAACGCGGTCATCGAGGAATTCAAGAACGACCCGCGCGGCATCGTCGAATTCGCCCGGCTTTCCAAGCCCGGCGATTTCGGCCGCTTCGCGCCCCTGCTGTTCGATCACGCCGGACAGGGCGATGCCCAGGCGATCGCCATCGTCGAGACGGGTGCGACTGCGGTCAACGAATCCCTCGATGCCATCATGGCATTGGCCGGCGCATCGCGCCTCTGCCTGCTCGGCGGGCTAGCATCACTCTACCCGCAATGGCTTTCTGAAAAGCATCGTTCGATCCTGATCGAAGCCGAGGCCGACGCGCTGACGGGGGCCGTGGCGCTGGCCGCCAAGGGTTATCAAGAGCGTCAGGGGGCAGTGGCATGAGCGCATCCCTTTCCGCGATCCTCACCCCGGAGAGCCTGCAATCGGGCGTGCCCGGACCGCTCTACCTGAAACTGCGCCAGACGCTGGAGGAAGCGATCACCTCCGGCAAGCTGAACTATGGCGACGCCCTGCCCGCCGAGCGCGACCTCGCCGACCACGCCCATGTCAGCCGCGTCACCGTGCGCAAGGCCGTCGACGATCTCGTCAAGGACGGCCTTTTGATCCGCCGTCACGGTTCCGGCACCTTTGTCGCCAAGCCAGTCTCCAAGGTGCAGCAGTCGCTGTCCCGCCTCACTTCGTTCACTGAGGATATGGCGCGGCGCGGCCTGACGACCCGCGCGGAATGGCTCGACCGCGGCCTATTCCATCCCTCGCCGGACGAGATGATGATGCTCGGTCTGCCCGCCGACGCTCTGGTCGCCCGGCTCGGGCGCCTGCGCGTCGCCGACGACATGCCGCTCGCCATCGAGCGTGCCTGCATTTCCGCCGAATTCCTGCCGGACCCCATGCAGGTCCAGGGATCGCTCTATGCGGCGCTGGAAAAACGCGGCTGCCGGCCGGTGCGCGCCGTGCAGCGCATCTCCGCCTACAACATGAAGGATCCGGATGCATCGGTGCTCGGCGTGCCGCCGGGCTCGGCCGGGCTTTCCATCGAGCGTGTCTCCTATCTTCGCACCGGCCGGGTGGTCGAGTTCACCCGCTCCATCTATCGCGGCGACGCCTATGACTTCGTCGCCGAACTGACCTTGTCCGAGACGTGACCAACCGTAAAGGGAATTCCATGCAGACCAACATGCGCCGAGAGATCAACGAAATTCCCGAGGCCGCGGCCCGCGTCCTGGCGAATTCGGCGACCTCTATCGCCGCCGCCGGCAAGGCCCTGCGCGAACGCGACCCGCAATTCTTCGTCACGGTTGCGCGCGGCTCGTCCGACCATGCCGCCCTGTTCCTGAAATATGCCATCGAACTCACCGCCGGCCGGCCGGTCGCATCGCTTGGGCCGTCGCTTGCCTCGATCTACGGCGCAAGGCTGAAGCTCGGCGGCGGCGCCGCCATCGCAATCTCCCAGTCCGGCAAGAGCCCCGATATCGTCGCCATGGCCGAGGGTGCCACGAAGGGCGGTGCCATCTCGATTGCGCTCACCAACACGCTGCCCTCGCCGCTGGCCGATGCCTGCTCCCACTCGCTCGACCTTTCGGCCGGCCCGGAACTCAGCGTCGCGGCCACGAAATCCTATGTGAACTCCATCGTCGCCGGCCTCGCGGTACTTGCCGAATGCACCGGCGACGCCGATCTCGACCGCGCCGTGAAGGGCCTGCCGGAACAGTTCGCCAAGGCCGTCGCCCTCGACTGGTCCGACCTTGCCGACGACCTCAAGGACGCGCAGTCGCTCTACGTGCTCGGCCGCGGCCCCGGCCTCGCCATCGCCAGCGAAGCGGCGCTGAAGTTCAAGGAAACCTCCGGCATGCACGCCGAGGCCTATTCCTCGGCCGAAGTGCTGCATGGCCCCGTCGCCCTCGTCGGCCCGTCCTTCCCGGTCATCGCGCTCGCCGCCCGTGATGCGGCAGAAGCCTCCGTCACCGGCATGGCCGATAGCCTGGCTGATCGCGGCGCCTATGCCTGCGTCACGGCTGCCGGTGGGAAAAGTGCGCGAAAACTGCCCTTCGTTGCGACCGGCCATCCGATCACCGACGCACTGGCGCTGATCGTGCCGTTCTATGGCTTCGTCGAAGCCTGGTCGCGCGGCAAGGGGCTGGATCCCGACAAGCCGGTCAACCTCAAGAAAGTGACGGAAACCCGATGACAGCGCTCACCGCCATTACCGGCGCCCGCATCTTCGACGGCGATCTCTGGCACGACGACAGCGCGCTCATGATCGAGGACGGCAAGGTCGCCGCCATCGCGGGCCAGCGCGACGTGCCGACGGACGCCCGCACGGTGCCGATGGACGGGCTGTCGCTCGTCCCCGGCTTCATCGACCTGCAGGTAAATGGCGGTGGCGGCGTGCTGCTCAACGAGCAGCCCGACCTCGAAGGCATCCGTACCATCTGCGCCGCGCACGCCCGCTTCGGCACGACGGGCCTTTTGCCGACGCTGATCACCGACAATGTCGAGGTGACGACAAGGACCATTGCCGCCGGCCTTGCTGCCGAAGCGGCGAAGGTTCCCGGCTTCCTCGGCCTGCATCTCGAAGGCCCCCATCTTTCCGTCGCCCGCAAGGGCGCGCATGACCCCGCGCTCATCCGCCCGATGGAACAGGCTGATCTCGACCGCACCATCGCCGCCCGCAAGGGTCTGACGGCGCTTTTGATGACGCTCGCGCCGGAAAACGCCACGAACGCGCAGATCACCGCCCTCCACGCCGCCGGTGTCACCGTCAGCCTCGGCCATTCCGATTGCGGCTACAAGACCGCCGCCGGTGCCGTCGAAGCCGGCGCACGCATGATGACCCACCTCTTCAACGCCATGAGTCCGCTTGGCCATCGCGAACCCGGCATGGTGGGTGCGGCTCTCGACCTCGGCCATATCAATGCCGGCCTGATCGCCGACGGCTTCCATGTCGATCCGGCCTCCATCCGTGTGGCGCTGCGGGCCAAGCGCGGCCCCGGCCGCATCTTCCTCGTCACCGATGCCATGTCGACGATCGGCACCGACATGACGAACTTCTTTCTCAATGGCCGCGAGATCTTTCGCGAGGGCGGCCGCCTGACGCTGGCCGACGGCACGCTTGCCGGCGCCGATATCGATATGGCCTCGTGCATCCGGTATATGCGCGACCATGTCGGCATCGATCTGGAGGAGGCTCTGCGTATGGCGTCACTCTACCCCGCCGATGCCATCGGCATGACCGGCCGCAAGGGTCGCCTGACCAACGGCCACGACGCGGATTTCGCCGTCATCGACGACGACGTCAACGTCGTCTCCACCTGGATTGCTGGCACCCCGGTCTTCGCGGCCTGACACCTGCCGCGGTCCTTGCAGGCCGCGGCGGAATCGGCTCTACCCGGCGGGAGCAAGCATTGGAGCGGTACATGCAATTGATCTTCGACGGCCACAACGACGTTCTCCTGCGCCTGTGGGAACATGCCAAAAAGGGCGCGGACCCGATCGCCGAATTCGTCGACGGCACGGACAAGGGTCATATCGACGCCCCGCGCGCCAAAAAGGGCGGTCTTGCCGGCGGCTTCTGCGCCATGTTCATTCCGCCGAACGAAGACTATCCGCCGCGCGAGGTCGATGAGAACGGCCACTACAATATCCGCATGGTCGGCCCGCTGGAACAGCCGGCAGCGCTCCACACCGCGCTTGAAATGGCCGCCATCGCCTTCCGGCTGGAACGGGCCGGCGCGCTGTCGATCTGCCGCTCCACCGCCGATATCCGCGCCGCCTTCGCGGCCGGCCGCTTCGCCGCCATCCTGCACATCGAAGGCTGCGAGCCGATCGCCGAAGATCTGTCGACGCTCGAAACGCTTTATGCCGCCGGCCTGCGTTCGCTCGGCCCCGTCTGGAGCCGCCACAATGCCTTCGGCCACGGCGTGCCCTTCGCCTACCCGTCCTCGCCCGACACCGCACCCGGCCTCACGGAAGCCGGCGTCGAACTGGTCAAGGAATGCGACCGCCTCGGCATCATGATCGACCTTGCCCATATCACCGAGCAGGGTTTCTGGGATGTCGCGCGCGTCAGCACGGCGCCGCTCGTCGCCACCCATTCCAATGTGCATGCCCTCACGCCGATCTCGCGCAACCTGACCGATCGTCAGCTCGACGCGATCCGCGAACGCAAGGGCATTGCCGGTCTCAACTATGCCACCACCATGCTGCGCGCCGACGGCATGGAAAGCGCCGATACGCCGCTCTCCGACATGGTGCGCCATATCGACTACATGGTGGAGCGCATGGGCATCGACTGCGTGGCGCTCGGCTCGGATTTCGACGGCGCGACCATTCCCGCCTCAATCGGCGATGCCGCCGGCAACCAGGCGCTGGTCGAGGCGCTACGTTCGGCCGGCTATGGCGAAGACGACCTTGCAAAACTCTGCCGCGAAAACTGGCTGCGGCTCCTGAAAACTGTCTGGCACGAAGCCTGACCAACCTGCGGATCATCCCATGACAAAGCCCCTGATCGAACTCTGCGTCGAAGGCATCGACGGTTTCCTCGCCGCCCAGGAAGCGGGCGCCGACCGTGTGGAGCTCTGCGCAAGTCTGGTCGAGGGTGGCCTGACGCCGAGCCTCGCGACGATCCGCGCCGCGGTGAAGGCAGCGAAAATCCCCGTCCACGTCATCATCCGCCCGCGCGGTGGCGATTTCCTCTATTCGCAGACCGAATTCGAGACGATGGTCGAGGACATCAAGGCGCTGCGCAGCGAAGGTGTCGCCGGTGTCGTGATCGGCTGCCTGACGCCGGATGGCCGCATCGACGAGGCGCGCACCACGGCGCTGGTCGAAGCCGCCCGCCCGATGTCCGTTACCTGCCACCGCGCCTTCGACATGACGGAAAACGCCCATGACGCGCTGGAGGCGCTGATCCGCTGCGGCATCAACCGCGTGCTGACCTCAGGCCAGCGCGATACCGCCGTGGAAGGCATCGCCATCCTGAAGGCCGCCGTCGAGCAGGCCGCCGGACGCATCGTCATCA
This sequence comes from Shinella curvata, assembly GCF_022899935.1. Classification (GTDB taxonomy): domain Bacteria; phylum Pseudomonadota; class Alphaproteobacteria; order Rhizobiales; family Rhizobiaceae; genus Shinella; species Shinella curvata. The sequence continues at coordinate 735,640 of NZ_JALJCJ010000001.1, forward strand.
TGGGCTGCGGGGCGCTCGACGCGGACAATATCCGCACGGTGCGCGACGCGACCGGCCTCGTGGAAATGCATTTCGCCGCGCTGACCACCGTGCCGAGCGGCATGGCCTTCCGCAATCCGCATGTCGGCATGGGCGGCACCGAAAAGGACCGCGAATACGAACTGACGCTGACCGACAAGGACGCCGTGCGCGCCACCATCGCGGCGGCAAAATCGTAAGTTCAGGTCTTGCAAGCGGCAGGCGGGCGTCCTTACGTGTAAGGCGAACAAGGAGACCCGCCATGTCGCTCACGACTTTCGTGCCCTCGCTGCTTCGCACGGCCATCGCTGCCGGCGTGCTTGCACTCGCCGCCCTGCCCGCAGCCGCCGAAACGGTCGGCAAGGTCGGCGTCGACTGGATCGGCAACGATATCTATATCGACGCGGTCACCGATCCCGAGGTCGCCGGCGTTACCTGCCACGTCACCTATTTCGACCGCTCCGTCATCGACCGCCTGAAGAAGGGCAACTGGTTCGAGGACCCTTCGAACAACGCGATCTCCTGCCAGCAGACCGGCCCGATCAGCATCGGCGACATCGATCTCGACAAGAGCGGCGAAGAGGTCTTCAAGTCAGGCCTCTCGCTGATCTGGAAGTCGCTGATCGTCACGCGCATCTACGACAAGAAGAACGACACGCTGATCTATCTCGCCCATTCGCGCGAGCTGACCGAGGGATCGGCCAAGATGTCGATCTCCACCGTGCCGCTCTACGGCCAGTCCGTGACCTGGACGAACGGCAAGCCATAACGCTCACAAACACGCGAAAGCACCCGGCCGGAAACCGACCAGGTGCTTCATAACCCGAGATCCTTCCCCGCCGCGATCAGGCGGCCTGGGCAAGTTCGTCGGCGATGACGGTATCGAGGTTGAGGAAGCAGACCATCGACTTCTCGAGCGCCACGATGCCGCGGCAGAAGGCGCGCTGGGCCTCCGGAATAATTTCCGGTGCCGGCTGCAGAGCCTCGCTCTTGATGGTCATCATGTCCGAAACCTGCTCGACCAGCAGGCCGACCAGCTTTCCGGCGATGTCGGTGACGATGATCGCCGAGCGCTCGGACGGTTCCGTCATCTTCATGCCGAGGCGGCAGGCCATGTCGATGACCGGGATCACGGCACCGCGCAGGTTGATGAGGCCGAGCACATAGGGCGGCGTGTGCGGCATCGGCGTCACGGGCGCCCAGCCGCGGATTTCGCGGATGGCCATGATGTCGATACAGAATTCCTGTTCTCCCAGGTGGAAGGAGACGATTTCGAGATAGGCGCCGGACTGCTTGTTGATGGCGTTGGACATGGTCAGAACTCTTCCCAGTTCTCTGCGGCGGCTTGGGCGTTGCCCCTGGCCGCGGCACTGCTGCTGAAAGCCCCGGCAACCTTGGACACAAGGTTTCTCGCCGGGGACGGGGCGGGACGGGAGGCGGTAGAAACCGCCCTCGGGCTACCGACGGAGGCGCGCGTGCCTTCGCGGATCTGGAACTGGCCGACAAGACGCGTCAGGTTTTCCGCGTCCTGGGCCAGGCTATGGCTTGCCGCATTGGTCTCCTCGACCATCGCAGCGTTCTGTTGCGTCACCTGATCCATCTGGTTGACCGCAACGTTGATTTCCTGGAGGCCACTCGCCTGTTCGCGGGCGGCGGTAACGATGGAAGCCATGTGCTCGTGGATGCGCAGCACGTCGCCGCCGATGCGACCGAGCGATTCCCCGGTGGCCTGCACGAGACGCGAGCCGGTCTTCACTTCGTCCGACGAGCGGGTGACGAGGCTCTTGATGTCCTTGGCGGCACCGGCGGCGCGTTGCGCCAGTTCGCGCACTTCCTGCGCCACGACAGCAAAGCCCTTGCCGGCTTCGCCTGCGCGCGCGGCCTCGACGCCGGCATTGAGCGCCAGAAGGTTGGTCTGGAAGGCGATCTCGTCGATGACGTTGATGATCTTGCCGATCTCGCTGGAGGCGCCTTCGATGCGCTCCATCGCCGCCATCGCGTCGCTGACGATGCGTTCGGATTCCACCGCACTCGCCTTGGTCGAACCGACCATGCGGCCGGCTTCCTCGGCACGCGCCGTCGCCGTGCGTACCGTGGTCATGATTTCGTCGAGGGCGGCCGACGTCTCTTCGAGCGACGCGGCCTGCTGTTCGGTCCGGCGGGCAAGATCGTCGGCGGCGGCGCGCATCTGGCCGCTGTTCGACTGGATGGAGCCGGTATTGTCCTTCACCTCGGCCATGACGTTGCGCAGGCGCTCGACGGTGCCGTTGAAATCGATGCGCAGCTGTTCGAGGTCGGCGCGGAAGGGTTCGAGGATAGCGACGCTGAGATCGCCTTCGGACAGGCGCGTCAGGCCCCGGCCGAGCGCTTCGACGGCGATGCGGACCTGGCGCTCATCCTCGCGGGCGACGGCTTCACGACCATGGCGTTCGGTTTCGATGCGCGACCGGGTTTCTTCGCTCGCCTCTTCCAGTCCGCGCTTGTCGACGGCGGCAAGGCGGAAGGCTTCGGCGGCACGCGCCATCTCGCCAATCTCATCCCCACGCTCCGTGGCGGCGACGATGGTGTTGAGATCGCCCGAAAGAATGCGCTGCATGCTGTCTCGCACCGCGAAAATGCCGCGGCGGAGCATATTGCCGTGATACACGATGAGACCGAGCAGGGTCACCATCCCGAGAAGGCCGATGGCCAGCTGGTAGTGCATGGACTGGGTGGAGGCGCGCTGCGCGTCGTTGACCCGTGCCTCGAGAAGCGCGGAACCTTCCTGCGCCAATGCGCCGAGCGCCGTCGTCATGCGTTCGCCGCCGGCATCCACCGCATCGTCGAGCGACGAAAACGCTTCCATGGGCGCACCGGCCTCGATCATCGACTTGAGATCGACGGAAACGGCCTTTTCCATCATCTGCAAATCGCCGTCGAAGGTTTCGAGCAGCGCCGGCTTGCCAATTTCGGCGGCAAGCGCTCTGGCAGCGGCTGTGCCCTCCTTCAGGGTCTTCAGCGATTCCTCGATGATTCTTACGCGCTCCGGCTGGATAACCTTCTCCTCGCGGTCGATGATGCTGTCCATCGCCACGAGCACGAGATCGACATTGGCCAGCCGCATGGCACCAACGGTGTCGACCTCATCCTGAATTTGGACAGCGGCCTCGGAGGCGCTACCGATCATCGCATTGCCGTACCAGCCGGCGGCGAGCATTGTGCCGAAGCCAAGGAATGCGGCGGCGCCGAGCGTCGCGAGACGGGAATTGACGGAAAGGGTCCGGCCCTTCGCTGGATTTTCATGAGACATGATGCGGTTCGCCCGAGCCATGGCCCTCGCCATGGCATCCCCTTTTGGATTTTGGGTGAAATACGCTTCCCGCCGTCTCCCCCGGTCGTGCGGACATCATGCCCGATAGGCCGATTCCGGCCCCTTCGCGTATTCGGACCGTGACAAATTAAGATTAAACAAAACCTAAGGAAGCCGTCCCGAAATCTGCATTTTAGCAAAATTTGATAAATTCCCGCAGACCGGGATACCGGACGTTGCAAAAAGCAGACGCGGTTCCAAAATCTGCCGTTTCATGCTATCCTGACGGCATGAACAAGACCGCCCGCCGCTACACCGTCCTGCCCGTTGCGCTGATCGTGCTCGGCCTCGGCGTCATGGCCGCCACCGCCGCCTTTGCCGGCTGGATGGAGCATGGGACGGCGATCTTCCTCAGCCTTGCCGAATCCGGCATGTCCTGGTGCTTCTGATCACATTTGCGCGAGACCGCCGGGGATTGCCCCTTGCGGCATTTGGCGCCTTTGCGTGTGGTGCTGCGAGGGACTATGACACCGGCAGACATTCACCCGAAGGACTGCCATGAAGACCCTACGCCTCGTACTCTGGATCGCCGTTGCCCTCGTCGCCGCGCTGCTCGGCTGGCTGACGCTGGAGGCGACGCGCACGAAGGATGAAGTCGCCGGCGGCCCGTTCGGCGTGCCCTTCACGCTCGTTTCGCAGGATGGCAAGCCGATCACCGAAAAGGCCTTCACCGGCAAGCCGACCGTCCTCTTCTTCGGCTTCACCCATTGCCCGGAAGTCTGCCCGACCACATTGTTCGAAATGGACGGCTGGCTCGGCAAGGTCGATCCCGACGGCTCAAAGCTGCAGGCCTATTTCGTGACCGTCGACCCGGAGCGCGACACGCCGGAGCTGGTCGGCCAATATGTCGGCAACGTCTCCAAGCGCATCACCGGCATTTCCGGCCCGGTCGACAAGGTCCTTGAGATGGCCAAGGGTTTCCGCGTCTACTACCGCAAGGTGCCGCTCGACGAAAAGAAGCCCGACGGCGACTATACGATGGACCACACGGCTTCCGTCTTCCTGCTCGACGCCACCGGCCGTTTCGTCGGAACCATAGCCTACGGCGAAAACGCGGAGACGGCCGAGCAGAAGCTCGCCAATCTGATCAAGAGATAGGCGCCGATCCGGCTTTGCCCTCGGCTTTCGGACATGCTAGGCGAACCCTGAGACAACAGGGACCCCGACCGTGAGCGAAATACGCCTCTACATCACCACCACCGAGAAGCGCGCCGATATCGCGCTCTCGCTGATGACCGACGCCTTCGAGGAAGAAGGCTACGCCATCGCGACGATGGAGATCGACGAGAAGAGCGACATCTGGGAAGCCTCCGTCTACATGTTCCGTGTCGACGAGGCGGAGATCGCCGAACGCTTCACCGCCCTGCTTGCCGAGGATTTTCCGGACGCCGAGATCAAGCGCGAGGAGCTGCCGGATATCGACTGGATCGCCAAGTCGCTCGAAGGCCTGAAGCCCGTACGGGCCGGCCGCTTCGTCGTGCACGGTTCGCATGATCGCGGCACCGCCCGCCCCGGCGAAATTTCAATCGAGATCGATGCCGGCCAGGCCTTCGGCACCGGTCATCACGGAACGACAGCCGGCTGCCTCGAGGTGATCAACAGCGTCATGCGGTCCCGCAGAGTCAGGCGCGTGCTTGACCTTGGGACAGGCAGCGGCGTGCTCGCCATCGCCGCGCGAAAACTGTCGCCGGCCCAGGTACTGGCGACCGACATCGACCCGATCGCCACGCGCGTCGCCCGCGAAAACGTCCGCATCAACGGCATCGCCTCGGGCATCGCGCTGGAAACCGCCCCCGGCTTCCACTCCACCGCTTTCGGCCGCCACGGCCCCTTCGACCTCATCATCGCCAACATCCTGGCCCGCCCGCTGATGCGCATGGCGCCGCAGCTCGCCGCGCAGCTCACGCCGGGCGGCGACGTCATCCTGTCGGGCATCCTCGCCTCGCAGCGCTGGAAGGTGCTGGCCGCCTATAATGGTGCCGGCCTCAGCCATGTGCGCACCATCTGGCGCGAAGGCTGGGTAACGATCCACCTCGCCAAGCGCTGAGATCGCTCTTCCGTGATCCCCGCCTTCAAGACCGGGGATCACGCAACGGAATAACGCAGAGTCATCGGGGAAAAGAAAAAGGCGGTGCCAGAGGCACCGCCCATGGGCCGGCAAGCCGACCTGTCCGCGAGCTTGAGGAGGAGGAGTGCTCAAGCGGACCTATGTGTTCCGAACGCCTTCCCGGAGGAGGGAGGAGGAGTGACCAGAAAGACGTCTGATCGGAACACCTAGCATTTCGCCTTTCGGCGTTTCCTGTGCGATACGAAGGACTGGAGGAGGTTTCGCTTCGTTTCGCTTGAAGCGCGTTTCAAGTTCGCTTCGTTGGCGCCGCTTATAATCGATTCAGAAATTAACGACAGCGCTGATGTGGCATGGGTGCCATGCGCAAGATGCATAAGTCCAATCTGAGACCTCTTGGAACCACCTGATATGGCCGCGACCGTCATTTCCCTGTTTGCGCTTGCCGTCATCATCTGGGTGCTGTGGGCCGCTTTTCGCGCCAATGCGAAGGCCCGCCGCAATCCCCAGCGCATCGAAAGCACCATCCGCACGGAAGACGAACGCCGCCGTATCGCGATGTCGTTACGCGACCGACTGAGCCGCGAACCGCTCGGCTCCGCCCTTGCGGAACGCCTCTGGCAACGGCTGATGACGGAGGAACCGAACAATGGGCTGATCTATGACCGCCACCGCGACTTCTGCGGCCAGGGCCTCATCCGCACGCTCGAGGGCGTGATGCTGGCGGATGTGCAGGACGGCGGCTCCTATTTCGGCGCGGCGATTGCAGAATGGGCGACGGAGCGCGATTTCGTCGCCTTCTTCACTCGCCAATCGGATTTTTCCATGAGCGGCTGGGATGCCGGCGAACCGGTCTTCTTCACCGAGGACGACTGGTATCGCAACAACCAGCGCCTGACCCGCGCCGTCATGGAACGCTATCTCTCCCGCCTTTGACGCGCCCCCGCGATGGGCTAGATTGCCGCCACGATTCATCGCCTGAGCGGAAGCATCCCATGTTCCAGAGTTTCGACGTCACCTCCACGCCCCAGTTTGGCCGCGAACGGGCCGAGGCGCTCCGCGCCTCCTTCGATGCAATCGGCATCGACGGTTTCCTCGTGCCGCGCGCCGATGAATATCAGGGCGAATATGTGCCGGCTTCGGCGGAGCGTCTGTCCTGGCTGACGGGCTTTACCGGCTCGGCGGGCGTAGCGCTCGTCATGCGCGGACAGGCCGTGGTCTTCGTCGATGGCCGCTATGTCACGCAGCTCGCCGAGCAGGTGGATGGCAGCGTCTATACCGGCGGCGATCTCGTCGGCGAGCCGCCGCATCTCTGGCTGCAGAACCACGGCACCAAAGGTTTCCGGCTCGGCATCGATCCGTGGCTGCACACGGCGGCCGAAGTGCGCCGTCTGGAAAAGGCGCTCGCCACGCTCGGCGGCAGCCTCGTCTTCCTGCCCTACAACCCGCTCGACAAGGCCTGGACGAACCGCCCGGCCGAACCGCTTGGCCGCGTCACCATCCAGGCGATCGACCATGCCGGCGAACTCGCCAAGGACAAGCTGGCCAAAATGGCGGAGGCGACGGCAAAGGCCGGTGCGGATGCGCTTGCCGTCACCGACCCCTCCTCCATCGCCTGGATCTTCAACATCCGCGGCAGCGACGTGCCGCACACGCCGCATCCGCTGGCCCGCGCCATCATCCCGGCCGACGGCCGCCCCCTGCTCTTCCTCGACAAGCGCAAGACCGGCATCGAGCCCGAGGCCTATCTCACTCAGCTCGCCGACCTTCTGCCGCCGTCGGATTTCGACAATCGCATCGCCGCCCTCGCCGCCGAGGGCAAGCGCATCCTGATCGACCCCGATCAGGCACCCTTCGCGCTCGGCGAGATCGTGCGCAGCAAGGGCGGCATGCTGGTGGAGGCCATCGACCCGGCCCGCCTGCCCCGCGCCTGCAAGAACAGCGTCGAGCTGCAAGGCTCCGCCCGCGCCCATCTTCAGGATGGCGCCGCGATGGTGGAATTCCTCGCCTGGCTCGACAGCACCACGCCGGGCAGCCAGACGGAAATCGCCGTCACCAAGAAGCTGGAAGCGGTGCGCCGCAGCGTCGGCGAGCGCCACCAGAACCCGCTGAAGGACGTCTCGTTCGATTCGATTGCCGGCGCGGGCGCGCATGCCGCGATCATGCATTACCGCGTAACGACCGACACGGATGCGACCATCGAGCCGGGCACGATGTTCCTCATCGATTCCGGCGCGCAATATATCAACGGCACGACCGACATCACCCGCACGGTCGCCATCGGCGCCGTGCCTGAAGAGCAGAAGCGCTTCTTCACGCTGGTGCTGAAAGGCATGATCGGCATCAGCCTTGCCCGCTTCCCCAAGGGCACGCGGGGCTGCGATCTCGATCCGCTTGCCCGCATCGCGCTGTGGAAAGCCGGTGCCGATTTCGCCCATGGCACCGGCCATGGCGTCGGCTCCTATCTCTCTGTGCATGAAGGCCCGCAGCGCATCTCGCGGCTTTCGACACAGGAGCTGCTGGCCGGCATGATCCTCTCGAACGAGCCGGGCTACTACCGCCCCGGCGCCTTCGGCATCCGCATCGAAAACCTCGTGCATGTCCTGCCGGCCGCGGCCATCCAAGGCGGCGACATCGACATGCTCGGCTTCGAGACGCTGACCTTCTGCCCGATCGACCGCCGCCTGATTGTGGCAAACCTGCTGACGGACGAGGAACTGGCCTGGCTCAACGCCTATCACGCCGAGACGAACGAAAAGATCGCGCCGCTCCTTTCGGACGACGCGACCAAATCCTGGCTGGCAAAAGCAACGGCTCCTATCAGCCGATGACGCGACGCAGCAGCATCACCACGACCCAGCCGACGGCCAGCATCGGCAGGAGTTTCAGGCGCAGCCCCACGAGAAAGGCGACCGCCATGGTGATGCTGACATCCCATCCGCCCGTAATGGCGGCCGGCGCGACCAGCGTGGTCAAGACGGCCGCCGGAACGGCGTTCAGCGCCGCTTCGGCGCGCGGCGGAATGCGCTTCATGCGCGTGATGAAGACATAGCCGCCGACACGCGTGAGGTAGGTCGCGACGGCGCCGGCGGCGACGATCAGCAGCGTCTGCATGTGAAACATGTTCTCCATGCTCATGCCTCCCCTTCCGCAACCGTGCCGACAGGCGCCTCATCTTCCTTGTCGAGCGGCAGCAGGGCCGCGACGGCGACGCCGGCAAGCGCGCCGAGGCTGACATGCCAGGGCGAGCCGACGAAATGCATGGCAAGCACCGAGCCAACGCCGGAGGCAAGCACGACCGGCAACCAGTTGGCCCGGCTGCGGAAGCCCATCACCAGCCCCATGAAATAGACCGGCAGCAGTACATCGATACCGATCGCCCTGGGATCGCCTATCAGGTTGCCGAGCAACCCGCCGACGACCGTCAGGCAGAGCCACGGCACGTAAACGCTAAAACCGAGCACCATCAGCCAGATATAACTGACCCGAAGACCGGCATCCGCCCGCCGCTCGGTCTCGGCGAATTGCGGATCCGTCAGCAGGAACAGCGAGGTCGCCTTCTGCCAGAACGTGAGATGCCGAATATGCGGGGCGATGGCCGCCGAATAGAGCACGTGGCGGAAGTTGACCGCGAAGATGGAGAGCACGACGAGCCATGGCGCGACATGATGATTGAACAATTCGACGCCGACGAGCTGGCTGGCGCCGGCATAGAGCGTCGCGCTCATCAGGGTCGCCTCGGCGACCGTCAGGCCGTTATCGATGGAAACGGCGCCGAACAGCACGGCAAACGGCGATGCCGCAATGGCAACCGCAATGCCACGCCGAAAGGCGTCGCGGATTTCTTCTTTTGTATCGGGGGTCATGGGTCTGCTCTATGCTAGGATAGGCAAGCCATAGAGCAGGCAAGGCCCACCCGCAAACCAATATGGCTGATGGAATCATTCAACGTCGTTGATCATTCGACGCTAACTCACGTCCCGCGCTGATCAATCGCGCCCCGTGAGTATGGGGCAAACCATGACCCCCACCCCCACATCATCCTCGGGCTTGCCCCGAGGATCCAAGCCTCAAGCGAGGCGGTGCGGATGTGTGGATCCTCGGGTCAAGCCCGAGGATGACAACTGGGAGGGGAGCGGCGCTTGAAGGCCGATCACCCCTTCTTGAGCTGGAACGTATGCTCCGGCGCGGGGAAGCTGCGGGCCTTCACCTCCTCCGCATAGGTCGCGAAAGCCTCGCTCATCACGGGCGCGAGGTTAGCGAAGTGCTTGACGAAGCGCGGCTTGAAGTCGGTGAAGATGCCGAGGACGTCATCGACCACCAGCACCTGGCCATCGCAGGCGGGCGAAGCGCCGATGCCGATGGTCGGCGCTTTCACCTTGCCGGTGATTTCGCGCGCCAGCGGCTCGACCGTACCCTCGATGACGATGGCAAAGGCGCCGGCATCGTCGATCGCGGCAGCATCCTTGCGGATTTTTTCGACTTCCTTGTCGTTGCGGCCGAGCGAACGGTAGCCGCCCGTCGTGTTGATGAGCTGCGGCATCAGGCCGACATGGCCGAGCACGGGAATGCCCCGCTGCGTGAGGAAATCGACCGTCTCGGCCATTTCCGCGCCGCCCTCCAGCTTGATCGCCGAACAGCCGGTTTCCTTCAGCACGCGGGCAGCTGTCGCGAAGGCCTGCTCCTTGGATTGCTGGTAGGAGCCGAACGGCAGGTCGACGACGACGCAGGCATTGGACGAGCCGCGCATGACGGCCTGGCCGTGGGCAATCATCATCTCCAGCGTCACGCCGACGGTGGAATCCAGCCCGTAGAGCACCATACCGAGGCTATCGCCGACCAGCATGAAATCGACATGCGGATCCATCAGTTTGGCGACCGGCGTCGTATAGGCGGTGAGGCTGACGATGGGGCGTTCGCCCTTCAGGGCCTTGATGTCGGACGGGGCCAGACGGCGCTTGGCGGTGTGTACGCTCATGTCACGCGACCTTCTTCTTTGGGCTCAGCACCCGGTTATCGAGGAGCTTCGTGCTTCCAAAGCGCACGAAAAGCAACAAAAGGACCGGCCTGCCGCCAACCGTATCGAGCTCGGCCAGCGTTTCCGGATCCCTGACGGCGACGACCTCGGGCTGGGCCAGAGGCTCGCTGCGGAGGAAGGCGGTGACACCCGCCTCCAAAGCCTTCGCATCGGTTTCGCCCGCTGCGATAAGCCGTTCGGCCTCCTCCAGCGCGCGCGGCACGATGGCGGCAGCGGCGCGCTCTTCCGGCGAGAGATAGACATTGCGCGACGAACAGGCGAGGCCATCGGCCTCGCGCACCGTCGGCACGCCGATCACCTCGACAGGCTGGGCGAGATCGGCAACCATCCGGCGGATGATGGTGAGCTGCTGGAAATCCTTCTCGCCGAAATAGGCGCGGTCGGGACCGGCAATGTTGAAGAGCTTCGTCACAACCGTCGCAACGCCGGCGAAATGGCCCGGGCGCACGGACCCTTCCAGCTCTGCGCCGAGCGTCGGCACATCGACCACGGTTTCCATCGGCCGCGGATACATGTCCTCGACGCCGGGCGCGAAAAGATAGTGCACCCCCTCGGCCTCCAGCATCGCCTGGTCGCGGGCGAGATCGCGCGGATAACGCGCAAGATCCTCGTTCTGGCCGAATTGCAGCGGATTGACGAAAATGGTGGCGACGACGATGTCGTTGTCGGCGCGGGCGCGGCGCGCCAGCTCCATATGGCCGACATGAAGATAGCCCATGGTGGGCACGAGGCCGATCGTGCGGCCGTCAAGTCGATGCGGCGCGAGAGCCGCGCGCAAATCCGCGATGGTGGTGAACGTCTTCATCGGCGGCTCCTCCTTGCTCTCGCCCTCTCCCGCGGGCGATGCTCCCATGTCGTCTCTGCGGACTACTTTCCGGGGGCGCCGTTTTCTATCTTGTGCAGCGCAAAAAGACAATCGGGAAAGACTTTTGGCAGCCATCGCTTAACCCGCTGGGCAGCTTTGCGTTTTTGCACACTGTACATTTTGGCCAAGGCGCAGTAGAGAGCGCGCAACACGCCCGTCATTCATGGGCTTGCGAGTGCGACGCCAGATCGTCGCTGAACCCGAATTCCGAAAGACCCCATATGACGAATTTCGACAGCCTCGCTCCGGCGATGGCAAAGGCGTTGGAAAAACGCGGCTATACCACTTTGACGCCGGTGCAGATCGCCGTCTCCGACCCCAAGATCGGCGATTCCGACGCGCTGGTTTCCGCGCAGACCGGCTCCGGCAAGACCGTGGCCTTCGGCCTGGCGCTGGCGCCGACGCTGCTGCAGGGCGAAGAGCGTTTCGACCGCGCGGGAAGCCCGCTTGCCCTCGTTATCGCCCCGACGCGCGAACTGGCCATGCAGGTCAAGCGCGAGCTGGAATGGCTCTATGAGATGACCGGCGCCGTCATCGGCTCCTGCGTCGGCGGCATGGATGTGCGCAACGAGCGCCGGGCGCTGGAACGCGGCGCCCATATCATCGTCGGCACGCCGGGCCGCCTGCGCGATCACATCACGCGCGGCAACCTCGATCTCTCCGCCATCCGCGCCGTCGTGCTCGACGAAGCCGACGAGATGCTCGACCTCGGCTTCCGCGAAGACCTCGAATTCATCCTCGAAGCCGCACCCGAAGACCGCCGCACGCTGATGTTCTCGGCCACCGTGCCGAAAGAAATCGCGGCACTCGCCAAGAATTACCAGCGCGATGCCATGCGCATCTCGACGGCCGCCGAACGCGAGCAGCATGTCGATATCGAATACCGCGCGCTGCTCTGCACGCCTTCGGACCGCGAAAACGCCATCATCAACACGCTGCGCTTCTACGATGCGCAGACGGCGATCGTCTTCTGCTCGACGCGCGCGGCGGTGAACCACCTGACGGCCCGCTTCAACAATCGCGGCTTCTCGGTCGTAGCGCTTTCCGGCGAACTCAGCCAGAACGAACGCACCCACGCGCTGCAGGCCATGCGCGACGGCCGCGCCCGCGTCTGCATCGCGACAGACGTCGCCGCCCGCGGTATCGACCTGCCGAACCTCGAGCTCGTTGTGCATGCCGACCTGCCGACCAATCCGGATACATTGCTGCACCGTTCGGGCCGCACGGGCCGCGCCGGCCGCAAGGGCGTGAGCGCCCTCATCGTGCCGCTCAGCGCCCGCCGCAAGGCCGAGCGCCTGTTGCAGATCGCCAATCTCAAGGCCAACTGGGCAACCCCGCCGTCGGCCGAAGAGATCCTGCGCCGCGACGACGAGCGCCTGCTCGCCGACGCGACGCTAACCGACACGATTGGTGAAGACGAAATCGAGACCATCGACGCGCTGGTCGAAAAGTTCGATGCCCGCCAGCTTGCCGCCGCCGTCGCGCGCTATTTCAAGGCTGGTCGTTCCGCACCGGAAGATCTGGTCGAAGTCTCGCTCGAACAACGCAAGCCGCGCGAGCGCAGCAACGATGCCATCCCGGCCGAAACCAAGCGCCCGCGCGACAGCTTTGCCCGCAGCACCTGGATTTCCGTTTCGGTCGGCCGCAAGCAGCGCGCCGAACCGCGCTGGCTGATCCCGATGCTCTGCCGCAACGGCAACATCACCAAGAACGAGATCGGCGCCATCAAGATGCAGCCGGAGGAAACCTTCATCGAGCTTTCCGCCGATGCCTCCGACGGCTTCATGGGCGCGCTTGGCCCCAACAGCATGCTGGAGCGCGGTATCCGCGTGACGGTGCTGGAAGGCATGCCGGACCTGACACCGCAGTTCTATGAGCGCACGCCGGGCGAAAAGACCCAGCGTTACGACAAGCCGGTGCGCAATGAAGAACGCCGCACCGACTGGAAGCCGCGCGGCGAGTTCGACAAGAAGCCCGGCTTTGCCAAGAAGAAGGACTTCGACAAGAAGCGTGAGTTCGACAAGCCCGAAGGTGCGAGTGCCAAGCCGCATTGGAAGGATCGAAACGACAACGCCGACAAGAAGCGCGACTTCGACAAACCGGAAGGCGCGGCAGCCAAGCCGCACTGGAAGGATCGCAACGACGGCACGGACAAGAAGCCCGGCAAGCCCTTCGGCGGACCAAAGCCCTTCAAGGGCAAGCGCGACGAAAAGTTCGCCAAGCCGGAAGGCGGCCCGAAGAAGCCGAAGCCCAAGAAGTTCGACCGCCCCTAAGCGGTTGGCGGCGCGGAACTTTTTGCTCCGCGCCGCATTTCCCCCGCGCTTGTTGCGAGGGGTATTGCGATGGCAGGCGAAACCACATCCGCTGACGACGCGAAAAACGAATTCAACAGCTTCGTGACCGGCCTCGGCCGGGGCGTCGCGGGCGCCCTCTTTCTGGCGCTGCCGATGCTGATGACCATGGAAATGTGGTATCTCGGCTTCACCATCGCCCGCGAGCGGCTGCTCCTGCTGCTTCTCCTCAACATTCCCCTTCTCATTCTGCTCGCCCACCGTATCGGCTTCGAAGAGACGTTCACCTGGCGCGAGGCGATCCGCGACGCAATCATCGCCTATGGCATCGGCATCGTCACCAGCGTCATCGTGCTCGCCGCGCTCGGCCTGCTGCATGCCGACATGCCGGTGAGCGAAGCGGTCGCCAAGATCGCACTGCAATCCGTCCCGGCCAGCATCGGCGCCATGCTCGGCCGCAGCCAGCTCGGCCACGACGACACCGAGGACGATGGCAAGGAAACGCCCTATCACGGTGAACTGCTGATGATGGCCGCCGGCGCCCTCTTCCTCTCGCTCAATATTGCCCCGACCGACGAGATGATGGTGCTCGCCTACAAGATGTCGATCTGGCACGCGATCGTCGTCACCGTGCTTTCGATCGCACTGATGCACGGCTTCGTCTATGCCGTCTCCTTCATCGGCGGGCACGAACTCGAGCCGGAAACGCCGTGGTGGCACGCCTTCGTGCGCTTCACCTTGCCCGGCTATGTCATTGCGTTGGCGATCAGCATCTTCGCACTCTGGATCTTCGAGCGGCTGGGCGACAGTTCCGCCGTCGAGATCATGCTGTCCGTCATCGTACTCGGCTTTCCGGCATCGCTCGGTGCCGCCGCCGCGCGCCTGATCCTGTGAGGCGGCCATGACCAAATCCGATCAGGGCCGCCACAGGGAACGCCAGGATCCGCACTGGATCGAATGGCTGACGGGCATCGTGTCCGCACTGCTGGTCGCCGCCATCCTCGGCTGGCTGACCTGGGAAGCCTTTACCCGGAAGGCGACACCACCGGACCTCGTCGTGACCGTGCTGACGACCGAAAAAACCACCGCCGGCCACCGCGTGGCCTTCGATATCTACAACACCGCAACGACGACGGCGGCCGCCGTCACCGTCATCGGCCGGCTGACGGATGGCGACCGCGTGATCGAGGAGAACGACGTGACCTTCGACTATGTGGCCGCTGAATCCAAATCGACCGGCGCAATCCTCTTCCAGAACGATCCGGCGGGCCACACCGTCGATATCCGGCCGGCCGGTTACACCGACCCTTAGGAAACGTCGATAAGCTGTGGAAGAGACTCCGAAAAACGGAACCAATCTCGCCGGGGAGGATTGAGCAGGAACAAACGTCCGTGTCCGGCGATGAGGATGGGCATGGCTGATCCTGAGGTCTATCCATGGAACTGCCGCTCATCATCCTGCTGACGACCCAGGTTATCCTCCCGATCTTCTTCCTGCTCTGGCTCTGGCTTCCACAGCCGGCCGACAGGCTGGGATGGCTGATGCGCGTCGTCTATGGTGCGTGCTACTTCGCCTTCATCGCCATTATCGGCCGCTGGGATTTCCTGAGCACGGTTCTGGTGATCGCACTGCCCGTCATCTTCCTGGTTTCCGCCCTCCTCGCCTACCGCCGCGTGCGCCACCGCCCCTGGAGCCGCTCGACAGCCATCATGCGCACCCATGGCTTCACGGCGGCCATGGCGGTGTTCTTCCTGGCGCTGACAGCGCGGGCATTGTCCGGTTACGGCTATCAGGAGACGGCCGTGGAGCTGGAATTTCCCCTCACGGCCGGCACCTACTACATCGGACAGGGCGGCAGCGCGACGTCGATCAACTATCATCACACGGACCGAAGCCAGCGCTATGCACTCGATATCGTCGCGCTCAATCCATTCGGCGCGCGGGCTGCGGGTATCATGCCGACGAACCTTGCCGACTATGTCGTCTATGATCGTGCGGTGAAAAGTCCGTGCACGGGCGTTGCCATCTCGACGCATGATGGTGTCGGAGACAACAGGATTTCAGAAACGAACACGCAGGACCCCGCGGGTAACTACATCATCCTCGCCTGCGGCACGGCGCGCGTGTTGCTTGCCCATCTCCGCAAGGGCTCGATTGCGGTTCAGGGCGGCGAACTGGTCACTGCGGGCGAAACGCTCGGCCGCGTCGGTAATTCCGGAAACTCCTCCGAGCCGCACCTCCACATGCATGCCTATCTCGGCGGTACGCTGGACTACAGTGCGGGAGAAGGTGTGCCAATGACCTTCGACAGCCGTTTCCTCGTGCGCGGCTCGACCGTCACGATCCCTTGATGAGCTCGAACCAGCCGTCCTCGTCGATCACTTCGACGTTGAATTCCTTCGCCTTGTCGAGCTTGGAACCTGCGCCGGGGCCGGCGACGACGAGGTCGGTCTTCTTCGAAACTGACCCCGCGACCTTCGCACCCAGCCGTTCCGCCATCGCCTTCGCCTCATCGCGCGTCATCTTCTCCAGCGAGCCGGTGAAGACCACCGTCTTGCCGACGACCGGACTTGAAGTCGCGACAACCGCCTCGGCCGCTTCCGGCGTCACCTCCTGAAGCAGCCGGTCGATCACATCGACATTGCGCGGCTCCTTGTAGAATTCGACCATCGCACGGGCGACGACCTCACCGATGCCGTCGATGCTGTTGAGCTCGGTCCAGGCCTCACCCGAAAGCGAGGCCGAGGCCTTCATCGCCTCTTCGAAGGCGGCATAGGTGCCATAGGCGCGCGCCAGCAGTTTCGCATTGGTCTCGCCGACATGGCGGATGCCGAGCGCATAGATGAAGCGGTTGAGGGCAATCGAGCGGCGGGCGTCGATGGCGTCATAGAGTTTGCGCACGCTCACCTTGCCGAAGCCGTCGATGTTTTCGAGCTTGGTCAGCGAACCCGCCTGCCGCTTTTCCAGTGTGAAGATATCGGGCGCCGTGCGGATCGTCAGCGACGGATCCTCCGCCTCGAAGAAGAAATCGATCTGCTTGGAGCCGAGACCTTCGATATCAAAGGCATTGCGCGAGACGAAATGCTTCAGGTGCTCCACTGCCTGCGCACGGCAGACGAAGCCGCCGGTGCAGCGCGTCACGGAATCGAGCCGACCGGTCTTCTCGTTGCGCTCGCGCACCGCATGGCTGCCGCAGACCGGGCAGGTCTTGGGGAATTCGTAGCGCTGGGCGTCCGCCGGGCGCTTCTCCATCACCACGTCAAGCACCTGCGGGATCACATCGCCCGCGCGCTGCACGATGACAGTATCGCCGATGCGGATATCGTGATCCTCGGCGCGGATGCGCTCACCGCTGTTGCCGATGCCTTCAACGTAATCCGCATTGTGCAGCGTCGCATTGGTGACGACCACGCCGCCGACCGTGACGGGCGTCAGCCGCGCAACCGGAGTCAGCGCGCCGGTGCGGCCGACCTGGATGTCGATCTTCTCGACGATGGTGAAGGCCTGTTCGGCCGGAAACTTGTGCGCCGTCGCCCAGCGCGGTGAACGTGAGCGGAAGCCGAGACGCTCCTGCAAGGCCAGTTCATCCACCTTGTAGACGACGCCGTCGATATCGTAGTCGAGGTCCGGGCGCGCAAGGCCGATCTCGCGATAATGCGCGATGATATCCTCGACGCGCGACAGACGCTGCGTCATCGGATTGACCGGGAAACCCCAGGATTTCAGCACGCCTATCATGCCGAACTGGGTATCGGCCGGCATCTGGGACATCTCGCCCCAGGCATAGGCGAAGAAGCGCAGCTTCCGGCTCGCCGTCACGGAGGCATCGAGCTGGCGCAGTGAGCCCGCCGCCGTGTTGCGAGGGTTGACATAGGTCTGCTTGCCCTCCGACGCCATTTTCTCGTTCAGCGCAAGAAAATCGCTCTTGGCCATATAGACCTCGCCGCGCACCTCGACGACCTCAGGCGCGCCGGCCGGCAGGCGGTTCGGGATTTCAGTGATGGTCTGCACATTGGCGGTGACGTTCTCACCGGTCGTGCCGTCGCCGCGCGTCGCTGCCGTCACGAGGCGGCCATTCTCGTAGCGGATCGACATGGAAAGGCCGTCGATCTTCGGCTCGGCGGTAAAGGCGATGGAATCATCCGGCAGGCGGCCGAGGAAGCGATAGACCGAGGCGACGAAGTCCCGCACGTCCTCGTCGGAAAACGTGTTGTCGAGCGACAGCATGGGGCGGGAATGGGTGATCGGCGCGAAAGTGGCAAGCGGTGCCGAACCGACCCGGCGCGACGGGCTGTCATCGCGCACCAAAGCGGGAAAACGCGCCTCGATCTCCTCGTTACGCCGCTTCAGCGCATCGTATTCGGCATCCGAAATCTCGGGCGCGTCCTGCCCGTGATAGAGCTCGTCATTGCGCGCGATCTCCGCCGCCAGAAAGGCGAGCTCGGCCGCAGCCTCGTCTTCGGTCAGGGTTTCGACAGGGGTTTTCGCGTTCGCCATGACATGCTCCGGGATTCGCATCCGTTTTTAGAGCAAAGCTGACGAAAGGAAAGATGGCAGACCGTTACGTCCCGCCCGAAAGCAGCCGTGCGGCAGCAGCCCGCGCCTCGTCGGTCACGGAGGCGCCGGCCAGCATGCGAGCGATCTCTTCGGTGCGCGCACCCTCGTCCATGCGGGCGACGCGGGTGGCGACGGTCTCGCTGCCCTCGACCGGCCCCTTGGAGATGAGAAGATGCGTTGCCGCGCGCGCGGCAACCTGCGGTGCATGGGTGACGGAGAGCACCTGCACAGTGGCGGACAGCCGCTTCAGCCGCTGGCCGATGGCGTCGGCCACCGCGCCGCCGACACCGGTGTCGATTTCGTCGAAGACGAGTGTCGGGGCCGAGCCGCGATCGGCCAGCGCAACCTTCAGCGCCAGCAGGAAGCGCGAAAGCTCGCCGCCCGAGGCGACCTTCATGATCGGGCCGGGACGCGTGCCGGGATTGGTCTGGACGTGGAACTCCACGGTGTCGATCCCTTCCTCCGCCCCGCCGTCGGGATCGGTGGTGATCTCGACGGTGAAGCGCGCCCGCTCCAGCTTCAGCGCCGGCAGCTCCGCCATCACGGCGGCGGCGAGCGCATCGGCGGTGTGGTGGCGCTTTTCGGAGAGCGACTTGGCGGAGATTTCGAAGGCCGCGCGCGCTTCGGTGAGCCGCGACTGCAACTGCACCAGCTTCTCCTCGCCGGCATCGAGATCGGCAAGGTCGGCGATCATCTTGGCGGCCAGCGCCGGAAGACCGGTGACGGGCACGGAATATTTGCGGGCGGCGGCGCGCAGCGCAAACAGCCGTTCCTCCGTGCGCTCCAGCTCCTTGGGATCGTATTCCGTCTTGCGCAGCGCCGTCTCGACGGCCATCTGCGCATCCGACAGCTGGTTCAGCGCCAGATCGAGGAATTCGACGGTTTCTTCCAGCAGGCCCGGCGCCTCATGGCTCTTGCGCTCCAGCCGGCGCACGAGGGCGGCGATCAGTGGCACGGGCGAGGCACTGCCGTTCAGGAAGTCGCTCGCCTCGTTGATGTCACCGGCGATGCGCTCGGCCTTCATCATGCGGGCGCGCACCTCGGCCAGCGCATCCTCCTCGCCATCCTGCGGCGAGAGCACTTCCAGTTCCTCGACGGACGAACGGAGATAATCCGCTTCACGGGCGGCGGCCTCCACCTTATCGCGGTGGCGGCGCAGAGTGCGCTCGGCTTCCTTCCAGTGATGATAGAGCGTGCCGACATCGGCCGCCGCTTCGCTCAGGCCGCCGAAGGCGTCGAGCAGCAGGCGATGCGCGTCGGTATCGACCAGCGCCCGGTCGTCATGCTGGCCGTGGATTTCGACGAGAAGCTGACCAGCCTGGCGCATGAGCTGCACGGACACCGGCTGGTCGTTGACATAGGCCTTGGTGCGGCCGTCGGCCGATTGCTGGCGGCGGAAGATGAGGTCGCCATCGTCGTCGATGCCGTTTCCGCGCAACAACGCACGTGCTGCATGTTGCATCGGCACATCGAAAACGGCCGTCACCTGGCCGCGCTCCGTTCCATGACGCACCAGCGAGCCATCACCGCGTCCGCCGAGTGCCAGCGAAAGGCTGTCGAGGAGGATGGATTTGCCGGCACCCGTCTCCCCGGTCAGCACGGATAGACCCGGCTCGAACGCAAGGTCGAGCCGTTCGATCAGGACGATATCGCGGATCGATAGCTGCGCCAGCATGGCAAGTGCTCTTGGTTTAGGCGCCGATCAGCTTCTTGCCGGCGCGCGATATCCAGGAACCGTCGTTTTCACGCGGCTCCAGACCCTTCGACTGCAACAGCTTGTAGCTGTCGGCATACCATTGGCTGTCCGGATAGTTATGGCCGAGAACGGCAGCAGCCGTCTGCGCTTCGCTAGCAAGGCCCATCGCGTAATAGGTCTCGACGAGACGCGCCAGCGCTTCCTCGATCTGGTTTGTCATCGGATAAGTTTCGACGACCACGCGGAAGCGGCTGACCGCTGCGATGTATTCCTTGCGCTCGAGATAGTAGCGACCGATCTGCATTTCCTTGCCGGCGAGCTGGTCGCGGGCAAAACGCATCTTGTTCTGGGCATCCTCGACATATTCCGAGTCCGGATAGTTGTCGACGACGGCCTTCATCGCTTCAAGCGTCTGCTGCGAGGTGCGCTGGTCCTGCGTCACGCTCGGGATCTGCTTCCAGTAGGCAAGGCCGATGATGTATTGCGCGTAGGCCGCGTCCGAAGATTCCGGATAGAGGTTCAGGTAGCGTTTGCCGGCCGTGACGGCCTCTTCATACTGCCCCTGGCGGTAGCTGGTGAACGCGCTCATCACGAGCGCCTTGCGGGCCTGCTCGGAAAAGGGATTCTGCCGGTCGACGGCCGCGAACTTGCGGTTCGCCTCGCCTACCTTGCCGGCGCTGAGGTTTGCCAGGCCCTGATTATAGAGCGTATCGGCGGACTCGGTCTCGCCGGAAAGCTTTGAAATATCGATGTCGGGATCAGACTGGCAGGCAGAAAGACCAATCGAAGACGCCGTAGCGACAAGCGTAAGATAGACAATGCGCGCCGTCTTCTTCACACCAACAGACCCTGCAACAACCATGTGATAATCCCAGTTCAACGGCGCCCCATGCGGACGGGCCGCATATGCGCCCCGCGTTGTATCTCCAAATACGTGAAGATCGCAACGCCATGCCCACGCATTAACGCATTTTTATGGCATTCGTGTCGGGAAAGAAAAAGGAATGCGGCCCGGTCTCAGAGAGACCAGGGCGCGAATTCCGGTGCGTTGACGGCAATCAGCTCGCGCTGGCCGACGCGCGAACGGGGTGCGGAGGCTTCGACCACTTCGTAAGCCGAGCGATCGCTGAGCAGCGCCTTGAGGGCATGCGCATTCATCTTGTGGCCGCCGCGATACGAGCGGTAGCAGCCGATGAACTGCGCACCGGCAAGCGCCAGATCGCCGACGGCGTCGAGCGTCTTGTGGCGCACGAACTCGTCCTTGGCGTAGCGCAGGCCTTCGACGTTGATCACGGTGTTGTCATCGGAGATGACGACCGAGTTCTCCAGCGACGAACCGAGCGCAAGACCGGCGGCCCAGAGACGCTCGACATCGCGCATGAAGCCGAAGGTGCGCGCGCGGGAAAGCTCGCTGCGGAAGGTGGCGGGCGAAAGATCGCCCTTCCAGGACTGGCGGCCGATGAGCGGGCAGTCGAAATCGATCTCGACTTCGAATCGCGTGCCGTCATAGGGCGAGAACTCGGCCCAGGAGGCACCTGCCTCGACACGGACCGGCTTGATGATTCGGATGTAGCGGCGCTTCACGGCAAGCGCGGTCAGGCCCACCTCGTCGATCGCCTCGATGAAGGGCGCGGAGCTGCCATCCATGATCGGCATTTCGGCGCCACTAACCTCGATCAGGGTATTGTCGAGACCAAGCGCATAGAGCGCGGCCATGACATGTTCGACAGTCGCAATCGACGTGGCCGGCGAGAAGCCGAGAACCGTGCAGAGATCGGTGCTGCCGACCTGCGAGGACACCGCGCGGTATTCGCTGACGGTGCCGTCGGCGAACTGGCGCTGAAAAACGATGCCGCTGTCAGCCTCGGCCGGGTTGAAGGTGATCGAGACCGGTACGCCGGAATGCACGCCCGTGCCGGAAATCGTCACCGGGCTTGCAATCGTGGTCTGGAAACCGAGCATCGTCATGTGCATTCGCCTCGTCTTATTGCCGGCTCATTCTTCGCCGACACTTTCAATTCCTGGCCCAAGGGATCCTGTGGCCGGACGCTGCGCGCCCGCCGACAAGTTTGCCTGATCGTCTGGAGTGGCTTGATGCGCTCCGGCTCACGCCGGCGATCCGAATCCTGACTGGCCCCTGTGCCTATCCTAAATCTAGTAGGTCCCTCAGCGTCTTACAAATCACTGTTTCTTTCGCTTTGTTACGCTTTTATCCAATGCGTAAACCACTGAAACAGAAGCAGAAATAAAAATGCCCGGATCAGGATCCGGGCATTTCGTTACAAAGCGGTGTTTGGCCTCAGTTCGACTGACGGCGCAGGAAGGCCGGAATTTCCAGCTGGTCTTCCTCGCCCAGCGAACGCGGCTGCGGGTTGGCACGGCCGTGATCGTCGAGCTGGCCGCGGCGCGGCGCGTAGAGGCTGGCCTCCGGCGACAGCGCGCGGCGCTGCTGCTGGGCGACCGGCTCCTGCTGGACCGGCTGCTGCGGCTCTTCGTGACGGCCAAGCGACGAGGTCAGGCGCTTGAGCAGACCCATCGGGCCACGCTCTTCGGTGTGGGTCGCAACCGGCTGCGGGGCCGAACGATGATCGATTTCAGCCTGCACGACAGGCGGGAAATCCTCGATCTTCGGCATGCGCATGGCCTGCGGCTCCTGACGGATGATCGGAGCGGCGGGCTCGACACGCTGCTGCATCACCGGGGCCTGCTGAACCGGCTGCTGAACCGGAACGGCACGCTGGACGACCGGCGTTTCGGCCGGCGTCGCGAACAGGCGATTCTGCAGGCGCGGCTCTTCCTGAACCTGGGCGGCGACCGGCTGGGCCGGAACCGGGCGGCTTGCCGGAATGGCCAGCTCGCGTTCCAGGCTTTCCTCCGACGCGCGAATGGCTTCGGCGATCGGATCGACGACCGGCTGCTGGAACACCGGCTGCTGCAGGACGGGCTGCGGCTGCTGGGCGACCGGCTGGGGCTGCGGAGCGACGGCGACCGGCTGAGCCTGCGGCTGGACCGGAACGGCGGCGGACGGACGAACTACCGGCTTGCTGAGGCTGCGAAAGTCAGCATTCCGTGCAGCCACCTCCGAGGCCGCGCGATCGATACCGGTTGCAACAACGGAAACGCGGATCAGGCCTTCGAGCTCTTCATCGAAGGTAGCACCGAGAATGATGTTTGCGTCCGGATCGACTTCCTCGCGGATACGGGTTGCCGCTTCGTCGACTTCGAAAAGGGTAAGGTCGCGACCGCCGGTGATGGAGATCAGCAGGCCCTGCGCGCCCTTCATCGAGGTCTCGTCGAGCAGCGGGTTAGCGATAGCGGCTTCGGCAGCGGCCATTGCGCGGCCCTCGCCCGAAGCCTCGCCCGTGCCCATCATGGCGCGGCCCATCTCGCGCATCACCGAGCGGACGTCGGCGAAGTCGAGGTTGATGAGGCCTTCCTTGACCATCAGGTCGGTGATGCAGGCAACGCCCGAATAGAGAACCTGGTCGGCCATCGCGAAGGCGTCGGCAAACGTGGTCTTGTCGTTGGCGATGCGGAAGAGGTTCTGGTTCGGGATGACGATCAGCGTATCGACCGACTTCTGCAGTTCCAGAATGCCTTCTTCGGCAAGGCGCATGCGACGGCCGCCTTCGAAGTGGAACGGCTTGGTGACGACGCCGACGGTCAGGATGCCCTTGTTGCGGGCAGCCTGGGCGACGACCGGAGCTGCGCCCGTACCCGTACCGCCACCCATGCCGGCGGTGACGAAGCACATGTGGGTGCCGTTCAGGTGATCGATGATTTCGTCGATGCACTCTTCGGCAGCGGCGCGGCCGACTTCCGGCTGCGAGCCGGCGCCGAGGCCTTCCGTGACGGCAACACCCATCTGGATGATGCGCGAAGCCTTGGTCATGGAGAGCGCCTGGGCATCGGTGTTGGCGACGACGAAATCGACACCCTCGAGGCCTGCGGTGATCATGTTGTTGACAGCATTGCCGCCGCCGCCGCCGACACCGAAGACGGTGATGCGGGGCTTCAGCTCAGTGATGTCCGGCTTCTGCAGCTTGATAGTCATTCCAGTGTTCCTTTCGTTTCCGGCCGCTTCGCCCAGCCGGTCTATTCCTAAAACTCGTTTGTCGGTCTCTCCCGGCGGCACGCCGTCGGGAAACCCGTCAGAAACTTTCCTTCAGCCACTGGCCCATGCGGGCTATGCGGCCACTGCCCCCCGTCAGCTGCGAGAGCATGCCGCCCTGCACAGCGTGTTCTTCCAGTTCCGCCACCTGCGGATAGATCATCAACCCGACGGCCGTCGAAAAGGCCGGTCCCTTGGCTGCCGTCGGCAGACCCGACACGCCGAGCGGGCGGCCGATTCGCACATTGCGGGCGAGGATGCGGCGAGCCGCTTCGGGCAGGCCTGTCAGCTGGCTGGCGCCACCCGTCAGGACGATGCGCTTGCCAACAATCGGCGAGAAGCCGGAACGCTGGATGCGATCGCGAATGAGTTCGAGCGTCTCTTCGATACGGGCCCGGACGATGCGCGAGATGAGCGCACGCGGCACGTGGGTCGGCTGGTCGCGGTCGTCCTCGCCGATCGGCGGAACGGTGAGGATGTCGCGCTCGTCGCCGGCATTGGCGAGGGCAGAGCCGTGCACGACCTTCAGGCGCTCGGCGTCCTCGATACGGGTGGAAAGACCGCGCGCGAGATCGGTGGTGACGTGGTGGCCACCGAGCGAGACGGCGTCGGAATGCACCAGCTTGCCTTCGGCGAAGACGGAGATCGTCGTCGTGCCGCCGCCCATGTCGATGCAGGCGCAGCCGAGTTCGACTTCGTCATCGACCAGAGCCGAAAGGCCGCTGGCGTAGGGCGTCGCGACCATACCCTCGACCGAGAGGTGGGCGCGGTTGATGCACAGTTCGAGGTTCTTGAGCGACGAGCGCTCCGCCGTCAGCACATGCATGTCGACGCCGAGGACATCGCCGAACATCGAGAGCGGATCGCGGATGCCACGCTCGCCGTCCAGCGAGAAGCCCGTCGGCAGCGAGTGAAGGATGGCGCGGTCCTGGCGCAGCGACTGCTGGCCGGCGACGGCAAGGACCTTGCGCAGGTCGTTGGCATCGACTTCCTGGCCACCAAGATCGATGGTCGCGGTGTAGATATCGCTCTGCAGGCGGCCCGCCGAGACGTTGACGATCAGGCTCTCGATGGTGAGGCCGGCCATACGCTCGGCCGCATCGACAGCGAGGCGCACGACGCTTTCGGCGGCATCGAGATCGGCGATCACGCCGTTCTTCACGCCGCGGGACTTCTGGTGGCCGATGCCGATGATCTCGACATTGTGCGTGCGGCCCGGAAGGATCTCGCTCTCGGCACGCGGCGTCAGCCGGCCGATCATGCAGACGACCTTGGTGGAACCGATGTCGAGGACCGAAACGACATGAGCCCGCTTGGAAGACAGCGGCTTCAAGCGCGGCAGGCCGAAATGGGACGAACCGAAAATGCTCATGTGCGCTTCGCTGCCTTCTTCAGGTCCTTTGCCCTCTGCTCGACCGCCTTGGTACGGCGTTCGAGCGCCCCTTCCGTCAATTGAACCGTCGTGCGGTCTTCGAGACGCAGATCGACGGCTGCGATATCGCGCTCCAGAAGCCGCTCGCTCGCATCGAGCGAGGCCAGCATGTCCATGGCGCGCGGCACGTTGTGCTCCGGCAGCTTGACAACGATACCGTTGTCGAGACGCAGATCCCAGCGGCGCCCGGCGACCCGGATATAGGCCTTCACCCGCGACTTGAGCTCCGGCCAGCTGTCGAATTCGTCGGCAAAGCTTGCCGCCGCTGTTTCGGCATCGCGGCCGACGAACAGCGGCAACGAGGAGAATTTGTTATCGCGAAGCGGCGCGATCACGCTGCCGTTCTTCTCGATCAGCGACAGGTCGGTGCCGTGCTGCCAGATCGCGAAGGCCTCGCGCTCCTTGAGCGCGATCTCGATCGTGCCAGGATAGACCTTGCGCACCGAAGCGTCCTCCACCCAGGGCAATTCCGTCAGCTTCTGGCGGGCTTCCTTCACGTCAAGGGCGACCAGCGAGGTCGTTCCATCGAGACCGAGGCGCTCGAGGATGTCGATTTCCGAGGTTTCCCGGTTGCCCGAGACCTTCACATCCTCGATGGCAAAGCCGATCGCGGTGGTCGAAGCCTGGGCGAAATCCTGAGAATGGCCGCCGAGCGACATGCCGTAGAGACCGGTCGCACCGATGAAGGCGACAGTGGCCATGCTGCCGGCATGGCGCGGAATATTGATTCGGCCAGCCGCGAGGCTGACGAGGAAACGGACGATACGGCGCAGCGGACGCGGCAGCACGCGACCGGCTTCCGGCTCCGCGAGGCCGGCGGGACGAACCCTGCCCTTCTTGACGCTCAACGCAAACACGACGCGTCCTCCACCATCCACTTCAAGAATTCACCAAAGGAATGGCCGGCATGATCGGCCATTTCGGGCACCAGGGAGGTGGGGGTCATGCCGGGCTGGGTGTTGATTTCCAGCCAGATCAGCTCGCCATTCTCGGAAAAACGGTCGTCGTAACGGAAGTCGGAACGGCTGACGCCACGGCACCCGATCGCTTGATGCGCCTTGAGTGCGAGTGTTTGTACTTTTTGGTAAATATTTGGTGAAATCTGCGCCGGGATGACGTGTTTCGAACCACCTTTTACGTATTTGGAATCATAGTCGTAGAAGGCGTGGCCCTGCGGCACCACTTCAGTCACCCCAAGCGCCACATCGCCCATGACGCCGCAGGTGAGTTCGCGGCCATAGACGTAGCGCTCGACCATGACGCTGTCGCCGTAACGCCATTCCTGCGAGGTGATGATCTGCGGCGGATGCGACTGGTCTTCCTTGACCATGACGACGCCGAAGGACGAGCCCTCGCGCACCGGCTTCACCACGTAAGGCGGCTTCATCGGATGGCTGGAGGTGAAATCGAATCGATTCATCAGGCGCTGTTCGGCGACCGGGATGCCGGCGGCCTTGGCGACGATCTTTGCCTGCGCCTTGTCCATGGCGAGCGCCGAAGCGAGCACGCCGGAATGGGTATAGGGAATTTCGAGATATTCGAGCACGCCCTGAATGGTGCCGTCCTCGCCGAAGGGGCCATGCAGCGCATTGAAGGCGACGTCGGGCTTCAGTTCCGCAAGGACGCTGGCGACGTCATGACCGACGTCGACGCGGGTAACCTTGTAACCCACGGCCTCGAGCGCATCCGCGCAGGCGTTGCCCGACGAAAGGCTCACCGGCCGTTCCGACGAAAAACCACCCATCAACATCGCGACGTGCTTGACGCTCATGAAACCCTCAACTGAATACCGCACACTGCCCCTCGTCGCTTGTGCGGACCTGATTTTGCTCCGGATCCGACTCGGGCGACCGAGATGGGACCACTAGAGCGGCATTAAGGTTAATGAAGCGTTTACTTTCGTTAACCTGACCCGTCGCGGGACGAATTTTCCTGATCCGAATCAAGTCCCGCTTCGATTCCTCTTCTGGAATCAGAGAGTTGCCATCGACGCAAGAAAAACCAAAAAATTAGAAGATGCTGAGCAAGCGGCAACACGGCGGCAAGCCTTGGTAAACGCCGGGGAACCGACAAAGACCGAAAAGTACGATTTTTCGCCCTTGCGCGATCTTTTATTGTTTCATCGACCGTTCGGTTGACGTAATAGAACCCCGCTGCCTCCCAAGACGGCAAACAAGAAACATTAAAAAGGCACCCACGATGAGTGAGACACTCGCTTCCGGGTCGCCGACCGCAACGCATTCCAACCGTGCCGGACTGAACTCCCCGGCGCGCGTTCTTTTTGCAAGCCTGGTCGGAACGACCATCGAATTCTTCGATTTCTACGTTTACGCCACCGCCGCCGTGCTGGTCTTCCCGACGCTGTTCTTCCCGAACAGTGATCCGACGACAGCGCTGCTCGCCTCCTTCGCGACCTTCTCGATCGCCTTCTTCGCCCGCCCGCTCGGCGCCATCGTCTTTGGACACTATGGTGACCGCATCGGCCGCAAGACGACGCTGGTCGCCGCGCTTTTGACCATGGGCGTCTCGACCGTGATCATCGGCCTCCTGCCTTCCTACGAGACGATCGGCGTGCTCGCGCCGCTGCTGCTGGCGCTATGCCGCTTCGGTCAGGGTTTTGGTCTCGGTGGTGAATGGGGCGGCGCTGTGCTGCTCGCCACGGAAAACGCCCCGCCGGGCAAGCGCAGCTGGTACGGCATGTTCCCGCAGCTAGGCGCACCGGTCGGTCTTTTCCTCTCCTCCGGCATCTTCTGGCTGTTGCTGCATGTCATGTCGCAGGAAACGCTGCTCGCCTGGGGCTGGCGCATCCCCTTCGTCGCCTCGATCGTGCTGATCGCCGTCGGCCTGTGGGTCCGCCTGTCGATCACCGAGACGCCGGCCTTCCAGAAGGCCATCGAGAAGCAGGAACGCGTGGACGTGCCCGTCGTGGAACTCTTCCGCAACCACAAGCGCAGCCTCGTGCTCGGCACCTTCGTGGCGCTCGCCACCTTCGTGCTGTTCTACATCGGCTCGGCCTACCTGCTCTCCTACAACGTCAAGGTTCTCGGCATCCCCTTCGTCGAGGCGCTGGAAGTCCAGCTTCTGGGTTCGGTGCTCTTCGGCATCTTCATCCCGATCGCCGGCAAGCTCGCTGAACGGTTTGGCCGCCGCGAAGTGCTGATCCTCACGACCGTCCTGATCGGCGTCTTCTCGTTCTTCCTGCCGGGCCTGATGACCGGTGGCGAAACGTCGATCTTCATCTTCGTGATTTTCGCGATGGCGCTTATGGGCATGACCTACGGCCTGATCGGCACGGCTCTGGCCGCTCCTTTCCCGACGCGGGTGCGCTATACGGGGTCGTCGATCACCTTCAACTTCGCCGGCATCTTCGGCGCCTCGCTCGCACCCTATATAGCGACCTGGCTGCAGGCGAATTACGGCATGACCTATGTCGGCTATTATCTCGGCATCGCCGCCGTGATCACGCTGGTCTGCATCCTGCTTTCGGGCAAGGAAGAGGTCTGAGCCTTTCAAAAGGCTGCTAATCAAAAACCCGCCGTGGTGACACGGCGGGTTTCTTTTTGCCCTTGAGCGATCAGTCGTTCTCGCCGACGATCTTCCAGATCACACCGCCGATGACGGCGCCGACAATCGGAGCCACCCAGAACAGCCAGAGCTGCGAGAGAGCTGCCGTCTCGGCAAACAGCGCCACACCCGTCGAGCGGGCCGGGTTCACCGAGGTGTTGGTGACCGGGATCGAAACGAGATGGATCAGCGTGAGACCGAGGCCGATGGCAATCGGCGCGAAGCCAGCCGGTGCGCGGCCATGAGTGGAGCCGAGGATGATGATCAGGAAGAATGCCGTCAGCACCACTTCAGCCACCAGCGCCGCCGTCAGCGAATAACCGCCGGGCGACAGCTCGCCATAGCCGTTCGAGGCGAAGCCACCGGCAGCAAAGCCTGCCTTGCCGGAGGCGATCAGGTAGAGCACGGCAGCAGCTGCAACAGCACCGACAACCTGCGCCACGATATAGGGCACGAGGCTGGACGCCGGGAACTTACCGGCAACCGTCAGGCCGACGGAAACCGCCGGGTTGAAATGGCCGCCCGAAATACCGCCGACCGTATAGGCCATGGTCAGAACCGTCAGGCCGAAGGCGAAGGAGACGCCGAGCAGGCCGATACCGACTTCCGGAAAAGCGGCGGCCAGCACGGCGCTGCCGCAACCGCCGAAGACAAGCCAGAACGTGCCGAGAAATTCGGCCGAAAGTTTTTTAAACATGAATGCCCCCTGTCCAGGCCCCGCTGGAGCGAGGCCAGCCGCGCAACCATCACGCGACTGAGGCTAGATTTCGCTAAACTTGTCTGAATGAAAGCTGAACGAAACAAAATATTCGAAAATTCTAATTCGAGACACAGCTCTCCGCGTCATCGCCCTCACCGATCGCCCTCCAGGTCAGCGTGCCGATGAGGGCGCCCAGCATCGGGGCAAGCCAGAACAGCCATAGCTGCGAGAGAGCCCCCGTCTGGGCAAACAGCGCAAGCGCCGTCGAACGGGCCGGGTTCAGCGACGTGTTGGTGATCGGGATCGACACGAGGTTGATGGCCGTCAGGCTGAGCCCGATCGCAACCGGCGCAAAGCCGGCCGGGACACGCTCGTGAATGGAGCCGAGAATGACAAACAGGAACAGCGCCATCAGCACCACCTCGGTCACCAGTGCCGCCGTCATCGAATAACCGCCCGGCGACAACTCGCCATAACCATTGGCGCCAAACCCGCCGGGCACGAAACCGGCCTTGCCGGAGGCGACGAGATAGAGCGTGGCCGCGGCCGCCAGCGCACCCGCCACCTGCGCAGCGGCATAGGGCAGCACCTGCGCGGCGGGAAATTTGCCGGCAACAGCAAGGCCGACGGAGACGGCCGGGTTCATGTGGCCGCCGGAAACGCCGCCGATCGTGTAGATCATCGCCATCAGCGCGATGCCGGCGGAAAACGAAATACCGACGATGCCGATCCCGATCTGCGGAAAAGCTGTGGCCAGAATGCCGCTGCCGCTGCCGATGAAGATGAGCCAGAAGGTGCCGATAAATTCGGCGGTCAGTTTTTTGAACAAGAATGCCCCCATTGCCCGCAAAGCGGGGCCACGCGCCGTTTTCGGCGCGCGGTGTCACAAGTTTTGGATGGACTTGCCTGTGGGGGAGAGGGAGTACGCGGTGCTTGAGGCGGCCCGGGAACTCCCCAGCAAGGGTAGACGGATCAGGCCGTTGCGCGGCCCAGAAATTCCTTGACCTCATAGCCCGGCATGAAATTGCCGAGGCGCTTGATTTCCCATTGCAGCAGGATGCCGGATTGCTCCAGCACGCGGCTGCGCACGGTTTCGCCGAGATATTCCAGCTCGTAGCCGGTCGCCTGTCCCGTGTTGATCATGAAATTGCAGTGCATCGGCGACATCTGGGCGCCGCCGATCAGCATTCCACGGCAGCCGGCCTCGTCGATGAGCTTCCAGGCCGAATGCCCCTCGGGGTTCTTGAAGGTCGATCCGCCGGTCTTTTCGCGGATCGGCTGAACCGTCTCGCGGTGCTGGCGCACGGCGTCCATCCTGGCGCGGATCTCGTCCTTGTCGCCCGCCTGCCCGCGGAAGACGGCATGGGTGAAGATCAGGTCGCTCGGGGCCGTCGACTTGCGGTAGCTGTAGCCCATGTCCGCATTGGAGAGCACATGCTGGTTGCCCTTGCGGTCGATGGCGTGAACCTCGACGACCAGATCCTTGGTCTCGCCGCCATTCGCACCCGCATTCATGCGCAGCGCACCGCCGATCGAGCCAGGAATGCCGTAGTAGAACTCGAAGCCTGCGATATTGTGGTCGAGCGCCATGGCGGCGATGTTCTTGTCCGGGCAGATGCCGCCGGCCTTGATCGTGTTGTCGCCGACGAGTTCGACATCGCCGAAGCCCTTGGCCGAAAGACGGATGACGATACCGGGAATGCCGCCGTCGCGCACCAGGAGGTTCGAGCCCACACCGGTCACGGTCAGCGGCACCTCTTCCGGCACCAGCTTCAGAAAGGTCGCGAGGTCTTCGACGTCATGCGGATGGAACATCAGTTCGGCAAAGCCGCCAGCGCGGAACCAGGTCACGCGGTCCATCGGCGCATCCGGCGTCAGACGACCGCGCACCTCTTTGATGCCCTCGCCCAGCGACGCCAGAAGTTTTGCTCCATCAACCGTTCTCATGCCACCTCACCCGAAATGCCTGCCAATTCCCGAGGCAGAGCCTGCGCCCAATGCGTGATGCTGCCAGCCCCCAAGAGAACCACAAAGTCGCCGGGCTTTGCAATGCCGGCGACGATTTCGGCCAGTCCTTCCGGGGACGCCAGGAACCGCGCATCGCGGTGACCCGCGGACTTGATGCGGGAAACCAGCTCTTCGGCGGTCACGCCGTCAATCGGGTCTTCGCCCGCCGCATAGATCGGCGGAATCATAATCGTGTCGGCATCGTTGAAGCAGCCGGCGAATTCCTCGAAGAGGCTCGCAACGCGGCTATAGCGATGCGGCTGGTGAACGGCGATGATGCGGCCGGCGCAGGCCTCGCGGGCAGCGCGCAGCACGGCCTTGATCTCGACCGGATGGTGGCCGTAATCGTCATAGACGTTCACGCCGTTCCAGCTGCCGGTGAAGGTGAAGCGGCGCTTGACGCCACCGAAGCTCGCCAGGCCCTTGGCGATCAACTCCGGCGAGATGCCGAGGCGCTGGGCAACCGCGATGGCGGCCGTGGCGTTGGAGACGTTATGGCGGCCGGGCATCGGCAGGCGCAGATCCTTCAGCGAAATCACCTGACCGGTACGGCGGCGGCGGATTTCGACGTCGAAGACCGACGTCGCCCCGTCCATGCGGATATTGGAAAAGCGCACGTCGGCCTGCGGGTTTTCGCCGTAGGTGATGACCTTGCGGTCCTCGATCCGGCTGACCATCGATTGCACTTCCGGATGGTCGAGGCACATCACGCCAAAGCCGTAGAACGGCACGTTCTCGACGAACTGGCGGAAGGCTGCGCGCACGGCGTCAAAATTGCCGTAGTGATCGAGATGCTCGGGGTCGATATTGGTGACGATGGCGATTTCGGCGGGCAGCTTCAGGAAGGTGCCGTCCGACTCATCGGCCTCCACCACCATCCACTCGCCCTCGCCCATGCGGGCATTGGTGCCATAGGCATTGATGATGCCGCCATTGATGACCGTCGGGTCGAGGCCACCGGCTTCGAGCAGCGTCGCGACCATCGAGGTGGTCGTCGTCTTGCCATGGGTGCCGCCAACGGCGATGGCATTGCGGAAGCGCATCAGCTCGGCGAGCATTTCGGCGCGGCGCACGACGGGCAGCAGTTTTTCACGCGCCGCAACGAGTTCCGGATTGCCCTTCTTGATGGCCGTGGAAACGACGACGACTTCGGCTTCGCCAAGGTTCTCCGCCTTGTGGCCGACGAAGACCTCGATGCCCTTGTCGCGCAGACGCTGCACATTGGCGCTGTCCGCCTGGTCGGAGCCCTGAACCTTGTGGCCGAGATTGTGCAGCACTTCGGCAATACCGCTCATACCGATACCGCCAATGCCGATGAAATGAACGAGCCCTATGCTCTTCGGCATCTTCATGGTCGTTCTCCCTTGAATTGTGCGCCCTTGAATTGAGCGATGCTCTTGCCGCCCGCAATAGCCTCAACCATGGAGGCGAGCAAGCGCGCGGCATCCGGTTTGCCCGCCTTTCTGGCATTGGCGGCCATAGTGGCCATGCCCGAAGGATCGTGCATCGCCTTGGAAACGATGCTTGCGAGGCGCTCCGTCGAAAGCTCCGATTGCGCGATCACCTTCGCCCCGCCACCCGAGGCAAGTGCTGCGGCATTTGCTGCCTGGTCGTGATCGAGCGCATAGGGATAGGGCACCAGAACGGACGGGCGGCCGATGACCGAGACCTCCGAAACGGTGGACGCGCCGGAGCGGCTGATGATCAGATGCGCGTGGCCGATTCGATCCGCCATATCTGTGAAGAACGGCGAGACATCGGCGGGAATGGCAAGATCGGCGTAGGTGCGCACCACCTCGTCGCGGTCTTCCGGCCGCGCCTGCTGGGTGATTTTCAGCCGGGCACGATCGGCCGGCTCCAGGGCTGCAATCGCCGAAGGAATGGCCTTGGAGAAGAACTGCGCGCCCTGGCTGCCCCCGAACACGACGAGGCGGAATTCCCCATCCGTCGAGGCTTCGTAAGCGTGATTGGCAGCCTCGAGAACGGCCGGTCGCACCGGGTTGCCCGTCGTCACCGTCTTTTCGGAATATTGCCCACCCGTCTCCGGCAGGAAGCCGCCGGCAATTGCCTTGACGCGGGCGGCGAGCGCCTTGTTGGCGCGTCCCATCACGGCGTTCTGCTCGTGGATCATCGAAGGGATGCCCATGCCGGTGGCGGCCAGAAGCGGCGGCACGGTGGGATAGCCGCCGAAGCCGACGACGACCTTCGGCTTCAGCCGTGCCATCAGTTTGCGCGCGACGCGAATACCTTTCCACAGCGTGAACAGCGACTTGGCGACGCTGATCGGGTTCTTCGAACCGATCGTCGCGGAGGGCACGACATGGATTTCGTCCGCCGGGAATTTCCCCGCAAAACGCTCGGCGCGGCTGTCGGTGACGAGATGCACCGACCAGCCGCCGGCCTTCAGCTCATGGGCGAGTGCCTCTGCGGGAAAGAGATGGCCGCCGGTACCACCGGCGGCGAGAAGAACGATGCCTTTTGTCATTCGAAACCCTTACTCAGCCGGCGCCATGATGCCGCCGCGGAAGAGGCTGCGCTCGGAGGCGCGCTTTTCGGGGCGATGGCGGGTCAGCGCCAGGACAAAGCCGGCCGTGACGCAGATGGCGATCATCGACGAGCCGCCGTAGGAAATGAGCGGCAGGGTCATGCCCTTGGCCGGCAACAGTTCGAGGTTCACGCCGATATTGATCATCGACTGGATGCCGAGCTGCAGCACGAGGCCGGCAACGGCAAAACGTGTGAAATCGTTGCGCTCCTTGAAGGCATGGTTGAGACCGCGCATCACCACGAAGGCGAAGATCGCGACGATGACCATGCAGAAAAGAATGCCGAATTCTTCCGCTGCGACGGAGAAGATGAAGTCGGTATGGCTGTCCGGGATGATGCGCTTGACCGTGCCCTCGCCCGGCCCCTGGCCGAACCAGTTGCCGCGGATGATAGCCTCGCGCGCCGTATCCATCTGGAACGTGTCACCCTCACCGGTCATGAACTTGTCGATACGACCCGCGACGTGCGGCAGCAGCGTATAGGCGGTCAGAAGGCCGCCGACGGCCGCGCCGCCGAGCACGATGATCCACAGCCACGGCATGCCGGCCATGAAGAACATGCCGCCCCAGACGGCGGCGGTCAGGATGGTCTGGCCAAGGTCGGGCTGGGCGACGAGCAGCGCGGCAACAATGCCAAACAGGATGATGGCGAAGAGATTGCCGGGGATTTCCGGCTGGCGGGCATGTTCGGAAAACAACCAGGCGCAGATGATCACGAAAGCCGGCTTCATGAATTCCGACGGCTGGATGGAGAGGCTGCCGATCGAGATCCAGCGCCGCGAGCCCTTCACTTCGACGCCGAAGAACAATGCAAGAACCATGGCGGCAAGAGAAATGATCAGGAGGATCATCGCCGCCCGACGCACCTGGCGCGGCGACATGAAGGAGATGCCGAACATGATGGCGATGGCCGGCACGAGGAACATCGCGTGGCGCCGAACGAAGTGGAAGCTGTCGAGGCCGATGCGCTCGGCAACCGCCGGGCTTGCCGCGAAGGACAACATGAAGCCAAGCCCCATCAAAAGGATGAAGGCCGCGAGGAAGTACCGGTCTATCGTCCAGAACCAGTCCGCCAATGCACCACGTTCGGCACGACTAACCATGTCTCTTTCCCCTGTTTCAGATCAATTCCGGATCGAGCCGCCGCACGCGCCTGCCGGAATTGCACGATGTCAAACGGCGACCAGCATGGACACGCCCGGCACGCCGGAGACGTGTTTCACGAAGGCATCGCCCCGCACTTCAAAGTTCTTGTACTGGTCGAAGCTTGCGCAAGCCGGGGACAGCAGAACGGCAACGGGCCCGCCGCCATCCTTCTCCGCATCCGCCGCCGCGTCCGCCACGGCCTTCTCCAGTGTGCCCGACATTTCGTGGGCAACGGCGTCTCCGAGCGTCTCGGCAAAAGCCGGCGCGGCCTCGCCGATCAGATAGGCCTTGGCGATCTTCGGGAAGAAGCTGCCGAGGGAAGCAATGCCCCCCTCCTTCGGCACGCCGCCGGCAATCCAGTAGATACGCTCGAAGCTCGACAGGGCAGGCGCCGCCGCATCGGCATTGGTCGCCTTGGAATCGTTGACGAAGAGCGTTTCGCCCCGGCGGCCGACCGGCTGCATGCGGTGCTTCAGGCCGGGGAAGGACGCAAGGCCCGCCCGGATCTCGTTTTCGCTGACACCGACGGAGAGGCAGGCAGCAACCGCCGCCGCCGCGTTCTGGGCGTTGTGATTGCCGCGCAAGGTCTGGATCTGCGAGAGATCGGCGATCTCGCGCGTCGCGCCGCCCTGCGCCAGGATCAGACGTGCGCCCTCGGCATAAATGCCGTCGGCCAGCACATTGCGCTTGGAGATGCGCACGACTTTCGTACCCGCGCGCTCTATGCGGTCGGCAATGGCACTGCAATAGCTGTCATCCACGCCGACAACAGCCGTCGTGCTGCCGGCGACCAGCCGCTCCTTGACGTCGGCATAGTGCTGCATCGAGCCGTGACGGTCGAGATGATCGGGCGTCAGGTTGAGCAGGATGCCGGCCGAAGGGTTCAGCGTCGGCGCGAGGTCGATCTGGTAGGACGAGCACTCGACGACGTAAAAGCGGCCTGCCTTCGGCGGATCGAGCGTCAATACGGCCGTACCGATATTGCCCCCGAGCTGCGTGTCGCGGCCGCTCGCCGTCAGGATATGGGCGATGAGCGCCGTGGTCGTCGACTTGCCGTTCGTTCCGGTGATGGCGATGAACGGGCAATCCGGCGCATGCGCCCGACGCTCGCGTGCGAAGAGCTCGACGTCGCCGATGATCTCGACGCCGGCGGCATTTGCAAGTTCAGCACTCCAATGCGGCTTCGGATGGGTCAGCGGAACGCCGGGCGAGAGCACGAGCGCATCGATGGCGTTCCAGTCGAGTGCCCACAGATCGCCGGTCTTGACGCCTGCGGCCGATGCATTCTCCACGCTTGCGGCACTGTCATCCCAGGCGGTGACATCGGCGCCACCGGCAGCCAGCGCCAGCGCGGTTGCCAGACCCGAACCGCCGAGCCCGAAGAGCGCGACCGACTTTCCCTTCAATGTGGTGACGGGGATCATCGCAGGCCTTACCGCAGCTTGAGCGTTGAGAGGCCGACCAGCGCCAGGATGACGGCGATGATCCAGAAGCGGATGACGACCTGGCTTTCCGTCCAACCCTTCTTTTCAAAGTGGTGGTGGATCGGCGCCATCAGGAAGACGCGCTTGCCGGTGAGCTTGAACGAGCCGACCTGGATGATGACCGACAGCGTTTCCATGACGAACAGGCCGCCGATGATCGCCATGACGATCTCGTGCTTGGTGGCAACGGCGACGGTACCGATCAGGCCGCCCAGCGCCAGCGAACCGGTATCCCCCATGAAGATTGCGGCCGGGGGTGCGTTGAACCACAGGAAGCCGAGGCCCGCACCGATGACGGCGCCGAGCACGACGGCAAGTTCACCCGTGCCGGGCACGAAATGGATCTGCAGGTAGTTCGCGAAGACGGCGTTACCGGCGAGATAGGCGATGACGCCGAAGGAGGCGGCCGAGATCATGACTGGAACCGTGGCGAGACCGTCGAGGCCGTCCGTCAGGTTCACCGCATTGCCGGCAGCGACGATGACGAAGCCGCCGAAAAGCACGAAGAAGATGCCGAGATTGACCAGAAGGTCCTTGGCGAACGGGAAGGCGATGGACGAGCCGAAGGTCGAGCCGGCGGGACCGGTTGCGAGCGACGCGCGCATCATGAAATAGGTCGCCGCGCCGGCGATCAGGAATTCGAGGCCGAGGCGCGCCTTGCCCGAAAAGCCCTTGTCGGTCTGCTTGGTGACCTTCAGGTAATCGTCGTAGAAGCCGATGGCGCCGAAACCGAGCGTCACGAGCAGCGTGGCGACCACATAGACGTTGGAGAGATCGGCCCAGAGCAGTGCGCTTCCGACAATGCCGGCAAGAATCATCAGGCCGCCCATCGTGGGCGTGCCGGCCTTCTTGAAATGCGTCTGGGGTCCATCGGCGCGGATCGGCTGGCCCTTGCCCTGGCGGACACGCAGCGATGCGATGATCATCGGACCAAACAGGAAGACGATGATAGCGGAGGTGAACAGCGCAGCGCCGGTCCGGAAGGTAATGTAGCGAAACAGGTTGAACACCTGAATGGTGTCAGCCAGCTCGACGAGCCAAAGCAGCATTGTCACCCTTTCCCCAAAAGGTTCCCCGAAGCGTCCGCGGCGTGACGGGCCGGCGGACGGAGAAGCAAATCACATAAAGAAGAAGGTCCGGCGGACGTCTGCCCGGCCGAACCCCCTCAACTCTCGCGTTCCCCTTCGGAGAACGCCGGATATTTGTCAAGCAGGGCCGCCACGATGCGGCTGAAACCCGTGCCTTTGGACGACTTTACGACAAGCGCATCGCCGGCGCGCACGGCGTCCACCGCGTATCCGGCAAGTTCATCGGCCGTACCGCGGTATTCGCAGCTGACGCCTTCAGGCAATGCATCGCGCAGCGACGCCATATCGGGACCACCGAGCCAGACATCGGCAATGCCGGCCTCCAGAAGCGGTTCGGCAAGACCGGCATGCACGGCGGGCGAATGCTCGCCCATTTCCAGCATGTCGCCGAGCACGGCGATGCGGCGCCCGCCGGCCTGCACTTCGGCATCGCGCAGAAGCGCGATCGCCGCCCGCATGGAGGCCGGATTGGCATTGTAGCTTTCGTCGATCAGCGTGAACCAGCCGCCATCCTTGGCGAGCCGATAACGCCGGCCGCGGCCCTTTTCGGCCTGCATAGTGGCAAGCCCGCCCATCGCCTTCTCGATATCGGCACCGGCCAGATGCACCGCGCCGAGCACGGCGACGGCGTTTTCGGCAATATGCCGGCCGGGCGCGCCCATCGGCACTTCCAGCGTCTGGCCACCGATCGCGGCGCGCAGCAGGCTGCCCTCACCGTTCGGCATGAAGTCGAGCAGGCGGAATTCCGACTTGAGATCGGCGCCGAAGGAATGAATATGCGCGACGCCGGCCGCCTTCGCCGCTTTTTCGAGAAAACCGAACTGTTCGTTGTCGCGGTTGAGGATGGCGTGCCCACCCGGTACGACACCTTCGAAAATCTCGGCCTTGGCGGCGGCGATCTCCTCGAGGTCACGGAAATTGCCGAGATGCGCCGGTGCGATCGTCGTGATCATGGCGATATGCGGTCGCACCATGGCGACCAGCGGGCGGATCTCGTTGGCATGGTTCATGCCGACTTCGAAAATGCCGTAGTCGGTGGTCTCGGGCATGCGCGCCAGCGTCAGCGGCACGCCCCAATGGTTGTTGAACGAGGCGACGGAGGCATGCACGCTGCCCGACGGCGAAAGCGCCTGGCGCAGCATCTCCTTGCTCGTCGTCTTGCCGACCGAGCCGGTGACCGCAATGATGCGGGCGGCGGTGCGGTCACGCGCCGCGCAGCCAAGATCGACCAGTGCCTGCAACACGTCCTGCACCACGATCATCGGCGTGACGAGACGGCCGAGCGCCGGCAGCTTGCCTTCGCTGACGACTAGCAGCGACGCGCCATTGGCAACGGCGAAGCTTGCAAAATCATGACCATCGACGCGGTCGCCCTTGATTGCGAAAAAAGCCTCGCCGGCGCCGATGGCGCGGCTGTCGATGGAAATACCGGCGATGCCCTGCGGCAGGTTGCCGATCGGGCGGCCGTGCATGGCGGCAATGAGATCAGCGCTGGTCCAGAGCCACTTCACCGGTCGAGTTCCTCCAGGGCCTTGCGCAGTTCGGCATGGTCGGAGAACGGCAGCGTCACCGCACCCACGGTCTGCCCCTCCTCATGCCCCTTGCCGGCAACGATCAGCGTGTCGCCCGATCGCAGCATCTTGACCGCAGCACGGATCGCCTCGGCCCGGTCGCCGATCTCGGTCGCGCCGGGTGCGGCCGCCATGATCTCGGAGCGAATGACGGCAGGCACTTCCGAACGCGGATTGTCGTCCGTCACGATCACCACATCGGCAAGCCGCGTGGCGATCTCGCCCATGATCGGGCGCTTGCCCTTGTCGCGATCGCCGCCGCAGCCGAAGACCACGATGACACGGCCCGTCGTGAAGGGACGAACGGAGGTCAGCACGTTTTCCAGTGCATCCGGCTTGTGCGCATAATCGACATAGGTGAGCGCGCCGTTCTTCGCATGGCCGACAAGTTCGAGACGGCCGGGCGCGCCAATCAGTTTTTCAAGCGCCGCCATGGCCGTGGCCGCCGGCACGCCCGTCGACATGGCGAGCCCCGCAGCGACAAGCGCATTCGCCACCTGGAAATCGCCGGCGAGCGGAATATGCACTTCAAAAATATCATCGCCGACATGGATTTCAGCGGTCTGCTTGTGACGGAAATGCTCGACGCGCTTCAGCGCGAGATAATCGCCCTTACGACCAACCGTGCGCACATCGAGACCCGCCTTGTGCGCCGCGTCGATGGCCTGCCCCGACCATTCATCATCGGCATAGATGACGGCAGGCGCGCCCTTGGCGAGCAGCGTATCGAACAGCCGCATCTTGGAGGCCATGTAGTGCTCGACCGTCGGATGGTAGTCCATATGGTCGCGGCCGAGATTGGTGAAGGCGGCGGCGGCGAGCTTCACGCCGTCGAGCCGCGACTGGTCAAGGCCATGGCTGGACGCTTCCATGGCGGCGTGGGTGACGCCCGCATCGGCAAGCTCGGCCAGCAGCGCATGCAGCGATACCGGATCGGGTGTCGTCAGCGAACCGTAGTCGTTGCGGCCGGGTGCGACGACACCGGTCGTGCCGATCATCGCGGCGGCATGGCCGGCATGCGCCCAGATCTGGCGCGTAAAGGAGGCGACGGAGGTTTTCCCGGCTGTGCCGGTCACAGCCACCATGGTTTCCGGCTGGCGACCATAAAATTTCGCGGCGGCAAGCGCCAGGAACCGGCGCGGCTCGGCCACGGCAATGACCGGAACGGCGGCCTCGGCCCTGGCGCCGACGGCAACCACTACGGCCGCGGCCCCCCGTGAAACGGCGTCTGCGATGAACGCGCCGCCATCGGCCTTGGTGCCTGTCAGCGCAACGAAGAGATCGCCCGGTTTCACCTTGCGGCTGTCGCTGGTAATGCCGCTTACCGTTGCGGCGGCTGCGGCGCCCAGATTGTTGCTTTCGGGTCCGGCGAGGTCACTGATCTTCATTGTCCGCTCTATTGCTGTCTGGGGGCGCCGTTTCGCTTCCGAATCGACACCCCGTCTTCTCCGTTCAATAAGACACAAGCAAGGCAGACCCGTCCTCACCGAATTTCGGCTTTACACCGAGAAGGGCGGCAGAGCGGCGGATGATCTCGCCCACCATGGGCGCTGCATTGAGACCGGCGGTGCGGCCCCCACCTTCGCCTGTCTGCGGCGCGTCGATGAAGGTCAGGACCACATATTTCGGGTCGTCGATCGGGAAGCCCGACAGGAAAGCGTTGAAGTTCTGGGTGTTCGAGTAGCGTCCGCCGACGACCTTGTTGGCCGTGCCGGTCTTGCCGCCAACGTTGAAACCGGGAACGAGCGAACGGCGGCCGGAGCCGTCATTGGCGTTCAGCTTGAACAGGTAACGCATGCTGTCGACCGTCGCCGGATGGATGACCACCTTGGCGATTTCGTCGGCTTCCGCTTCCGTGCGCGGCAGGAAGGTCGGGTTGATCAGCTTGCCGCCGTTGATGAGTGCAGCCCCCGCTACCGCCGTCTGCAGCGGCGTCGTGGAAACACCGTGGCCGAAGGAGATGGTAATCGAGTTGATCTTCTTCCATTCGCGCGGCTGTGTCGGGACTTTCACCTCGGGCAGTTCGGTGTCCATCTTCGTCAGCAGACCCATGCGGGTCAGGAATTCTTTGTGCCCGGCAATACCCACGACGTCGGCCATCTTGGCCGTGCCGATGTTGGAGGAATACTGGAAGATTTCCGGCACGGTGAGCACGCGGTGTTTGCCGTGGAAGTCCTTGATGGTGAACCCGCCGATGCGGATGGGTGCGCGCGCGTCAAAACTGTCGGTGATTTTCACCTTGCCCGAATCGAGCGCCATGGCGGTCGTGAAGCTCTTGAAGGTCGAACCCATCTCGAACGTGCCGTTCGACATGCGGTTCATCCAGCCTTCCTTGGCGCCTTCCGCCGGATTGTTCGGATCGTAGTCGGGATAGGAGGCCATGGCGAGCACCTCGCCCGTGCGCACGTCGAGCACGACGGCACCGGCGGCGATCGCCTTGTATTTCTCCATGCCGTCCTTGACGACCTCGCGCACGATGGCCTGCACACGCAGATCGATGGACAGGCGCACCGGCTCCAGCTTGGCATCGCTCGTCATGCCGATGGCGGCAAGATCGGCAAGACCCTGGCTGTCGATGTAGCGCTCCATGCCGGCAATGCCGCGGTTGTCGATATTGACGTGACCGACGATGTGCGAGGCGGTGGCGCCGCCCGGATAGAAGCGGCGCTTTTCCGGCCGGAAGCCGACGCCGGGAATGCCGAGCGCCAGGATGCGGCTCTGCTGCTTGGGCGTCAGCTGGCGCTTCAGCCACTGGAAGCGGGATTTCGAGGTGAGCTTGCGGTAGATGCCGCGGCGGTCGAGGTCCGGCAGCACGGTCGCCAGCATCTCGACGGCCTCGTCGGCGTCGACGATCTTGTGCGGCTCGGCATA
The DNA here is from genome assembly GCF_022899935.1 of Shinella curvata. Classification (GTDB taxonomy): domain Bacteria; phylum Pseudomonadota; class Alphaproteobacteria; order Rhizobiales; family Rhizobiaceae; genus Shinella; species Shinella curvata. The sequence continues at coordinate 778,040 of NZ_JALJCJ010000001.1, forward strand.
GAGCGAGACGGTGCGGATGTCGGTGGCGAGGATTTCGCCGTTGCGGTCGACGATATCGGGGCGCGAGGCCATCAGATGATCGGCCGGGCCGATGGCCGAGACGGTCTCGGGCGAGGCCATGCCATATTGTACGAGGCGGCCGCCGATGACGGCATAGGCCATGCCGAAGCAGCAGATCATCACGGCGACGCGGCTGCGGGCCTGCGAACCCGAACGCTTGCGCGTGCCCTCGAAGGCCGGGCCGCCGGCACCGGTATTGTTGTTGCCGCCGGCGCTGAAATGCGCCTTGCTCTTGACGACCATGATGCGGGAGAGAAACGACATCAGTTTGCCACCGATCCGGTTTGGATTGCGTCCGTGCCCGAGGCCTTCTTCTTCGTATCCTTTTTGCCCTCCGCCACCTTCTCGTCCTTGGCCGGCTCCAATGCCGGCAGCTCGGCCATCGGCATCGGCAATTCGTTCGGCTGCGCGAGCTGGGTCGATTCGGTGGGCACGAGCTTCAGGTCGCCCTCGAAGGTCTTGACGAGGCGATTGAGGCGGTTCGGCTGGGTGAGCAGCGCCCAGTCGGCCTTGAGAAGGTCGATCGTGTCCTCCTCCAGCTTGATCTCGGCGTCGAGCTTGCGCACCTCTTCCAGCTTGTTCTCAGCCTGGTGCTTGAGCGAGTAGGTGACGGTGGCTGCTGCGGTCATGACGGCGATCATCACGACATCAAGGGTACGGAACATCACTCAGCTTCCCATCTTCTCGATGCTGGCAAGGTTGGGCAGGTTGAAAATGGACAGATCATCCGTCCCGGCAGGGGCGCTGGTGCGCGCGCCCGCTCTCAGTTTTGCAGACCGGGCGCGCGGATTGACCGCACTCTCCTCGTCGCTGGCCGCCACCATAGGGCGCCCGACTGGTGCGAAGGTTGCGGCCTTGTCGTGAACTTCCGGCAGATGCCGCGAACCGGCGGCCTTGCCCGAACGATCCTGGAAGAATTTCTTGACGATACGATCTTCCAGCGAATGGAAGGAGACGATGACAAGCCTCCCGCCGGGCTTCAGTGCACGCTCGGCGGCAAACAGCGCCTCAGCCAGCTCGCCGAGCTCATCGTTGACGAAGACGCGCAGCGCCTGGAAGACCCGCGTCGCGGGATGGATCTTGTCCTTGGCCTTGCGCGGCGTCGTCAGCTCGATGAGGTTGGCAAGTTGGCGCGTCGTCGTGAACGGCTCCTTTTCGCGGGCTTTCTCGATGGCGCGCGCGATGCGCCCCGCCTGCTTCTCTTCACCGAGAAAACCGAAGATGCGGATAAGGTCGGAAACCTTTGCGCGGTTCACCACATCGGCGGCCGAAACGCCGGATGCGGACATGCGCATGTCGAGCGGGCCATTCTTCTGGAAGGAGAAGCCGCGCTCGGCCTCGTCGATCTGCATGGAGGAAACGCCGATATCGAGTACGACGCCGTCAAGGCCACCGGCTGGTGCGTGTTCGGCAAGCTCGGAAAACCGTGAATGGATGAGTGTCAGCCTGCCGCCAGAGGCGTTCACCAGTTCCTGCCCGCCGGCAATGGCGTTGGGATCGCGGTCGAGGCCGATGACGTCGGCACCGGCGGCGAGAATGGCCGACGTATAGCCGCCCGCCCCGAAGGTGCCGTCGAGAATGACCTCACCGGCTTTCGGCTGAAGCGCTTCGATGACCTCGGAGAGAAGAACCGGAATGTGACGGACCGGTCCGCCATCGGCATCAGTAAAACCTCCGCCAAGATCCGCCGCCATTCCGATTCTCCGTCTTACCCCGAGCCCAGACCTCGCGTCCTGAGCTCTTCCCGGGCTGCCGCCTGCGTGGCTTCGAAAGCCTGCGGTGCCCAGAGCTGAAAATGATCCGCCCGACCAACAAAGGTCACGTCCGTCGTGATACCCGTGAAATCCCGGATGAAATCCGTGACCGCCAGGCGCCCCTCTGAATCGAGCTTCATGAAGACCCCGCCCCCGTGGATCAGGAGCGACATCCGATTGGCCTTCGGCGAAAAAACGTCCTCGCTGGCGATCTGGCGCTCGAAACGATCGAGCAGATCCAGCCCACCGACGCTGATCGCCGGAAACAAGAAATCCTGGAAGCAATACAGCTCCCGGATGTCGCGTTGCGCGAGCACGGAGCGAAACGCCGAGGGAACGGAAACCCTCCCCTTGGCATCGATCCTGTTCGTCGCATTCGACAGGAACCGGTTCATGACGCGATACAGCCGTTCCCCAAGCCGGGACGCTGTGCATCCACCCCGGCAAATCCAACACCACACTGCGCGCAGGAACCAGCGCTGATGCAACGCTAACGCGTCGCACCGTCCCCAGCCGGTTAGCCTCAAAGCTTTGCGATGATCGGACGCTCATGCGTCCTCGTGCAGTGTGATTTTGGGATACCATGGGACCATATGGGCGTCAATGGGAAGTGACCTCGCCTTCCCCTTGTTGATACCGTCGGATGTCTGCTGTCATTCATGTTTGGGTTGTACGGAAAGCCTGCCTTGCTTGGTGTTTTTCACAGGTAAAAACAGTTTGTTAACCCTAGCCGCCAATGGTTAACATGAGGTTAAATTAGCCTCGAGGAACAAAACGAGAAACGATCCGCACTTGCGCGAAATCCAAAACGTTTCGACCACAACCGCGCAACGCGTCGGCGGCACGCCACAGGCAAAGACACGAATTATTTTACATTGAAATACTTCGTGTCTTTGCCTGTGGCGTGGGCTGCTCCGGTAATCAGGAGGACGGCTCCGCAACCGTCACCCGCATGATATCCCCTAGAACAAGAAACTCCTCGACGCCCGGCCTGTGGGCTGTGAAGGTCACGGCGCGGGCCGGCGTTTCACCCTTGCAAAAATTGCTGTTGCGGCGAACGAGACCACCATCCGAAAACGAGCCGATCCGGCTGATTGGCAGCCGCGTCAGTACATATTCCCAGTCCGGCGGCGGCTTGCCGCAATCACCGCGCTCTCCGTGAATGACGATGCTTTCCCCCACCATCAGGGAGACGTGGGGCCGCAGGACGATAAGCGGCGGCTTGTCCAAGGAATAGGACCAGCGCCACGGCTCCGCTCGATATAGTTCGGCCGCAGCTACACCAAGGCAGAAGAAAGCCGATGCGGCCGCAGCGCGCCTTGCATTGAAGCTACGAAAAATGCCGGCATGCGCGATGGGTGCAGCCTTACCCGCCGTTCCCTCCCCGGCCACCGGAAGATCGTCCACGACACCTGCATCCGCGCTCGCCTCCGCCTCGCGTGCACGAAGATAGAGTTCGTTCCACCGCACCGACAGTTCGGGGTCTCGGCCGACATCCAGCAGCGCGGAGAGGATCATGAAATTGCGCTGGCGCGGAATATGCTTGCCCGACCGCCAGTTTCTCAGGTTACGCACCGCCGTTTCGAAATGCGCTTCGCCGCGCCGCCCAAGCCGGCTGCAGTAGCGGCTTGCGAGTGCGGCATTGTCGTAGTCACCGGACCGGTTGCAGAGTTCATCGAACAGCAGATGCCACTTGTCGAAGTCCGACCATGCCCCACCGCTCGCATCCGCCATGCCCACCCCATCGGAATATTCAAGCTAACATCTTGGCATCGATGTATAATTTTGTGCATTTTCCGCTTTTTCGTCAATAGCCGGCTTTTTCGATTGTGAGAGACCTGTCTTGCGGGAAAGGAATGAAAGCGCAGTGATCGACCATTTCAGAAAGGCATTGACTATGCGCTCCTCCTTCAGCTTCATTCTGCTTGCGACCGCCGGGATTTTCTCCGCAACATCAGCCTATGCTGCCTGCACCGGCAGCAACGGGCGCGGATGGGGCAGTGGAAACGGTAACGGCCAGTTTGCCATGACAGCCCGGGACAAGACCTGCAGGATTAGCTTTCCCGGCTTCATAGACGACGCCAAGAAGACCCGCACCCCCGCCACTGACGTCACCGTGACCCGCAAACCTTCGAGCGGCACCGTCTCCATCGTGGCCGGCAAAGGCCTCGTCTATACGCCCAGCCAGGGCTTCAAGGGCAAGGATCGTTTCTGCACGAAGAACCGGTCTGCGAAGGTAAAGGGAAAGACGCTTTCCGGCTGCATCACCGTCACGGTGCGCTAAACCCCGCCAACAGCGCCGAAGCACGGGCGTCCTGCCGCGCTTCGGCCCACCGGTGCGATGACCGGGAGCGATTTGCCAGTTGGCCTGTAAGCCGGGTTCTGTATGGCTCCGGTTTGCACCGGAACGTGGCAGCCATTCATCTGGGACCGGACTTGCGCCCGGCCTCTTGCAACCCACCCGGATGACCGGCCCGGAAACAGGCTGAAGCGCTAGCGCGCCTCGCGTCATCCCTATTCGGTTTTGCTCCCGGTGGGGTTTACCTTGCCGTCCATGTCGCCATGGCCGCGGTGGGCTCTTACCCCACCCTTTCACCCTTACCTTCCGAGGAAGGCGGTTTGCTTTCTGTGGCACTTTCCCTGGGGTCGCCCCCGCCGGACGTTATCCGGCACCGTGTTTCCGTGGAGCCCGGACTTTCCTCCCCCTGCGGCCTTTCGGCACTTGCAGAGCGCGGCTGCCCGGCCAACTGGCAGGCGCTGACTAGCCTATGGCGACAGGAAAGACCAGAGGCCCGAAGCATTTCCGACAAAAGTGTGCAGCGGTTTTGCGTTCGGAAACGCTTTATCGAAAATGAACCGCGAAATCGGTCGCGAAGTCCGGCTCATCCATGCGGCCGCGAATCACTAGATCGGCACCGATGCGGCCGATCTCGTCCGAACTCTTCGCCGCCATGCCGTTGCCGCCGGTCAGAAGCGCAATGCGGTCGCTCTCCACGAAACCGGCATAGGGGTAGCCGTGAGTGGTGAAGGTGGTGACGCAGGGGGCCGAGACGAGCCGTAGGGGTCTGAGGTCGGGGATCGAGCGGGCGAGCAGCCGCTGGAGATGGCTGATCGCGCCGGGCGTGCCCTCCCCGCGGAACCAGTCGGCAATCGTCGGTTCATTCTCGATTTCGATATCGGTCGGGTCACCGCCGATCTTGAGATAGGCGTGACCATCCGGATAGACGATCGGCGGCAGGAAGTAGAAATGCTCGGAGGGATCGGCGCTCTCATCGATCCAGGAGGGCATGTTGCGATAGGCCTCTGCCTGTTCCGGCGTGAGCTGTGCCAGCACGACGGTGCGCGCCTTGACGACGAGGGATGGCACCTTGGGCAGCAGACCAGGTGCCCGTGAAAACCCGCCGGTCGCCACCAGCACGCGATCGCCCGTCACGGCTTCGCCGGTCTTGAGTGCCACCGATGCGCGGCCACCGTCCTCCGTCACCGAAACCGCATCGTCGAGAATGGAGAGACCTCCGGCCTTCTCGAAGCAGGCGATCTGCGCAGCAACAAGCTTGCGCGGATCGACGTAACCCGCCCCTTTCGCCTCGAACAGGCCCGCCGATGTTTCAGGCAGATCGAACCAGGGAAACTGCGCCCGCAACGCGGCGCGATCGAGCAGCGGCGCATCGAGCTCGTGGTGTCTGGCGACCGTCTCGACGGCGGTGATGTAATCGCCCCCGGCCCGACCGGTGATCAGGCAGCCCGTCTCGCCGTAGAAGGCGATGCCGCTTTCGGCTTCGAGATCCCGGTAGCGGGCGATGGACCGTTTGGCGAGCAGCGCCCAGTCCGGATCGCCATCGATGGTGCGGGTGATGCGTCCGCTGTCGTAGTGGCTGGCGAAGACGCCATCATGGCTCTTCCAGTCCGCCGGCTCTCCCCGGCCGACGAGCGCCACGGATGCACCCGTCCGGGCCAGGTGGCGCGCCGCAGCCGCCCCCATCATGCCCCTGCCCACCACGACGCAATCGAAATGCCGAACCATGCTTCACCTCACGCTGTTGCGGGCAGGCATAACATGGCGCGGCTCCGATTCCAGCCCGCGACGCATCACTCAGTCGATGATGCTCTGCACCTTGCCGCAATAGCGCTTGGAGACCGGATTCATGCGCTTCGCACCATGGCCGGCATTGTATTTGAGGATGGTGCCGCAGGTCGTGCCGCCGCCGAGATCATGTGCCATGGCGAGGTATTTCATGCCGAACTTGATGTTGGTCTCGGGATCATAGAGGCCCTTGGCGGTACCCCGATAGCCCATCATACGCGCCGTTGCGGGCTTGATCTGCATCAGGCCGATTTCACCGGCGCTGCCGCGTGCCTTCGGATTGAAATTGCTTTCGACGCGCACGACGGCGTGAGCGAGATCGACCGGAACGCCATAGGTCTTCGCATAGGTCTGGATGAGGCTGGAATAGCTTGCCGACTGGACGGCCTCCGTCAAAGGGTTCTCCGCCCTTGGGAAGCCGGCGGTGCTCTTGTAGGTCTTCAGCTTGCCCACCACGACACCGTCCCTGTCGATGACGGTCTTGCGCTTGTTGCGCTTGCTCACGGTCTTTCGGGACTTTTGCTTGCTCGAAACCTTGGCCTTGCTCGTCTGCGCTGTCTTGGCCTTCACCGGGGTCTTGGCCACGGGCTGGGATGCCAGGCGGGGACTTTGTACTTGGATCCTGTCGGAGGCTGCATGCACCATGCCAGCGGAAAAAATGGACACACAAAAGCAGGCCGCGCTGAGGGCAGCAACAAGTCTTCTCATCTAGTTTCAGTCTCCAAAAGGCGCAAAGGCAGAGCCTTTGGGGGCTGGCATATCAAGCCGCGCACCCTGCGCTAACGTCGTGATCCCTGTTGATTGCGATCAGGCCCTGACCGCATGTTGCGTTGCAACGAACGCAGCCGGAAAAGACATGCCCAATCGGGTAAGGATGTGGCGAAACGGTAAACTTCTGTTACAAACCGTAATATTCGAATAAAAGAATAGGCTATTACGTCGTGATCCGCGGCAGTGCGGAAAGCAGCCGGTGCAGCGTATCGATGGTCGAAAAATCGGCGATGCCATCGACCTTTTCCGGCCGAAAATGGCGCTGGAAAGCGGCGACGTCGCCTTCAGTTTTTTCCGAGAAAACTCCATCGATTTCAGTGCCATAGCCGTAGAGCGACAGCATGGTCTGCAAGGCCTCGACCGGCTGGCCGGCATCGCCCCGCTGGAAGAAGCGCCCGCCCGCGATGGGAGACGGCTCCACCCAGTGCCCGACACCCGCTTTGTGCAGGCGGCCCCAGGGGAAGTTTTCACCCGGATCAACCTTGCGAATGGGGGCCACATCGCTGTGCGCCAGCACCCGTTCGGGGGCAATTCCCCACCTTCGGCCACAATCGAGACACAGTTCGACAACCGCCTGGATCTGGATTTCTGGGAAATCCGGCAGTCCGCCAGGATGGCCGGGATTGGCGATTTCGACGCCGATGGAGGCCGAATTGATATCCGCCTCGCCCTTCCAGATGCTCTTGCCGGCATGCCAGGCGCGATCGGCCTCGCGCACCAGCTGCTCGACGCGCCCGTCCTCATGCACGAAGTAATGACAGGAGACCTGGCTTTCCGGCGCGCAAAGCCATTTCATCGCGGCGTCCGCCGTTGCCATGCCGGTATAATGCAGGAGAATGATGTCAGGCAGGCGCCCAGCAGCGCGCTCGCCAAAATTCGGCGACGGCGCGGGGATCGCGCCGGAATAATCACATGTGAATGCGCTCATGCGGCGCAGCGTTCCTTCTCGATCGCCTCATAGGCAGCGTTGAGCGCGGCCATGCGGTCGTTCGCAATCTGATGGAACTCGGCCGGCACGCCACGCGCCACCAACCTATCAGGATGGTGTTCGGAGGCAAGCACGCGATAACGCTTGCGGATATCCGCAAAGTCGTCGCTCGGCTTCACGCCCAGCACCTTGTAGGGGTCACGGCCGCTGACATGAACGTGGCGCGCGGTGATCTGTTCGAAACGCTCGTCCACCATGCCGAAGATTTCGGCAACGCGAGACAGGAAGGCCATCTCGTTTTCGTGGATCAGGCCGTCTGCCTTGGCGATATGGAACAGGCCGTCGACGATATCCTCGAGGATGGGGCAATTTTTCTCGCAGGAGACGCAGAGCGCCTTCATCTTCTCCGCATAGGCCTCGTAACCGGCAACGTCCTGCCGCGCGAGGTTATAGAGCCGGGCGACATTGGCCGCCTGGTTGTCAGGGTATTTGAAGATGTCCTTGAAGGCATCCACTTCCGCCGTCGTGACGATACCGTCGGCCTTCGCCATCTTGGCGGAAAGCGCGATCATCGCGACGGAAAAGGCGACCTGCCGGCGCGTTTCCGGATCCCCTTCGAACAGGGTCCGGACAGCCTCGACCACGCCGGACAGCACGTTGCTGGCGGTATCGGCGACCATGCCGACGAGGCGATCCCACACGGCACTGATGAAGCAACTTGGCGAATTCTGGAACATAACGTGATCTTGATCAGACAATTGCAGGGAAAGCAAGGCGTGAGAGGCCGGATTCCGCTCGCATGACAAAATTTTGATGCCCCTCAATAGATGGGCCGGCCGCTTTATTGGTGGATAGCCGCCCCGCGCCTCTTCTCCGTTGCGTCGGAAGCGTCGAAACACCTTCACGGGATCTCTCGCTTTCTCATTCGCCCGACGACGCGCATAACGTCCATCCGCGTTTCGCGGGTGTGAACAAAGAGGTGGAAAACCATCTCGCACCGTCATTTAAATGCCGTATGATTTCCGCTAGAGAGAGCGCGCGTTTCGAGGAATCCCTGAGGAGGAACCATGCCTAAGCAGAAAGTCGCAATGCTGACCGCCGGCGGGCTCGCACCCTGTCTGTCGTCCGCCGTCGGAGGCCTCATCGAACGCTACAGCGATGTCGCACCGGATATCGAACTCGTCGCCTACCGCTCCGGCTATCAGGGCCTGCTGCTGGCCGATCGCATCGAAATCACCAAGGACATGCGCGAAAAGGCGCCCCTCCTCCATCGCTACGGCGGCTCGCCGATCGGCAACAGCCGCGTGAAGCTGACTAATGCTGCCGACTGCGTGAAGCGCGGCCTCGTCAAGGAAGGCGAAAACCCGCTGCGCGTCGCAGCCGAGCGGCTCGCCAAGGATGGCGTGACCATCCTGCACACGATCGGCGGCGACGACACCAACACGACGGCCGCCGACCTTGCCGCCTATCTCGGCGCCAACGGCTACAACCTCACCGTGGTCGGCCTGCCGAAGACGGTCGACAACGATGTCGTGCCGATCCGCCAGTCGCTCGGCGCCTGGACGGCCGCCGAAGTGGGCGCCGGCTTCTTCGACCATGTCAGCAACGAGCAGAGTGCCGCCCCCAAGACGCTGGTCGTGCATGAAGTCATGGGCCGCCATTGCGGCTGGCTCACCGCCGCCACCGCGCGCGCCTATATCCAGAAGACCAACGGCAACGAGTATGTCGAGGGCTTCATGATGAACAAGCAGCTGAAGAACATCGACGGCCTCTACCTGCCGGAACTGGACTTCAACCTGGAAGCCGAGGCCGAACGCCTCAAGGGCATCATGGACCGCGCCGGCTATGTCACGCTGTTCGTTTCGGAAGGCGCCTGCCTCGACGCCATCGTCGCCGAGAGGGAAGCAGCCGGCGAGACGGTCAAGCGCGACGCCTTCGGCCATGTGAAGATCGACACGATCAATGTCGGCAACTGGTTCACCAAGCAGTTCGGTGCGCTTCTCGGCGCAGAACGCTCGATGGTGCAGAAATCGGGTTACTACGCCCGCTCCGCGCCCGCCAACCGCGATGACCTGCGCCTCATCCAGAGCATGACCGACCTTGCCGTCGAGAGCGCGCTCAACAAGGCTTCGGGCGTCACCGGTCATGACGAGGGCCAGGGCGGCAAGCTGCGCACCATCGAGTTCCCGCGCATCAAGGGCGGCAAACACTTCGACACCTCGGCAAAGTGGTTCGGCGAGGTGATGGACACGATCGGCCAGAAGTGGAAGCCGGCGGCCTAAACCCGCTTGACGCCGAAAATTAGGAATGGCTTGCTCCCCGGATCGATCTCGATCCGGGGAGTTTTTCATGTCCTTCGAACATTGGCTTGCCTTCGCCGCCGCATCCGCCGTCATGCTGGCCATTCCCGGCCCGACGATCCTGCTTGTCATCTCCTATGCGCTCGGGCACGGCCGCAAGACGGCCGGTGCGACCGTCGCAGGTGTCGCTCTCGGCGATTTCACCGCCATGACCGCCTCCATGCTCGGCCTCGGCGCATTGCTCGCCACCTCGGCGGCGATCTTCACCGTGCTGAAATGGGTGGGTGCGGCCTATCTCATCTGGCTCGGCATCAAGCTCTGGCGCGCACCCGTCTCCGTTGGGGCGGAGGGCGAGACGCCGGCGGAGGAAAAACCCTTCCGCATCTTCGCTCATGCCTATGTGGTGACGGCGCTCAACCCCAAGAGCATCGTGTTCTTCGTCGCGTTCCTGCCGCAGTTCCTCGATCTCTCGCGGCCGATGCTTCCGCAGATGGTGATCTTCGAAATCACCTTCCTCGTGCTCGCCACGCTGAACGCCTTCTCCTACGCGCTTCTCGCGTCCGCCGCACGCAAAACCATCCGTAAACCCTCGGTCCAGAAGGTCGTCAACCGCACGGGCGGCACGCTCCTGATCGGCGCCGGATTGCTCACCGCCGGCCTCAAGCGGGCGGCGGCATGACGCATCGGTAACTCTGCGGGTTGCCGCTTTCGGCCCGATCGGCTATGAGCGAGGCACGGCCACGGCCGATTGATTTGCAAAAGCGGGGGCGTTTCGGCGCCTCGCACCCCAGCAAACCGAGAGCGACGACCATGGCTGACACCCCCGCTTCCCGTCCGGCACGCCTTGCCACGCTTGCCTGCGCCGGCCTTCTTGTAACGCTTGCCGGCTGCGCCAGCGTTGCCGACGATGCGACGACGGCGCGAACGGTGAAGCCGACCTCCACGACGACCACGGATCTCGCCGCGGCCGACGGCACGACGACCGAAGTCGCCTATGCCGCCCTGCCGGCCGCAAAGCCGGGCACGGAAAACACCGCGGCAGCCCTGCCGACGCCGATCGCCGTTGCGGGCGACGCCGCAGGCGCCGTTCCGGTCTCGGCGCTGGCCGAGTCCAGGAGCATGACGGGTGCGGCAGCCGCGACCGCCGCCCTTGCCGGCAACACGGTCGAGGTGGCGAGCGCCGATATGGCGGCAACGCAGACCTACGACACCGTAATCGGCGTCTCGGTCATGGAGCCGGGCTTCGACAGCGGCGAACCGGAAGGTCTCGAGCAGCTCGTCGCCACCCACAAGATCGTGCCGATGGCCAAGCCCGCGATGATCAGCAACGCGGTTCTGACAACGGAAACACGCCTGGTCGTTCCGCAGGCCGAGCAGCCCTTCAAGAAATCCGGCACGCCGATCGACGCGCTCATCACGAAGTATGCCAGCCTCTACGGCATTCCGGAATCGCTCCTGCATCGCGTCGTGAAGCGTGAAAGCACCTATAATCCGCGCGCCTTCAACCGCGGCCACTACGGCCTGATGCAGATCAAGTATTCGACCGCCAAGAGCATGGGCTACGAAGGCCCGGCCGAAGGCCTGTTCGATGCCGAGACGAACATCAAATATGCCGGCAAGTATCTGCGTGGCGCCTGGATGGTGGCTGACGACAAGAACGACGGCGCCGTGCGCCTCTATGCCGCCGGCTATTACTATCATGCCAAGCGCAAGGGCCTGCTCGACGAGACCGGCCTGCGTTAAGCCGGCCTTCGCCCAGATACGTTTACAGCACCGGCTTCAGCCAGAACGACATCGGCTTTTCCGTCTCGTCGGTCTCACCTATATCCTGCCAGGCCAGCATCGTGCGTAGATCCGCACGGTGCGCATAGCCGCGCTTGCCCCAGAATTCGTCGAGAGGCGCATAGTCTGCCGGACGGAGCGGGTGATCGCTCGGGCGCTCGACGGCGCAGAAGGCACACCAGTCGAACCGGCCAAGCCGGCGCGCATAGGCTTCGCGTTCTTCGAAGAAACGCACGCCGAGTCCCCTGCCCCGATAGGTCGACAGCAGGACGGATTCGCCGAAGTAGAACACCTTTTCCGGATCGATGCCCGCAGCCACGAACGGCACCTTGAACACATCGGACGCATCCGTCATCGGCACGCCAGTCGAGGCACCGACAATCGTCTCGCCATCGAGCGCCAGCACGAAGAGGCTTTCGGGCGATTGCGCATAAGTCGCGAGATAGGACGCCTCGTAGTCCTCGCTACCTTCATAAAGATAGGGAAAGGCGCGGAAGACGGTGGTGCGAAGCTGCGCGAGATCTGCGATGTAAGGCGTCACGGCCTCGCCATGGATAACTTTGATCTGCATGATCCGTGAACGTTCCCAACGGTTTGAACAATGCTATAAGACGGGCGGGTTCGCCCATCCGACAACGATATGAGGGATGACATGCCAGCAAAAGAGACGATCCGCGCCTATTACGATGCTTTCAACAGGCAGGATATGGAGGCCTTCTTCGATCTCTTGCATGACGATGTCGTCCACGACATCAATCAGGGTGGCCGACAGGTCGGCAAGGACGCTTTCCGTGACTTCATGGCGCACATGAACCGTAGCTACCGCGAAACGCTGACCGACATCGTCATCATGTCGAGCGATGACGGCCGGCGGGGTGCGGCCGAATTCGTCGTCAACGGCCAGTATCTCGCCACCGACGAGGGCCTGCCGGAAGCTAACGGTCAGACCTATGTGCTGCCGGCCGGCGCCTTCTTCGAAATCCGCGACGGCAAGGTTGCCCGCATCTCCAACACCTACAATCTCAACGACTGGATCGCTCAGGTCGGCGCCTGAGCCGTCCCTGCCTGCGCATCCACGATATCGAGGATGTGCCTGATCAGCGGCTGGGGCTCATAGCCGAGCTTCGAGGGCGTCAGCCCCAGCCTGATGACCGCAAGCTTCCGCGAAGGTATGATGGTGGCCGATTGCCCGTCATGCCCGCGGAGCCAGAACGTATCGGCCGGCAGACCATGCTCGGCATCGCTCTTGGCACCCGGCCCCTTGAGCCAGGTCTGCATCTGGCTATAGGTGCCGCCGGACGCCTTGCCTGGTGTTCCCATGGCCGTGACGAACCCTTCCGGCAACAGCCGCTCTCCCTTCCAAACACCGTCGTTCAGGAGCAACAGGGAAAACCGCGCCCAGTCCCGCGCTGTCGCATACATGTAGGATGAGCCGACGAATATGCCGGTCTCGTCCGGCTCCAGCACGGCGCTTGCCATGCCGAGCGGTGCAAACAGCGCTTTCGTCGGGAAGGACAGGGCCTGGCTGCGCCCGGACAGCGCGCTCATCCAGATACGCGACAAAAGCAGGGCCGTGCCGCTGGAATAGTTGAACCGCTCGCCGGGATTGGCTTCAGAGGGCAGCGACAGCACGAAGCGCGTCATATCGGGTTCGAGATAGAGCATGCGCGTGACATCGGCGACGTCGCCGTAGTTCTCGTTGAAGGCAAGTCCGCTTTCCATGGCAAGCAGCTGGCCGAGCGTGATGGTGGAGCGCGCGTCACCACGCCATTCCGGGAAGAGGTTATCGAGTTGCGGTGACAGCGCACCCGCCTGCATCAACCGGCCCACCAGGGCGGCGTTGACCGACTTGGTCATAGACCAGCCGAGAAGCGGTGTCGCGGCATCGAAATCATCGCCATAGGCTTCCGCGACGATGCGGCCATCGTGCACCACGACGGTTGCACGCATGCCGGGACCGGTCAGTTCGCCATCCTCAAGCAGCGTGGCGATCGCCGCATCCACCGTCACAGCTTCGCCCTCCGGCCAGAGGATCGCGGGATCACCCATCGGGATTTTCGGCAGCCGGACGTCAGAGGTCGCCTGCTGCGCAGCGCGGAAGTCGCCATCCGGCACGCTGGAGCAGCCGAACCCCTCATGCCAGGCGGCATAACCCGGCGCGAAAATGCCGAAAAGATGGGTCGTCACCGTCTTTTCCGAGAAATCGACATCCTGCCGCATCAGCTTCAGCAGCGGGTGACCGGGCGCCTGCACATCCTCGGCCATGACCTCTCGGGCATCCCTGCCGGAAATGAAGACGCTGGAGCAGACGATCTTGGCCGCATAGCCGGAACCGACACTGAGCAGCGCGGGCGGTGATACGATCAGCCAGCTCGCCGCCACCACGATGGCAAGGGCAAGAAGCGAAAGCACCCAAGCGGCCAGCCTGTAGAATCGTCTCATCGAGGCCCCTCCGTCCAACCCTGAGACAAGCAGGATTTGACTGTCATGAAAAGGCTTTTTGCACTTCAGGCGGAAAGCCGGCTCTCCGTTTTCAAAAGAAGACGCCGGACATCGTCTGCGCCGACCGGCGCGGAAATCAGGAATCCCTGTGCCTCGGAGGCGCCGCGCTGGCGGATGAATTCGAGCTGGCCTTCGGTCTCGATCCCTTCCACCGTCGTCGCGACCTGGAAAGTCTGGCCAAGCTTGAGAATGATGTCGACAAGCTCGGCATCGCGCCTGGTCTCCATCATCGCCCGCGCGAAGGAGCGATCGATCTTCAGCTGGTCGATGGGGAAAGCCCTGAGATTGTTGATCGAGGAAAAGCCGACGCCGAAATCGTCGAGCGCGACACGGACCCCATGGTCGCGCAACTCGCACAGGCTTTCGCGGATGACGGTCTCGTCGACGGAAAAGACCGATTCCGTCACCTCGATCGTCAGGCGCCCCGGCGCCAGCCCGGCCTCGACAAGGCACTGCTTCACATAGTCGACGAAGGCGCTATCCTTGAACTGGTCCCCGACGACATTGACGGCGACACCCGCCGGCGCCGGCCAGTTGGCCGCCTCGCGGCAGGCCTCCCGCACCACCCAGTTGCCAAGCGGCAGGATAAGACCGGTCTTTTCCGCGACCGGAATGAAGACCGCCGGCATGATCCGTCCCTTTTCGGGATGCTGCCAGCGCAGCAGCGCCTCGAAGGAACGCACAGCGCGGCTCTCCACGCCGACGATCGGCTGGTATTCGAGGAACAATTCGCCCGCATCGATCGCCCTGGCGAGATCGCGCTCGATTTCCGCCCGCGCCAGCACGTCGGCGGCAAGGGCGGCATCGAAGAAACGAAAGCCGCTGCCATGGGCCTCTTTCGCTTCATAGAGCGCGACATCGGCCCGCTTCAGCAATTCGGACATGGAGGTATCGTGCGCCTCCATGAAGGTCACGCCGATGCTGCAGCCGCTGGTGACACGGTTTCGCTTCAGTTCGAACGGCTCCTCGAAGAGCCTGCAGATCGTGCGGCAGACATTCTCGATCTTGCCCTCGGACGGGTGCCCCGCGATCGTCACCACGAACTCGTCGCCGCCGAGCCGATAGACGCGGGCCACCGCGGAAAGGGCACGCCGCAGCCGCTCGGCGATCGCCGCCAGCAGAGCGTCGCCGGCATCATGGCCGAGGCTGTCATTGACGAACTTGAAGCGATCAAGATCGATCAGCAGCAGCGCCGGCCGCGCATCCTCGTCCCCTTCCTCCACCGCAGCCTGGATGTCCCGCTCCAGGCAGAAGCGATTGCCAAGCCCAGTCAACCGGTCGTGATAGGCATCGTGCGACAGCCGCTGCTCCGTCCGGCGCCGCTGGGCAAGCTCATCGATGAGTTGCGCCTTGGAGCGGCCGATCTGGTAGAAGCCGACGCCGAAGAAAACCGGCATGAGAGCGAGAGCCGTCGCGGTGGGAGCAGAAAAGCCGAAGAGACTTGCCTGCGTCGCATCACGCAGAAGCTGGTCGGCGGCAAAGCACAGGGTCGGAAGGAAAGCTCCGAAGACAGACCCCGTCAACGCATAGCGTTGCTCGATCCTCGGCAACAAGGTTTTCAACATCATGTAACCCTAAACCGTTGTTATCATGACAACAGGGTGCGCGTGAACCGCCATCGGTCCGTCGATGTTTCTAGCCGACAAACAATGACAGAGTGTTAAGCGAAGGTTGGCGTTTGCCTGCCAGATTCCGTGGGTCTTCTTTTCTTCGGAACACTCCCCGCCCTTGCGCGTTCGGGACCTGTTGTCATTCGCGTGCGGGGCTTCGCGCGAGTATCGAGTGAAAAGGACCATCACATGAAATCGATCATTCTCGGTGCCGCCGGCATCCTCGTCACCGCCAGCGCGCTGCCGGCTTTCGCGGCTGACATGACCATCGCCGAACCGCCCGTGGAAACGCCCATCGTGGAGGCCGCACCCGGCGTCTATGACTGGGGCGGTTTCTATGTCGGTGTGAACACCGGCTATGCTTGGACCGGCGTCAATTCCGACGGCCCTGCACCGGCTATCGACCAGCGCGTCGGCGGTTTCGCGCTCGGTGCCTTCGCCGGCTACAATTTCTTCAATGACGGCTGGGTCTACGGTGTTGAAGCCGACGTCAAACACGACTTCAACAACGACCGCTTCTCTTCGGGCGGCACGACCTACGAGGCAGAGACGAAGTGGGGCGGTTCGGTCCGTGCGCGGCTCGGTTATGCCTTCGACCGCACGCTTGTCTATGCGACGGGCGGCTGGGCCTTCACAAATGCCGCGCTCGAAAACGTAAATACGGGCGTGAAGGAGAAGGACACGTCGCACGGCTGGACGGTCGGCGCCGGCGTCGAGCAGGCCTTCACCGATACTGTCGCCGGACGCCTCGAGTACCGCTACACCGATTATCGCAGTTCCGACATCTTCCAGGCTGCCGGGCGGGACGGTGATCTCGATTCGCATTCGATCATGCTCGGCGTCAGCATGAAATTCTGAGGTGGCAGGCCGGGCGGCGCCAGCGCCGCCCGTTTTAACCACCCGCTAACCATAATTTTACGAAAATCCGCGATAGGTCGAGGATCTGTCCCGCGCGCTCCCCTTTACGGCCCGCTTCGTTCGAGGCAGGATCGGTAATCGCGCGAAACACGGGACCTCCATGCGTCGGCTCATTCTGGCTTTGCTGCCCCTCGCCCTCCTCGCCACGTCCTGCTCCACCACCGATTACGACCTCGTGTCGACGGCTTCGGTTCCGCCCCGCTTCGAAGACAAGGACCCGCAGGATTTCGGCGCCCGTACGCCGCATCGCCATCAGGTGCACGGCATCGACGTCTCCAAGTGGAACGGCGATATCGACTGGCCTTCGGTGAAGAATGGCGGCGTCTCCTTCGCCTTCCTCAAGGCGACCGAGGGCACGGACCGCCTCGACAGCCGCTTTGCCGAATACTGGCGCGGCGCGCGCTCGGCCGGTGTGGCGCATGCGCCCTATCACTTCTATTATTTCTGCTCCACGGCAGATGCCCAGGCCGACTGGTTCATCGCCAATGTGCCCAAGGAAGCCGTACAGCTTCCCCCTGTTCTGGATGCCGAATGGAACCCGGCCTCGCCCACCTGCAAGACCCGCCCGCCGGCGGACGAAGTGCGCACATCCCTGCAGCGCTTCATGGACCGCCTCGAAAAGCACTATGGGAAGCGGCCGATCATCTACACGACGGTCGATTTCCACCGCGACAATCTCGTCGGCCATTTCGAAGGCTATCATTTCTGGCTGCGCTCGGTGGCGAACCATCCGGAAAACATCTATTCGGCCCGCAAATGGGCGTTCTGGCAGTACACCTCGACGGGCGTCGTGCCGGGCATTTCGACGAACACGGACATCAACGTCTTCGCCGGCTCCGCCAAGAACTGGAACACGTGGGTCGCTTCGGTCTCCCGCTAACGTATGTCGCGCAAAGTTGTGCAGCGGTTTTGCGGTAACGACATGCGGAAAAACAAGGCGCTAAAGCGCAAGGAGCTAGTCTGGAAGATCGCGACGCGCTTTAGGTCCGCCAACAAGTGCGCAAAAAGGAAGGCCGCGCGCTACGGTTGCCCTTTTCTTCTTGCTTCCGTCACATTCATCTGAGACAGCCGGGCAATCCAGAGCCTGTCGGGCGAAACTCGCGACGACGGACACCATCAAAGACACCAGGGCAACGGACCCTTAGGGAGCATTGAGATGCGGCTGAACCTGAAGACGACACTTGCAGCCGGCCTGACGGCCCTTCTTTTCGCAGGCACGGCGCATGCCCAGACAGCAAGCGCCACGGCACCGGCTTGCGGTGGCGATCTCGGCGCATTTCTTCAGGGCGTGAAGGCCGAAGCCCAGGCGCTCGGCGTTTCAGCCGACGTCGCCGAGCGGGCGCTCGCCGGTGCCGCTCTCGACCCGAAGGTCCTGTCGCGCGACCGTGCACAGGGCGTCTTCCGCCAGACCTTCCTTGAATTCTCCAAGCGCACCGTCAGCCAGGCCCGCCTCGATATCGGCCGCAAGAAGCTGAAGGATCTCGCAGACGTCTTCAGCCGCGCCGAGCAGGAATTCGGCGTGCCCGGCCCCGTCATCGCCGCCTTCTGGGCCATGGAAACCGATTTCGGCGCCGTGCAGGGCGATTTCATCACCCGCAACGCCCTCGTAACACTCGCTCACGACTGCCGTCGCCCCGAAATCTTCCGCCCGCAGCTTCTCGCCGCCATCGAGATGGTCGGTCACGGTGATCTCGACCCGAACGGGACGACCGGCGCCTGGGCCGGCGAAATCGGCCAGGTACAGATGCTGCCGCGCGATATCATCGCCTTCGGCGTGGACGGCGACGGCGACGGCCACGTCGATGTCAAGCGGAGTTCGCCGGATGCGATCCTGACGGCCGCGAAGTTCATCCAGAGCCTCGGCTTTACCAAGGGGCAGCCCTGGATCCAGGAAGTCTCCATTCCCGACGCCCTGCCCTTCGAAAAGACCGGCCTGCAGTCCGGCATGAAGGCTGCCGACTGGTTTGCGCTGGGCGTCAGGCCGCGCGACGGCGACACGTCCTTCGGCAATCTCGAGGCCTCGGTGGTTTTGCCGCAGGGCCGCAAGGGTCCCGCCTTCATGACCTACCCGAACTTCAACATCTATCTCGAATGGAACCAGTCCTTCATCTACACGACCTCGGCCGCCTATTTCGCCACCCGGCTTGCCGGCGCCCCGCCCTATGAGCGCGGCACGCCCGAAGAGGGCCTTTCCGAGGACGCCATGAAGCAGTTGCAGACCAGGCTGCAAAGCCTTGGCCACGACGTCGGCAAGATCGACGGCATTCTGGGCTCCGGTACGCGCGCGGCAATCCAGAAGGAACAGCTGCGCCTTGGTCTCCCCGCCGACGGCTGGGCAACGCAGGCCCTGCTTTCCGCGCTCTGACGGAAATCGGGTGGCGGTTCCCCGCCCCGATGCTATGACAGCAGGCAGACTGAGAGCGGCGGCACGGTCGGACCGGGCGGCCGCTTTTCTCATTGCGCATGGACCGGGAGGGGAATGATGGACAATTCGGTGACGGCACCGGCCCGCATGAGCGCGCAAACCTGGGCTCTGCTGGCGCTGCTCGGCATGATCTGGGGTGGCTCGTTTTTCTTCGCCCGTGTCGCCGTCGGCCACGTACCGCCGGCAACGCTCGTGCTGCTGCGTGTCGGCATCGCCGCGCTTGCCCTGCATATCTATGTCGCCGGCCGTTTGGGCATCTATCAAACCCTCCGCGCCCGCTGGCGGGAATTCCTGCTGCTCGGGCTCATCAACAATGCCGTACCGCATATGCTGATCTTTCTCGGGCAGACGCAGATCGGCGCGGGCCTCGCGTCCATCCTCAACGCGACGACACCGATCTTCACGGTGCTCATCGCCAACCAGCTGACGGCGGACGAAAAGCTCTCGTCCGAAAAGATCGCCGGCTGCCTGATCGGTCTCGTCGGCACCGCCGTTCTGATCGGTCCGCGCGCGCTTGCACCATTCACCGGCGCCGCGTCCTCCGGCGATGGCGGTCCCCCGCTCTGGGCCGTCCTCCTGCCCGTTCTCGCGGCTGTCTCCTACGGTTTTGCGGCAACCTACGGCAAGCGCTTCCGCGGCACCGCTCCGCCGGTCATCGCCGCCGGCCAGCTGACGGCCTCCACGCTTCTGATGCTGCCGGTATCGTTTGCGCTCGACACACCGTGGCAGCTCGCCTTGCCGCCGTTGCCGGCCATCCTTGCCGTGCTCGCGCTGGCGCTCGTCTCCACCGCCTACGGCTATATCCTGTTCTTCCGGATCATGGCCGCCGCCGGCGCCACCAACACCTCGCTTGTCACCCTGCTCGTTCCACCAAGCGCGATCATCGCCGGCATGCTCTTCCTCGGCGAAACGCTGACGCCGCTCGGTATTCTCGGCATGGTGCTGGTCCTTTTCGGCCTCGTGGTGCTCGACGGGCGCGCTGTCGCATACCTGCGCAGCCGCTGAAGCAATCCGGCAGCAGACCGGCGTTCTTGATCAAAAGCCGTGAAGATGCTCCAGCGACTCACCCTGCGGGGAACAAAAGATCATGCTGACCGTTTTGTTAATCTGCCGGGATTACGGCGCCGACCTGCACCACTATGGTAAATGAACAATGTCGGCACTCGTCATCCGGTAAGGATTGTGAATTTTTTGCGGCAAGCACATTAACGCAGGAAATTCAATTATTTAGCACTGTTAATAACTGCGAAGCCACGCCCCGATGTTGCAACGCAGCAACAAAACGCCTTTCCAACACGCTTTTTTCGGTCGTAATATCGGCCGGTAAACGCAAGGAGGTCAGCCATGGGACTCACACATTCCTTGAATGTTCTGATGATCAGTGCAGCGTTCCTCTTCGTCGCCACCATGATCTTTATCTAGGCGACACAAGCGCAGTCAGAGAGGCCGGGAACAAGACCAACAAACCCTGCCATACCTATTCAAAAGAAATGCATGGCCCCGGAAACGGCGCCATGCATTTTCATTTTGCGGACATTGTCGGCAGGGCCTGCCCGTTAGGCGGCAGCACCCGTTGTACGCTGGCGATCGTTCCTCGCAAAACCGACGCCGTCGCACACAGCCGAGACCATCGCGGCGCGGTTCATCGTATAAAAGTGGAACTCCGAAATGCCGCGGGCGATAAGATCGTCCACCTGACGCGTCGCAAGCTCGATGGCCGCGGCGGCACGCTCGTGCGGCCGGTCATCGAACGGGCTGAGACGGTCCGCCAGCCAGCCGGGCACACTGGCGCCACAGAGGCCGGCGAATTTCTGGACCTGCGCGAGATTGTGCACCGGCAGGATGCCCGGCACGATCGGGATGGTGATACCGGCCCTGCGCACGCGCTCCAGATACCGTTCGAAATCATCGTTCTCGAAGAAGAACTGGGTCAGCGCGCGTGTCGCGCCCGCATCCACCTTGCGCTTGAGCATATCGACGTCAGCCGCGACGTCAGGGCTCTGCGGGTGCTTTTCCGGGTAAGCCGAAACGGAGATTTCGAAACCGGCGAGGCCGCGAAGGCCCGCCACCAGTTCGGCGGCATTGGCGTATCCGCCGGGATGCGGCTGGTAGGGCGTGCCGACGCCACCCGGCGGATCGCCGCGCAGCGCGACAAAGTGCCTGACGCCGACAGCCTGGAAGTCTGCGACGACGGCATTGACCTCCGCCTTCGTCGCGCCGACGCAGGTAAGATGCGAGGCGGCGGGAAGCCCCATTCCGAGGAGATGGCGAACCGTCGCCAGCGTCGGTTCCTTCGTGGAGCCGCCGGCACCGTAGGTAACCGACATGAAACCCGGATCATAGGCCGAAAGCGCGGCGGCCGTCTCCCAGAGCTGTCCTTCGGCTTCCACGGATTTCGGCGGGAAGAATTCGAAAGACAGGCGGATGTCCTTGCGGGCTGGGATGGCGGTCGCCTTGGTCATGTCAACTCCTCCTGCGGATGGCAATGGGGTCGGCTGCCTGTTCGCGGGTATCGCGGGCAAGCCAGATGGTAACGGTGAGCGCGTCGGAGGCCGAATGCGCCGGTTTGAGGTCGACGACCTCCTCGACGGCAAGACCGGCTTTCTCCAGCCATTCCGACATCGTCTGGTGCGAGAAGCCGAGACGGATATGGGCGTGCTCGTCGCGCAGATGCTCCAGCGCATGGGGGGCAAGGTCGATAATGGCAAGGCGTCCGCCGGGCGCCAGCATGCGCGCCGCCTCCCCGACCGCCGCTTCCGGCTCGTCGAGGAAGTGCAGCACCTGATGGATCGTCACGACGTCGAATTCGTCGCGCTCCAGCGGCAGGTTGAAGATATCGCCATGGCGGATCGACGCCTTGGTGATGCCGGCGCGGTCGAGGTTGGCACGCGCCACCGCCAGCATGTCGCGGCTGGCATCGACACCGACGCCACGACGGTAGAGACCTTCGAAAAGCTGGAGGATACGGCCCGTACCGGTGCCAAGGTCGAGGAAACCGTCGACGGGCTCCGTGCCGATCATCGCGGCGAGCTTCGCCTCGACCTCGGCCTCGCTGACATGCAGGCGCCGCACCGCGTCCCACTCGGCCGCGTTGCGGCTGAAATAGGCCTGCGCCTTGTCGGAACGGATCTTCTTGAGGGCCCGCAGCCGCTCGTCGTCGCGAGCCAGAACCGCGTCGACCGGGTCGGATGAATCGAGAAGCTGGCGCACGAGCGTCACCGCCGGACCAGCCTGACTGAGACGGAAGAAGGCCCAGGCCCCTTCCTGGTAGCGATCGACAAGCGCGGCCTCGGCGAGCAGCTTCAGATGGCGCGAGATGCGCGGCTGGGACTGGCCGAGAATATCGGTCAGGTCCGTCACCGTGAGGTCGCCATGCGACAGCAGCGCGAGCAGGCGAAGGCGCGTCGGCTCGCCCGCCGCCTTCAGGATCTCCACGATGTCATCCAGTCCGAGTTTGTCGCCCATGATCTTCCCAATCAAGACATAAAGATATGTTTATGTGATTAATCCGCATTGTGCAAGGCAAATCCACACCGCCGATCTTTCCATCAACAGGCCCAAAGAAAAACCCCGGCGAGCCGGGGTTTTTCAGAGAAGCCGAATGATCGGCCCGATTTTGCCGATGGCCGCCTGCCGGCAGCCTCGTGATCAGCGCGTCAGGCGCTTGTAAGCCTGGCTGCCGGGATTGAGGGCATCGGGGCCGAGACGACGGACCTTGTCCTCTTCGTAGTCCTCGAAATTGCCTTCGAACCATTCGACATGGCCGTCACCTTCGAAGGCCAGGATGTGGGTGGCCAGACGGTCGAGGAACATGCGGTCGTGGCTGATGATGATCGCGCAACCGGCGAAGTTTTCAAGCGCACTTTCCAGCGCACCGAGCGTTTCCGTGTCGAGGTCGTTGGTCGGTTCGTCGAGCAGCAGAACGTTGCCGCCGGCCTTCAGCATCTTGGCGAGGTGCACGCGGTTGCGCTGGCCACCCGAGAGGTTGCCGACCTTCTGCTGCTGGTCGCCGCCCTTGAAGTTGAAGGCGCCGCAATAGGCGCGCGAGTTCATTTCGAACTTGCCGAGCTTGACGACTTCCGCACCGCCGGAGATTTCCTCCCAGACGGTCTTGTTGCCGTCGAGCGCATCGCGGCTCTGGTCGACATAACCGAGATGCACGGTATCGCCGACGCGGATCGAACCCGCATCCGGCTTTTCCTGGCCGGTGATCATCTTGAACAGCGTCGACTTGCCGGCGCCGTTCGGGCCAATGATGCCGACGATGCCGCCCGGCGGCAGCTTGATCGACAGGTCGTTGATCAGCGAGCGGCCGTCAAAACCCTTCTTGATGCCTTCCAGTTCGATGACCACGTTGCCGAGGCGTTCGGAAACCGGGATGATGATCTGCGCGTCGCCGGGCCGGATGTTCTCCGCCGCATCGACCAGCTGTTCGTAGGCCTTGATGCGGGCCTTGGACTTGGCCTGGCGGGCCTTCGGGCTGGAGGCGATCCATTCCTGTTCGCGCGACAGCGCCTTCTGGCGGCCGGCCTCTTCACGGCTTTCCTGCTGCATGCGCTTGGCCTTGGCCGTCAGGTAGGCCGAGTAGTTGCCTTCGTAGGGGATGCCGCGGCCACGGTCGAGCTCAAGGATCCAGCCCGTGACGTTGTCGAGGAAGTAACGGTCGTGGGTGATCATCATGACGGCGCCCGGATAGTCACGCAGGTGCTTTTCCAGCCAGGCGATGGTTTCGGCGTCGAGATGGTTGGTCGGTTCGTCGAGCAGAAGCAGGTCCGGCTGCGACAAGAGCAGGCGGCAGAGCGCGATACGACGGCGTTCACCACCCGAGAGCAGCGTGACGTCGGCATCCTTCGGCGGGCAGCGCAGGGCTTCCATCGCCATTTCGACCTGCTGCTCCAGGTCCCAGAGGTTCTGGCTGTCGATGATGTCCTGGAGCTTGGCGCCTTCGTCCGCCGTCTCGTCGGAATAGTTCATCATCAGTTCGTTGTAGCGGTCGAGCACGGCCTGCTTGTCGGCCACGCCTTCCATGACGTTTTCGAAAGCTGTCTTGGCCGGATCGAGCTTCGGCTCCTGCTCGAGATAGCCCACGGTCGCGCCTTCGGCGAGCCAGGCTTCACCGGTATATTCCTTGTCCTGACCGGCGATGATGCGCAGCACCGTCGACTTACCCGCACCGTTCGGGCCAAGGATACCGATCTTGGCATCGGGATAGAACGACAGGTTGACGTTCTCGAGGATTTTCTTGGCGCCGTAGGCCTTGTTGAGCCCCGACATATGATAGATGAACTGGCGTGCCATGCGAACGTGCTCCGGATCGGATAAATTTGCCCGCTATGTAGGGTAATTCTCCGCCCGCGGCAATCTGTGAAAGCCGCGGCGCACAGGCGAATGGCCATGCGTGTTCCTCGCAACGTCGTGTCGGCGAGCGCATGAGGCGTTGAAGCAGCAAACCGTCCCGCCGGTGCGCGATCCCCGCCCACGCCATCCATCTGCCGCCAGTCCCGTTTTAGCCCGACTTGGCGGCGCCCGTCGTGCCCTCGGTGCAGCGCGACCGGGTTGGTGAAGAGCCGTCAATCAGCGTCTCGAGCTTTCCTTCGCCTGTCCCAAGACCGATGGTGAGGCCGATGACGATGGGTTGACCATCCGGCCCTTTCCGGCAGGCCAGGCGCACGCGCGTGCCGGCATCGGGCCCGAACGCCGTGTCGAAGGCAGCGCGCACTTCCGTCAGCGTGACCACTGCCCCGGCCTTGCCGGTAAAGAGGGTACGCACCGGCGAAGCGTTCAACTGGTCGAGCAGGTCGAGCGAGCGGCTGTAATAGGCTTCCGCCGAAGCGGCGACGCAACTGCCGCTTCTCAGCCACTGCTGCCGGTCGAGCCCGAACTTCGCGGCGGGCATGGCCGCCAGCAAGCGATCCTTGGTTCCGGAGGCGAGCGCGATATCCGGCAGGTCCGTCCACTTGCCCTTACGGGCCTTCTGTCTGATCGCGGCATCGATGCCGCAATAGCTCTTTCTCGCCTGGAAGCGGCTGAGCAGCGAGAATTGTTTCGCGGCGGTGGACGTCGCCGCAAAATCGGCGCAGCCGCGGCTCTTCGGCCGCGCGGCGCAATAGCCGGGCTGCCAGCTGACGGATAGCACTTCACGCATGACGACCGGTGCAGGCACCGACTGCGCGGCAGCAGGAAGCGGACCGACCAGACAGGCAAAACACAGGAGAACAGAGGAAAGGACGGCTTTGAACGGCAAGGCAGCATTCGTCATCATGACCGGCTCCCGAATGAGAACAAAACAAGATCATATACAACCAAAAATCTCAAAATTGCAACCATGAATCGGAAAAATCACGAAAAACGCGAGGGCATGCAAAAATACACGCCGCATCCCGTTGTCTTTGCACGGCAAATCGCGTTGACCTGTCGGAAATGGGAGGGAGTGCCGTGTTTTCAGAGGCCAGGACGCTGAGCGCTAGCGGGGCGAGTCTGGCGCTGCGATACGAGGCGGCACGCGGCGAGGCGCGCGGTATCCTTCTTCTGAGCCACGGCCTGGCCGAACACAGCGCGCGCTACGCCGCCTTTGCTGCGCGCATGGCGGACGAAGGGCTGCATGTCTATGCGCATGATCATCGCGGCCACGGTTTCACCACCGCACCGGACGCACCGCTGGGCCAGTTTGCGCCGCGCGACGGCATTGCGCGGGTGGTCGCCGATATGCGGACGGTGCGCGATCATGCGGTTTCCCGCCATCCCGGCCTGCCGATCGTGCTGTTCGGCCATTCGATGGGCGGGCTCATGGCGCTGGCCTTCGCCGAGACGCACCCGGCCGATATCGATGCGCTGGCCGTGTGGAATTCCAATCTAGAACCCGGCTTTGCCGGGCGCATCGCGCAGGTGGTTCTCGCCGCCGAGCGCATGCTGAAGGGCTCCGACGTGCCGAGCGGCATCCTGCCCCGCCTCACCTTCGCCGCCTGGGGCAACACGATTTCCGGACATCGCACCGCCTTCGACTGGCTGTCGCATGACACTGCCGAGGTCGATGCCTATATCGCCGACCCGCTGTGCGGCTTCGATATCAATGTCTCCATGTGGATCGACATCTTCGCCGTCACCTTTGCCGATGCCTCGGCAGAGGGCCTTTCACGGCTTCCGAAAAATCTGCCGATCAATCTCGTCGGCGGCGATGAGGATCCCGCCACCGATGGCGGCAAGGCGACGCTGGCCTTTGCCGAGCGACTGAAAAAATCGCGGCTTGAGGACGTCACGACAACGGTCTATCGCGGAATGCGCCACGAAACGCTGAATGAAAGCCCTGGCCTGCGCGATCCCGCCATCGAAGCCTTTGCCGGCTGGTGCCGGCGGGCCATCGCCGAAAAGCGACGGGTTGCGGAACACACATGACCTCATCCACCATCACGCCGCCGCGCCAGGAGATCGGCTTCGGGCTGCTCCTCATGGTGCTCTCGGTGCTCATATCGCCGATCATCGACATCTTCGCCAAGCTCGCTGTGACGGCTGTTCCGGCAACCGAGATCACCTTCGTGCGCCTGCTCTTCCAGATGACGGTCCTTGCACCGATCTGTCTCTACCGTGGCACGCTGTTCGACGTCACCTGGCGAAAAATGGGGCTCCATGCTGCGCGCGGCCTGTTGATGGCAATCACGATGATCAGCTTCGTCACACCGCTTGCCGTGATGGAGGTCGCCGACGCCATCGCCATCTTCTTCGTCGAGCCGATCATCCTGACCATCCTGAGCGCGATATTCCTCAGGGAAACCATTGGCTGGCGGCGCTACACGGCCTGTGGCGTCGGGTTCTTCGGCTCGCTGCTCGTCATCCAGCCCAGCCTGCAGGAAGTGGGACTGATCGCGCTGCTGCCCGTGGTCGCCGCCTTTTCGCTCGCTCTCTTCTTCCTTCTGACCCGGCTCGTCGCGCAGAAGGAGGATCCGTGGTCCATGCAGTTCTATGCCGGTTTCTGGGGTGCGGTTATTGCCGGCCTGCTGCTTCTCGTCGGCAGCAGCGTGGGCATCTCCTTCCTGACGCCCGTCGTGCCGGATATGCAGCACACGCTCTACATTGCGGGCGCGGCCGTCGCGGCCACCATTGCCGGCGTGCTCGGCGTCTATGCCTACCGCTCGGCGCCTGCGTCCACGCTGGCACCGCTGCAATATCTCGAGATCGTTTCGGCGACGATCCTCGGCTGGTGGGTGTTCGGCGACCTGCCGGATGCGCTGAAATGGCTGGGGATCGCCATCATCATCGCGTCGGGCCTCTATGTCATCTGGCGCGAACGCCAACTCAACAAATCCGTGGCGACACCACCCGTCTCGGCTCCCATCTGAGAAAGGCCAAAGGCGACCGCTTGGGCAGGCATGATGTCAGTCTGAGGCGTCATGATCTTCTCCAGGCCTCCGGCTTTCGTGCCTTCCGGCTTTTTGTTATCCAAGGGAAAACGGGCGAAAAGCCCGCCGGCCGGTCGCTCTGCGCCGGTCACCTAGGAGGAGTACACGATGGAGAAATCGAACCTGCCGCTATCAGGCATCAGGGTCATAGAGCTGGCGCGCGTTCTGGCCGGCCCCTGGGCGGGCCAGATGCTGGCCGATCTCGGTGCCGATGTCATCAAGATCGAGAACCCCGATGGTGGCGACGATACCCGTGCCTGGGGGCCGCCCTTCGTCATGGGCAAGGACGGCGAGAACCTGTCCGCCGCCTACTATCACTCCACCAACCGCGGCAAGCGCTCGATCAGCGTCGACCTGAAGACGGAGGAAGGCCGGGAAACTGTTCACCGTCTCATCGCGACGGCCGACATCGTCATCGAGAACTTCAAGGTCGGCGGCCTTACCAAATACGGCCTCGACTACCAGAGCCTCGCGAAGAAGCATCCCAAGCTGATCTATTGCTCGATCACCGGCTTCGGCCAGGATGGCCCCTATGCCGCCCGCGCCGGCTACGATTACATCGTGCAGGGCATGTCCGGCTTCATGTCGGTGACCGGCGCGCCGGATGGCGAGCCGATGAAGGCGGGCGTCGCCATCGCCGATATCTTCACCGGCATCTATGCCGTCACCGCCATCCAGGCCGCGCTCATCCATGTCATGAAGACCGGCGAAGGCCAGCATGTCGATATGGCGCTGCTCGATGTGCAGTCCGCCGTCATGGCAAACCAGAACATGAATTTCCTCGCCTCCGGCAAGGCGCCGACGCGGCTCGGCAATGCGCATCCGAACATCTCGCCCTACGAGGTCGTGCCGGCCTCCGACGGCCACATCATCCTCGCCGTCGGCAATGACGGGCAGTTCCGCAAGCTGTGCGGCATCCTGAAGCTCGCAGGCGTGCCCGAAGACGAGCGCTTCGCCACCAACCGTGCCCGCGTCGCCAATCGGGTCGAGGTGCGCCGTCTCGTCACGGAAGCCACAGCCACGCTCAGCAAGGCAGATCTGCTCGATGCCTGCGAACGCGAAGGTGTGCCGGCCGGGCCGATCAACTCGATTGCCGAAACCTTTGACGACCCGCAGGTCAAGGCACGCGGCATGCGCGTCGACCTGCCGGATGCCGACGGCAATCTCATTCCCGGCGTGCGCACCCCGATCGTTTTCTCCGGCACGCCGCTCGTCTACGATCGCCCCAGCCCGCGGCTCGGCGAACATACCGATGCCGTGATGGCAGAACTCGAAACGCTCGAAGCAGGAAAGAAAAGCGCATGAAGACCGGTGGCCAGCTGATCGTCGACGCCCTCGTTGCCAATGGCGTCAAGCGCGTCGCCTGCGTGCCGGGCGAAAGCTACCTCGCGGTGCTCGATGCACTGCATGACACGGATGTGGACGTGCTCGTCTGCCGCCAGGAAGGTGGTGCTGCGATGATGGCCGATTGCTGGGGACGCCTGACCGGCGAGCCCGGCATCTGCATGGTGACGCGTGGCCCAGGCGCCACCAATGCCTCGGCGGGCCTGCATATCGCACGGCAGGATTCCATTCCGATGATCCTGTTCATCGGCCAGGTGCAGCGTGATGCGCGCGAGCGCGAGGCCTTCCAGGAAGTGGAATACCGCCGCGCCTTCACCGAAGTCGCCAAGTGGGTGGCCGAGATCGATGACGCCCGCCGCATTCCGGAATTCGTGACCCGGGCCTTCGCCGTCGCCACCTCGGGTCGCCCCGGCCCGGTCGTGCTGGCGCTGCCGGAGGACATGCTGACGGACGAAGTCGAGACGGTCGAGCCGCAGGCTTACATGCCGGTCGAGGCCCATCCCGGCCGCAAGCAGATCGCCGAACTGACAAACCTGCTCGAAACCGCCGAGCGCCCGCTCGTCATCCTCGGCGGCACACGCTGGTCGCAGGAGAGCGTCACGGCCTTCACGGACTTTGCCGTGCGCTGGTCACTGCCGGTCTCCTGTTCGTTCCGCCGGCAGATGCTGTTCGATCACCAGCATCCCAACTATGCCGGCGATAGCGGCATCGGCATCAACCCGGCGCTGGGCAAGGAAATCCGTGAAGCGGATCTCGTCTTGCTGCTCGGCGGCCGCTATTCCGAAATGCCGTCCTCCACCTATAGCCTGCTGCAGAGCCCCTACCCGGCGCAGAAGCTGGTGCATGTCTATCCCGACCCGTCCGAGCTCGGCCGCGTCTATCGCCCGGACCTCGCCATCTGCGCAGCCCCTGAGGATTTCATCGCGGCACTGGACGGCGTCTCGCCGAAGAGCACGCCGCGCTGGGCAGCACGTACCGCCGCCATGCACGAATCCTTCCTGAAGTGGTCAACGCCGCCGATGGCCGGCCCCGGCGACGTGCAGATGGGTCCGATTATGGCCTGGCTCGAGGAGAATGTCGCCGACGACACGATCTTCGCCAATGGCGCAGGCAACTATGCGACGTGGGTGCACCGCTTCCACCGCTTCCGCCGTTTCGCCACGCAGGCGGCGCCGACATCGGGTTCGATGGGCTACGGTCTGCCGGCCGCCGTTGCCGCCAAGCAGCTCTTTCCGGAGCGCGAGGTCATCTGCTTTGCCGGTGACGGCTGCTTCATGATGCACGGCCAGGAATTTGCGACCGCCGTGCGCTACAATCTGCCGATCATCACCGTCGTCGTGAACAACGGAATCTACGGCACGATCCGCATGCATCAGGAGCGGGAATATCCCGGCCGCGTCAGCGCCACGGATCTCACCAATCCCGATTTCGCGGCACTCGCCATCGCCTATGGCGGTCACGGCGAGACGGTGGAAAAGACGGAAGATTTTGCGGCAGCCTTCCTGCGCGCCCGCGCCAGCGGCAAGCCGGCGATCATCGAGGTGAAACTCGACCCCGAAGCGATCACGCCGACGCGCACGCTTTCGGATATCCGCAGCGGGAAGTAATTATCGAGGGGCGGTGAAAACCGCCCCTTTCCCTATCAGCCGCGAAGGTGCTGGGCCTGCTCGTAGGTCTTGGTCGAGCGCATGCCGGAGCGGCAATAGCCGAGCATCGGGCGCGGCAGGTCGTCGAGCGCGTCCATCATGCCGTTGACGGCTTCCACGGTCACGCCCATCGGGCCGACGGGCACATGGGCGGTCCCGATGCCGAGCTCCTCGGCGCGGGCAGCGATGGCGGAAAATTCCGGCTGGCCCGCTTCCTCATGGTCCGGGCGGTGGCAGACGATGGACTTGAAGCCCAGGGCGGCGATCGCATCGAGGTCCTCGACGGTGATCTGGCCGGAGACGGAATATTCGTCGTTGATCTCACGGATATCCATGGACAAGTCCTTTCGCGATTGGTGCGCTCCCGTTTAAGCCCGCACCGAACAAGCGTCAATCATGCGAAATCTGGCGGACCTCGAAGGAGAGGCCGTAGTCGACGCTCTCACCCTGCGAAAACGCCTCTGCCTCACCCGAAGCGATCAGCTCTTCGCGGGAAACAAGCCGGTGGGACACCGGCTCGATGCCGAGCACGGCACAGCCCGGCGACTGGTTCCGCCAGACCTGGAGATAGGGCAAGGTATCGGTGCGGAAGCGGATCACCATGCTGCGGCCACCGAGCGAAGCGATCGGCCCTATTGCGATCTCCGCCCAGCCATGTTCGGCCGTCTCGGCCGCCGGCACGCATAAGATCGCCATGTCGCCCTCGTCGAAGCGCCACGGCAGGCTGCCGCCGGGCAGCATCGCGCCGGTCAGCCGCGTGGCCTCGTCGAAAAGGCCGGTGCCGAAATTGATGTGGTACATGGCAAAAGGCGGCCACGCCTTCTCACCGCTGTTGAAGACGGTATCGTCAAGCGTAATGTGACCGGTGCGCCGGTCGGCACGCCAGCGGCGGACCAGCTCCGCCGTGCCGCCATGGGCGAGCGAAACGGCGACACGCCCTTCGCAGATGACTTCGCCCTCGTCCTCCTCGATCAGAATATCCTTCGCCGGATGCGAGGAGAGCGAACCGTGCAGCGGATAACGCTGGCCATCGGTGGCACCCTCGATCGGCACCGGGTGGCGGATGTGGTCCGGCCCGCAGGTGAACAAGAAGCCCGGCAGTGCCTTGTCGATGCGGGGATCGCCATCCGAGGGGATGGCCGATCCCGGCGCAAGGTCGATGCCGTGGAAGAGCGCGCTGCCGATGTCCAGCGCCGAGTGCGGTGTCAGTTCGAGACGGAAGGACTGGTCTGGCGTTTCGGCGGTCAGGGCGAAGGTCATCCGGGTCTCCGGCAAAGGGCTATAGACCGGGGCATGCTAGTGGGAACGTTTAACCGACGCCACCGTTAGCCCCCTGTCGGCACACAATTTTTCGCCGGCGCGGAAAGTCCGATCACAAGTTTTTGCAGACTGCGTTGACGTTACGTTCACCATCGATTCAGTTTTTCCATATTAAGGTCTGAATTGAAGTGTTCCGTCCGCGCGATATGTGCAAGCTGGCAGGTCAAAAGTCGTGAATTCAATTTTGAAAACAAGCATTTCGCTCCTTATGGCAGCTTCCGTCACGGGAATCGCCCTGGCGCCTGCGCACGCACAACAGCCATCCCGCGAAACGATTCTCGTTTCTCCGGAAGGCGATATTCTCGATTACATCCCCAATGATGGCAGCGTTCGCTGGGCGAGGGATAATCGCGGCAACACGGTGCTCGTCGATAACTGGGGCAATGTCGTCGCCACCGCCATGCCGGCCGGCCGCTATTTCGCGCGCAACAACGATTATCGTCGTGACCGCTATCGCGACGTCTCCGGCTATCCGGAAACCGATCCGGATTATTTTCCGCCGGCGCCCTCCTCCGACTTCGGCGATGACCTGACCACCAGCTCCGTGCCGGAAATGCGCGAGGCGCTGCCGGGCGACATCGAGCGCCAGACGCTGCCCGATGCGGACTTCGGCAATTCGCAGCAGATGCCCGATTTCAACGATGGCAACGACGACAGCGCCGCCCTGCCGGAGACGACGGACCCGAATGCCGAATTCGTGCCCGGCCCGAAATTCCAGCCGGCGACGGCGCTCGGTAAGATGTCGTCCGCCGAGATCACCGCCCTCCAGGTGTTTCTTGATCGCGAAGGTTTTTCGCCCGGCGTGATCGACGGCAAGAAGGGCTCGAACGTCACCAAGGCGATCGAGGCCTGGCAGAACGCGACGGGCGACACGCTCGATCCGAACAATGCCGACGACATTCTGGAACGCCTGCGCCTGTCCGGCGGCATGGCCTTCACGACCTATGAGATCACCGCCGCGGATGCCGCCGGTCCCTATGTCGCGTCGATCCCGGACGATTACGCGCAGAAGGCCGCACTACCGCACCTCTCCTACACCTCGACCACCGAGATGCTGGCGGAAAAATTCCACATGGACGAGGCCTATCTCAAGGAAATCAATCCGGGCGTCGACTTCACGATCCCCGGCACGATCGTCAAGGTCATCGACACCGGCACGCCCAAGACCGGCAAGGTCGCAAAAATCCTCGCCGACAAGGGCCGCAAGCAGGTGCTCGCCTATGACGAAAACGGCACGCTGATCGCCGCCTATCCGGCCAGCATCGGCTCGGCCGATACGCCCTCGCCGTCCGGACTGGTCACGGTCGAGCGCATCGCGCTGAACCCCGGCTATACCTATAACCCGAAGATCAACTTCCAGCAGGGCAGCAACAACAAGGTGCTGACCCTGCAGCCGGGGCCGAACGGCCCCGTCGGCACCGTCTGGATCGCGCTTTCCAAGCCGACCTACGGCATTCACGGCACGCCGGAACCGTCGAAGATCGGCAAGACCCAGAGCCATGGCTGTATCCGCCTGACCAACTGGGACGCCACCGAACTTGCCAAGATGACGAGCGCCGGCGTGACGGTCGAATTCGTTGACTGAGACGCGACATAAGCCAGAGATGAAGCCGGTCCATTGGGCCGGCTTTTTCGTTTCCGGCTCCCTATCGGCGAACCTCGAAAACAAAAGGCCGGGCAGAACTGCCCGGCCTTTAGCTTGGTTTTACAAAGACGGCTTATGCCGCGCGGCTGTATCCGGAACCCTTTGCCGGTTGGGCGGTGCCGCCGGTGCGGAAGGCGCTGAGCTGGGCGGCGATGGAGGCTGCCTCCTGCGTCAAAGCCTGGCTCGCCGCATTGGCCTCTTCGACCATGGCGGCGTTCTGCTGGGTGATCTGGTCCATAGCGTTGACGGCCTGGTTGACGGCCTGGAGGCCCGTCGCCTGCTCCGCCGTGCTGGAGCGGATGGTATCGAAGACGCTGCTGACTTCCACCACCTGCGACACGATGAGCCGCAGTGAGTCCGCGACCTCGTTGACCGAGCGCACGCCATCCTCGACCTGGCCATGCGACTTGGCGATCAGGTTCTGGATGTCCTTGGCCGCATCGGCGCAGCGCTGAGCAAGCGCGCGAACTTCAGAGGCGACGACGGCAAAGCCGCGCCCTGCCTCGCCGGCCCGCGCAGCCTCGATGCCGGCATTCAGGGCCAGAAGGTTGGTCTGGAAGGCGATCTCGTCGATCACCTCGATGATATTGGCGATGGCCGAGGACGAGGCCTGGATCTCGCCCATGGCGGTGATCGCCTGCTCCACCACCTCGCCGCTGCGCTCGGCATTACCGCGCGCCGCCTGGACCAGGGCGTTCGCCTCGTTGGCGCTCTGCGCCGTCTGGCGCACGGTGGTCGTCACTTCCTCGACAGCCGCCGCAGTCTCTTCCAGGTTCGCTGCCTGCCGCTCGGTGCGCTTGGCAAGATCGTCGGAGGCCGCGGCAATTTCCTGCGCGCTGAGATGGATGGAACCGGCGCCGACGCCGATATTGCCGATCGCCTGCGACAGCGTGGAGATCGCGTGGTTGAAGTCCTCGCGCAGGGTCTCATAGGCCTCGGGCAACGCGCCGGTGATGCGCGCCGTCAGGTCGCCGTCCGAAATGCGCTTCAGTGCGGCGCCGAAACTGTCGCTGACGAGCTTGCGCTCCTCGGCCAGCACCTGCGCCTGTACCGCCTGCTGCTTGGTGACGTCGGATGTGTCCATATAGACGGAGATCGACAGGTCCATGTCGAGGAACATGGCCTTGAGGAGGCTCGAGAAGCGTGCCGCGAACTCCTCCGGCTCGATCTCGCGGCGCGAGAACAGGCCACCCTTCGGCCAGAGCGACTTCACGGCTTCCGTCAGGAGATGTTCGACGATCAGCGCGTAGCCGCCGATATACCAGCGCGGCTCCAGGCCGATGCGGGCATGCACATGACCGATCGTCTGCACCTTGGCGGCATAATCATGCGTGAAATCACCAGCGGCGATATTGGCCCAATGGCCGAGCTGCGCATTCTTGGCGCGGTCGATATGCGCATCGTTGGAGAAGAGGTGA
This sequence comes from Shinella curvata, assembly GCF_022899935.1. Lineage (GTDB taxonomy): Bacteria > Pseudomonadota > Alphaproteobacteria > Rhizobiales > Rhizobiaceae > Shinella > Shinella curvata. The sequence continues at coordinate 812,940 of NZ_JALJCJ010000001.1, forward strand.
TTGACCTCCGGGCTCTTGCGCACGATGGCGTAGAACTTGTCGAGCGCCGGGCCAAGCTCCTTCTCGATGAAGGGTTTCAGGCTGCGCAGGCGCTTCAGCGCGGCCTCGTCGAGACCGAGATAGTCCAGGCGGCGGGCGATATCGTGGTTCTGGTTGGGGGTCCCGGAGGCTGGCTTCATGCTGAAAATCCTGGCGGCAAGAGGAGAAAGCGGAGATTTTCCGGCAGAATGGCGGTGCTCAGGGCATCGTCACGCCCGCGACCCCTCATGGGTCCTCGGGAACAAGCTTTCCGATGCTACATCCCTAGGGGAGGCATGGTAAATTGTTCATTACCAGCTTTGCTTTTATTCAAGAAAACGGCTGCGCCATTGGTCGCAGCCGTTTCTGACAGTCATCAATTCCAACCGCTTATGCCGCGCGCTGTATCGTGCGGAAAAAGCCCCGCTCGGCGGCGACGCGCTTGCGCGACGGCATCAGGCGCAGCACCTCTTCGGCGAACAGGCGGGCGTTTTCACGCGCCTTGTCGAGATTGCTCACCTTGGCCGGATCCATCGAATAGAGCGTGCCGCCACAGTCGAAGATATCGCGGAAGGCGGTGCGCTCGCCGATCGGCGTATCGAGCACGGGAACACCACGGGAAGACAGCAGTGACTTGATCGCCGTCATCGCGCGGGTCGTCACCATGGCGTTCATGCGGGTCAGCACGACGGAATGGTTGATGCGAATGCCGGCGCGCTCGTCGAGCTGCTTCAGAAGCTCGAGAATCTGTGCCCCGCCACGCGCATCCATCGCGCAGCCCTGCACCGGGATCATCACATGGTCCGACAGGCCGATGGCCGTCGCGACGAGTGCATCGCGGGCGCCGGCGAGATCGATGATGAAATAGTCCGTCGTGTCACGGTTCTCGCAAATGTGACACTGGAGGGAGGCCATGGAGACTTCCGAAATGACGGCGATGTTGCGCTGGCGGCCGGAAATCTCGTGCCAGTGGCTGATCCAGCGCTGCGGATCCGCGTCGAGAATGGTGATGCGGTGCCCCTGGCTTGCAAGCTCGGTGGCCAGGATGAGCGCCGCGGTTGTCTTGCCCGCGCCGCCCTTGGCATTGGCAAATGTAATGACTGGCATGTCTTTCCTCATAAAATGCTTTCGAGCCTGCTCATCGCTCTCGTCAGACGACCCGGTGGAGATGGCGCCCGCTTAATCAAATCTTTCAAAAGATGGTTAATGAAATGGAAATTTACGTATCGCGAAGATTAATGAGATGGCACGGGAAAATCCGTACCCGCAAAGAGAAAGCCCGGAAAACCAGCGTTCTCCGGGTCTCTCTAAATTGTTAACGGTAAGAATTCAGGGCGCCGGAGCGGCGACCGCCGGCTGCATTGCCCGCATGGTTGCAGCGACTTCGGCCCGCACCAGAGGCTTGCGGACAACATCACCAACGGCAAAACGCAACACCTCGTCGGCAAAGACCCGCATGTTGAGGACCGCCTTGTCGAGATTGCTCGTGCGGTCGGCGGCAATCGAATAGAGCGTGCCGCCCGTTTCGAACATGTCGCGGAACGCGGCACGCTCGATAACCGGTGTGCCGATGACCGGGATTTTCGCCCCGTCGAGCACAGCCTTTACACTGCGTAGCGCGCGGGTGGTCACGAGCGGGTTGACGCGTGACAGCACGACGGCGCGATTGATCGGCTTGTGCGAATTGGCGCTGACGAGATCGATGAGTTCCAGCACATGCGCGGCCCCGCGGCTGTCCATGGCGCAGCCCTGCACCGGCACCAGAACGAGATCGGAAAGCCCGGCGGCGAAGGCGACGAGCGCATCACGCGCGCCCGAGAGGTCGATGACGATATGCTCGTGTGTGGCGCGCAGCGCCTTGAGGTAACCGGCGAGATTGGAAACGGCGACGGTATCGACCAACGTCAGCCCTTCGCCAAGCCGCGCCGTCCGCGCCCAGCTGGCCGCCAATTTCAGGTCGTCGCAATCGAGAAGGGCTGTGCGCGCGCCGCGCGCGACGAATTCCGTCGCCAGCAGGACCGCTGCCGTGGTCTTGCCCGAACCGCCCTTGGCGTTCGCTACCGATATGACCGCCATTCCACTACCGCCGCCTCAGACCGTCTGGCTGCACCGGGAGCGGGCAAATCATGACAGTCGCATGACATTCTGATGACAGGCATCATGCGACGCAATTGGTAACCATAGTCATAAAGAAACGGGGCGGCGATCGATTGACCGCCGCCCCGATGATGATCGCGTCGGTACGCTCAGATGCACTCGACGAAGAGGCGCTTGGCCGCGTCGAGCGTCAGCTCCACCGGGTTGCCGCCGGCCGTCGGGTCGACGATGGCCATGGCCGACATTTCATCGATGCGATCGGTGCCCACGCCAAGCGCCGAGAGCTTGTCCGGCACGCCGAGTTCCTCGCGCAGGCGCAGCACATAGTCGAAGAAGCCATCGAACCCGCCGGCAATGCCGAGATAGGCGGCAGCGCTGGTGATCTTGGCTTCGATGGCCGGGCGGTTGAAGGTCAGCACCGGCGGCATCACGACGGCATTGGTCATGCCGTGATGCGTATTGTAGATCGCGCCGACCGGGTGCGACAGAGAGTGGATCGCGCCGAGACCCTTCTGGAAGGCGACGGCGCCCATGGCGGCCGCCGACATCATATGGGCGCGGGCCTCGATATCGGTCCCGTCCTTGTAGGCGCGCGGCAGGTATTCCTTGACGAGGCGCATGCCCTCCAGCGCGATGCCCTGGCTCATCGGATGGTAGAACGGCGAGCAATAGGCTTCGAGGCAATGAGCAAACGCGTCCATGCCAGTGCCCGCAGTGATGACCTTCGGCATGCCAACAGTCAGTTCCGGGTCGCAGATCGTCACCGAAGGCAGGAACTTCGGATGGAAGATCACCTTCTTGGTGTGCGTCTCGGAATTGGTGATGACCGAGGCGCGACCGACTTCCGAGCCGGTGCCGGCCGTGGTCGGCACGGCGACGATCGGCGCGATGCCATCGGGATTGGCGCGGGTCCACCAGTCGCCGATATCCTCGAAGTCCCAGACGGGGCGCGTCTGGCCGGACATGAAGGCGATGGCCTTGCCGAGATCGAGGCCCGAGCCGCCGCCGAAGGCGACGACGCCGTCATGGCCGCCGTCCTTGAAGGCCTTGACGCCGGCTTCGAGGTTCTTGTCGTTCGGGTTCGGATCGACTTCGGCGAACATCGCCCGGCCGAGGCCGGCGGCTTCGAGAATGTCGAGCGCGTTCTTGGTGATCGGCATGGTGGAGAGGCCGCGGTCGGTGACCAGCAGCGGCTTCTTCATGCCGACGGCCTTGCAGTGATCGGCGAGTTCGGCGATGCGCCCTGCCCCGAACTTGATGGCTGTCGGGTAGCTCCAGTTGGCGGTGATGGACATTATGCTTTCCTGAAGTGGTAGGATTTCGGACGGGTGAGGTTGTGGAAGCCGATGACGGAGAGCGAACCGCCGCGGCCCGTTTCCTTGACGCCGGTCCAGCAGAGTGCCGGGTCGAGATAGTCGGCGCGATTCTGGAACACGGTGCCGGTCTCCAGATCGCGGGCGATCGTTGCGGCGCGGTCGCTGTCCTTCGTCCAGAGCGAGACGGTGAGGCCGTATTTGCAGTCGTTCATCAAAGCGAGCGCTTCGGCGTCGTTCTTCACCTTCATGATGCCGACAGCCGGACCAAACGTCTCTTCCTTCATGAATTCCATGGAGTGATCGACATCGACGAGGATCTGCGGGGCGACATAGGCGCCGCCGTCATCGGCCGGGAACAGCTTGGGATCGACCAGCGCCTTGGCGCCCTTCGAGACGGCATCCGCGATCTGCGCACGAACGGTCGCGGCGAAACGCTTGTGCGCCATCGGGCCGAGCGATGTCTCGGGGTCGAGCGGATTGCCGAGCTTGTAGTTGGAGACCCAGGCGACCGACTTCTCGACGAATTCGTCGTAGAGGTTCTCGTTGACATAGATGCGCTCGATACCGCAGCAGCACTGACCCGAATTGTAGGTCGCGCCATCCATCAGCGTGTCGACGGCCGCATCGAGGTCGGCGTCTTCCATGACGTAACCCGGATCCTTGCCGCCAAGCTCGAGGCCGACGGGCGTGAAGGTGCCGGCCGCGGCGCGCTCGATGGCGCGGCCGCCTTCGACCGAACCGGTGAAATTGACGAAATCGAAGGCGTTGTCGGCGATCAGCGCCGATGTCGTGTCATGGTCGAGGAAGACGTTCTGGAAAACATCTTCCGGCACGCCGGCCTCGTTGAAGGCGCGCACAAGGCGCTCGCCGACGAGCAGCGTCTGGGCGGCATGCTTGATGATGACGACATTGCCGGCCATCAGCGCCGGCGCGATCGTGTTGATCGCGGTCATATAGGGGTAGTTCCAAGGCGCGATGACGAAGACGACGCCATGGGCTTCGCGTTCGATGCGGCGCTCGAACTTGGCGCTGTCCTCGATGACGATCGGCGCCAGCGACGAGCCGGCGATCTCGGCGACGTAGTTGGAACGCTCGTTGAAGCCCTTGAACTCACCGCCGTAACGGACCGGACGGCCCATCTGCCAGGCGATCTCAGGCACGATCTCGTCGGCCATCTCGTTGACGCGGGCAACACCCTTCAGCACGAGCTGGATACGGTCTTCCAGCGGGCGCTTGGCCCAGGCCTTCTGGGCCTTTTTGGCGCGGGCCACGGCGTCCTGAGCGGCCGCCAGCGGCATCGCCTCACGCTCGGCGTAAACCGAGCCATCCACGGGGGATATGCATTTGATCACAGTCATGATCGACTTCCTGTTTCCGATATGAATTTTCGCGCCGGACAATAGCCGATCCAGCCACGCGGCAAATATCCCTGGAGGGTTATGCGCCGGGGCCGGTTCGACCTTGACTGGCTTGAGCCTTACGCTCTCTCGAAGCCGCGCGCCACCTCCCAGTCGGTGATGCGACGATCGTACTCCTCCTGCTCCCATTCGGCAGCGCGGACATAGTGGTCCACGACGTCGTCGCCGAAGGCTTCGCGCAGCATCTTGGAGTCCTTCAGTGCCGCGGAAGCGCCGCGCAACGTCTTCGGGATCTCGCGGATGTCCTTGCCGCCATAGGCGTCACCGACGAAAGGCGCTTCAAGCTCCAGCTTCTCCTCGATGCCGGCAATGCCGGCGGCGATCAGGGCGGCCATGGCGAGATAGGGGTTGAGGTCCGAGCCGCCGACGCGGCATTCGATGCGGATGCCCTTGGTGCCCTCACCGCACAGGCGGTAGCCGGCGGTGCGGTTGTCCTTGCTCCAGACGGCCTTGGTCGGCGCGAAGGTGCCGGCAACGAAGCGCTTGTAGGAATTGATATAGGGCGCGAGGAAATAGGTGATCTCGCTGGCATGGGCGAGCAGGCCCGCGACATAGTTCCGCATTAGGTCGGACATGCCGTATTTGGCGCCCTTGTCGAAGAACTTCGCTTCCTTGCCATCCAGCGTCCAGAGCGACTGGTGGATATGCGAGGACGAACCGGCGGCGGAATAGTTCCACTTGGCGAGGAACGTCACGGACTTGCCGCGCTGCCAGGCGATTTCCTTGGTGGCGTTCTTGATGATCGAATGCCGGTCGGCCATGGCGAGCGCGTCGGCATAACGCACGTTGATCTCCTCCTGGCCGGCCGAGGCCTCGCCCTTGGAGTTTTCGACGGGAATGCAGGCACCCTGCAGGCCGTTGCGCAGCGCGCGCATCACGTCCTCTTCCTTGGTGGTCTGGAAGATGTGGTAGTCCTCGTTGTAGCCCGAGGCCAGGCGCAGATCGCGGTAGCCGCTTTCGCGCGCATCGTCGAAGGACTGGTCGAAGAGGAAGAATTCGAGTTCGCTGGCCATGAAGGCCTTGAGGCCCATGGCCTCCAGGCGCTTGACCTGCTTCTTGAGGATGGCGCGCGGCGAATGCGGCACTTCCTCATGGGTGTGGTGGTCGAGCACGTCGCAAAGCACGAGTGCCGTGCCTTCGAGCCAGGGCAGCTTGCGCAGCGTGGCGAGATCCGGCTTCATCGTATAGTCGCCGTAGCCGGCGGCCCAGCTCGTCGACTTGTAGCCGGAGACGGTTTCCATCTCCATGTCGGTGGCGAGCAGATAGTTACAGCTATGCGTTTCTTCATAGGCGCTTTCGACGAAATATTCCGCCTGGAAGCGCTTGCCCATGAGGCGACCCTGCATGTCGACGAGGCAGGCGAGAACGGTGTCGATGCGGCCCTCGGCAACATCCTTCTTCAGGTCATCGAATGTGTAGGTCATGCTCATGGTCGTTGGTCCCAGCAATGTGCCCGGCGGCTGCCGCGCATCGGTCGGAAATGGAAACGGGGGCCGCAGGCGCGGCCCCCGCGCTATTCGAGTGGATCAGACCTGGCCGACAGCCTTTTCGGCGGCGGCGATCTCGGCCTTGCGGCGAAGGACTTCGTCGCCGATCGGCGGGCCCTTGAAGCGGCGGCTTTCAAGGCCGAACCAGATGATCGCGGTCAGGACGAGGAAGCCCACGGTGATGTAGAGCGCCCAGTCGTTCGGCGGCTGGATGCCGAGGATGAAGATCAGTGCCATGGCGATGATCGACAGGACGGCAAACAGCTTGAAGACGCCTTCACCGAGGTTCCACGGACCCATCTTGTCCCACTTCGAAGTGCCCCAAGCGAAGAGGCCGAGCGCAATCGGGATCGCGAACGAGAAGAACAGGAAGATGACCGTGCACGAGACGACGACGGTATAAACCGGCGTTTCGCCGATCGAGACGAGCGACGAGCCCCAGACGAACAGGACCGAGAGGATCGAACCCGTCCAGATGGCGGCGACCGGCGTGCGGAAGCTCGGGCTGACCTTCGACAGGCCACGCGAGAACGGCAGGCCACCATCACGCGAGAAGGCGAAGATCATGCGCGACACGGAGGTGACGGTCGCAAGGCCGCAGAGCCACTGGGCAATCAGGATGAGGAAGTAGAGGATGTCCTTCAGGACCGGGTTCACCTGCGTGTCCATGGTCCAGAAGAAGACGTTCCAGCCCTGGGCGGCGGCGGCAACCATGCCGTCCGTCGTCGTGCCGTCGGCATTGGTGACCGAGGTCGGGATCATCAGCACGAAGGAGCACAGCATGATGTAGCCGAAGAGCGCCGACCACAGAACGGAAGAGACCATGCCGCGCGGTACTGACGTGGCCGCCTTGACGGTTTCTTCCGAAGTATGTGCCGACGCGTCATAGCCGGTGATCGTGTAGATCGGCAGCAGCAGGCCGAGCAGGAACACCCAGGTCCCCGAGTTTTCAGGCCAGACGTTGCCGCCGGCCTCGCCGGAGAAATTCGAGAAGGTGAAGAGACGACCGATGTCGTAGCTGTCGGCGGCGGCGAGGCAGACGATGGCCAGCAGGATCGACGTAACGAAGATCAGGTAGCCCGAGAAATCCGTGAGCTTTGCGGTGAGGCCGATACCCATATGATTGACGAGCGCCTGGGCACCGGTGATGACAGCCAGGAACAGGATCCGGGTCGTCGTGGTGTCTTCGAGGCCGAAATACGGCGTGCCGAACGAGCCCATGAAGAAATAATAGGTGCCGACATTGATGGCGCCGAGAACCGTGACGAGGCCAAGCAGGTTGAACCAGGCGGTCAGCCAGCCGGTGAAGCGGTTTCCGAGGATCGAACCCCAGTGATAGAGGCCACCGGCCGTCGGATAGGCCGAGCTGATCTGCGCCATGGCGACGGCGAAGACGAGCGAAATGAAGCAGCCGAGCGGCCAACCGATGCCGATCGCGGCGCCCCCCGCGCCCGATGTGGCCTGCGCCAGCGAGTTGATGCCGCCCGAGAGAATGCAAATGATGGAGAAGGATACGGCAAAATTCGAGAACTGGCTCATGCGCCGCTCGAGTTCCTGCGCGTATCCCATGGAATGCAGGACCTGCATATCCTCATGTTTATCGTGATCGGAATAATCTGACATGTTTTTCCCCTGTATCGACTGGTCCCTGGCGGAATTGCCAGGAGCCGCCTGTGTCTGAGGCCCACGAAATGCGTGGGATATGCGCCGCGGCCATGCCGCTCCCCGGGGTCTTTTTCTTGGTTTATGCGGCAGGAAGGCTTTCGTTGAGCAGCCCCGCCAGATAATCGGCCACAACCCCTTGGCCGACTTCGTCTCGTATGAGGTCGTTGCGGACCTCGATCATCACATTGGGCAAGCCGTTGGAAAGACCGTGCTCCCGAAGCGTATGCGTCACCCCGTCCTGCGGGCCGTAAGGCTCGTTGCGACAGACATTGTAGAGGCCGGCCGTGCCAGCGGCGGCCAGCATGCCGTCGGCGACCCGCGTGTCGGCATCGTGCAGAATGCCGATCTCGACCGCGCGCGGCGTGCCGAAATAGACGGGCGTGAAGCTGTGCATGGTGACGATGACGGGCGCCCTGCCCTCGGCAATCCTGCTTTTCACGAGATCGGCGAGCGTATCGCGGAACGGCAGGTAGAGCGCTTCGGTACGGGCATCGCGCGCCGCCTGGTCGAGCCCGGCATTGCCAGGCACGTCGAAGACCTCGCTCTTTTCCGGCATGGCGGCGGGCGATTCCGGCGGGCGGTTGCAATCATAGACGAGACGGGAAAAGCGCTGGAAGACCAGCGTTGCATCAAGGCTCTTCGCCATGCGGCGAGCAACGGCGAGTGCACCCGGATCCCACGCGATATGACTGGCCAGCGCCTCCTCCGAGAGGCCGAGCGTGCCGAGTGATTTGGGCAGAAGGCGCGAGGCGTGCTCGCAGACGAGGATGACCCGACCGCGCGCAGACACGTTCTCAAGGGCGACAGGGTCGCCCTCCTCTCCAGTCAGAATTCCCATAGCCTGATCCCCTCGACCGGCTTTTTTCGTTAATGAAAAGAATTCTTCACAGATTTGCCGCTGTCAACGGGGTTGTGAAAAAATCTCTTCAAAAAAACATTTGACTCGAATTGTGACAGCGCGTTTTATCGTTTGAAACCCCGGCAAAGACTGGGGTGCAGGGGAACAATTTGACGCTCAACCAAGCATCCATGACGGTGTCGGATGTGATCGGTGCGCATTTCGACGCGTTGACACGCGCCGAAAAGCAGCTCGCCGCATCGCTGCTCGACAATTATCCCGTCTCCGGCCTCGGCAGCATCACGACGGTGGCAGAAAACGCCGGCGTGTCGACGCCGACGGTTGCACGCATGGTCCAGAAGCTCGGCTTCCGCGGCTTTCCGGATTTCCAGGCCCGCCTGCACCACGAGCTGGAAGCGACGCTGTCGAGCCCGATCACCAAACACGACCGCTGGGCCGCCAACGCGCCCGGCACGCATATCCTCAACCGCTTCGCCGACGCGATCATGACCAACCTGCGCCAGACGCTGTCGCAGGTGGAAACCGCCGAATTCGACGGTGTCGCCGCCCTTCTCGCCGACCGCCAGCGCAGCATCTACATCATCGGCGGACGCATCACGAAGGCGCTGGCCGACTACCTGTTCACCCATCTCCAGGTCATCCGGCCGAACGTCACCCAGATCGCCTCCAATCCCAGTTCCTGGCCGCATTACGTGCTGAACATGAAGGCCGGCGACGTTCTCGTGATCTTCGACATCAGGCGCTACGAGCAGGAGATGGAGACGCTCGGTCGGGTCGCACGCGAACGCGGCATCGAGATCATCCTGTTCACCGATCAGTGGGCCTCGCCCGTTGCCAAGGCCGCCGCGAAAATCTTTCGCGTTCATATCGAGGTGCCCTCGGCCTGGGACTCGTCCGTCGTGACGCTGTTTATCGTCGAGGCGCTGATCGAAGCCGTCCAGAGCTCGGGCTGGGAGGAAACCAGCGACCGAATGAAGACGCTGGAGGGCCTCTTCGAGGCCAGCCGGCTTTTTCGCAAACCGCGGCCGGAGGTTCCCGGCAAGCCTTGACAGCAATACGAAAAAACCGAAACAAAACTGTCACATAAGCTTCATATGCCCACAGTATCAGCTTCGCCGAAGTTGACTGACACACCAAAGGAGAACACCCGTGATGTCATCTACGAAACGTCTGCTTTCGCTCTCCACCGCGCTCGCGATCGCGCTGCCGTCGCTGGCCTTCGCCGAGCCGAGCGCCGAGCTGATCGAAGCTGCCAAGAAGGAAGGCATGCTGACGACGATCGCTCTGCCGCACGACTGGTGCGGTTACGGTGACGTCATCGCCTCCTTCAAGGCAAAGTATCCGGAAATCCAGGTCAACGAACTGAACCCGGATGCCGGCTCCGCCGACGAAATCGAAGCCATCAAGGCCAACAAGGACAACAAGGGCCCGCAGTCGCCCGACGTGATCGACGTCGGTCTCGCCTTCGGCCCGCAGGCCAAGGCCGAAGGCCTGACCCAGCCCTACAAGGTCTCCACCTGGGACGAAATTCCGGATACCATCAAGGACGCCGACGGCCACTGGTACGGCGACTACTACGGCGTGATGTCCTTCCTCGTGAACAAGGACCTCGTTGCCAATACGCCGAAGGACTGGGCCGACCTCCTGAAGCCGGAATATGCCGGTCAGGTCGCACTCGCCGGTGACCCGCGCGCCTCGAACCAGGCCATCCTCGGCGTTCTCGCCGCCGGCCTCGGCAAGGGTGCGAAGGCTGGCAAGGAAGCCGGTGAAGCTGGCCTCGGCTACTTCGCCGAGCTGAACAAGGCCGGCAACTTCGTTCCGGTCATCGGCAAGTCGGGTACGCTCGCCCAGGGCTCGACCCCGATCGTCGTCGCCTGGGACTACAACGCGCTCGGCTGGGCCAAGACCCTGAACGGCAACCCGCCGACCGAAGTCGTCGTTCCCGCCTCCGGCGTTCTCGCCGGCGTCTACGTTCAGGCGATCTCGGCCTACGCGCCGCACCCGAACGCTGCCAAGCTGTGGATGGAACACCTCTATTCCGACGAAGGTCAGCTCGGCTGGCTGAAGGGCTATTGCCACCCGGCCCGCTTCAACGCCATGGTCAAGGCCGGCAAGGTTCCGCAGGACCTGATCGACGCCCTGCCGCCGGCAGAATCCTATGAAAAGGCCTACTTCCCGACGCTCGAGGAAGTCGACGCCAACAAGGCTGCCGTTACCGCGGAATGGGACAAGGTCGTCGGCGCGAACGTGCAGTAAACAACATCCTTCGTCGCCCCGGCTCGTTGGCCGGGGCGACGATACGGCATGCCAACAAAGGCAACCCGCCAGAGGTTTTCTTAATGTCATCAGACAGTTCAGCCGCAAGACCGCCGGCACGGGAGCCCTTCCGCCTCCCGTTGCATTGGCTTGGCGCGGCGCCGTTCGCGATCTTCGTCCTGCTGTTCCTGATCATGCCCACGATGCGCATCGTCGTCGGGGCGTTCCAGACCCCTGACGGCAGTTTCACCCTGGACAACATCCGGGGCCTCTTCACGACGTCGATCCTCTCGGCCTACTGGATCTCGATCAAGATCTCTATCGCGTCCGCCCTGCTCGGCTGCCTGATCGGCTTCGCGGTCGCCGCCGCCGCGGTGCTTGGCGGCCTGCCGAAATGGATCCGCGGACCTCTCCTGACCTTTTCCGGCGTCGCCTCCAACTTCGCCGGCGTGCCGCTCGCCTTCGCGTTTCTCGCGACGCTCGGCCCGGTCGGCCTGCTCACGGTGTTCCTGAAGACCCAGGTCGGCATCGATCTGCGCGCGCTCGGCTTCAACATCCTGTCCTTCTGGGGCCTGACCGTCACCTACCTGTTCTTCCAGATCCCGCTGATGATCCTCATCATCACGCCGGCCCTCGACGGCCTGAAGCGTGAATGGCGCGAGGCAGCCCAGATCCTCGGCGCGACCAACGCGCAGTACTGGCGCATGGTCGCCTTCCCGATCCTTCTGCCGTCCTTCCTCGGCACGCTGGCGCTGCTTTTCGCCAATGCCTTCGGCGCCGTCGCCACCGCAATCGCGCTTACCGGTTCCTCGCTCAACATCGTGCCGATCCTGCTCTTCGCGCAGATCCGCGGCGACGTGCTTGGCAATCCGCATCTCGGCTACGCGCTCGCCTTCGGCATGATCGTTGTCACCGGTATCGCGAACACGATCTACATCTGGCTGCGCGCCCGCAGCGAAAGGTGGCTGAAATGAAGAAGTTCTGGGCCTGGGGCGCCCTCATTTTCGGGCTGCTCTATTTCATCCTGCCGCTCGTCGGCATGACCAACTTCTCCCTGAAGATGCGCCGCGGCGTCTATTCGCTGGATGCCTATGCCGTCGTGCTCGGCGATCCGCGCTTCCAGGAGACGTTCACCTACTCGATCCTGATGGCCCTCTCGACCATCGTCTTCGGCGTTCTGCTCGTCGTGCCCACGGCCTATTGGGTACGGCTGAAGCTGCCGGGTCTGCGCCCCTATATCGAATTCATCACGCTGTTGCCGCTGGTCATCCCGGCCATCGTTATCGTCTTCGGCTACATCCGGCTCTATAACACCTCGAGCTGGCTGCCGCTGACCGGCACGACCACGGGCACCAATATCCTGCTGATGTTCGGCTATTCGACGCTGGCGCTGCCGTACATGTATCGCTCCGTCGATACCGGTCTTCGCTCGATCGATATCGCGACGCTGACCGAAGCCGCCCAAAGTCTCGGTGCCGGCTGGACGACGATCCTCGCCAAGATCATCCTGCCCAACGTGCTCGTCGCGGTTCTCTCCGGCGCCTTCCTGACCTTCGCCATCGTCATCGGCGAGTTCACCATGGCGGCCCTGCTCAACCGCCCGGCCTTCGGCCCGTACATGCAGCTGCTCGGCGCCAACCGCGCCTATGAGCCGGCGGCACTCGCGGTCATGTCCTTCGCCTTGACCTGGGGTTGCCTCGGCCTGATCCAGCTTGTTTCCCGTTTCCAGAAGGGCGCGCAAAGCCCCGCCTAAGGACCTTTCATGAGCTTCCTCAACCTCACCAGCATCCAGAAGTCCTTCGGCCCTGTGCAGGTCGTGAAAGACTTCAACATGGCCATCGAGAAGGGCGAATTCGTTTCCTTCCTCGGGCCTTCAGGCTGCGGCAAGACCACGGTCCTGCGCATGATTGCCGGTTTCGAGACGCCGTCCGGCGGCACGATCTCCATCAACGGCAAGAGCCAGGCGAACCTGCGCCCCAACCAGCGCAATATCGGCATGGTGTTCCAGGCCTATGCGCTGTTCCCCAACATGAACGTCGCCGAAAACGTCGCCTTCGGCCTCAAGGTCGCCGGCCGCCCGAAGGCCGAGATCGATCAGCGCGTCAAGGAAATGCTCGGCCTCATCAAGCTCGACCATCTCGCCGATCGCTATCCCTACCAGATGTCCGGTGGCCAGCAGCAGCGCGTGGCGCTTGCCCGGGCGCTTGCCCCCAAGCCGCAGGTCCTGCTTCTCGATGAACCGCTCTCGGCGCTCGACGCCAAGATCCGCGTGTCGCTGCGCGAGGAAATCCGCATGATCCAGCAGCAGCTCGGCATCACCACGGTCTTCGTGACGCATGACCAGGAAGAGGCGCTGTCGATCTCCGACCGCATCGTCGTCATGAACGCCGGCAAGGCCGACCAGATCGGCGCCCCGGCCGAAATCTACAACCGCCCGGCCACCCGCTTCGTCGCAAACTTCGTCGGTACGCTGAACCTCATCGAGGCCAAGGTCGTCGATCCCGCCTCGAACCGCGTCTCGATCGGCGACCAAGGGGTGACGCTGCGCGAGCCGCTCGGCAACGTGAAGGCCGGCGACACGATCTCGCTGGCGTTGCGCCCGGAAGCCGGATCGATTGCCGCCGACGCCAAGGGCGATACCGCGCTGACCGGCGAGGTAATCTCCTCCAACTTTCTCGGTTCGGTCATCCGCACCCGCATGAAGGTCGGCACCGCGGTCATCTCCTTCGACATGTTCAACAGCCCCGGCCTCGTGCCGCCGGCCGTCGGCGAGACCGCGACGCTGCGCTTCACCGCAACGGACCTCCTGATCATCCGCGACTAAACATTTTCCAAGTCTTTCCCGAGACTTGGAAAAATCTGTCGTGAATTGCCGTTTTTGCGTCGCCCGCGGATTTGATCCGCGGGCGATTGCTCGTTAATCTTCCATCGTTCTCAGGGCGGGGTGAAACTCCCCACCGGCGGTATCCGGAGCGATCCGGGAGCCCGCAAGCGCCTTTCGCGAATGGAAGGGTCAGCAGATCCGGTGCGATGCCGGGGCCGACGGTTACAGTCCGGATGGAAGAGAGCAAGCAGGAGAACCGCCGTCTCAGGCGGAGCGACTGCGTGTTCGCCCAAGGGGACCGTTGAAAAATGGCTCAACCCTTGAAAGGCCTTATACATGAATGCGAATGCCACCCCCTCCTCCCGGATCGCCGTCCTCCGTGCCCGCTGGCACGCCGGCATCGTCGACCAGGCGGTAGACTCCTTCGTCGCCGAATGGGCAGCGCTTGGCGGCCGCGCGGAAGACGTCGACGTGATCGACGTTCCCGGCGCGCTTGAAATCCCGCTGCATGCGCAGCTTCTCGCCCGGACCGGGCAGTATTCCGCCATCCTCGGCGTCGCCCTCGTGGTCGACGGCGGCATCTACCGCCACGACTTCGTCGCCGGCACCGTCGTCGATGCCATCGTGCGCGTCGGCCTCGACACCAACGTGCCGGTGCTCTCGGCCGTGCTGACCCCGCACAATTTTCAGGAATCGGAAGCGCACATCGCCTTCTTCCGCGACCATTTTGTCATCAAGGGCAAGGAAGCCGCCCACGCCGCGCGCCAGATCATCGACGCCCGCGCCCAGGTGGCGCTGGCCACGGTCGCTTGAATCGGCGCGTGAACGGCTGGATTCGATCTGCTAAGGTTGGATGGCAAGCCATTGAAAAATATCAAAGAGCTCGGCAGTAATGCCGGGCTTTTTTGTTGCATGGATCAGTGCCTGTCACTGACGCGCCCGCAAGCATGGCACCGTTTTCCGAAGCACGACCTCTCCTCCGTCATCCTCGGGCTTGACCCGAGGATCCATACGGCAAGCACAGCGCTTGTGAGGTGGATCCTCGGGTCAAGCCCGAGGATGACGGAGGAGAGGTAATCGTCAGAGCATCCAATTGGGAATATCCTATTGGGGCCGCCCACTCCTCCCGCGCCTAGCGGCTGCGACTGCTCTACCCCTGAATATTCTTCAGATAGATCGACAGCAGCTGGATCTGCGAGGAGATACCGAGCTTACGGTAGACGTTGCGGCGATGGACCTTCACCGTGCCGGTGGAGATGTCGAGCTTAAGGCCGATCGATTCCGAAGAATGGCCCTGCAGCACCAGCTCAATGATCGAAGCCTCGCGGTCGGTGAGGTTGAGCTTGCGCCACACCTTGTCAGCCTCGCTGACTGGCTCGCTGCGCCGGCCGCGCCCTTGTCCGGTCTCAGCGAAACGCCGCGCGAGATCGCTCCAGGCCTGCCGCACGAAGGCGGCGACGAAGGGTTCGGCGTCGTTGAGTAGCACGAATTCTTGTGCGGGGAAGATACCGGTCTTTTCGCGACGCATCAGGGACATCACCACCGTAACCCCATCCGCCACCGGCACGAAGAAGCCGAGTTCTTCCGCAAGACGGGTCTGCGAATAGTAGGTGCGATAATATTCGCTCGAGAAGAAGCGGTCGGGCGCGAGCTCGCGCATGCGGAAAACGCCGGAGCGGCCGGCACGGGTGGTATGGAAGAACGGATCGAGCAGGTAGGGGCCGGCCTGGTAGAGCGTCACGAAGATATTGTGATCTTCGGCCTCGAAGGTGCTGAAGAGGTCGATCGGCCGCGCCTTGTCGCGATAGGCGAAAATAACGATGTCGTCGAAACGCACCAGCGCGTGCATCATGGCAAGCAGGGTTTCGCCCGTTTGGCGGTCGGACTGCTCCGAACCGCTGGTCCAATCGGCAAGTGCCCGGAAAAATGCCGTGAAATCGACCCGCATGGCGTTTTCGCTCCCCGATTTGCCCGCAGGAGGCGTTGACCGCCACCAACGAGATATACTCCTCCCACAGCCAATTTACGGATAAAATACCTCTCTCGGGGTATATACCAACCCGCCAGCACATGACTAGCTTTGGCAAGACGGTGGCCAAGGCGACACAGAGCGCCCAGAGACCAACAACCGCAGGGAACAGACGTGATATCCGCCCCAACGAACGACATCGAGTTCCGTTCGGTGACCAAGCGCTATGGCGCGGTGACCGCGGTCTCCGACATCAATCTCACGGTGCCGAAAGGTGCCTTCGTTGCCCTGCTCGGCCCTTCCGGCTGCGGCAAGACGACATGCCTCAGGATGATCGGCGGCTTCGAGCAGCCGAGCGAGGGCGAAGTGCTGATCGCAGGCAAGGTCGCCAATGGCGTGCCGGCCTATCGCCGCCCGGTCAACATGGTCTTCCAGCAATACGCACTCTTCCCGCATTTCGACGTGGAGAAGAACGTCGCCTATGGCTTGAAGCAGCTGCGGCCGAAATTGCCGGTGGCAGAGATATCCCGCCGGGTCGGCGAAGCCTTGGAAATGGTGCGCCTGTCGGGCTTCGCCAAGCGGCGCATCCATGAAATGTCCGGCGGCCAGCAGCAGCGCGTGGCGCTTGCCCGCGCGCTGGTCAACAAGCCCTCCGTGCTCTTGCTCGACGAGCCGCTCGCCGCCCTCGACAAGAAGCTGCGCACCGCCATGCAGATCGAGTTGCAGACCCTGCAACGCGATCTCGGCATCACCTTCGTGCTCGTCACGCACGACCAGGAAGAGGCGCTGTCGATGAGCGACCTCGTCTGCGTGATGAGCGCCGGCCGCATTCGCCAGCTCGCCACCCCGCAGGAGGTCTACGACCGCCCGGCCGATCTCTTCGTCGCCGATTTCGTCGGCAAGACCAATCGCTTCGATGGTACCTTGGAGGCCGGCGGCACCGTCAGGCTCGGCAACGGCGCGGCGCTCCCCGTGTCTCGCAAGGATCTCGCCCCCGGCGCCGTCACCGTGGCGCTGCGCCCCGAAGCGATCCGCCTGTCGCGCGGAACGGGCAATGCCGCGACGCTGGAAGGCACCGTCACGCACCGCATCTTCCTTGGCTCCGCCGCCGAATATTCCATCGCCATCGACGGCTTGGGCGACATGCTCGTCACCGCCGAACGCCAGACACAAAACGACCTCGTCGCGCCGGGCGAGCGGGTCGCAATAAGCTTCGATCCCGGTACAGCGCATATCTTTCCGGCCTGAAGGGAAACAGGCTCGTCACAACAACAAGGGAACAGTGTGATGTCGAAATGGTTCAGAGAGAATGCCCCGATCAGCGCCCGTGAGTTAACGGACGAATTCATGCGGCTGAAACGTGGCTCGGTCAGCCGCCGCCACTTCCTCGGCATTACCGGCCTCGGCCTTGCCGCAGCCGTTCTTGCCCGCCAGCCCGGCTTCCTCGCCTCGCCGGCCTATGCCGAAGACCTGGGCTCCACCATGTCGCTGGCGACTTGGCCGAACTACCACGATCCGGCGACCTTCGAAGCCTTCACGGCCGCCACGGGCGTTGCCGTCGAAGTCAATGTCTTCGGCTCGAACGAGGAAATGCTGGCCAAGCTCCAGGCCGGCGGTACCGGCTGGGACCTGTTTGTGCCGACGAACTACACAATCTCGACCTATGCCGGCCTCGACCTGATCGAACCGCTTGATCTCGCCAAGGTGCCGAATTTCGATCCCAAGACGCAGAACACCCGCTTCACCAACGAGGGTACGGTCGACGGCAAGGTGTTTGCCCTGCCGAAGAACTGGGGCACGACGGGCATCGCCTTCAACTCCGACAAGGTAAAATCGAAGGTCACGAGCTGGAAGGACTTCTTCGAGGTCGCACAGGGCGAGGCAACCGGTCGCGCCATGGTGCACGACTACCAGCTCACCACCATCGGCAACGCGCTGGTCTCGCTCGGCTTCTCGTTCAATTCCATCAAGCCGGAAGAGCTCGCCAAGGCCGAGGAGCTGCTGATCAAGGTCAAGCCGCATCTCTATGCGATCAACAGCGACTACCAGCCCTCGATGCGTGCCACCGATGCGTGGATGACCATGTGCTGGACCAATGACGGCGCACAGCTCAACCGCGACATCCCGGAAATCCAGTTCGTGCTCGGCACCGATGGCGGCGAGATCTGGTCGGATTTCTACGCGATCCCGAAGAGCGCAGCCAACAAACCGGCTGGCTATGCACTGCTCAACTTCCTGATGGATCCGGCAAATGCCGTGAAGGAGCATATCGCCAACGGCGCACCCACGACCGACAGCCGCGTTCTCGCGCTGCTGCCGGCAGAAGTCACCGGCAACAAGATCGTCTATCCGGACGAAGCAGCGCTGACCCCGCTCGAATTCGGCGCCGCCGTGACCCTGACGGATCCGGCACGCGCCGAGCTGATGGCACGCTTCAAGTCGGCTTAAAGCCCAAACGGCCCCCGACCGCCGCTCCGCAAGGGGCGGCTGCGCGGACCGGGACGGGGGCCGGCATTCTCCAGACACAACACGGATTTCCCATGGCTTTGACGATGACGGCAAAGAGACGGCTTGTGACGACCGCGCTACTGGCGCCGGCGTCCGTCTGGCTGTTCGTCTTTCTCGTGTTGCCCTTCATCGCCATGGTGATCTTTTCCGTCGGCGAGCGCGGACCGGCGGGCGGCTATCAGGCGGCGTTCACCTTCGCACAATATGCCAACCTGCCGGCCCGCGCCGCTGCCTACTGGAACACCTTGCTGCTCGCCCCCGTCGGCGCCTTCTTCTGCCTGGTCGTCGCCTATCCCACGGCTTATTATCTTGCTGTCAAGGCAAGCCCGCGCCATCGGCTGCTGCTTGTCTCGCTGGTCGTCGTGCCGTTCTGGACGAGCCTGCTCGTGCGCACCTATGCCTGGATGTATATCCTCGGCTCGCGCGGTATTCCGAACCTTCTCGACATGATCGGCATTGCGGATGTGCGCCTGCTCAACACGCCCGGTGCGGTGCTGCTCGGCATCGTCTACGGCTACCTTCCGCTGATGATCATGCCGATCTATGTCAGCCTCGAAAAACTCGACCGCCGCCTGCTGGAGGCGTCCGCCGATCTCGGCGCAAAGCCGGTCTCGACCTTCTTCTCCGTCACCCTGCCGCTCTCGCTGCCCGGTGTCATGACCGGCGTCGCGCTGGTGACGATCCTGCTGCTCGGCGAATATCTCATTCCCCAGCTGCTCGGCGGCGGAAAGGTCTTCTTCATCGGCAATGCACTGGTCGATCTCTTCCTGCAATCGCGCAACTGGCCCTTCGGCTCGGCAATTGCCGTCACCCTCGTCGCCATCGTCGTGGTGGTGCTGATGGTCGCCATGCGCATCGCCTGGCGCATATCGGGCACAAGACAGGTGGATCTCATCTGATGCGCGCGCTGATCACCTCCGTCTATGTCTTCCTCTATGCGCCGATCGCGCTGGTCGTGCTGTTCTCCTTCAATGCGGGGCGCAATGCGAGCGAGTTCACCGGCTTCTCCGCGCAATGGTACGGCAAGGCGCTCGCCAATCCGTTCCTCGTGACCGCCTTGCAGAACAGCCTGATCATCGCGCTGGTAAGCGCCACGCTCGCCGCGGTCTTCGGCACCATGGCCGCACTCGGGCTGGAGCGCCTCGGCGCCCGCACCCGCGCGATCTTCGACGGCCTGCTGGCCGCCGCCATCGTCGTGCCTGGCGTCGTCATCGGCATCGCGACGCTGGTGGCGCTGGTCGCCGTCTTCGGTGCCATCAACCCGGCCATCGCCGCGCTCTGGCCGGGTGATAGGCCGCCGCAGCTCGGCCTCGGCTACGGCTCGATCATCGCCGCCCACGGCCTCTTCACCATGGCGCTCGTCACGATGATCGTGAAGGCGCGCATCGCGACGCTGGGACGCGATATCGTCGAAGCCTCGGCCGATCTCTATGCCACGCCCTTCACCACCTTCCGCGATATCGTGCTGCCGCAGATCCTGCCGTCGGTGCTGTCGGGTTTCCTGCTCGCCTTCACCTTCTCCTTCGACGATTTCATCGTCGCCTTCTTCGTCGCTGGCTCGAAGACCACGCTGCCGATCTACGTCTTCGCCTCGATCCGCCGCGGCGTGACGCCGGAGGTCAACGCCATCGCAACCATGGTGCTGGTTGCCTCGCTGCTGCTCATCCTGATTTCCCGCCTTCTGATGCGGGACAAAACCCAGAAATCGCCTGCCGGGGAGTGAGACCGATGATCCTGAAGAACCGTGTCGCCATCGTCACCGGAGCGGGCTCCGGCATCGGCCGGGCCGGCGCGCGCATCATGGCGCGCGAGGGCGCCACCGTCTGCGTCGCCGATCTCGACGAAACGCGCGCGCACGAGACGGTCGATTTCATCCGCGCCGAAGGCGGCAAGGCCGAGACCGTCATCGTCGACGTCACCGACGATGTCGAACTGAAGATGGCGATCGCCTCGGTGCTGTCGCGCCACGGCCGCATCGATATCCTGCACAACCATGCCGGCGCACAGGTGGCCGGCGATCTCGAAAGCGTGCCGATCGACGGGCTGGATTTCTCCTGGAACCTCAATGTGCGCGCCCATCTGATGGCGGCGCGCTATGTCATGCCCGTCATGAAGGCGCAGAAGAAGGGTGTGATCCTCAACACCGCCTCCTCCTCCGGCGTGCTCTACGACCGCGAGATGATCGCCTATACGACGACCAAACACGCCGTCATCGCCATGACCAAGCAGATGGCGGGCGACTATGCGGGCCACGGCATCCGCGTCAACGCGCTCTGCCCCGGCTGGGTCGACACGCCCTTCAACGCGCCCTTCATCACCCAGATGGGCGGGCGCGAGGCGATCGAAAGCTATATCAAGGAAAAGGTGCCGATGGGGCGCTGGGCCGATGTCGAGGAGATCGCCGAGCCGATCCTCTTCCTCGTCTCCGACCGGTCAAGCTACATGACCGGCCAGATTCTTGTCGTCGATGGGGGCGAGACGGTGACCTAAGCAATTCCAGCAAAAGCGCGCAGCGGTTTTGCGTCCGGAATTGCGTCAACAGGAAAGTTTACACGCCGACCGGCGTGCCGAGCGAGCCCTGATGCACGACGATGCGGGCGTGATAGGGCACGCGCTTGTAGAGATCGAGCACATCCTGGTTGATCAGCCGCACGCAGCCCGACGACGTCGCCTTGCCGATCGACTTCCACTCCGGCGAGCCGTGCAGGCGGTAGAGCGTGTCCTTGCCGTTCTGGAAGATATAGAGCGCACGCGCGCCGAGCGGGTTCTTGATACCCGGCTCCATGCCGCCGTTCTCGACGGAATATTTCGCAAGGCTCGGCGTGCGGGCGATCATGTCGGCCGGCACCTTCCAGCGCGGCCAGGGCTGACGCCACTGGATGACGCCCTCGCCCTCCCAGGCAAAACCGTCGCGGCCGATACCCACGCCATAACGCATCGCCGTGCCGCCGGGCTCGACGACATAGAGGAACCGGTTCGGCGTATCGACGACGACGGTGCCCGGAGCCTCGCCCGTCGGGTCCTGCACGCGCTGGCGATAATATTTCGGGTCGATCTGCGTGTAGGGAATGGCCGGAATCTGGTGGCCGCCGTCTTCCAGCGCGGCATAGCGCGCGGCCAGTTCCTCGTCCGTCGCCGGCGTGATGGGGTAACGGATCTTCTGCGGAACCGGAACAATCTTGGTAGACGGCTGCGTGGTCGCGCAGCCCGCAAGCGTCGCGGCAGCGCCAAGGAAAAAGGCTCTGCGCGACAAAGTGCACACCGTGGACATTCTCGATAGGACTCCAATGGGATAGACGGGTTGAGGCCGATGGCTATCCAAAGCGTCGGGTGGCTGGCAAGAAGAACGGGCTTCACATCTTCGGCATCGCCCCTTCGTTTTATAGAGGCGATGCAAAGCGGTCACGCCCGGCCCGGCGCAACGAGGAAAACACGATGGCCCCTGTGGAAATCAATCCGGCGCATGTCCGCGAATTCGTCGATCTCGACAGCTTCTATCGCTGGCTCGACGAGAACCATGCCAGCGCGCCGGAAGTCTGGATCAAGCTTCACAAAAAAGCATCCGGCCTGCCGTCAATCACCTCCGAGGAGGCGATCGAGGTCGTGCTCTGCTGGGGCTGGATCGACGCCATCCGCAAGAGCCATGACGAAAAGAGCTTCTTCCAGCGCTACTGCCCGCGCGGCAAGAAAAGCGTGTGGAGCAAGAAGAATGTCGACACCGTCGGCCGACTGACCGAGAGCGGGCGGATGACCAAACATGGGCTGAAACAGGTGGAAGCCGCAAAGGCCGATGGACGCTGGGAGAAGGCCTATGGCAGCGGCAAGGACCTGAAAATCCCAGACGATTTCCAAGCCGCTATCGATGCGGAACCTGCGGCCAGGGAGATGCTCGGCAAGCTGACCGAGCAGAACCGCTTTGCGCTGGCCTTTCGCCTGCACAACGTCAAGACGGAGGCTGCGCGCAAGCGGCGGATCGAGGCTTTCGTGGAGATGCTGAAACGCGGCGAGACGATCTATCCGCAAAAGCAGAAATAGACCGTCCCGTTAAGCCGCGTTCGATCAGTTGGCGCTGGCCGTGCGCGTGCCGGACTGGCCGGCGAGCCAGTTGTGCCAGTCGCTCTCGCTGCCGGCGAAGACATTGAGATCGATCTTGCCGGAAACGCCGTGCGACAGGCCCGAGCCGGAATATTGCCAGAAGGTCCAGCGGCGGTTCGGATAGCGCTTCGACGGGTGGGCTGCGACCGAGCGCAGCCAGAACGGATATTGCGTCAGCTCGCCCGAGAGATTGTCCTCATAGAAGTCAGGCGCCGTGTAGATGATCGGGCGCTTGCCATAGTGGCGCTCCAGCATCTCGGCGAAGACCTTGATCTTCTCGACATACTGCGCACGCGTCAGGCGCTTCTTGCACGCGGATTCGCCATTGTACTCGGCGTCGATAACCGGCGGCAGAGCATCGGGATCGCGCGGCACGTTGCGGATGAACCACTCGGCCTGGGAGCTCGCCACGCGGCACCAGTAGAAGAAGTGGTAGGCGCCGCGGCGAATACCGGCCTCCTTCGCCAGACGCCAGTTCTTCTGGAACATCGGATCGAGATGGTCGCCGCCATCCGTCGCCTTGATGAAAGCGAAGTTGGCACCCTGCGTGCGCAGCTTCATCCAGTCGATATCACCCTGCCAGCGCGACACGTCGACGCCGTGCACCTGATAATGTTTCGGTGCACGCTTGCCGAAGTTGATGGGATGGGCATCGCGGAACTGCTGGCTGTAGACGCGCGAGCGCTTGGCCGAACGCCCGACGGACGGCTCGATGGCGAAGACAGCGTTTTCCGGCCGCGTCTCGGGAACGGCAGACTGCTTTTCCATGGTTTCGAAGACGTGATTTTCCGGCGTGGCACCGGCCCAGGCGAGCATTTCCGCACCGCCATCCGCCTTCACCTTGCCTTCGCCGACCGCGACTTCCGGGACAGGCCCTGATTTCACGGAGCTGGTGACCTCTGCCGACGGTTTTATCGACAGGGCAGTCTCGGGATTGGAGCTTGAGGCACAGCCCGCCATGGAGGCGCAGCCGAGCAGGATCGCTGTCAGGACCGAAAGACGCATAGGCACTCGCACGCAAAACAAACCGAAGCCCCCGCCCACAGCACGCAGACGGAATTACTAACGGAAGATTACCGCGAAATGTTAAATGCAAGGTTTACGCTGGCCGTGACATTTCAGGCACTTAGCAGCACTTACCTTCACTACTCCTGCTGGTTTCGGTCACGAAAGCGTGTCCGACAACCCGTCAGGCATTGCCGATCCTGATGTAGCCGATGTCCTTCTTTTCGATTTCGTCGAGCGATTCCTCGTAGCCGGCATCCGCATAGCGGATCACGCCAAGCGCGGTATCATTGGTCAGCGCATGCTGTAGTCGCTCCGCACCGCCAGCCGTGCCATCAGCCACCAGTGTCACGCCGCAGCTCGTCATGTAACCGGCATAACCGCCGCCGCCCGAATGGATGACGACGAGGTCGGCCATCGAGGAGGAAAGCAACATGGCATCCAGCAGCGGCCAGTCGGCGATGGCATCCGAACCGTCCTTCATGCGCTCCGTCATGATGTTCGGATGCGCCATGGCACCGGCATCGAGATGGTCGCGCGAAAAGGCGATCGGCCCCTTAAGCTCACCCGCCGCGACCAGCTTGTTGACGGCCAGCGCCAATTCCGTGCGCTCGCCATGGCCGAGCCAGGCAATGCGCGCCGGCAGGCCCTCGAAAGGCACGTTCTCGCGGGCAAGGCGAATCCAGTTGGTGACGATGAAATTGTCCGGGAACATCTCCAGCACGAGATCGTCGATGCGGGCGATATCGCTTTCCTCGCCCGACAGCGCCATCCAGCGGAACGGCCCGATGGCACGCGCGAAGAGCGGCCGCAGATAGGCTTCTGTGAAGATCGGAATATCGAAAGAGTTGGTCACACCGCCCTCCCGCGCCTGCGTGCGGATGAGGTTGCCGTTGTCGAAAACCTCCGAACCCATCCTCTGGAAATCCAGCATGGCGGAGACATGTTCGACGATCGAGGCGCGGCTTGCCGCCATCAGCTGCCCCTGCCCGTCATCGCGCAGACCCTTCACCTGATCGAGGCTCATGCCCTTCGGCACATAGCCGTAGACAAGGTCGTGCGCCGAGGTCTGGTCCGTGACGATGTCCGGCACGATGCCGCGCCGCGCGATCTCCGGATAAATCTCCGCCGCATTGCCGACGAGACCGATCGAGGTCGCGCGCTTGTCCTTCACCGCTTCGTCGATCATGGCGAGCGCCGTATCGAGATCCGGCGCGACATGTTCAAGGTAACCGACGGCCTTGCGCGCAGCGGCGCGTGCCGGATCGATATCGACGCAGAGAATGGCCGCCCCCGCCATGCGCCCGGCGAGCGGCTGCGCGCCGCCCATGCCGCCAAGACCAGCCGTCAGGATGAAACAGCCGGCGAGACTGCCGCCGAAGCGTTTTTCCGCAATGCGCATGAAGATTTCATATGTGCCCTGGATGACGCCCTGACTGCCGATATATTGCCAGGCGCCAGCGGTCAGCCCGCCCCAGCAGATCAGGCCCTTGCGCTGGAGTTCATAGAAGACCTCCGCCTTCGCCCATTGCCCGACGATATTGCAATTCGCCATGATGACGAGCGGCGCCTTCGCATGGGTTTTCAAGAGCCCGACCGGCTTGCCGGACTGGATGACCAGCGTCTGGTCCTCGTCCATCTCCGTCAGCGCCTTGACGATGGCCTTGTGCGCCGCCCAGTTGCGCGCCGCCTTGCCGAGTGCGGCGTAGACGATGAGATTGTCCGGGTCCTCGCCGACCGACAGCACGTTTTCGAGCAGCCGCAACAGCCCCTCCTGCCGCCAGCCCTTGGCACGCAGCACATCGCCGCTGGGGATCGGATAATTCGGATGGCGCGGATTGGCTTTGGGCATGGACGTCCCTCTTTGAAAAACAGAATTCGTTACTTCGGCGGCAGCGTATCGACAAAGGCGATGGCCTCGGAAATCAGGCGCCGGCGCAGCATTTCGTCGGCGCAGGCGTCGGGCGAGGCGCGCACCCAGCCCTCCATCACCCGTTCGCCCATCACCATCGGCGCGATGCCGTCGATGGCGAGCGCCCAGGCATCGTTGCCCTTGCCGAGGCGAGTAAGCATGCCCTCCTTGCGCGCGCCACACAGAAGGTGCCCGTCCAAGAGCCAGGCAAGCCCGCCGAACATCGGCTTTTCCGAAAGGCCCGCGCGAAAGCCGAGATCGGTGCGGACGATGTCTTCCAGTTCCCTGTCCCGTGCCATCGCCCGCTCTCCCGCCTATTTCGCCAGGGCGTAGCTGACGAGGTCGATCCCCATCGCCTTTTCGACCGAGGGATAGACCGTCGGGTCGAGCACGCTGGAGGCGAGTGGGATGATCGACTTCGGCACATGCAGCACGAAGACTTTCATGCCGACTTCGAGCTGCCCGACGCTCAGCGGCTCGCCCTCGGGCGAGAGCGTGGTGATGACATCGGGGAAGGTCGCGCGGCGCTTTCCGTCCGCCGATTCCACCGCCATATATTCATTCATGACATGCAGCACCGAGGCGGTATCGCCCTTGCCGACCGTCACCGTGCCGATGTCGAAGGCCTCCTTGGTATAGACCACCGACTTGTCGGTGATCACACCCTCGGAGAGGATCGAGCCGCCGGTCGTCTTGACGATCGCGTCGATGATCGCCGAGCCGCCCTTGCCTTCCGCCGCGATGATCGCCTCGCCAAGCGTCAGTGCCAGCGAGATGCCGCCGAGTGCAGCATTCTTGCGCACATAGGAGGCGCGCAGCGGGTTGCGGCAGGAGGCGATGAAGCCGCCGGACATGTCGGAGGCGGTGCGCAGGATCGGCGAGACCTTTGCCGTCGCACCACGCACGACGAGCTCGATATAGCGGTTCTCGTCGCGATTGCCGCCGACGGCCGTCTGGATCATCTGCTCGGGGGAGCCCGCCATGCCGATCGAGCCCATGTCACCGGTCGGATGCGCGCGCATGTCACCCACGGCATCCAGCACCTTGGTGCCGAGGATGGCCGAAGGCAGCCAGCCGTTCAGCGTCGAGGACTTACCGTTCTGGCCGACCATCAGCGCCGCGACTTTCTCGCCGAGCGCCTCCTGCAGAAGCTCCACCGCCTTCACATAATCGACGCCGCGCATTTCCCAAGGCGTGGTCGAGGCCGGAGCGCCGATGGCCGCCGCCGTCGCCACCCAGTCGTCATCGGAGAGCTCATCGATGGAGACCAGTTCCGGCTTGCCGATCGACACCGCGGCATAGCCGAGCATGCGCCCATGGTCCGCCCAACCACCGCCGCCGGCGGCATAGACCGAGCCGCCCTTGACCGCCGCCTCGACGTCTTTTTCCTTTAAAATCCGGCCCATTAGACGCTCTCCTGACTCAATTTCTGATCCAGCTGAATCACTGCATTAAAAAGCACCGCCGCCCCGAGCGCGATATCGTCGGTCTCGGCAAATTCCTCCGGCGCATGGCTGCGCCCACC
This sequence comes from Shinella curvata, assembly GCF_022899935.1. Lineage (GTDB taxonomy): Bacteria > Pseudomonadota > Alphaproteobacteria > Rhizobiales > Rhizobiaceae > Shinella > Shinella curvata. The sequence goes on from NZ_JALJCJ010000001.1 coordinate 839,894, forward strand.
GAGACACGGCACGAAGATCATCGCCGACCGCGTCACCTTCGCCATGAAGGCGGTGTCGTGACCCGCACCCGAGGCCATGCGCCGATGGCTGGCGCCGGCCGTCTCGCAGGCGGCATCCAGCACGTCGAGCACCAGCGGATCGCCCGGCGTCGGCATGTTATCGGAAATGCGCCGCGGCCCGGCGATGGTTGTGCCGGTCTCGCGCGCGATCCCATCGGCAAGCTGGTCGACCGAGGCGGCGAAGAGGTCCATCGCGTTGCGCTCCTCCGCCCGAGCATCGATCAGCAGGCGGGCGCGCGACGGCACGACATTGGCGGCATTCGGCTCGATGGAGAATTCGCCGACGGTTGCCGTGAAGTGGCCCGGTCCTTCCGAGAGCGATTTCGCCAAGGCCTCGATGCCCGAGACCAGCCGCGCGGCCGCCGCCAGCGCATCGGCACGCGAACCCATCGGCGTCGTGCCGGCATGATCCGCCCGGCCCTCGACGATGATCTCGATGCGCGTGATCCCGGCAATCGCGGTCACCACGCCGATATCAAGCCTTTCGGTCTCCAACACCGGCCCCTGCTCGATATGCAGTTCGAGAAATGCGGAAATATCCTTGCGCGCTTCGGCGGCGATGCGCGCAGGGTCGCCACCGACATCGCGGATACCTTGCTCCAGTGTCAGTCCGTCCCTCTCCCGCAACAGCCAGTCCGCAGGCAGCACACCCGCCATGCCGCGACTGCCGATGCAGGAAACGCCGAAGATCGAGACCTCCTCGGCGAGGAAATCGACGACCTCCAGATCATGATTGAGTTCGATGCCCTTGTCGGCCAGGGCCTGCGCCACTTCCAGCGCCACCGCTACGCCGGCAATACCGTCATAGCGCCCGCCATCCGGCACCGTATCGGAATGCGAGCCGAGCATGATCGTGCCGAGACCGGGCTTTTTGCCCGGCCGCCGGGCAACCAGATTGCCGGCGGCATCAATGCGTGTCTCGAGCCCCGCGGCCCGAAATCTTTCGTCGAGAAAATCCCGCCCCGCCGGGAACAGAGCGGTAAAGGCACGCCGTGTGTAGGGCCGGCCGGGCTCGGTGAGCTTGGCCAGCCCGTCGATCACATCCGCGATGCGGGCAGGATCGACCGGCAGATTGCTTGCACGAGCCATGATCAGGCCCTCGCGGAAACAAGCGTCGGCAACGGACGCACGAAGGCGCCGGTGCCGGGTTCGGAAAGCACGTTCGTGCCGTCGAAGGCGAGTTTTCCGCGCAGATAGGTCGCGGAGACACGCCACGGCAATCGAATACCATGATAGGGCGACCATCCCACGACATTGTTGCCGCTTGCTGCCGCGTCATACGTATAGGGCTCGGGCGTCAGCACGGTGATGTCGGCATCTTTGCCGGCTTCCAGCGCGCCCTTCACATGGTCGAGCCGGAAATGGCGCGCCGGGTTTAACGTCATCAGCTCGGCGGCGCGCGTCAGCGGAATGCCGCGCTCCAGCGCGCCCTTGACGAAGAGCGGCACCATGACCTCCAGCCCCGGCACGCCCGACGCATTGGCCAGCATGTCCGAATTGGTCTTGCGGTCCTCCGACCAGCTGACATGGTCCGTCGAGACCAGCGTGACATTGCCCTCGGCGACATGGCGCCAGAGCTTTTCCACCTCGGCGCGCGGGCGGATCGGCGGATTGATCTTCGCCTTGCCGCCAAGCCTGGCGACGTCGTTCTCCTCGTCGAGAACGAGATAGTGGATGCAGCATTCGATGGTCGCGCGAAAACCTTGCGCGCGGTAGACGGCGGCGATCTCGTAGCCGCGGCCGAGCGAGCAATGCACGACATGGGCCGGGCAGCCAGTCTCCGCACCGGTTTCATAAATCTGGTTGGAGGCAAGCAGTTCCGTCAGCGGCGGGCGCGACAGGCCGTGGGCGCGATAATCGGTGATGCCGGCCGCCTTCACCTTGGCGATTGCCGCGCGCACCGCCTCGTCATCCTCATTGTGCACGCCGGCCGTCAGGCCCGTGGGTGCGATGGCGCGGAAACAATCCTCCAGCAGGGCTGCCGGAATGCGCGGAAAACGCTTCGGGTCCGTGCCGAAGGTGGAGAACTTGAAGGCGGCAACGCCCGCCTCAACCATTTCCGCGATGCGAGCCGGTCCTTCTTCCGGGTCGACGGTGCCATAAAGCGCGAAATCGACGCGCGCCTGCGGCCTCGCGTGATCGACCTTGATCTTCACCGCCTCGGCGGAGCAGACGAGATTGCCCTCGTCATAGGGCATGTCGACGATGGTGGTAACGCCACCCGCCGCCGCCGAACGCGTCGACCAGATGAAATCCTCCTGGTTCTTCTGCGACAGCGAATGGACCTGCGCATCGATGGCGCCGGGCAGGATGAGCGCGCCGGACAGGTCGTGCCGCTCCTTCGCCGCCGGCATCGTGCCCTGGCCGACATGCACCACCTTGCCGTCCCGCACCGCGACATGGCCGCCTTCGACGATGCGGTCCGGCAGAACCACGGTGCCTTTCAGAACGAGATCGAAATCGGCCATCGGCGGGTCCTCACGGTTTCAGGGCAAAGAAGCTGTCGACATCCGCCATGGGCGCGGCATCGACGAAGGCGGCGAGTGCTTCGGGGCTGGCAAGGTCGCGGTCGAGCGCCTCGATTTCGGCGGAGAGCGGCCGGTCCTTGCGGTAGAAGGGGCTGATCGCCCGCGTGCGCTGGTACGCGATGGCGACGACACCCTCGGTGTTGTCACCGGAAAGATCGATCGCCTGGGCAGACAGCATGGCCTCCAGCGCCGCGAGCTGGCGCAGGTCGCGCACTTGGCTTTCCATGCGCTCGACGATGAGCGGCAGGAAGGTCGCCTCCTCCTCCAGCCCGCCGGCCACGACGATCGACTGCGCCGAGATCGGCACCGCCAGCGACTGGATGCGCATGTAGAGTTCGACGGCGAGTTTCAACAGCGGCCCGAAGCCCGTCGCCGCCTCGCCGGGCGCCACGAGATTGACCGGCAGGTTGCGGCGCACGCCGTTCGACAGCAGCACGCAGCGGTTCAGCACATTGCGGGCGAGATGGGCAAAGCCCGTCTGCGCCGCCTCGACATAGAGCGTGGTCGACAGCGGCAGCGAGCCGCCCGAGGCCATGACATGGCTGTCCATCACGACCGGATTGTCATCCGACTGCGCCGTCGCCTCGACGAGGCGCTCGGCGGCGGTCATCAGCGTATCCAGGCACGCGCCGAACACCTGGGCAGTCATGCGCAGGCTCAGCGGATCGTGGATGGCCGACGGTTTTGGCCAATGCCCCGAGGTCGCCTGCGCCTCGAACCACGTACCCGCCAGCGCCTCGCCATGCGCCGAAAGCCGTGCCGCCACCCGCCACGGATCGGCCGACGCGCCGAGCGCCAGCGACGACAGCACGCCCGTCACCATCAGATTGCGGATCGCTTTCGCTGCCTCGCGCACGACATTGGCAGCGGCGGCATGCGAGATGGCGTTGACGCTGAGTGCCGCCAGCGCATCGCGGGGCTGCATGCGGTAGGGTTTCAGGCCGGCACGCTTCAGCGCCTCCGGCGCCGGCAGGCGTTCGCCGCCATACCAGGCCTCGCCCTCGCCGGTCATGACGGCGGCGATCTGCCCCATCAGGCCGATATCGGCGCAGCCCATCGAGCCATGGCGCCGCACGACAGGCACGACATCCTTTTCGAGCAGCGCCAGGAAGGCATCGATCAGCTCCGGGCTGCAACCGGAATAGCCGCCGAGCGCCGTGTTGACGCGGATCGCCATCGCCTTGCGCACGATCGGCAGCGTGAAGGGCTCGCCGGTGCCGAAATGATGCGCCTTGACGAGATTGTTGTTGAATTCGACGAGATCGTCCGCCGTCCAGAGCTTGTCCTTCATCGACCCGACGCCGGTATTGGCGCCGTAGATCGGCAAGCCCGTGGCAAGACGGTCGGTGATCACGAGGCGCGACGTGCCGACGCGGCCCATGCCGATCTCGCAGGCCACCGGACGCCGCGCACCCGTACCGATCGCCTCCAGCGTGGCGAAATCGAGCGGTTGACCGGTGAGATAGAGCGTATCGGCGGAAGCGAGCATGTTTCAAAAAGCCTGTTTTTCAGAGGCAATCCCAAGACAGTGACGTGCGATTTCCGTCAGGAATTGCGTGTGGATGTTATGCGGAACGGGAAAGGATCGTATATCCCAAAACCCGTACGGTTTATGCTATAGGTCGAACAGCCAGCAAGACGCCGAAGGACCACCCGTGGATCTATCCACCCTCTGCCTTGTGCACAGCATTCTCGAAGAACGCGGCATCCGCAGGGCAGCCGCCGCTTGCGGCCGCCCGGCCTCCAGTGCCAGCGCCGCCCTTCGACGGGTCGAGACCGTTTTGTCCGTGCCGCTCGTGCGCCGGGACGGCCAGGCCCTCGTGCCGACACTGGAGGCGGAAGCCCGCCTGCCGCGCTTCGCCGACATCGCGCGCGCCGCCGCAGCACTCGCCGCATTGGGCGAGGGTGATGGCAGCATCCCGCTTACCGCCCTCTCCCGTTTCGCCGCTGCGGCCCGTGCCGGCAGCATCAACGCGGCCGCCAAAAGCCTCGGCCTTGGCCAGCCGCAGCTCACCCGCCAGCTCAGCCATCTGGAAGCCGCCATTGGCTGCAAGCTGCTCGACCGTTCGGCTTCCGGCATCAGCTGCACGCCAGAAGGCCTGGAGGCGCTGGCGCTCGCCGAACGCATCGGCGGCACGTGGGAACAGCTCTTCGCCGCCTCCGCCGAACGCTTCCGCCGCAGCGCCGCCACCTGGCGGCTCGGCACGATCATCCCCTTCGGCCACGAAAGCGAAATCGCCGCCATGCTGGCGCGGCTTGCCGTGGAATGGCGAAGCGCACGCCCCCGCCAGCCGCTCTTCCTGTCCTCCACCACCGCGGACGAACTCGTCTCCGGCCTGAAAAACCGCCGCTTCGACCTGATCCTGCTCGACACGGACCGCTATCCAGCGGAATTCGACGGACAGCTGATCGGCCGCTCCCAACTCGCGCTCGCCGCCCCGCGGGCACTGAAGGAGACCGAACGGCAAGATTTCGCCGCACTGTTACGCCGCTACCCCATCGCCGTCCCGAGCCCGAAGAGCGGCCTGCGCCAGATGACTGACCGCTTTCTGGAAGCGACCCTTTCCCCGGCCGAACGCTCCCGCCTGACGCTGGTCGAAGTCGATTCGATCCCCGTCATCATCAATCTCGTGCTGGACCACGGCCACCTCTCCGTTCTGCCGGAACATTCCGTCGCCAACATCAACTCGCCGCCGACGCTGCTGCCACTCGACACCGCCTACCAACAATCCCTCAGCCTCGTCTGGCCGCGCGACGCACTCTCCCGGCAGGCGGCGGAGGCGATGGTCAAGCTGCTCGCAAGATCCTAGCCCTTCGCCCCCGCCCTCAGCCGTCGCCGGGTCTCCGTCGGGCTTTCGTGATAGTGCGCGCGGTAGCTGCGCGAAAAGGCGGAGGAGGAGTTGAAGCCGGTAAGGGCGGCGATGTCGGCGAACTCGGCCTTGGTCTCGATGACCTTGCGCCGGGCGGCATTGAGGCGGAGCGCAAGATAATGCTGGTGGGGGGCGACGCCCATCGATTCCTGGAAGAGGTCCTGGAGGTGGCGGGCGCTGATGCCGACGCGCTTGGCAAGCCGTGTCAGGGTGAGCGGCGCATCCACCGTCTCTTCCATCAGCCGCACGGACTGGCTGACGCGCTGGTCGGCGACGCGCATGTTGCCGAGTGCCGGCACCTGCAAAAGGCCGCCTGTGCGCTCGTGCTCGTAGATGAACAGCCGCGAGACTTCGAGCGCCAGTGAATAGCCCTGGCGACGGCGGATGATTTCCAGCATCAGGTCGAGTGTCGGCAGCGAGCCGCCGGTTGTGATACGCTTGCCGTCGATGACATAGCGTTCGCGCATCACCGCGATCTGCGGGTAACGCGAGGCGAATTCCTCCATGTCCTCCCAGTGGATCGTCACGGAATGGCCGTTGAGCAGGCTCGCCTCGGCAAGCAGCCAGCTGCCTGATTCGATGCCGGCCATCATCGAGCGGTAGCGCGCCGTCTGCGAAAGCTGGCGCCGCAACAGAGGCGTCGCACTCATCTGCCATTGATAGCTCGAGAGCACGAAGAGCGGATGGGCCTCCTTCTCCGGCCGGAACACGCCGTCGACGGGCACGGGAATGCGGCTGCGCGTCTCCACCGGCGCGCCATCCGGCGAGAAAATGCGCCAGCGATAGAGGTCCTGGCCGGAGATGCGGTTGGCCGCGCGCAGGGGTTCGATGACCGAGGCGACGAGGATGAGGTTCGTCTCGGGCAACACGAGAATATCGATGTCGAGTGTATCGGCGGATGGATCGAGCATGGCGATATCCTGCTTTTTCATCTCTCGAATTGTCAAGGATGGATCCGAAAAGTGAAAGCACTGCGCCTTCTCTTGGCTCGTAATGGACCCAACAAGAATTCTGGGAGAGACCACATGCCCTTAGCCATGAACCGTGATGTCTTCATCACCTGCGCCGTCACCGGCTCCGGCGACACCGCCGGCAAATCGCCCCACGTTCCGCGTTCGCCAAAGCAGATCGCCGAATCGGCCATCGACGCCGCCAAGGCCGGTGCCGCCGTCGTGCACTGCCACGTCCGTGACCCGGAAACCGGCGCACCGAGCCGCCGCAACGATCTCTACCGCGAAGTGACCGAGCGCATCCGTGACGCTGAGGTGGACGTGGTGCTGAACCTCACCGCCGGCATGGGCGGCGACATGATCTTCGGCAATACCGAACAGCCGCTGCCGCTCAACCCCGTCGGCACCGACATGGTGGGCGCGACCGAACGTGTCAGCCACGTCGCCGAATGCCTGCCGGAAATCTGCACGCTCGATTGCGGCACGATGAACTTCTCGCTCGGCGACTACGTGATGACCAACACGCCGTCGATGCTGCGCGCCATGGGCAAGATGATGACCGACCTCGGCGTGCGTCCCGAAATCGAAGCCTTCGACACCGGCCATCTCTGGTTCGCCAAGCAGCTCGTCGAGGAAGGCGTCATCGAGGATCCGGTCCTCATCCAGCTCTGCATGGGCATTCCGTGGGGCGCACCCGACGACCTCAACACCTTCATGGCAATGGTCAACAACGTGCCCGCCAACTGGACCTTCTCTGCCTTCTCCATCGGCCGCAATGCGATGGCCTATCCGGCAGCCTCGATTCTCGCTGGCGGCAATGTTCGCGTCGGTCTTGAAGACAATCTCTATGTCGGCAAGGGCCAGCTCGCCACCAATGCACAGCTCGTCGAAAAAGCCGTGAACGTCGTTGAAAGCATGGGCGCCCGGATCATCGGCCCGGCCGAAGTGCGCGAGAAGCTGAAACTCCAGAAGCGGGCACCGAAATGAGCCAGATCAACAAGGCAGCCTGCGTCGGCGGCGGCGTCATCGGCGGCGCGTGGGTCGCGCGCTTCGCGCTCGCCGGCATCGACGTCAAGATTTTCGATCCACATCCGGAGGCCGAGCGCATCATCGGCGAAGTGATGGCGAATGCGGAGCGTGCCTATGGCATGCTCACCATGGCGCCGCTGCCGCCGAAGGGCAAAGTGACCTTCTGCAAGAGCTTGGAAGAAGCCGTCCAAGACGCTGACTGGATTCAGGAAAGCGTGCCGGAGCGGCTGGAGCTGAAACGCGGCGTCATCACCCAGATCGACGCGGCCGCCAAGCCCGATGCGCTGATCGGCTCGTCCACCTCAGGCCTGATGCCGACCGATCTGCAGCGCGACATGAAGCACCCCGAGCGGCTGTTCGTGGCGCATCCCTACAACCCTGTCTACCTGCTGCCGCTCGCCGAACTCGTCGGCGGCGAGAAGACGAGCAAGGCGACGCTCGAAGCCGCCAAGGCCAAGCTCGCACCCATCGGCATGAAGGGCGTGATCATCAAGAAGGAAATCGAAGCCTTCGTTGGTGACCGCCTGCTCGAAGCCGTCTGGCGCGAAGGCCTCTGGCTGATCAAGGACGACATCTGCGACACCGAGACGCTCGACGACGTGATCCGCTATTCGTTCGGCATGCGCTGGGCGCAAATGGGCATGTTCGAGACCTACCGCATCGCCGGCGGCGAAGCCGGCATGCGCCACTTCCTCGCCCAGTTCGGCCCCTGCCTGTCCTGGCCGTGGACGAAGCTGACCGACGTCGTCGATCTCAACGACGAGCTGGTCAACAAGATCGCCGACCAGTCGGACGCCCAGTCCGGCGCGCGCGGCATCCGCGAGCTGGAGCGGATCCGCGACCAGAACCTCGTCGGTATCATGCATGCGCTGAAGGCCGGCGATGACGGCAAGGGCTGGGGTTCGGGCAAGCTGCTCGCCGAGTTCGAGGAGCACCTTTGGGCCAAGGCCGGCAAGGCGAAGGTCGAGGTTTCCGCAAGCGAACCGCTGCGCCTGATCGATACCAAGGTCAATGCCGCCTGGGTCGACTACAACGGCCACATGACGGAACACCGTTATCTCCAGCTGTTCGGCGATACGTCCGATGCGCTGCTGCGGCTGATCGGGGTCGATTTCGCCTATGTCGAGGCCGGCCACAGCTACTACACGGTGGAGACCCACATCCGCCATCTCGGCGAAGGCAAGCTTGGCCAGGCGCTCTACACGACGCTCCAGCTTCTCTCCTCCGATGGCAAGCGGCTGCATTTCTTCACCCGTATCCACGACGCGGCAAGCGGCGACGTGATCGCAACGGCCGAACAGATGATGGTGCATGTCAACTCGAAGGCCGGCAAGAGCGTCGAGGCACCTGCAGAGGTGCTGGCGAAGATCAAGCCGATCGCCGACGCCCATGCCAAGCTCGCAACGCCTGACGGTGCAGGCCGCAGCGTCGGCCAGAAGCGCGCCTGATTTCATCACCCGGACGCCGAGAGGAACGGCGCCCGGCGTGACACTTCAGTCTCTCCCGGCTTTCGGGGGAGACGCCCGCCAAGGGCACCGGCCGCGACAGGTGGCCAGCAAAAGAATTCGAGGGGGAATGCCATGAATTTCGCATTGACCGACGAGCAGCAGATGATCGTGGATACGGTCCGCTCCTTCGTCGAAACAGAAATCTATCCGCACGAAAACGAAGTCGAGCGCACCGGCCATGTGCCGCCGGAACTCGGCCAGGAAATCGCCCGCAAGTGCAAGGAAATCGGCTTCTTCGGCTGCAACATGCCGGAAGAAGTGGGTGGTGCGGGCCTCGACCATACCTCGTTTACGCTCGTCGAACGCGAACTCGGCCGCGGCTCGATGGCGCTCACCGTCTTCTTCGGCCGCCCCTCCGGCATCCTGATGGCCTGCAACGACGAGCAGCGCGAACAGTACCTTCTGCCCGCCGTGCGCGGCGAGAAATTCGATGCGCTGGCCATGACCGAACCGGATGCCGGCTCCGACGTGCGCGGCATGAAGTGCTTCGCCCGCAAGGACGGCGACGACTGGGTCGTCAACGGCACCAAGCACTTCATCAGCCATGCCAATATCGCCGATTTCGTCATCGTCTTCATCGCGACCGGCGAAGAGGACACGCCGCGCGGCAAGAAGAAGCTCATCACCTGCTTCCTCGTCGACCGTGGCACGCCGGGCTTCGAAATCCGTAACGGCTACGAATCGGTCTCGCATCGCGGCTACAAGAACTGCATTCTCAACTTCGACGAATGCCGCCTGCCCTCCTCCCAGATCCTCGGCGAGGTGCACAAGGGTTTCGACATCGCCAATGACTGGCTCTATGCGACCCGCATCACGGTTGCCGCGACCTCTGTCGGCCGCGCCCGCCGCGCTTTCGACTATGCCCTGAACTATGCCGCCGAGCGCAAACAGTTCGGCAAGCCGATCGGTGCGAACCAGGGCGTTTCTTTCAAGCTCGCCGACATGATCACCGAGATCGACGCCGCCGACCTGCTGACGCTCAACGCCGCCTGGCGGCTGGATCAGGGCCTGCCGTCGAACCGCGAGATCGCCTCGGCAAAGGTCTATGCGACGGAAATGCTCGCCCGCGTCACCGACGAGGCGATCCAGATTTTTGGCGGCATGGGCCTGATGGATGACCTGCCGCTCGCCCGCTTTTGGCGCGACGCGCGCGTCGAACGCATCTGGGACGGCACGTCGGAAATCCAGCGGCACATTATCAGCCGCGATCTGCTCCGGCCGCTGGGAGCGTAATCAGAGAATGGTACGCTCCCTCGACCGTCTGATCCGGCCCAAATCCATCGCCGTCTTCGGCGGCAAGGAGGCGCGGCGGGTCATCTTCCAGTGCGACAAGATGGGTTTTTCCGGCGAGATCTGGCCGGTACACCCGCGTGAGGACGAAATCCTCGGGCGCAAATGCTACCGCTCGGTCGCCGATCTCCCCGGCGCGCCGGATGCCTCCTTCGTCGGCGTCAACCGCGAACTGACCATCGGCATCATCAGGGACCTGTCGGCGCGCGGTGCCGGCGGGGCCGTCTGCTATGCCTCCGGCTTCCGTGAGGCGGTCAGCGAACTCGCCGATGGCGACGATCTGCAAAAGGCGCTGGTGGAAGCGGCCGGCGACATGCCGATCCTCGGGCCGAACTGCTATGGCTTCATCAACATGCTGGACGGCGCCCTGCTGTGGCCCGACCAGCACGGCATGCTGCGTATCGACAAGGGCGTGGCCGTCCTCACGCAATCCTCCAACATCGCCTGCAACATTTCCATGCAGCAGCGCGGCCTGCCGCTCGCCTATATCCTGACGGCCGGCAACCAGGCGCAAACCGGCCTTGCCGATCTCGCCTGCGCCGTTCTCGAAGACCCACGCGTCACCGCCGTCGGCCTGCATATCGAAGGTTTTGATAGTCTCGAATCCCTAGAACGGCTCGCCCTTCGTTCGCGGGAGCTGAAGAAACCGGTCGTGACCCTCAAGGTCGGCAAATCCGAGCAGGCACAGCTGGCGACCGTCTCGCACACCGCCTCGCTGGCCGGCAACGACGCCGTGTCCTCCGCCCTGCTTTCCCGCCTTGGCATCGGCCGCGTCGAGACACTGCCGGAGCTTCTGGAAACGCTGAAGCTGCTGCATGTCGCCGGCCCGCTGCCGAACCACGACATCTCCTCCATGTCCTGCTCGGGCGGCGAGGCCTCGCTGATGGCGGATGCGGGTGTGAAGCGGAAGGTCAACTACCGGGACCTCAAGGATTTCCAGCGCCAGCCGCTGCGCGAAACCCTCGGCCAGATGGTGACGATCTCCAATCCGCTGGATTACCACACCTTCGTCTGGGGCAACCGCGAGAAGCAGACCGACGCCTTCACCACGATGATGAAGGGCGACTACGGCCTGAACCTCGTCGTGCTGGATTTCCCGCGCCTCGACCGCTGCGACGCCGCCGACTGGATCACCACCTGCCACGCCGTCATCGACGCCTCCAACGCCTCGGGCGCCAACGCCGGCATCGTCGCCTCGATGGGCGAGAACATGCCGGAAGCGACCGCTGAAATGCTGATGCAGAACGGCGTCGTGCCTTTCTATGGCATCGAGGAGGCGCTCGCCGCCGCCGATGTCGCGGCCGGCATCGGCGAGGCCTGGTCGAAACCGCAATCCGCCCCTCTGCTCAAAGCCGCTGCGGGTGAAGGCGAAACCGTTACGCTGAGCGAACACGAGGCCAAGCAGGCGCTCGCCGCTCATAGCCTGCCCGTTCCGCAGGGCCTCACCGCCGAGACGGCAGAGGCTGCCGCCGATGCCGCCGAAACGCTCGGTTTCCCCGTCGTGCTCAAGGGTCTCGGCGTCGCCCACAAGACGGAAGCGGGCGCGGTGAAGCTCAATCTGGCGAACCGCGACGCCGTCATGGAGGCCGCCAATGCCATGGCCGGCGTCGCCTCGGGTTTTCTCGTGGAAAAGATGGTGGGCAAACCCGTAGCCGAACTCATCGTCGGCGCGATGCGCGATCCTGTCGCCGGGCCGGTTCTGACGATCGGCGCCGGCGGCATCCTCGTCGAACTGCTTGAAGACTCAGCCATTTTGACGCTGCCGACCGACGAGAAGGCGATCCGCGAGGCACTTTCCGGGCTCAAGATCGCCAAGCTCTTGAACGGCTATCGCGGCGGTCCGAAGGGCGATATCGACGCGCTTGTCGCCGCCGTCGCATCAGCGGCATCCTATGTCGTTTCAAACGCTTCAATAATCGAAGAACTGGACGTTAATCCCATAATGGTGCTGCCCGCTGGCGACGGTGTCGTCGCAGCCGACGCGCTGATCCGTCTGAGGAAAAACCCATGACCGGACCGATAAGACAGCGCCGCGAAGGCGGCATTCTGGAAGTCACGATCGATCGCCCCAAGGCGAACGCCATCGATCTCGCGACCAGCCGCATCATGGGCAAGATTTTTGCCGATTTCCGCGACGACGACAGCCTGCGCGTCGCGATCATCACCGGCGCGGGGGAGAAATTCTTCTGTCCAGGATGGGACCTGAAGGCGGCCGCCGCAGGTGACGCGGTGGACGGCGACTATGGTATCGGCGGTTTCGGCGGCATGCAGGAACTGCGCGACCTCAACAAGCCGATCATCGCGGCGATCAACGGCATTTGCTGCGGCGGCGGGTTTGAAATCGCCTTGTCCACAGATCTCATCCTTGCCGCCGAGCACGCGACCTTCGCACTGCCGGAAATCCGCTCCGGCACGGTGGCGGACGCCGCCTCGATCAAGCTTCCGAAGCGCATTCCCTACCATATCGCGATGGACATGCTTCTGACCGGCCGCTGGCTGGACGTGCAGGAGGCGCACCGCTGGGGCTTCGTCAACGAGATCCTGCCGGCCGACAAGCTGCTTGATCGCGCCTGGGAACTGGCGCGCCTGCTCGAAAGCGGCCCGCCGCTCGTCTATGCCGCCATCAAGGAGGTGGTGCGCGCCGCCGAGGGCGACACCTTCCAGGGCACCATGAACAGGATCACCAAGCGGCAGTTCCGCACGGTCGATGTGCTCTATTCCAGCGAGGATCAGCTCGAGGGCGCACGCGCCTTCGCCGAAAAGCGCGATCCGGTCTGGAAAGGACGATAGGAAAGCGCCCCTGCATCGGGCGCAATCCAACGCCTTCCATAAGCCTGGCTTGTGGCAGAAATAGATATTTTAGGGCGTTACATGCCGCCTGTGGATAGATAGCTTTATAGATCACGAGCCGCGCAGCGGCGGGAACAGGAGGCTTCCGGGAGACGTGACGAAACCGGCATCTGCACAAAAAAGCCGGTCGTAAGGTTGCCTTAGAGGCAAAAAACAGAAATTCTGCCAACCATAACGACAAATGCCCAAAATGGGCGCAGCAAAGGGAACAGGGGAATGACTGACTACACCAAATATCTCACCGACCAGGTTTCGCTCGGCAAAATGAACCGCCGCGAATTCATGGGCCGCGCAGCCGCCTTCGGCGTCACGCTCGCCGTTGCCGGCACGATGTTCGACACCGCCGCCAAGGCGCAGGAGCCGAAGCGTGGGGGCAACCTCAAGCTTGGCCTCGAAGGTGCCGCCGCAACCGACTCGAAGGACCCTGCAAAGGCGCTCTCGCAGTTCATGTTCGTCGTGAACCGCAATTGGGGCGACATGCTGGTCGAATCCGAGCCGCTGACCGGTCAGCCGGTGCCGGCGCTCGCCGAATCCTGGGAACCGTCCGCCGACGCTTCGACCTGGACGTTCAACATCCGCAAAGGCGTAAAATTCCACGACGGCAAGGAGCTGACCGTCGATGACGTGATCAAGACCCTGCAGCGCCACACCGACGAGAAATCGGAATCGGGCGCGCTCGGCGTCATGAAGTCGATCAAGGAAATCAAGGCCGACGGCGACAAGCTCGTGCTCGTCCTCTCGGAAGGCAATGCCGACCTGCCGCTGCTTCTGACCGACTACCACCTCGTCATCCAGCCGAATGGCGGCCTCGACGATCCGAATGCGATGATCGGCACCGGGCCGTTCAAGGTCACCAGCTTCGAAGCCGGCGTGCGCGCCACCTTCGAACGCAACAAGGACGACTGGCGCCAGGACCGCGGTTATGTCGACACGGTCGAAATGATCGCCATGAACGATGCGACCGCCCGTATCGCAGCGCTGTCTTCCGGCCAGGTGCACTACATCAACCGCGTCGATCCGAAGACCGTCGACCTTCTGAAGCGTGCGCCGACCGTCGAAATACTTTCCACCTCCGGCCGCGGCCACTACGTGTTCATCATGCACGCCAACACCGCGCCGTTCGACAACAATGACCTGCGTCTCGCGCTGAAATATGCGATGGACCGCGAGACGATGCTGGAAAAGGTGCTCGGCGGCTACGGCAAGGTCGGCAACGACTTTCCGATCAACGAGACCTATGCCCTCTTCCCTGAAGGCATCGAGCAGCGCGCCTATGACCCGGACAAAGCCGCCTTCCACTACAAGAAGTCCGGCCACAGCGGCTCGGTCCTGCTGCGCACGTCGGACGTTGCCTTCCCGGGCGCCGTCGATGCGGCCGTGCTCTACCAGGAAAGCGCCAAGAAGGCCGGTATCGAGATCGAGGTGAAGCGCGAACCCGGCGATGGCTACTGGTCGAACGTCTGGAACGTCCAGCCCTTCTCGACCTCCTATTGGGGCGGTCGCCCGACGCAGGACCAGATGTATTCCACCGCCTATCTCTCGACGGCCGACTGGAACGACACCCGCTTCCTACGCCCGGACTTCGACAAAATCCTGCTTGAAGCCCGCTCGGAGCTCGACGAGGCCAAGCGCAAGGACATGTATCGCACCATGGCCATGATGGTCCGTGACGAGGGCGGCCTCATTCTTCCGATGTTCAACGACTTCGTGAACGCCTGCTCCAAGCAGGTGAAGGGCTATGTCCACGACATCGGCAACGACATGTCGAACGGCTTCGTCGCAACCCGCGTGTGGCTCGACGCCTGATGACCGGCGGCGGACCGGCGCACGGTCCGGAGCTGACAGCAACGGCTGCTGCGGGCGATAGCCCGCAGTCTGCCGGCGTTGCCGGGTCGGTTGCGTCCACTGGAGCGCCCATCAGCGAAGGCACGCCTTCGTTCTGGGCAAAACTCAGCAAGAGCAGCCCCCTGGTTGCGCTCATCCTGCAACGGCTCGCACTCAGCGTGGCCTTGCTCTTCGCCGTGTCGCTGATGATCTTCGGCGGGGTGGAAGCCCTGCCCGGCGACTTTGCCACCACCTATCTCGGCCAGTCCGCGACACCGCAGGCCATCGAGAACATCCGCAAGGATCTCGGCCTCGACCAGCCGGCAACGACGCGCTACGTCAAGTGGCTCGGCGGTGCGCTGCAGGGCGATTTCGGCAAATCCTGGGCTTCGAAAAACTCGGTCAGCGAGCAGATCGGCAAGCGTCTCGGCAATTCGCTGTTCCTCGCGTTCTTCGCGGCGATCATCTCCGTGCCGCTGGCCGTCGGCCTGGGCATGCTGGCGGTGCAGTTCCGAAACCGCCTGCCCGACAAGATCATCAACGTCGTCTCGCTTGCGGCGATCTCGTTGCCGGAATTCTTCGTCGGCTACCTGCTGATCCTGTTCTTCGCCGTGCAGCTGGGTGTCGCGACCTTCCCGGCGACGGTCTATGACTCGATGACGATCGGCCAGCGCCTGTCAGCCATCGCGCTGCCCACGGCCACCCTCGTTCTCGTGGTGCTCGCCCACATGATGCGCATGACGCGGGCGGCAATCCTCAACGTCATGTCATCGGCCTATGTCGAGACGGCGGAATTGAAGGGCCTTTCGGGCCTGCGCATCATCGCCAAGCATGCGGCGCCGAATGCGCTGGCGCCTGTCATCAACGTCATCGCGCTCAACCTCGCCTATCTCGTGGTCGGCGTCGTCGTCGTGGAAGTGGTGTTCGTCTATCCCGGCATGGGCCAGTACATGGTCGACGCTGTGACGGTACGCGACATGCCGGTCGTGCAGGCCTGCGGCCTGATCTTCGCCGCCTTCTACATTTTCCTCAACATGTTCGCCGATATCCTTGCGATCATCGCGAACCCCAGATTGAGGCACCCGCGATGAGACTTTCCTCTATTCCCGTCAGCGCATGGGTCGGCATTTTGGGCATTGCCCTTGCCGTCTTCTGCGCCCTGTTCGCACCCATCATCGCGCCCTATAGCGAGAGCCAGATCGTCGGCTCCGTCTGGGAACCGATTGGAGGCGACTATCTGCTCGGCACAGACAATCTCGGCCGCGACCTCTTCTCGCGTCTGATCTTCGGCGCCCGCACCACGATCTTCGTGGCGCTGGCGGCAACCGTGCTCTCCTTCTCGCTCGGCATGCTTCTGTCCTTTACGGCAGCGGTCACGGGCGGGCTGATCGACCAGGCCTTCTCGCGCTTCAACGACCTGATGATGGCGATCCCCACACTGATCTTCGCCCTCGTCGTTCTGGCCGTGCTGCCGCAGCAGCTCTGGATCCTCATCCTCGTCATGGCGGTGCTCGACAGTACGCGTGTCTACCGCATCGGCCGCGCCGTAGCGCTCGATGTGGCCGTCATGGAGTTCGTGGAAGCCGCACGGCTGCGCGGCGAAGGCACCGGCTGGATCATCTTCCGGGAAATCCTGCCCAACACGCTCTCGCCGTTGCTCGCCGAGTTCGGCCTGCGTTTCGCCTTCTCGATCCTGTTTCTCTCCACCCTCTCCTTCCTCGGCCTCGGCATCCAGCCGCCGGCAGCAGATTGGGGCGGCATGGTGAAGGACAACAAGGACGGCATCATCTTCGGCATTTCGGCCGCCCTCATTCCGGGCGGTGCGATCGCGGGGCTCGCCATCTGCGTCAACCTCGTCGTCGACTGGCTGATGAAACGCACCTCGAGCCTCAAGGGAGGGCGCGGCGATGCCTGATCTTCTTTCCGTCCGCAACCTCAAGATCGAGGCGACCAGCTACCCGCCGGGCGAGCCGCCGAAAACCGTGACGCTCGTCGAAGGCGTGAACTTCGACGTACAGAAGGGCAAGGTTCTCGGCCTGATCGGCGAATCGGGCGCCGGCAAATCCACCATCGGTCTCACCGCGCTCGCCTATGGGCGCGGCGGGGTGCGGATCACCGGCGGCGAGGTCAAGCTCAACGGTGAAGACCTGCTGAAACTCGGGCCCAATGGCATCCGCAAGGTGCGCGGCGCAAAGGTCTGCTACGTCGCGCAATCGGCGGCCGCGGCCTTCAACCCGGCCCATCGCCTCGGTGAACAGGTGATCGAGGCCTCGCTGAAGCACGGCATCATGAGCCGTGCGGAGGCGGAAAAGCGCGCGCTCTACCTGTTCAAGGTGCTCGGCCTACCAAGCCCGGAAACCTTCGGCCAGCGTTATCCGCACCAAGTCTCCGGCGGCCAGTTGCAGCGCGCCATGACGGCCATGGCGCTCTGCCCCAATCCGGAGCTTATCGTCTTCGACGAGCCGACGACGGCGCTCGACGTGACGACGCAGATCGACGTGCTGGCCGCCATTAAGCACGCGATCGAGGAAACCCACACGGCCGCGCTCTACATCACCCATGACCTTGCGGTCGTGGCGCAGATCACGGACGACATCCTCGTGCTGCGGCACGGCAAGATGATCGAGTACGGCTCGGTGAAGCAGATCATCGAGGCACCGACGCAGGACTATACCCGCGCATTGGTCAATGTGCGCGGCACCAGACGGGACGAAGCGCCCGACCAGACGGACACGCTCCTCAAGGTCGATAACATCACGGCCGGCTATTCCAACGGCTTCAAGGTGTTGCAGAACGTTTCCCTGCATCTGCCGAAGGGCCAGACGCTGGCGGTGGTGGGCGAATCCGGCTCGGGCAAATCGACGCTCGCCCGCGTCATCACTGGCCTGCTTCCCCCGCAGGAGGGCACGATCAGCTTCGACGGCAAGGCCTTGCCGAAGGCGCTGAAGGGCCGCTCGAACGATGAGCTTCGCCGCATCCAGATGATCTACCAGATGGCCGATACGGCGATGAACCCGCGTCAGACGGTGCGCGACATCGTCGGCCGGCCGCTCACCTTCTATTATGGCCTGCGCGGCCGTGAGAAGACGGAGCGGGTGAAGGAACTGCTGGAACAGATCGAGATGGGCGGCCGCTTCGCCGATCGCTACCCGGCCGAGCTTTCGGGCGGGCAGAAGCAGCGCGTCGCCATCGCCCGCGCCCTGGCGGCCAAGCCCGAGCTCATCCTCTGCGACGAGCCGACCTCCGCCCTCGACCCGCTGGTGGCCGAAGGCATCCTCAAGCTCCTCCTGAAGCTGCAGGAGGAAACGCAGGTCTCCTACATGTTCATCACGCACGACATCGCCATCGTGCGCGCCATCGCCGACTCAGTGGCCGTGATGCATCGCGGACGCCTCGTGCGCTTCGGCCCGAAATCGAAGGTGCTCTCGCCGCCCTTCGACGACTACACGGACCTGCTGCTGAAATCGGTTCCGGAAATGGAAATCGGCTGGCTGGAGCGGGTGCTCACCACCCGACGCATGGCCAGCGCCGGTAACTGATCAAAGCGGGCGGCTCTCGGGCCGCCCGTTTCCTTTTACGGAATGCCCTTACCTTTCCACTCGTCATCCTCGGGCCCGAGAATACACGTGGCAAACTCAGCGAATGTGGATGGATCCTCGGGTCAAGCCCGAGGATGACGTCAAGGGTGGGTTAGCCCTCCGCGCAAAGCCGCCGAAGGTCTCTCCCCTCAATTCTGCTTGCAGTTCACATCCCCGACGCGGCTCGTCGTCTCGCCTTCGGCCATCACGGTCTCTTCGCCGCGCGCCGTGCAATTGCCCTTCTCGCCCACACCGCTGCGGAACTTCACCATGGGCTGGCCCTCGATCATGATGCTCGGCACGATCTCGTAAAGCTCCGGCGGGCAGTTCACCACGTCGGAGAGCCTCAACGCCGGCGCGCCGCCGATGAAGACGCTCTGAGCACCGGTGAGCGCGCAGGCCGGAATGGGCGGAGCGGCGTCCTCGGCCACGGATAGAGACGGCAACGCCGTTGCAAGACCAAGAGCCAGAACAGCTCCTGCGAACCGGAAAAATCTCATCGTCCCTCTCCCTTTTCACGCGCCGAACGGGACAGTGCGAAAAGGGCGTCGAGCGCCCGTTCCGCATCCCGCTCCGGCACGAATATATGGTCGTGATGGTAGGCAGCAACCACGTTGGCGCTGATGCCCTCCCGCGTCAACGCCGCGGCAAAGGCGCCCGTCAGTCCCACCGCCTCCAGCGAGGAATGCACGGTGAGCGTGATCATGCGCATCGGCGGGCTGGCAGCAAGCCCTTCGGCAGCCTCCGCAGGCACGATCAGCGTCAGACCCTCCGCCTCCCGAAAGATGCCGATCGGCTTGCGGAAAAGGTGGGTCGCCAGTTCGTCCATGGGCACACAGGCATAGACGAAACGCCCCTCGGCCAGCGCCGGCTCCATCGTCTTCAGGAGTTCGTCGAGATCGGTGACGCCGCTCATGAACGGGCCATCCGGCTGACGGCATCGCACAGCGCCGCAAAGCCGGCCTTCGCCCCCTCGCTCATGAAGCGGGCGCGGAGCCAGGCATGAATCATCTGCTTTTCCTCGCGATATTCCACCGGCACGCCAGCCAGGATCAGCCGCGCCGCATAGGCCCGCGCATCGTCGCGCAGCGGGTCGAAATAGGCGCTGGTGATAAAGGCCGGCGGCAGGCCAGCCAGCTCGGCCGCCCGGAGCGGAAAGGCATGGGTCGCATCGTCAGGCGCCTTGTAGACATCGCGGTAATAGGCGACATCAGCGGTGGAAAGGCCGAGCGCCTCGGCCATCTCCACATAGGAGCCGGACACAAGATCGCCCCCCAGTCCCGGATAGATCAACGCCTGCCCGACGATGCCTTTCAGCCCCTCGTCGCGCGCCTTCAGCACGATCCCGGCCGCCAGATTGCCGCCAGCACTGTCGCCGATGACGACAACCGGCCGCCCTTCCCGCAAGAGCGAGACAAGCACGGCCCAGCAATCCTCGAAGGCAGCCGGCCAGACATGCTCCGGCGACAGGCGATAGTCGATGGAAACGAGTTCGGCACCCGCCGCTTCGGACAGTTCGGCGCAGATCGCATCGTGGCTATCGAGCGATCCCACGACGAAACCGCCACCATGAATATAGTAGAGCCGCGTCCCCGTCGCGACGGCGGCCGGCCGGTAGCGCCGCACCGGAATGCGCCCCGCCACCAGCCCATCCTCCTTGACCATGCCGGCCGGCGGCGGCGCGTCGAAGGCCGCGCACAGGGCATCGTACCAGGCGCGCTGCTGCGTGATATCGGCATCCACGGCATCGGCGGGGTAAAAATCCTCGCAGCGCTTGTGGAAGGCCAGAATGCCTTCTTCGGTCGGCATGGGACGTTCGGTCATGGCGGCTCCTCGTCTTGTCCCGGCAGCATAGCAGCGCCCTTCCCCGCCGCCTGTCCTGCAAGCGGCTTTCCCAAGGAATTTTCGGCGCTTGCCTCGCCTGCCGCCGGCATATTAACTGCCGCCATGGCATTCACCTTCCGGCAATTACAGTATTTCGTCGCCGTCGCGGAACAGGGATCCGTGACGCGCGCCGCGCAGAACCTCTCAATCTCGCAGTCTTCAATAACCGAGGCGATCAAGGAGCTCGAATCGGATCTCGGCGTCGAGCTTTTCGAGCGCCATCCGCGCGGGCTGACGACCACGCATAACGGCCACCAGTTCCTGCGCCACGCCACAAAAATCCTCGCCAATGTCTCGGATGCGCGCTCGTCCTTCTCGGACAACCGCACGCCGGAAAAGGGCCAGCTCAATCTCGGCGTCACCTCGCTCGTCGCCGGTTACGTGCTGTCGGACCTCCTATCGCGCTACCGCCGCGCCTTTCCCGGCATCGATGTCAGCGCGATCGAGGACAACGGCTCCTATCTCGAACACCTGCTGGTCGGCGGCGAGCTCGACGTCGCCGTCATGGTCATCTCGAACCTGCGCGACCGCATGGCGCTGCAGGCGGAGATCATCGAAACCTCGCCCTACCGGCTCTGGTTGCCGATCGGCCATCCTCTCGTCTCGGCAGATATCATCTCCGTCAGCGATATCGCCAAGGAGCCGCTGATCATGCTGACGGTCGATGAAATCGAGGAGAACACCGGAAAGCTGCTCTCGGCACTCGGCGCCCGGCCGCATGTCGCCTTCCGCACGCGTTCCGTGGAAGCCGTGCGCAGTCTTGTCGCGACGGGCGCCGGCATCGCGCTCTTGCCCGATCTCGTCTATCGCCCCTGGTCGCTGGAAGGCGACCGCATCGAAAGCCGCGACGTCTCCGGCGCGCTGCCGGTGGTGCAGATCGGCATGGTCTGGCGCAAGGGCTCCAGCCTGCCGCAAGCGGCGCGGGATTTCGTCGGCCTGGCGGAAGCGCTGCGCGGCGGACGGGGGCGCTGACGATCAGCTGCGGCTTGATGCCGGAACCTCGCCCTTTCCTGCGGGCGCCTGGATCAGCCCGCTGCGCAAGCGGCTCTTTCGCCACAGGCCGACCAGCCATTGCCTGGCCGGCATCTCGATCGTCACGTGCAGGAACCATGCCGCAAGCACGGCGATCAAGAATGTCAGCGGAATGACGACCGGTTCAGGAAGCAGGCCATCCAGCGTGTGTCGCGCCAGGAACATGGCGGGCACATGGAACAGATAGAGCGAGAAGCTGATGGCACCGAGAAACCGAAGTGGCGACGACGCGAAGATCCTCGCCGAGAGCGGTGACTGCCAGGCGACGAGCGCCACGATGACAGCCGAAGCGAAAGCACTGTGCATGCCCCAGAAATCGGGATCGATCGCCGGCAGGACATAGCGATAGCTCATGAACAGAAGCGGCAGCAGGAGCGCCAGCAGCCCGACCAGCAGGGAGTGCGAAGCCGGACGCCAAACGACATGCAGGCGACCGGCGACGGTACCGAAGACAAAATACGGCAGCTTCGACAGGAGCAGAATACCCGGCCCCGGCAGACCGAGCAGACCGTCCACGGCCACGAGCGCCATCAGAATCGCAATCAGGCCCGGAAAACGGCGCGGTTGGCCCAGGCAAAGCCAAAGGACTGGAAAGAAGATATAAAACTGGATCTCGGGCGGCACCGACCAGAAGACACCGCTCGAGCCGAGCAGCACGACATGCCGCACGAAATCCATCGTGCTATGGATCGGCTGGATATAGTCGAGGCCGGGCGTCATCGAGAGGATCATCACCAGGACCACGGCAGCGAGGTAGACCGGATAGATCCGGGCAAAGCGGCTGACGAGAAAATCGAGTACGGCGCCCCGCGTCACCGGCTGCGCCCCGTAGAGATAGGCCATCAGGAAGCCGCTGAGCGCAAAGAACAGGCCGACGGCTTCGCTACCCATGATCGGAAGGTGAAGGGTCGCCAGGCTTGGAAAGACGAGGCCGACATGCGCCATGACCACCATTGCGGCGGCAAGGCCGCGCAAACCATCGAGGCTGGCGATGTGATCCGGTCGGCCCATGGTCCCGCTCCTTCGTCCCAAAGCGCCAGCTTTACGCGAGACAATTTGACAGACACTTAAAACGGCCGGAAGCGGGCCATGCCCTCCGGAATAGCGGCCAGCACCCTGCGTTCGGAATTTCCGATAGCGACATTCTGATTAATGAATTTGCGAAAGCGGCAAAAGCGCGGCACCTTTTCACTCGGGAACAATACCGCTCAAAGCGGATCAAACCGGGAGACTGTCATGAAGCGACTTCTGCATTCCTGCACCGCGCTTACCCTTTCGCTCGCCTTCACCACGGCCGCCATCGCACAGGAGCCCCTGAAGGAGCTCGGCGCTGGCGAAGGCGAAGTGTCCATCGTTGCCTGGGCCGGCTATATCGAGCGCGGCGAGACCGACAAGAACTACGACTGGGTCACCGAATTCGAGAAGAAGACGAGCTGCAAGGTCACCGTGAAGACCGCCGCCACCTCGGACGAAATGGTCGCCCTGATGAATGAAGGCGGCTTCGACCTCGTCACCGCCTCGGGCGACGCGTCGCTGCGCCTCGTTGCCGGCAAGCGCGTCCAGCCGATCAACACCGACCTCATCCCTAGCTGGAAGACCGTCGACGAGCGCCTGCAGAGCGCGCCATGGCACACGGTGAACGGCGTTCACTACGGCACGCCCTATCTGTGGGGCCCCAATGTCTTGATGTACAACACCGAAGCCTTCAAGGGCGAAGCGCCGAAGAGCTGGAAGGTCGTCTTCGAAGAAATGACGCTGCCGGACGGCAAGTCCAACAAGGGCCGCGTGCAGGCCTATGACGGCCCGATCCACATCGCCGACGCCGCCCAGTACCTGATGGCGCACAAGCCGGAACTCGGCATCAAGAGCCCCTACGAACTCAACGAAGACCAGTACAAGGCCGCGCTCGACCTCCTGCGCGTCCAGCGTACCCTCGTCGGCCGCTACTGGCACGACGCCATGATCCAGATCGATGACTTCAAGAACGAAGGCGTCGTCGCCTCGGGCTCGTGGCCGTTCCAGGTCAACCTGATGCAGGCCGAAAAGCAGCCGATCGCCTCGACCTTCCCGGAAGAAGGCGTGACCGGCTGGTCGGACACGACCATGCTGCATGCCGAAAGCCAGCATCCGAACTGCGCCTATATGTGGATGGAACACTCGCTCTCCGCCAAGGTGCAGGGTGATGCTGCCGCCTGGTTCGGCGCCGTTCCCTCGGTTCCGGCCGCCTGCAAGGGCAATGCTCTTTTGACCGACGAAGGCTGCAAGGCCAACGGCTTCGACAACTTCGACAAGATCGCCTTCTGGCGCACGCCGGTTTCGAAGTGCGAAAGCCAGGGCGAATGCGTGCCTTACCACCGCTGGGTCTCCGACTATATCGGCGTGATCGGCGGCCGCTAAACCCCCTCACCATAGCCCTCTCCCCGTAAACGGGGAGAGGGACCATGCCCCACGACAGATTTCGCTCCGGCGGCAACGGACCGCTGGCGGAAAGCGCATGACCGCGTCTTCCTTTCCGAAAAGAAGCCGGCGAGCGGATGCGGGGCAAATCGCACAACACCGGGAGCCCCCATGACCGCCGTCCTGTTCCAGCAAGTATCCCGCCACTTCGGCGCCGTGCGCGCCGTCGACAGCGTGGATCTCGCCATCGCCGAGGGCGAGTTCTTCGCGATGCTCGGTCCATCCGGCTCCGG
The DNA here is from genome assembly GCF_022899935.1 of Shinella curvata. Lineage (GTDB taxonomy): Bacteria > Pseudomonadota > Alphaproteobacteria > Rhizobiales > Rhizobiaceae > Shinella > Shinella curvata. Next base: position 863,987 of record NZ_JALJCJ010000001.1, read on the forward strand.
CAAGACGACCTGCCTTCGCCTGATGGCGGGTTTCGAACAACCCACCGGCGGCCATATCGAGATATTCGGCGAGACGGCGGAAGGCGTGCCGCCCTACAGACGCAACGTCAACACGGTGTTTCAGGACTACGCCCTCTTCCCGCATCTCTCGATCCTCGAGAATGTCGCCTATGGCCTGATGGTCAAGGGCGTGGGCAAGGCGGAGCGGCTGAAGGCAGCGGAAGAAGCGCTCGCTATGGTGAAGTTGCCTGGCTACGGTGCGCGCCGCCCCGGCCAGCTTTCCGGCGGCCAACGCCAGCGCGTGGCGCTCGCCCGCGCCCTCGTCAACCGCCCCCGCGTGCTCCTCCTCGACGAACCGCTCGGTGCATTGGACCTGAAGCTGCGCGAGCAGATGCAGGAAGAGCTGAAATCGCTGCAGAAGTCGCTCGGCATCACCTTCGTCTTCGTCACGCATGATCAGGGCGAGGCGCTGTCGATGGCGGACCGCATCGCCGTGTTCAGCGACGGCAAGATCCAGCAGCTCGGCACGCCGGAAGAGGTCTACAAGCGGCCGCAGACGCGCTTCGTCGCGGATTTCGTCGGCTCCTCCAACGTGCTTCCGCCGGACTTCGTGGAGCAACTTGGCTTCGGCAAACACTATGCCAGCCTACGCCCCGAGGCGATCGGGCTTGGTGACGGCCCCGGCCGCAAGCCGTTCTCCGGCCGCGTGACGGCCGCAAGCTTCCTCGGCGCTGCCAACCGCGTGACGGTCGAGACGAACGGCGCGCGTATCGCCGCCATGCTGCCGGCTTCCGTCGCCGTTCCCGCGCAGGGCGACATGGTCACCCTCTCTTTCCTGCCGCAGGACCTGCACACGATGGACGGCGCCCAATGAGCATCGTCACCGACACATCCATCCTCGCCGGCAGAACCGGACCGTCCGGGCGACTATCCGATTTCTTCTGGCGCAACCCGAGGATCCTGCTGCTCCTGATGCTGACGCCGCCGCTGCTCTGGCTCGGCGTCATCTATCTCGGTTCGCTCTTCGCCCTGCTGTTGCAGAGTTTCTTCTCGATCGACGACTTTTCCGGGCTGATCAACTACGAATTCACGCTCGCCACATACAAGCAGCTGTTGATCCCATCGAACTTCGACATCATCCTCAGAACGGTCCTCATGGCCGCGCTGGTAACGCTCGCCTCCGCCGTCATCGCCTTCCCCATCGCCTATTACGCAGCGCGTTATGCCAAAGGAAAATGGAAGGTCATCTTCTATCTCGGCGTCATGCTGCCGCTGTGGTCGAGCTACCTCGTCAAGATCTATGCCTGGAAGCTGATCCTCGCCAAGGAAGGCATCCTCACCTGGTTCCTGGCGAAGCTGAACCTTCTGTGGCTGCTGGAGGCCTGGCTGTCGCTCCCCGTCGTCGGCGGTTCCTCGCTGTCGATCAGCTACACCGGCACGTTCATCGTCTTCATCTATGTCTGGATGCCCTTCATGATCCTGCCGATCCAGGCCTCGCTGGAGCGCGTGCCCGGCAATCTGATCGAGGCCTCGGCAGACCTCGGCGGCAACCCGGCGCAGACCTTCCGCTTCGTGCTGTTCCCGCTGGCGCTTCCCGGCATCATCGCCGGCTCGATCTTCACCTTCTCGCTGACTTTGGGTGACTACATCATTCCGCAGATCATCGGCTCGTCCAGGCTGTTCATCGGCCAGGCCGTCTATGCCCAGCAGGGCACGGCCGGCAACATCCCGCTTGCCGCCGCTTTCACCGTCGTGCCGATCGTCATCATGGGCCTCTATCTCTGGATGGCCAAGCGACAGGGGGCCTTCGATGCGCTCTGATATTCGCGCTGCACTTCTTGATGAATTTCCCGAGCTTGCAGCGAAGAACGTTATCCTGCCGAAGGAGGTCTATGCCCACTTCGGGTTGGCTTTTTTCAAGTTCGCCTTGATCGAGCATTCGCTCATTAACATCATAGTCTTCTCAACTGTCGGGCAAAAATTTGCGGCAGGTGAAGTAAGAAAAAAATCTGAATGGGAACAAGCCTTTGATGCAGCAGAGGCAAAAGCAGTTGCATGCACTTTTGGCAATCTCGTTCGATACGCCATCGAGATTCAGGAATTCTCTTCACTAGCGGACAAGCTCAAAGAAGCAAAAACTCTCCGCGATTACTTTGCTCACCATTTCATGAGGGAGGAAGCCGGATTTTTCTCGAGTGAGGATGGTTGCTGGCTACTTCTGGAGAAGATCCGCGAAGTGAGAAGAAAGGCAATGTCCCTTGAAGAGGATCTAAAACCGAGGTTCGAGCAAATGTGCCTTCGTTTCGAAATCCCGCTTCCAACTGAGGGTGATATTTCGAAGGTGATTGAGCGATATCTAAAGGAGCAAGAAGACGCACTTTCAGACGACAATCCAAACGTGGGGTGGGAGAAAAATGCGCTCTGATAGAAACGCCTCCGCACCGCTCGGTCTGAAGGTCGCCGCCGGTCTCGGCCTCGCCTTCCTGCACCTGCCGATCCTGCTCATCTTCCTCTATGCCTTCACCACGGAGGAGAAGAGCTACCAGTTCCCGCCGCCGGGCTACACGCTGCAATGGTTCGCCGTTGCCTGGAACCGGCCGGATGTCTGGGAAGCGATGGGCCTTTCGGTTCGCGTCGCCTCGATCTCGACGGCCGTCGCACTGGTGCTGGGCACGCTCTGCGCCGCCGCCGTCAGCCGCACGAAATTCTTCGGCCGGGAGACGGTCTCGCTTCTGGTCATCCTGCCCATCGCGCTTCCCGGCATCATCACCGGCATCGCGCTGCGCTCGGCCTTTTCCTTTGCAGAAATCCCCTTCTCCTTCTGGACTATCGTGCTCGGTCACGCGACCTTCTGCGTCGTGGTCGTCTATAACAATGCGGTCGCCCGCTTCCGCCGGATCTCGGGTTCGCTGATCGAGGCGTCGATGGACCTCGGCGCCGACAGTTTCCAGACCTTCCGCTACATCATCCTGCCGAATATCGGCACGGCTCTGCTGGCCGGCGGCATGCTCGCCTTCGCGCTGTCCTTCGACGAGGTGATCGTCACCACCTTCACCGCCGGCCAGCAATCGACCCTGCCGATCTGGATGCTGGAAGAGCTCGTGCGCCCGCGCCAGCGGCCGGTGACGAATGTCGTCGCCATGATCGTCGTGCTCGTCACCTTCCTGCCGATCCTCGGCGCCTACTACCTCACCCGCGACGGCGACCAGGTCGCCGGCGGGGGCAAATGAACCAACGATAGGGAGAACGTCCATGGACACCCAGATGCTGATCGGCGCGCGTTTCGAAGCCGGCACCGAGGCGGAAGAGCACATCCTCAACCCGAAGACCGGCGGCAAGATCGTCGATCTGCCCGAGGCGTCCTACAGCCAGATCGACGCCGCCGTCGACGCCGCCGAAAAGGCCTTCGTCTCCTGGGCGACGACCACGCCCGCCGAACGCTCCGGCTACCTGCTGCGCATCGCCGATGCCATCGAGAAGGACGCCGACGCCTTCGCAGCACTCGAATCGCTCAACTGCGGCAAGCCGATCAATTCCGCCCGCAATGACGAGCTGCCGGCCATCGTCGACTGCTGGCGCTTTTTCGCCGGCGCCATCCGCTCGCTCAATGCCCCCGTTGCCGCCGAATACCTGCCCGGCTTCACCTCCATGGTGCGCCGCGACCCGATCGGTATCGTCGGCTCGATCGCGCCCTGGAACTATCCGCTGATGATGATGGCCTGGAAGCTGGCGCCCGCCATTGCCGGCGGCAACACCGTCGTCTTCAAGCCCTCCGAACAGACGCCGCTGACGGCGCTGAAGATGGCGAAGCTGCTCGCCGACATTCTTCCCGAAGGCGTGGTCAACATCGTGCTCGGCCGCGGCGAGACGGTCGGCAACGCGCTGATCAACCATCCGAAGATCAACATGGTCTCGATCACCGGCGACGTCGCAACCGGCAAGAAGGTGCTCGCCGCCGCGGCGAAAACCGTCAAGCGCACGCATCTGGAACTCGGCGGCAAGGCCCCGGTCGTCGTCTTCGACGATGCCGATCTCGAAGCCGTCGTCGCCGGCATTCGCGCCTTCGGCTATTACAATGCCGGCCAGGACTGCACCGCCGCCTGCCGCATCTACGCGCAGGACGGCATCTACGAAAAGCTCGTCGCCGACCTCTCCGCCGCCGTCTCCACCATCAAGTACAACGATCCCGACGACACGCTGAACGAGATCGGCCCGCTGATCTCCAAGCGCCAGCGCGACCGTGTCGCGAGCTTCGTCGAGCGCGCAGCGGAAGTGAAGCACATCGAGATCACCGCCGGTGGCCGCACCGGCAGCGACGAGGGTTACTTCTTCCAGCCGACTGTCGTGGCGGGTGCGACGCAGGACGACGAGATCGTGCGCCGCGAAGTGTTCGGTCCCGTCGTTTCCGTCACACGCTTCTCAGAGGCCGAGCAGGCAATCTCCTGGGCCAATGACAGCGACTACGGCCTCGCCTCCTCCGTCTGGACGAAGGATATCGGCAAGGCGATGAAGGCCGCGTCACGCCTGCAATACGGCTGCACCTGGATCAACACGCATTTCATGCTCACCACCGAAATGCCGCATGGCGGTGTCAAACAGTCGGGCTATGGAAAGGACATGTCGATCTATGCGCTCGAGGACTACACCGCCGTGCGCCACGTCATGATCAATCACGGCTGATCCTCCCCGCCGCCCAAGCGCGCGGCCACCTTCCGGGACGTCCTCCGCGTCCCGGAACTTTTTTGCCCGTCACGCGTCTTGTCTGCGACTACATCGGAGGCATCGCCATGCTGAAATGGGCACTGATTTTTCTCGTTATTTCGCTGATCACCGGCTTCCTCGGCTTCTCCGGCGTTTCCGCCGCCACGGCCACCATCGCCAAGGTGCTTTTCGCGATCGCACTCATCATCTTCCTGATTTTCCTTGTGCTTGCATTGACCGCAGGCAGCCTCGTCTTCTGAGTGCAATCCATCCCCAGCCACTGTTGCACTCACGCAACAGTGGCTAAATCATGACCATTTTAGTCATATAATTTGTTGCGGCGCACGGAATCCTGATAAAAACGGTCATCTTATAGATCGTCCCATCAGAAAGTGACCCGCATGCAAAACCGCACCCGCACGCTGCTTCGGCTGGCGCTCGCCGGAACCTCCCTCCTGACGCTGGCCACCATGGCCTCTGCACAGGATCAGGCGGCGACTGCCGACAACGGCGCGACCGTTCTCGAAGAGGTCGTGGTCAACGGCGGCAGCGGCGGCGTCATCACTGCCGATGGCTATGTCGGCAAGAGCAGCGCGACGGGCGCGAAGACGGACACGCCTTTCGTCCAGACGCCCCAGTCGATCTCCTCGGTCACCAAGGACCAGCTCGAAGACCGCAACCCGCAGACACTGCTCGAGACGATCGCCTATACGCCCGGTACCCGCGTCGGGGGCTACGGTTTCGACCCACGCTTTGACAGCTTCACGCTGCGCGGCTTTGACGTGACCTATTCCAGCGTGTTCCGCGACAACCTGCGCCAGCCCGGCTTCGGCTCTTCGCTTTTCAAGACCGAGCCATACGGCCTCGAAGGCGTATCGATCCTGCGCGGCCCCTCCTCGGCCCTTTACGGCCCCGCCGGTGCCGGCGGTCTGTACAACCTCATCAGCAAGCGCCCGACGGAAGAGGCGATGCGCGAGGTGGAGGTGCAATACGGAAGTCATGACCGCTATCAGGGCCAGTTCGATCTCTCCGGCCCGATCAACGAGGAAGACCCGATCTACTATCGCCTGACCGGTTTGCTCCGCGACTCCGACACGGAACAGGTCGGGGTTCCCGACAACCGGGCCTACATTGCGCCGGCCATTACCTGGAAGCCGGACGAGGACACGAAGTTGACCATCCTCGGCGAATATTCCCGAACCGAGACCGGCGGCACGGCCGCCTATTTCTTCGATGGCGTCGCCAATAAGGTCACCGACATCTTCGCGGGCAATCCAGCGTTCAACGACGCCGTCCAGAACCAGGGCCGCATCGGCTACGAGTTCGAACATCGCTTGAACGACGTCTTCGTGTTCCGTCAGAATGCCCGCGCCTCCTGGCTGAACATCGACGCCGACTGGGCCTTCGCTTCCGAGCGGAACGCGACGGATCCCACCCTGCTGGAAGGCACCGCCGGCACCTATGAAGAATGGCTGGATACCTATACGATAGACAACCAGCTTGAAGCGAAATTCGAGACCGGAGCTTTCGAACACACATTGCTCACCGGCATCGACATCACCAAGGTCTATTGGAAATCGCTCAACGGTTATGGCTCCACGCCGCCGATCGATACCAACAATCCCACGGTAGGCCGCCCGGTCGGCCCGATCGCCTTCCAGACCAAGACCGTGCAGGATCAGCTCGTGACCGGTCTCTATATGCAGGATCAGATCCGCTACGATGCGCTGACCGTGACCCTCGGCGGTCGCTACGATTGGGTATCGACGGATACCGATGACACCGACCTCGCATCCGGCGCCGTTGGCACGACCAAGCAGGATGACCGCGCGTTCACCGGGCGCATCGGCGTGAGCTATGAAACCCCGTGGGGGATCACCCCCTACGCCAGCTACTCGACCGCCTTCTTCCCGAATGGCGGCGTGGACATCGAAACGCGCGACCCGTTCAAGCCGACGGAGAGCAAACAGCAGGAAGTTGGTGTGAAGTACCTCCTGCCCGACAGCAACACGCTTCTGACCGCCGCTCTTTTCAACATCGATCAGAAGAACAGCCTGTATTACGAAGTCGTTGAACTCGACGACGGCACCGTCACCAATGCGCAGGTACAGCGCGGCGAAATCCGCTCGCGCGGCTTCGAGTTCGAAGCCAACACCTCGCTGGACAACGGCCTGTCGCTTATCGCTTCCTACACCTACACAAAAACGGAAATCCTGGATGGGCCGACCGGTACGGTCGGAAACGAGGTTTCTTCCGTACCCAACCACATGGCCTCGCTCTGGGCGCACTACGACCTGCCGGAGGATGGCCCCCTGGCCGGCCTCGGCATCGGCGCGGGCGTGCGTTTCCTCGGCTCCAGCTACGGCAGCGACTACAACACGACGAAGAACAGCGCACGGGCACTCGTCGACGCCTCGATCGATTTCGATTTCTCGGCAATCGACAAGGACTACGAAGGCCTCAAGCTGCAAGTCAATGCGACGAACCTGTTCAACCGGCAGGACTCCGTTTGCTCGGCCGGCTATTGCTATCGCGACCAGGGCCGCACGGTGATCGGCAGCCTGAAATATTCGTGGTGAGCCCTTGACGACGCTTTCCCCAGAGGATCGCGGGACCGCTTTCAGGCCGGAAGGCCTGAGGGCGGTCTTTTCCGGCGAGCATGCGTGGTGCGGCGAGAAGATGATGCTCTCATCGGATCTCGAGGGTGCCATGCCGCTCGGCGAGTTCCTGGCGGGAGACGGTTTTTCCGACACGCTTGAGCGCTTCGCCGCAAGCTACGGCAAGGCGGACCGGCGCGCGGCCGCTTCCTTCTGGTCGCTCTACTACTTTTCCACCCTGACCATCCCCTATATCGTCGCCCGCCGGGCGGAACGGGCTCTGCCCGTCGCCTTCGACGATATGACCATTGCGATTGGCGAAGACGGCCTGCCACGCGCCTTCGGCCTGCCGCATGAAGGCGAATGGAGCGACGGCGACGATCTCGTCCGCTTCGTCACTCCCCTGGTCGATTGCCACCTTGCCCGCACTGTGGCACTCCTCAAGGAAAAGTCCGGCATTGCGCCGAAACTCGCCTGGAACAATGCGGCCGTCTATATCGACTACGCCTTCAACGTGACCGACCGTGCGCCGCCCGAAGGCGACGATCCGTGGCCGTCGCGCCCACTGTTCGATTGTCCGTTGCTGGCCGACGGCAGCCGCAACCCTTTCCACGGATGCCTGCGCCACGAGCTGGACGCCGGCACGACGCAATGTCGCCGAAAGGTCTGCTGCCTGCGCTACATGCTGCCAGGCATTCCCGGCTGCGGCGAGCTGTGCGCCCTGCCCGAACTCAGAAAGCAATGATCATGCGCCTTCTCGCCTCCATCGCCGTCTTCCTGCTGCTTGCCGCTCTGCCACTGCGCGCCGAGGTCCAGTATCCGCTGACCGTCACGGACGCGCTCGGACGCGAGGTCACCATCCCTGCGCAGCCGAAGGCGATCCTGCTCGGCAGCGGTTTCAATCTGGTGGCGCTGTCGCTGATCCATCCCGACCCGGTTAGCCTGCTTGCCGGCTGGGCCAGCGACATGAAGGGCGACAACCCCGAAATCTATGCCCGCTTCAAGGACAAGTTTCCTGCCATCGAGCAGGTGCCGATCATCGGCGACGGCATCACCATGTCCTTCGAGGCAACCCTGTCGCTGAAGGCCGACCTTGCCATTCTCGCCAACTGGCAGGCCGATACCGAACTCGGCAAACAGGCGATCGGCTATCTCGAACAGACCGGCGTTCCCGTCGTCGTGGTGGATTTCAACAGCGACGCGCTGAACAACACCGCCGGCAACATGCGCCTGCTCGGCAAGGTTTTGAACCGCGAGGAACAGGCCAATGCCTTCGCCGATTTCTACGATGACCGCGTCAAGCGCATCCGCGACCGCGTGGCAGAACATCCGGAGCCCGGCCCGAGCGTACTGATGGACGCCTTCCCGAACCCGGAAAAATGCTGCTATGCCTATGGCACCGGCGGCCTCGGCGCCTTCATCGCCATCACCGGCAGCCGCAACATCGCCGAAAGCCTGCCGGCACAGGGCGGCATCGTCAATCTGGAATTCATCGTCGCCGCCGAGCCGGACGTCTATATCGCGACGGCCTCGCCGGGCGGCACATACAGCACCTTCTCCGTCGGCCCCGGCGTCGATCCCGCCGAGGCGCGCGAGACGCTCGGCCGCGCCGTGAAAGGCCCGCTGCTGTCAAGCCTCAAGGCCGTGAAGGAAGAGCGCGTCTATGGTCTCTGGAACTTCTTCAACGCCGTGCCGCTCAACATTCTCGCCGCCGAAGCCTTCGCCCACTGGCTGCGCCCGGACATCTTCGCCGATGTCGATCCCGATGCGACGCTGAAGGAAATCAACGAGCGCTTCGCCGCCGTTCCCTTTGACGGCGCCTATTGGATCGCGCTCAAGCCGAATTGAACCGGCCTGCCCTTTCGGCGGCCCGCTGCGCACGCTATATCATGCCCAGGAGGACCTGAATGATCTGGGCATTTGCGGTTGCGGCGGCGGCCATTCTTTATCTCGCACTGCGCTTCCGGCGTTTTCAGAGCTGGGTCGAACCCGTCCTCACCATCGTGGTGGCCATCGGCCTTGCGGCGGCCCTGCTGATCTGGTTCATGGAAGACCGCGCCCCCTCGGACACGCCCGTCATGCCGGAAGTGGAAACATCGGCACTTTCCGCCGACGTCGTCACGCTCTCCGAAATGCAGGCGGTCGCCGGACAGACGCGAACCAGCTTCCGCATCACCGGACAGGTGACGAACGGCGGCACCGTGCCAATGCAGTCTTTCCGGCTGGATGTCGTTCTGTCCGATTGCCCTGACGGTACCTGCCGCGAGGTGGGACGCGACGACGCGCTCATCGTCTCGCGCGTCCTGCCGAACGAAAGCGCCGACATCTCGACCTTCGCCGTCTTCCCCGGCATCGACCTCACCCCCCTTACGGCTCCGAGGTTCGACTATGGGGTCCGCGAGATACGTGCCGTCCGGCGCTAGAGGCTGGCGACAGCGTCGGCCGTGGTCAGCACGGTCGCGAATTCGTGCCGCAGCGTCGCGACATGGGCACGATGGACATCGCGCGCCGCAATCGTCCCACCATTGCCATCCGGCAGATCGAAGCAGTCACAGGCATCCTCGATGAGAAACACCTGGTAGCCCAGATTGGCGCCGACGCGCACGCTGGTCGATACGCACATATCCGTCGAGATACCGAAGAGCACAACCGTATCGACGCCGAGACGGCGCAGACGCAGATCGAGATCCGTACCGATGAAGGCCGCGTTGACGCTTTTGCGCACCAGCGGCTCGTCAGCCTGCGGCTCGAAGCCGGGACGCAGCGCGTTGCCAGGGTTTTCACGGCGGAGCGTGGAATTAGGCTCCGTGCTGTCGTGACAGACATGGATGACTGGTCGGCCGGCATCACGCCAGGCGGCGAGAAGCGAAAGGCCATTCTCGTCCAGCCGATCGTTCCAGCGCGGCGCCCAGGGCGCAGCATCGAAAGCCTGTTGCATGTCGATCGGGATCAGGACGGCATTGTGCGGTAGGGTCGGCATCGGTTTCTCCTTGAAGCGATATCCGACGAATAGTTGCTTTTCCGTCCGGTTTCGCGCAGCAAGGAGACGGAATGCCGGACGATCGTCCGGCAAAAGGAGATTATTCCGGATGAACGAGCTTGATGAGAAGGACAGATTGCTCATCGCCGCACTTCGCGCCGATGCCCGCCAGAGCCTTGTGGAGCTTGCCCGCCACACCGGCCTTTCGCGCAGCGCCGTGCACGAGCGCGTCCGGCGGCTGGAGGCGAAAGGTGTCATCGCCGGCTATACGGTGAAGCTCGGTATCGACAGGGACCGGGCCGGCGTGGAGGCGCTGATCGCCGTCGGTTTCCAGCAGGGCCGCAACTGTGATCATGTCGTGCCGCACCTTACCGGTATTCCCAATGTCGTGACCTGCTGGTCGCTCGCCGGGCCGACGGATCTGATGCTGCTCGTCGAATGCACATCCAATGCCGAGCTCGACACGGTGCGCCGTCAGATCGCGACGACGCCGGGTATCGCGAGCGTGCAGACGCATGTCTCGCTGCGCACCCATTTCGACCGTCGCGCAGGGTAGACAAAACAAGGAGATGGAGCGCTTCCGTGAATCAACACACGAGAGCGCTCATCCATCCGCTCAGAAATAAATCCTGAATTTTTCGCGCACCGCCTGGTCCGTCGCGAAGTCGAAGAGCGGGCCGCCGGCTTCAGAGAGGATGCGGTTCTTGCGCTCGATAGCCTTCTGCACGAGGTCCGGGCGACCGATCTCGGCCCATTCCTTCGGGCTCGTGCGGTCGGCGACGGCGGGATAGACATATTCCGTCTGCATCAGCGACAGCGTCTGCGGATCGCCGAGATAGTGACCAGGGCCATCGAGGCAGACGGAGCGCATGGTCTCCAGCGAGACGGAATCCTCGGTGACGTCGATGCCGCGCACGCAGCGCTGGACCTGGCCGAGCAGGTCGTCGCCCAGTACGAGGCTTTCCAAGCAGAAGCCGAGCAGCGAAGCATGCATGCCGACCGCTTCATAGACCATGTTGAGGCCGGACAGGCCGGCCATGACGTTGGAGATCGCCTGCTCCCAGCCGGCCTGCATGTCCGGCAGCTTACTATCCGCGATACCGGCGGCCGCACCACCCGGCAGACCGTAGAACTGGTGCATCTGCGCGCAGCCGGCCGTCAGCAGCGCCTGCTCGCCCGAGCCGCCGGACATGGCGCCGGTTCTGAGGTCCGAGACGAAGGGCCAGGTGCCGAAGATCGCCGGATGGCCGGGCGCCATGGCGTTGACATAGACGACGCCCGCCAAGCACTCCGCGACGGCCTGCACGATGGCCGTGGCGAGCGGCGCCGGCGCCGTCGCGCCCGCCTGCCCTGCCGAAAGCAGCAGGATCGGCATGCCGGCCCGGATGCAGGCCTCCATGGTGATGCAGCTCTCTTCGGCAAACTTCATTGGCGGCACGACGAAGCAATTGGAGTTCGACACGAAGGGCCGCGCCCGCCACTTGTCCTCGCCGCCCGCCATCATGTGGATGAGATCGAAGCAGCCTTCGACATGCGAGGGATCGGAGAAGCTGGTGCCGACATGTTTGGACGTGCCGGCGCAGCAGCCATAGAGCGTGTTGATGTCCATCAGGAAATTGTCGGCCACGTCGCGGCAGACCATCGCACGCTGGAAGAAGTGGATGTTGTCGAGATGGTGGACGAGCTGGGCGGCGTTGAAGAGATCCTTCGCGGTCGATTCGCGGTATTCCCGCTTCTCGACATCGACGATATGCACCGCTGCACCCGCTGTGCCGTAATAGACGCGGGTGCCCGACAATTCGAGGTCGTATTTCGGATCGCGGCCGTGCAGCGTGATATCCCGCGCCGCGACAGCCAGCATATCCTCCACCAGCGCACGCGGGAAGCGCAGGCGCCCGTCCTCGCCGAGTATGGCGCCGGCGCGGGTCATGATCTCGATGCCGGATTTCGGCGCATTGGCGAGGCCGATATTTTCCAGGGCATCCAGCGCCGCCTCGTGGATGCGGCGCACATTCGCGTCCGTCAGCGGCCGGTACTGGCCGCCGGGCAGGCCTGGACGGATCGGGCGAACGTTTTCCGCAAGCGGCGCGGCACGCATGGCGACGCGGGCGGCGCGGCCGCCAGCGCGGCGGGAGGACAAGGCTGCTGCTTCACTCATGATCCGTCTCCCCCGCACCAGCGGCAAGCATCCTGTTGATGAGATCCCCCGACGCGGCGGCGGACAGTTTGGCAAAGCTGCCATCCTTGACGATGGCATCCATCTGTTCGGCGATGGCCGCGTGGGTGACGCGGGCGATCATCGAGCCGAGTGAAATCCGGCGCACGCCGATGGCGGCGAGTTGAGGCACGGTGAGTTGCCTCAGCGGCCCGGCAGCAAGCGCATTGACCGGCGTCGACACCGATTGCACGACGCGGCGCAGCTCCGCCTCACCCGGCGGCACCGGCACATAGACGAGATCGGCACCGGCCTTTTCGAAGGCCTGGATACGGCGGATCGCCTCATCGAGATCGTAGACGCCGTTCATCACGCCATCGGCACGGGCGCAGAGAATAAAGGGGCGGCCAAGTGAGCGGGCGGCATCGACGGCGGCGCGGATGCGCTCGACGGCAAGGTCGAACGCATAGGCCGGATTGCCGTCCACCATCTGCGTGTCCTCGATCGAGCAGCCGGACAGGCCCACTTCCGCAGCAAGCCGGATCGTCTCGGCAACATCGTCGGGCGCATCGGCAAAGCCGTTCTCGAAATCGCCCGAGACGGGAAGCGGCGTGGCGCGCACGATCTCTTCGGCATGCTTGAGCGATTCTTCCCGCGTCACGCGGCCCATATCCGGCCGGCCGAGCGTGAAGGCAAAGCCCGCCGACGTGGTGGCGAGCGCTACGGCGCCCGACGCCGCCATCATGCGGGCGGAACCGAGATCCCAGGGGTTCGGGATGACGAAGCAACCCGACTGGTGTAGGTCGTGAAACCGCTGATGGCGTTCGGCAAGCCCGGTCATGCCCGCACCCTTTCCGATTTCGGATCATACATCGGCATGAGCGAGGCTTCCGCCTTCACCCGCGTGCCGGCGATCTCGACCTCGTAGCTCGAGGCCAGCACATCCGCCTCGCTCTCACCCTCGCAAGGCACATAGCCCATTCCGATGGCGCCACCGAGGAAGTGGCCGTAGTTGCCCGACGTGATGGTCGAGACGATCTTGCCGTCGCGCACCAGCGCCTCGTTGTGGAAGAGCAGCGGCTCGGCATCGGTGAGCCTGAACTGCACCATCCGGCGCTTCAGCCCCTCTTCCTCCTTGCGCAGCACCGCATCGCGGCCGATGAAATCGCCCTTCTTGGTGCGCACGGCAAACCCGAGGCCGGCTTCCAGCACATGGTCCTCGTCGGTGATATCATGGCCGAAATGGCGGAAAGCCTTTTCGAGGCGGCACGAGTCGAGCGTATGGAGGCCGCAGAGCTTCAGGCCGACATCGGCACCGGCTTCCTCCAGTGCCTCGAAGACATGGGCCGTCTGGTCAGTGGAAACGTAAAGTTCCCAGCCGAGCTCACCGACATAGGTGACGCGATGTGCACGGGCGAGGCCCATGCCGATCTCGATCTCCCGTGCCGAGGCGAAGGGATGCGCGGCATTGGAAAAATCGTTCGGACTGACCTTCTGCATGAGGTCGCGCGCCTTCGGCCCCATGACGCAGAGCACGCTTTCGGCCGCCGTCACATCGGTGATGACGACGAACTCGTCCTTGAGGTGCTTGCGCAACCAGGCAAGGTCACGCTGCAAGGTCGCGCCGGGCACGACGAGAAAGAACGCCGTCTCCGAGAGGCGCGTCACCGTCAGATCGCTCTCGATGCCACCGCGCGCATTGAGCATCTGGGTGTAAACGATCTTGCCGGGCGCGACGTCCATCTGGTTGGCGCAGAGCTTTTGCAGGAAGGCCAGCGCATCGCGGCCCTCCACGCGGATCTTGCCGAAGGAGGTCATGTCGAACAGGCCGACGCCGCCCCGCACGGCGAGGTGCTCTGCCTTCTGGTTCTCGAACCAGTTCTGCCGCTTCCAGGAATAGCGGTATTCCCGCTCCTGCCCCTCTTTGGCGAACCAGTTGGCGCGCTCCCAGCCGGCGACTTCGCCGAACACCGCACCGCGTGCCTTCAGGTGCTCGTGCAGCGGCGAACGGCGCACGCCGCGCGCCGTCGCCATCTGGCGATAGGGGAAATGGTCGGCATAGAGCAGGCCGAGGGTTTCGGAGACACGGTCCTTCAGATAGCTGCGGTTGCGCTGGAACGGCTGGGCGCGGCGGATATCGACCTCCCAGAGATCGAACGGCGCCTCGCCGTCGTTCATCCATTGCGCCAGCGCCATGCCCGCGCCGCCGGAGGAGACGATGCCGATGGAGTTGTAGCCGGCAGCGACCCAGTAACCCTTCAACTGCGGCGCTTCGCCGAGATAGTAGCGGTCGTCGGGCGTGAAGCTTTCCGGACCGTTGAAGAAGGTGTGGATGCCTGCCGTTTCCAGCATCGGCATGCGGTTGATGGCGTTTTCGAGGATCGGCTGGAAGTGATCGAAATCCTCCGGCAGCTGGTCGAAGCAGAAATCCTCCGAAATGCCGTCCATGCCCCAGGGTTTGGCCTTCAGCTCGAAGGCGCCGATCAGCATCTTGCCGGCATCCTCCTTGTAATAGGTGCACTCATCCGGGACGCGCAGCACCGGCAGGCGCTGGAGGTTCGGGATCGGCTCGGTGACGATGTAAAAATGCTCGCAGGCATGCAGCGGCAGCGTGACACCCGACATATCGGCCAGCGTACGGCCCCACATGCCGGCGGCGTTGACGACATTCTCCGTCTCGATGGTAAAGGTCTCGCCATTCTGCTCGCAGATCACGCCCGTTACGCGGCCCTCCTTGGTGACGACGGAGGTGACCTTAACGTTCTCGATGACAGTCGCGTCGTTCTGCCGCGCGCCCTTGGCCAAGGCCATCGCGATGTTCGCCGGATCGCACTGGCCGTCGAGCGGCAGATGCACGGCCGCCTTCACATCCGCCGTGTTGAGGTGCGGATACATCGCCTTCACCTCGTCGACACTGATTTCGCGCACATCGACATCGAAGGCACGGGCGAGCGAGGCCTGACGGTAGATCTCTTCCTTGCGCTCTTCCGTCAGCGCCACGGTCATCGAGCCGCACTGGCGCATGCCCGTGCCGATACCGGTCTCCGCTTCGAGCTTGGTGTAGAGATCGGCGGAATATTTGGCGAGCCGCGTCATGTTCTGCGAGGCGCGCAGCTGACCGATAAGGCCGGCTGCATGCCACGTCGTGCCCGACGTCAGCTGCTTGCGCTCCAGAAGCACCACATCCGTCCAGCCGAGCTTGGCCAGATGATAGGCGACCGAACAGCCGGAGACACCGCCGCCGATGATGACGGCTCTGGCCTTGGAGGGAATGGGCTTGCTCATGCGCGCAGTCTTTCATTGTTGGGGTCGAAGAGCGGGCCGTCGGGCTGGACCACCGCCTTGAAACGGTCGCCGTAGATTTCCACCTCGATTTCCGTGCCCGGCACGGCGAGATCGGCCTTCAGCATGCCGAGCGCGATGGATTTTCCGGTGCGGTAGCCCCAGTTGCCGGAGGTCGTCTCACCGACCACCTTGCCGCCATGCCAGAGCGTCGACATGTAGGGCGCATCGCAGTCACCGGCCTCCACCGTCAGCGTCACGAAGCGCTTGGTGACGCCCTGCTGCTTTTCCCGCTCCAGTGCCGCCTTGCCCTTGAAATCGGGCTTGGCCCAATCGACGAAGCGATCGAGACCGCCTTGCAGGATCGTGTAGTCGGTCGAGAGATCGCCCTTCCAGGCGCGATAGCCCTTCTCAATGCGCAGGCTGTCCAGCGCTTCCATGCCGAAGGGTTTCAGGCCATGTTTCTGGCCCGCGGCCCAGACGGCGTCGAAAATCGCGGGAGTGTCCTCGATCTTCGTGTGGATTTCCCAGCCGAGTTCACCGGCAAAGGAGACGCGCACCAGCTGGCACCAGCGGCCGGCGATCTGGCAGCTCTGATGCGTCAGCCAGCCCTTGGAGAGGTCGGCATCGGTGACATCGGCGAGAATGGCGCGGGAATTCGGACCGGACAAGATCTGGCAGGAGAAGCTTTCCGTCACGTCGTCGATGGTGAAGGCAGCGCCCTTGGGCAGATGCTTTTGCAGCCACTCGAAATCATGCCACTGCGCCGTCGCGGCGGTGATGAGGAAGAAGAAATCCTCGTCCAGCATCATGACCGACATTTCCGTGACGATGCGGCCCTTGTCGTCGGAGAAATAGGCAAGGCCGATGCGGCCGGGCTTCGGCACCTTGCCGGTGATGAGCGAGGACAGCCACGCCGTCGCCCCCTCTCCTTTCACGCGGAAGCGCGAGAAGCCGGGAAGATCGAGAATGCCGGCGGCCTCGGTGACGGCGCGGCACTCCGCCTCGATACGCGGCCGCCAGGGACCCTCACGGTTCCAGGTCTGGGTCGATTGTTCCGAAAGGTCATCGCCCGGCGCGGCATACCAGTTGGCGCGCTCCCAGCCATTATAGGGCTTGAACTGCGCACCGAGCGCCTTGATGCGATCATGGATCGGCGAGTGCTTCTGGTCGCGGCCGGCCGGCCAGGCGTATTTGGGGAAATGCATGGCATATTCGTGGCCGTAGATTTCCATGCCCTTGGCGACGCAATAGTCCTTGTCGGCGGCAAAGGACGTGTAGCGGCGCGGATCGCAGGACCACATGTCCCATTCCGTCTCACCTTCCGTCACCCATTCGGCCAGCACCTTGCCGGCACCACCCGCCTGACAGATGCCGAAGGTGAAGACGCAGGCTTCATAGGCATTCGGCACACCGGGCATCGGACCGATGAGCGGGTTACCATCCGGCGCATAGGGGATGGGACCGTTAATCATGCGCGACAGGCCGGCCGTGCCGAGGATCGGCACGCGCTCGACGGCATCGTTCAGATACCATTCGAGACGGTCGAGATCGTCAGGGAAGAGCTGGAAGGAGAAATCGTCCGGCATCGGATCGTCTGGCGTCACCCAATGCGCCTTGCAATTGCGCTCATAGGGGCCGAGATTCATGCCCGTCTTTTCCTGACGGAGGTAGTAGGAGCTGTCGACGTCGCGCAGCAGCGGCAGCTTGTGGCCGGCCTCGCGCGACCAGGCTGCCAGTTCGGGGATTTCCTCGAACAACATGTACTGATGGCTCATCACCATCATCGGCACCTCGCGGCCGAACCATTTGCCGACCTCGCGGGCATAGTAGCCGGCGGCATTGACCACCTTCTCGCAGCGGATCTCGCCCTGCGGCGTGGAAATCACCCATTCCTCGCCCTCGCGGCGCGCGCCGGTCGCCGGGCAGAAACGGAAGATTTTCGCGCCCATGTCGCGCGCGCCCTTGGCGAGCGCCTGGGTCAGCTGCGCGGGGTCGATATCGCCGTCATAGGGATCGTAGAGCGCGCCGGTCAGGTCATGGGTTTCGAGGAAGGGGTATTTCGAGCGCATCTCGTCGGGCGAGAGGATATCGAGGTCCATGCCCTGATAGCGGCCCATGCCGACGACGCGCTTGAACTCCTGCAACCGCTCCTTCGAATGGCCAAGGCGGATCGAGCCGGTGACGTGGTAGTTCATGGGGTAATCGACGAGATCGCCGAGATCGCGATACAGCGACGCCGAATAGCGCTGCATGTTCATGAGAGACCAGGAAGACGAGAAAGTCGGCACGTTGCCGGCGGCATGCCAGGTGGAGCCTGCCGTCAGCTCGTTCTTTTCGAGCAGCACGCAATCCGTCCATCCGGCCTTGGCCAGATGATAGAGCGCCGACGCGCCCACGGCGCCTCCGCCGATGATGACGACACGGGCATGGCTTGGCAGTACGGACATTCTCTTCCCCTTGGTTGCCCAGGATTTGTGGCAATCAAACAGGCAAGCGACAAGCCGGTGGAATTCGCTTTATTAATCGATAACACTGATTACACTCTCGCCAAACATTTGGAAAAATACGGCGTATTCATGCAAATCGTTCTGATTGAGACATTCCTCGACCTGATGGAAACCCGTAACTTCAACCGCACGGCGGAGCGGCTGAACATAACGCAGTCCACCGTCACCCACCGCATCAATGCGCTGGAGGTGCTTTTTGCCCGAAAACTCTTCGCCCGCAACAAGGGCGGCACGCAACCGACAGCGGCCGGCCTACGTTTTCTCGACCACGCAAAAGCCCTGCAACATCAATGGCATGAGGCGACACGCGCAGTGGAGACGGCCGGCGCCTATGAGCGCTCGATGCGCATCGGCCTGCAGCACGATCTGGCTGCCCACTATGCAGGCGACTGGCTGGCCGCTGTCCGCAAGGAATTGCCTGCGACCTCGGTCTATCTCGAGGTCGACTATTCCAGTCAGATGAACCGCGATCTGGGCGCCGGCGACCTCGACCTCGCCATCCTTTTCACCCCGCATTACCTGCCCGACCTGCACTACGAGCGTATCGGCGACGTGCATTACGAGATGGTGAGCAACAAGGTGAGCCGGATCGAGGATGTACGACCGGAAGACTATATCCAGGCCGTCTATTCCCCTGCCTTCGACCGGCTGCACCGGCAGGCGCATCCCGGCCTCTCCACCGCGCCGATCGCAAGCGGCGAAACCACCGCCATCCTCGCTCTGATGCAGAAGCTCGGCGGCTCGGCCTTCGTGACGGAGGCGGATGCAAAAAAACTCCTACGGACAGGCGCCGTCAGCCGCGTAGCCGGCGCGGAACCGATTTCGCAGGCCGTCTATGCCGCCGTCAACGTGCGTACCCGCCATGCCCACCAGCATCGGCGCATCATCGCCGTGCTTCAGGCGCTACTTGCGGCATGAGGCATTGAAACACGCAGGACCGATGCCTATTAACGGGCAAACCACACCGAATGAAGGAATCGCCCATGGCCGCCCGTGACCGCTATTCGCGCAAACTCGAATGCGCCATGTGCGGCAATTCCGGCTATGCCGAGGTCTCGGAAGACGACATGCCGACGCGCAAGGATCCGGATTTCAAGATCGATGCGCTGCCCATCGGCTTCCTCACCGAGCGCCCGTCGAAATATCCCGACAGGCACATGATCCGCTGCCGCTGCGGCCATATCTTCAAGTTCCAGCAGAAGACGGTCTATGCCGAGGGCGGCGAGCCACGACGGCGGTAACGACGGTTGTCCTCGGGGGTGGCGAGCGCGGTTGCCGAGGCTTAGCAGTCTCTGTTTCTTTGTGATCGCGGCCCTCTCCTCCTCTCTGCCGTCATCCTCGGCCTTGAGCCGAGGATCCATGCGGCAACCTCAACGCTTGTGGCATGGGTCCTAGGGTCAAGCCCGAGGATGGCGGATGAGAGGTTCGCGGCTTCCCCAAAAAGTAGCGCGTACCTTTAAAGTTCCGACATCGCGCATAGCCCGAAAAATATTACCCCCGCCCGACGAAGGGCATGTTGGTCGCCATTACCGTCATCGTCAGGACATTGGCGTCGAGCGGCAGACTGGCCATGTAGATCACGGCATCGGCGACGTGCTTGACCGACATGGTCGGTTCGCTTGCGATCTCGCCGTTGGCCTGCAACACGCCGGCGTTCATCTTCGACGTCATGTCCGTCGCGGCATTGCCAATATCGATCTGGCCGCAGGCGATGTCGTATTTGCGCCCGTCGAGCGCCGTCGACTTGGTGAGACCGGTGATGGCATGCTTCGTTGCCGTATAGGGCGCGGAATTCGGACGCGGGGCGCTCGCGGAGATCGAGCCGTTATTGATGATGCGTCCGCCGCGTGGGGTCTGGTCCTTCATGATGCGGAAGGCGTGCTGCGTGCAGAGAAAGGCGCCCGTGAGGTTGGCGGCGAGGATGCTCGACCATTCCTCGAAGGGAATATCCTCCAACAGAGCCGGCGACACATTGGAGCCGGCATTGTTGACGAGCAGGTCAAGCCGCCCGAATTCCTGCCTGACCGCGGCGAACGCCGCAGCGACCGCGCCGGGATCACCGACGTCGCAGGTGATCGCGCGAACAGGATTGCCCGTTTCGCCGGAAATATCAGCCGACGCCTTCTCCAGCACGCCCGCACGGCGGCCGGTGATGACCACGGCATACCCTTCGGCGCTGAGACCCCGTGCAATGGCAAGGCCAATGCCCGTGCCACCGCCCGTCACCAGCGCGATCCTGTCGTTTCCGGTCCTGCCCCAATCGGTCATATCAGCTCCCCGCCGTTCTCATCCAGATCCGCCTCGCCGCGCCCACCGAAAGCGACCGCCGAACGAGCCGGACCAGAAGGAACGGTGCGGGACAGGCGCGGCGGCGCAGCGGGGCGTGCTTGCCCGTTCTACGTCGTGTCTCCGCACTTGACCAGCAGGGGCGTGATCGCCCGGCAGGGGCGGCCCGCCGGGAGAGATGACAGAGCGTCAGGAATGCAGATGGATTCGCTCGCGGCGTTCACGCATCGCCACAAGCTCTTGCTCGATATGAACTTTCCGGGCGTCGTCCATCGCGGCTGCGATGGTCTGACTGATCACCTGGACACAATGCTCGGAGAGCGGTTCGGAGGCTCCGTGGCACTCTGCGGCATGGAGTTTGCTAAGTGCGCTGGCAAGAAGCCGCGCATAATCTTCCGGTTTGCGACCCATATTCCCCACCTTTTTTGCTTATACCCACAGAAAACCACAAAATGCGGCAAAAAGCCACAGCTTTGTCACATGCAACACGAAAATATTTGGGGGTTTCACAGCACCATTCAGCGCCGGAATGCTGGAAAACGAGATAGTTCAGGCATGAAGTAATGGGGCGCCGAAAAAAACTCATCCGGCGGCAGGAAACACGATCTCGGCCTGAAAGCCGTCAACACGTCCCGGTATGGGCGAGGTCAGCACCAGGCTTGCCCGCATCTGCTGGAGCAGACGCTCCGCGATGGAGAGCCCCAACCCTGAGCCGGCGGCTGCGGTTCTGCCGCGCGCAAAGCGCTTGCGCACCGCTACAAGCTCCGCCTCGGAAAGACGCGGCGCCGCGTTGGAGATGCACACATTGCCCTCGCCCGTCAGCCGGATGTCCACCGGCGCGCCGGCCTTCCCATGCAGCAGCGCATTCTCGATCAGATTGCGCAGCACGATCGCAAAGGCATCGGCCGCGCCTTCGCAAAGCCGCGGTACGGCGAGTTCACTCGAAAACCGGATCCGCTGCGCATCGTCGGATGCGCGCTGGAAATCGGTGACGACGACACCGACGACGTCGGCGATATCGAATGTGGTTTCCGCGACACCGATGCCCGCTTCGGCGCGGGCGAGCTGCAGCAGTTTTTCGGTGAGCTTGGTCAGCTTCTGCAACGATGTCTCGATCTGCTGCGCGCGCGTGCGGGCCGGAGCGTCTTTCAGTTCCGTCAGCAGAAGCTGCGTCTGGGCCAGCGCACCGGCAATAGGCGTGCGCAATTCATGTGCACTGTTGGAGGTGAATTCCCGCTCGGCGGCGACCACCGCGCGCAAACGCGCAAGCAACAGGTTGACCGAGCGCAGGATCGGCTGCAGCTCGACCGGCAGATGCGTCGCCTCGATGGCCGCAAGATTGCCGCCATCCTTTTCCGCGATCGCCGCCCGCAGCGTCTCCACCGGTGCCAGTGCGCGCCTCACGGCTAACCAGACGGCGGCAATCGTGATTGGCACGATGAGCAGCACCGGCAGCAGCAAGGCGAGCGAGCCCTCCCGCGTCGCCTCCTCGCGCTCCTCCGCCGTATCCTTGACCTGCACGAAGATCGTGCCGTCAGCCGCCGTCGCGGTGTAGATTCGCCCGTTCCCGGCCTGCCAGAACCCCGTCCTCAACGGCGCCTCGAACGGTCTGGCCGTGGCCGAGTGCGAATGCAGAAGCACACGGCCCGTCAGATCGCGCACCTGATAGGACAGATATTCCTCCTCTGCCGGCGGGCGCGACGCGTCGATACGTTGCGGTGTTTCCAGATCATCGCGGCGACGCAGGTCGTCGAGAAGAAGCGGCGTCAGGCGCTCGGCCGTCTCCTGAAGGGCACTGTCGTAGATTTCGCCGAACTCGTCGTGCATGATGAGCGCACCAAACCCGACGGCGACCAGCCAAAGTGCCGTTATGGTCACGGTGATCCACAGCATCAATCGCCCGGCGAGGCTTTTCCGTCTCGGGCGAGCGGCCCGGCGGCCGCCCTTCTGAGGAGCGTCGTCCGTCATCGTCCCAGCCTGTAGCCGATACCGCGCAGCGTCTCGACGCAATCCTTGCCGAGCTTCTTGCGCAGCCGGCTGACATAGACCTCCACCGTGTTGCTCTCGATCTCCGAGCCGAACGCGTAGAGCGCCTCCTCGATCTCGCCCTTGGAGACGATGGCGTCCGGGCGGTTGGCAAGCCGCGCGAGAACGGCCCACTCCCGGCCAGAGAGATCGACCGGCTCGCCATCGCGCAACACCCGGCGGTCGGCGAGCCGGATGCTCAGCCGGCCTGCCTCCAGCACCGGCAGCGACGACGCGGCGTAGCGCCGCGCGACGGCCAGCATGCGCGCACCGAGTTCGCCGAGATTGAAAGGTTTCACGAGATAGTCGTCTGCACCGCTGTTGAGGCCTTCGATCCGGTCGGAAATCTGGTCGTGGGCGGTGAGGATGATCACAGGCGTCACGGCACCCGCACGACGCAGCTCCGTCAGCAACGCCAGTCCGCGGCCATCGGGCAGGCGCAGATCGAGAAGAACAAGATCGTAATCGACCGTCCGCGCCGCCGTCCGGCCGTCGTCCAGCGTCTGCATCCAATCGACGGCATGGCCGAGGCCGGCGACATAGTCCCGCACCGCCTCGCCCAGAACGGCGTCGTCCTCGATCAAAAGAATTCTCAAGCCGTGCTCCCGGAACCGGTAGCCACAATAGGCGTCGCCCCTTCCGCTCGCAAGCATGCAGCCCGCCCGCCGATCCGGTCAACTCGTCGCGCCGAGCCGGCAGGCCGAAACGAGGTCGAGCGCGGGGTCCCGCACCCTGGTTTCCACCCGCATCATGCCGAGCACGGAGTGAAACAGATTGTCGTGCGATTGCGGCCTCCTCGTTTCGTCGGCGAGGCAGTCCGCCGAATAGGCGGCCTTGGCATCCTTCCCGAGCCACAGCACGAAGGGCACATGCGTCTGCTGCGGCGGTGCGATCATGTAGGGCGCACCATGCAGATACAGGCCGAATTCACCCAGAGATTCGCCATGGTCGGACATGTAGAGCATGGAGACGTCGAGCCGGTCTTCCTGCCCGACCAGCCGGTCGATCACACCTGCCAGGATATGATCCGTGTACGCGATCGTGTTGTCATAGGCGTTGACGATCTCCTCGCGCGAGCAGTCGGAGAATTCCGCGCTGCGGCAGTCGGGCTTGAAGCGGCGAAATTCTTCCGGGTAGCGCTGGGAATAGGCGGGACCGTGGCTGCCGATCTGGTGCAGCACCAGCACCGTGTCGGTCTTCACAGAACCGATCCAGGCGTCGAGATCCTCGAGCAGCACCTCGTCACGGCATTCGCCGTTGCCGCAATGGCGCGGATTGCCGTCCTTTATGACCGAGCGTTCCTTCACCCGTGCGGCGATCTTCTTGCTGCCGGTATTGTTATCCCACCATTCCACCTTCACGCCGGCATGGGAGAGCACATCCAGCAGGTTCTGGGTCTCAAGCCCCTTGCGGTGGGAATAGGCAGCACGGGTAAAGACGGAGAACATGCAGGGCAACGAGACCGCTGTCGCCGTGCCGCAGCTCGTCGTTTCCGGAAAATAGTAGATGTCCCTCTTCGCCAGCTCCGGATTGGTGTCGCGACCATAGCCGCCGAGCGAAAAATTGTCGGCACGCGCCGTTTCTCCGGCAACGACGACCATGAGGCGCGGCTTGCGTTCGCTCAAAGGAACGTCACCGACCCGCGCATCCTCACCGAGCGGCGCGGCGACGATGTTGACATCGCCGGATTCACCGACGGCGAATTGCACGGCCGTCACCATCGGCACGAACGGGTTCAGCGCCTCGAACCAATCATGATGCGCGCGCACGGCGGCAGCATAGACACGGGCATGGGAAAGACCGGCGACGAGCGCGATGACCAGCGCCGGCACGATGACGGCAAGATTACCCCGCACCTTCCACAGAAACGGACGGTGACGAACCCGGACCCAGACGAGTAGCAGTGAAGGCAGCACGCCGAAGGCCAGCATATGCAGCATGAAACCGGGCGTGATCATGTGCCCCGCCTCGGCGCTGTTGGTTTCGGCGGCGTTGCGGATCATCTCGATGTCGATGACCACACCGAACTGGTCCATGAACCATGCGCCGGCAGCACTGGCCAGGATGAGAAAGACGAAGATCGGCTTCATCACATATTTCACCGAGACGGCGACGCAGAACGCGATATAGAGGAAGGCAATGCCGATGGCGATGGAGGCGAAGGTAGTCGGCCGCCCCTCGAGATAGAGCCAGCCCTTCGACCAGAAACTCTGATTGGAAACAACCAGCAGATAGAGCGCCGTCAGAACACTGACCGTTATGCTGCCGAGCTCGGGCCGCCACAGCCAATTGCCGTGCTTTGCTCCAGTGTCTTCACCCATCGTCTTCCCTTCCGTCATTCACGCCGGCGTTCCGCATGAGGAAGCGCAGCCTGCCCGTCCCTGCCGGGACAAGCTGACAGTCGGCTGAACGGCGCCGACAACGCGTTCAGCGGCGCGTCAGCTTTTGCGGCTACAAGGGACCAGGCTATGCGTGAGGTGACATTTGAAACCGAGACTGTTCCATCCGGGAACGCTGTTCGTGACCGCTCTGATCGTCACGATCCTTGTGATCCCCTTCGCGCAAATGCAGCTTTCCAGGCAGCACGCCGGTGACGTGCAACGCGTCCTGTTGTGGCGCGCCGGCTAGAACCGTGCTTTTGCGCTTGGCGTTTCCAGGCTGCAAAAACAGATTGCATTTCGCAATCGGTTTTGCGACAAAGAAACACCAATCGCGGAGGTCGTCATGAAGCCCGTTCTCTACGCTCATCCCTTTTCCAGCTATTGCCAGAAGGTGCTGACTGCCCTTTACGAAAACGGGACCGACTTCGAATACCGCCTGCTGGACCACAACGACGCCGAGACACTCCTCGATTTCGAGACACGCTGGCCGATCAAACGGTTCCCCATCCTCGTCGACGGCGATCGTCAGGTTATGGAGGCGACGGTTCTCATCGAATATCTGGGGTTGCACTATCCGGGGCCGGTCAAGCTCATTCCGGAGGACCCGGACAAGGCGATCGAGGTGCGCATGCTCGACCGCTTCTTCGACAACTACGTTTCAACGCCGCAGCAGAAGATCGTCTTCAACGCGATCCGCCAGGAAGCCGACCGTGACCCCTATGGCGTCAGGGAAGCGCGCGACATGCTGGAGCGCGCCTACGCCTGGCTGGACCGGCACATGGAGGGCCGCGTCTGGGCATCGGGCGATACATTCACGCTTGCCGATTGCGCCGCCGGACCGTTCCTGTTCTATGCCGACTGGACACATGCCATCGATCCGGCCCTCACCCATGTGCATGCCTATCGCAAGCGCCTGCTCGACCGCCCCTCCTTCGCCCGTGCCGTGGACGAAGGCCGACCCTTCCGGAAGTACTTTCCGCTTGGAGCGCCCGACCGCGATTAGTCCACCGTCCAGGATGGGCATGGTGCCTTGAAGCAGCACAGGCCGTTGTCGCAGACGACATAGAGGCGGTCAGCCGCAGCAAATGACGTGACAAGAGAAACCGACAAGAGCGCTGTGCGAAAACCGCGGCGGAGCATCATGCCGCATCCTCCTGTGAAGGGCGACCGCAGAGCAGTCAGTTCGGCCCCCGGTCTTCAGCGCGCATTTCGGCAAGGGCACGGATCGCGTCTTGCCGCCCGGTTTCGGCAAGCGCCTCCAGCAACCGCGCGGCATCGATGCGCATGCCGAGGTTCTTGTAGGAGAAGGCGCGCAGGATCATCAGGTCCGTCGGCTCCGCGCGAAGCTGGTTGCGCTGGTCGAGAAAACCGATCGTCTCGCGATAGCGCCGGGCGCGGAAACTGCTGATGGCCCGGTCGGCAAGAATGGCGACCTGAAGCTCGGCACCTCGGCTATGATCGAGCTTGGCCTTCGTCGCGGCAACGGCGGCATCGCTGGTCAGGCCGGCGCGCAGATAGGCAAGGCTCTGGCCATAGGCGGCATCGCTGCGCGTGCGCCCCTCACCCGTCAAGGCCACTTCGAAGGCCTGAGCGGCTTCCAGTGGCCGGTTGCGTTCCATCAGGCACCAGCCGAGCGTCAGCGCATGTGCTGGCGGGAGGCCCACAGGATTGCGCGTGCTGCGGCAATCCCCCACGGCATTGCTCGGACGCCGAGCCGTGCGCACGACGCGTTGCGGCCGCGCGGCAACGTCCTCGACGACCTCGCGGGTCACGACACGCTGCCCGGCATACGCAAGCCGTGGCTGACGCTCGGTGACAATCTGCGTCCTGTCGTCCGGATCGTCCTGTTCACCGAGCCGCGCTATGCGCTCCGAACGCCCCGCCCAGGCCTGCTTGACGGCCGCAAGGCCGGCTTCATCCTCAAGGCGCAGCCGCGCAACACCGAGACCGTAGGCGGCGGGTTCATAGTCCGCCTTCCATTTCAGCACCTGCGCGAACCATTCCCCGGCGGTAACCGGTTGGTCCATGGCCAGCGCATACCAGCCGAACTGCTCGCCCGTCTCGGGATGCTTTTCCTCCAGCGTCACCTGCGCGATGCGGTTCAGCACCTTGGCATCGAGCTTTTGCGGCGGATCGAGAGCCAGGAGATTGGTGGTCGCGGCGAGATAGGTCTGCATCGCCTGCTCGGAGGTGGTCCGCCAGGCATACATCACATCCTCCGCTTCGCCCGGCATCTTGCGGGCCAGGAGGATGAGGGCGAGCCCCTGCGAGGCAGAGGCGGAATCCTCGACCGCGCGCGCCTTGCGAAAGAACGGCTCGGCGACGGCGTTCTGGTCGCGCCGGAGATGATACCAGCCGAGCAGCAGCGCGTCGGAGGCCAGCTCCTCGTCCGTCACCAGCTTCTCCACCAGCTTCAGATAGACGGGCGCCACGGTGATTTCGGCATTCTCGTCACCTTCGCCGACGAAACGGCGGGCGAGATCGGCGCGGATCGCATCGAATTCCTTGACGCCATCAGGTCCGGCGCGCTCCCGGGAGAGGAGGTCCTGCATGTCCTCGTAGTCGAGCAGCGTCGACGCCTTCTGCACCGTCGCCACGCGCACCGGCGCGTCCGTGCAATTGTCGAGCATATAGCCGTAGGCATCCTTGGCGCGCTGCATGCGGTCGGTCTTGACGAAGGCCTCGGCAACGCGCCACAGCACATCGGCATCCGAGCAGGTGAGCAGGCTCGGCGTTTCCGCGCCGAGACGCACGACATCCTCGCTCTTGCCCGCATTCGAGGCGGTGATAAGTGCGGTGCGCTTCTCCGCAACATCAAGACGCTCGACGAGATCCGCCGGGGGTGTCCATTGCGGATCCTCCTGCTGGCGCTTGGCGATCGCCGCACGCACGTCCGCATAGCGCGACTGGCTGTAAAGCGCCCACATCGCCTCCAGCTGCTTGTCTTCGTTGACAGGCACGGCAAGCGGGTTTTCCGGCGGGGTCCAGGTGGGATAGAGCGCACGCAGCCGCGCGATCTCCGCATTGAGACGGGCCGTGTCGCCACGCGACGCGAAATACCGCAATGCGCTTTCATCGACCGCGGGGCGGCTTTCCGCCGTTTCGACAACGGTACCGGTCTTCGCCTGACTGCTTTCGACCTGTGCAACTTCCAACCGGGGTTGTTTGACGGCCGCAGCCGGAAATTCTTCCGTGCTGCCGGTTGCCACGTCGTCCGTCCCCACGCCTAGGCGCGGCAATCCCTTCGTCAGGCTGTCGGGCACGCCAAAAGACAGGCCGGCGACACCCGCCGCTCCGGCCGAGGCCAGGACAACCGCCATGAGGATCGACTTCATGCCGAGCTTCCTTCGGTACACCATCAACAAGGCTCCCCCGAACTGCGACGATACGCATAGGCAACGCCAAGCGCCTCGCAGGAGAACCAACGAGCTTCGATAAAACCGCGATAGGGTTAACCCGCGGTAAACAAGCGCTCGTCAGTGTTGCGGCCGCTCGTCAGACCGGACGGCCAAAACGACGCAAAAGTCCTGATGTCGCAATGCCCAGAAGGATAGACAGGACGCAGAAGATCATCGCATAGGCGAGGATGTTGGACGAAAGCCAGTTCGCCGCGATCAACCGAAGATTGGCGAAAGTCCAGGGTTGCGTGGCAACGAAACGCGTGCGGCTGACCGCGCGCGTATCGAGCGCTTCGACATCCTTGCTTTCCAGCGTGATATAGCCGTCGAGCTGTTGCCAGCGTGCATCCTGCGCCACGGCATTCATGCCGGCGCGCAAATCCGCACCCGTGGGAGCCGAGACCACCGTCCAGACGGCCGTGCGTCCGGGGCTGTCGCCCTGCGCGACCAGGAAGCGCGACGCATCGTCGGGCGTCACCGGCGCTTCCTCGCCCGGCAAGAGGCGCAGCGAGGAGAGCGAAATGTCGAACGTCTCCTGCAGCCAGGCCTCGAAGGCGGAAAACTGTCCGCGCCAGGAACCACCCCGCACGCGCGACTGCCATTCATTGAGCGCATCCTGCGTCGCACCCTGCCCTGCGTCGCCGCCGGCACCGCCCCAGCTTGAAGCGCTCTCGGCCTCGATATGCGTCTGCGCCAGCACCAATGGCGGAAGCTGCGAGATCGTGCCGAAGAGAAGCGCATCCCGCTCGCCAATCGCAAGTGCGGAGGATTCCGGCCGAACCTGCAAGGCCCGGCCGCTCGAAACGGCCATCTTGCCGAGGAAGGTCGCGCTGCTCGACAGCGTATCCGTATCGAGACGGTCGAGATAGAGTGCGATCGGATCGACCGCCCGCGAATAGGGAAAGCCCGTGCCGGAGAGCGCTGCGAGGTTCGGCAACTGCGCGATACGGGCAAAACGCGGCATGCGGAACTCGGACGTGTCGAAAAGCGCG
Organism: Shinella curvata; assembly: GCF_022899935.1. GTDB lineage: Bacteria > Pseudomonadota > Alphaproteobacteria > Rhizobiales > Rhizobiaceae > Shinella > Shinella curvata. The sequence goes on from NZ_JALJCJ010000001.1 coordinate 893,294, forward strand.
AAGCGCGGCTCCTCCGAGGCGCTGGAACCCGGCGCGCAAACCTTGTCGGCCGCCGTCATCAGCACGGTCTCGATATCGATACGGTTCGGGCCGGGCCGGAAATGCCGCATGGTCACGCGGATCGGAAGGTGCCTGAAAATGCCGCCGTTGCGGCTGGTGATCGGCACCGTCGAGGCGATGTTGCCATTGACATAAATATCGACGTGACTGCCCGGCTGCACCTCGGCCGAATAGGCCGCATCGAGCAGCAGGGTGGCCTCTCCATAGGCGCCGGCGAAGAAATCCGAGGGGATGCCGACATCGAAGCCGGTGCGCAGGCGCCGGCCGCTGAACTCGGCCGTGCGCACGCCGAGCGACGCCAGTCTTAGCGTCGTCGCGCCTGATAGGAGCGGCATTTCCGCGGCATTGCGCTGGCGCACGCTGAGCGCCTCGCGCGTCACGCCAAGCGGCCGGTCGATGGGGGAAACCATGCCTTCCACCGCACCCTCGATCGAGGGCCAGTCAGGCCCGCTGACGACAAAAATCTTGCGATCACCCGCAGGCGCATCGACGAAGGTGGCCACCGCCGAGACACTGGCGGACGATGGCAGGCCCGGCAACAGCGGCGAAAGGTCCGCCGCGGTGCCGACCATGACGTGCAATTCGCCCGCCCCGCCCGTCACGGGCAAGGTATCGACCACGTCGAAGGTCTGGTTCGGCATCTTCGCCATCAGGGCAAGGCCCTGGCTGAGCCGCATCAGCGCATTGGTGGTGATGGGCTGGCCCATTTCGGGCACGATCATCGTGAACCTCGTCCGGCCATCCGGGCCGACGCCAATCGCCGCAATGTCATCGGTCGTGAGCAGGCGGCCGCTGGTGTCACGCGACACCGTGAGATAGGTGCGCGCCGGATCGAGTGCAGTCCAGAGGTCATAGGTCGAGCGGATCGTGCAGTCGGTGCGATGGCGCTGCACGGCATTGAACGTCACCCGGTTGACGCCCGGCCGCAGCAACCCGGCCGGCAGTTCGAAGCGCATATCCTTCGTGCCCTCCGGCGACTGCACGGGCGTCTCGCCAACCGTCACGTCGTTGACAATGACGGTGAGGCCGGAGACTTCCGGCGCGACGACGACGGCGTTGGAGTAACCGAGATTGATCGAGGTCGCCGCTGCCGCCTGTTGCGGCGTCAGATAAACCGGAAAGGAGTGGCTCGCCGCCTCCCCTTCCAGCATCAGCGTCGTTGCGGGAATGATGTAGCGACGCGCGGCAACATCCGGAACCTCCGCCTTCTTTTCCGGCACCTTGGTCTCGACGGCCGGTGTGCCGTCGTCGGAAGCCGCGGGCTTCGTCTCGACGGTCGGCCCGCGCTCCCCCGACATGTCGAAAGGCACAGTCGCCTGCTGGGCGAACGCGGTGGAGGCGGAAAGCGCGAAAACGAGGCCGAACAGAGCGGCCTTTGCGGGAGGGAACATCACGATGTGGTCTCCCCCTTGCGTGCGCCCCCGAAGCTGCGCACGAAATAGAGGAGCCCGCGGCTCGTCTGATAAGCAGCGATACCGAGGAACCACAGGGTGCCGCGGAACAGGCCGGGATTGTAGCGGCGGGAGACCTGGAAGTCGCTCCACTGGTTGGAATTGGCGAAAATGAGGTCGGCGACAAGCGAATGGTGGCGTGCCACTTCCGGCATGAAGCGGCAGCCGACAGCCATCACGCTGCCAAGGCTTTCGACATTGCGCACCTCGACGGGCAGCGATTCTTCCTCCGTCGCGCCGGAGGGCGTAAAGCGCAGGTAACCGCGCGTATTCGCCTCTATCTGCCCTTCCAGCCCGAAGACCTGCACGCGCGCGCCATTGGCCGAAACGTTTTCGAGCGTCGACGGATAGTCGCGACCATCGATGACGAAGGTGCAGCGGCGCTTGACCGTCACGCGCCGGCTCGATGCCCTTTCGCTGCGTTCGGACACGACGCCCAATGCACAACCGGCGATCAGGAGATTGAGAAGGTTCCAGCCGCCCACCACGAAGGTGACGTCGGCCTTGAACGGCTCGGCATAGAAACGGTAGACGCTGACGAGGAAGGCGACGAACAGCACGCCGAAGATGACGAAGAACGGCCGGCTGATTTCCGACAGGCGCGAGACACTGATCGACTCGTCTTTCGCCGTCACCTTGAAGGTCGGCTTGGTCGGATTGAGCATGACCGAGACCACGGCCGGCAGCAGGTGCACGCTCTGCACATATTCATAGAGTTCGGAAATCCAGGGCCAGCGGAACGACCCGTAGAGGTAGTTCTGCATCATCAGATTCACGAGCATGTAGGCGAGCGTGTAGCCCAGGAACTCGCCGCCGGAGGCGGTGAAAATTTCAAGGTCGAAGAAGAGATAGAAGAGCGGCGCGACGAGGAAGATCGTGCGCGGGAACGGGAACAGCCAGAACAGCATGGACGACATGTAGCAGAGCCGCTGCGGCAGCGAGAGCCCGCCCTTGAACAACGGGAAGCGGAAGCGCAGGATCTGCATCATGCCCTGCGCCCAGCGGCTGCGCTGGCCGATGAAACTCGCGAAGGTCGCGGGCTGCAGTCCGGCGATCAGCGGTTTGTCGACATAGACGCTGTTCCAGCCGCGCGAATGCAGCGAAAGCGCGGTCTCGCAATCCTCGGTGATCGAGAGGCCCGAAAAGCCGCCGGCTTCGTTGAGGGCCGTGCGCCTGAGCACCGCTGCCGAACCGCAGAAGAACGACGCGTTCCATTTGTCGAGGCCGCGCTGGATGATGCCGTAGAACATCTCGTTCTCGCTCGGCATATTTTCGAAGGTGCGCAGGTTGCGCTCCAACGGATCGGGATTGAGGAAGAAGTGCGGCGTCTGCACGAGGAAAAGCTTGGGATCGTCGGCAAAAAATCCGACGGTCTCGCGCAGGAAGTCGCGCGCCGGCGCATGGTCGGCATCGAAGATGGCGATGAGTTCGCCGGTCGAATACTGCATGCCGTTGTTCATGTTGCCGGCCTTGGCATGCTCGTTGCGGGCGCGGGTCAGATAGTTGACGCCGAGATCGCGGCAGAGCGCCTGCAGCTCGCGGTGCCGCGCTTCGGCCGTCTGCGCCTCGATCACGGCGGCGGCGTTGCGCTTCTGCTCCGTGCCGCCGTCGTCGAGCAGCCACACCGTCAGCTTGTCGGCCGGATAGTCCATCGCCTTGGCGGCGGCGAGCGTGTTGGCGAGAAGGCCGATATCCTCGTTGTAGCTCGGCACGAAGACGTCGACGGAAGGAAGCCTCCCCTCCTCCGCCATGCGGCTCTTGCGCGACGGCAACGGCATCGCCACCACGAACAGGCTGAGCGCCAGCATCATGACGCTGTACATTTCGGCGAGGTAGAGCAGAAAGCCGGGGATGAAGTTTTCCAGCTGGTTCAGCGGCGGCAGCGTGCTGGTGGTACGCCAGTAGACATAGCGCAGCACGACGGCCGTGCCGAAGGCGAGCGCGATGAGGCGCCAGATCCCTTCTGCACGCAGCACCTTTATGACCGCCATGAGGGTAACGACCGCGATGCTCGCGATCAGCTGGGTCTGCAGGTTGATCGGCAGGGTGATGACCAGGATCACGAGGGCGGAGACAAACGCCCACAGGATGATCGTTCCGGTATGTCTCATACGCCGTCCTTCGCCATCATAGCGTTCCAACCCGGACCTTACGCATCATTATGTTAAGGAAAAATTAGGCCGGGCGGCCGCTTTGTCAATTACAGGTTGCCGATCCCGCCTCTCCTGTAACACAAACGGGTGACGGCACCACGATCGCCTCATCCCCCGGGGTTGTGGTCGTGGTCGTCACCGAACCGCCGGTGGGTGACGGCACGACGACGACATCCTTCGCCACCACCTGCTCCGTACGCTGGCTGAGGGGCTTCGCTTCGGTCACACGACGGGCGACAGGCGCCTGCTCGACCGTCTCGACGCTCGCCACCGCGCGACGCGGTTCCTCGATCGCGACACGCAACGGCTTGCCGCCCCCCACCCCGGCATCCACCGCCGCCGGAGTCCCATAAGGGTTCCATGTCGCGCCGGTGAAGCCGCCGACGATTGTATAGCCATACATCAGCTCGACCAGCTGCTTCTCGCTTGCGCCCGCCTGGCAGACGCGCAGGCGGATCTGCAGCATGCCGAAACTGTTCATGAGGTTGCGGTCGGCCTCGTCCGAACGGATCTGCTGCCAGCCGTAGAGGCAACCGTCATTGCCGGCGCCCGGTCCATAGGCGTAGCCGAAGGGGCCATAGGTGTTGCGCACGAAATTGCTGGAGATCGTCAAACGCCCGTCGGGAAAGTGACGGCGGATTTCCGCCTGGATCGCCGAATGGCGCACCGGCTTGAAACTCAGCGTACCGCCCGGCATCGCAACCGTCTCGGCCGGACCGAACGCCTGAATGCTGATGAAATTCTGCCCCGACGACGAGGCCGAAGTGGACAACGCGATCTGCTGCTCGATGGCGTTGGTGTATTGGCGCTGGATCACGCTGACGATGGAAAGCGTGCCCGGCGCCGGCAGGACGAGCGCACTCGCCGCCGGAACGGTCGAGGAAAGCGTGGCAACGCCCGCCCCCGGCCGCGCCGCGCAACCACCAAGAAGCGCTGCGGCCAGCGCCACAAGCAGGGAGCCCGCCCGAAAGACGCCGCCACGGCCGAAAAAACGAATCGCTGCCGAATCATCCATGACTGACTCATATTTGGACCGGAGCCGAATAGGAATCCCCAGATCCCATCACACGCTACAGAGCGACAAGCTTCATGCAAGACAGGTAGGAGCGGCCGATGCGGACCTCGCTGCCATCAAGGAGCTCGGCAAACCAGGCGCCGTGCCGGCCGCGCCGAAACCCTTTTATCGCCTCCATGCGCAGGATCGTGGAGCGGTGGACGCGAACGAACTGTTCGGCCGGCAGCCGGCTTTCGAGCGAAGCCAGCGTTTCGTCCAGCAGATAGGTTTCACCTTCGGCATAAAGGCGCGCATAGTCGCGCTCGGCATCGATGCGGGACACGCCGGCTGCCGAAACACGCACCAGCCGCCCGCGCGAACGCACCCAGAACGGCGGCAATCCGCTCTGTTCCTGGCGCATCGCCTGCCGGAGCGCATCGAACGCCGCCGTCATTTCCGCGAGCCGCTCGGTCGCGTTGCGGGTCCCGAGGCGCTGGCGCACCCGAAGAAGCGACGCGGCCAGCCGCTCTTCCTCCACAGGCTTCGTCAGGTAATCGACGGCATCGGCCGCAAAAGCGGGAAGCGCATAATGCCCGAAGGCGGTGACGAAAACGACCGCGGGCGGCGCGTCGCTCAACGCATCGACCACATCGAATCCGTCGCCCCCCGGCATTCGGACATCGAGGAGCAAGAGGTCCGGCAAATGCCGACGCGCCTCCTCGACAGCAGCCGCAACATCCCCAGCCTCGGCCACCACCTCTACGCCACCGATGGAAGCAAGCAGCCGGGCCAAGCGCCGGCGCGCGATGGGTTCGTCATCGACGATGACGGCGGTCAGGTCCCGTTCGTCCATCATGCGCACTGCCACGGCAGCGTCAGGCGCACCGCAAATCGACCCGGCCGGATGTAACCGCTGGAGAGCGTGGCAGCGCCACCGAAATGCGTGGCAATACGATCGGCGACATTGCGCAGGCCGATCCCCATGCCTGACGGCATCTCCCCGGCTTCGGCCGCCAGCGTGTCATTTTCAACCGTGACGACCAGGACATCGTCGAGACGTTCTGCCCACAGCGCGATTTCCACCGGGCCGCGCGTCGCACCGACGCCGTATTTTACGGCGTTTTCGAAGATCGGCTGGAGGATCAGCGGCGGCACACGAACGTTGCTCGCCTCCTCATCCACGGAAAACGAGACTTTCATACGGTCGGAAAAGCGCGTGCTTTCCACGGCAAGGTAGTCCGACTGGAGTGCCAGTTCCTCCCTGAGCGGGATATCCTGCATGGGGTCGAGCGTCAGCGTCTTGCGCAGGAAGCCGGAGAGTTTCAGCACCATGCTGCGCGCAGGGGCGTTCGCGCCCTCTTCGATGAGACCCGCCATGGCGTTCAGCGTGTTGAACAGGAAATGCGGATTGACCTGATAGGCGAGCGCCCGCATCTGTGCCGAGAGCGCTTCCTCGCGCAGGGCCGCCATGCGTCGCTCTCCTTCGGCCAGCGCAAAGCTGTAGCATAGCACGAGATAAAGGCAGCACCAGCCGAAGAACAGCGACATGCCGAAGATCATGCCGAAGGCGAATTCCCGGATATCGAACTGCGCCGGCTGCGGATAGACGCACACGATGTAGATGAGGTGGTCCACGGCGGCGGAAATGGGGGTGGCGGCGAGCGACAGGGCAAAGGCCACGGCCACCTGCTGCCACAGCGGCCAGCCAAGCGTGCGCCGCAGCAGCATCGTCATGCCCGTCGTCAAAACAAGCGCAAAGGCGATCGAGGCGAGCTTGCCGGGCGCGGATTCGACCGGATCGGTTCCGGCAATGGCCCAGAGCACGCTCGTGGACAGAAACACCGCCACCCAATAGGCCACAGCAAGACGGAAAACGGCCTTGCGCCGCTCGATTTTTTCCCGGTTCCGCCCGGTATCGTCCTGCGCCACCACCCCGAAACCGGTCTCGGCTAGACTGGCCATTCCATCCCTCGCATTCGTCACCATTCCCGCCGGACTATTCCGCCGATTGGCTCGCCTGTCGATAGACGCTCGTCGTCGCAGGAAGGCCGTTTGCAGAAATTCGCTCATTCGACGGTAGCGACCGTGCTCTATCCCGGACGCGGCGGGGGCGAACGAGATTCGGCGACCGGCAACAGTCAGCGTGCGGCAGCGCCAAGCGGACTCGCCGCTCCGCTGCCACGGACGGGCACCGATGTCCGCCGCGGCTCTGCATAATCCTGTATCGATTTCGAGGAGTTCATTATGTCCACTATTCCCGGCAATCCCTCGACCACCGCAACGATCAGCAAAGGCCAGGCCATCAATGGCAGCTTGACCTTCGCGGGCGACAGCGACTGGTACAAGGCTAGTTTCTCAGCCGGCCTAGACTACGGCTTCCGACTTTCCGGTGACGGCTCGTCATTGACCGACCCCGATCTCACGCTCCACGACGCCAACGGCACCGTGCTGGCGGGCGGTACCAACTATTCCTCCAACACTGTCACCGTGAATTTTTCTGCGACCCTTGGCGGCACATATTTCGTGGGCGTTAAGGACAGCTCCGACATCGGCAATTACAACCTCGTCTGGCTCGGCAACGATACGATCCGCCGCGACGCCAACACTACGGCCACGCTATCCCAGGGGCAGACCGTCAAGAGCGCCGTGGATGTCGTGGGCGATTCCGACTGGTTCAAGATCAGCCTGAAGGCCGGCCTCGACTACGGCTTCTCAGTCTCCGGCGATGGCAGCAACACGTCGCTGCCCGATGCGGACCTGATCCTGCGCGATGCGAATGGCACTCAGCTTGCCGGCGGCACGAACTACAGCAATAGCACCTACGCAATCTCCCATGCCGCAAAGCAGACCGGCACATACTTTATCGACATCCGCGACAGCGGCGAGGCTGGCAATTACAGTCTCCGTTGGCTTGGCAACGACACGATCCTGCGCAACACCTCCACGACCGTCGCCCTGGGCACCGGCGCCAGCATCACGAGCGCTATCGACGTGCAGGGCGATTCCGACTGGTTCAAGGTGAGCCTGAAGGCCGGTATCAGCTATGCATTCACCGTGACGGGCACAGGCACGTCCGGCCTTCCCGATGGCGACATTTATCTGCGTGATGCCAACGGCAACAAGATTGCGGGCAGCACGAACTATTCCTACGCCACGGGCCTTGTAACGTTCACGGCCCAGAGCGCAGGCACCTATTTTGTCGAGGTCACGGATGCCAGTGACATCGGCCGGTATATCGTTTCCAATCCCAGCCTCGACACCGTCTTCAACAACGTCAACACCGATCGCAGCCTGCTCGTCGGCCGCTCGACGACCGGCAAGATCGACGTGGAGGCTGACAGCGACTGGTACGGCTTCACCGTCAAGTCGGGCGTCACCTACCGCTTCACGTCAAGCGGCACCGGCGATGTCGCGGGCGTAGACGGTGTGAGGCTTGCACTGCGCGACGCCAACGGCAACCTCATCAAGTCGGATTCCAATTCGGTCGCCGTCGTCGAGTTTACCGCGACGAGCAGCGGCAAGATTTTCCTCGACATCGCTGGCTACAACAGCTCGGTCAAGGGCAAGTTCGTCCTGTCGGCCGTCTCCGACGCACCGGTGCTGAAGGGCACTTCGGCAAGCGAAACGCTGACCGGCGGCGATACCGCCACGAAGATCTACGGCTATGCCGGCAACGACACGCTCTACGGTGCCGATGGCAACGATATCCTGATCGGCGGCACCGGCGCGGACAGGCTCTATGGCGGTTCGGGCTCGGACACAGCCTCCTATGCCGGGGCAAAGGCCAGCATCACCGCCAGCCTGACCAAGCCCTCGATCAACACGGGAGACGCCAAGGGCGATCGCTATTCCTCGATCGAGAACCTTACCGGCTCCTCCCATGCCGACAAGCTGACGGGCAATACGAAGGCCAACAGCCTCGACGGTGGCGCGGGCAACGACATCCTCAAGGGCCTGGCCGGCAACGACAAGCTGTATGGCGGCAGCGGCAACGACAAGCTCTACGGCGGGACCGGTGCCGACAAGCTCTACGGTGGCGCGGGCGCGGATTTGTTCGTCTTCACCAGCACCAAGGACAGCACGACGAGCTCCCGCGACATGATCTATGACTTCTCGCAGAAGCAGGGCGACCGGATCCACCTGTCCGGTATCGATGCCCGCGATGCCACGAGCAAGAACGATGCCTTCACCTTCATCGGCGAGAAGGCGTTTTCCGAGAAGGCCGGCGAGCTGCGCTATTTCCACAAGAGCGGCGACACCTTCGTCTACGGCGACGTGGATGGCGACGGCAAGGCCGATTTCGCGCTTCGCCTCGACAAGACAATCGATCTCGTCAAGGGCGATTTCATCCTGTAAACAACGAACGGGGGCGGCTCTGGCCGCCCCCTTCATCATGGTGCAACGGACTCATAGCGGGTGTTGCGCCAGTAGCCGTCGGGTTCTAGAAGGCACTCCTCCAGCCCTGCCCGCGCAAAGGCCTTTCGCTGTTCGGCGGCGGCCGTTTCCAGGATGTCATCCGTATCGAGATGCACAACCTTGCGGGCGCGCATCAGCACGCGTCCGTTGACCATCACCGTATCCACGTCCGCGGCATTGGCGAAATGTGCGATACGCAGCACCGGCATGCCCGGCGGGTAGAGATGGGGCTTGCGCATGTCGACAAGCACGATATCCGCCTTCTTGCCGACCTCCAGCGAGCCGATCTCGTTTTCCAGGCCAAGCGCCCGCGCGGCATCTATCGTCACCAGTTCGATCGCCTTGCCCGGCGGCAGATAGGCGGGATCGCGGAAATGACGGCGGTGATAATGCATCGCCTGCGCCATGTGGCGGAACATGTCGTAGCCGCGGTCCGGCGCCGAGGCGTCCGAGGCGATGCAGACATTGATGCCGGCATCCAGCAGCTCCGGCACCGGGCAACGCCCATAGATCGACATGATCGCGCTCGGATTGTGGATGATCGAGGCTCCCGTTTCCTTCAGCGCCTCGAAATCCTCCGGCGTCAGATCCACGCTGTGACCGAGCAGCGCGAAACGGCCGAGCAGGCCGAAATCGCGGGCGAGCGCGATCGATCCCTCACGGTGACCGTCCTGCGTGAAGAGCACGCCGAGCCGTTCGCGCAACGCCATCACAGCCTCTCCCATCGCCGCAACAGCGCGTCGGTCAGCCGGATCCTCGATCTGTTTTTCATTGTAGACCGGCATCATCAGACACACGCCCGTGCCACGCCCGAGCACGTCGTTCCAGCGCGTGATGAGGTCTTCGCTGACCGCGAGCTGGTGTTCGAAGCTGACGGCGACATCGCGCACCGCCCCCTCGTCAAAGCGGCGGAAGCTGCGCGGAAACGGCGGACGGCGCGGGCCGACCGCGAGGATGGTGCGCAGACCCGATTCCGCCGTTGCTCCACAATGGGCATCGCCGAAGGCCGGATCGTCGGTCCGGATGATATCGGCGCCGCCGCCGAGCAGCGTCATGCCCGTCGTGACACCGGCCATCAGCCGCTCGAGCATCGTCAGCCGGGCCTCAGCGCGCCAGAAATCCGGGGTCGAGCCCTGGGCATAGACGCCCTCGCAGACTTCGGTCCAGCGGTCGACATCGCCGTAGCCGGCAGCGCGAATGAGGCCGTGACCGGCGTGCGAATGACAATCGATGAGGCCGGGCATGGCGACCATGCCGGTGCCGTCGATCGTCTCGCGCGCGCCTTCCGGTGGCGGCGTGTCGTCCTCGCTGGCTATCCCCAAGATCCGGTCGCCCGAAACGGCGATCCAGGCCCGCTCGATGACGCGACGTTCCGCATCGATGGTCATCACCGTCGCATTGCGCAAGAGCACATCCGGCTGGTCCATGTCAGTCCCCTCTCCATTCGCCGAACAACCCGGCGCCACTATTGTGTACAAAATTGTTGACAACATTTCCATCGAATGCCAGCAATAATCCGACGGATAACTGGTACTGCCGCCCGCGCTCCCGTCCGGACAGCCGGCACCATCGCACAGGCCGCCACCCGAAGGGACCCCCATGGAATTCGATTTCGCGCAACTGCCCGCCCAGGATCGCTACCGGTTGCTGGTGAGTTTTGTCGCTCCCCGCCCCATTGCGCTCGTGACGACCATCGACGACAAGGGCGGCCACAATGCCGCGCCGATGAGTTTCTTCAATGTCTTCTCGCAGGATCCGCCGCTTGTCATTCTGGGCATGCAGATGCGCCCGAACGGCGGCGTGAAGGACACGGTCGCCAATATCCGCCGCTCCGGGGAATTCGTCGTGCATATGGTGGACATGGCGATTGCCAACCAGATGATCGTCACCGGCATCAACTTCCCCTCCGACGTGGACGAGATCGCTTTTGCCGGCCTGACGCCGGTGTCCTCGGTCAAGGTCGCGCCGCCGCGCATCAAGGAGGCGCCCTGCGCCATGGAATGCCGCGTTGCCCATACGATCGAATATGAACGCCGCACCATCGTGCTCGGCGAGGTCGTCCAGATGCATGTGCGCGACGAGTGCCTGGACGAGCGCGGCCGCTATGTGCGTCCGGAGACCTACCAGCCCATCGCCCGCCTGCATGCCGACAACTACATCGTGGCCGACCGCCAGTTCGTTCTGAAGAAGCCGGAGGATCTCGCACACTACGAAATCGCAGCCGGTTATGCCGATCCACCGGCTGTAAAGACCGGTTCCTGACCGGAAATCCGCGTCGAAACCGATAAAACGGCCAGATCGACGCAGGAAAATCCCGGAAATTGGTGAAAATACCGTACACACCGGCCGCGGTGCAGGTTGCGGATCGTGGCGGTCGTCTTGTATTGCTGTGCCCAGTCGGACAGCACCTTCAAGTTTACTTGGGTAGTGAACCGCAACAGCATGGCTATAGAACGGTTGGCCGGGGCGGAGCGGCCGCCGATCGAGGGAGAGGCGATGGAACAGGCGTCGAAAACAACGGCCGGCGAACGCGCTTCGGCTACGAAATCGAGAAAACGAACAGGCCCGACCGACGAGTATATTCATGGCGAGATCTACAGCGCCATCATCAATCATCGTCTGCGCCCCGCAACACCCTTGCAGGAGGACGCGCTGGCCGGCGCCTTCGGCGTATCGCGCACCATCATCCGCAAGGTGCTGCAGCGCCTCGCGCATGAAAAGCTGGTCGAACTGATCCCCAACAAGGGCGCCTTCGTCGCCCGCCCCTCCATTGAGGAGGCAAGACAGGTTTTCGAGGCGCGGCGCGGCATCGAATGCCTGCTGATCGAAAAGCTGGCATTGACCGTAACGGAAGAGAATATCCGCCAGCTGACCGGTATGGTGGAGGCCGAAGCCGAAGCCGTGGCGCGCAACGACAAGAAGCGTCGCGTCCAGCTCTCGGGCGATTTCCATCTCGAGCTTTCCAACATGGCGGGCAATGTGGTGATGCGCGACTTCGTGCAGGAACTCGTCTCGCGCACGTCGCTCATTATCGCGCTCTACGAATCCCCCGGTGCCGTGCCCTGCTCGCATGGCGAACACGCCGAAATCATCGATGCGCTGAAGCGCAAGGATGCCAAGCGCGCGGCGAACCTGATGGACCACCATCTGCGCCACATCGAGGCTCAGATCGACCTTGAAGAGCAGCCGACCCGCGTCGATTTCACCGCGCTTTTCCGCAACGTCTGAAACGGATGCGCTCCAGCCTCCGCATGGAGGCCGGAGCCCTTCACCAGGATTTACTTCAGCTTGGCGCTGACGGCGTCGATGCCGGCGCGTGCGCATTCGTCGTCGATGTCACCGCTCGGAGCGCCGCCGACGCCGATGGCGCCGATCGTTTCCTCGCCGGCCTTGACCGGAACGCCGCCGGCGAGCACGAGCAGGCCTTCGATCGAAACAAGCTGGGCCGCGGCCGGGTTCTTGCCGACATTCTCGGCGATCTTCTGGGTCGGGGTGCGCATGGAGGCGGCGGTGTAGGCTTTGCGGACGGCGCTGTCGAGCGTGTGCGGACCGGCGCGGTCGGCACGCAGGACGACACGGGTCACGCCGGCACGATCGACGACGGCAACGGTCACATTGAACTTCTTGGCGGCGCAGGCCTTGACGGCGGCATCGGCAGCTTCGACGGCGATGTCCAGCGGCATGTTGCGCTCGGTGAGGATTTCAGCCTGGGCGGCGCCGGCAAGCGTCAGGGCGGCAAAGGCAGCGGCTACGAACGTCTTCATCTTGATCTCCATCTGGGGCCGCTCGGATCTCGTTGCGGCGACGTCCTTCTTTTCGGAGATTTCTGCGTTTTGCGGTATCGGTGAACGGACGGAGCGGGGTCCGTAGGACTACGGAGCCTGCCCGATCAGGGATAGGCGCGCGAACTCCGCGACAGAAGTCGTGCCCAGCTTCTGCGCGATGTTTGCGCGATGCGTATCGACCGTACGGGGCGAAAGCTGCAGGGCCTCGGCGATTTCCTTCGTCGACCAGCCACGGCCTACCATGTCCAGCACCTCGCGTTCACGCTCGGTCAGCTGCGCCACGAGCTGGGCTGCCTCCGCCCGCTCGGCCCGCGCGTCCAGAGCGCCCGACGCCTGCTGCAACGCTTCGATCAGCACCTGCTCGTCGATCGGCTTCGTCAGGAAATCCACGACACCGGCCTTGAAGGCCCGACGGCAGGCATGAACGTCGCCATGGCCGGTGCAGATGATCGTCGGCCAGTCGCAGCCGATGGCACCGAGCTTCTCATACAGTTGCAGGCCGGTGATGGCGGGCATGCGCAGATCCAGCATCAGCACACCGGGTTTCAGTTTCGGCGCCCGCGCGAGGAAGACGGTCGGATCGCCGAAGGTCTCGATGCGAATGCCATAGGTGCCGAGCAGCAACGAAAGCGCGCTGCGCACGCCCTCGTCGTCATCGACCAGATAGACTGGTGCCATCGTCATGCCGCTGCTTCCTCTCGTCTTGCTGCTTCCGGCGACGCCGGCAACCGCACGGTGAAGATCGCACCGCCCCCAGCACCATTCTCGGCGGAAATGTCGCCGTCGAAACGCTCGACGATGCTTTCGCAGAGGCTAAGCCCCAAACCCATACCGTCGGGCTTGCTGGAGAAGAACGGTTCGAACAACCGCGGCAGGATGTCGGGCGGTATGCCCGTGCCATTGTCGGAAACGGCGATATGGTAATTCACGCCCGCATGTTTCAGCGATACGAGAACACGGCCATCCGACCGGCCCGCCTGCTCAACCGCATCGGCGGCATTGCGGATAAGATTGTGGATCACCTGTTCGATCTCGACAGGATCGATGCGCGCCAAAGCCGGGGTGGCCGGCAAATCGATATCGAGCGCGATCCCGCGCCGATCGAGGTCGATGCGCGACAGGGCCACGATGTCGGCCACATGCCGGCAGAGATCATGTATGCCCGCCGCCTGCGCACTCTTGCCGACATAGGCGCGCAGGCGCACCAGAATGTCGGCGGCACGTTTGGCCTGCAACACATTGGCGGCAAGCACGCTATCGATGGGCGTATCCGCAAGGCCGTTCGCTGCCGCGATGCGCCGGCCGGCCTGACTCTGACTGAGCAGCGCCGTCAGCGGCTGGGTGAGTTCATGAGCGATGCCGGAGGCCATCTCGCCCATGCTGTTGATGCGCAGCGCGTGGGCAAGCTTCGTCTCGTGCTGGCGAAGCGCCTCTCGCCGGGATGCCGCCTCCGCCGCCTCGCGGGCGATGGCGGCATCCTGCCGGTGGCGCAACAGCGACCGCACGAGCACGAGCCCCAGAAGCGAGACGGCCGCGAACAGGGCGAGCGGCAGCGGCGGAAGCAATTGCGACGGCGTGACCTGCCTTTGCAGGGAAAGCCGCAAGGGCTGTGTGGCGCTGACGATCGGAGCGTCAAAGGAAATGGTCCGCGCCAGGAAAGAAGCATCCTGGGAGTTTCCAGCCCCCTCTTCCAGCAAGGGTCCCTCCGCCGTTGAAAGCGTCAGCAAGGCCCAGCGCGGCAGTTCTTCGCCCTCGACGAGCTTTGTCCCGTCGATATCGAGACTGACGGCAAGAGCGTCGTCCATGCGTTTCATCAGGCGGTAGTGGCCGGGCTTGGCATCCGGTCCATACACGGCCTTGCCGGGCGTCAGCGTTTCCACCGCCTTTAAGACCTGCATCGGGTCGGCCGTGGTTCCATCCGCCGAGGTCGCCGAACTCACGACGCCGGCCTCCTCGCCCGCACGCACGCTGACAAGATCGATGGCGACGATACGCGGGTAGAAGCGCAGGATCGATCCCGCGACGGGCCCAAAATCCTGGGACGGCTGCGCGCGGGCGAGGCCCAGCGCGCTGAGGCTCGTGAGATGCGCATCGTGCTGGGCGACCCGCTGCGAGATGATCCGTTGCAGAGTGCGGCCGCTTTCCGATACCTCCTGATCCAGTACCTGCCGGTGGCTCGTCACCGAGTAGAGGCAAAACAGCGCCACCAGCAGCAACCAGCCGCCGGCAAGAGCGACAGGGGAACGGAGGAGGGTCAGGCGTCGATGCATCGAAGGTGAAGCCGGTTCAGGGATCGGGGAAGCCATCATAGGGCCTCCCTTCCACCTTGGCGATCCGCAGCATCACGGATGCTTCAACACCGGTAGCGAGAGCGGTGCGAGTTCGGAGACCGGCCGGCCGCGCGGATCGTTGGCCTGCAGGCGGCGCAGCGCAAAATCCTGCACGGCCTGCAATTCCGCAAGCGCTCCGTCGTAGTCGACCCGCGTCGGCCGGTCGTTTTCCATCACGCAGGCGCCGTCGACGAAGACGGATGACACTGCGCGCTCGGCAGCGCAATGCAGGAGGTTGCGCAGGGGATCGTAGACCGGCTGCATGCCGGGATGCCGGAGATCGACGAGCGAAAAATCCGCCTTCGCGCCCGTGGCGATGCGGCCGATGTCGCTCCGGCCGAGCGCCCTGGCGCCGGCCAGCGTCGCCACATCGAGAATATCGGCCGTCGAGATGTCGAACACCGTGCCGCCGGCAATACGGGCGTTGATCAGTGCTGTGCGCATCTCCTCCAGCATGTTGAACGGGTAGCTGTCGGTCCCAAGCGCCACGTTCACGCCGCTGCGGCGGTAGCAGCCGACCGATTGCAGCACCATGCCGCTGCGCGCGAAGGTGACGGGGCAATGGGCCACACTTGCCCCGCTTGCCGCAAGGCGGCCGAGATCATCGGCCGTGCGCTGGCGTGTCCAGGAATGGCTGTCGATGAAAATGCAATGACCGATGATCAGATCCGGGCCGAGAAGCCCGAGTTTCTCGAGATACTGCACGGCGGTAAGACCGTGGCGCCGCAGCAGTTCCTCATACTCGGCCATCGTCTGGGCGGCATGGATGGTGATCGGCACCTTGCGGCTGCGCGCGGCCTCGGCCGCTTCCTGCAGCAGGTCCGGCGAGCAAGTCTCGACCTGCGCCGGGGCGACGATGCCGCCGAGACGGCCGGACGCGTGGGCTTGAGCGGCATCGACCGTTTCCAGTGCGCGGGCGAAGGCATCGCGGCCACGGGCGGCGTCCCAATGGAAATCGAGGCGATGGCTGTCCTCGACATGCCAGGCCGCCTCGCGGAAGCCGGGGGCGACATAGGCGCGGGCGCCACTGTCTGCCAATGTCGGCAACCAGCAGTCATGCGGACCGGCAATGTCGACAAAGGTGGTGACGCCACTGCGCAGGAGATCGCCGAGCATGACCGTCAGCGCGGCTTTCACCGCGTCGTCTCCGATCTCGATGAGCGAGGAATATTCGTACATCGCCTGTCCCCAGAGGGCGGCGCTCCCCTGGTCCTCGAAGAGGCTCTTGGAAACAGGCTCTTCACCGGAATGGGTGTGCACATTGACGAAGCCCGGCAGGACCATGCGGTCGCGACCTGAGATTTCGTGCGTGAAGGGACCGTCGTAGCGGCCACCGACATGCAGGAAACCGCTGTCATCGAAGGCGACGTCGGCATCGTTGAGATAGGCGTGGCCACCCGTCCCCGCATCATAGGCGATGACGGTATGGGCGTTTCGGATGACGGTGATGTCAGGCATGGGTTGTCCTGAAGTGCTTTTCGAGGAAGCGGCTATAGGCGCCCATCAGGGCACTGAAGGTGAAATAGACGGCGGCGGCAACGAGATAGCCCTCCAGCACCGCAATGCCCTGCCATTCCGGATCGCGGATGGCGGCACGCACCGTATCGAGGAAATCGACGAGACCGACGATGGTGACGAGCGTGGTGTCCTGAAAGAAACCGATGAACAGGCCGACCATCGGTGGAATCACCTTCTTCAGCGCCTGCGGCAGCACGATCTTGCGCATCACCTGCCAGTAATGCAGGCCGAGCGACTTGCCGGCCTCGACCTGGCCGGCCGGCACGTCCTGCAGGCCGCCGCGCACGATCTCGGCGATATAGGCGGACGCGAAGAGGATGATCGCCACCTGCGCACGCACCAGTTTGTCGATGGTGACGCCATCGGGCATGAAGAGCGGCAGCATGACCGTCGCCATGAAGAGGATGCTGATCAGCGGCACGCCGCGCACGATCTCGATGAAACCGACGGCAAGAACCCGGATCGCCGGCAGGTTGGAAGCACGCGCCAGCGCCAATACGATACCCAGCGGCAATGCCAGGGTCAGCCCCACGAAGGAGAGCATGAAGGAAAGCGGCAGGCCGCCCCAGCTCGTCGTCGCCACCGGCGTCAGGCCGAAAACCCCGCCCGCCATGAGGATATAGAGCACCGGCAGGATGACGACGATCCAGGCGATGAGCAGCGCCCGGCTCCAGAAGCGCGGTATCATGGAGAACAGGCAGGCACCGAAAAGCAGGAGCAGCGCCAGGAGCGGTCGCCATTGCTCTTCGTAGGGATAGAAGCCGAACAGCATGTAGCGCAGCTTTTGCGCGACGAACGGCCAGCAGGCGCCGCTTGCCACCTTGCAGGCCTCGCCGGTGCCGGCAAAGACGGCATCGATGAACAGCCATCCGATGGCAAGCTTTGCGACGAAGACGATCGCCACGATGGAGGCGACGCTGATGATCGTGTTGCCCGGCGTGCCGAAATAGGCGGAGAATTTTCCCATGCGCGCCGCGGCGGGCGCCGGTTGCGGCGGGGCCAAAGCCAAGGCTTGAATATCAGCCATATCAGCGCTCCCTCAGCGCGACATGCGCATTGTACCAGTTCATCAGGAGCGAGATGGCGATCGACAGCGCGAGATAGACGCCCATGAAGATCGCGATCGTCTCGATCGCCTGGCCGGTCTGGTTCATCACGGTGTTGGAGACCATGACGAGATCCGGATAACCGATGGCAATCGCCAGCGAACTGTTCTTGAAGACGGTTAGATAGGTGTTGGTGAGAGGGGGAATGATAATGCGCAGCGCCTGCGGCAGCACGACAAGCCGCATGGCCTTGCCCCGCGAAAGCCCCAGTGCAGCCGACGCCTCCCACTGTCCCTTGTTGACGGCCTGGATGCCGGCGCGCACGATTTCGGCGACATTGGCCGAAACGCTGAGCGCGAGGCCGAAGAGCAGCGCGACGAATTCCGGCCGCACATGCAGCCCGCCGGTCAGGCGGAATTTTCCTGCCGTCGGGAAATCCCAGTTCACCGCGACGCCATTTGCCAGCCACAACAGCAATGCAGGCACGAGGAGCGCTGCAAGCGCGATGAGCCCGCCGTGGTTGGACTGGCCGGTCGCCACGCGCCGGCGGGTCGAGGCGATGCGGATGGCAAGCGCTGCGGCAGCACCGCCGACAAGGCAGGCGAAGAGCGCGATCCCGCCCCTTTCAACAAGGGCGGCCGGCACGACGAGGCCGCTATTGGAGAGATAGACGCCCGGCAGCAGATGAAGTGCCTGCTTGACCGGCGGGAGGATCAGGATGATCAGCGAATACCAGAGGAAGAGATAGAGCAGCAGCGGCACATTGCGCAGAAGCTCGACATAGACGAGTGCCAGACGTGCCAGGAGCGGATTGTGCGAAAGGCGTGCAATGCCCACGCCAAGGCCGAGCATGGTACCGAAAATGGCCGCCAGCAGTGACACTTTCACCGTGTTGGCGATGCCGACGAGGATCGCCCGGCCGACCGTGTCGGTCGCCTCGAAGGCAATCGCCGACTCGGTGATGACGAAACCGGCCGGCCGCGTCAGGAAGTCGAAGCCCGTCGCGATGTTCTGCTTGGCGAGGTTGCCGCTCGCCGTCGAAAACATGGTCCAGCCGACGAGGGCCACGAAGCCGATCGCGACGATCTGGTAGAAATAGGCGCGAAAGCGCATGTCATGCAGGAAAGCCATGAATCCTCGCCGCCGACGTTGAGAAAAAAGAGGGCGCGCGCACCGCCATGCGCGCGCCCGGGTGATCGCTGAAGCATTCCGCGGTCAGGAGAGAAACCCGACGTCGCAAAATGCGGCAAGGCAGAAGACAGCGATCAGCGGATCGGCGGCGAGTAGATCAGGCCGCCGGCGTTCCACAGCGCGTTCGGGCCGCGCGTCAGGCCGAGCTTGGTGCCCTCGCCCACGTTGCGCTCGAAGACTTCTCCGTAGTTGCCGACGCTCTTGATGACGTTGTAGCCCCACTTGTTGTCGAGGCCGAGCATCTTGCCGAGCTCTTCCGTGGCGCCCAGCATGCGCTGCACATCCGGGTCCTCGCTCTTCAGCTTCTCATCGACATTCGCCTGGGTGATACCCTTCTCTTCAGCGGCCATCAGCATCCAGACCGACCAGGAAACGATGTCGCCCCACTGCGAATCGTTCTGGCGGAAGGCCGGGGCAAGAGGCTCCTTGGAGATCGTTTCCGGCAGAACGATATAGTCGGCCGGATTGTTGGCAACGGCGCGGATCGACGCGAGGTCCGAACGGTCGGACGTGATCGCCTCGCAGCGGCCGGAATAGAAGGCAGCGCGGTTTTCGTCCGGGCTTTCGAAGACGACGAGTTCGAACTTGCCGTTGATGGCACGGAAGAAATCGGAAATGTTCTGCGCCGTCGTGGTGCCCGGCAGGGTGCAGATGGCGGCTTCCGTCAGTTCCTTGGCGCTGGAGACGCCGAGCGACTTCGGCACCATCAGGCCCTGGCCGTCGTAAAACACCGTCGGGCCGAAATCGAGGCCGAGCGAGGCATCGCGGGAGAAGGTGTGCGTCGTCTGGCGCGAGAGAACGTCGATCTCGCCGGACTGCAACGCCTGGAAGCGCGTGTTGATGTTGGTCGGGACGAATTCGACCTTGTCGCCGTCGCCGAAGACGGCAGCGGCGATCGAGCGGCAGATATCCGCGTCGAAGCCCTGCATACGCCCCTTGTCGTCGGGGGCGGCAAAGCCCGGCGTTGCCAGCGAAACGCCGCAAACGAGCTTGCCGCGCGCCTTGACAGTTTCGAGCGTGGTTGCGGCCGAGGCCGAGCCGGCTGCGGCCAGGCCCAGTGCGGCGGCGCAAATCGAAAGAAGTGCCTGTTTCATGCTTCCCCTCCGGGTGTTGGTTGGGCCGGGAGCGCCAGCTCTACAACAGCGCCCCGACCAGTGTCGCGATCTCCCCGATCGCACAAATTGTGTACAATGATAGAAATCCAACAGCAACAGACTCGTATATAAAATCCGCATTACCGCACACGAAGCTTCCCGGCCAATGATCATCATCATATGCCGGAATTGCATGAAGGATGGGGTTTCGGCGCTATAGCGTCGTGTATGATGGCACACGGATGAAGAGCCGGATTGACAGGCGCCTAAAAAATACAATACCAAATTATATAGTATACAATAATTACAGCACATTCAGCCAAGCGAGGACATCGTGAAGATCAAGCTGATCAATCCGAACACCACACGCTCGATGACCGACCTTATCGCGGAGGCCGGCCGGGAGGTGGCCGCACCGGGTACGGAAATCATCGCTGCGACCTCGCTCTCCGGCCCCGCTTCCATCGAAGGGCATTTCGACGAGGCGATGAGCGTGCTCGGCCTCGTCGATGAAATCCTGGACGGCCCGCGGGCCGACGCCTACATCATCGCCTGCTTCGGCGATCCGGGCCTGATGGCGGCCCGCGAGATCACCGATGCACCGGTACTCGGCATCGCCGAGGCAGCCATGCACGCCGCCACCTTCATCGCCACGGGTTTTTCCGTGGTGACGACGCTCGAACGCACGCGCATCATCACCGAGCACCTCGTGCGCAGCTACGGCATGGAGCATCATTGCCGGCGCGTGCGCGCCACGGAGGTCGCCGTTCTGGAACTGGAAAATCCACAGTCGAACGCCCGCGCCACGATCCTCGCCGAATGTGAACGGGCGCTCGCCGAGGACCAGTCCTCCGCCATCGTGCTCGGCTGCGCCGGCATGGCCGATCTCGTGCGCTACCTCGAGGACAAGCTGCAGGTTCCCGTCATCGATGGCGTGGCGGCCGCTGTGAAGATGGCCGAAGCCCTGGTCGGCATGGGCCTCAAGACGTCCAAACGTGGCGACCTCGCCCCGCCATTGCCAAAACCCTATCGCGGCAAGCTCTCGGCCTATAGCCCGAAGGGTCCTGCGCTGATCGCAAGCTAGACGCCACCAACGGCTTTCTCCCGGACGACATGGCTGGAACGCGAATGTTCCGGCCCTGTCGTCGTTTCGAACAGCGCAGATCCCAAGGCTTTCGGCGATGAGCGGCAGGCGCGCACCCATGGCGCCTGGTTCTGATCGAATCCCTGCCAGCCCGGTCTTCCTATTCGAGGGATGCCCAACCCGTCAGACGGCCCGATTTTTTCCGTAAGCCGGCAGGAACAATCGAAGCCCCTGCCGGTTCAAGCTCCGTACCATGATGATTGGGCGTGATCGCACATGACGGAACAGTCCAAGCTCTTTCCCGAACACCGCAGGCTTTCGGGCGAGCGCTACACAATCGAAACCTTCCGCACGGCCTATGACCTTTCCGGGGCGGAGGCCAAGCGGCTTTTCGAAAAATTCGGCCCCTCGAAACGGGAGCTCGACCTCTTGATGCGCGCGCGCCGTGATCCCGAACAATTCCTGAATTTTTAAGGAAACGGCCATGACGAAGATCGACGCGCGGAACACGCCACCCCCATCCTCTCCCGACAAGAGCAAGATCGAAACCGATGCGAAGCCGGAGACGGAAGAGGAGAAGATCAAGCGAGAGCAGGCAACGAAGCCCGCGCTGATGCCGATCGGTGATCCCTCAGGGGCGGCGTGAAGGGCCGTCCGCCGCCTGTTCAGACCGCAGCCAGTCCCTCACGGGTTTTGGGAATCGGCTTGAACGTCATCGCGATCAGGAACGCACCGATGCCGATGCCCCAGGACCCGACATAGAGCCAGGTATAGCTGGCGAAGGTATCGTAGATCAGGCCGCCAGCGACCGGCCCCAGCGCCATGCCGAGACTGCCGGCCATGGCCGTGCCGCCGATGACCGTCCCCATCAGCCGCAGCGGGAAGTTTTCCCGGGCAATGACCGCATAGAGCGGCATCACGCCCGCATAGATGAAGCCGAAAATGCCCGCGACGAGATAGAACGAGGCAAGCCCGCCGGTGAAGACATAAGCGAGCGCACCGAAAGCCTGCGCCAGAAGGCCGATCACAAGAATATGCTTGGCGCCGAAACGGTCGCCGAGTACCCCGAACACCACACGGCCGCCCATCCCGGCCAGGCCCTCGACGGAGTAGATGGTCACGGCCGCGATCATCGGAATGCCGCAGGTGATGGCATAGCTCACCGTATGGAAAATCGGTCCCGAATGGGTGGCGCAGCAGAAGAAATTCGTCATGCAGAGGATGATGAATTGCGGCGAGCGCAGCACGTCGCGCGTCGTCATGCCGTCCTGCGGCTCGTCCGCCACGGCAAGGGCATCGTTGCCCGCTTCCAGCGCCGGCGGACGCTTGATGAGCAGGGAGACGGGGATCATCACCACCGCGACCACGACAGCGATGATCTGCATCGATGTACGCCAGTCATGGCCCGAGACCAGCCAGGCGGCAAACGGCGACATGGTCATCGGCGCCATGCCCATGCCGGCGGAGACCAGCGAGACGGCAAGGCTGCGATGCGTATCGAACCAGCCGGTGACGCAGGCCATCATCGGCGCGAAGACAGCGGCCGCAGCCACCCCGACGAGCAGGCCGAAGGTGAACTGGAAGGCCACAAGCGAGGTCGTGATACTGGCGGCAGCGAGGCTCGCGGCCAGCAACACCGAGCCCGCCAGTACCACAGGCCGCGGCCCCCAGCGGTCGGACAGACTGCCCCAAGCCATGCTGGCGAAAGCCATGGCGAGGAACCCGATGGTCATGGCGGTGGAAACGCCTGTCACCGACCAGCCGGTCTCCTTGGAAATCGGCAGCAGGAAGACCGGCAGCGAGAACATGGCACCGATGGCGATGCAGCCGAGCAGACCGCCCGCCGCCACGATCACCCAGCGATAATGCGTATGGATCATTGTCATCTCCTTCGCGGTCGCTCGGCCCGGCCGGAACCGCCCCAAACCCGATAC
Organism: Shinella curvata; assembly: GCF_022899935.1. Taxonomy (GTDB): domain Bacteria; phylum Pseudomonadota; class Alphaproteobacteria; order Rhizobiales; family Rhizobiaceae; genus Shinella; species Shinella curvata. The sequence goes on from NZ_JALJCJ010000001.1 coordinate 916,350, forward strand.
TGATCGCGCGCCGTATTCCCGTCTCGAAAGCAGGGACAGGCGGGCACTCTACACCTTCCCGAAGCGGGCAAAAGCCGGAAGACATCAGCACCTACTCCCTGCCCGCCTCTCTGAAAGACGCTGTCCTTTTCCGTTTCCGACATCGGCAGCGTGAAATTTTGCGCTTTTGCAAAACGCACCTCGCTGCCATCTATTGTAGACGCCTCAAGGGTTCTCGTTGCTCTGTCCGGATACGGCCAATCCAGACTAGGCGGCATGCCTTTGCAGGCGGGAGTTACAAGTGTGACGGGAATGCAATGGACTCGATGATCACTGCCGCCGCCCGCGCGCTTGCCGCCGGCGATCCGCTCGGCGCACTGAACCGCGTGGCCCTGCGCGACGATGCCCCGGCGCTCGCGCTGCGCGGCATCGCCATGGCGCAGCTCGGCGATCTCGACCGGGCGAAAACACTCTTGAAAAGTGCCATCAGCGCCTTCGGGCCGCTCGAAACGGTGGCGCGGGCGCGGTGCATCGTGGCGGAAGCGGAGGTCGCGCTTGCCAGCCGCGACCTCACCTGGCCGGCCAAGGCGCTCGAGGCTGCCGGCGAAACACTCGCTGCCCATGGCGACAGCCTCAACGCCGCCCACGCCCGCACCCTTGCCATCCGCCGCCTGCTGCTGATCGGCCGGCTGGACGAGGCCAGCACCCGGCTTGCCGAAACAGATCCCGCCATCCTCGTCGCGCCGCTGCGCGCCGCCCACGAACTCGCCGCCGCCGGCATTGCCATCCGCCGCTTGCGCACGAAGGTGGCGCGAGATGCCTTCAACCGCGCGATCGATGCCGCCCGGCAAGCCCGTATCCCGGCGCTGCTGCACGAAATCGAACTCGCCGCGACGGTGTTGGAAAAGCCGGCCGCACGGGCAATCGCCAACGGCACGGAACGGCCCCTGCTACCCGACGACGTGGAAGCACTCTTTGCCGGCAAGGCACTGATCATCGATGCCTGCCGCCATGTCGTGCGCTGCGAGGCGGCCACCCTGTCGCTCGCCACGCGCCCGATCCTGTTTTCGCTGCTGCGCACAATGGCAGAGGCCTTTCCCGGCGATGCCAGCCGGGAAAAACTGCTCTTCAATGCCTTCCGCGCGCGGCATGCCGATGAATCGCATCGCGCCCGCCTGCGCGTGGAAATGGGCCGGCTGCGCGCCGAACTCGCGCCCTTCGCCGGGATCGAGGCGACCAGACACGGCTTCATGCTTTCGCCGCATGGCGACCGGCTGGTCACGGTGCTGGCGCCGCCGCTCGAAGAGCCGCATGCCGATATTCTCGCGCAGTTTGCCGATGGCGAGGCGTGGTCGAGCTCGGCGCTGGCGATTGCGCTCGGCACCAGCGCCCGCACCGTGCAGCGCGCGTTGGAACAGCTCCATGCGGCGGGGAAAGTGCAGGCGATTGGCAGCGGGCGCGCGCGGCGCTGGCTCACCCCGACGCCGGGTTCCTTCTCGACACTCTTGTTACTCCCGGCTCCGCTGCCGGGCGACTAAGATTGCGATCATCAACGATCCCAAGGAGATGACGATGACGACTTCGCAAGCCCAGATCCTGCGCGAATACGGCCCCTTCCCCGATGTGGAGCAGGTGGGCGGCGTAACCTATGACGGCAAGAAGGTGTGGTTTGCCGTCGGCGACCGGATCAACGCCCTCGATCCTGATAGTGGCAAGGTCGTCGGCGCCATCGCGCTCGCCGCGCATGCCGGCACCGCCTATGACGGCCGCCATCTCTTCCAGATCTCCGAGGATGTCATCCACAAGATCGACCCCGTCTCGGGCGCGGTGCTCTCCACCATTCCCGCCCCCGGCAAGGGCGGCGATTCCGGCCTCACCTGGGCGGAAGGGTCGCTGTGGGTCGGCGAGCATCGCAGCCGAAAAATCCACCAGATCGATCCTGAGACCGGCGCGATCCTCCGCACCATCGAGAGCAACCGCATGGTGACGGGCGTCACCTGGGTGGATGGCGAATTCTGGCACGGCACCTGGGAGGGAGACGAGAGCGACATCCGCCGGATCGATCCCGAAACCGGCGTGGTGCTGGAGACACTCGTCATGCCCGAGGGCACCGCGGTCTCCGGTCTTGAATCCGATGGCGGCGCGCGTTTCTTCTGCGGCGGCGGACGCAGCGGAAAGGTCCGCGTCGTCCGCCGTCCGGAACGTGTGTAAGCCTTAAAGACCGTGGGTGCCGTCGTAGCCGTTGACCGGCGGCGGCGCCCAGCCTTCCGGCCGGCCCTTGGGCTTGTAGATCTCGACGACCATGGGATGGCAGGCCGCCGTATCGGAAGAGTGCTCGGCCGAGCAATCGCCGCCGGGGCAAGCCGACATGCAGCCCAGAAGATCGATCTCTGCGAAGAATTCCAGATAATCGCCCGGCCGCACCGGGCTCGCCTTCATGAAATACTGGCCGGTGTCGCGCGTGAAGCCCGTGCACATGAAGACGTTCAGCACGTCATGCACATAGGCCTCCGCCTCGCGCGGCGCCATGCCGGTCTTCTTGGCGAAGGCGCGCGTCAGGTTGGAATGGCAGCAATGGTGGTACTGGCCGCCATGACTGAGCAGATTGTGCGTATAGGGATCGCAGCGCGTGCCGATCACGTCATGCACCGCGCCGCCGAACGCGTCGAAGCCGTACCAGTCGAGCGTGTCATGCGTGATGGTGGCGATGGGGCGCAGATAGGGAAAATTCGAGAAGAGCTGGTCGCCGAGGCCGACATGGGTGCCGTTCAGCGCCCGCGTCTTGCCGGTGTAGAGGCGTTCCTTGAGATCGTTGGCGTTGAAAAGGTTGAGGTCGCCGACCTGCGGGCCTTCCGAACAGACGATGCGGCAGAAATGCCCCGCCGGCACCGACCAGGTCGCGGCCTCACGCGGCGGCACGATCACGGTCTCGACCAGCGTGAGGTCGTCGCGCAGCGCACGGTAGGTGGAAAGATCCGGACGCGGCAGCGTCTCGACGGGGTAGCAGACGACCGGCTTGATTGCCTTGCGGGCGCTTGCATCGGCAGGGGCCGCGGTAATCGGATCTGGCTTCATGAAAATCCTCCCTCTCCTTCCCGGCGACACGTTCCGAACGGTGCTGCATGCCCCGAGAAGTCCATTTTTGTTGAATAACAAAAATATCATTGTTCAACAAGATCGGCCCCACGCGCAACACCGCGATTCGGGAGCTTTCCGCTAGCCACTCTCCTTCACCGTCTCCATCGCCACATTGGTGGAGGTGTTGGCAACGTAGGGCAGGTTCGAAATCCGCTCGCCCAGCACCAGCCGGTATTTCTTGATGTCGCGTGTGCGGATCTTCAGGAGATAGTCGAAGCGACCGGCGATCATATGGCACTCCTCCACCTCGCGGATCTTCTTCACCGCGGCGTTGAAGCTCGTCAGCGCCGCCTCGTGCGTGTGGGTCAGCTTCACCTCGGCAAAAGCGATGTGATCAAGGTTCATTTTCGATGGATTGAGGATCGCCTTGAAGCCCTGGATGAAACCTTCGGCGATCAGCCGCTTGAAGCGGTTCTGGCAGGGCGTCTTGGAAAGACCGACCTTCTCGGCGAGCTCCGCCACCGAGATGCGGCCGTTTTGCCCGAGTTCTTCGAGGATTTTCCGGTCGAAACCGTCCAGTGACCCATCAGGTTGCGAATTATCAATCAATCGGACCTCCATATGGCAAAAAATAGATCCATATAGCCTAAATCACGCAGATATGAAGTCCATCCGTTTTCAGGCCGCATGATATCAATTACGCCCAGTTTCCCGGAATGAACACTCCGAAACGCTGGCAGCAAAGCGCGTCGGCGACGGCGGCATTCCGGACCAAAGACCGGAGGAGATGGGATGCAAGCCAAGAACTTCGATGCTAGCATGCCGGCGGACCTTATCCGCCACTACAAGCCGCTCGCCATCCGGGCCGTCGTGGCAGCCTGCAGCATCAGGGCGGAGCGGTCCGAAAGCGCCGCGGAGCGTATGATGCTCCATGGCGCATCGGAGTTCGACGACGCCCCGTTCCGGGACGAGCCTGCCCCTGCCTTCATCCGCTGATCCCTTCAGACACCGAACGCTTCTCATAGGTCCTTCCATGCAGAATTCCGCAAACGCATCCGCCGCCCCGTTCTCCGATTTCGCCCCGCCGATCCGTCCGCAGAGCGCGCTGCGCCAGGCCATCACGGCCGCCTATCGCCGTCCCGAGACCGAGTGCCTGCCACCGCTGGTCGCCGCCGCCCGTGTTTCCGAGCGCGAGCGCTACGACATCCGCAGCACCGCCCGCACGCTGATCGAGGCGCTGCGCGCCAAGCACAAGGGCACGGGCGTGGAAGGCCTGGTGCAGGAATATTCGCTGTCGAGCCAGGAAGGCGTGGCGCTGATGTGCCTGGCCGAGGCGCTGCTGCGCATTCCCGATACCGATACGCGCGACGCGCTGATCCGCGACAAGATCGCCGAGGGTGACTGGACCTCCCATATCGGCGGCGGCAAGTCGCTGTTCGTCAACGCCGCGACCTGGGGCCTCGTCGTCACGGGAAAACTCACCTCCACCGTCAACGACCGGGGCCTGTCTGCAGCCCTGACCCGCCTCATCGCCCGTGCCGGCGAGCCGGTCATCCGCCGCGGCGTCGACATGGCCATGCGCATGATGGGCGAACAGTTCGTTACGGGCGAGACCATCGAGGAAGCGCTGAAGCGCTCCAAGCCGCTGGAAGCCCGCGGCTTCCGCTATTCCTACGACATGCTCGGCGAAGCCGCCACGACCTCGGCCGACGCCGAGCGCTACTATCGCGACTACGAAAACGCCATCCACGCGATCGGCAAGGCCTCCGGCGGGCGCGGTATCTATGAAGGCCCCGGCATCTCCATCAAGCTTTCGGCGCTGCACCCGCGCTATGTCCGCGCGCAGACCGCCCGCGTGATGGGCGAACTGCTGCCGAAGGTCATCAAGCTCGCCGCACTCGCCAAGAGCTACGATATCGGCCTCAACATCGACGCCGAGGAAGCCGACCGTCTGGAACTGTCGCTCGACCTCTTGGAAAGCCTGTGCTTCGATGAGGCGCTGAATGGCTGGAACGGCCTGGGCTTCGTCGTGCAGGCCTATGGCAAGCGCTGCCCCTTTGTGCTCGATTTCATCATCGACCTCGCCCGCCGCTCCGGCCGCCGCGTCATGGTGCGTCTCGTCAAGGGCGCCTATTGGGACGCCGAAATCAAGCGTGCGCAACTCGATGGCCTGGAAGGCTTCCCCGTCTATACGCGCAAGATCTATACCGACGTCGCCTATGTCGCCTGCGCGCGAAAACTTCTGGCCGCGCCGGATGCGATCTTCCCGCAGTTCGCCACCCACAACGCCCAGAGCCTCGCCACCATCTACCAGCTCGCCGGCCCGGATTTCGCCGTCGGCAAATATGAATTCCAGTGCCTGCACGGCATGGGCGAACCGCTCTATGACGAGGTCGTCGGCAAGGACAAGCTCGACCGCCCCTGCCGCATCTATGCGCCGGTCGGCACCCACGAGACGCTGCTCGCCTATCTCGTGCGCCGTCTGCTCGAAAACGGCGCCAACTCCTCCTTCGTCAACCGCATCTCCGACCCCAAGGTATCCGTGGAATCGCTGATCGCCGACCCGGTCGAGATTGTCGCCTCCATGCCCGTCGTCGGGGCGCAGCACGATCAGATCGCGCTGCCCGACGGCCTGTTCGGCGCCTCGCGCAAGAATTCCGCCGGCCTCGATCTGTCGAACGAAGAGACCCTTGTCGAGCTGTCGGCCGAATTGGCTGGCACCGCCGCGAAGCAATGGCATGCCGCCCCGCTTCTCGCGGACGGCAGCGCCGCCGGCGAAACGCAGAACGTGCTGAACCCCGCCGACCACCGCGACATCGTTGGCCGCGTCACCGACGCGAAGGCCGAGGATGCCGCCCGTATCGTCGCCATGGCCGCTGACAGCGTCGCAAGCTGGTCCGCCGTTTCGCCCGCCGACCGCGCCGCCTGCCTCGACCGCGCCGCCGATATCATGCAGGCCCGCATCGAGCCGCTGATGGGCGTCATCATGCGTGAAGCCGGCAAGTCGGCGGCGAACGCCATCGGTGAAGTGCGCGAAGCCATTGACTTCCTGCGCTACTATGCCGAACAGGCCCGCCGCACGCTTGGGCCCTCGCACCTGCCGCTCGGCCCGATCGTCTGCATCAGCCCGTGGAACTTCCCGCTCGCCATCTTCACCGGCCAGGTTGCCGCAGCGCTGGTCGCCGGCAACCCGGTTATCGCCAAGCCCGCGGAAGAAACGCCCATTGTCGCCTATGAAAGCGTGAAAATCCTGCACGAGGCCGGCGTTCCCCTCGGCGCGCTGCAGTTCACGCCCGGAGCCGGCGCCCTCGGTGCAGCCCTCGTCGGCGCGGACAAGACGGCCGGTGTCATGTTCACCGGCTCGACGGAAGTCGCCCGCCTCATCCAGGCGCAGCTTGCCGAACGTCTTTCCGCCAATGGCAAGCCGATCCCGCTGATCGCCGAAACCGGCGGCCAGAACGGCATGATCGTCGATTCCTCCGCACTCGCCGAGCAGGTCGTCGCCGATGTCATCGCCTCCTCCTTCGACAGCGCAGGCCAGCGCTGCTCGGCGCTGCGCGTGCTGTGCCTGCAGGACGACGTCGCCGACCGCACGCTCGCCATGCTGAAGGGTGCGCTTCAGGAACTGACGCTCGGCCGCACGGACAGCCTGAATGTCGATATCGGCCCCGTCATCACGGGCGAAGCGCGCGACAACATCGTCAGCCATATCGAGCGCATGCGTGGCCTCGGCAACAAGGTCGAACAGCTGCCGCTGCCGGCTTCCGCCGAACACGGCACCTTCGTTGCGCCGACGATCATCGAGATCAAGAAGCTTGGCGATCTCCAGCGCGAAGTCTTCGGCCCCGTGCTGCATGTCATCCGCTTCCGCCGCGCCGATCTCGACCGGTTGATCGACGACATCAACGCCTCGGGCTACGGCCTCACCTTCGGCCTGCACACGCGCCTCGACGAGACGATCGCGCATGTCACCAGCCGCATCAAGGCGGGCAATCTCTATGTGAACCGCAACATCATCGGCGCCGTGGTCGGCGTGCAGCCCTTCGGCGGCCGCGGCCTCTCCGGCACCGGCCCCAAGGCCGGCGGCCCGCTCTATATCGGCCGCCTCGTGCAGAAGGCACCGGTGCCTCCGCAGCAGGATTCGGTGCATACCGACCAGGCGCTGCGCGATTTCATCTCCTGGCTCGACCGCAAGGGCAAGGCCGCCGAAGGCGAAACCGCCCGCAGCTTCGCCAACCGCTCGGCGCTCGGCCTGGTACGCGAACTCGCGGGCCCCGTCGGCGAACGCAACCTCTATGCCCTGCACGCCCGCGGCAACGTGCTGCTCGTGCCGAAGACGGAAGCCGGCCTGCTGCGCCAAATCGCAGCCGGCCTCGCCACCGGCAACATGCTGGCCATCGACAGTGTGGATGCGCTGAAGCCGGTGCTCGCCGACCTGCCCGCTTCCGTCGCCGCCCGTCTCGTTTGGACAGCCGACTGGTCCAAGGACGGCCCGTTTGCCGGCGCACTGGTGGAAGGGGATGCGGAAGCGGTTCGCGCCGTCAACCGCAAGATCGCCGCCCTGCCCGGTCCGCTGGTTCTGGTGCAGGCTGCGACCACCGAAGAATTGCAGAGCGACCCGGACGCCTATTGCCTCAACTGGCTGCTGGAGGAGGTTTCGACCTCGATCAACACGGCCGCCGCCGGCGGCAATGCTAGCCTGATGGCCATCGGCTGAGCCGGACCACCAATTCGATCTCATGCGAAGGCCTGCGAAAGCGGGCCTTTGTGCTTTATGCCGTTGCCAGCGAGAGCGCGGCCAGAACCGCCGCCGACCGATGTTCGAGTTCCCGGGAGGCAATATCGCGCGCGACATTCTCGGCGACGAAGACGGCATGTTCCGTCACCTGCGGCAGGCCCATCAATTCGCCAAACATTCCGCGTGCGAGCGGGCCGGCGATGTAGAGCGATTCTGCGACCGCTCCGTCGGCGCCGACGGCATGGCTTTGCCGATCGACAGCCAGCCCGAGACCGACGGCATCGGCCCGCAGCACACCCGCCTTGCCGAGCCCGGTCAGGAACGGCTGGCTTGACAGGACGCCTCCATGCCCCGGCCCCGTCGTTACCACGACGGCATCATACTGGTCGTCGAACGTGCCGCGCCCATGACGCAGCCGGAACCGAACCTCGATCGCATCGTCCGCCCCGCGCTGGACATCGCTGACGGACGCCGCATGGAAGGCGTACTGCCCATCGGCAATCCCCCGTTCTATGACAGCCTCGACCTGCGGCGCGATGCGGAAGCGGTGGACATCCCAATGGGAACGCAGGAAGCGCAACAGCCGGCGTTGCTCTATGACCGGCAAGGCTTGCCAGATGTTCCGGCCCTGCGCACGCAGCCGGTCGAAGACCGCATGCCATGTCACGCCGGCCCCCTCGGCGTCAGCAATGGTCTGCCGCACGCGCCGCAGCAATTCACGGGCCGACCGCGCCGGCGGCAGGGCAAAGTCGCCGAACGGATCCTGCGCAAGCAGGTTGTGACCGCGCGAACGCAGGCCGCGGCGGGAAATGGCGGTGATCGGCCCCGTGTGCCCGGCCGCATCCAGCGCGGCAATCACGTCCGCCGCCGTCAACCCCGCGCCGACGACGAGAACGCGATCCCCAGGCCGAATGCCGGACAAGGCGCCGGGCACCGTGGCATCCGGGACATAACGCGGATGGCCGGCCAACTGTCGCGTGAGCGCTGCGGGCGCCTGCGGACTTGGATGCGTCGCCGCGAGGATAACGAGATCGGCGAGCAAGCTTGATCCGTCCTCGGCTTCGATGCGCCACCGTGCTCCGCTTTTCTCGATGGCGCGGACGAGATTGCGGTGATGCTCCACCGCGCCATCGTCAAGCAATGGCTGGAGCTGCGTGGTGACATAGCGGCCGAAGTCCGAGCGGCGGGCAAAAACATGTCCATCCGCCGTGGTCGCCTCCGCATCGTCCTTCAGCACATCCGTCTCGAAAAGCCAGCGCTGAAAATGTTCGTCGTCACCGGGAACGAGCGTCATGCGCGAAGCCGGCACGTTGATTCGGTGGACAGGTTCGACGGTATCGTAAGCGAGGCCGCCACCAAGGACGGCGCGCGGCTCGTAGATCACGATTCGCGCCGCCTCCTGCGGCAAGAGCCGGACGAGATGGTAGGCAAGCGCCGCCCCCGTGAAGCCGCCTCCAACGATGGCGACGACAGGGCGATGGACGGAAGGAGGGGTCTTGGGCGCAGCAACCATGGTTCAGCTCCAGCGGTTTCCCGCCATGTTAGGCACCGACCGATTTCAACGCCGGTACCGCCTCAGCCTCGCGGCGCTTCACCGCTTCGATATCGCGATAGCCGTCGGCCGGATGCGCCTTCGGCAGGTATGGTCCGTCGCCGAAAAGCTTTTCGCGCAATGTACCCTCCTTGTAAGCCGTCGGATAGGCGCCACGCTTCTGCAGTTCCGGCACAATATGGGCAACGACGTCCTCGAAACTATCGGGTGTCACGGCATAGGCAAGATTGAAGCCGTCGACATCGGTGTCCTCGACCCATTCCTGAAGAATATCGGCGATACGCTGCGGCGAGCCGACAAAGACCGGTCCCATGCCGCCGATACCGCCGAACTGCGCAAGCTCGTCGATCGTCCACGACTTGTCGCCACCGGCAATATGCTCGACGAAGGAATGGATGGCGTTGGTCTCGATCTTCTCCACCACATCATCAGGGGCATACTGGCCGAAGTCGATGCCGCTCCAGCCGGACATGAAGGTGAGCGAGCCGTCATAGGAGACGTAGCTCTTGTAGTCCTCGAACTTCTTCTGCGCCTTCGCCTCCGTCTCGTCGGTGATGACGGTGACCAGCGTGTAGATATAGACCTTCTTCGGATCGCGGCCGGCGGCGGCGATGCGCTGGCGGATATCGGCGACATAGGCTTTCAGCACGGATTTCGTGGGAGCGGCGACGAAGATGCATTCGGCATGCCCGGCCGCAAAGGCCTTGCCCGGACCGGAGGCGCCAGCCTGATAGAGCACCGGCGTGCGCTGCGGTGACGGTTCGGTCAGGCCATAACCCGGCACCTCGAAGAACTTGCCCTTATGAGCAATCTCATGGACCTTTTCCGGATCGGTGAAGATGCGGTTGTTGCCGTCGCGCACGACCGCGCCCTCCTCCCAGGAGCCCTCCAGCAGCTTGTAGAGCACCTCGACATATTCGGCGGCAACCTCGTAGCGGTTGTCATGCCGGCGAAGGCCGCCCTGCCCGACATTCTTTGCCCCGCTCTCCAGGTAGGACGTAACGATATTCCAGCCGACGCGGCCTTTGGAATGATGATCCGCCGTCGCAAGGCGACGAGCGAAGGTATACGGGTGCTCGAAGGAGGTGGAGGCCGTGATGCCGATGCCGAGATGCTTCGTCGCAAGCGCGATGGGAGCCGCCAGCTGCAAGGGATCATTGACCGGGATTTGCGCGGCCTGATGGATCGCGTGATAGTTCGAGCCCTTGTAGACGTCGTAGTAGCCGATGACATCGGCGATGAAGATGCCGTCGAAAATGCCACGCTCAAGGGTGCGGGCGAGATCCTGCCAATAGTCCAGGTCCTTGTATTTGAAGGACTTGTCGCGTGGATGGGCCCACAGGCCCGGTGACTGGTGGCCGACGCAGTTCATGTCGAAGGCGTTGAAACGGATGTGGCGTGCCATTGGTATCTCCGGCGTCTCTGGAATGCCTCGCGGCATCGATTTCACCCGACGATAACGCTTGCCGCCCACAAATACAGAAATTCTATCTTTTATATAGATTAATTTCCGAAATGACTTTTCACCGCTCGAAAAAAGGCCGCAACCCCGAGAGATTGCGGCCAGGCGACCACCCCCACCACGAGGGTAGATTTCAGAGCGCGCCGTTGCGCGGCGGCGCCACACCGTTCAGGTGATAGTTGCCGACAACGTGGTATTTCCAGCGCACCGGATCGTGCAGCGTGTGCGTGCGCGCATTGCGCCAGTGGCGCTCCAGATTAAGGCCACGCTTGGTGGCGGAAGTTCCCGCCAGCTCGAACAGGACATTGGTCGCGTCGATGGCAAGCTCTGTCGTCAGCACCTTCGCGGCGGCAACGGCGAGTGTGGCGGCAACGGAATTCTCCTGGCTGAGATTGACCTGCGCCAGATCGACCTTTCGCCCTGCCCGCTCCAGCACCGCCTCGGCCGCCTCGATACGGATGGCCAGTTCACCGATGCGTGAAATGGTCAGTGGATCGTCCGCCGCGCGCTCGACGCCGCTGTCCGTCCAGGGCCGCGCCTTGTCGCGCACATAGCCGATCGTCTCCTTCAGCGCCGCGCGTGCAATGCCGAGGTCGACACCCGCATGGATGATCTGGCCAACCGAGCCGATCGTGCCGGGGCGCTCGAACCCCTTCTGGTGCTGCACGACCGCGTCGGCCGGCACATAGACGTCGCGCAGGATCGTCGTGCCGCTGCCCGTGGTGCGCTGGCCGAAGCCGTCCCAGTCGTCGACGATCTCGATGCCATCCGTGTCGCGTGGCGCAAACGACATCGTCAGGCGCTCGCTCTCGTCGAGCGCGAAAATCGTCACCCAATGGGCGAAAAGCACGCCGGTGGAATAGAACTTACGGCCATTGATGCGGAAGCCAGCGCCATCGGGCGTGATGCGCGTATTGTAGTTGCCCACCGTCCGGGTGCCGACCTCGGACAGCGCATTGCCGAAACGGTCGCCTGCAAGCGCGCGACCGAAATAGAAGCGCTTTTGCGCGTCACTGCCGTCATGCCGCAAGGCCTCGAGAATGTAGAAATGGTTTTGCGGGATCTGGCCGATGGAGCTGTCGGCCTCCGAGAGGATCGCCGTCACCTCGGCCAGGACTGCATTCGACACATCGATGCCGCCGAACTCGGCCGGCACGGTGATCGCAAGCAGGCCCGAGGCGGAGAGCCGGTCGAGCTCCTCATAAGGCAGCGCCCGCTCATAATCCCGGCGGCTGGCGCCGGCGACGAATTCGGCGGCCAGCGTGCGGGCAACGTCGAGCGCTTCTTCCTCGCTCGCAATGCGATGGGCGGCCTGTTGCTGTTCGGCGAGCTTGATGACGCTGCTCATGACGGGTCCTTTCAAAGGCGAGGCCAGAGCCTCAGATGATATATTCAGGCTCACTGACGCTCTGATCCATGGTGACGCCCGGCAATGCCGTGTGCCGCCGGCCGACCGTCCGCGCGGGAACACCGACGACGGAGCTGTAAGGTGCGACGGGTGACACCACGACGCTGCCAGCGCCGACCTTGGCGCCGATCCCAATCTCGATATTGCCGAGGATTTTTGCGCCAGCACCGATCAGCACGCCGCGACGCACTTTCGGGTGGCGATCGCCCGTCTCCTTGCCCGTGCCGCCGAGCGTGACGTTCTGGAGGATCGAGACCTCGTCCTCCACAACCGCGGTCTCGCCGATGACGAGACCGCTGCCATGATCGAGCATGACACCACGTCCGACGACAGCTGCCGGGTGGATGTCGATGCCGAAGGCTTCCGAAATCCGGCTCTGGATGTGTCGGGCCAGGTGCTTGCGGCCGTTCGCCCAGAGCCAGTGTGCGATGCGGTAGCCTTGCAGCGCTGAAAAACCCTTGAAGTAGAGGAAGGGCGTCAGCACCTCGGCATTGCTCGGATCACGATCCTTCACCGCCTGGAGATCGGCTGCCGCCGCGCCCAGCAGGCCCGGCCGGTCCATATAGGCGCCGTGGATCAGAGCCAGCAGCTCGTCGCGGTCGATATCGTGGTCAGCAAGCTTGATGGCCAGCCGGTGTGACAGCGCGTGGCCGAATCCGGCATGCATCAGCACGGCCGAATTCATCGCCCGCGCCAGCGCGGTATCGCGGTGGACGGCGGCATTCGCTTCCAGCCGCAGCGTATCCCAGAGCGCGGAGACCTCCCGGCGGGCGGCGTCCTCGACGGGGAGAAAGACAATGTTGCTTTCCTGTCCTTGCATGGAACGACCCTCGTGACGGCAGGTGCTGCAGCTCTCGTTATTCAGGCCTTGACCGGTTTTTCCAGAAGATGGAGCAGGTCGGCGTGGTGCTTTGCGGCAACATCGGGATGCGAGCGCAGACGGCTCTTCAGATGATTGATGCCGACTTCGCGGAAGATGGGATTGAGCGGATCGACCGTGACGCCGCGTTCGGCACGCTTGAGCTCCTCGGGCAAGGGAATGACGGGGATCGTCGCGTCGTAGCGAGCGCCGAGGAAGAAGGCGACGGAGAAACGCTCCACGCCGGCCGGCGGCGTGACCACGTCATGCACGTCCGCGCGCACGAAACCGTTTGTCGCCAGCTCGAGAAGCTCGCCGCTGTTGATGATGAAGGTGCCGGGCACCGGCGGCGCCTCGATCCAGACGCCCTCCTCCGTGCGGATGCGCAGGCCCGGGGTCGTATCCTGCAACAGCACGGTTACGAAGCCGCCATCCTTGTGCGCTCCAACACCCTGATCGCTGCCGGCAGCCTCACGGCCGGGATAACGGATGATCTTCAGGAGCTGCGAGGGCGACGGCTCGTAGATATCGGCAAAGGCATTTTCCGGCTGGCCGAGCGCAAGCGCGATGGCCTTCAGGACGTCGATACCGATGCGGGTGACTTCCGCCTGGTAGCGCAAAAGCAGCGGCTTCAGCTCCGGCAGGGCCTCCGGCCACTGGTTGGGGCCGAAAAGCCGGTTCCATGGCGTCTCGGGCCCGGATGCCACCGGCGTGCCTTCCGTATTGATGTCGAGCTGCTCACGCCAATCCTGCTCGCCGCGTGTGCGCTCGTAGCCGGCGCGATTGTAGCCCCGGAAATGCGAGGACTTCACCATCTCGATCGCCAGCTTGTCGGCTTCCGGCAGCGCGAAAAAGCGTTTCGAAGCCGCCAGCACATCGTCGATCAAACTTTGCGGCACACCGTGGCCGGTGAGATAGAAGAAGCCGTGATCGTGCAGGACACGCGTCAGCTCCCTGACGAAGCCCTGCCGCTCCGTGGCGTCACCATAGAAGCGGGAAAAGTCGATCGTCGGCAGGTGGACAGGTTTCGTATGGATGGTCATGGGCTCTCGCTCCTCCAGAACATGTTTGTTTCGTGCGCGTGGCAGGCGGGGCGGAACGGGTCTTCGATGCCGATCGAACCTGTCGCCGAGATGCGCATCGCCGCAAGCCTTTGAATGAAATCAGGTGGCCCCAAACCTATTGTCGATAAATTCTATAGGCAAAGAAATTTATTCCATCTATCAGGCGGCTGCGAAAAAAGACCTGATGTCACGACTGCCCCGCCCCGGCACGAAACCCTGCCGCCGGATGGCGGGCCGGCAACCGATCACCCTCGCCAAACAACCGGTTGCGCAGGCTTGCCTCGCCATAGGCCGTCTTGTAGCGCCCACGCTCCTGCAGCAACGGCACGACGAGAGCGATGAAATCCTCATAGCTTTCCGGCGTCACCGTTCGTGCGAGATTGAAACCATCCACCTCACCTTCGTCGATCCATGCCTCGAGTGCGTCGGCAACCTGGTTGGCATCCCCGACGATGAGCGGGTAACGCCCACCGAGCGCCATGCCCGAGAGGATGGTGCGCTTCGTCCAGCCGCGCTCACGCGCCAGATCGACAGAAGTCTGGACGAAATTCCCTTTGCCGTAGGTGATGGGCTCGTCGAGCTCATATTGCGAGAAATCGATGCCGGTGCCGGCTGAGAAATGCGCAAGCCCCGCCTCCGGGCTGGCATGGCGCGCATAGTCCTCGTATTTTTCCCGTGCCGCCTTTTCCGTGCGGTCCACCACGACGGTAAGGCCCGCAAAGATGCGCACGTCCGTGGGTCGCCGCCCCGCCTCAGCCGCCCCCTGCCGGATCGCGCGCGAGGCCGTGCGGGCAACCGCGATTTCCGGCGACGAGATGAAAACGCATTCGGCGTGCCGTGCGGCAAACTGTCGGCCACGACCGGATGTGCCGGCCTGATAGAGAACGGGCGTACGCTGGCGGGACGGTTCCGAGAGATGATAGCCCTCCGCCTTGAAGTACGTGCCCTCGTGCCGGATTTTCCGCACCTTGGCCGGATCGGCATAGACGCGTGTGGCACGGTCGCGCCGCACGGCATCGTCATCCCAGCTGCCTTCCCACAGCGCATAGAGCAGATCGAGACATTCATCGGCGCGGTCGTAGCGGCTGTCGTGCTCAGCGAGTGCAACCTGTCCCACGGCGCGCGCAGCGCTGTCGAGATAGCCTGTCACGATGTTCCAGCCGATGCGGCCGTCCGTCAGGTGATCCAGCGTTGAGAGGCGCCGAGCGAAAATATAGGGCTCCTCGGCATGCACGTTGACGGTCACGCCGAAGCCGAGCCCCTTCGTCACCGCCGCCATCGCGGAGACCAGCATCAGAGGATCGTTGACCGGAAGCTGGATGGATTCGCGCAGCGTCAGGTCGACCGACTGCTGGTAGACGTCATAGACCCCGACGATATCGGCAAGGAAGAGCCCGTCGAACAGCCCACGCTCCAGGGTCGCGGCGAGCGATGTCCAGTAGTCCAGCCTGGTGTAGTCGCTCGAACGGTCGCGAGGATGCGTCCAGAGCCCGTGATTGATGTGGCCGACGCAGTTCATGTTGAACGCGTTGAGCAGGATTTCCTTTGCCATGGACCGGTTCAGATCCAGGAATGCAGCGGCGGCTGCACACCGTTGAGATAATATTGCCCCACGGCATGGAACTTCCAGCGCACCGGATCGTGCAGGGTGTGCGTGCGGGCATCGCGCCAGAAGCGGTCGAGATTGTGCGCGCCGAGTGTCGAGCGTGTACCGGCGAGTTCGAAGAGCTTGTTGGCGGCGGCAAGCGCAATTTCGGTCGTCAGTACCTTGGCTTCCGCCACGGCAATCTTCGCCTTGCCGATCGTCTCGTCGTTGACATCGGCAATCGTCTCGTCGAGTTGCCGGCCGGCGCGGTCCAGGAGAGCCTCGGCCGCATGCAGGCGGATCTTCAGGTCGCCGATGGCGGCAATCGTATAGGGATCGTCGCCGGCCCGATCCGAGCCGCTGTCGATCCAGGGTCTGGCATGGTTGCGCACCAGATCGATCGTCGCCGCGATGGCGCCGCGCGCGATCCCGGCATCGATGGCCGCATGGATAAGCTGGCTTTGCGGACCGACGGCGCTCTGGTTCTCGTAGACGATATGGGCCGGCAGCACGCGGCTTGCGGGAATGGCGACCTCATCGAGGATCACCGTGCCGCTGGCCGTGGTGCGCTGACCGAAGGCGGACCAGTCGTTGACGACCTCCAGCCCCGCCGCATCGCGATCCGCGACCGCGACGACGACATGGCCCTCCTCATCCAGCGCCACGATGGGCACGAGATGGGCGAAGAGCGCGCCCGTCGAATAGAATTTTTTGCCCGAGACCACGAAGTGATCGCCCTTGCGGACAAGCTTCGTCTCGAAGGCCTCGACATTCTTGCCGCCGAATTCGGAGAAGGCATTGCCAAGGCGTTTTCCGGAAAGCACCGCGCCGAACAGTTCGCGCTTCTGCGTCTCGCTACCCGTCTGCCTGATCACATCGATGATTTCGAAGCTGTTTTGAGCAATCTGCGTCAAGGAGGGGTCGCCGGCGGCAAGGATCGCGAAGACGTTTGCAAGTGTGACCTGCGATACGCCGGCACCGCCGTATTCTCTGGGAATGGTGATGCCCCAAAGCCCGCTCTGCGAAAAAAGATCGACCTCGCGGAAGGGCAGCCGCCGCTCGCGATCCCGTTCCTTCGCCTCGGCGGCAAAGAGCGGCCGGAGCTGCTCGGCGACAGCGATCGCCTCCGCATCGTCGCGGATGACATGGGCGGGTGCCACCGGCGGATTGGGCAGCCAGCCCGGTTCGCCCGGCTCTGCATGGGTGGAAGGACGGGTTGCGTGCGCGGTGTTCGCGGTCATGGATCTTTTGCCATCTGTCTGAGAAGAAGGCCGGGCTGCGACTGGCACAGCCCGGCGGCGAAGGGCGGAAAATCAGAAGGCGGCGACCACCTGTCCCTTGTAGCGCTCCTCGATGAACTTCCGCGTCTCCTCACTGTTGAGCACCTTGGCGAGCTTGGCGACGCGCGCGTCGTTCCTGGTCTCCGGGCGCGTCACGAGATATTCGCTCCACACGTTGTAGCCGTCCTGACCACGATCGATGAGCAGCGACTTGGTGATGTCCAGCTTGGCCTCGAAGACATAGTTGCCGTTGAGGGCCGCCAGATCGACTTCACCCAGCGCACGCGGCAGGAGCGCGGATTCCAGTTCGACGATCTTCAGGTTCTTCGGGTTCTCGACGACGTCCTTGATGGTCGGCAGCGCATCCTCCGGCGAGGTGAGTTCCGGCTTGCCGGAGACCTTGATCAGTCCGAGCTTCTGGAGCAGCAGCAGGCCGCGCCCGCCATTGACCGGGTCGTTCGGGATCGCGACGGTCGCGCCGTCAGCGAGCTTGTCGACGGCATCGATCTTCGTCGAATAGGCGACGAAGGGCTCGATATGCACGGGCACGATCGGCACCAGTTCCGTGCCGCGCTGCTTGTTGTAGTCGTTCAGGAACGGTCTGTACTGATAGTAGTTGGCGTCGAGCTCACCCGAGACGAGCTGCGCGTTCGGCTGGATGTAGTCCGTGAAGACGCGGATATCGAGATCGAGGCCCTCCTTGGCGAGGATCGGCTTCACGAATTCGAGGATTTCAGCATGCGGAATGGCCGTGGCCCCGACAACGAGGGTTTCATCGGCCTTGGCCGGGCCGAAGGCGGCAAGAGCAAGGCCGGCTGCGATGGTGATGGATTTCAGGATGCGCATATGGGTCCTCCGTGCGCTGGTCATTTGCGGGAAAAGTGGGTGACGAGGCGGTTGCCGCTCGCCTGGATGAGTTGAACGAAGACGATGAGGATCGCGACGCAGACCAGCATGATTTCGGTCTGGAACCGGTGGTAGCCGTAGCGGATCGCCAGATCCCCCAGCCCGCCGCCGCCGATGGCACCGGACATGGCCGTGTAATCGACAAGCACGATGGCCGTGACGGTGATGGCAGCGAGCAGGCTCGGAAGTGCCTCCGGCAGGACGGCACGGAAAATCGTCTGCGTTGTCGAGGCACCCATGGCGAGGCTCGCCTCGATGATGCCGCGATCCACCTCGCGCAAGGCCGTTTCGACCAGACGGGCAAAGAACGGCGCGGTGCCGACGACGAGCGGGAAGATGACGCCGCGAATCCCGAGCGAGGTGCCCGTCACGAGCACAGTCACCGGCATCAAGACGATGAGCAGGATGATGAAGGGCACCGAGCGGATGATGCTCAACACGAAGGACAGGCTGCCATAGGCGACCGGCGCCTGGAACAACTGCTGCCGGCCGGTCAGGAAGAGCAGAATGCCGAGCGGCAGACCGACGAGCACGGTGAGCAGCAGCGCACCCCCGACCATGGCCAGTGTCTGGGCGAGCGCTGCGCCGATATCGCCCCAGTAGAGGTTCTCAAACGACATGGCGCGGCCTCTCCTCGAGCTGCGGCAGGGGTATCCCGGCCTGCAATTCCACATCGACTCCGCTTGCTCTGAGCCCCGCGATCGCGCCCGCCACATCCCGCCCGCTGAGCGATACGGTGAACTGGGCATAGGGTGTCTCGCGGATATGGCCGACGCGGCCGGCGAGGATCGCGTAGTCGACGAGGTTTTCGCACGCGATACGGCCGAGGATCGGCTGATGCGCGGCGGCTCCGGTGAACGTGAGACGCACGGCGCGACCGCCGAGATCGGAAGCGGCAACCGCATCCAGCGAGCCGCCGTCCGGCTCGGCCTCGCGCACGAGGCGCAGCGTCGCGGCGTGGCGCGGATGCAGGAAGACGTCCGTCACAGGCCCCTCCTCCACCACGCGACCACGATCGAGCACGGCGACGCGGTCGCAGGTGCGACGAATGACGTCCATCTCGTGGGTGATGAGCACGATGGTGACGCCGAGATCGCGGTTGATCTGGCGCAGCAGATCGAGCACGGCGCCCGTCGTCTGCGGGTCGAGCGCGCTGGTCGCCTCATCGCAGAGCAGTACCTGCGGCTCCGAGGCAAGCGCCCTGGCAATGCCGACGCGCTGCTTTTGTCCGCCCGAGAGCTGGCGCGGGTATTTTTTCGCGTGTTCGGACAGGCCGACGCGGGCAAGCAATGCGGCCACCCGCTCGGCGATCTCGACCCTGCCGTACTGGCCGGTGAGCTCCAGCGGATAAGCAACGTTGCCGGCTACCGTGCGGGCGCTCAGCAGGTTGAAGTGCTGGAATACCATGCCGATCGATCGGCGCAGGTCCCGCAGCCGCTCTCCCTTCGCATCCGTCACCCGCTCGCCGGCCACGAAGACCTCGCCGCCGGTGGGACGCTCCAGCAGGTTGATCAGCCGCACCAACGTGGATTTTCCCGCGCCGGAGGAACCGATGATACCAAAGATCTCGCCCTTGGCGATGGTGAGGTCGATGCCGTCGAGTGCCACGACCGCGCCCTCCTTGCCGGCAAAGCTTTTGGTGATGCCTTCGAGCCGGATCATCGTGTCAGCCCGCGCTCGCGCCGATACGCCACTGATAGGGCGGCGGCGTGCCATTGACGGCGAAGTCGCCGATGATGCGGTGCTTATAGATGCGCGGATTGTGCGAGGCGAGCGTGCGCGCATTGCGCCAGTGACGGTCGAGGCCGGCTGGCTTCTTGGTTGCCGACGCGCCGAGCGCGTCGAACAGCAGGGTGGAGGCTTCCAGGATCAGGTCGGAGACGACCGTCTGGGCCTGCGCGGCTTCCAACTCGGCAATCGCGTTCGCCTTTTCCTCGGCATCGGCGTCGTCGATGAAATGCGCGTCGAAAGCCCGCTGCAGGCTGGCGGCCGCCTGAAGCGTGATAGCGGCTGCCGCATAGGCAGCGGCACGGATGCGGCCGACGACCTGCAAGACCTGCGGGTCTTCGCTGGAGCGGGCGGCAGCGGCATGCGTGTAGGTGCGACGGCGTTCGGCCACGGCCTTGGCGACATCGGCCGTGATCGCGCGGCCGATGCCGGCCAGCGTGGCGAGATGCACGAGCTGGTAGAAAGCGGCCGAATATTTGAAGCGCTCGTCATCGATGACGATATCCTGCGGCTCCACCGCGACATCGCGGAACGTGGTCGTGCCGCTGGCTGTCAGGATCTGGCCGAAACCGTCCCAATCATCGACGACATCGACGCCCTCGGCGTGACGGCGCACCGCAACCGAAATGCCCTCGCCTACCGCATTGGAGGCACCCACATCGATCCAGTCGGCAAAGAGCGAGCCCGTCGTGTAATATTTCGCGCCGTTGAGCACGAGCCTTCCGTCCTTCTCCGCAACATTGGTGGAGAAACGGTCAAGAGCAGCCCCGGAGCCGATCTCGCTCCAGGCGTTGCCGGTGATCTCGCCGCCGCCGATGCGGCCAAGCCAGAGACCACGACGCCCAGCATCCCTGGTATTGAGGATGTCCTCGGTGAAGCCGAAATGACCGCGCAGCGCCTGTGTAATGTTGGAATCGGCCGCGGAAAGCTCGATCAGCAGGTTGAAGAACTGCGGCAGGCTGGCGCCGCTGCCCCCGGCCTCCACCGGCAAGCGCACCGCGCCGAACCCGGCCTCCTTGAGGTGGCGGATCGCTTCATGCGGCAGACCGCGATTGAGGTCGCGTTCGGTAGCACTTGCCGCGATCTCCGCGAAAATCGGCCGGAACCGTGCAGCCAGTGTTTCATATCCCTCACCGGGGCCAGCGCCCCAGGCGTTTTCGATCTGCGTCATGCTACCCTGCTCTCGCTGTCGTGCCCGATGAAGCCGGCCACGTTTGGAATTGGCCCTGAGAGTAGCGGTCGCTCCATCGAAATACAGAAAATCTATCTTTTATATGTATTTTAAAGTGGAATGGCGTTTCTTTTTGTAGGTCGACCGCGAACGAGGAAGGGGCATCAAAAGACGAAAAACCCCGGCGCGAGGAGGAGCGCCGGGGCATTTGGCCGATCGGATATCGGGGCGTGGCATCAGGCCAGTGCGATGGCCCGTTCCAGATCGGCGATCAGGTCATCCGGGTGTTCAAGGCCGATGGAAAGGCGCACGTAGCCCGGTGTGACGCCCGTCGCGAGCTGATCTTCCAGCGATAGCTGCGAATGGGTGGTCGTCGAGGGGTGAATCGCCAGCGAGCGCGCATCGCCGATATTGGCGAGGTGGTAGAAGAGTTGCAGACTGTCGATGAAGCGGCGGCCGGCCTCGCGCCCGCCTTTCAGTTCGAAGCCGACCAGCGCACCGAAATAGCCGGGCTTGAAGTATTTGTCCGCCCGGGCCTTCGCCGTGCCCTCCTGGAACTTCGGGAAGATCACGCGCTCGACCTTGGCATGACCTTTCAGGAATTCCGCGACCTTCACCGCATTCTCGTTGTGCTGGCGCAGACGCAGCGGCAGGGTTTCGAGGCCCTGGATGAACTGGAAGGCATTTTGCGGGCTGATCGCCGCGCCGAGATCGCGCAGGAGCACGGCACGGGCTCGCAGGATATAGGGGTGGAAACCGATGGCCTCGGCCTTCTCGATCCAGGTCTTGCCCTGGTAGCTCGAATCCGGCTCGGTAAGGTTCGGCTGCCGCGCCGGGTTCTCCGTCCAGGGGAAAGTACCGCCATCAATGATGGCGCCGCCGATCGAGGTGCCGTGGCCACCGATATATTTCGTCGTGGAATAGACGACGACGGCCGCGCCATGTTCCAGCGGACGAATGATCAGCGGGGCCGCGGTGTTATCGACGATCAGCGGGATGCCGTGCCTGCGGCCGATGGCGGCGACTTCGGCGATCGGAAACAGTTCCAGTTTCGGGTTCGGCAGGGATTCGGCGTAGTAGGCGCGCGTGCGGTCGTCCGTCGCCTTTTCGAACGCTTCCGGATCGGACGCATCGACGAAGCGGGTTTCGATGCCAAAGCTTTTGAGCGTTGCCGCAAAAAGCGCCCAGGTGCCGCCATAGAGGCCGGCCGCGCTGACGATGTTATCACCCGCACGGGCAACGTTGAGGATGGCGAAGGCCGAGGCTGCCTGACCGGAGGAAAGCGCCAGTGCCGCCGCGCCGCCCTCCAGCTCCGCGAGACGCTGCTCGAAGGCATCCTGCGTGGGATTGGAAACGCGGGTGTAGAGGTGGCCGGGCGCTTCGAGCGCAAAGAGCTTGTCGGCGCCGTCGGTCCCGGGCAGCTGGAAAGAGGTCGTCTGGTAAATCGGCACGGCGACCGCGCCGCTCGCCGGATCGTAGCGGAAGCTGCCGCCGTGCAGCGCGATGGTTTCCGGATGTCGGCTCTTGAAGGTCGCCGTTCCCGCCGGGACCTGAACGATATCCTGCTCGGCGACCTCGGGGGCTTGATGGATCGTCATGACACTTCTCCTTCGATGAGCGCCCTCAGGCGCGCTGGGGACGGGCCGACAGAACGACGCCGGCGACGAGGATGGCCGCTGCGGCCCAGAAGGCTTCCGGCGCGTACCACCGGATGCCGTAGAGATGATCATCGGTGCAGAGCGCCTGGGCGAGCGCGCAGAGATCCGACGCCCCGGCGATGCAGGTCACCGCCTGGCCGACGGTGAGATAGTCGGCGTCGACGACCTTGCTGAAGATCAGCCACCACCAGCCGAGCGACAGCAGTGCGAAGCCCGCACCCACGACGGCCACGGCGTGGTGGGAAAAGCGCGAGCTAGACGTCATGGGAGATCCCCAGCTTCTCCAGCAACTGACTGCGAAGCGCGACGAGCCCGGCATCGTCGCGTCGGCGCGGATGCGGCTGGTCGACCCTGATTTCCGCGACGATGGAGGCCGGCCGATCCGACAGCACGATCACCCGGTCGGCAAGCAGCAGCGCTTCCTCGACATCATGCGTGACAAGCAGCGCGGTGAAGCCGGCACTCTTCCAGAGATCGAGCAGCTCGTTCTGCATGCGAAGCCGGGTGAGCGAGTCGAGCTTGCCGAAGGGTTCGTCGAGCAGGAGCAGCTTGGGATCGTTGACGAGCGCCCGGGCGAGCGCCGCGCGCTGCGCCATGCCGCCGGAAAGCTGGTGCGGATAGAAGTCCGCAAAACCTTCAAGCTTGACCAGCTTCAGCACCTCGTCGATGCGATAGCCCTTGGTGCCAAGCAGGCCGCGGGCTTCCAGCCCCGTTGCGATGTTGTCGCGCACCGTCCGCCAGGGAAACAGCGTGGCATCCTGGAAGACGAGGATACGATCCGGATTCGGCGCGGTGATCGGCCTGCCGTCCTCCAGAACCTTGCCGGTCGCCGCCGTTTCGAGGCCGGCGGCAAGGCGCAGCAGCGTGGACTTGCCGCAGCCGGAGGGACCGAGCAGGGCGACAAACTCACCCGGTGCGATCGTCAGGCTCACATTGTCGAGAACCTGCAGCGCCCCGCCGTCACGTTCGTAGAGATGGGAGACGCCTTCGACATCGAGCGCGATGCTGTCGACCGCCGCGGTTTCTGCAAGAGCGAGCGCCATCAGAGAATTCCCTTCTGCCAGCCGAGCAGGCGATCACGTGCCACGAAGAGCAGGCGCACAAGGCCGGCGCAGATCAGCGCCATGATGATCAGGGCGGCATAGACGTTGGCATAGGCCGAATAGGCCGTGTTGAACTGGAGATACCAGCCAAGGCCGAACTTGGCGCCGAGCATCTCGGCGACGACCAGAACCGCGAAGGAATAGTAGAGCCCCATGAAAATACCGACGAAGACGTTCGGCAGCGAGGCCGGGATCGCGACCTTGAAGATCAGGAAGCGATTGTCGGCGCCGAGCGTGCGGGCAACGTCGTAGAAGGAGCGGTTGACCTGGCTGACCCCTGCCGCCGTCAGGATCGCGACCGGAATGCCGGAGGCCAACGCCACGAGGAAGATCGAGGCATGGAAGGTCGATGGAAAAATGAAGAAGGTGCAGGGTATCCAGGCGCTTGCCGGAACCGGGCCGATCAGTTTCAGAAGCGGCATGCCCCAATAGGCAAAACGCTTCGACCAGCCGAGCGCCACACCGCCGGCAAAACCTACGAGGATGCCCGAAAAGAAACCCAGGCCCCAGAGCCGTCCGGTATAGGCGATGCAGATCAGCAGGCGGTCCCAATCAGTCAGATAGACATGCAGCAGGCCCTGCGGCGGCGAGAAGAACGGCTTTGGCAGCCAGCCGAGCTTGGCCGTCAACACTTCCCAGACGGCAAGCCACAGGCCGAGCACGATGAACCACGGCCCATAGTGCACGAGCGTACGGCCAAAGCCGCCGAGCCGGTGCACCGTCACGGACAGGGCGAGAAAAATCCCCGCGCCGGCGAGCATGATGATGGCAAAGAGCTCCGTTGCGCCCCAGCTGATGACATCGGGCAGACCGTAGCTCAGCGCCGCGGTCAAAAACCACGTGCCGGCGGCGAAAAGCCCATTGCGCCAGATGGTTGCGACCGGCAGAGCAAGAGATCGCTCTCCTGCCCTGCCATAGGTGTTTTCGACCGCGGCACTCATGGCATCACGCGAAGATGTCGATGGTGATGCGGTTGGCGATCTCCGCCGGATCGGTGCCCGCATCGATGACGCCGGTGAGCTTCAGATCCTCGTAGCCGATCTGCACTTCCTTCAAGAGATCCTTGCCAAACCAGTGATCGTGATAGGTGAAGGCGGCGAGAACTTCGGTGAGGTCCTCAAGCGACAGGCCGGGCTTCAGCGTGTCGAAATACCACTTGGCAACTTCGTCCGGGTGTTTGGCGGTGTACTGGTGGATTTCGAGATTGGCAGCGGCGACGCGCTTGATGGCGTCCTTGTTGGCTTCATAATAATCGCCGTTGACGCCGAGCACGCAGCAGACGCGGTCCTTGAACGTGCCGGTCTGGGTATCCGCCACACGGCGGAAACCATGTTTCTTCTCGTAGGAATAGGCCCAGGGGTCCATATGCGCGACGGCATCCGCCTCGCCCTTCAGAACACCCTCGGCGACGAGATCGAAGGGGAAGACCTTCCAGGTGACATCGGTTTCCGGGTTGAGGCCGGCCTTGGCGAGCGCGACCGAGAAGGCGACGCGCGAGGGCGACATGACGTCGAAGGTACCGATCGTCTTGCCCTTGAGGTCGGTCAGCGTCTTAATGTCGGAATCCGGCTGGACGAGGACGCTCTGGCAGCCGCCATGCGAACCGGCGAACAGACGCACATCGAAGCCCTGCTCGATCGGCTTCAGCCAATCATACAGCAGGCCCGGGCCGGCCTCGGCCTTGCGGGTGGCAAGCGCCTGGATGAGCGTCTGGCCGCTGGCGCCCTGATAGAACAGTTCCACATCCAGCCCGTGCTTGGCATAGATGCCCTTGGACAGGCCGAAGCCGACGGGCGAATGGCAGGCGGCCACTTCGGTCCATTCCAGCTTGATCGGAATGAGATTGCCGGCAATGGCGTAGCGCGTGGAACGCGCGCCGATCACGCCGGCCGTGGCGGCCACCGCCGTCACGCCAGCCGCCTTGATCAGGCCACGGCGCGAAAGGCCTCTGGAAAGAATGGATTCGGGTTGCTGGCTCATCTGTTGTCCCCTGACAAATTGATGCAGCTAGCCTATCGAGAAATTATATTGTTTATAGATTTTATAGATTATTTCCCTCGACATGTGGAGAATATTCTTTCATCGCCACGCGGTCGTTTGGATAGGCGTCCTCACGCAGGGGCTCACCCCGGCACCGGCAGGTCAGTCCGGCGCCGTTGACCCGCCACAACCATTGAACCATATTGCCGCGAAAGGAGACCTCCATGATTACAGGCTCTCAGTGCCGGGCAGCGCGAGCACTCGTCGAATACAGCCGGGAGCGCCTCGCAAAAGCCTCAGGTATCGATATCGAAACAATCGCAAGTTTCGAGCGCAAGCTCGCCAGGCCGGATGACCGGGTCATCGCGGTCCTGCAGGCGTCGCTCGAGACGGCAGGCGCCGTCTTCCTGCCTGACGGAGAGCATGGCGGCATCGGCATTCGCCTGAAATTCAATCGCTCCGAAACGCGGCGCATCGCCACCCTGGAAGGTGAAGGCGGCATCGTGGCGCAGGACGACGTTCCTTAAGCTGCCAACCATCAGCGCTCCGTTTTCCCATTGAAGGTTTCCGTTCTAACTCCGGCAGCACCCTGCCGGTTCAACCCGGTTTGACGGCGAGCGCAACCCAGCCACGCCTCCACCTGACCCGAAGACGCTGTCCTGAAAGCATGACGCGCACGCCGCTCTTCCTCGCCCTGCGAGGCGGCGTTGCAAGCATCCAGCCATCTGCAATCCGCAAATCGAAACAGGACGGTTCGGCGAGAAGCAATTTGCTTCGAACAGCATAAATTTGGACGCCGATTTCTTAAGTGCACTAATTTTATAGATAACATAGATATATCTTCCATCACTTGGCGAAACCGCCCTGCGACGGAAGCTCGGTTTTTTTTGAAAATGGGGACATTTCAATATGATGAAGCATAATACCTTCCGGCGGGCGATCCAGTCGGCCGCAGCCGCTGCCTTCCTCGCCACCACCATGCTTTCCGGTCTCGCCCATGCCGGCCCGACGCTCGACAAGATCAATCAGCGCGGCGCCATCAAGGTCGGCGTCGGCACGACGCCCGGCTTCTTCGCGCCCAGCAGCGACGGCAAGTGGCAGGGCTTCTTCGTCGATTTCGGCCGCGCGCTGTCCATCGCCGTCTTCAACACGCCCGACAAGGTGGAGTTCACCTCCTCCTCGCCGCAGCAACGCCTTCCCGCCCTCCAGAGCGGCGAGTTCGACATCCTGCTTTCGGGCGTGACGGTCACGGCAACCCGCGCCTTCAAGCTCGGCTTCCATTTCGGCCCGACGGTCTTCTATGACGGTCAGGGCATTCTGGTGCGCAAGGATCTCGGCGTGACCAAGGCCGCCGACCTCGACGGCGCGACCATCGGCGCACAGAGCGGCACGACGGGTGAATTGAACGTCGCCGACTTCTTCCGCAAGACCGGCAAGACCTTCACGCCCGTCACCATCGAGGATACCGGGCAGTTCATCGATGCGCTGGAATCCGGCCGCGTCGACGCGATCACGCAGGATTCGTCCGATCTCGTCGGCAAGCGCACCCAGCTGAAGAAGCCGGACGATTACGTCCTGCTGCCCGAGCGCCTCTCCAAGGAACCACTCGCACCAGCCATTGCCGGCGGCGACGACCGCTGGCTTGAGCTGGTAAACTGGACGGTGAACGCCACCATCCAGGCCGAAGAATGGGGCATCACCTCGGCGAATGTGGACCAGTTCCTGGAATCGGAAGATCCGGCCATCCAGCGCTTCCTCGGCGTCGATCCGTCCTTCGCCAAGGATATCGGGCTCGATCCGAAATGGGCCTACAACATCATCAAGACCGTCGGCAATTACGGCGAGATCTATGACCGCAACCTCAAGCCGCTCGGCTGGGACCGCGGCTATAACAGCCTGTGGACCGATGGCGGCCTGCTCTATTCGCCGCCGTTCCGTTGATGTCTGACAGGCGCGTGTTCCGCACCGCCATTGTGCCGGGTCCCCCACGACCCGGCACGTTTGGCAAGATCCGCGCCTGGTGGGGCGGCTGGCCGATCGGCCAGCTTGCCTTCCTGGCGGCACTTGCGTTCCTTGGCTGGCTGTTCGTCGCGAACGTGCTGGGAACCATGGCGCGCATCGGCATCCTGCCCGGCTTCGGCTTCCTCTCCAGCTCCGCCAATTTCGAGATCGGCGAAAGCGCCATCGCCTTTCGCGCGGGCGATACCTATCTGAGGGCCATCTCCGCCGGCCTTCTCAACACCCTCAAGGTCTCGCTGCTCGGCTGCGTGCTCGCCACCATTCTCGGCGTCTTCATCGGCGTTGCCGGCCTCTCGCGCAATCTGCTGCTGTCAGGCCTCGTGCGCTGGTTCATCGAGATTACCCGCAACACGCCGCTGCTGTTGCAGCTCTTCTTCTGGATGGCGCTCGCCAAGGCTTTGCCCGCGCCACGCCAGGCGCCTGCTTTGTTCGATGCGGTCTTTCTCACCAATCGCGGCGTCTATATCCCCTCCCTGTCGCTGGAAGGCGCGCCGTTCGGCGTGCTCGCGGCTTTTGCCCTTGCCGGCGCACTTGGCGGTGCGCTCCTCCTCGCACTTCGCCTTTCCGGGCGGCTGACACGTCGCACCGGTACCGCAGCGATCGTCCTGTCCGTCGCCGCAATCCTCCTGCTGCTCACGCTTTCCGGAGCCCGGCCCGTTGCACAGGCGCCCGCCCTTTCCGGCTTCAACATTCGCGGCGGGCTCAATCTCTCGCCGGAATTCGCCGCCCTTCTGATCGGCCTTGTGGTGAAGTTCTCCGCCCTCATCGCCGAGATCGTGCGCGCCGGCATCCAGTCGGTCGGCGCAGGTCAGTGGGAAGCCGCCCGCGCGCTCGGCCTACATGACGGCCAGATCATCCGCCTCGTCGTGCTGCCGCAGGCGCTGCGCGTTATAACACCGCTGACCACATCGAGTTATCTCGATCTCACCAAGGATTCGAGCCTCGCCGTCGCCATCGGCTTTCCCGATCTCGTCAGCATCATCAACACCACCGCCAACACAACCGGCCAGTCGATGGAAGCCCTGATCATCCTGATCGGCGCCTTCCTCACCATCAACCTCGCACTTTCCGCCCTCATGAATATCTACAACAACCGCGTCGCGCTCCGGGGCTCGAGCCGATGACGACAGCCTCCCCTCGCCTCGTCCAGACCCTGCGCACCGGCCTTTTCGGCACGCGCGCCAACACGCTGATCACGCTCGCAACGCTGGTGTTTCTGTCGCAGATCCTGCCACCGCTGTTCCGCTGGGCGGTGCTCGACGCCACTTTCGTCGGCGATGCGGCGGCCTGCACCCGCGAAGGTGCCTGCTGGGCCTTCGTGACCGCGAAGCTGCGCTTCATCCTCTTCGCCTTCTATCCGACCGAACTCATCTGGCGGCCGGCGCTGATCATCCTGCTCCTCGCCGCCATCCTCACGGCAAGCGCCCTGCCCCGTTTCTGGGGACGCTCCCTGCTCGTCGCATGGCCGCTCACCATCCTGGCTTGCTGGCTTCTGATGCAGGGCACGTTCACGTCGACGCCCATCGCCTCGAACCAATGGGGCGGCCTGCCGGTAACGCTTTTCGTCTGGGCGGTCTGTTTTGCCGCGGCGACGCCGATCGCCGTGCTGCTGGCGCTCGCCCGCCGTTCGACGCTCGGAGGCCTAAGAACCTTCTCGGTGCTCTATATCGAACTGATGCGCGGCACGCCGATGGTCGGCATCCTCTATGTCGCCATGCTGATCCTGCCCATGGCGCTGCCCGACGCGATCTCGCTCGACAAGATGCTGCGCGCCATCGTCATGATCACGCTGTTCTGGGCGGCCTATATAGCCGAAGTCATCCGCGCCGGGCTGCAGGCCATTCCCATCGGTCAGCGCGAAGCGGCCACCGCGCTTGGCCTCGGCTATTGGCGCACGCAACGGCTCGTCATCCTGCCGCAGGCCTTTCGCATCGTCATTCCCGGCATGGTGAACCTCGCCATCGGCTTCCTGCTCGCCACGTCGCTGCTCGCCGTCATCGGCATCTTCGACCTGCTCAACGCCGCGCGTGCATCGGCCGCCGATCCGCAATGGCTGGGCTTTTACAACGAGGCCTATCTCGTCGTCGCCGTCATCTACTTCGTGATCTGCTTCGGCGCGTCACGCTACAGCCGGTGGCTGGAGAAGCGGCTCGCAGCAGGGTCGAAACACGCGTGAGACGCGAAAAGAAGCACCATCGGTCGGCAACGAAAAATCCTAACATGCGCTGCAGGAAGAAATATAATTCCTTACTGAAACTATAGAATTTATTATTCTGCTATCGACCGGACGGGCCGAAACCTGTCCTCTGATCGACAGCCCGCACTGCAGGATGACATTCATGACCCAAACCGACCAGCCTCTCGATTTCCTCTGGTTCATTCCAAGCTCCGGCGATGGTTCCTATCTCGGTTCCGACGATCTCGCCCGCCCGGCAGATCCCGGTTACTTTCGCGAGATCGCGGTCGCCGTCGACCGGCTGGGCTATTCGGGCGTGCTGATTCCCGTGGGGGCGGCTTGCGAAGAATCCTTCGTGCTGGCCGCCGATCTTGCCGCCCGCACGGAGCGGTTGAAATTTCTCGTGGCGATCCGCCCCGGCACCGCCACGCCGGCGTACTACGCCCGCCTCGCCGCGACGCTCGATCGCGTTTCGAACGGCCGCCTGCTGCTCAACATCGTGGTGGGCGGCAGCGCGCAGGAGCTTGCCGGCGACGGCATCTTCCTGCCCCACGACGAACGGTATGATCATGCCTCGGAATTCTTCCAGGTGTTTAACGAGCTGATCGAAACCGGTCATTCCACGCTCGATGGCAAATATATCAAGGCCATCGACGCCAAGCTGGGACTGCCACCCGTGCAGCAGCCGCGCCCGCCGATCTATTTCGGCGGTTCCTCGGATGCGGCCATCGATTTCGCCGGCGGCCTCGTCGACAAGTACCTGACCTGGGGCGAGCCACCGGCGCAGGTGGCCGAAAAGATCGCCCATGCCCGCAAGGCCGCCGCTGCCAGAGGCCGGCAAGCCTCCTTCGGCATCCGCCTGCACTTCATCGTGCGCGAGACGGACGACGAGGCGTGGGAAGCGGCCGACCGGCTGATCTCGAAGCTTTCCGACGAGGCCATCGCCTCGGCGCAGGAAGTGCTGACGAAGAATTCCGATTCCGTCGGCCAGGCGCGCATGGTGGCGCTGCACAACGGCCGGCGCGACAAGCTCGAAGTTTCGCCGAACCTCTGGGCCGGCATCGGCCTGGTGCGCTCCGGCGCCGGTACGGCATTGGTCGGCTCGCCGGAAACCGTTGCCGCGCGCCTTCGCGAATACCAGGCGCTGGGCATCGACACCGTCATCGCATCGGGCTACCCGCATCTCGAGGAAGCCTACCGGGTCTCCGAGCTGCTCTTCCCAGCACTCGGTCTGCCCGGCCCGCGAGGCCAGCTCCGCTCCTCCTTCGGCGCCCATCAGGTCTTCGGCGGCGGCGGCCATGGCGGCAACGTCAAACTCACCTCGGCGTCCTGACGCCACGTTCTCCTGGCCGTGAAAATCGGCAAAACCGCTCGCGCTGCAGATCGGCGCGGGCGGTTTTTTCGTTGGAGGATTTCTTTAGCGCCCCTCCCGGCCCGCCGATGTTGCGTTAAGGTGGCTCCGCCGGAAGGGGAGATTCACGCATGCACACTCGAAATTCAGTCGCCGCGTCAAGAGTTGAAGGGAGTGCGGCGTGACCGTCACAGATTTCGCGACCCGAACCTACGACCACAACTTCCGGCTCGATCCGATCGTGCGCAGCCTGCTCGATACGGATTTCTACAAGCTCCTGATGCTCCAGATGATCCGGCAGCTCCATCCGGAGGTGAATGCGACCTTTTCCCTGATCAACCGCACAAGGACCGTTCGGCTCGGCGAAATCATCGACGAGGGGGAACTGCGCGCCCAGCTCGACCATGCCCGCAGCTTGCGCTTCACCAAGAAGGAGCTGATCTGGCTCGCCGGCAACAGCTTTTACGGCAGGGCTCGGATGTTCGGGCCGGAATTCATCGCCTGGCTTTCCGCCTTCCAGCTGCCCGACTACGAACTGCGCAGAGCCGACGGCCAGTACGAGCTGCATTTCGACGGGCCGTGGACACAAACGATGATGTGGGAAATCCCGGCGCTCACCATCATAAACGAGCTGAAATCCCGCGCCGCCATGCGCGACAAGGGCCGCTTCGCGCTCGATGTGCTCTACGCCCGCGCCAAGGCCCATCTCTGGGAGAAGGTGGAGCGTCTGCGCCTCCTGCCCGATCTTGTCATTTCGGACTTCGGCACACGCCGCCGTCATAGTTTCCTGTGGCAACGCTGGTGCGTGGAGGCGCTGAAGGAAGGGCTCGGCGACCGTTTCATCGGCACCTCCAACGTGCTGCTCGCCATGGATGCCGATCTCGAAGCGATCGGCACCAATGCGCACGAGCTGCCGATGGTCGCCGCGGCACTCGCTGAGGACGACGCGGCCCTTGCGCATGCCCCCTACCAGGTGCTGGAGGAATGGCGCCAGCACTATAACGGCAACCTACTCATCGCCCTGCCCGATGCTTTCGGCACCACGGCTTTCCTCGCCCAGGCGCCGGACTGGGTAGCGGACTGGACCGGTTTCCGCCCGGACAGCGCGCCGCCGATCGAAGGCGGCGAACAGATCATCCGCTGGTGGAAGGAAAAAGGCCGCGATCCCCGCGAAAAGCTGCTGATCTTCTCCGACGGCATGGATGTCGACACGATCGAGGACACCTATCGGCATTTTCACGGCCGCGTGCGCATGAGCTTCGGCTGGGGCACCAACCTCACCAACGATTTCCGCGGCTGCGACCCGGATGGCGGCAACGGCCTCGACCCGATCTCGCTGGTCTGCAAGGTGACGAGCGCCAACGGTCGCCCGGCGGTGAAGCTCTCGGACAACCCGCTGAAGGCAACGGGCGACCCTGCCGAAATCGCGCGTTACCGCCGCGTCTTCGGCACCGATGTGCAGGAGGCGCGCCCGGTGCAGGTCTAGGATCGGGAGGCGGCAGCCGGCCCCTCGCCTGCCGCGGCAATCGTCGAGAGCGCCGAGCGGATCGCCGAGGGCGACGAGGCTTTCGCCAGAGCGCAGGTGGGCGTCGAAAGCGACCCGACCCGGATCGACTGTCCGCCGCGGGCATTGGCGAGCGCGAACATGGTCTCATCGGTCAGGTCGTCGCCAATGGCGATGGGCATACGGCCGGCGAAGGCCGGTTGCTCCAGATAGGTTGCAACGGCATCGCCCTTGTCGGCGCGCGCAGGGCGGATTTCGAACACCATCTTGCCCGGCTGCAAAACCCAGTCCGGTCCCGCTTCTTCGGCGAAGCTCCGCATGATGCCTTCGAGCGCCGAATCGAAGGCTGGCGCCAACCGGTAGTGCGCGGCCACGGCAGCCCCCTTGTCCTCGATCAGCACGCCCTCCATCCACGTCGTTTGCTCGATCAGGCGCTGCTTGAGAGAAACGAAGGCCGGCGTGGCCGCGGCAACGACCGTCTGCCCGTCGAACCCCCGGAATTCCGCGCCATGCAATCCGGCGATCGGGAAGCGGCAGGGCGTAAAAAGAGCGTCGGCATAGGACAGGCTGCGCCCGGTCACCAGCGCAAGCGCCCCCTTGAGACGGTGGGCGACGGCCTGCAGATCGCCGGGAAGGGAAAGCGGCACCTGGATGGCATCAGGCGTCGCGGCAAGGTCCAGAAGCGTGCCGTCGATATCGAGAAACAGCGCCCAGCGGTCCGGCTCGTCGATCAGACGGCGCACCAGATGGCGGGTGGCCGCATCTGTCGGCCGCAGTTTTTCAAGCTCGTCCATGGCCTTGCAAGTAGATCACAACGCCCGGCCGGCAAGGGCCCGCAGGAACAAGTTTTCTCGCGCCGCATTGTGCCCTTCGCCACGCAATCGCAGCAAGGGAGCAGCAATGGGCAACCAGAAGGCACGGCGGAACACAGACAACGACGCCCCCGTCATCCACGGAGCCGAAGACCTGCCGATGGTCACGGTGTCCAGCTACAATCTCGAACTGCGCAACAGGCAGGGCTTCATCGGCGATCGCGCCAACAAGGCTGCCTTTCGCGAGACGCTCGATGCATGGCGGATGCGCATCCGTAAGGGCGGCGACGATCCGCTCGGCGAGGTCCCGACCGATACCCTGTCCAAAAAGGAAATCGACGCGCTGCTGAAGGACGGGGAGACGGAAGCAGCGGCTCTCGTGCGCGCCGCCGTGGATGATTTCGCAGCCGAACTCGCCGACGTCCTGATGCGCTATTTAAGGGAGGATGCGTGGAAAGGAACGGAACGCATCGCCGTCGGCGGCGGTTTCAAGGACAGCAAGACTGGCCTGATGGCGATTGCCCGCGCCCAGTTGCTACTGAAAGCGGAAGGGGTAAAGGTCCGGTTGTCACCGATCGCCCACCATCCGGACGAAGCAGGTCTCATCGGCGCCGTCCATCTCATTCCCGCCTGGATGCTGAAGGGACACGATGCGATCCTGGCCGTGGATATCGGCGGCACGAACATCCGCGCCGGCGTCGTCAAGCTGAACCTCGACGACGCCGAGGATTTCAGCAAGGCCAATGTGTGGAAATCTGAACTCTGGCGTCATGCAGACGACGAGCCCAAGCGCACGGCCACGATCGAATATCTCGTCCGCATGATCGAGACGCTCATCGGCAAGGCGAAGAAGGCGAAGCTGGCGCTTGCCCCCGTCATCGGCATCGGCTGCCCCGGCATCATCGCCGCCGACGGGTCGATTGCGCGCGGGGGCCAGAACCTGCCGGGCGGCAACTGGGAAAGCACCCATTTCAACCTGCCGGAGGCACTGCGCACGGAAATACCCGATATCGGCGGCCAGCCGACCTTCGTGATCATGCACAACGACGCGGTGGTGCAGGGTCTCTCGGAAGTGCCGCGCATGACCGACATCAAGACATGGGCCGCCGTGACGATCGGCACGGGCCTTGGCAATGTCAGCTTCGTCAACAAGATCGACAAAAAGAGCAGGACGAAATGAAAAAGCCGCCCGGAGGCGGCTTCTTCCATCAGTTCAGGGTGGACCATTCCCGGCGCACCGTATCCGCATCCTTGTTCAGATGCACATGGGCGTCGACGTGATCAACCCAGTCGAGCGGGATGAGGTGGTGTTTGCCATCTTCGGAATCGGTCCGGGTCAGCTTGATGCGGCTCGTGCCTTCCATATGGTCGACAGTGCCGACATGACCGCCATCGGCGGCGCGCACTTCCATATGTTCGCGGATTTCATTTGCAGCGACCATTGTCGTTCTCCTTTGTTGAACTTGCCGCTGGAGAACGTCGAAACCCGCCCACGGTTCCGGCCAATGTGTTCGGCATCGGGCACGAGGATCTCAGGCCACGTCACCAGCCCCCTGCCTATGGCGGGCCTCTGCTGTTGCCCTCTTAGGATTGCCGGCTCGACCGCCTGGCATGGTGCGCGCAGCACCGGGAAGCCGCTGAAATTCGCGTTCAGAAGGAAGCGTTCCGCGCGCCTCAGCCGGGAACAGCCAGGGATAGACGCTCACGATCACGATGCCCGTCAGGACACCCGCCGCCCCGATGGCGAATTCCCGCGTCAGCGGCTCGCCCAGAAGCACGACGCCCAGGAGAACACCGAACACCGGCGTCATGAACGAAAAGACGCCGAGCTGCGACGCCCGATATTTCGTCAGTAGCCAGAACCATGTCAGGAAACTGAGGAAGGAGACGGCGAGCGCCTGGAAGGCAAGGTTCAAGAGCAGCGCCTGCGAAGGGATGAAGGCTGCGTCGCCCGAAAGCACGGCGGCCCCGGTCAGGAGGGGAAAGGCGGTCGCAAGCTGGTAGAACAGGACATGCGTGGCCGGAGCCGCACTCAAGCGCGTCGTCCGGATCAGAACCGTCGTCAATCCCCAGGCCGCGCCGCCAATCAGCGCCAGTCCGTCGCCCCAGAGCACGTCACCGAGGTCGCCCGCCACCTGATGGCTATCCTGGGGCGCGAGAAAGGCAAAGACGATCCCCAGCGCGGCCACGGCGATCCCGCCCCATTGCATGGCCGAGAGGCGCTCGGCAGGCAGTTTCCAATGCAGGCCGAGCGCGGCGAATATCGGCGCCGTGTAAAGGAAGACCACGACATGCGAGGCGGAGGTGTGCTTGAGCGCCTCGCCGACCAGGAAGAACTCGAAGGCGAACAGGAAACCTGCACAAACACCGAGCACCACGGTTTTTCCCCACAGATCCACCTTCTGCCCTCTGATGCGGACCAACACGAACACGCAGAGCGCGGCAAGGCCGGATCGCAGGCCGATCTGAAGCACGGGCGCGGCAAACACGCTCGTGGATTTCAAGCCGATCTGCTGAAACGCCCAGATAAGGCAGATACCCACCATGAGGCCTACGGCCGTTATGTCGACGGATTTGCGGCTGTCCAAGATCGTAGCTCCGGTTTCGCAAGCCGCAATAGCATTTGGCATGAAAGGCGGATATAATGACTTCATGACAGTCGGTATCGAAATCCTGACAGGCGCGCCGGGCATCGCGCATTTCCGCGACGTGCCTTTTCGCGATGCCCTGCCCTATCCCTTGTATTTCCGCTCGGCGCAGATGCCGCAAAACGCGACCTATCCACGCCACAGCCATCCCT
The DNA here is from genome assembly GCF_022899935.1 of Shinella curvata. Classification (GTDB taxonomy): domain Bacteria; phylum Pseudomonadota; class Alphaproteobacteria; order Rhizobiales; family Rhizobiaceae; genus Shinella; species Shinella curvata. The sequence goes on from NZ_JALJCJ010000001.1 coordinate 952,563, forward strand.
GGGGCGAGTTCGTCTACTCCTACAGCGGCATGATGGAAGTCAGCCTTGCCGACGCGCACTTTCTGGCGCCGCCGCACTATGCCGTCTGGCTACCGCCCGACATAGAACATCGGGGCCTGAACCGCCACGCCGCTGTCCATTGCTCGCTTTATGTCGATCCTTCGCTCTGCGGTAACCTTCCGCAGGAAACGACGGCGCTCGAGGTCAGCCCGTTGTTGCGCGCGATGCTGGAGCATCTGCGCGAGAACGCCGAACGAGACCACGGTGCGGTCGAACATCTGCGTTTCCTCCAGGTCGTCGTCGATCTCGTCACGGCGGCGCCGAATGTCGGCACCTACCTGCCCTGGTCGGTCGATCCGCTGCTTGAACCGATGCTTGTCCACCTGCGGGAAAATCCCGCCGACAATCTTTCGCTTGCCGAACACGCGCGCCGCGCCGCGACCGCGGAACGTACGCTGATCCGCCGATGCCTGCGTGATCTCGGCATGCCTTTCGCCGAATGGAAACAGCGGCTTCGGGTTGTCAAGGCCATGCCGATGCTCGAGGCGAACGATACGGTCGAAAGCATCGCCATTGCCCTGGGATACAGAAACGCGTCGTCATTCATCGCCATGTTCAAACGCATGACCGGCACGACTCCCGACGACTACCGGGCTTCGGCGCGCTGAATGCCGGGAGTGTTGACCGCGGAAACCGACCGCAACACGAGCCGATCGCACTCCAGAATTCCACACGCCTCCCGAAGTGATATGCATAGCTATCGGTGACGTGGATCACCCGCACCACAACCGGTCGCGCCCTTCTGCGGCTTGGAGAACGGAACCCTTGAGCAGCCAGACCGAACAGCCGAAGCCGGTAATCAGCAGAGCGACACGACTTACACTCCTGTGCCGTGGCGCAACCCTGGCCAACCGGCAATCGCGCCTCTCCTCCGACGATCCCCTGCTGCCCGGAGAGCAGGCGCGGTTGCGCGCGCTTGCGCTGCAACTTCGTCCGTTCTTTCCGGTGTTTTGCGCGCCCGAGCGTGCGGCAGCCGAAACGGCGGCTGTCTTTTCCGGCGACGCGGCATCGTGCCCGGCGCTTCGGGATCTCGATTATGGCCGATGGGCCAACCGAACGATCACGGACATCGCGCAGCAATCCCCGGACGACCTGCAGGATTGGAGGACAGACCCGGCATCCTCCCCACATGGCGGCGAGCCCTTTCTGGCAGCGCAGGCGCGGGCGTCGGTCTGGCTGGAGAGCCTTCATTCGACCGGCGGAAACACGCTGGCCGTGACGCATGCCATCGTCCTGAAGCTTCTTTTCCTGCACGTGATCGACGCGCCGCTCACCTCGCTCTGGCGTATCGACGTCGAACCACTCGCTATGCTGACGCTGACCAGCGACGGCAGGCGCTGGGCGCTTCGCAGCTTCGGAACACAGCTCGCGGCGGGATCGCCACCCGGCGAGGAACCCCTTGGCTAGTCATTCCAAACCGAAAGATGGCTATCATGGTGATGCCGTCCGCCTGGAGGAATGAACGCCGCATCTGCCGTGACCCGTTGGACGCTGGCAGTCCCATCGTCGCACCGTCACGGTCCGGCCCAAGCCGCAAACGAAGCTCCATCGAAGATTGCCGCCGGATACCGCAAAAACCGCAAAACAAAAGGGACCGGTTTCCCGATCCCTTTCGCATGGTGCATGTCGCGTCGATTACTGACCGAGCGCGAAGGTCACGTTGACGACGACGGAATAGCTGTTTTCGCCCGTGGCAAGCGGCACGGCGCCGCCTTCGGCAGCGAAGTCCTTGGCCATGGCGCGCATCATCGGCATGGGCTCGGCCCGGTAGCTGGTTTCCGAAATTTCCAGGACGCGGCCGAGACCGACGCCTGCGGCGTCCGTCAGTTCCTTCGCCTTTGCGATGGCATTCTCGACCGCATTTCGACGGGCGGCGCTGATGACCGTTTCCGGCTTGTCATTGGTGAAACGGATACCGCCACCCTGGTTGGCGCCGAGCGTCACGGCCTTGTCCATGATTTCGCCGAGCTTGGAGAGGTCGCGCACGCGTAGCGTCACCGTATTGGTGACCTGGAAGCCGGTCAGCACCGGCGGCGGGTTTTCGCCGTTTGAACTCTGCGGAAACGTGTACTGCGGGTTGATCATGAAGCCGGAGGTCTGCAGATCGCGCCCTTCGATGCCGATTTCCCGCAGCGCGGCGAGAATTTCGGCCATGGCCTTGTTGTTGGCGTCGAGCGCTTCGCGGGCGGTCTTCGCATCCTTGACGACACCGAGGTCGATCAGCGCCATGTCCGGAGCGACGACAGCCGAGCCTTCGCCGGTCACGACGACTGTTGCGGCGCGCGGCTTTGCAGCCTCCTCAGCCTTCGCGGACAGCGGCAGCGCCGCGGCGAGAGCAAGCGAAAGCGCAAGAAGGCTGGCGCCGGTGCGGCGGCCGAGGATTCCGTGGACCATGTTGGAAAATCTCCTGATAGTTGTGTCCCTTGCGCCGTTCTTCGCTTGTCATTGTGTAGAGAATGCGGCGGCGCTTGTGAGGAAAGCCGATTTCGTCTAGACGATCTTCAACCGTCGGCCGCCATTGACCGACGGCCCCGGCAAAACCGCCGGGCCGGGCCTGTAGCTCAATGGTTAGAGCCGGCGGCTCATAACCGCTTGGTTGGGGGTTCGAGTCCCTCCGGGCCCACCATTCCCCGTCATCCAACATAGTCCAGCTTGGATGATGGGATGCGAGATAATCGCGGTTTTTCAATAGGTTTCAGCGTTTATTTGTCCAAAGCGTGTTGCCGGCGAACGGTGACATCCGGCAAAATTGTTGGACGTTTCGTTGGTGTTATTCTCTGCTTGCCGCAAAATGCCGAACGTTGCCGTTGACCGATGTCTTTTTGCCGGGATGTCAATCCGGCCGATAAGCCGCGAAAAATCATCAATGGGGGACAGCCTTTCCCTGCGTATCGAAACGCGCGGGCGTTGACCTTCAGTGACCTCGATGCCGGACACGCTCGGCAAGTGAGCGGCGACGACACTCCCCGCGTCAGAAATGGACGCTGACGACCTCCGGGTCGTTCGATACCGCTTCGGATCAAAATCCTATGCCGGCAGTCTTGAGGGAGCGCGCGATGACGATCGGAAGCGGGGCGGAAACGCAGGTCAACACCTATACGATGAACGACCAGATGTATCCACAGACCACGGCGCTGGCCGACGGTGGATGGGTCGTCACCTGGGCGTCTTACGAGCAGGACGGCTCCAATTTCGGTGTCTACCAGCATGCCTTTGATGCCGACGGAACGAAGCGAGGCGTCGAAACCCGGGTCAGTACCCATACGGCGAGCGAGCAGAGCAACCCGCAGGTCGCAGCCTTGTCGGGCGGCGGATGGGTCGTCACGTGGCGGTCCTACGAGCAGGACGGCTCCGGTTATGGGGTCTATCAACAGGCTTTCGACGCAGACGGAACGAAGCTTGGCGACGAAAAGCAGGTCAACACCCATGCGACGAGCGACCAGAACAGTCCGCAAATCACGGCTCTGTCAGGTGGCGGGTGGGTCGTCACGTGGATATCCGACGGGCAGGATGGATGGGGGGCGGGTGTCTACCAGCAGGCGTACGACGCCGATGGAATGACGAGCGGCGGCGAATCACGGGTCAACACCGTCACGGATGACTACCAGTACGTTCAGAAGCTCACGGCGCTGTCGGACGGCGGATGGGTCGCCACGTGGTGGTCATGGGGCCAGGACGGATCCAACTGGGGTGTCTACCAGCAGGCCTTCAACGCCGACGGAACGAAGCGTGGCGTCGAAACGCAGGTCAATACGCACACAGGGCACGATCAGGCCTACCAGGAGATCGCGGCGCTGCCGGACGGCGGATGGGTGACCATTTGGGCGTCCGACGATCAGGACGGATCCGGCATGGGTATCTACCAGCAGGTCTTCAATGTCGACGGAACGCGGCGCGGCGATCCCGTCGAAACTCTGGTCAATACCCATACGACGCACGACCAGCAAGGTCCGCAGATCGCTGTGCTGGCGGACGGCGGCTGGGTCGTCACCTGGCACTCCTACGGACAGGACGGCTCCGGCTGGGGCATCCACCAGCAAGCCTTCGACGCCGACGGAACGAAACGCGGGGTCGAAACGCAGGTCAACACCTATGCGACGAATGAACAGTCCGCTCCGCAGATCACGGCACTGTCGGATGGCGGTTGGGTCGTTACGTGGCATTCCTGGGAACAGGACGGTTCCGAAACCGGCGTCTACCAGCAGGCCTTCGAGGCCGACGGAACGAAACACGGCGACGAAACACAGGTCAACACCTATACGACCGGCAGCCAGTACATCCCGCAGGTCACGGCGGTGGCGGACGGCGGATGGGTCGTCACATGGATATCCGCAGGCCAGGACGGCTCCGGCTACGGCATCTATCAACGCACCTTCTGGCGCAACGACGCACCGACGCTGAACAATGATATCGACGCGCAAACCGCGCACAAGCTGCAACCACTCAACTTCACCTTCGATGCCAACACGTTCACCGATCCCGACCAGCTCGACAGCCTGACCTACCAGGCGACGCTGGACAACGGCGACCCGCTGCCTTCATGGCTGTCTTTCGACGAAACAACCCGCACATTCACCGGTACGCCGACGCTCGCCAACACCGGCGTCATCACGGTGCGCGTGACCGCCACGGATATCAGTGGAGAGACCGTCTCCACCACCTTCGTGCTCAACGTGGAAAACAGGGCGCCGATCCTGCCGGTCAACACCACCGTCTCGACGTTCGAGAACGCGAAGACGGCGATCGACGTCCTGTCGGGTGCCCAAGACCTCGACGGCGACACGCTGACCGTAACAGCCGCCTCGGTGCTCTCCGGCTTCGGCTCGGTCTCCATCGACGGCAGCGGCCGCCTGCTCTACGATCCCACAACTGCGGCGAACCAGAACATCGCGGCCGGCGAAACCCGCAGCGTCGTGCTCCGCTACACCGTTTCCGACGGGGATGGCGGCACGAAGACGGCCAATGTGACGGTCACGGTAAAGGGTATCTCTCCCGACATTTTCAAGGGAACCTCAGGCCACGACACCCTGAACGGCAGCCTCCACGGCGATCTCCTTTACGGCTATGAAGGCAGGGACACGCTCGACGGCAAGGCGGGCGCCGACCAGATGCGCGGTGGCGACGGCGATGACACCTATCTGGTCGATAACACCGGCGACGTTATCGTGGAACTGACGGGCGAAGGCACGGATCTTGTAAAAGCCTCGGTCAGCTACACGCTTTCCAGCAATGTCGAAAACCTGACGCTGACAGGTTCATCAACGCTCAGCGGCACGGGCAACACGCTCGCCAACGTCCTCGTCGGCAACGATGGGAATAATGTGCTGGACGGCAAATCCGGTGCGGATCGTATGATCGGCGGCAAGGGCAACGACACCTATGTGATAGACAACGTCGCCGACGCGGTGGTGGAAAGCGCGAGCGCCGGCACGGATCTGGTTAAAGCCTCGGCAAGCTACACGCTTGCCAGCAATGTCGAGAACCTGACGCTGACAGGAGCCGGAAAGATCAATGCAACCGGCAACACACTCGCCAACACCCTCACCGGCAACGACGCGAATAACATTCTCGACGGAAAGACCGGTGCGGACCGGATGATCGGCGGCAAAGGCAACGATATCTACCGTATCGACAACCTCGGCGATGTCGTGGTGGAGGGGACCGGCGCCGGGACCGATCTCGTGCAATCCTCGATCAGCTATACACTCGGGGGCAATGTCGAAAACCTGACGCTCATCGGCACGGCCAGGCTCACCGCTTCCGGCAACAGTCTCGCCAATGTCCTGACCGGCAACGACGCCAACAACATTCTCGACGGCAAGACCGGTGCGGATCGCATGATCGGCGGCAAAGGCAACGACACATACATCGTCGATAATGCCGGCGATGCCATCACGGAAGGAGCCTGCGCGGGAACCGACCTTGTGCAATCCTCCGTCAGCTATACGCTCGCATCGAATATCGAGAAGCTGACGCTGACCGGCTCGGCGAAAATCGGCGGCTTCGGAAACAGTCTTTCCAACACCATCATCGGCAACAATGCCAACAACATCCTCGAAGGCAAAGGAGGGACCGACACCCTTGTGGGCGGCGGCGGCGATGACAGGCTGATCGGCGGAGGGGACGGCACGCGCGACAATCTCTACGGCGGTACGGGCGCGGATATCTTCGTGTTCCTGCCGGCACAGGGAAAAAAGGTCATCTCCGCCGAAGATCGCGATACCATCTTCGATTTCTCCCAGAGCCAGGGCGACAAGATGGACCTGAAGGGCATGGACGCCGATACGAAGACAAGCGCCGACGATGCCTTCCGTTTTCTGGGAACCGACCGGTTCCACAAGACGGCCGGCGAGTTGCGCTACGAAATCAGGAACGGCGAAGCTTATGTCTCTGGCGACACGGATGGCGACGGCTTTGCAAACTTCTCGATCAAGATCGCCCTCAACCTTGCCTTGAAGGGAACCGACTTCATTCTGTAACAAGCCTATCCGGCAAACGAGAATTTGACCGGGCCAGCAACGCCCGACTTGGGCGCCGGGATGCGAGATACTCGCGAATATTCAATGGTTTTCAAAGCCTCATCGATCCAAGAGGTTTCTGGCGCGGTGGCACCAGCCGGATGCCTGCGGCTTCGCAACCTTGGCGCACCGTGCACCACGGCCGGCGTCGCGCATGCCCGCTTCCTTCCGTGTCAAAAATGGACGCAGACACCCTGAAGGCATTTCGGTAACGCTCCCGAAGAACGAGGGGTTTGCTCAAGCAGCACGCCCAAGGATTTTGGCCGCCCTGCCCTTTCAGCGCCTTCGCGCGGCAGAGTGGCGCGATGGGAGATTGCGACCGCTCTGCGCTTGCGCCCTTTTGGAACGCCGTGTCGGCGGCACCGAATGGGGAGCGGCGTGCCGCGGTTTCTCTTGTGCATTCCAGGAACGCGCTGCTGCGAATTCCTGTCTTTCAAACGCTTGTTATCCGGGGGAACACGATGGGCACGACCTTTACCAGACAGGACTACAGCATCGGCACCAACGCGGTTGACGTTGCCATCGCCGACATCGACGGAGATGGCGCGCTCGACCTGGTGGTGAGCAATCTCGGCTCTACGGCCAAACTTCTGGTGTTGACGGGAACCGGGACCGGCAGCTTCTCAACAACGACAAACCTCAACGTTACGGCGGGCGATCCCAGCATGGGCTTCGTCAGGGTCGCCGACATGAACGGCGACGGCCATCTCGATGTCGTCTACGACAGCTACTACGACTATAGCGTCCGGGTGCTCCTCAGCGACGGCGCGGGCGTGTTTTCTCAGCCCGGGCTCGCTGTGAGCTTCGGATCCCGCCCCATGTCGATGACGACCGGCGACGTGAACGGTGACGGCCGGACAGATGCGGTGACGACAAGCCAGAACGGTGTGATCACCGTGCTGCTGGGCGATGGTCAGGGCGGTTTCCAGAGTGTGACCACAAACGCGTCCATCAGCTCTCGTGCCCCCGGCTCCGTCACCCTGGCGGACATGAACGGCGACGGAAAGCTCGACATCGTCACGTCGGGCAACGCTCCCCCGTTCGGCAGCGTCTCCGTGCTGCTGGGGGATGGCGCCGGCGGCTTTTCGGCCGCGACCTATTACAGCATGGGATCGCGCCTTACGGGCACTGTGACCGTCGCGGATGTCAACGGTGACGGGAAGCTCGACGCCCTGACAACCAATATCGGAACCAGCACGATTTCTGTCCTGCTCGGCAATGGCAATGGCGGCTTCACATCCGCGACGGACATAAGCGTCGGCGCCAATCCCGCGTCCCTCGCGGTGGCAGATCTGAACGGCGACGGCAAACTCGACCTCGTCACTGCAAACGCCAATGCCAACAGCGTTTCGGTGCGCTGGGGAGACGGCAGCGGCAGTTTCTCGGGTGGCACGGACATCGCCGTCGCAAGCATGCCGAAGACCGTCAAGCTGGCCGATGTCAACAAAGACGGCAGGATGGACATCGTCGTGACCGGCGTCACAGGCAACGCAGTCACCGTCCTGCTGGGTGGGGAGAAGGCGGACGTCACGGCGATATCGTCAAGCGCCACGGGCACCCTGAAGACCGGCGACGCGGTTACTTTCACCCTGACCACGGACCGTCCTGTCAGCGTGACCGGCATGCCGGAACTGGTGCTCAGCAACGGTGCACGCGCCGTCTATGCCGGGCTCGATAACAATGGCAGGCCGACATTCACCTACACGGTCGTCGAAGGTGATGCAGGCACCAGCACTCTTTCCATTACGAGTATCGACAGCAGCAACGGTGCGATCGCGGGGTTGTCAGAAACAAGCTTTCAAACACCGACCACCGTTGAGCCAGGAGGCAACGCATCCTTCACGGCCGTCGCCGATGTGAACCGCGATGGCAAGCTCGACCTGCTGACGACAGACAGTGCAACGGACACCGTCGCGGTGCAGTTCGGCGACGGCGCCGGCGGCTTCTCCAGCGCCACGCAGATCGCAGTCGGTGACGCTCCACGGTTCATCACGACCGCGGATGTCAATGGTGACGGCAAGCTCGACCTGCTCACGGCAAATCAGAGCAACGTTACCGTCTCCGTACGACTGGGAGATGGTGCCGGAAACTTCTCCGGCTCGACGGAAGTCAACGTGGGCCTCGGTCCGATTTCGATCGCTCTTGGTGATGTGAATGGCGACGGAAAACTTGACTTGCTGGCGGTGAATGGAAGCCGTACCTCCATACGGCTGGGTGACGGTGCTGGCAACTTTACAGGATCAACGGAGATTATCGGCTCAGCCTTCTCCCTCGCCCTTGTCGATGTCAACCGCGACGGCAAACTCGACCTGCTTCGGGGCTTCTCCGCCAACAATGAGGTCCGTGTGGCGCTGGGTGACGGTGCCGGCAACTTTACCGAGATGGTGCAAGCTGTCAGCACCGCTGACAACCCGAATGAACTCGCCTTCGCCGACGTGAATGGCGATGGCAATGTGGATCTGCTGACAACGCATAATGACACGGCCGTCGTCTCCGTTCGCCTGGGTGACGGCGCCGGCGGCTTTTCCGGCTCGACGCAGGTTTCCATTGGTGCGAGAGCAACATCCATCGCCACCGGCGACATGAACGGCGATGGCGAGACCGACCTGGTAACAGGGAACCTGAACGGAACCGTTTCCGTGCGGCTGGGGGACGGCGAAGGCAATTTCTCCGGCTCGACCGAAATCAGCGTGGGCAATGCACCGACCTCCCTGACCCTTGCCGACGTGAACGGCGACGGCAAGCTTGACATCATCGCGCCCGCCTACGCCGGGCAGGTATCCATCGTTCTCAACACGTCGCGTACAGCTGCGTCCTCCTTCGACGGGACGACCGTGACCACGGCGCAGGGCGCCGATACCGGGCTCAGCGTGGATGCGACCCGGCCGGATGCGCCGGATCTCGCGCTCACCCATGATACCGGCATCTCCTCGGCCGACCTGCGGACAAATGATGGTTCGCTGACGATCGACAAGGAGGTTGGGGCAACGCTGAGCTATGTCATCGACGGTGGTCAACCCTCGGCCAGCTACGATCCGACGACGCTTGCAGAGGGCGAACACACGATCGAGGTCACGCAGACCGATCTTGCTGGCAACGTTTCCCTGCCCAGCAGCATCACGTTTACCATCGACCGGACCGCGCCAGACGCGGCCGTTGTGGCGGTGGCAACCGATAGCGGCAGGTCAAGCACGGACGGTATAACGAACGATGGTGCGATCGCCATTTGGGGGGTGGAGGACGGCGCGAAACTCACGCTCCTCGTGGATGGCGTGGCGACCTCGAACTATGATGCGAATGCGCTTGCCGACGGCGTGCACACACTGGAGGCAACGGTGACGGATGTCGCTGGAAACGTCTCTGCCATCACGAGCGTCACGTTTACGCTCGACAGGACCGCTCTGGCCCCTATCCTCAGCTTGGCATCGGATACCGGTGCATCCCCGACCGACAATGTGACGAACAGCAACGGCGCGCTTGATATCACGGGCGTGGAGGCCGACGCGACGCTGAGCTACATCGTCGACGGCGGCGCGGCATCCGGCAGCTACGATCCGGACGGACTTGCCGATGGCGAGCACACCGTAGAGGTGAGGCAGACGGATGTCGCAGGCAATGTTTCAGACACCGCCAGCATCACCTTCACGATCGACCGGAGCGCACCGGATGCGGTGATCGTGGCGCTGGCATCCGACACCGGCACGTCCGATACGGACGGCATCACGAACGATGGCACGCTCGCGATCTCCGGCCTGGAAGGCGGCACGACGCTGAGCTATGTCGTGGATGGCGGCGCGGCATCGTCGAACTTCGACCCGGATGCGCTTGCCGACGGCGAGCACACCGTGGAGGTGAGACAGACGGATGTCGCCGGCAATGTTTCGGACGCCACCAGCATAACCTTCACCATTGATAAAACCGTCGCGACACCGGCCCTTGCCCTGACGTCGGATACCGGCTCATCCTCGACCGACAAGATCACCAGCAGCGGCGTCCTGACGATCGGCAAGGAGAATGGTGCCACGCTCAGCTACGTCGTTGACGGTGGCCCAGCATCCTCAAGCTACGATGCGGCCGCCCTCACCGATGGCATTCACACGGTCCAGGTCGTCCAGACGGACGTCGCCGGCAATATTTCGGACGCCGGCAGCATAACCTTCACGGTCGACAAGACCGTGGCAGCACCGGTCCTTGCCCTGACATCGGATACCGGCGCGTCGTCGATCGACAAGATCACCCGCAGCGGCGCGCTGACGATCACAAAGGAGAGCGGTGCCACGCTCAGCTATGTCGTGGACGGCGGGACGGCCTCAAACAGCTACGCCCCAGCTGCGCTTGCCGATGGCATCCACACGGTCCAGGTGATCCAGACGGATCTCGCCGGCAATGTCTCCGACGCCGGCAGCATCACCTTCACCCTCGACAGGACCGTCGCGACGCCGGTCCTTGCCCTGACGTCGGACACGGGCGCGTCCTCGACCGACAAGATCACCAGCACCGGCGCGCTGACGATCACGAAGGAGAGCGGTGCCACGCTCAGTTACATTGTGGATGGCGGGGCGGCCTCAGGCAGCTACGATCCGTCCGCGCTTGCCGATGGCACGCACACGGTCCAGGTCGTGCAGACCGATATCGCCGGCAATGTCTCCGACGCCCGCAGCATAACCTTCACGCTCGACCGGACAAAGCCGGTCACACCGGTCCTTTCGCTGACCTCGGACACGGGTTCGTCGGCGACCGACAGGATCACCAGCAACGGCGCCCTGACGATCACTGGCAAGGAGAGCGGGACAACGCTGAGCTATATCGTCGATGGCGGTCCGGCCTCCGGCACCTACGATCCGTCGGTTCTCACAAATGGCGCCCATACGGTGAAGGTCGTCCAGACCGACAAGGCCGGCAACGTCTCGTCGACCGGCGTCCTGGCCTTCACGCTGGACAAGGCTGCGCCGACCGTAGCCGGTGTCACCACCTCCGGCCCCGGCATCAGCGGCGGCTCTGGCACACTCACCACCGGCCAGACCGCCGAATTCAGGCTCGCGCTCAGCGAGGCGGTGGTGCTGACCGGCGCGACCAAACTGACGTTGACGCTCAGCAACGGCAAACAGGCCGTCTACGATGCCGCGGCATCGGGCAGCAAGACGCTTGTCTTCGACTACAAGGTCGGACTTGAGGACAAGGCGAGCGACCTCTCCGTCACAAAACTCAACCTCAACGGCGCCACCATCAAGGATGCCGCCGGCAATGTTCTCAACATTACGGGTGCCAGCATCAATCCGGCCGGCAAACTCGTCATCGACGGCTATACGGGCACATCGGCCGCAGACATCTTCAACGGCACCGTCGGTGCAGAGACATTCCGTGGCCTGGGCGGCAACGACATCTATGTCGTCAACAATGCGGGCGATGTGGTGGTGGAAGGCGCAAACGCCGGCACCGATCTCGTCAAGGCATCGGTCAGCTACGCGCTGAGCTCCAATGTCGAGAACCTGACCCTGACCGGCTCCGCGAAGATCAACGGCGCGGGCAACGTGCTTGCCAACACCCTGACCGGCAACAGCGCCGACAACGTGCTCGACGGCAAGGCCGGTGCGGATCGTTTGGTCGGCGGCAAGGGCAACGACACCTATGTCGTCGATAACCTGGGCGACGTGGTGGTGGAGAGCGCAAGCGCCGGCACCGATCTCGTCAAGGCATCGGTCGGCTACACGCTGAGCTCCAATGTCGAGAACCTGACCCTGACCGGCTCCACGAAGATCAACGGCACGGGCAATGTGCTTGCCAACACCCTGACTGGCAACAGCGCCGACAACGTGCTCGACGGCAAGGCCGGTGCGGATCGCTTGGTCGGCGGCGCGGGCAACGACACCTATGTCGTCGACAATCTGGGCGATGTGGTGGTGGAGAGCACAAACGCCGGCGCCGATCTCGTCAAGGCATCGGTCAGCTACGCGCTGAGCTCCAATGTCGAGAACCTGACCCTGACCGGCTACGCGAAGATCAACGGCGCGGGCAATGTGCTTGCCAACACCCTGACCGGCAACAGCGCGGATAACATCCTCGATGGCAGGGCCGGAAATGATACGCTCGTCGGCGGCGCTGGCGTCGATACGCTCTATGGCGGCACGGGGGCCGACAAGCTGACCGGTGGTGCCGGCGCGGATATATTCCTCTTCAAGGCCGTCTCGGACACGACGAGCGCAGCCGCCGGCCGCGACACGATCATCGATTTCAGCCGTAGCCAGGCGGACAAGATCAATCTGAAAGCGATCGACGCCAACCCGGACCTGAAGAACGATCAGGCCTTCACGTTCATCGACACGCAACAATTCCACAAGAAGGCCGGTGAGCTGCGCTACGAGATCAAGAACGGCGATACCTTCATATTCGGCGATATCGACGGCGACGGCGTGACGGACCTCTCCATCAGGCTGGACACCAGCCTGGCCATGAAGGGGACGGACTTCATCCTCTGATCGCGTGACCCTGCAAGGGCGACGACCGGTTCGTCGCCCGGACGGCTGCACCGGACAAATCCGGGACGCAGCCGGGCAGCAGGCCAACAAAAGTGGGGGCATCGTGCGACGCCCATATCAAGCCTGTTTCCTGATGGGCCATGGCTTGTCACGGTGATGCAGCGCGGCACGGCCGCGAATGGAGAAGCGCACGAAAGCCTCTGGAACAAACGCGCGTCCGGTATCTCTTGCCGTCGTCCCTAGGGTTTTCCGTCTCTCGGCAGGCCGAGTTTCGCAAGCGTCTCACTGATCTCGCGGGCAGCCCGGAGATAGGTTTCGCTGGCGTTGCGGGTGGGTAGCGCAATGTTGAGCGTGGTCGAGCCGGGGCGAAGGGCCATGCCCTTGCGCAGGGCTTCCTTGGCTTCGTCCTGCCGGCCGAGACGCTGATAGGCAACGGCAAGCAGCATGTATGTGCGCCCCGAGGCAGGCGTAACCTCAAGGGAGCGCAGCAGCCATTGCGCCGCCTCCTCATTGCGCTCGAGGATGAGGGACGCGAAGCCAGCGCCGAGCAGCCAGGTCCAGCGTGAGACTTCCGGGGTTCCGAAGCTGTCGGCCTTGAGGAAGCTGGCAAGCGCGTCGTCGAAGCGACCGAGCTGAAGCTGGGTCAGGCCGAGCTGGAAGAGAGCTGTCCCGTCCCAGGGATTGATGGCAAGGGTCCGCGCGCAGGCAACGAGACTGTCGGAAAACTGGTTGGTTGCCGTCAGGAAGCGGCAATAGGCACCGAGCACCGGTGCGGAATTCGGCATGGCCCGTACGGCTGCCTCCAGCAGCGCGCGCGCATCGTTCTCCGCCTTGCTTTCCTCGGCGGGAGGGTACCAGCTCATCTGAATCGCACGCAGGTGCAGTGCGGCGAGCGCGACCTGAACATCCACGTTGTCGGGTTCGTCGGCGCGGTATTTTTCAAGAATCGCGCGCGCGGTAGCGAAACGTTCGCGCGTCGTCTGGTTGATCGAGGCGACGGCCTGCTGAATGGCGATGCGCGCCGGGTCGCTCTGCGGAGTCACGTCGCCGTTCTCGAGGGTGTTGAGCCGCAGGGCGAGCGCGTAGCCTGCACCGGCTGCGAGCCGTGATCGCAGATGTCTTGCGTCCGCCGTCCGTGCATCTATCGCGATATCGGCGACCGATTGAATTTCGTGCGTCGCCGGGTTGGTCAGACGAAGCTGCAGCGTCCAGGCTTGCGGATCCCTTTGCAGGGCGCCTTCAACCAGCAGGCTCGCGACCCGCATGTTCTGCGACGTCGATTTCTTGTCGTCTTCGGGTGGCGCGACAAGACGGATGCCATCGATCCTGGAAAGGCCTCCGATCAACTCGCCAGCCACCTCATGGGCAAGCGCGGCGCTTTGTGGGTCATTCTCATTGAAGGTGAACGGGACGACCGCCAGCGCCGGCTCCGTCCGGTCGGAGACGCCGCCGGACAATAGAAGGAATGCGGTGAAAGCAGCCCCGGCAGCCAGCATGGCGAGCCCCGCGGGAAAAAGCCTCCTGCGTCCGGCTAGACGGAAGCGAGGGACGGCGTCAGGCTGCTCCGCAGCGGCGATCACGGGCGCATCCGCAATGGCGGCTGCGTCACCGGTGGAGACATCGCTCGCGAAAAGGTAGCCCCGCCCCGAAACGAGCTTAACCGTCTGGCGTTGATGATCACCAAGCGCCGCACGGATTTCGCGGATGCACTGGAAGAGGCTGTCTTCTCCGACGTGAACGCCTGTCCAGACCCCGTCGAGCAGTTCCTGCTTGGTGAGAAGACGGTGGCTGTTGGAGACCAGAAGGCGGAGCAATTCGAAGGTTTTCGGGCGCAGATGAATCACGGCTCCATCGGGACCGCGCAACTCGACACGATCCGGATCCAGAACGAATCCCGAAAAAAAGAACACCAGACCCCTCACGATCTTCGCCGCGGTTGGACGCGCAAAATAGAGAGGGGCCGGCCCACCCGTCAACCTGCCTTCGCGCAGTCGGGTATGCGCATGGTAAAGCCGCCGCGCCTTTTCTGCCGTGCCGCGCGGATTTCAGAAAAATTTCAGAAAATCGCCGCCCTGCGCCACCCCGCTGTCAGGACCTTGGCGCGGATGCGTATTATCAATTGAGGAGATGCGAAAGCAGGAACAAAACCAGTGACTTCAAGGGTGAGGACGATGCGGAAAGACATAGTGAGGACCGCTGGCGTGTTTTTCCTGCCGGAGCGCGGCCTTTCGGGAGCGGGCGGGCGAACGCCGCGCCGGAAAAACCATGCTTGACCAACACAACGCTACCTTGACGTCCCGGCTTTCCGAACTGCCGGAAGACCAGCTTGCCCGACTGATGCAGGCATCCGCGTTTCCACACGTTCTGCGAATGCTCGCGGAGGGTTTCGTCACGCTTTACGAAGCATCCCCGCGGGTCTCGTCACTCTTCGCCTCGCAGCAACGGTGGCTGCTTTGCCATGCCGCGCTCGCCCACCATTTCCGCGCGATGTTCGATGGCACCACAGGACTGACAAGACGTGGCCTCGGGCTCATGGCGGTCGAACTCGGCCTTGCCAGCCGCAACACGGCCTATGCATTTTTCGACGAGGCGCTGAAATACGGCATCATCCGCCCTTCGATGAGGGGGGATGGCTGCCGTGTCGGCGAGGTCGAATTGTCATCCGAGCCGACGACCGCGCTGATCCATTGGTACGATCTGCATTTCAAAGCCCTCGACCTCATCGACGGCGCCGGTCGCAGCGACCGATTTCTGGCGCAACCGGAGCGCGCGCTCGCCATTCTCGCGCCGCGCTTCGCGCCAGCCCTGCTGTCGAGCACGCAGGTGCGCATGCCTGGTCCCTTTTACACAATCTTCACCTGGGCGGATGCGGGCGGCAACCTTATGGACCGCCTGATCGCAGGTATCGAGAACCATGCTTTGCCGAAAGACGGCTGCTTCCCGACGGATGTGATGTCGATTTCCCAGCTGGCCGAATCCTTCGCCTTGTCGCGATCCCACACGAGCCGGAAACTCGCGGCAGCCGAAGCGCTTGGCGGTATCGGCTGGAGCGGGCGGCGCGGATATTCGTCGATGTGGATCTCGACAGATTTCTACAAGGAATATGCCCGAGCCCAGGCCCAGAAACTGTTCCTGCTCGACAACGCCTTCGCCGAAGTCATGCCGGTGCACTCCGCAAAGGGCTCCCCGAGCCCACGCCCTCTCTCCGCCAGGGAAACGACAGAGACACGGCTTCGCTCAAGGCAGCGGTGACCACGAGCCACGTCAAAAATGGACGGAGACGCTAACCCTTCCGCGCCGTAGCTTTGCCTGGCTTGAGGGACCCTCGCGGCTGCCCTGCAATCTTTCCGGGGGACGATTGCAGGGCGGTCGCGGGACGGGCTTTCTGGCAGACGGACCGATCGGGTTGAATCTGGAGCGACGACGCGGCAGACATCGACGGCAGGCTGCGTCCCTTTCTGGCAACAGGTTCAGAGGCCTGCCTTGCCCGGGCTGGCCGGGCGCATCTTTCGTGGCTGCTTAGGCCCCAACGCAAACCCTCCCGGCTTGCGCCGGGAGGGAGGCCGTTCGCCAGCCGGGGGTGACGAGACGAACGGCTTTCGGTCAGGCGGGCGCCGGCGGACCGGCCCTCCTTAGCGCCAGAGAACCGGGCAATGGCGATCGTTTGCGAAGACGACACGGCTGTAGCCGCCATAACGGAAGCCCTCGACCACGACCTTGCGCGGCGTCACATCGGCAAGACGGGCACGGCGCAGACCCAGGTCACGCGCTTTGGCGACGGCAAAGTCCGGCGAGCAGCGGCCGCGACGGCCCCAGTCGCCATGACGGCGCTCGTGGCGACGGTCCCAGCGATCACGGCGGTCGCTGCGGCGATCCCAACGATCACGGTCACGGCCATAGTCGTGCACTTCGAAGAAGCCGTTGCGGTAGCCGACCTGTTCGATGGAGAGATTGATATCGCCAGCGGAAGCGGCCGGGGCAACGGCGGTCAGGGCGCCGAGGCCGAGAAGGGCGGCGAGCACGGTCTTTTTCAGAAAGCTGGTCATCGAGGGGTCTCCTGTTTGCTCTGCCCTGACCATCTTGCGTCGGGCGATTGAGGAGACCCTAGAGCCACATGCCTGAACGCAGTCCGAAGCGTCCGTTCAGCCTGCGTTCAACTTCATGAACCGTCGAAAAAGGCGATCCGTGTGATGGAACCATCCTCGACTTCCAGCAGAAGGATCTTTTCCTTGGAGTAACTGCCGCCGGAGGACGTGCCACGGGCGGTAAGACGGATGGCGATGTTGTGGCCGAGGGCATCACTCATCACGAGAGCATCCGCATAGCTTTCATCGTGCGCCGCGAAGTGCCGGGCCAGGCGTTCGCGCAACGCGTCGCGCCCGTTGTCCATGCCCTCGCCAATGCCGGAAATCACGACATCCTTATTCACCCTGGCGGCGAGCGCGGCAAAATCGCGCGCATTCAGCGCCTCGATCACGGCATGATTGATGCTTTCGGTGTCGGCCATGGCTCTCTCCTCGTCCCGGATGCAGCAGAACGTTCCACCGTGTGACGCGGTTCCGTCAAGAGCCGAGATGCAGCACGATTTCCCGCCGGTGCGGCCGGTCACGGTGTTCGAAGAGATAGAGACCCTGCCAGGTTCCGAGCATTATCCGGCCGTCGGCAACGGGAATGCCGATGGAGACCTGGGTGAGCGCCGCCTTGATATGGGCCGGCATGTCGTCCGGCCCCTCCTGCGTGTGTACGATCCACCGCATGGAAGGGTCGTCTGACGGCGGCACGAGCCGGCGAAAAAACCGGTCGAGGTCGCGCCGCACATCCGGATCGGCATTTTCCTGGATGAGCAGCGAGCAGGAAGTGTGGCGCACGAAGACGGTGAGCAGGCCCGTTTCGAAGTCCGCGTCACGAACGAAAGATCCGGCCTCGTCAGTGAATTCGTAGAGCCCCTGCCCGCGCGTCGGAAGGGTCAGGATCGTCTGCGGCATCCGCGCCTCAGCCGATCGCCCAGAACAGGCCGCCGACGAGCACGATGAAAACCAGGATCACGCCCATGAAGCGAGCGAGCCCCATATTCGTATCCGTGGTATCGCCGACGATGGCATAGTAGAGATCGAGCATGGCAAGGCCTTTCTTCCGGTGTAGCCCGTGATAGCCCACCTGCCCTCACCTCACAACTCGACAACCGCCTGGAAGCCGCCGTAGATCATGCGCTTGCCGTCAAAGACATCCTTCCAGTCGTCGCCCTTCAGCCGCTCATCGGCCATTACCTTGGCGACGATTTCGTCACGCCTTTCGCGGGATTCATAAGTGACCCAGGCGAAGATCACGATCTCGTCATCACTCGCCTGGACGGCGCGTGGGAACGAGGTCAGCTCGCCATAGGGCACGTCGTCGCCGATACATTCGACATAGTCGATCGCGCCGTGTTCCTTCCAGACGGCACCGGCCGCGCGCGCCATGGCCTTGTAAGCCTCGATATTGGCCTTCGGCACGGCAAGCAAAAATCCATCCACATAGGTCATGATCGTCTCCTCCGTTGGTTTGACGTCCCAAGGACGTGGAGCGCCACGACAATCCGACAAGGGGCACGATTTTTTTGTGCGGCACGGAGGAGACAACGGGATGATGGCCGCGAAGATCGACATCGCCGCGTCCGAACGAACGAAGGCTGCTAGGCCCGATTACCAGGAGCCGCAGTTCTTGAGTTGACGCGAATAGTTGGAGGCGATGTTGGCGGCACGTTTCGCGCCGGCCTTCGACGTGGCGCTCCAGTTGCCGCGCGAATAGCCGGAATGGCCGTGGTAATAGGCAATGTAGAGCCGGTAGGTATCGTTGAGCGCGATGCCGTTCTTGCGGTTGCTCTCGGCGTGATACCAGGCGATGAAGCGGATCGCATCCTTGAAATCGGTGCGCTTGGCCATCCAGCGGCCCGTCACGCGCTTGTAGCTCGCCCAGGTGCCGTCAAGCGCCTGCGAATAGCCGAGTGCACTCGACTGGCGCTTCCATGGAATGAAACCGAGGAGCTTCGTGCGTGGTGGGCGTGCATTATGACGGAAGCCGGATTCCGTATAGATGGTGGCCATCAGCACGGCAACGGGCACCCCATATTCCCGCTCGGCACTGTAGGCGGCCCGCCGCCAGTTCTCGAAAAGGCCGTCGCGCTGCTCGAAAATGGCACAGGCATTCTGCGTCTGCTTGGGAACGGACGCACAGCCAGCGAGCAGCAGGAGGACGACGATCAATACGCAACGCATCGCAAATCCTCAGAATTTGCGGATATTTATAATTGGTAAATCTTAAGAATTGGTTTTGATTCAATTGCCTTTCATCGCCTCCCATTCACTGGCGTGATCCGCCCATCAAATATGCAAATGCATTATTTTGTTGCGCTTTTTCCCCTCTCGGCCTAATCAATCTGCAGCACGCCGGGCTTTCGCGCACGATTGTTCCGGACCGTGGATGAACCCCTTCCCTCCGGATTAAGGCCAGCGCCGTCCGGGCGCGGGATGGTTTGCGACCGGGCCCGTCCCAGGCCCCAGTTCAGGAGAACGACCCATGAAGAAACCTCTTTTCGCCGCCGCCGCACTCGCAGCATCCGTCGCCTTCGCGCCGCTCGCCCATGCCGATATCGTCATCGGCCTCATCGCGCCGCTGACCGGCCCGGTCGCCGCCTATGGCGACCAGGTCAAGAACGGTGCGGAAGCGGCCGTTGCCAACATCAACAAGAATGGCGGCATCCTCGGCGAACAGGTCGTCTTGAAGCTGACGGACGATGCAGGCGAACCCAAGCAGGGCGTTTCGGCCGCAAACCAGATCGTCGGTGAAGGCATCCGCTTCGTCGTCGGCCCGGTCACCTCGGGCGTTGCCATTCCGGCTTCCGACGTTCTGGCCGAAAACGGCATCCTGATGGTCACCCCGACCGCAACGGCACCGGACCTGACGGCCCGCGGCCTCGCCAACGTACTGCGCACCTGCGGCCGCGACGACCAGCAGGCCGAAGTCGCCGCTGCCTATGTTCTGGAAAAGCTGAAGGACAAGAAGGTCGCAATCGTTCATGACAAGGGCGCTTACGGCAAGGGCCTGGCTGACGCCTTCAAGGCCGCGATCAACAAGGGCGGCATCACAGAAGCGCTCTACGATTCCGTCACGCCCGGCGAAAAGGATTTCAGCGCGCTCTTGACCCGCCTCAAGGCCGACGGCGTCGAGGTCATCTATTTCGGCGGCTACCATCCGGAAGGCGGCCTGCTCGCCCGCCAGCTGAAGGATCTCTCCGTCAACGCCACGATCATCGGCGGCGAAGGCCTCTCCAACAGCGAATACTGGGCGATCGGCAACGAAGCCTCTGCGGGCACGCTCTTCACCAACGCGTCGGATGCGCTGAAGAACCCTGATTCCTCGGCCGCCGTTGCCGTCCTCAAGGAAAAGGGCATCCCACCGGAAGCCTTCACGCTCAACGCCTATGCCGCCGTCGAAGTTCTGAAGGCCGGTATCGAGAAGGCCGGCAGCGCCGAAGACGCCGCCGCCGTTGCTACGGCGCTGAAGTCCGGCGAGCCGATCGCAACCGCCATCGGCAAGCTCACCTATGGCGAAAACGGCGACCTCACCTCGCAGAGCTTCTCGCTCTTCAAGTGGGAAGACGGCAAGATCGTCGCCGCCGAATAAGGTTCTGGTGATTTGAAATACGGACGCCGGGGTGAAAGCCCCGGCGTTTTGTTTGTGCGGTAGCGCTTGCGGCTTTGGATCCTCGGGCTTGACCCGAGGATCCACGCTGCGGGCTCTGCCTCACCGATCGGCGCGGTACTTTTCCTTCAGCCGGGCGATGTCAGCCGCGCTCCAGTCCGTCACGCCCGTCACGGCAATCCAGGGTTCGACATAGTGCTCGCCGGCATAGACGTGCCCCAGTCCCATCGGGGTCGTCGTCGCCATGGCGAGGTCGAGCGTCAGCTGCAGGAAAGTGACGACCGGATACCATTGGAAATCCGGCGAGACATCCGGCCCGCGTGGCGCAGCCATCCAGGCCGGCTGACGGTAAAGGGCATAGGGATCGTAGAACGTGATCGGATCGCTGGCATATTGCAGGTAGACGATACGCATCGGTCCCCAATGGTCACCCGCTTCGGGTAAGGCATTGCGCTGACTGGTGAAACGCACATAGGAGCCGTCACGGAAACGGGGCAGCCAGGCCGGCGTTCCGGCATTGCGATCCGCCGTCATCTTGCGCCAGATCCGGCTCGGAAACGGGGGACCGGACCAGAGCGCACCCTGGTAGGGATCGCCGATCACCTCGAACAATTCCGCCGACTGCTCGGACGACAGAGCACCGAGGCTAAGACCATAGAGATAGAGTTTCGGGCGGCTCTCCTTCGGCAGGCTCGTCCAATGGCCGTAGACCGCCCGGAAAAGCGCACGGGCCGCCTCGGCACCATAGTCCGGCTCGGCCAGCAGCGAGAGCCAGCTGGCAAGGTAGGAATACTGAATGGCGATGCTGGCGATATCGCCGTGATGCAGATACTCGACCGTATCGATGCCCTCCGGATCGACCCATCCCGTGCCGGTCGGCATGACGACGACAAGTGTCGAACGCTCGAAGCCGCCGACGCGGATCAGTTCGTCCAGGGCGATCTTCGCCCGGTCAGCCGGCGTGCGCCCTGCATTGAGACCGGCATAGACACGCAAGGGCTCCATCGCCGGCTTGCCGGTGAAGGCGGCGATATCCTTGGCGGACGGCCCGCTCGCCACGAAGGAGCGCCCCATGCGGCCAAGCTCGTTCCAGCGCACCAGCGAGGCGGCACTGCCCGATTTCAGGGGATCGGAGGGCTCCGCCGTATCGGGCTCGATCACCTGGTCAAGCCGGCGGAAGGACGAATCGGCCGTGTGCAGCACGAAGCGCGCCAACACACCATCCGCCAGCGTCCAGAACAGGATCGTCGCCAGCACCGTGCCGATGACATAGGAAAGCCGCCGAGGGGCCGCACGGCGCGAGGTGCTGGCAAAGAGCTTGACGAGCAGCGTGAAGAAGCGGCCAAGACCGATGACGACCGTAAAGACGAGAAGCGCGATAAGACCGACATAGAAAGGATGCGCCGTCTCGATCGGCGGCAGCTTCATCAGCGTGCGGATGGAGTTCTGCCACTCGGCCGTGCGCCACAGGAAGACCAGCACGACGACACCGCAGACGCCACCTGCCGCCGCCTTCAGCCCGAGCCGCACGCGGTCCCTCGGCTCCGGCAATTCAAGCCAGAACCACAAGAGCGACAGTAGCACGCCGAGACCGTAACCGCAGGCCATGGCGACACCGGAGAGCAGGCCCTGGGTGATGTAGGTGCGCGGCAGGAGGCTCGGCGTCAGCGAGGCGGCGAAGAACAGGGTGCCGAGCACGAGGCCGGTCGCCGAGAAGGACAGGAGAAAAGACCAAAACCGATCCCGCATCCGTATCCTCCTTCGCAATCTCGCGCAAACCTTGCACGGCAACCGCCACGAGGCAACCGCCGCGCCGGTGCTTTTTGCCATTATTCACCGTGTGCACAACGCGGCTTGTCAAACCGTGCGGCCTGGAGTATCCGGGCCTCGTCGATGAGACATCGGCCGTAAGCGTTTGACGTCAAGCAACGCATCCAGACCTGAAATCGTCCGTGAGGGCGTTTCCGCAAAGGTTCGAGATGCCGACGCCGAAGACGATTTCCCCTTCAAAAAGGAAAACTGCAATGCAGCTTACGCGCCTGCCGGCCCGCTATGCCGGCTTCATCATGCCCTTCATCCTCTCCATCATCATGACCATGGTCGTGTCGGCCGTCGCCACCTGGCGCAATCTCGGCATGGATGCCGACTTTCCCGCCCATTGGCTGCCGGCCTGGGTCATGTCCTGAATATCGCCTTCCCCATCCTGCTTCTGGCCCTGCCGCTCACGCGCCGCCTCGTGAAGCTGCTCGTCCGCGCCGCCTGATCCAGAAATGCAAAAGGCCCGGTCGCGAGAACGACCGGGCCCTTGCAAGAGTTGAAGACAGGCTCAGCTGTCGAGGAACGAACGCAGCTTACGCGAACGGCTCGGGTGCTTCAGCTTGCGCAGCGCCTTCGCTTCGATCTGGCGGATACGTTCGCGCGTGACCGAGAACTGCTGGCCGACTTCTTCCAGCGTGTGGTCGGTGTTCATGCCGATGCCGAAGCGCATGCGCAGGACGCGCTCTTCGCGCGGCGTGAGCGACGCCAGCACGCGGGTCGTCGTTTCGCGCAGGTTCGCCTGAATGGCGGCGTCGATCGGCAGAAGCGCGTTCTTGTCCTCGATGAAGTCGCCGAGGTGCGAATCTTCTTCGTCACCGACGGGCGTCTCCAGCGAGATCGGCTCCTTGGCGATCTTCAGGACCTTGCGGACCTTCTCGAGCGGCATGGCGAGCTTTTCGGCCAGTTCTTCCGGGGTCGGCTCGCGGCCGATCTCGTGCAGCATCTGGCGCGACGTGCGGACGATCTTGTTGATCGTCTCGATCATGTGCACCGGAATGCGGATCGTGCGGGCCTGGTCGGCGATCGAACGGGTGATCGCCTGACGGATCCACCACGTCGCGTAGGTGGAGAACTTGTAGCCGCGGCGATACTCGAACTTGTCGACCGCCTTCATGAGGCCGATATTGCCTTCCTGGATGAGATCGAGGAACTGAAGGCCACGGTTCGTGTACTTCTTGGCAATCGAGATCACGAGACGGAGGTTGGCTTCCACCATCTCCTTCTTGGCGATGCGGGCTTCGCGCTCGCCCTTCTGCACCATCGAAACGATGCGGCGGAATTCGGCGATCGAAATGCCGGTTTCCGTGGCGAGGTTCTGGATCTCCTGACGGATGTCGCGGATCGTCGTGTTTTCGCTCTTGGCGAATTCCTTCCAGCCGCGGGCGGCCAGATTGGCGATCGACTTCATCCAGTTCGGGTCGAGTTCCGCACCGGAATACTGCTCCAGGAACGAGTCGCGCTTGACGCCATAGCTTTCGGCGAGGCGCAGCAGGCGGCCCTCGTTCTGCATCAGGCGCTTGGAGATGTCGTAGAGCTGCTCGACGAGGCTGTCGACGCGGTTCTGGTTGAGCGACAGCGACTTGACGGCCGTGATCAGCTCGTCCTTGAGCTCCTTGTAGCGGCGCTCCTGGGCGGGAGACAGCGTGCCGGTGGCCTGCAAGCGGGCTTCCACCTGCTGGTCCTGCAGCTTGCGCAGCTTCTTGTAGGTCTCGGCGATCGTGTCGAGCGTCTCCATGACCTGCGGACGCAGTTCCGCTTCCATGGCGGCGAGCGAGAGGTTCGACTCGTCGTCGTCCTCTTCCTCTTCCTCCGGCGGCAGGCCTTCGCCGCCGACATTGGTGATGTCGTCGTCGTTGGCGGCGCGCGGCCGGCGGTTCTTTTCCTTCTCTTCGGCCGCCTTGCGGTCGGCCTCGATCTTTTCCGGGCTCTGGAACTGCGGGGCAGCCTTCGCCTCGGGACCGGAATAGGTCGTCTCGAGGTCGATGATCTCGCGCAGCAGGGTCTGGCCTTCGTTGAGTTCATCCCGCCAGATGATGATGGCCTGGAACGTCAGCGGGCTCTCACAGAGGCCGGCGATCATCGTCTCGCGGCCGGCTTCGATGCGCTTGGCGATCGCAATTTCGCCTTCGCGCGACAGAAGCTCCACCGAGCCCATCTCGCGCAGATACATGCGCACCGGGTCGTCGGTGCGGTCGGTCGGCTCTTTCTTCTTGGCGGTCGCAAGCGCGGTGCCGCTGGAAGGGGCAAGCTCGCCGCCTTCGCTCTCGTTGTCGTCGTCGCCGCCGTCGTCTTCGCCCGGGGCCGCCTCTTCGGCGTCCTCGTCTTCGATGACATTGATGCCCATGTCGGAGAGCATGGCCATCGTGTCCTCGATCTGCTCCGAGGTTACTTCCTCGGAGGGCAGAACCGAGTTCAGCTCGTCCATGGTCACGTAGCCGCGCTTCTTGGCGGCCTTGATCATCTTCTTGACGGCATCATCGGAAAGATCGAGAAGAGGGCCGTCGGATGCGCCTTCGCGTTCGTTTTCGACTTCCTCGTTCTCTTTGACCTTTGTCGCCATTTACTTCGTCGCTTTCTTGAGCATCCAGTTTTCAAGCGGTCAGGGTTTCCGCAGCCGAGCGCCCTTCGGCTTACGCAATCGCCTCTCGGCGCTCCTGACCTAACGGATTGACAATTAAATCCTGATTAACCACAGCCCGGCCCGCCGGCGTGTGGACGTGTCGCCGAGGCGACACAATTGACATGACTTCCCGATCCGCCGTACCCATTCTTTCTCAGCCAACAATGGTGATTCCCAGAATTTTCGGTTACGTCAAGCTTTTCCGGCAAAAAAGCCGCAAAAGGTTCCGATTCGGGTTCGCGGACATGAATGTCGACGGATCCGGGCGATTGAGCCTTCATGTAGGCGCATATCCCGAAAAGACAAGAGCCGCCAGCCTCCCCAAACCCAGTGGCTTGACGCAACCGATTCGCCGTCAAGCGATCAGAAGGACCGGCCATCCACCTTGTTGATCGTCAACGTCTCCAGATCGATAGCCGGAATGCAACGCAGATTGACCGCCGCCATCCTGTTGCCCTTGGGATCGGCCCCCTCGCCATAGGGCGCAATTCCGCAATTGGCACAGAAGTGATGCTCGATGACGTGGCGGTTGAACGTGTAGGTCGAGACGTTCTCCTTCGGCGTCGTCAGCCGCAGGTTTTCCGCCGGAACGAAAGCCAGCAGCCCGCCGCGCCGCCGGCACATGGAGCAGTTGCAGTCGAGCCCGCTGTCGAATTCGCCCTCCACCTCGAAGGCGACGTTCCCGCAATGGCAGCTTCCTTCGTACTTCATGATGTCATTCCTCCTGTTTCTTCGCGCATGGCGTTAGCGCAAAACCGCTGCACACTCTTGCGCGCCAAGCGTCAATGCCAATCCATGACGACCTTGCCGGAATTGCCCGAGCGCATCGCCTCGAAGCCATCCCGGAATTCGTCGATCTTGATGCGATGGGTGATGATCGGCGACAGATCGAGCCCGCCCTGCACGAAGGCGATCATCTTGTACCAGGTCTCGAACATCTCGCGGCCATAGATGCCCTTCAGCGTTAGCATCTTGAAGATGACTTTGTTCCAGTCGATGCCGAAGCCATCGGGCGCAATGCCCAGAATGGCGATCTTGCCGCCATTGTTCATCGTGTCGATCATCGAGCGGAAGGCCGGCGGCGCACCCGACATCTCCAGGCCGACGTCAAACCCCTCGGTCATGCCAATCTCGTTCATGACGTCCTTCAAATCCTGGCTGGAGGCATCGACGACATAATCGATGCCGACCTTGCGCGCGAGATCGAGACGGACGGGATTGATATCGGTGATGACGACCTTGCGCGCGCCGGAGCGTTTGGCGACCATCGCGCCCATGATGCCGATCGGCCCGGCACCGGTGACGAGCACGTCCTCGCCGACGAGATCGAAGGAGAGCGCGGTGTGCACCGCATTGCCGAACGGGTCGAAGATCGCCGCCACCTCGTCCGGCACGTCATCGGGGATCGGCACGACATTGTATTCGGGAATGCAGACGAACTCGCCGAAGGAGCCCGGCCGGTTGACGCCGACGCCCTTGGTGTAATGGCACAGATGCCCGCGCCCGGCGCGGCAGTTGCGGCACTTGCCGCAGACGATGTGCCCCTCACCCGAGACGCGCTCGCCGACCTTGTACTTGCTGACGGATGAACCGACCTCGGCGATCTCGCCGACGAATTCATGGCCGACAACCATCGGCACCGGAATGGTCTTCTGCGCCCATTGGTCCCAGTTCCAGATATGCACGTCCGTGCCGCAGATCGCCGATTTCTTCACCCGGATCAGCACGTCGTTCGGGCCGACGTCCGGCACCGGCACATTCTCCATCCACAGGCCGACTTCGGGTTTTGCTTTAACCAGCGCGCGCATCATGTTCGACATGACAAAACCTCCGCAAGGGATTCAGAAGACTCAGGCAATCACGCCCAGTTCACGTCCGACATCAGCAAAGACCTGTATAGCTTTGCGAACATCGGCTTCGCTGTGCGCTGCCGACATCTGGGTGCGGATGCGCGCCTGGCCGCGCGGCACGACGGGAAAGGAAAAGCCGATGACATAGACACCCCTGGCCAGCATGCGGCTCGCCATGTCCTGCGCAAGCGCGGCATCGCCGAGCATGACGGGAATGATCGCATGCCCCTCCCCCGCCAGCGTGAAGCCGAGCTTACTCATCTCGCTGCGGAACAGATCGGCATTGGCATAGAGGCGTTGGCGCAGCGCATCGCCATTGTCGATGAGGTCGAAGACCTTGAGCGAGGCGGCCGCGATGACCGGGGCGAGCGTGTTGGAAAACAGATAGGGCCGCGAGCGCTGGCGCAGCCATTCGACCACCTCGCGCTTGCCCGAGGTATAGCCGCCCGAGGCGCCGCCGAGCGCCTTGCCGAGCGTGCCGGTGATGATATCGACACGGCCCTCGACGCCGCAATGTTCGGCCGAGCCGCGACCGTGTTTGCCGACGAAGCCGACGGCATGGCTGTCGTCGACCATGACCATCGCGCCATATTTTTCCGCGAGATCGCAGACGCCGCCGAGATTGGCGATGATGCCGTCCATCGAGAAGACGCCGTCGGTGGCGATCATCTTGAAGCGCGAGCCCTCCGCCTTCTTCAATTCCTCCTCGAGTGCTGCCATGTCGTTGTTGGCATAGCGGAAGCGCTTCGCCTTGGAGAGCCTGACACCGTCGATGATCGAGGCGTGGTTCAGCGCGTCGGAGATGATGGCGTCCTCTTCGCCCAGCAGCGTCTCGAAGAGACCGCCATTCGCGTCGAAACAGGAGGAATAGAGAATCGTATCCTCCAGCCCGAGGAAGGACGAGATGCGCGCCTCGAGCTCCTTGTGCTCCTCCTGCGTGCCGCAGATGAAGCGCACCGAGGCCATGCCATAGCCGTACCGTTCCAGCGCCGCCTTGCCGGCCTCGGCCAGTTCCGCATTGTCGGCGAGGCCAAGATAGTTGTTGGCGCAGAAATTCAGGACACGCTCGCCCGAGGCAACGGCGATCTCGCCCGCCTGCTTGGAGATGATGACGCGTTCGGACTTGTACAGACCTCCCGACTTGAGGCCGTCGATTTCGGATTGCAGATGGGCGATGAAAGCGGAGGTCATGGCGGGCACTCGCAAATTGCTGAAGGGTAGAAAGGCTCAGGCCGTGCGCTGGGCATAGGCGGACAGCAGCGGCTCGAAATCCTCCATGGCGGGGAATTTCTCGTAGCTGTGTTCGGCAGGCGTAGCCGCCCAGGCGAGCTTTTCGCTCGTATAGGACTCGATGAAAGGACTGTACCAGCTGGTCTCCTCCAGCATGGTCGGCCGCACATTGACGAAGAACTCGAGGCCCTGCGGCCGGGTGAACATCCAGGTCATGCAATCGGGGCAGAAATGATGCCCGGCCTCCGGGCTCGCGCCGGCCACGACCGGCTCGCCCTCGATGACGACAAAACCCTCCGTCGGAATGGCGGCACTCAGCGAATAGGCGCTGCCGGACATGCGCTGGCAGCCGGTGCAATGACAGGCCATAGTGATGAGCGGCGGCGCATTGATGCGGATTTTCACCCGCCCGCAGCGGCACGCGCCATCCAGCGGCAATTTCGGTCGATGCATGGGCTCGGCTCCCCTTCCGATTGATGCCGGCCTGTCTTTTTAGATCGTAATGCCGGCAAATGGCTCCACGATGATAGTTCTAGCGCAGCAAAAGCCGACGTAAAGGGTCGCCATCAGCCTTTCCAAACTTTCAGCTCCGCTCGCAGGCGATCAGCAGGAACATCGGACGGTTGAGCTCGATTTGCCATTCCGGATGCGCGGCAAGCTGCGCTTCAGTCGGTCGCCATTCCTCGACATGGCGGATCGCAAAGCCGGCCGCGATCAGCGCATTCAGCGTCGTGCCGAGCGTGCGGTGATGCTTGACGACGCCCTTGGCGAGCCAGTCCGTCGTGCGCGGCCCCTCGACCAGATAGCCATCCACCGGCCAGACCGTGCGCCCGCCGACCTCGGCCCAATCCGGCGCCGACGGCGCCATGTAGAGGGGGTGCTCGATGGTGAAGACGAAGGGAGCACCCGGCACGATGGCCGCATGGATGGTGCGATGAGCCGGTCGAAATCCGCGATATAGTGGAACGCGAGCGAGGAATAGGCGAAGTCGAAACCGCCTGCCGGCAACTCCAGATGATCGAGATCGGCAATCTCGTAGCGCACGGCCGGCGACTGTGTTTCGGCTCTGGCGCGCGCGATCATGTTTTCCGAGAGATCGAGGCCAACCACACTGGCTGCCCCTTCCTCCGCCGCATAACGCGCAAACCACCCGAAGCCGCAGCCGAGATCGACAATGTGCCGGCCCTTCAAATCCGGCAGCAGGGCACGCACCGATTCCCACTCCGCCGCACCGGCAAGACCATGCAAGGATCGGGGAAGGCTGCTGTAGCCCTCGAAGAAGGCGGGCTGGTCGTAGATATTCTGGGCCATCTGACAAATCCTTTCAGGCCCGGCATACCCCCGTTTCTGCTACCGGCAAAGCCGCACTTTCTGGCAGCATGCCCTGCGCAGGGTTGACACAAGCGCTCCGCCGCTATCGGGTGGCACCGCGAAAGGATGCAGTCCATGACGATACTCGACAGGTTTTCCCAGAAGGGTCGCGTGGCGCTGGTGACCGGCGGCGCACGCGGCCTCGGCTTCGAGATTGCCAAGGCATTGGCGGAGGCCGGCGCCCATGTGGTGGTGACGGGCCGCACGCGCGCGACGCTCGAGGACGCCGTGGCGAAGATCGCGACCGGCGGCGGCAGCGCCTCGCTTGCCGCCTTCGATATCGCCGACCGCGCTGCCCAGCGCGCCGCCCTTGCCGAAATCGAGGACAATCACGGCCGGCTCGATGTGCTCGTCAACAATGTCGGCGCCCGCGACCGCCGGCCGCTGGGCGACATGGACGATGCGGCGATCGACGAGCTGATCCGCACCGATCTCTCCGTCGGCGTCAGCCTGTCGCGCGATGCCGCGGCCCTGATGAAGCGCAACGGCCACGGCCGCCTCATTACCATTACCTCGATCGGCGGCCATGTCGCCATGCCGAACGACGGCGTCTATCCGGCCGCCAAACACGGCCTCACCGGCCTGATGCGCAGCATGGCCGTCGAATACGCCCCGCACGGCATCACCAGCAACGCCATTGCCCCCGGCTGGTTTGCGACGGAAACCAATGCCGCGCTAGCCGCCAACGACGACCTCATGCCCTTCGTGCGCCAGCGCATCCCCGTCCAGCGCTGGGCGCGCCCGGACGAAATCGCCGGTGCGGCCCTGTTCCTTGCCAGCGACGCCGCCTCCTTCGTCAACGGCCATGTGCTTGTGGTGGACGGCGGAATGACTGTCAGGATGTAGGACGCTTATCCTGCGGCCGCCGCCTCCAGAGGCGCGATGTCGAGCTTGACCATCTTCAGCATCGTCTCGGTAACACGCCTGACCTTGTCCTGGTCCGGATCGCTCATCAGTTCGCCGAGCCGCGTCGGGGCGATCTGCCAGGAAAGCCCCCAACGGTCCCGGAGCCAGCCGCATTGCTCGACGGAGCCGCCGTCCTTCAGAGCATCCCAAAGACGGTCGAGATCGCCCTGCGTCTCGCATTCGACCATGATGGAAAAACTGTGGTTGAACGGATCGAGCGGGCCGGCCTCGATGGCCATGTAGCGCTGGTCGCCCAGCGTGAAGCTCGCGATCCTGACACTGCCCGGCGGGCCACTCGGCGTTTCGGCCGGCAGGCCGGAGATCCAGTGAACCGAGGAGCCGGGAATGAGCGAGGTATAGAAACCGATCGCCGCTTCCATATCCTTTTCGAACCAGAGATGCTGCGTGACTTTCATCGGAACGTCCTCCTGTGAACACGCTCAAGGACGAACGGGGCCGGAACGTTCCGACATGCGCCTGTTAAAAAACGCCGAGGGCCATCGCCACTCAGTGCGTGGCGAGTCGAAAATTGTGGTTTTACGTGACCCGGAGCGCAGCGTACTGAACGTACGTGAGCACCGGAAGCGCGAAAAAGCGCCATTTGCAGGCCAGTATGCGCTGAATGACGACAGGCCCTACCCCGCAAATTCCTCGATGACGGCAAGGAAGGCTTCACCGAACCGGTCGCGCTTGGACACGCCGATACCGGGAATATCCAGCAGCTCCTCCAAATCGCTCGGCCGTTCCCTGGCGAGCGCAATCAGCGTCGTGTCCGGGAAGACCACATAGGGCGGCACGTCGAGGTCCTTGGCGATGGAAAGACGCTCGGCGCGCAGGAGCTCGAAGAGCTCGCGATCCGAACCCGACAGGTTCGAGCGCTCGCGCGCAGCGGGCGAATTGCCGGCCTTCGGCTTGCGCCCGCTCTGCGGTCTGTCCTTGCGGAACAGCACCTCGCGCTCATGGCGGAAGACGGCGCGCGCCTCCTCCTCCAGCTTCAGCGCGCCGAAGGCCGAATGGTCGACGCTGATCAGACCCATGGCCAGCAATTGCCGGAAGATCGACTGCCAGATGCGCGGCGCGATGTCCTTGCCAGCGCCGAAGACGGGCATCTCCGTATGGCCGAAGCGCTGCGTCTTCTCATTCTCGACCCCCATCAGCACATCGATGACATGGCCAGCGCCGAACCGTTCGCCGGTGCGGTAGACGGCGGCCAGCGCCTTGATCGCCGCCTCGGTGCCATCCCAGGTCTCGACCGGATTGCGGCAGGTATCGCAATTGCCGCATCCACCGGCATGCGCCTCGCCGAAATGTGCCAGGATCGCCTTGCGGCGGCAGCCCGCGGTCTCGCAGATGGCGAGCAGCGCGGTCAGCTTGCCGCGCTCGATGCGCTTGACTTCCTCGGCCGCATTGCCCTCGTCGATCATCCGCCGCCGCTGCACGACATCGGCCATGCCATAGGCCATCCAGACCTCCGACGGCAGGCCGTCTCGCCCCGCGCGCCCCGTCTCCTGATAATAGGCCTCCACCGAGCCCGGCAGATCGAGATGGGCGACATAACGCACATCCGGCTTGTCGATACCCATGCCGAAGGCGACGGTGGCGACGAGGCAGAGGTTCTCCTCCTTCAGGAAGGCATCCTGGTTGGCATCGCGTATCGCCCGGTCGAAACCCGCATGATAGGGCAGCGCCCGCACCCCTTGCGTGTTGAGCCACTCGGCCGTGTCCTCCACCTTGGCGCGCGACAGGCAGTAAACGATACCGCTCTCGCCCTCGTGCTTCGACAAGAAGCGCAGGAGCTGCTGGCGCGGCTGGTCGCGCTCGGCGATCTCGTAGGCAATGTTCGGCCGGTCGAAGCTGGTGGTGAAGACCTCAGCATCCCCGAGCCCGAGGCGATCAATGATGTCGTCGCGCGTGTGCGGATCGGCCGTTGCCGTCAGCGCGATGCGCGGCACGCCGGGATAGCGCTCGCCGAGCATGCCGAGCGCCCGGTACTCCGGCCGGAAATCATGCCCCCACTGCGAGACGCAATGGGCCTCGTCGATGGCAAAAAGCGCGATCCTGGCATCCGCGACGAGTTCGGCAAAACCGTCCGTGACGATGCGCTCCGGCGTCACATAGAGAAGGTCGAGCTCGCCGGCGCGGATGGCGTCGCGAACGGCGAAGAACTCCTCGCGCGACAGCGACGAATTGAGCCCTGCCGCCCGCACGCCAAGCTGCTTCAGCGCCTCCACCTGGTCGCGCATCAGCGCGATCAGCGGCGAGATGACGATGCCGACACCCTGCCGGCAGAGCGCTGGGATCTGGAAGCACAGCGATTTGCCGGCGCCTGTCGGGAACAGCACGACGGCATCGCCGCCCTTAGCGACATGCTCCACTACGGCCTGCTGCTTGCCGCGGAAGGCATCATAGCCATAGACGCGTTTCAACACGTCGAGCGGTGTGGCAACAGGCGCATCGAACAGCGCGGCAAGGGAACTGGAGGATCTGGTCTGGGTCATGGTCAGCACGTTTTCCCCCATTCTGGCCGGCCCGTCCACATCGGCAACCCTTTGCCCCCGATTTTTCACGCCGCACATATTGTTCTTGATTTGTTCTATTTTCAAGATAAAGTTGCAGCCGTGGAGGAAAAAACATGACGGATGTCTATGCAACACTCGGCGCTTCGGACGCTGCCGTGACAGCGAAGTTCTACGATGCGGTGCTCGCAACGATCGGATGGGCCGTGCGCGACGATTTTCCCGGATGGCGCAGCTATTCCAAAAGCGGCGGGCCTGACGGATTCACCCTGTGGCTTTGCACGCCTTTCGATGGCGCAGCACCCAGCATCGGAAACGGCACGATGATCGGCTTCCCGGCGGCCACGCAGAACGTCGTCGACGCGTTCCATGCCGCGGCCCTTGCCCATGGCGGCACGGACGAGGGTCCGCCCGGGCCGCGCGCCCATTATGGGCCGGACTGGTACTCCGCCTATGTCCGTGATCCCTCGGGCAACAAGCTGGCCATCGTCTTCAACGGGTGAAGGGGTGCTGGGCCGCCACGCATGGGCCTGCGGCCTGCCGGAACGAAGCGCCAGGAATTTCCGGCACTAGCGTGCAGCCGGACCTTTCACACGGCCGGACATCACGCCAAAACCCTCGATGATCGCCTCCTGGCTTTCCAGGCGGACGGTCTCGTTCTGCACTTCCTGCAGGGCGCGAAGGATTTGCGGCACGCGTTCGCCGTCGCCCTCTTCCGTCGCAAGCGCCAGTTCGCGCTCGAGTTCGCGGCGCTGCCAGAGCAGGGCGCGGGTGCGCTTGTGAAGGGCGAGCGCCTGCTGGTAGCCCTCGTTCGCGTCCTCGGAGGCGGCCTCGGCCGTCGCCGTCCAGAGGCGGGAATTGCGCACCTGCTGCTCGAGACCTTTCAGCAGCGTGTCGAAACCGTTGGCCTCCAGCTCCTCAATCAGCCGCACGCGGTCAAGCCGGGCACCGACGGCACCGGCAATGCCGATCAGCGACGACCAGAGGCGTTGCAGGTCGCGGTTCTCGTATTCGATGATGGCGATCTCGTCATAATGGCTAAAGAGAAGGTCGGGATGATTGACCACCGTCAGCGCCAGCACACTTTCACGCAGGGCGGGCAGTTCCTGCGCGCCGCGCACCAGCGCCGAACGGGCAAGCCGGTCGGAAATGGCCGACGACATTGCATTGCCTTGTGGTGCGCCTCGGTTCCCGCCTCCACCACGCTGCTGCCGGTTGCCAGCAAAGCCGCCGCCACCATTGCCGCCAAAGTTGCCGCCTTGGCGCTGGACGGGGCGGAAGAACGTGTTCAGCCGGTCGCGCATGTCCTGCTGGTAATGACGGCGCACATCCTCGTCGCCGATCGCCGCCGTAATCTGGCGCAGGCGGGCCTCCAGCGCCGCGCGGCTTTCCGGCGTCTCGAAATTCGCGCCCTGCACCTCGCGGCTCCAGATCATCTCCGCCAGCGGGCGGGCGCTCGCCATCACCTTGTCAAAGGGCACCCGACCTTCATGGCGCACGAGATCGTCCGGGTCCTTGCCATCGGGCAGCAGCGCAAAGCGCACGGTGCGCTCCGGCTTGATGAAGGGCAGCGCGAGATCGGCGGCGCGATTGGCCGCGCGGATGCCGGCGCCATCGCCGTCGAAGCACAGCACCGGCTCCGGCGTCATCTTCCAGAGCAGGTCCAGCTGGTTTTCGGTGAGCGCCGTACCGAGCGGTGCCACGGCATTTTCGATGCCGGCCTGATAGAGCGCGATCACATCCATATAGCCTTCAACGGCGATGATCGTCCCTGTACCGTTCGCACCCTGCGCACTCTTGCGGGCGCGGGCGTGATTGTAAAGCACGTTGCCCTTGTGAAAGAGTTCCGTCTCGTTGGAATTCAGATATTTGGCCGGCGCGTCCGGCGACATGGCGCGGCCGCCGAAGGCGATGACCTTTTCCCTGACGGAAAGGATCGGGAACATGATGCGATCACGGAAGCGGTCGTAGGAGACCGGGATTTCCGGTCCGTGCACGACGAGGCCGCAAGCCTCGATCGCCTCCTTCGGAACACCCTTTCCGGCCAGATGCTCCTTCAGCGCATTGCGGCTGTCCGTCGCGAAGCCCAGGCGAAACGTCTCGATGGTGCGGCCGGTCAGGCCGCGGTCGCGCAGATAGGCCCGCGCCTTGGCGCCGGCCGGCGTCTGGAGCTGGTCCTCGAAGAAACGGGTCGCCATTTCCATGACCTCGACGAGGCCCATGCGCTCCTTTTCACGCTGCTCGGCCTGTACGTCCGGCTGCGGCATGGCGACGCCCGCCATGTCGGCGATCTGCTGCACGGCCTCGGGGAAGGACAGGCCTTCGAGATCGGTGAGGAACCGGAAATGATCGCCGGAAACGCCGCAGCCGAAACAATGGTAGCGGCCCTTGCGATTCTCACAATGGAAGCTCGGCGACTTCTCGCCGTGGAACGGGCAGCAAGCCCAGTAGTCGCCGCGCGAGACATTGGTTTTCTTGCGGTCGAAGGTCACGCGCCGGCCGATCACGTCCGAAATGGGGACGCGGTCACGAATCTCGTCTAGGAAGGCGTTGGAAAAGCGCATGGATACCTCGGTTGAGGTTCATATAACCATCCCCGGAGCCTGCCGCCAGCGATAGTCGCCCACCCACAGCAATTCACAGGCCAGCAGTCAAACCCAGTCTGTCAAAATCCCTGGCCTCAAAATCCCCAGCCTCAAAATCCCATGTCCGGCGCATAGAAGCAACGCGGCGTGTCCTCCGTGGGATAGAGGCAGAGATGGTACTCGCCATCCTGCGAGCGACGGGCCGTCGATTGCGGCAGGCGGAAGATGTGGCTGCGGGTGGCGAGGCGGTGATCGCCGGGCGCGAGCGTCACCTGATAACCGCCATCGATGATACGCACGGTCTCGGACGAGATTATCTGGCAGTCGCCATTGTGGCTGTTGCCGTTGCAGCAAAACAGCTCGTATTGCCAGCCGCTCGCCGCGTCATGCGCCAGCGACGGCGCGGCAAAAACAAAGCTCGCAAAAGGAAGAAGGAACGCACCACGCATCGGCTTGGCCTCCGTTTCAGGATGACCGCCGGGCACTCCAACACGATACAACAGTCCGGCGGCACGTCATGCACTGCGCCGGGGCGAGCCGATGAACGATCATCGTCAGGCTCCTGTTCTTTCCCGCATAACGGCGCGCCACCTTTTTGGTTCCAGCAACCTGTGCGGAACGCGCACGGAAAACAAAAAGGGCGGCCTGAAGCCGCCCTTTCCGCTCGATATCGATTGTCCGTTACTTGAGCAGATCCTTCACCACGCCCGAGGCCTTGGCGAAATCCATCTGACCGGGGAAGCGTTCCTTGAGCACGGCCATGACTTTACCCATGTCGCGCAAGCCCTGCGCGCCGATTTCGCCGATGACGCCGGAGATCAGCGCGCGCACCTTCTCGTCGGAAAGCTGCTCGGGCAGGAAACCCTTGATCACGGCAATTTCCTGCTGCTCTTGGGCGGCAAGCTCCGGGCGGCCGTTATCGGCAAAGATCTTCGAGGATTCCTCGCGCTGCTTGATCATCTTGGCGAGGATCTGCAGCACTTCGTCGTCCTCGACCGGGCCCTTACCCACGCCGCGGTTGGCGATGTCGCGGTCCTTCAGCGTCGCCTGGATCAGGCGCAGCGTGGAAACACGGCAGGCGTCCTTTGCCTTGAGGGCTTCCTTCAGGTCGTTTGCGAAGATTTCGCGCATTCTTTTCTCCATGAAAGGCGGTCGGCGCCGGATGCGCGACCAAGCCTTGTCGTCGTTTCCTTGTGCATGCTCATAGACCGGCAAAGGTCGTATCCGCAAACGGATTGCGCAAGCGCTTGATTACAAACACTTTATAATTCGACGCAATCCACAGGCGGCGGTTGACCCCGTCATCCGCTTTGTCTATTTTCCGGCACCTGCACGAAATTTGGCAATCAGGGCGAACCAACGCGGGTTTCCGCGCGCCTTTGCCTGCGACCTCAAATGGTGCCTGGTCCCCCGGCTTTCAAGCCGGTGGCGCTTGGTGCCGGAAACGGGATGAACATGACCTCGACCCCCGCATGGACCACTGAAAAGCCGACCGCCCTGCTCGTCCTCGCCGACGGCACGGTCATCGAAGGCAAGGGCATCGGCGCCACCGGCAAGGTGACAGCGGAAGTCTGCTTCAACACGGCGCTGACGGGCTACCAGGAAATCCTGACCGACCCCTCCTATCTCGGCCAGATCGTCACCTTCACCTTCCCGCATATCGGCAATATAGGTGCCAATGACGAGGACATCGAAGATCTGACACCCGCCGCCCGCCACGGCGCCGTCGGCACGATCTTCAAGGCCGACATCACCGACCCCTCGAACTACCGCTCGGCAAAACACCTCGATGCCTGGCTGAAGGCCCGCGGCATCATTGGCCTTTCGGGCATCGACACACGCGCGCTGACCGCCTGGATCCGCGAAAACGGCGCGCCGAACGCCGTGATCGCCCATGATCCCAACGGCGTCTTCGACATCGAGACGCTGAAGGCCGAAGCAAAGGCCTGGAGCGGCCTCGTCGGCCTCGACCTCGCCAAGGTCGCCTCGTCCGGCCAGTCCTCGCGCTGGAGCGAAAAGCCCTGGGTCTGGAACGAAGGCGCGGAAGACCTCGCGGACGGCGACGTGAAGTATCACATCGTCGCGCTCGACTACGGCGTGAAGCGCAACATCCTGCGCCTCTTCACCGGCCTCGGCTGCAAGGTCACCGTCATGCCGGCAACCTCGAGCGCCGAAGACGTGCTGGCGCAGAAGCCCGACGGCATCTTCCTGTCGAACGGTCCGGGCGACCCGGCCGCAACCGGTGAATATGCCGTCCCGGTCATCAAAAAGCTGATCGAAAGCGGCCTGCCGATCTTCGGCATCTGCCTCGGTCACCAGATGCTCGGCCTCGCCGTCGGCGCCACCACCGAGAAGATGCACCAGGGTCACCATGGCGCGAACCACCCGGTGAAGGACCACACGACCGGCAAGGTGGAAATCGTCTCGATGAACCACGGCTTCGCCGTCGCCTCGACGTCTCTGCCGGAAGGCGTTGAAGAGACCCACGTCTCGCTGTTCGACGGCACGAATTGCGGCCTGCGCCTCGTCGGCAAGCCGGTCTTCTCCGTGCAGCATCATCCCGAAGCCTCCCCCGGCCCGCAGGACAGCCACTACCTCTTCCGCCGCTTCATCAATCTGGTGCGCGAAAAGAAGGGCGAGGACGCCCTGCCGGAACGGGCGTAACGTTGAACACCCGCATTTGAAACCCCGGTTCATAGCCGGGGTTTTTGTTGCTCGGGAAGCGACGAACCTGCCCACCCGACGGCTAGGCTAGTACGGGTTGTTGAACTGGTCTCGCATGAATCCAACGGTGATGAGCGAGACGTCCTCCGAGTTGCTTTTGCAGAGCATTCGCGGCAGGAGACGCTGGCAGGTATTGCAGGACTGCGCATGCCACAGCGGCGTATATTGCGCGTTCTGCCCTGCCGGATCCCATAGCATTTCACTCATGGTCCATGGTCTCGGTGCCCGCTGGCTCAAGGCGATATGAATCATTTTAGGCGCCGCGCAACGGCCCTGGATCGGATCCTGCTGGGTGGGCCGGCAGCGTGCCATTTCAGATGGCGACATCTGTCGCCCCCCGGCAGTCGCGACACCGCGCGCAGGCACGTTCCCGCACTGTATAAACGGCACCATGCCAACCCGTTGGCACGCTTGCACAAAAGCCAGCTGTCCCGGCTGACTGTCCGCAGGCGAGCAAGCCGCGTAGACATTTCCGTTGTTTGCAACGAGAACACCTATCATCATCGGCGCCAGACCGTTCGCGGCCTGCCCGAGTTCACCTGCGATACGCCAGCAGAGCATCTTGGCGCGACTTCCCTCCGATACAGGATGACGCTGGCTGCAGATCGGGCATAGAATGTCGTCCCCATAGGTCCGGCCCGTAAATTGGCTTCCGTGGTATCGCGACATATTGCTGGGCGTCGCCAACCCATTCCTTCCCGCATTGTACATGGCAATCCTCCGAAAAACGTCCTGCATTCAGTCGGCATCGATTGTCGACGCAACGATATCAGGACTAGCCAGAAGCCAACAGTCCGGCGCCTCCAGTTTTCAACCACCCCAGCTCTCAGCGAGGGACGGAATACAATCAGGAGATTACGGTTCGAGATGAACGCGTCGGCTTAGGACCGCGTTGGAATCTCTTGCCGCACAAGCAGGTAGAAACGCCAGTTCAGCAGAATTGCCGCCGCGGCGAGGCCGGCGACGAAGCCGAACCAGATGCCGACGCCGCCGAAACCGCCGGGGAAGGCGAAGAGCCAGGCGCAGAAGAAGCCGATCGGCCAATAGGAGATCAGCGCCATGACCATCGGGATGCGCGTATCCTTGAGGCCGCGCAGCAGGCCGGCGGCGATGGCCTGAAGGCCATCGACCAGCTGGAAGATGCCGGCGATCACCACGAAGGGGCCGGCGATTGCCAGAACCGCCGCCGAATCCTTGCCGGCTTCATCGAGGAAGATCGCCGCAAGGGTCGTGGGCATGCTGGCAAAGAGCAAGCCCCCACCGATGGAAATGACCACCGCGACGGCAAGGACCGCCAGCGAGGCCCGCACGACGGCGAGATGATCGGCGCGTCCATGGGCGACGCCGACGCGCACCGTACCGGCCTGCGCAAGACCAAGCGGAATCATGAAGGCGATGGAGGCGAGCTGGAGCGCGATGCCGTGAGCGGCGAGTTCCAGCGTGCCGATATTGCCCATCAGCAGCGAGGCGCCGGTGAAGAGGCTGACTTCCGCGAGCAGGGTGAAGCTGATCGGCAGGCCGAGATGCACGACCTCGCGGAAGGCCGGCCAGTCCGGACGCCAGAAGCGCACGAAAAGCTCGTAACGCCGCATCTCCGGCCGCCACTGGATATAGGCGGTCAACAGGAGGAAGCTCAGGATATTGACGGCGACAGAGACGATGGCCGCGCCCTCGATACCGAGGGCCGGGAAGCCGAAACGACCGAGCACCAGCGCATAGGCGAAGAAGGCGTTGATCGACAGGATCGTGATGGTGACATAGAGCACGACACCGGCGCGGCCGACGGCGCTGACGAGGCCGCGCAGCGTCATGAACAGCAGCGCGGGCGCCATGCCCCATTGCACGATCTTCAGATAGCCGCCGGCAAGGGCGGCGACTTCGGGCTTCTGACCGGCATAGAGCAGAATGCTCTCCGCATTGTAGAAGATCGGCACCATGAGCGCCGAATAGATCAGCACCACCCACATGCCCATGCGGACCGCCCGGCGCACAGCGACCGGGTCGCCGCGTCCATAGGCTTGCGCGACCATCGGCATGACCGCATTGGCAAAGCCGGAACCGAAAATGAACAGCGTGAAAAAGAACTGGCTCGACAGCACGAGGGCCGCGAGAGAAACAGCACCGAGGCGGCCGACGATGACGACATCGGTCGTGTGAATGCCAAGCTGGGCCAGCTGGGCGCCGATCAACGGCACACCCAAGGCAAAGGTCGCCCGGAAATGGGCGCGCCAGCTATTGTCCGCGCGATGCGTTGCCATGTGCATGATAGTTCTCACTTTCGCATCGCTTCCGATCACAAGTTCGGGGCGCGATCAATCGACTAGAATTGATGTTTTCATCAAAAATGCGCGACTACGGTCAAAATCAGCCGGTTTTCTCGAAAATTTCGCTGAAATGTCACGTTTGACACGGCTCAAGCGCTTTCAAACGCGCCTTTTTCCGTAGGACCGGCTCCCGCCCCGCGCAGCTTCATGACAAAGATCACGAGGCCGATGAAGAGGATCAGCGCCGCCACTGCATAGGGCGCGCCGGCAAAGACGACGGGAGCATCCGGCCCGGTGAACCGGCTAAAGACCTGCGTGAAGATCAGCGGCCCGATGATCGTGGTGATGCTGGAAACGCTGGTCAGCGCGCCTTGCAATTCACCCTGTGCCGAAGGCGGCACGCGGGCCGACGCAATGGAGCGCAGCGGCGGGTCGGCCAGGCTTTCGAGCGCGGTCAGCACGATCACCACATAGACCATCCAGCCCTGCCAGGCCGCCGCATATCCCGACAGGCCGAGAACCGCGAAGGAAAGCCCGATGACGGCCGTGCGGAACTCGCCGAGCCGCTGCACGACGCGGGGCAGAACGAAGGCCATGACGACCGCGCCGCCGACGCCGAAGATGCCCAGCGACAGGCCTATCTGCCCCTCGCTCCAGCCGTAGCGCAACGCGGCAACGAAAGGCCAGACAGAAGGGTAGACGGCATGCGCCAGCCAGTAGCAGAAGAACACGAGCCCGACCCACAACACGCCCGGATACTGGCGCATCTGGAAAAGCGCGCCGAGCGGATTGGCGCGCGAAAGCTCGAACCGCCGGCGGTTTGCCGGCTGAAGGCTTTCCGGCAGCAGGAAATACGCGGCCGCGAAATTGAGGAAGGCGAGCACGGCCGCACCGTAGAAGGGGATACGCGGCCCGAACTCGCCGAGCACTCCGCCGATAACGGGACCCAGCGCGAAGCCCGTTCCGAAGGCAATGCCGATTAGACCGAAATTCTTGGCGCGCGTCTCGTCCGTCGAGACGTCGGCGATATAGGCCGCCGCCGTGCCGAAACTCGCACCGCTGATGCCCGCCAGCACCCGGCCGACGAAGAGCATCCAGTAGCTCGTCGCGAGCGCACAGATGAGATTATCGATGGCGAAGGTGAGGATGCAGGCCAGCAGCACCGGTCGCCGGCCGAAGCGATCCGACAGGTTGCCGATGAACGGAGCAAAGAGGAACTGCATGCCGGCGTAGACGAGCAACAGCCAGCCGCCGTCGATCGCCGCCTGGCTGAGATTGTCGCCGGTGAGCTCGCGCAGGTAGCTCGGCAGAACCGGCATGATGATGGCGATGCCGATCACGTCGAGAAACATGATCATGAAGACGAGAAAGAGCCCCCGCCGGGCGGACCTGGCATCGATCATGGGATGACCTCGAAAGAACGGCGCCGGCAGCGACGGACAGGAATGTCAGGCGACGACTTCTATTTCAGTTTTTTCAGCGAAACAATCCGTGAACATCGCAAATCTTCCGAGACGGGCGGCCATCATTGGCCGCACGCAGGCAAGCCTCCTGCGACGGGGCGCACTTTGAGGATCAGGCCTCGATGACGGAAAGGATATGGCGATCGCCGGTGCTCGGGACACCGGCGCGACCGTTACGGTTCACCTTTGAACGTATCGCAGGCATCGACGCGGCCGGTATCGAAGCCACGCTTGAACCAGCGGCGACGCTGGTCCGATGTGCCGTGGTTGAAGCTCTCGGGAACGACATAGCCCTGCATGCGCTTCTGCAGGGTGTCGTCACCGATCTGCGTGGCAGCGTTCAGCGCTTCCTCGAGGTCGCCGCGCTCCAGAATGCCCTTCTGCTCGGTGTACTTGCCCCAGATGCCGGCATAACAATCGGCCTGAAGCTCGACGCGGATCGACATCTGGTTGGCTTCGACTTCGCTCATGCGCTGGCGCTGCTGGTTGAAACGCGGCAGCACGCCGGTCAGGTTCTGGACATGGTGGCCGACTTCGTGCGCCACGACATAGGCCTGCGCGAAGTCGCCGGCCGCGTCGAACTTGTTGGCGAGCTCGTCGAAGAAGCTCATGTCGAGATAGACCTTGCGGTCGCCCGGGCAGTAGAACGGGCCGGAAGCCGCAGACGCAAAGCCGCAGGCCGATTGCACGGAGCCGGAGAACAGGACCATCTTCGGCTCCTCGTAACGCTCGCCCGCCGCCTGGAAGATACCGTTCCAGGTGTCTTCCGTCTCGGCCAGAACCGTTGCCATGAAGGCCTTGGTTTCCTCTTCCTGCGGCGATGAGCGCTGGCTGGCATTGTCCGTCTGCTCGATGCCGGGGCGACTGGCCTGTCCGCCGCCATCGCCCAT
Organism: Shinella curvata; assembly: GCF_022899935.1. Taxonomy (GTDB): domain Bacteria; phylum Pseudomonadota; class Alphaproteobacteria; order Rhizobiales; family Rhizobiaceae; genus Shinella; species Shinella curvata. The sequence goes on from NZ_JALJCJ010000001.1 coordinate 995,534, forward strand.
CACCTGCAGCAGATCGATGCCCATCGCCTTGAGGATAAAGTAGATGACGACAAGGAAGATGATGGTGCCGATGCTCATGCCGCCGCCGGCGCGACGTCCGCCCATCGGAATGCGGAAACCTCCGTTGCCGCGACCGAACGGGTTGTTGCCTCCCATCGACGGACCGGCCCCGCGCTGGTCCTCGATATTGTTCGACTGGCGACGACCTTTCCATTCCATGGCGCATTTCCCCGCATTGATTTGCCGACGAACGCCCACCGCGTGAATTCGTTCCTCGGCACTAGCTTATAGGGCGAGCCGCGCCACCATGCAAAATGAAAAGCAGCCGCTCAGCGGCGCCGGAAGACCGCATTGAAACGCTGCACCCAACCAGCCTCGCGAATGACCAGAGCACCTGCGGCGACAAGCAGGAGACTGATCACCCCGGCGGCAAGTCCGCTGGCGAGATCGGATGCGCCGTCGAAAACCATCATGCCCATCACCCGATGCGGCACGAGCGTGAAAAGCCCCGCCACGACGATGCCCCCGAAATACATGCCGGCCACATGGGCCCGATGGGCCTGGATATCCCGTCGACGCGCCGCACGGATCGCCATCACGCTGCCGATGATGACGTAGACGGACAGCAGATGGATTGGGCTGAACCCGCCGACAGTGTTGAGCCCGTGAATGAAGAAGGTCGAAACACTCGTCACGACCATCAGCACCAGCCAGATTTTCCCGAGCAGTCGATGGGCAGGCGTGCCTTTGGCGCGGGCGAGCAGGACCGCACCGAGCACGGCCGCCGGCAGGACGGTCGCCACATGAAACTGGATGGCGAAGGGGGCATCGAGCAGAGGTTCGAAGGTCATGTCAGGCTCCGGCAGCGGTTGAATTCGCCCGTGTCTTCAGCCAATGATCGGACCGCCTCAAACGCTTTGGCCCGAATGGACGGAATACTTCGTGGAACGCCCCTTCCTGCAATCCGCGCTTCGTGAACTGCAGATCTTCCTGCGCGCACCGCGCTTCTGGGCGACCTTCGGCGCCGTCGTGCTGATCTTCTGGGTAACGGGCCCCTATGGCACGGCGGAACGCCTGGCCACTGCCCCGCGCCTCGGCTTCTGGCTCGTGCAGCACGCCATCGCCTGGGGCATCGCCATCGTCGCCATCGTCCTCGTCAACACGCTTCTCTTGAGCCGCGTGCCGAGCCTCCTGGGCCGCATGGCAATCGGAACGCTCGTCGCCGGCGCGCCCGTCGGGCTTGCCACGGAGGCGATCAGCCTGGTGACGTTCGGCGGCACGCCGACACTTTCGACCATCGCACAAAGCATCGCCAGCGGCCTTCTTCTCTCCGCCCTCTTCTGCGGCCTCACCTTCATGACGATGAGCAGCAAGCAGGCGGCAGTCCTTTCGCCAGCCCCGCCATCGCGGCCCGAGACTGCGGACGAGCGCGCCGAGGTGCAGCTGATGCGCCGGCTGAAGCCGGAGAACCGCGGCCCCATCCTGCACATGACCGTGGCCGATCACTATACGGAGGTGACGACAAGCCGTGGCCGGGAACTGGTGCTGCTGCGATTTTCCGATGCGCTGGAGGAACTGGGCGCGACGGCGGGCCTGCAGGTGCACCGTTCGCATTTCGTCGCCGATATCAACGTCGACAGGCTGACGCGCGCCGAGGGCCGGCTTGCGGTCCGCCTGAAGGATGGGCGGGAAATCCCGGTGAGCCGCAGCCGCACGGAGGCGGTGCGCAGCCGATGGGGTTGACGATTTTTTCGAGGACGATGTCGGATCAACCTTTCGCCGTTCGTCTCTAGGTATCTATCAACAAACGGCCAGGAGAAACCCATGAGAAAGATCATTGTCGGTGCCTTTATCAGCCTTGACGGCGTCATGCAGGCACCGGGCGGCCCCGAGGAGGATCCGATCGGCGGCTTCAAATTCGGCGGCTGGGTCGCGCCGCTCTTCGACGAGAAGATGGGCGCTGCGATCGGCGAGATGTTTGCAAATCCCTTCGACCTGCTGCTCGGCCGCAAGACCTACGACATTTTTGCCGCCCACTGGCCCTATGCTGACAAGAACGACCCGATCGGCCCGCTCTTCGACCGCATCAACAAATATGTCGCGACCCGCAATCCGGGCTTCAAGACCACCTGGCAGAACAGCCATGTGCTGGGGGCCGATACGGTCGCCGCGGTGAAGGCCCTGAAAGGCGGGGACGGGCCGGATCTCCTGACGCAGGGCTCGACGGACTTCCTCAAGACGCTGTTCGAACACGACCTCGTCGACGAGATCAACGTGTTCACCTTCCCGGTCATCCTCGGCAAGGGCAAGCGGCTGTTCGGCGATGCCTCCTTCCCGCGGGCGCTGACGCTGGTGGCCTCGAGCACCAGCGAAAACGGCATCGTCATCAGCAAATATGCCCGCGCGGGCGTGGTCACCACCGGCTCCTTCGAGTTCGAAACACCGACCGAGGCCGAGCTGGAACGCCGCCGCAACCTCACCTGAGCACGTGGCGGTCTTGACCGTCACCGCCGTTGCCGCTCCTATTCTCCGGTGGTGAACGGGAGGATGGCATGAAAGCGGCGCGGCTGGAGGCGATCGGCGGTTTTGTGGTGCGCGAGGTGGAAAAACCGGTGCCAGGCCCGGACGATCTCCTCGTGCGGGTCGAGGCCGCAGGTATCTGCGGCACCGACCGTCATCTCTTCCACGGAGAATTCCCCTGCCGGCCACCGGTGACGCTCGGCCACGAATTCTCCGGCATCGTCGAAGCCATCGGCGATGCCGTTCGCGATTTCCGGCCCGGCATGCGCATCACCGGCGATCCGAACATCGCGTGCGGCCGTTGCGCACAATGCCGGCGCGGCCGCGTCAATCTCTGCGAAAACCTCCAGGCGATCGGCATCCATCGCGACGGCGGCTTTGCCGACTATGTACTGGTGCCGCAGCGGCAGGCCTATGAACTGCCGCTGTCGCTGCCGCCGGAACATGGTGCTTTCTGCGAACCGCTGGCCTGCTGCCTGCACGGCGTGGACATGGCGGGCATTGAGCCCGGCAGCTCCGTGGTGGTGCTCGGCGGCGGGGTGATCGGCATGCTCACGGTCCAGCTCGCCCGCCTTGCCGGCGCGACCGCCGTCGTGCTCGTCACGCGTCAGGCCGTGCGCCGACAACTGGCCGAGGAGATCGGCGCCACCCATTCCTTCGATCCCGGTACAGGCGATGCGATCGAAGGCATTGCGGGCAAATCCGGCCTCGTTCCCTGCGGCGCCGACGTCGTTATCGAATGCGCGGGGGTGGCCGAAACCATGATGCTGGCGCCGAAACTCGCCCGCAACGGCGGCACCGTCGTCATTCTCGGCGTGATGCCGCAGGGCGAGAAGATCGAGATCGAACCCTTCGACCTGCTGTTTCGCGAGGTGAAAATTCTCACGTCCTTCCTCAACCCGCATGTCCATGGCCGCGCGGCGGCACTGATTGCCTCGGGCACGATCAAGGTCGACCGACTGATCTCGCGCCGCATCGGCATAAACGACCTGCCGGATGCCGTGGCAAACCCGCCGCGCCCCGGAGAGGTGAAAGTGCTTGTCATGCCCGGTCTGAGATAGGGCTCAGGCCAGCCCCTCCTCCGCCACCATTTCCCGAAGCCATGCCGAAAAAGCCGACATGGCCGGCGTGACGTTGCGCGATTGCAGGCATGTCAGCCAATAGCTGCCGAGCGCGACGCTCGTCTTGAACGGTTGCACGACCGCGCCGGAGGAGAGCAGTCGCGAAAACATCAGCGGCGGGGCAAGCCCGACGCCAAGTCCCTGCAACACCGCCTCCATCATGGCGAGCGACGTATCAAAGACGATGGCATTCTGCGGCGGCGGCGTGCGCGGCAAGCCGGCGGCCTCGAACCAGCGGGTCCACTCGTCGCGACGGTAGGAGCGCAGCAGCGTCAGGCCGAGCAGGTCTTCGGGCGCCTTGAGATCACGCGCGACCGTGGGAATCGCCAGAACCGAAAGCGGCGCATCGAACAGCCTGACGGCATCCGTGCCGTGCCAGGCGCCGGCACCGAAACGTACGGCGAAATCGAGCCCCTCGGCGGCGAGGTCGACGCGGTTGTTGTTGGTGGAGAGCCTGACTTCGACGAACGGGTGGCGCTCGCGAAAACTCGCCAGTCGCGGCAGAAGCCAGCCGACCGCAAAGGTGCCCACCGCACCGACCGTCAGGATTTCCCGCACATGGCCGCCGCGAAAGCGCTCCACCACGTCGGCCATGCGGTCGAAGCTGTCGCGCAGCACCGGCAGCAGGCTCTCGCCCTCCGCGGTGATCATCAGCCCGCGCGGCAGGCGCTTGAACAGCACGACGCCGAGCTGGTCCTCGAGGCTCTTCACCTGATGGCTGACGGCAGCCTGCGTGACGTTCAGCTCGATGGCCGCACGGGTGAAGCTCAGATGTCGCGCGGAAGCCTCGAAAGCGCGAAAGGCGTTCAGCGGAAGATATGGCCGAACCATGGCAATGCCCTAGATTTCCTCATGGCTAAGACCAGTATTGATCTTTTGTCAGCCCATCAAGCGGTTGCTATCAAGGTGGCACAAACCACTTGAAATCCGAGGAAACGGGATGGACAAACGTCTTTTCGCCGCCGGCGCCCTGCTGGCTGCAAGCTTCGCGGCACCGGCTGAAGCCCGCATTATTTGTACCATCGTTGCCGATGCCGGCAGCAATGAGGTCATCATGGAAAAGGGCGACTGCAAGAACCGCGTCACCCCCGCCTCCACCTTCAAGGTGCCGCTGGCCGTGATGGGCTACGATTCCGGCTTTCTGGAGAATGCCGAGGAGCCGGTCCTGCCCTTCCTGAAGGGCTACCCGGACTGGGGTGGTGACGCTTGGCGTCAGCCGACGACGCCGAAGCGCTGGATGGAGCTTTCCGTCGTCTGGTATTCACAACGCATCACCGAATTTCTCGGCTACGAGAAGCTGCGCGACTATGCCGAGGCCTTCGACTACGGCAATGGTGACGTGACCGGCGATCCCGGCAAGAACAATGCGCTGGAACGCTCGTGGATCGCCTCATCCCTGAAAATCTCGCCCCGCGAGCAGATCGCCTTCCTCAGGAAGCTGGTGAACCATGACCTGCCCGTCTCTTCCGACGCGATGGATGCGGCGATGAAGATCGTCGAGGGCCGGGAGATCGGCGACGGATGGCACGCGCAGGGCAAGACGGGCATGGCCTATCCTCGCCAGGCCGATGGCAGTTTCAACTACAACACGCCCTGGGGCTGGTATGTCGGCTGGGCAAGCCGTGGCGAGCAAACCGTAGTATTCGCCCGGCTGGTCCAGGACGAGAAGAAACAGGAACCGCGCACGAGCCTTCGGGCACGCGACAGCATTCTCGCGGAACTGCCAGGCATTCTCGCCACGGAGTGATCTAGCGCGGCGGAACCATGCCCAACCCCTTGCGGGCAAGGCCGGAGACGTTGAGTGCGAGCTTGCGCCGGAAGACCGGGGACGCGCCGAGGATGCGCAGGGCAAGATTGCGCAGCGTGCGACCGAAGACGCTGCGCACCATCGCCATCCGCGTCAGGCGATCGGCGAGCGCCAGCACCTCCACCGCAGCCGGGCGGCGCTTCTCCTCATAGAGGTCGAGCGTCGCTTCCGGCGCCTTGCCGTTCAGGACATCGGCCAGCAGCTGCCCGAGCACCACGGCATCGACGATGCCGGTATTCATGCCCTGCCCGCCCGCCGGGCTGTGCACATGCGCGGCATCGCCCATGACGAAAAGCGGACCGGAGCGATAGCGCGAGGCGACGCGGTGATGCACGCGGAAGCGCGAGCTCCAGATCACATCTTTTATGCGGCCCGGCACCGTGCGCGGCCCGCGCGCATCGAGCAGCGCCTGCACGAAGGCGACATCGGGCTCATGCGGCGCATCCTCGACCGGTGCGACGATGCGAAAGTGGCCGCCGGGCAGCGGGGCGACGACGCCCATGCCCTCTGCCGAGAAGAGCAAGGTCACCTCGTCGCTATAGCCCCAGTCCATATGAACATCGGCCAGCACGAAGGAGCCGGCATAGGTCTCGCCATCGAAGGCGATACCGGCCGCCTCGCGCACCACGCTGTGCATGCCATCGCCGCCGATGAGGTAGCGGGCACGGATCACCCGTTCGCCTTCGGCGGTCGCTAGATGAACGGTCGCGCCTGCCGCATCCGTCTCGACTTTCGTCGCCGTCGCGCCGCGAACCACAGAGCCGCCAAGCGCCTCCAGCCGCCCGGCAAGGACAGCCTCCGTCTCGTCCTGCGGAATCATCAGGACTTCCGCATAGCGCGAGGGCAGCATCGAGAAATCGAGCTCAAGCACCGCCTTGTCATGATCACGCAGTGTAAAGTGGATGAGCGGCAGGCCGCGGCGCTCCAGTTCCTCGGTGACGCCGATGCGCTCCAGCACTTCCAGCGTATGGGCATGGATGACGGCGGCCCGCGAGGTGTTCTGACCCGCCGCAAGCCGGTCGACGATGACGGGGCGGATGCCGGCCTGTTGCAGGGTGATGGCGAGCGCAAGGCCCGTCGGCCCCGCCCCGACGATCAGCACATCGGTTTCCTGCGGCAGCATGCTTCCCTCCCCGAATCGATATGCGTCTCTGTGCCTACATGGTTCAGCGAACCCTTGCGAAGCGGGCCAAAGGACCGCCTGTTATATCGCTGGCATGCGGGAGGGGAACAGCCCCTGCACTTTTCCTGTCGATTGCGTGATTTTCGGGGTTCCGCTCCCCCTGTCATTTGCCTATAAGCCGCTTCTAGCCTTGAAAGACCATTTTTGCGCGCCCGGCCCGGTGAACCCATCGCCATGCCGGTTTTTCGCGCACGCGGAAGATTGGATAGAGAGATGCCCAAGCGCCAAGATTTGAAATCGATCCTCATCATCGGCGCGGGGCCGATCGTCATCGGCCAGGCCTGCGAATTCGACTATTCCGGCACGCAGGCCTGCAAGGCGCTGAAGGAGGAAGGCTACCGCGTCATCCTCGTCAACTCCAACCCGGCGACGATCATGACCGATCCGGGCCTCGCCGACGCAACATACGTCGAGCCGATCACGCCCGAAGTCGTCGCCAAGATCATCGCCAAGGAACGTCCGGACGCGCTTCTGCCGACCATGGGCGGCCAGACGGCGCTCAACACCGCACTCTCGCTGAAGCGCATGGGCGTTCTCGACCGCTACAATGTCGAGATGATCGGTGCCAAGCCCGCCGCCATCGACATGGCCGAAGACCGCGCCCTCTTCCGCGAGGCCATGGCCCGCATCGGTCTGGAAACGCCGAAGTCGCTGCTCGCCAACGCCACCGAGATCAAGGATGTCGATCGCAAGGCGCACGAAGCCGAGCGCACCAAGCTGAAGGCCGAGCTTTCGGGCGATGCGCTCGACAAGGCGCTGGACGAGCTGGAAAACCAGTGGAACCTCGGCGAGACCGACCGCAAGCAGCGCTATATGAGCCACGCCATGGCGATCGGCGCCCAGGCGCTCGACGTCATCGGCCTGCCCGCCATCATCCGTCCGTCCTTCACGCTCGGCGGCACCGGCGGCGGCATCGCTTACAACCGCTCGGAATTCTTCGAGATCATCAATTCCGGTCTCGACGCCTCGCCGACGACGGAAGTGCTGATCGAAGAGTCGGTTCTCGGCTGGAAGGAATATGAGATGGAAGTCGTCCGCGACAAGGCGGACAACTGCATCATCATCTGCTCCATCGAGAACATCGACCCGATGGGCGTGCACACGGGTGACTCGATCACCGTCGCGCCGGCCTTGACCCTGACGGACAAGGAATACCAGATCATGCGCAACGCATCGATTGCGGTGCTGCGCGAGATCGGCGTAGAGACCGGCGGCTCGAACGTGCAGTTCGCCGTCAACCCGGCCAATGGCCGCCTTGTCGTCATCGAAATGAACCCGCGCGTTTCGCGTTCGTCGGCTCTGGCTTCCAAGGCCACCGGCTTCCCGATCGCCAAGATCGCCGCCAAGCTCGCGATCGGCTACACGCTGGACGAACTGGAAAACGACATCACCGGCGGCGCGACCCCGGCATCGTTCGAACCCTCCATCGACTACGTCGTCACGAAGATCCCGCGTTTCGCCTTCGAAAAGTTCCCCGGCGCCGAGCCGACGCTGACGACCGCCATGAAGTCGGTTGGTGAAGTCATGGCCATCGGCCGCACCTTCGCCGAATCACTGCAGAAGGCGCTGCGCGGCCTCGAAACGGGCCTGACCGGCCTCGACGAGATCGAAATCCCCGGCCTCGGCGATGGCAACGACAAGAACGCCATCCGCGCCGCCATCTCCACCCCGACGCCGGACCGCCTGCGCATGGTCGCCCAGGCGCTGCGCATGGGCCTGTCGCTGGAAGAGGCGCATGAAGGCTCGAAGATCGATCCGTGGTTCCTGGAGCAGTTCAAGGCCATCGTCGACATGGAAGCCCGCATCCGCGAGCACGGCCTGCCGCAGGACGCCGAAAACCTGCGCATGCTCAAGGCCATGGGCTTCTCCGACGCCCGCCTCGCCACGCTCTCGGGCAAGCGCCCGAAGGAAGTCGCCGAGCTGCGCAACGGCCTGAACGTGCGCCCGGTCTTCAAGCGCATCGATACCTGCGCGGCCGAATTCGCCTCGCCGACCGCCTATATGTACTCGACCTACGAAACGCCGTTTGCGGGCGAAACGCGCTCGGAAGCCGGCATTTCGGATCGCAAGAAGGTCGTTATCCTCGGCGGCGGCCCGAACCGCATCGGCCAGGGCATCGAGTTCGACTATTGCTGCTGCCATGCCGCCTTCGCGCTGAAGGATGCCGGTTATGAAGCGATCATGGTCAACTGCAACCCGGAAACGGTCTCGACCGACTACGACACCTCTGATCGCCTCTATTTCGAGCCGCTGACGGCCGAAGACGTCATCGAAATCCTGAAGGCCGAGCAGACCAATGGCGAGCTCGTCGGCGTCATCGTGCAGTTCGGCGGCCAGACGCCGCTGAAGCTCGCCGAAGCGCTGGAAAAGAACGGCATCCCGATCCTCGGCACCGCGCCCGACATGATCGACCTTGCCGAAGACCGCGACCGCTTCCAGAAGCTCCTGCAGAAGCTGGATCTCGCCCAGCCAAACAACGGCATCGCCTATTCCGTCGAACAGGCTCGTCTCGTTGCCGGCGAGATCGGCTTCCCGCTCGTCGTGCGCCCATCCTACGTGCTCGGCGGCCGCGCCATGCAGATCATCCATTCGGAAGGCCAGCTCCAGACCTACCTGCTCGACACGGTTCCGGAACTCGTTCCCGAGGACATCAAGCAGCGCTACCCGAACGACAAGACCGGCCAGATCAACACGCTGCTCGGCAAGAACCCGCTGCTCTTCGACAGCTACCTGTCGAACGCCGTGGAAGTCGACGTCGACGCGCTCTGCGACGGCAAGGACGTCTTCGTCTCCGGCATCATGGAGCATATCGAGGAAGCCGGCATCCACTCGGGCGACTCCGCTTGCTCGCTGCCGGTCCACACGCTCTCCACCGAGATCGTCGACGAGCTGGAACGCCAGACCAAGGCTCTGGCCAAGGCGCTCAATGTCGGCGGCCTGATGAACGTGCAGTACGCCATCAAGGACGGCACGATCTATGTGCTGGAAGTCAACCCGCGCGCCTCGCGCACGGTGCCCTTCGTCGCCAAGACCATCGGCGCGCCGATCGCCAAGATCGCTGCCCGCGTCATGGCCGGTGAAGGCCTCGATGCGGCGATCGCCGCCTATGGCAAGAAGCCCGACCCGCGCAACCTCAAGCACATCGCCGTCAAGGAAGCCGTGTTCCCCTTCGCCCGCTTCCCGGGCGTCGACACGCTGCTCGGCCCGGAAATGCGCTCGACCGGGGAAGTCATCGGCCTCGACACGGATTTCGCGCTGGCCTTCGCCAAGTCGCAGCTCGGCGCCGGCGTCGACCTGCCGCGTGAAGGCACGGTCTTCGTGTCGGTGCGTGATGGCGACAAGGATCGTGTGCTGACGGCCGTGCGCCTGCTCACCGAGATCGGCTTCCGGGTCATGGCGACCTCCGGCACCGCCCGCTTCCTCGCCGAAAACGGCATCGAGGCGATCAAGGTCAACAAGGTGCAGGAGGGACGTCCACATATCGAGGACGCTATCCGCAACCGCCAGGTCCAGCTCGTCATCAACACGACCGACGGCAACAAGGCGATCTCGGACTCGAAGTCGCTGCGTCGCGCCGCACTGATGCAGAAGGTGCCCTACTACACGACCATGGCCGGCGCGCTCGCCGCCGCCCAGGCGATCAAGGCTCTCAAGCAGGGCCAGCTCGAAGTGCGCCCGTTGCAGTCATATTTCTGAGCCACGGATCTTCCAATCTGTTGAGAGCCGGGCGGTCCCACCGCCCGGCTTTTTTATGCCGCTGGCGCGTGGAACAGACGGGGTTGGTGTCGAATAGGCGGGCAGGCTTCGCCGTCTGAGCCTTGTGTGTGAACGCGATTTCAGCGACGGTAGGACGATGGGGGTCCGGGGCATCCGATGATTGGGACGGCATGGCGATTGCTACGCTTTGCGGTCATGGCTTTGGTCATGGCCGGGCTTGGCACGTCGCTTGCGACCGCAGCGGAGCGGGTCGCCCTCGTCATCGGAAATTCGGCCTACGACCACGCCTCCATCCTGCCCAATCCCGGCACCGACGCCAAGGCAATCGCGGCCGCACTCGAACGTCTTGGCTTCGAAGTTACCCTGCGCACTGACCTCTCCAAGGCAACGTTTGAGCGAGAGCTTGCCGATTTCAGCGAACGCGCCGCCCATTCGGAGCTGGCCCTCGTCTACTATGCCGGCCATGGCATGGAATTGCAGGGCCGCAACTACCTGATCCCCGTCGATGCACGCCTCAAATCCGATCTTCGCGTGAAATTCGAGACGGTTTCGCTGGAAGACGTCCTGTCCGCCGTCGAGAGCGCGAAGGGTCTGAAGCTCGTTCTGCTCGATGCTTGCCGCGACAATCCGTTCCTTCAAACAATGTCCAGTCAGAACAAAACCCGCTCGACGAGCCGCGGCCTCGCCAAGGTCGAGACCTTTCCGGGCGTGCTCGTCAGCTATGCCGCAGCTGCGGGCACGGTCGCTGAAGACGGTCAAGGGCAGCACAGCCCCTATGCGGCCGCCCTGCTCGATCATCTGGAAACGCCGGGCCTGGAGCTCAGCCTGCTCTTCCGCAAGGTTGCCGACGATGTACAGCAACGGACCGACGGCCGGCAGACGCCCTACGAATATGGCCGCCTTCCCGGCACCAGCATCTATCTCAAGGCCCCACAGGAGATCGTGATGCCGGAGAAGAAGGAGCCTGCGGTCGATGCCTGCCGTGACGCGGCCGCCCATTGGACCGCCATTGCCGACAAGGGCGACGAGGACCTTTTCAACGATCACCTGATCCGCTTCGGCACCTGCGCCTTCTCCACGCTCGCCAAGCTGGCCATTGCCGATCTGCGCGCGGAAAAAACGCAACAGGCAGCCGATGCGAAGGCCAGGGCTGAGGCCGATGCCAGGGCGGAAGCCGAGGCCAAGGCTGCTGCCGCCGAAAAGGCGGAAGCCGATGCAAGGGCCGAGGCCACCGCAAAAGCGGAGGCCGACGCAAAAGCCGCCGCTGCCGCGAAGGCCGAAGCGGATGCGAAAGCGGCGGCCGCGAAGGCAGAAGCCGACGCGCAAGCCGCAATCGCCAAGGCCGATGCAGAGGCCAAGGCCGCCGCGGAGGCGGAAGCCGAGCGTCTGAAAAAGCAGGAGATAGAGGTCGCCGCCCTTTCCCAGGAAACCGAGAAGAAGCCGGCGCTTCTGCCCGATGAAAAGCGCGACGACGCGTTGCAGGTCACCAGCGAACCCGCCCCGACACAAGAGGAATTGGCACGCGCCCAGCAGAAGGAACTCGACCGCCTCGGCTGCGAGCCCGGAACGCCGGATGGCAAATGGGGCCGGCGGACGCGTTCGGCGATGGAAACCTTCAATCGCGAAACCAAGCTCTCGTTCGAAACCACGGCCGCGACCATGGCGGCGCTCGACGCCATGAAGATGCGCAATGGACGCGTCTGCCCGCTCGTTTGCTCACCTCTCGAGAATAAGGTTGGCGATCAGTGCGTGGCAAAGACATGCCCCTCGGGTCAGGATCTCAACAGCAGCGGCATCTGCTTCACACCGAAGAAGGCGGAGCCGACGAAGATCGTGCGCGAGAAGAAGGAAAAGCCCGCCAAGGCCCGCACGGCGACGCGCGAAAAGCCCACGAAGGAGCGCCCGGCCGCCCGCACCGCGAAGACGAAGCAGCGAGTCGTTGCCGAGAAGCAGCCAACCGTCGTGGAAAAGAAGCAGATCCAGAGGAAGACAGCCCCGGCAACAGGCAACTGCATCGTCATGACCTTCTGCGATCACTGACGGTAATTTCGGCCTTCGGTATGAGGCAAATCGCCCAAGGTCGCACGGCGCTGCGCGCGCTGTTTTGCAGAGTGCAGCAGCTCGAGAGTGTTCCAGCACCTGTGGGCGCATCGCAGCCTGCGGCAAAAAAACTGGCTTTTGGCGGCCGCACTCTGCTATAAGGACTGTTCAAACGCTTTCGACGGTTCCGGGGATTTTTCTCCGGAGACCGTTTTCTTTTGCGTTCACGCAGGTGAAAGCTTGCGCGGCGCGGTCTGAAGGACGGGATAAAATGGTTGAAAAGGTACCGATGACTCACGGCGGTTTCGTCAAGCTGCAGGAAGAACTGCGCTGGCGTCAGCAGGAAGAGCGTCCGCGAATCATCGAAGCGATCGCCGAAGCGCGCGCCCATGGCGACCTTTCGGAAAATGCCGAGTACCATGCCGCCAAGGAAGCCCAGAGCCACAATGAAGGCCGCATCACGGAGCTCGAAGACTTCGTCGCGCGCGCCGAGGTCATCGACCTCTCGAAGATGTCCGGCTCGAAGATCAAGTTCGGCGCCAGGGTGAAGCTCGTCGATGAGGACACAGAAGAAGAGAAGGTCTACCAGATCGTCGGCGACCAGGAAGCCGACGTGAAGCAGGGCCGCATCTCGATCTCCTCCCCCATCGCCCGCGCTCTCATCGGCAAGGAAGTCGGCGACTCGATCGAAGTGAACGCCCCCGGCGGCTCCAAGGCCTACGAGATTCTCGACGTTACCTGGGGCTGATCGTCGGTTCCATGCCGATCGTAAAGGACATGCGGGACGTCCAAGTCATCGCACCGAACTTCAAGCGCCGCCTGTCTGGCGTCACGTCCACGATCATCCAGCTCGTTCCGGTTCAAAACAGGCTGGGGCAGAACGTCGTGACGCTTGGCAGCGGCCTGCCGGACACATTGCCCAGGATGCGCTGGCGCGATCTGCCGGCGCTCTGGTCTCGGGGCCCACGCGTCTGGCATGCGCGCCGCAACATCGAAATGCTGTTCGGCCTCGTGCTGCGCCATCTGCTGCGCATGAAGCTGAAACTCGTCTTCACCTCGGCCTCGCAACGCCGTCACACCGGCTGGACGAAGTTCCTCATCTCCCGGATGGATGCCGTCGTCGCCACGAGCGCCCGAACCGCCTCCTATCTGGAGGTCCCCAACACCGTGATCATGCACGGCATCGATCCGCAGCGCTTCGCGCCGCCAGCCGAAAAGAGCGCGGCAAAGACGTTGCTCGGCCTCGATCCCGCGCAAAACTATGCGGGCTGCTTCGGCCGCGTGCGCCACCAGAAAGGCACGGACCTCTTCGTCGACGCGATGATTCGCCTCCTGCCGGAACAACCGGAATGGTCGGCGATCGTTGCCGGCCGCGCGACGGCGCAGCATGTCGATTTCGAGAACGGACTGAAGGCACGTGTGCGGGAGGCGGGGCTTGCCGATCGCATCCTCTTCGTCGGGGAACATACCAACATCAACGCGTGGTACCGTGCGCTAGACCTGTTCATCGCTCCGCAACGATGGGAAGGGTTTGGTCTCACGCCGCTGGAGGCGATGGCGACAGGCGTTCCCGTCGTGGCCACGAATGTCGGCGCCTTCAGCGAGATCGTCACCCCGGACACGGGCGACGTGGTGTCCGCCGATGACGTCGAGGCGCTTGCGCAGGCCGCGAGGACCTATATGGGCGACGCCACATTGCGCCGGCACGCCGGCGAGCACGGCCGGCAACGGGCGGAAGCGCATTTCAGCATCGAGGGAGAGGCGGCGGCTCTCGGGCGGGTCTACGCCGGGGTAGATCAGGCGTGAGCACGAGCAACACAGTGGCGACGTTCTGGTACGGCGCGCCCTTCGGCCCCATCGAGCAGGTCAGCGCGCTGTCGATGCTCGACGCCGGTCACAAACTGGTCGTTTATACGCGCGGCACCATCGACGGTGTTCCCCCGGGCATCGATGTGCGCGATGCCGCCGAGATTCTGGATACGGGTGATATCGTCCGGCATCGCAAGACCGGCAGCGTCGCTCTCTACTCCGACCTGTTTCGCTATGCGCTTTTCAACAAAACGGACCACACCTGGGTCGACCTCGACATCGTGGCCCTGCGGCCTCTGCCGATGGATAAGCCGTACCTCTTCGGATACGAAAGCGCGGATGAGGTGAATGGCGCCGTTCTACGCCTTCCCAGACAATCCCCAGCGCTCGCCGAGCTTTCGAAATTTACTGTCGATACGCGCGGCTATCCCCCTACATTGCAGGGTTTGCGCCGCTTGAAATACGTCGCCAGGTCCTTTGGCCGGGGATTGCCGATATCCCAGTGGCCCTGGGGCTCTCTCGGCCCCCGGGCGCTGACGCATTTCCTCGGGAAAACCGGTGAGATTTCGAATGCCCTCGGCATCGAAGCGTTTTATCCTGTGCCGTTCCAGCAAGCCGCACGTTTCGCGACGCCCGACGATCTTTCGCTGGACAGTTTCCCTGAGCCTGTCCTGGCAGTGCATCTGTGGGGAAAGGCGCTCCGCCAGCACATAAGCGAACACCATGGCGGCCGCGTTCCTTCGGGGTCGTTTCTTGAAAAGGCCGCCAATCACTATGCCACACGTTTTGATTTCGACATTTCTGTCCTATTTTAGATGGCCCCGCTGCCGACAGCAGGACGCGACATGCAGGCAATCCGCACCTATGTGATCAATCTCGACGGCAGTGATGCCCGACTGGCCGGCCTTCGAACAAAACTCGAAGCCTTCGGTATCGACTTCGAACGTGTCGCAGCGGTGGACGGCCGCGCCTATGACCTGGCATCCCTGCCGGACTACGACCTTGCCGCCGCCAAGCGGTTCATGGGTCGCGGCCTCGTCGGCGGCGAGATCGGGTGTTACTACAGTCATCTGAAGGCAGCGAGGACATTCCTTCAGTCAGACGCCCGCCACGCACTCGTTCTCGAGGACGATGCCGAGCCCCTCTGCAATGTGCTGGAACTACTCGAAGCGGCGTTGCCGGATATCGACGCCCTTGATCCCGACTGGCTTCTCCTCAATGTCGGCAACAACCGGCTGAAACTCGGCACCGCCATCGAGGAATATCCGGTGGGAAGCATGACCTTCGAACTCGTCGCCGCGCATTATTTCCCGATGACGACGAACGCCATTGTCTGGTCGCGCGAAGGCGCGCGGCGTTTCGTGACAGAGCATGCGACGATTTTTGCGCCGGTCGACAACTTCTTTCGCTATTGGCTGACACGGGAAGGACACGGATACAGCTTCCGGCCGGCCCCGGTCACGACCACGGGAGCCGACAGCCTCATTTTATCGGACAAGGGCGCGCGCCGTCAGACCGGCAATCGTTCGTGGTTCTATCAACTGGTGAAACAAAAGCGGCTGGCGGAAGAGAAACTGCTGGCCTGGCGAAAAAAGAGAAACTTCAGGCTTCTGCGCAAGCCGGTCGCGGGCGAAAAATGAACATTGCCATTTACGATACATCCATAGCCTCCCCCAATGTCGGCGACCAGATCATCATGGACGCTGTCAACCGCGAAATCGAGGCGATGTTTCCCGACGCCTTCGTGGAGCGCATCCCGAGCCATGACCGTGTCTCCGTCCGTGGCCGGCGTATCCTCAAGCACGCAGATTACGTCATCGCCGGCGGCGCAAATCTGCTCTTCTCCCACTGGACAAGGCAGCGGCACTGGAAAATGGGATGGCGTGACCTCCCTCGGATGAAGAACAAGCTCGTTCTGCTGGGCACGGGCTGGGCCGCCTATGCCGACCCTCCGGATTTTCTGACGGCCCGGATCTATCGAAGCCTTCTCTGCGACAACGCCCATCAATCGGTCCGCGACGCGTATTCCGCACGCTACCTGTCGGCGGCCGGGATCAAGAACGTCGTCAACACCGGCTGCCCTACCCTCTGGCAGCTGACCCCCGCCCACCTCGCCACGGTTCCTCAGAACAAGGCGCGGGATGTCGTGGCGACTTTGACGGACTATGCTCCGGCGCCGCACGAAGACCGCCTCATGCTGGAGACGCTCAAGAGGCAGTATCGCAACGTTCATGTCTGGATTCAGGGAAAACAGGACAAGGCCTACCTGAACTCCCTTGGAGTGACAGGTCTGCGCGAGGTCGCGCCGCATCTTTCCGCCTACGATGCGCTCCTACGCTGCGAGGATGATCTGGATTTCGTCGGCACGCGCCTACACGCGGGCATCCGGGCCCTTCAATCGGGACGACGCAGCATCATCGTCAGCGTGGACAATCGCGCGCGCGAAATGGGGCGCGACTTTAGCCTTCCGATCATCGAGCGCTCGGACATCTCAAAGCTGCAGGACCTGATAGAATCGGCGATGCCCGTGGCGATCACGCTTCCGCAGGAGCAGATCGATCTGTTCAGAACACAGTTCTCGCGGCGCTAGCCGGGCGCCACGGCCTATAGCTCGACCAGCCCGACCTTCTTGACCTGGCGGATCGTCAGCATCGTGCGCACGGTATCGACCTGCGCATTGGCGGTCAGTTCCTCGATGACGAAATCCTGGAAGCGGGTCAGGTTTTCGGCGACGCAATGCAGCAGGAAGTCGCTGTCACCGGAGACCATCCAGGCCTGGCGGACCATCGGCCATTCACCGGTCGCCGCTGCGAAAGCCTTGAGATTGGCTTCGGACTGGTGCTTGAGGCCGACCATGCAGAAGGCGACGAGATCGTAGCCGAGGGCCGGCGCGTTCAGCATCGCGGTATAGCCCTCGATGATGCCGGCCTCCTCCAGCTTGCGCACCCGGCGCAGGCAGGGCGGCGCGGAGATGCCGGCGCGCGCGGCCAGCTCCACATTGGTCATTCGGCCGTCGGCCTGAAGTTCCTTCAGGATGCGGATGTCGATGGCGTCGAGTTCGGCGCGAAACATGGGAATTGTCAGACCTTTCAGGGAGGCGACCGGAAGTGACCCGAATCGCCGCATCAGCGCAACATTGTTACCGCAAGAGGCACAAATATGTCACGCGCCTTCGCTTGCCTGTTGGCAAAGCACCCACAACACTTGAAACTATGCGCACTCCCCTCATAAATGAGCATTGAACAGAGACACGCTGGCCGCAGCCCTGGCGCAAAAGCGCCGGCGGGCCGATTGAGGGGCCTATCGCCCCGGAAGGAACGACCATGTCCGCCCGTCACGTGAAGGTGCTGATCATCGGATCCGGCCCCGCCGGCTACACCGCCGCCATCTATACGGCCCGCGCCATGCTGGAACCGGTCCTCATCGCCGGCATGGAACAGGGCGGCCAGCTGATGATCACCACGGATGTCGAGAACTATCCGGGTTATGCCGATCCGGTTCAGGGCCCATGGATGATGGAGCAGATGCTCAAGCAGGCTCAACATGTCGGCGCCGAGATCGTCAATGACCTCGTGACCAATGTCGACATGAGCGTGCGTCCCTTCCGTATCTCCACCGACAGCGGCACCGAGTGGACCGCCGACGCGTTGATCATCGCCACCGGCGCCAAGGCCAAGTGGCTCGGCATCGACACCGAACACAAGTTCATGGGCTTCGGCGTGTCGGCCTGCGCCACCTGCGACGGCTTCTTCTACCGCAACAAGGACGTGATCGTGGTCGGCGGCGGCAACTCGGCGGTCGAAGAGGCGCTTTACCTCTCCAACCTCGCCAAGACCGTGACGGTCGTACACCGCCGTGACTCGTTCCGCGCCGAACGCATCCTTCAGGAGCGCCTGTTCGCCAAGGAAAACGTCAAGATCGTCTGGGATCACGAAGTCGTGGAATATCTCGGCTCGGATCCGAAGCCGCCGATGCCGGCCTCCGTCAACGGCGTGAAGCTGCGCAACGTCAAGACCGGCGAGACGCGCGACGTGGTGACGGACGGCGTGTTCGTCGCCATCGGCCACGCGCCCGCCGTCGAACTCTTCAAGGGCAAGCTGCGCCAGAAGTCGAACGGCTATCTGTGGACAGCCGCCGATTCCACGGCGACGGACGTGCCGGGCGTATTTGCCGCAGGCGATGTCACCGATGATATCTATCGCCAGGCGGTCACAGCTGCCGGCATGGGCTGCATGGCGGCCCTCGAAACCGAAAAATACCTTGCAGGTCATATGCCTGTCGCAATTGCGGCCGAGTAGAAGCCGCCAACAAAGGGGGCGGTGACGCCCCCATGGGAACAGTTGAATCAGCGACCGGGCGGGAAGCGAGCGCTCCCCGCCTCACAGACATATGGGGGATAGAATGGCGCTCGACTGGGACAAGCTGCGGATTTTTCATGCCGCGGCCGAGGCCGGCTCCTTCACGCATGCGGCCGACAAGCTGCACCTGTCGCAATCGGCCATCAGCCGCCAGGTGAGCGCGCTCGAGCAAGATGTCGGCATCAAGCTCTTCCACCGCCATGCCCGCGGCCTGATCCTGACCGAACAGGGCGAAATCCTCTATCGCACAGCCCACGACGTGCTGATGAAGCTCGAAAGCGTGCGGGTACAGCTGACGGAAAACACCGAAAAGCCGAGCGGCAAGCTGCGCATCACCACCACGGTCGGTCTCGGCCAGGGTTGGCTGACCGACAAGGTGCAGGAGTTTCTGGCGCTTTACCCGGATATGCAGGTGCAGCTCATCCTCGACAACGAGGAGCTCGACGTGAACATGCGCCATGCGGACTGCGCCATCCGTCTGCGCGAACCGCAGCAATCGGATCTCATCCAGCGCCGGCTGTTCACCGTGCACATGCACATCTATGCGGCCCCCTCCTATATCAACCGCTACGGCGAGCCGCAGTCGATCGACGATCTCGACAATCACAAGATCATCACCTTCGGCGAGCCGGCTCCGAACTATCTGCTGGATGTGAACTGGCTGGAGATTGCCGGACGCGATTCCGACAATCCGCGCCCCTCGGTCCTGCAAATCAACAGCCAGACCTCGATCAAGCGCGCGGCCCTGCTCGGCATCGGTATCGCGATGCTGCCGGACTATATTGTCGGTCGCGATCCGGGACTTATCCAGCTGCCTGTCAGCGCCGACATCCCGTCGTTCGATACCTATTTCTGCTATCCGAGCGAGATGAAAAACTCCGCGAAACTGAAGGTTTTCAGAGACTTCATCGTGGCCAAGGCGCGCAACTGGAACTTCTGAGACAGGCATTTCGGAAGGCCTGCGCCTTATGCATGGCTGGCATGCACATTAAAAGATTGATGTATGCCCAAAAAACCATCATATCGCCCGCAGCTGATGCATTTCGGTGGCTTTTTCCTCCCAGTGCCACCGCACCAGCTGTTCCCCTCTGGAGGTTTTATTACCTTCAAAACTATAAAGGGCCCAAGTTGATCTTGCGGCCCTCTTTTTTTGCCTTGGGACAGGCGAAACAGATTTTCAACCTTGCTACGAAAGTTGGCACGCGCTTCTCTTGAAGAAACGCAAGCCCTATCCCATATTCAGTTCAGCCAATGCACATGCGGTCTTTCTCCTCCCAGTGCCGCGCGTTGGCTGTTCCCCTCTGGAGGTTCTAAAACCTTCAACCTTGCAGGGCCCAAGCTTCGCTTGTGGCCCTCTTTTTTTGCCGATTTTTCTTTGCAAGATTTTTCGGCGCGCCTCTTGTATCGGCATAGCACGAACCCAATATCGGCATTATCCGATATACACATCGCCGAGCGCCGATAGACATGACCGAACCCGACACCGACGAAATCCTCAAGGCGCTCGCCCATCCGAAGCGACTGGAGATTCTGACCTGGCTGAAGGAACCGCAGGTCCATTTCGCCGGGCAGGAACATCCTCTCGAATTCGGCGTTTGCGCCGGACAGATCGAAAAGCGTTGCGACCTTTCGCAGTCCACCGTCTCCGCCCATCTCGCCACTTTGCAGCGTGCCGGCCTCGTGACGACGCGCAAGGTCGGCCAATGGGTGTTCTTCAAACGCGACGAAGACAAGATCGCGGCCTTTCTCCACCACATCAACAGCGCCTTGTAAGCGCTCAACTCTCCCAGCCAGAAGAAGGACTTCCCATGACCTCGCTCTTCGACCCCATCAAGATCGGCGATATCCAGCTTGCCAACCGCATCGTCATGGCACCGCTGACGCGCAACCGTTCGCCGGGCGCCGTGCCGAACACGCTGAACGCCGCCTATTACGAACAGCGCGCCTCCGCCGGCCTGCTGATCACGGAAGCCACCGCCATCTCCCACCAGGGCCAGGGCTATGCCGACGTGCCGGGCCTCTACAAGCCGGAAGCGCTCGAAGGCTGGAAGCAGGTGACGGATGCCGTGCACAAGGCCGGCGGCAAGATCGTCGTGCAGATGTGGCATGTCGGCCGCATCTCGCATGACACGCTGCAGCCCGACGGCGGCAAGCCGGTCGCCCCCTCGGCGATCCGCGCCAAGTCCAAGACCTACCTGATCAATGCCGACGGCACCGGAAGCTTCGCCGAAACCTCCGAGCCGCGCGCGCTTGAGAAGGACGAGTTTCCCGGAATCATCGAGGACTACCGCCGTGCCGCCCGCGCGGCCATCGATGCCGGCTTCGATGGCGTCGAGATCCACGCCGCCAACGGCTACCTGATCGACCAGTTCCTTCGCTCGGGCAGCAACCAGCGTACCGACGAATACGGTGGCTCGATCGAAAACCGCGCCCGTCTGCTCTTCCAGGTCGCGGATGCCATCACCACGGAGATCGGCGCAGGCCGCACGGCGATCCGCATCTCCCCGGTCACACCGGCCAACGATGCCTTCGATCCGAACCCGCAGCCGCTCTTCACCCACGTGGTCGAAGGTCTCGCGAAGTATGACCTCGCCTATGTGCACATCATCGAAGGCGCCACCGGCGGTTCGCGCGAGCACCAGCAGGGCGACACGCCCTTCGACTATGCGGCGCTCCGCGCAGCCTACAAGGCCGCCGGCGGCAAGGCGGCCTGGATGGTCAACAACGGCTACAACCGGGAACTGGCCATCGACGCCGTGGAAGACGGCAAGGCCGACCTCGTCGCCTTCGGCAAGCTCTTCATCGCCAACCCCGATCTCGTCGAGCGGCTGAAGAACGACACCGTTCTCAACGCCCCCGATCAGGCCACCTTCTACGGCGGCGGCGCCAAGGGCTACACGGACTACCCGGTGCTGGAAAACGTCGCCTGACGCTTTGGGCCTTCGCGGTGGCCGTAGCCCCTTCTGACAGGCTCGCCTCACGGGGGCCGATGGAAAGGCGCATGCACCACCGGACGCCCGCGGAATCCTGCTCCGCGGGCGTTTTCTTTTTGCTTGCCTCGTCTAAATCTAGAAGGAGATAGTCGAGGAGCCCGCCGCCCATGCTCTCAAGCGCCCTGAAGGAACGTTTCCTGTTCGTCGGCCTCGCCGCCGCCATCTTCGCCTACGCGACGGAGCACAGCCTGCTGGAGATGGGGCGCCTTCCGGTGCTGATCGCCGCTTTCGCGCTGGTCGTGGCCATCATCCTCGTTTCGACGCGCATTGCCCATCATGCGGAAATCCTCGCCTCGAAGGTCGGCGATCCCTATGGCACGATGATCCTGACGCTCTCGGCAGTGCTGGTAGAAGTCGTGGTGCTCGCGATCATGATGCAGGGCGAGAGTTCGCCGACCCTGGTGCGCGACACGATCTATGCCGCCGTCATGCTCGACATCAACGGCATCCTCGGCCTCGCAGCGCTTCTCGGCGGCATTCGCCACGGAGAGCAGCCCTACAACGACGATTCGGGGAAGACCTATGGCGTGATGATCCTGACCGCCATGGGCATCTCCATGGTCGTGCCTGAATTCGTGCCGCGCGAGAGCTGGCACGTCTATTCCGCCTTCACCATCGGCGCGATGATCGCGCTCTACGGCGTCTTCCTTCGCATGCAGGTCGGCGCACACTCCTACTTCTTCAGCTATGCCTATCCCCGCGCCGAACGGAAGGAGGGTCTGCCGAGCAAGGCGCCGGACGAAAGCGAGCCCGCCACCTTCTCGATCGTCCTCATCCTCATCGGCGTGGTGCTGATCGGCGCGCTGGCGGAAGTCATGTCCGTGCTGCTGGGCGCCGGCCTCAAGGGGACGGGCGCACCGCCGGCGCTGATGGCCGTCATCGTCGCCGCCATCTCCGCCGCGCCGGAAATCCTCACAGCCCTGCGGGCGGCCCTTGCCAACCGCATGCAGTCCGTCGTCAACATCGCCATGGGCGCATCACTGTCGACGGTCATCCTCACGGTTCCCGTCATGGAGGCGATCGCGCTCTATACCGGCCAGCCCTTCGTCATGGCCATGTCGCCGACCCAGACGGTGATGGTCGCCATCACCCTGATCGCCGCCGCCATCAACCTCAACGACGGCGAGACCAACGCCATCGAAGGGATGACGCATTTCATCCTTTTCGCGACCTTCATCATGCTGACGATAATCGGGCTCTAACAAAAAACCCGCCGTTTCCGGCGGGTTCGTTATGTTGCTTGTCAGGCCGCTTACTTGCAGGCGGCGCAGAAGCGCTGGATGCGCTTGCCGGCTTCCTCGAGCTGGGCTTCCGATGTGGCGTAGGAGATGCGGAAGTTCGGGCCGAGGCCGAAGGCCGAACCGTGCACGACGGCAACACCTTCCGCTTCCAGCAGTTCCGACACGAAGTCCTCGTCGGTCTCGATGACCTTGCCCGACGGCGCGGTCTTGCCGATCAGGCCCTTGCAGGACGGATAGACATAGAAGGCGCCTTCCGGCGACGGGCATTCGATGCCCTTGGCCTGGTTGAGCATGGAGACGATGAGGTCGCGGCGGCCTTCGAAGATCTTCTTGTTTTCCGGAATGAAGTCCTGCGTGCCGTTCAGCGCTTCTACGGCCGCCCACTGGGCAATCGAGCAGGCGCCGGAGGTCTGCTGCCCCTGGATCATGTCCATGGCCTTGATCAGGTTGAGCGGGCCGGCCGCATAGCCGATACGCCAGCCGGTCATCGCATAGGCCTTGGAAACGCCGTTCATGGTGAGCGTGCGGTCATAGAGGCCCGGCTCGACTTCGACCGGGGTGGCGAACTTGAAGTCGCCATAGGTCAGGTGCTCGTACATGTCGTCCGTCAGCACCCAGACATGCGGATGGCGCATCAGCACGTCCGTCAGCGCCTTCAGCTCGTCGTGGCTGTAAGCGGCGCCCGACGGGTTGGACGGCGAGTTGAAGATGAACCACTTGGTCTTCGGCGTGATCGCCTTTTCCAGATCTTCAGCCTTCAGCTTGAACTTGTTTTCCTGGGTCGTCGCGACGAAGACCGGCGTGCCGCCGCACAGCGAGACCATTTCCGGGTAGGAAACCCAATAAGGTGTCGGGATAACGACTTCATCGCCCGGATTCATCGTCGCCATGAAGGCGTTGAAAAGAATCTGCTTTCCGCCCGTGCCGACGATCGTCTGCGCGGCGGTGTAGTCGAGGGCGTTCTCGCGCTTGAACTTCTTGACGATGGCCTCACGCAGTTCCGGGATGCCGGCAACGGGCGTGTACTTCGTCTCGCCGCGGTTAATGGCGTCGATGGCGGCCTGCTTGATATTGTCGGGTGTGTCGAAATCGGGTTCACCCGCGCCAAGCCCGATGACGTCGCGGCCCTTGGCTTTCAATTCGCGCGCTTTCTGGGAAACGGCGATGGTGGCGGAAGGCTTCACACGGGAAAGGGCGTCGGCAAGAAAGGCCATGATGGAGAGGTCCTCATCGGGTTCAAAGGCGGCTCAGGCCATGGACCCGGAGCGTCGGGCTCCATAGCGGTTAGGTCTATGTCGAATGTGCGCAGGTCTTGCAAGCGCGATAGGCGAAAAAAGCGGGAAATGCCGGGCAACGCGCGAAATTTCATGGGCGCCATCAACGCTGCGAATGGATGGAGCAGTCCGCCGAAAGCAAAAACACCAATAGGTTGAAGCGATGCGAAACAATCGAGATTTTTACGCGAAAGATTAGGCCCGCATTAACGGGTGTGGCGTAGGATCGCGGCGTCGGGATCGTCAACTGATGGTGCGCTGCATGAGCATCTTTTCCAATCTCGTCCGGCAGCCGGACGGCGCCTTCAGTGCTCTTTACGGGCCCTATCTTCTGCAATCGGCGCTTCAACCGATCTTCGCCGAATGGCCGGACGGGCGTTTACAGATCGCCGTGCTGAAGGGTCTCGTGCGCGCCAGCACCAATGGCGTGCCGTGCTCGCCGACCGACTTCTTCCAATATGTACCGGAAGGCGAGCGTGCGGCGGTGGACGGCCTTTGCCGCAGCCTGCATATCCTGAACGCCGGCACGCTCGGTCGTCGCGATGTTGCCCTCATCGTCAATTTCAACGGCGGGCTCTACATGACGCCCCAGGCGATCCGTCAGGAGGTCGAACGTCTGCGGCTTTCGGCGCACGAGGCCGGAATGGCACCGGCACGCATCGCCTGCGAGATCCGCGAACATCCCGAAGACGACCCCGACGTGCTCGCCCATTTCGCCTCGCGGCTGCATGAAGGCGGCTTTTCCATCGCCATCGACGACTATACCGGCGAGGACCACGACCTCGCACGGCTCCAGAGCCTCCAGCCTCAGTTCGTAACCTTCGATACGGCCTGGCTGCAGGATTTTTCCGAAAATTCCGCAGGCCTCGCACTGCTACGGGTTCTCATCGGCCAGTTCGCCCGCAAGAACATCCGTGCCATCGTCACCGGAATAGAAGAGCCCGAGATGGTCGCCCGCTGCCGTGACATGGGGGGGCCGTTGATGCAGGGCTATCTGCTCGCTCGTCCGGAAATCGCCCCGACGAGCTTCAACCTCGCCTTCCCCGAGCTTGAGGACGAACCGCAACAGATTGTCGGCGAAGACCCTTTTGCAAGCCATCCGTCAATGCCAGAACCACGCGCCCTGCGGCCCGTCCGGCAGTTCGGCAAAAGGGGCGCCTAAAACGGGAAAGCAGGCCGTTCTATTCGCCGCAAGGAGCTGAAAATCCTGCCTTTGCGACCCGCCATCTTTTCGCCACAATAAATGTCGGCCCTTGCCGCAATTCGGTCCTTGTCACGCCGATTTCGACGGGCCTTTTCAGCACTGCGAAAAGCGAAACAGACTGGGGGACGACGATGTTTCTGGATGATGAGAAGGCAGGCAGCCACCCGAAGGCGCGGGAATCGCGCGCACTGTTTCTGATCGCCATGACGGCGCTGGTCGCCTGCATTGTCATGGTCGTCGGCCTGATGTCGCCGCCGCCAGCCGCAATCGGCCTCGATGCCATCACCACGTCGGGCATCCCGGCGGCCGCTTCGCAGCTCGACCCCACGCAAAAGTGACCCCGCCCGCCGGCATCGCCCTTGAAAGCGCCCCGGCTCTAAGCCAGTTATCGGCAAAGGGCAGGAGAATGCGATGCGTTGGCATGGACTGGATTTGAAGAGCATTTTTGCGGGCACGGTGATCCCCCTCCTCCTCGCAGCTTCCCTCGGCACCGCATACGCCGCCGACCCCGTCGAAATCCCCAGCAAGAAGGTTCCGCTCGTCGTCGAGACGTTGGCAACCGGTCTCAGGCAGCCCTGGTCCGTCGAGGCCCTGCCCGATGGCGGCTATGTCGTTTCGGAGAAACAGGGTACGCTGCGTCTCGTGAAGGATGGCAAGGTTTCTGCCCCCATCGCCGGCGTGCCGACCGTCGCGACCGAGGGCCAGGGCGGCTTGCTCGATATCGCACTCGCACCGGATTTTTCCTCCAGCCGCACACTCTATTTCACGTACAGCGCCCGCGGCGACGGTGGTGTCGGCACCGCCCTGTCCAGGGCACGGCTGTCGAACGATGGCACGCGGCTCGAAGACGAAACCCGTCTCTTCCTGATGAACCGCCTCACCACCCGCGGCCAGCACTTCGGCTCGCGCATCGCCGTAGCCAAGGATGGCAGCCTGTTCTTCGGCATCGGTGACCGCGGTGAGCAGATGCGCGCGCAGGATCTGCGCGACCACGCCGGCGCCATTCTGCATGTCAATCCGGACGGCACCCCGCACGGCGACAACCCCTTCCTCGGCACGGCCGATGGCCTGGCGGAAATCTGGTCCAAGGGCCATCGCAACCCACAGGGCCTGACAATCGACCCCAAGGACGGCACGCTGCTTTCCGCCGAGCACGGCGCACGCGGCGGCGACGAGGTGAACCTGCCGCAGCCCGGCCGCAACTACGGCTGGCCGCGTGTCTCCTATGGCCGGCACTATTCCGGTGCGGAATTCGAGCTCGGCTCCGCCGCCGAAGGCTACGAGCCGCCGCTCTATTACTGGGACCCGTCCATCGCACCCGGCGCGATCGCCGTCTATCGCGGTGCGATGTTCCCGGAATGGGACGGCAACCTCCTGGTGGCGGCGCTGAAGTTCCAGTTGCTCGCCCGGCTGGAACGCGACGAAAGCGGCGCCGTGATCTCGGAAGAACGCCTGTTCGATGGCCAGTTCGGCCGCATCCGTGACGTCGTCGTCGCCCCTGATGGCGCGCTCCTGCTGCTGACCGACGACGCCGATGGCGCGTTGCTGCGCGTCTCGCGCGCCGTCGCGACAGAATAGCCCTGCTCGACGGGAAACCGTACAGCTACGGTGGAGGCTGACGGCCCCTCCGGCCTTATGCCGTTTCGCCGCAATGTCTGCCCTGGAACTCGAACCGGAGTTCTACACGGCCGCGGCAGCCGCCCGTCCCTCCAAGTATGATGCTGTTGGGGCGCCGCTGCATGTCCTTTGGCACCGCAATATAAATCATACTAAAACGAGCAAAGCCTCGTAAAATCTGCGGTATTTTTCGGCAATCGCCCGGAAATTGGCCAAAGTGAGGCGTGCCCCGCGCATGTTAAAACTTTTGCTTGCCAATTCAAGATAAACACATCAATCTTGCGCCGTTCGGGCAATTTGCGAACACGGGAAGACCTTGAATAAAAGCGCGCCGGAGACGCGAAATAATTCCGGGCAGCCAAGATCTGGATGATTCCTCTGGGATCATGCGGTTGGCTGGCTGCGGTGAAAACAGGACCCTTTCCTCAACCTCGAGAACTGCCTGCCTAACGCCCTTCGGGGCAAAACTAATGCTGCCCGCCGCCAATATACGGGCAGAGAGAAAAGGACCTGACGCATGGCCGAGACTGGCACTGTTAAATTCTTCAACACCGAAAAGGGCTTTGGCTTCATCAAGCCCGACAACGGTGGTGCGGATATCTTCGTACATATTTCCGCTGTACAGGCTTCCGGCCTGAACGGCCTTTCCGAAAACCAGAAGGTAAGCTTCGACACGGAACCCGATCGCCGCGGCAAAGGCCCGAAGGCGGTCAACCTGCAGATCGACGGTTGAGCCGGAACAATCTCAGGATTTTCAAGTTGAAGCCCGGCAGCGATGCCGGGTTTTTTTATTCAGCCTCGGTTCAGCCTCACTCTTCTAGTTTGCTGCCTATCGAACCGGCAAAGGGCCGGATCAAAAGGATCGACGTCATGAACAATGTCCTCAAAACAATCGTGCTTTCGCTTGCCGTTGCCGCAACGACGCTCACCGCAACGGCCGGCGTCGTCGAAGCGCGCGATCGCAACCGGGATGGTTACTGGCGTGAAGGCGACAGCGGCTATCGCCACGACCGCCCGCGCCGTCATCACCGCAACCATCGTGACCGCGATGCCCTTGTCGGCGGCGCACTCGGCCTTGCGACAGGCGTGATCATCGGCGGCGCGCTGGCTTCGCAGCCGCGCTATTCCGAACCCCGCTATGTCGAGCCGGATTACTATCCGGAGCCGGAACCCCGTGTGATCTATCGTCGACAGCCCGTCTATG
This sequence comes from Shinella curvata, assembly GCF_022899935.1. Taxonomy (GTDB): domain Bacteria; phylum Pseudomonadota; class Alphaproteobacteria; order Rhizobiales; family Rhizobiaceae; genus Shinella; species Shinella curvata. The sequence continues at coordinate 1,023,622 of NZ_JALJCJ010000001.1, forward strand.
ATGCGCCGAGCTACGAGCCCTGGACCCAGTCCTGGTATGATTATTGCTCGCAGCGCTACCGCTCGTTCAACCCTCGCAGCGGCACCTTTATCGGCTATGACGGCCGCGAGCATTTCTGCACCGCCGGCTGATCCGGCCTGCAAGTCCATCGAAGGCGGGCGCCATGCGGCGCCCGCCTTTTTTGTGTCCCGGCTTTTGCGTCAAAGCCCTTTCAGATAGGGGTTCGTCCGCCGCTCTTCGCCGATCCGGCCACCCGGCCCGTGGCCGCAGAGGAAGCCAACCTCGTCGCCCAGCGGGAAGACCTTGTCGCGGATGGAATCCAGCAATTGCTGGTGGTTGCCGCCAGGCAGGTCCGTGCGGCCGATGGAACCCTGAAAGAGTACATCGCCGAGATGGGCGAAACTCTGGTTGCGGTTGAAGTAGATGACATGACCCGGCGCGTGGCCGGGCGTGTGGTAGACCTCGAATTCGTGCGCGCCGAACGAGACCGTGTCGCCGTCTTCCAGCCAGCGGTCCGGCACGACATTGCTGACCTTCATAGGCACACCGAACATCGAGGCCTGCGCTTCCAGCCGCTGCAGCAGCGAGAGATCATCCTTGTGCGGGCCGATGATGTCGATGCCGAGCGCGTCCTTCAGTTCCTTGGCGCCACCGGCATGATCGATATGGCCATGTGTCAGCCAGATCGCCTTCAAGGTGATGCCATTCTGATTGATGGTGTCGAGGATCACCTCGACGTCACCGCCGGGGTCGACGATCACGCCTTCCTTCGTCTCCGTATCGAAGAGAATGGTGCAGTTCTGCTGGAAGGGAGTGACGGGAATGATACCCGCCTGAAGCATGCCCATGGGGTCCTCGCTCGATTGCCGCGTTGCGACCGGTATAGCCGCTGCGCCGCACGAAGACCAAGATGAATCAACGCAGGCTCGCCATCTCCTGCGAACCGGCATGGGCCGGGACGGTTGCCAGCGTGGGCGAGACTGTCGAGATGAGCAGCGCGACGACGGCAAGGTTGATCGCGATGTAGACGAAAGCCACCGGGCGAAGGCTCGCGGCGACGGTATTCTGCGGTTTCATCGAATTGCGCTGCATTGGTCTGTTCCCTGAACCCTGCGTGGCGGCGATATGCGCCATCTGTTATCTGATGTTTACAACGGTTCAGGAGTCCGGACTGTTCCGGCAGGAACAGCTAATACAGGCGATTGTGGCATCAATGCCACAGTTTTCAGAGAGGCAGGGCCGTCGTCTCCTTCAGGGTATCGAGCACGATCGCCGTCTTCACATGCGAAACGGATTCATGCGGCAGCAGGACGTCATTGACGAAGGCCGACAGCGCCTTGAGGTTCGGTACGACGACCTTGATGATGTAGTCCATCTCTCCCGTCAGCGAATAGGCCTCCAGCACCTCCGGCAGACTGGAGATTAACTTCCCGAACCGCACGGCGTTGTCGCGGTTGTGTGTGGCCAGCGTCACCGTAACGACGATGACGATGCCGAGATCGAGCTTTTCGCGGTCGAGCTCCGCCCGGTAGGCGCGGATGATGCCCTCCTCTTCCAGCCGGATGCGCCGGCGCGAACATTGCGAGGGCGAGAGATTGATGCGCTCGGAAAGCTCGTTGTTCGTCAGCCGAGCGTCCTCCTGCAGATGTGCGAGCAGTTTACGGTCGAAAGCATCAAGATGCACGATTCTACCCCATATTCATCAATCCACGCATGAAGTTCGCATGGATTTGTAAAAGCGCAAGTACTATGCACACACATTGCATGGTAAACGCGCCATACTGCCCTTCATAGTTTTCGTGGAGGACGAACGATGGGCCCTTTCCCGCATGATGCACCGACGGCAGTGATCTCGGCCGACAACCCGGCCGGCACCGATGGCTTCGAGTTCGTCGAGTTCGCCCATCCCGAGCCGGAAAAGCTCGAAGAGCTGTTCTCCCGCATGGGCTACAGCAAAGTCGCCACGCACCGCTCCAAGGCGATCTCCGTCTGGCGCCAGGGCGACATCAACTACATCGTCAATGCCGAGCCCGGTTCGCATGCCATGACATTTGCGGGCGAACATGGCCCCTGCGCCGCCTCGATGGCCTGGCGCGTGGTCGATGCCAAGCATGCTTTCGAGCACGCCGTCTCCAAGGGCGCGACGCCCTATGAAGGCAACGACAAGGCGCTCGACGTTCCCGCCATCGTCGGCATCGGCGGCTCGCTGCTCTATTTCGTCGAGAAATATGGCGCCAAGGGCTCCGCCTATGACGCAGAGTTCGAATGGACGGGCGCACGCAACCCGAAGCCTGCCGGCGTCGGCTTCTATTTTCTCGATCACCTCACCCACAATGTCTATCGCGGCAATATGGACAAGTGGTGGGATTTTTACCGCGAGCTCTTCGGCTTCAAGCAGATCCATTTCTTCGACATCGACGGCCGCATCACCGGCCTCGTGTCGCGCGCCATCACCTCGCCCTGCGGCAAGATCCGCATCCCCTTGAACGAATCCAAGGACGAGACGAGCCAGATCGTCGAGTATCTGAAGAAATACAAGGGCGAAGGCATCCAGCACATCGCCGTCGGCACGGACGCAATCTATGACGCTACAGACAGGCTCGCCGACAACGGCATGAAGTTCATGCCCGGACCGCCGGACAATTATTACGAGCGCTCCTATGTCCGCGTTGTCGGCCATGAAGAGCCGGTCGAGCGTATGAAGAAGCATGGCATCCTCATCGACGGCGAGGGTGTTGTCGACGGCGGCATGACGAAAATCCTGTTGCAGATTTTCTCCAAGACCGTTATCGGGCCGATCTTCTTCGAATTCATCCAGCGCAAGGGGGACGAAGGATTTGGCGAGGGCAACTTCCGTGCGCTCTTCGAATCGATCGAGGAAGACCAGATTCGCCGGGGCGTCATCGCAGCAGAATAAAAACCGCGGCAACCAAGCCATGCGGGGAAGGAAGAGGCGGCCGTCTTGCGGCCGCCTCTTTACATTCGCGACATCTGAAAAACCCGGTGTACTTCGCACACGGGCAAATTGACTTATCCCAAATTTATCCGCACGTTGAAGGTGCCGAATTTTTCGGCGACGGGTGCGCGGGCTCCAGATCGCGCTCCGGTAGCGAGGCAAGTGTCCGACCCGGCCACTCTTTTTCCGGGCGGACCTTTCGGAGGGGAAGTCATGGAAGCATTGATGCCCATCATCACGCAGATCATCGCCGGCGCCGTTGGCGGCAACGTGGCGGGTGCCGCCCTGAAACAGGCGGCCGTCAGCGTGATCGTCCGCACCATCGTCGGCGCCATCGGCGGTATCGGCGGCGGTTTTCTTCTCCAGATGCTCGGCGGTGAAGCAGGCCTCTCCGGCCTCGTGGCCAACGGCATCGGCGGCCTCGTCGGCGGCGGCGTTCTGACCGGCATCGTCGGCGCGGTCCTCGGAAAGAAATAACACCCTCCCCGGCGCGGCTCTCCCCGCGCCTGCCAATCCATACAACGCCCGCCAGGCACGCCTGAGCGGGCGTTTTTGCCGGCTTGACTCTATAGGTCAATTGTCCTAATTCTCGACTTAGGACAATCGACCTAGAGAGAAGTCATGCCAGCGGAAAACACACGCCAGCATATCGTCGATGCGGCCGACCGGCTGTTTTACGAGCAGGGTTTCGAGGCGACGTCATTCGCTCACATCGCAAAGGCCGTCGGCCTGTCGCGCGGCAACTTCTACTATCACTTCAAGTCGAAGGACGAGATCCTGACCGCCGTCATCGCTTTGCGTCTGGCAAAAACGCGGCAGATGCTCGAGACATGGGAAAAGGCCGAAGCGCCTGCCGACCGCATTCGCAGCTTCATTCACATCCTGATTATGAACCGCGCGAAGATCATGAGTTACGGCTGCCCTGTCGGCACACTTTGCAGCGAACTCGCCAAGCTGGATCACGTCGCCAAGGACGAGGCGACAAAACTCTTCACGCTCTTCCGGGAATGGCTCGCCGGGCAATTTGCGCTTCTCGGTCGCGCCGGGGATGCCGACCGACTGGCGCTCCATGTCCTCATGCGCAGCCAGGGTGCCGCGACGCTTGCCACGGCTTTCCGCGACGAGGGCTTCGTCGAACGCGAAGTCGCCGATATGACCGCCTGGCTGGACGCCCAGCATCCCCGCCCCCTGCACGCCTGAAGGAGAAGACATGTTTCTCGTCACCTTGAGATTTTCCGCCAACAAAGCCAAGGCCGCCGCATTCATGGAAGGCCATAATGCCTGGATCCAGCGCGGCTTCGACGACGGGATCTTCCTGCTGACCGGCAACCTCCAGCCCAGTGCCGGCGGCGCGGTGCTCGCCCACAATGTCTCACGCGCCGACCTGGAGAGCCGGGTGAAGGACGACCCGTTCGTTGCGGAAGACGTCGTCAGTGCCGAGATCCTTGAGATCACGCCCGGGCGAACGGACGAGCGGCTGTCCTTCCTGAAAGGATGAGACCCCAACGAAAAACGCCCGCGGCGGGGCCGCGGGCGTCTGTCATCTCAAGAGGGAGAAGACTTATTCGGCAGCTGCAGCGACCGGATAGACTTCCTTCATGTAGTCGTTCATCAGGTTTTCCGAGATCGTGCCCGGCGTGAAGCGGTACGGGCCGACTTCCGAAACCGGCGTCACTTCGGCGGCCGAGCCGGTCAGGAAGCATTCGGAGAAATCCGACAGTTCCTCGGGCAGGATCGCCCGCTCGACGACCTGATAGCCCCGGCGCTTGGCCAGCTCGATCACCGTGCGGCGGGTGATGCCGTCGAGGAAGCAATCCGGCACCGGCGTATGGATGACGCCGTCCTTTACGAAGAATACGTTGGCGCCGGTCGCTTCCGCCACCTGGCCGCGATAGTCGAGCATCAGCGCGTCCGCATAGCCCTTGGCTTCGGCGGCGTGCTTGGAGATCGTGCAGATCATGTAGAGGCCGGCGGCCTTCGACTTCGATGGCGCGGTCTTCGGGTCGGGGCGGCGGTACTCGGCGATATCGAGGCGGATGCCCTTCAGCTTCTCGGCCGGATTGAAGTAGCTGCCCCACTGCCAGATGGCGATGGCGACGTTGATGCGGTTGTTCTGCGCTGAAACGCCCATCATCTCCGAGCCGCGCCAGGCGATCGGCCGCGCATAGGCCTCAGAGAAACCCTGGCGCTTCAGAAGTTCGACAGTCGCCGCATCCAGCTCTTCAACGGAGTATGGAATTTTGAAGCCGAGGATTTCGGCCGACTTGTGCAGGCGCTGGTTATGCTCGGTGAGCTTGAAGATACGCCCGCCATAGGCGCGCTCGCCTTCGAACACCGCGCTCGCATAATGCAGGCCGTGCGTCAGCACATGAATCTTCGCGTCCTTCCAGTCGACGAATTCACCGTTGAACCAGATTTGCCCGTCCAGCTGATCGAAAGGAACTGCCATGGTGTCATCCTCCGGCGCTCGCACGCCATTCTTTCTGTTGATTGTTTCGCCAGTTGCGGTCTAACCAGAAACAGGCAGGATTACCTGAGTATAGGATAATCCTGATTGGCAGCCGGGAAAACATCTCACAACGGCGCCCGGAACCGCAATTTACGGTGCGGACCCTAACAACGGTGAAAAAATATGTCAATAATACTGACGTATTTTTCCATAAATTACGCGGGGACGGCAAGGCATGAAAGGAAATGACAACGTGGCCCGACAGATGCCGGACAAACACGGCGCAGAGGAGCTGCACCATGACGTGATGACGGGTGACGGGCGTATCGACTTCGAGATCATCGAGGGCCTGTTCTTCGCCTATCGCGATTTCATTTCCGATCCGGACGCCATTCTGGCAACGAGCGGCTTCGGCCGCGCGCATCACCGGGTCGTGCATTTCGTCAACCGCGAGCCGGGCATGACGGTGGCGGACCTGCTCGACACGCTGAAGATCACCAAGCAGAGCCTGGCGCGTGTCTTGAAGGAGCTGATCGATTCCGGCTATATCCAGCAGGTGGCAGGCCCCGAGGATCGCCGCCAGCGCAAGCTCTACCCGACACGGACCGGGCGGGAACTTGCCCTTGCGCTCGCCGAGCCGCAATCCCGCCGCATCGCCCGTGCATTTGAAGACATGAATGCGGGCGACCGCCGAGCGGTGGTGAAATTCCTCGCCGGCATGCAGAACGCCAAGAGCGATTGAGAAACGGACAGGAGGAGAAGACGATGACCGCTGCCGGCGCGCCCTCCGATGATGCATCCCACCTGCTGGTCGTCGACGACGATACCCGCATCCGCGAACTCCTGAACCGTTACCTCAAGGAGCAGGGGTTTCGCGTGACCGTCGCGGGCGATGCGGACGAAGCCCGGCGAAAGCTGCGCGGTCTCGATTTCGATCTCATCATCATGGATGTGATGATGCCCGGCGAGAGCGGCCTTGCATTGACCAAGAGCCTGCGCGACATCCGCCCCGTGCCCATCCTCATGCTGACGGCGCTCGCCGAGTCGAACGCCCGCATCGAGGGGCTTGAGGCCGGCGCCGACGACTACCTTTCCAAACCCTTCGAACCGCGCGAACTGGTGCTGCGCATCAACAATATCCTCAAGCGCAACACGCCGCCGACCACGCCGAAGATCGAACAGGTCATGTTCGGGCCCTATACCTTCTCCATCGTGCGCAAGGAGCTGAAACGCGGCGGCGACGCCATCCGCCTTACCGACCGGGAGCAGGAGATCATGCTGCTCTTTTCGCTGCGTGCAGGCGAAACGATCCCGCGTCACGAGCTGATCGGCGAAGAAACAGAAGTGGGTGAACGTACAATAGACGTGCAGATCAATCGCCTGAGGCGTAAGATCGAGGACGATCCATCCAACCCGGTGTGGCTGCAGACTGTGCGCGGCATCGGCTACCGATTGAGCGTAGAGCAGGGCTGAACGTGCGTAATTCCAGGCAATTCCAGGAACAGTGTGAAGCGTTTTTCCGTTTGGAATCGCCTCAACACGCGATTTTGGAAAAATCGGTCCGATGACCACGTTCGAGACCTTCAAGCGCGATATCGAGCGCGCGCCCGCGGCCGGCTGGAAGCGTGTGGCACGCTGGCTGCGCCGGCAGTTGCCGACAGGGCTCTATGCGCGCTCGCTGCTCATCATCATCATACCGATGGTCCTGCTGCAGTCCGTCGTCGCCTTCGTGTTCATGGAGCGCCACTGGCAACTCGTCACGCAACGCCTTTCCATGGCCGTCACCCGCGACATTGCCAGCGTCATCGATCTCATCGAGACTTACCCGCAGGATGCCAACTATTCCGAGATCACGCGCATTGCACGCGAGCGGCTGGAGCTTATCATCTCCATCGAACCCGGCACGGAACTGCCGCCGCCGCGCTCCAAGCCGTTCTTCAATATCCTCGATGAAATCCTGAGCGAGGAAATCGTCCGCCAGATCCGTCGGCCGTTCTGGATCGATACTGTCGGCGAGAGCAATCTTGTCGAAATCCGTATCCAGCTCGACCAAAAGATCCTGCGTGTCTATGCGCGACGCAGCCAGACCTATGCCTCGAACACGCACATCTTCCTGCTCTGGATGGTCGGCACGTCGCTGGTACTGATCACCATCTCCATCCTCTTCCTGCGCGGCCAGATCCGGCCGATTCTCGCGCTGGCGCGGGCGGCCGAGAGCTTCGGCAAGGGCCAAAAGATGCCGGATGACTTCGCGCCGCGCGGCGCCGACGAGGTACGGCGCGCCGGCCTTGCCTTCATCCTGATGCGCGAGCGCATCGAGCGGCAGATGGAGCAGCGCACGGCGATGCTGACCGGCGTCAGCCATGACCTGCGCACCATTCTCACCCGGTTCAAGCTGCAGCTGGCGCTCGCCGGCGACAATCCCGACCTGCAGGGCCTCAACAAGGATGTCGAAGACATGCAGACCATGCTCGAGGGATACCTCGCCTTTGCCCGTGGCGACGTGGAGGAAGACGTCAGGGAGATGCGTCTCTCGGACTTCTTCGACAAGCTGGCCATGGAAGCCGAATTGCACGAGCGCGCCTTTTCCAGCGACATCGACGGCGAGGACGAGGTCATGGTGCGGCCCAACGCCTTCAGCCGGCTTGTCGGCAACCTCGTTTCGAATGCGCTGCGCTATGCCAAGACCGTGCATGTCGAAGCGCGCCACCGCGCCAAATGGCTGACGATCACCGTCGACGACGACGGACCGGGCATTCCGGAACGCTCGCGTGACGACGTGTTCAAGCCGTTCTTCCGTCTCGATGAGGCGCGCAATCTCGACGCTTCCGGCACCGGCCTCGGCCTTGCCATCGCGCGCGACATCGCCCGCAGCCACGGCGGCAACGTCACCCTGTCGGACAGCCCCATGGGCGGTCTGCGCGCCACCATCCGCATTCCCGCCTGACGGATTTCCCCATGAGCAGCTTCGATCCCGACAACCTGACATGGCTCAACCCGCCACGCGACTGCGAGCTGCGCGACGGACATCTGCATGTTTACACCACTCTCAAAAGCGACTTCTGGCAACGCACCTACTATGGCTTCACACCCGACACTGGTCATTTCCTGCATCGCGGTTGGGCGGGTGATTTCACGCTGGAGACCACGTTTCGCGGCGCTTACGGCATGCTCTACGATCAGGCTGGCCTGATGGTCCGCAAGGATGAAAACTGCTGGATGAAATGCGGCATCGAATTCACCGACGGCGCAAAACACTTCAGCGTCGTCGTGACGCGCGGCCATTCCGACTGGTCCGCCTTCCGCATCGAGCACGACTTCGATCTTATTTCGGTGCGCGTGACACGCAACGGCGATGCGTTGTTCATCCAATACCGGACAGATGCGATGACGGAATGGCGTATGGCGCGCCTCGCCTATTTCCCGCCGGAGTTTCCGGATGTGTCGGTCGGCATCATGGCCTGTTCGCCGCAGCGCGAAGGCTTTCTGGCGGAGTTTACGGATTTCCGCCTCGGGCCGCCGCTATCGCGCGATATTCACTAGGCAGCCCGGCACACCTTTGCAGCGGCTCTGCGCAGATCAGCACATCTTCTTGCCGTTCGGCACCGCTTGGCCAACACCGGCCAGCACGATGGCGCCGGTCTCGTCTTCGAAACCGAGCGTCAGAACCTCCGAACGCACCGGCCCGATCTGGCGGGGCGGGAAATTGACGACGGCAAGCACCTGGCGACCGACGAGCTCTTCCAGCGTGTAATGCACGGTGATCTGCGCCGACGACTTCTTCGTGCCGATCTCAGGACCGAAGTCGATCGTCAGCTTGTAGGCGGGTTTGCGCGCCTCCGGAAACGGCAGCGCCTCGATGATCGTGCCGACGCGAATATCGACCCGCTCGAAATCGGGATAGGTAATAGTCTCGGACATGGAAGCTTCCTAGAAGAGCCGGCTCAGCCCGCCAGCTCCTCGGCACGCGTGCGTGCGGCCGCGATGGCCTTGTCGAAGAGAGGCTGCATGCCATCCTCGGCCATGAGAATGGAAAGGGCGGCGGCCGTGGTGCCGCCGGGTGACGTCACGTTCTGGCGCAGGCGGCTGGCGTCGTCGGGGGACTGGTGAAGCAATTCACCAGCCCCCGCGACGGTTTCCCGTGCGAGACGCATGGCGAGGTCCGCCGGCAGGCCCGCTTTGCGGCCTGCCTCCGCCATGCACTCTACGAGATAAAAGACATAAGCCGGGCCGCTGCCCGAGACTGCCGTGACGGCGTCGATATCGCCCTCGGTCGCGACCCATTCGACGGGGCCGCTGACCTTGAGCAGGGAATGCACGACATCGCGCTGCGCTGCGGTGACGCGCGCATTGGCGAAGGCACCGGTGACGCCACGGCCGATCATGGCCGGCGTGTTGGGCATAGCGCGCACGGTGGCGGCCTCGCCGAGATGGCTTTCGAGATTGGCAATGGTCTTGCCGGCGGCAACCGAGACGACGACCGTCTCCGGCCCGACGAGACCCTTCAGCGGCGGCAACACCTGATCGATGACCTGCGGCTTGACCGCAACGAAGATCACCCCGGCCTTTACCCCCTCGGGCGCGGAGGTCTCGTGGCGCGCACCGTTATCGGCAATCAGCTTGGCCATGGCCGGCGACGGGCCGGGATCGATGACCAGAACGGAAGAGCCGGCAATGCCGCTCTTCAGCCAGCCCGCCAGCATGGCACCACCCATATTGCCGGCGCCGATGAGAACGATGGGACCCGAAATCGCAACAGACATTCTCAGGCTTCTCCAACCGTCTCGAAGAGCACCGCATCGACGGCGGACTGGGCGTCCATGCCGGACCAGACGACGAACTGGAAGGCCTGGAAATAGGCCTCGCAGGATTCCAGCGCGCTGGACAACAGCACTTCGACCTGACGGTTGGTGGGCTCGGCCCCCCCGGCCAAAAGCAGCGACTGGCGGAAGATCACGACATCCTCGCGGCGCCACAGGTCGAAATGCCCCATGAGCACCTGACCGTTCACATGCGAGAGCAGGCAATGCACTTCGTTGACGCGGCTTTCGGGAACCTTGATGTCGAAGGCGCAGGCCAGATGCAGCGCCTCGAATTCCTCCATCCAGGAGAAGGAGACGTGGTAGTCCGTCCACTTGCCCTCGACGGTCATGGCGATCTCGTCTTCGCCCGAACGTTCGAACGACCAGTCATTGTTGGCCGCGACGAACTCGATCATGTCGACCGGGTTGGACTGGCGTCCGATATCCAATTCCATAAGGCTCATGCATCACCTTCAAGGCCGGCAGGCATGCGACATCGTGCTCACACACACGACGCGGGCAAACCATACTCCGGATACAACACTGAATGATTGGCTCGGCACTCTGCGCAATCTGGACGACTTACCCTGCCCGAAGCTTGCGTTGCCTGTCTCGAATCATCATTTAAAATCAGTGTATAACGGCGGAGTCACGACGCCAGCCCCTGGCTTGCCATTTTCTCCGCCCGGTTGTGGACAGAGCCTGCCAAAAAGATTCAGGACGGGAGCTTAAGGGACTCTGTCGAAAGAGCTTTTCGGGAGTGTCCACAGGGGTAAAATTTTTATTAAAAAAATCGGTTGGCGCGAGGTGAATCACGCCAACCGAGTCTCGATAGATAAAAGCTGTCCTGAAACGGTTCAGGCGCTCGCGTTGAGGCGCGCTTCCAGCGCTTCGATGCGCTTGAGGAGCGCGTCGTTTTCATCACGCGCCTTGATGGCCATTTCGCGCACTGCTTCAAACTCCTCGCGCTTGACGAGGTCCATGCCGTTGATGAAACGCTCGGCCTGCGCACGGAACACGGTCTCGGCCTCCTTGCGCACGCCCTGCGCGGCACCCGCAGCGTCGGTCATCAGCTTGGCGAAGTCGTCGAGAATGCGGTTCGCACCTGTCGTCATGGTCAGCCCTCTCTTCAGGGATCGGTGGTCCTGCGGGCCATCAGCGCCCGCGCTCTGTCCCTGAGGTAGGGTCTGACGGAGCGCCTTGCAAGCGGATTCCGGTGGATCGCCGCCGGTTCCGGCCCGTCGCGGCCCGTGCATCACGATTTATCGCCTTGACCCTGCCATGTCCGGTCGCCATCTTCCCCCGCGAAAACCGGAAGACAGTGACCTTGACGACTATCGCAAATCTCTTCGCCATCATGCCCTACCCGGAGATCGATCCGATCGCCTTCTCGATCGGCCCGGTTGCCGTGCACTGGTACGGCATCGCCTATGTCGTCGGCATCATGCTCGGCTGGTTCTATGCCCGCCGGCTCATCGAGACGCCTGGACTGTGGACAGGCGAAGCACCGGCAACGCGGGTTCAGCTCGACGACTTCCTCGTCTGGGCCGCTGTCGGCATCATTCTCGGCGGCCGCATCGGCTACATCCTGTTCTATGACTTCGCCAATGTCGCGGCCGATCCGTTACGGGCCGTCCAGGTGTGGAACGGCGGCATGTCCTTCCACGGCGGCCTTGCCGGCACCACGCTCGCCATGATCCTGTTTGCCCGCCGCAATGGCATCCCGGTCTGGAGCCTGTTCGACATCGTCGCCGCCGTCGTGCCGATCGGCCTGTTCTTCGGCCGTATCGCCAATTTCGTCAACGGCGAGCTCTGGGGCCGCCTGTCGGACGCACCCTGGGCGGTGATCTTCCCGGAAGCCGGCCCTTTCGCCCGCCATCCGAGCCAGCTCTATGAAGCCGGCCTCGAAGGTATCGTACTGCTCGCGGTGCTTGCCATCGCGGTCTATCGCTTCGGTGCGCTGAAACGCCCCGGCCTCATCACCGGCCTGTTCGTCGCCGGCTATGCGCTGTCGCGCATCACCGTGGAATTCTTCCGCGAGCCGGACCCGCAGCTTGGTTACCTTTTGGGTGGCTGGCTGACCATGGGCATGCTGCTCTCGCTGCCGATGCTCGCCGTCGGCCTCTGGGCGATCGTCCGCGCCCGTGCCGCCCATCCGGCCAGCGCCTGAGCGAACGCCGTCATGACCACGCCCCTCGCCCGCAAGATCAAGGCACTGATCCGCACCAACGGCCCGATCAGCGTCACGGACTATTTCGCGCTGTGCCTCGCCGACCCTGAGCATGGCTATTATCGCACACGCGACCCCTTCGGCCGCGCCGGCGATTTCGTCACCGCGCCGGAGGTCAGCCAGCTGTTCGGCGAAATGCTCGGCATCTTCCTGATCCACGCCTGGCAGAAACATGGCGGGCCTGAGGAGGTGCGCATCGCCGAAATCGGCCCCGGCCGCGGCACGATGATGGCCGACATGCTGCGGGTCGTACACAAGCTCGCCCCGCAGCTCTATGACAGTGCTACCTTTCACCTGATCGAGACCAGCCCGAAGCTGCGCGCCATCCAGCACGAAACGCTCGGCACTCATGCCGCACGCGTCAATTGGCACGACAGCTTCGAGGAGCTGCCCGAGGGTTTCGTACTGCTTGCCGCCAACGAACTGTTCGACGCCATCCCGATCCGCCAGTTCGTCAAGACTTCGTCCGGTTTTCGGGAGCGACTGGTCGGCCTCGATGCCGAGGACGAGCTGACCTTCGCGGCCGGCGTCGCGACCCTGGATCCGGCCGCCTTGCCGGAACACCACAAGAGCATGCCGAACGGCACGATCTTCGAGATCGCGCCGGCGCGCGAAGCGGTCATGGCGACGATCGGCGAACGCATCGCCCGTTTCGGCGGCTCGGCCGTGATCATCGACTACGGCCACTTCGTCACCGGCTTCGGCGATACGCTGCAGGCGGTGCTGAAACATGATTTCGACGCACCGCTCGCCCATCCCGGCGAAGCCGATCTGACCAGCCATGTGGATTTCGAGCGCCTGGCGGGCGCGGCCGCAGGCGCCGGCCTGCATGTGCACGGTATGCTGCACCAGGGTGATTTTCTCGTCGGCCTGGGTATCGGCGAGCGCGCGTCCGCGCTCGGGCGCAACCGCGACGCTGAGACGCAGCAATCCATCCTTGCCGATGTCGACCGGCTCGCCGGCTCGGGCGCCGGGAAAATGGGCGATCTTTTCAAGGTTCTGGCCGTCGGCAGCGCACCGCTCTCGCTCTTCCCCTTCCGCCAGCCGGATTGACATGCCGGAAAAGGCCGGACAACATCCGGCCCGATTTGCACCCCGCATGCCCGGTCGCGTTCCTGCCTGGCGGCCCCTCCGAAGCCCAGCCGAGAGACCATGAAGGACCAGACGCTTCCCGCCCCGATCGAAAGCCCGCTTCTGGCCGAACGCGCCGGAAAAGCCGCACAGCACGGCTTCTTCACGCGCACCGGCGGCGTTTCCGGCGGCATCTATCGCGGCCTGAATGTCGGCCTCGGCTCGCAGGACGAGCGCGAGAACGTGCATGAGAATCGCGCGCGCGTCGCCCGCTGGTTTTCCGCAGCGCCCGAAAAGCTCGCGACCGTGCACCAGATCCATTCGCCCGACGTGGTCGTGGTCGATGACACCTACGATGGCGCGCGGCCGCAGGCCGATGCGCTGGTCAGCGCGACGCCGGGCGTCGTCATCGGCGTGCTGGCAGCTGATTGCGGCCCGATCCTGTTCTGCGATCCCGACGCCCGCATCGTCGGGGCCGCCCATGCCGGCTGGAAGGGTGCGCTCTACGGCGTGCTGGAAAACACCATCGCCGCGATGGAAAAACTCGGCGCGAAACGCAAAAACATCCTGGCCAGCCTCGGCCCTTCGATCAGCCGGCGGAACTACGAGGTCGGCCCGGAATTCGTCGCGCGCTTCCTGGCCGTCGACAAGAGCTATGAGCGCTATTTCACGCCTTCCGGCAACGAAGACCACGCGATGTTCGACCTGCCGGGCCTGACGACGCAACGCCTCTCCGATGCCGGCGTTACCGCGGAAAATCTCGACATCTGCACCTATCCTGACGAAGATCGCTTTTTCTCCTACCGGCGCACCACGCACCGGCAGGAACCGGACTACGGCCGCCAGATTTCGGCGATCATGGTCAGGGCCGACGGCCAGCCATAACAAGACGCCCACCCAAAACAAACGGACGAGGGAAACACCCATGGCACTTCACTTCGACCGCGAGGAATACGCCAACCGGCTTCAACGCCTCACCTCCCGGATGCGGGAGGAGAAGCTCGACGCCATGCTGCTCTTCGCGCAGGAGAGCATGTACTGGCTGACCGGCTACGACACGTTCGGCTACTGCTTCTTCCAGACGCTCGTGGTGAAGGCGACGGGCGAGATGGTGCTGCTGACCCGTTCGGCGGATCTGCGCCAGGCGCGCCGCACCTCGACCATCGAGAAGATCGAGGTCTGGATCGACCGCGTCAACGCGGATCCGACAATGGACCTGAAAAACCTGCTGTCCGATCTCGACCTCCTCGGCTGCCGCATCGGCGTGGAGTATGACACGCATGGCCTGACGGGTCGCAATGCGCGCCTCATAGACAACCAGCTCCAGAGCTTCGGGGAGCTTGTCGATGCCTCGACGATCATCAGCCGCCTCCGGCTCATCAAGAGCCCGGCCGAGATCGCCTATGTCGAACGCGCAGCCGCCCTCTCCGACGAAGCGCTGGATGCGGCGCTGCCGCTCATCAAGGCCGGCGGCGACGAGGCGGCGATCCTCGCCGCCCTGCAAAACGCCGTGCTCTCGGGCGGAGGCGACTATGCGGCCAACGAGTTCGTCATCGGCTCGGGCGACGATGCGCTGCTGGTGCGCTCGAAATCCGGCCGTCGTCGGCTGGAGGCGCAGGATCAGCTCAGCCTGCAATGGGCGGGCGTCAGCGCACGCTACCATGCGCCGATGATGCGCACGGCCGTGATCGGCACCCCGACCCCGCGCCACCGCGAACTCTACAGCGCCTGCCGCGAGACCATCCAGGCGATGGAAATGGTGCTGCGGCCCGGAAACACCTTCGGCACGGTCTTCGAGACCCATGCCCGCATCCTCGACGAGCGCGGCCTCGCCCGCCACCGGCTGAATTCCTGCGGCTATTCCGTCGGCGCGCGCTTTGCGCCCTCATGGATGGAGCACCAGCTGTTCCTTTCGGGCAATCCGCAGGAAATCGAACCGAACATGTCGGTCTTCGTGCACACGATCCTGCTCGATTCCGACAGCGGCACCGCCATGACCCTCGGCCAGACCTACCTCACGACGACGGACACGCCAAAGCCGCTTTCCCGTTACGGACTCGATTTCATCGAGGTTTGATCGGGTTATCCCAGGCACGCGAGATCCTGTAATTGACAGGGCCTGGAGGCCCACCCATAAATCGTTGCGGGGAACAGACGGGCAAAAACGCTCCAAAGGAGACGGACGACAAGGATGCACGAGCTGATGAAGCGGCTGGCACTGATCGGCCTCATCGCAACCCTTTCCGCGTGCAACAGCACGGATGCGCTGACGCCGCAGGTCGATGTCGGCGGCGGTTTCAACTCGCCCCCCGTCACGCAGCGCGATCTGGACCAGATGAGCGCCCAGACCACACCGGTCACCACGACGACCCAGCAGTCCGCCTTCACCACCCCAGCCGAAACGGGCACGACGACCGGCGCTGAAACGGCCGGCACGCTGCAGGGCCAGGCCGAAGCGCTGACGCGCAACAGCACGCGGACCACGACCGACACCGCGCTCGCCCGTGAAACCGCCCAGCGTTCGCTGGCGGCCGAAACCTCCGGCGGCGCTGAAGAAGTCGCCGTCGTGTCGCCCGCAAAATCCGCCGAGACAATCCGCTTCCTCCCGATCATCGGCGCGCCGGTCGAGGCCGTGACGCCGCTTTCCAAGCGCCTCGGTGCGGAAGCCCGTTCCAATGGCCTGACGATCCGCAGCGCCTCGGACAATTCCAGCAAGTACATTCTGAAGGGCTATTTCTCGGCCATGAATGACAGCGGCAAGACGACCGTCGTCTATGTCTGGGACGTGCTTGATGGTCAGGGCGCCAGGCTGCATCGCATCCAGGGGCAGGAGAGCGTTTCGGATACGGCCTCCGATCCCTGGTCGGCGGTCCCCGCCAGCACGATGGAAGGCATCGCGCAAAAAACGATCCGTGCCTATCTCGACTGGCGCGGTTCGGTGCCCGGTTAACAGCCGCGAAACATTAAATCACAGCGAAATGCGGAGATTCGCTTTCTGAAGGTGGCAAGGGCCTTGCATTCGCGGGGTTAGCCCCTTAAACGCCCCCCCATCAGCAGAATAACAGGCGGACCATAGATGAAGGTTTTCGCGGGCAATTCGAACCGGCTTCTGGCCGAAGCGATCTGCAATTATCTGAATGTTCCGCTCGGCCGTGCCACGGTCAGGCGCTTCGCAGACCAGGAGATCTTCGTCGAAATCCAGGAAAACGTGCGTGGCGAGGACATTTTCGTCGTCCAGTCGACCTCGTTCCCGACCAACGATCACCTGATGGAAATGCTGATCATGATCGATGCCATGCGCCGCTCCTCGGCGCGCCGCATCACGGCCGTGATCCCCTATTTCGGCTATGCCCGGCAGGACCGCAAACCCGGCCCGCGCACGCCGATCTCCGCCAAGCTCGTTGCAAACCTCATCACCGAGGCGGGCGCTGACCGTGTCCTGACGCTCGACCTGCATGCTGGCCAGATCCAGGGTTTCTTCGACATTCCGACCGACAACCTCTACGCCGTGCCGATCCTGGCGCGTGACGTGAAGGAAAACTACAATCTCGAAAACGTCATGGTCGTCTCGCCTGACGTCGGCGGCGTGGTGCGTGCCCGTGCGCTCGCCAAGCGCCTCGATTGCCAGCTGGCGATCGTCGACAAGCGCCGCGAGCGCGCCGGCGAATCCGAGGTCATGAACGTCATCGGCGATGTCACCGGCAAGGACTGTCTGCTGATCGACGACATCGTCGATTCGGGCGGGACGCTCTGCAACGCCGCCGAAGCGCTTCTGAAGAACGGCGCGACCAGCGTCACCGCCTATATCACCCATGGCGTTCTCTCCGGCGGAGCCGTGGCCCGTGTGACCTCGTCGAAGCTCAAGGAGCTCGTGATCACCGACTCGATCCAGCCGACCACGGCCGTGCAGTCGGCGCACAATATCCGCGTCATCTCGACGGCCAATCTGCTCGGCGAAGCCATCAACCGCACGAGCGCCGAAGAGTCCGTATCGAGCCTCTTCGACTGAGGAAATCCCAGTTTCTACCGCTTTCAAGCCTGCGCGCCCGCCTCGGTTGCGCAGGCTTTTTCATGCCGCAACCACCCCATGCTTTTTTGTTCACGGCCGATATCGGGCCGATCAAATTTGCGTTAGGGTCGGCTCAGATTCGCGAGGAGGAAACCCATGATATCAGTATCTTTCTTTAGCCGCCTGACGGCACGGGCAGCCATCCTTCTTGCTGCGGGCACGCTTGCGGCCTGCCAGGTCGAAGTCGATGAGGGCCGCCCGGATTATCGCCCCCGCCCGCAGGTCTGCACCATGGAATACATGCCCGTCTGCGGCACGCGCCGCGGCGAAATGCAGACCTTTGCAAACGCCTGTGAAGCGCGCTCGAACGGCTACCGCATCGTCGGCCGCGGCGAATGCCGCTTTGACGGTCGGCCCGATCCGCGGCCGGACGAAGGGCGCGCCTGCACACGGGAATATGCGCCGGTCTGCGGCTCGCGCGGCCGTGACCGCCAAACCTTTGCGAACGCCTGCGAGGCACGTTCGAGCGGCTATGACGTGATCGGTCGCGGCGAATGCCAGTTCCGCCGCCCGGATACCGGTTGGGAAGACCAGACGCGCGACGACCGCTCGAGCCGGGAACGCAGAAGGGACCGGGATCGCGAGCGCAGCGACAACAGACGCCAGGATGCCGATATCAGGCTCGGCCTCGATGACAGCGGCACGCGGGCTGATCGCAGCGGACGCGAAGATCGCGAACAGGATTTGCGCTGCGCGGACAAGCGTCGGGCAAAACGCGACCCGGCTTGCGCTGCAAACTGAGGCAGCCGCCACCTGAACGAAAAGCCCGCCATGCAAATGGCGGGCTTTTTCGTGGGAAGCGGGCTTAGCGGCTTGGCAGCGGACAGACCTCGCCGCCGCCGAAGAGACGCGAACGCGTGAGGAAACGCTTCTCCCGGCCGTTGTCGAGCGAGAACATGCCACCACGTCCGGGCACGACATCGATGATCAGCTGCGTGTGCCTCCAGACGGCGTATTGGCTCTCGCTGATATAGACGGGCACGCCGCCGATCTCGCCGAGCTTCACGTCACGGTCGCCGACGATGTAGTCGTGCGCCGGGTAGCACATGGGCGAGGAACCGTCGCAGCAACCGCCCGACTGATGGAACAGGATTTCGGGATACTCGGCCTGGATTTCCCGGATAAGGGCAAGCGCCGCATCGGTCGCCACCACGCGGGGCTCGGTCAGGATGTCGGACATCGCGGCTCTCCTTGAAACTGGCTTCCCCCTCCCCGGGCAGGGGGAGAGGGAACGGGCAGAAGCCATGATGGAGAGCTCCTGCCCTGTGATCGCCTCCTCCGCCGGGGAGCGGGAGAAAGCGGCGGTCGCTCAGAAGAAGCCGAGCGCCTTGGGAGAGTAGCTGACCAGCATGTTCTTGGTCTGCTGGTAGTGATCGAGCATCATCTTGTGCGTCTCGCGACCGATGCCCGACTGCTTGTAGCCGCCGAAGGCGGCATGCGCCGGATAGGCATGGTAGCAGTTGGTCCACACGCGGCCGGCCTGAATATCACGGCCGAAGTGGTAGCAGCGGTTCGCATCACGGCTCCACACGCCGGCACCGAGGCCGTAGAGCGTGTCGTTTGCGATGGCGAGCGCTTCCGCGTCGTCCTTGAAGGTCGTGACCGAAACGACCGGCCCGAAGATCTCCTCCTGGAAGATGCGCATCTTGTTGTGACCACGGAAGACCGTCGGCTTGACGTAGTAGCCTCCCGAGAGATCGCCGCCGAGATCGTTTCTTGCGCCGCCGGTCAGCACTTCCGCGCCTTCCTGCCGGCCGATGTCGATATAGGACAGGATCTTTTCGAGCTGTTCGGAGGAGGCCTGCGCACCGATCATCGTCGCCGTGTCGAGCGGGTTGCCCTGCACGATCTTCTCGACGCGCTTGACGGCCTTTTCCATGAAGCGGTCATAGATCTTCTCATGCACCAGCGCACGGCTCGGGCAGGTGCAGACTTCGCCCTGGTTCAGCGCGAACATCGCAAAACCTTCCAGCGCCTTGTCGAGATAGTCGTCGTCCTCGTTCATGACGTCGGAGAAGAAGATGTTCGGCGATTTGCCACCGAGTTCCAGCGTCACCGGAATGAGGTTCTGGCTGGCATATTGCATGATCAGGCGGCCGGTCGTCGTCTCGCCGGTAAAGGCGATCTTGGCGATGCGCGGGTTGGAGGCAAGCGGCTTACCGGCCTCGAGGCCGAAACCGTTGACGATGTTGAGCACGCCGGCCGGCAGAAGGTCGCCGATCAGTTCGGCCCAGACGAGGATCGACGACGGCGTCTGTTCGGCGGGCTTCAGCACCACGCAGTTGCCGGCGGCAAGTGCCGGCGCCAGCTTCCACGCCGCCATCAGGATCGGAAAGTTCCAGGGAATGATCTGGCCGACGACGCCGAGCGGCTCGTGGAAATGATAGGCGATGGTATTGTGGTCGACTTCGCCGATCGTGCCCTCCTGAGCGCGCACGCAGGAGGCGAAGTAGCGGAAGTGATCGATGGCGAGCGGAATGTCCGCCGCCAGCGTTTCACGCAGCGGCTTGCCGTTGTCCCAGGTCTCGGCCCGGGCGAGAAGGTCGAGATTGTCCTCCATGCGCTGGGCGATCTTCATCAGGATGTTGGCGCGCTCCGTGCTGGACGTGCGGCCCCACTTATCCTTGACGGCATGGGCCGCATCGAGGGCGAGCTCAATGTCGGCGGCGTCGGAGCGGGCGACTTCGCAGAGTTTGCCGCCGGTGATCGGGGTGATATTGTCGAAGTAGCGGCCAGCGACCGGCTCCTTCCATTCACCACCGATGAAGTTGCCGTACTTTGCCTTGTACGGGTTTTCGACGATCTTCTGATGCAGCATGTCATTCCTCCCAAAAGAGACCCGCATGGGCCGTGAGGAGAATGGTGCTGCGCTTCGCCGGATTGCGGTAGAGCCTGCGCGGCGATGGTTGCGACGACTGTTTCAGATTTGAGACAGGTCGGCGGCGCAGGCTGTGCTGCGCCGCAACATCAGTTGATCGAGAGCTTCTTCATCTTGCGATAGAGCGTCGCGCGGCTGATGCCGAGCAGGTCCGCCGCCTGGCTGATGTTTCCGCCGACCCGCGTAAGAACGCGGCGAAGCGCTGCGCGCTCGGCGTCATCGAGGTCACGCCCCTCCTCCGCCCGGTCCTCCTGAAGAAGATCCGAAGCCGCAACACCACCCGCGATGCGCCGGTCATCGAGGCCGAGCACCTGCCGTGCCGCGCGCGTGGCGCCGAGCACGAGATCGTCACGGTCGACGGCAAGCAACGCCGGTGCCGCGCGACCATCGACGGGCACCAGCAGGATCCGGGCAGAGGAGAAGGCGCGACGGAAAAGCCCGGCCTCGATACGCGCCGCGGCGTCGCGGATCGCCTGAGAGAGGATCGCCATCGTCATCTCGTTGGCATCGTCACGGCAGGTGGAAATGTCGATGGCCGCGGCAATGCGGCCGGTATGGTCGCGGATCGTTGCGGTGGTGCAGGAAAGACCGGTATTCTGCGACAGGAAATGCTGGTCCCGCAGGATCACCACCGGCCGCTCGTCTGCGAGCGCCGTGCCGATGCCGTTGGTGCCGACGCTCGCCTCGCTCCAGACCGTGCCGGACCAGAGGCCCACGCCACGAAACTCCCGGTCGTCGCCGGCCGCCCCGCGCCGCTCGAGCGCAATGCCGTTCTCATCCGTCAGCAGCAGGCAGCAGCCCGCCTTGCCGACCGTCGCAAAAAGCCGATCGAGTTCGCCCGAGGCCTCCTCGACGAGAACGCTGGAGCGGGTACGGGCCTGGCGGAATTCGCCGTCGGTCAATCGCCAGGGCGCGCGGGCTTCTTCCGGCGACAGACCATGCAGAGTGAGGCAGCGACGCCAGGAAGCGGCAACGGGCGAACTGGCGGCAGCCGACGCGTGGCCTGCCACGGTGTGCACATGATCCGCGTGGTGGACACGCAATGACATCCGCTCTCCTCCCCGAAAGCTTCCGACCGTTCGTCGCGTCAAAATATAACGCCGCTCACTATAGCCCCGTTTTGGGCGCAAGGTCCAGCGAGACCAAGGTCCTAGGGCGACGACAGAGCGCGACGCCCCGACTGCCGCACAACCCTGTTTCCAACCCCTGCGCCGCCTGTTACGACTGCACATTCCTTTCCTTAGTCGATCTCGCCATGCTTCGTGATTTTTCCGCTCAAGCCCTGTTCATGGGCCTGCTCACCGCCTTCGTCGGTTTCGCCAGTTCCTTCGCCGTCGTGCTGCATGGCCTCACCGGCGTCGGCGCCACCGAGGCGCAGGCCGCATCCGGTCTGATGGCGCTTTCGGTGTCGATGGGCGTTTGCGCCATCGTGCTCAGTGTTGCGACACGCCTGCCTGTTTCCATCGCCTGGTCGACGCCGGGGGCCGCCCTGCTCGCGAGTTCCGGCGCGGTCGAAGGCGGCTTTGCGACCGCTGTCGGCGGGTTCATCATCTGTGCGGTGCTGATCATCATCGCAGGCCTCTGGAAGCCGCTCGGTCGCATGGTCGCCGCCATTCCCGCAGCTCTGGCCAACGCCATGCTGGCGGGTGTGCTGATCGGTCTCTGCTTTGCGCCGGTAAAGGCCATTGCCTTCAATCCCGTGCTCGGCTTGCCGATCGTGCTGGCCTGGGTGATCGTCGGCAGCATCAACAGGCTCTATGCGGTGCCGGCGGCACTGGCCGCCTTCGTCGCCGTTCTCGCCTTCGGCATCGATATTCCGGACGGCGCCTTTGCCGGGCTTGCCGAAGCCCTGCTGCCGAAGCCCGAAATCGTCACGCCCGTCTTCACCTTTGCCGGCCTCGTCAGCATCGCGCTGCCGCTCTTCATCGTCACCATGGCCTCGCAGAACATTCCCGGCATCGCGGTTCTGAAGGTCAACCACTACGAGCCCAGTCCCGGCCCACTGTTTGCGACGACGGGCCTGTTCTCGCTGCTCTCGGCGCCATTCGGTGGCCATGCGGTAAACCTTGCCGCCATCACCGCCGCCATGTGCGCAGGCAGCGACGCCCATCCCGATCCCGCAAAACGCTACTGGGCGGCGATCAATGCCGGTGTCTTCTACGTGATCTTCGGCCTCGCCGCGGGCGCGGTCACCGCCTTCGTCAGCCTCGCACCGCCCGTCCTCATCCAGGCCGTCGCCGGGCTGGCGCTGATCAGCGCCTTCGCCAATTCGGCTCTCAACGCCTTCAAGGAGGTGGACGGCCGCGAGGCGGCGGCTGTGACGTTCCTCGTCACCGCTTCAGGCGTCTCCTTTGCGGGCATTTCAGGTGCTTTCTGGGGTCTGCTCGCGGGCGGCCTGATGTTGGCGCTGTCGCGTTTCACCGCGAGGCGCCGCACCTAGAGTTCACTGCTGGAAGGGCAACGGCTGGCCGTTGATCAGCACCTTGCCGTCCTCACCGACCGTCAGGTCCCAGATCTGCGCCCCTCCTTCACCCTTGCGGGCAAGGCCCTTCATCATCAGGAGGCCGAAGGAGACCTGTCCGAACTGCGGCACCTTTCCTGCATTTCGCTGCAGATAGGTGATCGTCTTGTCGAAGTCGCGCATGGTAACGGTCACATCGGCGCTGTGGCGATCCTTCTGCTCGGGATACACCATCATCTTGCCGGAAACCTCCAGGTCGTAGATCGGCGAGACGGCGGAAACATCCTCGAACTCGACGGTCATCGCGCCGTTCGGCAGAATGATCCGGCCGATCTCCCTGTTCTGCTCTTCCGTCAAGGGCTCAGGTTTGGTGAAATCCGCGTGGTCGATGAGATAGGTCACCGCACCGGCCAGATCGAGATTGGTCACAGCCGCCTTGAAGTTCGCCCGCTCCGGGAGCGCCTCGGCAAACTCTGCCGGCAAGATGCCGGCCGGTGGCTTGGGATGTTCCACACCAAAACCGAAACCGACACGCGTCGAATGGCCGATGCCGTTCATATCGATATTGTACGTGACCGCGTCGGCGCCGAAGATGCCCTTGTCGGTGCCGACGGTGACATTCGAGGCCTTGATCGTTTCGGTCAGATTGTCGAAGACCGGCAAGGACGCACGCAGCAGATCCTTCAGCCGGGCCGCATCCACCGCTTCAAGCTTGTCTTTATGCATGTTGTCGAGCACGAAGAAGACAAGGTCCTGGAAGACCTTGTAGCGCGCTCCGTCCAAGCTGACGTCGATGTCGAGCGTATCGGCACCGATATCGACCCGGCCGGAGGGGCCGCCGGTGATCGTTTCACTGAACGCCTTCATGACGCCGGTGCTGGAAATATCGATGGTACCGGGCGCCTTCTTCTCCGAGGTGATGCGCATGGCTGATTCGCCGAAGCTTGCACTCACGCTTTCCTGCTGCGTTGTGCTGGAGAAGGCGATGCGCTTCACCGACCAGTCCGCCGATGTGAAGTAAAGAATCTCCGGGTCGTAGATCCCGTCGGTCTTCATCGTATCGATGAAATAGGTAAACGAACCCTGGCCCGGCATCGTGCCCTTGATATCGAAACTGTTATTGGCCTCGACGCGGTAGGTCCCCTCGGGCTGCGGTCTGAGATAGGCCATCACAGGCTTCAGGCCTTCTACCTGAACCTTCCCCTTCTTGGCCTGCTCCATCAAAACCGTCGGGTCGAAACGCAGCTCATAGAAGGAAGACGCCGCCTTCACCGTGACGAGACCGGCATCGACGATGTCTTTCGGCAGGTAGTGCGTCAGGCGCTGCTGGAGAGCTTCTGCACCGGCAGGCGAAATCTCCTGGGCGGCAGCGGGGCTTGCCGAAACAAGCGCAAAGGCGGCCGAGGCCATCAGGATCTGTCGTCTCATGTCGTTCTCCTTCAGCGAAGCTTTCGCCACCGAACATCCAATCGCGGCGGCAGCATGTCAATCCGGGCTCAAGCCGGCCTCGGCCCTTGCATTTCCGGGCATTCTTGTTTAAGGAGCCCCCATCCGCGTAGACACCCTTGGAGGCAACGTGGATGAGGCTTTCACGAAATCCTCAAGCCTTTTGCATCGCCGGGCGCTGCCCGCTGCGCGAAAGGCTCTCCAGTAACACACGAAAGGTAAAGCCATGAGCCACGAAACTTACGAGCTCAAGGCCGAGACGCGCGAACGGGTTGGTAAGGGGTCCTCCCGTGAACTTCGCCGCAACGGCCTTATTCCTGCAGTAATCTACGGCGACAAGCAGGCCCCTGTCTCTATCGCCCTCTCGACCAAGGAAGTTACCCAGCGTATTCACGCCGGCGGCTTCAAGACGACGGTCGCCACGATCGATGTCAACGGCGAGAAGATCAAGGTTCTGCCGAAGGACTACCAGCTGGATCCGGTCCGCGACTTCACCATGCATGTCGACTTCCTGCGCGTTTCGGGTAACACCCACGTCGTCGTCGAAGTGCCGGTTCACTTCGTCAACGAAGAGAAGTCCCCGGGCATCAAGGTCGGCGGCGTCCTGAACATCGTTCGCCACGCGGTCGAGCTGCACGCTCTGGCCGGCGACATTCCGGAATTCCTGACGGCTGACCTCTCCGGCCTCAAGGTCGGCGACGGTATCCACATCTCGCACATCAAGCTGCCGAAGGGCACGAGCCCGGTCATTACCGACCGTGACTTCACGATCGCGACGATCGCTGCTCCGGCAGCCGGCGTAAAGTCGGACGAAGCCGAAGGCTCCGCAGAATAATCCCGTTCCAGGGATCTTTCTCGAACCCCGCGCCTTTCCCGAGGCGCGGGGTTTTTCTTTGCCCGCAAAACACCACACTACCGTTGCGGGAAGTTTGAATCATCAGCACTTTTACGAACGGCCATTTCAGCAACATTTAAGACTTTGATGAAAGTCTAGACCCCGGGGAACTTGGCAAAAGCCAAAGAGGGGTATCATGAACTGGCTTTGCAACGTGGCGCAGGAACGACCGGCATGAAAATGCATTCGGTTGAAAGCCGCTTCATCGCAATCGTGATCGGTGCCCTGCTCGTCTTCGTCGCCCCGCTCTTCGTGCTTTTCCTGATCCTTTCCTCCGACCGCGTCGCACGCGAGCGCCTGCAGAACACCGAAGTCCTGCTTGAGGCCAATGTCCAGGCACTCGGCAAGCCGCTTTGGGATTTCGACAAGGACAGCATCGACCAGATCGTCGCTGCCCTGCAGGCCGACACCGATATCAGCTATGTGCATGTGCGCGATACGTCCGATGTCATCGACATCAGCAGGCCCGCCGTCTCGCCCGACCCGGACGACGCCCGCTCGATCGTCAAGACCGATATCCTCTACAAAGCAGCCGACGGCATCAAGAAAGTCGGCACGGCGGAAATCTGGATCCGCAAGGCGGGCCTCTTCTCGCGCTTCTCCAAGGATGAGGTCAGCATCTTCGCGATCTTCTTCTTTGCCGTCGCAACGCTCTTCACCGCCGCGATCATCGGCAACCGCATCACCATCATCCGCCCCCTTATGCGCCTGACCGCAGCCATAGAGGCGACGCGTCGGCTCGGGTCGCGCCATCATGTCGACTGGACCTCGAACGACGAGATGGGTGCGCTTGCCCATAACTTCAACGAGATGCAGAGCAAGCTGGAGCGTGAGGAAAACGAGCTGAAGCTGGCCCATGCCCGCGCCACCGATATCTACAACCTCACCCCAGCCATGCTGTTTTCCATCGATGCGGAAAACCGCATCACGGCCGTCAGCGATTACTGGCTGACGGCAACAGGCTACCGCCGCGAACAGGTAATCGGCCAAAGCTTCACCGACTTCGTCGAAGAGGACTCGCGCGCGGCCTACCGCAAGCGCCATGAAACGTCCGATAGCGGCATCTGCGAGGTCACGGTGCGCTTCCGCTGCGCCGACACCAGCGTGATCGACGTGCTGATCCTCGAAACAGGCGCGGCAGCGAGCAGCAGCCGGCAAGCGCTGTCGCTCTCGGTCATGACCGACGTCACCGATCTCAAGGAAGCCGAGACCCGCAACCACCGCCAGGCGATCACCGACCACCTGACGGGCCTGCTCAACCGGCAGGGCTTCGAGACCGTGCTGGACGAGCTGATCGGCGATGTCGATGCGCTCGGCCAGCAGCTCGCCTGCCTCTTCGTCGATCTCGATCGTTTCAAGTGGATCAACGACAATCTCGGCCATGCCAGCGGCGACGACGTGCTTTGCCAGGTCGCCATGCGCCTGCGTCGGCAACTGCGCACCAATGATGTGATCGCCCGTCTTGGCGGCGACGAATTCGCCATCCTGCTTTCGGCCCCGAATGCCCGTCAGCTCGCCATGGACGTCAGCGACCGCCTGGTCGCGAGCCTGCGCGCGCCACTCATCGTCAACGGCGCGGAGCTCAATGTCAGCGCCAGCATCGGCATCGCGGTCTATCCCGATCACGCCGCCACCGCCGCCTGCCTGCTTCAAAAATCCGACATGGCCATGTATGCGCGCAAGCGCAGCGGCAAGAACGGCGTCCAGCTCTTCGACAACAACATGGTCGACATCGCCCGCAAGCGGCTCGAAACAGAACAGTTCATCGACCAGGGCCTCCGCGACGACTGGTTCACCGCCCATCTCCAGCCGATCGTGAGCCTTGCCAACGGCCGCGTCGCCGGTTTCGAGGCGCTGATGCGCCTTCACCACCCCGAGCACGGCATCCTGCCGCCGGCCGAAATCATCGGCATTGCGGAGGAGAATGGTTCCATCGGTCGCATCGGCGACTGCATCCTGTCGAAATCCATCGCCAGCCTCGCCGTCATCTCGAAGCTCTACGGCCTTGGCGACACGTATCTCGCCGTCAATTTCTCGCCGCTGCAGTTCGAGCCCGCCCTGCCCGCCCGCATCGCGACGCTTCTCCTCGAAAACGGCATCACGCCCGCGCGCATCGTCGTCGAGATCACCGAGGCAGTTCTGATGCTCGACAATCCCGTCGTCCGCGACGTTCTCGATGCGCTCTCCGATCTCGGCTGCCGCATCGCGCTCGACGACTTCGGTACGGGATACTCGTCGCTGAGCTACCTCAACCGCTTCCCCGTCGACATCGTAAAGATCGATCAGTCCTTCACCCGCTCGCTGTCCTCCGACCAGCCGGACGTGCGCCGCAAGAGCCGTATGCTTGTCGAGGGTATCCGCACCATCTCGCACCAGATGGGCTGTGCGGTGGTTGCGGAAGGCATCGAGACGATGGAACAGTGGGATATCCTGCAGGGCATGAAGATAGAATTCGGCCAAGGCTATCTGCTGAGCAAACCCTTGCCGCTTGACGCGCTGCTGGAAAAGCTCGACGAATTTGCAATACCCGACGGGCCCGAGCACCGGGCCATGGCCTCCTGACGGTTTGAGGGACGAGACGATGAAGACACTGCTTTTTGCGCTTTGCCTGTCCCTCGCCCCGCTGTCTCACGCCGTCGCCGACACGCTCCACTTCGTGACGGAGGAATATGCGCCCTTCAACTACATCAAGGATGGCAAGATCACCGGCATCGCGGTCGACCAGGTGGAGAAAATCGCCAAGGCTGCCGGCATCGACTACACGCTGGAGATCATGCCCTGGGCCCGCGCCTTCGCTATGGCGGAGAAACAGCCGAACACTTGCGTCTTCACGACGGGCTACAACCGCGAGCGCGCCGAACGCTTCGTCTGGGTCAACCCGCTTCTGAAGGACCAGATGGTGCTTCTCAAGCGCAAGGGGGACGCGCATGACGACCTTACGATCGTCAAGGCGCGTGAACTGAAGGTCGGCTCGCAGCGCGGCGACTTCGCCGTGGAGGCGCTTGAACTGATCGGGTTCAAGGACATCGACCTCGCCTCCGATATCGACATCACCCTGCGCAAATTGATTTCCGGCCGCATCGACCTGATGCCCACCTCCGTCAAGACCTACAAGAAGCTGGTCAAGGACGGATATCCCGTCGAAAAGGCCATGCTGATGGCCGGCCAAATCTACGGGCTCGCCTGCAACAAGCAGACGCCGCAGGGCCTGATCAAGGGGCTGCAGGCCGAGCTGGACAAGCTGATCCTGAGCGGCGAACAGGACCGGATCTTCACCGCCTACGGCCTGCCGCCGGACACGCGCACCGCCGACAACGGCACGAAGAATTGACCCGGGGCGGTTGACTTCCGTCCGCTTTCGCGGTGGTGAAGACATAACACCTCCACTTGCGGACCACTTCCATGCAGATCATCGTGGGCCTCGGCAATCCGGGCGCAAAATATGCGGGCAACCGCCACAATATCGGCTTCATGGCGCTGGATGCGATCCATCGCAAGAACCCATTCTCGCCCTGGTCGAAGAAGTTCAAGGCCGAAATCGCCGAAGGCGAGATCGCCGGCGAGAAGGTTCTGCTCGTCAAGCCGCAGACCTTCATGAACCTTTCCGGCGAATCCGTCGGGGATGCGATGCGCTTCTACAAGCTCGCTCCCAAGGACATCGTCGCGATCTATGACGAACTCGATCTCGCGCCCGGCAAGGTGCGCATCAAGATCGGCGGCGGCCATGGCGGGCACAACGGCATCAAGTCGATCGACGCGCATTGCGGCAAAGACTACCGGCGCATGCGCCTCGGCATCGGCCATCCCGGCGCCAAGGAACTGGTGACCAACCACGTGCTCGGTGATTTCGCCAAGGTCGACCACACATGGCTCGACCCGCTGCTCGACGAACTGGCGCTCAACACCGACATGCTGGTACGGGGCGAAGATTCACAGCTGATGAACAGGCTGGCGCTCGCGACCGGCGGCAAGCCGGAGGAAAAGGCCGCCCCCGAAAAGAAGCCCGCCGGCCAGTCCCATATCCGCCAGGCGCGCAACCACAATCAGCCGAAAATCCTGCCGACCACAGGCCCTATGGCGGAGATGCTGAAGAAGCTGCTCGGCAACAAGGGCGAGTGATCGCTACAGCGACCGCACCGCCTGCAGGCGATAAAGCAACAGATCCCACAGCCAGGCGAAACCGGTATCGATGCCATACGCGACCATACCAGATGCACGATCGGACAGCAGCATGATCGCAATGCCGGCGACCCCGCAGCCGAGGGCGGCGTTGCGGAAGTTCCGCCAGGAATCGAGCCGGTAGTAACCCGCATCGTCATATTCGGTGCGAAGCAGATGGTCGTTCATGTCATAGCCGTCGCTGATCAGGAGATCGAGCATCGGTTTGTCCGACAGTCGGTCCGGCAGACTGTTGAAGACCGCGCGGCAAATATGCCCGAACGCCCCGAGAATGAGGAAAAGCACGAAGGCAACGGCGTAATGCCAGGTAGAGGCTTCTTCGAACATGGTCGCACGTTAGAAAGAAACCACTAATATTGAATGAACCCTACTCTTCCGGCTCCGTCTGGAACATCAAAGGAAAGCCTGCCTCCTTGGCAAGGTCCGTCGCCTCCTTCGCCTTGGTCTCGGCGATATCGCGGGCGCAGATGACGACGACGCAGGTGCCCATCTTGTGAGCGGTCATCATGACCCGCTGGCTCGTCTCCTCGGCCATGCGGAACACGGCCTTCAGCACCAGCACAACGAATTCGCGCGGCGTATAGTCGTCGTTGACGAGCAGGACCTTGTAGAGCCTCGGCCGTTCGAGCTTCGGCTTGGTTGAGGTCTTCGGGGTTAGGGTCGTGTCACCATTGCTCATGGGAAGCTCCTCATGACGTTGGCTTCGAGCGATGTCGGGCCATTGTGCACCGCAAGAGGCGTGAGTTCAAGGCCCCACGGCAGCCTAGGCCTTGACCCTGCCCCCCGCATCCCCCATAGCGAGGGCAACGATTTTCTTACGACGAATGGACCATCTCCATGGGCTTCAAATGCGGTATCGTCGGTCTGCCGAATGTCGGCAAATCGACCCTCTTCAACGCGCTGACCAAGACGGCGGCTGCCCAGGCGGCGAACTATCCCTTCTGCACCATCGAGCCGAATACCGGCGAAGTGGCGGTTCCCGATCCGCGCATGAAGGCGCTCGCCACCATCGCGGGCTCCAAGGAAATCATCCCGACGCGCATCTCCTTCGTCGACATTGCCGGCCTCGTGCGCGGCGCATCGAAGGGTGAAGGCCTCGGCAACAAGTTCCTCGCCAATATCCGCGAAGTCGACGCCGTCGTGCATGTGCTGCGCTGCTTCGAGGATGACGACATCACCCATGTCGAGGGACGCATCAATCCAGTGGGTGACGCCGACACGATCGAGACCGAGCTGATGCTCGCCGACCTCGAGAGCCTGGAGCGCCGCGTCGAGCAGACCCGCAAGCGCGCCGCCAGCAAGGACAAGGATTCGCTCGCCCAGCTGCCGATCATGGAAGCCGTGGTGAAGCTCCTGAACGAGGGCAAGCCGGCCCGCCTGCTCCTCAAGACGCTGGCCCCGGAAGAGATCGAGGTCCTGAAGGGCCTGAATCTCCTGACCTCGCATCCGGTTCTCTATGTCTGCAACGTCGCGGAAGCCGACGCCTCGACGGGCAACGAGCACACCGCCGCCGTCGCCGCTATGGCCAAGGAACAGGGCGCGGAATGCGTCATCATCTCGGCTGCAATCGAATCCGAAGTCGCGCAGCTGCCGGAAGAGGAGGCCGAAGAATTCCTCTCGGCGCTCGGCCTCACGGAAGCCGGTCTCGACCGCCTCATCCGCGCCGGCTACCATCTGCTCGACCTCATCACCTATTTCACCGTCGGCCCCAAGGAAACGCGCGCCTGGACCATCGTGCGAGGCACCAAGGCCCCGCAGGCCGCCGGCGTCATCCACACGGATTTCGAACGCGGCTTCATCCGCGCCTTCACCATCGCCTATGACGACTACATCGCCTACAAGGGCGAAGTTGGCGCCAAGGAAGCCGGCAAGGGCCGCGACGAAGGCAAGGAATACGTCGTCAACGACGGCGACGTCATCCACTTCCGCTTCAACACGTAAGCGGCAAATGTTCCCAACGTTTCGAACTGCCGTCCCTCACCGGAGGGGCGGCAGTTTTTCTTTGAGCGCCAGAGGCAGCGGCGTCACCGTCCAGCGCCGGAAATGCGGCCAGCCGATGCCGATGGTCAGAACGACGATGCCAACGATCAACAGTGTCAGGAAGACGTAACTTTCCGGTGCTGCCGCCGTGCGCTGGAGCAGGCTTGCTGTGGCGAGGCCGAGCGAGAGCAGCCCCGAGGTCACGAAGGCGCGCCGGTCGATGGCAAGGCCGATCCCCATCAGCACGACGACGATCGCGACAATGATGAGCGCCTCCGGCAGGCCCTTGTCGCTGCTGAACAGCGTGTCATTCGCGAAATCGCCGAGGAAGACGAAGCAGAGCGTCGAATAGAGCAGCGCCGGCGCCGTCACCAGATGCAGCCAGAAGGCAATGTCGGAGCGGCGCGAGACGCGGAAGCGATCCGAAAGATCGTAGGCCATCGCGACGCAGAACAGCACGAGAGCTGCCGCAAGAAAGATGCCTGCGGACAACATCGGGCGATCGGCAATGACATCGGCGCTGCCTGTTAGCCGTGTCAACGCCAGGAAGACGAGGCCGAGCGCCACGGCCGCCAGCGACAGGAACCACAGGCTGAGCGACAGCGGAATGCGGTAACGCCAGTAGAAGGGCGGCAAAAGCAGCGCGAAGGGCAGCATGGCCAGGAGAAAGCCGAGATAGGGGCTCTTCTCCGCACCCAGAGTATCCTCCAGCAGCAGGATCGTCGTGATGCCGATCCAGTGCGCATAGAGAAGGGTCAGCAACACGGCCGGCAGAGCGAGACGTTGCCGCTTCACCAGGATTTCCGCGAGGATGACGATGGCCGGCAGCGCGGCGAGGAAGGCGCCGATGCCCCAGACGCCCGCCATGACGATGGCAACGCCGATGGTGATCAGCACATCGTGGAAGCCGCGGATGAAGCGCGGCGCTTCCGTGTCCTCGACGGGCGCGATGGCACGGTCTTCGGCAGGGCCGGCGATATCGAGCGCGCGCGCTTCAGGTGGCGTACCAAGGACCACGCCGCGCGCTTCCATATAGGGCAACAGCGTGCTCGCCTGGTCGGCGGAGAGGATCCCCTCGCCTGCCGCACCGTCGAGCACGGATTTCAAACTCTGCATATCCTGTCTTCTCCTTGCGCGGCGTCGGCCGCACCTTAACCGTCGCGAGCCCGCTGACAAGAGCTTGCAAAACGGAACCCTGCTCGCCATTGTCGGCCCGAAACAGGATGGACGAGACGGTGCCCAACTATACGTTTGAAGATTTTACGCCGGGCCGGCGCTTCGACTTTTCGAAGCGCACGATGACGGCGGACGAGATCATTGCCTTCGCTCGGGAATTCGATCCGCAGCCGATGCATATGGACGAGGCTGCCGGCCGCGCCAGCATTCTCGGTGGCCTTGCGGCCTCCGGCTGGCACTCGAGCGCCGTGATGATGCGCATGCTCTTCGAGGCCTATATCGACGGCTCCACTTCCGAGGGATCACCCGGCGTCGATCTCATGGAATGGAAGCGTCCCGTGTTGGCGGGCGACACGCTCGGCGGTCATTGCGAGGTGCTGGACGCCCGTGTCTCCCGTTCGCGACCGGAGATCGGCATCGTGCGCATGCGCGCCGAGGTGACCAACCAGCGTGGCGAGCTGGTCGCGGTGTCGGAATATATCAACATGATGCGCGTTGCTGCGAAGGGAGCCGACCATGCGGATGGCTGAGCTCTACCCGTTCGGCGAGGCCGTCGAGATCGGAAGCAACACCTTCAGTGCCGAAGACATCATCCGCTTCGCCAGAAATTTCGATCCGCAGCCGTTCCATCTCGATGAGGAGCTGGCCAGGCACGCTCTCTTCGGCGGCCTCTGCGCCTCGGGCTGGCATACCAGCGCCGGCTGGATGAAGTGCTTCGTGCCGTTCTGGCTCGGCGAGTGCAAGCGCCTCGCCACCGACGGCATCGTGCCCCCGAACCTCGGCCCCTCGCCGGGCTTCACCAAGCTCGCCTGGCTGAAACCGGTCTTTGCCGGCGACACCATCACCTATTCGGTGACGCTGCTCGCCTCCCGCGAACTGGCCACGCGCAAAGACCGGCGGATCAACTCGATCCTCTGCGCTGGCCGCAATCAGAACGGCGAGCCGGTCATCCGGTTCGAGAGCACAGTTCTAGAATTCGTCTGAGGCGAGGCGACGGACTCAATGCCCGTCGAAGGCCACGAGCGTGCGCACTTCCACGCCGAGCGCTTCCAGCTTCTTGCGGCCGCCGATCTCCGGCAGGTCGATGACGAAACAGGCGGCGACGATGTCGGCGCCCATCTGGCGCAGGAGTTTCACGGCCGCTTCCGCCGTGCCGCCGGTCGCGATGAGGTCGTCGACGAGGATGACCTTCTCCCCCGGCGTGATGGCGTCCTTGTGCATTTCCATCTCGTCCACGCCATATTCCAGGCTGTAGGCGATACGCACGGTCTCGTGCGGCAGCTTGCCCTTCT
Organism: Shinella curvata; assembly: GCF_022899935.1. Classification (GTDB taxonomy): domain Bacteria; phylum Pseudomonadota; class Alphaproteobacteria; order Rhizobiales; family Rhizobiaceae; genus Shinella; species Shinella curvata. The sequence continues at coordinate 1,057,506 of NZ_JALJCJ010000001.1, forward strand.
TGCGGATCGGTACGAAACCCGTCGAAAGCTGGTGCGCCATGGCGCCGCCGAGAATGAAGCCGCGCGCCTCGATGCCGGCAACCTTGGCGATGCCGATACCCGCATAGGGGTGAACCAGCTCGTCAACGGCGCGGCGGAACGCGCGCGGATTGCCGAGCATGGTGGTGATGTCGCGGAAGATGATACCCGGCTTGGGATAGTCCGGGATATTGCGGATCGCGGCGACGAGTTCTTGTTCAACGGTAGGCATGGGATTTCCCGACTGCGGAAGGATTGTCCGGTTATTGCAGGTGCGGCACCGCCCCACAACAAAAAAGGCGACCCGGAGGCCGCCTTTTGAACCGGGCGATCAGATCGCTCAGTGTTCCTTGTTCGCGTAGACCGACTTCTTCGTCAGGTAGATCAGGCCGGTGAAAATCACCAGGAAGACCATGACCATGAAGCCGGTGCGCTTGCGTGCTTCGAGATGCGGCTCGGCGGCCCACATCAGGAAGGCGGAGATGTCGCGTGCGTACTGGTCGACCGTCTGCGGCGAACCGTCGTCGTAAGTGACCTGGTCGTCGGAGATCGGCTTTGCCATGGCTAGCGCCGCGGCATTGGCGAAATACGGGTTGAAGTGCGTGCCTTCGGCGACTTCGAGATGCGCCGGCACCTCCTCGTCGTAGCCCGTCAGCAGCGAGTAGATGTAGTCAGGGCCACCTTCCTGGTACTGCGTGAAGATGTCGAAGACGAACTGCGGGAAGCCGCGCGTGATGCCGCGCGCCTTGGCGATCAGCGAGAAGTCCGGCGGGGCTGCACCGTTGTTCGAGGCCGCGGCCGCCTGCTGGTTCGGGAAGGGCGACGGGAAGTGGTCGGACGGAACGGCCTTGCGGGTGAACATTTCACCATCGCTGTTCGGGCCGTCCTGCACTTCGTAGTTCGCCGCGAAAGCCTTTACCTGCGCTTCCGAATACCCCAGGCCTTCCAGCGTGCGGAAGGCGACGAGGTTCATCGAATGACAGGCCGCACAGACTTCGGTGTAGACCTTCAGGCCGCGCTGCAGCTGGCCCTTGTCGTACTTGCCGAACGGGCCGGCAAAGGTCCAGTCCTGCTGCCTGGGCTTATGCATCGGATAATGTGGCGTGGCGTGTTCCGCCTCGGCACCGGCGGCGGGGGCTGCCTCTTCCGCTACGGCGAAGGAGACGCCGAGACCGGCGACGAGTGCGAGCGACAGAATGCCTGCAACAAGCTTTTTCATTGTCATGGTTCCTTTCGCTCGCTCTCAGGCCTTGGCCAACTTGGCGTTCTTCTTTTCCAGAACCGCTTCCGTGATCGAATTCGGAATGCGCTTCGGGGTCTCGATCAGGCCGAGCACCGGCATGATGACGAGGAAGAAACCGAAGTAATAGAGCGTGCCGAGCTGCGAGAGGACGACGTAGATGCCTTCAGCGGGCATCGCGCCGAGCCAGCCGAGCAGGATGGCATTGACCACGAACAGCCAGAAGAACAGCTTGTACCACGGGCGGTAGACGGCCGAACGGACCTTCGACGTGTCGAGCCAGGGCAGGAAGAACAGCACGATGATCGCGCCGAACATCACGAGGACGCCGCCGAGCTTGGAGTCGATCGGGCCGACGTTGAAGGTGATGGCGCGCAGCATCGCGTAGAACGGCAGGTAGTACCATTCCGGAACGATGTGAGCCGGGGTCTTCAACGGGTCGGCCGGGATGTAGTTGTCCGGGTGGCCAAGATAGTTGGGCATGTAGAAGACGAACCAGGCAAACGCGATCAGGAAGACCGAGACGCCGAGCGCATCCTTGAGCGTCGCATAGGGCGTGAAGGGGACCGTGTCGGTCTTGGACTTCACTTCGACGCCGGTCGGGTTGGTCTGGCCGGTGACGTGCAGCGCCCAGATGTGCAGGACCACGACGCCGGCGATCATGAAGGGCAGCAGGTAGTGCAACGCGAAGAAACGGTTCAGCGTGGGCTGGTCGACCGCAAAACCGCCGAGCAGGAACTGCTGGATCCACTCGCCGACCCATGGGAAGGCCGAGAAGAAGCCGGTGATAACGGTCGCGCCCCAGAAGGACATCTGACCCCAGGGCAGAACGTAGCCCATGAAGCCGGTCGCCATCATCAAGAGGTAGATGACCACGCCGAGGATCCAGAGGATTTCGCGCGGCGCCTTGTAGGAGCCGTAGTAGAGGCCGCGGGCGATATGCAGATAGACCGCGATGAAGAAGAAGGACGCGCCGTTGGCGTGCATGTAGCGCAGCAGCCAGCCGTGGTTCACGTCACGCATGATCTTCTCGACCGAGACGAAGGCCTCGTTGACGCTGGCGACATAGTGCATGGCCAGGACGATGCCGGTCAGGATCTGCACGATCAGCATCACCGAAAGCATGGCGCCGAAGGTGTAAGCATAGTTCAGGTTGCGCGGGACCGGGTAGGAGACGAAGCTGTCATGGATCATGCGCGGCAGAGGCAGGCGCGAATCGACCCACTTCTCGATGCCAGTCGTCGGCTGGTAGGTGGAATGTTCAGCACTCATTATCAGGTGTCCCCTCAACCGATCTTGATGACTGTGTCGGATACGAACGAGAAGGTCGGCACAGCGAGGTTCTCCGGGGCCGGACCCTTGCGGATACGTCCAGCGGTATCGTAGTGCGAACCGTGACAGGGACAGAACCATCCGCCGAAATCGCCGGCCTGGCCGAGCGGAACACAGCCCAGATGCGTACAGGAACCGATCATGACGATCCAGTTCTCCTTGCCCTCGCCGGCGGAGCGCTCGAGGTCCGTCGCTTCCGCGTCGGCAGCAACGTTGGCGTTACGGGCAACCGGGTCCTTGAGATCGGAAAGCGCAACGGCCTTGGCCTCTTCGACTTCCTTGTCCGTGCGGTTGCGGATGAAGATCGGCTTGCCGCGCCACTTGGCCGTCAGGGACATGCCCGGCGTCAGGCTGGAGACGTCGACCTCGATGGAGGCGAGCGCCAGCGTGGACGCATCCGGACGCATCTGATCGATGAACGGCCATGCGACCGCCACGCCGCCCACGACGCCCGCCATACCGGTGGTCAGGTAAAGGAAATCGCGGCGAGTGGGCTCGCCATGGGGTTCGCTTGTTGTCTCGTGTTCGCTCACGGCTAAACCATCCTCTCACGCAATGTCTGCGGAAACCGCAACGCCCCTTTGGAAACCGGCAATTCCGGACACAATACGGCCATAGATTCCCCGTCAATCCGGCGCGTTCTATGCTTGATCGCAAATTATGTCCAGCCTTGGCAAGGGGAGGTGGGCACATTGTCGCGGGAAAAACGGAGCATCTTGACAAGGCGCATGCATCGCCTTGAACCTTCAGCGCTTCCCGGCTCAAACGACAAGCGCGAAACGACGCTTTGCGGCCCTATTGCGCCGCTTCCTCATGGCCGAGAAACCCGCCAGACTGACGCGACCAGAGATCCGCATAGAGCCCGCCTCTGGCGACGAGCTCGGCATGGCTCCCCTCCTCCACGATATGACCGCGGTCCATGACGATCAGGCGGTCGAGCGCGGCGATGGTGGAGAGCCGGTGGGCGATGGCGAGCACGGTCTTGCCGCGCATCAGACGTTCGAGGTTCGACTGGATCGCCGCCTCCACTTCGCTGTCGAGCGCCGAGGTCGCCTCATCGAGCACCAGGATCGGCGCATCCTTCAGCATGACGCGGGCAATCGCGATGCGCTGACGCTGGCCGCCGGACAGCTTCACCCCACGCTCGCCGACATGAGCATCATAGCCGGTGCGGCCGCGCTGGTCCTCCAGCGACAGGATGAAATCATGCGCCTCGGCCTTTTTCGCCGCCTCGATCATCTGTGCTTCGCTGGCATCGGGATTGCCGAAGAGAATGTTGTCGCGGATCGAGCGATGCAGCAGGGCCGTATCCTGACTGACCATGCCGATAGCGGCGCGCAGGCTTTCCTGCGTGACCGTGGCAATATCCTGTCCGCCGACAAGGATGCGCCCGCCTTCCAGATCGTAGAAGCGCAGCAGCAGATTGACGAGCGTCGACTTTCCGGCCCCCGAGCGGCCAACGATACCGACCTTCTCGCCGGGCCGGATCGAAAGCGTCAGGTCATCGATGACGCCGGACGCGCGACCATAGTGGAAACGCACATGGTCGAAGCGGATTTCCGGATGCGCCACCGTCATGACCGCCGCATCCGGCCGGTCGACAAGGCCGATCGGCTGGGAAATCAGGTCGGCGGAATTCTGGATCGTGCCGATATTGCGCATGATGCTGTTGAGCTGCGTCATCAGGCGGTTGAGCAGGAAGTTCAGCCGCAGCACCAGCGCCATGGTGAACGCCACGGCGCCCGAGCTGATGATGCCGGTCAGCCAGAGATGGACGCACAACACCGCCATGCCGGCGATCATCAGGCCGGACAGAAAGGCAAGCGAGGCGCGCAGCGACGTGAGCAGCCGCGTGAAATTCAGGATCGTCGTCTGGAAGATGTCGAAACCGTCGCGCATGTAGCGGTCGTTCGCATCGTCCCGGCCGAACAGTTTCAGGGTCTGGATGTTCGAATAGGCATCGACCATGCGGCCGCTGATCATCGATCCCGCTTCGGCCGACTGCCGCGCATGCTCGCGGATGCGCGGCACGAAATAGCGCGCGAGCACCGCGAAGACCGACAGCCAGACGAGCAGCACCACCGCCAGCCGCCAGTCGAGCTGGCCGAGCAGCACGAGTGTCGAGACCGTATAGATCGAGACGAACCAGATGCTCTCCATGAAGGACGTGATGACATCCCCCGTCGCCTGCCCCGCCGACCAGACCTTGGTGACGATCCGCCCGGAGAAATCGTTCTGGAAGAAGGAGAGCGACTGGCGCGCGACATGCACATAGGACTGCCACCGCACCAGATTATAGAAGCCCGGCGTGATGACCTGCTGGTCGATCAGTGCGGTCAGGAACGCCACGACGAAGCGCACGACACCGATCAGCCCGAGCATGACAAGCAGCTCCGGCCCATGCGCCGAAAGCAGCCCGCCCCACCCCTCGCCCGGCGTCACCGTCGCTAGCATATCGACCAATCGCCCAACGAACCAGAAGGTCGCCGCCTCGATGCCCGCCGTGATGCCGCCAAGCACCAGCAAAGCCGCAAAAGGCGCCTTGGCCTGCCCGACATAGAACCAGACGAACGCCATCAACCCCTGCGGCGGCCGCAGATCATCACGCCGTGCGAAGGGCTGGATCCAGGTCTCGGAGAAGGAGAAAAGCGGGCGGAAGATCATGCCTTCGATATAGGCTGTTTTGGACAGGGGGCAACTTAAAGATCGGAAAGAAAAAAGCCGATCCCTCATCGGGATCGGCCTCTCTTTTTGTTACTCCGCCGCCGCTTCCGCCTCGGCCGCGTCATCCGCGATGAACCCGCCGGACTGGCGTGTCCAGAGGTCGGCATAGATGCCGCCTTTGGCGACGAGTTCGGCATGCGTGCCGGTCTCGTGCAAGCGACCCTTGTCGAGCACGACGATGCGATCCATCTCGGTCAGCGTCGACAGGCGGTGGGCGATGGCGATCACCGTCTTGCCCTGCATGAGGGCAAAGAGGTTGTCCTGGATCGCCGCCTCGACTTCCGAATCGAGCGCCGAGGTCGCCTCGTCCAGCACCAGGATCGGTGCGTCCTTCAGGAAGACGCGGGCGATCGCGATGCGCTGACGCTGGCCGCCCGAGAGCTTCACACCACGCTCGCCGACCTGGGCATCGAGACCGGTGCGGCCCTGCTGGTCGGTGAGGCTTTCAATGAAGTCCCAGGCATTCGCCCGTCTTGCCGCCTCGATGATTTCCGCGTCCGTCGCCTCCGGCTTGCCATAGGCGATGTTGTCGCGGATCGAGCGGTGCAGGAGCGACGTGTCCTGCGTCACCACGCCGATCTGCGAGCGCAGGCTGTCCTGCGTCACCGTCGCGACATCCTTGCCGTCGATGGTGATCTTGCCCGACTCCAGATCGTAGAAGCGCAGGAGCACGTTCATCAGCGTCGTCTTGCCCGCCCCCGAGCGGCCGACAAGACCGACCTTCTCGCCGGCACCGATGGTGAGCGACAGGTCTTCGATCACGCCCTTGTTCTTGCCGTAGTGGAAGCGGACGTGATCGAAGGCGATGGCGCCCTTCGCGTCCGGCAAAGCAGGCGCTTCAGGCTTGTCCTGGATGTCGTGCGGCTTGGTCATCATGCCCATGCCGTCATAGACGGTGCCGATATTCTCGAACAGCGCAGTCACTTCCCACATCACCCACTGCGACATGCCGTTGATGCGCATGACGAGGCCCATGGCCACCGCCACCGCACCGACCGAGACATCGCCGTTCATCCAGAAATAGATGCCGATCGCCGCGGTAAAGAACATTGCCAGCACGTTGTTGATGTCGATCGCGATGTTGAACAGCGTGATCTTACGCATCTGCGCGTGCACGGTCTGGAGGAACTCATCCATGCCGTCGCGAGCATAGGTTTCCTCCCGGCCGGCATGTGAGAACAGTTTTACCGTCGCGATATTGGTGTAGCTGTCGACGATCCGGCCCGTCATCATCGAGCGCGCATCCGCCTGCTCGCGCGAAATCCGCATGAGCTTGGGCACGAAATAGCGCAGGATCGAGACATAGACGACGAACCACACGAGCAGCGGCACGACGAGACGCAGGTCCGCCGCGGCGATGATTGCAATCATCGAGATGAAATAGCTCACCACATAGATGAAGACGTCGATGATCTTCATCACCGTTTCGCGCACGGCAAGCGCCGTCTGCATCACCTTCGTCGAGACGCGGCCGGCGAACTCGTTGGAGAAGAAGGTCATGCTCTGGCGGATGAGGTAGCGGTGCATCTGCCAGCGGGCGATCATCGGGAAATTGCCCGCGAGCGCCTGATGCATGGTCATCGTATGCAGCGCGCCAAAACCCGGAATGACGACGAGCAGCAGCACGGCCATCCAGACCAGCGTTCCGCCCTCGCGGGCCAGAAACGTGTGGGGATCACCAGCCGAAAGCCAGTCGACAATGTTGCCGAGAAACTGGAACAGCAGCACTTCGGCGATGCCCAGCGTCATGGAGCAGAAACCGAGCACGAACAGCCAGGGGGCCGCCGGCTTGGTATAGTGCCACAGGAAGGCGAACAGGCCCTTCGGCGGAAGCGACGGGGCCTCGGAAGGGTAAGGATTCAAGCGTCTTTCGAACCAGCCGAACATGGCTATCTCCGTAATATCAAATGACGGAACCGGGCGGTCGGCGCAAAACGGGCGCTATCGGGAACGGGGTTCCGGTAGGATGACCGCGGGGCGACGAATGGCGTCACACGGCGAATTGAAATGGGTCTGCGAAGGGAGTTTTGGCGGCGAGGTGCCTACGCGAGAAGTGGCGTGATTCCAGCCGGGAGGCGCTGTCGACGTGTGATATCCATCATGATCCTCCCTGTTCTCGCGTTGAAGATGCTGCTTGGGTAACCCGAAACGGCGCAATTTGCCAGCCACTTCGTCGCACATTCGCATCTGAGGCCAATTCTGTTGCCTTCCAGCCACATCCCGGCTACCCCCGAACCATGTCCCAACTCCGCATCGCCCTCTACCAGCCCGATATTGCCGGCAATACCGGCACGATCCTGCGTTTCGCCGCCTGCCTTGGGCTCGCCGTCGACATCATAGAGCCGGCCGGCTTCGACCTGTCCGACCGCAACCTGAAGCGCGCCGGCATGGACTATCTCGCCGCCGTGACGCTGACGCGACATGTCAGCTGGGACCGGTTCGAGGACTGGCGACAGACGACCGGCCGCCGCCTCGTGCTCGCCTCCACCAAGGCCGCCGGGCTCTACGCCGACTTTGCCTACCGGCCGGATGACATCCTGCTCTTCGGCCGTGAAAGCGCCGGCGTGCCGGACCGGGTCCACGATCTCGCCGACGGCCGCGTGCTCATCCCCATGGTCGAGGGGCAGCGCTCGATCAATGTCGCGCTCTCCGCCGCGATGATCTGCGGCGAGGCGCTGCGCCAGACCGGGTTTGCCTGACTTAGCCATCACCCCACCGTAAAAGCCGCGCGATCAAGGCCACGATGCCGAGCACCAGCACGACCGTCCCGACCACGGCGTAAGCCATGCCATAGCCGGATGCGATGATCAGCGGCTGCGAGACGATCGGCGACAGGAATTGCCCGGCGAAGATGCTGGAAACCAGAAGCCCTGAAATCCGGCCGCGCAGGGCGGGCGGCGCGAGCAGCATGGCGCTGGCCGCGAAGTTCGGCATGATCGTGCCCATGCAGATGCCGGAGACGGCCATGGCGGCCAGAACGCTGCCATAGCTTTCCGCGCTCGATAGCAGCAGGAAGGACAGACCTGACGAGATGAAGCCGAGGGCGAACACGCCCATCAGGCCGATCCGCCGGCGGACCGGTGCGAAGACCAGCGAACTGACGACACCGACCAGCTGCCCCGCCCCGATCGCCGCCCCGGCAAGGCTGGGTGCCGCAAACCCGAGATGCTCCAGATAGAACGGCAGCTGCGTCGGGATCATGTAGAAAGCGATCATGTTGATCGCGGCCGCGACGAACAGCACACCGAGCAGCACGATCCTGCGCCCGTCGAACCCACTCTCGCCTGCCACAGCAGCGGCGGAACGAACCCGGCGCGGTTCCGGCAGGAACGCGATAGCGGCGGGCAGAAGCAGGATCGCCACCATGTAGATGAAGAACGGACCGCGCCAGTGGATTTCGGCAAGGAAGCCGCCGCCCGTCAGGAAGAGCGTGCCGCCGATACCGACGAAAGCCTGCTGCAAGCCCATGTATCGATCGCGCGCCGGCCCCTGGAAGAAGTCACCGACCAGCGCCGTCGTCGCCGTCATGATGCCGCCGACGGCAAGGCCGAGCACGGCACGACCGACAAGCAGGCCGGGCAGCGTATCGAGCACCAGACCGGAGGCGCCCGCGACGGCAAAGAGCGCAAGCGAGGCCAGCAGCAGCGGCTTGCGGCCAAAGCGATCCACCAGAAAACCGGCCGCGGGTGAAAACAGCGCGATGAACACGGCCGGCAGCGTCAAAACCAGCCGGCTGAGCAGCGCGACATTTTCCACTTCGGAAAACCGGGCGGCAATACCCGGCAGGGAGGCGGAGATCGTCGCACCCGACATGATGGTCAGCGTGCTGACAAAGAGCAGCGTCGCATTGCGCCAGCGTTCCTGCGGCGAGCGGGCGATTTCCGCCACGGCATAGTGCTCCGGTTTCATGCCGCTGCCTCGTCGTAGCGCGTCGCGATGCGCGCCGCCTTCAGCGCATTCGCCCACCAGGTCAGGCGCCTCATCAACACGGCAAGCTGGCCGTTGAGATGGCCGGGACGAAAGGGGTTGCCGGCGGGATCGAACTGCGTCCAGGCATGGGCGAGGCTGACGGTCTCGCGGATTGCAACGGCATGCAACTCGGCAAAGACCAGCCGCAGCTGCTCCACGGCGCGAAGACCGCCCGAGACGCCACCATAGGAGATGAAGGCGATCGGCTTGGCATGCCAAGGGCGGAAGCAGCTGTCGATGATGGCTTTCAAGGCGGCCGGATAGGCATGGTTGTATTCCGGCACGACGATGAGGAAGGCATCCGCCTGCGAAATCCTGCTTTCGACGCTCTCCGTCGAATCCATATCGAGACCGCCGGGCGTGAAAATCAGTTCCGCCGGATCGATGCGGATGATGTCGTATTGATGGAAACCCGCGAGTTCCGGCTCCAGCCATCCCGCAATCGTATCGGCAAAGCGTCCCTCGCGGCCGCTGCCATAGATGAGGGCGATGGTCAGTCTGTCTGTCATGCGTCTGGGCTCCGTTTGAAATCAGGGAGCCCGCGGTATAAAACCTCAAGCAAAGTTGAGGTCAACAGCCATGATGGAAAATTGTCCAAACAGCAAAATGCCGCGGGAACTCAGCGTCGGCGAGGTCGCGGAGCGCAGCGGTGTGGCGGTCTCCACCCTGCATTTTTACGAGACGAAAGGACTGATCCGCAGCCAGCGCAACCGCGGCAACCAGCGGCGTTATCCGCGCAGCATCCTGCGCCGCGTCGCGGTCATCAAGGTCGCACAGCGCACCGGCATTCCGCTGTCGGAGATCGCGGACGCGCTGTCCGTGCTGCCGCATGACCGGCCCGTAACGGCCGAGGATTGGCGGACGCTGTCAAAAACCTGGCGCCGCCAGCTGGACGACCGCATCGCGCGGCTCACCAAGCTGCGCAACCAGATCGACGGCTGCATCGGCTGCGGATGTCTTTCGATGCAGGAATGCCCGCTGCGCAATCCGCTGGATACGCTTGGCGCGGAAGGCCCGGGCCCGAGATTGCTCGAGCCCGATCCGTCGGAGAGAGCTTAGGGATCCAGGCGCGTCGCCAGAAGCTTGTCGACGCGACGACCATCCATGTCGACAACCTCGAAACGCCAGCCCTGGGTTTCGGTGATCTCGCCGGTCTTCGGCAGCTTCTGCAGCGATTCGATGACGAGGCCGGCAGCCGTCTGGTAGCTGCGGCGGCCCGGCAGTTGCAGGCCGAGGCGGTCGGCCATCTCGTCGATCGGCATGGAACCGGAGATCAGCCAGGAGCCGTCCTCGCGCTGCACTGCGTGCTCGTCGTCGCCCTCTTCGATATCGGCGCGGAACACGCCGGCAATCGCCTCCAGCACGTCGGCCGGCGTGATGACGCCTTCGAAGTGGCCGTATTCGTCGTGGATGAGCAGGATCGGCACTTCGGAACTGCGCAGCGATTCGAGCACACGCATCGCATCCATCGTGTCGGGCACGATCGGCGCAGGGCGGATGAAGGCGCGGATATCGAGCGGCTGGCCGGTCAGCATGGCCGACAGCAGTTCGCGCTTCTGCACGATGCCAACGATCGTCTCCGGCCCGCCATCGGCGACCGGCAGGCGAGAATGCTGGCTCTCGATGAGTTGCTGGTGGATTTCCTCGACGGTATCGCCGAGATCGATCCAGTCGACGTCGTTGCGCGGGGTCATCAGGCCGCGCGCCTCGCGGTCGGAAAAGCGCATGACGCCGGCGATCATCAGCTTCTCGCCGCCCTCGATGACGCCGGCGGCTTCTGCCTCGGCGACGATGGTCTTGATCTCCTCGTCGGTGACGATGCTTTCGGAAACCTCATGCTGGCCGAGCAGGCGGAAGATCAGACGTGTCGAGGCATCGAGGATCCAGACCGCCGGTGCGCCGATCTTCGACAGCAACGACATGGCAGGCGCCACGAGCGTGGCAAACCGTTCCGGGTTCTTCAGCGCGATCTGCTTGGGCACCAGCTCGCCGACGACAACGGACAGGAAGGTGATGACGAAGATGACGATACCGTAGCCGAGCGGATCGGCCAGCCAGTCCGGCACGCCCTCGGCAAAGAGGATGTCACGCAGGCGGCCACCGAGTGCGGCACCGGAAAACGCACCGGCGAGAATGCCGATGAGCGTGATGCCGATCTGGACGGTGGAAAGGAATTTACCGGGATTTTCCGCCAGTTTCAGCGCCGAAGCGGCACCGCGCGAGCCTTGCGCCGCCATGGTCTTGAGGCGGGGCTTTCTTGCGGAAACGATGGAAAGTTCGGAAAGAGCAAAGACCCCGTTGAGGAGGATCAGGAAGACGGCAATCGCGAGTTCGAACAAGGACTGTGAGCCGTGCTTCAGAACCGCAACGGCGCCTTTCTATTGATGACGATGGCCGCAAGATAAGGGCGCAACAGCCCGCCGTCAATCGAACTTGCAGATCACACGCACGTCAGGCGGGCATGATGAGCAATTCCGTGTGCCGTGACGTGCCAGTATCCTTCGACGATCGGCACTTCAGGATCACGCCAGAAATTGCGCCGCAGTTCACGGCAGATCGTCGATCGGTCACGGCGAAGGGCACGTGCGATCTCGGCCTGGTTGATCTTCTTCTCTCGCACCCGAGCAATGATGCGGCGTTCACCCAAACTCAACTGCACAAAAGAGCGGGCCATTCCATCTTCCTGAAACCATGGCCTTCATTGTCTTCGTTGCATTTGAAAATGGAATCTGCCCGGACACACGCAGGAAAACCGGCGGATCGCCGCTGCGGCGCAGACCCGTTCAACCGGCGCGTGAAGGATCGCGAAAGCGCGCCAAGAGGACAAGGCTTGTCAGCGTGCCGAGCGAGCACGCCACGGCCAGCCCCAGAGCGCTCGCATTGCCGTAGTCGCTGAGGACACGGCTGAAGACGGGCGGGGCGGCGGCAAAGGCGAGGTTGAGCGGAAGACCGAGACGGGAAAGAACGCTGGCATAGACCTGCCGCTCGAAAAACACCAGCGGAAGGGTGGCGCGCGCCACCGACATCGCCCCGCTCGACAGCCCGTAAAAAAGGATGAAAGCGACAATGCTCCATTCGGCGCCATGTCCGACGCCGAGCGCAAGCAGGGCGACCGGCATCAAGATGCCGGCGGCTAGGCTCGTGACGAAACCGTCCCATCGGTTGCCCCCGATGAAATCTATGAGCCGCGCCGACATCTGGACGACACCGATCGCCGCGGCCATGCCGATCGCAATCCCGTCCGCAACGGCGTAGCTGCGCATGATATCGATGACGACAAGCTGGAAGCCCCAGGTCACGAAGCCGTTCAGGGCAATGGCAAGCGTCATCAGCACAATGATCGTGCGGGTCCGGCCGTCGCCACGCGATCCGCTCAGGCGCGCCTTGCTGGCAGGCGTGGCGGGCGCGGTATCCGGTTCCAGCGCAAAGCGCAGCAACGGCAGCACGACCACGAGCATGACGAGGGCGAAGACGAGATAGGTGTGCCGCCAGCCGAGCCAGCCGGACAGGAGCGAGGTCGCCGGCCAGGCGATGGTCGGTGCCAGCGCCATGGCCAGCATCTGCGCACCGATGGCCTGCCTGGCCCGCACGCCCGCCTTGGCGGCGAGGTAGATATGGGCGGAGTTCGTCAGCACCCCAGCTCCGGCCATGCCGAGGATCGTCCAGCCGGTATAGTAACCGAGAGGACCATCACACCATGCAAGCACGAGAAAACCGGGCACGGTCGCGATCGTTCCGGCGGACATCACGAAACGCGCGCCACGCGATCGATAAAGCGGCGCCATCAGGGGCGACATCACAGCCATCGCCACCAGCATGACGGAGGGGCCGAGATAGACGAGCGCCGGCGTCAGGCCCAGCGTTTGGCCAAGCGGACCGCCCAGCACGGAAATTGCCATGAACATCGTGCCCCAGCCAATGATCTGGGTCAGGGAAAGGATGACGATATCGGCAAACATGCAAACCCGGCAGGATCGAAAACGATGCCGCTGTCCTATCGCCCTCGGCGTGTGGGGGGAAGAGCTGTCAGTCGGCGCTCGGCAGACGGCGCATGGTAAACTCGATGCGGTCGCCGTCGAGCATCCGCCAGCTTTCCACTTCGGTCCAGTAGGCGGCCTTCGGCCAATGGTCGAACCATTCGCGCGCCTTGTCGCGCGCCGCCTGCCGCTCCATGCAGAAGGTCTCGCGCACGAAATGACTTTCCCGCGCCGGCTTCTCGCGCCGATGGCGCTCGATCTGGCGGCGGAGCCCGTCGAGGGGCGGCGGTCCGGGAACACGCGCCATATCGTTTCTCCTGGCAGCACATTCAACAGGGCAAACATAGGCCGCCGCCGCGCATTTTGCGAGTCCGGCCATCCCCAGCGAAAAATCCGTTTTTGTTGCCAAATGGCCCAAAGTTAACGAGTGTGACCGAAATGCGATTCGGCGACCTTGCCGCCGGCGGGAAACACCCCAGCGAGACATATCATGGAACGACCAGACCTGCCGAAAGGCCTTCCCGACGACATCGAGGAAAAGAAGGACGCCGCCCGCGCATGGTTCGAGCACCTGCGCGATGCGATCTGCTCCAGCTTCGAGGCGCTCGAGGACGAGCTGGCCGGCCCGCTCTCCGATCTGCCCGCCGGCCGTTTCGTCGCCAAAGACTGGCAGCGCGACGGTGGTGAGGGCGGCGGCGGCCGCATGTCGATGATGGAAGGCCGCGTCTTCGAGAAGGTCGGGGTGCACACCTCCACCGTCCATGGCGAGTTCTCGCCGGAATTCCGCGGCCAGATTCCCGGTGCCAGCGAAGACCCGCGCTTCTGGGCCTCAGGCATCTCGCTGATCGCCCATCTGGTGAACCCCAATGTGCCGGCCGTGCATATGAACACCCGCATGGTCGTCACCACCAGCCGCTGGTTCGGCGGCGGTGCGGACCTGACGCCGGTGCTCGACCGCCGCCGCACGATGGACGATCCCGATACGCAGCTCTTCCACAAGGCGATGGAAATCACCTGCAATCGCCATCCGGTCGCCGATCACCAGAAATTCAAGGCGTGGTGCGACGACTACTTCTTCCTGAAGCACCGCAACGAAGCGCGCGGCACCGGCGGCATCTTCTATGACTGGCTGCATTCCTCGGAAGAGCTAGGCGGATGGGAGGCGGATTTCGCCTTCACGCAGGATGTCGGCCGCGCCTTCGCCATGGTCTATCCGCGCATCGTGCGCAACAACTTCAACAATGGTTGGACGGAAGAGGACCGCGACGAGCAGCTCGTGCGCCGTGGCCGCTATGTCGAATTCAACCTGCTCTACGACCGCGGCACGATCTTCGGCCTGAAGACGGGCGGCAATGTCGATTCCATCCTCTCGTCGCTGCCGCCGGTGGTGCGCTGGCCGTAGCAGATATTCAACATGGCACAGACGGTCACTGCAAACATGACCGGCTGTCGGCAAGGAAAGGTTGAGCGATGGGCCATGTGATCGTTGTTCTCATTCCGATCTTGCTGCTCGCGCCCGGCACCGCTCTCATGATTTACACATTCCTGTCCCAAAACCTGAGCTTCGGCTGGCGGGTGCTCGCCTTTGTTCTCGCATCGGCCATGCTCATTCCCGGGCTGTGGGTCCTCTGGTTCTATGCGTCTCTTTCAGGTGGCCGTATGGGGTGACGTCTGGACGGGCGCGACGGCATACCGTCAGCTTGTCTCTGGAACTTCCAGTGCTCTGCCCCGTTTCCAAGGACGGTTTGCGAACCGCGGGTTCATCCAGTTTGGCCACACTGGCCGCATCTGCTACACTGGTTCCCGTTGAAACGACAGGAGATAGGTCATGAGACTTTTTGAATGCGGTTCACTCGTCCCCGGATGCGAATGGCATACGCGGGCCAGCGACGATGCCGAAGTCGTGCGCCGCGCCGTCGAGCACATGCGCTCGGCTCACGGCGAGACCATGATCCGTGAAAGCATGGTCGATCACATCAAGGAACGCATCGTCGACGAGAAGGCGGCCGACGCCGCCTGACGCCAGTCAGCCCTCTTTTGCGAGAGCTTCCAGCCGGGCAAGCAGCTTTGCCCGGCCGTCATGAAAATTGCCCGCCACCCATTCATCCTCGATGACGCCCAGAAGCGAACCGACTTTCGGCCCCGCCGGAATGCCGGACGCCAGCACATCCGCGCCATTGAGCGGGAAGGACGGCTTTTGCCATTTCTGCGCCCGCGCGAGCAACCGCTGGCAAAGGCCGGCGAAGGCAAGCGCCTCGGGATCGCCGAGCCCCCGCGCCCGTGCGGAAGCCAGCGCCAGCTTCACCCGCATGGTGAGACCCTGCTGGCCATGGCGATAAAGCAGCCGATCGAACGCCGTTTCGGCAAGTTTGGGTGCGATTTCGGGGGCGGACGCGCAATAGTCCATCGTCGCGGCCTCGGCCTTTGACAGCCGCAGGCGCTCGGCCATGGCCTTCAGCCGCTCCCGGTCCGCCGGCACCATGGCGGCAAGCCGCAGCAGCGCATCGGGCGTCCAGCCGAAAGCCTTTTCTGCCTCGATCAGGCCGGGAATGGCATCGATGCCCCACTTTTCCGTCTCGGGCAGGATTTCCGTGAGCACGCCGGCCTGGCGCATCCAGAGCAGCGCGCGCCCCGGATCGGGCGCGGCGAGCAGCTTCTTCGTTTCCGACCAGACCCGCTCGGCCGAGAGCTTGCCGAGGCTGCCCTTGGCCCGCGCGCAGGCCCGCAATCCATCGGCATCCGGCCGGCCGCTGCCATAGAGCGCGAAGAAACGGAAGAAGCGCAGGATGCGCAAGTGATCTTCCGCAATGCGCGTCGCCGCATCGCCGATAAAGCGCACCGTGCGGCTTTCGATATCCGGCAGGCCATTCACGAGGTCGATGACCGTGCCGTCGGCAGTCGCATAGAGCGCGTTGATGGTGAGATCGCGCCGCTCGGCATCCGTCTGCCAGTCCGTGCCGAAGGCGACGTCCGCATGGCGGCCGTCGGTCGAAACGTCGCGGCGCAGGGTCGTCACCTCGAAGGGCTTTCCGTCGATGACCAACGTCACCGTGCCGTGCTCGATGCCGGTCGGCACCGCCTTGATGCCGGCCGCCTTCGCGCGCTCGACCACCACGTCGGGCCTCAGCGTCGTGGCAATATCCACATCGGCGACCGGCAGGCCCATCAGGCTGTTGCGCACGGCACCGCCCGCAACACGCCCCTCGCCGCCGTCGCTGTTGAGCAGCGCCAGCACAGAACGGAGCGCCGGATCGGCAAACCACGCCTCACCCGAAACAGACGTCATGCATAAAGCCTTTCATAGATCACCCGCACGATGCCGGCGGTGATGCCCCAGATGTTATGCCCCTCATAGGGCATGCGATAATAGTGCCGCTCGGACCCGAGCCAGACGCCGCTGCCCCGTTCGTGATTGCGCGGATCCATCAGGAAGGAGAGCGGCACGTCGAAGACCGTCTCGACCTCCGCCGGGTTCGGGATGAGCTCGAAACCGGGCTGCACCACGGCGAGAACCGGCGTGATCGAAAACCCCGAGAGCGCCTTGTAGTGCGGCAACCGTCCGACCGGCTCGACGAAGCGACGGTCGAGGCTGATCTCCTCCTCCGCCTCGCGCATCGCCGCCGTCTCGACATCCGCGTCCTCCTCGTCCACGCCACCGCCCGGAAAGGCGATCTGGCCGGAATGTTTCCTCAGCGTCGCCGTCCGCTGGGTGAAGATGACGCGCGCATCATCGCCGTCGTCCACAACCGGAATCAACACCGCCGCATCGCGCAGCTTCATGCCCTCGATATGTTCGATGACGCCGGGATTGAGCAGGCTGTCGCCATGGTCGCGCCAGCTCTCGTCGCCGAGCGTCAGCGTCTGCTTCTCCGCGCGACGGCGGAATTCTGCGGCACTATAGGGGGCAAAGCTCATCGCGACAGTGCATCCAGTTCGGCCGCCGGCATGACCGGAAAGACCACGCCGCCGGAGCGCACCGCAAACATCTCCACACCATCGATTTCAAGGACTTCGCCCAGTTCGACGAGATCATACATGACCGCGCGCGAAACCAGCGCTTCCAGCCGGCCCCGCACGAGAAGATAGGGCTTCAACTCGTTGTTTTCGCCCGAGATCACAAAGCGCAGCGGATGCTCCGCCCCGGCCTCGACGACATCGCCGACATTCGTGCGGAAGGTGAGCTTGCGATCCGCCCCCTCTCCGCTGACATTCATCTCGACGGCCAGGAACGGCGCGTCGACGATGCGGATACCGACCTTCTCGACCGGCGTCACCAGATAGGTCTTGCCGTCCTCGTCCTTGCGCAGCACCGTGGAAAAAAGCCGCACCAGCGGCGCGCGGCCGATCGGCGTGCCCAGATAGAACCAAGTGCCGTCGGCGCGGATTTCCATGTCGATATCGCCGCAGAACGGCGGGTTCCAGCGCTCGACCGGCGGCAGACCGCGCCCGCCGGTTTCCGCGGATGCCCGCGATATCAGCGCGGCCAGTCCCGCCGCGTCGCTGCTGCCTTGAATTTCGCCCGTTGCCATTGTTCCGTCCCGGTTCAACCCTATCTCCGCGAGAGGAAAAGGTGGATACATCCTTTTTCACGAGATAGTCATTTCGTGGCCGCTTGTCAGCCACGGGTGAGCTAATAAGCTTTCTATGTAGGACGCGAACGCGGCAAGGCCACGATTCGCCGTGCGTTTGGAACCGGTACTGGAGATAAAGATGGGCGTTCAGAATTCCTCCGAGTCCGGCCTGGACGAAAAAGCCGTCATCGCCGCGGCCGAACGAGCGCTCTCCGATATCGCCCTCATCCGCAAGGAGGTCGCCAAGGTCATCTTCGGCCAGGAAAGCGTGGTCGAGCAGACCATGCTCGCCGTGCTCTCGGGCGGCCATGCGCTGCTCGTCGGCGTGCCGGGCCTTGCCAAGACCAAGCTCGTCGCCACGCTCGGCACCGTGCTCGGCCTCGCTTCCAGCCGCATCCAGTTCACGCCGGACCTGATGCCGTCGGATATCCTCGGCTCGGAAGTGATGGACCAGGATGACAACGGCAAGCGCTCCTTCCGCTTCGTGCCCGGCCCGATCTTCACGCAGCTCCTGATGGCGGACGAAATCAACCGCGCCTCGCCGCGCACCCAGTCCGCCCTGCTCCAGGCCATGCAAGAGTATCACGTTACCGTCGCCGGCCGGCCGAACGATCTTCCCAAACCCTTCCATGTGCTCGCGACGCAGAACCCGCTGGAGCAGGAAGGCACCTATCCGCTGCCCGAGGCCCAGCTCGACCGCTTCCTGCTGCAGGTCGACGTGCACTATCCGGAACTCGCCGCCGAACGGCAGATCCTGCTCGAAACCACCGGCGTGCACGAAGCCCATGCAGAGGCAGCCATCACCGCGGCCCGCCTCATCGAGATCCAGACCCTCATCCGCCAGATGCCGGTCAGCGAAAAGGTGCTCGACGCGATCCTGTCGCTGGTACGCTCGGCGCGTCCCGGCAATGGTGTGGCCTCCACCGACAAGCACGTCGCCTGGGGTCCCGGCCCGCGCGCCGGCCAGGCCATGATGCTCTGCGCCCGCGCCCGCGCGCTCTACGAGGGCCGCCTCGCGCCCTCCGTCGACGACGTGCTGGCGCTTGCCGAGCCGATCCTCCAGCATCGCATGGCGCTGACCTTCGGTGCCCGCGCCGAAGGCATGTCGGTGCGCGATGTCATTGCAGGCCTCGTCCGGCAGGCGGGCGGCTGATTAAGGAAAGCGCATGGCATCCGTCGGCCAGATCGTCGCGCCAACCCCGACCCGCGAGGTGCTTTCGCGGGCGCAGGCGCGTGCGGCCCTCATTCCCGATTGCATGGTCGAAGCCCAGCGCCTCGCCAACACCGTGATTGCCGGTTGGCACGGCCGCCGCAAGCGCGGCATCGGCGAGAATTTCTGGCAGTTCCGCCCCTATGTCGACGGCGAAAGCCTGTCGCGCATCGACTGGCGCCGTTCGGCGCGCGACGACCATACCTATGTCCGCGACCGCGAATGGGAAGCCGCCCACACCGTCTGGATCTGGGCCG
The DNA here is from genome assembly GCF_022899935.1 of Shinella curvata. GTDB lineage: Bacteria > Pseudomonadota > Alphaproteobacteria > Rhizobiales > Rhizobiaceae > Shinella > Shinella curvata. The sequence continues at coordinate 1,076,804 of NZ_JALJCJ010000001.1, forward strand.
ATCTCTCGCCGTCGATGATGTACAAATCCACGCTCGGCAGCGTCTCGAAGGAAAGCCGCGCGCTGGTGCTAATGCTGGCGCTTGCCGAAATCCTCGCCCGCTCGGGCGAGCGCATCGGCTGCCCCGGCATCATGGAGCCGATCGCCGCGCGCAACGCCGCCGAGCGGCTCGCCACCGCGCTGATGCACAACGGCACGACCGGCGGCCTGCCGGAGACCGGCATGATCCGCGGCAACAGCGATATCGTGCTGATCGGCGATTTCCTCGATCCCGTCGAGGACGTCATGAACCGTCTCGGTCCGCTTGCCCGCCGCGGCCTGCGCGGCCATGTCGTGGAGATCGCAGATCCGGCAGAGGAAACCTTCCCCTATGCCGGCCGCACCGAATTCACCGATCCCGAAAGCGGCCGGAAGCTGACCGCCGGCCGCGCCGAGACGCTGAAGGACGACTATGCCCGCGCCTATACAGCGCGCCGCGAAACGCTCGCGGATAACCTTCGCCATCTCGGCTGGAGCTTCGTGCCGCATCGCACCGATCGGCTTGCCTCCGAGGCGCTGGTCGCCGTGCACATGTATCTCTCCGGCATGCCGGCGATGAAAACGGAGGGCCGCGGCCGATGAGCGCCTTTGCCTTCGCCTTCCCCGCAGTGCTGACGACGCTGGTGCTTCTGCCCGTCATCTGGTGGCTGCTGCGCCTCACGCCGCCGAAGCCGCTCGTCGAAGTCTTCCCGCCCTTCGCCATCCTTGCCTCCATCCTGAAGCGCGAGGAGACGCCGGCGCAAAGCCCCTGGTGGCTGACGCTGCTGCGCATGCTGATGGCCGCCGCCGTCATCTTCGCCATCGCCGATCCGGTCTTCAACCCGCGCACCAACACGCTGGCCTCCAGCGGCCCGCTCGTCCTCGTCGTCGACAACACCTGGGCATCGGCCACCGACTGGCCGCGCCGCGTCGAGACCGCCACCGCACTGATCGACGACGCCGAAAGCCGCGATGTGCCGATTGCGCTGGTCCTCACCGCCGATCGCCAGCATGACGCCGTGCCCGTCGACGCCATCACCGCCCGCAACCGCCTCGCCGCCGCCGAACCGCGCCCGCTGCCGGCAGACCGCAACGCGGCCGTCGCGTCGCTGCGCACCGCACTCGACGGCACCGCGCCCGGCACGATCGCCTTCATCAGCGACGGCATGGCGAACGGCGGAACGGACGAGACGGTTACGGCTCTCAAGGCGTTGTCTCCCGCCGAATTCCGCCTGATCGAGAACGACGGCGCATCTGCCGTTGCGATCACCGCCGCCAATAACGGCGCCGATGCCCTCTCCGTCACCCTCACCCGCCTCGATGGCCGCGCGCCGCGCAGCCTGTCGTTGACCGCGCATGATTCGCGCGGCCGGCCGATCGCGACCGGCGCCGCCGAATTCGCCGCCGGTGCGACCACCACAACCGGCACGATCACCGCACCCTTCGAGCTGCGCAACGATTTCGCGCGCCTCACCATCGACAGCCTCGCCAATGCCGGCGGCACCTATCTGCTCGACGATGGCTTCCGCCGCCGCCGAGTCGCCTTCCTGTCGGGCGAGGTGGTGGATGCCAGCCAGCCGCTGCTCTCGCCGCTGCACTATATCAATCGGGCGCTTGCCCCCTATGCCGACCTGCTCGAACCGAGTGTTGCCGATCTCTCGGTGGCGGTGCCCGAGCTCATCGAACAGAACCCCTCCGTGCTGATCATGGCCGATATCGGCCGCCTGCCGGAGGATGTGCAGGCCGAGGTGAAGCGCTGGGTGGAAGCCGGCGGCATGCTGATCCGCTTTGCCGGTCCGCGCCTCGCCGCCGCCCCCGCCGACGATCCGCTGGTGCCGGTGCTGCTGCGCAAGGGTGAGCGCGCGCTTGGCGGTGCACTCTCCTGGTCCGAGCCGCAGCCGCTGTCGGCCTATCCGGCAAACAGCCCGTTCTTCGGCATGCGCGCGCCCGACAATATCCTGATCAAGCGCCAGGTTCTGGCCGAACCGACGCCGGATCTCGCCGAGCGCACCTGGGCGAGCCTTGCCGACGGCACGCCGCTGGTGACGACAGGTCCGCTCGGTTCCGGCCGCATCGTGCTCTTCCATATCAGCGCGGAAACCGGCTGGTCGAACCTGCCGCTGTCGGGCGATTTCGTCGAAATGCTTCGCCGCACCGTGCAGCTATCGCGCGGCGGCGGCGTGTCATCGAAGGGTGGCGAGGCGCAGCGCCTGCCGCCCTATCGCCTGATGACCGCCAACGGCACGCTGGCCGCCGCCACCGGCGAGGCCAAGCCGCTGGCCGCCAGCGATGGCGCCAAGGCGATCGCCACCTTCGACAACCCGCCCGGCCTCTACGGCACCGAGGACGGCTATGTCGCGCACAACCTCTTCCCAGCCGGCCATGAAATCCGCCCGCTCGCCGTCGCCGAAGGTGCCGGCGTGTTGCGCGAGCCGCTCGCCGGCAAGGAGACCTGGTCGCTGAAACCGCATCTCTTCACGCTGGCCGCCCTGCTGCTGCTCGCCGACTGCGCCATCGTGCTCTTCATGGGCGGCGCCTTTGCTGCGGCCGCCCGCCGCGTTCCGAGCCGCGGTGCAGCTGCCGCCGTGCTGCTGGCGCTGATGGCGGGTTCATTGATCACTCTGCCCGGCGAAAGCCGCGCGGACGATGCCAAGCCCGGCGACGACACGATCCTCTCGCGGCTCGACACGACGCATATCGCCTATGTTGTGACCGGCGAAGGCGAGGTTGACCGCATCTCCGAGCGCGGCCTTGCCGGCCTCACCGAATTTCTCACCTACCGCACCACGCTGGAGCCGGGCGAACCCGTCGGTGTCGACATTTCCAAGGACGAGCTGTCGCTCTACCCGATCATCTATTGGCCGGTGAGTGCCTCGGCGGAAATGCCCTCCAGCGCCGCGATCAGCCGCATCGATGCCTATATGCGCAATGGCGGCACCGTGCTGTTCGACACGCGCGACCAGTTCGTCTCGCTCGACGGCAACTCGACGAGCCCCAACACCGAGCGCCTGCAGGCGATCCTCGCCAATCTCGACATTCCGCCGCTGGAACCCGTCCCGGCCGATCACGTCCTGACCAAGGCCTTCTATCTGCTCGCCAATTTCCCCGGCCGCTATGCCGGAAGCCCGCTCTGGGTGGAGGCCGAACTCGACCGCAAAGAAGACCCGTCGCGCCCGGCCCGTGCGGGCGACGGCGTGTCGCCGATCATGATCACCGGCAACGACTTCGCCGGCGCCTGGGCGGTCGATGCCAATGGCATGGCGCTCCTGCCGACCGTGCCGCCGGACGAGGTGCAGCGCGAGCACGCCTTCCGCTCCGGCGTCAACATCATGATGTACATGCTCACCGGCAACTACAAGGCGGACCAGGTCCACGTGCCCGCCCTCCTCGAGCGGCTGGGGCAGTGACATGACCATACAGTTCTCCCCCTTCCTGCCCTGGATTGCCATCGCCCTCATCGGCCTCTTCGGCCTCGTGCTGGCCGCTCTCGGTCTCTGGCGCGGCCTGCGCGGCGCGCTGGTGCGCGCCTTCGCCCTTGCCCTGCTCGTGCTGGCGCTCGCCAATCCCGTGCTGATGCAGGAGGATCGCGAGGCGTTGTCGACCGTCGTGCCGGTCATCGTCGACCGCAGCCAAAGCCAGGACAGCGCCGAGCGCACAGCCGAGACGGATGCAGCGCTTGCCGGTCTCAAGGAGCGCTTCTCCCGTTACCCGCGCATCGAGCCGCGCATCGTCGAGGCGGGCGACGACGGCACGTCGGACACGCCCTCAACCCGCCTTTTTGACGCCCTTAACTCGGCGATTGCCGACGTGCCGCGCTCGCGCGTCGGCGGCGCGATCTTCATCACCGACGGCCAGGTGCACGACATTCCCGAGGTCGGCGCTTTCTCCGGCTTCGACGCGCCCATCCATGCCCTCGTCACAGGGCGGCCGGATGAATTCGACCGCCGCATCGAGGTGGTCAGCGCCCCGCGCTTCGGCATCGTCGGCGAGGCGCAGGAGCTGAAATTCCGCGTGGTGGACGACGGCGCCGGCCCAGGCGGCACGGCGCGTGTGACCGTGCGCCTCAACGGCAACGAGATCGCCTCCGAGATCACCGAGCCCGGCACCGAACAACCGCTCGGCTTCACCGTCCCGCGCGGCGGCAACAATATCCTCGAATTCGAGGTGGAGCCCGTTCAGGGCGAGATCACGACGGCGAACAACCGCGCCGTCCATGTCATCGAAGGCATCCGCGAGAACCTGCGCGTGCTGCTCGTCTCCGGCGAGCCGCATGCCGGCGAGCGCGCCTGGCGCAATCTCCTGAAGTCGGACACCGCCATCGACCTCGTGCATTTCACCATTCTGCGCCCGCCGGAAAAGCAGGACGGCACGCCGATCAACGAACTCTCGCTGATCGCGTTTCCGACGCGCGAACTCTTCGTCGACAAGATCAACGAATTCGATCTGATCATCTTCGACCGCTATCAGCACCGCGGCGTGCTGCCGATCCTCTACTACGACAACATCGCGCAATATGTCGAAAACGGCGGCGCGCTGCTGATCGCGGCGGGACCGGAACATGCGGGCAACGATTCGATTGCCGGCACGCCGCTCTCCGTCGTGCTGCCCGCGAACCCGACCGGCGAGATGAATGTCGCGCCCTTCTATCCGCGGCTGTCCGACCAGGGCAAGAAGCATCCGGTCACACGCGGCCTCGAAGGCGCCGATTCGGAGCCGCCGCATTGGGGCCGCTGGTTCCGCACGGTCGACGTGCAGCGCCCGCAGGGCAATGTCGTGATGGAGGCCAATGACGGCAAGCCGCTCCTGGTACTGAATCGCGCCGGCAAGGGCCGCGTCGCCATGCTGCTCTCCGACCAGGGCTGGCTCTGGGCGCGCGGTTTCGAAGGCGGCGGGCCGCATGTCTCGCTTTACCGGCGCACGGCGCATTGGCTGATGCAGGAACCGGCGCTGGAGGAAGAGGCCCTGACGGCCCGTACCTTCGGACGCACCCTGCAGATCAACCGCCAGACGATCGGTGACGCGCCGGGCGAGGCCACCCTGAAGCTGCCTTCCGGCAAGACGGAGCAAGTGAAGCTCACGGAAGCCGAACCCGGCCTCTACCGCGCGGAAATCCCGACGACAGAGACCGGCCTCTACGAAATCACCAACGACAATCTCAGTGCGCTGGTGCATGTCGGGGCCGTCGATGCGCCGGAATTCAAGGCGACGATCTCGACGACGGAGACCCTGAAGCCGCTCGCCGGCGCCACCCGTGGCACGGTGCGCCGGCTGGTCGACGAGAGCGGAAATGCCGTCTCGCTGCCGCCACTTCTGCCGGTTTCCGGCCAGGTCCGCACGGTGGACGAGAACAGGCTGTCGCTGCGCATGACGGATGAGACCGTGCTCAAGGGCATCAATTCGCTGCCGCTCTTCGCCGGCTTCGCCGGTGTCGGTCTGCTGCTCCTCGCCTTCTCCGCCACCTGGTATCGCGAAGGCCGATAGGCGGTCGGGAAGGCAATTTGGCCTTCCCTTTTCACCCTCGGAAAACCCCGCTGAATCCCTTGGAAATCCGGCCGCTTCCCGCGTGCCGGACGACAGCGCCTGTAACTACAGGCTCAGGCAAGCTCACCCCTGTAACGCATAGACTGACCGATAGTGGATTTCGTCTGTTCTTTCGTCTCATTTTCTCAGGATTTTGCCTATGACGTCGATCGTTTCCTCCTTGAGCATCAGCCAGATCAAGGCGCTTTCGACAGCAGCCATCCAGAGCTGGTCGACCGAGGACGTCGCCTCGCTGACGACCTCGCAGCTCAATGCATTCTCCTCCAAACAGATCGCGGCGCTCGAAGCGGAAGACATTGAAGTTCTCGGCTCGCGCCAGCTGAGTGCCATCTCGCGGACCGCCATCATCGGCCTGACGCTGGAGCAGCTCGGCGCGCTGGACCGGGCGATCAGCAGCCTCACGCCCACCCAAATCGCGGCCCTCAGCACTACTCAGGTGAAGGCGCTGACGGAGGATCAGTCCGAGGCGTTGACCTCGGCGCAGGTTCGCGTCCTGAGCGCCGCTCAGCTTGCCGTCTTCGAGCCTGAAGAGATTGCCACCTTCTCCACCGAGGACATGGCGGCCATCAGCTACAAGGCGGTCCAGGGCCTCAGCACGGCGGCCATCGCGCTGCTTTCGGACGAGCAGATCGGCGCACTGAACAAGCAGGCGCTCGCCGGCTTCTCCAATGCGCAGATGAACGCGCTCACGCCCGAGCAGATCGCCGCCCTCTCCACTGAACAGGTCGCCCAGCTGAAGCCGGCGCAGATCGCCGCGCTTTCGACCGCCGCCGTAGCCGCTTTCACCGAGACCCAGATCCCCGCTCTCAGCGCAAGCGCCATTACAGGTTTCAGCGCGCTGCAGATCCGTGCGCTCGGCAACGACCAGATCGAGGCACTGACGCCGGCCCAGACAAAAATGCTGACGGCCGCGCAGCTGAGCGCCATGGGTTCGGACGGCGTGCTCACCTTTTCCTCGGCCGATATCGCAGCCATTTCCGCCGGCGCGCTTTCCGGCATCAGCACCGATGCGATCGCCGCCCTGTCCGACGAACAGGTCGCCGGTCTCACCGCAAAGACCATCGCGGGACTGACCGCCACGCAAATCGGCGCCCTGACCTCCGACCAGATCGGCAGCCTGACGTCCACGCAGGTCCGCGCCCTCAGCTCCACCCAGCTCGCAGCGCTGTCCTCCGAAGACGTTGCAGCCCTTTCCAGCGAGAACATTGGCGCGATCGCTGGCAAGGCATTGAAGGGTTTCGGCACCGCTGCCATCGCAGCCCTGTCCGACGATCAGATCGCGGCGCTGACGACCGCACAGATCAACGCACTCGAGGCCTGGCAGATCGCAGCTCTCGGGACGGATGGCATTTCGGATCTCGGCACAGCCCAGATCGCCGCCATCAGCCCGAGCGCGATCGCCGGCCTCACCTCCGCGCAGATCGCCGTCCTCGACATGGACCAGCTGGAAGCCTTCACGCCGATCCAGGCGAAGGCGTTCAATTCCAGGCAGCTCTCCGTGCTCGACGCCGACACGATCGAAGCCTTCTCGACGATGGACATCGCCGCCTTCTCCGCGACGGCCATCGCCGGCCTCAATACGGCAGCGATATCGGGCCTGTCCTCCGACCAGGTCGCCGCACTGAACGCCAAGACCATATCGAGCCTGACGACAGCCCAGATCAGCACGCTGTCAGCCGAACAGGCCGAAGCCCTCACCGTCGTGCAGATTCGCGCCCTGACCGCCGCCCAGGTCGGCGCGATCGACCCATACACGTTCGAGGCCTTTACCAGCACGAAGATCGCGGCCCTCCAGCCGGCAGCGCTCTCCGGCCTTGGGACGGATGCGCTTGCCGCGCTCACCACCGCACAGATCGCAGCGCTGGCACCGAGCCAGATCGCATCCTTCAAGCCTTGGCAGCTCGGTGCGCTCGATGCCGATCAGGCCGAAGCGCTGACGCCGGCACAGCTTCGCCTGCTGAGCGCCACACAGCTGGCGGGTTTCGGCGCGGAAGCGCTTGAAACCTTCTCCACTGCCGATATCGCAGCGCTCGCCAACAAGTCCGTGGCCGGCCTCACAACGGATGCCGTCGCAGCCCTGTCGACTGCCCAGATCGCCGCACTCGGCGCCGCCGCCTTCTCCAGCCTGACGGGCGCACAGGTCGGCGCCCTCAGCACCGAGCAAATCGGCGCGCTTTCGACGCTGCAGGTCGCCGCACTCGGCGCCACGCAGCTGCGCGCACTGGATCCGGAAGGTTTCGAGTCCCTCACGTCGGCCCACATCGCCGCCATCAACAGCAAGGCAATGTCGGCGCTTGGCACCGATGCGATCGCCAATCTGTCCACCGACCAGATCGCGGCCCTCAGCACCGGCACCATTGCAAGTCTCACCGCCAAGCAGCTCGGCGTGATGACCACGGCCCAGGCCGAAGCCCTGACCTCGGCGCAGGTGCGCGCCCTGACCTCGAGCCAGCTTTACGCGCTTGGCGACGACAATATCGCGACCTTCTCTATCGAAGACCTTGCCGCGATCCACAGCAGGGCCGTCTCCGGTCTTCCAACCGGCGCGCTGGCCGCCCTTTCGAGCAGCCAGATTGCAGTCCTGACAACCGCCCAGATCGTCGGCCTCACCACCGCGCAGCTGGCGGCCATGAATCCGGAATTTGTGGGATCGTTGACCACCGCCCAGATCGCGGCGCTCAGCACCAGCGTCATCGCCAGCCTCTCCACGGCGCAGATCGCCGAACTCGATGCCGCGCAGGCCGAGGCGCTCACCTCCGCACAGGTGCGCGTCCTCACTTCGGATCAGCTTGCCGAATTCACGTCGCAGGAGATCGCGACGTTCTCCACGGCCGATATCGCGGCTATCACGAAAGCCATCCTCGGCCTCAGCGACGACGCGATCACAGGTCTTTCCACCGCCCAGGCGGCAGCGCTCAGCCGCAATGCGCTGGCCAGTATGACGGCGGCGCAGATCGAGGCACTGACGACCGCCCAGATCGCGGCCTTCACGACGGCGCAGATCGGTGCCCTCACCTCCATCCAGGTCGCAGCGCTCGAACCGGAGGACGTCCAGGCTCTCTCCACGACCCAGATCGCGGCACTTGCAAACCGTGCCCTTTCGGGCTTCACGCCGGGCACCATTGCCGGCCTCAGTTCCGACCAGATCGCGGCCATCAGCACCATCGCCATTTCCGGCCTCACCACCGATCAGATCGACGCCCTGAATTCCACCCAGGTCAGCAGGCTTTCCAACGGACAGATCAAGGCACTGACCGCAACCCAGGTCGCAGCGCTCGGCGAAGACCTTGCGGTGCTCTCCAGCGCGCAGATCGCAAGCCTCAACACGACAGCCATTCCCGGCATGACCACCGGCCAGATCGATGCGCTCACCGCCGAGCAGATCGCCGCGCTTTCCACCGCGCAGGTCGGCATGCTGACCGCCCAGCAGATCGGCGCCTTCAGCACGGCCGAAATCGCAGCCTTCACAACGGCTCAGATCGCGGCGCTGGGCGTCACGGGCATTCCGGGTCTCACCGGCGACCAGATCGAAGTCCTCAGCACCGGTCAGGTCGCGGCGCTTTCCAGCCGCCAGATGGGGGCTCTCACCTCCGCGCAGCTCGGCGCTATGGGCACGGAGAACCTGGCGGCTCTCACCACCGGCCAGATCGCAGGGCTCAATGCGGCAAGCATTCCCGGCCTCACATCCCAACAGCTCGCCGTGCTCAGCACCAGCCAGGTCGAAGCGCTGCACGAAGCGCAGGTCGGCGTTCTCACCTCCGAGCAGATCAGCGAACTCGGCACTGAAGACATCGCCACCTTCTCCACAAAGGACATCGCCGCCATCACCGCCAGTGCCATTGCCGGCCTGTCCGCGGCCAAGATCGCCTCGCTCTCCACCGCCCAGATCGCAGCGCTCAGCACGGCGGCAATCGCCGCGATGACGACAACCCAGATCGCAGCGCTTTCCACCGGCCAGGCGGAAGCGCTCACGAGCAACCAGGTCGCGGCGCTCGGCTCCACGCAGCTTGCGGCGCTCGGCGCGGACGATATCGCCACTTTCTCTTCCAGGGACCTGGCGGCCATCCGCTCGGATGCGATCGGCGGCCTCTCGACCTCGACGCTTGCCGCCCTTTCGACCGCCCAGATCGCAGCCTTCGGGTCGGCCGGCATCAGCGGGCTGACTGCCCGCCAGCTCGCTGCACTTGGCACGGCGCAGGCCGAGGCGCTGACCAGCACCCAGATCGCCGCCCTGTCCTCCACCCAGCTTGCCGCCCTCTCCTCCGATGCGATCGCCACCTTCTCGACGCGGGAAATGTCGGTCATCGGCTCCGATGCGGTGGCAGGTCTTTCGACCGCCTCGATTGCCGCCCTCTCCACCGGACAGGTCGCGGCGCTTAGCTCCCTGGCCATCGGCAGCCTGCTGCCGCGTCAGATCGCGGCGCTCAGTAGCGACCAGCTCGATGCCATGACGCCAGCGCAGATGCGCGCACTCGGCGCACGCCAGATCGCCTCGCTCGGCACTGAATATATCGCGGCGCTTTCGACGGCGCAGATCGCCGCCCTTTCGACGGCCGCGATTTCAGGCCTTTCCGCGGAGCAAGTCGCCGCCATGACCACGGCGCAGGCCGAAGCGCTCACAAGCACGCAGGTCGGCGCCCTGACCTCGCGCCAGATCGCCGCTCTCGGCATGGACGACCTCGACACGTTCTCGGTCGCCGACATGGCCGCGATCAGCTCCAGCGCCATGTCCGGCCTGTCGACCGGCATGCTCGCCTCGCTGACGACGAGCCAGATCGCCGCGCTCGGCCCGGCCGGCCTTTCCGGCATGACGAGCGAGCAGATCGGCGCGCTCAGCAGCACCCAGGTCGCAGCCCTTACCACGGCGCAGATCGCCGGCCTTGGTTCCCGACAGGTGGCCGGCCTCGCGATGGAAGACATTGCAGCACTTTCCCCCGCGCAGATCGCCGCGCTCGGTACCGGCGGCATTGCCGGCCTGACGACCGCGCAGATCGCTACGCTTTCGACCGCGCAGGCGGAAGCACTGACCAGCACGCAGATCGCCGCGTTCAAATCGACGCAGATCGGCGCCTTCCACACCGAGGCGATCGAGACCTTTTCCGCGCATGAGATGAGCATGATCAGCTCCAGCGCGGTCGCCGGCCTCTCGACGGCGATGATCACGATACTGACCACGGCCCAGATCGCCGCCCTCGACGGCGCGGGCCTGACCAGCGCACAGGTCAATGCGCTGAGCTCCAACCAGCTGGAAGCGCTGACCACCGCCCAGCTCGCCGCTTTCGGCTCCATCCAGGTCGGCGCGCTCGGCACCGATGACATCGCGCTGCTTTCGGCCACACAGATCGCCGCCATCGGCACGGCCGGCGTCGCCGCGCTCTCGGCAAACCAGATCGTGGCGCTGACGCCGGATCAGGCCGAGGCACTGACCAGCACGCAGGTCGCAGCGCTCAGTTCCACGCAGATCGGTGCACTGAGCACGGACGACCTCGCCCTGTTCTCGACCGCCGACATGGCCGCGATCAGCTCGCGCGCCGTTTCCGGCCTTTCGACATCGGCGCTCCATGCCCTGACCGAGAGCCAAATTGCGGCGATGAGCCCGGCAGGCATTTCCGGCCTTGTCAGCGACCAGATCGCCGCACTCAGCATCGATCAGGTCGAGGCGCTGACCAGCGCGCAGGTGGGCGCGCTCACCGCACGCCAGCTTTCCGCCTTCACCGCCGATCAGTTGAGCACCTTCTCGACCGCCGACATGGGCGCGATCAGCTCGATCGCCATGTCGGGCCTGCCGGCTTCGATCCTGTCAGGCTTCACTGCCGAGCAGATCGCGGCACTCAGCCCGGCCGGTTTCTCCGGTCTTTCGACCAGCCAGATCGGCGCCCTGAGCACGAGCCAGATCGCCAGCCTTTCCACGGCACAGATCGCAGCTCTCGGCTCGCGCCAGATCGGGGCGCTCGGCGTCGATGACATTACGGCCCTGACCGCGGCACAGATCGCCGCCTTCAGTGCAAGCGGCATTGCCGGCCTCACCGGCGCACAGGCGGCTGCGCTCACCGTGGAACAGGCCGAAGCGCTTTCCTCGACGCAGGTCGCCTCGCTCGGCTCCACCGCGCTGGCCGGCCTCTCGACGCAAGCGCTCGACACGTTCTCGCTGGACAAGCTGTCGGCCATCGGCTCCTCCGCCATCCGCGGTCTGCCGGCCAACTATCTCGCGACGCTGTCAGACGCGGAAATTGCAGCCCTTGGCACGGCGGCAATCTCCGGGCTCACCAGCACCCAGATCGGCGCGCTCAGCGTCGAGCAGCTGGAAGCCTTCTCGGTCGCGCAGATCGGCGCTCTCAGCATCTCCGGCCTCGCGGGCCTGACGACCGCGCAGATGCAGACCATCTCCGCCGAAGAACTGGCCGCCATCACTCCGGCGGCCATCAAGGGCCTCTCCTCCGCCGCGATGGGTTCGCTGTCGACGGAGAGCGTTGCCACCCTGAGCAAGACCCAGCTTGCCGCGCTGAGCTACAGCCAGATGGCCGCGCTGAGCGCCACCCAGATCGGCGCGCTCTCGGCCGATCAGGTCGGCGCCCTGACGGCGACGCAGGCGGCCGCGCTGGGTGCCGACGATTTCGGCAGCTTCTCGGTCGACCATATCCTGGCGCTCAGCTCGAACGCCATTTCCGGCCTCAGCACGGCAACGCTGGCCGGCCTGACCTCCGAGCAGGCCAATGCCTTCACGCCCGGCCAGCTCGCCGCGATGACATCATCGCAGATCAGCGCCCTGTCGCAGGCGGGTTCCGGCGGGGCTTCGGTCCAGAGCTTCTCGTTCTCCGATACATCTGGCGCATCGGCGGGCACGGAGAGCGGTTCGGGCGATGACGAGATCGCGTCGATCATCTCGTCCTACCTCGCGATCTGACGCCTTCTGACTGATTGAAAACCGGAAAAGGCCGCCCTCGGTGTTCGAGGGCGGCCTTTTCGTTTGATGTAAGCCTTCCGATCAGGACGGATCGTAGGTCGGGAAGCCACTGCATTTGCCGGCGACGGCCGACCGGCAATCCCGCGGGCGATAGAGCCGCTTGTAACCACCTTGTTCGGCGCGCAGCCGCTGCTTGCGCTGATGGGCGCGCAATTGCGCTTCAGAGCTGGAAGAGTGGACACCGGTCTCCCGTGGCGGGGCCGTCGTGCAGCCGGCCAGGACGAAAGCCCCAGCCATCACCATCACGACACCGGTGAGAAAAGCTCTATTCCTGCGCATCCGATCCCTCCGTGCGAAGGTCTTGCATAGCACACGCGCCGCTTTCGATGAATGACAGAAGCGACTTTTCAAAGCGCCTTTCCCTGCGCTATAGTTTCAGTACGGCCGGAGGCGGCCGGCAGACCCGCGCCTTTCGAAGGCATGGCGAACGCCTCCCAGAAAACCTTTCTCCACCGTTCATCGTGGGCGAAGGCGTCGGCAATGCGGGCACTGACGAAGACTTCGCCGTAACGAAAGGAACGGACATGCGCGATTATCGCGATGCCAAAGCCATGGCAAAAGCCCTGCGCGAATCTCTTGCAGCCCGCAACACCGAGATCAGTCACAGCGAAGCGCTGGAAATCGTCGCCCGCCAGTTCGGCGCCGATACCTGGAACATCCTGTCGGCAAAGATCGAGGCGAAACCCGAACCGGCCGGTGTGGTCTTCGAGCTTGCCGTGCCGATCATGCGCATTTTCGACGTCGCGAAGGCGCACGAATTCTATCTCGGCTTCCTGGGCTTCTCGGTCGACTGGGAGCATCGCTATGGCGACAATTTCCCGCTCTATACGCAGGTCTCCCGCGCCGGGCTGCGCCTGCATCTTTCCGAACATGCGGGTGATGCGACACCCGGCAGCACCGTGGTCGTCTACATGAAAGGCATCCGCGCCTTCCAGAAGGAACTGATCGGCAAGGACTACCGCTATATGAAGCCCGGCCTCGAAGACGAGGGCTCGCGGCTGGAAGTGACGGTCATAGACCCTTTCCAGAACCGCATCCGCTTCATGGAACTGAAGGACTGAAGTCCTCTCCGACGAGGGGCTTGCCCCTCGTCACTCCGCCCGCCAGGCGATGACGCCCTTCAGCCGCTCGTGCGTGTCTTCCGCGAAAGGCATGACGAGCACGCGGGCGGGATCGACCGGGCCGGGGAAGGCCAGCGCATTCCAAGCAACCTTTTCGAAGCCGAGCGGGCCGTAGTACGGCGGATCGCCGACGAGCACGACGGCTTCAGAGCCCTTCCGCTTGGCGGCGGCGCAGGCGATGGCGAGCAATTCACGGCCGATGCCGCGGTTCTTGTGCGAAGGCCGGACCGCGAGCGGACCGAGCAGATGCGCCTTCACCCCGCCGGCCAGAACCGGCGTCATCCGCACCGAGGCGATCGTCTCGCCGTCATCCGTGCAGACGAAGGAGAGCGACAGGTCGTGCGGCCCCTGCTCACGAATGCGGGCTGCGGCACGCACATGCCGACCGGGACCGAAGGCTTCTTCGTTGATGTGTTCGATGGCCGCGTCGTGGGAGGCATCTTCCGTCAGGTAGACGATGTCGTGCTTGAGCATGTTCATGGAGATCAGGAAACCGGATACGAAGCTAGGGATGCGGGTTATCGCGCCGCCGCCGAAAGGGGCGCAGCAGGAGCATCAGCGTCGTCGTGGGTTTCCGATATAGAACATGCGGTCGTCTTCCTCGCCGGCTTGAGCGCCGGTGCTGATCTGCGCGGATAGCAGAAATTTTCGTTCTGTCAAAGAGCAAAACGCACCGTTCACTAAAAAGCGCCTATCCAGCCAATGCCCATGCGCTATCTATGAACCCAGGTTCAGGCCGCGACCGGCCACAAAGGAGATCATCATGGGCATGCTCGTTGACGGCGTCTGGCATGACGTCTGGTACGATACCAAGGCGACGAAGGGTCATTTCAAACGGTCCGTCTCGCAGTTCCGCAACTGGATCACGCCGGATGGCGAACCGGGCCCGACCGGTGAAGGCGGCTTTGCGGCCGAGGCCGGCCGCTATCACCTCTATGTGTCGCTCGCCTGTCCCTGGGCGCACCGCACGCTGATCTTCCGTAAACTGAAAAAGCTGGAAGATCTGATCACCGTCTCGGTCGTCGATCCCCTGATGCTGGCGAAGGGCTGGGAATTCAAGGGCGAAAACGGCGGCACACTCGATCCGCTGTTCAACGCCTCGGCCCTCTATGAGGTCTATCTCAAGGCCGATCCACACTATTCCGGCCGCGTGACGGTGCCCGTGCTGTGGGACAAAAAACAGAACCGCATGGTCTCCAACGAATCGGCCGAGATCATCCGCATGTTCAACTCGGCCTTCGACGGCCTCACCGGCTCGCGCGACGACTACTACCCGGAGATCCTGCGCGCCGAGATTGATGCGCTGAACGACAGGATCTACGACACCGTCAACAACGGCGTCTACAAGGCCGGCTTTGCAACGACGCAGGAGGCCTATGAGGACAGCATCACCAAACTCTTCGAGATGCTGGACAGCCTGGAAGAGCGGCTTGCGACGAAGCGCTACCTTACCGGCGACCGGATCACCGAGGCCGACTGGCGGCTCTTCACCACGCTGGTGCGCTTCGATCCCGTCTATGTCGGCCACTTCAAGTGCAACATCCGCCGCATCGCCGACTATCCGAACCTCTATGGCTATCTGCGCGAACTCTACCAAGTGCCGGGCGTCGGCGGGACGGTCAACATGCGCCATATCAAGGAGCACTATTACCGCAGCCACACGATGATCAATCCGACCGGCATCGTGCCCGTTGGCCCTGATATCCACCTGGCAACGCCGCATGGCCGCGACAGGTTGAAAGCGGCCTGACCTCTACCAGAAATCCGCGAAGGTGGCCCGCCCGGCGATTTCCTCCAGCCGCCGGCGGGTCGCCGCGGTGGTGGCCGCCGGCAAGGCATCGAGCGTGAAAAAGCCGGCCTCGACGATTTCGCGATCCTTCAGACGCGGCGCGGTCTGCGTGACGCCATCGCAGCGATAGAGCAGGACGTGATCGCGCCTGCTCGTCTGCTTGTTGAAATAGACATGCAGAAGCCGCGGTGGCGCACCGAGCGCCAGATTGCCTTCCTCGCGGATTTCCTTGGCGACGGCCTCCAGTGCCGTTTCGCCCCGCTCGATGCCGCCGCCCGGCAGATGCCAGCCCGGCACGTAGCTGTGGCGGACGAGGAAAACCCGTCCGGCGTCGTCGAAACAGGCCGCACGCACGCCCATCGTCATGCCGCGAGACAGCGCAAAATACTGATGCACGAGACCCGTCAGCAGGCGCGCCAAAACGCTGCGGGTCGGCGGGGAAGCGGGCTGTGGCCTATCCTGTTCCATTCCGGCACTTCGCCGGAACCTTTCGGGCAAATCAAGCCTTGCAGGTCGAAGCATCGGGAATATCCACGCGCTTCACGTTTCCCTGCACGGCCTTATGCTCTAAGGAGGGGTATGTTCAGACTTGCCCACATATCGGACGTTCATCTCGGTCCGTTGCCAGCCCTCACCTTTCTCGAGCTTTTTTCCAAGCGGATCACCGGTTTCGTCAATTGGCACCGCAACCGTCGGCGCCATCTCTTTGCCAATACGCTGGACATCGTGCTCGACGATATCGAGCGGCGCGATCCCGATCATCTGGCGATCACCGGCGACCTCGTGAACCTCGCCTCGTCCCTGGAAATCTCGGCGGTCAAGAAATGGCTGCCGGAAGCCGGCACGCCGGAACACGTCTCGGTCGTGCCGGGCAATCATGACGCCTATGTGCGCGGCGCCTATGAGAAGACGACGCGGGCCTGGTATCCCTATATGCGCGGCGATGCAGCACCGGCCGAATGGGAAGAAGACAGGCATGTCTTCCCCTATATGCGCATCCGCGGGCAGGTCGCGATCATCGGTTGCTCGACGGCCGTCGCCACGCCGCCCTTTTCCGCATCGGGCTATTTTGGCAGCCGGCAGGCGCGTGAGACGGTCAACCTGCTGCGGGCGGCCGGCGAGGCCGGGCTCTTCCGCGTCGTGATGATCCACCACCCGCCGATCCGCGGCGCGACCTCCTTCCACAAACGCATGATCGGCATCCGCCGCTTCGCCGCAACGATTTCCACTGGCGGCGCCGAACTCGTGCTGCACGGCCATACCCACCTCAACACCGTGCACTGGCTGCCGGGCCAGACGAAGCAGGTGCCGGTGGTCGGTATCGCCTCGGCCTCCCAGGGACCGGGCGGTCACAAACCGCCGGCGGGCTACAATCTCTTCACAATTGCGGGCACGCCCGGAAACTGGAACCTCATGCGCGAGCGCTACGCGCTGACGCCGGACGGCCTTGCGCTGACGCTTGCGGAAACCACGCGTTTCTGACGCTTTTCAGCGAATAAACCCCCTCGCCCATCCGTACTTCCCTCTCAGAGTGGCCTGCCGAAAGCAGGCCGTTCAAGACGGCCCGCGTCCGGCAGATTCCGATCGAGAGGGAACCCATGACCATGCTCCGCCACACCATGCTGCTTTCATTCTGCGCCGCCGTCTCTTTCACGGCGCTTTCGGCTGCACGCGCCGCCGATTCCGACACCACCACGCCGCCGGTCGCCACGGAAACGACGACGACCTGCACGGACGGCAAGATCTGGAACGAGGAAAAGAAGGAATGCGTCGCGCCCGAGGACATGAAACCCGCCGAAACCACGCCCGCCGAGGGCACAACGCCGGCAGACGACAAGGCCAAGACGGAAGAACAGAAGAAGACGGAGCGCGAGATCGACGACAAGCTCTACACAGCGGCGCGTGAATTCGCCTATGCCGGCCAGCATGAGAATGCGCTGCGGGCGCTGCGCGCCGCCTACAATCAGGAAGACCCGCGCATCCTCAACTATATGGGCTACAACACCCGCAAGCTCGGCAACATCAAGCTCGGAATGACCTACTACAAGCGCGCGCTGCAGAAGGACGAGAACTATATCCTCGCCCGCTCCTATATGGGCCAGGCCCTGATCGACCAGGGCGACATCGAGGGTGCCCGCGTCCAGCTCGTCGAAATCCGCGACCGCGGCGGTGAGAACACCTGGGCCTACCGCGCGCTTCTCCAGTCGCTCGGCGGCGAGCGGACCACCTATTAACAGGCCATCAGGCGCCGTCCGAGAATGGGACGGCGCCGGCCATATCAAGATCAATCGTTGAGGAACGCGGGAAACTGCGCTCCGGGATGCCGTTCATGCTTGCAGACCCTAGGAAGAATGTTTCATATCAAGCGGTCGCATCCGCTCAGGAAGCGAATAGAGTTTTGATCCCGAACGTTTCCTTGGAAAAGCAATGCGTCCGACGGCAGAATCGAATGAGTTCCGGCGAGAATTGGTCAATTTGCTGCCGAAGTTGCGCCGTTTTGCCATGACGCTGACGCGCAACAGCAGCGATGCAGACGATCTCGTGCAGGAGGCTTGCGAACGCGCCATCACGCGGAGTCATCTCTGGAACGGGGAAGGCCGGCTGGAAAGCTGGATTTATGCCATGACGCGCAATCTGTGGGTGGACGAAATCCGCAAGCGAAAGGTCCGCACAGGGTCAGGCACGGTAGATGTCGCCGAGCAGGATACTCTTCACATCGAGGCGTCGGCCGACAAGGCCGTCTATGCCAAGCAGTTGCACAAGTTGATCATGACCATGCCCGAGGGCCTTTCCAGCGTCTTCCTTCTGGTGAATGTGGAAGGCCACAGCTATCGCGAAGCCGCCGACATTCTCGGCATTCCCATCGGCACGGTGATGAGCCGGCTTTCGGCGGCCCGTATCCGGCTCGCGGCCATGATCTCGGAACAGACGGAAAGGAGGGCCTGACAGTGGAAAGCACACAGGGTCTCCCCATCGAAGTGCGGCTGTCCGCCTATCTCGACGGCCAGCTGCCGCGCTCGGAAATGAACGAAATCGACGAGATTCTCGCGCAGGACGACGATGCGCGTGAGGTGTTCGAGAAATTGAAGCTCGGCAGCGAATTCGGCGCCCGCGCCTTCGAGAGGATGCTGCAGGAGCCGATTCCGCTCGATCTCGTGCGCAATATCAAGGAAGCCCGTGCCAGCGAGGACGACGCGCCGAAACTCGGCATTGCCGGTGTTCCCGTCGCCGCAGCGCCCGCAGCGCGGCGCAGCACGTTCTGGCCTCAGGCGCTTGCCGCGTCGCTGGCGATTTTCATGGCAGGCGGCGTCGCCGGGTATCTCATCTCGGAACAGCAGGACACCGACGCACCACTTCAGATCGCTGCCGCACCCCGCACCTGGCTGGACGACATCGCGGACTATCATCGCATCTATGCGCGCCAGACGCGCCATCTCGTGGAAGTGCCGGCGAGCGACAAGGAGCACATCGTGGAGTGGCTGTCGGCCAGCACCGGTGTTGCCTTCACCCTGCCCGATCTTACCGCACAGAACCTCACCTTCGAGGGCGCGCGCCTGCTGGTCGCCGGCGGCAAGCCGACGGCACAGCTGCTCTACCGCGATGCCGAAAACGAGATCTTCGCCATCTGTTTCCTCCAGAGCGAACCGGTCGAGGGCAAGACGACGCTTGCCGAGAGCATGCGCAACGACATCGGCCTCGTTTCCTGGCAGCGGGGCAACGCCTCCTTCGTCGTGGTAGGCCCGTCGGCAGACCCGAACCTGGAACGCATCGCCGAAGTGGTCTCCACGACCATTTAGCCCTTCACAAGCTACGCAGACCGGCCGCGGCGACGCCACGGCCATGTCCTTCCTTCGCTCCCTCGTTCCCAACATTGGCCAGCCATGAAGGCACATGCGGGCTTCACCGCCTCTTGTGGGTCCCGCGTCGAATCGGCGAAGAGGGACTCGCACATTTCGGGAGAGTTCGATGAGCGACGCGTTCGGCTTCATGTTCGCCTTTTACGGGCTGCTGCTCGGCCTCGCCGTCGTCGAAGTCGTCTCCGGTTTCTCGCGCGCCTATGACGAACGGCAGCAGCGTCGGATCGGCATCGTCGCCCCCCTCTTCGGCCTTATGCTTCTGGTGGATCTCGTCACGTTCTGGATGAACGCCTGGGCCTATCGCGAGATGGCCGACATCAACCACATGATCGCCTATGCCGTGGCGGTGGTCGCCCTGCTCTATTATTTCGCCGCCACCCAGGTTTTCCCGAAGGCGACGGAAAAGGATACGCTCGACAACCACATCATGGAGCACCGGCGCGTGGTGGTGTATTGCGTGCTCGGCAGCAACCTCATGACCCAGATCCCGCCGGCGATCTCCGCTTTCACCACGCCGTGGCCCCTGCAGGATTTTACGCTCTGGATCACCCTCAACCTGATCTACTACGCGCTGCTGCTCACCGCCGCCTTCGCGAAAAGCAAAACCGTCGTGATCGCGGCCGTCGCCACGGCCGTCATCTACGTTCTCGGGGCAACGGCCATCTTCGCCGGGTAAGGCACGCCACGCGCCAAAAGAAAAAGCCCGGCAAGATGCTGCCGGGCCTCTCCTGCGGATCTGCAGACCGATCAGCCGCGCGTTGCGAGCACGCGGTTGGCCGCCGAGACGATGGCCTCGAGTGAGGCCGTCACGATGTTGGTGTTGATGCCGACGCCGAACAGCTTGCCGCCGGGATGCACCACCTCGACATAGGCGATGGCCGCCGCGTTCGAGCCCTGCTGGAGCGAATGCTCGGAATAGTCGGCGACCGACATCGGGATGCCGAGATAGATCGACAGCGCGTTGATGAAGCCGTCGATCGGGCCGGTGCCCTTGCCTTCGATGCGCTTCGTCTCGCCGCCATCGGTCACCTCGGCGGCGACGATGCGCGAGCCCTTCTGGCCGCTTTCGTCCGGATAGGTATGGTGATCGACGAAGCGGATGCGCGTGCCGGGCTGGGTGACGTACCGCTCCATGAAGCTCTCATGAATGCGCTTGGTCGGCAGCTCGACACCCTCTTCGTCCGTGATGCGCTGGATCTCGTCGCGGAACTCGACTTGCAGGTTGCGCGGCAGGTTGATGCCGTAGTCTTCCTGCAGAATGTAAGCGATGCCGCCTTTGCCGGATTGCGAGTTGATGCGGATGATCGCCTCGTAGGAACGGCCGACGTCCTGCGGGTCGATCGGCAGATAGGGCACTTCCCAGAGCGGCTTGTTGGCCTTCTTGATGGCCTTCATGCCCTTGTTGATGGCGTCCTGGTGCGAGCCCGAGAAGGCCGTGTAGACCAGCTCGCCGACATAGGGATGACGTTCCGGAATGGCCATCTCGTTGGAATATTCATAGACCGACTTGATGCGCTCGATATCCGAGCAGTCGAGCTTGGGATCGACGCCCTGCGTGTACATGTTGAGCGCAAGCGTGACGACATCGACATTGCCGGTGCGCTCGCCATTGCCGAACAGCGTGCCTTCGACGCGGTCGGCACCGGCCATCAGGCCGAGTTCCGTCGCAGCGATACCCGTACCGCGGTCGTTGTGCGGGTGCAGCGAGATGATGACGTTCTCACGGTTGTCGATGTTGCGGCACATCCATTCGATCTGGTCGGCATAGATGTTCGGCGTCGCCATCTCGACGGTGGAGGGCAGGTTCAGTATCAGCTTGTTGTCGGCCGTCGGCTTCACGATCTCGACGACCGCGTTGCAGATCTCCAGCGCCACTTCCAGCTCGGTGCCGGTAAAGCTCTCCGGCGAATATTCGAAGCGATAGCCACCGCCGGCCTTGGCGGCCATGTCGGTGATCAACTTGGCGGCGTCGGTAGCGATCTGCTTGATGCCATGGACATCCTTGGCGAACACCACGCGGCGCTGCAATTCGCTGGTCGAATTGTAGAAATGGATGATCGGGTTATGCGCGCCTTCCAGCGCCTCGAAGGTGCGGGTGATCAGTTCGGGGCGGCATTGCACCAGAACCTGCAAGGACACGTCCTCGGGCACATTGCCCTCTTCGACGCACCAGCGGGCGAAGTCGAAATCGGTCTGCGAGGCGGAAGGGAAACCGATCTCGATTTCCTTGAAGCCCATGTCGAGCAACAGCTGGAACATGCGGGCCTTGCGGTCGTGGCCCATCGGGTTGATCAGCGACTGGTTGCCGTCGCGCAGGTCAACCGAACACCAGATCGGCGCCTTGTCGATGACCTTGCCCGGCCATGTGCGGTCGGGAATGTTGATGGTCGGATAGGCCTGATACTTGGCGGCGGCCTCGGGCATGCCCTGCTTGGGAGAATGGGTCTTCAAAATCATTGCTTCGTCTCTTCGTCATCCCGGCATTCGCGAAAGCGTCATAGCGCCTAACGAGCACGAATGCATCGGAATTCATACACTGGGGGTGAAACGAGGAGCTATTGCCGGGCGGGCTTTGTCGGCCGCCGGGCGCTCCTCAGCGAACCCGGCAACCGCGCGTAAGGCCGAGAAGAAGAAGCGAGGAGAAGCCGCGCGAACGCTCGACGACGGCAGTGCTGCCGCGCGAAACGCGTTCGATGATCTGTGCGCTGGTCTTCAACATAGGCCGTCTATACCGGCGGGCTGGCCAAAGCGCAAGCACCCGCCACCTGAAACTTTGATACCGGCCGCACCGTTCATCAAAAGACACAATTGACGCGGACACTCGAAGCATAGAGCTTAGGCGACAATCATGAAGTATCTTTCCCTCATCCCCCTCGCGCTCCTTGCCGGATGCATGACGCCGCCCTCGCCCCAGACGATCGAGGACAATGCCTATTGCACCCGCCTCTACGGCGCCATCAGCGACTACAAGATCCAGTGCCTTTACGAGCGCTCGATCGGCAACAACGATCCGCGCGATCCGTTCTCGCGCCGCAAGCGATAAAAAACCCTCCGCCGATGGCGGAGGGTTCTCAATTCAGCGAAAGCGCGTCCGCTCAGATATCGGCCTGCGAAGTCACGATGCGCGAAACGAGGCCGTAGCCCTTTGCTTCCTCGGCGGAGAGCCAGTAGTCGCGGTCCGTGTCCTTGGCGATCTTCTCGATCGGCTGGCCGGTGGCGTCGGCGAAGATCTTATTTAGGCGCTCGTTCATCTTGATGATTTCACGGGCCTGGATCTCGATGTCCGATGCCATGCCCCGGGTGCCGCCCGACGGTTGATGCAGCAGGAAGCGGGTGTTGGGCAGGCAAAGGCGCTGCTCCTTCGGTGCCGCGACGTAGATCAGCGCACCGGCGGAGGCGACCCAGCCCGTACCGATCATCCAGACCTTCGGCTTGATGAACTTGATCATGTCATGGATCGAATCGCCCGATTCGACATGGCCGCCCGGCGAATTGACGTAGATGCGGATGTCTTCGTCGCTGGCGGCGGCAAGCGCCACGAGCTGCGAGCAGACCTTCTGCGCCAGTTCCTGGTTGATCGGCCCGTAGATGAAGATCGAACGCGACTTGAAAAGGTTCGCCTCCGTTTCCTTGCCCAGGGGCAGTTCCGTCTTCTTGTCGTCCTCGTCGCTCATCCAAAGTCTCCGGATTTATCGTCAGAATAGTCTTGGTCGCTGTCAGATAATGCGACTCACTGGCCAAGACAATGCAACAAAACCGATAGAGGGCGATAGAGCCCCGCCCGTGCCTCCGGAAAACACGGTAAATGCGCCTCTCACACAACGCCTGCGCGAATTGCGTATGGACTCGCCGCCATCATCGTTCCTAGTATGCAGTTTTCCACAAAACGCCGTACCCTGCTTGCAGGCGGCGAACAGGAGGGTGCCATGATCAGACGCTTCATGCTGGTAATTGCCGCACTGGCCACCACGACCGCTCCGGCTTTTGCCCATCTCAATCCCGAAGAACACGGCTCCTTCATGGCCGGTTTTTCGCATCCGCTGTTCGGGCTCGATCATATCCTCGTTATGGTCGCCGTCGGCCTCTGGGCCGCACAAATCGGCGGCAGGGCGCTCTGGGTGGTGCCAAGCGCCTTCGTCGGCACGATGGCGCTCGGCTTCGGACTTGCCCTCGCCGGCATCGGCCTGCCCTTCGTGGAACCGGCGATCCTTGCTTCTGTCGTTGCTCTCGGCCTGCTGGTCGCGATGGCCGTAAAGCTCGACACCGTGGCCTCCGCCGCCATCGTCGCCGTCTTCGCTCTCTTCCATGGCCATGCCCATGGCGGCGAGCTCGGCTCGGCCGGCGCCTTCCAGTTTGGCGTCGGTTTCGTCATCGCGACGGCTCTGCTGCATGTCGCGGGCATCGCGCTCGGTCTTGGTATCGCCCGCGCATCAGGCGGCGCGGTGGTTTCGCGCATCATCGGCGGCCTGACTGCGGCCGCCGGCCTGCTCCTCGCCTTCGGCTGATCCCCTCGGGCTGGCGGGGCTTCTCGACCCGCCAGCTTTTCGCGACGGCGCGCCGTTCCATCCTGCCTATCGGGGGATCCTTTCGATCCTGACCTTGATGCCGTGCGCCTTTTCGGTTTCCGGCTCGACATGGATGGCGATCTGCGCGCCGGGCTGCACCGCGACGATCGCCTCCTCCAGCCGGTCGCAGATTTCGTGCGCCTTGCCGACCGGCATCGCCGCCGGCACGACGAGGTGGAAATCGACGAACGTGGCCGAGCCGGCGCGTCGTGTCTTCAAGTCGTGTACGCCAAGCGACCCCGTGCCGTTGGCGGCGATGGCGGCCTGAATCGCCTCCGCCTCGCTCGGCTCGACCGCATGATCCATCAGGCCGTCGACAGAATGGGCGATGACCTTCCAGCCCTGGTAGAGGATGTTGAGCGCGACGAGCACGGCCAGCAAGGGATCGAGCACCGCATAGCCTGTCACAATCGCCAGGACGAGACCGACGAGCACGCCGGCCGAGGTGACAACGTCGGAGAGGATGTGCTGCCCATCCGCGGACAGGGCCGGCGAACGGTAGCGCCGGCCGGCGCGGATCAGTACATAGGCCCAGAGCGCATTGATCGCGCCAGCCAGGAAGTTGATCGCAAGGCCGAGCACCGGCGCTTCCATCGCCGTCGGCGCAAAGACGGCCGGCAGGGCCTCCTTCACGATGAGCAGCGCCGCCACGACGATCAGCACGCCCTCCAGAACCGCCGAAAGATATTCTGCCTTGTGATGGCCGAATGGATGGGTCGTATCGGCGGGCTTCGCCGCATAGCTGATCGCCGCGAAGGCAACGATGGCCGCGACAACGTTGACGCTCGATTCCATGCCGTCGGACAGAAGCGCGACCGAGCCGGTCACCCACCAGGCCACAAGCTTCAGCCCCATCACACCCAGCGACAAGGGGATGCTCCAAAGCGCCAGCCGCTTGACCGTACCGCTATGTGAATTTTCCATAAAGCTCTCCATGCGCATGCAAACGAGTTGCAAAAAGCCTGGCCCATCAACGCAAAACCGCGCGCACGGGGACGTGCACGCGGTTTTCTCTTGAGGTCCCTATCGGCCAGTTCGGCCGTTTTGTCAAAGCCTCAGGCGGCTTTTACCTTGGCTTTTTTGGAGAGGTGCGCCACCACGTTCTCGATCATGCGCATGCCGGCGTCCTGACCGAGCGTCATGATGGATTCGGGATGGAACTGCACAGCGGCCACGGGCTCGCTTGAATGTTCGATGCCCATGATCGTGCCGTCCTCGCTCTCCGCCGTGATGATGAAATCACGCGGCAATGTCGCGGGATCGGCGAAGATCGAATGGTAGCGGCCGACCGTCACTTCCTTGCCGAGACCAGAGAAGACGATACCGGGCTCCAACACGCGGATGCGCGACGGCTTGCCATGCATGGGGATGGCAAGCTGGCGCAGATCGCCGCCATAGGCTTCCGCCAGTGCTTGCAGGCCGAGGCAGACGCCGAAGATCGGCAGGCTGCGGGCGCGCGCCTTCTTGATCGTCGCCTTGCAGTCGAAATCCTTCGGGCTGCCGGGGCCAGGCGAAAGCACGACGAGATCAGGCTTGATCCGGTCGAAAATCTCCTCCGGCACGGGTGTGCGCACCGTCGTCACGTCTGCGCCGGTCTGGCGGAAATAGTTGGCGAGCGTGTGGACGAAGCTGTCTTCGTGATCGACCAGCAGGATCTTGACGCCCGCACCGACCGACGCGACGTCGCGCTGGACCTTGGAGGAGTTGCCGGACTTGGCGTCGCGGATGGCTGCGATCATGGCGGAGGCCTTCAGTTCGGTTTCGGCTTCTTCTTCTTCCGGGTTGGAATCGTAAAGCAGGGTCGCGCCGGCGCGCACCTCGGCAATGCCGTCCTTGATGCGGATGGTGCGCAGCGTAAGCCCTGTGTTCATGTCACCATTGAAGCCGACCATGCCGATCGCCCCACCATACCATGCGCGCGGGCTCTTCTCATGCGCCTCAATGAAGCGCATCGCCCAGAGCTTCGGCGCGCCGGTGACGGTGACGGCCCAGGCATGCGACAGGAAGCCGTCGAAGGCATCCATGTCGTCACGAAGACGGCCTTCGATATGATCGACCGTGTGGATGAGGCGTGAATACATCTCGATCTGCCGGCGACCGATGACCTTGACCGAACCGGGCTCGCAGACGCGGCTCTTGTCGTTGCGGTCGACGTCCGAGCACATGGTCAGCTCGGATTCGTCCTTCTTGGAGTTCAGAAGCTTCAGGATCTGCTCGCTGTCGGCGATCGGGTCGTCACCGCGCTTGATCGTACCGGAGATCGGGCAGGTTTCGATGCGGCGGCCTGACACGCGCACAAACATTTCCGGCGAGGCGCCGACGAGATATTCCTGGTTGCCGAGATTGATGAAGAACGAATAGGGCGACGGGTTGATCGCCTTGAGACGGCGCGAGATTTCCGACGGCTTGCTTTCGCAGCGCTCGAAGAATTTCTGGCCGGGCACGACTTCGAAGAGGTCGCCACGGCGGAAACTTTCCTTGGCCTTGACGACCAGCTCGGCATATTCGCCGGGACGGTGATCGCCATGCGGCGGAATGACGTCGACGGTCTGGAACGGCTCGGAACCGATGGTCTCGCCCTTGCCTTCCGTCGAAAGCCCGTCCTTTGCAAAGTCGTAGCGGTCGATCCACGCTTTGGCGGCATAGTGGTCGACGACGAGGATTTCATCCGGCAGGAAGAGCACCATGTCACGCTGGTCGTCCGGCCGCTTCAGCTTGAGTTCGATGGCATCGAACTGGAAGGCGAGATCGTAGCCGAAGGCGCCGTAGAGGCCGAGGCTGGCATCCTGATCGGAATGGAACAGGTCCGTCACGGCGCGCAGCACGGTGAAGACCGTCGGCATCTTGGAGCGTTCTTCCTCGGTAAAGACCCGGTCGGGCAGCTTCACGTCGAGATCGAGACGCGTGGAGGTGTGCGCACCGAGCTGCAGTTCCGGCACGGACGCGAGACGCTCCACAATGAACTCCAGCAGCACCTCGCCGCGGCCATTGTACGCTTCGATCCAGACGGAGCGGCCGAAGGAGGAGATGGCGAGCGGCGGATCGACGACGGCGGTATCCCAGCGCGTGTAGCGGCCCGGATATTCGTAGTTCGAGGAGAAGACGGCACCGCGTCGCTCGTCGAGTTTGTCGACATAGGCGGAAATCGCGTTTGTATAATCCGCCGCGCGGCGGCGGCGGGTGACGGTCACGCCGCCCTTGGTTTCATAGGCTTCGCCGCTGTCTTCCAGTATTCTCGTCGCCATTCCCCAACTCCGTTTCAGGCCCGGTCTTCGGAAGGCGGCCAAAAACAAAAAAGCCGCCTCGAAGGTTCCGGGCGGCTTGTCGTCTCAATCACGCATGACTGGTCAAGGCCGCCTCAGCGAACCCACCACCAACCAGCGATGTTGATCATCTTTTCCATGGGCGGAAGTGTTAGCGTGAAGTGCGCCGCCGCGCAAGGGCGATTGCGGGAATGGGCTCACTTGCGGAAAATTGCGGCCGAAGCGCTTTGAAGTTTGCCAATCCTGCGTGCTTCGAGATCAACAAGCAACAATTTGTCAAGTTCGCGAAATTCGCCATATCCGGGGATTTGCCCATTCTATGAGCATGTGCTAACTCCCCCGGCTTGGAACATTAGAATCAAGGCAAATACCCATGGTCGCCATCATGGTCGAAGAATTCCGCGAAATGCAGCGCCAGCTCGCGGGCACATTGGAAGACTACGAAACCCCCGAGTTCAAGCGGCTCGACGGTCAGATCGCGCATGTCTTCGATGCGATCTACCAGCACGAACCACAGACGGCAGAGGAAGCCCGCACCATGGCCGGCTTCTTCCTCGACCTCATCGGCGACAACGATGCGGGGGATAATATTCACCTGATCGAGAAGGTGCGCACCATCGTCGAAGACTGTTCGGCGCGCAGCGATCTGCCGATGGAAATCGTGCACGGCGCCGGCATCTAGCAGGCCAGCGGCAACCAATTTCGTCGAACGGCGTTTCCCCGCTGACCTTGTCAGCCGGGAGACCGACCCATCGCACACCGCCGCGCCCTCCTCCTCATCCTCGCCATTCCGCTTCTCGCCGGGGCTGCCGACCTGCCGAAGGACGGCCCCCTGCCCGTGTCCCGGCCCGAGCAGAAGGCTGAGGACAAAGCGAACAAGGATGCCGAAACAGCGCCGGATGCCTCGGTGAAAGAGGATGCCGGGCGCCAGGCACAGGAAGACGCCAAGGCGGAAGCAGACAAGAAGGCCAAGGCGGAGGCTGAGAAGGCGGCGCAGCGCCCGCACGAGGACGCGAAGGCGGAAGCGGCCTGCCGGACGGAATTGAAAACCCTCGGCGTGACCTTCGAGGAGGCACCGGTCGTCAATGACGGCGCGGCCTGCGGCATCGACAAACCCGTTTTGCTCAAGGGGCTTCCCGGCGGCGTGAAGGTCGAGCCGGAAGCGACGGTGCGCTGCGAGGCGGCCTTGCAGGTCACGCGCTGGCTGGATGCATCGGTCAAACCCTCGCTGGAAGCCGCGATGCCCGGCGAAACGATCACAGTGCTCTCGCAGGCTTCGGCCTATGTCTGCAAGAACCGCAACGGTGCCGAAGAAGGCAAGATTTCCGAACACGCTTTCGGCAATGCGCTCGATATTGCCGGCTTCACGCTGAAGAGCGGCAAGACGATCACCATCCGCCCCGCGGATAAGGAGCCCACGCTGGAGGGCGCCTTCCAGCGCGCCATCACCGAGGCCGCGTGCCTCTATTTCACGACGGTGCTCGACCCCGGCAGCGACGCCGCCCACCAGAACCATCTGCATCTCGACGTGAAAGAACGGCGCGGCGGCTATCGCTACTGCTGGTAAGCCGCCACGTCGCTTCCTATCTGTAGCGCGGCATTCGCCGCGTCATCCTCCAAAGGACCCTTCCATGTCGATTTCCGCCTACGAACTCACCATCCCCACCCTCCAGCGCGGTTTTGCCGTGCTCACCAAGCTGCTCGACAAGGCCGAGGCTTTTGCCGAGGAGAAGAAGATCAAGCCGGAAATCCTCGTCAATGCACGCCTCGCGCCCGACATGCTCTCGCTTGCCGGCCAGATCCAGCGCCTCAGCGACACCGCCAAGGCCGCAGCAGGCCGCCTCACCGGCACGGAAGCGCCGAGCTTCGCCGATGAGGAGGTGACGCTCGCCGACCTGCGCGCCCGCATCCAGAAGACGACGGACTACCTCGCCGCCGTGCAGGAGCCCGCCTTCGAGGGCGCGGCAGAGCGCATCGTGACGGTGAAGACGCGTGGCGGCGAACTCAGCTCCTCCGGCAAGGAATACATCCTCACCTTCGTCCTGCCGAATTTCTACTTCCACCTGAGCCTGGCCTACGCGATCCTGCGCCACAACGGCGTCGCTGTCGGCAAGCTGGACTTTTTGGGCCGGGCGTAAGCGCGGCTATGCCAATCTTGGAGGTGGCGACCATCGATCAAAAAGCCCTCCTCCCCACTGACGTCATCCTCGGGCTTGACCCGAGGATCCACCGCCGCACTCGGAGCGTGGATGGTCGGGTCAAGCCCGACCATTACGGAGGAGAGGGAGTAGACGAACTCAGCGGGCACAGGAACAGGCACTCAAGGCAGCGCCTCACCAGCACCAGACAGCAGTTACGGGCCGACCAGGCTCCGCGCTACGCTAACCTCAGAACAGCCCCTCAATGTACCCCTGCTCGTTGAGAAAAATCTTCTCCGACGACGGCACCTTCGGCAGGCCGGGCATGGTCATGATTTCCCCGGTGATGACGACGACGAAGCCGGCGCCGGCCGATAGCCGGACTTCGCGTACCGGCACCGTGTGGCCTGAGGGCGCGCCGCGCAGGTTTGGATCGGTTGAGAACGAATATTGGGTCTTGGCCATACAGACCGGCAGGTTGCCATAGCCCTGATCCTCCCAGACGCGCAGCTGGTCGCGCACCGCCTTGTCGGCGATGACTTCGCCGGCATGGTAGATATCCTTGGCGATCGTCTCGATCTTCTGGAACAGGGGCATCGCATCCGGATAGAGCGGCGAAAACTGCGAGAGGCCGGATTCGGCAAGCTCGACGATTTTGTGCGCGAGATCCTCGATGCCGGCGGAGCCCTGCGCCCAGTGCCTGCAGAGAATAGCCTCCGCGCCGAGCGTCGCGACATAGTCCTTCACCGCCTGGATCTCGGCATCCGTATCGGAAATGAAGTGATTGATCGCGACGACGACGGGCACGCCGAATTTCTTGACGTTCTGCACATGGCGGCCGAGATTCGCGCATCCCTTCTTCACCGCATCGACATTCTCCTTGCCGAGCTCGTCCTTCTTGATGCCGCCATTCATTTTCATGGCGCGTACCGTTGCGACGATGACGGCCGCGTCCGGCTTCAGTCCAGCCTTGCGGCACTTGATATCGAAGAATTTTTCAGCCCCGAGATCCGCGCCGAAACCAGCCTCCGTCACCACATAGTCGGCCAGCTTCAGGGCCGTCGTGGTGGCGATGACGGAATTGCAGCCGTGGGCGATGTTGGCGAAGGGACCGCCATGCACGAAGGCCGGATTGTTTTCCAGCGTCTGCACGAGGTTCGGCTGCATGGCGTCTTTCAGAAGCACCGTCATCGCGCCGTCGGCCTTGATGTCGCGGGCAAAAACCGGCGACTTGTCGCGACGATAGCCGATGATGATATTTCCGAGGCGCTTTTCGAGATCTTTCAAATCCGTCGATAGACAGAGGATCGCCATCACCTCGGAGGCGACCGTGATATCGAAACCGGTCTCGCGCGGATAGCCATTGGCAACGCCGCCTAGGGAGGCCACGATGTGGCGCAGCGCCCGGTCGTTCATGTCCATCACGCGCCGCCAGGCAATGCGCCGGATATCGATATTCTGCTCGTTGCCCCAGTAGATGTGGTTGTCGATCAGCGCCGACAGCAGATTATGCGCCGAGGTGATGGCGTGGAAGTCGCCGGTGAAATGGAGGTTCATGTCCTCCATCGGCACGACCTGCGCATAACCGCCGCCGGCTGCTCCGCCTTTCACCCCGAAGCAGGGGCCGAGCGAAGCTTCGCGAATGCAGGTGATCGCCTTCTTACCGATCCGGTTGAGGCCGTCGCCGAGGCCGACCGTCGTCGTCGTCTTTCCCTCGCCGGCCGGTGTCGGGTTGATCGCGGTGACGAGGATCAGCTTGCCGTTCTTCCTGTCCTTCTGCGCCGCGATGAATTCGGCGCCGATCTTCGCCTTGTCATGGCCGTAGGGCAGCAGATGTTCGGCGGGAATGCCGAGTTTTGCACCGATCTCAAGGATCGGTTTCTTCTTGGCGGCGCGGGCAATTTCGATATCGGACTTCACGTCGGCCATGCGGTGTCGCTCCCTCTTTAGCGCGTTTCTACCGCAATCGGGCTCCTCTCCCGAAGGCGGCGCTTTCTTGTCTTACAACGCCATTTCAGCGTGAAGCGGCCCGCAACGCCACGTCGTAATTTGCCGCCCGATACGCCAGACGCGACATTTGCCGATTAATTTGCGCCCGAAGCGAAAACGGCGCGCATCCGAAGATACGCACCGACTCAAAATTGCTGCGGGATCAGCGTGCCAGGACGTCGCGCATCTCCACGAGGTTGGAGCGCACGCGCAGGATATAGAAGCCCATCGTGGCAAGGTGCGTCGGCATGATCCAGCCATCCTCGCGGCCGTTCGAGATGATCGCCGGCTGGATTTTCAGTGCCGAACGAAGCTGCTTCATGGTTTCGATCCATAGCGGCTCGATACCGCGCGCCTTGATGACCGCGTCGAAATCCGCTCCGGCTGCCGAGAGGATGCCGTAATAACCATAGAGCTGGCCAAAGGCGAACCAGAAGCGATCATCGGCCCGCGTATCGAACCAGCCGCCATTGTGGAACTCCGAACGCTCGCGGATGATCGCGGAGGTGGAACCGATGTCATTGGCGATGCGGTCGAGGAACTCGATCAGGTTGTCCGAACGACCGTCGAAGATCGCATCGCAGGCTTCCAGCGAAGCGTTGAACTTGCGCAGGTCCGCCATGGCCGTGCGGTAATAGTTCGGCGTCGGCGTCTTCGGCAGCAGTGAATCCGAGCCGAAATACCAGGTTTCCTCATCGAACTGCATGTTGCCACGGGCGCGCTGCAGGTCGGCGTTGATGCCGGAGGTGCCGCGCACGCGACCGAGCGCGTCGACCAACTCCACCGCCGTGCGGCGGATCGTCTGGTTCACGCCGCGCTGGAAGGCCGCCTTGTTGTCCATCCAGGGCGTCTTGTCCCATTCAACTCCGAAAAGGCCGACCTTGTAGAGCAGCATGGAGGAAATCCACGCATTCTGGTTGACGTTGAAATCGATCAGGTCCGCGGTTACGTCGACGATGGCCGAACGCACACAGGTCTTCGGTTCCGGTTCGGCGGCATCGCCGGCAGCCGATGTCGTCGCCGCGCCACCCGAAGTGGCGCCACCCGCATCCTGCTTGCGCTGGGCGAGATTGTAGCTGTTGACGTAATCCGGGTTGAAGCCGCTCCAGACCTGCGTTTGCCAGATGAAATAGGCGTAGAAGCCGACGAGCAGGAGAAGGCCGATGCCGATCGGCCCCTTGATGATCCAGCTGCGGGCCTTGTACCAGTTCGTGGCCGTGATGAACGGCCAGAGGATCCAAGCGATCACGAGGCCGATGCCCCGGCCGATGGCCGCGAAGATGCGTTGGAAAAACGCGACGATCGGGTCAAGCATTGGCGTCGTCCTCTCTGATACCGAACAGTTTCCTGCGGAAAGCAGCCTTGTCTTGCAGATAGGTCCGCGTCAACGTCGCAACAACATAGGCGCGGAACTTTTCGCTATATTGCTCGTAAGCGGCGTAGAAACCCTGCTTGTCGAAAACGAAGCGCGACACGAAATCGTAGGGAACCATCTGTGAAATCAGGCGGTTGACCAACCACTGATCGGGGTGGTCCGGGGCGGCGCGCACCAGCAGGAAGCGCTTGTCGGCCGGGACCTCGTTGATCTTGATCTCGCCGGTCGCAGCCACCGTGCGGATCGCCTCCTGCAGGAAGGGATAGGTGCCGTCGCGGGCGACGAGATCCGCGTTGCGGTGCATCCAGGTCTGCAGCCAGATGCGGTCCGCCTTTTCGATATCCGTGGTCGGGTCGCCCTGGTTGACGAGATTGACCACCGTCATATCCGCGCGATGCTGGAAGAGGCCGGACTGTTCCACCCAAGAGGCGCGCGGCAGTTCCAGCCGCTTGGTCGAGACGAGAAACTCAAAGATGCGCTTGGGATCGTCGAGCGCGATGTAGCTCACCTGCCAGGGCCGCGAACGTCGGAAACCCGGCACGGTCGGATCGCAGATGACGGTTGTCGTCTTGTCGTCGAGAAAGACATAGACCCCGCCGAAATGGTTCGCCCAATAGGCCTCGTGCCGGAAGACCAGCTGGTCCGGAACCAACGCGTTCTGTCGGATATCGCCGGTCTGCTTGGCGAGATCCACCATGCGGTTCAGCATGGCGTCGTCCGCCCAGGCATTCGGCACCGTCTTCAGCCGATCGACGAGCGTGCGCAGTTCACCCGCCTTGCCGAGCATATTCTCGGCCGACAGCACCTTGAAGCGCACCTCGTTGATCGAGAGCAGGTCGTCGATATCGTTGACGACGGAAACGGAATCCTCGATCTCGCCATAGAGCGCATCGCGGATGGTGATCGCGTTGATGGCGCGGGCGTTCGCCGAGAAGAACTCGTGCATCAACGCGGCCGTGTTGGAAAAACTCGTGTGCACGACCGGCAGGTTCACCTGCTCCGGCGTCATGATGACGAAGCGGCGGTTGACGCGGTTCGGATCGAGATAGTCCCGGTCGCCAAGTTCGTCGGCGATCTCGGGCGAGAAGCCGGTCATGTCGATGCGAAAGCTGGTGAGTGCCGTACGCTTGATACCAAAACCGTCGAGCGCCTTGTTGTAGCGCTCGACCAGGTGCGGCTCGTCCACCGGCAAAAGCCGGCCATAGATCAGTTCGGCTTCGAGGAGGCGTTTCATACCGAGACACCGGAGACTTCAGGAATATATTTCACGCCGATGTCCTACACGAACGACGACCACGACAAGCCTGTTGTCCTGGATGTCACAAATAATCCGGTAGTCGCCGATGCGGTACCGCCAATAGCTTCCCAACCGCGCCCCTTGCAAAGCGCTTCCCAGCAGACGAGGATTTTCCGACGGAGCAAGCTTCGAAACTAGAAAATTGCGAATGCGCTTTGCTTCTACATGGCCGAGTTTATCGAGTTCTTTCTTAGCCCCTTCAGTGATCTCAATCTCCCAGGCCAAGCTCGTCCTCAACCTCCTTCAGCGAATAGACGCGGCTTTCGCCACGCCGCACACGCTCGAGTTCCTGCTCCGCAAGGTAGATATCCTCGAGATCTTCGATATGCTGCTCGATGGCCTCCCGGATATAATAGGTTGCCGTCCGCCCTGTCCGCGCAGCCAACGTCTGAAGGCGCTCATAGGTCTCGTCGGGAAGTCGGATTGCCGTCTGTCTCGCCATGCCAGCCCTCCTTGGGGTACGCGTATCCCAACCATATAACATCTGAGCCAAGCGATTTCCAGCAAGGCCGCTACCAGCGCCCCTCGGCCTTCATCGTCTCCATCTCGCGGATCGCCTTCTCGCGCTGGCGTTCGCGGCGGATGATATCGGAGACGGCGGCATCGTCGGATTTGTCGGTATAGCGGAATTCCGAGTCGGCATAGCGGTTGATCTCCTGCAACACCATCTCCATCGAGATCGGACCGCGCAGCTCCTCGATCATCGCCTTCTTCTCATCGTAGCCCTTGTGCATGAAGGCGCCGGCATTGGCGAACCAGTCGTCCGGCAACTCCACATCCATGGCGCGCATCTTGATGGCATCGGTGATGTTCTTGATGGCGCGGCCGGTGAAGCGCGGCTCGGCGAGCTTGATGCGGTGCAGGTAAGCGCCGACATCGGCGATCGACTGGATTGCGCCGTGCTCCTTTTCCTGGCGCTCCCAGACGGCGAGCAGGCCATCCTCCTGCGGCTTGGCGTGCTGCTCGTAAGACGTCGAGACGGCACGCTTGATCTCCTGGCCCGCAAACAGCTTGTGATCGCCGAGCGGGATCGCATGGTTCTTGCCGACCAGCATGGCGAAGATGTCAATGTAATCGTCCTCGGTCTGCGGTCCGTCCACCAGCCAGCGAGCGCCGGCACGCTGGCGCAGCGCATCGTCGACATTCTCCGGATAATTGGAGAACATGCCGAAGGTGCAGTTGCCGCGGATGACCGTAGAGGCACCAGCGAAACTCTCCATCAGCACCGCCGTCACCTCGTGCTGGCCGGCAGATGCCCGGTCGTCGGAGCGTTTTGCGGCGACCTGATCGACATCATCGATCGTGCCGAAGCCGATCGCCTTGGGATTGATGACGTTGTTTACGAATTCCTTGCAGTTCTGGCCCGATTTGCCCTGATAGGAGGAAATCTGGTCGACGCCGAAATTCTCGTAGTGGAAGGCGTAGCCGGCGATCTGGCAGTAATCGTTGACGAGGCCCGCAAGCATCTGGATGAGGATCGTCTTGCCGGTACCCGGCATGCCGTCGCCGATGAAGGTAAAGAGGAAGCCGCCGAGTTCGACGAAGGGGTTGAGCTGCCGCTCGAAATCATAGGCGACCAGCATCTTGGCAAGCTTCATCGCCTGGTATTTGGCGATGTGGTTGCCGATGATCTCTTCCGGCTTCTTGAAGGTCATGACCAGCGGTTTGCGCTTCTGGCCCGGCGCGACGTCGAAGCCCGAAAGCGTGAAATCATCCTGCTCGATGCGGATATGCGCATTCTCGAAGCCGGCAAGGCCCGTGAAACGGGCACGGCGCGAAACAAGCCCCTCGATGGCGACACGCGAGAAGGCACGCGCCCGGCTGATCAGAGCGGCATCGTCAGGCGCACCGGCCAAGGTGCGGTCGAGGCCCGAGACCATGCTTTTGAGCGCATCCTGCGGCGTATCGAAAAGATAATCCGGCTCCCCGCCATCCTCCACCGGCTCACCCTCGCCCGGCAGCGTCGCCCCGAGATAGGCGGCGAAAGTGAAGGCAGCAATGTAGGCCGAAGCCGCCAAGAGCGCCTTGAACTGGTTGGCCTCGTCACCGGCGAGCGGCGACGCGAGATTGCGCGCCTGAAGACCTTCCAGATTGGTCTGCCGTGAAAATACGCCCGAGACCGCCGATGCCACCTGCAGTCCTCGGCGCGAGCGAAACAGCACCGCATGCTGCTGCGGCGACAGCATCGGATCGGCCGCATGCACGGACTGGATGGTCTTGGCCAGTTCAACCTCGCGCGTGCGTCGCGCGCCGGCAGTCGAGACCGTCGAGACGAACCGCCTGTTGGTGCCGGCCAGCGCCGTGCCGCTCCTGTTGTCATCGCTTTCGAGGATGACAAGTTTGGTGACGAGGGTCTGCGCCATCGCCTGATGCTTGGCGATGTCGTCCTCGTGGATCGTCGTCAGTCCGGCATTGAGGCTCATGTCACCCCTCGCTGATTACCTGGTTTCCTGAGATAACGTGCACCTTGTAGGCGCCGAAAATGCCCTGCGTCTCACCGGCGGCGTAGAGTGCCTGATAGGCATCATGCGGCACGAGCGCATGTTTTTCGTAGGCGCTGACGCCCATGCGGGCAGCTTCGAGGTCGTCTGTCTCGATGTGGAACTCTTCCTGGGCAGGGGTGGAACTCCAAAAACCCTTCTGCGCCGGACGCTCGGCCTTGGAGAAGACCTCCTGCACCGTCCAGGTGAGCAGCCAGGCATTCTCCGGCTTGCGCACCTTGGACAGGATGTCGTTGACCCGCTCGTTGTTTTCCGTGATGCCGGCCGAATAGAACGGGCCGAGCACGATGCGCCGCAGCTGCTTGGGATGCAGTGTGGGAAAATCCTTGTCGAGATTGGTGGCGATCGTCACCGGTGTCAGCGAATAGGCGCTGTTCTTCAACGTGAAATCGTCGAAGCGGCTGGCAAGTTCCGGATTGAGCAGGCCGCCCACGGGCAACGGAATGTCCACGTCCGGATTGAGCTTGCCGTCCGGCCCGACCAGCATCTTCAGGATGTTGTCGCTCGAATCCTCGATCGTCGCCATGTAGATCATCGGCAGCGTCGCGGTGCCGTCGAAGGCTCCCCAGCAGACGATATAGTAAGGCCGCATGGTTTTGGGATTGACCGCCACGCGGATCGTCTCCGGCAGCACGAAGGGCGAGAAAATGTCGCCCTTGCCGATCTGCTCCAGATAGAGCCGCTCGGCCATGCGGGTCTGGAGATCCGTAGGGAAGGCCTTCTGGCGGAGAATGAAGTCCGCCATTTCCCCGCGCAGCTGGTCGGCATTCGGGATGGCCGCCAGGCGCTTTTCAGCGCTTTGCCGATCGTTCTCCAGCTCCAGCACGTTCTGGAAGACCGGAAAACCGCTTTCCGCGCGCGAGACGCGGAACTGCTGAACGAAGCCGATGCGGTTCTCCCAGCAGGCAAAAGAGGCCTTCAACCGGGCGAGATAGGGCATGACGACCTCGCCTACCACGGAATTGCGGTAGAGCGGGGAATTGCGGTCGCCCAGAAAGATTTCGAGACCACCCAGCGCAGCGCGGATGGTCGAGAAATATTGCGCAACGGCGCTGTCTGCCGGTGCGTTCATGGGCATCGCGCCCGTTGAGAAACGGCAAGCGCACGATGGGGCATGCGGACCATCACTGCTTCACATAGTTCGCGGTGTTGTGCTTTTCCATCACGGCCTGGAAGCGGCGGGCGAAGGCATCGTCGGCGAGCTTCTTGCGGCGCTGGATGTCCTGCGTCGACAGCATGTTCTTCTCGTGCATTTCCAGGAGGTCGCCGATATGGCGCTGCGCGGCCGAGCCGATACCGGCCATGGTCTCCTCCGCAGCCGTATCGACCTGAGAGCCGAGCGTGTTGATCTTGTGCGCCACGTCCTGCTGGGCCGCCGTCTTCAACGAATCCTCCAGCGCCTTGTAGAGCACGATGCGCTGCTCGGTATCGATGGTCAGCTTGTTGATCAGCGTGTTCTGCGCGGCAATCTGGTTGTTGAGCGAATCCACGAAGGTCTGGAACATAGACGTGTAGCGCTCGAGCGTCTGGCTTTCTGCCAGAAGCTCCTGCTCCTTCGCCTGCATCATGTTATATTCGGTCGCCAGCGCCGAGCGCTCGCCTTCAAGCTCCGTGCGGCTCTTTTGGTCCGTCGAGGCGGCGATGCGGTTTTCGAGGTCCATGAGAAGCGGGTTCAGCTCCTCGATGCGCTTCTGGGTCGCTTCCAGATTGGTCATCGTGCCCTTGCGGCGCTCGATCACCTGCACGAGGCTGGCCTCGGAGGTCTTGTAGCGCTGGTCGAGGATCGACTTCTGCTCCTTCAGGATGCCGACGATGGTGTCGGATTTGGAGAGCAGTTCCTGAAGATTGCCGGCCAGCGACATGTTGCGCACGCGATCGGTGCGCATGCGTTGCATCTTCTGCTTGGAGAAGATGCCAATGAACTTTTCGTAGCCCGTATAGCTCTTCATGCTCTCGAATTCGGTGCCGAAGATGTTCGTCGCATCTTCCAGGCCGATGATGAGATCGGCGATATTGCCTTCCATCACCTTCTGCTGGTTGATGACGTCGGAGATCCGGGCGTTCTCGATATCGAAATTGACGTCGCCGAGCTTGGTGTCCGCCTTGGCGAACTGGTCGAGCACGGTGCTCGACTGCTCCATCTTGCTGCGCATCTGGTTGACGACACTGCGGGTCTTTTCGATTTCCGCGTCGAAGTTCTGAAGTGTGGCCATGCCTTGTCCCCTTACGTTCTCCACGGCAGACGTCTTCGTCGCCCGATTTATTCCATCGCGGCAACACTATACGAATTCAGACAGATAGGAACCTGCCCCGCGAGAACATGTGGGACACGGCGGGCGCACCGCAAGATGGCGGCGGCAAATTTTCTGCCGATCGTCAGTAGCCGGCCGGCGCCTTCAGATAGGCGATGAGATTGGCGATGTCCTCGATCTTCTTCAGGCCGGCAAAGGTCATGCGCGTGCCAGGCACCATGGCCTTGGGCGACATCAGATATTCGGCGATCTGCGCCTCGCTCCACACCTTGCCATCCTCCCCGAAGGCCCGCATGGCCGGAGAATAGCCGTAGTCCTCGATCGCCGCGACCGGCCGCCCGATAATGCCCGACAGCGTCGGCCCAACGCGATTAACCTGCTCCACGGAATGGCATGGCGCACATTTCTTGAAGACGGTTTTTCCCGCGACCGCATCGCCCTCCGCAAAAGCGGGGGCGGCAAGACAGAGGAAAATGGCAAATGTCGAAAGCGGTTTCATCCTTCGTCCCCTTCGCCGTCTCGCCTCACTCAGCATTCATGATGTCGTCCCAATGGCGGCGGCAGTAGGAAACGTACTTGTCATTGCCGCCGATTTCCACCTGCGCGCCCGACTTCGCCACCTTGCCGTCGGCGCCGAGGCGCACGACCATAGTCGCCTTGCGGCCGCAATGGCAGATGGTGCGCACCTCGCGCATTTCATCGGCGATGGCGAGCAGCGCCTTCGAGCCGGGAAACAGCTTGCCCTGGAAATCCGTGCGCAGGCCATAGGCCATGACGGGAATGGAGAGCCGGTCGGCGACCCGGGCGAGCTGCCAGACCTGCTCTTCGGAGAGGAACTGCGCCTCGTCGACGAAGACGCAGGCAATCGCGCCACTGCCGTCGCCGTTCAAGTCCTCGATATGGCGGTAGAGGTCGTCGGTGTGGTCGAAGGCGATGGCATCGGAGGAGAGCCCGATGCGTGAGGAGATGCGGCCGGCGCCAGCGCGGTCGTCGAAGGAGGCGATGAAGATCGCCGTGCGCATGCCGCGTTCCTGATAGTTGTAGGACGCCTGCAAAAGCAGCGTCGACTTGCCCGCGTTCATCGTCGCGTAACTGAAATAGAGCTTGGCCATGATTTTCTCCGTTCCCGCGTCATGGCTCGGCAAGGCGCGATTTTCCAGCCGAAAAGGGTCGAAAACCACAGAAATCAGCGCGGCCCGTCCTTTGCGACATCCATGTGCGAAATTGCGAACCGGTGCGAAATTAATTGGACGATTCAGGGTGTTCCGGTTACGCCAAGGTGCTTGAAAGCATATCGTTTTGATGATTGGCTAAACTACCAGTTATAAGGGGAGCAAAAATATGAAGACTGCATCACCATTGAAGACCCTGCTTGCCGCCGCCGTATCCGTTATCGCGCTCGGCGTGGCCGGTGCCTCGGCCGCGGAAGCCGAAAGCTGTGGCAAGGTTCGGTTCTCGGATGTCGGCTGGACGGACGTGACCTCCACGACCGCAACCGCAAGTGTCATCCTGAAGGGCCTCGGCTACGAGACGGAAGTTACCGTTCTCTCGGTTCCGGTCACCTACACCTCGCTCAGCAACAAGGACATCGATGTCTTCCTCGGCAACTGGATGCCGACCCAGGAAGCCGACATCAAGCCGTTCCGTGAAGACGGCTCGGTCGAGACCGTGCGCGAAAACCTCGAGGGCGCGAAGTACACGCTCGCGACCAATGCCAAGGGCGCCGAGCTCGGCATCAAGGATTTCGCCGACATCGCCAAGCAGAAGGACGCGCTCGGCTCCAAGATCTACGGCATCGAGCCCGGCAATGACGGCAACCGCCTGATCATCGACATGGTCTCGGGCAACAAGTTCGACCTGACCGGCTTCGAGGTCGTCGAATCCTCCGAACAGGGCATGCTGGCCGAAGTCGCGCGTGCTGAAGGCGACGGTTCGCCGATCGTCTTCCTCGGCTGGGAACCCCACCCGATGAACGCCAACTTCAAGCTGACCTATCTGACCGGCGGCGACGACATCTTCGGACCCAACTTCGGCGGCGCGACGGTCTACACCAACGTGCGCAAGGGCTACGTCACCGAGTGCCCGAATGTCGGAAAATTCCTGCAGAACCTCAAGTTCTCGCTGGAAATGGAAAACCAGATCATGGGCAAGATCCTGAACGACGGTCAGGACCCGGAAGCCGCAGCGACCGACTGGATCAAGGCGAACCCGGCCGCCATCGAGCCATGGCTCGCAGGCGTGACCACCAAGGACGGCAGCGGCGAAGCCCTGCCGGCGGTCAAAACCGCGCTTGGTCTCTAACAGGCAAGAATAGGGCGGGAAGGAAACTTTCCCGCCCTTCTTCTCTCCGGATAGTGCACCTCCCGCAAAATTGCCGGGCGGCTTGATGTCCGGAATTGCGAAACGCTTGTTGCATATCGTCGTCAACCTCCAGACTGGGGCTCGCTGCCGTGGATTGGCTCACCGTCTCTAAAATTCCGATCGGTCCGATCGCCAAGGAAGCCGTCAGCTGGCTGACGACGAATGGCAAGGGCCTGTTCGATTTCCTGAAGGTCTTCCTGCAGGCCGGCATCGATGCCGTGCTCTTTCTGCTTCAAGGCCCCTTCTCGTCGGCCGGCGGCAAGTTCGGTTACGCCATCGCTCTCATCCTGCTCGTCACGGGCGCCAGCTGGTATTTCCGCCGCTCGCTCGGTGTGGCCATCTTCACCTTTCTCGGCCTGCTGCTCATCGTGAACCAGGGGTACTGGAAGGAAACGACGGAAACGCTGGCCCTCGTGCTCGCGGCTACCGGCGTCAGCATGGTCGTCGGCATCCCGCTCGGCATCGCCGCCGCCCGCCGCCCGTGGTTCTACTCGATCCTGCGCCCCGCGCTCGACCTGATGCAGACGATCCCAACCTTCGTGTATCTCATTCCGGCGCTCATCCTCTTCGGCCTCGGCATGGTGCCGGGCCTGATCGCGACCGTGATCTTCGCCATCCCCGCGCCGATCCGCCTCACCCGCCTCGGCATCATCTCGACGCCACCCTCGCTGGTCGAAGCCGCCCAGGCTTTTGGTGCGACGCCGAGCCAGGTGCTGCGCAAGGTCGAGCTGCCCTTCGCCACACCGCAGATCATGGCCGGCCTCACTCAGACCATCATGCTCTCGCTGTCGATGGTGGTCATCGCCGCCCTCGTCGGCGCCAAGGGCCTTGGCGTTCCCGTGGTTCGCGCGCTCAACACCGTGAACATCTCCATGGGCTTCGAGGCCGGCCTCTGTATCGTCATTCTGGCGATCATCCTCGACCGCCTCTTCCGCTCTTCCGATGATGGAGACGCATGATGACCGAATCCGTCGTCTTCAAGAACGTCTCCATCATCTTCGGCGACAATCCGCAGCGGGCGCTTGCACTGGCCGATGCCGGCAAGTCGCGTGACGAGATCGGTGCGGAAACCGGCCTCGTGCTCGGCGTGGCGGATGCCACGCTGTCGATCACCGAGGGCGAGATCCTCGTGCTGATGGGCCTTTCCGGCTCCGGCAAATCGACGCTGCTGCGCGCCGTCAACGGGCTTGCGCCCGTGGTGCGCGGCGATGTGCAGGTGAAGGCCGGCGGCGGCAGCGTGAACCCGTACACGGCCACGCCCAAGGCGCTGCGCGACTTCCGCATGCACACCGTCTCCATGGTGTTCCAGCAATTCGCGCTCCTGCCCTGGCGCACCGTCGCCGACAATGTCGGCTTCGGCCTCGAGCTCGCCAATGTGCCGGAAGCCGAGCGCAAGGCGCGCGTCGCCGAACAGCTCGAACTCGTTAACCTCACCAAGTGGGCTGAGCGCAAGGTGAACGAACTCTCGGGCGGCATGCAGCAACGCGTCGGCCTCGCCCGCGCCTTTGCGACCGGCGCGCCGATCCTGCTCATGGACGAGCCGTTCTCGGCGCTCGACCCGCTGATCCGCACACGCCTGCAGGACGAGCTTCTCGAGTTCCAGCGCCGGCTGAAGAAGACGATCCTTTTCGTCAGCCACGATCTCGACGAGGCCTTCCGCATCGGCAACCGCATTGCCATCATGGAAGGCGGGCGCATCATCCAGTGCGGCACGCCGCAGGAGATCGTGAAGAACCCGGCCAACCAGTATGTCGCGGATTTCGTGCAGAACATGAACCCGATCAACATGCTGACCGCCGGCGACGTCATGCAGCACGGCGCGTCCAGCAGCGGTGGCGTGACCGCGACGGCGACCGTCCAGACCCCGCTCGTCGACATTCTCGACGCCATGTCGCGCACGCCTGGCAATGTTGGCATCGTCGACAACGGCACGGTCATCGGCACGATCAACGCACAGGATATCGTGAACGGATTGACGCGGCACCGGCGCCGCGGCTGACAGCCGGCTTTGTTCGGATTAGATAGGGCAGCGCTCCAAAACGGGCGCTGCCTTTTTCATTGGGAATGACCGGGAGAACGAGATGACCGAGAAGGACAAGCCGAGCGTGCTACGCGAAACGGACGACGAGGCCCGCCGCCTCGCCCGCACCCTGCTGCGCTCCGCCCGCAGTTGCGCGCTCGCGGTGCTCGAACCGGAAACCGGCACCCCCTTCGCCAGCCGCACACTCACCGGCACCGATACGGACGGCACCCCCGTCATCCTTGTCTCGGCGCTGTCCGTGCACACCCAGGCGCTGCGCGCCGACCCGCGCGCCTCGCTACTCGCCGGCGAACCCGGCAAGGGCGATCCGCTTGCCCATCCGCGCCTCACGGTGATCTGCGAAGCCAAGGAGGTTGCCCGTGACAGCGATGCCCATGCGGCGCTGCGCGAACGCTTCGTGCGCCGCCATCCCAAGGCAAAGCTCTATGTCGATTTCCCCGACTTCGCCTTCTTCCGCCTCGTGCTGATGCGCGCCCATCTCAACGGCGGCTTCGGCAAGGCCTTCGTTCTGACGGCCGACG
This sequence comes from Shinella curvata, assembly GCF_022899935.1. Lineage (GTDB taxonomy): Bacteria > Pseudomonadota > Alphaproteobacteria > Rhizobiales > Rhizobiaceae > Shinella > Shinella curvata. The sequence goes on from NZ_JALJCJ010000001.1 coordinate 1,120,396, forward strand.
ATCTGTTGATTCGCTCCGCTGCCCGGGGCGCGCTCGCCGAGATGGAAAGCGGCGCCGTCGAGCATATGAACAGCGACCATGCGGAAGCCGCCGGCATCTACGCCCGCCACTATTGCGGTGCCAGGGACGGCGACTGGATCATCGTCGGCCTCGACGCGGCCGGCATCGACCTTGCGAGCGGCGACAAACTGAAGCGGCTGGAGTTTTCACGCGAACTTGATCAGGCCTCGGAACTACGCGGAGAGCTTGCGCGTTTGCTTCGCGAAGCAAGGGCGATGGGCTGAATATCAGGCATTTCCCGATCCGTCCGCCTGGACGCTTTCCGCGATGACAAGAGGTCTTCTATCGCCATGCGTGCACATACCCCCATTTCTTGCAATTGATGAGAGGTATTTTGCTTATATGCTAACAAGCGGATTCACATAAAATCACATGTTTTGAAGCGGAAACGCCCAAAGGAGTTTCAGATGAACAAGATTTCAGACGCAGAACACGCGCAGGCCGAAGTCGCATCCGACTTTCTTTCCGCCATGGCGAATCCAAAACGCCTGCTGATTCTCAAGGTTCTGGTCGAAGGCGAGATCGCCGTTGGCGCGCTTGCGACGCATGTCGGCCTCAGCCAGTCAGCGCTGTCGCAGCACCTGTCGAAATTGCGCGCGCAGAACCTCGTGACCACCCGCCGCGACGCCCAGACCATCTATTATTCCAGCAAGTCGGACGCCGTCCTGACCGTGCTCGATGCGCTTGAACGCATTTACAAGACCCCCGGCAACGGCGCTTCGGAAAAGAAATTGCGCATCGCCTGAATTGCCATACTCTGTTGCTTCTCAGCGCCCCGGACGATTATCCGGGGCGTTTCGTTTTGGTGCGCGGGAGCAGGGCTTTGAACAAATCCCACAACGAGATGGACGAAATCATCCGGCAGATCGCCGATGAACCGAAGCGCGACAACCGCTGGTATCTGACGGCCGTTGCCAAGGCTCGGGATGCCGTCGCCCAGGCAGAGGCGCATTTCGGCGCGCCCGTAAAAGTCACGGCGAAAACCAAAACGAAGGCCAACGGGAAATTCGTGGTGAAACTGACGTTCGAGAAAGCCGATTGAGCGGCCCCGGACGGTTGCATGAACGGCGCTTGACGCCCTTCGGCGTGTTGATAATTTGACCAGCGGGTAAAAATCATCATCCGGGCTGGCCCCACATTCCAAGCATCATGGAGAGACCGCATGTCCAACCGCCTCAACACACCCAACGATCTGCGCGCCTTCTGGATGCCGTTCACGGCAAACCGGCAGTTCAAGAAGGAACCGCGGCTCTTCGTCGGCGCCAAGGACATGTATTACACCACCCATGACGGCCGTCAGGTGCTGGACGGCACGGCGGGCTTGTGGTGTGTCAACGCCGGTCACTGTCGCCCGAAGATCACCGAAGCGATCCGCGAACAGGCCGGCGAGCTCGACTATGCACCCGCCTTCCAGCTCGGCCATCCCAAGGCCTTCGAGCTGGCCAATCGTCTCGTCGACATCGCGCCCGAAGGCATGAACCACGTGCTCTACACCAATTCCGGCTCGGAATCGGTCGAGACCGCGCTGAAGGTGGCGCTCGCCTATCACCGCGCCAAGGGCGAGGGTTCGCGCTTCCGCCTCATCGGCCGCGAGCGTGGCTATCACGGCGTCAATTTCGGTGGCATCTCCGTCGGCGGCATCGTCTCCAACCGCAAGATGTTCGGCACGCTTCTGACCGGCGTCGACCACATGCCGCACACCCACTTCCCGGACAAGAACGCGTTTTCGCGCGGCGAGCCGGAGCATGGCGGCGATATCGCCAGCGAATTGCGGCGCATCATCACCCTGCATGACGCCTCCACCATCGCCGCCGTCATCGTCGAGCCGGTCGCCGGCTCTACAGGCGTGCTCATTCCGCCGAAGGGCTATCTGCAGAAGCTGCGCGAAATCTGCACGCAGCACGGCATCCTGCTGATCTTCGACGAGGTCATCACCGGTTTCGGCCGCCTCGGCGCGCCCTTTGCCGCGCAGTATTTCGATGTGAAGCCCGACATCATCACCACCGCCAAGGGCCTGACCAACGGCGTGATCCCGATGGGCGCCGTCTTCGTGACGTCGGAAATCCACGACACGTTCATGAACGGCCCGGAACACATGATCGAGTTCTTCCATGGCTACACCTATTCCGGCAACCCGATCGCCTGCGCCGCCGCACTCGGCACGCTCGACACCTACAAGGAAGAAGGCCTGCTGACCCGCGCCGCCGAACTCGCCTCCTACTGGGAAGACGGCCTGCATTCGCTGCGCGACTGCCCCAATGTCATCGACGTCCGAAATGTCGGCCTGATCGGCGCCATCGAGCTCTCGCCGATTGCCGGCGAGCCGACCAAGCGTGCCTTCAATGCCTTCCTCAAGGCCTATGAGAAGGGCCTGCTCATCCGCACGACGGGCGACATCATCGCGCTCTCGCCGCCGCTGATCATCGAAAAACCGCAGATCGACGAGCTGTTCGGCAAGCTGCGCGACGTGCTTCAGAACAACATCTGATCCGGCCTATTCAGATCAGGGACATGGCGGCTCCGGCCGCCATTTTCGTTTGGGGATCAAAGCCGGCGCAGGTGGCCGGAATAGTGCACGACGGTGCCGATGCCGGGCAGAGCGATCGGCACGTCGAAGCAGAACTCCTCGCCCTCCGCCCATTCCCGTGCCTCGCTCTTCGGCGCAAGCCGGAGCGGCATGGGAATGCCTAGGACGGACCAGCCGCGCATCACCATCGTCAGGCCGTTTGCGTCGGACGGCAGATCGAAGGAAAACCGCATAGGTCCGAAGCGTTCAACGAGGCACCCACCGGACTGGCTGAGTTCGCTGGAAAAGGTGTTGCCCGCGAAATCCCGCGTCCAGCGCTCGACCCCGTCACGCTCCTCGAAGGCGACATGCAGATCATGCTCGCCCGCCGGCGGAAAGCGCATCACGGCGCAGACCAGCCGGGCCAGCAACGAGCGGCCACGCCGGACCCGCCCGCGCCCGGCAGCGCCGCCATCCCCGATGACATCATGCATCCCGCGGACCGGCTCCGGCAGACGGTCGTAGGCCGGGCCGATCACGCGGCGGTAAAGCGGCACATAGGGCCTGTCCTCCACCGCATGGGCGATCGCCAGCCGCGAAAAATGCGGCTCGAAATCCTCCAGCGCAACCGCCCCCGCCGCATGGCGCGCACCCGGCGCGGGCGTCCCCGTGGCAAGGACATTGGCCAGCACATGGGCGGCGATGGTGGGGATTTCCGGCCCGTCCCCTCTTCAGCAATCAGCGTCCAGCGCCGAACGCGCGCACCGTCCTCGCCCCACCCTTTCACTTCGATCGCCATGGCGGACCGGTCCGAACCGAGGCGCGCGCTCAGGCCTTGCAGCGGCAGGAGCCATTTCGCAAAGGGTGACAGCGATGCGAGCCAGCGCCATTTCACCGGCCAACTGAGCAGCCAAAGCGTGAGAAGCTGGAAGGAAAATTCCGGCCCCGCGCGAAAAATCGTCGCCGGACGGCCGGAAACGGTTTCCGGCACGATCGTATGATCCGGCACATCGGCAAGCGCCACCAGCCGGCGGATCGGCTTGCGGCCCGGCACTTCAAAACGCTCCCGCCGCAGCCGATGCCAGCCGGTCTCCTCAAGCCAGCGGCCGGCGCGCCAGAGACGGAGCGGCTTTCCGACATAACTCAGGATCGCCGAAGCGACCGAGGCCCCCGCCGTCGCGCGGTTCGAGGCACTGATCGCCATCTCGATGGAGCGCACCTCCGTCAAGTCCTTGCTGAGCGCGGCGATGACGGCGCCGGAAAGCGCCGGAACGCTCGATCCGCCGGAGATGACGACGACATTCGCCGCCCGCGCCACCGAATCCAGCCTAGCGATACCGCTGACGAAATCTCGCGCATCGGCAAGATCGACATAATGCACGCCGCAGGCAATACAGGCTTCAACGACGCTATAGCTGCCGCCCTGAAACGGCCCGGCAGCATCGATGAGGAGAAAGGGACGATGCGCCACGAGCAAGGGCCGCAGGTCGCCATTCCGGTCGGCCACAAGCGCACGGGCGTTGGGTAATTCCGCCGCGAGGCGCTCCGCGGTGTCGCGGTTGCGCCCAGCCACCAGCACCACCCAGCCATCCGCCGCCAACCGTCGGCAAAGGCGCGCGCCGAACCCGCCGTAACCGCCGAGAACAACGACGCTTCTCAAAGCACGCGATCTGCATCGCCGGGCGACGGCACCCAGCAGGTCTCGCGTCGCCCGAAGAAGCGGTAGCGATTGCGCGCCAGCCAGCGATAGGCGGGATCGCGCAGAAAGCGGGGAATGAACCGCAGCACGGCAATAGTTTTCCAGGGCCATCCGAGGCCGGCATAGATCGCCAGCACCGCATCGCTGTCCTTCAGCACGGCATCGCCATCGACGATGATCAGGCTTTCCGGATTGGCGGGATCGATGCCGAAACGGCGATAGAGCGCTGCCCCCGTGGCCTTCTGCATGGAGGCGAGGCGGAAGCGGCGGGCGTGATCGTGCCGCAGCACGAATTGCGCATTGGCCGAGCAGAGAATGCACTCTGCATCAAAAACGATGATCGGCCCCGCCTGGTCGTCCTGTTTCATGCCGTCATCCTATTTCGGCGCTCCGGTGCTATCAACCGAATTCACCCGCAGCCGGCGCGCAAAACCCGGCGATCCGCGCTAGACTGGGACACTGTTCCGTGAAAGGAGATTCGATGCCGAGCCTCACCCGCATTGCCAATACAGACCTTTCGGTCGACGTCTCCTCGCTTGGCGCCGAAGTGCAGTCGATCACCACGACGGACGGCAAGGCCTGGCTCTGGAACGGCGACGCCGCCTTCTGGACGGGGCGCTCGCCGGTGCTCTTCCCCATCGTCGGCAAGGCGCCCGATGACACGGTCATGATCGACGGGACGCCCTATGCGATGGCCCAGCACGGCTTTGCCCGGCGGCGGGAATTCGCGCTCGAAAGCACGACGGCCACCGCCTGCCGCTACCGGCTCGAAGCCTCCGACGACACGCGCGCCGTCTATCCCTTCGACTTCGGGCTCACCGTGGAGCACAGCCTCGATGGCCGGACGCTGACCGTGGCCTCCACGGTGGAAAACCGCGGCGACACACCCATGCCCTTCGGTTTCGGCTATCATCCGGCTTTCCTCTGGCCGCTGCCCGGTGGCGCGGGACAACCCCATACGGTGACGCTCGACAATGCCGGCGAGCCGAAGCGCCAGCCGCTGGAAAAGGGATTGCTCTCGACGAGCCGGACACCCTCCCCCTTCGACAAGGGCCGGATCGTGCTGACGCAGGATCAGTTCCTCGATGATGCGATGGTCTTTCCCGAAGGCGCCGGTGACGGCCTGACCTATGCCGCCGAGGGTGGACCGGCGCTGAAGTTCCATTTCGAAAATCTGCCGAACCTCGCGCTCTGGACGAAACCCGGCGCGCCCTTCCTCTGCATCGAGCCCTGGCATGGCACGGCGGCGGAATTCGGCGGGTCGCGCGAATTGCGCGATCGCCCCTTCACGACCGTGCTTCTCCCCGAAGAAAGCCGCCGTTTCGCCTTCTCCGTCACCTTTCCCGGCTGATCGGCCTTTCTTCTCGTCGCGACGTCGCTAGAGTCTCCTGAAAGGATTCGGGAGACATCGCCATGGCCGACTTGGAACGCTACATCGATCAGGGAACCGGCCGGGAGCCCGCCGACATCGTGCTCAAGGGCGGGCAATTCTTCGATCTCGTGACAGGTGAGCTCGTTGCCTCCGACATCGCAATTTCGGGCGAGCGCATCGTCGGCACCTGCGGTCCTTACAAGGGCCGCACGGAGATCGACATCACCGGCCGCATCGTCGTGCCCGGCTTCATCGATACGCATCTGCACATCGAATCCTCGCTGGTCACGCCGCATGAATTCGATCGCTGCGTGCTGCCCTATGGCGTGACGACCGTCATCTGCGATCCGCACGAGATCGCCAATGTGCTCGGCAGCGAAGGCATCGAATTCTTCCTCGACAGCGCGCTGGAAACCATCATGGATATCCGCGTGCAACTGTCGAGCTGCGTGCCGGCGACGCATCTGGAAACATCGGGCGCCGACTTGCCGATCGAGCGCCTCTTGCCCTTCCGCAATCATCCGAAGGTCATCGGCCTTGCCGAATTCATGAATTTTCCGGGTGTCATCCACAAGGATCCCGTCTGTCTCGCGAAGCTCGAAGCCTTCCAGGACGGCCATATCGACGGCCATGCGCCGCTGCTGTCCGGCAACGACCTCAACGGCTACCTTTCCGCCGGCATCCGCACCGAGCATGAATGCACGAGTGCCGAGGAGGCGCTGGAGAAGATCCGCAAGGGCATGCATATCCTCGTGCGCGAAGGCTCGGTCTCCAAGGACCTGCACGCCCTCATGCCCATCCTCACAGAGCGCCTCTCGCCTTTCATCGCGCTCTGCACGGATGACCGCAACCCGCTCGACATCGCCGAACAGGGCCATCTCGACTATATGATCCGCACCGCGATCGGCCACGGCCGCGCGCCACTCGCCGTCTATCGCGCCGCCTCCATCTCCGCCGCCAAGGCCTTCGGCCTCCGGGATCGCGGCCTTGTCGCTCCGGGCTGGCGGGCCGACCTCGTCGTCATCGACACGCTGGAGAACTGCAAGGCCGAGATGGTGTTCTCCGCCGGCCGCAAGGTGGACGATGCGCTCTTCGCCACCCGCAAGCCAGTCGCGCCCGTCGGGCTCGACAGCGTGAAGGCGCGGCCCGTCAATGCCGCGCATTTCGCCGTGCCCGTCACCGACGGCGAAACACCCGTCATCGGCGTACTGCCGGGCAAGATCATCACCGAACACCGTCGCTATCGCCTGCCGGCGCGCGGCAATCAGACATCGGTCGATCTCGCGCAAGATATCATCAAGGTCGCCGTCATCGAGCGCCACGGCAAGAACGGCAACCATGCCAACGGCTTCGTGCAGGGCTTCGGGTTGAAGAAGGGCGCCATCGCCTCCACCGTCGGCCATGACAGCCACAATATCTGCGTCGTCGGCGTCGATGAGGACGACATGGCGCTCGCTGCCAATCGCCTCGGCGAGATCAAGGGCGGCTTCGTGGTGGTGGAAGACGGCAAGGTCACCGGCGAGATCGCGCTCCCCGTCGCCGGCCTGATGAGCCTCGAGCCCTATGAGAGCGTGCGCGACACCCTGCACCACCTCCGCCAAGCCGCCTTCGCACTGGGCGCCACACTGGAAGAACCCTTCCTCCAGCTCGCCTTCCTGCCACTACCCGTCATTCCGCATCTGAAGATTTCGGACAGAGGCATGGTGGATGTGGACAAGTTTGCGCTGATCGGGTGAGATCACGCCGTGCCGAAGTCGCTCTCATCGATATCGAGATAGCGACTTAGAACACGCACGATCACCAGTTCAGTGGGCGTAGCGCTGTAAAACAGAACGTAGTTTCCAATGAGAAAACTGCGCATGCCGGCTGCCAGTTCAGGGCGCAATCGGCCGGCCTCAGGATGGCTTGCGAGTTTGCGTGCGACGTCCGCGAACCGATCGAGAAGACGGTCGGCGGCCATTTCGTTATCATCTGCGATATATCGCCAGATCTGCACGAGGTCTTCTTCCGCCCGCGGAAGACGACCGACCTTACGCACGGCCGGCCTTTGCACGCTCCGCCCGCGCTCGGGCCTTAATCGCCTCCATATCGAGCGGAGCCGCCGGGCCGCTTTTCAGCCCTTCCTGAATAGCATCCCTCAAAGCAGCAACCTTGGCTTCGCGCTGCTTCTCACGGTCTTCCAGCAGGCGCAGACCGTCACGCAACACCTCACTCGCACTGGCATAACGGCCGCTGGCGAGGAGATCGCGCACAAAGGATTCATAGTGACTGCCGAGCGTATAGCTGGATGCCATGGCAAGACTCCGAGAATATCACTTTATGATACTATCGAGCTTGGAAACCCGCAACCTCACAGCCGCACGCACGCCATATCCAGCCCATCCAGCTCGATAGCCCCGTTTTTCAGCTTCGCGCCAAAGCCCGGCACGGGCAGAGGCTCGCCGAGCTTCAACGATTTCGAGGGGACGAATTCGGCCTTTTCCCGCGTCAGGTTGAAGACGAAGAGCAGTTTTTCGCCGCCCTTTTCGCGGGTGAAAGCGAGGATGTCCTGGTTGGAATGTACGAAGGACATGTCGCCGTCATAAAGCGCGTCGTGCTCCTTCCGGAAGGCGATTGTCGCGCGGTAGTGATTGAGCACGGAGCCGGCGATCTTTTCCTGGGTATCGACGGCATGGCGGGCGTGGTCTTCCGGCACCGGTAGCCAGGGTTTTCCCGTGCTGAAGCCGGCATGCGCCTCGCCGTGGTTCCAGGGCATCGGCGTGCGGCACCCATCGCGGCCCTTGAACGCCGGCCAGAAGCGAATGCCATAGGGATCGCGCAGATCCTCGAAGGCGAGATCCGCCTCGGTCAGGCCGAGCTCTTCGCCCTGGTAGAGGCAGATCGAGCCGCGCAGCGTGGAAAGCAGCGTGATGGCGAGCTTGGCGACGCGCTCGCGCTCTTCCGGCACCTGGATGAAGCGGCTGACATGGCGGTTCACGTCATGGTTGGAAAAGGCCCAGCAGACCCAGCCGTCCGTCACCGCGCGCTGGAAGCTCTGCACGCATTTGCGCACATGCTCGGCCGTAAAATCCGGCCCGAGCAAGTCGAACGTGTAGCACATGTTGAGCTTGTCACCGCCGCTGGTGTATTCGGCGACCGTCTTCAGCGAGCGCGCACCATCCCCCACTTCGCCGACCGTCATGCGATCCTTGTATTCGTCCAGCAGTGACCGGAAACGCTTGAGGAAAGCGATGTTTTCCGGCTGCGTCTTGTCGTAGCGATGCGTCTGCATGCCGTAGGGGTTCACGTCGGGCGCATCGAGGCCGATGCCATCGGGATCCGGTTCGTGCGGCGGGTTGTCCCGAAGCTTCTTGTCGTGGAAATAAAAGTTCACGGTGTCGAGCCGGAAGCCGTCCACGCCGCGGTCGAGCCAGAAGCGCACGGTCTTCAAGAGCGCGTCCTGCACATCCGGATTATGGAAATTGAGATCCGGCTGCGACATGAGGAAGTTGTGCATGTAATATTGCTTGCGCACACCATCCCATTCCCAGCCCGGCCCGCCGAAGATCGACAGCCAGTTGTTCGGCGCGGTGCCATCCGGCTTGGGATCGGCCCAGACATACCAATCCGCTTTGGAATTGGACCGGCTGGACCGGCTCTCGACGAACCAGGGATGCTGGTCGGAAGTGTGCGAGATCACCTGGTCGATGATGATCTTGATGCCAAGCTTGTGCGCCTGCGCCAGCATGGCGTCGAAATCGGCAAGCGTGCCGAACATCGGATCGACGTCGCAATAGTCCGAGACGTCATAGCCCATATCGCCCATCGGCGACTTGAAGAACGGCGAAAGCCAGATCGCATCGACGCCGAGCGAGGCGATGTGGTCGAGCCGCTTGGTGATGCCCCTGAGATCCCCCATGCCATCGCCGGTCGTGTCCTGAAACGAGCGCGGATAAACTTGGTAGATAACCGCGCCGCGCCACCAGTCGTCGGCCTTCTTGGGGGACTTCGCCATGTCGTGCTGCTCCGTTTTCCGATGCGTCCTGCGAAGATGTAACGCGGGGGCATGGGGGCGTAAACGGCCGTCGCCCTGATTTTTCGAAGGTTGACGAAGCAGGCCTGCGTCTGAATGATGCCGGCAAATTCCATAGAGAAGGTTGATCGCATGGCCGATGACGTCACCCTGTCCACGCGCGAAGCAATCGAGCTGGCGAAGACCGCGCTGATGCGCGTCGGCATGGCCGAACCGGCCGCGATCGCGCTGGCACAGGCGACCGTCGCGGCCGAGGCGGCGGGCAAGCCGGTGATCGGTTTTGCGCACCTGACCGACTATCTCCGAAGCCTCGTGGACGGCCGGATTGCCGGAAAGGCCGAACCGCTTCTCACGTCTCCGGTCCCGGCCGTAATGAAATGCGATGCGATGGGCGGGGTCGCGCAGCACGGCTTTTCCATTGCGCGGGAAGAGCTGGCGTCCAAGGCGAAAACCTTCGGTATCGCGGTCTTCACCGTGTGCAACAGCTATACGACCGGCGAACTCGGCTGGTATGCTGCAAGCCTCGCGAACGACGGCCTCGTTGCGATTGCCGCGACCAACAGCCATGCCGTGCTGGCCGGTGCGGGCAGCCGCAGCCCGGTTTATGGCACCAATCCGCTCGCCTTCGCCGCCCCGCTCGAGGGAGACGACATCCTGCTGATCGACCAGTCGTCGAGCGCGACGGCTCTGGTCAATGTCCGCGATGCGGCCGCCCGTGGCGCCAGCATCCCGGACAGCTGGGCCATCGATCAGGACGGGCAGCCGACGACCGATCCCTTCGCCGCCATGCAGGGCGCGCTTGTCGCCTTCGGCGGCAGCCGCGGCGCCAATATCGCGCTCATGGTCGAAGTGCTCGCCGCCGGTCTCACCGGCGGCAATTGGTCGCTCGATGCCGCAGATTTCCAGGCGGGTGAGAGCTCACCGGGTGTCGGGCTCTTTGTTCTGGCGCTCTCGCCGCAGCTCTTTGCCGACCATTTCTCGACGCGGCTTTCCGAGCAGACCGGGCGGCTTTCGTCAGACTACAACGTCCACGTTCCCGGCCTGGACCGCATGAAACGGCAGCGGGCTGCGGAAAGCGCAGGCATCCGCTTGCCCCGTCAACTCTTTGACAGTATTTCGTCTTTCCGGCGGAATTAGCCGGGAGGATTTCGATATGGCAGGACGGTTGCTCTCGATCGGCGAGTGCATGGTGGAACTGATGCAGGCCGAGGGCGGTCTGATGCGCAAGAGCTTCGCTGGCGACACCTTCAACACCGCCTATTACGCCCGCCAGTACCTGCCAGCCGATTGGCATGTCGACTATTTCTCCGCCATCGGCGTCGACAGGATTTCCGAGGAGATGCGCGCCTTCATCGCCGGCCATGGCATCGGCACGGAGACCATTGCCGGCATCGAGGGCCGCTCGCCCGGCCTCTACATGATCCATCTCGACAAGGGCGAGCGCAGCTTCTCCTACTGGCGCTCCGTTTCGGCCGCAAAGCTTCTGGCACGCGATGGCGACCGGCTGCGTGCTGCCATCGAGGCTTCCGACATCATCGTCTTCTCCGGCATCACGCTCGCGATCCTGCCGGCAGAGGATGTCGAGACGCTGCTTGCGGAACTGCGCCGCGCAAAAGCTGCCGGAAAACGCGTCGTCTTCGATCCCAACATCCGCCCCCGCCTTTGGGACGATGCGGATTACATGCGCACGACGATTACCGAGGGCGCGCGGACCGCAACGCTCGTCATGCCGAGCCTCGACGACGAGACCACGCATTTCGGCGATACCACGCTGGAAGACACGATCGCCCGCTACCGCGCGCTCGGTGTCGACGGGCTGGTGGTGAAGGACGGCAGCAAAGGCGCGACGCTCGTCTTCGGTGATACGCGCAGCCATGTCCCCTCCGCAGAAGTGAAAACGATCGTCGACACGACCAGCGCCGGCGACAGTTTCAACGGCGCGTTCCTCGCCCATCTGGCAACGGAGAACAACCCGGAGGCAGCCGCCCGCTTTGCCGCCGACGTTGCCGCCGCCGTCATCCAGCACCACGGCGCGCTGGTTTCGAAGGACAAACTGCCGAAAGGCTGATTGATCGGATCGGCGCCAAAATCGATCGGCTGCGCGCCGACATCGACAGAAATCCATCCTAATCTTTCCCTGCCTCTCATTGAAGACAGGAAAGATCATGCCCCCGTCACGCCTCATCGCGGCCTTGGCCGCCACCCTCTCGCTTTGCCCGCTCACGGCGCAGGCGGCCGATTTCACCGTCACCAGCAACGCCTTCGCCTCCGGCACGGTCCAGCCCGCACAGTTCTCCGACATCATGGGCTGCACGGGCAAAAACCTCTCGCCCGATATCCGCTGGTCGAATGCGCCAGAGGGCACCAAGAGCTTCGTCGTCACGGTCTATGACAAGGATGCGCCGACCGGCTCCGGTTGGTGGCACTGGGTGGTGATCGATCTGCCGGCCGATGCGAATTCGCTCGCCGCCGGTGTCGGCAATGGCAAGGCGAAGCTGCCCGACGGGGCGCGCATGACGCCGACGGATATGGGCGCACCCGGCTTCCTCGGGGCCTGCCCGCCGGAAGGGCCGGAGCATGACTATACGATCACCGTGAAGGCACTCGGCATCGACAAGCTGCCGGTGCCGGACAACGCCACCCCCGCCATGGTCGGCTTTGTCAGCAATATGAACGCGCTCGCCACCGCGACGATCTCGGCAAAGGGCAAACGCTGACCACCGCAAATGTCTTGTCCGGGCCTGCCCCGAAAGGATAGGCTCGGACGAGACAGGGATTGGACCGCATGAACATCGCCATACGCCCCGATATCGGCGCTTCGGCCCGCATCGTGCAGTATAACCGGCTGCGCTATTCCAACATCACCATCAACAGGCCCGTTCTCATTCTGGTCGAGGGCGGCACGAAGATCCTGCGGCGCGGTGACGAGGAATGGATCGTGCCGGCGGGCGGCTGTATCGCGCTTGCGCAAGGTGAGGTGTTCGACGTGATCAACGCGTCGGATGGAACCGGCCTCTACGAGGCGCGCTGGATCGCCTTCGAGCCGGACACCGTCGCCGCTTTCTCCAACCAACCGGGCAAAGGCGCGCCCTTCGAGCGCGCCTTCATCATTCACCGCCCGCATCAGGGCTTCCATCACGCTTTCGCGGATTGCACCCAGGCAATCGTCGAGCCCGGCAGCATTCCCGATGAGATCGCACGCCACCGGCTCGGCGAGTTGCTGCTCTGGCTCGATCTGGCCGGCGGACGCTTCGCCGCCCCGAGGCCCGCAAGCTTCAGCGCGCGCGTGCGCGACCTCTTCTCCGCCAATCCTCAGGCTGACTGGGCGAGCGCGCATCTCTGCGACACTCTCGGCGTCAGCGAGGCGACGTTACGGCGCAAATTGGCGGCTGAAGACTGGTCATTCCAGACGCTTCTGATCGATGTGCGCATGTCGACCGCCATGCAGCTTCTGCAGTCCACCGACCTGTCGATCCTGCGCATCGCCGAGGCAATCGGCTACGAATCACAATCTCGATTCGCGGCGCGGTTCCGCGCACGCTTCGGCTTTGCGCCAAGCGCAATCCGCGGGCACATCCGGCCTGGTCCTGAGATCAGCGCTTCTTCTTCGCCTTCGAGGCAAACGGGTTGTCCGTCGCCTTGAAGTGGATGCGGATCGGCACGCCCGGCAGGTTGAAGTCGTTGCGCAGGCCGTTGGTGAGGTAGCGGATATAGGATTCAGGCAGCGCGTCCGGGCGTGTGCACGACACCATGAAGCCCGGTGGACGGGCCTTCACCTGCGTCATGTATTTCAGCTTCAGGCGGCGGCCGGAAACGGCCGGTGGCGGATGCTGCGTCTGCTGCGCATCGAGCCAGCGATTGAGCTTGGCGGTCGAGATGCGGCGGTTCCAGGTGCGGTCCGTATCGATCACCGACTGCATCAACTTGTCGAGGCCCCGCCCCGTCTGGCCGGACACCGGCACGGCGCGAATGCCGCGCGCCTGCGGCAGCAGACGTTCGGTCTTTTCGCGCAGATCGGCGAGCACGGCCTGCGGATCATCGATCAGGTCCCACTTGTTGAAAGCGAGCACGGCAGCGCGGCCTTCGCGCAGCACGAGATCGACGATCTGCAAGTCCTGCTTTTCGAAGGGAATGGTCGCGTCGAAGACGATGACGACAGTCTCGGCGAAGCGGATGGCGCGCAGGCCATCGGCGACAGAAAGCTTTTCCAGCTTCTCCTGCACCTTGGCCTTGCGGCGCATGCCGGCCGTATCGAACATCTTGATCGTGCGGCCTTTCCAGTCCCATTCGACGGAAATCGAGTCGCGCGTGATACCGGCTTCCGGGCCGGTCAGAAGACGGTCTTCGCCGAGGAAGCGGTTGATCAGCGTGGACTTGCCGGCATTCGGGCGGCCGACGATGGCGACGCGCAGCGGCTTCGTCTCGTCATATTCCGGCTCGAAATCCTCGTCCTCTTCCGCCGCGTCCGCCAGTTCGGCGCGCACGTCGATATCGGTGACGGCCTCGTCGTCTTCCGGGTAGGCACGCTCCTCGCCGATCGCCGCGACGATGGCGTCGCGCAAGTCGAGCATGCCCTGGCCGTGTTCGGCGGAGATCGGCGTCGGTTCGCCCAGGCCGAGCGTGTAGGCATCATAAAAACCGCCGTCGGAACCCTTGGCTTCCGACTTGTTGGCGACGAGCACGACGGGCTTGCCCTTGCGGCGCAGCATGTCGGCCAGCGCCGTATCGATAGGCGTCAGGCCCGTCTTGGCATCGACCACGAAGAGCGAAAGATCCGCCTCGTCGATTGCCGCTTCCGTCTGGGCGCGCATGCGCCCCTGCAGCGTCTCGGGTGCAGCCTCTTCGAGTCCCGCCGTGTCGATGATGTGGAATTTCAGGTCGATGAGCTTGGCTTCGCCCGGCCGGCGGTCACGGGTAACGCCGGGCGTGTCGTCGACGAGCGCAAGCTTCTTGCCCACGAGCCTATTGAACAGGGTGGACTTGCCGACATTCGGGCGTCCGACAATGGCGACGGTGAAGCTCATGGACGTGTTCCGTTTCGTGACCGGCGAAAGACCGGTTTTAGGAGGACAGCTTGCCGCTTGCAGCAATCAGGTCAAGCAGCATCTGCGCGCGGTTTGCGACGTTGCGCGGGCTCTCGCTGTCGTTGATGATGGCCTCGAACCATTCCTTGGCGCGGGCATAGTCCTCGTGCTTGTAGGCGGAGAGGCCCAGAACCTCGCGGGCGGAGTGGCGAAGCGCACTCTGCGGCGTGGCGAGCTGTTCGGCTTCCGCCGAGACCTGCTCATAGGTGCCGGTATCAACCAGCAGATAGGCGGCGCGCAGGCGGGCGGCATCGCGCAGCGCTTCCGGCACGGAAGCATCCTTGGCAATCGCCGTGAAGGCGTTGACGGCGCCCTGCGCGTCGGTTGCAGCGAGAAGCGAGGCCGAGCGCATGCGGGCCAGCACTGGATAGGAGCCGAAGCCATCCTTTTCGAGCGCGGTCAGCGCGGCAAGCGCCTCTTCGTTCTTGCCTTCCCGGGCAAGGGTCAGCGCGCCGAGGAAGCTGTCGCCGGCGGCGGACGCCTCGCTGTCGCGCCAATATTCGTAGCTCACCTTGCCGATCGTGCCGAGAACCACGAGGACGGCGAGGCCGATGAGGATGCGGCCAAAACGCTTCCAGACCAGACGCATCTGGTCGGAGCGAAGTTCCTCGTTCACCTCGCGGATAAAGCTGTCGTCCTGATTTACCATTCCCTGCCCGGCTCTTGCTGACGATTGGAGTTCGCGCCTTCTACCCCATTTTCACCGCGTTGTAAGGGGGCAGGCGCGAAAACGCAGGGGATCAGGGCAGCGGAGCGACGCCGATCACCAATTCGTGCAGCTTGAGCACGATTGCGGCGTAGATCGCGAGGCCGATGACGACGGCGATCAGGTCGTATTTCGCCGAAACGAAAACCGGCAGCTTGGTCTCGCCGGCGGCGATACGCTTCTTCAGCGAAATGCGCAGGATGACGGCCCAGGCGAGGATCGTGACGAACAGCAGCACCGAATAGCTCTCGCCGTTCGCCAGCAGATGGGCGAGCGCCCAGATCTTGATGGCGACGAGGATCGGGAACTTCAGCTTCGTGCGGATATGGCCGGCCGGCAGGAAGCCGGCGACGAGACAGATCGAGGCGATCAGCATCAGCGTCAGCGCGATATGCGACAGGAAGGTCGGCGGGAAATACAGCATCTCGCCGCCGTTTTCCCGCGCATCGACGAAGCCATAGGCGATGAGCGCGAGGCTAAGCAGCGAGACGATGCCGTGGATCGCCATCCAGGCCGGCTTGCCGAGGGCGGCAATGCCAGCATTGCGCAGGCCCGGCGCAAAGGGGCGCAGAAGATGGGTGGCGATGAAGAGAACGAGACCGGCAATCAGCAACGTCATGGAAATTTCCCTTGAATAAAGGCCGGCCCGATAGCCGTTTCCATTGGAATAGCCGTCACGGCGCGACAATTCCAGCCCGATCAAAGGATTGCCGCATTCCGAAACGATGACAGACCCTTTGCAAATTGTCGCGGGTAGCCATGTTGTCTCGATTTCTCCTCCTCCCCCTCGCCGCCGTGCTTGCCGCAAGCCCGGTTCTCGCCAAGGACGATGCGATCGAGCCGGCCAAACGCAAGCAGCTCGTCATCGTCTCCTTCGACGGCGCGCACGACAATCTGCTGTGGGAAAAGAGCCGGGCCATGGCCAAGCGCACCGGCGCGCATTTCACCTATTTCCTGTCCTGCACCTTCCTCTTCCCCAAATCGGAACGCGCGCAATACCAGGCGCCGCATGAAAAACGCGGCCGCTCCAATGTCGGATTCTCGCCCGACAAGGAGGACACGATCCTGCGGCTTGGCGAAATCTGGCTGGCGAAGCTTGAGGGTCACGACATCGGCAGCCATGCCTGCGGCCATTTCGACGGCGGCAAATGGAGCGCTGAGGACTGGAAGGCTGAATTCACCTTCTTCCAGCAGGCGCTGAAGACGGCGTGGCAGAATGCCGGCGTCGGCGAACGCGAACCCGCGGGCTGGCAGGATTTTGCCGAAAAGGACATCAAGGGATTCCGCGCACCCTATCTTTCGGCCGGTAGCGGCCTGGTCAAGGCGCTGGAAGCGAGCGGCTTCACCTATGATGCCAGCCTCGTGACCAAGGGGCCGGCCATGCCCGTCGCCAGCGGCGAGATCCAGCGCTTCGGCTTGCCGCTGATTCCCGAGGGCACCGCGCAGCGCCCGGTCATCGCCATGGACTACAATCTCTATGTCCGCCACTCCAAGGGCAAGGAGAAGCCGGAAAAGAGTGCCGCCTTCGAGGAAAGCACGCTCGCCGCCTACCGCGCCGCTTTCGACAAGCAATATGCCGGCGAACGCATTCCCCTCCAGCTTGGCTTCCATTTCGTGGAAATGAATGCCGGCGCCTATTGGCGCGCGCTCGATACGTTTCTCACGGAAACCTGCGGCAAGAGCGATGTCGCCTGCGTCAGCTACGCCGAAGCCCTCGACATCCTCGCCAAAGAGAAAAGGGCGACCGAAGCCGCCCTCTGACACCGGGATTTACTTCGCCAGCTCTTCATTGCCGCCGACTTCAACGAACTGCCGGTCGATGCTCGGCAGTTCCTGACCTTCGATCGCCGCTTCGAAGGCGCGCAGGCGCTTGTGGATCGATTGCAACTCGATGATCGTCGACCAGGAGTTCACCAGGTACTGGAACGAGCTGGACACCTGGCCAAAGGCCGTCAGGATCTGCTGCAGGATACCATAGGTGATCTTGCCGCCGACGATGGTCGGCACGAGGATGAAGTAGACGAAGAGGTTGTCCGCCTGGATGTAAAACATGCGGGCGACGTTGAAATAAAGATAGTGGAAATAGAGCCGGAAATAGTTCGACCGGACGTTGTCGAAGAGTTCCCGCACCGTCGGCGGCTGGGCCCGGGTGGCGTCGTCTTCTCCGTAGACCAGCTCCTTGCGATAGGCGGCTTCCACACGCTGGTTGCGGAACTCCAGGCCCGGCAATTTGATGCCGACAAAGGCGAGCAGGAACGTACCGAACGCCGACCAGAGGATTGCCGCCCAGAACAGCGCATGGGGAATTTCACCGATGAAGGGCATCGGCCCGATATGCACGGAGAGTGCAAACAGCACGGGCAGGAAGGCGACCAGCGTCATCACGGCGTCGATCAGGCTGACGCCGAGACCCTCCGTAATCGACGCGAAGCGCATCGTGTCTTCCTGCACACGCTGCGAAGCGCCTTCGATATGGCGCACGCGTGTCCAGAGCGACATGTAGTAATTGTTCATCGCCGAGCGCCAGCGGAAGACATAGTGGCTGACGAAAAACCGGGTGATGACGTAGACAAAGACGCTGATGAAGGCGATCTGGCAGAAGATCAACATCAGATCGAAGAAGTTTTCGACCTTGACCGTGCTGTTTGGCTGAAAGGCGCCCATCAGCGTATCGCCGAACGGGCGACGCCAATTGTTGATGGCAAGCGAGACCTGAACGCTGAAATAGGTCGAGAAGATGATGAAGGCAGAACCCCAGATCGACCAGTTCGTCCACGGATTGTCCTTCGCCTTCACCTGCCAGAACACACCGAAGATAACGGTGCAGAGCAGGAAGTAGGTGTAGAACCAGATATTGTCGGGCGTGATGAAATAACCGAGCCCGACGGGCGGATCCGTTCCCTCGGGCAGCGGCGGCAGGCCGATCAGCGCACCGAAATTGGCGCCCACCGTGTACCAGACCCCAATCGCCAGCAGCGTCCAGACGACAAGGGAAGAAAAGAACAGCTTAGGCTGCGGGAAGAAGGAATGGAACAAGGCGCGGAACTTTCATTTTCTGAGGGCAGCAGCGCCGCCGGTTCGCGCCGAACCTAGAGGAGTTTGCGAAAGGCAACAATCGCCAAGCGCCCGGATTACCGAGATTTAATGGAAAGCGCTCCCCCTATCACAAAGGTCACGGCGGCAAGGAGCAGGATCGCTGCGGCAGCGAGACTGGGCAGGACATAGCTGCCGGTGCGTGCAGCAAGGAAACCCGCGCCGAGCGGTCCCAGGATCTGCCCGACGCCGAAGGCGGCCGTCATCAGCGCGAGGACCTGGCGCGGGCTTTCACTCGCCAGAACCCTGCCGAGTTGCAGACCGTAGGCGGTGATGACGATGAAGGTAAGGCCGAGCAGAACGCCGCCAATGAGCGCCGAGGCGGGGAATGGCAGCGTGACGGTGACGGCAACCCCGACCACCTCGACGAGCAGCGCCGCCAGATAGGCCGTCGCCACCCCATAGCGCCGCTCCATCGGTTTCCAGGCGATGACGGAAATTGCCGCGGACGCACCCGTGACCAGCCAGGTGAGGCATTCGAGCAGCGGGCTCTGCGCACCCTCCCGCGCGATGGCGACGATGAAGGTGGCGGTAACGACATAGCCGATGCCGAACAGACCGTAGCTCAGCGTCAGCGCGACGAGCGGCCGCGTCCAGACGATGGCGGGCTCCCGCCGCCCACCCGTGTGACCTTCCGGGCGCGGCAGAAGCCGAACAACCGCCGCAAGGCCGGCGGCACCGAGCAGTGCCCCGGCAAGCCAGTCGATGCGCCAGGTCGGGATCGCGAAGGGACCGGCGAGCGACAGAAGATAGACCAGGAGGGCAGAGACCGCGATGCCGCAGCCCACGCCCGAAAAATGCGCCATCTGCACACGCGGGTCGCCGTGACGGAGACCAATGGACAGTACGATGCCGGAGGTGAAGATCATGGCGAACGCGCTGGCAAGGCCGGCCAGGAAGCGCACGACGGACAGCGCGGCAACGCCCGAAAGCAGCCCCATGGCGACGAGCAGCACGACGGTGGATGCCAATGCGCCCAGGGCGATGCGCCGTTCGAGGCCTGCCGCCCAGCCGTAGGCGGCCAGCACCGCACCGAGCAGATAACCCGCGAAATTGGCGGCCGCGATGATGCCGGCATCGGCGGCGTTGAGCCCGAGGCCCGCCATCATGCCCGGCAACACGGGCGTATAGAAGAAACGGCCGAGGCCCATGGCGACGGCCATCGCGATCGCGCCGGCAAGGGCGGCCCGGACGGGTTCGCGCGACAGAACGGGTGTGCGTTGCATCATGCCGCGACCATCGCACTGCAACATGGCCGCGACAAACGAGATTAATTGATCGACGGATCAGCGCCGGTGAAGGCTTGGAAGAGCGGGGCTCAGCCCGGCAGCGTCACGACCAGTGGCCCGTTGCGCGTGGCGACGACCGTGTGCTCGAACTGCACCGTCGGCGCATTCGGCTCACTGTAGAGCGTCCATTCGTCCCGGTCGCCGCTTTCGGCCCAGTTGGCGCCGAGCGACAGGAACGGTTCGACCGTGAAGACGAGGCCATCCGTCATGCGGCGCGTTTCCTGTGGATCGGGCCAGGTCGCGATTTCCGTCGGCTCCTCGTGCAGCGACCGGCCAACGCCGTGGCTGGCGAGATTGGCGATAAGCGTGTAGCGGTTCTTGCGGGCGAATTCGCCGATCGCGTTGCCGACCTGCGCCAGCGGCTTGCCGGCCTTCACCTCCTTGAGACCGACCCACAGCGCGCGCTTGCCATCCCGGCAGAGCCGTTCGACCGCCGGCGTCGAACGTCCGACAACGAAAGAGGCGCCCGTATCGGCAAAGTAGCCGTCGAGCACCGCCGAGACATCGATATTGACGAGATCGCCATCTTGGATCACCCGGTCGCCGGGAATGCCATGCGCGACTTCCTCATTGACGGAAATGCAGGTCGCGCCCGGAAACTTGTAGCAGCTTTCCGGCGCCGAGACCGCACCCGCGGCCTCCAGCAGGCGTCGGCCGATCAGGTCGAGTTCGGCCGTCGTCATGCCGGGGCGCACCGCCGTCTGCATGTGTTGCAGCACGTTGGCGCAAATCCGGCCGATGGCCTTCAGGCCGTTGAGGTCGTCGTCGTTTTCCAGGGTCATCGTATCTCTCTTTCGCGGGCGTCCTACCACGCCCGCGCGCCGCTGTCAGGCGGAAGCAGGCTCGGACTTCGCCGATTGCTCCGCCAGCATCTCGCGCACCAAGGGTGCGACGCGGCTGCCGTACAGTTCGATTCCGCGCAAAATTTGATCATGCGGCATCAGCCCGATCGCCATCTGCAACAGGAAGCGGTCATTCCTGAAGATCTTCTGGTGTGCGACGATCTTGCGGGCCACGGACTCGGGATCGCCGAGGAAGAGATGGCCGGTCGGACCGGTCGACTGGTCGAACTGCGCCCGGCTCGTCGGCCCCCAGCCGCGCTCGCCGCCGATGCGGTTCATCACCGCGGCCTGCGGGCCATAGAAGGCATCCGCCGCCGCCTCGGTCGTATCGGCGATGAAGCCATGCACGTTGATGCTGGTCTTCAGCTTCGCCTCATCCTGGCCGGCGCGCCGCGCAGCCTCGCGGTAGAGGTCGAAGAGCGGAGCATACCGCGACGGCGTGCCGCCGATGATGGCAAGCGCCAGCGGCAGGCCATAGGCGCCGGCCCGCGCCACCGATTGCGGCGTGCCGCCGACGGCGATCCAGATCGGCATCCTGCCATGCGCCGGACGCGGATAGACACCGAGCCCCGGCAGCGGCGCCCGCATCGTGCCGTTCCAGGAAACCTTTTCGCTCTCGTTCAGCGCCAGCAGCAGATCGAGCTTTTCTTCGAAAAGCACGTCGTAGTCGTCAAGCGCATAACCGAAGAGCGGGAAGGATTCGATAAAGGAGCCGCGCCCCGCCATGATTTCCGCCCGGCCGCCGGAAATGAGATCAACCGTCGAAAACTGCTGGAAGACACGAACCGGATCGTCCGACGAGAGCACAGTCACTGCGCTGGACAGCCTGATATTCTTCGTGCGCGCCGCCGCGGCGGCGAGCACGACGGCAGGCGCGGAAGCCGCATAGTCCGGCCGGTGATGTTCGCCCAGCCCGAAGACATCGAGCCCGACCTGATCGGCCAGCTCGATTTCCTCAAGCAGGTTCTTTAGCCGCCGCTCCCCTTCCCGCCCCTTGTCGGCTGCGGTGGGATCGACATCGGCAAATGTGTAGAGGCCAAGTTCCATGGGAGGTTCCAGATGAGAGGATTTCTCCTCACATATGGGCGGGCCGCGCGGGTTGAAAGGCCCTGCCGGGAAACAGTGTGTTCACCAAGCCTCCCGCGTCGAACAAAACGGGGCGGTTTCCCGCCCCGTCTGAGGGTTTAAAGCTTCGACGCCACCTCTTCCAGCTGGGTCGCCACCTGCCCCCAGCCTTCGTGAAAACCCATCTTCTCGTGCGCTTCGCAATCCTCGACGTTCCAGTGGCGAGCGATGGCGGTGTAGCGCGTCTGGCCGTTGCCGAGATCATCGAACAGAATTTCGGCACTGAAGAAGGCCTTTTCGGTCGGCTTCCAGTCCGGGCCGAAGGCATCGGTTGTGATGATGCGCTTGTCCTTCTCGACCTTCAGGAAGACGCCGGTCGAATCCATGTGGAAACCATCCGGGCCGGTCATAACCGTGCGGAACTTGCCGCCCTCACGCGGCTCCATGTCGACAAGCGCCAGTTCGTAAGGCTTGGGCATGAACCACTCCTTCAGAATCTCGGGCGTCGTCCAGGCCTTGAAGAGCTGGGCAGGCGTGGCGTTCAGCACGCGGGTCAACACCAGTTCGCGGTTGTTGGCGGGCTTGATTTCGGCGTTCACGTTCATGATGTCCTCCTCGTTCGGATGTGTTTGTCGGTTCGTATCAAGGACGCCCGACGGAGGAGCGATCCGACATCGAACGCAGATTATTTTTCAGCGGCCGCCATCTCCCGCTGCACGCAATCGAGATGCTGGCGGATATGGGCGGCTTCCGCCGGCGTGGTGGCGAGCGCGATGGCGCGGTCGAAGGCCTCGTGCGCCTCGCTATAGCGGCCGAGCTGCTTCAGAAGTCCGCCGCGCAGGCCATGAAAATAGAAATAGCCCGAGAGTTTTTCCGCCAGCGGCTCGACCAGTGCCAGTGCGGCCTCCGGCCCCGACCGCTTCGACACCGCGACGGCGCGGTTGAGCCGCACCACCGGCGACGGCTGCAGGCGCTCCAGCGTCTGGTAGAGTAAGTCGATCTGCAGCCAATCCGTCTCCGCCGCCGTCGTCGCGCGGGCATGCAGGGCGGCAATCGCCGCCTGAATCTGTAAAGCGCCGGGCGTGCGGTGGCGGATCGCCTTGTCGATCAGGACCAGCGCTTCGTCGATCAGCGCGCGATCCCACAGCGAGCGATCCTGATCCTCCAACAACACGATCTGGCCGTCGGCGTCGAAGCGGGCGTCGAGGCGCGAATGCTGGAGCAGAAGCAGCGCCGTCAGTCCCATGATCTCCGGCTCGGAGGGGAAAAGCGTCAAGAGAAGTCGCGCCAGCCGGATCGCCTCCGCGCAGAAGGGCGTGTCCGCCCTCTCTGGTGCGCCGGCAGAGTAACCCTCGTTGAAAACGAGATAGATCATCGCCGCGACAAGCCCGAGCCGTTCGGCGCGTGCCACGGCATCCGGCGTCTCGAAGGGAATGCCTGCCGCCCCCACCTTCGCCTTGGCGCGCGTGATACGCTGTTCCATCGCGGCTTCGGAGACGAGAAAGGCTTTGGCGATCTGCCTTACCGAAAGGCCGGAGACGATACGCAGCGCCAGCGCGATCTGCTGGGTCGCCGGCAGGTCCGGATGGCAGCAGACGAAGAGCAGGCGCAGGATATCGTCGCGGTAATGCGCACCGTCCAGCCGATCCGCGAGATCGCTTTCCGTATCCTCCAGATCGGACAGCACCTCTTCGGGTGGAAGCGGCTGGTGTTTGGCGCGTTTGCGCACCTGGTCGATGCCGCTGTTGCGGCCGACGAAGATGAGCCAGGCTGCCGGATCGCGTGGCGGACCCTTCTCGGGCCAGTTTTTCAGCGCGCGAAGGCAGGCCTCCTGAAAGGCCTCCTCCGCCAGGTCGAGGTTGCGGAAGTAGCGCAGCAGCGCCCCCATGGCCTGCGGCCGTGCCGATGTCAGCGCCAGATCGATCCAGGCAAGCTCTGTCATGTTATGGGGACTCCCGGATTGAAGAACTGCAACGGCCGGATTTCATAGGTGCCATTGGCCGGATTGGCGGCGGAAAGCTCGCGCGCGAAGGTGATCGCCTCGTCCAGGGTGGCCGCCTCCAGCACGAAGAAGCCGAGGAACTGCTCCTTGGTCTCCGCGAAGGGGCCATCCATGATGATGTCGTCGGTCGCACCCTTGCGCACCGTAACGGCCGCCGTCGTCGGCATCAGCCGCGCGACGGGGCCAAGCTTGCCGGCCTCGGCATAACGCTGGTTGACGGCGCCAAGATCAGCCATGACCTTGTCGTCCAGCTCCTTTGACCAGGCATTGATCTCGCTTTCGCAATCGTAACAAAGAACGGCATACAACATGGTGAACTCCCGTTGACTGAAAGACGTAGGAGTAGCCGCTCAGCCGACAGGGCGCACCGGATTATTTTTGGATTTTGGGTGAGAGGCGCGAGTTGGGTCGAATTCGACTTACACCCTTTGCAAATTCTTAAACCCAGGCGTGAAATCTGTCGCCACTAAAAGTTGCCCTGTTTAGTATGCATAGGTATCGAAATGCCCTGGTGGATGCATGTTGTTGGTTTTTTGTTGGGGGTCGGGGCCGTAGTCGCTGGCGTCGTGTTTCGCCCATTTTTGCGATCCGATTGGGGCATGCCCACGGTTCTTCTAATCTTGTTCGTCGCAACATCGGCCGTCTCTGGCTATGGTGGCCCCGGAAAGCCTTACTCCCCCCTCTTCGGGCTCGCATGCGGGTGCTTGCTTATGCTCGGAATTGGGGTCGGGATGCACTCACACCCATTCATCGGTGCGCTGGCTTGTTTTGGACTAGGGTACCTCGGATCAAAAACAAAATTTGCCCAAGACAGGCTCAGCAAATGAAACCGCGCCGTCTGTGTTCACAGCATATGAGAATGCGGGAAGTCGCAATGAACTGATCAAATCTTGAACACGTCATCCTGCCAGAACACGATGACGTAACCACCATTGGGCTCGGCCTCGTCCGCCCAGGCCCGCAATTGCGCATGATACGGTTCGCGCCGCCAGATATCGGGATGGTCGGGATCGACCAGAACGGTGATCTGCGGCCCCTGCCGGTAGACCATCATATGCGAGCGGGACGGCTCCCAGGCTTCCCCAAGCGCCTCTTCGGTCATCCACAGACAGAGAAAGTCGCGGCAGACCGACGGCCGGTCCGCATAGATTGAGCAGCCCTTGCCCTCGATGCAATGCCGACACCAGGCATTGGCCGGCTTGTCGAACAGATCGATATCCGGCAACCGGCAACAGAGCGTGCAGGTGCCGCAGGATCGGCCGGGGACAATGGCGGGAGATGGATGCATGGGTGACGCATAGCATCCGCCCGCGTCGCCTTGAAGGGGGAGCGGAAAGCTACTCCGCGCTCAGCGTCCGCCGCACCGCATCCTTCCAGCCCTTGATCTTCACCGTGCGCGTCTTCTCGTCCATCTTCGGCTCGAAGCGCGTGTCGCGGGCCCAGGATTTCGCAAAGCCCTTGCGGTCCGGCCAGACACCGGCGCGCTGGCCGGCCAGCCAGGCGGCGCCGAGTGCGGTCGTCTCGAGAATGGTCGGGCGGTCGACGGGGGCGTCGAGGATGTCGGAGAGGCGCTGCATGGTCCAGTCGGAGGCGACCATGCCACCGTCGACGCGCAGCACGGTTTCCTTGCCGTTGGCCTTCCAGTCCTTGTGCATGGCATCGAGCAGGTCGCGTGTCTGGTAGCAGACGGCCTCAAGCGCCGCACGGGCGAACTCCGCCGGCCCCGTGTTGCGCGTCATGCCATAGATCGCGGCGCGCGCCTCCGGGTCCCAGTGCGGGGCGCCGAGACCGGTGAAGGCGGGCACGAGATAGACGTTCTGCGTCGGGTCGGCCTTTGCCGCGAGATCGCCGGTGTCTGGCGCGGCCTTGATGACCTTCAGTCCGTCGCGCAGCCATTGCACGGCAGCGCCGGCGATGAAGATCGAGCCTTCGAGCGCGTAGGTCGTCTCGCCGTCGAGCCGGTAAGCAATGGTGGTGAGCAAACGGTTCTTCGAGCGCACCATGTCGGCGCCGGTGTTGAGCAGCGCAAAGCAGCCCGTGCCATAGGTGGATTTCATCATGCCCGGCTCGAAGCAGGCCTGGCCGATGGTCGCCGCCTGCTGGTCGCCGGCAACGCCGAGAATCGGGATTTCCGCGCCGAACAGGCTCTTTTCCGTCACGCCAAAATCGGCCGCGCAGTCGAGAACCTCGGGCAACATGGTTTTCGGCACGCGCAGGATGTCGAGCAGTTCGTCGTCCCAGCTGTTCGTCGCGATGTTGTACATCAGCGTGCGGCTGGCATTGGTGGCATCGGTCACATGCGACTTGCCACCCGTCAGGCGCCAGATCAGGAACGTATCGATCGTACCGAAGCAGAGGTCGCCCTTCGCACCCCGCGCCCGCGCGCCCTTCACGTTGGAGAGCATCCAGGAGAGTTTCGTGCCGGAGAAATAGGGGTCGAGCAGCAGACCCGTCTTCTTTGTGAAGGTCTTTTCGAGGTCCTGCTTCTTCAGCTTGTCACAATAGGAGGCGGTTCGGCGGTCTTGCCAGACGATGGCGTTGTGGATGGGCTTGCCGCTCTCGCGCTCCCAGACGACGACCGTCTCGCGCTGGTTGGTGATGCCGATGGCGGAAATGTCTGAGGCCTTGACGTCGGCCTTCTTCAGCGCCGCCTTGACCGACCAGAGAACGCTTTCCCATATCTCTTCCGGATCATGCTCGACCCAGCCGGACTGCGGAAAGATCTGCGTGAATTCCTTCTGGCCGGAACCGACGACCTTCTGGTTGCCGTCGAAGACGATCGCCCGGCTCGATGTCGTGCCCTGATCGATCGCGAGAACATATCCGCTCATGCAGTCCTCCCCTTGGAAGGCCTCTCCCAGGCCCTTCGGAATCTTCAATACGAGACTAAAACGAATGTCAAAGGAAAATAAAACGCAAATCCCGCTTCGCTCCCAGCGGGACTGTAGCGTGCGGAAAACACAATTGTCATCGCTTGAGTTTTAGGCGTAGGCTATCGCAACGCAGCATGACCTGGAGAGTACAAGCATGAAAAGTGTCGTCGTCACCGGCTCCACCAGCGGCATCGGCCTCGCCATTGCCGAAGCTTTTGCGGAAACCGACGCAAACGTCATCATCAACGGTTTTGGCAATGCCGATGAGATCGAGGCGATCAGGGCGAGGCTCGACGGCCTCGGCAAAGGTCGCGTGCTCTACCACCCCGCCGACATGACGAAGCCGCACGAAATCTCCGACCTCATCCAGACCGCCGTGGAGGAATTCGACGGCGTCGATATCCTCGTCAACAATGCCGGCATCCAGCATGTCGAGAAGATCGAGGACTTTCCACCGGAAAAGTGGGACCAGATCATCGCGATCAACCTCTCCTCCTCGTTCCACACCATCCGCAATGCCGTTCCGCATATGAAGCGCAAGGGCTGGGGCCGCATCATCAATATCGCCTCGGCGCACGGCCTCGTCGCCTCGCCCTTCAAGGCGGCCTATGTGGCGGCGAAACACGGCGTCATGGGCCTGACGAAGACCGTCGCGCTCGAGGTCGCGGAAAACCGCATCACCGCCAACACCATCTGCCCTGGCTACGTGCTGACGCCGCTCGTCGAAAAGCAGATCCCCGACACGGCAAAGGCGCGCGGCATCAGCGAGGCGCAGGTGAAGTCCGATGTCATGCTGAAATTCCAGCCGACCAAGGAATTCGTCGGTACGGACGAGGTGGCGGCCATTGCGCTTTTTCTCGCCTCGGATGCGGCAAAGTCGATCAACGGCACCCATATATCCGTCGATGGCGGCTGGACCGCCCAATAAGGCAAGGCATATGAGCACGGACACCGGCAGCATCCGTTTCATCCTCAACGGCGAGGACATTTCGCTGCGCCATGTGCCGCCGACGCGCACCCTGCTCGACTGGCTGCGGCTGACCCGCCGCCTCACGGGCACCAAGGAAGGCTGTGGCGAGGGCGACTGCGGCGCCTGCACCGTGCTCGTCGGCCGCGTGGTCGAGGGGCGACTTGCCTATGAGAGCGTCAATGCCTGCATTCGCCTGCTCGGCTCGATGAATGCCACCCATATCGTCACCGTCGAACATATGGCAGGTGGCGATGGCGTGCTGCATCCCGTGCAGCAGGCGATGGTGGACTATCACGGTTCGCAATGCGGCTTCTGTACGCCCGGCTTCGTCATGTCGCTCTATGGTCTCTGGCTTTCCGAGCCGGCGCCGAGCCGCGCCCGTATCGAAAAGGCGCTGCAAGGCAATCTCTGTCGCTGCACGGGCTATGAGCCGATCATCCGCGCAGCCGAAGCGGTCGCCGCGGCGCGGCCGAGTGCCGTCTTCGACCCCATCGAACGGGTGCGAACGGAGATTTTCGCCAAGCTGAAGTCCCTGGCCCCGCAGGACACGATCCGCGTCAGCGACGGCGATGGCCGCGTGATCGTACCCGCCTCGCTCGACGGTCTCGCCGCCGTGCTGGCGGAGGAGTCGAAAGCCACTGTCATCGCGGGCAGCACCGATGTCGGCCTCTGGGTGACGAAACAGTTCCGCGACCTCAATCCGGTCGTTTTCATCAACCACCTCGCCGAGCTGCAAACCATCGAGCAAACGGCGGCAGGCATCCGTATCGGCGCCGGCGTCACCTATTCTCAGGCCTTCGCCACGCTCTGTCGCCGCTTCCCGGCATTGCGCCCGCTGATCGACCGCATCGGCGGCGAGCAGGTGCGCAATATGGGCACGATCGGCGGCAACATCGCCAACGGTTCGCCGATCGGCGATACGCCGCCGGCGCTGATCGCGCTCGGCGCCACGCTTGCCCTGCGCTCCAGGGAGGGCCGGCGCGAACTGCCGCTCGAAAGCTACTTCATCGAATACGGCCGGCAGGACCGCCGCCCCGGCGAGTTCGTCGAAAGTCTTTTCGTCCCCGATCTACCCGCCGGCACCGATTTCGCCGTCTACAAGATTTCCAAGCGCCGCGACGAAGACATCTCCGCCCTCTGCGCCGCGTTCCGCGTCATGCTTTCGCCCGAAGGCACCGTCACAGACGCCCGCCTCTGCTTCGGCGGCATGGCCGGCACGCCGAAACGCGCGGCAACCGTCGAGGCGGCTCTCCTCGGCAAGCCGTGGAGCCAGGCCACGATCGACGCCGCCCGCCCGGCCTTCGAGGCGGATTACAAACCTCTCACCGACTGGCGCGCCACGGCGGAGTACCGCCTGCTGACGGCCAAGAACCTGCTGACGCGATTTTTCCTCGAAACGACAGGCGAGACCGCACAGGTCCGGCGCTTCGAGGATGTTGCCTGAGGCGCGAAGGAGACGTGTGATGGACCAATCCACCTTCGAGGACCGCAAGACGATTTCCGCGCCGATGCATGCGTCGTTGCGCCACGATTCGGCGCACAAGCACGTTTCCGGCACCGCCGACTATATCGACGACATGCCGGAGCCCGACGGCACGCTGCATGCCGCGCTCGGCATGGGCGATCGGGCGCATGCCGAAATCCTCTCCCTCGACCTTTCTTCCGTCAGGGCCCATCCGGGCGTCGTGCTGGTGCTGACCGCCAGGGACATGCCGGGCGAAAACGATATCAGCCCCTCGCACCGCCACGACGAGCCGGTGCTGGCCGAGGCAAGGGTGGAATTTCATGGCCAGGCGATCTTCTGCGTCATCGCCGAGACGCGCGACGTCGCACGCCGCGCCGCGCGCCTGGCGAAAATCGAATACCGCGACCTGCCGCACTGGACCGATATCACCGATACACTGAAAGATGGCGGCACGCTGGTCACCGAGCCGTTGACGCTGAAGCGCGGCGACGCGGAGGGCGCGCTGGAAAAGGCATCGCATCGTGTCAAAGGCCGGATGCGCGTCGGCGGGCAGGATCACTTCTATCTCGAAGGCCATATCGCGCTGGCTATTCCCGGCGAGGACGACGAAATCACCGTCTGGTCTTCGACGCAGCATCCGAGTGAAGTGCAGCACATGGTGGCCCACGTGCTCGGGGTGCCCTCCAATGCCGTAACCGTGCAGGTGCGCCGCATGGGTGGCGGCTTCGGCGGCAAGGAAACGCAGGGCAATCAGTTTGCAGCACTCGCTGCCGTCGCGGCCAAGCGCCTGAACCGCGCCGTCAAATTCCGCCTCGACCGCGACGAGGACATGACGGCCACCGGCAAGCGGCACGACTTCCTCATCGACTACGAAGTCGGTTTCGATGGCGAAGGCCGCATCGAGGCCGTGAAGGCGAACTATGCCGCCCGCTGCGGCTATTCTTCCGATCTCTCGGGCCCCGTCACCGACCGTGCGCTCTTCCATGCGGACAATGCCTATTTCTACCCGCATGTCCTCCTGACCTCGCAGCCGCTGAAGACGCACACCGTCTCCAACACCGCCTTCCGCGGCTTCGGCGGGCCGCAGGGTCTCGTCGGCGGCGAACGCATGATCGAGGAGATCGCCTACAGGCTCGGCAAGGATCCGCTGGAAATCCGCAAGGCCAACTTCTACGGGATGCCCGGCTCGGAGCGCGTGCTGACGCCCTATCACCAGACGGTCGAGGACAACATAATCCACCGCATCGTCGATGAGCTGGAAACCTCTTGCGACTATCAGGCCCGTCGCAGGGCTGTCCTCGCCTTCAACGAAACGAGCCGCGTCGTCCGCAAGGGCATCGCGCTGACGCCCGTGAAATTCGGCATCTCCTTTACCGCCACCTGGTACAATCAGGCGGGTGCGCTGGTGCACGTCTACCAGGATGGCTCGATCCACCTCAACCATGGCGGCACGGAGATGGGCCAGGGCCTGTTTACCAAGGTCGCCCAGGTGCTTGCCGATGCGTTCCAGGTCGATGTTTCCCGCGTAAGGATCACCGCGACGACGACGGCGAAAGTGCCGAACACCTCGGCGACCGCCGCCTCCTCCGGCTCGGACCTGAACGGCATGGCCGCCTACGACGCCGCCCGCCAGATCAAGCAGCGCCTCATCGCCTTCGCTGCGGAAAAGTGGAGCGTGGCCCCGGATGAGGTCGCATTCGTGCCGCACCACGTGCGCGTCGGGAAGGCGTTGATCCCCTTCTCCGACTTCATACGGCAGGCCTATATGGCCCGCGTGCAGCTCTCCGCCGCCGGCTTTTACAAGACGCCGAAGATCCATTGGGACCGGGCGAAGGGCATGGGCACGCCCTTCTACTACTTCGCCTATGGCGCTTCGGTCTCGGAAGTTTCGGTCGATACATTGACCGGCGAGTACCATGTCGATCGCGTCGATATCCTTCACGATGTCGGCCGCTCGCTGAACCCGGCAATCGACAAGGGCCAGGTGGAGGGCGCCTTCGTTCAGGGCATGGGCTGGCTGACGGCGGAGGAACTGTGGTGGGACGACAAGGGGCGGCTGCGCACGCACGCACCCTCCACCTACAAGATCCCTCTCGCCTCCGACCGGCCGAAAATCTTCAACGTCAAGCTCGCCGAATGGGCTGAGGCCGCCGAGCCGACCATTGGCCGCTCCAAGGCGGTCGGCGAACCGCCCTTCATGCTTGCGGTCTCCGTTCTGGAGGCCCTTTCCATGGCTGTCGCCAGCACGGCCGACTATCGCCTCTGCCCAAAACTCGATGCTCCCGCCACGCCCGAGCGCGTGCTGATGAGCATCGAACGGCTCAAGACACAAAAAGAAGAGTGAAATGAACTTTCTGCAGGACAGTCTCGAGGGCTTTCTCGCCCGCGAACACCGCGTCGTCATCGTCGACATCACCGCCGCCAGGGGCTCCGCGCCACGCGACCAGGGCACCTTCATGCTGGTGGCCCCGACGGAAATCCACGGAACCATCGGTGGCGGACAACTCGAATATGTCGCCATCGAAAACGCGCGAAAGTTGCTGGCCGAGGTCGGTGGGGAGGCGACGCTCGACATTCCGCTCGGCCCCGAGATCGGCCAATGCTGCGGCGGCCGCGTCGAACTGGCCTTCACCTTCGCCGATGAAGAGGCACGCCGCGCGCTCGACCGGCGCCGCGCGGAGGAGGAGCGGCTGAAGCCACAGGTCTGGGTATTCGGCGCCGGCCATGTCGGCCGGGCGCTCGCTGAAGCACTGACGCTGCTGCCCCTCAAGGTCTTCGTCGTGGAAGCGCGCGAAACGGAACTCGACCAACTGACGTCGGGAGTGCATCACCGCCTGGCCGCCATGCCGGAAGCGCTGATAGCGGACATTCCCGCAGGCTCCGCCATTGTCATCGTCACCCATGACCACGCGCTCGATTTCCTGATCGGCAGGCAAGCGCTCGAACGGCGCGATCTCGCCTATATCGGAATGGTCGGCTCCAAATCGAAACGGGGCACGTTCCTGCGCTATCTCGAGGAACAAGGCGTAGAACGAGGCGAGGCCGACCGGCTGGTGCTGCCGATCGGCGGAAATGCGGTCGACGACAAGCGCCCCGAAGTCATCGCCGCGATGACGGCATCGGAAGTGCTGCTCGCCTTTGCGCAATGGCGCAAGGCGGCCTAGGACCGGCCGTCGAGAAAACCGAGATCGCGCTTCAGGTGGTCGGACAGCTCGTCCGGCTCCAGTCGCGGCATACGGCTGCGCCGGCGAAAGGGAAAGGCGAGAGAGAGCTTATGCAACAAGCCGTTCAGCCAGCTGCGTTCGCGTCTTGCCGGCACTGTCTCCGCGATACATGTCATGGTAAAACCTCGTAAATTCCATCCATTGCTTGCAGGGTGCGCCGAAAAATGATGGAATTCCAATCGAACCTTCGTCTGCATCCATAAAGAGAACTTGGCCTTGAAGATGTCGCGCAACTTTCCGCTGAACGCGCTTCGTGTCTTCGAGGCAGCCGCGCGGCATGCCAGCTTCACTCGCGCCGGCGACGAACTCGGCATGACGCAGACGGCGGTCAGCTACCAGATCAAGCTCCTGGAGGAGACGCTCGGCGAAACGCTGTTCCTGCGCCAGCCGCGACAGGTTCTGCTGAGCGAGGCGGGCGAGCGCCTGGCGCCGAAAGTCGGCGAAGGCTTGGCGAAACTCGTCGAAGCCGTTGCGGACCTCAAGGGCGCGACGGAGCACAAGCTGCACATCCACTCGACGCCGACCTTCGCCACGCAATGGCTGAGCCGGACGCTGGGCGATTTCCAACTCAAGCATCCCAACATCGCCGTGCGGCTTTCCACGTCGCAGGACCTCATCGACTTTTCCAAGGAAGAGGCCGATGTCTCGATCCGCTGGGGCAAGGGCGACTGGACGGGTCTCACCAGCCATCGCATCATGCGCATGGATTTCACGCCGATGCTGAACCCGGCTCTGGCCGAGACGATCGGCGGCATCCGGGAGCCTGCGGATCTCTTGAAATTGCCGATCATCAGCCCGCCGGATATTTGGTGGCGTACCTGGTTTTCCGCCGCAGGCATCGACAATCCGGGGCTCGAGCGTTATCCGCCGAACGAACTCGGCATCCAGACGATCGATGCGCAGGTGGCCATGAACGGCCAGGGTGTCGCCATCCTCAATCCCGGCCATTTCCGGACCGAGATTGCGGCCGGGCTGCTCTACCAGCCATTTGAACTCACTTGCAACGACGGCCGAGACTACTGGCTTGCCTATCCGGAAAACCGTCGCAACATTCTGAAAATCCGCGCGTTTCGTGATTGGATTCTGGCGACGATGCCAGATGAGGCATAAGATGATGCGAACACAAACGGAGTTCAGATCTTGAGCGTTGCCTTCATGAAGGAAGAAAGTGCCGAAACAGCAGCGGAAACCCTGCTGCCCGAACGGCCGATTTCTCCCCATCCGAACCTTGTCACCGAAACCGGCCTGAAGGCGCTGGAAACGCAGCTCGCCGAAGCGCGCACGGCCTTCGAGCTGGCCAATGCGATCGAGGACATCAACGAGAAGCGCCGCCAGCTCGCCGGCCCCTCACGCGACATCCGTTATATCGTCGAGCGCCTGCGCACCGCGCAGGTGATGACCGATCCCGTATCGACCGAAACCGTGGCCTTCGGCAGCAAGGTGAAGTTCAGCCGCGATGACGGGCGGGTACAGGCCTATCGTATCGTCGGCGAAGACGAGGCCGACCCCAAGGCAGGCACCATCTCCTATGTCTCGCCGGTGGCCCGCCTGCTCCTCGGCAAGGGCATGGGCGACGTCGTGACGCTGAACGGGCAGGAACTGGAGATCGTCGCCATTTCCTGAGAAGAATGCGTGCCAGGCGCTATCGCCTGCCGTCCAGCTCGGGATAGTGGCGGAACAGGTCATGCTCGTTGCCGGGAAGGCGGCGTTTGCTTGCGAGATAGGCGCCGATCTTTGGATGTTCGGCGACCGCGGAGCACAGTGCCCGAACACTTGGGTAGCGTTCGCCCAGGCCGCTCATGAGCTTCGGGAAGGCATAGGTCAGCCCGTCCATGACCTGAAACAGTGAAAGATCGGCGTAACTCAAACGGTCGCCGACGAGATGCGCCGGGCCTTCGGGGTTGCGCGTCAGGATGCCTTCGAACCAGTCGAGGAACTTTGGAACGCGCTCTTCGCGGAACTCACGGGCGCGACGCTGTGATTCGGGCTTCTGGTTCTCGTAGTATTCACCCGCCCCGATCGGGTGGTGCACATCATGGCCTTCGAGAACGAAGTCGGCGATGGTCAGCTGGATCTGATGCGTCCAGAGTTTCTGCCGCGATGCTTTGGGCGCAAGGTCGAGCTTGTCGCCGAGATAGAGCAGAATGGCGGCGACCTGCCCGACCACCACATCGCCGTCCCGCAGAAAGGGCGGCGCGAAGGATGGCGTGGCCACCTCCTTGCTCACCCGTGCAATCACGCCGTCGCCGTCCTCCCGCGCGACATCGCGGTAGGGGGCACCGGCCGCTTCCAGCGCGAGACGGATATATTCGCCACGCCCCTGAATGCCGGTCCAGTAGTAAAGTTCATAGGCCATGCGCCAGAATACACCTGACCGGGCTCAGGTTCCATCCCGCATGACCGCCGGGGCGCGATCCACCCTTCCCTCTGCGGCAAATCTTGCGCAATGTGCGATGAGGACGACGCGAGAAGGGAACACCGCATGTACGAATATGCCATCGCCTGGGAATGGATCACCTTTGCCGTCCGCTGGCTGCATGTCGTCACCGCCATCGCCTGGATCGGCTCGTCCTTCTATTTCATCGCACTCGACCTCGGCCTCGTGAAGCGGCCGCATCTGCCGGCGGGCGCCTATGGCGAGGAATGGCAGGTGCATGGCGGCGGCTTCTACCATATCCAGAAATATCTGGTGGCGCCGGCCTCCATGCCCGAGCACCTGACCTGGTTCAAATGGGAAAGCTACATGACCTGGCTTTCCGGCTTCACGCTGCTCTGTCTGGTCTATTACGGCGGCGCCGATCTTTTCCTGATCGACCGCAGCGTGCTCGATGTCTCGACGCCCATGGCGATCGGGATTTCGCTGGCCTCCCTGGCGCTCGGCTGGATCCTCTACGACCTGCTCTGCAAGTCGCCGCTCGGCAAAAACACCTGGGGACTGATGATCGTCCTCTACTTCATCCTGGTCGCCATGGCCTGGGGCTATACGCAGGTCTTCACCGGCCGCGCCGCCTTCCTGCATCTCGGTGCCTTCACCGCGACGATCATGTCGGCCAACGTGTTTTTCATCATCATGCCGAACCAGCGGGTGGTGGTGGCGGACCTCATCGCCGGCCGCACGCCCGATCCGAAATACGGCGTCATCGCCAAACAGCGCTCGACCCACAACAACTACCTGACGCTGCCCGTCATTTTCTTCATGCTGTCGAACCACTATCCGCTGGCTTTCGCGACGGCCTTCAACTGGGTCATCGCCGCCCTCGTCTTCCTGATGGGCGTGACGATCCGGCACTGGTTCAACACGACGCACGCCCGCAAGGGCAAGCCGACCTGGACCTGGCTGGTCACCGCCCTGCTCTTCCTTCTCATCATGTGGCTTTCCACCGTGCCGAAGGTGCTGACGGGCGAAACCGCCGATGTGGGTCTTGCCCCCTCTGCGGAACGCTTTGCCGCCAACAGCCATTTCCCTGCCGTGCGCGATCTCGTCTCCACCCGCTGCTCGATGTGCCATGCAGCCGAGCCGGCCTGGGAGGGCCTGCGCGCAGCACCGAAAGACGTCGTGCTCGAAAGCGAAACGGCGATTGCGCTGCATGCCCGCGAAATCTATCTGCAGGCGGGACGCAGCCACGCCATGCCGCCGGGCAACGTCACCGGCATGACCAGGGAAGAACGCGCCCTCATTGCCGCCTGGTTCGAAACATCGGCAGAAGGAAGCTGAGCGCCATGACCAAGACCCTCATTCGCGGACGCCTGCTCTCCTTTCTCCGCCGCCCCGAAGCGCTCGACGACGCCACGAGCTATCGCTACGAGGAGGATGGCGGCCTGTTGGTCGCCGACGGCAGGATCATCGCTGTCGGCGCCTACGAGACGGTGCGCGCCGGAGTGCCCGAGGACGTGGAGGAGATCGATCACCGGCCGCACCTGATCCTGCCGGGCCTCATCGATACCCATGTGCATTTCCCGCAGATGCAGGTCATCGGCTCCTATGCCGCGAACCTGCTCGAATGGTTGAACACCTATACTTTCCCGGAGGAGTGCCGCTTCGTCGAAAGCGAGCATGCCGCCCGCATCGCCCGGCATTTCTACGACGAGTTGCTCCGTCAGGGCACGACGACCGCCGTTGCCTATTGCTCCGTGCACAAGACCTCGGCCGATGCCTATTTCGCCGAGGCGCTGAAGCGCGGCATGCGCATGATCGGCGGCAAGGTCATGATGGACCGCAACGCCCCGCAGGGCCTGCTCGACACGCCCGAGATGGGCTATGACGAGACCCGTGCCGTCATCGCAGAATGGCACGGCAAGGGCCGCAACCACGTCGCCATCACGCCGCGCTTCGCCATCACATCGACACGGGCGCAGATGGAGATGGCGGCAGCTCTCGCACGCGAATTCCCCGATCTGCACATCCAGACGCACCTGTCGGAAAACCACGACGAGATCCGCTTCACCGGCGAACTCTATCCCGATGCCATCGACTATACCGACGTCTATGCGAGATATGGCCTCCTCGGCCCCAGAAGCCTGTTCGGTCACTGCATCCACCTCTCGGAACGCGAAGCGGATGCGATGAGCGCGGCCGGTGCTGTGGCTGTACACTGCCCCACCTCCAACCTCTTCCTGGGCTCCGGCCTCTTTCCGCTGAAGGCCCTGTCGAGACGGGAAAGGCCGGTGCGCATCGCCGTCGCCACCGATATCGGCGGCGGCACGAGTTATTCCATGCTGAAGACGCTGGACGAAGCCTACAAGATCCAGCAGTTGCTCGGCGAGCGGCTGAACCCGTTCGAGAGTTTCTACCACATGACGCTCGGCAATGCCGAAGCGCTCTCCCTATCCGACAGCATCGGCACGCTTGAGGTCGGCACGGATGCCGATTTCGTGGTGCTCGATGCGGCCGCCACGCCCGCCATGGCGCTGAAGATGGAGGTGGTGCGCTCGCTCGCCGACGAACTGTTCCTGCTCCAGACGCTCGGCGATGATCGCGCAGTACGCGAGACCTACGTGGCGGGCAAACCACTGAAGGCGTTGATCTAGCTGCCGCGATACGTCGAATAGCTGAACGCCGAAAGCAGCAGAGGCACGTGATAATGGCTTGCCAGATCCGCAACGCCGAAGCGCAGCGGAATGCGGTCGAGGAAGGCAGGCTCGCTAACCGCCGCACCGCTCTCGCGCAGATAGTCGCCGGCATGGAAGACGAGCTCATAGGTGCCGGCCATGAAGCCGACACCTTCGACGAGCGGGGCATCGACGCGGCCGTCCGCATTCGTGACGGTGCTCACGATATGCTGGTGCTCCCCGTTCTCGATCCAATAGAGATCGATCTTCAGACCGGCGGCAGGTTTGCCGAGCGCGGTGTCGAGAACATGGGTCGTCAGGCGGCCGGTCTTGCTCATGCGTCCTCTCAGGGTTTCTCGATGACGAAGGGTTCCTCGAGGAAGAACTCTTCCAGGTTGACGCCGCCGCCCAGGCGGTCGACGACGAGGAAATCGCTGACGGCGCCGACCGCGATCAGCGGATGGTGCCAGACATTGCGGCGATAGTTCACCCCCTGCCGGCCCCCGGCGCGAAAAACCTTCGGCTTGCCGGGCTTCCCGCCCTCGTCTTCCGCCACCACCACGAGCCAAGGCCGGTCGTCGAGCGGCGAAAAGCTCTGGCTGCCGAAGGGATGGCGCTCCATCATATCGACAGTGTAGGGGAACGCACGCGGGGTTCCGCGGAAAAGGTTGATAATGACCTTCGCGTCCTCGCCCACCGCCTCGGCCTCCGCAAGCGCGTGATAGCGCTCGGTCGTGCCGCCGTTGATGTAGCGCATCGAGGCGGGATCGGCCTCGATGACGGTTCCGAAGGGCGCAAAGGCCTCTTGCGTCAGGGGTTGGATTTCAAGCTTCTCAGCCATCGGACAGCCCTCCCGGGGAGAGGAAGGGCGGTCGTAGGTCATCAGGCATCGTCAATCTCCGGGGAGCAGAGCATTCAATCTCAAGAGCGCGATGCGCTCCACTTGGGTCTTCGCGGTTTCGAATTCCGTCTCGACTGCATTGCCGATCCGCACCTCGAAGGCCGCAAGGATATCGTCCTTAGTAAGCCCCTTCACGGCGATGATGAAGGGGAAGCCGAATTTTTCGACATAGCCGGTGTTGAGCTCGGTGAAACGGGCGTGTTCACCAGCACTCAGCCGGTCGAGGCCGGCGCCGGCCTGTTCCTTGCGGCTGTCCTCCGTCAGGCCGCCGGCAATCGCGAGTTTCCCGGCAAGATCCGGGTGGGCGACGAGCACGCCGAGCTGTTCGGCATGGCTCGCCTTGCGGAATGCGTCGGAGAGTGCGGCATGCACACCGCCGGCCGTCAGCGGCTCGGCAATGGCATTCGCGTCGAGCGCGCGTTCGGCGATGAACGGCGAATGCTCGAAGACGCCGCCGAAACGGTCGAGGAAATCGGCCCGGTCGATCATGCGCCTTTCACCTTCGACGGATGGTGATTTTCGATCCAGTGGCGCGCGATATCGATGCGGCGCGGGATCCAGACTTTCTCGTGGCCAAGCACATAGTCGACGAAGCGGGCAAGCGCTGCGGCGCGACCCGGACGGCCGACAAGACGGCAGTGCAGGCCGATGTTCATCATCTTCGGGCTGCCTTCGGCACCTTCCTGGTAGAGCACGTCGAAAGCGTCCTTCAGGTAGGTGAAGAACTGGTCACCCGTGTTGAAACCCTGCGGGGTCGCAAAGCGCATGTCGTTGGTTTCGAGCGTGTAGGGAATGATCAGGAAGGGCTCGCCATCGAGACCCGGCACCCAGAACGGCAGGTCGTCCGCGTAGGAATCGGAGGAATAGACGAAACCGCCCTCCTCCATGACAAGGCGCAGCGTGTTGTCCGAGGGCTTGCCCTGGTACATGCCGAGCGGGTGCGAGCCGGTCAGTTCCTTGTGCAAGCGCACCGCCTCGCGGATATGCTCGCGCTCCTTCTCCTCGGAAAAATCCTTGTATTCCAGCCAGCGGTAGCCGTGGCTGGCGATTTCCCAGCCGGCTTCCTTCATGGCGGCAACGGCTTCCGGATTGCGCGCCATGGCGAGCGTCACGCCATAGACGGTCGTGGTGACGTTGCGGCTGGTAAACAGGCGGTGCAGGCGCCAGAAACCAGCGCGCGAACCATATTCGTAAATCGATTCCATGTTGAGGTTGCGCTGGCCCGGCCAGGGCTGTGCACCGACGATCTCCGACAGCAGGTTTTCCGAGGCCGCATCGCCATCGAGGATGCAGCTTTCGCCGCCCTCTTCGTAGTTCACGACGAACTGCACGGCGATGTTGGCGTCACCAGGCCAGCGCACTTGCGGCGGGTTGCGGCCGTAGCCGATCAGGTCACGCGGATAGGTCTTTTCTGTCATTCGATCACCTTCGCAAGGGGGAGACGGTCGAAACGGCCTCTGATGTTCTCCCGGAAAGAGGAACCATTACCGCTTTGCGCCGTTTTCTGTCCATTACATGCAAGGAGAAACACCTATGGTCATGCAGGATGCAAACATTCGCGAAACCCAGGATCTTATCGCCAGCGACAAGGTGGAGGGCACAAGTGTCTATGGCGCCGACGGCAAGCACATCGGCTCGGTGGAGCGCCTGATCCTCGACAAGCGTAGCGGCCACGTGTCCTACGCGGTCCTGAGCTTTGGCGGTTTCCTCGGTATAGGCCACGATCACTATCCCCTTCCCTGGGGTAAGCTTGCCTATGACGAAGGTCTCGGCGGTTACCGTGTCGACGTGACGAAAGAACAGGTCGAGGCCGCCCCGCACTATGAAAGCGACGCGGAATACGACTGGAACCGCCGCAACGGCAAGGTGATCCACGATTATTACGGCGTGCCGCCCTACTGGATGTAAGGTGGCATCAGATACGCCCGGCTTGTTCCAGGTGAGCAGAAACGGTGAAAGAGGGCGGGACGTCCAGCGTTCCGCCCTCGACCTCGTTGAGCACGGTGCGGGCAAGGGCATGCGCCAGACCAAAGCTCACCTTGAAGCCACCCGTCATCAGGCTGAGATTGGCGTGATCCGGATGCCGGCCCACCATCGGCTCGCGGCCGATCGCCTTGGGACGCAGGCCCGCCCAGCGCTCCACGACGGGCGCATCGGCAAGGATGGGCGTTATCAGCCGCGCCTTTTCGATCAGCGCGTCGAGCAGACCATCGGTACTGTGCGCATCCTCAAAACTGTTTTCGCTCGTGCTGCCGATGGCGACGACGCCGTTTTCATGCGGCACGATATAGAGTCCGTCGGCAAAGACCACCGGAAGGCCGGGATCGACGTGTGCCCGAAGCAATGCCGCCTGTCCCTTGACGCCCATACCGACCGGTTTGGCGAGAGGGGTCAGGGGTTGCAGCAACGGGAAGGTTTCGACACCGGCGGCGAGCACGCAATGGCCGAAAGGCAGAAGCGAGCCGTCATCGAGACGGGCAAGGCCAGCGGCGGCGTCGAGTGCCGAGAGGCCGATGCCCTCTGTGATCGTCACCGTCGCCTGCCGTTCAAGGGCCGCCTTCAAGGCGGCAAGCAGGCCGCGCGGGGAAAGACGGGCAGCGAGATGATCGTGAACCAGCCCATGCGGCATGGCCTCGGTTGCAGGCCATCCCGCAATCGGTGCGGCATCCAGCACCTCGAAAGAAAAGCTGCGCTCGGGCGTCAACCAGACGGATTGCGCATCCCGCGCATGGCCCATCGCCGTATCGCGGTTTTGCGGTTTCGTCACCGGAATGAGGCGGCCGGACCGGCGGTAGCCGGCAGAAAGACCGGTTTCGGCCTCCAGTGCGGCAATCTCCGCTTCGATCGACACCAATGCGGCGAACTGAAAGGCCTTCTTGGCATTCCACCGATCCGGCAGGTGGGGCATCAAGGCACCCAGCACGCCGCCACTCGCGCCGGCACCCAAACGCCTGCGATCGACGAGATGGACGGAAAGCCCTTTTCGCGCGGCGAAAAGCGCGGTCCACAGACCCATCACCCCGCCGCCGGCCACGAGCAGGTCCACAGCCGGTTGACCGGCGGCCCTCACGGGATTATCGGCATTCGGCATGGCAGACAACGATCCCTACACTGCGCCCGAAACCCTCGGTGTTCTCAACTGGCACGAGGGCGATATGCCCTATTCCAGTGCCTTTGACGACCACTTTTATTGCCGCAACGACGGCCGGCTGGAGTGTGGACACGTCTTCCTCTCCGGCAACGGCCTGCCGGCCCGCTGGCAGCGGCAGGAGCCGTTCCGCATCGCCGAGCTCGGCTTCGGCACCGGCCTCAATCTCACCGAAACCTGGCGGCAGTGGCAGGAGACCGCGCCGGAAGGGGCAAGCCTGCACTTCACCTCTTTCGAGCGCTTTCCGATGGCCCGCGCCGATATAGATCGGGCACTCGGCCATTGGCCGGAACTTGATGCACAGCGCGCGCGCCTCACCGAAAAATGGCCCGATACGCCCGATGGGCGCATCGAGATCGACCTTGCGCCCGGCGTCCGTCTCACCGTCGTATGCGGGGTGGCGCTGCAAAGCCTCGCTGGGGAAAAAATCCCCTTCGACGCCTGGTATCTCGACGGTTTCGCCCCGTCACGAAATCCGGACATGTGGTCGGCGGATCTGATGGCCGAGGTTTTCCGCCTGACGGTTCCCGGCGGGCGTTTCGGCACCTATGCGGCAGCCGGTTTCGTGCGGCGCAATCTTGCAGCCGGGGGCTTCACCGTGGAGCGACGGCCGGGATTTGCGGGCAAACGCGAAATGCTCTGTGGTGAAAAACCCGCGGCCTGACGCTAGTGCTGCGTGCCGTTGGCCGCCTGCGCCTTGCCGCGCGTCAGCCAGCGGTCGATCTTTTCCTCGAGTTTTTCGATGCTGATCGGCTTCGCCAGATAGTCGTCCATGCCGGCGGACAGGCATTCCTCACGATCGCCGTCCAGCACATGGGCGGTCACGGCAACGATCGGCACGCGGTGTCCGGTGCCGCTTTCGAGGTCGCGGATCGCCCGGCTTGCCTGGAGACCGTTCATCACGGGCATGGAGATATCCATCAGGATCATGCCGGGTCGCGTGGTGCGGAACACGTCGACCGCCTCTTCGCCATTGCCCACGAGGCGGAAGCGCAGGCCTGCCGCCATCAGCATCTGGGTGAAGAGGATCTGGTTGACCTCGTTGTCTTCGGCAACCAGCACATCCAGAACATCGCCCTCCGCCACGGCAGTGCCCGCGGCATGCGGACGCAGCGACAGAATCTTGCCCTCGGCTGCAGGAGAAGCAACCGGCGAGGATTTGCCGCCGCGCGTCGCCCGCAGGACCTCACCGACCGTTTCGCGCAGCAGATCGGCCCGCACGGGTTTCATCAGATGCGCCTGGACGTCCTGCGAGGAGAGCAGCTTGTCATCGGCCGGAAGGTTCATGGAGGTGAGGACGATGATGGCGCTTCCCGCCGTTGCAGGACTGTCACGCAATATGCGCACAAAGGCGGGCGAACGGTCCGGCTGGTAGTCGAGGAGTATCGCGTCGACACGCACGCCCATGTCGGCCGCAGCCGTCAGCACCGCGAGCGCCTCCCCTTCCGAACCGACCGCCGTCGCATCGAAACCCCAGTCGAGCAGCATGTCATGCGAGGCCTTGCGCGAAAGGTCGTGCGTATCGACGATCAAAACGCGCGCGCCGGAGGTTCTGGCCGGCATGATGCGGGCCGGCAGCGCGGCGACCGCGAGCGTCATCGGCAGGCGCACGGTGAAGACGGACCCCGTGCCCACCGCGCTGTCGGCCGCGA
Organism: Shinella curvata; assembly: GCF_022899935.1. Taxonomy (GTDB): domain Bacteria; phylum Pseudomonadota; class Alphaproteobacteria; order Rhizobiales; family Rhizobiaceae; genus Shinella; species Shinella curvata. The sequence goes on from NZ_JALJCJ010000001.1 coordinate 1,163,408, forward strand.
GCGTGCCGCCGAACAGACGGGTCAGCCCGTCGGTGATGGCAAGACCGAGGCCGGTGCCCTCGTGACGGCGCGTCGAGGAGGCATCGACCTGCGAGAATTTTTCAAAGATCGACGCCATCTTCTCGGTCGGAATCCCCGCGCCGGTGTCTTCGACACGGATCTCGATTTCCACCGCACCATCTCCACGGGAATGGGAGGCGAGATCGATCAGCACATGGCCGCGATCGGTAAACTTGACGGCGTTGCCGACGAGATTGGTTACGATCTGGCGGAAGCGCCCCGCATCGCCCATCACCGCCGCCGGCATATGCGCGGCGCCACGCACGACGAGCTCGATATCCTTCTCCGCCGCCTTTGCCGAAAGCAGCGTTGCGACATCCTCGATCGCTTCCACGGGATTAAAGGCGATGTCGCGCAGCGTCATCTGGCCGGCATCGATCTTCGAGAAATCGAGAATGTCATTGATGATCGTCAGCAACGCATTGCCCGACTTCACCATGATGTCGATGAAGGTCTTCTGGCGTGTGTCGAGATTCGACTTGGCGAGCAGTTCAGCCATGCCGAGCACGCCGTTCATAGGTGTGCGGATCTCGTGGCTCATGTTGGCGAGGAATTCCGACTTCGCCTTGTCTGCCGTCTCGGCGCGCTGCACAAGGCGGCGCAGCTCGTCCTCGCGGCTCTTGAGGTCCGTAATGTCGGAGAACACTACAACGCTGCGGCCGCGGCTGGTTGGCGTCACGTCGAGACGCAGCCAGCGCTCATAGCCGCTGAACACCGTGAGTGACGCTGGCTTGCCCGTAAAGAGGATGGTGCCGAACGCCGCGGCATCCACCGGATCCTCACCGATAAATCCGGGAATCTTGCGGTCGATGCAGCTCTGCAGCACATTCTTGACCAGCGCGCCGGGCTGCAACAGGTGCGGCGGCATGGCGATCATGGTGGAAAGCGCTTCGTTGGACAGGACCACCCTTTCGCCTTCGATGATGAGCAGGCCCTGGCTCATCGAGGAAACGGCATCCTCCATGAGCGTGCCGACTTCCTCCAGCGCGCTGCGTGTCTCCAGCACCTCGCGCTCGCGCTCGCGACGCTCGGTGATGTCGATATAGGTGAGTAGGCATCGGCCACCGGAAATGGAACATCCCGCCTCGATCAGCGTGCGGCCGTTCGCATAGGCGACTTCACGCGCGGCGAAAGTGCCGGTGCGAATGCTGCCCAGCACCTGTTCATGACTGGGCGGCGCGATATCGCAGCCGTCCTCGCATGTCCCGCCCTGCGCCTCCTGGAAGCGCAAGAGCATGCCGAGCGGCCTGCCCCTGAGATCCGGCAACGCGTCGTCCCAAAGGGTCTCGAAGGCGCCGTTGATGAGTTCGATATCGCCGGCCTCATCGACGACGACGATGCCGACCGGAAGCGATTCCACGACACTCGCAAGATCCGCGCGCGCCGCCTCGGCCTCGCGCTGCGCTTCGATCAGCTGCTCTTCACGTTTTTTCAGGACCGTGGTGTCAGTGATCGAGCCGATAAGATAACTCTTCTCGTCAAGCGTCGTGACGCGGTAGAGCCTGGTAATCGTCGGCAGGACGAAACCGTCCGCCCTGATATAGTCGATTTCGGTCTCGAGCAGTTCGCCGGTGTCGAGCACCTGCTGGTTCTGCGCGTGGAACGCTTGCCCCTGCTCGGGATACATGTCGAGCGTGGTGAGGCCGAGCAGCTCCTCCGGCTGTTTGCCGGTCAGTTCCACATAGGCCCGGTTGGCGAAGATCATGCGCTGGCTCTCGTCGCGCATGAAGCTTGCAACGGGAAGTTCGTCAAGCAGCGCGCGGTAGAGGCTGATTTCCTGCGCGTGCTGGCTGAGCCGCGCTTCGCTTTCCTTCAGAGCCGTCACGTCGAGACGGAAGGCAATGAGCCTTCCATCCGGGCGGCGCTGGGTGACCAGGCGCATCCAGCCACCGGCAAGGCGGGCGACCGCCTCGTAGAGCGGCAGGTCGTAGTTTGCCAGGCGCTTGGCAACCCAGCGCTCCCGCTCCGCCGGCGTCGTGCGCCCGATCTCCATGTCGTGAAGTGCTTCGGTAATGGAAGCCAGACTGACCGGACCCTCCGCAAGGTCGCCGACGAGCGTGCGGTAGAATTCCCGCATGCAGCGGTTGGCATAGCTCAGCCGGTTGTCGGCGCCGAATATAGCGATACCGGCTCCGAAGGCATCCAGCGCACTTTCGATAGGATCGGCCTCCTCCGCCGGAGCCTCCACAACAGGCACTCTAGCCGGCCTGATATCCGTGTTGGCGGCGGTGCGGGCCGCCAGGGCGAGCGCCTCGACGGCCGGGGTGAAGAGACCGACAAGGATGGAAAGCGTCGCAGACAGCCGTTCGCGCTTCAGCGCTATATCGAAACTGCCGCGACCGAAGGGATGCGCAAAGCGGGCGCGCTCGGGATTGCCGAAGATCAGGCAGCGGCGTTCGGGGTCGTCCCGTTCGCCATGGCCGGGCAGCTCGCCGATTTCATCGCTTCGCAGACCGATCATATCGGCAGGGCTATGGCCGAAAAGGGCCGCGTACGGCTCGTTCACCGCAAGGTACCGCAGCTCGCTGCTCTTGACGTAGGCGGGATGCGGATACGCGCGAACGCGCGCTATGGCCGCCACCAGCAATTCGTCTTGAGATTCAGTCACGCATGCGCTCCCCGAAGCGGGACGGAAGAGAGTTTTGTACCCCTCGGGGAGTATCACCAATCCTTGAACGGATGGTTAACCGATCGTTGCCGACGCCGCCCCTTATCCATGGCGGCATTTCCCTGTCGCAAATGACGGGCCATCATGACGCAGGATGTGCGACAAGGAGCCAAGGCAAACAGACCGGGGCTCTGCTGCATATGGGCGACGTGATCAAACTCGAAAGCCACCTCGAACAACCGGAGGCCGAAGCGCCTCTCGAGCGGCGGCGGCGCGGCGGCGGACGTGGCGCGGAACGCACAAGGCGGGCGCCGGCCAACGCGAAATATCTCAACCTTGTCAATACGACGGCCAAGTCTGCCGTGCTTTCGGACGATGCGCTTGAGGCCATCCATCAGGCGTCGCTGACGATCCTCGAAGAGATCGGCATGGACGTCATCCTACCGGAGGCGCGCGAGCGCATGAAGGCGGCCGGCGCCGACGTGACGCCCGGCACGGATCGTGTGCGCTTCGACCGCGGCCTCATCATGGACATGATGGCCTCGGTGCCGTCAGGCTTCACGATGCATGCCCGCAATCCGCTACGCAACGTGGAGATCGGCGGCAACAACCTCGTCTTCGCACAGATCGCCTCCGCTCCCTTCGTCGCGGATCGCGACGGCGGCCGGCGCGCCGGCAACCAGGAGGATTTCCGCAAGCTGGTGAAGCTTGCGCAGTCCTATGACGTCATCCACACGACGGGTGGCTATCCGGTGGAACCGATCGATATCCACGCCTCCATCCGCCACCTCGATTGTCTTTCGGACATGGTGAAGCTGACGGACAAGGTCTTTCACGTCTACTCGCTGGGCAAACAACGCAATCTCGACGGCATCGAGATCGCCCGCATCGGCCGCGGCATTTCAATGGAGCAGATGGAGCGCGAGCCTTCGCTCTTCACGATCATCAACACGTCCTCGCCGCTGCGGCTCGACGGACCGATGCTGCAGGGCATCATCGAAATGTCGTCGCGCAACCAGGTCGTTGTGGTGACGCCTTTCACGCTGGCAGGCGCCATGGCACCGGTAACCATAGCCGGGGCCGTCGTGCAGCAGAATGCCGAGGCGCTGGCCGGCATCGCCTTCACGCAGATGGTGAGGCGCGGCGCGCCGGTGATGTATGGCGGCTTCACCTCGAACGTCGACATGAAGACGGGAGCGCCGGCGTTTGGCACCCCGGAATACATGAAGGCGGTCATTGCCGGCGGCCAGCTCGCCCGCAAGTACAACATCCCCTATCGCACCTCCAACACCAATGCCTCCAACACACTGGATGCGCAGGCGGCTTACGAATCGGCCTTCTCGCTCTGGGCGCTGACGCAGGGTGGCGGCAATTTCATCATGCATTCGGCGGGCTGGAGCGAGGGCGGCCTGACGGCGTCCTTCGAGAAATTCATCCTCGACGTCGATATGCTGCAAATGGTGGCGGAATATCTGACGCCGCTCGATGTCAGCGCCGACGCGCTTGGCCTGGATGCCGTGCGTGACGTCGGCCCCGGCGGCCATTTCTTCGGCACGCCGCACACGCTGGCGCGCTACGAGACGGCCTTCTACTCGCCGATCCTGTCGGACTGGCGCAATTTCGAAACCTGGACGGAAGCCGGCCGGCCGACCACCTACGATCATGCCAACCGGGTCTTCAAGGAAAAGCTCAACACCTACGAAAAGCCGCCGCTCGACCCTGCAATCGAGGACGAACTGGATGCGTTCGTCGCAAAGCGCAAGGAAGAGGGCGGCGTTCCGACCGACTTCTAAAGAAAGATCAGGCGTCGAACATGATCGAGCGGACGGACGAGATCAGCTTTTCCGTCGGCAGGTTCGAAAAGTTCTTGTCGATCTCGGCCATGGTCAGTGTCCGGGACTTGTCGGAGAGCTTGTTGCGCAGGTCGCCGAGCGTTTGGGGGGCTGCGCAGACGACCAGTCGGTCGAAGGCGCCTTCGGCGGCGTAACCGTCGATCAGGCCAGCCACTTCGGCGGTGAATTTCTGCTGTTCCTCCCGTACCGGGTCGCTCGAATATTCCATGGCGGACCGGCCATGACCGACGGAGGAGTGGCTGCGGCCGGGCTTGTCGGCCATGATGTCCTGCGCCTTCTTTGGCTCCCAGCGAAAGACTTCCTGCTCCGGGCTCTGCTGTTCGTCCTTCAGCAGGTTGACCCCCTTCAAGAGGCGGGCCTGGTTGCCGTCGGCGGCGAGAATCCAAGTCGTAGCGGTCATGTTTCACTCCCATAGAGCGGTTTGTGGACTGGCAGCAGATCTGCCTGCGAGCGCAACCGGCAGGGTGCGCGTTCAAGAAAACGCGGGCGCCCGCCGCATGTTCCCGGCGATAACGATCACAAAGCTGTTGGAAAGCGTGTTTGCCCCTATCCTCGAGTCAACATGGCCCGCTAGGGTAGGTCGAACAAAAGGGAAACAAATGGCCGAGCCGCTGAAAAACCTGCTGCATCCCGGACTGGTGAAGGACATGGCGAGGCATATCTCGCGCGTCGCGTCCGATTTCGACGCCGATCGCTTTACGGCGCTGGCGACCGACGGCATGGACACGCTGGAACTGATGCAGCGCGCCGAGCAGATCAAGGATGCGTTGACGCAGACGCTGCCCGCCAATTACGTCGATGCAGCGGATAGCCTGCGCAAGGCGCTCCCGGCGGAAGGCAAGCCGGGCCTTTCCGGCTGGGCTCTGCTCCCGGTCAATCAATTCGTCTCCGAACACGGCCTTGGCCATTTCGATCTGTCGCTTGCACTTCTGAAAGCGCTGACACCGCATTTCACCGCCGAATTCGGCATCCGCCGCTTCATCGATACCGAACAGGACCGCGCACTGGCCGAAATCTCCGGCTGGGTCACAGACGCCAACCACCATGTTCGTCGCCTCGCCTCGGAAGGCACGCGCCCGCGCCTGCCCTGGGCGATGCGCCTGCCGGCATTGGTGAAACAGCCCGCCCCGATCCTGCCGATCCTTGTCGCCCTCATTGACGACCCGGAGGACTATGTGCGCCGCTCCGTCGCGAACAGCCTCAACGACATCGCCAAAGACCATCCCGCCCTGGTTGCCGATTTCGTGGAGCGCCACATCGAAGGAGCCTCGGCCGAGCGGCGTCAGTTGTTGCGCCATGCCTCGCGCACACTGCTGAAGAAGGGGGACGCCAAAGCCCTCGCCAATTTCGGGTTCGCTGCCGTACGCGGCATCGCTGCAAGCCTGAACGTCGCGACACCCGTCGTGATCTTCGGCGACAAACTCGGCTTTTCCATCACCGTTAGCAACGAGGATGCAGCGCCCCAGCGACTGATGATCGACTACGCCATCCACCACGTGAAGGCGAACGGAACCCTGGCGCCGAAAGTGTTCAAATGGAAGACGCTCGATCTTCCCGCCGGTGGCCGTCACACGATAGACAAGGAGCACGCGATCCGCGCCATCACCACGCGGGTCTACTATCCCGGCATACACCGCGTGGAAATCCTCATCAACGGCACGGTTTGCGCCGCTGCCGACTTCGATTTGCGCATGGATTGAGCCCCGACCCTTTCGCACCTGCGAAAGTAGCACTTGACTTTTGGGCATAAAACAACGACATGAGCCGCAGCGTCGCCCTTCGGCCGCCGCGTGAGCGAGCCAGCGATTTCCCCGTACGGGATGCCAAGAAGGACAAGCGCAAGAGACGATCCGCCTCCCATTTTGCGGATGACTGCGCAGACGACTGCCAACCAACCCACAAGTTCCCAATTCACGCGGGGTTCTTGACGCCAGACGAAACCGGAAGCGCATGGTGCGTTCCGGCGATACCTGTTTGGCGCCCCGAAAGGTATTTGACTTGACCACTTTCCACGACCTCGGCCTCTCGCAGACCATTGTCGCCACCCTCTCGGCACTCGGCTTCGAAAAAGCAACGCCGATCCAGGAAAAAGCCATTCCGCTCGTCCTCGAAGGCAGCGACCTGATCGGTCTCGCCCAGACCGGCACCGGCAAGACGGCCGCTTTCGGCCTGCCGATGATCGAGAAGCTGCTCGCCGACCCCCGCCGCCCCGACCCGCGCAACATCCGCGCCCTCATCCTCGCGCCGACCCGCGAACTGGTGAACCAGATCGCCGACAACCTGCGCGACTTCGTCAAGAAGACCCCGCTGCGTGTCGTCACCGTCGTCGGCGGCGCCTCGATCAACAAGCAGTCGGAAATGCTGAACCGTGGCACCGACATCCTCGTCGCCACCCCCGGCCGCCTGCTCGATCTCGTCGCCCGCAAGGCCGTGACGCTGACGCAGGCCCGCTACCTCGTGCTCGACGAAGCCGACCAGATGCTCGACCTCGGCTTCATACACGATCTGCGCAAGATTTCGAAGATGGTGCCGAAGAACCGCCAAACGCTGCTGTTCTCGGCCACCATGCCGAAGCTGATCGGCGAACTCGCCGGCGAATATCTCGTCAACCCGAAGAAGGTCGAAGTAACCCCTCCGGGCAAGGCCGCCGACAAGGTGGAGCAGTATGTCCACCACGTTCCCGGCAAGGACCAGAAGGCGCAGATCCTGCGCAAGACGCTCACCGACAACCCGGATGGCCTGTCGCTCGTCTTCTCGCGCACCAAGCACGGCGCCGAAAAGCTGATGAAGCATCTCGAGCATATCGGCTTCAAGGCTGCCTCGATCCACGGCAACAAGAGCCAGGGCCAGCGCGAACGCGCCCTCAAGGCCTTCCGTGACGGCGAAATCCGCGTGCTCGTCGCGACCGACGTCGCCGCCCGCGGCATCGATATTCCGGGCGTCACGCACGTCTACAACTACGACCTGCCGGAAGTGGCGGACGCTTACGTCCACCGCATCGGCCGCACGGCCCGCAACGGCCGTGACGGCATCGCCATCGCCTTCTGCACGCCGGACGAAGCGCATCTGCTGCGCGACATCGAAAAGCTGATGGGCATCCAGATCACCGTCGCCAGCGGCGAAGCACCGGCTGTTGTCACCGCCGGCCCCGGCGGCAAGCGCAAGCCGCGCAGCGGCAGCGGCCATCGCGCCAGCCAGGGCCGCGCCGGCCAGCGCCCGCCGCGCAAGCCGTTCGGCGAAGGTTCGCAGGCCGGTTCCGAAGGTGGCGCACCGTCCGCCGGCAAGCGCGCCCATGGCGGCCGCCCGCCGCAGAAGCAGGGCGAGCGCCAGAACCGCAACCACGGCGGCGGAAACGGCCAGGGCCGCCCGCAGAACCACGGCAAGCCGCGCCGGCCGGAAGGCCAGCGCCGCGAACAGGCGTGACCGAATAATCATCGAATGAGAAACGGCGGGCTTCGGCCCGCCGTTTGTGTCTGTGCAGCACGGTGCGTTATGGCCGTGGCGTGGTTCCTCGGGTCAAACACCATCCAGAGCGGCAATCACCCCGCGGGTGCAGAAACCTTCCGATTGGTGAGATAGACGCCAACCACCACGATGGCCGTGCCAACGATCATCGGCACCGTCAGCTCCTCGCCGAATATGGCGGCAGCCTGCAGCGCAGCTATGGGCGGGACGAGATAGATGAGGGAGGCGGCACGCGAAACCTGCCCGCGACGCAGCAGATAGAGCAGGAGCAGGATAGCGCTCATCGAAATGCCCAGCACGGACCAGGCAAGCAGTGCAACGAAAGTGAAGCCGAAATCGACGTGCAGGCTTTCCAGCCACAGGGCGAAGGGGACGGTCACGATGAACGCGCCGACATATTGCAGCGTCGCGATGGAGCGGATGTCGCCATGCTGGAGATATTGTTTCTGGTAGATCGTGCCGTAGGTCACGGCGGCCATGCCGAGCATGTTGATGAGGATGGCGACGGATGGGATTTCCGCCGCACCGTGACCGAAGAATTTCGGCAGGACAGCGAGCAGCACACCGAGAAAGCCGAGGCCAAGCCCCAACTTCTGCGTTCCGCTCAGCCGTTCGCCGATGAAGAAGGGCGCGGCCAGCGCCGTCATCAGCGGCTGAAGCGCGGCGATGATCGAAGACAGCGCCGCCGGCACACCCGCACCGATCGCCCACCAGACCGCACCGAGATAGATGCCGTGCAGGAAAGCACCAGAGGCAACGGCGTGCACAATGGTGCGCGCATCACGCGGCCAGGAGGCGCGGGTAACAAGACAGAATCCGGTGAACAGCATCGCGGCCGTCAGGTAGCGGATGCTGAGAAAGGTCAGCGGCTCGGAAACGAAGGTAGCATATTTGGCAACGACCCAGCCGGTCGACCAGAGCAGGACGAAAATGGCTGGCGCCAGACGATCGAGAGACATGGAGGTTCCGGGGGGATGACAAGCGGTGCGCGAGCGATAGGCGCTGCCCCCGTGATGGTCAAAGGAATTTCCTTGATGCTTAGGTTCAGCGAAAGGCGCGGCGCGCCTATTCGGCACCTGCCCATCTTTTCGGCAGATGCAATCCCGACGGCCGGCCGTCCAGTACATACATGTCCAAAAAAACCGTCGCTACGGTCGGTTTGACTGCGTTCAAAGCGGTGTGAGAATTCTTCGTCGCTAATTGAGCATGGTTCTTGCATTGCCCCTTATGTTGTACTCAAATGGCGAAAAATGGGGAACACGCCTTTGGCATTTGATGAAATGATAAACGCGGATACCAACCCGCGGCAGCCATATCAAAACTACCATGAATGGTATGAAGGACAGGATCGGGCTCGCCTGATCGCCAAATCAAGGGACGCCGAAAACCTCTTTCGAAAAACCGGCATCACCTTCGCGGTCTACGGGCACGAAGACAGTTCCGAAAAACTCATCCCCTTCGACATCATCCCGCGCATCATTTCCGGCCGAGAGTGGCGCAAGCTCGCCCAGGGCATCGAACAGCGGGTCATCGCCCTCAACGCCTTCCTCGACGACATCTACCACAAGCAGGAGATCATCAAGGCCGGCCGCGTGCCGCGCGAGCTGATCGAGCGCAACGTCGCCTTCCTGCCGCAGATGATCGGCTTCAAGCCGCCGGGCGGCGTCTATACCCACATCGTCGGCACCGATATCGTGCGCACCGGCGAAGACCAGTTTTACGTCCTGGAAGACAATGCCCGCACGCCTTCCGGCGTCAGCTACATGCTGGAAAACCGGGAAACCATGATGCAGATGTTCCCGGAACTGTTCCACCTGAACAAGGTGCGCCCGGTCGAGGACTATCCGAAGCTTCTGCGTCAGAGCCTTGCGTCACTCGCGCCGCCCGGCTGTTCCGGCAAGCCGCGTGTCGCGGTGCTGACCCCCGGCATCTTCAATTCCGCCTATTACGAGCACTCGTTCCTGGCCGACATGATGGGCGTGGAGCTGGTCGAGGGCTCGGATCTGCGTGTCGTCGACGGCAAGGTCAAGATGCGCACGACACGAGGCTACGAGGCGATCGACGTGCTCTACCGCCGCGTCGACGACGATTTCCTCGATCCGCTGACCTTCCGGCCCGATTCCGCACTCGGTATTCCCGGCATCATGGATGTCTACAAGGCCGGCAATATCACAATCGCCAATGCGCCAGGCACGGGCATTTCCGACGATAAGGCGATCTATTCCTACATGCCCGAGATCGTCGAATTCTACACCGGCCGCAAGGCGCTTCTCGAGAACGTGCCGACATGGCGGTGCTCGGAGGAAGACAGCCTGAAATACGTGCTCGAACATCTCGACGAGCTGGTGGTGAAGGAAGTGCATGGCTCCGGCGGCTACGGCATGCTGGTCGGTCCGACAGCCTCGAAGAAGGAGTGCGCCGCCTTTGCCGAAAAGCTGAAAGCACGGCCGTCGAACTACATCGCGCAGCCGACACTGTCGCTCTCCACAGTTCCCATTCTCGTCAACAAGGGCATCGCGCCCCGGCACGTCGATCTTCGGCCCTACGTGCTCGTTTCCGACAAGGTGCAAATCATTCCGGGCGGGTTGACCCGCGTGGCGCTGAAAGAAGGCTCGCTGGTGGTGAACTCCAGCCAGGGCGGCGGCACGAAGGACACCTGGGTACTGGAGGACTGATGCCGATGCTGGGAAGAACTGCCAACGGCCTTTACTGGATGTTCCGCTATATCGAGCGGGCCGAGAACATTGCCCGCCTGATCGATGCGGGTTTGCGCATGGCGCTGACGCGCAGCGGCTCCACCGACGAGGACTGGGACGGCGTACTGCAAAGCGCCGGCGTGCGTGAGGATTTCGACAGCGCGCACAACAAGCTGACGAGCGCCGACGCCATCGACTACCTGCTTCGCGATTACTCGAACCCGTCGAGCGTGATGTCCTGCATCGAAGCGGCGCGCAACAATGCCCGCATGGTGCGCACGGCGCTGACCCGGGAAACCTGGGAAGCGACCAACGAATGCTGGATCGAGTTGAAGCTGGCGCTCTCGAAACGCGTCAAGCCGGCCGACATGCCCGAGATCATCGACACGATCAAGCGCAGCACCGGCCTCATCCGCGGCGCCTTTCACGGCACCATGCTACGCGACGATATCTACAACTTCTCGCGCATCGGCACCTTCATCGAGCGTGCGGACAACACGTCACGCATCCTCGACGTGAAATACTACGTGCTGCTGCCGGCGATCGCCAAGGTGGGGTCGTCGCTCGACAACAAGCAGTGGGAATCGATCCTGCGCTCCGTGTCGGCGCACCGCTCCTACAGCTGGGTCTATGACGGCGACTACTCGCCGGCCAATATCGCGGATTTCCTGATTCTGAACGACCGCATGCCGCGCTCGCTCGCCTACAGCTACGACAAGATCGTCAGCAATCTCGGTTATCTCGCAAAACTCTACGGCGACAACCACGCGGCACACGAGACGGCCTCGGCCACGCTGATGCTGCTCAGGAGCCGCACCATGGAAGACATCATGGAACAGGGGCTCCACGAGTTCATCGAGGAGTTCATCGCGCACAACAACCGCCTCGGAGAGGAAATCTCCGACGGCTACCGCTTCTATCGCTAGGGCTGGGGGCGTGCCATGCGACTGAAAATCAGCCACACGACCGAATATCACTATGACGACCCGGTGCAGTATTCACTGCAGCGGCTGCGGCTGACGCCGAAAAACCAGCCGGGCCAGATCGTGCGCGAGTGGAAAACCACCGTTCACGGCGCCCGCCTGGAAGCGGGTTACACGGATCATTTCGGCAACCATGTCGATCTCGTCAGCACCAATGCCGAACAGGTGTCGATCCGCATCATCGCCGAAGGTGAAGTGGAGACGCAGGATCGGGCCGGCGTCTTCGGCCCGCATCAGGGCTTCGTCCCGCTCTGGCTTTACCTCCGCGAGACGCCGCTGACCAAAGCCGGCAAGCTCGTCCGCGACCTCGCCAAAGCCGCGACCGGAGACAATGAACTGGCGCGCATGCATGCCCTGATGGCCGCCATTCATGAAGGTGTTGAATATAAACCCGGAGAAACGGCTTCCGACACGACCGCTGAAGAGGCGCTGGAAAAGAAACAGGGCGTCTGCCAGGACCACGCCCATATCTTCCTGTCGGTTGCCCGCCATCTCGGCATCCCCGCCCGCTACGTCTCCGGCTATCTCCTGATGGACGCGCCGGACCAGACGGCAAGCCACGCCTGGGCCGAGGTACACCTGCAGGGCCTCGGCTGGGTCGGCTTCGACGCCGCCAACAAGATCTGCCCCGATGCACGTTATGTCCGCCTCTCGACCGGCCTCGACTATAACGACGCTGCCCCCATCTCCGGCATGGTGACGGGCAACGCCACGGAAACGATGAGCGTCGCCATCAAGGTGGAAACGGCAGGCCAGAGCCAGTCGCAAAGCCAAAGCTGACGGCAGCCGCAAACGGCTGCCGTCCTTTCGAGCATCAACGCGATGCCGTTTCCAGCAGGCGGCAGAGCTTTACCAGCGCCGCATCGTAGCCGCCGCTGCCGATGCCGCGGCAACGCTTGAGCAACTGCTGGCGCTCGCTGCCCGGCAGTTGCGCGAAATCGCGGATAACATCACGGTCGGGGCGGGAGCCCGTGTTTCCACCGCCGGGGGTGTTGCCGCCGTTGCCACCACCACCCGTTCCGCCGCCTCCGGTGTCACCACCCCCCGGATTGTTGCTGCCGTGGCCGCCATCCGAGCCGCCACCGGTGTTTCCACCGCCGAGGCCGACATCCACGCCGAGGCCGAGAAGACCGCCACCGCCCACATTGGCACCGACATTCGCAGAAAGCCCGCCGCTACCGCCCACCGTTGCGCGGGCATTGGCATCGAGCAAGCCTCTGGAGCCGCCAACATTGGCATTGACACCGGCATTCACGCCATTTCGTCCGCCGACCGACGCGCCGACCCCGACATTGGCAAGGCCGCGCGCGCCACCGACATTGGCGCCGACACCCGCATTCACACCGTTGCGACCGCCCACGGACGCGCCCACACCCGCATTGGCAAGGCCGCGCGAACCGCCGACATTAGCGCCAACGCCGGCATTCACACCGTTGCGACCGCCCACGGACGCCCGCGCCCCGGCATTGGCCAGGCCTTTTGAGCCGCCGACATTCGCACCCACGCCAGCCTTGGCGCCGTTCTTGCCGCCGACGCTAGCGCCGACATTGGCATTCGCGAGACCTTTGCTGCCGCCGACATTGGCGCTCACACCAGCCTTGACGCCGCCGATGCTTACACCGACGCCAACACCAAGACCGCCTCCCTTCTTGCCACGATCCGCCGCATGGACGGGCACGGCAAGAACGACCGCAGCCAAAAGGGCCGCAGAAAGCTTCGGGATCGATACACCGCGTGATGGTCCAGACATGGAAACCTCCCTTTCAGTGGCCGGTCCGGACGTGGACCGGTATCGCATGGGAAAGGAAGGCGATACGTTGGGAGTTCCTCGCGTGATGCGGCCAGTCGAAAACAAGGGAAAAGGAAAAGTTGCGTTCGCTGCACGAAACGCGGGCATCTGTTTCAAGACGATACAAATCGGGCACGGCCTTTGAAGCCGTGCCCTGGAGATCCTCGAGCATTTCCGGTGAAAACCGGATCACCTGAAATACCCCATCCTTTTGTTTTGCCGCATTGTCCGATGCCGAAGCGATCACGCTTCGGCTGGAAATGCTCTAGTGGCTGTCCTTGCCGACAGCGTTGCCGCGGCAGCCCTTGAGGAAGTCGAGATCGGCGCCGGTATCGGCACCCTGGACGTGCTGCTGGTGCAGCCAGGCATAACCCGACGTCGGCAGCTCATGGTTCGGCTTCCATTCGGCGAGACGGCGCGCCAGCTCTTCGTCGGAAATGTCGAGATGCAGGCGACGGTTCGGCACGTCGAGTTCGATCATGTCGCCATTCTTGACCACGGCCAGCGGGCCGCCGACGGCGGCTTCCGGCGAGGTGTGCAGCACGACGGTGCCGTAAGCCGTACCGGACATGCGGGCATCCGAGATGCGCACCATGTCGGTGATGCCCTTCTTGAGCACCTTGGGCGGCAGGCCCATATTGCCGACTTCGGCCATGCCCGGATAGCCCTTGGGACCACAGTTCTTCATGACCATGACGCAGGTCTCGTCGATGTCGAGATTATCGTCGTTGATCTTGGCCTTGTAGTCGTCGATATCCTCGAACACCACGGCGCGGCCGCGATGTGTCAGGAGATGCGGCGAGGCGGCGGACGGCTTCAGCACCGCGCCCTTCGGCGCGAGGTTGCCGCGCACGACGACGATACCGCCCGACTGTGTCAGCGCCTTTTCGGCCGGCAGGATGACGTCCTCGTTCCAGTTTACGACGTCCTTGACCTCGTTCCAGACGGTCTCGCCGGACACAGTGATCGCATCCTTGTGCAGGAGGCCCGCTTCGCCGAGACGCTTCAGCACGACGGGCAGGCCGCCGGCATAGAAGAACTCTTCCATCAGGTACTTGCCCGACGGCATGAGGTTGACGATGGTCGGCACGTCGCGGCCACAGCGGTCCCAATCGTCCAGCGTCAGGTCGATACCGACGCGGCCGGCCATGGCGAGCAGGTGGATGACGGCGTTGGTCGAGCCGCCGATGGCCGCATTGGTGCGGATGGCGTTCTCGAAGGCCTGCTTCGTCATAATGTCGGAGGGCTTCAGATCGTCCTTGACCATCTGCACGATGCGGCGGCCGGTGAGCTGCGCCATGACCTTGCGGCGGCTGTCGACGCCGGGAATGGCGGCATTGCCCGAGAGGGCCATGCCGAGCGCTTCGGCCATGGAGGCCATGGTGGAGGCCGTGCCCATCGTGTTGCAGGTGCCGGAGGAGCGGCTCATCGAGGCTTCGGCCTCGAGGAACTCTTCCTGCGTCATCTCGCCGGCCTTCACCATCTCGGAGAACTTCCAGAGATGCGTGCCGGAGCCGACGCGCTCGCCGCGGAAGTAACCGTTCAGCATCGGGCCGCCGGTGACGACGATCGACGGCAGGTCGACGGAGGCGGCCGCCATGATCAGCGACGGCGTTGTCTTGTCGCAGCCGACCATCAGAACGCAGCCATCCATCGGCTGGCCGCGAATGGTTTCCTCGATGGCGAGGGCCGCAAGGTTGCGGTACATCATCGCCGTCGGGCGGAAGGTGTTTTCCGAGGCTGAGAAGACGGGCACTTCCATCGGGAACCCGCCGGCCTCCCAGATACCGGCCTTCACCTTTTCGGCCAGCTCGCGCAGATGGCCGTTGCACGGCGTCATGTCCGACCAGGTGTTGAGAATGCCGATAACCGGGCGCCCGTCGAACAGGTCGTGCGGGTATCCCTGGTTCTTCATCCAGCCACGGTGATAGATCACGTCACGGCTGGTGCCGCCGTACCATTCCTGAGACCGCAGCCTGCGCGGCCATTCCGCTTTCTTCGTCATCTTTCCAGTCCTCGAAGGGACCACCCGCGACCGGGCGGCCTTTGTCTCACGCCAGGGTGTAGGCGGTCTTGACGGTTGTGTAGAATTCGTTGGCGTATTTGCCCTGCTCGCGCGAGCCGTGCGACGAGCCCTTGCGGCCGCCGAAGGGCACATGGAAATCGACGCCTGCCGTCGGCAGGTTGACCATCACCATGCCGGCCTCGGCATTGCGCTTGAAATGCGTCGCGTGCTTGAGGCTGGTCGTCGCGATTCCCGAGGACAGGCCGAAGGGCGTATCGTTGGCAATCGACAGCGCTTCCTCGTAGTCCTTGACGCGGATGACCGCGGCGACGGGGCCGAAGATTTCTTCGCGCGAGATGCGCATGTCATTGGTCGCCTCGGTGAAGAGCGCCGGTGCGAGGTAAAAGCCGGGCGTGTCGCGCTTCAGAAGCTCGCCGCCGAAGGCGAGCCTGGCGCCCTCCTTCTGACCGATCTCGATATAGTCCGTGTCCTGCTTGAGCTGGCTCTGATCGACGACCGGGCCGATATGCGTGCCGGCCTTCAGCGCATCGTCAACGACAACGCTCTTCAGCCGTTCGCCGACGGCGGCGACGAAGCGATCATGGATGCCTTCCGTGACGATGACGCGCGAGGAGGCCGTGCAGCGCTGGCCGGTGGAGAAGAAGGCTGAGTTTACGGTGGCTTCTACGGCCACGGCGAGATCCGCATCGTCGAGCACGACGAAGGGGTTCTTGCCGCCCATTTCCAGCTGGTACTTGCGGTTATGCTCGACGGAGGCGAGCGCCACACGCCGGCCCGTACCGGTGGAGCCGGTGAAGGTGATGGCGTTGACGTCTGGGCTGTCGAGCATGGTCTGGCCGACGATGGAGCCCTTGCCCATGACGAGGTTCAGCACACCCTTCGGCAGGCCGGCGCGCACCAGGATATCGACGATCGCCCACGAACAGCCGGGCACCAGTTCGGCCGGCTTGAAGACGACGGTGTTGCCGTAGCAGAGCGCGGGCGCGATCTTCCAGGCGGGAATTGCGATCGGGAAATTCCATGGCGTGATGATGCCGACGACACCGACCGGCTCACGGGTGATCTCCACACCGATATTCGGCCGCACCGAGGGCAGCGTCTCGCCGGCAAGGCGCAGACATTCACCGGCAAAGAAATCAAAAATCTGGCCGGCGCGCACGGTCTCGCCGATGCCTTCCGCCAGCGTCTTGCCCTCTTCGCGTGACAGCAGACGGCCAAGCTCGTCCTTGCGGGCGAGGATCTCGTCGGCCGTCTTGCGCAGGATGGCGTGGCGCTCGAGGATGCCGGAGCGCGACCAGGCCGGGAAGGCTGCCTTGGCCGCGGCAATCGCCGTCTTGGTATCCTCGACGGAGGCGCGGGCATACTGGCCGACGACATCGCCCGTGTTCGACGGGTTGATGTTCTCGATGGCATCGGAGCCGACCCATTCGCCGGCAATCAGGTTCTGGTGGATGGTCATGGCCTCAGCCTCCTGTCCGTCACTTACAACTGGCGGATTTCGATCTCTTCTTCCCTGGCAATCGCCAAGGGATTGCGCAGCGGCAGACCGAAACCATCCGCGCCGATCTCGAACACATCGCCCTCTTCCGTGCGGATGCCGTCACCGAAGGACAGCGTCGCCGTGCCGAACATGTGGACATGGATATCGCCCGGTGTGCGGAACAGGCCGTATTTGAAATGGTGGTATTCGAGATTGGCGAAGGTATGCGACATGTTCGCCTCGCCGGAGACGAAGGGCTTTTCCCAGAGAACCTTGCCGCCGCGCACGATGCGCGAGAAGCCGCGGATATCGTCCGGCGCCGCACCCACGCGGATTTCCGGGCCAAAGCTCGCCTGGCGCAGCTTGGAATGGGCAAGGTAGAGATAGTTGATGCGCTCGGTCACATGGTCGGAGAACTCGTTCGACACGGCAAAGCCGATGCGGAACGGCGAACCATCGGCGGCGATGACATAGATGCCAGCCATTTCCGGCTCCTCACCGCCATCCAGCGCGAAGGAAGGAGACGTCAGCGCCGAGCCGGGGGCGACGGCCTGGGTGCCGTTGCCCTTGTAGAACCATTCCGGCTGAACGCCCTTCTCGCCGGCCTTCGGCTTGCCGTTCTCCAGGCCCATGCGGAACATTTTCATGGAATCCGTCAGCGTCTCTTCCGCGGCTTCCGAGGTCTTCTTGTGCATGGAATCGCGCGTCGCGGCAGAGCCGAGATGGGTGAGGCCCGTGCCCGTCAGATGCAGATGCGCAGCGTCCGGATGGGTGATCGGCGAGAGCAGGCGGCCATCGACATAGGCGGCCTCCAGATCAACTTCGTCGCCGAGACCCTTGGCCTCGATAGCGGCCTTCAGCGATCGGCCGCTGTTGGCGGCTTCCAGCGCCAGCGCGTAGACGCTTGTCGCACCGTTGACGACGCGGCCCTTGCCGCCCTCTTCCCGCACGACGACGGCGATCGAGCCATCAGCCTTTGCTACCTGCGAAATCAGCATTTCCGTTTCCTTCCTGAGGTCGGCGCCGGTCAAAGCTCCGCTGCTGCGGCGGACAGGCGTCACCACACTGGCCGCACCGGCGACCGGTCAAACTCTTCTGCAATCGGGTGGGTGACCGGTTTCCCGGTCAGCCCTTGTTCTTGTTGTAGACGTCGAAGAACACGGCAGCGAGCAGCACCAGACCCTTGATGAGCTGCTGGTAGTCGATGCCGATGCCCATGATCGACATGCCGTTGTTCATCACGCCCATGATGAAGGCGCCGATGACCGCGCCGGTGATCTTGCCCACGCCGCCGGATGCAGAGGCGCCGCCGATGAAGCAGGCCGCGATCACGTCGAGTTCGAAGCCCACGCCGGCCTTCGGCGTCGCCGAGTTGAGGCGGGCAGCGATGATCATGCCAGCGAGCGCCGCAAGCGCACCCATATTGACAAAGGTGTAGAAGGTCAGCCGCTCGGTGTTGATGCCCGAAAGCTTCGCGGCCTTCTCGTTGCCGCCCATGGCGTAGATACGCCGGCCGATCGTCGTGCGGGTCGTCACGAAAGCGTAGAGCGCGATCAGCAGGCCCATGATGACGAGAACGTTCGGCAGGCCGCGATAGGTCGAAAGCTGGAAGCCGATGAAGATCGCAACCACGCCGATGATCGCCATCTGCACGGCGAAGAAGCCGAAGGGCTCGTTCTCCGTTTCGTTGGCGGCGTTGAGACGCCGCTCACGCAGGCCGGCATAGAAGGCATAACCGACAAGCAGCAGCACGGCGACGAGCGCGACATAGTTCTTGATCAGGCTGGTCGAGGGATCCGTGATCGACAGGAAGTCCGGCACGAAGCCCGTCGACAGAACCTGGAATTCCTTCGGGAACGGACCGACCGGGCGACCCGACAGCACGACATAGGTCATGCCGCGGAAAACCAGCATGCCCGCGAGCGTCACGATGAAGGACGGGATCTTCTGGTAGGCGACCCAGTAGCCCTGCGCCGCGCCCATGATGGCGCCCATCAGGATGGCGAGCGGCACGACGACGATGGCCGGCAGCCCCCATTTCACCAGCATGATCGCCGACATCGCCCCGATGAAGGCGACGATGGAGCCGACGGACAGGTCGATATGTCCCGCCACGATGATCAGCAGCATTCCCAGCGCCATGATGACGATGAAGGAGTTCTGCAGCACGAGATTGGTGATATTGACGGGACGGAACAGCACGCCGTTCGTAATGACCTGGAAGAAGATCATGATCACCACGAGTGCGACCAGCAGGCCGTATTCGCGGATGTTCTTCTTGAGATATTCCCCCACCGAAGGCTGGGTCGTCTTGGTCGCGGTATCGGTGGACATTAGTGTTTCTCCCCGGAGCGCATGATGGCGCGCATGATGGATTCCTGGCTTGCTTCCGCCTTCGAAAGCTCGGCCACGATGCGTCCTTCGTTCATGACATAGATGCGATCGCAGGTCCCGAGCAGTTCCGGCATCTCTGACGAGATCATCAGGATGCCCTTGCCCTCGGCGGCAAGCTGGTTGATGATGGAATAGATTTCGAACTTGGCGCCGACATCGATGCCGCGCGTCGGTTCATCGAGGATCAGCACCTCGGGATTGGTGAAAAGCCACTTGGACAGCACGACCTTCTGCTGGTTGCCGCCCGAAAGATTGACCGTTTCCTGATAGATCGAATGCGAGCGGATGCGCAGCTTCGAGCGATAGTCGGAGGCCACCTTGGCTTCCTGCCGGTCGTTGATGACCATGTTCGACGACACGCCATCGAGATTGGAGAGCGTCGTGTTGTGCATGATGTTGTTGATCAGCACGAGGCCGAGATGTTTGCGGTCCTCGGTGACATAGGCGAGGCCGGCATCGATCGCCTTGGGGATCGTGCTGACATCGACAGGCTTGCCACGCATGGAGACGTCGCCGGTGATCTTGTGGCCCCAGCTCTTGCCGAAAATGCTCATCGCCGTTTCGGTGCGGCCGGCACCCATCAGGCCGGCAATGCCGACGACTTCGCCGGCGCGCACCGTGAAGCTCACGTCATGCAGGAACTGGCGGTCGCGGTGATGCTGGTGATAGACGTTCCAGTTCTTCACCTCCAGCAGCGTCTCGCCGATCTTCGGCTCGCGCGCCGGATAGCGGTCTTCCATCTCGCGGCCGACCATGCCCTTGATGATGCGGTCTTCAGAGATATCCTCGTGATGACAGTCCAGCGTTTCCACCGTGCCGCCGTCGCGCAGGATGGTGATCTGGTCGGCGACCTTTTTGATCTCGTTCAGCTTGTGCGAGATGATGATCGAGGTCATGCCCTGCGTGCGGAACTCCATGAGCAGCTTCAGGAGCGCGTCGGAGTCCTTTTCGTTGAGCGAGGCGGTCGGCTCATCGAGGATGAGCAGGCGCACCTTCTTGGACAGCGCCTTGGCGATTTCCACCAGCTGCTGCTTGCCCACACCGATATCGGTGATCAGCGTTCCCGGTGAGTCCTTGAGACCCACCTTGTCGAGCAGTTCCTGCGTGCGGCGGAAGGTCTGCTTCCAGTCGATAACGCCCTTGGTGGCGACCTCGTTTCCGAGGAAGATGTTCTCGGCAATCGACAGAAGCGGCACCAGCGCCAGCTCCTGATGGATGATGATGATGCCGAGATGCTCGCTGTCGGAGATCGTGGAAAAGTGACGGACCTGGCCGTCGAAATGGATTTCACCCTCGTAGGAGCCGGCCGGATAGACGCCGCTCAACACTTTCATGAGGGTGGATTTGCCGGCGCCGTTTTCACCGACAAGGGCGTGAATCTCGCCTTCGCGGACCTTCAGGTTGACGTTGTCGAGCGCCTTTACGCCCGGGAACGTCTTCGTGATGCCACGCATTTCGAGAAGGGTCTTGCTCATATACCAGTTTCCAGCGGCCAGTGATCGCCCTTCGACAGGGAGACTGAGCCTATTCGCTCTGCGATCCGGAGAAAAGAGGGTTCGCGCTCTCGGCGCGAACCCCGGAGAGATTTGAGAACGATTAGTTCTTCAGCTGGTCAGCCGTGTAGTAGGCCGAGTCCGTGACGAGGATCTTCTCGGCATTGGACTTGTCGACGGCAACCGGCTTCAGGAGGTAGGACGGGATGACCTTGACGCCGTTGTCGTAGGTCTTCGTGTCGTTAACTTCCGGTTCCTTGCCCTCGAGGATCGAGTTGACCATGCTGACAGTGACCTTGGCGAGCTCGCGCGTGTCCTTGAAAACAGTCGAATACTGTTCGTCAGCGAGGATCGACTTGACGGACGGCAGTTCGGCGTCCTGGCCGGTGACGACAGCCATCGGCTGGTCGCCCGAGCCGTAGCCGACGCCCTTCAGAGCAGACAGGATACCGATGGAGAGACCGTCATAGGGCGACAGAACGCCATCGACGCGGCCGTCGGTGTAGGTCGAGGACAGCAGGTTTTCCATGCGGGCCTGGGCAACGGCACCGTCCCAACGCAGCGTGCCGACGGTTTCCATGCCGGTCTGGCCGGACTTGACGACGATCGCACCGCTGTCGATCAGCGGCTGAAGAACCGACATCGCGCCGTCATAGAAGAAGAAGGCGTTGTTATCGTCCGGCGAGCCGCCGAAGAGCTCGACGTTCCACGGCTTGGTGTCCGGGAACTTCGCCTTCAGGCCGTCGACGAGGCTGGTGGCCTGGAGAACGCCGACCTGGAAGTTGTCGAAGGTGGCGTAGTAGCTGACATTGCCCGAATCGCGGATGAGGCGGTCGTAAGCGATGACCTTCACGCCGGCGTCGGCAGCCTTCTGCAGGATGTCGGAGAGCGTCGTGCCGTCGATGGCGCCGATGACGAGAACTTTGGCACCCTTGGTGACCATGTTTTCGATCTGGGCCAGCTGGTTCGGGATATCGTCGTCAGCAAACTGCAGGTCCGGCGTGTAACCGGCTTCCTTGAACAGCTTTTCCATCGTCTCGCCGTCGGAAATCCAGCGGGTCGAGGTCTTGGTGGGCATGGAGATGCCGACCATGCCCTTGTCCTGGGCGAAAACCGGGGCGACGAACGACGCGACGCTGATGGCAGCGGCCGCGAGAAGCGAGGTGATCATTTTCATAGAAAGGTCTCTCCCTTGTGCGCACTGGCCGTTGAGCCAGGCATTGTTCTGTGCACGGGCGGGGTCGCTTTCAGGCGACGGCCTGGACTGGTGAGCAAAAGCCCGCCGGTCCCCACTCCCAAGGACCCCAGCGCACATCGGCGAAACCTCTACCGAATTGCCATAACTGTCAAATGCAATGAGCTTCTAATTCGATACCAAAATTGGTATAGAGGGGCAGATATGTAATATTTTTACGACCGAGGGTGCGATGCGTTTGCACAATGATATCGACGAGCCGCTTTTTCCCGACGAGGGCGCCGACAATCTGCAGGGCGTCGGCCTGCTGCGCAGCGGCCTGAAACTCAACCATCTGCGCATGATCGTCGCCATCGAGGAGCACAAGCAGGTCAGTGCTGCGGCGGATGTGCTGAACATCACGCAACCGGCCGCCTCCCGCATGCTGACGGAAATGGAGACGATCCTCAAGGCGCAGCTCTGCGAACGCGTGTCGCGCGGCGTGGCGCTGACGGCCTTCGGCCGGGCCTTCGCGCGGCGGGCGCGCACCATCCTGCTCGAACTGCGCGAGGTCGACCGCGAGCTTTCGGCGCTGAAATCCGGCACCGGCGGTTCGGTCTATCTGGGTTCCGTCACCGCACCGGCGATCAGTCTCGCCGTGCCGGCGATCCAGCAGGTCAGCGCCGCCTATCCGGGCATCGAGGTGAATGTGCGCGTCGAGACGAGCAACGTGCTCGCCCGCGAACTCTTGGCCGCCCGGCAGGATTTCATCATCGCCCGCGTGCCCGACGACCTCAATCCGCGGCTGTTCAACGTCACAGAGATCGGCATCGAAAAGGCCTGTCTCATCGTGCGCAAGGGCCATCCGCTGACGGAAAAGCCGGTCGTGGGCCTTGCGGATCTGCCGCATTTCGACTGGGTGTTCCAGCCCGCCGGCACGCTTCTGCGCCGCCGCATCGAGGAACTGTTCATCGCCGACGGCGTGCCGCTGCCCTCCACCGTCGTCAACACCTCGTCGATCCTGCTGACCACCGCCATCGTCTGCGGCTCGAACGCCATTGCGCCCGTCGCCCGCGACATGGCTGTCTTCATCGCCGATGTCGGCGCGCAGGCCGGCGAGATCAGCATTCTCAACACGGATTTCGATATCGACATCAAGCCCTACAGCCTGATTTCCGTGAAAGGCCGGGCGCTCCCCCCGAGCGCCAAATTGCTTTATGATCTCATCCTGCAACGCAGCCGGATGCTTTCACCGGACTGAACGGAGAAAGACACCATGTTCGGCATGACCGTTTTCGAATCCGTGCTGGAAAGGCTGAAGGCCGAGGCGCGCCAGGCCGAGGAAGATGCAGCCGATGAGGCTGCGGACGACGACGGCCCTGGCGAGATTCGCGGCCTGACATCTGGTTTTGCCGGTATCGGCACGGGTGGCACCTTCGTCTCCGGCTCGCAGGCAGCCGCCGCCTATCTCGACCTCTACGAGGAGCCGCGCCCCGTGGAGCCCGAACCGCAGCCGGCCCCCGAGCCGCCCGCTGCCCCGCCGCATCTCCTGCGCGTCGCGCCGGAAGAGATTGCCGAGGACCTTGCACTCAACGGCAAAGAAGGTGTGGACGACCTTCTCGCCCGCCGTCGCAGCTTTGCCCGCGAAAACCATCCCGATCGGGCGCCGGAGGACCTGCGCGCCAACGCGACATTGCGCATGAAGGTTGCCAACATGCTGATCGACGAGACAATCCGGAGGCTAAAAGTGGAAGAGAGCCTTGGGCTTTCGCGCTAGCTCTTCGTTTCCTCCGGCGGCTTGGCGGCCGGGTCGGAGGGCTTGAAGAACAGGATGAGGTTGGCAAAGGCGTAGGCGGTCACGACGAGGAAGATCGTCGCCCAGGTCTGTTCGCCATTGTAGAACTCGACACCCGTCCACGCCGCGCAGGACCCGACCAGCAGCAGCCGCCGCCAGAGCGGACGGTAGAACGGGTGGTCGGGGTCGATGAATTTCATGAATGTCTCCTCACGCCTTCAGGCCTACATAGGCGGTTTTCCAGCGCGAGGAAACCGGCTTCATGATGGAAGGCGATCAAGAAAAGCGGCAAGCTCCGGAGGCTCAATCCCGACAAGGTGGCCTTTCTCCGGATAGGCGCCAGAACGCACATCATCGGCATATTCGCGGAAGGCGGCGATGCGCTCCTGCTGGAGGCGATCATATTCCGCCGCGAAATTGCGGTAAACCTTGGCATGGCGCGGGTAGTGGCCGCGATTCTGGCCGAGCACATCATCGGCAAAGAGATATTGCGCATCGCAGCCCGTGCCAGCGCCCATGGAGAGCATGAAGAGCGACGTCCTGGCGCTGATCGCCGCCGCGATCTCGCCCGGCACGACCTCGATTTCGGCGGCAAAGGCCCCGGCCTCCTCCAGCGCCTTCACCTGCCGGAAGATTTCCAGCGCACTGTCCGCCGTCTTGCCGACGGCGCGAAAACCGCCGGTCCAGGTGGCTTTGGAGGGAATGAGGCCGACATGGCCGCAGACCGGAATGCCCTCCTCACGCAGGCGCCGCACGGTGGAAAGGCCAGCCGCGCAATAGACGGCATCGCCGCCTGCCCGCATCGCCTGGAAGGCGCCGCGCAGATAATCGTCGGCGGTGATGAAATCGCCGTATTCGAGGCCCGGAAAGGCAAAGACAGTCGGGGCCGCCTCGCGAAAAGCCGGCCCGAGCAGAACGGGCGGCACGGAGACGAGGTCGATGCCCGCCTGTTCGGCGGCTTCAGCCTCTTCCAGCGTGACGACGCGCAGCATGGTGAGCTGGCGCTTGCCCTTCATCGCCTGGATATCGGCAACGGTCGGTCTTTTGGTCTTCATGATGTCCTCCGGGACGCCGTTTACGCGGCGAGCAGTTTCTTGAGCTTGGTCTCCGGTGCGGCGAGTTCGGCCGGATCGGGATGGATGCGGGCGGCGATCAGCATTTCGGCGAGACGGATGTCGCGGGCGACCGCATTGCCCGGCCCGATGCCGCTTGCCGCAATCAGCCGGCCCTCGGCATCGAGATGAAAGAGAATGAAGGCGCCCTCGCCCATGTCGCGGCGGACCGTGCTGACGGCACCATCGGCAAGGCCAGCGATCTGCAATGTCATGTCGTACTGATCCGACCAGAACCACGGCACGGCGGCATGGACATCCGCACCGCCCAGCATGTTGGCGGCAGCAAGCTGACCCTGCTCCTGCGCATTGCGCCAGGATTCAAGCCGGATTCGGCGATCACCATAAAGCGGTAGCGGATAGGACGTGCAGTCGCCCGCAGCAAAAATATCGGGATCGGAGGTGCGCAACAGGCCATCGACGGCGATGCCGTTTTCCACCGTCAAGCCCGCGGCTTCCGCGAGTTCCGTATTCGGCACGGCACCGATGCCGACGACGAGCAGATTGGCACTGACGACGCTGCCATAGCCCAGCGAAATCAACACCTCGCCTGCCCGCTCCTCGACACCGGCCACCTTGGCGCCACAGAGAATGTCCACGCCCTCGGCGGCATGACGGCTGGCGACGATTTCGGCGATCTCGGCCGGCACGCCACGGGTCAGCACGCGCGGCAGGCCCTCCACCAGCGTGACGCGCGCCCCCAGCTTGCGGGCGCTGGCGGCAAGCTCCAGCCCGATGAAGCCACCGCCGAGAATGGCGACATGGCTCCCCTCGACGAGATGTTCGCGGATACGCGCCGCATCGTCATGACTGCGCAGCGCAAGGATGCGCCCGCCATGGGCCGCACCCGGCAGGGTGCGCGGACGTGCGCCGGTGGCCAGCAGCAGCCTGTCATAGGGAACGACCGTGCCATCGCCCAGCACTACACGCTTCGCGTTGCGGTCGATCTCGGACACCGTGCGGCCGAGCAGCAGGTCGATACCAGCTTCGACATAGCGGCCGGGCTCGGCGACGAATTTCGGGCCAGCGCCGGCGACGAGCGCCTCCTTGGAGAGCGGCGGGCGCTCGTAGGGCAGATGGGGTTCGCTGCCGATCAGGGTCAGCGTGCCGTCAAAGCCCTTTTCGCGCAGGGCAAAGGCTGCGCGCGCGCCGCATTCGCCGGCGCCGACGATCACGAAATTCGCCATGATGGTTTCCTAAATTCCGATAAAGACCGTGCCGCCCTCGACCTTGACCGGATAGGTCCTGAGGTCGACGCAGACGGGGGCGCCCTTGGCCTCGCCGGTCTTGTAGTTGAAGCGGCCGTTGTGCTTAGGACATTCGATGATGTGATCCATCACCAGGCCATCGGCGAGGTGGATCTTCTCATGCGTGCAGAGCCCGTCCGTCGCGTGATAGGTGTCCTCGGGGCTGCGGTAGATCGCGAAGGTGCGACCCGCATGGTCGAAGCGGATGACATCCTCCTCGTCGATGTCGTCGGCTGCGCAGACTTCGATCCAAGTGTCGCTCATGGGTGTCTCTCCTCCAGGAAATCAGATGTTATTCGGCGGCGGCGAAGGCCGGTTCGGCGTGGAACTCTTCCTTGTAGGGTCGCGCCGTCTCGGGCAGGTCACGCTTGAGGAAGTAATCTTCGTTGCGCAGCTGGCGCAGGAAGGCCGGCAGCATTTCGCGGTAGCCGTGCCACATGGACGGGTTCGGCGCCGGCAGGTCATGCCTGATCATGGCGTGCAGCCGCGGCAGGGCATGATAGGGCACCATCGGGAACATGTGATGCTCCACATGGTAGTTCATGTTCCAGTAGATGAAGCGGCTCACCGGGTTCATGTAGACGGTGCGGCTGTTCAGGCGATGATCGATGACATTGTCGGCAAGGCCGCCGTGCTGCAACAGGCCGGTCATGACATGGTGCCAGGCGCCGTAGAGCCGCGGCAGGCCGATGAACATGGCCGGCAGGATCGAGCCGAAGGCGAAGCACGCAGCGATCGTCGCGAGATAGATGACGAGCCAGATACGGGCGATGCGAATCGCCTTGCCCTGCTCCATCTCGGGAACGAAGGTCTTTTCGGCTTCGCTCATGACGCCGGCCGCATTGCGCACCATGTCGATGACGGCATGCCAGGCATCGAGAATGCCGAAGAAGTTCAGCACGAGACGCAGAAGATCCGGCGGGCGCATGACGGCGATCTCGGGATCGCGGCCGACGATGACCGTATCCGTATGGTGGCGCGTATGGCTCCAGCGCCAGGTCACCGGATTGCGCATGATCATGAAACAGGCGATCTGGTAGACGGCGTCGTTCATCCACATCGTCTTGAAGGCCGTACCGTGGCCGCATTCGTGCCAGCGGCTGTCCGAGGCCGAGCCGTAGAGCACGCCATAGATCAGGAAGAATGGTACGGCGGCCCAGCTGCTCCAGAACCACGCGCCTAGCGCACCGGAGACGACCATGGCACCGAGCCAGATCGCGGTGTCGCGAATGGCGGGTCCATCGCTGCGCTGCATCAGCGCCTTCATCTCCTTGCGCGCAACATCGGTGTGGTACCACTCGGCCGCAGCCAGAC
The DNA here is from genome assembly GCF_022899935.1 of Shinella curvata. GTDB lineage: Bacteria > Pseudomonadota > Alphaproteobacteria > Rhizobiales > Rhizobiaceae > Shinella > Shinella curvata. Next base: position 1,190,897 of record NZ_JALJCJ010000001.1, read on the forward strand.
CATTGGCAACGGCCGCTTCGGCGTCGCGCCCCAGAAGGCTATAGTCCCGCTTCGTCGGCTTCATCGCTGTTCCTCCCGCAAGGCGCTGTCCGAGGACCCGCCGTATCTGATGGGCAAACGATAGCGCTGCTGCTTGCATCTCTCAATCCTGCCATGATAGAATGCGTCAAATTACATCATTAGCTATCATTCAGTACTGATGGAAAGATTTCACGGAGGAGAGCCATGGCATCGCGACCGACGATTTCGGATCTTGCGCAGGCGGCTGGCGTCAGCGTCGCAACGGTCGACCGGGTGCTGAACGGCCGCCACAAGGTGCGCGAGGAGACGGCGCGCCGGGTCTATGAAGCTGCCAATGCCATCGGCTATCACGCGCTCGGCCTCATCCGGCAGCGCGTCTTCGAGGACCTGCCGCAATATCGGCTCGGCTTCAGCTTCCAGCGTCCCAACCAGGCCTTCTACCAGAACTTCGCCCGCGAAATCGAAATCGCCTGCAATGCGTGCACCGTTGCCCGCATCGTGCCGCAGATCGAGTTCATCAATGCGCAGACGCCATCCGCGATGACAGAGATGCTGCGCCAGCTTTCGACACGCAATCAGGCCCTTGCCGTCGTGGCACCCGACTATCCCGCCACGACAACCATGGCGGAAGACCTGAAAAACCGCGGCATTCCGCTGTTCTGCCTGCTCTCCGATTTCGCCATGGACATCCGCCAGGGTTATATCGGCCTCAACAATATGAAGGTCGGCCGCACCGCTGCCTGGATGATCGCGCGCGGCGCAAAGCGTCCCGGCAAGGTGGCGATCTTCGTCGGCAGCCATCGCTTCCATGGCCATGAACTGCGCGAGATCGGCTTCCGCTCCTTCTTCCGCGAGAAGGGCCAGGGCTTCGAGGTGCTGGACACGCTGGTCAATCTCGACACTAGCGAGATCACCCACGAAGCGACCGCCAACCTGCTCGCGCAGCATCCCGATCTTGTCGGTCTCTATGTGGCGGGCGGCGGCATGGAGGGCGCGATCTCGGCGGTGCGTGAGGAAGGTTTTGCCGGCCGGATCCAGCTCATCGTCAACGAACTCACGCCGGAATCGAAGGCCGGCCTTGCCGATGATGTCGTGACCATGGCGATCAGCACACCCCTGCCCGCGCTCTGCCGCGAGCTCGTCTCGCTGATGGTGACGGCGATCGAAAAGGGTGAAAATGCCGTGCCCGGCCAGACCTTCCTGCCCTTCGATCTCTTCACGCCGGAAAATATCTGACGCTCTTTTGAAAGAATTCCATCACGGCGTATTGCTAATCTTTCAGCAATGAGGGCGGCATCGCCACCTTGGCCTTTGACGACCGTCAAGCGCATCCCGATCCTCACATGTGCATGCGAGGCCGCCCTGTCGGTGGCCCCGAGACCGGAGGACACCCATTCCATGCCGACTTTCGCCATCAACCACATGACGGCGCCCGCCCTCGCGCTCGACGCCTTCTTCGCGCTCGCCGTCTCGCTCGGCACCAGCGCCGTCGAAATCCGCAACGACCTTGACGGCAACGCCATTCTCGACGGCACGACGCCCGACGAGGTGAAGGCGCTTGCCGAGCGCCACGGCATCACGATCATCTCGATCAATGCCCTGCAGCGCTTCAACGAGTGGACGCCCGCCCGCGCCGCCGAGGCCCGGGAACTGATCGACTATGCCGCTGCCTGCGGCGCCAAGGCACTCGTGCTCGTGCCGAAGAACGACGGCACCGGGCAGGCCGATGGCGAGCGGCAGGCTAACCTTGGCCAGTCCCTGACGGAACTCAAGCCGCTGCTCGATGCCGCCGGCATCATCGGCCTCGTCGAACCGCTCGGCTTCGAAATCTGCTCGCTGCGCTCCAAGCGTGAAGCCGTCGAGGCCATCAAGGCTGTCGGTGGGGAACAGACATTCCGTCTGGTGCACGACACGTTCCACCATCATCTCGCCGGCGAGCCCGAACTCTTCGCCGATTTCACCGGCCTGGTGCACATTTCCGGCGTCGAGGACCCGGCAGTATCGGTTTCCGATATGCGCGACGGCCACCGCGTGCTCGTCGGCCCGGCGGACCGCCTGGCAAATACCAGTCAGATCAAGGCCTTGCTTGCCGCCGGCTATACCGGCCCGCTCTCCTTCGAGCCCTTCTCGCCCACCGTGCACGGTGTCGCCGACCCCAAGGCCGCCATTGCCGAAAGCATCGCCTTCATCCGCGAAAACATCTGAAAATCCGGGGTGGCGGGGCTTGCCGCCGCGCCTTTTCCCCAGCTTCGGCGGAAATCCCGTCCTGCAAAATGGAACGGGCTTGACGCCATGAGCAGAAAATGGAATAAACATTCCGCAATACGGAATTCGCGGTTTGTTTATTCTGTTTTGGCTTTCGCCTCCCGGGAGGAGCGACGGCCGGGCCGCCCGCAAGGGTAGCCATCCGGATTAAGTGAGTGGCGCGGCCGGACGCCACGTTGAGGAGGAGAACGAACATGAAAAAATTGATCCTGAGCTCGGCACTTGCCGTGATGATGTCCACCGCCGCCCACGCTGAAACGATCGGCGTTTCGATGGCGCTGTTCGACGACAACTTCCTGACCGTTCTGCGCAACGGCATGACCGATTATGCCAAGACGCTCGACGGCGTCGAGCTGCAGATCGAAGACGCCCAGAACGACGTCGCCAAGCAGCAGAGCCAGATTCAGAACTTCATCGCATCCGGCGTCAGCGCCATCATCGTCAACCCGGTCGATACCGATGCGACGGCCGCGCTTTCGAAGGCTGCCGCAGACGCCGGCATTCCGCTCGTCTACGTCAACCGCGAACCGGCAAACATCAACGAACTGCCGGAAAAGCAGGCTTTCGTCGCCTCCAACGAAGTGGAATCCGGCACGCTGGAAACCAAGGAAGTCTGCCGCCTTCTGAACGGCAAGGGCAAGGTCGTCGTCATGATGGGCGAACTGTCCAACCAGGCCGCCCGCGTTCGCACGCAGGACATCAAGGACGTCATCGCGACCGACGAGTGCAAGGGCCTGACGATCGTCGAGGAGCAGACCGCCAACTGGTCGCGTACGCAAGGCGCCGACCTCATGACCAACTGGCTCTCCGCCGGCCTGGAATTCGACGCCGTCATCTCCAACAATGACGAAATGGCGATCGGCGCCATCCAGGCCTTGAAGGCCGCCGGCCGCTCGATGGACAGCGTCGTCGTCGCCGGTGTCGATGCCACGCAGGACGCCCTTGCCGCCATGGCAGCCGGCGACCTCGACGTGACGGTGTTCCAGGATGCCGCCGGCCAAGGCAAGGGCTCGGTCGATGCCGCGCTGAAGCTCGCCAAGGGCGAAAAGGTCGAGACCAAGGTCTACATCCCCTTCCAGCTCGTGACGCCGGCAAACATCGCCGACTTCCAGGCGAAGAACTGATCGGCCCAAGGGTCCAAACCAGCTAGACTAGGGTATGCAGGACGCGCGCACGCAGGCGTGCGCGCGTCCGATCCGTTTCAGATTGCTCCGGGAGGGAGGGGACGATGGTCAGTCCGACCACCATGGCCGCGGTTCGCGCAAGCGGCGCCATTCCGAATGCTGAATATCTCCTGTCCGCGGAAGGTGTCCGCAAGGAATTTCCGGGCGTGGTCGCGCTCGACGATGTGCAGTTCAAGCTGAAGCGCGGCACCGTGCACGCCTTGATGGGCGAAAACGGCGCCGGCAAATCCACGCTCATGAAGATCCTTGCCGGCATCTATACGCCGGATCAGGGCGAAATCCTCCTGAAGGGCCAGAAGATCCGGCTGCAATCGCCGCTCGACGCGCTGGAAAACGGCATCGCCATGATCCATCAGGAACTGAACCTGATGCCCTTCATGACGGTGGCGGAAAACATCTGGATCCGCCGCGAACCGAAGACCCGCTTCGGCTTCGTCGATCACGGCGAGATGCGTCGCAAGACCGCCGAACTCTTCAAGCGCCTCAACATCACCATAGACCCGGAAACGCAGGTGCGCGACCTCTCCGTCGCCAACCGCCAGATGGTCGAGATCGCCAAGGCCGTGTCCTATGAGAGCGACGTGCTCATCATGGACGAGCCGACCTCCGCGCTGACCGAGCGCGAGGTGGAGCACCTCTTCACGATCATCCGCGACCTGCGCTCGCAGGGCATCGGCATCGTCTACATCACCCACAAAATGAACGAGCTGTTCGAGATCGCTGACGAGTTCTCGGTGTTCCGCGACGGCAAATATATCGGCACCCACGCCTCGACCGACGTGACGCGCGACGACATCATCCGCATGATGGTCGGCCGCGAGATCACCCAGATGTTCCCGAAGGAAGAGGTGCCGATCGGCGATGTCGTTCTCTCGGTGAAGAACCTGACGCTCAAGGGCGTGTTCCACGATGTCTCCTTCGACGTTCGCGCTGGCGAAATCCTCGGCCTTGCCGGCCTCGTCGGCTCGGGCCGCTCAAATGTCGCCGAGACGATCTTCGGTGTGACGCCTGCGACCTCGGGCACAATTGCGATCAACGGCAAACAAGTCAGCATCGACAGCCCGAACACAGCGATCAAACACCGCATGGCCTTCCTCACGGAAGACCGCAAGGACACCGGCTGTCTTCTGATCCTCGATATTCTCGAGAACATGCAGATCGCCGTTCTCCAGGACAAGTTCGTCAAGAACGGCTTCGTGGCCGAGGGCGAGCTGACCAGGGTCTGCGAAGAGATGAGCAAGAAGCTGCGCGTCAAAACGCCCAACCTGTCGGAGCGCATCGAAAACCTGTCGGGCGGCAACCAGCAGAAGGTGCTGATCGGCCGCTGGCTGCTCACCAATCCGCGCATCCTCATTCTGGATGAGCCGACCCGCGGCATCGATGTCGGCGCCAAGGCGGAAATCCACCGCTTCGTCACCGAACTCGCCCGCGACGGCGTCGCCGTCATCATGATCTCGTCGGAAATGCCGGAGGTTCTGGGCATGAGCGACCGCGTCATGGTCATGCACGAGGGCCGCGTCACCGGCATTCTCGACCGGGCGGAGGCAACGCAGGTCAAGGTGATGGAACTGGCTGCCCAGTGAGATGAACCCAGAGATGGGTCCAACAGGATTTAAGGCCGCCGGGCGGCCGCAAGGGAGGTAATCATGAGCACGAATTCCGCCGCGCAGGCCCAGGCCGCTGCGCAGAAATCTGCCCGCCGGCTCCCGCCGGAACTCAACATCTTTCTCGTCCTCGTCGGCATTGCGCTGGTCTATGAAATCCTCGGCTGGATCTTCGTCGGCCAGAGCTTCCTGATGAACCCGCAGCGCCTGACGATCATCATCCTGCAGGTTTCCGTCATCGGCATCATCGCCGTCGGCGTGACGCAGGTCATCATCACCGGCGGCATCGACCTCTCGTCCGGCTCGGTCGTCGGCATGACGGCGATGTTCACCGCCTCGCTGGCGCAAGCCTCCACCTGGCCGCGCGCGCTCTATCCGTCGCTCACCGACATGCCGGTCATCGTGCCCGTGGCACTCGGCATCGGCGTCGGTCTGCTTGCTGGCTATATCAACGGTCAGCTCATCGCCAAGACGAAGATCCCGCCCTTCATCGCCACGCTCGGCATGATGGTCTCGGCGCGCGGTATCTCCAAGTGGTACACGAAGGGCCAGCCAGTCTCGGGCCTGACGGAACAGTTCAACTTCATCGGCACCGGCATCTGGCCCGTTGTCATCTTCCTCGTCGTCGCTGTGATCTTCCACATCGCGCTGCGCTACACCCGCTACGGCAAGTTCACCTATGCGATCGGCGCCAATGTGCAGGCCGCCCGCGTCTCCGGCATCAATGTCGAAGCCCATCTTGTGAAGGTCTATGCCATTGCCGGTGCGCTCGCTGGCCTCGCCGGCGTCGTCACCGCCGCCCGCGCCCAGACCGCGCAGGCCGGCATGGGCGTGATGTACGAACTCGATGCGATCGCCGCGACCGTCATCGGCGGCACCTCGCTTGCCGGCGGTGTCGGCCGCATCACCGGCACGGTCATCGGCACCGTCATCCTCGGCGTCATGACCTCGGGCTTTACCTTCTTGCGCGTCGATGCTTTCTACCAGGAGATCGTCAAGGGCGTGATCATCGTGGCCGCCGTCGTCGTCGACGTCTACCGCCAGAAGAAGCGCAAGACGTAACCAAACCCTCGCGGTTCGCCGCGGCGCTTTTGCGGGGCGAGCGTATCGCCCCGCCCCTCCTCCCGCATGGTCCCCAAGCATGCGGCTTATTTGAGAGAATGAAGATGACTGTGAGATTTGGTCTTCTCGGCGCCGGCCGCATCGGCAAGGTCCACGCCAAGGCCGTTACCGGCAATCCCGACGCCGTGCTCGTCGCCGTCGCCGACGCCTTCCCCGCCGCCGCCGATGCCATCGCCAAGCAGTATGGCTGCGACGTCCGCACCATCGAGGCGATCGAAGCCGCCAGGGATATCGACGCCGTCGTGATCTGCACGCCGACCGACACCCATGCCGACCTTATCGAGCGTTTTTCCCGCGCTGGAAAAGCCATCTTCTGCGAAAAGCCGATCGATCTCGATGTCGACCGCGTACGTGCGTGCATGAAGGTCGTCGAAGAGACCAAGGGCAAGCTGATGGTCGGCTTCAACCGCCGCTTCGACCCGCATTTCATGGCTGTGCGCAAGGCGATCGACGACGGCAAGATCGGCGACGTCGAGATGGTCACCATCACCTCGCGCGATCCCGGCGCCCCGCCGGTCGACTACATCAAGCGCTCGGGCGGCATCTTCCGCGACATGACGATCCATGACTTCGACATGGCCCGCTTCCTGCTCGGCGAAGAGGTCGTCTCGGTCTCCGCCACCGCCGCCGTTCTGGTCGATCCGGAAATCGGCAAGGCCGGCGACTATGACAGCGTCTCGGTCATCCTGCAAACCAAGTCCGGCAAGCAGGCCGTCATCTCCAATTCGCGCCGCGCCACCTACGGCTATGACCAGCGCATCGAGGTGCACGGCTCCAAGGGCGTCGTCTCGGCCGAGAACCAGCGCCCCGTCTCCATCGAGATCGCCAACGGTGACGGCTACACCCGCCCGCCGCTGCACGATTTCTTCATGACCCGCTACACCGAAGCCTACGCCAACGAGATCGCCGCCTTCATCGCCGCGGTCGAAAAGGGCGCCACCATCACGCCATCAGGCGCCGACGGCCTCGCCGCCTTGGCGCTTGCCGACGCCGCCGTGAAATCCGTCGAAGAAAAGCGCCAGATCTCCGTCGCCTGACGGATCAAAGCTCCCAAGGCAACTGGCCGGGCGACGATGTCGCCCGGTCTTTTTTGTCAAAATCGTTCTAGGCCAGGAAATCCAGCGCGGTCAGTTCCAGGTTGTTGGAAAGCTTGATCTGAAGATCAACAACGCCATCCCCATCAACGTCGCCCTGAATATACGTCCCTCCCTTTTTCGAGATGAACGAACGCAATTCACCCGGCGTATCGCTGAAGGCGGACGTCCCGATGAAGGTGAATGCCTGATCACCGGATAATTCGGCGTCCGCATCGATCTTCGCCAGGTCGATGATGTCGTCGGCGCGGTTGAACTGGATGATGGTGTCAAAAGCAGACACCGTGCTGTTGGACACACGGTCGAAGATGAACGTGTCCTTTCCGGAGCCTCCCGACAGGATGTCTCGGCCGCCACCACCATAAAGGCGGTCGAGCCCCGCACCGCCATAAAGCTTGTCATCCCCCAGACCGCCATGCAGAAAGTCATTGCCATCGCCGCCAAAGAGCTCATCCCTGCCGGCCCACCCCAGCAAGGAATCATTGCCGCCATTGCCGGAGAGTACGTCGTCTCCTCCATATGCTCTTACGACATCTCGTTTCTGCCCCCCTCCGAACGTGTCGTTCCCCGAGAAAATGACGGAAAAAAGAAGCGCGTCATCCATCGTTTCTTTGCTGACACCGGCATCAAAGACGGCTTTCGCCGAAACCCTGAAACCCGTCATGTCCTCAGTATTATAAATATTCCAATCCAGTAATTCCAAATCATACGAGTGATATTCCGTAAAATATCCGCCAACAATCCGTCCTTTCGAGTCGTATTTCAAATCCACGCCGGAAAAAGAACTACGCCCTCCAGTTTCATCGTAGTAGGTTGCGAGGCCGTATTCGGTGCTCGTTCGTATTACGGTCGTGTATGGCCCATTGTTTGGCTCCTTGAAACCACCGAACCAGACATGCGGAGTCACGATCCGAGCATTCCCATCCGCCAAATAGGTCACCATATCAGCCCCCTTTCATCTCCCCTTCAGCAGCCACAATGTCGCCGAAGCACTTACGGTCACGCTGGATCGTATTCGCGGCATATGACGTAATTTTCACACTGATCCGGTGCGGAAATACCGACGACGGTGCCGATCACGTTTCATATCCATGGATGGCTCGCTTGCCCGCATTACCCAGCAATCCTCGACGCGTCAGGAGACTTTTCAAGGAGGTTGAAGTCGGGGCAGCAGCTGCAGCAGGCAGCACAGGCCCACCCCCGTCACAGGGCACAGCCAGACAGAGGTGGCATGATCATTTCAAAAATGCGTGCTTAAATGGCGCACCCGACAGGATTCGAACCTGTGACCTTTGGAATCGGAAATGGTTATCCATGGTTCTAAGCTATTGTTTTATATGATGTACGCTCGAAACTGGACTGGAACTGCGCTACCTTGCGCTCCTCTGCGGTCAAGAGGAAATTAGCTCAGTGGAGAAATTTTTAGCACGGCAAATCCGCGTCATCGGAATTGGTTGTCCATGGTTCTAAGCTTTTGTTTTCACCGAACTTAGATCAATACTGGACTAGGAATGCGCTACCTTGTGCGCCAGCACCGGATCGGAAACTAGCTCAGCACCGGCGACTGAAAATGGCCTGAAAGCCGGTCGCGCGTTAGCTGTGATCGGAACTGAAAGACAAGGCCTCGAAGTATTTGAAATATAATAGCCTGAATCAGCCGTGTGCTGCATCTGTGCTACCTTCGAGCGCTCAATTCGGTAGCCAATCGTATTCGAGAGGGTAATAATCTCGCCGCGCCTTAATCATAGCTCCCCTTGGCCGACTCTCTGCCTGTTCCGGAACAATAAGTTCGCTTAAGGTCTGGTCGATGAAGCGTCTGGAGCTTTCGTCGTCGTGCGCGGCCGCTAAGAATTCGGGTTTGATGTGTATGCGATACTCGTTGTCGAACCATAGCTGGTGTGCATCATAAGCAGCATGATGATTGTGACATAAGGGAACTCCGTTCCATACCTCATCTTCAGATCCTGGCGCGGAAACAGGGTAAATGTGTGCGCCCGCCAATAAGCCTAGCTTAAGGCCACACATCGCACACCTGTGGCCGTAGGCCTGCTTAACCTTTTTACTGAAAGCAGCGTCTCTTACGTATGAAGAAATGGTACGGCGAGCGCGCTCTCCGCTTTCAGCGTCGTTTTCTTCGATAACGCCCGCTGCTTTCGCTGCATCAGAAACCTGGGCGGTGGGAATTATAACGTGGTTATCCAGCATCTCCAGCAGGGCCGGAAGCAGCCGCGGTCGAAGCGCAAATATCTGTTCTCCCGTGTTCGAGGTGTATTGGCTCCACCCATTCTGACTAGCTTCCTGAACAATCCGATGATTGAACAAGATAGAAAATCTGGCCGTTCTCCCGACTCGTGACGTCCCGTCAACAACCACAAGTATTTGCTGCCCGGTTGTCTCATCGATGCCGATCAGTAGGGGTTTGTGACCCTCAGGTTCTTCAACTGCCTGAGAATTTGCAGGATTTTGAAATCGCCATTCATAATCCTTGCGGTTATGCGAACTGGTTTTCGAGAGATGTGCCGCTACAGGCCGGTCACCTGTTGAAGTTGTCACGGTGAGCCGTGAGGGCCAGCCGTCGCCCAAATTTGTTATGGCGGCTACTTCATGGCCGACGGCGGCGGCCATGGTGCTAGCGAGGTCAGCTCTTGACATGGAAACCCGATAAGTGATGCGGCTTGGCAAGCTGATTTAGCTTGCGACAGCTACCTTATCTTTGGTTGTCTGTGCGTCAATCAACTGCACGCGGCTTTCCACAAGAGCGCGTGGAGATAGCAACGGAAACGGATACGTGCACAAAGTGCGTTCGGCACCTATGATCGCATGCGTTCTCGAGGTTCGAACATCGAAACGAACTTCTCGCAACTTTGAGACGCAATCGCGGAACTGCTGGGAATTCATTCCCACTGACGACTGAAGTTGCTTGAGATTATGAAAATCTCCGCAATTTTCAGTCTTACTAAAGAAGTTCAGAAGCTCCAAGCTTTTGTTGTCAATCAACAAATTCCAGTCCGCGTTGATTGAAACTGTGTCTCCGCGGTTCGCATAGTGACCATAAATGTCAATCAGACTGAAAAAACGCGACCGTGCGATTAGTGCATCTTCTACTGCGGCCCAAACGTGAAACACGTCAACGAGAGATTCAACCTGGGCTGTCAGTCTGAGCGTGTCGTAATTGGGCAGATACTTCCTTAATCCGGAGATCTCCACGATTGAGACCCTGTTCGTCTTCGCTGGCCCGCGAAATTCCATCTCGATATGCGGACCCAAATCGGAACATTCTATCGAATATGCTCGTTCGCCAGATATTTTCTGGTCTGCAGCGTGCTTTGTTCGATCAAAGAGGTTCTTGGGTGCTAACCTGTACGATTCCCTCTCTGCAACTGCAGATGGCTTATTGTGGGTGGCTGAAGCGGGATATTGCGTCGCGATCGCTTCCTTGGCAACTTCGGCGAAGCGAGCGCTTCGCAGGCGTTGCCTTTGACGAAAGGTGGATTTGAAGTTCGCCGGGCGAACTGCGAACGTTAAGTCCTGCGTGCTTTCAAGTAGCTGCTCCCTTACTGATACAGCAAGCGCATAGGCTAGGCGCGGAGGAACGGAATTGCCGATTTGTTCCAAGACCTTGGCGAAGCTTCCGACGATCTCGTAGTTATCGGGGAAGCTCTGCAATCTCTTTAATTCTGGCACGGTAAAGTGGCGGTTCTTCCAATGAAATGGCCCCGTGAACTTTCCCGGTTGTGCCTTGATCGTTCTACATGGCGCATTTCGTTCGACCTTATACAAAAGGTCATGAAATTTCGATCGCCATGCGAAAACCGGCGCGGGATGTCCCATCTCGGCGGTGAAATATGCGTAATTGAGACCCTCTGGAACAAATGGAAGTAGGTGCCCGTACAGGCCGCCGAGATTATCGTGATATGGTTCATTCTCTTGTTGGAGATCGGCAATCGCGGTTTCCACAGAAACGAGCGCCTTTCCATTTTTTGCATCTGGTCCATGGGTCGGGAGCGGGAAGGCGAACTTGCCCCGCTTGTGGCCAACTAGGATCAATCGCTCTCGGTGCTGTGGCACGCCATAGTCTGCAGCATCTATGACTTCCCAATTAAGTTCATAGTCCCGTTGCGCAAAGGCTTCATGGATCTCTCGCCAAGCCGCTCCACCATTCGCTCCTGGCAGCCCATAAACATTCTCGAAAAGGAATACTTCAGGTTGCAGCTCGTCTAGAATTCGGCAATACGCTTTGAAGAGTTGCCCTCTATCATCATCAATACCGATAACCCCACCGGAACGCCTACCTGCGGCTGAAAACGTCTGGCACGGCGGTCCGCCGATGACGCATCTAATTCCCATGCCACGAAATTTCGTGGCGTCGAAGTCGCGGATATCCTGTCGGAAAACCTTCGTTGCCGCCCCATAGCTGTTGTGGCGGCCAACGTTTGCTTCAAGGGTGTCGCAGTATGAATTTTCAATTTCGACACATGCTCTGATATCGAACCCAGCTTGGAGAAAGCCTATGTCGAGACCGCCAGCGCCGGAAAACAAGCTCAGCGTAGGGATCAAGCCTGCTTGATTTAACCGGTCAGTTTTGGCTTCAGTACGGGGGGAAGGACCTTTTGGTGCCATATGTATCATAATTCCTTGGTCAAGCACCCGAATCGGGCGCACCCGTAACCCGCTGAAAAAGAAGGACAAAAGCCGCCTCCTCAGTCGCGCTACCATGCACGGCCTATCGGAATTTCGCAAGTGAGGAGAAAATCATCACACAGATTTTGAATATGTGTTGCTAATTTGTTCCTATCGGTTCAGCCCTCACAGGTGTTTGCATCAGCTACCCAAGAATTCGCTAAGCAGCTTCGCGAGCCCCGAACCTCTTTTGATTTGGCACTCCCACAGCACTAAAATATCCCACCCCCTAGCCATGAGCAGTTCTTCGTTTTTCCGGTCTCTCTCTTTGGTTCTGGCCAGCTTGGGCTGCCAGTAGTCAATTCGAGACTTTGGAAGCTTTGAGAGACGGCACCGTTCGTCATCATGGCTATGCCAGAAGCAACCGTTTACAAAAATCACTTTCCGGCGCCCGCGAAAGACCAAGTCCGGTTTCCCTGGCAGGTCTTTAGCGTGCAATCGGTACCGATAGCTCATCGAATGAACGAGCTTTCGGATCACCATCTCAGGTGCCGTATCCGTACTCCGGATGCGGGACATGATCCAGCTTCGATGGGTAGGGGGACCAATCATATTCTTGGTTGTCACCTCGAATGGTATCGCAAGAAGAAGCGTCGCCACCAAACAGCCACGCGATTTGCTGTTGCGCATTGCTCCCATTTTTACCTAGCAAAATGCACATATCCTGACGTTCTGGAAAGAGACGAAACAGATAGCCTTAATCTCGTAGGGCAACACTTCCTCAGCACAGGCTAAAGTGTCTCCGCTGATTCGCAGCACAGCCTTCAGTATAAAGACGCTGTTTTTGCAAACTTGGGACGAATCGAAGTCGCCCCTTGATCGGTGCGAAATTTAATCGGCTGATCGCTGAACTGTCAGAACGTCGTCAAGCCGGCTTTCAAAATCAGTAGTTGCCTTTATGGGCACAACGCCACATTGTATTCGTGTGGAGATGCGGATTGGGGGAGTGATGGCAAGGAAGTCATACACGCTGCATTTGGCCAAGCCTGATGTCGAGGACTTTGCTCAGTTGTTGTCGGAGGTCGCGGCCGGCAAAATCGGAACTCCATTCTTACACGCAGTCATCCGGGAAGACTTCGCGGAAGGGGCATGTCTTTATGTCTTCGACTCTCGCGAAATGCCGCCGAAGTGGCTGCGGGAACTGCGTGGTGAATTTCAGATACCGGGAAATATCCAAACGAACTCGGCATGTGCAATTCTTGCCTTTCGCGTATCCGAACGGATCTTTGCTGCAACCTTCGCGCATGGATGGATGTATCTTGCGGAGGAAAATTTCGAGGGTGATTTTGGTCTGCGCGCGGCGATCAACGCGTTGGATGATGGTAAGCTCAAGCGGCTTGAGCGCGCTAACCTTGGCGACGCCATGAGAGGAGTGTCGCTCTCTCCGTTCCAACGTGATCTGCGCTCTTTCGGGCTCGATGATGCGCTAGATCTTGTTCGCAAGGTAAGCGGGAAGACACGAGACGATGCTTTAGCAGATTCGCTGGCGGGCGCTCGCTCGCTCAAGGTCACGGGGGAGTATGATCTCAATGATCTCCCCCAGATCGCGGCCGAGGCGCTCGAGCTATTCACGGCGACGCGGTATCAGGAGACTGCCTTCCAAATACTCGATGTCGTCACGCCGATCGCGGACAGCCGTCTCATAACCACATTGGACAACTTAGCGGCCGAAAGCATTAGGCAGGGTCAGGCAGACTTTGAACTCGGGCTGCCAGCGAACCACGATGACGATGGAGTCGCTTATTGTTTTTCTGGCCCACGATTGCGTGGCAGATTTCCTGATCTTCTGATGCGACACTACATATCGGCTTTGGGAGCGAGGATTGCCGACGTAGACGCGCAAACCCTTAGGGATCATAGGATCATAGCTGAATTCGAGGATGACGCGCGGCCAGATCAAAAGTGGTCAATCCGCAAGGCACTCGTCGGCTCGATGGTTCACGATGGTGGGCGATATGCGGCAAACGAAGGTGAATGGTATAGGATCGATGAGATTTTTAAGACGGCGATCGAGGATACTTACAGCAATCTCGTCGTGGAATGGGACAACCCACCGGTACCTCTCCGCAAAGAGTACGATGAAGACGGGAATGGCCGGTATCAGACAGAGGCAAGCTATAACGCGGAGCGTGCGGCAGCGCTTGGCTATGTTTTACTGGACACCCGAAGCGTGAACATTCCCGGTGTCCAACGCTCAGATTTCGAGCCGTGCGATATACTCGATATCATCGACAAACGTTTTATCCATGTGAAAAAGAGTTCAAGGCGCTCAAGCGTCCTTAGCCACTTTTTCAAGCAGGGATCGAACGCTGCGCAGAATTTCAAGCGCTACCCTGCAGCTTGGGACCAACTCATTGCTCTAACCGCCGAGATTTCCGGGGCAGATGCGTCAGATAGGCTGCGGATCGCGCTGGCGGATGTAGAGAGGCCTTGGACCGTCGAATTTTGGATCGCCGATACTCCGCGGGCGAACGGCGCGTTCAATATTCCGTTCTTCAGTAAGATTTCGCTCCGGGACGAAACTTCTCGACTTACCGCGATGGGCTACGGTGTACGCATTCGCTTCATTGGTTTGGAAGCCGTCGCCATCTAACTCGGGACGGCGGTGTTGATGAACACGATCATTGGACGCCATTTTGTGCGGGCGAGCCGCGAATATCCGAAGACTCAATGAACGATCATGTGATGGACCAAACCTAAGAAAATTTACAAATCCTGATGTTCGGAAGTGAGACAGTAGGAAAGCCTTGATCTCGTAGAGTAATTTTCAGTTGGCGTCAGGGTCTCGCCCTTGCTGCTCATCGGCAACATAACGAACGGCATGGAAAAGCTGCCTTTCGTGAGGTTTTGATGAAACAAGCTCGGGTTTTAACGGATGCGGAATTCAAGCGGCTGCTGGCGGTGGTCGCGCAGATGAAACATGCGGGACGTAACCGGCTGGCGCTGATGCTGTCGCATTTCGCTGGATTGCGCGTCGGTGAGATTGCCGCGCTGACCGTGCGAGATGTAATCGACGGCGATGGCAAGGTGCGCGAGCAATTGCGTCTGAGCGCGGAAGTCACCAAGGGCGGGCATGCGCGTGTCGTATTTCTGAACGACAAGCTCCGCCGGGAGATCGAAAAACACCGAGGCGAATGGTCCGAAGACCGGGCAGCCGACATGCCGTTGCTGCTAACACAGAAACGCACGGCATTTTCCGCGAACACGCTCTGCCAACTGTTGGGACAGCTTTACCGGAGTGCCGGTCTCGACGGGGCGACCTCGCATAGCGGTCGCCGCTGGTTCATCACCCGGCTTGCACATTCGGGTGTCAGTCCGAAGGTCATCATGACACTCGCGGGACACCGCAACCTGACAACGACGCAGCGATACATAGACGTGCGCGACGAGATGATGAAGGCGGCTGTCGATCTGTTATAGCCGCAGTTGTCGTGAAACACGGCATAGGTCATGGCGTCACAACACGTCCACGCAGCAACCAACCGACAAGCCGCTGTATGAACGGTGCGGAGTTGGTAGAAGTCGGCAGGCGCTCTTGCGGTTTCTCCTCGGTCGTCTGGTGCCGTTTTAGCCAATCCAGCATGTCGGTGCGGTGCGTGCGGCAACGTTCGCGGCGCTCGGCTTCGGCGTTCAGCCGTAAAATCTCCACGTCATCGTCGAAAATAGCGTTGTGTAGTTGCCCGGCGAGAAACGTCATGACCTCATCCGGCACCTTTCTGTCTCGGGCGCTCATTGACGTGAGATAGCTTGGTCCCTTGCCGAGCATCCGCGCTGAAAAATCGGCCTTGCTTTGCACGAGCCCCACCTGCTGCATGCGCTCGCAGACGTTTTCCAGAAATTCGATGTCATTGTTCATTTCGCTCCCTCCTTCAATACCTGCGGTTCTGACCTGTTTGACGCAGAGTTCTGCTGCTGACCGCTAAATAACTGAGATATTTATCGGAACGATGCTGCTGAAGGAGCAGCAGGAGGACGGCATGGAGCATAACAATAAAGAACAACGTCGACGTCTGCGGGACGCCTATATGAAACTCGGGCTGCAAATGCAGCCGAATGCCTTTGTCACCCTGACGACGAATGACACGGCCAAGACCGACCCTCGCGAGAAGAAAGATCAAAAGAATGGACCACCCAAGGCGCTGACGTGGAGATATCAGGGCGAACCGAAGGTGTCGGAGATATCGAAGACGCTTGATATGACACGTTTGATCGGTGAATACCTCGCCATGATGGACAGGGCACTGCTCGGCCGGAATTGGAGCCAAGTTTCACCTGATCAGCGCACCGATGGTCTTTTCATCATCGAGCATACCAAAACGAATATCCACGCCCATGGGCTTCTACGCTTTCCGGCCGCGAAGTGCCACGATCTTGAAGTCCTGACGCTGATGAAGTGGAACCGGCTGACGCAATCCGGCGACACGGATTTTCAAGCGATCTACGATTTGGCTGGCGCGGCCGGGTACTGCATGAAAGAAATGGCTAGCGTGCAATTCAGCCCTGATCAGGCCGTCCTCGCCCGGCAGTTTCACACTACCTGACACATACGTTCGCAATGACACCACCCTGGCCTCGCCGGTGGTCCCTCGTGCGCACGGATTGGCATAACGATTGCTGCTTTCCCAGAGCGGCAGTTGAAAACCATGAGTAAATGACAAGGTTCAAGAGAACCAAAGACGTCTTCGAAATACATGCACAGACCCTGATACGGTCGAAGACGACAAAGACTCGAATATCAAGACTATCTAAAATCTCGCCGAATGATCCGTCCGGATCGAATTTCCCCCGAACTAAACGAAACTTTCTAACGTCTCATTAGCCTCCGGCATGCGAGGTTTTTTCCCGATGCCAATGGAGCAACGGGCGCATGAGCCTCCGAACGAAGCGCGTGCGCGCCTATAATGAACAGAATGGCCGCTGCTATTACTGCCAGTGGCCGATGTGGGAGCGTGCTTTCGAGCCAGAAGATCACGCGCTTAAACGCGTCACAGCCCTACGCAGTCACAAAACCGATCCCGTTTCCAATCTGCAAAGCTTCGAATGCACCGCCGAGCATGTCGTGCGACTAGCCGATGGCGGCACCGACGACAGCTCTAACATCGTTGCTGCCTGCCTCGCCTGCAACAGTGCGCGCAACCGCGCGGCTTCTGCCGATTGGCAAGTTGATCGCACAGCAGCTAACCAATTCGAGGACGCGGGCCAGGACAAAGGCTTTGATGATGCCTTTTACGAGATACCCGGTCTGACACAGCAATATCGCTTCAAATGGCATTACAACTTCTTTGTGGAGAAACCGCGCTGGGAGGTCGAAGTCGCAGCAATGAAGCTGGGCGACTTTTCAACGGTCGGCAACCGATACCAAACCGCCGATAGCATATCGCTGATCTATCCGGCGTTCATGGACGAGGACGACTTTGCGCGATCGGGTGAGATATTCGCGCAGCACCGGGTAATCCCCGGCGCTCAGATCATGCTGGAAAATCCCGCGCATGAAGCCGCGTTGAGGGCGGTGTTCGCAAACGCGGTCGTAAAATGAAAATAGCGGCAGGACCGAAGCCCTGCCGCTATTCTTACCATAGATCGTCCTGACGCTTCAGCCTGTCCAAAAGGAATGACCGGGTTTCGCCTTTCGGCTCTTCTTCCGGAGGTCCTTCAAGTTCACCGAACAGGTCTTGCAGATATCGCCGCTGGATTACCCGGCGATAGCTATCTTCTCCGAACTCACCCGTCTTTTTCAGGCGCGGTAGTGGAAACTCCTCGATGACCTCCCGCGCCGCCTGATAAGCTTCGTTGGCAGGGGCGTGGATATCGGCCTCATAAACTATGAAGGCCGCTTCATCAGGGGTTCCCTCTATACGCTCGCGGTAGCTTTCCACGAGCCGTTCGGCCTCGTTGACGAACTGCCGACGGGTTTCCGCAGACAGTTGCTTGCGATTGATCGCAAAGCCTATCCTGCGCATGAGGTCATCACGCTTGTCATTCCATTCTATAGCAGCCTTGGAAGCCGAAATGGAAAGATCGGTCTTGGCCTCCTCGTCGTAGGCGGCATAGCTGCTGCCGAGCAGGCGTTTCATGTCCGTAGAATGAACAGTCTGACCGCCAGCAAGTTCGTCTAGGGCGATGCTGGTACAGCCGGCGAGCAAGCGTTTGGCTACATATTGATTAAAATCAATCATTTGTTCCTCCGGGCCAAACAGAAAAAGGGGGCTTTCGCCCCCGATTTCATGTTCAAGCCGCTGCCTTCAGGTTCAATGCAGCAAGGAAGCCTTCCGGCAAATCTGCTGTCTTGAAGCGAGGATCAAGTTCAAAGGCATCCTTGACTTTCTCCCATGCCTTGGCAACGATTTCCACGAGGCCGGCTACATCGGTGGCTCCGAAGAGAATATCGCCGCCGCCGTCACTTGCCTTCCTGACGACCATCAGGCCGAGGCCGTTGCTATCGAAGGCAACGTCGGAGACGATTTCCTTGGAGAGCGTCGTGCGACCCTTCATGAAGTTGACCTTCACGGGGATTTCACTCGGCTTGTTGCCGCCACGCGCGCCGCCAGCTTCCCGGCTTGCGCGTTCGAGCTTGCGTAGCGCCTCGATCCCGGTGGTCTTCTTCCCGTTCGTATCGACATGGACGGCATTGTTGATCGCGTCCGTGATTTGATCGAGGGAGACCAGGGTTTCGTCTTTCAGCAACTGGGTCATCGGATAAGCGTAGTTCTCGAAGGAACGAAGCTTACCGCCCTTGTCGTGAAAGATCGTCCGCATGATCGGCAGAAGCATGTTACTCTGGCCGAGTTTGGATTTCTCCTTATCGGTCAGGTCCATGCCAGCGATCTTCTTAAGATCCGGTGGCATCTTGACGTCAAGGGCCTTCATCAGATTGATGAATTCCTTGACCTTCGCGATGTCGCCCAGCGTCTCGCGGACGAACAACGCGGTCTGTGCAAACAGACCGGCACTGTCGAGGTCGAGTTTGGTTTGTCTGTCAACCAGGCCTACGGCGGTAGCGGCAAGCACCTTGATACGTGCTGCTACGGTATCGGTAGGCTTGGTGATCAATGCGGTTTTCAAAAGTTCGCTCATTTGCAACGTCCTTGTTCTCGGTGGCCGAAGCCATCCAGTTGGATGTGACGCCCCGATCGGATGATCGAAGCCCGCAAAGCAACCCGGCGCACAGCGCCGTGAAAACAATTCAATTTGCAAAGAACACAGCCGGAGGGCTGTCGGAAAGCAATGCCTTCCTACGGGCGAAGAAATATCACAGGGATCACTATTGTAAAGCCGGAAGTATATTAATGGATAACGATAGATTAATATTGAGAGTGAAATTTTATTAAAATTATAATTATAAATTTCTTCATATATATGAAGAATATTTCTGATGATCTTCTGGCTTGCTCAACATAGCTTATTTCACATTGCTGCGATAGAGCAGATAGTCATCATAGATCGTACGTGAGCGCAATCCCGCTAGCACCGGATGTTCCCTGTGCGCTTGGTCGAAAACGCTGGCAACCGCTTTTGATGACGGCGGGGCATCGAGCCGGGACACATTGCCGGTCAGTGGCAGTTCGGCAAGCTCCGGCTCTTCGACAATCTTGCCGGTCATCACGCCAGCCTCCAGATATGCGCTGATCGGCATGGTGGCCGAGAATGCTTCGTCGCGGATGAGATCAATGCCGAGCATCGGGCGCAACGCCATTATGTCAGAGACCCAAAGCGGCTGAAACACCGGGCCAGCATCGGTTAGATTATGCAGGGCATCGACTGCATGTCCACAAAGTCGGGTGCGGGTCAGCAATAGGACGGCGTTGCCATTCGGATCGTAGAGCCGAGCGACCGGCGGGAAATTTGCATTCGGCCGCGCATGCCAACGCAGACAACGAAGCAGGGTTTCTGGGAACAACCGCCGATATCGGCCGGGGTGGTCCATCTCGTGGACGGTGATGATTTTGCCCTCGGTCAGCGCGAACAGCAGAATTGCTCGCCATGACAGCGCCGATAGGTAGCTACGCTGATGCAACTCGCCATCGACCTCGTAGCTCAGGTTCAGCGCCGTGCCTTTGCGCTTGATCTTGTAGAGACGTTCGGACCCCACATGCAGGTCGGTCATAAAGAGCATGGCAAGGTCGATTTGTGCCTGCGTGGGCTTGCTGTCGTGATCGTCGCTTGAAGGGGGCTGCATCTGGTCTCCGCTCGTTTTCGGCGGAACAAAATTCCAAATGGCGCAAAGAGCGAGTTCAAAGTGCAGCCGGGCGGAACAGTAACAGCGCGCGGGGGTTCCGGGGTGAGATTTGCGGCAACGTGCGTCAAACAGAAGCTCAGAAGCATCAAGGAATGCGGTCCGGCCCGGAAACATTGCGGCATAGCGTACCGACCCGGACGCGCGTCCGTGGCGCTCTTTGACAGCGTTCCGGCCTTGCCGGAACGCACGAAGGCCATAGGATCATTCATGATCCTATGGCCTTCGGATGCTTGCCCGCGAAAACTACGCGGTTTATTTCGGCTTGCGCAGCATCTGGCCGCGCTCGGTGGCAGCAGCGGTGAGTTGCGCGTCCAGTTCACCAGCCCGGACAGCTTCGACTAGCGTGTCGATGACCTTCGGCAGTGCCGAAAGCTCGCCAGCTTCGATGGCGTTCTTGTCCTTAGCGAAGTCGATGGCCTTGCCGGCATAGCGCAGTGCGAAAAACACCTTGCCGTTGCCGTCGGTGAACCAGCCCTGACGCACGCGCTTGGGAGCTTCGACGTCGACGCGGACACCTTCCGCGTTCTTCTTGCGCACGACATGCGTGGGCGTGAACGCCTGACCGGCGATCTTCGCCTCGGCCATCTGCTTCTGTTCGGCCAGCGCCGCGATCATCTTTTCCCGCGCACGCTGTACCGGATCGACGGCAGCGCGAACCGGGACTGCGGAGGTGAGCTTGAGAGCCTTGAGGTGGGACATGCTGTGATCCTTTCCGAGACCGTTGAACGTGTTTCCCGGATACAGCCGTCTGCCAAAAGGGCGAGCAAAGAATGGGTTTGGAGGCCCGTTGTAACCAAGAGGTAATCCGTTCCGGCTATCCCTCTGAGTTGCAAAGAATGGTGTAGGGGGCATTCATGGTTCAGCGGCATAGTGTGGTCATCGCGAAGGACGACGGCGGGCTTGAGGTCTATCCACTGAAACAATGGCTTCGGCAGAACCCCGACCATTTGCCGGCGGGCATGGATGGCGCTCGCAACACGTCGCATCAATTGCGTGCGGCACTTCGACAAGCCGGGTGGACGATGCAGGAAACGCCTGATGAAATCCGTATGATCTTTCCCGGACACTCAGCCCGCATCGATGCTGTCGATGAAGTCTTGGGTGGGACCGACGAACCGGTCGGTGAAAGCGATGAAGGCATTCCCTACTTTTCGCTGGAGTATCAGCTACGGGATTTCCTTGCCACGAACCTGTCGTCCATTGATTTCGGCGGGCGCAAACTGAGCGTCTATGTCGATCCGACCGGCAGGGATGGCGTTGAATATGCAACGGCGGTCGGGCCAATCGACATTCTCGCTGTCGATGAGACGGGCGCATTCTTCGTCTTCGAGCTGAAACGAGCGCAAAGTTCCGACCGCGCTTTGGGGCAGATCACCCGATACATGGGGTGGGTGAAACAGACTATCGGGCGCGACAAGGACGTGTCCGGTATCATCGTGTCGAAGTCCGTCAGCCGAAATCTGAAGTACGGCCGAACCGTCGTGCCGAATGTCTACCTGTTCGAATATGCAGTCAGCTTCAGCGTGGCCCCGGCTCACGACATCGACCCGTTATAGACACGCTTCCGATGACGGCGGGGCCCTTCCGTGCTGTGACAATTTTAACGTGTTTTTCAACGCGACGTAAAAGGGTGCAGCTTACTCGTGTTTCATGAGCAAGTTTCCTCTGATCGTCGCAGGCACTTGGATGACCGTATTCCTCGGAACCGGAGGCTACGCATTCGTGCCGCGATCCCTCTACGATCCGGCCTGTGACATCAAGGGCAATATCTCGATAAACTCGGGCGAACGCATCTACCATGTCCGTGGCCAGGAATATTACGACGAGACGGTCATCCGGGGGGAATATGGGGAACGCTGGTTCTGCACCGAGGACGAAGCCCGCAACGCGGGCTGGCGCAAAGCAGGTAGATAGAGCGACTACCGGAACAACTGCGCAACATTATCGGCATTGCCGTTGGCGATCTGCAACGACTGGATAGCAAGCTGTTCCTGTGTCTGGAGCGCCTTGAGCCGCGTCGATGCCTCGTTCATATCAGCATCGACAAGCCGGCCAATGCCCTTGTCGATGGATGCCATCAAGACTTGCGCGAACTCGGTCTGCATATCGATGCGGGTCTTGAGCGCGCCGAGGGTGCTGGCACCGGATATGACCTTCTCCAGCATGGCATCGACGCCGAACAGATAGTTGTCGAGATCGTTGGCGGGATCGGTGATATCGACGTCGAGAATGTCGAAATCCGGCGCGGGGCCGAGATTGTCGGTGACATTGCCGATCCTCATATAGGCCCGGCTGCCTGCGTTCGGATACAGCGTCTTGTCGATGTCGAAGACGATCCCGCCTGCTATCGATGTGGCATCCAGACCGTGTCCTTCCAGAGCATAATCGAGAAGTGCCGCAAAAGCTCCTTCAGACGGTATTCTGCCATCGGTCGTTCCAAATACAAGATCGACCATATCGCGCGTAACGGTGATCGTCGTCACCGGATCGCTCCCTACCTGAATGTCGAAGCTGAACTCGATATCGCGGTAGATCGTGAACGGTCCGCTGAAGCTGAAGCTCCATTGCGGATACTGGTTATTGAGTTCGGACAGCGGTGTGTTTTCGAGACCTGCACCGAAGCTGCCCGAGCCAAAGCTCGATGTGACGCCAGTAATTTCGATGCTCGATCCGGGCAGTGCTGTCGTTTCCGCGCTTGAGATACCCAACCTATTGCCACCGGCCCATCCGGCAGAAGCCGGGACAGCATTGGCAGTGAATACATGGTCGAGGATGGCACCATAGTCCTGCGCAGTCGCCACGATGCCATCGCTCGTGCCAAGCGCGGCATCGACAGCAGCCCGGTCAATCACCAGCGTATGGCTGACGCCCGGAGCAAGCGGGCTGTCATCGACCATGACGTCCAGCGTGATCGTATCGCTAGCCCCGAGTGTAAAGAGGCCGGTGAAGGCATAATAGCTTTGGGCTCGGCTGCTCTGCTGGTTGGTGTTCGCCCCACGAAAGCCGCCGATATCGCCAAGCGAACGGATATCCTTCTGCAAAGCCCCGCCGCCACCGACATTGAACAGGCTGAGATCAGCCATGTCGATTTCCGTCGTTCCGACATGCACATTACCGTCAGCGGAGCGGATGAAGGACGAGGTGATGCTGGTCGGCAATCCTGAGAGCCCGTTGATGTCCTGCGGAGCATTCGTGTTGAGCCAGTTGACGCCGTTGAAGCTGGCGGATGTTGCGATGGAAACAAACTGTTCCTTGAACTGATCAAGCTCGGTCTGGATCTTCGCCTTGTCCACGCCGTCTTCTTTGGCGGCGACCAGCTTTGCCCGGAACTCCCCGAGCACGTCTACGGTGGCGTCGAGGCCAGAATAGGCGACATCGATCTTCGCAGCACCGAGCCCGAGCGCATCGGATACGGCGGAAAGCGCCATGTGGTCAGAGCGCATGGTCGTGGAGATCGACCAATACGCTGCGTTGTCCGCTGCGATCTGCACGCGCAGCCCGGAACTGACCTGCCGTTGCGTCTCGGCCATGTTGCTGCCGATCATGCGCAGGGTTTGCAGCGCGGCCATTGCGGAGGTGTTCGTCAGAATGCTGGTCATGCAAGGAGCCTGCGGTGATGTTCTCCGTCAGCCGAACCAGCGTCCGCTCAAGTTGCAATGCACTCAACCCGCATTAACGCTTCGTTAACCATTGCGGCGTCACAACCAATGCTGAGAGCTGTGGTGATTTGCGTCGGCTTTCTTCCGATCCCGACACCTCCTTTCCGCAAGCCGCAGCCTTACGCCGGTGCAGCCATTTGCACCCCGCGCTCCCTCATGCTCGCCCGCCCGATAGCCCCATGTTAGCGGATCGCAACATGAGGAGGCCGTCATGGGCACCGAAGACACCAACAACAGCACCTTTCCGATCCGGGCTTACTCCTACGTCCGTATGAGTACTCGCAAGCAGCTTCGCGGGGACAGCCTGCGCCGGCAGCTTGAACGATCGAAGGCGTTTGCGGACGAACACTCTCTGCTTCTGGACGACAGCTTGCAGGACTTGGGCGTCAGCGCGTGGAAAGGCAGGAACTTCAAGACCGGCGCGCTCGGCCGGTTCCTGGCGATGGTCGAAAACGGGCAAATCCCCAAGGGCAGCTACTTGCTGATCGAAAGCCTCGACCGGCTATCACGCGAAGCCGTGCCGGATGCGTTGACGCTATTCATGGCGATCATCAATGCCGGCATTGTCATCGTGACGCTTGGCGAGGACCGGCAGGTTTACAGTCGCGACCGGCTCAACGGTGACTGGACCAAGCTTATCATCGGGCTTGCGGTGATGTCGCGCGGTCACGAGGAGAGCCAGACCAAAAGCGAGCGCATCAGCGCGGTCGCGAAACGGAAACGGGAACTGGCCCGCGAAGGCAAGGGCCATATCACCAGCATAACACCCGCATGGATCGATGCCCGAAGGATCGATACGAGCCGTTACGAGTTCACGCTGAACCACCATGCGGAAACGGTGAAGGCGATTTATGAGATGGCAACGCGGGGGCTCGGTGCGACGGTGATCGCTCGCAAGCTCAACGCAGATGGCATTCCCGCTTTCAAGAGCCAGGACGGCTGGTATCAGAGTGTCATCAAGGCGCTGCTCGCCCGCCAGGATGTCATCGGCATATTCCAGCCGCACAGGATCGTTGACGGCAAGCGCGTGCCGGACGGCGATCCGATTGCCGGCTACTTCCCTGCCGCGATCGACAAGGATTTGTTCCTGCAGGTGCAGGCCCTACGGAGCAATCCGGGCAAGCCCGGCCGCAAGGGCAACACCTTTGCCAATCTCTTCACCGGGCTTTGCCATTGCGCCCATTGCGGTGGGCCGATGACGATGAAGATGAGCCGGGTGAAGGGGAACGAGAACGGGCGTTATCTGGTCTGCGCGAACTATGTGCGCGGGCATCGTTGCACCGATGGCAACCGGCATTTCCGATACGAGCCGCTCGAGGCGGCTATCGTCGATCATGTCACAGAAATCAATCTTGCCGAGACGCTGCATGCGGCAAGGTTCGATGACACCGTGCGGGAGTTTGACGAGAGGATTGCCGAACTGGCCCTACAACTGGAAGAGCTTCGCAGAAAAGAACAGCGGCTAGCGCAGATAATCGAGGATGATAACGCGCCGCCAGATGCCGTGGTCGATCTGCTGAAGGCCCGGCAAAGCGAACGGAAGGCTGTCGAAGCCGAGCTACGGCACCAGCAGGCCGAAAGACAGCGCCGGTCAATTCGGCACGATAGCCCCATGGAAACATGCGACCTGATCGGCAGGTTGCGAGACGCGTGGGAGCAAGCTGACGATGCTGCCCGCTATGACCTTCGCTCGGAGGCGCATGCGGCCATCAGGGAGATCATCACGGAAATCGGCTTTGACAGTAGCGATTGCTCAACAACGCTGATCGTGGAAAACGGTATCGTCGTGCATCGGTTTGCCGAAGATCAAGCCTCTAGCCGACATCAAGTGTGGTATGCAGTGCCCCTCATGACAATGCCCGCCGCCTGATGCGGTCAGGCTATGAACGTTGTCCACCGTACCTTTGCGAAAGTTTGTCAGCGGTGCGCTCGGTGGTCGCCCCGGCTTTCAACTCGGCTAAGCGTTTTTCCAACAAAGCGATTTCGTCGTAGGTCTCGTCGTCAAGCAGCTTCGGTTCCTTCATCAAGTCCTCCTCGCCGGGGCGAAGGAAGTCTTTGATCTGCTCGGTATTGACCTGGGCATAGTGCTTGTCGATCATCGAAATCGAAGTGCGGGTGTTACGGGCGACATGGTGGATCGAGACATTGTTGGCGAGCATCTGCGAGATATAGAAGTGCCGGAATGAGTAAGCGGTTCGCTTGACGCCTCGGTGGTCACGCTCCAAGTCGGCCGCTTTGAGCAAGGCGTTCAAGCCGCGCTGGAACGACAGGATGGGTTTGCCGCCTGCATCCGCAAAGACAGGATCGTCATCAGTGGGCTCGCGACCGACCTCGCTTACAAACACGTTCCACAACATATGAAGCGCCTGGATTGCACCATGCAGAGGCACGGCATTGCCATGCTTGCTTTTTCCGTGGACTTGTAGCCGGGCGTCCTGCTGGAAAAGGGGAAGGTCTTTTGTATCGCGATAGCGGAGAATATTGCTCCACTTGAGGTTCTTTGCCTCCGTGGGGCGCAGGCCCGAACTGGCCATGAATTCGATATAGGCGTGCAGACGGATACGATCCGACCGCACGCGGCTGGTGAGCGTGCTTTGCGTCCAGACCCGACCGTCTTTCGCCTTGATGAGCCTGACTGATTGCTGAGGCTCGCTGATCCGCTCCAAGCTCTTTCCGAGCAGACGTTCGTATTCCTCCGGCGCGAACCCGGGACGGCGCGTGTCGGGTTTCTTTTTCGCTCTGACGGCCGGGATTATGATCGGCTTGCAATAGCCCCATTTCGCCGCCTGCTCGAATAGCTCGCGGATGATGACCATCTCGCCCTTGACCGTGCTCAAGGCTGCGACCTTCCGCGGTGCAGGGCGAATAAAAACCCGGCCATCTTCGCGTTCGCATCGGATTTTCTGAATGTGAATGCCGGGGCCCGTCGTCCAATAGGTCTTACGCCATTCCAGATATCGTTCGATGTCGGCGGTGGTGATCGTCTCGATGGCGCGGTCCCCGAAGTAACCCACAGGGAAACGGCGAATGATCGGTGGCCAATAGATCGGGTGATATTTGCTGCGTTCGTCGCGCTCGGCCTCTGCGACGACTTTTTCGATGAACTCTTCCGCCACCTCGACAAAGGAGCGGCTATCCAGCGAAAGGCCCTGCTTGTTGCGAAAGCTCTGCTCGTGCCAGATTTCGTAGGCGCGTTGCAGCGCCTCTTCCTGGTTCGCGGTTCCCAGCGTCCTTTTGTATTGCTTGCCGCCGAGCGAATATCGCATCGACCAGTTCCGCGTGCCTTCTCGCTGGAAGAGCGAAAACGGGGTCTTCTTCGTTGAGGCCGGGCTTTGCAGCATAACGTGGGGCACCTTTCGAGTTGCTATGGTCGGTGCGCTGCGCTGAAACTGCGCTAGCGACGTGTCCAAGCCCCGGAAAGCTACCTTGAAATCATTGAAGAATTCCCAAGCGCATGCGCTACTGGGCTAGGACTGAGCTAGCTTATTTCCAGTCCGCATGAGGACAAGCTAAGACTGATAAATCAATGATTTCAAGTAGTTCGGTGGCGCACCCGACAGGATTCGAACCTGTGACCTTTGGAATCGGAATCCAACACTCTATCCAGCTGAGCTACGGGTGCATCCGTAGGCGATGACTCGCCTGTCCGATGGAAGGGTCTTAGCCCAGGTGGGGGCGGGCTTCAATCGGGAAATTGTTGAAAGGGCGCTGTTTTTGCTTTGTGGGCGGTTGCCCTGGCATGAAAGAGCCGCCGGGGGTGCCGGCGGCTCGCTTTGGATCTGGCGGCTTGATCAAGCCGTCTGCATGGCGCCGGGGCCGGGTATGGCTTTGGGGGGCACCTTGCCGAGGATGATCATGCCGAGCACTTCGTCCTTGGTCACGTCCTCGGTGCGGGCGTGGCCGACGACCTGGCCGTTCTTCATGACCGAGACGCGATCCGCGAGATCGAAGACGTCATGAATGTCGTGGCTGATCAGGAAGATGCCGATGCCTTCCTTCTTCAACTGCTTGATCAGCTCGCCGACCTGCGCCGTCTCCTGCGGACCGAGCGCTGCCGTCGGCTCGTCCATGATCAGGATGCGGGCATTGAAGAGGATCGCTCTTGCGATTGCCACCGACTGGCGCTGGCCGCCGGAGAGCGCTTTCACGGGCTCCTTGAAGCGTTGGAAGTTCGGGTTGAGGCGGCCCATCACTTCGCGGGTCTTGGCTTCCATCGCGACGTCGTCGAGCGTGCCCCAGGGGGTCCTGAGCTCGCGGCCGAGATAGAGGTTGGCCGCGGCGTCGACGTTATCGGCGACAGCGAGCGTCTGGTAGATCGTCTCGATGCCGTATTTCTTGGCGTCGCGCGGGTTGTTGATGTCGGCAGGCTCGCCATTGATCAGGATTTCGCCGCCATCGCGCTTGTAGGCGCCGGACAGGATCTTGATCAGCGTCGACTTGCCGGCGCCGTTGTGGCCGAGAAGCGCCACGACCTCGCCGGGATAGAGATCGACCGAGGCATTGTCCACGGCATGAATGCCGCCGAAGGAGATGGAGATGTTCTTCAGCTCCACGAGGGGCGTACGGGTGGTGTCCGTCATTGGTCCAACTCCTGTTACTTGGCGCGGGCCCGGTAGACCGTGTCGAGCCAGACGGCGACGACGAGGACCATACCGACCACGATGCGCTGGAACGGGGTGTCGATGCCGACCAGCACCATGCCCGATTGCAGCGATTGCATGACGAGGGCGCCGAGCATGGCGCCAGCGATTGTGCCCATGCCGCCCGCCAGCGACGTGCCGCCGATCACGGCGGCCGCGATCGTGTAGAGCTCGTCGAGTTCACCCTGCGCATTGGTTGCGGCATTGAGGCGGGCGGTGGAAATGGCGGCGGCAATGGCGCAGAGAATGCCCATCAGCGCGAAGATCTTGACGGTGACCCAGCGCGTCTTGATGCCCGCAAGTTCCGCTGCCTCGGGGTTGCCACCGAGTGCGAAAACGTAGCGGCCGAAGCGCAGGCGCGTCGATATGAAGGTCATGACGATGCCCACGACGATGGCGATCAGCACCGGCACGGCGATGCCATGCGGAATGAACAGCCCGCCGTCCGGCCAGGCGATGCCGTTGGCATCCGCGAACTTGCGGGCGATGGCAACGGGCCAGGGATAGGAATTGACGATCCCGACGGCGCCGAGCACCAGCGCGCAGCCGATGGCGACGAGGAAATATTCCGCCCACATCGGGCGCAGCGGGAAGCCGAAACGTTTGCGCTGCTTGCGGGAGTTGGCAATCGTCGCGACGATGGCGGCACAGGCAAGCGCACCGACGATCCAGCTGGCTTTGGCACCGATCGAGCCCTCGGTGCCGCCGCCCATCAGGCGGAAGGTGGCATCCATGGGGGCGACGGTGCGGCCGCTGGTGACGAACCAGGTGGCGCCGCGCCAGACGAGCAGGCCGCCGAGCGTGACGATGAAGGAGGGCACGTTGAGGAAAGCGATGATCGAGCCGTGCAGCGCGCCGATCGCGGCACCGAGCAGCAGGCCGCAGAGCAGCGTGATAACCCAGATGGCCGGATGATTGAAGCCGAGCAGCTGTGGCAGCAGTTCAGCCTGCAGCACGCCCATGCTCATGCCGACGAAGCCGAGGATGGAGCCGACGGAGAGATCGATGTTGCGCGTGACGATGACGAGCACCATGCCGGTCGCCATCACGGCGACGGAGGCGGTCTGGACCGAGAGGTTCCAGAGGTTGCGGGGCGTGAGGAACAGGCCGCCGGACATGATGTTGAAGCCGATCCAGATGATCAGCAGGGCACCGACCATGCCGAGCAGGCGCGTGTCGATTTCGGTGGCGCGGAAGAAGCGCTTCACCGGGTTCTCGCTTGCCGATCGCGCGCGATTGGCAGATGCGGTCGTCGTGATGTCGGCCATGGTTTGCCGTTCCCCCACTTTTGTTGAACGTGTCGTCCGGGCGTCCAGATCTCTCCGGTCCGAGGATATGGCGTCGCATCATCCTCCGCCCGCTGCCCATCTTGCGCAAGCGCCGCAACGGAAGCCGCTGCGGCGCTTGTCGATGGTCAGGTCAGTACCGGATGGTCGCTAACTCAGTTGCAGGCTGCAACGGAGCCGGCGGCAACGCCCTGGCAAGCCGTTTCCTTCGGGATCCAGCCGGCGTCGATGACGACGTTCAGGTTGTCCTTGGTGATCGGCAGCGGTGCGAGGAAGACCGACTTCATTTCGACGCCCTTC
Source organism: Shinella curvata (assembly GCF_022899935.1). Taxonomy (GTDB): domain Bacteria; phylum Pseudomonadota; class Alphaproteobacteria; order Rhizobiales; family Rhizobiaceae; genus Shinella; species Shinella curvata. The sequence goes on from NZ_JALJCJ010000001.1 coordinate 1,220,988, forward strand.
GGGCCGCCGTTGAAGGTGGTGACGCCTTCGATCTCGTCCATGGTCTTGCCGCTGGCGAGCGTGGCTGCGATTTCTGCGGCGCGCTTGCCGAGTTCACGCGAGTCCTTCCAGACGGAAACCGTCTGGGTGCCGAGCGCGACGCGGTTCAGCGCGGCGTGGTCGGCATCCTGGCCGGAGACCGGCACGGTGCCGGCGAGGCCCTGAGCGGAAAGCGCCGCGATTGCGCCGCCGGCCGTGCCGTCGTTGGACGCAACGACCGCGTCGACCTTGTTGTCGTTCGCCGTCAGGAACTGTTCCATGTTCTTCTGGGCAAGCTCGGGCTTCCAGCCGTCGGTATAGGCTTCGCCGACATTCTTGATCTTGCCGGCATCGACCGCTTCCTTCAGCACTTCCTGCTGACCTGCGAAGAGGAAGTCGGCATTCGGATCGGACGACGAGCCCTTGATGAAGACGTAGTTGCCTTCCGGCTTCACCTTGAGCACTTCGCGGGCCTGCATGCGGCCGACTTCCTTGTTGTCGAAGGTGATGTAGAAGGCCGCCGGGTTTTCGATCAGGCGGTCATAGCCGACGACCGGAATGCCTTCAGCGGCAGCCTTTTCGATGGCCGGGCCGATGGCTTCCGAATCCTGGGCGAGAACGATGATGGCGTTGGCGCCCTGGGCGATCAGCGACTCGACGTCGGTCAGCTGCTTGGCGGCAGACGACTGGGCGTCAGCGGAAATGTACTTGTCGCCGGAGGCTTCGAGAGCAGCCTTGATGGCGGCTTCGTCGGTTTTCCAGCGCTCTTCCTGGAAGTTCGACCAGGAAACGCCGACCACCAGATCCTTGGCGTGCGCAATGCCGGAATGCAGGGAAACGATGACGGCAGCCCCTGCCATCAGCTTCAAAACGGACTTCATATTATCCTCCCAAGTGAACACCGGCCGCCTGGACGAACCTCCCGCCCAATCAACGACCAGCCACGATAACACTGTCTAGATGCCCCTCCCGGCGTGCCAGGACTTTTTTCTCGACAGTCGAGAAAATAAATGTCAGAACTTTTCCAGGCTGTCAACACGGCTTGAAAGGCCTTGAATGACGGCGTGACTGATGCTTTGGGAGGGGCATGGGTTGCAGCCTGTGAAAGCGAGCGGAAACAACAGATGCTGGTGAAATCGAGCACGGAGCTTGTGCGTCAGCAGAACAGCGCGCTCGTGCTCGCCTCGCTGCGCCGGCACGGGCCGCTCGCCCATACCGATATTTCGCAGCACACCGGGCTTGCCTCCGCGACGGTCTCGGCGATCACGACGGAACTCGAAAAGGCCGAGGTGCTGGAACGGCGCGAACAGCAGGCGTCGGCGTCGCGCGGGCGGCCGCGCGTGATCTTCGGGCAACGACGGGATGCCGGCTATCTCGTGACCGTGCGTATCTCCTCCGACGTCGTGCAATATTCGCTGGCCGATTATGGCGGCACGCTGCTCGATCGGTTCGAGGAGCCGCGCAACCACGCCGACACCGCCACCCAGCCCTTTGCGGACGCCTTCGTGGCAGCGCTGGAAAAGCTGGTGGCGCGCTCGCGCATCACACGGGAGCAGGTTCTCGTCGTCTCGATCAGCAGCAAAGGACTGGTCGACCCGGCTGCGGCAAAACTCGTCTGGTCGCCGGTTTTTGGCGCGCAGCAGGTGGATTTTGCCGCCCTGCTCGCACCGCACTGGCAGGCGAAGATCCTCATCAGCAACGAGACCCTGCTCGTCGCTCATGCCATGGCGCTGCGCATGGAAAAGGCAGGCGCGAAGAACCTTCAGGCTGTCGCCGCCCTCTCGCTCGGCCACAGCATCGGGCTTGGCATCGCCCGTTTCGAACGCACGGGCGAACTGACCGTCACCGCCCCCAATTTCGGGCATATGCTGAACTCGTCGGACGGCAAGCTGTGTCGCTGCGGTTCGCAGGGCTGCATCGAGGCTTCCGCCGGCTTTTACGGTATCCTGCGCACCGCCTTCGAAGTGCCGCCGGATACGATCCCGGCGAAATTCGTGCCACTATCCGAGATGGACAAGATCGCGCTGCGCGCCCGCCAGGGCCATCGCATGTCGGAATATGCCTTCCGCCAGGCCGGCCTTGCGCTCGGCCAAGGCCTGTCGCGCATGGTGAGCCTCTATGAAAACATGCCGATCGCCATCACTGGTCCCGGCACGCGCTATTTCGATCTCCTCCAGCGCGGCCTTGAAGAGGGCCTTGCCCAGTCGCAGCAGGTGCGCCTCTTCGGCGCGCCGCCGATATCCGTCGTGCCGGAGGAAGCAACGCTGGTGCTGGAAGGCCATCTCGACCGAGCGCTGGCGGAGATGGACCACGACATCATCGCGGCCCGAACGGCCGGCGACTGACCGGCATCACGCGCGCATCGAAGCCCCTTTGGCATAGCGCCCCGGCGGCTGACCGACATGGCGAGTAAAGGCGGTGCTGAAGGTACTGGCCGAGCCATAGCCGACACGCTCGGCGACCTCTGCGATATCGGCCTCCCGGCGGCGCAGAAGGTCCTTGGCAAGCGCCATACGCCAGCCCATGAGATACTCCATCGGCGCCACGCCGACATGGCGCGAGAAGCGCTCGAAGAACGAGGAGCGGGAGAGCGCCGAGGCCTTGGCAAGCTCGGCCATCGTCCAGGCGCGGGCGGGGTCGCCATGCATCTGACGGAAGGATTCGGCGAGCCGCGCATCGCCAAGCCCACGCAGCAGGCCGGCCGGCGCATCCCGTGACGGCGCGAGCCGCAGCGCCTCGACCAGCACGATTTCGACCAGCCGGCTGAGCACGAGGTCGCGGCCCGGCCGATCCGTGGCCGCCTCCTCGATGAGCAACCTGACCAAAGTCGACAGGCGATCGATGCCACGCACATGCACCTGCCCCGGCAGGAGCGAGATCAGCAATTCGGCATCCTCGCCCTCGAAGACAAAGTAGCCGCCGAGAATGCGCACATCGGGCGGGCCGTCCTGCCGGTCATGGCGCACTTCGCCGGCCGCACGTGCGGCAGCATGCGGGTCGATGACCTGCGGACGGACGGGTTCGAACCCCGTCATGGTAAAACCCGGCGTCCTCGGCAGGAGGACAAAATCCCCAGCCTGAAGGATCAGTTCGGGCTGACCATCCACGGCGAGGCGACAGGCGCCTTCGATCACGATGGCAAAACTCGGATTGCCGAAATCCGTGTAACGCACGCCCCAGCGCCCTGCCCCACTGATGCCCTTGGTGAACACGGCCTGGGGACGGAGCAATCCGATGATTTCGGAGAGTGGATCGACCATTTTCGGACTTTAACAAACGAAATATGGATCATCAATCGTATTTAGTCCGGATGCGGCACGCTAGATTGGGATCATCAACACAACAGGAGACGACCCCATGAAAACCATCCTGATCACCGGCACCTCGTCCGGCTACGGCCTCGAAACAGCCCGCCACTTCCTCGCGCGCAACTGGACCGTCATCGCGACCATGCGCACGCCGCGTATGGACATCTTGCCGGCCTCGCCCAACCTGCGCATCCTGCCGCTCGACGTAACGGATACGGCCAGCATCGCGGCTGCCATCGACGCCGCCGGCCCCATCGACGCGCTCGTCAACAATGCCGGCATCGGCGTCGTCGGCGCCTTCGAGGCGACGCCGATGGCCCATATCCGTAAGATTTTCGAGGCCAACACCTTCGGCGCCATGGCGATGGCGCAGGCCGTCATCCCTCGGATGCGGGCGCGCCGGTCGGGCGTCATCGTCAATGTCACGTCGAGCGTGACACTGGCACCGATGCCGTTGGCCGCCGCCTATACGGCGAGCAAGCAGGCGATCGAGGGTTTTACGGGCTCACTTGCCCATGAGCTCGCGCATTTCGGCATTCGCGCCAAGCTGGTCGAGCCCGGCTATGCACCGACCACACGGTTCACCCAGAATACATCGGTCAAGGTCGAGGACCTGATCCTGGAAGCCTATGCCGACTTCGCCGCGCCGATCTTTGCACAGTTTGCGAAACCCGCGCTGACGACGAAGGAAACCGACGTCGCGGAAGCCGTCTGGGCCGCCGTCAATGATACCACTGACACGCTGCGCTTCCCGGCCGGGCAGGATGCGGTGGCGCTTTTCCAGGCCGCGTGACCCAAGCCAAGGCAAAACAAAAAGGGCGGCCCCATAGCCGCCCTTTGCATTTCAGACGTCATGCCTCTCGCGTCATCTTCGAGAGGTTGGCGCGCAGGCGGGGATTGCGGACCATCGTCCTGACGAGCGCGATGATCAGGCCAAGACCGAAGCCGGCGATACCTCCGGCAACGAGGCCCGCGACAAGCAGAATGCTACGGCCGGGACCGTCGGCCCTCTGCGGCGCCGACGCTTCGGAGAGAACACGGATGTTGCTGCGGGCGAGGTTCTTTTCCTCGCTGGTCTCACGCACACGCTTCAGCACGGCCTCGTAGATCTCGCGGGCAGCCGTCGCACGGCGCTGGAGATCGTTGAGACCCACCTGGCGCTGCTGCGTGTTGTTCTGCAGCGATTTCTGGACGGCGAGTTCCTTGGCGACCTGCTGCTCGGACTGCTGGGCCTGCGCAAGATCAGCGCGGGCGCGAGCGAGGTTGCGCTGCAGTTCTGCCTGGATTTCCGTCTGGAGACCCTTCAGGGACGCCTTGGCGGCAAGCAACTGCGGATGACGGGCACCGAGCGCGCTTTCGAGACTACCGACCGTCGCGGACTGCTGGGCATACTGGCGGCGAAGGTCCGTCAGCGCTGCCGACGTCTGTTGCTGCTGGCCATTGGTCGAAACGGCGTCTTCGAGCTTAAGGTTTACCGCCGCATCCACCCGCGACTTGGCCTCGATCGACGCCTTCTGCGCCGTCGTCAACAGTTCGTTGAGCTGCACCAGTCGCTTGTCGGCGATCAGATTGCCGTCAGCCGTGACCATGTCGTTGTTGGCCTTGTAGTTTTCGACAGCCTCTTCCGCCTTCTGCACCTCTTCGCTGAGTTCGCGCAGACGGCTGTCGAGGGCGGAGTTCGTGCGCTGATAGATCGAGGAATAGGCCTGGTTCTCTTCCTCTAGGAACGCATCCACCAGACCGTTCGCCACCTCGGCGGAAACGCCGCCATCCGCCGTCGTCACCGACAGCGTCACGACGTAGGAGCTGGATTCCAGCGCCACCGTCGCGGATTTTTGCAGCGTCGCGACAATCGCCGCCTTGCGCGAGGCCGGGTCGCCGGTAATGCCGGAAAAAAGCGCGCTATCCGCGAGGTTCAGCCTGTCAACCACCTGGCGGATCGCCTTCGGCGACGTCAGGATCTTCGACTGGCTGTTGATCATCGACACGATGACCTCGGAAGAAGCACCGCTCTGAGAATTGGTATCGCTGAGCTCGATCTGGCGCGGGTCGAAATAGATGCTGGTCTGCGCCGTGAATTTGCGGGGCATCGTCGGCACGAAGAGACCGCCGAGCACCGCAAAGAGCGCCATAAAGGCAAGGATGAGCAGGCGGTGGCTCCACACGGCACGCAGCAACGTACCGATGTCGAGCAGCGGCGCATCTCTCCCGGGCTCTGGCCCAGCCGGCACAGCCATCTCGGTTTCGTGGACAGGCGCGCGTGCCGCGCGCGGCAACGGCTCCGCTTCGGCGGCGGAAAGCGCGGCCTCGGAGACCCCTGCCCGCCGCACCGTAACGGCTTCATCCCGACCGCGAAGCGTGTCGGCGGCATCGGAGGCAGGGCTGCGGTGCAAGGCCGGATGAATCGACAGCACGGGGCTGCCCCGGCGTCTGCCCGGAAGCCCATTCAGGTCGTCGTTTTTTCCAGCTCGGCTCATCAAAAATCCAGTCGATTCGTCGGCATGGCCGAGTCGCGATCCGGTCTGGAATCTATTGCCTTATGGTTAACGAGGCGTAACTCGCGCGGCTCTGAATGATCAAGGCGCCCGTCAGGCCGGCGGTATGGTCGCACAGGCCGCTGCATCCGGCTTTCTGCCGGGTTTCAATGGCAGCCCCGAGAGCTGTTTGCGGTCGCCCTTCCCCGTCGGCTGAACGTTGTTGATTTCGGTTTCGGGCCACCATTCGCCGGCCGCCCAGTAGCTGAACCCCAGCCAGGCGTCGGCATTGTCGTCGAGCACAGCCGTCATCGCCTTCAGGCCGACGACGCAGGCTTGGTCCTGCGAACCGCCGAACTCGCCAAGAAAACCCTTTTTGCCGGTCTCGCGCAGCCAGGCCGTGACGTCGATGAGCGCCGCGGTGGCCGCGTCGGCCGCCGCGCAACCACCCTTCGTTCCGGACGAATCGGGATCCATATATTGGTGGAACTCGTAGGCATAGTTGTCGATCGGATCCTTGACGCCACGCATGACATCGGCATTCGAGCCACCGGGATCGTCGGCCCGCCAGCCATGCGCACCGCTCCATCGCGTGCCGGGCACCAGCACGAGGTTGCGCGCACCGACGCTGCGGATACCGGAAATCGCACCATTGGCCATATCGAGCCATTCGGTGGCAGGAATATCATAGGGCTCGTTCATCAGGCCGAAGAGGACGTCAGGCTCGTTGGCGAATTCCGCCGCGAGACGGATCCAGAGGTCGGCGAAAGCGAAGGCCGGCGCCTCCGGTGTGCCGAGACGCGCCTTGTCGTAATAGCCGAATGAGTGCGGATCGAGCAGCACCGTCATGCCGTGATCGCGCAACCGCAGGACGGCCGCCTTGAGCCGATCGAGCTCGACGGCGCTCAGCGGACTGTTCAGCGTCGGCTGCAGGCGTTCCCAGGAAAAGGGAAGCCGGACGATATTCATGCCCTTGCCGGCAAAGTAGGCGACGGTCTTTTCCGACGGATAGGTGAAGTTCAGGTTTTCGACACCGTCGCGATCGCCGTATTCGGCACCGGAAAGATTGACACCCTTGTAGCACACATCCGCGGCCGCCGGTTGCGTGGCGGCGACGACAGCGACCAGCGCCGCAAACAAGGATCGCATGGTCGACATCAGGCAGGCCTTACCGGAGACAGTTGCGCCGGCGCCTGGCGGCGGCTGCGCAGGAAACGATCCAAAGGTTTTTCGAAGAGAAGGTGCAGCAGCACGGCTGCGACCGACGAGGCGACAAGGCAGAACACGACGAAGAGCGCCTCGTTGCGCATCCAGTCGAAGGGCAGCTTGCCGTAGATCATGCGCGCACCGGCCAGCACGAAGATGTGGCTGAGATAGAGGCTGAAGGAGGCGTCGCCGAGAAGATTGAGCCAGCCGACCACCGGCTTGCGGGAAAAGTCGACGAGCGCCACGCAGCCGACGACGATGGCGGCGGGCACGCCGACCGAAAACAGGCGCGGCACATCCCATTCCATCCAGTCGTTATAGACCATGACGGCGCCGGCAACGGCGATGAGCGGCCAAGCGACGGCCCCGCCAAGGCGACGGCCATCGAGATAGACCTTGCCGATCAGCACGCCGAGCACGAATTCGAAAATAACGGAATCGCCGTAGAAGCGCGCGGCCGTCACATCCTGCGGCAGCAGCCGGCAAAGAAGGAAAATGGCGAGAAGCAGGCCCGCCAGCGCATAGGGACGGACCGCCTTCGTCAGGCCGAGAAGCGCGCCGAACAACAGGTAGAAATACATCTCGTAGTTCAGAGTCCAACCCGGCACGATGACGGGTGCGATCATGTATCCGGCCGGGTCTGCGGGGTTGATCCAGGGCAGGAACAGCAGCGTCGCGACGACGTGCGGCAGATCGAAGACCGTGGATTTCAGGATGGACGGGACGACGAAGGCGACGAAGGCCGCCAGAAGCGACAGCGCCCAGTAGAGCGGCACGATGCGGACGATGCGGCGGGTGTAGAATTCGCGCGCGCCGATCGCCTTGTCGGCCGTGGTGATCCACATGACAAAACCGCTCAAAACGAAGAACAGATCGACGCCGCTCTTGCCGAAAAGCGCGCCGTTCAGCAGCGCGTCCGGCTGGACGTTGCGGAGCTGGAGGATGGCGTGGAAATAGACCACCATGAGGGCGGCGATCGCACGCAGATACTGGAGCTGTACAAGCATTGCCTATCCTGAGCGGGCCGGACGGCGCGCAACCGGCCGCTTGGCCCTACGTCTGCTTGCGGACCGAGGCGGCACCTGCCTGCAACGCGGGCGTTCGGTCATGGCTTTCGCGGCCGCCCGGCGCAAATTTGAGGTAGCCGGCCAGGAACCAGAGCAGCGCTGCCACCTTGATCGAGAACACGGCGTTTCCGCCGATCATCATGTTCACGAAAAGAAAAATAGAAAGTAAATGCGCAAACCGACGCTGCTCGGCCGTCTGACCCGCCGGGAAGAGGCAGACGAAGAGCCAGAAGAGCAGGAGGCCGAAGATCGTCCCCGCATAGACGGCATAGACATAGCCGCTGTCGGCGAACTGCGCCGCCTTGGCGGCCTCGAGGCCGAGCACCGCAAAGACGTCGATCTCCATGATGTGCTTGACCGTCAGCACGACGCGCCCGTCCAGCGTATCGCCATCGGCTCCGGGACGCAGGAAATAGACGACGAAACCGAGCATCAGCACCAGCGGCATGTAGATGAGCGTCCAGGCCGTCGGCATGCGCGGAAAGAGGAAGTATCCGATGAGGCAGACGAAGGAGAACATCAGCATGGTACGGGAATCGTTCGTCAGCAGGATCAGAACGATCGTACCGAAGAACAGCAGCCGCTCGCCGCGTTTGAGGTTGCCCCAGAACGTGGTGAGGAAAATGAGCAGAACGCCGCAGAAATTGGCGAGCGACACCTGTTCGAGGAAGATCGAGGCCGCGCGATGATCGATGATGCCGAAGGAGAAGCGGCCGGGAATGCGCAGCACGTTCTGAAACAGCTTGCTGCCGTCGAAAGAGATCTGTTCCAGGCCGCGCGTGTTCTCGAAATAGCTCATCGGGTAAAACAGCGTACCGTAGAGATCGAGCAGGAAAATCTCGATCACCAGGCCGCCGAGCACACACCAGCACGACCATTTGAATGCGGTGCGCACCGTTCCGCGGTTCGCCCACGTGCCGAGGATGGCAAAGCAGAAGATGATGAGCACGTTGCGGAAATAATCGATGAAGACCGTCCGGTTGACGGCCGACATATAGGCCGCCATCGCCAGCGTGAAGACCGCGAAGAGAAGAACGCCGATATCCTCCTCGTAGAGCCCCTTGCGCAGGATGAAGACGAGGCCGGCGAAAAGAATGAGGATTTCCGTCAACGCGACATGGGCAAAGCCGAGCCGCATCACGTTCGCGTTGATCATCGCGAGCACGCAATTGTAGAGCACGGAAGAAAGCACGACGCCGATCACATAATAATCGCGCGTCTCCAGGGTTCTGTTGTTTGTCACTGCGCCCGATGCCGACGAATCGCTATTCGGGGAAGATAACAGAGCAGCGCACAGGGAAAAAGCGACGCCCGAGACGAGATAAACCGCAACCCAAAACAACCATCACGCTTGTATTCACACAGCAGGATTGCGAACATCTACGCAAGATGGTAGCTGTTTAGGCGCGCCACACGGGGAAGGCGCATACTGCACCAGAACGGGAAGGACACGAGCCTGGCGGCCTTACCGCCGGGACGGGAGCATGCGGCGCGATCTTGCCTTTGGGGACAGGACATGACGGTCGCCAGCACGGATGAAATGCTCGTCAACACCTTTGTGGAAGGCCCCCAGAGCGGGGCACGCATCGCCGTGCTGAAGAATGGCGGCTGGGTGGTGATATGGATGTCCGACGGCCAGGACGGGTCGGACTTTGGCGTCTACCAGCAGGCCTTCTCCGCCGCCGGCCAGCCGATCGGCTTCGAACGCCTGGTGAATACCACGACGGACCACAAGCAGTGTGAGCAGCAGGTCGCCGCGCTCGAGGGCGGTGGATGGGTGGTCATCTGGCAATCCACCTCGCAGACCGGCCCAGGCAATGATATCTACCAGCAGATTTTTGACGCTGCGGGCAATCCAACGGAACCCGAGACCCGTGTCAACACGATCACGACCAACAATCAGGCCTTGCCGCAGATTGCCGCCCTTCCCGGTGGCGGCTGGGTCATCAACTGGCAGTCCTATGGACAGGACGGCTCCAGTTGGGGCGTCTACCAGCAGGTCTACGACGCCAACGGACAGACGGTCGGCACCGAGACGCGTGTCAATGTCGCAACCCCGGGCGGTCAGTCCGATGCCCGGATCGCCGTTCTCCCCAATGGGAGCTGGGTGGTCATATGGCAATCCGAAAGCCAGAACCAGGGCGGTTTCGACGTCTTTCAGCGGGTTTTTGCCGCCGACGGCAGCGCCCTCACCTCCGAAATGCGCGTCCATACTGCCAGCGCCGGACACCAGACGAATGCGCAGGTCAAACTGCTTTCGGATGGCGGATGGGTGGTCATCTGGCAGTCGCCGGGTGCCTCAGGGCTCGACATTTTCCAGCGGGCTTTCAACGCCGACGGAACCGCGCGCACCGCGGATATCCGCGTCAGCAGCTATGACTCCGGCGATCAGATCCTGCCGCAAGTCACGGCACTAGACGACGGATGGGTCGTGACATGGCAATCCGGCGGCCAGGACGACCCGCTCAGCGTGGGCATCTACCAGCAGGTTTTCGACAGTCAGGGCAGCGCGCTGGGCGAGGAACGGCAGGTCAACATCTATACACCCGGCGATCAGGCCGAACCGAAGATCACCTCGCTTTCGAACGGCGGATGGGTGGTCACATGGAATTCCTTCTACCAGGACGGCGACTTCTCGGGTGTCTATCAGCAGGCCTTCGACGCAAACGGCGAGCCCGTCGGCGGCGAGATTCGCGTCAATATCCAAACGAGCGGCACCCAGTTCCTGCCCGAGATAAAAGCGCTCGAGAACGATGCCTGGGTCGTCGCCTGGGAGTCCGGCGATCAGGACGGTTCCAACCTGGGTATCTACCAGCGCGTCTTCTGGATCAACGATGCCCCGACAGCGGAGGCCATCCCGCAACAGACCGCGCCTGAGGACCAGCCGTTCAGCTTCACCCTGGCGGCCGATACTTTCAAGGACCCGGATACGTTCGACAGCTTCACCCGCAGTGCAAGGCTGGAGAACGGTGCACCGCTTCCTGCCTGGCTGCACTTCGATCCGGCGACGGGAACATTTTCCGGCACGCCGGGCAATGACGATGTCGGCACGCTTCTCATCCGCGTGACGGCGACCGATACCAGCGGCGCGACCGGATCAGAAATTCTCACGCTGGTCGTCCAGAATGTGAATGACGATCCACAGGTTGCGGTCGCCATTCCGACGCGGGCGGCGACGGAAGACCAGGCCTTCAGCTACACCGTTCCCATCGGCACCTTCATCGATCCCGACATATCCGACACGCTGACCTACAGCGCGAAACTCGCCAATGGCGCCACCCTGCCGACATGGCTGACATTCAACGCCGCCACGCGCACCTTTTCGGGGACGCCCGGCAATGACGCCGTGGGTACACTCGCCATCCGGATGACGGCGGCCGACACCAGCGGGCGGACAGCGCACACCACCTTCACGCTCAACATCGCCAACGTGAACGACGCCCCGCAGGTATCGGCTGCCATCCCTGCCCAGACGGCGACCGAAGACAAGGCTTTCACCTATACCGCACCGTCCGGCCTGTTCACCGATCCCGACAAAGGCGACACGCTGACCTACAGTGCCACGCTCTCAAACGGCAGCGCCCTGCCCGCCTGGCTGAAGTTCAATGCGACAACGCACACCCTCACCGGTACGCCAGACAACGATGCGGTCGGCACGCTCGCCGTCCGCCTGATCGCCACGGACACCAGCGGGAGAACGGCGCAGACCACCTTCAATCTGACCGTCGCCAATGTGAACGACGATCCACGGGTGACAGCCCTCATTCCGGCCCAGAAGGCAACGGAGGACAAGGCCTTCACCTATTCCGTGCCGTCCGGGCTCTTCATCGACCCCGACAAGACCGACATCCTGACCTACAGCGCGAAGCTCGCAAGCGGCGCCACTCTCCCCGGCTGGCTGAAATTCAATCCGGCAACGCGCACCTTCTCCGGCACGCCCGACAACGACGCCGTGGGTATCCTCGGCATCCGCCTGATCGCCACGGACACCAGCGGGCGAACGGCGCAAACAACCTTCAATCTCACCGTAGCCAATGTGAATGACCGACCAACACTGCCCGCGACCACCGCTGCTGCGACCTTCGAAAACACCCCGCTCTCCATCAATGTCCTTTCCCGCGCGCATGACGACGACGGTGACGTCCTCAAGGTGACGGCCGCGTCCGTACGCTCCGGTTTCGGCACCGTTTCCATCGCCGCGGACGGCCGGCTGCGCTATGATCCGACCCTGGCCGCCAACCAGAATATCGGCGCTGGCGAGGCAAAGACCGTCGTCCTTCGCTATACCGTTTCCGACGGCAAGGGCGGCACGGCGACGGCCGACGTCACCCTCACCGTCAAGGGCATCTCACCGGATATCTTCAAGGGCGGCTCCGGAAACGACATGATGCGCGGCAGCAAGGACGGCGACATTCTCTACGGCTATTCCGGCCACGATACACTCGATGGCGGCACGGGTGCCGACCGTCTGTATGGCGGGGCCGGCAACGACACCTTCATCGTCGACAATCTGAAGGACGTGACAGGCGAAAACGCCAATGAGGGTATTGACCTCGTCAAGTCCTCCGTCCACTGGACCCTCGCCACGAACACGGAGAACCTGACGCTGACAGGTGCGGGACGGATCAACGGGACGGGCAACACCCTCGCAAACAAGCTTGTCGGGAACACCGGCAACAACGTGCTGGACGGACGCGCCGGCGACGACACGCTGACGGGCGGGCGGGGCGCCGACAGTCTCCATGGCAGTGCCGGCAAGGATGTCTTCGTTTTCCTCGCCGCCACCGACTCCACGGTAGCAACGGCGGGACGCGACACGATCTTCGACTTCACCAAGGGGGACAGGATAGACCTGCGCCCTATCGACGCGAACATCAAGCTCGCCGCCGACCAGGCCTTCACCTTCATCGGCACGGAAAAATTTCACAAAAAGGCGGGGGAGCTGCGCTACGACAAGGCGCTGTCCGATACGTATATCTATGGCGACACGAATGGTGATGGCCTCGCCGACTTCGCCATCCACCTCGACGACCCGATCATCCTGGCGAAGGGCGACTTTCTGCTCTAGGTTTCGATCTTGACCATGAGGCCGCCGCCGGTTTGGCGGGAGAAACTCTAGGTACCGGCCGTTTCCAGCGCTTCCCAGCTTTCGTCCATGGCATAGGTCGGCGACAGCAACGGAATGCCGATATGCCCATAGCGCACGGAGAGCTGGCGCTCGGCCGTCGCCTCGTCCACCTTGGCGACCTTGGCGAGGTAGATGACGGAGGCCAAGCCCGTACGGTCCGCCCCGGAGCGGCAATGAATGAGGATCGGCCGTGGAGCGTCCTTCAGGATCGCGATAAGACGCGCGGCGCCCTGCGCATCCAGGCGCTGATCGGCCACCATCGGGAAATCGACGAGGCCGATTCCCAGGCGGCCTGCGGTCGCCACCTCGTCCTCGTACCAGGCCGCATTTTCCTGCCGCCCCCGAAGATTGATGATCGTGCGAATGCCGTAGCGTCCGGCATAGGCCGAAATATCGGCCGCCGTCGGCTGGTTCGAGCGGTAGACCTCGCCGGGCACAACGGCTGCAAAATTGCCCGTCAGCTGAATGGTGACGAGATAGGCGCCGAGCGTTGCGGCGGCGAGGCCGAAGAAAAGCGCCGCCGTTTTGAGAAGTCCATTCATGTGCATCATCCTGCCGTAGATGGCGGCAGGATCGGTCACGCGGCTGACAGGGCGCTGAACGTCAGTCCGGTCGGCGCAGGGCCGCCACATACATGGACCGGCGCTGCGAAAATCCGATTGTCTCGTAAAGCCCGATGGCCGCCGCGTTGCTGGCATAGGCGTGAAGATACGGCTGGGCACCGCTCTCGAAGATGCGGGCGGCAACGTGAAGCGACAGGCGTCGCGCATACCCTTTGCCGCGATGATCGGGATGGGTGCACACGCCGCTGAGTTCGGTATAGCCCGGCTGCTTCATACGCTCGCCTGCCATGGCGACGATCCGCCCGCCCTCACGCACACCCCAGAAACGGCCGAGCGCCTGCGATTTCAGCGAGAAAGGCCCCGGCTTGGTGAGGATGGCAAGCGCCAGCATCTCCTCGGCATCCTCCTCGCCGAGCGCCACGATGGCCTCGTCCGACGCAACGACGGCGCCGGCCTGCGCGATCATCTGCACGGCCTCCGCCGCCACCAGCACCTCGAAGCCTGTTGGCGGCAGAATGGGATCGGCCTGGAGAAAGTAGAGGGTTTCGCCGGGACGGGAGAGCGCCGCGAAGTCAGCCATCGCCTGTGGCGTATCCGTCTCCGTCCCGGCGAGGGCCAGGAGCCCCGGCCGGTAGCGGCGGGCAAGGCCGGCGCATTCGCCGAGCGCGGCATGAGCGGTTGCAAGTGCGCTCCAGATCGGGCGGTCGAGCACGGCGTTCCTCATAGGCGGGCTCCTTCCCTATCGAGGGCGCGATTGTGGAGCGGCCTCTCCCGAAGAGCGTCCTCCAGCTGGTCGAGGCGGTCGAGAAGGCTGCCGTCGAGGGTATCGCAGACATTGCGCACCGCCGCTTCGATCACCGGCCAGATTTCCCGTTTCGAGCGGGCGACCAGCGCCTCACCTTCCGGTGTCAGCGAAAGGCGGCGGATGCGCTGGTCAGCCTTTTCCTTGCGTGCGGTGACGTAACCGGCCTCCGCCAGAAGACCCGCCGCACGGGTCACACCCGGCTGCGTCACCCCGAGGGCCTCCGAGAGCTCGCCGACCGACAGTGGCCCCAGCCGGTCGATAGCGGCCAGCAACGGGTATTGCCCGGCCTGCAGGGTCACGTCCAGACGCTCCATGATGCGCTGGGTATCCGCTTGCACCTGCTCTCCGATGCGCTTGAGGCGACTGCCAAGGCAGAGGTAGCCGAGCGCGCGCACGATATCATCAGACATTAATTACATCCCTTGTTATATAACGCGTTATATTTATGCCTGCGCGTTCCGTCAAGGAGCGATGCGGCTTGACGATTGGCGTGCGATGCGTATGCCCGTCTCCACACCCACGCTTGGATAAGGGCCGCAGACATGGACGCAACCATCTATCACAACCCGAAATGCGGCACTTCGCGCAACACGCTGGCGCTGATCCGAAATGCGGGTATCGAGCCCAAGGTCATCGACTATCTCGCCGCTCCGCCGTCAAAGGCCGAACTGGCCGCGATGATCGCCGCAGCCGGGCTTACCATTCGCGAGGCACTGCGCGAGAAAGAAACGCCTTATACAGCGCTCGGCCTTGCCGACCCGTCGCTGTCGGACGAGGCTTTGCTCGACCACATGGTCGCCCAGCCGATCCTCATCAACCGTCCCTTCGTCAGAACGCCGCTCGGCACGCGCCTTTGCCGCCCGTCGGAACAGGTGCTCGATATCCTGCCAGACACGCAAAAGGGTCCTTTCGCGAAGGAAGACGGTGAGAACGTGATCGGCGAGGACGGCAATCGCCTCGTCTGAGATATCTCACGCCTCGGCCGGAACCGTTTTCGCGACGAGCCCCAGAGCCTCGCGCAGCCGCGCCTCGCTTTGGCGCGCGAAATCGTGGGCCATACGGCGCCCCCGCATCGCATCACGCGGCGGCAGGGGACCGGCAAGTCGCCGGGCGACACCCTCCGCGGTCGCTCCAGCATGCGGGATGTTTTCGACCGCGCACAGGCGATGCGCGAGCGACCCCTCCCGCACGAGGACGGGAATGCCGAGTTGCGCAGCACGGCCGAGAATTCCCGTGGCATGGTCACCGGCCGGCGGATACAGGCACCAGACAATATCGCTCGCCGCATAAGCACCGAGCAGTTCGGCATCCGAGATGACCCGGTCGACAGCCACCCCGCCCGCCGCGCGGAAGGATGCCGCATGACCGACAAACGCCGGCGCCACCCTGCCACAGGCGATGAAGCGGAAACGGTCTCGCAACCCCGCACAGCGCCCGTAGGCTTCGGTGAAAAGATCAAACCCCTTCCGCGCGCTCTGCCGGCCGAGCGATGTCAGGACCAGTTGATCACCCGGCCGCCGCTCGCGGCGCAGCAGATCCACCGCGTCATGCTGTGCATCCGTAAGATCCCAGAATTCGATGTCATAAATCCAGCCCCTCGCAACGAAAGCGGCGGCCGGCAGGACCGTGAATGGAAGGATCGTCAGAGTCTGGACCGCTTCGAACCGCTTGAGCCAGTGCAATATCGCCCGTTTGATGCGGCATTGCCAGCGGTTCGATACCACGAGCTGTAGGGGACGCAGAAGCAAGCCCGAGGTTCGACGGCCGACGACGGCGCGCAACAGGCAGACGACGACATAAAGGACGAACGCCTCCTCGATCATCAGGAAAAGGACCGGTGCGCGCGATACAAGCATCCCGCAGAGGCCTGTCCGCCGGGCGCCGAACAACCGCTCCAGCGCCCGCAGATATGCCGGCCTGCGTTCGGTTTGCGTGGCGCCATAGAGCAACGGTATCTGCCATTGTGGTCGCGGTTGCGCCTTGCGCCTCCAACGGAACCACCCCCTTGCCCCATTCCGTCCCGTATCCGCAGTCAGATCCGATCGCGCAGACGACCCTGCTGCGGCCAGCCCATCTGCGCCCGCCCGCATGACATTCCCCCGAAAATGATCGAAAGCTTTCCGAATCCATATGGTCGGAAAGAAGCATCAATTGCGTCAGCCCTTCCGGCCTGCGCCATACGGACTTCTCTGCGTATCGGCCTGGCGCTCAACCCGAGCACAACCTTGCCGTCATAAATATCACCTTAGCGTGCCAATTTGAGAATTCAAGCCAAGCCTCACAACCTGAGGAGATAATTTATCACCATGGCGTGCATCGACCGGATGGATGTCCTTAACCCTTCAGTCCCTCGCTTGCCGCCCCGTCGTGGAAGGTTCATAAAGACCGGCAACCCGGCCGTCAGGGACGAAGGATGAACCTCAAGGAATTTGCTGCCCGCATCGGTCTTTCCCAGACGACGGTGAGCCGTGCGATGAGCGGATATCCGGAGGTCAAGCCGGAAACGCGGGCGCGTGTTCTGGAGGCTGCCGAACGCCTGGGCTACAGGCCGAACATCAGTGCCCAGCGGCTGGCAACGGGCCGGGCCGGCGCGATCGGCATCGTCTTTCAAGGCGGCGGGCGCTTCGGGCCGCATTCCAGCGAATTCATGGGCGGACTGTCGACCCGCCTGCAGAAGGACGGGATCGATATCCTCGTTTCCACCGTCGAAACGGAGGAGGACGAAGCTGCCGCCTTTCGTCGGCTCGCCGCAAGCAAGAGGGTGGATGCGGTCATCCTCCATACGCCCGCCTGCACGGATGCGCGCATCACTCTTCTTCGGGCACTCCGTTTGCCTTTCATCGTGCATGGGCGAAGCGAGGCAAAAAAGCCTTTCGCCTATCTCGACATCGACAATTTCGGAGCCATCGAAACGGCGACCCGGCATCTTACCGATCTCGGCCACCGCCGCATCGCGCTCATCAACGGCGATACCATCAGCACCTATGCCCGCGACCGCGACGCGGCTTTTCGCGCGACGCTCGCAGCTTGCGGCCTGCCGCTTGATCCCGCCCTCACCGGCCATGGCGAGTTCACGGACGAGACGGGTTTCCGGCTGATGCAGGCTTTCCTCGCCTCGCCCGAACCGCCGACCGCTGTCATCGCCGGATCCATGATGTCGGCGCTCGGCGCCATGCGGGCCATCCGCATCGCGGGGCTCGCCGTCGGACACGACGTTTCCCTCATCGCCCATGACGACGTCTTTCCCTATCTGAGCCCCGACAACCTCGTGCCGGCGCTCACCACGACGCAATCGCCGATCCGCGCGGCTGGCGAGCGGATCGGCGACATGGTCTTGCGGATGTTGCAGGGAGAAGCAGTCGATACCCTCCAGGAGGTGTGGCCCGTCGAGTTCGTCGTCCGCGGCTCGACAGGTCCGGCGCCCGCCTGACCTCAGACCTTCATTTCCCGGCGTTCCTTTTCCGTCTCGATGGCGAGATCGAGGATCTTTTGCAGGTCCGCTGCATGGCGGAATCCAGGCTCGACCGGCTGGCCGGCCAAGACCGCGGCTGCGAAACGCTGATAGTTGGTCGGCACGGTACCAGCATCGATATCCCGCCAGATGGCCTTTTCGACATCCTCGCCCAGGCAGCCGCGCAGCTGTGAGCCCTCCGTCGAGTGGATGACCTCCAGCGCGCCCCTGTCGCCGTGCATACGCAGGCGAAGCTCGTTGAGATGGCCCGTCGCCCAGCGGCTGGAATGGATGACCCCGAGGGCGCCATTGGCGAAATCGACGGTCATGGTGAAGCTGTCATTGGCGTCCAGATCATATTCGCCGATGCGGTTGTCAGGCGCCTTGTCGAAAGCCTTCAGCCGGGCAAAGACGTGTTCCACCTCGCTGCCTGCGCCATAACTTGCAAAGTCGAGGATATGGATGCCGACATCGCCGAGCACACCGTTCGAACCGTGCCGGGTGGAAAGCCGCCAGAGCCACTGGCTTTCCGTCGCCCAGTTGCCCCAAGCCTTCGAGACAAGCCAGCTTTGCAGATAAGACGCCTCGACATGGCGCACGCGGCCGATCTCGCCGGCCAGCACCATCTCGCGCGCCTTCTGCAGGGGGGCGACGTTGCGGTAGGTGAGGTTCACCATGGTGACGAGGCTGGAGGCCTCGGCAGCGCGCGCCATCTCATCGGCCTTGGCATAGTTTTCCGCCAGCGGCTTCTCGCACATGACATGTTTACCCGCCGCCAGCAGCGCAAGCGTCGTCGGATGGTGCGCCCGGTCGGGCGTCACATTGGTCGCAGCGTCGAAATCACCCCAGGCGATCGCCTCCTCCAGCGAGGTGAAGACATGGGGGATGCCGTGCGTATCGGCGAATGCCTTGGCGCGCGACGGATCGACATCGACGGCGCCGACCAGTTCGACACCGTCGATCGCGGCAAAGTGCTGGGCATGGGTATTGGCCATGCCGCCGGTTCCAAGAACGAGAAGACGCATGAGAACCTCAGCGATATCCGGCTTCGCCGGCCTGGTGGAGTCTCGGGCCGCGCTCGACGATCGGCTCCAGCGCCTTTTCCACGGGCACGTTCGGCGCATCGTGGATGGCCGTGTAGGTGCCCTGGGGGTTGAAGGCCCATTTCACCCCGTTGACCAGCACCTTCTGCACATTGGCATCATGATAGGTCGGATAGGTCTCGTGACCGGGACGGAAATAGAAGATGTTGCCCGCACCACGGCGCCAGGTCAGGCCCGAGCGGAACACTTCTCCGCCGGCAAACCACGAGATGAACACCGTCTCCAGCGGCTCGGGAACGGAAAACTGCTCGCCGTACATCTCCTCGTTTTCGAGAACGAAATTCTCGCCGAGGCCTTCGGTAATCGGATGGCGCGGATTGATGTTCCACAGACGCTCGCGTTCGCCAGCCTCACGCCATTTCAGCGCGCAAGGCGTGCCCATCAGCCGTTTGAAGATTTTCGAAAAATGGCCTGAATGCAGGACGAGCAGGCCCATGCCTCCCCAGACACGCTTTGCGACACGTTCGACCACCGCATCGTCGACGGCACCGTGGTCCTTGTGGCCCCACCAGAGGAGTACGTCGGTCTCGGCCAGGCGCGCTTCCGGCAGGCCGTGTTCCGGCTCCTGCAAGGTCGCCGTCGTCGCCGAAATGGCACCGTCCTTGTTCAGCGCGTCGGCGATCGTGTTGTGCATGCCGTTCGGATAGATCGAGCGGACGATCTCGTTCGTCTGCTCGTGGATGTTCTCACCCCATACGATGGTGCGGATTGCCATGGGTATTTACCTCTCGAAGCCGTAAAATTGAAAGCGGTTTCAATTCGGCGGAATCGATAAGGCCCGGCCCCGCTTTTGGCAAGCGGGGTCCGTTTCGATTCCAGCCTCTTTCAATGAAATGTCGACTTGGAGAAAAGGTTCAGCACAAGAACGCCAGCAATGATCAGCCCGAGGCCGGCGATGGCGGCGAGATCGAGCTTCTGGCCGAAGACGAAATAGCCGACGGCGGAAATCAGGACGATGCCGAGGCCGCTCCAGATCGCATAGGCGATACCGACGGGCACATAGCGCAGGCTCCACGACAGGAAGAAGAAGGCGATGGCATAGCAGACGATCATCATGGTCGTCGGCACGACACGTGTGAAATGCTGGGCCGCCTGCATGGCGGAGGTGCCGAGCACTTCGAAAATGATGGCGACAACGAGGACGGCATAGACGGTGGTGAGGTTCATGGGTCTGTCTCCGGCGCGAGGCGCCTAAAAATTCCGGTCAGAGGCGTGAGATCGCCAGCAGCCTTTCCATCATCGCGGCGCGAGTTGCCGCATCCATGGTCGGCGAACCGAGCAGGTCGGCAAGCCAGAGACCATCCACCGCATAGCGCACCAGCATGGCGTCGAGCGCCGAATCCGTGCCGACGTTCTCCTGGAGGTGGCGATCCACCCATTGTCGCCAGCGGTCGCGCAGATGCGGCTCGGAAATCAGCGCGATCGTCAGCACCTGCCACTTCTCGCTATCGGCCATGCCCTCGGGTTGGAAGAAGACCGCGATATAGGCGCGGGTGAAGCGGCCCTTCGGCTCGGGATCGTCGCGCATCTTCTCCGCAAGCGCCTGATCGAGCTTGTCGGTGAGATCGGTGAAGAGGCCGTCGAGCAGCGACAGCTTATTGGGAAAATGATGCAGCAGCCCACCCTTGCTGACGCCCGCCGCCTGCGAGACAGCATCGAGCGTGACGCTGCCAGGCCCCTTCTCCAGCGACAGTTTCGCCGCGACCTCCAGCAATTGCTGGCGGACGGCTTCCGGGTGTTTCTTGCGATGATGTGCCTGGCTCATTCGTTAAACATACCGTCTGGACGGTTTCTTGTCAATGAACTGGAGGAGCGCCGTTTGATGCGCTTCGTCGCACCGAACTGTCGCGCCATTGCCTGCGGCAGGGCACAGCGCTAAGACCTTGAACCATGACGGATACGAACGAAAACCAGAGCCGAGAGGGCGAGACGATCACGCTCTATGAAGCGGTCGGCGGCGACGCTGCCGTGCGCGCCCTGACGCATCGTTTCTACGAGTTGATGGACACGTTGCCGGAAGCCGCGCGCTGCCGCGCCATCCACCCGCCGGATCTCACCGGCAGTGAGGAAAAACTCTACGAATACCTGACAGGCTGGCTCGGCGGCCCGCCGCTCTATACGGACAAACGCGGGCATCCCATGCTGCGCCGCCGCCATTTCGTGGCTCCGATCGGTCCCGCCGAGCGCGACGAATGGCTGCTCTGCTTCATCCGCGCACTGGAAGAGACGGTGCCGAGCGAAGGGCTGCGAAAAATCATTCTCGAGCCCGTCACGCGGCTTGCCCATCACATGCAGAACCAGGAATAGGAAGCCCCATGTCGTTTTCGCTGCGCTCCGCCAGCCTTCTCGTCGCTGGCCTGATGGGCCTGACCGGCGTCGTCACCGCAGCTGCGGCCTCCCATGGCAGCGATCCGCGCCTGATGGCAGGGGCGTCGGCCATGTGCCTTGCCCATGCGCCGGCGCTGGTGGCGCTCTATGCCGCATGGCCTACGATGCGCGCCGCCCCCTTCGCCGCAATCCTGCTCGCGTTCGGCACCGCGCTTTTTGCCGGAGACCTCGTCTTCCGCCATTCCACGGGACACGGGCTTTTCCCGATGTCGGCACCGACGGGCGGGGTGATCATGATGGCAGGTTGGCTGGCGGTGGCGCTCGCAGCTTTCCTGCCGACAAAGGATAACCGAACCTGAGGTCAGGCGCCTTCGACGAAGCTGAAACCCTCGAATTTCGGTGGGCCGAGATAGATGGCCTTGTTATCGGCGGCATTCTTATGCGCGGCCCGAAAATTCTCCGATTTCGTCCAGGCAACGAAATCATCCTTGTTTGCCCAGACCGAGTGGGAGGCAAAGAGGGTAAATCCCTCTTCGGCATTGGTATCGCCCCGCAACAGGTGGAAGGATTGGAAGCCCGGCATTTCGGCCAGACTGGAGTCCCGGCCCTTCCAGATGGCTTCGAAAGCCTCTTCGTGGCCGATGGCGATCCGGAAGCGGTTCATGGCGAGGAACATGGACTATCCTGACGTTAGACGGAATCCCGCCGGATACGGCGCGGTGCCGGGAAGGCTACGACATTGTCGTTGCGCGCTTCAAGAGCCTGCGTGCTTTCGAAGCGCGCGGTCCGCGCCGGCGGGCGGGCGTTCGCCAGCGGAAACTCCGTAACGTTCTCGCTCTCCAGCATATCCGAGCGGCGAGTCAGAAGGGCATACAATTCCGGCACCAGGCCGTCGCCGTTCTGTGCGGCCAGCTTGTGCAGGCCGATCATCATGAAGGCTTCGGGTCTTTCGTCACTCACTGCGCAGTGTCTCCCTGGCTCATGCTCTGCAGGGCACGCTCGAAGGAGGATTTGCTGCCGTTGCGCAGCGGCACGAAGGCCTTTTCCCACTTCTTGCAGCCCGTTTTCACGCGGATGCAGGCATCATGGCTGATACAGTCGATGGGGCAGAACACGCAGTCGACCGAAGGCAGCACATTATCGATGCGCGACACCGCCTCACGCAGGCCGCCATCGTGGTGGATGAGGTTGGCGCCATAGGAGCTGGCGATCTGTCGCAGATGGGCCACCTGGCAATCCCGTCCGCCGACATAGAGGAAACTGCGCCCCTCGAGCCCGGCCTTGGCATCGCTCTTGTCGGTGGTCTCGGCCTCCCGGCGGGCCTGCTGCTGCCTGTGCTTCTCGCGCATTGCCTTCCTCTCCGCTTCGCCCGTCCGGCGTTTGACTTTGCTGACTTCCACACTGCGAGGCGCCGGCTGCACCTTCAGCTCGATACGCGGAGCGGCCTGAACGGCCGCTGCCGCCACCGGCGTAGCGTGAGCCGCCGGCGCGTCCGGCGTTGCCGCCGCCATCTGTTTCTTCAGTGCATTGAGCTGGCGCTCCAGATCGGCAATCCGCCGGTCGCGCTCGGCAATCGCCGCCTTCAAGACCGCTTCGATACGGCCGGCCGTCATTCCATTCATGCAGCATTCCCCTTTGGCACTCCGCATCGGCGGAGCCTCAGTTCGGCTGCAACCTACAAAACATGAGTATCAGAGTAAAGTATAAACATGACTACGAAAGTCATATTTTTGCGCAAAAAATTCCCGCCGGCTTTGCGCGCGACGGGAACTGGCATCCTACTTGAAAACGATCGGCACGTTGAAGGGCCAACTCGACCGTCCTGCACTCTCCGGAATCTTCGGGAAGGGCGAGGCGCGCTGAACCGATTCGAGTGCTGCCTGGTCGAGTGCCGCGGAGCCAGAGCTGCGCGCCACCCGGATGCCGCTCGCCTGCCCGCCCGCACCGACCGTGAAGCTGACCACGACGGTGCCGCGGTCGCCGCCCTTGACCCGCCGCTTGGCGCGGTTGATCTTGTTGCGGACCTTGCCCTTGTAGTTGCTGACGGCGGCGTCGCCCGCAACGGACGAATTGCCCTTCTTCTGACCGCCGACCGCCTCGGTCTTCGCCTCGTCCGAGCCGTCAATCGAACCCTTCTTCAGGCTCTGGGCGGACTTGCCATCGTCACCCGCCTTCCTGACCGGCCTTTCCTTCGGCTTCTTACGCTCGACCTTCTTGACCGGCTTTTCCTTCTTCACCTCGGGAACCGGCTTGATCTCTTCTTCCGGCTCGATTTCCGGCTTGATCTCGGGAACCGGAACGGCGGCGATCTCCACCTCCGCGGACGGAATGATCAATTCCTGCACCGGCTCCGACACGACGGGATCGGTCGGCGAGACGATTTCGGTCGTCTCCGGCTGAATTTCGGTCGGCTGGATTTCCGTCACTTCCTGGGGCTGGGGCTCGGTGACATCGGGCTCGACGGTCTCTGGCTTGATCACATCGTCGATCTTGCCCGATTCCATGGCATCGAAGGCGTTACTGCCCAGCATAGCCACCTCCGCGACGACGCCGCCAGCGATCATCGCCGGCTCCTCTTCCTGCGCAGGCGCCATGGTCAGGATGGCTGCCGCCGTCGCGTGGGCGAGCAGGGAAAGAACACCGCCGCCGACCCAAAGCCACTTGCTTCCAGACATCTTACTCACCCGTCATTCCGTTTACGCATCCGGCGCGTCATGCGCCGTCTTTCATCAACCCTCGAGGCCGGCCGACGCCTTGCTGCGCGTGACGATGCCATCCATGCACCGGCCCTTCTCCACGCCCGCACCGTCGCAGACCGGGGCGTCGTTGATCAGCAGGTTCTTCACGCCCTCGCACTTGATGCCCGGCACATCGAACTGGCGCACCTTCGATTTTCCGGCCGGCAGGTCGCGGAAATCGAGCAGCGCCAACCGCTCGACTGTGCCCTTCTCGTTGAAGATCACGAATTCGAACGAGACTTTGGAAAGGTCCTGCGCAAGACCGTTGCCGGCGACGAATGTAAAGAGGCATCCCTTCTGCGAGCTCGCCAGCGCGTTCAGCTCCACCTCCAGCCCCTTCGCGACCGAGGCCTCCTGAGCAGCGGCACCGGAGACGGCAGCAAAGGACAAGAGCGCGGAAAAAAGAAGCGTGCGTACGGTCATGGGGTCGCCTGTGCTAGGTGCGGTTCGAGTGCCGGCCGAAGGGTCGGCCACGATCATCAGCCGGCCGCCAGCAGAAGAATTAACATCACTTTCCGGCACCGGTATTGCGTGCATAGATAAATATGAGTAATGAAGTCAAGATAGTAATCGCCAATTTCCCGGCAAGCCTCTGTTTCGTCAACATATTTTTCCGGCGAAAGAGGAAGCTGTGGAACGGCGCCCCGCATTTCCGACGAAGGCCGAGCCCATGACCGAAACGACCCGACCGACCCCTGCCGAAATCCGCGCCTTCCGCGCCGAAAATCCCAAGATGCGCGAGCGCGACATCGCCGCCCAGCTCAACATTTCCGAAGCCGCCCTCGTCGCGGCCGAGGTCGGCCTCACCGCGATCCGCATCGATGGCGATGCCAACAGGTTCCTGGAGCGCGCCGAGGCGCTCGGCGAGATCATGGCGTTGACGCGCAACGAGAGCGTGGTGCACGAGAAGATTGGCGTTTTCGAGAAGATCACCACCGGCAAGCACGCCTCGATCGTGCTCGGCGAAAACATCGACCTGCGCATCTTCCCCGGCACCTGGGCGCATGGCTTCGCCGTTACCAAGACGGATGGCGATCAGGTTCGCCGCAGCCTGCAGTTCTTCGACAAGGCCGGCATGGCCGTGCACAAGGTGCACCTGCGCCCCGCCTCCAATCTCGAAGCCTATGAGGCGATCGTCGCCGACTTCCGCCTGGAGGACCAGTCGCAGGAATTCGTCGAGGTAGTCTCCACCAAGGTCGAGGAAACCGGCCCGGTCGACGTCGCGGCCCTGCGCGAAAACTGGGCGGCCATGACCGATACGCACCAGTTCTTCGGTCTCCTGCGCAAGCTGAAGATCGCCCGCCAGGATGCCGTGCGCAGCGTCGGCGAGGACTTTGCCCATGAAGTGCGCGCCGATGCCGCCGGGGACCTGTTGCGCGGTGCCGCTGAACGCGATGCGGACATCATGTGCTTCGTCGGCAACCATGGCACGATCCAGATCCACACCGGCACAGTGAAGAACATACAGCCGATGGGCCCGTGGCTCAACGTCATGGATCCGACCTTCCACATGCACCTGCGCATGGATCACATCGCCGAGTGCTGGGTGGTGCGCAAGCCGACCGTAGACGGTTTCGTCACCTCGCTCGAAGCCTATGACGCCAGCGGCGAGATGATCATCCAGTTCTTCGGCAAGCGGAAAGAAGGCATGACCGAGCGCGCCGACTGGCGCGAAATCCTCGACAGCCTGCCGCGCCCCGACAGCGTCGCCGCCTGAGACGAACCCGCAAAGGATCCGACCATGAGCAACAGCTTCGATTTCCGCCGCGCCCGCCCGTGGGAAGTGGCGCTGACCGTCTTCGCCCTTTCCGCCCCGCTGCTCCTGCCGCTCGCCGCGCCCGGCGCCGGCGGCTTCATCCGCAAGGCGGTGGCCGAGGACATGCAGAAGATCGACAGTTCCAAGCTCGTGGCGATCGGTGGTGCTGTGACGGAAATCGTCTATGCGCTCGGTGAGGGCGGCCGGCTGGTCGCCCGCGATTCCACCAGCACCTTCCCCGAGGAAGCAACGAAGCTCCCGGACGTCGGCTACATGCGCCAGCTCTCGCCAGAGGGCGTCATCGCCGTCAACCCGACCGCGATCCTCGCCGTCGAAGGCAGCGGACCGCCGGATGCGCTGGCAGTGCTGAAGAGCGCCGGCATCCCCTTCGAGACCGTGCCGGAAGGCTATGACCGCGCGGCGATCCTGAAGAAGATCGACGTCGTCGGAAAATTCCTCGGCGTGGAGGACAAGGCCAGGGAACTCGAGGCCCAGGTCGGCGCCGATCTCGATGCAGCCATTGCCGATGCCGCCAAGCGGCCGGAAACCGAACGCAAGCGCGTGCTCTTCATCCTGAGCTTCCAGAACGGCCGCGTTATGGCGGCAGGCGGGCACACGGCGGCCGACGGCATCATCGGGCTTGCCGGCGCGATCAATGCGACGGAAGGGTCTTTCGAGGGCTACAAGCCGCTCACCGACGAGGCGATCATCAAGGCCAAACCCGATGTCGTCATGGTCATGACCCGACCCGGCGCCGGCAGCAGCGACGAGGAAATCCTCGCCCACCCCGCGATCTCCGTGACGCCGGCCGCCGCAAACAAGGCGATCCTGCGCATGAACAGCCTGCATCTGCTTGGCTTCGGCCCCCGCACGGCATCCGCCATCCGCGATCTCAACAAAGAACTCTACGGCAATGTCTCTCAATGATGCCGTGCGCGGGGATAGCGCGCGCGGTCTTTCCCTGATGCGCGCCGTCCAGTCATCGTCCGCCGGTGACAGGACGGCGATCGCACGCCTGACGCTTGCTGTCCTCGTCGTCGTCTCGCTTGTTGCGCTTGCGCTGTCGATTGCGACCGGCGCTTCCGATGCCTCCGCGATCAACGTGATCGGTGCGCTGTTCAGCGGTGCCGAGGAAACCGCGCTGAGCGTGCGCGATCGCATCATCGTCTTCGATATTCGCATGCCTCGCGCGCTGCTCGGCTTCCTGATCGGGGCGGCCCTCGCCATGTCCGGCGCCGTCATGCAGGGCCTCTTCCGCAATCCGCTTGCCGATCCCGGCCTCGTCGGCATCTCCTCCGGCTCTGCGCTCGGTGCGGTGCTGATGATCGTGCTGGGTGCCAGCCTGCCGGCCGGCTTGATGCTGGCGCTCGGTGCCTTTGCCCTACCGCTTGCCGCATTTATCGGCGGCCTCCTGACGACGCTCCTGCTCTACCGCATCGCCACGCGCGGCGGACAGACTTCCGTCGCCACCATGTTGCTCGCCGGCATCGCCATTGCCGCGCTTGCGGGAGCCGTCACCGGCATCCTCATTTACATCGCCGACGACAAGCAGCTGCGCGACATAACGTTCTGGAGCCTCGGCTCGCTGTCGGGCATGACCTGGACAAAGCTTTTTGCCGCCGGGCCGATCATCCTGCTGGCGCTCCTCGTCGTGCCCTTCCTGTCACGCGGCCTGAACGCCATCACGCTTGGTGAAGCGGCGGCCTTCCACATGGGCGTGAAGGTGCAGCGGCTGAAATATATCGCGGTTGTCGCCGTGGCCGGCGCCGTCGGCGCCTCGGTTGCCGTCAGCGGCGGCATTGGCTTCGTCGGGATCGTCGTGCCGCATCTGCTGCGCATCGTCATCGGCCCGGACCATCGCTACCTGCTGCCGGCCTCTGCCCTCTTCGGCGGCGTGCTGATGCTCGGTGCCGACATGCTGGCACGCACCATCGTCGCGCCTGCAGAATTGCCGATCGGCATCATCACCGCACTCGCCGGTGCGCCCTTCTTCCTCTGGGTCCTGCTGCGCGACCGCACGCGCAACGGCTGGTAGGCTTTCATGATCACCGCAAAGAACCTCACGGTCGCGCTGTCCGGCAAAACCATCGTGCACGGCGTATCGCTCATCGCCAAGG
Organism: Shinella curvata; assembly: GCF_022899935.1. GTDB lineage: Bacteria > Pseudomonadota > Alphaproteobacteria > Rhizobiales > Rhizobiaceae > Shinella > Shinella curvata. Next base: position 1,249,050 of record NZ_JALJCJ010000001.1, read on the forward strand.
CGGGCGAGCTGACCGCCATCGTCGGCCCCAACGGCTCCGGCAAGACGACGACGATGAAGGCGCTGGCCGGCGAACTGCCGAGCACGGGCGAGATCACCATCAACGGCCATGCGCTTGGCGCGCTGGAGCCCTGGCAGCTCGCCGTCAAGCGCGCAGTGCTTCCGCAGGCCGCGACCATCGCCTTTCCCTTCACCGTGCGCGAGATCGTTCGCATGGGCCTCACAGTCGGCCCGAACCGGCATGCCGAGCGTATCGAGGCCATCACGGCCGAGGCACTGGCCGCGGTCGACCTGTCGGGTTTCGCCGGCCGCTTCTATCAGGAGCTTTCGGGCGGCGAGCAGCAGCGCGTGCAGCTTGCCCGCGTGCTCTCGCAGATCTGGGAACCAGTGCTTGACGGCGAACCCTGCTTCCTGATGCTCGACGAGCCGGTCTCCGCCCTCGACATCCGCCACCAGCTCACCATCATGACGCTTGCCCGGCGCTATTGCGAAGGCGGCGGCGGGGTGATCGCCGTCATGCACGACCTCAACCTCACCGCCATGTTCGCCGACCATATGGTGATGATGAAGAACGGCCGGATCGAGCGCGCAGGCGCGCCTGCCGCGGTGATGACCGACGATGCCATGGAGGCCGTCTTCGGCTGCCGTATGCGCATCAATGGCGTGCCGGCCCCGGGCGTGCCCTTCGTGCTGCCCCACACCGCTTCGGCCTGATTTTCCAGCCTCTTACGGAACCTTTTGCGCCCTGCCCCGTTGTTTGTCCGGAAACCGTTCCGCCAAGGGGGTGGAGCGACGTTCGACCTGCGCGTCCCACGCAGGCGACACGCAAAAGGAGAAACGGCATGGCCACCGGACTGTTTTCAACACGCAAGAAGAGCCTCCGCGACGGACTGCAGGACGAGGCGCTGGCCGTCGAGGACCAGATCGCCGAACTGCGCGATGAAATCGCCGCGCTCGCCCGCGTTCTGGCAAGCGATGCCTCCAGCGGCGCAGGCGGCATCCGCAAGAAGGCCCGTGCCGTGAAGGCCGAAGTGAGCGATGCAGCCCACGACCTCAAGGATCGCGCCGAAACCGACATCCGCGACATGATCGCGGCCGGCGAGGACATTCTGGCCGACTTCCAGAACCGCTACCGCGATTCCGGCCGCAAGGCGCGCAAGGCCGTGCAGGACAATCCCCTGGCGACGCTCGGCATCGCCGCTGCCGCCGGCTTCCTGCTCGCCGCCGTGCTACGGCGCTGAAACCCCTTGAGAGGCCAGGGACGCCATCCGGCGTCCCCATCGCGGAGCACGAACGGCATGCTTTCACTGGGAGCCATCCTCCTGCAAAACCTCGTCACCCGCGTCACGGACCGGGTGGATGAAACCGTTGATGCGGCAAAGCGCAACGTCATTGCCGGCCTGATCGTTGGCATTCTCGCCGCCACCGCCTACGGGCTCGCGGTCGTGGCGACCGCGGTGTTGCTTGCCGAGCGTTACGGCACCGTACCCGCTCTTTTCAGCCTGGCCGGTGCCTTCCTTCTGCTGGCCTCGATCGTGCTCGCCTTCGTTGCCATGCGCAACAAGCGGGAGCGGGAACTGCGTCGCATTCGCCGCGACCAGCTTGCGGCTCGGCGGGACCTCATGGCCGCTGCCGCCACTGTCGCCACGCGGCGGCCTCTCGCCGCAACGGGCATCGCGCTCGCGCTCGGCTTCCTGCTCGCGCCCAAATCCCGCCGCCGCGACGACGACTGACCACTTCTTGAGACGAAATAAAACGGTGCCGCTTCAGAGCGGCATCCGTATGACGGCGGTCACGCCCTTGGGCAGATATTCGACATGCACGCTGCTGCCCAGAATCTTGTCGAGGCTGCGCTCGATCAGGACCGAACCGAAGCCGCGGCGGCCAACCGGATCGACCGGCGGACCACCGACCTCGTGCCAGGTCATGTTGAGCACGCGCTGGTCCTCCTCGTTGAGCACGCGTGCCGTGATCACCACCTTGCCGCTGCGGACCGAAAGCGCGCCATACTTGCGGGCATTGGTGGCGAGCTCGTGCAGAACGAGACCGAGACCGACGGCCTGATCCGGGCCCAGCTCGACTTCGTCCTTGTGGATCTCGATCTGGCCTTCATAGTCCATCGCATAGGGCGCGATCTGCTTCTGCAGAAGCATCTTCAGGTGGATGACGCCCCATTCGTGATCGGAAAGCAAACCATGCGCCTCGGAGAGCGATTGAAGGCGACCGGCGAAAGAATCCATGAATTCGACGGGGTCGCTCGTCTGGCGCAGCGTCTGGCGCGCCAGGGATTGCAGCATGGCGAGCGTGTTCTTGACGCGGTGGTTGAGTTCCCTCAGCAGCAGCCGCGTGCGCTCGGCGGCAAGCTGGCCATCGGTCACGTCGACATTGATACCAAGGAACACGGTCGGCCGCCCCTCGGCATCCCATTCGTGCACGCGTCCGCGCCCGAGCAGCCAGCGGCCGGACTTCGCCGCGCGGAATAACCCATCATATTCCTTGCCGGTGGCAAGCGCGCTGCGCAGCCGGTCGATCGTTACCTTCCGATCCGCCGGGTGAACAGCTGTGAAGAACTTGCGCGCGCTCATCGGCTTTGCCGGGGCAATGCCGAGCATGCGGTAGAAGGGTTCGTTGCCGGACACCACACCCGCCGAAACATCCCAGAGCCAGCTCGCGACATTGGCCGCGTCGAGCGCAAGAGCATGGCGTTTCTCGTCGCGGGACAGCACCTCGGCCGCCAGCGTGCGCCGGCGCGCCTCTTCCTTCAGCTTGACGAGCGAAGCGGCAAGCGAAGCGAGCTGCTTCAGCCGCAGCACAAGATCAGGCGCGACCGTGTTATGCGGCTTCACGTCGAAAACGCAGACCGTGCCGATCGCCTGGCCATCCACCACAAGGGGTGCACCGGCATAGAAGCGCAGACGAGGCTCGGCAGTCACGCTCGGCAAATCGGCGAATCGGAAATCCTCGAGTGCATCGGCGACCACCATAGGCTCACCGGCGCTCTGGGCGATCATGCGCGCGCAGAAAGAATGTTCCGAGGGAGCGCGGATCTCCCGCGTGCCCTGATGCGCCAAAAACCACTGATCCTTGCGACCGAGCAGCGTTACGAGGGCGATCGGCGCGGAAAACAGCTCCGCCGCCAGCCCGGCGACATCGTCGAAGTCAGGGTCGGGGCCAGTAAAGGTAGGCATGGCCACGGCAAGCGCCGCCAACCGGTCCGGCATATCCAGAACCGCAGCAACCTCCAACTCTACTGGCTGAACATTGTCCTTCATATGCCTTCGCTAAGCGATTCCGTGCCCGTTTTCACCTCCGGCCAGCCGGCGGACAAACACTTTCTTCGCTGCAATCCCCTCACCTCTTCGGCCACCCGCCATGATACACGGCGGGCGGCTCTGCTCGCCCGTCAGGAAGCGAAAGCGCGCGACGTAATCGGCGCTGACACGGCGTCCGGACCGTAGTCGCTTTCACCGCTCACCTGCAAGAGTTCTTGAAGGCGTTGACGGGCGCGGTTCACCCGGCTCTTGATCGTGCCGAGCGCGCAGCCGCAAATTTCCGCAGCCTCTTCGTAGGAGAAGCCCGACGCGCCGACAAGGATGATCGCCTCGCGCTGTTCGTCCGGCAGCTTTTCCAGCGCCCGCTTGAAATCCTGCATGTCGAGCGCGCCGTACTGCGACGGATGCTGCGCAAGGTTCTCCGTGAAGAGACCGTCGCTATCCTGCACCTCACGGCCGCGCTTGCGCATCTTGCTGTAGAGTTCGTTGCGCAGGATCGTAAAGAGCCAAGCCTTCATATTGGTGCCCATCTCGAACTGTTCCTGCTTCGCCCAGGCCTTCATGATCGTGTCCTGAACGAGATCGTCGGCCTGATCGTGGCGGCCGATGAGGGAAATGGCGAAAGCGCGCAGGCTCGGCAAAACGGCCAGCAGTTCACGCTTGAAAGTCGTCTGTCCCTGTTCCATCACTTCCTCACTCTGCCCGTTGGGCGCTGTTTTCGACAGCGTCCAATTTTTCGAGAAGATCCAGGAACCGCTGGGGAAGCGTCTCGTCCTGTACGGAATGATAGAAGGCACGCAGCTTCGTTGCGATCTGCGCATTCGGGTCATCCGCCCTCTTGGGAGGTTTTCTCCCGGTCTTTTGACTGCTCAAACTATTCACTCTTGGCCACTTCCATCTTTTGCGCGTGCATTTTCATTTCGCGTTCGCGTCACGTGGTGATTTCGGCGTGGAAATGCCCCGCGGCAAAAAAAGTTCCCGACCCCGGAACCTAAATTTGGTTCCCGCGTTCAAATCGTCAACTGCCATTGCAACAAATCGAAAACAGGGGACACATCATGCCGATTTCCGACCGTATCGGACCGCATCTTCCGGCGCTGCGCCGCTACGCACGCGCGCTGACGGGAACTCAATCGTCCGGCGATGCCTATGTCGCTGCCACGCTGGAGACCATTCTCATAGATCCCGCGGTCATGCCGCAGGGTGGCGACGACAAGGCGACGCTGTTTGGGCTCCTCAGCCGCATCATCTCCTCCCTTCCCGTCTCAATGAGCCGCGGTGCGGGCTCGCTCACGCCCGGCGCGGAAGCTCCGTTCGATCTTTCCGGCGTTCCTCCGCTCGGCCGTCAGGCCCTCCTGCTCGCCACCGTGGAAGGTTTCGCAGTCGACAAGACCGCCGAAATCCTCGAAGCCGAAATCACCGTCATCCGCACCCTGCTCGACGCAGCCTTCGCGGAGATCGCCGCCCAGGCAGAAACCGGCATCATGATCATCGAGGACGAGCCGCTGATTGCGCTCGACCTCGCCCATATGGTGAGCGGCATGGGCCACCGGGTGACCGGCATCGCCCGCACGCAGGCGGAGGCCGAGCTTCTGTGGAGTGACAGCCGTCCCGGCCTCGTGCTTGCCGATGTGCGGCTCGCCGACGGCTCCTCCGGCATCGACGCGGTCAACACGATCCTTTCTCGCACCGACATCCCCGTCATTTTCATCACCGCCTACCCCGAACGGCTCCTGACGGGTGAACGGCCGGAGCCGGCTTTCCTCGTTTCGAAACCTTTCAATCCCGAACAGGTGAAGGTCCTGATCAACCAGGCCCTTCTCTTCACGCCGCAGACCCGCGCAGCGGCCTGATCCCGCTCCCGGATAGCCGCAGCGGCGGCGCGGCAGGCAGCGGTGGGATGGCACGCCCACCGCTGCCTTTCTGTATCTTGAAACGTCGATGGCACAAAAGAAAACAGCCAGCGCCCGGAAGGCACTGGCTGCTTGAGTATCCACGGACCGGAGGGGGACACGGTTTCGTGGTCGATCACCGGTCGAGGGCCTCGCATCTTGGGGGATATGCGCAGACCGGTGACGACCTAGAAACACGTGAACCGAGAATTGGTTCCACCCGGTTTCAGGTTTTTTCAAAATATTTTTCAGACGATCGATTCAAGTTCCGCGCGGTGTCGGTGGAGCAGGAGAAAGCGACGATAATCGCGGTCGTAGCCGGCCTTGCGCGCAGGATCCGGGCGGTGTTCGGTACCGCCCGGATACATGCCTGAACCGGCAGCCGGGAGATCCGCATAAAGCCCGCCGGCAACCGCTGCCACCATGGCCGTCCCAAGCAGCACCGCGTCATTCGTGTCCGGCACCACGACACGGCAGCCGGTGACATCGCGATAGAGTTCCATCAGCAAAGGATTGCGCACGTGCCCGCCGGTGACGTGCAGGGTATCGAGCGGGTAACCGCGCTCGCCGAGCTTGTCGAGGATATGGCGGATGCCGAGCGCGATCGCAACCGCGGTACGCCAATAGAGGCGGCAAAGCCCGTCGAAGGAGGCGTCGAGAGCAAGGCCGCTGATGACGCCGAGCGCATGGGGATCGGCAAGCGGCGAGCGGTTTCCGTGAAAATCGGGCAGCACATGCAGCCGTGCTGCGAAGGCCTCCCCTTCCTCCAATTGAAGTTCGCGGATGCGGGCGACGATGCGGGCGTGGTTGGCCGCGGTCGGCTCACCACCGGCGCTGTGCGTGCGAACGATATGGTCGAGCAGCGCCCCCGTTACCGACTGACCACCCTCGACCAGCCACCATCCCGGCAGCACGGCCTCGTAGTAGGGCCCCCACATGCCGAAGCTGAAGCGCTTTTCGCGCGAGAAGGCAACGATGCAACTTGACGTGCCGCCGATCAGCGCCAGCTGGCGCTCCATCGCCTCGGGTTCGCCGGCAAAGGGACCGAGCACCCCGAACGTCCCGGCATAGGCGTCGATCAGGCCTGCCGCGACGACACAGTCCGTATCGAGCCCAAGAGCGACGGCGGCCGCAGCCGTCAGCCGGCCAACCGCTTCGCCGACAGCCAGCGTCTCGGTCGGAAGCGACCCGCGTTCCCGCACATCCTCAAGTCCGATCGCCTTCAGGAAGCTTTCGTCCCACGGCTGCTCCTCATGGGAAAGGTAGTTCCATTTGGCCGTCATCGTGCCGCGGGAACGGGCATTCGAACCCGTCGCCCGCCAGGTGACGAAATCCGCCAGGTCGAAGAAATAACCGGATCGGGCCCATTCTTCCGGCCGGTTGCGCTTCAGCCACATCAGCTTCGGCATTTCCATTTCCGGCGACATGACCCGACCGGAATGGGCAAGCACCGGATGCTCCGTCGCCGTACAGAAATCCGCTTCGGCGAGCGCGCGGTGATCGAGCCAGACGATCGTATCCCAGCGCGCCTCCTCACCGCCGGAAACGGCGAGCGGCGCCCCGGCCTTGTCGCGCACCACCAGCGAACAGGTCGCATCGACGCCGAGTGCCGCGACGCGCGCGGCCGGCACGCCGGCGACGGCACAGGCCGCCTTCACCGCGGTGCAGACGGCTTCCCAGATGTTTTCGGAATCGTGTTCGGCATGGTGAGCACTCGGTCGGCGCATGGCGATCGGATGTTCGGCCCGGCCGAACAGCGCACCGCTAGGGTCGAACACGCCGGCACGGGCACTGCCCGTGCCGATGTCCACCGCAACGATCAAATCGCGCATCAATGCTCTTTCCCGTCGGCCTTTTCGTTGCGGACAAACTGTAACAATTCCCGCATGTCGTCAAACAGGGCGTCGGGTTTGAGGTTCAGCAGCGCCTCGCGATGGCGGGGCGTGCGCGCGTGGGAACCGCCGGTGAAGGCGACGACCCGCATGCCCGCGGATTTTGCCGCTGCAATGCCGGCCGGGCTGTCCTCCACCACGACGCAGCGCGCGGGCTCCACCCCCATCACCGCGCTCGCATGAAGGAAAAGATCGGGCGCTGGTTTGCCACGCGAGACCATGGTGGCGCTGAAGATATTCGGCTCGAACCTGTCGATGAGACCCGTCACGGAAAGCGACAGACGGATACGCTCCGGCTGGCTGGAAGAGGCCACGCAATGGGCGATGCCGAGGCCGTCCACCGTCTCGGCAATGCCGTCGATCGGCTGCAACTCCAGACGAAAACGCTCGTAGAGCACCTTGCGCATGGCCTCCAGGAAGGCGGCATCGATCGCAAGCCCGTATTCGTCATGCAGGATTTCCGACATGCTCTTCAGGCTGCGGCCAAGGAAGCGGTCATGCGCCTCCTCTTCGCTCATTGCCACACCCGCTGCGGCAAGCGCTTCGACCAGGACGGCAAGCGAAATAGGCTCGCTGTCGACGAGCACGCCGTCGCAATCGAAGATGACGAGTTCTGTCGCTTTGGCGGCCATGGCTTTCCGTTCCGTGTTCAGGCCTCCGTCCTACTGTCTGCTCTCCGCGATGAAAAGCCCCGGAATGTTTGGGATCTCCCTACATCGCCAGCCTGTCTTCCAGATAGAGCTTCAATGTTGCCCGCGTGCCGTTCCGCTGGAGGGACGTCAGCGCATTGGCAAAGCGCTTACGGAAAAGGTCCGACTCCGCAACCACGCCGAAGATATCGCGCAATTCGAGGAAGGCAGCAGGCTCCGCTCTTGCCGCCTTCGCTGCCGCATGGATGCGGTCGATATTGGGATCGTTGAAGCTGATCGCCTTGCCGCTGTCCGTCGTGCCGGCAAGATAATGGCACCAGAGCGCGGAGACGAGCGCCAGGCCGGTGACGTCTTCCTTGCGCGACAGGCGGTCGGCCGTCGATGGCAGGATGAATTTCGGCTGGCGGTTGGAGCCGTCCTGCGCCAGACGCGGGATCGTGTCGGCGATCTTGGGATTGGAGAAGCGGCGCTCGATCAGGCCGAAATAGTCGCGCAGGTCCGTATTCGGCACGGGGGGGATGACCGGCACGATCTCGTCCAGTTCCAGCTTGGCGAGGAAGGCGCGGATATCCGGATCCTCCATCGCCTCATGCACGAAGTGGATGTCGAGCAGCGCTGCCGGATAGGCGATCGCCGCATGGCCGCCATTCAGGATGCGGATCTTCATATGCTCATAGGGCGCCACATCGGGCACGAACTGCACGCCGACCTTTTCCAGCGCCGGGCGGCCCTGGGGGAACTTGTCCTCGAGCACCCATTGCTTGAACTCCTCGCAGAACACCGGCCAGGCATCGTCGATGCCGTAGTCGTCGGCCACGATGCCGATCTCGCGCGGCCCCGTCGCAGGCGTTATGCGGTCCACCATGCCGTTCGGGAAGGCGACATTGGCGTCGATCCAGTCGGCAAGACCCGGATCGGAGAGGCGCGCGAGACCGGATACGGCCGCATGCGTCACCTTGCCATTGTGCGGAATGTTATCGCAGGACATGACCGTATAGGGTGCGATGCCCTTGTCCCTGCGGGCCTTCAGGCCGGCGAGGATGAGGCCGAAGACCGTCTTCGGCTCGGAAGGGTTGGCAGCATCGGCGGCGATCGCCGGGTGGGCCGGGTCGAAGATGCCGGAAGCCGGGTTTATGAAATAGCCCCCCTCGGTGATCGTCAGCGAGACGATGCGGATGGCGGGATCGGCAAGCTGGGCGACGGTCGCTGCCGCATTGCCGGGCGCGAGATAGTCGATCATCGCACCGGTGACGCGGGCGCCGGAACGATTGTTGTCCTGCTCGACGACGGTGGTCAGGAAATCCTGGCCGGCGAGTTTCTCGCGCATCGCGGCGTCGGAGGGCAGAACGCCCGCGCCGATCAGCGCCCAATCATGGTCGAGGCCGAGGTTGAAAAGGTCGTCGAGATAGATCGCCTGATGCGCCCGGTGGAAATTGCCGACGCCGAAATGGACGATACCCGCCGTTAGGTTCTCACGCGCATAGGCCGGGATGCTGGCGGTCTTCGAGACCGCCGGAAGCGTGGCGAGCGACAGTTTCGTGGTCATGGTCCATTCCTTCCGGTGTGTTCCGGTCTATACCTGTGCCAAGCGCACGGCTGCGCCTCAGCTCATCCAGTTGCCACCATCGACATTGTAGGTCTGCGCGACGATGTAGTTGCTCTCCTGGGAGGCGAGGAAGATCGCCATGCCCGTCAGGTCGTCGGCCGTTCCCATGCGGCCGAAGGGGACGTCCGCACCGACCAGCCGCTTCTTCTCCCCGAGCGGCCGGTTTTCATATTTGGCGAAGAGCGCGTCCACGCCGTCCCAGTGCTCGCCATCGACGACGCCGGGTGCGATGGCATTGACGTTGATGCCGTGCTTTATGAGGTTCAGGCCCGCCGACTGGGTGAGGCTGATCACCGCCGCCTTCGTCGCACAGTAGACGCCGACCAGCCCCTCGCCGCGGCGCCCCGCCTGGCTTGCCATATTGATGATCTTGCCGCCACGGCCCTGCGCGATCATCTGTTTTGCCGCAGCCTGCAACGTGAACAGCGTGCCGCCGACATTGATCGAGAAGAGCCGGTCGTAACTTTCCCGCGTGATCTCGACGATCGGCTGGAGGTCGAAGAGTGCCGCATTGTTGACGAGAATATCGATGCCGCCGGCTTCCTTCACGCAAGCCGCAATCGCCGCGTCGATGGACTCCTGCTTCGTCACATCCATCTGCACCGCATAGGCTGCCGGGCCGATCTCCTGCGCAGTCGCACTCGCCCGCTCCACATTGATATCGGCAATCGCGACCCGCGCCCCTTCCCGCACATAGGCTTCGGCACAGGCGCGTCCGATGCCGCGGGCCGATCCCGTGATCAGCGCGCTCTTGCCCTCAAGCCGTTTCATCGTATCGCCAATCCATTGTCCTCGAATCTATGGATGCGTGTTGTGTCTGGCGTGAGCCATACGGTATCGCCGTGTGTGACGGGGAAGTCGCCGTCGGCGCGGACGGTCAGCATGCCGATGTTCTCCACATTGACATGCAGGAACGTGTCGGAGCCGAGATGTTCGGCAACACCGACCACGCCCTTCCAGCTGCCGCTCTCCTTGGAGAGCTTGATGTGCTCCGGACGGATGCCGACGGTGGGCGCATTGTACGGCTTGGCCGCCTCGCCCTTGACGAAGTTCATGCGCGGCGAGCCGATGAAGCCGGCGACGAACAGGTTGTCGGGCTTGTTGTAGAGATCGAGCGGCGAACCGACCTGCTCGATATTGCCGGCATTCAGCACCACGATCTTGTCGGCCATGGTCATCGCCTCGACCTGGTCGTGCGTGACATAGATCATCGTCGTCTTCAGCTGATGATGCAGCTCGGAGATCTCCAGCCGCATCATGCCGCGCAGCGCCGCATCGAGGTTGGACAAGGGCTCGTCGAACAGGAAGGCCGAGGGTTCGCGCACGATGGCGCGG
>NZ_JALJCJ010000002.1 GCF_022899935.1 Shinella curvata
GAAGACCGAGGAGCCGTCGGGCCGCAAGGCGGGCGTCAAGGTCAAGTCGGTGGCCGAGCTGGTCGAGAAGCTCAAGACCGAAGCCGGCGTGCTTTGATCCGGACGATTTGAGGAGATTACGAACATGGCCATTCTTCTTCTGGCAGACCACGACAATGCAACGCTTTCCGACCAGACCGCCAAGGCGCTGACGGCAGCGGCGAAGATCGGTTCCGACGTGCATGTGCTCGTCGCCGGTTCCGGCGCCAGGGCGGCCGCCGATGCGGCTGCAAAACTCTCGGGCGTGACGAAGGTGCTGCTCGCCGACGATGCGAGCCTCGGCAACAATCTTGCCGAACCGCTGGCCGCGCTCATCGTGTCGCTGGCCGGCAATTACGATGCGATCGTCTCGGCTGCGACCTCGGTCGGCAAGAACGTTCTGCCGCGCGTGGCAGCGCTGCTCGATGTCGCGCAGGTCTCGGAAATCGTCGAGGTGGTCAGTGCCGATACGTTCAAGCGTCCGATCTATGCGGGCAATGCCATCCAGACGGTGCAGTCGACCGATGCGAAGAAGGTGATCACCGTGCGCACGGCGTCGTTTGCCGCTGCCGGTGAAGGCGGTAGCGCATCCGTCGAGACCATCTCGGCCGCAGCGAACCCGGGCCTTTCGAGCCACGTCAAGGATGCGCTGTCTTCGTCGGACCGTCCGGAACTGACATCTGCGAAGATCATCATCTCGGGCGGCCGTGCGCTGGGCTCGTCGGAGAAGTTCCAGGAGGTCATCCTGCCCGTCGCCGACAAGCTGGGTGCGGCCGTCGGTGCCTCGCGTGCTGCGGTCGATGCGGGCTATGCGCCGAACGACTGGCAGGTTGGTCAGACGGGCAAGGTGGTCGCGCCGCAGCTCTACATCGCCTGCGGCATCTCGGGGGCGATCCAGCATCTGGCGGGCATGAAGGACTCGAAGGTGATCGTGGCGATCAACAAGGACGAGGAGACCCCGATCTTCCAGGTCGCCGACTACGGTCTCGTCGCGGACCTGTTCGAAGCACTCCCGGAATTGCAGAAGGCCGTGTAAGCACACACCTGTTTGATCTTCGCCTCCCAAGCGAGGAATGGCGCGGTCCAAAAGGTCGCGCCATTTCTATGATATTCAAGGCCTTGGAGACACGCCCGATGAAAAGCCACGTCCTGACCGTATCCTGCCAATCGACCCGCGGTATTGTGGCCGCGATCACCGGCTACCTCGCCGAAAAGGGGTGTTACATCTCGGACAGTTCGCAGTTCGACGACCTGGAGACGGGCCTGTTCTTCATGCGGCTGACCTTCCTGTCGCAGGAAGGCGTGTCGGAGGAGGATATCAAGGCCGGTTTTGCGCCGGTTGCCAAGAAGTTCGCCATGACCTACCGCTTCAACGACAGCGACGAGCGCATGAAGGTGCTGCTCATGGTGTCGCGCTTCGGCCATTGCCTGAACGACCTGCTCTACCGCTGGAAGATCGGCGCGCTGCCGATCGACATTGTCGGCGTCGTGTCGAACCACTTCGATTACCAGAAGGTCATCGTCAACCACGACATTCCCTTCCACCACATCAAGGTGACGAAGGAGAACAAGCCGCAGGCCGAGGCCCGGCTGATGGAGGTCGTCGAGCAGTCCGGCGCCGAACTGATCGTGCTTGCCCGCTACATGCAGGTTCTGTCGGATGCGGTGTGCAAGAAGATGTCGGGCCGGATCATCAACATCCACCACTCGTTCCTGCCGTCGTTCAAGGGAGCGAACCCGTACAAGCAGGCCTTCGAGCGCGGCGTGAAGCTGATTGGTGCGACGGCGCATTACGTCACGGAGGATCTCGACGAGGGTCCGATCATCGAGCAGGACGTGGCGCGCATCACGCATGCGCAGTCGGCGGAGGACTATGTGTCGATCGGCCGGGACGTGGAGAGCCAGGTTCTGGCGCGCGCCGTGCACGCCCATATCCACCACCGCACCTTCATGAACGGCAACAAGACCATCGTCTTCCCGCCGTCGCCGGGCTCATATGCGTCAGAACGCATGGGGTGAGGACGATGTGCTGAACGATGGTTTCCTATGAGTTTCGGACCGGGAAAACCTAGCCAGGCTCTGTCCGAGCAATCATTTGTTGAGATTGTCGATGAGCCTGCGCAATGGCCCGGAATTTCACGGACTGCCAGCGCGCGTAGTCGAGGAGCAAGGATGGGGAGACCGACAGGTCGCCCTGATTGGCGGGAAGACTCCAGAGGAGCAATCCCTCCGCGCGGGCCCGCGAGAATATCCGCTGCACATGGCCGCGCGACAGGGTGTGGCGCGTCGAAATCTCGCTTGCATGAAGCGGCCCGAGACAGATCGGTTGGTCCACGCGCCCGGTATCCATCGGCAGGCGGCAGATCAGCTCATGCAGAATGTTGCTTCCCGATTCCGTGCGCACGAACAGGTCCACGCTTGCCGGTGGTTCGGCCCAGGCCGGATCGAAGACGAGGGCGCGAACCGCCAGCGGATGCATGCAGGCGAGACGGCGGGGATCCTCTGCAAGTTCTGAAACCCGTCTGCCGCCGTCCAGTCTGTCCAGGGCCGCGAGGTGGCTTTCCAGCCATTGACCGACAAGCGTTTCGGCATAGGGGCTAAGCTGCAGCGGCTTGATCCGCTTGTCCCTGCTGTCTTGCGGCACGAGCAAGCCATAGGCGCGCATTTCCGCGAGATGAGCCGTCAACGTATTCTTGCTGAAGCGCTGCTCCTGCGCGAAGAACTCGATGAGTGAGCCGGCGGTCAGTGGCGCGCGCGCCTCGTCGTGCTTTCGTTCGAAATGCAAGGCGATGATCGCCTGCGTTATGAGCCATTTCTGCATGCTGGCCACATAGCGCACGACCCTGGGTGCCGTATCGTGCATCGCAAGGAGTTGTTCGGCCGCATCGCGCAGAACGGCGAGGAATCGAGGATCGTGGTTTTCCATCATCGAATCGAAATGATCTATCCGTCCCGGAGGCTGCATCGTCGTCCTGTCGCGCCATGCGTTATGGCATTCTATCGGGCCTGCCTACCAGCCGTGTTTTGCATCGTGATGTCACGGTAGCCACCGGTGACTCAATTTTGGGTGCACCGCCGCCCAAGCGGTTTCCTGTGTTGATCCGATTGTCCTGTTCTCGCTATGAGTGCGCAGACTTTTGGGGAAAGATCATGAAATCAATCCTTTATCGCTTAAATACGTACTGCGCCATCGTGCTGTTGATGGCCCCCTCTGTAAAGGCACAGGACTTCCAGGCTGAGTTCGACAGCCAGTGGGGCCTGCGGATGATCGGCGTCGACAAGGCGCTCGAAAAGGGCCTCGACGGCAAGGATGTCAAGGTCGGCGTGGCGGATACGGGCCTCCAGATCGGCGGCAAGCTGCATTCCGAGCTTGTCGGGCGATACCGGGGGCTCGGCATCGATGGCTTCGGCGGAAGCCTGGATGACACCGATGGTCATGGAACCCACGTTGCCGGGATCATTGCCGCGAACCGGGACGGAAAAGGCATGCTCGGCGTCGCCTCGGGTTCCGAGATCGTGGCCTTGCGGGCGCTTCTGGACGGTGCGTCCCTTGAAGAGCAGCAGATCGCGACGATAAACGTCTATCGTTACGCCTTGAAACAAGGCGTGCGCATCTTCAACGCATCCTATGGCTATCCGGGTCCGTTTACCGATTATAGCCCGGAAATCATCGAGTCTTTCGCCGCCGGGGAATTGAACGTCTATCGCGAGGTCGTCAATGCCGGTGGTGTGATGGTCGTTGCCGCGGGCAATGACGGCTGGGAGGAGCCCAGTGTTCCCGGCGCGCTGCCGGTGCTGTTTCCGGAATTGCAGCGCGGCTGGATGGCCGTCGCGGCCGTGAACCCGGACGTTGAGCTCGCATGGTATTCGCAGGGCTGTGGCGGCGGGGCGAAGTACTTCTGCATCTCCGCGCCGGGCGGTGACGAATTCTATGGTGAAGAAGGCCTGATCAATTCGACCTGGCTTGATGGAAAATATCTTGGCGAGCAGGGCACGTCGATGGCGGCGCCCCATGTCTCAGGCGCGCTTGCCATCGCCAAGCAGCTCTATCCGAATGCCAGTGAGCAGGAACTCGCGCAGCTGGTGTTTCAGACGGCGACCGATATCGGCGATGCCGGACTGGACGATATCTACGGCTGGGGCCTGCTCAATGTCGGCAACATGGTGACGACCCGTGAAGCCGAGGCCGGCGCTATTTACGCTCAGGCCGCATGGTCCCACGCAACGACTGTGAACCGGGTCGCCGATATCATCGAAAGCCATGCCGATCGGCCGGACCTGGATCGCTACGGCTTCTGGCTGACCCCGTTCGCCGGTCGCACCGACCTTTCGCTTGGCAGCTCGGACCTTTCGGGCCAATTCACGACCGGCGGCCTCCTGGGTGGTTTCGACTATGCGATCGATGACCGATGGACTGCCGGAGCGGCAATCGGCTTCAGCCAGAACCGATTTGCGGCCGATAATGGCAACAAAGTCGAAGACACGTCCTATCACGCCGCGCCGTATATCGCCTATGAAAGCGATACTTTCTTCGCCGGCGCGACCATGGGTGCCAGCTTCTTTTCGAGCAAGACCCGCCGGGTCAGCGCACCGGGTATGGCGGATACGATCCTGGGCATGGCAGGTCTCGATATAGCCGGCGACCAGAGCGATCGCGCTTTATGGGCGACGGCGCGTGTCGGCAGGCACTTCGATCTCGAATCCGTTGACGTGTCCCCCTATGTGTTCAGCCGCGTCGCCCGTCAGCATCTCGGTGCTGTCGACGAAACGGGAACAAGCGTCCTCACGCTGAGGGCAGCGTCCGCCACGAACCTGACCGGTGACCTCGGTCTCGGCATGACGGTGCGTGCCAAGCCGATTGAGTGGAGCGACATCCTCGTGACGCCTTCGCTCAACGTTGCCTACGGACGGCGCGTCGGCACGTTCAAACGGTCGGTCGAGCTTCTGGGGTCGTCGATCACAAGCAAGATCGACCCGTCGAGAAACCGGGTGGAACTTGAGGCCGATCTGCTGCTGACCGGTACGTCATCCGCTCTCGAAGGGAGGGTGACTTATCAGGCCGGAGTGAGCAGCGACGCCGTCAGCCACACAGTCTCGGCAAACCTCAACATGAAGTTCTGAACGCAGAGAGGCGGGATTCTCCCCGCCTTTTCCGACCGCTTGCATCGAGAAAACAATCTTTCGTCTTTGGAGTATTGTCACGCGCTCGAGTGATCGCGGCTGCCTTCAAGACGGCCAGCAGCCCAAAAGGTGGTGCTCATGAGCGCTTTTTTCCGACGGCGTGCACAAGGTAACCAAGGTCTTCACTATCACAGTCACGGATATCCTGGAGACGATCAGCGGCACGGCGAAGAACGACGTGCTCAAGGGTGGCATCGGCCTGGACCGTTTACTGGGGCTGGCCGGGAACGACACGCTGCTTGGCTATGCCGGCAACGACGTGCTGGAAGGCGGTGACGGCAACGACGTCCTGATCGGCGGCGCCGGTGCCGATCGCCTTCTCGGCGGCAACGGCAGTGACACCGCCTCCTATGCCGGCGCGAAGGCGGGCCTGGTGGCGAGCCTTGCCATGCCGTCGATCAACACAGGCGATGCCAAAGGCGATACTTATTCCTCGATCGAGAACCTTACCGGCACTTTTCATGCCGACAAGCTGGTTGGCGATGCCAATGCGAATGTGCTGAATGGCGGCGCTGGCAATGACACGCTGGAAGGTGGCGACGGAAACGACCTTCTGATCGGCGGGGCCGGCGCCGACCGCCTTTTCGGCGGCAACGGCACGGACACCGCTTCCTATGTCGATGCAAAGGCGGTTGTCGTGGCGAGCCTTGCCGCCCCGTCGATCAACAAGGGCGATGCCGGCGGCGACACCTATTCGTCGGTCGAAAACCTCAGCGGCTCCTCCCATGCAGACAGGCTGACGGGTGACACCAAGGCGAACGTAATCGACGGTGGCGCTGGCAATGACCTGCTTTCCGGCGGGGCGGGCAGCGACCAGATCATCGGGGGGCTCGGCTTCGATGACCTTTATGGCGGGACGGGCAGCGATCGATTTGTCTTCCGGTCGGCAAAGGAGCTCGGCACCTCGAAGACGGCGACGGACACGATCTTCGACTTCTCGCAGAAAGAAAAGGACGTGATCGATTTCGCTGCCATCGATGCCAATATCGGAAAATCAGGCAACCAGGCCTTCAGCTTCATCGATACCGCCAAGTTCTCCAAAAAAGCGGGTGAACTGCGCTACGAGAAAACGAAGGCCAACACCTTCGTGTACGGGGATGTCAACGGCGATGGCACGGCAGACTTTGTCCTTCACATCGATGCGGTGCTTTCCCTGAAGCCGGGGGATTTCCTGCTATAGGGGCGTGGAAGTGCAGGTTTGGCCGATGGATCACAGCGTCGATCTTGCCGAATGCAGCAATGGCCGCCACTTCGCGGGGCGGCCAATGGCCATGCTCAGAGGTTTTCCTTGTAGAAGAGGATCGGCATGGCCAAAGCGCCAGTTCGCCGGATCCGGTTCGTCACTGGATCATTTCCGTGTGCACGGGCTTGTGGCATTGTCGATGAAGGTGCCGGGCGACACTTCGCGCAGACGGGGAAAACCGAAGATATAGGAGCCGTTCCGACCCCAATCCCTCGCGTCCTGACGATCCTCATCACATAGTTGCTGCTCGCTCTTCATTTCGCTGTTTCAGCGCTTGTGAAGAGACGATGCTCCAGGAGAATGCCAATGAACACGAGTTGTCCCGTTCTTACCGTGGCGGAGAATCACTACGTCCAGATACAGGAGAAGCTGGAGCGTGAGATGATGGCAACGATCTACGAGGCTATCGCGAAAGCCAGCGAGCAGGCCTCGCAGGAGATGCAGGCCGTCGAAATCGATGTGCCTGCGCCCGCCCGCGAATACTTCGTCTCTGTCGCTCACCAGAAGCTGTTTTTGTTGCTCTGTGGCGCTGACACCGAGACCTTCGAGGGGGGCGACCCCGAGATCGCCACCAATATAATCCAGAACGGTATGAACATCCGCGACCACTATTGGATCCGAAGGTCCGAGACGTAACCTGACGGCCTCGGAAGACCGCCAGGTACGATGTGCTCGCCCCGACCTCACGCCGCCCTGTGGGGGCGGTTCCGCAGGCTCATGCCAACCATCACCATGCGCGCGGCGTCCTCCGCTGCCCGGGCCAGCAGTTTCGGTGCGGAGGAAATGGCGTCCTCCAGCGAGCAGGGACGGCTGAGGATGGACGCGAATGCATCGATGCCATGCTCGAAATTGAGCTGTACGCCCTTGCCGAGCGTGCCGGCAAGCGCGATGACAGGGACACCCATGCCCTTTGCCCGCTGCGCCACCTCGGCCGGCACCTTGCCGAATGGCGTCTGCCCGTCGAGGCTGCCTTCCGCGGTGATGACGAGGTCGGCGGTCGCCATGAAGCGGTCGAGCTCCAGATATTGCATGACGATGTCGTAGCGCGGGTGCAGCTTGCCGCCGGCAAGACCGAGGATTGCCGCACCCAGCCCGCCGGAAGCACCGCCGCCCGGCGCCGAGCCGACCTCGATGCCTGTCGTGTGCCGGATGGCGGCGGCGTAGACTTCCATCGCGTCCGCGAGTATCTCGACCTGCGCCGGCGTTGCGCCCTTTTGCGGGCCGAAGACCCGGGCGACGCCGCGCTCGCCGAGCAGCAGGTTGTGCCAGTTGACGGCGGCATCGATGCGCACGGCATCAAGGCGTGGATCGCGGCCGGACATGTCGATGGATGCAAGGTCGGCGAGGGCCGCGCCACCGCGGGGCAGGGGTTGGCCGTTTTTGTCGAGCAGCCGTATGCCGAGCGCCTCGGCCATGCCGGCGCCGCCGTCGTTGATGCCACTGTCGCCGCAGCCGAGCAGAATGCGGCGAGCCCCTCGATCGAGGGCTGCGCGGATCAGCTCACCGACGCCGTAGCTCGTCGTCAGGCATGGATTGCGGCGGTCGCGCGGCACCAGGCTGAGGCCGGCGGCGGCTGCCATCTCGATGACGGCGGTCGGCTCGCTGCAACCGCCAAGGAAACCGAAATGCGCCGCGACCGGGTCATTGACCGGGCCGGTCACAGTGAGGGAATGGAGCGTGCCGCCGGTCGCCCTGACAAGGGCCTTGGTGAAGCCTTCTCCGCCATCGGCCATCGGCGCCTTCAGGATGGTGGCGCCGGGGAAGGCACGGTGGACACCGCGTGCGATGCAATCGGCCGCCTCGTCCGCAGAGAGGCTTTCCTTGAAACCGGAGGGGGCGACGAGAACCGTGAAAGCCATGGGGCGTTCCTTTTCTGTTGTGACACTCATGTGACAAGGGAGGAACGGCACGCCGCACGATCTATTCCATTTGCGACGAAAAAATTTAGCCGGCTAAATAAAAAAGACCGCCAGCGGCGGCCGTTTCTTCCCGATCGGAGGAAGCGTCAGCGTAACGGCAGGCCTTGTAGCGGCCAGACCACGGTGGCGAAAACGATGAGCAGGCCGATGAATGGGCCGATCAGATAGCTGGCAAGCCGCAGGAGATCGGACTGGCTGAAGGTCGCCTGGTCCAGGCTGCCGAAGAGAGCGACGGGCTTTGCCGATACCAGCAGGGTCTGGCAGAACCCGCTCGCTAACGTGACGACCATGATGAGGTTGAGCGGATCGACGCCGAGGGCGGCAAGTGGCAGGGCGAGTGCGGGAATGAGCACGGTGGCTCTTGCCGTTCGCGAGGTGATGACGAGGTGCGAGAGCGTTGCGGCAATCGCGGCGAAAGCGATGAGAAGTGCGGGCCGGGCTGCAATCCCGTTGCCGGCAAGGCTGACGACCCGTTCGGCCAGCTCCGCCGCCGTGCCGGTTTCGAGCAGCGCTTCGCCGATGACGAGCGTGCCGGCAAGGAAGAGCAGGAGATTCCATTCGACGCCTTTCAGCGCGATCTTGAGGGAGAGGCCCGAGATACGCTCCGTCGCCAGCAGCAATGCGGTGACGATCGCGATCAGCGCCATGCCGACGCCGTGCAGCGGCTGGATGACGAAAAGCACGACCATCGCGCCTGCTGTGGCCATAACGGTCCATTGCTGCCGCGTAACGCGGGCCGGCGCGTTTTGGGAACCGCACCGGGTAAGAACCATTCCACGCTCCTCGGCGCTCAGGAAGACGTACAGCAATACGGCGCAGGCGAGCAGCGAGCAGAGGAGGGAGAAGGGGCCAGCCAGGGCGAGCCAATCGACAAAATCGGGGCTGTGGCCGCGGGTTCGCTCCATCATTTCGGCGGCGACGAGATGGGCGCCGGCGCCGATCAGTGATGCGCCGGCGGAGAGCAGGATGATGGAGGGAAAGAGCAGCGCCAGCACCCGATTGACCCTTGTATTGCCGATAGCCGTGGCAAGGCCGAGATAGACTGGCGCCAGCATGGCGGCGCGGGCCGATGTGGAGGGGATGACGAAGGCGGTGGCGAAGATCAGGAGTGTCAGAACCCAGAACAGGCTCTTGACCGTGTTGAGCCGGGCGAGCAGGCGGCCGATGATCTGTTCGACCACGCCGACCTGCCGTAGCACGCCGGCGACGACGAAGGCCGCGAGCATCAGCCAGACGATGTCGTTGCCGAGCGAACGGTAGAGCACCGCCTCGTCGACGGCGCCGACGATCGGCAGCATGGCCGCGCCGGCCAGCGCGACGGGCGTATCCGGCAGATCGAGAATGGTCCAGGCAACGATGGTGGCGACGAAGACCGCAAGGGTCAGCCGCATGGGCAGGGTCAGGCCGTCGATTGCCAGGAAGATCAGCATGGCGCTGAAGATTAACACGACCGCCGCGACGATCTGCCTGACGCGGGCCAGCGGTACGACGGGCTCGCAAATCGGGGACGGTTCCCCACGCCGGTCGGCGTGGGGTGCGGGAGGGGCGATTGCATAAAGGGTCAAGGTCTGCCCTCCTTTCGGTTTTTCAGACTGCGTCTCAATCGTCGGAAGACGAGTTCGACGAGGAATTGGAGGACGAGTTCGAGCTCGAATTGCTCGAGGAATTGGAGGAGCTGTTCGAGGATGAGTTGCTCGACGAGTTGGAACTCGAATTGGAACTTGAATTGGAGCTGGAGTTGCGGGAGGAGTTCGACGAACTGTTGGAGTTGCGGTTGGAGTTCCAGCTGCCGCGGCGGTCGTCGTCCCGGTCGCGGCGGGCACGGACCTGGCCCGCCGTGTTGCTGCGCGCCATTTTCTGCAGGAAGCGCTGGACGGGATCGTCGGCGACAGCCGGTGCGGGGCCAGCGGTCCCCACCACAAGGAACGCGCCGAGGATTGCGATGAGTTTCTTCATGGTATTTCTCCTTTGCATGACAGCCTCGCCGGCTGCAAAGGAAGAACGATGGATGGTGACATCTATTCCCGATGAAATTATTTATTTTTCAATGACATAGTGGTTTGTTTCCGCGCATGCCTGTTCACCGCCGCTGCGCGTGGCAGAGCGGTGAACAGACAGGATCTGTCCTTGGTACTATCGCTGCGCGCGGGCGAACCTGCGGTACCAGCCGTCCGCGGCAAGCGTCTTGCGGAGGATCGATTTGCGGACGGCGCCCTCCGCCTCATGCTCGGCGCGGATATCCGCGTTGAGGTCGGAGGTCTCCCGCCGGAAGGGGATGACCTGCACGATGGGGGTGCCGCGTTCCAGGACATGCAGCCCGTCCTCGCCCGTGGCGAAGAAGGGAAAATGGATCTCCGACTGGTAGGTATCGGTGTCGACGATGCCGGAGACGACCTCGAAGATGCCGTTCGGCCGGTTGAGCGGCGGCACGAAGAGGCAGCTCCAGCCGGGCGGCGTGCGGATGGTCCAGTAGTTGTGGAACTTGCAGGGCGGCAAGGGGTCGCGTGGATTGCCAGCGACCTGGTGGTTTGCATGGTTGCTGACCAGGGTACGGTCGAAATCCCAGCCGCAATCCACGGTCCTGCCGTTGTCGGATATCTCCATGCGCACGGTGCCGGCAAGCCCGATCACCCAGCCGGCGGCCATGGCGTCGATAAAGGGCATGCAGCGTTTTACCGTCAGGCCGCTGTTGGTCGGCGAGACATGGGCGGCATCGACGGGTGGCAGTTTGCGGAACCAGTCGGGCAGGGCCGTCTTGGCGCGCACGGGAGGCGGAATGACGCCGTCGTCCTCCTTGCGGCAGAGAAAGGTCAACCGGGGACGCGGCTTTTTAAGCAGGGTGAGTGCCATCGCTGTTCTCCTCATCGTTCGATGGAGGAAGAACGGCACCGGGCGAGGTCTATTCCCGGCTTTGTGAAAAATAGGACTGGCGTCAGGCCGGGGCTCTCAGCAGGCGGTCACCGTCGAGGACCGGTTCTGCCGTACCCGAACCGAACCGTACCGCTCACAGCTTCGCCTCCTTCGAGGGAGAGAGGAAGATCGCCAACATCGAATCCGATAGGCGGTGGACTACGCCTGAAAGGTGCGTCGGGCGCGCTCCTGTTTCAGGGAGACAGCGCCTTGCGCTCCTCTTCGGCCGAAAGCGGTGCGCCGGCCTGGATCGAGGCGAGATAGGCATCGACGGTCTCCTGCGCGGAAGCAGGCATGTAACCATCGGTCTGTGGCGTCGTCAGCGCGAGCCGCGTCGCCCATGCGCCGTCCTGGCGGCAGGCGACGGTCTGCGTGCTGCTGCCTGGTTGCGTCAGCCGATATTCGCGGCAAAGGTCGCCGCGTTCATCGCGGAAGGTGGCGACGATGTGCAGCCGGGTGCCGGACGCGCCAAGCGCGACGTCCCGGCCGGAAGCCTCGCGGTCGAGGGCTGCTGCGACTTCGGTGCCGGAATCCACTGTCGAGGGCGCGATGCGCCCGAGCGTGAAGCCGATGACGCCGGTGATGACCGCGACGAGGCTTGCCGCGACCGGCATCAGCCAGGCCCGGGCCTGGGGCTGCGGTCGGACCGGGAGGGCGACGATATTGTCCTGCGGGGTTTCATTGCCTTCGGCCGCCTGCACCATACGGCGCACCGAGGCGGCAAGCGCGTCCGGCACCGGTTCGTCGATCAGCGGCTTGAGAGCGTCGCCGACCAGCCGGCGGCTGTCGAAGAAGACGGCGAGCCGTTCGGCAAGGGCCTCGTCCTCCGCCAGCGCTTCTTCCAGCGCAAGGCTTTGCGCCTCGTCCAGTTCGCCATCGGCAAAGGCCATCAATGTTTCGTCGTCGAATTGCTCTTTGCTCATAGAACGCTGCCTCTCGTATCGGACGAACGCCCTTCGTCGAAACTTATTCCCGTGAGTTCCATCAAATTTTTCCGTGCACGGGCAAGGCGGCTCATCACCGTGCCGATCGGAATCGCAAGCACCTCGGCGGCATCGCGATAGCTCATATCCTCCACGCAGACGAGAACCAGCACTTCGCGCTGTTCCGCCGGCAGTTTCTGCAGTGCGGCGGTCACCCCGGCAAGATCCATGCGTGCATGGGTGGCAGCCTCGCCGGAGGGGACGGACACATCGAGCGCTTCGTCTATATCGTCATGCGGGCCGGCGGTCTTCTGGCGGCGCAGGTGGTCGATCCAAAGGTTGCGCAGGATGCGGAACATCCATGCATCGAAGCGGCTATCGGGCGCAAAACTGTCGGCGGCGAGGATCGCGCGCTCGCAGGCCGTTTGCACCAGATCGTCGGCCAGCTCCCGCGAACGGCAAAGCGAAATTGCAAAACGTCTGAGGTTCGGCAGGAAGGCTACAAGCCGTTCCGGCACCGTCGGCATTGTGTTCGTCATGCGATTTCTTTGGCACGCCATGGAATAAGCTGTCGAGTCAAACGTATGTGCGAGATGACGATGAACAGAAGGCGACCCGGACGAGCGGCGTCGCCACGGGAGACGGACCATGTCGAGCCGCCTTGTGGACAAAACAGCACGCTTTTCCTTCCTCGCCGTGCTGGTCATGGTGGGGATTCTTGCCCTGCCAGCGCCGCAGGGCGGTCTCGCACCAGGCGTTGCCGTGGCCCTTGCCGATGACGGCGATGATGGCGGTGATGATGGCGGCGGCAGTGGCCGTGGCCGTGGCGGTGGCAGCAGCGGTCATCGTGGCGACCGTGGAGGCAACGGCCGCTTCGAGATACCACGCATCCTGCGCCCGCTCTTCTCCCGGTCCGAACGCCAGGCCCGTCGTGCGCCCGTACGTCGGTCGGTCGTGATACCGAAACAGGCGCCGAACGAGATCGTTGCGACGGGTCTCGATGACGGCGCGATTGCCGGCCTGACGCAGGACGGTTTTGTCATCGACAGCCGCATCGAGGTCGCGCTGATCGGCGGCGAGATGGTTCGCCTCCTTGTCCCCCGAGGCATGACGCTCGAGGCCGCGCGCGCCGCCGTCTCCGCTCGCAGCGCCACCGCAACGGTGGATTTGAACCACTTCTACCAGTCGCAGTCGGCGAAGGTTGAAAAGGCAGCCTGCATGCGGGAAAGCTGCAACCTGGCACGCCATCTGGTCGGCTGGCCGACCGGCGGCGACGGGAGCGGCATGGCCTGCCTCAAGCCTCAGCGCATCGGCCTCATCGACACTGCGATCAATGCCGAGCACGCGGTGCTCGCAAAGGCGCGGCTGGAGGTGTTGAGCCTTGGCGGCGGAAAAGACACGGGTTCGGGCGAGCAGCACGGCACGGCTGTCGCCGCCTTGTTGGTCGGCGCCCCCGGCAGCCGCGTGCCGGGCCTTCTGCCGGATGCGGAGATCGTCGCCGTCGATGCCTTCCAGCGTTTCCGCAAGACGACGGACATCGCCAATGTCTACGACCTCGTACGCGCGCTCGATCTCCTGACCCAGCGCGATGTCCGGGTGGTCAACCTGAGCCTCACGGGGCCGGCCAATGCGGTACTGCAGCGGGCGGTGGCGGCTGCTGTCGGCCGCGGAACGATCCTTGTCGCGGCAGCCGGCAACGATGGACCGAATGCGGAGCCGGTCTATCCGGCCGCCTATGACGACGTGATCGCCGTAACGGCGGTCGACAAGGCCCGCAATCCCTATCGCCGTGCGGTGCGGGGAGACCATATCGACATCGCCGCGCCTGGTGTCGGGGTCTGGACGGCGGCATCGGTGTCGGGTGCCCGGCAGAAGAACGGCACGTCGTTCGCTGCTCCCTTCGTCACCGCCGCCGTATCTGTCCTCCTCAGCGCAAGGCCCGGTCTTTCACCCCGCGAAGTCCAGGCAGACCTGATGAAGTCCGCCGAGGATATCGGCAGTCCTGGCAGGGACAGAATCTATGGCTGGGGGCTGCTTAATGCACGAAGCCTCTGCAAAAAGGGCTGACCGCAAACCTCGATCCCTGCATGGTGATGGAGCTCCTGTGCGTGCTGACACCGCAGGACGTTACGGCAGCCTGTCCCGTCAACTCTGGTTTTACGGGTGGCGAGCGATGGAATGTCATGCCGCCCGGGAGCCCTTCCCGGGGGGCGAATGCCCGCTCGCCTCGTGCGCGATAGGGCGCGAAGCTTTCTCACATGCCGAAGGTCAGGCCTGCGCCGGCTTCAGCGGTGGAGCGGTGCGCACCCGCGAAATTGCTGAACGCGGCGCTCCCGCACCGAACCGGACCGGGCGGTTCTGGAAAACATCGAACGGCAGGAGTCCCAAATCGGGAAACCCAATCGTCAAAGCCGTTGAGTGGGTGTGATCCGCTCCATTGGTGGACTGCGGCGCCTTGAACGCTGCATGGATTGGGGGTTTTGATGAATATGCGTTTTTCCGTCAGGGCGATGCTTCTGGCCGGGACTGCAGCTCTTGCGCTCGGCGCAGCGGCGCCGGCCGCCGCTCAGGCACAATTGCAGCCACAGTCCACGGCTCGCTCTATCACCGTGCCCGCCGGTCCGTTGACGCCCGCGCTGAACAGTCTTGCTGCCCAGACAGGCCTGCAGATCCTCTATGACGCGTCGCTTGCAGAGGGAAAATCGACGGCGGGCGCGCGCGGCAACCTGACGCCCGAGCAGGCGCTGAACACCCTGCTGGCAGGCACCGGTGTGGATGCGCGGTTCGCCGGCAGCAATCAGGTGACGCTGAGCATCGATCCGGCGGGAACCGGTGCCGCGACCGGTGAGGTCGATGAGAGCGCGACCATGCTGGAAGCGATCACGCTCTACGGCGCGCGCGAGGCGACGACGTTGAACGACACGACTGCAAGCGTCGGTATCGTCGATGCCCGGGCAATCCAGAATGGTCAGATCCGGCATACGCAGGATGCCTATCGCCGCCTTGCCAACGTGCTGGACAGCGCCACGGTCAATTCCGGCTTCGTCATCCGTGGCATGAGTTCCGAAGGCTTCGTCCCCGGTGGTGCGCCGGTCGGCTCGCTCTATGTCGATGGCATCCTCCAGACCCGCTACAATGCGCGTTTCGGCGCCCGCAACCTCTGGGATGTCGAGCAGGTCGAGGTCTATCGCGGCCCGCAGTCGACGCTTTCCGGCCGCGCCGCCATGTCGGGTGCGGTCTACATCAAATCGAAGGATCCGACCTTCGACAAGGAAGTGGAGCTTTCCAGCACTGTCGGCAGCAACAATCTCGTCGGTGGCGCTTTCGTCGTGAACACGCCGCTGGCCGAAGACCAGATCGCGCTGCGCATAGCCGGTGCCTTCGAGCGCTCGCGCTCCGATGTCAGCTACTCGAATTTCAGCCACTATGCCGGCTACGACGACCTGACCACCGATATCAGCGGCACGATCAGGGCCAAGGTGCTGATCACGCCGTCCGAAATGCCAGAGACCCGCGCGGTCGCGACCTATTCCTACTCGAAGGATCGTCCGAACGACCGTCTGGTCGGGCTCTATGACGGGCGCGGCGACTTCAACAACAACCCTGATACCTATACCGAGTATCGCTGGACCGAAGTCCACAATCTCGGCCTCGAAGTAACGCACGATATCTCCGATGCGCTGCGCGTCACCTCGCAGACAGGTTTCCAATACGGTATAAACAATCGGCGCTCGGTCGATGGCGATACGCCCGGCTATGTGACAGGCATTTGGGGTACGGACAACGATTCCATCGTCACCCAAGAGCTGCGTCTCAACTATGAGGCGGACCGCTGGAAATGGGTCGCCGGGGTCTTCGGCAGCCACCAGGTCTTCGACGGCGCATCGCGCTTCATCGCGGAGCCCTATCCGGATTTCATGCCGGGCGTGATCTACCAGCTCGACGACGATCAGAATCGCACCACCACGAACCTCGCTGTCTTCGGCGAGGCGACCTATGAGTTCGCGTCCACGTGGTTTGCGACCGTCGGCGGCCGCGTCGATTATCTGAAGGAAAAGAACACCGAGCTGAACTCCATGGTTCTCCACGGCACGGATCCGGTTTGGTCGCCGCCGAACGGCACCTCGTCCTTCAACGAGGTCAACTTCGTGCCGAAAGTCGGCCTGGTGAAGGAGTTCGGCGACAGCCACAAGGTCGGCGTCACCTATTCGCAGGGCTTCCGTTCGGGCGGCTCCTATGTCAACCGCAGCCAGGCGCCCATCTACACGATCGACACATACGATCCGGAACATTCGCAGAGCTACGAGCTGTCCTACAAGGGGATGCTGCTCGACGACCGGCTGACGCTGAATGCCAACCTCTTCTATACGAAGTACAAGGACCAGCAGATCGAGATCCGGCCGCGCTCCGACATACCGGGTTATCGCGTCACGGAGAATGCCGCCTCCTCGCGCGCCTGGGGTTTCGAGATCGAGCCGAACTATCAGGTTACCGATCAATTCTCGGCATTCGCGTCGATCGGTTATCTGAACACCAAGTTCCTCGAATGGAACCATGGCGGCCTCGGCGATCAGGCCGGCAAGTCCTTCCCGGAAGCGCCGGAATGGACCGTCGGTTTCGGTGGCCGATACGAGTTCGAGAACGGCGTCTATGTCGGCGCGGACGCCAAATATACCACGGACTACAATTCGCGTTTTGGCACGAAGGGCATGTACAAGATCGACTCCCGGTTCCTCGTGAACGCCCAGGCTGGGTTCAAGAAGGACAACTGGGAGATCACCGCCTTCGCGGAAAATCTCACCGACGAGAAATACTTCACCATCGTCGATCCCGATGCCGCCTTGCCCTTCGGCCAGGCCGGTGCGCGGCGGTCGTTCGGGTTGAATGTCCGCGCCAAGTTCTGATCGTGTCGCGGGGTGAAAGCCCCGCGACCGTCATCCGCATCCCTCCGAAACGGTGTTTGCCTTGCGTTTTTGTCTGATCGTCATGTTCCTTCTGTCTTCCTTCTCCCTGGCGAGTGCCGCCTGCCAGGGACGGGAGATAACGGAAGGTGTCTACAAGCCGCCGGTCTGCGTGCCGATCGAGGCAAAGAGGATCGTGACGCTCGATCCATTGCTGACGCTCGGCCTTCTCATCGAACTTGAGGCACCTGTCGTTGCCACGCCGTACATGGCCATCCAGGACGAACAGGTGCTGAATGCCGTCAAACAGGCGAAAATGGTGGATCTCGGCAATCCGCGCGAACCCAGTCTGGAGCGTGTCGCGGCTCTGAAACCCGATCTCATCATCGGCAGCACCGAGGGGCATGCCGCGATATACGAGACGGTGTCGAAGATCGCGCCGACGGTCTTCCTCGATCACACCGAGTGGAAGATCTATCGTCAGCGCATCGCGCGGATCACCGGCCGCGAGGGAGTGGCCGACGACGCGCTCGCGGCCTATGAAACGCGTGTTGCCGCGATCCGCGAGCGCATGAAGGACAAGGCTCTTACCGTGTCCACCGTCCGCTTCGCACCGGGCCGTTTCGTCGTTTTCCTCGACGGTCCTGCCGCCTACGCGCCCTTTTCGGTTCTGCACGAAGCGGGCGTGAAGCGCACCGCTTATGAGACGGTGACGGACGGCACGATCGTCAAGCGGCCGGATTGGGAAGAATTGGCCAATCTCGATGGCGATATTCTCCTCTATGTCTCCGCCAGCGGCTTCGAGAGCGGTCCGGACGATGCGCTTGAGAAGGAGGTAACGAACAACCCGCTCTGGCAGCTTCTGCCGGCCGTGCAGAATGGCCGAGCCCACCGGGTCGACCGGGCGACCTGGCAGAGTTTCCACGGCATCGCCTCCGCACATCGCATCCTCGACGACATCGAACGCTACATCCTGGCGGATCGATGATCCGCCCATACGGCATGAATACCGCACGTCGCATGGCGAATGACGGAGGCAGGCCTTTGGGCCTGCTTCTGCTGTTCTGCCTGCTCGTTGCCGCTGTGCTGTGGTCGCTCGCATCGGGTGCGAGGCATATCCCGCTTGCGACCGTATGGCATGCGGTTGTCGGCTTCGACGGGTCGCGGGAACACCTGCTGGTCATGCTGATCCGTCTGCCGCGCGTGCTCGCCGCCGTGCTCGCGGGCAGCGCGCTTGCCGTCTCAGGCGTCATCATGCAGGTGGTGACGAACAATCCTCTTGCCTCGCCGGGACTGCTCGGCATCAATGCCGGAGCCGCGTTTGCCGTCGTGCTGGTCATGACGCTTTTCGGGACTGGCACCGGCGATGTCTATATGTGGTATGCCTTCGGCGGTGCGGGCGCCGCCGCGCTGCTCGTCCATGGGATGGGATCCTTCGGCCCGTCGGGGCATTCGACGATCGGGCTGGTGATCGCCGGCGCCATCGTTGCGACCTTCCTGACGGCACTGACGAGCGCCATACTCATCTTCGACCAGAACACGCTCGATGCCGTCCGCCTCTGGACCGCGGGATCGGTGACCGGCCGGACGATGGCGCAAAACGCTGCGGTGGCACCCTACATTCTGACTGGGCTTGCGGCAGGCCTGTTCCTCGGGCGTCATCTCGTGACCCTGAGCCTTGGAGCGGAAGCCGCGCGGTCGCTGGGACAAAATCAGGCGGTCTGGCGGTCGGTTTCCATCGCCGTCGTCATCCTGCTGGCCGGCAGCGCCGTGTCGCTTGCCGGGCCCATCGGCTTTGTCGGGCTGGTCGTTCCCCATATCGTGCGGTTGACGATCGGTGCCGACTATCGCTGGGTCCTGCCTTTCAGTGCGGTCGGTGGCGCGCTGCTTGTCGTGGTCGCCGATCTTGCCGGCCGCATGATCTTCGGGAGCCAGGATTTTCCCGTGGGTGTGACGACAGCCCTGATCGGCGCGCCGTTCTTCCTCTGGCTGGCGCGCAGCCGTGCAGGGGGCGGATCATGACGCGCTGCCTTCTTGTCCTCGTGATCATCCTTGCCGGACTGGTGATCGCCAGCCTTGCACTGGGTGACGTCGCCTTGTCCCGGCAGGATCTCTGGGAAACGCTCACCGGATCGCACGACAGGACCTCCCGCAACGCCATGATCGTCTTCGATCTGCGGCTTCCGCGTGTGCTGCTTGCCGCCCTCGTCGGCGCCGCCCTCGCGACGGCCGGCACGATCACGCTCGCGATCATGCGCAATCCGCTCGCCGAGCCGGGCGTTCTGGGCATCAACAGCGGTGCTGCGGTTGCGGTGATGGCCGTCATCGTGCTCCTGCAGGACCCGCCGGCTCTTTTGCCTCCCGTTGCCGGCTTCGCAGGGGCGGCCGCGATGGCGGCTGCCGTGTTCCTTCTGTCATGGCGCGGCGGAACCTCGTCGTTGCGCATCATACTGACTGGCATCGGCCTTGGTTCGCTGGCCGGCGCCGCCACGACCTTCCTTTCGGCCTTTGGCGATATCGGCGATGTCCAGCGCGCGATGATCTGGCTGGCGGGCAGCGTCTATGACGCCAGCCTAGCCAAGGTGCGTTTCCTGTTCCTCTGGCTGGTCATTCCGCTTGCGCTGGCCTGGATGGCCTCGCGCGAACTGGATCTGATCCGTTTCGGGGACGACACGGCAAAAAGCTTCGGCCAGCCGGTCGATCGGACCCGCGGCCTGATGATCGTACTCTGCACGCTCATATCAGGAGCTGCCGTCGCCGCGGCGGGGCTGATCGGTTTCGTCGGGCTGGTCGCGCCCCATGTCGCAGGCCGGCTGGTCGGCCCGTCGCACGCGAGAATTCTGCCCGTGGCCGCCCTGTGCGGGGCGATCCTCGTGGTGGCCGCCGATCTCCTCGGGCGGCTGGTCATCGCGCCGGTCCAGATTCCGGCCGGGATCGTGACGGGGCTGATCGGAGCCCCCTTTTTCGCCTCTCTCTTGTGGAAACGCCGCCATGCCCGTGGATGAAAGCAACAGATCCGCAAAAATAGCCGGGCGGGGCGTGTCCATTGCCTATGGGAGCCGCCGCATCGTCGAAGACCTCGATCTTGTCGTGCCGGAGCGTCGTTTCACCGCGCTCGTCGGGCCCAATGGCAGCGGCAAATCCACGATCCTGCGCACATTCGCAGGTCTCATGAGAGCCACGGGCGGGTCCATTCTTCTGGATGGCAGAAGCATCGCGACACTCGGTGCGCGGGAGATGGCGCGACGTGTCGGCGTGCTTCTCCAGGGGCCGGTGGCGCCCGAGGGGCTGACGGTGCGCGATCTCGTCCAACAGGGGCGTTACCCGCATCGCTCGCTCTTCGGACGCTGGTCCGAAGCCGATCAGGCCGCCTGCGAGGAGGCGATGATGCTGACCGGCACCACGACATTGGCCGATACGCCTCTCGATACGCTCTCCGGCGGCCAGCGGCAACGCGCATGGATTGCGATGACGTTGGCGCAGCAAAGCGAGGTGCTGCTGCTCGACGAGCCGACGACCTTTCTCGACCTTGCGCATCAAATCGAGCTGATGAACCTGATCACGGTCCTCGTGCGTGATCATCGCAAGACCGTTGTCGCCGTGCTGCACGACCTCAATCAGGCGGCACGTTATGCCGAACATGTCGTCCTGTTGAAGGATGGGAGGATTGCCGCGGCTGGTCACCCATCGGACGTGATTTCGCAGGACACGATTGCCGATGTGTTCGGGGTGCGCTCGATGGTCATTCGCGATCCCGTTGCCGGAACGCCCCTTTGCGTGCCGTTGTAGTCTCGGGCGGATTGACGTTGCGCTGGACGGTTTGGCGCATTGCCTCGACCGTCCTCTTTGGATCGATTAAGAGTCCCGAACGGGCGATGCCAATCGTCTAGATGGTAGAGCGAGGCTCCGGGAGAAGGTGATGCGGGGCAACCGTGCCAATCAAATTCAGCGAAAACGCAACAGGGAGGCAACGGACTGGCTGTTGCGCAACCGTGATCCCGCGCAACCCGCGGAGGAGAAGGCGCATTTCAAGGATTGGCTGGACGATCCGGAAAACTGTCGCACATACCGGCTCGCCGAGACGCTGATGGGAGATGCCCGGTCTGCCATCCAGTCCGATCCGGCCTTGCGGAATACCAGAACCGAGCCGCGCAGCCGCGCCAAGCCCGTTGCGTCGGCCATGCTGCTCCTTGGCTGCGCCGCCGCGACGTTTCTTGCCCTCGACGGGCCGATGCGCCTGCGCGCCGACGCTATGTCCGGCATCGACGAAATGCCGATTCTGACCCTTGAGGACGGCTCCGTCGTGCAGATGAACGCGTCGTCCGCGATCGCCGTGGATTTCGATGAAAAACGCCGGACGATCCGGCTGCTGCGCGGTCAGGCGTTCTTCAAGGTCGCGCCTGCGCCCTCGAGGCCCTTTACCGTCGAGGCTGGAGAT
Source organism: Shinella curvata (assembly GCF_022899935.1). Taxonomy (GTDB): domain Bacteria; phylum Pseudomonadota; class Alphaproteobacteria; order Rhizobiales; family Rhizobiaceae; genus Shinella; species Shinella curvata. Next base: position 21,534 of record NZ_JALJCJ010000002.1, read on the forward strand.
ACGCGCGTGACGGCTCTCGGCACGGCTTTCGATGTCCGGTATGGCGCTCTGGATACGGGGGTTACGGTCACCGAGCACACCGTTCTGCTTGAAACCAGCGATACACGTTCGCCCTCCATGCGCCTCTCCGAAGGCGAGCAGGCCACCTATGAGAGAGCCAGCGGAAAGACGGAGATCCAGCCCGTGGACGGTCTCGTGGCGCTCGCCTGGCAGCGCGGCCAGCTCGCTGTGGAAAACGCGCCGCTTTCCTATGTCGTCGAGGAGATCGGCCGCCATTTCTCCGGCCGGATCGTTCTTGCCGGGAGCGGGCTCGCAAACCGCCGGGTGAGCGGCACGATCACCGTCTCCGACACGGCGTCGGCTCTTGCCTTCCTTCGCCAGGCGCTGGGTGTGAAAGTGACGCGGGTCGGCCCGCTGATCGTCATCCGCTGACAATGATCGAGACATTCGACCCTCGAGAGGGCGTAGCAACCGATGACAGGAGCGGCCGTATGATCGAAGCCACCGCAGTGATGAAAACTGAATTTGCATCCAGATATCTGGTCCAGATGTGCAAGCACTTTGCCCACAAGGTCGACGTTCAGTACACCGACACCCATGGCGAATGCCGTTTCAACGGTGGTGTCGCGACCTTCGAGGCAAAGGCGGACGGTCTGCAACTGGTCGTGAAGGCCCCGAGCGAAGAGATCGTCGCATGGGCTCAGTCAGCCATTGAAACCCATCTGGTGCGTTTTGCCTTCCGGGAAAAGATCGACGGCCTCGTTTGGCAGCGTTGAATCGTCGTCGTGCCGGCTGAGGCATATCCGCGTGGCGTTTCATGGCATCACCGAGCCCTCTGCCTGAAAATGCCGGCATATACCGTTGTGCCGACGGCAAGCCTCAAACGAAAACGCCCGCCGAAGCGAGCGTCTTGTCTGATGCATATGTCAGGTGAGCAGGCAGGATCGAATGGGTCGTTCGCGCGCATCTGAATGGTCGACTTTCGAAGGGCTTATTCTCACCCGTCTGCGTGGGGAGCGCCAGGCGCCGATGATCCGGCCCGCAGTTGCGGCCCGGATCGTTTCGTCGCGCGAGCGCGAGCGGCTTGTCAATGCTGGGGCGCTGCCACGCCTTCCGCTTCGTCGGCCATCGTCGAGCGGCCGTGCTGGACGAGCGGGCGATTGCCGGCCAGACGACGCAGCAGGACGTAGAAGACGGGCGTCATGAAGATACCGAAGAAGGTGACGCCGATCATGCCGGAGAAAACGGCAAGACCCATGGCGGCGCGCATTTCGGAACCCGCCCCCGTTGAGAGCACCAGCGGCACGACGCCCATGATGAAGGCCATGGAGGTCATGAGGATCGGGCGCAGGCGCAGGCGGCTGGCTTCGATCGCCGCCTGCATCGGCGTGCGGCCCTCGAATTCCAGTTCGCGCGCGAATTCGACGATCAGGATCGCGTTCTTCGCGGATAGTCCCACCAGCACCACGAGACCGATCTGAGTGAAGACATTGTTGTCGCCCCCCGTATACCAGACGCCGGCCAATGCCGCGAGCACACCCATCGGCACGATCATGATGATGGCGATCGGCAGCGTCAGGCTCTCATACTGGGCGGCCAGCACGAGATAGACCAGCAGCAGCGCCAGCGGGAAGACGACGATGCTCGAATTGCCGGCGAGGATCTGTTGATAAGTGAGGTCCGTCCACTCGAAATCGATGCCGGCGGGCAATGTTTCCGCGGCGATCTTTTCCACAGCGGCCTGGGCCTGGCCCGACGAGAAGCCGGGCGCCGGCCCGCCATTGATATCGGCGGCGAGGAAGCCGTTATAGCGTGTGGTGCGCTCCGGGCCGGTCGTCGCATCGACCTTCAGGAGGGCGGCGAGCGGGATCATCTCGCCGGATTGCGAACGCACCTTCAGCTGACCGATATCCTCCGGCTTGGCACGGAAGGCGGAATCGGCCTGGACGCGCACGCTGTAGGTCCGGCCGAAGGCATTGAAGTCGTTGACATAGAGCGAGCCGAGATAGATCTGCAGCGTCTCGAACACATCCGTCACCTTGACGCCGAGCTGCTGGGCCTTGGCCCGGTCGAGATCGGCATAGAGCTGCGGCACGTTGATCTGGAAGCTGGAGAACAGGCCCGCCAGTTCCGGCGTCTGGTAGGCCTTGCCGAGGAAGGCCTGCGTGGCGTCGTTGAGCGCGGCATAACCGAGACCTGCACGGTCCTCGATCTGCAGCTTGAAGCCGCCCGTCGTGCCGAGACCGTTGACCGGCGGCGGCGGGAACATGGCGATGAAGGCGTCCTGGATGCCGGCGAATTTCTGGTTGAGCTGCATGGCGATCGCGCCGCCGGAGAGATCCGGCGTCTTGCGCTCCTCGAAATCATCGAGCACGGCGAAGACGATGCCGGAATTGGAGCCGATCGTGAAACCGTTGATCGACAGGCCGGGGAAGGCGATGGCGTGTGCCACGCCGGGCTGGGCCAGCGCGATGTCGCTCATCTTCTTGATGACTTCTTCCGTGCGGTCGAGGGTCGCGCCATCGGGCAACTGGGCGAAGCCCACCAGATATTGCTTGTCCTGCGCCGGCACGAAGCCGCCCGGCACGGCATTGAACACCGTGTAGGTGGCGCCGACGAGGGCGAGATAGACGATCATGACCAGCGACTTGCGCGTGACGAGCCCGCCAATGGTGCGGCCATAGCCGTTGCCGGCCGCGTTGAAGGCGCGGTTGAAGCCGCGGAAGAACCAGCCGAACAGGCCATCCATGAGGCGGGTCAGCCAATCCTTCGGCGCATGATGATCCTTCAGCAGAAGGGCGGCGAGTGCCGGGGATAGTGTCAGCGAGTTGATCGCCGAGATGACCGTCGAAATGGCGATGGTCAGGGCGAACTGGCGGTAGAACTGGCCGGACAGGCCGCTGATGAAGGCGAGCGGCACGAAGACGGCGACGAGCACCAGCGCAATCGCGATGATCGGGCCGGAGACTTCCCGCATGGCGCGGTAGGTCGCTTCGCGCGGGCTGAGGCCATTCTCGATGTTGCGCTCGACGTTTTCGACGACGACGATCGCGTCATCCACCACGATGCCGATCGCCAGCACCAGGCCGAACAGCGTCAGCGCGTTCACCGAGAAGCCGAAGGCATACATCACGGCGAAGGTGCCGATGATCGAGACGGGCACGGCGAGCAGCGGGATGATCGAGGCACGCCAGGTCTGGAGGAAGACGATGACGACGAGCACGACGAGCGCGATGGCTTCGAGCAGGGTATCGACGACCTTGTCGATGGAGGCGCGCACGAATTCGGTGGTATCGTAGACGATCTCGTATTTCACGCCGTCGGGCATGGCGAGCTGGAGCTGGTCCATGGTGGCGCGCACATTGTCGGCGATCTCGATGGCGTTCGAGCCCGGCGCCTGGAGCACGGCGATGGCGACGGCGGGCTGGCCGTCGAGCAGCGAGCGCAGCGTGTAGTCGGCCGCGCCCAGTTCGACGCGGGCGACGTCCCGCAGGCGGGTGATTTCGCCTGATGCGCCCGTCTTGACGATGATGTTGCCGAACTCTTCCGGCGTGCGCAGGCGGCCCTGGGCGTTGACGTTGAGCTGGAGGTTCACTTCGTTCGGCGTCGGGGAGGCGCCGATGATGCCGGCGGCGGCCTGCACGTTCTGTTCGCGGATCGCGTTGCTGATGTCGCTGGCGGCCAGCGCATGTTCGGCCGCCTTCTGCGGATCGATCCACACGCGCATCGCATAGTCGCCGGCGCCGAAGACCTGCACCTGGCCGGCACCTTCGATACGGGCGAGCCGGTCCTTGATGTTGAGCGTGGCGTAGTTGCGCAGATAGGTCACGTCATAGCGGTCGGTCGTCGAGACGAGGTTGACCACCATGATGAAGTCGGGCGAACTCTTGACGGTCGTCACGCCGAGCGCGCGCACTTCCGCCGGCAGGCGCGGTTCGGCCTGCGACACGCGGTTCTGTACGAGCTGCTGGGCCTTGTCCGGGTCCGTGCCGAGCTTGAAGGTGACGGTCAGCGTCAGCACACCGTCCGACGTCGCCTGACTGTTCATGTAGAGCATGTCCTCGACGCCGTTGATCTGCTCTTCGAGCGGTGTCGCGACGGTCTCGGAAATGACGACGGGGTTGGCACCCGGATAGACGGCGCGCACCACGATGGAGGGCGGCACGACCTCGGGATATTCGGAAATCGGCAGTGATCGCATGCCGATCAGGCCGGCGACCACGATGAGGATCGACAGCACACCGGCAAAGACCGGGCGATCGATGAAGAAACGGGAGATGTTCATGTTAGCACCCTCTCCAGGATGAAATTCGGACGAACGGTCCTGTCCGGCGGGCATAGCTCCGCCGGCGGACATTGATTTGCTTGGGTTACGGGGCAGGGCGCGACTGCGCCCCGCCGGCCGCCGTTACTTCACGGAGGCGACGCTTTCCTGTTCCTGCGGATCGACCACGACGCCGGGGCGCACGCGTTGCAGACCGTTGACGACGACCTTGTCGCCATTGGCGAGCCCGCTTTCGACGATGCGCTCGCCGCCCGAAAGGCTGCCGAGCACGATCGGCCGGTAGGTGACCTTGTTGTCCTTGTCGACGACGAAGACGAACTTCTTGTCCTGGTCGGTGCCCACGGCCTTTTCGCTGACGAGGATCTTGCTCTCGGGCTTCGGTTCGCCCATGCGGATGCGCACGAACTGGCCGGGGATCAGCCTGCCGCCGGGATTGTCGAAGACGGCGCGCACCGAAATGGTGCCGCTGGCGGCATCCACCTCGTTGCCGATGAGCTGGAGCTTGCCGCGGATCGGCGTGCCCTCGTCGGCAAGCGTGCCGACTTCGACCGGGATCTGCTCGATCGGCTGGAGCGCGCCTTCGGAGGCGGGCAGTGCCGCGAGGGCTGCGGCGACCGTCTCTTCGCTGACATTGAAGCCGGCATAGATCGGGTCGACGGAGACCAGCGTCGTCAGCGCGGGGGAGGCCGAGCCGCCGGCGACGAGGTTGCCGGTGGTGATCTCCACCTTGCCGACGCGGCCGGAGACCGGCGCACGAACCTCGGTATAGCTGAGTTCCAGCTTGGCGGCGTCGAGGGCTGCCTGCGCCGTCTTGAGGCTCGCCTGCGCTTCGGAGAGCGCGTTCTGGCGCTGGTCGATATCGCTCTGCGAGACGCTGTTGCTCTGGGCGAGGCGTTCGCCGCGTTCAAGCTGCGTTTTCGCGAGTTTGACGCGGGCTTCCGCCGAGGCATATTGCCCCTCGGCCTGGGTGACCGCGGTCTGGAAGGGTTGCGGATCGATCGTGAAGAGCAGATCGCCGGCCTTTACCAGCGCGCCCTCGCGAAAATCGACGGACTGGATGGCACCGGCGACGCGCGAGCGGATCTGCACGCGGTCGATGGCTTCCAGGCGACCGGAAAACTCCTGCCAGGTCACGACATTCTTGTTCTCGACCACCGCGACGGTGACCGGTACGGCGGGCACTTCGGCCGTCGCCGCAGCTTCGGCTTTGGCGGGCTTGCTTGGAACCTGAACCATCAGGGCGGCGCCGAAAATGGACGCAGCCAGACCCAGGCCGGTGCCCGTGAGGGCCCAGCGTTTGCGCTTCGATAACATTGTTTTCTCCTTGTGGCCTCAGGCCACGCTATGCTTTGGGTTCCGTAAAATCAGTTAATGCTAATATTTTGAACAAAACCGGAAAACTGGCTGGCAAGATTGCCGGCCCATGGCCCGGTTCCATTGGATGTCCCGCTGTAGATCGTTGGCCAGCCTGTTCCTGCGGGAAGGACATGCTGCTGAACCTTGACGCCCGCCTGGGCGAGGCGATCGGCATAGCCCAGTGCTTCGTCGTGCAGCGGATCGTCCGCTGCCGTCAGCACGAGCGCCGGGGCAAGATCGGATAGACGTGAACACAGAGAGGGTGCGGCATAGGGGTGGCACACGCCGCCGCTGAGATAGTGGCTCCAGCCATCCGCCCAGCGCTGGCGCATGCCGATGGCGTCGGCCTCGCGGAAGGAGCGGCTGGCCATGAAGGGATCGAGCAGCGGCGAGAGCAGCACCTGGCCGTCGAGTTCGTCGGCAAAGTGATCGCGCGCCTTCAGCGCCACGCCGGCCGCGATATTGCCGCCCGCCTCCTCGCCGCCGATGAGGAGCGGCGACTTGCGGTCGCCGAGGCCGGCGCGCTTCTTGGCGAGATAGGAGAAGATCGAGAAGCCGACTTCCAGCGGCTTGGGGAAGACGCCGCCGCCGAGGGCATTGTAGTCAGGCACGGCGACGATAGCGCCGGTCGAGGCGATGCATTCGGCGAGCGGGCAATGCCTGAGCCCGGTTTCCGTGAAGGCGCCGCCGTGGAAATAGAGCAGGACAGGCGCGCCCTTGGAGTATTCGGCGCCCTGATAGACGCGCACCGACACGGGGCCGATGGCCACCTTGTCGAACGTCATATCCTTGATCTCTACCGGCATCGATTTTGTCCTGTGGGCCGCTTGGAAATAAGCTGGTCCCTCACCATTTATATCGTCAGTCATTTTGCCCAGATAAGTGTGGTAAAACCGATTTCACTGTCCAAGATTTCGAACAATCATAGCTTCCAACGTGGGAATGTTCCATGGATCAGCTTTCTGCGATGCGCGTCTTCCTCCGTGTGGTGGAGACGGGCAGCTTCACCGGCGCTTCTGCAGCACTCGGCATGCCCAAGGCGACGGTCAGCAACCTTATCCAGAATCTCGAAACGCATCTTCAGACCAAACTGCTCAACCGCACCACGCGCCGCGTCATGGTAACGACGGACGGCGCGCTTTACTACGAACGGGCAAACCAGATCGTCACCGAGATCGACGAGCTGGACGGCAGTCTCTCGCATTCCCGCATGAGCCCGAGCGGGCGCTTGCGCGTGGAAATGTCAGGCGCCTTCGCGGACCTGCTGATCATTCCCGAACTCAATGATTTCCATGAGAAATACCCCGATATCAATATCGATCTCGGGGTGGGTGACCGCACCGTGGATTATCTGGCGGAGAATGTCGACTGCGCGCTGCGCGCCGGCTCGCCGGGCAATGCCTCGCTGATCGCGCGGCGCGTCGGGGAGATGGGCCTGGTGGCCTGTGCTGCGCCCGCCTATATCGAACGCTTCGGCATGCCCGAGCATCCCTCCGACCTGGAAGCCGCGCATCATTGCGTGAACTACTTCCTGGCGCAGATCAACCGCATCATGCCCTTCGAGTTCACGCGGGATGGCGAGACGCTGGAGATCAACAGCCGCTACATTCTCTCGGTCAACGATGCGCGCAGCTATCTGGCCGCAGCGCTGTCGGGCCTCGGCGTCGCGCCGCTCGCCTGTTTCATGGCACGTGAGCCCATCGCCAGAGGGCAGCTCGTGCCGGTGCTGCCAGAGTGGCATATGGAGCCGGTTCCGCTCTACATCGTCTACCCGCCGAACCGGCATCTCAGCAACAAGGTGCGCGTCTTCGTCGACTGGGTCGTGCGGCTACTGGCGCGGACGGAGCTGACCGGCACCGGCAAATCCTGAGGGGTCATGCCTCGACGGCGGCGACCAGACGTTTGCAGGCGCCGACGAGGTCCGGTTCGGAGAGCAGCGCACCGCCGACGAGATACATGACATCATTGCCATAGGCGTCGCGCATTTCCGGAATGCGGGCAAAGGTCATGCCGCCGCCGGGTGCGGCGACGATGGCCTTCGGGCCTCCCATGTCCACGGCGCAAGCCCTCGCGATCGACTGGCATTCTTCTCGGGTGAAGCCGAAACGGCCGCCGAAATTCGGATAGACCACGACGTCAGCGCCCATCAGGCGGTGCAGCGTGCCGAAGAAGGCGCGGTGCGAGAAGCCGCAATCGGGGGAGACAACATTGGCGCCGGAAAAGGCCGGGTGGGAGACGATCGGCAGGGAAAAATCCGGATCGGCGGCCAGCGTGCGCACGATGTCGTAGCCGGCGAGCGCTGGCGCAATCATCACGCCGCCCGCACCAAGTTCTTGCGCCTGCTTCGCCCGCTCGATGATGGCGGTGGCCGGGCCTGTGATGTTGGGCACGAAGCTCGTTCTTCCGCCGCTCTTCGCATTGGCCTCACCGACGGCTTCGATGCAGGCCTTCAGCCGTTCATCGAAGGGCGCGGTCTTCTGGTCGACGAGGCCGTGGTCGTCCTTGACGAAATGCATGCCGCCCAGCGCGAAATCATGGGCAAGCCGGGCAAGCTGCGCGGTCGACAGGCCGACCGGCTTGATGGCGGACATCAGAAGCGGCGTTTCGCCGATACCGGCGCGGGCGCGCATACCCGCTATCCCATGGCGCGGTCCGGTGCAGAGAGCGAGCAGGCCGGGTGAGAGGCCGATATCCTCGACCTTCAGGCCCGGCTTGATCGAGCTGTTGCCAAAGACGATGTTGAGGAACTGCAGGAAATCGCCGCCGATATCATCCTCCGAATAGGAGATCGTGGCGAGGAAGCCCGGCCTGCCCTCGGGGTCTTTGTGCAGGCTTTCCAGCCGGCCGAGGATTTCGTCCTCGACATAGCCTGTCGGCACGACGCTGCGCGGAATTTCCACGGTCTGTTCCAGCGCGATGTCGAGCGCGCGCGCCTTGGCTTCCGCCTCGTCGGCGGCGCGCACGAAATATGTGACCGTGAAGCGAGCAGCCATCAGAGCGCCTCGGCCTTCTGGGCGGAATGCACGTGGTCGAGACGCACTTCCGCCAGCTCTTCCTCGCCGATGGCAAGGGGCTTGCCGGCAAGGCTTTCGATGGCCGCGACGAGTGCTCCGGCATCGAGGCCGTATTTCTTCATGAGATAGGGTTTCGAGGCGCCGTGCGCGAAAGTGTCGTTGAGGCCGAGGCGTTTCAGGCGAATACCGAGCCCTTCCTCCGCGAGGATTTCCGCGACCAGCGAGCCGAGGCCGCCGACGATCGTGTGGTTCTCCAGGGTTACGATACCCTTCTTGCCGCGTGCAGCCTTCAGCAGGCCATTCCGGTCGAAGGGTTTGAGCGTCGAGGCATGTAGATGGTGGACACCGATGCCGCGTGCCGCGATCGGCCCGGTGGCGCGCAACGCTTCTTCGGTGCACACACCGGAGGAAACGACGAGGATGTCGTCGCCTTCCGAGAGCGTGCGCAGCTTGTTGAACGCGAAGGGTGTCGAGAACAGCCGCGGCACCTCGCCGCGCAGGATGCGGACATAGACCGGACCGTCGATGCTATCGGCAACCTCAAGCACGGTCTCGACTTCGGTGGCGTCGCCAGTTTCGAGGATCGTCATGTTCGGCACGGCGCGCAGCACCGCGATGTCCTCGATGGCCTGATGCGTGATGCCGCCCGGCGTGGTGATGCCGGGCAGGAAGCCCATCAGCCGGACCTTGCGGTTGGAATAGGCGATCGAGTTGATCAGCTGGTCATAGGGCCGGCGATAGAGGAAGACCGAGAACGTATGGATGAACGGCCGGAACCCCTGCATGGCAAGGCCGCCGGCGAAGGACAGCATGTTCTGCTCGGCCATGCCGAGCGACAGGAATTTTTCAGGATGCCGGTCGCGAAAACCGTCGACCTCGCAGGACGAGGTAAGGTCGGCCGACAGGCAGAGGACTTCGGGACGTGCGGTGGCGAAGGCCTCGAAAGCTTTGGCGTAGGGGCGGTTGACGATTTCGACCATGGTCAGGCCCCTTCCATCGCGGTGAGATCGATGCCGAGTTCGACAGCGAGAGCGTCCCGCATTTCCAGCCGCTCCTCCGCACTCTTGAAGCGCACATAGTGCAGGCGCGGGAAGCGCTTCTTCAGGAAATCCATGCCCTGATAGGGCGAGGTGTTGGCGAGGATGACGAGCGGTTTGCCGGGTTCGGCGCTTTCCGCCGCTTCGCTGAGCGCACCGAGATCATGACCGTCCACCGAGCGGCAGGTCACGCCGAAGGCGGCGACGCGCGCGGCGAGATCGCCGAGGTCGAGCACCGAGGACATGGCACCGTCGCATTGCTGGCGGTTCACGTCGACGATGACGCGGATATTGTCGATCTTGTGATAGCTCATCGCCGCAAGGCATTCCCAGGTCTGGCCCTCCTGGAACTCGCCGTCCGACATATAGACCCAGACCTTGCCGGGCTCCTTCTTGCGCAGCCGCGCCCAGGCGACGCCTGAGGCCATGGAGAGGCCCTGTGCCAGCGAGCCCGTCGTCACTTCCATGCCGGGGCTGTGCTCCGCGCCGATCATCTCGACCGAGCCGCCGTCCTTGTTGAAATGGTCGAGCGCGTGCTCGTCCATGCGGCCGGTCTCGATCAACGCGGAATAGATGACGAGCGCATAATGGGCCGGCGAGATGAAGAAGCGGTCGTATTCCGGGCCGACAGGGCCGTGGTAACCGGCGCCGGTAAAGGCATCCGGATTGTGCGCCGAGGGCACGCCACGGAACGGTAACGGCACCTTCGGCAGCGTCGGTTCGCCGAGCTTCAGCACCTCGTTATAGAGCAGCGCAAGGCTCTCGGCGGCCGAGCAGGCCTGGCTGAGATAACCGCCATTGTGCTTCATCGTGTGGAAGAACACGCGGCGGCGGATGCCGAGCGCAATCTCCTCGGTGGATTTCTGGTTGGAGAGGCTCATCGTCTCAGCTCCGTTCCGGGAAGAGCGCCTTCAGGCCTTCGGGGGAGGGCGTGGCGATGCCGCGCTCGGTGATGAGGCCGGTGATGAGGCGGGCGGGCGTGACGTCGAAGGCGGGGTTGGCGGCGGGGCTGCCCTCCGGCGAGATGCGCACGCTGGCAATCGAGCCGTCGGCGGCGCGGCCCTGCACGAAGCTCACCTCGTCGGCGGTGCGCTCCTCGATCGGGATTTCCTTGACGCCGTCATGCACCGTCCAGTCGATGGTGGGCGAGGGCAGTGCGACATAGAAGGGCACGTCGTTGTCGCGCGCGGCAAGCGCCTTCAGATAGGTGCCGATCTTGTTGCAGACGTCGCCATTCGCCGTGGTGCGGTCGGTGCCGACGATCACCATGTCGATATCGCCATGCTGCATCAGGTGGCCGCCGGCATTGTCGACGATCAGCGTGTGCGGCACGCCGTGGCCGTTCATCTCCCAGGCGGTGAGATAGGCGCCCTGGTTGCGCGGGCGGGTCTCGTCGACATAGACGTGGACGGGAATGCCCGCCTCGACGGCCATGTAGATCGGCGCGGTCGCGGTGCCGTAATCGACGGTCGCAAGCCAGCCGGCATTGCAATGGGTGAGGATGCGTACGGGCTCACCCGACTTCTTCTTGGCGGCGATCTTGCGGATGACGTCGAGGCCATTTGCGCCGATGGCGCGGTTGAGCTCGACATCTTCTTCGGCAATTTCGGCGGCACGCGCATAGGCGGCGGCGGCGCGTTCAGCTTCCGGCAGCGGGCTGAGATGCTCGCGCATTGCATTCAGCGCCCAGCGCAGGTTGATGGCGGTCGGGCGCGTTTCGTTCAGCTCTTCCCAGACGGCATCGAGATGGGCGTCCGACGGGTCCTTGGCCATGGCGATGGCGACACCATAGGCGGCGGTGACGCCGATCAGCGGCGCGCCGCGCACCCACATGTCTCTGATAGCGACGGCGACATCGGCGACGGTCTTCAGCGTGACGACGCGGAATTCATGCGGCAACCAGCGCTGATCGATGATGTCGACGGCGCGGCCGTCCTCGTTCAGCCAGATCGTATGATAGTGGCGTTCTCCGACTTTCACGCGAGGATCTCCTTTTCAAGCCGCTCCACCGTCTCGCGGATATCGCGGAGGCTGTGGATGCGCTGCCGGTTGACGGCGAGGTGACGCCCGAACTTCAGCGCCTTGCTTTCGCAGGGCGCGCGGCGGTCGGGGTCGGCGATGGTTTCGAAATCGGCATTGTGAGCAAGGCCGAGGATGCGGCGATGGATCTCGATGCCTGCAAAGCCGAGCATTTCACGCCAGATCTCGTCGATGACGATGTTGAGCGCCTGCTCGGCGGCGAGCGGGTCATTGCGGTCCTCGAAGAGGCTGGCCTGATAGAGGATGCCCTTGCGTTCGGTGCGCCAGAGATGGGAAAATTCGGCACGGAACGCCTCCCAGAGCGTATCGATCGTATCGAGCAGGTAGGCGCGCATGCTGTCGCGCGCGCCGGGGGAGGCTTCGTGGCCGGCCTGCGAGAAATAGCTCATCCAGAAATTGGCGATCAGCATGCCGACATCGAAGCTGATCGGGCCGTAGAAGGCGAATTCCGGGTCGATGACGCGGGTCTCGTCGTCGGTCACCATGACGGAGCCGGTGTGCAGGTCGCCATGGCAGAGCGTTTCGGCCTTGGCGGAGAACAGATGTTTCAGCCGCTGTGCCTCGACCTTGAGGTCGCGATCGGCACGCAGTTCGGCAACGAGCGGATCGAGTTGCGGCGTGGTGTGACGGTTGAGCGCGGCTTCGAAATAGGGATCGGAGAAGACGAGATTTTCCGAGATGTCGCAAAGCTCGACATTGTCGGAAAACAGCGCGACATCCGCCTTCTTCTCGCGCGTCACCATGGAGAGATCGGAGCCGCGGAACAGCGTGCGGGCGACGAAGAGGCCGAGGTCGCGGCCGATCTTCGGCAGCTCCCGGCCATCGATCAGCGCGCGGCGCAGGATGACATGCGGCGTCAGGAACTCCATGACGATGATGGCCTGCGCCTCGTCGAAGAAGAGGATATCAGGCACCATGCCGGGATCGCGCGCGCCCTGGCGCTTCAGCGCGTGATATTCGAAGAAGGAGCGCTTCAGCGGCAGCGGCCAGCTCTCGCCGACGAGGCGCACATAGGGCAGCGCCTGCTTGACGATGACGGCGCCCGTTTCGCCCGTGACGATGAAAACCAGATTGAGGTTACCGTCACCGACTTCCTTGACCATCCAGCGCGACCTATCGCTGCCGATCTTCTCGGTGAGGGCGGCATTGTTGCCAAGCCTTTCCGGCAATGTCTCGGCGCTCAGCGCTTCGAAGACGGGACTGCTCATGATGTTCTCCTCCTGCGCACGGGGCTGCCTCCATTGCCTGCCGCCGTGCCGTTCATGCCCACAGCTAAGGCATCATTCTGTCAAATGTCAACGGCCTTGACATTTGATGAGAGCCTATCCTAACGTGGCGTCATTGGGAGGATTGAATGAGCGAACAGGCAGTGTTTCGCATTGAGGGCGTGCGCAAATCCTTTGGCCCGGTACCGGTGCTTCAGGGTGTGGACCTCGACCTCAAGGCAGGCGCAGTGACGGTTTTGATGGGCGCCAACGGTGCCGGCAAATCCACGCTCGTGCGCATCCTCTCCGGCGTCTACACAAGGGACGCCGGCACGATCACGCTGGCGGGTACGGCCTTCGAACCGGCAACGCCGGCCGAGGCGATCCGCGCCGGTGTCGTCACGGTGCACCAGAACATCAATGACGGCGTCGTCGCCGATCTGGACGTCGCGACCAATCTCACGCTCGACCGGCTGAACGGTCGAGGTGCGCGGCTGTTCTTCAATCCGCGCCGGGTGCGCCGCGAGGCGGCTGCCGTCGCCTCGCGCATGGGCCTGTCGATCGACCTTACCGCCAATATCAACGACCTGACGCTGGCCGACCGCCAGATGGTGGCCATCGCGCGCGCCATGGCGCATGAGCCGAAGGTGCTGATCCTCGACGAGCCGACCTCGTCGCTGTCGAGCGCGGAGGCCGACCGGCTGTTCGATCTCGTCGATCGCCTCAAGGCGCGCGGCGTCGCCATACTCTATATCTCGCACCGCATGTCGGATATCCGGCGCCTCGCCGACAGCATTCTTGCGCTGCGCGACGGCCGCATTACCGGTCGTTTCGAGGGGCCGGAGCTCGACTATGAAGGCGCGGTCAATGCCATGCTTGGCCGCAAGGTTTCGGCAGGCCAGGTGGCCGTGCGTGAGGCGGGCCGTCCGGTCTTCAGCGTGCGCGGGCTGAAACTCTCCGAACAGACGCGACCCTTCGATTTCGATCTCGGTGACGGCGAGATCGTCGCCGTCACCGGCCTTGTCGGCGTCGGCAAGACGGCGCTTGCTGAAACCCTGTTTGGCGCGCGTGCGCCGGCGGCCGGCGAGATGACGCTGGACGGCAAGCGCTATGCGCCAAAGACGACGGGGCAGGCGATTGCCCAGGGTGTCTTCCTTGTCGCCAAGGACCGCGCGATCAGCGGCATCGTGCCGGATTTCAATATCTACGAGAATATCAGCCTGCCGTTCCTGCGTCGTCTTTCGTCTTTCGGCATTGCCAGTCGGCGTGCGGAAAAGACCAAGGCCCGCCAGCAGATTTCGGCGCTGGGCGTCGTCTGCCGCAGCGAGCGCGACGAGATGCAGACGCTGTCGGGCGGCAACCAGCAGAAGGTCATGGTCGGCCGCTGGCTGTCCGAACCCTCGCGCCTCCTGATCCTCGATGAACCCTTCCAGGGCGTCGACATCGCCGCCCGCCGCGATATCGGCGAGAAACTGCGCGCGTCTGCGGCGGGGCGCACCACCATTCTTTTCCTGACGGAACTCGACGAAGCCTTCGAGGTCGCCGACCGCATCCTGGTGATGTCGGAACAGACCATCGTCGGCGAGCACCGCAATGCCGACATCGATGTCGAGCGGCTGCTCTCCGAGATCGCCGGGCAATTCTATCAACAGGTCAGTGCATGATGACGAGCGAACAGAGCAACTCCGCCGCAAACGCAGCCACGGGCGCCGTCCCGCCGGCCGCCTTCAACATCCGGGAAACCGCGATCAAATACGGCTTCCTCGTGCTGCTCGCCGGCATGGTGCTCTATTTCTCGGCGGTGACGGGCGGTTTCGCCTCGCCGCAGAGCGCGGTCTTCATCCTGCAATCCGTGTCGATAACAGGCATTCTGGCGCTCGGCGTCACCGCGACGCTCGTTGTCGGTGGCTTCGACCTTTCCATCGGCTCCGTCGCGACCACGGCCATGATGGCCTCGTCCTATGTGATGGTGGTCATGGGCGGTGATGCGCTGACGGCGACGCTCGTCTGCCTTGCCGTCGGCGTGCTCGTCGGCCTGATTAACGGCATCATCATCGTCTATATGCGCGTGCCGGATCTTCTGGCGACGCTCGGCATGATGTTCCTGCTGCTCGGCCTCCAGCGCATCCCGACCGAGGGCCGCTCGATTGCGACCGGCATGACGCTGCCCGACGGTTCGACGGCGACCGGCGCCTTCAGCCCGGCCTTCCTGGCGCTCGGCCGCCATCGCTTCGATCTGATCCTGCCCAATCTCGTGCCGGTCTCGGTGGTCGTGCTGATCGTGCTCGCCATCGTCATCTGGTTCTTCCTCGAATACACCCGCTTCGGCCGCATGATGTATGCCGTCGGCTCCAACGAGCGCGCGGCCAGCCTCGCCGGTGCGCCGGTCAATGCCTACAAGATCTCGGCCTATATCATCTCCGGCGTCTTCGCTTCGATCGGCGGCATCCTGCTTGCCGCCCGGCTCGGGCGCGGCGATATCGCCTCGGGCAACAACCTGCTGCTCGATGCCGTGGCGGCAGCACTCATCGGTTTCGCTGTGCTCGGTGCCGCCAAGCCGAATGCCTTCGGCACGGCCATCGGCGCGCTCTTCGTGGGTATCCTGCTGCAGGGCCTGACGATGATGAACGCGCCTTACTACACCCAGGATTTCGTCAAGGGCGCCGTGCTCGTCATCGCCCTGATCTTCACCTTTGCGCTCTCGAAAAGAGGCAAACGCTGAGGGGGAGCCTCGGCGGATAACCAAAGTTCACCAGTGGAGGAGACTGACATGAATTTTACGCGTAGAACCCTGGGCAAGCTGACGCTCGGGCTGATGGCCGCGGCATCGTTTGCCGTGCCGTCCTTTGCGGCGGACATGCCCAAGCCGTTCGACAAGCCCGGCGACGTCAAGATCGCGCTCGTGCGCTACCTCTCGACCGGCGACTTCTTTCAGTCCTATCTGGCTGGCGTGGAAGCGCAGGCCAAGGCGCTCGGCGTCCAGCTTCAGGTCTTCGACAGCCGTCAGGATGCGGCACTCCAGGCCGACATGGTCGACCAGGCGATCGCGCTCGGCGTGCAGGGCATCATCATCCAGCACGGCCTGACGGAATCCATGAAGGAAGCCGCCCAGCGTGCGGTCGATGCCGGCATCAAGGTCGTCGCCTTCGACGTCAATGTCGAAAACGACAAGATCCCGCAGGTCGAGCAGTCCGACCGTGACCTCGCCCGCCTCGCGCTCGAGCAGGCGATCAAAGACAATGGTGAGAGCTTCAAGGCTGGTTACGTCTATGTCGCCGGCATTGCGCCGCTCGACCGCCGCGACGAGACCTGGAAGGAGTTCAAGGCGAAGTATTCGGGCATCAACGAGGCCGCCCAGTTCGGCACGATGGACAACCCGATCGCCAACTCCGTCGCCAACCAGGCGCGCTCGGTGATCTCCGCCAACCCCGACATCACCGTGATGTTCGCCCCCTATGACGAATTCGCCAAGGGCGTGAAGATCGCCGTCGACGAAGCGGGCCTGTCCTCCAGCGTCAAGATCTACTCGGCCGACATTTCCACGTCCGATATCGCTGCGATGCGCGAATCCGGCTCGGCCTGGGCTGCGACGGCCGCGACGAACCCGGCCGTTGTCGGTCAGGTCTCGGTGCGCTCGCTCGCCATGCTGCTCGCCGGTGAAGATCCGGGCAAGCAGGTCATCGTGCCGCCGACGTTGATCACCCAGAAGGACCTGAACGACCAGGACATCAAGAACATGGAAGAGCTCGGCACCAAGCTGCCGCAGTTCGCCCATGCCGATGTCGCCATGCCCGCATGGATGCCGAAGCCCTGATTTCGGCATATGGAATGAAGAAGGGGCGGTCCATCGGGCCGCCCCTTTTTATTTGCGTGCAAGATATCCCAAGCGTATATCTTGATATCTGAAGGAGATATTCGATGGCGCTCTTTATTCGTGACGACGAGGTCGATGCGCTTGCCGCCCAGCTGCAAAAAGCCATGAACGCCCCGACGAAGAAGGAAGCGGTGCGCCGTGCGTTGCGAAACGAACTTGACCGCGAAAAGCACAAGGCATCGCTGCGGGAGAGGCTTGCACCTCTTCAGGAGAGGGTCGCGACGTGGGGCAAGCCTGATCCGAACTTCGACATGAAAAAGTTCACGGATGAGATGTGGGACGATCTCTGATGTTCATTGACGCCTCCGCAATCGTCGCCGTGATGACGCGCGAGCCGGGCTGGGAGGACATCGTCGAGCGGCTTGACGGAAGTGAAACGAGCTTTTCGGTCAGTTCATTGGCTCGTTTCGAGGCTGTGCTCGCACTGGCAAGAAAACAGCCTTCAAGTTCGGACAAGCGGCAGGCGATTGCGTCCGCGCGTGAGGCGGTAGCGAATTTCTTGTCCGAGATTGGAGCGGACGAAATCACGGTGACGCCTCGGATCGGCGAACTCGCTCTGGATGCGGCGATGGCCTACGGCAGAACCGCCGGTCACCCGGCGGCTCTGAATTTCGGCGATTGCTTCGCGTACGCCTGTGCGAAGGCGCTTGGCGTCCCTCTTGCCTATAAGGGCGACGACTTCGCCCAGACGGACCTCGCCTGATCTCCGCTAGCGCATCGCCGCGGCGATATTGCCGCCATCGACGGTCGTAACGTCGGCGGTGGTGCGTTCGGCGAGGGCGTGATGCACGAAGGCGCGGGCGACGTCTTCGGCGGTCACTTCGAGGCCGAGCAGGTTGCCGCCCATATAGTCCTTGACGGAGAGGCCGCGGGCGGCGGCGCGGTTGGCGATCATCTCATCGTTCAGCAGGCCGGATCGGATGCGGTCGGCATTGACGGCGTTGACGCGGATATTGTCGGCGCCGTGTTCCAGCGCGTATTGCCGTGAGAGGAAGAGCGTCGCGGCCTTCGGCAGGCCGTAGGCGCCGAACTTTGCGCCGGGATTGACCGCCTGTTTGGAAGCGTTGAACAGCAGCACGCCGCCGGTCTTCTGCGCCTTCATGATACGAACGGCATTCTGCGCCACCGTCTGGTGGGCAAAGAAGTTCAGTTCGAAACTCTTGCGCAGCAGGGCGTCATCCATCGTGGCGATCGGGCTTTCCCAGGCGGCACCTGCGTTGGAAACCACGATATCGACACCGCCAAAGGTGGAGATCGCCTTGTCGAAGGCAGTGCGGACGGAGACGGGATCGGTGATATCGCAGGCGATGCCGATGGAGTTGTTGCCGGCCGTCTTGGCGACCGCTGCCGCCTTCTCGCCATCGAGATCGAGTGCCACGACATGGGCGCCTTCGGCCGCGAAAGCCTTGACGACGGCAGCGCCGATGGCGCCAGCCCCGCCGGTGACGACGGCGACCTGGCCGGTGAAGGGCTTCGGCTTGGCGCCGGCGAGCTTCGCCTGTTCCAGCGACCAGTATTCGAGATCGAAGAGATCGGGACGGCTGACCGGCTCGAAGCGGCCGACGGATTCGGCATCGCGTGCCGCCTCGATCCACATCTCGCCGACATCGACGGCGATGGTCGCATCCTTGAAGGTCCGGCCGTGGCCGAACATGCCGAGACCCGGCACCAGTGTCAGGCGCGGCATGGGATCGAGCATGATGCGCTTGACGTCGTCGCGGGCGTCGTTGCTGTGGAAGTATTCGGTGTAATCGGCGGCGAAGGCGGCGACGTGCTGGTCGATGACCGCGCGGTAGCCTGCGAGATCATCGCTAACCGGGGCCGGCAGCACCATCGGGCCGGTCTTGATGCGGATGGAGAGGTCGGGCGTCGAGACCCCGCGCGCTGCCATGTCCTTGACTTCGGCTGCGTTGACGAAATCGAGAATGGCCGGTGAGGCGCGGAAGATGCTGACCATGCGGTCGTAGCGGCCTTCACCTTTGTCGACGGCGACGGCGCCGCGCAGCATCGGGGCGATATCGGCCGGGCTTGCAAGCTTTGCGGGCAGGGTGGCCGGCGTGAAGGGATTGCGGCCGTTTTTCCTGACGTGATCCTCGGCGACCGTGACGTAGTGGATCATCCGGTCATAGGCTTCCTTCGCGGTGTCGCCGAAGGTGAAGATGCCGTGTTTGTCGAGGATCAGGCCCTCGACCGTCGGGTCCTGCTCGAACACTTCGGCAGCGGCCTTTGCGAGCGCGAAGCCCGGCATGATATAGGGCACAAAGCCCATCTTCGTGCCGAACAGCTCGGCGCTGATTTCGCGGCTCTTCGCCTGGTCTGCGATGGCGAGAATGGCGGTCGAGTGGGTGTGGTCAACAAATTTGTGCGGCAGGAAGGCGTGTAGCAGCGCTTCCACCGACGGGTTCGGGGCTGCGGGATCGATGAGATTGGCGCGCAGCAGCGTCACCATGTCCTCGTCCGAGAGTTTGTCGAGCTTGCGGCTTTTCAGCAGCGCGGTGATCTTCACGGCAGGCAGGCCCGGTGGCTCGATCGTGCCCATGTCCCAGCCGCTGCCCTTGACGCAGAGCACGGCGTGCGTGTCGCCAACGAGATCGGTCACTTCGGTCTTTACGGAGGTGTTGCCGCCGCCATGCAGCACGAGCCGCGGCTCGCCGCCGAGCAGGCGGGTCGTATAGGTGCGCAGCGCCAGATCGCGGTTGACGCCCTTTGCGGCATAGTTCGCTACGACCTTTTCCGCCTCGTCGTCGCGCCAGAGATTTTCCATCGTGTCAGCCTCCCGATAAACCGGCCCTGCCGGCATCGGCGGACCCAAACAGTCTTGGTTCAAGCCTTGCCCGAACCACCCTTTTCCCAGCGTTCCAGAATGCGGCGCGCCATCGACGTGGTGACGATGAGATGCGAGACGAAGCCGCCCTTCAGCGCCGCCATCAGCGGCTCGAACTTGTTGTCTTCCTGCACGACGAGCATGCGCTTGCGAATCGCTCTGATAGAATCGAGATCGGCGGAAATGCAGCGCCGGTTGTGGTTGCAGTCCATCCACTGGCCGTCATGGTCGATCAGCTGGCCGGCGATGACGCCGGCCGCACCCTTTTCGCCCATGGCATGCATGTCGGCGGCCGACAGCGCGCCGCATTTGACGAGGTGGCTATCATCCTCGATGCCGCCGACGGAATAGAGCGCGAGATTGCAATCCGAGATCGTCGCAAGCTGTTCCTTGATGACGGGTTCGCCGCGCAGTTCCTCGGCAAGACGCTCGGAGGACAGCACGAGCGGTGCATAGAAATTGATGCCCTCGGCATTCAGCCGCCGGGCGATTTCCGTGGTGCATTGGTCCGGGCGGTAGGAATAGGGCGCGCCGAGATTGCCGCAGAGCTGCACGACGGTGACGCCGCGCAGGTCGGCGAAGGGCATGACATCGGCGATGTGATAGACGGTGCGGCCCCAGGCCACGCCGATCCGGTCGCCCTTGTTGATGAGCTCGAGAAAGACTGAAGCCGCAACGACAGGCATTTCCGCCGCGGGATCCATCGCCTGGCGGTCTTCCGGCACCAGCCAGGCCGTGGTCAGCCCCGTGGCGTCTTCCAGCTCGCGCGCCAGCACGTCGTCGGAAAACAGTTCCGAGGAGGTCGAGATCGTGACGATCCCCATCTCGCGCGCCTTGCGCAGATACATGGCGATCGAGGCGCGGGAGATGCCGAGCCGCTGCGCGACTTCGTCCTGCCGCAGGCCATGCGTGTAATAGAGCCAAGCGGCCTTGTGAATGATCTGGTCGTTCGGTCGGACAGGCATCAGGGTTCTTTCATCGGATGTTTTGACATTAGTCATCGACGCTGACAAAAGTCAACGCGGCAGGACGCGAAGTGTCAGGGAATGCCAATCCTATCGTGAATATTCGATTGTGCTTGTAAAGAAATTCGCCCGAAGCCGGTTGCGCGCAGCGTTCGCTCGCGTCGGATGTCAAGCGATCAAGGTCCGTCGTGAAAGGCGGCGAGCTGATCGCTCGCGCGCGCCCGTTTCATCAATCGATGAGGCTCGGCCGTGGGAGGGCGCAGCGGTTTCAGCCGTCCGCGGCTCAGAAGTTGCTCTGCAGGCGGTACCGCGAGCCCGGATAGAGCAGCCGAACCGACGTCACCACGCGGTCGTGCGACCAGGTGCGGCGGCGGATGAGGATGCAGGGCTCGAAGCGGGCAATGGCAAGAACCTTGCATTCCCAGGGCTGCGGCAGCACGGCCTCTATGAACTGCTCCGTCTTGGCAATCGGCGCGATGCTCGTCAGGAAGGCGTTGGGTGTCGTCGCGGCGAAATCCTGCTCCAGATAGTCTGGTGCGATGGCGGGATTGACGAAGCGGTCCTCCAGCTGGATCGGTACGTCGTCTTCGTTGTGCACCATGACCGAATGAAAGCACTGTGCGCCGACATCCAGTTCCAGTGCTGCCGCCAGTTCATGGCCGCAGGTCTCGCTCTGCGCGAGGATCAGTTCCGTACGGTGGACCGAGCCGCGTTCCAGGATTTCGTCGGCGATGTTGCGCACGCCCAGCGCCGGCGCGCTACGCTTCTTGGGTGCCACGAACGAGCCCTTGCCCTGAACGCGGGTGATCACGCCCTCGTTGGCAAGTTCGCGCAATGCCCGATTGGCCGTCATGCGGCTGACGCCAAGCGATTCCACCAACTCGTTTTCCGAGGGGATGCGATGGTTGACCGGCCACTCGCCGGTTTCGATCCGTGCACGGATTTCGGTCTTCATCCATTCATAGATCGGCGCGCCACGGTCCTTCGCGTCCCTCGCCGAAAGGCCGGTGTCTTGGTTCAGCATCGCCACGGCTCCCCGCGTTGAGATCAGCACCTGCTTACAGAATATATCGGACGAAAGTAAGCATGGTTTTCGATTTGCGCCACTTGCTTGTCTGCTCAAAACCTGCAATGTTGCATATACAACTTGAGTGAGGTTGGCGAGCTTGTCTTTTCAGCGGCCTTCAATCAGCGAAGAGGTCCGCCCGGCGAGGCGAGTCAAATGTGCGGATGGCCCGGAGGATAGGTGGTCACCTCTCGCCGAAGTGCTAAAAAGTCTGAGAATGCTTGAGATTGTGCACTGTAGGATGGCTGTGTCGGTGCGTGGGCGCCGCTTGCGACATTCGAGGGTGCCGGTTCTGCGATCATTTGGAAAGCGCCAAAAAATGTCGCCACAGGGCGCGCTCCCTTATCGGCATCGCAGGATTAATGTCTGTTAAGTTGTATAGTGAACTTGAGGAAAGGTTCCACATGGCATGCCGGCCGCGACAGCGGCCTTCCAAATCCGGTTTTCAACGTCGCATCATCAAAAAGGGGAACTGACATGCTGAATTCCAAACTGAAATACGCATTCCTGACCGCCGCAGCGCTTCTCGGTGCTTCCGCCGGGACCGCCCAAGCCTCCTATTGCGGTGATGGCAAGACCGTCACCTTTGCCGGTATCGACTGGGAAAGCGGCGCCTTCATCACCGAGGTGATGAAGGAAATCCTCGCCAAGGGTTACGACTGCAAGGTTGATTCGATTCCCGGCAACTCCGTGACGCTGGAGCAGGCGACGGCCAACAACGACGTGCAGATCTTTGCCGAAGAATGGATCGGCCGGTCCGACGTCTGGAACAAGGCTGCCGAAGCCGGCCAGGTCAAGTCGGTCGGCAAGACCTTCGTCGGTGCGGCGGAAGGCTGGTTCGTGCCGGAATATCTGGTCAAGGGCGATGGGGCCAAGGCGCCGGATCTCAAGAGCGTCGAGCAGCTTTCCGACCCGAAATTCGTCGAACTGTTCAAGGATCCGGAAGAGCCGGCCAAGGGCCGCTTCCTGAATTGCCCCTCGGGCTGGACCTGCGAGGGCGTCAACACCGCCAAGCTCGAAGCCTACAAGCTCGGCGATGCCTATGTGAATTTCCGCCCCGGCACCGGCACGGCGCTCGATGCCGCCATTGCCGCCGCCTATCTCCAGCAGGAGCCGATGCTGTTCTACTACTGGAGCCCGACGGCGATCATGGGCAAGTACAAGCTCGTCCAGCTCGAGGAGCCGGCCTACAGCGAAGCCTGCTGGAAGGAACTGACGAGCGCCGACGGCAAGCGTGAGGCCGGCTGCGCCTTCCCGTCCGTGGAAGTCGCCTATGGTATCAACAGCACCTTTGCGAGCGAAGCGCCGGAGATCGTGGAGATCCTCGAAAAGGCGACCTTCCCGCTGGAGGACGTCAATGCCAGCCTCGCTTACATGACCGATCAGAAGGTCGATGCGGTCGCAGCCGCCAAGAACTTCCTGCAGACCAAGGCCGACGTCTGGGGCGGCTGGGTTTCGGCGGACGCCAAGGCGCGCATCGAAGCCGCCGTCAAGTAATCGCAGGACTGCGCGCCGGAAAACCGGCGCGCAGTCTTTTCCCGTCAGGACAGGGGCCAGCTGCCGGAGGGGCAGCCGGCGCGCGCGAGGATGTCACCGATGTTTCCTGAAGCTTTCCATATATCCATTCGAGGCCCGATCAACGATTTCGTGCAGTCGCTGGTGGTGAACTACGGGTTCGTCTTCAAGGCGATCTCGCAGACGCTGCTTCAGGCCATTCTTTTTGTGGAATGGATCCTGCGTGGCCTGCCCTGGTGGGCTGTCTTTCTCGTCTTCCTGGCGCTTGCCTGGGCCGCGTCGAAGAAGGTTTCGCTGGTCGTCACTGTCGCCGTCATGCTGTTCGTTGTCGGCGCGCTCGGTCTCTGGGACCTGACGATGCAGACGCTGGCATTGATGCTGATCGCCAGCCTCATCTCGGTGGCCATCGGCGTGCCCATGGGCATCTGGCTTGCCAAGAGCGAACTGATGCGGCGCATCACGTTGCCGGTGCTCGACGTCATGCAGACCATGCCGAGCTTCGTCTATCTCATTCCGGCAATCATGCTCTTCGGCCTCGGCAAGGTGCCGGCGGTGCTTGCCACGATCATCTACGCCGTGCCGCCGCTCATCCGCCTGACCGATCTCGGTATTCGCCAGGTGGACGGTGAAGTCGTCGAAGCCGCGACCGCCTTTGGCGGCAGCCCGACGCAGATCCTCTTCGGCGTCGAACTGCCGCTCGCCACGCCCACCATCATGGCGGGCCTCAACCAGACGATCATGATGGCGCTTTCGATGGTCGTCGTCGCATCGATGATCGGCGCGCGCGGCCTCGGCGAACAGGTGCTGAACGGCATCCAGACGCTCGATGTCGGCAAGGGGCTGGAAGCGGGCCTCGGCATCGTCATCCTCGCGATCGTGCTCGATCGCATCACGCAGGGTTTTGGCCAGATGAGCCGGAAGGAGCGCGGCAATGACTGACATCAAGATCCGCAACGTTTCCAAGATTTTCGGCGGTAGCTGGAAGGCGGCGCTCGCCATGACCCAGCAGGGCGCGGACAAGGGCGAAATTCTCGCCAGGACGGGGTGCAGCGTCGGCCTCGACAATGTCAGCCTGGATATTCCGGGGGGCCGCATCTTCGTCATCATGGGGCTCTCGGGCTCCGGCAAGTCGACGCTGGTGCGCCACATCAACCGTCTGATCGAGCCGACGAGCGGGGAAATCCTCGTCGACGGCAGCAATGTACTGGACCTGAAGCCGAAGGATCTGCGTGATTTCCGCAACCGCCGGGTCAGCATGGTCTTCCAGAATTTCGGCCTGATGCCACATCGGACGGTGTTGCAGAATGTCGTCTATGGCCAGCGCGTGCGCGGTCTGACCAAAGTCGACGCCAAGCCGATCGGCATGAAGTGGATCGAGACCGTCGGTCTTGCCGGCTACGAGAACAAGTTTCCGCATCAGCTGTCTGGCGGCATGAAGCAGCGTGTCGGTTTGGCGCGGGCGCTTGCCGCCGATACGGACGTTATCCTGATGGACGAGGCCTTTTCGGCGCTCGACCCGCTGATCCGCGCGGATATGCAGGACCAGCTGCTCCAGCTTGAAAAGAACCTGCACAAGACCATCGTCTTCATCACGCATGATCTCGACGAGGCCTTGCGCATCGGTGCGCAGATCGCGATCCTCAAGGACGGCAAGCTGGTGCAGGTCGGTACGCCGAATGAAATCCTCAACAGCCCCGCCAATGACTATGTCGCCCGCTTCGTGCAGCGCCGTGCCGGCGCAGGAGAGCCGCATCATGCCTGAGACGATCGTTCTCGATCGCCCGCTGACCTTCCAGGAGATCGCCGCCGTCGCCAGGGGCGCGGCGCTCTCCCTTTCCGACAAGGCATGGCAGCGCATCGCCGATGCGCGCGCCATCGTCGATGCGCTCGTCCAAAAACGCGTGCGTGGCTATGGCATCAATACGGGCGTCGGCGCGCTCTGCGATGTGATCGTGGATATTCCCCAACAGCAGAGGCTCTCCCGCAACATCCTGCTCAGCCATGCCTGCGGTGTCGGCGAACCGCTCGGCCGGGAAGAAACCCGCGCCGTGATGGCCGCCCAGATCGCCAACTTTTCGCACGGTTACTCCGGCGTGCGGGTCGAGACGGTCGAGACGCTGCTGGCATTGCTGAATGCCGATATCCTGCCGGTCATCCCGTCCAAGGGCTCGGTCGGCTACCTTACCCACGCCGCCGCCATCGGCATCGTGCTGATCGGTGAGGGGGAGGCACGCCATGATGGTGAAAAGCTCACCGGCGGGCAGGCGCTCGCAAGACTGGGCCGCGTGCCGCTGGTGCTCGGCGCCAAGGAGGGCCTCAGCCTCGTCAACGGCACGCCCTGCGCCACGGGCTTGGCCAGCCTTGCACTTGTCCGCGCCGCGCATCTGCTCGACTGGGCGGATGCCGCCGCCACGATGAGCTACGAAAATCTCGGTGCGCAGGCCGATCCCTTCGCTGCCGCGCCGCTGGCGCTGCGCACGTCGCCCGGCCTTCAGGCCGTCGGCGAGAACCTGCGCCGCCTTCTGTCCGGCAGCGCGCTGCTTGCCCGCTCGGCAGGTTCCCGCACGCAGGATCCGCTCAGCCTGCGCGCGGTGCCGCAGGTCCATGGCGCAGTGCGCGACAGCGTCGCGCAGGTCGCGGAGGTGGTGAACCGGGAATTGTCGAGCGTCACGGACAATCCGGTCGTCGCCGGCTCGCCGGAGGCGCCGGAGGTGCATTCGCAGGCCCACGCCGTAGGGGCGGCACTTGGGCTTGCCCTGGATGCGCTCGGCACCGCGGCCGCGGAGCTTACCGCCATTTCCGAACGCCGCATCGACCGGCTCGTCAACCCGCTGGTGAGCGGCCTGCCCGCCTTCCTGGCGGAGAGCAGCGGCGTCTCGTCCGGTTTCATGATCATTCAGTATACTGCGGTCGGGCTCGTGGCGGAAAACCGCCGCCTTGCGGCCCCCGCCAGTCTCGACGGGGGCATAACCTCCGCCCTGCAGGAAGATATCCTCACCCACGCCACGCCTGCCGCCGACAAGGCGCTGGCGATCATCGCCAATCTCGAAACGGTGCTCGCCATCGAGGTCCTGGCGGCCGCGCAAGCCTACGACATGCAGTCCGATCCGAGCGGCCGGGCGGCCGGTACCAACGATCTCCACGGTCGCGTGCGCGCAACAGTTCCGGTCTACAGGGATGACCGCCCTCTCAACACACTGGTGTCGGCGGTGCAGGCCCTGTTGCGCTCGGGTGTTTCCGAAGACTGACGTTCCCCTCAGGCGGTTTTCATTCCGGCTTCAGGCCCATTGCAGCAGGTGCTGCAATGGGCCCTTTCGCGTGATCCGTCCAACCCCGCCGAGCTGGCTGTGGCTCAAGCCCGATTCCAACTCGGGATTCGGCGGCCGGCCTCATGTGCCGTGCATAGTCGACCTGCCGGATCATTCATAAAGGACACGTTTTCGTCTCGGAGAGACCAGTTTCAGAGGGCGCATAGCGCATTGCAGCGCTTGTGTATCGATCAGCGCCGTGTTGACAGTGCATCTTTCACACTCATATATAAAGTAAGCATTCACATAAAAATTCTATCGAGCGGTACCGGCTCGATCTGGGAGGGAAAATGGACGAGAACGGGTTGCTGGCCGGCTTGACCGTCGTCGATATGAGCCAGTTTCTGTCTGGCCCCTATTGTTCGCTGCGATTGCTCGACCTTGGCGCGCGCGTCATCAAAATCGAGCGGCCCGACGGGGGCGACCTTTCACGGCGGCTTTACCTCAGCGATACCGAGGTCGGCGGGGATTCGACGCTGTTCCATGCCATCAACCGGGGCAAGGAAAGTCTCGGCATCGATCTGAAGAACGCGGAAGACCTGGCGTTCCTGCGCAAGCTGATCGGCACGGCGGACGTCGTCATCCAGAATTTCCGACCGGGCGTCATCGAGCGGCTCGGTCTCGACTACGAGGCGGTCAAGGCGATCAATCCGGCGATCGTCTATGCCTCGATCAGCGGCTATGGCGAGGAGGGACCCTGGGTCATGCGGCCCGGACAGGACCTGCTGGCGCAGGCGCGCTCGGGCCTGATGTGGCTGAACGGCGACGAACAGCAGGGCCCGGTGCCGTTCGGCCTTGCCGTCGCGGACATGCTGGCCGGCGCCAATACCTGCCAGGGCATCCTGGCCGCGCTTGTGCGCCGCGGTATTTCCGGCAAGGGCGCGCATATCCAGACGAGCCTGCTTGAAAGCCTCGTCGATTTTCAGTTCGAGGTGCTGACAACGCATCTCAACGATGGCGGTCGCAAGCCGAAGCGGTCCGGCTTTCGCAGCGCGCATGCCTATCTTTCGGCGCCTTATGGCGTCTATCCGGCCAAGGACGGTTTCCTCGCCATCGCGATGATGCCGATCGGACGCTTGCAGGACCTGCTGGAGCTGGACGCGTTGGCAGTCTATCGCGATGACGCCAAGGCCTGGTTCACCGAACGCGATACGATCAAGCAGATCATCGCGGCGCGCATCGCGACCGAAACGGTCGATCATTGGCTTTCCATTCTCGAACCTGCGGATATCTGGTGCTCGAAGGTGCTGGAATGGCCGGAGCTTTTGACGAGCGAAGGCTTCCAGATCCTCGACATGCTGCAGACGGTGACACGGGAGGACGATGTCGCCATCGGCACGACCCGCTGCCCGATCCGCGTCAATGGTGAAAGACCAAGCGGCGGCCGCGCCGCGCCGCGCATCGGCGAACATACCGTGCGCATCCGGGAGGAATTTGCATGACCGCGATCACCCTGAAGGGCATGACCTGGAGCCATCCGCGTGGCTACGATCCGATGGTCGCCTGCGCCGAGGACTGGCTGAAGCGGACGGGCGTGCGCGTTGAATGGGACAAGCGCTCGCTGCAGGATTTCGAGAGTTTTCCCGTCGAGGAGCTTGCCCGCCGCTACGATCTCATCGTGATCGACCATCCGCATGTCGGCCAGATCACGGCGGAAAACTGCCTTGCAGCGTTGGATATACCAGGTCGCGAGGCGGATTTCGCCGCGCTTGCGGCCGGTAGCGTCGGTGCGTCTTTCCCGAGCTACAACTGGCGCGGATCGCAATGGGGCTTTCCGATCGATGCCGCCACGCAGGTGCTGGCCTACCGGCCAGACCGTTTGAACGCGGCGCCGCGGACCTGGGCAGAGGTGCTCGATCTGGCGAAGGCCGGGGAGGTACTGCTGACGCTGCGCCCGCCGCACTCGCTCATGTGCCTGTTTTCACTCTGCGGCAATCTCGGCCGGCCGTGCTCGGTCGATAAGGACCAACCCTTCGCCGATGCGGAGATTGGCGTTCAGGCTCTTGAGATGATCCGCGAACTGGCGGCGCTGGTCGATCCCGCCTGCCTCGGCATGGACCCCATCGCGGCGCTGGACAGGATGGGCGAGGCAGGTTCGCCCTATACCGTCTCGCCGCTGATCTACGGTTATGTCAGCTATTCCCTGGACGGGTTTCGCGCGAACCGCATCGCCTTTTCGGACATGCCGGTGGCCGGGGAGGCGGGGCCGACAGGCTCGGCACTCGGCGGCACGGGCATTGCCGTTTCGGCCTTCTCCAAAAATCGGGAAGCGGCCATCGACTTCGCCTATTGGATCGCAAGTGGCCCGGTGCAGGCCGACCGCTACTGGAGTTCGGGTGGCCAATGCGGCCATGCCGCGGGCTGGGAGGACGATGAGGCGAATGCTGCCACGCTCGGCTTCTACCGGGAAACGCGCAAGACGCTGGAAGGGGGCTGGCTGCGGCCGCGCCACGATGGCTACATGCCGTTTCAGGCGGCGGCGTCCGAGCGTATCAATCAGGCCGTCACCAGCAACGAGCCGGCGGCCAGGGCGATTGCCGACCTGAACGATCTCTTCGTGAAGAGTTTCCGGTAGGGGCCTGGCGCCTTAGTCTTCGGCTGAAAAGCCGGCGCCTGCCATGTCCGACAGCGTCTTGGTCGCCTCCATCAGGAGCTGGATCGTTGTCGAAATGTCAGGTGCCGCCGGCGCATTGATCAGCGTGATATAGGGCACGGTAAGGGCCGCAATCGCGGTGCCGTCGGCGCCGAGCACAGGGGCCGAAAGGTTGATGACCCCGGCCGTCTGGGCGCTCGGCATCATCTCGTAGCCGCGCGCGCGGATGAGATCGAGGCGCGCGAGAAATTCCGGCGTCACGCGGGCGTCATCACCATCGCTGCCGACATTCTCGGCGATCATGCGCATGCGCTCCTGCGGGGAGCGGAACGCCAGCAAAGCATGGCCTGAGCCGGTTTCGAATAGGCTGATGCGCGAGCCGACGCGAATGGAAATGCCCCAATAGCCGGGCGCTTCCTGTTGGGCGATCACGACGGGATTGCCGCGGTCGAACACGACGAGCTGGTTGGCCTGCCGCGAGGTCTCGGCAAGCTCGCGCATCAAGGGGACGGCGAAGGAGACGAGGCGTCGCACCGGGGCGTGGAGCTGGGCCAGGCCGAAGAGCTTGAGTGTGAGCGAAAAACGGTCGCCGTCGATGCGCGTGACATAGCCGCGTTTCACCAGGCGATCGAGCATCCGGTAGAATTCGTTCGGGCTGCGGTCGAGCCGCTTGGCGATCTCCGCCTGGGTCAGTCCCCCATCCACGGCGGCGAGAAGTTCGAGGATATCCAGGCCCTTGTCGAGCGCCGGCGCCCTGTAGCGATCATTTTCGTCTTCTGACACGCGCCATCCCCTGTGAATAAGCAATTTCATATACGCATAAATCAGTCATGACAATCGAACGTTTTCAGTTATTGCTTGACGACGGATGAATAAATGGTTTGTATATGAATGAAGCCCTTATTGGTAAGGGCTGGCGAAAAGCCACTTGGGAGGAGAAGATGACGAGATTTCTAGCCGGCGTTGCCGCCGGTGCCGTGATCTGCGCGTGGGCCGGATCCGTGCTCGCGGCCGAGCTGCCGGGCAAGTTCGATGGCGTGACCGTCGATGCGAAGCTTATCGGCGGTCAGCAGTATGAGGCGCTCTATGCGCGCATCGCCGAATGGGAAAAGGCGACTGGCGCGAAGGTGAACGTTCTCTCGAAGAAGAACCATTTCGAGCTGGACAAGGAGATCAAGTCGGACATCGCGACCGGCAACATCACCTGGTGCGTCGGTTCGAACCATTCGTCCTTCGCCCCGCAGTACCCGGATATCTACGCCGACCTGAACGGTCTCCTGTCGAAGGAAGAGATCGACGCCTTCGTGCCGGCCAACATCGCGTCCTCGACGCTGGGCGGCAAGCTGGTCATGCTGCCGCGCGCGCAGTTCGACGTCTCGGCGCTCTACTACCAGAAGAGCCTCTACCAGGACGACGCCAAGAAGGCGGCGTTCAAGGAGAAGTACGGCTACGATCTCGCCCCGCCGGACACCTGGCAGCAGGTCACCGACCAGGCGACCTTCTTCTCCAGCCCGCCGGATTTCTACGGCACGCAATATGCCGGCAAGGAAGAGGCGATCAACGGCCGCTTCTATGAGATGCTGGTCGCTGAGGGCGGCGAATATCTCGACGCCGATGGCAAGCCCGCCTTCAATTCTGAAGCCGGCGTGCGCGCGCTCGACTGGTTCGTGAACCTCTACAAGGCCAAGGCCGTTCCGGCCGGCACGACCAACTATCTCTGGGATGATCTCGGCCAGGGCTTCGCCTCCGGCACCATCGCGGTCAATCTCGACTGGCCTGGCTGGGCGAGCTTCTTCAACGATCCGAAGTCGTCCAAGGTCGCCGGCAATGTCGGCGTGAAGGTGCAGCCGGCCGGCTCTTCCGGCAAGCGCACCGGCTGGTCCGGGCACCATGGCTTCTCGGTGACGGAAAGCTGCGCCAACAAGGAAGCGGCCGCCTCGCTCGTCTGGTTCCTCACCAACGAGGACAGCCAGAAGCTGGAATCCGCCGCCGGCCCGCTGCCGACGCGCACGGCCGTCTGGGAATACAACATCCAGCAGGCTGAAAGCGATCCCTATCGCAAGGAAGTCCTGAGCGCCTTCCAGGAAGCCGCAAAGCACGCCTTCGCAGTGCCGCAGACGGCATCGTGGATCGAAATCTCCAACGCCGTCTATCCGGAGCTCCAGGCCGCCATCCTCGGCGACAAGACCTCCAAGGAAGCGCTGGATGCCGCCGCCGCCAAGGCGACGCAGATCCTCGAAGACGCCGGCTCGCTCTAAGAGCAACCTGTGGCGCCGGTCAGCCGGCGCCACTTGCCACCCCTAGTGACATTTCGGAAAACAGAGAACGCCGCCGGTTTCGGCAGGCGCGGTTTTCCTTGCATTCATGAAGACAGGAGAAGCCGATATGAAAGGCTGGAGGCCACCGGCACCGTTTCTGCTTCTGCTGCCCGCCGTTCTGGTGCTCGCAGCCGTCGTCATCATTCCGCTGATCCTGTCGCTCTATTCGAGCTTCACGCCTTTCCGGCTGACGCAGCCGGCATCGCTCTTCACGCTGATCGGCTTTCGCAACTATGTGCGCATCCTGACGGATATCGAGTTCTGGACGGCGTTCGGCCGCACCGTGCTGCTGCTCACCGTCGCGCTGAACGTCGAAATGCTGCTTGGCCTCGGCCTTGCCATGCTGGTGGAGAAGGCGACGCGCGGCCAGCGGCTGCTGCGCACCATTATGATGTTCCCCATGATGTTCTCGCCGATCCTCGTCGGTTTCCAGTTCAAGTTCATGTTCAACGACAATATCGGCCTCGTTAACAATGCGCTGCAATCCCTCGGCCTGACCGATCAGGCGATCCCGTGGCTGATCGACGGCTCGCTTGCCTTCTTCGCGATCCTCGTTGCGGAGGTCTGGTCGTCCACCTCAGTCTTCGCCATTCTCATCCTGGCCGGCCTGCTTGCCATGCCGAAGGAGCCGATCGAGGCGGCGCGCGTCGATGGCTGCACGCCGTGGCAGACGTTCCGCTACGTCACCTGGCCCTTCATCATGCCTTTCGCCTATATCGCCATGACGATCCGCTCGCTCGATGTGGCCCGCGCCTATGACATCGTGAAGATCATGACGGATGGCGGCCCGGCCAAGCGTACGGAGTTGCTCTGGACGCTCATCTCGCGCACGGCTTACGCCGATGCCCGCATGGGCCTTGCCAATGCCATGGCCTATGTCGCGATCCTCTTGTCCATCCTCTTCACCGTCTATTTCTTCCGCAAGCTTTCGGCCGCGCGGACCCAGATCGCAGCCGAATGGTAAGGGGAGTGGCGATATGAATGAAAACGCAAAAGCCCGTATCAACGGCTTCTTCCTTTCGGCCGCCCACAAGATCGGCCTGTTCCTGGCGATGACCGTCATCTGCCTGCCGGGCCTGTGGATCGTGCTCGCCTCCTTCCGTCCCACAGTCGAGATCATGGCAAAACCGCCGGTCTGGATCCCGCAGGACCTGTCGTTCGACGCCTATATCGCGATGTTTTCCGGCGTCGGGCAGGGCGGTATTCCGATCATCGAATATTTCCGCAATTCGCTGATCATCTCCGTCACCTCCACGGCCATCGCACTCGCCATCGGCATGGCCGGCGGTTATGCCTTCGCGCGCTTCCGCTTCAAGGCGAAGTCATCGATCTTCCTCGGCCTGATGCTGACGCGAACCGTTCCGGGCATCGCGCTCTCGCTGCCGCTGTTCTTCGTCTATTCGAAGCTCGGCATCATCGACACGCATTTCGGCCTGATCACCGCCTATGTGGCGCTCAACGTGCCCTTCACCATCTGGCTGATCGACGGCTTCTTCCGGCAGGTGCCGAAGGATCTCGCCGAGGCCGCGCAGATTGACGGCTGCACGCGCTGGCAGGCCTTCTGGCAGGTTGAATTTCCGCTCGCCGGCCCCGGCATCGCGTCCGCCGGCATCTTCGCCTTCCTCACCTCGTGGAACGAGTTCGCGCTCGCCTCGCAGCTCACCCGTTCCGTCAATTCAAAGACCCTGCCGGTCGGCCTGCTCGACTACACCTCGGAGTTCACCATCGACTGGCGCGGCATGTGCGCGCTGGCGGTGATCATGATCATTCCGGCCCTCGTCCTGACCTTCATCGTGCAGAAGCATCTCGTTTCCGGCCTCACCTCCGGCGCAGTCAAAGGATAATCCATGGCAACCGTTTCCCTTGAAAAGCTGGTGAAGCGCTACGGCTCGCTCGAAGTGGTGCACGGCATCGATCTCGAGGTAGCAGATCGCGAATTCATTGCGCTCGTCGGCCCCTCCGGCTGCGGCAAGTCGACGACGCTGCGCATGATCGCCGGTCTCGAGCCGGTCTCCGGCGGCAACCTCAAGATCGGCGGCCGCGTGGTCAACGACCTGCCGCCGCGCGCGCGCAACCTCGCCATGGTCTTCCAGTCCTACGCGCTCTATCCGCATATGACGGTGCGCGAGAACATGGGCTTCTCGCTGAAGATCGCCGGCCAGAAGCCAGAGGATATCGCCCCGCAGGTGGAAGAGGCGGCGAGAACGCTCGACCTCACGCACTTGCTCGACCGCCGTCCCTCACAGCTCTCCGGCGGCCAGCGCCAGCGCGTCGCCATGGGCCGCGCCATCGTGCGCCAGCCGGATGTCTTCCTGTTCGACGAGCCGCTGTCGAACCTCGATGCGAAGCTCAGGACCCAGATGCGCGTCGAGATCAAGAAGCTGCATGCCAAGGTTCAGTCGACCGTCATCTATGTCACGCACGACCAAGTGGAGGCGATGACGCTCGCCGACCGAATCGTCATCATGCGCGATGGATACATCGAGCAGGTCGGCACGCCGGAGGATGTCTTCCAACGGCCCAAGTCGAAATTCGTCGCCGGCTTCATCGGTTCGCCGCCGATGAATCTCAAGGATGCCGAAATTGCGGATGGCCAGGTGGTTTTCGCCAATGGCGACCGCCTGCCGCTGCCGGCCCGCTTCAGGGATCGCGTGACGGCCGGCCAGAAGGTGACCTTCGGCCTGCGCCCGGATGATCTCTACCCCGCCGGCCACGGCATTCATTCCGGCGAAGACGCCGATGTGCACAGGCAGGACCTGCGCGTCATCCTGACGGAACCGCTCGGCAACGAAACGCTTGTCTTCTCCGACTATGCCGGCGCCGAATGGGTCGGCCGCATGCTGAACCCGCGGCGACTTTCGCCGGGCGAGGCGCTGCCTTTCTGCTTCGACCTGTCCCAGGCCCATCTCTTCGACCGCGAAAGCGGCCGCACGCTGAGAGGCTGACATGGCAAAGATCGAACGCGTCGAACTGAAAATGGTCGACCTTCGCCCGAAGGTCGAGCGCACCGATGCAATCCAGAGCTTCGTTTCGCAGGAAACGCCGCTCGTCACCATAACCGACAGCGACGGCGCCGTCGGCACCGGCTATAGCTATACGATCGGCACCGGCGGCTCCTCCGTCATGCGGCTGCTCGCCGATCATCTCGTGCCGCGCATCATCGGCCGCGATGCCGACCGGATCGAGGCGATCTGGCACGAACTGGAATTCGCGACCCACGCCACCACCATCGGCGCCATCACCTCGATTGCGCTCGCTGCCATCGACACCGCGCTGTGGGATCTGCGTGCCCGCAAGCAGAACCTGCCGCTCTGGAAACTCGCTGGTGGCGCAAAGGATCGCTGCCCGCTCTACACAACCGAGGGCGGCTGGCTGCATATTCCGGTCGAAGCGCTGGTCGAGGATGCGCTGGACGCCAAATCCAAGGGCTTCACCGGCTCGAAGGTGAAGATCGGTAAGCCGCATGGGTCGGAAGATGTGGCCCGTCTTTCTGCTGTCCGCAAGGCAGTCGGAGATGGCTACGAGATCATGACGGACGCCAACCAGGGTTTCGCTGTAGACGAGGCGATCCGCCGGGCGGAGCGCCTGCGCGATCTCGATCTCGGCTGGATCGAGGAGCCGCTGCCGGCCGACGATATCGACGGCCATGTCCGCCTCAACCAGTCCACATCGACGCCGATTGCCATCGGTGAATCCCTCTATTCGATCCGCCATTTCCGCGAATATATGCAGAAGGGCGCCTGCTCCATCGTGCAGGTCGATGCCGGCCGTATTGGCGGCATCACGCCCTGGTTGAAGGTGGCACATGCGGCGGAAGCCTTCGACATACCGGTCTGCCCGCATTTCCTGATGGAGCTGCATGTCAGCCTGACCTGCGCGGTGCAGAACGGCAAATATGTCGAATACATCCCGCAGCTCGACGACATCACCACCTCGCGCCTGAAGATCGAGAACGGCATGGCGCTCGCGCCGATGACGGCCGGCCTCGGCATCGATTGGGACTGGGACGCCATCCGCGCCCGCTCGATTGGCGAATTCGAGCGCGAAATCCGCAAGGGAGCCTGAGACATGCAGCGCATCGGCATGGTCATCGGCGTCAAGCCGGAAAAGATCGGCGAATACAAGCGCCTGCACGCCGCCGTCTGGCCGGAGGTGCTGGCGCGGATTTCGGCCTGCAATATCCGGAACTATTCGATTTTCCTGAAGGAGCCGGAGAACCTGCTGTTCTCCTTCTTCGAATATCACGGCACCGACTATGCCGCCGACATGGCGAAAATGGCCGCAGACCCGAAGACGCAGGAATGGTGGGCCGTCTGCATGCCTTGCCAGGCGCCGCTGGACACCCGCAAGGAAGGCGAATGGTGGGCGAACATGGAAGAGGTGTTTTTCCATGGCTGATTTCGATCCGACATCACTGGCCCAATCCTGGCCCCTCCCGTCAAATCCCCGACCGATCGTCACCTTCGGCGCCGGTTCGATCGTCGGTGACGCGCATTATCCGGCCTATCGCAAGGGCGGTTTTCCAATTGCCGGGGTCTATGATCCCGATCACGACAAGGCGAAGGCACTGGCCGAAAAATGGGGTGTTGCGGCTTATCGCACGGTCGAGGAAGCGGTGTCCGTCGAAGGTGCTATCTTCGATCTCGCCACGCCGCCGGCAGCCCATGCGAAGGTGCTGGCCGCCCTGCCGGACGGTGCGGCGGCGCTGATCCAGAAGCCGATGGGCTCCGATCTTGCGGCGGCGACCGAGATCCTGCACATCTGCCGTGAAAAGAAACTCAAGGCTGCCGTCAATTTCCAGCTTCGCTTCGCGCCGATGCTGCTGGCGTTGAAGGATGTGATCGCCAAGGGCCTGCTCGGCGAGGTCGTCGATTTCGACGTCTATCTGGCGCTCGATACGCCGTGGGAACTGTGGTCCTTCCTAGAAGGCCTGCCGCGCATCGAGATCGCCATGCACTCGATCCACTATCTCGACGCCATTCGCCAGGTTCTGGGTGATCCGCAGGGCGTGCATGCCAAGTCGATCGGCCATCCGAACCACAAGATGGCGCAGACGCGCACCACCGCGATCCTCGACTACGGCGACCGGGTCCGTTGTGCGCTGTCGATCAACCACGATCACAAGTTCGGCCGCCGGCATCAGGCCTGCGAGTTCCGCGTTTCCGGCACCGAGGGCGCGGCCTATCTCCAGCTCGGCGTCAATCTCGACTATCCGCGGGGCGAGCCGGATATTCTGGAAATCTACCCGAAGGGCGGCAATGGCTGGGTGGCGGTGCCGCTTCAGGGCACATGGTTCCCCGATGCCTTTGTCGGCCGCATGGCCAATCTCCAGCGTTTCGTTTCAGGCGAAGACGCCGAACTCGTCTCCTCGGTTGAGGATGCCTGGATGACCATGGCGCTCGTCGAGGCCGCCTATGCCTCCAGCGCTGCGCCCGCCACACCGCTCGCCGCGCGACCCTGAACAGGAACAGCAGATGGAACAGGTCAAATATTTCGAGGACTACGAGATCGGCGAGGGGCGCAGGACGAGCGGGCGCACGATCACCGAGACGGATTTCGTCGTGCATGCCGGCCATACCGGCGACTTCTTCCCGCATCACATGGATGCCGAGTTCATGAAGACGCAGCCGTTCGGCCAGCGCATCGCCCACGGCACCATGGTCTTCTCAATCGGCGTCGGCCTGACGGCGAGCGTCATCAATCCGGTCGCCTTTTCCTACGGCTATGACAGGATGCGTTTTGTCAGACCCGTCTTCATCGGCGATACGATTCACACCCGCGTGACGATATCGGCCAAGGAAGACGATCCGAAACGCGCCGGCTCCGGCCGCGTCATCGAACGCACCGAGGTCATCAACCAGAAGGGCGAGGTCGTCCTCGTCGCCGACCATATCTATGTCGTCGAGCGCCGCCCGAGCGCCTGACGCCCTACGCAAGGAGCAACCATGAGCCTTTCTCTCGAAAACAAGCGTGTCCTCCTCACCGCAGCCGGCCAGGGGATCGGCCGGGCCAGCGCGCTCGCCTTCGCGCGTGCCGGCGCCAAGGTGATTGCGACGGATATTAACGCCGAAGCGCTGAAGAGCCTTGCGACCGAGGCCAATATCGAGACCTACGTGCTCGACGTGCTCGATGCGGACGCCGTCAATCGCGTCGTCGCCGCGACCGGCCCGTTCGACGTACTCTTCAATTGCGCCGGCTTCGTGCATGCCGGCTCGATCCTCGACATGCCGGACAAGGATCTCGACTTCGCCTTCGATCTCAACGTTCGCGCCATGGTGCGCATGATCCGCGCCGTGCTGCCGGCGATGCTGGAGAAGAAGGACGGCGCGATCATCAACATGGCCTCCGTCGCCTCCAGCATGAGGGGTGTGCCGAACCGCGCCGCCTACACCATCACCAAGGCCGCTGTCGTCGGCCTCACCAAGTCGGTCGCCGCCGACTATGTCGCCCAGGGCATCCGCTGCAACGCGATCTGCCCCGGCACGGTGGAAAGCCCCTCGCTGCAGGATCGCCTGCGCGCACAGGGCGATTTCGAGGCGGCCCGCGCCGCCTTCATCGCCCGCCAGCCGATCGGCCGTATCGGCACGCCGGAAGAAATCGCCGATCTCGCCGTCTACCTTGCCGGCGCCACCTATACGACGGGCCAGGCCTACGCCATCGACGGCGGCTGGACCATCTGACCGATCAACGGCCGTCGGCAGAACGCCGACGGCCAATCCGACCATTTCCAAGGGCCGTATCCATGACCAAGATCACCAGCCTCCGCTCCATCGACCTGCGCTTCCCCACCTCGCAGAGCCTCGACGGCTCGGATGCCATGAACCCCGATCCGGATTATTCGGCCGCCTATGTCGTGCTCGGCACGGATGAAGCGGGGCTGGAAGGCCATGGCCTGACCTTCACCATCGGCCGCGGCAACGAAATCTGCTGCGCGGCGATCGATGCAATGAAACATCTCGTCGTCGGCCTCGATCTCGACTGGGTGCGCGAAAATCCCGGTCGCTTCTGGCGCCATGTCACGAGCGACAGCCAGCTGCGCTGGATCGGCCCGGACAAGGGCGCGATGCACCTGGCGACGGGCGCGGTTGTCAACGCGGTCTGGGACCTGCTCGCCAAGCAGGCCGGCAAGCCGGTCTGGCGCCTCGTCGCCGAGATGAGCGCGGAGGAAATCCTTGATATCATCGACTTCCGCTACCTCACGGACGCGCTGACGCCCGAGGAGGCGCTGGCCATCCTCAAGAAGGCGGAAGCGGGCAAGGCGGCGCGCATCGCGACACTCGAGAAGGAAGGCTACGCCTGCTACACGACCTCGGCCGGCTGGCTTGGCTATGACGACGAGAAGCTGCGCCGTCTCTGCCAGGAGGCTGTCGACCAAGGCTTTACCCATATCAAGATGAAGGTCGGCCGCGATCTCGAGGATGACAAGCGGCGCCTGCGCATCGCCCGCGAGGTGATCGGCGACGACCGCACCATGATGATCGACGCCAACCAGATCTGGGAGGTCGGCCAGGCGATCGACTGGGTGAAGGAATTGCAGCCCTACAAGCCGTTCTTCATCGAGGAGCCGACGAGCCCGGACGATATTGCCGGCCACAAGGCGATCCGCGACGCGATCCATCCCGTGAAGGTGGCGACCGGCGAAATGTGCCAGAACCGCATCGTCTTCAAGCAGATGATCGCCGGCGGCGCGATCGACATCGTGCAGATCGATTCCTGCCGCATGGGCGGGCTGAACGAGGTGCTGGCGGTGCTGCTGATGGCGGCGAAATACGGTCTGCCGGTCTGGCCGCATGCCGGCGGCGTCGGTCTCTGCGAATATGTTCAGCATCTCTCGATGATCGACTACATCGCCGTGTCGGGCACCAAGGACGGGCGCGTGATCGAATATGTCGACCACCTGCACGAGCATTTCCTCGATCCCTGCCGCATCGAGAACGCCGCCTACATGCCGCCGTCGCTGCCGGGCTTTTCCATCGAGATGAAGCCGGAATCGATCGAGACCTATACGTTCCGGGCCTGAAAAGCCGGCGCTGCGCTCAACTCGCGGCGCCGTCCGAACGGCCATCGTCAGTCTTTGGCGCGTACCGCGGTGGGAACGATGCCGAAGCGGCGACGGAAGGCGGTGGCGAAATTGGCGGCGCTCGTATAGCCGGCGATGACGCTCGCCTCCTGCACGCTGGCGTCGCCATGGCTGAGTGCGGCGAAGGCCCGTTCGAGCCTGATATCGCGCACGTAGTGGAAAACGCTGCGGTTCTCCGAAACGCGGAAAAGGCGCTGCAACCCGCTGGCGCTGATGCCTGCAGCACGGGCGATGGTTTCGACGCTGAGCGGCTCGGCGGTGTGGGCCTCGATGAAATCCCTGGCGCGTTGCAGGCAGGTCGCGTCCTGCCGGGTCAGCAGGGTGCCGCCGGCATCGCTGCGATCGGCCTGAAGCACCGCGGCCATGGTTTCGGCCACGAGCTCGACGGCGCGGCCTTCGAGATAGAGATCGCGCAGCTCCGGAATGAGCGGCGAGGGCGTGAAGATCTGGCGGACGAGTTCCACCATGCGCGGCGTCAGCGTCCAGCGGTGTTCCGCAAGATGGTCGCGCAGCAGGCGGGCGCCGCCCTTCGTATCGGCGACGGCCTCCAAAGCGTCCCGGTGCAGCCATTCCGGCGTGGCGGAGACGACGAGATGGCGCAGGTGCTGGCGCCCGCGCGAAGCGCGCGCAAAATGCTCGGGGCAGGCGTTCATGATCGCCACCCCGCGCGCCGCGCCGCGATCGGCCTGGAAGGCGAACCGGCGGTCGCCGATCGACAGGTCCACGCTGCCTTCGAGGAAGAAGATGCAGGAGAGCTCCTCCGGCAGAAGCGATGTGGCGGTGAAGGCGCGTTCCTCTATGGCGTCGCTGATATGAACCACCAGCCCGCGGCGCAGCTCCCGATGCAGAAACGCGCCTTTCATCAGCGTGTCGTCTAGGGAAAGCCGGTCGTCGGGGCTGTCGAGCGCGATGCCGTCATGTCGCAGGAAGTCCCGCACACGCACGCGCCCGTCGTTTCCCTGCCGTCCGGCTTCGCCTGGTGCGACTGCCATTCTCAATCCTTCAATCGTATCGTGCCTGAACCGCGCATCTTGACCCGCGGGTGTTACCGGACCTTCACGCCCGCGTGAGATTTGCTGGATCGCAAAGGCATCTGCGTGTCCCGCAAAGGAACCGTCATTGCGGGTCGTGTACCTGTTGTCCTAAGGAATAACTTAACTTGATTTACAAGGTCAAGTTTAAGTGAAGCGACTGGACGTTGGGGCCGGAATGATGAACTTGCTAGAGACGATGGATATGGGCGCGGTGACGAACAGGGGACGTGGACTTTGGCGCAATCGCCTGTGGCTCGTCTCGTCCGTGGCGCTCGTCGCCGTGGGGGTCGCCGGCCCTGTGCGTGCGCAGGAGGCCGGCGCCACGGCGCTGGAGACCATCACTATCGAGGGTGGCGTGGATACCGGTCGCGGACCGGACCAGGGCATCGTCGCAAAGCGCAGCCGCAGCGCATCCAAGACGAACACCTCTCTGCGCGAGACGCCACAGGCCGTCAGCGTCGTCACGCGTGACCAGATGGAGGCGCAGGGTGCCAACACGGTTGCCGAGGCGCTGCGGTATACGCCAGGCGTTCATCCAGATCCGAACGGCTACGACATCCGCTACGACTGGCTCTATATTCGCGGTTTCAACACCTATGGCACGATGTGGCTGGATGGCCTCGTCCTGCCGGGCGACAGCAGCAACTACGCAACGCCGAGCATCAATCCCTTCGCGCTGGAGCGTGTCGACGTCATCAAGGGACCGGCTTCCGTGCTATACGGCCGCGCCGTGCCGGGCGGTCTGGTCAACCAGGTCAGCAAGCGTCCGCAGGACACGGCGATGAACGAGGTCGGCGTCCAGACCTCCTCGCATGGCGGCATCCAGGGCACGCTCGACATGACCGGTCCGCTGACCGCGGACGGCGAATGGCTCTACCGGATCGTCGCTCTGGGCAAGAACATGGGAAGCCAGGTCGATCGGGAGCGCGAGAAGCAGCTGATGCTTGCCCCGAGCCTCACCTGGGCGCCGACCGACCAGACGTCGCTCACGCTCTACGGCTATTACCAGAAGGACCGTCCGATTTTCTCGCCGCGCTTCTATCCGGCGGTCGGCACGCTGATCGACAATCCGGCCGGCCAGATTCCGCGTGATCTCTATCTCGGCGATCCCAACGCTGAAATCTTCGAGCGGGATTTCTTTACGCTCGGCTACGAATTCGAGCATGAATTCAACGAGACATGGACGGTGCGCCAGAACCTGCGCTACGCCAAGTCCGACCAGTACATGTTCCTGGCGCTCGTCAATCCCGCCTTCAACGCGCTTCAGCCGGATGGACATACGTTGAATCGCGTTTCGGCGGTCTCGGACGAGTGGGTATCGAGCTTCAACGTGGATACGCAGGTCGAGGCGCGCTTCGATACCGGGGCGCTCGACCATACGCTGCTGCTCGGCCTCGACTATCTCCGCGCGAGTTCCTCCACCAATTTCGGCAACGGCTTCGACGTGCCGCCGCTCGATTTCCTCGATCCGCACTATGGCACGGCGCCGATTGCCGTTCCCGCTGTGACGCGCTCGGGCCTGCAGGAACAACAGCAGGTCGGCCTCTATGCGCAGGACCAGATCCGCTACGGCAACTGGGTCGGCACATTCGGCATGCGCTATGATTTTTCCGACATCGACACGACGGACCGAATGAAGGCGCCCGCCGTCGTCACCTCCACCGAAGATCAGAAACTTACCTGGCGCGCCGGTCTCACCTACCTCTTCGACAACGGGCTTGCGCCCTATGCGAGCTATTCCACCGCATTTCTGCCGACCCTCGGCCGCGACAGGCTCGGCAATGCCTTCGAGGCGCAGACGGCCGCACAATATGAAATCGGCATCAAATACGAGCCGGTGGAAGGGCGCGGCATGATCGCCGCCTCGCTCTTCGACATGACGCTCGAAAATGCGCTGACACCGGATGCGGAAAATCCGCTCTTCAACATCCAGACGGGCGAGCAGCGCGTGCGCGGCCTGGAAATCGAGGGCAAATACGAGCTGACGCCGGAATTCAGCCTGCTTGCCGCCTACGCCTATTCCGACTCGGAGATTGTAAAAAGCAACAAGGCGGCGGAACTCGGCCGCGAGATGCTGCGCCTGCCGAAGCATCAGGGCGGCGTCTGGCTAAGCTACCAGCCTTCCGTCATCGAGGGGCTGACGCTGACTGCCGGGGTGCGGGCGATGTCGTC
Source organism: Shinella curvata (assembly GCF_022899935.1). Classification (GTDB taxonomy): domain Bacteria; phylum Pseudomonadota; class Alphaproteobacteria; order Rhizobiales; family Rhizobiaceae; genus Shinella; species Shinella curvata. The sequence continues at coordinate 64,220 of NZ_JALJCJ010000002.1, forward strand.
CTACCAGACCGACACTACCTATCTGCCGGAACTGCGCATACCCGCGCGGGCCCTTGTGGATATCGGCGCGGAATATGATTTCTCCGCGATCGACAAGGATTTCGCGGGCACCAAGCTCAGGATCAATGTGACCAATCTGTTCGACAAGGAGTACGTTTCCCATTGCCTCAACACGACGGGCGGAAGTTGCAACTACGGCGCGGGCCGCGCCATCACCGCAAGTCTGAAATATTCGTGGTGACGTGCATGGATGAAACCAAGACGAGGAGAGGGGGCGCCGGTTTGCCGGCGACCCTTTTCCGGCTGCTGGCATCACTCTTCACGCTGGCGGCCGTGTTCGCTACGCCGGTACGAGCGGAAATCGTGCTCTCGGACGCAGCGGGACGCGAAGTCCGACTTGCCGGACCGGCGCAGCGCATTGCGACGAACGAGAGCCTGATCCTGATGTCGCTGGCGCTGGTCGATCCGGACCCGGTCGCGCGCATTGCGGGCTGGGCGGCGCCGCAGCGCATCGACCGCGGCTTCTACGACGCCTATCGGCGGCGGTTTCCCGCTATTGACGCGATTCCGGCCGTCGGCGGCGTCCTGCCGGCAAAAACCTCGGTTGAGGCGATCCTGTCGGTGAAGCCGGATCTTTTTGTCGTCTCGATCTGGGAACCTGGATGGGCGGAGGCGACCGCGACATTGGAGGCGGCGGGTGTGCCCGTGCTGTTCCTCGATGGACCGGTGAACGACGGCAAGGGTCCCGCCGAGACGGCGGCCTTCTCCGTCGAGACGCTGGCGCAAGCCGTCGGGCAGGAGGCGAAGGGCAAGGCCTTTGGCGATTTCCTGCGCGGCCGCTTCAAGCGCATCACGGACCGCACGGCGGCACTTGCGCCGGTTTCGGTCCTTGTCGATGCCCATGCCGGGGCAACCTGCTGTTCGACGCCGGGCAAGGACAACCGCATGACGGACTATCTGCGGCTCGCCGGAGGACGAAGCATCGGCGCCGACGTGCCGGGCTATGACGGCAAGCTCAGTCCGGAGGCCGTGCTCGGCGCGGATCCCGCGGTCTATATTGCGACCGGCGGGCCGCATCTCGCTGCCCAGGGCGGCCTGGTGCTCGGCGGCGGCATCGACGCGCAGGCGGCGAAAAAGTCCCTCGCCGACATTCTCGGCAAGGATATACGCGGCGCGCTGGCCGCGGTGCGCGAGGGACGAGCCCATGCCGTTTCGCACCAGTTGTCGATTTCCGTGCTCAACATCCTCGTTTTCGAGTGCTTTGCAAAATGGATGCATCCCGCAGTTTTCGCGGATGTGGATCCTGCCGAGACGCTTGCCGAGATCAACCGGACTTTCCTGACGGTGCCGCTCGAGGGCACGTTCTGGATCGATTGAGGACATATCATGCAGACCAGGGAATACACGGCAAAGGCCCGGATCGCGCTCCGCAATCCCGGACCGGTCATCGCGGAATTTTGCGACCATATGCTGGAACACAATGCCGAGGTGAACGAAGGGCCTGATGGTCCCGTGCTGCGGCTCGGGCACATCCGCGCCGCTTTCTCCCGCGATGGCGCGGAAACGCTGGTCGCGGTTGCCGCGCCGGATCTGGAAGGCCTCTATCTCGCGCGCATGTCGGTGGCGTCGCATATCCTGGAGTTTGCCGGCGACGATCCGCCGGTCATCGAATGGACGGGCGATGGCGGGGAAATCGCCCGCCCGCCGAACTTCCAGATCCTCGACGTCGTCGGCTGTCGGATGCTGACCCCGCACATGCGCCGCCTGACACTGTCTGGTGAGGATGTCGCGCGCTTCGCCGGCCTCGAGGCATTGCACCTCAATCTCATGATACAGCGCCCCGAGGCCGGCGAGCCGCAATGGCCGCATGTCGGCGCCAACGGCGTCATCGCCTGGGACGACCCTGGCCTCCGGCCTCTCATGCGCAAATATACGGTGCGCTCCGTCGACCTCGCCGCCGGCACGCTCGATATCGATTTCGTGCTTCATGCCGATGCCGGTCCGGGCTCGGGCTTTGCGCAAGCGGCCGCGGTGGGCGACCGTGTCGGCGTCGTCGGTCCCGGTGGCGGCGGTCTGGTCGAAGCCGAGTGGTATCTTTTTGCCGGTGACGAAACGGCGCTTCCCGCCATCGCCCGCATGCTGGAGCACCTGCCGACCGGCGCGCGGGGCAAGGTTTTTCTCGAAGTGGCCGATGCCGCCGAGGTGCAGCCGCTGACGACGACGGCATCGCTCGAAATCGAATGGCTCCTGCGGAACGGCCGTCCCGCCGGTGGGACGACGCTCCTGATGGATGCAATCCGCAACACCGATTTTCCGACGAGCGATCAACGGCGATACCTCTGGGCCGGCTGCGAGTTCGAGGCTTTTCGCGCCATCCGGACTTTCGCCCGCCAGGAAAAACGCCTGGCCAATACCGAGCACCTCGTCGTCTCCTACTGGCGTCGCGGTGCGGCAGAGGCAGAGTAAGGCTACGGACCTCAGTCGCATGAAGAAGCGGCCGTGCGCAGTGAAAGGCGCACGGTTTAGATTTATATATATGAAAATAAATGATTTTTTTGGCGTCTTTCTCGGTTTGGCGTATTGCCTCGCGCTGTCCAGAATTGCCACTTGACAAAACTTCAGACTTCAAACAATTCTTAACTCATAAGTAAAGAAATCGCTGAGGGGCGATCCAAAAATCGGGAGGGTTCAATGCTGCAGGAGCGCATTGAAGGGAAGTGGCTTGCCTGCTTCCGACGGGTTTTCGTGCTCAATGGAATAGGTCCGGGAACGCGGGTGGCGATCGTGGCGGAAACGCAGTCGCGGCCGGTGCTGGTGCAGCTCGCCGATCTCGCTTGTCACGATCTCGGCGCCGACTATTGCATGATCACCATGCCGACCCCGCGCCAGACGGCGCCCGTTCCGGTGAAGTCGACCGGTACCTCGCTTGCCATCCAGGGTAACCGTGCGGCGATCGAAGCCATGAAGCAGTGTGAGATCATCGTCGACTGCACGGTGGAGGGCATGATCCATGCCGCCGAATGGCCTGAGATCGAAGAGGCGGGCGCGCGTATCCTCGTCGTCTGCAACGAGCATCCGGAAATCCTCGAACGCTGCGAGCCGACGGCCGAGCTTGGCCCCAAGGTGGCGCTCGGCATCCAGATGCTGCGCGAGGCGAAGGAGATGCGCGTGACCTCGGCCGCGGGCACCGATCTCGTCATCGATCTCAGGGATGCGCCCTGCGGCGGCACGCCGGGCTTCGGCACGACGCCGGGGGCCGTGGCGCACTGGCCGGGCGGCCTGTGCCTGGCCTTCCCCGGCCCGAACACCGTCAACGGCCGTATCGTCATGGATGTCGGCGATATGAACCTGACCTTCAAGAGCTACCTGACGAGCCGCATCGATTTCACCGTCGAGAACGATTTCGTCAAGGAAATCAAAGGTGACGGTTTGGATGCCGAGCTTTTCCGCGAGTACATGGAAGCCTGGGAAGATCCGTTGGCCTACGGCTTCTCGCATGTCGGCTGGGGCATGAACCCCGCCGCCCGCTGGGTCTCTGGCGCGCTCTATGACAAGCGCGACATGCAGGCCGTCGAGTTCCGCGCCTGGGCTGGCAATTTCCTCTGGTCCACCGGCGCCAACCAATATGCCGGCCGCTTCACCGAGGGGCATTTCGACCTGCCGATGCGCAAATGCACGATCACGCTCGATGGCCGCGTGGTGGTGAAGGAAGGCCGTCTCCAGGGTGACCTCGCCCTCTGACCGGATTTGAGAAGGACTGATCATGAGCGAACCTGCAGACTACTATGACCTCTCCCGCATCCGGCCCGAAGTGCTCGATGTCCTGACCCGCATCAACGAACTCGGCCGCGAGCGTTTTGCCCCACGCGCCAAAAGCGTCGATGACGAGGCGTCCTTCCCGGTCGAGAACTACAAGGATCTCGCCGCCGAGGGTTTTCTGACATTGACGGTGCCAAAGGAATTCGGCGGCCACGGCTTCAGCCTCGGCGAATATGCCATGGTCGGCGCGGAGATCGGCAAATATTGCGGCGCCACCGCGCTCACCTTCAACATGCACAATTCCTCCATGATGTGGTCGCGCTTCATGTACGAGTTGCCGAACCTCACGGATGAGGACCGCGCCGCCTTCGCGCCGCTGCGCGAGCGCCAGTTCCGCCGTGCGGTGAAGGAGCAGGGCATCTATTCGCAGCCGATCTCCGAGGCCGGGCAGAACTGGACCTCGAAGCCGGCGCAGACCTCTTGCTGCAAGGTCGAGGGCGGCTGGAAGATCAACGGCTTCAAGAAGTTCGCCTCGCTCGCCGGCTATTGTGACTATTACTCCATCGTCTGCACCGAGCATTTCGAGGGCATCGAGCCGCGCCACGAGGACACGATGATCTTCGTCGTGCACAAGGATGCGCCGGGGCTTTCCGTGACGGGCAGCTGGGATCCGCTCGGCATGCGCGGCACCAACAGCCGCGACCTGATCCTCAAGGACGTCTTCGTCACCGAGGAAGACCTGATGATGCCACGCGGCATCTTCATCAAGACCCTGCCGCACTGGCCGCATATGATGGCGACACTGTCGCCGACCTATATGGGCGTGGCGCAGGGCGCCTTCGATTTCACGGTCGCCTATCTGCGCGGCGAGGTGCCCGGCCAGCCGGCGGCCGACCGGCGCATGTTCGGCACCAAGCGCATCACCGTGGGCAAGATGTACACCCAGCTCGCCGCCATGCGCGCGCTGTGGTGGCAGGCCTTCATGGAAGCGCAGGGCTTTCCGACCAAGGCGCAGGTCATGCGCATGTATGCCGCGCAGTACAATGTCATGGAGGGTGTGCAGGAGATCGCAGCACTCGCCATCCGCACCTGCGGCGGGCAGTCCATGCTGAAGACCATGCCGCTGGAGCGCATGTATCGCGACAGCCGATGCGGCGCGCTGATGCTGCCCTACACGACTGAGATCATGGAGGATTACCTCTCAGTCCTGACCCTTTACGACATGGACGAACTCGACAAAGCGCCGGGCGATGAGGGCGGTGCGCGCTCTTCGCTGTGGCGTGGTACGGGCGGCACGCTCAAGGGGCTGCGCTGAGCCATGGTGGAGGAGCGGGTTCAGGTCATCGGATATTCCGCGGCAGAACCTGCTGCGGTCTGGGCGATCGTCGGCAATTTCTGCGGCGCCTGGCATCCCGTGATCGCGGAAATCAGGGCCGAACGCGATGAGCACGGCGCGCTGATCCGCGCCTTCACTACGAAGGGCGAGGAGACGCTCTATCGCGAACAGCTGACCTACCGTTCCGACACTGATCGTGTGCTCGCCTATACCCATCTCGAAGGCATTGTCGGTGTCGAGCGCTACGACGCCCGGCTTCAGGTCTTTGCCGGAGAGACCGGCGGCAGCCGGATCGAATGGTCGGCACGGCTTTCCGCCCCCGCCGAACGGGCATCGGCGATTGCCGCCGGCACCCGGGCGATTTTCGAAATGGGTCTTGCGGCACTTGATGGTTTCGTCGGGGATGTGCAGCCGAGCAAATCTGCTGCCTCCGAAGAGGAAGCACCTGTTCTCCGGACACTTTTCATTGACGGCGGTGCGCAACTCGCGCTGACCATCTCGCCGCAAAAGCCGGGGCCGCTGGTGCTGTTCCTGCACGGTATTGGCGGGGGCCGCAGCAATTGGTTGGCGCAGCTTCGCGCGGTTGCCCCAGCCCTGCGGGCTACCGCGCTCGACCTGCGGGGCTATGGCGAAAGCACTCTCGGCGCATCGCAAAGCACGGTCGAAGACTATTGCGATGACATTCTTCGGATTGCCGACGCGTTGGGGGCTCAAAAACTTGTGCTCTGCGGTCTCTCCTACGGATCGTGGATCGCCACCTCTTTCGCCATGCGCCATCCAGAAAGACTGGCCGGCCTCGTTCTCTCCGGAGGTTGCACCGGCATGTCCGAGGCCGGTGTCGCGGAACGCGAGGCCTTTCGCACCGCGCGGGAAGTGCCGCTCGATGCCGGCAAGACCCCGGCCGATTTCGCGCCCGCCGTCGTCGATGTGCTGGCCGGTCCGAATGCGGGGGAGGCCGTGCGACAGGCGCTTTTCGCCTCGATGGCGGCCATTCCGACCGCAACGTATCGCGATGCGCTCACCTGCTTCACCAACCCGCCGGAGCGCTTCGATTTTGCCAGGCTCACCATGCCGGTGCTGATGATGACCGGCGAACACGACCGCCTCGCATCCCCGGCCGAAATCCGCGGCGTGGCGAACCGCATAGTCGAGGCGGCCCCACGCGCCTGCGTCCGCTTCGAAGTCATCGCGGATGCCGGCCATGTCTGCAATGTCGAGCAGCCCGAGACCTACAATCGGGTGCTCACGGAATTCCTCTCGGAGGTCGCATCATGACGGCTCTTCCCAAGCGCCAGCAGAACCGCATCCTGCGCGAGCGCCGCATTCTTGATGCCGCTCTCGTCGTCTTCTCGCAGAAGGGTTTCGTCAGCGCCTCGATGGATGACATTGCCGCCGAGGCGGGCCTGACCAAGCCGACCCTCTATCAGTATTTCCCCTCCAAGGACGAGCTTTTCACGGCCATGATGACCGAGGAGCGGGATCACATGCTCGAATCCTTCGAGTATCCTTCGGCATCCGGCATGGTCGCCGAACTCTACGCCTTCTCCTGGCACTATGCCGATGTCGTGCTGCGCCCTGACATGCTGAACCTCGCCCGGCTGATCATCGGGGAGGCGCAGCGACTGCCGGATGTCGGCCGGGCCTATCAGGCCTCCGGTCCCGACCGGGTGCTTGCCGGTATGATCGCCTATCTCGAGCGCCAGCGCGCAGCCGGCCGGCTCGTCTTCGACGATGCGGAACTGGCGGCGGAAGACCTCTGGGGTCTTATCCTTTCCGCGCCGCGCAACAGGGCACTGCACATTCCCGATGCCGTGCCCGATCGTGGAACCATCGAACGCTACATCCGCAACGGTCTTCGTGTCTTCCTGCGCGCCTATTCCACGGCGCCGGAAAAGGACCTTGCCGCCCTTTCATCCCTGACGCCGCCGCCGGCCACCGCAACGGAGTGACCATGACCCTCGATGCCTATCTCGACGATCCCGCCAGCCGTTTCGCCACCGTCGCCATGACCGATACGAACGGCCTGCTGCGCGGCCAGATGGTGTCCGTGCGCTCGCTCGCCGGCATCGCGCGTGCGGGCATGGGCATGTCGCCGGTCACCTTCGCGCTCGATCCGACCGACGTCGTGCTCACCATTCCCGGCGTCTCGGATGAAACCTCGGATTTCCACGACGACCCGCTGCTGCTGGATCCCTCGACGGTCCGCCGCCTGCCGTGGTCGAAGCCGGGGCACGACCTGCTGGTGCTCTCCAACTATGGCGGCGCGACGTCCGCACTTTGCCCGCGCTCGCTTCTGACGCGGGTGCTTGCGCGGGCCGGGGAGGCGGGTTATGCGCCGCGCTACGGCATGGAGCTGGAATATACGCTGTTCGACGAGACGCCGGAAAGCGCGCGCGAAAAGGGCTATCGCAACCTCAAGACCGCGACCATGCACAAGAGCCACGACCTCGTGCTCTATCAGGTGCAGCAGACGGAATGGTACGAGGCGCTCGCCGAAATCTGCGGGCCGCTGAAGATCGACCTCGCCAAGATGCATGAGGAGATCGGCGGCGGCTTCCTCGAAGCCTGCATCGCCGCCGGCACGGGGCTGGAGCCGGCCGACCAGCTCGTGCTTCTCAAGAATTTCGTGCGCGCGCTGGCGCAGCGGCAGGGCAAATGCGTCACCTTCATGCCGCGCTGGACGGAGGAGGCGGATAGCCAGTCGATCCATCTCCATGTCAGCCTCATGGGCAAGGACGGCGAAAAGGTCTTCCACGACCCCGCGGGTAAAAACGGCATGTCGCAGACCTTCCGCCACTTCATCGGCGGCCTGCAGAAATATATCGGCGACATGACGCTGATCTTCCAGCCGACCGTCAATTCCTACCGCCGCTTCGCGCCGGGCACCTTCGCGCCACCCGGCCTGACCTGGGGCTTCGAGAACCGCACGACCTGCTTCCGCGTCGTCGGCCATGATGCGGGCTCGCTGCGCGTCGAAAACCGTCTGCCGGGCGCCGATACCAATCCCTATCTGACGGTCGCCGCGACGGTTGCGGCCGGTGTCGCCGGCATCGTCGAGGGCATCGAGCCGGAGCCTGAGGTCATCGGCAATGGCTATGTGCAGGCGGGTGCCGGACCGGATTTCGCCCGCTCCATGCCCGAGGCGATCCAGCGCCTGCGCAATTCTGCCTTCACCAAGGACTGGCTCGGCGAGCGCTTCGTCGAGGCTTTCGCCGCGAGCCGCCAGAGCCAGCATGACGAATTCTGCAAGAAAGTACCCGATGTAGAACTGCAACGCTTCTTTGACCTGGGGTAGTGCCATGAAACCGGAACTTCGCCTGCAATTCCTCGAAGGCATGAGCCGCGCCGCAACCTTCGTTGCCGTGGTGACGACGGATGGCGAGGCGGGACGCTTCGGCGTCACGATCAGTTCCCTCACATCGGTCTCGGCCGATGGCGACCATCCTTCGCTTCTCGCCTGCCTCCACCATATGAGCCCGGTTGCCGCGGCGATTCTGAAAAACCGCTCCTTCTGCGCGAACCTCCTCCACGAGGACCAGCATCAGGTCTCCGACCTTTTCGCGGGGCGGCTTTCGGCCGGCGAACATGCCGAGCGTTTCGAGCGCACGCCCTGGTCGGCGGGCGAACTCGCCCAGCCGGCGCTCGACGGGGCGACGGCGAGCTTCCAGTGCCAGGTCGCGAGCTCGGTGCTCTGGGAAACGCATCACATCATCATCGGACGCGTCATGAACGTCCGCTTGTCGGAAAATCCGGCCTCTCTGCTCTACGGCCACCGGGCCTATCACCGGGCGGTTCAACTGTCGTAGCGCACATAAAAACGAAAAGAGGCTGCGGATGCCGGTGGGGTGAGCCGGCGAATGGGGAACAAAACTGGAGAGACCAATGACTGACGTGACGACGGCGGGGGTAAACCAACTCCGCAGAAATTCGCTGGGGCTGATCGCCGTGACCTTCATGGTCATCTCGGCCGCCGCCCCGCTCACGGGCGTGGCCGGCGCGGTGCCCATCGCCTTCCTGCTCGGCAACGGCACGGGCATTCCCGCGACCTTCCTTCTGATGACGCTGATCATGCTGGCCTTCTCGGCCGGCTATGTGGCGATGTCGCGCCATGTCACCAATGCCGGTGCCTTCTATGCCTATGCCGCGCGCGGGCTCGGTGGGCGCATGGCCGGCGCGGTCGCGATCATCGCGGTCGTTGCCTATAACGCCATGCAGTTCGGCCTGATCGGCCTGCTCGGCGGCGTGGCAGCGGGCGTCTTCGCCGGCTTCGGCATCGAATTGCCCTGGTATCTCTGGAGCCTGATTGCCGTCGCCCTCGTCGGCGTCCTCGGCTACCGGCAGGTCGATCTCTCCGCGAAGGTGATGATCGTGCTGGTGCTGCTCGAATATCTCATCGTGCTCATCGTCGATTTCGCCATCCTCGCCAAGGGCGGCGCGGGCACGCTGTCGTTCAATTTCTTCGACACGACGGCCATGTTCTCCGGCTCGCTGACGGCGGCGATCCTGTTCTGCCTCGGCTCCTTCATCGGCTTCGAGGCGACGACGATCTATGCCGAGGAGGCACGCGATCCGGAAAAGACCATTCCACGCGCGACTTATTTGTCCGTGTTGATGATCGGCCTGTTCTTCGTCTTCACCACCTGGCTGATGATCGCCGGCGTTGGCGCCGACAAGCTCCTGCCGACGATCGGCGCGCTTCCGGATCCGACCGCCTTCTTCTTCGATCTCGCCGGCGCCTATGTCGGCGGCCCGGTACCGGCCATTGCCGGCCTGCTTCTGGTGTCGAGCCTGTTTGCGGCGATCAGCGCCTTCCATAACTACATCGCCCGCTACAGCTATGTCGCCGGTCGTGAAGGCCTGCTGCCGGCCGCCTTCGGCCGCACGCATGATGCGCACCAGAGCCCGCATGTCGGCTCGGTGGTGCAGACGGTGATGGCACTGGTGGTGCTTGCGGTCTTTGCCGGTCTCGGGCTCGATCCGGTGCTCAACATGTTCACCTGGATCAGCCAGGTCGGCACGCTCGGCGTGCTCGGCATGATGACGATCACCTCGCTCTCGGTCATCGTCTTCTTCCGCAAGAAAGGCGGCGACGCTCCGGTGCTGACGACGCTCGTCCTGCCGGCCGTCTCGGGCCTCGTGATGGCGGCGCTCTTCGTCTACATCTTCATCAACTTCGGCGATCTCACCCAGACCGCCGGCGGTTCGCTCGGCATCATCCTGCCGGCGCTGATCCCCGTCGCGGGCATTGCCGGTTTCCTGATGGCGAGCCGCCTCAAGGCATCCGACCCGGCGGCCTATGCCCGCATGGGCCAGAATCGCGGTTAAACAATCTGGGCGGCGCCGGCCTGTGCCGGCGCCGCTGATCTCGTCAGATGGACAGAAGCTGGCGCGTCAGCGGATGCTGCGCATCGGCAAGGCCGTCGATGACGTTGAAATGGTGCCTGTCCGGCTCGACGACTTCAGCCGTGGTCGCGCCGAGACCGGTCCAGATATTGGCGAGCAGCGCATTCTGCCGCAGGAATTCCGACCGCTCGTTGCCGCCCACCCAGCAGGTGATGCGGGCATTTTCCATGGGCCGCAGCAAGGCGGGGCTTTCCGCGAGCGCTTCCGCCTCATCGATGGCAAGCCTCGCATTCATGGCGGTCGAGAGCATCGGGCGCAGGTCGTGCACGCCTGAAATCGAGACGACGTTGCGGATGCGCCCCTGGACCTCCGGCGCGAGTGGCGCCGTCGCCGTCACCATGCGGCTGGCGAGATGCCCGCCGGCCGAATGCCCGGTCAGCAGCAGCGGTCCCTCGACATGGCGTGCCGCCTCCGTCACCGCCGCGGCGATCTCCTTGACGATCACGGCGATGCGCACCTCGGGGCAAAGCGTATAGGACGGCATGGCGACGGCATAACCGCTCTCGATGCTGCCGGCGGCCAGATGCGACCAGAAACTCTTGTCGAGTTGCAGCCAGAAGCCGCCATGCACGAAGACGACAAGGCCTTTTGGCGTGCCCTCCGGCAGGAAAAGGTCGAGGCGGTTGCGCGGCCGCTCGCCATAAGCGAGGTCGAGTTTCGCGCGACCTGCGGCGGAAAGCGTGGTGCGGAAGGTTTCGGCGGGCTCCACCCAGGCGGCCGGCCAGCGATCGCCGCGCGCGATATTCGCGCCGTTGGAATAGGCGTCGTCCCAGTCCGATATACGGTGTTCCAGCATTGCCGCACTCCTCCCTCGTGTTGCCAGCGGGGTAGAAATCGCGCGGATGCGCCACAAACGCAATGCCATTACGCGAGAAACTTTAGGCTTGAAATAATTTTTGACAGGTGCCATGCTGCCTCATGTTCAGCGCGGAAGTGGAGGTCTTCGCTGTGCCCATCACACCAGATGATTTTTTCCGCGCGACGACACGGTCCGGCGAGGCTTCGCCCGACTATGCGGCTCCGCGCGGCGCGTTGACCGGCCGGCTTTGACCATGCGGGCCGGCACGAACAGGGGGAATAGCCGTCACATGCTTGGACCGACCGCTCACGTCGATACGTTCACCCGCGACAACCTGCCGCCGCCGGAGGAATGGCCGGATTTCCTGCTCGACGGGTTCGATTATCCCGATCGCATCAACGCTGCCGTCGAGCTGACGGATGCCTTGGTCGCCAAGGGTTTCGGCGATCGCACCGCGCTCATCGGCAACGGCCGCCGCCGCACCTACAAGGAGCTGTCCGATTGGACGAACCGGCTGGCCCATGCGCTGGTCGAGAATTACGGCGTGAAGCCCGGCAACCGCATCCTCATCCGTTCGGCCAACAATCCCGCCATGGTCGCTTGCTGGCTCGCCGCCACCAAGGCGGGCGCGGTCGTCGTCAACACGATGCCGATGCTGCGCGCCGGCGAACTCACCAAGATCGTCGACAAGGCGGAGATCAGCCTCGCGCTCTGCGACACGCGCCTGATGGACGAGATGATCGCCTGCGCCAAGGACAGCCGCTTCCTCAAGCAGGTCATCGGCTTCGACGGCACCGCCAATCACGATGCCGAACTCGACCGGGCCGCGCTCGATAAGTCCGTGATCTTCGAGGCCGTGCACACCGGCCGCGACGACGTGGCGCTGCTCGGCTTCACCTCGGGCACGACGGGCGTGCCCAAGGCGACCATGCATTTCCACCGCGACCTGCTGATGATCGCCGACGGCTATGCCAAGGACGTGCTCGGCGTGACGCCGGAGGACGTGTTCGTCGGCTCGCCGCCGCTTGCCTTCACCTTCGGCCTCGGCGGCCTCGCCATCTTCCCGCTGCGTTTCGGCGCGGCCGCGACCCTGCTCGAACAGGCGACGCCGCCGCAGATGGTCGAGATCATCGAGACCTACAAGGCAACGATCTCGTTCACAGCACCCACTGCCTATCGCGCCATGCTGAAGGCGATGGATGCCGGCGCCGACCTCTCATCGCTGCGCGTCGCCATTTCCGCCGGCGAAACCTTGCCCGGTCCGGTCTTCGAGGAATGGACGCAAAAGACCGGCAAACCGATCCTCGACGGCATCGGTGCGACCGAGATGCTGCATATCTTCATTTCCAACCGCTTCGAGGACCGCAAGCCGGCCTCCACCGGCAAGCCGGTCGGCGGTTACGAGGCGCGCATCGTCGACGAGGACATGCAGGAAGTGCCGCGCGGCACGGTCGGCCGTCTTGCCGTGCGCGGCCCGACCGGCTGCCGCTACATGGCCGATGACCGTCAGCGCGACTATGTCCGCGACGGCTGGAACCTCACCGGCGACGCCTTTCTGCAGGACGAGGACGGCTTCTTCCATTTCGCCGCCCGATCGGACGACATGATCGTCAGCGCCGGCTACAACATTGCAGGCCCGGAAGTGGAGGCGGCCCTGATCGCGCATGCCGATGTGGCCGAATGCGCCGTGGTCGGTGCGCCGGATGGCGACCGCGGCCAGATTGTCGAGGCTCACGTCGTGCTGGTGGCCGGCGTCTCGGCAGACGAGGCGACGATCAAGCGGCTGCAAGATCATGTGAAGGCGCTGATCGCCCCTTACAAATATCCACGCTCGGTGAAGTTCCTGGATACCCTGCCGAAGACGGCGACCGGAAAGATCCAGCGTTTTCGCCTGCGGGAGCATTGAATGAGCAAGCCTTACGACCCCTCGAAGGAAGGCGCGCAGATGTCGTTCGAAGGGCGCATGTCCTACAGCGATTATCTCATGCTGGAAAAGGTGCTGACCGCGCAGGAGCCGCTTTCGACGGCGCATGACGAGATGCTGTTCATCATCCAGCATCAGACCTCCGAGCTCTGGATGAAGCTGGCGCTGCACGAGATCAGCTCAGCCATCCGTGCCGTGCGCGAGGACCGGCTGGAACCGGCCTTCAAGATGCTGACGCGGGTCGCACGTATCTTCGAGCAGCTGAACAGCGCCTGGGACGTGCTGCGCACGATGACGCCGAGCGAATATACCGAATTCCGCGAGAGCCTCGGCCAGTCCTCCGGCTTCCAGTCCTGGCAGTACCGGGCCATCGAATTCCTCGCCGGCAACCGCAACCTCGCCATGCTGCGCCCGCATGCCCATCGCCCCGACCTGATGGAAAAGCTCGAGGCGATCCTGGCGGCGCCTTCGCTCTACGACGAGGCGATCCGGCTTCTCGCCCGCAACGGTTTCGACGTCGGGGAAGAAGCCGAGCGCCGGGACTGGCGTGAGACGCGCGCCGAAAACGACAAGGTTTTTGCCGCCTGGCAGACCGTCTATCGCAATCCGCAGCGCTACTGGATGCTCTACGAACTGGCCGAAAAGCTCGTCGATTTCGAGGACTATTTCCGCCGCTGGCGCTTCAACCATGTCACGACCGTCGAGCGCATCATCGGCTTCAAGCGCGGCACCGGCGGCACGTCCGGGGCATCCTACCTGAAGAAGATGCTGGAAGTGGAACTCTTCCCCGAGCTATGGCATGTTCGCACAGAGCTTTGATAGAAAACGATAAAAACCTGGTTATATGAGGAGAACAGCATGAAGCGCATTCTGGCAGCCAGCCTTTTCGGCCTTTCGCTCGCGACATCCGGCCTTGCCTATGCCGAGCCGGTCAAGATCGGCGTCATCACCACGCTTTCCGGCGGTGGCGCGGGGCTGGGGATCGACGCACGCGACGCCTTCCAGCTTGCCATCAAGCAGTCGGGCAACAAGGATATCGAGCTCGTCGTGGAGGACGACGCGCAGAAGCCGGAACTGGCCGTCCAGATCGCCGAAAAGATGATCCAGGGTGACAAGGTCGACCTGATGACCGGCATCATCTGGTCGAACCTCGCCATGGCCGTCGTGCCGAACACGGTGGCGCAGGACGTCATTTACCTCTCGGTGAATGCCGGCCCTTCGGCGCTGGCCGGCGCAAACTGCAATGCGAACTATTTCAACGTCGCCTACCAGAACGACAATTTCCATGAAGGCATGGGCGAATACGCCAACAAGGACTACAAGAACACCTTCATCCTGGCGCCCAACTATCCCGCCGGCAAAGACGCGCTGACCGGCTTCAAGCGCTACTACAAGGGCGCGCTGTCGGGCGAGGTCTATACCCAGGTCGGTCAGACGGACTACGCCGCCGAAATCGCGCAGATCCGCGCGTCGGGTGCCGATTCCGTCTATTTCTTCCTGCCCGGCGGCATGGGCATCGCCTTCATGAAGCAATATGCGCAGTCAGGCGTCGGCATCCCGGTCATGGGACCGGCCTTCTCCTTCGACCAGGACGTTCTGCCGGCCGTGGGCGACGCAGCCCTTGGCGTGAAGAACTCCGCCAGCTGGTCGCCGGACCTCGACAATGAGGCGAGCAAGGCCTTCGTCCAGGCCTTCAAGGCCGAATACAACCGCCTCCCGTCGGTCTATGCCGCGCAGAGCTGGGATACGGCAAACCTCATCCTCTCGGCTCTGTCAAAGGCGAGCGTCAAGGACAAGGACGCCTTCCGCGCGGCCCTGAAGGCGGCGGATTTCAAGTCCGTGCGTGGTGACTTCACCTTCAACACCAACCAGCACCCGATCCAGAACATCTATGTGCGCGAGGTGGTGAAGGACGGCGACGTGTTGACCAACAAGATCGTCGCGACCGCCTTCGAAAAACACAAGGACGCCTACGCCGAACAGTGCGGCCTCTAAGGTTTTCGCTGCTTGATCTCCGGGCGCTGGCTTCTGTCGGCGTCCGGACCATGCCCCACGCGCTCCCGACCCTGGACCCGACGCTGTGTTCACCGCACTCCTGATCGAACAATTGCTCAACGGGCTTCAGCTCGGCGTGATGCTGTTTCTGATGGCCGCCGGCCTGACGCTGATCTTCGGCGTCATGGGGCTGATCAATCTCGCCCACGGCTCGCTCTACATGATCGGTGCCTTCGCCTGCGCCGTCGTCGCCTCCGCCACCGGTTCCTTCTGGCTCGGCCTCATCGCCAGCCTTGTCGCTGCGGCCGGTGTCGGCGCGCTGATCGAGGTTGCGGTCATCCGGCGGCTCTATGACCGCGACCATCTCGACCAGGTGCTCGCCACCTTCGCGCTGATCCTGATCCTGTCGGAAGGCGCGCGCTGGCTGTTCGGCTCGTTCCCGCTCTATCTCGATATTCCGAAGCTGCTGCAGGGCGCGGTGCCGCTGCCGGGTGGCGGGCAATACCAGCTCTATCGCCTCGCCATCATCGCCGTCGGCATCGTCGTCGCCGTTGGCCTCTATCTGCTGATCGCGAGGACCCGGCTCGGCATGCGCATCCGCGCCGGCGAATCCGACCGAGAGATGATCGCCGCCCTCGGCGTCGATATCAGCACGCTCTATACGGTCGTCTTCGCGCTCGGCGCAGCGCTTGCCGGTCTCGCCGGTGCGCTGGTCGGCGCGCTGCAATCCGTGCAGGTCGGCATGGGCGAACCGGTTCTCATCCTCGCCTTCGTCGTCATCGTCATCGGCGGCATCGGCTCCATCAAGGGCGCATTGGTCGGCGCCGTTATCGTCGGCGTGGTCGATACGATGGGGCGTTTCCTGCTGCCCTCGCTTTTGGCACTCACCATGCCCGCCGCGCAGGCGACCACCATCGGTGCGGCGCTCGCCTCCATGCTGATCTATGTTGTCATGGCCCTCATCCTTGCCTTCAGGCCGAGCGGCCTGTTCGCCGCACAGTCGTGAGGGGCCGATGACCCGCGAAACCGCCATCAACCTGCTGCTCGCAGCCCTGCTTCTCGCCCTGCCGCTGATTGCCGCCGGCATAGGGGAGCCCTTCTATGTAACGCTCGCGACCCGTGTCGTCGTGCTGGCGCTTGCCGCCGTCGGCCTCAATCTGGCGCTCGGCCTCGGTGGGCTCCTGTCCTTCGGCCACGCCGCCTTCTTCGGCCTCGGCGGCTATGCCGCCGGCATCCTGGCAACCCATGCCTTCAATGCCGAGCCTCTGTTCGCCGGCATTCCCGGAACGACATCGATGCCGTTGATCTGGCTCGTTGCCATCGCGGTCGCCGGCCTCGTCGCCTTGCCGATCGGCGCGATCAGCCTGCGCACCACGGGCGTCTACTTCATCATGATCACGCTCGCCTTCGCGCAGATGATCTACTATTTCGCCATCTCCTGGCCGGCCTATGGCGGCGAGGACGGCCTGTCGATCTATGTGCGAAACAGCTTCCCCGGCCTCAACACCGCGCAGCCGTTGCCCTATTTCCTGATTTGCTTTGCCGTGCTCATAGCGGCCCTTCTCCTCTTCCGCCTCATCGAGGGTTCGCGCTTCGGCAGCGCCGTGCAGGCGGCGCGGCAGAATGGTGTTCGCCTCGCCGCGGTCGGCATTCCACCGTTCAGGATCCGGCTCGTCGCCTTCGTGCTGTCGGCCATGATCACCGGGCTTGCCGGCGCGCTTTACGCCGATCTCAACCGCTTCGTCGGCCCGTCCATGCTGTCCTGGCACATGTCGGGCGAACTGATGGTGCTGATCATCCTCGGCGGCAAGGGGCGGCTGTTCGGGCCGGTCGCCGGCGCCATGATTTTCGTCTGCCTCGAATATGTGCTCGGCGGCATAACCGAGCGCTGGCAGTTCTTCCTCGGCCTCATCCTGCTCGGCATCGTGCTGTTCGCGCGCGGCGGGTTTTTGGGCCTCCTTTCGGGAAAGCCGCGCCATGTCTGAGCCGATCCTCGAAATCCGCGACTTGAAAAAATCCTTCAACGCACTGAAGGCGACGGATGGTGTTAGCCTCGATCTCCAACCCGGCCAGATCCATGCGCTGATCGGCCCAAATGGTGCCGGCAAGAGCACGCTGATCCACCAGATCGCCGGTTCGTTGAAGGCCGACAGCGGCACGATCCGCTTCCTCGGCCAGGATATCGGCAGCCTCGACATGGCGGCGCGCGCACGGCTCGGCCTTGCCCGCAGCTTCCAGATCTCCTCGCTCGCCCAGGAGTTTTCCGCGCTGCGCAACGTCATGCTGGCGGTGCAGGCGAAGGCGGGCAGCAGCTTCCGTTTCTTCCGGCAGGTGACGAGCGACAGGAGGCTGATCGATCCTGCGATGGCCATGCTGGAGCGCGTCGGTCTCGCCCACCGCGCCCATGTGCCGGCGGCCGAGCTGTCCCACGGCGAACGCCGCCAGCTCGAAATCGCCATCGCTCTGGCGCTTCAGCCAAAAGCCTTCCTGTTCGACGAGCCGATGGCCGGCATGGGTCCGGAAGGCTCCAAACAGCTGACCACCTTCCTGGACGGCTTGCGCCACGAAGCGCCGATGCTCTTGGTCGAGCACGACATGGACGCCGTCTTCGCGCTGGCGGACCGTATCTCGGTGCTCGTCTATGGCCGCATCATCGCCACCGGCACGGTCGATGAAATCCGCCGCGACCCCGAAGTGCGCCGCGCCTATCTGGGAGAAGCCGCGTGACCCTTCTTTCCCTCAAGGGCCTGGAAACCTTCTACGGCGCCTCGCAGGCGCTGTTCGGCGTCGATCTCGATATCCGCCAGGGCGAGGTCGTCGCGCTGATGGGCCGCAACGGCATGGGCAAGACGACGACGATCAACTCGATCATCGGCCTCGTGCGCCCGCGCGCCGGTGCAATCAGCTTCGGCGGCAAGGCGATCTTCGGCATGCGGCCGCACCGTATCGCGAGGCTCGGCCTTGGCCTCGTGCCCGAAGGACGGCGCTGCTTTCCCAATCTGACGGTGATGGAAAACCTCGTCGCGACCGCCCGCGGCAGCGAATGGACCTTCGGGAAGGTTGTCGATCTCTTCCCCCGCCTTGGCGAGCGGCGTGATCAATATGCCCGCACGCTCTCCGGCGGCGAGCAGCAGATGCTGGCCATCGGCCGCGCGCTGATGACCAATCCGCGCCTCATCATCCTCGACGAGGCCACCGAAGGCCTCGCCCCCGTCATCCGGCAGGATATCTGGGCAGCAATCCGCAAGCTCAAGGCCGCCGGGCAGTCCATCCTCGTCGTCGACAAGACGCTCTCGGAACTGCTGCCGGTGGCCGATCGCTGCTTCGTGCTGGAAAAAGGCAGGACGGTTTTCGAGGGAGCCCCGGCGGCGCTGACGCCGGAGCTTCAGGACCGCTATCTCGGCGTCTGATTTTCAGGCGGCCGGGATGCCGCCCGCGAGCACCGTGGAATAGGCTTCCGCATCGATATTGCCGCCGGAGATGACGCAGACCACGTTGCCGGTGAGATCGGGCCGCGCGATGGCGGCGGCCAGCGAGGCGGCGCCCGCACCCTCGGCGACGATCTTGGCCTTGCGGAACAGCAGGCGCATCGCCTCTGTAACCTCCGCGGGGCTGACGGCGATGGCGCCGTCGATCAGGTCTTTCGCGATGGGCCAGAGCTGCGGCACAAGCGACGGGCCGCCGATGCTCTTGATGAAGGAGGGGCGGGTCTCGATCGTCACGATCTCTTCGGCCGCGAGCGCCGCGGTGACAGGGGTGGCGCTGTCGTCCTCGACGGCAAAGACGCGTGCTCGGGCGGACATGGCCTTGACGGCGCTGGCGACGCCGGTGGTCATGCTGCCGCCGCCGTAGGGCGTCAGCATCACGTCGACCTCGGGCAGGTCCTCGACGATCTCCATGCCGATGGAGCCGTTGCCATCGAGCACCGCCTGATCGGTCACCGGGTTGATCAGCAGTTCCGGCGCATCCGGCCGGTCCGCGCCGATGATGTAGCCCCACCAGGTCTCCGCGCTGATGAAGCGCACTTCGCCGCCGAGTGCGCGCACCCCGTCGATCTTGGTCTGCGGCGCGCCGCGATACATGTAGGCGACCATCGGCACGCCGATCAGCCGCGCCGCCCAGGCCATGCCATAGGCCATGTTGCCGGAACTGGTGACCGCGACGCCGTTGCGAAGGCTTTCCGGATCGCGCGATAAAACCGCGTTGAGGGCAGGACGCAGCTTGAAGGCGCCGATCGGCGAGAGGGTTTCGAGCTTGAGGAAAATCTGCCGGTCCGGCAGGCCGAGATCGAGTTTGACGAGCGGCGTGCGGGCGAGGTGGGGAGCGATGCGTGCCCGCGCCTGCGCGATTTCGTCGAGGCTGGGGCGGTGTGGTGCGGTCATGGCAAAATCCCCGGATGAAAAACCACGGGCGGTGGTGCCGCCCGCAGCCGAAAATTCAGGTCACGGCCGCGCGGACTGCGAAACGCGCATCCTTCCACGCGCCGGTCGTCAGGATATCCTCGAGGATTTCGACGGACTTCCACACATCTTCATAGCTGACATAGAGCGGCGTGAAGCCGAAGCGCATGGTGGATGGCGCGCGGAAATCGCCGATGACGCCGCGGGCGATCAGCGCCTGCATGATCTCATAGGCGTGCGGATGGCTGAACGAGACCTGGCTGCCGCGCTTGGCGCGGTCGCGCGGGCTTTCGAGCTCCAGGCCATGCGCCGCGCATTTTGCCTCGACCAACGCGATGAACAGATCGGTCAGGCCGAGGCTTTTTTCACGCAGCGCCGCCATGTCGACCTCTTCCCAGATGTCGAGCGCACCTTTCAGCGCGCGCATCGAGAGGATCGGCTGGGTGCCGCAGAGGAAGCGCAGCATGCCCTTGCCGGCGGCATAGCTTTTCTCGAAGGCAAAAGGCCGGGCGTGGCCCCACCAGCCGCTGAGCGGTTGGCTGACATCGCCGTGGTGGCGTGTCGCGGCATAGATGAAGGCCGGGGCGCCCGGGCCGCCGTTGAGATATTTGTAGGTGCAGCCAACGGCGAAATCGACATCGGCGCCATCGAGATCGACGGGCAGGGCGCCGGCCGTATGGCAGAGGTCCCAGATGACGAGCACGCCGTGTTCATGCGCCTTCTTCGTCAGCGCCGCCATGTCGCGCAGTTCACCGGACTTGTAGTTGACGTGATTGACGAGCACCACAGCGACGCTGTCATCGATCAGCTCCTCAATGGTGTCGGCATCGACGCCTTCGAGGCGCAACGTTCCGCCCGGCCGGGTCGAGAGGACGCCTTCGGCCATGTAGAGGTCCGTCGGGAAGCTGCCACCCTCGCTGACGATGACCGAGCGGTCGGGCCGAAGCGCCATCGCGGCATGCAGCGCCTTGTAGATGTTGATCGAGGTCGTGTCGCAGACGGCGGTCTGGCCGGCGGCGGCCCCGATGAGCCGGCCGACGCGGTCGCCTAGCGTCAGCGGCATGTCGAACCAGCCGGCCGTGTTCCAGCTGCGGATGAGATCCTGGCCCCATTCCTGGGTGGCGGCCTGCTGCAGTTCGGCAAAGGCGGCCTTGGAGGCGACGCCGAGCGAATTGCCGTCGAGATAGATCAGGCCATCCGGCAGGATGAAGCGGTCGCGGAAGGCGCGTAGTGCATCGGCCGCATCCATGGCCTCGACGGCGGAGAAATCGGGAATGGCAGTCATCGGAAATTCCTATTCACGAACGGTTTCGCGGGCAGGGGCGGGCCCACGGCTGCGCTTGAGGCTCGGCAGGGCCAGCATGGCGAGCACGAAGAGGCCCGTCGCCAGCTTCAGGTCCGGCGGCGGCATGCCGGCAGCAAGGCAGAAGGAGACGAGCTGGTAATAGACGATGGCGCCGACGAAGGGTGCGGCGAGCTGGCGCAGCACGCTCTGCTTGCCGACGATCGCCTCGCCGATCATCAGGGCCGCCAGTCCGTTGATGAGGATGCCGAGACCCATATTGACGTCGGCAAAACCCTGCGACTGCACCATCAGCGCACCGCCGGCGGCGGAGAACGCGCCGGCAAGGCCGACACCGCCGATGGTGGCGAGCCAGACATTGATGCCCTGCGCCTCGGCCATATCAGGGTTGGCACCAACGGCGCGCACAGCCGTGCCCTTTTCCGTGCGGAAGAAATGCAGGAGCAGCGCGAAGACGATGAGGCCGAAGGCGCCAGCCATCACGATCTTGCTGGCCGGGAAGCCCGGTTGCAGGCCCGGCACCCAGTCGAACACCGTCGCGGAGCCGAAGACCGAGAGGTTCGAACGGCCCATGATGCGCAGGTTGATCGAATAGAGCATCGTCATCATCAGAATGCCCGCGAGTAGAGTATGGATGCGGAAGCGCAGGTGGATGAAGGCGGTGCAGCAGCCGGCGACGAAGCCGGCGACAAGCGCGATCAGGATCGCCGGCAGGGGCGACATGCCCGCCGCCATCAGCACGCCGCAGACGCAGCCGCCGAGCGGGAAGGCGCCCTCGCTCGTCAGGTCCGGAAAGCTCAGCATGCGGAAGGGGATCATGATGCCGAGCACGACGAAGGCGAGGATGAGGCTCTGCGCCAGCGTGACGGGAACGAGCGAGATAAAGCTCGCAATTGTGTTTTGCAGGAAATCCATGGGTCTCAGCTCGCCAGAAACATGCGGTCGGTTTTGACGGAGAAATGGCCGATCAGGTCGGGGACCGTGATCGACGTCTTCTCGGCGCCGGCGATTTCGAGACGCACGCGGCCGGCATCGAGCATGATGACCCGGTGGCCGAAATCCACGGCGTGCTGCATGTTGTGCGTTACCATCAGTGTGGTGAGTTTCAGCGCCTCCACGGCGCGGATCGTTGCCTGCATGACGATGTCGGCGGTGCGCGGATCGAGCGCCGCGGTGTGTTCGTCGAGCAGAAGCAGTTCCGGCGACCCACCGACCGCCATGATCAGCGACAGCGATTGCCGCTGGCCGCCGGAGAGCAGTTCCACGCGGGTGTCGAGCCGGTTTTCCAGCCCGAGGCCGAGCAGCGACAGCCGCTCCTTGTAGGCAGCGAGCCGTGCCGGATTGAGGCCCCGGCGCAGCGTGCGCTTGTTGGCGCGTAGCTCCGCGAGCAGCATGTTTTCGGCCACCGTCATCGAGGCGGCGGTGCCCTTCATCGGGTCCTGGAAGACGCGGGCGAGCCGCATGGCGCGCTTGTGCACGGGCATGGCCGTCACATCGTCGCCGTTGATGACGATCTTGCCGCTGTCGAGCACCAGCGCGCCCGAGATGGCATTGAGCATGCTGCTCTTGCCCGCGCCGTTCGAGCCGATGACGACACCGAACTCGCCCGTTTCGAGCCGCAGGTTGAGATCGTTGAGAGCGGTCTTTTCGTCCGCCTGTCCCTTGTAGAACACTTTTCGCGCCGACTGGATTTCCAGCATGAGCTTCCCCTTTTTATAGGGTGACGGCGTGCAAACGCCGTCACCGGATAGAAGCGCGATCGGATCAGTCGACGATGCAGCCGCAATCGGCGAGCGAGGCGGGCACTTCGACGCCGAAGGCGGCGAGCGTCTTCTTGGAGATCAGCGCGCGGTGGTCCTCATAGGCCGGACGCCAGGGGGCGATGGTCTTCGGGTCCTTGCCCTTCAGGATTTCCGCGGCGATCTTGCCGGCGGCCAGGCCGACCTGCTCGTAGTTCACGGCGAAGCTTGCCGGAACGACGCCGTCGCGCACGGCACCGTCGTCGGAATTGACGATCGGGATCTGTGCCTGGCGGGCAGCGGCCGAAACGGCGGCGATGGCCGGCTGGAGCAGGTTGGAGGCGGGCGTGTAGATCACGTCCGCCTTGCCGGCGAAGGAGGCGATGCGCTGCTGGATGTCGTTGACATTGTCGACGCCGACGGCCTCGACCTCGAAGCCGGCCGCGGGTGCCGCTTCCTTGATCTTGTCGAGCACGGCCACGTCATTGGCTTCACCCGGATTGTACGGCACGCCGAAACGCTTGGCGTTCGGCAGCAGCTTGTGGGCGAACTCCATCACGGCGGCGACGTCCTGAAGGTCGGTCGCACCGGTCATGCCGTCGTCGCCGGCTTCCCAGGAGGGCACCAGCTTGGCGGCGACCGGATCCGTAACGGCCGAGAAGACGACCGGAATGCCGGAGCCGGCGAGTGCCTTCTTGGCGATCTGCGAGACGGGCGTGGTGATCGTGTAGATCAGCTTCGGCTGTTCGGCTTGCAGCTTGGCGATCATCTGCGGCACCAGCGAGGCGTCGAAATTGGTGTGGCTCTCGGAATAGACGACGTCCTTGCCTTCGACGAAGCCGTTTTCGGCCATCGCCTTCTTGAAGCCGGCAATCGAGGCGGCAAGCTGCGGATGTTCGCCGAAATTGGCGATGCCGATGCGGATCGGCTCGGCGAGCGCGTTTGCGGCGCCGAGCGCCAGTGCGCCGGCCAGAACCAGTCCCGAAACGAATGACTTTGTAAGCCTGCTCATGAAATCCTCCCAGAGATGACAAGCGGCCGCCGTTCCTCAGCGGCTTGGCGCGGATCATGGCGGCGGTGGAGCGGCTTGTCAAATAATATATATATTTTGATCAACGGGCTAAAAGTATATATATTTGATGCAGAGAGTTGCCGGGTGCCAGGGGACCGCGATGCAAGAGCACGAGCAAGCGACCAAGACCGAATCCGCCTATCGCCTGCTGCGCCGCGATATCCTCGCGACGCGGCTGAAGCCCGGCGCGCCGATGAAGCTGAGTGCGCTGCGCGATCGCTACGACCTCGGCTGGACGCCGTTGCGCGAGGCGCTGTCGCGGCTGGAGGCCGAAGGGCTGGTGACGGCGATCAGCAATCGCGGCTTTGCGGTCGCACCCGTCTCCCTCGATGCGCTGGAGGATCTGACCCGCGCCCGCATGGTGGTGGAAATCCCGCTCCTGCTGGAATCGATCGCCAACGGCGACAGCGCTTGGGAATCGGAGGTGGTCACGGCGCACTACCGGCTGTCACGGTGCAAGCTCGTCGTCGAAACGGCGACGGAGGCCGAGATCGACGAGTGGGATGAACGGCACGCCGCCTTCCACACCGCACTGCTCAGCGCGGCCCGCTCAAACTGGCTCATGCGCTTCCAGGCGACGGTGTCCGACCAGCTGCGCCGCCATCACCGCTTCCTTAGCCTTGCTCCGGCGCTCCGGGCGGCCGAAGGCCGGACGGAAGGTTATGAGGCGGCGGTCGCGGCGCTTCATGATGCCATGTCGATCGAGCATCATACCGAGTTGATGGAAGCCGCGCTCGACCGGGATGCCGCGCGCGCGCAGGCCCTGATGGCGCAGCATATCGGCCTGACGGTGAACGTCTTTGCCCAATCGGAGGACGGCGACCGCGCCGAGCCGCAACCTTCCGCGCTGCACGCCGCCAAATGACGGCGCTGTCCAAGCGCGGCAAACATCTCTAAAAGGCAAGGCGACGGGACAGGAAACGGACCTTTGTTATGACGGGTGACGACGAATTCGCCATCGCGCCGGATTGGGTGGATGGCGAGACCAAGGCTCTGGAAGCGCCGCACGATCACCGTGCCGAGCTTCGCCTCTGGCTGCGCCTGCTCACCTGCTCGACGCTGGTGGAAAGCGAAGTGCGCCGCCGCCTGCGCGAGGAATTCGATTCGACCCTGCCGCGCTTCGACCTGATGGCCCAGCTGGAGCGCGCGCCCGACGGCATGGTGCTCGGCGAAGTCTCCAAGCGCATGATGGTGTCGCCCGGAAACATCACCGTGCTCGTCGAGCGCCTGACGGAGAGCGGCCATCTCAGCCGCACGACGCTTCCGACCGACCGCCGCGTGCAGATCATCGCGCTCACCCCCTTCGGCCGTGCCGAATTCGAGAAGATGGCGGCCCGCCACGCCGACTGGATTTCCGACCTCTTCGCCGGCCTCGAACCGGTGGATGGCGGTGTGCTGATGGATGAGCTTGCCAAGCTCAAGCGCTCGGTCATCGCCTCGCTCGCCAAGGGCGGTTGAGAAACCTTTTCGCCTTTCCAACAGTGTTTTGACCCGTGCGCCGTGCTCGGCGGACTGCGCTTGCGCGTATCGTTACGCCAAAACAATTTTAAGCTTGAAATTTCTCTGAAACGGGTCCAACCTGCTGCCACAGTCCGGATGCCCGTGCGGCGTCTGCGGCGCACGCGGCCGGAGCTCGGGAGGAGAACGACATGCGGATCGTCTGTATCGGTGGTGGGCCTGCCGGTCTCTATTTCGCGCTTCTGATGAAGCGCCAGCATCCCGAACACCAGATCACCGTCGTCGAGCGCAACCGGGCTTTCGATACCTTCGGCTGGGGTGTTGTCTTTTCCGATGCCACCATGCAGTCGATGCGCCAGTGGGATCCGGAAACAGCGGAAGCGATCGAGGTTTCTTTCAACCATTGGGATGATATCGAGCTGGTCTTCAAGGGCCGCAAGATCCGTACCACCGGCCATGGCTTCGTCGGCATCGGCCGCAAGAAGATGCTCAACATCCTGCAGGAGCGCTGCCTGGAACTCGGCGTCGAGCTGCTGTTCGAGCGCGACGTGCAGGGCGACGAGGAATTCCCGGACGCCGACCTCATCATCGCGGCCGATGGCGTGAATTCCCGCATCCGCAACAAATATGCCGACGTCTTCCAGCCCGACATGGTGGTGCGGCCGAACCGCTATATCTGGCTCGGCACCAACAAGCCGTTCGATGCCTTCACCTTCGATTTCCAGCGCACCGAACACGGCTGGTTCCAGGCGCATGTCTACCGCTTCGACGACACGACCTCGACCTTCATCGTCGAGACGACCGACGAGGTCTTCAAGGCGCATGGGCTCGATAAGATGGACCAGGACCAGTCCATCGCCTTCTGCGAAAAGCTCTTTGCCGAAACGCTCGACGGCCACAGTCTAATGACCAATGCGCGCCACATGCGCGGCTCCGCTTGGCTGAATTTCGGCCGGCTGATCTGTGAGAAATGGAGCCATTTCAACGGCAACAGCCATGTTGTGCTGATGGGTGACAGCGCCCACACCGCCCACTTCGCCATCGGCTCCGGCACCAAGCTTGCCATCGACGACGCGATCGAGCTGACCCGCCAGTTCGACATCCTCGGCCACGACAAGGCCAATATCCCGGCCGTGCTCGCGGCTTACGAAGAGGTGCGCCGGGTCGATGTCGCGCGCATCCAGAATGCCGCGCGCAACGCCATGGAATGGTTCGAGGTGGTCGGCACGCGCTATGCCGATACGCTGGAGCCGGAACAGTTCATGTATTCCATGCTGACGCGCTCGCAGCGCATCAGCCACGAGAATCTACGCCTGCGCGACCGGGAGTGGCTGGAAGGTTTCGAGCGCTGGTTCGCCGAACGCGCGGGCGCGGAAAAGGCCGCCAACGGCGCCGTGCCGCCGCCGATGTTCACGCCCTTCAAGCTGCGCGGCCTGACGCTTCGCAACCGCATCGTCGTCTCGCCGATGGCGATGTATTCGGCGACGGATGGAATGCCGGGCGACTTCCATCTCGTGCATCTCGGCGCGCGCGCCATGGGCGGTGCCGCGCTCGTTTTTCCCGAAATGACCTGCGTCTCGCCGGATGCGCGCATCACGCCCGGTTGCCTTGGTCTGTGGAAAGACGAGCAGCAGCAAGCCTTCCAGCGCATCGTCGATTTCGTGCATCACGAAACGCCCGCCAAGATCGGCATCCAGCTCGGTCATGCCGGGCGCAAGGGGGCGACGAAGCTTGCGTGGGAGGGCATCGACCAGCCGCTGTCGGAAGGCGGCTGGCCGCTGATCTCGGCTTCGGCCTTGCCCTATCTCAAGCATTCTGAGACGCCGCGCGAAATGACCCGCGAGGACATGGACCGTGTCATCGCGGATTTCGTGACGGCGACCGAACGGGCGCGTGATATCGGCTTCGACATTCTCGAACTGCATGCCGCGCACGGCTATCTCCTGTCGAGCTTCCTCTCGCCGCTCACCAACCAGCGCACCGACGACTACGGTGGCGACCACGCGGCGCGCGCGCGCTTCCCGCTCGAAGTGTTCCACGCAATCCGCAAGGTCTGGCCTGAGGACAGGCCGATCTCGGTGCGCCTCTCGACCAACGACTGGCACGAAGGCGGCAACACGCCGGAGGATGCGGCGATCTTCGCGAAGATGTTCAAGGAGGCCGGGGCCGACATGATCGACTGCTCGTCCGGTCAGGTGGTGAAGGAGGAGAAGCCGGTCTATGGCCGCCTGTTCCAGACGCCGTTCTCCGACAAGATCCGCAACGAGATCCAGGTGCCGACCATCGCCGTCGGTGCGATTTCCGAGGCCGACCACGCCAATTCGATCATTGCCGCCGGCCGCGCCGATCTCTGCGCCGTCGCCCGCCCGCATCTCGCCGACCCGTCCTTCGTCATGCATGAGGCCGCGAAGATCGGCTATGACGCCCAGCCCTGGCCGAAACAATATCATTCCGCCCGCGCGCAATATGTGAACAATCTCGCCCGCGCGACGACGGCAGGTAAATCATGAGCAAACGGCACGCTTTCGTCACGGGTGCCGGCAGCGGCATCGGCAAGGCCATCGCGCTGGCGCTTGCGGCCGAGGGCCATATCGTCAGCCTCGCCGGCCGGCGGGCCGGGCCTCTCGAGGCCGTGCGTGACGAAATCCGCGCGGCCGGCGGCGAGGCCTTCGTCCACGAGGGTTTCGACGTAACGGATGCTGCTGCGGTCGAACGTGGCATCGCGGCTGCCATCTCCTCGGCCGGCGAGATCGCTGTGCTCGTCAATTGTGCCGGTGAGGCCCCTTCGGCACCCTTCGAAAAGACCGATTTCGCCCTCTGGCAGCGTGTGCTCTCCATCAACCTCACGGGCGTCTATATCGTTATGCAGGCGGCACTTCCCTCCGTGCGCCGCGCCGGCAAGGGCCGCATCATTAATGTCGCGAGCACGGCAGGCCTGACCGGCTATGCCTATGTCTCGGCTTACTGCGCTTCCAAACATGGCGTCATCGGCCTGACGCGGGCGCTGGCGCTGGAACTGGCACGCACCGACGTCACCGTCAACGCCGTCTGCCCCGGCTTCACCGATACGCCGCTGATAGACAACGCGCTCGATACGATCACGGAAAAAACCGGCCGCTCGCGCGAGGAGGCGCGCGCCAGCCTCGCCCGCTCTAATCCGCAGGGCCGGCTGGTGAGCCCGGCCGAGGTGGCGCACACCGTTTCCTGGCTCGCCTCGGAAGGGGCAAGCGCGATCACCGGACAGGCCATTGCGGTCGCCGGCGGCGAAATTCTCTGAGGGATGACGACATGACGAACCCCATGCAGGCCAAGCAGCGTCCCTTCAGGGATCACAAGGCAAAACACTTCCTGTTCGAGACGGATACCGATGGCCGCGTCGCAACGATCACGCTCAACCGCCCGGACAAGAAGAACCCGCTGACCTTCGAAAGCTATGAGGAACTGGGTGACCTCTTCCGGTCGCTGACGCGGGCCAGCGATGTGCGTGTCGTGGTGCTGACGGGTGCCGCCGGCAATTTCTCCTCCGGTGGCGACGTGTTCGATATCATCAAGCCGCTCACCGAAATGGCGATGCCCGATCTTCTCGCCTTCACCCGCATGACGGGCGAACTCGTGCGCCAGATGCGCGCCTGCCCGCAGCCGATCATCGCCGCCGTCGACGGCATCTGCGCCGGTGCCGGCGCGATCCTCGCCATGGCCTCGGATTACCGCGTGGCGACACCGGAAACGAAGACCGCCTTCCTCTTCACCCGTGTGGGGCTTGCCGGAGCGGACATGGGCGCCTGCGGGATCCTTCCCCGCATCATCGGCCAGGGCCGCGCCGCCGAATTGCTGTTCACCGGCCGCGTGATGAGCGCCCCAGAAGGGCACAATTGGGGTTTCTACAACGCCCTGCATGAGCGCGACATCGTGCTCGCCGAAGCCCAAAAGTTTGCCCGCAATCTCGCCGATGGCCCGTGGTTCGCCCATGCCATGACGAAGAAGATGCTCGATCAGGAATGGGCGATGGGCATCGACCAGATGATCGAGGCGGAAGCGCAGGCGCAGGCGATCTGCATGGCGACCGGCGATTTCCGTCGCGCCTTCGAGGCCTTCGCCGCCAAGGCCAAGCCTGCATTCGAGGGGAACTGATATGCAGCCTGCTGCCATGGCGCCGACCCGCGATCATCTCGACTGGCCATTCTTTGACGACAGCCACCGCGCCCTTGCGGCCGATCTCGATGGCTTTGTCGCCCGTGGCGGTCTCGACAACGTCGATCATGGCAATGTCGATGCGGCCTGCCGGCAGCTGGTCGCGGCCCTCGGTGCCGCCGGTATCCTGCGCCATTGCGTCCCAAAAGCCTTCAGCGGGGTGAGCGAGGAGATCGACAGCCGGGCACTCTGCCTGGTGCGCGAGACGCTGGCCTATGTCGACGGCCTCGCCGATTTCGCGTTTGCCATGCAGGGGCTCGGCACCGGTGCGATCAGCTTGGCGGGTTCGCCCGCGCTGAAGGAGCAGGTGCTGCCGAAAGTGGCGCGCGGCGAATGGCTCTCCGCCTTCGCACTCTCCGAGCCCGACGCCGGCTCCGACGTCGCCGCCATGGCCTGCGCCGCCCGGCGCGAGGGCGATCACTTCATTCTCGACGGCGAAAAAACCTGGATTTCCAACGGCGGCATCGCCGATGTCTATACGCTCTTTGCTCGCACCGGTGAGGCGCCCGGCACGCGCGGCATCTCCGCCTTCGTCGTCTTCGCGGATACGCCCGGCTTCACCATCGCCGAGCGCATTGAGACCATCGCGCCGCATCCGCTCGCCCGCATCCGCTTCGATAATTGCCGCATTCCCGCGACGCAGCTCCTCGGCAACCCCGGCGAAGGCTTCAAGATCGCCATGCGCACGCTCGACATTTTCCGCCCGTCCGTGGCGGCGGCCGCCACCGGCTTTGCCCGCCGCGCACTCGATGAAGCGGTAGCCCATGCGAAAAGCCGAAAAATGTTCGGCGCCACCCTCTCCGACCTGCCGACGGCGCAGAGCACGCTCGGCGAAATGGCGACCGCCATCGATGCCGCCGCGCTGCTGACCACTCGCACCGCGTGGAAGCGCGATGTGCAGAAGCAGCCGACGACGCGCGAGGCGGCGATGGCCAAGATGACCGCGACGGAAAACGCGCAATGGGTCATCGATCAGGCGCTGCAGCTGTTCGGGGGCAGGGGCGTGCGCTCGGGTGAGATCACCGAGCGGCTCTACCGAGAGATTCGGGCGCTGCGCATCTATGAGGGCGCGACGGAAGTCCAGAAACTCATCATCGGCCGCGAGCTGATGAAGGCGCCGGTGCGCTAGGGAGGCTTCGTGTTCACCATCACCAAGCCGCTCAGGTTCGGAGACTGCGATCCCTCGGGCATCGCCTATTTCCCGTCCTATCTCAACATCCTCGTCGGCGTACTGGAGGATTTTTTCGCCTCGCTCGGTTTCCCCTGGCGGGCGATGAACGAGGTTCGGCGGATGAGCGTGCCGACGGTGCGCCTTGACCTCACGTTTCAAAACCCCGGCTTCCAGGGCGATGCGCTGGATTTCGCGCTCTCGGTGCGCGCCATCGGCCGGTCGTCGCTCGATCTGGAGCATACGGTCTCGCGTGGCGACACCGTGCTCTGGAGTGCAAGACACCGCATCGTCGCCACCTCGCTCGATACGAACCGTTCGCTTGCCTGGCCGGAGGATATCCGCGCCGCACTGACCCATCATCTGGAGACGCCCCATGCACACGATCCTGCAACCTGAAGGCTGGGCAAAGCCCATCGGCTATGCCAACGGCGTGGCGGCGTCGGGCCGCACGCTCTTCGTCGGCGGCCAGATCGGCTGGAATGCGCAGGCGCAGTTCGAGACCGACGATTTCGTCGAGCAGGTGCGCCAGACGCTGAAGAACGTCGTGGCCGTGCTCGCAGCCGGCGGCGCGGAGCCGCACCACATCACCACCATGACCTGGTATTTCACCGACAAGCAGGAATATCTCGGCAATCTGCGCGGCATCGGCCAGGCCTATCGCGAAACCATCGGCCGGCATTATCCCGCCATGGCGGCCATGCAGGTGGTGGCGCTGGTGGAAGACCGCGCCAAGATCGAAATCCAGGCCACGGCCGTCATTCCCGAATAGGCGTGAAGATGCGGTTTTCCGAGAGCGTTTCGGCTTCCAGCCATGACGGCGTGCTCGTCGTCACCATCGACAATCCGCCGGTCAACGCGCTCTCGGCGCATGTCCGGGCCGGGCTGGTTGCGGCGTTGGACCATGTCGCGGGGACACCCGCCATTCTGGGTGTCGTGATCGCCGGCGCGGGCCGCACCTTCATCGGCGGGGCCGATATCCGCGAATTCGGCAAGCCGCCGGTCGCGCCTATGCTGCCCGAGGTGATCGAGCGGATCGAAGGCTTGGAGAAGCCGGTGGTTTCGGCCGTGAACGGTGCCGCCCTCGGCGGCGGCTGCGAGGTGGCGCTGGCCTGCCATGGACGTATCGCCGGGGAAGGCGCGAGCTTCGGCCTGCCGGAAGTGAAGCTCGGCCTCGTGCCCGGTGCCGGCGGAACGCAGCGCCTGCCGCGTCTAGTCGGTACGGTTGCGGCCATCGACCTCATTGGAACGGGACGAGCGGTGAAGAGCGCGGAGGCTGTCGCACTGGGCCTTGCCGATGCCGTTGCCGCCGATGCTGTCGCTGTCGCCATCGCCACCGTGCGGGAAAAGGCCGGGCAGTCGTTGCGCCGCACGGGCGCGCTTGCCGTACCAGCTGCGGACGAGGTTGCCGTAAACGCGGCGGAGGCGAAGGTCATCGGCAAGAGCCGGGGCCAGACGGCCCCCGTCGAGGCCATCCGCCTCGTCAGGGCCGCCGGCCGGCTCGACCTTGAACAGGGTCTGGCGGAAGAGCGGGCCACCTTCCTGCGCCTGCGCGATTCCAAGGAATCCGCCGCCTTGCGGCATGTCTTCTTCGCCGAGCGCGCCGCCGGCAAGGTTGACGCGCTTGAGGGCATTCAGCCGCGGCGCATCGAAACCATTGGTGTGGTCGGCACGGGGTTGATGGGCTCCGGCATCGCCGTCTCGGCGCTCACCGGCGGCTACCGCGTCGTTGCGCTGGAGCAGAGTGTGGAGGCGGCCGAGAGCGGCCGCGCGCGCATAGCCGGCCTGCTCGACAAGGCCGTCCAGTCAAAGCGCCTCACGCCGGAGACGCGCGATGCCTGCCTCGCCCGGCTGGAAACGACCGCCGAGCCCAAAGACCTTGCGACGGCCAATCTGGTCATCGAAGCGGTTTTCGACGACCTCGCGGTCAAGACCGAGCTGTTCCGCAGGCTCGACGGCATCGTCGCGCCGCAGGCCATCCTGGCCACCAATACGAGTTATCTCGATCCCGACGCGATCGCCGCCACGACCGCTGATCCGTCCCGCGTGGTCGGCCTGCACTTCTTCTCGCCGGCCAATATCATGCGGCTGGTGGAAGTGGTCGACTGCACGAGAACCGCGCCCGATGTGCTGGCAAGCGCGCTCGCCTTTGTCAAACGTCTCGGCAAGCTCCCCATCGTCTGCGGCGTCACCGAAGGTTTTGTCGGCAACCGCATCTTCTCCGCCTATCGCCGCGAGGCGGAATTCATGGTGGAGGATGGCGCGCTGCCGCAGGAGATCGATGCCGCGATGGAGGCCTATGGTTTCCCCATGGGCTTTTTCGCCGTCAGCGACATGGCCGGTCTCGAAATCGCCTGGGCGCGCCGCAAGCGCCAGGCCGCGACGCGCGATCCCGCCGAACGTTATGTCGAGATCGCCGACAGGCTGTGCGAGGCGGGCCGTATCGGCCGCAAGACCGGACTCGGCTGGTATGCCTATCCGGGGGGCGAGAAAACCGTCGATCCCGCCGTTACCGCTGTCATCGACGCGGCGCGGGCCGCGAAGGGCATCGTGCCGCGCGCCTTCACGGCAGAGGAGATCATGGACCGGCTTCTGACCGTGATGGCCGACGAGGGCAGGGCGCTGCTTTCCGAGGGCATTGCCGCGCGCGCCAGCGATATCGATCTGGTGATGATCAACGGTTACGGCTTTCCCGCACACAAGGGCGGGCCGATGTTCGCCGCCGGCCTCATCTCCTAGGTGGATGGCGGCGACGGGCGGAACGCGGCACACAGGAGCGACAACAGCGTTCTGAAAAGGGTGCCGCCCATGACTGCCTATCCGATCGACCTCATCC
Organism: Shinella curvata; assembly: GCF_022899935.1. Classification (GTDB taxonomy): domain Bacteria; phylum Pseudomonadota; class Alphaproteobacteria; order Rhizobiales; family Rhizobiaceae; genus Shinella; species Shinella curvata. The sequence continues at coordinate 97,603 of NZ_JALJCJ010000002.1, forward strand.
GCGCTTCCTTCCCGGCCTTGGAGGATTCGCGCACCGCCTATCTCGACAATCCCGCCGGAACGCTGGTTCCCCAAACGGTGATCGATGCCGTGGCCGGGGCGATGGCGACGGCCTCGTCCAATCTCGGCGGGCGCTTTGCTGCGTCCCAGCGCGCGGATGCCACCTGGCGTGCGGCGCATGATGCGGCGGCGGAGTTCGTCAACGCGTCCTCCTGGCAGGAGATGATCATCGGCCCGAACATGACGACGCTCGCCTTCCAGATGGCGCGCGTCATCGGCAGCACGCTGTCGCCTGGCGACGAGATCATCGTCACGCGCATGGATCATGAAGGCAATGTCTCACCCTGGCTTTCCATGGCCGAGACCTATGGGCTGAAGGTGAAGTGGCTGCCCTTCAACAAGGAGACCTGGCGCATCGAGCCGGAAGACCTTGCCGCCCTTCTGACGCCGCGCACGAAATTCCTGGCGCTCAATTACGCCTCGAACATGACCGGCAGCATCAACGACGTCGCTGCGTTGACGGCGCTGGCCAAGGCGGCGGGCGCGCTGGTCTGGATCGATGCGGTGCAGCTTGCGCCGCACCACCTGCCGGATGTACAGGCGATCGGCTGCGATTTCCTCGTCTGCTCGTCCTACAAGTTCTTCGGCCCGCATCTCGGCGTGCTCTGGGGCCGCGGCGATCTCCTGCGCGCGCTGCCGCCGCATCGCGTGCGCTGCCAGAGCGACGACATTCCGGACCGTTTCTGCACCGGCACGCCGCAGACCGAGCTTCTTGCCGGTCTCACTGCGACGATCGATTATCTGGCATCGACAGGCGAAGCCGCCGGCAGCACGGGCACGCGGCGCGAAAAGATGGCCGGTGCCTATCAGGCGTTCGATGCCTATGAGGCGGGCCTGACGCGCCGGCTGATCGGCGGCCTGATCGCGCTGCCGGGTGTCCGGCTGGTCGGCATCGCCAATCCCAACCTCTTCGCCCATCGCGTGCCGACGATCTCGTTTACGCATGCTCGCGTCTCGACGCATCGTTTCGCCGAAGCGCTGGCAGGCGAGGACATCAATATCTGGTCGGGCCACAACTACGCGCTGGAGCCCGCCCGCCATCTCGGCCTTTCCGAGGATGAGGGCGTGGTGCGCATCGGTATCGCGCATTATAATTCCGCCGAGGAGATCGAGCGGACGCTCACCGCGATCGGCAAGCTTGTCGCGTGAGGACGGCTGTCGTAAAGGGGTATAAATAGCCGTTTTTCTTCGGGAATCTTGCAGATGGAACCATGACCGATAGTGCCAGCTGGATAGAGCCTTTCGCCCATGCGCTCGACCGCTACGACCAGCCCGACAGTGTGTCGGCGCTGCTGGCGGCCATCGGCTCGGTGGCGCGGTTCCATCTGGCGCTGTCTGTGGTGCATCGCAAGAACGGCGGGCCGAGTTATGTGTTCGACACGTTTTCCGGGCCCAAGGCCAAGCGGGCGGTGCAGCTGTTCATCGCCGGCACCTATCTGCTCAATCCGTTCTACAACGCCTATCTCGCCGGCCTGCCGGCGGGAATCTACCTGATGCGGGATCTGGCGCCGGACGAGTATCTCGGCTCCGATCTCTATCGCGGCCTCGACATCCGCCGCCATGAGGACGAGGAGCTGGGTTATCGCACCCATGGCTGGCCGGAGGGCATGGAGGAGCTGCTGATTGCCATCGAATTGCCGGGTGGCGAAATGGCGGAGATCAGCCTGTCCCGCATCCGGAGCGAAGGCGGTTTCGACGCGGCGTCCGTCGCACGGCTGCGCGAGGCGCATCCCTTGATCGCGGCGATCTTCCGAAGGCTCTGGGCGCATCTGTCGCGCAACGAGAGTGCGCCGCAGGCGCGCCCCATCGATCATCTCTTCAGCGATTTCGGTCGCGATGTGCTGAGCCCGCGCGAGCGGGAGGTGGCGCTTCTGATCCTGAAGGGGCATTCCAGCGAATCGATCAGCTTCCACCTGGGCATCTCGATCGCCACCGTGAAGACGCACCGGCAGAAGCTCTATGCCAAGCTCAATCTCTCCACGCAGCAGGAGCTGTTCTCGACGTTCCTGCGCAGTCTCAATCTGTGAGGCGAGGGGCGCGCGCTCGTCTCAAGCCGTACCCACAACCCGTGCTCCACCCACCAACGTCATCCTCGGCCTTGAGCCGAGGATCCATGCCACAAATTCAACGCGTGCCGTGATATGTGGATCCTCGGCTCAAGGCCGAGGATGAGGGAGGAGAGGGGTGGAGACTGTGTCGGCGGCTAGGGGCGAACCTGGTTCGCCCCACGCTCATTCTTCAAGCCTTCAGGTTTTCACGGATCGCGGCCGAGATCGCCGCAAGCCCCTTGCGCAACTCGTCCTCGGTCGGCCAGGCATAGCCGATGCGGAAGTGCCGGTCGTCCTGTTCGAACCAGCTGCCGCGGCCGACATAGGCCTGGTGGCGGCTGTAGAGGCTTTCGTGGAAGCCGGCGAGATCGACATTGGCCGAGGGCACGATGCGCGGGAAACAGACGCAGCCGCCTGACGGCTCGATCCACTCGACGAGCGGCTCGGAAGTGATCCAGTCCTTGACGATGGCAAAGGCGCTGGCGATGCGGGTATTGTTGAAGGCGAGCCACGCATCGCGCTGGCTGAGCGCGACATAGGCGATGTATTCATCCACCGTGCTGCCGGAAATGCCGATCTGCTCGCGCGCGGCCAGGAAGGTTTCCATCAGGACCGCATCGCGCGTGATCAGCCAGCCGATGCGGATGCCGGGAATGCCGTAGGTCTTGGAGAGCGAGGACACGCTGATCACCCGGTCCGACAGGCTGGCGGCGACCGGCAGCATCGTGCCCGCGGTCATCTCGCGATAGGTCTCGTCGAAGAGCAGGCGGGTGCCCTTGCGCTCGATGAGGGCGACCAGCGCCTTCAGCTCGCTTTCGGAAATCATCACGCCGGTCGGGTTGTGCGGATAGGTGACCGAGACATATTTCGTCTCCGGCCGGATTGCCGCCTCGATGGCGGCGAGGTCAATCCGGTAGCCGGTCTCGAAGGTGAGATCGACAATGCTCATGTCGGCGCCGATGGTGCGCGGCGTCTCAAGGTTCGTCGCGTAGTTCGGCCGCACGACGACGATGTGGTCGCCGGCCTCCAGCATCGAGGTCGCGATGATGAAGAGCGCGCCCGCCGCACCCGCCGTGACGAGCACGTCGTCGGCCTTCAGGCCGTCACCCGCGCCGGCAATCAGGCCGCGCAGATCCGGCGCGCCGCGGTGGTCGCCGTAGCAGAGCAGGATGTCGTCCAGCCTGAGGTTCAGCTCACCGAGGCGGCGGTCGGCGACTGAGCTTTCCGAGAGATTGTAGCGGATCGTGTCGTATCCGAGCTGCTCGGGGGATTCCAGCTCGATGGGCATGCGGACATATTTCATGGGGCTCTCCTCTGGCCTGCATACCAAAGGGCTAGATCAACCTGATGTCACATTCCATCCACCCCGAGGGTGATGGCGGTCGTCATTTTCGGGCTCATCGGCATCATCCCCTAGGTGGATTTCCTCCCCCCCTCCTGGCGGCGCATCGTTGCCCATCGGCGGAGTGAGGACCGTCGTCAGAGCCAACAAAGAAGGGGAATGCCATGAAACTCATGACCGGTCTGTTGTCCGCCACAGTTGTCAGCCTGATGGCGGTTGCCATGCCCGCCCAAGCCGAAACGCTGCGCGTCGGCATGGAATGCACCTACGCGCCCTTCAATTACCGCACGCCCGAAGGCGAGATGGCCGGCTACGATGTCGACGTCGCCAAGGGCATTGCCGAGCGCATCGGCGTCGAGCTTGATTACGTCTGCCAGGAATGGGACGGCATGATCCCGGCGCTGCTCGCCAGCAAATTCGACCTGATCGTCGCCTCCATGTCGATCACCGAGGAGCGCAAGCAGAAGATCGATTTCTCGGTTCCCTATCGTGTGTCGCTCGGCCGCATCCTCGGCTCAAAGGACGCAGCGCTGAAACTGTTCGACGCGGACGGCAAGCCGATCCCGGACGCCTTCAATGGCCTGCGCTTCGGCGTGGAGCGTGCTTCGACCTATGCGAAATGGGTGGAAGCCAAGCTGCCGGGCGCGGAAATCGCGCTTTACGACGGCGCCCAGCCCATGCTGCTCACCTGCAGAACGGCCGCATCGATATCGCCATCACCAATCCGATGAAGGCCTATCTCGACTTCCTCAGCAAGGAGAACGGTGCCGGCTTCGAATTCGTCTCGCCGCCGATTGACGAGGTCGAATATTTCGGCCCGGGCGTCGGCGTGGGCCTGCGCAAGGGCAATGACGAACTGCTCGCCAAGATCGACAAGGCGCTCGAGGAGATGATCAAGGACGGCTCGCTGGAAAAGTTCAGCCTGAAATATTTCCCCTTCTCCATCCAGCCGGCAAACTGGAAGGGCGTCGGCCAATAACAAGACCTCCGGGCGTCGCGTCAGACGCGGCGCCCGATCCGCATAGAGATTCTGGAGGTACGGCATGTCGATACTCGACGGCTGGTGGGACGACTTCTTCTTCGGCCTGATGACGGTGCTTCAGGTCTTTTCGGTGTCGCTGGTGATCGCGGTCGTGTGCGGTCTCCTCGGCGCCTCGGCGAAACTGTCCAAAAGCCGCATCCTGCGCGGCATCGCCCAAGGCTACACCATCGTGTTTCGCGGTGCGCCGGAACTTCTGGTCCTGCTGCTCTTCTATTTCGGCATGGCGATCGCGCTCACCAAGCTGGTGCAGTTCGTCAATCCATCGGTGAAATTCATCGACCTGCCGCCGTTCTGGGCGGGCTCCATCGCCATCGGCCTGATCGTCGGCGCCTATATGACCGAGACCTTCCGGGGCGCCTTCCTCGGCGTCGATCGCGGGCAGGTCGAGGCGGCGCGGGCGCTCAGCCTCAAGCGTCATCAGATCTTCCGCTATGTGCGCCTGCCGCAGATGTGGCGGCTGGCGCTGCCGAATTTCGGCAATCACATGCTGTCCATCATGAAGGACACCGCACTCGTCTCGATCATCGGGCTGGAGGAAATCCTCTTCGTCGCCAAGATGGCGAACTCGCTCATCCACCGCCCCTTCCTGCTCTACATGACCGTCGCCCTGATCTACCTGGCCATGACCACTGTCATCACGCTCGCCGTCGGCTGGCTGGAGCAGCGCGCCAACCGTCATCTGAGAGGTGCCCGATGAGCTTCGATCTCTCGCTGATCGCCACCAGCCTGCCGAAGATCCTTCAGGGCCTGGGGCTGACCCTCAACCTTCTCGCCGTCTCCACCCTGTTCGGCCTGATCCTAGCCGTCGGCATCCTGCTGATGCGGCTGTCGCACCGGTCCTGGCTCGTCTGGCCGGCCAAGGCCTATATCTACTTCTTCCGCGGCACCCCGCTGCTCGTCCAGCTCTTCGTCATCTATCACGGGCTGCCGCAGTTCGGCTTCATCCGGCAGAGCGTGCTCTGGCCGATCCTGCGCGAACCCTACTGGTGCTCGGTCATTGCGTTGTCGCTCAACACGGCGGCTTACGTCTCGGAAATCCTGCGCGGCGGCGTGCTCGGCGTCGACAAGGGTTTTGTCGAGGCCGGCAAGGCGCTCGGCCTTTCCAAGTTCCAGCGCACCACCCGCATCACCGCCCCGCTCGCCGTCCGGCTGGCGCTGCCCGCCTACAGCAACGAGATCGTCTCCATGCTGAAGTCGACCGCGCTCGCCTCCACCGTCACGCTGATGGAAATGACGGGTGTCGCCCGCACCATCGTGGCCGATACCTTCGCCCCTTATGAGATCTTCATCGCCGCGACGATCATCTATCTCGTGCTCGTCTGGATCATCCAGACCGGCTTCACGCTGATCGAGACCTATGCGAACCGCCATGTGAGAAAGACCTGATGGCCGATATCATTGTCCTGGAAAAGATGAACAAGTTCTACGGCACCTATCACGCGCTGAAGGACGTCAATCTCACGATCGCCAAGGGCGAGAAGGTCGTGGTCTGCGGCCCCTCGGGCTCGGGGAAATCGACCATGATCCGCTGCATCAACCGGCTCGAGGAGCATGACGGCGGCCGCATCGTCGTCGGCGGCCAGGAGCTGACCGATGACGAGAAGAAGATCGATCTGGTGCGCCGCGAAGTCGGCATGGTGTTCCAGAGCTTCAACCTCTTCCCGCATATGACCGTGCTGGAGAACCTGACGCTCGCGCCGCGCCTGGTGCGCAAGATGGCGACGGCGGAGGCGGAAGCCATCGCCATGAAATATCTCAGCCGCGTGCGCATTCCCGACCAGGCGCACAAATATCCATCACAGCTTTCGGGCGGTCAGCAGCAGCGCGTCGCGATCGCCCGTGCGCTCTGCATGAACCCGGAGGTGATGCTGTTCGACGAGCCGACCTCGGCGCTAGACCCGGAAATGATCTCCGAAGTGCTCGACGTGATGACCGACCTGGCCCGCGAAGGCATGACGATGGTCTGCGTGACGCACGAGATGGGCTTTGCCCGCTCCGTCGCCGACCGCATCGTCTTCATGGACCAGGGCGAGATCGTCGAAGTCTCCACCCCCGCCGAATTCTTCGCAGCCCCCAAGTCCGAGCGTGCCCGCACCTTCCTCGGACAGATCCTTGCCCATTGAGTAGAGCAGCCATGACCGACAGCACCGAAACCTTCCTCGCCTTCGCCCAAGAGATCGCCGACAGCTCCCGCGCCCTGCTGCTGGCCGCCGCCGAAGAGGCGCCCCGCGTCGATCTGAAACAGGATGCGAGCTTCGTCACCGCCACCGACCGCGCCGTGGAAGCCCGGCTGCGCGAGCTGATCCGCGCCGCTTTTCCCGAGCACGGCATCATGGGCGAGGAATATGGCAGCGAGCGGCTGGATGCCGAATTCGTCTGGGTTCTCGACCCGATCGACGGCACCGCCGCCTGGGTCGCCGGCATCCCCGTCTATGGCACGCTGATCTCGCTGGCGCATGGCGGCAAGCCGCTGCTCGGCGTCATCGATCTGCCCGCAACGGCCGAGCGCCTGACCGGCATTTCCGGCCGCGGCGCCTGGCACAATGGTAAGCCGATCCGCTGCCGTAAGGGCACGGCGCTGGCCGATGCCTATATGACCTCCTCCAACCCGCGCTTCGTGCCGGAAGCCGACCGCGCGCCCTTCGCGCGTCTCGACAATGCCGTGCAGTTCACGCAATACGGCGGCAGCTGCTACAGCTATGCCTGCCTTGCGCGTGGCCGCACCGACCTCGCCGTCGATGCCGGCTTCGACGCCTACGACCTCTTTGCCCCGACCGCCATCATCGAAGGTGCTGGCGGTGTCGTCACCGACTGGCAGGGCGGTCCGCTCGATCTCGGCTGGAAGGGCTGCGTCGTCGCGGCCGGCGATGCGGCGCTTCATAGGCGTGCACTCGAGGTGCTTTCCTCTGGCTGACACACAACGCGACTGTTCGGCCCGGCTTCGGCTGCCGGGTCGTCTTCGCGTCAGTGCACGGTGATTGCGATATTCGCGTCGTAGGCCGCCGCGAGAAAAGCGTCGCGCACGTCTTCGTCCTCGACGTCCCCGTCCAGCGCGTCGGCACAGATTCGGATGGCGTTGTAGAAGGCGGCGCCATGCTGTTTCGGCCAGAATTCAAGCAGATAGGCCGCCGCTTCGAGGGAGCTGCGTACGATCACGAAGGTTCGCGCTTCGTCGTTGGTGACCACGACGGGCATCGGCCAGTTGTGCGTGCTTTCCATGACGAGCCTCCTTTCGCTGCCCCTCTCCCCTACAATCAGGGATGGCGGAAAAAGTTCCACGCGAAGGGAATGAGGCTGCTGGCTGGAGGCGCTTTGTCGTCTAGCTGCGGATCTGATGGCGCTTGAAGTCCGTCCGTGACACCACACCGGAAAGTCGGCTCTGGCGGTCGAGCACGGCGAGACGGCGCAGATGCAGCGATTGCATGTTGGCGAGCACGTTTTCCGGCGCCTCGTCGTCATAACAATAGGTGATGTTGGTCGTCATTATGTCGGCGACCTTGGTTGTCTCGGCGTCGAGACCGGGAGCGACCGCGCGCAGGATGATGTCGCGATCCGTCAATGTGCCGACGAGTCCGCTAGCATCGGCCACCGGCAGGAAGGCGATGTCCCATTCCGCCATGAGGTTTGCGGCATATTGCAAGGTTTCCTCCGGGCGGACGAGGTGAACGTTGCGGGTCATGATGTCGCCGATGTGCATGGGGGCCTCTCGAAAATGACTTCTGTAGGAACCACCGAGCGCATTTTTGGTTCCAGGACCCGTCGTGTTCGATCGAGAGCGACGCATATCCAGGGGCCGCTGCTCTCGCGGGGCGAAAGCGAGAAGATCGTGTCGCCCGGAACGGAAGGCTGCACGCCGCCTCCCGCCGTCAGGTGCGCGCGAAGCTGGAGCGTTCCTGCGGATGAGCGCCAGTCGATTGCGACAATGCCGTCTCCGGCCGGCGGGATGTGCGGCTCCACCCGGCCGTTTTTCAGCAGCGGTACGATATGTTGCTGCCGCAGGCGGATCAGGTCGCGGATGAAATCCATATGCCGCCGGCCCTCCGGAGAGGCGGCGCGGGTCCAGTCGAGTTTCGAGCGCAGGAAGGTTTCGTCGGCCAGTGGATCGGGCAGGTCGTCTATAGTCTTGCCTTCCGGCAGGCCGCCGAATTTTTCCGCCTCGACCTCGCGTCCTGCCTTCGTCGCCTGGGCGAGCTCGCCTTCGAAATCCACGAAGAACTGGAAGGGCTGTTCTTCGCCGTATTCGTCACCCATGAAGATGAGCGGCACCGGCGGGGACAGCATCAAGAGCGCCGTCATGACCCTGAGCATGTGGGGGTCGGCCAGCGTCGTCAGCCGGTCGCCGAAGGCGCGGTTGCCGATCTGGTCGTGGTTCTGCAGGAAATTGATATTGACGTCGGGCGGCAGCGGATCCTGCGGGGCCGGGCCGATGCGATCCTTCGCGCGGTCGGCGCGGGCAAAGCCTTTGGCGGCGGCGGCCTGGAGCGTGCCGAGCGTATCGTCGAGGAAATCCTTGTAGTAGCCGCCCGTCTCACCGGTTGCGAGGACATGCAGCGCGTGGTGGAACTCGTCGTTCCAGCCGGCGGTATAGTGGCGGGTGACGCCGTCGTCGCGGTTCAGCAGGCTCCTGCGGCTCAGTTGATCCTCCACGACAAGGTGAGTGTGCCGACCGGGCGTTGCCGCCCGCACGGTTTCGGCCAGCTCGATGAGCAGGTGCGGCTCGCTGTCGTCGATGATCTCTTCGGTGGCATCGAACCGAAGGCCGTCGAACCGATAGTCGACGAGCCAGTGCAGCGCGTTCTCGATGAAGTAGCGCCGTACCGCCGCTTCGTCGAAAGCGATGGACGAACCCCACGGTGTGTGGCGTTCGGGATGGAAGAAACGCGGCGCAAGGCGGGGCAGGACATTCCCGACCGGACCGAAGTGATTGTAGACGACGTCGAGCAGCACCATGATGCCATGACCGTGCGCGGCGTCGATCAGCGCCTTCAGATCGTCGGGGGTGCCATAGGCGGTATGCGGCGCATAGGGCAATACACCGTCGTAGCCCCAGCCGCGTGTGCCCGCGAAGTGGGAAACCGGCATGATCTCCATGGCGGTGATGCCGATGTTTCGCAGGTGCGGCAAGCGGTCGATTGCGGCGCGGAACGTGCCTTCGGGCGTGAAGGTGCCGATGTGCAGTTCGTAGAGGATCGCTTCTTCCCAGGGGCGCCCCGTCCAGCCGGTATGTTTCCAGGGGTAGCCACCATGATCGACGACGCGGGAGGGGCCATGGACATCATGCGCCTGCGCATGGGCGGCGGGGTCGGGGAGCGTCATGCCGTCGAAGAGGCGGAAGGCATAGTCGTCGCCGGGCTTCGCGTTTGTGCGCAGGCTATGCCATCCGTCGCCTGTTTGCCGCATGGCACTTTCGCGGCCGGCAACGACGAGCGTGACGGTTTCTTCCTCCGGCGCCCAGAGACGGAACGTGACGCCGCCCTCCTTTTCCAGGATAGGGCCCCAGCTGCGCCGCGTCATCGATGGCTCTGTCATCCGTTTCCTCTTCTGTTTGCCGGATTGGGAACCGTGCGAGCGGCGAAATGTTCCGGAACAATCCTCGTCTTTTCGCGTTGCACCATCGCGTTTTCACACCCTGCCGAAGGTTGCGCAGAGACCTTTCGGGTGTGAATCCGCATTGGCCGCTTCAGCCAGCCGCAGCTGCATCCGGGAGGCCATCCGTTCGCTCGAAGGGGACATATTGCATGAGCTTTACATTTTCCGAACTCGACTTCATGAAGCCCGAGCTCGGTGCTGAGTTCACCGGGGAGGGCACGCATTTCGCGGTCTTTTCCGCCCATGCGGAGCAGATGGAGCTTTGTCTCTTTTCCCCTGACGGCAAGGAGGAGACCGCCCGCCTGGCACTGCCCAAGCGCGAGGGCGACATCTGGTCGGGTTATATCGCGGGATTGAAGCCGGGTACGGTCTACGGCTATCGCGCGCATGGACCCTACGACCCGAAAGCCGGGCATCGTTTCAATCCGAACAAGCTTCTGCTCGACCCCTATGCCAAGCAGGTGCTGGGTGAACTGCAATGGGACGATGCGCTCTACGGTTATCGCATCGGCGACGCGGCGGCGGACCTTTCCTTCGACGCGCGCGACAGCGCGCCTTTCATGGTCAAGGGCATTGTGCAGGATCCGGATTTCGACTGGGCCGGCGATGCCGCCATCCGCCGTCCCTGGACGGAGACGATTATCTACGAAGCGCATGTGCGCGGCATGACGATGATGCATCCCGGCGTACCGGAGGAACTGCGCGGCACCTTCATGGGCATGGCAAGCGATGCGATCATCGAGCATCTCGTAGACATGGGCATTTCGGCCATCGAGCTGCTGCCGATCCAGTATTTCCCCGATGATCGCTACCTGCTCGAGAAGGGCCTCCGCAACTATTGGGGCTACCAGACGCTCGGCTTCTTCGCGCCGCAGTCGCGCTTCCTCTCCGGCAAGGCCATCACCGAATTCAAGACCATGGTGAAGCGCTTCCATGCCGCCGGCATCGAAGTGATCATGGACGTGGTCTATAACCACACGGCGGAAGGTTCGGAGCGCGGCCCGACGCTCAGCTTCCGCGGCCTCGACAATCTGAGCTACTATCGCCTGTCGCCGGAAGATCCGCGCCATTCCTATGACACGACCGGCACCGGCAACACTGTCAACATCGCCCATCCCATGGTGCTGCGCATGGTGCTGGACAGCCTGCGCTACTGGGTCGGCGCGATGCATGTCGACGGTTTCCGCTTCGATCTGGCGAGCACGCTCGGCCGCACGCGGCATATCGAATTCGACCGCGACGGCGCCTTCTTCGATGCCATCCGACAGGATCCGATTCTTTCGGGCGTTAAGCTGATAGCCGAGCCATGGGATGTCGGCGACGGCGGCTATCAGGTCGGCGGTTTCCCCCACCCGTTCCGCGAATGGAACGACAAATACCGCGACGACGTGCGCCGGTTCTGGAAGGGCGATGGCGGGCTGGTTGCCGGCCTTGCGTCGCGTCTCACCGGTTCGGCGCCGCAGTTCAACCATTCCGATCGCGGCGCGACATCCTCGGTCAACCTGATCAGCGCCCATGACGGCTTCACCCTCATGGATACCGTTTCCTACGACGGCAAGCACAACGAAGCCAATGGCGAAGAGAACCGCGACGGTCACTCCGACAACCATTCGCACAATATGGGCGCGGAAGGCGTGACCGACAACATCGACATTATTGCCGCCCGTGACCGCCGCCGTCGCAACATGATCGCGACGCTGATGCTGAGCCAGGGCGTGCCCATGCTGCTCGGCGGCGACGAACTCGGCAACAGCCAGAGCGGCAACAACAACGCGTATTGCCAGGACAACGAGATCGGCTGGACGGACTGGAGCGGGCTCGACGACCCGTTCCTGAATTTCTGCAAGGGCGCCATCGCCTTCCGCAAGGCGCATCCGGCGTTGCGTCAGGAACGCTTTCTCACCGGGGATGCGGCGGAGGACGGTTCGATCGAGATCGCCTGGTACAAGCCGGACGGCAGCTTCATGAGCGATGCCGCCTGGACGGACGGCAATCTGCGCGCCCTTGGCCTCTTCCTTTGGAAGTCGGCGAACGGCGAGGGGCAGGACCAATTGTTTCTCGTCTGCAATGCGGGTGGCGATTGCACTGTCAAGCTGCCGTCCGCAAACGGTATTGCGGCCTGGAAGCGTGTCCTGGATACGGGTGCGCCGGGAGACGATGCCTTCGCCGAACATCCAGTGGAAAATTCTGCCACGGTCTATGGCGCGAGCATCGCCGTCTTCGAACCTGTGGGCTGATCGTCTGCCATGGCGCCGGACACTCTTTCGCAAACCGGTCTCGTCTATGTCTCCGACAGCGAGCCGGGAATCCGGCGCCAGCGCGCCGGCCGCAGTTTCTGCTACCGTTTGCCGGACGGCGCGCTCGTGCGGGATGCGGCGCTGAAGGCGCGCATATCCGCGCTCGGCCTGCCGCCGGCCTATGAGAACGTCTGGATATGTGTTCAGGACAACGGCCATCTGCAGGCGACCGGCTATGATGCGCGCGGTCGAAAACAGTATCGTTATCATGCCGACTGGCAGGCGCTGAAAAGCGGCGACAAGTTCGGCCAGCTCATCGCTTTCGGCCGAGCGCTGCCGAAACTGAGGCGGGTGGTGCGGCGCGATCTCGACGGCACGGCCGGCACCGTCGATACGATGCTGGCGGCCATCACGGTCCTGCTCGATGAGGCGCAGCTGCGTGTCGGGAACCGCACTTATGCGCAGGAGAACAAGACCTATGGCGCGACAACGCTGTTGAAGCGCCATGTCTCGCTGGCCGATGGCCATGTCGAGCTGCGTTTCACGGCAAAGGGCGGCAAACGTGTTCGCCGCACGTTGAAACACCCGCGCCTGCAGCGGATTCTGGAAGAATGCGCCGACTTGCCCGGCCGGCAACTCTTTGTCTGGAGGGACGAGGCCAATCTGGTGCGACCGGTCGATTCCGGCCGGCTCAACGCCTATCTTGCCGACATCTCAGGCATCAGCGTCTCGGCGAAGACGTTCCGTACCTGGGCAGGCAGCCTCGCGGCGTTCTCCCTGGCACGCCATGCCATCGAGGCCGGGGGGCGCGCGACGATCAAGGCTATGGCGATGGCCGCCTCCGAGGTTCTGCACAATACGCCGGCCATTGCACGGTCGAGCTATATTCACCCCGATATCATCGCCCTTGCCGAGACGCCGGAGATGCTTCGCATCGCCATGCGCCGCCCGCCATTGGCACTTGCAGGCCTGCGGGCGGAGGAGGAGCGGCTTCTGCGTTTTCTCGAAAGCCGCCGCAATGCACGTCGCCGCGCAGGCAGGAAAGCGCCGGTGCTATCGTCGCCCAAGGCGTGAGCATCGACACAGCGTGACGCGGCCCTTCGAGAACATTCCAAGCCGGAGCAAGGTCGCTTCGGCATCGGAAAATACTCTAGGGCCGGAGTGGTGTCTCCTTGGGGGTGGCTTTGCGCCGGGGCTGCCGGGTCGAATCAATGGCCCTTCGGGTGGCGGCATCGGCTTCGACCGCGTTGCGTTTTGTTCGCAGATGTTCGGGAAGGGCAATTCTTTCGAGCTCTGCGCGTTCGCGCGCTGCCTGTTCCCAATGCTCTTGGTCCTTGCCGTGCGGTCGGCCTGCCGTCTCCCAGAGACTGTAGGCGCGTTTGCTGATCCATTCCTGGCGTTCGTCTTGCACGATGATGTCCCTTTGAAAGTGTCGGCGGTTATGCCACCGTCCACGCGTTCACGCTGAAGCCGGCCTCTCTGGCGGCTTCGATAAAGGCCCGGCGGGCAAATGCAGGGTCGTCGTCGCTGGTCAGCCCCTGCTCGCCGACGCTTATCGCCGTCCGCATGGCAGGGCCGTTCTCGGTTGGCCAATGGTTCTTGAGGCAGAGCAGGGCGTCGCGCGTGCTCTGCACGCGCAGCACGCGTCCCTTCGCTTCGAGAACCACCGCTTCGTCCCACAGCCTGTCCGTCGCGTAGATGGTCACTTCACGCCCTCCATCGCCGGTTCGGCCGGAATATCGACGAGGCTGACGATGCCGACGACGCGCCTGTCGTCGTTGACGACCACCAGCCGCCGCACCGCGAGGTCGCGCATGCGGGTCGCCACTGCGGCCGTCTCGTCATTCTCGTTACACACTTCAGGTGACACCGTCATGAATTCGGCAACGCCGGTCGAGGTTGAAAGACCCTTCGCCAGCACGGAAACGACAATGTCGCGGTCGGTGATGATGCCGACGATGGCACCGATGCCGGGCACCTCCACGGGTAGCGCACCCACTTCCGTTTCCAGCATCAGCCGGGCGGCCGACTGGGCGGTGTCGTTGGGGGAGGCGGTTACGATCTGGGCGGACATGACGTCCTTTACGCGCATCTTCGCTCGCCTCCTTCAGAGCCGTCCATTGGCAAGGCTGCGGCCGTTCGGCGCCGCGGGAACGACCACCTCGTCGCGATGCCCCGGCCCGAGCGGCAGATCGACCTGATGCGGCACGATGATTTGCGGATCCCAGGCGTTGCGGCGTTTGTTTCTTGGCGGGGTATCGACATCCGTATGCGCGGCGGGTTTGCGGGCGATCGGCTTTTTTTTCTGGCGCACGTAAAACTCCTGCGAATGGTCTTCGTCTTCGAAACAAACGTCGCTGTCCGGCCATGGTTCCGAAAAAACCTCGGAACAGGACTGCTTCGGAGGCATTTCTGTCAGGCTCTTGGAATGGAGGAGACGCGATGCTGTTTGCAGGAAAGGTTGTCCTCGTGACGGGAGCCGGATCCGGGATCGGTCAGTCGACCGCCGAAGCGTTCGCCCGCCATGGCGCCAGTGTCGGCGTGCTGAGCCGGACCGAAGAGGAAGTCGTGGCCGTTGTGCGCGATATCCGGGCGCTGGGCGGAGATGCTATGGCGCTGGTCGCCGATATCGCGGATGAGACGTCGATGCGGGCGGCGGTCGACCGGCTTGTCGAGGGCTTCGGGGCTCTCGATATCGTCATCGCCAATGCGGGCATCAACGGCGTCTGGGCGCCGATCGACGACCTCAAACCCGCCGAGTGGGATGAGACGATCGCGGTCAACCTGCGCGGAACCTACCTGACCCTGCACCTTACCGTGCCGCATCTGAAGGCGGGAAGGGAGGCGAGCATCGTCGTGGTATCCTCCATTAATGGCAACCGCACCTTTACCACGCCGGGCGCGACCGCCTACGCCGCGACCAAGGCCGCGCAGCTCGCGATGGTGCAGCAGCTGGCGCTGGAACTCGGCAAGTCGCAGATCCGCGTCAATGCCATATGCCCCGGGGCAATCGACACGAGCATAGGCGACAACACCCGTCAGCGCGGCGCAGCCGAGGCGGGCATCCCCGTCGTGTGGCCGGAAGGTGAGGTCCCTATCTCATCGGGCGAGCCGGGTACGGCGGCGGATGTCGCGGATGCGATCCTCTTTCTCGCGTCCTCCAAGGCACGCCACATCACGGGTGTTCCACTCTGGATCGATGGCGGTCAGGGATTGCTGCGGTGAAACCAGGGAACCAAATGCGCCCCCGTGAACTTCGGGTCGCGTGCCGCCGTGCATGACAGTGCGTTTGCAAGTCGTGCCTCTGACCATCTGCCCCGACCTCGATATCGGTGACGATTTGGAGAAGACAGGGCGGATTGGGAACTTCTTGGCGAGGATCGAGTTTCCTTCTGTCGTGTGGAGGAGAATGAGATGAACGAACAGTCCCATATCCAGTTGCATTTCGACGTATTGAGTTGCCGGGCAATGCTGTCCTGCGAGGGCAAGGACTATGTGCTGCCGGATACCTATCCCACCAAGGAAGCGGCGGCGGCGGCCGCGAAGACCTTCGCCTGGGAGCGGTTGGGGGTGAGAGGCGGCCGTGTTGCCAAGCCTTCGGACCTTCCCGTGTTCCAGCGCTAGGTAAAACCGGCAGCGGTTCCACGGCGTCATTTGACGTCGCGTATTCCCGCCCTATTTCCGTGGCTGCCGTCAGGCGCTTTCGGCGAGGGCGGGACAAATTCGAATAACGGTATCGATCACGATCTTCCGGTGGGAAAGCAGTCCGGGAAGACCGGCGGGCACAGGGGGCGATGAATGCGGGTGGAAGACGGGCTGGAGGGGGCGGTCAACAGCCGTTACCCGTTTCTCAGCGGTGGTGGCGATGTCGCCCGCCTGATTACCGCCTTCGACTGGAGCCACAGTTCCATAGGCGACCTCGACAAGTGGCCGTCGAGCCTCAAGAACACCGTCAGCCTCATGCTGCGCTCTCCGGTGCCGATCGTCCTCCTCTGGGGGGAAGACGGCATCATGATCTACAACGATGCCTATTCCGTCTTCGCGGGTGGCCGCCATCCGGCGCTGCTCGGAAGCAAGGTTCGTGAAGGCTGGCCCGAGGTCGCCGATTTCAACGACAATGTCATGAAGGTCGGTCTGGCTGGCGGCACGCTTGCCTACAAGGATCAGGAACTGACGCTCCTGCGCCATCGTGGCGAGCCGGAGCAGGTCTGGATGAATCTGGATTATTCGCCCGTGCTCGGAGAGGATGGTCACCCCGCGGGTGTCATTGCCATCGTGGTCGAGACGACCGGCAAGGTGAAGGCCGAGGAGCGATTGAAATCGGAAGGCGAGCGGCTGCGCGAGATGTTCGAGCAGGCGCCCGGATTCGTGGCTACCCTTGTCGGTCCGGATCATGTCTTCAGCGGTGCCAACAATGCCTATCGCCAACTGGTGAATCACCGGGACATCATCGGCAAACCGCTCCGCGCGGCGCTGCCCGAAGTGGTCGAGCAGGGCTTCGTCGATCTGCTGGATCGTGTTCTCGCCACCCGGCGCCCCTATGTCGGCAAGGGTGTGCGCGTGCTCCTTGAACGGCGCCATGACACCGCGCCGGACGAGCGTTTTCTCGATTTCATCTATCAGCCGGTCTTCGGCGAGGACGGCAGGCCGACGGGCATTTTCGTGCAGGGCCACGACGTGACCGAGCAGAAGGCGGCGGAGGATGCGTTGCGCGAAAGCGAGGCGCGGTTTCGTCTTGCGGCCGACAACGCCCCGGTCATGCTCTGGATGGGAGACGAAACCGGCAAGTGCCTCTATCTGAACGCGGCAAAACGCGCTTTCTGGGGTGTCGAGCCGGACGAGGTCGCCAGCTTCGATTGGAATACGACGGTGCATCCCGACGACCGCCAGATGCTGGCCGAGGTCTTCGGGGATGCGATGCGCCGGCGAGCGCCGTTCGTCGTCGAGGCGCGCTATCGCCGCAAGCTGGGTTGCTACCGCCTCCTACGGACCGATGCGCATCCGCGTTTCGATGCCTCGGGCGAATTCCTCGGCATGATCGGCGTGAATGTCGATGTCACCGAAATGCGCGCCGAAGAGATCAGGCGCGATGCGCTGATCGCATTGACAGACCGCCTCGGACAGCTCACGGATCCCGCCGACATCGCCTTCGCGGCGGCAGAAATGCTCGCCAAGGTGCACCATGTTAGCCGCGCCGGTTATGGCACGATCGACCTCGTCGCCGAGACGATCACGATCGAGCGCGACTGGAACGCGCCGGGCGTGAAGACGATTGCCGGCGTGCTGAATTTTCGCGAATACGGCAACTACATCGACGATCTCAAACACGGCGAAACCGTCGTCGTGGCGGACGCGGAAAAGGACCCGCGCACGAAGGCGACGGCCGAAGCGCTGAAGGCGATCAAGGCGCGGGCCTTCATCAACATGCCGGTGACGGAAGCGTCGGGCCTCGTCGCGCTGCTTTATCTCAATCACGAGGACGTGCGCGAATGGTCGGCGAGTGAGCTGGATTTCGTGCGTGATGTCGCCGCGCGCACCCGCATCGCGGTGGAGCGCCGCCGGGCGGAGCAGAAGCTGGAGCAGCTCGCCAACTCGCTGGAGCGGCAGGTCGCCGAGCGTACGGCGGAGGTGAACCGCCTCTGGCGCAACGCGCGCGACCTCCTCGTCGTCACCGGTGAGGATGGCACGATCCGGTCCGTCAATCCCGCCTGGTCGGATGTGCTCGGCTTTGCGGCGCGCGAAAGCATTGGGCGGCGCCTTGGCACGTTCGTCCTGCCGGAGGATTCCGCGCGCTTCCTTACCGGCGACCGGCGGTTCGGTTCAGCTGAACTGGAGGTGCGCTTCCGTCATTTCGACGGCTCTGCGCGATGGATTTCCTGGCGAATTTTCGTGGAGGAAGGACTGAATTTCGCCTATGGCCGGGATGTTACGGCCGAGCGCGAGCAGGCGCGCGCGCTGGCTGAGGCGGAGGAGTTGCTGCGCCAGGCGCAGAAGATGGAAGCCATCGGCCAGCTGACAGGTGGCGTCGCGCATGACTTCAACAACCTGCTTCAGGTGATTTCCGGAAATCTCCAGCTCCTAGGCAAGGACATCGCCGGTAATGCGCGTGCCGAGCAGCGCGTCGTCAATGCCATTGCGGGCGTCAGCCGCGGTTCCAAGCTCGCAAGCCAGTTGCTGGCCTTCGGGCGCCGACAGGCTCTGGAGCCGAAGGTCATCAATATCGGCCGCTTCGTCGCCGGCCTCGAGGACCTCCTGCGCCGTACAATCGGTGAGGCAATCGAGATCGAGACGATCCGCTCCGGCGGCCTCTGGAACACCTTTGTCGATCCGCTGCAGATCGAAAATGCCGTGCTCAATCTCGCGATCAATGCGCGCGATGCCATGAAGGGCGTCGGCAAGCTGACGGTCGAGGTCGGAAATGCCTTCATCGATGACGCCTATGCCCGGCAGCATGGCGATATCAAACCCGGCCAATACGTTCTCGTTGCCGTGACGGATACCGGCGAGGGCATGGCGGTGGATGTGATGGAACGGGCTTTCGAGCCGTTCTTCTCGACAAAGCCCGCCGGAAAGGGCAGCGGCCTCGGTCTGTCCATGGTCTACGGCTTCGTCAAGCAGTCGGGCGGGCATATCAAGATCTACAGCGAGCCGCGCGAAGGCACGACCGTGCGCATCTATCTGCCGCGGTCCCTCGAGGAGGAGGATCGTCTCGCGGAAGCCGATTTCGGGCCCATCATCGGCGGGACGGAAACCATTCTCGTCGCGGAGGACGACGACGAGGTGCGCGCGACCGTCGTCGAGATGCTGGGCGACCTCGGATATTCCGTGCTGAAGGCGCGCGATGCCGCTGGTGCTCTGACGGTCATCGAAAGCGGCGTGCCGATCGACCTCCTGTTCACCGATGTCGTCATGCCGGGGCCGTTGCGCAGCCCGGACCTCGCCCGCAAGGCGCGCGAACGCCTGCCCGGTCTCGTGGTGCTCTTCACCTCCGGCTATACGGAAAACTCCATCGTCCACGAGGGGCGGCTCGATGCCGGGGTCGATCTTCTGCCGAAGCCCTATACGCGCGAGGCGCTGGCGCGAAAGCTGCGTGCCACGCTTGCCGGCCGCAAGCCGACGCCGCCCAAGGCCGACGCCGCGTCTCTGCCGCAGGAAACGCCCGAAAAGCCGCGCCGTCTCAGCATCCTGCTGGTTGAGGACGACTTCCTGATCCGCCTCAACGCCGTCGATCTCGTGCAGGAGCTCGGTCACGAGGTGGTCGAAGCTGCGACGGCGGAGGAGGCGTTGCCGCTTCTCAAAAGCCGTACTTTCGATGTGCTTCTGGCCGATGTCGGCCTGCCCGGCATGTCGGGCGTGGAACTGGCGATCCATGCCCGCGAGGAAAGGCCTGCCATCGGCGTCGTTTTCGCCACGGGGCATAGCGAGCTGCCGGCCGTTCCGGGCGAAGGTCCCGCCATTCTCCTGCAGAAACCGTACGGCCCCCTGGAGATCGCCGAGGCGCTTGCAGCCACGGGCGTGTGACCGCATGGAACCTTGCACGGCTTCGCCTGTTTGACGGTCATATCGTCAAAAGGAGATCGTCCCATGCCTGCAAAATCCAAATCGCAGCAGAAAGCCGCCGGTGCCGCGCTTGCGGCAAAACGTGGCGACATCAAAAAGAGCGCGCTGAAAGGCGCTTCGAAGGACATGGAGAAATCCATGTCCGAAAAAGAGCTCAAGGAGATGGCCTCGACCAGGCGCAAGGGCAAGCCCGAACATGTCTCCAGATCGGCCTGAAGCGGGAGAACGTCATGCGCGTCATGATCGTCGAGGATGAATTCCTTATCGCCAGCCTCCTGGAGGCCGTTGTGCATGACAGCGGCCATGAAACTCTCGGGCCGGTTTCGACCGTCGAGCAGGCGCTCGCCTATGCGCCGCGTGCCGATATCGCCCTGGTGGATCTCGGCCTCTCCGATGGCAACAGCGGTCATCTGCTGGCGCGGCGCCTGATCGACCGCTTCGGCATCGACGTCATTTTCGTCACCGGCGATCCCGGATCTTTACCCTACGGGTTCGACGGGGCGCTGGCGGTCATCGCCAAGCCGTTCCGCGACGAGGACATCACCGACGCGCTGCAAAGGGCGATCGACAAGCGCAGCCGCTCTGTTGCCAGGCAGGGGTGACCGAAAGGTCAGCGTGCCGTCGTGTCCAGGCCCAGCGGGTCGGCGATGCGTGGCCACAGGTCGGAACGCGCCTTGCGATAGGGCGTCGTTGCCGGGTCGGTCGGGTAGGAGGTCGGGGCGGCGATATAGACGATTTCGGATGAAACCGGCTGGAAGCCGGCATGGAAATGGTTGGTGGACTTCACCAGCAGAAAGTCCTTCTTCGCGAAATCCACGCCCTGGTTGGAGAAAATGTCGGGCTCATAGGTTTGCGTGCGGCTGGTGATCAGCACGATATCGATCGTCGTGCCGACCGGGCGCACCACGGCCGTGCTGCCGAGCGTCACGCGGCTGTTGCGGAAACTCTGCCAGCCGGCATCGAAGACACGCTGCACGGTCACGCGCAGGTCCAGCGGCTCGCCGCCCTGCGGGCCGGACTTGCCGCCGAAGCGCAGCGCCAGCTCCGCGCCTTCACCCGCTGCATGGCAGAAGGAGACGGCGATGGGGTCCCAGATGGTTGCGACGGCGACGTTTTCGAAGCCGCGCTCGATCATGCGGCGCAGGATGAAGGTCGCGTCGCCTGCAACGCCACCGCCCGGATTGTCCCAGACGTCGGCGATGACGACAGGTTTTTCCGGCCGGGCTGTCTGGATCGCCCGGGCTTCGTCGAGGCCGGCTTCGGTATCGAGCATCGGCATGGCCGTCCGCTTGCGCAAGCCGTAGAGTTCATGGCCGAGCGACTTTGCCAGCGCGTCGCCCTTCGCCTTGTCGCCATCGGTGACGACGACGATGCGCGTTCCCATCTCCGGCACGTCGCCGGCCATGAAGCCGTGGATGACGGAAATCGAGAGAATGCCGTCCTTGCCCTCCATCGCCTTCAGCCGGTCGACGAAGGAGCGCATCGGCTCGCGGCTCGTCGGATAGATTGTGATCATCCGGCAGTCGAAGGTGGAGACAACGGGGCGGATCTCGCCCTTCAGCGTGCGCAGCGCCAGGTCCACGACATGCTCGCCCCGTTCCTCGAAATCGGTATGCGGAAACTCGAGGAAGGCCGCCATCAGGTCGAGATTGGCGACGCGCTTGGCGGTAAGGTGACTGTGCGGATCGAATTCCACCGCGATCAACACGTCCGCACCGACGAGGTCGCGGATACGGGCAAGGAAATCGCCTTCCGGATCGTCATAGCCCTGCGCGACCATCGCGCCATGCAGGCCGAGCACGACGGCGTCGACGGGCAGTGCTGCGGTGAGTTCGCCGAGGATCTGGTCGCGCAGCGTCTCATAGGTCCCACGCTGGATGAGCCCGGCGGGCTCGGCCCAGCAGGACGTGCCCTCGATGACGGTAAAGCCCTCCGCGCGGCCACGCCGGCGCAGGATCGGCACGACCGAGGAGCAGAGCGTCGGCGTATCCGGATGCTCGCCCGGCCCGGCATAGAACGCGGCCTTGAAGGCGTTCATATCCGTCGGCACGGGAGAAAACGTGTTGGTTTCCGTTGCAAGCGAAGCCGTGAAAATGCGCATCTCTGTACGTTCCCGATGGTCTTTTGGCGCGCCGGACCATCCGCCAAACTGGCGCCGTGCAGGCCCACTTTGCCACGTCTCCGGCATTGCGCAGCTGAAATTAATTTTCTTAACAGAGCAGAATTCTATGAAAAGTCAATGCGTTAGCTGCTGTTGCGATGGCTTGGGCCTTCGCGTTCATGGCGGTCTGGAACGTGAGCGATTTTTCAACGCCGAGAATTGGGCGCGGAGCAGAAAGATGATGGGTTGTCTATAAAATCTCGTTTTATGCCAGTGTATTAGGGCGATCCTTCGATGCCGCAGCCTGTCAAGAGGGGAAGGCGATCGTGAAATTATCGGGCGAAAGTCCCTTGCGAGTTTCACCGGCCGTCATCTCGCGTGCGAACGGATCGCAATTTTTCTTGAAGATTTTTTGAAATGCGGCCGGTGGCCCCGGAATACCAGGCATCCGGAGATGCTCCGCTAAGCTGCGACGGCTTGATGTGCTCTGGTGCTATGGTACGACGGCTTTGTCTGAGAAATTCGTTTTCACGATCTGGCGATCGCGGGATGGGAGAACCGATGGATCTTTTTCACGCATTGGGGGATGAGGGCGGCAAGCTGTCGGCCCTCGACAGGAAGCTGGCGCAGATCGCGCTCGATGATGTCGATTTCGTCGTCAATGCCTCGATCGGCGTCATGGCCGCGCGGGCCGGCGTGTCGCCACCCACCGTCACGCGCTTCTGTCGTCGAGTCGGCTGCAGGGGCTATCCGGATTTCAAGGTTCAGCTCGCCAGGCTGTCCGCCGTGGGGCTGCGCTACGTCAAGCCCGACATGCCGGCCGAAACACCCGCAGAGGTGGCCGGCGACATTGTCGCAAAGGCCCAGAACGCCTTGTTCCAGCTGCATCGCCAGCTCGATTTGGCCGCGCTGGAAACGGCCGCCCGCCTGTTGAGCGGCGCGCAGTTCATCCAGGCCTTCGGTGCTAGCGGCAATTCGGCGATGATCGTCAACGAGTTGCACAACCGGCTTTTCCGTCTCGGCTGCCGCATCAGCGCCTCGAACGACCACAACATGAACGCCATGCTGTCGGCGGCGGCGCAGCCGGGCACCGTGGTGTTCGGCTCCTCCTTCACCGGGCGTGATCCGGCGCTCGTTCACTGCCTGGAGCTTCTGCGCGAGCGACACGTGCCGACCATCGTCGTCACGCAAAGCGGTTCGCCCGTGTCGGCCGCGGCCGATGTCGTCATCTCCATCGACCTGCCGGAAGGTCGCAACATCTTTCGCCCCACTGCGACGCGCTACGCCTATCTCGCCGTCATCGACATGCTCGCCAATCTCGTCGCCCATGCCGATCGCACCAGGGCGCTGAGAACGCTGCGCGGCATCAAGCAGGAACTCGTCAGCCGCCGCGACGGCGATGACAGCCAGCTGCTCGGGGATTGACGCCGCGCTGATTTCGGCTTTTGCCCGCTACGGCAACGGAATCCTGGGCTCGGAAAGGTTCGTGCTGCCGGACGTGCAGGCGCTCTACACGAAAATCTGGACCGCGTGCTGAAATGAGCCGATGATGCGCGTCGCCGCCACGGTCACGCTTGGCCGCGACGGAGATGGGTCTTCTTGCTACAGTCTGCGCCCCAGCCATGAGATACGGAATTTGCCATGAACCTTTCAGACTATTGCAGCCACGATGCTACCGGTCTTGCCGATCTGGTCCGGCGCGGGGAGGTGTCTGCGCGCGAACTGGCCGAGGCTGCCCGCGCGGCGCATGAGAAGGTCGATCCCGAAATCAACGCGGTCGTCGAATTCTATGCCGATGCGGAAACCGTGAAAGGCTCCGGAGAGGGGACCTTCGTCGGCGTGCCTTTCCTGCGCAAGGATATCGGTTCCACTGAGGCCGGCCGCCTGCAGGAATGCGGCAGCCGCCTGATGAAAGGCAATGTCGCGACCGAGGACAGCTATTATACGACACGCGCCAAGGGTGCTGGCCTGCGCTATATCGGCCGCAGCGCCGTGCCGGAATTCGCCTTTGCCGGTTTCACCGAAACCCTGCTCGAAGGGATCACGCGCAATCCCTGGAGCCTCGACCGTTCGGCTGGCGGTTCCTCCGGCGGCGCGGCTGCGGCGGTGGCGGCGGGCGTCGTGCCAATGGCGCATGCCTCCGATGGCGGCGGCTCGATCCGCATCCCTGCCGGTTGGTGCGGCCTCGTCGGGCTTAATCCCTCGCGCGGCCGGGTATCGGGCGGCCCGGACAGTCAGGATTCGCTCTTCGGTCTGGCGCGCGAATTCGTCGTCTGCCGCACGGTGCGCGACATGGCCGCCGCGCTTGACGTGTTTTCCGGTCCCGAGCCGGGCGATCCCTTCATCATCGCCCAGCCGGAACGGCCCTATCTCGAAGAGTTGCAGCGCCCCACCGGCAAGCTGCGCGTCGGCCTGGCACGTACACCCTGGGGCCGGGTGCCGATCGCGGCGGATGTGCTCGCGGTTCTCGACGAGACGGCAGCACTCCTGGCTGCCATGGGCCACGAGATCGAAGAGATTTCTGCGCCGACCGATCCTGAGGACATCATGATCGGGGTCATGGGCGGCTTCAATCTCGGCCTTGCCGATATGCCGGCCCTTGCCCGTTCCCTGAACAAGCCGCTCGACAGCACCACGATGGAGCCGGTGCTGCTGAAACTGACGGAGCAGACGCTCGCCATGTCGCCGGCCGAGATCGTCAACATTTTCGAAGTCATGCGCAAGATCCGCCACGACGTCGCCATGGCCACGCAGCGCTTCGACATCCTGCTGACGCCGACAACACCGGTGACGGCACCCGAACACGGCCGGTTCGCGACGACGCGCGAGGATCTGACGGCCGCGGCGTTTTCCGAGGGCGATACGACGCTCTTTACCTTCCTCGGCACCTTCAACGCCACCGGCCAGCCTTCCGTCAGCCTGCCGCTCGGCCTCGACGCCAACGCCATGCCGATCGGCATTCAGGTCGTCGGCCGCTTTGCCGAAGAGGCGACGCTGGTGCGTGTTGCCCGTGACCTCGAAGTAGCACGCCCCTGGAACGCGTTGCGCGCGCCGGTGCATGCTGCCCAGTGAGACGCATGGACCCCGCTTTCTCGGCGGGGTTCTCTTCCTTTCTAGCTGAACGCCGCCGAAGCGGAGAGGACGTAGCACGCGCTATCGGCCCAATGCCGATGAGGACTTGCACAGAACGGGACCTGCGCCGCATCGTTCTCCTTTGGCGCCGAAGACCTCAATCGATGGGCAGTCGCCCGGAAATCGTCCAGCACCCCGCATCTGGGCGTCTTCGCGCCGCAGCTTGCGGCTTTTGCGGCTGAACGGGCGCTGGTATAGCCGTGCAGGTCATTGGCCGACGTCTATGGCTCCTTGCTGCATGAGCGCGTCGTCGCCGATGGCCGGCTGGTGATGGGGCTGAACGGTTGTGCCATCCCGGCGAGAGCGTTTCGCCCTAGCGAGGCAAGGCGCAGGAACCTGTTGATCGTCCACGGAAAATGCCGCACCATCCCCGTCGTCTCGGAGGATTTGCCATGGACACGACACCGGCCGTTTTCGGCGCCGAACCCGCGCCCTCGCTCGATGATTGCGCCGACCGCGCCTGGGCGCGCCACGCCATCGGCATTCTGGAGGGCGATGCGCGCCGGTCGGCGGATACGCATCTCGTCAACCCGGTGTTCAAGGGGCTGAAAGGCATCTCGATCTACCTCAAGGACGAGAGCACGCATCCGACGGGCAGCCTGAAGCATCGCCTGGCCCGCTCGCTTTTCCTCTATGGCATCTGCAACGGGCGGATCTGCAAGGGAACGACGCTGGTGGAAGCCTCGTCGGGCTCGACGGCCGTCTCGGAGGCCTACTTCGCCAATCTGCTCGAACTGCCCTTCATCGCCGTTATGCCGCGCAGCACCAGCCAGGCGAAGATCGACGTCATCGAGCGTTTTGGCGGGCGCTGTGCGTTCGTGGACAGCCCGCGGGAGGTCTACGACACCGCAGCGCGCATCGCGACGGACACCGGTGGCCATTATCTCGACCAGTTCACCAATGCCGAACGCGCCACCGACTGGCGCGGCAACAACAACATCGCCGAGAGCATTTTCGGTCAGATGGAGCGGGAAGCGCACCCGGTGCCAAGCTGGGTGATCATGGGCGCCGGTACCGGCGGCACCTCGGCCACCATCGGCCGCTACATCCGCTACCGCAACCTCGCGACGCGGCTCTGCGTCACGGATGTCGAGAATTCCGTTTTCTACGATGCCTGGAAGAACCACGACCTGGAGGCGACCTGTACGCAACCGTCGCGCATCGAAGGCGTCGGTCGTCCCCGCGTCGAGCCTTCCTTCATCCCCACCGTCATCGACCACATGATCAAGGTGCCGGACGCGGCGTCCATCGCCGCCGCCCACGTCCTGTCCGACCGCCTCTTCCGCCGCGTCGGCGCATCGACCGGCACAAACTTCTTCGGCCTGCTATCGATTGCCGACGGCATGATGAAGCAAGGGCGAGAAGGCTCGCTCGTCACGCTGATCTGCGACAGCGGCGACCGCTATGCCGGCACCTATTTCAATACCGAGTGGCTCGCCCAGCGCAACATCGATATTGCCCCCTGGCGCCAGGCCATCGAGACTTTTCTTGATACGGGAATGTTTCCAGCGCCGTGAAATCGGTGGGATTTTGTGGTCATGGACAGGCCCGATGAAGCTTCATGGTTTCCGCCCTGCTTTAGGATCCGCATGGCTGATGCGGCGGAGCGACCCGCCAGCAAATGACGTTACGGCTTTCGGCCGACGCGCGGATAACTTGAAGAAAAGATCGTCTCGAGCGGCGGATGGCCGTAGGTGCGGTCCGGGTAGCGAGCAAGCAGGCCGTCGAACTGCCGCTGGGCGCGGTCCTGCTCGGCGGCGGCATCGAAGCCGGAAATCTTGCCATCGACCATGACGAAGCGGCCATCGATTATGACGGTGCGGACGTCGCGGCCGGAGGAATTCATCATCAGGCTCTGGATGGGGTCGATGACATGGCCGATACGGTCATGGCCCATGTCGATCACGATCATGTCGGCCTTTGCACCCGGCTGGAGGCGGCCGAGATCAGGCCGGCGCAGCGCATCCGCGCCGTGGATCGTGGCAGCGTCGAAATAGTGCTCGGAGCGCACGCTTTCGATGGAGGCGTCCATGACGCGCGAGATCATGATGCCGACCTGCATGTTCTGGATGAAATCCGGCGGCCAGGTGTCGGTGCCAAGCCCGATGCGCACGCCCATCGCGCGGAATTTGCTGAAGCTGTCCATGAAGCCGCCATGGCGGGCGGAAACGATGGGGCAATGCACGAGTGTGGCGCCGGCATTGGCGAGGATATCGAGGTCTCGTCCGGCGCGGGCCACGTTGCGCGTGCCGGCGACGAGCTCACCATGCGGCAGCAGCATGCGCTCGGAGAGCGCGCCGAGGCTGTCGAGCCATTCCAGCGGCGTTGCATCATGCATCCGGGTGATGCGGTCGAATTCCAGCTCGGACTGGCAGCAATGCAGACGCACCGGCACGTCGAGGTCGTGGCCGGCCGCGGCTGTGCGGCGCAGGAGTTCGGCCGTGCCGGTCTCTATGCGGTCGG
The DNA here is from genome assembly GCF_022899935.1 of Shinella curvata. Classification (GTDB taxonomy): domain Bacteria; phylum Pseudomonadota; class Alphaproteobacteria; order Rhizobiales; family Rhizobiaceae; genus Shinella; species Shinella curvata. The sequence continues at coordinate 125,176 of NZ_JALJCJ010000002.1, forward strand.
GCGCCAGCATCGCGCGCACCAGCGGCGAGGCCATCGCTTCGATCCGCTCGGCGAAGGAAATGGCACCGGCAAGGTTTGCGAGGCCGCGCTCTTCGTCGAAATAGAAGTCGATCTTGCCGTTGTCGTCGACGAAGCTGTTGCCAGCGCGGTAGGCCGGACCGAGATAGACGCGCAGGCCGAGGTCATGGGCGGCATGGGCGGCCGCAGAAAACTCGCCGTCCGTTTCGCCCCATTCCCGATAGAACAGCGAGGCGATCGGAAGCGCCGTCGTCACCCCGTTGCGGATGAGTTGGGCGAAGGCGTAGCGCTTCTGGAAGGCAAGCTCCTCGGGCGTGTACATCTCGTAGGGGCCGCGGTCCATATAGGTCTTCGGCCAGACGCGACCCGTGCGCCAGGACGGCTGGTTGTCGAAGGCGAGCACCGTCGTGTCGAGGTCGGACAGCGCGTCGAGATCGATGAAGCCGGGCGAGAGAATGGCATTGCCATAGTCGATGCGATGCGCGACCTCGCCGGCATAGTCCTGGCCGACGAAGACGATCGTATCGCCCTCGAAGACGACGACACCGTCGTCATAGAGCACATGGTGGCCGTCCTGGTGGCCGACGACCCAGCGGGCCGTCACGAGCACCGGACCGGCGAGGCGTCCGGATTGAGGAAATGTCGTCATGGTTTCCGCCCAGAATTGTATAATATTTCATTCATTTATTGCATACAATAAGGCAATGTCAATCTAATGGGCCGTCACCGGCAGAGCGGGCGTTAGGCGCGCGGCGACAGGCCGCGCAGGCGCTGGAACTGACGGCCAGCGAAGCATAGCAGATGTCGGCTGCAACATCCTGGATGGGCTGGTTTCTACTCGAAAGTCACGAACAGGCTTCGCCGATGCGGCGGGCCATGAGGTAGCCCACGATTGCCGTGGCCCGGCTCTTCGTATTGGGGTGAAAGCGGCAGTCGAAGTTCACGCTTGCTGTATGGGCAAAGGGCCGCGGCGGCGGATGAGAGCGGTTTTATCCCTGGTGGCGGAGGGGGCACCGGCAAGGCTGGCATGGCGGTTCGCCTTTCGGTCCGCTGGATACCGATGTCGCAGGAAGATTCCGCCAATGCGAAGGTAAAGCCGCCACGTACCGGTGTCTGATCGGTCTAGCCCGCATTTCTCGGGGCGGCCGGGATGACCTCGATCCGCTGTTGCCCGACGCTGCCGTCGGTCTCCACGATCGCCTGCCAGCGCCGGTTGCCGCAGCGCACCGAAAGCCGCCAGCGGCCGGCATCCTCTCCCTCACCGCGCTCGACGCGGGAGGAGACGAGGCCGCGGCGCATCATGCCGCGCAGGGTTTCGGTCGGCCAGCCGAAACGCTCGGCCAGCATCTCCGCCGGCAACAGGAATTCGCCGCTTTCGTCCCGGGCAAGGGTGAGGGGGGCGGCCGTCATGTCAGGGCCTCCCGCGAGATCGGCAGGACCTTCATGGAATCCTCGCCGCGATGGAAGGCGATGGCGAGGCGGAAGGAATGGGCGATACGCAGCGCCCGATCGAGGAAAAGATCGGCCACCTCGGGCGGGCAGAGCCGTTCGACGGTGGCGCGAAACAGCGAAAGCCAACGCTGGAAATGCGCCTCGCCAAGGTCGGGGACGGAGAGATGCGGCGGCAGTGGGCGGCCCTCGTAGCGGCCGGTGCGCAGCAGCGTCGCGGACCAGAAATCGCACATCTTCGCCAGATGCGCCGGCCAGTCCTCCGCCGCGATGATGCCGTTGAAGACGGGACCGAGAAGATCGTCCTTGCGAATCCCGTCATAGAAACCGTGTACGACGGCATGGATCATCGCCTCGTCAAGCACCTCGGGTAGAAGCCTGCCGTCGATGACGATGGTGCGTTCGGGCGCGGGGCGGCCTTTCATGCGGTTGCCTTCCATAGTGTCCGGTTCATCGATCCATCCTTTCTGTCAGGCCGCGACCGTATCCAGACCGAGGAGTGGGCCGAGCGTGGCGCGATTGCGAACGATGTCGGCGAGCGTGTATTTGTCGAGCACGGCCAGAAAGGCGGCGAGCGCCTCGTGCAGCATGCCTTTCAACCGGCAGGCCGGCGAGATGGCGCAGCAGGTGTCGCCTTGCGCCTGCATGCATTCGGCCAGCGAAAACTCCGCCTCCGTCGCCCGCACCAGCGCGCCGACGCCGATCGTCTCGGGCGCTTTGGCCAGCCGGATGCCGCCCGCCCGCCCACGTGTCGTTTCGACGACGCCGATGTCTCGCAAGGTCTGCGCCACCTTGAGGAGATGGTTGCGCGACAGTCCATAGGCTTCCGCCACGTCATTGACGGTACAGACGGGGTTGGATCGCGCCGCCATGTAGATCAGCATGCGGAGCGCATAGTCGGTATGCAACGTCATACGCATGGGGATCTCTCGGGTACGTGCGTCTGCTGATGGCGTGTTGGTAAACAGGTATTTCAGATGCCACTTTTATCGCAGTTCTTATCCGTCCGGAAGTGCCAAGGCGTCGCAGGCGTTGCCACTGGGAAAGCACGGGGATCGGATGCGGCAGCCAACGCACTGGCTCCCTCCCTCAAAGGACACCGATCGTGAGCGCATCCCACGGTTGTTGTTTCTTCGCTAAGACAATTCGTTCCGTCAAATGCTTAATATAATGTTTACCATCCGTTTATATCTCTCTTGCTGAACTCGCTCTGAATGATCCGCTCAGACATCGTTCAGGGTGCATGTCCGAATATGCAACGCAAGAAGCCGCTGTTGGCTTGCGAGAGGAAGAATCATGAAGATTATTGGTGCTATGATCGGCGTTCTCGGCTTTGCTGCCGTTGCCCATGCAGACGATATCGCGCTCGGCGTGCCGGGTTACGGCGGCAGCGGCTGCCCGTCCGACAGCGTCTCGGCGACGCTGAGCCCGGACTCCAAGTCGCTCAGCCTGCTGTTCGATGAATATATCGTCCAGGCCGGCGGTGAGACCGGCAAGTCGCTGGACCGCAAGACCTGCAACGTCGCGATCCCGGTGCACGTACCGCAGGGCCGCAGCGTTTCGGTCCTCGCCATCGACTACCGCGGCTTCAACCAGCTGCCGCGCGGCGCCCGTTCGCAGTTCAGCGTGGAATATTTCTTCGCCGGCTCGCGCGGCCCATCCTTTGCCAAGACCTTTGTCGGCCCGAAGGAAGACGATTACCTGATCACCAACAAGCTCGTTGCCGATGCGCTCGTCTGGTCGCCCTGCGGCCAGGACGTCAACCTGCGCACCAATTCCTCGATCCGCGTCTCGACGACGCGCAACAAGGAAGCCATGGCGACCGTCGATACGCAGGACGTCAAGGCGGCCATCGTGTACCAGCTGCAGTGGCGCAAGTGCAATTAAGCCGTTAAGAACGGTAGTCGCAAATCGGAGCGGCCCAGCGGGCCGCTCCTTTGTAATCACTAAGACCGGGTGAAGTTTTGACGGTTCTGAAAAAAGCAAATCGTGCCCTGATCCTGACGGGTCTCGTGCTCGCGGCGGGTTCCGCCCAAGCTGCCAACGGCTGTGCGCCGGGCACCTTCTCCACGACCCTGTCGCCGGACAGGAATTCCACCAGCTTCCTCTTCGATTCCCTCTTCGCCATCAGCGACCGCACGCAGGGGCCTGGCCGGACGACCTGTTCGCTCTCCGCGCCGGTCACGCAGGCCAAGGGCTATTCGGTGTTCTCCGTCGATTATCGCGGCTTTGCCACCAAGACCGGCGAGCAGACGGTGACGCTCGACGGCGGCAAGAAGGGCGATCGCGTTCGCCTTTACGATCCCGAAGGCGAGGTTTCCGAGGATTATGAAATCAACCGCCGCATGGGCACGGTCGATTCCGAAACGCTCGACCTCTCCATCCTCTTGACGGCCGAGGGGCAGGACGGCGATCTCGACGCTGCGCAAATCTTCCTCGACACGCTCGACGTATCCCGTATCGGCTTCACGACCCGCGAATCCGTCAAGGGCTCGCTCGATGGCCTTGCCGAGCAGCGCCGCTCGCTTCTGGCCGGTGTCGATACCGTGGCCGGCCGTATTCTCGGCCTGACCGATCCCTTTGCCGGCGACGACTACATTTCCGCCTTTGCCGGCACCGAGGGCATGGTGGGCTTCAATGCGCGCTGGAACGCGACGGACGAGATCACCCTGATGGGCGGCCTGGCCGGCTATGATGCGCGCCAGACCGGCACCGATGCCGACAATATGCTGATCGCTGCGGCCTCCGCGCGCTATGCCGTCCCGATCGACGATGGCTGGAAGGCCTTTGGCGAGGTCGGCATTTGGGGCTCGCCGTATGTCGAAGCAAAATACACGCGCGACTACATCAATGCCGGCAGGCTCGTTTCCCGCACGAACGAGGCTTCGGGCTCGCTGATCGGTGGCCATGTGCGTGTCGGCGTCGCCTATGCGCCGGATACGCAGAACGAGTTCACCGCAGCCCTCCGGCTGTCCCGCTCGGCACTTGATGTCGCCTCCTATGCGGAAACGCCCGACGCCGACAATCTGTTTGCCGCGACCCTTTCCGGCAAGAGCACGGTGGCAGACACCGCAGACGTCACCGTCATGTGGACGCATGCGCTCAACCCGACGGTCGATTATTCGCTCTTCGCCACCGCCGGCCAGACATTCGGCAATGGCGATGCCGTCAAGGCGGATGTCGACTGGGTCGGCCAGGCGACGGGCGGCTGGGAAGCGCGCCGCTTCGGCTCGGTCGGCGCCCGCGTCGGCTGGAAGTTCCACGAGAACTGGGCGGTCGATACCCGCGCCAGCCTGACGGTCGCCGAAGAGAGCAAGCCGCGCTGGAATGCCGGCCTGCAGCTTAAGGCGAGCTTCTGATCTGAAACAGGAGGGCGGCCGAAGGGTCGCCCTTTTCGTTTCGAGTAATTCATAAAATCAGTAGAAATTATTTTCTCGTTCTCCGGCCATTCCGGAGAGCGAAAGTTCCCGTTCGCGCTGCCCAATAAATCGCCATTCGTTGTTCACGAAAGCGGCATTTGCGATTTTGCTCACAGAAACCGGGTCGGTTTCGAGCGTCGATCCTCCCAATCGCGAAAGCAGGCTATTATGTTGAACATCACTAAAAATATTCTCTCCCGCCGCGTGGCGCTCGCAGCGATTGCCGTTGCCGCCGTGTCCGTCTCGGTCCTCTCCGTTTCCGGTCCCGCCGTTGCGGAAGACAAGAAGGACCTGAAGGTCGGCATCATTTCCGGTGAGGATGAGGATGTCTGGCGCGTGGTCACCGCCGAGGCTGCCAAGAAGGGCCTGACCATCGAGACCGTCGTCTTCAACGACTACACCCAGCCGAACGAAGCGCTGGAGCGCGGCGAAATCGACGCCAACGCCTTCCAGCACCTGCCGTATCTGGAAAACCAGATCAAGACGAACGGCTACAAGATCGTGCCCGTCGGCTATACCGGCGTCTGGCCGATCGGCCTCTATTCCAACAAGCACAAGACGCTTGCCGATCTGCCGGAAGGCGCCGTCGTCGGCGTGCCGAACGATCCGTCCAACGAAGGCCGCGCGCTGCGCGTCCTGCAGAATGAGGGCCTGATCAAGCTCAAGGACGGCACGGGCATTCTGGCGACGATCGCCGATATCGCCGAAAACCCGAAGAAGCTCGAGATCAAGGAACTCGATGCCGGCATCGTCGGCCGCTCGGTGGAAGATCTCGACGCCGCCGTGGTCAACACCGACTGGGCGCTGAAGAGCGGTCTTACCCCGGAAAACCGCATCGCGCAGGAGCCGGTCGCTGACAATCCATACCGCAACTTCATCGCCGTGCGCGAGGAATCCAAGGATGAGCCCTGGGTCAAGCCGCTGGTCGAGGCCTACCAGAACGACGCCGTGAAGGCCGAATTCGACCGCGTCTACAAAGGCACGGGCATCAGCGCCTACTAAGGTATAGGACGGCCGATCCGGCAGCCCGCGACGCGCTGAAACGCCGTCGCGGGCTGCCTTGGTATTTGCGGAAGGACGCGCAATGAACTCACATGTGACCTGGAAAGCGGCCTCCGCCGCAGCCGAGGAGACGGATGTCATCCGCCTTGCGGACGTGCGCCGGCGCTTCGGCGAGACGGCGGCGCTGGATGGCGTGACGCTTACTGTCCGCCGCGGCGAGATCCTCGGCATCATCGGCCGCAGCGGTGCGGGCAAATCGACGCTGATCCGCTGCCTCAACGGGCTGGAACGGCCGGACAGCGGGACGATCGAGATCGAGGGCCGCGAGATCACCGGGCTTGGCGAGGCCGATCTCCAACCGCTGCGCCGCCGCATCGGCATGATCTTCCAGCACTTCAACCTGCTTTCCGCGAAAACCGTCGAAGAGAATGTCGCGCTGCCGCTGAAGATCGAGGGCTGGCCGAAGGCCAAGCGTCTGGCGCGCGCCGCCGAGCTGCTCGAGCTCGTCGGCCTCTCGGGTAAGGCGAAGGCTTACCCGTCCGAGCTCTCCGGTGGCCAGAAGCAGCGTGTCGGCATTGCCCGGGCGCTCGCCGCCAAGCCTGCGCTGCTGCTCTCCGACGAGGCGACCTCCGCGCTCGACCCGGAAACCACGCGCTCGATCCTGACACTCCTGAAGGACATCAACCGCAAGCTCGGCCTCACCATCCTGCTCATCACCCATGAGATGGAAGTGGTGCGCGGCATCGCCGACCGTGTGACCGTGCTCGATGCCGGCCGCGTCGTGGAGGAGGGGCCGGTCTGGCAGGTCTTCTCCCGCCCGCAGGCTGAGACGACACGCAGCCTGCTCAGCAGCATCCGCCCCCAGCTTCCCGCCCATATCGCCGACAAGTTGACGGCGGATGTCGGCGGCGAGGCGATCCTTGGCATCGACATTGCAGGACCGGCCGCCACCGGCCCGCTGTTTGAGGGGCTGTCGCAGGAATTTCCCGGCGGCTACCGCCTCAACCATGGCGGCGTCGATCATATCCAGGAGCAGGCCGTTGGCCGCTTTTTCCTCGCGGTGCCGGCCGATAAGGCCGCGTCGCTTGCGTCCTATGTAGAGCGCCTCGGCGCCCAGGTGGAGGTCCTCGGCCATGTCGCCGATCATGCTTGAACTTCTCGTCCGCTCGCTCTGGGAAACCGTCGTGATGACGGCCGCCTCCGGCATCATCTCGCTGGTCTTCGGCCTGCCGCTCGGATTGGCGCTGGTGGCGACGGCCCGCGGCGGCATTGCGGAAAACCTCTGGATCAACCGCGTGCTCGGCGCCGTCATCAACGGCTTCCGCTCCGTGCCCTTCATCATCCTGCTCGTCGCGCTCATTCCGGTCACCCGCCTCATCGTCGGCACGTCGATCGGCACCTGGGCGGCCATCGTGCCGCTGTCGATTGCCGCCACACCCTATTATGCGCGTATCGCCGAAGTGTCGCTGCGCGAGGTGGATCGTGGCCTGATCGAGGCCGTGCGCGCCATGGGCGGCAATCGCTGGACGATCGTGCGCGAAGTGCTGATCCCCGAGGCGCTGCCCGGCATCGTGGCAGGCTTCACGGTGACGCTGGTCACACTGATCGGCGCTTCCGCCATGGCCGGCGCCATCGGGGCCGGCGGTCTCGGCGACCTCGCCATCCGCTACGGCTACCAGCGTTTCGAGACCTCCGTGATGGTGGCCGTCGTCGCCGTGCTGATCGTCATGGTCTGCGGTATCCAGTGGATCGGCGACCGCTGGGTGGCCAAGCTCGATCATCGCAGTTGAGTGAAGATACGGCGGCTTGATCAGCCGCCGTATTCGATGATCTCCAGGCCGGCATTGTAGTCGGTCGCATAGATCAGGCCGCGCGCATCGACGAAGACATCGGCCGACTGGATGACCTGCGGCCGGCCGGGCCGCCGGTCAGTCATCGTCCTCGGCGAGGCCGGCACCAGCGCGCCGGTCTCGACCGGCCGGTAGGGATCCGAAATATCGAAGGCGCGGATGCCGGCATTCTGCCAGGTGGCGAAGATCAGCGTATCCGAGACGAAGGATCCCGGCCGGTTCTCATGCAGGTTATGCGGCCCGAAATGGCCGCCTTTCTTCGCATAGTCGATCTCGTCGGGGATCGGGAAGGTCGCAATGCTGATCGGGTTCGACGGTTCGCGGATATCGAAGACCCAGGTGTGTTTGCGGCCGTCTTCTTCATGGTCCGCCACCGCCTCGTCGGCGACGATCAGCAAACCGCGCTCCACCAGCGGCAGCGGCGAATGCGTGCCGCCGCCATAGGGCGGGCACCAGTTGTGGTGTTTGATGAGTTTCGGCGCGGCGTGATCCCGGATATCGAGCAACGTCAGCCCGCCGTCGCGCCAGCAGGCATAGGCGGTGTCGCCGTGCACCAGCGCGTGGTGCAGCGCATGGCGCCGGCCCTCCGGGGCAAGCGAAACCTCGCCTGCCGCCGTGTTCATGCCCGGCAGCCACCAGCGGCCGACGAGCTGCGGCTTCATCGGATCGGCCATGTCGATCGTCACGAAGATATAGTCGGTGAAACCGTCGAGGAGCGCCGAGGCATAGGCGTAGCGCCCGCCGACATACCAGAGCCGGTGAAAGCCGACGCCATCCACATCGAGCTGGCTGATTTTTCGCGGACGGTCGGGTGCCGAAATGTCATAGACCGTCATGCCCGTCGTCCAGGCGCGCGACCGCTTGGCGCGCGAGACCGTCTCACCGACCGATTGTGTGTAATAGGCCTTCTCGTCCGTGAAGGTCTCGACATCGGCGAAGAGGTCGAGCGCGTTGATGACGAGCAGCAGGTCGTCATGGGTCTGGAGATGGATGTTCCAGGTGTTCGGCGGCGCCGGTACATAGGTGACGGCGCCTGGCCGCTTCGGATCGCGCACGTCGACGATCGAGAAACCCTGCGACCAGGGATGGGCGACATAGGCAAAACCCCGGTGCACCATCAACTGCAAGCCATCGCCCCGCCCGTCTATATCAGAATGTCCGATCAGCGTCATGTTGCGGGCGAAATCGGGTGTCGGCAGGCTCATTGCGGATGTCCTCGGTAGGATCGTTGCGCAGGCTCGAAGCGCCGGCAGAGGGGCCACTTTCGCAGGGGGGAGCGGTATGGAACAAGCGCGCCTTTTGCGAAGAGAGATTGGGAAAAGGAAAATAATTCCAGATATTTGTGAGCCTCTTCGAGGCTGCTCGTCTGTATTTTCTTCAGGCCCTTACCTGTGCAATGAAATTCTATGGTTTTTGATGACTATAGCAGCGGCTTTCTTATCAATCGGGCCGTTTGCCCGCATCATCATGGCTGTTCTGTTTGCGAAGAAAGGATGCTGCCATGCCGTCCATCGATATCCCCGTCGATACGCTGATCCTGCCCGGTCTGAACGGTTCGCCGGAGGGGCACTGGCAGCGGCATTGGGCGCGCGACAATCCGGGCAGCCGGGTCGTCGAGCAGTCCGACTGGGCCTGCCCGGACCGGCAGGCCTGGCTTTCCGAACTGGAACAGCAGGTGGCCATGACGACGGGTGATCTCTTTCTCGTCGGCCATAGCCTCGGCTGCGTGCTGGCGGCGCATTTCGCCGAAAGCCGGTTGGCATCGCGCATTCGCGGCGCGCTGCTCGTCGCGCCCTGCGATCTCGACACGACCGAGACGCTGCACCCCTGTATCATCCGGTTCGGCGCCATGCCACGCCGCCGCCTGCCGTTCCCCTCGCTGGTCGTCGGCAGTCTCGATGACCCCTATATGCCCACGGACCAGCTGCGCCGCACGGCGCGCGCCTGGGGCAGCGATCTCGTCGATATCGGCAATGCCGGTCATATCAACATTGCCAGCGGTTTCGGTCGCTGGACGGCGGGCTACGATTTCCTCGAACTTCTGAAGCTTCGCGGCGAGCGCGATCCCTTTGCCGCAAACAGAGACGGCCGCCTGTTCACGGCGGCCGTTGCGGGCATGGGACTGGCGCTCAATTGAGCGCCAGTCGATTGATTTGCGCCTAGCGGTGGGATGCCCAGGGCACCAGACGCCGCTCGATGAGGCGCGCGACATATTCCAGCACGATGGCGATCAGCGCGATGACAATGATGCCGGCAATCACGATGTCGGTGACGAGGAACTGCGCCGCAGACTGGATCATGAAGCCGATGCCGCTGGTCGCCGCCACCAGTTCCGCCGCCACCAATGTCGTCCAGCCCGCGCCGAGCGCGATGCGGATACCGGTCAGGATGGAGGGGACGGCACTCGGCAGCACCACTTCCCGCAACACCTGCGCCTTGCTGGCGCCGAGTGAGCGGGCGGCATTGACGTGATCCTTCGAGACGGCGCGCACGCCGGCCGAGGTCGACAGGATGATCGAGGGCAGCATGGAGAGCGCGATGACCGTGATCTTCGAGGCCTCGCCGATGCCGACCCAGATGATGATAAGCGGCAGGTAGGCGAGCGGCGGCAGCGGGCGCAGGAATTCGACGATGGGATCGAGGATGCCGCGGCCGACGCGGCTCGTGCCGATAGCAAGGCCGGCGGGAATGCCGATGAGTATGGAGGCGATCAGCGCCCCGAAGATGCGATAGAGGCTCGCGCCGACATGTTCGGCCAGCGTCGCATCGACAAACCCCTTCACGACGAGATTGTAGAGCGCGATCACAACCTGGCGCGGCGAGGGCAGGAAAACCGGTGAGACCAGCGCATAGGCCGAGGCGAGCGCCCAGAGGCCGATGATGACGCCGATGGTGAGCGCGGAGATCACGGCAATGGGAAGGGGGCGGGCGGCGCGGGCCGGCGCCGTATCGTTCGTTTCGCCCGCGAGGGCATCGAGTTCACTCAAGAGCGTCATGCGGCAAGCTCCTCTTCGCCGGCGTGGATGAGGCCGGTCAGTCCGGCATGCATACGTTTGAAGATCGGCGAGGCCTTGACGTCGGCCACCGACGCGCCGTTCAGGATCTCGGCATTGAAGCCGGCCTCGATCTCCGCCGTCAGGCGGCCCGGATTGGGTGAGAGCACGACGACGCGCGTGCCAAGCAAAAGCGCCTCCTCGATGCTGTGGGTGATGAGCACGGCGCCCGCGCCGCTCTCGGCCTTGATACGCAGCAGGAAATCCTGCATGCGCGTGCGGGTGAGCGCATCCAGTGCGCCGAGCGGTTCGTCCAGCAAGAGGAAACGCGGCTCGGCGGCCAGCGCCCGTGCGATGCCGACCCGCTGGCGCATGCCGCCGGAGAGCTCCCAGATGTGCCGGTCGCCGGCATCCGCAAGTCCGACGCGGGCCAGAAGCACCTCTGCTTTCGCGCGGCGTTCGGCAAGCGGCACGCCCTTCAGCTTCAGCGGAAAGGCGATGTTGTCGCGCGCATCGAGCCAAGGATAGAGCGCATCGTCCTGGAAGACCACGGCGCGGTCTGCGCCCGGTCCCGTGACGGGCGTGCCGTCGACGGTGATGGTGCCCGCGGTGGGCGTCAGGAAGCCGGCGGCGAGATTCAGCAGGCTGGTCTTGCCGGAGCCGGAGCGGCCGATGATCGCCACCAGTTCGTCGGAGGCGACCTGCAGGTTGATGCCGTCGAGGACGCGCTTTTCGCCCGCGCCGCCCTTGCCGGTCCGCGCCGGATAGGTGAGCGAGACGTTGCGGAAGGTCAGGATGCTCATGGGGCCTCCGGAAGGGTTGCTTGGGATTGGCGATGGCCCGGCGGCGCTTGCGCGCGACCGGGCCACCTCCGCCGCAGGATATTCGCCGCTCAGTAGGCGAGCTTGGTTGCGTCCGTGACCCAGCGGGTGGAGACGTAGGGCTTGTAGTCGGGGAGGGTGGCCGGGATCTTGCCCTGTTCGAGCAGGAAGGCCGCAGTATCGGAAACCGCCTTCACCGTGCCGCCGCCGAGCAACGCTTCGCCGGCCTGCTCTTCGAGCGTCGGGAAGATATAGCCCTTGAGCAGTGCCGGAACCTCGTCCTGCTTGGCGCCGGTCAGGCGGGCGATCTTTTCCGCTTCCGGCGAGGTGGCGTTCCAGGCATCCGGATTGGCGCGGTAGGCGGCCGTCGCATCGCCCGTCACTTTGACGAAGGCGGTCACGACATCGGGATGTTCTTCGGCAAACTTCTTGCTGACAATCCAGGCGTCGAAGGTCGGGCCACCCCACTCGGCGACGTCGGCCGAAGTCGCCAGCACCTTGCCGCTCTTCTTCAGCTCGGACAGGACCGGATCCCAGACATAGGCGCCGTCGAGGTCACCGCGCTCCCAGGCGGCCGCGATTTCCGGCGGGCGCAGGTTGAGAATCTCGACCGACTTCGGATCGACGTTCCAGTGCTTCAGTGCTGTCAGCAGGCTGTAATGGGCGGTCGAGACGAAGGGCGTCGCGATCTTCTTGCCGGCGAGGTCTTCGGGCTTTTCGATACCCTTCACTGCGAGCGCTTCTGCCTCGCTGATCAGGCCGACGACGAAGATCGTCTCGATCGGCAGTTCGCGGCTGGCGGCGGCGGTGAGCGGTGAGGAGCCGACATAGCCGATATCGAGCGAGCCGGAGGCGATGGCCGCGATCACGTCGGCGCCACCGTCGAATTTCTGCCAGTTGATCTTGGCGCCGGTCACCTTCTCATAGGTGCCATCGGCCTGGGGAACGCGCGAGGGCTCGACGATCGGCTGGTAGCCGATGTTGAGCGTTACCTCGTCGGCGAAGGCCGTGCCGAAGGATGCGGCCAGCGTCAGCGCGGCGGTGGCGGCCAGCAGGGTTCTGCGGGTAATGGTCATGGAGCTCTCCTCAAGTTGCCGTTGCCCGAGGTCTCTGGCGGGCCGGTGACTTGAGATTATATAATCGATAAATTTAGTAGAGAAATTTTCACCTCAATTTCGAGGCTGCGCGGCAATTGGTTTTGCGTTCATTGCCGGTTGTCGTGGAATGGGCTGTGCGACCCTACCGAGGGTGGCAGAAGCGCAAAATGCGGGGCTTGCTGCCGAAGACGTCGGAAAATGATGCGGATAGGGCACGTCTTGCAGGAAAACCGCATGAAAACGCGAAAAGCCAGGCTGTTCTTCTTGCGACGCAATGCGCAAATAAATTATACCGTTTTTATATGTTTTTCGCACTTCGGTGCCTAGAATGAGCCGGAATCACCCGTCAAGGGTGAACCGATCGATCTTCCCGAAGACGACGGACCAATCCGGAGAGCGCGACAGACGTCTTTGCGCCGCCGGGTGATCCGGACGAATAAGACATGCGGATGGAAAGCAGGCGGACATGCTGACGAAAAAGGGAAAATACGGACTGAAGGCTCTGGTCGATCTGGCGCGGCTTGCGCCCGGTGAAACAGCTTTCGTCAGCGAGATCGCGCTTCGCAACAACATTCCGAAGAAGTTTCTCGACACGATCCTCCTGGAACTGCGCAATGCCGGCATGCTGCGCTCCAAGAAGGGGCCGGGCGGCGGCTATTCGCTGTCGCATGCCGCATCCGAAATTCGCATCGGCCATGCCATCCGCGTGCTTGATGGTCCGCTCGCGCCCATCCGCTGCGCCAGCCGCACGGCCTTCGAGGCTTGCGAGGACTGTGCCGATCCTGAGACCTGTCAGGTCCGCCGCGCCATGACCGATGTGCGCGACGCCATTGCCTCCATTCTCGATACGATGACGCTCGAACAGTTCGTCGCCGTTCCCGGCGCTTCCGCGATTATCGACGAGGAAGAACTGGAAAAGCGCGCCGGCTGAGCCGTTTTACCGCCCGTCATGCCGCCGGCCAGAGTGCCGTCAGATTTCGGTCTCCGGCGTGTGCCGGTGCATCTCGATCAGCAGATGGCCGCTTTGCTCCAGGGCGGCCAGTGAGGGGGGCGACAATGTCTGTCGTGCCCTGTCCATCTCGGCCGGTCCTGTCTCCCTGATTGTGTTCGTCGCCTCCTGCGCCACCGCCAGCGCGGCCGTTGCGGCCAGGAAGGCGTTTGTCCGGTGCTGTCCGGCCAGACCGATCTGCGCGGCGTCGATGGCGCGCCCGGCCTCCTCGGCCATGGCCTCCGCGGCGGCAAGGCGTGCGGACAGGAGGCCGATCTTTAGCGGCGCCGTTGCCCCGTCCAGAACCTGCCGCAGCGCACGGCGGCCGGCACCGAGATGGCGGCTCGCCTCCAGCAGAAGATCGAGTGCCTGGGGAACGGGAGGCTGCGGCGTATCGCCGGCCGCATGCAACAGGACGTCGCCTTCGATCAGCACATCCTTGAACAGGACCGGTTCGGCGGGTTGCGTGCCGCCCGGCACGGGCTCGCAGCTGTTGGCAGCGTAGCGCAGGCCCTCGATGCGCGTGGGAAGCAGCAGCCCCACCGTCCTGCCGGTGTCACCGCGCACGGGAATCAGCATCCAGTCGGCGTGGCGTGTGCAGGCGGTGGAGAGCGCTTCGCCGTTCAGACGGTGCGTGAGGCCGGTGATGGTGAGCGGCAGGGCGTCCAGCTCCGTGCCATTGCGCCGACCCGTGGCCCTGGCCAGCCGCGCGCCGGAGAGAGCGGCGGCAAAGAGCATGTTGCGCTGCCCCTCCATTCCGAAGCTGCGGATATGTTCTAGCGCGGTGAAATGTGCGGCGAGTATTTCGCCGAGCGCGGCCGAATGCGCCGCCGCCTCGGCACAGATGCCGACGAGCACCGTGTTGGAAACATCGATGCCGCCATGTTCGGTCGGAACGGAAATGCCGAACAGGCCGGAGCGGGACAAGAGATCGAGGCGGGCCTCGGCGGTGCTGCCGGCGGCCGGACCCGACTGGTCGAAGATGCCGGCGAGCGTGCGGGCCACGGTCATCGCTTCGTCTTCGGTGCCGATGACGGCGGCGGTACGGGCCGGCCGGTCGAGCGCTGATGAAATCGTACCCATGGCGTCAGCTCCTTGCGGAAGGTGGTTTCAGGGTGCGCAGGCTAGGTCGGGCAAAAGATCATATTCTATAGACATTGTATAGATCGCTTCGGTGTCGGGCACAAAGCCGCGAACACAGGACACCGTGCGGCGCTGGCGGTATCGGCCTTCAAATGTGGCCGAAGCAATGCCGAAACGGAAACCCCGCCGTTTCATTGCGTGCTCCTGCCTGACCCCACAAGGCCGGCACACAATAACACCCGTCCCGCCCGGTTCAAGCCACCCGCTCGCTCGGCCCGGTCGGCCCGGGAACCGGGCGGGCGGCTTTGCCATTCCTGTACGCAAGCTGCTGGGACAATAGTCTATAGATTTTATAGATATTAGTCGCTAGATTGTCCGCGTCATCCTCCGGGAGGAAATGGAATGCGCAAAGACACGGATGTGGCGGTGATCGGTTCCGGTTTTTCGGCCGTGGCGCTCGCCCTCAATCTCGTCGAGCTGGCACCGCCGACGGCAAGAGTGAGCCTTGTCGGGGCAAGGCAAAGGCAGGGCAGGGGCATAGCCTATGCAACCACGGCGGATTGCCATCGGCTCAACGTGCCCGCCGGCCGCATGAGCCTGTTCGCCGACCGGCCCGAGCATTTTACGCGTTGGCTTGGAGAAAACGGCCATGCCGCAACGGCGGACGATTTCGTGCCGCGCGGCCTCTATGGCGACTATGTCGGCGACTGCCTCGACGCCGCCCTGAAACGCACCGCGAATCGCGCCGCGCTGAGTCTCGTCGATGCCGAAGCGCTGCGTGCGCAGGCGTTGGCGGATGGCGGGCTGCTCTTCCAGCTTTCGGACGGCTCCGAACTTGCCGCAGGCATCTCCGCGCTGTGCACCGGGGCAGGCACGGGCCGCCTGCCGTTGCCGGACGAGGCCATTGCCGACGCTGCCCGTCCGTTCCTCGTGCAGAACCCGTGGGCGGAGGAATGGCGGGACCGCGTGCCCGAGGATGGCGACGTGCTCTTCGTCGGCGCCGGGCTCACCATGGTCGACCAATGCCTGCTTCTGATGCGCACCGGCTTTCGCGGCACCGTCCACGCCGTCTCCCGCCACGGCCTGCTGCCGGAGGCCCATCTTGCCCGTCGTGCCGATCCGCTGCCGCCCGTGCTCGAACCGGGCCGCGGCGCAGTCAGTGAAATGCTCGCGACCCTGCGCGCCGCAGCGGCGGCGACGCCAGACTGGCGCGCGGCGATGGATGGCCTTCGCCCCGTCACGCAGCAACTCTGGAAGGGCTTGACACTCGAGCAGCAGCGCCGGTTCCTGCGTCACGCCGCACCCTTCTGGAACGTCCATCGCCACCGCATGGCACCCGATGTCGCGGCGGAAATCGCCACGCTCCGAAAGACCGGCCGGCTCGTCGTGCATCGAGGCCGGCTGCAGGCCCTGCGGCGGGATGAAGGCGTCGTCGTCGCCGCGGTTCAGGGCAGGGCCTTGCCGGTCGCCCTGGTGATCAACTGCACCGGTTTCGAGCGATGTACGGTGGCGGCCTCGCCGTTGCTTTCGAGCCTTGCCGCCCAGGGGATTGTCGAGCCCGATCCGGTTGGCTTCGGCATCGCAGTCGATGACGGTTCCGTGGTGCCCGCCTCCGAAGGTCGCCTCTTCGCCTTAGGCCCGCTCACGGCCGGCCGGCATTTCGAGATCACCGCCGTTCCCGATATCCGCGTGCAGGCACGGGACATTGCCAGCCGCATCGCCGCCGGAGTTGCGGCATGAGATTGCGCTGCGACCACGGGACTGGTTTTCGGCCATGATCTCGCAAAAATCCAAATATGCCCTACGTGCGCTGCTTGCCCTGGCGCGGATCGCGCCGGGAGAGACGATGCGCATCGCCGCCATCGCCGCAGGGGAAACCATTCCGAAGAAGTTCTTGGAGCAGATCCTGCTCGAGCTGAAACGGGCCGGTTTCGTCGAAAGCCGGCGGGGAAAACATGGCGGCTATCTCCTTCTGCGCAGCCTCAGGAGATTATCTTCGGTGACGTGCTGCGGCTGATGGAGGGGCCGTTCGTGCCGCTCGGCTGCCTGTCGGGCGGCGGGCAGCGCTCCTGCAAGGATTGCCGCGACCGCACGCTCTGCGCGGTGCGGCGCGTCTTTGCGCGGGTCGCCGCCGCCTCCGATGAAATCCTTGACGGGACGACGCTCTCCGACCTGCTTGCCGATCCCAAAGGAGGCTCCGCCGCAGCGACGGATGTCGGCATGGGAATCGCACGTTCAATTAGTCTAGTAAAAATGTAGAAAATATCCGAAACTGCGCTATCATACCGCTCGGCTTCCACGGCGAAAGGAAGGGACAGCACATGTTCTTCGACAGAGGCGCAAGGGAAGACGGGTCGTGGCCGGCGGGGGTGCCGGCGTTGAAGATCGCGATCATCGGGGCTGGTCCGTCCGGCCTCGCCACGGCGATTGCGCTGATGAAGCGCCTGCACCGGCCCTTCGAGGCCTGGCTCGTTGACGCCGAGGATGCGCCGGGCGCCTTCGGCAATGGCGCGGCGGGCCTTGTGCCGACGACCGAGCCGGCACGCGACCTCTCGGTCGTGCCCGAGCGTCCCGATGATTTCGCCGAGTGGCTGAAGACCAATTGGCTGGCCGGCGGCACCGTTGCCACGCTGTGCCGCCCGCAGGACCTCCATGCGCCGCGCGCGCTGTTTCGCGATTATGTTATGGCCCGCTTCGGCGAGGTGATGGCGCTGCGCAAGGATGTGCGCATCCGCACCTTCCGTGGCCATGTTCGCCATGTCGATGCCGGTGGCGCCACGCCACGACTGATCTTCCGAGACGGCGAGTGCGCCGATTTCGATCATGTCTTCGTCGCCACCGGCTTTGGCACCGCGCAGCGCGAAGCCGCCTCGTGGCAGGCGGCGCACAGAGCTGCCGAGCACCTGTCCGGCCTCGAAAACCCACCGCCGCTGACGCTTGTAGGCAATGGTCCGCGTCTCGCCGCCATCCTGCTCCACCTTCGGGCGGACGGTTTTGCGGGGGACATCCATATCGCAGCCGCAAGCGGCCGCCTGCCGCAACCGCATGCCCGTCCGCAGCCTGGCCTCGCCTTCGGCGAACCGCCGGCAAGCCGCTCGCTGCAGGAAGCGTTCCGCTATGTGCGGCGCGAATGTAGAAGCGCGGAGGCGCGTGAGGGCGGCCAATGGCAGGCCGTGGTCGATGCTGCTTCCGCCCGTCTTGCCATCGTCTGGCGCAATCTGCCCCAGGTCGAGCGCAACCGCTACCGCCGCCATCTGCTGCGCCTGCACCGCCACTTCTCCATCCGCCTTGCGCCCGACGTCCACCGCCGCCTCGCCGCCGAAATCGAGACCGGCCGCACCCGCTTCGTCGCCCCACGTGCCCCGAAATCCGCCGATGAGACCGTCATCGACTGCCGCGAGGTACCGTCCGCCCGCGCGCTCGCCGGCTTGCTATCCTGCGATGCGGCGGCGCTGAGCATCGATGACGGTGGTCATCTCGCCCATCATGGCGCGTCGATACCGGCGATTTCCGTGGTTGGCGCCATTGCCTCCAGCCTGCGGCCGGGACCCTTTACCTTCGCCGAAACCGTGCGTCAGGCCTATCGCGCGGTGCTCTCCGCCACCCCGCATGGTCTTGCCCGCACCTCCGAGCGCTGAAAAAAGTTTGGCGCGACGGACAAAAACGGGCATTTTCGGCGGATGCATTTTGCGCGTCGCCCGCCGTTTGCGAGATGAACCGTGCGCGACCTGACGGTGAAAGCAGGTCTTCCATTGCGCCGTTTCGGTCTGTTTGGAACCGGTTTTGCGAACTTTCCGGGCATTGTTGACTAACTCTACTAATTCAATAGGGTTTTGGTCGGGACAAGCATCCAGGAGGTTGAGATGTCGATTTTGGTAAAACGGGTGGGGGCTCTGCTCCTGAGTGTCGGACTTGCGTTCGGCAGTGCAACGGCAACGCTGGCGGAGACGACGCTGCTCAACGTCTCCTACGATCCGACGCGTGAGCTCTACAAGGACTACAACGAGGCCTTCGCCAAGCATTGGAAGGCCGAGACCGGCGAGGACGTCACCGTCCAGCAGTCGCACGGCGGTTCGGGCAAGCAGGCCCGCGCTGTTATCGACGGGCTCGAAGCCGACGTCGTGACGCTCGCTCTGGAAAGCGACATCAACGCCATCGTCGACAAGACCGGCAAGATCAACAAGGACTGGCGCACGCGCCTTCCCAACAATTCGGCACCCTACACCTCGACCATCGTCTTCCTGGTGCGCAAGGGCAATCCGAAGGGCATCCAGAACTGGGGCGACCTGGTGAAGGGCGACGTGCAGATCGTTACCCCGAACCCGAAGACCTCCGGCGGCGCCCGCTGGAACTATCTCGCGGCCTGGGCCTGGGCAAACCAGGAATTCGGCGGCGACCAGGACAAGATCAAGGCTTACATCGCCGAACTCTACAAGCGCGCGCCGGTTCTCGACACGGGTGCCCGCGGTTCGCTGACCACCTTTGCCCAGCGCCAGATCGGCGACGTTCTGCTCGCCTGGGAAAACGAAGCCTATCTCGCCGGTGCTGAATTCGGTGCCGACTCCTTCGATATCGTCGCTCCGCCGATCTCGATCCTCGCCGAGCCGCCGGTCGCCGTTGTCGATGGCAATGTCGACGCCAAGGGCACCCGCAAGCAGGCGGAAGCCTACCTGAACTACCTCTATTCCGAGGAAGGCCAGAACATCGCGGCCAAGCACTTCTACCGTCCGTCGAAACGGGAAGTGGTAAAGCCCGAGTTGCTGCAACAGCTCCCGGACATTAAGCTGGTCACGATCGACGACCCGATCTTCGGCGGCTGGGTGAAGGCACAGCCCGAGCATTTCGGTGACGGCGGCGTCTTCGACCAGATCTACAAGCCGGGGAACTGAGCCTTTGACGACATCTGCTGCTGCCTCCGGGCGGTGGCGACTGAGACAGCCGAGTGTCATTCCGGGTTTCGGATTGACGCTCGGCTTTTCGCTCGCTTACCTGACCCTCATCATCCTGATCCCGCTCGCCGGCCTCGTCTGGCGCTCCGCCTCGCTTTCGGGTGAGGAGTTCCTCGCCATCCTTTCCGACGAGCGCACCATCAAGGCGCTCGAAGTGTCCTTCGGCACGGCCTTCGTCGCCGCGCTGATCAACGTCGTCTTCGGCGTGCTCGTCGCCTGGGTCATCGTGCGCTACGAGTTTCCCGGCCGCCGCATCGTCGATGCGATCGTCGACCTTCCCTTCGCGCTGCCGACGGCCGTCGCCGGCATCGCGCTCGCCGCCCTCTATGCGCCGAACGGCTGGGTCGGCCAGCTGCTGAACCTCGTCGGCATCAAGGCGGCCTTCAACCCGACCGGCATCGTCATCGCGCTCGTCTTCATCGGCCTGCCCTTCGTGGTGCGCACGGTACAGCCGATCATGGAGGAGATCGACCGCGAAGTGGAGGAGGCGGCAGCGACGCTTGGCGCCAACCGGTTCCAGACCATCCGCCGCGTGCTGCTGCCGGGGCTGGCGCCCGCCATCCTCACCGGCTTTGCGCTGGCCTTCGCCCGCGGTGTCGGCGAATACGGCTCGGTCATCTTCATTGCCGGCAACATTCCCTATGTCTCCGAAATCGCGCCACTCCTCATCGTCATCCGGCTCGAGGAGTTCAACTACGGTGCAGCGACGGCCATCGCCACGATCATGCTGTGTCTGTCCTTCGCCATGCTCTTGGTGATCAACCTCATCCAGACGTGGAACCGCAGGAGGTACGGACATGGCGCGTAAGACCCTGCGTTCGCCGACGACGGAGGCCCCGCTGGCGCGTTACGCGCTGATGGCGGCCGCTTTCCTGTTCCTGGCGCTCTTCCTCATCCTGCCGCTGGTCGCCGTCTTCATCGAGGCCTTCCGCAAGGGGCCGGGTGAATTCTTCGCCTCGCTCGGCGATCCCGATACGCTTGCCGCCATCCGGCTGACATTGCTGGTGGCGGTCATCGCGGTGCCGCTCAACCTCGTCTTCGGCGTGGCGGCGGCCTGGGCCATCGCCAAGTTCGAGTTCAAGGGCAAGGCGTTCCTGACCACATTGATCGATCTGCCGTTCTCGGTCTCGCCGGTCATCTCCGGCCTGGTCTACGTGCTGCTCTTCGGTGCGGGCAGCGTGCTCGGCCCCTGGCTGAAAAGCCATGGCATCGAGATCCTCTTCGCCGTGCCGGGCATTGTGCTTGCCACGGTCTTCGTGACCTTCCCCTTCGTCGCGCGCGAACTGATCCCGCTGATGCAGGAGCAGGGCACGGGTGACGAGGAGGCCGCATTGTCGCTCGGCGCGAGCGGCTGGCAGACCTTCTGGTACGTGACGCTGCCCAACATCAAATGGGGCCTGCTCTACGGCGTGCTGCTCTGCAATGCGCGCGCCATGGGCGAGTTCGGCGCTGTCTCGGTGGTCTCGGGCCATATCCGCGGCCTCACCAACACGATGCCGCTGCATGTCGAGATCCTCTACAACGAGTACAATTTCGTCGCCGCCTTCGCGGTTGCGTCCTTGCTCGCGGCGCTCGCGCTCGTCACGCTCGTCGTCAAGACGGCCCTGGAACTTCACTACGGCGCGGAAATCGCGGCCGGTCGCAAGCATTGAAAGGCACGCCCGTATGGACGTCAGTGTAAAAAACATCCGCAAGGAATTCGATCGATACCCGGCCTTGAACGACGTGTCGCTCGATATCCGCTCGGGCGAGCTGATCGCGCTTCTCGGCCCCTCGGGATCCGGCAAGACGACGTTGCTGCGCCTCATCGCCGGCCTGGAGACGCCGACGCTGGGCAAAATCTACTTCGGTGCGGAGGACGCCTCGCACCGCACGGTGCAGGAGCGTCATGTCGGCTTCGTCTTCCAGCATTACGCGCTCTTCCGCCACATGACCGTCGCCGACAACATCGCCTTCGGCCTGACGGTGCGCCCGCGCGGCGAGCGTCCGCCGAAGGCCGAAATCCAGCGCCGCGTCGGCGAACTTCTGGAGATGGTCCAACTCTCAGGTCTCGAAAAGCGCTATCCCAACCAGCTCTCCGGCGGCCAGCGCCAGCGCGTGGCGCTCGCCCGCGCCATGGCGATCGAACCGAAGGTCCTACTGCTCGATGAACCCTTCGGGGCGCTCGATGCCAAGGTGCGCAAGGAGCTGCGTCGCTGGCTGCGCGAGTTCCATGATCGCACGGGCCACACGACGGTTTTCGTCACGCATGACCAGGAAGAAGCGCTGGA
This sequence comes from Shinella curvata, assembly GCF_022899935.1. Classification (GTDB taxonomy): domain Bacteria; phylum Pseudomonadota; class Alphaproteobacteria; order Rhizobiales; family Rhizobiaceae; genus Shinella; species Shinella curvata. Next base: position 147,115 of record NZ_JALJCJ010000002.1, read on the forward strand.
GCTCGCCGATCGCGTGGTCGTCATGAGCCAGGGCGCTATCGAGCAGGTCGGCTCGTCCGACGATGTCTATGATAGGCCAAACTCGCCCTTCGTCTTCTCCTTCATCGGCGACAGCGCCAGCCTGCCGGTCACCATCGCCGACAACGGGGTGTATTTCGAGAACGAGGCGATCGGGATTGCCCCGCGCAACGGCGACATCACGTCCGGCAACGGCACGCTGTTCTTCCGCCCACAGGATGTGGTGCTCGTCTCCGACCCGGCAGCGCCTGCGCTGGAGGGCCGTGTCTCGACCTCCCGTCGCCTCGCAGGAACCCGCATAGCCGATATCGACGTCGGAAAGCCCGGTGAGCCGCATCATGTGGAAATCGAGGTGCCGCTCGACGCGCAGGCCGCGACCGGTACGACGCTCCGCTTCCGGCCGACCCGCTGGAAGACGTTTGCGGCGTGAAACGGAAAGGCCGGCGATGACGCCGGCCTTTTGCATTCCAGGGGTATTTCCTAGTGGCGCAGCGCTGCCTCTACGGCCCTTGCATTGGCAAACAGCGCCGCATCGCGGCCGCCGGCGGCGGCCAGCATCAGGCCGACGGGTGCGTCGCCCTCCTGATGCACCGGCAGCGAGATCGCGCAGCCGTCCAGCATGTTGATCAATGAGGGATTGCGCAGCAGCGTCAGGTTGGTCTTCACGAAGAGCGCGTCGTCGGCTGTCAGGGAGGCGATGGTCGGGGCGATCATCGGCACTGTCGGCATGGCGAGAACGTCATAGGGCGAGATCGCCCGGTTCGTCTCCTCGATATAGGTGCTCCGCAGATGCAGCATGTCGATGTAGTCGGCTGCCGTCTGCTCCTTTGCGCGCAGGATGCGGGCGCGGACCCGCTGGTCGTAGTCCTCGCCGTGTTCTTCCAGAAGCGTGCGGTGCCAGGCGAGCGCTTCCGGCGCGGAGAAACCGCCCTTGGCATTGATCTCCCCGACTTTCGCAAATTCCCGGAGCGGAATTTCCGTGATGGTCGCACCGGCATCGGCAAGACGCCGGATCGCAGCCTCGAAGGTTCTCGCCACCTCAGGTTCGATGCCGTCGAAGACGACGGTTTGCGGTACGGCGATGCGCAGGCCGGCGACCGTGCGTTCCCCTTCGCCTGCAAGCGATGTACCGCTCAGGATCTCGTGCAGGCTGGCGCAGCAATCGATGCTGTTGGCGAGCGGGCCGATGGAATCGAGTGTGAAGGAGAGCGGCAGGGCGCCCTTGAGCGGCACGGTGCTGGCGGTCGGCTTGTAGCCGACGATGCCGCAAAGCGCTGCCGGAATGCGGCAGGAACCACCCGTGTCGGAGCCGATCGCCGCCGCCGCCATTCCGTCGGCGACGGAAACGGCGGCACCCGAGGATGAGCCGCCGGGAATGCGGCCGGTTGCGCGGTCATAAGGGTTGGCCGGCGTGCCGTAATGCGGATTGATGCCGACGCCCGAAAAGGCGAATTCGGTCATGTTGTTGCGGCCCAGCACGATGAAGCCCGCCGCCTTCAGGCGCGCGATGGCGGGCGCATCGGCTTTTGCCGGCACGGCCTTGCCCAGCACTTTCGAGCCGGCCGGCGTGGCTTCGCCTTGAAGGTCGAAAAGATCCTTGACCGCAATGGGAATACCGGCGAAGCGCGACGGCGCGAGGCCTGCCTTGCGCAGGTCATCCGCAGCCTTTGCGGCGGTGCGGGCCTTGTCCGCCTGGACCTTGACGAAGGCTCGCGCGCCTTCGCCTGTCTCGTCGGCGATGCGTGCGAGTGACAGCTCGACAAGCTGAGTGGAGCTGACGGTGCCGGATGCCAGATCCGAGGCCAGTTCGTTCAATGTTGTGCGCATTCCATCGTCTCCGTTTTTCGCCGCCCATATCAGAGGCGATCTAAATACCGGATTCGGTGCCGCGTACATCCCTTGAATGAAGACCGGCCGCATCGAAAGATACGGCCGGCAATTTTTGCTTAGAAGCTGACGGCGCGGTCGCCGTCTTCGTCCTGGATGCGGGTGGGAAGCCCCATGCCGTTCAGGAGGTTGATGAAGGGCTTCGGCGGCAGTTCTTCCACGTTGGCCATCTTCTTCACGTCCCACTCGCCGGTTGCGACGAGCATGGCGGCAGCGACCGGGGGAACGCCGGCGGTGTAGGAGATACCTTGCGAGCCGACTTCCTCATAGGCTTCCTTGTGGTCGGCCACGTTGTAGATGAAGACGGTCTTTTCCTTGCCGTCCTTGAAGCCCTTCACGTAGTCGCCGATGCAGGTCTTGCCTTCATAGCCCGGCGCAAGCGATGCCGGATCGGGCAGCACGGCCTTGACCACCTTGAGCGGCACGACTTCCTGGCCTTCGGCCGTCTTGACCGGCTGCTCGGAGAGCAGGCCGAGGTTCTTCAGGACGGTGAAGACGTTGATGTAGTGATCGCCGAAACCCATCCAGAAGCGGACATTGGCGCCGTCCATGTTCTTGGCCAGCGAATGCACTTCGTCATGGCCGCAGAGATAGGCGCGGCGCGTGCCGACGACCGGCAGGTCGTAGTCCTTGCCGATTTCGAACATCTTGTTGGTCTGCCATTCGCCGTTCTGCCAGGAGTAGACGACGCCGGTGAATTCACGGAAGTTGATTTCCGGGTCGAAATTCGTGGCGAAGTACTTGCCATGGCTGCCAGCATTGATGTCGACGATGTCGACGTCCGTGACCTTGTCGAGATATTCGTCCTTGGCGAGCTTTGCATAGGCGTTGACCACACCCGGATCGAAGCCGGCGCCGAGAATGGCGGTGATGCCCTTCTCTTCGCATTCGGCAGCACGCTTCCACTCGTAGTTCCCGTACCACGGCGGTGTCTCGCAGATCTTGCCCGGCTCTTCGTGGATCGCCGTGTCGATATAGGCGACGCCCGTATCCATGCAGGCGCGCAGCACCGACATGTTGAGGAAGGCGGTGCCGACATTGATGACGATCTCGGACTTGGTGGACGTGATCAGCGCCTTGGTGGCTTCGATGTCGAGCGCGTCGAGTGCATGGCCTTCCAATACACCCGGCTGCTTCAGCGCCTTCTTCTCATGGACCGACGCGATGATCTTGTCGCACTTGGCCTTGGTGCGCGAGGCGATATGGATGTCGCCGAGCACATCGTTGTTCTGGGCGCATTTGTGCGCGACGACCTGTGCGACGCCGCCAGCGCCGATGATGAGCACATTCTTCTTCATGTCGGGGGATATCTCCTTCTAACCCGGTACAGCCTCAGGAGAGGCTTTCTTCATAGTTCGCGTAGGTGAATTCGCGGACCGTTCTGATGGTGCCGTCCAGTTCGCGGATGGCGATCGCCGGCATTTTCACGCCGTTGAACCAGTTCTTCTTGACCATGGTGTAGCCGGCCGCATCCTGGATGGAGATGCGGTCGCCGACCTTCAGCTGGTTTTCGAAATTGAACTCGCCGAAGATATCGCCGGCGAGGCAGGACTTGCCGCAGACCATGGTGCGGTACGGTCCCGTGTTCGGGGAAATCTTGGCGTTTTCCCGGTAGATCAGGAGGTCCAGCATATGCGCCTCGATCGATGCATCGACGATGGCGAGGTTCTTGCCGTTATCGAGCAGGTCGAGCACCGTCACCTCGAGCGTGGTGGACTTGGTGATCGAAGCCTCGCCCGGCTCCAGATAGACCTGCACACCGTATTCGCCGGAGAAGCGTTTCAGCCGCTCGGCGAATTTTTCAAGCGGATAGTTTTCGCCGGTGAAGTGGATGCCGCCGCCAAGGCTCACCCATTCAGCCTTCTTGAGCAGCGGCGCGAACTTCTCCTCGATCGTGCCGAGCATGCGGTCGAACAGGTCGAAATCGCCGTTCTCGCAATTGTTGTGGATCATGAAGCCGGAGATGCGGTCCATGGCCGGCTCGACCTGCTTCACATCCCATTCGCCCAGCCGCGAGAACGGGCGGGCAGGGTCGGCGAGGTCGAAGGTCGAGGAGGAGATGCCGGGATTGAGGCGCAGGCCGCGCACGATGCCGGAGGCCTTGTCGGCGAAGCGGTCGAGCTGGCCGATGGAATTGAAGATGATCTTGTCGGCGTGGCTGACGACCTCGTCGATCTCGTAATCCGCATAGGCGACGGAATAGGCGTGCGTCTCCTTGCCGAAACGCTCATGGCCGAGGCGCACCTCGTTGAGCGAGGAGGAGGTCGTACCATCCATGTAGTCCCGCATGAAATCGAAGACCGACCAGGTCGCGAAGCATTTCAGCGCCAGAAGCGCCTTGGCGCCGGAGAGCTCGCGAAGACGCGCGATCTTCTCCATGTTGGCGAGGAGCTTCGACTTGTCGATCAGGTAATAGGGTGTGGTCAGGGGCATCGGGGACCTGTCTGCTGCGGTGGAACGGCCACCGGCGAAAAGGCCGGCAACGCGATTGGAACGCGGGTGAGGGGAGGCGCAAACCGCCCGCTCCGCGTGGCTCAAAAAGGGGAAAAGCCGCTGTTACGGTATCGTCGTGCGGACACGGCGGTGTGACAGCGCTTTGGCGCTGTTACCCCGGTCGCGATAACGCTCAAGGAAGAGATTGGGCAGGCGCGGTGTCTTCACCGGACGGCGCAACGGCGCAGCCAGCCTGACGGCGTAAAAGCCAGAGCGGGCCGCGAGGGCGCGCATCGAGTAGCGTTCTTCCGTTCGGGGGGCATCCGAGCCCATCCCCGATTGGAAGAGGGTTTGCCAAGACATGGCGTCCTCCCCAACCAGCAGATGAAACCTGCATTCAATGGGGCGCTCCCTAGCACAAGGCCGTCGGTAATTTCAATGCGTCCTTTTGTTCGAAAATTTCTTGCATCAGCTCTTGCACCTCTAGTCACTAGAGGTCGTAGAACCATGCCATGAGACTGAAGAGGATTGTGTGATGGCTGATGTGAAAGAGACCCGGTTCCGCGTGGAGGGCATGGATTGCGCCTCCTGCGCCAATAAGATCGATACGGCCGTGCGCCGCATGCCCGGTGTATCCGACGTTTCCGTTTCGGTGACGGCGGGCACGATGCGCGTGCAGCACGATGCGGAAAGCGATCTGGAGGCGATCCGCAGGAAGGTCTCTGGCCTCGGCTACGCGGTGACGCCGGCCGGCGTGGTGGCTGAAAAGCCGGCAGCCAAGCATGAGCATGGTCCGAACTGCAACCATGACCACGGCCATAGCCATGATCACGGGCACGACCATCAAGATCACGCCGGTCATGATCACGATGCACCGAAGTCGGCGGCCATCGAAGGCCTGCATGGCCATGACCATGGCCCGTCCGAGGGGCCATGGTGGAAGGGCAAGAAGGGGCGGTTCACGATTCTCGCCGGTGTCGCACTCGTCGTCGCCTATGCCGTGGGCCATCTCTTTCCGGCTATCGAAACCTATGCCTTCATCATCGCCATGGTCGTCGGCCTTCTGCCGATCGCGCGCCGCGCCATCATGGCGGCGCTGGCCGGCACGCCGTTCTCCATCGAAATGCTGATGACCATCGCCGCCGTCGGTGCCGTCGTCATCAACGCGACCGAGGAGGCGGCGATGGTTGTCTTCCTCTTCCTCGTCGGCGAACTGCTGGAGGGTGTCGCGGCCGGCAAGGCGCGCGACAGCATCCGCTCGCTTTCCACGCTGGTGCCGAAGACGGCGCTGCTCGATGAGGATGGCCGCACCAAGGAGGTACCGGCCGAATCGCTTGCCGTCGGTGCCGTCATCCTCGTGCGCCCCGGCGACCGCATTTCCGCCGACGGCACGATCATCGAGGGCGAAAGCGCCATCGATGAGGCGCCGGTGACCGGCGAGAGCACGCCGGTGCGCAAGGAGGTGGGTGACGCGGTCTTTGCCGGCACGGTCAATGGCGATGCGGCCTTGCGCGTGCGCGTCACGGCCGCGGCCGCTGACAATACGATTGCCCGCGTCATCAAGCTGGTTGAGGAAGCCCAGGAATCCAAGGCGCCGACCGAGCGTTTCATCGACCGCTTCTCGAAATATTATACGCCCGGCGTGGTCGTCGTCGCCGCGCTCGTTGCGATCATCCCGCCGCTGTTCCTCGGCGGCATCTGGAGCGAATGGGTCTACAAGGGCCTCGCCGTGCTCCTGATCGGCTGCCCCTGCGCGCTGGTCATCTCGACGCCGGCCGCCATCGCTGCATCGCTCTCCGCTGGCGCCCGCCGCGGCCTGCTGATGAAGGGCGGCGCTGTACTGGAAGGCCTCGGCAAGCTGACGGCCATCGCCTTCGACAAGACCGGCACGCTGACCGAGGGCAAGCCGAAGGTGACCGACGTCGTCGCCTTCTCCGCCTCGGCCGAAGAGGTGCTGCGCCTCTCCGCAGCACTCGAAGCCGGCTCCAGCCATCCGCTGGCGCTCGCCATCCTCGCCAAGGCCGCCGAAGACGGCATCGTGCCGCCGGTCGCCACCGGTTCGCGCGCTCTGGGCGGCAAGGGCGTGACGGCCACCGTCGAGGGCAAGGAAATCTTCCTCGCCTCGCCGAAGGCCGCCGCCGAGCGGGTCACGCTGTCTGCGGAGGTGCAGGCCGCCACCACTGCCCTCAATGATGACGGCAAGACCGTCTCCATGCTGATCGTCGACGGGGTGCTGGCGGGCGCCATCGCCATGCGCGACGAACCGCGTGCGGATGCTGCCGCAGGCCTTAAGGCCTTGAAGGATCTGGGCATCAAGACGATCATGCTGACCGGCGATAATGCCCGCACGGCCAAGGCCGTCGGCGCCGAACTCGGCATCGAGGTGCGCGCCGAGCTGATGCCGGAGGACAAGCAGCGCATCGTCGGCGAACTCCAGCGCGAAGGTTTCGTGGTCGGCAAGATCGGCGACGGCATCAACGACGCGCCGGCACTCGCGGCCGCCGATGTCGGCATCGCCATGGGTGGCGGCACGGATGTGGCGCTGGAAACGGCGGATGCCGCCATCCTGCACGGCCGCGTCGGCGACGTCGCGCTGATGACGGATCTCTCGAAGCGCACTATGCGCAACATCGTGCAGAACATCGCGCTGTCGCTCGGCCTCAAGGGCGTGTTCCTGGTGACGACGATCATCGGCATCACCGGCCTGTGGCCCGCGATCCTCGCCGATACCGGCGCCACGGTGCTTGTGACGTTGAACGCGCTACGCCTGCTGCGGCCGATCCGATAATGCGGCGCAGGACCCTTCTCGGTTTTGCCGGGCTTGCCGCGATCGTCGGAGCGACGGTCGCGGCAAAACTGCGTCCCGCGGACCGGCCGAAACAGCGCGTCTTCACCTTGCAGACGGTCGACGGCAAACCCTTCGGCTCGGCCGATCTCGCCGGAAAACCCTATCTCGCCTTTTTTGGCTTCACCCATTGCCCGGATGTCTGCCCGACCGCGCTTTTCGAACTGAGCGGCCTGCTCAAGGAGATCGGCCCGGCGGCGGACCGCATCACGCCGCTCTTCATCTCGATCGATCCCGGGCGCGACACGGCAGAGCTTCTGAAGCTTTACATGACGTCCTTCGATCCGCGCATCATCGCGCTGCGCGGCGATGCCGCCCAGACCAAGGTGGCGGCGGATGCCTTTTCGGCCTTTTACAGGAAGGTTGCTACGGCTTCGGACAGCTACACGATGGAGCACACCGCCGGGCTTTTCCTCATCCGGGCGGATGGCCGGTTGCAGGGCATGCTCGACATGCATGAGCCGCGGGAGGCGCAGCTCCAGAAACTGAAGCGGCTTGCCGCGTCCTAATCGTGTTCGTCCTGGCAGAGATCGTGGTTCGCCAGCGCGCGGATGACGTAGCAGTCGCGAATCTGGTCGGAATGGCAATGGCTGGTGATGCGTACCAGCTCGGCCTCCAGCTTCTGCAGGCGCTCGATCTTTCGGCGCACGGTGCTCAGCTGTTCGGCGGCGATGCGGTCGGCGTCGTGGCAGGGGCGCTCGGGGTGCTGGCTGAGCTCGATCAGCTCGCGGATCGCATCTATGGTGAGGCCGAGGTCGCGCGCATGGCGGATGAAGGTCAGCCGGTCACGCTCGCCGCTGGAATAGCGCCGCTGGTTGCCCTCGGATCGTTCGGCATGGGAGAGCAGGCCCATCTGCTCGTAGTAACGGATGGTCGGAACCTTGACGCCCGTGGCCTTGGAAAGATCGCCGATCGTCAGCATGGCTTCGCCTCATGGAATGATCTCGCCTACAGATGTGACGCGAAGCTGGGCAAATCAAGTTTTCTTTGACGGATGGGCGGTTTGGACGGCGCTGCGCAAGTATCTGACGAATTTTTGTTCGCCGCGTGATCTTCGGACGAAAGAAAGCCGCAAAGCTGGTCTTGAAGCTCAAGCAGCTTGAGGGTTTATGCTCCGGGCAAGATCGGTGCCGGATTCTCGGCACTGTCGACGGCATGACGCCGGGCAACGACCCTTCCGGGTCATAAGATTAACGAAGTTCTAAGCAATCGCTTGGACTCTAAGGCTGAGATGCGCCGCGGGGACTGCGGCGCGCCCCGGACCCCGAACAATCGAAACCGACCCATGTTTGCGCTTCGCCATCGCTCTTCACCTGAAACCACCCGCCCGCGCCTTTCGCTTTTCGCGCGCCTCGCCGCTGCGACCGTCGCCGGCAGCCTTCTTGCCGGCTGCATGGCCATGGACGTCGCTTCGCTCGCCGAGGCTCCGCAGCTTTCCAGCAAGGTGAAGGCGGAGATGTCGAAGAAGAAGATGCGGCCGGAGAGCCCGGTGCTGGTGCGCATCTTCAAGCAGGAGAGCGAGCTCGAGGTTTGGAAGGTCAATGCGAGCGGCCAGTACGCGCTGTTCAAGACCTACCCGATGTGCCGCTGGTCCGGAAAGCTCGGCCCGAAGACCAAGAGCGGCGATCGCCAGGCGCCCGAGGGTTTCTACCACGTCTCCGCCGGCATGCTGAACCCGAACTCGCAGTACTACGTCTCTTTCAACCTCGGCTATCCGAACCGGCTGGAATCGGCGCTCGGCTATACGGGTGAGGCGCTGATGGTGCATGGTGCCTGCTCGTCTTCCGGCTGCTATGCCATGACGGACCAGGGTGTGGGCGAAATCTACGCCATCGTGCAGAAGGCGCTGGATGGCGGCCAGGAGCGCTTCCAGGTGCAGGCCTATCCCTTCCGCATGACCACGGAAAACATGGCCAAGCACAAGGGCGACCCCAACATGCCGTTCTGGCGCACGCTGAAGGAAGGCTATGACGCCTTCGCCTTCACGCGCAAGCAGCCGAAGGTGTCCGTCTGTGGCGGTCGCTATGTGTTCAACCGGGATTTCGCGAACGGTGAGCCGGATGATCCGCTCGCCCAGTGCCCGGCCACGGTCGATGGCGCTCAAAATGATGTGATCGCGAAGATCGGTGCGGAACAAAAGAAGCTGGATGCGGCTTTTGCCGGCGCCACACCGGTTTCGAGCTTCGCCTATGTGGACGGCGGCATGCATCAGAGCTTCCGCTCGCTCCTGAAGCAGCAGGGCGCGAAGGGCATGGCTGCCCGCATTTCGCGTACGAAATATCCGGTCAGCCGGCCCGATGCGGCCCTGGCCGATCCCTATGACGATTGAGGCATGAGGAAATCCTATTGACTGGTGAACGCGTAACCCGCCGGTCCTTCCTGCTTGGCAGCGCAGGATTGGCAACCACGGTTCTGGCCGGCTGCACCACGCCGGTTCGCGAGAGGGTCGCGGTCAGGCCCGAACCGGTCGTCGATACCAGCATATACGCTGCCATGTATGGGCCGAAGGATGACGAGCAGTTCCCGCTGCCGGCCATCCCCTATCAGAAGATCGATCCGCGCTTCTATCGCCAGATGGTGCCGAACCCGACGGGCGAGCGCCCCGGCGTCATCGTCGTCGATACGGCAAACCACTTCCTCTATCTCACCTATGAAGACGGGCAGGCGATGCGCTACGGCGTCGGTCTCGGCCGCGCCGGTTTCGAATGGGCCGGCCGCGGCGTCATCCAGTATAAGCGGCAGTGGCCGCGCTGGACCCCGCCGGACGAAATGGTCGCCCGCCAGCCGGAGCTGGAGCCCTACAGCATCCGCAACGGCGGCATGGAGCCGGGCCTGAAAAACCCGCTCGGCGCGCGCGCCATGTATATTTTCAAGGACAACGAGGATACGCTCTACCGCATTCACGGCTCGCCGGAATGGTGGACCATCGGCAAGTCGGTGTCCTCCGGCTGCGTCCGCATGATCAACCAGGACGTGGTCGATCTGTTCAATCGCGTGCAGAACGGCACGCCAATCGTCGTGCTGGGCAGTGCGGACGTTGCCGCCGCCTATTGACTGAATACGATTTTCGCGCGTTATTGCATACAATGTTCGCCTGCCTCGAAGCGGCAGGGTGATTTGTGCGCATATGGAGACGCGACATCATGGCCGGTATCGAAACCCTGTTCACCCAAGCGAAGCTGGCGGATGGTTCGCTGAACGATATCGGCGTGGCCTCCGGGCGCATCGTCTCGATTATGCCGGCCGGCTCGGCGGAGACCGGCACGGAGCGGGTGGATATCGCGGGCGCGTTGCTGGTGCCCGCTTTCGTCGAGGGGCATATCCATCTCGATACCAGCTTCTACGGCGACAAATGGATCCCGCACAAAGCCTGCACCAACGGGTTTGACGTGCACCAGCGCGTGGCCTTCCAGGCTCAGAACATGGCGCAGGCGGCGCCCATGGCGGAACGCGCCCGCAAGCAGCTGGAACTCTGCGTCGGCCACGGCTCCCTCTCCATGCGCAGCCATGTCATGGTCGATGCTTCGGTCGGCCTGAAATCGCTGGAGACGATCCTGGCGATCCGCGAGGAATATCGAGGGATCATCGATATCCAGCTCGTCGCCTTCCCGCAGAGCGGCATCCTCAAGAGCCCCGGCACGGCCGAACTGCTGGATGAGGCGATCGCGATGGGCGCCGATCTCGTCGGTGGCCTCGACCCGGCAAGTTTTGACCGCGACCTGCAGGGCCATCTCGACGTGGTCTTCGGCGTGGCGGAGAAGCGCGGCGTTGGCGTCGATATCCACCTGCACGATTTCGGCTCGCTCGGCGTCTTCACGGTCGAGGAAATCTGCGCCCGCACTGTGGCGCTCGGGTTGCAGGGCAGGGTGGCGATCAGCCACGCCTATGGTCTTGGCAATCTCGATGCCGACGGCGTTCGCCACATCGGCGCGAAAATTGCTGCCGCCGGCGTCTCCATCATGACCAACGCTCCCGGAGACCACGCATTCCCGCCTGTCGCGCTCCTGCGCGCGGAGGGTGTCAACGTCTTCGCCGGAAGCGACAATATCCGCGATTCCTGGTGGCCCTATGGCGACGGCGACATGCTCGGCCGCGCGATGATGATCGGCTACCGCTCCGGCTTCTATACCGACGAGGAACTGAGTGCCGCCTTCGACGTGGTGACGGCAGCGAGCGCGAAGGCGCTCGGCCTTGAAGGCTACGGCATAACCATCGGTGCCAAGGCGGATTTCGTGACGCTCGATGCCGAGCATGTGCCGGAAGCCGTGGTGGCCGTGCCGAAGGGGCGCCGGGTGTTCAAGGGCGGGCGGCTTGTTGCCGAGAACGGTACCGTGATCCGCTGATACAAAACAAAAAAGGGCGCGCCATCGGCACGCCCTTTCTTTTTTGCGCCTTAACGCCGCTTATGTGCGCGGCTTGAGGTTTTCGGGGTCGTAGAGCGGCTTGTAGCCGATACTGACCACTTCGACCGGATAGATCTCGTCGAAATACGAGATGGTGAGCTTGCGGCCTTCCTGGCAATAGGCGTGCGGCAGGTAGGCCAGGGCGATGTTCTTGCCGATGGTCGGGCCGAAGGCGATGGAGGTCGTGTAGGAGCGGCGGCCGAGCTCGTCGATGAGGACTTCGCCGGTTTCCGGATCCATGACCGGCAGGTTGCCGAGCGGGTAGCGCTTCACGCCGTTCCTGTCCGTATTCTCGGTCATGACCAGCGTGCAGAGCATGGCGGGCTGATGGTCGCGCGCCTTGTATTCCAGATGCTTGGCCTTGCCGCGGAAATCGGCTTCCTTGACCTTCGGACGGGCAAGGTCAGCCTCGATGAGGTTGTACTGGGTTAGCAGGTCGGCGTTCTGCAGACGCAGGCTCTTTTCCATGCGGCGTGAATTGGCATAGGTCTCGACGCCGACGGCCATCGCACCGGTGGAGCGCAGCGCATCCCAAACGGCGAGGCCATCCTCGTACTTCATGTGCAGTTCCCAGCCCTGCTCGCCGACATAGGAGATGCGGAAGGCGGTGATGTTCTTGCCGGCGATTTCGATCTGCTTGATCGCGGCGAAGGCGAAGTTTTCCTGGTCGAGACCGGCCGGATCCGCGACGACCTTCTTCAGGTTCTCGCGGGCATTCGGGCCCCAGATGCCGATGGTGATATACTTTTCCGACGTGTCGGTGATGGTGACATCAAGGCCACGGTCCTCGGCGACGCGCTTCATGTAGTGGAAGTCGCGCGGGCCGGCGTCAGCGCCGTTCACGAGGCGGCAGCGGTCGGCCATGCGGAAGACGGTAAAGTCGGCGCGCGCCATGCCCTCGTCATCGAGGAAGTGGGTGTAGATGCCCTTGCCGATATTGCCGTCGCCGCCGATCTTTGCCGCGCAGAGCCATTCCAGCAGCTCGACATGATCGGGGCCTTCGATATCGACCATATGGAAGTGCGAGAGGTTGATGATGCCGACATCTTCGCTCAGCGCCAGGTGTTCGGCATTGGAAACGCGCCAGAAGTGGCGGCTGTCCCATTCGTTCTCGCGCACCGGCACGCGGTCACCGTACTTCTCCAGGAGGTGCTCGTTGGCGGCGTAGCCATGCGCACGCTCCCAGCCGCCGAGTTCCATGAAGTAGCCGCCGAGTTCCTTTTCGCGCTCATGGAAGGGCGAGCGCTTGGCGCCGCGGCCTGAGGCATAGGGTTCGCGGTTATGCACGGCCGGGAAGTAGATCTTCTGGGCGGCCTCGTACGAGCGGCCCTCGATGAATTCTTCCGTCAGCTGGTGCGGGTAGAAGCGCGAATAGTCGATCGAGTTGTGATCGATCTCGGTGCGTCCATCCGTCATCCAGTCGGCGATGAGCTTGCCGTAGCCGGGGCCGTCCTTGACCCAGATGGCAACGCAATACCACAGGCCGCGCACCTTCTGGCTCTCGCCGCAGGACGGGCCGCCGGCGGCGGAGACCTGCAGCAGGCCGTTGAAGGAATGGCCTTCATTATAGCCGAGTTCGCCGAGGATCGGCGTCAGTTCCATGGCCTTTTCGAGCGGCTCGAGGATCTGCTCCATGTCGAGGTCGCGCTGCGACGGCGACAGGCGCGCCTCGTGCTTTTCGAGAATGTCGCGCGGGTGGCAGAGGCGCGGATTGGTCTGCTCGTAATAGCCCCACTCGATCTGGCCGCCCTCGGTGGTCTTCGGGTCGCCGGTGTCGCGCATATAGGCGGAGTTGCCCTGGTCGCGCAAAAGCGGGAAGCCGATCTCCTTGCCGGTGCCTTCGAACTCGTTGTACGGACCGAAGAAGGTCAGCGGGTGGTCGACCGGCATGACCGGCAGGTCTTCACCGACCATTTCGGCAATCAGGCGGCCCCAGATGCCGGCGCAGACGATGACGTGATCCGCCATGATCGTGCCGCGATGGGTGACGACGCCCTTGATGCGGCCGCCTTCGACGATCAGCGACTGGGCCGGCGTGTTGCCATAGACCTGCAGCTTGCCGGACTTTTCGGCGGCATCGACCAGCTTGCCGGCGACGGTCTGCGAGCGCGGGATGACGAGGCCGGCATCCGGGTCGAACATGCCGCCCATCACCTGATCCTGCTCGATCAGCGGGAACATTTCTTTGATCTCGGCCGGCGAGACATAGTGCGCACGGGTGCCGAACGCCTTGGCGGAGGAGAGCTTGCGCTTGATCTCTTCCATCCAGGTATCGTCGCCGGTGCGGGCGACTTCGAGACCGCCGATGCGGGCGTAGTGGCCCATCTTCTCGTAGAAGTCGATCGAGTACTGGGTGGTCCAGACCGAGAGATAGTCATGGCTCGTCGTGTAGCAGAAGTCCGAGGCATGCGCCGTCGAACCGATGTCGGTCGGAATGCCCGACTTGTCGATGCCTACGATATCGTCCCATCCGCGCTCGATGAGATGATGGGCGATGGACGCGCCCACGATGCCACCCAAACCGATGATGACGACCTTCGCCTTTTGCGGAAACTCTGCCATGTGCTGGACCCCGATGAAATATTGCGGCCGATCTTAGGGCCTGTGTTTGCGCCATTAAAGCCTGTCTGCGACGGGGCCGCGACCAGTTCCGACAGTGCCCGAAACGGATCATGGATGCGTGTTGCGACAGGACGGCAAAACGGCAGCCGTGCCTTCCATAGCAAATCCTCACGCTCTGCAAAGGGGGATGGGGCTCTGCCGAGCGCCGCTATTCCGTGGCGTCCGGCACGAAGATCTCTTCGATGGCAAGGCCGAAGACACGGGCTATCTTGAAGGCAAGCGGCAGGCTCGGGTCGTAGCGTCCGCGCTCCAGGGCATTGATCGTCTGGCGCGACACGTCGAGCCGGTTTGCCAGCTCCATTTGCGACCAGTTCCTCTTGGCGCGAAGCTCCTGAATGATGTTGTTCATCGATAGCGCAGACGCCCCATGACGACGCCGACAATCCAGAAGCCGCACATCAGGGGCCATACCGTGAAGGCCGTCAGCTTCGGGAACCCGGCATTTTCCAGAAAGCCATAACTGAACGTCACCAGAGCCGTTCCCGCGAAGGCCAGCGCAAAAGCCTCGAGTTGCAGCCTGCGATGCATTTCGTCGAGACTGCGGATCAGGGACAGAATGGACCACCCGAGAAAGAGCGCAGGGACCATGGGAGCCAGCGAAATGGTGACCCGCATCGCACCGTCCGGAATGCCTTGAGCCAGAACACGCAGTGAAATGATCAGCACGACGATATAGCCCAGCATGCTCAGCACGAAGGGCAGCCAGGGGCGGACGATGGAGAGGCGGGTGGTGTGAGGCATCGAAATGTCCTTCTATGTAAAGTATGCTTTACATCGTCGTTAATTCTGAAGATGTCAAGCTTGCTTTACATTTTCGATCGCCAAGCGATGGTCGGCGGCGCCTGTCAAACAGCGCCGAGTCTCGTTTATTGTCGTATAACCGTTGGAAAAACACGCAAAAATGCCCGATGCTTCGCGTCCGCGGAGGCGGTAGACGCCAGCTTCTGCGGACCACTTACGTCCTCTCTCTATCTGGCTCATTCACCCATGCGTTTACCAGTGTCATCGAACCCCGCCGCCAACCCCAACATGACAGCGCAGGCGGCCGCTGCAATCGATCCTGATGGCGAGGAAACCGGTTCGATGAACGACAAGACCACCATGCCGCCGGAGCACGGCGTCTCCTTCGGCGAGGCGTTCAAGGTCTGGGCGCGGGTGGCGGCGCTGAGCTTCGGTGGGCCAGCGGGGCAGATCGCGGTCATGCACCGCATCGTCGTCGACGAGAAACGCTGGATCGGCGAGGGGCGTTTCCTGCATGCGCTGAACTATTGTATGCTGCTGCCAGGACCGGAGGCGCAGCAGCTTGCCGTCTATATCGGCTGGCTGATGCACAGGACGCTTGGCGGCCTTGTCGCCGGCCTGCTCTTCATCCTGCCCGGCTTCCTGTCGATCCTCGCGCTGAGCTATGTCTATGTCATCTTCGGCGATGCGAGCGTGGTGGAGGGCCTGTTCTTCGGGCTGAAGGCGGCGGTGCTCGCTATCGTCGTGCAGGCGGTGTTCCGCATCGGCAGCCGGGCGCTCATCAATCCGGCGATGCTCGCGATTGCCGCGGCCGCCTTCCTCGCCATCTTCGCCTTCAAGGTGCCGTTCCCGCTCATCGTGCTGATCGCCGCCATCATCGGCTATCTCGGCACGGCGTCCGGCTCACGGCTGTTCCGCACCGCCGCCGGCCATGCCGCGGGCAAGGGCGCGGTGTTGCAGGATCGTGATTCGCTGCTCGGCGAGACGACGCCCGCTCATGCGCGGCCCGGCCTCGGCTGGTCGCTGAAAATCTCGGCGGCGCTGCTCTGTCTCTGGCTGCTGCCGGTCGCACTGATCTGGTTTGTCGCTGGCGGTAACAGCGTGTTTGCGGAAATCGGCGTCTTCTTCAGCAAGATGGCGGTCGTCACCTTCGGCGGCGCCTATGCGGCGCTGGCCTACGTGGCGCAGGAGGCGGTGCAGCACTATGGCTGGCTGAAGCCCGGCGAAATGCTCGACGGGCTCGGCCTGGCCGAGACGACGCCGGGACCGCTGATCATGGTGCTGCAATTCGTCGGTTTCCTCGGCGCCTACCGCGATCCCGGCAGCCTCAACCCCATGACGGCGGCGACGCTGGCGGCGATCCTCACCACCTGGGTCACCTTCGTGCCCTGCTTCCTCTGGATCTTCCTCGGTGCACCTTTCATCGAGCGGCTGCGCGGCAATGCTGCGCTTTCCGGCGCGCTCTCGGCGATCACTGCCGCCGTCGTCGGCGTCATCCTCAATCTGGCCGTCTGGTTTGCCGTGCACACGCTGTTTGGCGAGGTGACGGTTTTCACCGCCGGGCCGCTTCGTCTCGAAATGCCCGTGCCGTCCACGATCATCCTGCCCTCAGCTCTGCTTGCCGTGGCCGCCGCCGTCGCGCTCTTCCGGCTCAGGATGTCCGTGCTGCCGGTCCTCGGCCTCTCGGCCCTTGCCGGTATGCTCTGGACGCTTCTCTAGATCACCACGTTGCGCACGAAGCGCACCACGCTCTCGCCGGCATTGAGATAGGCATAGGGCTGGTCGGTGGCATAGACGGCAAAGGTACCCGCCGGAAAATCCTTCGCGACGCCGGACAGGTCCAGCCGCAGCGTGCCTTCGGTGACGAAGATCATCTCGTGCCAGCCGGTCGGATCCGGCTCCGCGTCGTAGCGTTCGCCCGGACCGAGCGACCAGTACCACATCTGCGTTTCCGCCGTCGCGGGCGCGGAGCCCAGCAGCACGGCGGCGCTCTCTTCGTTTGTGCCGCGCCACGTTACTTCGTTGATCCCTGAGGACGGCGGGCGGGCCGGATCGCGCACCAGATCGACGAAACCGACGCCGATGGCGGCGGCGAGCTTGTCGAGGCTCGACAGGCTGATATTCGCATCGCCCCCCTCGACCGCCACGATCATGCGCCGGCTGATGCCGGAGGCCTCCGCGAGCGCGGCTTGGCTGAGGCCCGCCTTCTGGCGCAGGCGCCGCAAATTGCCGGATACGTGGGCGAGGACGTCACTGCGTTCTTGACTGTGCAATATACTGCTCATATCGTTGGTTTCAGAGGCGGCGTTGCCGCATGACACCTTCTAACCCGAAAGGAGCCCGCCATGAAGATACGCGATTTCGGCGTCGAGATCTGGATGAACCGCTACGAGAACCATTGCGAGCTGAACCTTGCCGAAACCTGCGTGGAATCGCTGACGGTGGAGGAGCTGCTTGACATGGCCGGCAAGAAGGAGGCGATCCTTGCCGAACTGCTGCCGATGAAGCTGACCTATGGTGCCATCGAAGGCAGCGAGCGGCTGCGCAAGCTGATCGCCGGTCTTTATGAAAAGCAGGCGATGGAAAACGTCGTCGTCACCCATGGCGCGATCGGCGCCAATGCGCTGGTGCATGAAACCCTGGTGGAGCCGGGCGACCGCGTCATCTCGGTTCTGCCGACCTACCAGCAGCATTATTCCATTCCGGAAAGTTTCGGCGCCGACGTGCAGATTCTCAAGCTGACGGCCGAGCATGGCTTCCTGCCGGATCTTGAAGAGCTGCGCCGTCTCGCGACGCCGGGCACCAAGCTGATCTGCCTCAACAACCCGAACAATCCTACCGGTTCGCTGATGGACCGCGATTTCCTGCTTCAGGTCGTCGAGATCGCCCGTGCCGCCGGCGCCTGGATCCTCTGCGACGAGGTTTATCGCGGTACGGACCAGGAAGGCGACGGCATGACCGCTTCGATTGCCGATCTCTACGAGAAGGGCATTTCGACCGGCAGCATGTCCAAGACCTATTCGCTGGCCGGCCTGCGCCTGGGCTGGATCGTCGGGCCGCAGACGCTGCTGCATGCCGTCTCCATCCATCGTGACTACAACACGATCAGCGTCGGCATGCTGGACGATCATTTCGCGGCAATCGCGCTGGAAAATCGCGACAAGATTCTCGCGCGCAGCCATGCCATCACCCGCACTAACCTCGCCATCCTCGCCGCATGGGTGGAGAGCGAGCCGCTGATCTCCTGGGTAAAGCCGAAATCCGGCACGACGGCGCTTTTGAAATACGACCTGCCGATGACGTCGGAAGCCTTCTGCACCAAGCTTCTGGAAGCGACCGGCGTGATGCTCACGCCCGGCAGCGCCATGGACATGGAGGGGCATCTGCGCATCGGCTACACCAATGGCGAAGAGGTGCTGCACGAGGGGCTCAAGCGAATCTCCGCCTTCCTGAGGCAGGAACAGGCATCACAGGCCGCCTGAACGCATCCTTAACGAACGCTTACGGCACCCATGCGCCATTCGCATGGGTGTTCTGCCATCTCCGCGCTGTTCCGCATTGCAGCATAGAGCTATAAAGCCGCCATCGAAAGACGCGGCGCCACGGACCGGTGCCGAACAGAGAGCCTCCGGAAAGGGGATCATCATGAACATGGCACGTTCCTTCAACAATTGGCGCAAGTATCGTCAGACCGTCAACGAACTCGACCGCATGACCACGCGTGAACTGCGCGATCTCGGTATCGAACGTTCGGAAATCAAGACCGTCGCCCGCGCTGCCGTCGGTTTCTGATCGGCAGGCTGCAAAGCCAAAGAATTCTGGAACGCCCGCCCTCCGGCGGGCGTTTTTGCATGTGCGAACAGCCTGGTCGCGATTGGGATTGGTTCGGCAGGTTGAGATATTCGATCCGCGCATAGCGCATAGCTGCATTGCAAAACGATGCCTATGAAATGATCAAGAATCGCATATAGTCATATTTATCGAAGCAACGTACCTCCTCCCACGAAGCTTCGATTGTGCAGAAGGCCCACTCCTCCTCCCAGGGCCGACTGCGGGAATGGCGGCACTCCTCCTCCCAGTCGCCATTCGGTTCTATCGGAAAGCCTGCCGCACCTCCTCCCGCGGCAGGCTTTTCCATTTCTGGACCTTGTTTTCTTTCCCAATCTACAAACGCGCGCCTCTTTTCAATGACCGCCATCACAGGCTTTTCATCGAAGTCTGTTTCCCTGTATTTTTGAAAATATAGCGCTGGCCAAGCCGTAAATGCCGATATATTCAATGAGATATCACGCTGCCGGGAAGGCAGGAAAAGGGAGAGCCGGAATGAATCGTCGCCTGATTTTGAAACTCGTCGTCGCCGCCTTCGCGTCGCTGCCGCTTGCCCTGCCGGCCGCAGCCGCCGAAAAGGTCACCGTTTTCGCTGCCGCCAGCCTCAAGAATGCGCTGGATGCCGCCAATGCCGCTTGGTCGAAGGACAGCGGCAACGAGGCGACCGTCTCCTATGCCGCAAGTTCGGCGCTCGCCAAGCAGATCGAGGCGGCGGCCCCCGCGGATCTCTTCATCTCGGCTGACCTTGCCTGGATGGATTATGTCGCTGAAAAGAAGCTGATCAAGGACGGCACCCGCGTCAACCTGCTCGGCAACCGCATCGTGCTCGTCGCACCGAAGGACAAGGCCTCGACGGTCGAGATCAAGGAAGGCTTCGATCTCTCTGGTCTCGTCGGCGACGGCAAGCTCGCCATGGGCGCGGTCGACAGCGTGCCGGCCGGTAAATACGGCAAGGCGGCGCTGGAAAAGCTCGGCGTCTGGTCATCCGTCGAAGGCAAGGTCGCCGGCGCGGAAAGCGTGCGCGCAGCGCTCGCGCTCGTCTCGCGCGGCGAAGCGCCCTATGGCATCGTTTACCAGACGGATGCCGCCGCCGATCCGGGCGTCGCCGTCGTCGGCACCTTCCCGGAAGACAGCCACCCGCCGATCATCTACCCGGTCGCCATCCTCTCGGAATCCAAGAGCGCTGCCGCTGCCGCATACCTGGACTTCCTGAAGTCCGACAAGGCCGCGCCGTTCTTCACCGAGCAGGGCTTTACGATCCTGAAGTGAGGCGAGCCTCGCGATAGGTTTGGCCACTAGCCTGAACCCAGTCGTATTGGCCTTGCATCCTCTCAAACGTCATCCTCGGGCTTGACCCGAGGATCCATGCCGCGGGCGTGGTGTGGATGGTCGGGTCAAGCCCGACCATGACGACGGAGAGGGAAGGGCTCAATCGACAATATCCAGCCCCGGTCCCGGTATCCGGGACCGTTCGCCTTTCAAGGAAGCATGTGTGGACTGGCTAGCGCTCAGCGATGAGGAATGGACGGCGATCCGCTTGAGCCTGCGGGTCTCGTCGGTGGCCGTGCTCGTCAGCCTGCCGCTCGGCATTCTCGTCGCGCTGGCGCTGGCGCGCGGACGCTTCTGGGGCAAGTCGCTCCTGAACGGCATCGTGCATCTGCCGCTCATCCTGCCGCCCGTCGTTACCGGTTTCATCCTGCTCGTGCTGTTCGGCCGGCGCGGTCCCGTCGGCGCCTTCCTCAACGACTGGTTCGGCATCGTGCTCTCCTTCCGCTGGACGGGCGCGGCGCTGGCCTGCGGCGTGATGGGCTTCCCGCTGATGGTGCGCTCCATCCGGCTCTCCATCGAGGCCGTTGACCGCAAGCTGGAGGAGGCGGCCGGCACGCTGGGCGCGAGCCCCGCCTGGGTATTCCTCACCGTCACCCTGCCGCTGATCCTTCCGGGTGTTCTCGCCGGCATGATCCTCGCCTTCGCCAAGGCAATGGGCGAGTTCGGCGCGACCATCACCTTCGTCTCCAACATTCCCGGCGAAACGCAGACGCTGTCGGCGGCCATCTACACCTTCACCCAGGTGCCGGGCGGCGATGCGGGCGCGCTGCGCCTCACGCTCGTCGCTATCGCCATTTCCATGGTCGCGCTGCTCGCCTCCGAAATCCTGGCGCAGCGCCTCGGCCGCAAGGTGAACCTCGAATGAGCCTCGTGGTCGAAGTCCGCCACCGGCTCGGCGATTTTTCGCTGGATGCCGGTTTCACCGCCGAGGGCGGCGTGACCGCCCTGTTCGGCCGCTCCGGCTCGGGCAAGACCTCGCTGATCCGCATCATCGCCGGCCTGACGCGGCCCTCGGAGGGTCGCGTGCAACTCGGTGACGACGTGCTTGTCGATACGAGCCGCCGCCTCTTCGTGCCGCCGCACCGCCGCCGCTTCGGCTATGTGTTTCAGGAGGCCCGCCTTTTCCCGCATCTCACGGTGCGGCAGAACCTGAATTACGGCCGCTGGTTCTCGCCGAAGGGTGCGCGCCCGGAAAATCCCGGCCGCATCATCGCTCTGCTCGGCATCGGCGATCTGCTCGATCGCCAGCCGGCAAACCTCTCGGGTGGCGAGAAGCAGCGTGTCGCCATCGGCCGCGCGCTGCTGGCGTCGCCGCGCCTGCTGCTGATGGACGAACCGCTCGCCGCACTCGACGAGGAGCGCAAGGCCGAAATCCTGCCCTATCTCGAACGCCTGCGCGACGAGGCCGGCATTCCCATCGTCTATGTCAGCCATTCCGTCGCCGAGGTCTCCCGGCTGGCCGACAGGGTGGTGCTGATGGCCGGCGGCCGGGTCGAGGCCGTCGGTCCGGTTTCCGATGTGCTCGGCGGCCCGCGCCTGGCCTCCGCCATCGATCGTCGCGAGGCCGGCAGCGTGCTCTCGGGCCATGTCGAGACGCGTGATGCCGAGCATGGTCTGGCCACCATCCGCCTCGATGGCGGCGCCGCCATCCTCGTGCCGGGCGCCATGGTGTCTCCCGGCGACGCGGTGCGCCTGCGCATCCCCGCCCGCGACGTCATGGTGGCGACGGTGCGCCCGGAGGGTCTGAGCGCGCTCAACATTCTGGAAGGCACGGTGGAGGCCATCGAGCCCGACGGGGAGGGCATGGCAAGCCTGCGCATCGCTTGCGGCGGCGATCACGTGCGCGCCCGCATCACGGCGCTCTCGGTCGAGCGGCTTGGCCTCACGCCGGGCCTGCCGGTTCATGCCGTCATTAAGACGGTCGCGCTCGAATAGATTTTTAATCGGCGAGATTGGCGACGATCCAGCCGATCTCGTCGGCCAGCGCCGCTCGCGCCTTCTCTTCCATGGCCTGGTAATGCGCGATAAGCGCCTCGCCGAAGGGCGTGAGCACCGCGCCACCGCCCTGCTTGCCGCCGCGCTGCGATTCCACCACCGGCTCGCGAAACAGCCGGTTCATCTCGTCGACCAGAAGCCACGCGCGGCGATAGGACATGTCCATCGCCCGGCCGCCAGCGGAAATAGAGCCGGTCTCCTTGATATGCGCGAGAAGCTCGATCTTGCCGCGCCCGATCCGTCCCTCCGGGTCGAATTGCAGGCGGAAGATGAGTTTCGGTTCGCTTTTACCGGATGCTGACATGAAAAGGGCCCGTAGTGACTACGGGCCCAGATATAACAGCGTTTTGCGCCGTGGGAAGTTTAAGCTGCGCGCTTCAGCGCATCGCCGAGGATCGAGACGATATCCTCGAAGTGCTTCTTCTCGGCGATCAGCGGCGGCGAAAACGCGATGATGTCACCGGTCACGCGGATGAGCAGGCCCTTCTCGAAGCAATCGACGAAGACGTCATAGGCGCGTGCGCCGACGGCGCCGTCGCGGGGGGCAAGCTCGATGCCGGCGATGAGGCCGATCGTGCGGATGTCGATGACATGCGGCAGGCCCTTCAGCGAATGCATCGCGGCATGCCAATCGTCCTGCAACTCGACGGCGCGGGTCAGGAGGCCTTCGTCGCGATAGATGTCGAGCGTCGCGATACCGGCGGCGCAGGCCGCCGGATGACCGGAATAGGTGTAGCCGTGGAACAGCTCGATGGCGTTTTCCGGGCCATGCATCAGCGCGTCATGCACCTTGCGGCTGGAGAAGACCGCGCCCATCGGGATCGCGCCGTTGGTCAGGCCCTTGGCGGTGGTGACGAGATCGGGTGTCACGCCGAAATAATCGGTCGCGAAGCCTGCACCCAGGCGGCCGAAGCCGGTGATGACTTCGTCGAAGATCAGCAGGATGCCGTGCTTGTCGCAGATGGCGCGCAGCTTTTCGAGATAGCCCTTCGGCGGGATCAACACGCCCGTCGAGCCGGCAACGGGTTCCACGATGCAGGCGGCGATCGTCTCGGCGCCATGCAGCGCGACCAGCCGTTCGAGATCGTCGGCCAGTTCGGCGCCATGTTCCGGCATGCCCTTCACAAAGGCATTCTTGGAAAGGTCATGCGTGTGGCGCAGATGGTCGGAACCGTTGAGCTGCGGGAAGACGCGGCGGTTGTTGAGAATGCCGCCGACCGAGATGCCGCCGAAGCCGACGCCATGATAGCCGCGCTCGCGACCAATGAGGCGCGTGCGCGTGCCCTGGCCGATGGCACGCTGGTAGGCGATTGCCATCTTCAGCGCCGTGTCGACCGATTCGGAACCGGAACCGGTGTAGAACACGCGGTCGAGCTTCGCGCCCTCGGGGCCGGGGGCGATTTCGGCGAGACGCTCGGCGAAATCGAAGGCGATCGGATGGCCCATCTGGAAGGAGGGCGCAAAATCCAGCTGCGTCAGCTGGCGCTCGACGGCGGACGCGATCTGCCGGCGGCCATGGCCGGCATTGACGCACCAGAGGCCGGCGGTGCCATCGAGTACCTTTCGGCCGTCGGCGCTGGTGTAATACATGCCTTCGGCGCTCGCGAGCAGGCGCGGCGCGGCCTTGAACTGGCGGTTGGCGGTGAAGGGCATCCAGTAGCTGTCGAGCACCGGTGCGTTGGGTTTGTTATGGGCGTTCATGGCAGATCTCCTCTGGCTGGCGCGATAGACGTCATGATTTGCCATGCCGAACAAGTCCTTTTCTGGTTGACGTCAAGCCTTTGAAATTAAAAGGTGCTGGAAGAGCAGTTTTCGCTATTTCGCACATCTAGAACAGGAAATGCCATGTCGGTCGATATCGGGGGCAGGCTGCGCCACCTGCGCATGGCCCACAATCTCTCCCAGCGCGAGCTCGCCAAACGGGCGGGCGTGACCAATTCGACGATCTCGCTGATCGAATCGAACGCTTCCAACCCTTCCGTCGGCGCGCTGAAGCGCATCCTCGACGGCATCCCCATCGGTCTTGCCGAATTCTTCGCCTTCGAGCCCGACCGTCCGAAAAAGGCGTTCTACCGCGCCGACGAACTGGTGGAGATCGGCAAGGGGCCGATCTCCTTCCGCCAGATCGGCGACAACACCTTCGGCCGCAGCCTGCAGATCCTGAAGGAGTGCTACCAGCCCGGTGCCGATACCGGAAAGGTGCTTTTGGTGCATGAGGGCGAGGAGGGCGGCATCGTGCTCTCCGGCCGCCTGGAAGTGACCGTCGATGACGAGCGCCGCATCCTCGGCCCCGGCGATGCCTATTACTTCGAAAGCCGCCGCCCGCACCGCTTCCGCTGCGTCGGACCGGTGCCCTGCGAGGTCATCAGCGCCTGCACCCCGCCGACCTTCTGAATTCGCGATGCGCTTTGCATAAGGCGCGAAGTGTAGAGGCGGCGCATTACATATGTGGCAAATAAATAAACCGGAAAATGAATCTTGCGGATAACGCAATCAATGCGTTAAGTTCGCGGCGCTTGTAAATCAGGGGCGCATTATGGCAACGATCACAGTTTTTGACGGCGATTTCAACATAGTCGATATCGCCAATGCTTGGGACGAATATCCTTGGGTTGCGACGAGATCAACGTCGAAATATACGCTGAAGGACGACAAAAGCCTTGGTGGAATTGAACTTTACGGGACGAATTTCACCTATGATGGTCCGAGCGGTCCGCTGAGCTCAGGTATTGTCAGTACTGTCAAGTTCTTTAACTACGATGGATCTGTCGCGTGGACGATTTCCGGGCTGACGCTGAGTGCGAAGCAGTTCCGAGACGCGGCGAGCGATAGCTACTCCGGCAATATTCAGCCTCTCCTGACGCTTTTTGCCAATGTGAACACCGTCTTCAAAGGCGGGGACGGCGATGATGTGTTCTGGGGCAGTGCACTTACCGACAATATCAGCGGTGGTTATGGGGAGGATTATCTGACGGGTGGCTTTGGCAACGACACCATTTCGGGAGGTGGCGTAGCTGCCGCTGTTCCGGTCGAGTTCGATACGCTCGACTACAGCCGCGAAAGCGGCGGCGGTTCTATCCGTGTCGACCTCACCAAGAACACCGTCATCGATAGTTATGGCACGACGGACAAGATATCCGGTTTTGAGATCATCGTCGGTGGTGACGCCAACGATACCTTCATTGCCTCTTCAGGCAGCGTCTATCAGGGGTTTGTCGGCGGCAGGGGAGACGACATCTTCAGAGGGGGCGCGGGCAAGTATGACGTCGTACATTACGATCTGGAGTATTATTCCGGTGTCAGAGTGTACCTGAATGGTGACGGAGACGGCAAGGGATATGCCTTCGATACGTTCAACGACCGCGATTCCTTGACAGGCATCGACATCGTTCGGGGCACGAGGGGCGGCGATACTCTGGTCGGTAGCGCGGCAGCGGAAACGTTTACCGGAGGTAGTGGCGAAGACAAGATCGACGGCGGATCGGGGTTTGATACCGTTGACTACGGTTACGAAAGCGGCGATCGGGCTGTATCCGTCAATTTGGGCGCTATTCGCGGCATCGATACCTATGGATATATCGATGAGCTGAAGTCGATCGAGAACGTCATCGGCAGTGGCTTCGCAGACCGTATCACAGGTAGCGCTGCTACGAACCGCCTGGACGGAAGGGCCGGACATGATGTGTTGCGCGGCCTTGGCGGGAATGACACGCTGATCGGCGGAAACGGCAATGACCGGCTTACTGGCGGTACCGGCTCGGACAAGCTTTTCGGGGGCGCTGGGTACGATACCTTTATCTTCGAGAGCGCCTTGGGAAGCGCCAATGTGGACACGATCGGCGATTTCAACGTCGTCGCGGACACGATCTGGCTGGAGAACGCGATTTTCACGAAGCTCGTCGGTACCGGCCAGTTGACGGCCGGGCAATTTTACAAGAGTGCGGCAGGCGTTGCGATTGATGCCGATGACCGCATTATCTATGAAACAGATACGGGCAAGCTGTTCTACGACAGCAACGGCAAGGCCGCAGGGGGTGTTTCCCAGATCGCCCTGCTCAGCAAGAATCTCGCTTTGACGGCTGCGGATTTCTTCGTCATTTGACGATGGAGAGCCGTTCGGCATCGCGGCCGCATGCCGAACGGCCAGACGTCAGGCAAAAGAAAGCCCGCTGGAGTCCTGCGGGCTTTTTACATGGCGATCGATCAGGCCTGCGGCATCGTGTTGTCTTCAACAGGCGCGCCAGGGCCGTTCTTCTTGATGGAATCGATGGCGTTCTGTGCGCTTGCCTTCGAGGAATAGCCTTCCGTCGAGAACATCACTTCGCTGTTGTACTTGAAGCGAACACGAAACTCGCCAGCCTTGTCCTTGTAGATCTCGAACTTGTGCGCCATGGGATATTTCCTCCATACCGGCGTGAATCGGACAAAAGCAACGTGCCAGCCGCCGGGAGTGCTGACAAGGGTGTATGGCAGTTCGCAACACCTGTTTATCGTTTGGATTCAATCGCCGTGTCGTCTTGCCTCTCAAGGCCGAACGCCTTGCGGGGCGCCATCATAGGCGACGGGCCGCAATGGAGCTAACGGCACGCCCCCGGTTACGCCGGGCCATAGGGATAATCGGCTTCTCTCGCCTTATCGCTGGCGGAATCCGGCCGGTCGTTTCGCCAGCGTGTTGCAGGTCAATTCGTCTGCCGTGGTGAGCATGGAGTACCAAGCGAACGGGACGCCGCGCGTCATCACGCCGCCTTCTTTTTCCGAAGGCCGAGAAAGGCAAGCGCTCCCGCGCCGATCCCGTAAAGAGCCCATTCGAATGGCAGGAGGTCTGCCGTCTCGCTGCGAATCGGCAACATCGCCACCGTGCCGGGCGCGGTTTCAAACCCGATCTTCCCCTCGGCTTTAGCCGCGGCGATCTGTTCCGGCGAAACCTCCCATTGCGCGCCGTTTGACGTATCATACGCCATTTTCCCGCCACCGACGGCAAGAGCGACGAGGGCGGCGATAACGAGGTTTCTGGCTGTCGGCACGATTGATTTCCCTGCTGATGTTCCAGCCTGAGAAATAAGCGGGGATCGCCGACGAGGCAAGCCTATGACCGATACGACGCCGTGCTGCGCTGCCGGCCAGCCACTGACGCCTCCCCGGCACCCATGTCGCCAGTCGAACATTGTGAGCAAGGCAACGGGGAGATCGCCCCCTCTTCAGTCCAATACGTCTGCACGGGATAGTCGTCGACGATATTCGGTTTTCCTGACGAAAACAGACGACGATTTTTCTGATGCGTTTCCCTCGTCGGTTACCCGCTTGCCGTCTTCATTTCAGGCCCTCGAAAATTGCTCCCTTCTCGAGGAAGGCGCTGTTGTTAGCGGATTGCCACAGATTGGCGTGTCGGATTGCCGATGGCACGCACGCGGCCGTCCAAATGGTCCTTCAGCTTTTGCAGATGGGTGACCCAGGCCTCATCGTCCCGCTGGGCTTTGTCGAAGCCGAAGATGAGAAGATAGGGTTTGGCGTTGATGAGTGGCGGGATATTGCTCTGCGCGATAGAAAGGATCGCGTCATGAAGCTTGGGTGCATCACCGTTACGGACGAGTTTCTTCATCGCATTGAGGCGCACAAGGGCTTTGGCGACCTCGACATAACCGTCCTTCAATGCGTCTGCGTACCGCGTCAACGCGTTTTCGTAGTCGTTGATCTGGCCGATGACGGCGGGCAGGCCATCTCCGGTGGCGCGCAATGCCCCATTGGTGAAGTGCTTGGCCTCGCAGAAAACGACCTCCGGCCCGGTCTTGGTGTTACGGATAACGGCAGCATCGAGCCGGTCGTGTTGCTGCGTGGTCGCTTCGTCCGTTACCGCGCGGGTCAGTGCGATTTCCGCGTCGATAATCGCGGGATCGCCCACAAGCAGCGGATGAAGCCCGGATTTTTCCGGTCCCGCGAAGGAGGTCGCGGCCCGCATCATCTGACGAAGGGTTTCGGGCCCTTCATAGCTCTCCCGCATCGATGACGCTGCCGGATTCTGAAAACGCCCGTCGATCAGGGGAACATAGGTCTGGGCCTGCCGGACCAGGTATTTGATATGCGTGGAAGGGACGACGCATTCTTTGATCCAATCGATCTTGAAGATGGACGCGCCCCGGTAATAAGCATTGAGCGAATTGCGCCGGACCGCGATGAACAGGTCGTCACTTCTCAGAACGTCCTGCCACCAGTTCGGGGCCGGCGCTGCGGCAAGAGCCTCCAAGGCATCCAGAAACGCGGCATCGAGCTTTCGATGTGTGGCAACAACGTCCGTCATGCGGCGATCTCCCACCAGTCGCCGTCTTCCTTCCGGGTGACACGCGACCCGAAATGGTCCGGGAAACGGCCCGGTTCGAATGTGTGAATAGGAACCAGCATCTTCGGGGCGATGGCATCTGCCAAGCGCTTCAAATCTCCGATGCTGGCGTGTCCTGATGTGTGGGCGTGTTCGAGCGGAATGCCGCGCGCGGCAAATTCCGCGACGATCTTGCGGCCCTTGTCCTGTTGCAGATAGCCGTCCCATTGCGACCAGACGGCCACCGCGCCGTTAAGGCAATCGGCCCGGTCGAGGTCGGCAAGCATGGCAGGCCGGAAGAGGAAGGCAGCCTTGCCGGCCAGAGCTTTCAGGTCCTCGGGGAAAATGCGGTTCGCCTTGTGCGGCTCCAGAAGGTCGAACCGCTCATCCTGCTTGATGCGAACCCGCTGATAATGCGGCACGTAGACGGCTACATTCGGCCAGTCCGATTGCGGGATGTTGGCATTGCCCGTAGCCCGCAGGATTTCGGCGGCGTAGAGGTCGATGACGAGCGTTCGCCCGCTGCGTTTGCAGGCGCGATACAGGCTGACCATTCTGTCGATGTTCTGCGCTGACGTCGCGACCAATGCCATGCCTTCGGCACGCTGGAAGATACCCAGCAACTTGCCTTCGATCTCGGTTTCCGTCGGGAACTGCCGGCCGGCATCGAGCCGCCCCAGCGTCGATCCTTCCATCAGCAGCACGTCGATATTGCGGGGTGGGTTGGCGACAAGCCGCTCGAACAGCGCGCCCTTGCGGCCATGCGCCCGGAAATCCCCGGAATAGAAGAGCCGCCTTCCGTCCGCCTCGACCTCCAGCGCGTAGGCGTCATAGGCAGAATGGTCCACCAGATGCGGCGTCACGGTGAACGGCCCGAAGGTCAGGGGTGTCCCGCTGGAAAACTCGACGGCTTGATGGGGAACGTAGGGTTTCGGCAGGAACGGCTGTGCCGCCTTCAGGATCCGGTGTGTCGCTGCGCCGAGTGCGACGGGGAGGGCTGCGCCTGCCAGATGCGCCAATCCCCAATGATCGAGATGACCGTGGGAAAGGACCAAGGCCAACAGGTCTTCGCCGCCTTGAAGGCCGTCGACGGGCGGATGAAGGGTGACATCGTCAGGGTTGCCATCGAGAGGCAATCCGAGGTCGAGCAAAATGCGCGCACCCTGCGATTCCAATTCGATACAGCTTCCGCCGATCTCCTTGGTTCCCCGGTGTATTCTAACGCGCATTGCTCCTCCATGGAGGCCGAGAAATCAACCCTGGCGAGCAGCGTAGACACTTTCATATGGTTTTTGCCAGTGTTTTTTTAAGGCGGCATGCCTGTTGCCCTCGACGTATGAAGGGGCGAGCGCTTGTCGCCTGGAATTTACGTCGGCGAAGAGTGATACGGGGCATCTCGCAACAACCTGCATCGCCGATTCTGGCGTTGACCGTGCTTACCTTGATGCGCGGGAGCGCCAGACGGAAAATCCGACCATAGACCTTCTCGACAAGAGCGCTATGCGTTGTCGTCCAGCGTCATGCCTGATGACACGGCGTAGCTTTGCAGAGTGACTGTGTTTGGAAAGTGATTGGCTGGGGAACCTGGATTCGAACCAAGATTAACGGAGTCAGAGTCCGTCGTTCTACCGTTGAACTATTCCCCAGCATGGCTGGTTCCGGTATGGCCGGGGGCCTGTGAGGCGGGCTTATAAACAAACGGCGGCGAGATGCAAATGGTTTTTTTGAGAAAATTGCATCGGGTCCCGCAAGGCCGCTTGCGTCGCGGTTCCGTCACAAAAAGAATTTGGCGAACGGCCCGGGCGCTGGTAATGTCGCGCCAACGAAGATCGAGAGAGCGCCTGCTTGCAGCCCAAAGGCTTTGCGCGGCGCCATAGGCAGTAACGTGAACGACCCCGACCGCGGCGAAAAGCCGTCCGTTTCCGGGGCGCGAGTCGCGGACGATACGGGACGACCCAAGCGGTCGCGCCGTCGCAAGGGCAAGCAGAAGGGCGCAAGCTCCGCTGCCGTTTCCCCGTCCGCAGGCCAGGCAGCCGGGTTGTCCCCAGCTGCCGAGCGCCCTCAGACCGCACCCAGCGGCACAAATGCGCGCCGGAACAAGCGCCGCAAGCACGCCAAGAGCGTCGGCGCCGAGAATGTGCGTCCGCTTGCGCCCGTCGGCCAGCGCGAAGGCGTCCAGCAGAAGCCGGCCGATGGCCATAAGGGACGGCGCAAACATCGCGGCCGGAAATCCGGTGCGCGCGCCGTGTCGGGTCCAAGCTCCGTGCCGGTCGCCGCAGAGGCCATCGCCGAGCCGCGGCCCGTCGTGCAGGAACCGCGCCGCGAGGCCGCACCGCCGCGGGCTGTCGAGCGCGAGGCCTATGATGCGCCGCTCTATGCCGCGCTCGACCTCGGCACCAACAATTGCCGCCTGCTGATCGCCCAGCCGACACGGCCGGGCCAGTTCCGCGTCGTTGATGCGTTTTCCCGCATCGTGCGACTGGGCGAGGGACTTGCGGCCAGCGGCCGTCTTTCCGACGAAGCGATGGACCGCTCGGTCGAGGCGCTGAAGATCTGCGCCGCGAAACTGAAGACCCGCAACATCCGCCGCGCCCGGCTGATCGCCACGGAGGCCTGCCGTGCGGCGACGAACGGCGAAAGCTTCCTCGAACGGGTGAAGCTGGAGACCGGGCTCGATCTCGAAATCATCAACCGCGAGACGGAAGCACGGCTTGCCGTGTCCGGCTGCTCGTCGCTGGTCGGGCGCGAGGCGAAATCCGTCGTGCTGTTCGATATCGGTGGCGGCTCGTCGGAAATCGCGGTCATTCGCATCGGCGACAACCGCTCCAGCCGGCTTGCCAACCACATCACGCACTGGACCTCGCTGCCGGTCGGCGTCGTCACGCTGTCGGAGCGTCATGGCGGGCGGGATGTCACGCCGGAAAGTTTTCAAGGCATGGTCTCGGAAGTCGAGGGCATGCTGGCGAATTTCGATTGCCCCTCCGAAAGCGCCTATGCGCCGGAGGATTTCCACCTCATCGGCACGTCAGGCACCGTGACGACGCTGGCCGGCGTGCATCTCGATCTGCCGCGCTACGATCGCCGCCGCGTCGATGGCGTGTGGCTGTCGGACGACGAGGTCACGGCCATGCAGGCGCGGCTGCTGTCCTGGGATTTTACGGCCCGTGCGGCCAATCCCTGCATCGGGCCCGACAGGGCCGATCTCGTGCTCGCCGGCTGCGCTATCCTGGAGGCGATCCGCAAGCGCTGGCCATCGCGACGGATGCGCGTCGCCGACCGCGGCTTGCGGGAAGGCCTGCTCACCGACATGATGGCCGACGATGGCGTCTGGCGCCGTGGTCGCCACCGCCGCAACAACCGCAGCGCTCCCCGGTATCCGGCAAAGCCCGAAGGACAGGCGTCATGACCAAGCCCCCCATCGGCCGCAAGCTCGGCCAGAAGGTCAAAAAGGGCAAGCTTAAGGCCTCTTCCCGCCGCTGGCTGGAGCGCCATATCAACGATCCCTATGTGCAGCGCGCCAAGCTGGAAGGCTATCGCGCCCGCGCGGCGTTCAAGCTCCTGGAGATCGACGAGAAGCATCATATTCTCGATGGCGCCCGTCGCATCATCGACCTCGGCGCTGCGCCGGGAAGCTGGTCGCAGATCGCCGCCAAGGTGACGAATTCCACCGATGCCGATCCGCGTGTCGCGGCCATCGACTTCCTGGAAATCGATCCGCTGCCGGGCGTTCGCATCCTGCAGATGGATTTTCTCGAGCCCGACGCGCCGGAAAAGCTGATCGAGGCGGTCGGCGGCACGCCGAACCTCGTCATATCGGACATGGCGGCGCCGACCACCGGCCATCGCCAGACGGACCACATCCGCACTATGCACCTGTGCGAAGTCGCGGCGCATTTCGCAATCGAGGTTCTGGCGGAGGGCGGCCACTTCCTGGCAAAGACCTTCCAGGGCGGCACGGAGCGCGAGCTGCTCAATCTGCTCAAGCAGAATTTCAAGCAGGTCATCCACGTGAAACCGGGCGCCTCGCGCGCCGAATCGGTGGAGATGTTCCTGCTCGCCAAGGGCTTCAAGGGCCGCAAGGCGCGCGACGAGGCGACTGAAGCCGAAGAGGAGGCGTGATGCTTCTCTACACCACGGTCGGCACCAACGATCTCGAACGCGCCGGCCGCTTCTACGATGCCATCCTGCCGTTGATAGGCTATCGCCGCCAAAAACAGGCCTCCGATGAAATCGGCTATGCGGCGGAGGACGACGTGCGTTGCCGCTTTTGGGTGGTGGAGCCGTTCAATCGCGAGCCCGCCACCTTCGGTAACGGCGTGACCATCGCCTTCGACGCGCCGACACGCGCCTCGGTCGATGCGTTCCACGCGGCGGCTCTCGCACAGGGCGGCACGGACGAGGGTGCGCCGGGCATCCGCCCGTTCCATGCCAATTTCTACGCGGCCTTCGTGCGCGACCACGACGGCAACAAACTCGTCGCCGTCTGCGAAAAGCCGGAATAAGCTTCCTACTTCACCGCAATCGTTTCCTCTTCCTCTCCGCCCATGCGATGGCCGGAGACGGAGGCGCCAGCATTTTTCGCCATGGTGAGGAAGGGGAGTGCCGCGAGCAGGGTGATGGCGGAGATCACCATGAAGGCGATCTGGAAGTCGCGCAGTTCGAGCGGCGAGCCGGTCAACGCGGTCTCGATTTCCAGGATCGCGCCTGCGACGGCGACACCCATGGCCAGGCTCATCTGCTGAAGCACGGCGCTCATCGCGGTCGCCTTGCTGGCATCCGCGTCGGGAATGTCGGCGAAGGAGAGCGCGTTCACGCTGGTGAAGAAGAACGAGCGCACGAAGCCGGCGATCAGCAAGACGCCTGCGATGAACCAGAAGGGCGTCGTGGGTGTGAAGAGCCCGTTCGCGAAGGTCAGCGCCGCGCCGAAGATGCTGGCGGCAATCAGCGTGGTGCGGAAACCGGCAACCGTCAGGACCCGCTTGGCGATGACCTTGGTGGTGATCGCGCCGATCGCGCCGGTGAAGGTGACGAGGCCGGACTGGAAGGGCGTGAGGCCGAAGCCGACCTGCAGCATCAGCGGCATGAGGAAGGGCACGGCGCCAATGGAGATGCGAAACAACGTGCCGCCTATGGCGGCGGCGCGGAAGGCGCTGTCGCGGAAGAGCTTGAGGTCGAGCAGCGGCGTCGGGTGGCGTCGGGCGTGACGCACGTAGAGCACCCCGCAGACGAGGCCGATGAGGGTCGCGACGATACCGATAACCGGCGGAAGCGCCGGCAAGCTGATCACGGAAAGGCCGAACATCGTGCCGGATGCCGCCACCGCGCTGAGGAAGAAGCCCGTCCAGTCGAGCGGCGGCGGTGCCGCAGCGCGGATTTCCGGCAGATAGATGCCCGAGAGGATATAGCCGATGATGCCGACCGGCACGTTGATCAGAAAGATCCAGTGCCAGGAGAAATAGGTGGTGATGAAGCCGCCGAGCGGCGGGCCGGCGAGTGGTCCGACGAGGGCGGGAATGGTGAGCAGCGCCATGGCCGAGACGAGTTCGGACCGCGAGGTGGAGCGCACCAGCACGAGGCGGGCGACCGGCGTCATCATCGCCCCGCCCATGCCTTGCAGGAAGCGCGAGACGACGAAGGCGATGAGGCTGTCGGCAACGGCACAGAGAATGGAACCGGCGACGAAGACCAGGATGGCCAGGCGAAAGATGCGCTTGGCGCCGAAGCGGTCCGCCATCCAGCCGGAAAGCGGAATGAAGGTGGCGAGCGACACCATATAGGCGGTCAGCGCGAGCTTCAGCGTGATCGGGCCCACACCGAGATCGGCGGCGATGGCCGGCAGCGAGGTGGCGATGACGGTGGAATCCATCTGCTCCATGAAGAGCGCGACGGCGAGAATGAGGGGGACGATACGGTTCATCGGCAAATCGGGGTAGGAGGCCCTCGTGTAGGCCCATCCGTCTTCTGCGCCCCGCATTGCCGTCTGTCAAATCCTGGGGATCACAAGGCCGTGATTCCACGGGACGGGATCGTGACAGCGCCCTAGATCGTCGCGTGTCATCCTCACGTCGACGCCGGCTCCTATAACGGCGAAACGTTTTTCAGAAGGGAAGATCCATGGCAGACCATTCGACAATCTCGCGCCGGTCCTTGTTTCTCGCCGCAGGCGTGACGACATTGGCCGCACCGCTGCTGATGAACCGCGCGGGCGCCCTTGCACAAACCGAAAGCGATGCCACCGATATGCGTGTAAGCCCTCTCGAAGCCCGCAGCTTCAAACTCGGCAGTTTCCGCGTGCTGGCCATTCGTGATGGTATGCGCGCCTCCGACAAGCCGAACGAGACCTATGGCCTCAACCAGTCTGCCGAGGCCGTCGGCGCACTTCTGACGGAAAATTTCCTGCCGGCGGACAAGTTCGTCAACAGCTTCACCCCGACGCTTGTCGATACGGGTTCGGAAGTCGTGCTGTTCGACACCGGCATGGGCGAGGGCGGGCGCGAGGCCGGCATGGGCCGTCTTCTCGAGGGCCTGAAATATGCCGGTTATACGGCCGACCAGATTTCTGTCGTCGTCATCACCCATATGCATGGCGATCATATCGGCGGGCTGATGGAGGGCGGCAAGCCGGCCTTCCCGAATGCGCGCTACGTCACCGGCCGCACGGAATATGATTTCTGGGTCAACCCGGAGCGTATGGGCACGCCGGCCGAGCAGGGGCATCAGGGCGTGCTGGCCAAGGTACAGCCGCTTGCCGAAAAACTGACCTTCATCGAGGATGAGGGGCAGGTGGTGCCCGGTATCACCGGCCTCAACGCCTTCGGCCATTCGCCAGGCCACATGATCTTCCGCGTCGAATCGGAAGGCCGCGCGCTGATCCTGACGGCTGACACCGCCAATCACTATGTGCTCTCCCTCCAACGCCCGGACTGGGAGGTGCGCTTCGACATGGACAAGGGGCAGGCTGCCGCGACGCGCAAAAAGGTCTTCGACATGATCGCGGCCGACAGGCTCGCCTTCCTCGGCTACCACATGCCCTTCCCGGCGGCGGGGTTCGTCGAGAAGGCCGGCGAGGGCTATCGCTTCGTGCCTGTCAGCTATCAGCTCGATCTCTGAGCACACCACCTGTGTGCAGGATGAGGCCCGGAAGGCATTCCGGGCTTTTTGCTATTTCCAAGCCGTCATGAACGTGTTACCAGCCCTCGCCAACTTCCAAGAATTTCTTGCAAGCGACCGAGGCGGACATCTCCCAATGTTCCCCTTGGTGCGTAAGCTTTACCCTGAAGGAACTTGGCCCCATGGCGCGCATCATTGAAACGGCAACCGGTCTCGAAGCCCTGACCTTCGACGACGTTCTCCTGCAACCCGGTCACTCCGAGGTCATGCCGGGCCAGACGAACATCGCGACCCGCATCGCCCACGATTTCGAGCTCAACCTGCCGATCCTTTCGTCGGCCATGGACACGGTGACGGAAAGCCGTCTTGCCATCGCGATGGCGCAGGCTGGCGGCCTCGGCGTCATCCACCGCAACCTGACGCCCGCCGAGCAGGCCGAGGAAGTCCGTCAGGTCAAGAAGTTCGAAAGCGGCATGGTCGTCAATCCCGTGACGATCGGCCCGGATGCTACGCTCGCCGACGCGCTGTCGCTGATGAAGTCGCATGGCATTTCCGGCATTCCGGTCGTCGAGAATGGCGGCAACGGCAAGGCCGGCCGCCTCGTCGGCATCCTGACGAACCGTGACGTGCGCTTCGCTTCCGACCAGAGCCAGAAGATCTACGAACTGATGACCCGTGAGAACCTCATCACGGTGAAGGAAAGCGTCGACCAGCAGGAAGCCAAGCGCCTCTTGCACATGCACCGCATCGAAAAGCTGCTGGTGGTCGATGGCGACGGCCGTTGCGTCGGCCTCATCACGGTCAAGGACATCGAGAAGTCGCAGCTCAACCCGAATGCCTCGAAGGATGCGCAGGGCCGCCTGCGTGCCGCCGCCGCGATTTCCGTCGGCGATGACGGCTTCGAGCGTGCTGAGCGCCTGATCGACGCCGGCGTCGATCTCATCGTCGTCGATACCGCGCATGGCCATTCGCAGCGCGTTCTCGACGCCGTCGGCCGCGTCAAGAAGCTCTCCAACTCCGTTCGCATCATGGCCGGCAATGTCGCAACGGCTGATGGCACGAAGGCGCTGATCGATGTCGGTGCGGATGCCGTCAAGGTCGGTATCGGTCCGGGCTCGATCTGCACCACGCGCATCGTCGCCGGCGTCGGCGTGCCGCAACTCGCGGCCATCATGTCGTCGGTCGAGGCCGCGCAGGCCCAGGGCATTCCGGTCATCGCCGATGGCGGCATCAAGTTCTCCGGCGACCTTGCCAAGGCGATCGCCGCCGGCGCTTCGGCCGTCATGGTCGGCTCGCTGCTCGCCGGCACGGATGAAAGCCCGGGCGAAGTGTTCCTCTACCAGGGCCGTTCCTTCAAGGCTTATCGCGGCATGGGCTCCGTCGGTGCTATGGCGCGTGGCTCGGCAGACCGCTACTTCCAGGCAGAAGTGCGCGACACGCTGAAGCTGGTGCCCGAGGGCATCGAAGGCCAGGTGCCGTACAAGGGGCCGGTCTCGGGCGTGCTGCATCAGCTGGCCGGTGGCCTCAAGGCCTCCATGGGCTATGTCGGCGGCAAGGACCTCAAGGAATACCAGGAGCGCGCCACCTTCGTGCGTATCTCCGGCGCCGGCCTGCGCGAAAGCCATGCGCATGACGTCACGATCACCCGCGAGAGCCCCAATTATCCGGGCGCTGTCTGATCGCCCTGTCAAAAATGGACACCTTGAATGCCCGGCTTGCCGGGCATTTTTGTTTCAGGGGGCGCTCAGGCCTGTTCCGTTTTTCCAAGCATGCGCTAGGATCAGCCAAGGCAATAATGCCTGTTATCTGGGGGATATCATGAAGACGTTTTTGGCTGGTGCCGTTCTGGCCCTGGGGCTGGTTTCGTCCGCGCATGCGCAGACGGTCAGCGCCGGTACCTACAATGTCGAGGGCACCAATCTCGATGGCTCCGCCTACAAGGGCACGGCGACGATCGAGCTGACGAGCGAGACGACCTGCTCGATCGAATGGCAGACCGGCGGAACCACCTCGAACGGCATCTGCATGCTCTATGGCGATGCTTTTGCAGCCGGCTATGTTCTCGGTGATGCCGTCGGCCTCGTCGTATACCAGGTCAAGGGCAACGGCTTGCTGGAAGGCGCCTGGACGATCAGCGGCAAGGACGGCTCGGGCACAGAGAACCTGACCCTGCAGCAGTAAGCCTCTCCCCTTCGGCTTGTCGCAAAGGTCGTTTCCGGTTGAGCCTTCAGCCGGAAACCCCTATCAAGGGGCCCGAAACGACAAGCCGAAGGATAAACATGTCTCCCACGGAAGCCACGATCTGGCCCGTCATCGCGCATGTCGCGCTGATCTTCGTTCTCTATTTCCTCTTGTCCTCGCGTCGTATGGGCGCGGTGAAATCGGGGCAGGCAAAACCCGAACAGTTCCGGGAGAACCGGGACGAGCCGGCGGAAAGCGTGACCGTCCGCAACGCCATCGCCAACCAGTTCGAACTGCCCGTTCTGTTCTATGTGGTCAGTGTCTTTCTCTATCTCGTCGATGCGGACAATCCCGTGACTGTCGCCGGCGGCTGGCTGTTCGTCGCGCTGCGCTACGCCCATGCCTATGTGCATGTCACGAGCAACCGCCTGCGCTATCGCCGGCCGCTGTTCATCGCAGGGTTCGCGGTCGTCGGCCTCCTGTGGATCTGGCTTGGCGTCTGGCTCGCCTTCACCTGAGTGTTCGTCGGTCCTGAATAAAGCAAAGCACTGATCCGTTTGAGAAAACGGGGCCGGGTTCTGACCGATCCGGCCCCGTTCTTATTAGGGGCAACAGCACCATCGCAATCCGAAGGCCAAGCAAAATATTGCGGCATCCGGCGTGCGATATCATCACTCACAACGGGATCATCTTCGTGACATCTCTCGCGATCAGAACGTTCGCCGCCCTTGCTGCGGCGGCCATGCTCATCTCTGTGCCTGCCGCTTACGCTGCCGGCCAGAAGTTCGATATCAAGAACGACTCCGAATACATCATCGACGGCTTCTATACCGGCGAGGGCGGCGAATGGAGCGCCAACTGGATGAATTTCAAGCTCAATGGCGGCGAAAGCGCCAATATGGAGTTCAACTACGACGGCCCGTGCGACATCGAATTCTATGTCACCTGGGAAGCCGAGGATGGTTCAAGCATCAAGGGCGACGAGACGACGATCAACATCTGCGAAGCCAGCACCATCTATTTCGACGGCAAGCAGGCGACCTACGACTGATCGTATTCATCGCAGGATAGGATAGAACGGACCCCCGGCATGGCAGCATGCCGGGTTTTTTTATGGCGTGGTGATGTCGAGCCGCATGGCGCAGCGCGTGTCGCGCCGCAGACCGTGGGCATCCTCGAGATCGAGCAGATCCCGCAGGCGCGGCGAAAGTGCCTCCTCCTCCAGCATGCGAAACCCGAGCCGCTCGTAGAACGGGCAATTCCAGGGAATGGTGCGGAAGGTGGTGAGCGTGACGGCCTCGAGGCCTTGCCGCGTTGCGCTGTCGATCGCGTATGCGATCAGCTTGCGGCCGATGCCGAAACCCTGATGCAGGTGGTCGACGGAGATTTCGCAGATATGCAGGTCCCGGCCGGAAATCTCCGCGCTCAGGAAGCCGAGCGGATGATCGCCATCATCGACGGCCACCCAGTTCGTTCCGGCCGCAAGGAGCGCGTGATGCACCTCCGCACTCTGCACCTCGCCGACCGCAAGCCAGGAAAAGGCTTCGATCAGCCGAAAAGCCTGCGCGGCCGAGCGCTCGATCTGGCGCAGCGCCTCTACATCGGCGTCGCGTACAGGGCGGATCGTCACGCCGGTCGGGCCGGACTTGACGAGGGGAACGCCGTCCAGCGGCAGCTGCGTTACCATCCCGGCAGGATATTCCCGGTCCGCAGGCGCGCCACGCGCGGGAAGACTTTAACATCCGCCTCCGGCAGCTCATCGGCCGCCGCCAACGGCGTGATGTTGTCGAGGCAGGCGGTGATGTGGCTGGTGATGGCATTTGACAGCGACGGCGAAAGGCCCGGCCGGCGCATGATGCCGATCTGGACGGGGGCAAGCGGCGGAAAACCGTCCGCCTGCGTCAGCACCTTCATGCCGGGTCGCAGCGCTGATTCCGGCAGCACCGAGACGGCCATGCCGGCCATTACCGCCGCCGCGACGACGGTGGAGGACCAGCTGGTGAACAGAACCTGATA
Source organism: Shinella curvata (assembly GCF_022899935.1). Taxonomy (GTDB): domain Bacteria; phylum Pseudomonadota; class Alphaproteobacteria; order Rhizobiales; family Rhizobiaceae; genus Shinella; species Shinella curvata. The sequence goes on from NZ_JALJCJ010000002.1 coordinate 186,836, forward strand.
GTCGCGCCCGACGGAATCGAGCGCCGCGCAGGCGATCTGCCGCCACTGGCAATCCCGCCGCCCCACGGCAAGCGGCACTGGCGCGTTTTCCGGCAGCGGATGATTGGCCGACATCACCCAGCAGAGCGGCTCGGTGCGCACCACGTCCGAATGGCGCTGGCGCGGATTGTGTGTCACCAGCGCGATGTCAAGTTCGCCCTTGGCCATCTTCTCCGCGAGGTCCACCGAGGGCTCGCAGACGATGTAGAGCTCGACATTCGGATGGGTTTTCGCAAACCGCATGATGATCTCAGGCATGTAGCGGTCGGCATAGTCATCCGGGGTGCCGATACGCAACATGCCTTCCAGGCGGTTGTCGTCGAAGGCGGCGATCGCTTCGTTGTTGAGGCGCAGCATGCGGCGCGCGTAGTTCAACAGGCGCTCGCCCTCGGCGGTCAGGCGGTTGCCGCGCCCGTCTTTCATGAAGAGCTGTTTGCCGATGCGTTCTTCCAGACGGCGCATCTGCATGGAAACGGCTGACTGGGTCTTGAACACCCGCTCGGCCGCGCGCGTGAAACTTCCGGTATCGGCAATCGCGACGAAGGTCTGCAGCTGGTCGATGTCTAGCGGAGCGGACATAAAGTCACCCATAAGATTGTTTGATTGATACTATTAGAAACATTCGTTGGACTGATCAATGAGATTCTGCGAAAAAGCAATTGTTGAACGATAGGTCTCAAGTTGATCCATCGCTCGACGGGATATGCCGTCCAGCTCCGACCTCCGCCGGACGGCTCTTCTTCAACCATTATTTTTTGAACCGCCGCTCAAACCCTGTGAGCGGCGAATGATCACGGGCGTCTGCGAAGCCCCATCGAAGGACGATGGATCGCCGAGCCGGAAAGGAGAAATGCCATGCGCATGATCGACCGCAAGATGGAAATCGATATCCTCGCAACGCGCCGTCCGGCCCCGAACCTCTTTGCCCGCGTCAGCAATGCCGCCGCCAAATTTGTCCGCGCATGGCAGAACCGTCGCGTGATCAACCGCCTGAATGAACTCGACGACCACCAGCTCTACGATATGGGGCTGTGCCGCAGCGACGTTCAGGACGTCCGCGCCGCATCCTTCTTCACGGATGCCGGCCTGCATCTGACGATCGCCTCGCGCGAACGCGCCCGTCGTCACCTGCGCAGCGGCCGTCTGGATTGATTTTCGATGGTGCCAGCCTGGCTCCCGGGGTGGCGCCACAGCATTGATGCAATTCCGGACGCAAAACCGCCTCACGCGTTTGCTGGAATTGTTTGACTTCCCCGCAGGGTGAGAGCCAATAACCCTGCCGCTTGCCCGGCGTGCGACTCCCAAGGTCCGCGTCGGGCATTTTTCATTCATTTCTCGCCAGATCCACTTTACCTAAGGTAAACCCCGCTCGGCTACCGTTCAGCTGGCAGCCGCGAAAACCACGTTCGCGGGCATGATGCTGTCTGCCGATCCGGATGAGCCGGACCAACACCTTGTTGCTGGACGGATCGCCATGCGGATTTCGCGTAAACTGCCCCTTGCTGCTGCCGTGCTCACGCTTCTTTCCATCGGCGCCGCCAGCGCCGTGTCGCTGGTCGTGTCGGGTGAAACCGTCACCGGGCAAGTGATGCAGAAGCTGGAGGCGACGGCCGATGGCCGGCGCAACGAGGCGCGCGCCTATCTCGACGGCATGAAGCTCGATCTGATCAGCCTTGCCTCGGCCATGCCGACGACGCAGGCCTTCTACGGCTTTGCCGGCGCCTGGGGCGCTCTCGGCAAGGACCCGGCAGGCGAACTGCATGACCGTTACATCAAGAACAATCCGAACCCGCCGGGCGAGCGCGCATTGCTCGATACCGCGAAGAAGGACAATTTCGACCGTTCGCACAAGCAGTATCACGTCACCTTCCGCAAGCACCTGGAATCGCAGGGCTATGCCGATCTCTACATGATCGATCCCAAGGGCAACGTGCTCTATTCCGTGTCGAAGGCCGAGGACTTCGGCACGAACGTTCTGACCGGTCCCTACAAGGACAGCGGCCTGACGGCTGCGTTCAACGATGCCATGGCGCTGAAGGAGCCGGGCAAGATCGTCTTCTCGGATTTCTCCGAATATGCCGCACTTGGCGGCGCACCGGCCGCCTTCGCTGCCGCGCCCATCACCATGAACGGCCGTACGCTCGGCATCATGGCGATCCGCGTGCCGAACGCCAAGATCGACGCCATCTTCGGCAACAGCAAGGGCCTTGGCGAGACCGGTGAAACGGTGCTGGTGCGCGGCGACGGCACGGTGCTGACCGATTCCGCCCGCACACCGGAAGCCGATGCCTTGCAGATCCGCCTCGATATCGCCGGCCTGCCGGTCGGCAGCGAAACCTATGGCGTCATCAAGGATGCCTCCGGCGCGGATCTCTATGCCGCAGCCTCGCCGTTGTCCTTCGGCGGCGCCGAATGGTCTGTCATCGCCAAGATGTCGAAGGCTGAAGCCACGGCCGGCCTGATGCGCGGCACGTTTATCGTGCTGGGTCTCACGGCGGCAATCATCGGCCTTGCCATTCTGGCAGCCATTCTGTTCTCCCGCGCTTTGACGCGGCCGATCCACCAGCTGGTGAAGGCGATGACGGAGCTTGCCGCCGGCAACACCGACATTGCCCTGCCGAAGGAAAACCGTGCCGACGAGATCGGCGACATGGTGCGCTCCGTCGCCGTCTTCCGTGCCGCCGTGCTGGAAAAGGAAGCGCTGGAACGTGCGACGGCCGAAAACCGCGATCATGCCGCCCGCGAACAGCAGGCGCAGGAAGCGGCCAAGGCCGAGCAGGAGCGGCAGGTGCAGGATGCCGTCGAAACGCTCGGTGCCGCGCTGGAACGCCTCTCCGCCGGCGACCTCTCCACCGTCATCCAGCATGAATTCGCCGAAGGGCTGGACGAGCTACGCGTCGATTTCAACACCTCGGTGCGCCGCCTTGCCGAAACCATCGCCGCCGTCTCCTACAATGCCCGCTCGATCGACGGCAAGGTCGCCCATGTCGATACCGCCACCCGCGACATCGCCGCGCGTACGGAAAGCCAGGTCGAGGCGCTGGAGCGCACGACCGAAGCCGTCAGCCAGATGATGCAGGCGATCCGCAGCTCCACCGAGCGCGCCGATCAGGCCTCGCGCATGGCGACGGAGGCCAAGGGCAGCACGGACCTGTCCGGCCGCGTCGTCTCGCATGCGGTATCCGCGATGGAGCGCATCGAAGGCGCGTCGCGCGAAATCTCAAGCATCATCAATGTCATCGACGAGATCGCCTTCCAGACGAACCTTCTGGCGCTGAATGCCGGGGTGGAAGCGGCAAGGGCAGGGGAAGCCGGCAAGGGCTTCGCGGTCGTCGCGCAGGAGGTGCGCGAACTGGCGCAGCGTTCGGCCAATGCCGCCAAGGACATCAAGGCGCTGATCACCAAGTCGGGCGTCGAGGTGGCCAAGGGTGTCGATCTCGTGCAGCAGACCGGTGCGGCTTTGTCGGGCATTGCCGAGCAGGTGACGCGCATCAACGACCACATCCATTCGATTGCCGCCGCCGCGAACCAGCAATCGTCCAGCCTCGGCGATATCAGCCGCTCGATGAATGCGATGGAGCAGGTGACGGCGCAGAACCGTCAGGCGGTCTCGCAAACGGCGGCCGGCATGTCCGGCCTTGCGGGCGACACCCGCTCGCTCGCCGCTATTGTTGAACGCTTCAATGTGCCGGCCGAGGCGGGCCGCACGCGGGCTGCGGCGTAAGCCTCAGCCCTTCTGGCCGGTCGTGTCCATGCCGTTGCGCATCGTCTCGAAGATCGATTCGATGTTGCGCTGGTAGTCCTTCTGCATGTCGAGACCGGTGTCGAACATGGTGTTGACGAGAGTCTTCAGCGAAGCCGCCGGTGTTGCCTCTGGGGCCGCAGCCTTTTCGCTTGCCGTCGGCTGGCCGGCCATGCTGCCCATCATGTCCTGAAACGCCTTGGCGAAGGGGTTGTCGGTGAAGGGATTGGCGGGCGCTTCGTCCTTCTTCTTGCCGAAGAATTCCTGTGCGGCCTGCGTGAACGGATTGTCGGTGAAGGGGTTCACCGGCTCCGGCTTCTTGGCAAAACCCGTCGCCTCAGCCCATTGCTGCATCATGTCGGCGAAGGGATTGGCCTGCGCAGCGCCCGCGCCGGGGAAGAACGGCGCAAACGACTGCTTGAAGATGCCGCCCATCAGCGTGCTCGCCATGACCGGAAGCATCTGCTTGTAGATTTCCTGGCCGATGCCGGTCATCTGCGCCGCCTGGTCGGCGATGGCGCGGGACACATCCTTGTTGCCGAAGAGATGGCCGAGAATGCTGTTTCCTTCGGCAAGGCCCTGCGGGGTGAAAGCCTTGGAGACGTCCTCAAAATATTTGGCGTGTTCGCCCGTGGTCAGCGCCGTCATGAAGGCCGCCATGTCATAGGGATTGGCGGCGTTGCGCTTGAAGCCCTCGGAAAAGGCCGGCATCAGCGCGGCAACGGCCTTGGCGGCCTGTTCCTGCGCAAGCCCGAACTGGCGTGCCATGGTCTCCACGGCATTGCCGTTCTGCGCCTGCATCATCATGTCGTAAAGCGAAAGCATTTTGGTGTCCTTCCCCCCGAGCGTTTCCGCGGGCCGTGGAAATGCTCTGATTTTTTGTTATCGCATTGTCCGGGCCGAAGCGGTAACGCTTCAGCTGGAAATGCTCTGCAGGCACATGCATGTGCCTGCACTATAACGGGAATTCTATCCACGCAAACCGCTTTTTGGCGTGATGCTCAGTACTGGTAGTCCGTGAAGACCGGCTCGACGGAACCGTTCCAGCGGCCGTTGTAGAGCGCCAGCATGTCCTCGGCGAGCGTCGCCTTCTTGGCCAGCACTTCATCCAGCGGGGCAAGGAAGATCGTCTCGTCCACGCCGTCGCCATTCAGGCGGGCGCGGGCGGCGAGGCCCTGGCGCGAGATCGAAACCACTTCGCGGGCGACGTCGATCAGCGGCTTGCCGCGGAAGTCGGCCTTGAGGCCTTGTGCGGGGACCGCATCGCGCAATGCGGAGACTTCCTCGACCGTCCAATCGCGCGTCAGGCTTTCGGCGGCATCGAGCGCGCCGTCGTCATAGAGCAGGCCGACCCAGAAGGCCGGCAGGGCACAGATGCGGCGCCACGGGCCGCCATCGGCGCCGCGCATTTCAAGGAAGCGCTTCAAGCGCACATCCGGGAAGAGCGTCGAGAGGTGGTTGGTCCAGTCGCCGATATTGGGTTCGTAGTCCGCGATCTCGCCCTTCAGCGCGCCGTTCATGAACTGGCGGAAGGTGACGTGGGTGCAGTCGTGATACTTGCCGTCGCGCACGACGAAATACATGGGAACGTCGAGCGCCCATTCGACATAGTTCTCGAAGCCGAAATCCGGCTTGAAGGCGAACGGGATGAGGCCGGCGCGGTTGTTGTCGGTGTCGCGCCAGATGTCGCCGCGCCAGGAGAGCAGGCCGTTCGGCTTGCCGTCGGTGAAGGGCGAGGAGGCGAAGAGCGCAGTCGCCATGGACTGCAGCTTCAGCGATACCTGCATCTTGCGGCGCATGTCGACTTCCGAGGAGAAGTCGAGGTTCACCTGGATCGTGCAGGTGCGATACATCATATCGAGACCCTGGCTGCCGACCTTCGGCATGTAGCGGGTCATGATGTCGTAGCGGCTTTTCGGCATGCGGGGCGTTTCGGGGAACGTCCATTTCGGGCTGCCGCCCATGCCGAGGAAACGGATGCCGAGTGGCTCGGCGATCTCGCGCAGCGTTGCGAGGTGCTGGTTGGATTCCTTGCAGGTCTGGTGCAGCGTTTCGAGCGGCGCGCCCGAAAGCTCGAACTGGCCGCCGGGCTCTAGCGAGATCGCGCCCATGCCGGAGGGTTCGGCAAGACCGATGATGTGGCCGGCGTCGATGATCGGCTCCCAGCCGGTCTTTTCCTGCATGCCGTTCAGCAGCGCGGAAATGCTGGCATCGCCAAAATAGGGAACGGGACTGTTATCGGCCGTAAAGAAGACGAATTTCTCGTGCTCGGTGCCGATGCGGAACCTTTCCTTCGGCTTGTTGCCGTCGGCGAGGTATTCCGCCATGTCCGCGACGGTGCGGATCGGCGTCTGGTCGGTGGTATCACGGGCCATGGGCGTCTTCTTCTGAACGGATGGCGCCCGGCGGAACGTCGGGCATGGGAGGGTGCTTGGACCGGAAATAGATGCGGTGCAAGCGAATTCCTTTCAAGGCAGATTCAAAAAATCCCATTCGACTTTTCAGGAAAAATCTTCCTTGTGCATCGGCCCCGACGCAAAATTGCCTAATGCCAATCGCCGATCGCCGCCTGGATGACCGCCATGGCCGCGACCGCCGCCGTATCGGCGCGCAGGATGCGCGGGCCGAGCGGAATGGGCGTGACGAAATCGAGATTGCGCAGCAACGTGCGTTCCTCGTCGGAAAACCCGCCTTCCGGCCCGACGAGCAGGGCCAGCTTGCGCTCCTTGATGCCTTGCAGCACCGGCAGCGGGTTCTGGCTGCCATGGCCCTCGTCGCAGAAGATGATGCGGCGCTCGTGCGGCCAGTCGGCAAGCAGGTCGTCCAGCTTGCGCGGCGCGGCAACGGTGGGGATGGCAAGGATGCCGCACTGTTCCGCAGCCTCGGTCGCATTCGCCTCCAGCCGCTCGATGCTGGTGATCTTGCCTTGCACATGCTGGGTCATGACGGGTTGCAGCACGCCTGCCCCCATCTCGACGGCCTTCTGCACGAGATAATCCAGCCGGCCGACCTTCAGGGGCGCGAAGAGATAGTGCAGGTCCGAGGGCGCCGGCTGTGGCCGGGTCTGTTCGGTCGGCGTCAAAAGCAGGCGCTTGCGGGTCGGCAGCGACAGCGTGGCATGCCACTCGCCGTCGCGCCCGTTGAACAGCAGCACCGCATCGCCGTCGCCCATGCGCAGCACATTGGTGAGGTAGTGGAAATGGTCCTTCGAGGCCTCGAAGGCCTGGCCCGCGGCAAGGGCGCCGCCGACGAAGAGCCGCTGCATCCGGTAATTGGCACGCATGATCTTGATCTCAGGTGAAGAGTGCGTTGAGCGCGAGGAAGACGAGGGCCGAGAGCATCGCGGAGACAGGCAACGTCACGATCCAGGCCGAGATGATCGTCATGAAATGCGAGCGGCGCACGAGGTAGCGCCGACGTGTCTCGTCGAGGTTCGCCGGCGGTTCCTCGGGTGCAATGCCGTTGCCGCGGCTGCGGATGTAATCGATGCGGCGCTGGGAATTGCGTGTGTACCATTCGCGAAAGAGACCGACGCCGAAAACCGCGCCGACGGCGATATGCGTGGAGGAAACCGGAATGGCAAACGCCGAGGCCGTTAGCACGGCGACGGCGGAGGACAGCGCCACGCAGAAGGCGCGCATCGGGTTGAGCTTGGTGATCTCGTTACCGACGATGCGGATGAGGCGCGGGCCGAACAGCAGCAGGCCGAGCGAAATGCCGAAGGCGCCGATGACCATCACCCAGAGGGGAATAACCGCCTCGCCGCCGCTGCCGGAGCGCAGTGCGGAGACGACGCCGTAGAGCGGACCGACGGCGTTCGACACGTCGTTGGCGCCGTGGGCAAAGGAGAGCAGCGCTGCCGAACAGATCAGCGGAATGCGAAAGAGCGTGCGCAGCGACTGGTTGCGATTGTCGAGTCCGTCCGCTGTGCGGCGAACGATCGGGCGGGTGACGACATAGGTGGCGATGCCGAAGCCGAGGCCCATGAGGAGCGCTTTGCCGATCGGAACATCATAAAAGCCGTTCGTGCCGCCATTGACGAGAAAAGCCGCGAAGGAGCCGGCCATGACGGCGACGAGCACGGGAACCCAAGTCTTGGCCGCTTCGATCTTGTCCTCACGGTAGATAATGAATTCCTTGATGAAATAGAGAAAGGCTGCCGCGATCACGCCGCCGAGGATCGGCGAGACGGTCCAGCTGACGACGATCACGGCAATGGCGTCCCACTGAACGCTGTGGAAGCCGCTTGCCGCTGCACCCGCACCGATGACGCCGCCGATGATGGAATGGGTGGTGGAGATCGGCGCATTGGCGAGTGTGGCGATGTTGATCCACAGGGCTGCGGAAATAAGGGCCGCCATCATTGCCCAGGCGAAGACGTCGGGGTTGGGGAACAAGGCCCGATCGATGATGCCCGACGCGACGGTTTGCGCAACGCCCTGGCCGGCCAGAAGCGCGCCTGCGATTTCGAAGACGGCAGCGATAATGAGCGCCACGCCCATGCTCATGGCGCGCGCGCCGACGGCAGCGCCGACATTGTTCGTCACGTCGTTGGCGCCGATATTCATGGCCATGTAAGCGGCCAGCGCCGCGGTGACGGCGACGACGAGGACGCCAGGCGTGCCGGTGGCATAGGTGTTGGCGACGGCCATGGCGATCAAGAGGAAGACCAGGGCAATGCCGACACCCGTCCAGGACCGCAGCACGAAGTGCGTGGCCTGTTCGGTGAAAGTCAGTTTTTCCAGATCCTTGTCCAGCGTCGGCTTGCGTAGCCGGACCTGAGAATTCGCCATTCATGCTGCTCCGTAATTGCCAAAAGGCAGTATCGCCTCAGGGCATCGGCGGCAATATGATGATATGCGCTATTGGGCGCCGGTCGTGCCGTTTTTGGCCGGGGGATTGATGCCAGAGAGGATTTTCTGCTCGAAGGCAAGAAGCAGCGCCTTGAGGCCTGGCTCGTGTACGCGGGAGGCGGCCTCGGTGCAGTCGACCCACTCGGCGCGGCGCTCGCCCTTTTCCGGAAAATTCTTGCTGATGTCGTCCACTTCGAGCGCGAAGACGCGCACGCGGCAATCGACCTTCAATCCTTCCGGCATGCCCTTCATGTAACGATAGCTGCCGATCGATTCATCGGCGACCTTGCCCTTCACGCCGGCCTCTTCCCAGGCTTCACGGGCGGCGGCCGCCGCTGCGCTCTTGCCATCCATGGGCCAGCCCTTGGGGATGACCCAGCGACCGGTGTCGCGGCTGGTGATGAGGAGGACTTCGACCGCCGAATTCTTCTTCTTCAGCCGATAGCACAGCGCGCCATACTGTTCCTTGCACGGTCTGCGGAACATGAGCTGGACGTCACTGGCGAGGCGGTTGAGAATGTTCAAGGTCTTTTTGTTCCTCTTGCGGCACAAAGCTGCCGAGTCGTTTATCGACCATCATGCTTGCGTGAGATTTGCGGCGCAAGTCAGGCTTGTGGGGGGGAACCGCGTTTTTGCATGCGCAGTTGCGAAATTCTCTGCCATTCCCCACTGCGTTCGGCATCGCGGATTGCGACGGCGATATAGTCCATATGCGCCTGGGCGGCTTTTCTGGCCGCATTTCCGTCGCCGGCCATGACGGCCGCATAGATCGCCTCGTGCTGCGCAAGGAGGTGGCCGCGCGCTTCTTCGGAGGAGAAGACGAGATGGCGGTGGAAGAAGATACCCTGCGCCAGCAGCCGGTAACACGCGCGCAGCGTGTGCAGCAGGACGATATTGTGCGCGGCTTCGCCGATTGCGTTGTGCAACTCCACGTCGGCCTCGAGCTCTGCGTCGAATGAGCCGCTTTGATGGGCTGCGCGCATCGCCTGCATGATGCGGGTCAGCATCTGCCGGTCGTATTCTGTGGCGCGGCGGGCGGCGAGCTCGGCGGTGATGCCTTCAAGCTCCCGCCGGTACTCGACATAGTCCTCCGTCGCCCGCTGGTGCCGGGCGATGAGATCGACGACCGGACGGGAAAATACCTGCCCGATGATGTCGGCGACATAGGTGCCGTCGCCGTGCTGGCTGATCAGCAATCCGCGATTTTCCAGCTCCTTCAGCGCATCGCGCAGGATCGGACGCGACACGTCTAATCGCCGGGAAAGCTCGCGTTCGCCGGGCAGCCGGTCGCCGTCGCGCAAGACGCCTTCGAGCAGCAAAAGCTCGATCTGCCGCACGACCTCGTCGGCGGTGCGGCTGTGGCTGATGCGGGCAAAAAGGTCGAACGGCGTTTCGGTCACTCCGCAAGTGTATCAATCGGCGCGGAAACTGGTCAATAATCTTGTCCACTCTATTCCGATGGCCTGCGTCAATGCGCCCTATCTCTCGGTGCCTGACATTTGTTAAGACTATGCTGTTGCACGAAGGGGGGCAGTGCGGAACATGGGTAAGGGAAGCTTCGCCTTTCCGCAGGCGACTGCGCGTGCGCAGGCGCTCGGGGAAATACATTCGCGACCGTATGCGCTCGTGCCGTCGCCGCGCGTGATCTTCCAGCTTGCCTTCCTGACCGAGGGTGGTTCGGCGGTCGATCATGCCGTGATGGGCGAACTGTCACGTTCGCGCGGCATCTCGCCGCCGGGGCGCGACTCCAGCCATCATGCGCTGAGCTGGGGGCAGGGCACGCTGCGCTGGGAGCGGCATACGGAATTCTCGACCTATTTCTGGGACGGCCCGGTGCCGGAGAAGTTCGGCGGTGAAGTGCCTGTCCACCCGTTCGGCGACAGCTTTTCGCCACCCGGTACGCTGATTTCCGGCATTCGGCTGGAAATCCGCCCGGATACGCCTGACACCCGCGAGGCGATTGCCTGCTTCGACCCGACGAGCCTCTGTTACAGCGAGATCAAGAATGGCCAGGGCGTCGTGCTCACCGACTTTCGCCAGGACGGCGACGGGCTGACGCAGATCCTCGTCATCGATCGCGGCATGACGGAGGCCGGGCGCGGCGCGCTCGTCCAGCGCCTGCTCGACATTGAAACCTACCGCACGCTCGCCATGATGGGTCTGCCGCTTGCCCAGTCGCTGTCGCCCGACATCCGGCGCATCGAGGACGGGCTGACCGGCATTACCAATGCCATGAAGCAGCACGCCCGCGACAAGGCTGACGAACTCTTGACCGAGATCACCCGTCTTGCCGCCGAGCTGGAGGCGAATGCCGCGCTCAGCCTCTACCGGTTCGGCGCCAGCCGCGCCTATTACGGCATCGTGCAGGAGCGTATCCGCACGCTCGCCGAGACGGCCGTGCCCGGCTACGAAACGCTCGGTTTCTTCCTCGAGCGTCGCTTGGCGCCGGCCATGCGCACCTGTCAATCGGTCGAGGAACGGCAGGCGAACCTGTCACGCAAACTCGCGCGGGCGACGGCGCTGTTGCGCAGCTGGATCGACGTGGAACTGGAACAGCTCAATACGACGCTGCTGAATTCGATGGACCGACGTGCCAAGCTGCAGCTGCGTCTGCAGCAGACCGTCGAAGGCCTCTCGGTCGCCGCGATCTCCTACTATGTCATCGGCCTCTTCGGCTATGTGGCGAAAGCGGCGCACGGCCTCGGGCTGGAGGTGAAGCCGGAGACGCTGACCGGCATCGCGGTGCCCTTCGTCATCGTCGGCATGTGGTTGCTCGTCCGCGCGATCCGCAACAGGCATGCTGAAGAGGACAAGCATTAGATTTCGCTGGGGCGTTACGTCGAGAGGTCGCACTCGTAGCGCGGCGCGCCGTCGCGGACGGCAAAGCCCGTCTGCCAACCGAATTCGGCTTCGTCTTGGCTGGCGAGCTTTTTCTGTGCTGCCGCGCCGCGTTCCTTGAACGCCGCTTCCGCCTGCTTCAGCGCGTTCGTCGCGAAGACAACGGTATGTGAGCTGAAGCCGCTTTCGAGTTCGGTAATATAGACCTCGATCTCCTTGACCGGCACGTTGCGCCAGGTGCCGTCCAGCACCGGCAATGTGATGTGCAGGTATTCGTCCACCGACTGGACGGCGGGCTTGCCGAACACGGACTCGTAGCCTTCGGGGATGGCGACCGTGCCTTGCTTTCGCGCGAAGGCGTAGGTCGACTGGAGCAGGTCACCAAGCGCGTCGGTGTAATTGCAGGCATCGTCGAAGCCCGCGAGAAGCGGGTCGAGCGGCTGTGCCACCGCTGCCACGGGCAGGGCAAGCCCGACGAGGGCCACGATCACGGCTGTTTTACCACGCATAAGGTCCTCCGTTTGCTCGTCCGCGTCACCCTTCCCAATAGGGCAGGGCGCCGTAGAGGTCGGCGAGATAATCGATGAACAGCCGCACCTTGACCGGCAGGAACTGCCGGCTCGGATAGACGGCCGACAGGACCACGTTGCGCGATCCCTCGTATTGCTGCAACACCTGCACGAGGCCGCCGGTCTTCAGCGCCGGGCCGACATCCCAGGTGGAGCGAAGCGCGATGCCCATGCCGGAGAACACCGCCTCGCGCACCACTTCGCTCGAATTGGTGTAGAGCGGTCCCTGCGGGCGATAGGTGACGCCGCCTTCCGGGCCTTCGAGCCGCCAGACGTCCTGTGTATGCGGCGGCAGGCAGACATGATCCGCCAGGTCCTCCAGCGTGGCCGGCGTGCCGTGGCGGGCAATATAGGCCGGGGACGCGCACAACACGCGCCTAACCGGGGCAAGCCGGCGGGCGACGAGCGAGGAATCCGACAATTCACCGATCCGGATGGCAAGATCGAAGCCCCCGCCGACAATATCGGAAAAGTCATCGGTAAGCAGGAGGTTCACGGTAAGCTCGGGGTGGGCGTCCATGAAGCCCTTGAGATTGGGCGCGATATGCATCCGGCCGAAGGAGGTCGGTGCGGAAATGCGCAAAGTGCCGCGCACGGCGCCCGAGCGGCCGGAAACGAAGGACTCTGCCTCCTCGATGCCCGCAAGGATGCCGACGATGCGCTCGTAAAAACCCTGGCCGGCCTCCGTCAGGGAAATTTGCCGCGTCGTACGCTGGAAAAGCCTTGTGCCGAGGCGTTCCTCCAGTCTTTTTACGCGCTTGGAGATCACCGCCGGGGATAGACCGAGTGCCCGCCCTGCTGCCGACATACTTCCCATGGAGATCACGCGAGAGAAGATTTCGAGATCGCCGAGGTTTGTCATTCAGTCGCGTCCAATTGTTGCCGAAGCGGACAAAATGCTTAGCATTTGCGCCTTGCAATAGGAAGTGGTAAAGAAAACAGACCACTTGAGCGTGGAGGTGAAGGGATGGATCAGATCGGGTTTCTTGAGTCGCGGCAGGCCGTGCTTTCGCGCCGTCGCGAGATCGTTGCCGACCTTCTCGACCTCCTGCCGCGCGGCTGCCTCGTGCATGAGCCGCGCGAGCTCGTGCCGTTCGAGACGGATGCCTTCGTGTCCTATCGCCGCCTGCCGCTCGCCGTCGCCCTGCCGGAGACGACCCAGCAGGTCGCGGCCGTGATGAAATATTGCCACCGCTACGGCGTGCCCGTCGTGCCGCGCGGTGCTGGCACCTCGCTTTCGGGCGGCGCCATCCCGCAGGAGGATGCCGTCGTCATCGGCCTTTCCAAGATGTCGCGCATCCTGGAGGTCGATTTCGCGAACCGCGCCGCGGTCGTGCAGGCCGGTGTCACCAACCTCGCGATTTCCGAAGCGGTTTCGGCCGACGGCTATTTTTACGCGCCCGATCCCAGTTCGCAGCTTGCCTGCACGATCGGCGGCAATATCGGCATGAATTCCGGTGGCGCGCATTGCCTGAAATATGGCGTGACGACCAACAACCTGCTCGGCGTCAAGCTGGTGCTGATCGACGGCACCATCGTGGAACTCGGCGGCAAGGCGCTCGATGCCGGCGGACTGGATTTGCTTGGCGTCGTCTGCGGTGGCGAAGGCCAGCTCGGCATCGTCACGGAGGCGACCGTCCGTCTCGTCGCCAAGCCCGAGGGCGCGCGCCCCGTTCTGTTCGGCTTCGACAGTTCGGAGGAGGCAGGCGCCTGCGTTGCTGACGTCATCGGTGCCGGTATCATCCCCGTCGCCATCGAATTCATGGACAAGCCGGCCATCGAAATCTGCGAGGCTTTTGCGCATGCCGGTTATCCCATGGATGTCGAAGCGCTGCTGATCGTCGAGGTCGAAGGCTCGGAGGCGGAGATGGAGGCGATGCTGGCCAGCATCATCGAGATCGCCGGCCGGCATGGTGTGAAGGTCGTCAAGGAAAGCCAGTCGGCGACGGAGGCGGCCCTCATCTGGAAAGGCCGCAAATCCGCGTTCGGTGCGACCGGCCGCATCGCCGACTATATCTGCATGGACGGCACCGTGCCGCTCGGCCAGTTGCCCGCCGTGCTGCGCGGCACAGCCGAGATCGTCGAAAAATACGGCCTGCGCGTCGCCAATGTCTTTCATGCGGGCGACGGCAACATGCATCCGCTCATCCTGTTCAATGCCAACGACCCGGAGGATGCCGCCAGGGCCGAAGCCGCAGGCAACGAAATCCTGAAACTCTGCGTCGATGTCGGCGGATGCCTGACCGGGGAGCATGGTGTCGGCATCGAGAAGCGCGACCTGATGCGCCATCAATACGGCGATGCCGACCTCGCCCAGCAGATGGCGGTGCGCGCCGCCTTCGATCCGCAATGGCTGCTCAACCCCTCCAAGGTCTTCCCGCTCGAAGGGCGCCCCGCCTAATGACACCGATCCACGAACCGCTTTCCGAGGAGGCCGCCAGCCGTCTCGTCCAGGTGGCTGCCCTTTCGAAATCGCCTTTCGTCATCCGCGGCGGCGGCACGCGCAGCCTGCACGGGTTGCCTGACGGTGCCGACGTGCTCTCGGCGCGCGGGCTCAACGGCATCGTCGCCTACAACCCGGCCGAAATGACCATGACCGCCCGCGCCGGCACGCCGCTGGAGGTGGTGGAAGCCGCCCTTGCCGAGAAGCGCCAGATGCTTGCCTTCGAGCCGAACGACCTGCGCGGTGTGCTTGGCACCTCCGGCATTCCCACCATCGGCGGCGTCTTCGCCACGAATGCCTCCGGTCCACGCCGTCTCGTGGCGGGCGCTGCGCGCGACAGCCTGCTCGGCGTGCGTTTCGTCAACGGCAGGGGCGAAGTGGTGAAGGCCGGCGGACGGGTGATGAAAAACGTCACCGGCCTCGATCTCGTCAAATTGCTCGCCGGCTCGCATGGTTCGCTGGCGTTCCTGACGGAAGTCACCTTCCGCCTGCTGCCCGTGCCGGAAACCGCCGTCACGGTCATCATCTCCGATCTCAACGATGCGGAGGCCGCCGCTGCCATGGCGACGGCCATGTCGATGCCTGTGGAGGTGTCGGGCGCAGCGCATCTGCCCGAGAGCGTCCGAAGCCGGTTTGCCGGCGGGGCACTGCCGCAGGGCGCGGTAACCGCGCTGCGTCTTGAGGGCCTTGCCGCCTCCGTCGCCGTGCGCAGCGAAAAGCTCATCGCCGCCATGACCCGCTTCGGCGCCGTCTCCCACCTCGAAGCCGAGGGGACACGCCGTCTCTGGCGCGAAATCCGCGATGGCGCGCCCTATGCCGACGGCACGCCGCGTCCGCTCTGGCGCGTCTCCGTCGCGCCCGTTGCCGGTCAGCAGCTTGTTGCGGCGCTGCGCCTCGAGACCGGCGTCGATGCCTTCTACGACTGGCAGGGCGGGCTCGTCTGGCTGCGCATGGAGGCCGATCCCGAGGCCGCGTTGCTCCGCCGCTACATCAAAGCCGTCGGTGGCGGGCATGCGACGCTTCTCAGGGCCCGACCGGAGGTGCTGGCCGCAATGCAGGCGTTCCAGCCGCAGGCCGAGACGATCACGGCGCTGCAGGCGCGGGTGAAAGCGAGCTTCGATCCGGCCGGGCTGTTCATATCCCCGATGGTCGGCTGAGAAGGATCATCCGATGCAAACCAACTTCACCGCCGAGCAGCTTGCCGATCCCCATGTCGCGACATCGGAAAAGATCCTGCGCAAATGCGTGCATTGCGGCTTCTGCACCGCGACCTGTCCCACCTATGTCACGCTCGGCAACGAGCTCGACAGTCCGCGTGGACGTATCTACCTCATCAAGGACATGCTGGAGAATGACCGCCCCGCCGACGCCGAGGTGGTGACGCATATCGACCGCTGTCTCTCCTGTCTTGCCTGCACGACCACCTGTCCCTCCGGCGTCGACTACATGCATCTGGTCGATCACGCGCGCATGCATATCGAGGCCACCTACAAGCGCCCGTTCTGGGATCGGCTGACACGCGCCCTGCTTGCCGCTACGCTGCCCTATCCGGGTCGTTTCCGCCTGGCACTGAAGGCTGCAAGCCTTGGCCGGCCCTTTGCGAGCCTTCTGAAACGCTTCAAACCGCTGGAACCGTTTGGCGTAATGCTGGACCTTGCGCCGCGTAACCTTGCGAAGGCATCCGCCACGGCAAGGCCCGGCATGCATCCGGCCGCCGGCGAGCGCCGCGGCCGCGTCGCGATCCTGTCCGGTTGCGCTCAGCCCGTGCTGAAGCCGGAGATCAACGCGGCGACGATCCGGCTTCTGACACGGCTCGGCGTCGAGGTCGTGGCGCCTGCGGGCGAGGTGTGCTGCGGCTCGCTCGTCCACCATATGGGTCGTGAGGCGCAAGCGCTGGAAGCGGCGCGCCGCAATGTCGATATCTGGCTCGGCGAGATCGAGAGGGGCGGGCTCGATGCGATCATCATCACGGCCTCGGGCTGCGGCACCACGATCAAGGACTACGGCTTCATGCTGCGTCTCGATCCGGCCTATGCGGAGAAGGCCGCCCGCGTTTCCGCGCTCGCCAGGGACGTGACGGAGTATCTCGCAACACTCGACCTGCGGGAGCAGGAGGCCAAGGGCCTGACGGTCGCCTATCATTCGGCTTGCTCCATGCAGCATGGCCAGAAGATCACGCTGGCGCCGAAGATACTGCTCAGGAAGGCGGGCTTTGTCGTGCGCGATCCGGCGGAGGGGCATCTCTGCTGTGGTTCGGCCGGCACCTACAATATCCTGCAGCCGGAAATCTCCGGCAAGCTGAAGGCGCGCAAGGTCAAGAACATCGAGGCGACGAAGCCGGACCTCATCGCGACGGGGAATATCGGCTGCATCACGCAGATTGCGACCGGAACAGAGATTCCCATCCTGCATACGGTGGAACTGCTCGACTGGGCCTATGGCGGGAACAAGCCGGCCGTGCTTTCCTGAGCCCTGTCACATCGGGAACAGCCGCAGTCCGCTTGCCCTGCTACAGGAGCGGCATCGACCCGTCAGGAGATCTCCATGCGCCGCATTCTGCTTTCGCTCGCCACCCTCGCCGCCCTCTCGTCGCCCGCTCTGGCCACCGGCGGTTTCAACTGCGCGGTCAAGGACAAGAACGTCTCGTTCGAAGCCGAAGCGGGCTTCAGCTACAGCCTTGGCGGCATCCTGAATTTCCGCGGCACGCTGGCGCTTCCCACCGATCTTGCCCAGAAGGGGCTCGACAAGGTGATACTCGACCAGTCTTCGTTGACGCATCACTGGCTGCACGATGGCGAGCTGCGCCTGCTTGTTCATGCCGAGTCCGGCGAGAACCAGCCGTTTGCGGCCCTCGATTTCGTCATGCTGACGACGGTGGACGAAGAGGGCATGAACTTCGAGGGGACCTACACGCTGAAGGTCGAGGGCGAAAAGTTCGACGAGGCGGTCAGGCGCACCGGCAAGATATCCTGCTCGGCCGGCTGAAACGACGATGCCGGCACTAGGCCGGCATCGAAAACATTGACTGTTGCGGCTGATTCAGCCGCCGAAGCCGAAGAGATTGCCGAAGAAATCGACACCCTTGTCGTTGTAGCTGACCGCACCCTGGCGGTTGCCGGGGCCGACGACCACGACCTTGGTTCCGACATCGGCGCGCGAATAAAGATGCTCCACATCCTTGTTCATCATGCGGATGCAGCCAGACGACATGTTCTGGCCGATCGTCCAGGGCTGGTTCGTGCCATGGATGCGGAAGATCGTGTCGCGTCCGCCCTTGTAAAGGTAGAGCGCGCGGGCGCCGAGCGGGTTGTCCTCCCCGCCTTCCTGGACGACGGGCAGGATACGGCCCTTCTTGGCCTCACGACGGCGCATCTCGGCCGGCGGCGTCCAGCTCGGCCATTCCGCCTTGCGGCCGACCTTCACCACACCCGACCAGCCGAAGCCGTCACGGCCGACGCCGATGCCGTAGCGCGTCGCCTTGTTGTTGCCTTCGACATAATAGAGGAACTTGTTGTTGGTATCGACGATGACGGTGCCGGGCGCCTGGTCGGTGACGAAACGCACCTTGGTGCGCTTGTATTTCTGCGCCACCTGTTTCTTGCTCTGCTGGACGACCAGCGTGACGTCGGATGTCGTTGCAGTCTGGCTTGTCTTGAGCGCGCCGGGGAAGGCGCTTGCCGAGGTCGCCGGCATGACCGCCGTGGCGGCGATCGTCGCTGCCAGCAAGATCGGTGCATATTTCCGCATGGTGAATTCCCTCTCAATCCCTGATGCCGCGAGGCTAGCCGAGTTTTGACCGATTTCAAGTCGGCTTTCCCGCAGGAAGACGAATGGGAGGGCGGTTTTCTTCGTTCTGTTGCCGAAGGGGCGGCCATGAACGCAAACATCTCCGGCTGCGGGACAGCCGGAGATGTTTCGATTTCAGCCGACGTTTGTCTCAGATCACGATGACTTTGGTGCCGACAGCGACGCGGTCGTAGAGATCGACGACGTCCTCGTTGCGCATGCGGATGCAGCCCGACGAGACCGCATAGCCGATGGTCCAGGGCGCGTTCGTGCCGTGGATGCGGTAGAGCGTCGAGCCGAGATACATGGCGCGCGAGCCGAGCGGGTTTTCCGGGCCGCCTTCCATGGATGCCGGCAGGTAATGGCCCTTCGCGGCCTCGCGGGCGACCATTTCCTGCGGCGGTGTCCAGGTCGGCCATTCGGCCTTGCGGGTGATCTTGTGGGCGCCTGCCCATTCGAAGCCCGGCTTGCCGACGCCCACGCCGTAGCGTCGCGCCTGGCCGTCGCCGAGCACGAGATAGAGGAAGCGGTTGTTGGTATCGATCACGATCGTGCCGGCCTTGTGCTCCGTCTCGTAGGACACGGTCTGCGGCAGGTACATCGGGTCGAACTTCGACTTGATGGCGTTGCGCGCCTGGCCGCCGGCCGAGACCTGCTCGACGCGGGCGGCGTTTTCGCGGCGGATGACGCGGCGCTGCTGCACCTGCTGGCGCTGGATGACGCGGCGCGTGCTGACGGCCGGCTGCACGCCTTCGCCGGTCAGCTGCATCACCCAGGGGGCGGTGAGGTCGGGGCTGATGATGATGGGTGGCTTGCTTATATACCGGTCATTGGCATGGGCCACTGTCGTCGTGGCAAGAAGGGTGGTCGCCAAAAACATTCGTATCAACATCGGACGTACTCGCTACTGATCGTCGCCGGTCTGCGCCGCTAGAAAACATTGCGGCGCCGGTTCGGGCAAATGCTTGCACCCTCCGATGAAGCGAATGGTAAACGACCGTTCATGAAACATGCATCGATCCGATAAAGCTTTGAGTAGGGTTATTGCCGGCTTTCCAAATGTGGTTGACGAGTGGTAAAGCGGAACAAAAGGAAAACGGAGGCGATGATGACGGTACGGGGACTGCTGGACGGCGACGATGGGCGCACGCGTTGCGCATGGCACGGCAATCTGGACGACTATCGCCGCTACCATGACGAGGAATGGGGACATCCCGTTACCAGCGATATCAGGCTCTTCGAGAAAATCTGCCTCGAAGGCTTCCAGTCCGGCTTGTCTTGGCTGACGATCCTGCGCAAGCGCGAGTCGTTTCGCTCAGCCTTCGCCGGCTTCGATTTTGACAAGGTCGCCGCTTTCGACGACGCGGACATCGCCCGCTGCCTTGCCGATACCGGCATCGTACGGCACCGCGGCAAGATCGTCTCGACCATCAACAATGCCCGCCGCGCACAGGCGTTGCGTGAGGAATTCGGCACGCTCGCCCGCTATTTCTGGAGCTTCGAGCCGACGCCGCAGGAACGGCCCGAACGCGTGGAGTGGGACGTCATCGTCGCCAATCCCACGACGCCCACCTCCGTACGCCTGTCCAAAGACCTGAAGAAACGCGGCTGGACCTTCGTCGGCCCCACCACCGTCTACGCTTTCATGCAGGCGATGGGTCTCGTCAACGACCATGTCGAGGGTTGTTTCTGCCGTCCGGAAGTCGAAGCGAAGAGAAATAGCCTTTCGCGTCCCTAATTCTAGGGATGCCGACACAAATATATCTTTGATTCTACAACGAATCATGTAGCTTGATCTCAAGCGGCATTATCATACATCGAAAGTTCTGGGGGCGACCTGCGCGTGCGTAGTCGTGATGAGCCGCTTTGTGCTGAATGATTTGGCATGAGGGGACACATGGCGCCAAAAGCATCCGCATTCGACGATTCTCGTCTTGAAAACTGGGCCTGCGACAAGGCTCAGGAAATCATGCTTCGGGAAGGCTTTCGCCTCATCCGGACCGCCCGCAGCGGCAGCAACACCGAACTTCGCGAAACAAGTCTTCTGATGGCCCGCGTCATCGCGGCTTCGCTTGTCGAGGCCTCGGCGGCCCAAAGAGCACTTCCGCCCGGCGAATAGGCTGCCGCGCAGCGTCTGAACGATCCTGCTGAAAGGCCCGCCGGTTTCCCGGCGGGCCTTCCTTTTTAGACTTGGCTTTCGTCAAGCGTTACTTGGCGTTCTTTGCCAGCCATTCCTTCATCATCGCAATCTCGCCCTCCTGGGCGGTGATGACGTCCTGCGCCAGCTTGCGGATCTCGGCATCCTTGCCGTGCTCCAGTTCCACCTTCGCCATGTCGATCGCCCCCTGATGGTGGGCGATCATGCCGCGCACGAAGTCGACGTCGGCATTGCCGGTAAAGTCGATGGCCATGGCTGCATGCATCTTCGCGTTGGCATCGATGAAAGCCTGCGTGGAGGGGCTGCTGCTTTCGGCCGGCGCGTCCATCGTCATGCCCTGATGGGCGGAATGATCGGCCTCCTGGGCGATTGCAGGCAGGGTAAAGGCGAGCGAAAGGGCTGCGCCAAGAAACAGGGTCTTTGCGTTCATTGTCTTTTCCAGTTCTGAACAGAGTGAGGGGAAATGTCTCGGTCTGTTCAGGCCCGGGGAGGGGGATTAAGCGGCCGCAGCGCAAGGCCGGCAAGGGCCGGCGGTAGGGCAGGCGTGTGTTCCGACAGCACAAGCAGGCGCCCGGCGGGTTCGATCCGTTCGGCCTCTATCGCAAAACAGGCGGAACAGGCGACGGGGTGAGCCATCGGCTTGGTCTTGCCATGATCACCACCGCCGTCCTTGCCGTTCATGTCATGCATGGCATGCACGCCGGCAGGCTGGCCGACACTGAGCGTCGCCGCCATCGCCGGCAGCCAGCCGGAGAAGAGCGCGCCCAGAATGGCGAATAGGAACAGAACCTGCCTCATGAAACGAGAGATAGGTGCGCGCCCCATAAAAGGGAAGGGGTCAGTTCAACGCTTCCGGCCTTGAGCCCATGCGCACACAGAGCCGCGCCACCGCGAAAGTGCCGCGGATCATGCCGCTCGTGCCATCGACCGTATCGGACTGGCCGAAACAGAAGACCGGGCGATAGAGGCCAGGCCCTGGACGCAGCGTCGTGGAAAAGGTGAAGACGCTGGGCGACGTTGCCGCGTCCTCGAGCGCTTGCAGCACCTTGGAAAGGTCTGCGGAATCGTACAGGCGAATGAGGTCCATGATACCGCAGGGGCTGCTGCCAATTCCGTGCAGGCTTGCTGTTTCCGGTCCTAGCCGCACGACGCCGGTTGCAAGTTCCGCACTCCATTCTTCACACACGAAGGCGCTCTCCAGCTCGCTTGGATTGATGCCGATGATCTCGGCTACGGAGGCGAGCTGGGCGGAATGGGTCGTCGCTTTTAGTGCCATGCGGTCTGGTCCAGAGAGGGACAACCGATGCTCCAGGCAGTCGGCTGGCGAGGCGCGGGAATAGGCCGTCATGGCCGTCACCTCTGGAAACATCGTAATTGCACGTTTGGCGACTTGCGAAACGGCAGTCACAGACGTTTACCTGGAGTTAACGGTAGCCGACATCATCGGCGGCAGGAAGCGGAGTCTCTGGTAGTTTGCTCCACTTTTTGGCGTATTATTGATGATCGTCACGTCGAAGGGTTGAATTTGCGCGATTTCGTCCTCAGCACGGGCCATGATCTCATCGATCAATTGCGCGCCTATCGCCTGAAGGTCGGTCTGGCGCAGGCCGATATCGCGTGGAAACTCGGCTTCTCGACGGCGACGGTCTCCCGTTGGGAGCGCGGCACGGCCGCGCCCGATCTGCGCGCGACGGGGGCCATCGTCGATTTCCTGCGCCGCGCCGATGCGCAGACCGAACGGCGCCTGCTTGCCTCCATCCTGGCCTCAGGCGAAAGCCGCAATCTCTGGGAGGGGCGCGACATCCGCTATCTCGGCGGCTCGCAGCAGGAATATCGCGAAAGCCCGGAAATGCGCGCCGTCGTCGGCACCAGCATCCGCCGTTTCCTCACGGGTCACTACCGCGCCTGCATCGAGGATCAGGCGCTGGTCGCAAGCCTCTATGCCCGGGAGGTGGCGAGCATCGAGATCTATGGCGGCCCCGCTTTGTCCGTGACCTCCATTCCCGAGGGCTATGTGCAGATGAAGCGGCTGTCCTTCCAGTCGGAAATGCGCGGCGTCATCCGCGGCGACACCCATTCGATCCTCATTCCCGAGACGCAGGCGCAAACCGCCTCCGCCGTGATCGTGCACAGTTGGGATACGCTGTCGCGCCGACCGTAAGGGGGCTTTTGCGCCTTGCCGCTGCCCGTCCAATCCGCTAGGAAACCGGCAACGGAAATACAGGAATTTCGGGTATCCCGATGAGCGAAAAGCAGAAAAAACCGCAGAAGCTGAAAGCCCGCCTGCCGCGCGGCTTCGTCGACCGTGACGCGCTGGACATCCGCGCCGTCAATGAGATGACGGTGAAGATCCGCGAGGTCTATGAACGCTACGGCTTCGATCCCGTCGAAACCCCGCTCATCGAATATACCGACGCGCTGGGAAAATTCCTGCCCGACAGCGACCGCCCGAACGAGGGCGTCTTCTCCGTGCAGGATGACGACGACCAGTGGATGTCGCTGCGCTACGACCTGACGGCGCCGCTCGCCCGCCATGTCGCGGAAAATTTCAACGAGATCCAGCTACCCTACCGCACCTATCGCGCGGGCTATGTCTTCCGCAACGAGAAGCCCGGTCCCGGCCGCTTCCGCCAGTTCATGCAGTTCGACGCCGATACGGTGGGCGCTGCCGGCGTGCAGGCGGATGCCGAGATGTGCATGATGTTCGCCGACACGATGGAAGCGCTCGGCATTGCCCGCGGCGACTATGTCATCCGCGTCAACAACCGCAAGGTTCTCGATGGCGTGATGGAAGCGATCGGCCTTGGGGGCGACGACAAGGCAGGCGCGCGTCTGACCGTGCTGCGCGCCATCGACAAGCTCGACAAGTTCGGTCCCGAAGGCGTCCGGCTTCTACTCGGCGCCGGTCGCAAGGATGAATCAGGCGACTTCACCAAGGGCGCCGGCCTTGCCGACGACCAGATCGAGAAGGTCCTCTTCTTCGTCGGCATCAAGGATTATGCCGAAAGCGCTGCCGACCTCGCCAAGCTGCTGGAAGGCAGCACGCGCGGCGGCGAAGGCGTCGAGGAGCTGAACCAGATCGGCCATCTCGTCACTTCCGCCGGCTACGGCTCCGATCGGATCAAGATCGATCCTTCCGTCGTGCGCGGCCTCGAATATTACACCGGCCCGGTCTTCGAAGCCGAGCTGCAATTCGCCGTCACCAACGAGAAGGGCGAGAAGGTCGTCTTCGGTTCGGTCGGCGGCGGTGGCCGTTATGACGGCCTCGTCTCGCGCTTCATGGGCCAGCCGGTGCCGGCCACCGGCTTCTCCATCGGCGTCTCGCGCCTGATGACCGCGCTGAAGAACCTCGGCAAGCTCGGCGCCGAAGACGTCGTTGCACCCGTCCTCGTCACCGTCATGGACGGCGATATCGAGAGCATGGGCCGCTACCAGCGCTTCACGCAGGAACTGCGCGCCGCCGGCATTCGCGCCGAAATGTACCAGGGCAACTGGAAGAAGTTCGGCAACCAGCTGAAATATGCCGACCGCCGCAACGCCCCCGTCGCCATCATCCAGGGTGGCGATGAGCGTGCCGAAGGCCTCGTGCAGATCAAGGACCTGATCGAGGGCAAGCGCCTCTCCGGCGAGATCGAGGACAACACGACCTGGCGCGAAGCCCGCGTGGCGCAGGTTTCCGTGCCGGAAGCCGACCTCGTCGCCAAGGTGCGTGAAATCCTCGAGGCGCAGGCCGAAGACCGGGCGCGGGCCGGCTGACATGCCTCTCGTCAACCTCCCCGCCTTCGCGCCCGACCTGATCGCCGATCTTGAAAAGCTCGGCACGGAGCGCGTCGATACGCCGGTCATCCAGCCGGCGGAACCCTTCCTCGATATGGCGGGCGAGGACCTGCGCCGACGCATCTTCATGACGGAGAGCGAGACGGGCAAGAGCCTGTGCCTGCGCCCGGAATTCACCATTCCCGTCTGCCTGCGCCACATCGAGACCGCCACCGGCACGCCGAAGCGCTATGCCTATCTTGGCGAGGTCTTCCGCCAGCGCCGCGAAGGCTCGAACGAGTTCTATCAGGCCGGCATCGAGGACCTCGGCGAGCCCGACGTCGCCCGCGCCGATGCGCGTGCCGTGCATGATGCGCTCGCCGTGTTGAAGAACCGCCTGCCGGGCCGCAAGCTCTCCGTCGTGCTCGGTGACCAGTCGGTCTTCGAAGCGGTCGTCGCCGCCTGCGGCCTGCCGGCCGGATGGCAGAAGCGGCTGGTCCATGCCTTCGGCAACCAGGCGCAGCTGCAGAAGCTGATGGCCGCTCTCTCCAATCCCGCGCCCTCGGGCACCTTCGGCCCGGAGGTCGAGCGCCTTGCCATTTTTGGCACGCTCGACGACGAGGCGCGTCTCATCGCCCATATCGACGAGACGATGGAAGCGACCGGCTATTCCACCAATGCCAGCCGCAGCCCGGCCGATATCGCGCGCCGCCTGCGCGAAAAGATGGAACTTGCCAACACCCGCCTCGACGGCCGCACGCTCGCGCTGCTCAAGGAATTCCTGGCGCTGGAACTGAGCCTTGCCGATGCCCCCAGGGCGCTTGCTGCCTTCGCCGACAAGGCCGGCCTGTCGCTTGGCGCGGCACTTGCCCGCTTCGAAAGCCGCGTTGCGGCGCTCAGTGAAACCGGCGTCGATCTTGCCGATATCACCTACCGCGCGGCCTTCGGCCGCCCACTCGATTATTACACCGGCCTCGTCTTCGAGATCGCGCCGGAGGGTGACGCGCTGGTGCTCGCCGGCGGCGGCCGTTTCGACCGGCTGCTGACGCTGCTCGGCGCTAAGGAACGCATCCCGGCCGTCGGCTTCTCGCTCTGGCTCGACCGCATCGCAAGCGTCAAGGGGCAAGCCGCATGACCATCACCATCGGCCTGCCCTCCAAGGGGCGCATGAAGGAAGACAGTTCCGCCGTGCTCGCCCGCGCCGGCTTCACCGTCACAGCCGTCGGCAATGACCGTTCCTATCGCGGCCGTGTCGAAGGTCGCGACGATATCGAAATCGCCTTCCTCTCGGCCTCCGAAATCTCCCGAGAGATCGCCAACGGCACCGTCGATTTCGGCGTGACGGGGGAAGACCTCGTGCGCGAGGGGCTGGCGGAAGCGGATGCCCGCGTCGAATTCTGCGCCCGCCTCGGCTTCGGCCATGCCGATGTCGTCGTCGCCGTGCCGGAAATCTGGCTTGATGTCGATACGATGGCCGATCTCGGCGACGTCGCCGCTGATTTCCGCGCTCGCCACGGCCGTCGTTTGACGATCGCCACCAAATACTGGCGGCTGACCCAGCAGTTCTTCTCCGGCAACCACGGCATCCAGCTCTACCGCATCGTCGAAAGCCTCGGAGCGACCGAGGGGGCTCCGGCCTCCGGCTCGGCCGATATCATCGTCGACATCACCTCGACGGGCTCTACGCTCACCGCCAACCACCTGAAGATCCTGTCCGATGGCGTGATCCTGAAATCGGAAGCCTGCCTCGTGCGTGCCCGCAAGGCCGAGCATGCGGGTGATCCGGTGGTCGCTGAGATCATCCAGGCCGTGCGCGGCGCGCTCTGAGATGGAGGAGGCCGACCGCATCGCCGGCCTCTACGAACGCCACGCGGCAACCTTCGACCGGGTCCGCGGTCGCGAATTTCTCGAAAAACCGTGGATCGACCGTTTTGCCGCGCCGCTTACGGCCGGCGCGGCCGTCCTCGACCTGGGTTGCGGCTCCGGTGAGCCGATGGCGGCGAGCCTCATCGATCGCGGATTTGCCGTGACGGGCGTGGACAGTTCCGAAACCCTGATCGGTCTCTGCCGCGCACGCCATCCGAAAGGTGACTGGCATGTCGGTGACATGCGCGGCTTTAAGTCGGAAAAGACCTTCGCCGGCATTCTCGCCTGGCACAGCTTCTTCCATCTCGCACCCGATGATCAGCGCGCGATGTTTCCGCGTTTCGCCGCCATGGCCGCGCCCGGTGCCATGCTGATGTTCACCTCCGGCCCGGCGCACGGCGTCGTCATCGGGCGTTTCGCAGGCGAGCCGCTCTATCATGCCAGCCTGGATGCGGCGGAATATCGGGCGCTGCTCGCGCAAAGCGGTTTCTCCGTGGTCGAGCACGTTGTCCAGGATCCGGATTGTGGTGGTGCGACGGTGTGGCTCGCGCAAAAAGCCGGCTGACGGTCGGTTGCCGGCCACGGATCCCGTTCCTATATGCTCCATCTACCCCAGAAGGAGCTCGCCCGCCTTGTCCGATCTTTCCGCCTTCCCCATCACCAAGAAATGGCCCGCCAAGAACCCCGACATCCTCCAGCTCTATTCGCTGCCGACGCCGAACGGCGTGAAGTTGGCGATTGCTCTGGAAGAACTCGGTCTAGCCTATGAGCCGCATCGCATCGAGTTCGGGCCTGACGGCGTAAAGTCGCCGGAGTTCATTTCGCTCAATCCGAACGGCCGCATTCCGGCGATCATCGACCCCAATGGTCCCGACGGCAGACCGATCGGCCTCTTCGAATCGGGTGCTATCCTCGTCTATCTCGCGGAAAAGACCGGCAAGCTGATCCCGGCCGATGCCGCCGGGCGCTACGAGACGCTGGCCTGGGTGATGTTCCAGATGAGTGGCGTCGGGCCGATGTTCGGCCAGTTCGGCCATTTCCACAAGTTCGCTGCCGACAAGGTCGCCAACAATCCCTATCCCGCCGAGCGCTACCGCGATGAATCGCGGCGCCTGCTCTCCATTCTCGAAGAGCGGCTGAAAGATCGTCAGTGGATCATGGGCGACGAATACACGATCGCCGACATCACGACCTTCCCGTGGATCCGGGGTGCCGACATCTTCTATGGCGGCCGCGAAGCGCTGGGCTATGCCGATTTCCCTAGTGTCATGGCGTGGCTGGAGCGCTGCGTCGCCCGTCCGGCAAGCCAGAAGGGCCTCGAAATCCCCGCCAAGGCCTGACGCAAACGAAAAATCCGGCGGCGTGGTGGCGTGTTGACGCCGCCCGCCGACGCGGGCTACGTCTGGGAAAACAGGCAAGGGACGGAAATATCGTGACGGGAAGACTGGTTGTTGTGGGCGGCGGTCAGGCCGCATTCGCCCTCGTTGCCAAATTGCGTGCGCTGAAGGACGAGCGGCCGATCACCATCGTCGCCGCCGAAGCAAGCCATCCCTACCAGCGACCGCCACTGTCGAAGAAATACCTGCTCGGCGAGGCCGATCTCTCCCGCCTGATGTTCCGCCCGGAAAACTGGTACCCCGACAACAATGTCGAGATCCACCTCTCCACCGAGGTGACGGCGATCGACCGCGATGCCAAGACCGTGACGCTCAGCGACGGTTCGACGCTGCATTACCAGTTCCTGGCGCTGGCGACCGGTGCGACACCGCGCCGCCTGCCGGCTGAGATCGGCGGCGACCTCGATGGCGTCTTCACCGTGCGTGATTACCGCGATGCCGACCGACTTGGTCTGGAAATGCAGGAGGGCCGCCGGGCGCTGGTCATCGGCGGCGGCTATATCGGGCTGGAAGCAGCCGCCGTTGCACGGGGCAGGGGGCTTCATGTCACGGTCATCGAAATGGCCGACCGCATCCTCGCCCGCGTCGCCTCGCCGGCCACGGCCACCATTCTCAAGGCCATCCACAACGCCCGCGGCGTTGATGTGCGCGAAAAGACCGGCCTCGTGCGCCTGCTCGGCGAAAACGGTCGCGTCACCGGCGCGGAGCTGACGGACGGCTTCGTGCTGCCCGTCGATGTCGTGATCGCCGGCATCGGCGTGACGGCCAACGACCAGCTTGCCCGCGAGGCCGGCCTTGAGGTCACCAACGGCATCGTTGTCGATGTCCATGCCCGAACCTCCGATCCCGCGATCTTCGCCATGGGCGACTGCGCCGTGCTGCCCTTCGAGGGCAATCGCGTGCGGCTCGAATCCGTGCAGAACGCTGTCGATCAGGGCGAGGCCGCTGCCGCCGTCATCGCCGGCGGCGAAGCGCCCTATGAGCCGAAGCCTTGGTTCTGGTCGGATCAGTATGACGTGAAGCTGCAGATCGCCGGTTTCTGCATGGGCTTCGACGACACGTTCGTGCGCCCCGGCCAGCGCGAGGGCAGCGTTTCTGTCTGGTATTTCCGGGAGGGCAAGCTCATCGCGGTCGATGCGGTCAACGACGCCAAGGCGTATGTGGTCGGCAAGAAGCTGATCGAGATGGGGCGCACGCCGGACCGGGCGGCGCTGGAAAATCCGGAGACCGACCTTAAGGCGTTGACGCTGTAAGGGTTTCGCTGATGAGGTGTGGTGCCGACTGTTACATGCCATAACAGTTGCATCATTTTGATATTCGTTAAGTATGATAAAAGGCGGGCCTACCGGATGCCGCCGAATACTTTCTGAATTCACTCATTTTTCAGTCTTCTCCGGCTGAGTGGAGCGACATAGCAGCTCCCACCCGGTGAATTCCCCATGCTCCGTATCCTGACCTGCCTGACCGTCGAGCACGACCTGCGGCTCGTTTTGCTCGCGGCTCTGATCTGCTTCCTCTCCTGCTATGTCGCGGTAACGCTGACGCAGCGGGCGCTGGTCGCCAAGGGCACGGCACGCACTCTGTGGCTGGGCGCGGCGGGCACGTCGAGCGGCTTCGGCATCTGGGCGACGCATTTCATCGCGATGCTGGCCTATGACCCCGGCATGACCATGGGCTTCGATATGGAGCCGACGCTGATTTCACTCGGTGTCGCCATTGGCGTCACGACGCTCGGCCTTGCGGTGGCGACCTATGTCGGTGGTCGCAGCGCGGTGGTCGCCGGCGGCATGCTGCTCGGCGCGGGGGTCACCTCGATGCATTACATCGGCATGTCGGCATTGGAACTGCCGGGTGTGCTCACCTGGGATTGGCCCTATGTCGTCGCCTCGATCATCTGCGCGGGCCTTTTCGGTGCGCTTTCGCTGATTTTCTGCGTGCGCCCGCAGCATCGCGTGGGTGATCGTATCTTGGCGACCGGCCTGATGGCGCTCGCCGTGGTCTCGCTGCATTTCACCGCCATGGCCGCCGTCCGCATCGAGCCGGGCCTGATGCCGGTCGGCGACGATACGCTGATCTCGACGAGCCTCATGGTGCCGTTGATCGCCGTCGTCGCCTTCTCGCTGCTTTTTACCGGATTGACCGCAGCGGTCTTTGCACGTCAGGCGGAGCTGGCGGCCAACGAAAGCACGCGCCAGTTCGCCATGCTCGTGCAGGGCGTCAAGGACTATGCCATCTACATGCTCGACCCGCAGGGCCGCGTCGCCAACTGGAACGAGGGTGCCGAGCGCAACAAGGGCTACAAGGCGCACGAGATCGTCGGCCAGCATTTCTCCCAGTTCTACGGTGAGGATGAGCGCGTCGCCGGCCTGCCGGAGCGGGCGCTGGACATCGCCCGCACGGAGGGCAAGTACGAAAGCGAGGGCTGGCGCTACCGCAAGGACGGTACGCGCTTCTGGGCGCATGTCGTGCTCGACCCCATCTATGATGCCGGCGGCGCACTCGTCGGTTATGCCAAGATCACCAAGGATGTGACGAAGGAAAAGGCAGATGCCGACCGGCTCGCCGAAGTCACCAAGAACCTTGACCTGGCCCTTGAAAACATGACGCAGGGCCTTTGCCTCTTCGACAAGGACGAGCGCCTGCTGATTGCCAACAAGCGCTACAGCGAACTCTTCAATTTCCCGGAAGGCCGCATCCAGCCGGGCATGACGCTGCGCGAGATCGTCGACCAGGGCGTCGCCGACGTCTTCGTCGATCCCGATATCTGGAAGCCGCGGGCGCGCGACATGTATGCGCGCCGCCGTGCCGCCATCCAGGCCAATGATGGTGGAGCGATCGTCGAAAAGCTGTCCAATGGCGTATCCGTGCAATTGCGCTATCGCACGCTGCCGGATGGCGCCTGGGTCGCCACCTATGAGGACATTTCCGAACGCCTTCGTTCCGAGGAACAGATCTCTTTCCTCGCGCGCCACGACGGCTTGACCGGCCTGCCGAACCGCGCAAGCTTCAACACCAGCCTGGAGGCCGATCTTGTCTCGGCGCGCCGCTCCGGCGGTCTGGTCGCGGCCATCGGCATCGACCTCGACAAGTTCAAGGAAATCAACGATACGCGCGGCCATGCCGCCGGCGACGAGGTTCTGACCACGCTCGCCCGGCGCATGCAGGCCTGCCTGGAGGCCGACGAGACCGTCGCGCGCTTCGGTGGCGATGAGTTCGCCGCTTCCAAGCGCTTCGAGGACATGGCCGATCTCACCGATTTCCTCCAGCGCCTCGAAGCCTGCCTCAACGATGAAATCCGCATCGACGGCTATGACATCAAGCCCGGTGCGAGCCTCGGTGTCGCCATCTATCCGCAGGATGCCGACACGGTCGAAGCGCTGCTCAACAATGCCGACCTTGCCATGTACCGTGCCAAGGACGCGTTGACCGAAACGGTCTGCTTCTACGAGGTCTCGATGGATGAGGCCGCCCGCAGCCGCCGCCTCATCGCCAACGATCTGTGGCAGGCCGTGGAGCGTCGGGAGCTGCAACTGCACTATCAGGTGCAGAAGGCGGTCAATAGCGGCGAGACGCTCGGCTACGAGGTGCTGTTGCGCTGGCACCATCCGGTGCGCGGTACGATCCCGCCATCCGAATTCATTCCGATTGCGGAAGCGTGCGGCGCCATCCTGCCGATCGGCGAATGGGTGCTGCGCGAAGCCTGCCGCGAGGCCGCGACCTGGGGCAATGATTACAAGATCGCCGTCAATCTCTCGCCCGTCCAGCTCGGCAATGCCGATGTCGCCGATCTCGTGCATCGTGTGCTGCTGGAGACCGGTCTCAGCCCGCGCCGGCTGGAGCTCGAAATCACGGAATCGACGATCATCGGCGACAAGGAGCGGGCGCTCAACACGCTGCGCCGCATCAAGGCCTTCGGTGTCACGATCGCCATCGACGATTTCGGCACGGGCTACTCGTCGCTCGAAACGCTGCGCGCCTTCCCCTTCGACAAGATCAAGCTCGACCGCAGCTTCATGAGCGAGGTGGAGGCGAGCCCGGAGGCGAAGGCCATCATCCGCGCCATCCTGGCGCTCGGCCAGACGCTGCGCGTTCCGGTGCTTGCGGAAGGCGTGGAGACCCGCAGCCAGCTCGACATACTGCTCGATGAAGGCTGCGACGAGGCACAGGGCTATTTCCTCGGACGTCCGGTGCCCGTGGAGCGCATCCGCGTCGATACGGAGAAGAGCGAGGCGGCGTAACGCCGCCTTCTACTGCCGCTTGAAGCGCCGCCCGACCAGGTCGATCTGGAAGCGGGGGAAGATGAAGACGCCGATGATCGTGCCGGCGTATTTCTCCTCGAGACCCGTCGATTCGCCAACGCAGAACACCGGCTGGCGCGGCGCGCCGTCGAGATGGATCGTCGTGGAGAAGCAGAACGACGACGAGGAGGCCGCCGCCTGCTCGAAGAGTTCCAGCACGCGGGTGCGGTCCAGCGGCTCGTAGCAGCGGATGAGATTGAGCAGCCCGCAGGTGCGCTGCGTCAGGCCATGCGCCAGCGTCGCCTTCTCTCCCAGCGTGAACAGGCCATTGGAAAGATCGCCGGTCCAGCGCTCCGTCACGCAATACTGCGTCAACAGCTCGTTGTCCGTCTCGTCGAACTCCATCGAGCCCGGCAAAAAGGGCGATGAGAGATCAGTCTTGATTATTTTGAACACCTACGACCTCAGGCAGTTGCTCGAATTTGACCATCACGTCGCGTCCGGTGCGGCACGCAACATGCTAAAAAGCAGTGCCGGCTGACCTCCTCGAAGTCTGCCGCCCCCACTTTCTCATGAACTGAACTGCATCCGGCTCCGTCTGTGCATGCGGGTCGGACGTACGCGACAAAACCGCCGCTGCCTCTCCATTCAGGTCGTCGGCGGTTTTCATCAAAATCGTTCGGGATATCTGGCTGCACGATCAGCGGCAAGAATGATGCCGTTCCGCAGCGCCTGAACCCCCTGTGAATCTTTAAAGTTCACTTGGAGCGTCTTTATAGTGGGTTTTTTGATACCATCAACGGCTTTTTGATAATTATTGTACAAATGGTCAAAATCTTTTTTCCGGAAACGATACAGGTCCGGCCGCGCAATAAACAAAAAGGGCGGCCCGAAGACCGCCCTTTCCGTAACTGAACCGGATGGCTCAGATGCGACGGCTTTCGCCTATCACATCATGTCCATGCCGCCCATGCCGCCCATGCCGCCAGGCATGCCGCCCGGTGCATCCTTCTTCGGAAGTTCGGCGATCATGGCTTCCGTCGTGATCAGCAGCGAAGCAACCGAAGCGGCGTTCTGCAGGGCCGTGCGGACAACCTTGACCGGGTCGACGATGCCGAGAGCGATCAGGTCGCCGTATTCGCCGGTCTGGGCGTTGTAGCCGAAGTTGTCTTCGTTCTTGTCGAGGATCTTGCCGACAACGATCGAAGCTTCGTCACCAGCGTTCTCGGCGATCTGGCGAACCAGGGCCTGAAGCGCCTTGCGAACGATGTTGATGCCAGCTTCCTGGTCGTCGTTTTCGCCCTTGGCGGAGATCTTCGTGGAAGAACGGAGCAGAGCTACGCCGCCGCCCGGTACGATGCCTTCCTGAACGGCAGCGCGCGTCGCGTTGAGGGCGTCGTCGATGCGGTCCTTCTTTTCCTTGACTTCGACTTCCGTCGAGCCGCCGACGCGGATGACGGCAACGCCGCCAGCGAGCTTGGCAAGACGTTCCTGCAGCTTCTCGCGGTCGTAGTCGGAGGTGGTTTCTTCGATCTGGGCCTTGATCTGCGCGACGCGGCCCTCAATTTCGGCCTTGGCGCCGGCACCGTCGACGATCGTCGTGTTTTCCTTGGAGATCGAAACCTTCTTCGAACGGCCGAGCATGTCGAGCGTTACGTTTTCGAGCTTGATGCCGAGGTCTTCGGAGATGACCGTGCCGCCCGTCAGGATGGCGATGTCTTCCAGCATGGCCTTGCGGCGGTCGCCGAAGCCCGGAGCCTTGACGGCAGCGATCTTGAGGCCGCCACGCAGCTTGTTGACGACGAGCGTTGCGAGGGCTTCGCCTTCGACGTCTTCAGCGATGATGACGAGCGGCTTGCCGGTCTGGACGACAGCTTCGAGAACCGGGAGCATGGCCTGGAGGTTCGAGAGCTTCTTCTCGTGCAGGAGAATGAAAGCGTCTTCGAGGTCGGCGACCATCTTTTCCGGGTTGGTCACGAAGTAGGGGCTGAGGTAGCCGCGGTCGAACTGCATGCCTTCGACGACTTCGAGTTCGGTTTCGGCGGTCTTGGCTTCTTCAACCGTGATGACGCCTTCGTTGCCGACCTTCTGCATGGCTTCAGCAATATCGAGACCGATCTGCTTTTCGCCGTTTGCGGAGATCGTGCCGACCTGGGCGACTTCTTCCGAGGTGTTGATCTTCTTGGCCTTGGCCTGGAGATCCTTGACGACTTCGGCAACGGCGAGGTCGATGCCGCGCTTCAGGTCCATCGGGTTCATGCCGGCGGCAACAGCCTTGGCGCCTTCGCGAACGATGGCCTGGGCGAGGACCGTTGCGGTCGTCGTGCCGTCACCGGCGATGTCGTTGGTCTTGGAAGCGACTTCGCGAACGAGCTGGGCGCCCATGTTCTCGAACTTGTCTTCCAGTTCGATTTCCTTGGCGACGGAAACGCCGTCCTTGGTGATGCGCGGAGCGCCGAAGGACTTGTCGATGACGACGTTACGACCCTTCGGGCCGAGCGTTACCTTCACTGCGTCTGCGAGAACGTCGACGCCACGCAGCATTTTTTCGCGCGCGGTGCGGCCGAATTTGACTTCTTTGGCTGCCATTGTGTGAACTCCTGAAGAGGTATCAGCTGAATTGGAAAGGGACTACCGGCTAATCAGCCGATGACGCCCATGATGTCGGCTTCCTTCATGATCAGAAGGTCTTCGCCGTCGAGCTTGACTTCGGTGCCCGACCACTTGCCGAACAGGACGCGGTCGCCGACCTTGACGTCGAGAGCGACGATGGCGCCCTTGTCGTCACGGGTGCCGGTGCCGACGGCGACGATT
Organism: Shinella curvata; assembly: GCF_022899935.1. GTDB lineage: Bacteria > Pseudomonadota > Alphaproteobacteria > Rhizobiales > Rhizobiaceae > Shinella > Shinella curvata. The sequence goes on from NZ_JALJCJ010000002.1 coordinate 221,335, forward strand.
TCGCCTTCCTGCGGCTTTTCCTTGGCGGTGTCCGGAATGATGATCCCGCCCTTGGTCTTTGCTTCGGATTCAACGCGACGAACGACGACGCGGTCGTGAAGCGGGCGGAAGGTGGTGCTTGCCATTGTCTAATCCCTCGATCGAATGACATTGCGGATCCCGGAATGGACCCGATGATTGATGTTAGCACTCGCCGTTTAGGAGTGCTAGCGGCCTTGAAGTAGGCGTCGGCGTTGTACGAGTCAAGAACGCCGCTCTCAAATTATTTTGCCTGCGATGGTTACCGCAGCCCGGCAGATGGGGGCGATGTCGCATGCCATCAAGTCAACTTCGTGAATTTCCGTCTCTTTCCCTGTGGGCAGGGCAAAATTGCGGGAAGAGGCTTGTTTTCTTTGTCCCGCTTTGCAATGTCAGCCGGGCTTCGACTTCGACACGGAACTTCCTGATGGCTGAACGCATCCAATCCTTCCGCGACATCGCCGCGCAGTACGACGTGGTGCTCTGCGACGTCTGGGGCGTGCTGCACAATGGCGTGGAGGTCTTCTCCCATGCCACCGAAGCGCTCGCCGAAGCGCGCAAGGCGGGGCTTACGGTCGTGCTCATCACCAATTCGCCACGCCCGCATCCGGGCGTGAAGGTGCAGATCCGCGGCCTCGGCGTCACCGATGATGCCTATGACCGCATCGTCACCTCGGGCGACGTGACCCGCGCGCTCATCGCCGAAGGGCCGAAGAAGGTCTATTTCATCGGCGCGGAAAAGGACCTGCCGCTGCTCGATGGCTTGAATGTCGAGCCTGTCGGCATCGACGAGGCCGGCATTGTCGTCTGTGCGGGCCTGCGCGAGGACGAGAAGGAGACGGTCGAGGATTATCGCGACGAGCTGACCGCCCTTGCGGCGCGCAAGCTGCCCTTCATCTGCGCCAATCCCGATCTCGTCGTCGAGCGCGGCCACAAGCTTATTCCCTGCGCCGGGGCGCTGGCGAAATTCTACGAGGAGCTGGGCTGCACGACGCAGATCGCCGGCAAGCCGCATCGTCCGATCTATGAGAAGTCGCTCTCCGAGGCGCGCGACGTGCGCGGCGCCTTCGATCTCGGCCGCGTCATCGCCGTCGGCGACGGCATGCCGACGGATGTGCGTGGCGCCGAAGCCTATGGCCTCGATGTGCTCTATATTTCGGGCGGCATTCACGCCCAGCATTATGTGGAAGCCGGCCGCACCGACGAGGCCAAGCTTGCCGCCTTCCTCGTCCAGGAAAACACCCACCCGAAATGGTGGATGCCCCGGCTTCAGTGACGGAGACGGTCGTCATGACGGTATTTCACAGGAACGAAACCCGGCAGCCGCTGCCCGAGCATCTGCGCGGCGGCGTCATCGCCATCGGCAATTTCGACGGCGTGCATCGCGGTCACCAGGCCGTCTTGGAGCGCGCGCTGGAGATCGCTGCGGCGCGCGGCATCCCGGCGCTGGTTCTGACCTTCGAGCCGCATCCGCGCACCGTCTTCCGACCCGACACGCCCGTCTTCCGCCTGACGCCCGCGCCGCTCAAGGCGCGCCTTCTCGAAGGCATGGGCTTTTCGGCGGTCATCGAATATCCCTTCGACCGCTCCTTCTCCGAAATCTCGGCGCATGACTTCATCCGCACCGTGCTGATGGACTGGCTGCATGCCTCCGAGGTCGTCACCGGTTTCGATTTCCATTTCGGCAAGGGCAGGGAAGGCGGCCCGGCCTTCCTGATGGCCGCCGGCCAGGACAACGGTTTTGGTGTGACGCTGGTCGATGCTTTCCGCGACGAGAACGCGTCCGTCATCTCCTCCAGCTTCATTCGTAAGCTACTCGGCGAGGGCGCGGTGGCCGAAGCTGCCGGTCTGCTCGGATATCACTATACGGTCGAGGCCGAGGTCATCGGCGGCCAGCAGCTCGGCCGCACGCTCGGCTATCCCACCGCCAACATGCAGCTTCCGCCGGAAGTGGAACTGCGCAACGGCATTTACGCCGTGCGCTTCCGCCGCCCGGACGGCAGCCTGCATGACGGTGTCGCCAGCTACGGCCGCCGCCCGACGGTGACCTCGAATGGCGCCCCGCTGCTCGAAACCTTCCTGTTCGATTTCTCCGGCGATCTCTACGGCGAAGTCTCCGCCGTCTCCTTCTTCGGCCATCTGCGCGACGAATTGAAATTCGACGGCCTCGACGCGCTCGTGGTGCAGATGAAGCGCGACGAGGAGGAGGCGCGGGCGCTGCTGTCGGGTGTGAAGCCCCTCGGGGTCATCGACCAGCGCCTCTGTTTCTGACCATGATGTCAGACGCGCCTTGCCCGCTCTATATTTTCCGTTCGGCGAATTTCGCGCCCTCTGGCAACACTGTTGTCACCATCGCGCCGATAGACCGGGTCGCCGCAGTCTATGGCGGCGAAGGGGGCGGTGGGTTGAGCGACGCTTTTGGCGGTGTGGCGATTTTCCTGAACGATGCGACCGGCGAGCGTTTTGCCGGCGTTTGGGGCGCGCGCAATGCATCGCGTTTTCGTCGCAAAATGCGTGAGAGCATACCGGTCGTCTTGCGGCGTGAAACGCCAGCGGTGCGGTTGGCCTTGTGGAGCGCATACGGCAAGCGGCCAGCGCGGATACGATGACGCCTGGGCAACATTCGTTTTGTGAGGCGATGAATACGGCGCCGCCGTCTTTTCAAACCCGCAAAAACGCCGTAAGACCGCGCGCATGATGCTCCACCGGCTGACCATCGATCTGCGAATTAGTGGCCCGGCCTTCCGCGCGCTCTGAGCGAGGCCGGAAGGTCCGGGATTTCGGGCGTTTCGAAAACGTCCCCGCCGTCGGTACCAGTACCTGACAATATTCCCCGCATGCGCAAACGCGCGCGAAAAGACGATAACCCTACCCATGACCGATACGCCTGAAAAAGTCGATTATTCCGCCACCCTCTACCTGCCGCAGACGGATTTCCCGATGCGCGCCGGCCTGCCGACGAAGGAGCCGGAAACGGTGGCCCGCTGGCAGCAGATGGGTCTCTACAAGAAGCTGCGCGCGTCCGCCGCCGGGCGGGAAAAGTTCGTGCTGCACGACGGCCCGCCCTATGCCAACGGCAACATCCATATCGGCCACGCGCTGAACAAGATCCTCAAGGACGTCATCAATCGCTCGTTCCAGATGCGCGGCTATGACGCCAACTACGTGCCCGGTTGGGACTGCCACGGCCTTCCGATCGAGTGGAAGATCGAGGAGAAGTATCGCGAGAAGGGCAAGAACAAGGATGAGGTTCCGGTCAACGAATTCCGTCGGGAATGCCGTGACTTCGCCACCGGCTGGATCAAGATCCAGGCCGATGAGTTCAAGCGCCTCGGCATCGAGGGCGACTTCGACAATCCCTATACGACGATGGCCTTCCACGCGGAATCGCGCATCGCCGGCGAACTCCTGAAGATCGCCAAGAGCGGCCAGCTCTATCGCGGCTCGAAGCCCGTCATGTGGTCGGTGGTTGAGCGCACGGCGCTGGCCGAAGCCGAAGTCGAATATGCCGACGTCGAGAGCGACATGATCTGGGTGAAGTTCCCGATCACGGAGGGTGCCGCCGACCTCAAGGGTAACTACGTCGTCATCTGGACGACCACGCCCTGGACGATCCCCGGCAACCGCGCCATCGCGTTTTCCTCGCGCTATCCCTATGGCCTGTTCGAGGTCGAAAGCGCGCAAAACGATTTTGGCCCGCAGCCCGGCGAAAAGCTGATCTTCGCAACGCGTCTTGCCGATGAGGCGGCCGCGAAGGCGAAGCTCACCTTCAAGTTCGTGCGCGACATCGCGCCGGAAGAACTTGGCGGACTTCTTTGCGCCCACCCGCTGAAGGATCTCGGTTACACGTTCCCGGTTCCGCTGCTCGACGGCGACCACGTCACCGACGATGCCGGCACGGGCTTCGTGCACACCGCGCCCAGCCACGGCCGCGAGGACTTTGACGCCTGGACGTCGAAGGCCCGCGAACTGGAAGCGCGCGGCATCTCGTCCAAGATCCCGTTCCCGGTCGACGATGCCGGCTTCTACACGGCGGACGCCCCCGGCTTCGACGGCGCGCGCGTCATGGACGACAACGGCAAGAAGGGTGATGCCAACGAGCGCGTCATCAAGGCGCTGATCGCCTCCAACACGCTGTTCGCCCGCGGTCGCCTGAAGCACTCGTATCCGCATTCCTGGCGTTCCAAGAAGCCGGTGATCTTCCGCAATACGCCGCAGTGGTTCGTCTACATGGACAAGGAACTCGGCGACGGCACCACGCTGCGCTCGCGCTCGCTGTCCGCCATCGACCAGACCCGCTTCGTGCCGGCTTCCGGCCAGAACCGCCTGCGCGCCATGATCGAGGGCCGTCCGGACTGGGTTCTCTCGCGCCAGCGCGCCTGGGGCGTGCCGATCGCCATCTTCGCCGACGAGAACGGCGAGGTGCTGGTCGATGACGCCGTCAACGCCCGCATCCTCGAGGCCTTCGAGAAGGAAGGCGCCGATGCCTGGTTCGCCGAGGGCGCCAAGGAACGCTTCCTCGGCAATGACCACGACGCGGCCAAGTGGACGCAGGTCATGGACATCCTCGACGTCTGGTTCGATTCGGGCTCCACGCACACCTTCACGCTGGAAGACCGCCCGGACCTGAAATGGCCGGCCGACGTCTATCTGGAAGGCTCCGACCAGCATCGTGGCTGGTTCCACTCGTCGCTGCTCGAAAGCTGCGCGACGCGCGGTCGAGCGCCCTACAATGCCGTCGTCACCCATGGCTTCACCATGGACGAGAAGGGCGAGAAGCAGTCGAAGTCCAAGGGCAACGTCGTCTCGCCGCAGGACGTCATGAAGGAATCGGGCGCCGATATCCTGCGTCTCTGGGTCATGACCACCGACTACTGGGAAGACCAGCGCCTCGGCAAGACGATCATCCAGACCAATATCGATGCCTATCGCAAGCTGCGCAACACGGTACGCTGGATGCTCGGTACGCTCGCGCACGACAAGGGCGAGGACATTGCCCATGCCGATATGCCGGAGCTGGAAAAGCTCATGCTGCACAGGCTTGCGGAATTGGATGCCATCGTGCGCGAAGGCTACGATGCCTTCGACTTCAAGAAGATCGCCCGCGCGCTCATCGACTTCTCCAATGTCGAGCTCTCGGCCTTCTACTTCGACGTCCGCAAGGATGCGCTCTACTGCGACGCCCCGTCCTCGCTGAAGCGCCGCGCCTCGCTCTGCGTCATCCGCAAGCTGTTCGAGTGCCTCGTCACCTGGCTCGCGCCGATGCTGCCCTTCACCATGGAAGAGGCCTGGCTGTCGCTGAAGCCCGATGCCGTCTCGGTCCATCTCGAGCAGTTCCCTGTGGTTCCGGCCGAATGGCGCAACGATGCGCTGGAAGCCAAGTGGGACAAGATCCGGCAGGTTCGCTCGGTCGTCACCGGCGCGCTGGAAATCGAGCGTCGTGAAAAGCGCATCGGTGCCTCGCTGGAGGCCGCCCCGGTCGTCTCCATCGCCGATCCGGAGCTTCTGGCCGCGCTCGACGGTCAGGACTTTGCGGAAATCTGCATCACTTCGGCTATCACGCTTGTGGCCGGCGAAGGTTCGGCGGATGCCTTCCGTCTTGGCGATGTCGCCAAGGTTTCGGTCGAGCCGAAGCTGGCCGAGGGTCAGAAATGCGCCCGGTCCTGGCGCATCACGACGGATGTCGGCTCCGACGCGGACTACCCCGACGTCTCGGCGCGCGACGCCGCAGCGCTGCGCGAAATCGGTTTTCGTCGCGCGGCTTAAGAACCTTCACTCTGTTGACGGCCGGTGAATCCGGCCGCCAACACCAGCGTGTGAATTGCGCTTGCGGTTTTCATCCGCTATTGCTGCCTGAAAATGGTCGGATTGTTCCGCCATGGCACGCTAGTCTATTGCCTGCTTGGGTTTCGGCGTACCGGCTCTGCTGGAAGGGTTTGATGGGAATGATGCGACATATTCGGGTGCATGCCGGACTTCTCGGCCTCATTGGCGGAAGCCTTCTCCTCACCGGTTGCATGGGCCCGACCTATGGCACGAGCAAATCGTCCGGCGAGCAGCTGCTGGACGACATCGGCAATGCCGTGATGATCCAGACGCCCGATGCAGAGCAGGCCAAGAAGATCCGCTACCAGCCGCGCGGCGCACTCGTCGTGCCGGGCAACAAGGAAGCGCTGGTCACGCCGCAGCAGTCCGTCGCCAGCAAGGACAATGCGGAGTGGATCGAAAGCCCGGAAGACATGCGCGACCGCCTGCGCGCCGAGGCCGACGAGAACAAGGACAACAGCCACTACCGTTCGCCGCTTGCCTCGCAGTCGACCACGAACCACAATCTGACGACCGCCCAGCAGACCGCCGCCTATCGTGAAGGCCGCCGGCTCCAGCAGGGTGCCTATTCCGACAAGCGCCGCTATCTGAGCGATCCGCCGCTCGACTACCGCCGCCTGCCCGAGGAGGCGCAGGCCGATCTCGGCGAGCCGGAAACGACGAAGGAACGCCGTCGCAAGAAGGAGGCGAAAGCCGCCAAGCAGACGGGGTCGAAGTGGTGGCCCTTCTAAGGTCATGACCTCCTACCGCATTCGTCCTGCTGTCGCGGCCGATGCCGCGATGATCCTGCGCTTCATCCGCGAACTTGCCGATTACGAAAACGCGCTGCACGAAGTTGCGGCGACGGAGGAGAGCGTCGTCGCCTCGCTGTTCGGCGAAGGCTCGGTCAGCCGAGCGGCAATTTGCGAAACCGTCGATGGCGACCCGGCGGGCTCTGCCATCTGGTTCAAGACCTATTCCACCTGGCAGTCGAAGAACGGCCTTTATCTCGAAGACCTCTATGTCACGCCCGCTCACCGCGGCGGCGGGGTCGGCAAGATGCTGCTGCGCCACCTTGCGCGCACCGCGCTTGCCGAGGGCTGCGGCCGTTTCGAGTGGAGCGTGCTCGACTGGAACGAACCGGCAATCCGCGTCTATGACGCGATCGGTGCCGAGCCCCATCCGGAATGGCTGCGCTATCGCCTGTGGGGCGACAAGCTGAAGGCTTTTGCCGAAGGCTGATTAGCGGCGCCCGGCGAAGAATTCCTTGAGAATATCGGCCGCCTCTGTGCCGCTCAGGCCGGAATACACATCCGGCGCATGGTGGCAGGTCGGCTGCGCGAAGAAGCGCACGCCGTTTTCGACCGCACCGCCTTTGGGATCGTCGGCTCCATAATAGAGCCGGCGGATGCGGGCGAAGGAAATCGCGGCGGCGCAGAGCGTGCAGGGCTCCAGCGTCACGTAGAGATCGGCCCCCGTCAGCCGCTCCTGGCCGAGTTTTTTCGCGGCCTCCCGGATCACGGCGATCTCGGCATGTGCGGTGACATCGTTTTCCGCGCGGGTGCGGTTTCCGGCCTGCGCAATGATCTCGCCGTTCAGCACCAGCACCGCGCCGACGGGCACTTCACCGCGCGCGCCTGCCGCGCGTGCCTCGGCCAAAGCGGTCTCCATGAAGCGATTTGTCATTGACGACACGAATTCCTCTTAACCCCGGACGCCTGACCTGATAGGACACGGCAAAACGCAGGCAGCACAAATGACATTCAAAGACAAGCCGAAACGGCCGGGCGACAAGCCCGCGGGCCGCGATTCCAAGCCGCGTGGCGCCGCATCGGCGGCCGCGGGCAAGAAACCTTTTGCGTCAGGCAAGAAGCCGGGAGCAAAGCCGTTTACCGAAAAATCCGGTCCGCGCGATGCGAAGCCGGCTCGTGCGGCCAAGCCGGCACCGCAGGTTTCGGCCAGCGCCGAACTGGCGCCCGAGCGCATTTCCAAGCTGCTCGCCCGCGCCGGCGTGGCCTCGCGCCGCGATATAGAGCGCATGATCATGGAAGGCCGGGTCAGCGTGAACGGTACGGTGCTGGACACGCCGGTCGTCAACGTGACTTTCGCCGACCGTATCGAAGTGGACGGCATGCCGATCCGCGGCATCGAGCGCACGCGCCTCTGGCTCTATCACAAGCCGGCCGGCCTAGTGACGACCAATGCCGATCCCGAGGGCCGCCCGACCGTCTTCGAAAACCTGCCCGAAGACCTGCCGCGCGTCATGTCCATCGGCCGCCTCGACATCAACACCGAAGGCCTGCTGCTGCTGACCAATGACGGCGGCCTTGCCCGCATGCTGGAGCTGCCGACGACCGGCTGGCTGCGCCGCTACCGCGTGCGCGCCCACGGCAAGATCGAACAGGCCGATCTCGACAAGCTGAAGGAAGGCATCGCCGTCGATGGCGTGCTCTACGGCGCCATCGAAGCGACGCTCGACAAGGCTCAAGGGTCCAACGTCTGGATCACCATGGGTCTGCGCGAAGGCAAGAACCGTGAGATCAAGAACGTGCTCGGCGCGCTCGGCCTCGACGTGAACCGCCTGATCCGCATTTCCTACGGCCCGTTCCAGCTCGGCGAATTACCCGAGGGCCATGCGCAGGAAGTGCGTGGCCGCACGCTGCGCGACCAGCTCGGCCCGCGTCTCATCGAGGAAGCCAAGGCCAATTTCGACGCCCCGCTCTTCGACCACAAGGGTGGCGACGAGGACGAGGCACCGGCCAGGAAGACCCGCGAGACGGCCGCACGTCCGGCCCGCGACGAGAAGCCCGGCGACCGCCGCGAGCAGGCCCGCGCACGTCTCGACACCAAGCGCGACGACCGTTTCGGCGATAAGCCGCGCAGCGGTGGCCGCGACCGCGGTTTTGGCGACAAGCCCCGCGGCGAGAGGTCGCGCGATGGCGACCGCGATTTCCGCGATCGCGACGAGGGCAACCGTTTCGACGCCAAGCCGAAGCACGAGCCGGCGGCGCGTGCCCGCAAGTCCAATGTCTGGATGGCGCCCGGCGCGCGTCCGGTAGCCGAGAAGAAGGCGGAGGCTGAGGAGAGCGTGAAGCGCGAGCCGCGCGACCGTCCCGAAGGCGCGCCGAAGACCAAGCGTTATGGCCGCACGGCCGATGGCGCCCAGACCCGGTCGGCCAAGAAATTCGATCCCGATCGCAAGGGTCCGGCCCGTGGCCGTCCCGGCGGCGACAAGGTCGAGAAGCCGCGCATCCTGAAGACGCGCGACGAGGATGGCGAGTGGATCCGCGCCAGCGAGACGGAAGGCCGTGACGAGGGTCGCGGTGGCTTCGGCCGCCAGCGCTCCGGCGCCGGCGACGATCGTGCCCCGCGCGGTTTCGGTGATCGTCCGCCGCGTGGCGACCGTTCCTTCGGCGATCGCAAACCGCGTGGTGATGGCGAGCGTTCCTTTGGGGATCGCAAACCTCGTTCCGAGGGTGAGCGTTCTTTTGGTGACCGCAAGCCGCGTTCCGAGGGCGACCGCTCGTTCGGTGATCGCAAGCCGCGTGCGGAAGGTGAGCGCTCCTATGGCGACCGTCCGGCTCGCGGGGACCGCAAGCCCCGCGCCGAGGGTGAGCGCGCTTTCGGAGATCGTCCGCCCCGTCGCGATGGCGGCAAGTCTTTTGGCGGCAAGCCGGGCGGTGGAAAGTCCTTTGGCGGTAAGCCGGGTGGTCGTCCCACCGGTGGCAAGCCGGCCGGCGGTCGCCCGCGCGGCAAGGGAAAGTAAACGAGCGTGCGGATCGTCGGCGGAGAGTTTCGCGGCCGTTCGCTCGCGACGCCGAAGTCGGATGATATCAGGCCGACGACGGACCGCACGCGCGAAAGCCTGTTCAACATCCTGAACCACGCTTATCCGGAAGCGCTCGACGGCACGCGCGTGCTCGATCTCTTCGCGGGCACTGGCGCCGTCGGCCTCGAGGCGCTGTCGCGCGGCGCGCGCGCCGTGCTCTTCGTCGAGCAGGGCGTCGAGGGCAGGGGTCTCCTGCATTCCAATATCGAAAGCCTCGGCGTGATCGGCCGCGCCAAGATTTTTAGGCGTGATGCCACCGCACTTGGCACCGTCGGCACGATGGAGCCGTTCGATTTCCTCTTCGCCGATCCGCCCTATGCCAAGGGGCTCGGCGAAAAGGCGCTGGATGCGGCGGCGCGCGGCGGCTGGCTCGTCGATGGCGCCCTTGCGATCCTCGAGGAGCGCGCCGATATTCAGCCTGCCGCCGTCGATGGCTTCGACCATCTCGAAGTCAGGACCTTCGGCGACACGCGCATGCATTTCTACCGCTACCGCTCCGGCTGATCTGATTTTGAGGAGACTTGAGCGATGACCGATGCCCTCGTTTCCCATCCTGCCTCGCAAAACAACGGCCCGACGGTCGCCATCGCCCTTGGCGGCGGCGGCGCGCGTGGGCTTGCCCATATCCATGTCATCGAGGTGCTGGACGAGCTCGGCATCCGCCCGGTGCTGATATCAGGTGCCTCCATCGGTGCCATCATGGGGGCGGCGATGGCCGCGGGCATGACGGGTCGCGAGATCCGTGAGCATACGCTGGCGACCATCGGTCGTCCCGGCCAGATCATGAACCGGCTCTGGAGCCTGCGCCCGACAGGTCTGTCCGAAATGGTCGCCGGCGGTTTTCGCATGGGCCAATTCAATCTGGAGCGCGTGCTCAAGGCCTTCCTGCCGGATCGCCTGCCGCAGACATTCGAAGAGCTACCGATCCCGCTGAAGGTGATCGCGGCGGATTATTACGCCCAGTGTGAATGCGTGCTGGAGAGGGGGCCGCTCTTCCCCGCGGTTGCAGCCTCCGCCGCCTTGCCCGCCATCTTCCGTCCCGTCGTCATCGGCGGGCGTGTGATGATCGACGGTGGCCTGTGGAACCCGGTGCCTTTCGATCATCTCGCCGGAAAGGCGGATATCACCATCGGCGTCGATGTCGTCGGCCAGCCGCCGGCCGGCACGGCGGAGGTCCCTGGCAGCATCGACAGCCTCTACGGCGCCACCCAGCTCACCATGCGCTCCATCGTGACGCTGAAGCTGGAAAAAGGCGCGCCCGATATCTTCCTGCGCCCCGATGTCGGCCGCTTCCGCGTAATGGATTTCGCCAAGGCCGAGGAGGTGCTGGCGGCATCGGCGGGTATTCGCGATGAGCTGAAGCGGGCGCTTAGCGAAAGGTTTTTCGCGCGCGGTTAGGCGCTCTCTTCCTCATCTGCTTCGGCCTGCGTCTTCTTCTTCGGCTTCACCAGCGGCTCGGGCTTCACCGGTTTTGAATGCAGCATGTGGCGCCCCGCCGAAATCCCCTCGGCGGCCTGCAATTCCAGCCGGGCCACGTCGCGGCGGCGGATGTCGTCGCTGATGGCGAGTGCGTCGTCCGGCTCCACGCCCAGTTCCTCCAGCGTTTCCCGGCCGAAGACGAGTGCGGATTCAAAGGTTTCGCGCACATCGTGCTGCACGCCGCGGGCGCGCAGCGAGAGCGTGTGGACACGGTCGTAGGAGCGGGTGAAGATCGTCGCGTTGGGATATTCCGATTGCACGAGATCGACGATACGGTCGGTCGACGCCTTGCCCTGCGTGCAGATGGCGACGATCTTGGCGCGCTCGATGCCGGCGGCGCGCAACACGTCCTTGCGCGTGCCGTCGCCGAAATAGATGCGGAAGCCGAAATTCGCCGCCTGGCGCACGCGGTCCGTCGAATGGTCGATGACGGTGACGTCGCGCCCGCCGGCAAGAAGGATCTGTGCGGCGATTTGGCCGAAGCGCGAAAAGCCGATCATCAGCACGTCGGCACCCGCGCCCTCGAAGTCCTCCTCCATCTCCTCCTCGATATCCGCGACGAGCAGGAAGCGGGACAGGGCGGCGGCGATCGGCGTCAGCGCCATGGAGATCGTCACGACGGCGATCAGCAGCGAGGCGAGGCCGGCGGAGAAGATGCCGGCGGCAGAGGCCGCGGTGAACAGCACGAAGCCGAACTCGCCGCCCTGCGGCAGCACGAGCGCGATGCGCACCGCATCATTGTTCGGGGAGCCGGTGAAGCGGCAGAGGCCGTAGATGACGAGGCTCTTCACCAGCATCAGCGCCGGCGTCGCAACGAGGATGAGCAGCCACCGGTCGAAGATGACGTCGAGATGCAGCGACAGGCCGACGGCCATGAAGAACAGGCCGAGCAGAATGCCGCGGAACGGTTCGACATCCGCCTGCAACTCGTGGCGGTAGGACGAATCGGCCAGCAGCACCCCGGCGAGGAACGCGCCCATGGCCATGGAGAGCCCGGCCATCTGGAGCAGCATGGCGGCGGCGAGTACCACGAAGAGGGCGGCCGCGATCATCGCCTCGCGTGCGCCGGTGCGGGCGATGACCTGGAAGAGAGGGTTCAGGAGATAACGCCCTGCGACGAGCAGGGCGGCGATCGCCGACAGCGCGACGAGAAAGTCCTGCAACGCGGTTGTCGTGTCCTCCGGCGCCTGTTCGGCCAGGAGCGGGATCAGCGCCAGAAGTGGCACGATGGCCAGATCCTGGAGCAGCAACATGGAAAAGGCGCGCTGGCCATAGCGTGTGTTGGTGTCGCCGCGCTCGTCGAGGATCTGCATGGTGAAGGCGGTGGAGGACAGCGCGAGGCCGAAGCCGATGATCAGCGCCCCGTCCCATCGCTCGAGACCTGCCATCAGCGTCAGCCCCGCCAGAACGAGGCCGGTGACGACGACCTGTGCGGTGCCGAGCCCGAAAATATCGTGCCGCATCGCCCAGAGGCGGGAGGGCTTCAGCTCAAGGCCGATGAGGAAAAGCAGGAAGACCACGCCGAGTTCGGCGACCCCCAAAAGCTCCTCGCCATCGCGGATCTGGTGCAGGATCGGGCCGATCACCACACCGGCCGCAAGATACCCGAGAATGGTGCCGAGACCCAGCCGTTTGAAGATGGGGGCGGCGAGCAGGGCACCCCCGAGCATCAGGAGAACCTCGTTATAGGGGCTGTGGGTATAGGCCATGCGGCAGGGCTTTCTCAGGAAGGAGCACGCGTCGAGGGCAAAAAAGAACGCTCGCCCTTGATGCCTGTGTCGGCGCACAATAAATGGGGCATCAAAGAAAGGCCAAGTCATGTCACAGACGATCGATTCCGCAAGCCTTCTCGCGCGCGCCGGCGAACTTATCGACCGCGCCATCCAGGCGGGGGCGGATGCGGCCGATGCCGTTGTCGTACGGGGGCGGTCCTCGTCGGTGAGTGTCCGGCTCGGCAAGGTCGAGGGCACGGAGGCCTCCGAGAGCGACGACTTCTCGCTGCGCGTCTTCGTCGGCAAGCGCGTTGCCAGCGTCTCGGCCAATCCCGGCTTCGACCTGAAGGTGCTCGCCGAGCGTGCCGTGGCCATGGCCAAGGCCTCGCCGGAAGACCCCTATGCGACGCTTGCCGCCGAGGCCGATCTTGCAAAGGACTGGCCGGACCTTGAGCTCTACGACCCGACCGAGGTCTCCGCCGAGCAGCTGAGCGACGCGGCGCTTGCCGCCGAAGCCGCGGCACTCGCCGTGTCAGGCGTCACCAATTCCGGAGGGGCCGGGGCCTCGGCCGGCATGGGCGGCCTGGTGCTCGCCACTTCGCATGGTTTCTCCGGCGCCTACAGCGCCAGCCGCTTCGGCCGCTCCGTCAGCGTCATCGCCGGCGAGGGCACGAAGATGGAGCGCGACTACGACTTCGATTCGACCCTTTATTTCGCCGAGTTGCGTGATGCAGGCGAGATCGGCCGCGAGGCCGCTGCGCGTGCCGTGCGCCGCATCAATCCGCGCCAGGTTCCGACGGCGAAGAATGTCACCGTTGTCTATGATCCGCGCGTGGCGCGCGGCATTGCCGGCCATATTGCAGGCGCCATCAACGGCGCCTCCGTCGCCCGCAAGACCAGCTTCCTGCGCGACCGCATGGGCCAGCAGGTCCTGAAGGCGGGCCTCTCCGTCACCGACGATCCGCTGATCGTGCGCGGCTCCTCCTCGCGGCCCTTCGATGGCGAGGGGATCACCGGAAAACGCCTCGCGATGATCGAGGACGGCGTACTGCAGCACTGGTTCCTCTCCACCTCCACCGCCAATGAACTCGGTCTCAAGACGAATGGCCGCGGCGTGCGCGGCGGCACCTCGGTCAGCCCCGCCTCGACCAATCTCGCGCTGGAGCCGGGCGACATTTCTCCCGAGGACCTCATTCGCTCGGTCGGCAACGGTTTCTATGTCACCGAGCTGATCGGCCAGGGCGTCAACATGGTGACGGGTGAATACAGCCGCGGCGCCTCCGGTTACTGGATCGAGAACGGCGAGCTGACCTTCGCCGTCTCGGAGGTCACCATCGCCTCGAACCTCACCGACATGTTCCTGCGCATCACGCCGGCCAACGACATCGACCGCTCGTTCGGTGTCGCCGCGCCGACGCTCGCCATCGAGGGCATGACGCTGGCCGGGACGTGAGACCATGCCCGACGCCGCCACATGGACAGCCGATCTCGACCTTCTCGTCGGCGCCGCGCGCCTTGCGGGCGCCCGTGCGCTCGATTTCTTCCGCAAGGGACCCGAGGTCTGGTGGAAGAACGGCGGGCGCTCACCGGTCAGTGCCGCCGATTTCGCGGCCAATGACATCCTGAAGAAGGAACTGCTTTCGGCCCGGCCGAATTACGGCTGGCTCTCGGAAGAGACCGATGACGATGCCAACAGGCTCGGTCGCGAGACGGTCTTCGTCATCGACCCGATCGACGGCACACGCGCCTTCATCGCGGGCAAGGACATCTGGTGCGTCAGCGCCGCTATCGTGCACAAGGGCCGCCCCGTCGCGGGCGTGCTCTTCGCGCCCTCGCTCGACGAAGTCTTCACGGCGGCCGAGCATGGGCCGGCGCTGAAGAACGGCAAGCCCATCTTCGCAACGGAGCCGGATGCGGCCCGCCCGACGCGCGTTGCCGCTCCCGAGGACATGGCTCATGACATCCAGCGTCATCTGGAAGGCGGCGTGCAGCGCATCGCGCATGTGCCCTCGCTCGCCTACCGTCTTGCCATGGTGGCGGACGGGCGGATCGATGCGACATTGGTGAAACGCAATGCGCATGACTGGGATCTGGCGGCCGCCGATCTCATCCTGGCACGGGCCGGCGGCGGGCTGGTGACGCTCGACGGGGCGCCGCTTTCCTACAACCGGCCGGCCGTCAGCCACGAGACGCTGGCGGCTGCCGGCTTGTCCCGGCTTTCCGGGCTTGTCGCGGCCTCCCGGCACCTTGCCGGCCATTGACCTTTGATGCGGAATACCGCAAACCGTCTGCCGAAATCGGATCAAAAAAAGAGAGAAACATGACCGACTCGAAAGAACCCAAACAGCTTCTTCATCTCGTTTTTGGCGGCGAGCTGACAACCCTTACCGACCTGCAGTTCCGCGATCTCGACAAGCTCGATATCGTCGGCATCTTCCCGGACTATGCCAGTGCGCTCGTCGCCTGGAAGTCCAAGGCGCAGCAGACCGTCGACAATGCGCATATGCGTTATTTCATCGTGCATATGCACCGCCTGCTGGACCCGCAGCAGGGCTGAGACGCGTTTTCGCCACCGTTCCGCGCGATTGAGGTCGCGCCGAACCCAGGAGCCGACCTCCATGATGCCGAACATCCCGAAAGCCGCAGCCAAGCTGGCCTGCCCAGAGGTAACCCGCCGATGAGCAGACGGCTCGCCCGCGCCGCGCTTTCACTGTACCGCTGGGGCGGCGTCGCGCTCTATCCGATCGTCGGGCCATACCTGGCCTACCGCATTGCCAAGGGCAAGGAAGAACGGTCGCGCCGCCGCGAGCGCTATGGTGTCGGCGGCGTGCCGCGTCCGCCCGGTCCGCTCGTCTGGTTCCATGCGGCGAGCGTCGGCGAGACGCTCGCCATCGTGCCGCTGGTCAAGGAAGTGCGCCGTCGCGGCATCGCAGTGCTGCTCACGACGGGCACGATCACCTCGGCGAAGGTCGTGAAGGAGCGGCTCGGCGCCGGCGTCATTCATCAATATGTGCCGCTCGACATGAAGCCGGCGATCAGCCGCTTCCTCGAATATTGGCACCCGGACCTCGCCATCATGGCGGAGTCCGAGATCTGGCCGACGACCATTCTGGAGCTCGGAAAGCGCCATATCCCGCAGGTGCTGGTCAACGGCCGCATTTCGGACCGCTCCTTCCCGCGCTGGAAACGGCGCATGGCGATCGCCGATGCGATCTTCGAGAATTTCGCGCTCGTTATCGCCCAGTCGGAAACCGACGCGGACCGCTTTCGCACGCTCGGGGCGCTTCCGGTCATGGTTTCGGGCAACCTGAAGGTCGACACGGATGCGCCGCCGGTCGATCAAGCCGTGCTGAAATCCTATCTCGACCAGATCAGGGGCCGGCCCACCTGGGCGGCGATCTCGACCTTCGAGGGCGAGGAGGCGGCGGCCGGCAATGTGCATCGTGTCCTCAAGGAGCGCTCGCCCGGCCTGCTCACCATCATCGTGCCGCGCCATCCCGAACGCTGCGACGCCATCGACGACATGCTGACGGCCCGCGGCATCAAGGTCGCACGGCGGACACGCGGTGACGCGCTGACGCCGGACACGGACGTCTTTCTCGGTGATACGATCGGCGAAATGGGGCTTTACCTGCGCATGACCGAGATCGCCTTTGTCGGCCGCTCGCTGACAGCCGAGGGCGGGCAGAACCCGCTGGAGCCGGCCATGCTCGGCTGCGCGGTCCTTTCGGGCGGCAATGTGCAGAATTTTCGCGAGGCCTACCAGCAGCTCGCCCGCAACGGCAGCGCCAAGATGGTGCGCGACGTGGAAATGCTGGCCAAGGGCGTGCATTACCTCCTGATCAACGAGGCGATGCGCAAGCAGATGATCGAGGCGGGACAGGAGACCGTGCAGGAAATGCGCGGGGCGCTGAAGGCCACGATCAAGGGTCTCGAACCCTATATCAATCCCCTCACGGTGAAGGCGCGGCTGCATCCGCGCCAGACGTCCTGAAAGGACTAGGGCAACATGACCAAGGCGGCGACGATATCAGGCATTCTCTTCGACAAGGACGGCACGCTGCTGGACTATGCCAAGAGCTGGATCCCGGTGAATTATGAGCTCGCCCGCATCGCCGCCGCCGGTGACGAGGACCTGTCGCGCAAGCTTCTGATCGCGGGCGGCATGGATCCGGATACGGGCTATGTGAAGCCGGACAGCCTGCTTGCCGCCGGCAATACGGTGGAGATCGCCGAAGGCTTCGTCGGTGCCGGTGCGCCGTTCACGATTGAAGCGCTCACCGAGCTTTTCGACGGTCTCTTCGCCAATTCCGCGCAACTCGCCGTGGCCGTCACGGATCTTGCCCAGTTCTTCGCCACCCTGCATGCCCGCGGCTACTGGCTCGGCGTCGCCTCCTCCGACAACGAGGCTTCGATCCGCGCGACGGCCAAGCGCTTCGGTTTCGATGGCTACCTGCACTATGTCGCCGGCTATGACAGCGGCTACGGCGTCAAGCCGGAGCCCGGCATGGTGCTCGGCTTCTGCGCCGCGACCGGCCTTGAGCCGCACCAGGTCGCCATGGTCGGCGACAACAACCACGATCTCCACATGGGCCGCAGCGCCGGCACCGGCCTTACCATCGCGGTGCTGACGGGCACGGGCTCACGGGAATCGCTCTCGGCCGCGTCGGACTATTGCCTCAACGACATCACCGAGCTCGTACCGCTCTTCCCGGAAGCGGCGCCCGCGCGCCCGGCGGCGTGAGTGGCCCTGTCGCTGTTTTGACGCCGCCAAACGCTCTCCGACAGTTGATTTTCGCCGTCGTCTCGCGTTTTCTGGCGCGACGACCGGGTCGGGATGCCCGCGGGGAACTGCAATGGTAAGTGAAGCGCCGCCGTTCTGGTGGACGAAGCCGGACTGGCGCGCCTATGCGCTGTGGCCTGTCTCCTGCCTCTATGGGCTGATCGCCGGGCGGCGCATGCGCAAGGGCCGCCGTGCCGATGTGCCGGTGCCCGTGATCTGCGTCGGCAATTTCACCGTCGGCGGGGCCGGCAAGACGCCGACGGCCATCGCACTCGCCCGCGCCGCCAAGGCGCGCGGCCTGAAACCTGGATTCCTGTCGCGCGGCTATGGCGGTTCGCTGGATGTGACGACCGTGGTCGATCCGCACCACCATCGCGCCCGCGCCGTCGGCGACGAACCGCTGCTGCTTGCCCGCGAGGCGCTGACGGTCATTTCCCGCAAGCGCGTCAAGGGCGCCATGAAGCTGGTGGAGGAGGGCGCCGATCTCATCATCATGGATGACGGCTTCCAGAGCGCCCGGCTGACTTTCGACTATGCGCTGGTGGTCATCGACACGCGCCGTGGCATCGGCAACGGCCATCTCGTGCCGAGTGGGCCGGTGCGCGCGCCGCTTTCGGAGCAGATGCGCCAGGCGAATGCGTTGCTCGCCATCGGCAATGGTGATGCTGCCGACCGGTTGATCCGTCAGGCCGCCCGCGCCGGCAAGGCGATCCATTCGGCGAGCCTCGTCACCGTCGGTGCGGAGGACCTGAACGAGCAGGTCGTCATGGCGTGGTCGGGCATCGCCGACAATGAGAAATTCTTCCGCACGGTCAACGAGACGGGCGCACATCTCTATGTCTCGCGCGGCTTTCCGGACCATCATCATCTCAGCGATGACGAGGTGGAGGAGATCCTCGACCATGCCGAGGCGCTCGGCTACCGCCTCGTCACCACCGCAAAGGACGCCGTGCGCCTTTCCGGCGGTCACGGTCGCTCGGAGGAGCTGAAGGAAAAAAGCCGGGTGATCGAGGTGGAGATCCGCTTCGACGACCCGAAAGGCCCCGATGCGATCATCGACGCGGCGATCGCCAGCGCCCGAAAGCGCAAGCTGCACCGGCTGGCGGAAAAGGACAGGACGAAGGTCTAGCGCTTCTGGTTCGGAAGCGCGCCGGCGCGCTTTTCCGCATCCAGCGAGGCGGCGCAGGTCGCATAGGCTTCCTGCCGCGCCACGCTCCAGTAGCGCAGTTCATCCACCGGGATGATCTCGCCGGTCATGGCGCAGGTGACATGCGAGCCCGGCATCAGGATCTGGAAATCGCCGTCGAGATAGCGGATCTTCGCTTCCCGGCTGCCGCCGCGGCCTTCAAAACGGTTCATCATCGATTTCAATATCCGTATCATGTGATGCCTATGCCATATCGTGGCGAAGGCCAAAATTCCAGTGCTTTCCGGGCTAGCTCCGGCCGAACAGCCGCTCGATGTCGGAAAGCTTGAGCTCGATATAGGTCGGCCGGCCGTGGTTGCACTGGCCGGAGCCGGGTGTCGCCTCCATCTGGCGCAACAGCGCGTTCATTTCCTCCGGCCGCATGCGCCGGCCGGAGCGCACCGAACCATGGCAGGCCATGGTGGCGGCGAGGTATTCGAGCTTGGCCTTCAGCCCGCTTGCCGTATCCCACTCGGCAAGCTCGTCGGCCAATTGGCGAATGAGGCCGGCCGCATCCATCTCGCCCAGCATGGCCGGCGTCTCGCGCACCGCAATCGCTCCCGGTCCGAAGCGCTCGATGCCGAGGCCGAGCTTGGCGAATTCGTCGGCATGGGCGACAAGCCGGTCGCAATCGTCCTCCGGGAGATCGACGATCTCGGGGATCAGCAGGGCCTGCGCCGGCACGGCGCGCGCATGCAACGCGTTGCGCATCGCCTCGAAGACGAGGCGCTCGTGGGCGGCGTGCTGGTCGACGATGACAAGGCCATTTTCCGTCTGCGCGATGATGTAGTTCTCATGCAGCTGCGCGCGTGCGGCCCCGAGCGGGTGGCTCTGCGGCGGTTCTTCCTCGCGGGCGACGGATGAGGGCGTGAAAGTCGGTTCGCTGCGCGCCGAAGGGCTGGCGAATTCGGCGAAGCCCGCCTGCTGTTCACGGAAGGATGTCGCGGGGGCGGCTGCCGGCGCGTAAGGCCGGTAAGGCGAGGCGGACGGTGTCCAGGGCGTGGCGGGCCGCTGCGCTTCCGGCCGGAAGGCACGCATCAGGCCGGCGGCGCCCGTCGTGGACGCGCGGTCGCCTTCGCGGGCGAGCGCCTCGCGGATCGCGCCGATGATCAGGCCGCGCACCAGGCCGGGATCGCGGAAGCGCACATCGGATTTCGCCGGATGCACATTGACGTCGACCAGCGCCGGATCGATGTCAATGGCAAGCACTGCAACCGGATAGCGCCCGTGCGGAATGGTCTCGGCATAGGCGGCACGCAAAGCGGACCAGATCAGCTTGTCCTGCACCGGCCGTCCGTTGACGAAGGCGAACTGGTTGAGGCTGTTGCCACGGTTGAAGGTCGGTACGCCGGCAAAGCCGGTCAGCCGTACGCCCTCGCGCTCCGCATCGATCTCGATGGCATTGTCGCGGAAGTCGCGGCCGAGCACCTGCGCGATGCGGGCGAGCCGGTCCGTTCCGGTCGCCGGGAATTCCAGCGTCGTGCGGTCGGAGCCAGACAGCACGAAACGCACATGCGGAAATGCGATCGCCATGCGCCGCACCACGTCGGAAATCGCCGAGGCCTCGGCCTTCTCGCTCTTCAGGAATTTCAGGCGCGCGGGCGTGGCGAAGAACAGGTCGCGCACCTCCACCACGGTGCCGCGGTTGGCGGCGGCTGGGCGCACCGGCTCCACCTTGCCACCGTTCACGCTGATCTCGGCCCCTTCGCCGGCCTCGGCCGTGCGGCTCAGGAGCGAAAGCCTTGCCACCGAGCCGATCGAGGGCAGCGCCTCTCCGCGGAACCCGAGCGTGCGGATGTCGGTGAGATCCTTGTCGAGCTTGGAGGTGCAATGCCGGCGGATCGCCAATTCGAGATCGGCAGGCGCCATGCCGCCGCCATTGTCGGTGACACGCAGCAGCGTCTTGCCGCCGCCCGCCGTCGCGATCTCGATGCGTGTCGCCCCGGCATCCAGCGCATTCTCGATCAGCTCCTTGGCGGCGCTCGCCGGGCGTTCGATCACTTCGCCCGCAGCGATCTGGTTGATGAGGGTTTCGGAAAGCTGCCTGATGGTCATGCCGCCATTTTCGCGGATTCGCCGTCGTCCCGCCAGTGGCTTCCGCGGCTTATCCCGGCTCCATCCTGACGGCGGCTTGAAATCGTTTAATCAGGCTTTAATAAAATGCTGCGAACGTGCTCCTGCGCTTGTATGACCGCAAGCCGGCCGGGTTCCCGGTGGACGATTTCAGCGTCGCTGGCCGCTGTCATTCCCAAGTCCCAAGGCGTTTGCGCGCCGATCAGCATGTTTCATGGGAATGCCAGACAGGCGAGGACTGCCACAATGAATGATGTAGCGTCACCAGACGCGAACATCCGGCTGGGAATGTTTGAGGCCGCGTGCGATATCCTCGCCGCCGCCGTGATCGTCTATGACAAGAACGATTGCCTCGTTTTCGCCAGCCGCCAGGTCCTGCGCTATTTCCCCATTCATGCCGATACGCTGAAACCCGGCACGCGCCTGCGCGACGTGCTCGGCGCGATCTTCGATACCGGCGTCCGTTACGGCATTCCCCCGGAACAGCGCCACAAGGCGGTCAACCGCGAGGAGTGGGTCTCCGCGCAGATCTCCGTGCACTGGCGCGAACAGTATGACGCGGTCGAGCGGCTGAGCCGCGACCGCTGGCTGCATTTCCGCAAGCGCCGCCTGCCGAACGGCTACAATGTCACCACTTTGGTCGACGTCTCCGAGCAGAAGAAGCAGGAAGAGCAGTGGCGCTCCGATCTCGACCGGATTGCGCTGACCGAGGAAATCCTTCAGACGGTGCCTTCGCCTGTTATCGTCAAGGACCGCAACCTCACCTATATCGCCGCCAACAAGGCGTTTTGCACCATCTACAATGCGACGCCCGAGGGCATTCTCGGCCGCACGGTCTGGGATCTGGCGGACGCGGAAAACGCCGAGCGCATCGAGCGCAGCGACCGCATGGTTCTGGAAACCGGCGAGCCGTTCGTTCTGCCCGAACATGTCATCCGGGCCGACGGCTCCGACCTTTATGTCATCACCCGCAAGCATCGCATCGGCGCGCCGGGCCACCATGTCGTCGTGACGGTCATGGACGACGTGACGGCACTCGTCGCCGGGGCGGCGTCCGTATCGGACGAGGGGGACACGTTGCTGCGCGTGCCGGGCGGCTTCGTTGAGGGGCAGAACTGTTTCGATCCGGTGCGCGATGCCGAGCGCCGCCTCCTGCTGGAGCAGCTCGGCGCGGAAGACCTGCGTGCCCTTCCCGGCAAGCGCGTGCTGATCGCGACGCCCAACACACGCATCGAGGAGATTTTGGTCGGCGAGTTCAAGGCGCGCGGCGGCGATTGCTGCGCGGTGCGCAGCCGTTACGAGTTCGACGGTTTCCTGACGCTTGCCGCCAAGCACGGGCTCGCAATCGATCTCATCATTCTCGACGACAACATGCCGGATTACCAGGCGATGTTCGACCACGGTCAAGACATTGCCACACGGTTGATCACGCCCGATGGAATCGGTCCGGATTTCATGCGCGCCCTTGTCGAAGAACACGAGTTGCTGTCGGAAAACGGCTCGCCGCTCGGCGATATCCTCACGCCCGTCTCCTTCTCCGACGACTGGTACATCGCGACCGACATCACGGCGATGCTGCCCGCTGCCGTCGGTGATGTCGAGGTGCTGGTTGCCGAAGACAACCAGATCAACCAGTTCGTCTTCTCGCAGATCCTCGAAGGCCTCGGCATTTCGCACCGCATCGCCGAGAATGGCGAGGAGGCGGTGATGCTCTGGCGCAAACACCAACCACGCCTCGTCCTGATGGATATCTCCATGCCTGTGATGAACGGCATCGATGCGGCCAAGGAAATCCGGCAAGCGGAGGAGCTCACCGGAACCCATACGCCCATCGTCGCCGTCACCGCCCAGGCGCTGAATGTCGACATGCAGAACTGCATGGATGCCGGCATGGACGACTACATCACCAAGCCGGTCAGTCCCGACATGATCGAGGCGATATATCGGCGCTATGCCGCCGGGAAGCTGGAGAAGTCCGTCGCATAGAGCATTTCCGGCCCAAGCGAGATCGCTTCGGCGTCGGATGCTCGAGGCAAGGTCCGCGAAAGGGGAAAGCTTTAGGTTGAGGAGGCCGGTCAACTCCCCAGATTTGGGGAGGCCGGTGGGCAGGACTGACGATCGCTTGCTATGTTTTTGTTAACGGACATGGCGCATCGTGAAGCGGTCTTCGGAGGCATAGTGCAAGTACGGGAAATCATTGATGAAGTCTGCTGATCATTCGGCGCTGGATGTTTCCCAGACTGACCTCCATGCCATGGCCTATACCGACCCCTTGACCGGGCTCGGCAATCTTTACCGCCTGCGTGACAAGGTTCGCCAGATCGCCAAGGAGCGTGAGGAGGACCCGGCTCCCTTCGCCATCGGCATTGCCAATCTCGACGGTTTCAAGCCCATCAACGATCTGTTCGGCCCGCGTGCCGGTGACGAAATCCTCTGCCAGGTCGCCCATCGCCTCAAGGCCTGCATTCCCGACGGCGCCACCGTCACGCGGCATGGCGGCGACGAGTTCGCCTTCGTGCTCCCGCTGGTCTTCGAGCGCAAGGGCGCGGAAAAGATCGGCCAGATGCTGCGCGAGGTGCTGTCCGCCCCCTTCGATCTCGGCGACCGCAACGTGCGCCTCTCGGCCTCCTTCGGTTTTGCCATCTATCCCTTCGCGGGCGAGGACTTCACGGAGCTGCTGAAGAGCGCCGATACCGCTCTCTACCGTTCCAAGCGCCGCGGCCGCGGCCAGATTACCGTCTATTCGCAGGAAATCGCCCAGGAGATGAAGCGCGCGACGCAGCTTGAACAGGCGCTGCGCAATGCCATCATCGCCAATGAAGTGGACGTGCATTTCCAGCCGATCGTCAGTCTGCGTGACGACACGGTTGTGGGTTTCGAGGCGCTTGCCCGCTGGTGCGATGCCGACCTCGGCTATGTCTCGCCAGCCACCTTCGTGCCGCTCGCCGAAGAGCGCGGCTTCATCGATGCCTTGTCTGATACGCTGCTGCGCAAGGCCGCCGAAACCGCTCTATCCTGGCCGAAGGAGCTGTTCCTCTCCTTCAACCTCTCCTCCGCCCAGCTGATGGATCCGAAGACGGCGTTCAACACGCTCGCCATCCTCAACCGCGTCGGGCTCGACCCGCGCCGGCTGGAGCTGGAGATCACCGAAACCGCCGTCATGACGGATGCCGATACGGCCCAGAAGATCGTTGGCGAACTGCGTGCGGCTGGTGTTCGTATCTCGCTCGACGATTTCGGCACCGGCCAGTCGAGCCTCGGACGCCTGCGCGACTTCACCTTCGACAAGGTGAAGATCGACCGCGCCTTCGTCTCGCGCATTTCCAACGACAAGGCCTCCGAACACATCATCAAGGCGATCGTCGCCATGTGCGAAGGCCTCGACCTTGCCGTCGTCGCCGAAGGCATCGAGGATTTTTCCGAAGCGCTGAAGCTCAAGGCACTCGGGTGCGGCATGGGGCAGGGCTATTTCTACGGCAAGCCTGCCGATGCCGTCACCACCATGCGGTATCTCGCCGACCGCTACGTGACGGTCGAAGGCCGCGCCGCCTCCGCCTGAGGCGTGCCTAAATATGTCACTTCCTTAAAATTGTATCTTTCGGTTTAGCGCGAACGCAAATACTCGCGGTTTAATCTCCCCATACGAAAAGACAATTGGGGGTAAACAGGGATGGCGACCATCAAGGACATGCCCGTCAGGGGCAACGATCGCTCCAGGGTTCGCATTTTTGCCGAGGTCCGCGTCATGCACCAGACCTCGCGCGCACGCGTCGTCGATCTCTCGCCGACCGGCATGGCCTTCGATCTCGAAAAGCCGCTTCAGGCCATGCCCGGTCAGCTGGTGACGGTCGAAAGCGAGGAGCTTGGCCGCCTCAGCGGCACGGTGCGCTGGTATTCCAACGGCCGGCTCGGCATCCAGTACAAGCTGTCGACCAATGCACTGGCGCAGATCACCTCCTATTTCCGCTTCTTCCACGAAGAGGTGAAGCCGGTCTTGAGACGGTAGACCTTACAAGGAGGCTTCGCGGCTCAACCGCCCTTCCTCCACCAGCCAGTCGCGCACGCGCCGCGCCGGTCCGTTGAGTTCGCGCGAGCGTGGCCAGACGACATAGAAGCCTTCGTCGAGTTCCAGCGAATGGCCGCCGACGGTGACGAGCGCCCCGGAGCGCACTTGCCCCTCGATAAGGTGACGCCAGCCCAGCGCCACACCTTCCCCTGCCAGCACCGCCTGGATCACAAGCACATAATCGTTGATCGCGAGCCGTCGCGCCTGCGCCGGATAACGCACACCGGCACTCGCGAACCAATCCGGCCAGTTCGAGGCCGCCCGCACCGGCTCTTCCAGATGGATGAGCGGCAGTTTCAGCAATTCCTCCGGCGTCTTGGGGTGCCCGCGGCTTTCCACGAAGGCGGGGCTTGCCACCGCCGTGATCACTTCTGGCGCCAGGAGCGCCGCGTGGTAGCGCGGCCATTTCGCCGGATCGCCGCCGCGGATGCCGAGCGGGATCGTCTCTTCGTCGAGATCGAGGTCGCGCACGCTGGTCTGGATCCTGAGGTCGATATCCGGCAGGTCGGCGCGCAGCTTGGCGAGCCGCGGCAGCATCCACATCGAGGCGAAGGCGGTCGAGGCCGAGAGCGTCACATTCGCCTCGCGGCCCTTCGCCCTGATGTCCTCGGCCGATTTCTGGATACGCGACAGGCCGAGGGTCACATCGGCATGGAAGCGCTCGCCGGCATCGGTCAGTTCGACGGCGCGGTGGATGCGGTGGAAGAGCGCGACGCCGAGCTGTTCCTCCAGATTGCGCACCGCATAGGAGACGGCCGCCTGCGTCATGCCGAGCTCATTGGCGGCGCGGGTGAAATTCTGGTGCCGCCCGGCGGCTTCGAAAATGATGAGGCTGGAGGCGGAAGGGAGCAGGCGGCGCAGGGTTTCCATAAATCAAGCTTATCGTGTCGAACAATTTTTTCCAGCGTTACAGCGCTGTTTTTCACGCTTAGCCTCACTTCCAATTATGGAGGTGATCATGGGTGTAGCAGCAACGATCGAAGCGCCGGCACGGCGGGGTAGGGGCACGCGGCGCGACAATGCCGCAAAGCCGCTGGGCGTGCCCTATATCGTGCGCGGGATCCCGACCTATGACGTGCTGTCGGAGGAAAACCTCCAGAAGGTCGAGCGTGCGGCGGACCGCATTCTCGCCGAAGTCGGCATCGAGTTCCGCGATGATCCGGCCGTCATCGAGCACTGGAAACGCGCCGGCGCCAAGGTGGATGGACTGCTGGTACGCTTCGAGCCCGGCATGCTGCGCGAGATCGTCTCCTCCGCGCCCGCCGAGTTCACCCAGCATGCCCGCAACCCCGCCAACAATGTGCAGATCGGCGGCAAGAACGTCGTCTTTTCGCCGGCCTATGGCTCGCCCTTCGTGATGGATCTCGACAAGGGCCGGCGCTACGGCACGCTCGAGGATTTCAGGAACTTCATCAAGCTCGCCCAGTCGAGCCCCTGGCTGCACCATTCCGGCGGCACGATCTGCGAGCCGGTCGATATTCCCGTCAACAAGCGCCACCTCGATATGGTCTACAGCCATATGAAATATTCCGACCGCGCCTTCATGGGCTCGATCACGGCGGAGGATCGCGCCGAGGATTCCATCGACATGGCGCGCATCCTGTTCGGCGCGGACTTCGTTGACAAGAACTGCGTCATTCTCGGCAATGTCAACGTCAACTCGCCGCTCGTCTGGGACGGCACCATGACCAAGTCGCTGCGCGCCTATGCCCGCGCCAATCAGGCGGCCGTCATCGTGCCCTTCATCCTCGGCGGCGCGATGGGACCGGTCACGAACGCCGGCGCGATCGCCCAGTCCTTCGCCGAAACGCTGGCCGGCTGCGCGCTGACCCAGCTGGAGCGCAAGGGCGCGCCGGTCATTTTCGGTAACTTCCTCTCCTCCATGTCGCTGCGCTCGGGCTCGCCGACCTTCGGCACGCCGGAGCCTGCCATCGGCTCCATGGTCATCGGCCAGCTCGCCCGTCGCCTGAACCTGCCGCTGCGCTGCGCCGGCAATTTCTCCAATTCGAAGCTGCCGGATGGGCAGGCCATGCAGGAAGGGTTGATGTCCATGCTGTCGGCCGTGCATTGCGGCGCGAATTTCATCCTGCATTCCGCCGGCTTCCTCGATGGCCTGCTCGCCATGTCCTACGAGAAGTTCGTGATGGATGCCGATCTCTGCGGCGCGCTGCATTCCTACCTCGCCGGCGTTGTCGTCGATGACAACACGCTGGCGATGGATGCCTTCCTCGAAGTCGGCCCCGGCAGCCACTTCCTTGGCTGCGACCACACGATGCGCAACTACCAGACGGCCTTCTGGGATTCGACACTCTCCGACAACGAGCCCTTCGAGAAGTGGAGCGAGGAGGGCGGCTCGACCGACATCGCGACCCGTGCCAACCGGCAATGGAAGAAGACGCTCGCCGAATACGAGGCACCGCCGCTCGACGTGGCGATCGACGATGCGCTGCGTGACTACATGGAGCGCAAGAAGGCCGCGATGGCTGACGCCTGGTATTGATGGCATGAAAAACCCGGTGGCGCAGGGAGCGCCACCGGGCTGGAGGTCAGAAAGCTGAGGCTTATTCAGCCGGCTGGGTCGTGGCCGGAGCCGTGCCCGTATCGGTCGTCGACGCGGTCGTCGAGGTATCGACCGGGGTATTGGCCTGGCGTTCGGCGACCTGCTGCGACTTGGTCTTGAATTCCGGTGCAGCCTGCAGGCTTTCAGCGGTTTCCGTGGTCGTCAGCTTGACGTCATCGGAATCCGGAACCTGCGTGATCGCGATCTTTTCGAACGGAACGGCGACCCACTTTTCACCGATGCCCAGGAAGCCGCCGACACCGATGATGGCTGCGTCAACGCCGCCGGTCTTGGCCATGATCAGGTCGGAGATCTTGCCGATGCTTTCATCGCTGCTGTTGTAGACAGACTGGCCGATATAGGTGTTGGCGCTGATCTGCTCGTCCGACTGCGCCGTCAGATAGTCGCCACCAGCGGCCGGAGCCTGGGCGGTGTCTTCCGTGGGCGTCGCCGGGGTCTGAGCCGTATCCTCGGTTGCCGTGCCGGTGGCCGGCGTCTGGGCCGTGTCTTCGGTCGGCGTCGTGGTCGGGTTTGCGGCGGTGTCGCCCGGTGTCGTGCCCGTGGCGTCGTCACCGGTCATGCCCGGCTGCTGCTCCATGGTCTGGGTCTGGTCGGTCGCGGGCTTGGTGGTGTCCTGCGCATAAGCTGCGGGAGCAAGGGCCGCACCGAGGAAAATCGCACTGGCGGCAACGGAAGTAAGAAGCTTTTTGGTCATTTGGAACCTGCCTTTTCGTCTCTCGTTGGCATCAAGGTGCGGCGGTGTTTGAAAGGCCGTCCGCACCCGCTGATGTCTAGAAAACGACGACACCCCGGTTTGGTTCCGATGAAAATTGCCTTCTTTTTGATCGGGCGA
Source organism: Shinella curvata (assembly GCF_022899935.1). Classification (GTDB taxonomy): domain Bacteria; phylum Pseudomonadota; class Alphaproteobacteria; order Rhizobiales; family Rhizobiaceae; genus Shinella; species Shinella curvata. Next base: position 249,699 of record NZ_JALJCJ010000002.1, read on the forward strand.
TACTTAAGCTATGCATAAAAAATGGCTCCGGATCGGCAAATCCGGAGCCGCAGGCAGATGTTCAAACGATCGGACGATGTGTCAGATCGAGAATTTCGGCTCGAAGCGGCCTTTGACGGCAATGCCGAGTTCGAAGGTCTTGCCGGCATGGGGATCGGCAAGGCGGGCGGCTTCGTTCATGTCCGCCCAGGCGGATGTCACCAGCAGGCGGTCGGCCTTCGCGCCGATGAAGGCCGGGCAGCTGGACTGCGTGGCGGGCACGCTGTAGCGCGCGATCTTCGTGCCGTCGGGCTTGTAGACATCGACGGCGGCCTGGCCCCAGCAGGCGTTCCAGATGAGACCATCGGCATCGCAGACCGAACCGTCCACGTCACCCGGCTCGCCGCTTTGATCAGCGAAGACCTGAGGTTCGCCAACGGGAAGACCGGTTTTCGGATCGAGCGGCACGCGCATGATCTTGTTGACAGCAGAATCGACGAAATAGCCGGTCGCGCCATCCGGCGAGAAGCAGATGCCGTTGGGAATGGTGACGTCGGCAAACAGCTTCGTGATGGTCGTGCCGGCCACGTGATAGATCGCGCCGGAATGCTTTTGCGCAGTGCGGCCCATCGTGCTCGCCCAGAGCGCGCCGGAAGGATGCACGCGGCCGTCGTTCGAGCGGTTCTCGGCCTTATCCTCCAGCTTCGCGAAGGGGGCCAGCGTGCCGTCGGCGACGCTCCTGATGAACAGGCCCTGATCGGAAACGATGAGCTGGCGCCCAGCATCGATGACGGCGAGCACGCTGCCCAGGAAGGGCAGGTCGTGCACGGTCTTCTTCAAGGTGGCGAGATGCAATTCATGCAGCTTCTGCCCTTTGATGTCGAACCAGAACGCCGTGTCGGTCGCCGGATCGTAGGTCGGGCCTTCGCCGAGCTGGCAGTCGACCGCGTCGAGGATGCGGCCGGTGAAGGAATGGCTGTCGGTCATCGGCTGGCTCCATAAATGGCGTCATAGGCTTCGATCGTGATCTTGGCGCGCGCCCGTACCTCGTCGGCGCCTATGCCGATCTTGTAGAGGCTGGAGCCGAGGCCGAAGCTGCGGATGCCGATGGCGGCATAATCGCCGAAATTCTTTTCCGACACGCCGCCGACGGCTGCGATCTCAAGCTCTGCCGGCAGCACGGCGCGGATGGCCTGGATACCGGACGGGCCGAGCACGCTGGCGGGGAAGAATTTCAGGCCGGTCGCGCCGGCGCGCGCGGCGGCCAGCGCCTCGGTCGGCGTGAAGACGCCCGGCATCGTCACCATGCTCTTGGCGGCAGCCGTCGAGATGACGTCGGGCTCGACATTCGGGCTCACCATCAGCCTGCCGCCGACGGCGTCGAGTCTAAGCACGTCTTCCACCGTCAGCACGGTGCCGGCGCCGATCAGGCAACCTTCCGGCGCCATCTTCGCGGCGATCTCGATGGACTTGAACGGCTCGGGCGAGTTGAGCGGAATTTCGATGGCGGTAAAGCCGGTCTCGATCAGCGCGCCGACCACGGCTTCCGTCTCGCTCGGCTTCAGGCCGCGCAGGATGGCGATCAGCGGATATTTCATCGGGGGAAAGGGAATGCGGCTCATCTGTCTGCTTTCGTGGAAAGGAATTAGAGGGACCAGAGCGCTTTCGCGCCCGCGGCAAGGCCGTTTCGCACGGCGGTATCGGCATCGATGACGACGGGTGCAAGGCCCGCGGCGGCAAGCGCTTCACCATAGAGCGTGCCGAGTCCACCGGAAACGACCAGCGCGACGGGCGTACCCTCGGCGACGAGCGACAGCGCGCCAGCGATTTCCAGCCCGATCAGCGTGCCGGAGAGGCGGGCCTTCGCATCGTCGGGCATCAGGCCCGCGATCAGGGCGCCGGCCCGCACGGAAAACAGCTGGCTCGTCGCCAGCGCCGGTTTTTTCACCATGCGGCTGACGGCGGCGCGGAAGGCATCGCTGCCGCCGGAGACCGGGCCGGCCTCGGCAATCGAATGGCTGAGGATGGTGTTTTTCGCGATGGCGTCGAACAGCTCACCGGTCATGAAGGTCGAGAAACCCTCGACCCGGCCGCCCGAGAGACGCACCCATTTGCTGTGCGTGCCGGGCATGCAGACGAGGTGGTCGCCATCGCCGAGTTCAGCGGCGGCGCCGAGCAACTGCGTTTCCTCGCCGCGGATGACATCCGGTGCCGCCGGATCGCGCTGGGCAAGGCCGGGCAGGATGCGGATATCGGCCTCGACGCCAGGAATGCGCACGGCGGCGGCGGGAATATCGAGAAGGGCGGCGGGTGTGTCGAGATAACCGGCCTCGACCCAGCCCTGCTTGGCGCCGGCCATGCCGCAGATCAGGACGGACAGGCCAGCGGGTGCGTCGATGGCGGAGAGGTGGCTGTTCAGGACCTCCGCAAAGCCGGTGCGGGCTGCCGTCGTCATGCCTTCGCCGCTGCGGCGTTCGGCGAGCACGCCGCCATCCTTGCCGATGAGCCAGAGGCGGAAGCTGGAGGTTCCCCAGTCGACCGCGACGTAAGCGGGTTCAGTCATCAGAGCATGCCTCCATCGACAATCAATGTTTGTGCGGTGATGGCGGCGGATGCGTCCGACGCCAGGAAAAGACAGGGGCCGACGAGGTCGTCGGCGATGAGCGAGCGCTTGAGGCACTGCCGCGCGATGCCGCCGGCAATATCGGCCTCGTCGATCCACAGGCGCTTCTGGCGCTCCGTCAGCACCATGCCGGGCAGGATGGCGTTGACGCGAATGTTGTCCGGACCGAGCTTGCCGGCGAGGGATTTCGTCAGCCCCACAATGCCGGCCTTCGCCGCCGCGTAGCCGGGAAGCTCACCCATGTTGAGCAGGTAGGCGATGGAGGAGAAATTGACGATCGCCCCACCGCCGGCCTTCTGCATATGCGGTGCAACGGCTTGCGCGGCGAAGAAATGATGCCGGAGGTTGACCGACTGGTTCTCGTCCCAGTCGTTGGGCTCGACGGTCTCCAGATCATGCCGGTCGTCGCGCGCCGCGTTGTTGACGAGGACGCGCAGGCCGCCAAGCACATCCGCCACTTCGGCGATGGCCGCACGCAAGGCTGCGACGTCGCGCAAATCCACCCTTATATAGTGAGGCCGGTGCGCGACCTTGCCGTCGAGGTCGGTAACGAGCGCCCGGCTGTCCGACTCGGCGATGTCGAGGAAGGCGACGCGGGCGCCCTGCGCGGCAAAGCCGGCCACCAGGGCTGCCCCGATGCCCGAGCCGCCGCCGGTGATGAGCACGCCCTGTCCGACAAGGTCGGGATAACGGCCGGCCATGGTTTCCTCCAAATTGTTCCAATATCTGGAACATAGTTTGATTATTCGGAATTATTTCGCTAGCTTGATCGCAAGTCAAGACAGGCGAGGTGCGTCACGATGGAAAAGGAACGGGACGGCGAGGGCGGCACAGGAACGCTCGGCAAGGCCATGGCGATCCTCGAAACGGTGGCGCTGTCGGATCGACCATTGCGCTTCACCGATGTGCTCGCCGTCAGCGGCCAGCCGCGCGGCACGCTGCATCGCCAGCTTTCCCATCTCGTACAGGAGGGGCTCCTGGAGCTCCGCCCCGACCACGCCTATGTGCCGGGCCTGCGCCTGCTCAAGCTCGCCTCGGCAAGCTGGGCGCGCAACGAGGTCCGCGCCGTCGCCGCGCCCTTTCTGGAGGCGCTGCACCGGCAGACCGGCGAGACCGTGCATTTCGGCGTGCTGCGCGGCCGGGAGATCATCTATCTCGACAAGGTGGAAAGCCGCCAGGCGGTGCGCATGAATTCGCAGATCGGCAATGCCTCGCCCGCCTTCTGCACCGGCGTCGGCAAGGCGGCGCTGTCCACGCTCGATACTGCCGCGCTGGAGGCCGTCCTTGAGGGCATGGAATTCCGCCGCTTCACTCCGCACACCATCGCCGATCGGCCATCGTTCATCGCCGAACTCGACCGTATAAGGCAGAGCGGCATCGCTTTCGACCGGGAAGAGCACGAACCGGGCATCCGCTGCGTCGCCGCGCCGGTATTCGATGACAGCCGGTCGCTCGTCGCGGGCGTTTCAGTAACGGGCCCGGCCTACCGCGTCAGCGAGGAGCAGCTTTTGGAATGGGCGCCGCTGGTCAGGGATGCGGCTGGCGGCATCATGGGTGAACTGTCGGCGCGGCTCGGTCCGCAACGGTAAGTCGCATGGAGTTGGGCGCAAAATATCACATGGTTGTCTTGTGCCCCCATTTTACGGTAAATTAGAAAATCGCGCTGGACGTGAATGGGGGCCGCCATTAGCTTCCCTCTCGACCAGCTTGGAAGTTGCGTCGCCTGCCGCGGACTTGAGCGCGGTTTATCGAACATACTTGCATTGGGATACGGGGGTTCCTGAAGCAAGCAGTGCATTGTGTGGCATGTGTTGCCGCGCGGTCGCGTGCGTGCTGAAGGAAGATAGGACATGGCGGATCGATTCCATACGACATCTGCGCAATCCCAGACACGCTGGGGCCGTGGCCTACCGGCCATGGGCTCGCAGGGTGACATTACCGAGACGCTTGCCGGTCTCGCCAAGCGGTATGGCCTGCGCGGCTACCTGCTGATCAACGTCCCCTCGGAAACCTCGACCGATTTCTCCTCGAACGTGCTTTTGACGTCGTGGCCGGACGAGATGTTGAAGACCTATGACCATGCCGGTCTGATCTTCGGAAGCCCCGTCGTCGAGCGGCTGCGCCAGAGCACCAATCCCTTCGCCTACGATGCCGATGGTACGAACCGCCGCCGCCTCGACGGCAAAGCGGCGATTGCCACTTCCCTTTTCGAAAAGCACGGCATGACGCGCGGGGCGTATTTCCCGGCGCACAATTCCGCAGGCCTGCGCGGCGCACTGGCCTTCGGCGGCACGCGCGAGGCGCTCAATCCGCGGGAAATGGCAGAACTCAACGCCGTGGCCAACCACATCTTCGCCGAAATGGTCGAGATCAGGGCCGGTGCGGGACAGCACGCCCCCCTGTCGCGGCGCGAGATCGAGTGCCTGTCCTGGGCTTCGGCCGGCAAGACGAGCGTCGAGATGTCGGAAATCCTCGGCCTCTCCGAATATACGGTCAATCACTATCTGAACCGGGCGACGCGCAAGCTCGACGCGGTCAACCGGGTACAGGCGGTCGCCAAGGCGATCCGCGCCGGACTTTTGAACTGATGCATAAAAAAAACCTTGAGATTTTCTGGAATGCGTACGGTCCCGCTCCAAATGCCCAAGGCGACAAAAGAAATGCGGGGAACAATGACAACTGATGAAACGAGCGGCGGTGAAAACCAGCTCCAGGATGACGGCAGCGAGATCGCTGCCCTTGAGACCCAGTTCGACATCGTGCGCTACATGCGGCGCAAATGCGAACACTATGGTCTGAAATACTTTATCGTCTTCACGCTGCCGGGCTTCGAGGCGGAGAAGCTGTCGGCCTATTCCATCGTCAGCAACTGGCCACAGGAAATTCTCGCCAAATACGATGCGCTGCGCATGGTGCGCCACAGCGCCGGCATCCGCAAGCTGCGCCTGACGACGGTGCCCTTTTCCTACGACATGCGCGAATGGATCGGTGAATCCTCCGAGGCGACGGATTTTTCGGAATTGCTCGACCTGATGAACAATCACGGGATGCTGGTCGGCCATTTTTTTCCGGTGCACGATGCGCTCGGCAACCGTGGCGCCATTGTCTGGGGCGGCGACGATGCCGGGCTCGGCCGCGACGACCGGCTGATGCTGCAGATGATCTCCGTCCATCTCTTCAACCGTCTGGCCGAAATCGGCGCGGCGTGGAAGTCGGGCCAGGTTGTTCTCACCGAGCGCGAAATCCAGTGCCTCAGCTGGACGGCGGCGGGAAAGACGAGCCTGGAGATCGCCGAAATCCTCGGTCTCTCCGAGCACACCGTCAATCACTATCTCAACCAGGTCACCCGCAAGCTGGAAGCGGTCAACCGCACCCAGGCCGTGGTGAAGGCGATTCGCCGCGGGCTGATCGCCTAGCTTCCGTGACTTCCGGCAAAGATGCCGCTGCCCGCCGACCTTAAATTCGTTTGGCGGCTGCCTTTTCGTGCACTATCTACGAAGGCGGCGGGCTGATCCCGTGGCAGGTTGATGAGGATTTCATGGCGGACGTAAGCAAGGAACAGGTGCTGGAACGGTTGCGCACGGTGCGAGGCCCGGACATGGACGGCAACATCGTCGATCTCGGCATGGTTTCCGACGTCTTCATTTCCGACGGCAAGGCCTATTTTTCGATCACGGTACCGGCCGAGCGCGCCCGCGAACTCGACCCGATGCGTGCCGCCGCCGAGCGCGTCGTCAAGGAAATCCCCGGCATCAAGGCCGCCATGGTGGCGCTGACGGCCGACAAGCGCGCCGCGTCCGGCCCCGCCGCCGCGCGTGCGCCGGCTCCGCCGCCGCCGGGTCGCGGTGCCGCCGAACACAGCCATGCCGGCCACAATCACGCGGGGCACAATCATGCAGGCCACGCCCACGCCGCGCCCGGCCAGCCGCAGCAGCGCGCCAAATCCGGCATTCCCGGCGTCGGCGCGATCATCGCGGTGGCCTCCGGCAAGGGCGGCGTCGGTAAGTCGACGACCTCGGTCAACCTGGCGCTGGCGCTGAAGGCGAACGGCCTGCGCGTCGGCATTCTCGACGCCGATATTTACGGCCCCTCGATGCCGCGCCTCCTGAAGATCTCCGGCCGGCCGCAGCAGATCGAAGGCCGCATCATCAAGCCGATGGAAAATTACGGCATCAAGGTCATGTCGATGGGCTTCCTCGTCGATGAGGAGGTGGCAATGATCTGGCGCGGACCGATGATCCAGTCGGCGCTGATGCAGATGCTGCGCGAAGTCGCCTGGGGCGATCTCGACGTGCTCGTGGTCGATATGCCGCCCGGCACGGGCGATGCGCAGCTGACCATGGCCCAGCAGGTGCCGCTCGCCGGCGCCGTCATCGTCTCGACCCCGCAGGATCTCGCGCTCATCGATGCCCGCAAGGGCCTCAACATGTTCTCGAAGGTTGAGGTGCCCGTGCTCGGCATCGTCGAGAACATGAGTTATTTCATCGCGCCGGATACCGGCAACCGTTACGATATCTTCGGCCACGGCGGTGCGCGCAAGGAGGCCGAGCGGATCGGCGTGCCCTTCCTCGGCGAGGTGCCGCTGACCATGGACATTCGCGAAACCTCGGATGCCGGCACGCCCGTCGTCGTCTCCAATCCGGAGGGGGCTGCGGCCAAGACCTATCGCGCCATCGCCACCCGCGTCTGGCAGGAGCTGGAGGCGGTGCAGGGCAAGGGTACACGCGGCGCGCCCGCCATCGTCTTCGAATAGCGGCCCTTTCGCCCGCCGGCATGCCCGGGGCGGTGGCCTTGATTTTTATGTTGCGCCGCGCAATATGCGCGGCCGACCGCTGATGGACGGCGTCCAGTCCGCGCAGGGCACGCGCAAGGGAGTGTGAGCGATGGTCCGCTTCGGAGCCACTCGCCGGTGATCACGGTTTACCGTTCCAACGGCGAGGCGCAAGTCCTGCCCACAGAGACCGATTCCGCCGCCGCTGCTGCCCTTGCCGGCGCCGTGTGGGTCGATCTGCACGAGCCGACCCGCGAGGAGGAATTGCTGATCGAGCGCGTGCTCGGCCTCGAAGTGCCGACCCGCGACGAACTCAAGGACATCGAGCCGTCCAGTCGCCTCTACACCGAGGGCGGCTCCACCTATATGACCGCGTCGCTGATCGTGAAGGCGGAGGGTGATCTGCCGCACCTCACGGATGTCGGCTTCATCCTGGCCGCCGGCAAGCTGCTGACGGTGCGCTACGCCGAGCCTCGCTCCTTTCCTCTTTTCAAGAGCGCGATGCACCGCATTCCGGGCGGCTGTTCCTCGTCGACGATCATGATCACGCGGCTGCTGGAAACCATTGCCGACAGAACCGCCGAAATTCTCGAAATCGCCGTCGCGCGCGCCGATCAGCTGTCGCTGGAGGTGTTCGGCGAGAACCGGCATCTTTCCCGCCGCCCGCCGCGCTATCTAGAAGACCGCGTCGTGCAGGTCTCCGCGCTGCACCGGCTGCTCGCCAAGGCGCGCGACAGCCTGATGTCGCTCTCGCGCATGCTGACCTTCCTGCACGCGCTGCCGGCGCTGCAATCCGACCGCACCAGCCTCGAACTCTGCCGCACCGTGCAGCGCGACGTGCAGTCGCTGCTGGAGCACGCCAACTTCGTCGCCGGCAACATCACCTTCCTGCTCGATGCGTCGCTCGGCCTTATCAGCCTCGAGCAGAACGCCATCATCAAGATCTTCTCGATCGCCTCCGTGGTGCTTCTGCCGCCGACGCTGATTGCCTCCATCTACGGGATGAACTTCGAGTTCATGCCGGAACTGCATGTTGCCTATGCCTATCCGCTGACGATCGGCGCGATGGTGCTCTCGGCAATCCTTCCGTTCTTCTTTTTCCGCTGGAAAGGCTGGCTCTAGGGCCTGATCGTCCCATGCAACCACATGCCGGTAGCGCACCGCGCGCTCACAGCAAGGCGCGCACGCTGTTTCTTCTGTCTCTCGGTTCCGTCGGCGTCGTTTACGGCGATATCGGCACGAGCCCGCTTTATGCCTTCCGCGAGGCGCTGCGCCCCGTCGCGCATGACGGCGTGGAACGCGTGGAGATCATCGGCCTCATCTCGCTGATGATCTGGACGCTGACGGTCATCGTCACGCTCAAATACGTGCTCTTCCTGCTGCGCGCCGACAACCACGGCGAGGGCGGTACACTCTCGCTGCTGGCGCTTCTGTCGAAGACGGCGGGCAACCATGCCCGTATCCTGTTTTTCCTGGGCGCTATCGGTGCGGCGCTGTTCATCGGCGATGCCATGATCACGCCGGCGCTCTCGGTTCTGTCGGCCGTGGAGGGCCTGGAACTGGTGACGCCTGCCCTCGGCGACTATGTCGTGCCTATTTCCGTGGTTATCCTTGTCCTGCTGTTTGCCGTCCAGTCCTGGGGCACGGCCGCCGTCTCGAAGTTCTTCGGGCCGATCACCGCCGTCTGGTTCATCGTCATGGGTGTCGCCGGTCTCAACCACATCAGCGACGATCTCGGCATTCTTGCGGCGTTCAATCCGTATTACGCTGTCCTGTTCATGCTCAACGAAGGCTATGTCGGTCTCGTCGTGCTCGGCGCCGTCTTCCTCACGGTCACCGGCGCGGAAGCGCTCTATGCCGATCTCGGTCATTTCGGCCGCCGGCCCATCCAGTGGGCCTGGTTCTGTCTGGTGTTTCCCGCGCTGACGCTCAACTATCTCGGCCAGGGCGCGCTGGTGCTCGCCCATCCCGAGACGATCGCCAACCCGTTCTTCCTGATGTTCCCGAAATGGGCGCTGCTGCCGGTCGTCATCCTCGCCACCTTCGCCACCGTCATCGCCAGCCAGGCAGTGATAACGGGCGCCTTCTCGCTGACGCGCCAGGCAATCCATCTCGGCTTCCTGCCGCGCATGGAAATCTACCACACGTCGGAAACCCAGACGGGGCAGATCTACCTGCCGGGCGTCAACACCGTGCTGCTTTTCGGCGTGATGATGCTCGTTTTCATCTTCGGCTCGTCCGAGGCGCTGGCGACGGCCTACGGCATCTCCGTCACCGGTGCCATGGTGGTCACGACGGTGCTTGCCTTCGAATTCCTGCGCAAGCGCTGGCGCTGGAAGCCGCTCGCTGCCGCCGCGGTCCTCACGCCGCTCTTCCTGCTCGAATTGACGTTCCTCGGTGCAAATCTGCTCAAGGTGCATGACGGCGGCTATGTGCCGGTCGCCATCGCCGGCGCGGTCGTGGTTCTGATGTGGACCTGGACGCGCGGCACACGCATCCTGCGCGACAAGACGCGGCGGATCGAAGTGCCGCTGCCGGCCTTCGTCAAGTCCGTTGAAAAACACAGCTCGCACGCCCCCGTGCAGGTCACCGGTACGGCGATCTTCCTGACCAGCGACCCGGATTTCGCGCCCGCTGCGCTTCTGCACAATTTGAAGCACAATCACGTCCTGCACGACCAGAACTTCATTCTGACGGTCAAGACGGCCAACACGCCGCGCGTCGCGCGCACCGAGCGCTTCAAGGTCGAGAAGATTTCTGAACGCTTTTCGCGCATCGAAATGCATTTCGGCTTCATGGAGACACAGAACGTCTCCCATGCGCTCGGCCTGATGCGCAAGTCGGGGCACAAGTTCGACATCATGTCGACGTCGTTCTATCTCGGCCGGCGAAAGCTCGTGCCGGATGCCCAGTCCGGCATGCCGATGTGGCAGGACCGCCTTTTTATCGGCCTCGCCAACCTCGCTACCGACCCCTCCGACTATTTCCGCCTGCCGACCAACCGCGTGGTCGAGCTCGGCTCGCATGTTGTGATCTGAGCCGTTCCAGCAAGGCGCGCAGCGTTCGGAATTGCGCCGGCTACTGACGCAAATGTGAAGGGGAGGTGACCACCTCCCCCAAAGCGGTTTATCAGCATTAACCAACCATCAAGGTTAATGCTTCATTTTACCCTGACAACGAGCCGTCAAGAGGCCCGTGCTTCGGCGCGGATAAGGCTCCCTACGAACATTCCGGGCAGGAAACACACGCCGATCAAAGCCGGCGCGGGAGCCTGCGCGCGTCAAGCAGTTCCAGCAAAAGTGCGCAGCGGTTTTGCGTCCGGAACTGCGAAAAACACAAGGGTAGAGGCTTTCCGCTTTTCTGTGAAAAGCGGAAAGCTCTCAGTGCGGAGTAGTCAGTTGCGTAAGCGTAGCATTCGTCATGCAGGTGCAGGCCGCTTCTTCGCGTATCTGAAGCGGGAATGGAAAATCCCCTTGGCGCTCGGCCTCGGTATCGCCGCCGTCCTGCCGACGCAGTCCGCCCATACGGACCTTGCCACCTATCTCGCCGGCCTCAACCGCAAGGGCGGCAACCAGACTATGGTGCTGACCCGTTCGCCCGCCGGTTCCGTCCACGAAATCGAGATCGAATTCGCCGACGCCATGATCACCGGCGGCATCGAGAGCGGGGCAGGGGTGCAGCTTCCCGACGGCATGCAGGCGGCGCTGCGCAGCGAGCACAAGGGTCAGGGCGGAATTCCCGACGAGGACCGCGTCAATCGCCGCGACAAGAAGGGCCGAATCGTCGCCGTCATGCCGGTGCTGCCGCCGAAGGATTTTACCGCGGGCTCTATCCTCGAGCGCACCAGCTCGTTGCTCTCGCCGGTCTTCGCCACCGGACAGCGCATGGCCTTCGCCAAGGCCGAGATCAAGGGCAAGGAAATCGAGATCGCCACGGCCTTCTACAAGAAGACGCCCGTGCGCAAGGATATCGGCATCTCCTCCGCCGTCGCCGAGCTCGTGACCAGCGACAAGGCCGATGTCCTTGCGACGGCCTATGCCCGTGTCGAGCCCGACTATGCGCGGGAATCACCCTTCGATTCGATTTTGAAGCCGAAGGAGGAGCTTGGCCGCTTCATTCCCGAAATCTCGCCGGAAGATCACGCCTGGGCGGCAACCGCGCTGCCGGCGGACGTTTTTTCCGCCAAAGAGCAGAAGTGTCTTGCGGAAGGCATCTATTTCGAGGCGCGCGGCGAGGAGCTGAAGGGCCAGGCCGCCGTGGCGCAGGTCATTCTGAACCGCGTGCGCAATCCATCCTATCCGAAAACTATCTGCGGTGTCGTTTACCAGAACGAAAACTGGCGCAACCGCTGCCAGTTCTCCTTCGCCTGCGACCGCATTCCCGACCTGATCCTCTCGCCCTGGCACTGGAAGACCGCCAAGGAGATCGCCATGGCCGTGACGGCCGGCAAGATCTGGTTCGACGACGTCGGATCCTCCACGCACTACCACGCCACCTATGTGAACCCGCCCTGGGGCCGCACGATGAAGCGCGTCGCCAAGATCGGCAAGCATATCTTCTACCGCACCTATGGCGGCGGCTGGAGCTGAGGCTTCCGCTTTCAGGGTAGGGTGAGTCCGCGCCAACGTGCGGACGATTCCCGGGATGAGAAGTCGCGGGTCATGCGCGATTCCTCGCAAATCATTGATTTATCTCAAAATATTTGACGTTGCACAAAGCTTCACCATGCCTTGACTATACGGGCACCTAAAACTATGTTGCGGCCGACTTCGAAAGGGGTCGGTATGGCTTGAATCCTAGCCTTCAATATGTCCGCAATGGGGCGAAAGCGCCGCGGAAAGAGAAATGGGAAGCGCCATGGCCGACGATCAAAAGGGAAGTCTGGAAGACCGGCTGAAGCGACTGGACGCGGAACTCGCGGACAAGCGCAAGGACGACGGGGCGGAAGCAGCCGCCGAGGCACGGGCATCGGAGAGCCGTAAGGGCTATGCGGTTGCCATGAAGCTCTCGAGCGAGTTTGTCGCAGCCGTCATCGTCGGGGCGCTTCTGGGCTATCTTTTGGACCATTTTGCGGGTACAGGGCCCTGGGGGATGATCGTGCTTCTTCTCCTTGGTTTTTGTGCCGGCGTTCTGAACGTCATGCGCGCGGCAGGCATGGTGGCATCGCCCCATCCCGTCGACAGGCTGGCGGGGCGCGAGCTCCGCAAGCCGGCGAGCGGACGGGACGAGACCGAAACGAGGGATGACGCCTGACGGCGAAATTCCACATAGGGTGACTTCCGCCGCAAGGCGGGCAAGCGAGAGAGATAAACGGTGTCCAACGATCCGACCCACCAGTTCCTGGTCAACAAGATTGTTCCGATCGAAATCGGCGGTATCGATTTCTCGTTCACCAATGCATCGCTCTTCATGGTCGCCACCGTCGCGGTCGCCACGGGCTTCCTCTATTTCACGACCGGCCAGCGCGGCCTGGTTCCGAGCCGCATGCAGTCGGTCTCGGAGATGTCCTACGAATTCATCGCCTCCATGCTCCGGGAAGGGGCGGGCAGCCACGGGATGAAGTTCTTCCCGTTCGTCTTCTCGCTTTTTATGTTCGTGCTCACCGCGAACCTGCTCGGCATGATGCCGTACTTCTTCACCGTCACCAGCCAGATCATCGTGACCTTCGCGCTTGCGCTGCTCGTCATCGGCACGGTCGTTGTCTACGGTTTCTACAAGCACGGTTTCGGCTTCCTCAAGCTCTTCGTGCCGTCGGGCGTTCCCGGCGCGCTCCTGCCGCTGGTCGTCTCGATCGAGGTCATCTCGTTCCTCTCGCGTCCGATCAGCCTCTCGATCCGTCTCTTCGCCAACATGCTGGCGGGTCACATCACGCTCAAGGTCTTCGCCGGCTTCGTCACCTCGCTCAGCGCGCTTGGCGCCGTCGGTGTCGCCGGTGCGATCCTGCCCCTTTTCATGACCGTCGCTCTGACCGGTCTCGAATTCCTCGTGTCGTTCCTGCAGGCTTACGTCTTCGCAGTTCTGACATGCATGTACCTGAACGATGCCGTGCATCCGGGTGGTCACTAAGGAAAAAGTCGCCGGCGCTCTCGGGCGCCGCTCATAGCCGCAACAACCCATTCAAGGAGTTCAACATGGAAGCGGAAGCAGCAAAGTACATCGGCGCAGGTCTTGCCACGTTCGGTCTCGCCGGTACGGCTCTCGGCCTCGGCAACATCTTCGGCAACTACCTGGCCGGCGCTCTTCGCAATCCGTCTGCTGCTGACAGCCAGTTCGGCCGTCTCGTATTCGGCTTCGCCGTTACGGAAGCTCTGGGCATCTTCTCGCTGCTCATCGCTCTCCTCCTCCTCTTCGCCGTCTAATACCGGCTGAGGACTGGACCATGGCCCCTGCAGGGCCGTGGTCCATCGTACGTTTCGTACATGATCTGAGAGTGCCCCCTGGAGGTCAGCATGTCTGTGACCTTGGCATCGGCCGAGTCCACCCCCTTCGAAATCGCCCAGGCGGAAACTCCTGCGGATACGCATGAGACCCCTGCGGATGCGCATGCGGCTCAGCCGGCAGGCGAAGTGCACACCGAAACGGGTGTTGCCCATGGTGAGGAAGCCGGTTCCGGCGTGTTCCCGCCTTTCGACCAGACCACGTTCGCATCGCAGCTCCTGTGGCTTGCGATCACCTTCGGTCTTTTCTACCTTCTCATGTCGAAGGTCGTCATTCCGCGCATCGGCGGCATCCTCGAGACGCGCCATGATCGCATCGCGCAGGACCTCGACGAAGCTTCCCGCCTGAAGGCGGAAGCCGATGCTGCCATTGCCTCCTACGAGCAGGACCTCGCGTCCGCCCGCACCAAGGGCAATGCGATCGCTTCGGCCGCCCGCGAAGACGCTAAGGCCAAGGCCGACGCTGAACGCGCCAAGATCGAAGCCTCGCTGCAGGACAAGATCGCCGGTGCCGAAACCCGCATCGCCGAAATCAAGGCCAAGGCGCTTGCCGATGTCGGCACGATCGCCGAGGAAACGACCGCCGCTCTCGTCGAGCAGCTCGTCGGCTCCAAGGCCACCAAGGCCGAGATCGCTTCCGCCGTGAAGTCGGTCGCAGGCAAGTAAGGGAGGTTTCGATGCATTTCGACGCAACATTCTACGCCTTTGTCGGCCTGCTGCTGTTCCTCGCCCTCATTGCCTACCTCAAGGTTCCGGCAATGATGGCCAAGGGTCTCGACGCCCGCGCCGAGAAGATCCAGAACGAGCTGGCGGAAGCCAAGCGTCTTCGCGAGGAAGCCCAGCACCTGCTCGCCGAGTACCAGCGCAAGCGCAAGGATGCCGAGGCGGAAGCCGCCAGCATCGTCGCTGCCGCTGAACGCGAGGCAAGCGCGCTGACCGCCGACGCCAAGCAGAAGACCGAAGAATACGTCACCCGCCGCACGGCGTTGTCGGAGCAGAAGATCAAGCAGGCGGAAGCCGACGCGATCAACGCCGTCCGCGCTGCCGCCGTCGACCTCGCTGTCGCCGCCGCCGAAAAGGTGATCGCTTCGAAGTCCGACGCCGCCACCGGCAAGGCTCTCTTCGACAACGCCATCAGCGAAGTGAAGACCCGCCTCAACTAAGCGGTTCTTACGGATTGATTTGAAAAGGCCGGCGGAAACGCCGGCCTTTTTGTTTTTGGTTTGTCGAGCGCACGGCAAAAGACCCAGATGCAGGGGAACATCCGGGTCTTCGGTGAGGTCAGTGGTGAGGTTGCTTAGCGGCAGACCTTGATGCGCTTGATGACGACATTGCCGTAGTAGTCGTAGGACTTGATCTTCTTGATGAAGCAGGTGGGCTGATAGTCGTAGCTGTAGTAGCCGGCCTGGGAGGGAGCCGCGAACGAGACGGCGGCGACGAGGGCAACGGTGGCGGAAACGATGAATTTGCGCATGGGGTCTCTCCTGATCGGTTAAGGATGAGCCTCTCTCATCCGGTGATTGGAAGGTCTCATATCCCCATGCGTGCCGCTGTTCCTGACGGAACAGGGTGTTGACGGGCGGCGTAACCGACCTAGCTAGAAGGCTTTGATTTTAAGGGAGAGCAGGCATGGAAACGCAGGAACTCCATCGCGGCCGTCTCATCGACCATATCCAGCTGGTCGTGCGCGATCTGCCAGCAAGTCGCCGTTTCTACGAGACCATCTTCGACGCGCTGAAAATCCCGATCGGCGGCACCGGACCAGACTATTTCTGGGTGGACGAACTGTTCATCTCGAGCGTCGACAGCGAGGCGGCGACCGGCAAGCTGACCGGGCGGCACCATCTCGCCTTCCAGGCGGCGGATCATGCGATGGTCAAGGCTTTCCACGAGGCTGGGCTTGCCGCGGGCGGCAAGGACAATGGCGGTCCGGGTGAGCGACCCTACCATCCCGGCTATTTCGCCGCGTTCCTGCTCGACCCTGACGGCAACAATATCGAGGCGGTGCATCACGGTGAGGCGAAACGCAGCGCGCCGTCGGTGAAGATCACCTTCTAGCGGCCTCCAGACATGGCTTTAGCCAAAGCGTGACGGTTCAATCGTCTCGCCGCAAAGGGCGAAAACTCATGCGGTGAAGGCGGCAGGGGCCGAGGGTCTGGATGGCCGTGCGGTGCACCTGGGTGGCATAGCCGGCATGGACGGCGAAGCCGTAGCCGGGGAAGGTGTTTTCCGCCCGCGCCATCATACGGTCGCGCGTGACCTTGGCGACGATCGAGGCGGCGGCGATGGAGACGGAGAGCGCATCGCCCTTGACGACGGCGCGGCCCTCGCAGCCGAGGCCGGGCGGTACGTCGCGGCCGTCGGTCAGCACGAGCTTCGGCGCGATCTCCAGTCCGGCGACGGCGCGGCGCATGGCGTCGAGGCTGGCCTTGCGAATGTCCGTCCCGTCGATGCGGCGCGACCCGCTGGAGGCGATGGAGACGAAGGCCGATTGCAGGATGAGGGTGAAGAGCGCCTCGCGTCTTGCCGCCGTCAGCTGCTTGGAATCGTTCAGCCCCTCCGGGATGTTGTCCGGATCGAGGATCACGGCGGCAGCCACGACGGGGCCGGCAAGCGGCCCGCGTCCGGCCTCGTCCGTGCCGGCGACGGGCCAGAGGCCGCGCTTGCGGGCGGCGATCTCCATCGCAAAATCCGGCCCTTCGGGCAGCGCGAAAAGAAGGCGGGAATCGGAGGATATGCTCTTGGCCATGGCGGCGACCATGCACATCCGTCCGATTCCCTGCAAGTCCTCCGACGTTTGCGGCGGGTCGGAGGAACGCCCGGCACGTCCAGGGGCTGACGCTGCCGGAAGAGGTGTTGCAAGATCCGCACCGGCGCGGCGCGGATCCCACATATTCAGTTCAAGTGCACGATGACTGGATCCAGCGACATGGAGACAGCGTTCGGCGTTGCGCTGGCATCATCACAGCAGGGAAAGCTGCACGCCGCTGCCGGAGGGCGGTACGAACTGGTCACTGGCGAGGCTGCGCCGCGTGCGGGTCAGCCCCAGCCGCTTGGACGCCATTTCGAAGCGTCGGGCGATCTGCCAGGCATAGGGACCGGCGCCCTTCATGCGCTTGCCGAATTCGGCATCGTAATCCTTGCCGTCACGCATCGAGCGCACCAGCGACATGACGTGGCGATAGCGGTCCGGGTAGTTGCGCAGTAGCCAGTCGCGGAAGAGGGGGCTCACCTCAAGCGGCAGGCGCAGCAGCACGTAGCTCGCCTCCAGCGCCCCGGCCGCCTTGCCCGAATCGAGCACCCGCTCGATCTCGTGGTCGTTAAGGCCAGGAATGATCGGAGCCATCATGACGGCGGTCGGGATGCCCGCTTGCGAAAGCGCGCGGATCGCCTCAAGCCGGCGCGCCGGGGTTGCGGCGCGCGGTTCCATGGTGCGCGCCAGCTTGCGGTCGAGCGTCGTGACGGACAGGCCGACCCAGGCGAGGCCGCGTGCGGCCATGCGCGAGAGAATGTCGATGTCGCGCATGACAAGCGCCGACTTGGTGACGATGGAGACCGGATGGTTGGCCTTGTCCAGCACCTCGAGGATCTGGCGCATGATCCGCCATTC
This sequence comes from Shinella curvata, assembly GCF_022899935.1. Lineage (GTDB taxonomy): Bacteria > Pseudomonadota > Alphaproteobacteria > Rhizobiales > Rhizobiaceae > Shinella > Shinella curvata. Next base: position 267,119 of record NZ_JALJCJ010000002.1, read on the forward strand.
CTTTTCGATCGGCTGGTAGGGGTCGGTATTGGTACCGATGGCGATGACGCGCGGCTTGTAGCCGGGCTTGGAAAGCTCGCGTTCCAGAAGTTTCGGCGCATCGGGCTTGGCAAACAGCTTCGCCTCGAAGTCGAGACCGGCGGACAGTCCCATGAAGGCATGCGTCGGCCGGGCGAAGCAATAGATGCAGCCATGCTCGCAGCCGCGATAGGGATTGATCGAGCGATCGAAAGGAATGTCGGGCGATTCGTTGCGGGTGATGATCGTGCGCGGCTTTTCGACTTGCACATCCGTGCGGAAGGGCGGCAGCTCTTCCAGCGTCTGCCAGCCGTCGTCGAAGCCTTCCCGCGTTACCGGCTCGAAGCGGCCGGTGAAGTTCAACCCCGCGCCGCGGCCGCGCCGGCGGTCCCCGTCGATGCGCATGCCCGTTTCAGCCAGCAGCGCTTCGGCAACGTCTTTCGTGTGGCCGGGCGCAAGCGCGCCCTGCCTGAGGCTCACAAGATCGTTCATGGCTGTCTCCGGGAGCGCTGGCTCCGATTCAATGACTATATTCCTATCGCCGGAATGAGAACATTGCAAGAACAAAATTCCATTCCACAGCTAACCATGCCCGACATTGGCAAGGGAGGAACGGTGGATATCCATGCTGCAATGCGGTATTGAAGGGGCATGCTGACAATCATCATGGAATGCCGGGACAACGAGGCGGAGCTGGCGCAGACCCTATCGGCGCTGGTGGCCGGTGCTGTCGAGGGTGTGGTGCGGGATGTGATCGTGCTCGACCATGGGTCACGCGACGGCTCCTCCAGGGTGGCGGACGCCGCCGGCTGCCGTTTCCTGACGAGCTGGGACATGAAGGACGTGGTGCGTTCGGCACGGGGCGATTGGCTGCTGCTTCTGGAGCCTGGAGCACGGCCGCTAGCCGGCTGGGTGGATGCGGTCGTCGACCATGTGGCGATCAACGGCCATCCGGCGCGGTTTCTCGGCGCGCGCAGCCACCGCAGGCCGTTTTTCCAGCGGTTCGGCCGGCGCAGGGCGCCGCTGGAACTAGGTTATCTCGTCAGCAAGCGCCATGCCTCCGCTACCGTGCGTTCGGGCATGACGCTTGCGGATATGGCAAAGGGAGCCGGCGTGCGCGCAATGGTCGCCGAGATCGTGCCGGCTTGGGCGGTGAAGGCCTTGCGGGCCGAGATGGCCCGCTAGTTTCAAAGAAGGAAGTCGCCCTTCAGCAGGCTGTCCACGCCGCGCACTTCGATTTCCAGATCGGCACGGCCGTCGCCGTTGATGTCGCCGGAGACGATGCCGTCCTTGAAGCGCAGCTCGCCCGCCTTTTCGGAGAAGGCGTTCGCACCGATGAAGCTGAAGGCCTGATTGCCGGCTTGACCGGAAACGGCGTCGATGCCGCGCAGGTCGATCCTGTCGCGTTCACCGTGGTTGAAGTCGAGGATGACGTCACGGCCGTCGCCCGCCACACTTTCCAGACGGGAGTTGAAGTCGAAACGGTCAGCGCCGGCATCGCCCTGAAGCAGATCCGTGCCGCGCCCGCCGACGAGCACATCATTGCCGGCGCGGCCCGCCAGGGCGTCGTTACCGCCAAGGCCTTTCAGCACATTGGCGACGCGCGAGCCGAAGATGGCGTCGTCGGCATTCGTGCCTTCGGCTCTCTCGATGCTGATCAGCTGTTCGAAGCGGTTGGCGCCGGTCTGGGCGATCCCTTGCTGCAAGTCGATGCCGACGCCGGAACCGCCGACCACATTGTCGTCGTCGCGGGGCAGATAGCTGATGGAATCCACGCCCTTGCCGCCGTTGAATGTGTTCTGCTGGCCGACCGAGAAGAAGCGGTCGTTGCCGCTTTCGCCCAGATAGGTGCTCTTGAAGGTGCTGACGACGATCGTGTCGTTGCCGGCACCGGCCTTGAGGAAATCTGCGCGCTCGCTGGAAAAGGAGGCGAAGCCCGTGCCGACATAGGTGTCGTTGCCGCTGCCGAGCAGGATGACGTTGCCGTCTTCCTTGGCGTTGACAACATTGTCGTTGCCGGCGCCCGCATTGACGAAGTTGCGGCCGCCGAAATCGTCGGAACGATCGAGAATGATCGTGTCATTGCCGCTGAGCGCGCGGATCGTCAGGTCGGTGTTGTTGATATTGCCGCCCTGGACGATGCGGTCTGCGTTGCCGGTTCCGGTGATCGTGCGTGCCATGTGCGCTCTCCCAAGCTCTCTGTGTCGAAGGCTTTATAGGAGAGCCTGGAAACCGGCGCAGTTCCCAATGGAACAGGTCAGCCGGCAGAACGCTTCAGGTGTTCGTCGAGGCGCGGCATGATTTCCACGAAGTTGCAGGGCATGTGACGATAGTCGAGCTGCGCCTTCAGAATCCCGTCCCAGGCATCCTTGCAGGCGCCGGGCGAGCCCGGCAGCACGAAGATGAAGGTGGCGTTGGTGACGCCGCCCGTCGCGCGCGACTGGATCGTCGAGGTGCCGATCTTGTCGTAGGAAATACGATGAAACACTTCGGAAAAGCCGTCCATGCGCTTTTCGAAGATCGGTTCCAATGCTTCCGGCGTCACGTCGCGGCCGGTGAAACCTGTGCCGCCGGTCGTGATCACCACGTCGATGGCGTCGTCGCGGGTCCAGGCTTCCACCTGCGCGCGGATCTCGGCCACATCGTCCCTGACGATGGCGCGGGCGGCAAGCCGATGGCCGGCCTCTGCGATGCGGGCGGCAAGCGTGTCGCCGGAGCGATCATCGGAAAGGCTGCGCGTGTCGGAGACAGTCAGGACGGCGATGCCGACGGGAAGGAAGGGCCGCGTTTCGTCAAGCTTCGCCATCGACGTCTCCAAGTGTGATCGTGGCGGCGAAGAACCAGTGCGGGTGTTTTTGCTTGAGTGCGGCCGCCGCCGCTTCCGCCGCCTCCATGGAAGGATATAGCGCGAAGCAGGTCGCGCCGGAACCGGACATGCGCACCACGCGCGCATCGGTCGCGGCAAGGCCGTCTGCGATGACGGCTATGTCCGGGCAGAGCTGGCGAGCGGGAGGTTCCAGATCGTTGCGCAGGCGCGCAAGGGCACTCAGCCAATCGGCGGGGCGGGCTTCCAGATCCAGCGGCGGATTATCTCGGCAGGCAAGTGCCTTGAAGACGGCGGGCGTCGAGACGCCGACCAGCGGGTTGGCGAGCACGATGGGCATTGCCGGAAGGGCGACGGGCGTGATCTCCTCGCCGATGCCACAGGCGATGAGCGGGCGGCCGGCGAGACACATCGGCACGTCGGCGCCGAGGCCGATAGCGATGGCGTCGAGCACGCTTTGCGGCAGAGTGCCCCGCCAGAGGGTCAGAAGACCGCGCAGCGCCGCCGCCGCATCCGCCGAGCCGCCGCCGATGCCGGATGCGATCGGCAGGTTTTTTTCGAGATGGATGTGAACGGGCGGGGCGTCCTGCCCCTGTTCGGCAAGCGCCCTGCGCAACCGGTCGCGCGCACGGGTCACCAAGTTGTCGTCATCGGCGTCCAGGGCTGCGCCGAAGCGGCCGGAGATGGTGAAACGGTCTTCCGGAGCGGAGGAAAGGCCCAGACGATCACCGAAGGCGGTGAAGGTGACCAGGCTGTCGAGCAGATGATAGCCATCCTCGCGCTGCCCGACGACGCAGAGCGCGAGGTTTATCTTTGCCGGCGCCTGTTCGACGACGGCAAAGCCTGAAAGGCTATCTACGACCTGCATGCGCTCAGGACTTGCGATCGACCGCCGTGCCCTCGGGAGAAGGGTTCTGCACCGGCTTTTCGTCCTTCGCCTCGGCGGAGGCAGGTTCGGTCTTCTTCAGCTCCGGCAGGCCGTTTTCGACCTTCAGCTTGATCTTCGGGATTTCCGCTTCTTCCGGCTTCAGACCGAGCGCGCGGTTCCACTGGAAGGTCGCTTCCAGTTTACGGCCAACGCGCCAATAGGCGTCTCCGAGGTGGTCGTTGATCGTGGGATCGCCGGCCTTGAGTTCGGCGGCGCGCTCGAGTTCCGCCACCGCGTCGTCGAAACGGCCGAGGCGGAAATAGGCCCAGCCGAGCGAATCGACGATGTAGCCGTCATCGGGCTTGAGGCTCACGGCTTTGCGGATCATGTCCAGACCCTCGTCGAGGTTCCGGTTCATGTCGACCCAGGAATAACCGAGATAGTTCAGCACCTGCGGCTGGTCCGGATTGAGCTCCAGCGCCTTGCGGAAGTTCGGCTCGGCCTTGTCCCATTCCTTCAGGCGCTCATGCGCGATGGCGCGCTGGAAGAAGATGCTCCAGTGGTTGCGCTGCGGCACGGCACCAATAACCTCGGCCGCCTTGTCGTAGAGCGTTGCCATCGCCCTGTAGTCCTTGGCGTCGGACAGCACGCTGCCGAGCGCCAGATAGCTGCGCAGATCGGACGGGTCGGCGTCGATCAGTTCCTGCAGATGCTTCTTGGCCTCCGGCACCTTGCCGGTATCGGCGAGGTTCAGGCCAAGCTGCAGCTCGGAAATCCGGCGCATCGGCGATTTTTCCGGCACGGCGCGGTAATATTCGATGGCGCGCTCCGGCTTCTTCTGGTTTTCGGCAAGGCCGCCGAGCAGCACCAGCATGTCGTCGCTGTCGGGATCGAGCGCGCGGGCCGTCTGCAGGTAGAGCGAAACGATGTCCTCCGCGCCGTCGCGGTTGAGCGCGCCGCCGATGGAGAAGAGCACGGCGGCGGCACCCTGGGCTGCGGTGCGGACCTGCTGTTCCTGCTTTTCGCCCGATTCGATGCTCTGGCGCAGCGCCTTGAGCGGCGCATAGCTGGTGATGAAATTGTCGCCGACGGCGACGGCGTCGAGCGCCTTCTGCTTGTTGCCTTCGCGCGCCTCCAGGCGGGCAAGCGCCATCACGGCGCGCAGGAACGTGTCGGGGGCGGCACTGGCGCCATTGCGGTCGAGGATCGCCTCGTTCAGCCGCGCGCGGGCTGTCGATTTGTCACCGGCGGCGGCGGCGAGCGCACCGGCATGATAATTCTTGAAGATGGCGAGCCATTCCGGCCCCTCCATCCCGCTGATCAGCTTGAGCGCATCCTTCGGCTTGCCGTCGCCGAATTTGGCCCAGGCGAGCAGAAGGTCGTTCATCATCTTGTCGAGATCGTTCGGGCCTTTGTAGACGAGGATCTTTTCGGCGGATTTGTATTCGCGCTTGCGGATCGCCTCCATGCCGCGAACGACAGCGGTGATGCGCTCGACGGCCGGGTCGTTCTTGAGGGCGTCGGCGAGCTTCACGCCTTCCTCGAAGTCGCCGTTCATCAGCTGCGTCACCATCAGGCGCTGCTTGACGTCGGCATTGGTGGCATCAAACTGCAAGGCGATCTTGTAGAGCGCCACGGCAGTCTCATAGTCCTTGTCGAAATCCGCCGTGCGGGCGGCGAGGAAGGCGCCGGAGAAGGTGTTGACGCTCAACGGGTCGAACGGCGTTTCTTCGGCGGCGGCGACCGCTGCGGGCTTTTCTTCCGCGAGGGCCGCGAGAGGGCCGGTCAGCGCGATGCTGGCCGCGAGCGCGACGCCGGAGAGGAGCCGGAGGAGGAGGGAATGCCGCATCAAAATGCCTTTCGCCAGCAGGTATGAAAGAAGCCCCGGAAACCACGCATGACAAATCATGCCACGATGGCGCCCAAATCAGGCAAGGACTCATGACGGCAGAGAATGGCTTTTTTGGCGCGGTGCGGCAAGAAAATCCTGCCGCCCGCTTTTGGGTCTATCGGATCAGCTGACGCGCGAGATGCAGAAGTCGATGACTTCGAGCAGCGCATCCTTCCAGGGCGAGGCCGGGAGCGGCGCCAGCGCGTCGCGGGCGATCATGCCGTAATGCTGCGCGCGGGCGATTGTGTCGGAAAGACCATTGTAGCGCGAGATGAGCGCAAAGGCGCGCTCGAGATTGGCATCATCGCTCTGGCCGCCTTCGATGGCCTCGCGCCAGAAGGCGCGGTCCTCCGCCGTGCCGCGCCGCCAGGCGAGGATGACCGGCAGCGTGATCTTGCCTTCGCGGAAATCGTCGCCGGTGTTCTTGCCCAGATCGGCCGCCTTGCCGCCATAGTCCAGCGCGTCGTCGACCAGCTGGAAGGCGAGGCCGAGATTCATGCCGTAGCTCTTCAGCGCGTTGCGCTCGGCTTTGCTGGTGTTGGAGACGATCGGGCCGACTTCGGCGGCGGCGGCGAAGAGCGCTGCCGTCTTGGCGCGGATGACCTGGAGATAGTCGTCCTCAGTCGTTTCCATGTTCTTGGCGACGGAGAGCTGGAGCACCTCGCCCTCGGCGATCACGGTCGCGGCGGTCGAGAGAACATCCAGTGCCTCGAGAGACCCGACCTCGACCATCATCTTGAAAGCCTGGCCGAGCAGGAAATCGCCGACCAGCACGCTTGCCTGGTTGCCCCAGATCATGCGGGCGGTGGATTTTCCGCGGCGCAGGTCGCTTTCATCGACCACGTCGTCATGCAGCAAAGTTGCCGTGTGCATGAACTCGACGCTGGTCGCGAGCTTGATGTGATGGTCGCCATCATAGCCGAACATCGAGGCGGAGGCGAGCGTCAGCATCGGGCGCAGGCGTTTTCCCCCCGAGGAGATCAGGTGGTTGGCGACCTCCGGGATCATCTGCACGTCGGAGCCGGCTTTCGACAGGATCAGCTGGTTCACCCGCTCCATGTCGGCCTTGGTCAGGTCCACCAGCGGCTTCACCGATGCCTGTTTGTTTTTGCCTTCTTCAAGCGGTATCACGACGCCCAAATGCCCGGACTCCTGTTCATTTTTGTTGAAAGACAATAGAAAGCGGGGCTTCCTGCGGCAAGAGGCGAATTGTCCCGCCTCCCTAATTATGGCTGGAAAACGACCGGAATGATCGAACTGATCCGCACCAACGACGCCGTCCTGCTCTCCTTCGCGGAAAGCCTGATGAAAGAAGCGGGCATCCATTGCCTGATCGCCGACGAGGGCATGAGCATATTGGAAGGCTCGCTCGGCATGCTGCCGCGCCGCTTCCTCGTCGAGATCGACCGCGAGACCGAGGCGCGGCGCATCCTCAAGGATGCGGGGTTGGAAGCGGAGCTGCGCGCGTGAGCGAAGCGGCGCAAAAGCCCGTCACCGAGACCGTCGACGCCTTCCACTACGGCCGTTTCCATCTGGTGCAGCCGAAGGGCATCGGCCACCGCTCGGGTATGGATGCCATGCTGCTGGCGGCGCTCGTCGCCGGCAATGGCCAGATGCGCGTCGCTGATCTCGGCGCGGGCGCGGGTGCTGCCGGTCTCGCAGTCGCCGCCCGCATCGAAACGGCCGAGGTGCTGCTCGTCGAGCGCTCGCCGCTGATGGCCGGCTTCGCCCGCAAGACGCTGGCGCTTTCTCTTAACGCCGCCTTCGCGCCGCGTGTTTCCGTGCTGGAAGCCGATGTCGGCCTTTCCGGCAAGGCGCGTCTCGAAGCCGGTCTGACGGATGACGCCTACGACCACGTCATCATGAACCCGCCCTTCAACGACCGCATCGACAGCCGCACGCCCGATGCCCTGAAGGCCGAGGCGCATGCCATGGAGCACGACCTCTTCGAGCGCTGGATCAAGACGGCCGGCGCCATCATGAAACCCGGCGGCCAGCTCTCGCTGATCGCCCGCCCGCAATCCATCGCCGAGATCATCGCCGCCTGCGGCCGCCGCTTCGGCGGCATCGAGATCACCGCGCTGCACGCCCGCGACGGCGAACCGGCGCTGCGCATCCTCGTCACCGCCGTCAAGGGCTCGCGCACCAAACTCGCCCTGCGCATGCCGCTCGTCATGCACGAACCCGGCCGCCACGACTTCATCCCCTTCGTCAACGACCTCAACAACGGGCTTGCGGCGTACAAGCGCCTGCCGCGTTGACAATCAGCGGACAATGGAGGACCCTGTATTACAAATGATGGGGTTTTCTATGGAAAATCAAAGAAGCCTTTCGGATCCGATCACTCTGCGCCTGCCAAATGATGTGCTTGATGCCATCGAAGCCGTTGCACGCATTTCCGGCCGTTCACGCAGTTGGGTCATGGTGCGGGCGATGAAGGCGTATCTCGCCGCCGAGGGGCAGGATATCCTCGATCTCGACGCGGCCCGGCGAGCCGCTGCCGAGGAGGGGGCGACGGGGCTCGACGACCTTCTTGCCGACCTCGATCGGACGCTTCCTGGCGACGCCGCCTGATGCGAAAGGTGCTCCTCGCGCCGCCGGCCAAGATTTTTATCGAACAGGAAATACGCTATCTGCGCGACCGAAACCCGGCGGCCGTTGCGGCTTTTCGCGCGAGTATCTCGCGGCTCGGCAGCCAGCTGGTGCGGTTTCCGCGATCGGGATTTTTGCGCGAAGACATCCCTTTGGCCGGCGTCCATCGCATCGTCTTTGGTGACTACCGGGCCGACTATGAACTGATGGCAGATGCGGTGCTGATCTTGCTTGTGCGCCACGGGCGCCAGGCCGAACCTGGCCTGCCGGTTGACGACGATACGGATTACGAAGTGCCCTGATCTTGTGTTTTCTCCACTCGTGCATACATCAGCCGGGCAATTCAACAGGAGACGACACGCGCGATGGCCGGATTTTTGAAGACGCTGGTGCCGAAGAGATTCCGCAAGCAGGGCGTGGCGATCCCGGTCGTCAGGCTGCACGGCGCGATCATGGCGGGCGGCAGCCAGTTCCGGCCGGCGCTCAATCTCGCGACCGCCTCCGCAGCACTTGAAAAGGCGTTTTCCTACAAGGACGCACCGGCCGTCGCGATCTCCATCAATTCCCCCGGCGGTTCGCCGGTGCAGTCGCGGCTGATTTTTCAGCGCATCCGTGATCTTGCCGAGGAAAAACGCAAGCGCGTCTTCGTCTTCGTCGAGGACGTTGCGGCTTCCGGCGGCTATATGATTGCGCTGGCGGGCGATGAGATCTTTGCCGATCCGACCTCCATTGTCGGCTCGATCGGCGTCGTTTCCGGCGGTTTCGGTTTCCCGGAAATGCTGAAGAAGATCGGCGTCGAGCGCCGCGTCTATACGGCCGGTACCAACAAGGCGATCCTCGATCCGTTCCAGCCGGAAAAGGAGCACGAGATCGACTATCTCAAGACGCTCCAGCTCGAAATCCACCAGGTCTTCATCGACATGGTCAAGACGCGCCGTGCCGGCAAGCTGGCCGACGATCCGGATCTGTTCTCCGGCCTGTTCTGGACAGGCGTTCGCGGCCTGTCGCTCGGCCTGATCGACGGCCTTGCCGACATGCGCTCGGAACTGAAGAAGCGTTATGGCGAAAAGACCCGCCTCGAACTCGTCGCTGCGCCAAAAGGGCTGTTTGGTCGCAAGGCGCCGGGCGTCGGGGGGCTTTCCGAGGACATGGCCGGGCGTATAGGCTCGGCCGGCGTTGCGGCGGTCGCCGATCTCGCGGAAGAAAAAGCGCTGTGGGGCCGTTTCGGGCTTTCCGGCTAAAACAAGATTCTTGGGGGAGGGGCGATGGCCCAGATCATCTTTCTGCTTCTGGTCGTCGGCCTTGCCTGGTTCGGCTATCGCAAATTCGTCGCCGATGCCGAGCGGCTCTCCCGGTTGCGCAAGCGTGCCGAAGAGGAACGCCAGACCGGCGCGACGGGCACGCTCGTCAAGGATCCGAAAACCGGCGAATACCGCCTGCGCCGCGACGACGACTAGTTTCGGCACGATCCGTGCCGTTGCTGGAATGGAAAAAGACCGTCTCCGTGCCGGCCTGGCACATTAACCAAGCCTCGTAAGGTTAATGCCGGATTTACACTGCCGCACCCCAGGGTTTTGCTTGCTCCCGCGCGCAGGAAGGCCGATCTAACGGCAAAGGTCGCATGATGCGGCCCGCCTATGCATGCAGTGATCGGAGTAACATCATGGCCTCGCTCGACCTCGACCGGATCCGCACCATCGTCGTGACCGGTGGCGCTGGCTTCCTTGGCTCGCATATCGTCGACGACCTGCTGCACCACTGCCCGAATGCCCGCATCCGCGTGCTCGACAGCTTCACCTACGCCGCCGACATGGCGCATCTCGACGGTGCCTTCCGCTCCGGCCGCGTGACGCTGCAGGAGGGCGATGTCGGCAATCTCGATCTCGTCACCGAAGTCCTGAAGGATGCCGACCTCGTCGTGCATGCCGCCGGCGAAAGCCATGTCGAGCGTGCCTTTTCCGTGCCGGAACGCTTTACGCTGGCCAATGCGCTCGGCACGCAGGTGCTGGTGGAGGCGATGGGCCGCCGCCGCGTGCCGCTGATGATCCATATCAGCTCGGCGGAAGTCTATGGCGCCGGCGCGGGCGGCAATGGCGCGCCGGTCGGCGAACTCGCGCCGCTCTTGCCCGACAATCCGCACGGCGCCTCCAAGGCTGCTGCGGAAATGTTGATCGCGGGCCTTACCCGCTCCTTCGGCGTCGATATCCGCGTGCTGCGCCCGGTCAATGTTATCGGCACGCGCCAGAACGTGGAAAAGCTGCTGCCGCGCTTCCTGGAACTTGCCGCCGTCGGCCGGCCGCTGCCAGTGCATGGCGACGGCGCCCAGATGCGCGCCTTCGTCACCATGGCGGATTTCTGTGCCGCACTGCGCACGGTCGTGACAAAGGGGGCGGAAAACGCCACCTACAATGTCGCCGGCGATGAGCTCTTCGATATCCTGACGGTCGCCCGCATGGTGCTCGATGCCGTGCAGGAGCCGGTCTCCGGCGTCAACTTCGTGACCGGCCGCCCCGAAAATGTCAGCCGCCCGCCGCTCGATACGCGTGCCCTGAAGGCGCTCGGCTGGGAGGCGAAGGGGTCGCTGCGGCGCGAGCTGCCGGCCCTTGCGGCTTGGTATGGCGCGCGCATTCCGCCTGGCCTGCGCCGGCAGATCCGCAATGTTCCGGATCTCGCGCCGCAGCGCGTGCAGGCGGTGACACAGGCGGCTGGATCCGGCCTGTTCCGTTCGCTTGAGAGGCACTGAGGGGGACGGGCGCCTGCCCGAAACGCTTGACCCCCCGGCCGCATCGTGGCACCAGTCCGCCAGCTTTTCAAAGAATGCCCGGATCGACGCCGATGACCTCTGCCCTGCCTGATCACATGAACCCGACCCGCTCCTTCCAGGGGCTGATCCTGACGCTGCACAACTACTGGGCGGACAAGGGTTGCGCGGTTCTCCAGCCTTACGACATGGAAGTCGGCGCCGGCACGTTCCACCCGGCGACCACGCTGCGCGCGCTTGGCCCGAAGCCTTGGCGCGCGGCCTATGTGCAGCCCTCGCGCCGTCCGTCGGACGGTCGCTATGGTGAAAACCCGAACCGTCTTCAGCACTATTACCAGTATCAGGTCATCCTGAAGCCGAACCCGTCGAACCTGCAAGAGCTTTACCTCGGCTCGCTCGCAGCGATCGGCCTCGATCCGCTGCTGCATGACGTGCGCTTCGTGGAAGACGACTGGGAAAGCCCGACGCTCGGCGCCTGGGGGCTGGGCTGGGAATGCTGGTGCGACGGCATGGAAGTCTCGCAGTTCACCTATTTCCAGCAGGTCTGCGGCATCGAATGCGCGCCGGTCGCCGGCGAGCTGACCTACGGGCTTGAACGTCTTGCCATGTATGTGCAGGGCGTCGACAATGTCTACGACCTGAACTTCAACGGCCGCGAAGGCGACGAGAAGATCACCTATGGCGACGTCTTTCTGCAGGCCGAGCAGGAATATTCCCGCCACAACTTCGAATTCGCCGATACCGCCATGCTGCACCGCCACTTCATCGACGCGGAGAAGGAGTGCATCGCGCTGCTCGCCGCCGGTGCGCCCGGTGATGCCGATAACCAGCGCCTGCACAAATGCGTGCTGCCGGCCTATGACCAGTGCATCAAGGCCAGCCATGTCTTCAACCTGCTCGATGCGCGCGGCGTGATTTCCGTCACCGAGCGCCAGAGCTATATCCTGCGCGTGCGCACGCTGGCCAAGGCCTGCGGCGAGGCCTTCCTGCTCACCGAGGCCGGCGGCGTGAACTGGGCCAAGGACGCGGCCTGAGGGTCAGTCTTTCTGTTGCCGGCGCTGCCGCACCTCTCCTCCGTCATCCTCGGGCTTGACCCGAGGATCCACGCGGCAAACTCAGCGGGTGTGGATGGATCCTCGGGTCAAGCCCGAGGATGACGACAGAGGGGATGCGCCGTCCAGGCGACACTCACATGCGCTACCTAGCAAAAAGCCATCCGGCAAGCCCGGATGGCTTTTTGCTTTGGGAGGAAAACCCTCAAGCCTGCGAAGAGACCTTCACGCCGAGTTCCCAGACGGGCTTCAAGGTGGGGAAGGCGCCGGTGGGAAGCTGGCCAGCATAGGTCTGGAGAGCCCGGCGTACACCCGTCGGACGGTCGACCGAAGCGCCTATCGTATAGGCGAAGAACAGGGCGGTGAAACCGAGGACGTTGAGGGTGAGGGCGAGGGCTTTCATGGCAGTGGCTTCAAGGTTTGTGTTGTTGATGAAGCGACTATCGGCCAAAGCGCGTCCGCGCGCGGTTCCCGCGGTGACAGGGTCAGGGAGCCTCGGTGCGTATTGATGCAGCGGCTGCCGGTGCCGGCTCGGAAAAGGCTTTCCTGCCGCGCGGCGAGTGCTAAGTTTCAGCGAGAGAAAAGAGGAGCGGAGAACCCAATGATCGGTCTGGCAATTGCGGCTGTTGTCGTCATCTACGCCATCATCATCTACAACGGCCTCGTGCGTGCGCGCCAAGTCAAGGAAGAGGCCTGGTCGGGCATCGACGTGCAGCTGAAGCGCCGTGCCGACCTGATCCCGAACCTGCTCGAAACGGTGAAAGGCTACGCTGCGCACGAGAAGGACACGTTGGAAAAGGTCGTGGAACTGCGCAACCGCGCCCAGGCCGTGCCGGCGGGGGATGTTGCCGGCCGCGCTGCCGCCGAGGGCATGCTGAGCCAGGCGCTCGGCCGCATCTTCGCGCTTGCCGAAGCCTATCCCGACCTCAAGGCCAACGAGAATTTCGCCGAATTGCAGCAAACGCTGGAGACCACCGAAGGCGAGATCCAGATGTCTCGGCGCTACTACAACGGCGCAGCGCGCGATCTCAACGTCAAGGTCGAAAGCTTCCCGTCGAATCTCGTGGCGAGCGTCTTCAAATTCATCAAGGCGCCCTATTTCGAAATCGACAACCCGGCCGACCGCGCCGTTCCGACTGTCAAATTCTGATCCCGGAGCTTTTCCATGACGCGGATTGCTGCGCTCCTGACGCTTTGCTTGTTCATTCTCGTCGGCGGCGCGGCGCGGGCGGAGGAGTTTTTCGACCGCTACGATTCCGATATCAGGGTGGCGAAGAATGGCACGCTGACGGTGACGGAGGTCATCCGCGTCTATGCCGAGGGCAACCAGATCCGGCGCGGCATTTATCGCGATTTCCCACTCACCTTCGTCGATGCCAATGGCCGGGAACTACAGGTCGGCTTCAAGATCCTGAGCGTCGAACGCGACGGTAAACCGGAGCCCTATCACACGGAAAGCATCCGCCGCGGCGTGCGCATCTATTTCGGCTCGGCCGATGTGCTGCTCGATCCCGGTTATCACGATTACCGCCTGACCTACGAGACGACACGGCAGATCCGCTTCTTCGACAGCCATGACGAGCTGTTCTGGAACGTCACCGGCACGGAATGGGCGTTTCCGATCCGTGAGGCGACCGCGACCGTCACCCTGCCGGAGGGCGTGAAGGCGGAGGAGCTGACCTATTTCACCGGCCCGCTCGGCGCGACGGACAAGAACGCGCGGGCGGAAAATCGTGGCAACCGGGCCACGTTCGAAACCACCCGTCCGCTCGGCGTCATGGAAGGGCTAACGATCGGCGTGAAGATGCCGACCGGCAGCATAACCAAGCCGACGGCGGCGGAGGAACGCATGCTGTTCCTCCAGGACAACAAAAGCCTCTTTCTCGCCTTTGGCGGCTTGATCCTCGTCGTCGGATATTATCTCTGGGCCTGGCTCTCCGTCGGCCGCGATCCGCCGGCCGGCGTCGTCGTGCCGCGCTGGGATGCGCCGGAGGGCATGTCGCCGGCGCTCGTCAACTATATCGACGAGAAGGGGTTCGGCGGGCAGGGCTGGACGGCCGTGTCGGCCTCCTTCCTCAACCTCGCGGTCAAGGGGCTGGTCGAGCTCAAGGACCTCAAGAACTCCATCACCGTCACCCGCACCGCCAAGCCCATCGAGGGGCCGCTGCCGACAGGGGAGGCCACCCTGATGTCGTCGCTGCGCGCCGAGGGCAGCCTCTTCGTCATCGAAAAATCCAATGGCAAGCGCGTACAGACGCTCGGCAAGGATTTTCGCGAGGCGATGGAGCGGGAACACCGCCGCAAATATTATCTCGCCAACTGGCCGCAGGCGATCGGCGGCGTGCTGCTGTCGCTCGTCTGCCTGGCGGCACTGCTGATCTTCGGCGCGCTGCCGGAGGAGGGGATCGCGCTGGTCGTCGTTCCCATCTTCGCCTCGGTCTTCATCTCGATCTTCGCCGTGGCGCTCGGCCAGAATCTGCGGCAGGCGCGCTCGCTCGGCGCGCGCATCTTCGCGGTCGCCATCATCGCTTTCGTCGGCTTCATCTTCCTCACCGTGTTCGGCGGCCTCGCCATCGGCTTTTTCGTGACGGGGGCGGCGAATGGCCATCTGCCGCTGCTCGCCGCGCTCTGCGGCATCCTCGTCACCAATCTTGTGTTCTTCTTCCTGATGGGCGCACCCACCCCGCTCGGTCGCAAGATGATGGATGGCATAGAGGGCCTGCGGCAATATCTGACGCTGGCCGAAAAGGATCGCATGAACATGGCCGGTGCGCCGGACATGTCGCCGCGCCATTTCGAGACCTTGCTGCCCTATGCCGTGGCGCTCGGCGTGGAAAAACCCTGGGCCGAGACCTTCGACCGCTGGCTGCTGGCAGCGGCTGCGGCCGGCGCGGCGGCGACCTACCACCCCGCCTGGTATCACGGCGACAGTTTTTCTTCCGGCAGCTTCTCCAATCGCATGGGCGGCTTTGCCGGCTCCATGGCTGGTACCATGACCTCTTCGCTGCCCGATCCGCCGAAAAGCTCGTCCTCCGGCTTCTCCTCCGGCGGCGGTTCCTCCGGTGGCGGCGGAGGCGGTGGCGGCGGGGGCGGCTGGTAGACTTTTCGGCATTGAGCGGATGACATTTGCGCCGGGGCTTGCTAAGTCCCCGGCCAGTTGAAAAATCAGATGTTTGTGAACGCCTATGCCCGATCTTCTGCTTGAACTCCGCTCCGAGGAAATTCCCGCCCGCATGCAGCGCAAGGCGGCAGGCGACCTGAAGAAGCTCCTGACCGATGCACTGGTCGAGGCGGGCCTGACCTATGAGGGCGCGCGCGAATATTGGACGCCGCGCCGCCTCACGCTCGACATCCGCGGCCTCAATGCCCGTTCGAGCGATGTGCGCGAGGACATCAAGGGACCGGCGACGTCGGCACCCGACCAGGCGATCCAGGGCTTCCTGCGCAAGGCGGGCCTCACCTCGATTTCCGAGGCGCATGTCCATTCGGATCCGAAGAAGGGCGATTTCTACGTTGCCCATGTCGTCAAGCCCGGTCGCCCGGCCGACGAGATCGTTGCCGGCGTGATGCCCGGCATCATACGGAATTTCCCCTGGCCGAAGCCAATGCGCTCCGGCGCCGGCTCTGCCAAGCCCGGCTCGCTGCAGTGGGTGCGCCCGCTGCAATCGATCGTCTGCACCTTCGGCTCGGAAACCGAAGAGACGCGCGTCGTGCCCTTCGAGGTTGGCGGCATCGTCGCCGGCAATATTACCTATGGCCACCGCTTCCATGCGCCCGAGGCCATCACGGTTCGCCGCTTTGAGGACTATGTCTCGAGCCTCGAAAAGGCCAAGGTCGTGCTCGATGCCGAGCGCCGCAAGCAGATCATCGCCACGGACGCCAACAACATCGCCTTTGCCAACGGCCTGGAACTCGTCGAGGACGAGGGCCTGCTGGAGGAAGTCTCCGGCCTCGTCGAATGGCCGCAGGTGCTGATGGGCACCTTCGAGGAAGAGTTCCTGGCGATCCCCTCGGAGATCATCCGCCTCACCATCAAGACGAACCAGAAATGCTTCGTCACCCGCAAGCCGGGCGCCGAAACGCTTTCCAACCACTTCATCCTCGTCTCCAATATCGAGGCGAAGGACGGCGGCAAGGAGATCGTTCACGGCAACGGCAAGGTCGTGCGCGCCCGCCTGTCGGACGCCAAGCACTTCTGGCTGCGCGACCAGGGCAACCTGCCCGATCTCGAAACGCTCGAAGCCTCAGCCGCGAAATTCAACCTCGATCTCGCCAAGCCGCTCGATCAGCGCATGGCCAAGCTCGACGCGCTGAACGTGACGTTCCACGCCAAGCTCGGCACGCAGGGCGCTCGCGTCGAACGCATCCGCAAGCTCGCCGCCGAACTCGCGCCCGTCGTCGGTGCCGATCCGGCTCTCGTTGACCGTGCCGTGGTGCTCGCCAAGGCGGACCTGCGTACCGAAGCCGTCGGCGAATTCCCGGAACTGCAGGGCATCATGGGTCGCAAATACGCGGCGCTGCAGGGTGAGGATGCCGCCGTCGCGGCCGCGATCGAGGACCACTGGAAGCCGAACGGCCCATCGGACCGTCTGCCCGCGGAGAAGGTCGGCCTGACCGTGGCGCTCGCCGACAAGCTGGATACGCTTGTCGGTTTCTGGGCCATCGACGAAAAGCCGACCGGCTCGAAGGATCCCTATGCGCTGCGCCGTGCCGCCCTTGGCGTCATTCGCATGCTGCTGGAAAAGAATGTCCGTCTGCCGCTCGCTTCGGTGGCGAAGGACCCGGATCTCATCGCCTTCTTCCACGACCGCCTCAAGGTCTATCTCCGCGACATGGGCGCGCGTCACGATCTCATCGACGCCGTGCTGACGCCCGAGGCCGATGACCTCCTGATGGTCGCCCGCCGCGTCGAGGCGCTGACGGCCTTCATCACCTCGGAAGAGGGCCAGAACCTGCTCGCCGGCACCAAGCGCGCCACGCAGCTTCTTGCCGCCGAGGAGAAGAAGGGTACCGTCGTCGATGGCGCCGTTTCGCCCGCCCTCCTGCTGCTCGATGCGGAAAAGGCGCTCTACGCCGCCGTGGAAAGCGCCTCGAAGGATGCGGCCGGCGCCGTCGCCAAGGAAGACTTCCGCTCGGCCATGGAAGCGCTCTCGACGCTGCGCGGCCCGGTCGACCAGTTCTTCACCGACGTGCTCGTCAATGACGAGGACCCGGCGATCCGCGCCAACCGCCTGGCATTGCTGGCCGCCATCCGTTCGGCGACCGGCACGGTTGCCGATTTCTCCAAGATCACGGGGTAAGGGACGGGCGCTGATGGTCGGGAAAATCCTCATCAGCGCCTGCCTTGCCGGCCTGCCGGTCCGTTACAACGGCTCGGCCAAGCCGCTGATCCACGATGCCGTCGAACGCTGGAAGGCGGAAGGGCGGCTGGTGACGCTCTGTCCGGAGCTTGCCGGCGGGTTCCAGGTGCCTCGGCCGCCGGCGGAAATCGAAAACGGTCTCGACGGAGACGACGTGCTCGACGGGCGCGCGCGGGTGCTGGAGATTTCCGGTGGGGATGTCTCCGCCGCCTATATCGACGGCGCGCGCATCGCGCTCGATGTGGCGCGTGAGAACGATTGCCGTCACGCGTTGTTGATCGACGGCAGCCCGTCCTGTGGCTCCGGGTTCGTCTATGACGGCTCGTTTTCCGGAAAAAAGCATGCAGGGCAGGGGGTGACGGCAGCGCTTCTGCGGCGCAATGGCATCGCCGTTTATTCCGACCGCGAGGTCGACCAACTCGTGGATGCGATCGGCTGACACGAATACGCCCCTGCTTGAGGTCAGGGGCGCATCGTCCGCTTGCGCGGAATCCTGTCAGTCTGGAGGGACCGAGAGGCAGGGTTCTTTCAATATGGGGTCAGTTGACCCGCAATTCAAACCCTGCCGGATCAAACTCCCGTGAAGAGGCCATCGTCGCCGTCTTGGCTGCATGCGCTGTATCGCTGTCGAGCGCGCTCGTCTTGGCGGTGTCGTCGATGGCGACGGTCGTGTCCTGCGCCGGTGCCACAGCATCGGCAGCCTGTACGGTTTCAGCCGGTGCCTTGCTGACGAAGAGTACAGGCGAGCCGCCCATCCAGGCTTCGGTGCGGAAAATCTTGCGCTCGCCGTCGGCTTCGCGGATCTCGACCTTCTGCGTACCCGGCTCGATCGCGTCGACGTGGTAGTCGGCCGCTTCGCGTTTGGGCTTCAGTGCCGGGCAGTTTGTGCAGCTTACGCTCGAAATACTTCCGGCGGAGACGGTTCCGGCCGTGGGAACGAACGAATCGGCGAAGGCGGGGGCGGCGGCGAGCACCAGAGCAAGGGTCGGCAGCAGGGTACGCATCAAAGGTTCTCCCTCATGGTTGCAGGGAGAATAGCGCCAGCCGGTTACGGTCCCGTCAGGGGAAATGGTAAACTTTGAACTACCGGGCGTTTTTAACCGCCCGGATCATGCCTGTTCGCGGGCGACGGCGCGCCAGCCGATATCGCGGCGGCAAAAGCCGTTGTCCCATTCGACCTTGTCGAGCGCCTGATAAGCTGCGGCCTGTGCCGCGGCAACCGTCGGCGCGACGGCCGTAACATTCAGCACACGTCCGCCGGTCGCAACCAGCTGGCCGTCCTTCAGGGCTGTGCCGGCATGAAACACCTTGGTCGCGGCGTCATCGGCGGGAATGGACCGGATCGGCGTATTCTTTTCATAGACGGCCGGATAGCCCCTGGAGGCCATGACGACCGTTAGCGCCGGGGCATCACGCCATTCTGCCGAAACCTTGTCGAGCCGGCCGATGGCCGCCGCGTGCAGGATCGGCAGGAGGTCGCTGTCGAGGCGCATCATCAGCACCTGGCATTCAGGATCGCCGAAACGGACGTTGTATTCGATAAGCTCAGGCCCCTTGGCCGTGATCATCAGGCCGGCGAAGAGCACACCCTGAAAGGGATGGCCATCGGCTGCCATGCCGCGGATCGTCGGCTCGATGATCTCCTTCATCGTGCGCTCGACCATCTCTGCCGTCATGACCGGGGCAGGGGAGTAAGCGCCCATGCCGCCGGTGTTCGGGCCGGTGTCGCCGTCGCCGACGCGCTTGTGGTCCTGGGCGGAGGCGAGCGGCAGCGCGTTCACGCCGTCGCAGAGGCAGAAGAAGCTTGCTTCCTCGCCATCGAGGAAGGCCTCGACCACGACTTCCGCACCGGCCGCGCCGAAGGCGCCTTCGAAGCAATCGTCGACGGCGGCCAGCGCCTCGTCGAGTGTCATCGCCACGGTCACGCCCTTGCCGGCCGCAAGTCCGTCCGCCTTGATCACGATGGGTGCACCCTCGGCCTGGATATAGGCCTTGGCGGCAGCGGCATCGGTGAAGCGCTGGTAGGCGCCGGTAGGAATGTCATATTTCGCGCAGAGATCCTTGGTGAAGCCCTTGGAACCCTCGAGCTGGGCGGCGGCGGCGGAAGGGCCGAAGACGGCGATGCCGGCGGCGCGCAGCACATCGGCGATGCCGGCGACCAGCGGGGCTTCCGGGCCGACGACGACGAAGCCGACACCGTTTTCCTGGCAGAAGGAAACGACGGCGGCGTGGTCATCGATGTCGAGCGAGACGAGTGTGGCGCATTCCGCGATGCCGGGATTGCCGGGCGCCGCATAGAGCGTATCGAGGAGCGGGGACTGCGCCAGTTTCCAGGCGAGTGCATGCTCGCGTCCGCCCGATCCGATCAACAGAACCTTCATGCCCGTACCCTCGATCCGTCCTTGGTTGTGAGGGCGGGTTAAGGGCAAAGCGGCGAAAGATCAAGGGCTGCGGGGTCTCAGAGGGTCGCCGCGCCCTTTTCCTCCACGCTGCGGCCGAGGTTTTCCAGTTCGGTGTCGATCAGGTGCACGTCCTCGTACCAGCCGTCGTCCTCCACCATGGCGCTTTCGGTGGCGGCGCGCTGGAGGGCGCGGGCTTCGGTGCGCAGTTTCTCAAGCTTGGCGATCTTCTCCTTGCGGGAAAGGCCGGTATCGCTGCGGATCGCGTTGAGTTTCAGTTCCATCGTGCTGACGGTCATAGGAATACTCCCTGTTCTCGTCCATAAAACACCGGCGCAGGCGAATCGTTCCGACGCGCATCACCCGACGGATGGTTAGCGAAACGGTAATGAAACGCGGCTAATCCTAGGCAAATCGAAGGTTCGGCGACCCGCGGCGGGTAGGCCGGTGAAGCGAGGACTTTGTTTTGCGTATCCGTATTCCGACCGCAATGATTGCGGCCGCCCTCATTCTTTCGCCCGTTTCCGCTCTGGCAGGCGACGGCGAGCATTTCTGGTCCGGTGACTGGTATCTGAAGGTTGGCGCTGCCGGCTTTGCCGCGCCGCGCTATCAGGGCGCCAAGTCCTATCTGTTCCAGGTCACGCCGATGATCTCGCTCGGCAAGGCCGGCAGCACGGTGCGCTTCTCCTCGCGCAACGACAATCCGTCCTTCGCGCTGATCGACAATGGCGGCTTCCGCGCCGGCGCCACCGGCAAGCTGATCATGCCGCGCGACGAGGATGATTCCGAGGATCTCAAGGGTCTGACGCCGGTCAAGCTCGGCGGTGAACTCGGCGCCTTCGCCGAGGCCTATCCGACCGACTGGCTGCGCGTGCGCGGCGAAGTGCGTCACGGCATCCGCAGCCATCACGGCGTCGTCGCAGACCTCTCCGCCGATGCTTTCGTCGATGTCCGCCCGGATGTGCGCATCTCCGCCGGTCCGCGTATGACGCTCGCCTCGAAGGACTATATGAACGCTTACTACGGCGTGAAGCCGAGCCAGACCGCCAAGTCGGGCCTTGCAGCCTACAACCCGGACGGCGGTGTCGAATCCGTCGGCGCGGGCGCGGCGATTACCTGGCAGGTCAACGAGAAGATCGAGACCAGCGCGTTCGCCGAATACAAGCGTCTCGTCGGCCCGGCCGCGGATTCGAGCCTCGTCAAGCAGCGCGGCGACCGCGACCAGTTCCTGATCGGCCTTTCGGCGACGTATCGCTTCGATTTCACGCTGCGCTAAAGCTCTGCGGCCTCGTGGCGGCTTGACCCCGGTCAAGCCGCTTGCGATCTAGGCTGCATGATGAGCCAGACACCCGATTCAAGCCGCCCCGATACCGGTCGTGTAGCCGATGCCCCCTCCAAGAACTGGGTCTACCGCGTCCTGCCGCGCGGTCTGTGGTCCTATGCCCAGCTCGCTCGCTGGGACCGGCCGATCGGCTGGCAGCTCCTGATGCTGCCCTGCTTCTGGTCGGCGGCGCTGGCGGCCAATGTGGCGGCCTCCGCCGGCACGTTCAGCGGCGGGCGCCTCGTCTGGCATCTCCTCCTGTTCTTTATCGGCTCGGTCGCGATGCGCGGTGCCGGTTGCACCTATAACGACCTCGTCGACCACGAGGTCGACAATGCGGTGGCGCGCACCCGCTCGCGCCCGTTGCCGTCAGGCCGCGTCACGCGCAAGCAGGCGAAGATCTTCATGGTTCTGCAGGCCCTTGCCGGTCTGGTCGTGCTCCTGCAGTTCAACACATTCTCGATGGTGCTCGGCGTTGCCTCGCTCGCCATCGTCGCGATCTATCCCTTCGCCAAGCGCTTTACCGACTGGCCGCAGTTCTTCCTCGGCATGGCCTTTTCCTGGGGGGCGCTGATGGGCTGGGCAACCGAGTTCGGCACGCTCGCGGCAGCCCCCGTCGCGCTCTACATCGCCGCCATCGCCTGGACGATCGGCTATGACACGATCTATGCCCATCAGGACAAGGAAGACGATGCGCTGATCGGCGTGCGCTCGACCGCGCGCCTGTTCGGAGAGAAGACCGCGCAATGGCTGATGGGCCTCTACGGGCTGACGGTCGCGATGATCGCCGTCGCCTTCTGGCTGGCCGGCGTCGGTCTGGTGGCGTGGCTTGGTCTTGCCGTCGTGGCGCTGCTGCTCGCCCGCCAGATCGGCTCGCTGGAAATCGACGACCCCGAACAGTGCCTGGCGCTGTTCAAGTTCAACGGGGTCGTCGGTCTGATCCTGTTTGTCGGGCTGATCGCCGCGCTGCCTTTCGCGTAAGGCCTATCCAGCCGAAGCGAGATCGCTTCGGCGTCGAACAGGCAATCAAGTCGATCAGGCGGTCTTGAGGACGTTTGCCGGTGCGCCGGAGTCGATCCGCCGCGCGCCGCCATATTCCGTCGTGCGGTCGAAACCGATGCCCGAGGCGCCGGAACGGCGGCTGGTGGCGACGACTTGGAACGCATTGAGCGCGCCACGGTGGAAGGAGAGGGCGCAGAGCGAGAGATAGAGCAGCCAGATGCGGGTCTGCGGCATGCCGACGAGGGCGGCACCCTCTTCCCTGCGGTCGTAGAGGCGGCGCACCCAGTGCTCGGTCGTGTAGCCGAAATGCTCGCGCACGGCTTCCACTTCATGCACTTCGAAGCCGGCCTGTTCCAGCGCGCCGGTGGTCATGCCGATATGGTCGAGTTCGCCGCCGGGGAAGATGTATTTGATGATGAACTGCATATAGGGCGTCAGCCGCGGGAAGTCTTCCGGGCGGGCCGTGTTGCGGCGGAAGCTGGCCTGGCCGAAATAGACGCCGCGCGGGCGCATGTGCTTGCGCAGGTACTTGTAGAAATCCTGGTGGTTGGCGATGCCGACATGCTCGATCATCTCGACCTGGGCGATCTTGTCGAAGACCTGGTCGTCGGAGAGGCTGCGGCAGTCGCGCAGTTCCACCTTCACGCGGTCGCCGAGGCCCATATTGGCGACCTTGGTCTTCACATGGGCGAACTGCTCTTCCGAGAGCGTCGTGCCATAGGCTTCCACACCGTAGTGCTGGGCGGCATAGCACAGCAGACCACCCCAGCCGCAGCCGGGGTCGAACAGCTTGTCGCCGGGCGCAAGCCGCAGCTTGCGGCAGATGAGGTCGAGCTTGTTCAGCTGCGCCTCGTCGAGCGACGAGTCCGGTGTGGGGAAATAGGCCGAGGAATAGACCATCTCCTTATCAAGGAAGAGCTCGTAGAAGGCGTTGGAGAGATCGTAGTGGAAGCCGATCATCTCCTTGTCGTTGCGGCCGCTGGAAGGCGTGGCCGCCGCCGTCTTGGTGAAGCGCTTGACGAAGGAGGAAACGGAATAGCTCTTCAGAAGGATGGGCAGCGCCATCTTCAGCATGCGCACCTTGTTGATCTTCTTCGGCAGCGAGAGGAACTGCAGGTGATCGACCCGGCGCATCGCATCGACCGGGTTGGCACCGACGATGTCGAGATCGCCCGTCGCGTAGAGTTCGGCAACGCTGATCAGCGACGGCGCGCGCAGCAGGCGGCGCAGCACGTTGGCGGAAGCGATGACGAAACGGATGTCGTCCTTGGCGCCGGTGCCGAGCGGGATGATCGTGCCGTCCCAAAGCTCAAGGCAGATATTGACGTCGAGATGTCTCGCCAATTCTCCAATGACGGCCTTGGTTGCTTGCAGTTCCCGTTCCGTACCAAGTTCACGCGACATAGAGAGGCTTTCCCGACGTTTTTAAACCGGAGTGCAATGTGCTGTTTCACTGCCTGTTGTCAACCGCTGCGGGCGAAATGTCGGGGAATACAGGAGGCTCGAAGCCCTGACTTACCGGTAGCGCGGCGCCCGCGCACCGGTCGCGCTGCGCTCTTCGAGGCGCCGCAGGGTTGCGGGGTGTACGGCCAGCTCGAAACCGCGGCGCGGCGGGCGGCCGCGCTCGATGAGGGCGGCATCGGCCTTGCGGATCTGGACGAGGAGGTGAGTGAAGAGCTTTGCCATTGTGATCGTGTCCCTTGCGTTCGTTGCGGCGTCAGCCGCTCGTGTTGAACGCTCTTTCCCACGCGCCGCGCGGCAAGAGTGTTCCGGAGGGAACAAGGCACGAAAAAAGCCGGCCGCAGGGGACGGCCGGCTTTGGGTCCATTCCCTGACGCGAGGCGGTCGCGCCCGGAATGGCCGAAGGGAAAGGGCGCCGTCGCGACTGGAGGAAAGCGCTGACGCCCCAAGGGCTCATGTTATCGGCATGCTCAACGGCGGGCGATGATCTCCCGGCCGTCGATCTTCATCTGCACGCCGAGCTTGCCCGTCGTGCGGCGGACGAGGAAGCGCGGGCGGCGATCTGCGAAATAGGAGTGGCGGCGGCGCGGCTTGGCCGGCCGGTTCGAACCGGTCAGGTGGTCGTCGAGCGGGCGGGCGACGCCGTCGGCTTCCACCATCAGCATGGGGATGCGATAGGCTTCCGCCCAGCTGCGCCAGTCGGCGGCGATGTCGCAGAGGTCATGCGCCACGAGAAGCGGGATGCAGAGATCCGGGTCGTCGTGGTGCAGTTCCAGCGTCACGGTCACGTCGCCATTGCCATGGTCGATGGCGCGGGCGGCGACACCCTTGAAGGCGCGGGCCGGCAGCGCGATGGAAAGCGGCAGGCCGCTCGACGGGAGGACCTTGCGCAACACGGCGCCGCGCTCGTCAAGCGTGATGGTGGCATCGGTTCCCTCGCCGCGCAGCTCGAAGGTCATCGCCTGCGGGAAGCGCTTGGGATCGAGCCGGAGCGTGGTGCCGGCCCAGGCCGGCTTGGAAACGGTATTCAGCATGTCTTTCGCCCTTGTTTTCCTTGAGAGCCGGTGTCCGGTCTTCTCATCGGGACTTTTCGTCCTCTGAGGGCGAGAATAGGCGGGGTCCCTTCCACGCCGCTTAAAAATCGCGGTTAAGAAAACTTTGCGCTTTCTGATGGTTATCAAAACCGCACGGGCTACGGTTTAGGAGACGTGAACATCGTGCGGAGCAATTGAACCGTCGCGGAGAAAGGCCCGGACAAGCCACGCGCGCGAGAATGGGGTAAAATCGGCCTGCGTATGATCCGAAGGAAGAGTGCCCTCGATGCTGTCGACCTATACGAGCTACAACCTCATCGCGAACGACATGCTGAAGTCGTTGAACCGGACGGCGACCGAGACGGTCAATGCCCGCGATGCGGATTACTACAAGGAAAACATCGGCAAGGTCGCCTCCGTCGACGAGTTCCTCGACGACTACCGGCTCTATTCCTATGCCATGAAGGCCTTTGGTCTCGAAGAGATGACCTATGCGAAGGCCTTTATGAAGAAGGTGCTGGACAGCGATCTGACGGACAGCGCAAGCTTCGCCAACAGCCTGACGGACGAACGCTACCGCAACTTCGCCGCGGCTTTCAGCTTTGCCGCATCGACGGCGTCCGCGCAGACCGAGGTGCAGCTCGACGAGACGATCGGCCTCTATACCGCCACCGCCAACAATGCCGGCAACGTCATCAAGGAAGAGACGCGCTACTACAACATCGTCATCGACACCACGACGAACGTCGACCAGTTCATCAACAATGAACGCATGCGCAACTACATGCTCACCGCCTACGACATCGATCCGAACACCTATTCGCGCGCGACGATCCGCGGTGTGCTGACGAGCGATCTCAACGACCCGGCGAGCTATTTCAACACGCAGTTCGAAGCCAAGAAGACGGTTGCCGTGGCGGCGATCCAGACGGCGGCGGACGAGCTTTCCACGCTGACGAACAATGCCACCAATGCCGCCCGCATTGCCGAACTCAAGGCCGAAATCACCAGGCAGAACGCCGTCGTCACCGGTGTCGAGAAGTACCGCGCACTCGCGGAAGCCTACAACTTCAACCCGGACGGAACAGCGGCGGCCGGCTCCGTGCAGAGCGCCAGCCAGAAGGCCGGGACGAACGAACTCTACACGCTCTCCAATCCGCGCGTGACCTCGGCGGCAGCGCTCCTCAATCAGAGCTATTTCGAGGAGAAGATCAGCTCCATCTCCACTGTGAGCGAGCTTGTCAGCGATGCGCGCCTGCTCAACTACATCAAGGCGGCCTTCGGGCTCGACAAGCTCTCCGTGGTCAGCTCCACCGTCACCAACATCCTGACGAGCAGCGCGGACCCCAACGACGCGACAAGCTACATCAACCTGTTCGGCGCCGAGGACAGGGCGGCCTATTTCGCGATGCGCAACGCCTTCAATTTTCAGGAGGACGGCACGCTCGCGGCCGGCGATAGCGCCCAGACGGCCACGCAGACCGCGACCACCTCCCGCGCCTACATGAACACCTACAACGACAAGGACGACGAAGCCGACGCCACGGCCATCAAGCGCTTCAAGAGCCAGATCAGCGCGGTCAAGACGGTCAACGACTTCGTCGGCGAGGCCTCGGTCTACGACTTCGCGTTGAAGGCCTTCGGCCTCGATCCGACGAAGGTTTCCGTGCTGACGATCAAGAACGTCCTGAAAAGCGACCTCAACGATCCCAAGAGCTATGTGTATCAGCTGAAGGACGAGCGTTACGTCGAGCTCGCCAAGGCGTTCAATTTCGATGCGAAGGGCAACATCACCGCGCCGAAGCTGGCGCAGTCCGAGGCCGAGATCATTGTCACGTCCCGCGCCTATGTGACGGAAAAGTCCCGTTTCGGAACGGAGGACGAGAAGGCGGCTGCCCAGGAGGAGGCGAAATATTACTCCGTCCAGATGCAGAAGATCGAATCCGTCGATGAATTGCTTTCCGACAAGCGCCTCGTCGATTTCGTGCTCGAGGCCAACGACATCGACCCCGAAAGCGTCGACAACGAGTTCCTGAAGAAGATCTTCGCCTCCGACCTCGACGATCCCGCGAGCTTCGTGAACCAGCAGGCGGATCGCTCCTACCGCAAGATCGTCGCGTCGTTCAACTTCAACGCGGAGGGTAAGGTCGAGCAGCCCGACGATGCCCAGATCCAGTCGCGGCGCGGCATCTACGAGACGATCGACAGCTATGTGCGCCAGATGCTGGAAGAGGAAGCGGGCAATGACAATGCCGGCGTGCGCCTCGCGCTCTATTTCGAACGCAAGGCCGACACGGTCTCCAGCGCCTACGACATCCTGGCCGACGACGCGCTTTTCGAGGTGTTCAAGGTACTCTTCCAGCTGCCGGACGAGGTGGGCAGCGCCGACATCGATGCGCAGGCCGACATGATCAACCGCTATCTCGAGCTTGAGGATCTGCAGGACTCGGAGAAGGTCTCCAAAATGATCGTGAAATTCTCCGTGCTCTACGATCTCGACAACCAGACGACCCAGAATCCGGCGCTGTCGGTGCTCACCAGTTCCGGCTCGAGCGGCATCAGCGCCGAGACCATGATGTCGCTCGCGCAATTGCGCACCGGCGGATAAGGCTGGGATTTCGTTTTCGCCGCATTGCCCGATGCCGAAGCGATGCGCTCCGGCGGGAAATGGTTTAGACGGCCACGACCTTGCCGGGGTTCATGATGCCGGCGGGGTCGAAGGCGCCCTTGATGCGGCGCATCAGGTCCATCTCGATGGGGGCCCGCACCGCCGCCAGCTCGTCGCGTTTCAACTGGCCGATGCCATGTTCGGCGGAAATCGAGCCGTTGTATTTCAAGACGACGCCGTGCACGAGATGGTTGATCTCCCGCCACCGGTCGAGAAAAGCCTGCTTGTCGGCGCCGACGGGCTGCGAGATGTTGTAGTGGATGTTGCCGTCGCCCATGTGGCCGAAGGAGCAGATGCGCGCGCCCGGCATCGCCGCCATCACGGCCGCATCGGCTTCCGCCATGAAGGCGGGGATGGCGGAGACCGGCACGGAGACATCGTGCTTGATCGAGCCGCCCTCCGGCTTCTGGGCCGGCGACATGCTTTCGCGCATGTGCCAGAGCGCCTTGCGCTGCTCCTCGCTTGAGGCGATCACGGCATTCTCGACGAGCCCCGCCTCGACGCCCTCGGCCAGCAGCGCTTCCATCATGCGGCTCGCCGTCTCGGCGGCATCCGACGTGGAGATATCGATCAGCACATACCAGTCGTGGCGGGTGGCGAGCGGATCGCGCACGCCGGGAATGTGCCGCGTGGTGAAATCGACGCCAAGGCGCGGCATCAGCTCGAAACCGGTGAGTGCGGTGCCGCAGCGGCTGGATGCGCGCTCGAAGAGGGCCAATGCATCCTCGACGGATTTCAGCCCGGCAAAGGCCACCTCGTGGCCAAGCGGGCGCGGAAAGAGCTTCAGCACCGCGCCGGTGATGACGCCGAGTGAGCCCTCCGCGCCGATGAAGAGATCGCGCAGGTCGTAGCCGGTATTGTCCTTCTTGAGGCGACGCAGGCCGTTCCACACCTCGCCGGTCGGCAGCACGACTTCGAGGCCGAGGCAGAGCTGGCGCATGTTGCCATAGGCGAGAACGGCGGTGCCGCCGGCATTGGTGGAAAGGTTGCCGCCGATCTGGCAGCTGCCCTCCGAGCCGAGCGACAGCGGGAAGAGCCGGTCGACGCCTTCCGCCGCCTTCTGGATCTCCGCCAGCACCGCGCCGCCATCGGCGACGATGACATTGCCGACCGGATCGACATCGCGGATGCGGTTGAGACGGGAGAGCGACAGCACGACATCCGCCATGCCCTCGCGTGGCACGCTGCCGCCGACATGGCCGGTATTGCCGCCCTGCGGCACGATGGCCGTGCCGGTTTCGGTGGCAAGCGCAAGGATGGCCGACACCTCCTCCACCGAGCCGGGGCGCAGCACCAGCGGCGAGATGCCATGGTAGAGCCCGCGGCTTTCGACGAGATAGGGCGCGATATCCTTGTCATCGACAAGCGCATAGGCCGGACCGGTGATTTCGGCGAAACGGGAAATCAGCGCGGGGGAAAGCGTTGCGGCAACCATGGTCGTCGTCTCCATATTATCCGCGCGGGGCGGCGGCCCGCTGCAAACGGTCGTTGATTGCCTCGCCGAGGCCGGTGACGGGAATGGGCGAGAAGGCGATGGATGCAGCACCCGTGGCATCCGCCTGCTTCATATAGCCGAAGAGATTGGCGGCGGCTTCCGCAAGGTCGCCGGAGGGGCTGAGGTCGAGCACCAGGGCGGCTTGCCCCTCGCCGGGAAGCGGCGTGCCCCCGAAGCGGATCAGCACTTCGCCAGGTCGCACGTCATCCGCATCGAGCCGCACCGGCGCATCGGGCGCATAATGCGAGGCGAGCATGCCGGGTGCCTCGATGGTCGCACCGGCCGTCTCGTTGCGCTGAACAGGTCGGCCGGTGACGCGCTCGATGTCCGCAGCGTCCAGACCGCCCGGCCTCAGCAAGCGGATCGTCTCGCCCTCGACCTTGATGATGGTGGATTCAAGTCCGACGACCGCCGGCCCGGCGTCGAGGACCAGCTCCAGCTTGGCACCGAAATCCTCCGCGACATGGCGCGCCATGGTCGGACTGATGCGGCCGGACGTGTTGGCGCTGGGGGCGGCAAGCGGCTTGCCGAAGGCGGCGAGCAGTCGGCTGGCAAAGCCCTTGGGAATGCGGATGCCGACTGTATCGAGCCCGGCGCGCGCCAGCGGATGGATGGCGCTCTCCGGCCGGATCGGCACAACCAGCGTCAGCGGCCCCGGCCAGAAGGCCTCGGCGATCGTGCGCGACAGCGGGTCGAAGACGGCGTGTTTTTCCGCCATGGCGAGATCGGCCATGTGGCAGATCAGCGGATTGAAGCGCGGCCGGCCCTTCATTTCGTAGATGCGGGTAATGGCGAGCGGATTGGTGGCATCGGCGGCAAGGCCGTAGACCGTCTCGGTGGGAATGGCGACCGGCACGCCGCGGCCGAGCGTCTCGGTGGCGCGCGCCAGCGCTTCTCCCGCATCCGTGCGCGTATCAACGATATCAGCCATCTCGCCCTTCCGTCTTTGCCGCTTCCTTTACAGGGCTTTGCAAGCAAATGCCAAGAGTTGGGCGGATGGCTAAAATTCGAACGGCCGGATTAGAGGGCTCGAAAGACCGGGCTGTTATGGTCACGGTGAAAAGTCTCGCAAGCAGGTCCGCATCTGAATGGCTACCAGGAAATCCTCGACCACCGACGTCGCCTTGCGCGTTGCAACGGCCATGAAACAGATGGGCATAGACGGCCTGCCACGCAATTACGAACTGGTCTACGAGGCCTATGCCGGCAGCAATCCGGATCTCGTACGCGATTTTATCGCGCTTGGGAAATACAAGACCCAGGCGGCGCTTGACGAACTCGGCCGCAAATACCTGCCGCACCAGCACGAGGCGAGCGTGCTGCAACGCTCCGTCGGTGCGATCAGCAACGAGATGAGCAATTTCATGGATCTGCTCAGCCAGGAACGCTCCTCGCTGAACGACTATGGCCGCCTGATCGGCGAGGCCTCGCAGGTGATCGGCAGCGTTGGCGGCGTGCTCGGCAGCTCGCTCGAGGCCCTGCAGCGCGCCACTGAGCTGCGCGTCACCCATACGGCGGAGATGGCGGAAAAAGTCGCCGCGCAATCGGCCACGATGGATGGAATCCAGAAGGAGATGGCGGAATTCGAGGCGATGAAATTCGTCGATCCGCCGACAAGGCTCGGCAATCGCCGCGCTTTCAACAAGGCGCTCGCCCGCGTCTATGCGAACCCCAATCTGCCGATGCTCTGCGGCGTCGTGGTGGCGGAGGTGGATGCCGAACGCCGCTTCTCGCCCGCCCAGATCGAGGCGCTGTCCGACCATCTGGTGACTTTCTACGGTGGCCTCATCCGCCAGGCCTTCCCGGCAAACGACCTTGCCGTGCGCTTCGACGGCCTGCGCTTCGGTTTCCTGTTCAACACCTCCGACGAAGGCGAGGTGGAACGGCTGATCGACCTCCTGCGCGCCGGCTTCCAGACGATGGCGCTGCGCGATCCGCGCACCAACCGCAATCTCGGCCATCTCACCCTGTCGGCCGGTGTCTGCATGTCGGATCGCGCCGACAGCGCACTCGACCTGTCCTCGGCCTGCGAAAGGGCACTTCTGGAAGCCAAGGCATCGGGCGGCGACCAGATCGTCGTCTACGGTCGCGGCGACGAGGTGCCGGCGGGCAAGGAATGGATGCTTTATAGAGCTTGAGTTCTAAAGCGCCTGTATGATCTTGCGCAGCGCCTCGTTGCGGGCGCCGAGCATCAGCACGTTCTTCATGGCGAGCTTCGGATCATCCGTGCGGAAGATCACGCCGTTTCCACGCACCTTGCGGTCGATCGCGAGGCGGCCTTCGTGGTCCGTCGGCGTGATGGCGACGGCGAAATACATGCGGCCCTGCTTTTTCGAAATGCCGGCGAAGAACTGCTCTTCCTCGCCGATTTCGGCAAAGAAATTGGCCATGTAGAAGGCCCACTGCACATTCTGGAAATCCGCAAAGCTCGAATTGGCCACCGTGATGTGGCAATAGCCGAGATGCGGCGTTTCCGCGAGCGTGCGGTGAAAAATCAGTTTTGGAAACTGGATCGAGCGGTGAAAGCCGTTGATGCGGTCATGCGTGACGGAGCCGGCGCGTTCCAGCTTGCGGCCCGTGCGTTCGGCCACCTCGGTATAGGTGAGGTAGCGCTTCTCGCTCGGGCTCCAGTTGTCGGGCGTGCGGTCGATGCGGCCGGTGCGCAGGAATTCCGTATGCACGGCGGATTTCGGCGGGTTCTCGCGCTTGTAGGCGACGGCATCGTAGTAACGAAACTTCGTCTGCTGTTGCTGCACGCCCGGCACTCCCTGCTCGCGCGGCGCTGTGTGTTCGCGCCCTGATAGCGGAAGTTTATGGAAACGCTGTTAAGCATTCCTTGCCGTTTGCCCCCTGAAACCTTGCAGGGGTGTTTTCGTGGTCGCAATATGACAACTCGCTTCTTTGTGTACCCTGTTGCCCATTCGGTCGTCATTCTGCGCGATTAAACGGCACACTATATTGATATATATCGGTAAATAAGATCGATGAGGGTGCGGTCTACATTTTTTTGACTGTCGTCAAATCATGAAAGCGCGTCGTTTTTTGACATGTCGCCCAGCGATTCTTGCGGTTAGATAAGGACACTCAAGGTGCCGCCTTCTAGGGAGGGCGGAGAATTGGGAAGCCGGTTAAATTCCGGCGCTGCCCCCGCAACGGTGTTGGAGAAAACGCGGCACAAAGCCACTGGACGGAATGTCTGGGAAGGCGCCGCATGGGTCGCAGGTCAATCCTGCAATGACCACTCCTCAGCCCGGAAACCAGCCTGGAGAAAAGATCGTGACTGGCTGCGGCGGGCGGCCGGGAAGCGTGCACGCCGGGCGTTTCGCGCCTGGATGCCGTCTCCTCCGTGCGCCTCATCCCCAAACTGGACTTATGAGGATTGCCATGGATATCCGCAGCGACGTGCTCCGCAAGCTCAAGAACCGGCGTGAAGGCCACAGCCTCGAGCAGGCATTCTACATCGACCCCGACCATTACAAGCTCGACATGGAGACGATCTGGTATCGCGACTGGCTGTTCATCGGCCATGATTGCGAAATCCCCAAGGCCGGCAATTATTTCACCGTGCAGGTCGGCGATTATCCCGTCGTCATCACCCGCGACCGCTCGGGCACTATCCGCGCGCTGCACAATTCCTGCCGCCACCGCGGCTCGCGCGTCTGCACCCAGCACAAGGGCACCTCGGCCAAGCTCGTCTGTCCCTATCACCAGTGGACCTACGAGCTCGACGGCTCGCTGCTCTTCGCCCGCCACATGGCGGAGGATTTCGACAGGACGCAGCACAGCCTGAAGCAGATCCACTGCGAGACCCTCGGCGGCTACATCTTCATCTGCCTTGCCGATCAGGCGCCGGATTTCTCCGCCTTCCGCAGCACGGCAGAACCCTATCTCGCCCGCCACCGTCTCGGTGAAACCAAGATCGCGTTCGAAAGCACGATCATCGAGAAGGGCAACTGGAAGCTCGTCTGGGAAAACAACCGCGAGTGCTATCACTGCGCCGCCAACCATCCCGAACTCTGCCGCACCTATCCCGAGGCGCCGAGCGCCACCGGCGTGCAGGGCGCCAAGGACGATCCGGTGATTGCCGAACACTGGGCCCGTTGCGAGGCAAAGGGTCTGCCGAGCGAATTCAAGATCTCGCCGACCGGCCAGTTCCGCGCCGCCCGCATGCCGCTCATCCAGGATGCCGAGAGCTACACCATGTCCGGCGCGCGGGCCGTCCAGCGCCCGCTGTCGAACGATGTGCTTGAAAGCGGCATCGGCACGCTGCTCCTCTTCCACTATCCGACGACCTGGAACCACGTGCTGGCCGACCACGCCATCACCTTCCGCGTCCTGCCGCTCGGTCCTGAGCTGACGCAGGTCACGACCAAGTGGCTGGTCAACAAGGACGCCGTCGAGGGTGTCGACTACCGCCTCGACGAGCTCACCCATGTCTGGACCGAGACCAACGACCAGGACCGCCAGATCGTCGAGGAAAACGCCTTCGGCATTCGCTCACCGGCCTATCAGCCCGGTCCCTATTCGCCGGAAGACGAGGGTGGCGTCATGCAGTTCGTCGAGTGGTATTCGAATTTCATGATCGATCGGCTCGATGGCGCCAAGGCGTCGCTGTCGCGGGTGGCCTGATATGACGGTTTCGAGCCATTTCCGTCATTTCGACGAACTTCATCCCTGGCACGATCGCCACAACCTGCTCGAATGCATCGCCGCCACCGTAGAAACGGCCGACGTGATGACGTTCACCTTCAGCTCCGATCAGAAGAACTGGTTCCGCTATCTGCCGGGCCAGTTCGTCACGTTGGAGCTGCCGGTGTCGGAAGACGAGCCGGTCATGCGCACCTACACGCTGTCCTCGACGCCCTCGCGGCCATTCTCCGTCGCGGTGACGGTGAAGGCGCAGAAGAACTCGATCGGCACGCGCTGGATGTTCGATCATCTGCGCCCCGGCATGAAGCTGAAGGCCTTCGGCCCGCTCGGCGACTTCTCCTTCGTGCGCTACCCGGCGGAAAAATACCTCTTCATTTCGGCGGGCTCGGGCGTCACGCCGATGATGTCGATGACCCGCTGGATGGCCGATTGCGCGCCACAATCCAACGTGGCCTTCGTCTCCTGCGCTCGCAAGCCCGAGGACCTGCTGTTCAAGCCGGAACTCGAATGTCTCGCCGCCCAGATGCCGAACCTCGCGCTCGGCTTCGTCGTGGAAGGTCACAATCCGCGTGACGGCTGGCACGGTCTGCGCGGCCGCATCGATGCCGCCCGCCTTTCGCTGCTCGCACCTGACTTCCGCGAGCGCACCGTCTTCTGCTGCGGCCCCGAACCGTTCATGCGCGGGGTCAAGGACATGCTCAAGGTCTGCGGCTTCGACATGAACCGCTACCACGAGGAAAGCTTCCAGCCGGCAAACGCCCCCGCTCCGGAGGAGATCGCCATCCGCGCCGGTGCCGGCGAGCAGGCCGCCGACGCCAACGCCGTCTCGACGATCACGTTCACCATGGCCGGCAAGGACGCCCAATGCCCGCCCGGCCAGACGATCCTGCAAACGGCGCGCGCTGCGGGCGTGCGCATAGGTGCGGCCTGCGAGGGCGGCCTCTGCGGCACTTGCCGGGTCATGAAGGTTTCGGGCGAAGTCGAGATGCGCCACAATGGCGGCATCCTCGATGACGAGATCGAGGAAGGTTACATCCTCGCCTGCTGCTCAAGGCCTATCGGCGACGTGCAGATCGAGGCTTGAGAGACGCGCCGGCGCAGCCAGCTGCGTCGGCGGGAATGCCTGTCAGAAATCCTGATAGTTCAGCGGCGTCACCTCGACCATGCGGCGGCCGAGCGTCGTGCCGGCCGTTCCGTTCGCCATGAGACCGGCCCGGACCTCGGCGGTGACGGTAACGGGGAACGCCGCCGCTGCGCCTGAGGCGAGCGTAACCGCACCCGCCGTCTGCGCGCCCGTGCCGGCGGCGGCTTCGGCCTTGACGGTCGCCTGGAAGGAACCGTCCGTCGGGATGGAGGCCGTCAGCATCGTATCGACCGGCTCTTCCGGCTTTTCCGGCAAAAGGCTGCCGAAGGCCCAGGTCTTGGCGAGATCCGCCTTGCTCATTGGCGCAACATTGACGTCGATATCGTTTTCCGCACCCTTCACGCGATAGGGGCAACGGCGTTTGGAGCAGTTGACGCCTGCGGAAAACTGCCAGAGTGCGTAGCTGTCCCAGTTGCCCATCGGGAATGCACCCTCGATGCCCGGCCTGTAGCGCGCGTACCAGAGCGGCAGGCGCGAGAGGATACGGTATTTGTCGCGGTTGAGCGCGATCGTGCGGGCGGTGGAATGGTTCGTGTAGAGTACCGGATAACGCCCGGTGCGCGTCTTGATATGGCCGGCGAAGATCTGGGCGTCCTCAAGCGACATGTAGTTGTCGGGATCGATGCCCTCGATATCGAGCACCATCATCTCGTCGTCCTGTGGATTGGCATAGTCGAGGAAATGGTTGGCCTGGTCGATCGGATTGCCGGGACGGGCAAGATGATAGGCGCCCCAGAGCAGGCCCTTGGAGCGCGCGAGCAGGCGGCGCGTCTCGTAGAGTTCACGGCTGACCGCGTATTTGCGCCACATGGTCTTGCAGTGCGCCACCGTGTCGCCGCTGTGCTCGCCCTTGCAGCTGTAGCTTTCCGGCAGGCCGTCGGAGGCCTTGGAGATGAAGCCGGCGATGCGCGTGTCGGAGAGCATGTCCGACCAGTCGATTTCGTTCAGCTCATAGGCGTCGATGACGATGGCGTTTTCCGGCTTCTTCCACGGTTCGACCGTCGCCGCACCTGCGGACAAGGGCAGGGAGAAGAAAAGGGCGGCAAGGCCGGAAAGCTGCTTCGGGTTCATGGACGCTCCTGTTCGATTCCCGGTCCTCCGCAAGCGACCATGGTGCGACAGGCATGGTTAATGCTTTGCTAACGCCGGTTTTCGTGGCGGACGGAACAAACGGCCGGATGGCGCATTGTCTTGCCAAACGCCGAACCTCGTTTCAGAGTGCCGGTATTTTCGGGAGAACCATCATGAGATTTTCAGGAAAATGTTTTGCCCTTGCGATGTCGGCGCTGTTTGCCTTCACGCCGGTCGTGCCGGCTGGCGCAATGCCTTTGGTTTCGGCCAATACGCAGCCGGCTGGCGGGCAGGGTGATGTCCAGCTCGTCCGCAATCACGATGGTCGTTATGAGGGGCGTCGTGTCTGGCGCGAACGGCGCGGCGATCGCCATTGGCGGGCCGACCGCCACCATCGTCGCCACTGGCGCGGCGACCGTGGCTATCGTCATGGCTGGCACCGTGGCCATCGCGGTTATCGCTATGCGCGCCCGGGTTATCGCCATCACAACGGCTACTGGTTCCCGCTTGCCGCTTTCGGCGCTGGTGCCATTATCGGCGGTGCCATTGCCAATGATCGCGG
Organism: Shinella curvata; assembly: GCF_022899935.1. Classification (GTDB taxonomy): domain Bacteria; phylum Pseudomonadota; class Alphaproteobacteria; order Rhizobiales; family Rhizobiaceae; genus Shinella; species Shinella curvata. The sequence goes on from NZ_JALJCJ010000002.1 coordinate 303,292, forward strand.
CTATGTCGGCGGCAGCTCGCACGTGAACTGGTGTGCCAACCGCTATCGCTCGTATCGCGCCTACGACAATACCTTCCAGCCCTATGGCGGCCCGCGCCGGCAGTGCGTCTCGCCGTATCGCTAAAGCTTAAAGAGGTGCCGGACGGTCCCCCCGGCACATGAAGACAGGCTGCCCGGTCCGCCAACTGGGTGGCCTGTTTTCGTATGGGACCCATAGTGGAAAGATTGACGTTTACGTAAAAATCAATAATCTTCGCGTCGAGCATAGTGCCGTCGGGCTCGAGTCCTGAAGGCGGTCGGGAGGAGAATAGTGATGTACAAGGCGCCGGTCGAGGAGATTGCGTTCACGCTGAAGCATGTGGCAGGGCTGGGAAGCGCCCTGGACAATGGCCGTCTCGGCAACCTCACGGACGACCTCGTCGATGCCATTCTCTCCGAGGCCGGCCGTTTTGCGACCGAAGAGGTGGCTCCGCTCGCCGAGATCGGTGACAGGCAGGGGGCGCGCTTCGTCGACGGCGCGGTGAAGATGCCGGATGGCTGGCCCGCGCTTTACAAGGCCTGGGCAGAAGGCGGCTGGAACTCGCTGACGGCCGCGCCAGATTTTGGCGGGCAGGGGCTTCCTCACATGCTGCATGTCGCCGCACTCGAAATGTGGAACAGCGGCTCGATGGCCTTCGCCATCGGTCCGACGCTGACCATCGGCGCTATCGAGGCGCTGACCACGCACGGCTCCGAGCATCTCAAGACAACCTATCTGCCCAGAATGGTGTCGGGCGAATGGATGGGCTCGATGAACCTCACCGAGCCGCATGCGGGCTCCGATCTCGGCGTCATGAAGACGCGCGCCGAACGCCGTGACGACGGCACCTACCGCCTCTTCGGCCAGAAGATTTTCATCACCTACGGCGAACACGATTTTACGGATAATATCGTGCATCTGGTGCTTGCCCGTCTGCCGGATGCCCCGGCCGGCACGCGTGGCATCTCGCTGTTCCTCGTGCCGAAATTCCTCGTCAATGCAGATGGTTCGCTCGGTCCCCGCAACGATGCGCACTGCCATTCCATCGAGCACAAGCTCGGCATCCACGGCTCGCCGACCTGCACCATGATCTACGGCGATGGCCGCTTCGGCGACGAGCCGGGCGCCATCGGCTGGCTGGTCGGCGAGGAAAACCGCGGCCTCGCCTGCATGTTCACCATGATGAACAATGCCCGCCTCGCCGTCGGCATGCAGGGCGTGGCCATCGCCGAAGCCGCCACGCAGAAGGCGATCGGCTATGCGAAGGAGCGCACGCAGGGCAAGGCGCCCGGCTGGCAGGGCTCCGGCATGAGCCCGATCATCGAGCATCCCGATGTTGTGCGCATGCTCCTGACCATGAAGGTGCTGACGCAGGGCGCGCGCGCCATCACCTATGCCTGTGCTCACGCGGTCGATATGGCGCATGGCGAGGATGCCAGACACTGGGCCGACCGCGCCAGCCTCCTCACGCCCATCGCCAAGAGTTTTGCCACGGATGCCGGCGTCGATGTCGCCTCGCTCGGCGTGCAGGTGCATGGCGGCATGGGGTTCATCGAGGAGACGGGTGCCGCGCGCCTGTACCGCGATGCCCGCATCGCGCCGATCTACGAGGGCACGAACGGCATCCAGGCCATCGACCTCGTGACGCGCAAGCTGCCTTTGTCCGACGGCGGCCACGTCCGCGGTTTCATCGCCGAATTACGCGACATCGCCGCCAAGGCTCGCGCGGCCAACGCGCCGGAACTCGGCGAAACCGGCGATCGCCTCGAAGCCGGTGTCGCAGACCTCGAAGCTGCCACCGAATGGCTGCTCTCCACCCTCGCTGATGGCAAGCAGGCCGAAGCGCTCGCCGGCGCAACACCCTACCAGCGCCTTTTTGGCCTCGTGCTGACCGGTGCCTATCTCGCCAAGGGCGCGCTCGCCGATGGCGGCGACGGTCGTAGCGGCGAACGCGCCGCACTCTGCCGGTTCGCGGCGGAAAACATCATCGGGGAGACGGCCGCCCTGCGCGATCGTGTCACCAGCGGTGCCGCAAGCCTTGCGGCTGCCCGCGCGGTTCTCGGTTGAGGGGAAAGAGCATGACGGACCACATCCTGATCGAACGTCCCGAAAACGCGCCCGGCGTACAGGTGATCCGCCTCAACCGTGCGGACAAGAAGAATGCCATCACGCGTGCCATGTATCAGGCGATGACGGACGCGCTGAAGGGGGGCGATGCGGATGAGGCGGTGCGCGCCACCGTCTTCCTCGGTTCGGAGGGCTGCTTTTCCGCCGGCAACGACCTCAACGATTTCATGGCCTTTGCCATGGGCGGCACGATGGGCCGCGAAGTGATCGATTTCCTGCATGCGCTTGCGGCGCATGGCAAGCCTCTGGTCTCCGGCGTCGATGGCCTGGCCATCGGCATCGGCACGACAATTCACCTGCATTGCGACCTGACCTATGCGTCGATCCGTACGGAGTTCAGGACGCCCTTCGTGGATCTCGCGCTTGTGCCGGAAGCCGCCTCCAGCCTGCTTGCGCCCCGCCTGATGGGCCACCAGCGCGCCTTCGCGCTGCTCGCCGCCGGCGATGGTTTTTCCGCGACGGCCGCGCGCGACGCCGGCCTCGTCTATGCCGTTGTGGAGCCCGGCGCTGTTGAGGAGCAGGCGCTTGCGGCCGCCGGGCGCCTGGCCGCAAAGCCGCCGAAGGCGCTCGCCATTGCCCGTCATCTCATCCGGGGCGACCGGGTAGACGTCGCCTCGCGCATTGATGAGGAGGCCGGCCATTTCGCAGCCCAGCTGAAGAGCCCGGAAGCCCGCGCCGCGTTCGAGGCTTTCATGGCGCGCAGGTAATCCGGCTTGTCATTTGTGGTCTGTCAATTTTAACAGGACCTTAAACACGTTTTCCTACGGTGCGGCCATTCTCCGGCGTTCCTTGCCGGCGGCCGCATGATGCGCCCGTTCTTCGCCTTCCCGGCATGCCGTTCAGCATCACGCTCCGCCCTTCGCCGGCGGGCGCCTCCCAGGGAACATCGCGCCCCATGTCCAAGCGCTCCAATCTGATGACCCGTATTCTGGTCGTCGCGTCGCTCGTCGTCGTCGCCGCCTTCACCGGTTTCTCCCTCTACATCGATAGCCTGCAGCGCAGCGTGCTGACCAATTCCGTCGAGGAGAGCATCGACAGCTCCGGCAAGCAGGCCGCACAAAGCATCGCCAACTGGCTGAATGCCCGTGTGATGCTGACGGAGACGGCGGCGAATGCCGCCGGCAAGGCTACGGATCCGGCGGGCATCACGGCGGTGCTGCAGAACGACGTGCTGGTCGGCCAGTTCATGACCACCTATGTCGGCGACGAAGCCGGCTCCTTCACCATGTGGCCGCAGTCTGCCATGCCCGAGGGTTACGATCCGCGCCAGCGCCCCTGGTATCAGGATGCGGTGAAGGCGAACGGCAGCGTGCTGACGGAGCCCTATATGGACGCCTCGACCAACGAGTTGATCATCAGCGCGGCCACGCCCGTCAAGCACGACGGCAAGGTGCTCGGCGTCGCCGGCAGCGACTTCTCGCTCAAGTCGCTGGTCGACATGGTCAATTCCGTCGATCTCGGCGGCATGGGCTTCGCGTTCCTCGTCAACAAGAACGGCCAGATCCTCGTGCACCAGGACAAGGCGCTTGTCACCAAGACGCTGGCCGAGGCTTTCCCGGAAGCAACACCCGCCATCGGCGGCGGCGTCATGCACACGACCTATGCCGGCAAGCCGGTGCTCGTCTCCTTCGTGCCTGTGACCGGCCTGCCGTCGGTGGAGTGGTATCTCGGCTTCACCATCGACAGCGGCATGGCTTTCGCGGCCATCGACCAGTTCCGCATCGCCGCGACGATCGCCACCATCCTCGCCGTCGTGCTGATGATGGGGTTCCTGGCGACCGTGCTGTCGCGTCTCGTCGTGCGTCCGGTCAAGGACATGACCTCGGCGATGGACAAGCTCGCCTCGGGTGACGTACGGACGGAAATCCCTGGTCAGGACCGCACCGACGAGATCGGCCAGATGGCCGCCGCCGTCGCCGTGTTCCGCGACAATGCCATCGAGCGCGCGCGCCTGGAAAACGCCGCCGAGGAAGGCCGCGTGCTCTCCGAAAGCGAGCGCCGCGAGCGCGAGGCTGTGAAGGCGCGTGACGCTGCCGAAATCCAGCATGCCGTGGACGCGCTGGCCGATGGTCTCGGCCGCCTTGCCGAGGGCGATCTCGCGCACCGCATTGAAAAGCCCTTTGCCGACCATCTCGATCGCCTGCGCGACGATTTCAACCATTCCGTCACCAAGCTGCACACCGCGATGACGACGGTTGGCCAGAATGCCCGTGCCATTGATGCCGGCGCGACCGAAATCCGCTCGGCCGCCGACGATCTCGCCCGCCGCACGGAACAGCAGGCCGCCTCCGTGGAGGAAACCGCCGCAGCCCTCGAAGAGATCACCACCACCGTGAAGGATTCGACCCGCCGCGCCGAGGAAGTCGGTTCGCTCGTCTCGCGCACCCGCACCGGTGCCGAAAAGTCGGGTGAGGTCGTGCGCCGTGCTGTCTCGGCCATGCAGGGCATCGAAAAGTCCTCGCACGAGATCTCCAACATCATCGGCGTCATCGACGACATCGCCTTCCAGACCAATCTTCTGGCGCTGAATGCCGGTGTCGAAGCGGCGCGCGCCGGTGAAGCCGGCAAGGGGTTTGCCGTCGTGGCTCAGGAAGTCCGTGAACTCGCCCAGCGTTCGGCCAATGCGGCCAAGGAGATCAAGGCGCTGATTACCACGTCCGGCGAGCAGGTCCGCTCCGGCGTGTCGCTGGTCGACGAGACCGGCGCGGCCCTTGAGGCCATCGTGCGCGAGGTCCAGGAAATCAACGGCCACGTGAACGCCATCGTGCTCGCCGCCCGCGAACAGTCGACCGGCCTCCAGGAGATCAACACGGCCGTCAACACGATGGATCAGGGCACGCAGCAGAACGCCGCCATGGTGGAAGAACAGACCGCCGCAAGCCACGGCCTCGCTTCGGAAGCCGCAGCGCTCAACGCGCTGCTGGCGCAGTTCCGGCTCGGGCAGGGTGGGGCAACCTATGCTGCCATTCCGGCGCGCCGCGCGGCCTGATTGGTCGTTTTACCTGAAGAAGAGCCCGGTCAGTTTTGACCGGGCTTTTTTGTTTGGCATTCTCGGTCGCAGCCTTAGCGGATATAGGCTGGTTGCACATTGCAGAGACGAGGATACGAAGAATGGTTGAATTGGACGGGCGAACGGTCGTCATCACAGGCGCTGGCCGCGGGTTGGGCGCGGCGCTCGCCACCTCCCTGGCCGAGACTGGGTGCAAAATCATCCTGTGCGGCCGCAGCCTCGTGGCGCTTGAAAAAGTGGCGGACGGGATTGCGGAAGCAACGGGTCGCCGTCCCGTCTGCATCGCCGTCGATCTGGCCGAGAGCGCAAGCGTGCGCGGGGCGGTCGAGGCGATCGTCGATGCACACGAGCATATCGACCTCTTGATCAATAACGGTGCGATGTGGCTGGAGGCGCGCGACGAGCCGTATCCGGCCGAGGAGGTCCTCGGTGTCATCAATTCCGCCGTCACGGGGACATTCTTGTTCAGTCAGGGTCTGCTGCCGCTTCTCCGGCGCTCCGCCAACCCGGATATCGTGACCATTGGTTCGGTCAGCGGCCTGCCGAACGGGCTACTCGATGGCGTTTCCGTCCCCTTCTACGCCGCCAAGCGAGGTCAGGCGGCGATTGCGGAAGGGCTGAGGCAAATGCTGGCGGGAACGCCGGTCCGCTCGATCATCCTGCATCCGCCGGATCTGGACGACATCCAGCCGGGTGAATTGGCATGGGGCGAGGCGCCCGGACGAGCCAAGAGCGCGCGCGCCACCAACCGGGATGTGGTGGAGGCGGTCCTCTTCGCTGTCACGCGCCCACGCAATATCTCGCTCTCCATCGTGCTGGATGCGGATGATGGCGGGGTGTTTCCCGCGCAGGTATCCTGAAGCTGGTTGCGGCCGCCTACTTATCGAGTACCGCCACCGCCTCCACATGCGCCGACCACAAGAACTGGTCGATGGGCGTGACAAGGCGGATGCGATAGCCGGCGGCCGTCAGGATGGCGAGGTCGCGGGCAAGGCTGATCGGGTTGCAGGAGACGGCGACGATGGTCTTGACGCCGGAACGGGCGAGTTCCTTGCACTGGTCCTCCGCGCCGGCGCGCGGCGGGTCGAAGACCACGGCGTCATAGGCTTTCAGTTCGGAGGCCATCAACGGGCGGCGGAAGAGATCGCGCCGCTCCACCGACACGGGCTTGAGGCCCTGCGTGTTGCGGGCGGCATGGTCCAGCGCCTTCAGTGCCTTCTCGTCGCCTTCGACGGCATGCACCTTGGCCTGGCGGGCGATCCGCAGCGCGAAGGTTCCGGCACCGGCAAAAAGGTCGGCGACGCGCTTGGCCTTGCCCAGCGCCGTCAGCACCAATTCCGCCATCGCCTCCTCGGCAGGCTTCGTCGCCTGCGTGAATCCGCCTGCAGGTGGCGAGACGCGCAAGCCGGAAAACTCGATTTCGGGCTTCTGCGGCTCGATGAGGATTTCGCCGTCGCTGGAAACCCGGTTGATGCCGGCACGAAGGGCAAGCACGGTCTCGGTAACGGCGCGGCGTTCCCTGTCGCCGACCTTCTTGACACCTTCGAAGGCGAGGTCAAGCCCGGCTAGGGTTTCCAGCACCGTCACGCGGAAAGGTTCCGCCGAGGTCGCAATCGCGGCGGCGACGCGGCGGATCGCCTCGAGCCGGGAGAGGATGCCCTCGCTCGAGATCGGACAGTGATCGATGGAGACGATATGATGGCTGCCGGCCTGGTTGAAGCCGACGAGCATGCCCTTTTCCGTCTTGCGTGCGGTGAAGACGACGCGGCGGCGCTCGCCCGGCCGGGCGACGACGAGGGGCGCGACTTCGGGTGTCAGGCCCTTGGATTTCAGAGCCTGCACGACGAGGCTGCGTTTGAAGTCATGGTAGAGCGCATCGCCGGCATGTTGCAGCGTGCAGCCGCCGCAGGTGCCGTTCCTGCCGTCCGGGCCGAAATGCGCGCAGGGCGGCTCCACCCGTTCGGGCGAAGCCGACGACATGGAGACGACCGTGCCGTGGTTTTTCACCCGCGCGACCGCCACCGTTTCGCCGGGAAGCGTGAAAGGCACGTAGACCGGGCCGCCGGGCGTGTCCGCGATGCCGTCGCCGCCACTGCCGAGACGGGCGATGGTGAGGATTTCCGTGCTCATGGCTTGCGGCCTCCCAGCAGGAATTCGACATTGCCGTCACCGCCGGTAATCGGGGAGGGGATGAGGCCAAGGCTCGTCCAGCCCATGTCTTCCACGAGCCAGCGTTCCAGTTCCGCGGCGACCGCGGGCGCGCTTTCGGGATCTTTCAGGAGCCCTGCCTTGCTGATCGCCTCGCGTCCGGCCTCGAATTGCGGCTTGACGAGCAGCACGCAGAAGGCGCCGGGTTGCGCCATGGACAGCGCCGGCGGCAAGGCGAGTTTCAGCGAGATGAACGAGACGTCGGAAACGACGGCGCCGATCTCGCGGTCCTCAAGATGATCCTCGTCGAGCACGCGGGCATTCAGGCCCTCGTAGTTGGTGATGCGCTCGTCTTCCCGCAGTCGGGGATGAAGCTGGTCATGGCCGACGTCGACGGCGATGACATGGTTCGCGCCGCGCTCCAGCAGGATATCCGTGAAGCCGCCGGTCGACGCGCCGATATCTAGGCAGTCCAGGTCAGAGGGATCGAGACCGAACACGTCGAGCGCTGCCTTCAGCTTCAGCGCCGCGCGCGAAACATAGGCCTGCGCAGGGTCGTCTATCTCGATCGTGACGTTGGCGGGAAAGGTGGAGCTCGGCTTGGTGACGGTGCGGCCGTTGACGCGCACGGTGCCGCGCGAAATGGCGTCGCGCGCCCGGGAACGGCTGGCGACGAGGCCGGCATTCAGCAGGAGCTGGTCGAGGCGGATGGTTTCGATAGGTCGGGACATTGCCTCTCATGACGCCTCGCGCGGCGGGTGGCAAGCCCCACAGCCGGCAAACCTCCCTCTATGGTTATGCCGGAACAGTCGGATACCCCAAGAAACATGGTGCCATATTCACCGTTCCTTAAATTATGACAGTCACGGTTCGTTAAGGATAACCGGGATGTGTCCGGTGTTTGGCTCCATGTGCGGACGGAGCACTTCCAAAAACTTTCAGGAAAGGGCGACCCGCCGGAAACGGGCGCAAGGAGTATCTATGACCCTACGTCTGTCCCACCGGATCGGTCTGATGGCGCCGATTGCCGTCGCGGGCATTCTGCTCATCGTCGGTATCTTTGAGGTCGAACAGCGCACGGCCGAGGACTACGGCGCGCGGGTGGAGCGGCATCGCAGCGCTGCCGACGCCCTGCGCGGGCTGGAGATCGAGTTCCTGCAGAACCGGCGCGCGGAGAAGGATTTCCTCCTACGGCGCGACGAGAAATATGTCGCCGCCCACAAGGAGATTTCGGCAAAGGCCGACGCGTCGATTGCAACGCTCGGCACGCTCGTCGACAATCCAGCGACCCGCGCCGATCTCCAGACGATCTCGGACGGCTATGCCGCCTACCTGAAGAGCTTCGCGACGCTTGCCGAAGCCAGCGTCGCGCTCGGCCTCGATCCGTCCTCCGGCCGGGAGGGCGCCATGCGCACGGCGGTGCATGCCATCGAGGAACTGCTGAACACCGTCGACGACACGGGACTGCAGGCAAGCATGCTTACGATGCGCCGGCACGAGAAGGACTTCATCATGCGCCGCGACGCGAAATACGTCGCCAAGCATGCGCAGGAACGTGCCGCCTTCGCCGGGACACCGGCTGAAAGATTCGGCGGCGCGGCAAACCAGGCGACAATCCTCGAGGCACTCGACGCCTATGGCAAGGCTTTTGACGACTATGCCGCGATCGCCGCGACGGAAGCCGCCGCTCGTCAGGGTGTATCCGATGCCTTTGCCGCCGTCGAACCGGTCTTCGACAAGATGTCGGCCGGTATTGCCGCCGACAAGGCCACGGCCGAGGTGGAGAGCGCAAGCGCCCTGCAGACCGCACATACGGTGGCCATCGTCGCGATCCTGGCCGCCATCGCCGCTATCGCCGCGACGGTTCTTCTGATCGGTCGGTCGATTTCGCGCCCCATCGTCGCCACGACGAAGGCGATGACCGTGCTTGCCGCCGGCGACACGGTTTCGGCTATTCCCTATGCCGGCCGTCGCGACGAGATCGGCGAGATGGCCGGCGCGGTGGAGGTCTTCCGACAGGCGGCCATCGCCAACCGTCGCCTTGAAGCGGAAGCGGCGGAAAACCGCGCCCGTGCGGAAGCCGAGCGCATTCAGCTCCAGGAAGAGGCGGAAGCCGCCGCCCAGGCGCGCCTCCAGCAGGCGACCTCCGGCTTGGCCGGCGGGCTTCGCCGCCTCGCCTCCGGCGATCTGAGCTTCCAGCTGACCGAACCCTTCGCTGCCGATTTCGAACAGCTTCGTCACGATCTCAACTCCGCGGTCGCCCAGCTCGGCGAAACGCTCGGTGCCGTTGCCCAGTCGAGCGGTTCCATCGATGACGGATCACGTGAGATCAGCGTCAGTGCCGACGACCTTTCCAAACGGACCGAACAGCAGGCCGCCTCGCTCGAGGAGACGGCCGCCGCGCTCGACGAAATCACCGCCAATGTCGCCTCCTCGACCAAGCGGGCCGAGGAGGCGCGCGGCGTGGCGGGCGAGGCCAACCGCAGCGCGCAGAAATCTGGAGAGATCGTCGCCGGCGCCATCGAAGCCATGAAGCGCATCGAACACTCCTCCGGCCAGATTTCCAACATCATCGGGGTCATCGACGAGATCGCCTTCCAGACCAACCTGCTGGCGCTCAATGCCGGCGTGGAAGCGGCACGCGCCGGGGAGGCCGGCAAGGGCTTTGCCGTGGTGGCGCAGGAGGTGCGGGAGCTGGCGCAGCGTTCCGCCCAGGCGGCGCGCGAGATCAAGGATCTCATCCGCAATTCGACGACCGAGGTCGAGGGCGGCGTTCGGCTGGTGCAGGACACCGGCGCCTCGCTGGAGGCGATCGGCTTGCATGTCGCGACGATCAACCAGCATATGGACGCGATCGCCATTTCGGCGCGCGAGCAGTCCGTCGGCCTTTCGGAGGTCAATACCGCCGTCAACCAGATGGACCAGGTAACGCAGCGCAACGCCGCGATGGTGGAAGAGACCAACGCCGCCAGCGCATCGCTCGCCAACGAGGCGGTGCGGCTGCGCGAGCAGATCTCCCGTTTCGTGCTGCCGGGCGTTTCCGGCGGCATGCGCGACCTCAAGGCCGTTCACCGCAGGATGGAAACGGCGGCACGCACGCCCTCGCGGCCATCAGCGCTCGCCTCGCACGGCAATGCAGCGCTCAAGCAGGAATGGACGGAGTTCTGAGAGAAGGCCGATCAGCAACGAAAACGCCCCGGTTCATGCCGGGGCGTTTTCGTTTCACGGAAAGGCTGATCACAGCCAGATGATGCGGCCTTGGAAAGCCGCAGCCGAATCGAGGTCGATCAGTGCGGATATGCCCTGCGGTTTCTCGTCGTCCCGGCCCGCGCGCACGATGACGGGATCCTGGCGGACGTCGTGCGACTTGCGGATTTCAGGTAATTTCTTCTGCAGGATGGCGATTGCCGCCGCCTCGATGGCCGGGTCGTGGTCCGGCCGCTCTTCGGCGGCCGCGATCGAGGCATGACAAAGCGTGGCGGCAAGAGCCGCGAGCAGCGCGTATCGCATGGTGAAAATCCCTGTCCGGTCTTTCTTTTCGTTGCAGGGACACTAGCAGCCGGAGGTTTCGCAACGGCCAAGGGATGTGGTTACGCGGTTGCAAAACGGGATGGTTGAGAAAGCGTGAGGAGGCTCCTTCGTGTGCTTGCCGCGGCGGGCGATTTGGGCTGTTATCGCACCGATACGCCATCGGGGATTTCCATGAAGAACGCTCTTCGCCACCTGCCGCTGCTTTTCGCGCTTTCGACCGCGCCTGTTTTTGCCCCAGCTTTTGCCAATGATACGATGGCGGAGCTGAAGACGGGCGGGCTCACCTTCGTGCGCACGCCGGAGGTGGAGATGACGAAGGAGGCGCTGTTCATTTCGCCGAGCGAAATCCGCGTCGATTATGTCTTCACCAATACCTCGGACAAGGACGTTTCCGGCCTCGTCGCTTTCCCGATGCCCGATATCGGCGGCGATCCCTATGCCAATATCGCGATCGACGATTTCGAGACGGACAACTATCTCGGCTTTACCGCCGCGCAGGATGGCAAGGCGGTGGCCGTCACCCTCCAGCAGCGCGCCTATGCCTCCGATATCGATGTGACGGAAGACCTGAAAGCCCGGAACATTCCGCTCCTGCCGATGTCCAAGGCCGCCAAGGAGGCGCTGAAGACGCTGCCCGATGACGTCGCCGCCGACTGGATCGCGCGCGGCCTGATCTTCATCGATACCTATGACGACGACGGCACGGGCATGAAGGACTACCGCACACCGCTCTGGTCGCTGAAATCGGTCTACTGGTGGCGCACGACCTTCCCGGCGGGCAAAGAAGTGACCGTACAGCACCGCTACAAGCCGAGCGTCGGCGGCACGGTCGGCATTTCCTTTCTGGAGGACGGCCAGCCGAAGGGCGAGCGCTATCAGGATTACGTCAAGCGCTACTGCATCGAGGACAACATCGTGCGCCGCGCCCAGCAGGCGGAAAAGGACATGCAGGCGGGGAAACCCTATCTCTTCGAGGCCTGGATTTCCTACATCCTCTCGACCGGCGCCAATTGGGGCGGCCCGATCAAGGACTTTTCGCTGACGATCGACAAGGGGGCTGCGGAAAACCTCGTCAGCTTCTGCGGCGAGGGCATCAAGAAGATCGGCCCGACGACCTTCGAGATGAAGGCGAAGGATTTCACGCCGACGAACGAGATCGATATTTTGCTGCTGAAGCCGAGCGGAGCGCAGTAAGGCCACGTCGTCAACAAAGGTTGACGGAGAGGTGGTCGTCAACTATGGTTGACGCATGGTCGATTTAAACACCTTGCCCGATCCCGACGATCCGGAAAGCGGCTTTGCCGCTGTCATTGCCCTCCGCCGTCTTGCGGACGGGCTGGAGCGGCGCGCGGTTCGCTCGGCCCTCAGGCAGGGCTGGTCCTGGGTGCGTATCGCGCAGGCCCTCGGCGTCACCAAGCAGGCCGCCCACAAGCGCCTGTCCGATGTCCCGACCGGCGATGAAACCCCTTAGGAGCGGTCCATGTTCAGCAGCATCAAGGCGCGTTTTCAAAACATCGGCACGATCAAGGCGCTTTGCGAGGGGGCCGAACGCCATGCGCGGGAGGACGGGCAGAGAGATGCCGGTGCCGAACATTTCCTGCTTGCCGCCTTCGATCTGCCGGATGGAACGGCACGGCGGGCTTTTGCGGCCATTGGCGCCGATTCTGCGGGTCTGCGTCCGGCCATCGAGCGGCAATATGCGGATGGATTGAAACTGGTTGGTCTCGACCCGACGCTGTCAGATGTTTTTGCCGCGCCCGCGCCGCCGAAGCAAAAGCTCTACGATGCAGCACCCTCCGGACAGGCGGTCATGCAGGCGTTGGCGGCGGAGAGGGTGGGGCACAGGCCGCTGCTCGGCGCGCATGTCGTTGATGTCGTCGCCGGCATGCCGCATGGCGTCGCCGCGCGGGCGCTGCGGGTCATGGGCATCGATGCCGCAGCCCTTCAAGCTGCGGCTCTTAATATCATCCGTGAAAAGCAGGCCAGTTGAGGCGGGCGCTTAGCCCGCCGCACCCACGCCGACGGCCTTCTGGCCGAGCGCGTTGAACACCGTCGAGACGATGCCGGCGCGGTCCAGTCCGGCCTTGGCGTACATCGCCTCGGGCTTGGCCTGTTCCATCCAGATATCGGGCAGCACCAGCGGACGCACCTTCAGCCCATGGTCGAGCAGGCCTTCCATGGCGAGGAACTGCAGCACATGGCTGCCAAAGCCGCCGACGGCGCCTTCCTCGATGGTGATCAGCACCTCGTGATGACGGGCAAGCTGGCGGATGAGATCGTGGTCGAGCGGTTTTGCGAAACGCGCATCGGCGACCGTCGTGGAAAGGCCCGACGCATCGAGGTCCTCGGCGGCCAACAGACAATCCGCAAGGCGCGTGCCGAAGGACAAGAGCGCCACCTTCGAGCCCTGCTTGACGACGCGGCCCTTGCCGATCTCCAGGATCTCACCGCGTGCGGGCATGTCGACGCCGACACCTTCGCCGCGCGGATAGCGGAACGAGATCGGGCCGGCATCATAGCTGGCTGCGGTGCGCACCATATGCTTCAGTTCCGCCTCGTCGGCGGCCGCCATCACCACGAAACCGGGCAGGGTGGCGAGATAGGTCGTGTCGAAGGAACCGGCATGGGTCGGCCCGTCGGCGCCGACGAAGCCGGCGCGGTCGATGGGGAAGCGTACGGGCAGGCCCTGGATGGCGACGTCGTGCACCACCTGGTCGTAGCCGCGTTGCAGGAAAGTGGAATAGAACGCGCAGAACGGCTTGTAGCCCTCGGCGGCAAGGCCGGCGGCGAAGGTCACGGCATGCTGCTCGGCAATGCCCACGTCGAAGGTGCGCATCGGATAGGCGGCGGCGAGCTTGTCGATGCCGGTGCCGTTGGGCATGGCGGCGGTGACGCCGACGATCTTGTCGTCGAAGCCGGCCTCCTGCACCAGGGCCTCGCCGAAGACCGAGGTATAGCTCGGGGCATTCGGCTTGGCCTTGGCCTGCGTGCCGGTGATGACGTCGAAGGTGTTGACGCCGTGATATTTGTCGGCGGCGGCTTCGGCCGGCGGATAGCCCTTGCCCTTCTGCGTCACGACATGGATCAGCACCGGACCCTTCGAATTGTCGCGCACATTGCGCAGCACGGGCAGCAAATGCTCGAAGGAATGACCGTCGATCGGGCCGATATGATAAAAACCCATCTCCTCGAACAGCGTGCCGCCGGTGACGTAACCGCGCGCATGCTCGACAGCGCGGGTAATCGCCCGGTCGACCTTCTTGCCGAGATAGGCCGTCAGCTTCTTGCCGAGTTCGCGGAAGCCCATATAGGTGCGGCCGGAGGCGAGACGCGCGAGGTAGGCGCTCATCGCGCCGGTCGGCGGCGCAATCGACATGTCGTTGTCGTTGAGGATGACGATGAGGCGCGCATCGAGCGCACCGGCATTGTTCAGTGCCTCATAGGCCATGCCGGCCGACATGGCTCCGTCGCCGATGATGGCGATGACATTGCGGTTTGCGCCCGAGAGATCGGCCGCGACCGCCATGCCGAGGCCGGCGGAAATCGAGGTCGAGGAATGGGCCGCACCGAAGGGGTCGTATTCGCTCTCGGCGCGGCGGGTGAAGCCGGACAGGCCGTCCTCCTGACGCAGCGTGCGGATACGGTCGCGCCGGCCGGTCAGGATCTTGTGCGGATAACATTGATGGCCGACGTCGAAGATCAGCCGGTCGTCGGGCGTGTTGAAGACCTTGTGGATGGCAATGGTGAGTTCCACCACGCCAAGCCCGGCGCCGAGATGGCCGCCCGTGCGCGAGACGGCGTCGATCATTTCCGCGCGCAGCTCGCTTGCGAGCTGCGGCAGGTCACGATCGTCCACGGCCTTCAGGTCTGCGGGAATGCGGACCTTGTCGAGCAGGGGGGTGGCTGGCGTCTGTGTCACTCTCATGCCTCGTCTTGTCGCCCGTGTGCTGAGGCCCCCTCGCGGAGCCCGGCCCGAACGTTACGGTTTTACGCTGTCACATGCAGAATGCGGCGCGCGATTTCAACCGTTTCGGCAAGTCTAGAGCGTATTTCGCCGGATTGATACCACGCAATCCGACGCAGCCCCGCCTTCTCCAGGGCAAATCAGGCATTTTGCGGACGTCACCGCCTGCAAAAGCCGCTTGGGACTACTTCTTCTTCTTGGCGCGGGAGACCTGATTCAGGGCGACGGCGGCGCGGATCAGCGCCTTCAGCGCGTCTTCGTCGACGTCAGCCCCCTCCGGAAAATCGATGGCACGGCGCGTGTTGCCCTCGAGGCTGGAGTTGAAAA
Source organism: Shinella curvata (assembly GCF_022899935.1). Lineage (GTDB taxonomy): Bacteria > Pseudomonadota > Alphaproteobacteria > Rhizobiales > Rhizobiaceae > Shinella > Shinella curvata. Next base: position 318,418 of record NZ_JALJCJ010000002.1, read on the forward strand.
GACCGGCGGGATCGTCGAGTGATGCGCCCTTGGCGAAGGTCATCTTCACCACGGTCTTGTAGGTCTCGCCGGTGCAGAGAATGCCGTCATGCTCCCAGACCGGCACGCCGCGCCACTTCCATTCCTCGGTCACCTCGGGATCGGCCTGCTTGATCACCGCCCGCAGCCGCGCCAGCATGGCGCCCCGCCAGTCGGCGAGCTCGGTTATGCGTTTGTCGATCAGCATCGACGGGGATTCGGTTTCAGTCGTGCTCATGGTGTCTCCCGTGTCAGAGGCGTTCGCCGGGAAGGGATGCTGCCTGCCGGATCCAGCCGGAGAGCAGCGCTTCATCGAGGTCCTCGCCTTCGTGAATATGGAAATAGCGCGTTTCCGCGGTTTTCGAGGCGACCGGCGGCACCGGATCGAGCGTGGTGCCGCGAAAGAAGGTCAGCTTTATGTATTTCGCAAAACAGTGATAGCTGAGAAACCAGCCGTCGCCCTCCTTGCCATAGAAGGGCGAGTTCCATTTCACCGCCTTGGCCACGCCGGGCACGGTCTCTTCGACCAGCGCATCCAGCCTGCGGCCGACGTCGCTTTTCCAGCCGGGCATGGTGGCGATATAGGCCTGGACCGGCCCGTCGCCATACCCCTTCGCAATCTGCGGATTGCCGCCGGATAGCAGTACCGGTTTGTCGCTCATCCTTGCCTCCTAACCGCGTCGTGCACGGGCAATATAGGGCATGGCGAAGAGATAGAGACCGCTGATCAGCAAGAGGATCAGCGGAAACAGCGCCAAAAGGCCGATCCAGAGCGGCGGCTGGCCCTGCGTCATCGCCGCGATGTTGACGAGCACGGCGAGCGTGAAGAGGATCGAAATCCAGCGGTGACCCTGGCGGATCAGGAGGTTCCAGTTCATTGCCGCGTCTCCCTATTCCAGCTCTGCCAGAACCCGCTCGAGGCTGGTGAAATGCGCCTCCCAGCCATAGCGGGCGCCGCCGAAGGCCTGCTTCTGTTCCGGCCGGAAGCCGGTCTGCTCCATTCGCAGATGCGTGCCCGTCGCGGTCGGGGTCAGGGTGAAGCTGACCACGCTCGTGAGGTTGAAGGCCGGGTCCTCATGCGGATGATCCCAGCGATAGGTCAGTACCTTGCCGGGCTCGACCGTCAGCACCTCGCAATCGACGCCGCCCCAATCGCCGTTCAGCCGGAAGGCGTGGCCGGCGACGGGCTGGAAATCGTCGTTGCGCATCAGCCATTCCGAAATCAGGTGCGGCTGCGTCAGGGCACGCCAGAGCTTTTCCGGCGGATGGGCGATGTCGCGCTCGACGATGACGGAGCGCGTCACGGATGCGGTGGTCATTGATCCATTCTCCTCAGCAAATTTTCGAGATCGTCGAAGCGCTGCTCCCAGAACCGCGCCATCTGGCTGGTCCAGTCGACCAGCGGGGTGAGTGCGCCAAGCTGCGCGCTGTAATGCGTCTGGCGTCCCTCGTGGCGATCGCGCACGAGGCCGGCCTGTTTGAGCAGGCCGAGATGTTTGGAGACGACCGGCTGCGAAACGCCGGCCTGCGCCGTCAGCGCCCCCACCGTCTTTTCCCCCTCGCGGCACAGACGCTCGAAGAGCGCGCGCCGCGTCGGATCCGCAAGCGTGCGGAACAGCATGTCATGGGCTTCCGCCATTAGATCCATACCTCGCTGGCTATGGATTTTTATATAGCTGAATGGCTATGAATTAGTCAAGAGGGTTTGCTGCTGCCGGTTTGCAATCGGCTGTTGAGATGGCGATGTCGCGGTGTGGGGATGTGAGCGGTCCACATTCTCAACGTCATCCTCGGCCTTGAGCCGAGGATCCAAGTCATGGGCAGGACGGGTGCGGATGCGTCGATATTCGGGTCAAGCCCGAGGATGACGGAGGAGAGGCGGGCGGCAGGAGATGACCGGGGCATACGGGGTCGTCTCAATAATAGCCGCAGGCCTATATATCAGCCGGCGGGAAGCGGTACGAATTCTTCCTCGTCGCCCGGCACGATGTCGAAGCGGCCGGTGCGCCATTCCTCCTTGGCCTGCTCGATGCGCTCCTTGGAGGAGGAGACGAAGTTCCACCAGATATAGCGCTTGGAGCCAAGTGCTGCGCCGCCGAAGACCATGATGTGACAGCCCTCCGGCCCGGCCTTGAGCGTGATGGCGTCGCCGGCGCGGAAGACGAGCAGCTGGTCGGCGGCGAAGACGTCGCCCGCCACATCCAGCGTACCTGAGAGCACATAGACCGCGCGCTCCTCCCAGTCCGCCGCCAGCGGTGCAGCAGCGCCCGGTGCAAGCATCAGGTCGGTATAGAGCGTATCCGTGGGCACGCTGACCGGCGAGGCATGGCCCTCGTACTTGCCGATGATCGTGCGCCCGGTAATGCCATCAGCCGAGAAGGCGGGAAGCTCGGCTTTCGTCGTGTGCGAAAAGACCGGCGCCATTTCCTCATGGCTGTCGGGCAGCGCAAGCCATGTCTGCAGCCCGGAAATCGACTGCGGTTTGCCGCGCAGGTTTTCCGGCGAGCGCTCCGAATGCACGATGCCGCGCCCCGCCGTCATCAGGTTGATGTCGCCGGGCGCGATGACCATTTCGGTGCCGAGGCTGTCGCGGTGCTTGATCTCGCCGTCGAACAGATAGGTGACGGTGGAAAGCCCGATATGCGGATGCGGCTTGACGTCGATGGCCTCGCCGGCGCGCAGCAGCGCCGGCCCCATGCGGTCGAAGAAGATGAACGGCCCGACCAGCCGGCGCTTCGCCGTCGGCAGCGCACGCCGCACCTCCAGCCCGCCGATATCGCTGGTGCGCGGAATGATCAGATGCTCGAGCGCATCGCACGCCGCCGCATCGCCGGCCTCGGGGTCTTTTCCGGGAAAGAAGCTCATTGCGCCCTCCTGTGATTGGGTTTGTTGGGTGCATGCTAGCGGGCAGGCTGGGGTGTGGATAGGGCGGCTGATGTTGACGGTGTGGTCAATCTTTTCCGCCTCTGGCCTTTGCCGTGATCCGCGCCATATTCGCCGAGAGCAGGGAGACGACAATGACCGGACAGGAACTGGCAGCACTCTACCGTGGCTATATCGCCTGCCTCAACAGGCAGGATTGGGCCAGCCTCGGCAGCTTCGTCCACGAGGAGGTGCATTACAACGGCACGCGCATCGGCCTTTCCGGCTATCGCACCATGCTGGAGGGCGATTTTCGCGCCATCCCGGACCTGCATTTCGCCATCGATTTCCTGGTGATCGAGCCGCCGCGCGTGGCAAGCCGCCTGCTGTTCGACTGCACGCCCTTAGGCGAACTTTTCGGCCTGCCGGTCAATGGCCGCAGGGTGTCGTTCACCGAAAACGTCTTCTACGAATTCGAGGATGCACGCATCCGCAATGTCTGGTCGGTCATCGACAAGGCGGCGATTGCCGCGCAGCTCTGAGCCTCACGCCCCGTCGAGCGGCTCCGTGCCCTGCGGCTTGCCCGCGCGGTCGAGGCGGATTTTTTCGATGCGGTTTTCGGCGGCGGAGAGCAGCGTTTCGCAATGTTTCTTCAGGGCCTCGCCGCGCTCGTAGATCTCGATGGAGCGGTCGAGCGGCACGTCGCCGCGTTCCAGCGCGGCAACGATCTTTTCCAGTTCCTCGACAGCCTGTTCGAAGGAGAGGGCGGAAACGTCTGGAGCAGGGGCGGCAGTGGAATTGGTCATGGTCAGCCTCTCATCAGGCGGTAGATATGGGTGGCGGCGGATTCGGCCAGGCCCTGAAGGTCGTAGCCGCCTTCCAGCAGGCTGACCACCCGGTTGTCTGCCGATTTTTCGGAAAGTTCCATCAGCTTGGCCGTCGCCCAGTCGAAATCGTCGGCGACGAGATTGATCTGCGCCAGCGGATCGCGGTGATGCGCATCGAAGCCGGCTGAGATGATGATGACGTCGGGCTTGAAGTCCGCGACACGCGGCAGGACGCGGGACTTGAACGCCTCGCGAAAATGGTCACTGCCGTCATTGGCCGAGAGCGGTGCGTTGACGATGTTGCCCGCCCCCGTCTCGGTCTTGGCGCCGGAGCCGGGATAGAGCGGCATCTGGTGCGTCGAGCAGAACAGCACGGACGGGTCGTCGTAAAAGATGTCCTGCGTACCGTTGCCGTGGTGCACGTCCCAGTCGACGATGGCGACGCGCTCGGCGCCATGAGCCTTCTGGGCGTGACGCGCGGCGATGGCGGCATTGTTGAAGAAACAGAAGCCCATCGCCCTGTCGCGCTCGGCATGGTGGCCGGGCGGGCGGGCGAGCACGAAGGCATTGTCTGCCTTGCCGGTGAAGACCGCATCCACGGCGGCCAGCGCCCCGCCGATGCCGGTCAGGGCCGCCTGAAAGCTGGCAGGGCTGGCATAGGTGTCGGATTCGACCTGTTCGATGCCCTCTTCAGGGATCGCCGACATCACGGCGCGCAGATGGCTTTCCGGATGGGCGAGCAGCACGAAATCCTCGTTGGCCTGCGGCGCCTTCTCGCGTTTCAGCGGGAGAAAGCGCTCGTGTTCCAGCGCGAGATTAATCGCGCGGATACGGTCGGACCGCTCCGGGTGGCCCTCCGGCGTGTGATGCTCGAGGAAGATCGGGTTCTCTAGGAGACACGTCGTCATGGCCGGAAGCTATCCATTGCAATTGGCGAGGTCCACGGGAAATGGGCCAGCGGCACCGTCTTTTCAACAGTCACGGTGCAAGCAGCAGTTTTCCGGTGCGGGCCGGGTCGCCCTGCCGGGCTAGTGCTGCGGGCAGGTCGGAGAGGGCAAAAACCGTATCGATGGTGGAGGCGAGATACCCCGCACGGATGCGGGCGAAGCTGCGCTCGAATGCGGCGGCGATCTCTGCGCGCGGGGCGGAATGCACCCAGTTGCGCAGCCAGAGGAAGGAGAAGGCGACATCCTCACGGCGGGCAGTGACGAGCGCCGGATCGAGCTGCGAGCCCGAAAGCGCGCCATATTGGATGAAAGCGCCACCGCGGCGGATGGCGCGGAAAAGCCCATTGCCCGCCTCGCCGCCGACGGCATCAAGGACGGCATCGAGCGACGGAGCATTGGCGATGACGATTTCGACGGAAAAGCTCTTGGCCAGCCGTTCGGCCGTCGCGGCGCTGCGGACCAGAGCGACGGGATGGAAACCGGCCTCAGCCAGAAGCGTGAGCAGCATCCTGCCGATGGCCGACGCTGCTGCCGTTACGCCGACGCGCTGGCCCGCAGCCAGGCCGAAATGCGTTTTGACTGCATCGACCAGCCGGAAGGCCGTGAGCGGATTGACATAGGCCATGGCAGCCTGATCGTCGGTGAGATCATCCGGTACGGCGAAACACCACGCGGCCGAGCGCACCAGATATTCCTGCCAGAGCCCGCTTGCGCCGATTGGCAGCACGCGCTGGCCGATGGCAAGATCGTCCACGCCCTCGCCAAGGCGGGTGATTTCGCCGACGCCCTCGAAACCGGGCACGAAGGGCAGGGTGGTGCGGCTGCGATAGGCGCCGGTGACGGGTATGAGGTCGGAGGGGTTGATCGCGGCGCGGCGGATGCGGATCTCCACCTCGCCGGGACCGGGGGCCATGCGCTCCGCCTCCTCCAGCCCGATCACTTGCCGGGGGTCGCCGAAGGCTCTAACAACGGCACGAAGCATAAATCGACCCCGGGATTAAGACGTGGAACAGGCGGCAGACATCACGGTCAGCGAAGTCAGGATACCGTTTCGCGATATAGACATGCACGGCCATATGCACAATGCCGCCTACTATGCCCATGCGGAAGCGGCCGTCGCCGGGCTGTGGCGCCACCGGCCGGTCGGGCAAAACGATCCCGTCTATTTCGTGCGCAAATCCGGCTGCACCTTCCACAAGGGCCTGCGGCTGGATGACATTGCCTGTTCCAAGGTCTCGGTCACGCGCATCGGCGCGACCTCGCTCAGCTTCGCCGTGGCGATCGCCTGCGATGGCGCAGCGGTGGCGGATCTGGAGATCGTCTGGGTCGCCGTCGATCCCGCAACCCGCCAGCCCGTCAACGTGCCGCAGCCGATCCGCGACTGGCTGAAATCATTCCTCGCCTGAGGCGGTCTCGACGCTGAGCCAGCCCGGCCGGCAATCCTCGAAGGAATGGTATTGCGGCTTGAAGGCCGGATCGGTGGGCTCGTCGAAGCCGCCGATCAGCAAGGCCACGACCGGCTCGTCGTCGATGGCACCGATGGAGCTGCCGCAGGCCAGGCAGAAGGCGCGGCTGGAATAATCCGACGAGCGCCAGGTCGAGGGTTTTGCACCCGTGCCGGTCCATTGCACGCGCTCCGTGGGAAATTCCACCCAGGCGGCGGTCGGTGCGCCGGTGTGCTGCTGGCAGAAGCGGCAGGAGCAGGTATGCGGCTTTTCCGCCGGCCCCGTCGCCTCGAAACGAACGGCGCCGCAGAGGCAGCCGCCGGTATAGATCTTTTCGCTCATCCTGTTCCCCCCAGCTTGCGAAACAAAGTCGCAATGCCCATGCCGCCGCCGATGCCCATCATGGCAAGCGCCTCGGTTCCCGCATCCGCCGCCCGCATCTGCGCGAAGAGCCGCGTGACGAGGATGGCACCGGAGGCACCGTAGGGATGGCCGAGCGCAAGCGCACCACCCTCGCGGTTGACGATCGCGTGATCGATGCCGAGCGCATCGAGACTGGCGAGCACCTGGGCGGCGAAGGCCTCGTTGAACTCGATATAGGGGATGGCCGCGGCATCGAGACCCGGATTGCGCGCGACAAGCTTTTCCATCGCCGGAACGGGGCCGAGGCCGAGCAGGTTCGGATCGACGCCGACCGTGGCGCTGTCTATGAATTCCAGGAGCATCGTCAGGCCACGCCGACGGGCTTCCGCCAGCGAGGTCACCAGCACGACGGCGGCACCGTCATTGACCGGGCAGGCATTGCCCGCCGTCACGGTCCCATCCGGGCAGAAGACCGGCTTCAGCGCCGCAAGCTTTTCCAACGAAGTGTTTTCGCGCGGGCATTCGTCCTGCGAGACGCGGCCGTTGGACGTCTCGAGCGGCACGATCTCGCCGGTAAAGCGCCCGGCCTTCTCAGCGGCCACCGCGCGGCGATGGCTTTCCAGCGCAAAAGCATCCTGCCGTGCGCGGCGGATGCCGGCATGGCGGGCGACGTTCTCGGCGGCGATGCCCATGTCGGGGTCGCCAATGGCATCGGGCGCCATGCGGGCGCGGCGCACCGGTTCCGGCGCGCCGTCGGGTGTGAGCGGCGGGCGGAAGCGCAAATGGGCGCGGCTGCTGCTCTCGGTGCCGCCGGCAAGATAGATGCGCCCGGCGCCTGCCGTCACCAGCCGGGCGGCAAGCGCGATCGCTTCCAGTCCCGAGCCGCATTGCCGGTCGATGGTCATTCCGGGCACGGAAACGGGGAGCCCCGCCTCCAGCGCCGCGAGCCGCGCCAGGTTGCCGGCGCTGTTGGCGGCATTGCCGAGCAGCACATCATCGACATCTTCGGCGGCAAGGCCGGTGTCTTGGAGGATGCGGCGGAGAAGCGGCGCGGCAAGGCTTGCCGGCTCGATGGCCGAGAGCGTGCCGTTGACCCGGCCGATCGGCGTACGGAAGGCCGCGGCGATGACGGGAATGCGTTCGGGATCAGCGGAGCGGTTCAAGGACATCGCTCTCCTCCGCCACCCATTGCCGCACGGTTTTCGCCGCCACCTTGCCCGAAGGGGTGGTCGGCATTTTCGCGCAGAGCCAGAGCCGGCGCGGCTGCTTGTAGCGCGGCAGGAGATCCGCCAGCGCCGTGGTGAGTGCCTCGGCCGTCAAGCCTGGTGCTGCGGGCTCGATCACCGCCACCAGTTCGCTGCCGAGATCGGCATGGTCGCGGCCGAAAACATGGGCGGCGCGCACGAAGGGCAGGCTTTGCAGCGCCGCCTCGACCTCGGAGGGGTAGATGTTGTTGCCGCCCGACAGAACCATGCCACCGGCGCGCCCGAGCAGATGCAGCGTGCCGTCCGCCTCCAGGAAGCCGAGATCGCCGACCGTCGCCAGCGCGCCGAATCGCGCCAGCCCCGCACCGTCGCCGGCGCCGAGATAACCGGTGGCGATGAGCGGGCTTTCGACGAAGACGGTGCCGGTCTCACCCGTGGGCAGGGGATGGCCAGCCGCGTCGAGCACTGAGATCGCAACCCCGGGAAAGGCCTTGCCGACGGCCGTGGACGAGGCCGCGTCGCTGGGCGCCGTGACAGTGATGAAGCCGAGTTCCGAGGCGCCGTAATATTCCCTGAGTGCCGCGCCGGGGAAATGGCTGCCACAGAGCGCGTGGTCGCTCGCCGTGAGCTTCGCACCTGCCACGGTGATAGCGGCGACATCGTTGAGCTGCGCACCCTCGCAGAGTCTGCGCAGCATGGTCGGCACCAGAACGAGGCGCTGCACCGCGTGCTGCCGGATCGCCTCCTGTGCGGCGTGCGCGTCAAAATGCCGGGTGGAATGGAAGGCGGCGCCGGCCAGCAGGCACTCCGTCATGGCATAGAGCGCCAGCCCGTGGGCGAGGGGGCCGGGGGCATAGGTGCTGGTCTGCGCCGTAATGCCGAAGAACGTCGCCCCGGTGGCGAGGCTGATGCGCCAGGACCTGCGGTCGCGGATGATCGGTTTGGGATCGGCCGTCGTGCCTGAGGTGAAGACGATGAGGAACGGTGCATCCGCCAGCCCCTCGGTCAAGGCCGGATCGGTCGCTTCGGCTTGCTCCGCGATGATTTCGGCAACACCTCGTCTGGGATCGATGACGCGCAGCGCGTCGCCTTCGGCCGTGACGATGAGGTCGGGATCGATCTTGTCGAGCAGCCGCTGCCGGGTGGCTTCAGGCAAATGCGGATCGATGAGCGCAGCGCACATCTGGCCCGATGTCGCGGCGGCGAAGGCGGCGGGGAACAGCGCATGGTTGCCGGCAATGATCGCGATCAGCCCGCTTTCCGGGCCGATACTGCTCCGGCCGTCCGACGCCATCGCGGAAAACGTGGCGTGGAGACGCCGGGCCGTGGCCACAAGCGCGCCATAGGACAAAACCCGGCCTTCCATCTGGACGGCCGGGTTTTCAGGGTTTTGGGCGGCGTGCCGTTCGAGGGCGCCGGAAAGCGGCATCGGCTCAGGCGCGCTGCGGCAGGAGCGGATAGCCGGCGAGCACCGCGCGGCCGGCCAGCATCGCGACGAAGGCCTTGATGAGATCGCCCGGCAGGAAGACCAGCGAGGCGGCTGCCGTCTCGAAGAACGCCTTGCCGCTCATATAGGCAAGCCAGGGCATGCCGAAGAGGTAAACGACGCCGATGCCGCCGATGACGGCGGCCGCGAGAAAGGAGAGGAGCTGCGAGAGTTCCGGCTGCTCTTCGCGCACGAGGCGTTCGGCGATCAGGCCGCAGACGAAGGCGCCGAAGACCCAGCCGACGAGATAACCCGCCGTCGGGCCGGCGAAGACCGCGAGGCCGCCACGGCCGCCCGAAAGCACCGGCAGGCCGATGGCGACGAGCAGCAGCACGAGCAGCACGGCGGCGGCACCGCGCCTGGCGCCGAGGATGCAGCCGGCCAGCATGACGCCGAGCGACTGCGCGGTGATCGGCACCGGAATGAAGCCGAGCGTGATCGGCGGCAGCAGGCCCAGTACCACGATGATCGCAGCGAAGAGGGCGATGAGGACGATATCTCTGGTTTTCATCTCGGGTTCCTGTCGGACAAAACTGGGTCGAATGTTTACTGACGCCGAAAGCCGCGCGCGTCAATCGCCATGGCGATCGTATCCGCGTCCTTCAGCGTCAGGATGATGAGCGGCACGAGCGTGGTGAGCGGCCGCACCGGCAGGCCGCGCGCCTTGTGTGCGGCCGATATCTCGCCGTAGCGCGCGAAAATCTCCGGCACGAAGCGGATGACGAGGCCGACCGCGAGACTGACATCCGCCGCCCGCACGAAACCGAATCGCTCCAGCGGCGTGATCAGCCGGGTGATCTCGTCCATGAAGGCGGAAATGCCCGTCGTCGCCGTCACGGCGGCGGCCAGCAGCACCAATGTGGAGAGCCGGCAGAAGACGACGGCGCCCTCGTGCGGCGACTGGAAGACGGTATTTGCCGCCGCGACGAGCAGCACGGTGAACAGCACGAAACGGGTGCGCCGCGCGGCCTCGGCAACACCGATGCCCGTCGAAAGATAGAGCGCAACGGAAAGGCCGAGCGCCGGCACGAGCAGGCGCAGATCGGAAAGCAGGAACAGCAAGATGGCTGCCGCAAACAGCACGATCAGCTTGCCGCGCACCGGCATGCGGTGCAGCGGCGAATTGCCCTCGATATCGAGCCCGTTCAGCATGCCGCGATCTCCCGGTAGGCGCGGATTGCCTCCGCCGGTCGATCGTCTGCCGCCAGCCGGCCCTCATGGAACACCAGTACGCGATCGAATTGCTCGATGAGATCAAGGTCGTGGGTGATCACCAGCACCTGCTCCGGCAGGCCGGCAATGGTGCGCTCGATCAGCGCGCGGTTCTTCAGGTCGAGCTGGTTGGTGGGCTCGTCGAGGATCAGGAGTTCCGGGCCGGTGACGAGCACGCTGGCAATGGCGCCAAGCTGCGTTTCGCCGCCGGAAAGCTCATGTACACGACGGCGGGCGAGATGTGAGATGCCAAACCGGTCGAGCACGGCCTCGGTGCGCTCGGCGATCTCGACCTTGCCGAGGCCGCGGTTCTTCAGGCCGAAGGCAATGTCTTCGGCCAGGATCGGCAGGATCATCTGGTGCTGCGGGTTCTGGAAGATGAAACCCGTCTTGCCGCGCGCGGCCTGCTCGTCCCCGACCGTGTCGAGCCCGCCGACCGTGACGGTGCCGGCTGTCGGCTTGACGAGCCCGTTGATCAGCCGCGCCATGGTCGTCTTGCCGGAACCGTTGAGGCCGACGACGCCGATGCGCTGCTCCGAGAGCTGCAAATCCAGCGGCTGGAGCGCCGTGCGGCTGCCATAGGCCACTGTGGCAGCGGAGAAGACGATGTCCAAGAGCACGGTCCCGGTTCGCGGATGGGTGCAGGACCTATAAGCAATTTATCGATAGGTGCGAAGGGTTTTTGCGACGGCCTTCCGCAACAATGTTGAACAATTCGCAGGAAATGTTGAGGCGTCATTCCGGGCCGCTATCGGCTTGACGGAAAACGGGTGGAACAAACCAAGAATATATGCCTATCATCCTGTATGACGATTCTTCTTTCGAATGCCGAAGCCCGACGCATCTTCCTCGCCCGCCAGGGGCTCAGCGCGCCACCCGGCAGGCAGCTCGGCAAGGATGGGCTCCTGCAGCTCATCCACGATATCGGCTTCGTGCAGGTGGACAGCATCGCCACCGTCGAGCGCGCGCATCACCAGATCCTCTTCTCGCGCAACCAGACCTACCGGCGCGAGCATCTGACGGAGCTTCTGGAGAAGGACGGCGATCTCTTCGAACACTGGACGCACGACGCCTCGATCATTCCGAGCACCTTCTTCCGCTATTGGAAACACCGTTTCCGCCGCAAGGAGGCGTCGATCCTCGAGCGCTGGAGCAAATGGCAGGGGGAGGGCTTCGACAAGGCGTTCGACGAGACCTATGAGCGCATCGCGTCCGGCGGCGCCGTGTTGTCGCGTGAACTGAAGACGGACGATCACAAGTCCGGCGGCTGGTGGAACTGGCATCCGAACAAGACGGCGCTGGAATTCCTCTGGCACACCGGCAAACTCTCAATCTCCCGGCGCGAGAACTTCCAGAAGGTCTATGACCTCACCGAACGCGTGGTGCCGCCGCACCATCACGAGCCCGCAGTCGAGCACGAGGCCTTCGTCGACTGGGCCTGCCGCAGCGCGCTGACCCGGCTGGGTTTTGCCACCCATGGCGAAATCGCCGCCTTCTGGGCGCTGATCTCGCCGGAAGAGGCGAAAGCCTGGGTGGACGCGAACCGCGACGAACTGCGCGCCGTCTCGATCGAGACGGCCGATGGCGGCAAGCCGCGCATCGCCTATGCCTTCGATGGCTTCCCGGACAATCTCGGCGATATTCCCGAGCCGCCCGCCCGCCTGCGTGTCCTCTCGCCCTTCGATCCCCTGATCCGCGACCGCAACCGCACCGAACGCCTCTTCGGCTATTACTACCGCATCGAAGTCTTCGTGCCGGAGCCGAAGCGCCAATACGGCTACTACGTCTTCCCGTTGCTCGAAGGCGACCGCCTCGTCGGCCGCATCGACATGAAGGCCGACCGCAAGGCCGGCACGCTCGACGTCAAGCGCCTCTGGTGGGAGCCGAAGGTCCGCGCCTCGGCGGGACGGCTGGAGAAGCTGGAGGCGGAACTGGCGCGGCTTGCGAAGTTTACCGGGGTGGACAGCGTGCGGTATCTGGATGGATGGCGCGGAGATGACGCTTAGCGCCAGGCTTACGTGTCCTGTCGTTTGAGCAGTTGCTGGAGCGGAGGAGGGACGTCTCGACGTTGCTCGCGAAGTGTCTTCGCAAATTTGATCATCGGTTCCGGCGCAATCGTGCCAGCGCGGAATAGTCCTGCTGACGGGTCAGATCCAGAGTTACCGTGTGTTCCTTGTTATTTACGATAAGAGAATACGTGTTTTTGCCGCGTCGGCTTTTTGTGTGCCGATAGGTGATATTGGCTTCAGCGAGCGGGATTCTTTTGGAGTATGTTTCTGTCATCTGGCATCCGGTCTCGATGAGGATCGACCCATCCGTTGCAAAACGTGTGATGCTTGGCGATGCCGCAATCGCCCACCCGATGCCGATAAACAGGCTTGTTCCAAGAACAATCGCAAGCGGGCTTTTAATCCAACGGTAATTGGGCTGCTCTTTTCCTCGTATCCAGTTCCTTAGCCAATGCAGGAAGGCAAAAAGTATCCCCAAAAGTATAAAGCCAGTCAGTTTGAAAAGCGGAATCATCACCATTCGGGAGCCGCAAGACAAAACGCTCCAAGTGCCTTCTTCCAATACGATCAATGAACGTTCCCTCGATGAGTGCGAAGGAACATAAAGGCGAATTACACAGCTTCCGGTAACGGATTCGGTAAAATTTTCTGTGTCTCGCTTGGTTTCAAGCCGTCACCGGCCGCCCGCCAAACGCGCCCTTTGCCTGCTCCGTCAGTGCGCGGAACTTCTCCGAGGCACCCGTCAGCTTGGCGTCCCAGTCGGGGTCCGGCACCTGGCCGCGGATCGTGTCGAAATAGACGGCCATCAGGGCGGCGATGGCGAAGGGTTCGAGTACGGCGGCCTTGAAGGCCCAGGCGAAGACGATGGCGACGATGAAGGTGAGGGCGGTGAGATCGCCGGGGAAGAGGTAGACCACGGCCGCGGCCGGTGCCAGCGCCAGCAGGAAGACGACGATGGAGAGGATCCAGAGGAAGACGGAGAGCCAGACGGCGTTCTTCACCATCTTAAGGCCGTTCTGCGCATAGAGCACGAGGCCGTGGCGCGAGCTTTCCCACGCATTGTCGCTGCCGGTGCGGATGTTGTAGCCGAGGATGATCTCGTCGACATAAGTGAGCGAGAGGCGGATGACGGTGTTGGCGAAGCGCACGATGCCGTCGAGGCCGGGAATGGGGAGAAACGCCGCGATGCCGCCGATGAGACCCGTGATGGCGGCAATCACGCCCTTGATGAGCTGGTCGAGCGCGAAGAGCACATTCGCCTCGCCGAAACGGGCGGTGACGACCTCACGGCCATAGGCAACCTGGCCCTTGCCATCCGGCAGCGGCTCGCCGTCGATCAGCTTGACCATGACGGCGATATGGGCAGCCTTGACCATATAGAGCAGCCATTCGCGCGCCCAGTAGACGGCGGTCCCGACCAGCCCCATGCCGAAGAAGCCACCCCAGACGGCGAAGGATTCCGGGCTGTCGGAAAGCGAACCGACGCCATAGCCGATGCCGGCGCCGGTGCCTGCAGCCAGGATAAAGGCGAGCGTGATGACGAAATAGATCACCATCCGCGTGATGATGAAGGGCATGGTCTTCAGCAGAATGCCGATAGTCTTGCCGATGCTGAAATCCCACATGCCCTGATGTCCCCGAAAATTCCGCGATCCGAACCGTCGCGCCAAGGGCAAACGTTTCGGGATCGCAGGATATTCGAAGACGGCCTGGGACCTAGCAGAGATCCGTCGCGCTGATCTGGATGCCAAACCCCTCGAGGCCGACATAGTGGCGCTCGCGCGAGGCCATCAGGCGGATCGAAGTAATGCCGAGATCCTTCAGGATCTGTGCGCCAAGACCGATTTCCAGCCATTCGCTTTCGCGCGCCTGCGCCTCGTCATGGCCTTCGCGGTCATGTTTGCCCTTGCGGGCCGTCGAGGACTGGCCGACGCCGACGGAGCCTTCGCGCAGATAGACGATGACGCCGCGGCCCTGTTCGGAAATGCGCTTCATGATCGCATCGATCTGGCGGCCCGCCCCAAAAACGTCGTCGCCGACATTTTCGAGATGCAGGCGCACCGGAATGTCGACGCCATCCCGGATATCGCCGAAGACGACGGCGAGGTGCTGCATCGGGTCCCAGGGCAGGGTGTAGGTCAGAGCCTTGGCCCTGCCGTAGGGCGTCTCGATGTCGAAACTGCCGACCTGCTCGATCAGGGTTTCCTTGCGCTGGCGGTAGGCGATGAGATCGGCGACGGAGACCTGCTTCAGGCCGTTCTTTTCTGCGAAGGCCGCGACCTGCGGGCCGCGCATCACGGTGCCGTCGTCGTTGACAAGTTCGCTGATCACGCCGATCGGCGGCAGGCTGGCGAGCCTGCAGAGGTCGACGGCGGCTTCGGTATGGCCTGAGCGCATCAGGACGCCGCCTTCGCGCGACACGAGCGGGAAGATATGGCCGGGGCGCACGAAATCCGTAGCGCCGACATTCGGATTGGCGAGGTTGCGCACCGTCAGCGTGCGGTCGTCGGCGGAAATGCCCGTCGTCGTGCCGTGCTTGAAATCGACCGAGACGGTGAAGGCGGTGGTGTGGGCCGAATCGTTTTCCGCCACCATGGCGTTGAGATTGAGGCGCTTGGCCTCCTCGCGTGGCATAGGCGTGCAGACGATGCCGGAGGTGTGGCGCACGATGAAGGCCATCTTTTCCGGCGTGCAATGCACGGCGGCGACGATGAGGTCGCCCTCGTTTTCGCGGCCGTCGTCATCCATCACGACGACGATTTCGCCAGCCTCGAAGGCACGGATGGCATCGACGACACGCTTCTGATCGTAGCTCATGGCAAAATCCTCTTTCAGGCGGCCAATTATTTCAAACGGCCAGTCTGGCCGCGGTCGCGAAGATAGTGGTCGGCAACGGCGCAGGCGACCATGGCCTCGCCGATCGGCACGGCACGGATGCCGACGCACGGGTCATGGCGGCCCTTGGTGCGCACATCGACATTGTTGCCGTCGGCATCGATCGAGCGGCGCTCGGTCAGGATCGATGAGGTCGGCTTGATGGCAAAACGCGCGACGACCGGCTGGCCGGTGGAAATGCCACCGAGAATACCGCCGGCATGGTTGGACAGGAAGATCGGGTTGCCGTCGTTGCCCATGCGCATCTCGTCGGCGTTTTCCTCGCCGGTGAGTTCGGCCGAGGCAAAACCTTCGCCGATCTCCACGCCCTTCACGGCGTTGATCGACATGAGGAGCGAGGCGATGTCCTGGTCGAGCTTGCCGTAGATCGGTGCGCCGATACCGGCGGGAACGCCTTCGGCGATCACTTCCACGACGGCGCCGATCGAGGAGCCGGCCTTGCGGATGCCGTCGAGATACTCTTCCCAGACGGGAACGATGGCCGGATCGGGGGCGAAGAACGGGTTGTTGTTGACCTCGTTCCAGTCCCAGTTGCGGCGGTCGATCTTGTGTTTGCCGATCTGCACGAGGGCGGCGCGCACGGAAAGCCCCGGCACGACCTTGCGGGCAAGCCCGCCGGCGGCGACACGCGCCGCGGTCTCGCGGGCTGACGAACGCCCGCCGCCGCGATAGTCGCGGATGCCGTATTTGGTGTCATAGGTATAGTCAGCATGGCCGGGGCGGTAGCGCTTGGCGATCTCGCCGTAATCCTTGGAGCGCTGGTCGGTGTTCTCGATCATCATCGAGACGGGCGTGCCCGTCGTGATCATCGTCTCGCCGTCGTCGTCCAGCATCACGCCGGACAGCACTTTCACCAGATCGTCTTCGCGGCGCTGCGTCACGAAGCGCGACTGGCCGGGCTTGCGCTTGTCGAGCCAGGCCTGAATTTCGGCAAGCGTGAAGCGGATGCCGGGCGGGCAGCCATCCACCACGCAGCCGAGCGCGATCCCATGGCTTTCGCCCCAGGTGGTGACGCGGAAAAGATGACCGAAACTATTGTGCGACATGAGCGGACCCGGACCCGATAAACCTTCGCCCCCTCCTTAGTGGAAAAGGCGGGGGCGGGACAAGGGTTTCGCGTCAAGTCCGGTCAGGAAGCGAGCTTCCAGCGCATCTCGCTGCCGAAGGCCAGAAAATCCTCGCGCGACAGCGGCTTGGCGAAGGCGTAGCCTTGCAGGAGGTCGCAGCCGAGCAGGCCGAGCATTTCGGCGTGATCCATGGTCTCGACGCCTTCGGCGACGATCTCGATATTGAGAGAGCGGCCGATCTCGATGATCGAACGCACCAGCGCCTGTTCGTTGTGCGAATTGAGGATGGGGGCGACGAGCTGGCGGTCGATCTTCAGGCGCTTGGGCTTCAGCTTCAGCAGGCTGACGATCGAGGTGTGGCCCGTGCCGAAATCGTCGATTTCGATATCGATGCCGAGCGCCTTGATGCGTTCGAGATTGGAGAGAACAATGTCGTCGCTCTCGTCGAGGAAGATCGATTCCACCAGTTCGAAGGAAATCTGGCCGGGCTGGATGGACAGACCGGTCAGGCTGTCGATCAGGCTTTCGTCGCGCAGGCGGCGCGCCGAGACGTTGACGGAAATCTTCGGCATGATCAGGCCGCGGGCGGCCCAGCGGGCGCAGTCGATGAGCGCCTTTTCCAGCACGATCCGGTCCAGCGTCGCCATGACGTTGAGGTCCTCGGCGATCTTGAGGAAGCGGTCGGGCGTCAGCAGGCCGTCGCGCGGATGGTTCCAGCGGATCAGCGCCTCGGCACCGGCGAGCTTCAGCGTGCCGGCGTCGATCTGCGGCTGGTAGTAGGGCACGAATTCGTTGTTCTCGATGCCAGCTAGAATGTCGTCGGCGATGCGCTTGTTCGAGATGATCTCGGCCTGCAGCATCTCGGTGAAGAATTCGTGGCGGTTGCGGCCCATGGCTTTCGCCCGGTAGAGCGCGATATCGGCATTGACGAGCAGCTTTGCCGTATTGACCGAATGCCCCTCGGCCAGCGCGACGCCGATGCTGACGCCGAAGCGGCAAAGATGCCCCTCATACTCCACCGGCTGCTGCATCAGCGTGATGATGCGGCGCGCCAGGGTGCTGAGATAGGCCTGGTCGGTGGTATTGGTGACGACCACCACGAACTCGTCGCCGCCGATGCGCGCGACGATATCGCCCTTGCGGGTGGAGGCGCGCAGCACTTCAGACGCGTGCACGAGCAACGCATCGCCGGCCGCATGCCCCAGTGTGTCGTTGATCTGCTTGAAGCGGTCGAGGTCGATATGGAGGATGGCTACACGCACCTCCATCGTCTCGCTGAGTTCGGCAATGCCGGTCAGCTCGTCGTCCAGCATGCGCCGGTTGCCAAGCCCCGTCAGCGGGTCGTGCAGGGCGTTATGCTCGATGCGGTCCTTCGCCTGTTCCAGTTCGACGTTCTTTGCGTCCGCCTGTTCCTTGGCAGCCTTCAGGTTCTGCTTGAGAATGACATCCTCGGTCACGTCGAAGGCGAGGCCGACGAGCCTGCGGGTGCCGCCGTGCCCGTGATGGATCTTGCCGACGGAGCGCACGTGACGGATTTCCCCACTCGACAGTATCACGCGGGCTTCGTGCACATAGGGCAGTTCCAGGTCGATGCAGCGGCCGACATTCTCGATGATTCCGTCCCGATCATACGGGTGAATGGCTGAAAGCCAGTCGTCGCGCGTCACCAGACCGTTGGTGAAGGTCAGCCCGTAGAGCTGGTGCATGCGCGGATCCCAGAAGGTCCTGTTGAGGTCGAGATCGGCCTCCCAGAGGCCGCACTGATAGGAATCGAGCGCAAGATCAAGGCGACGGGTGGTCTGTTCCAGCTCGGTGTTCTGCAGATCCGAGCGCTCCTTCGCGTCCTTGAGGCGGGCGTTGACCAGCACGTCCTCCGTCACGTCGAAGGCGAGGCCCACCAGCTTGCGTCGGCCGTCCTGCTCGACATGCAGCTTGCCGACAGATTGGACATGGCGGATCGTGCCATCAGGGTGGACGACCCGCGAGGTGCGCATGTAGGGCACGTTGTCCTCGATGGTCGTGTCGGCCTTGCGCTGGGCGTCCTCGCGATCGTCGGGATGGATGGCGTTGATCCAGGTCTCATGGGCGATGCGCGTGCCGGTGTTCTTCACACCGTAAAGCTGGTGCATGCGGTCGTCCCACAGCGTCAGCCCGTCTTCGAGGTCGGCTTCCCAGAGGCCGCACTGATAGGCGTCGAGCGCGAGGTCGAGACGTCGCGTGAGCTTGGCAAGCTCGGTGTTCTGGACCTCCGCATGCTCCTTGGCGGTCTTCAGCGCCTCGTTGAGCAGAACGTCCTCGGTGACGTCCCAGCTGATGCCGGTGAGCTTTTCCTCGCCGTTCGGACCGATGAGGCGCGAGCCGACATTGCGGATGTGGCGCCAGCTGCCGTCAGGCATGCGGATGCGGTACTGCGACTTGTAGTCGTTGCCGCCGGCGCGGATGAGGTCCATCGCGGCCTTGGCGCTTTCGATGTCATCGGGGTGAAGGGCGGCGCGCCATTCCACGTCGTGCGGGGTTTCGCCTTCAGGGAAGCCATGCAGCCGGTGCATTTGCGCATCCCAATTGCGTGCGCCGCTCGCGAAGTCGAATTCCCAGATGCCGATTTTCGACGCATCGAGCGCGATGTCGAGGCGCTGCGAGAGAGACTGCACCTGCCGCTCGCGCGCCCTCAGACGCGCGATGTTGCGCTGGCGCTCGCTGACGAGGCTGCCCGTCAGGAGGATGGGCACGATGACGACGAGGGCTGCGGCGAGGATGGACATCCGGATCTGCTGCAGGTTTTCCGGCGGATGCTGCCAGCCCTTTTTGGGAACCGCCGCAAGCTCCCAGCGCCCGCCGGGAAAATCGAGAACCTGCACGACCGGATCGTTCTCGAAGATTTCGGCATCGCCGAAGAACGGGTCGATGATGTTGTCGGGTACACTGACATCGCGGATGGCCAGATCGATGTCCGTCGCGTGCTGGGCCATGTCTCCGTGAGCGCGCGTATCGGCACCGAGGAGGCCGGCATCGGAAAAAAGTTTGCGCGCATCGACCAGTCCGTCGATATAGCCCCAGAAATAGGGCCGGGCATCGACCGTCGTGAAAACGGGCATGAAGAGGTGGAAGCCGCGTCCGCCCTTGGCGAATTCGACCGGACCGAACATCAGGGGGCGCCCGCGCGAACGATCCGTCTGGGCGGCCCGGCGGAAGGAGGGGAAGCGGTTGAAGTCGGTTCCGAGATATCGCTGGTTGCCGTCGAGCGGGAAAGCCTGGGAGATGACGCCGCCCGGGGCAACGCCAACACGGCGGAAATGGCTGTTCTGCAGGAGCAGTTTGCGGGCGAAGACGTTGAACTGGAGCGAGGCCTGCTGCGGCGCTACGGCGAACATGTTGGCGACGCTGCGCAGGGCCGAGACATTGCTGTTGACCTCGCTCTGCAGCCGTGCCCCGATCAATGCCAGGTCGCCTGCAACATGGGCCTGAAGTTCGGCGTGGTAGATGCGTTCGTTCTGCCGCTCATAGAAGACGCCTGCCGCCAGGATGACGACGCCCGCGATCGCCGCCGGCACGAGCGAAGGCCGGGCCCATTCTGCGATGGACGCCAGATGATGGCGAAGAGCGGCACGCAAAGGCAACAAACAATCCCCGATTATCCCGAAACGGTACGGGTGCGGTCCTTAAAATTGAATTTATAAGCAACTGAAATACTTGTATTTCCGCCGGTTCGCGTGCGTGTTTTTCCCACTTTGGGGCAAGAGACGGGAGCCAATTGTCTGACAATTCAGGGGATGACATGACAGCCCGCCTTGATTCAGGGGGGCTTTCCAGCCATCCATTGCGGCATTGTGCGCGACAAGGGCGAATTTTGCCATATTTGGGGGGCATCTGACGTGACCAGCAAAAAGACTGATTCATTTCCAGGGGTTCGTACGATGCGGTTGTTGATCGCAGCTTTGATGGCTATGGCCGTTTTCCTTTCGCCGCTCGTCGCATCGGCCGAAAGCGCCGATGTGGAGGCCACGATCACCGGCGTCGATACCGGCAACCTCTCCCTGTCGCTCGACGACGGCAAGAAGTACCAGGCACCGGAGGAGTTCAACTTCGAAGGTCTGGAGCCGGGTGTGAAGGTGCTGGTGTTCTACACCGAAATCGACGGCAAGCGCGTCATCAACGATCTCGAGATCATCCAGTAACAGGCCGCTGATGCGGGTCTGTCCTCAGAGCCAGCGCATGCCCGTTCCGTCCAGCCTGAGCACACGGTCCTGGAAGATGGGCGTGTTGGCCGCTTCTTCCTCTGCCATGCCGTTGAGCCGGAATGCCGCGCGGAAAACGCCGCCGTGGCTGACGCAGACGGTCGGCCGGTCGATCTCGGCGAGAAACGAGCCGATGCGCCAGCAGAGGATTTCGTAACTTTCGGCCGTCTCGCCCGGCGGAATGAAATTCCACTTCGAGCGTCGGCGCTCGCCCACCCGGTCCGGCGTCATCGCCTCCAGCTCATCGAGCGTGTGACCTTCCCAGTCGCCAAAGGAGACTTCGACGAGGCGCTTGTCGGTGCGGTAGGCAAGGGGAGGAAGATCCATGGCACGGCGCAGGATTTCCATCGTCTCGCGCGTGCGCCCGAGCGGGCTTGCCACGAAATCGAAATCCGAAACGGTCTCGCCGAGAAGCGCCTTGAGGGCGCGACCGTTGCCGGCCGCTTGCGCGCGGCCGGTATCATTGAGCGGAATGTCCTTCTGTCCCTGTAGCCTGCCCTCAGCATTCCACGCGGTCTGGCCGTGGCGGATCATGTAGATGAGCAAGATGCGGGGCTCCGGGTCAGTCCTTGATGACGGAGATGTCGGGCGCGTCCACAGCCTTCATGCCGACCACATGGTAGCCGCTGTCGGCGTGATGCGTCTCGCCGGTCACCGAGCGCGACAGGTCCGACAGCATGTAGAGGCCGACATCGCCCACTTCCTCGATGGTGACGGTGCGGCGCAGCGGCGCATTGTATTCGTTCCACTTGAGGATGTAGCGGAAGTCGCCGATGCCGGAGGCGGCCAGCGTCTTGATCGGGCCGGCTGAAATGGCGTTGACGCGGATGTTCTTCGGGCCGAGGTCGACGGCGAGATACTTGACGCTCGCCTCCAGCGCGGCCTTTGCAACGCCCATGACGTTATAGTTCGGCATGACCTTCTCAGCGCCGTAATAGGTCAGCGTCAGCATGGACCCGCCGTCGGTCATCAGCTTTTCTGCGCGACGGGCGACCGAGGTGAAGGAATAGACCGAGATCTGCATCGTCTTGGCGAAGTTGCCCGGCGTCGTGTCGACGTAGCGGCCCGTCAGTTCGTCCTTGTCGGAAAAGCCGATGGCGTGCACGAGGAAGTCGATCTTGCCCCAGGTCCTTTCGATGTTGTCGAAGACGGCATCGATCGACGCTTCGTCGGAGACGTCGCAATCGCCGGCCAGCACGGCGCCGATTTCGGCGGCCAGCGGCTCGACGCGCTTCTTCAGCGCATCGCCCTGATAGGTGAGGGCGATCTCGCCGCCCTGTGCGTGGATGGCCTTGGCGATGCCCCAGGCGATGGAACGGTTGTTGGCGACGCCCATGATGACGCCACGCTTGCCCTTCATCAGACCAGATGCCTGAACCATGGTTTGCCCCTTTGAAATCTAGAGCAACCCCCGCAAAGACGCAAAAAGGCTTTGCGTTCTTGGAGTTGCCTGAAATAAGTCGAAATTGCCTATGGCATAGGCGGCAATGCGGTTCAAGCGCGTGCCAGTTCAGGAACTGTTAGCATCCGTAACAATGGGTGCATCTTTCACTGAAACTTCGTAAATCGATTAAAGGTAGAGGCCTTCGCGCAATGACCGCATGAGGTCGATCATCTTGGCATCCGGCTTTTCCCACAGGAGCAGGCGGATTTCGGCGATGAGATCGCCACGCTCGCCGTTCTCCTTGACGAGGCCTTCGTCGGGAATGCGGATCGTCTGGTCGGAACCGGACCAGGCCGGGACCGTGACCGTAAGCGGACCGGCCGGACCCTCGATGGTCATATCGCAGCCGAGAACGGCATTCTCGATCGTCACCGGCAGATCGACCCTGAGGTCGAAGCCATCGACTCGGAAGCGGCCGGGCGCCACGCGCACGGTCACGACGGCATCGCCGCGCCTGAGGTTCTCGATGCGATGGCCAGCCTCCTTGAGGCGGATCACCTGTCCATCGGTCGTGCCCGCGCCGACCGGCACGCGGATGGTCTGCCCCTCCGGCGTTTCGATGGTCGGACGCACACGGTTGAGGATGTCCTCCACGCTGACGGTAACGTCGGCGACGAGATCCGGCGCCTTTTCAACCGTGGCGCGCGTGCCGCGGATACGGCGGATGATGGCGGAGATGATGGCCGCACCCGGCGCAGTGCCGCGGGCGGGCATCGGCGCTTGCTCGGCCGCCGGGTCTTCGGCTGTCTTGCGGGCCTCCTGGGTGGGGGCGGCTGCACCGGCCTGCGCCTGCGCCTGGGGTTGCGGCTGCGGGCGCGGCTTTGCCTCGGCGGGCTGGCCGCGGGAATCGACGCCGAAGATGCGGGCGATCATGTCTTCGGCGGCCTCGCCGGAGACGCGCGGACCGTCCTGCTGGCGGGGGGCTTCAGCCCGCGCCTTGCGGTCGGCCTGCTGCTGGCGCATCTGCTCCATGCGGCGAAGCTCGGCCTCGCGCTGCTGGCGGTCGTAGCGGGAGCGCTTGTCGGGATCGCGCAACAGATCATAGGCGCGGCCGGCCTCGGTGAAGCGCACGGTCGCGTTGGGGTCGTCGTGATTCTGGTCGGGATGCACGGCTTTGGCCACCGAACGCCACGCTGCCTTGATTTCGTCCTGGCCGGCATTCCGCTTCACGCCGAGAACCGAATAGGGATCACGCATAACTACCACCCGTTTTCGTTTTACCGCTCATGGTAGCGGGCGA
This sequence comes from Shinella curvata, assembly GCF_022899935.1. Lineage (GTDB taxonomy): Bacteria > Pseudomonadota > Alphaproteobacteria > Rhizobiales > Rhizobiaceae > Shinella > Shinella curvata. The sequence goes on from NZ_JALJCJ010000002.1 coordinate 341,673, forward strand.
CGTTCTAACCGCCGGTTACGCGTTAGGGTTTACGGATTGCTAAGATCAGCCCTGAAGGTCGAAGGACAGCAGGAGCCATTCGCCGGAATTTCCAAGGCAGGTGCGCCCGGAATAGTTGGCGATGCCCTGGTAGGAGTGTTTCGTCGTCACGAAATCGCGGCAGGTGCGGCCGGCCTCGTCACGGTTTTCGGCAATCGCGCTGATGACGCCGGCACTGCCCGAGGCGGAATTCGCCCACGGAATCGGGTTGCCTGCGGCCTGGGCGAGATCGGCGGAAGAGACGGCGTTGCGCACGGTCACCTCATCGGAGAGGCGTTCGCCGTTGCCGTTCGCAGCGGCGCTCGTGCGGATGGTGTTGTCGACCTTGCTGTCGGCGAAAAGATCAAGGTCGTTCATGCAGCCGGACAGGAACGCAGCCGCGGTCATTACCCCAGCGATCGCGATGCAACGCGCCCAGTATGGCTTTGTCTCCGGCCGCGATTTTGCTATGACGTCCACTCCATCTGCCTCATGCAGTCAATAGATCGGCATTGAATCGAATATGAGCGAAAATGCGTTAACAAGCGGTGACTTCACCGAGGAAAACGAACCCTATGCCCTGTTCGGAAGCTGGCTCGCAGACGCCGGCAAGAGCGAGCCGAACGACGCCAATGCGCTGTCGCTCGCCACGGTCGACGAGACGGGCCTGCCCAATGTGCGCATGGTTCTCCTGAAGGGGTTCGATGAGCGGGGCTTCGTCTTCTACACGAATTTCGAGAGCCGCAAGGGCCAGGAAATCCTCTCCGCCGGCAAGGCCGCGATGTGCTTCCACTGGAAATCGCTGCGCCGCCAGATCCGCATCCGCGGCGAGATCGAGGTGGTCAGCGATGCCGAGGCCGACGAGTATTATGCCTCGCGGCCGCGCGGCAGCCGCATAGGCGCCTGGGCTTCGAAGCAGTCGCGGCCGCTCGAAAGCCGCTTCGCGCTGGAAAAGGCCGTCGCCGAATACACCGCCCGTTACGCCATCGGCGAAATTCCCCGTCCGCCGCACTGGTCCGGCTTCCGCCTGAAACCCGTTTCGATCGAATTCTGGCACGACCGCCCCTTCCGCCTGCACGACCGCGTGGAATTCCGCCACGCGGACGACGCCAGGGGCTGGACGAAAGTCAGGATGTATCCCTGAGGGGGAGGTTAGTGCCGCATCAGCCGGAAGGGGATGCCGGAGGCGAGCGCCCCGACATATTTCGGCTTCTGATACAGTCCGTTCAGCGAAATGCGGGGCAGTGCCGCTGGCGTGTCAAAGGAGCGGGCTGAGAGCGTACCGGGATCCGTGAGAACGGCCACGCGGAAGCCGAGATCCTTGGCAAGCTGGTGCTCGCGCGGCGAGACGGCGGCACGATTGCCATAGGGATAGGCGAAGGTATCCGGGCGGCGGCCGGTGATTGCGGCGATGCGCTCGGCGGATTCGTCCATTTCGCGGCGGGCTTCGGCGTCCGACAGCCGGGCCAATGCCCGGTGGCTCACCGTATGCGCGCCGATGGTCGCGAAAGGGTTGAGCACGAGGCTCTTCAATTCCGGCTCGCGCATGACCAGCCGTTCCGTGATCATCAGCGGATCGACGCCATGGGCGCGGGCGGAGGCGTCAAGCCTCTCAATGGCCGCGCTTTCCTCGGCATGTGTGTGAATGAACTGGGCGAAGCGCTCGTAAGCCGCCTGCTTCTGAAAGGGGGTGGCGAGCGGCAGGGTGACGGCGCCGGAGCCGAAATCGAAATCGAGATGGGGCGCGACGCGCAAGAGCTCGGTCAGCGTTTCCCACCAGATGCCATGGGTCTTGCAGGCAAAGCCGGGGGCGACGAACACGGTGAACGGCACCTTGTGGCGCGTGAAGACCGGTTGCGCATGCACCGCGTTGTTGCGGTAGCCGTCGTCGAGCGTGAAGGCGGCGAAGCGTTCGCCCGGCCGCGCGATGGCAAGGCGCGCCGGCATGTCGGCGAGCGGCACGAACTGATAGCCTTCTTCCGTCAGATGTCCGATGGCGGCATCGAGGAATTCCGGTGTGATCTCGAGATGGGCGTTCGGGTCGAAGACCTGCGGCATCTTCGGCCGCACATGGTGCAGCGTGAAGATCGCGCCCATGCCGCGCGCCGACGCCATGAGGCCGGCACGCTCCGCCAGATGCGCGACTTCGAGCCCGCCGGTGATGACGGCGCGCTTCAGCCCCTGTCGCATGACGCTACGGATCGGCATTCCCGCCTCCTGATGGTTGAACCAGCCGCCTTTATGAGGTGTGCATGGTATCCGAGGCGTTAACGCGGCCGATCCGCATCGCATTCTCGCCCGAAGGAACGGTTTCTCGGCGTGTCAGCACCTTTCGGCCTGTGGAAGAAGCTGCGATCTCGCCGCCGTCTTGTGTTGTAGTTCCGGCCGCCGCGCCGCAGCGGAGGCGAGAACCGTTGCGGGGCGTTCGGCAGGCGGGAGATCGTGTTCCGCCTCGGGGCAGGGGCGTCGGAACGGGATGCTTCCCTCGACCCGCGGCGGCTGGAACGTGAACAGGCGGACGACGTCCGAAAAGATGGTGATGATCGGGATGAACATGTCATCTCCTCCAGGCAAACTTGAACTGTCCTTATTGTCCGCCTGCTTGCCTCTTTCGCTCAAACGAGTTTATCGTCGATTTCAGATGACTTGAGGTTATGCGATGAAGCGCGGACGGTTGCCTTTGACGGCATTGCGGAGTTTCGAGGTGGCGGGGCGGCTTGGCAGCTTCACGCTGGCGGCCGACGAGCTTGCGGTCTCGCAAGCTGCCGTCAGCCGGCAGGTGAAGGAGCTAGAGGCCGAGCTTGGCAAGCCGCTCTTCGAACGACGCCACCGGTCCGTTCGCCTCACGTCGTCAGGCCATGCGCTGCTTGGCGTGCTCTCGCGCAGCTTCGACGCGATGGATGCGAGCCTGTCGGAAATCCGTGGCCGGCGCGGCGGCGGTCTGCTGGAAATCAGCGCCGAACCGTCCTTTGCCGCCGGTTGGCTCGTCTCGCATCTCGATGATTTCCGCGCCTGTTATCCCGAGGTGGATGTGGCGGTCGATTCCGACATGCGGCTCATCGAATTCCGCACCCACGAGGCGGAGATCGCCATTCGCCACGGCATGGACGCCAAAGCCTGGCCGCGCACGGAGGTCGATCACCTGACGGACGTGGACATGGTGGCGGTCATCGCACCCGGCCTGCTGGCGAACAGCCCGCCGCTTGAAACGCCCGCCGATCTTCTGGCGCATACCCTGCTGCACGAGGAAACCCGCAGCGTCTGGGAGCGCTGGTTCACCGCCGCCGGCCTGCCGGCAGTGCCGCTCGGCCGCGCTCAAATCTTCGCTGAGGGAAATCTGGTGCTGCAGGCGGTGCTGCGCGGCCACGGCGTCGCGCTGGTCGATCGTTTCCTGGCCGCCGAGGACATCGCCGCCGGTCGCCTCGTCCAGCCCTTCGATCTCTCGATCCGCCACGGCGCCTATTGGCTGGTGGCGCGCAGCTTCAAACGCCTTTCGCCGGAAGCGCAGGCTTTCAGGCTGTGGCTTTTGAAGCGTCTCGATGCGCGCGCAGGGGGCGGCCCTTAGGTTTTGGTGCCACCAACCGTGATCTGGTCCATGCGCAGATGCGGCTGGCCGACGCCGACCGGCACCCATTGGCCGGCCTTGCCGCAATTGCCGATGCCGGTGTCGAGCTTGGTGTCGTTGCCGACCATCGAGACGCGGCGCATGGCGTCCGGGCCGTTGCCGATCAGCATGGCGCCCTTGACGGGGGCCGTCACCTTGCCGTTCTCGATGAGATAGGCTTCCGTGCAGCCGAAGACGAATTTGCCGGAGGTGATATCCACCTGCCCGCCACCGAAGGAGACGGCGTAGATGCCGTTCTTGACGGAGGCGATGATCTCGTCCGGCGTCTTGTCGCCCGAGAGCATGTAGGTGTTGGTCATGCGCGGCATCGGGCGGTAGGCATAGCCCTGGCGGCGGCCATTGCCGGTCGCCTTCATGCCCATCAGCCGGGCATTCTGCCGGTCCTGCATATAGCCGACCAGTTTGCCGTCCTCGATCAGCACATTATAGGCCGAGGGCGTGCCTTCGTCATCGACGGTGATCGAGCCGCGGCGGTTGTCGATCGTGCCGTCATCGACGACGGTGACGCCCTTGGCCGCCACCTGCTCGCCCATCAGCCCGGCAAAGGCCGAGGTCTTCTTGCGGTTGAAATCGCCTTCGAGACCGTGGCCGACGGCCTCGTGCAGCATGACGCCCGGCCAGCCGTTGGAGAGCACGATATCCATCGTGCCCGCCGGCGCTTCGATCGCTTCGAGGTTTACAAGCGCCTGACGCAGCGCCTCGTCGGCGCCGGCATGCCAGCTTTCCTCGGTGAGGAAGGCATCGAAGGTCGTGCGTCCGCCAATGCCGTAGCTGCCGGTCTCCTGCCGGTCGCCCTGGCCGACGACGACGGAAATGTTGATGCGGGTCATCGGCCTGATATCGGTGACGCGGTGGCCATCGGCGCGCAGGATGTTGACGACCTGCCAGCTGGCTGCAACCGACGCCGTGACCTGCCGCACCTTCGGGTCCTTGGCGCGCAGATAGGCGTCGATCTCGGTCAAGAGCGCCACTTTGGCTTCAAAGGTCGGCGAACCGATCGGATTGTCCGGGCTGTAGAGCTGGCGGTTGGTGCCCTGGGGGGCTGCGGCATAGGTGCCGGAATAGCCGCGCGTCACGGCGCCGGCCGAATCGGCCGCGCGCTTCAGTGCAGACAGCGTCATCTCGCCGGAATGCGCATAGCCGACGGCTTCACCCGCGACGGTCCGCAGGCCAAAACCCTGGTCGGTGTTGAAGCTGCCGCCCTTGAGGCGGCCATTGTCGAAGGACAGCGATTCCGCCTGCGCATGTTCGAGAAACAGCTCGCCGTCGTCAGCGCTCTTCAAGGTTTCCCGAAGCACCGCCTGCACGGATGCCTCGTCGGCATCGAAAAGGGAGAGGAGGTCGGTGTTCATGGCAGGCTCCGCGAGCATTGAAAGACCGGGCTCATGTAGGTCCCCCGGCGGCGGGCGGCAAGCCCGCCGGGCGCCAGGCTTACGGCAGCGCGTCGTAGCCTTCGCCGAAACCCTTGAGGTCGACGGGGATGCCGATGCCTTCTTCCGGCGACTGGAAGACGATGAAGGTGGCCGTCGCGCCAGAGCGGAAGGTCTTCAAAAGCTCGTCCTCGAGCACGACTTCGGCATAGCAGCCATCGGCGAAGCAGCGCACGAAATAGGCGCGGCCGATATCCTTGCCGTCGACATTGAGGCCGAGCCCATTGGGCAGCAGCACGCCGAGCGGTGCGAGCACACGCAGAATCTTGGCCTTGCGGTCGGCGGTCTTCAGCACGACGACGGAGAGGCCGAGTTCCGGACGGTCTTCGGCCAGCACGTTCTGCATCAGCGCGCATTGTTCGCCCGAGGCGCCGGCCGGCTGGTCGCAGACGATGGACCAGGCGCCATGGTTCGATTTCACGGTGCCGGGCTGCTGGGCCGCTGCAAGCGACGGAAGCGCCATGGTGCCGAGCGAGAAGACGGCAAGGCCGAATGCCGCCCGGGACAGCCGGGAAAGGGAAGCAAAACCCATGAAAACCTCGGAATCTCGAATCAGTCGGGGTATCTTTGAAGGGACGGCGGAGAAATGAAAAGCCCCGAGCGCTCCTTTCCGATTGATTGAAGGCGGAAATTGGACGCTCGGGGCTGCACTTTATAATAAGGCGCGGTTAACGCGTCTCAGGCTGCGGGTCGGTAGAGCCGCACGGGACTGTTCGGCGCCCGCCGGATGACGCCCTTCGCTTCGAGGTCGAGTTGCACGGCCTTCAGCCACCAGCCAGCCTTGTCGCCGCCGGGAAACAGCTCTTCCGAGAGATGCGGCAGAAGCGCGTCGCGCGCGGCGGGTACGGTCAAGCCGGGAGCGTCCCCCGGCAGGATGGTCAGAAGGGCCGCCCGCATCGCCTCGTATTTCGCGCGGTCGGCGCGATAGGTCTTGCCGGGTCGAAGCACGTTTTCGATGGATATCTTTTCGCTAGGCATCGATTACTCCTCTCACATCGATCTTGGGGGTGCGGAAACCCATCGCGATCCAGGCTTTCAACAGCTTGGCGTAGAACGCCAGGTGATGGGTCTTCAGGTTGAGAATGTCGGCGGGAAGGGCGGAGGCGTCCTTGAGGTCGCCGACCATGGTGCGCAGTTCCGGCTTCGGCCGGGTCTCGACGGGCCAGAGATGCAGATAGACGCTCAGCCAGTGTGCGCCCTTCATCTCGAGGAAAGCCGGCGTGTTGCAGCAGGTCGCGACGATGCGGCGCGAGCCGGCATCGACGGTAAGGCGAAATTCCCGGAGGTTTTCCGCACCGGACAGGATCCTGATGCGATCCTTGCGGTATTCCGCACTCGGTGTCGCCTGGTAGGGCGTCAGCATGGGCCTTGCGCCGGGCAGGCGTTCGAGACGGGCGGCAGCCGCCCGGCAGCTGTTGCACAGGCATTCCGAAACGAGGATCGGTTCGCCCGTCACCTCGAAATGCGTTTTGCCGCATCGGCATCCGATGATCGTGGTCTTCGTCATGCTGCATGCTCCCTGGTTAAGTGAAACAGGTGCCGGATGTATCGATCGAGATGGTCGAGGCTTTCGCGGGCCATCGCCGGGTCGTTAGCGGCCTTGGCGAGCACGAAGGCGCCCTGGATGACGGTCTGCGTGTGGCGCGCAAGGCTCTCGGCCGTCCAGTCGGCATCGATGCCGCGTGCCTGCCGGGCAGCCTCGATATCTGCCTCAAGCGTCGCTGCATGGCCGAACATGCTGCGCGCGCAGGCATCGCGAATGTCGGGCGCGCTGGCATAGACCTCCTGCGCCAGCGTGCCGACGAGGCAGGTGAATTCGGCGATCTCGCCAGCAATGATCGCCTTGCGGAACGCGACATAGGCGAGCACGCGGTCGAGCGGATTGGTTGGCCCGTGATAGGGCGCAGCCTCGAAGAAGGCGCTGGTCGTCTCCGCCCAGAAATCCGCCGCGGCGACGCCGAGCGCCTCCTTGCTGGAAAAGTGGTGGAAGAAGGCCCCCTTCGTGACATTCGCCGCCTTGCAGAGATCATCGACGCTGGTGCCGGCGAAGCCCTTGGCGCGAATAAGGTCGCGGGCGGCTTCGAGAAGCCGGGTGCGGGCATTGCCCCGTTCTGGCGCGTGTTTGGTCGGTCTGGGCATGTAAAAAAACACACCATACGGTCGGTATGTGTCAAGCGAAGCAAATTTCGGCCAGGAGACTGGTGTCGGCAGCCTTTTAAAAAGGGCGGTTGCGGTATTGGTGGTGCAGCGAGGGGAGGGGTGCCGACACGATTGGACAGATCGCGCGCCAAAATGTGGTTTGGCCAGCGCAAAATGAGTCGCGGTGGCGGGGTACCGCGTGCGCCGACACGAGGGTCGCGGTGGCCAAACCTTTCATGCTATAGGGAATTGTGTGGAAACTGTGGGGATCGGCGGGAGGCTTTTGCTTTTGCGCAAAAATGCCGCACAGACGCAGCCCCATGGCTGTTGCGGCGAGCATGAAACTGTGGTTTTAAGCACTCAGTATAGCAGGGATTCTGCGCGTCTGTTTGATCCCAATCAAACGCCTTGGGGAGATACGTTGTGAAAAACAAAGCTTTTGCAGTTCTGGCCGCCATCGGCTGTCTGCTCTTTGCTTCGACCGCTTTCGCTGATCAGCCGTTTCCGTGGCAGAAGGGCCTTCAGCCCGCCGCCACCTCGATCATGGAAGAAATTCGCTGGTTCGAGCAGTACACACTCTGGTTCATCGTCCCGGTCACGCTGTTCGTTCTCGTCCTGCTTATCATCGTCGTCGTGAAGTTCCGCGAAAGCGCGAATCCGGTCCCGTCGAAGACCAGCCACAACACGGCAATCGAGGTCGTCTGGACGCTCGGCCCGGTCATCATCCTGCTGTTCCTCGCGGTTCCCTCCTTCCAGCTTCTCACCAAGCAGCTCGCGCCGACGGAAGAGCCGGAGTTGACGATCAAGGCTACCGGTTTCCAGTGGTACTGGGGTTACGAGTATCAGGTTGCCGACAAGCCGGTTTCCTTCGACAGTCTCCTGCTTGCAGATGGCGACCGCGCCGCGGCCGGCAAGGAAGACAAGTCGATCTATCCGCGCCTTCTTACCGTCGACAACGAAGTCATCATTCCCGTTGGCAAGCATGTTCGTCTCCTCGTCACCGCTGCCGACGTAATCCACGCTTTCGCGATGCCGTCCTTCGGCGTGAAGATCGACGCCATTCCGGGTCGCCTCAACGAGACCTGGTTCAAGGCCGACCGTGAAGGTCTGTTCTACGGCCAGTGTTCCGAGCTCTGCGGCAAGGACCACGCGTATATGCCGATCGCCATCCGCGTCGTCTCGCAGGAGAAGTTCGATACCTGGCTTGCTGCCGCCGCGACGAATGTCGGCGAGGCAAACAAGGCCCTGATGGCGTCTGTCGACGGTGCGGTTAAGGCCGTAGACGTCGCCCAGAACGCCGCGCAGTAATACCTAGGGAGTCTGATCCATGGCCGGAACATCCGCTGCCCACGGCGATCACCACGATCACCACGAACACAAGCCGCTCACCTTCTTCCAGCGTTGGTTCCTGTCGACCAACCACAAGGACATCGGCACCCTCTACCTCATCTTCGCGATCTGTGCGGGCATCATCGGCGGTACGCTGTCGGTGGTGATGCGCATGGAACTGCAGGAGCCGGGCATCCAGATCTTCCACGGTCTCGCCCAGATGGTCTACGGCTTCGAGGGCGATGCTGCCATCGACGGCGGCAAGCACATGTTCAACGTCTTCACGACGGCGCATGCGCTCATCATGATCTTCTTCATGGTCATGCCGGCCCTCATCGGCGGCTTCGCCAACTGGATGGTTCCGATCATGATCGGCGCGCCTGACATGGCGTTCCCGCGCATGAACAACATTTCGTTCTGGCTGATCATCCCGGCCTTCCTGCTCGTGCTGCTTTCGATGTTCGTCGAAGGCCCGGCAGGTGCGTATGGCGCGGGCGGCGGCTGGACGATCTATCCGCCGTTCTCGACGGCCGGCCAGCCCGGTCCCGCGATGGACTTCGTGATCCTCGGCCTCCATATCGCCGGTGCATCCTCGATCCTCGGTGCGATCAACTTCATCACCACGATCCTGAACATGCGCGCTCCGGGCATGACGCTGCACAAGATGCCGCTGTTTGCCTGGTCGGTTCTGATCACCGCTTTCCTGCTTCTGCTTTCGCTGCCGGTTCTGGCAGGCGGCATCACCATGCTGCTCACCGACCGCAACTTCGGCACGGCCTTCTTCGCCCCGGAAAACGGCGGTGACCCAATCCTCTTCCAGCACCTGTTCTGGTTCTTTGGTCACCCGGAAGTGTACATCCTGATCCTGCCCGGCTTCGGCATCGTCAGCCACATCGTGTCGACCTTCTCGAAGAAGCCGATCTTCGGCTACCTCGGCATGGCCTACGCCATGGTCGCGATCGGCGCCGTTGGCTTCATCGTGTGGGCGCACCACATGTACACGGTCGGCATGTCGCTCGACACGCAGCGCTACTTCGTCTTCGCGACGATGGTCATCGCGGTTCCGACGGGCGTGAAGATCTTCTCCTGGATCGCGACGATGTGGGGCGGTTCCATCCGCTTCACGACACCGATGGTCTGGGCGATCGGCTTCATCTTCCTGTTCACCGTCGGCGGCGTCACGGGCGTCCAGCTCGCCAATGCCGGCCTCGACCGCGCCCTGCACGACACCTACTACGTGGTTGCTCACTTCCACTACGTTCTGTCGCTCGGCGCCGTCTTCGCCATCTTCGCGGCCTGGTACTACTGGTTCCCGAAGATGACCGGCTACATGTACTCGGAATTCCTCGGCAAGCTGCACTTCTGGATCATGTTCATCGGCGTGAACCTGATCTTCTTCCCGCAGCACTTCCTCGGCCTCGCCGGCATGCCGCGCCGCTACATCGACTATCCGGATGCTTTCGCAGGCTGGAACGCGGTGTCGTCCTACGGTTCGTACATCTCGGCCTTCGCCGTGCTGATCTTCCTCTTCGGCGTCTTCGAAGCCTTCGCCAAGAAGCGCGTCGCCGGCGACAATCCTTGGGGTGAAGGTGCAAACACGCTGGAATGGCAGCTGTCTTCGCCGCCGCCGTTCCACCAGTGGGAACAGCTCCCGAAGATCAAGTAAGATCTTCCGAGATTTGGGGCCGCCGGCAACGGCGGCCTCAGTACTGGAAAATACCGGCGGAGGCCGGACGGTTCGTTGGATAACCCGACGCTTACCCCGCCCTCCGTCATCCTCGGGCTTGACCCGAGGATCCACTCTCCACGGTACACCGGAGGGTGTGGCATGGATCCTCGGGTCAAGCCCGAGGATGACGGAGGGCGGGGCATGAGGCTTGCCCACTCTGACAACGGAACGATACGGAAAGAACATGGCGGTTATCGAGCATCACGAAACGGTTCCGGGCGGCGGCGAGGTCTACTTCTCCGAAGCGTCGCCGCGTGATTTCTTCGAGCTCCTCAAGCCGCGCGTCATGTCGCTCGTCGTCTTCACGGCCTTTGCCGGCCTGGTCCTGGCGCCCGGCACGATCAACCCGTTCATCGGCGCCATCGCCATTCTCTGTATCGCCGTGGGCGCCGGAGCCTCCGGTGCCCTGAACATGTGGTATGACGCTGATATCGATGCGGTCATGACCCGCACCGCCAAGCGTCCCATCCCCTCGGGCCGTATCCGGCCGCAGGAAGCGCTCGCCTTCGGCCTGACGCTCTCGGCCTTCTCGGTCTGCATCCTCGGCCTTGCGGTCAACTGGCTCTCGGCCGGCCTGCTTGCCTTCACCATCTTCTTCTACGCCGTCATCTACACGATGTGGCTCAAGCGCTCGACGCCGCAGAACATCGTCATCGGCGGTGCGGCCGGCGCTTTCCCGCCGATGATCGGCTGGGCCTGCGTGACGGGCGGCGTGTCCATCGAGAGCGTCGTGCTCTTCCTCATCACCTTCCTGTGGACCCCGGCGCATTTCTGGGCGCTCGCGCTCTTCAAGATGCGCGACTACGAGGCCGTCGGCGTGCCGATGCTGCCGAACGTCTCGGGCGAAGCCACCACGAAGGTGCAGATCCTCATTTATGCGGTGCTGACCGCCGTCATCGCGGTCGTGCCGACCTGGCTCGGCTTTGCGAGCTTCGGTTACGGTCTCTTTGCCGCAGCGCTCGGCCTGGGCTTCGTGTGGTACTCCATCGGCGTGTTGCGCATGCCGGAAGGCGACAGTGCGATGGTGCCGGCCAAGAAGCTCTTCGCCTTCTCCATCGTCTATCTGTTCGCGGTCTTCTCCGGTCTGATGTTCGACCACCTGATCGCTTCCTTCGGATGGGTGTTTTAATGGAAACCGTCAATCTCACTGAAAGCCAGAAGAAGGCCCGCCGCGGCCGCAACATCGCGCTCGGCGCGGTGCTTCTGGGGCTTGTCGTCGTGTTCTACATCGTGACGCTGATCAAGTTCGGCGGCGGAATGGCGGGCTGACGATGAGTGAACCCCGCAAGACCGAAAAAAGCAGCATGGGCAATGGCGCGGTCGTCGCCATGTGCTGTTCCTTCGTGATCGGCATGGGCGCGATGGCCTTTGCCGCCGTGCCGCTCTATGAGATGTTCTGCAAGGTCACCGGCTACGGCGGTACGACGCAGCGCGTCGAACAGGCTTCGGACGTCATTCTCGACAAGACGATCAAGGTGCGCTTCGACGCCAATGTCGGTCCGGGCCTGCCCTGGACCTTCGAGCCGGTCGAGCGCGAGGTCGAGCTGAAGATCGGCGAGACCGTCCAGATTCTTTACAAGGCGCGCAACAATGCGTCCAAGGCGACGACCGGCCAGGCGACGTTCAACGTCACGCCGCAGGCCGCAGGCGCCTATTTCAACAAGGTCCAGTGCTTCTGCTTCACCGAAACAACGCTGAAGCCCGGAGAGGAACTGGAAATGCCCGTCGTCTTCTTCGTCGATCCGGAGATCGTCAAGCCGGTCGAAACGAAGGGCATCCACACGATCACGCTGTCCTACACCTTCTTTCCGCATGAGGCGTCGAAGCCGGTGGCTTCGGCTGCGGACGTGAAGACGGACGACGCGAACAAGCTTTGAAATTTATGCGTTTCCGGCTATGCCGGGAATGGAACGCGATACATTGGGGATACGTTACATGGCCGATGCGCACCAGAAGAAACACGACTACCACATCATCGACCCCAGCCCGTGGCCGCTGCTTGCCTCCATCGGTGCTTTCGTGCTCGCCTTCGGCGGCATCGGCTACATGCGCTATCTCTCGGGCGGCGCCTTCCACCTGTTCGGTGTGAACCTCGCCAATCCCTGGATCTTCTACATCGGCCTCGTGATCACGCTCTACACGATGTACGCCTGGTGGGCGGACACGGTGAAGGAAGCGCATGAGGGTCACCACACCCGCGTCGTCTCGCTGCACCTGCGCTACGGCATGATCATGTTCATCGCGTCGGAAGTGATGTTCTTCGTCGCCTGGTTCTGGGCTTTCTTCGATGCCAGCCTCTTCCCGGGCGAAGCCATTCAGGCCGCTCGCGTCGAGCACACCGGTGGCGTCTGGCCGCCGAAGGGCATCGAGGTTCTCGATCCCTGGCATCTGCCGCTCTACAACACCGTCATCCTGCTGCTTTCGGGCACATGCGTGACCTGGGCGCACCATGCGCTGCTGCACAACGACCGCAAGGGCCTCATCAACGGCCTGACGCTGACTGTGCTGCTCGGCGTCCTGTTCTCCTTCGTGCAAGGCTACGAATACGCGCACGCCCCGTTCGCCTTCAAGGACTCGATCTACGGCGCGACCTTCTTCATGGCGACCGGTTTCCACGGCTTCCACGTTCTGGTCGGCACGATCTTCCTGATCGTCTGCCTGGTGCGCGCGCTGCGCGGCGACTTCACCCCCAAGCAGCACTTCGGCTTCGAGGCCGCTGCCTGGTACTGGCACTTCGTCGACGTCGTCTGGCTCTTCCTCTTCTTCTCCATCTACATCTGGGGTGGCTGGGGCGCGCCGATCGCGCACATGTAAGCCCAGACGGCAAAACTGTTTCGAACGGCCGCAGCGATGCGGCCGTTTGTTTTTGGGGTATGGCCCGGCGCTTTGTCGCAGCTTTAATGTTGGACGCGCGGGCAGGGCGGCGTTACCTATCGACATCGGGCCGAAGGGCCGGCGACCTCTTTGACTGGAATGCATCATGGACGAGGACAAGGCACTCTATCCCCCGGTCGATCCGATCAGCGCGGGCCTACGCGGCTGTTGCCCGCGCTGCGGCCAAGGCAAGCTGTTCGACGGCCTGTTGAAGGTGAAGCCCGTCTGCGCAAGTTGCGGCCTCGACTACGCCTTCGCCGATTCGGGCGATGGTCCCGTCGTCTTCGTGCTCCTGATCGTCGGCTTCATCGTCGTCGGCTCGGCGCTGTGGATGGAGGTGAACTACAATCCGCCGCTCTGGGTGCACTTCCTGCTGTGGATACCCCTGGTCATCGTGCTCGGCCTTGCCCTGACGCGTGTGCTCAAGGGCCTGCTCATCACCCTGCAGTACCGCAACAATGCCCGCCCCGGCGAGATCGATCGTGGCTGAGGTTCCGGCAAGCCATCGCCCGCGTTCACCCGCAGGCAAGGGAAAGCTGGTCCTGACGGGCTTTGCCTTCTTTATTGCGCTCGCCATCCTGCTGTCGCTCGGCACCTGGCAGGTCCAGCGCCTGCACTGGAAGGAAAAGCTGCTCGCCGACATGACCGAGCGCCGGGTCGCCGCACCCGTAAGTCTTGCCGATATCGAGGCGATGGCCGCGAGGGGCGAGGATATCGAATATCGCCCGGTCACCGTTACAGGTGTCTTCGCCAACAACCGCGAACGCCATTTCTTCGCCACCTGGAACGGCCAGACCGGTTACTACGTCTACACGCCGCTTCAGCTCGCCGATGGCCGCTTTCTCTTCATCAACCGCGGCTTCGTGCCCTTCGAGGCGAAGGAGCCGGAAATGCGCAAGCAGGGCCAGCTCACCGGGGAGCAGACCGTGACCGGCCTTGCCCGCGCCCGCCTTGCCGAAAAGCCGTCCTCCATCGTGCCGGACAACGATATCGCCAAGAACATCTTCTATTGGAAGGACCTCGACGTCATGGCGTCCAGCACCGGTATTGCCGCCGACAGACTGGTGCCGTTCTTCGTCGATGCCGGCGATGCCCTGAACCCCAAGGGCCTGCCGATCGGCGGCGTCACCCAGTTCGACCTGCCGAACAACCACCTGCAATATGCCGTCACCTGGTACGGTCTTGCGGCCGCCCTTGTCGGTGTCGGGCTCTATGCACTGTTCCGGCGAAAAGGTGATCGCCCGGCGTCCTGAAATACCGTAGGAAGAACGAGGGCAGAGGGAGAGGGACATGCATGCAATCGCAACCATACTTGTCGCGCTCATAGCACTCGAGCACGTCTATATCCTCATCCTCGAAATGTTTCTCTGGGCAACACCACGCGGCCAGAAAGCCTTCGGCATGACGCCGGCGCAGGCGGAAGCCACGAAGGTGCTCGCCGCCAACCAGGGCCTCTATAACGGCTTCCTCGCCGTCGGCCTCTTCTGGTCGCTCGTCCACCCCGATCCGGGCTTCGCCTACCAGATCAAATTGTTTTTCCTTGGCTGTGTGCTGGTCGCCGGCCTATATGGGGGCGCAACGGCCGCGCGAAAAATTTTCGTCATTCAGGCGCTTCCCGCGGCCATCGCCCTTGTTGCCGTCCTCATTGCCGGATAACCGAGACGCATGAACGAGAACCGACCGGATTTGACCATCAGGCTGTGCGGCCCGCGCGGCTTCTGCGCCGGCGTCGACCGCGCCATCCAGATCGTCGTGCTGGCGCTGAAGGCCTATGGCGCGCCCGTCTATGTGCGCCACGAGATCGTGCACAACCGCTATGTCGTGGAAGGGCTCGAAGCCAAGGGCGCGATCTTCGTCGAAGAACTCGACGAGATCCCCGAGGAGCATCGCAAGCAGCCCGTCGTCTTCTCCGCCCATGGCGTGCCGAAGTCGGTGCCTGCCGATGCGGAAAGCCGCAACCTGTTCTATCTCGATGCGACCTGCCCGCTGGTCTCCAAGGTGCACAAGCAGGCGATGCGCCACCAGCGCCTCGGCCGCCATGTCGTGCTGATCGGCCATCATGGCCATCCCGAGGTCATCGGCACGATGGGCCAGTTGCCGGAGGGTTCCGTAGATCTGATCGAGACCGTCGAGGACGCCGACAAATATACGCCGCCGGATCCGGACAATCTCGGCTTCGTGACGCAGACGACGCTGTCGGTGGACGACACGGCCGGCGTCATCAAGCGCCTGCACGAGCGCTTCCCGAACCTCACCGCGCCAGCCGCGGATTCCATCTGCTATGCCACGACCAACCGCCAGGAGGCCGTCAAGCAGGCAGCACCCGGCTGCGATCTCTTCCTCATCGTCGGCGCGCCCAACTCGTCGAATTCCAAGCGCCTCGTCGAAGTGGCGTTGCGTGCCGGTGCCACCAAGTCGGTGCTCGTGCAGCGCGCCTCGGAAATCGACTGGGAGACGATCGGCGATATCAGGACCGTCGGCCTGTCGGCCGGCGCATCCGCGCCCGAAGTCATCGTCAACGAGATCATCGAGGCTTTCCGCATGCGCTACAATGCGGTGGTGGAGCTGGCCGATACGGTCGAGGAAAACGAACATTTCCTCGTCAATCGCGAGCTGCGGTCCATCGAGCTCACCTCCGCCGACATGGCCTTCGTCAATGGGGAATAGGGCGCTCCAGCGCGCCCGCTCTCCCTTCTTCACCCCGCAAGCCTGAGACCCGCCGTGGCCGTCTATACCGACATCACCGAAGACGATCTTTCCCGCTTCCTGACCGCCTATGACGCGGGCACTTTGCTTTCCTACAAGGGCATCGCCGAGGGCGTGGAGAACTCCAATTTCCTGCTGCACACCACCCAGGGCGCTTTCATCCTGACGCTCTACGAGAAGCGCGTGGATCGCAATGACCTGCCGTTCTTCCTCGGCCTGATGCACCATCTGGCGGAGAACGGCTTGTCCTGCCCGCTGCCGCTGCCGCGCAACGACGGTGCGCTTCTGGGCGAACTTTCCGGCCGCCCCGCCGCGATGATCTCCTTCCTCGAGGGCATGTGGCTGAGGAAGCCGGCGGCAAAACATTGCCGCGAGGTCGGTCGGGCGCTCGCCACGATGCATGTGGCTGGCGAGGGTTTCGAGATCACCCGCGAGAATGCGCTCTCCGTCGGCGCCTGGCGGCCGCTGTGGGAGAAGTCGGTCGATCGCGTCGATGAGGTCGAGAAGGGCCTGCGGGACGAGATCGCCGATGAACTAGCAGCCCTGGAAGCCAACTGGCCCGAAGGCCTGCCTTCGGGCGTCATCCACGCCGATCTCTTCCCCGACAACGTCTTCTTCCTTGGCGACGAGCTCTCCGGCCTGATCGACTTCTACTTTGCCTGCAACGATCTGCTGGCCTATGACGTCGCCATCTGCCTCAATGCCTGGTGCTTCGAGAAGGACGGTTCGTTCAATCTCACCAAGGGCATGGCGCTGCTGGAGGGCTACGAGAGCGTGCGCCCGCTGTCCGACGAGGAGGCTGCCGCCCTGCCGCTGCTTTCGCGCGGTTCGGCCCTACGCTTCTTCCTGACCCGCCTCTACGACTGGCTGATGACCCCGCCCGGCGCGCTGGTCGTCAAGAAGGATCCGCTGGAATATCTGCGCAAGCTGCGCTTCCACCGGCAGGTCCGGAATCCCGCGGAATACGGTCTCTCGCGATGAAACATGTCGATATCTATACGGACGGCGCCTGCTCGGGCAATCCCGGTCCCGGCGGCTGGGGCGCGGTGCTGCGTTATGGCGAGGTCGAGAAGGAACTCTGCGGCGGCGAGGCCGAGACCACCAACAACCGCATGGAACTGACGGCGGCGATGAGCGCGCTGACGGCGCTGAAGACGCCCTGCGAGGTCGATCTCTACACGGATTCGAAATACGTCATGGACGGCATTTCGAAATGGATTTTCGGCTGGAAGAAAAACGGCTGGAAGACCGCCGACAAGAAGCCGGTGAAGAATGGCGATCTCTGGCAGGCGCTCGATGCGGCACGCCTGAAGCACAAGGTCGAATGGCACTGGGTCAAGGGCCATGCCGGCCATCCCGAAAACGAACGGGCCGACGAACTCGCCCGCAAGGGCATGGCGCCGTTCAAGAAGGGCGGCTGACGCTACCGCTCACGGATCGAGAAACACGTCCTTCAGACCTTCGGCCGCCATGGCGACCTGAAGCGGAATGATCTCAACCGTCGCAAGCCCGTGCTGCTGGAACGGATCGGTCTCCAGCAGCGCTTCGACCGCCTCGAGGCTCTCGCCGCGTGTCAGGATGACGCCGCCGGTTCGCGGCACGCGCCGGCCGGAAAGCAGGAACGTGCCGTCGGCATAGTGCTTGCGCAGCCAGGCGATATGGGCATCGACATGCTGGTCGATCTCGTCCAGCGGCCTGACATAGGTGAGGATGGCGACATAGATCGGCGGCACGGCAAAGGCTCCAGGCGCGAAAACGGGCCACGGCGAGGCCGTGACCCGCAAGGATCAGCTCAGAGCTGCTCGATCATCGCGGCGGCGCCGGAGACGGTCGCCTGGCCGGGGCTTTCCTCGACATTCAGCGTCTTCACCACGCCATCCTCGACGAGCATGGAATAGCGCTTGGAGCGCACACCGAGCGTGCCGGCGGAGAGATCGATATCCATGCCGAGCGCCTTGGTGAAGGCAGCGTCCCAGTCGGCGAGGAAGCGCAGCTTGCCGGCGCCGCCGGTGGAATTGGCCCAGGCGCCCATGACGTGATGGTCGTTGACGGCGACGACGGCGATGTCGTCCACGCCCTTGCCGAGAATGGCGTCGCGGTTTTCCAGATAGCCCGGCAGGTGGTTCAGCGAGCAAGTGGGCGTGAACGCGCCGGGCACGGCGAAGAGCACGACGCGCTTGCCCTTGAAGAGGTCCTCGGTCGAAACCTCGGCGGGACCATCCGGCGTGCGTTCCTTGATCTTGAGCTCGGGCAGCTTGTCTCCAACGGCAATGGTCACGGCGTCTCTCCTATGAGGTCGGTATCGTATCGGCGGGCGGCCGAAAAAGGCCGGGGAGGGGGACTATAGGCGACAGTCACTCGATGGCAAGCGGGCTTTCCATCGTCTTGTCGCCGGCCCTGACCGTGAGCTTGATCGGGTTTTTGGCGAGATCGAAGACCTTCGGCTTGTGCAGCACCGGTACCTCGGCGACGAAGACGCCACCATCGCGCCGCACGGGGCCGGCCGCGCCGAACTCGAAGGTCGAGGTGCCTGACAGGAAGACGTCCGGCAGCGCGCCCTCGGCGGGCGCCTCGAAGCGCACGGAAATGCTCTTGCCGTCGGCCGCCCATTGCCCGGACAACGGCTTGAAGCCGTCGCCCGCGCCATGCGGCAGCGTGGCATCGGCATCGGAAATCGCCATTTCCTCCAGCGGGTTGGCGAAGTTCTCGGCGCTCGCATCCGCCGTCAACTCCGCCTGCACGGGGATACAGATGTCCTTGCAGACGCCGAGGAAGACCGTGGCGGTGATCGCGCCGCCCTCCGGCTTGGCAAGCGTCAGCGGCAGGCGCACGGGCGCGTCATAGCCGATATAGTGATTGGTCTGGTCGCCGAGGCGCTTTGGTGCGGGGAAGCCGACGGCGGTCAATTCCGCGCCGCTGATGGCGACCGACGGCGGAATGCCGCTGCCGCCGGGATCGCGCCAATAGGTCTTCCAGCCGTCATGCAACCGGATGTCGAGCATGGCGCGCACCGTGCCGTCGGCATTGGCCGGCAGTGCGATGAGGCGCACGTCGCCGCCCGGCGTCTCGACCCAGGGCGAGGTCGCGGCCATGGCGGGGGAACAGGCGAAAAGCAGCGCGAATGCAGCGGTTTCCAAGCGTTTCATGGACAAATATCTAGCGCCGCCCGTGCCGGCTTTCCAGCGACAAACGCGGATGGCGTCATCATAAATGCTTGATCGGCCGTGAACGCGCCATAGCTCTTCTGTGAGGGCCGGCATGCCGCGCCGGTCAAAAAGAATGCTTTTCATTTGGCGGCGAATTGGTAGGCTGTTTCCATCATGGCTATCTCGGTTCTGAAAAACAAACGAGAACGTGGCTTCCTTGACGGTCAGTTCCTGATCGCCATGCCGGGGATGGCCGATGCGAATTTTGCCCGCACCGTCGTCTATATTTGCGCACATTCCGAAGACGGTGCCATGGGCTTCGTCATCAACCGGCCGCAGCAATTGAGCTTTTCCGACGTGCTCTTGCATCTCGACCTTGTCGGCGAGGACGAGGTGATCCGCCTGCCGGGCTCGACGCTGAATTTCCCCATCCGCTGCGGCGGGCCGGTCGAAAGCGGCCGCGGCTTCGTGCTGCATTCGGATGACTATATGTCCGAATCGTCCATTCCCGTCAGCGACGATATTTCGTTGACGGCGACGCTCGATATCGTGCGCGCCATTTCGCGCGGGCACGGGCCGCAACGCGGCCTGATGATGCTCGGTTATGCCGGCTGGGGCGCGGGGCAGATCGAAAACGAGATCGGCGCCAATGGTTGGCTGTCCTGCCCGGCGCAGGAAGAGCTGATCTTCGACACGGATCTCGACAGCAAGTACGATCGGGCACTTGCTTTGATGGGCATCCAGCCTGCCATGCTGTCGGTGGAAGCCGGTCACGCCTGACGGCTCGCGGCAATCCAAATCTCTTTGGAACTTGTGCGGCGCTTCGCCGTTGTCTCGCCGCGTGAAGGAACACGCCGCAAGCAACAGGAGTATGACGGTGGGTAGCACGAGCGACAAGATCAAGGGCACGGCCAACGAACTGGCCGGCAAGGCCAAGCAGGCCGCCGGCAAGGCAACCGACAATCCGCGCCTGCGCGCCGAAGGCGCCGGCCAGGAAGCCAAGGGCAAGACCCAGAAGGCCGTCGGCAAGGCCAAGGATGCCGTCAAGGGCGCGGTCGACCGCCTCTGACAGGCCGTGGGGCTGTCGAGCCCCTAACACCGCGTTTCGATGCCCGTATCGGTGAAGGCCGATGCGGGTATCGTGCTGAGAGCATCCCCTCATCCCGGAAAGACCATGAAGCTTTTCACCTGCGAAACCTGCGGCCAGACCACCCATTTCGACAATCGCCTCTGCGTGCGCTGCGGCTCCTCGCTCGGCTTCCTTCCCGAGGACATGACGCTGCATGCACTGGTTCCCGAAGGTGAAGGGGGCTGGCGGATTTCTCCGCGGGAGGGGCTTTACCGCTTTTGCGACAACGCTGCGCATGACGTCTGCAACTGGATCCTTCCCGCCGACAGCGCCCATGCCTTCTGCCCCGCCTGCCGGCATAATCGCATCGTGCCCACGACGGATTCCAAGGGATTGGAGCGCTGGCGCCGTATCGGTGCTGCGCAGCGCCATCTCTTCTACTCCATCCTGCGCTGGAAACTGCCGCATCCGACGCGTGAAGAGGATCCCGCCGGCGGTCTCGTCTTCGACTTTCTCGCCGACGAACTGGATGCGGACGGCAATGTGATCGCGGCCGCCATGACCGGCCACGAGGATGGCCTGATCAGCCTGCGCGCCGCCGAAGCCGATGACGAGGTGCGCGAAAGCGTGCGCGTCTCGATGGACGAGCCCTATCGCACGCTGCTCGGCCATTTCCGCCACGAGATCGGCCATTTCTACTGGACGCAGCTCGTTCGCGACGATGTGACGCTAGCGGAGGCGCGCCGCCTTTTCGGCGATGAGCGCGCAGACTATGCCGCCGCCCTCCAGCACAATTACGAGCAGGGCCCGCCCGCCGACTGGCCGCTGAACTACATCAGCACCTATGCGAGCTGCCACCCGGCGGAGGATTTCGCCGAATGCTGGGCGCATTTCTTCCACATCGTCGACACGCTGGAAACCGCGCGCGCCTTCGGCCTCAACACAGATCCGAAGGGGCATGAGGAGCTGGAAGCCGAAATTACCTTCGACCCCTATCGCGCGCCGAATGCCGGGCGTTTGGTCGAAAGCTGGATCCCGCTCTCCGTCGCCATGAATGCCATCCAGCGCTCCATGGGCCAGCCGGACAGCTATCCCTTCGTGCTGCCGCCGCCGGTCGTGGAAAAACTCGATTTCATCAACCAATTAGTGCAACAGAGCGGCAATCGACAATAAGTCAGGTCAGGAGCATGGCAGGTCCGCGTCATCCGAAGATGAGAGATCAAGCGGCTCGCCGATTTCGATCGCGTGTCCATCAGGATCATAGAACCGGAACACTCGCTGCCCCCACTCCTGCCGTTCGACGGGGTGTATTAGAGCCACATGTGGCGCGATGGCTTCAAAGGCGGCATCGACGTCGTCATGCTCAAAATAGAGCAGAAGGTTTCGTCGTCCGTAAGGCGTGTTGTCCGATATCGGCGTCCCCCAGATGGTTCGCTCGAGAGTGCTTCCTTGGTGAATCGCAAAGCCCGTTTCAAAGAGGACGAAGTCTCCAAAGTCTCCGCTAATCTTCAAGCCGATCCGCGTTTCGTAGAACTCCTTCGAGCGCTCGATATTACGGACGAAGGGGATGGGATTGATGAAGCGCATCGCATTTCCCTTCGACCTTAAACCGTATTACGCCCGCTTCATCAGCGGAAACCGCTCCTTCAGAAGCCGCTGCACCGAATCGTAGCCGATCGGCGGGCCGAAGAGGTAGCTCTGGCCGAACTCGCAGCCCATATTGGCGAGTTCGATCGCATCCTCTTCGGATTCGATACCCTCGGCCACAACCTGCATCTCCAGCTCCCGCGCCATCGAAATGACGGAGCGCAGCAGCACCGTGCGCTTGTCGGAGCCGTCGCGCACCAGCGCCTTGTCGATCTTGATCGTATCGAAGGGGAAACGCGTGAGGTAGGAGAGCGAGGAATGGCCCGTGCCGAAATCATCGAGCGCGAGACCGAGGCCGATATCCTTCAGCTTGGAGAGGATGAGGCGTGCCTGCTCCGGGTTCTCCATGACGATGGATTCGGTGAGTTCCAGCTTCAGCTTCTGCGGCTCGCAGCGGGTCTTGGCGAGTGCTGCGCGCACGTCGTTGTAGAGCTCGTTGTTGAGGAGCTGCGCGCTCGACAGGTTGACCGAGACGAAGACGGGCAGGTCGCCGGTCTGCAATTGCCAGTCCATCAGGTCGCTCG
The DNA here is from genome assembly GCF_022899935.1 of Shinella curvata. GTDB lineage: Bacteria > Pseudomonadota > Alphaproteobacteria > Rhizobiales > Rhizobiaceae > Shinella > Shinella curvata. The sequence continues at coordinate 363,909 of NZ_JALJCJ010000002.1, forward strand.
CCGCCTTGTCGAAGGCGAAGAGGCCGAGCTGGTTGATGAGATCGGACGCCTCGGCGATCGGGATGAATTCGGCCGGCGAGATATTGCCGCGCTTGGGATGATCCCAGCGCATCAAGGCCTCGAAGCCGGCGATCTCGGCATCCTTGAGCCGCACGATCGGCTGGTAGACGAGGGACAGTTCCTTGCGCTCGATGGCGCGACGCAGGTCCGTCTCGATCTGAAGACGGTCGGCACCGAAGGTGCGGAAGGCGGGGCGGAACGGCTCGACGCGGTTGCCGCCGGCCTTTTTCGCCCGGTACATGGCAAGCTCGGCATCGTTGAGTAGGCCCGGCGCATCTTCCTGCTGGTCGACCCAGGAGACGAGGCCGATGGAGGCGGTGAGTATGATCTCGCGGCCGCCGAAATTGATCGGCACCATGATCGCCTTGCTCACCGCATCGGCGAAATCCGCGACCTTTGCCGGATCGCGCTCCGACATCAGGATCAGGCCGAACTGGTCGCCCGAGAGGCGCGCCAGCGTGTCCTGCGGCTTCAGGAGACGGCGCAGGCGGCGGGTGAGCGCGATGAGAATATTGTCGCCGGCAGCGATGCCGAGCGCATCGTTGACCTGCTTGTAGCGGTCGATGTCGATGGTCAGCACGGTCGGGCGCACATTGTCGGAACTGCCGGTCAAGGATAGGATCGACTGGAGGCGGTCGAGGAAGACCTGGCGGTTCGGCAGGCCGGTCAGGTTGTCGTGCAAGGCGTCCTGCAACAGACGGTCGACGGAATTGCGCTGTTCGGTGATGTCGATGATCGTACCGACGCAGCGGATGATCTCGCCATTGGCGCCGAGCACGGGGCGGGCGCGGATGGAGAGCCAGTGATAGTGTCCATCCTCGGCGCGCACGCGGAACTGATGGTTAAGCCGGCCCTTGCGGTGTTCCAAAAGCACGTCCAGCGTCGCGCGGAAACGGTCGCGGTCGTCGGGGTGCAGGCGCGGCAGCCAGTTGCGTGCCGGGCCGTGCATGACGCCGGGGGCAAGGCCGAGCTGGATGGAAATGTCGGGAATGGTGACGACGCGGTCGCGCGCAACGTCCCAGTCCCAGACGGTATCGCCGGAGCCTGTCAGCGCCAGCGACTGGCGCTCCAGATCGGAGAACAGGCCCTGGCTATAGGCGCCGCCGGCAAAGGCGTGCTGCATCACCGTGAAGCCGATGAGCAGCACGATCAGCACGAGGCCGCCGCCGAGCGCGGGCTGGATGATGTCGTTGTTGAGCTGGCCCGTCACCGTCAGCCAGGCGCCGAACAGCCAGACGAGGATCAGCGCCCAGGCGGGCACCAGCAGGATGGCGCGGTCGTAGCGGTTGAAGCCGAGATAGGCGATGAGCACGATGCCGACGGTGCCGGTCAGCGCGAAGGACAGGCGGGCGATGCCCGAGGCGATCGGCGGATCGTAGATCGCCACGCCGAAGAGCAGGCCAAGACCGAGGATCCAGGCGAGTGTCGCGTAGGAGAGATGCGCGTGCCAGCGATTGAGGTTCAGGTATGTGAAGAGGAAGACCACAAGGCCCGCCGCCAGGAACACCTCCGTTCCCGCGCGCCATATTCGTTCATCGCCGGCGGTGATGGATATGAGCTTGGAGAGGAAGCCGAAATCGACGCAGATATAGCCGAGCACCGCCCATGCGAGTGCCGCTGTCGCCGGCAGCATGGAGGTGCCCTTCACCACGAAAAGGATGGTCAGGAACACCGCAAGCAGGCCGGCGATGCCGAGCACGATGCCGCGATAGAGCGTGAAGGCGTTGACCGTGTCCTTGTAGGCGTCCGGCTCCCAGAGATAGATCTGCGGCAGATCGGGTGTGGCAAGCTCCGCCACGAAGGTGACGACCGTGCCGGGATTGAGCGTGATGCGGAAGACGTCGGCTTCCTCGCTCTGCTGGCGGTCAAGCGCAAAACCTTCGCTCGGGGTGATCGAGATGATGCGCTTGGCGCCGAGATCCGGCCAGAACAGTTTCGACTGCACGAGGCGAAAGTGCGGGGCTACGATCAGGCGGTCGATCTGCTCTTCCGAGACATTGGCGAGCGCGAAGACCGCCCAGTCGCCCTGGTGGTCCTCAGAAGTGGCACGCACCTCGATGCGGCGCACGATGCCGTCGGTGCCGGGGGCCGTGGAAACCTGGAAGGCCTCGCCGCGGCCGCTGTAGATCTCGGTGGTGGCCGTCAGATCGAGTGCGGTGTCGTCACGGGAAATTTTTACCGGCTCGACGGCGAAGGCGCGGCCGGTCAGCATGCCGACGAAGAGCATCGTTGTCAGAAGGATGAGGGCGAGCAACCGGCTGGCACGCGGCGTTTGCGGCACGGATGAAGACGTCATTGAAAGCGCATTGTCCTTAGGTAACTGCCCAGTCCTGTCGCGCCCCGATGTCGCTCACGACGGCCTGTCGGCTGCCAGAAGCGAAAACATCACGTGGTCGCGCCACTCCCCGTTTATCTTCAGATACTCCCGAAGGTAGCCTTCCTGCCGAAAGCCGGCCTTTTCAAGGAGACGGATGCTTCTTGTGTTGTCTGGAATACAGGCTGCCTCGATACGGTGCAACTGAAGGCTGGAAAAGATATAGGGTATGACCAGTTTCAGGGCACCGAACATGTGGCCCTGACCGGCATGGCGCTCGCCCATCCAGTAGCCGACCATGCAGCATTGCGCAGCACCACGCCTGATATAGCCGACCGTGAGGCCGCCCAGCAGCGTTTTCTCCGCCCGCTCGAAGACGAGCAGCGGCACGGCCTGGCCGGATGAAAATTCCTGTTCATTTCGGATGACGCGGGCCCGAAACGAACTTTCCGTCAGCTCGTCTCCCCGCCAGGTCGGCTCCCATGGCTCGAGAAAGCGTCGGCTTTCGGAGCGAAGCTGGTACCATTGCCGGTAATCATGAAAGCGCGGAAGGCGAAGCAGATGCCGGTCGTCGGCAAGTTCCACGGTGTCGGACTGCCGGGACAGAAACCGAAAAACCGATCGTGTCATTCATTCCTCCGCCCGCCTTGCCCAAAGCGCGTCTTTTTAAGAGATTATTCCGAGAGGCGCGATGACGTCAAATGTGGATGGTGCAAGAGAATGAAGGGCTGTTTCGAGCCGGATGCGCGCAAAGTGTCAGGCCAAGAAGCTTGGCACCTCGGACTGTCCACGGGCGCTGCCGCATCTCGGTCAGATGCTTGAGATTTGGGTATCTGCGGCCTATCCAGGAATTGTCATGTAGAACATCGCCGCTTGCCTGCGATGGAGGCGAGAGAGCTTGTTATGGAAGCTGGGCGGATCATTCTGCTAAACGGCACATCCAGTTCAGGCAAGTCGACCCTGGCGAGGGTGCTGCGGACGGCGCTACCCGAGCCATTCTGCTATTATGCTTCTGACCAACTGGCCGACGCGGGGTTCCGCACGATCAAGCGTGATGCCCGTCGGCATGGTCTTGAGCGCGCCCGGTTTTTCGACGGCTTCCATCGCTCCATTCTGTCCTTTGCCGAAGCCGGCAATGACCTGCTCGTCGAACATATCGTGGAGGAGGAAAGCTGGGCGCGCAGCCTGCAGCAATTGCTGGCGCCGCTGGATGTGTTCTGGATAGGCGTGCATGCTCCGATGGCGGAACTGGAGCGGAGAGAGTTGCAACGCGGCGACCGTTCTCCAGGCGAGGCAGTCTTTCACCTGAAAACCCACGACTATTGCACCTACGACCTGACGGTCGATACCAGCGAGCCGGAAGATGTCGTGGTTGAAAAGATCGTGACGGCATGGCGTGGTCGAACCCGCCGAGCGTTTAAAGCGTAGCAAGCCGCACGTTCTGCGTGATGGACGAAATCGGCCATCGGACGTCTGGAGACGGTTTATCTACCTGATCGATGTCCTCACGAAGAAGAAGGAGGCCAAGCCAACTACCGGCCACTATCGCGGGAAAATGGTCTTGTTTTGGTGCCATGCAAAAGCCGCATGCCTGCGGTGTAAGCATATGCATTTTCTCTGAGCAGGGGATCGACTATCTATTGATCAACGCAAGAGACACAGACGAAACAAACCCAAAGGATCAGACACATGAACATCTTCGCAAAGCTCAAGAAGAGTGCCGCTGAACGCCGCGCCGTCCGTGAACTCGGTGCCCTTGATGACCGCGCCCTGCAGGACCTCGGCATCTCCCGCGCCAACATCCAGGCTGCCGTCAAGGGCATGGTCGTTTTCGGCTGATACGGCTTCGGGGCAAGCGCCCCGCGCTACGAGGGATGACATCGGTGCGCCCGATGCGGCAGCGCCAGCCCGGTCATCCCTGATACCCGATCGGGATTCTCCCCCCAAGTCCCGACCAAGCAACCCGCCGCAAGGCGGGTTTTGTTTTTTGGGCACCCACCGTTGTCGACGCTCTCGTGTCCCGCTGCTATCACCGCAGGGCATGGACATCGAAAAAGCGGCCCCGTGAAAAACGTTCTCTTCATCTGCAGCCAGAACAAGCTCCGCAGCCCGACCGCCGAACAGGTGTTCGCAGACTGGCCGGGGATCGAAACCTCGTCGGCCGGCACCAACAATGACGCGGACAATCCGCTCTCAGCGGAAGAGATAGAATGGGCGAATATCGTGTTCGTGATGGAGAAGGCTCATCGCAGCAAGGTGCAGGCGCGATATCGCCGGGCTCTCAATGGAAAGCGGCTGATCTGCCTCGATATTCCGGATGACTATGTTTTCATGGACCCCGCGCTCATCGAGTTGCTGAAGGCGAAAGTGCCTCCGCATCTTTGAATGAGCTTGTCAGGCGAGGCAGTCTTCCCCTGACGGCCACAGTCGGGCCGTCAGGGATTTCAGGCTGCTCAGCTCGCCGCGCGATCGATGGTCCCGCGCGACAGCGAGCGGGTGATGTCGCCGGTCGGGACGAGGTGTTCCAGCGGGCCGATGGCCGAGATCGTCGGGACCGTGTCGAAGAACAGGCGGCCGGCGAGGTCGGTCAGGCGCTCGACGGTGATGCCTTCGAGGCGTTCCATCAGCTCTTCATTGGGGATCGGGCGGCCGTAGAGCATCATCTGGCGGGCGATCTGGCCGGCGCGGGCGGCCGGGCTTTCCTGGCCCATCAGAAGCTGGGCGCGGATTTGCGCGCGCGCGCGCTCGATTTCCTGCTGGTGGATGGTTTCCGACGACTTCTTCAGCTCGTCGAAGATGACGGGCATCAGTTCCGGCAGGTTTTCGCCGCCGGTTGCGGCATGGATGCCGAAGATGCCGGTATCGGAAAAGCCCCAGTGGAAGGCGTAGATCGAATAACACAGGCCGCGATGCTCGCGCACTTCCTGGAAGAGGCGGGAGGACATGCCGCCGCCGAGGATGTTGGCGAGGATCTGCGAACAGTAGAAATCGCGGGCGTGATAGGCCTTGCCCTCGAAGCCGAGCAGCACCTGCGCATCCATCAGGTCGCGCGTCTCGCGCACGTCGCCGCCGGTATAACGGGCGGGCTCGAAGACCGGCGAGACTTTTGGCGCGGTGGGCAGGCTCGAGAAGCGTTCTTCGACCTGCTTGACGAATTCGTCGTGCTTCACGGCGCCGGCCGCTACGACGAACATGCGGTCCGTCGTATAGTTGCGGTCGAGATAGCTGCGGATTTCGCCGGGCGAGAAGGAGAGGACTGTGTCCGGCGTGCCGAGAATGGCGCGGCCGATGATCTGGTCGCGATAGGCAACCTCGGAGAACTTGTCGAAGACGACGTCGTCGGGCGTGTCGTTGGCCGCGCCGATTTCCTGCAGGATGACGTGTTTCTCGCGGCGCAGCTCTTCGTCATCGAAGACGGATTCCGTCAGGATGTCGGCGAGGATGTCGACTGCGAGCGGGACGTGGTCCTTCAGCACGCGGGCATAGTAAGAGGTGGTTTCCGTCGAGGTGGCGGCGTTGACTTCGCCGCCGACATTTTCGATTTCCTCGGCGATCTGGCGGGCGGAGCGGCGCTCGGTGCCCTTGAAGGCCATGTGTTCCAGAAGATGGGCGATGCCGTGCTCGTCCGCGGTTTCGTTTCGCGACCCCGACTTGATCCATACGCCGAGAGCCACACTCTCGAGATGGGGCATGTTTTCGGTCACCACGGTCAACCCGGAAGCAAGCCGGGTGCACTCAACTTTCATCATGCGCACTTTCTGCGTTTTCAGCCTTTCCGCCGCCCGCGGGAAACCGGAAAGGCCCTCCCTTTAAACACGCAAATGCCGGGTGCAACCGCTCCCGGCCTTGCCTTAGCCCCGGATTCGCGAATGGTCGCCGATGAAGGCTTCCACGACGTCGAGCTCTGCGCTCAGCACGTCAAAACGCTCCTCCCTTTGCATCAAATCAGCAAGCCACGATGGAAGCGCCGGGTCAATACCGCACGCCGATTTTACTGCGGCGGGGAATTTTGCCGGATGCGCGGTGGCGAGCGTCACCATCGGAGAGCCCGGCTTTTCGTGTTTTGCAGCGACGAACACGCCGATCGCCGAATGTGGATCGAGCAGGTAGCCGGTCTCGGCGAGCGTCGTCTTGATGGTCTTTGCGACCTCTTTTTCCGAAGCGCGGCCCGCGCGGAATTTTTTCCGGATCGCCTTCAGTGCCTTGTCCTCAATCTCGAAGGCGCCCGACTGCTTGAGGCTTTCCATCGCGCGACGCACGGCACCCGCATCGCGGTCATAGGCTTCAAACAGCAGACGCTCGAAGTTCGAGGAGATCTGGATGTCCATCGACGGCGAGGTAGTCGCCTTGACGCCCTTCATCTCGTAACGGCCGGTCTTCATCGTGCGGGCGAGAATGTCGTTCTCGTTGGTGGCGATGACCAGTTTGTCGATCGGCAGGCCCATGCGCTTGGCGCCGTAGCCGGCGAAGATATCGCCGAAATTGCCGGTGGGAACGGTGAAGGAGACTTTCCGGTCCGGCGCGCCGAGGGCGACCGCCGTCGTGAAGTAATAGACGATCTGGGCCATGATGCGCGCCCAGTTGATCGAGTTGACGCCCGAGAGCTTCATGCCGTCACGGAATTTCGTGTCGTTGAACATCGCCTTCACGAGGTTCTGGCAGTCGTCGAAATTGCCTTTGATGGCGAGCGCGTGGACGTTCTTTTCCTTGGAGGTGGTCATCTGGCGCTGCTGCACCGGCGAGACCTTGCCCTCGGGGAAGAGGATGAAGATGTCGGTGCGCTCGCGGCCGGCAAAGGCGTCGATGGCGGCGCCACCCGTGTCGCCCGAGGTCGCGCCAACGATGGTGGCGCGCTCGCCGCGAACGGCAAGCGCATGGTCCATCAGGCGGGCGAGCAGCTGCATCGCCACGTCCTTGAAGGCGAGCGTCGTGCCATGGAACAGTTCCATGACGAAGGAATTCGGGCCGGTCTGCACCAGCGGCGCAATCGCCGGATGGCGGAACGTGGCATAGGCCTCGTCGATCATCGCGCGGAATTTATCGGCAGGGATGTCACCCTCGACGAAGGGCGAGAGAACCGTAAACGCGATCTCCTGATAGGATTTGCCGCGCAGCGCCCGGATCTCCTTCTTGGAGAAGGTCGGCCATTCGCGCGGTACATAGAGACCGCCGTCGCGGGCAAGCCCGGCGAGAAGCGCATCGGAGAAGCCGAGGGAAGGGGCCTCGCCCCGCGTCGAAACATAATCCACGTTCACAGGTCCTTGGAATGGTTGGGGGTTGCGGACGGGATCGTCCACCGGTCGTTCGGTCGCTGTGCTGCCATCGTCCTTCCGACCTTACCCGAAAGGCCACGCCTGCTGCAGGTCTCTTTGCGGCAGATCGTGGCAATGCCGTTGCGTGCGGCCCGTCGAAACGGGCCTCTCCGAAATTCTGCGGGCGGTTTCATTCGACAATCGATTTTTCGCCGCGTCGCTGCTATAGACCATCGCCTAGGGTCGTGAAAAGGCCCGTGAAACGAGTTCCGAAAGGCTTGGTCGCTGGGGGCGGGGCCTGATCGCAGGGGTAAAAGTAACGTGTTTGCAATGACGATCCGCCGCTTTCTCGGCATCTCCCTTCTCGCCCTCGTGGCCGGCTGCAACCAGACGGACAAGCCCGCCGATCTCGGCGTTTCCAGCGATACGGCCGGCGCCGGCACGCAGGTGACCGCCAATGCGCAACAGACGCAGGGCTCTGCCGTGATTCAGGGCGCCTGCCCGCAGGTCTATCTGCGCGACGGTACGTCCGTGCTGCGCCGCTACGCCAAGGGCGCCAAGGATGATCCATCGAAGTTGCTCTACCAGGTGACGCTTGCCGAAACGACGCGCCGCTGCGTGGTCAACGAAAGCCAGCTCGTTATGACGGTCATGGTCCAGGGCCGTATCGTCGTCGGCCCGGCCGGAAGCGCCGGCACCTCGGTCAATGTCCCAATCCGCGTGGCCGCCGCCGATGGCGACAACACGCTCTTCACGGATCTCGTGCAGTTCCCGGTCAACATTCCGGCCGAAGGCACGGCGCAGTTCGTCTTCACGAAGGACAACGTCACCATTCCCGGCGGCTCGGGCGGTTTCGTGCGCGCCTTCGTCGGCTTCGACGAAGGCCCGTACAACACGAAGTAACGGTCTCAACGCCATCCAGCAAAACGGCCGCGGAAGCATCTTCCGCGGCCGTTTTGTTTTCAGGTCTGAAAATAGATCAGATCGCTTCCTGCCATTCGGCAAGTGCCGCGATCACTTCGGGCAGGTCGGTCATGCGCGAGATCACGGTCTCGGCGCCGGCTTCCGTCAGACGGTCGGCATGCGAGGGATAGGTGTGCGAGGCGCCGGTGAAGCCGACGACGCGCATGCCGGCGGCGCGCGCACCGGCAATGCCATGCACCGAATCCTCTATGACCAGGGTGCGGGCCGGATTGGCGCCGAACTGCTTTGCGCCATGCAGGAAGATGTCCGGCTTCGGCTTGACGCGATCCGGACCGAGATCCTTGGCGGAATAGACATGGGGGGCGAAGACCTGCTTGAGGCCGACCTTCGAGAGCATCATGTCGAGGCGGTGCGAGGCCGAATTCGAGCAGATGCAATAGGGCTTGCGGATGCGCGACAGCATCGACTTGACGCCGTCGATGACCTTCACCTCGGCGGCAAGGCGCGCATCGAGCAGCTTTTCAGACTTGTCGAGCAGCGAGGCCGAGAGCGGAATGGAGGCTTCCCGCTCGATCGTCAGCAGGATGTTCTGCCAGGTCATGCCGGCGAAGCGCTCGCCCATTTCCTCGACGCCGATCGGATAGCCGGCCTCCGTCAGAAGCCGGGACTCGACCTCCGCCGCGATGATTTCCGAATCGACCAGAACACCGTCGCAGTCGAAAATGATGAGGTCGAAACCGTCCATGTCGTCGTCTTTCCTTTGGGAGCACCGATACGCCCGGCAAGCGTGGCTTCCCTACACCAAAGGGCCGAAGGCGACAATTGCCAGATTGGCAGGACTGTCGTGCTGCGACCCTGTGTTGAGGTTTTGCGAGGGTGAGTTGTGTTTTGCCGCTGCGCGCTGTTACCCTGGGAACAAGAATGTCGTGGGCGCGCCCTATAGTGCAGCCATTGACAGCACCAGTTCTACCAGGAGATCGAAATGGCAAGAGATCCGAATGGCAAGATCAAAGGCACCAGCGGCAATGACGTCCTGTGGGGCACTGCACGTGTTCTAAGCGACGGCACCTATGACAATTTCGTCGATTCCGATAGCGCAAGCGTCAATGGCGCCATCCGCGGCTACGGCGGCAACGACACCATCTTCGGGGATATCTACCAGAATCCCAAGGAAAACACGGAAGGTGACGTTGCCTATGGCGGTGACGGCGACGACCGTATCTTCGGCGATACAGGCACGGACGAGCCGAATTGGCAATACAACAGCCGCGGTGGTTCCGATACGCTCTATGGCGATGCCGGCAACGACAAGATCTACGGTCAGGGCGGCAACGACTATCTCCATGGCGGTGCCGGCAACGACCTGCTGGTCGGCGGCCTCAGCGGCGATACGCTCTATGGCGGTGACGGCGACGATGTTCTCTGGGCCGATATCGAGGGCGTCACCTATGCCGCGCAATCGCTGAACCGCCTTTACGGCGGCACGGGCCACGATACTCTCCGCGGTGGGGCCGGCAGCGACGATCTTTACGGCGAGGCCGGCAACGACAAGCTCTATGGCGGCGCGGGAGACGACGACATGGAGGGCGGCGACGGTGCCGATATTCTCTATGGCGGCGCCGGCAATGACGTCATGAATGGAGCCGATCTCTACGGAAAGGCCGACGGCGTCGACCGCCTCTACGGCGAAGCCGGCAATGACGACATGAAGGGCGGTGCCGGTAACGATTATCTTTCGGGCGGCTCTGGCGACGACTACTTGGATGGCGGTGTCGGCAACGACTATGTCGATGGCGGCACGGGCGCCGACACTTTCGTCTGCGGCGCCGGTAACGACACCTATGTCATCGACAATGCCAAGGATACGCTCCGCTTCGACTACTATGATACCGGGACGGACACCATCAGGTCCTCTATCAGCTGGAGCCTCGGCAACTATCAGGAAAACCTCACCCTGACCGGCACGGCCGCCATCTCCGGCACCGGCAATGACGCACGCAACATCATGCGTGGCAATGACGGGGCGAATACCCTGAACGGCAAGGGCGGAAACGACTTGATTTCCGCCGGAGCGGGCCTGGACAAGGTCTATGGTGGAATGGGCGCCGATGATCTCTATGGCGGCTCCGGCAAGGATATCTTCGTCTTCAAGTCGATCAAGGAATCGACTGTTGCCGCAAGCGGCCAGGATACGATCTACGATTTTGTCCGCGGTGATCGTATCGACCTGTCGGCCATCGATGCCAACACCACGGTCACCAACAACCAGGCCTTTACCTTCATTGCCAACGAAGGCGGCTTTACCGGCAAGGCGGGGCAGCTGATATACGACAGGCAGGCATCAGATACCTACATTTACGGCGATGTGAACGGCGACAAGACGGCCGACTTCAAGATCCACCTCGATGACGCCGTGACACTGCTGAAGGGCGATTTCATCCTGTAGCCGGTATCGCGTCGCAGGAGGCTTTGAGGGGCGGCTTACGGGCCGCCCTTTGCATTTACGGAAACAGCGCCGTGAATTGCCGTTCGCCTTCGGGCGTGAAGCGGATGGCACGGCTGTCCTTCTCGCGTCTGGCCCAGCCGTCGGCGATGAAGCGGCCAAGCAGCGCCTCGCCGAGCGAACCGGCAAGATGCGAGCGCCGTTCGCTCCAGTCGAGACAGGTGCGGCAGACCGGACGGCGCTGGGCTTTCAGCGATGACACGTCGATGCCGAGAGCCGCGATGCGGGCCTCGCCGCTCAGTGTCAGGTCCGCCTCGTCACCGTCGAGCATGACATCACCGTCTGCCACCAGCCGATCCAGCATGCGCACGCCAAAATCGCCGGCGAGATGGTTGTAGCAGACCCTCGCCTTGCGCAGCGCCGGATCCTTCGGGCCGGGGCGGGTGCGCATGAGGCCGCGATTAGCGGCAAAGCCCATGATGTTTTCGAGAAGCAGGCCCACCTCGTCGTCGGATAGAGCGAAATAGCGGTGCCGCCCCTGCTTGCGCTGGGCGACGAGGCCACCGGTCTCGAGCTTCGACAGATGGGAACTGGCCGTCTGCAGCGTGATGCCGGCCGCGCCCGCAAGCTCGGTCGCCGTCAGCGCCTGGCCGCCCATCAGGGCGGTCAGCATGTTGGCGCGGGCGGGATCGCCGATCAGCGCGCCGATCTGAGAAATGTCAGGTCCTTCCTTCATACTTCGATCATAGTCGAAGCATTCGCGCATGGCAATGTGGGAGAAGGGGGCATCGCGAAAACAAGGAGACGACGATGATCACCTGCTTCATCCGCTACGAAATCGACCCCTTCCGCAAGGATGCTTTCGCCACCTATGCGCAGACCTGGGGCCAGGCGATCCCGCGCTGCGGCGCCGATCTCATCGGCTATTTCGGCCCGCATGAGGGCTCGTCGACCACGGCCTACGGCGTCTACAATATCGAGAGCTTCGCCGCCTACGAGGCCTATCGCGCTCGGCTTGCTGCCGATCCGCTCGGGCGGGAGAACTACGATTTTGCCCGCAAGGAGCGTTTCATCCTGAAGGAAGACCGCATCTTCCTGAAGAACGTCTCGTTGCCGCATGCGCCGAGGATTGCGTCATGATCGCCGTCATCTTCGAAGTGGTGCCCGCACCCGGCCGCATGGATCTCTATCTCGACACCGCCCGCGACCTGCGCCCGCTGCTCGACGGCATCGATGGTTTCCTGTCCATCGAGCGCTTTCGCAGCCTCACCGACCCGACCCGTCTTCTCTCGCTCTCCTTCTGGCGCGACGAGACGGCGGTGAAGGCATGGCGCACGACCGAGGAACACCGCGCCGCCCAGTCCCTTGGCCGTGGCGGCGTATTCGACGCCTATCGGCTGCGCATCGCGAGCGTGGTGAGGGATTATGGGCTGAACGACCGGGATGAGGCGCCGGAGGACAGCCGAAGCTTTCATGCGGCGTAGCTATATCGAGCCGACGTCACGTATCCTCCCCATTCCGGGAGAGCAAGGCGCACTCTCTGCTCCAAAGAATGTGCCGTCCCTCTCCTACGTCATCCTCGGCCTTGAGCCGAGGATCCATACATCCCCACCGCATCGCTTGTGCGTGGATCCTCCGGGTCAAGCCCGAGGATGACTTTGGAGGGGAGGAGGCCTTCCGCCTTCTATCGCACTACTGAACCGTCACTTCCGAGCGCTCCCCGGCCTTGACGGTCGCCTTGCCCTCCTTCGGTGCCGTGTCGCCCTCATACTTCACGCGCACAACATAGTCGCCGGGTGGCAGGGTGTCCTGCCATTCGGTGCCGTAATTGTAGGACATGGATTTCTGGTTGCCCTGGATGTCCTTGGCGGCGCTGAGGATTTCGATGAAGCTGCCGCCCGGTGCCGAGATCGCCAGCACGCCGGCATTGAGGTTGACGACCACCTCCTTCATCTCGCCTGCCTTGAGGCTGATCGGAACCTCGCCGGTCGCCGAGCCGAGCTTGGCGGTGAGCACGAGGTCGCCGGTGGGAACGTCGAGTTTGGTGCCGGTGCCATAGCCATAGGTGACGCTCTTGCGCGTGCCGTCGATGGCTTTCTTCGCCTCGACAACCTCGAAGAATACGTTGCCGGAATCGACTTCCGGTCCGCCCTCGGCATAGACGGCCTTGTTGATCACGCTGCCGGAGCCGATGACGAGGTCGCGTTCGAGCGTTTCGCCGGCCTTGACCGAGAAGCTCTCCGAGACCTTGGAGGGGCCGATCGTGCCGTTGACCGTCACATCGCCGGCCGAGGCATAGAATTTCGCCTTGCCGTAATAGGTGGTGGAATAGCCGCCGAAAGCGATCTCGAGGGCGGCATTGCCATCGGCCTCCGTATCCTGCGGCGTGCGCTTCGGCGTGAGGATGACCAGGCCGGCGTCGAAATTGACGAAGGGTTTTGCGACCGCACCGTCCTTCGTCTCGAAGGGCACCTCCCGCTTGATCGCGCTTTGCAGCGTGGCCACGGCCACATATCTGCCCGGCGGGTAGTTGCCGGAATATTTGCCCTTGTACTGCGTTTCGACCGTGTCGCCGGCCGGCGCTCCATTGGCATCCGCCTTGTAGATCTGCCAGAAGACGTCGCTGTTATCGCCAAGCGAGGGGCCACCCTCGGAAAGCACGCTGTCGAACTCGGTGTTGAACTCGATAGCGGGCGCGGGTTCCGGTTCGGCGACCGCCACCTCTTCCTGCTTCGGCTTCGCCATCGGCGCTTCCGCCACCGTCTCGGTCAGTGCCGCGACGAGCTGGGTGGCGTCGGAGGCCTGGAAATATTTGCCGCCGGTGTTTTCGGCAAGGCAGGCCACCTGCTTGCCTTCCTCTTCCGTCAGGCCAAAGCCGACGACATGGGTGGTGAAATCGACGCCCTTCTTCTCCAGTGCGGAGGCGAGTGCGCAAGGATCGGCCTCGCAGGTCTCCAGCCCATCCGTCACCAGCACGACGGTCGCCTTTTCCTCGGTATATTTGAGGATATCGGCCGCCTGCTCGACGGACTGGCTGAGCGGCGTCTTGCCCTTCGGGCTGAGCCCGTTGACGAAGGCGGTGATCGCGTTCTCCGTGCCCGCACCCGGCGGCACGGCAAGCTCGATGTCGCTGCACGAGCCCTTTTCCCGGTGGCCGTAGACCATCAGGCCAAGCTCGGTTCCCACGGGTACCGATTTCAGCACCGTGCCGAGCGTCTCGCGGGCGATGTCGATCTTCGAGCGCCCGTCGATCTGGCCCCACATGGAGCCGGAGGCGTCGAGCACGATCATCGTCTTGTCGGCGGCAATGGTCTCAGTGGCGGCAAGAAGCCCCGCCAGAAGCAGGAAGGCGGCTTTCAGTCGCAAGGCAAATCCTCCTCGTTTTCACCGCAAAACCCGGCCGTCCGCGCCGGCAGGCTCAGCTCTCTCCCTTCGGAAACGTGCGGGCAGCGGAGGATATTCGCAACGGCTTGAATTCATCCGGAAAGTGCCGCGACGAAACGGTTTTCGCTTTTTCTCCAAAGCCTTCAGCCTTTGGTAACCATCTTCGGTAACCATAAGCACCATCACGTTCCGTTCCGAGTCAGCGTATCAGCGAGTATCACATGCCATCTGTTCTTTCGCTTGCAGACGTCTCCCGTTCGCCCCGCAAGAGCGGTTGGCTCGATACGATCATCAAGGGCGATTGCGTCGCGGCGCTCGAAGCGCTTCCCGACCAGTCCGTCGACGTCATCTTCGCGGATCCGCCGTACAACCTCCAGCTTGGCGGTGCGCTGCATCGTCCCGACCAGAGCCTCGTCGATGCCTGCGACGACGAATGGGACCAGTTCGCCTCCTTCCAGGCCTACGATGCCTTCACCCGCGCCTGGCTGCTGGCCTGCCGCCGCGTGCTGAAGCCCTCGGGCACCATCTGGGTCATCGGCTCCTACCACAACATTTTCCGCGTCGGCGTGACGCTGCAGGATCTCAATTTCTGGATCCTCAACGACATCGTCTGGCGCAAGACCAACCCGATGCCGAACTTCAAGGGTCGCCGGTTCCAGAACGCGCACGAGACGATGATCTGGGCGACGCGCGATCCCAAGGCCAAGGGCTATACGTTCAACTACGATGCCATGAAGGCGGCCAATGACGACGTGCAGATGCGTTCGGACTGGCTGTTCCCGATCTGCAGCGGCGGCGAGCGCCTGAAGGGCGACGACGGCAAGAAGGTGCATCCGACGCAGAAGCCCGAAGCGCTGCTCGCCCGCATCCTGATGGCCTCCTCCAAGCCCGGCGACGTGGTGCTCGACCCGTTCTTCGGCTCCGGCACGACGGGCGCGGTAGCCAAGCGCCTCGGCCGCCACTTCGTCGGCATCGAGCGCGAGCAGGCCTATATCGATGCCGCCCGCGAGCGTATCGATGCGGTGGAACCGCTCGGCAGCGGCACGCTTTCGGTGATGACCGGCAAGAAGGCCGAACCGCGCGTCGCCTTCAACACGCTGATCGAAAGCGGCCTGATCGCACCCGGCACGGTGCTGACGGACGCCCGCCGCCGCCACAGCGCCATCGTGCGCGCAGACGGCACGCTCGCCTCGGGCAATGACGCCGGCTCGATCCACCGCGTCGGCGCCAAGGTGCAGGGGCTCGATGCCTGCAACGGCTGGACCTTCTGGCACTATGCCGATGGGGCCGAGCTGAAGCCGATCGACGACCTGCGCGCCGTGGTGCGCGCCGGAATGGCCGGCATCGAGTAAGCTGCCCAACCCGAATTATACGTTTCTCCAGCTGCGGCCTCCGGTGTTCCCTGCATCGGGGGCTGTGGCTGTTTTGAGGGGGCGGACGGCTCTATCTTTTCGACAGGATTCCCAAACTTCCACGCCGCCGATTCAGGTGATGTTAACCATCAGCGGCTTACTGTGATCCAGCAAATACATCAGGCCAAGCAACGGAAATCGTTGTGAAAAGCTAGGGCCGATCAACCGGCCCGGCAGGCAGGATATCGCTTTTCCGGTTTTTGTACCTTCAGTCCCGGAAATGCGAAAACGCCCGGAGCTCACAAGGCTCCGGGCGTTTCGGTTTTGGGCTCGTTGCGGCTCTGCTTAGAGCGCGATGCCATGGGCGGCGAGATCGCTCTTCAGCTTTTCCGGATCGGTGAACAGCACGGCATTCCAGCCGGCCAGCCGCGCACCCTCGACATTGGCCGGCGCGTCGTCGATGAACAGCGTGTGGGCGGGCGAGAGGCCGAAATCGCGACTATGCTTCTCATAGATCGCGCGGTCCGGCTTGATCAGGCCGATCTCGCCCGAAACGGTCACACCGCGCGGCATGTCGAGGAAGGGAAACAGCTTGCGCGCTTCCTTAAACGTGTCGGCCGCGAAATTCGTCAGCATGGTCACGTCGCGGCCCTCCTGGATAAGCGCCTCCATGATCGCGACGCTCTCGACATAGGCGTGCGAGACCATTTCATGCCAGTGTTTGCGGAATGCGCGGATGTGCTCGACCCGGTCGGGATGCGCCTCGATCAAAAGTGCCTCGGCATCCTCCCACTTGCGGCCGCGATCCTGCTCCAGGTTCCAGTCGTGTGTGCAGACATTGGTGAAGAACCAGTTGCGTTCCGCATCGTCGGGAATGAGGCGGGTGAACGGGATATGCGGATCGTAATGGATCAGCACCTTGCCGATGTCGAAAACGATGTGGCGGATTTCGATGCTGGTCATGCGTTCCTCGTTTTGTCGAATGCGTCGGGTATGGCCTGTTTTATTGCCTTCTTCATGACGGTCGGCAGCGCCTCGCCGTCGAGCGTCGCCTTCGGTTGCCACCATCCGCCGTCCTTTGCCGTGCCGCGCGGCACGCGCGAGCGATAGACGGTGAGGCGCAGCTCGAAATGCGTGAAGACATGGGTGACGGTGCCGGTGGGGTGCCAGTCGGCGGGGAAGGGGGCGGCGGTGGTCGCGGTGTCGCCGTCGATGCGCGCCGTCCAGGCGCTGCCGGGCACTTCCGTCATGCCGCCGAGCAGGCCGCTCTCGATGCGCTTGCGCAGAAACACCGCACCGTCCTCATCCTCAGCCACGAAGGCAGCCCCCAGGCGCACCGGCTTCTCCTTCTTCGCCGCCTTGCGCGGAAAAAGTTCGGGATCGTCGCGGCCGAGCACGCGACAGTCCGCATTGAGCGGACAGAGCGCACAGGCGGGCCGGCGCGGCGTGCAGATCGTGGCGCCGAGATCCATCATCGCCTGGGCGAAATCGCCCGGCCGGTCCTCCGGTGTCATCGCGGCGACAAGTGCCCGCATTTCCGGCTTTGCCGCGGGAAGCGGCGTCTCGATGGCATGAAGGCGCGAGATGACGCGCTCGACATTGCCGTCGAGCACCGCGCTTTTACGGTTGAAGGCGATGGCGGCAATGGCGGCGGCGGTATAGTCGCCGATGCCGGGCAGGGCCTTCAGCCCATCCTCCGTATCGGGAAACACCCCGCCATGCTCGAAGGCGACCGCCTCGGCGCATTTCTTGAGATTGCGCGCGCGGGCATAATAGCCGAGCCCCGCCCAGGACTTCATCACATCCTCGTTGTCGGCCTTGGCAAGATCCGCAACCGTTGGCCAGCGCGCGGTGAAGAGCGCGAAATAGGATTTTACCGCCTGCACCGTCGTCTGCTGCAGCATGACCTCCGACAGCCAGATGCGATAGGGATCGGGTTTGACCCCGGCCGCTGCCATCGGCGGGCTCACGCGCCAGGGCAGGTCGCGGTGGTGCTTGTCGTACCAGGCGAGGATAAGGTCGGCGGGCGCCATGGTCCGGTAAGCTTGGGTCATGATTTGCCTGAACGGGATCGAAGCGCCTATAACTGGCGGACTGATCCGTGATGTTCAAGTGCTTCGCGGGTGAAACAGGAATATTTTCCCGCCAGGGGTAAAACGTGAACACGAAGACCCAGCAAAAGCCGCGGCGCGGCATCGTGCAGATCAGCGAAGTGGCCAATGGCCTCATCGATCCGGTGCTCGCCAAGCGCGCCGGCATTAACACCATGCTGCTCGGCTCGTGGGACGAGATTGCCGGTTCGGAATTCGCCGAATGCACAAGGCCGGAGCGCATCGCCTGGCCGCGCCGCGCCTCCGAAATGGCGGGCGAGGGGGGCGGTTACCAGGCTGGAGTGCTGACGATCGCCTGCGAGGGCGCGCGGGCGCTGTTCCTCAGCCATCAGCAGGGCGAGATCATCCAGCGCATCAACGGTTTTTTCGGCTTTCCGGCGGTCAACCAGATCAAGATCGTGCAGAAGCCGGTCAGCATCCAGAGCAACCGCCGGCCCAAGCCACGCCCGCTGACGGGGGCCGCCGCCCAGCATCTCGATCATCTCGTCGAAGGCATCGAGGGGGACGCGCTGAAGGCGGCGCTGAAGCGGCTCGGCACGGCGGTGCTCGGCCGGCGCAAATGAAGCGCAAAAGCCCGCGCCGGCAACCATCGAACGGTCACAATTCTTTGAAGTTACTAGCATTAACTCCGCTTGTTCCCGCCCCAAAGCAGGTATAACGGGAGAGCCGACAGCAAATCTGGACGCGTGTCAGCGGTTTCCGCCCGGATTGCGCCGAAAGATTCGAATTCCTATCCCTTCCCACAGGAGAGACCATGTCCCTTTCCGAAATGAGCCTGATGAAGCGCCTCTTCTCCGGCGTCGCCGTCGCCGCACTTGCCGTGACGCTGGCCGCCTGCAGCGACGAGAAGAAGGAGACCGCCAAGGCTCCCGAGACCAGCCAGACGACGACGGAAAGCGCAAGCTCGACGCCGGCCACGTCGACGGAAACGACGACCGAGACCGCGACGACGCCGACGACGAGCACGGCGAGCGGCACGGCTGCGACGACGACCACGACGACCACCGAGACCGCCCAGGCGCCCGCCGCCGAAGCCAAGTCCGTCGAACTGCCGACCTCCGAAGGCGATGTCGACATGGCGGAAGTGCTCAAGCCCGGCGCGCTGCCGGATATGGCGCTCGGCGAAGCCAACGCCCCCGTGACGATCGTCGAATACATGTCGACGACCTGCCCGCACTGCGCGGCCTTCCACAACAACACCTTCGACGCCATCAAGGCGAAGTATGTCGATGGCGGCAAGGTTCGCTTCATCGTACGCGAATTCCCCTTCGATCCGCGTGCTGCCGCCGCCTTCATGCTGGCGCGCTGCAACCCGCAGGACACGACGAAGCTCACGGAAGCCGCACAGTATTACCCGATGATCTCCATGCTGATGAAGCAGCAGGAAACCTGGGCTGCCGCGCAGGATGGCCGCGAAGCCCTGCTTCAGATGTCCAAACTCGCCGGTTTTACACAGGAGAGCTTCCAGGCCTGCTTGACGAACCAGAAGCTTCTGGATGATGTGAACGCGGTACGTGAACGCGGTGCCAAGGATTTCGGCGTCGCGGCGACCCCGACCTTCCTGATCAACGGCAAGCGCTATTCGGGAGACATGTCGGTTGACACCATGTCGGCCCTTATCGACAGCCTTCTCTGATCCTTCGACCGGTTTTGAAGCGGGCGGTGGCGGAAGCCGTGCGCCCGCTTTTTACGTTGAGGGGCAGGTGAACGCATGAAGTTCACCAAACTCCGCCTGCTCGGCTTCAAGTCTTTCGTCGAGCCCTCCGAATTCGTCATCGAGCGCGGCCTGACCGGTGTCGTCGGGCCGAATGGCTGCGGCAAGTCGAACCTCGTCGAGGCGTTGCGCTGGGTGATGGGGGAGAACTCCTACAAGAACATGCGCGCGTCCGGCATGGACGATGTCATCTTCTCCGGCTCCGGCAACCGCCCGGCGAGAAACACCGCTGAAGTCGGCCTCTATCTCGACAATTCCGACCGCACCGCGCCGGCTGCGTTCAACGATCAGGACGAGATTCAGGTCACGCGCCGCATCGAGCGCGAAAACGGCTCGGTCTACCGCATCAACGGCAAGGAGGCGCGCGCCAAGGATGTGCAGCTGCTCTTTGCCGATGCCTCCACCGGCGCCCGCTCGCCGTCCATGGTGGGGCAGGGCCGTATCGGCGAACTGATCCAGGCAAAACCGCAGGCGCGCCGCCAGCTGCTCGAAGAGGCGGCCGGCATTTCCGGCCTGCATTCCCGCCGTCATGAGGCGGAGCTTCGCCTGCGCGCCGCCGAGACCAATCTGGAGCGGCTGGAAGACGTCACCTCGCAGCTCGAAAGCCAGATCGAAAGCCTGAAGCGCCAGTCGCGCCAGGCGAACCGTTTCAAGATGCTCTCGGCCGATATCCGTCGGCACGAGGCGATGCTCTTGCATATCCGCTGGGTGCAGGCCAAGGAGGCCGAGGGTGAGGCGGAAAGCCAGCTCAACCAGGCCACCTCCATCGTCGCCGAGCGGGCGAATGCGCAGATGCATGCCGCCAAGGAACAGGCCGTCGCCAGCCTGAAGCTGCCGGAACTGCGCGAGAACGAGGCGAAGCTCGCCGCCGTGCTGCAACGCCTGCAGATCGCCCGCGCACAGCTGGAAGAGGATTCCGCCCGCCTGCTGCGCCGCCGCGATGAGCTCAGCCGCCGTTTGGCGCAGCTTGCCGAGGATATCGTGCGCGAAGAGCGCATGGTGGCCGACAACGCCGCCGTGCTGGACCGGCTGACGGCGGAGGAAGAGGAGATCGGCGAGATCCTCGCCGAGGCCGACGAGCGCGCCGAAGCCGCCCGCGAAACGATGGACGAGGCCGCCGCAAAGCTTGCGGAAAGCGAGGCTGCCCTAGCTGCCGTCACCGCCGAACGCGCGGAAGCCGCTGCCGTGCGCAACCAGCTGGAAAAGGCGATCCGCGATCTCTCGGAGCGCCATTTCCGGCTCGGCCAGCAATTGGATGCACAGGCGCGCGACCTCGACGAAATGGATGCGCGCATCCATGCGCTGCCCGATCCGGAAGAGCGCCGCGCCGCCGTGCAGCTTGCCGAAGAGGCCCTGGAGGCGGCCGGCGAAATGCTGGTCGCCGTGGAAGAGGCGCTGGAGGAGGCTCGTTTTGCCGAGAGCGCCCTGCGCCCCCCGGTCGATACCGCCCGCGCCCGCTTCGCCGGCATCGAGACCGAGGCTCGTACGATCAGGCGCATGCTGGAGGCCGGCGCTGCCGGCGGGTCCTTCGCGCCTGTCGTCGAGGATGTCGATGTTGATCGCGGTTATGAAACCGCGCTCGGTGCCGCCCTCGGTGACGATCTCGATTCCCCCGCCGACAGCGATGCGCCCGTGCACTGGCGCCTGTCAGGCGACGCGTCCGGCGATCCCGCCCTGCCATCCGGCGTCGCCGCTCTGATCACCCATGTCCGTGCGCCAAAAGTCCTGCATCGGCGGCTGGCGCAGATCGGCATTGCCGGAAGCGTCGAGGAGGCGCTGGCCCTGCTGCCGCAGCTGAAGCCCGGCCAGCGGCTCGTCACCCGCGACGGCGCCGTCTTCCGCTGGGATGGTCACGTCACTGGTGCCGATGCTCCGAGTGCCGCCGCGCTGCGCCTCGAACAGAAAAACCGTCTCGCCGAACTCGAAATCGAACTGGAAGACGCCCGCACGGCGCTCGCCGAAGCCGAAGCCGATCTCGCCCGCGCCGGCGAGACGATCCGCGCCGAGACGCTGCGCCAGCAGGCCGCCCGCGAAACGCAGCGCGCCGCCACCCGCGCGCTCGCCGAGGCCCGCGAGGCGCTGGAGGCTGCCGAGCGCGCTGCCGGTGATCTCATCCGCCGCCGCGCCGTGCTTGCCGAAACGCGTGCACAGATCGAGGCGCAGGTGGATGAGGCCGCGACCGCACTCGAGGATGCGCGTGGTGCGCTGGAGGATGCCCCCGATCTCGCCGATCTGGAGCTTCGCCTGCGCACCCACACGATGGATGTTGCCACCGACCGTGCGACGCTCGCCGAAGCCCGCGCCGCCCATGACGGCCTCGCCCGCGAAATGGCCGACCGCCAGCGCCGCCTGATGGCGATTGCCGCCGAGCGCGAGACCTGGAAGACCCGCGCCGCCAGCGCCGAAAACCACATCGCGACGTTGCGCGACCGCGAGGCGGAAGCGCGCGAGGAAATGGAAGAGCTGGCCGAAGCCCCCGACGAGATCGAGGACAAACGCCGCGAGCTGCTGACCGGCCTCACCAATGCCGAAGCCGCCCGCCGTGACGCCGCCGATGCCCTGCAGGAGGCCGAAAACCGCCAGCGCGAAGCCGACCGCATCGCCGCCACCGCGCTTTCGCAGCTCGCCGAATCCCGCGAGGTCAGGGGCCGCTCGGAAGAGCGTCTCGTCTCCGCCCGCGAGCGCCGTGTCGAGGGCGAGGCGCGCATCCGCGAAGCCCTGTCCTGCGCGCCGCACGAGGCGCTGCGTTTGACCGGCCATCCCGTCGATGCGCCGCTGCCCGATCCGCGCGAGCGTGAACGCGAACTCGACCGTCTCAAGATCGAGCGCGAACGGCTGGGCGCGGTGAACCTGCGCGCCGAGGAGGAGCAGAAGGAGCTGACGGAGAAGCTCGATGCTCTCGTTGCCGAGCGCGAGGATATCATCGAGGCGATCCGCAAGCTGCGCTCGGCCATCCACAGCCTCAACCGCGAGGGCCGCGAACGGCTGCTGGCCGCCTTCGATGTGGTCAATGTGCAGTTTCAGCGCCTGTTCACCCACCTCTTCGGCGGCGGTACGGCGGAATTGCAGCTGATCGAGAGCGACGACCCGCTCGATGCCGGCCTTGAAATCCTCGCCCGCCCGCCCGGCAAGAAGCCGCAGACCATGACACTGCTCTCCGGCGGCGAACAGGCGCTGACCGCCATGGCGCTGATCTTCGCCGTCTTCCTCACCAATCCCGCGCCGATCTGCGTGCTGGACGAGGTGGACGCGCCGCTCGACGACCACAATGTCGAACGCTACTGCAACCTGATGGACGAGATGGCGGCCTCCACCGAAACCCGCTTCATCATCATCACCCACAACCCCATCACCATGGCCCGCATGAACCGCCTCTTCGGCGTCACCATGGCCGAGCAGGGCGTGTCGCAACTGGTATCGGTCGACCTCCAGACGGCCGAGCAGTTGCGCGAGGCATCGTAGCCGCCGAAGACTGGCCGTGCTAGAATAGCTCCTTGTCGGAGGCAACGAATGAAGCTGTCCATCGCGAAAGAGCTCGAAAACTACATTGCGGACGAAGTTGAAAGCGGCCGCTTCGCGGATGCGAGTGCCGTGGTCAACGACGCATTGCGCCTGCATGAAAGCTATCTGGCGTCGGTTCGTGAAGACGTCGGCAAGGGGCTCGATGATCTCGCCAACGGCCGGTTCCGCTCGATAACGGCGGAAGAATTCCTGACCAAGGCACGCGCCGGGGCCGTGTGATCGTGGGCGCATTCCGCTTTACGGAAAGCGCCGAAACGGATGTAGATACCGTTATTTCCTACACGATGGCGACATGGGGAGACGCGCAGGCAGATGCCTATATCGGCGGCCTTTTCCATATTCTGGAGCTGATATCCGAAAACCCGTCGCTTGGCCGTGCTCGTTCCGAGTTGGCGGAGGGGTTGCACAGCTTTCCCTATCGCGAGCATCTCATCTTCTATTTGATCCATGACGACGCCATTCTGGTGGTCCGCGTCCTGGCCGCGAAACAGGGTTTGAAATCCAGTTTCTTCAAACGGTAGCAACGGAACAAAACCCCGCCTGATGCATTCATAACCGCCCGCGCGTTCTTGCGGGCGAGACATGCAATTGGGGATCAATTCAGTGAGCAGAGACGCACTTTACATGGTTATCGGCGCCCTCATCGTCGTGGTGGCCGGGTTTTCCTATTATGCCTATCAGCAGGAGAAGAAACCTGACGGTGTCGAGATCCGGGTGGACGAGCAGGGGCTTTCCATCGAGGGGAACTGACGGCGGCGGCCTTTGGCCGTCGATCTATATCATCGCCACGTAATATTGCATCGCCGTCGCAATTTTGACGCAGTGCAGCAAAATTACTATCGCGCCGCGTTTTCAAAGGGATGCAGTTCCTGTAGATTGAGAAAACGCATTTGGGGAGGCGTCGATGGAGAAGTGGGTCTATACCTTTGGGGATGGTCGCGCCGAAGGCAGCGCTGCAGACAAGAACCTGCTGGGCGGCAAGGGCGCGAACCTTGCCGAAATGTGCAATCTCGGCCTGCCGGTGCCGCCCGGCCTCACCATCGTCACCGCCGCCTGCAATCACTACTACGACAGCGGCCGCACCCTGCCGGCCGCACTGAAGGACCAGGTTCGCGACGCGCTTCGCCAGATGGAGGCGGTCACGGGTCGTACCTTCGGCGACACGACGAAGCCGCTCCTGCTGTCCGTCCGTTCCGGCGCGCGTGCTTCCATGCCGGGCATGATGGACACGGTGCTCAATCTCGGCCTCAATGACAGGACCGTCGAGGCGCTCGGCCACGATGCGGGCGACGCCCGCTTCGCCTGGGACAGCTATCGCCGATTCATCCAGATGTATGGCGATGTCGTCATGGGCCTCGACCACGAGGTCTTCGAAGAGATTCTGGAAGACGAGAAGGGCAGGCTCGGTCACGAGCAGGATACCGAACTCTCCGCGGTTGAATGGCAGCATGTCATTGCGCTCTACAAGGAGGTCATCCGCGAGGAACTGGGCGAGGAGTTCCCGCAGGACCCGGAAGTCCAGCTCTGGGGCGCCATCGGCGCGGTGTTCGCAAGCTGGATGAATGCGCGCGCCGTCACCTACCGAACGCTGCACAATATCCCCGCCGTCTGGGGCACGGCCGTCAATGTCCAGGCCATGGTCTTCGGCAATCTCGGCAATTCCTCGGCGACCGGCGTCGCCTTCACGCGCAATCCCTCGACGGGCGAAAACAAGCTCTACGGCGAGTTCCTCGTCAATGCGCAGGGCGAGGATGTCGTCGCCGGCATTCGTACACCGCAGAACATAACCGAAGAGGCGCGCATCGCGTCCGGTTCCGACCGCCCGTCTCTGGAAAAGCTGATGCCGGAAGCCTTCGCGGAGTTCCGTGGTATCTGCGACCGGCTGGAGCGGCATTATCGCGACATGCAGGACCTCGAATTCACCATCGAGCGCGGCAAGCTCTGGATGCTCCAGACCCGTTCCGGCAAGCGCACCGCCAAGGCGGCGTTGCGGATCGCCGTCGACATGGCGACGGAAGGGCTGATCAGCGAGGGCGAGGCCGTCGCGCGCATCGACCCCGCCTCGCTCGACCAGCTGCTGCATCCGACCATAGACCCGCGCGCGCGGCGCGACGTCATCGGATCCGGCCTGCCGGCGTCGCCGGGTGCGGCCACCGGCGCCATCGTCTTCACCTCCGAAGATGCGGTTCAGGCGCAGGAAGAGGGCCGCAAGGTCATTCTCGTGCGCATCGAGACGAGCCCGGAAGACATTCACGGCATGCATGCCGCCGAAGGCATTTTGACCACCCGCGGCGGCATGACCAGCCATGCGGCGGTCGTGGCGCGCGGCATGGGCACCCCTTGCGTTTCCGGCGCCGGTACGCTGCGCGTCGATCTGCGCAACGAGCTCCTGGTCGCGCATGGCGTCACGCTGAAGAAGGGCGACGTCATCACCATCGACGGCTCCTCCGGCCAAGTGCTGAAGGGCGAGATCCCCATGCTCCAGCCCGAATTGTCGGGCGATTTCGGCCGCATCATGGAATGGGCCGACCGCACGCGCCGCATGAAGGTGCGCACCAATGCCGAAACTCCGGCGGATGCGCGCGCCGCGCGCTCCTTCGGTGCCGAAGGCATCGGCCTGTGTCGCACCGAGCACATGTTCTTCGAGGGGACCCGCATCAATGTGATGCGCGAGATGATCCTCGCGGAGGATGAAGCCGGTCGCCGGGCCTCGCTTGCCAAGCTCCTGCCCATGCAGCGTTCGGACTTCGTCGAGCTCTTCGAGATCATGCATGGCCTGCCGGTGACGATCCGTCTGCTCGATCCGCCGCTGCATGAATTCCTGCCGAAGAGCGACGAGGAAATCGCCGAAGTGGCGAACGCCCTTTCCATCGACGAGGCCGTGCTGCGCCGTCGGGTGGATACGCTGCACGAATTCAACCCGATGCTCGGCCATCGCGGCTGCCGTCTGGCCATCTCCTATCCGGAGATCGCCGAAATGCAGGCGCGCGCCATTTTCGAGGCGGCCGCGGAAGCCGCAAAAACCACCGGTGCCGCCGTTGAGCCGGAGATCATGGTGCCGCTCGTCGGCCTCAAAGCGGAGCTGGACTATGTGAAGGCGCGCATCGACGGCATCGCCAAGGCCGTCATCGCCGAAAGCGGCGTAGCGATAGACTATCTCGTCGGCACGATGATCGAGCTGCCGCGCGCGGCACTGCGCGCGCATGTCATCGCCGAGTCGGCCGAATTCTTCTCCTTCGGCACCAACGACCTGACGCAGACGACCTTCGGCATTTCGCGCGACGACGCCTCGGCCTTCCTGTCGACCTATATCCAGAAGGGCATCGTCGAGCAGGACCCGTTCGTACAGCTCGATTTCGATGGCGTGGGCGAACTCATCCGCATCGCCGCCGAGCGCGGCCGGCGCACCCGCAACGATCTCAAGCTCGGCATCTGCGGCGAGCATGGCGGCGACCCGGCCTCGATCCATTTCTGCGAGGAGGCGGGGCTGGACTACGTGTCGTGCTCACCCTTCCGCGTGCCGATCGCCCGTCTTGCGGCGGCACAGGCCGCCTTCAACGGCAAGGCCTGATACGCCAGGCCTTCAATGGCGGCGCGGGCGCGCGTAGATCACGACCGGCCGGCTCCACATGACCGGCTCCATGCGGGTGGCACGGAAATCGGCCCGGCGATCGAGATCGATGCGCTGCAGGCATTCAGCGAAGGCATCGGTGTTCGGGCGGAAGCCATAGGCGCGGCACTTGTTCTCGTCATTGGCGCGCACCTCTGCGGCCGTCTGGCAACCGGCGAGGAAAAGCGCGGTCGCGGCAAGGGCGGCCAGGCGAATCAGGATCTTCGACATGGGAACTCCGGCAAACTGTTATGCGACAGAACTATCTCAAGTCGCTCGACAGTGTACAGCGCATTTGTGTTCGCCACGGATGTGACCGCCGGATCCGGACCGCGCGGTCAGGATGAAAGCCCTCATATGCGTTGCAGCACATCGACGAAAGCGTCGGCGAAGCGCTTCAGGCCCTCGGTTTTCGCATCCGGATTTTCCACACGGATGCCGGATCCCTCGGCATCGAGCAGCGCGAAGACCACGCTCAGCGCACCTTCGTCGCCTTTCGGCACGCGCAGTGCGGCAATGCGCAGGCAGTCGTCCGCCAGCCCGGAAGCGGGGAGATCGAAGAGGTAGTCTCCGCCAAGCTGGCTGGCGGCGGTGCGCACGGCCTCGGCAAATCCGGCCTCGTTTCCCGAGAAACCGTCGAGCGACAACTCGAGTTCGAGAAGCTCCAGGGGAAGGGCGGGTTCGCCGGTCGTGATGGCGACAGGCGTGTCGGCGGCAGTCTGCGTCGGCAACATCGTCTTGCTCCTAAAGCTGTTCCGGCAACGTGCGATGCTGTCCACCATTCGCGCGCGCGGCAAAGATCCATTACCCCCGTTTATGAAAACTCGTTAACGAGCGTGGCAATTTTACGGCACGCAAGGTTTTTCGCGTCGCTCGGCCAGAAACCCGGGGGATGGTGTCCACCACGACACCGATGGAAAAACCCGTCGTCCTGCGTTAGGGAAGGGAGCGGCAGCGGTGCCGCGGAGACATCGGGTAAGGCCATGGCGATCACGATCCAGTATGAACGGCCCGTTTCCCATGCGGCGCACTGGGCGCGGCGGCTCGCGCTGTTTTCCTGCGTCCTGTTTGTCGCCGTCGTGCTGTCGCATCGCTTTGGTCCGCTGACCACGCCGCATTTCCTGGTGCTTGCCGGCTTTGCCGCGGCAATGGCGGCGCTTGCCGTGCTGCTGGCGGCGCTCGGCCTTGCCCGGCTCTGGCAGGTCGGTGCGCGGGGCGGCAAGGCGGCGCTGGCGGCGCTGCTCTTTTCGCTTCTGCCGCTCGGCATTTCGGGCGCCGCGGCCTATGCCTATTTCTACCGGCCGCCGCTCTACGATGTCACGACGGATATGATCGCTCCGCCGCCCTGGCTTGTCGAACCCGCCGCCCGGCAGGACTGGCTACCCCGCGCCGGTGTCGTGACGGCGCGCGACCGCGAGGTGCAGCTCCAGGCCTATCCGGCCCTGTCCGGCCGGCGCTACGAGGGCGCGCTCGACCGCGTCTACGAGGGCGCCCGCAAGGTTGCCGCCGCCTACGGCATCACCATCACCGGCGAGGCCGGCCTCGACAATATCCTGGCGGATCTCGAAGACCTCGTCGTCGATCCGAGCAAGGTGGCCAGAAGCCAGGAAGACCTCGGCGAGGTGCCGATCCCCGAGACCCGCCCGGGCGCCATCCCGACCTCGCCTGCAATCGGCGGCTCGGGCGACGTGCTGCTGCAGGGCGAATGGCGCTCTCCTCTTTTCGGCTTCCGCTTCGACGTGGTCATTCGCCTGCGCGAAGAAGCGGAGACGACGCTGGTCGACATGCGGGCCGCGTCGCGCTACGGACCGCACGACCTCGGCATAGGCGCCGGGCTGGTCGAGGGCTATTTGAAGGCGCTCGATGCCGAACTGCTCGGCATTGCCGGAGATTAGCGCGTTTCCGGACGCGCGATCACTGCGCGTGGTCTGGAAATGCCTTAGGCGCCCGGTGCCGGGAAATAGAGGCCTTTCAGCAGGGCCGGCCCCTCGGTCACTACCTCGCCGCGCGCCAGCAGATCCTCCAGATGCGCCAGCACCGAAAGCGCCGCCGCGCCGTGCAGGCGCGGGTCGGTGTCGCGGTAGATCGCCTTCACCATGTCTGAAATCAGCCGGTCGCCCGCGCGAATGCGTTCGCGCACGGCGCGTTCACGCATGCGCCGGTGGGTCCGGAGCCCCCGCAGGAAGGAGGCCGGCTCCTGCACCGGGCCACCATGGCCGGGAAAATAGAGGCGGTCGTCTCTCTCCAGCAGCCGTTCCAGCGAAGCCATGTAGTCCGCCATGGCGCCGTCCGGCGGCGCGACGATGGTCGTCGCCCAGGCCATGACGTGATCGGCGGAAAAAACGATGCCGTCTTCTCCGTCAAGCGCGAAGGCTGCGTGATTGGCGGTGTGGCCGGGCGTCAAAAGCGTCGTCAGCGCCCAGCCGTCGCCCGCCAAACGCTCGCCGTTGCCAAGCGCGATGTCGGGCACGAAATCCGTGTCTGAACTCTCCGCAAAGGGATTGCTCTCGTCCTCATGTAACGGCCGCGCCGCCCGGTGCGGCCCTTCCGCGACGATGATGGCGCCCGTCTCGGCTTTCAATCGGCGGGCGAGGGGGGAGTGGTCGCGGTGCGTATGGCTGACGGCGATATGCGTCACCTCGCGCCCGGCAAGCGCGCGCATCAGCGCAGCGAAATGCGCCTCGTCCTCCGGGCCGGGATCGATGACGGCCACGGATTTGTCGCCGACGATGTAGCTGTTCGTGCCATGAAAGGTGAAGGGGCTCGGATTGTTGACCGTGATGCGCTGGACGCGCGGCGCGACAGGCACCGCCTCGCCATAGGCAGGCTTGAAGTCACGGTCGAAGGACGGAGCCTCGTTTTGCGGAGCACTGGACACGATCGTCACTTGTATTCGATTTCGATAAAGCTCATCGGCTTGTCGCCGCCATTGACGACATTGTGCGCCACGCCCGCCTCGCGCCGGTAGACGGCGCCCGTCTTGGTGTGCACGCGCCGCTCGCCCGTCTCTTCCTCGATCAGGAAGTCGCAATCGGTCATCGGCACGACGACATAGCCGAGCCCATGCACGTGATGGCCCGTATCGGCTCCCGGCTCGAAATCCCAGCGCGTGACGCGCACGACGGCATCGTCGAGCAGAACGGTGGGCACGGCCGGCGGACGGGCGCGAAACTGGGACATCAAGGCTCCTCGCGAGAAGGGCGGGCCCGTCGGCCTGCAAGGCAGCCGCGGGCCGCCCAAAGACGGTGATGCCGCGACCCTATCCGCCACCGCCGCGCCTGCCAAGCACCAAGCCGTCCTGCACACGAAATCAGCGGGGCCGCGAGAATTAAATCGCCGGAAGACAGAATACCCATTGTCCACCCCCGCGCCCTTTGCTAATCAGGCTCCCGCCGTGTTGGGGCGTCGCCAAGCGGTAAGGCACCGGTTTTTGGTACCGGCATTCGGAGGTTCGAATCCTCCCGCCCCAGCCACAGTTCCGGTGATGCAGCGATCCTCATCGTTTTGCACCATGCCGCCCTTTCGGCTTTCCAGCACTCTCCCCATCTTCCCCGGGTCAACCACTGGGAGAGCGAGATGCCCGAGACCATGGAATGCAGGCAGTGCGAAAGCACCTATACGGTTCACTATAATCACCACAAGCCATGGGAGACCAACGTGTTGCTCTGCCCTGAATGCGGCAACGACCTTGATCTCTATGTCGACGGTCCACGGCGCTATCTGATCCGCCAACGGGGGCGGCCGAAAGGGTGACGACGGGCGGCTACGCCGTGGATCGGGCCAAGGTGCCGAGGGGGATCAGTTCCTTCGCTCCCTCGTGCCAGGCATTGCCCTCCCAGTCGCCCAGCCAGCGCTCCACTCTCAGGCCCGCTTCGACAAGCAGGCCCTCCAGTTCCGTCTTTTCCGGAAAGGCGATGCGCGATGCGGCCGAGAGGCGTTTTCCGGTGGCCTGAATTTCGTAGTGGGTACCATAGGTCACGATACCGGTGGCGGGATCGTGGGTGACGTCGTTCCAGGCAGCGACGGTGCCGAAGCGCGGATGCTCGACGAGGCGTCGCGATTCGTCCGGTCCCCACTCTTCCCATTCGCGGCAGGCGGGATTGCGGCTGTCGAAGATGAAGCGGCCGCCGGGGGCAAGATGCGCGGCGATGGTGGCGAGCGCGGCGCGGCGGTCTTCCGGCGTCAGAAAGACCTGGAAGGCATGGCCGGTGAGCAGCACGAGATCGAAACGGCGGCCGAGTCGGAGCGTACGGGCGTCGCCCTCTATGAACTCCGCCATGCCGGGTTTTGCCCGGGCGATGGCGAGCATGGCGGGGGCCGGGTCGACGCCGACGACGATACGATCCTCCGCGAGCGCCGCCGCCAGTTCGCCGGTGCCGCAACCGAGATCGAGCACGCTTGCGGCATTCACGGCGAGAGCCTGACAATAGTCGAAGTCGGGCGCTCGCGCCCAGCCGTTTTCCAGATCGTAGAAATCGGCGAGATCGGGGTCGTGGTAGAGGCGGTCGTCGTCCATCTCGGGTCTCCAAATGAAATGGCCGCGCGTCTCCGCACGGCCATCAAGGATCGATCGACGCGCCGGCTTACTTCGCGGCGTCGAGAACCTTTTCGCAGTGCGAGGGGCCGCCCTTCGGATCGGGACGATCGGCGACGGCGCGGATGTTGATGATCTTGTAGCTCTCGCTCACGGTGAGCTCGACCGTGCAGGACTTGCCCTTGGCAAAACCGCCACGCCACTTGTAGAGCGTCGAACCACCCGAGCCCGCGGTGTCGGACTGCGGCGGGCCATAGGCCGCAAAGAAGCTGCCGGCGGTCTTGCCGTTCCAGCGGGCCTGCAGCGGGTTGGACGCGATTGTGGCGGTGGTGCATCCGGCGAGTGCAAGCGCGACGCCGGCCAGAATTGCAATGCGGGAGTTCATATGTGCCATTTCCTTGGACTTCGTGCGGCCGTGTGGAGGGCGACTCGAAAGAGAGCCTTGATTCGCCATAGCGCAGCCGGCGTGAAAGGGGAATCACTCACGACGAACTTTGTGTTTGTCCCCGTCGAAGCGCCGGAAATCTTGCGAATTTGCAACAGTGGGAGCGTGTCGAAAAGGGGGGCTTGCGCCGGATACCGATTAAAAAAATTTTTCGGGAAAGTGGCCCGTCGGGAGGCTTTTCAGCTGGTCGGAGTGGAGTGATTCGAACACTCGACCCCCACGTCCCGAACGTGGTGCGCTACCAGACTGCGCTACACTCCGTGACCAGCGGCGCCTCTATAGAACAGGGTTTTCGGTTCGACAAGCGCAAAATATCAAAAAAATTCGCGATCTTGGGGAAAGTGCCGGTGCGCCGGGAAATTTTTCTGTTTCGCTGGAACCGCTTTCCCGCTCTGCCGTTTGGGAGGCCATGGAACAGATAGCCGCCGATCTCTTCGGGAAGACCGAAATCCCCTATCCCGTCATGCTCGCGCGCATGACGGGCGCCATTCTTCTTGGCGCCGTTATCGGGGCGGAGCGGGAATATCGTGACCGGGCGGCGGGGCTGCGCACGCATATTCTCGTCGCGCTCGCGGCCTGCGTCTTCGCGCTGCTCTCCATCGAAAGCGTGCACATGGCCGGCTTTTCCGACGAGCAGGTGCGCATCGATCCGCTGCGTGTCATCGAGGCGGTCACGTCGGGCGTGGCCTTTCTTGCCGCTGGCATGATCGTTTTTTCGCGCGGCGAGGTGCAGGGATTGACCACCGGCGCCGGCATGTGGCTTGCGGGGGCCGTCGGGCTCTCGGTGGGGCTCGGCTACTGGTTCGTCGCAGTCTTTGCCACGGCGGCCTGCTTCATCGTATTGTTCATTCTCGGTAAAATCCAGGTTGCCAAGGCAAATGACGGCGACCGGGGCCGTGAATAAACATGATGCGTTCGATCATGTTCCTGCGCCGCCGGTCGAAATTCTGTTGCTTTACGAATAAATCGCGCACTATACCGTCTTTCATCAAGGCCGCGCGCTAGACGTGCGTTCGGCCCCGCATCCGGCCGATGAGGGCGGAGCGGTCGAGGGGCCCTTCGCCGCTCGGACAACGGCCCATCCCGGCCGGACATCCGGCGTCGATCTTTAAAGAGATAGTGTCATGCGATCATCGGGCAAGTCCGGTGTGGACGAACTCAGAGCCGTGCTGAAGGCGAGCGCCGCGGGCTTTCTGGCCATCGGCCTTTTCAGCTTCTTCGTGAACCTGCTGGTTCTGACCGGACCGCTCTTCATGCTGCAGATCTACGACCGGGTGCTCGCCTCCCGCTCGGAGGCGACGCTGGTGGCGCTGACCGGCCTCATCGTCGGGCTCTACCTCATCATGGGCGTGCTCGACCACCTGCGCAGCCGCATCGCCGCGCGTATCGGCGCCCGCTTCCAGGCCCGCTTCGACAAGCGCGTCTTCAACGCCGTGCTCGACCGCACGGCGCTGCACGCGCAGGGCATCTCCACGGTCACCGGCATGCGCGACCTCGACGCCATCCAGAAGGTGCTGTCATCGCCTGCCGTCTTCACGGTGTTCGACATTCCCTGGACGCCGCTCTTCATCTTCGTCATCTTCACCTTCCATCCTTGGATGGGCCTGCTCGGCGTCGTCGGCGGCCTCATCCTGGTGGCGCTCACCTGGCTCAACCAGAACGGCACGAAGGAAGACCAGGAACGGGCGATGATCGCCGGTCGCCAGTCCGACGAGATGACGCAGACGCTGCAGAAGGAGAGCGACACGGTTCGCGCGCTCGGCATGCGCCGCGCCGTTGCCGGCCGCTGGCAGCTGTTGCGCGACAAGGCGCTGGAAGCCAACATCCATTATTCCGACAGCAACGGTTTCTATTCGATCGCCTCGAAAACCTTCCGTGTTTTCCTGCAGTCGGCGATCCTGGCGCTCGGCGCCTATCTGGTGCTGCAGAACGAAATCACCGCTGGCGCGATGATCGCAAGCTCCATCATCATCGGCCGTGCGTTGGCACCGATCGAAGGCGCCATCGGTCATTGGGCGCTGATCCAGCGTGCGGTGCAGGGCTGGCGCCAGCTTTCCGAGCTGCTGACCCGCGTGCCGGAAGAAGACCCGCGCACCGCGCTGCCGAAGCCGCGCGCCATCCTCGACGTCGAGCAGGTCACGGTCGTGCCGCCGGGTGAAAAGGTCGCCACGGTGCGCATGCTGAGCCTTGAGCTTCGCCCCGGCCAGGCGCTCGGCGTCATCGGCCAGAGCGCGTCCGGCAAGTCGACGCTGGCGCGCGTGCTGACCGGCATCTGGCCGCCCGCCGGCGGCAAGGTGCGTCTCGACGGTGCGGCGCTGGAGCAGTACGGCACGGACGGCCTGGCCGACCATGTCGGCTACCTGCCTCAGGACGTCGTGCTCTTCGAGGGAACGATCGCCGAAAACATCGCCCGCATGACGCTCGATCCCGATCCGGTGAAGGTGGTGGAAGCAGCCAAGAAGGCTGGCGCGCATGACATGATCCTGCGCCTGCCCGATGGTTACGACACCAAGCTGCCGGCCATGGGCGGCCGTCTTTCGGGCGGCCAGAAGCAGCGTGTCGGCCTTGCCCGCGCGCTTTATGGCGATCCGGTGCTGCTGGTGCTCGACGAACCGAACTCCAACCTCGATGCCGAGGGCTCGATGGCGCTCAACCTTGCCATCCGCAACATGAAGGCCGAAGGCAAGTCCATCGTCATCATGGCGCACCGCCCGGCAGCGATCGAGGAATGCGAACTCATTCTCATCATGGAAAACGGCCAGCGCCTCGCCTTCGGCCCGCGCGACGACGTTTTGCGTGCGCACCTGCGAAACCATACGCAGGTCGTGGCCGGTACCGGCACCGGCGGCAGCAATAAGTAAGGACTAGGTCAATGGTTCGGGAAACGGGTTCCAGGGACAAGGTGTGGAGCGGTCGTCGCTATGCGATTGCCGGCTATACGACGGTTTTCGTGCTGCTCGGCGGCATGGGGGCCTGGGCGGCGCTGACACGCATCAACGGCGCGGTCGTCGCAGCCGGCATCATCGAGGTCGCCAGCAACCGCCAGGTCGTGCAGCACCTGACGGGCGGCGTGGTGGGAGAAATCCGCGTCAAGGAAGGCGATACGGTCAAGGTCGGCGACGTGCTGATGCGTCTCGATGACACATTTGACCGCTCCGAGCTCGCCGTCATCGAAGGTCAGCTGTTCAGCCTGCTCGGCACCGCCGCCCGGCTTCAGGCCGAGCAGGACGACAAGACGGAGATCACCTTCGATCCCGATCTTCTGAAAGCCGCCGCCACCGATCCGGAGGCTGCCGAAATCGTCACCGGCCAGAAGCGGCTGATGGCGGCGCGCGCTGAAACCCGCGACAAGCAGGCCGCGCAGCTGCAGGAAAAGAAGGCGCAGATCGCCAAGCAGAACGAAGGTCTGGAGAGCCGCATCCAGGCGCTGCAAACGCAGGTGAGCCTGATCGGCAAG
This sequence comes from Shinella curvata, assembly GCF_022899935.1. GTDB lineage: Bacteria > Pseudomonadota > Alphaproteobacteria > Rhizobiales > Rhizobiaceae > Shinella > Shinella curvata. The sequence goes on from NZ_JALJCJ010000002.1 coordinate 399,031, forward strand.
GAGCTGGATGCGCAGAACAAGCTGCTTGCCCAGTCGCTGACGAATGCCAGCCGCGTTCTGGCGCTCCAGCGCGAGGAGGCGGAAATTCGCGGCACGATCAGCCAGGCGCGCTCCAATATCGCGGAGAATTCCGGCCGGGTCGCCGAAATCGAGATCGCCATTCTCAACATCCACTCCACGGTGCGTGAGGAAGCCACGACGGCGCTGCGCGAGATCGAGGCGAAGATCGCCGAACTCAAGGAAAACCGCAACGCCAAGCACGAGACGCTGAGCCGCATGGATATCACCGCGCCGATGTCCGGCGTCGTGCTCGGCATGCAGGTCCATGCGCTTCGCTCGGTCATCCGGCCGGCGGATCCGCTGCTCTACATCATTCCGCAGGAGCAGAACCTCGTCATTTCCACGCAGATTTCGCCGACCCAGATCGACCAGGTCCATGTCGGCCAGATGGCCCATATCCGTTTTGGCGCCTTCGACCACCGCTCGACGCCTGAAATATTCGGTCACGTGACGAAGGTCGCCGCCGACGTGCTGTCCGACCAGCGCACGGGCGCCACCTTCTACAAGGCGGAGATCAAGCCGGATGCCGGCGAAATGGCCAAGCTCGCCGACAAGCATGTCATGCCCGGCATGCCGGTGGAAACCTTCATCCAGACAGCCGAACGGTCGCCGCTCGAATATTTGGTGAAGCCGCTCGCCGATTATTTCACTAAGGCTTTCCGCGAGCGGTAGAGCTCCCGGCACGTTGCTTCGTCAAGGATCGAAGGGCGCTGCGGCGCCCTTTATCATGACGTGCTCAAGGAACAAATTCGCCCTTGGCGCATTCCTTTTGCAACAGACAAAGGGAAAGGAAATTTCAATGGCTCGGGCTTTGATACTCTGGTTGATGGGCGTTCCGCTCTTCGTTGTCCTGCTGCTCTGGTACTTCTTCTTCTGAGCAGCATACGGCAAACAAAAAGGGGCCTTTCGGCCCCTTTTTCAATGGCTTGGCAAGCGCCTCACTTGAGGGACTGTGCGGCGACCGTGGCATGGATGGTCGGGTCAAGCCCGACCATGACGTAGGAGGGGTTTGCGGTCCGTTACCCGAGAGCACTTTGCCCGAGTACACAAGGAACCTTCAGCCTCATCTTCAATGGTATGCAACGCCTCCTCCCCACGACGTCATCTTCGGCCTTGAGCCGAGGATCCACGCGGCATCCGCGGCGTGGGTGGATGGACCAAGCCCAACGGTGGTGAGAATAGGAGAGCACTTCGTTCTCCGCGAACGAAAAAGGGGCCTTTCGGCCCCTTCCGTCTTTTCTGGCAGGCCAGCTGCCACTACTCGTCGAGATCCGCAAGAATCTCCGCCGCGCGGCCGACGCTGGTGTGGCGCACGTCCACGTCCTGGCGGCGGCCCGCGAAGAGTTCGGTCGCCATGATCTTTTCGGCGAGATCGGCCGGGAGCGAGAGCAGCACGCGCTGGTCGTCCTTGTGGATGCCGCCGAGTTCCGAGCGGCGGCCCGAGATCATGCCGCCGGCCACCGTGTTGTTGGTGTCGGGGTCGATCAGGATGAAGGCGCCGGTCGTGCGGTTCTGCTCGTAGGTGTCGAAGATCGCCTGTTCGTCGAAGGTGAGATGCACCTTGCCGATGGCGTTCATGCCGAGCTTGTCCGCCGAAGCCCATTTCGAGGTCTTCAGGTCGAGCTGGCTGATCGGATCGACGCTGACGCGCTGGCGGCGCGAGCCGCTCTTCAACCAGTAGCGTTTGCCGGGCTCGATGCCCTCGGGCTGGAGCGCCACGAGCTGGGCGTCGAAGCCGCGGCCGGTCATCGGCTGGCTGTCGATGGCGACGATCATGTCACCGCGCGACACGTCCACCTGACGGTCGAGCACCAGCGTGATGGCGTCGCCGGCGACGGCGGCGTTGCGCACGAGATCGAAGGTGACGATCTTGGTGACGTTGGCGACCATGCCCGAGGGCAGGATGACGACCGAGTCGCCCGGCTTCACCGAGCCGCCGGCAACCGTGCCCTGATAGCCGCGGAAGCTTTCACCGGGGCGCGAGACGCGCTGCACCGGCAGGCGGAAACCGACCGTCTGGTTGGAACGCGTGGTGGCCTTTTCCAGCGTCTCGACGAGCGTCGGGCCTTCATACCAGGGCATGGCGGCGCGGCCGTCATAGACGACGTTCTCGCCCTTCAGCGCCGACATCGGGATGGCGGTGATCTGCTTGACGCCGAGCGTCAGCGCGATCTCTCTGAATTCATGCGTGATCTGCTCGAAGCGGGCACGGTCGTAGTTCGTCAGGTCGATCTTGTTGACGGCCAGCACGAACTGACGGATGCCCATCAGCGAGGCGATCGTGGCGTGGCGGCGGGTCTGTTCAAGAATGCCGGCACGCGCATCGACGAGCAGCACGGCGAGGTCGGCCGTCGAGGCGCCGGTCGCCATGTTGCGGGTATATTGCTCGTGGCCGGGCGTATCGGCAACGATGAACGAGCGGCGGTCCGTCGAGAAATAGCGGTAGGCGACATCGATCGTGATGCCCTGTTCACGCTCGGCCTGGAGACCGTCGAGCAGCAGGGCGAAATCAGGTAGGCCGAGATCGTTCTGCTTGCCGGAACTGTCGCGCTCCAGCGTCGCGGCCTGGTCTTCCTTGACGGCCTTGGTGTCCCAGAGCAGGCGGCCGATCAGCGTCGACTTGCCGTCGTCGACCGAGCCGCAGGTGATGAGACGAAGCGGGCGGGAGTCACGAATAGCCTTAGCCGTTTCGAGAGCCGGTTCTTCCACAGTGAAAACCTCGGCGGTTGCGGTGGCGGAAACGGTCATCTCAGAAATACCCTTCGCGTTTCTTCTTTTCCATGGAGCCGGACTGATCGCGGTCGATCGCGCGGCCCTGGCGTTCGGAGACGGTGGCCGTCTCCAGCTCGGCGATGATGTCGTCGAGCGTCGTGGCGCTGGAGCGGATGGCGCCCGTCAGCGGGAAGCAGCCGAGCGTGCGGAAGCGGATGACGCCCTCCTGCTTGACCTCGCCGGGCAGCAATTCGAGACGCGGGTCCTCGGCAAGGATCATCATGCCGTCGCGTTCCACATAGGGACGCTTTTCCGCGAAATAGAGCGGTACGATCGGGATATCCTCCGCCTGGATGTAGCGCCAGATATCGACCTCGGTCCAGTTGGACAGCGGGAAGGCGCGCACGCTCTCGCCCTGGCGGATCATGCCGTTATAGACGTTCCACAGTTCCGGGCGCTGGTTGCGCGGGTCCCAGCGGTGGTCCGGCGTGCGGAAGGAGTAGATGCGCTCCTTGGCACGCGAGGCCTCTTCGTCGCGGCGCGCGCCGCCGAAGGCCGCATCATACTTGCCGGCGTCGAGCGCCTGGCGCAGCGCCTCGGTCTTCATGATGTCGGTATAGCGCGACGAACCGTGCGTGAAGGGCGTGATGTTTTCCGCCGCGCCGCGCGGGTTCTTGTGCTCGATCAGGTCGAGATCGTAGTCAGCGACCATCTTGTCGCGGAAGGCGATCATTTCGGCGAACTTCCAGCCCGTGTTGACATGCAGCAGCGGGAAGGGGACGCGGCCGGGATAGAAGGCCTTGCGCGCGAGATGCAGCAGGACGGAACTGTCCTTGCCGACGGAATAGAGCATGACGGGACGCTCGAACTCGGCAGCCACTTCACGGAAGATGTGGATCGCTTCGTTTTCCAGCGCTTTCAGATGCGGATCGAGCGGCGGCTTGTGCGGTGCGTTCTGCTTCGCTTCCGCTTCGTGACGGGTATCGGACATGTAAACTCTTAACTCCGGGTGGATCGCCTTGGGAGGGCTTGTTTGGATCAGGCGGCGCTCGAGGCCGGGATGGGGGTGGCTTCGGGAACGTGCAGACCGCATTCGCGCTTCTCGTCGTTTTCCCACCACCAGCGGCCGGCCCGTTCGGGCTCGCCCGGCTTGATGGCGCGCGTACAGGGCTCGCAACCGATCGAGGGATAACCGCGGGCATGCATCGGGTTGATCGGCACGGCATGGTCGGCCACGTAGGCCTTGATGCGATCGATGTCCCAATCCACCAGCGGGTTGATCTTGATCAGGTTGCGCTCGGCGTCGAACTCCGCGAACGGCGTGTCGGCACGGTTGCCGGACTGGCCGCGGCGCAGACCGGTGATCCAGAAGGATGCCCCTTCGAGTGCGCGCGCAAGCGGCTTCAGCTTGCGCACGCCGCAACAGGCGTGACGGGCTTCGACGCTCTCGTAGAAGCCGTTGAGGCCGTATTGCGCGGCATAGGCGTCGATATCGTCCTGTGCCGGCACGTAGCGGGTGATGGTGATGCCGTACTGGCTCTCGGTCTCGTCGATGAGATCGACGGTCTCCTTGAACAGCCGGCCAGTCTCCAGCGTCACCACGTCGATGGCGAGGCGCTCCGTGCCGATGGCGGCGGTGATCACCTGGTCCTCGATGCCGAGGCTGGTGGTGAAGACGGCGCGCCCCGCAAGCTCGGCCACGAGCGAAAGACGGGTCGCGAGGTCGAGATTAGCGAGCTTGTCATTGAGGGCCTGCGCGGTCCCGTTTCCGGTGAGAGCAGTCATTCTATTCCATGCCTTTGCGAGAAGTTGCCGGATTATCGCAGCCCCGTCTCCCGGAAGACAGCAAAACGGATTTCCAAACTTTCAGCGCAGGAGCAAATATCTCTCCATCCGGCGCTCGCCGCAGAAATCCTGACGCTTCCGATGCATCGAAAACTTCCCGAAAAAACACGCGAAAAAATCTTGACAGAAAAATTCAGATTTAATAGCTGAGTTTGGTATTCAAGTTTATAGCGGGCGTGGGGCCCGCAGGGAAGGATTGGGCACTATGGCTATCACGATCAATGTCAGCGACGCCAACAAAGACGGCAAGGGCATCAACTTCGACGCCTATCTCGCGAAGTACGCCTCGACCTTCGTTCGTTCGGGTTACGGCGGCTTCAACAGCACCAATCCGATGGCGATGAGCGGCACGCAGTACTCGACCAACGATGCCAAGAAGTACGGCGTCGTGCTGACGTCGGGCAAGACGGCCTGGAACTACGACTTCATGACGCACAAGATCAGCGGCTCGCTCGACACCGTCGAGTTCGGCAACTCGATCGCTCTCAATGCCACCACCAGCAAGTTCACGCTCGTCTCCGACGTGAAGATCTCCGGCCTCAACGTGACTGACAAGGCGCTCGGCGGCGAGATCCTGAGTGCTCTCATGGGCGGCAAGGCCACCGTGGAAGGTGCCACCGCCGGCCTGCTCAAGGTTCTGAACGCTTCGCCGGTCACCTTCAAGGGCAGCACGGGCTCGGATTCGTTCAGCGGTTTTGCCAAGGCTGACAAGATTTACGGCGGCGACGGCAACGACACGCTGAAGGGCGCCGGTGGTGCCGATACGCTGTCCGGCGGCAACGGCAACGACACGCTTCACGGCGATGCCGGCCATGACCTGCTGAGCGGCGGCGCCGGCAACGACAAGCTCTACGGCGGCACGGGCGGCGACACGCTGAAGGGCGGCGCCGGCATCGACACGGCCGTCTACGCCAACGCGGCAAAGGGCGTAACGGCAAGCCTCGCCAAGTCGTCCATCAACACCGGCGAAGCCAAGGGCGACACCTACTCCTCGATCGAGAACCTGACCGGCAGCAAGTTCAACGACACGCTCGTCGGCAACAGCGGCAACAACCGTTTGAGCGGTTTGCAGGGCGACGACACGCTGACCGGCGGCAAGGGTGCGGACGACTTCGTCTTCGCTAAGGGCTACGGCAAGGACACGATCACCGACTTCCAGAACAATGTCGACGACATCGATCTGCGCACCTACAACTTCTCTTCGGTCGACAAGGTCCTGGACAAGGCCGTGCAGGTCGGCGATGACGTCCACATCAACTTCACGAAGACGGACATCGTCGTCATCGAGGACTTCCAGCTGAAGGACCTCGATGCCCGCGACTTCCTGCTCTAAGCAGTCTTGAGACGACCAGCATACGAAAGGCCGGGGTATCCCCGGCCTTTTTGCTTTGACGCCGGCTATCCGCCGATGCGTGCGGGCACGAGGCGGCCCCACTGCTCCTCCCAGAGATCGTGCGCATCGACCACGACCAGCCTGCGGGGATTGAGATCGCCCGAGATCATCTGCCGGGCACTGGCGAGCGCCTCCTCGACGGGCAATGGAATGGTATCGCGCGCCTGCGCGGGATCCGTGATGAAGGCGCACGGGCCGCCGACGCCATCGATGATGGTGACGACGAGGTCGGTTTCCTTGCTGATGTCGTGCTGTGAAACCTTGTGGTAGACGGGCATGGGCTCCTCCGGCAATGCCGGGCTAAACCCACGCCATCCTCAATGGTTCCAGATATTTAGCGGTCGCTCACGGCGGCGCGCGGATTGGCCCACGGCTCCTGGTTGGAACGGGCGAGCGGTTGCCTGCCAAGGATGTGGTCCGCCGCCTTCTCGCCGGTCATGATCGATGGCGCGTTGAGGTTGCCATAGGTCACATGCGGGAAGATCGAACTGTCGGCGACCCGCAGGCCCTCGACGCCGATGACACGGGTTTCCGGATCGACCACCGCCATCGGGTCGCTTGCCGCACCCATGCGGCAGGTGCCGGAGGGGTGATAGGCGCTTTCCAGATGTTCGCGCAGGAAGGCATCGATCTGATCGTCCGTCTGCACCTTCTCGCCCGGCTGGATTTCCGGCCCGCGGAAATCGTCAAAAGCCTTCTGGCCGAAGATCTCGCGGGTGAGGCGCACGCAGTGGCGGAATTTGATCCAGTCTTCCTCGTGGCTCATATAGTTGAACTTGATGACCGGGTCGGCCATCGGATCGGCGGAGCGCAGGGTCACGTTGCCGCGCGACTTCGACAGGTTGTAGCCGACATGCACCTGGAAGCCGTGGCTCTTCGCCGCCGCCTTGCCGTCATAGGAAATGGCGACGGGCAGGAAGTGATACTGGATATCCGGCTGCTTCAGCCCCGGCGCGGAGCGCAGGAAGGCGCAGGCCTCGAACTGGTTGGAGGCGCCAAGCCCGCCCTTGGAGAGCAGCCATTGCGCGCCCGCCACGCCCTGCCAGAACCACGGCAGCCAGGAATAGAGCGAGACCGGCTTGGTGGAGACCTGCTGGAAGTAGAATTCCATATGGTCCTGCAGGTTGGCGCCGACACCCGGCCGGTCGACCTTTACCTCGATGCCCATGTCCTTGAGGTGCTGCGCCGGGCCGATGCCGGAGAGCATCAGCAGTTTCGGCGAGTTGAAGGAGGAGGCCGAGACGATGACCTCCCTGTTGGCCCTGACCACCTCGATCTTGCCGCCGCGCTCGATCTCGACGCCGACGGCCCGGCCGTTCTCGATGACGATTTTTCGCGCAAAGCAGCGGACCAGCGAGACGTTCGGCCGCTTCATGGCGGGGCGCAGATAGGCGTTCGCCGCCGACCAGCGCCGGCCGTTGTAGATCGTCTGCTCCATCAGGCCGAAACCTTCTTGCTTGGAGCCGTTGTAATCCTCCGTCGTCTCGAAACCGGCCTGCTGGCCCGCCTGGATGAAGGCGTGGAAGAGCGGGTTCGTCACGGGGCCGCGGCGCACATGCAGCGGACCGTTGGTGCCGCGCCAGCCAGCCTCGCCGCCCAGCGACGTCTCCAGCCGCTTGTAGTAGGGCAGCACGTCCGCATAGGCCCAGCCGCGCGCGCCAAGCTCTTCCCAGCGGTTGAAGTCCTCCGCATGGCCGCGCACATAGACGAGGCCGTTGATGGAGGATGATCCGCCGAGCACCTTGCCGCGCGGTGCCGTGATGCGCCGGTTGTTGAGATGCGGCTCGGGCTCGGAGAGATAGCCCCAGTTATAGCGCTTCATGCTCATCGGCCAGGCAAGCGCCGCCGGCATCTGGATGAACGGCCCAATATCCGAGCCGCCATATTCCAGCACCATGACCCTATGCTTGCCATCCTCCGAGAGACGATAGGCAATGGCTGATCCGGCCGAGCCGGAGCCGATGATGATGTAGTCTGCGTTCTGCATGGTGGTGGCCCGCTTAAGCTTTGTTAGGCATGGTTGAGGTTTTCGATGCTGGGTGGCGCGTCTGGATTGAAAATCGGAAGGCACGATACAACCTTTATTGTCGAGTTCATCTTTGAGGTTGCGCGTGCGGAGCGATGAGTAAGAGTTTCCAGGAAAACCTGCTGCAGAAATTGAGCGCAGCCCAGCGAACACGCTTGGAAGCCGAGGCAGTGCGTAAGAAGAACACGCCGAGCCCCAAAATCGAAATATGGGGTGATTTTCGCCGTAGTTTTGTTTGGCAATTGAAGAGAGATGCCAGAGTGGCGGGATTGCTCTCGGTCGGTTTTCTTTGTGTGTGGGTCGGTTTTCTTTTGGCGAAAGTCTCGGCGGTTCTTGCTGTTTTGTGGTTGTCCGTGTGCGTTTTCATTGTCGTGTACGTTGCGCTTGCCATGTGCGATGCTGTTTTCAAGACGATGCGCACGATATACGGTCTCCTGACATTTCAGGACAGCAAATGACAGGCGAGCAAGCAACTCCGTGCGGGAGATGCCTTGTAATTTTTCGAAGATGCGCACCGCAGTCTTCAGTCATCACGGATCCACTCACCGTAAGTTTAACAATCAATACGGCGCCTCGACCTTGCCCATCGACACGTAGACCGTCTTCAGCTCCGAATAGTGCTCCAGCGCGGCCAACGAGTTCTCGCGGCCGAAACCGGACTGCTTGGAGCCGCCGAAGGGGATTTCCACGGGAGCGAGGTTGTAGGTGTTGATCCACAGCGTGCCGGCTTCCAGCTGGTCGACGACGCGGTGGGCGCGGGTGATGTCGGAGGTGAAGACACCGCCGGAGAGGCCGAATTCGGTCGCGTTGCCGCGTTCGATCACTTCGTCTTCGCTATCGAAATCGAGCACGCACATGACCGGGCCGAAGATCTCTTCGCGCGCGATGGTCATATCGTCGGTGACCTCGGCGAAGACGGTCGGCTGGATGTAATATCCCTCAGCCGAAACGGCATTGGGAATGCCGCCGCCGGTCAGCAGCGTCGCGCCCTCCGCCTTGCCCTTTTCGATATACTCCATGACCTTGTCGCGCTGCGCCTTGGAAACCATCGGGCCGAGCTGGGTCGCCTCGTCCAGCGGATCGCCGATCACGATCTTCTCGGTGCGCTCCTTCAGGCGGGACAGGAACCTGTCCTTGATGCCCTTCTGCACGAAGACGCGGGTGCCGTTCGAGCAGACCTGGCCGGTCGAATAGAAGTTGCCGAGCATGGCGCCGCCGATGGCGCTTTCGAGATCGGCATCGTCAAAGACGATGAGCGGCGACTTGCCGCCGAGTTCCATCGTGACATGCTTGAGATCGGAAGCCGCAGCCCCGGCGACCTTCTTGCCCGTCGGCACGGAGCCGGTCAGCGAGACCTTGGCGACGTCCTTGTGGTTGACGAGCAGAGGCCCCGTCGTGCGGTCGCCCTGGATGACATTGTAGAGGCCCTTCGGCAGGCCGGCCTCGACGAGGATCTCGGCGATCTTCAGCGCGCCGAGCGGCGTGTTTTCCGAGGGCTTGAAGACCATGGCATTGCCGCAGACCAGCGCCGGCGCGCCCTTCCAGCAGGCGATCTGCTGCGGATAGTTCCAGGCGCCGATGCCGACGCAGACACCGAGCGGCACGCGCTTGGTGAAGGCGAAATCCTGGCCGAGCGGGATGTAATCGCCGTTGAGGCCGGCCGCCGCGATACCGCCGAAGAATTCGAAGGCATCCGCACCCGAGGTCGGGTCGGCGATGATCGTCTCTTGGATCGGCTTGCCGGTGTCGAGCGTTTCGAGTTCGGAAAGCTCGCGGTTCCTCTCGCGCATGATCTCGGCGGCGCGCTTGAGGATGCGGCCGCGCGCCGTCGGGCTCATCGCCGCCCATTCCTTCTGGGCGCGCTTGGCGGACGCGATCGCCTTTTCCACGATGGCGGGCGTTGCCGCATGGAGCTTCGCGATCACCTCGCCGGTGGCGGGGTAGAGGCTCTCGAAGGGCGTGCCGGCGGTGTCTTCGACGTATTCGCCGTCGATGAAATGCGAGGCTTTGGGTTGGGCTCTCATCTTATTCTCCCCGCGGATAGCGTTTGGATTCCTCGAGATTGTCGAGGTTCATGTGGTTGCGCATGTAGCGTTCGGATGCCTTTTGCAGCGGCTGGTGATCCCACGGGTAGTAGGATCCGTTGCGCAGCGCCTCGTAGACCACCCAGCGCCGCGCCTGGCTTTCGCGCACGGCGGCGTCGAATTCGGCCATATCCCAGCGCGCCTCGCGCATCTGCCGGAAGGCGGCGAGCGTCGCCTTGATGACCGTGTCTTCCGACGTGGCAAGGTTGTTGAGTTCGTGCGGATCGGCCTCAAGGTCGTAGAGCTGCTCAGGGTCGAGTTCGCAGTGAATGTATTTCCACTTGCCCTCGCGGATGCCGACGAGCGGCGCGTAGGAGGCTTCCGCCGCATATTCCATCAGCACGGGCGAGATACGCTCCGCGCCGTTGATGATCGGCGCGAGGCTCTCGCCATCCGTCCAGGGCATCACCTCGTCCATGGAAATGCCGGCGAGATCGCAGAGCGTCGGCGTCACATCGAGATTGGAGGAGGGGGCGAGGTGCAGGCCGGGTGTCACGCCGGGACCGGCGATCATCAAAGGCACGCGGGCGGACCCTTCGAAAAAATTCATCTTGAACCACAGGCCGCGCTCGCCGAGCATGTCGCCGTGGTCGGAGCAGAAGAAGATCAGCGTGTCATCCAGCATGCGCGTGCGCGTCAGCGTGTCGACAAGCTCGCCGACTTTCTCGTCGAGATAGGAGATATTGGCGAAATAGGCCTGGCGCGAGCGGCGCACATGCTCGCCGTTGATGGCGAACTTGGCATAGTCGCAGGAATGCAGGATGCGCGCGGAATGCGGATCCTGCTCGTCCAGCATGCCGACGTCGGGCAAGAGGTGCTCGCAGTCTTCGTAGAGATCCCAGAACTTCTTGCGCGCGACATAGGGATCGTGCGGGTGGGTGAAGGAGACGGTCACGCACCAGGGGCGGCGGTACTCGTCGTCATTGTCGCGCGAGAGCTGGTAGAGCTTCTGGTTGGCGAGGAAGGCGACCTCGTCGTCATATTCCATCTGGTTGGTGATCTCGGCGACACCCGCGCCCGTCACCGAGCCCATATTGTGATACCACCAGTCGATGCGCTCGCCCGGCTTGCGATAATCCGGCGTCCAGCCGAAATCGGCCGGGTAGATGTCGGTGGTCAGCCGCTCCTCGAAGCCATGCAGCTGGTCCGGCCCGACGAAATGCATCTTCCCCGACAGCGCCGTGTAATAGCCGGCGCGGCGCAGGTGGTGCGCGAAGGTCGGGATGGAGGAGACATATTCCGCCGCATTGTCATAGACCCGCGTGCGGCTCGGCAGCTGGCCGGCCATGAAGGAGGCGCGGGCCGGCGCGCAGAGCGGCGAGGACGTGTAGTTGTTGCGGAAGCGCGCCGAGCGGGCGGCGAGCGCCTTCATATGCGGCGCATGCAGCCAGTCCGCCGGCCCGTCGGGGAAAAACGTCCCGTTGAGCTGGTCGACCATGATGATCAGGATATTCGGCTTGCTGGCGGTCACGGACAGGTCCTTGGAAAATGAAAAATCAGATTTAGCGTTTCTCTGTGACGGGCGCTCGCCGGCCCGCGTCGGGTGAAGCAGTACTCGCGACAGCGGCAAGCTGTGCATCCACGTAACTCTCGGTCAGCGCGATCGAGGTGGCGATGCTGACCGGAGCCGAACGCAGCCCCTGCCGCAGATAGAGCCCGTCGATCATGGCGGCGGCGCCATCGGCGATTTGCGCTGCGTCCTCGGCCGGGCAGAGCTGCTTGAGGCTGGAGACCAGGCTGGAATTCAGCCGCCGCGCATAGACGACGAGCAAGCGGCGTACCGCCTCGGAGCGCTGTGCCTCGGAATAGAAGGCAAGCCAGGCCGCCACCGTCTCGGGCGCGAACTGGTGCGCCTGGAAATTGACGCGGATAACAGCCGAAAGCCGCTCCCGCGGCGTTGCTGCCTCCCGGAGTGCGGCCACGGCATCTGCCCGCAACTGGCGCAGCAGGCTGCGGATCGTCTCGATGACGAGCTGTTCCTTGGAGCCGAAATAGTGATGGGCAAGGGCGGGGGATACGCCCGCATGGCGAGCGATTTCCGACATGGTCACGGTCAGCGAGCCGTGGTCGCCGACCGCTCTCAGCGTCGCGTCCACCAGCGCCTTGCGGCGCACCGGCTCCATCCCAACCTTCGGCATGTCATTCCCCTGATTTTTATCAAGCGTATTTTTAATTGATCGATCAATCAATAAAAATCTTCAGCGTTGGAGAGAGTTCAATCAGATGTCGCAAAGGTGCGTTATTTCGTGTTAGGCTGGCTTTGTTTTCATTCAATTTTCGAGGTGCGTCATGGTTCTCTCTCCCGGAATGAACCCACTCTCCGACGTCCGTGCCAAATGGGGCTGGTTCGTCGCCCTCGGCGCCGTCCTACTCCTTTTCGGCGGCATCGCGGCAGCCAATCTCTTCATCGCGACGGTCGCCTCGGTCTATTATGTCGGCGTGCTGATGATCGTCGGCGGGGCAGTGCATCTCGCCCATGCCTTCCAGGTCAAGGCCTGGCGGGAGACGATCGCCTGGGCGCTGAGCGCGCTGCTCTATCTGGCGGCCGGCGTGCTCGCCTTCGTCAATCCGGTTCTGACCTCCGCCGTTCTGACCCTGCTGATGGCCGCGGCACTGCTCGTCGCCGGCATCTTCCGCATCTTTGCCGCGTGGCGCGTACGGCCGGACAAGGGCTGGGGCTGGCTGATGGCGGGCGGTATCGTGACCGTACTCGCCGGCCTCGTCTTCCTGCTTGGCTGGCCGGTCAACAGCCTGTGGCTGCTCGGCCTTTTCCTCGCCTTCGATCTTGCCATGCAGGGCTGGGCGCTCATTGGCTTCGGCCTCGCGCTGCGCAAATAGGCAGCGCCCTTTACCTCTCGCCGCCATCGGCCCATCATGTCGGCGGGAGGATTGTTCATGGACGTTTCGGTCATCGGCTGGGCGCATACGCGCTTTGGCAAGCTTGAAGGCGAGACGGTCGAGAGCCTGATCGTGACGGTCGCGCGCGAGGCGATCGCCCATGCGGGGCTGTCGGCCGGCGATATCGACGAGATCGTGCTCGGCCATTTCAACGCTGGTTTTTCACAGCAGGATTTTACTGCAAGCCTCGTCTTGCAGGCGGACAACGCGTTGCGCTTCAAGCCGGCGACGCGGGTGGAAAATGCCTGTGCCACGGGCTCGGCCGCCGTGCATCAGGGCATTCGTGCCATCCGCGCCGGTGCGGCCCGCCATGTGCTGGTCGTCGGCGTCGAGCAGATGGCGAAAACACCAGCCGCCGAGATCGGTGCGAACCTGCTCAAGGCCTCCTATCTGCCGGAAGACGGCGACACGCCGGCCGGTTTTGCCGGCGTTTTCGGCCGTATTGCGTCCGCCTATTTCCAGCGCCACGGCGACCAGTCCGATGCGCTGGCCGCCATCGCCGCCAAGAACCATAAAAACGGTGTCGCCAATCCCTATGCGCAGATGCAGAAGGATCTCGGTTTCGATTTCTGCCGCACCGAAAGCGAGAAGAACCCCTTCGTTGCCGGTCCGCTGAAGCGCACCGATTGCTCATTGGTCTCCGACGGAGCCGCCGCCCTCGTGCTGGCCTCTTCGGATGCCGCCGCCAGCGCGCCGCGAGCCATTGGTTTCCGCGCCGCTGCGCATGTGCAGGATTTCCTGCCGATGTCGAAGCGCGACATCCTGAAATTCGATGGCTGCGCGGAAGCCTGGCGGCAGGCGCTCGCGCAGGCCGGGGCCACGCTCGACGATCTCTCCTTCGTCGAAACGCATGACTGCTTCACCGTCGCCGAGCTGATCGAATACGAGGCGATGGGTCTTGCCAAGCGGGGCGAGGGCGGCCGTCTGGCCCTCTCGGGCGAAACGGCCAGGGATGGCCGCCTGCCCATAAACCCTTCCGGTGGCCTGAAATCCAAGGGGCACCCGATCGGCGCGACGGGTGTTTCCATGCATGTTCTGACAGCCATGCAGCTTGCCGGCGAGGCGGGTGGTATCCAGGTGCCCGGCGTCACGCTCGGCGGCCTGTTCAACATGGGCGGGGCGGCCGTCGCGAACTATGTCTCCATCCTCGAACGGAAGCATTGAGACGAGGGCGGCCTATGCGACCGCCTTTGCCACGAGGTCAGGATGCTGCCCGATCACCCGCACATAGGCGACGGCGAAATCCGGGGCGGTTGCGCGGGCCTGTTCCCAGTCGCGCAAGGTCCCGACCGGCACGCGGAAACGATCGGCGAATTCGGTCTGCGACAGGCCAAGTGCGGTTCTGGTCCTGCGGATCAGTCGGGCGCGCTGACCGCGGTCCATGGCCTCGGCCGTCACGTCAAAGTCCTCCGGATCGGCCGGATCAGAAGGAAGAATGATAGGCTCTTTCTTCACTCTTGTTGCTCCTTCTCACCGAAATGAAGCGGGGCAGATCGTCCCGCCAGACAAAAACACCGGTAAACAGTTTCTCTTCGACACAGCCGATCACCTTGAACCGTTCTTCGCCGTCTTGCGGACGAAGGGATGGAAGGATCAGGTGATTTTCGTCCTCGAAGAGGTCATCGCCAAAGCCAAGAGATAGCCCGTGCTTCTCCCGGTTGACGGCGTCCTTTGCGGGATCGAACCTGTTCGTCATAAGGAATCATACGGAAATTCCGTAGATACGGCAAGCGGAAGTGCGGGATTCCCGTAGCGTGGCGGAATATGAGGGCAATCGACATGACCTATCTGATCGTCTTTTTGGGCGCGGGCATCGGCGGGGCCGGCCGGCATGGGGTGAATGTGCTGGCGGCAAAGCTGTTCGGCACGCATTTTCCAGCCGGTACCCTGATCATCAATGTGCTCGGTTGCCTGCTGATGGGTCTGATTGCCGGCGTCTTCGCCTTCAAGGTCAGCCTGCCGCAGGAGGCGCGGCTGTTTTTGACCACCGGCATCCTCGGCGGCTTCACTACTTTCTCCGCCTTTTCGCTCGATGCAGCCCTGCTCTGGGAGCGCGGCGAGATGGGGCTGGCGGCGCTTTATGTTGGTGCGTCGGTTTTTGTTTCGCTGCTGGCGGTCGCCGCCGGACTTGCGCTGACGCGGGTCATGCTCGCAGGAGGTGCAGTGTGAAGACCTTTCTAACCTCCTGGCAGGTCTGGGCGCTCGGCTCGGCAGTCTTCGCCGCGCTGACGGCGATCTTCGCCAAGATCGGCATATCGGATGTCAATTCCGACTTCGCCACCTTGGTGCGCACCGTGGTCATCCTGCTGGCTATCGCCTTCATTCTGACGCTTGCCGGCAACTGGCAGGCGCCCGGCACGGTGCCGGCGAAGAGCTGGATCTTCCTCATTCTCTCGGGATTGGCGACCGGTGCCTCCTGGCTCTGCTATTTCCGCGCGCTGCAAATCGGCAAGGCCGCACAGGTCGCTCCGGTCGATAAACTTTCCGTCGTGCTTGTCGCCGTCTTCGCCGTGCTCTTCCTCGGCGAGCAGCTTTCCACGACGCACTGGATCGCGGTTGCGATGATCGGCGGCGGCGCGTTGCTGCTTGCCTTGCCCATATGAGGGATTTCTTTTTCAACCCTTTGTAGTCGTTGTAGTTTCATCGAATTGTCACACTACGGAAACGGATTTTTTAGGGATCGCAAGAGAGACTTCGCGGCATTGTAGAAGCCTCGGAGCGCCCCATGTCCGCCGCCGAACTGCTCGCCCTTCGTCGCTTCGGCGATGGTGAGATCGTCACGCTCGCCAAGCTGGTCATCGAAACGGCGTTCCAGCCGATTGTCGAGGCCGCCACCGGTGCCGTCTTCGGCTACGAGTCGCTGATGCGTGGCTTCGACCGGCTGGGCTTCCGCTCGCCGCTTGATCTCCTCGACCGGGCGCATGAGGCCGGCCAGCTTCTTGCACTCGAGCACATGGTCAATAGCCGGGCGATCGCGGCCTTTGCGGCATTGCCTGATTTCCGCTCGCGCACGCTTTTCATCAATCTCGATTCCCGGCTGGTGGCCGAGGGTTCCGATCTCGTCGAGCGCCTGGCCGGCCATTTGTCTCGCGCCGGCATTCCGGCATCGTCGATCTGCTTCGAGATTTCCGAGCGCTTCAACAACGATCAGCTGCCGGATTTCGCATTGCTGGTGCGCAAGCTGCGGCTCGCTGGCTTCAAGCTCGCCATCGACGATTTCGGCGTCGGGCACAACGGCCTGAAGCTGCTCTGCGATCACCCGGTCGATTATCTCAAGATCGACCGCCACTTCATCTCCGGCATGGAGAGCGATGCGCGAAAGCGCCATCTGGTGCGCAACACCGTCAACGCCGCGCATGTGCTCGGCATCCGCGTCATAGCGGAAGGCGTGGAGAGCGAGGCCGAGTTCATCGCCTGCCGCGAAGCGGGCTGCGATCTCGTGCAGGGCTGGTTCGTCTCGCGCCCCGTCACGGATTTTTCGGCGCTGAGCCCCGTTTACGCGCAGGTGGCGCGGGCCGGCGGCACGCGCCGCTCCTCAAGCACGCTGGACAGCATTCTCATCCGCCGCGAAATCGAGCAGGTTGCGGTGCTCCGGGAAAACGAGAGCCTGGAGTCGGTCTTCGAATTCTTCCGGCGCGATCCCAAGCGCACCTTCTTCCCGGTGCTGAATGCCAATGACGAGCCGCGCGGCATCCTGCACGAATATCACGTGAAGGAGCTGAGCTATCATCCGTTCGGCCGCGACCTGCTGAAGAACAAGCTCTACCAGAAGAGCCTGTCGCATTTCGTCACCATGGCGCCCATCGCCGATCTCGATACGCCGGCCGAACAGCTGCTGGATGTCTTCACCGGCATGGGCGGCAATGAATGTGTGATCCTGACGGAGAACCTGCGTTATGCCGGCATCCTCTCGGCCTCGTCGCTGCTCAAGATCATCAACGAGAAGCGGCTGAAGACGGCAGAGGACCAGAACCCGCTGACCGGGCTGCCGGGCAACCGCTCGATCCGCGATTACCTGCAGGACAAGGCGCTCGACGGCGACCAGCTACGCTGCCTGTGCTACTTCGATTTCGACAATTTCAAACCGTTCAACGATCACTACGGCTTCCACAAGGGCGACCTCGCGCTGTCGCTCTTCGCCTCGCTGCTGCGCCGCGAATTCGTCGGCGAGGATGTCTTTGTCGGCCATGTCGGCGGGGACGATTTCTTCGCCGGTGTTTCCGGCCGGTCGGTGGAGGCGGTGCAGGATATCCTGGAACGGCTGCTTTCTGATTTCGCCCGCGAGGTGCGTTCGTTCTATTCGCCGGAGGATCAGCTGGCGGGCGAAATCCGCGGCCGTGACCGGGCGGGCCATCAGACAAAATTCCCGCTGATGCGCTGTTCGGCCGTCGTGCTGGTGGTGCCGGAAGGCGAGGTGATCGGCGAGGCGGGGCAGATCAGCAGCCGCATCGCCGCCCTGAAGGCGGATGCCAAGGAGAGCGACGGGGGGCTCGTGCTCTCCTCGGTTTCGGGCGAAATGCAGCCTGCGGCGGCTACACGTCGTCATTCCTAGAGCTTCCGGGCACCGGAAGCTCAGGGGCGGGCCCTTGCGGACCCGCCCCGTGCCACGTCAGCGAAGAATCTTCACCGTCTTCGCTTCGTGGTTCTTGCCGGACATGCCGAAGGAAATGGCCACCTTCTCGCCAGCCTTCAGTCCGGGATCGTGAAACCCCTTGGGCAGTTGGTAGACCGTGCCATCGGCAAGCGTCAGAGACATCGACGCCTTGTTGTATTCCTTGACCGTACCGGTCGCCGACTGGGCGGCGAGGGCAAGGCCCGGGGTGGCAAGAAGGGAAACGATGGCGAGATTGGAAAGAAGAACACGCATCTGTGTGATCCTGAAAAGCCCCTGATGGGGCTGCGAAGCCGTCCGGGAGACGTCGCGTCGCAGCTCGTCAAGCGACGGGCTGCCGGCGCTCCCCGGCTTCGGAAGAAAAGCTAGGCCCGGAAAAATCCGTTTTCAAATTAACAAGATTTAATTTTCGACGTCGTGAAACAGCCGGAATTTCAGGGCTTTGGGGCGGAAACTTGGCGATGTTCAAGCGCCACGTGATGTCGCAGCAAAGGCGCCCAAGCGATTCAAAAGATTCGGACTTTGGGTTAGAATCACCAGGACGATGCGGTCACAACATGCGGGGAGGCTCAATCCATGCCGGTTCCATCATCCATGTCCTATATCGGGCTCAGCGAACATGGCGGCCCTGATGTGCTGGTGCCGATGGAGGGGCGCACGCCGCAGCCGCGTAGCGGCGAGATTCTCGTGCGGGTCGAGGCGGCCGGCATCAACCGGCCCGACGTGCTCCAGCGCAAGGGCGACTATCCGCCGCCGCCGGATGCGAGCCCTA
Source organism: Shinella curvata (assembly GCF_022899935.1). Taxonomy (GTDB): domain Bacteria; phylum Pseudomonadota; class Alphaproteobacteria; order Rhizobiales; family Rhizobiaceae; genus Shinella; species Shinella curvata. Next base: position 417,433 of record NZ_JALJCJ010000002.1, read on the forward strand.
TCCTCGGCCTGGAGATCGCGGGCGTGGTGGTGGCGATCGGCGAGGACGTCACCGGCTACCATCTCGGCGACAAGGTCTGCGCACTGGCCAATGGCGGCGGCTATGCGCAATATTGCGCGGTGCCGGCCACCCAGGCGCTGCCCTTCCCGAAAGACTATGATGCGGTGAAGGCGGCGGCGTTGCCGGAAACCTTCTTCACCGTCTGGGCGAACCTCTTCATGATGGCAGAGTTGAAGCCCGGTGAGAGCGTGCTCATCCATGGCGGATCGAGCGGCATCGGCACGACGGCGATCCAGCTTGCCGCAGCGCTGGGCTCGCGTGTCTTCACGACGGCCGGCACGGCGGACAAATGCGAGGCCTGCCTTAATCTCGGCGCCAGCCGCGCGATCAACTACCGCAACGAGGACTTTTGCACCGTCATCGCCGAAGAGACGGGCAAGGCCGGCGTCGATGTCATCCTCGACATGATAGGGGCCGCCTATTTCGAGCGGAACCTGAAGTCGCTCGCCCGTGACGGACGCCTGTCGATCATCGCCTTCCTAGGCGGCACCTTCGCAGAAAAGGTCAGCCTCGCGCCCATCCTGCAAAAACGCCTGCGCCTGATGGGCTCGGCCATGCGGCCGCGCACCGCGGCGGAAAAACAGGAGATCCGCGATGCCCTGCTGGAAAGGGTATGGCCACTGCTGGAGGAGGGGCGCATCGCCCCCGTCATCCACGCCGTCATGCCTTACACGGAGGCTGCGGCCGGCCATCGCATGATGGAGCATGGTGATCACATCGGAAAGATCGTGCTGACTTTCGACTAAGATCTATTCGGCACAGGTAATGCGGTCGCGGCCGAGATGTTTGGCCCGGTAGAGCGCCCGGTCGGCGCGTTCGAAGAGGTCTTCCGCCACCGTGCCGCAGAATTCGGCGATGCCGGCCGACATGGTGTAGCTGCAACACAGATCGGCCCGGTTCTCCGCCCGTGCCATGTGGCTGCGCAGCCGCTCGATCGCGTCGGTCGCCTGGCGCAGGCCGGTGCCCGGCATCAGCACCAGAAATTCCTCCCCGCCGATACGCGCGAAAAAATCGCCGCCGCGCAATTCCTGCCGGCCGGCGGCGGCGAAATGTTTCAGCACGCGGTCGCCATTGGCATGGCCGTAGCGGTCGTTGATGCTCTTGAAATTGTCGAGGTCGATCAGAACCAGCGAGAGCGGCGTGCCGTCGCGCAACGCCGCCTGCATGTCCGTCTCCAGCCGTTCCATGGCCGCACGGCGGTTGAACAGGCCGGTCAGCGGATCCGTGTCGGCGGCGAGCTGTGCGGCGTCGCGGGCAAGCTGCAGCACGCGCTCGTTGGATTTGAGCATGGTGATGTCGGTGAAGACATGCCACAGCCAGCCGCCCGGCAGCAGTGTCTCGTTGACCAGGAACCAGCGGCCGTCATTGATGTCGATCTCGAAGGTGCGCTGTGGGCTGCTGCGCCGCTTCCTGCACGCCATGTCGAGAAACGCCTCGACCGGCGTGCCGATCTTGGGGCCGACACGCTTGTCATGGCAGTTGCGCATGATGTCGGTGAATGTCGACGCGTTGGGCTGTACGTCGAAAAGCAGGCGGAACGCGCAGGAGCCGTAGGCGAGCTCGTCTTCCGGCGAAAACAGCGCGAAGGCGACGCCGGACGCATCGAGGCCGGACAGGATAAGGTCGGTCGTGGCGCGGTCGCGGAGAAGGGCGAGTGGCAGGATCGTATCGATCCTCGCCATGCCGCTTTCCTCCAGCCAGCCATGCCCTTCGCTCAACCGCACACGTTCTTCCTTTCCGGGACAGAATCATCGGGCGTCGCCCCGAGACAGGTGCCCTTTGTGGCAGAAGGCGGCGGTGTCGCAATCGCGACCGCCTGACGGCGTTAACAAATCCTCAATCGGCCCCGCCGGAGCGCGCGTGCGGAAGGCCAATGGCAAGAAGGATCGCGAATGCTGCCGGAAGCGCCAGCAGCGCATAGAGCCAGCGCGCAGCCGTCACCGCCCCATCGATGCCGCCCGGCTGCAACAGGCCGGTCGAATTGACGATGATGCCGGCGAGCGCCGCGCCGAAGGCGGCACCGAGCGCCTGCATGGTGGTGATCGCCGCCGAGGCCTTGTCCGTCTCGCCCGCCGGCGCAAGACGCATGACATGGGTCACGAGATGCGCCCAGCCCATGCCGATGCCGAAGCCCATGAGGAAGGTGAAGACCGTCGATAGCGCCAGAAAAAGCAGGTCGCTCCCGGGATTGTGCCGGGCGAGCGTGAAGACAAGCGCCGCAGTCGCCAGCGTTTCCAGCACCGCACCGATGAGGATGACCCGGTTGGCGCGCCGGCCGCTAAGGCTTGCGGTGAGGAAGGCTGCGGCCGTCCAGCCAAGCGCCAGAAGCGCCACGAGATAACCGGACACGAGCGGTGTCACACCGTGCAGCACCTGCAGGAAATAGGGAATGTAGACATCCGAGCATATCGTCACCAGCAGCATCAGCATGATGAGATAGACGCGGGCAAGGGGCGAGCCGACGCTGATCGTGCCGACCGGCAGGAGTCGGGCCTGTGCATGGCGCTCGATGGTGATGGCGGCGATGACGCCGAGCACTGCCGCGCCGGCAAGAACGCCCCGCAGCGCCGGCGCGGCCACCGAGCTTGCGAAGGACAAGAGCAGCACGGCCGTCACCAGAAGCACGATCTGCACGAAGGGCGTCTTCGTGGTCACGCGTTCGCCGTCGCCCGAGGGCAAGAGACGGGGCGCGACGAAGGCCATGATGACGGAGAGCGGCACAAGCAGCGCGAAGGCCTCGCGCCAGGCGCTCCCGGCGGCGAAGATGCCGCCGATGGTCGGCCCGAGGAAGGTCGCGATGCCCCAGACGGCGGCGTAGAGCGTGGACGCCGTGCTCCACAGTGGTTCGGGATAGACATAGCGGATGAAGGCATAGCCGAGCGCGACGAGGAAACCGGCGCCGAGTCCCTGGATCGCACGCCCCGCCAACACGATCTCCATGGTCGGCGCGATGGTGCAAACGAGGCTGCCGATGCCGAACAGCACCGCGCCGAAGACATAGCAGCGGTTGAGCGTGACGCTTTCAGGCCGGACGGCGACGAAGGTCGAGCCCAGCACGGAGGCCGCGACATAGATCGTCGTCGCCCAGGCGAAGAGTTCCAGTCCGCCGATATCGCGCACGATCGAGGGCATCAGCGTCGCGGTGATATAGGTCTCCACCGCATGCAGCATGATGCCGCCGCCGAGCATCAGCGTCCCGAAAAGATAGTCGCGGTGAAACAGGCTGGACAGCCGCGGCGCGGCCTCCTGGGAGGGGATGACACTTTCGGACATGACGGCGCCTTGCGAATTGGAGGTCGAAGACCTCGCACGGGGCACACGGCAGTTCAAGCCGTGACTTTTGAGTGTGAAGAGGAATGTCGTGTAAGGGCAGGTTGCTGCGCCATGAGGGCGGAAGCAGGCCCTGTGTCTCTACAGATGCCCGGTCCACCAGCCACGATCGCTGGAGACCCGGATCAGCACCATGATGACGGTCGCAACGATCCCGCCGATGAACAGCTTCGTGGCATGTCGGACGAGAGCCGGAGAGTCCGGGCCGGCCGCCGGCACCATCGGCTTGATGATGAAAAGCGAGATCATCACGAGGATGTCGAAGATAAGATAGACGAGGGGCCACGGCGGCAGGGCATACTCCGTGCCCGGGGTGAACACACGCCACAGGCAACGGACGATCACGAAGCCGGAGACAACCGCAAGGGTGATCGCTGCTCTGGATTGAGAACCCTGTTCGGCCATGGCTTCTGCCTTTGAAAGAGATGCCGGTATGAAAGCACGGCGCTGATGAAACGGCAATCATGGCCGTGGTGCAGGCCGGCCCCATTTCCCATGAAAGACGGGGCCGGCCTGCGGGCAGGCAGGGCTTACGGATTCCATTCGCCGGCAACCTGCCGGGTCGCCACGTTGAAGCGGTTCCACACATTGATCGCTGCGATCTCTACGACGAGGGCGGCCAACGTCTTCTCGTCATAGTGGCGGGCGGCCTCGTTCCAGACCGTGTCCGGAACCGGCTCCTCGCGGTCGGCGATGCGGGTCAGCGCCTCGGTCAGGGCCAGCGCCGCGCGCTCGGCGTCGGTATAGAACGGCGCCTCGCGCCAGGCGGCGACGGAGAGGATGCGGCGGTCGCTCTCGCCGGCCTTCTTCATCATGCGCGGATGCAGATCGACGCAGAAGCCGCAGCCATTGATCTGGCTGGCGCGCAGGTGCACGAGATGGGCGGTCTTTTCCGGCAGCTCTGTCTTCTGGGCCGCACCCTGCAACGCCTGCATGGCCTTCATGACTTCGGGGAGGACGGTAACGATATTGGTCATACGGGATTGCATTTTGGTGCTCCTTGCACTGTTTTCGCTTCGACGGTTGCGAGCCCTGTCACACCGGTGCGGCTTCGTTCGTCATGGCCATGACGCCACGAACCGAGGGAGTGTGACCGATGAGCGAAAAAAAATTTTGGACTGAGCGTTTCGAGGCCGAGCGCGGCCGTTTGCGCACCGTCGCCTTCCGCATGCTGGGCTCGCATGCGGAGGCGGAAGACGCCGTGCAGGAGGCATGGCTCCGGCTGGAGCGGGCCGGCGACGGCATCGAAAATCCGGCGGGCTGGCTGACGACCGTCGTCGGCCGCATCTGCCTCGACATGCTGCGCGCCCGCACGAAGCGCCGCGAAGACCCGATCGACGGCGACGAGGGGGAAGTTCAGCACGCCGACCCTGCGGCCGGTGCGGATGAACAGGCGGCACTCGCCGACTCGGTTGGCCTCGCGCTGCTCGTCGTGCTGGAGCGGCTCGCGCCCGTCGAGCGCCTCGCATTCGTGCTGCACGACATGTTTGACGTACCCTTCGAGGAGATCGGCCGCATCGTCGATCGCTCGCCGGTTGCCGCCCGCCAGCTGGCGAGCCGCGCCCGCCGCCGCGTGCAGGGCCTGCCGGAAACGCCGTCCGCCGATTACGACCGCCGCAAGAATGTCGTCGCCGCCTTCCTCGCCGCCTCGCGCGACGGCGATTTCTCCGGCCTGCTCGCGGTGCTCGATCCCGAGGTCGTCTTCCACGCAGATGCGGATGCGGTCCGGCTCGGTTCGCTTGCGGAGATGCATGGCGCCCAGGCCGTGGCGACCAATTTCAAGGGCAAGGCGACGGCGGCCAAGCTCGCCCTCATCGACGGCCAGCTCGGCCTCGCCGTCATTCTCGGCGGCCAGCTCAAGGTGGTCGTGCTCATGGAGGTCGAGGGCGATCAGATCATCGCGATCGACTCCATCGCCGACCCCGCGCGCATCGCGGCCTGCGAGGTGGAGTATCTGTAGGAGGCGGTCACGAGGAGATAGCCGAAGCCTCGACAACCCCCCACCCACCGACGTCATCCTCGGGCTTGACCCGAGGATCCACGCCACAAGCGAGGCGGTGCGGATGTATGGATCCTCGGGTCAAGCCCGAGGATGACGGAGAGGGACGAGAGCAGCCGGCGCGCGGCTGCGCGCTAAATCCCGATCCGTCCGATCGCCGGGATCTTGATCGCCGGCCGCATCACGTCGATGCCGGCGACGAGGCCCATGATGTGCAGCTCCAGCCCGCTGCGCATGCCGGCGGAGACCCCGAGCAGGCCGTAGAGCGTGGCATGCACATCCCTGCCATCGGCATCCACGGCAAACAGCTTTCCTTCCGGCAGGTAGTCGCGCCCCACGGCATCCGGCGGCAGCACGACGCCGAGCTCCGGCACGCTGCGCAGCACATGGGCGACGAAGGTGTTGGAGTTCGGCCCCGGCCAGATGCGGTAGGCGCCGGGCGTCGAATAGGGATAGGCGGCAATCGCCTTCTCGATCTTCGGGATCAGCCGTGCCGCCTCTTCGCCGCTCACGGAGGCGACGGTGCGCGGCGTGTTGGAATACCAGAAGGCATCGGGTGCATAGGCGTTCTTGCGCACCGGCGTGCCCCAGCCGACCTTGTCATAACGGTTGTAGCCTGCGGCATTCGCCTCCTTGGTGACGATCCAGGCGTGGCTTGCCACCGCGCCCTTCATGCCGCCTGTCGCGGCGGAGAAGATGTGGATCGTCGCCTGCGGCGTCGTCTTCGCCGCCGGCAGGATGCCGGCGGAGGTCCAGTTCGCTTCGCGCCAATTGGCCGGACGGTCCTTGATATACCAGTAGCCGGCGGCGCCCAATGCGGGCATCAGATAGATCACGAGAAAGAGGACAAGGACGTTCCTCAGCAATTTCATGCGGGGCGCTCCGAAACCGAGTGGGCAGTTCGATCGATTTCGGATAATACCGCAGCGGAAATCGGAAATTTGAGGGCACGATCATGGCAAATCCGGTACTTGTCGAAGTCACACGCGGCAATCTCGTCGAAAGCCGCCATCGCGGCATGGTCGTGGTGGTCGATGGCGATGGATCGGTGGTGTTTTCGCAGGGCGATATCGATGGCGGCGTTTTCCCGCGCTCGGCCTGCAAGGCCATGCAGGCATTGCCGCTGATCGAAAGCGGTGCCGCCGATGCGCACGCCTTCGGCAACCAGGAACTGGCGCTCGCCTGCTCCTCGCATAGTGGTGAAGCGGCCCATGCCCGGCTAGCCGGCTCGATGCTCGCCGCCGCCGGCGTCGATGAGAGCGTGCTGGAATGCGGCGCCCACTGGTCCTTCGAGCAGCCCGTGCTGATCGGCCAGGCCCGTCTGCTCGATCGCCCGACGGCCCTGCACAACAATTGCTCCGGCAAACATGCCGGCTTCGTCTGCGCCGCCTGCCACACCGGCAAGGACCTGAAAGGCTATGTGCGCTACGAGCATCCCGTGCAGGCCGAAATCCGCGGCATCATGGAAAGCCTGACGGGCGCGGCGCTTGCCGTCGACAATTGCGGCGTCGATGGTTGCTCGATCCCGACCTATGCCGTGCCGATGAAGGGCCTCGCCCACGGTTTTGCAAAAATGGCGACCGGCGTCGGCCTTGGCCCCGAGCGCGCAAAAGCCTCGCGCCGCCTGATGGAGGCCTGCATGGCCGAACCCTTCTTCGTTGCCGGCACGGGCCGCGCCTGCACGCGCCTGATGGAAACCGCCCCCGGTCGCATCTTTGCGAAGACCGGCGCCGAAGGCGTCTTCTGCGCCGCCATCCCGGAAAAGGGCCTCGCCATCGCGCTGAAATGCGAGGACGGCACGACCCGCGCCGCCGAAAGCATGGTCGCCGCCACGCTTGCCCGTTTCTTCACGGAAGAGCCCGACATCCACGCCGCCCTGATGGCCCAGGCCAACCGCTCCATGAAGAACTGGAACGGCATCCATGTCGGCGATATCAGGGTGACCGAGGCGTTTGCCGCCTGATCAGGCTTCCAGTATCTCCGCATCCAGCTCCCGATAGGGCGCCAGGACCTCCGGCGCCAGTCCGCTCGGCACGATAAGGCCGGTGGCGGAGCCAGTCGGCATGATTTTCCAGGGGGAGGCGCGGCCGAGTTTTTCGGCTGTGAGCAGGACCCAGGTGGCGGCGGCGTTTTCGGCGATGAGGCGCTTTGTGGCGGCTTCCTCCATATCGCCGGTCGTCAGGCCATGTGTCGGATGGGCGGCCGTCACGCCCATGAAATAGAGGTCGGCCTTCAGGCCGCGGATCGCCTCCAGCGCGAGTGCCCCCGTTGTCACCATCGAATGTTTGTAGAGCCGGCCGCCGATCAGCACGACCTCGGCCGTGGGGTGGCGTTCGAGTTCGCAGGCGATCGTCGGACTGTGCGTGACGACCGTGAAGGCGAAGCTGCGCGGCAGCGCGCGGGCAAGCGCCGCCGTCGTCGTGCCGCCATCGAGAAAGATCACCTGTCCCGGTTCGACCATCGCCGCCGCACGGGCGCCGAGTGCCGCCTTCTCATCGGTCGCCAGCGTCTGGCGTTCGGCAAGATCCGGCAGGGCGGGCGCAAGCGGCAGCGCCCCGCCATGCACGCGCTTCAACAGCCCCTCGGCCGCCATTTCCCGCAGATCCCGGCGGATCGTGTCCTCGGACAGATCCAGTTCTGCCGCGAGCGTCTTGGCGACGATTTCCCCGTCGCGGCTCAGGCGTTGGGCGATGAGCGCCTTTCTTTGGCTGGTCAGCATATCCGAACTCCGTCTTGATTATGCACGAAATTACACGAATAATCGTAAAATATCCAGAATAATCCGGATATTTCGTGCAAAATGTAAGGAGTAAGACATGTTGATCCTGATTGCCGGCCCCTATCGTTCGGGCACCGGGGATGACCCGCAGAAGATGGCGGAGAATTTGAAGCGGCTGGAGGCGCCGTCCTATGCGCTGTTCAAGGCCGGCCATGTGCCCATGATCGGCGAATGGGTGGCGCTGCCGGTCTGGCACGCGGCCGGTGGCCGGGAGATCGGTGACGCCCTGCACGAAGAAATCTTTTACCCGACGGCGCATCGCCTGCTCGAACTCTGCGAGGGCGTGCTGCGCCTGCCCGGCGACAGCAAGGGTGCCGACAATGATGTGCGCATCGCCCGCGAGCGCGGCATTCCGGTCTGGCATCGGCTGGAGGATGTGCCGGGCTGCGCGGCGGCGGCGTAATTTTTTCGAAAGCCTTGTCGGGAAGGGGCGGCGTGTTACGTCCTTGTGGCATGACGGGGTGAAAACGCCCCGCATCGCCAAAACCAAGGAGGACTTCCATGCGCATGATCTTCGTCAACCTGCCCGTCAAGGACCTGCCGGCGACCCGCCGCTTCTTCGGTGCCCTGGGCTTTACCTTCAACGAGCAGTTCTCCGACGACACCGCCGCCTGCATGGTGGTGGACGAAAACATCTTCGTCATGCACCTGACCGAGGAGAAATTCGCCCAGTTCATCAACGGCAAGGTCGGCGATCCCGAGCAGCAGACGCAGGCGCTCACCTGCTTCTCCGCCACGAGCCGCCAGGAGGTCGACGACTTCAAGGCCAAGGCGCTGGCCGCCGGTGGCCGCGAATGGAAGCCGAACATCGAATTCGGCCCGATGTACGGCTGCTCCTTCCAGGACATCAACGGCAATGTCTGGGAATTCATGCATATGGATCAGTCGGGCGGCCAGGGCTGACCAATCCCGTCTTAAAGTGAGGCCTACGCCTGATGGCGCAGGCCTTTTTGTTTAGTCGTCGTGGCTATGCGCCTCCGCGACGAAGCTGAGCGTCGCTGTGTAGCCTATCTGGTCCGCTTTCTGGTCGTTTTCCAGCGGCACGCTGTGATCGACGGCCAGCACGTTCAGTCCGTCATTGCGGATCGCCACCACGACCTCGCCGTCGGCATCGGTCGGTTCGCTCTTGAGGGAAGCCTGGTTGACGTAATCGAGCGTCACCACCGCGCCGGCAAGCGGTTTGCCGTCGTGCAGCACGCGCAAGCGGATCGGATCACCGGCCTTGCGGCCGATCGGGTTGTCGAGCGGTACGATCTGCAGATCCTGCTTCGGGAAGGCGGGCAGGGCGCCGTGGGCGTGGAGGAGCGACAGGCTGTTCTTGATGTAGTGGCCGGCGGCCTTGGCGTCCGCCACCTTGTCCTTCGCCTCGTTCACCCATTTGCCATCCGTCTTCTCCGTCCAGTAACCGTTGTCGAAGGTGAGAAGGATCGCGGCGGGTTCGCCCTCGGGCTTCAGGATCGCGTGTTTCTCGCGTTTGTCGATCTCCACCGGCGTTGCCGCGCCCTCCTCGGAGATCGCCAGCGCCTGCGTGATGCGCGCGGGATCATAGGGATCGTCACCCGCGCCATGGCCATAGACGACGCCGAGATTGCCCCAGCGCTCCGCCACCCAGGCGCCATGCGCCCCGGCGGTGAGGGGCAGCGAGAGGACGAGCGCGAGCGCGCCCGAAACAGCGAGAATCTGCTTCAGCATTCTGGTCTCCAAGTTAGTAATGTTATTACGTTACTGAAGCGGTGTAGCGTTCAGCCTTGCGGCCTGTCAAGCGGGCAGCGCGAAAGATCAATCCAGCAATTTGCGCAGCTTGGCTGGCGCCTTGAGGCGCCAGGACTCGGTTAGGCGGTGCCGAAGCTCCCCATCATCGATGACGGCGGCGCGCACCAGAAGCGCCGGCCAGCCTTTGTAATGGTCTGTTTCGTAATAGAGCTCGGGCGCCATCTCGATCAGGCGTTCCTTGTCGTCGAGCGGCACCATCAGCACCAGCGTTTCGGCATCCTTGATGCGCACGAAGAGCTTTCCGGCCACTTTCAGCGCCGGGGTGCCATAGGACGTGCCGGTCTCGACGCCGGGCAGGTCCTCGGCGAGGCGCTGAAGCCGCGCCAGAAGCGGATTGTCGGACATGCGAAATCCTCCCCGCCCAGGTTATACCAGGGCGGGGAGGACGGCGAGTGGGAGGATCAGGGGCGGCAAGCCGCTTCGCCGGGCTGGCTTTGCGCGCGGAAGAGGCCGAAGGGCAGGTCGCCCAGCGCGCGGGAATCCATCGTCTCGATTTCGGGATGGGCCAGCGGGTCGCGCATCCAGACGGGCGTCTCCGCAGGTTCGGCTTCGGCCTTCAAGGCCGTTGCGATCATGGAGAAAATCTTGAGCATTGCCTTCTCCTTTCGGTTCGCTACCATGGGTGATGGTTGATAATCGCGCCGAAAGGGCGTTTCTTCAATCGAGCACTTCGTGATCTGAATATAGAAAAACTATATGCGAAATCTCAGCCTCGTCCATTTGAACGGCCTTCGCGCGCTGGAGGCGGTGGGGCGGCTCGGCTCCCTGCAGGCGGCGGCCGAGGAGCTAGGCGTCACCGTCGGCGCCGTCAGCCAGCAGGTCATTCGCGCCGAGGAGCAGTTGGGGCGGGCGATCTTCGACCGCACCAACCGCGGCCTCGCGCAGACGGCCTTCGGCGCGCCCTTTCTCGCGCGCCTCTCGGCGGGCTTCGGGCAGATTTCCGAGGCGGTCGCCACCACTCAGCGCCGAGACGATGCGATCCTGACGATCTCCGTCGCGCCGATCTTCGCCTCGCGCTGGCTCATCCACCGCATCGATCGCTTCGCCGCCGCCCATCCCGATATCAGCCTGCGCATCGAGGCGACGACGACGCTGGTCGATCTCGCCCGCTCGGATGTCGATCTCGGCATTCGCGTCGGGCCGGGCACCTGGCCGGATGTGCGGGCGGAGTTTCTGATCCCGCAGGTGATGTTTCCGGTCTGCGCGCCTGTTCTGGCGGAGAAAATCAAAACACCGGATGATCTCGCCACGCAGCCGGCCGTGATCGATGGCAATGACCAATTCACCTGGGAGCGCTGGCTGAAGGCGGCGGGGCTCGATATACCGGCTCCCAAGGCCCGCCATGTCTTTTCCGATGCCTCGCTCTGCCTCGATGCGGCGCTAGCCGGGCAGGGGGTGCTGCTCGCCTGGCCGGTGCTCGCCTCCTGGGCGTTGAAGGAAGGGCGGCTCGTCGCGCCGTTTCCGCTGCGGGTCGAAACCGGCAACGGCTATTATTTCGTCACGGCTCCGGGTGTTCCGGAGCCGCGCAAAGTTTCTATCTTCAAGCGGTGGCTGCGGGCCGCCATCGCCGAGGATGAGGACGGTTTTGCCGGTGCCGTCATTCCAGCTCTTTCGCCCGCGTCTCCATCATCGCCCTGAAGGCCGGGCGCGCCTGGCAGCGCTCCAGCCAGGCCTTGACGTTCGGTGCCGCATCAAAGAGCTGCGGCTGGCTCATCGCATAGCGGAAGACTTCCGCGACATTGAGATCGGCCACGGTGAAGCGGTCGCCGACGACATGGCCGGTGGCGGCGAGATGCTGGTCGAAGCGCCGGAAGCATGTCTTCAGCGCCTTGGCCGCGCCGCGAATAGTCAGGCGCCCCGCCTCGCTCTCGGCCGCATTGGTATCGAGCGCCAAAATGATCTTCACGGCATGCGGCTCCACCTCGGTCGCCGCCCACATCGTCCATTGCAGCATTTCGGCCTCTTCCGTCACCGTCTGGCCGGAAAGCGGGCCGCCATGTTTGCGGGCGAGATAGAGGTTGATCGCCAGCGATTCGGTCATCACGAAGCCGCCGTCGTCGATGCAGGGAATGAGGCCGGTCGGGTTGACGGCGAGGAACTCCGGCGACTGCGTGTTGAGGGGAGCATCGGCCGCATGGGGATCGTCCACCCGGCGGGTCTGCACGACCGGCACGGAAACGAAGGGCAGGCCGAGTTCGCCGGCCAGCCAGTAGTTGCGCGAGGCGCGGGAGCGGTAGACGCCGTAAATGCTGAGCATGGATCCTCCTGATGCAAGCGGTTCGGCGACCGGACTTGCGATAGAACAATGTGCCCCGGCGTTTTCCGCCTTAGAACGGCATGAGACGCACGGGACCTGCCGACACAATAGGCGGCCGGTTGGTCGTGCGGTAGGCCGGTCGCCTGATCGATCGATGAATTGTCGTGATGGCGCGCTGCCTTTGCCGCATTGACCTCCTCTCGGCATGGGGCTATGGGCGAAAGGGTCCGCGCGATCGTGGATGGGGACGAAGAATGAACCGAGGGATGACACATTGGGGGATCTGCCTGCGCATGCTGTGCGCGGTCGCCCTGCTGTTCGTCGGTCTCGCCCATCGTCCGGCCATGGCCGCGATGCCCGCCGGTGTCTCGCTTGCGGAGTATGTCCTGCCCGACGGCACCTTCGCCGACCTCTGCCTGAACAATGTCGTTGATGGCAAGACGAAGCAGGCCATGCCGGGCAAATGCGAGGCTTGTCGCATCGGCGGCGCCATGCTGATGCCCGAGCCGGCGACGTTTGCCGCCACCGTTCTCACCTTCCGCCAGGTCGCCGCCCTTCCGCTCGTCGAAGAGGCGCTGCATTCCCGGCGCGAGCGGCCCGGCGCCCCGCCGCGCGCGCCACCCTTCCTGTCCGTCTGATTTTTGCAGTTCGCGCGGCGAAAACGCCGCCGTGCGCCCGAAATCCAGCCTGACAGGACTTCTTCATGTCCGTAATCTCCGACGCGCCGGTCCTTGCCGCCGCTGAACCCTCCGCGCTCGCGCAGCGCCTCTACCGCGCGATCTGGCGCTGGCATTTCTTCGCCGGCCTCATATCCGTGCCCTTCATGATCAGCCTCGCCATCACCGGCGGCCTCTATCTGTTCAACGACGAGATCGATGCCAGCCTGTTCCGCTACCGCAACTATGTCGCGGTGGGCGACACGGTTCTGCCGCCGTCGAAGATCGTCGAAAAGGCGATCGAGGCGGTGCCCGGCGGCACGCTCTCCTCCTATCGCACGCCGGCCGGTGCCGACCGTTCCGCCCGCGTGACGCTCTCGACCGATGCCGGCCGCGAACTGGTCTTCGTCGATCCCTATGACGGCGCCGTGCTCGACACGGTCGGTGCCAAGGAGGAGTTCAACGAGGTCGTGCAGGACCTGCACAGCCTCGATTATTTCGGCACCTCCTGGGAGCGGATCATCGAGGTGGTCGCCGGCTTCGCCATCGTGCTGACGCTGACGGGCATCTATCTCTGGTGGCCGCGCAACCAGACGGGCGGCGTTCTCAGTGTACGCGGCACGCCGAAAAAACGCGTCTTCTGGCGCGACCTGCATGCCGTCACCGGCATTTTCGCCAGCGTCGTCATCCTGTTCCTCGCCTTCAGCGGCCTGCTCTGGTCGGGCTTCTGGGGCGCCAAGCTCAATGCCAATCTCTCGGCCAACGGCATGGGCTATCCCGTCCAGCTCTGGGACAACGTGCCCCATTCCATGCTGATCACCACGGATGTGCAGCCCAACGCCTCCTGGCTGATGGAGAATGCACCCGTGCCGGAATCGAGCCTGCCTGCATCCGGCCAGACCGCTCTGCCGCCGATCGGCCTCGACAATGCCGTGACGATCGCGGATGCCGCCGGCATGCTGCCTGGCTATGAAATGTCGCCGCCGTCGAGCGAGACCGGCGTCTACACCGCCGCGATCTACCCGGCGGACCTGCACTATGAGCGGACCCTGCATCTCGACCAGTACACCGGCGAGCGCCTGGTCGATATCGCCTTTGCCGATTACCCGGCGACGGGCAAGGCGATCGAATGGAGCGTCAATGTTCACAAGGGGCAGGAATGGGGCCTTTTCAACCAGCTCCTGATGCTCGCGACCTGCCTTATCGTCATCGCCATGAGCGTGTCGGGCGTCATCATGTGGTGGAAGCGCCGCCCCGCAGGCCGTATCGGCGTGCCGCCCGCGCCGCGCGAAAAGCGCATCTACATCGGCCTCTGGGCAATCGCCGCCGTTTTCGGCGTGCTTTTCCCGCTGACGGGCCTGACCATTCTGGCGATGATCGTCATCGACCAGTTCATTCTCCACGTCGTGCCGCTGGCGCGCCGGCTCTTTACCTTCGCTTGATCATCGAAAGGATCTCCCCGTGAAAAACCTTCTCGCCTCCATCGTCGCACTGGCGCTTTCGGCCTCGGTCGCCTTCGCCCATGACTTCACTGTCGGCACGCTTGAAGTCCATCACCCCGCCTCGAAGGCCACGCTGCCCGGCCAGCCCGTCGGCGGCGGCTTCATGAGCATCGCCAACAAGGGAGCCGAGGCCGACCGCCTCGTCTCTATCACCGCGCCCGACGTTTCCGACGACGTGCAGATCCACGAAATGGCGATCGAGAATGACGTCATGAAGATGCGCCAGCTGCCGGATGGCATCGAAATCCCAGCCGGCGCGACGGTCGAGCTGAAGTCCGGCGGTCTGCATGTCATGTTCATGAAGATCAAGCACCCCTTCAAGGAAGGCGAAAGCTTCAAGGCGACGCTGAATTTCGAAAATGCCGGCGCCCTCGATGTCGATTTCACGATCGGATCCGCCAAGCCCGGCAATGCCACAGACGCCGAGGGCGGCGCCAACCATGAGGGCCATGGCGGCTGAGAACAGCGGATGAGGGGGCGCCTGGATATACCCCCTCATCCACCATGGCGTCTCTCCGTTCGGGCAAAAAGAAGAGACGCGTTCAGGGACGGATTACCCCGTCCGGTTCCGTTCGATCGTCAGGTGCGCGTAGCTGGACGATTCGCTGGCAAGATCGTCGGTGGTGCGTTCGTTCCAGCGGTAGCCGACGATGGCGCCATCCGGCGTGTCGTCGAAGATATTGCCGGAAATCAGCGCCGAGCCGGCCTCCTCGACCACGCTGACCGCGCAGCCGACCGGGCTCTTGCGCACGAGATTGCCCGAGACGACGAGGCCGCGCATATAGGGTCCCCAGCCGAGCATCAGGCCCCATTTCGGCGCGTTTTCCACCGTGTTTCCGGAGACGACCGTGTCGGCCTCCACCGCGATGCCGAAGCCGAAGCCCGCGCCGTCGTGGATATAGGGGCCATCGAGCTTGAGGTTGCGCACGACATTGCCGGTGACGGTGGCGAGCCGGCCGCCCTCGTTGAAATTGACGATCAGGATGCCGTTCGCCGCGCCGTCGATAAGATTGCCGTTGACGATGGCGCCCTCGAAGCCGAATTCCGAGTAGATCGCCGTCTCTCCGCTGTCGAGGCAGGTATTGCCCGCGATCTGGATGTTCGAGCCGGCATTGGACCGGATGGCGGAGAAGGCGCAACCCGAGACGTGGTTGTTCGTCACCATCACATCGTCGGCGCGAAAAATGTTGATGCCGTTGCCATATTCGCCGGTGCCGCCGCGCGTGGCGGAGATGCGGGCGATGCGATTGCCCGAGACGATGGTGCCGTCGCGGCCCTTCTGCCAACGATGGACGAGGATGCCGCCATTGCCGCAATCGAAGACCTGGTTGCCGGTGACGGAGAGGTCCTGGCTCTCGACGGCATAGAGCGCATAGTCGGCCGCGCCGGACAGCTTGTTGCGCTCGATACGCCCGCCGGAACGCTCCAGGCTGACGGCGGTCTTCGACGAGCCCTGGATCTCGCAGTTCTCGATGACGACATTGGCGACGTTGCTCAGATGGACGAGGCCTTCCACCGTGTCGCCGAGCCAGCGGTTCGCCCCGTCGATGACGAGATTGGCAAGCTCGATGCGGGAAACGCCATCGGCTGCGAAGAGATGGCCGCCGCCGCCATAGACGATGCGGGTGGCGCCCGGCACGCCGGTCAGCCGCGTGTTGTCGGGCAGGGTGATGTTGGAAATCGCATAGTCGCCGGGCGGCAGGAAGACCGGCGTGTTCCTGGTGGCCGCGTCCTTCAGCAGCTTTTCGAAGGCCTTGCTCTTGCGGTCGTCGGCGCCGGGGCGAATCCCATGCGCAGACGCATCGATGCTGCCGCGCAGATCGACGTCGACAATGGGCAGGCGTGTGTTGCCAGCCGCAACCGCCGGGGCGGTAAATCCGGCGGCGCCAAGACCGAGACCTGAAAGAAAGAACCGTCTGGTAACCATGGAAGCTCCTTGCCGAACAAAAGAGCAGGAACCGTGCCAGTTGCTTTCGTGCCGAAACGGAACAGTTTGGGTGATGCTCGCCCGGGTTGTTGGAAACGTCCCGGGAAAGGCCGGATTGGTGGCATTTCGCCGGTTTCCTTTAGGTTTGGATAACGACTCCAGATGTAGCTTTGGTTGTTCCGGGAAGAGCGGCGGCAGGCTGTGGCTTCCTTGCGTTTGGACTTTGCAGGGAACCATGTCGACGAAACTGTCCCACCTTGGCAATGATGACGCCGATGCGACCGCGCGTCTGATGTCCGCCAGCCAGCGTCTCATCACGGAGGCGGCGCGGCTTTTCCCGCTCGCCGCAGCGCAGAACGAGCGCACGATGTGGCTGGAAGCCATGATCGACGAGGTGCCGGACTACCTCTATTTCAAGGACCGCAACAGCCGCTTCGTCGTGGCCAACCGCGCCATCGTCAACGACAACAGGCGCGAGGGGCTGGAAAGCCTGGAAGGCCTGTCGGATTTCGATATCCACCCGGACCATGTTGCGCGCGGCTTCTTCGAGACCGAGCAGGAGATCATCCGCACCGGCCGGCCCATGCTCGATATGGAAGAGCTGATCCGCGATTCCAGCGGCAAGCTGAAATGGCTGCTCACCTCCAAGCTGCCGGTGCGCGACAGCAAGGGCGAGGTGATCGGCATCGTCGGCATCGCCCGCGATATCACCGAGCGCAAGCGCTCCGAAAGCCTGCATGTCGGCCAGGCGCATCTGCTGAAGATGATCGCGCTCGGCTCGCCGCTGGTCGATGTCTTCTCCTCACTCATCCTGCTGATCGAGGCGCATGTCTCCGATGTCACCGGCTCGATCCTGATGCTGGCGCCCGATGGAAAGCACATCGTCAATGGTGCAGCACCCAATCTCGACCCGGCCTATTGCCGGATGATCGAGGGGGCCGAGATAGGCCCGGCCATGGGCTCCTGCGGAACGGCCATGTGGCGCGGCGAGCAGGTCATTGTTTCCGATATCGAGACGGATCCGCTCTGGGCCGACTACAAGGCGCTCGTCGCGCCCTATGGTTTCCGTGCCTGCTGGTCGGCGCCCATACGCTCCTATCAGGGCAAGGTGCTCGGCACTTTCGCGCTCTATTCGCGCACGCCAGGCGAGCCGACGGCGGAATGCATGAAGCTCGTCGGCATGGCGACGCACATTGCCGGCATCGCCATCGAGCGCAAGGAAGCCGAAGATAGCATCCAGTTCATGGCGCATCACGACACGCTGACGGGCCTGCCGAACCGCAGCATGCTCGATGAGCGCGTGGCCTCGGCCATCGAGGCGGCGGACGATCGCGGCGGCTCCATGACGCTCGCCTTCATCGACCTCGACAATTTCAAGCTGGTCAATGACAGCCTCGGCCACCATGCCGGCGATGAGCTTTTGAAGATCGTCGCCACGCGCATGCTGCGCTGCGTGCGCGCCAGCGACAGCATCGTGCGCCTCGGCGGCGATGAATTCGTCATCCTCATCAACGGCGCCATGCGGCGAGGCGAAAACGTGGACGACCGGCTGCGCGCGGTGCGCGAAGCGATCGCCGAACCCGTCGTCATCGAAGGCCGGTCCTTCCAGGTCACCTGTTCGATGGGCGTCGCCGCCTATCCCGAGCATGGCCGCAACGTCACCGAACTGCTCGCGCGCGCCGACGTCGCAATGTACCGCGCCAAGGAAATCGGCCGCGATGCCATGCAGGTCTTCACCGCCGAGCTTGCCAACCGCGCGCATGAAAAGCTGGAGCGGCAGGAGGAGCTGCGCCGCGCTCTGGCCAAGGGCGAACTCTTCCTGCAATACCAGCCACAGATGGACCTTTCGACCGGCCGCATCTTCGCCGTCGAGGCGCTGATCCGCTGGCGTCACCCCGAGCGTGGCCTGATCGGCCCCGGCGATTTCATTCCGCTTGCTGAAGAGACCGGCCTGATCGGCCCGATCGGCGACTGGACGCTGCGTGCCGCCTGCCGACAGAACAAGGCTTGGCAGGTCTCCGGCCTGCCGCCCATCGTCGTCAGCGTCAACGTCTCGGCCCGCCAGTTCCAGGAGAAGGACTGGGTGGAGCGCGTGGCGGCGGCGCTTGCCGAGAGCGGACTGGAAGCGCGCTATCTCGAGCTGGAGCTGACCGAAAGCCTGATCATGCAGGATGTGCAGCAGGCGGTGGAGACCATGCACCGGCTGGAAAAGCTCGGCGTGCATCTGGCCATCGACGATTTCGGCACGGGCTATTCCAGCCTCGCCTCGCTGAAGAGCTTCCCTGTCGGCCGCCTCAAGATCGATCGTTCCTTCGTGAAGGATCTGCCCGAGGATGGCGACGATGCCGCGATCGCCCGTGCCGTCATTTCGCTGGCGCGCACGCTGCAGCTGCGCGTCATTGCCGAGGGCGTGGAAACCCGCGACCAGGTCGATTTTCTGCGCGAGGCTGGCTGCGACGAAATCCAAGGCTATTACCTGAGCCGCCCGATCGATGCCCGCGCCCTCCAGGCAATCCTCTGCATCCCGAATCTCTGACGATACGGGCCGGGAAGCCTCCTCGCTCTTGACATTGTTACGTTGATATCAACAGTAAGAACCATGTCCGACGATGTGTTGATTCCCTACGAGACCACGCTTTTCGTGCGTGACCATTGCCTGTGCCTGCATGCGCAGCGCGCGGCCCGCGCGCTCGCCCGCCGCTTCGACGATGCGCTGCGCCCGCTGGCGCTGACCAACGGCCAGTTCTCCCTGCTGATGGCGCTGAACCGCCCGGAGCCGCCGCCGATGGGGCCGGTTGCCGCGGTGCTGGCCATGGACCGCACGACGCTGACGGCCGCGCTGAAACCGCTCGAACGCCGGGGCCTCGTGCGCGTCGAGGCCGATCCGCGCGACCGTCGCGGCCGCTTGCTGCGCCTGACGCCCGAGGGCCGGCGCCTGTTGACGGATGCCTTCCCGATCTGGAAGGAAACCCACGAAAAGATCGACCGCCAGCTTTCCGCCGTTGATATGGGCGCGTTGCGCGCGGGCATGATGGCAATCGCCTGAGCGCCACTGGCAGAGCGCGCGAAAGCCGCTATCTTTCCTGCCATGAAGCCCGATCAGCTCCTCAAGCCGGCGCCCGCCGGTCTCTATTGCCCTGCCGGCGATTTCTACATCGATCCCGTCCGCCCTGTGGCGCGGGCGCTGATCACGCATGGCCATTCCGACCACGCTCGCGCCGGCCATGGTGCGGTGCTGGCGACGCGCGAGACGCTGGACATCATGGCGATCCGCTACGGCGAGGATTTTTGCGGCACGATGCAGGCCGCCGCCTTCGGCGAGCGCATCGACCTCGGCGGCGTCACCGTGTCGTTGCATCCCGCGGGCCACGTGCTCGGTTCCGCGCAGATCGCGGTCGAGAAGGACGGCCTGCGCATCGTCGCCTCGGGCGATTACAAGCGCGGCGCCGACCCCACCTGCGCGCCCTACGAGCCGGTGCCCTGCGACGTGTTCATCACCGAGGCGACATTCGGTTTGCCGGTCTTTCATCACCCGGATCCCAAAGCCGAGATGGGCAAGCTGCTCACGTCGCTCCGGCAATTTCCCGAACGCAGCCACCTGGTTGGTGCCTACTCGCTCGGCAAGTCGCAGCGCGTTCTGCGGCTGCTGCGCGATTGCGGCTATGATGCGCCGATCTATATCCATGGCTCGCTCGCGCGCCTGTGCGACTACTATGTCAGCCGCGGCATCGATCTCGGCGACCTGCGCCCCGCCACCACGGAAAAGAGCAGTCCCGCCGATTTCCGCGGCGCGGTCGTCGTCGGTCCGCCCTCGGCCTTTGCCGACCGCTGGGCGCGCCGCTTCAACGAACCGCTCATCGCGTTTGCCTCCGGCTGGATGATGGTGCGCCAGCGCGCCAAGCAGGGCGGCGTGGAGCTGCCGCTCGTCATCTCCGACCATTGCGACTGGCCGGAACTCACCGAGACGATCCGCGACCTCGCACCTCAGGAGGTCTGGGTCACGCACGGCCGCGAGGAAGCGCTCGTTCGCTGGTGCGAACTCTCCGGCGTGCCGGCCAGGCCGCTGCATCTGGTGGGCTATGAGGATGAGGGGGATTGATGCGCGCGACGATGCACCACCCGATATCAGGAGAAAAGCGTCAGGAGCCTGATATGCAGCATGCCGATGGTGCAGCCCACGAAGGCGCCCACGGGAGCAAAGGTGATTGCGCCGAGGATGCCCGCGATGTCGTAGCCGCCCCAAAGGCCGACAAAGAGACCCACCGTGCTGAGAATGGTGGTGATGGCATTGTGTATTTTTCCCATGAAATGGCACTTGGGGAGCCGCGCTGGACATCGCAAGAGGCAGCCTCGCCATGAGAGCCTTCGCCACCCTGCTGGACCGCCTTGTCCTCACCCCCTCGCGCAATGGCAAGCTGAAACTGCTCGCCGACTATTTTCGCGACACGCCGGATCCCGACCGCGGCTACGGCCTCGCCGCCATCGCCGGCACCCTGGACCTGAAGAGCGTTAAACCGGCGCTGCTGCGCGAACTCGTGCTGGAGCGTATGGACGAGGTGCTGTTCCGCTATTCCTACGACTATGTCGGCGATCTCGCCGAAACCATCGCGCTCGTCTGGGATCAGGAGCGCAAGGAGCGTGTGCCGGATGAAGCCCAGCCGCGCCTCGGCGCCGTCGTCAGCCGCATGAACGCGCTCGGCCGTACGGAAGTGCGCGGTGCGGTGCGCGATCTGCTCGATCGGTTGGATCCCTCGGCCCGTTTCGCCTTCCTGAAGCTTGCGACCGGCGGCCTGCGCATCGGTGTGTCGGCGCGGCTCGCCAAGCAGGCGCTCGCCGAATTCTCCGGCATGGACGTCACGGAAATAGAGACGCTGTGGCACGGATTGCAGCCGCCCTATGAATCGCTCTTCGCCTGGCTGGAAGGCACGGCCGACCGGCCGGTTCTGGCGACCCCCGCCATCTTCCACTCCGTCATGCTCGCCAATCCGGTGGGCGAGGGCGATCTCGACACTCTCGACCCTGCCGATTTCGCCGCCGAATGGAAATGGGACGGCATCCGCGTGCAGATGTCATCGTCCGGTGAAACGCGGCGGCTCTATTCCCGCTCCGGCGACGATATCTCCGCCGCCTTCCCGGATGTGCTCGACGCCATGAATTTCGAGGGTGTGGTGGATGGCGAGCTTCTGGTCGGCGGTACGGCGCGCACCAACAGCCCGACACGCACGTTCTCCGATCTCCAGCAACGGCTGAACCGCAAGACGGTGAACGCGAAAATGCTGGAGGACTTCCCGGCCTTCGTGCGCGCCTATGATATCCTGTTCGAAGGGGAGGCGGATGTGCGGCCTACCGCCTTCATCGAGCGCCGCGAGCGCCTCGCCGGCCTCATCGAAAAGGCGCCGCACGATCGCTTCGACCTCTCGCCGCTCGTGCCCTTCAAAAGCTGGGAAGAACTCGAGACGATCCGCCGCGACCCGCCCGACCCGGTCATCGAGGGCGTGATGATCAAGCGGCTCGACAGCGCCTACCAGGCCGGCCGCATGAAGGGGCCGTGGTTCAAGTGGAAGCGCGATCCGTTCAATGTGGATGCCGTGATGATGTATGCCCAGCGAGGCCACGGCAAACGCTCGAGCTACTATTCCGATTTCACCTTCGGTGTCTGGACAGCAGGACCCGACGGCGACGTTCTGGTGCCCGTCGGAAAAGCCTATTTCGGCTTTACCGATGCGGAACTGGAGGTGCTCGACCGCTATGTGCGCAACAACACGACCGAGCGCTTCGGCCCCGTGCGGGCGGTCCGGGCCGAGCCCGCCTACGGCTTCGTGCTGGAGGTCGCTTTCGAGGGCATCAATCGCTCCACCCGCCACAAATCCGGCGTCGCCATGCGCTTCCCCCGCATCGCGCGCCTGCGGCAGGACAAACTGCCGGCGGACGCCGACCGGCTGGAAACGCTGATGGCGATGGTGGAGGCCAAGGAGGCGTAAGCATCAGCGCGCGCGAAACCACGCGATCAGCCGCCATGCGGCAACCGGCAGCGCGATGATCAGCATGGCAAAGGCGCCAAGGCTTGCGATGAGCAGCATGTCGCCATAACCGGCGACCGGGCTGTTGCACTGGAAGCCGCCAAAACCGAAGGCGCAGTGGCGTTCGGAAATCGTGCTGGAGACCGCCAGAATGACGGCCGCGATGGCCGTCAGTGCAATGCTCGCAACGGGGAATGGGCGCGTGCTCATCGGCGGCGACAATTCCGTATAGGACCTTTGCGGTCAAGGCTTTGCTGGAGCGAAGCGAAACGAAGTTCTAGCTGTTGTAGGCGGCCGCGCTGGTGCCGTATCCGAAAAGCATTGAAACCCAGAAAAAGAAGGCGCCGGCCAGCAAGATACCGCCTGCGACAATGCCCGCCGAAAAATTGTACTTGCGACCGAGAATGACCGCGATGGCGGCGGGCGCCATCACAATCATCAACGCATGCCAGGCGTGGAAATAGGCAGGAACGGGCGATGTGTAATTATTCACCGTCGTTGCTATTATCCAGGCTGCGACGATAGCCGAGAGGACTGGCCACACCAGCCCGGTCAACAAAATCCCGTGGCGGCGATAGAGTCGCCGCGCCTCGGGAAAGGTAGCCAACAGGCCGATGGCCAATCCGGCGAATGCCACGATCTGCATATCACAGCCCCAGCGCGGAAAGATCCGGCCCGAGCGGCACGATGCGGTTGGGGTTGAGCGACTTGATCGAATAGTAGCCGTGCTTGATATGGTCGATGTTGACGGTCCCGCGCACGCCGGGAAGGTCGAGCACCCGTTTCGTGTAGGCCGAGAGCGCCGCATAGTCGGCAAGGCGCCGGCGGTTGCATTTGAAGAGGCCGAAATAGGCGGCGTCGAAGCGGATGAGGGTGACGAAGAGGCGGATGTCGGCCTCGGTGAAGGTGTTGCCCGTCAGGAACGCACGGCCATCGGAAAGGCGGTTTTCGAGCTCGTCCAGCATGGCGAAGACACCCTGGTAGGCTTCCTCGTAGGCGACCTGCGTGGTGGCGAAGCCGGCGCGGTAGACACCGTTGTTGAGCGCGGGATAGATGCGTTCGTTGAGCGCATCGATTTCGGCGCGAAGCGGCTCGGGATAGAGATCCACGCTCTCGTCGGCCAGCGTGCCGAAGCCGCTGTTGAGCATGCGCACGATATCGGCGGACTCGTTGTTGACGATGGTCTTCTTCTCGTTGTCCCAGAGCACGGGCACGGTGGCGCGGCCGGTGAAGGTCGATGCGGCGTGTGTGTAGAGCTCGTGCATGTAGGTCGCGCCGTTGAGCGCGTCGCGGTTGGAGCCGGGAAAGTCGCCGAATTGCCAGCCCTGGTCCGACAGCGCCGGCTCGACGACGGAGAGGGAGATCACATCGTCCAGTTTCTTCAGTTTGCGGGCGATCAGCGTGCGCGAGGCCCAGGGGCAGATGAGCGCGACATAGAGGTGGTAGCGGCCCTTGGCGGCGGCGAAACCGCCTTCACCGGTCGGGCCGGCGCTGCCGTCCGGCGTCACCCAGTTGCGGAAGCTCGAAACCTGCCGCACGAAGCCGCCCTTGGCGTCCGTGGCCTGTACCGGCTGCCAGTCTTCCGTCCATTTGCCGTTGACCAGCATTGCGTCACCTCGCGTCGTTTGATCGTGCATCCGAAGTAACGCCCGCGCGCGAAAACGGCAATTCGCGCGCCGATTGACACAGCGTTCACATCTTAGGCCATCAGCCGGTCGATGAGCGCCGAAGCGGCATCCGCGATCACCGTGCCCGGCGGGAAGATCGCGTCGGCGCCGGCCTGTTCGAGGGCTGCAAAATCCTGCGGGGGAATGACGCCGCCGACCGCGATCAACATGTCGCGCGCACCACGCCTGACGAGGGCAGCCTTCAGCTCCGGCACCAGCGTCAGGTGGCCGGCGGCAAGCGAGGAGGCACCGACGATATGCGCACCCTCGCGGATGGCCAGCTCAGCCACTTCCTCCGGCGTCTGGAACATGGCGCCGACGATGACGTTGAAGCCGAGGTCGGCGAAGGCCGTGGCGATCACTTTCTGGCCGCGGTCGTGGCCGTCCTGGCCCATCTTGGCGACGAGGATCGCGGGCTTTTCGCGCTTCAGCTTCTCGAAGGCGGCGACCTTGTCGACGGCCGTGTTGAAGGCACGGTCGTTGGCGCCCATCTCCTTGCGGTAGACGCCGGAGATGGTGCGGATTTCCGCGACATGGCGGCCGAAGGCCTTTTCCAGCGCCAGCGCGATCTCGCCGACCGTGGCGCGGGCGCGGGCGGCCTTCACCGCGAATTCCAAGAGGTTGCCGTCGCCGCTTTTCGCCACGTCGGTCAACCGGTCGAGCGTGCTTTCGGCGGCGGCCGTGTCGCGGGTGCCCTTCAACTGCTGAAGCTTGGCAAGCTGGCGGGCACGCACCTCGGAATTGTCGACCTTCAGCACGTCGACCTCGATGTCGCGCTCGGGTCGTGAGAAATTCACGCCGACGACGGTCTGCTGGCCGGAGTCGATGCGTGCCTGCGTGCGGGCGGCGGCCTCCTCGATCCGGAGCTTGGGAATGCCCTTTTCGATGGCTTTGGCCATGCCGCCGAGCGCCTCGACCTCCTCGATATGCGAGAGCGCACGCGCCGCAAGATCATGTGTCAGCCGTTCGACATAGGCCGAGCCGCCCCAGGGATCGATGATGCGCGTCGTGCCGCTCTCCTTCTGGAGGAGGATCTGCGTGTTGCGGGCGATGCGGGCGGAATGGTCGGTCGGCAGCGCCAGCGCCTCGTCGAAGGAGTTGGTGTGCAGCGATTGCGTGTGGCCCTGCGTGGCGGCCATCGCTTCCACCATGGTGCGCATGACGTTGTTCATCGGGTCCTGCGCCGTCAGCGACCAGCCGGAGGTCTGGCAATGGGTGCGCAGCGCAAGCGACCGGGCATCTTTGGGCGCAAAATTCTTCTTCATCAGCGTGGCCCAGATCAGGCGGGCGGCCCGCATCTTGGCGACTTCCATGAAGAAGTTCATGCCGATCGCCCAGAAGAAGGAGAGGCGAGGCGCGAAGGTGTCGATGTCGAGCCCGGCCGCGACACCCGCCCGGGCATAGTCGATCCCGTCGGCGATGGTATAGGCGAGCTCCAGGTCCGCTGTCGCACCCGCCTCCTGCATATGGTAGCCGGAGATCGAGATGGAGTTGAATTTCGGCATGCGCCGGCTGGTATAGCTGAAGATGTCGGAGATGATCCGCATCGAGGGCTGCGGCGGGTAGATATAGGTGTTGCGGACCATGAACTCCTTCAGGATGTCGTTCTGGATGGTCCCGGACAGCTTGTCCTCGGAAACGCCCTGTTCCTCCGCCGCGACGATGAACAGCGCCATGATCGGCAGTACCGCGCCGTTCATGGTCATCGACACGCTCATCTCGTCGAGCGGGATGCCGTCGAAGAGCTGGCGCATGTCGAGGATGGAATCGATCGCCACGCCCGCCATGCCGACATCGCCCGCCACGCGGGGATGATCGCTGTCATAGCCGCGATGGGTGGCAAGGTCGAAGGCGACGGACAGGCCCTTCTGGCCTGCCGCGAGGTTGCGGCGGTAGAAGGCATTGGACTCTTCCGCCGTCGAGAAGCCGGCATATTGCCGGATCGTCCAGGGTTGCTGGACATACATCGTCGGGTAGGGGCCGCGCAGATAGGGAGCAGCACCCGGCCAGGTGTCGAGATAGGCGAGATCGGCAAGGTCCGCCGCACCGTAGGCACCGCTGACGGCGATGCCTTCCGGGGTGAGCCAGGAAGCCTCGCCGGTCGCGGTCGTCGGGGCGGCGGCTTTCGACCAGGCGACCGTCGAAAAATCGGGAATCCGGCTCATGCGGCGGCTCCTGCGGTGAGATCGGCGAGCAGCACGGGCGTGAGCCTTGTCTTCGCGGCGGCTTCCGCCAGCGGCCCGAGCACGGTGAACGGCCGTTCCGTCTTCAGCGGGAAGAGCGTGGTGCCGACGATGGGCTTTGCCTTGCGGTCCGCTCGCGCCGTCTCCACCAGCGCCTTGATCTTGCCCGAGGCGATGGCGGCGGAGAGGCCGCCATCCCTTTCGATCCCGGCGAACGTCTCCCAGGCCTTTTCCGCCAGAGCATCCGTCAGCGCCTCGATACCGCCGGCGCCGGCTGCGGGATCGGCGACATGGGCGAGGTTGCTTTCGGTGATCAGCACGACCTGCGTGTTGCGTGCGATGCGGCGCGCCAGTGGATCGGGTACGCCGAGCGCCAGCGTGTGCGGCAGCACCGTGATCTCGTCCGCCCCGCCGGTGCCGGCGGAGAAGACGGCGATGGTGTTGCGCAGGATGTTGGTTTCCGGGTCGAGCCGGGTCAGCATGCGCCAGCTCGTCTCGGCATGAAGATGGGCGGGCTTCGGTTCGGCTATGCCGCAGGCAGCCTGCATGCGGGCGTGGATCCGCCGCGCGGCGCGCAGTTTCGCCGTCGTCAGGAACTGGTCCTGATCGGCCGCGAGCGACAGGCCCGTCAGGGCGAAGGTGGTTTCGGGGGCCATGCCCGCTGTATCGAGGAGGCGCAGGATTTCGGCGAGTGCCGCGGCGGCGACGGCAAGCTCCAGCGCTTCGCCGGCACCTGCATTGTGTACCAGACGCCCGTCCGCATTGAGCACGGTGCCGGAAAAACCGAAGCCGGCCAACTCCTTGACCAGGGCTGCGAGATCCGTTGTGCCGGACGCGGTGCCGGCAAGGGCCGCGCTGAAGGGATCGAGGCCGAAATGGACCGGCGCGCGCCGTGCGTCGGCTGCATCGAGCGCGCGGGCGAGCGTGCCGGCGAGCGCCCGGTCGGCATGCGGGGCTTCGAGGCGCAGCGAAAAGGCGGCGGCGGCGCGCGACGCTGCCGTCTTGCGGAAGGCGGTCTCGTCGCCGGCCGTCAGGCCCGCGCCATGGGCGCTGGCGCTGCCGGCAAAGACCAGCGCTATGCCGGTTGCGCCGTTTTCGAGATCGTCGGCCATTTGCGCGCGGGCGCGGACGAGATCAGCGTCGTCGCGGCGCTGGTTCACGGTCCAGGCGTCGCCCGCATGCGGCGTGCCGGCATGGTTGTGGGCGAGGGGCTCTGCGTCCACCCGGCGGGTGTAGATCGGCCGAATCGGCAGGCCGTCGTCGCTCTGCGAGACCAGCGTCGCGTCGAAATCGGCGCCCTTGAGGGCTTTTTCCGCCAGTTGGCGCCAGCCGGCTTCATCGATGGGCTGGAAACCCGCCTCGGTCAAAATGCTCGCGTCCATCCCGTCGCGCTCTCCGTTTTCCGGCATTCATATCCATTCGGGATACAGGGTAAAGAACCACTTTGGTAGAGTGCGCGCGCGGCCACAGTCCGGCGAAAAAGGTCACGCGCAAGCCTCGGGTCAGCCGCAAATGCCACAATTATGGCAGGGTTGTGGACCTAGTTTGCGCCTCGTTAGTTAGTGATTCAGCCTCCTCGTTCATCCTGCCTTTCCGTCAAACGGATACCGATCCCTTCCATGACCGACACTGCGCTCTCCCGCCGCCGCTTCCTTCAGTTTTCCGGGCTCGCCATGGCGACCGGCCTTGCAGGCTGCACCTCGTCCATGAATACGGACCGTTTCCGCGAGGAAACCCGGCCCTATTTCCGCAATCCCGCTCTGGAAGGCCGACCGGAAATCCTTGCCGACCGTCGCGGCCCCATCAGCATCTACGGCCAGACGCCGCCCTCGGGCCTGTTGCCCGATTCGTCGCACTATGCGGCAATGTACGGCCCCGTGAACGACGGCGGCTTCCAGGTTCCGGCGATCCCCTATCAGCAGATCGATGCGCGCTTCTACCGTCATGAGGTGGACAGTCCCTTCGCCGAGCCGCCGGGCACGATCATCGTCGATACCGGCAACCGCTTCCTTTATCTCATCCAGCCGAACGGCCGCGCCATGCGCTACGGCGTCGGCATCGGCCGGCAGGGTTTTGCCTGGTCAGGCCGTGGTGTTATCCAGTGGAAACAGGCCTGGCCGAAATGGACGCCGCCGGACGAAATGGTCCAGCGCCAGCCGGAGCTCGTCAAATATTCCGGCGCCAATGGCGGCATGGCCGGCGGTCTCAACAACCCGCTCGGCGCCCGCGCCCTCTATATCTTCAAGGACGGGCAGGACACGCTTTATCGCCTGCACGGTTCGCCGGAATGGAAATCCATCGGCAAGGCGGTGTCGTCCGGTTGCGTGCGTATGCTCAACCAGGACGTCATGGATCTCTATGACCGCGTGCGCGGCAAGGCACCGATCCTCGTCATCTGACGATCCGCCGATAGAGGCAAAGGGCCCGGATTGCATCCGGGCCTTTTCCGTTTTGCAGGCCTTAAAGTGCCGCTTGCACAGCGTCCAGGCGAGTGCGCTGTGCTTCATGCAACCATTAATAAGTCATTTCTAATTTTAATTACTACTTAAATAAAGCCTGCCACGCTGGGGTATCCAAAAGTCCCGAACGGCAAGGCATTTCCATGCAGATATCCACGAAACTCGGCGCGGTGACGCTCTTCCTGACGCTGCTGCTCGCCGGCGCCATTCTTTCCACCTATCTCGTTCTCAACACCATGTCGGCCAAGATGGGCACCATCGTCGTCGATCGGCTGGTTCCCGCCGCAAGCCTCAAGAAGGTCGGCGATCTCTACGCCGTCAACATCGTGGACACCGCGCACAAGGTGCGCAGCGGCGCGCTCTCCTGGGAAGAGGGGCACCGGCTGAACACCGAGGCCGTCGCCGAGATCCAGACGATCTGGGATGCCTATGCCGCGACCTATCTGACCGACGAAGAGCGTGGCCTCGCCAGGCAAATGACCGAGGAGATGCAGAAGCAGTCCGGCAGCATCAACGATCTGCTGGCCATCATGCAGAAGAAGGATCAGGCGGCGCTCGATACCTATGTGACGACCCGGCTTTATCCTACGATCGACCCGATCGGCACCTATGTCGCGGCCCTGATCGATCTCCAGATTCGTGTCGGCCAGGAAGAATATGCCGCGGCGGAGACGCATGAACATGATTACCGGCTGCTTCTCGCCCTGTTCGGCGCTGTCGCCGTTGCGGTCGCCGGCCTGTCCTTCTGGATCATCGTCGCCGGTGTCTCGCGCCCGCTGCGCACCATCACCAAGGTGATGCAGACGCTGGCGCAGGGCGTCACGGATTTCGAGGTGCCGTTCCGCAACCGCAAGGACGAGATCGGCCATATCGCCGGCGCCGTGGAAGTCTTCCGCCAGTCCGAGATCGCCAAGGTCAGGTTGCAGCACGAGGCGGAAGCCGCGCGTCTCCAGGCCGAGCAGGACCGCGTGCGCCTGCAGGAGGAGGCCGAGGCGGCCGCCCAGAAGCGACTCCAGCAGGCAACATCGGGCCTTGCCGCCGGCCTGCGCCGTCTGGCGGGCGGCGACCTGAGCTTCCAGCTCGACGAACCCTTCGCGCCGGATTTCGAGCAGTTGCGCAGCGACCTGAACTCCGCCGTGGCCGAACTCGGCGAGACGCTGCGCGCGGTCTCGCAGGCCATCGACGAGATGGACACCGGCACGCGCGAAATCAGTACCGGCGCCGATTCGCTCTCCAAGCGCACGGAACAGCAGGCCGCCTCGCTGGAGGAGACCGCCGCCGCCCTCGACGAGATCACCGCCAATGTCGCCAATTCGACGCGGCGCGCCGAGGAGGCCCGTTCCGTCGCGGCCGAGGCCAATGGCAGCGCCGCGCAGTCGGGTACCGTCGTCGCCAATGCCGTCAATGCCATGCAGCGCATCGAACAGTCGTCGAGCCAGATTTCGTCGATCATCGGCGTGATTGACGAAATCGCCTTCCAGACCAATCTTCTGGCGCTCAATGCCGGCGTCGAGGCGGCGCGTGCCGGGGAGGCGGGCAAGGGCTTCGCGGTGGTTGCTCAGGAGGTGCGCGAGCTCGCCCAGCGTTCGGCGCAGGCCGCCCGCGAGATCAAGGACCTCATTCGCAATTCGGAAGCGGAGGTGCGCAGCGGCGTCAAGCTCGTCAGTGAGACCGGCGATGCCCTGCAGGCGATCGGCGGCCATGTCGCGACGATCAACCAGCACATGGAGGCGATCGCAGTGTCCGCCCGTGAACAGTCCGTGGGACTTTCGGAAATCAACACCGCCGTCAACCAGATGGACCAGACGACGCAGCAGAACGCCGCGATGGTGGAGGAAACCAACGCTGCCTCCGCCACCCTGGTTACCCAGGCGGATCGCCTGCGCGGCCTGATCGAGCGGTTCTCCCTCGGCCAGCGGGTGCAGGCACCTCAGCCGGTACGCGCCATCCCGCAGCGTTCGGTGTCCGCCCGGCCGCGCGTTTCCGGCAATGCGGCGCTGAAGGCCGAGAACTGGGAAGAGTTCTGAGCCTCGTTTCAGGCAAATGAAAAAAGCCGCCCGGATCGCTCCGGGCGGCTTTTCATTGGGGAAAGGCCAATCAGGCGACGGTCGTCTTGACGTCGAGATTGCCGCGCGTGGCGTGGCTGTAGGGGCAGACGACGTGAGCCTTCTTGACGAGGTCTTCGACCACGGCCTTGTCGACGCCGGGTACGGAAACTTCAAGCGCTGCTTCGATGCCGAAGCCGCCGCCGTCTTCGCGCGGGCCGATGCCGACCGTCGCCGTGACCTTGGCCTCATCCGGAATCTTGACCTTTTCCTGGCCTGCGACGAACTTCAGCGCGCCGAGGAAGCAGGCGGAATAGCCGATGGCGAAGAGCTTTTCCGGGTTGGCACCGGCTGCGCCGTCGCCACCGAGTTCCTTCGGCAGTGTCAGCGTCACATCGACGGTGCCGTCTTCGGTTGCGCCATGGCCGGCGCGGCCGCCCGTTGCGAAAGCCTTGGTCGTGTAGAGAATGGGCATGGGTGTCTCCTTCCTGCTGTCGTTGTTGATGGGATTTAAATAGCGCAAAATTAAATTGCGCGCAATATGATTTTGCAAATTGCAATTTTTGCCGCTTGTGCGACAATGGAGCATGGTCGACAAACGTGACGAAGCTGAGACAGGCGCAATTCCCCCGGGCATGCTGGCACTCGACCAGCAGCTCTGTTTCGCCGTCTATTCCGCCGCCCACGCGCTCAACCGCACCTACAAGCCGCTGCTCGATCCCTATGGCCTCACCTATCCGCAATATATCGCGCTGATGACGCTTTGGCAGGAGGACGGCCGCACCGTGAAGGCGCTTGGCGCGACGCTCGGGCTGGATTCCGGTACGCTCTCGCCGTTGCTCAAACGTCTGGAGGCGGCGGGCTACATCACACGTGCCCGCGACAAGGCCGACGAGCGGCAGGTTCTCGTCACCCTCACCGACAAGGGCAGGGCCATGCAGCACGATGCCGTCGCCATCCGCACGGAGATCGGCAAGGCGACCGGTTGCACGCTGGAGGCCCTGCAGGCGCTGACGGCCGATCTACAGGCGATGACCGAACGGCTCGAGGCCGGCGCCGCGCGCGACGACGCCGCCTGAAAAGTACGATTTTACCGTAAAGCTTGTCCTGCGGCACCTGTTCGCGATTCAACCTTCGCGCTAGAGTGCGCGCGACGGCGAGTGAGCTGCCGAAGGGGGCACGGTTGAATTTCACATGGTCCTGGGAGAGGGCGACCGGCGCGGCGAGCCTGTGGTGCATCGCCGTGGGCGTCATCATGATGACGCTGTGGCTTGCCGAACCCGCCGGCCTTGCGGCCGCGCATCCGGGTCTGTTCGGCATGAAGTTCAACGCCGCGCTTGCCTTCGTGGTGCTCGGTGCAGGGCTTTACCTTGCCGCGCGCGGGCGGGTTCGCCTGGCCGTGCTGATGATGGTGCCGGTTTTCATCTATGGCGCGATCGCGTTTTCCCAGCATCTCTTCGGCATCGATACCGGCATAGACACGCTGCTCAACGAGCCCTTCGTCGACATCGGCACGAGCCGGCCGGGGCGTATCGCACCCAACACGGCGCTCTGCTTCATGCTGATGAGCCTCGCCATTGCCAGGCGTGCGCTTTGCCGGAAGAACGACATCGTTCAGGTCGCCCTCGGTTTTGCGACCTTCATTATCGCCGCCGCCGCTCTGGTCGGCTACGCGATCTCGCTCGACTTCGCGCATGACTGGATCCGCTTCACCCGCATGTCGTTCCAGAGTGCCAGTTGCTTCGTGGCGCTCAGCATCGCCATCATCTTCGTGGGCACGGAGAAAGCCGGTTACAACCGCCTGACCATTGCCGCCATTCTCGGTCTTCTGACCTATCTCATTCTGCTGGCGATGACCTATTACGAGCTGGCGCGCTACGAGACGGCCTTCGGCATCACCTTTTCGATCAACGACATCAACGCACGCGGGACGCTCTCCTCGCTCGTGTTGATTTCGGGCGCGCTCTATGGTGCGCTCGTCGTGCATCTCTACTACTCCTCCCGCCGCGTCCGCGCCATGGCGGCCGACCTTGCCGAAAGCCGGGGGCGTCTCGCCGCCATCATCGACAACGCGGTGGACGGTATCATCACCATCGACCAGCACGGCCTCATCCAGTCCGTCAACGACGCCTGCACGCGTATCTTCGGTTATGCGCCGGAAGAGATGATCGGCCGCAACGTCAAGATGCTGATGCCCGAGCCCTATCACAGCGCGCATGACGGCTATCTCGGCAACTACCACCGCACCGGTGAGGCGAAGATCATCGGCAGCGGGCGCGAGGTCGAGGGCCGGCGCAAGGATGGCTTCATCTTTCCGCTCGATCTCGCTGTCGCGAGGGTGGAGCTGAACGGCGCCACCATCTACAGCGGCATCGTGCGCGACATTTCCGAGCGCAAAGCAAGCGAACAGGCGCTGATCGAGGCGAATGCCGAGCTGGAGGAATTCGCCTACCGCACCTCGCACGATCTGCGCTCGCCGATCGCTTCCTCGCTGGGGCTGCTGGGTATTTCCAAGGATATGCTGGCGGAGGGCAATACGCCCGCGCTCGGCCAGATGCTGCAGCGCATGGAGGTGAATTTCCGGCGGCTCGACCATCTCATCCAGAACATCATCACGGTGACGCGCACCCGGCTGATGGAGGAGGACGAAAGGCCGATCGAGCTCCACGCGCTTGTCGCCGAGGCAATCGAGGCGCTCTCGCATCTCGACGATTTCAAGCGGATCCGCATCGAAAATCATGTGCCGGCCGAATTGACAATCGTCAGCAAGCCGTCGAAATTCCAGGTCATCGTCGGCAACATGCTCTCCAACGCGGTCAAGTATCATGACCCGAAGGAGGCCGAGCCGGCGATCGATGTCCGCGCTTTCCGCTATGGCGGGCGATTGCGGTTGTCGGTGGAGGACAACGGCCTGGGCGTTCCGCCCGCAAGCCGTCATTTGTTGTTCAAGATGTTCAAACGGCTGCACCCCAACCGATCCTTCGGCAGCGGGCTCGGCCTCTACATATTGAGAAAGAGCGCGGAGGCCCTCGGCGGCGCGGCGCTCTATGAAGCAAGAGATAAGGGCAGCCGCTTTATGATCGAGCTGCCCGACGGGGATTAAGATGAGAATCCATTCGATCCTGGTCGTCGATGACGACGAGAACGACCAGTTCATTTGTGAATACACGATCCGCAAGTTCGACCCGTCGATTCGCGTCCTCAAGGCGTTCGACGGCACGGAGGCGCTCGATATCCTGCGGAACGAGGAAATACCCGACGCCATCATCCTCGATATCAACATGCCGGTGATGAACGGCTTCGAGTTCCTTGACCGCTATGCGGAGGAATTCGAGCAGCACGCCCCCGTCGTCGCCATGCTCACCAGCTCGCATCTCGGCAAGGACCGTGAGCGGGCCATGCAATACAGTTTCGTGAAGAGCTATTTCGAAAAGCCGCTGCAGTCCGACCACCTGCGCATCATGGCCGAGCTTCTCGGCCATAAAGAGCCGTAACCTTGTCTTTGGAAAAATAGTTGCTATATTCTTTCCATGGAAAGGATTAAGGCCATGCAGCGCAAACCCATACAGCAGGTCAATGCGGAGGGCGCCGTACTCACCAAGGCGGCCGTCAATGCGGCGGACCGGCTGGGGCTGACGGCGCGCATCCTCTCGGCGGTCATCGGCGTGTCGGAGGCGACGGTCTCGCGGCTGAAGCGGCAGGACGTGCTGCTGGAGCGTGGCACGAAGCCGTTCGAGCT
The DNA here is from genome assembly GCF_022899935.1 of Shinella curvata. Lineage (GTDB taxonomy): Bacteria > Pseudomonadota > Alphaproteobacteria > Rhizobiales > Rhizobiaceae > Shinella > Shinella curvata. The sequence continues at coordinate 451,829 of NZ_JALJCJ010000002.1, forward strand.
CGCCGTGCTGCTGGTTCGCCTGTTCCGCTCGCTCGACGCCATCGTGGGTGGTGACGAGACTGTCGCGCGAAACTGGATGACGGCGGAAAACACCGCGCTCGGTGCCCGCCCGGTCGATCGTATCGTCTCCATATCCGGCCTTGTCGATGTCCTTGCCTATCTGGACGCCCGCCGCGCTCTCGTCTGAGGCGCGGCCCTTCGCGGGCAGCGTCTGGCGGTTCGTCGAGGCGCAGCACCGCGTCTCGACGTTGAAACTCGTCGATACGCTGGATGAGCAGGCATTGCTCGAAGACATTCTCGAAGAAAGCAAACCGGTGCTGCCGCCCGAATGCGCCGGCCTCGATTACCTGCTTGCCACACCCTTCCGCTATGGCGCCATCTATCCGCACGGCTCGCGTTTCCGTCGGGCAGGCCGCACGCTCGGCGTCTATTATGCGGCGCTGACGGTGGAGACGGCACTGGCCGAAATGGCCTTCTACCGTCTCCTGTTCTTCTCGGAATCGCCAGCCACGCCGCTGCCGGCCAATGCGGCCGACTACACCGCCTTTTCCGCCGCCGTGGCGACCGGTGAGGCGATCGACCTCACGCTGCCGCCGCTCGACCGGGATGAGGCCTTATGGACGCACCCGACCGACTATGCCGCTTGCCAATCGCTGGCCGAAAGCGCGCGGGAAGGCGGGCTCGCCGCTATCCTCTACCGTTCGGTGCGCGATCCCGGTGCCGGCAACAACCTCGCGCTCCTAACGGCCAAAGCCTTTGCCACACCGAAGCCGGTGGAGCGCCAGACCTGGCGCATCCGCCTTTCAGCACTCGGCGTGCAGGCTTTGTGCGACCACCCGCCGAGGCGCATCGGCTTCTCCCGCGAGGATTTTTCCGCCGATCCGCGCATCGCCTCACGCGGATAAGGCGGCCTCCTCGAAGAAGTCCTCCGGGCCGTCCACCTCGATCAGCCGGCGCTTCTCGATCAGCCAGAAACGGTTGGCCACCGCCCGCACGAAGGCGCGGTCGTGCGAGACGAAGAGGCAGCTCGCCTGCTGCGCGGTCAGCTCCCGCTCCAAGGCTTCCTGACCCTCGATGTCGAGATGGTTGGTCGGCTCGTCGAGCAGATAGAAGTTCGGATTGGTGAGCCTGAGCACCAGCATGCCGAGCCGCGCCTTCTGCCCGCCCGAGAGCAACCCGACCGGCCGCCCCTGCATTTCCACGGAAAAGCCGGCACCGGCGAGCAGGCTGCGCGCCCGCTGATCGCCGACGTCGAAGCGGTGGATGATCGTGCCATGCGGCGTCTCCGTATCGGAGAGATCCGACAGCGCCTGGTCGCCATAACCGAGCACCAGCGACGGCGTCGGCTTGATGCCTTCCCGTGCCGCGCCATCGATTGCTTCGCGCAGCCGCAGCACGAACCGCGTCTTGCCGGTGCCGTTCAGCCCGAGCAGCACGATACGGTCGCCCTGGCAGATGAATTTTTGGGCGGTGCGGAAGAGCAGCGTGCCATCGGGGGTCTCGACCGGGCTATCCTCCAGCGTCACCAGCACCTTGGCATGGGTGCCGCGGTTGGCGAGCCGGATGGCGCCGGCGGAGTTCTCCTGGTGGGCGGGACGCGCCGCGTCCTCGATGCGCTCGGCGCGCGCCTTCAGTTGCTTGGTCTTCACCACCAGCAGGTCGCTGCCCGAATTGATGCCGATATTGTTGAGCTTCGCCGCCTGCTGACGCAGCTGAGCGGCGGCCTTCATGTCCTTCTCGAAGCGCCGCTCCTCGGCCGCATCCGCCTCGTCCAGTGCGGCGCGGGCGCGGGAATAGGGCAGGGCGAAGAGCTGCGAGCGTTCGGGCCGCAAGAACAGCGTGCGGTTCGTCACGGCATCGAGGAAGGCGCGGTCGTGGCTGGAGAGGATAACCGGCATATCGCGCGGCAGCGTGCCGAGCCAGCTTTCCAGCCGGGCGATCTTTTCGAGGTCGAGATGGTTGGTCGGCTCGTCGAGCAGCAGCACATCCGGCTCGCTGACGCGCACGCGGGCAATCAGCGCGATACGTTGCCAGCCGCCGCTGAGCGCCGCCAGCGGGCGTTCGCGTAACGCCTCGGGCACCTCGAGTTCTTCGAGCGTCACATCCGCCCGCCAGCTTTCGCTGTCCTGCTGTTCGAGTGAGAGCGCGTCGAGCACGGCCTCGCGAAAGGTCAGTTTCTCCAGGCCTGGGGCGAGGTTCTGTTCCATATGCCCGACGGTGAGGCCGCGGGCGCGGGTAATCTCGCCGCTGGTCGGCTCGACATCGCCGGTGATGCAGCGGAGCAGGGTGGATTTGCCGCGCCCGTTGGCGGCGACGAGGCCGATACGGTCGCCAGCGGCGATCGCCAGGTTGAGATTGGCAAAGAGGGGGGTGGAGAGCGTGACGCCGAGCGCACGGATATTGATGAGCGACATGAAAAATCTCTGGTCTTCAAGGCCTCGCGGCGCGGCATCAGCCGTCGATCACGCGAAAAGGCACAAGGAAATTGGATGCGGGGAAACCGCATCGCCGGACAGGCGGACCAGAAGAAAAGTGTGTTCGTTCCGATCAGCCCTGCAAACGCATCTGCAGGGCAAGATTGGGACCGTGCGTGCGGTGTGGCAGAAATTCGTGTTTCACGCGCAGTCCTCTCTTACGTGTTGCGAACGGGCAAGCGATACCATCGGTAGGCGCAATTGGCAACCGGGAGAGGGGAAGGGGGCAAGCCGGAGGCTCAGATCTTCTCCGCGAGGAAGTCGATAAACGCCCGGATGCGGGCCGCCAGATGCTCGTGGCCGACATAGACGGCATGCACCTGTTCCGGCTGCTCCGGATTGTAATCCGCAAGCACCTCGACCAGAACGCCCGCTGCAATGTCGCCTTCGACATGGAACTTGCCGATGCGCGCGATGCCGAGCCCCTGAAGGCAGAGCAGCCGCGCGACGGAGCCGCTGGCAGCCATCAGATTGCCGGCGGCCGGCGCTGGATAGACCATGCTTTCGCCGGGATCGCGGAACGGCCATTCGCCCGGCGTGCGGCCGAAGGTGAAGGTGATGCAATTGTGCGTGGCGAGATCCGTCGGCGTGCGCGGCGTGCCGCGCCGCGCAAGATAGCCGGGCGTGGCGACGGTCACGCGATGGCTGACCAGCAGCTTACGCGCCTTGAGCGCGGAATCGGCCATCGGCGCGGTGCGGAAGGCGATATCGGTGCGTTCCTCCACGAGGTCGATCAGGCCGTCGCTCAGCGACAATTCCAGCTTCACATCCGGATAGAGCGCCAGGAATTCGCCGACGAGCGGGATGATGTAGCACTCGCCGAAGCCGATCGTGGCGTTGATGCGCAGCAGGCCGCGCGGTTTCGCCTGCGCGCCGCGCGCGACCAGCCGCTCCATCTCGTCGATTTCCGCCAGCACGCGCCGCGCCCGCGCCAGATAGGTTTCGCCTTCCGGCGTCAAGAGGAGAGAGCGGGTGGTGCGCACCAGCAGGCGCGTGCCCAGGCGATCCTCGATGCGGGTCACCAGCTTGCTCACCGCCGAGGGCGTCAGCTTCAGCAACCGGGCCGCGGCGGAAAAGCTGCCGGTCTCGGCGGCCGCGACGAAGACATCCATTTCACCGGTGCGATTATCCATGGTTTGATCCTGTGAATTTATTTCACAGTCCTTTATCCATTGCAGATTCTTATCATTCAAGTGGCCGCACCGCATATTCCCGCCGTAACTCCCGCACGGCGTCCGATTGCGCCGCCCAAGCTCCTAAGGTGCTCCATGCCACTTGCTCTCTTCGCACTTACCGTCGCGGCCTACGCGATCGGCACCACAGAATTCGTGATCGTCGGCCTGTTGCCGACCGTCGCCTCCGATCTTCACATCACCCTGCAGCTCGCCGGCCTCATCGTCTCCGTCTACGCTCTCGGCGTCACCTTTGGCGCGCCGGTGCTCACCGCGCTTACCGGAAAGCTCGGCCGCAAGCCTTTGCTGCTCGGGCTCATGGCGCTCTTCATCGCCGGCAATGCCATCGCTGCCCTGTCGCCGAGTTATGAAATGCTGCTCGTCGGCCGCGTGCTCTCGGCCTTTGCGCATGGCGTCTTCTTCTCCGTCGGCGCCACCATCGCGGCCGATCTCGTGGCACCCGATCGCCGCGCCTCGGCCATCGCCATGATGTTCATGGGCCTGACCGTCGCCATCGTGACCGGCGTGCCGCTCGGCACCTTCATCGGCCAGACCTTCGGCTGGCGCGCCACCTTCTGGGCCGTCGCCGGCCTCGGCCTCGTCGCTTTCGCGGCCGTCGCCCTGCTGCTTCCGAACAACCTCAAGCGCGAAAAGCCGGCGGGCCTGATGGACCAGGTGCGCGTGCTCGGTTCCGGCCGCCTCATCATCGTCTTCGCCATGACGGCGCTGGGCTATGGCGGCACGTTCGTCACCTTCACCTTCCTGTCGCCGCTGCTGCAGGAGATTACCGGCTTCTCCGCCAACACGGTCAGCCTCGTTCTGGTGCTCTATGGCGCGGCCATCGCGGCCGGCAATATCTTCGGCGGCAAGGTCGCGGACAAGGATCCCGTCAAGGCGCTCGTCGTGCTCTTCGCCCTGCAAGCCATCGTGCTCGTCGTGCTCACCTTCACCGCACCGTCGCCGGTCTTCGCCCTGGTCACGCTCGCCGCGCTCGGCTTCCTGTCCTTCGCCAATGTGCCGGGTCTCCAGCTCTATGTCGTCGACATGGCCAAGCGCCATCGCCCGGCCGGCATCGATGTCGCCTCGGCCCTCAATATCGCCGCCTTCAATCTCGGCATCGCGGCCGGCGCCTGGATCGGCGGATTGGTCGTCGCTTCCCCGCTCGGCCTCGGCGCCACGCCCTGGGTCGGTGCCATCCTCGTCGCCGGTGCTCTCGGCCTGACGCTCATCAGCGGCGCGCTCGACCGCCGTGAGCACAGCCAGTCCGATGCCGTCTGCCAGCCGGCCTGAACCCTTTCAAACCCATCAGGAGAATTCCATGAAAACCATCAACGCCAATGGCGCCCACATTCCCCAACTGGGCTTCGGCACCTTCCGCATGCCGGAAGCCGATGTCCTCTCCATCCTGCCGAGGGCGCTCCAGAGCGGCTTCACCCATGTCGATACCGCCCAGATCTACGAGAACGAGGCGGCCGTCGGCGACGCCATCCAAAAGTCCGGCGTCGCGCGCGAAACCATCTTCCTGACCACCAAGGTCTGGGTTGCGAATTATGCAAAGGATGCCTTCGCGGTTTCCGTCGCGGAAAGCCTGCGCAAGCTGAAGACCGACCATGTCGATCTTCTCCTGCTGCACTGGCCAAACGAGGCGGTGCCGCTCGAGGTGCAGATCGCCGAACTCAACGCCGTGCGCGAAAAGGGTCTTGCCCGGCATATCGGCGTCAGCAATTTCAACACGGCGCTGATGGCCGAGGCCGTGCGCCTGAGTGCCGCGCCGCTCGTCACCAACCAGGTCGAGTACCATCCCTTCCTCGACCAGACGGCGGTGCTGGAGGCAGCCGGGAAACACGGCATGGCGCTGACCGCCTATTTCGCCATGGCCGATGGCAAGGTGCCGGCCGATCCTGTTCTCAATGAGATCGCCGCTGCCCATGGCAAGTCCGCCGCGCAGATCGCGCTGCGCTGGTTGATCCAGCAGCCGGACGTGGTGGCGCTGACCAAGACGGTAACGGAAGCGCGGCTTGCCGAAAACCTGGCGATCTTCGACTTCGCGCTGACGCCAGACGAGATGGCACGCATCCATGCGCTCGCCCGTCCCGATGGCCGCATCGTCAGCCCGGATGGCCTGGCGCCGGTCTGGGACCGCGCGGCTTAATGATATCAGGCGGGGCTCCAATCTCCGCCGATTCCGCCCTGGGGAGAGGCCGGCTTTCCAAATCGCTGCCGGGCAGGTATGGGTATCGCGCCGCCCGGTGTGCGGCAGGGAGCCCTTCATGCAGTCCTCGTCTTCATCCGTCCTCGCGCCGGATTGGTCGGCCATTGTTGCCGTCGTGCTTGGCGCGACGGCGTTTTCCGTGGCGCAGGGGCTCACCTATCCGCTCGTCTCGCTGACGCTGGAATCGCGCGGCTATTCCTCGTCGATGATCGGCGTTAACGCCATCGCCTATGCCGCCGGCATGGGGGCCTCGACCCTGCTCGTCGGCAGCCTCACCGCGCGCTGGCGGCCGGATCGGCTGATCATCTTCAGCCTCATCATCTGCTCGCTGTGCCTGGCAACCTTCGCGGCCACGTCGTCCTTCGTCGTCTGGGGGCTCGCCCGCTTCCTGCTCGGCTTCTTCGCCAGCGTCATCTTCATGCTCGGCGAGGCCTGGCTGAACGCCGCCTGCCCGGACCGCCTGCGCGGTCGCGTCTCCGGCCTCTACGGCATGGGAATCTGCGGTGGCTTCGCCGCGGGACCGCTGGCGATCCCGCTGTTCGGCAGCGCTGGCGGGCTCGGTTTTGCGCTGACGGCCGTCTATCTCGCCATCGTCGCCTTTGCGACCGCCATGCTGATGTTCTCGACAAAAACGGCGCCCGAACCGTCGTCCACGGTCGATGTCTTCCGCTTCTTCAAGGCCGCGCCCATTCTCGTCGGCATGGTCTATGTCTTCGGCTTTGCCGATATCGCCGCGATCTCCGCCATGCCGGTCTATTTCGTGAAGACGGGCTACAGCGAGGCCTTCGCCGCCATCACCGTGACGGTGATGGCGCTGCCCACCGCGCTCGCCCAACCCTTCATCGGCGTGCTGCTCGACAAGTTTCCGCGCGAGCGGGTGGCGCTCGCCACGGTCATTGTTGCTGCCGCGAGCTATCTCGTCCTGCCGTCGGTAACATCGGAAATCGCGATCCTGGCGCTTCTGGCGGTGATGGGAACGGCGATCTTCTCGCTCTATACCTGCGCACTCACCATGCTTGGCGAACGCTACAGCGGCTCCATGCTGGTTGCCGGTTCGGCTGCTTTCGCGCTCGTCTATGCGGCAGGCAGCGCCACCGGCTCGGGCCTCACCGGCGCGATCATGGAAGCCGGTGGCCCGCAGGCCGGGCCGCTCTCGGTCGGCCTCGGCCTCACCGCCTTCACCGCCCTGCTGATTCTGACGCGCAGGCGCTAGAGCCGCCGTGGCCGTTCCGCAGAACAAGGACGAACTGCTTGCCGCCATCGCGCTGGAATCCGGCAAGCTCCTGAAGGCGCTGGACGATGTTGCGCCGGATCGCGTGCAGATGCGCACGATGGAGGGGCATGCCAAGGGCACGCTCATGAGCCCGTGCGATCTCGTGGCCTACCTTACCGGCTGGAACGAGCTTGTGCTGAAATGGCTGGAGCGGGATGCGGCCGGCGAGCCGATCGATTTTCCGGAAACCGGTTTCCAATGGAACGAGCTTGGAAAGCTCGCCCAGAAATTCTACCGCGACTATGCGGATGTTCCCTATCCCGCACTTGTCGCGCGCCTTGAGGCGGCGAAGGGGAGGATCGTCGAAGCCATCGGCCGGCACGACGATGCGGCGCTCTACGGCCGCCCTTGGTATGGAAAATGGACGATGGGCCGGATGATCCAGTTCAACACGTCGTCACCCTATGCCAATGCGCGTGGCCGGCTGCGCAAATGGTTGAAATCCCAGGGCAGCGCGTGAGAAGGCCATCCCGCGCGGACGCGGGATGGCGAAGGCAAAAATCAGACGAACTGGCTGAGGCCCGGCACGGAGGCGACGACTTCGTCGACCACGTCGGCACCGGCATGTTCGCGGGCAACGGCCATGGTTTCCTTGGCGAGGCCGGAGATCTCGCCCATGCCGAGACCCTGGCTCATCAGCTGCTGGCCGAGACCCATGATGCCGCCGCCGCCGATGGCGCTCATCAGGCCGCCAAGCAGGCCGCCGCCGCCGGTGCCTTCGCCATTGTACTGGGCGACCAGCTCGGAGGCGCCGGGAATGGATTCGATCATCCTGGCGACCGGGCCGTCCGCCGCTTCGCGCTGCAGGAAGCCGAGCATCATGCCGATGGCCTTTTCAGCAAGGGCCGGGTCGATGCCGACGGCATCGGCAACGCGGGTGACGAGATCGTTCATGGAAAATCCTCCGAAGAAATTGACGTTGACGTCAAGGTAAATGAACTCTCCGGCAAATTCAAGCCGGCTTCGCATTCCGTGGCAGGGGCACGAAGGCCTTGAAATCGTGTTGTTCCCGTGCCGGACTATCCTTATAACTTGCCTGAGACGATTCAATGAAAACCGTCGGCGCGCGGCAATCCGCGCTTTCGGGAATCGGACGAGGAACCGGCAGTCAGGGAGTTTTCAGCGTGACGGATTCCATTCTTCAGGACGGCAAGCTTTATATCGGCACCAGCCGCAAGCCTGACGACACCAACAACAAGCCGGAATATCTGGAGCTGAAGTTCGGCAACCGCCACGGCCTCGTGACGGGCGCGACCGGCACCGGCAAGACCGTGACGCTGCAGATCCTCGCCGAAGGCTTTTCGAATGCCGGCGTGCCGGTGTTCTGCGCCGACGTGAAGGGCGACCTCTCGGGCATCGGCGCCATGGGCGAGCCGAAGGACTTTCTCCAGAAGCGCGCCGACCAGATCGGGCTCACGCCCTACGACTTCCAGGAATTCCCCGTCATATTCTGGGATCTCTACGGCGAGAAGGGCCACCGCGTCCGCACGACCATGTCCGAGATGGGGCCGCTTTTGCTCTCGCGCCTGATGAACGCGACGGATGCGCAGGAAGGCGTCATCAACATCGCCTTCAAGATCGCCGATCAGGGTGGCCTGCCGCTGCTCGACCTCAAGGATTTCCAGGCGCTGCTCAACTATATGGGCGAGAACGCCACGACGCTGTCCAACCAGTTCGGCTTCATCTCCAAGGCCTCCGTCGGCTCGATCCAGCGCGAATTGCTGATCCTCGAGCAGCAGGGCGCCGAACAGTTCTTCGGCGAGCCGGCGCTCAAGATCTCCGACATCATGCGCACCACCAATGACGGCCGTGGCGCGATCTCGGTGCTTGCCGCCGACAAGCTGATGATGAACCCGCGCCTCTATGGCACCTTCCTCTTGTGGATGCTCTCCGAGCTGTTCGAAGTGCTGCCGGAAGTCGGCGACCCGGAAAAGCCCAAGCTGGTGTTCTTCTTCGATGAGGCGCATCTGCTGTTCAACGATGCACCGAAGGTTTTGACCGAGCGGGTCGAGCAGGTCGTGCGCCTCATCCGCTCCAAGGGCGTGGGCGTCTATTTCGTCACGCAGAACCCGCTCGACGTGCCGGAAACGGTGCTCGCCCAGCTCGGCAACCGCGTGCAGCATGCGCTGCGCGCCTATACGCCGCGCGAGCAGAAGGCGGTGAAGACGGCGGCCGATACGTTCCGCCCCAACCCGGAATTCGACTGCGCCACCGTCATCACCAATCTCGGCACCGGCGAGGCTCTGGTCTCGACGCTGGAAGGCAAGGGCGCGCCCTCGATGGTGGAACGCACCCTGATCCGGCCGCCGGCCTCGCGGCTCGGCCCGGTCACGGATGCCGAGCGCAAGCAGATCATGGGCGTCAGCCCCGTCGCCGGCCTTTACGACGAGGATTTCGACCGCGAATCCGCCTATGAAATCCTCATGGCGCGCGCCAAGAAGGCGGCCGATTCGGCTGCTGCGCAGGAGCAGGCGCAGGCCGAACAGTCCGCCGGGCAATCCTCTGGCGGCAGCCGCTGGACGCTGCCCGGTTTCGGCGACGACGAGCCGGCGGCACCCGCAGCACCCAAGCAGGCAAAGCCGCGCTCCGGCTATCAGCGCGAGACGGTGGCGGAAGCGGCGATGAAATCGGTGGCGCGAACCGTCGCGTCCTCGCTCGGGCGCGCGCTGGTGCGCGGCATTCTGGGCAGCCTGCGGCGCTAGGCGTCGCGTGTTCTGAACGGAAAACTGAGGCGAGGGGATATCATTCCCTCGCCTTTTTCGTCAGGCCTTCACCGCCACGATGAACAGCCGCGGGAAGCGCAACAGCCGTCGGCCGTCGGCCATCGGCGCGTAGGCCTTGGCGATGCGGTTTTCGTAGTCGGCAAGGAAGCCATCACGCTGCCCGGCCGGGATACGGTCGAGATAGGGCCGCAGCCCCGTGCCCTTCACCCATTCGACGATCGCCGCCGCATCGGCCATCGGATGATTGTAGGCGGTGTGCCAGACATCGACGCGCGCCGCCTTCGGGCCGAGCGCGTCGATGTAGGCGGCGGGCGCGGGCAGCGGCTTGCGGCGCGGCGTGCCGGCCTCGAAGGCCCTCTTCCAGGGGCCGGCCATCGCACTTTCCTCCATCAGCAGATGGGAGGGTTCGGAAAGATTATCCGGCATCTGCACGGCGAGCACGCCGCCCGGACGCAGGCCATCCATCAGCTCGGCCAGAAGCGGCAGGTGATCCGGCAGCCACTGGAAGACGGCGTTGGCGTAGAGCAGGGCGGACGGCATCGGCGGGCGCCATTTCGCCAGATCGCATTCGACGAAATCGATACCCGGCAGGCGCTGGCGGGCAGCCTTCAGCATGTCCGCGGCATTGTCGACACCCTTGACGCCGCGCCCGGGAAAACGCTTCGCCAGCAGCTCCGTCGAGTTGCCGGGGCCGCAGCCGAGATCGAAGACCAGACCGGCGACGAGATCGTCGGGCACCTGGGCGAGCAGGTCGCGCGCCGGGCGTGTGCGTTCGTCCTCGAATTTCAGGTATTGGGTGGCGGACCAGGCCATGTCAGAGGCTTTCGAGCGAGGGCAGGATCAGCGAGGGGCCGAGATCGAAATATTCGTCCGGCATGTTGGCGCGGTTGATCCACACGGTGCGGAACCCGAACTTCGTGGCGCCGGCAATGTCCCAGCGGTTGGAGGACTGGAAGGAGACGACATTGGGATAGAGCCGGTAATGCGTCGTCACGAGATCGTAGACGCTCGGCGCCGTCTTGTAGGTCTTCAGGGTATCGACGGAAAAAATGTCGTCGATGACGGTGTCGAGCGCGGCGTTCTTCACCGCCGAGGCGAGCATGGAGGGCGAGCCGTTCGACAGGATGGCGATATGCGCGCCCCGGCTTCTCAGCGCCTTGAGCACGGCGGGCACCTCCGGGTAGCAATCGAGCTTCCAATAGGCATCGAGCAGCTTCTGCCTGAGCGCCGGATCGACCCCGCCGACCCGCTTGAACGTATAGTCGAGCGCCTGTTCGGTCAGCTGCCAGAAATCGGCGTAAGCGCCCATCAGGGCCCGCGTCCAGGAATATTCCAGCTGCTTGGCGCGCCACATCTCCGAAAACGCCTGATAATTCGGCCCCACATCCCCGGCATGCCGCCGCACCGCCGCATGCACATCGAACAGCGTGCCATAGGCATCGAACACATAGGCGGCATGGGACATGAACGGCGATTCCTCCAGCATTTACGGGGGATTGGGTGGTATCGGCGGGGGAATGTCAATTGTGGAGTTGAGGAATGCGGTTCTCGACAACGTTGGCGGCATACACCAAAGGCGAGCTCGATGGCGTATGTCTCGCGGCCTCTGGGCACCGCATTTCTACGAGCGCTCGATAACTGGCAAATGATGGCGGCCCTCGGTCCGTGCGATGCCCCACGCGAAACCCATTGCCTAACGCCCTTGGTGCACGACCAAAAGCATGCCTACAACAATTTCATTTTTGTGGGCCGATATTAAAAATGGCCATCGTCGCCCCGCCGGTGATCCAGGCCTGCTTGCTGTCCGAGGAAAAGCCAAGCGTCAGGCTGCCCCAGCCTGGCATCCGAAATCGCTGAAGAACAGAGCCATCAGTCATCGACACAAGGCCGATATCTTCATGGTCACCGGGCATTGTTATCAAGGCATATTGGTCATCCGGGCTGATCGCAGGGAGATCGCTGTTCGAGAACTGCTTGGCAGTTCCCATTATAGACCAAACCAGCCGACCCGAGCTTACGTCTCTCAACTCCGCGATCATGCCTGACTGTGGCGTCGGCGTCGGGCAGGGATTATGAAATTCGCATATCAATCCGGTTGCGCTCAGATTTCCCATGATCAGCACCTTGGTGCCGTCCATGGAAAGCGTGTAACTCGCTCTAGCTGTCTTGTTGTGGATAGGCAGAATGCGCGGGCTCTCACCTTGATCCCAGAGCAACCAAGTATTTGGCAGCCAGGCAGTCAAAACACGCGCCCGCCCGCTCTTGTCGACACGAGAAGATATCCCGGTTAAGTTTTTGTAGCTGGGTAGACCTGATATCGCTGCGGTTTCAACGTCTTCCAAAATCTGCCCGACCTTCGCGTCAACGAGAGATATCGTCGGGTTTAGGTCTTCATGTTCTGGTTTGTAGTACGCGCCCTTGGTCCCGAACGTCGCGAATGCCAAGCCTGAGCCGCCGATCCAAAAGATTTCGTCCAGCGGTCCATTCGGATGCGAGAGAGCCGGCAAACGCGTTTGCCTGCCATCGTTCGTGAACAAATAGGGTTGCAGTGGCCCAAGCGCAAAACCCCCTCTATTGCTATTCCGCTTGACACCGATGACCTCGGACGAGTCGGCAAGCCATTCGAAGGGCACCGTCTTGTCGCTGAAGACGGATGAAAGTACACGCCCCGGAAAAGTGTGGTTTGCATCGGACCGATTGAGGCCACCGATCCATAGTCCCTCAATACTGTGAAAGCTGAATATCTTGCTTCCGTCGGGCGAAAGTGAAACCGGGTAGCCGCTTTGCGGGAGAGGTAGGCAACGGATCGCCGACAGAGTTGCCGGCCCCTCAGGTTGTGGCTCAAGGGATTCAATGGTCTTGGCCCAATTGCCAGTGCAGTTGATCGCCAGTGGAGCGCTGATCGCGACTGGAGCGAAAGCAAAGCTAAGCACTACCAATGCGGCCGATCTAAGCATATGCCACTCTCCATTTTTACTGACACCGTATCGTGTTCGGAAACCTAAAAGTTCCTGAATCGCGTGGCGGCATTCGATGAGTCGGAATAGAACACAACAGTTCCACGGTGGCAGCCGAATGGCGCGCCGCTATCGGTTTCGTCGAAATTGGAACCTGTCGCAATGCCCGCTTCCGGCAAGGCGGCTATCGTTATGTGTCGGCTGTCGAGCAGCCGCGTATTTCAGCCCGCCGCCAACGTTCCTGGAAAGAAGATACCTCGTTCGTGAGGGGAACGCCCCGAAGAACCTACCCCCTCAGAACCGCGTAATCACGCTGATCCCCAGATCCGCCGCCTTGTCCATCGCCATCAGCGCCGGAACGGCCTCTTCCAGGCTGATATGGCGGCCGATCAATTTTTGCGGCGTAAGCTTGCCACTTTCAATCATCGCCAGCATCGCGTCGTAGCGCCAGGCCTGCATGCCGTGGCTGCCGTAGATTTCGAGTTCGTGGCCGATGACCTGGGCCATGGGGATCTGTGGCGTCGCATGATCGGCGAGCATCAGGCCGACCTGCACGTGCCGTCCGCGGCGGCGCAGGTTCTTGATGGAGTTGAAGCAGGTGACGGGTGAACCCAGGGCATCGACGGAGGCATGCGCGCCGCCGCCGGTGAGGTCCCGCACAGCCTCGGCGACGTCGGCGACCTCGCGGGCATTGATGGTGGCGACGGCGCCCATCTTGCGGGCGAAGTCCAGCTTCTCGGCAGAAATGTCGATGGCGATGGGGTTGGCGCCGAGCGCCGCTGCGATCATGATGGCGGAGAGGCCGACGCCGCCGCAGCCATGCACCGCCACCCATTCGCCGCCCGTCACGCGCGCCTGATCGACCACCGCGCGGAAGGATGTGGCGAAGCGGCAGCCGAGGCTGGCGGCGGTGGCGTAGTCCACCGTTTCCGGCAGATGCACGAGATTGTGGTCCGCGTAGTCGATCGCGACATATTCGGCAAACGAGCCCCAATGGGTAAAGCCGGGCTGGAACTGTTCCTCGCAGACCTGCTGGTTGCCCGAGCGGCATTCGCCGCAATGGCCGCAACCGGAGACGAAGGGCACCGTCACGCGCTGGCCTTCGCGGAACCGGCGCACGCCCTTTCCGACCGCGACGACCTTGCCGGCCAGCTCGTGGCCCGGCACATGCGGCAGCTTGATATCGGCATCGTGGCCCATCCAGCCATGCCAGTCGCTGCGGCAAAGCCCCGTCGCTTCCACCTTGATCACCACGCCGCCTTCGGCCGGCGTCGGGTCGGGCAGGGTGCGGATTTCAGGGGTGGTCTCGAAGGCCTCGTAATACATCGCGCGCATGATCGTCTCCCTTTGCTTCCTGTATTGCATGCACCCCGAAGGGCCTCAATCGCGCGACCCATGATAAGACCTGATACACCCATTCAACATCTTGAATGGACAAGCGGCGTGCGCTGTCGGAAGGCAGATGCAGCTTGACCGGCCCTGCCGGCCGGGCGTTTGATGGGCGAAAAGGAGTAGAACAATGCCAGTCGATACATCACCACGCTCGACGACCTGGACCTTCGTGGACGGCGAATGGATTTCGGGCAACCCGCCGCTGATCGGCCCCACCTCGCACGCCATGTGGCTCGGCTCGACCGTGTTCGACGGCGGCCGCTGGTTCGACGGCATCGCGCCGGACCTCGACCTGCATTGCCAGCGCGTCAACCGCTCGGCGCAAGCGCTGGGCCTCAAGGCGACGATGCGGGCGGAAGAAATCGAGACGCTCGCCTGGGAAGGCGTCAAGAGGTTCGACGGCAAGACGGCGATCTATATCAAGCCGATGTACTGGGCCGAGCACGGTTCTCCCAGTGGCGTCGTCGCGCCGGATGACGAGTCGACGCGCTTCGCGCTCTGCCTCTTCGAAGCCCCGATGGGCGATCCGAAGGCAGCGTCCTCGCTGACCGTCTCGCCCTTCCGCCGTCCGACGGTGGAATGCATGCCGACGGATGCCAAGGCCGGCTGCCTCTACCCCAACAATGCCCGCATGCAGATAGAGGCGCGCAAGCGCGGCTTCGACAACGCGCTGGTGCGCGACATGCTCGGAAATGTTGCGGAAACGGCGTCGTCCAACGTCTTCATGGTCCGGGACGGCGTCGTCTTCACGCCGGCCGCCAACCGCACGTTCCTCGCCGGCATCACTCGCAGCCGGGTCATCGGCCTGCTCCGCGAAGCCGGCTTCGAGGTGGTCGAAACCACCCTGACGGTCGCCGATTTCGAGGCCGCCGACGAGATCTTCACCTCGGGCAACTATTCCAAGGTCGTTCCGGTAACGCGTCTCGACGGCCGCGACCTGCAGCCCGGCCCGATCACCGCCAAGGCCCGCGACCTCTATTTTGACTGGGCCCATTCCAGCGGGGATGCGTAAACGACAAGAAAGCCGGTCAAACGACCGGCTTTCTGCTTTCAAAGGCCAGTTTCGCGACGCCTATTCCTGCCCCGCGGCATCCTCCGTCTTGTTGTCGCCGGTCGCGGCCTTCTGCTCGGCCGCCGCGGCGCGCTCGCTTTCGCGCACCACATGCAGAAACTCGGCGGCGATCGGTGGCGACACCTCCACCGTCTTCTTCTGCTTGTCGTATATGCAGACATAGGTGATCTGGCTCTTGGCCTCCGGCGAAAGCCCTTCGACGGCGGCGATGCCGAAAGACTCCGTACCGGTCGGCTCGACGAACACGGTCGGCGTTCCCAGCGCCTCGGGCAGGCTCGCCAGGCAGCTTTTCTCCACATCAGCGCGGAATTCCTCCCAGGCGTCGGAGGAGGAGGCGTGGGCCAGCGGGGCGGCGAGCGAAAGGGCGAGGAGGGCAAGGGGGATGGCGCGCATGAAAAACTCCACATTGGCGGGGGACGGGCGAAATGCTGCAAATCACAATTCGTTCCGCTTCACCTTTGATCTAACAGGAAAAACCGGAAGGATTTTGTCGAAGGTCAGGAAATTTTGGAACCCGGGCGGTTGCCTCTTCCAGTTGCCGCTCCTATGTTCCGGTCACGGATTTCCTTTAAAAATTCCGTCGCCAAGAGGAGACACCACAATGGCTTTCGAACTTCCGCCGCTTCCCTATGATTACGACGCCCTCGCGCCCTTCATGTCGCGCGAAACGCTCGAATATCACCACGACAAGCACCACAAGGCCTATGTCGATAACGGCAACAAGCTGGCGGAAGAAGCCGGTCTGGCCGATCTCTCGCTCGAAGAGATCGTCAAGAAGTCCTACGGCACCAACCAGGGCCTCTTCAACAATGCCGGCCAGCACTACAACCACATCCATTTCTGGAAGTGGCTGAAGAAGGACGGCGGCGGCAAGAGCCTGCCGGGCGCCCTCCAGAAGGCCATCGACAGCGATCTCGGCGGCTACGACAAGTTCCGCACCGATTTCATCGCCGCCGGCACGACGCAGTTCGGTTCGGGCTGGGCCTGGCTCTCCGTCAAGGACGGCAAGCTCGCGATCTCCAAGACCCCGAACGGCGAAAACCCGCTGGTGCACGGCGCAGAGCCGATCCTCGGCGTCGACGTCTGGGAACACTCCTATTACATCGACTACCGCAACGCCCGCCCGAAGTACCTCGAAGCCTTCGTCGACAGCCTGATCAACTGGGACTACGTCCTGGAGCGCTACGAAGCCGCCACGAAGTAATTTTCGCACGCAGTGGCATTTCGGAAACCCCGGTCGTAAACGGCCGGGGTTTTTGTTTGCTCTGTCATTTCACCTGCGTTGTGCTAGTTTGTACACATCTCAACACAGGTGGCGACCATGAGCAGCACAACGATGACGATCCGCGTCAGTACGGATCTGAAGGAACGGCTGGACAGACTGGCGGCGGATACACGGCGAAGCCGGTCGTTTCTCGCGGCGGAAGCCGTCGAGGCCTATGTGGCGAGGGAGCTTGCCATCGTCGATGGTATCAATGAAGCGCTTGGCGATGTCCGTGGCGGGCGGACGATAGCGCATGACGATGCGATGGCCGAATTGAATGCCGCAATCGATGCTGCCGAGCGCGAAAGAAGGTGAAGCGGCCCGTCCGCTGGTCGCGCGCGGCGCTCGATGATCTCACTGAGCAGGTGCGCCATATCGCTCTCGATGACCCCGCGGCCGCCCGCGCCGTTGCCCAGCGAATTGGCGCCGCCGTTCGCCTGCTGGGTGAGCGCGCCATTGGGCGGCCGGGCCGTGTCGGTGGCACCTATGAGAAATCGGTGACCGGCTTTCCCTATGTGATCGCCTATAGCCTGGAAATGATGGACGGCCGCGAAACGCTGTTCGTCCTGCGTGTCATTCATACGGCGCGTGACTGGCCATCCGGCGAATGGCCGGACTAGGGCGCCGCCGCCCGGTTCTCCACCCATCCGGCAATCCACAACTGCCGCAGCCCATCCCCTTCGCCGCGAAAATACGCCTCCGTCCTCTCGCAAGCCTCCACTCGGTCTGCGCGAAAATTGCGGATGGCCTGGCGCAGCTCGCACCAGGCGACGATGTTGGCCGTTTCCGAATAGTAGATGAGGGCGATGGGGTGGATGGTGCGTTCGGTGGCGCGGGCATATTCGTCGCGGTAGTCGATCAGCAATTTTTCTTCGTCGCGAATGGCGCGGCGCGCGGTGGCGAGGTCGATGCCTTCGGGCTGGCGCGGCACGCTGCCCCAGGCATGCAGCGCGCGGGCCGAGAGCGTCTGGCGCAGCGGCGGCGGCACCGCACCGGCGATTTTTTTCGCGACGCGGCCGGCGGCGGCCCTCAGTTCGGTGTCGCCGGTGCGCTCGAGAAGCGCGAGCGCCAGAACGATCGCCTCCGTCTCCTCGATGGAAAACATCAGCGGCGGCAGATCGAAGCCGGGGCGCAGGATATAGCCGATGCCGCGTTCGCCCTCGACGGGCACGCGCATCGCCTGCAGGGCGGCGATATCACGGTAGATCGAGCGCACTGTCACCTCCAACCGGGCGGCGATCTCGGCGGCCGTTATCGGGTTGCGGGCAAGCCGCAAAATCTGGATGATCTCGAACAGCCGCGAGGCCTTGCGCATCGGTTTCCCCATCACAACTGACACATCCCTGTCAGTTGGCTTCCTTTATAGCACGCCCCAAGCGCTTGAAACAAAAGGCAGCATAGGGCCGCCGCGCAGAAAACGGCAATGGACAACTGACATGACCTACAGTGAAAATCTCTGGCTCTTCTTCCTGCTCGTCTCGGGCATCATCATCGTGCCGGGCATGGACATGGTTTTCGTCATGGCGAGCTCCCTGTCGGGCGGGCGCAAGGCCGGTCTTTCGGCGACCTTCGGCATCATGGCGGGCGGGCTGGTGCACACGCTCTATGCCGCGCTCGGCGTCGGCGTGCTCCTGCATTTCGCGCCGCAGCTCTTCAATGCGCTGCTGGTCGCCGGCGCGCTCTATGTCGCCTGGATCGGCTGGCAACTTTTTCGAAGCTCGATTGTCATCGATTCCGTCGATGGCATCGACCGGCGCGGTCTCGTCACCCGCTTCCGCCAGGGCGCGCTGACGAGCCTGATGAACCCGAAGGCCTATCTCTTCATGCTTGCGGTTTTCCCGCAGTTCCTGCGCCCGGAATTCGGCCCCGTCTGGCGGCAGGCAACGATCATGCTGCTGGTGATCTGGGTGACGCAGCTCGCGGTCTATGGCGGGCTGGCGCTGGCCGCCGCCCGCAGCCGCGATGCGCTGACCGGCAATCCGGCGGTTACCCGCTTCATCGGCCGCGCGGCCGGCGTGCTCCTGGTGGTCATCGCCGTTTTCACACTGTGGCGGGGCTGGGGCAGCCTCTGATCCAAAAGGATTTCGGCCGTCAAAAAGATTTTACTTTCATCGGGTTCCTAAAATGCAATCATGCCCCTGCATCGTCAAACCGGCGGCGCGGAGACAGCCGCCCGCCAGAATCGGGAGCAATCGATGAAGTTCAGAACTTTGGCAGCCGCGGCCGCGCTTGCCGTCATCGGCGCAGGCGCCGTCGTGGCGGCGGATGAACCGCAGGTCGTCCGCCAGGAGATGATGAAGAAGGTCGGCGGCGCCATGGGCGCGCTCGCCGGCATCGCCAAAGGCGAAAAGCCCTACGACGCCGAGATCGTCAAGGCATCCCTGACCACGATGAGCGAAGTGGCCAAGGCCTTCCCGGAACAGTTCCCGGCCGGCTCCGAAACGGGTCACGAGACGGAAGCAAGCCCGAAGATCTGGGAGCAGATGGACGACTTCAAGGCGAAGTCCGCCAAGCTAGGCGCGGATGCCGACGCCGTGCTGGCGAGCCTGCCGGCGGATCAGGCGGCGGTGGGGGCGGCCCTCGGGGCGATCGGCCCCAATTGCGGGGCCTGTCATGAGGTCTACCGCATCAAGAAGTAAGCGGTAGGCCGGACAATCCCTCACAAGACATGCACTGTCCCGGCGCCGGCCGCCGGGGCGGTGCGTCTACGGCTTTGCGCGGCGGGGCGCTGATCCCCCGGGGCGAAGCCTCGAAGCAACGGGTTCTGGCGAGAGGACACGCCCATGGCGCTCAAAAAACTCCTTGGCGGCATCGTTCTGCTCGGCGCGGTCGGCGCCGGAGCGTTCCTGTTCATCACCCGGCCGGAGCGTCTGACGGCGGAAACCTGGGCCGCCGCGGGCGATCCCGATCTTGTCAACGGCGAGCGCATCTTTCATGCCGGGGGATGTGTCAGCTGTCACGCGGCGCCCGGCGCGCCCGACGACCAGAAGCTGGTGCTGGCCGGAGGGCTTTCGCTCAAAAGCCCGTTCGGCACGTTCCACGCACCGAACATCTCGCCGGACGAGACGGCCGGCATCGGCGCCTGGACGCTCGCCGAATTCGGCGATGCGATGCGGCGCGGCACGGGCCGCGACGGCGAACACCTCTATCCGTCCTTCCCCTACGCTTCCTATGCGCGCATGACGGTGAAGGATGTGAACGACCTTTACGGCTACCTGAAAACGCTGCCAAAGAGCGCCAATGTTGCGCCCGGACACGACCTGCCGTTCCCCTTCAACATCCGCCTGGCCCTCGGCGGCTGGAAGTTCCTCTATCTCAACGAGGATCCGCGCGTGACGCTCGCCGATGCCGACGAGACGGTGAAGCGCGGGCAATATCTCGTCGAGGGGCCTGGCCATTGCGGCGAATGTCACACTCCGCGCGACCTGCTCGGCGGCCTGAAGGTCGATCAGTGGCTTGCTGGCGGGCCGAATCCGGAAGGCGAGGGGCGCATTCCCAACATCACGCCGGCGGAAGGCGGCTTCGGCAGCTGGAGCGCCGGCGACATCGCCAGCTACCTCGAAACCGGCTTCACTCCGGATTTCGACAGCGTCGGCGGTTCGATGGTGTCGGTCCAGAAGAACATGGCGCAATTGCCGAAGGAGGACCGCGAGGCGATCGCGGCCTATCTGAAGGCGGTGCCGGCACATTGAGGTGACTGCGGTTCCCCGTCACCCGGCATTATCCACCGCTCGCAGACGAGCGGTGGATGATGCATCGCTGGGCTGCGGCGGTGCTAGAGGATGAAATCGCCGGCCGACAGGGCTTTCGTGCCATCCAGAACAATGGCGAAATCGGCAGTGCCGTTGCCGTCCGTATCGCCGTAGACGAATGCATTCCCGCCTGACACCTTGTAGATCAGTTCGCCCGCGACCTTCGAAAACGCGACGGCACCCTTGAAGGCGAAGGCCTGATCGCCGCCGATTTTGTCGTTCGCATCGATTGCCTTGAGGTCGATCCTGTCCTGGCCGGACTTGAAGTCGGTGATCGTGTCGCGACCCGCCTTCGCAACCGTCGAATCCGATTTGGATTTGAAGACGAACGTGTCGCGGTTGTTGTTTCCAGACAGGATGTCCGCGCCCGCGCCGCCATAGAGCGTATCGTCGCCAAAGCCGCCGGAGAGCGTGTCGTTCCCGTTGCCGCCATCCAGCGTGTCGGCGTTGGAATCGCCGAAAAGCTTGTCGTTGCCGTCCTGGCCGAACAGGGTGTCATTGCCATATCCGCCGCGCAGCGTATCGTTCCCGGCGCCGCCATAGGCTTTGTCGACACCGGAATCGCCGTTGATGGCGTCGTTGCCGGCTCCGCCCTTCAAGGTGTCGTTCCCCAGGCCACCGAGAATTTTGTCATTGCCGGCATTGCCGTTGATCGTGTCGTTTCCGCGTGCGCCATAAAGGACGTCGCCATAGCGCGTGCCGTTGATCGTGTCGTTGGCGCGCAGAAGATAGTTCAGCGCCCCCTTGGCGTCGGCGGCGATATAATAGTCGAACAGCTGGGCCGCGGTTATGTTCAGGTCGCTGACCGACAGAACCTTCGTCCCCGCAACCGCCAGCTCCGCCGCGGTGATCGTGCCGGACGTCACATCGGTGAGCGAACCGTTGCTGGTCACATAACCAAAGTTCGTCCCTGTCAGCAGGGTATAGTTCTTCGAGTCGTCGAAGAATTTCGCGCTGGTTTTCGTCAGTTTCGCGTCGTCGTAGGTCAACAGGTCCGCGATATCCAGCGCGGACAAATCGAACCCTCTGGTCCCGATGTTTTTCAGTGTTATGACGGCCATGTAAATCCCCTCCAGGACGGTACAGGCTCCCGAAAATTATCGGCAGCCGACGCGATAGACATTGAGTCCAAGTTCTGCACGAGTATTGCGAAGGGAAGACGACAGTCGCGGCATCGGTGAATGCAACTCCCTGTACGCTTCAGGTATGCGGGCAGGCTTCGAGAACCAGACTTGAAGCTTTCAGCTTGCAGGCACTCATGGCAAAGCGTGTGACAGACGGTCTGTTTTGCCGGTGTTATGGCACGGTGCAACCGACATCCGCCGTATTGTCGAAGGTGGGGATGGGGACTGGCGGGTCGTCAGCCGCCAGCCTTGCGGTGCTCGTTGCCATACATGTCGAGATAGTCGAACAGTTCCGGCGAGCCGAGCCCGATGGCGTCGAGGATTTCCCGTGCAAAGGAGACCGGCGCGGCGCCCGACGCGGTGATGACGCCGCCGCCGCGCACGGCCTGCGGCTGGTCGCGGTACAGGGCGGCACCCCGATAGTCCGGCACGAGGTCGCGCAACTCGCTGGGGTGGTTGCCGGTATGCGCGCGGGTATCCAGCAGGCCCATGCGTCCGAGCGCCAGCGTGGCGTCGCAGATGCCGGCGACCGGCTTGCCCGCCGCGACGAAGCGTGCGACCGCAGCCGAGAGATCGGGCACGTCGTCGCTCTGCCAGATGGTGCCGCCGCACAGGACCAGCACGTCGAAATCGGCGGGCTGGGCATCCTCCGCTGCCCCCGACGACTTGATGGAGACGCCGCCGAGTGACGTTACGTCCCGGCCGCCGGGTGTCAGGGCAGCGGTCCGGGCTGCGCATACATGGCGCGCGCTCGCCATCAGCAGGCCGCATTCCCAGTCCGCGTAGCCCTCGGTGAGTACGATCGCCAGTCGCTTCGTCATATCCTGTCCTCTTTTCGTGCGTTTCAGCCCAAGGCCTGTACGTAGCGCATGCCCGTGACAGGGCCGGCGCGGAAATTCATCTGCTCGTAGAAACGGTGCGCGCCGAAATTGCCGGTGGCGGCGCTGACGGAGAGATAGCCGCAGCCGGCGATGCGGGCATGCTCGCGGGCGCGCGAAACGAGGTGGCGGCCGATGCCATGGCCGCGATGATCCTTGCGCACGAAGATCTGGTGCAGTTCCATGCCGCGCATGCCCTCGGCGGCGCGGTACATCGGCACGAGCAGCGCGTAGCCGATCAGCCGGCCGCCCGCTTCGGCGACAAGCGCGGTGATCCAAGGATTTGCGCCGAACAGGTCGCGGTCGAGGTCTACGGCGGAGATTTTCGCGGTGTCGCCGTGGCATTCGGCGTGCAGCGCGATCATGTCGAGGATCTGCTGCAGATCGCCCTGGCGCGCGGCGCGGATGGTCAGCATCGGCGGGCGTTCGAGGGCGGCTGGGTCCAGTTTGATGACGGTATTGGGCATTTCGGGCTCCTTGGTTTTCGTGCCATCAGGTGCCCTTTAAAACAACAAAGCCGCCTGATGGCGGCTCGTTGACATGATCAAACAGCCGCTCCTATCGGAACAGCCAAAAATACGTCGCGGCGATGTGCGTGCTCTTGATCATGGTCGCGATATTCTCCGTTTCGCGGCCGTTGTCAATCGGCTTTTTTCACGCGCCCGGAACACGGGGAAATGAAGCGGAGGCTGGTCAGGCCTCCGCTTCCTCCGTGCCGGCGGTGGCTTGCCCGTCCATGGCGCCGGCGTGTCGGGTTTCGTCGATGCCGAGTTGTTCCTTGATGGCGCGGCGGATGTCTTCCTCGATCGCCTCGCGCTGCTCGTCCGGCAGGGCGGCGAGGCTCGCCTCGTCGAGACCCATACGGTCGAGGATTTCCTTCCGCAGGCGCTCGGCGGGCGTCATCTTGGAAAGCTCCATGAATTCGGCGATCAGGCTGTCGCTTTCGGCCTGCGCCTTCTCGACCTTGGCATTGGTGAGCCACAGCGCATTAGCAAGGCCGGATGGCATCGTGCCTGCCGCACTGACGGTCGGGATATTCTTCCGGGCAGACGATTGTCCATCCGTGCCCGCATAGGCGCTCTCGTCGCTGGTCGTGCGCTGCCGGGTGGTCGCATAGGCCGAAATGAGGCTGCCGTCGATCTTCATGGAAAAGGTCTCCCTGAAACGTGTTCGGGGAGACCTTTAGCGGGTGCAGCTTTTGCGAGACTTGCTGCGGTGTTTCGCGCGATCGCGTTAAGAGCATTTCCAGCCGAAGCGAACCCGCTTCGGCTGGAAATTCGGTAAAACAAATGCCCTAAGGCAGCGTGTAGGCGATGACGTAGTCGCCCGGCTTGGTGCCGACCGAACCATGGCCGCCGGCAACGATCAGCACATATTGCTTGTCGCCGACCGTATAGGTCATGGGCGTCGCCTGTCCGCCGGCAGGAAGGCGGCCTTCCCAGAGTTGCCGTCCGGTGGTGACGTCATAGGCGCGGATATAGTCATCGACCGCAGCACCGAGGAAGGCGACGCCGCCCTTGGTGATGATCGGGCCGCCGATGCCGGGCACGCCGAGCTTGAAGGCAAGCGGCAGCGGCGTCATGTCCCGGACCGTGCCGTTCTTGTGCTTGTAGGCGATGTGACCCGTTGCAAGGTCCGCACCCGCGACATAGCCCCATGGCGGCGCCTGGCAGGGGATGCCGAGCGGACCGAGGAACGGTCCCATGAAGACGCCGTAGGGTGCGCCGTCATTGCGGTTGAGGCCCTGTTCGGAGCCCTTCTCGTCCTGCCCCTTCGCCGGGATCTGATCGCGCGGCACGAGCCGCGAGGTGAAGGCGAGATAGGTCGGCATGCCGAACATGATCTGCCGTTCGGGATCGACCGCAACCGAGCCCCAGTTGAACGTGCCGAAATTGCCGGGATAGACGATGGTGCCTTCCAGCGAGGGCGGCGTGTAGCGGCCCTCGTATTTCATCGACAGGAAGTCGATGCGGCACTTGAGCTGGTCGAACATGGTGACGCCCCACATGTTCTTTTCCGTCAGCGGATCGGGCATGAAGGTGAGGCCCGAGACCGGCTGGGTCGGCGCGGTGAAGTCTTCTGGGATCGCGCCCGTCGGCGCCGGCACTTCCTTGACCTCGATGATCGGCTCGCCGGTGCGCCGGTCGAGCACATAGATGTCGCCCTGCTTGGTCGGGCCGACGAGGGCGGGGATGGTGGCGCCATCCTTGGTGATGTCGATCAGGACAGGCTGGGCCGGCACGTCCATGTCCCAGAGGTCATGGTGGACCGTCTGGCGCACCCAGCGCATGGCGCCGGTCTTGATATCGAGTGCGACGATGGAGGACGAGTATTTTTCGACATGCTCGCTGCGGCCCATGCCGAGCTGGTCCGGCACCTGGTTGCCGAGGGGCACATAGACGAGGCCAAGCGCATCGTCATAGCTGAATACCGACCAGGAATTCGGCGAGTTGACCGTGTAGACCTGGCCCTCCGGCAGCGGCGTGGTGGTATCCGGATTGCCGGAATCCCAGTTCCAGATCAGCGCACCGGAATTCACGTCGAAGGCGCGGATGACACCGGACTGCTCCTGCGTCGAATAGTTGTCGTTGACCGCGCCGCCGATGATGATCTTGCCATCGGTGATGGCCGGCGGCGATGTCGAATAATAGTAGCCGGCCGGATTGTACGGCATGCCCTTTTCGAGGTGCAGCACGCCGTTTTCGGCGAAGCTCGTGCAGACATCGCCTGTTTCGGCGTCGAGCGCGATCAGGCGGGCATCCGACGTCGGCAGATAGACGCGGGCCGCGCAGGTCGTGCCGGCGGTGGCCGCCGGATCGGCATAGTAGGTGACGCCGCGGCAGGTCTGGTGCTGGCGATCCGGGTTCATGCCGGAATTGGAATCGTATTTCCACTTCTCCTTGCCGGTGGCGGCGTCGAGCGCGATTGCCCAGTTGTGCGGCGTGCACATGTAGAGCGTGTCACCCACCTTGAGCGGCGTCACCTGGTAGGTGGTCTCGCCGACGTCGTCGGGTTTCTTCACGTCGCCGGTCTGGTATTGCCAGGCGACAGCCAGTTTCGCGACGTTGTCGGTATTGATCTGGTCGAGCGGCGAATAGCGCTGGCCGTACGGGGTGCGGCCATACTGGTGCCATTCGCCTGACGGCACGTTGCCGCCCAGCGCCGGTGTCGCATTCACGATATCGGTCGGCAGCGCGCCGGAGAGATCGTGCTGATCCTGCGTCATCGAATAGCCGGCGACGGCAATCGCGACGATCACCGCAACGCCGAGCGGCAGCGCGGAGGCGGGGTAGGGCGTGCCGGTCGGGCTGGCGAAGCCGAGCGGCCGGCGGATGCCCGGCAGCATCAGCCACAGGCCGAGAAGCACGATGACGCCGCCGCGCGGGCCGAGCTGCCACCAGTCGAAGCCGACTTCCCAGACCGCCCAGCCGAGCGAACCGAGGACGATGAGGGCATAGAGCCAAAGTGCGGCGCTGGAGCGGCGGAAGAGCAGGAAGGCCGTGGCGAGAAAGGCAAGGCCTGTGACGAGATAATAGGGACTGCCGCCGAGCGACAGCAGCCATCCGCCCCCGCCCGTCAGCACCAGACCGATGAGGGCGACGAGCGTGGCAGTGAGAGAAAGCAGCATGATAGTCTCCGTGGCAATGCCGGCGGGGAGGGGCCGACATGACGTCCGGCTCAAGGGAGGACGCAGGAGAAATTAGGGCAGAACCGTGACGCTTCAATGCGCGCGACCAGGCGATTTTGCATGGCTGCGATGAGCTGACTGCGTCTCAGTGCAGGCTACGTTCCGCAGAAGGTCGCGGTGATCTCCTCGCCGGGCTTGGGCGGTTGGGCATAGGCGGCAAAGGTCGGCTGGTCTTCGTAAGGCCTTGAAAGAACGTCATTCAAGGCTTCGAACAACGAAAAATCGCGGTGGTCGACGGCCGCCGTCAGAGCCTCGTCGACCTTGTGGTTGCGCGGGATGAAGGCGGGGTTGACCATGCGCATCGCCGTCGCGCGGGCGGTAGCCTTCGTCGCATCCTGCGAAAGCCGTTCGCGCCAGGCGGCAAGCCAGGGATCGAGCGCTGCCTGGTCCTCCAGCAAGGCCCCGAGCGCGGCGTCTGCGCTCTCATTTTCGGCCGCATCGGCAAGCCGGCGGAAGGCCAGTGTATAGTCGGCCTTCTGCTCGTACAGCGTGACGAGCAGATCGCGGATCAGATCCTGATCGCTTTCGCGCTCCTCGTCACCCAAGCCAAGCTTGGCGCGGATCACGCTTTTCCAATGAACCTGAAAACGGTCCATGAAGCGGCTGACCGCGGCATTCGCCGCCTCCACTGCCTTGTCCTCGTTCTCGTCGAGAATAGGCAGCAGGGCTTCGGCAAGGCGCGCAATGTTCCACTGGCCGATGCCGGGCTGGTTGCCGAAGGCATAGCGACCGTGCTGGTCGATCGAGGAATAGACGGTGCGCGGGTCGTAGCGATCCATGAAGGCGCAGGGCCCGAAGTCGATCGTCTCGCCCGAGATCGTCATGTTGTCGGTGTTCATCACGCCATGGATGAAGCCGACGCCGAGCCATTTCGCGATGAGCGACGCCTGCCGTTCCGCCACCGCGTCGAGCAGCGCAAGATAGGGCTTTTCGGCATTCTTCAGCTCGGGGTAGTGCCGGTCGATGACGTGGTCGGCGAGGATGCGCAGATTATCGATTTCACCGCGTGCGGCGAAAAACTGGAAGGTGCCGACGCGGATATGGCTGGCGGCCACGCGCGTGAAGACGGCGCCGGGCAGCACGCGGTCGCGATAGACCGGCTGTCCGGTGGTGACGGCGGCAAGCGCGCGGGTCGTCGGAATGCCGAGCGCATGCATCGCCTCGCTGATGATATATTCGCGCAGGACGGGCCCGAGCGCGGCGCGGCCGTCGCCGCGACGCGAATAGGGCGTCTGGCCGGCACCCTTCAGCTGGATGTCGCGGCGTTTGCCCGCGCGGTCGATGACCTCGCCGATCAGGATCGCCCGCCCGTCGCCGAGCCGCGGCACGAACTGGCCGAACTGGTGGCCGGCATAGGCCATGGCGAGTGGCAGGGAGCCGGGCAGCGGTACGTTGCCGGAGAAATAGGCCGCGCCGTGGCGCTCCAGCGCATCGGCGTCCAGGCCGAGCGCTTCGGCGAGCGGGCGGTTGAACGCGATCAGCCGTGGCGCTTCCACCGGCGTCGGATCGACCGGCGCGAAAAAGCCGTCCGGCAGGCGCGCATAGCTGTTGTCGAAATGGATCGTCGCGGCGCTCATGATCATCCGTCCCTGGTGGAATTGCTGTAGAGATAGGGTCGCGCATGCGCAAACGAAAGGTTTGTCAGGCGACGATCAGGAAAAGACCCAGACTTTGGCCGAGCTGGGCGAGGCGGCGCAGCCGGTAGGGCAAGCCGTAATAGAGGCGCTTCAGGCCGGGGCGCAGGCGCTCGGTCCAGAGGCCTGCATAGGCGCGGCCGGCAAGGCTGGCGGGCAGGGCATAGGACTGCAGCCTGAGCGTCCGGTTGCTCCAGCTGTCCTTGTAGTCGGCGGGATTGCCGAGCAGGTCGTAGGTCTTCACGCCGCGCTCGATCAGCCAGCAGACGGTCATGTCCATCTGCACCTTGCCGGGGGAGACCTCACGGAGTGCCCAGTCGAAAGCGCCGAGATAGGCGTGATAGTGGCCGTGATGCAGGAAGCCGATCTCGCCCGCGACAAGCCGGTCGCCGGCCTTCAGAATGGAAAGGCAGGCGCCGGATAGGTCCGTCTCGTCTCCCGAAAGCGAAGCGAGAAAGCGGTCGAAGCCGTCGAAGGCGAGCCCCGTGCCGCGCCGGCCGGTTTCGCGCAGCCATTGGCGCTTGAGGGCCACGCAGGCCGCCACGCCCTCGGCAAAACCGGCGTCGCCGGGGAACAGCACGGCAAAGGAGAGGGCACCCTCGCGCGCCAATGCATTGCGCCGCCGGTTACGGTTGCGGCGTTGCGTCTTGCTGAGCGTGTCCGTATAGGCCTGCGGCGTCGCGAACGCGGAGAGGTCCAGCATCGCGGCGCTGTTGGCAAGCGAGGCGAGCGGCGGCGTTGCGCCAAGCAGGCCGGCCAGAGCGGAGCCGTCGGGCACGCCGTCGAGAAGCGCAACGTCATGACCCGCCAGCCTTGCCAGCAGTCCGGCGGTCGCGCCGCCGCCATGGAGCGGATCCATCAGGAGATTGGCATATTGGCTATGCGGCCAGCCGAGCGGCTCCAGCCGCTTCAGCGCGCCGCCCGACGCCATCAGGGGCCAGACGGCAATCAGCCGTCCGTCCTGCCAGAGCGTATGGATTTCCGGCCGGCATTTCGGCCCGGCGAAGGTCTCGGTCCATTTGAGACACCAGTCGGCACTCTGGAAATAGGTGAGGGGATCGCCGGCGCGGATCTCGAGATCACGCCAGGCCGCCGCCGCTTCGGCCATGGCCGCGCGATCGCGGAGCACGCGGTGCTCCGCGCCTGCCTCGCCTGGCAGTGCGCGCATCAGAAGGGTCATGACGCTTCCGTTGGTTTCCTGCGGCGACGCTAGCAGCAGCGTCTCAACAAAACCTTTCCCTCGGCCCGTCTTGCCGCTTTTGTCCCCGCTCCGGGCCTTGCCGCGCGCGCAAGCCAGACTTTCATCATCGTTTCTTCAACAAGCGGACTGAATAAGCGGGCGTGTCCGTCCGTCCCTTTCTCAGCATGTCATGCGTGTGTCAGGTCGGCAGGGCCGGCGCGCATCGTCGTTTCCTTGAGGGAGGATAACGTGCAGCGCAATGTCCATCGCATGATCGGGGCGCTTGTCGCCTGTCTTGTTCTCCTGGTAGCGCCCTCGGCTTTTGCCGCCGAGCGTTATGCGCTGCTCATCGGCAATGCCGATTACGAGGATGCCGAGCCGCTGGAAAACCCGCTGAACGATATCGATCTTGTGGGCGAAGCGCTGGAGCGGGCGGGTTTCGACGTGACCCGCGTTACCGATACGGACAACCTCGCCATGCTCTCGGCGCTGAACACGTTCACGCGCCGGGCGGAGAAGGCGCAGGACCCGGTGCTCTTCGTCTATTTCTCCGGCTATGCCGTGCAGCTCGACGGCGACAATTTCCTGCTTCCGACCGACGCCTCCGGCCGTACGCTGACAGGTCTCAAGAACCGCTCTCTTCCTGTCTCGCAAGTCAGCGACACGCTGCGCGGGATCGGCAAGGGCCTCAAGGTCGTGCTGTTCGACGCCGCGCATGAAAATCCGTTCCCGACGCTGCGCGATATCCCCGATGGCCTCGCCGAGCCGAAGAACGGCACGGGCATCCACTATGCCTATGCCGCGGCCCCCGGCACGACCTACGACTACGAGGGAACGCCGATCAGCCCCTTCGCGTCGGCCTTCGTCGATGCGATCAGCATTCCCGGCATCGCGCTGGAGGATGCCTTCCGCAAGGTCGGCGAGATCGTCAAGGAGCGCAGCAAGGGCAAGCAGGACATCTGGCAGAGCGATGCCGACTACGGCAAGTTCGCGCTGAGTTCCAAGGGCGACAAGGTCGACGACGCGGAAATCGCCTTCTACGAATTCGCCTCGCTCTCCGACAGCCGCGAGGCCTACGACCGCTATCTCAGCCGCTACCCGCAGGGCACCTTCTCCACCATCGCGCAGCGCAAGATCGACCTCATCGGCAAACGATTCGAGAAGGAGCACGAGGACACCGGCAATCTGCCTTATCTCACCTTCTCCAACGACCGGCATGATCCCTGCGGCCGCTTCTCTTTCAACGACAGCGACCGGAGGCTCGGCGATCTCTACAAGGACGGCCAGCTCGCTCTCGTGGATTTCCGCTTCTGGACGCCGCCGGAAAGCTGCGACACCATTTCCTATTTCACGACGGTCTATTCGCATGAGCGGCTGCGCAACATCATCACCTCGGCGGGCATTCCCGAGCGTCGCATCCATGTCGCGACGCAGGATGACCTGAGCCCGAGCGAAGAGCGGTCGATCTACGATTATTTCGACGAGGATCGCCGCGGTTACGCGCAGTCCCTGATGTTCCGTGCGATCAACGACGAGCGCCGCCATGGCTTCGGCGTCGCGGTGAAGACGCCCGACGACAATGCCCGCGAATATGTCGACGAGATCGACTGCGGCGAGGGCTGCCTGCGTTTGCGGGGCCTGGTGCGCCTGCGCGACAACAGCGTGCGCTCGCTGGAGGACTACGAGCTGGAATTCGTCGACGTGCGCCGCTTCGGTTACTTCGATCGCTACCGCGACCTGCTGCGCGATTTCCCGGCCGACGATCATGCATCCAACGATCATTCCAACCCGTCGAGCCACCAGGCCAAGTCCGATGCCTATGCCGACAACGGCAGCACGAACCACGATGACGGCTACGGTTCGGATGCCGATCCCTACCGCACATCGCGCTCGGTCGGCGGCTGGGACATCGTCGCCGATTTCGGCAGCGACCGGCGCTTCCTGAACTGCCGCGCCACCCGCCGCGGCGACGGCGACCGCACGGTCGCCTTCCGCTGGTACGGCGACGACCACGTGACCTTCGGCTTCCAGGATACGGCCTATGACTATGCCGACAGTTACGCGAGCGACGCGAAGTACTGGATCGACGACGGCAAGGGCTACGATGTCAGGGGCAAGGCCTATGGCCGCCAGGAGATCGCCTACGATCTCGGCAGCGACCGTTCCGTCATCGAGGCCCTGAAACGCGGCAGCCGCCTGCGGATCGGCGATATCAGCACCAGCCTCAAGGGCTCGACGGCCATGCTGAACGATCTGCAGGCCTGTGTGGGGGCCTTTCACTGATCCCGGTTAGGACGACCCTCTGACCGGAAACTTGATGGTCGGCACCGGCATGGTGCCGGCCTTTCTTTTTCGGGATCGCACTGCCGGCAAACCTGTCGTTGAAAATAAAAAAGGCCGGCGCTGGGGCCGGCCCAAGGTCTCGATGATGTCACCGACTGTCGGCGTTTAATGGCTGCCTGCTCGTCAAATTTCCTGGTTCATGCTACGCGCAAGCACGCTTCATGACCGGCAACGCTATCTGCTTCTTCCTTATTCTCTTCCAGCGCCACGGCTGCAAGATAGGCCAGCAATGACATGCTGTCCTGCCGTGCAAGATGCTGAACGAGCTCAAGAAGATAGCGGATTTGATCCTGGTGACGGCGCATCATTTTTTCCTTTCTGCTATGCGACGCAATAAGCATCAGGATTTCTTAAAGCGCTTCAATCCCCAGTTATAAGGGTAATTTATCCCATAAAGCGGCACTTCGAGCCCCTTTTTAGTCCATTTCGGCAGCTCTATTCTCGTTTTGCGAGAGTTGGGTTGCATGATGATCAAACGATATACGCTGATAATCCTGCCCGTGATTCTGATGCTTTCGGCCTGCGCGGGCACGTCAATGCCACCCTCCGCCAGCACCCGCCCCATGGACGAGGTGCCGACGCAGGTAACGCTGGCCAGCGGTGACCGCCAATATGGCTTCAGGAACGGCTGCGTGATCGTGCTGGAGCCGAAACGCGCTGTGGTGAAGACCGAGGGACGGACTTGCGTGCTTCACCACAGGGATATCGCGCTGCTTTATGCCTCAGGAGATTGAGCCGGCAGGAACGACATCTTCCCCGCCACCTTGATCGCGAAGGCGTATTCG
Organism: Shinella curvata; assembly: GCF_022899935.1. Lineage (GTDB taxonomy): Bacteria > Pseudomonadota > Alphaproteobacteria > Rhizobiales > Rhizobiaceae > Shinella > Shinella curvata. The sequence goes on from NZ_JALJCJ010000002.1 coordinate 483,752, forward strand.
AAGGCGATTTCCTCCAGGCGCTGGAAGCGGCCGGAGGCGCCGCCGTGGCCGGCGCCCATATTGGTCTTGAGGAGGATCGGCTCGGTGCCGGTCGTCTTTTCGCGCAGCTTGGCCACCCACTTGGTCGGTTCCCAATAGGTGACGCGGGGGTCGGTCAGTCCTGACAGTGCGAGGATGGCGGGATAGGGTTTTGCCTCGACATTGTCGTAGGGCGAGTAGCTTGCCATCAGCTGGTAGAAATCCTTGCTGTCGATGGGATTACCCCATTCCGGCCATTCCGGCGGGGTCAGCGGCAGCGTGTCGTCGAGCATGGTGTTGAGCACATCGACGAAGGGCACGGCGGCGATGATGCCGCCGAACTTTTCCGGCGCCATGTTGGCGATCGCCCCCATCAGCATGCCGCCCGCCGAGCCGCCTTCGGCGACGATGTTCGCGTAGGACGTGAACTTCTCTTGATTCAGATAATCGGCCGCGGCGATAAAGTCCTTGAAGGTGTTGGTCTTCTTGTCCATCTTGCCGTTTTCGTACCAGGCGAAACCCTTGTCCTTGCCGCCGCGGATATGGGCGATGGCATAGACGAAGCCGCGATCGACCAGCGACAGGCAATTGGTGTTGAAGGACGCCGGAATGGTAATGCCATAGGCGCCGTAGCCGTAGAGCAGGCAGGGTGCGGAGCCGTCGAGGGGCACGTCCTTGCGATAAAGCAGCGTGATGGGAACGGTCTCGCCATCCCAGGCCGGGGCAAAGACGCGGCGGGTGACGTAGTCGTCGGGATTATGGCCCGACGGCACTTCCTGCGTCTTCAGAAGCGTGCGCTCGCGCGTCGCCATATTGTAGTCAAAGAGCTGCGAGGGCGTCGTCATCGAGGAATAGGAAAAGCGGATGACGTCGGTGTCGTATTCCGCCGCGCCCGACAGGCCGAGCGAATAGGCCTCCTCGGCAAAGGCGATGGCGTGTTCCTCGCCGCTCTTGCGGTCGCGCACGATGATGCGCGGCAGGCCCTCATGGCGCTCCAGCCAGACGAGGTGGCGAGCAAAGGCCATGTGGTTGAGGATGAGTGTGCCGGCGCGGTGCGGCACGACATCCACCCAGTTCTCGCGGCCCGGCGCCGTCACCGGCGTCTGCATGATCTTGAAGTCCTTGGCGCCATCGGCATTGGTCAGGATGTAGAAGACGTCGCCGCCCTCCGTCATCGAATATTCGAGGCCCGTCTGGCGCGGCGCGACGAGAACCGGGGTGGCCGTCAGATCCTTGGTCGAAAGCAGGCGGTATTCGCTCGTCTCGTGGTCATGGATGTCGATATAGATGAAATCGTCGATCAGCGAGCCGCCGACGCCCATGAAGAAGCCCGCATCCTTTTCCTCATAGACCAGCCGGTCGTTCTCCTGCCGCTCGCCGAGGATGTGATGGAAAATCTTCGACGGGCGGTGGTTCTCGTCGAGTGCGGTGTAGAAGAAGCTCTTCGCATCCGGCGCCCAGACGCCGTCGCCGCCGGTGTTGACCAGCGTGTCGTGGCGGTCCTCGCCGGTCGCGAGATCGCGCACTTTCAGCGTGAAATATTCCGAGCCCTTGTCGTCATAGCCCCAGATGCCGACGGAATGATCGGTGGAATGGTCGATGCCGGCAAGGCGGAAATAGTCCTTGCCATCCGCTTCCTTGTCGCCGTCGAGCAGGACCACGCGCTCGCCGCCGTCGCGCGGCTCGCGGAAGTAGCGCGGCTGCTCGCCGCCGGTGACATAGGCGGTGCCATAGGCATAGGGGCCGTCCTTGACCGGCACAGAGCTGTCGTCTTCCTTGATGCGGCCGCGCATCTCGGCAAACAGCAGCTTCTGCAACGCCTCGGTATCGGCCATCGCCGCGTTCATATAGGCGTTTTCGGCCTCCAGATGTGTGCGGATTTCCGGCTGGAGGATCGAGGGATCCTTGAACATCGCCTGCCAGTTCTCGTCGCGGAACCAGGCATAGTCGTCGGTGCGGGTGATGCCGTGACGGGTATCCGTCACGGGCTTCTTGACGGCGACGGGGGCGGTGGGCAGGTTCTTGAAGACGGGCAAGATGTCACTCCGGAAATGCTCTGGGCGGGACACCAGAGATAGAGAGCCGGGCGCGCCGCATCAAGCAAGCTTTTGCAAAAGGCAGCACCGCCGATAGGCGGTGCAGAGCCGGAGCTGCAACCTCCCATGAGAGAAATACATCTACGCTGCTTTTGTGTTCTTCAGCCGGGCAGGGTGCGCTTTGCCTTGCGTTTGGCGGGGCGCAGTTCGTCGGCGATGGTCATGCCGATGATCGACAGGGGAAGCGCCAGCATGGCGCCGGCGGCACCCCACATCCAGGTCCAGAAGATGATGGCGGTGAAGATGATGAAGGCGTTGACCTCCAGCCGCTTGCCCATCACGGCGGGCATGACGAGGTTTTCCATGGCAAGGTGCACGACGAAGAAGGCGAGCGCGGGCATCAGGCCCATCATGACCGTATCATGGGTGAGCAGGCCGGCGGTGGCGAGCGCGATCGTCATCAGCGTCACGCCGAGGAAGGGCACGAAGCTGGAGATGAAGGCAAACACCCCCCACAGCGCCGGCATGGCGAGCCCGCCGCCCCAGGTGATGAGCGTGGTGACGACGCCAAGCCCGGCATAGACCAGCGTCGCGGTGGCGAAATAATAGCCGAGCGCGCTGTCGATGGCGTTCATGATGCGGATGGTGGTGAGCCGCTGGCTGCGGCGGGGAAAGCCCATGATGATCATCTGGCGCAGCTTCAGCCGGGCCGAGAGGAAAAGCACGAGCGCGGCGAAGAAGATCATGCCCTGCAGCAGGGCCGGCGTCAGGCTGGAAGAGAGGATGCCCAGGATGCTGCCGGTGTTCTCCAGCACCTTTTCCATCGACATCTGGCCGGACTGGAAGGTTTCCGGATGGATGCTGAGCCAGCCAAGTCGGGAAAACAGCGGCGTGATGCGATCGTAAGCGCCACGCACCAGATCCGGTGCATTGGAGGCGAGTTGGGCGATGGGATCTGCCAGAACGCCGGCGACGAGGAAGAGGCCGGTGCCGAAGGCGCCGGCCAGAAGCAGGGCAGTTGGCAATGGGGGAATGCCGAACTCGTTCAGCTTCTCCGCGGCCACCCCGAAGATGAGGCCGGTGACGACGGCGAGACAGAGCGGAATGAGGATCGGCGCCATCAGATAGACGACGCCCATCGCCATGATGAAGAAGATGCCGATGACGGCCCAACTGCTCGCCATGTCGAGGCCACGGCGGCGCGGCGCTTCTTCCACAAGATCCTTTTCGAGGTCGAGGCCGGCGCGCAGGAGGCGCCGTTCGGCCGGCTTTGCCGACATGTCATGCATGGTGTGTTCCCCAATTCCGCCTTTTGAACGCGCGGGAGGCCATGAAGTTCCATCAGCATTTGCCGTTGAAACCGCAGGTGGGTTGCGGGGTGTCGTCAAATCGACATATTGCGCGTTAACCCCGAATTAAGACGTCGGAAACGACGCCACGAAGAGGAGTGTCCCTTTGAAACGGCAGGTATCCGGGCTTCTCGCCGCCCTCTGCACACTGACGCTCGCGTCCCCCGCGTTTTCCATCGATGCGCGCATCCGCGGCCAGCTGGAAAAATTGACGCCGGAAGAACGACTGGAGCAGCGTTGCGACATGGAGGCGATGGACAAGATCGGCGCGGCGAAGGACGGCTTTCGCCCCGACAAGGTGATCGCCTACGCCTTCGGTGATCCCAAGCTCGACGGCACCACCTTCAGGACGAAGGGCGCGGTCTTCCGCAGCCAGGGCGAATGGTACCGCCTGTCCTACAAATGCGAAGCCAGCGCCGACCGCCTGGAGGTCAACGCCTTCAAGTACAAGATCGGCGACCAAGTGCCGCACGAGGACTGGGCGGCGCATTATTTGTATGATTGAGCGGGGTTTGTAAGACTGAGCGGGCGACGTCACAGGCGAGCCCAAGGATATCATTTCCTGCCCAACGACATCGCCAAATGAAAACGGCGCGTCCTCACGCGCCGTTTCTAACATTACGCCGAAAGCTTCAGCCCGATCCCCCAGGGATCGATCAGCGAGACCGTATCGCCCGAGCGGGTGCTTGCCAGCGAGAGTTCGTCCAGCTTCGCGACGGCGGCGTCCAGTTTGGCCTTGTCGTTGAAGCGGATCGTGTAGTCGGCAAGGCCGGTCATGCCGGTCTGGCGCTTCGGCTGGCCGCGGGAGTTCCAGACATTGGCCGCCACGTGGTGGTGGTACTTGCCGGTGGCGAAGAAGCTTGCGCCCGGATAGCTCGTCATGATGTCGAGGCCGAGCACGCCGTTGAAGAAGGCGTTGGCTTCCGGAATGTCGGAGACCTGCAGGTGGATATGGCCGATGACCGTGCCGTTTTCCTGGTGCGTCCAGCCGTCCTTCGGGGCTTCGTCATAAAGCGCCTGCAAATCGAGCCGGTTCGTCGCCATCTTCACGGTGCCGTCAGGCACATAGGTCCATTCCGACCGGTCGCGGTCGCGATAGATCTCGATGCCGTTGCCCTCGGGATCGTCGAGATAGATCGCCTCGCTGACGAGGTGATCGGACGCGCCGGTGAGCTGGACATTGTTGTGCGCGGCATGCGCCAGCCAGCGGCCGAGCTCCTTGCGGTTGGGCACGAGGAAGGCGGTGTGGAAGAGGCCGGGCGCATTGCGTGGTGCGCGGGCGGAATTGTTGCCCGTCGTCAGCGTCAGAAGCGGACGGCCGGCGACGCCGAGCGTCTCGCCGGATGCCGAGGTATCGAGAACCGTGAGGCCCATGACCTTCTGGTAGAAGGCCGAGGTCATCGGCAGGTCGACCACCGTCAGGTGCGAGTGATCGACGAAAGCCGGCATGTCGACGGCGTGGGTCTTGGTCGTTGCATCAGTCATGGGGGCGGTCTCCGCGTGCGTGGGGCCGGCCTTGGCGACGGCGATGCCGGCGGCGGCTGCGCCGAGGAACGTGCGTCTGTCGAGGTCCGTCATGATATCCATCCTGTGATCGGTTTCCCTCGGAAACCGTTGTGTTGGGGTGAATATGGCGGAAGCGCCGTGTTCACGAAAGACGACGTTTCGGCGATTTACTGTCAACGCAGCGTTGACGATGAGCGCAAGATAGCTTGATTCCGATCAATGCCGTTTGACAATGCCGGTGCCATTTTCCCCGCAGGCTTTCCAACAAGGGAGACGGAAATCGTGACGGATCTGGCTGGCTACAAGGACATTCTTCTCACCCGCAAGCGCGAGCTCTATCATCGCCTGAACAGGATCGAGACCGATCTCGACACGCTGAAAAGCGGCGACAGCGCCGATCGTGCCATCGAGCGCGAAAACGACGAGGTGCTAGAGGAATTCGGCGCGACCGGCCTCAAGGAGTTGAAGGCCATCGAAGCGGCTCTGGATCGCGTCGCCGCCGGGACCTTCGGCACCTGTGCCAAGTGCGGCAATCCCATCACACTGGCGCGTCTCGCCGCCGTGCCGCATGCCGCCCTCTGCGAGGAATGCATCGCGCAGGCGTAAGAAACGGCAACCTTTCGTGATCCGCCGAGAGCACCGAAGGTCTTGTTTCAGAACGCCGAACACGCCACCATGGCCCGACCGACACAACAGGGCAGGCCAGCGTGGAAATCAAGGGCGTCAAATGGACCTATGACCGGTCGGAAGTGATCGCCGATGGCATCGTGCATGGCGTCGGCGTGGTTTTCGCGCTGATCGGCGTCACGGCGCTGATCTTCTACGCCACTGTCTGGGCGACGAGCGGGCAGCTCGCGGCCGCCTGGGTCTATGGCGTCGGCCTCGTCGCGGCGCTCGCCACCTCCTTCGCCTACAATCTCTGGCCGGTCTCGAAGGTGAAGTGGCACCTGCGCCGCTTCGACCATTCGGCGATCTTCGTTTTGATTGCGGCCACCTACACGCCCTTCCTGCAACGCGGCATGGACGATCCGCTGCTCGCCGGCATGCTGATCTTCATCTGGCTGATGGCGGCGGCCGGTGTGGCGCTGAAATTCCTGTTTCCCGGCCGGTACGACCGGCTGGCCATTCTCGTCTATCTCGCGATGGGCTGGAGCGGCGTGTTCGCGGCCGGCCCCCTGACGACGCATCTTCCGATCGCCACGCTCGTGCTGATCGTCGCCGGCGGCGTGCTCTATTCCGTCGGCGTGATCTTCCATGTCTGGGAAAAGCTGCGCTTCCAGAACGCCATTTGGCACGGCTTCGTTGTCGCCGCCGCCGCCGTGCACTATTCCGCCGTCGTCACCAGTGTGGTGATGGGCGCGCCCGGCCTCTGAACGCTTCACTGCGCAGCGGGGGCGGCACCCTGCGCCGTGGTGCAGCCTTCGGCCGGATGCAGCGATTTCACCAGCTTGCCGACGAAGGGCGAAATCTCGGCCTTCATCGATTCGGGATATTCCAGCACGAAGGATGCCACGGCATCGTCGCAAAGCCGGATAGTGCGGTGATAGAGGATGCGGTCGCCGCGTGTGCCCGAAAGGCTTGCCCAGCCGGCCTTCTGCCGATCGTAGCTCAAATCCCAGCCCTCCTGCTTGTAGGTGGCGCGCCGGTCGGCGACGTCAAGCTCGAAGGGACCGGCCGCGAGATAGTGGCCCCAGACGGCCAGGGCCGCGCCCCCCTTCGAATAGGTACGCCCATCGCCATTATCGGCCTCGCTGGACAGCGCAAAACCCGGCGGGATATCCACGGCATAGCCGAAGCGATCGTTGACATAGGGCTCCCAACCGGCTGCGGCGGCGAGGGTCGGGAGGAGGAGAAGAAAAACGGAAAAAATCAAACGCTGCACGAAAAACCCCTTAAATGCCTGTGCTTTCATGACGGCCCAGCATCGCGGTTTCATCGAGCATGACAACACATGACTGGACAGGTTTCCCGCTCCTCCTGTAAGCGAAGGCAAACAAGTGGGGGGAACCACCATGGACATAACAATACGCGACGCCGTGGAAGCGGATCTCCCCGGCATACTCGACATCTACAACGATGCCGTTGCCAACACCACGGCGATCTGGAACGATGCGGTGGTCGATCTCGACAACCGCAAGGCCTGGTTTGCCGCCCGCCGCGAGCGCGGTTTTCCCATCCTCGTCGCGCTGCGCGGAAAACAGGTGATCGGCTACGCTTCCTACGGCGACTGGCGCGCCTTCGACGGTTTTCGCCACACGGTAGAGCACTCCGTTTATGTGCGGAGCGACGTGCGCCGCACCGGCAGCGGACGCAAGCTGATGAAGGCGCTGATCGAGCGCGCGACCTTCAACGGCATCCATGTCATGGTCGGCTGTATCGAGGCGGAGAACGCCGCCTCGATCAAACTGCACGAGCAGATGGGTTTTAGCATGGTTGGCCGCTTCAGCGAGGTGGGCATCAAGTTCGGCCGCTGGCTGGACCTGACCTGCATGGAGCTGAAACTCTCGAAGTAGCGACCCGGACGATCAGTCCGGATCGAAGCTCAGCGCGACGCCATTCATGCAATAGCGCAGGCCCGTCGGCGGCGGGCCGTCGGGGAAGACGTGGCCCAGATGGGCGTCGCAATCCGTGCAGCGGATTTCCGTGCGCGTCATGCCGTAGGAATAATCCGAATGGTCCGTCACGGCGCCGGGCGCGATCGGCTGGTAGAAGCTCGGCCAGCCGGTGCCGGAATTGAACTTCGTCTCCGACCGGTAGAGCGGTGCGTTGCAGCAGATGCAGCGATAGGTGCCCTTCTTGGAGAGATCGAAGTCCGGGCTGGAAAAGGCGCGCTCCGTGCCGTGTTCGCGCGTGATGCGGAACTGCTCAGGCGTCAGAATTTCCCGCCATTCTTCCTTGGTCTTGTAGACTTTCAACGTCGTCGTATCGTTCATGACGTCCTCCTGTTGGAAACATAGATAGGATGCGGGAAGGGTGAAGACAATCGGCTCTGCGCAGCTTGAAAGCGCCATGATTTCCTCCTATCCTCCATATTGATGCAGAAGGAGGAAATCATGCCTTTGAACATCAAGGACAATGAGGCGCACATCCTTGCCCGCAAGCTCGCGGAGGCGACGGGCGAGAGCCTGACTCAGGCCGTCAAGGTCTCCCTTGAGGAGCGGCTGGCGCGCATTCAGGTTGCCAACGGGCCGCGCCTTGCCGACCTGCTGGACCGCATCGCCCTCGACTGTGCGAGCCTGCCGGTTCTCGATCCGCGTTCGCCAGAAGAGATCCTCGGCTATGACGAAAACGGCTTGCCGCGATGATCGTGCTGGACACGTCAGCGCTTGTTGCCATCCTCACTGACGAGCCGGAACGGCGCGCCTTCAACGAAGCCATCGAAGGCGCCGCCGAACGGGTCATGAGCGCGGCGAGCCTCTTGGAAACCAAGATGGTGCTGTTCGCCCGCTATGGCAGCAGCGGCGTGAACGCGTTCGATGCTTTTCTGCTGCGGGCCAATATCCGGATCGAGGCTGTTACGGCGGCACAGGCCGAGATCGCCTTCGATGCTTTCCGCCGTTTCGGGCGCGGCACCGGTCATGCCGCACATTTGAACTATGGTGATTGCTTTTCCTATGCATTGGCGCGTGAAAACGCCGCGCCCTTGCTGTTCAAGGGTGGTGATTTCGGTTTGACCGACGTAGAAAAGGCGCTCTGATTTCTTGCAATGCCAATGACGGGCGAAGCCCGCAAATGAGGGGAGGGGCATGACAGCGGACACGATGGGCCTGACCTTCCTCGCCTTCTGCCTGCCGTTTCTCGGTGCGCTCGCCGCGCCGGCGCTGACGCGGCTTCTCGGTCATCACGCGGCCTGGCCGCTGGCGCTCGTACCGCTGGCCGTTTTCCTTCATTTCCTCGGCTTCAATGCCGAAATCGCCCGCGGCGAAATCGTCACCGGCGGCTATGCCTGGGTGCCGTCCTACAATGTCAGCTTCTCCTGGCTGATCGACGGGCTCTCGCTTGCGTTCCTGCTGCTGATTTCCGGTATCGGCGCGCTGATCGTGCTCTATGCCGGCGGCTACCTGAAGGGGCATCCGCATCAGGGGCGGTTCTTTTCCTTCATCCTGATGTTCATGGGGTCTATGCTCGGCGTCGTCGCGTCGGACAGTTTCCTGATGCTCTTCGTCTTCTGGGAGATGACCTCGATCACCTCCTTCCTGCTGATCGGCTTCGACCATGCGCGCGAGGCCTCGCGCCGCGCGGCGCTTCAGGCGCTAATCGTTACGGGCGGCGGCGGGCTCTTCCTGCTCGCCGGGCTGCTGCTGCTCTGGGACGTCACCGGTGTTACCCAGTTCTCGCTGCTGATGTCCTTCGGTCCCGAGTTGCGCGCCAGCCCGTTCTATCTCGCCATCCTCTTCCTCGTGCTGGGCGGCGCTTTCACCAAGTCGGCGCAGTTTCCGTTCCATTTCTGGCTGCCCAACGCCATGGAGGCGCCCACACCGGTCTCGGCCTATCTGCATTCGGCGACCATGGTGAAGGCCGGCGTCTATCTCCTGATGCGGCTCAACCCCGTGATGGGCGAAACGCCCGCCTGGGAAACCGTCCTGCCGGCCGTCGGCGGGCTGACGCTGCTCGTCGGCGCCGTGCTCGCCATCCGCCAGACCGATCTCAAGCTGATGCTCGCCTATACGACGGTGGCGTCGCTTGGTCTTCTCGTCATGCTGACCGGCTTCGGCTCGGAGCATGCGATTGCCGCCGCGGCGCTCTATCTCGTCGCCCATTCGCTCTTCAAGGGCGCGCTCTTCATGGTCGCCGGCCTGATCGATCACGAGACGGGCACGCGCGATATCACGAAGCTCGGCGGCCTCCGGCGCGCCATGCCCGTCACCTTCCTCGCGGCTCTTCTCGCTGCGCTTTCGATGGGCGGCCTGCCGCCGTTCTTCGGCTTCCTCGCCAAGGAGGAGGTCTACGCGGCCCTATCCGGCGGGAGTCTGCGCCAGATCGCCTTCACGGCCGCCGCCATCATCGGTAACGGCCTGATGTTTGCGGTCGCCTTCGCCGTGGCGCTGAAACCCTTCCTCGGCGCACCCGTCCAAACGCCGAAACATGCGCATGAAGGCCCGGCGCTGCTGTGGATCGGCCCGATGTTGCTGGCGGTCAAGGGCCTCGTCATCGGCCTGTTTTCCGCGGTCACCCATGCCCTTCTGACCTCGCCGCTCGCCTCCGCCATCTCGGGCGCGCCGCAGACCGTCACCATCTCCGCCCTGCCGCATCTCAGCCTCGCCTTCGGCCTGTCGCTCTTGACGGTCGCCTTCGGCCTCGGCGTCTTCCTGATGCTGGACCGGGCGCGGGAGGCGGCGAACCGTCTGGTCGAGGATATCGGCTGGGGGCCGGATCGCGGTTTCGACCAGGCGATGACCGGCCTCGTGCGCGCCGCCGCCGCCATCAGTCGGCTCCTCCAGCCGGGTCGTATGGAAATCTATATGACCGCCACCTTCGCGGTGATCGCGCTGGCGCTGCTGGTGCCGCCGGTGGTTTATGGCGAATGGCCGCGCCTGCCGGTCTGGCCGGCCGGAATGCCGTTCCATGAGCTGGCGGTGATGCTGCTCGCCGCCCTTGGCATCGGCGCGGTGCTGACCGCCGGCAACCGCCTGACGGCCATCGTGGCGCTCGGCATCCAGGGGCTCTGCGTCGCCTTGCTCTTCCTGCTGTTCGGCGCGCCGGATCTCGCCTTCACCCAGTTCATGATCGAGACGCTCTCCGTCGTCATTCTCGCCCTGGTGATGACGCGCCTGAAACTCACGCCGCGCGATCACCGACCGCTGCGGGAAAAAATCCCCGACGCGGTGATCGCCATTGCCTGCGGCGTCGGCTTCGCGCTCTATCTCCTGAGGGTCACGCAGGGCCGCTTCGACACCGCGCTGACGGATTTCTTCAATCTCTATTCGAAGACCATCGCGCATGGCGCCAATGTGGTGAATGTCATCATCGTCGATTTCCGCGGTACCGACACGCTCGGCGAAATCGCCGTCGTCATGGTCACGGGCCTGGCGATCCTCTCGATCATCCGCATCCGCAAGGGGAGGGCCGGGGCATGAACACCCTCATCTTCCGCACCGTCGCCCCGTTCCTCACCGCGCTCATGGCGCTGTTTTCCATTTTCGTTTTGCTGCGCGGCCATAACGAGCCGGGCGGGGGCTTCATCGGCGGGTTGATTGCCGTGTCGGCATTGGCGATCTTCGGCATTGCCAATGGCATTGCGGCGGTGCGCCGCGCGCTGTGGTTCCATCCGATGGCCATTTCCGCCTTCGGCCTGTTCATCGCCTGCCTTGCCGGCCTGCTCTCGGCCGCCTTCGGCGTGCCGTTCATGACGGGGCTCTGGATCACTCCGACCGTGCTCGGCGTCGAAATCCCGCTTTCCTCCGTGATGCTGTTCGATACTGGCGTCTATCTCGTCGTGGTGGGCGCGATCACGTCGATTGCGCTGGCGCTGGAAGCGGGGGACGACGTCTGATGGAGTTTCCCTTCGTCCTTCTGATCGGCCTTTTCTTCGCCGCCGCCGTCTATCTGATGCTGTCGAAGTTTCTGGTGCGCGTGCTGCTCGGGGTGGTGCTGCTCGGCAATGGCGTGAACCTGCTGCTCTTCACCAACGGCCGCATCCTGCGCGAGATACCGCCGATCATTCCCGAGGGACACGACGTGCCGGCGACGCTGACGGCCAATGCGCTGCCGCAGGCGCTGATCCTGACGGCCATCGTCATCTCCTTCTCCTTCTTCGCCTTCCTGCTGGTGCTGGTCTACCGCGCCTATCAGGACCTCGGCACCGACAATGGCAATGAGATGCGCTTGGCGGAGCCGGAAGACGATCCGCTACCGCCGACCGGCTACTGACAGGAACCGCCCCGCCAATGGCCGCAAATCCCGCCGATCTTTCCGCAGCCCTCGTCCTGACGCCGGTTCCCGCCGCCGACTGGCTGGTCGTGCTGCCGCCTGCCTGGTGTCTTCTGGTCGGCGCGGTGCTGCTGATGCTGCGCAAGTCGCTGCACCTGCAGGCGCTGATCGCCATTCCCGCGCTCGCCGTGCTTGTCGTCATCGATGCCCTTCTGCTCGCCCATGTCGCCGCCAACGGACCGGTGACGATGGTGATGGGGCGTTGGCTGCCGCCCTTCGGCATCGCGTTTACGGCTGACCTGACCGGCGTGCTCTTCGCGCTGGCCGGCGCGGTCGTCGCCTTTGCAGGGAGCGTGCATGCACTCGCCGATATCGATGCGAGCGGCCGGCGCTACGGTTTTTATCCGTTCCTGCTCCTGCTGATGGCCGGCGTCTCCGGCGCGTTCCTGACGGGCGACATCTTCAACCTCTATGTCTGGTTCGAGGTGCTGCTGATCTCGTCCTTCGGCCTGATCACGCTGGGGTCCGAGCCGCGCCAGATCGACGGCGCGATCAAATATGCCTTCCTCAACCTCGTCGCGACGACGCTGTTCCTCGTCACGACGGGCTATCTCTACGGTATCTTCGGCACGCTCAACATGGCCGACATCGCGGTGAAGGCGGCAGCGGGCCGCGCCGAACTGCCGCTGATGACGCTGGCCACGCTGTATTTCCTCGCTTTCGGCATGAAGGCGGCGGCCTTTCCGGTGAATTTCTGGCTGCCGGCCTCCTACCACACGCCGCGCGTCGTGGTGTCGGCGCTGTTTGCCGGCCTGCTCACCAAGGTCGGCATCTATGCGCTGCTGCGCACGCTGGTCATGCTGTTTCCCGTCGAGCGGGAGGAACTGAGTTTCCTCATCGCGATTGTCGGTGTCGCCACCATGCTTCTCGGCGCGCTTGGCGCGCTCGGTCAGAGCGATATCCGCCGGCTGCTCGGCTATGTCGTCATTTCCGGTATCGGCGTGATACTGGCGGGCCTGTCGCTGGGCAGTCCCGGCGGCATCGGCGGCGCCATATTTTATGCGCTGCATTCCATGGTGGTGATGACGGCGCTCTACATGGCAGCGGGACTGGCGGGGCGGCTGGCCGGCTCCTTCGATCTCAACCGGCTGGGCGGGCTCTATAGCCGCTCGGCGCTGTTTTCCGCCCTGTCGCTGGTGCTGTTCTTCGCCGCCTCCGGACTGCCGCCCTTCTCCGGCTTCTGGCCGAAAGTGATGGTGGCGAAGGCGGCGATCGATATCGGTGCCTGGTGGCTGACGGCATCGGTGTTCCTCGCCGGCTTCCTCACCACCATCGCGCTCGGCCGCGTCTTCGCGCTCGCCTATTGGCGCGCGGAGGTGCGGGGGCTACCGGCGCAAAGTATTCCCGCAAGCGCGCTGCTGCCGCTCGCCGGCCTCACGGCGCTGACGGTCGTCTTCGGTCTCTTCCCGGATGCGTTGCTGTCGCTGGTCCAGCATGCCGAGCAGAGCCTTGCCAATCCGGACGCCTATATCGGCTCCGTCTTTCCGGGAGGGAAGTGACATGCGGCCCGCCGTCATCATCGCCGTCTTCACGCTGGTCTGGCTTGCGGTTTCCGGCAGTTTCACCATCCCCAATCTCGTGCTCGGCATCGCCGCCGCGGCGCTGTCACTTCTTCTCGTCCGGGGCCATATCCAGCCGGACGGGCGGCGGTTGCGGCCGTTGAAGGCGCTCTCGCTGCTCGCTCTTTTCCTCAGGGAACTGGCGCTTTCCGCCTGGAAGGTGGCGGTGCTGGTGGTCCGCCCGAAGATGGACCTGAAACCGGGCATCTTCGCCTTTCCGCTGACCGTCGACCGGGACTTCGAGATCACGCTGCTCGCCAATCTCATCACGCTGACGCCGGGCACGCTGTCGGTCGATGTCTCCGAGGACCGGAAGACGCTGTATGTGCATGCGCTCGATTGCTCCGACCCGGCCGGCGCGCGGCGCGATATCGCGAATGGTTTCGAGAAGAAAATCCTGGAGGCCTTCCGCTGATGGGCGCTCAAATGATCCTTTCCGTGGCCTGCGGCATCGCGCTCCTGCTGATGTGCGCGGCCTTCTTCCTTGCCGCCTGGCGCGTCATCAAGGGGCCGACCCTGCCGGACCGCATCGTCGCGCTCGACACGCTCACCGCCATCGCCATCGGCTTCATCGCCGTCATCGCCATCAGGACGGGGTTCAACCTCTATATCGACATCGCCATTGCGCTCGGTCTCGTCGGTTTCCTCGCCACCGTCGCTTTCGCGCGGTTCGTGCTGAGCCAGGGCATGCAGCCGGGCGAGGCGGCCGCGCCGGAAGAAACGGCGGCCGATGCCAGGGCACGACGCGGCGGTGGCCATGCCAGGAGGCTGCGCTGATGCTGGATCTCGTTCTCGCGCTTGTCGTCGGCGTCATGCTCGTCGCGGGCGGTGTCTTCACCTTTCTCGCCGCGCTCGGCATTCTGCGCCTGCCGGATGTCTATACGCGCATGCACGCGGCCTCGAAGGCCGGCACGGTCGGCTCGGGTCTCATGCTGCTGGCGGCCGGCATCCATTCGCTCGACATCGCGATCTTCACCCGCGCGCTCGCCGGATTCGTCTTCTTCGTACTGACGGCACCGGTTGCCGCGCACCTCGTCGCGAAGGCCGCGCATGCGGCCGGCTATCGCCTGTCACGGCTTGCCGTGATGGACGACATGCGCGCGTCCCGCAAGCACGCCGCCAAGAAGCGTTGAAAAACGGTTGAGATAGCCCCCCTCAGAATTTATAGTATCCTGCGCTTTCCGGTGGATTTCTTTCCTTGTCGGAAGCTCTCATGTTTCTTTTCCAAAATACTTCTGGACTTTGAAGTTTGGAATGATATTCCAAAAGAAGTAAAGCATTCGGGTTGATTTAGCTTGATTGCGTGCTTCCTGTTTAAGTTGAGCTGGATGCGCATTCGCGCTCCTTCGGTATATGCACCGGATCCGGCTTAACTGGCGCGGTGGCGGCAATGTTCGAAAGTTATATTAACGTAAAATGCCCGTATTTCGGGATGAAGCCTGCCTGAAGACATCGATCTGATGCCAGTTTCCCCGATTCGGTTGCTTTGCTCGGAATTCAGTACCCTGCCGATGGAGAGAGACATCGGCTTTCGTCCATCCGACAGGAGAAAGACATGACAGAAACCACCCTTGGCACCAGCTCCAACCTGCTGGTGGAGCTGACCGCCGATATCGTCGCCGCCTATGTCGGCAACCATGTCGTTCCGGTCGCCGAACTGCCGGGTCTCATCGCCGACGTGCATGCCGCCTTGAACAACACGACGCAGCCCTCTGCCGCCGTCGAGGCGCCTGTGGTCGCCGAGAAGCCGAAGCCACCGGTTCCGGTGAAGAAGTCGGTTCAGAACGACTACATCATCTGCCTTGAGGACGGCCAGAAGTTCAAGTCGCTGAAGCGCCACCTGATGACCCACTACGGCATGACGCCGGAGGAGTACCGCGAGAAGTGGGACCTCCCGGCCGATTATCCGATGGTTGCTCCGGCCTATGCCGAAGCGCGCTCACGCCTGGCCAAGGAAATGGGCCTGGGCCAGCGCCGCAAGGGCAAGTAAGCCCTTCGCATTACAGAACGAAGAAAGGCCGGAGCGTCGCCGCTCCGGCCTTTCTTCGTTTGGGCGTTGCCCGGCACTGCAGTGGGGAAAACCGGGGTGTAGATTTGAATTAAGGAATATAAGCCTATATCGGGGATGTCGATCGCATATTTATGAATAGATTCAATGGCTGGTTGCATCGAGCTGCTTCATTCATCCCCGCTCTTGCTCTAGGGTGTATGAATAAATTCCTATCAACGGAGTGGCCAGTCATGCATCAGTTCATCGTATCCCAGAGGCGGGCGTCCCGAAATTGCCGGTCTGCGGCACCGGAAACCAAAGGTGCGGGGGGCGGGCAGGAGGGCGCTCGGCGTGCGGCGGCGGATCCTGACGGGCCGACCGTGCCGCCGGGTGTCGCCTGCCGGATCGTGCGCCAGCTCGTGCTGGAGATGACGGCCATGGCAAGCGAGCGGCCGCTGTGGCGCCGCGACGGCCGGCGCTCCACCTGCCATGTGCGCCAGATCGCCATGTATGTCTGCCATGTCATCCTGCAACTGTCCCTGTCGGATATCGGCGCGGCCTTCGGGCGTGACCGCACGACGGTCGGCCATGCCTGCAACGTGGTGGAGGACCGGCGCGACGACGCCTCGTTCGATGCCTTCGTCGCGTCGATCGAGCGTGTCGTGCTCTCGGTCTTCGGTCCCGCAGGGATCGGCAGCCATGGTTGAGGACGCGGACCGCGAACACGCCGCTGCGCTGGCGAGGTTTCTGCGCTTTCTGCTGGCCGCGGGCGATGTTTCGTTCGACGGGAAGCGGCTTCTGGCCGCGGATGGCCGGACGGAGACGGTTTCCCGCGACATCCTGGCGGATGCCGTGCGCCTCGGCCTCGTCACCCGCGCCGGAAGCCGGCTGGCGGCCAATCCGGAGGCGCGCGCCCATCTCAGGCGTCGGCTGTGCACGGCTGAAACACCCTTCGCCGCCCAGCATCGCGATCTGGCGCCGGTGGTGGTGGTGCATGACGGTACCCGGCAGACGGCGATGGCCAATCGGCTGGAATCGCCGCTTGCCGCGCTCGCCCGGCTGAAGGAGAAGACGGGCGAGGCCTGGCTGCCGGACGGCGCCATCGCCGCGGGTGAGCGCCTGCATGCGGATTTCACGCGCGGCGGCCTGCAGCCTCGGATGACCATGTCCTGGGAACCGCGCATCGCGACCCGCCAGAAGGGCGAGGCGGGGGCGGCGCGCGAGTTGACGGACACGGCGCTTGCCGCCCGTGGACGGGTGGCGAAGGCCATAGAGGCGATCGGGCCGGAACTGTCGGGGGTCGCGCTCGATGTCTGCTGCTTCATGAAGGGGCTGGAGACGGTGGAGCGCGAGCGCCAGTGGCCCGCCCGTTCGGCAAAGCTCCTGCTGCGCGCCGCCCTCATGGCGCTGGCCCGCCACTATGCACCGCCGGTGCCGCCGTCGCGGCGGATGCATGCCTGGGGCAGCGAGGGGTTTCGTCCGGATTTGCCGCGATAGCGGCGGTCCCATCGCGAAGGGTCCTTTGACAGGGGACCTTCGCGATGGATCGCGGTCAAAAATGGACTTTGAAAATGCTGTTGCCGCTGGTTTAGAAAGTGCTTGCGCTTTCTCCCGAAAACGCTGTTAACTTCGCGTCAACCATCCCGGTTTCTCCAGTATTGCAGGCTTTT
This sequence comes from Shinella curvata, assembly GCF_022899935.1. Lineage (GTDB taxonomy): Bacteria > Pseudomonadota > Alphaproteobacteria > Rhizobiales > Rhizobiaceae > Shinella > Shinella curvata. The sequence continues at coordinate 500,810 of NZ_JALJCJ010000002.1, forward strand.
CATGACATTCCGGCGCAGCGCTCCCGTTGCTCTCATCCTGGCTGTCGTCATCGTCGTGGCCGGCGCCGCGCTGGTGACGAGCCGCCTGTTTTCCGGCATGACCGATGCCGTCGAAAGCGATCAGTTCCAGACCATGCAGGCGATCGTCGAAACGGCGATCCGCGATTCGGAGAACAAGGCTTTGGCGCGCGCCGAGCTGATCGCCGAACTGCCGACCGTGCGCCGGCTCTTCGCCGCCGGCGACCGGGCAGGACTGAATGCGGAACTTTCCGCCAGTTTCGCCGGCCAGAAGGCACGGCACGGCGTCGACCAGGCGCAGTTCCACACGGCCGATGCCATCTCGTTCCTGCGCCTGCACGATCCCGACAAATTCGGCGATGACCTGAGCCGCACCCGCCCGCTCGTCGTGGCGGCCAACAAGGAGCGGGTGCCGATGAAAGGCGCCGCCGTCGCGCGCAACGGACCAGGCATCTTCGGTGTCTCACCGGTGCTGGATCCTTCCGGCAAACATATCGGGACGTTCGAATTCGGCATCGACTACGGCAGCGTGCTCGCCAATCTCAAGACCGCCTATGGCCTCGATCTCGCGCTGTTCATCGACGAGAGCATCCTCAAGGAGTACGGTCAGGGTATCGATCCCGAGCGCATGGGAGAGCAGAACCGCGTCGGCAAGTTCATCCGCATCGAGGCGACCAACGCGCAGCTGATGGCGGAACTGGCCGGCCCCGGCGATGTCGCCGTCGTCAACGAGCCGCTGCGCTATGTGCGCGAAGCCCAGGGCCTGGCCCGCGGCGTGGTGCTCCTGCCGGTGACGAGCGGTTCCGGCACGCCGCTCGGCGTGATCGCCGCCTCCCAAGATTTCAGCGCATCGCGCGCCGCCGTCAGCCGGTTGCTGATCTGGCAGGGGGTCGTCACCCTCGTTGCCATCGTGCTGCTCGCCGCCTTCATCCTCGTCGTGCTGCGCGGCTTCCTGTTGCGGCCGCTTGCCGTGCTCGGCGAGCGGTTCGATGCGGTGGGCCATGGTGGGCCATTGGCGCCGATCGAGGGCACGGAAAGCTTCCCGACGGAAATGCAGCCGATGCTCCGGCTCTACGAGCGCATCAGACACCGCCGCGCAGAGCCGGAAAAGGCCGCGTGACATGGCTGCTCTCCGTTTCCTGTCCGCCGGCCTTGCGGCGCTGATCGTTCTCCTCGCCGGCCTGTGCGCTCCGGCTCTTGCCGATTCCAGCCTGCCGCGCGACGAGGGGCTGCCGATCGCCGTGCAGGCGGCGGCGACGGTGTTGTCGATCGAGAGTTTCGACGAGAATGCGGGGAAATTCCGCGCCACGGTCGATCTGCGCCTGCGCTGGAGCGATTCGCGTCTGGCGAGCGGTGATGGCGACGGCACGCCGCAGACGCTGCGCAACAGCGCCGCCGAGGCGCGCATGAAGGAAATCTGGGTTGCGCCGGTGCGTATTGCCAACCAGGCAGGCGAGGCCGAACTCTCGGAATACGGCCTGAAGATCTACCCGACCGGCCGGGTGGAGCTGCTGCACCGGGTGACGGCCGATTTCACCGTGAACGTCAATGTCGAGCGCTTCCCGTTCGATCGCCAGAAACTCGCCATCGAGATAGCAGCCGACGGTTTGACCACTGCGGAAATGATCCTGCGCTTCGACCAGTCGGATATCGATTTCAGCCGTCCCTCCGCCAATGCGGACCTTGGCGGCTGGACCATCGGCCTCATCGACCTCAAGAGCGCGCCGCAGCCGGGCTGGTACAACGGCACCCATGCGCGCGTCATCGCCGCACTGGACATCGAGCGCAAGCTCGGCCTCGTCGTGGCCTCGATCTTCATTCCGCTGCTCGCCTCGCTGCTCATCCCGCAACTGGCGATCTGGCTCAACACCATGGAGGATGGCGTTTTCCAGGTGGATACCTATGAGATGGTCAACATCATCATCGGCGGTCTCTTCGCCATCATCGCGCTGAATTTCACGGTCTACAGCAGCTACACCGTGCTCTCGGTCGGCGACAACACGGTCAACCGGCTGTTTGCGCTGAACTATATCGGGCTTGCCACGGCGCTCTTCGTCAATGTCGTCTTCTCGCGCTTCAACGTGGTGGCGCGACTGTTCGGCCCCTATGTGCAGGAACAGGCCTATACGGCGATCATGTGGGCGATCCCGACACTGATCTTCGTGCTGGCCGTGTCGTTCCTGTTCGCCGCCTATGTATAAGTCCTAAGCGGCGACCTTGATCGCCGCTTCCTCGCGGATGCGCTTGATCATCGAGCGCAGGCCGTTGGCGCGCTGCGAGGAAAGGTGCTCGACGAGGCCGATCGTGTTGAACGTGTCGATGGCGTCGAGTGCGGCGATCTCGGAGGCGCGCTTGCCGGAATAGATGGCAAGCACGATGGCGACGAGGCCGCGCACGATATGGGCGTCCGAATCGCCCTCGAAGGTCATGACGGGGTCGGCACCTTCGCCAGTATGGCTGACAAGCCAGACCTGGCTGGCGCAGCCCTGCACCTTGTTGGCCGCCGTGCGCTTGTCCTCGGCGAGATCGGGCAGCGCCTTGCCGAGTTCGATGACGAAGCGGTAGCGATCCTCCCATTCTTCCAGGAAGGCGAAGTCGTCGATGATCTCTTGCAGCGTGGCCATGGCGGGTCTCTCGAAGTTTGCCCTGATATAGGCGAGGCGCGCACAAAAAGAAACGCCGCAGGGACTGGGTCCATACGGCGGTTGCAGGGCAACGAGTCAGGCAGGCAGTAAACTTGGCAGGCGGTAAACTTGAAACTTGGATCCGGCTCAGCCCTTGGTATCCGGGCGGCGGGTCGGGATGGCGATGGTGCCGGTGATGACCTCGGCGTCGGCATCGACATGGGCCGCCATCTTCGGCAGCGGCTGGTCGAGGGCTTCGCCTTCCGCCGGTTCGGCCTTGGCGACGCCGGTGCCGTCCTCGGCAAACTGGGTGTCGAGGAACTTGTAGGCGATGTGCGCGCCTTCCCGTGCCCGGTGGCCGAGCGCCACGAAGGTTTCCGTCCCCTTCTGGCAGACGTCAGGCTTTTCCAGGCACATGGCCGTTACATAATGAAGCGCTTCGGTGGCGGCGCTGAACGTATCGCCGAGCTCGACGCTCGGTCCCTTTTCCAGTTTCGCGGACGAGGCCGGATCCAGGAAGGGCAGCAGCACCAGCACAAGTGAGAACCAGAACGTTCCCTTGATCAGAAACCACATCGCTTGCCATCCTCATTATACGCCTTGGCTCTTGGTGGCCTTCGGCTTGATTGGTCCTTGGCGAACCGTTGATGCGAGAATAGGGGCCGGAAGGAAATTCCCCTTTGCAGGAATCAGTCAGGTTTTGCCCAGTTTTGATTAAAATTCGAACGATCGGCAGCTTTACCGGCATTTGAGGCAGATTTTAGCGATTGCCGTTAAGGATGAAGGCGGCCCCTTGCGGCCTGAGGCGCCGGAATGCCGGGAGCCCGCTTTCGACCACCTTGCCCCAGAAGTTAATATGAACAGAAAAATGCCGCAAAATGAGGCGCTTACGCCCCGTTAACCACGCCGGACGAATGGCCGTTGGATTGCCCCGAAATGGGACTTTTGGGGCTTTTTGCCCCCCTTTCCGACCCACCCCGTTTATCCTTTCCTAAGTCGCCGGTGCGATTTTGGGCTCACAGAAAAGAACATGAACGACAGGGTTTTGCGTTGCGCCAATTGACCATCATCGCTGACAGAATGGCGGCCCGCCTGGGCGCCGTTGCTGGCGTTGCTGGCGTGGGCGCCGATGCGCGCCCGTCGGCTTCCCTTCGCGCGACGACGCTTGCGCTGCTGGCGGCCGTTCCCGGCCTGCCGCTTGCCCTTTCCACCGTCATGCCCGCTTCCGCCGCGCTGCCGGCCGGCATCGCGCTTGCCGGTGCCGGTGCGTTGCTGGCCGCCGCCGCATCCTCCGTGCGCGAGCCGAAGCCCCTTCCTTCGAGAAGCTTCGCGGAAGAACTGGCCGCCGCGGCACCGCCCGCGACCTCTCCTTACGATCTGTTCGCCGGCCTCGTGACGCTGCACGATGCGCGCGGTCTCGTCACCGCCGTGCACGGCCGCGACCGCGCCGACATGCTCGCCTGGATGCGCGACCCGCTGGGCCGCGGTTATCTCGACCAGATCCATGTCTCCGATCGCATCGGCTTCCTTGCCGCGATCGACCGCCTGCGCCAGGGCGGCGCGCGTGAGACCGTCGATATCCGCATCGACCGGCCGCGCATCGAGGCGAATGCCGAGCAGTTCATGCATATGCGCGTGGAAATGACGGCGATGACCGCGCAGGACGGCTCGCTCGTTGCCGTCGTTGCCCAGTCGCGCGATATTTCCGAAGAGGCGCTGCTGCGCAGCGAGACGGCCCGCAAGGCCGCCGAAGCCGAATCGGCCAATGACGCCAAGACGCGTTTCCTGGCCGCCGTGAGCCACGAGCTGCGCACGCCGCTCAATGCCATCCTCGGCTTTTCCGACATTCTCACCGGCGAATATTTCGGCAAACTGGAGAACGACCGCCAGCGTGAATATGTGGCGCTGATCCACCAGTCGGGCTCGCATCTCCTGTCGGTGGTCAACACCATGCTCGACGTTTCCAAGATCGAGGCGGGCCGCTACGAGCTTCTGACCGAACCCTTCGCGGTGGCCGACAGCGTGCGCACCTGCGAGCAGATGCTCGGTCTCCAGGCGCGTGAGAAGGGCATCAAGCTGACCAGCCGCGTGCCGCGCGCCATCGGCGAGGTGGTGGCCGACCAGCGGGCGATCCAGCAGATTCTCATCAATCTCGTGGGCAATGCCATCAAGTTCACCGATCGCGGTGGCATCGTCACCATGGATGCGGCGCGCGAGGGGCGTGACCTGCTCTTGACCGTCAGCGATACCGGCATCGGCATTCCCGCTGACAAGCTGGCGCTGATCGGCCAGCCCTTCATGCAGGTGCAGAACGAATATACCCGCAAATATGAAGGCACCGGCCTTGGCCTGTCGCTGGTCAAGGGTCTCGTGGCGTTGCATGGCGGCGCGTTCGTGATCCAGAGCAAGCCGGGCGAGGGCACCGTCATCACCATCCGCGTTCCCGCCGATGGCGCAGGCATCGCACACGAAAACGACTTGCATGCCGCCGGCGCATCCACCGTCGATTTCCCGCCGCGCCTTGCGATGGACATGGAGACCGTTTACCAGCCGTCAGGCGATGGCAAGGACAGGACCGATGAACGCGCACGTCAGAAAACAGCCTGAGCGGCGGCCGCAGGGCCAGGCCCGCAAGGGCCGTTCCGGTGCGCGCGCCGCCGCCCCGCCGCCGCGCCGGCCGAATATCGTCATTACCGGGCTGGTCGCGCTCGGCGGGCTTGCCGCGCGCAATCCCACCCTGATCGGCGGCACCTGCGCCTTCGTCGTCGTCTTCTCTTTCGTTGCGGCCAATGCGCTGTGGTATCAGCCGGGCGGTCATCCGTCGCCTTTCCTGAAGACCCGCTCGGCCGACAATTCCCTTGGTTTCACCGCCACCCGGCCCGAACCGCACGACGTGACGACCTTCGTCATCGAGCGACAGGAAGAGGGCGAGGAACTGCCTGAAATCACCGGCGTCACGCCGGGCGAGCGTCCGTTCGACGAGGTGGCGACGGTCATTGAGCAGAAGCCGGTCACGACGGCAAAGCCTGCCGCCGAGGAGGAGGCCGATCCGGTCGCCGCCGCGATCATGCAGGCCGAAGCCGATCCGGCGGTCACGTCGGCCGTTGCAAGGCCGGTGCAGAGCGAGATGGTGATGAAGATCCAGAAGGGGCTGAGCAACATCGCCTACACGGACATTGCCGTCGATGGCCTGATCGGCGAGAAGACGCGCGTGGCGATCCGCCATTTCGAAAAGCACTATCGCCTGCCGGTAACGGGCGAACCCAACGAGCAGGTTCTCGCCAAGCTCAAGGATATCGGCGCGCTCTAGGGGGCTCCGCATCATCCGACGCCGAAGCGTGCGTGCTTCGGCTGGAAAGGCTCCAGGAACGTGCTGGTACTACGACGAAGGTCGTAGGCGAAACGCAAGGTCTGGCTGCCTCCCCTAAGGGAAGCCTTAACCATATGGGCCGGATGATCTTCCGATGACCGGGAGGAACGCCGAGCCATGCCCCATGCTGCCTTGCGCGAGACGTCGCATATCCAGGAAGAGCCGATACCTGACCTTGCAGACGATGTCGCGGCCCTGCGCCGGGTCGTCGGTTCGCTTGCCGCCGAGGCGTCCGACCTCGGCCTGCATCTGGTCGATATTGCCGGGTCCATTCAGGACACCGCAGCGCAATCGCGCGAGCATGCGACGCTCTTCACCCGACTGACCCAATCGGCGACCGCGATCGCCGGCGCCAATGGCGACATTGCCCGCGCGCTCGGCGAGACCGACACGCTGGCGGCGAGTGCGCGCGCGATGTTGGGCGAACAGGCGGTGCAGCTCGACGGCTCGATTGCCGCCATCGATCATATGGTGACGGCCTCCAACGAGATCGGCACGGAAATCGCCGCCTTTTCCGGTGCGCTCGCCGATGTCGGGCGGCTCGCCGATGGTATCGGCACCATCGCGCGGCAGACGAACCTGCTGGCACTGAATGCCGCCATCGAGGCGGCGCGGGCGGGTGAAGCCGGCAAGGGCTTTGCCGTCGTGGCGGCGGAGGTGCGGGCGCTGTCGCTGGAAACCTCCAACACCACGGCCTCCATCCAGAAGACGCTGCAGGCGCTCCGCACTCGCATCGAGCGGCTGGAAACGGCGGGCGAGGGCGCGCGCGTTTCGGCCGAGGGCGTGAAGGCGACCGCATCGGCCGTGCAGGGATCGTTTGCCGGTGTGGAGGAGGTCATGTCGAAGATCCTCGACAGCGCCTCTTCGCTCGCGGCGACGACAGGGGCGGTGGACAAGGAATGCAGCGAATTCGCGCATTCGATCGGTGCGGCCTCGGCGGAGGTCATCCGTTCCAACGACGTGCTTCAGAAGGCATCGGCCAAGGTCGGCGAGGTGGTGACGATTTCCGAACGTATCATCCAGGCCACCGCGAGCGCCGGGATCGAGACACCCGACAGTCCCTATATCCGCCGCGTGCAGAGCCTCGCGGATGCGGTGTCCGCGCGCTTTTCGGCAGCGGTGAGGAGCGGCGAGATCGGCATGGAGGCGCTGTTCGACCGGCAGTACCGGCCGATTCCCGGCTCGGATCCCGTGCAGATGGCGACACGCTTTACCGACTTCACCGACCGGGTTCTGCCCGATATCCAGGAGCCGGCGGTGGCGGGCGACAGCCGCATCGCCTTCTGTGCGGCCATCGACGAGAATGGTTATCTGCCGACGCACAACAGGAAATTCTCCGAGCCGCAACGGCCCGGCGATCCCGCCTGGAACACCGCGAACTGCCGCAACCGGCGCATCTTCAACGACCGTGTTGGCCTTGCCGCGGGGCGCAACACCGATCCCTTCCTGCTTCAGACCTACCGGCGCGACATGGGCGGTGGACAGTTCGTGCTGATGAAGGACATTTCCGCGCCCATCACCGTCAACGGTCGTCATTGGGGCGGGCTCAGACTGGCGATCCGGGTCTAGAGTTTGGCGGGGAAAAGTGGAACCCGGTTTTCCCGAAAAGACAAAGGAAAACAAAAGAAACGAGAGACTGCCTGGTTCAGGATGAACCTGACAGACGCTCGTATCCGTCCCGCATGCCCAAAGCTCGCGATTGCCCTGTGCGCTTGCGCCGTGTAGGACGCCGCCATGCGCCTTCGTACCGATATCTTCGTCTCCGCCTTGATGCGCCGCGTTTTTTCGCGCGGCGATTTCGCGGCCGTCGAGACGAAGGGGGCGGAGGAGGCCGGCGCGGTTTTCGTGCGCCAGGTCTTTCGCGACGGTGCGGAAAGCCTGTATGCGCCGGCGCCGCAGGCATTTTTCGACGAAGGCGAGAGCAACAGGGCGCGGCTGTTCGAAACGCGGCTCGAACGCGTCGACGCGACAGCGGTGGCCGAGGCGATCGCGCGGGAGCGGCGGTTCGACGGCGATCTCTGGGTCGTGTCGATCGAGGCGGACGATCTTGGCGATCTCATGGACGTCGCCGGTGCGCAACCCGCTGACGACGGGTTCTTTCGCCGTTAACCCTCGCGGAAAGCTTTTGCGGCGCGGCCGCAATTGAAACGGATTCTTTGCCGACAAGGCGCTAGGACGTAGTCACGTCAATGATGGACGCCCGATAGAATGACCAAATACCAGATAACGGTCGACATGACGTCGACGCTCATTGCCCGCCAGGCCAATAGCCAGTGGATCCTCGATCCCGGCGTCAGGATCACCACCAAGGGAACGGCCGTGGATGCGGGCGGCGCCTATACCGGCCGCTCGCTCTCCTTCGACGGGCGTGTGACCTCGACGGCCGGCAACGGCGTGGTCTTCGGCGATGCAGCGATCGCGGCCAAGCCGGGTTATGTCACGGTCAAGGCCGATGGCGTCGTTTCCGCGAAGCTGATCGGGCTGACGGCGTCGGGAACCGGGCTCGTCCTCAACATCCAGGGCACCCTTTCGGGCGGCACTGCGGCCGGCATCTTTGCCGGCGACAGCCTCAACTTCACCAATACGGGCTCGACGCTCTCCAGCGCCGGCCGCGGCATCAGGGCGACGGGCGACGACGCGCTCGTCACCAACCACGGCCTGATCAGGAGCGGCGGCGACACCGTCGCGGTCTCCGGCGTCGCGGCGATCATCACCAACTACGGCATGATCAAATCCACCGCGGACGACGGCATCCGCAGCGCCGGCAGCAAGGCGACCGTCACCAACAGCGGCACGGTCGACAGCAGACTGGACGCGATTGTCGTGACGGGCAAGGGCGCCATCGTCACCAACAACGGCAAGGTGCTTTCCCGCGGCGACGAAGGCCTTGTCGTGACGGGCGCAAATGCGGTGATTTCCAACAACGGCTCGATCAAGGCCGCGCAGGACGCGGTGCGGCTCGATGGCGGTTCGGTCAATTTCGCCAATCACAAGACGCTGGTCTCCACGTCCGGCCAGGGCATCGATGTCGGCGGCGCGAAGGCGGAGATCACCAACAACGGCGTGATCAAGGGTGCGGCCGGCATTCTCATCGATGGTGCCTTTGCGACGCTGACAAACAACAAGACGGTGACGGCGACGGACGGCATCGCGGTTACGCTGCTCGGTGGCGGCAAGAACATCTTTTCCAACAACGGCACGATCACCGCCGCAGGCACCGCCCTGAGGGGCGGCAACGGTATCGAGATCGTCACCAACAACGGCACGATCGACGGCAAGGTCGTTCTGGGCGCCGGCAACGACAGTTTTGACACGCGCGGCGGCAAGGTCCTCGGTACGGTGGCCGGCGGCAAGGGCAACGACACCTATCTCGTCGCCGATGCATCGCTGAAGCTCATAGAGAAGGCGGGCGAGGGCACCGATACGGTGCAGTCCTCCGTGCGCTACACGCTCGGCGCCAATATCGAGAAGCTGGTGCTGCTCGGCACGGCGGGCATCAGCGGTACGGGCAACGGCCTCGCCAATGTGCTGATCGGCAACAGCGGCGGCAACACGCTGTCAGGTCTCGGCGGCGACGACATCCTCGACGGGCGGGCCGGCAACGATACGCTGAAAGGCGGTGCCGGGGCCGATGTCTTCATCTTCTCCAAGGGATCGGGCAAGGACACGGTGACGGATTTCACGCCGGGGACCGACCGCGTCGATCTTTCCGATCTGCCCGCCATCACCAGCTTTGCCGACCTCGTGAAGAACCATGCAGCGGAGAGCGGCGGCGACGTGCTGATCCGCGCGGGCAGCGACGTGCTGACGCTCAAGCATGTCGATCTCTCGGATCTGTCAAAGGGCGATTTCCTTTTCTGACGGCCTGTTCCGGGGGGAACAGCGGCGAAGGCGGCAGCGTGGGAAAAGGGAGGCACAGGCAACGACCTGTGAAGCCCTGGAGAAACGCCCATGTTTATCGTGCTGCCCGCCCTTGCACTGCTGATTTCGGGAATGTTCGTCGTGACCATGCTGGCCGCGCTCTCCGCCGAGCGCACCGAAGGCACGGCAGTTCGCCTGCCGCCCAGGCGTCCGGTGTTCTGAAAACCGTTTCCGAAATCAATCGGCGCCGCGTTGCGGAGCCTTGAGAAAGCCGATCAGCCGGCGGCGCGGTGCTGCCTGTCCCCGGAGGACCTGTCGTGATGATCCTGCCCGTCCGCATCCGTGCTTTGACTGTTGGCCGCCTTCGGCAAGCCATCGCCATTCGTATAGCTGTCCGCCCGCTGCCAACTTTCGACCCGGAGGGTCGCTTCGGCCGGATCTAGCGATGCGATGAGCGTTTCGGCGCCCCCTTCGGCCAGGTGCGGGTAGATTTTCCGCAGCACGAACAGGCTGTCTTGCGCCGGCATGGCGAGCGCCACAAGCGTTTCGGCGAGCTGCCGGCCGGAGACATCGAGAAGGATACGTTCCGACAGCCATTGGCTGGAGGCGAGCGCGTCGGCGAGCGTGACGGCGATCATGCCGATCTCGCCGGCGCGCGCAAAACGCACGAACAGCGCCTGGTGGGTCTCCGTTGCGGGCTCGAGCCGCACAGGCACTTCGGCGGCGGGTGTCGCGGCACGCACGAGGGCGCGCAGTTCCGCGCGGATATCCTCTTCCCGTTCCAGGCGTGCGGCTTCCGCAAGTGCGGTCGCGCGGTCTTCGCCCGTGCGGCGGCTCGCATGGTCCTGGTGGCTGCCGACGAGCGCCTCGATGACGGCGGGCGAGAGATCGTCCCGCCTGCCGATGGCGCGAGCCTGCTCCGGGCCGGTCGTGCGCAGGATGCGCATCAGCACGACGTCGGGGATCGCCCGCGAACCCATGAGGAAGATGGCGGCGATGCCGATCGGCTGGCGAGCAATGAAGAGCGCGGTTTCATCGGGAATCTGCGGGCAGCGCGAGAGCGCGGCGACGGCCTGGCGGCGGGCCTCCTCGGTGGAGGCGCCGTAGAGCGGCTCGAAGAGTTCGCCGAACTGGCGCAGATCCGACCGGGAGGGAAAGCGCAGGCTCTCGAAGCTCGACACCGTGGCCATCAAGACGATGTCCTTCGGCCGCCCTGCCTGCGGTCTCTCCAGTTCGCGAAACCTGTCCGCCACGAAACACCCTATCCCCGAAGCGACAGCCCCCTGCCGCTTCCATCTGTTCTCGGCGAAACCGAGAGAACCGGAAGCGGATCGACGCCTGTTCGCTATCGTTCCGGGATCAAACGGTTTTCTGGTTTTAACGCCCGTCGCGCGGAGGCGACCGTAAACACAATCCTAACGGCGGTATGATTAACAGCCGGTAAAGCCGTGGGGCGCTTCTGTGTCATTAGAAGATGAAATGATCGGCGGTGAGATCGATCTTGCCTGAAAGGCGGATCATCATGTCGACCTTCCCGTCGCCATTCATGTCGCCGGTGATATGGGTCTCGGAGCCGACTTTGGCGTAGCGCAGTTCACCGATGGTCTTGGAGAATTTGTCCGTTCCGATGAACTTGAAATCCTGTATGCCGACCTTCGTGGAATTGCCGTCGTAGCGGCTGATGTCGATGACGTCGAATTCGGCGGGCTTGAAGTCCTTGATGAGGTCGGCGGTGGCTTTCGTCTTGCCGGTATCGCCGGTCGAAAAGATGAAGTGGTCGGCGCCCTTGCCGCCGGTCAATATGTCCGCCCCCTTCTTGCCGTACAGGATGTCGTCGTATTTCGTTCCCTTGCGGATATCGTTGCCGTTCGTCCCCGTGATCTCCTCATATTTGAATTTCACGGAGATGAGGACATAGGTGGAGGACGCGAAGGAAGTGCCACGCCAGTCGATCCGCAGCTCGTTATCCCAGACGGTGATGTCACTCTTCGTCAGCCCGTGCATGTTGGTCTTCAGGGTGAAGCCGATCATGGGGTTCAAGACGTCGTAGAAATCCTTGATGACGGGGCCGTTGCGCGAATAGTTCGAGAAGACGCCGACATTGTTGATGTCGCCATTGGCGAACCTGATGGAAATCTCCTTGCCGGCGAAGTCGATGGAATAGATGTTGTTGGTGTCAGCGTAGCCGATCTCCGCGCCGGCGCCGGCGCCGACGGTGACGTCGCCCCAATTCCAGTTCTTCCAGGGGCCCGAGGTGCCGCGGAAGAAATAGCCTGTTTCGATGGTCTTGCCCGAGAAGCTCACGATCTCACCCCTGAATGAACGTCGGCCAACCTTATGCCGCGCGGGCTTGTCTTGAGGTTAACGCCGCCATGCCTGTGCCGCGGGGAACAGCGCAGACCGATCCATCACGCTAGGATTAACAACATGTTAACCCATTGCTCGTTAGTTTTAGGGGTATGGATCGGCTCGTCTATTGAGTGAGACGTGTTATGATTCGAACTTGGGAACGGTGGTCGCTGGCGCGTCTGCCGATCCGAATGGGAAAGGTGCGATGTTCCGGATACCGGGCGGTCGCCAGACACATTCCCGTGAATGGGAAACTTCTGGACCCGTTTCGCCGTTTTCCACCCGTATGCGACTGGGATGACAATGCGTGTCGCTACCGGGTGACGGAACCGGATGCACCGGCCCGTGATGGGCAGGGTGAGATTTGTAGGAGTGCTTCATCCGTCTCGATTCTTCTTTTGGAGGCGAGAATGGCAGACGTTGTAAGATTGAAGGAATGGCTGGCGCGAACCCCGAGACGTGCTTCCCTTCCACATGCGGCTCCGGCCCAGGTTCTTCTCTTTACGGGTGTGCGCTACGAGCGCCTGACCCCCGCCATGCTCGCATCGCGCGGCAAGGCGGCGAAAGCGAGCGCCCAGGAACCGGCCCGTCGGCCCTGAGCCGCGCCGGAGCAAACCGGCATTGCAGTCGCGCAGCTTGCGCGGTTGTTGTTGCGCTGTGAAACCAGATTGCTGCCCAGCGGCCTTGACCGCCACGACTATGCGCTGACCCGCCTTTGAGCGATGGTTCTGCAAGTGGCAATATCGCTATATTCCCGCACTTGTAGGCCGCCATGACGCTTTATAGAGCCGGGCCGTTCGTTGGCGGCGGTGATTTCGACATCGTGCCGGATGGAACGATCGACGTCTCCGTCGACGATTCCCCTCCATACCTTCCCTGAAAAATCAAACGCCCTTCGTGCCGCCGAATCTTTTTTCGTTTTGAAATGCGGTTCGGCAGGGCCCGTTTGTTTCTGCAATACGGCAATTTCGGCCTCTGCGGCACCTATGAGACGTGGTTTCGGCGAATTGTTTCTCGCATGTTTCAATGGTGTTTCAAGTATATTTCATTATTTCTTCGATGTATTTTCGTTTAAAATAAAAAATTTGCGATTGCTTTCTAATTGCGCGAATAAATCTTCAAGTATTTTCGTATTGACGGCAATCAATACCGGACATTTTGCGGAGAGGCATCGTCGGAACAGCAGGAGTTGAAGCGGAAGCCGCCAAGCGGAGGCTTCCGGCGTGATCACTCGTGCCCGATTTCGGCGCCCCGGGGCAGGGGCGAACCTGCGATGCCGCAGACCCGGCATGATTTTTCCCGAACGCAGGCGGTGGTCGCCGGCGCGGGGTTCAAAGATGAGAGGGAATGACAATGGTGCTCAAGATTTTCACGGCGGACTCGATCGGCACGGGCGTACGGGCAGAACTGGGATATGGCGATATCCTGTATGTCGGTGAAGATGCAACGGTGGCACGTACGGACGCGACAGTTGCCGATGCTGCTGTCATCCGCGCTCTGGCGGGTAACAATACGCTGGATATCCGCGGTACGATTATTGGCAGCGAGGCTGGTATTCTTCTGGGCGACAACGCGAGCACGGACAGTGATTTCACGGTCAAGCTCTCCTCCACTGCTTTTGTGAAGAGCTTCAGCAACGCTGCCATCCGAGTAAATGCCTTTACGACCGACATTACAAATGATGGACGGATCGAAGGTATGATCGGCATCGAGTTTAACGGCGCTGCCATTACAAACAGTTACATCACCAATAACGGCACAATTGCCGGAGACAATTACGGCGTCGTGCGCGGATCGGCTGCGACAGAAACGATGATATTCACCAACAATGGTTCGGTTAGCGCAAAGTATGGTTCCTATTATTCGTCGGACAGCTTGAACGCCATGGATGTCGTCGTCAACAACGGGAAGATGTCCGGCGATGTCGATCTCGGCGGCGGCACGGACCGGTATGAAGGCGCGTCGGGAGAAATGGTGGACGGCTATGTCAATGGCGGTTCCGGCAACGACACGATTTATGGCGGCAAGGGCAATGAGGACCTCTACGGTGGCCAGGGCGCTGATTATCTCGATGGTGGTGCGGGCGGCGACTACATTAACGGCGGCAGCGAAGGCGACATCGTGTTTGGCGGCGCGGGCGACGACAGGATAGACGGTGGCGGAGACGCCGATGAACTGCACGGCGGCATGGGCAACGACATCTACCTGGTGAACCAGAGCGACGATGTGATCATCGAGATCAAGAGCGAAGGGATCGATACGGTGGAGACCTCCGCCAACTACACGCTTTCGGCCAATGTCGAGAACTTCGCGGCAACCGGCTCGCTCGGCATCACGGGTATCGGAAACGAATTAGCCAACACGCTGGCCGGCAATGGCGGGCAGAACGCGCTGTTCGGCATGGCGGGTAACGACACGCTCGATGGCGGTCAGGGAGCGGACTATCTCGAAGGTGGAGAAGGTAACGACATCTATATTGATGAGGCCTTTGAAGACACGATCGTCGAAAAAGCGGGCGAAGGCATCGACACCGTCAAGGCCTCCACAAGTTATATGCTGTCGGACAATATCGAAACGCTGATCCTGATGGGAACTGGCGATATTGCCGGCAGAGGCAATACGGGCGCCAATACGCTGATCGGCAATAGCGGGGTGAACAAGCTGATCGGCTTGGATGGTGACGACATCCTGGACGGCAAGGCCGGGATCGACACGTTGGAGGGCGGCAAGGGGAACGATATCTATATCGTCGATAACAGTGCCGACATTGTCACGGAGCTTCCCGGCGAAGGCACGGACACTGTCAAGGCCTCCAAGACCTACACGCTGTCGGCCAATATGGAGAAGCTGATCCTGACGGGCACGGCCAACATCAACGGCACCGGCAGCGCCGATGCCAACACGCTGACGGGCAATTCGGCCAAGAACACGCTGAAGGGCATGGGCGGCAACGACCTGCTGGATGGCGGCGCGGGTGTGGACCGGCTGGAAGGCGGGCTCGGCAACGATACCTATGTTGTCGACAATGCCGGCGACGTCGTGGTCGAGGTCTCGGGCGCGGGCAGCGGCACGGATACCGTCAAGGCTTCGGTGAGCCATACGCTTTCCGGCAATGTCGAAAACCTGATTTTGACCGGTACAGGCGCACTGGCCGCGACGGGCAACGGTGCCGCCAATGTCCTGACGGGCAATACGGCCAAGAACACGCTGATCGGGCTTGCCGGCAACGACACGCTGGATGGCGGCGCGGGTGCGGACCGGCTGGAAGGCGGCCTCGGCAACGACACCTACAAGGTCGACAGCAGCGGCGACGTGGTCGTGGAGCTTGTCGATGCCGGCACGGATACGGTCATGGCGTCGGTCAACCACACGCTTTCGGCCAATGTCGAGAAGCTGGCCCTGATCGGCAGCGCAAATCTCAACGGCACGGGCAATGCGCTCGCCAACACGCTGACGGGCAATGCCGGCAACAACATCCTCAAGGGCATGGCCGGCAATGACGTCGTCAACGGCGGCGGCGGGATCGACCAGCTGTTCGGCGGCGCGGGCAAGGACATGTTTGTTTTTTCCTCCGCGGCGGATTCGAAGGCCGCCGCGCAGGACAAGATCTTCGATTTTTCGCAGGCCGAGGGCGATCGCATCGATCTGAAGGGCGTGGACGCCAACGCGCTTCTGGCCGGCGACCAGGCGTTCAGCTTCATCGTCGGTAGCGCCTTCCACAAGACGGCGGGCGAACTGCGCTTCGAGGTGAAATCCGGCGACACGATCGTTCAGGGTGACACCGATGGCAACGGCGTGGCGGATTTCAGCTTCGTGCTCGATACGGCCGTGACCCTGAAGGCGGGCGACTTCCTGCTTTGATCAAAGGCGACTGGAGGGGCGCAAACGCCCCTTTTCGCGTGCGATCAGTTCGGGGTGAACGTCTCGCAGCTGGCATCCGCGAGGAAGCCGACGGCGGCCTGCTGGCGGCTTTGCGTGGGCACGAAGGTGCGCAGCACCGCATAGCCTTCCTCGCCGCGCATTTCGACAAGGATCGATTGTTCCAGGTCGGCCGGCAGGGCCTTGCGGATGCCGATGAGCTGGATGGGGGTGGCGACCAGCGTGTCGAGGGCGCCGGACACGGAGGTGCGGTCGTTCATGCTGAAGACCTCGTTGGAGGCTTCGTCATAGACGGCCAGCGACCAGAAGGGCACATCGCCATCCGCAAACAGCCGGATCGGGCCGTTTTCGACGGAAAAGGTGCAGACCGCGGTCTTCATCGCCGGGTCGTCGTTGAGCGGCGCGAGCGTGTCGCCGACGGCGGCGAGCGGGAAGAAGCGGTTGTTTTCTCCGAACGTCTGGACGCGTGTATAGGCGTCGCGTCCGGTGAAGCTCGGCAGCGAGAGGATGATGACGATATGCAGCAGGGCCGCGCCCACCAGGCCGATGGCGATGGCATAGAGGAAGCTACGCATCGGCGCAGTCCAGCCTTGATATGCCGGGCATGGCAAGGTCGATGACGCCGGAACTGCCGGCGGTCGGCGTGTCGAGAAGCGTCATGACGAGCAGGAAAGGCGCCTTGCCTTCCGGCACGGCGAGCCAGTTGCCCGACGTCGCGGTGGAAGCGATGCGGATGGAAAAATGGCTGTCGGCGCTGCGCAGCACGGACCAGGCGTTGAGGCCGTCGGGCAGGCCGGGACGCACGCCTTGCAGCGGATTGCCGTTGCGGTCGGCCGCATGCAGCGTCCACAGGCGCGCCGGCGGCGCGATGCCGGTGATCTCGTAGCGGCAGTTTTCCGAAAGCGTGCGGTTGTCGCTGTCGGTGGCGGCGGTGAAGGTGAGGCCCTCGGCGCCACCGAGCAACAGCTTGCCGTCGCGGGCGCGGTGCGCCTTGGCATAGGGGTCGGCATCGATCGTCTGGGCGGCCGGGAAGGCCGTCCACGGGCCGAGCGCGATGGCGCCGAAGCCGACGGTTGCCCTGAGCGCATAGATCGAACTCAGAATGCCGAGGCCGAAGGCGAGGGCGAGCGCGGTGGCGATGACGAGGGGAGTTCGGAACAAGGCGATCGACCGTTGGAATCAGCGTTTCGTTACTCTGTCCGCTTCGCCGCAGCAACGTCAAGCTTGGCATCCAGCGCGGCAACCCGGCCATCGGCCTTGAGCGGCGTGGCTTCGTTCAGCTGGCGGGCGACATCCTTCAGCAGCTTCGTGACATCGGTGGAGAGCGAGCGCGGACGCACCAGCGCGGGCAGTGGATTGTTCTCGTCCGTCGTCGCCGCCGCGACCTCCGCCGCCTTGGTGCCGTCGGGCAGCGGGTTTTCGATGCCGGGGATGGGACGCAGCTCGATGCCCTGATGAGCGTAGTCCATCAGGCGCTTGAAGGTCATGGCGGGCAGCGAGCCGCCGGTCATGTTGTTCGTCGAGGTGTAGTCGTCGTTGCCGAACCAGACGGCCGTCGTGTAGTTGCCGGTGAAGCCGACATACCAGGCGTCGCGATAGGCCTGGGTGGTGCCCGTCTTGCCGCCGGAGACGATGCCGCGATCGAGCGCGCCGCGCCGTGCGGTGCCGCTGACGGGAATGGTGACGAAGATGCGGTTCATCGACGAATCCGCCTGTTCGGACAGGACGCGCCTGGCCGGCGGTTCGTCGCGGCCGAAATCGTAGAGAATATCGCCGTCGTAGTTCAGGATCTGGCTGACGCCATGGCGGCGCGCCTGCACGCCGCCGGCCGGGAAGACGGCATAGGCGGTCGCCTGGTCGAGCACGGTCACCTCCGACGTGCCGAGCGGCATGGTCTTGTCGGTGCGGATCGGCGTCTCGACGCCCATGTCCTTGGCCATTTCGGCGATGCGCTTGGTGCCGAGCTTTTCCTTTGCAAGCCGCACCGGCACGGAGTTGATCGACTTCGCCATCGCCGTCATCAGCGTCATGCGGCCGGCGAAGCTGCGGCCGTAGTTCTGCGGCGACCAGCCGCCCCAGCTGATCGGGGCGTCGACGATGGTCGTCTCGGGCGTCATGCCGGATTCCATCGCCGCGGCATAGGTATAGGCCTTGAAAGACGAGCCCGGCTGGCGCAGCGCCCGCGTGGCGCGGTTGAACTGGCTCTCGCCGTAGTCGCGCCCGCCCACCATGGCGCGCACGGCACCGCCGTTCTCGACCATCACGAGGGCGCCCTGCTTGACGCGGTAGCTCTCGCCATACTGGCGAAGGCCGCTTTCCACCGATTCCTCGGCGGCGGCCTGCAGGCCCATGTCGATGGTGGTGCGCACGACGAGCGAGTGCTGGGCAAAGGGTTTTGCGATGCGCTGCACCTCGTCGAAGGCCCAGTCGAGGAAGAAATCGGGCGCGGTCTTCTCGTTGCGGTCGATGACGCTGGCGGGATTGCGCCTTGCGGCGATCACCTGGCCCTCGGTCATCAGCCCACCCTGCACGAGATTGGTCAGCACCTCGTTGGCGCGGGCGCGGGCGGCGGGCAGGTTGACGTGCGGCGCGTAGCGGGCGGGGGCCTTGAACAGGCCGGCGAGCATGGCGGATTCGGCCAGATTCACATCGGTGACGTTCTTGCCGAAATAGAACTGGGCCGCAGCGGCCGCGCCAAAGGTGCCGCCGCCCATATAGGCGCGGTCGAGATAAAGGCGCAGGATCTCCTTCTTGGAGAGGTTCGCCTCGAGCCAGAGCGCGAGGAAGGCTTCCTTGACCTTGCGCTCCAGCGTGCGTTCGTTGGAGAGGAAGAGGTTTTTCGCCAGCTGCTGGGTGAGCGTGGAGCCGCCCTGCACGACGCCGCCGGCACGGGCGTTTTCGTTCATGGCGCGGGCAAGGCCCAGGAAATCGATGCCGAAATGGCTGAAGAAGCGGCGGTCCTCCGTGGCCAGCACGGCCTTGATCAGGTGATCGGGCAGCTCGTCGATGGGGGCGGAGTCCTCGTGGATGATGCCGCGGTGGCCGATCTCGTTGCCGTAGCGGTCGAGGAACGTGACGGCGAAGTCGCTCTGCGCGCGCCAGTCGCCCTTGGTTTCCTCGAAGGCGGGCAGCGCCAGGGCGAGCAGCAGCACGAAGCCGGCAGTGCCGAGGTTCATGCCTTCGCCGGCGACCTCGAACACGGCCCTCTTCCAGCCCTTCACCTGGAAGCGGCGGAAGAAGATGGTGATCTCCTCCCAGATTTCGGCTGCGCGGAAACCGGCGTTCCAGACCGTGGAATCGATCCAGGAATCGAGACGCAGGAAGATGTGCCGCTTGCGGCGGCGCGGTTTTTGAGGCTTCTGGCTTTCGTCTTCCATGTTCACCGACCTCGTCCCGGAACGGGCGTCGCCTTTTTCTCGGGACCGGCCGCAGCCTGCCCGCGTCCGGTTAACGTCTTCTGACCATTTCCTATTCGGAGACGATATCAGCCTTTTGAAGGCAGCAGAACGGAATTTGCGGGGAAGGGTTACCGGCCGGCCGGACTTGACCTTTGGACCCGAGAGGTTCAGGGGTCAGGCATGACGACAGACGATATGCAGGAGCCGGGCGCGCTTCCCTTCTGGAAGACGAAGACGCTCGCCGAGATGACGGACGGAGAATGGGAAAGCCTGTGCGACGGCTGCGGGCTCTGTTGTCTCAACAAGCTGGAGGATTGGGACACGGGTGAGATCGTCTGGACGTCGATCCGCTGTGTGCTGCTCGATGGCGAGAGCTGTCGCTGCAAGGACTATGAAAACCGGCAGGCCACCGTGCCCGACTGCATCCGGCTGACGGTCGAGAGCGTGGAGAAGATCAGCTGGTTGCCGCCCACCTGCGGCTACCGCCTCATCCGTGACGGGCATGACCTCTACTGGTGGCACCCGCTGGTTTCCGGCGATCCCGATACCGTGCATCAGGCCGGCATTTCGGCGCGCGGGCGCACGATCAGCGAGGAGGGCATCGATGTCGAGGATTACGAGGACTATCTCGTGACGTGGCCCCTGGAAGTGGGCGCGGAAAAATAGGCCTTCGCTGCGATCAGTTCAGGGTCGCGGCAACCAGTGCTTTCGGCGCGACGTTGCGCCAGGCGGTGCCGATGAGATCGCGCACCCGCTCGTCATCGGCGCTGTCGAAGTAGAGCGATGTCCAGCCCTTGGCGCCCCAACCGCCCGGCACCGGCGCGCACAGCCCCGGATCGGTCTCCACCACCATCGCCTGCTGGCCGGGCGTCAGCTTCAGCACCGCACGACCGGCCTGCGGCAGGGACATGAAAATCTTCTCGCCCACCCGGAAGTCGCGCTTCCCGAAATGGGCACTTTCCCGCGCCTCCGGCAGGCCGAGCGCGATGGCGATGAGATCGTCCGAGGTCATGCCGGAGAGTAGCACTCTTCGGTGTTTCGCAAAAGATTTCGCTAAATAGGAAAATAGTCCTTGACGGCGTGACGGTCGTTTGATAGGGTTATGGCATAGTCGGAAAGGTGCGGGCGGAGATCGCCGGTTTACCTGAGGCTCGAAGGGGCGGAGGTCTCCGCCCGTGGTCGGCTCGACAGGAATATTTTGACAGGCGCTCGGTTCCATCGATCCGGGCGCCTTTTCATTTGGGGGATGCGATGGACGCGGCGATCGATCTCGAGCTGTTCGGCGTTTCGCCGCGGCCGGCGGTTTATGACGGGCTTGGCGGATGGCGGGCGGATTTCGCGGGAGCCGCGGCGCCGATGCTGGACACCAAGGCGGAGGGACCAATCGATCCCTTCCTCGATATGCAGGCCATGCTGCTGGAGATGACGAAGGAGCTGCGCGAGCGGTTCCAGCGGTTTCAAAGCCAGAAGGCTTCGGCCGAGCGCGATGCCGACATCGCCGAAGACGAGGCCGTGCGGAAACTGGCGCAGAGCGATGCCAAGGCGGCCATCGAGGCGGTGTCGCTGATCGTGCGCACGCTGGAGAAGATCGACAGCCTGCAGCGCACGCTGATCGGCGAGCGGGCCGAGGCGGAGGCGGCACGCGGCGAGCCGGAGGACGAGGCGGCCCTGGCGGCCGAATTCGACCAGCTGGTCGAGAAACGCGTGATGGAGCGATTGAATGCGGCGAGGGAAGACTGGCGGCGAGAAGCCGGGATTGGCGGCGATGCTGCCGCGCGCGCGGAAAACGGACCGTAAGGCGCGGCGAGCCTGCGCGGCAGTCGGCAGGACATTCGGCAAGCAGGTGCATCGGATGGCCGCAGGGTTCAGGACGATCAAGACGAATGCGGCGGCGGAAAAGCTGCTCGAGGAGATGGACGCGCTGGAGGCCGGACTAGGCGGCGGGAATGGTCGACCCCTTGCAAAACCGGGGGCGTCGCTGAACGATGCTCCGATCTCTCCCTCCGAGGGAGGGGTCGGCAAGGGGCGCGAGTGTTCCGATTTCGAGCCTCCGGATGCGCCGTCTTCCAGGGATGGGCGGCTTCATAGCCGCCGGCAACTGAACCGCTGGCACTTCACGGGCCGGCTCGCGCAGATGCCCCCGCCGGGCGACTGGCGGGTGTGGCTGCTAATGGGGGGGCGCGGCTCGGGCAAGACGCGGGCGGGGGCGGAGTGGGTGCATGCTCTGGCGCTATCCGCACCGGACCTGCGCATCGCGCTTGTGGCGGAAACGCTCGGCGATGCGCGTGAAGTGATGATCGACGGCGTCTCGGGGATTTGCCGGATTGCCGGGCGGGCGAGGCCCGATTTCGAGGCGTCGCGCCGGCGGCTGGTCTGGCCGAACGGTTCGATTGCGCAGATCTTTTCGTCGGAGGATCCGGAGAGCTTGCGCGGGCCACAGTTCCATCTGGCCTGGTGCGACGAGGTGGGGAAGTGGAAACATGCGCAGGAGACCTGGGACATGTTGCAATTCGGCCTGCGACTCGGCGCCGACCCTCGCATGCTGGTAACGACGACGCCACGGCCGCTGCCGCTGCTGCGGGCGCTGGCGGCCGATTCGAAGACGGCGGTGCGGCGCATCCGCACGCAGGACAATGCGGAAAATCTCTCGCCCGGCTTCATCGCCGCCATGGCCGACCGCTACGGCGGCACGCGGCT
Organism: Shinella curvata; assembly: GCF_022899935.1. Taxonomy (GTDB): domain Bacteria; phylum Pseudomonadota; class Alphaproteobacteria; order Rhizobiales; family Rhizobiaceae; genus Shinella; species Shinella curvata. The sequence continues at coordinate 523,006 of NZ_JALJCJ010000002.1, forward strand.
GGGACGTCAGGAGCTGGACGGCGAGCTGATCGCCGACCGCGAGGATGCGCTGTGGAGCCGGGCGCGGCTGGAGTCGATACGGCTGCGCAACGCCGGCCCGCTGTCGCGCATCGTCGTGGCGGTCGATCCGCCGGCGACGGCGTCTGCCGCGTCCGTCTGCGGCATCGTGGTGGCGGGGCTGGATGGCACGGGTCGCGCGGTGGTACTGGCGGACTGTTCGGTGACGGGAGCGAGCCCGGCGGGCTGGGCGGGGGCTGTCGTGCGGGCCTTCAAGCGGTTCGATGCGGACCGGGTGGTGGCGGAAATCAACCAGGGCGGCGACATGGTGACGGCCATGCTGAAGAGCGTGGAGGCGGACCTGCCGGTCACCACGGTACGGGCGACACGCGGCAAGTTTCTGCGCGCGGAGCCGGTGGCGGCGCTCTACGAGCAGGGGCGCGTGGCCCATGCCGGCGCCTTTGCCGAGCTGGAAGACCAGATGTGCGATTTCGGCCCGGACGGGCTTTCCGCCGGGCGCTCGCCGGACCGGCTCGATGCGCTGGTCTGGGCGCTGACGGCGCTGGTGCTCGACCGGCAGAGCGAGCCGCGGGTGCGAGGGGTTTGACGATGGCAATCGATCGCAAGGTTTTTTTCGACGGCGTGCGCGGCGCGCTTTATGACGGGCGGTTGGCGGGAACGCAGGTCGCCGGGCTGACGGCCTTGCTCGACCGCTTCGAGGCGGGCGGCGAGACAAGGGACCGGCGCTTCCTCGCCTATATGCTGGCGACGGCGCACCACGAAACCGGCGGGCGTCTGCAGCCGGTGCGCGAGACTTTCGCCGAGACGGATGAGGCGGCGATCGACAGGCTCGACCGGGCTTTTGCCGCCGGAAAACTGCCGCAGGTTTCCGAGCCCTATTGGCGGCGCGATGCGGCGGGGCACAGCTGGCTCGGGCGGGGGCTGGTGCAGATCACGCATCGGCGCAACTACGAGCGGCTTTCGGTGCTGACGGGCATTGACCTCGTTTCCCGGCCGGAGCGGGCGATGGAGATGGCGGTTTCCGTGGACATCCTCTTCGTCGGCATGCTGCGCGGGGCCTTCACGGGGCGGCGGCTGGCGGGCCACTTTTCGGCGGGCCGGGCGGATTGGGTGGGTGCGCGACGCATCATCAACGGGCTGGACAGGGCCGAGCGCGTGGCGGGGTACGGGCAGGCGTTTTTCGCGGCGCTGGGCGGATAGCTGTGGCCGTGGCGTGGATCCTCGGCTCAAGGCCGAGGATGACGGTGGGGAGGCTTGGCCTTTCCGCTCTTGAACAGCTCGGCACAGGAGACGCCACGATGATGCGCGTACATCCCTTCTTTGGTCATTCTCGGCCTTGAGCCGAGGATCCATGCCACGGGTGCTGCGCCACCGATGTTTTTCACATTCGACAAACCGAGGACATCATGAAACTCCCTTCTTTCCTCTCCCGGCGGCGTCCGGTGCCGGCGGAAACCAAGGCTTCAGGCTTTTTCGCGCTGACGGCCGAGGGCCGGGCGCATTGGTCGAGCCGATCCTATGCCTCGCTGTCACGCGAGGGGTTCATGAAGAACCCGGTGGCGCACCGGGCGGTGCGCATGATCGCAGAGGCGGCAGCGTCCGTGCCCTGGCTGGCCTATGACGGCGAGACGGAGCGGCCGGAGGCGCTGGCGCTCGCGCTGCTGCGGCGGCCGAACGGACGCATGGCGGGCACGGATTTCTTCGAGATGCTCTATGGGCATCTGCTGCTTTCCGGCAACGCCTTCGTCGAGGGCGTGCGGGTGGGCGAGGGGTTGCGGGAACTGCATCTCCTGAGGCCCGATCGGGTGCGCATCATCGAGGGTCGGGATGGCTGGCCGGAGGCCTATGAGTATCGCGCCGGCAATCATGTGCGCCGTCATCCGGTCAAGGATGGGGCTGCGGGCGAGGGACAGGCAATCCTGCATCTGAGGCTGTTTCATCCGCTCGACGACCAGCTGGGGTTCGCGCCGCTCGAGGCGGCCTTGATGGCACTCGATCTGTCCAATGCAGCGGCGATCTGGAACAAGGCGCTGCTCGACAATTCGGCGCGTCCCTCCGGCGCGCTCGTCTATCAGCCGAAGGAGGGCGGCAACCTGACGCCCGACCAGTACGACCGGCTGAAAAGCGAATTGGAGGAGGGGTATTCCGGCCCGGCGCGGGCCGGCCGGCCGATGCTGCTGGAAGGCGGGCTCGACTGGAAGGCGATGGGGCTATCGCCCCGCGAGATGGATTTCGTCGAGGCGAAGAACGGCGCGGCGCGCGACATCGCGCTCGCCTTCGGCGTACCGCCCATGCTGATCGGCATTCCCGGCGACGCCACCTATGCCAACTACCAGGAGGCCAATCGCGCCTTCTGGCGACTGACCGTGCTGCCGCTGGTGAGCCGCACGGCAGCGGCCTTTGCAGGATGGCTTGATGAGGACGGCGACGGTGCGCTGCGGCTGGTGCCGGACCTCGATCAGGTGAGCGGGCTGGCAGCGGAGCGCTCCGAACTCTGGGCGCGGGTGGGGGCGGCAACCTTCCTCAGCGACGAGGAAAAACGCCGGGCGGTCGGATACTGACAGGGGCCGGGCGCGGATCGGGCGCAGTCCGAGCCAAGACGACAACGGACTGCTGGCCGTCATCATGACGGTTGCGGAAACTATTTTTGCTACCGGCGCTGCGTCAACTGCAAGTTTTAAGGGTGCGTGCGTGCAGTGCGCCTGGATACAGGTTTCTGCACAGTCTTTCTGCCGAAAGAACAAGAAAAAACAAACGTTTGGCTGCGTGACTTGAATCGTCTCCGCGCCGAGCGGAATCTTTGTATGAAGCCGTTGAATCGGGTTTCGAACAGATCGCCCCAACCGACTCAAAAGACTCAGGGATTGGTTTTGCCCAACCTCGCGTGAGGCGGGGCATCTGTGGCCGCCTATGGCTGATCGACCTTGATTTTCACAATAAACTGAAAGGCTTAACAATGGCTGACTTCGGAAACGATGGCGGGCTTTGGACGGCCCGTTTGGTCGGCGCGTCGGCGGGGGCTGCCGTCTCGCTCATCTATCTCCTGCCGAAAAGCCGCCGCGAGGCGGGGTGCCGGTTCTTCACCGGGCTTGCCTGCGGCCTCGTCTTCGGTGGGCCGGCGGGGCTGTGGATCGCGGTCCGGCTCGGGATCGCGGGTTATCTCGGGCCGGCGGAAGTGCTGCTGACGGGCTCGGCGGCGGCGAGCCTTTCGGCCTGGTGGGGGCTCGGCGTGCTGGCGCGTATGGCGGAGCGGATGCGGCGATAGCCAACAGGCAGCCGGATCGCAGGGCGGCCGGCCTATGGGCCAATTCCTCATTTCACATCGGAGAGACCAATGACAACCACCGACCTGCCGGTCTGGCGGACGAAGAAATATGCCGATCTGACACTTGCGGGCGTCTCCGGCGACGGGGTGTTTTCCGGCTATGCCAGCCTCTTCGGCGAGGTGGATCTCGGCAAGGACGCGATTGCGCCGGGCGCCTTCGGGCGCTCGCTGGAGAAACGCGGACCCGCGGGTGTGCGCATGCTCTTCCAGCACGACCCGGCCGAACCCATCGGGCGCTGGCGCACCATCCGCGAAGATGCGCGGGGACTCTATGTCGAGGGTGTGCTCTCGCCTGGCGTGGCGCGGGCCCGCGAGGTGCTGAACCTCATGAAATCGGGCGCCCTCGACGGTCTTTCCATCGGTTTCCAGACGGTCCGTTCGAGGACCGATCGGGGCAGCGGTGTGCGCCGGATCCTCGAAGCCGACCTCTGGGAAATCTCGATCGTCACCTTCCCCATGCTGCCCTCGGCGCGGGTGTCGAACGTGAAGAATGCGCGGTGGTTCCGCGACAAGGAAACGGAGCTCGTGCGCACCATGCGCCGGGCAGCCCGGATGATGATGAAACGCTAACGGAGACCAGAAGCATGACGGATACCAGGACAACCGCGCCGGAGATCAAGGCCGTGCCGGAAACGATGACCGCCGCCTTCGACGACTTCATGCAGGCCTTCGAGGCCTTCAAGGAGACCAACGACATCAGGCTCGGTGAGATCGAGCAGAAGCTGACCTCCGACGTGGTGACGCGTGAAAAGGTCGACCGCATCAACCGCGCCATGGACGAGCACAAGCGCGTCATCGACCAGCTGGCACTGAAGAAGGCGCGCCCGGCGCTCGGCGGCGGCGGGGCGGCGAGCCTGGAACTGGCCGAACACAAGGCGGCCTTCTCGGCCTATATGCGTCGCGGCGACGAAGGTGCGTTGCGCGCGCTGGAGGAGAAGGCGATGTCGGTCGGCTCGGCCTCGGACGGGGGCTATCTCGTACCGCCGGAGGCGGATACGGATATCGGCCGCCGGCTTTCCGCCGCCTCGCCGATCCGGGCGCTGGCGACGGTGCGGCAGGTCTCCGGCTCCGTGCTGAAGAAGCCGTTCGCGACCGCGGGCATGGCCGCCGGCTGGGTGGCGGAAACTGCATCGCGTCCACAGACCGGCAATGCGCAGCTTGCCGAGCTCTCCTTCCCGACGATGGAACTCTACGCCATGCCGGCGGCAACCGCCGCGCTGCTCGACGACGCGGCTGTCGATGTCGAAAGCTGGATCGCCTCGGAAATCGGCATCGTCTTCGCCGAACAGGAAGGCACGGCCTTCGTTTCGGGCGACGGCACGAACAAGCCGAAGGGGTTCCTCAGCTATACCAATGTCGCCGATGCCGGCTGGAGCTGGGGCAATATCGGCTACATCGCCACGGGTGCGGCGGGCGCCTTCAAGGCCAGCGGGCCGTCCGACGCTCTCATCGACGCGATCTATGCACTGAAGGCCGGCCACCGGCAGAACGCCAACTTCGTCATGAACCGCAAGACGCAAGGCGCGATCCGCAAGTTCAAGGATGCCGACGGCAACTATCTCTGGCGTCCGCCGGCCACGCCCGGCCAGGCCGCCTCGCTGATGGGCTTTGCCATCACCGAGGCCGAGGACATGCCCGACATCGCCGCCGACAGCTTTTCCGTCGCCTTCGGCGACTTCCGCGCCGGCTACCTCGTCGTCGACCGCACGGGCGTGCGCGTGCTGCGCGATCCCTATTCCGCCAAGCCCTATGTGCTGTTCTACACGACCAAGCGCGTCGGCGGCGGCGTGCAGAATTTCGAGGCGATCAAGCTGCTCAAGTTCGCAGTGAGCTGACGGTTTCGGGCAATTTTCTTCTCACGCTTTCCCTCGCACCGGCGGCTGTTTCCTGACGCCGGTGCCGCGGGCGCGGTTTTCCTCCCGGCCGCGCCCGCACCCTTTTTCCTTATCCGACAGGATCGCCATGACCATCGCCGAACTTTTGCCGCCGGCCGCCGAGCCGATCACGCTTGCGGAGGTGAAGGCGCATCTGCGCCTGGAGACGACCGACGAGGACCTGCTGCTGTCGGGACTGATCCGCGCGGCGCGCCTCCATCTCGAGAACCAGACGGGGCTCTGCCTGATTTCGCGACTGCTGCGCCTCTATCTCGACGACTGGCCGGACACCCATGTGATTCAGATTGCCAGAGGGCCGGTGCAAACCATTGAGATCGTGACGCTTTACGACGCGGTTGGTGCCCCGGTCGAAATCGACACGTCCGGCTATGTGCTGGACGGCGTGGCGCGGCCGGCGCGGCTGGTGCTGCCCGGGCGGCGCGCGACCGAGCGGGCGCTGAACGGCATCGAGATCGATTTCATCGCCGGTTTCGGCGAGAGCGGCGCGGATGTGCCCGATACGCTCAAGCGGGCGCTGCTTTTGCACGTCGCCGCCATGTTCGAGCTGCGCGGCGTGCTTGCGCTCGACGAGCAGCCGGGGGCGATGCCGCAGGGATACGAGCGTCTGATCGCCCCCCATTGCCAGCGGAGGCTCTGATGGCGCGCGACAGGATCATCGATCCCGGTGCGCTCTCGGCGCGGCTCGTGCTGGAGCAGCCGGCCGAGACACCGGACGGGCAGGGCGGCGTAACGCAGGGCTTTTCGGCATTGGCGACGCTCTGGGCGCGCATCGAGCCGGTCTCTGCACGTGCGGAGGAAACGGCGGGCGCGCTGCCGGTGACGGTGACGCATCGCATATGGCTGCGACGCCGAAGCGACCTTGCGGGTGGCATGCGGTTGCGCAAGGGCGGGCGGCTCTTTGCGCTGCATGGTTTCCGCGACCCCGACGAGACCGGGCGCTACACGCTGTGCGACTGCGAGGAGATCAAGCCATGAGCGCAGCAGGGGCCTTGCAGAAGGCGATCTACGAGAGGCTGTCGGGCGATACGGCCCTGACGGCGCTGCTCGGCGGCAATGCCGTGACAGACCGGCGCCTCGACGCACCGGTCGCGCCCCTGGTGGTGGTCGCCGGTATTGTCAGTTCCGATCATTCGACGGCGACGGAACCGGGCGAAGAGCACATGGTCACGCTGGATATCTGGTCCGATGCGGCCGGGCACCGGCAGGCGCAGGCTATCGCTGCCGCCGTGCGCTCGCTGTTGCATGATGCGGCGCTCGTGCTTGCCGGCTATCGCCTGGTGTTGCTCTTCCATCGCGAGACACGGCTCTCGCGCGACGGCAAAACCCGCTTCCACCACGCCGAAATGCAGTTTCGGGCTGTGACGGAACCGGCAACCTGAACAACCTCAAGGAAAGGACCTGACCATGGTGGCACAGAAGGGGCGGGATCTGCTGCTCAAGATCGAGAACGGGGCCGGTTTTGCGACCGTTGCGGGGCTGCGGTCGAAGCGGCTGTCGTTCAACGCGCAGCTCGTCGACGTGACGGATGCGGATTCGGCGGGGCGCTGGCGCGAACTTTTGGGCGGCGCGGGCGTGCAGCGCGCGGCCGTGAGCGGCAGCGGCATTTTCAAGGACCAGGCATCCGACGCGCTGGTGCGCACGGTGTTCTTTGCCGGAACGATTGCCGAATGGCAGATCGCCATTCCTGAATTCGGCATCATTTCCGGCCCGTTCCAGGTGGCGGCGCTCGAATATTCCGGCGCGCATGACGGCGAGATCCTGTTCGAGATCGCGCTGGAATCGGCGGGTTCCTTGACCTTCGAGGCGCCCTGATGGGCGCGCGGGCGAACCGGCGGCGCGGCGAGATCGAAGCCTTCCTCGACGGCGAGCGGCGGGTGCTCTGCCTGACGCTCGGCGCGCTCGCCGAACTGGAGACGGCTTTTGCCGTCGACAGCATGGCGGGGCTGGCCGAGCGCTTCTCTTCCGGCCGGCTGAAGGCGGATGACCTCATCCGCATCATCGGTGCGGGACTGCGCGGCGCCGGCAACCTTTTCAGCGACGAGGACGTGGCGGGCATGGCAGTGGCCGATGGGCTTGCGGGCTTTGCGCGCATCACGGCCGAGTTGCTGCAGGCGACATTCGAGGCGGAGGGCGAGGCGTCAAACCCTCCGGTGCCGCATTCGGCCTGAGCGCGGAGGCCGCTGCCTTCCCCTGGGAGGCGGTGCTTCATGCCGGGCTCTGCCGGATGCGGCTTCCCGCGACGGCCTTCTGGGCCATGACGCCACGCGAACTGGCCTATGTGCTCGGCCTGCTGCGGCCCCTGCCGATCGCGACGCGGCGTGAAGAGCTGATGGCCTTGATGCAGGCCTTTCCCGACGAAAAGGAGTGAACCATGGCGCAAGCCGACGACCGGTCGCTGGATGGCACCAAGCAGACCGCCGAGCAGCTTTCGACAATTTTCGACGACCTGGAGGCACGTTCCCGCTCTTTCGGTTCGGCGCTGACGGGTGCGCTGAGAGGCGCCGTCATCGACGGCAAGGGGTTGGAAGGCGTGCTCACCGGGCTTGCCCGGCGGATGAGCGATATCGCGCTTTCGGCCGGGTTGAAGCCGCTGGAGGGGGTATTCTCCTCCGGCATTTCCACGCTGCTAGGCGGCGTGACACCCTTCGCCAAGGGCGGCGTTGTTGCCTCTCCGACCTATTTCAGCAGCAGCGGCAGCGGCGGCGGGCTTGGCCTGATGGGCGAAGCCGGGGCGGAGGCGATCCTGCCGCTGAAGCGCGGGCCGGACGGCGCGCTTGGCGTGGCGACCGAGGGCAGCGGCAATGCCGGCGCGCGCATCGTTTTCAACGTGACGGCGCAGGATGCGGCGAGCTTCCGGAAATCCGAAGGGCAGATCGCGGCCATGCTGACGCGCGCCGTCGGGCGCGGGCAGCGCAGTTTGTGAGGCTGGGCCTCGAAACCGGAGACAGACATGGCAGGATTTCACGAGGTGCGGTTTCCGCTGCGTGTCGCGCTCGGCACGAGCGGCGGGCCGGTCCGGCGCACGGACATCGTCAGCCTTTCCAACGGGCGCGAAAACCGCAACCGACGCTGGCAGGATGCGCGGCGGCGCTACGATGCGGGATCGGGTGTGCGCTCGATCGACGATCTCTATGCCGTGCTCGCCTTCTTCGAGGCGCGGGCGGGGCAATTTTACGGGTTCCGGTTTCACGATCCCGTCGACCACAGGTCCGGCGCGCCGGCGGCATCGCCCGCGGCGGGAGACCAGGAGATCGGTACGGGCGACGGCACGACGGCGGCCTTCCAACTGGTCAAGCGCTATGCCGATGCCGGAGGCGGAACGATGCGCATCATCGAAAAGCCGGTGGCGGGCACGGTGATCGTCTCGGTGGCGGGCAGTATTGTGCCGGTGGACGACTATACGGCGAATGCCGCGACGGGCATCGTGACCTTCAAGCCGGGCAAGGTTCCGGTTTCGGGCGTCATCCGCGCGGGGTTCGAATTCGACGTGCCGGTGCGTTTCGATACCGATCGTCTCGACATCGATCTCGCGCAGTTCAATGCCGGGCGCATTCCCTCCATTCCGCTCGTGGAGATCAAGCCATGAGGACGATACCGGCGGGGCTTCAGGCCCATCTCGACGGTGGCGTGACGACGCTCTGCCATGCCTGGCGCGTGACGCGGCGCGACGGTGTGGTGCTGGGTTTTACCGATCATGACCGCGATCTGGCCTTCGACGGCACGGATTATGTGGCGGCAAGCGGGTTCGAGGCGAGCGAGGCGGAGGACAGCAACGGGCTTGCCGCCGAAAGCGGCGAGGTTTCGGGTGGCTTTTCCGCCGAGGCGATCCGGGCGGAGGATCTTTCGGCCGGGCGATACGACCGGGCCAAGGTCGAGGTTTTCACGGTCAATTGGGAGGATCCATCCGAACGGCTGCTGCTGCGCACGGCGGAACTGGGCGAGGTGCGCCGCGAAGGCGGGCTTTTTCGCGCGGAATTGAGGCGGCTGACACACGGGCTCGACCAGGTGCGCGGGCGCATCTACGGGCATCGCTGCGATGCCGTTCTCGGTGACGGGCGCTGCGGGGTGAATGCCACGGCCCCCGCCTACCGGGCGGTGGCGACGGTACTGGCGGTGCCGGATGAAATGCGGCTGCGGGTGGCCGGGCTTTCGGGATTTGCCGAGCGGTTCTTTCGCTACGGCATGCTGACGGTGACCGACGGCGCGGCAGCGGGGCTTGCGGCCGATATCGAGGATCATCGCAAGGCAGAGGGCGCGGACGAACTGGTGCTTTGGCTGCCGGGGCCTTCGGGCCTCGCCGTCGGCGATACACTCGAAGTGACGGCGGGCTGCGACAAACGCTTTTCCACCTGCAAGGCGAAGTTCGCCAACCAGCTGAATTTCCGTGGATTTCCGCATATGCCGGGCAGCGATTTCACCTACGGCTACGCGGATGGCGACACCGTGCATGACGGGAGGCCGCTTTATGAGTGACGAGGTGACCGGCGAGCGGGTCGTCACCGTGGCGCGCGGCTTCATCGGCACGCCCTATCGGCATCAGGGCGCGCTGAAGGGCGTCGGCTGCGACTGTCTGGGGTTGATCCGCGGCGTTTGGCGCGAGCTTTACGGGGCCGAACCGGAAGTGCCGGCGCCCTACGCTCCCGACTGGGCGGAGCGGGCGGGCGAGGAGCGGCTGCTTGCGGCCGCCGCGCGACATTGCGGGGCGCCATTGCCCGTTTCGACGCTGCGTCCGGGCGATCTTCTCATCTTCCGCTGGCGAACCGGGGTGGCGGCCAAACATGCCGGCATCGCGGCGCCCGGCGGCCGGTTCATTCACGCTTACGAGCAGGCGGCGGTGATCGAATCGCCGCTCGTGCCCTGCTGGCGTCGGCGCATTGCCGGCGTCTTCCGTTTTCCGGAGATTTTCTGATCCATGGCAACGCTTCTCTTCCAGGCGGCCGGTGCGGCACTCGGCAGCGTGTTCGGGCCGTTCGGCGCCATTCTCGGCCGGGCGGCGGGTGCGCTCGCGGGTTCGGTGGTGGACCGCTCGCTCATCAACGGCATGACCAAGATTTCCGGCGCGCGGCTCGGCGATGCGCGCATTCCCGGCGCAGACGAGGGCGCGGCGATCAGCCGTGTCTACGGCACCGCGCGCATCGGCGGCACGCTGATCTGGGCGACGCGCTTCGAGGAGGAGGCATCCGTCGAGCGCACTGGCGGCAAGGCGAGCGGACCGCGCGTCGAGACGTTCCGCTATTTCGCGAATTGCGCGGTAGGCATCTGCGAGGGACCGATCGCCGGCATCCGGCGCGTTTGGGCGGATGGGCGCGAGCTCGATCTGACCGGGGTTGCGATACGGCTCTACCGGGGCACGGCGGACCAGGCGCCCGATCCGCTGATCGAGGCGAAACAGGGCACCGGCAACACGCCGGCCTATCGCGGGCTTGCCTATGTCGTCTTCGAGCACCTGCCGCTCGACACCTTCGGCAACCGCATTCCCGTGCTGCAGTTCGAAGTCCTGAAGCCGGTCGGCTCGCTGGAGGAGAAGATTCGCGCCGTCACGATCATTCCGGGCTCCAGCGAACACGGCTACGACCCGCGACTGGTGACGGAAAAACTGGAAGCGGGAAAGGGGCGCAACATCAACCGCAACACGCTTGTCGCAGCGACGGACTGGGAGGCCTCGATCGATGAGCTTCTGACGCTTTGCCCGAATCTCGAACGCGTCGGGCTGGTCGTTGCCTGGTTCGGGACGGACTTGCGGGCGGGGCATTGCCGCATCGTGCCGGGCGTGGAGGTTTCCACCCGAACGGATGAAAGTCGGCCATGGCGCGTCTGCGGCATCGGGCGGGCGGCGGCGCATGTGGTCAGCGAGAGCGGCGGCGGACCAGCCTATGGCGGCACTCCGTCCGACGCCAGCGTGGTGGCGGCCATCAAGGACCTGAGTGCGCGGGGGATCGAGGTCTACCTCTATCCCTTCGTGTTGATGGATGTGCCCGCAGACAACGGTTTGCCCGATCCCTATGGCGGCCTGGCGCAGGCGCCCTATCCCTGGCGCGGGCGTATCACCTGTCATCCGCAATCGGCTGGCGGCACGGCGGCGGCAGGCAGTCAGGTCGCGGCCTTTGTGGGGAGCGCGCAAGCGGGGGATTTTTCGGTTTCGGGCGAGGCGGTTTCGGGGCCGGCTGGCGACGAGGGATTTCGGCGGCTGATCCTGCACTATGCGCTTCTGGCGGAAGCGGCGGGCGGGGTTGACGGGTTCCTGATCGGCTCGGAAATGCGCGGTTTAACGTGGCTTCGCGACGGGGCGGGCGAATTTCCCTTCGTATCGGCGCTCTGCGACCTCGCCGCCGACGTGCGGGCGGTGCTGCGGCCGGCGACGAAGATCACCTATGCCGCCGACTGGAGCGAATATTTCGGCTTTCTGCCGGCCGATGGCAGTGGGGAGGTGCGCTATCACCTCGATCCGCTCTGGGCGTCCACGGCCATCGATGCCGTCGGCATCGACAACTACATGCCGCTCGCCGACTGGCGGGACGGCGACATCCTGACCGGCAATCCGGACGGATTTCGCCATGGCGACGACCTGGATGCGATGCAGGGCCTGATCGCAGCGGGCGAGGGTTTCGACTGGTATTATGCCAGCGACAGTTTTCGCGCGGGGCGCGTGCGCTCGCCGATCACCGACGGGGTGGCGGGCAAGCCCTGGGTGTTTCGCTACAAGGACATCGAGAGCTGGTGGACGAATTTTCATCACGAACGCGGCCCCGGCGGAGCGGAGCTTGCCGGGCACACGGCCTGGGTGCCGCGATCGAAACCGGTCTGGTTCACCGAACTGGGCTGTCCGGCGATCGACAAGGGCCCGAACCAGCCGAATGTCTTCGTCGATCCGAAAAGTGCGGAAAACGCCTTGCCGTATTTTTCGGGCGGTGCGCGCAGCGATTCCGTCCAGCGGCGGTTTCTCGATGCGCATCATGGCTGGTGGCAGGGGAGCGGACCGGAGGCGGGCATGGTCGATCCCGGCCATGTCTTTGTCTGGACCTGGGACGCCCGGCCCTATCCGGCTTTTCCGGAGACCACGGCGCTGTGGTCGGACGGCGGTAACTGGCAGCGCGGGCACTGGCTGAATGGCCGGTTGGGCGCCGGGACGCTGGCGGATGTCATTGCGGCGATCCTGTCCGATCACGGGTTTTCCGCCTTCGACGTTTCGGGTGTTGCCGGCGACCTGCCAGGCTTCGTGCAGGCGGAGCAGTCCTCCGCGCGTGCTTTGCTCGAGCCGCTGATGGAGGCTTTCCAGATCGATGCGCTGGAAGCGGACGGCAAACTGGTCTTCCGGTCACGGCAAAAATCGGCGCTGCCGCCGCTGCAGATCGATATTCTGGCCGAACGGCCCGACGAAGCGGCTTTCGAGGAAAGCCGCGGTCATGCCGGCGATTTCTCCGGCGAGGCGATCCTCGATCATTTCGATGCTGCCGCGGCCTATGGGCGCGTGACCGCGCGTTCCCGCCGCATGGCCGGCGGCAGCGACCGCGTCCTTCGGCTGGCACTGCCGGCGGTGCTGCATGACGGCGCGGCGGCATCCGCTGTCGAGGCGGTCCTGCGCGACCAGCGGGCTGCGCAACGCCGCGTCACGTTCCGCCTGCCGCCGACGATGCTCGATTTGACGCCCGGCGATGTCATCCGGTTTGCGGACGGGCCGGAGGGGCGTTTTCTTATCACCGGCCTGACCGACGGGCTGGTGCGGGAGGCGGAGGCGCGCGCCATTGCCGCCGGTGACAGCCCGGCATCCGCACCGGCGGAGGGCGGCCGCTCTCCCACTGGCGGGGCAGGACCGGCAGATGCTTTTGCGCCCGAGGTCGTCTTTCTCGACCTGCCGGTCTGCGGGGGCGGCGCGGTCGAGGATTTCGCTCGGGTCGCGGCCTATGCGAAGCCGTGGCGGGCGATGGTCGTGTCGAGTTCCGACGGGAGTGAGGGGTTTCGCGCCCGCGCGCGGCTGGAGCGGCCGGCGCGGATCGGCTGGCTTTCGGCGCCGCTTGTTCCCGGCGTGCTCGGGCGGTTCGATCCTGAACGGGAAATCGTGCTCGATCTGGCGTCCGGCGGGCTTTCCTCGGTCGATGTGGTGACGATGCTGAACGGTGCGAACCGGCTGGCGGTGCGTTCCGAAAACGGCGGCTGGGAGATCATCGGCTTTGCCGGAGCAAGCGAGACCGCGCCGGGGCGCTGGCGATTGACCACGCTGTTGCGCGGCCTGCACGGAACCGAGGATGCAATGGCGGCAGGGCATCCTTCGGGAGCGATGGCGGTCGTGCTGGACGAGGCCGTGCGGCCCGTCGGACTTGAAATCGAGGAGGCGGGGCGGCTTTCCAACTGGCTTATCGAGGCGACGGGGGCGACCGAGGGACGGGCAGGCCCCTTCGCTTTCGCCGGCGGCGAGCGGGCGCTGACGCCGCTCGCACCAGGGCATCTGCGCGGACGGCGCGGTGCGGACGGCGCCGCGAAGTTTTCCTGGATACGGCGCGGTCGTATCGATTCGGATACCTGGCTTGCCGCCGACATTCCGCTCGACGAGCCGATGGAAGCCTATCGCCTCGACATTCTCTCCGGCAGCACGGTGGTGCGGCGCGTCGAAACCGGCAGCCCCGCCTTTACCTATCCGGCTGCTTTGGAAATTTCCGACTTCGGCATGGCGCAGGCGTCGATCCGCATTCGCGTGCGCCAGATGGGCCGGGCGGTGCCGCTGGGCGTGGCGGCGGAAGCCGATCTTACTCTCTAACGAAAGGATGACCGATGAACGACGAGATGAAACCCTGGTACAAATCGCGCACCGTCTGGGGCGCCCTGATCGCCATCGCCGCCTCGCTTGCCAATGCCGCGGGTGTCGAGGTGACGGCCGGAGACGAAGGGGAATTGGCCGATCTCCTGGTCGCCGCGGCAGGCACGATCGGCGGCCTCATTGCCGTTTACGGACGGATTTCGGCTCGCCATCCGGTGCGCTGAAATCCGCCATAAAGTTCCGTCCCCCATTCATTTGCCATTCAGCGAGGATCGTTTATTGCTTGCATCATAGTGATCCGCACCTGAAAGTATGTTCATGGCCTCGCCACTTCTCATCACCGCCCTTGCGGCCAGCCTGACCCTGCCGGGTCCCGTCCCGACGGGATCCGGGAGCGAGGTCGTGCAGGTTGCGGGCGACTGCAGCGCCGCCGCGGAGCAGGTGGTGTCCGAGACGGGTGGCGAGCTTCTCTCGGCGCAGCCGAAGGGCGATACCTGCGTGGTGACCGTGCTGGTGCCCGGCAAGGGCAATGCCCGGCCGCGCAAGGTGACGGTGCGCGTACCGATGTAAAGCCGCCGGGCATTCGGCCCGGCGATGGAAAGCAGAACGTAGAAAGAGGCCGAATGCGCATCCTGGTGGTGGAGGACGACGTCAACCTGAGCCGGCAGCTCAGCGAAGCCCTGAAGGACGCCGGCTATGTGGTGGACCAGGCCTTCGATGGCGAGGAGGGACACTATCTCGGCGATACCGAGCCCTATGACGCCATCATTCTCGATATCGGCCTGCCGGAGATGGATGGTATCACCGTTCTGGAAAAATGGCGTGCCGACGGCAAAGGCATGCCCGTTCTCCTGCTGACCGCCCGCGACCGCTGGAGCGACAAGGTGGCCGGCATCGACGCGGGTGCCGACGACTACGTCGCCAAGCCATTCCATGTCGAGGAAGTGCTGGCCCGTATCCGCGCGCTCATCCGCCGCGCGGCGGGCCATGCGAGCGCCGACATCATCTGCGGTCCCGTGCGTCTCGACACCAAGGGCTCCAAGGCCTCCGTCAATGGCGAGGCGCTGAAGCTGACGTCGCACGAATACCGCCTTCTCTCCTATCTCATGCATCATATGGGCGAGGTGGTTTCGCGCACGGAGCTGGTCGAGCATATGTACGATCAGGATTTCGACCGCGATTCCAACACGATCGAGGTTTTCGTGGGGCGTCTGCGCAAGAAGATCGGCGTCGACATGATCGAGACCGTGCGCGGCCTCGGCTACCGGATGCAAGCGCCGGCCAATGGCAAATAACGCCAGGCGCTCCCGCTCGCTTACCTTCCGCGTTCTGTTCCTCGCCTCGCTGTGGGCGGCACTGGCCCTCATAGCCATCGCCGTCGTCATCTCGACGCTCTATCGCCAGAGCGCGGAAAGGAGTTTTCGCGATCTTCTGCGCGCGCAACTCTACAACGTGATCAATTCCGTCTCGACGGACGAGCAGACACGGCTGTCGGGCACGCCGCAGCTCGGCGACCTGCGTTTCTTCCAGCCGCAATCGGGCTGGTACTGGATCGTCGAGCCGATCGGCGGGGCGCTGGCAAGCGAGACTCTGACCTCTGCATCCCTCGGCACGGGCAGCATTCCGATCCCCGATACGGACAGCATTCCCTTCGATACGCGTTACGAGCGTTTCTATACGACCATCGATTCCTTCGGCAACGATGTGGAAGTGGGCGAGACGGAAGTGGTGCTGGATGACGAAGGGCGCACGGCGCGCTTTCGTGTGGTCGGGAACCGTGATGTGCTGGAGAAGGATATCGACGATTTTTCCGGCAGTCTCTACCTCGCGCTCGCCGGCTTTGGCGTCGGGAGCCTGATGCTCAACGCGGCCGCGATCCTCATCGGTCTGCGTCCGCTCGACCGGGCGCGCAAGGCGCTGGAAAAAATCCGGGCGGGCGAGAGCGAGCAGCTCGATGGCGATTTTCCCAGAGAGATCCTGCCTTTGGCGAGCGAGGTGAATGCGCTGATCGACAGCAACCGGCGCATTGTCGAGCGGGCGCGCATGCAGGTGGGCAATCTCGCACATTCGCTAAAGACGCCCATCGCCGTGCTGCTCAACGAATCGCGCCTGATCGCTGCCCCGCAGGGCGAACTTGTGAAGACGCAGGCCGAGGCGATGCAGAGCCAGGTGCAATCCTATCTCAACCGAGCCCGCATTGCCGCCCAGCGCGAATCCGTGCTGGCGCGCACCGAGGCGCAGCCGGTGCTGGAGCGGCTGGTGCGGGTGATGCGGCGGCTCAATGCCGACAAGCTGTTTCCGCTGACGGTGGATCCTCCGGGCCTCGTGCTCGCGATGGAACAGCAGGACGTGGAGGAGACTGTCGGCAATCTCTTGGAAAATGCGGCGCGCTACGCCCGCACGGTGGTCGATTTGCGCGTTTCCATGGCGCCGGCAGATGTGCGTGGCAATGACGACGGTCGCAAGAGCTGGATCGTTATCGAAGTGGAAGATGACGGGCCGGGGCTCGAACCGGACGAGATCCGCGAAGCGATGAAGCGCGGCAAGCGGCTCGACGAGAGCAAGCCGGGTACCGGGCTCGGCCTTTCCATCGTCAGCGAGATCGCGTCGGAATACCAGGGCACCTTCGGGCTCTCGCGCGGCGCGGGCGGCGGACTGCTGGCGCGGCTCGTGCTGCCAGCCGTCACAAAGGATGTTGCCTGAGGCGGCGGACAATGCAACAAGAGACGTATTCGCGACAATGAGGATCGCGGGACGGACGAATTGCCGGTCTTTTGCCGGCCTTGCAGGAAGAGAGACGGTCGAGCGGATGAAGACGGGTTTGCGCGGCGCCTTTTTCCCCCTCCTTCTGGCAGTCGTGACGGCCTCGGGGTGCACGACCACATCGGGCGGCAAGGCTTCCAGCGGTGGTGCGACCGCGGCGGGTCCTGGTGTCTACATCACCGCGCTCCAGGGCGGGCTCGTCAGCCGCAACACGGCAACGCAGCTTTCCAAGGCCGACATGCAACGGGCGCTCGAAGCCGAATATCGTGCGCTGGAAGCCGCGCCGGGCGGCCAGCCGGTCGTGTGGCAGGGGTCTGGCGTTGCGGGATCGGTCGTGGCGGCCGCGCCGTTCCAGGTCGGTTCGCAGAACTGCCGGCAATACAGCCACACACTGACTGTCGACGGTCGCGACACCGCGACGCGCGGCGCGGCCTGCCGCAATGCGGATGGGGCCTGGACGCCGCTTTCGTGACAAAACCGGCATTTTCCGGCCGGCCGTTTGACCCTTGCGGCGAAACGCCTCAATTTTGCGTCATTGTTCCCAGGGGAATTGGAAACGCCGCCGCGTTCCAGTAATTGAACGGTCATGCTTTTCTGGATTCTCGTCGCCATCCTGACGGCTGCCGTGGCTGCCGTCCTCCTCCTGCCCCTGTTGCGGCGCCCGCCGGCGTCCGTTGAAGGGGCCGGCCATGACGTCGAGGTCTATCGCGACCAACTCGAAGAATTGAAGCGTGACGAGGCGACGGGTCTTATCGGTGCCGGCGAGGCCGAGCTTGCCCGCGCGGAAGTCGCGCGCCGGCTGATCGCCGCCAGCAAGGCCGAAGCCAGGGAGAAGGCACGCACGAGCGGGCGCAACCGTCTGGCGCAGGCCTTCGTCATCGTGGTGTTGCCCGCCATCGGGCTCTGTCTTTATTTGGCGAGCGGCCGGCCGGAGCTTCCGGCCCAGCCGCTCGCAGAGCGCCTTGCCAACCCCGGCAACGATATCAGCATCCTGATCGCCCGGGCGGAAAGCCACCTCGCGCGCAATCCGGACGACGGGGCTGGCTGGGATCTGCTGGCGCCGATCTATTATCGCAGCAGCCGGATGGAGGATTCCGCGAATGCCTATTCGCAGGCGATCCGCCTGCTTGGCGCGAGCCCGGAACGGCTGGATGGCCATGCGGAGGCGCTGATCGCGCTTGCCGACGGCGTGATTACGGCCGACGCACGCCGTCAGCTTGAGGAATCACTGAAGCTCAAGCCGGACAATCCGCGCGCGTACTACTATCTTGCGCTGGCGCTGGAGCAGGAAGGCAAGAAGCCGGAAGCACGCGCCGCCTTCGAGGCGCTGGCCAGGGAGACACCGGCCGATGCGCCCTGGCTTCCGCTCGTCAACAGGCACATCGCCGCGCTGGGCGATGGCGATGGCGGTGCGGCAGGGCAACTCGGCAACCCGACGGCGGACGATGTCGCAGCGGCCGAGGACATGTCGACGGGTGATCGGCAGCAGATGATTGCCGGCATGGTGGAAAACCTTGCGGCGAAGCTCCAGGAAGATCCCACCAATTTCGAAGGATGGATGCGCATCATCCGTTCCTATGTTGTGCTGGATCAAAGGCCGAAGGCCGAGGCTGCGTTACAGACGGCGCTGAAAACCTTTCCGGCGGACAGCGAGAACGGCAAACAGCTTCTGGCGCTTGCACGGGACCTATCGATCTCGGTTGAGGGCATCAAACAATGACGCGCAAACAGAAACGTCTGGCAGTCATCGGCGGCGGTGTCGCCTTCCTCGTGGCGGCGGTGCTGCTCGTCATGTTCGCCTTCAGCCAATCCATCGCCTATTTCTATGTGCCGGGCGATCTCGCCAAGGCCAATCTCGAGCCGGGCACGCGCATCCGTCTCGGCGGTCTGGTCGAGGCCGGCACGGTCAAGCGGGACGAGGGCTCGACGGTAACCTTCACGGTCACGGATACGCTGGCGACGGTGCCGGTGACCTATACGGGCATCCTGCCGGATCTTTTCCGCGAAGGGCAGGGCGTGGTCGCCGAAGGTGCGTTCGGCATGGACGGTCTGTTCGTCGCCGATACCGTGCTTGCCAAGCATGACGAGACCTATATGCCGAAGGACGTGGCGGACCGTCTAAAGGCGCAGGGCGTGGAACTCTCCGGCAAGGAAACGATCAAATGATCATCGAGCTTGGACACTATGCCCTGGTTCTGGCGCTGGCGACGGTCATCGTCCAATCGGTGCTGCCGCTGATCGGCACGATCCGGAACGACCGTTCGCTGATGGCCGTGGCGCCCGCCGCCGCCCTTGCCGGTTTCCTGCTGGTGCTGTTCTCTTTCTCGGTGCTGACCTTCGCCTACGTCGTCTCGGATTTTTCGGTCGCAAATGTCTGGGAAAATTCGCATTCGCTGAAGCCGATGATTTACAAGATCTCGGGCGTGTGGGGCAACCATGAGGGCTCGATGCTGCTCTGGCTCCTCATCCTCGTATTCTTCAGCGCGCTCGTCTCGACATTCGGTTCGAACCTGCCGGAGCGGCTGCGCGCCAATGTCCTGGCCGTCCAGGGAATGATCTCGGCGGCTTTCGCGCTGTTCATCCTTTTGACGTCCAACCCGTTCATCCGCCTTTCGCCGGCGCCGGCCGAGGGGCAGGACCTCAATCCGGTACTGCAGGACATCGGCCTCGCGATCCATCCGCCGTTGCTCTATCTCGGCTATGTCGGCTTCTCCATCTGTTTTTCCTTCGCCATCGCCGCGCTGATCGAGGGACGGATCGATGCGGCCTGGGCACGCTGGGTGCGGCCGTGGACGCTTGCTGCCTGGAGCTTTCTGACCGCCGGCATCGCCATGGGCTCCTATTGGGCCTACTATGAGCTCGGCTGGGGGGGCTGGTGGTTCTGGGACCCGGTGGAAAACGCATCGTTCATCCCCTGGCTTGCCGGCACGGCGCTCTTGCATTCCGCGCTCGTCATGGAAAAACGCGAGGCGCTGAAGATCTGGACCGTTCTTCTGGCGATCCTCACCTTCTCCATGTCGCTGCTCGGCACCTTCCTCGTGCGCTCGGGCGTCCTGACCTCGGTCCACGCTTTCGCGACCGACCCGACGCGCGGCGTCTTCATCCTCGCCATCCTCGTCTTCTTCATCGGCGGTGCGCTTTCACTTTTCGCCTTCCGGGCCGCGACGCTGAAGGCCGGCGGGCTTTTTGCGCCGATCTCGCGGGAGGGCGCGCTCGTCCTCAACAACCTGATCCTGACGACGGCGGCTGCCACGGTGCTGACCGGCACGCTCTATCCGCTCGTGCTGGAAGCGCTGACGGGTGAGAAGATCTCCGTCGGTCCGCCCTTCTTCAACCTCACCTTCGGTCTGCTGATGCTGCCGCTGCTGCTGGCCGTGCCGTTCGGGCCGCTGCTCGCCTGGAAGCGCGGTGACATCTTTGCGGCCGGGCAGCGGCTCTTTGCGGCCGTCGCGGTCGGTCTGGTCGTTGCGGCCGGCGTCGTCTACGCACATGGCGGCGGGCCGGTTCTCGCCTATTTCGGCATCGCTATCGGCTTCTACATGATTGCCGGTTCGCTGACAGATCTCTGGATGCGCGCTGGTGTCGGCAAGGTGAAGCCCAACGTCGCCTTCCGCCGTCTGGTCGGCCTGCCGGGCTCGGCCTTCGGCACGGCGCTCGCCCATATCGGTGTGGGCGTGACGGTCATCGGCGTCATCGCGGTGACGGCGTTCGAGACGGAACATGTCGTGGAAATGAAGCCGGGCATGCAGGTGGAGGCCGGCGGCTACACGCTAACCTTCGACGGCATGCGTCGCGGGCAGGGGCCGAACTATTCGGAAGAATCCGGTCACTTCACCGTGGCACGGGGTGGCGTGACGGTCACGGATATCTGGTCTTCCAAGCGCCTCTACACGGCACGCCGCATGCCGACGACGGAAGCGGGCATTCGCACCTTCGGCCTGAGCCAGCTCTATGTGTCACTCGGCGATGCCATGGCCGACGGCGGCATCGTCGTGCGCGTCTGGTGGAAGCCGATGATCCTCTGCATCTGGATCGGTGCGCTGATCATGATGGCGGGTGGTGTCGTTTCGCTCTGCGACCGGCGCCTGCGCGTCGGCGCGCCGCAGAAGGCACGCAAGATGAAACCAGCGCTGGAGGCGGCCGAATGATGCGCCGCCTGCTGCTCACTCTCGCTTTCCTGCTGACTGCGGCGCCGGCCTTCGCCGTCAATCCCGACGAGGTACTGGCTGATCCGGCTCTCGAAGCGCGCGCGCGGGCGTTGTCGGCGCAACTGCGCTGCATGGTCTGTCAGAACCAGTCGATCGACGATTCCAACGCGGAGCTTGCCCGGGATTTGCGCCTTCTTGTGCGCGAGCGGCTGAAAAATGGCGATAGTGATAAAGCGGTGATCGACTATGTCGTTTCGCGTTATGGCGAATTCGTGTTGCTGAACCCGCGCTTGCGTGGCGAAACCCTGCTGCTCTGGGGGGCGCCGATCGTGCTCTTTCTTGCCGGCGCGACGGCCATGGTCCTCTTCGTACGCCGACGCGGCGGAAAGACGACGGGAACCCCGCTTTCCGATGTCGAAAAGGCCGAACTGGAGCGTGCGCTCAAGCGCGAATAGCGGATTTTTTCAACATTACCAAAATTTCATGCCGCGGATAGTGCGCTGTAATGTGCGTCGGCCTATCTCTTCCTTCATCAGCCGCCGAACGCGGCCACGAAAGCAGAGAAAAGGTGCAAAGAATGTCCAAGATTTCCGCATTCCGTCCAGGCCTCAAGACCGTTCTGAAAACGACCACCGTCGCCGGGATTGCGGCCGTTATGCTTGCAACCGGCATTCCCGCCACCGTGACGCAGAGCTTTGCGGAAGCCGTTTCCGTTCAGGGCCCGCAGGTCGCGAGCTTCGCAGACGTCGTCTCGGCCGTCTCGCCCGCCGTCGTTTCCGTTCGCGTCCAGTCCGATATCAAGCCGGCCAATGACGAGAGCAATTTCTCGTTCAATTTCGGTGGCCGCGGCTTTGACGAGCTCCCCGATGACCATCCGCTGAAGCGCTTCTTCCGTGATTTCGGCGGTCAGGACGAACTTCGCGGCGATCGCGGCCCGGGCCGCCAGTTCGGTGATCGCGGCGACCGTCGCGACCGCAAGCCGCATCTGCGCCCGACCTCGCAGGGCTCCGGCTTCTTCATCTCGGAAGACGGCTACATCGTCACCAACAACCACGTCGTCAGCGACGGCTCGGCCTTCACGGTCGTCATGAACGACGGCACGGAACTCGATGCCAAGCTCGTCGGCAAGGACAGCCGCACGGACCTCGCCGTCCTCAAGGTCGAGGAAAAGGACAAGCGCAAGTTCACCTATGTGGACTTCGCCGATGACAGCCAGATCCGCGTCGGCGACTGGGTCGTGGCCGTCGGCAACCCGTTCGGCCTCGGTGGCACCGTGACGGCCGGCATCATCTCGGCCCGCGGCCGCGATATCGGTTCCGGCCCGTATGACGACTACCTTCAGGTGGATGCTGCCGTGAACCGCGGCAATTCGGGCGGCCCGACCTTCAATCTCTCCGGCCAGGTCGTCGGCATCAACACCGCGATCTTCTCGCCATCCGGCGGTAATGTCGGCATCGCCTTCGCGATCCCCGCTTCCGTGGCCAAGGGCGTCGTCGCCGACCTGATGAAGGACGGCAAGGTCGATCGCGGCTGGCTGGGCGTGCAGATCCAGCCGGTAAACCGTGACATCGCCGACTCGCTTGGCCTGGCCGATGCCGCCGGTGCCCTCGTCGTCGAACCGCAGGCCGACTCGCCCGGTGCCAAGGCCGGCATCAAGAAGGGTGACGTGATCACCGCACTCGATGGCGAACCGATCAAGGACCCGCGTGACCTTGCCCGTCGTGTCGCACAGATCGCGCCCGGCAAGAAGGTCGACCTTTCGGTCTGGCGTGACGGCAAGTCGCAGACCATCCCGGTCGAGATCGGCACGCTTGCCGGCGAGCAGATCCAGGCTGCGACCGGCACCGACGAAGCCGAGCCGGAAGCCCCGGCCAGCGAGCAGGCGCTCGCCGATCTCGGCATCACGGTCACCCCCGGCGATGACGGCCTGACGGTTTCCGCCGTCGATCCGGACTCCGACGCCGGCGATCGTGGTCTCAAGGAAGGCGACCGCATCACCTCGGTAAACAACCAGACGGTCAAGTCTGCCGACGATGTCGTGAAGGTCCTCAACGGTGCCCGCAAGGACGGCCGCTCCAAGGCGCTGTTCCAGATCGAGACCAAGGACGGCAGCCGCTTCCTGGCGCTGCCGATCGACCAGGGCTGATCGGCTCCACAGCCTTCTCGAATGGCGCCGCGAGATCGCAAGGTTTCGCGGCGTTGCCATATCCGAGCCTGGCTTCTAGCCAAGGTCCGCCGAACATGCTGTAAGGTCCGTACGATGAAGATATTGATTGTGGAAGACGATCTGGAGGCGGCCGCCTATCTCTCGAAGGCCTTTCGCGAGGCGGGCATCGTGCTCGACCATGCAAGCGATGGAGAGAGCGGCCTCTTCCTCGCGACCGAAAATAGCTATGACGTTCTGGTCATCGACCGCATGTTGCCGCGCCGGGATGGCTTGTCGCTGATATCCGAGCTGCGGCAGCGCAACATCCATACGCCCGTCCTGATCCTTTCCGCGCTCGGCCAGGTCGATGACCGAGTGACGGGTCTCCGTGCCGGCGGCGACGACTACCTGCCGAAACCCTATGCCTTCAGCGAGTTGCTCGCTCGCGTGGAGGTGCTCGGCCGTCGCAAGGGCACGCCGGAGCAGGACATGGTCTACCGCGTCGGCGATCTCGAACTCGACCGGCTCTCCCACACCGTGAAGCGCGCCGGCAGGGAAATCCTGCTCCAGCCGCGCGAATTCCGCCTGCTCGAATATCTGATGAAGAATGCCGGCCAGGTGGTGACGCGCACCATGCTTCTCGAAAACGTCTGGGACTATCATTTCGACCCGCAGACCAATGTGATCGACGTGCATGTCTCGCGGCTGCGCTCGAAGATCGAGAAGGATTTCGACCAGCCGCTGTTGCGCACCGTTCGCGGCGCCGGATACATGATGAAGGACGAGGCGGCGGGCTGACCTCCATGAATGGACTGCATGGACTGCTCGGCCGCCTGACCGTTCTCTACCGCACCACGGCGGTTCGCCTTTCCGCGGTCTATCTCCTGCTTTTCGCTACGTGCGCGGCGTTCCTCGTCTTCTACGTCTCCACCATGTCGGAGGGGCTGCTGCGGCAGCAGATGCGCGACGCTGTGGCGCAGGAAACGGAACAGATCGAAAGCATCTTCAACAAAAGCGGCATGAACGGCCTTCTGCGCACGCTGGAACGCCGCGCGCGCCAGCCGGGCGCCAATCTCTACATCATCGCGAGCCCGACGGGCGAGGTGCTGGCCGGCAATGTCGCGTCGCTGCAGCCGGGCGTGCTGGACACCGAGGGCTGGACCGAAACGCCGTTCCGCTATCAGCGGTATCAGGAGGAGGCGCGCGGCGGCAATCGTCCGATGGCCTATGCGCAGGTCATCGTGCTGTCCAATGGGTTGCGTGTGCTCGTCGGCCGCGATCTCGGCGAGCCGGAGAACTTCCGGAAGCTGGTACGCCAGGCGCTGATGGTGGCGCTCGGCGTGATGGGCATCGGCGCGCTCGCCATCTGGTATCTCATCGGCCGCAATGCGCTGAAGCGGATGGACCGCATGTCCGGGGCGAGCCAGCGCATCATGGCCGGTGATCTCTCCCAGCGCCTGCCGACGAGCGGCTCCGGCGACGAGTTCGATCGTCTCTCCGAATCGCTTAACACGATGCTCGGCCGCATCGAAAAGCTCGATGAAGGCCTGAAACAGGTCTCCGACAACATCGCCCACGATCTCAAGACGCCGTTGACCCGTCTGCGCAACAAGGCGGAAGCCGCCCTTGCGGGCGATGAAAAGGCCGAGTACCGCATCGCGCTAGAGGAAATGATCGGCGAGTCCGATCAGCTTATTCGCACCTTCAACGCGCTCCTGATGATTTCCCGCGTGGAGGCGGGGCAGGCGCCGGCGGAAATGAGCATGATCGATATCAGCGGGATCGCTCGCGACGGCGCGGAACTCTATGAGCCCGTCGCGGAAGACAGCGGGCTGCGCCTCGTCACCGAGATTGCCGAGACCATCGAGATCAAGGGCAATCGCGAGCTTGTGGGGCAGGCGCTCGGCAACCTCATCGACAACGCGATCAAATATGCGGAAGGCGGCGAAGGCGAGCCGGAGATCCGCGTTGCGCTGGCCCGTCGCGAGGGTGACGTCGTGCTGTCGGTCGCCGACAACGGCCCCGGCGTGCCCGATGACAAGCGTGATGATGTGGTGAAGCGCTTTGTGCGCCTCGATGCCAGCCGCTCCAAGCCTGGCACCGGCCTCGGCCTCTCGCTGGTCGGTGCCGTTATGGAAATGCACCAGGGCCGGCTGGAGCTCGCTGCGACCCATCCCGAGCGGGAAAACAATCGGGGGCTGACCGTGAGAATGGTTTTCCCCGTCCGTTCAGACTGATACACCTCGTCTGAAAAAGGGCGAGGAAATATCATGAGCGTAACGGAGACGACGCGGTTTTCCGATCTTTTGGTCTCTCCGATCCGGCCGCTGAGCCAGACGGAAGTCAAATCCGTGCTGTCCGATCTCAAGGATTGGGCGACGGACCACGCCGCGATTGCCAGATTGCTAGGCGAGGAAGGCCCGCTGAAGGACTTCATCGTCGCGGCCTTCACGCTCTCGCCCTATCTGCGCGATACGGCCCGCATCGATCCCCGTCTCCTGGCGCGCGCGCTCGATGAGCCGATCCTTCCAGCCATCCATGATACCATCGCCCGCACCCGCAAAGCATGGGAGCCGGCGGACGGCGAGGTGACGGAAGCCGTGCTGATGACACGGCTGCGCGTCGCCAAACGCGAGGTCGCCTTTCTCACGGCGCTTGCCGATCTCGCCCGGATTTTCGACGCGCGCCGCACCACCGCACTTCTCACCGAGCTTGCAGGCGCGGCCACATCTGCCGCCATCGACCATCTCCTTCTCGCGGCCCATCAGAGCGGCAAGCTGGTACTGCCCGACCCCGCGCATCCGAGCGAAAAGTCCGGCCTGATCGTGCTCGGCATGGGCAAGCTCGGTGCCGCCGAACTCAATTATTCCTCCGATATCGACCTCGTCGTCTTCTACGATCCGATGGCCGAAGTCGCCGTCGATGCGAGCGAGGCGGTGGAGACTTTCTCCCGCCTCGTGCGCCGCCTCATCCGCATCATGCAGGAGCGCACGGCGGACGGCTATGTCTTCCGCACGGACCTGCGCCTCAGGCCCGATCCCGGTGCTACGCCGCTCGCCATCTCCTTCGATTCCGCCATGCTCTATTATGAAAGCCGCGGGCAGAACTGGGAGCGCGCGGCCTTCATCAAGGCCAGGCCCGTTGCCGGTGACGTCAAAGCCGGCGAAACCTTCCTGAAGGGCCTGACACCCTTCGTTTTCCGCAAATATCTCGACTATGCGGCGATCGCCGACATTCACTCCATCAAGCGGCAGATCCATGTGCACAAGGGCCATGGCGAGATCGCGGTGAAGGGGCACAACGTCAAGCTCGGCCGCGGCGGCATTCGGGAGATCGAGTTCTTCGTGCAAACCCAGCAGCTGATCGCCGGAGGCCGCGTGCCGGCGCTGCGGCTGCGCGCCACGGAGCCGATGCTCGGGGAACTTGCCAAAGCGAACTGGATCGACACGGCGACGGCGGAAGAATTGACGGAGGCCTACTGGTTCCTGCGCGATGTCGAGCACCGCATCCAGATGGTCCGCGACGAGCAGACCCATCTGCTGCCAGATACCGAAGCCGAGTTGAAGCGCATCGCGTTCATGCTGGGCTTTGGCGATACAGCGAGCTTTTCCGCGAAACTCGTCGAGGTGTTGAAAACGGTCGAGCGGCGCTATGCCGCGCTGTTCGAGCAAGAGGCAAAACTCTCCTCGGAGACCGGCAATCTCGTCTTCACTGGCCAGAAGGACGACCCGGATACGCTGGAGACGTTGAAGCGTCTCGGCTTCGAGCGGCCCGCCGACATTTCGCGCACCATCCGCACCTGGCATTACGGCCGCTACCGGGCGACGCAATCGGTCGAAGCGCGCGAGCGGCTGACGGAGCTGACGCCGCAATTGCTGCGTGTTTTCGGCGAGAGCAAGCGGGCGGATGAGGCGTTGTTGCGCTTCGACAATTTCATCTCCGGCCTGCCGGCAGGGATCCAGCTCTTCTCGTTGCTTGGCAACAATCCCGCGCTGCTGTCCCTCATCGTCAATATCATGTCCTCGGCGCCACGCCTTGCGGAGGTGATCGCTGCGAAGCCCCATGTCTTCGACGGCATGCTGGATCCAGGTCTTCTCGCAGAGCTTCCGACACGCGCCTATCTCGCGGAGCGGATAGAGGGCTTCGTCTCCGGCGCGCGGCACTATGAGGAAATCCTCGACCGTCTTCGCATCATCGCCGCCGAGCAACGCTTCCTGATCGGCATCCGCTTGCTGACCGGCGCGATCACCGGAAAACAGGCCGGACGCGCCTTCACCCATGTCGCCGACCTCATCGTGGCTGCCGCTCTCAAGGCGGTGCTGGACGAGGTGGAGGCGGCACACGGCAAATTCCCGGGCGGGCGCGTGGCGCTGGTGGGCATGGGCAAGCTCGGGAGCTTCGAGCTGACGGCAGGCTCCGACATCGACCTGATCCTGCTCTATGATCACGACAGCGATGCCTTCGAGTCGGATGGTGCCAAGCCGCTCGACAACATGAAATATTTCACCCGCATCACTCAGCGGCT
Source organism: Shinella curvata (assembly GCF_022899935.1). Classification (GTDB taxonomy): domain Bacteria; phylum Pseudomonadota; class Alphaproteobacteria; order Rhizobiales; family Rhizobiaceae; genus Shinella; species Shinella curvata. The sequence goes on from NZ_JALJCJ010000002.1 coordinate 550,578, forward strand.
GATCGCAGCACTGTCCGCTCCGACGGCTGAGGGCGTGCTCTACGAGGTGGACATGCGGCTTCGCCCGTCCGGCAACAAGGGACCGGTCGCGACCCGCATCACCTCCTTCGCCAAGTATCAGGCCGAGGAGGCCTGGACGTGGGAGCACATGGCGCTGACCCGCGCCCGTGTGCTCTGCGGCGACGGAAGCCTCGTGAAGGAAGCGGAGGACATTTTCCACACCATACTCTCGCGCAAGCGAGAGGCCGCCAAGGTCGCCAAGGACGTTGCCGAGATGCGCGACCTCATCGACCAGGAAAAGCCGCCGAAGGACATCTGGGACCTGAAGCTTATCGCGGGCGGACTGATCGATATCGAGTTCATCGCTCAGTTCCTCGCGCTGGTGGCGCCGACGCGCGGCGTGCCGCAGCCGGACAAGGTTTTGCCCACGGGCGAAGCGCTAGCCATGCTCGGCGGGACGATGATGGATCCCAACGATCTCGACACGGTGGAAAAGGCGCTGTCGCTCTATACGGAGATTTCACAGATCGTGCGCCTGTGCGTCGACGGCGGTTTCGATCCGAAGGAGGCACCGGCCGGGCTTGTCGATCTCGTATGTCGGGCAGGCGATTGCCCCGACCTGCGCACGCTGGAGGCGGAAATCCGTCGGATATCGAAGGTGGTGCGCAAGATCTTGCAGGTGACGGTTAGGGGCTAGTCCCAACTTCTGGGCGGCTGTTTCCAACCTCTCTAACCTCTCCTTCGTCATCCTCGGCCTTGAGCCGAGGATCCATGCCACAAACTCTAGTCTTGCCGCGGGGTGTGGATCCTCGGCTCAAGGCCGAGGATGACGTTGGTGGGTGGGGTAGGCGTGGTCTTCCCGCTCCTTCACGCCGCCAGATGCAGTGCCGCCAATCGTTCCCGATCCGGAATGCGCACGGAAATGATCGTTCCCTTGCCTTCCATCGACCGGATGCGCATCGCCCCGCCGTGCAGATGCGCCAGCGAACGCGAGATGGCGAGGCCGAGGCCGGAGCCGCCTTTGCTTTTGGCGTACTGGCTCTGGACCTGCTCGAAGGGCTGGCCGATCTTCTGTAATGCGGACTTCGGAATACCGATGCCGGTATCGGCGATCGTCAGCGTTACCGCACCGTCCACCTTGCGCGCCCGTACCACCACCTTGCCGCCTTCGTTGGTGAACTTCATGGCGTTCGACAGGAGGTTCAGAAGAATTTGCTTCATCGCGCGGCGGTCGGCCACGGTCAGGAGACGGGTGGGGCAGGTTTCCTGCACCTCGATATGTTTCTTCTCGGCCTGCAGCATGGTGAGGCGCATGGTTTCCTCGATCAGTGGCGCGAGATCGATCGTCTCGCAGCTGATGCGCATGTGGCCGGCCTCGATCTTCGACATGTCGAGAATGTCGCTGATCACGTTGAGCAGATGTTTGCCGCTCTCGTGGATGTCGCGCGAATATTCGCGGTACTTGTCCGAGCCAATCGGACCGAACATCTGGTTCTGCAGGATTTCGGAGAAGCCGAGGATGGCGTTGAGCGGCGTGCGCAGCTCATGCGACATGTTGGCGAGAAACTCCGACTTGGCGCGGTTGGCCGCCTCTGCGCGTTCCTTTTCCGCCTGGTAGTTGGCAATGGCGACGGAGAGTTCCGATTTCTGCCGCTCCAGCTTGGCGCGCGAGGCCGAGAGATCGCCGATGGTGGCCATCAGTCGGCGCTCGGATTCGCGCAGCCGCACCTGATGGCGCTTCATCATGGTGATGTCGGTGCCGACGGAGACGAGGCCGCCGTCGCGGGTGCGCCGCTCATTGATCTGCAGCCAGCGCTCGTCCGCGAGCTGTACTTCGCTGGTCTGCGAGGCGCCGGTGCCGTCCGCATCGGCGATGCGCCGCTCGATGACCGGGCGCGCCGCTGCGGCATAGACCGCCGCACGCTCGGTGCCCGGCACCAGCACGTCATCCGGCAGCCCATAGGCCTGCTGATAGTGCGCGTTGCACATGACGAGCCGGTCGCTCTTGTCCCAGAGCACGAAGGCTTCCGACGTGCATTCGATGGCGTCGGCAAGACGCTGGTCGGCTTCCTGATAACGCTGGGCGAGCCGGTGCTGCTCGGTCACGTCCATGGCGATGCCGATCATGTGCATGCGGCCCGAGGACATGCGGATCAGCTGGGCGCGGGCGCGCAGCCAGACATAGTGCCCTTCCGCGTGACGCATTCGAAAAACCTGGTCGACCTGCTTGGCTTCGCCGCGGGCAACCGCACGGGCCACCTGATAGATGCCGTCGTCGTCGGGATGCATCAGGCGCGCGGCATCGCCGAAGGAGAGCACGCTGTCGCGTGGCGGCATGCCGAGCATTTCATACATGGAGCGCGACCAGAACAGGCGGCGGCTCGACAGGTCGAAATCCCAGAGGCCGCAACGGCCGCGTGCGAGTGCCGTTTCGACACGCAGGTTGGACTCCGCGAAGATTGAATCGGCGTCCCGCGCGCGCTTTGCCTGGATGTAATAGGCGTAGAGGACGACCAGCAGGATCGCCGAAATTCCGGCAAAGAGCGTCACGTTCAGCGCCACTTCGTCGCGCCAGAACAATGCGACCCGGCTTAGCGGGTTTGCCACGATGACAAAGCCGCCCTTGCGCGGCATCTGCACGAGGGACGCGTAATAGTCCTCGCCTCCGATGCGGGTCCGGAACACGCCGTCAGGGTCACCGAAATACTGGTTGGCCGCGAGCTCTGGCGAAAACCGCGCAAGCGACTGGCCGACATAGCGTGCTGCGGCGAGCGAGGCGCCGAAGATCCGGCCCTTTTCCTCGACGAAAAGCACGAGCCCGCCGGCCTGCATGCGATCCTGCGGGAGGTTGAGCGACAGCGCCGCCTCGACGGCCATGCGATCGGATTGGGCGAGGCTTTCGGCCATGGGGCCGGAGAACACCGCGCCGACAGCCAGCGCCGTCAGCGAAGTCGTGTCCTTCACGGCGGTGTCCATCCGGTCGTGTTCGACCATGATGCCGACCATGCGCGAGATGGCCACCACGAACAGGAAAGCGATGATCAGGATCGGTATCGACCGTTTCAGCACGGGCTCGGCCCGTGTCAAATGCCGCCCGGCAGGTCCGGCGAAAATCTTCGCCTGTCCCGTCAGCTCATTTTCCCAGGCCGCAAATCCCGGGAATCTGAGACGAGTCCACCCGCCGGATGCGCGTCCTCGTTGCGCGTCCGCCATAGTCTTCAAACCTTGTAACCCTCTCGTGATTCGGCGCGCCGCTCGCCCGAATCTGCCCTAATGAATCAATTGTGATTCGGCTTGTCCAGAGCAAAAGGTAAAACTTTATTAACCATATTTCGCTGGTGGAAACTTGTATGCGTAAACGAAAACGGGCGCCGAAGCGCCCGAAATCGTTCAGTTTTCAGCGTTTCAGCCCTTGAGCATACGCTCGACGATGTCGGAAACATCGGAAGAGAGTTTTTCGCCGGCGGCAATCGCGCGCAGCGCGTTGCGCGCGTGATCCGAGCGGCTTTCCTCCAGCGCACGCCAGGAGCGCATGGAGGTGAGGATGCGGGCGGCGAGCTGCGGGTTCTTCGGATCGATCTCGAGGATCTGATCGGCCAGGAACCGATAGCCCGCGCCGTCCGCCCGGTTGAAGCCGGTCGGGTTGGAGAAGGCAAAGGTGCCGACAAGCGCGCGCACGCGGTTGGGGTTCGCCTTGTTGAAATGCGGGCTCGACATCAACGCTTTGACGCGTTCCAGTGCGCCATCGCCCGGAATGGTCGACTGGATGGAGAACCACTTGTCGATGACCAGAGCGTTGTCGGCAAAGCGGGCGCGGAAGGCTTCCAGGGCTTCGGCCGTTTCCGCTGCATCAGGGAAACGGTGCGCGAGCACGGTCAGGGCGGCGCTCAGATCCGTCATATTGTCCGCAGCCTTGAAGGCTGCCGCTGCACGGGTAGGCGCGCCGTCGGAAACGGCGAGATAGGCAAGGGCCGCATTGCGCAGTGCGCGCTTTCCGGCGCTGGCAGCGTCCGGCGTGAAGGCGCCCTTGGTGCCATGGCTTTCGAACAGCGCGGAGAAGACGGCGGGGTTGCGGTTGGCGATGAAGGCCAGCACGGCTTCACGGCCGGCGCGGATGGCGTCCGGATCGTTGTTGCTGCCGAGCTCGCGGGCGATGTCGGATTCGGAGGGCAGGGCCAGTGCCTGCGCGCGGAATGCCGGTTCCAGTGTCTCGTCGCCGGCAATAGCGATCAGCGTGTCTGCCAGCACCGGATTGGTCTCGACCGGTTCGCCGGCGCGCGCCTTGCGGGCGGCGTCCACGAGGTTCGGTAGCGCGAGATCGTTCAGCGCCTGCCAGCGGGAGAACAGATCGCTGTCGTTGCCGGCGATCTGGGCGAGATCATCGGGAGCCTGCTCGAAATACAGGTTGATCGGCGCCGAGAAGCTGCGGTTCAGCGACACGACCGGGCGCGAAGAGATGCCGGAGAAGCTCACCGTCTGGCGGCGCTCCTTCAGGTGCAGCACGTCGCCGGTGATGTCAGCGCCGCTGACTGAAGAGGGCACTGCTTCCGAGCCATCGGCGAGGATCAGGCCGAAGCGCAGCGGAATATGCATCGGCTCCTTGGTGCCCTGGCCGGGTGTCGGCGGGATCATCTGTTCCAGCGACAGCGTGAATTCGCCCTTCGCCTGATCATAGCTGGAGGAAACGCTGACGAGTGGCGTGCCGGCCTGATGATACCAAAGCGAGAACTGGCCAAGGTCGACGCCATTCGCCTCCTCGAAGCACTTCACGAAATCCTCGATCGTCGCGGCATCGCCGTCGTGACGCTCGAAATAGAGGTCCATGCCCTTCTTGAAACCATCGGGGCCGACGATGGTCGCGATCATGCGCGTCACCTCGGAGCCCTTCTCGTAGACGGTCGTCGTGTAGAAGTTGTTGATTTCGCGGTATTTCGTCGGGCGTACCGGATGGGAGAGCGGGCCGGCATCTTCCGGGAATTGTTCCGATTTCAGGTGACGCACTTCGGCAATGCGCTTGACTGAGCGCGAGCGCTGATCGGCCGAGAACTCGTGGTCGCGATAGACCGTCAGGCCTTCCTTCAGGCACAGCTGGAACCAGTCGCGGCAGGTGACGCGGTTGCCGGTCCAGTTGTGAAAATATTCGTGGGCGATGATCGCCTCGATATTGGCATAGTCCTGGTCCGTCGCGGTTTCCGGATCGGCCAGCACATATTTGTCGTTGAAGACGTTGAGCCCCTTGTTCTCCATGGCGCCCATGTTGAAATCGGAGACCGCGACGATCATGAAGATGTCGAGGTCGTATTCACGGCCGAACACCTCTTCGTCCCACTTCATCGAGCGCTTCAGTGCATCCATCGCGTAAGCCGCACGTGCTTCCTTGCCGTGCTCGACATAGATCTTCAGCGTGACCTCGCGCTCCGACAGGGTCGTGAACGTGTCTTCCACGACGCCGAGATCGCCCGCGACCAGTGCGAAGAGATAGGACGGCTTCGGGTGCGGATCGAACCAAGCGGCGAAATGTTTTCCCTCGCCGTAACCGGCGCCGCCGAGGAAATTGCCGTTGGAGAGGAGGAGAGGGCAGCTCGCCTTGTCGGCGATGATGTTGACCGTGTAGACGGCCAAAACGTCCGGCCGGTCGGGGAAGTAGGTGATGCGGCGGAAGCCTTCGGCCTCGCACTGCGTGCAGTAGATGCCGTTCGAACGATAGAGGCCCATCAACTGGGTGTTGGCCTCGGGATTGATCATCGTGGTGATCGTGATCTCGAAAGGTTCTGTCGCCGGCAGGTCTCGGATCGTCAGGCTGTCGGGCGTTGCGTCGTAGCGCGCCGCGTCCATTTCAATCTGGTCGAAAAGCAGGCCGGTCATGACGAGTTCGTCGCCGTCGAGCACCAGCGGCGCATTCGCATCGACGCCTTCGCGGCGATGGAAGATCAGACGGGCCTCGACCTTGGTTTCCGTGGGATCCAGTTCGAAGGTCAGATCGACGCGCTCGAGAACGAAGTCAGTCTGGCGATAGTCCGCCAGGTGGATGATCTGGCCGTTCTCTGTCCGCATGGATATGTCCTGCTCTATGCCGCCGCTGGCTGTCCCGTTTCCGTACAACGAGATACCTGTAAAAGACGGTCTGCCCCCGAATTCCGCGAAAAGATATGCTTATTCGCTTAACATCTCATTTCCATGGAACCCCCATTCACAATTTTGTGCTGCACCGAACGGATCGTTCTCCGATCAAAAGAATGTTTGAAGCATCACGAGAATTCATCCCATCCGGCGGACAATCCCGTTAGAATTGCGGTCTCCGAACCGGTTTCCCGGCCTTGTTCAACGCCCGATGCCGCGGCCCGCCGGCCGTGACGAGTTCCCCATGGATACGCAGTCTCCCGATCCCATGAAGGGGATTTTCCTCAAGGTCGCCTCGGTGGTGGTCTTCCTGTGCATGTCGGCGCTCATCAAGGCGGCGGGCAAGGATCTGCCGGCAGGACAGATCACCTTCCTGCGGTCCGCCTTCGCCATGGTGCCGATCCTCGTTTTTCTCGCAGCGCATGGTCAGCTGCGCGACGCCTTTCGGACGGAGGATATTTTCGGCCACTTCAAGCGCGGTTTCGTCGGCATTCTGTCCATGGGCTTCGGCTTCTACGGCCTTATCCATCTGCCGTTGCCGGAATCGATCGCGCTCGGCTATGCCCTGCCTCTTGTCACGGTCGTCATCGCCGCCGTCTTTCTCAAGGAACAGGTCGGCATCTATCGCTGGACTGCGGTTCTTGTGGGCCTCACGGGCGTCGCGATCATCAGCTGGCCGCGCTTGACGCTGTTTCGTGACGGCGGTTTCGGCTCTTCGGAGGCGATGGGTGCGCTTGCCATGATGGCGTTCGCGGTGCTCGGTTCCTGCGCCATGGTGCTGGTGCGCAAGCTGGTGCAGACGGAGCGCACGCCGACCATCGTGCTCTACTTCTCGCTCTTTGCCTCGCTCTTTTCGCTCGCGACCTTGCCTTTTGGCTGGGCGGAACTCAGCTGGCCGGCGCTGGGCCTGATGGCGCTCGCGGGCTTCTGCGGCGGCATTGCCCAGCTGTTGCTGACCTCGAGTTACCGCTATGCGGACGTTTCAACCATCGCGCCGTTCGAATATACCTCGATCGTGCTCGGCCTCATCGTCGGTTATTTCCTCTTCGGCGACGTGCCGACGGGCACGATGCTCCTCGGCACTGCTATCGTCGTCACCGCCGGCATCTTCGTCATCTTCCGCGAGCATCGCCTGGATTTGAAGCGGCGCGCCGAGTTGCGGCACAAGTTGCCTCAGGGCTGACGCCATTCCGGTGTCGTGGTGTCCTCGACGCGCTCTTCCGTCACCGCATCGGGTTGCAGCGCGGCGGCAGCAGCGTCCGCGCCGAGCGGCTGCGCGGCCATGGCCTGAAAATCGGTCTTGCTGACCAGGCCGTCACTGGCTTCGCGCCGGCTGATGCGCCAGGCAGCATAGGCGCCATAGAGGGCGAAATAGACGGCGAGCACGACAAACAGCGCGCCGGGCCCGAAGCGGTCCATGATCGGCCCGACCACGATCGGTCCGGAAATGGTGCCGACGCCATAGACGATCATCATGCCGGAGGACACCTCGACATATTCGTCGGGCTGCGCCCGGTCGTTGGCATGCGCCACGTTCAGCGCATAGATCGGGAAGATCACCGAGCCGACGAAGGCTGCGACGACATACAGGAGAACCGGCGGCCCGCCGGCGACGACGGCCATGGCGATACAGGAGATCGTGCCGACGATGCCGCAGACGACCATGACGAGGCGGCGATCCATGCGGTCGGAGGCGCGGCCGATCGGGATCTGCGCGATGGCGCTGCCGATCAGCACGGAGGCAAGCAACGTTGCGCCCTCGGCGGTCGAGAGGCCGGTGCGCTGCGTGAAAACACCGCCGAGATTGAGCCATGCGCCGGAAAGCGCGCCCGCGAGGAAGGCACCGACCACGGCCACGGGCGAGCGTCGGTAGAGCGCCGGAACGTTGAAGCGCGCCTGCGTCGGCGGCGCCGGCAGCGGTGATGAGGTGAGGGCGGTCGGCATCAGTGCGATCGAGAAGATGATGCCGCAGACGATGAAGAGCGAGGTGTTGGAGGGGTCTCCCAGCGGTACGAGATATTGTCCGCCGATCGTGCCCACCATGGTCGTGATGAGGTAAATGGAGAAGACCGAGCCGCGGTTCTCGTTGGTCACGCGCTCGTTCAGCCAGCTTTCGATGATGAGATAGCTGCCGGAAATGGCAAAGCCGGAGATTGCGCGGAACAGCATCCAGGCGCGCCAGTCGACGACGAGCGCGCAGAGCAGGATGCCGATGGAAAGCAGCGTGATCAGCGCCACGAAGACACGCACGTGGCCCACCAGCAGCACGAATTTCGGTGTCACGATGCAGGAGAGCGTAAAACCGATCGTGTAGCCGGTGGCGATCATCGAGATCGTCTGCGTCGACCAGCCCTCGGCCACGGCGCGCACCGGCACGACGTAACTCTGCAGCCCGAAGGCCACCATCATCAGCAGCGTGGACAGCATGAGGCTGAAAATGGAGACGAGGGTCGCCAGCATGGGGGCTCCGGGAAGAGGGGCATTCGTTTATCGAATGTCGCTCTATTGCGGGAACCGCGCGCTGTCCACAGCGACAGCGGCTGGCGTAATCCAAAAGAATTTTGGAGGGTCCGGGAATTCCCGGAAGGGTTGTGTTATGAAGGCACGTCGGGTGTAAATCCGACATAACGAAAGGAGGTGAGACGTTTGAGAGTCCGGCTTACGCTGACGATCAGGTTCAGAGGTTGGCGCTTCACCCTGACGATCAGCTAAGAAACGGAGATCGGGCTTTGGCCCGGTCTCCACCGGAGAAAAGGCGTCTCACCTCCTCACGAGGAAGATCATACCACGGCACGCACCGTGGTCAAAGCCCGGTCGGTTGGGCCTGCTCAGTTGGGCAGGAATGCCTTGAGCGGGTCGCGGCGCTGGGCGGCATCGCGCGGCAGCGAGGCCAGCACGGAATATTCCCGGGCGGCGTTCACGGCGGCGCGGATGTCGGCAATGTCTGAGATCAGCTTGCGAAAGGCGGCCATGGTCTGCTCCTGATGGTGTCTATACACACGGGCATGTGTGCCCGTTGCGTGGCTCAGCGCTGGATGAAGTCGGCGTAGAGCTGGACGGGACGGATGATGCGGGCGAAGCCGGTGGCCGTGAGCTGCTCATTGGCCGGAGCGGCGATGCCGAAGCCGTGGCCGGCGCGCCGGCCGGTGTGGCGGAGCGTCTCGAAGCTCGAATGAATGGGCCGAAAGCGGGCGGTCATAGGTCGTTTCCTTAAATCCTGTCCTCCCGTGTCGATATATTGCGCCGCAGCATGGATTTTGCAATGCGACATTCCGCCCGGCAGATATGTGCAATTCACATGGCTGCTGAAACAATTTGTTCATGCTGAAGGCAGATTTGCGGCAGATTCGGGTGCAGCTGAAGAATTCGATTTTGTAAGATGTTGAATTGATTGAATTGGGCTTGGCTGGTCAGCCTTGAAGCCCTGCGCGAAAAGCGAGCAAGTCCTGCCAGGCCAGCCGCTTGCTGATCGGGGCTGTGGCCAGATCCTGCGGGTGGAGGGTCGCGAAAGCCGGGATCGAACGGCCGGAAATTTCGATTTCCCGCCATTCTCCACGCAATTGATGGATCGTCTCCTGGGAGCGCAACAGGAAGCGGGCAGCGAAATTGCCGAGAATCAGCAAATGATTCGGCTCGGCAAGAGCGATCTGGCGTTCGATGAACGGGCGGCAGATATCGGCTTCGCGCTGCGAGGGCGGGCGGTTGCCCGGCGGCCGCCAAGGCACGATATTGGTCAGCAGCAGGTCGGTGCGGGCAAGCCCGATGCCGGCAAGCATGCGCTCCAGCACGGCACCTTGCCGGCCGGAGAATGGTTGCCCATCGCGGTCGTCGTCGGCATTCGGCATGGCGCCGATCACCATGATGGAGGGGTTGGCCTTGCCCTCTGCGAAGACGAGGCAGCGGGCGCTGGTTTTCAGGTTGCAGCCGTTGAAGCTTTCCATCGCCGTGCGCAGTTCGTCCAGCGAGCGCGCACTATTTGCCGCAAATTCCGCCTCGGCGATCGCCTGGCTGTCCGGGATCGCGACGTTCGGCATCGCGGCAGGCGGTGCGGAGCGTGGCTGTTCCTGCCGTGATGGTGCCTGCCTTGCCTGCTGTTGAGCGGGAGCGGTCTCCCGCTGCGCAGGGGTGCCCCGCGCAACGCGCATCGCTTCGAACTCGGCGATGCGGTCGACGGCTTCTTCTTCCAGCAGCCATTCCACGCCCGCATCCGCATAGAAATGCAGAAGCGAACGAAGCTGCTCGGGGTGAAGGTCATTGGCGGCGGTCATGTCGCGTATCTTAGCGAAGCCGGCTCCCGGAGGAAAGCGCCGCCGTCACGCCGCCCATTGCGCCACGTCGTCGCTTTCACCGATCAGCGCCAGACCATGGGCGATGGAGAGCAGTTCGCCGCCGGTCTCGATCTTCCCGCCGTCGAAGCGGCGCGTGAAAATGCTGCGCACCGCCGGGACGAAGGAGGTGCCGCCGGTCAGGAAGACCTTGTCGACGTCGCCGGCCGCGGTGTTCGTCTTTTCCAGAACCTCGTCCAGTGCGCCCTCGATGCGAACAAGATCCGGCGCAATCCATGTTTCGAAATCCGAGCGCTTTACGGTCTTGCGGCCGGCGGCGCCCAGCGGGGCGAAATTGAACTCGGCTTCCTCTGCGTCCGACAGGGCCATCTTTGTCGCCGAGATAGACTGATAGAGCGGATAGCCCTCGTCATGTTCGACGAGGTCGATGAAGAGCTCCAGTTTCTCCGGTTCGAGCGCCGAGCGGACAAGCGACTTGAGGTCAGCGAATTCACGCGTCGTCTTGAAGATCGACAGCTGGTTCCAGCGTGCGAAATTCGCGTAGTAGCCGGAGGGCACCTCCAAAACCTTGTCGAAGCTCTTGAAGTGCGACCCCTTGCCGATTTCCGGCGCCACGAGATGGGCGATCATGCGCGAATCGAAATGGTCGCCGGCAATGCCGACCCCCGAATGGCCGATCGGCGTCGCGGTCAGCCGGCCTGCCTGCCGTTCGAAGCGGATCAGCGAATAGTCGGTCGTGCCGCCGCCGAAGTCGGCGACCAGCACGTTTGCGTCGCTCTTCAGTGTCTGCGCGAAGTAATAGGCGGCCGCCACCGGTTCGTAGACGTAGTGGATTTCCGGAAAGCCGAGCCGCGTCAGCGCTGCATTGTAGCGTTCGAGCGCAAGGTTCGGGTCGGGGCTGGCGCCGGCGAACTGCACCGGCCGACCGGCGACGAGCCGGGAGACCGAGCCCGGCCATTCCTCGCCCGCATAGGCCTTCAGCCGGCGCAGGAATACCTCCATGAGGTCGTCGAAGGAATGTCGCCGGGCAAAGATCAGCGTGCCCTGGAAAAGCGCGCTCGCCGCGAAGGTCTTGATCGACTGCAGAAAACGGCAATCGCCGGGATTGTCGATGAACTGACGGATCGCCGCCTGTCCGGCCTCCACCTTCAGTGCCTGCGCTCCCGCCACCGGATCCTTCATGAAGGAAAGCGCGGTGCGCATCGTATCGGTCTCGCCGACGCTGCTGGTAAAATGCATGGATTGCGTTTCGCTGCCGCCGGAAGCGAGCGCGAGAACCGTGTTCGTCGTGCCAAAATCAAGCCCGAGTGCCCGTGCCATCGCCGTGCCCCTCTCATCTGTCGAAATGTGTTGAAGCGGCGCAAATGGCGCCGCGCGAAAGGGCGCATCAGATGCGCTCTGAAATGAAGAGGGCGCGAAATGACACAGGCGAGGGGGAATGGCAAGGGCGGATGCCTGTCCGACCTCGCAAAACCGGCAAGCCAAAAGGAGGCTCGCCGGATGGAAGTTCAGACCGAATGCGCCGCGCCGCCGTCGCAGCGCACCAGGCTGCCGGTGACATAGCTCGCTGGGCCGCTGCACAGGAAGGCGGCGGTGGCAGCGAATTCCTCGACGGTGCCGTAACGGCGCGCGGGGATCGCCTTTTCCGAGGCGGCCTTTACGTCGTCCACGCTCCTGCCGCTGCGCTCGGCGGCGGCGGCATCCAGGCTCTTCAGCCGGTCGGTGAAAATGCTGCCGGGCAGCAGCATGTTGCTGGTGATGCCGTATTGCGCGACTTCCGTCGCCAGCGTCTTCGACCAGCCGGCAAGCGCCGGGCGCAGCGTGTTGGACAGGGCAAGGCCGGAAATCGGCTCTATGACGCCGGACGAGGCGACGGTGAGGATACGGCCCCAACGCTGCTCCTTCATGCCAGGCAGAAGGCGGTTGGTGAGCGTGATGAGGCGCAGCACCATGGACTGGAAATAGGCGAGAAGCTTCTCTTCGCTCATGTCCTCGGTGGAGCCGGGCGTCGGTCCGCCGGAATTGTTGACGAGGATGTCGATACCGCCGAGCTTTTCGCCGACCGACGAGACGACGGTTTCGACGAAGTTTTCCTCACCGAGATCGGCCTGCACCCAGTCGGCGCGGCCAAAATCTTCGGCATTGATCGCCGCGCAATTGGCGGCAAGCGTCTCGGCGCTGCGACCGCAGAGCAGCACATGGGCGCCCTCGCGGGCGAGCGCCACGGCGATGCCCCTGCCGAGGCCGCGGGAGGAGGCGAGAACGAGGGCGCGCTTGCCGGCAATACCGAGATCCATGGCGATATCCTTGTATGTTCGATGTCAGTCGGCGCGGTAGGGGACCTTGCCGGGATTGAAGAGGTTTTTCGGGTCGAGAGCAGCCTTGATCGCCTGCGCGACCGCGCGGCGGGCCGAATTTCCGAAGGTGAGATAGGCACGGCGCTTCTCCGTTCCCACCCCATGTTCGGCGGAAAAACTGCCGCCGGCTTCGGCGACACTGGTATAGACCGCATCCTCGATCGCCGCCTTGAGGTCCGCCGCCGCCACGCCGTCGCCGATGACGGAAATATGCAGGTTGCCGTCGGCGATATGGCCGTAGACATAGGCGTCGAAGCCTGGATCGACTGCCTTCAGTCGCGCCTTGAGGCCTGTGACATAGGCGTCGAGTGCGCCGGGCGGTACCGAGACGTCGAAGGAGGGCGCGCCCGGCTGGACGCGATAGATGAAGTCGCTTTCCTCGCGCAGCGCCCAGAAGCGTCGTGCCTGGTCGAGCGACGCGGCGACGATGCCGCTGGTCAGGCCATGCTCCTCCCAGAGGCCGGCGAGGCCATCTTCCAGCGCACTGCGGGCGTTTTCTTCGCTGGCCGCTGAAACCTCCATCAGCAAAACGGCCGGTGTCTCTTCGTCCAGCCAGTCGACCTCGAAGCTGCGTTCGCGCGCGCTGTCGACGAAGAAATTCCGCCACATCAGTTCGGCGCCCTCGAGCTGCAGGGAAGGCTGCGCCCGGAAATAGCCGATCAGCGCGAGGGCGGATGTCGCATCCGGGACGCCGACGAGGGCGGTCGCGCGGATCGGATTGAAGCTTTCGAGCTTCACCACCGCCCGGGTGACGAAGCCGTAGGCACCTTCGGAGCCGATGAGGAGTTGCTTGATGTCAGGGCCGGCACTGACCTTCAGCACACGCGTCAAATCGCTGACGAGGCTGCCGTCCGGCATGACGGCCTCGACGCCGAGCACCTGGTGGCGCATCACGCCGTTGCGGAAGGCCAGGATGCCGCCGGCATTGGTGGCGATCATGCCGCCGATGGTGGCGCTGCCGCGCGCGGCGAGATCGATGCCGGGCGTGAGGCCGAATTCTGCGGCGGCCTCCTGCAGGGCCTGCAGCGTCACGCCGGCACCGACGGTCGCGGTGCGGGCGAGAGGGTCGATCGCCTCGATACGGTCGAGTTTTGCGGTCGACAGGATCAGTTCACCCGGCCGGCTTATCCCTCCGCCGACGAGCCCGGTGCGTCCGCCCTGCGGCACCACGGGGACATTGTTCTCGATGCACCAGCGAACAATGGCGACCGCGGCCTCCGGTGTCGCAGGCTGCGCCATGGCACCCGCGCCGAAATTGTCGGGGTGTTCGCCGGGGTGCCGGCCGTTGAGCTTCTCGCCTCCGATAAGGTGGAGATCTGTGCCGAATTCGTTCAAGTCTTGCTGGAGCGATCGGATAATCTCGGACATGGGTGACAATGCTCTCCGCGGGCTGGCTGTCGAATGCCTAGTCCCGAGAGACGGCGGAATCAAGCGAGGTGTGACGAGCGCTCCGACAAATGATTGACGTTTACGTCTTAGTCAATAAACTTGCGACTTGTCATGAGGTCATGCGCAAATGCCGGAAAGTCTGTCGCAGAACGGCTCGACAAGATTTCCGGTATTTGTCATGACAGGGTCGACCTTAAGGGATTTTCCGCGGCTTTGAGGGGTTGCGGGTGGAGAGAGCAATGAGCGAAGAAATGGAACTTCCCGAACGCGAGTCGATGGAATTCGACGTTGTGATTGTCGGTGCGGGCCCGGCGGGTCTGTCTGCGGCGATCCGGCTGAAGCAGGTCAATCCGGACCTCACCGTCGTCGTGCTCGAGAAGGGCTCGGAAGTCGGCGCGCATATTCTTTCCGGCGCGGTCGTCGATCCCATCGGCATCGACCGCCTGCTGCCCGACTGGCGCGAGGATGAGAGCCACCCGTTCAAGACCGAGGTGAAGGACGACCACTTCCTGCTGCTCGGCCCGGCCGGTTCGATCCGCCTGCCGAACTTCGCCATGCCGCCTTTGATGAACAACCACGGCAACTACATCGTCTCGCTCGGCAATGTCTGTCGCTGGCTGGCGACCAAGGCGGAAGAGCTCGGCGTCGAGATCTATCCCGGCTTTGCCGCCTCCGAAGTGCTCTACAATGACGAGGGCGCCGTCATCGGCGTCGCGACCGGCGACATGGGCATCGAGCGCAACGGCGAGCCAGGCCCGAACTACACGCGCGGCATGGCGCTCATCGGCAAGTACACGCTGATCTCGGAGGGCGTGCGCGGCTCGCTCGCCAAGCAGCTGATTGCGAAGTTCGATCTCCAGAAGGATCGCGAACCCCAAAAGTTCGGCATCGGCCTCAAGGAACTCTGGCAGGTCAAGCCGGAGAACCACAAGCTGGGTCTCGTGCAGCACTCCTTCGGCTGGCCGCTCGGCATGAAGACCGGCGGCGGCTCGTTCCTCTATCACCTCGAAGACAACATGGTCGCCGTCGGCTTCGTGGTGCACCTCAACTACAAGAACCCCTATCTCTTCCCCTTCGAGGAATTCCAGCGCTTCAAGACGCATCCGGCGATCAGGGGCACGTTCGAGGGCGGCAAGCGCCTGTCCTATGGTGCGCGCGCCATCACGGAGGGCGGCTACCAGTCGGTGCCGAAACTGTCCTTCCCCGGCGGCGCGCTGATCGGCTGCTCGGCCGGCTTCGTCAACGTGCCGCGCATCAAGGGCAGCCACAATGCGGTGCTCTCGGGCATTCTCGCCGCCGAGAAGCTGGCGGATGCGATTGCCCATGGCCGCGCCAATGACGAGCCGATCGAGATCGAGCAGGGCTGGCGCGACAGCGCCATCGGCTCGGACCTCAGGAAGGTGCGCAACGTCAAGCCGCTGTGGTCGAAGTTCGGCACGGCTATCGGCGTGGCGCTCGGCGGGCTCGACATGTGGACGAACACGCTGTTCGGCGGCTCGATCTTCGGCACGCTGAAGCACGGCAAGACCGATGCGCAGTCGCTGGAACCGGCCGCCAAACACAAGCGGATCGACTATCCGAAGCCGGATGGCGTTCTGACCTTCGACCGTCTGTCCTCGGTGTTCCTGTCGAACACCAACCACGAGGAAGACCAGCCGATCCATCTCCAGGTGAAGAACCCGGAGCTGCAGAAGACGTCGGAACTCGACATCTATGCCGGTCCGTCGACGCGCTACTGTCCGGCCGGTGTCTACGAATGGGTGGAGAAGGACGGCAGGCAAGTCTTCGTCATCAACGCGCAGAACTGCGTGCACTGCAAGACCTGCGACATCAAGGACCCCAACCAGAACATCAACTGGGTGCCGCCGCAGGGCGGCGAAGGGCCGGTCTATCCGAATATGTGATGCGCTCAGCGCAAAATAACGAAGGCCGCCCTTGAGGCGGCCTTTTTACTGCTGTGCCGCCTTTAGCCATGGCGTGTTGCTCGCCGACGATTCAACTTGCCGATCAAAGGCCGTCACCTCTCCTCCGTCATCCTCGGCCTTGAGCCGAGGATCCACGCGTACGGCACTCCCCGAATTCGTGGCATGGATCCTCGGCTCAAGGCCGAGGATGACGGAGGAGAGGGAGGTGCTTCCGATTCCCGCCCGGGCGTTTTTGGCAGGGCCGATCCCGCCTTCTTTTCGTCACCGACCTTAATCGTTCCTGCAACCGCAGCGCGCTCCTTAACCCTCGATTAACCATAACCGCATAATTCTCGGCCCCGAGGACTGATCTTAAAGGGGCTTTAACCATGTCGATTTCCCGCCGCGGATTCCTGCTTGGCGCGTCTGCACTGCTGGCAGGCTGCGCGACCAACGGCACCAGTGACCGCGCCAATTACGGCGACCGGCTGGACGAGAAACATCCGCTGAAGGCGATGTCGCTCGACAAGATCAAGCCGGAACTGCGCCGCCAGGAAGTCGCCTACAGCACCGATCACGCCGCCGGCACCATCGTCGTCGATACGCCGGCCCGTCGGCTTTACTACGTGCTGGGCGGTGGCCGGGCGATGCGTTACGGTATCGGCGTCGGCCGGCAGGGTTATTCGCTGGCGGGCAGCGCCTATATCGGTCGCAAGGCGGAATGGCCGACCTGGACGCCGACGCCGAACATGATCCGCCGCGATCCGAAGAAGAACCTGAAATATGCCGGCGGCCTCGAAGGCGGCCCGAACAACCCGCTTGGCGCGCGCGCCATCTACCTCTACCAGAACGGCAACGACACCATGTTCCGCATCCATGGCACCAACCAGCCCTGGTCGATCGGCCAGGCCATGTCGAGCGGTTGCGTGCGCATGCTGAACCACGACGTGATCGACCTTTACGAACGCGTCAAGGTCGGTGGCCGGGTGCATGTCATCCAGGGCCGGCGCGACGCCTGATTTTTCCTGACATGTCGCAATAAGCAAAGGCCGGCTTCTGCCGGCCTTTTGTTTTGCGGTTGAAAAAGTTGAATTGTATCATACCATTGCCCCCGTGCTTCCGGTCTTGGATAAAGTCGGGACGGTCTTGCGGATTTGATGGGCTCATGACGCATTGGGGTCAATCGCAGACGCATTTGTACCGGCATTCGACCCCGCACCTGCAAAAGTCGAGGGTGCGGTATCGCGGTTTTATCCGCATTCGCTAACGATCAAGGGCCCGGCGGCGACGGTGCGGCAGGGCCTGACTGGGCACAATGACACCGTCGACATGAGGGAACGGATATGAAACATCTTCTTGCTTCCACCTGCCTCGTCGCTGGCCTTCTGGCCATGACGGGCGCTGCACGCGCCGAATGCGGCGACGTGACCATCGCCAGCATGAACTGGCAGAGCGCCGAAGTGCTGGCCGCACTCGACAAGTTCATTCTGACCGAAGGCTACGGCTGCAATGCCGAAGTCATCGTCGGTGACACGGTTCCGACCATCACCTCGATGATCGAAAAGGGCGAGCCGGATCTGGCGCCGGAAGGCTGGGTCGACCTGCTGCCGGACGTCGTCAACCGCGGCATCGAGGAAGGCAAGCTGATCGGCGCTGCCGTGGCACTCTCCGACGCTGCCGTCCAGGGCTGGTGGATCCCGAAATACATCGCCGACGCCAATCCCGACATCAAGACGATTGACGATGCGCTGAAGCATCCGGAGCTGTTCCCGGATCCGGAAGACGCCAGCAAGGGCGCCGTGCACAACGGCCCGCAGGGCTGGGGCGGTACCGTCGTGACCGGCCAGCTCTACAAGGCCTATGGCGGCGAAGCGGCGAACTTCACGCTCGTCGACACGGGCTCGGCCGCCGGCCTCGACGGTTCGATCGCCAAGGCCTACGAGCGCAAGCAAGGCTGGGTCGGTTACTACTGGGCCCCGACGGCGCTTCTCGGCAAGTACGAGATGGTGAAGCTCGAGCATGGCGTTCCCTATGACGCCGCCGAGTGGAAGCGCTGCAACACCGTCGCCGACTGCGCAGACCCGAAGAAGAACGACTGGCCGAAGGACAAGGTCCAGACGCTCGTCACCAAGGGCTTCTCCGAGCGTGCCGGCGAAGACGTCATGGGCTACCTTAACAAGCGCGCCTGGTCGAACGACACGGTCAACAAGCTGATGGCCTGGATGACCGACAACCAGGCGAGCGGCGACGATGGCGCCAAGCACTTCCTGGAAGAGAACGAAGCCCTGTGGAAGGACTGGGTCTCGCCGGAAGCTGCCGAGAAGATCAAGGCCGCTCTCTGATCGCCTGATCAAGGATTCGGGCGGCGCGTTTTCGGCGCGCCGCCCTTTGCCTTCGTTTTAGCGCATGCCTTTGGCGCAAATCGCAGCGCCCTTTCCCTCGGCATGCTTCAGGGTTGGCTCATGAAACCGGCGCAAGACCGGACAGAGCCGGAAGGGGATCGACATGGACTGGTTTACGAAATTTCCCACAATGAATGCGGATAGCCTGCGTGACCTCAAGAAGGGCATCGACGAGGCGTTCCGCGGATTTACCCGCGCCTATGGTGACGGCATCGAATCGATCTTCGTGCCGCTGCAGCACTTCCTGATCTGGTCCGAGCGGTTCATGACCAAGACGCCCTGGCCGATCATCATTCTGCTGATCGCCGCCATCGCCTGGTTCGCCAGCCGCAACTGGAAGATCGTCGCCGGCACGGTCGCCACGCTGCTCCTCATCGGCTATTTCGACATGTGGGACGATACGATGAAGACGGTCTCGATGATCTTCGTCTGTACCGTGCTGTCGATCGCCATCGGCATTCCGATCGGCATCATCATGTCGCGGTCGGATCGCGTGCAAAACGTGGTCAATCCGATCCTCGACGTCATGCAGACCATGCCGAGTTTCGTTTATCTGATCCCGGTCGTCATGCTGCTCGGCATCGGCAAGGTGCCCGGCCTCATCGCCGTCGTCATCTACGCCATACCGCCGATGATCCGCCTGACCAATCTGGGTATCCGCCTCGTCGACAAGGACGTGCTGGAGGCGGCCGATGCCTTCGGCTCGTCGAGCTGGCAGAAGCTGAAGAACGTGCAGATGCCGCTGGCGCTGCCAACCATCATGGCCGGTATCAACCAGACGATCATGATGGCGCTCGCCATGGTGGTCATCGCCTCGATGATCGGCGTCCAAGGCCTCGGCCAGCCGGTTCTGAAGGCGATCTCCAACCAGTATTTCACGCTCGGCATCTTCAACGGCCTTGCCATCGTCGGCATCGCGATCATCTTCGACCGCGTCAGCCAGGCCTTTGGCAAGCGCCTGCAGAAGCACCGCGAGATCGTGCACGGCTGATCCGAAACACAGACACGGAAAAGGGCGCCCCCGGCAAAACCGCGGGCGCCCTTTGTCGTTTCGGCCTAGCGCTTGGGAGAGAAGATGCCGGTCGAGAGCGCCACGCCGCCGCCGACGACCAGCGCGGCCGTCATCTCGGCCATACCAAAACTTTCGCCGAGGAAGATCGCGCCGCCTAGTGTTGCGAGCACCGGCGTGATGGCGGTGAAGGCGGCGGCCTGGCTGCCGCCGAGGGCGCGGATCGCGGTGCCGTAGGCGAAGGTGGCGACGAGGCCGGAAAGAATGCCCTGGCTGGTGATCTGAAGCGCAAGGTCGGGCAGGGTGGCGGCGGCAAGGTGCGTGCCGAAGATCGCGGCGAGCACCAGATGGATCAGGAACGACCAGACCGCGATGATGGCGGCCCCTTCGAGGGCGGAAAGGCCCGAGCGGCGGAAGGCATGGGTGAAGCCGGCCCACAGCACGGCGCCGATCGGCAGCAGCACGAAGCCGGTCGCGGTCATGCCGCTTTTCAGCATGCTTGCGGTGAGCAGGATCGCGACGCCCGCAACGATGGCGGCAAGGCCGGCAAGGCGCATGCGGTCCGGCCGCTCGCCGAACAGGACCATGCCGATGAGCGCGGTTGCCAGCGGCAACGAGCCGCCGAGCAGGATGCCGCTCGGTGCGGCCGGCGTGACATGCAGCGCCGCCGCCGTGACCTGGAAGAAGACGGCGCCTGCACCGGCCGCCATCACGATGATCAACTTGAGCGGCACGTTCTTCGGCAGAAGCCCGGTCTTGAGCCAGATCGGCGCCAGCAGGATGGCCGGCACGCCGTAGCGGATGAGGCCGATATCGATCGTGCCGAGTGGTGTTGCGGCCGTGTGGCGCGTCGCCAGCACCCAGAGCGCCCAGATCAGCACCGTCACCACGCCGCCCGCATAGCCGGCGACAAGCGGATTGGATTTGTCTTCGGAGGAAAGCGAGACCATGGCCATGGCGGGTATCCTTTCTGCGCTGGCTCATTTCTGCCGAGAATCTAGCGTCGAAGGCCGGGGCATGTCCTTGCGTGTTGTGCTCTTGAGAACGTAAGATGAGCAGGATTTCACCAATCCAGGCCATGAAAGTTTTCGAATATGCCAAATCTGGATAAATTCGATATCGCCATCCTCAAGGTGCTGCAGGAGGATGCGCGTGCGACCAATGTGGAGATCGCCGAGCGCGTGAACCTTTCACCCTCACCCTGCCTCCGACGCATCCGCAATCTCGAAAAATCCGGCGTGCTGCGTGGCTACCGGGCGGATATCGACCGCAAGGAAGTCGGGCTCGGCCTGACCGTCTTTGTCGAGATCAAGGTGGGGCATCACAGCCGGGAAAACGCCATGGCGCAGCAGGAGGCGCTTCTGGCGGTGCCGGAGGTCGTCTCGTGTTTTCTGATCTCGGGCAATGCGGATTTTCTGGCGGAGGTGGTGGTTGAGGATCTTTCCGCCTATGAGCGTCTCCTGACCGAGACGCTGCTCACCATGCCTGGTGTCACCGACATCCGCTCCAATTTCGCGATCCGCAGCATCAAGACAGGTGGGCCGTTGAAATTGCCGTCGCTCTGACAAACGCAAACCGCCCCGGCGAGAGCGCCGGGGCGGGGGACGGCCGGGAGAGGCAGGGCCGTCCTCGGGATGCCGCACTGGAGAGAGCCGGCGGCATCCGGTCCTGCCGTCATTGGGCAGGGACGGCAGAAGTGGTTGCAGACTTCCAAGCCACCACCATCAGGCCGCCGATGACGGTGATATGTTCGGCGACGAAATGGAATTCGATGGTGCGCATCGGTTCCTGCATCGCCCAGAAATTGTGGGCGATCGGAATGGTGAGCGCGGTAAAGACGGCGAGCATGCCGGCGCCGAGCCAGGTCCAGCGGTTGGAAATGATGAGGGCCGAGCCGATGAGCTGCGTCAGTGCCGTGGCGACATTGAAGAAGGCCGCCGGCTCAAGGCCGAAATGCGTCATCTCCAGGAGGCCGCCATCGAAATCGGCCAGTTTGGCGATGCCGGACAGCCAGAACATCGAGGTCAGGATCGTGCGGGCGATAAAGCCGAAGGTGCGGCTCTCGGTAATGCTTTCAATCAGGGCGGACACGTAAATCTCCAATAAACGTCATAGGTTTGCGGGAAGGGTTCTGTGTTCCTTTCCCGTGTGCCGCCCGCCGTTTTTCGTTTCGTTCGGTGGGCTGCGATGGCCTATGTCTACCAGAGTTCCTTGCCGCCCCTGTCACCTTGGTAACACCCCTCCGCCGCTCTGGAAGCGAGCAGCGGAGGGCGATTTTCGAGTTTAGAAACCTGCCAGTACGAGCTTGCCGCGCGTGCGCCCGCTCTCGATCATCGCATGGGCCTTCTTCAGGTTTTCCGCATTGATCGTGCCGACGGTTTCCGCCAGCGTCGTGAGCAGGGTTCCCGCGTCCACAAGGCGCGAGACCTCGTTCAGAAGGGTGTGCTGTTCGATCATGTCAGCCGTCTGAAAGAGTGAGCGGGTAAACATCAGCTCCCAATGCGTCGAGACGGCCTTGCGCTTGAAGGGCATGACGTCAAGCACCTTCGGATCGTCGATCAGGCCGAAGCGGCCTTGCGGCGCGATGGTCTCTACGATGGCGGCAAGATGATCCTCCGTATTGGTCGTCGAGAAGACGAAGGCCGGTGCGCCGAGGCCGAGGGCTGCGACCTCACCGGCGAGCGGCTTGCTGTGATCCACCACATGATGCGCGCCAAGCGACTTGACCCATTCCGCCGTTTCGGGCCGCGAGGCGGTGGCGATGACCGTGAGGTCGGTCAGGTGGCGGGCAAGCTGCACGGCAATCGAGCCGACGCCGCCGGCGCCGCCAATGATGAGGAGCGCCCTGGCGGCGCCCGGCACGGCGTCGTGCACCTTCAGCCGGTCGAAAAGCATTTCCCAGGCGGTGATCGCCGTCAGCGGGAGGGCGGCGGCGGCGGCAAAATCGAGCGAGGCGGGCTTGCGGCCGACAATGCGCTCGTCCACGAGGTGGAACTCGGAATTCGTGCCCGGTCGATCGATGGCGCCCGAATAGAACACGGCGTCGCCCGCCTTGAACAGCGTGACATCGGGGCCGACCGCCTTGACGATGCCGGCGGCGTCGAAGCCCAGAACGCGCCATCCGCCATCGGCGGGCGCCGCATTGCGCCGCAGCTTCGTATCGACCGGATTGACCGAGACGGCCTTGATCTCGACCAGCAGGTCGCGTCCCTGCGGCTCCGGTGTGGGCAGGTCGATCTCGACGAGGGCTGTGTCGGCGGTGATGGCCTGCGGGGTCTGGTAGGCGATGGCGCGCATGGGTGTCTCCTTTCGCGTTGAATGGAGACTAGATGAAGAGTAACGTCTGATAACGCAAGAATGCACATTTTGTGCACATAGTGTCGAAAAGGATACCGTGACATGTCCCGCCCGCGCGCCAAGCTCACCAAGAATTTCCCCGGCTGCCCGGTCGAATCGACGCTCTCCTTCCTCGATGGAAAATGGAAAGGTGTGATTCTCTATCACCTGATGATGGAGGGCACGCTGCGCTTCAACGAGCTGCGCCGCCGGCTGCCCAGCGTCACGCAGCGCATGCTGACCAAGCAGCTGCGCGAGCTGGAAGATGCCGGCATCCTGTCGCGCACCATCTTTCCCGTCGTGCCGCCGCGCGTCGATTATGCGCTGACAACGGCCGGCCGAAGCCTCGAGCCGATCATCCGGGCGCTGGCCGCCTGGGGCGCTCAGAACGTGATCTGCGAAGATGGCCAGAACGTCATCCGCCTTGCCCCGCAAACGGAAACGGCGTCCCCCGGAAGGGACGCCGCCTGATTTTCACGCTCGTGAGCGCCGCCTATTCGGCCGGGCAGACCGGCGTTTCCTCGTTGTCGATCTTGTCGAGCGTCATCGAGACCAGATAGATGCCGAAGCCGACCACCGTGGCTGCCGCGCCCACGAAGCCCATCGATCCATAACCGTAGCCGGCGCTGATCGCCATGCCGCCAAACAGCGCGCCGAGCGCATTGGCAACGTTGAAGGCGGAGTGGTTAAGGGCGGCGGCGAGCGTCTGGGCATTGCCGGCAACGTCCATCAGGCGCGTCTGAAGCGCGGGGCCGACGACGAAGCTGCACCCGATGAGGAAGCAGCAGACGCCGAGCAGGATCGGGTTCTCCGCCGTCAGCGACAGGCTGATCAGCACGAAGAAATAGAGCACCAGCGACCAGCCGATAGTGCGCATGAGAGAAAGATCGGCAAGCTTGGCGCCAAAAATGTTGCCGACGATCATGCCGCAGCCGAAGATCGCCATGATGACGGGCACCATGCTGACATGAAGGCCGGCGACCTCGGTGACGATCGGCGAGATATAGCTGAACACCGCGAACATGCCGCAGAAGCCGGTGGCCGCAATGCCGAGCGTCAGCCAGACCTGCTTGCGCTTCAGCGCGCCGAGCTCCGTCAGCGCATTGATGCCCTTCGGGGCCTTGTCGCGCGGCAGGAAGATGGCGATGAGGGCCACCGTCAGCATGCCGGTGATCCCTACGGCGACGAACATGAACTGCCAGTCGAAGAGCTGGCCGAAGAAGGCGGCGAGCGGCGTGCCGATCAGCGTCGCGACCGTCAGACCGAGCATGACCTTGCCGACGGCCTGCGTGCGCTTGTTGACCGGCACCATGGAGGCGGCGACCAGCGCGGCAACGCCGAAATAGGCGCCGTGCGGCAGGCCGGAGAGGAAGCGGAACAGGATGAAGCTCTCGAAGGTCGGGGCGACCGCGCTGGCGAGATTGCCGGCCGCAAACAGGCCCATCAGCACCAGCAGCAGGTCGCGGCGGCGGAAGCGCGCGCCGATGACCGCGATGACGGGAGCACCGACCACGACGCCGAAGGCATAGGCGCTGATGACGTAACCGGCCTGCGCCGTCGTTACGCCGAAGGTCGTGCCGACATCCGGCAGCAGGCCCATGATGGCGAATTCGCCGGTGCCGATGCCGAAGCTGCCGACGGCCAGCGCCAGAATGATGAGAGTAACGGTGAGGGCCGAAAGCGGCGGCTGCCCGGAGGAGAGGGCGGCGTTGGGCAGGGGGTGTTCAGTCACGGGTCGGCTCCGCAGATAGGATGGCGCACGCGGTCAATCCATGACGGTCCCTCACAAGGGCGGCCACTCCTCCTGGCTGCTGCTGTGGTTTGGTCCGGCCGGATCGGCCACGATAGGAAGGTAGGTTCAAGCCGGCGCACGCACTCCCGACGCACGCGACCGGCTTGCACTATATCAAACTAAGGCAAACTTCCTATCCCGATTTTTCACCGCCCTGCTTTTGGCCAACACGGGGCCATTTCACGATTTGTTGCACTCTGTTTCGACCACGCCTGTTAATCGCCGCTTTCTCGACTATCTAATGGATCGACTTCATCCCTTCAGGCGTTCTCGGCCGATAAACGGAGTAGACGAATGCGCGTACAGGCAATTTTCAATAGGGACGGGGGGACGTTCCGCACCACCGACATGGAGGCCTATGCCCGCCATGCCGAGAGGGTTTTTGCGGAGGCAGGACATCATCTTGATTGCGATATCGTCGAAGGGGCCGATATCGAAATGGCGCTGCGCCGCTGTTCGGACCGCAACGATCTCGATGCGATGCTGGCCGGCGGCGGTGACGGCACGGTCTCGGCCGCCGCCGGTTTCGCTTGGCAGAACAAGATGCCGCTCGGCATCATCCCGGCCGGCACGATGAACCTCTTCGCGCGCTCGCTGAAGATCCCGCTCGATATCTGGCAGGCGATCGATGCACTGGCTGATGGCGACATCGCCGCCGCCGATATCGGCACGGCGGATGACCGCGCCTTCGTGCACCAGTTTTCCGCCGGCCTGCATGCCCGCATGGTGCGTATGCGCAACTCGATGACCTACAAGTCCCGTGTCGGCAAGATCGCCGCCAACACCCGTGCGGCTGTCGGCGTCATCTTCAATCCGCCGGAATTCGAGGTGGAGTTCGATGTCGATGGCGTGCAGGAGCACCGCAAGGTCTCGGCCATCAATGTCTCGAACAACCGGTTCGGCGAAAACGGCCTGCTCTATGCGGAAGACCTGACCGGCGGCCATCTCGGCTTCTACACGACGAACCCGCTGAAACCGGCCGGCGTCGCCAAGCTCGCCTTCGATATCCTGCGGGGAAAATTGCGCGAAAACGCCGACGTCACGGAAATGACCGGCACGGCGGTGGACCTGCATTTCCCGAAGGTCGATCGCGCCATCAACTGCGTCATCGACGGTGAATTGCTGCCGATGGACCGGGACGTCTCGATCCGCCTGCATCCCGGCGAACTGAAGGTCATCGTGCCCAAGGCCGAGGAGAAGGCCGCGACATCGGCCGAAACGGCCGCCGCCTGATGCGGACCGCGCCGGTTACCTGCGAGGTTCGGTATCGTCTGGATCCCGAAAGGATGGCGGATTTTTACGATTATGCGCGGATCTGGACCACGCTCATCGAGCGCCATGGCGGAACGCACCATGGCTATTTCATGCCCCGCGAAAAGCCCGAAGGCGCTGCTGTGAGTTTTCCCGGCGCGGGCGGTGATGGGGCTGGCGATATCGCCGTTGCGCTCTTCACGTTTCCGGATGAAGCGGCCTATCTGCTCTATCGCGACAAGGTCGCCGAGGATGCCGATGGCATCGCGGCCAATGCCCGCTTCTCAAAGAATCCGCCCTTCTCAAGCTACGACCGAACCTTCCTGCAACCGCTTTCGGGCGATTGACGGCCTCCGCGCGACGGTCGCGCGAAGGCCGGTCGTGTCTTAGATACGCGGCAGATAGGTCTGGTAGTCGAAATCCGAGACCGTGCGCAGGTAGGTGATCGCTTCCTTGCGCTTCGTATCGCCGTAAAGCTTCTGATAGTCCGCGCCAAAAGCGTCCTTGATGAAGGGCGAGGCGGAGAATTCTTCCACGGCGGTCAGGAAATCGTGCGTCAGGCGCTTGGCATCCGGCGCATCCTTGCCCGGTTCCGTCACCGGACCCGGATCGAGCTCGTTGTCGAGGCCGAGCAGGATGCCGCCGAGGATTGCCGTCAGCAGCAGATACGGGTTGACGTCGGCTCCCGCGACGCGGTGCTCGACGCGCGCTGCCGGGCCGTCCTTGTCCGGGATGCGGATAGCGGTGCCACGGTGGCCGAAACCCCAGGTCAGATCAACAGGTGCGAAGGAGCCCGGCTGGAAGCGGCGATAAGAATTGGCGAAGGGCGCGAAGATCAGCTGCGCATCGCGCATCGTCTGCAACATGCCGGCGCAGATCGACTTCAGCTTGGCCGGATCGCCGCCCTTGGCGTCGAGGATGTTCTTGCCGTCCTTGTCGATGACGCTGCAATGCACATGCAGGCCCGAGCCCGCCTGGTCGGCATAGGGCTTTGCCATGCAGGTGGATTTCAGGCCGAAGCGCGGCGCGGCCAGCTCGGCGATGCGCTTGAGGTAGATGCAGTCATCCGCAGCCGCCAGCGCGTCCGGGCGGTGCAGCAGGTTGATCTCGAACTGGCCGGGCCCGAATTCCGCCGTCGTGGCGTCGGCCGGCAGGTCCATATCCTTCGCCCAGGCGCGCACCGTCTGGAGATAGCCGTCGAGCGCGTCGGTGGCGCGCATGTCGTAGAGCTGGTAGCCGTTCGGCTGGTCGCGATACATCAGGGAAGCCGGCGGGCGCGGCTTGCCTGTCACGTGCCAGTCGTCCTGCACCACGTAGAATTCGAGTTCGGTCGCGACGACGGGCGTCAAACCCCTGTCTTCAAAGCGCTTCAGCATGCGTGCGAGAATGGCGCGCGGATCCATGAAGGAGGCGGTGCCGTCGAATTCGTGCATGGTGGCCAGCACCTGCTTCGAGCCTTCCGGCGCCCAGGGCAGGACGGTCAGCGAGCGGCGGTCGGGGATGCAGACGCCGTCGGGATCGCCGACGGAAAGCGACAGACCGGTGATGTCGTCATTGTCGTCGCCCCAGATGTCGAGCGACTGGGTGGAGGAGGGCAGGCGCACCGAACCGTCCCAGATTTTCTTCTCGCCTTCGAGCGGAACCTGCTTGCCGCGCAGGTCGCCGTTCATGCCGACGAGGAGGATTTCGATACGGGCCGGAGCATTGGCAGGCGGAGAACCGGCTGCCGTCTTGTGGTTTGTCATGGTGCCTGCTTTTGGTTTGGCGGGAAGCATGGACAAGAAATTTTGCTTGCGTTCGATCTCTTGCCAAATGCCTGTTGTATGGGCATTTTCCTAACCCATTCTGTCCCGGCGTTCAATAAGGCGGGACCTACCCCCAAGGATGTAGTCAAATGTCGAAGACCAGCGCAGCAGCCGTTTCGAACCTCGGTGCCCTCGATGCCGCCCATCATCTTCATCCCTTCTCGGACATGAAGAAGCTGAACGCGGCCGGCACGCGCATCATCGAGCGCGGTGAGGGCTGCCACATCTTCGACAATCACGGAAAGCGTTACCTCGACGGCTTCGCCGGCCTCTGGTGCGTCAATATCGGCTATGGCCGCAAGGAGATCGCGGACGCCGTCGTGCGCCAGATGAACGAGCTGCCCTACTACAACACGTTCTTTGGCACGACGACGCCGCCGGCCGTGCTGCTTGCCCAGAAGATCACCTCGCACGCCGGTCCGAACATCAACCGCGTGTTCTTCACCGGTTCCGGCTCGGAGGCCAACGACACCTGGTTCCGCATGGCCCGCGTCTACTGGGGCGCCATGGGCAAGCCGACAAAGAAGGCAATCATCGCCCGCAAGAACGGCTATCACGGCTCCACTGTCGCCGGCGCTTCACTCGGCGGCATGAAGTGGATGCACGAGCAGGGCGACCTGCCGATCGCCGGAATCCACCACATCGACCAGCCCTTCTGGTATGCCGAGGGCGGTGACCTGACCTCGGACGAATTCGGCCTGAAGATGGCCCGCCAGCTGGAAGAGAAGATCGACGAACTGGGCGAAGACAATGTCGCCGCCTTCGTCGCCGAACCGATCCAGGGTGCTGGCGGCGTCATCGTGCCGCCGGCGACCTACTGGCCGGAAATCGCCCGTATCTGCAAGGCGCGTAACATCCTGCTCGTCTGCGATGAAGTCATCTGCGGCTTCGGCCGCACCGGCCACTGGTTCGGCCACCAGCACTTTGGCGTGGAACCGGATCTGGCGCCAATCGCCAAGGGCCTGTCCTCGGGTTATCTCCCGATCGGCGGCGTCATGGTCTCCGACCACGTCGGCAATGTGCTGGTCGAGGAGGTCGGTGATTTCAACCACGGCTTCACCTATTCCGGCCACCCGGTCTGCGCCGCCGCCGCACTGGAAAACCTGCGCATCATCGAGGATGAAAAGCTCGTCGAGCGCGTGCACGACGATATCGGCCCCTATCTCGCCGCAGGCCTCAAGTCGCTGGAAGACCTGCCGATCGTCGGCGAAATCCAGCAGGTCGGCCTGATGGCCGCCGTGCAGCTCACCGAGGACAAGACCACCCGCAAGCGCTTCGAGGACAAGGAAAAGGCCGGCGTCACCGTGCGCAACCATTGCCTGGAAAACGGCCTCGTGCTGCGCGCCACCGGCGACCGCATGCTCTTCTCCCCGCCGCTCGTCATCAGCCATGCCGAAGTCGACCAGATGATCGACATCACCCGCAAGGGCCTGGAACATGCCTGGAAGGTGATGACGGCCTGATTGGAAACGAAAAGGGGCGGTTTACCGCCCCTTTTCTTTGGCCCTGTACCGGCGCTTTACTGAAACGCCGTCTCGAAGAAGCTCCTGAGCTTGCGGGAATGCAGCTTCTCCGTCGGCATGCCGGCGAGCTTTTCCAGCGCACGGATGCCGATGCGCAGATGCTGGTTGACCTGCTTGCGATAAAAAGCGGTGGCCATGCCGGGCAGTTTCAACTCGCCATGCAGCGGCTTGTCGGAGACGCAGAGCAGGGTGCCGTAGGGCACACGGAAACGAAAGCCGTTGGCGGCGATGGTGGCGGATTCCATGTCGAGCGCGATGGCGCGCGACTGCGAGAGGCGCTTGACCGGGCCGCGCTGGTCGCGCAGTTCCCAGTTGCGGTTGTCGATGGTGGCGACGGTGCCGGTGCGCATGATGCGCTTGAGGTCGTAGCCTTCGAGGCCGGTGACCTCTTCGACAGCGCTTTCAAGCGCCACCTGAACCTCGGCCAGCGCCGGGATCGGCACCCAGACGGGCAGATCGTCGTCGAGCACGTGGTCCTCACGCACATAGGCGTGCGCCAGCACGTAGTCGCCCAGCGTCTGGCTGTTGCGCAGGCCGGCGCAATGGCCGAGCATCAGCCAAGCATGCGGGCGCAGCACGGCGATGTGGTCGGTGATCGTCTTGGCGTTGGAGGGGCCGACGCCGATATTGACCAGCGTGATGCCGCCATGGCCCTTCTTCTTGATGTGATAGGCCGGCATCTGCGGCAGGCGGCCGGGCGTGATGTTGGGTTCCGGCTTGTCGGCGCCCGCCACCGTGACGAGGTTTCCGGGTTCGACGAAGGCCGTGTAGCCGTTGCCGCCCTCGGCCATCTGCTGGCGTGCCCATTCGCAGAACTCGTCCACGTAGAACTGGTAGTTCGTGAAGAGCACGAAATTCTGGAAATGCTCGGCGCGGGTCGCGGTATAATGACTGAGCCGAGCAAGAGAATAGTCGATGCGCTGCGCGGTGAAGGGACCGAGCGGCAGGGGTTCGCCGGGGCCGGGCTCATAGGAGCCGTTGGCGATTTCGTCGTCCGTCGTCGTCAAGTCAGGGGCGTCGAAGAGGTCGCGCAGCGGCAGCTCGATGCCCTCGGCAATCTCCGCCTCCACATAGGCGCCTTCGCCAAAGGCGAAATGCAGGGGGATCGGCGTCGTCGATTCCGACACGATGACGCGCACACCGTGATTGCGCATCAGGAGGCCGAGCTGTTCCTTCAGGTAGTGACGGAAGAGTTTCGGGCGGGTGACGGTCGTGGTGTAGATGCCGGGCGCCGCGACATAGCCATAGGAGAGGCGGGAATCGATATGGCCGAAGCTGGTCGTCTCGATCGAGACCTGCGGGTAGCAGGCACGGAAGCGCTTGGGTGGCGTGCCCGTTTCGCCGAGCGAGACGAAGGCATCGGTCAGGAATGTCGTGTTGCGGTCGTAAAGCTCCTGAAGAGCATCGACCGCGGCCACCGGATCCTCGAAGGAGCGCGGCTCGTAAGGCTCTGGCGTGGCGAAGGAAAGCGGCTTTGGGGAAAAGATTCGTTTGCTCATGAATCACTATAGGGGCTGTTTTTTTACAAGCAAACGACAAGTCCGGCGTGCCCACAAGTCCTATCTTGGCGCCGCTAGAATGATGCCGGCGCCGACCAGCGCCAATGCTGCCCCCGCCATGTCGAAACGGTCGGGCCGCATGCCTTCGGCCAGCCACAGCCAGAGCAGCGAGGCGGCGATGTAAACCCCGCCGTAAGCCGCATAGGCGCGTCCTGCAAAGGCGCTGTCGACCTGGGTGAGCAGCCAGCCGAACAAGGCCAGTGAAGCCATGCCGGGAAGCAGCCACAGCATGGATTTGTCGAGACGCCACCAGGCCCAGAAGGCAAAGCAGCCGGCGATTTCGGCAAGGGCGGCGGCGGAAAAGACGAGGAGGGGTTTCATCCGGGCTCCGGGGTAGAGAAGGCTGGCCCGGTTTAGCACGGAAGGAAGGGATGGGAAGTGATCAGCTCATCGACTGGCGCTGGAGGGTGATGAAGAGCATGAGGCCTGCGCCCTGTTTTTCGATGCCGAGACCGCCGGCATTGCTCCAGGCAAGGGCGCCGACCGGGGCGATCATCATCGCCGAAAGGGCGAGGATGCGCAGCGCGGTGGCGGAGGTATGGAGGAGGGCGGCGGTCATGTGTCGTTTCTTCCACGGCGGATCTTGATTTGGCTCAGAGCGAGGCGCTGCAGGCGTGCGGCGTGGCGCAGGCGATCAGCTTGCCGGTCGTGTTGTGCGTGCTGCGGCGATAGTCGGTCTCGACGGCGGCGGCCAGCATGATGGCGAAGATGGCCATCAGCAGGGTTATGATCGTCAGGCGGCGTGCAAGAATGTCCATGGTGTTCGTCCCTGAATGCGGTTTCAATATACGTCTTGTCGCATTGCGGGACTGAACGCTCCCTGAGAGGGCAATTCATCTCCCGTTCAGAAACGGTGTGATTCGGATTTCGGCCTCCGCTCGCGCCCTGTCTCCAAACAAAAAGGCCGGCGCGAGCGCCGGCCTTTTTCCGAGAGTGTTCCCGTTCAGAGCCGCGACCATGTCTGCGACTTGCAGAGTACCGCGAGCACGCAGCCCTTCAGGCGCAGCGAATTGCCCTTGACCGCGCCGGATCCGCTATAGGTCTTGTCGGTTTCGGGGTCGGTGATCGAGCCGGAATAGTCCGCGCCCGAGCCGTCGAGCTTGCCGATACGCTTGCCGGCGAATTTTCCCGATTTCAGCGTGATGCAGAAGCTGCCGCCGCATTTGGCGATGGCGGCCGTCGCGCCGCTCGCCGTCTTCCAGCTGCCTTCGATCGGCTCGGCGGCGAGCGCCATGCCCGGCGCCACGAGAAGGGCGGCGGCAATCCATGTCCTCAGTTTCATTCTCTTCCTCCTCCAGAGTGAGAAGGGAAGAATATCTTACGCAAACGTAAAGGTAAATATGTGCGGGCATCGGATTCGCGGGCGTTTTCCAGGCCCCGGAGGGGCGGAAAACGCGGATGTTAAAAACCGGCACCGTTTTGCGTGGTTAGCGAAAGGTTGAAATCGCCGGTTGAACAATCCGTAAATTTTAACACAAATCCCGCCGTTTCCAGCGGGTCTGATGTTTAACGAAAATCCAATTTTACCAAGCGTTTGGATTTTGTTCGTCTCAAATTAATCATGCATTTTAAGCGCATTTTGAAAGCCCCGCGGCATAGTGGAGCCATAAGACGAGCACGGAACAACCGGCCGGCAAAACTCTGAAGGAAGACCAAAGCCGCACAAGACGGCAGGCGCCGGAAGAGGCCCGAAAGGGCAGGTAAAACAGGACACTAAAGCAGTAAACCAGGTCAGACAGGGACTAACGAAAATGGCACGCTTTGACTTTCAGAATACCGAAACGGCCGCCATGACGGGCGGCGAAAACCGCGCTGAAATCTTCTGCGACATGGGCCTCATGTATGCGACCGGCCGCGGCTGCGACGTCGATGTGATCCAAGCCCACAAATGGCTCAATATCGCTGCCATCAAGGGTTGTGACCGCGCCGCAGAACTGCGCGCCGACCTTGCCGCAACAATGAGCAAGACCGACATCGCTCTGGCGCTGCGCGCCGCTCGCGAGTGGATGACGGTTCACTGAGACAAGCCGGCTGGCGCCGGCGGCAAGAAAAGCATCACGACCAGCGGACGATAAACGGCGCTAGAACCGGATCCGTCCGCAGGCCAAAGAGGCTCTGCCGCTCAAGCCAGCCGCTTCAAAACCAGCGGCAAGGCTTCCTCCAGCAACGCCATATCGTTTTCCGGCCCGACGCTGATGCGGATGCATCGGTTGAGGGGGGCAACGCCCGGCATGCGAATGAAGACGCCATGTTCCATCAATCCATCGACAATGGCCCTGGCGTGGGTGCCGTCGCGGCCGCAATCGATGGTAACGAAATTGGTGGCGGAGGCGAGGGGAAGAAGACCGTTGGACTGTGCGATCCGCGAGATGCGCTCGCGGGACGCGCCGATGCTGGCAATGACTTCTGCCAGATAGGCCTGGTCTTTCAGTGCGGCGAGTGCCGCCTGAACCGAAATCCGGGCCATGCCGAAATGATTTCGGATCTTGTCGAAGGCCTGCGTATTGCCGAGCGTGCCGATCGCATAGCCGATCCGCGCGCCGGCAAGGCCGTAGGCCTTCGAGAATGTGCGCATGCGTAGGATGTTCGGCTGGCCGATCAGCGCCGAGATGGACGGGATCGTGCCCTCAGGCGCCGTTTCGCCATAGGCCTCGTCGAGGATGAGCAGCGTCGTCTCCGGCAGCGCGCGGGCGAAGGTCACCACGCTATCGGCATCCCACCAGCTTCCCATCGGATTGTCGGGATTGGCGAAATAGACGAGCGGCGCGTTTTCGCGCTTCACCGCCTCCAGCAGGCCGTCCAGATGCTCCTTGTCGCCCGCATAGGGCACCGTCACCAGCCGGCCGCCAAATCCGTTCACATGATAGTTGAAGGTCGGATAGCCGCCGAGCGAGGTCACGACCGGCGTGCCGGGCTCTATGACCAGCCGGGCGATCTCGCCGAGTAGCCCGTCGATGCCGCCGCCGACGGCGATATTCTCGCGTGAAATACCGTGATGCAGCGCCAACGCTTCGCGTAGCTCAAAATTCTCCGGATCACTGTACATCCAGGTCGTTTCGGCCGCCCCTCGCATCGCCTCCAGCACGGAGGGCGCCGGGCCGAAGCCGCTTTCATTCGCGCCAATGCGGGCTTTGACCACAAGGCCCCGGTTGCGCTCGATGGCCTCCGGCCCGACGAAGGGCACGGTGGCGGGCAGGGTCTGGGAGAGGGCGGTGAAGCGGGAGAATGCGGACATGAGGCGCCTGA
Organism: Shinella curvata; assembly: GCF_022899935.1. GTDB lineage: Bacteria > Pseudomonadota > Alphaproteobacteria > Rhizobiales > Rhizobiaceae > Shinella > Shinella curvata. Next base: position 584,557 of record NZ_JALJCJ010000002.1, read on the forward strand.
CAATCGATGAACGGACGGAAGCTTGCCGGCGTGCAAAATGCCCGCCGGAATCGCTTTCCGGCGGGCACCCTAACCAATAAAGTGCGGCGTTGGAACGCTCAGCTGAGCGCCGAGCCGATACCGCCTCTTTCGACGCCCACCATGTAGCGCCGCTCGTCCTTCTTGGGTTTGGCTGTGCCGCCCCCGGTGAAGTAATCGGCGCGCACGATGGTGTGCAGCAGCTCCTCGTCGATTTCCTTGATGAACTGTACGCCGATACGATTGTCGTTGCGGTAGACCTCTGCACAGCCGATACGCGAGGCGACGCCGACGATCGAGAGGTAATAGTGTAGCGGCAGGCCGATCGTGGTGGTGACATTGAAGCTCGCGCCGCCCTGCGAGATGTCGACCAGCTTGCAGCTGCGCATCTTTGGCGCGGCCAGGTCGAAACCGACGGTCATGAGCATGCCCTGCCGGTTGACGGCAAAACGCTCCCATTTGCGTTCGTAAAGTCCTGCGGCTGACCGCGGATCGGCACCGATGCTCATTGCCACACTCCCGATGGGGGGACGTCATGTCCGAACGATATTACGGGGGAGCTTCGCAGGTGAGTGTTTTGTTTCGTTAAAACAAATATTTAAAAGTTTAGCGGCCTGCTTTTTTGTGGGACTGGCGCTTCAGGCGTCGTGCGTCTCGCCCTGCCGGCCGAGCACCATGTTGAGAAAGTCGACATCGAGGAACATGTTGAAACGCACCACCAGTTCCTCGCCATCGCGCTTGTATTCCGTGCAGGGGATCTCGTCGCGGATGCCGTGGATTTCCAGATAGAAATTCTCCGGCAAAGTCAGCGTTTTGTTGATGGAAAGCACCGCCCCGGCGCTGGAAATGCTGCGGATGAGGCAGGTGTAGCGTAGCGCCGTGCTGAGATGGTGGCCGATGGGGGTAATAAAGCCGGGCCTGTCGAGGCGATACTGGACGAAGCTGCGTTTGGGGTGACGCAGGTGAAGCTGCTCGTGCATGTGGTCGAGGGGCATGGCGCCCTCCGCTGCTGTTTCCGGATAGCGAGTGTATCGAAACGGGATGGATAAAACGTGAAAACGGCCGCTCGTGTTTTAACGAGCGACCGTCAGATGGTTCGGTCAGGCCTGGTCTTCACTTCTTCGCCCACCGGTCTCTCCTCCGTCATGGTCGGCCCTCGGGTTGAACCCGAGGATGACCCGACCATCCACGCTCCGGGCGCGGCGGTGGATCCTCGGCTCAAGGCCGAGGATGACTTCGGTGGGTGGGGCTACCGGCAGCGGAAAGGCCCAGCCTTTTACTGGAACGCCTGAAGGCCCGTCTGCGCGCGGCCGAGGATTAGTGCGTGGATGTCGTGCGTGCCTTCGTAGGTGTTGACGGCTTCGAGGTTCATGACGTGGCGAATGACGCCATACTCGTCCGAAACGCCGTTGCCGCCGTGCATGTCGCGCGACACGCGAGCGATGTCGAGCGCCTTGCCGCAGTTGTTGCGCTTCATCAGCGAGATGAGCTCGGCCGGCGCGCGGTGTTCGTCGAACAGGCGGCCGAGGCGAAGCGCGCCCTGCAGGCCGAGCGAAATCTCGGTCTCCATGTCGGCGAGCTTTTTCTGGATGAGCTGGGTGGCGGCGAGCGGTTTGCCGAACTGCTTGCGGTCCATCGTGTACTGGCGGGCAGCGTGCCAGCAGAATTCGGCGGCACCCATGGCGCCCCAGGCGATGCCGTAGCGGGCGCGGTTGAGGCAACCGAACGGACCGGCAAGGCCAGCCACTTCCGGCAGCAGGTTCTCATCGGGAACGAACACGTCCTGCATCATGATCATGCCGGTGACGGAGGCACGTAGCGAGAACTTGCCCTCGATCTTCGGCGTCTCGAAGCCCTTCATGCCGCGTTCCAGCACAAAACCCTTGATCTTGTTGTCATGCGCGTCGGACTTAGCCCAGACGACGGCGACATCGGCGATCGGCGAATTGGTGATCCAGTTCTTGGCGCCCGAGATCAGGTAGCCGCCGTCGACCTTCTTGGCGCGGGTGATCATCGAGGAGGGGTCCGAGCCGTGGTCCGGCTCGGTCAGGCCGAAGCAGCCGACCCATTCACCGGAGGCGAGCTTGGGCAGGTACTTCTTGCGGGTCTCTTCCGTGCCATAGGCGAAGATCGGGTGCATGACGAGCGACGACTGCACGGACATGGCCGAGCGGTAGCCGGAATCGACGCGCTCGACTTCGCGGGCGACGAGGCCGTAGGAGACGTAGTTGGCGCCCACGCCGCCGTATTCCTCCGGCACGGTGGGGCCGAGCAGGCCGAGTTCACCCATCTCGCTCATGATCTCGCGGTGGAAGATTTCGTGGCGGTTGGCTTCGGTGACGCGCGAGGCGAGCTTGTCCTGGCAATAGGCACGGGCCGTATCGCGGATCATGCGCTCTTCGTCGGTCAGCTGGTCTTCGAGCAGAAAGGGATCGGCCCAGTCGAAAGGTGCCATCTTGGCGCGCGCCTGTTCCGGGGTGGCGCTGTGGTGCTCGCTCATGGGGATCCTCCTGTCGCGGTTCTGTCGTTGCAGAAGTGCTACATCAGCTTGGTTCTCTCCGAAAGGGCGGGAACGAAATGGGCGGGCCGACACTTTGGCTATTTATGAATGCCCTCATGAATCCGCAGAATGAGCCATCCCCCGCATTTTGCCGCCTTTGCCTTGATCCTGCCGTTCCCGGTGAGCAAGTAATCTGACGATGAGCAATTCCACGAAAGAGAGGCCGAGCATGCGCGATCGCTTCAAGCGGTCGGTCGAGCGATTGGTGCCGGCCGAAACACGGCTGGGAGATCTGTTCTGGCCGTTCCACCGCAACACAGAGCGCAAGGCGCCTGCCTCCCGGCGTCGCGCCGCCGAGGGCACGCCTCTCGTCGAAGTCACCGATTTCGGCAGCAATCCGGGCTGTCTGCGCATGTTCATGCACATTCCCGAAGGCCTGCCCGCCGGGCGGCCGCTTGTTCTGGTGCTGCATGGCTGCCAGCAGGATGCCGCCGGTTACGACCGCGCGGCCGGCTGGACGTCGCTTGCCGAGGAGCGCGGTTTCGCCGTCGTCTATGCCCAGCAGCGCGAGGCGAACAATCCGCGGCTCTGCTTCACCTGGTTTCGCCCGAGCGAGGTGACGCGCGACCGCGGCGAGACGATGTCGATCCGCCAGATGGTGGCGCATGCGGCCGGGCAGGCGGGAAGCGATGCCGAACGCATCTATGTCACCGGCCTCTCCGCAGGCGGCGCGATGACCGCCGCGATGCTCGCCAACTACCCCGCGCTCTTCGCCGGCGGAGCCATCATCGCAGGCCTGCCCTTCGGCGCGGCACGTGATGCCACCCGTGCCTTTGACGCTATGGCAGCCGCACCGGAGCGCACGCCCCGCAAATGGTCCGATCTCGTACGCGACGTTTCCCCGCGTATCGCGCGAAAACCCGCAATCTCCATCTGGCACGGCACCGCCGATGCGACCGTCGCCCTGTCCAACGGCGAGGCGCTGGTCGAGCAATGGCGCGACCTTTATCGCCTGCCGAAGGATGCTTTCGTCGAAAAAAAGCTGAAAGGCCGGCGTACCCGAATCTGGCCCGACAAGGACGGCAAGCCGCTCGTCACCTTCCACGCGATCGACGGCATGGGCCACGGCACGCCGGTGCTGCCGGGCGAGGGCGGCGGTCATGCCATCTCCGCCGAGCCGTTCATGCTGGAGTTGGGATTTTCCTCGACGCTGGAGATTGCGAAGGAATGGGGGCTGGCGCGGAGGTGGAAGCGGTAAGCGCGTATTGCGCGAGATGCTTCATAAATCGCCCGCTGGCGTGTAGCTCCATATCGCGTGCACTTAATAGAGCATGTGAGCGTGAGAGGTTGATCGCAAACCTCTCCGTCGTCATCCTCGGGCTTGACCCGAGGATCCACGCGGCAAACACAGCGCGTGTGGATGGATCCTCGGGTCAAGCCCGAGGATGACGACGGGGGGGGTGGCGTTTACCGTGAGCCTCGGAGTGCCTGGTCGCTTGCCGAATGGCATACCCGCTTACCCCAGCAGCCACGCGTGCTCCTTGGCATTGTTAAATTTCCAAACGCGCTTCGGCCCGGCCATGACGTTCAGATAATAGAGGTCATAGCCGTGAATGGTGGCGCAGGGGTGATATCCCCTCGGCACCAGCGTCACGTCGCCATTCTCCACCGCCATCGCCTCGTCGAGCGAGCGGTCGTCCGTATAGACCCGCTGGAAGGCAAAGCCCTGCGGCGGGTTGAGGCGGTGATAGTAGGTCTCCTCGAGAAAACTTTCGTTCGGCAGGTCATCCCGGTCGTGTTTGTGCGAGGGATAGGACGAGGTGTTGCCGTTCGGGGTGACCACTTCCACCACGAGCAGCGAATGGGCGGAATTGTCGTCTTCCGGCATGATGTTGTGCACGTGGCGGACATTCGAGCCCTTGCCGCGGTGAAGTTCCGGATGCGTGCCGGGCGGAATGGCCTTGGCCTTGTAATCGCCGCCGCCCGGGGCCGAGCAGACGGCGAGTTCCAGATCCGTCTCCGCCGTCACCGACCAGTTGGAACCAGCCGGGACGTAGAGGGCATGCGGTGCGCCCTCGAACGGGCTCATGCGCTCGCCGAGCACGCCGAAATCCTGGCCCGAGGCCGTGGCCTTGCCCTTGCCAGAAATCCACACGAGGCAGACTTCCCGGCTTCCCGTTTCCGCCGCGACGATCTCGCCGGGCTTCATGCGGTGCACGTCGAAGCCGACATAGGTCCAGCCAGCGCTCTCAGGCGTCACATGGCTGACGCGGCCGTGGGCGCCGTTCGGTTTCACGAGCAGGTTCGGCATGGGTTTGGTCCTTTCCTTCAGGCGGTCGGGTAAGGCTTATCCCTTGGGAAAGCCTTCCGTTTCGACAGTATAGCCGGCTGCGGTCATCACGCGCATCAGTTCGGCATAACCGACCTCGGCCATCTTTGCCGGCGGGGCGTTGCGCGGATCCTGCTCGGCTTCCACGACGAACCAGCCTTCATAACCGTAGTCGGCAAAACGCTTGACGATCGCGCCAAAATCGAGCGAGCCGTCGCCCGGCACGGTGAAGGCGCCGAGCGCCACCGCGTCGAGGAAGGATTGCTTGGTGCGGTCGAGACCGTCAACGACCGACTGGCGGATGTCCTTCACATGCACATGGTTGATGCGGGCATGATGGTTGTCGATGGCGCGCAGCACATCGCCACCGGCAAAGGCTAGGTGCCCGGCATCGAGCAGCAGCGGAATGCCTTCGCCCGAATTCTTCATGAAGGCATCGAGTTCCGGCTCGGTCTCGACCACGGCGGCCATGTGGTGGTGGTAGGACAGCGGCATGCCCTGCTCGGCGCACCATTCGCCAAAGGCGGTGAGCTTGCGGCCATAGGCCTTCATCTCGTCATCGGAAAGACGCGGCTTGGTGGCGAGCGGCTTGGAGCGGTCACCCTGGATAGAGCGGCCGACTTCGCCATAGACGATGCAGGGCGCATTGACGGCCTTGAACAGCTCAATCATCGGGAGGATGCGGTCCTTGTTGGCCGTAAGTTCCTCGTCGACAAGCGTGCCGGAGAACCAGCCGCCGCACAGCGTCACGTCGGCGGCGCGCAGGATCGGCAGCATTTCCTGCGGGTTGCTCGGGAAGCGACGGCCCTGTTCCATGCCGGTGAAGCCGGCGGTGCGCGACTGGCGCAGGCACTCCTCGAGCGAAACGTCGTCGCTGAGTTCCGGAAGGTCGTCGTTCCACCAGGCGATGGGCGACATGCCGAGTTTGGCTTTCATCATAGTCTCCTTGGCGGGAAGCGGGGCTTCCCATGTCATTGTTTGTATCTCTCCCTCCCTCTCTTCCGTCATCCTCGGGCTTGACCCGAGGATCCACGCATCCGCACCGTCCTGTCTGTGGCATGGATCCTCGGGTCAAGCCCGAGGATGACGGTGGGGAGAGGAGGGCGTTATTCGTCTTAACCGATCGTCTGCGAGGCGCGAGCCTTCACATAGGCCTCGCGCGCCGTGTTGACCTCGCTGCGCGGGCTGACCTCCGGCACCGCGACATCCCACCAGTGGCCACCTTCCTTGGTGGTGATCAGCGGATCCGTGTCGATGACGATCACCGAGGTGCGGTCGTTGCCCTTGCTGTTCTGGATCGCGGTTTCGAGATCGGCGATGGAGGAAACCTTGACGGCGACCGCGCCCATGCTTTCGGCATGCGCCCTAAAGTCGATATCCGGCATCATTTCGATCATCGAGTCCTTCAGCAGATTGTTGAAGTTCGCGCCGCCGGTGCCCATCTGCAGGCGGTTGATGCAGCCGTAGCCGCGGTTGTCGAGCACGATGATGGTGAGCTTCTTGCCGAGCATGACCGAGGTCGAAAGCTCCGAGTTCATCATCATATAAGAGCCGTCGCCGACCATGACGACGACATCCGCCTCCGGCCGCGCGATCTTCACGCCAAGCCCGCCGGCAATCTCGTAGCCCATGCAGGAGAAGCCGTATTCCATGTGGTAGCCGCCCGGCTTCTGGGCCTGCCACAGCTTGTGCAGTTCTCCCGGCAGACCGCCGGCCGCGCAGACAAGCACGGAATTCTCGCCGCCGATCGTGCGCTGCACCGCGCCGATGACCTGTGCGTCGGAGGGCAGGTCGGCATTGGTCGGCGCGGTCGCGCGGGCGACGGCGGCCATCCATGTGTCCTTGCGGGTCTTCGCCGTTTCCGTGAAGGCGGCGGGCGCCTTCCAGCCGCCGAGCGCCTCGGACAGCAGCGTCAGGCCTTCGCGCGCATCGGCGACGAGCGGCTGGCTGTCCCGCTTGGCGGCATCGAAGGCGACCGTGTTGAGGCCGATCATTTTGATATTGTCGTTCTTGAACAGCGCCCAGGAACCGGTGGTGAAATCCTGCATGCGGGTGCCGACGGCGAGGATCACGTCGGCCTCTTCGGCAAACGCATTGGCGGCCGAGGTGCCGGTCACACCGATGGAGCCCATGCAGAGCGGATGATCGTCCGGCAGCGCCGACTTGCCGGCCTGTGTGACGGCGACCGGGATGCCGTGCATGCCGGCGAAAGCCTTCAGCTCGGCCGTCGCCTGCGAATAGAGCACGCCGCCGCCGGCGATGATCAACGGCTTTTCGGCTTTGCGCAGCGTGGCGATGGCGGCGGCCAGTTCGTCGGTATCGGGGCGGGGGCGGCGATGCGTCCAGACCTTCTCGTTGAACAGGCTTTCCGGATAGTCATAGGCCTCGGCCTGTACATCCTGGCAGAGCGACAGCGTCACCGGGCCGCAATCGACCGGGTCGGTCAGCACCTGCATGGCGCGCTTCAGCGCCGAGATGATCTGCTCGGGACGGGTGATGCGGTCGAAATAGCGCGAGACGCAACGGAAGGCGTCGTTCACCGAGACGGTGCCGTCGTTGAAGTCCTCGATCTGCTGGAGGACCGGATCGGGGATGCGGTTGGCGAAGACGTCGCCGGGCAGGAAGAGCACGGGCAGGCGGTTGACGTGGGCGACACCGGCCGCCGTCACCATGTTGAGCGCGCCGGGGCCGATGGAGGTCGTGCAGGCCATGAAGCGCTGGCGGAAGCTGGCTTTTGCGAAGGCGACGGCGGCATGCGCCATGCCCTGTTCGTTGTGGGCGCGCAGCGTCGGTAGTTCGTTGCGCACCTGATAGAGCGCCTCACCGATACCCGCGACGTTGCCATGGCCGAAAATGCCCCAGACGCCGGCGAAGATCGGCACCTTCTTGCCGTCGACGACGGTCATCTGCGCCTTCAGGAAATGCGTGACGGCCTGCGCCATCGTCAGCCGGATCGTCTTGCCCATGATATTCCTCCCGTATTCTCTTTATTACAGGCCGCGCGTGCGAAGCCAGGCGTCGGTCAGCTCGCGGAAGCGGCCGGCCATGTCTGCGATCGCAGCCTCGTCATCCATTTTTCCCGCCATCCAGGCGCGGGCGGCATCCACGAAGATCGTGCGGCCGACGGCAAAGCCCTTCACGGCCGGTGCCACCGTCGTCGCCTCGAAGGCTTTCACCAGTTCCTCCGTCGGCGCTTCGAGGCCGAGCAGCACGATACCACGGCAATAGGCATCATTTTTGGCGATGACAGCCTCGATTTTCTTCCAGGCTTCGCTCGAAGCCTGCGGCTCCAGCTTCCACCAGTCCGGCTTGATGCCGAGATCGTAGAGTTCCTGCAGCGCGGTGGAGATCGTATCATCCTTGAGCGGGCCATTCTTGCCGGCGATGATCTCGACCAGCAGTTCACGGCCGACGCGGCGGGCGGCTTCGAACAGCGTGCGCAGCTTCTCCTGCTGCTCCTTCTTGAGGGCAGCCGGATCGTCCGGATGGTAGAAGCACAGGCACTTGATGCAATGGTCGAGCGGCCATTCCACCAGCTGCGAGCCGATATCCTGGCTGAATTCGAAACGCAGCGGCTTGGAGCCGGGCAGTTCGACCGGGCGGCCGATCCACGAGAAATTCTGCGTGGCGGCGTCGAAGAAGGCGTCGCGGCCGAAACGCTCGTCGATCAGCATGCCATAGCCGGGGCGGCCTTCGGCGACGCGGGCGGTGGCCTGTACGGTGAGGCGCTTGAATTCCGAAATCTTCTCATGCGGCACGTCAAGCTCGTCGGCGATATCGACGAGCTGCATGCGGTGGTCGCAGGCGAGCGCCATGAGGAGGGGGATGTCGTCCTGCTTGCGGTTGGTCGCCCAGTGGATGTGGTTGATCGCCTCGTCCTTGCGCAACGCGCGGTGCTTGCTGCCGTTCTTCAGGAAGAACGAGAGCTCGTCCCAGCTCGGGTATTCCGGCGAGCAGAGCAGGCGGGAAACGGCGAAGGCGCCGCAGGCATTGGCCCAGGTGGCTGAGGTCTTGTGGTCCTCGCCCTTCAGCCAGCCGCGCAGGAAGCCGGATAGGAAGGCATCGCCGGCACCCAGCACATTATAGACCTCGATGGGGAAACCGTCGCCGACCACGCCGTCTTCCAGATCGTCGGAGATCGGTCCGTCATAGACGATGCAGCCCATGGCGCCGCGCTTCAGCACGATGGTTGCCGGCGAAACGGCACGGATCGCTTTGAGCGACGAGAGCACGTCATCGGCGCCCGAGGCGATCATGATTTCCTCTTCGGTGCCGACGATCAGGTCGCAATCCGGCAGGACGGACTTCATGATGGCGGAGACGCGGTCGGACTTCACATAGCGCTCGAAACCCTCGGCGTGGCCGGCAAGGCCCCAGAGGTTCGGGCGATAATCGATATCGAAGATGACCTTGCCGCCGTTTGCCTTGGCGATGCGGATCGCCTTGCGCTGCGCGGCTTCCGTGTTGGGGCGGGAGAAATGCGTGCCGGAGACAAGTACGGCACGGGAGCAACGCACGAAGGCCTCGTCGACGTCGCCCTCGTCGAGCGCCATGTCGGCGCAGTCGGTGCGCACAAAGATCATCGGCGAGACGCCTTCGGATTCGATGGCGAGCAGCACCAGCGCGGTCAGCCGATCCTTGTCAGTCTTGATACCTTCAACGTTCACACCCTCGCGGGCGGATTGCTCGCGGATGAAACGCCCCATCTGCTCGTCGCCGACGCGGGTGATGAGCGCCGATTTCAGGCCGAGGCGGGCGGTGCCGATGGCGATGTTGGCGGGGCAGCCGCCGACGGATTTGGCGAAGGAGGCGGTGTCTTCGAGCCGCGTGCCGAGCTGCTGGCCGTAGAGATCGACGGACGAACGGCCGATCGTGATGACGTCGAGCGTTCTGGCTTGATCAGTGTGCGGCATGTCTTCCTCCCGGTCTCGCGGCGCCGTCATGAGAGCGCGGCGACATTCTGGGAAAATGAAACATGAATTCCATTATTATGTCAATTCGGAATGTTCATTCCATTTTTATTTCACTGCATTTCATTTGGATGTGCGGCGCAGGCTGCGCCGTTTTTCTGCAATCGCGACCGGCAGGGCCATGGCGAGCGCCATGGAGGCGGAGAGCGAGCGGAAGCCGGCATAGTCGGCTTCTGACACTTCGAACCAGTGCGTGGCGGAGGCGGCCAGCGGCGAGAAAACCGAGTCGGTGATGGCGATGATCGGCACGCCGCGGGCGGCCAGTTCCTGCGCCTGCGTCAGGCTCTCGGCCGCATAGGGCGCGAAACTCGCGGCGATCACGGCGTCCTTGTTCGTTGCGAATTGAACCATCTCGGGGTCGATGCCGTTGGGCGAGGCGACGATCTGATGGCGGATGGCGAGCTTGCCGAAGGCATAGGCGATATGGGCGGTCAGCGGATAGGAGCGGCGCTTGGCGACGAGATAGATGGTTTCGGCGCGAGCGAGCAGATCAACGGATTTGGAGAAGGTCTCACCGTCGATGGTGCTGGCCAGGCGGGCGACGGACTGGCTGGCGGCGGTCAGGAAGCCGGACAGCAATTCCGTATCGCTGTTGGCGGCCGGTCCCGCTTCCAGCGAGGCAAGGCGTTCCTCATAGGAGAGCGTGCGGTCGCGCAACCGGGCGCGAAAAACGTTCTGCAGGTCGGAAAACCCCTCGTATCCGAGATGATGGGCGAGGCGCACGAGCGTCGAGGGCTGCACGTCGGCGGCCGTCGCGATGCTGGCGGCGGTGCCGAAGGCCATCTCGTCGGGATTGGACAGGGCATAGGCCGCCACCTGCGCCAATCGTTTCGGCATGGTCGCCTTGCGCTCGATAATCACGCTGCGCAGGCTATCGAAATCGCGCGGCACGCGCGAAAGGGCCGTTTCGGTGTTGCTCATTGTGGTTCTCCTCAGCGGCCATTCTGCGATAAACGAAATAAATATTCCATATTATCGGAAAAGATAGTTTTCGTTCCAAATCTTTCCCGCTATGGATGGCACTAGAGGCGCCCGTGTGGCGAGATATAGCAATTCCGTCGCCGCTGCGTAGCGGAATTCAGCGAGGAGGAGACGTCATGAAAGCGCTTGGCATCGGATTGATCGGAACCGGCTATATGGGCAAGTGCCATGCGCTCGCCTGGAACAATGTCAGCACGGTCTTCGGCGATGTGGATCGTCCGCGCCTCGTGCATCTGGCGGAGGCCAATCCCGAGCTTGCCGCCACCCGCGCCCGTGAATTCGGCTTTGCAAAATCGACGGCCAACTGGCGCGATCTGCTCTCTGATCCCGATGTCGATGTCATCTCCGTCACCACGCCGAACCAGTTCCACGCCGACATGGCGGTCGCGGCGCTTGAGGCGGGCAAACACGTCTGGTGCGAAAAGCCGATGGCGACGGCTTTTGCTGATGCTGAACGTATGCTGGCCGCCCAGCGCTCTTCCGGCAAGGTGGCCGTGATGGGCTACAATTACATCCAGAACCCCGTCATGCGGCATATCCGTTCCCTGATCGACGAGGGTGCGATCGGCACGGTCAACCATGTGCGCGTCGAGATGGACGAGGATTTCATGGCCGATCCGGAAGCGGCGTTCTACTGGAAGAGCGAGGCGTCCTCCGGCTATGGCGCGCTCGACGATTTCGCCGTGCATCCGCTGTCGCTGCTGTGGAGCCTGTTCGGCCATGTCGAGGCGGTCATCGCCTCACTGGCGAAGCCCTATGCCGACCGTCCGGTGAAGGACGGCGGCCGCCGCGCGGTCGAGAACCACGATATCGCCAGCGTCCTGATGCGCCTTCCCGGCGGCATTTCCGGCGTGCTGATGGCCAACCGTTCGGCCTGGGGTCGCAAGGGCCGCATCGCCTTGCAGGTCTATGGCTCGAAGGGCTCGATCCTTTACGATCAGGAGCGCATGAACGAGTTCCAGCTCTATACGACCGATGGCCGCGCCACCGAACAGGGCTTTTCCACAATCCTGACGGCGCCGCATCACAAGCCCTATGACCGCTTCATTCCGGCCCCCGGCCACGGCCTCGGCTTCAACGATCTCAAGGTCATCGAATGCCGCGAGCTGATCGCCGCAATATCAGGCATGGCGTCGCATTCCATCGATTTCAACCATGGCCTGCGCATCGAGAAGACGGTGCATGCCATGGCGCAATCGTTCCGCGAAGAACGCTGGGTGGAAATCGCTCCCGCGTGATTTTTTCGGCAACCCGGCCAAAAAAATCCACCGGCTTAGTCATTGAAACCGCTCACCCCATACGTAATACTGGCGGCAATAATGCCGGAGGGAAGGGCATGTTCAAGCGAATACAAAAACGCTGGGCGCCGGTATTCTTCGTGTCGATCGCCGTCGTCGTGTTCAACGCGAATGCCGCTGAGGCGAAACGCGTTGCACTGCTGATCGGCAATCAGAAGTACGAAGAGACCGCCCAGCTGAACAACCCCGCCAACGACGTGGAGCTGATGCGCGCCTCGTTCGAAGCGGCGGGTTTCGACAGCGTCAAGACTGTGCTCGATCTCGACCGCTCCGCCATGGTGAAGGCGTTGCGCGAGTTCGAGGACGAGTCCGTCGATGCGGATATGGCGGTGGTCTATTACTCCGGCCATGCCATGGAGATGAACGGGATCAACTATCTCATCCCCGTCGATGCGGCGCTGAAGAGTGACCGTGACGTCGAGGACGAAAGTGTCGCCATCGACCGCGTGCAGCGTTCGCTGGAAGGCGCCAAGAAGCTGAAGCTCTTCATTCTCGATGCCTGCCGCAACAATCCATTCTCCGCCGCGATGACGCGCTCGGTCGGCACCCGTGCGGTGACGCGCGGCCTTGCCCGTGTCGAACCCGAATCGGCCGATACGCTGATCGCCTTCGCCTCGAAGGCCGGTACGGTGGCGCTGGACGGGGAGGGCAAGAACAGTCCGTTCGCGACCGCGCTCTCCAAATATCTGACCGAGCCGGGCCTCGACGTGCGCATCGCGCTCGGCAAGGTGCGCGACGAGGTGGTGGAAGCCACCAATCGCGAGCAGGAGCCCTTCGTTTATGGTTCGCTCGGCGGTGCGCAGATCTTCCTGAACATCAAGGAAGTGAACATCAACGTCACCAACAGCGGCAACACGGAAGTCTCGCCGAACGGCCAGTCCGAAGCGGCGGCCGACTGGCAGAATATCCGCGACCTCGCCGATGAGGACCTGATCAACGCCTTCATCGCCAAACACGGCAAGGACCCGGTTTACAAGATGCTGGCGGAGAAGAAGCTCGCCAGCCTCAAGGAAGCCACCCAGACCGAAGGCCAGGATGCCGACGGCATCGCCTGGGATGCGCTGAAGGAATCGACCGACGCGGCAGCGCTCCAGCGCTTCCTCGAACGTTATCCGGACAGCAAGCATCGCAGCGACGCCGAACACCTCATCGCCGCGCTGGAGCCGAAGAAGGGCCTCAGCGTCAATGTCGCCGGCAAGGAGACGCCCGCCTCGCGCGATTGTTTCCTGCTGGCCGGCGAGCCGCAGTCGCTGCCGGGCTTCATGGGCGTCAACTTCCTGAAGATCGATGCCAAGCGGGCGCTCACCGCCTGCGCTCAGGCGGTCAACGAAAACCCGTCTGACGGCATGCTCGTCAACCTGCTCGGCCGTTCGCATGATGCTGACCGCAACTATGTCGAAGCGCGCCGGAACTACGAAAAGGCCATCGAGCTCGGCAATATGTACGCGCTCACCAACCTGGCCTGGTTCTCGATCTATGGCACGGATGGCCCAGTCGACGTACCGAAGGGCCTATCGATGTTCGAAAAGGCCTCGACGGCGGGCAATTCCTACGCCCAGGCCTCGCTCGGCTGGCTCTACCGAGAAGGTTATGGCGGCACGCGCCAGGACTATGCGGAAGCCGTCAAGTGGTACCAGCAGTCGGCCAACCAGGGCTATGCCAATGCCATGGCGACAATGGGCTGGTTCTACCGCGAGGGCCTAGGCATCTCGCAGGATTACGTCCAGTCGCTGGCCTGGTACCGCAAGGCCGCAGACGCCGGCGATGCCAATGCCATGTCCTCGCTCGGCTGGGCGTATCAGAACGGTCTCGGCACGTCGCAGGATTATGCCGAAGCCAAGGTCTGGTACGAGAAGGCCGCCAATATCGGCGATTCCTACTCGATGGCCTCGCTCGCTTGGCTCTATGACGTCGGCAACGGCGTGAAGCAGGACTATGTCGAAGCCCGCTACTGGTACGAGAAGGCGGCCAATGCCGGCAGCTCCTATGCCATGGGCAACCTGTCGCGCCTCTATGACCAGGGCCTCGGCACACCGGCTGACGCGAAGGAAGCCGTCCGTTGGGCCGCCGCCGCCGTCGAAAGTGGCGATCCCACCAAGTTGAAGGAACTGAAGGAAACGCCAGCCAATTTCACGGTGGCCTTCCGCAAGGAATTGCAGGGTCTGCTCAGCGAACGCGGCTATTACAGCGGCTCGGCCGATGGCGAATTCGGTGCGGCAACACTTGCCGCCATCGACAAGCTGGCCGCCGGCCGCAACGACAGCACCGCGCTGTCGAGCTCGGGTTCCTCGACCGTCACCTCGACCGACCAGTCGACGTCGACGCTTGGCAGCGGCTCGGATGTCGACCAGTGCTATGAACTGGCCGGCGAACCCAACCTGCGTCCCGGCTTCCTCGGCAAGCTTTTCGCCAATATCGACTACGGTCGTGCGATCTCGGTCTGCGAATCGGCTCTCAATGCCAATCCGTCGGACAATTCGGTTCGCAACATGCTGGGCCGTGCGCACGATGCCGCGAAGAATTTCGCAAAGGCCCGTGAGCACTACCAGAAGGCTGCGGACGAGGGGAACCTCTACGCCCTGACCAACCTCGCCTGGTATTCGATCTACGGCACGGACGGCCCGGTCGATATGGCCAAGGGCACCCGCATGTTCGAGCAGGCCTCGAATGCCGGCAATCCCTATGCTCAGGCGTCGCTCGGCTGGCTCTACCGTGAAGGCTATAACGGCACGCGCAAGGACTATGAGGAGGCCTTCAAGTGGTACAGCAAGGCGGCCCAGCAGGGGTATGCCAATGCGCAGGCCACGATGGGCTGGTTCTACCGCGAAGGTCTCGGTACGCAGCGTGACTACAACGTGTCGCTCGACTGGTACAAGAAGGGCGCGGAAGGCGGCGACGTCAATGCCATGTCCTCGGTCGGCTATGCCTATCAGTCCGGTCTCGGCGTTGCCGTCGACTATGTCGAAGCGCGCAACTGGTACGAAAAGGCCGCGGCCCAGAACGACTACTATTCGATGGCCTCGCTGGGCTGGCTCTACGATGTCGGCAACGGCGTGACGCAGGACTATGCCCAGGCGATCGACTGGTACGAGAAGGCGGCCAATGGCGGTAATACCTACGCCATGGGCAACCTGTCGCGCCTTTACGATCAGGGCCTCGGCACGCGTTCCAACGCCAAGGAGGCTGCCCGCTGGGCCGCCGCCAGCGTCGAGGGCGGCGACCAGGGCAAGCTGCAGGAACTGAAGGGCTCGCCGGCGAATTTCACGCCGCAGTTCCGCAAGGAGTTTCAGCAGATCCTGAAGGATCGCGGCTATTACAGCGGCCCGATCGACGGCGATTTCGGCATCTCCACGCAGAACGCGATCGATCGCCTGGCCGCCCGCACCTGACCTTCCGGAAAAGGCCTGAAACAAAGAACCGCTGGAAACGACCCGTTTCCAGCGGTTTTTCTTTGGCGGTGGTCAGGCCGCGTGCTTCAGCAGCCAGGCATCGTGCTGTGCGAGAAAGGTTTCGAGACGTTCGGAGTAGTCCTGGGCAACCGCCGCCTTGACGCTCGGCCGCGCCGCCAGCGCCTTCCGCCAGCCCGCGACCTTGGCCAGGCCGTCGAAGACGCCGGTCGGCATGATGCGATCGAAGGTGTCGAAGTAGCGGAAGATCGGTGCGAAGACCGCATCGACGAGGCTGAAGCGTTCACCGGCGAAAAACGGCCCGTCGCCCAGTGTGGCTTCGACACGGGCAAATTTTTCGACCAGTGCCCTGCGCTTGGCTTCGAAGGTTTCGGCATCCCGTGCGGTCTCGAAACCCCAGAGATCGCCGAGGATGGACGAGCCGAACTCCATCCAGCCGCGATGCTGGGCGCGTACCAGCGGATCGGCGGGGTGAAGCGGCGTGCCGATCTCGATATCCTCGAGATATTCGCAGATCACGGCGCTTTCGAAGAGTACGGCCTCGCTGCCGTCGGGCCGGCGTACGAGCAGCAGGGGGACTTTGCCGAGGGGCGAAAGGGCGAGGAACCAGTCGGGTTTGGCCGCAAGGTCGATGGTACGGCGTTCGAAGGGGACACCCTTTTCGGCGAGCGCGATGGCGGCGCGCTGGACATAGGGGCAGAGGTGGTGGCTGACGAGGATCAATGCGGGCTCGCTCATGCAAGGTCTCCTGTTGACGACGATGTAGATGCATTTGCATATATGTAGGCTTGCCATTGCCGTCAAGATGAATGTAATTGCATCTATGAGCGATTCATCCAGAAATGCCGCAGAAAAACCCTCCGAAGCCGCGACGCGATTGTGGATCCGCCTCATGCGCGCCCAGCGTCTGATCCTTGCCGCCATCGAGCAGGATCTCAAGGCCGCCGGCATGCCGCCGCTTGCCTGGTACGATGTGCTGTGGGAGCTGGTGCGTGCGCATGAGGGAAGGCTTCGCCCCTACGAGATCGAGGAGCGCACTTTGCTGGCGCAGCACAATCTCTCCCGTCTGCTCGACCGGATGGAGGAGGCCGGCCTCGTGCGCCGCGAGATTCTGCCCGAGGACGGACGCGGCCGCTGGGTGCTGGTGACCGGGGAGGGGCGTGCGACACAGGCCCGTATCTGGACCGTCTATGCGGCGGCGATAGAGCGCCATCTCGGCGCGAAAGTGGATGACGCGGCGGCGGCCATACTTGCCGACGGGCTGGAGAGGCTGACGCACGGCGCCTGAGCCTCGAATGCGAAACGCCGGGGCAGGACCCCGGCGTTCGAGTGTCTGCAAGCGCTTCCGCTTAAAGCAGGAAATCGCTCGCGATATATTTGTCCAGGCCGGCATCGATCTGGAAATCGGCAACGCCGTCGCCGTCCACATCGCCGGAAATGATCGTGCCCGCGTAGCGCAGCTCGCCGGCCGTACCGGAAAAGCTGTCCTTGCCGATGAACACGAACCGGTTGTTGGCGGACGTGTTGATGTTGGCGTCGAGCACGCTGAGGTTGATCCTGTCGCCGTCGCTGTCGGGGTTGAAGTCGTCGATGACGTCACGCTGCGAGCCGACCTTGCTGTCGGAGAGACGGGTGAAGCCGAACGTATCGGCGCCCGATCCGCCGACCAGGAAGTCCTTGCCCGATCCGCCGTAGAGACGGTCATTGCCCGAATTGCCATAGAGGCGGTCATTGCCGGCATCGCCATAGAGTATGTCGATACCATTGCCGCCATAGAGCTTGTCATTGCCCGCGAGGCCTTCGAGCTGGTCCTTGCCGCTGCCGCCCTTGAGGACATTGGCGCCGCTCGTGCCGATCAGCGTGTCGTCATAGCCGGTGCCTGTAGCATTCTCGATGCGCGACAGGATTTCTATACGGTCAGAAATGGCCCAAGCCTTGCCTTTGCTGAGGTTGACATAGATGCCGCTCCCTTCCTCGCTGCTGGAATCCTGCAGGGAGTAGTTGATCGTATCGATGCCGTCGCCGCCGTTGAAGCTGTTTTCGAAGCCGGCGGAGTAGAAGGTGTCGTTGCCGCTGTCGCCGTAATAGACGCTCTGGTAGCTCTTGACCTTGAAGACATCGTTGCCGCTGCCGCCGTAGACCTTGTCATAGGCATCGGGATCGTAGGCCGCGCCGCTGTGCGTATAATAGTCGTTGCCCGATCCGAGCGAGATGACGTTACCGCCCTCGAAGCTGTTGCGCACGGTGTCGTTGCCGGTGCCGGCATTGACCCTGTTGAAGCCGCCCCATTTGTCGGTGCGGTTCAGGATGATCTCGTCGTTGCCGCCATAGGCGTAGACGTCCACCTCGATCCGGTAGTTCTGGACGATGAGATCGTCGTCGTCCGTACCATCAATGATGACTGCCATCTTCGTATTCCTTTTTGCCACATCGAACCTGTTGCGCGATTTTTAGCGCCGGCAAGCTGAACCGCCGTTGAACAGGACGGGAACGGCGCGGCGATTTCGAGGCGATTGTTTGGAGTTTTGCGGGCAGGGAGGCGATTTGACCGGGAGCCGCGACAGAGCACTTGATTGCCGTGTCAGGCCGAGGCCGGTGATCTTGTCAGAGGGTTCTGCAATGCGCGGGTGATTCCCATCAGGCTCTGCGTCCGGCGCGCGAAAGCCCGGCGCCAGGCGGTCTTTTCACAGGCGTGGCTGCGGAAAAATCCGGAAATTCGGCAAAGACGGTTTCATTTCGTCCCGACCGTCAAAAAAGCCTTGCAATCGCAAGCTCTGCCGCATAGTGAAACCGCGAGCGGAGAGGTGGCCGAGTGGTCGAAGGCGCTCCCCTGCTAAGGGAGTATACCGGAAACGGTATCGTGGGTTCGAATCCCATCTTCTCCGCCATTGATTTCCCTTAGCGTATTGTTTTCATTTTTTCATCTGGCGTAGCTGCTCTGGCACCCCGCTCACAATTCCATTGCATAGGCTTCTTGCGTTCGGATGGCCGCCTGTCGCGCGGATAAGCCACGAGCGCAATGATTCGCGTGGAGTTTTGGGCGCGCCAGATCGTCTGCTCCTTTTTTCCCGCTGCGGCGATTTTGCAGTGAGGCAGCTACAAAATGGCTGAGGCTGGAAACCCTGACCTCACACTCAGTTTGAACGCATCTTGACAGCCCCATCGCCGGTCTCGGCTGCTGCTGCTGTTGGCGCGCTCCAGCCTCTTGCCAAACGGTGGGACCGCCGGGGCGCCTTCGCGCCTGGCCGAAGTGAAGGCGGTCGCGGGGCGAACCGGAGAGCGGTTTCGAAGTCTGGAGGGGGCGGTTGGAGGCGGCCCTTTCGCCGAGACCCTTCGTATCGGGTCAGAGTGGCGGAACAGGCAGCTATGGGGAGAACAAAGCTCGATTTGCTGTGAGCAAGATCGCGCGGCGCATCGTGGAACGCGAAACGGAAACGACTGTGCGTCAGCAAGCCAACGTTGTGAGCTGATGGAGATTATACTATTATTGGCGCACTTCTTGCAATATGACTTATTTTCAATGTGACGTGGCGGAGGCGCCCGATCATACAGGTCGTTTCGACTGGGCATACTCCCAGTCGTGGTGGCGCTTCCGCCGGGTTCCGGCGGTCGCTACACAGAGCATATAGTTAGAACAGAAGTGTGCCGAAATGGGGGCAATTTCAGCATGGACAGGTCTTGTAAGGAAAATCGGCAGCAATTTTTGCCGACCGCAATAACGAACTCGGTACACGACGAAACGCCTGGAGGATCCAAAGCCTCCTCTGCTTGTTCCCCGATTCGAATGGACCTGAAATTTGGAATCGCGCCGTTTTTGCTGGCCGTTCTCATTTCTTCACCGCTGCTTGCCCAGCAATCCCCCGGTCAATTGCCAAATCAGCAAACCGAAAAGGCGAACACATACCCTGTTCTTCTTGATGGGACGCTTTCGGTCGAAGGCGATCTGGAAGACGACGCTTCGGAGAGAAGTGGCTTTCTTCGCTTCGATACCGCTCTGGCCCCATGGCTGGCTTTCAAGCAGACGCTCGCGCAGGACTATGGGATCACCATCGGGGGTTCCTACGGTGTGATGTGGCAAAATTATCAGGATAGTTTCATCGGCGAGCAGAACGCGGTCGGCAGCAAATTTACGTTGAACACCTCGATCGATTTGCTTAATCGCGGTCAGCCTGACGCCTTGTCGTTTGACATGGCGATCGAAGACAGGAGACCGCTCGGCACGAATTTGCCACCGCTGTGGGGCGGAATTTTCGCGGGCTCTGCCACGGCGACAGCCGCCACATGGGGCGAATTCGACCTGGGCATCACGCAGGCCTACGTTCGGCAAAATCTGTTTGATAACCGCTTTCAGTATGCGATCGGCAAGCTCTTCGCACCAAACTTCGTGAACGCTTATCCGTTCTTCGACGACAATCGGCAGTTCTTCAATCAGAATTTCACCACCAGCCCGACGATCGCTGTCCCTTTGCGTGGCTTTGGCATGGCCGGCGCGTTGTATCCGACCGACAACAACCTTTACGTCTCCGGCGGCATCTATACGCCTTACAGTGACGACACGGGCTGGACGATCGACGATTTCTTCCAGCGAAATCAGTATTTTTATAATCTCGAGGTGGGTTTCAGTGGTGTTGGCGGAACGGGCGTTCCCATTCAGGGGCGCGGTCCGATGGATGCGAACAACTATCACATCTCGACCTGGTACCGCGATGAGCTGGATGACGGCACACCGGAGGCCTATGGGGTGGCGTTCAACGCCAACCAGATGATTGGCGAAAACACCATGTGGTTCCTTCGCGGAGGGTGGTCGCGCGGGACGCTGATCGATCGCAGTCTGAGTGCGGGGGTCGGTTATCGCCCGTCCAATGCGCCTTCCGACTTGTTCGGGTTTGCGGTGGGGTGGGTACGACCGTCCAATGAACGCCTGGACAGCCAATACACCGCCGAGGCGTTTTATCGATTTCACGTCACGCCGCAGTTTGCCATCACGCCGGACGTTCAGCTCATTCTCAAACCTACGCTCGATCCAACGGCAGATAGTCTTTGGGCCTTCGGTCTGCGCGCGCGTCTGTCATTTTAGTTAGACGTATCATCTGTTTGTAATATCCGAGTTTTTTGGCGCCGGACGCCGATAGTGAAGGGGTGTAACAATGGAAACGACGCGACGAAACCTGCTGGGCGGCGGGGCCGCCGTTGCTGCTGCTTCCCTATCGGGGCTCTTCTCGAGTCCGGCGATGGCAGCGGCGCAGGCCGGTGATTTTGACATCAGCCAAGCGTTTTCTCAGTTCATGCAAGACATTGGCGGGAGCGCGGCGGACGCGGGCGGCACCGTAAAATTTACCGGGCAGGATCCGATCGTGCGCAGCCGCTTCCGTATCGGAGCGTGCATGGCGATACCCGCCATGGCGGCTGCTGTCGGTGCCGCAGCGATCTGGCGGGCGCGGACTGGCGAGACGCAGGATGTGGCGGTTGATTTACGCGAGTCCGTTTACAACGTGATGCCGCTTATCAAAATCATTCTGCAGAAAAAGCAGGCGGCGGGCCGCTTTGACCTCGACGATCCCATCCCTGGAATGTTCACGTTCGTTCCGACGCTCAACGACAAACTCTTCCAGGGACCGCTGCTGCTCGACAATCCGATGGGGTTTGCGGTGTTCCAAACCCGTGATGACCGTTTTGTCACGCCAACGGGACTCTATCCGCATCATTTTGATGGTATTCTCAACCTGTTGGGAGCCTCCCCGAACGTTGCCTCCATCACGGAGGCGTTCCGCAAGCGTGACGCGTTCGAACTCGACAACACATTCGCCGAAGCCGGGCTTGTCCTCGGTGTCCATCGCACCACGCGAGAGTGGGCGGACCTCCCCGAGGCAAAGCACCTGGCCGCTCGGCCGCTTATTGAAATTGTCAAAATCGCCGACGGCGATCCCATACCCTTCGATCCCAGTCCCGCAGCGCCGCTGTCCGGCATCAAGGCTTTGTCCTGCACACATGTCATTGCCGGAAGCACTGCGGCGCGCACGCTTTCAGAATATGGGGCCGAGGTGATGCACATCGCCCGCGACCAGTCGTTCGAGCATGAAATCATTTGGTCGGATATCAATATCGGCATGCGATCAAGCTTCGTAAATCTGCGAAATCCGGCCGAAAATGAAGGGTTCAGGACAAAGTTGCTGGCAGATGCGGATGTCTTTATCGAGAGCTTCCGCGGTCGATCCATGGAAAACCTGGGCTTTGGCGTCGAGGAAGTCGCTTCCAAGCATCCCGGTATCGTCTACCTGTCCGTGCGCTGCTACAGCTGGGATGGCCCATGGTGGAACCGCGCTGGTTTTGACATGGAAGCCCTTACAGTTTCAGGTTTCACGCTGCTGGAAGGTGAGGGGCGCCCCAGCTGGCCGCCCACAATGGTGCTGAACGACTATATTGCCGGTTATCTCGGGGCTGCCGGCATCGTCGCTGCTCTCCGCCGCAGAGCGACCGAAGGCGGTAGTTACCACGTTCGCGTCAGTCTCACGCGCGCGGCCATGTGGTATCAAGGACTCGGCATGGTGGACCGCACAGCCTTCGACCCCAAACACCCCGACCATCGCATGATCCAGCCGAGAACCATCGAGGGGCAGACGCCGTACGGCAAGCTTCGCCGTCTGGCGCCTCAGGTCCAGCTTTCGAAAACGCCGGGCAACTGGCCCGAACCTTTGTTGCGTGTGCGCGGCGCCGATAGACCTGAATGGGCTGGACGATAAATCGAACGCCCTGACATCTCCAAAGGCTGCCAACGGGCTTGCAGGAGCCTTTCGGCGTCATGACCGCGTGAGATCAAGCTTCCCGAGTGCGTGGAGTGGTGTCGAGAGTGTCGAACAGGCCAACAGGCGCAGCAATTACGCCAATCGCTCTGCTCGCATCCGTCGGCCAGTGTGCGTCGCTGTGCCTATCCCTCACGCTGGCGCGGCAGCTGGATGTTGCAGGCTTCGAGGCCTATGTGGTCGCGTCTGCGGTCTATATGGTGATGCTCGTTGTCGGTACGATGGGGGTCGACAAACTCGCAATGTACGTCCTGCCGGCGTCGATAGATCGGGAAGATTGGTCCACCACGCACGGTTTCCTGCGATTTGGCGTGCGCCGAATAGGCCTTTCCTCATTCGTCCTGGCCCTCGTCGTCATTTCGGCCATCTCCCTCATCAGCGAGGTTTCCGTTGAAATAAGGGCGGCGATCATTGTCAGCTGTCTGATCCTGCCGGTCGGAGCCTTGGTGCATTTCGGCATCGAGGTCATGACCTCCGCTGGTCGCGAAATCATCGCCACTGCCATTTTGCGCGTTCTGATGCCCGCGACGACGCTTGTGATCGTCGGACTCTGTGCATGGCAAGGCAGTATAAGCGGGCCGGGTGCGATCCTCGTCTGGGGCGTGTCCTGGATGTTTGCAGGAGCGGTGCTTGCATCACTGCTCGGAAGGCGGTTGCCTACTGAGATTTGGGCAAGCGAACCGAGGGACGAAGCGGAGTTATGGATCGGATATGCCTATCCGTTTCTCGTCCATCGCGGCATCCTCGCTCTGCTCACCCATTCCGGTGTCATCCTGTTGGATTTTCTGTATGCGTCGCCGACAGCGGTCGGAGCTTATGCCATATCACTTGCAATCATCACGCCCATGGCATCCGTCGTGATAGCGACCAACCGCGCTTATGTCCGCGCCATGTCCGTTCTTGCAAAGGCCGGAGACACCGAGGGAATCTTCGAGCTTTGGAAGAGGCGCGCGCGCTGGGTTTTGCCGGTTCTGACTTGCTTCACCGTTATGGTGCTGCTGCTGGCGCGGCCTCTTGTCGGCTTGTTCGGTGAGGAGTTTGTGGAGGAGGGAGTAACGCCACTTCGCATTTTTGCTGTCACCATGGCAATTTCCGCGACGTTCTCGCTTTCTCCGACCTATCTCAAATTCACGCGTCAACGCTCCAAGGTTCTGAAAATTGCGGTTGCGACGGCAATCGTTCAGTTCGGGTTGCTTCTGGCGCTTGTTCCGCTGTGGGGAGCCACTGGTGCCGCTATCGCATCGGGGACATCGTTAAGTGCAATGGTTTGCATCTGTACGCTCATCGTCTTGCGAGAGGTAAGCGCACGGTGAGTCCATTTTTTTTAAGACGTCCAGCGGATACCGGAAATGGTGTCACGCGCGCTCGAAGACAAAGATTGACGGCCGTTTTGATTTAAGGCTGCCATTCTCCATATAAGTAGGCAACAGACGCTGGATCGGAAATCTTGTGGCGTCCGTTGCTCGAAGGATCAATTGACGAGCATTGGCCGCGGGAGCATCCGTTCCGTCACCGGGCACCCCTCCTGGATTCTTGTCCAGGACGAGACGTTGAGCTTCATCTCGCACCGCGCGAGATAGGTACCGCCATCGACCTTCAGGCAGGCCGTCTGACCGAGTTCGAACAGGACGCCGCGATTTCGGCATTTGCAATTGTGGGCGTCAGCCATTGTGGGGATCAGCCCCAAGGCCAAGCCGGTTACGAGCACTCCAAGGCGCATGGCTGAGGCTCCAAACAATATGCCGACAATAATATACCTGCCTGACGTTGCCGTCAAAACGACCGCGGCCCGCCGAAGCGGCGGCCTCGAGGCCTTCCTGTGGGATGCCCTGGTCGCCGGATAGCCTGATGATGGCTTTCCGGTGTCACGGAGACTCCATCCCGGTCTTGTCGCCGCATCGAACGACGTTCGGTGAACGCTATCGTTAAACTTGTCGCCGTTAGCGTTAATTCCGGCTTCTGCTTCCGAGTGGCGTCACGCCGGCCTAATGTGCGGCATCACTTCAGCCCACGGAGCGGCAAATGGCCTTGGTTAAGGGTACGAAATTCGCGGACGAGCTTCACGGTACGTGGGACAACGATTCTCTCTATGGCGGCGCCGGCAACGATGTCTTCTATGCCAGTGGCGGGGACGACCGGTTCAGTGGCGGTGCGGGCTGGGATCGGATCGATTACAGCAGCTATGCCGGTCGTCTTTCGATCGTCCTGAACGGCTCCGGCAAAAGCGGCGTCTACGCGAACGGCCGGTTGCACGACACGCTTATTTCCATTGAGGAGATCACGGGCGGCAGCGGCGATGACTATTTTGTCGGCAATGCCTATGACAACATCTTTTCCGGCGGCGCCGGACATGACTATTTCGTCGCGAGTGCCGGCAACGATGCGTATCGCGGCGGCGGCGGCTACGACATGCTGGATTTTTCCGCGATCAAGGCGGGCCTGCGCTTCGAGATCAATGCCGCAAACGGTGTCACGAGCGTGCGCTATGCCGGCGGCGGCCTCAACACGATGAGCAGCATCGAAAACATCATCGGCACGAAATTCGGCGATGTGATCAAGGGTGACGGCGCCGACAACTATTTCCGCGGCGAGGGCGGCAATGACAGGCTATCGGGCGGCGCGGGAGGCGATGTGCTGAACGGCGGCGCTGGCAAGGACAAGCTGACGGGCGGTGCGGACGCCGATATCTTCGAATTCGTGACCGGCTTCGGCCGCGACACCATCACCGATTTCAATGCCAGGGGCAGCGATCACGATATCCTCGACCTCAGTGGTGTCGCCTCGCTCGACAATTTACAGCAGCTCCTTGACGATCATCGCATCTACCAGAGCGGCAACAACGTCGTCATCAATGCGGCGAAGGGCGACGTGATCGTTTTGAAGAACGTCGATATCGCTGACCTCACAGCCAGCGACTTTCTCTTCTAGGGCGCGATTGGTCGTAAACGGCCTGACGCGTTTGCCTGCCCAATAAAGAGGTTTAGCCCGGGATCGATCGTCCCGGGCTTTTGCTTGTTGTCGCCAAAACGCGCGGAGCGTTGAGAGGGGGGACTACAGTACATCCCGCCGGCGGAGGTCGCCGTCGAGGGCCGATCCTGGCAGAGCCTGCCCGTTCCGAGCGCGTTCCCAAGCGGGCCAACGCAGAGAATCGCGTCGAATCGACTCCTTGAGAATGGCGTATGATTCCCGCTTTCGGTGTGACGTGCGGACTCGCGCCGGGGCGTGGCGGAGTTTCGAAAAGCCAGTGCTGCCATGTTTATGAAGGTGTTTTGCCTTCATTTCGCCCGTTCCGCGGCAGGTAGCGTTGGGGGTCGCAATGCGCTAAGTGCCCGCTTCATAAGGCCTTTTGTTAATAATCCATAAACTTTTAGCGATCTCCTCCGCCATTTTGTGTCCTTTCCGCAACAGCGTTGGGCGAAGGCAGTCACAAAGTCCGCCTCGTTTCAGTTTGGAGATTGCTTACGGAACCGCGTCGAGTATTTTCACTCTCGGAAGCAGGGGCGGTTGATCGTCCACTTCTTGAACTTGGGGATGGGGCAGGGAACGCTGTCCTTCAGCAAAAAACCCAGACCCGTTTGAAACTTTTTGACTGGAGGTCAGAAATGAACATCAAGAGCCTTCTTCTCGGCTCCGCTGCAGCTCTCGCAGCAGTATCCGGCGCACAGGCTGCCGACGCTATCGTCGCTGCTGAGCCCGAGCCCATGGAATACGTTCGCGTTTGCGACGCTTTCGGCACCGGCTTCTTCTACATCCCGGGCACCGAAACCTGCCTCAAGATCGGCGGCTACGTTCGTTTCGACGTTGGTGGCGGTGAGCGTCTTGGTCTCGACACGAACGGTGCAAACGGTTACGGCATCCACGGTGGTGACGAGTGGAACACGGCTGCACGCTTCACGCTGAACGTCGAAACCGCTTCGGACACCGAATACGGTGCTCTGAAGACCTTCGTTGAAACCCGCTTCAACTATCGCGGTCAGACTGTCGATGGCGTCGGCGCTGCTCTCGGTCGTGATGTCTACACGGGTCACGGCACGGACGTTTCGCTGAACTTTGCCTACATCGACCTCGCTGGCTTCCGCGTTGGTAAGACCGAAACGGCCTTCTACACGTTCGTTGGCTACGCCGGCAACGTCATCAACGACGACCTGATCTCGGGCGGCGTATACGATGCAAACGTGATCCAGTACAACTACGACAACGGTTCGGGCCTCACGGCTGTGATCTCGCTCGAAGACACGGACGGTGCTGATTCCCGTCGTGACTACGTTCCGAACATCGTTGGCGGTCTTGGCTACTCGACCGGCGCCTTCGGCGTGAAGCTGGTTGGCGGCTACGATGCAGCTGTTGAAGAAGGCGCGCTCAAGCTCCGCGCTGACGGCACCTTCGGTGGCGTTTCGGTCTTCGCAATGGCTGGCTGGAACACCGATGGCGACCAGCAGAACGTATACGCTACCTGGCAGGGTGATTGGGCTGTCTGGCTCGGTGCATCTGCTGCTGTTACCGAGCGCGTAACGCTCAACGCACAGGTTTCGTTCGACGACGGCGACGCTCTCGCCGCTGTTGCCAACGCAAACTTCACCGTTGTTCCGGGCTTCGTTGTAACGCCGGAAGTTGTCTACCACGACGACGGCACCGACGACTCCTGGGGCGGTATGATCCGCTTCCAGCGTTCGTTCTAATCTGACCTAGGTTAGATAAAGGCCCGCAGCTCTGAAAGGAGCTGCGGGTTTTGCTTTTGCGGGCTGCAATTTTTCCAAGCACCGAAAAATCTGCCCTTGAGAGGCTGCCATTTGATGGCGTTCTTCTCGCTCTGCCCGGTTTTTCAGCCAGCGCCACGTGCGCATGACACGTAGTCTTGCTATCGCAAGGGCGTGAGTACGTGACGAGGCCGGTAGCCCCCGCCCAGAATTTTCAGAATCTTGGAAGAAACGCAGACAGGGACGGGAAGACGTCCCGATGGTGTAGGAGCGGCGCGTGGCCGTGGCCGCGTGCGGTTTGCGCGGTGACGTTCGCCCGGTTCTCCATCATGGCTTGAAGCGTCTGCTCGGAGAAGAGCTTTGAATGCTCGCCGCGAATGACCAGCATCGGCTTTTCGGCAAGGCTTTCGAACTGCGGCCAAAGCGTCGGCAGCGGTTTGCTGAAATCGATGGCGTAAAGCTGGTCGTTCAAGGCGGGATCGTAGTCGGGGACCAGGGCGCCGGCGCGCTCGGTGTACAGTGCGTGGGCCATGTCCAGCCAATCGATAGGATCGAGAGCAGGGAAGGTCGCGCCGTGCACTGCCGCAAGGCCGTTTGCGGCCTCCTCGAAGGAGGAATAGATCGCGCGGCGACCGAGATAATCCCGGATTTCCATGAGGCCCTGAGCCTCGATTTCCGGCCCGATGTCGTTCAGGACCGTTGCGGTGATGAGATCCGGCCGAAGCGCAGCCATGACATGCAGGATCAACCCGCCGCGCGAGGTGCCGATGAACAGGCACCGCTTCAGGCCAAGCGTGTCGCAGAGCGCGATCACATCCCGGCATTCCGTCATTACATTGTAGTTGGCAGGGCTCGGGTCGTATTGGGAAAGTCCGCGGCCGCGATAATCCACCGCGACGACCCGGCGAGGGGCCGCCGGAGCGTGAGCGAGCATCAGGGCAAGCTGGTGAAAATCACGTGCATTGCGGCTGAGGCCTGGCAGGCAGATGACCGGTAGCTGCGCCTTTACGCCTGACGTCGCGGCCGGATAGTCGCGGGCATGCAGTCTGAGTCCGTCCTCGCTCGAAAAGAAGATGTCGCGAAATGCCTGTGCGCCCGAAGCTGTCATGCCGATGCCTTGCTCATGAAAAAACAAGGCATCATCGCCGATTTCGGCGTCAAGTCATCTCCAAAATGCCGCGCTACCGCCCGACGCTGAGATCGTGCACGATATCGGCGGTTTGGCCGAGACGGGTCTTGTAGACCTGATAGTTCTCCATCACGCGCTGCACATAGCCGCGGGTTTCGGAGAACGGAATGCGTTCGATCCAGTCGACCACCTCGTCGATCGGCTTGCCGCGCGGGTCGCCATACCGGGCGATCCACTGCGGCACGCGGCGCGGGCCGGCATTGTAGGCGATGAAGGTCAGCACGTAGGAGCCGCCGAAATCGCTGATCTGCTCGCCGAGATAATGGGCGCCGAGCGTCGCGTTATAAGCGGCATCCGTCGTCAGCCGTTCCTTGGAATAGGCAAGACCGTAGCGCTTGGCGACGCCCTGGGCGGTGCCGGGCATCAGTTGCAGAAGGCCCTGGGCATTGGCCGGTGAAACGGCGGCCGGATTGAAGGCGCTCTCCTGCCGCGCAATGGCGTAGGCCAGCGCCTTGCCGGAGCCGGAAATATTGGCTCCGTCGGGAATGACGCCGATGGGGAAGGCGAGCGCCGCGACATCGATGCCTCGCCCGAAGGCGATCTTGCCGATCTGCAGCGAAAGCTGGTGGTTGCCGCCTTTTTCTGCCTGCGCTGCCAGAAGCGCAAGTTCGCCGGGGCTCATCAGTTCGCCGGCAAGCGCACGGTAAAGACTGTCGCCCCGCCAGCCGTGCCCGGCGGCCTGGAGACGGGCGATGGCCTGCACGGCTTCACGCTGCTGGAAGCTGGCGCGCTCTTCTGCCGTCGGCGTGGGGTAGGTGACGTTCAGCGTCTTGCGGCCGAGCCGCGCGCCGGCAAGCTGGCCGTAGAAGGTACCGGGAAAATTCGCCGCCTTGGCGAAATAATCCTTCGCATCGCCCGGCCCGCCTTTTTCCGCCGCCCGACCAAGCCAGTACCAGGCGCGGGACACGGAAAGCGGCCGGTCGGATGTCTGCAGGATGCGCTGGAAATGGCCGGCTGCCGTCTTCGCATCGCCAAGATCGCGCAAGGCATACCAGCCGGCATGGAACTCCGCCTCGACGATATCGGTCGGATCGTCCGCCCCGTGACGGGCGGCGACACGATAGGCATCGCGATAGTCGCCGAGATCGGCAAGGCCGCGGCTGACGATGCGCTGCTCGTTCCACCAGGCGCCGGGATTGACGAGGCGGGCGGGATCTTCCGGCATGGCGGCAAAGAGCTTTGCCGCCGCGCGGTATTCCTGCTTGCCGCGCAGGTTGCGGATGCGCAGGAACGTATAGGCCGGATCCTTCTGCCAGCTGGCATCCACCGCCTTGATCAGATCGCCGGCATTCTTGTTCTTGCGGATCACCGCCGCCCAGGCACGGTAGAGCGACTGTGCCTTGCCGAGATCGCCGAAACGCTGCGCCTGGTCGGCGCGATCGCGGTACAGCAGCATCTCCATGCGCGTCTTGTGGTCCTCGGCGCTGAGCAGCGTGCCGAATTCGGCAAGAATCGCGTCCTCGACATCCTTGGAAAGCGCGTCCTTCTGCCAGAACGAGCGCAAGATATTGGTCGCGCGGGGCGTATCGCCCGCCGCGACGAGTGCGCGGGACAGTACGATGGCGCCCTCCGCCGTCTCCGGCCTTGTGGTGCCGAAGGCGGCGAGCACATCTGCTGTCGCCGGATTTTCCCGCGCCATCGCCTTCTCGGAATTGGCACGCAACGCCGTGAGGCCCGGCCAGCCCTTCAGCTCGCGCTGGGCATTGGCGATTTCCCAGGAGGGCACGCCGCGCTGGCCGGAAACGGCAATCGCCCAGGTCAGGATATGGCGGTCGAGACTTGAGGCGGGCAGGCGGTCGCGCGCGACGATCGCCGCCGCGGCATCCCGGTTGGACAAGGCATCGAGCCCCTGGCGGAGTTCGGCGCTCACGACCGGCACGGCGTCGGCGCGCGGAATGGCGCTGGTGATGACGTCTTTCGACGGCATCTCGGCGGCAAAGCCGAGCGGCTTGATGTCGGCGGTGCTGTCGGCCTCGACGGGCGATGAGCGCAACGCAAGTCCGGCTATACCGGCAAGCAGCAAGGCGCAAAGGGCGAAACTGTTTGTCGAGATCATGCTACATCCCGGATGCCGTGGCAGGCGACGCGTCGGCGCGTGGTTTTCCGCCTGTTTGTGAACACTCATTAACCCTTTGTTGCCTTAACGAAACCTTAACCGCTCATCTCACTAAGCCGTGAAGGCCGCTTCATCCAAGGCGACGGATCAGGTGAAACGAATATTCGTGTACCAGAGCCAATTCCGCCTTGTTTGTGCATGAAAAACGCCCGTCGCGGCGCTTGCCGCATGACCGTCACCCGACTATTGTGCCAGCGTTTTTAACCACGGAATACGGCCAAAGCATGTAAGCCCACGGGCGGCTTTGGCCTCAGGAGTTCTGGATGTTCAAGGGATCCCTTCCCGCTCTCGTCACCCCCTTTACCGATGCCGGCGCCGTCGATGAAGACGCGTTCGCCGCCTATGTCGAATGGCAGATCGGTGAGGGCAGCCACGGTCTCGTTCCGGTGGGTACCACCGGCGAGTCGCCGACGCTGTCCCATGACGAGCACAAACGGGTGGTGGAACTCTGCATCAAGGTGGCAAAGGGCCGCGTTCCAGTCATTGCCGGCGCAGGCTCGAACAACACCAGGGAAGCGATCGATCTCGCCCAGCACGCCGAAAAGGCCGGTGCGGATGCGGTTCTCGTCGTGACGCCCTATTACAACAAACCGACGCAGAAGGGCCTTTTCGCGCATTATGCGGCGATTGCCGGCGCCGTGAAGCTGCCGATCGTCATCTACAACATTCCCGGCCGTTCCGTCGTCGACATGACGCCGGAAACGATGGGCGCGCTGCACAAGGCGCACCCGTCGATCATGGGCGTCAAGGATGCAACGGGCAAGATCGAGCGCGTGTCCGAACAGCGCATCACCTGCGGCAAGGATTTCGTCCAGCTTTCCGGCGAGGACGCGACCGCACTCGGTTTCAACGCCCATGGCGGCGTCGGCTGCATCTCGGTTACGGCGAATGTCGCGCCGCGCCTGTGCGCCGAGTTCCAGGAAGCGATGCTGGCGGGTGATTACGCCAAGGCGCTGGAGTACCAGGACAAGCTGATGCCGCTGCACAAGGCGATCTTCCTGGAGCCCGGCCTTTGCGGCGCGAAATACGCGCTGAACCGCACCCGCGGTATGAGCCGCTTCGTGCGCTCGCCGCTTCTTCCCACTCTGGAGCCGGCAACGGAGTCCGCGATCGACGCGGCACTGCGCCATGCCGGCCTGCTGAACTGATATGGCAACAAAAGCACGCCCGGCGACGGTCAAGAAGATTGTAGCGGAAAACCGCAAGGCCCGCTTCAACTACGAGATCATAGACACCTACGAGGCCGGTCTGGTTTTGACCGGCACGGAGGTCAAATCGCTGCGTGAAGGCAAGGCGAACATCGCGGAATCCTACGCATCCGATGAGGGCGGCGAGATCTGGCTGATCAATTCCTACCTGCCGGAATACCTTCAGGCGAACCGCTTCAACCACGAGACCCGCCGCCGTCGCAAACTGCTGCTTTCCAAACGCGAGATCCATCGTTTGCGCGTCGCGATCAACCGCGAGGGCATGACGCTCGTGCCGCTGAAAGTCTATTTCAACGATGTCGGCCGGGCCAAGCTCGAGCTTGCGCTCGCCAAGGGCAAGAAGCTGCACGACAAGCGCGAGACGGAGAAGGAACGCGACTGGAACCGCCAGAAGGGCCGTCTGCTGCGCGATCGCGGCTGACGCTTTCTTCTCAAGCGCCGGCGATCACGCCGGCGCGTATCCCGATTTCACGATGAAATTTAGAACTGCGCGTAGAGCTGCGCGATGACCGACTGCTGGGCAGCGCGGGCAAGTTCGGCGCCGTTCGTTTCCGCCGGCACGTCCGGCGAGGGGGCCGGGTTGGCGCTTGGTGTGCGCGGGGCGAGGAAGGACGAGAGCAGGGCGTTGAGGTCGCTACTCTCGATGGCGAGGCGGGCCGTCGGGTTGCGTTCGGCTGCAATGCGCGCTTCGCCCGTCGCCTGGGAGGCGGGTACGGCATAGGCGGGAACGTTCGAGATGCCCGGCTGGCCGTTCGGCGCATAGAGAAAGCTCAGGTCGCCGATGTCCTCGGCGGTTTCCGATGGTGTCGAGACCTGCGTGATCGGCTGCGGCACGGTGAGAGCGGCAAGGGCGGAAACCGCAGGACGGTTTTCTATCGCAGGCGTTGCCGAACGCAGTTCAAGCGCGTTCGATGCTGCCCGGTAGCTGTTGCCCGAAAGCGAGACTGCGTCCACCATGTTTCCTTGATGTCCCAATGCGAAATGACTGTACGGCAATGGGAATATCAGGAGAACCTTGCGGAACATTAATGGCCGGCAGGCGCATTTGATTCAATGTTTAACGAAGCATTGAAAGTGCCGGAATTCAGGGCTTTGGAACTGGACGTTGTCGGGAGAAATCGACGTGCGTGGCCTGAACGCATTAACGTCCCGGCTTGGGACGTTAATGAAAAGACGGTGGAGATTGGCTTACTCGGCGACGTTGTCTACAGGCTCCACCGTGCGCTGCGGGCGCTCCGACGGGTCACGGCCGATTTCGGCCTTCAGTGTGCCGAGGTCGATGAAGTAGTCGGCCTGGCGGCGCAGGTCGTCGGCAATCATCGGCGGCTGGGTCTGCATGGTAGACACAACGGAGACCTTGCGCCCCCGGCGCTGCAATGCCTCGACGAGGGTGGTGAAATCTCCGTCGCCGGAGAAGATCACGAGATGGTCGACGGTTTCGGACTGCTCCATGGCATCGATGGCGAGTTCGATATCCATATTGCCCTTGATCTTGCGACGGCCGAGTGAGTCGGTGAACTCCTTGGCGGGCTTGGTGACGACCTTGTAGCCGTTGTAGTCGAGCCAGTCGATCAGCGGGCGGATCGAGGAGTATTCCTGGTCTTCGATGAGGGCGGTGTAGTAATAGGCGCGCAGCAGATAGCCGCGTTTCTGGAAGGCTTTCAGAAGCTTCCTGTAGTCAATGTCGAAGCCGAGTGTCCTGGAAGCCGCATAGAGATTTGCACCGTCGATGAAGAGTGCGATTTTCTCGCGGGGGTCGAACATGTCGGAAAATCCTTTTAAGTAGAAGTTGAGCTAAACGGTTCGGTTTTGAACATGTTCCGGCGTTTCCGGATGCACTGGCCGGTTGAATTAACTCTTTTTCATATAATCTTCATTTAGGGCAGCCGAACACGCTTTCCAAGCAAACCTAGGTTGCGGATACGATTTTTGTCACCGGCATCGTTTCAGCAATTTCAAGGGCTTCGGAATTGAAGAACAGTTCCCGCACCTTACCCTATTTGTCAGATATTTGGTCTTTTTGCCTACCGTAACGTCAGGACTCAACCATAAATTACATGGGCAGCCTTATGACACGCGATCGCGGGGATAGGGGAAGGAAAAACTTGAATTTTTCCTGCTTTGCCTGTATCGGGCATGCAAACTCCTGAAATTCTCGATCACAAAGGACAGGCAATGGCCCGTGTCACCGTTGAAGATTGCATTGACAAGGTAGACAACCGCTTCGAGCTGGTTCTGCTTGCAAGCCATCGCGCCCGCCTCATCTCGCAGGGTGCCGCCATCACCATCGACCGCGACAACGACAAGAACCCGGTCGTTGCTCTGCGTGAAATCGCCGACGAGACGCTCTCGCCCGACGACCTCAAGGAAGACCTGATCCACTCGCTGCAGAAGCATGTCGAAGTGGACGAGCCCGAGCCCGATCCGGCAAGCCTGGCTGCCGACAGCGCATCCACGACGGCGACCGCTGACGAGGACGAGGACCAGCCGGAAACCATCACCTTCGACCGCATGTCGGAAGAAGAGCTGCTGGCCGGCATCGAAGGTCTTGTACCGCCGGAAAAGAGCGACGATTACTGATTTCGGTAATTTACCGAAGCCTTTGATATTGCGAATGCCGGTGCGCCCCTCTTATGGTCGGGGCGCACTTTTTTTTGCCCCGCCGCGCGGGGAGGGAGCCGACCGAGAATGATGCGCCAATATGAACTCGTCGAACGGGTTCAGAAGTACAAGCCCGACGTCAACGAGGCCCTGCTGAACAGGGCCTATGTCTATGCCATGCAGAAGCATGGGCAGCAGAAGCGGGCGAGCGGCGATCCCTATATTTCGCATCCCCTCGAAGTCGCCGCCATCCTGACCGACATGCGCCTCGACGAATCGACGATCGCAGTGGCCCTGCTGCACGACACGATCGAGGACACCAGTGCGACGCGTGGTGAGATCGACGAACTGTTCGGCGAGGATATCGGCGCGCTGGTCGAAGGCCTCACCAAGATCAAGAAGCTCGATCTCGTTTCGAAGAAGGCCAAGCAGGCGGAAAATCTGCGCAAGCTGCTGCTTGCCATTTCCGACGACGTGCGCGTGCTGCTCGTCAAGCTCGCCGACCGGCTGCACAATATGCGCACGCTGGATCATATGACGCCGGAGAAGCGTGCCCGCATTTCCGAGGAGACGATGGATATCTATGCGCCGCTCGCCGGCCGCATGGGCATGCAGGACATGCGCGAGGAGCTGGAAAACCTCTCCTTCCGCCACATCAATCCAGAAGCCTTCGAGACCGTCACCAACAAGCTGGAAGAACTGTCCCGCCGCAACGAGGGCCTGATCCGCAAGATCGAGGACGAGCTGCGCGAACTGCTTGTGGTCAACGGCCTGGAGGATGCTCTGGTCAAGGGTCGTCAGAAGACGCCCTATTCGGTGTTCCGCAAGATGCAGTCGAAGTCGTTGTCCTTCGAGCAGCTGTCCGACGTCTACGCCTTCCGCATCCTCGTCGATGACGTTCCCGGCTGTTATGCCGCGCTCGGCATCGTGCACACGCGCTGGCGCGTCGTGCCCGGCCGGTTCAAGGATTACATCTCGACGCCGAAGCAGAACGACTACCAGTCGATCCACACCACCATCGTCGGCCCGTCGCGCCAGCGCATCGAACTGCAGATCCGCACCAAGCGCATGCACGAGATCGCCGAATACGGTATCGCGGCGCATTCGCTGTACAAGGACAAGGAAGTGGTGATCGGCGAGGTGCGCACGACGTCGCCGCGCTCCAACGCCTATGCCATGCTGCGTCGGACGATCGAAGCGCTGGCCGAAGGTGACAATCCGGAGGAATTCCTCGAGCACACCAAGCTCGAGCTCTTCCAGGATCAGGTGTTCACCTTCACCCCGAAGGGGCAGCTGATTACCCTGCCGCGCGGCGCCACACCCATCGACTTTGCCTATGCGGTGCACACCAATATCGGTGATACCTGCGTCGGCGCCAAGATCAACGGCCGCATCATGCCGCTCGTCACGCGGCTCTCCAATGGCGACGAGGTCGAGATCATCCGCTCCGGCATCCAGGTGCCGCCGCCGGCCTGGGAAGAGATCGTCGTCACCGGCAAGGCGCGCGCCGCCATTCGCCGCGCGACCCGCGCCGCCGTGCGCAAGCAATATTCCGGCCTCGGCTACCGTATCCTGGAGCGCACCTTCGACCGCGCCGGCAAATCCTTCTCGCGGGACGGTCTGAAGCCCGTGCTGCATCGACTTGGCCAGAAGGACGTCGAGGACGCCATCGCCTCGGTCGGCCGTGGCGAACTCTCCTCGCTCGACGTGCTGCGGGCCGTCTTCCCGGACTATCAGGACGAGCGGGTGACGGTGAAGCCCAACACGGAGGAGGGCTGGTTCAACATGCGCAGCGCCGCCGGCATGGTCTTCAAGCTGCCCGGCAAGGCGAAATCCGCGCTCGAGGGTGCAGAGGCCGAAGCCGGTCCTGAAGCCCTGCCGATCCGCGGCCTCTCCGGCAATGCCGAGGTGCATTTCTCCGCCGGCGGCGCCGTGCCGGGCGATCGTATCATCGGCATCATGGAGAAGGACAAGGGTATCACGATCTACCCGATCCAGTCGCCGGCGCTGCAGAAGTTCGACGACGAGCCGGAGCGCTGGATCGACGTGCGCTGGGATCTCGACGAGGCCAACAACACCCGCTTCATGGCGCGCATCATGATCAACGCGCTGAACGAGCCGGGCACGCTGGCCGAAGTTACCCAGACGATCGCCACCAGCGACGTCAATATCCGCTCCATGTCGATGACGCGCGTTGCGACGGATTTCACAGAGGTGCACATCGATCTCGAGGTCTGGGATCTCCGCCAGCTGAACCAGCTGATGGGCCAGCTCAAGGAGCTTCAGTGCGTCTCGACGATCAGTCGCGTGTTTACATGACGGTTTCCATGCAAAAATATGGCAGCCTGCCCTGATTAAGGCAGGTTTGCCCAACATTTGACCAGTCGTTATGCGCATTGCGCATGGCTGTATTGGAATAGTGTCGCTGGTGCCAAAAGGGGTCTCACCCTATCTTCTGCGTCGGGAGGTAACCGAAAGAGGTTTACCATGTTGAAGCAGATCAAGAACTTTGCCCGCGCCCTGCGCGTTCCGAACGCCGATGAGCGCGAAATCGCCTATCTCAACAGCGCCATCGACCGTATCGACCTGGAATATCGCCAGCGTCAGATCGACCGCGGCCTGTTCCGCAAGTCCTTCTAAGGTCTTGAGATCCAGTGGCGCACCGGGTGCGCCACGGCCGATCAGGGCGCTATGATGGCGCCATTGAAATGCCACTAACGGATCGGCTATGTCTTGGGCATGTTGTTCAGACGCCGAAAAAAGGCCTCGATGGCCGACCGGTTGCGCGAATTCTTCTGGCCGCGCAAGGGGTTGACGCGTCCGGCGCGCTATCTTGCGAAGCGAATCCTGCGTCTCTCCGCGTCGCCGCACGCGGTTGCCGCAGGTGTTGCCGCCGGCATGTTCTCTGCGTTCACGCCGCTCCTGGGTTTCCATATTATTCTGGCGATGGCGCTCGCCTATCTCATGGCCGGCAATCTGCTGGCTGCAGCGCTCGCCACGACCATCGCCAACCCGCTCACCATTCCCCTGATTGCGCTCGCGACGTTCCGCGTCGGCGAGGCCCTTCTCGGCATCACCTCCAGCGAGGCGGTGACGGCCGCTGAACTCTTCCACCGGCTGGAGCACCTGCAACTGTCCGAACTCTGGCAGCCGGTGCTGAAGCCGATGCTTGCCGGCGCAGGTCTTCTCGGCCTCGTGACGGCCGCTATCGCCTATGGCGTGACGCGGTTTGCCGTGCGCTCCTTCAAGGCGCGGCGTCACGCGCGCCTTCTGGCGCGTGCCGGCCTTTCCCCGACCCGAACAACCGCATTTTCCCCCGGAGAAACGACCCCATGATCATCGGCATCGGCAGCGACCTCATCGACATCCGCCGGGTGGAGAAGTCGCTGGAGCGGTTTGGCACGCGGTTCACCGACCGCTGCTTCACCGAGATCGAGCGGGCTAAGTCCGACGGGCGCAAGAACCGCGCGGCTTCCTACGCCAAGCGCTTCGCCGCCAAGGAGGCCTGTTCCAAGGCGCTTGGAACGGGTCTGGCGCAGGGTGTGTTCTGGAAGGACATGGGTGTCGTCAACCTGCCGGGCGGCAAGCCGACCATGAAGCTGACGGGCGGTGCGCTCGAACGACTGAGGCAGATGCTTCCCGAAGGTCACGAGGCGCGAATCCACATCACCATCACCGACGACTTTCCACTTGCACAAGCTTTCGTGATCATCGAGGCGCTGCCGGCCGGAACGCCCGGATAACCAGTATCCCGCGTCTTTTTGACCGACGTGATTTCCAACAGACAACCTTTCCTCTATAGAGGGCCCCATGTTCGCAAATAAGGAAAAGTCCGGCGTGGCAGAGAAGACTGAAAAGGCCGAAGGCGGCCTGTGGGAAAACGTCAAGGTCATCATCCAGGCGCTGCTGCTTGCCGTGGTGATCCGCACGGTGCTCTTCCAGCCCTTCACCATCCCCTCCGGCTCCATGATGCCGACGCTGCTTGTCGGCGACTACCTTTTCGTCAACAAGTTCTCCTACGGTTATTCGAAATATTCGCTGCCGTTCTCGCCGAACCTGTTCTCCGGCCGCATTTTCGCAAGCGAGCCGAAGCGTGGCGACATTGTCGTGTTCCGCTTCCCGCCGAACCCTGATATCGACTACATCAAGCGCCTTGTCGGCCTGCCGGGCGATCGCGTCCAGGTCAAGGACAGCGAGCTCTTCATCAACGGCGTGGCCGTCCCGCGCGAGCACAACGGCTTCTTCCGCGCCGACGACCAGTACGACACCGGCGAAGACGTTCCGGTCTTCCGCGAGACGCTGGACAACGGCGTTGCCTATGACACGCTGGACACCCGTCCCGGCACGGTTGGCGACAACACGCGCGAATTCATCGTACCCGACGGCCACTATTTCATGATGGGCGACAACCGCGACAACTCGGCCGACAGCCGTTTCGATGTCGGTTTCGTTCCGGCCGAGAACCTCATCGGCCGCGCCAGCCTGATCTTCTTCTCGCTTGGCCATGACACCGCGTTCAGCGAAATCTGGAAGTGGCCGACGAACCTGCGCTGGGATCGCCTGTTCAAGGTCGTTGAATGAAGGGCGCCATTCCGCTGAACGACGTCAACCGCAAGGCTCTCGAGGAGCTGATCGGCTACGCCTTCACCGACAAGGACCGTCTCGACCGGGCGATCACGCATGCGAGCGCCCGGCCGGGAAAAGGCAGCAACTACGAACGGCTCGAATTCCTTGGTGACCGCGTGCTCGGGCTCTGCGTCGCCGAGATGCTGTTTCGCACCTTTCGCGATGCCAAGGAGGGCGAGCTTTCCGTTCGCCTGAACCAGCTGGTCAGCGCTGAAAGCTGTGCGGCGGTCTCGGATGACCTTGCGCTGCACCGCTTCATCCGCACCGGTGCGGATGTGAAGAAGCTCACCGGAAAAGCCATGCTGAATGTGCGCGCCGATGTGATAGAGTCGCTGATCGCCGCGATCTATCTCGATGGCGGGCTGGAAGCCGCGCGCGGCTTCATCCTGCGCAACTGGGAGGGCAGGGCGGCCCGCGCGGAAGGCGCGCGGCGCGATGCCAAGACCGAATTGCAGGAATGGGCGCATGCCCGCTTCGGCCTGACGCCGAACTACAAGGTGGACGAGCGCTCCGGCCCGGATCACGATCCCCGCTTCACCGTGACGGTGGAGATCAAGGGCGTGAAGCCGGAAACCGGCATCGACCGCTCGAAACGGGCCGCGGAACAGGCGGCCGCAACGAAGATTCTGGAACGCGAAGGCGTCTGGCCCAAGGGCAGCGGCGCGGAATAAACGGACATCATGACCGAAGAAACGAACATCCCCGCCGAGAATGGCGACACTGGCGCGGGCCCGACCCATTCGGGCTTCGTGGCGCTGATCGGTGCGACCAATGCCGGCAAGTCGACGCTGGTCAACCGCCTCGTCGGCGCCAAGGTGTCGATCGTCAGCCATAAGGTGCAGACGACGCGCGCCATCGTGCGCGGCATCGCCATCCACAACAACGCCCAGATCGTCTTCATGGACACGCCCGGCATCTTCAAGCCGCGCCGCCGGCTTGACCGCGCCATGGTGACGACCGCCTGGGGTGGCGCCAAGGATGCGGACTTCATCATGTTCCTGATCGACAGCGAGCGCGGCCTGAAGGGCGACGCCGAAACGATCCTGGAAGGCCTGAAGGAAGTCCACCAGCCGAAAATCCTCGTCTTGAACAAGGTGGACCGCGTCAAGCCGGAGGACCTCCTGAAGCTGACGGCTGCCGTCAACGAGGTCGTCAAGTTTGAGCGCACCTTCATGATCTCGGCGCTGAACGGTTCCGGTTGCGAAGACGTGATGGATTATCTCGCCGGCGCACTGCCCGAAGGACCGTGGTACTATCCGGAAGACCAGATTTCCGACCTGCCGATGCGCCAGCTCGCGGCCGAAATCACGCGCGAAAAGCTGTTCCTGCGTCTCCATCAGGAGCTTCCCTATTCCTCGCATGTCGAGACGGAAAAGTGGGAAGAGCGCAAGGACGGTTCGGTGCGTATCGAACAGGTCATCTATGTCGAGCGTGACAGCCAGAAGAAGATCGCGCTTGGCAAGAACGGCGACGCGATCAAGGCGATCTCCACCGCATCCCGCAAGGAGCTGTCTGAAATCCTCGAGCAGACCGTGCACCTCTTCCTCTTCGTGAAGGTGCGCGAAAACTGGGGCGACGACCCGGCTCGCTTCCGCGAAATGGGCCTGGATTTCCCGACATCGTGATTTTGAGAGTGGGGCTGCGATGCAGCCCCCATTGTTTTAGGCCCGCGCTCGACGCTCCGGGCTTTTCACAACTTCGCGTGCCTTTTCCACCAGTCGCTGCATCGCCCAGATGCCGAGATCTTCAAGCGGTTGCGGCTGGCAGATGAGGTAGCCCTGGTAGAAGTCGCAGCCGGCGGCGGCGAGCAGGCCCATCTTCTCCGTCGTATCGACGCCTTCGGCAATCACCGACATATCCTGCGCATGGCAGAGCGCCACGAGCGCGCGCAGCGTCGGAAGGGCGGCGGAGCGGGTGAGGCTTTCGACCAGCTCGCGGTCGAGCTTGATGGTCTCGGCCGGGTACTCGATGATCTGCTGCACCGAGGTATAGCCGGCGCCGAAATCGTCGATCGAGATGCGGAAGCCGCGGCTGCGCAGGATTTCGATATTGCGGCGGGATTGTTCGCCGAGCTTGACGGCAAAGGTTTCCGTCAGCTCGATTTCGATATGGCGCGCATCCACGCCATGGCGATCCGCACAGTCACAGAAATGGTCGCTGATCGACTTCGTGTAGAGTTCCGCCGACGAGATGTTGATGCAGAGGATCGTCTCGGCGCCAAAAAGCTTCTTGATCTGGGCGTATTCCCCCATTGCCCGGTCTATGACCCACCAGTCGATCTTGCTGAAGAGGCCGGTCGTCTCGGCGATAGGGATGAATTCGTCGGGCGTCACGCGGCCGAGAACCGGGGAGTTCCAGCGCAGAAGCGCCTCGCAGCCTATCACCTTGCCGTGACCGTCGACGATGGGCATGTAAACGAGGTGGAATTCGCGGTCCGGATCCAGAACACGCAGTTCCTCCTCGATGCGACGCTGGCGGTTGCGCTTTTCGTGCAGCGAGCGGGAATAGCGCGCCGACCCGTTCTTGCCCTGCGATTTGGCCTGGTACATCGCCGCGTCGGCATTGGCGACGAGTTCCGGCAGTGTGCGGGCGTCTTCGGGATAGACGGCAATACCGATACTGGCCGTAACGGGATAGGCCTTGTCCAAGACCTCGAAACCTTCGCCGAACAGCGCCAGAATGCGGTTCGAGGTTTCCGTGATCGTGCCGCTGCCCGGCTGGCAGCGCAGCATGATGGCGAATTCGTCGCCGGAGAGGCGGGCAAAAAGCCCGTCCGGCAGGCCGCGCTCGGAAACCGCACGGGCAACGATGGCGGAGATGCGGGCGGCGAGCGTCTTCAGCAATTCGTCGCCGATCTTGTGGCCGTGTTTGTCGTTGACGAATTTGAAGTTGTCCACGTCGATGAAGAGCAGGGTGCAGCCGATGTCCTCGGCTTCTGCCTCTTCGAGAATCTGCGTCGAGCGGATGTTGAAATATTCGCGGTTGGAAATGCCTGTCAGCGTGTCCGTCCAGGAGGCGTTCTGCACGAGGTCGAAGGATTGTTTCGAGTGGTCGTGCAGGCGCTTGACGTTAGCGGAAAGGCGGCCGATTTCACCGGCTTCGTTCATCTCCGGCAGCGCACTGCGGTTTCCGGTCATCACATCGGTAAGCTGGCGGTCGAGGCTGGCGATGGGATTGGTGATGTAGCGGCGCACCAGGCCGAGAACCAGCGCGATGGTGCAGAGGCTGAGCGCGATCGCGCCGACCGCCAGCAGGGACTTCAGCGTCCACAGCCGGTTGTCAAGGAAGGCTGGGTCGGGCGTCAGGCGCGCGAAGAGCGAGGGGCTGAGGGTGGCCGTCGCCGAAAGCGCACCCTGGGCGAGGAGCTGGTGCCGGCCGATTTCGATCTGCGCACCGTACTCCTTTTCCAGCGCCCGCTTCATGTCGAGGAACAGTTTTGGCCGCACCGCAGTCTGCACCAGGATCGCGCCGTTCTTCGCGCTCGCCACGGGGCGGTTGAAGGTGAGCGGATCGATGAATTCCGAGTGTACGATCAGCGGTTCGATGCCGCTCACATCGAGATAGCTCCAGGAGGAGAGCCGCGGGCTGGCGATCATCTGGCGGGCATGTTCGATCTGCTGCGGCGTGATCTCGGCAAACGGATCGTCGCTGTTTTCGTAATAGTAGTCGACCGTCAGCGGCGGGCGGACGATGGCGACCGAGATGAACTTCTTGCCGTCGTCGGAGAGCGAGGTAATGCTCTGCTGCAGACGCACGCCGAGCGCGTTGCTGCGATAGGCGGCGTCCGGCTCGTTGACGAAGAGACGCACGGCTCCGCCCTCGACGAGCGAATAGATGAGGCTGCGGTTCTGCGTCACCTCGTTCTGGAAGACGGCCGTCAACAGCCCCATCTGCTGCCAGAGCCGTGCCCGCTCCAACCCGATGACCGAGGAACTCTGCACGTAATAGATCAGCGATGCGGCGAGCACGTAGCCCGCGAGAACGACCGGAAAGATGAGGGAAAGGGCGCGTTTACCGAGCGTCACTGATTTGAGCCAAACTGCTGATGATGCGGCGGCGGGCCTGGACCGACTGCACGGTCAGCTCCTCCTGAAACTGGCTTTTGGCCAGAATTTCCGGTGCGGCATAGATTTCGGGATTGGAACGCATGTCTTCCGGCAGCAGCGCCAGCGCGGCGGTGCTTGCGGTCGGCATGTTGAGTTTGATGGCGTTGCGGGCACCGTTTTTCGCATTGCTGATATAGTCGACCAGCTTCAGCGCGAGATCCTTGTTTTCGGAGCGCGCGCTGACGGAAACGCAGTCGAGCCAGGAGAGCGTGCCTTCCTTCGGCACGACGTAGCGCCAGAGGCCCGGCGAGGAGACCTTGTCGTTCAGCGTGTACTGGTCGCCGCTGTAGCCGAGCGCCATCCAGATATTCGGCCCTTTGTCGGCGCTCTGGATGGAGGTGATGACATAGTCGTAGGTGAGCACATAGGGCACCTGCGCCTTCATTAGCTCGTAGGCCGCCTTCAGCGTATTGTTGTCATTGGCGTTGACGGATTTGCCGAGCAGGGCGAGGGGGGCGACGAAGGCTTCGGCATGATCGTCATACATGGCGATATGGCCGCGCAGGCTTTCCGCCGGCTTCATCATGTCCGCCCACGAGCTTGGCGGGGTGTTGATCTTGTCGGAGCGGTAGAGGATGCCCATCGTGCCCCAGAAATAGGGCACGCCGAAGCCGCCGCAGCGCTTCGTCCAGGTGTCGGCATAGTCCTTCAGCGACGGCACGTTCGCGGTGTCCAGCGCCATGATGACGCCGCGGTTGCCATAGAGCCGGGCACCGTTCTCGTTGGTAACGACCACGTCGACATTGCTGTTGGGATCGGCGAGGACTTCGTCGCGAACATCGCCGCTGTCGTAGAAGGTCTGGCGGACCTCGACACCCGTTTCGGCAGAAAAATCCTTCAGGATCTGCTCGTCGATATAGGATTCCCAAATGAGCAGGTTGAGCGTGGTCGCGCCTGCGGGGAAAGCCGTGGCGACGGCCGTCAATGAGACTGCTGCAAAAAATGCGCCGCGCATGCCGAAGGCCCCGTTTCCCCTACGGGGACAAGATAGGCGGCAAGACTTTATGAAGCGTTACAACCGGTAAGCTCCTGTTTTTGTCCATTCAACCCTGATGCGCTTCTGCCCGACCGCCGGCCTCGTGATATATGTTGTGGACGTGACGACAGCCCGTCGGCCACGCAATTGGCCTGCCTACGGGCGCGCACTATGGTCGCCGCCCGCCAGCTTGCCACCCAGAGGAGTTCGACATGGCCCCAACACCGCAGAAGATCGCGAACCTGATCGCATCCGAGATCAAGGCAAGCGCCGCGCAGGTTGCCGCCGCCGTCGGGCTCTTGGACGAGGGCGCGACGGTGCCCTTCATCGCGCGTTACCGCAAGGAAGTGACCGGCGGTCTCGACGATACGCAGTTGCGCACGCTCTCCGAGCGCCTGACCTATCTGCGCGAGCTGGAAGCCCGCCGCGCTTCCATTCTCGAGTCCATCGCAGGGCAGGGTAAGCTGACGGACGAGCTTTCAGGCAAGATCGCTTCCGTGATGACGAAGGCCGAGCTCGAGGACATCTATCTGCCCTACAAGCCGAAGCGTCGCACCAAGGCAGAAATCGCTCGCGAGCGTGGCCTTGGCCCGCTCGCCGAGCAGATCCTTGCCGACCGTGCT
The DNA here is from genome assembly GCF_022899935.1 of Shinella curvata. GTDB lineage: Bacteria > Pseudomonadota > Alphaproteobacteria > Rhizobiales > Rhizobiaceae > Shinella > Shinella curvata. The sequence goes on from NZ_JALJCJ010000002.1 coordinate 629,002, forward strand.
CTGGTGCCGGCGGAGCTGGCTGAAAAATTCCTGTCGGCCGAAGTGCCGGATGTGAAGACGGCGCTGGAAGGCGCGCGCGATATCGTCGCCGAGCAGCTGACGGAAAACGCCGATCTGTTGAAGCGCCTGCGCGAATACATGAAAAGCAATGCCTTCCTGCGCTCGCGCGTAGTCGAGGGCAAGCAGGAGGCCGGCGCGAAGTTTTCCGACTATTTCGATCATACCGAACGCTGGTCCGGCGTGCCCGGCCACCGGGCGCTCGCCATGCTGCGCGGCTGGAACGAGGAGTTCCTGTCGGTCGATATCGTCGTCGATCAGGACAGCACCGAGCCGGTCAAGCCCGTAGAACGCATCATCGCCTCCTTCTATGCGGTCGGCGTGAAGCCGGGTGACAAGTGGTTGGCCGAGGTCATCGGCTGGACTTGGCGCGTCAAGCTCTCCATGTCGCTGTCGCTCGATCTGATGCGCGAGATGCGCGAGCGTTCGGAAGAAGAGGCGATCCGGGTTTTCGCCCGCAATCTCAAGGACCTGCTGCTCGCCGCTCCCGCCGGCACGCGCGCCACGATGGGCCTCGATCCGGGCATCCGCACCGGCGTCAAGGTCGCGGTGGTCGATAACACCGGCAAGGTGGTGGAGACGACGACGGTCTATCCGTTCCCGCCGAAAAACGACGTGCGCGGCACGCAGGCCGAGCTTGCGAGCCTCATCCGCAAGCACAAGGTCGAGCTGATCTCTATCGGCAACGGCACGGGCAGCCGCGAGACGGAAAAGCTGGTCGCCGACATGCTGGCCCAGCTTCCGGGCGCCAAGCCGACCAAGGTCATCGTCTCGGAAGCCGGCGCCTCGGTCTATTCGGCCTCGGAAACGGCGGCTGCCGAATTCCCCAACCTCGACGTCTCCTTGCGCGGCGCTGTCTCCATCGCCCGCCGCTTGCAAGATCCGCTGGCTGAACTCGTGAAGATCGAGCCGAAGTCGATCGGCGTCGGCCAGTACCAGCACGATGTCGATCAGGGGAAACTCTCCCGCTCGCTCGATGCCGTCGTGGAAGACGCGGTGAACGCGGTGGGTGTCGATCTCAACACAGCGTCGGCGCCGCTGCTCGCCCGTGTCTCCGGCCTCGGAAAATCCTCGGCGGAAGCGATTGTTGCGCATCGTGACGCCAACGGCCCCTTCGAGAGCCGCAAGGAGCTGATGAAAGTCTCCCGCCTCGGCGCGCGCACCTTCGAACAATGCGCAGGCTTCCTGCGCATTCCGAACGGCAAGGAGCCGCTGGATGCCTCCTCGGTGCATCCGGAAGCCTATGGTGTGGCCAAGAAAATCGTCGCCGCCTGTGGGCGTGACGTGCGCGCCCTGATGGGCGATAGCGCCGCGCTGAAGCAGCTCGACCCGAAGATCTTTGTCGACGAGCGCTTTGGCCTGCCGACGGTCAAGGACATCCTCGCCGAACTGGAAAAACCCGGCCGCGACCCGCGCCCGGAATTCAAGACCGCGACCTTCGCGGACGGTATCGATGACATCAAGGACCTGAAGGTCGGCATGCTCTTGGAGGGAACCGTCACGAACGTCGCCGCATTCGGCGCCTTTGTCGATATCGGCGTGCACCAGGATGGCCTTGTGCACGTCTCGCAGCTGGCCGATCGTTTCATCAAGGACCCGCATGAGGTGGTGAAGGCCGGCGATGTGGTGAAGGTGCGTGTGACGGAAGTGGATGTTCCCCGCAAGCGCATCGGTCTCACCATGCGCAAGGACGGCGCCGCGCCCGCCGCGCGCGACAACGGCCCGCGCAACGACAAGAACACCCAGATGAAGCCGAAATTCAGCCAGGCGGCCCCCAAGCAGCAGGCCCCGTCGCAGGGTGCCTTCGGTGCGGCCTTCGCCGAGGCGCTGAAGAAGAAATAAGCCCTAGTTTTCCTAATGGCTCCTGGCAGAAATCGTCGTTTGTTTTGACCCGCCCCTTTGCGCATAGTCGCGACATGGGCGGGCTCAAACAGGCCGGGCGTACGGCGCTCCGCTGCCTGAAAGACAGGAAAATTGACGATGACGATGACGATTTCACGCCGGCAGGCAATTGCCGGCGCTCTCCTTGCCATTCCCGCTGTTTCGGCCATGGCCGGCATGGCGGGGGCGGCCTCTGGTGGCACGCCGCAGGAGCAGCTTGCCGAACTGGAAGCGCGCCATAAGGGCCGCATCGGCGTTGCCATACATAATCTCGCAACGAATGCCCGGCTCGGCCATCGCGCCGACGAACGTTTCCTGATGTGCAGCACGTTCAAGGCGCTGCTGGCCGCGCATATCCTTGCCCGCGTCGATCGCAAGGAAGAGGCGCTGGACCGTCGTATCGTCGTCAAGAAGGCCGATCTCGTCGACTGGGCGCCGGTCGTGGAAACGCGCGTCGGCGGCAAGGGTATTACGATTGCCGAACTCTGCGAGGCGACGATCACGCTCAGCGACAATGCCGCCGCCAATCTGCTGCTCGGTGCTTCCGGTGGCCCCAAGGCGCTCACGGCGTTCCTGCGCGGCTTCGGCGATGAGATCACCCGTCTCGACCGCACCGAGCCGACGCTCAATTATCATGACACGCCCGATGACGAGCGCGACACGACCACCCCGGTCGCGATGACGGAGACTCTGCGCAAGCTGATTTTTACGGATGTACTGTCCCCACGTTCCAAGGCCCAGCTCGCCGCCTGGCTCGTCATGAACAAGACAGGCGATACGCGATTGCGTGCCGGCTTCCCGGCCGACTGGATGACCGGCGACAAGACCGGCACGAATGGCGACAAGGCCGGCAATGCCAATGACGTGGCGGTCGCCTGGTCGCCGAACCGCGGCGCCATCGTCGTTTCGGCCTATGTCGAAATGCCCGGTATTTCCGGTGACGAGCGAAATGTCCTCATCGCCGAAATCGGCCGCATCGCCGCAGCCGTCTGATTTTGCGGGGCGCTGCCGAAAGGGCGGCGCCTCAGCCTTCCAGTTCCCCCTTCAGTGCCGAAAGCACGCTCATCGCGTGCCCCGCATATTGGCTGATCCAGCGGTCGTGGATCGCCTGGATGGGCAGAGCGTTGAGGTGGTTCCAGCGTTCGCGACCCTCCTTGCGGGGAATGATCAGCTCCGCCTCTTCCAGCACCTTCAGATGCTGCATCACCGTGCAGCGATCCATCTCCGGAAATTTTTCGCACAGCGCGCCCGTGGTCAGCGGCGCGTGCTTGATCGCATCCAGCATCTGCCGCCGCTTTCCATTGGCGAGCGCCTTGAAAACGGCGTCCTCTGTCGATTCGCTTGACATGTTATATTTTTATAACATATTTTTCCAGGGTACAAGACAGAGGGGGGCCGTGCGCCCCAAGGAGGACGGCATGACGCTGGAATTTCGTGTGAACGGGCGGATCGGCAGGCCGGTCGCCGAGGTCTTCGATGCGGTGGTCAATCCGAAGAAGCTGAGCGGCTATTTCACCACGATTGGCGGCGCGAGCGCGCCGCTTGTCCAAGGCACCACCGTGACATGGTGGGGCATGGCGCCTGTCATCGTCGATACGGTCGAGGAAAACGCGCTGATCGTCTTTCGCTGGGATGCGATGGTCGAGGAGGGCGAGGCGCCCTACAAGACGCGCGTCGAGATGCGCTTCAAGCCGCTGGACGATGGCGGCACCATGGTGACCATCGCCGAGACCGGCTGGCGCGACAACGATCGCGGCCAAAAGTCTTCCTATATGAACTGCGAGGGCTGGTCGCAAATGCTGGCCTGCATGAAGGCCTATGTCGAATACGGCATCAATCTGCGCGAGGGCTATTACCCGAGCGAACTCAAGGGCGTCGTCGCCTCCGAGCAGCAGGATTTTACGTGAGGAGATGGCGATGAGCGCAGACATCAAAGGCGGCATCAACATCGCGATGAAGGTGCCGACCCATCAATATGCGGCAACCGTCGCCTTCTATCGCGATGTCGTCGGCCTGAAACCCTTCGAAGCGAAAGCGCCGGCCATCGGCTTCGAACTCGGCCCAAACCGGCTGTGGATCGACGAGGCGCCGAACTACAGTCAGGCCGAAGTCTGGCTCGAGCTTTTCACGCCCGACCATGCGGATGCGCTAGGCCATCTGGAGAAAAACGGCGCCGTGCGCTGCGACGCCGTCGAGGATCTGGGGGCTGGCTTTCGTGGCGGCTGGATCATGAACCCGGCCAATATCGTGCACATGGTGCGTGAGCCCGATGCCTGGTGACCACGCAATACCAGGAAAAGTGAGGCGCGGTTTTCCGTCCGGAATTGCGTGAAATGTCAGATTGCGGCCGGCGGCACAAGACCGTCGGCGGCCGCCATCGGCATGGCCTCGCTGGCCGGCGTCTGGTGCTGCAGCACGACGACGCGGCTGCCCGTCGGTACGCGGCTGTAGAGATCGATGATATCCTGGTTGAACAGCCGCACGCAGCCGCTCGACACGGCCTTGCCGATCGACCACGGCTCGGATGTGCCGTGGATGCGGAACAGCGTGTCCTTGCCATCCTTGTGCAGGTAGAGCGCGCGGGGGCCGAGCGGGTTGGTCAGGCCCGGCTCCATGCCGCCCGCCCATTTCAGGTTCCGCTCCGGTTCGCGGGCGATCATGTTCGGCGTCGGCGTCCAGCGCGGCCATTCGGCCTTGCGGCCGATGCGCGCCGCGCCCTCGAATTCCAGCCCTGCCTTGCCCACGCCAATGCCGTAGCGCATCGCCATGCCTTCGCCCTGCACGAGATAGAGGAAGCGGTTCTGCGTATCGATGACGATGGTGCCGGCCGGCTCCACGGTCTGGTAGGCGACCTGCTGGCGGAAATATCTCGGGTCCACCCGGCTGATATCCATCGCCGGCAGCGGGAAGCGCTCGTCGGGATGCGGTCCGTACATGGCGACATGCATGGGATCCGGCCCCTTCTTCTTCACCTCCATCGTGGTCGTGGCGCAGCCGGCCAGCGTGGCGGCGAGGGCAAGAAGGGCAAGCGGGCGGAACACACACATCAAGACGGCACCTGTCATTTCGAATGTCAAATCTGGCCTTTGCGGCCTTTGGCCGGTTCTTCGGGGGCAAAGCCGGCGCGGGCAGGGCGAGAAAAAAGCAAAACTGTGGCAAGGGCTTAGGTGTGGCCGATACGCCACGCGTCGTTCCGACGCATAGGGCGGTGTGCGCCGGCTTGCGGCGAACCGGCGGACGGCGTAAGGCTTCCTGCATGCAATGGAGTGACGAGGCCATCGTTCTGGGCGTGCGGCGCCACGGCGAGACATCCGTGATCGTCGAGGTGATGACGCGCGAGCGCGGGCGCCATCTCGGCATGGTGCGCGGCGGTCGTTCGCGGACCATGCAGCCGGTGCTCCAGCCCGGCAATTCGGTCGATGTCACCTGGCGGGCACGGCTCGACGAGCATCTGGGCGAATTCCGCGTCGAGCCGCTCGAACTGCGCGCCGGCCGGCTGATGGAGACGGCGACGGCCGTCTACGGCGTGCAGGCCATGGCGGCTCTGCTGCGCTTTTTGCCGGAGCGCGATCCGCATCCGCATCTCTATGAAGCGCTCTCCGTCATCCTCGGCCACCTGCATGAGCCCGCCGATGCCGGCGAGCTGTTCATCCGTTTCGAGCTTGCCGTGTTGAACGATCTCGGTTTCGGGCTCGATCTGCTCGAATGTGTCGCGACGGGGGCGAAGGACGATCTCTGCTACGTCTCGCCGAAATCCGGCCGCGCCGTCTCGCGCGCCGCTGGCGCGCCCTGGGCCGACAAGATGCTGGCATTGCCCGCCTTCCTGGGTGATGAAAGCCGTCATGCAGCCGATGCCGCCGCCCTTGCCGATGGCTTCCGCCTGACGGCCTTTTTCCTCAACCGCCATGTCTGCGAACCGCGCGGGCTGGAGCTCGCCAATGCCCGTGAGGGCTTCGTGCAAGCGGCGCTGAAGGCGCTCGGCGGACCGAAAAACGATCAACCCGAAGAGGCGCATGCATGACGGTGGAAATCTATCCGGGGCTGACGGTCGGCGGCATCGGCACGCTGCCGCTCGACGTGGTGCAGCGTGACGGTGGCCTGAAGGTCCTGCAAGATATGCTGTCGGGCGATCTGCCCGCGCCGCCCATGTGCCGCACACTCGCCTTCTCGATGCGGGAGGTGGAGGACGGCCGCGTCGTTTTCTCCGGCATGCCCTCCGCCGATCACCTCAATCCGCTCGGCACGGTGCATGGCGGCTGGACGGCGACGGTGATGGATTCCGCACTCGGCTGCGCGGTGTTCTCCGTCATCAAGCCGGGCGAGGCCTACACGACCATCGAATTCAAGCTGAACCTCGTGCGTCCCGTACTGCCCGGCATGGGCGAGGTGTTCTGCGAGGGAAAGATCGTCCATCGCGGCCGCACCATCGCCACGTCGGAAGCCTGGCTGCGCGACAAGAACGGCAAGCTTCTGGCGCACGGCACCGAAACCTGCGCCATCTTCCCCATCGAAAATCTCATGCGATAACCCCGAAGAGATTACTGCGCTGAAACGTAACCCTGTTTGGCGTTTGGATAAAACCGGGTAGTCTCGCCGCCCGGACTGTGCCGTGCTGGAGACGCAATGCTCGAAATCCTTTCCCTGGTCGCGATTGGCCTTGCCCTCTACACCCTCAACGCTTCGCGCAACAGCGCGCAGAAACTCGGCGAAGAGGTGATGCGGCTGAAAGGCGAGGTCGAGGCGCTGAAGGCGAGCGGCGTTGCGCTGCCGTCTCCGGAAGCCGAACCCATCGCCGAAACGCTCGAAACTGTGCGGGAAGCGGCGACGGACGAGCGGGCGCCGGCCGATTTCACCAGCCCCTGGACAGCGAAGAGCGGCGAGGCGGATGCCGGCCGCGCGATCTTCGGTGGTGAGACCTCCGCCGTGCCGACCGAAGCCGTTGCTGCGAGTGAAACGGCGGAGGAGGGAGCGGCCGCGCCAGCTGTCACGCCCGCCAAGCCGAAGGAAAGTTTCGAAAGCCGCATCGGTGCGCGCTGGGCCGTCTGGGTGGGCGGCATTGCGCTGGCGCTCGGCGGCATCTTCATGGTGAAGTATTCCATTGAGGCCGGCCTGCTGAGCCCCGCCGTACGCCTGTCGCTGGCGGCTGCATTTGGCCTGGTCCTGATGGCGGCGGGTGAATTCGTGCGCCGCCGCACCCAGCCGCTGATCGCCAACGCTTTCCAGAACGCCATGATCCCCGGCGTGCTGACGGCCGCCGGCGCCATCACGCTCTTCGCCGTCACCTATGTCTCCTACGAGTTCTATTTCTATTTCGGCCCGGTCACGGCCTTCGTGCTGCTCGCGGCCGTCTCCTTTGCGACGATCGGCCTCTCGCTGCTGCACGGGCAGGCACTCGCCGGCCTGGGCCTCTTGGCCTCCATGCTGACGCCGGCGCTGGTCGCGACGCAAGAGCCGAGCGCCTGGGGACTGTTCGGTTTCCTCATCGTCGCCTGGCTTGCCACCTTCGCCGCCGCGCGCATCCGCCGCTGGCAGGTCGTACCGGCGCTCGCCAATGCCGGCATGGCGCTGTGGAGCGTGCTCTATCTTTCGCAGGCCAGCACCGTCGATGTGGTGCCGGCGCTCGTCGCCCTGCTGGTGCTTGCCCTTGGCCACGGCCTGATCTGGCCGGGCGCTGTCAAGGCCGAAGACCTGCCGCAGCCCGCCGACGCCAAATCGTCCGACGCGCTCGACCGGCTGCTTGCACCGCCCGCTGTGGCGGTGTCGCTCACCGGCGCGCTCGCCATGACTTTCCCGGCGCTGGTGCTGGCAAGCGCCGTGCCGACGCTCGCCCATGCCGATTATGCCTTCGTCATCATAACGCTTGCGCTCGCCGTGCTCGGCGCGCTGCGCGGCTGGGCGGTCTACGCGGCCATTCTCTCCGGCATCGCCGTGCTCATGGGCACCGCCAGCATCGCGGCCGTGCCGGGCGGCATCTTCCTCGATGGCATCGGCACGCTGGCACCGCCGACGCTGGAGGGAACGACGCCGGTCGCCGTCGTCGCCGGCCCGCTGCCGGTCAATCTGCTGCTCGTGCTTGCCGTGCTCTATGCCGCCATCGGCCTTGCCGGTGTGCGCCTGCGCAGCGCCTTGCCCGGCTTCGCCGCTGTTTGGAGCGTGCTGGCCCCGGCCGTTCCCTTTGCGGTCCTCAGCATCAGCTTCTTCACCTTCGGCAACCTTTCCTTTGATGCCAAGCACGGGCTTCTCGCTCTTGTCCTCGGCCTCGTCTTCTTCGCCGCCGCGGAAGCCTTTTCGCGCGAGCAAGGGGAGGAGGAGGGCCTTTTCCTTCCGCAATGGACGCTTTCCGCCGGCGGCTTCGCCTTCCTCGTTCTGGCGCTGCATGCGCTGACGGATGGCCTCGTCACCACGCTCGGCATCATCCTGCTCGGCACCATCGCCGTCTTCGCCACCCGCCTGCGCCGCTGGCCGGTGCTGCCCTGGCTGATGGCCGGTGCCGCCGCCGTCGTCGCCGGCCGCATCGCCTGGGAGCCGACCATCGTCGGTGCTGCGAACCTGTCGAAAACGCCCGTTTTCAACCAGCTTCTCGCCGGCTACGGCATTCCCGCCGTCCTGCTGGCGGTCTCGGCCTTCGAGCTGCGCCGCTGGCCGGGCGAGCGCATCCGCAATCTGCTGCAGGCACTCGCCAGCCTCTTCCTGCTTCTGACGGCGGCGATCCTCGTGCGCCATGGCATGAATGGCGGCGTGCTTGACAGTTCCGTACCGACGCTCGGCGAACAGGCGACCTACACGCTGCTCGTCATCGGCGCCTCGGCCATCATGATGTCGCTCGACCTGAAATCGCCGAGCCCGGTCTTCCGCTATGGCTCGATGGTCGTCGGCGGTCTTTCGGTCCTGTCAGTGCTGAGCGCCCATTTCATTGGCCTCAACCCCTATTTCACCGGGGAACTGCTCGGCAAATGGCCGGTGCTCGATCTCCTGCTCGTTGGCTACCTGCTGCCCGGCATCGCCTATGGCGGCCTGGCCTGGTATGCGCGCGGCCGCCGGCCGATGCCCTATGTCATCATGCTCGCGCTTTCCGGCGTCGCGCTGGTCTTCGCCTGGGTTACGCTGTCGGTGCGCCGCTACTGGCACGGCGAAGGCATCGCGGACTGGAAAGGCTTCCTCCAGTCGGAGACCTATACCTATTCGGTGGTCTGGCTGCTGCTCGGCGTGCTGCTTCTGGCGGTCGGTTCGAAATTCGATTCTAAGAGCATCCGCCTTGCCTCCGCCGGCCTGGTTTTGATCGCGGTGGTCAAGGTCTTCCTGATCGACATGGCCAATCTCGAGGGAATCCTGCGTGCGCTTTCCTTCATCGGGCTCGGCGCGGTGTTGATCGGCATCGGACTGTTCTACCAGAAGATCCTCTCTGGAAAGTCCGGGACGGGCGAAAAGCCGGAATTGAATGCGCAGGCCTGACAGGCTAGGTCTCTGGTGATCAATTCCGGATTGCCCCTTTACGACCATGTCCTTCGCCTGCCTCGCCGCCGCCTTCACACCTCTCGGGCCGCTCGCCGAACGCCTGCTGCCGCAGGCCTTCGTCGCCGATGACGGCTCGCACGATGCCGCCCATCTCATCCGGGTGTGGAAGAATGCCCGGCGCATCCAGGCGCAGGAGGGGGGGAACCCGCGCCTTCTCGCCGCCGCCGTGCTGTTGCATGATTGCGTGGCTGTAGAGAAGAACTCGCCGTTGCGCGCCGAGGCCTCCCGCCTTGCCGCCGAAAAAGCCGCGGCACTTCTCGCCGCCGAAGGCTGGAGCGATGCTGATGTGGCCGCCGTCAGCCACGCCATCCTCACCCATAGCTTCTCCGCCAATATCGCGCCCGAGACGCTGGAGGCGAAGATCGTGCAGGATGCCGACCGGCTCGATGCCATCGGCATGGTGGGCGCGGCACGCTGCTTCTACATTGCCGGCCGCATGGGCAGCGGCCTCTACGATCCCATGGATCCGCTTGCCGAAAACCGTCCGCTCGACGACAAGGCCTTCGCCATCGATCATTTCGAGGTCAAGCTGTTCAAGCTTGCGGACGGTTTTCAGACGGCGGCAGGCGCCCGCATGGCGCTGGAGCGCACGGAGCGCCTGCGCGCGATCCGCGACATGCTTCTGGATGAAATCTGAACGAAAACATGCTTTTGTGCCGCTGGATTGAATCGCCCCGGCAGAGCGTTGAATCAAAATTTGAAGGAAGGGACGTCGGATGAAGATCGAGGGCCTCAACATTCACCCGCTGAAGAGTGGCCGGGCCATCCCCGTCGAGAGCGCGACGGTGCGCCTCGATGGCCTCGCCGGCGACCGCCGCTTCATGATCGTCGAACCGGACGGCCGCTTCATCACCCAGCGCGAGCTGCAGGCGCTCGCCCGCGTCGAGGCGACGGCCGTGGGAGAAAGCCTGCATCTCGAAATGGACGGCCGCCAGATTTTCGCGAGCTTCGAACCGGAAGACCGCCTCGACGTCACCGTCTGGGATAGTCCCGTCAACGCCGCCGTGGCCGACGAGGCGGTCAACGACGTGCTGTCCGATTGGCTCGAACGTCCGGTCAAACTCGTCCACATGGATGCACTGGCGCACCGCGCCGAGGGCGAGGACTGGGCCGGCACACCGGCGCCCGTCGGTTTCGCAGACGGTTTCCCTGTTCTCGTCACCACGACCGGGTCGCTTGCCGATCTCAACCGGACGCTGGTCGCCAAGGGCCAGGACCCCGTCGGCATGGACCGCTTCCGCACCAACATCCTCGTCTCCTGCGACGATCCTTGGGAGGAAGACCTCTGGGAGGCGATCGAGATCAACGGCATCGTCTTCGATTTCGTCAAACCCTGCGCGCGCTGCATCATGACCACGCAGGACCAGATGACCGGCGAGCGCATCGGCGGCAATCCCATCCAGGGCCTCGCCGAAAAGCGCATGTCCGCCGACCGCCGCGTGCCCGGTGTGCTCTTCGGCTGGAACGCCGTGCCGCGCGGGGAGGGCGAAATCCGCCTTGGTGATACGGTGCGCGTGACGAAGACGCGCACCGAACGCTGGCCGATGAAGATCCGGGCCTAAACCCAGCCGCGCCGCTTGAAGTAGAGATAGGGCATCAGCGCCGAGACGATCATCAGGCCGATGGCGTAGGGATAGCCGAAGTGCCATTGCAGCTCAGGCATCAGCTCGAAGTTCATGCCATAGGCCGACGCGACCAGCGTCGGCGGCAGGAAGACCACCGAGGCGACGGTGAAGATCTTGATGATCTGGTTCTGCTCGAGATTGATCAGGCCGAGCGTCGCATCGAGCAGGAAGTTGATCTTGCCCGACAGAAACGCGGCATGGTCGCCGAGCGAGGCGGCGTCGCGCTGCACGAGCTTCACCAGCTGGCGGATTTCCTTCGACGGCTTGCGCGTCGGCGTCTCCAGCGCCGCGTGATAGGCGACGAGGCGGGAGATGCTGACGAGGCTTTCGCGCACGCCGCTCAGAAAGTCGCCCTTGCGGCCGAGCTGTTCGATCAGGGCTTCGAGGTCGCGCGTCTTCTTGGTGGAGGAGGCCTTCTTGCTGCGGAAGACTTCGCGCGAAATGCCGTCGATCTCGTTGCCCAGCCGCTCCAGCACATCCGCCATGCGGTCGATCACGGCCTCAATGACGCCGAGCATGACGTCCTCGCCATTCTCGTAGCTGTGGCCGTTGCCGCGCAGCGCCCGTGCGCAGAAGGTGGCGAAGGGCTTTGCATCGGCATGGCGCACCGTCACGAGCGTCGGGCCGCGCAGGATGAAGGTGATCGGCGTCTTGGCCGGCTCGTCGCTGTCGAGATTGGTCAGCGCCGTCATGGTCATGAAGGCGGCCCCGTCCTCCTGGTAGAGGCGGGCGGAAAGCTCGATGTCCTCCATCTCCTCGCGCGTCGGCATGGAAATGTGCAATGCCGCCTCGACGTCGCTCGCTTCCTCTGGCGTCGGGTTCAGAAGGTCGTACCAGAGGGCGGGCGCGATGGCCTGCTCGATAGCGGGATTGGAAATTTCGCGCAGGCAAAAACGGTCAGCCTTGCGGGCATAGATCTGCAGCATGCTTTGCTCCTTGGAGGGCGCTCTCGCCATCCGGAGCAAGCCGAAACGCTGCTACCGGACAGGCCGCTCGATCGCTCTCGATAGTCGACTGTCGGGGTCCATTGATCTTTATCCGGGTTCAGTTGGCGTCCTGTGACACCTGAGGGTGGGATGCGCTCAAAATCGTTCCGCGTCAAGCACATCCGCGGGCCGCTTGAATCGAAATATCCCATCAACAGGGCTGATCGCTCGGTCAATTAAATTCGCTTTTGTTAATTGATGGCGCGACGTAGGTTTCGGGCATTCGATTTGGAGACGACCATGTCCGCCCCATCCACCGTTGCGGCGCCTGCCGCGAGCCGGCCGATGCCCTGGCTCATCATCATCGCCGGCTCGCTGATTGCCGTGCTGACCTTCGGCCCGCGCTCGGCGATGGGCTTCTTCCAGCTTCCCATGCTGCAGGATACCGGCTGGGACCGCACGACCTTCGGCCTCGCCATGGCCTTGCAGAACCTCGCCTGGGGCGTCAGCCAGCCGTTCTTCGGCGCCATCGCCGACAAGTTCGGCACCTGGCGCGTGCTGCTGATATCGGGCCTCGTCTATGCGCTCGGCCTGTTCCTCATGTCGCTCGGCACCTCGCCGCTCTGGCTGCATATCGGCGGCGGCGTGCTGGTCGGTCTCGGCGTCGGCTCCGGCTCCTTCGGCATCCTGCTCTCGTCTTTCGCGCGCAATGTCACGCCCGAGCAGCGCTCCATGGCCTTCGGCATCTGCACGGCGGCGGGGTCTGCTGGCATGTTCCTGTTCGCGCCGCTCTCGCAGGGCCTGATCAGCGCCTATGGCTGGTCGGACAGCCTCGTCTATCTCGGCGTGCTGATGCTGCTCGTGCCGCTGATTGCCATTCCGCTGCGCGGCAATTCCTCCTCCGGCATCACGTCAGCCAATGAATACAAGCAGACGATCGGCGAGGCGCTCAAGGAAGCGCTCGGCCATCGCAGCTACTTGTTGCTTGTCTCCGGCTTCTTCGTTTGCGGTTATCAGGTCGCCTTCATCACCGCACATTTCCCGGCCTATCTCGGCGATCTCGGTATCGATGCGCGCTATGCCGTGATCGCGCTGGCGCTGATCGGCTTCTTCAACATCATCGGCTCGCTCGCCGCTGGCGTCATCGGCCAGCGCTATTCGAAGCCCTATTTCCTCGCCTATATCTACATCGCCCGCTCGGTCGCCGTCTCGGCCTTCATCCTGCTGCCGAAATCGCCGGCTTCCGTCATCATCTTCGCCATTGTCATGGGCCTGCTCTGGCTCTCCACGGTGCCGCCGACCAACGGCCTCGTCGCCATCATGTTCGGCACGAAACACCTCGGCCTGCTTGGCGGCATCGTCTTCCTGTCGCACCAGATCGGCTCGTTCCTCGGCGTGTGGATGGGTGGCTATCTCTATGACCATTTCGGCACCTACGATCCGGTGTGGTGGCTCGGTGTCGCGCTCGGCATCTTCGCGGCTGCGGTGCACTGGCCCATCCAGGAAAAAGGCGTGCCACGCCCGGCCATGGCCTGATAAAATGCGGACGCCGCCCGAAGGATTTCGGGCGGCGCTTCTTGCAAAGCGTCACAAAAGTTTCTAAATCTGAACCACCGGCCCATGCCGGTTTTGTTTTAAGGCTATTATGCTCAAATTGAGCAAAATGGCGAAGCCGCCGAAATCAGGCGGAAGAGGAGGGTTCCATGACCATTCTGGCCCCGCATGCGGCAGAAGCCGAGGCTGCGCGTCCGCTGACGGCTGCCGAGCGCTTCGGTGTCCTGGAAAAACCGGACCTCACCTTCACGCCCGAAATCGCCCGCGAGACGGAACACCTCTACGAGAAGGTGAAGCAGTTCATCCCCGCCTTCGAATGGCCGGTCTATGCGCCCTATGTCGCTGCCATCAACCGGCTGAAGCGCGAGCGCGGCGCCGTCATCCTGGCGCACAATTACCAGACGCCGGAAATCTTCCACTGCGTTGCCGATATCGTCGGCGATTCGCTGCAGCTCGCCCGCGACGCCACCAAGGTCGATGCCGAGATCATCATCCAGTGCGGCGTTCACTTCATGGCCGAGACTTCCAAGCTTCTGAACCCGGAAAAGACCGTACTGATTCCGGATTCGCGCGCCGGCTGCTCGCTGTCGGAATCGATCACCGGCGAGGATGTGCGCCTGCTAAAGCAGCGTTATCCGGGCGTTCCCGTGGTCACCTACGTCAACACGTCGGCAGACGTGAAGGCGGAGACTGACATCTGCTGCACCTCGTCCAACGTGCTCGCCGTGATCGAGAGCCTGGAGAGCGACACGGTGCTCTGCATTCCCGACGAATATCTCGCGATGAACGTCGCCAAGCAGACCAACAAGAAGATCCTGACCTGGAAGGGCCATTGCGAGGTGCATGAACGCTTCACGGCGGCCGAACTGCTCTCCTACAAAGAAGCCCATCCCGGCATCGAGATCATCGGCCATCCGGAATGCCATCCCGACGTCATCGCCGTCTGCGATTTTGCCGGCTCCACCTCGGGCATGATCAACTATGTGAAGGACAACAGGCCGTCGCGCGTGCTGCTCGTCACCGAATGCTCGATGGCGTCGAACATCCAAGCGGAACTGCCCGGCGTCGATTTCATCAAGCCCTGCAATCTCTGTCCGCACATGAAGCGCATCACGCTGCCGAAGATCCTCGACAGCCTGGTGACCATGACGGAGGAGGTCCTGGTCGATCCGGCAATCGCCGATCGCGCCCGCCTTGCCGTCGAGCGGATGGTGAACCTGAAGCAGTAGGTCTCCTCTCGTCTGGAGGAGGAGGGGCGGGAGTGCCCCCGCAGCGCGCCCTCCGGGCAGGAGGGCGAAGCGGCGTGTCGGAGGAAAGAGCATGCCCATTGACAGTTTCCGCCCGCAATCCTGGAACGGCATCGACGATATCGTCATCGTCGGCGGCGGCCTTGCCGGCCTGTTCTGCGCCCTGAAACTCGCGCCGCGTCCCGTCACGATCCTCGCCGCTGCCCCCATCGGGCAGGGCGCCTCGTCGGCCTGGGCGCAGGGCGGCATCGCCGCCGCGATGAGCCCCGGCGATACCTTCGACAAGCATGTGGCCGACACGCTGGAAGCCGGTGCCGGCATCGTCGATGAGAAGATGGCGCGCTTCATGGTTTCCGAGGGGCCGTCGCGCATTCACGACCTGCTCGATTACGGCGTGCCCTTCGACCGCGACCTCGAAGGCAAGCTGATGCTCTCGCGCGAAGCCGCCCATTCCGAGCGCCGCATCGTGCGCGTCAAGGGCGACATGGCCGGTAAGGCCATCATGGAAGCGCTCATCGCCGCCGTGCGCAACACGCCGTCGATCCGCGTACTGGAAGGCTATGTCGTCGAGGAACTGGTGCGCGAAGGCCGCTTCATCTCCGGCGTCGTTGCTCGGCCGGATGCCGGCCAGGCGAAGAACCGCGTGCATTTCCCGGCCCGTGCCGTGGTGCTGTGCTCCGGCGGCGTCGGCCACCTCTTCGCCGTCACCACCAATCCGTGGCAGGCCTGCGGGCAGGGCGTCGGCATGGCCGCCCGCGCCGGTGCCATCATCGCCGATCCGGAATTCGTGCAGTTCCACCCGACCGCCATCAATATCGGCCGCGACCCCGCGCCGCTCGCCACCGAGGCCTTGCGCGGCGACGGTGCGCACCTCATCAATTCCGCCGGCCACCGCTTCATGCTGGATATCCACGAGGATGCCGAACTCGCCCCGCGCGACATCGTCTCGCGCGGCGTCTATGCCGAGGTACAGGCCGGCCGCGGCGCCTTCCTCGATTGCACCAAGGCGGTCGGTGCGCATTTCCCGGACATGTTCCCAACGGTCTATGCCTCCTGCAAGGCGGCCGGCATCGATCCTGTCACCCAGCCGATCCCAGTTGTGCCCGCCGTGCACTATCATATGGGCGGCGTGCTCACGGATGCCGAGGGGCGGACCTCGATCGACGGTCTCTGGGCTGCCGGCGAGGTCACCTCGACGGGCGTGCACGGCGCAAACCGCCTGGCCTCCAATTCGCTGCTCGAAGCCGTGGTCTTCGCCGCGCGCATCGCCGAAAACATCAAGGGCATGCTGCCGGAGCCGAAGCTCAACGACTGGGGCAAGAATGCCGGCGAGAGCGACGATCTCGTGACCATCGAAGACAGCGCCGCCCTGAAGCGCCTGCGTCGCATCATGAGTGACCAGGTCGGCGTCATCAGGACGCGTGAGGGCCTGAAGACGGCGATCCGCGAGATCGCCACGCTGGAGCGCGAAAACAGCCGCATGCGCTTCCACAACATCGTCACGACCGCCAAGCTCATCGCGACGGGCGCCTACCTGCGCGAAGAAAGCCGCGGCGGCCACTACCGCTCCGATTTCCCTGAGCAGAAGGCCAACTGGAAACACCGCACCTTCAT
Organism: Shinella curvata; assembly: GCF_022899935.1. GTDB lineage: Bacteria > Pseudomonadota > Alphaproteobacteria > Rhizobiales > Rhizobiaceae > Shinella > Shinella curvata. The sequence continues at coordinate 645,421 of NZ_JALJCJ010000002.1, forward strand.
CACGCTTGCGGAGGCGGAGAAGGTGGTGGCGGAACTCTCGGAAACGGCGGCGGCGTAACCCCGCTGTCTTTCTCACGACATTGAACAGGACAAGCCCATGACCACCTCCTATCTCCCCGTCCTTTCCCCCCTGATGGTGGAAGACCAGGTGCGCGCGGCGCTTGTCGAAGACCTCGGCCGGGCGGGCGACATTACCAGCCAGGCGACGATCGGGCCCGACATGAAGGCGTCGGCGGAGTTGAATGCGCGCGACCACGGCGTCGTGGCCGGGCTCGATCTGGCGCGCGAGGCGTTCCGGCTGATGGATCCCACAATCCGTTTCGAGGCCTTCGTGAAGGATGGCGACAAGCTCGCACCCGGCACCGTCATCGCGAAAGTCTCCGGGCCGGCGCGTGCGGTGCTGTCGGCCGAGCGGGTGGCGTTGAACTTCCTCATGCATCTCTGCGGCGTCGCCACCCATACCGCGCGTTTTGCCGAAGAGATCGCGCACACGTCGGCAAAGGTCTGCTGCACGCGAAAAACCATTCCGGGGCTGAGGGCACTGGAGAAATATGCGGTGCGCATGGGCGGCGGCTCGTCGCACCGCTACGGGCTCGACGACGCGATCCTCATCAAGGACAACCACATCGCGGTGGCCGCTGGTGTCGAAGGTGCCATCCGCTCGGCCCGCGCCTTTGCCGGCCATCTCGTCAAGGTCGAGGTGGAGGTGACGACGCTGGAGGAACTAGAGGAGGCGCTGGAGGCGCAGCCGGACGTCATCCTGCTCGACAATATGGGGCCGGAACTGTTGCGCCGTGCCGTCGAGATCAACCGCGATTGCGCCGGCCTGACGGACGAGACCTATGCCGGCGATCAACGCCGCGTGAAGCTGGAGGCGTCCGGAAACGTCAATCTCCAGACGATCCGGGCGATTGCCGAAACCGGCGTCGACTATATCTCGACGTCGAAGATCACCATGGCCGCGCCGACACTCGACATCGGCCTCGACGTCGTGGTGCGCTGACGGGAACACCCGGGAGAACGATGCGTTCCGGTTCCATGGCCAATCATGGAAAGGACGCATCATGTGGAAGATTTTGACGCTCGCGACGATGGCGGGCGCGATTGCGACAGTCGGCGTGCCCGCGCTCGCGCAGCAGGCGAAAAGCACGGCGCAAGCCAATTTCGTCGATCTCAAGGGCAAGGAGACCGGTCGCGCGCACCTCACCGCCAGCAGGGATGGCGTGCTGTTCGAGGTCGAGGTCTCCGGCCTCGAGCCGCGCAAATGGGTCGCCCTGCATATTCACGAGACAGGAAACTGTGATGATCACGCGGAAGGCCACAAGGCATCCGGCGGCCACTTCAATCCTGGAAAATCGGAACACGGCTTCCTCGCCGCCAACGGACCGCATGCGGGCGATCTTCCCAACCAGTATGTGGCCGAAGACGGCGTGTTGCGCGCCCAGATCTATTCGTCTCTCGTGCGTCTGGACGATCCCGAACGCGGCATTCGCGGTCGTGCGATGATCGTGCATGCCGGATCGGATGACTACCGTACCGATCCGGCCGGTGGCGCGGGCGATCGCATCGCCTGCGCCGTGATCGAATAAGCCTATTCGGCCGGGGCCGGTTCAGGCTCCGGTCCGCCCAGCTTCTGGCCGAAGGCGATGCGCACGCGCCGGTTCATCTCGCGCGTCGTCCTGAACCATTGCGGCGTCGATACCCAGTAGCGCAAGGTCAGCGTTGCCGAACTTTCGCCGAGACTGTCGATGAAGACCTGTGGCGCGGGCGCGGATTCGATGGTCGGATCCTCGCGGGCGATGTCGAGCAGGCGATCGATCTCGTCGTCGATGTCCCGGTTGTCCGGTACGGTTACTTGAAGGTCGTGCTTGCGGGTGCGCTCGCGGCTGTAGTTTGTGACCGGCGTGTTCCAGAGCGTCGAATTCGGAGCGAGGCGATAGAGGCCATCGCTTGTCCTGAGTTCCGTGGCAAACAGGCCGACCTCGGTGATCGTGCCGGTCACGTCCTTCGTCTCGATATATTCGCCGACCCGGAAGGGCCGCAGCACGAGCAGCATGATGCCGGCCGCGATGTTCTGAAGCGTGCCCTGGAGAGCCAGGCCGATAGCGAGACCAGCGGCGCCGAGCGCGGCGATGATCGATGCGGTCTGCACGCCGAACTGGCCGAGCACCGTGACGAAGACGAGGATCAGCACGGCGTAGCGCAGGATATTGGCGAAGAAATGCGCGAGCGTCATGTCGATGCCGCGCACATGCGACAGGCCGGACAAGGCCCAGCGGTGCAGCAACCGCGATAGAAACCAGCCGAGCACGAGCAGAACGAGCGCGCCGAGAATGGAGAAGGAATATTGCACGGCGAGCGCGCTCGCCTGCGTGAGCGCCGCCCGCGAGGCGACGATGATTTCGGTGGCTTGTTGTTCCATGGATCCTTTCCCCATCTGTTGATGTCGATGGGGAATGGCAGGGCGGCGGAGAAGTTCCGCCTATCGCGTCCCGACCTTGAGGCCGGGGGCCGGGCGTTCTTCGAGAATACGGCGGCGGAACCGGAAGAGGGCGGCAGGCCGGCCCCCGGTGGCGGAGGTCGAGCCGCCGGTCGGCTCAACGAGCTCCGCCCCCTCGACCAGCCGGCGAAAATTCTGCTTGTGCAGGTGCCGGCCCGAGATCGCCTCAACGGTCGCCTGCAACTCGGTGAGCGTGAATTCCGGCGCCATCAGTTCGAAGATCACGGGGCGATATTTGAGCTTGCCGCGCAGGCGCGCCATGGCGGTCGCGACGATGCGGCGATGGTCGTGGCGCATGGCGATGCCCGGCGAGGACGTGCAGGGGCGGGTCCGTCCATCCGTGACGGCTTCTTCGGCAAGGCCGGCCTCATAGAGCAATTCGTAGCGCTCCAGCACGCGCTCCTCATCCCACGGAAAATCGTCCAGACCGAAGGCGAGACGGATGCGGGTGAGCGGCATGGGCGTCGTGTTGAGGCGCTCCTCGCGCATATCGTCGTCCACCCAGCGCTTGAGGGCGGGGATGATCAGCTGGTCGATCACCGCTGGCCGGCCCTGCCGCCAATCTTCCCACGGCAGATAGGTGTACCAGTTGCGCCAGGCGGCACCGGCTTGCGCCAGCCGCTCGTTGGCCTCGGTGTCGGTGCGTGTCAACGCCAGGTAGCCGACGGAAACCATGTGCGTTCCCGCTTCGTCCGGCAGCTTCTGCCGGCCGCGATCGCCGAAGGTATAGAGTTGTTCGATATAGCCGAGTTTCAGTGCCGTCTGCGCCTCCACACTGGCGCGCAGGCTGGTTTCGAAGGTGCGGTGCAGTTGCGGATCGAAGGGGCCGAAGGGCAGGGCGTCACGTTCTCCGCCATGGCCGCCGATCGCGAGGATGCAGGGGCTGCGGCCCGAAATCGCGACCACCGCCGCGTTGAGGCCGATTTCGACCGGGGGGCGCGCGCGATGATCCGTCATGGGTCCACCGGAACTGCGGAAAAGAGGAAGGGACTGTCGCCGACATAGTCCGCCCCCCGTCCGATCGCCCTGACGGCGGCGACGAGCCTGCCGCCGCGTCCCAGCACATGATCGCCGATCTCGACGAGCCGGGCATTCGGTGTCGCCTGCACGGAGGCTTTTCGCAGGCGCTGCGCGAGGTCGTGTTCGTCCTGATCAGGCTCCACGGCAAGGGCAGAAATGAGCGCGGCGGCGGGCGAGCGTGAGACGCCCATCATGCAATGCACCAGCAGCGGCGCCTGCCGGTCCCAGCCACGCGCGAAATTGACGATGGCGGCGACATGCTCCTCGCCGGGAGCGACGAGATTGCCCGTGCCGGCAAAGGCGATGTCGTTGACACCGACGATGAGATGACGCCCGACGTCGATGACCGCGGGGCGATGGAAGTTCTGTTTGGGTGCGACAAGGCTCAGCATCTCGCGACACCGGTGCCGGATGGCGAGTTCCGCGATCTTTCCCAGTGGCGCGACGACGATCGTGCCCATGGTCACACCGCTGCTGCGAGCGGGCCGCGCTCGCGCTCCAGCACCGCGAAGCGTTCGGCAAAGCGGCGCTGGGCCTCCGCCGTCGGCACGGGTGCGATCTCGATCATGTCGAGCGTGATGCCGCGCGGCGCGCCGAAGAATTTCACCGCCTCGGCATGAGAAAAACCGGCCAGCTCCGTCGCTTCGAAGAAGGCGGCGACCTGATCGGCCTTCTTGATCTTCGCCTTCAATGTCGCGGGCGTTGCCGGGGGCAGGCCGAAGCGCAGATGCACGGCCGCCTCAAGGCGCTTTTCCACCGTCTTGTATCCGCCGCCGACCACCGCCTTGAAGGGCGAGATCATGTCGCCGATCACATATTCCGGCGCATCGTGCAGCAGGGCGATCAGGCATTCGTCTGCATTGCAGCGGTTCTGCCGGCGAAAGATCGCCTCGACCACGAGCGAATGCTGCGCCACCGAAAAGGCATGCTCGCCATGCGTCTGGCCGTTCCAGCGGGCGACGCGCGCAAGGCCGTGGGCGATGTCGGAGAGTTCGATATCGAGCGGCGAGGGATTGAGCAGGTCGAGGCGCCGGCCCGACAGCATGCGCTGCCATGCGCGGGGTTCCGTCTTGGCGCGGGCCGCACCGCTCATTGTGCCGGCACCTCGGAGGCCTCTTCGGGGAAGGCAAGGCCGGTCCAGCCGGGCAGGGCGACGGTAACGGCGATGCCGTCGGCGGTAATCGGCGTGCCGGCGTTCATGGCGTCGGCCGCGCGGTCGATGCGCACGATGGCGAGGCCGTACTTGCCGGAGACGCTGCCGAGCGTTCCGACTGGCTTGCCACCGGCCATCAGCTCGGCGCCGCCGGCGGGCAGTGCGCTTTCACCGGTGACGATGACCGGACGACGCCGGGCGGTGCCGCGATGCTGCATGCGCGAGACCACCTCCTGCCCGACATAGCAACCCTTGCGGAAGGAAAGGCCGCCGTTCAGATCCAGCAGCACATCATGCGGGAAGGCGTCGGACAGCGGGTAGTCGCGACCGGCCTCCGCCAGGCCGGCGCCGATGCGCAGGGTGTCGTAGAGTGCCGGATCGTCGCTGCCGCCGGCGCCGGGCCGGCGTGAGACGTCAAGCCCGGCCTTGGCAAAGCGGGCGTCGCGGGCAACATCCGCCTCCGCGTCATCCCACGTGACGGTCGCATCGCTGCCTTCGACCACGGCGAGATCGACGGCGGCGCGCAGCTTGTACATGGTCAGCCGCTTGAGGAGCGCGTCGCGCTGGTCCTCCGTTGTTTCAAGAAGGAAGGCATCCGGACCGTCGCGGCGGATGAGAAAATCGAAGAAGATCTTGCCTTGCGGCGTCAGGAGCGCGCCCGGCCGGATCTCGCCCTCGGGCAATGACGGCAGGTCGGTGGTGATGAGCGCCTGCAGGAACGTTTCGGCATCTTTGCCGGAAAGTCGGAGAAAGGCGCGGCCGGAAAGCGTGACGGAAGGCATGGTTCGATCCAGATTTTCATACGCCGGCAGTCTGCGCCGGCATCCTGGCGCATCGGAGCGCCGTCGAAACAGAAGTAGAACGGCGGCTGCGCTTTCGCAAGGTCGGGACGGCTTGTCTCGCCATCCGGGATGGATATGAAAGGCACGACACAAGACGAGGCATGGATGAAACCGGCGGCACTTCCCGACGATGCATGGAGCGCCTGGCACCCGCAGGAACTCGCCCGCAGGTTTTGCGGCATCGCGCGCCCGTGGTGCGTCGTCGGCGGCTGGGCGCTCGATCTCTGGCACGGGGTGGAGACGCGGCCGCACGAGGATCTGGAATGCACCATCCTGCGCGATGATCTCTGCCTCTTTTGCGCCGCGCTGCCGGAAATGCGCTTCCATGCCGTGGGAGACGGACGTGTCGAGCCGCTTGGCGCGGGCGAGGTGCCGGCCGCAGGCATCGCCCAGGTGTGGTGCGAAGACGTTGCGGCGCGTTGCTGGCGCGTGGACATGATGCTGGAGGACGGCACGCCGGATATTTGGGTCTACAAGCGCGATCCGTCCGTCCGCCGGCGCCGTAGCGAGATGGTGCGCGTGACGGAAGATGGCATTCCCTATCTCGCGCCCGAAGCGGTCCTGCTCTTCAAGGCAAAATATCGGCGCGACAAGGATGAGGCCGATTTCGCGCAGGCGCTGCCGAAGCTCGATATCCCGCAAAGGCAGTGGCTCAAAGTCCGGATCGCCGAAGCGCATCCGGATCACGGATGGTTGCGGGCGCTATAGGCTCAGTCGCCGGTGACGAAGAATTTCCACTGGCCATCGGGCGTGATGCCGATGCGGTAGAAATTGTAGCTGCCGAATTCCTGCATGTCGGTGAAGTCGCCCGCTGTCACGATGCGCAGCAGCTCCACCTTTTCCGGGGGCGTGAGACCCGCCAGCGGCTTTTCGGCGAAATAGGGCCAGACATACATCTCGTCCGGCGTGCCCTGGCCGACATGCACGAAGCCGGTGGCCAGCACGTCGAGCAGGATGGCCAGCACCTCGATGCCGTCGCTGTCGCCCGACTGGCCCTTCAGCGTCTCGACAGGGCCTTCTTCGGTCTCGACGATGGAGACCTGGGTTTCCGTGACGCCCTTGCCGAGCAGCGGGCGCAGGCGCTCGATATCGCCGGAGGCTGCGGCCTCGACGATGAGCTGGCGCATGCGGCGTACGGCTTCCGGCGCCTTGCTGATGTCGTAAAGCACCTCGACGGGCGTCAGCGGCTCGTCCGGCTTGTCGTCGGTGACGACAGGCTCTTCGCCGGCCGGCTCGGTCACGGTCTCGCCCTTGCGAATCAGCGGATCGGGCATCGGCAGTTCGAGCGGGGAGGCGTCTTCCGGCTGCTGCTCTTTCTCGACGGGGGCGGCCTTGTCGGCCTCTTCCGCCGGCTTCTGCGGCGTTTCGCCCGGCTGATGCTTCAATTCGCTCAGCGCGAAAGCGGGCCGCACGGGCGCGACAAGCGCCGTCGTCCCTGCAAGCACCGACAATACGATAAGGCTGCTGCGAAACAGCTTTTTGCCGTCAGCGGACGTCTGCATGACCTATGTCTTTCCAGCCTGGAGCATTTGAACACAATTCCGCACGCAGCATGGCTGCGCACTGTGGCGGAATTGCTTATTGCAGGATGCGCTCGGGGGAGAATTCTCCAGCCAGCAGACGCTCGCGAAGCGAATCAAGCATCGCCTCCGCGCCCTTTTCGCCATGAACACGGATAGTTTCGCGCAGCGCGAGCGCAATGGCTGCGTCGGCGATGATTTCGAGCTCGATGCCGTCAGCCATGCCGTCAGCCCAGGCTTCGTTCTGGTATTCCAGAGCGGCCTGCATCTTCTCGTGCACGATCATCTCGTCGATATCGTTGAGGCTAGGTTCCATTGAGCGGTCCATACGCGGCATTCAGTTCTTACTGCACTGTTAACGACCTTAGCAGCCTTTTCCCAAAACGGCACTGGGTCATGAGAAAAGAGGTTAATTAACCGCTAATTTCCGAACCTTGCGGTAATTTCTGTGGCAAGTGTTGCACCTTCGTTACGGTATCTCTCTTCTGCGACAACAGCCGAGTCGGTGCAAGCGGTATAGATGGCCGCAAAGGAGCGATATCCCCGGTTGAACGCCGCCGTCAGTCTCTCCTGTCGTCCGGGTTCCTTGCCCGCTTCGAGCTGAATGAGCTGTTGCATCGAGGCCCGCCAGTTGTCTTCGGCCTTGTCGGTGCAGAGGTTTCGCAGGTAGTGCACAGCGCCCAAAATCTCCGAAAGACGCTCCAGACGCTCGTCATAGGGTGCCGGCTTTTCTTCAATTGTGGCAGTCGGCGACGTTTCTTTCGCCGCGTCGCCGGTCGCCTTCTGGCCGAAGGAGGGGCCGGCAAGGAGGAGGCTGATAAGGAGCGTGGTGCGAATCACCTTCATGTAGAAAGCCTCGCCCGCTCGGCTTCCAGCCGCGCGATGCATTCGCGCACGCTGTCCGGCGCCGGCATTTTCGCGATTTCGTCCGCCGTGTACCAGCCAACGCTTGCGGCATCGTCGGCGGCGACGGCAACGGCCGAAGCATCCGCCTTCACCTTGAAGACCGACAGAAAGAAGGAGGGGCTGCCCGGGCCATCCTCGCCGCCGGGCAGACCGTAGGTCGCAAAAAGCACCGGCTTTTCCGCCTGGATGCCGGTTTCCTCGAAGAGTTCGCGCAACGCCGTTTCGGCCGGGGTCTCGCCGTCCTCGCCGCGCCCGCCCGGAAAGGCATACATGGCGTCTAACGGCGGCTTGGAGCGCAGCACGAGCAGATAGCGCCCGTCGCGCTCGATGATGGCGGAGGAGGCGGGCTGGGGCTTCTTCGACTTCTTCATCGTGGTCCGGTCTTCTGGCGCTTCATTGACCCCTTATAGGCAAAGTGCGATGACGACGCCATGTGTGGACATTATGCATTGCTCGCCAGAACGGACCTGATCAAGGCGTTTCTCGATATCCTTGATATCGAAGACCCGCCACCCCGCTACAATATCGCGCCGACCCAGCCGATCCTCGTCGTCGTCGCCGGTGAAAAGCAGGAGCCCGGCAGCAACCTGCCGGAGCGCAGGGCCATGCTGGTGCGCTGGGGCTTCATGCCCGGCTGGGTGAAGGATCCGCGGGATTTTCCGCTGCTGATCAATGCGCGCTCGGAGACGGCCATCGGGAAGGCGTCGTTTCGCGCCGCCATGCGCCACCGCCGCATCCTCGTGCCGGCCTCCGGCTTTTTCGAATGGCGTCGGCCGGAAGACAAGAGCGAGAAGGCGCAGGCCTATTTCATCCGCCCCAAGAAGGGCGAGATCGTCGCCTTTGCCGGTCTCATGGAGACCTGGTCCTCGGCGGATGGTTCGGAGGTCGATACTGGAGCAATCCTGACGACGAAGGCCAATGCCGACATTTCGCGCATCCACGATCGCATGCCCGTCGTCATCCGCCAGGAGGATTTTTCGCGCTGGCTGGATTGCAAGACGCAGGAACCGCGCGATGTCGTCGACCTGATGAAACCGATCGACGAAGGATTCTTCGAGGCGATCCCGGTCTCCGACAAGGTCAACAAGGTCGCCAATATGGGAGCCGACATCCTCGAGCCTGTCGAGGAACGGGCCGATCCCGCTCCATACGAGAAGAAGGGCACCGATACGCCCCCATCGTCGGGCCAGCTCTCGCTGTTCTAGGTCTTAGTCGAACAGCGGCTGAAGCGCGGCCGGAATGTCGCGCTCGCGGCGCGGCTTCTCGGCTTTCGTGCCCGGTTTGCACTGGGTCGCCGCGACCACCGCGCGCAGGCCGATCGGCTTGTAGCGCGCCTGCAGGTTTTCGCGGGCTTTCGTGGTGTCGGCCGGTTTCTTGATTTCGTTCTGCATTCTCGTTCTCCTGAAGTCTTTCTCATCAGGCAGCGCCCCGATCCCCCGGTTGCGGCCCCAATGAGCTATGCGTTTAGGTGGCCCTTTCGGCCAAATTCTGCTCAAACTTTGATCGCTCTGCGGCAGACGGCCAAATTGGCGGGTTTTCATGGTCAAGAATTGTGACCGCCGTAACAATCATTTAGGCGGCATCTGTCGTACCCTGATCTTCAGGAATGCGGCGATGATCGCGCGCAGGCTGAAAGGGTCGTCGCAACCGGCGGCGTCGGGTTGCGGGCATTTCTCATGGTCATCGCATTCCTCGCGTCCGGTGTGTTTCATCGTGGTTCCCCTTGGGTTTCCGGCGGTTTGTCCCGCTTCGATGCTCTGTTTTTCTCATGGGGAAGCGGCCTGTCGTGTCACCCCGGGAACAGGTGCATGGACGGAAGGATTTTCGCCGGGAAAGGCGCGCGCCCGCTTGACCGGACGCTTGCGGGGCGCGATAAAGCACGCATGAAAACGGTACTCTGCATTCGCCGGAGCATTATTCGCTAGCGCACGCGCTGGCCCGGCCGTTTTCGTCCCCCAAAATCCCCGGATGACAAACGACCCGGCCAGCCGGGTTTCTGCATTTCTGGGAGATTTCCATGGCCGAAAAGCCGGTCCTGTCGCTTTACAACACGCTCACCCGCTCGAAGGGCGCCTTTGCGCCCATCGATCCCGACAATGTGCGCATGTATGTCTGCGGCCCGACGGTCTATGACTTCGCCCATATCGGCAATGCGCGCCCGGTCATCGTCTTCGACGTGCTGTTCCGGCTGCTGCGCCATGTCTATGGCGAAAACCACGTCATCTATGCGCGCAACATCACCGACGTCGACGACAAGATCAACGCACGCGCGTTGCGCGATTTCGGCACGGAGATCGCAAACGGCACGTTGTCGCTCAACGAGGCGATCCGCCGCGTGACGGAGAAGACGGCCAACCAGTTCCATGCCGACATCGTCGCACTCGGCGCCATGCAGCCGACGCACGAGCCGCGCGCCACGGAATTCGTCCAGCCGCGCGAGGACGGCAAGGTCGACATGATCACGCTTATCGAGCGTCTCATCGAACGTGGCCACGCCTATCAGGCCGGCGGCGAGGTGCTGTTCGACACCCAGTCGATGGCCGATTACGGCGATCTTTCCAAGCGTCCCCTCGACGAGCAGCAGGCCGGCGCCCGCATCGCCGTCGATGTGCACAAGAAGAACCCTGGCGATTTCGTGCTGTGGAAGCTGTCCTCGCCGGAAGAGCCAGGCTGGGACAGCCCGTGGGGCCGCGGCCGTCCGGGCTGGCACATCGAATGCTCGGCCATGTCGGCCGCCTATCTCGGTGAGACCTTCGACATCCATGGCGGCGGGCTCGATCTCATCTTCCCGCACCATGAAAACGAGATCGCCCAGTCGCGTTGCGCGCATGGCACCAAAGTCATGTCGAATGTCTGGATGCACAACGGCTTCCTGCAGGTCGAAGGCCGCAAGATGTCGAAGTCGGAAGGCAATTTCTTCACGATCGCCGAACTGCTGCACGAGGAGAAGTTCGGCGGCCGCAAATGGCCGGGCGCGGTGCTGCGCCTCGCCATGCTGATGACGCATTACCGCGAGCCGATCGATTTTTCCGTCAAGCGCCTGGAGGAGGCCGAGCGCCTCATCGCCAAGTGGCCGGCCGGCGGCAACCCGGCGGAAGGCCGCGTCGATGAAAGCGTTCTTGCGCCGCTCTACGACGACCTCAACACGGTCGGCGCGGTGCAGGCGCTGCATGCGCTCGCCCAATGCGCCAACAACGATCCGCTGATGTTGCCGGTCTTCGCCGCGAGTGCCGAACTGCTCGGCGTCCTGCCGAAGAAGGTCGAGGTCTCCAAGGCACTGGAAGACAGTGTCGAAAGCCTCATCCAGCTGCGTCTGGAAATGCTGAAAGCGAAGAATTTCGCCGAAGCCGACAAGCTGCGCGACGACCTCGCCGCCAAGGGCATCCAGCTCAAGGACGGCAAGGACCCGGCGACGGGCGAGCGGGTGACGACATGGGAGGTGAAAAGGTGACGACGCCTTTCTACACCGGCGGATGCCAGTGCGGTGCCGTGCGCTTTCACGTCGAGGGCGCGCTGGGCGATGCATCGGTCTGTCATTGCCGCATGTGCCAGAAGGCAAGCGGCAATTTCTATCTGCCGCTGGTGTCGGTTCGCGATGCCAAGCTTACTTGGACGCGCGGCGAGCCGAAGCGGTTCCAGTCGTCGAACCACGGCTTTCGCGGTTTCTGTGCGGATTGCGGCACGCCGCTGACCTATGAGGCGCCGGATGGCGTGGCGCTGACAATCGCCGCCTTCGACGATCCGGCCGAGATCGCGCCGCGCATCCAGTGGGGTATCGAGGCGAAGCTGCCCTATGTGGACGCGATCCCCGGCCTGCCGGGCGAGGACACGATGGCCGATCAGGATGCGGCCTCGTTCCTGGCCGATCTCGTCTCCTACCAGCACCCCGATCACGACACCGACACCTGGCCGTCGGAGCGCAAGCGATGAGCATTTCGCGCATCTATACCGGCGGTTGCCAGTGCGGCGCGGTGCGCTACCGTGTCGAGGGTACGCTCGGCGATCCGCATCTGTGCCATTGCCGCATGTGCCAGAAGGCGGCGGGCAACTATTTTCTGCCGCTCGCCAATGCGCCCCGCGAAAAATTCTCCGTCACACGCGGTGAGCCCGGCTGGTTCCAGTCGTCTGAGATCGTGCGCCGCGGTTTCTGTCCGGCCTGCGGCACGCCGCTGTTCTACGACGCGCGCGGCGCGGACCATATCAACGTGACGCTCGGCTCGCTCGATGACCCCGATGACGTGCGACCCATCGCGCAATCCGGTGTCGAATCCCGGGTGGTGTTTTTCCAGCACCTGCCGAAGCTACCCGAGAGCGAAAGCAATGAAGGCGAGGGGGGCGAGGAGCGGCATGTGACGATCCGCGCCTCGAACCGCCAGCATCCCGATTTCGACACAGACCATTGGCCGCCACAAGATTGATAGACAGGGGATTGAGAGATGGGGACTGAAAGATGACAGAGACCGTTCGAACCGGAGGCTGCCAGTGCGGCGCCGTGCGTTTCCGCATCAAGGGCCAGCTCGGCCGCCCGTCGATCTGCCATTGCCGCATGTGCCAGAAGCAGTTCGGCGGCTTCTTCGGCCCGCTGGTTACGGCCAAGGGCGAGGTGGACTGGCTGCGCGACGAGCCGGCCTATTTCCAGTCCTCGATCAACATCGCGCGCGGCTTCTGCAAGCAATGCGGCACGCCCTTGACCTACAAGCATCCCGGCGGTCTGGAGATCGCCATCGGCGCCTTCGACGACCGCAGCGATCTCGCACCGCAGATCCAGGTGAACTACGGTTCGCGCCTGCCCTGGGTCGAGCAGATCTTCTCCGCCCCCGTCCATGACGACCCGAACTACTATAGCCAGCAGGAGCAGATCATCTCCTTCCAGCATCCCGATCATGAAACCGAAAACTGGCCTGCCCACGGAATGAAATTATGAGTGAAGCCCTGCGGACCCTCTATCCCGAAATCGAACCCTATGCCTCCGGCCATCTCGATGTCGGCGACGGCCACGTCATCTATTGGGAACGCTCGGGAACGCCGGGCGCAAAGCCGGCGGTGTTTCTGCATGGCGGTCCGGGCGGCACGATCTCGCCGACCCATCGGCGCCTGTTCGATCCGGCGCTATACGATGTGATGCTGTTCGACCAGCGCGGCTGCGGCAAGTCCACGCCCCATGCGGAACTGGAAGCCAATACGACCTGGCACCTCGTCGCCGATATAGAGCGCCTGCGCGAAATGGCGGGCGTGGACAAGTGGCTGGTCTTCGGCGGCTCCTGGGGCTCTACGCTGGCGCTCGCCTATGCCGAAAAGCATCCAGAGCGCGTGTCCGAGCTCGTCGTGCGCGGCATCTACACGCTGACCAAGGGCGAACTCGACTGGTATTATCAGTTCGGCGTCTCGGAAATGTTCCCGGACAAGTGGGAGCGTTTCATCGCGCCCATTCCGCCGGAGGAGCGCCACGAAATGATGCTCGCCTATCATCGCCGCCTGACGAGCGACGACAAGGCGACGCGCATCGAGGCTGCCCGTGCCTGGAGCCTGTGGGAAGGCGAGACGATCACGCTGCTGCCGGAGCCCTCGACGAGCGGCAAGTTCGGCGAGGACGAATTCGCCCATGCCTTCGCCCGCATCGAAAACCACTTCTTCGTCAATGCCGGCTGGATGGACGAGGGGCAGCTGCTGCGTGATGCGCACAAGCTCACGGGCATTCCCGGCGTCATCGTGCATGGCCGCTACGACATGCCGTGCCCGGCCAAATATGCCTGGCAGCTGCACAAGGCCTGGCCGGAGGCTGAGTTCTATCTCATCGAAGGCTCGGGCCATGCCTTTTCGGAACCGGGCATCCTCGACCGCCTGATTTACGCGACCGATAAATTCGCCGGCAAAAAGTAAGACAGATCGTTCCCAGGGAGGGAACACATGCAAAAAGACCGTATCCACCTTTTCGACACCACCCTCCGGGACGGCCAGCAGACGCCCGGCATCGACTTTTCCGTCGAGGACAAGATCGCGATTGCCGGCATGCTGGATGCGTTCGGCCTCGATTATGTCGAGGGCGGCTATCCCGGCGCGAACCCGACGGATACGGCCTTCTTCGCCAAGAAACGCACGGGCCGCGCGAAATTCGTCGCCTTCGGCATGACGAAGCGCGCCGGCGTCTCCGCCTCCAACGATCCGGGCCTTGCGGCCCTGCTCGATTCGCGCAGCGACGCGATCTGTCTCGTGGCGAAAAGCTGGGACTACCATGTGCGCGTCGCGCTCGGCTGTTCCAACGAGGAGAACCTCGAGAGCATCGAGGAATCGGTCAAGGCCGTGATCGCTTCCGGCCGTGAATCCATGGTCGATTGCGAGCATTTCTTCGACGGCTACAAGGCCAATCCGGACTATGCGCTGGCTTGCGCGAAGACGGCGTTTGGCGCGGGTGCGCGCTGGGTGGTGCTCTGTGACACCAATGGCGGAACGCAGCCGTCGGAGGTCCAGGCCATCGTCAACGCGGTGATCGCCGCGGGCGTGCCGGGCGACAATCTCGGCATCCATGCGCATAACGACACGGGGCAGGCGGTTGCCAACTCGCTCGCTGCCGTGGAGGCTGGCGTGCGGCAGATCCAGGGCACGCTGAACGGCATCGGCGAACGCTGCGGCAATGCCAATCTCGTGACGCTCATCCCGACGCTGGCGCTGAAGGAAGCCTATAACGCGCGCTTCGAGATCGGCATCGACACGGAAAAACTCGCCGGCCTCACCAAGCTCGCCCACACCTTCGACGAGCTGCTCAATCGCTCGCCCGATCATCAGGCGCCCTATGTCGGCGCCTCCGCCTTCGCCACCAAGGCCGGCATCCATGCCTCGGCGCTTCTGAAGGACCCGCGCACCTACGAGCATGTCACGCCGGAAAGCGTCGGCAACCTGCGCAAGGTCATGGTATCGGACCAGGGCGGCAAGGCGAACTTCATCAATGCACTGAAGCTGCGCGGCATCACGGTGCGCAAGGACGATCCGAAGCTCGACCAGCTCATCCAGATCGTCAAGGAGCGTGAGGCGACCGGCTATGCCTATGAGGGGGCGGATGCGAGCTTCGCGCTGCTCGCCTCTCGCACGCTCGCCACGGTGCCGGATTTCTTCCATGTGGAGAGTTTTCGCGTGATGGTCGAGCGTCGTTATGACGCCAACGGCCAGCTGAAGACCGTCTCGGAGGCTGTGGTGCGCGTCATCGTCGATGGCGAGACCATGATGTCGGTTGCCGAGGGGCACGGCCCGGTCAACGCGCTGGACCTCGCACTTCGAAAGGACCTCGGCAAGTACCAGGCCGAAATCGCCGATCTGGAGCTGGCCGACTACAAGGTCCGTATCCTCAATGGCGGCACGGAGGCCATCACCCGCGTGCTGATCGAATCGACCGATGCGTCGGGTGCCCGCTGGTGGACGGTCGGCGTCTCGGACAACATCATCGACGCCTCCTTCCAGGCGCTGATGGATTCAATCGTCTACAAGCTCCTGAAGAACCGCGGCGAGGCGGGCAGGGTGGCGGCGGAGTGACGGCGATGGTTCAGCGCGGCTCAACCATCGCTTCACGCGAATGAATTGGTATATTCACGATCCTTGGAGTATCTCGTCGGGAAATCCATACATCGACGGGAAATGACACCATGGCCGACGCAAATTCCACCAGCGGCCCTCAATCCGGCGATTCGCCGCGCGGCTTCGCCTTTGCGCTGACGGCCTATGTACTCTGGGGCTTCCTGCCCTTCTTCATGAAGGCGGTCGCGCATATCCCCGCATCCGAGGTTGTGGCGCACCGCATCATCTGGTCGGTGCCGCTCGCCGGCCTCGTGCTTGTCTGGCTTGGCCGCACGTCGGACATCAAGGTGGCGCTGCGCTCGCCGCGCATGCTCGCCATGGCCACGCTGACGGCGATGCTGATCACCATCAACTGGGGCATCTATGTCTGGGCGATCGGCGCCGGCCGTGCCATCGAGACGGCACTCGGCTACTACATCAACCCGCTGTTTTCGATCTTCCTCGGCGCCGTTCTCCTCAAGGAGAAGCTCGACCGGGCACAGATCGCGGCCATCGCGCTCGCCGCCATCGCCGTTGCCATCCTCGCCTTCGATGCAGGCGGCCTGCCATGGGTGTCGCTCAGCCTTTGCATCTCCTGGGGCTTCTACGCCTTCTGCCGCAAGGCGCTGCCGATCGGTCCGAACCAGGGTTTTTTCCTTGAGGTGCTGATCCTCAGCGTACCGGCGATCGGCTATGTGATCTGGCTCGAATCGACAGGCAACGGCCATTTCGGCGACACGGGTATGGCGGATGTGCTGTGGCTGTTGTCCTGCGGCCTCGTCACGGCGATCCCGCTGATGATCTATGCCAATGGCGCCAAGCTTCTGCGCCTCTCGACCATCGGCATCATGCAGTACATCGCGCCCACGATGATTTTCATCATCGCCGTCTTCGCCTTCGGCGAGCCCTTCGGCACGACCAAGCTCATCGCCTTCGTCTTCATCTGGGCCGCGCTCTTCATCTATTCCGGCTCCATGCTGCGCAGCGCGCGTGCACGCCGGGTGGCCGCCGCGGAACTGAAGCCTGCCGAATAGGCATAAAAAACCGGAGGTCGATGCCTCCGGTTTTCATGAATTCCAGACAAGGATTTTAGAGGCGGGCGATGATCTCGGACTCGCCCTCGCGGTCCACGTCGCTGGCCCAATGATCGAGCAGGGCAGAGACGATCTCTTCGGGATCGTCGATCACCAGCGGCTGGACGAGATGGGCGGTGTGGATGAAGCCTTCGTCGGCCATGTGGCGGATGAGCTTCAGCATCGGATCCCAGAATCCGCCGATATTGGCGAAGACCATAGGCTTGCGGTGACGGCCGAGCTGCGCCCAGGTCATCACCTCGACGATCTCCTCTAGCGTACCGATGCCGCCCGGCAGCGCCACGAAGGCGTCGGCGCGGTCGAACATCTTGTGTTTGCGCTCGTGCATGTCGGGCGTGATGATCAGTTCGCTGAGCTGTCCCAGGGAATGCCGGGTGGCCTCCATATCCACGAGGAATTGCGGTATGATGCCGGTAACGCGGCCGCCATGCGAGAGCACGCCGCTGGCGACGGCGCCCATGATGCCCTTGGTGCCGCCGCCGTAGACGAGGCGCAGATGGTTTTCCGCCATCGCCTTGCCGAGGTGCCGTCCGGCATTGATGTAGGAAGCGTCGCGGCCGGGCTGTGAACCGCAATAGACGCAGACGGATCGAATCGGAAGGTTGTGTTCTGTCATGGCGGGGATTCAGCCACCCGGCCGGATATCCGTCAAGGATTATGACGGAAAAAGCATGGGGCAGGGCATGTCACGCAAAACGGTGTCGCGGTTTTGCGCCCGGGAAAGGCGAAAAACAAGGGTCGGAGAGCCCGGAACGTCCCCGGAACCTTGTGCAAGGCATTGGGAATCGATAGCAATTTCCACAGGGGACTCCCGGCAAGCCGGGACAGAGAGAGATTGGATGATGAAGAACAAGACCGGCCTGGTGGCCCTGATCGTGCTGGCGGTGGCGACACTGCTGATGGTTTTCCTCGTGTTGCCCAATATGAACAAGGACAAGCCGGTCGAAACGCCGGTCGCCAAGCTGGCCGAAACGCCCGCCGGAGGCGGCGAGACGACGACTGCCGACGGTAAGCAGGCGCGCAGCACGACCGAAGCCGGCGACACGGCGGCCGCCACCGGCGAGCAGCCTGCTGCCAGCACCGAGGCGACCGCCACGCAGGAAACGGCCTCGGCCGAAACGACGCCCGCCGATGCGACCGCCGGCTGGGTTACCCCCGCCTTCGATCTTCTGCGTGTCGAGCCCGACGGCTCCACCGTGATCGCCGGCCGTGGCCAGCCGAACACTAAGCTGGAAATCAAGAATGGCGAGACGGTCGTCGCGACGGCCGATATCGGTCCCACGGGTGATTTCGCCGCCGTCTTCGACCAGCCGCTTGCTGCCGGCGACTATCAGCTGACCCTCAACGTCAAGGACGACAAGGGCGGCAGCAAGATTTCCGAAGAGGTCGCGACCGTTTCCGTGCCCAAGGATGCCAGCGGCGAACTGCTTGCCATGGTCTCCAAGCCCGGCGAGGCGAGCCGCCTGATCACCGTTCCGGAAACGAAGGAAAAGGCCGCTGCCGAGACCACGGCGGAAAAGACGATCGAGCAGCCGGCTGTGGAACCCGCAGCGGCGACCGAAACGGCCAAGGCAACCGATACCGGTACGGCAGCGACGGGCGAGCAGCCTGCCGCGACCGAGACGGCTCAGGCGACCGCCGAGGGCACCTCCGCATTGGGCGAGGCCACCACGACCTCTGCTGCGAGCGGTGTAGGCTATGGTGGGGGTAATCTCCTCGCCCGCGTTTCTGCCGTCGAGCTGGAAGGCGACCACATGTTCGTCGCCGGTACGGCGAAGCCCGGCGCGCTTGTTCGGCTCTATGCCGATGACAAGCTGGTCGGTGAAGCCAAGGCCGACGAGCAGGGCCGCTACGTGGCCGATGGCAAGATGGACCTGACGGTCGGTCGCCACACGATCCGCGCCGACGTGATGAGCGCTGACGGCAGCAAGGTCGAGTTCCGCGCGTCCGTGCCGTTTGACCGGCCGGAGGGCGAGCAGATCGCGGTCGTGGCACAGGAAACAGGCACCGGCGGTGCCGGTCCGGCGTTGGGCCTTATCGGCGGCGGCACTTTCGACAAGCTGCGTGGCGAAGCTGAGAAGGCCGTCGCGCTTCTCAAGGGCCTCTATGCGAATGGTCGCCTGCCGAGCGTCGAGGAACTGGCTGCCGCACGTTCTGCGACCGAAATCGCGCTGAAGTCGCTTGCCGAGTTCAAGCCGGGTGCGGAAGAGGGCGAAGCGGCCCGCGAAATGGCCGAGAAGGCCTCCAAGGCTGCGGCCTCCGCACTTGCCACGCTGCAGGCACTGCCGTCTGATGCGACGGCGGTTGGCGCCGCCCTCGGTTCTGTTGAATCGGCGGTCGCGGGTGCCCTGGCACCGGCCATCGAAAAGGCAGCTGCGGTCGTCGAAACCGCGACGGCTGCCGCCGACAGCTCCATCGAGGCGCTGGCCGGCCAGGCGACCGCCTTGCAGCAGCAGTTCGTGGCGTTGTTCTCCGATGGCCGCAACGCGACCACGGCGGAAATACAGACGGCCCGCACGGGGCTGGAGGGTGCGCTGAAGGCCATTACCGGCTTCACCGCGCCCGCTGGTGCAGCCACGGATGTTCAGGCTGCGATCGACAAACTCAAGGGCTGGGCCGCAACCGCGCTCGAGCGCTTCGCCGCCGTTCCGGCCGGCGCCGGCAAGGAGGCTTACCAGCAGGCGCTTGCGTCGCTGGAAGGCATGCCCTCGCTGCAGGCGCCCGCGACCGCGGAGACGGCTTCCGGCACCGCGCAGACCGGTACGGCCGATAGCGGCCAGGCCGTTGCCGGCACGGACACCGGTGGCGGCGCTCCGGCCACGAGTGAAACCGCATCGGGTGACGGACAGACCGTTACCGGTAACGGTGTGTCCATGGATGGTGCGACGGCCGGCGCAAGCACCGGCGAGGCTGCCGCCGGAGAGCCGGAGACCGTCGAGCAGGCACCGCTGCAGGCCAGCAAGACCTCGGTCATCATCCGGCGCGGCGACACGCTGTGGCAGATCTCGCGCCGCATCTATGGCAAGGGTGTGCGTTACACGACGATCTATCTCGCCAACGAGGACCAGATCACCGATCCGGACCGGATCATTCCCGGCCAGGTGTTCGGCGTGCCGGACAAGGCGGCTGAGACGGACGAACAGGCGGAAGAAATGCACCGCAAGCACGTTCGCGGCAATTGATCCTTCTCAATTTCCCTCTGCTGGTTGCGAAGCGACCGGCGAGGGCCTATCTCAGGAATACGGCGTCCATCACGGGCGCCGTATTTTCATTTCAAGCATGGGTGTAGGGCAGGGGCGGTTTGCCGTCCGGCTTGCGCCCAGCAATGACAGAGCCGGGGCGTGACGGGTCCGGGCGGAGGCCGCATGGCGACGACGACGAAAAAGACGGTTTCGGCCGACAGCAGCAATCCCTTTTCAACCCTGGTGAATCTCTGGCCCTATATGTGGCCCTCCGACCGGCCGGACCTGAAAATGCGCGTCGTCTGGGCAACGGTCTTCCTGCTGATCGCCAAGATCGTGCTGCTGCTCGTGCCCTACTTCTTCAAATGGGCGACGGATGCGCTGAATGGCAAGGCCGATGCCGTCGGCTTGCTGCCGGCCTTCCTCACCGGTGCCGCCATGCTGGTGCTCGCCTATAACGGCGCGCGCATCCTGCAGGCCGGCCTCAACCAGCTGCGCGACGCGCTCTTTGCCAGCGTCGGGCAATATGCCGTGCGCCAGCTCGCCTACCGCACCTTCGTGCATCTGCACCGCCTGTCGCTGCGCTTCCATCTGGAGCGGCGCACCGGCGGCCTGTCGCGCGTCATCGAGCGCGGCACCAAGGGCATCGAGACGATCGTGCGCTTCACGATCCTCAACAGCGTGCCGACCTTCATTGAATTCCTGCTGACGGCCGTCGTCTTCTGGATGGGCTACGGCTTCCAATACCTGCTCGTCACCGCCGTCACGGTCTGTCTCTACATCTGGTTCACGGTGCGTGCATCCGACTGGCGCATCTCCATCCGCCGCTCGATGAACGACAGCGACACCGAGGCCAATACGAAGGCGATCGACTCGCTCCTGAACTTCGAGACCGTCAAGTATTTCGGCAACGAGGAGATGGAGGCGCGTCGCTTCGACCAGTCGATGGAGCGCTACGAGAAGGCCGCGACCCAGGTCTGGACCTCGCTCGGCTGGCTGAACTTCGGCCAGGCGCTGATCTTCGGTGTCGGCATGGCGATCATGATGGTGATGTCCGGGTTTGCCGTGCAGGCCGGCACGCAGACGGTCGGCGATTTCGTCTTCATCAACGCGATGCTGATCCAGCTCGCGATTCCGCTCAACTTCATCGGCTTCGTCTATCGCGAAATCCGCCAGGGCCTCACCGATATCGAGCAGATGTTCGATCTCCTCGAAGTCGAGGAGGAGGTGCAGGACAAGCCCGGCGCGACGGATCTCATCGTCGCCGACGGTGCGATCTCCTTCAAGGATGTGCACTTCGCCTATGATCCGAAGCGGCCAATCCTCAAGGGTATCTCCTTCGACGTGCCGGCCGGCAAGACGGTCGCCGTCGTCGGTCCCTCGGGCGCCGGAAAGTCGACGCTGTCGCGGCTGCTCTATCGTTTCTACGACGTGCAGGAAGGCGTGATAACGATCGACGGACAGGATGTTCGCGACGTCACGCAGAAGAGCCTGCGCAAGGTCATCGGCATGGTGCCGCAGGATACCGTGCTGTTCAACGACACGATCGCCTACAACATCCGCTATGGCCGTCCCGGCGCCAGCGACGAGGAGGTCTCCGCCGCAGCCGAGGCCGCGCAGATCGGCCCCTTCATCCGCCACCTGCCCGAGGGCTTCAAGGCGATGGTCGGCGAACGGGGCCTGAAATTGTCCGGCGGCGAGAAACAGCGTGTGGCCATCGCCCGCACGATCCTCAAGAGCCCGCCGATCCTCATCCTCGACGAGGCGACGTCGGCGCTCGATACCCGCACGGAGCAGGAAATCCAGGCGGCACTCGATGTCGTCTCGCAGAACCGCACGACGCTCGTCATCGCCCACCGCCTGTCGACCGTCATCTCGGCCGACGAGATCATCGTCCTCAAGGACGGTGTGATCGCCGAGCGCGGCACGCATGGCGAACTCATGCAGCGTGGTGACGGCCTCTACGCCTCCATGTGGAACCGTCAGCGGGAGGCCGTCCAGGCCGAGGAACGCCTCAAGCAGGTCCGCGAGAGCGATGAGCTGGGCATCGTCGTTCGTGGTGCGCCGGCGGCGGAGTGATCAGTCGGCCGGGCTGGCGAACAGGATCAGGTTGCCGTCGGGATCGCGCAGGATGAAGTTGCGCGCCCCCCACGGCTGCGTCTTCAAAGGCAGATGGAAGGACACACCGGCCGCCTGATAGTCGAGAAAGAGCTTTTTCAGCCCGGCGGCCGTGTCGAGCGTGATCGAAGCCGATAAAAGCTCTTCGCGCTCGCGGATGTCGCCGACAAAGACCGGCGCTGCGACCTGCCGCAGGCAGAGCCGCGCCGCATCCCGCGTGACGATGCCGAAGAACGGCGGTTCGCCATAGGCGAAATCGGCCGCAAAGCCGAGTTTTTGCGTGTAGAAGGCAAGGGCGACTGAAAAATCGCTGACATAGAGCACGGCCTCCGCGCCGCTGAGCACGGGTGCTTCGACAGGTGGTGTCGCGGCAGGGTCACGCATGGCAGGGCTTCCTTTTTTGAGCGCTGCCCAATCCTCAAAACCGTTCTGGCGGGCGACGACCGCCTGCGCATCGGCCAGCGAAAACGATGCTGCCAGCACCTCGCGGTCGGTCAGGTAGCGGAGGCGGGGCAGGGCGGCGCGGATCGTCGCGGCCACGGTATAGTGGCCTTCGCGATGCCAGTGCAGGATCTGCTTGGCCTGCTTCCTGAGGTTTTCGAGATTGGACATGGGCGCAGCTACGGGTTTCGGTCGTAGGTGGGCATTGCCCCTTCGGTCTCGCCGATGCGCCCTACAGCAACGAGGAAACTTTCCGACGTTGACCAAACCTTGTCAATACGTCGCTAAAAGGGGAAGGGCTTCGGAGGTCAAGGATGGACACGATCGGTGAAGATGGGCTTCTCAGGCATCCTGTGCCGGTGTCGGCTGCACTCCGGCTGTTTTTCCTCGCGACCGGCCTCTTCGTCATCGTGATCGCGACCTATGAGCTGTACCGCGGCGTGTGGCCTTTCAATTTCGCCAGCCCTTTCTTCCTGTTCCTCATCTTCGGCGCCTGGTCGGTCGGTGGCCCCATTGCCTGGGCCGGGCTGACGGGACCGTCGACGCTCTGGACGATCGGGCGGGGCCGTATCGTCATCGAGCGCAAGCAGCCGTTCCGCAAGCTGCAAAGCGATGTTTTTGCGCAAGGCGATGGTTCGCGTCTGGTGGTCGCCGAACACGAATCCATGGACGGCGATCCGACATGGAGCGTGGTGCTCGCGGCACCCGATGGCCGCCGTTTCGAGACCCGCCGCCTGCAAACGCGTGTCGCCGCCGAGCGACTTCTGGCGCGGATCGAGGCGGCTTTTACCACGCCGGAACCTTCACCCCAGCCACCGGATTGAGCCACAGGGCGCGGGCCGGCTGGGGGCTATTCGCCACGCCGCATTGCTCCCGGCGGGTTTTCACGCTAGGTCGGTGGCGTGAAATTGTCAGGAGATGTCGGAAGATGAGTTTGGTCGATACGATACGCAGCACCCTGGTGCCGATCCATCGGGAGGGCTGGAAGTTCGTGGCCGGCTTCTTCGTCGTTTCCCTGCTGCTGGGAGCCGCGTGGGAGCCGCTGATGTGGATCGGCTTCGTCCTCACCGCCTGGTGCGCCTATTTCTTCCGCGATCCCGAGAGGCTGACACCGCAGGATGACGATCTCGTCATCAGCCCGGCGGATGGCCGCGTCTCTGCCATCGCCATGGTGACGCCGCCGGCCGAACTGGAGCTCGGCGACAAGCCGATGCTGCGCATCTCGGTCTTCATGAACGTCTTCAACTGCCATGTGAACCGTGCGCCGATGCGCGGCCGCGTCTCGCGCGTCGCCTATCGCGCCGGCAAATTCCTCAACGCCGATCTCGACAAGGCGAGCCAGGAGAACGAGCGCAACGGCCTCGTCATCGAAAGCGCCCATGGCTCGATCGGCGTGGTGCAGATCGCTGGTCTCGTGGCGCGCCGCATCCTGTGCTGGACCGTCATGAACGACAGCCTTGAAGCCGGCGAGCGCTTCGGCCTCATCCGTTTCGGCTCGCGCCTGGATGTCTTCCTGCCCGAGGGCGTGCAGCCGCGCGTCAGCCTCGGCCAGACGGCGATTGCCGGCGAGACGGTGCTGGCGGAATTCGGCTCGGCCAAGGGACCGGTCGTCAGCCGTCGCGGCTGAGCGATTGATCATTCGCAGCGGCGGCCTATCTCGGATTGAGACGGCCGCTGCAGATGAGAGAGAACGAAGCGAAAAGCGATGGACACACCGTTTCCGCCCTATGAGCCGAATGGCCCGAACGACGAAGCCCGTGGCCCGCGCCTGCGCGAAATCCCGCTGCGCGTGATCATCCCCAATGTCATCACGGTTCTGGCCATTTGCGCCGGCCTGACGGGCATCCGGCTCGCCTTTGAAAACCGCTACGAGCTGGCGGTCGGCATGGTACTGCTGGCTGCCTTTCTCGATGGCATCGACGGCCGCATCGCGCGCCTCCTGAAGGCCACGTCGAAATTCGGCGGCCAGATGGACTCGCTTGCCGATATCGTCAATTTCGGCGTCGCACCGGCGCTGGTGCTCTATGTCTTCATTCTCGATCAGGCGCGCTCCTTCGGCTGGATCGCGGCACTGATCTACGCCATCGCCGCCGGTCTCCGCCTTGCGCGCTTCAACGTCATGGCCGAGCGCGAGACCAAGGCGAAGTGGCAATCGGAGTATTTCGTCGGCGTACCCGCGCCGGCAGGTGCCATGCTGGTGCTCCTGCCGGTCTATGTCGGTTTCCTCGGGCTTGCGCCCACGCCGCTCTTCGCCTATCTCGCCTCCGGCTACACGGTGCTGATCGGCTTCCTGCTGGTCAGCCGCCTGCCGGTCTGGTCGGGCAAGTCGGAAGGCAGCCGGGTGCGCCGCGATCTGGTTCTGCCGATCATTCTGCTGGTGGTGCTCTATGTCGCGACGCTGATGAGCTTCACCTGGGAGACCATGGTCATCACCGTCGTCGGCTATCTCGCGACCCTGCCGTTCGGTGCGCGCTCCTGGCAGCGCAAATACGGCGGCTGGACCGCGCCGACGACCAATGGCGCCAGCGAATTCCCGGAAGAGCACGAAGGTCAGTAAGCCAACCGTCATCACATCCGCGTGAGCCCGTCAAAAGCCCTGCCCACATCCCGTGGCAGGGCTTGATTTTTTGGTGCAGGTCGACTAACTAGCAAGCAAATAGATAGCAAGCTAATAATGTTTGGGCTACCAAGATGACGGCTAATGATCCCCGCGAGCATCTGCTCGACGACCTCTCCCGCGTTCAGCGCAAGATGCGCGCGCTCTTCGATGCGCGCGTGAAGGAGAGGGGCCTGACCCTGCCGCGCGCCCGCGCGCTGCTCATTCTCGGCCGTGGCGCCCAGCTCAACCAGCGGGAACTGGCCGAGGAACTGGATATCGAGACGCCGACGCTGGTACGCTTGCTCGACGGCATGGAGAAGCAGGGTTTTATCGAGCGCCAGTCGGTCGAGGGCGACCGACGCGCCAAGCAGATCGCCATGACGCCGCACGGCGCCCAGGTGGCCAAGGAGGTGCTGGATCTCGCTCGTTCGTTGCGTGCCGATGTGCTGAACAGCATCACCATCGCCGACATGCACACGACCGTGAAGGTCTTCTCGGCCATGGCGGACAATATCGCCCGCAGCTGTCGGGAGAGCGTCGAGGCATGAGCACCGTCCCCGCCACCGAAACACGCGGGGAGGAGGACGAGGCAAAAGAGCCGATCGGGCCGGTACCGGCCGCCCCGCCGCCGGCAGCACCTCCGATGCCGCCCGCTCGTGCCGCGGCCTATATGGCCGCCTCCACGCTGCTTGCCCTGACGCAGGGCTTCGGCATGAACCTCGTCGCCGCCAACATTCCCCAGCTGCAAGGGCCGTTCGGCGCGACCAGCGCGGAGGCCGTCTGGCTGATGGCCGCCTATATGGCGCCGAATGCCTCGCTGTCGATCGCGCTCATCAAGATCCGCAACCAGTATGGCCTGCGCCACTTCGCCGAACTCGGCATCGCCGTGTTCCTGGTCGTCACGGTGCTGCATGTCTTCATCACCGATCTGCAATCGGCGCTCGTACTGCGCTTCTTTGCCGGCATCGCGGCGGCACCGCTGTCCTCGCTCGGCTTCCTCTACATGCTGGAAGCCTTTTCTCCGGCCCGCAAGCTGACCATCGGCCTCTCGTTGGCGCTTACCAATATCGCGCTCGCCGCACCGCTGACGCGCATCATCTCGCCGCCGCTCATCGCGCTCGGCAATGTGCGAGGATTGCTCATCCTCGAAGTCGGCCTTTCCATGCTCGCCTTCGCGGCGATTTATCTCCTGCCGCTGACGCCGCTGCCGCGCGCGAAGGTCATCGAGAAGCTCGATATCGTCAGCTATCTCTTCATCGCCATCGGTTTCGGGACGGCTGCCGTCATCCTCGTCACCGGCCGCACCTATTGGTGGCTGGAAGCGCAGTGGATCGGCGAATTGCTGGTGTTGATGATTGCGTCCCTGACCATTGCCGCCATTCTGGAGCTGAACCGGGAACGGCCGCTGATCGATCTTCGCTGGCTCGTCAGTCGCGACGTGCTGCACTTCGCCGCCGTCCTGTTGCTGTTCCGCCTGATGCTTGCCGAGCAGACAGCCGTTGCCGCCAACTTCTTCCAGATCATGGGCCTGCAGAACGACCAGCTGGTCGGTCTCTACACCGTCGTCGCGCTGGCGACGCTCGTGGGCGGCCTGGTCTGCGCGGCGATCATCAAGCCCGGCCGTGAGCCGACCATCCATATGGTCGCCCTGCTGTTGATTGGCGTCGGCGCTTTTCTCGACAGCCATGCGACGAACCTGACGCGCCCGCATGAAATGTATCTCAGCCAGGCGATGATCGCCGTCGGCGGCGCCCTGTTTCTGCCGCCCGCCATGGCGTCCGGCTTCGTCATGGCGCTGCGCAAGGGGCCGCAATATATCCTGAGCTTCATCGTCGTCTTCCTGGTCACGCAGAGCCTCGGGGGGCTGGCCGGCTCGGCGATCTTCGGATCCTTCATCACGCT
Organism: Shinella curvata; assembly: GCF_022899935.1. GTDB lineage: Bacteria > Pseudomonadota > Alphaproteobacteria > Rhizobiales > Rhizobiaceae > Shinella > Shinella curvata. Next base: position 672,243 of record NZ_JALJCJ010000002.1, read on the forward strand.
GCGCGAAAAATTCCATTCGAACGTTCTGGCCCAGGCCATGACGCTCACAGATCCCTTGGTCGCCACCCGCGTCTCGCAGCTTTCTGCAGCCTATGGTCGCGTGATCACCGACCCGGCGCTTCTCAAGGCCGAGGGCGTTTCGCTGCTCGGCCAGCAGGTGACGCGCGAGGCCAATGTGCTCGCCCATAACGATGCGTTTTTCGTCATCGCGCTGCTGGCGGTCGCCTCCGCCGTCGCGCTCGCCACCCACCGAATCTATGTCCATATGAAAGAGGCCAGCGCCCGCGTGAGCGGTGAAGCGGCCGTTGAAGGTTGATGCCATGAAACAGTATATCCGCAACACCGCGACCGCTCTTGCTGTCGTCCTCGGCCTGGTCGGCATCGGCGTCGTCGCCTATGCTTGGCAGCTGCCGCCGTTTTCCAGCGAGGTGCAGACGACCGACAACGCCTATGTGCGCGGCTACGTCACCCTGATCAGCCCGCAGCTCGCCGGCTATGTCACCGATGTCCCGGTGAAGGACTACGAGACCGTCAAGGCTGGCGCCGTGCTTGCGCGTCTCGACGACCGCATCTACCGCCAGAAGGTCGAGCAGGCGAAGGCCACGCTCGCCAGCCAGCAGGCAGCGCTCGCCAATTCCGCCCAGCAGGAGAACGCCGCCAAGGCCAGCATCGGCGCCAGCGAGGCCGCCCTTGCCAGCGCCACCTATGCCAAGCGCCGGGCGGAAGAGAGCTGGAACCGCGTGGAAGAGCTTTCCAACAAGGGCATCGCCACCCAGGCTGACCGCGAGCAGAGCCGCACCACGCTGGATCAGGCCGAGGCCGCGGTCTCGCAGGCGCAGGCCAATCTGGAAGTCACCCGGCAGAACCTGCAGACCATCATCGTCAGCCGCGATTCCCTGCGCGCTGCTGTCGCCGGGGCGGAGGCCTCGGTCGAACTGGCGAAGATCGATCTCTCCAACACGGTCATCACCGCGCCGCGCGACGGCGTGGTCGGCGAGGTTGGCGTCAAGCTCGGCCAATATGTCGCCGCCGGCACCCAGTTGATGGCCGTCGTGCCGCACGACACCTGGGTCATCGCCAATTTCAAGGAAACGCAGCTCGCCTATATCAAGCCGGGGCAGGCGGTGGAGGTGCGCGTCGATGCCTTCAAGCATGCAACGCTGAAGGGCCATGTCGAACGCTTCTCGCCGGCGGCCGGTTCGGAGTTCAGCGTGATCAAACCCGACAACGCGACCGGCAATTTCACCAAGGTCGCCCAGCGCATCCCGGTGCGCATCGCCATCGATGACGGGCAGGATCTGTCGAAATATCTGGCGCCGGGGCTTTCGGTGGTGGTCACGACGGTGGTGGGGAAGTGACGCGGAAGGCCTGAGCGGCGCTGTATCGTGCGGCGTGGATCCTCGGGTCAAGCCCGAGGATGACGACAGAAGAAAACACTGTTGGAAAAGTTATGGTCCCGCGTGCCGCGCGGTTTGAGAAACGGGAGGCATCTCCTCCTCTCCGTCCTCCTCGGGCTTGACCCGAGGATCCACCCGGCGCGCACTGACCCCGATGAGGTGAAACCTGCCGACAATCACTCCGGCAGGCGGTAATCCACCAGACGCCCCTGGCGCATGTCGAACAGCTTGCCCGTTTCCGTATAATCGGTCGCGACCAGCGGCAGCAGAGCCTTGGCCACTTCGGACGGATGCTGCACCGTCGAGGGATCTTCGCCCGGCACGGCCTGGGCGCGCATGGCGGTGCGGGTGGCGCCGGGGTCGACGGAGGTGATGCGTAGCGCCGTGCGCTGCGTCTCGCCGGCCCAGGTGCGGGCGATGGCTTCGACGGCGGCCTTTGAGGCGGAGTAGGGACCCCAGAAGGGCTTGCACTTGTGGGCGGCGCTCGAGGAAAGGATGACGGCGCGGCCGGCATCGGACTTCAGGAGCAGCGGCGCCACCGAACGGATCAGCCGCCACGTCGCGGTGACGTTGATGTTCATGACCTTCTCGAACACCTTTGCCTCGACATGGTCGATCGGCGAGATGATGCCGAGAACGCCGGCATTGGCGACGAGAATATCGAGCTTGCCCCAGCGTTCGAAGATCGAACCGCCGAGCTTGTCGATCGCCGCCATGTCGGCGAGATCGAAGGGCACCAGCGTCGCGCTGCCGCCTTCCGCCTTGATCGCATCGTCCAGCTCTTCGAGGCCGCCGACGGTGCGGGCGCAGGCGATGACATGCGCACCGGCCTTGGCGAGTTCGAGGGCAGTGAAATAGCCGATACCGCGCGATGCGCCGGTGACCAGCGCAATGCGGCCGTTCAGGTCGATGCTCATGATGTCTTCAATTATCCGTTGCTAGCCATGACTGAGACCTTCCGTCCCATCGTCTCGCCTTCCTTGTCAAGGAGGCGCGTCGGATAGTCGCCGGTGAAGTAATGGTCGGTAAACTGCGGCCGGGCCGGGTTGCGATCCTCGCCGCCGACGGCGCGATAGAGGCCGTCGATGGAGATGAACTCCAGTGAATCCGCGCCGATATATTTCGCCATCGCCTTGACGTCATTGTACTGGTTGGCAAGCAGCTTGTCGCGGTCGGGCGTGTCGATGCCGTAGAAATCCGGGTAGAAGATCATCGGGCTGGCGACGCGGATATGCACTTCCTTGGCGCCGGCATCGCGGATCATCTGCACGATCTTCAGCGAGGTCGTGCCGCGCACGATGGAATCGTCAACGAGGATGACGCGCTTGCCGGCGATCATCGCGCGGTTGGCCGAATGTTTCAGCTTCACGCCGAAGGCGCGGATCTGCTGCGTCGGCTCGATGAAGGTGCGGCCGACATAGTGGTTGCGGATGATGCCGTATTCGAAGGGAATACCGCTCTCCTGGGCATAGCCGAGCGCCGCCGGCGTGCCGCCGTCCGGCACCGGCACGACCACGTCGCCCTCGACCGGATGTTCCTTGGCGAGGTTGATGCCCATGTTCTTGCGCGCGACATAGACGCTGCGGCCGCCGACGACCGAGTCCGGACGGGCAAAATAGACATATTCGAACAGGCAGAGCCGTTCCGGCTGCGCATTGCCCGACTTCTTCGCCTCGATGGTGATCGAGCCGTCCGGCTGGATTTCACAGACGATGATCTCGCCGTTCTCGACGTCACGAATGAACTTGGCACCGATGATGTCGAGGGCGCAGGTTTCGGACGCGAAGATCGGCTTGCCGTCGAGTTCACCCATGACCAGCGGACGGATGCCCGTGGGATCGCGGGCGGCGATCAGCTTGGTGCGGGTGATGCCGAGCATCGAATAGCCGCCTTCCATCTGGCGGATGGCGTCGATGAAGCGGTCGGTCGTGTTCGTGTAGCGCGAGCGGGCGATGAGGTGGAGAACGACTTCCGTGTCGGAGGTCGACTGACAGATCGCGCCACCGGCAATCAGCTGGCGCCGCAGCGTCAGACCGTTGGTGAAGTTGCCGTTGTGGGCGACGGCGATGCCGCCGACTTCCAGTTCGGCAAAGAGCGGCTGAACGTTGCGTAGCGCCACTTCGCCCGTCGTGGAATAGCGCGTGTGGCCGACGGCGATGGTGCCGGGCAGTTTCGCCAGCGTCGCCGGGTTGGTGTAGTGGTCGCCGACAAGGCCCATATGCTTTTCGGTGTGGAACTGCTTGCCGTCGAAGGACACGATGCCGGCCGCTTCCTGGCCGCGATGCTGAAGCGCATGCAGGCCGAGCGCCGTCAGCGTCGCGGCATCCGGATGGCCGAGAATGCCGAAGACGCCGCACTCTTCGTGAAGCGTATCGCCATCGAGATCGTCGTCGTGGCGGCCGGGGAACAGGAAATCGCTCATTGCTGCAAGCCTTTGCTCGGGACCATAGGAGGTTGCACGGGTCGTCGTCGGGTGCCGGCCATGCCCATATGGGTATGGCCGAAAGCATTTGCCACCGAGGCCCGGAAGCGTCAGTGGCTGATGGTCTATCCTACCAAAAAATCGGGGAGCCTGCCCTCGTCAAATTTCGCGAGCGGCGGCTCCCCTGATCGTTTTATCCGTTCGTGGCGGGTATTTCTTCCGCCGGTGCCTGGTCGGCACCACCCGTGCCGGTGCCCGTGTCAGTGGCGGCGCCATCCGGGTCTTCCGTCGTGCTGCCTTCGCCCGTCGCCGGCGCACCTTCGGCCGGCTTGCCGCGCAGGCGGTCGATGATCGTGGCATCGGCATCCTCGGGCAGCAACGCGATGAGGCGCGCGCCGAGATTGTCGAGAAGCGGCTTCGACTTCGCCGTCGTGACCCACGGCGGCTGCTGCTGCGGCGCGACCAGCCAGTTGAAGAACAGCATGGCGACCACAACGAGCAGAATGCCGCGCGCGGCACCGAACAGGAAGCCCAGCGTGCGGTCGAGCGCGCCGATGCGGCTGTCGATGATGAAATCGGCAATCCGCATGGTGATGAAGGAGATCACGATCAGCGCGACGAGGAACACGGCGCCGGCCGAGCCGACCATCGCGACGGTGTCGCTCGTCGTATAGTCCTTCGCGTAAGGCAGAAGCACCGGATAGAGGAAATAGGCGGCTGCCGCGGCACCCACCCAGCTTGCGACGGACAGTACCTCGCGCGAGAAACCGCGCACCATCGCCAGCACGGCGGAAAACAGCGCCACGCCGATGACGATACCGTCGAGAATTGTGATGGGCATGTTCGTCCTACTCCAAACCCGAAATGTCGCCAGACCCCACGTCCCGTGCGGAGCGCACATTAGCGGAAGGCGTCTTTGCCGTCCCGGTTCGGTACGTTCAAAACCCGCGTTTCCCACAGGGCTTTATGCGTATCGAAGGCCGTCAGACGTCTTCGTCTTCCCGCTTGAGGGCGCGTTTCGATCCGGCAATGCGCGCCACCAGATCCGGCAGGCTGTCGATCTCGCTCCAGCGGCTGCCGGCGCCCTTGGGCAGATCGGCGGAACCGGCGGGCAGGACGGCCTGCGAAAAACCCAGTTTTTCCGCCTCCTTGAGGCGCTGGGCGGTGTGCGCCACCGGGCGAATGGCGCCCGACAGGCTGACTTCGCCGAAATAGACGCAATCGGCGGGAAGGGCAAGACCGGCAAGCGAGGAAACGAGCGCGGAGGCGACCGCAAGGTCTGCTGCCGGCTCCGAGATGCGGTAGCCGCCCGCCACATTGAGGTAAACATCGTGTTGACCGAGCCGCACACCGCAATGGGCCTCGAGCACCGCGAGGATCATCGAAAGCCGCGCGGAATCCCAGCCGAGGACGGCGCGGCGCGGCGTGCCAAGCGAGGTGGGCGCCACCAGCGCCTGCACTTCGACGAGCACGGGCCGTGTACCTTCCATGCCGGCAAAGACTGCCGCCCCCGGCGATTTCGAATTGCGCTCGCCGAGGAAGAGTTCGGACGGATTGGAAACCTCGCGAAGTCCCTTGTCGGACATTTCGAAGACGCCGATCTCGTCCGTCGGGCCGAAACGATTCTTCACCGTGCGCAGGATGCGGTAGTGATGGCCGCGATCGCCCTCGAAATAGAGCACGGCATCGACCATATGCTCGACGACGCGCGGGCCGGCGATCTGGCCTTCCTTGGTGACATGGCCGACCAGCACCATGGCGGCACCCGTCTGCTTGGCGAAGCGGATCATCGCCTGAACGCCGGTGCGCACCTGGGTCACCGTGCCGGGTGCCGCGTCCGCCGTGTCGCTCCACAGCGTCTGGATCGAATCGATGATGACGAGGTCCGGCCGCTTGCCTTCGCCGATCGTCGCGAGGATATCCTCGACATTGGTTTCCGCGGCGAGCAGCACGTCGGTCTCGGCGGCATGGAGGCGCTGCGCGCGCAGGCGCACCTGCGCCACGGCCTCTTCGCCCGAGACGTAGATGATGCGGTGGCCGCGACGGGAGAGGGCGGCGGCGGCCTGCATGAGAAGGGTGGACTTGCCGATTCCCGGATCGCCGCCGATCAGGACGGCCGAGCCGCGCACGAAGCCGCCGCCGGTCGCCCGGTCAAGCTCGCCGATGCCGGTATGGATGCGTGGGGCTTCCTCGATTTCGCCCGACAGCGCCGTCAGCGCGACGGGCCGGCCTTTTTTCGGCACCTTGCCGGGGCCAGAGCCGATGCCGCCCATCGGGTCTTCCTCGACGACGGTGTTCCACTCGCCGCAGCCCTCGCATTTTCCGACCCAGCGGTTATGCGCGGTGCCGCAGTTCTGGCAGATGAATTGGGTGCGGGCCTTCGCCATCAGGACTTGCTCTCCGGAATCATTCGGAAAGCCCTTAGCACGAAAAACACTGATAGCACAAAACGGGAACGGAGTTTATTTTTTCACGGCCTCATAGCGGCGTTCATAACGGCGGCCGAGGCTGGTCAGCAGCTCGTAGTCGATCGTGCCGCCGGCGAGCGCCACGTCCTGAATGGGCATGTGGCGGCCGAACACCTCGATGAAATCGCCCGCACGCACGCTGCCGGCCGGCAGGTCGGTGACGTCGAAATGGGTGAGGTCCATGGTCACGCGGCCGATGAGCGGTACGGTTCTGCCATGCAGCACGCCGCTGGCGCCGGGAATGTTGGCCTTGCGCAGCGGCACGCCGGAGCCGGAGAGGCTGCGCATGTAGCCGTCGGCATAACCGAGGGCGGCCACCGCGATGCGCGTGTCGCGCGTGAACACCGTTGAGGCGCCGTAGCTGACGCTCTCGCCGGCCTTCGCGTCGCGGACCTGAAGGATGCGCGCCTCGGCGGTCACGACCGGCTTCATCGGGTTCGGCACATCGTTGACGGCTGCGCCACCATAGAGCGCGATACCGGGGCGGGTGAGGGTGAAATGATAGTCCTCGCCGAGGAAGATGCCGGCGGAATTGGCGAGCGTCGCATCGATATCGTCGAAGGCCGACACGACGCTGCGGAAGCGCTGGAGCTGCTGGCGGTTCAGCGGATGGCCCGGATCATCCGCGCAGGCGAGGTGACTGAGCAGCATGAGCGGCGAGAAGCTCGCGGGACGTGACGTGTCGTCGGCAAGCGCCAGCGCATCCTCGACGCGCAGGCCAAGCCGGCTCATGCCGGTATCGACATGCAGCACGCAGGGCAGGTCGCCGCCATCGGCAATCGCCGCCATGAACACGACGAGCTGTTCTTCCGAGACGATGACGGGCACGAGGTCGAATTCGAAGAAAAGACGTTCGGAGCCGGCCCACATGCCGGACAGCACATAGATGCGCACATCCGGCAGCACGCCACGCAGGGCCACCCCCTCGGCCGGGGTCGCTACGAAGAAATCGCGCGCGCCCGCATGGTGGAAGGTCTTTGCCGCAGGTTCCAGCCCGATGCCATAGGCGTCGGCCTTCAGCACGGCGGCGGTGCGCGCGGCACCCGAGCGCCGCGCCATCGCGCGCCAGTTGTCGGCCAGTGCCGAAAGGTCGACCGTCAGGCGGGCATGATCCTCGCCGGCGACGGGCAGGGTGGGACGAGAGGAAGTGTGATGCGTGCTCATGGTTCTGAAATTACAGCCTGTGGACTGTCGCGGCAATACGCTCTTCGGCCGCATTGCCGCCGGCAGGGGGCGGCTCTATGGTGCCCGCAAAAAAGGAAAAGACCATGGGACGGCGTATAACAAGGACATTTATCGCGGTGATCCTGGCTTTGGCATGCCAGACGCCGGCAAATGCGCAAGATAGACCGACGGATGCCGAGATGCGCGATGCGCATGCCGTGCTGCTCGGACTCTCGCAGGATGGCGCCGAACCGGAACGCAACGAAAGCGCCGACACCTACTATTCGATCGTCGACAATCCCAATGCGCCGCGGCTGGTAACCCGCCTCGAAGTCTCCGGTGCGCCCTGCCGGGCGCGCACCACGTCGGCGCTGCAATTTCCGGGACAATGGGCGGCATTGACGATGGGCCTCGTCGATCTGAGCCGCGTGACCGCGGTCACGGCCTATGCCTCCGTTGACGACATGATCGCCGAGGTCAATCCGATCCCCTTCGATTCGCCCGCCGCGGAGCAGATCGTGCTGACGGGACCCGGCCTCTACTGTTCGAGCCGCATGTCGCTGTCGGGGCAAAGCAGTGCATCGGACGACATGTGTTCCGACCGGCTGGACCTCACCATGGCGGACAAGGGGGAGAAAGAGCGCGGCCACAAGGCGCTCGCCATCGTGGCGGATGTTTGCAAGGCGCCGGCTTTTGTCAAGAAGTAGGAAGGCGTCGGGCGCTTCTCCGCTGCAGCGCATGCCGCGCTCTTTTTATGACGCCGCCCTCTCCTCCGTCATCTTCGGGCTCGACCCGAGGATGATGTCGGTGGGTGTGGTGGCCTGACGTAGCATACGGACACGGCGCGAACAGTACCGTCCGCGTCCTCAATCCTCAATGCTCGTACTGCGTGAACGACGGATCCGCCAGGTCGGTGAAGCGGGTGAACTCCGACTGGAAGGCGAGTTTTACGGTGCCGGTCGGTCCGTGACGCTGCTTGGCGATGATGACGTCGGCCGTGCCCTTCACGGCCTCGAACTTCATCTTCCATTCCTCATATTTCGGATCGAACTCGTCGCGCGGCTCGAGGTTCTTCACGTAATATTCCTCACGGAACACGAAGAGCACCACGTCGGCGTCCTGTTCGATCGAACCGGATTCACGAAGGTCGGAGAGTTGCGGGCGCTTGTCCTCGCGGCTTTCCACCTGACGGGAGAGCTGGGAGAGCGCGATGATCGGCACGTTCAATTCCTTGCCGAGTGCCTTCAAGCCCGTGGTGATCTGCGTGATTTCCTGCACGCGGTTGTCGCTGGATTTGCCCGAGCCGGTCATGAGCTGAATATAGTCCACCACGAGGCAATCGAGGCCGCGCTGGCGCTTGAGACGGCGCGCGCGGGCGGACAACTGGGCAATCGAGATACCACCGGTCTGGTCGATATAGAGCGGCACCTTCTGCATCATTTGGCTGCAGGCGACGAGCTTTTCGAAATCGGCCTCGGAAATGTCACCGCGGCGGATTTTTGACGACGAGACTTCCGTCTGCTCGGAGATGATACGCGTGGCGAGCTGTTCGGACGACATTTCGAGTGAGTAGAAGCCGACGACGCCGCCGTTCTTCGCCTTGAACGAACCGTCCGCCTGCACTTCCGGCTCGTAGGCCGCGGCGATGTTATAGGCGATGTTGGTGGCAAGCGAGGTCTTGCCCATGCCGGGGCGTCCGGCAAGCACGATCAAGTCGGAGCGCTGCAGGCCGCCCATGCGGCCATCGAGCGAATGGATGCCGGTGGAAATACCCGACAGCGAACCGTCGCGCTCGAAAGCCTGGCCGGCCATGTCGATGGCGAGTGCAACCGCATCGTTGAACGATTGGAAACCGCCGTCGTAGCGGCCGGTTTCGGCCAGTTCGAACAGGCGGCGCTCGGCATCCTCGATCTGGGTCTGCGGCGGCATGTCCAGAGGCGCGTCATAGGCGATGTTGACCATGTCCTCGCCGATATTGATCAGCGAACGGCGCAGCGCGAGGTCATAGATCGCGCGGCCATAGTCTTCCGCGTTGATGATCGTCACGGCTTCGGCGGCGAGGCGCGCGAGATATTGCGGGATGGTGAGATCGCCGACCTTGCCGTCCGACGGCAGGTGCGTCTTCAGCGTGATCGTCGTGGCGATCTTGCCCATGCGGATCGTGTCGCCGGCCAGCTCGTAGATCTTGCGGTGCAGCGGCTCGTTGAAATGGATCGGCTTCAAGAAGTCCGAGACGCGGTAATAGGCGTCGTTGTTGACGAGGATGGCGCCGAGCAGCGCCTGTTCGGCTTCGACGTTGTTCGGTGCCTCGCGGTGGTGCAGCTCCGCGTTCTCGCGACCGGCCTGGCTGAGCTTGCGCACGGCATCGTTCATCGTCCCGAATCTCCCCGTCTCTGTTTTCGAAGGTCGCTGGTTTGGTTCCTTTGGCCCCAGGGGTCAAGCGCTTCCGCTCCGGCCCCTCCGTTAGACCCGTTGTTAGACTTTTCCACAGGCGACGCGGACACGGCAAGCCCGGATTCATCCGGGCCTACAGGCTTTCGATTGACTCACGTCCCGAATCTCAAAGCGACGCCTCCTGCGGAAATTGGCGGGCGCCCCGCCTGTCGCCTTTCGGATTGCTCTCATGCGCCTTCAGACAATCCTCGCCGCGGCCGATATAGCCGCGCGTCAGAGGCACAGCCTCCTGGTCATGCGCGAGCTGAAGCTGGAAGACGACGAGATTCTGCCAGCGGAAGGCGCTCTCGGACGCTGCGAGATAAAATTCCCAGATACGACAGAATTGCTCGTCGTAGAGCGCCTTCGCCTCGTCGCGCTTCGCCATGAAGCGCTCGCGCCAGTGACGCAGCGTCTCGGCATAGTGAAGCCGGAGGATTTCCACATCCGTCACTGCAAGCCCGCTCTTTTCCACCGCCTGCATCACCTCCGAAAGGGCAGGGATGTAGCCGCCGGGAAAGATGTATTTCTCGATGAAGGGATTGTTAGCGGACGGTTTGTCCGTGCGGCCGATCGTGTGCAGCAGCATCACGCCGTCATGTTTCAGCAGGGAGGCGCTCTTCCGGAAGAAGGTGAGGTAGTTCGGCCGGCCGACATGCTCGAACATGCCGACGGAGACGATGCGGTCGAAGGGGCCTTCGGTATTGCGGTAGTCCTGCAACAGGAATTTCACCTCCTCGGTCAAGCCCGCATCCCGCGCCCGGCTTTCCGACAGCGCATGCTGCTCGTCCGAAAGCGTGACGCCGGTCACCTTCGCGCCGACCTGGCGGGCAAGGTAGAGCGCCATGCCGCCCCAGCCGCTGCCGATGTCGAGCACGCTCTGGCCCGGCCTGTTGATGTTGAGCTTGGCGGCGATGTGCCGCTTCTTGGCAAGCTGGGCGTCATCCAGCGTCTGGTCGGGATGCTCGAAATAGGCGCAGGAATATTGCCGGTCCTGATCGAGGAACAGATCATAGAGCGCGCCGGTCAGATCGTAGTGGTGCTGCACGTTGCGGCGCGAGCGTACCACGCTGTTCTTCTCCCGCACCCAGCGGAACACATAGCGTATGCGCTCCAGCAGGCGGTTCCAGCCGGTGTCGTAATATTTGAAATCGGGATTGCCGGTGAAGACGGTTTTCAGCAGGCCGTACATGTCGCCCTCGACGATATCGATATCGCCGGTGCCGTAGTGATGGCCGAGATAATAGGCCGGATCGACAGCGATGCCCCACACGGCTTTGCGGGTATTGAGACGCACATGCACCGCGTTTCCGGTGCCATCGCCGAAGGTCTGGCTGCTGCCGTCGGGATAGGTGATTTTAAGGTTGCCGGTCTCGACGAGGCGGGAAACCAATGTCTGCACAATGAATTTCATTCGCTAAACTCCGTCACGCTTAAAAATCTGGCGGAAACGGGTCTGGTCGGAAACCGGCCTGAAAGCGGCCCAACCGCCAATCCAGTCTAACGATCTATAAATATTGATGCGAAAATCGGGATTTCAACCCGTGCTTTTTGGCCCCCAAAACGAAACGGGCCGGCAAAAGCCGGCCCGTTCTGCAACCATCCGATAAGCGGATATTATGCGTCGTCTTCTTCGACGCCGTCAGCTTCCGGGTCGAAGAAGTCGGCAGCCGTCAGAGCGTCTTCGTCAACGCCGTAGATGGCGTCGGCCGAGGTCAGGCTTTCGCCCTTCGACTGGCGCTCGGCTTCTTCAGCCGAACGGGCAACGTTGACTTCGACCGAGATTTCGACTTCGGCATGCAGGTGCAGCACGACCTTGTGCAGGCCGATGGCCTTGATCGGGGTGTTCAGTTCGACCTGGTTGCGGCCGACGTTGAAGCCTTCGGCAGCGAGAGCTTCGATCACGTCGCGGGCAGCGACGGAGCCGTACAGCTGGCCGGTTTCGCCAGCCGAGCGGACGATGACGAAGGACTTGCCGTCGAGCTTTTCGGCAACCGTCTGGGCTTCCGACTTGCGCTCGAGGTTACGGGCTTCGAGCGTTGCACGCTCGGATTCGAAACGCTTCTTGTTGGCTTCGTTGGCGCGCAGCGCCTTGCCGAGCGGCAGCAGGTAGTTACGGGCAAAGCCGTCGCGAACCTTGACGGTTTCGCCCATCTGGCCAAGCTTGGCGATGCGTTCGAGGAGAATGACGTCCATTTTAGAGTTCCTTTCGTTGAGTCTCAGATGTTCTGGTTTTTCTTGTCCGCCGGGCCTGCGGGCGTCAGCGCAATGGCGCGCCGCGTATCCATCAGGCCCATGAGGAGGATGACGAAGACCGGTATCGTGAAGAGCAATACCGAGATGTAGGCGAACCACAGGGCAATCAGCCGCCACGGCTTGCCGCGCGTCTTGAAATGCAGGCTCGCGAAGCCGGCAAGCACGAAACCGGCCCCGAAGGTGCCGCAGACGAGCGCGCCGATGATCGCCGGTACGCCGCCCATGAAGGTGAGGACGAGACCGGCGAGAAAGAAGAAGATTGCATTGCGGTGCATGCGCAGCGTCGAAGGCATGTCTTCGCGCGGGCGAAGACCCTTGCCGGAAACGCGCACGATGAACGTCGCGATGTAATAGGCGGCAAACAGCAGGAAGACCCAGAGCGCGCCCTGGACGAGCGGCAGCGCCAGCGAGAACACGCTCTTCAGCTGGGCGATGGCCGCGGCATCGGGATTGTAGAGCGGTTCCTGCGCCTTCAGCGTCTCGATCACGATATCGACGAGCGCGCCGGCCATTTCATCGCTGTAGCCGACGATCGCGCCGACTGCGATCATGCCAAGCGTCACCATGATGGCGAGATGGGCGAGGATGTTTGACAGCGGATACCAGGCGAGCGCGTTTTCCGGGCCGCCGAGTTCGGAAGCCGGGCGGGCGAGGTTCGCGAGGTTGGAAAGCCAGCCAGCCGGGATCAGCGTGATCAGCACGATCAGCGCGGCGAAATTCGACGAGACGAGGGCGGACGCGGTGATACCGCCGGCGACGACGGCGATGAAGGCGCTGGCATTGCCCCAGCCGAGGCCGGCAATCAGAATGGGAAGGGCGGACGCAGCGTAAAGCACGATCGCAAGCGACGACTGCGCATTCGCGCTCAGCGACAGCAGAGCGGCGGTCACACCGGCAACGAGGCCGGTCGCAATCGTGGTTGGCGTCAGGGTCTTCAAGGTCGCTGTCCTGTCTGATCAGACAGTTAGAGGAGGTTCCTGAGACATTGATTCAGGACTGTCTCCCCAACATGGGGTTTTGGTCTCACCCGAGATCGGGAGAATACCGGCGGATCCGATCCGCGCCCAACGCGGAAGGGAAATGGGGAAGGCGGAAACCGTCTTCCCCGGAGTCAAGGCTCGCGATCTGACGTTGAGTCAGGCCGCAGAGTCAGCAGCTTACGCTACGACGTAGGGCAGCAGGCCGAGGAAGCGGGCGCGCTTGATCGCCTGGGCGAGTTCGCGCTGCTTCTTCTGGGAAACGGCCGTGATGCGGGACGGAACGATCTTGCCGCGCTCGGAAATGTAGCGCGAGAGAAGACGAACGTCCTTGTAGTCGATCTTCGGAGCGTTTGCGCCCGAGAAGGGGCAGGTCTTGCGGCGGCGGTGGAACGGACGGCGTGCCGGAGCGGAAGAAACATCAGCCATATCAAAAATCTCCTTCTGCTTCGATTACGCGCGGTCTTCGCGGGCCGGACGGTCGCCACGCGGCGGGCGGTCGCCGAAGTCGCGGCGCGGACGGTCGCCGAAGTCGCGGCGCGGGCCACGGTCGTCGCCTTCGCGGCGCGGACGGTCGTCGCGGTCACGCTTCTGCATCATGGCCGACGGGCCTTCTTCGTGCGCTTCAACAGCGATGGTCATGTAACGAAGGATGTCTTCGTTGATGCGCATCTGGCGCTCGACTTCGTGGATCGCAGCAGCCGGAGCGTCGATGTCCATCAGCGCATAGTGAGCCTTGCGGTTCTTCTTGATGCGGTAGGTGAGGGACTTGAGGCCCCAGTTCTCGACGCGGCCAACCTTGCCGCCGAACGATTCGATAACGCCCTTGTACTGCTCGACGAGAGCGTCGACCTGCTGGGCGGACACATCCTGGCGCGCCAGGAATACGTGTTCATAAAGAGCCATGTGGCTTTGCCTTTCTTGCGTTTACACCCGAAACCGGCGCCAAGCCTCAACGACAGTTCTCAAAGGCGCGAGGCCGAAAGCAAGAAAAGCGTTAATCCAGACGGTCGAGAGCGGAGACACGGGAGGCCGGAGCCCTTGGCTCCAAACGGCAGATCTTTGAGGATTTGCCGGCCCTCCGTTCAGCCACCAGCCGATTGACCGGGTGTGTTGAACAGCGCGCTTATACGGATTTTTCACCGGAAGGCAAGGGCAGGGGCCAGAAAGCTGTGTTCCGTTTCGGGAAAGGGGCTGGAACCAAATTGGAAGTGCCGCGTTTTCCTCCCCGATCCAACCAGATGGAGTGACCGACATGCAGGACCCAAACCTCGTCAATCGTCCCCCGGAAGATCGTTATACGCCTCCGGTGGATGATCGCGGCCCGACCGTCGTCAACGCCAGCAATGGCGGTAGTGGCACAGGCGGCTGGGCAGTTGCCGTAATTCTCGCCGTGCTCGTCGCGGTGGGTATCTTCTATTTCGTCGGCAGCGGAACGCCGGGTGACGGCGTCGATCCGAATGCCAACACCTCTGCCATCGGCACGCAGGACACGGCTCCGGCCGGCGGCACTGCAACCGAAGGTCAGACCGGCGGCGCAACGGGCGGCACGCAGACGCTGGAGACCCAGCCAAGCGGCGGTCAGCAGCCGGCCGAAGGTGGCGGCGCAACCACGACCACGCCTTAACGTCACCCGCATGGGCACGACTGGAAACCCGCCGGAAACGGCGGGTTTCTTTTTGGCTTTCCGCATTATTTTTCAAACACGATGTCGGCTTGCCGGAGGATGGCGCGTCTTCCAGGCATCGGCCGTCCTCGAACGGCCTGGCAAACAGAGTAGGAGGATATACCAATGCCGAAGAACACAATCTGCCTGTGGTTCGACAAGGATGCTGAAGCGGCTGCCCGCTTCTATGCCGAAACGTTTCCCGATAGCGCGGTGGGCGAGATCACGCGCGCCCCTGGCGACTATCCCGACGGCAGGCAAGGCGACGTCCTCGTCGTGGGCTTCACTGTTGCCGGCGTGTCGTGCATCGGATTGAACGGTGGCCCGACCTTCAAGCATAACGAGGCGTTTTCCTTCCAGATCTCGACAGAGAATCAGGAGGAGACGGACCGCTACTGGAATGCGATCGTCGGCAACGGCGGTCAGGAAAGCGAGTGCGGCTGGTGCAAGGACAAATGGGGCATTTCCTGGCAGATCACGCCGCGCACGCTCATGGAGGCTCTTGCCGCCGGCGGCGGCGAGGCCAAGCGCGCCTTTGATGCCATGATGACGATGAAGAAGATCGACGTCGCCGCAATCGAGGCTGCCCGGCGCGGCTGAAGCATATGTCGATAGGGAGGCGGAACGGCAGTCCGTTTCGCCTCCGTTTCGTGTCAGATCGGCGCCGGATACTGCCGGTGGATCCGCGCGATACCCTCGAGCACTTCGGCCGAAAGCGTCATGTCCTTCGCCGCTATATTGGTCTTCAGCTGCTCCATCGACGTCGCGCCGATGATGACCGAGGCCATGAAGGGCCGTGTCAGGCAGAAGGCCAGCGCCATCTGTGCGGGGTCGATGCCGGTTTCCCTCGCAAGCTCGACATAGGCCTTGACGGCCGGCTCCTGCAGCGGCTGGTAACGCCCGCCGAGATCGCCGTTTTTCGTCATGCGCGATCCCTCGGGCTTGGCTCCGTCGAGATACTTGCCGGTGAGAAGGCCGGCGGCGAGCGGCGAATAGGCCAGCAGACCGATATCCTCGTGGTGCGACAGCTCCGCGAGGTCGAGATCGTAGGTCCGGTAGAGCAGATTGTACTCGTTCTGGATCGAGGCGACGCGCGGCAGGCCCTTCTCCTCGGCGAGCCGCAGCATGCGCATCGTGCCCCAGGCCGTGTCGTTTGAGAGGCCGAGCGCGCGGACCTTGCCTGCCTTGACGATCTCGCCGATGGAATCGAGGACTTCCTCGATCTCGGCGGAGACCTTTTCGCGGTCCTGCTTGGCCGGCTCGTAGCTCCAGGCGTTGCGGAAATGGTAGTGCCCGCGGTTCGGCCAGTGCAGCTGGTAGAGATCGACATAGTCGGTCTTCAGGCGCTGCAGGCTGTCGTCGATCGCCTCCAGGATGCCCTTGCGGCTCATCGGTGCGCCGCCGCGAATATAGGGACGGCCGGGGCCGGCGACCTTGGTGGCGAGGATGACCTTGTCGCGGTTGCCGCGCGCCGTCATCCAGTTGCCGATGAAGCGTTCGGTATCGCCATAGGTTTCCGGCGAGAGCGGCGTCGTGGGATAAAGTTCTGCGGTATCGATGAAGTTGACGCCTTGAGAGAACGCGTAGTCGAGCTGGTCTTGGGCTTCCTGCTCGCTGTTCTGCGATCCCCAGGTCATGGTGCCGAGGCAGATCTCCGACACGCTCATGCCGGTCCTGCCGAGCGGATTGTATTTCATGGGAGGGAAAATCCTTTTGTGGGAACCGCGCGAATGTAGGCGGCTTCCCGCGAAGTGCAAGACGGCGGGTGCGATTCCCTGTGCAAGGCCTGGCAAAGGACGGGCCGGGGAGAGCGCTTCATGGCGCAATGCCTTGACTTGGCAGGCCGGAATGTGAATGGAAAAGGAAACAGAAGACGGGAGAAACCCCTATGAGCGTAGCATTCACCTTCCCCGGCCAGGGCAGCCAGGCCGTTGGCATGGGCAAGGAACTCGCCGACGCCTTCCCGGAAGCGCGTGCCGTTTTCGCCGAAGTCGACGAGGCCCTCGGCCAGAAGCTTTCCACCATTATGTACGATGGTCCCGAGGAGACGCTGACGCTGACGGCCAATGCCCAGCCGGCACTGATGGCCGTATCCATTGCCGTCATGCGTGTGCTGGAAGCGCGCGGCCTGTCGCTGAAGGACAAGGTCGCTTACGTCGCCGGTCACTCGCTCGGCGAATATTCCGCACTCTGCGCCGCCGGCACCTTCTCGCTCGCGGATACCGCGCGCCTCCTGCGCATTCGCGGCAATGCCATGCAGTCGGCCGTTCCGGTCGGCGAGGGCGCCATGGCGGCGATCATCGGCCTGGAACAGGCAGATGTCGAAGCCATCTGTCAGGAAGCTTCCAAGGGCGGCTCGTGCCAGATCGCCAACGACAATGGCGGCGGCCAGCTCGTCATTTCCGGCTCCAAGCCGGCCGTCGAGGTCGCAGCCCGTCTCGCGACAGAAAAGGGCGCCAAGCGCGCGCTGATGCTGTCGGTCTCCGCACCCTTCCATTCCGCCCTGATGGCGCCGGCCGCCGATGCCATGCGCGAGGCGCTCGCTGCCGTCGAGGCCAAGGCTCCGGTTGTGCCTATCATCGCCAATGTGCGCGCCGCCCCGGTCAGCGATCCGCAGGAGATCGTTCGCCTGCTCGTCGAGCAGGTCACTGGTCAGGTGCGCTGGCGCGAGACGGTCGAATGGTTCGGCAAGAACGATGTGACGACGCTGTACGAAGTCGGCTCCGGCAAGGTGCTGACCGGCCTTGCGCGCCGCATCGACAAGTCCGTCACCGGCATCGCCATCAACACGCCCACCGATATCGACAGTGCGCTTGCAGCACTCCTCGGCTGATCTCTTCTATAAGGAACGCACCCATGTTTGATCTTTCCGGCCGCAAGGCACTGGTTACCGGCGCATCCGGCGGCATCGGCGAGGAGATCGCCCGCATCCTGCACGCTCAGGGCGCCATCGTCGGCCTGCACGGCACCCGCGTCGAAAAGCTCGAAACGCTCGCCAACGAGTTCGGCGAACGCGTCCAGATCTTCCCCGCGAACCTCTCCGATCGCGCCGAAGTCAAGGCGCTCGGCGAGAAGGCCGAAGCCGAACTCGGCGGCGTTGATATCCTCGTGAACAATGCCGGCATCACCAAGGACGGCCTGTTCGTGCGCATGAGCGATGACGACTGGGATGCCGTTCTCGAAGTGAACCTCACGGCCGTCTTCCGCCTGACGCGCGAGCTGACCCACCCGATGATGCGCCGCCGTTATGGCCGTATCATCAACATCACCTCTGTCGTCGGCGTCACCGGCAATCCGGGCCAGGCGAACTACTGCGCCTCCAAGGCGGGCATGATCGGCTTCACCAAGTCGCTCGCCCAGGAAATCGCGACCCGCAACGTCACCGTCAACTGCGTGGCGCCGGGCTTCATCGAAAGCGCGATGACCGGCAAGCTGAACGACAAGCAGAAGGAAGCGATCATGGGGGCCATTCCCATGAAGCGCATGGGCACCGGCACGGAAGTCGCGTCCGCCGTCGCCTACCTCGCGTCGTCGGAAGCATCCTACATGACGGGCCAGACGCTGCATGTGAACGGCGGCATGGCGATGATCTAAGGTGGACGAAATGCCCCAGCGGGCCGGCATGAATTGCATGTTGACCGCTGGTGCACCGGCCATTTTCGGACTTTGCGGCAGACTTAAACCGTGTTAATCGGGCCATGACTGTCAGCAGTCGACGGGCAAATGCCTGTGCAATCGCGTGGTATGGAACAGTATCGCCGATGCCGCATTGCCGGTTGAAGAGATTGCCGGATATGTTCTTGAGGCATATCGGGCGTGTTGAGTGCCCGGCGCTGTGAAAGGCGCCGATCAAAAAAACAAAGGTCGAGGAATCCGACATGAGCGACGTAGCAGAACGCGTAAAGAAAATTGTCATTGATCATCTGGGCGTTGACGCCGAAAAGGTCAGCGAAGGCGCAAGCTTCATCGATGACCTTGGCGCGGACTCGCTCGACACCGTCGAACTGGTCATGGCCTTCGAAGAAGAGTTCGGCGTCGAGATCCCGGATGATGCCGCTGACTCGATCCTGACGGTCGGCGACGCCGTCAAGTTCATCGAGAAGGCCCAGGCCTAATCATCGATACCGGCGGGCCGCTGATCCGGCGGCCCGTCCCGGTCTCCTCCCGGAGGCCTACCTCCTCTTGGGGCAAAGACATAGAATTCTATAGGGTGGATCACGGACGATGAGGCGTGTCGTTATCACGGGTACCGGCATGGTATCCCCGCTTGGCTGTGGCACCGAAATTACCTGGAGCCGGCTTCTTGAGGGCCGCAGCGGCGCTGCCAGGGTAACGACCTTCGAGGTCGAAGATCTTCCTGCAAAGATTGCCTGCTCGATCCCGCTCGGCGATGGCACTGACGGCACCTACAATGCCGACCAGTGGATGGAGCCGAAGGAACAGCGCAAGGTCGATCCCTTCATCACCTATGCCGTCGCCGCCGCCGATATGGCGCTGATCGATGCCGGCTGGCATCCCAAGACCGACGAAGACCAGATTGCGACCGGCGTGCTCATCGGCTCCGGCATCGGCGGCCTCGAAGGCATCGTCGAGGCCGGTTACACGCTGCGCGACAAGGGTCCGCGCCGTGTTTCGCCCTTTTTCATTCCCGGCCGCCTGATCAACCTCGCCTCCGGCCAGGTCTCGATCAAGCACAAGCTGCGTGGCCCGAACCATTCCGTCGTCACCGCCTGCTCGACCGGCGCGCACGCCATCGGCGATGCCAGCCGCCTGATCGCGCTGGGTGATGCCGACGTCATGGTCGCGGGCGGTGCCGAATCCCCGATCTGCCGCATTGCGCTTGCCGGCTTTGCCGCCTGCAAGGCGCTGTCGACCGAGCGCAATGACGACCCGACCGCCGCCTCGCGCCCCTATGACCGTGACCGCGATGGTTTCGTCATGGGCGAGGGCGCCGGCATCGTCGTTCTCGAAGAGCTGGAACACGCCAAGGCGCGTGGCGCGAAGATCTATGCGGAAGTTGTCGGCTACGGCCTGTCGGGCGACGCCTACCATATCACCGCGCCTTCGGAAGATGGCGACGGCGCTTACCGCTGCATGCAGATGGCGCTGAAGCGCGCCGGCATTCCGGCGAGCGAAGTCGATTACATCAATTCGCACGGTACATCGACCATGGCCGACACGATCGAGCTGGGCGCGGTCGAGCGTCTGATGGGCGATGCCGCCTCGCGCCTCTCTATGTCGTCGACCAAGTCTGCCATCGGCCACCTGCTCGGTGCCGCCGGCGCTGTCGAAGCCATCTTCTCGGCATTGGCGATCCGCGATAACATCGCGCCGCCGACGCTGAACCTCGACAATCCTGCCGTCGAGACGGCGATCGACCTTGTGCCGCACAAGGCGCGCAAGCGCGAGATCAACGTGGCGCTGTCCAACTCGTTCGGCTTCGGCGGAACGAATGCATCGCTGGTTCTCAAGCGCTACGCCTGACCCCGATCCGGGGCGTTTGCCCCGGCGCGCCGCCACCCGCCCGAGGGCTTTGCCTCCGGTGCGCCGTACACCCGAATGTGAAGAGCGGGTTCATCCTGCTTTTGCCGTATTGCTCTGCTGAACACGTCGAGCAATGCCAGAACCCATGAGGACAGTCCGTGAGCGACACGAACGAACCCGGCGAGACCCAGTTTGGCCGCGGCGAGGCATCCGGCCAGCCGCGCATCATTCCGAAGTCCGCCAGCGAGGCCCTGCGCCCCGAA
Source organism: Shinella curvata (assembly GCF_022899935.1). Lineage (GTDB taxonomy): Bacteria > Pseudomonadota > Alphaproteobacteria > Rhizobiales > Rhizobiaceae > Shinella > Shinella curvata. Next base: position 692,773 of record NZ_JALJCJ010000002.1, read on the forward strand.
CAGGTGCCTGAGCCCCCGAGCCGCCGCCGCTCGCGCAAGGCCCGCAGCCAGCTCGTTATCTTCCTGAATTTCGTCATGACCGTGATCGTCTTCGCGACTCTGATCGGCGTGGGCGTTTTCTACTATGGTGTGAAGAGCTACGAGGAAACCGGTCCGCTTCAGGCCAATACGAATTTCATCGTGCGTGCGGGTGCGGGCACCAACGAGATCGCCTCGAATCTCGAGCGCAACAACATCATCACCGACAGCCGCGTCTTCCGCGTGCTCTCGCGCATCTATCTCGATGGCGACACGCTGAAGGCCGGCGAGTACGAAATCAAGTCGGGCGCGACCATGCGCGAGATCGTCGAACTCCTGAAGTCCGGCAAGTCGATCCTCTACAGCGTTTCCGTTCCCGAGGGCCTGACGGTCAAGCAGGTGTTCAAGCGCCTGCAGGACGATCCGGTGCTGGAAGGTGACCTGCCGCAGGAACTGCCCGCCGAGGGCTCCCTGATGACCGACACCTACAAGTTCTCGCGCGGCACCAAGCGCGCCGACATTCTCCAGCAGATGCTGGCGGCGCAGAAGAACCTGATCGACCAGATCTGGGAAAAGCGCGACGATAACCTGCCGGTCGCCACGCGTGAGGAATTCGTGACGCTCGCCTCGATCGTCGAGAAGGAAACCGGCCGTGCCGACGAGCGCCCGCGCGTCGCCTCCGTCTTCCTCAACCGTCTCGACAAGGGCATGCGTCTGCAGTCCGACCCGACGATCATCTACGGCATCTTCGGCGGCGAAGGTAAGCCGTCCGACCGTCCGATCTACCAGTCGGACCTCGAAAAACAGACGCCGTACAATACCTACATCATCAAGGGCCTGCCGCCGACACCGATCGCCAACCCGGGCCGCGCGGCGCTCGAAGCCGTCGCCAATCCTTCGCGCACCAGCGACCTCTATTTCGTCGCCGACGGCACGGGCGGCCACGTCTTCGCCGAGACGCTGGACGAGCACAACCAGAATGTCCGCCGCTGGCGCAAGCTGGAGGCGGAGAAGGCGGCGGCAGCCGCCAAGGAAGCCGAAGGCGCAACGGCGCAGTGATCGGCATCACCTTCAAACGGCCCCGACGCTTCTGTCCGGGGCCGTTTTCTTTATGGGCACAAGCTTTATGTGGATCGCGGCCTGTTCGGCGCGCTTGCCCGTTTCCAACCCCGTGAAACTGCTTCACTTTGGAACTTGAGGTCGCGCGGGCTGCGCGGACCCGGCTGCCTCCCGTTCCGGTGAGGTGCCACAGGAGGCTGACATGACATTGCAATCGATGACCGGCTTTTCGCGGGTCGAGGGGACCAGCGGGCGCACGCGCTGGGCGTGGGAGTTGCGGTCGGTGAACGGCAAGGGGCTGGACCTGCGCCTGCGCCTGCCGCCCGGTCTCGAGGCGCTGGAGGCGGATGTCCGCCGGCTGGCGGGCGAGGCCTTCTCCCGTGGCAATCTCCAGATCGGGCTTGCCACCAGCGTCAGCGAGGCGCAGGTCGAGGCCGTGGTGAACCAGGCGGCGCTCGCCGCCGTGCTGGCGCTGCGCGACCAGCTGGCCGGCACCATCGATCCCGCGCCGCTGAAGCTCGACACGTTGCTCTCGGTACGCGGCATCGTCGATTTCCGCGAGGCCGAGGAGAGCGAGACGGACCGCTCGACGCGCGACGCCGACATCCGCACCGGCCTTGCCGAGGCGATCCGCTGTCTCGCCGACATGCGCCGCAAGGAGGGGGCAGCCCTTGCCGAGGTGTTGTTGGGGCAGGTGGCGCGCATCGAGGCGCTGACGGCGACCGTCGAGGCCGACCCGTCGCGCAGCGTCTCGGCGATTGCCGAGCGGCTTTCCGCGCAGGTCGCCGTGCTGATGCAGGGTGCGACGGCACTCGACCGCGACCGCCTGCATCAGGAGGCGGCGCTGATTGCCACCAAGGCGGATCTGCGCGAAGAGATCGACCGGCTGAAGGCGCATGTCCGTGCGGCGCGTGAGCTGATCGCCGAAGGCGGGCCGATCGGGCGCAAGCTCGATTTTCTCGCACAGGAATTTAACCGGGAATCGAATACCATCTGTTCCAAGTCGAACGCGGCTCAAGTAACAGCTGCAGGCATCGAATTGAAGGTCGTCATCGACCAGTTCCGCGAACAGGTCCAGAATCTGGAGTAGGCCATGGCCGAGCCATCGAAGCACATCCACATCGAACGCCGCGGGCTCATGCTCGTCATCTCCTCGCCCTCGGGCGCAGGCAAATCGACGATCGCGCGCAACCTGCTGGAGGCCGATCCGGGCCTCAGCCTGTCGGTCAGCGTCACGACCCGCCAGCGCCGCGCCAGCGAGATCGCCGGCCGGCACTACCACTTCATCAACCACAAGGAATTCGAGCGCCTGCGCGACAGCGATGCGCTGCTGGAATGGGCTGAAGTCCACGGCAATTTCTACGGCACGCCGCGCGAGCCGGTGGAAGAGGCGATGTCCGCCGGCCGTGACATGCTGTTCGACATCGACTGGCAGGGCGCCCAGCAGCTTCAGGAGAAGATGCCGGCCGATGTCGTTTCCATCTTCATCCTGCCGCCGTCGATGACCGAGCTTCAATCGCGCCTGCACCGCCGCGCGGAGGACACCGAAGAGGTCATCCAGACCCGCCTTGCCAATTCCCGCGCCGAAATCGAGCACTGGCGGGAATATGACTATGTCATCCTCAACGACGACCTCTCCGTCGCCTTCGACGCCGTGCAGAGCATCGTCAAGGCCGAGCGCCTGCGCCGCGACCGTCGCCACGGGCTATTCGAGTTCGTGACCAAGCTGGTGACGGAAAAGCCGGTTTTGTAGATGCGTTGACTGCGACAAAGGTTCGCCGTGACCAGGTATGCTCGCTTTGTATGCCTTCAAAATGTCGCCGGAAGCGGACGGAGGGAAGGGGCCTTTTGTGCGGCATACAGGCTGCTGGACGATCCATCGTTTGACGAAGGCGGCCGGGCACGCTTGGAAGGAATTCTTGCGTGGTTCCGTGTAAGGCTGCCGATTCCAGAGCGCTTCAATAAATCCACATCGAAGGGAGCCTGGCGCAGCCAAGCGACCGCGGGGCTGAGCTGGTTCAAGGAGGACGCCAAGCCCGCGATCGAAAAAGCTTTTGAGCTTGTCAGCCTACTGGCCGACTATGGATATCCCATTGAGGTGCTTTGGACTGAGCGGCCTGGTTTTGTCGTCTACGAAGACGAGCAGCAGATTGTTGCAGAACCGTTCTACGATACGCCAGGCTGAATGTCGCGGCTCAGCCGAGCGCGTTCGCCAGCCGCACGAATTCTTCCACGCTCAGCGTTTCCGCCCGCCGCTGCGCATCGATCTCCGCCCGTGCCAGCAGCGCTTCCCCACCCAGCGATTTCACACTCTGGCGCAGCATCTTGCGGCGCTGGCCGAAGGCGGCGTGGGTGACGCGCTCGAGTGCTGCCACGTCGCAAGGCAGCGGATTGGCGACCGGCTCCAGATGCACGACCGAGGACGTCACCTTCGGCGGTGGCGTGAAGGCCTGCGGCGGCACGTCGAAGGCCATGCGCGCGTCCGTGCGCCAGCCGCAGAGCACACCGAGACGGCCATAGTGGTCATCGTTTTCCTCTGCCACGATGCGCAGGCCCACTTCTCGCTGGAACATCAGCGTCAGCGAGTCCCAGAAGGGCGGCCAGGTCTTCGGCAGCAGCCAGTTGACGAGCAACTGCGTGCCGACATTGTAGGGCAGGTTGGCGATGATGCGCACGGGCTCGCCCGGTGCCAGCGCCTCGAAATCCGTTTTCAGCGCGTCGCCCTCGATGACGGTCAGGCGACCCGGATAGTGGTCCGAAATCTCCGCCAATGCGGGTAGGCAGCGCGCGTCGCGCTCGATGGCGATCACGCGCTTGGCGCCGAGCGCCAGGATGGCGCGCGTCAGGCCGCCGGGACCGGGGCCGACCTCGATCACCGTGTGGTTCTCTATGGGGCCGGCGGTGCGGGCGATCTTCTGCGTGAGGTTCAGGTCGAGCAGAAAGTTCTGGCCGAGCGCCTTCTTGGCGTCGAGCCCATGGCGCTGGATGACGTCGCGCAGCGGGGGAAGTCCATCGAGGGCGGCCATCAGGGTGTGTCCTCCGTATTACGCGCATGCATGGCGAGTTCCTGCGCGAGGCGGAGCGCCGCCAGCAGGCTGTCGGGTCTGGCGATGCCCTTGCCGGCGATGGCGAAAGCGGTGCCGTGGTCCGGCGAGGTGCGGATGAAGGGCAGGCCAAGCGTCGCATTGACGGAATCGTCGAAGCCGAGCGCCTTGGCAGGGATCAGCGCCTGATCGTGATACATGCAGAGCGCCACGTCATAGGTGGCGCGGGCAGCGTCATGGAACATCGTATCGGCCGGCAGCGGACCGACGGCGGCAATGCCGGCGGCCTTGAGGCGCTCGACGGCGGGACGGACGATTGCATCGTCCTCCAGTCCGAGCGCACCGCCTTCGCCCGCATGGGGGTTGAGGCCGGCAATGGCAAGGCGCGGTTCGGCAATGCCGAAGCGCCGGCGCAGGTCACGTTCGGTGATCACGGCCGTCTCGACGATCAGGTTTTCCGTCAGCGCCGCCGGCACGTCCTTCAGCGGGATGTGGATCGTCACGGGAACAGCCCGCAGCTTCGGCCCGGCCAGCAGCATGACGGGCAGAGCCGTGCGGCCCACGGTTCTGGCGGCGAGGTCGGCAAGGAATTCCGTATGGCCGGGAAAGCCGAAGCCGGCATCGTAGAGCACGGCCTTGGCGATGGGATTGGTCACGACGGCGGCGGTTCGTCCGGCCGTGGTGAGCGCCACCGCCGTCTCGATGGCGCCGATAATGGCGGCAGCGTTGCCGGAGTCCGGTTCGCCGGCAATGACGGGAACGGCGCAATCGCAGGGCAGGACAGGCAGGGCGTCGCCGAAAATACCCGCCGCGGTTTCCGGTGTGGCGGGCGCCACGGCGATATCGAGCCCCAGACGAACGGCCCGCTGACGCAAAACACCGGCATCGCCGATGAAGAGGAAAGGCGGCAGGGAGAGGGACTGACGAGCCGACCAGAGGGCGAGCGTTATATCCGGCCCGATCCCCGCCGGGTCGCCCATGGTGAGCGCCAGCGGAGGAAGTTGCGTCATCGTCATGGGATGCCTGCCAAAAACGGTGTGGGGGTAGCGCGCTCCGCAGGGCGGAGCGCCAGAGCCGAGTGCAGTTCCGGCAAGAGATTTCGAGCGGTTTGCCGCGGCTGCGGATCAGCGGTCGGTGATCGTCGCCTTCTTGCGCAGTTCGGCGAGGTACTTCTTGCTGTTCTCGTCGCCTTCGTTGCCCTTGGACTTGGCGAGATCCTCGGCACGGAAGACCATTTCCGCGGCCACGTCGTCGTTGACTTCGCGCTTCTTGCAGATCGCGAGATATTCGACGCCGCGTTCCGTGACGCGCGTGCCGGTCGTCTGGCCGTTCGCCTTCTCGATCAGCGGCTTCCAGTCTTCCGGCAATTGCGGCGCCAGCACGCGGCCCAGATCGCGGATCGACACGTCGCGCATGGTCGCCGCGAAAACCTTGGCCTGATCGCAGCCGGGGAATTTAGAGCGCGAAGCCTCGGCCTCGGATTTGCGCTTGCCGAGAATGGCGTTGCGGCGCTTTTCCGGCACGACGAAGATGACCTGCTTGAGGAAATACTCGGTGGTGACAGGCTTCTTGCCGCCGTTTTCCTGCATGCGTTCGACGAGCGACTTGCCGTTGGTTCCGCTGTTTGCGTAGCGGGCGTTGACGACGCGCGGCCAGCTCATCTGCAGGGCGATGTACTGCTTGAAATGTTCCGAGCCGACACCGGCCTGGTCAAGGACCTGGCCGAGCTGCTTGAGCGTCATCTTGTTGGTCGCGGCGAAGCGCGCATAGGATGCGTCGACCTCCGCCGAGCTGACGGAAGCGCGCACACGCAGGATTTCCGCGCGCTTCAGGGCATCGTCGATCATCTGCTCGCGGGCCAGCGCGCGCACATTGCCCTTGGCGCGCTGCAGGCGCAGAAAGGCCGCGCGCCGTTCGACGTCACCGGACGTGATTGGCGAATTGTTGACAACCGCCACCACCGTGCTGCCCGCGGCTTGAACTGTGCCGGCGGGAACCACGATCGTCACGGCTGCCGCGAACGCCACGCCCATCATCATGGAACGCACCAGAGATTGCCTGCCCATCATGCCAGTCCCTTTCCCAAACCCATTGCACGCCCGCTTCAGCGCGCCGTAAAGCGCGCACGGCCGATAGCCGGCGAGCGTTTCTCCCGGATGTGCATAATACATGCGGCCAAACGATGACAAGAGCGGCCGGGCGCTTACTCGAAGCCCGTCAGCGTCGTATCGCCCACGCGAACGTCGCCGAGCGTGCGGAACATGAGGCGTGCGCCGATCGACCAGTCGTTCGCCGTGGAGTTCGATTTGTCGCGCGTCTGTTCATAGACGATGGAGAAAACGGTGTCGCGGTCGTCATAGGAGAAGCCGACGCCGTTGCGCGACAGGCTGTGGCTGCGCAGATCGTAGGTCAGCGACCCGAACACCGACCAGTAATCCCGGAACTTGAAGGCGGCTGCCGTCTGTATTTCGCTGGCATTCCGTGTGAGCCCGTAGTCGGGCTGCGCGGCGATGCGCGTATAGGTGATCTCGGTTTCGAACCGCGCGCCATCGAACCGCAGCGACGTGTCGGACCGGCGAACGGACAGATCATCCTTGTCGAGCCGGGCGCTGGAGGCCAGCGAAAGCCCGTTCGGCAGGTCGATGCCGGCCATGCTGACATAGTCGGAGGCATCGGTTTCTAGGCCGGAATTCGCGCCGGCATTGACCAGGTCGTCGGTCGCAAAGGAGTTCACGCCGCCGAGATGGAACGACTGGCCCACAATGCTGCGCAGGCGAAGGCCGTTGTCGAAGGTGCCGGTGTAGCGCATGCCGACATTGGCGCGCGTGCCGCCCTCGATGCGGTCGAAGCCGGAGAACTTGTCGCGCTCGAAGAGGTTCGTCGCGTCGAACACGAAGCTCTGGGCATCCTCGTTCGGCAGGCCGCCGGCATAATCCTCGCTCGGCCGGGCATAGATCTGCGCGATCGGCTCGAAGAGATGCGTGCTGTTGGCGGTCGTCGCGAGGATCGGATAGCGCGCTTCCAGACCCGCCGTCAGCATGGTGCGCGTCGCGCTGTCGTCCGTGTTGTAGCTGCCGGCATAGCCGGCAGGCGCCGTCATATCGAGGCGGTGCAGGTCGCCGCGCGCAGCCAGCATCGGCGTCAGTACAAGGCCGCCCGGCACGATGAACTGGCGCTTCCATTCCAGCTCGCTCGTCAGGCGCGTCGTGCCGCCTTCAAGCCCGCGGAAGCGGTCGCTGGCGCCGAGCGAATAGAAGTCCGCGAGGTCGCGCTGGATGTTGGTGACGTTCGTGGTGATGCTGAGCTCGCCGCCGAGCACCGGCTGCGGCACGATGTATTCGTGATCGAGCGTCTGGGCGATGGCCTGCTGACGCTCCAGCTTGCTGTCCGGATCGGCGTCCTGCACGTCGAAATAGAAGGCGCGCAGGTCGAAGCTGTTGCGGCGGCCAAGGCCCGTCAGGTAGCCCTGGTTCGTGTGGATGCGGTCCTTGAGGCCGTCGAGCTCATAGGTACGCGAAAAATTGTTGTCGCTTTGCAGCATCACGTCCCAGCCGAAAGTCCAGCGGGGATTGATCCTGAACTGGCCTTCGGAGGCGACCATGCCGCGGAAACCGTCGCGCCGGTCGCTCGTATTCTCATCGAAGGACGAGGGGTTCCATTGGTTGATGCCGGCGGCCCGAAGCGTCACGAGGCCATTGTGGAAACGCTTGCGGAATTCCACTTCGGCGAGGAAGCCCTGGCGGGTCAGGATAGTCGGCGAGACCGTCGCGTCCATATCAGGCGCGAGCGCGAAATAGTAGGGCGTCGTGATGCCGAGGCCGAGCTTCTGCGCGTAATTGAACTGCGGGAAGAGAAAGCCTGTCTTCCGCTTCACCGTATGGTCCGGCATTTCAAGCACGGGAATGTACGCGATCGGCTTGCCGAACATCTCGAATCGCGCCTTTTCGAGGCGGATCGTGTGCGTGCGGCCATTCTGGACGACACGCTCGGCCTTGATTTCCCAGAGCGAGCGGTGGGTCGGATTGGTGGCGCAGGGCGTGCAGGCGGTATAGACGGCGTGGTTGAGGATCAGTTCCTCGCCGTTGACGCGCTCGCCGCTGTTCGCCGCTAGCTTGGTGAGGTCGGTTGTCTCGATGCGCAGCGCATTGATGAAGCCGTTGGCGAAGTCGTCCGACAGGTCCATCTCGTCGCCATAGACGCGGTTGCCGGTCGGCTCGATCAGCTCGATATTGCCGACGGCCCTCAGGCGGCCGGTCTTCTGGTCGTATTCCACCTGCCGGGCGACGAGTTTGTAGCCGCCGTAATTGATCTGCACCGCGCCGCGGGCGATCACCTTGTCGGTGTCGTTGTTGTAGACGAGTTCGTTGGCCGCCAGCAGCAGCTTGGCGTCATCGGGAAGATTGGGTTCCATCGCACCGATATTCGGTGCCTGAGCCTGCGCGGGGAGGGCCGAACCGGACACAATGGCGCACATGGCCGCACCTGCAAGCAGGGCGGCTTTCAACCACCGATTCGTTTTGCGGTCACCTGCCGCCACTAGCCGTCCTCCTGATGCAGAAGAATCGTCGCACCCAACGACATTGCGACGACCACTGGGAGCCAGGCCGCAACGAACGGAGGAACAACACCGCTGCTTCCGAATGCTTTCACAAGCACGGTGACGACATAAAGCATGAAGCCGGAAAGGATGCCACCCAGAATCACCGCACGTGATTGATTAAACCGGCTAAATTTTAACGATACACAGGCAGCGATCAGCGTCATTGCTACCAGAAGCAGCGGTAGCGAGAGCATGGAATGGAACTGCGTTTCCATCGCATCGGTGGGGAAGCCGAAGGACTTTGCCGCCTCTATCTTCCGGCCAAGCCTGAAAAACGGAATGGATTCAGGCTTTTCAAGGCTCTCCGATACGAATTCCTGTTTCAGGTTGGTACGAAGCTGCACCTCGTCGAGACGAACCGGCAACTCGCCGTTGCGTGTCTCGTGCACGTTCTTAAGCAGCCAGTAACCATCTTCCAAAGTCGCCGAATCGGCGTCCTGGCGAAGCACGATGCGATTCTCGTCGTCGAAGTGGATAACGGTGACATTGAGGAGGCGCGTTCCGTTGTCGAGAACGGCCTTCGCGCCGATGATCGCCTGGTCCCCCTCGTAGATCTGCCGCAGCCACGGAACCGCGTTTTCGGGGCGCGAGGCATTGGTGGCGCCCCAGCCGGCCTCAAGCTCCAGCGCCTTCTTGGATCCCCAGGCCGCGATCGGGTTGATCGCGAGGACCGCCAGAACGCCGAACAGGAAGGCGCCGATGACGAAGGGGCGCAGGAACTGCCAGACCGAAATGCCGGCCGCACGCGTGACAACGAGTTCGTAGCGCCGGTTGAGCGAGATGAGTGCCGCCATGCCGGCAAACAGCGCGACGAAGGGCACCGTCTGCATCAGGATCGTCGGAATGCGCAGCGCCGTCACGACGAGCCCGCTGGAAATCGTATAACCCGGCAGCCCGCCGACCCGGTTCGACATCTCGCTGAAATCGATGATGAAGATCAGCGAGAATATGCCGAGCAGGAACCAGAAGGTGGTGATGGCGTAGCGGCGGAAAAAGTAGAAGCCGAGGGTAGGGATCATGGATGGCCACTCTTGCCGGAGGAGGCCTGGTTGCCCCTGTTCAACCGCGCCAGCACGCGATCGCGCAGGTCCGTCAGCCGTTCGCCGAAGCTGACGGGCAGTTCCAGGGTCTTGTTGCGGCCGAGATGATGGATGGCAAGCGCCGCGGTGGCGATGGGAACGAGGTACATGATGATGACGAAGGTGACGGAACCCTCCGCATTGTTCGCCGCGTAGAAACTGATCCAGCGCACGAAGAGCGCCGTCAGCAGCGCGGTGATCATCGGGTGCACGCGTGCCTCGCGATGCGAGCGCGCATCCGCGCTGACGACGAGGGCGATGAGCCCGAAGACCGTCGGGAAAAGCCATTCCGTGAAGCGGCGGTGCAGTTCCGCCGTGAACGAGCCGGGCTCCTTCTTGTAATGGGGATCGTCCGGGTCGGGGTTGAACAGATAGAACAGGTCGCGATCCTTGGCGCGGATGTTCGATGCGCCGGCGCTCTGGGTCAGGTCCGCGAGATCGAAGGCGTAGGAATCGAACTTGATGATCGAGACATTGCCGTCCGGCAGCTTGCGGTGCACCTCGCCGTCCTTCATGACCAGCGCCGAACTGTTCTCGTCCACCGCGCCCTCGCGTGCATAATAGACCATCTCGAAGCGTGGATCGCGCGTATCGGCAACGAAGAGGCCGTGCAGCACGCCGCCGTTGCGGCGCTGCGCCACCTGCACATAGAGGCCGTCGGCGATCTTGCGGAAGGTGTTTTCCTGCACCACGGCGGACAGCATGTCCGCATGGGCCGTGGCGATCATCTTGCGCACGGCCATGCGCGAATAGGGCTCGACGAAGTTGTCGACGGCGAAGGAAACCAAGCTCATCGCCACGGCGAGCATCATCACCGGGCGGATGATCGTCATGCGTGAGCTGCCGGCCGAATTCAGCACCGTCAGCTCCGAATCCGAGTTCATGACGGTCAATGTCTGCGCGACGCCGATGACCAGCGCGAAGGGCAGGATGATCGGCACGACCGAGGGCAGGATGAGTGTTGCCAGCTTCAGGAAGGCGAAGGTCGACTGGCCGCTGTCCGTGACGAGGTTGATGTTGGTCAGGGCCTGCGTCACCCAGACGATGCCGAGCAGGGGGACGAGCGTGGCGACGAACATGAGCGACGCCCGCCGCAAGATATAGCGCTCGATCAATTTCATCGTTTAGTCCGCGTTTCCGACAAGCGGCTCCGGTTCATGACGCCCGTCGCAACTGGATGGGCATATAAGCTTTCTTGAGGCTGATGCCATAGCGGAGATCCTCCGCCGACAAGGAAAATTTATGGCGAACAAGCATGCCTAACACTCTGTAAACAAGGTCTCGCATCTTGCCAAGCGCCGCAAAAGCGACAAGGAATTGATGCGATTTGCGGTCTTCCGGGGTGATCCCAGGGCGCTCACTGGCCGAACGGCCCCCATGCGGAGTAAATTCATGGCTTCCACCTTCGATATCGGTTTTGCAAAGACGGCGCGCGTTTCCGGGGGGCTTGCGATCCTTCTGCAGGTGGCTGGAGAGGCCGCAGCGGGAATCGGCGATGTCGATCCGGACGGTGCGGTCGGCCGCGCCGCCGGCATTGCGAAGTTCACCGGCAAGGCCTTGAAGGCACTCGACGTTCTCGCGCCGCACGGCGCGTCTGCCGATCGTATCGTCCTGCTCGGCCTTGGTGACGCGGACAAGCTGACGGCCTATGACTGGCTGAAGGCCGGCGGGGCGGCGGCCGCGAAGATCCGTGGGGCGGACAAGGCCACCGTCTATCTCGACGCGCCGGGTGTCGTCGTCACCGCCAGGAACGTTGCTGACTTCGCCCTTGGCATGCAGCTCGGCGCCTACAGCTTCGATACCTACAAGACGAAGAAGGCCGACGAGGAGGAGACAAAAAACGGCAAGGCCGTGAAGGTGGCGCTCGTCACCGCCGTCGCTACCGCCGCCAAGAAGGCGAACGAGGTTTCCGATGCCGTCGCCGAGGGCGTGATTCTGGCCCGCAACCTCGTCAATGAACCGGCCAACGTGCTCGGCCCGGTCGAGTTCGCCGACAGGGCCAAGGCGCTCGAAAAGCTGGGCGTCGAGGTGGATGTCCTGACCGAGCGGGATATGAAGAAGCTCGGCATGGCGGCGCTGCTCGGCGTTGCCCAGGGCTCCGTACGCCCGCCGCGCCTTGCCGTGATGCACTGGAAGGGCGGCAAGGAGAAGGATCGCCCGATCGCCTTTATCGGCAAGGGCGTCGTCTTCGATTCGGGCGGCATCTCGATCAAGCAGGCTGCCGGCATGGAGGACATGAAGGGCGACATGGGTGGTGCGGCGGCCGTCATCGGCCTCATGCACACGCTCGCCGCCCGCAAGGCCAAGGCCAATGTCGTCGGCATTCTCGGCCTTGTGGAAAACATGCCTGACGGAAACGCCCAGCGTCCCGGCGATATCGTGAAATCCATGTCCGGCCAGACGATCGAGATCATCAACACCGATGCCGAAGGCCGTCTCGTGCTGTGCGATGCGCTCTGGTACTGCAACGAAACCTTCAAGCCGCAGTTCATGGTCAATCTCGCGACGCTGACCGGCGCGGTCATGGTCGCGCTCGGCAGCCACCATGCCGGCCTGTTCTCCAATGACGACACGCTGTCCGGCCGTCTCACCGCCGCCGGTCTTGCGACGAACGAACGCCTGTGGCGCCTGCCGCTCGGCCGCGAATACGACAAGATGATCGACAGCAAGTTCGCCGATATGAAGAACACCGGCGGCCGTTATGCCGGCTCGATCACCGCCGCGCAGTTCCTGCAGCGTTTCGTCAAGGATACGCCCTGGGCGCATCTCGACATCGCCGGCACCGCTCTGGGTTCGCCGACCGACGAGATCAACCAGTCCTGGAGTTCCGGCTTCGGCGTGCGCCTGCTCGACGAGCTGGTGCGTGCGAATTACGAAGGGTGAGGAGAGGGTGAGCGAAGTCCTCTTCTATCATCTGACCGAATCGAAGCTTGAGGACGCGCTGCCGCCGCTCCTGGACAAGAGCCTCGAGCGTGGCTGGCGCGTCGTCGTGCAGACGGGCGATGCGGAGCGCCGCGACGCGCTCGACACGCATCTGTGGACATTTCGCGAGGACAGTTTCCTGCCGCACGGCACCGACGAGCAGGCCTTCGCGGCCGAGCAGCCGGTGCTGCTGACGACCACGCCGGACAATGCGAATGCCGCGACCGTACGTTTTCTCGTCGCGGGCGCCGAGCCGCCGCCGCTCGATGTCTATGAACGCGTCATCTTCATGTTCGACGGCTACGATCAGGCGGAGGTCGAGACGGCGCGCGCGCACTGGAAGCGCCTGAAGGGCGAGGGGCACCAGCTCACCTACTGGCAGCAGAACAGCGACGGCCGCTGGATGAAGAAGGCCTGAGCCTCAGCGTTCGCCGCCCGCGCCGTCATAGGCTTTCTGGGCGTCCAGCACCGCCTCCATGTGTCGTTCCGCCCAATGGGCGATCGCCGCGACGGTTTCCTTGAGTGTCGCCCCAAGCGGCGTCAGTGCGTATTCGACGGTCACGGGGATGGTCGGATGGACCGTGCGCGAGACGAGGCCGTCCCGTTCCAGCTTCTTCAGGGTCTGCGACAACGCCTTTTGCGAGATGCCCCTGATGTCGCGCTTCAGGTGGTTGAAACGCATCGGCCCATGTTTCACCCGGTCGAGGATGAGCAGCGCCCATTTGTCGGCGAGCCGGTCGAGAACCTGCCGTGTCGGGCAGTTTTCTTCATAGATATCATAAATATACGCCATCGTGCCGTGACCTCGCTCGGGCGCTGGTTTCCAAGGGGAAACTACCGGAGTTCAAAGTGCCTCCTTACGCCGATTTCCTTTCTTCATTATGTATCATTTCGAAATCAGGTTTCAAAATTATACCAAGGAGAGAGAAATGGCAGGCAAGATTCTGGTTCTCGGCGCCACGGGCAACGTCGGTACGCCGCTGGTGAAGGCCCTCGTTGCAAAGGGTGAAAGCGTGAGGGCGGCAACCCGCTCGGGCAGGGCCGTGGCCGGGGCGGAAGGCGTTGTCTTCGATTATGCCGATACCGCAACCTTCGCTGCCGCCTTCGAAGGCGTCGATCGCGCCTATGTCATGCTGCCGGCCGGCTATGTGGACGCCAAGGCGTTGCTGCTCCCCGTCATCGAGGCCGCCGCGGCGCGCAAGGTGAAGGTGGTGTTCCAGAGCGTTTTCGGCGTCGATGCGGATGACAGCATTCCCTATCGCCAGGTGGAGATCGCGCTGGAAAAAACCGGCACGCCCTATGTCATCCTGCGGCCGAACTGGTTTTCCGACAATTTCCACACCTACTGGAAGGCCGGCATCGCCCACGGCACGATCGCGGTCCCGGCCGGCGAGGGCAAGTCGAGCTTCATCGATGTGCGCGATATTGCCGACAGCGCTGCCGCCGCACTGACCTCCGGTGCCTTCGACAACAGGGCCTTCAACCTGACCGGCCCCGAGGCCTTGGGCTACGCCGAGGCGGCAAAGCTCCTGTCCGAGATAACAGGCAAGCCCGTCGCCTATCAGCCGGTGGATGACGCGACCTTCGTCGGGATTCTGACGGGTGCGGGTGTGCCCGACGACTATGCCAACTTCCTCGCCGCCATCTTCCATCCCGTCCGCGAGGGTTGGACGGCGCCGGTGTCCGATGCCGTGCAGACCCTGACCGGCCACGCCCCGCGCTCGCTTGCTGCCTATGCGGCCGACAATGTGGCGGCCCTCAAGGCATAGGCGCCGTCTGGGCGGCAGCTCCGGCTGCCGCCATCTTTCGATGCGACAATGACCCATGTCGCCTTGCGAAAACCAGTTTGTGGGTATATACCCGAAAAAATGAACAAGGATATCTGCCACTGCATTGTGCTGCGCAAGGCATCGCGAAGGGTCTCGTCCTATTATGACGAGGCCCTGGCGCCGCTGGGCGTGAACATTGCCCAGTTCAGCCTGTTGCGCCACATCAGCCGCATGGCGCCGGTCTCGCTCACCGACCTCGGTGCGCGCGTCGAGCTCGACCGCTCGACGGTCGGCCGCAATGCTAAGGTTCTGGAGCGTATGGGGCTGGTGGACATCCGTTCCGGCAAGGACCAGCGGGAAGCCACTTTGACCGTAAGCGAGGCAGGCCAGGCGATTCTGAGGGAAGGGGCGCCGCTCTGGGATTCCGTGCAGGACGCGATCGAAGCGCGCCTCGGCCCTGACGGTGCCGACCGGTTGCGGGAGCTTCTCGCCGCACTCTGATTTTTTGCTCATAAAGGGGTATCTACCCGTAAATTGGCCGCTCTGCCGGCACCCAGGAAAGGGACTTTGAACATGGTTTCCACACGTGTCGCCGAATGGATGGCGGATCGGAACCTGCATTACGGCTGGGTGGTCGCGGCGACGACCTTCCTCACCATGCTGGCCACGGCCGGCGCCATGGGCTCGGCGGGGGTGATGATCCAGCCGCTGCATCAGGAATTCGGCTGGGATATCGCCGACATTTCCTCCGCCATGGCGGTGCGGCTGGTGCTCTTCGGCCTGCTCGGCCCGTTCGCAGCCGCCTTCATGAACCATTTCGGCATTCGCCAGGTGGTGGGTACGGCGCTGGCGCTCATCATGGGCGGCATCGTCATGTCGTTCTTCATGACCGAAGTCTGGCAGCTCCTGCTGCTCTGGGGCGTGGTGATCGGCGTCGGCACCGGCATGACGGCGCTGGTGCTCGGCGCGACCGTCGCCGCCCGTTGGTTCTCCAAGCGCCGCGGCCTCGTCGTCGGCCTGATGACGGCCAGCAACGCCACCGGCCAGCTCGTCTTCCTGCCATTGCTCGCCGCGCTGACGGAGGCTTACGGCTGGCGCGCGGCGCTGACGCTCTCCGTCGCGGTCATCGCCACCGCCATGGTGCTCGTCCTGCTCCTGATGCGCGATCACCCCGCCGATGTCGGCCTGCCGGCCTATGGCGAGACGGCGATCGTCAAGCCGCCGAAGCAGGATCACAGTCTCGGCGCGACGCTGCTCGCCCCGCTCGTCACGCTGAAGAGCGTTTCCGGCAATGCCGTCTTCTGGGTACTGTTCGGCACGTTCTTCGTCTGTGGCCTTTCGACCAATGGCCTGATCCAGACGCACTGGATCTCGATCTGCGGCGATTTCGGCATGGCGGCGGTGACGGCGGCCGGCACGCTTGCCGTCATCGGCATCTTCGATTTCCTCGGAACGGTCTTCGCCGGCTGGCTTTCCGACCGCTACGACAACCGTGTCCTGCTGTTCTGGTTCTACGGTCTGCGCGGCCTGTCGCTGCTCTACCTGTCCTTCTCAGGCTTCAGCTTCGTGGAACTCTCGGTCTTCGCCGTCTTCTACGGCCTCGACTGGGTCGCCACGGTGCCGCCGACCGTCAAACTCGCCGCCGAGAATTTCGGTCGCGAAAAGGCCGGCATGGTCTTCGGCTGGGTTTTCGCCGGCCACCAGCTGGGAGCCGCCACCGCCGCCTTCGGCGCCGGCTACCTGAAGAGCGACTTCGATACCTATATGCCCGCGCTGCAGATCGCCGGCCTCGCCTGCATCCTCGCCGCGCTCTCGGTCATGCTGCTCAAGCGCCCGGGTCCGGCCCCGCTCGCTGCAACGGCCTGAGGACGGCGAAAATGAAAAGGCCCGCTCGAAGCGGGCCTTTTCTCAATCGTGGAACGCTTCGACGAACTTGCGCCGGCCGAGCATGAAGGCATCGGCGACGTGGCGCAGCGGAGCGAGATCGACGTCGGATTTTCCGGCCTTCACGATCTCGGCGAAACGCTTGTAGAGCATCGGATATTCCTGCTCCGGCTCGTCATGCACCAGCTTGCCGTCAATCGAAAGCTTCGCGCCGCCTTCTGACAGCACCATCTCGCCGGCCTCTGTCTGCGCCACGATATCCCAGCTCTGCTTGCCCGTCTGGCGCCAGTCGAATTCGGCCTTGAGGTCGAGCCCCTTGGCGTCGGAGAAGGTCATCGACGCGGCGATCGGCGCATCGCGGTTCTCAGGGAATTCCAGCGTCGCGGCCGTGATGAAGGCCGGGCGCGGCAGGATGTGGGTGACGATGGAGAGCGCATTGATGCCCGGATCGAACACGCCAAGCCCGCCCGCCTGCCAGATCCATTCCTGGTTCGGGTGCCAGTGGCGAACGTCTTCCTTCCAGTTCACCTGCATGGAGCGCAGCGTCGTGCCGGCGATGAAGCTCTTTGCCGCTTCGACGGCCGGCGCATAGCGCGAATGCCAGCTGGCAAACAGCGACAGGCCCTTGGATGCGGCCAGCGCCTCGAGATCGGCGACCTCCGACAGCGTGGCGCCCGGCGGCTTTTCGAGGAAGACGTGTTTGCCGGCCGAAAGCGCCTTTTGGGCGGCTTCGTAGCGGTATTGCGGCGGCATGCAGAGCGAGACGGCCTGGATGGCGGGCACGGCCGTCAGCATCTCGTCGATCGACTTGAAATTGTCGATGCCATCGACGACACCGTGGCGGCTGGCGGCGGCGATCAGCTTGTAATCGCTGTTCTTGGCGACGGCCGGAAGATGCTGGTCGCGCACGATCTTGCCGACGCCGACGATTGCGAGATTGATCGGGGACATGTCTCCACCCTCATTTGTATGATGATTTAGCCGGTGTTTTAGCAGAACCGCCGGCGGCGGCAAGGGCGTGTTTTCATGTGTCTCTGCCTAACCTTTGTGCATCTGCCTGAAAGCCGTATTCGTCTTTCGTCTAAGGCGGGCTCTCAGCTCGGGAAAACGGGGCTTCGGACTTGAAACGAACCCTGAAATCGGCACTCTGACCATGCTTGGCACCAAAGCAAGAACAGGCCGGGCGGGGAGGAGTTATCATGAAGACGCTGCTGGTTTTCAGCCGGCTGATCGACACGATCACGGAAAATATCGGGAAGGCCGTTGGCTGGCTGATCCTGGTCGCCGTGCTCGTCAGCGCCGGAAATGCCGTCATCCGAAAGGTTTTCAACATATCGTCCAACGCCTGGCTCGAGGCGCAATGGTATCTGTTCGGGGGTGCCTTCATGCTCGCCGCCGCCTATACGCTGGCGCAGAACGAGCACATCCGAATCGACGTGGTCTACGGCAAGTTTTCCCGGCGGGTGCAGCACTGGATCGATCTGCTCGGCCATCTCCTGTTCCTGATGCCCTTCGTGCTGCTGATGGTCTATTTCCTCGTGCCCTATGTGCTGATGTCCTATCGCTCGGGCGAGGGGTCTTCCAGCGCCGGCGGCCTCATCGTCTGGCCGGCCAAGGCCATCCTGCTTGCCGGCTTCCTGCTGCTTGCCTTCCAGGGCGTTTCGGAGATCATCAAGAAGCTCGCCATCATGCGCGGCGACATGGAGGACCCCACGCCCTATGTGCCGACGCATGCGCCGCTTGACACCGCAGTCGAGGAGAAGGGCGCATGATCGAGTTCATTGCCGAAAACCTCGCACCGATCATGTTCGTGTCGCTGATCGTGTTCCTGCTGCTGGGCTATCCGGTGGCATTCTCGCTCGCGGCCAATGGTCTGCTGTTCTTCATCATCGGCGTTGAACTCGCGCCGCTTTCCGATTCGATCAATCTTTCCTGGCCGCTGCTCAACGCAATGCCGGAACGGCTATGGGGGGTGATGTCGAACGACACATTGCTCGCCATCCCCTTCTTTACCTTCATGGGGATCGTGCTCGAACGATCCGGCATGGCTGAGGACCTGCTCGACACGATCGGCCAGCTCTTCGGGCCTATCCGCGGCGGTCTGGCCTATGCGGTCATCTTCGTCGGCGCACTGCTGGCGGCCACCACGGGTGTGGTCGCTGCCTCGGTCATCGCCATGGGCCTCATCTCGCTGCCGATCATGCTGCGCTACGGCTATGACCGGTCGATCGCTTCCGGCGTCATCGCCGCCTCCGGCACGCTCGCCCAGATCATCCCGCCGTCGCTCGTCCTCATCGTGCTCGCCGACCAGCTCGGCCGCTCGGTCGGCGACATGTATGCCGGCGCGCTGATCCCGGGTCTGGTTCTGACCGGCCTCTACATGGGCTATATCCTGATCATGTCGATCGTCCGACCGAACTCCATGCCGGCATTGCCGCTGGAAGCGCGGTCGCTGGGTTCGGGCGTCACGTCGCTGATCATCGCGCTCGCGGTGGCCGCCGGCATCGCCTATGCGGCGCATGTCTATCTCTATCCGACCCATGGCGAGAATGCCGACATTCTTGGCGGAACCGTCGGCGTGATCTTCATCTACGCCGTGGCGCTGGCGGACAAGACGTTCAACATCAATATGATGTCGCGTCTCGCCCAGCAGGTCATCATCGTGCTCATCCCGCCGCTGGCGCTGATCTTCCTCGTGCTGGGCACGATCTTCCTGGGCATTGCGACGCCGACGGAGGGTGGCGCCATGGGCGCGGTCGGCGCGCTGATCATGGCCGCGGCGAAGGGACGGCTTACTCTGGACGTCATTCGCTCCGCACTGGCCGCGACGACCCGCCTTTCGGCCTTCGTGCTGTTCATTCTCATCGGTGCGCGCGTCTTCTCGCTCACGTTCTACGGCGTGAACGGGCATCTGTGGGTCGAACACCTGCTTGTCTCCATGCCCGGCGGTGAAACGGGCTTCCTGATCGCGGTGAACGTGCTGGTGTTCTTCCTGGCGTTCTTCCTCGATTTCTTCGAGCTCGCCTTCATCATCGTGCCGCTGCTCGCACCCGCCGCCGACAAGCTCGGGATCGACCTCATCTGGTTCGGCGTGCTGCTCGGCATTAACATGCAGACGAGCTTCATGCATCCGCCCTTCGGCTTTGCGCTGTTCTACCTGCGTTCGGTTGCGGCCAAGGTGCCCTATCTGGACAAGCTGACGGGCAAGAAGATGGAGCCGGTGACTACGGGGCAGATCTATTGGGGGGCTGTGCCCTTCGTCTGCATCCAGATCGTCATGGTGGGCCTGACCATCCTCTTCCCCGGCATGGTCATGCACTACAAGGGCGAAGGCAGCGGCGTCGATCCGGCGACCATCAAGATCGAGGTTCCCGGCTTCGGCACGAATGGCGGCGGGCTGACATTGCCCGACAACGGCGGCGGCCTCGGCCTGCCGGGTGGCTTGCAGCTGCCAGCCGGCAATCCGCTGGATGGCGGCACCGAGCAGAAGCCGGCCGAGGGCGGCCAGCAGGGCACGGAGCAGAAACCGGCCACCGACCTGTCGAGCCCGCCGTCCTTCAACTGACGGCAAGAAGCATGAAAACGGCCGGCGTCATGCCGGCCGTTTTCGTTTTGCGAGCGGCCAAACAAAAACCCCGGAGCATCGCTGCTCCGGGGCCTCCATTGGTCTCAGCCGGACGCTTAAAGCTTGTTGCCGCGCTGCTGGATCATCATGAATGTATCGTAGTTGTATTCGGCGATCTGCAGGTTGAGATAATACTCGCCACGGAAGGCCTTGATGGAGTCCCAGATCTTTTTGAAGGTCGGGTTTGCGGCTTCCATCTCGGCATAGACCTCATTGGCTGCATCGAAGCAGGCCGAGAGGATCTCCTGGCTGAAGGGGCTGAGCTTGGCGCCGGCCGCAACCAGGCGCTTGATTGCCGGCGGGTTCAGCCAGTCGTACTTTTGCAGCATGTTTGCGTCGGTGGCCTGGCAGGCCGTGCGCAGCAGCGACTGATACGCCTTCGGTAGGCCCTCGAAGGCCGCCTTGTTGAACAGCGCATGCACCGTCGGGCCACCTTCCCAGAAGCCGGGATAGTAGTAATAGGGCGCGACCTTCACGAAGCCGAGCTTCTCGTCGTCGTAGGGGGTCGTCCATTCGGCGGCGTCGATCGTGCCCTTCTCCAGCGCCGGATAGATATCGCCGCCAGCGATCTGCTGCGGCACGACGCCGAGCTTTTCGACGACCTTGCCGGCAAAACCGCCGATGCGCATCTTCAGGCCCTGGAGGTCGGCGACCGTCTTGATTTCCTTGCGGAACCAGCCACCCATCTGCACGCCGGTATTGCCGCCGGGGAAGCCGATAAGGCCCTGCGTCGCCAGGAATTCGTTGAACATGTCTATGCCACCGCCATGGTACTGCCAGGCGTTCATGCCGCGCGCATTGAGCGCGAAGGGCACGGCGGCACCCAGCGCCCAGACCGGGTCCTTGCCCCAGTAGTAGTAGGAAACGGTGTGGGCGGCTTCCACGGTGCCGGCAGCGGCGGCATCGGCGGCCTGGAGGCCGGGCACGATTTCACCGGCTGCGAAGACCTGGATCTGGAAATTGCCATCGGTCGCTTCGGAAACGTATTTCGACAGCACTTCGGCGCCGCCATAGATGGTGTCGAGTGATTTGGGGAAAGACGAGGCGAGACGCCAGTTGATCTTCGGATTGCTCTGCGCGATGGCCGGCGATGCCAGCACGGTGGCGGCCGCACCGCCCACACCCGCGACACCGGCCTTCTTGATGAATGAACGACGATCCATAGTTTCCTCCCAATGGCGGACGGATGTTTTCATCCGCCCTCGTGTCATCAGGCCGGAGCTAATCATGTCGGGAAGGGGGTTTCAAGCCAAGGGGACAAAGAACGCGGAACCGGCCCGCTACGACTTTCGTCTTAGATGAGACGTCCTGCTATCTGCCTGTTTTTTGAGCGTTTCTTGAGAGGACGTGGCATGGCTCAGCTCGCCATCGCCTCCTCATACTCCGCCGAAAGCTCCAGCCACTGTTCCTCGGCATCGTTCAGCTTGTCGACGGCCATCGAGCGCAGCTTTGCCTTCTCCGCGGCCTTGGCCGGGCTCTTTTCATAGAGCGTGGGATCTGCAAGCTCCGCATCGAGAAGCTGAATCTGTTTCTGCAGTTTTGCCGTCAGCGATTCGATTTCGTTGATCTTTTTCTTGAGCGGCGCGAACTGGGCACGGCGGTCGGCATTGGCCTTGCGCTGGTCGGCCTTGTTGGCCGTATCGCCGGTGGAGGCCGCCTTGTCCTTGTCGTCCTTCTTGGGCGACTGGACGATGAGGCTGCGATATTCCTCCATGTCGCCATCGAAGGTCTTCACGGTACCATTGTTGACCAGCCACAGCCGGTCGACGGTCGCCTCGATGAGGTGACGGTCATGCGAGATCAGGATGACGGCGCCTTCATAGTCGTTCAACGCCTCGATCAGCGCGCGGCGGCTGTCGATATCGAGATGGTTGGTCGGCTCGTCGAGGATCAGCAGGTTCGGTGCATCGAAGGCGGCAAGGCCCATCAGCAGCCGCGCCTTCTCGCCGCCGGAAAGGTCCTTAGCGGGCGTCGCCATCTTCTCCGTGGCAAGGCCCATCTGGGCCACGCGAGCGCGCACCTTGGCTTCCGGCGCCTCGGGCATCAGCCGGCGCACATGTTCGACAGCCGATTGCTCGGGCATGAGGTCGTCCAGCTGGTGCTGCGCAAAGAAGCCGATCTTCAGGCCCGGCGCGCGCTTGACCGCGCCTGTCTCGGCCTCCAGCCGGCCCGAGATGAACTTCGCAAAGGTCGACTTGCCATTGCCGTTCGAGCCGAGCAGCGCGATGCGGTCGTCATTATCGATGCGCAGGTTGATCTGCTTGAGGATCGGCTTGCCCGGCGTATAGCCCACCGCGCCGCCCTCGATGGCGATGATCGGCGAGGCCGGCTGCTTTTCCGGCTCGGGGAAGGTGATCGGCTGGACATGCGTCTCGATGACGGCCGCCACCGTGCCCATGCGCTCCAGCGCCTTGACGCGGCTCTGCGCCTGCTTGGCCTTGGTGGCCTTGGCCTTGAAGCGGTCGATGAAGCTTTGCAGATGTTTGCGCGCGGCGTCGTTCTTCGCTTTGGCCTTCATCTGCAATTCGTCGTTCTCGGCCTTCTGGCGCTCGAACTGGTCGTAGGAGCCGCGATAGAAGGTCAGCTTCTGCTGGTCGAGATGCACGATGGCGTTGACGGCGGTGTTCAGGAGATCGCGGTCGTGGCTGATGATGATGACGGTGTGCGGATAGCGGCGCACATAGTCTTCCAGCCACAGCGTGCCTTCGAGGTCGAGATAGTTGGTCGGTTCGTCGAGCAAGAGCAGGTCCGGCTCGGAAAACAGCACCGCCGCCAGCGCCACGCGCATGCGCCAGCCGCCGGAGAAGCTTTTGGCGGCGCGCTGCTGCGCCTCATGATCGAAGCCGAGGCCGGCGAGAATACTCGCCGCGCGCGATTCCGCGGAATGCGCCCCGATATCGGTGAGCCGCGTCTGGATTTCCGCGATACGGTGCGGATCCGTCGCCGTCTCCGCTTCCTTGAGGAGGCTCGCGCGCTCCTTGTCGGCGGAAAGCACGATCTCGATCAGCGATTCGTCCGTGCCCGGCGCTTCCTGCGCCACCTGGCCGATGCGCGCATTCTTCGGCATCGTGACGGTGCCGGCTTCCGAGGCAAGCTGGCCGGTGATGACGCGAAACAGCGTCGACTTGCCGGTGCCGTTGCGCCCGACAAGGCCCACCTTCACGCCGCTCGGCAGCGAAAGGGATGCGTTATCGATGAGGAGACGCCCGGCAATGCGGGCGGTGAGGCCGGAAATCGTGATCATGCCGGCTCTATAGAGCAATTCCCGCGAAAGTGCGAAGCGGTTTTGTGTCCGGAATGCGCTGGAAGTCGGCATTGTGGCTTGCAGGTATTAGGTTAGGTTGCCGGCAGTCAGAACGGAGAGAATCGTGCGCCAAAGGATTATTGTTTGCCCGTTGATTGAGCATGATGGGGCGTATCTTCTATGTAAGATGCCGAGCGACCGGGGCGTTTTTCCGGGCCAATGGGCACTTTCAGGCGGCGGTTTGGAACCCGGAGAAAATATACACGAAGGCCTGCTCCGTGAAGTCAGAGAGGAATTGGGGGATAGCTTGGTAATCGAAGCCGTCCAACCTTGGACGTTTCGCGACGATATCAGGATCAAAACCTATCCTGATGGATCAACCGAACAAATTTATATGATCTATCTCATATTCGATTGCAGAGCGGCAAATCGCGACGTGAATATCAACGACGAGTTTGAAAGCTATGCGTGGGTTAAGCCCGACGAGCTTGAGAACTACGATTTAAATGACGCCACGCGCACGACCCTGCAAGCCAAGGGGCTCATTCGCTCCTGAGGGCGTGCCAGCGTCCACTTCGGGGAAAAGCGGCACAAAAGCGAGAAGCCTTCAGCCCGTCGCACCCGCCCGATAACCACGCCCCACCCGCTCCGCCACCTCGGCAGAGTAGATGCGAAGTGCGATGCCGGTGTCGGCGGCGTAGGTGAGGGCCTGGTCCGCCTGATCGTAGAGCATGGCGGGGGCGTCGGCCGAATCGGTCATCGAGACGCCGGCGGTCAGCGTCAGGAAGCCGGCGGGAAGCTCGCGGTCCATGAAGGGGAAGGGCTTTTCGGCGACGCGGGCGGCAATGCGACGCGCGATGGTCACGGCGATCTCGCGGCTGACGTCGGGCAGGAGCAGGCAGAACAGGTCCGGCCCGGTGCGGGCGACGAAATCGTCCTTCTTGACCGAGCGGCGGAAGATCGAGGCGAGCCGCTTCAACGTCTTTTCGGCAGCGCCTGCCGGATGCGTTTCGGCGAATTCCTTGAGCTGTTCGACACGGAAGAGCAGGAGGGCGGCGGTGCCGTCCTCGGCTTCGGTCTGGAAGAACGTCTTCAGCCGGCCAAGCAGGGCGGCATGGTTTGCAAGACCCGTCACCGGATCGTGCGTCAGCGCCTCGCGGCTGAAGGTCAGGCCTGAGCGCAGGCCGTCGAGATGGGCCTGAAGATCGCCGATCCGCTCGGCGGAGTTGCGGTCGTGGCCCAGAATGTCGCGCACGATCGACAGCAGCCGAACGGTATCGGTCGCGAAATCCGAAATGCCGAGCACCGGGTCCTTGCGCATGCGGGCGGAAATTTCCTCCAGTTCCTGCATGGAGGCGGCGCGATGGCGGCGATTGGCCTCGGAAGTCTCGGCGATTTCGGTGAGCAGGCGCACGGCTTCGCCCGCGGCCTGCCCGGCGGCCAGCACATTGTGGCTCGGCAGGGAGTGGCGCAATGCGATGGCATCGAGCGCCGCCTGCTCCGGCGTCTTGCCAAGCGCGGCGATCTCGCGCGCCACGCCGGCATTGCCGTTCAGGGCTTCGAAGATCAGCTCGTAGTTGCGCGGCAGCCCGGCAATGCCGAGATTGGCCATGACATGGGCGATGCGCGCCATGATCGGCGGAACGGTGGACGCGGTGTCCTTCGGGGCGGGGGCGGCCTTGTTACTCATGATACGCCATCAGATAGGGCGCAGCGGCATTCGTCTGCGCTCAAGGAAGATCAGTTGGCGTAACTATCGGATTGTGCGGTTAATTTTGCGTTTGCTGAAAGAGAAATCGCACGGAATTGACAATGTGCAGTTGCGTCGGCTTCCAAGGGCGGCGGGTCTGCCACCCTTGGAAGCCGCCGGTGTCAGGCGATGCGCCGCGTCAGGGCGAAGGACCGCATGAGCTGGCCGATGACGGACGGCCGCTGCCGGGCTGCGGCAGTGCGGGTGACGCGCGCCTGCTGCTGCAGCTCGCGCATGGCGGCCGCATAGCCCTCGGCGTGCGCCTGTTCCAGCGCCACCGCGAAGGTCTTCTCGATCACCGGATAGCATTCCTCCGGCAGATAGGCGTTCGGGGCATCGGTGCCGTAGACGCGCGCCATCTTGCAAAGCGTGCTGCCGAGCAGAGCTGCCCATTCCTCGTTGCTTCTTGCCATCTTTCTTCCCTCTCTCAGGTGAGGTCCGCCGCCTCGGCGTCACCTCCAACGGCAGCGACTATCTCATCGCCGGCCGCGGCTGCCTGTCACCTGGGTGACAGCGCCGGACAGCCCCTCCATCGATGCCGTGCGCTCAGATAACCCAGGACTGTTTCACGACTATTGCAGGAAAGCGGTGTCACACTCAACTTGTGGCCCGCAAAAATGACGAGCCCTCGGTGCGGACGAAATAGATGAGATCGAGCGTCAGGCTCGGCCCCCCAACCGCCGTCAGCATCCCGTGGCACTGGCCGCGATGGTGGGTCTGGTGGTTGAAAAGGTGGGTGAGGGCGTGGCCGAGGGGGTGGGTGATTAGGGTGGGGTTGGTCAGCGGCGTATAGGTAATGTCACGCGCGATCTGCTCCTCGTCGAGCCTATCGATATAGGCGACGATGCGCGCATCCTCGGCCTGGCGGGCGGCCCAGAGGTCGGCGACGTCCTTGCAGAGCACGGCATCGAGGGTGGTCGGGGCTTCGCCCGTGCCGGTGAAGCGCTTCAGCCAGATCCGGTCGGCCGCAAGCAGATGGTTCAGCGTGCGGTGCAGCGAGCCGAAGAAGGCGCCCAGGTTCCTGCGGTAGGCATTGTCGTCGAGTGCGCTCACGGCTTCGTAGAGCGTGCCGTTGGCCCAGGCATTGTAGGCGGCGTACATGCGGTAATGGTCGAGCATACTGATCTCCGTGCTTTGCCCGACTATAGCGGATGCCTGCATCGGTGGCGGTGATGTCACCCATGAAATTATCTGATTTGCACAGCCGGCCGCCCTGCGCTCCAATGCCGGAAAATCGATGACGAGGATTTCATGACCCGATTGCTCTATGCGCTTGCCGGCGCCGACAAGGCCCGCCAGTTTTCGCCCCATGTGTGGAAGACCGTGATGTCGCTCGCCCACAAGGGACTTGATTACGAGACGATGCCCGTCGGCTTCACCGAGATCTCCGGTATTGAGAACGGCGGCACGGCGACGGTTCCTTTGCTGCGGGATGGTGACAAGCTCGTCAGCGACAGTTTCGCCATCGCGCTCTACCTCGACGAGGCCTATCCCGACCGGCCCTCGCTGTTTGGCGGCCAGGGCGGCCAGGCGATGGCTCGCTTCATCGAAAGCTGGTCTCAGTCCACCTTGCACATGGCCATCACCCGCATCGCCATCCTCGATATTCACAACCTGCTCGGTGAGGCGGACCAGGCCTATTTCCGCCGCAGCCGCGAGGAGCGCCTCGGCGCGTCGCTGGAGGAGATCGCAGCGGCCGGCAGGGCGGAGATCGAAACTTTCGCCAAAAAGCTGCAACCGTTGCGCAACATGCTGAAAACCCAGCCCTTTATCGGCGGCGAAAGCCCGCTCTTTCCCGACTATATCGTCTTCGGCGCCTTGCAGTGGCTGCGCATCACGGCCGGCACGACCGTGCTGGAGGCGGACGACCCGGTGGCGCTCTGGTTTGCCCGCTGCCTCGATCTGCATGGCGGCATCGGCCGGCGTGTGACGGCGGGATGAAAGTTTGCGGCCGGCATCGCCAAAAGCCGCCACCCCCTTGTTTTGCGGCACGTTGGCGGCTATTGAACCGCCACTTTCACCGGAAAACCAAAGGGAAACGGGAAAATGGCGATTGAACGCACCTTTTCGATGATCAAGCCGGACGCGACGAAGCGCAACCTGACCGGCGCCATCACCAAGATGCTGGAAGATGCGGGCCTGCGCGTCGTTGCTTCCAAGCGCGTCTGGATGAGCAAGCGCGAAGCCGAAGGCTTCTACGCCGTGCACAAGGAACGCCCCTTCTTCGGCGAGCTCGTTGAAGGCATGACCTCCGGCCCGACGATCGTTCAGGTTCTCGAAGGCGAAAACGCCATCCTCAAGAACCGCGAAATCATGGGCGCCACCAACCCGGCCAACGCCGACGAAGGCACGATCCGCAAGACGCATGCCCTGTCGATCGGCGAAAACTCGGTTCACGGCTCCGACGCCCCGGAAACCGCTGCCCAGGAAATCAAGTACTGGTTCTCCGACACCGAAATCGTCGGCTGAATCGGTTTGTTCGGCTGAGGCCGGAAATCCCTGACATGTTTGAGAAACCGGGGCCGAGAGGCTCCGGTTTCTTCATTTTGCGGGATCGAAACGGAAGATCGGCTGGCCTGACAGCATCAGCGCCTCGGCGGGGTGATGCGTGTAGCTGGCGCAGGTCCGGTCGAGGCGCATCGCGAAATCCGTTGCCAGTGCCAGCTTCATTTCCGGTGGCTCGACCGTCAGCACGAAATCGGCAAGGCGGGCTATATCGCCTGCCGCAAACAGCAGTTCCGCCACGATGGGGGCTTTCACCTCGTCCTTCGCGAAGGGTGCCAGCGGAGAGGATTTGAGCAATGCGGCAAGCTCCGTCCACAGCGGCCATTTGCCCTGGAATTTTGCGCTGATGTCCTTGGGCATGTCAGGCAAATCGGCGCTTTTGCCGGTGAGATAGGGCGTAAGCGTATCGATTGCGATGACCCGGTCGATCACGTCGCGGACCGAAACGTCGCCGACGGCGCGCATATGGACGTCGATGCTTTCGAGCGTGCCGTCGACCACGGTCGGGTCGGCTTCGTTTTCCCGCAGGACCCTGTAGGCGGTCAGCCACGCCGTATTGAGCAGGCCGCCGGATTTGATGCGTCCTGCCTCGATATCGGCCATTACGGCCTGTGCGGCCTTTTCCGCAGGCGGAATGCTGCCCGTCTGGTTCACATAGGTCATCAGGAAATCGCGTTCTGGCTCCTGCGCCGCCGCGACCGTTACCGTGTGAAGACTCTTCTGCTGGGCCTGCATCCCGGCATCCGGCAGCGGGATGCGCGGCAGGGCCGGCCTGCCGACGAGAGCCGGCGCCCAGCTCCACATGCGGGTCAGGTCCGGAATCATGGACTGGTCGGCAAAGCCGGCGACGAAGACCGGCCAGGCATTGGGGTCGCGCTGGGTGGCGGCGAGGCCGGCCTGGACGTAAAACAGCTTGTGGCGGCCCGCCGATGCGGCGAGTTTGGCTTTCTCCTCGTCCGGCCAGTCGACGACGGCGGGCACGATGCTGCCGAGAAGGGATGTCCGCCGTTCGGGCGGCAGGCCGGCGATGGCGGTGAACAGCTTTTCCTCGTCTCCCGCCTGGAGGATCGCCCGTAAGGTGGAGATCAGCCCGTTGAACTCTACGGGATCGCTCACTTTGAGCGCATCATAGCCGCCCCGCGTCGCGTCGATCGCGCCGGCAAGGTCGATGGCATCGCGCACGCCGGCATCCCGCAGCCCATGGGCGAGCGTGGCTGCGTCGTCCATGGAAAGCCCGCCGTAGCGGATTTTCAGATAGCCGGCCTCCGCGCCGAAACCTCGCGCCTTCAGCCGCGGCAGTTTTTCCCGGTCCGCCAGAACCGCATCCGAAAAGGCGAGGATTGCGGCCTCCGCCGCGCAGGCTGCCGTTCCCTCGGCGTGAACCGTCGTCGTGGAGAGCACCGAAAAGCCGAGGGCCAAGGCAGGCAGGAACCGCATGCGAACATCCTCCCGATGAAACCGTTTCAGGCGGAACGCATGAGCCGTGCCGAAAATTCGTCAACCGGCGGCGCATTTCGCCGTTTCGAAATGCGCCGGCGCCTTGCCGTCCTTGAAAACCGCGGGGTTCTTGTCATAGGCGGGGCCGACGACCAGCGCCTTTTCCGGCAGGATGCTCTGGTCGAGATTGGACGTGACCTGGGTTTCCAGCGTCTGCAGCGTATTCCCATCAGGGCCGAGAAGCGAAATCGCGACCTTGTAGGGCTGGTTCTTCTTCACGCAGGTGATGTCGGGGCTTTCCAGCACCACGCGCGTCAGGTTCGGGAAGATCTTGCGCTCCAGCGTCAGCGGCGCCCCGCCGGCCGGATTTTCGAATTCGGCCTTCACGATGGAGCCCTCGGGCAGCGGCTCCGTCTGCTCCAGCGTCACCATGTAGGTCGCATAGGCGAGACGGTAGTTGAAGACGAACATCTTGCCGGTGAGTTTCAGCGGGTCGGGGCCGGTCTCGCGCTGGCAGGCGGTAAGCAGAAGCGCAAGAGGCAGGGCGATGAGAAGGGCTTTCTTCATGGCTGGGGCTCCTCGCGATTGCGGCGATAGTGGCGGCTGGCTTTCACCCGGTTGCCGCAGACGGCCATGTCGCACCATGCGCGCGAGCGGTTGCGGCTGCGGTCGAGAAAGAGCCAGTTGCAGTTCGGGCAGATTTTCAGCCGCTCCGGCTCCGGCCGCGACAGCAGCATCAGCGCGGAGCGGGCCGTGGCGCAATCGAGCGCCTGCGGCCGCTCGCCGGAAATCCGGAGCGTCGCCGAGATGGCGTCGAGCAGGTCGGCCAGAAGTGCGGGCTTTCCGCGCCCGAGCACTTCCGCGCGAAAATGCCGGTCGATCGCCTCGCGCAGCCGCACCAGCCCCGGGCGCGCCGGCTCGTCCACCGGCTCGAGCGCGCCGAACAGATCCCGCTCCGCCCCGTGCCGGTTTGCGCCGGAGGAAAAGGCATCCATCGTTGCGGCGTCG
The DNA here is from genome assembly GCF_022899935.1 of Shinella curvata. GTDB lineage: Bacteria > Pseudomonadota > Alphaproteobacteria > Rhizobiales > Rhizobiaceae > Shinella > Shinella curvata. The sequence continues at coordinate 722,717 of NZ_JALJCJ010000002.1, forward strand.
GAGAAGCGGTCGATGCGGCGTTGCGGATCGGCACGCAGCACGACGGAATTCGCGACATCGAGCGCGAGCGCGCCTCCGGAGAAACGGTGCGGGGTCCAGGAAAAGGTCATGCGATATTCTAACTGGTAAAAGCAGTTTTGCCAGTTATAATTTGTCTGCCAGAATCCGGGAACCGCCATGGCCTATTTCCTCCAGCAGATCGCCAATGCCGTGCCCGTGGCAGCGCTCTATGCGGCGCTCGCCTTCGGCTATTCCATCGCCTTTGCCGTCACGCGCCGGGCGGATATCGGCTACGGTGCGCTCTTTGCTTTTTCGGCGCAGATGTTCGTGCTGTTTTCCGGTTATGGCTGGAGCCATCTGTGGCTCGTTCTTCCCGCCGCGCTCGGTTTCGGCGCGGTGATGGCGCTGCTCTACGGGGTCGGCGCGGGTCTCTTGGTGGGGCGGCATGTCATGCGCCCGCTCGCCTTTTCCTCCGACAATACGGTGGTGGTCGCGGCCCTCGGCGTCGTGCTGGTACTGATGGAGACGGCGCGGCTTGCTTCGGATACCCGCAGCCTCTGGCTCCCGCCGTTCCTCAATACACGCGTCGTTTTCTGGGAGGATCCGGCCTTTCCCGTCGTGCTGACGGTGATCCAGCTTGCCAACGCCGCCGCCATGCTCGCCATCGTCGCCATCGGCCACGTGATGCTCGCCCGCTCCGCCTGGGGCCGGCGCTGGCGGGCGGTATCGCAAGACCGGAAGGCGGCGGAGCTCTGCGGCGTTGATGCGGCCGGCATCTATCTCTCGGCCTATGCGGTGGCTGCCTTGATCGCCTGTCTGACCGGCATCCTCGCCGTCTCCTACTACGGCAACATGGATTTTGGTGCGGGGCTTGTCTTCGGTGTGAAGGTGCTGTTCATCGCCGCCATCGGCGGGGCAGGGGCGCCCCTGCTTTCGGCTCTCGGCGGCGCGGCCATGGGGCTCGCCGAAACGCTGTGGAGCGCCTATGGCGATTTCCTCTGGCGGGATCTGGTGATCTTTTCCGCACTCGTCCTGCTTCTAGTGATCTTTCGCCGTGAGAAGCCGGTGCCCTAGGCCCACTTCTCCCGCGCCCGGTCGTCGCTCTCCTTGGCATCGACCCAGCCGCCATCGCGGCCGTCGGCGAAATGCTCCTTCTTCCAGAAGGGCGCCGATGTTTTCAGGTAGTCCATGACGAAGGAAGCGCCGTCGAAGGCGGCGTGGCGATGCGGGGCCACCGCGATGACCAGCACGATGTTTTCGCCCGGCGCGATCTTTCCGACGCGATGGATGGCGGTGAGGCCGAGCAGCGAGAAACGCGCGATGGCCAGCTGGCAGATGCGGCCGATCTCGGCTTCCGCCATGCCGGGATAGTGTTCCAGTTCCAGCGCGGAGAGACGGCCGCCCTCATCGCGGCAGAGGCCGACGAAGCTGACGACGGCGCCTGCATCCGTCCGGCCGCCGGTGAGGCGCGCAGCCTCGACCGTGGCGTCGAAATCATCCTTCTGGACGCGAACAATGACCGGAGCCGAAACGCCGGCCACGGCTCAGCCACCCGTCATCGGCGGGAAGAGGGCGATCTCGCGGGCGCCGAGGATAGGCTCGTCGTGCTCGACATGCTCCTGGTTGATCGCGATGCGGATCACCTTCTCGTGCTCGAGCGCATGGGCATATTCGTCACCGAGCGACTTGAGGTGCCGCAGCAGGTCGGCGCCGGTCTTCACGCTGGCGGGCAGGTCGATGTTCTCCTCGCCCTTACCGATGCGTTCGCGCACCCAGGCGAAATAGACGAGCTTCGTCATCTCACTCGTCCACGATGTGCTTCAGGCCGGCGCGGAAATAGTCGTAGCCGGTATACATGGTGATGAGGGCGGCGGCCCAGAGCAGGGTGATACCGATCTCGGTCGTGTAGGGCAGGACCTTCTCACCGGCGGGGCCTGCGAGCAGGAAGCCGATGGCCAGCATCTGGATCGTCGTCTTCCACTTGGCGATGCGCGTCACGGGCACACTGACCTTGAGGTCGGCGAGATATTCGCGCAGGCCCGAGACGAGGATCTCGCGGCAGAGAATGATGATGGCCGCCCAGATCGTCCAGCCGGCAATGGTGCCGTCGGCGGCCATGAGGAGCAGCACGGAGGCGACCAGCAGCTTGTCGGCGATCGGGTCGAGCATCCGGCCGATGTTCGACGTCTGGTTCCAGATGCGGGCGAGATAGCCGTCGAGATAATCGGTGATCGAGGCGGCGGCGAACAGCCAGAAGGCCGTCCAGCGCGCGAAGTCAGACGATTCGAGCCGCCCCTCCATGAAAAAGCAGAGCACGATCAGTGGAACGGCCACGATGCGGGCGTAGGTGAGCAGGTTCGGGATATTGTATGCGCGGGAAGCCATGGAATCTTCAGTCTCGATCAGTTTGGGCTAGATGAGGTCTTTGTGACAGCGCCGTCAACCTTTGTTTCCGGCAATTCTTGGCGAATTTACGGTGCTCGGCTGAATGTGGGAGCGAAGTGCGTATTTTTGAATGGCTAAGCCGGCGCAGCCATTCTCTTTCGCTTGCCCCAGCCAGGTCGGATCGGTCTCTTGGGATCGAAAATTTCGCAACAATCCCAAATAGAATGCAGATCGCTTGGGGGGCTATTGCCGGATATGAGCACAATGTATTATTGCAATCTTCCATTGATTATCGACAAAGGGTTGCAACTGAAACATGACCGTCTTTACCATTGAGCCGGGTAAATCCAACATCGACATTCCAGCTGGTGCCTACGATGTAATCACGATCGTCGCCAATAGCCTCAGTCTCAACAGGTTGTGGTTCGCCGGCGATGTTTCGGTTTCCCAATTTATCGCCAAACCGGCATCAAAGCCGATTCACCTCTTTATGGACAACTACCATTTGAGAGGTACAGCCGGTAATGACACATTCGACCTGACTGGTGTAACGCAGAACGACGTTGCTCATTCCATTGATCTTTTGGCGGGCGACGACACATTCCGAGCGGGCTCCGACGGTGCGTGGGTCGATGGCGGCAGTGGAAATGACAAGCTCTATGGCGGCGATGGACAGAACACGCTTCTTGGAGGTGCGGGAAACGACCGAATCTATGGCGGCACCGACATGAACAAGATGTCCGGGGGAGCTGGTGCCGATGTCTTTATCGCAGCCAAGCGTATCGCGGGCGTGGATAACAATAGTGAAAATACGATTTCCGACTTTGTTCGGGGCGTCGATAAAATCGATATCTCCTCCTATGGCGTATCCAGCTTTCGCCAGCTTCAGTTCATTCTCGAAACCGCGTTTAAGGGTGATGCCTTTTTCAGCGCAAACTTTGGGGATTCGCTGAACTGCTTCACCATCACAGGCGTCGCTAAGGCAAAGCTGAGCGCCGGAGACTTTCTTTTCTATACGGGCAGCGCGCGAAACGTCGTCGGGACAGATTTGTCGGATCGGCTTTTTGCCAGCTCCAGCGGCTCGACGTTGCGCGGTGGGCTTGGCCAAAATGAACTCTTTGGCGGCAGCGGTATCGATGTATTTGTTGCGCCTGCGCGCAAAGTGGCGCAGTGGAATGACGATAATACAAACACCGTGTTTGATTTCACTCCGGGTAGAGACAAGCTCGATGTATCGGCCTATGGAATTGCAAGCCTAAAGCAGCTGAGCCACATTCTTGAGAAAAAATCAGAGGGCGATACATACTTCGAAGTAGCGCTTCATTCCTTTAAAATCGATTTTACATTGAAGGGTGTAGAGATTGATCAGCTACGCTCTCGTGATTTCATTTTTTACACTGGAGACGTGACGGAAGTCATTGGCGACGCTCAGCGCGACTATCTCTTTGCCGGTTCCAAGGGATCGATTTTGAAAGGGCTAGCCGGCAATGACCTGCTTATCGGTGGTGACGGGAACGACCGGCTCGATGGTGGCAAAGGTGATGACAAGTTCATCGGTGGCCTTGGAGATGATGTCTACATTGTCGACAGCGATCATGACTTGATTGTCGAAGCCCTCGGAGAGGGTGTCGATCTCGTGATATCCTATTCCAATACGGGTTTTAAACTGGCCGACAACGTTGAAAACCTCATTGTGAAAGGAGCTTCGGAAAGCGTCGATGGTGAAGGCAACGATCTCGCGAACGTCATCACGGGTAATTCCGGCGCAAATTGGCTTGTGGGCAATGGTGGTAACGACACTCTGATCGGAGGCGCAGGGCGCGACGAACTCGACGGTGGTGCTGGAAACGATACGCTGAAAGGCGGCTCTGGAGTCGACAACATGATGGGGGGCGCCGGAGATGACGTCTACATCGTCGATGAGAAGTATGACTTGGTGAACGAAGACTGGCAGGGCGGCATCGACCTTGTTAAGGCTTCATGTAGCTACACGTTGGGGTGGGAAGTCGAAAACCTGACTTTGACGGGCACCGGCAACATCAATGGTACCGGCAACGACGTCAGCAACACCATCAAGGGAAACTCCGGGAACAACGTGCTCAGAGGCAATGGCGGTAGCGACATCCTGGTGGGTGGTGCGGGCGACGATATGCTCGACGGCGGTTCACTCGACGATGGCATCGGCATCGATAGGATGTATGGCGGCACCGGCAATGACAGCTATCTGGTTGGTGAGACCCGCGACAAGGTGATCGAGAAGGAAGGTGAGGGAATAGACAGCGTGGAATCCTGGGTCAGCTACGTGCTGCCGGCCAATGTCGAAAACCTGACCTTGAAAAATGCTGGTGACGCAGACGGCACGGGCAATAAGCTTGCCAACGTAATCGTGGGCGGACGGCTCGAAAACGTGCTGAAGGGCATGGCAGGTAACGACACGCTTATCGGTGGTCGTGGCGCAGATGAACTCTATGGCGGTACCGGCAAGGATACGTTCGTCTTTACCTCGGTAAAGGATTCAACGATTTTCACCTCGGGCCGCGACACGATCTTTGATTTTGCAAGTAGTCAAGGCGATCGCATCGATCTCTCGGCTATCGACGCGAAGACTTCGACCTCGAAAAACGATGCCTTTGCCTTCATTGGTGTGAAGGACTTTTCAAAGAAGGCCGGTGAGCTTCGCTTCGAAAAGAAGGTGGGGGAAACCTATATCTACGGCGATGTGGATGGCGACGGGAAGGCCGATTTCTCAATCAAGCTCGACACTGCTCTCACATTGCTGAAGGGTGACTTCATTCTGTAGGCGTAAGCGAGGCAGCACGGCGATGTCGTGAAGGAACGGGCGCTGGAGACATTCAGCGCCCTTTTCGTTCAGCGCTATCCCGCCGCATCGTCGTGGAAATGGTTGTAAACGATCCGCGCGACGCTTTCGGAAATGCCGGAAACCGCCATGAGGTCGGCCATTGCGGCGCGGGAGACGGCTTTGGCGGTGCCGAAATGCTGGAGCAGGGCGCGCTTGCGCGTCGGGCCGATGCCGCCGATTTCGTCGAGCGGGTTCTTGACCATCTCCTTCTTGCGGCGCGCGCGGTGCGAGCCGATGGCGAAGCGATGGGCCTCGTCGCGCAGGCGCTGCACGAAATAGAGCACGGGGTCGCGCGGCGGCAGGGAGAAATCCGGAATGCCGCGCATGAAAAAGCGTTCGCGGCCGGCCTCGCGGTCGGCACCCTTGGCGACACCGATGGCGACGACCTGGTCGGTGATGCCCAGTTCTTCGAGGATTGCCCTGACCGCCGTCATCTGGCCCTGGCCGCCGTCGATGAGGATGACGTCGGGCCAGGCCGGGAAGGGCTGGTCGGCGGCGTCGGTGTTCTGCTCGGCGGTGCGGTCCGGCAGGCCTTCTTCCTTCATCAGGCGGGAGAAGCGCCTTGTCATCACTTCCTTCATCATGCCGAAGTCGTCGCCGGGCGTGATGTCGGTCGATTTGATGTTGAACTTGCGGTACTGGCTCTTCACGAAGCCTTCCGGCCCCGCAACGACCATGCCACCCACGGCATTGGTGCCCATGATATGCGAGTTGTCGTAGATCTCGATGCGGCGCGGCACGGCGGGCAGCTTGAAGGTCGCGGCAAAACCTTCGAGCAGGCGCGACTGTGACGCCGTTTCCGCCAGTTTGCGGCCATGCGCCTCGCGGGCATTGGCCACGACATGGTCGACGAGATCCTTTTTCTCGCCGCGCTGCGGCACCGAAATCGCGACCTTGTAATTCGAGCGCTCCGACAGCGCCTCCGCGAGGAGGGTTATCTCCTCCACCGGCTCCGACAGCAGGATCTGCCGGGGACAGGGCTTGTCGTCGTAGAACTGGGCGAGAAACGCGTTGAGCACTTCCGCGCCCGAAAGCTGCGGGTCGGCCTTCGGGAAATAGGCGCGGTTGCCCCAGTTCTGCCCGGTGCGGAAGAAGAAGACCTGGATGCAGGAAATACCGCCCTCGTGGTGGATGGCGAAGACGTCGGCCTCCTCCACGCCCGCCGGGTTGATGCCCTGGTGGCTCTGGACATGGGAAAGCGCCGCCAGCCGGTCGCGGAAGACGGCGGCGCGCTCGAAATCGAGGTCCTCGGCGGCGGCATTCATGGCCTCGGCCATGTGCGCCTTCACCTTCTGGCTTTTGCCCGAGAGAAAGTCCTTCGCCTCCTGCACCAGTTCGGCATAGTCGGCGTCGCGGATCTCGTTGGTGCACGGGCCGGAACAGCGCTTGATCTGATAAAGCAGGCAGGGCCGCGTGCGCGTCTCGAAAACGCTGTCGGTGCAGGTGCGCAGCAGGAAGGCGCGCTGCAGCGAGTTGATCGTGCGACCCACCGCGCCGGCGGAGGCGAAGGGACCGAAATAGTCGCCCTTGCGGCTGCGCGCACCGCGATGCTTGAAGATCGCCGGCGCCCTGGAATCACCTGTCAGCAGAATGTAGGGAAACGACTTGTCGTCGCGCAAAAGCACGTTGAAGCGCGGGCGTAGCCGCTTGATGAGGTTGGCTTCGAGCAGCAGCGCCTCGGTCTCGGTGCGCGTGGTGACGAATTCCATGTTCGCCGTCTGGCGCACCATCTGCGTGAGACGGTTGGAATGCACACGGCCCTGTGCGTAGTTCGATACGCGCTTCTTCAGGCTGCGCGCCTTGCCGACATACAGCACGTCGCCCTCGGCATTGAACATGCGATAGACGCCGGGACTGTTGGGCAGGCGATTGACGAAGTGCTGGATCAGCTCGGCGCCGGTTACACCCTCTGGCACATCGCCGCCCTCGTTCCAATCGATGCCGGGCGTGGCGGCGAGGGGCGCGCCGGGGCTCGCCGCCGGGCTCTCCTGAAGCTCGTCGTCCTCGTCCGGTTCGTTCTCGTCATAGAGGATGCCGCCATCCTCCACCTTGCGGCCGTTCATTCGGCGATCTCCGCGACATCGGGTGTTTCCCAGGCGAGATGCTGTCCGCCGTCGAGCGCTATCATTTGCCCGGTTATCGAGGGCGTGTCGAACAAAAAGCGAACTGTGCGGCCGAATTCCCCCAGATCCGGCCCGCGCCGCAGGATCAGGCCCTCGACCTGCGCCTGGAAGGCGGCATCGTCCTGCCGCTCGTTCGGCAGCGACGGTCCGGGGCCGATGGCATTGACGCGCACCTGCGGAGCAAAGCTCTGCGCCATGGTGCGCGTCGCCATCCACAGGGCGGATTTGGAGAGCGTGTAGGAATAGTAGCGCGGCGTCGGGTTCCAGACGCGCTGATCGATGATGTTGACGATCGAGCCGGCAGAGCCTGCGGGCAGCTGGCGCACGAAATCGCGCGCCAGGATCGACGGCGCCTTCACATGGACGGCGAAGTGCCGATCCCACAGCGCATCGTCGAACTCGCCCACCGTGTCCGGCTGGAAGAGCGAGGCGTTGTTGACGAGAAGGTCGAGCGGCCCGAGTGCTGCGCCTGCCGCATCGACGAGCCTTGCCGTCGCTGCGCCGTCGGAGAGGTCGCATTGCACCACGGCTGCCCGTTGGCCACGGGCCCGAATTGCGGCGGCGAGCGCGTCGGCGTCTTCGAGAGAGCCATTCGCATGGATGGCCACGGCAAAGCCGTGCGCCGCAAGATCGTCCACGATGGCCTTGCCGATGCGTTTTGCGCCGCCCGTCACCAGGGCCGTTTTCATGGGTTTGTTCAAGAAAAGTCCGTCCTGCCGATTCATTTGATTAACCGGCCCAAGATATAGACATCCCTGCGCAGGCTTAAACTCCCCATGACAATTGGTTGCGGAAAAATTAACCGCAAAGAGTGCTTCAAAGTAATTTGAAGTATATATTGTAAGAATTTCTGATTTCTGAAATCATGGTTAACAATTCACCTGGTGCGCAAAAGTCACATCCAAATTGTGCCATTGCTCTGCCACAATGATTTCACATTTTGGCTCTTTCAATTCCTCAATCTTTATTCAATTTCACCTCAACCGGGCGGGACTGAATTGGAAATGACGACGCCCGACAGCCTCCCAAGAGAGGGCGTCGTTTAGTAAAGGAGAATATCATGCGTACACTTATCGCCACCCTCATCGCTTCGACCGTTTCGATGGTCGCTTTCCAGGCCGCTCACGCTGCTGACGCTATCGACGAAGTTCCGCAGGCTCCGGCTTCGGAATATGTCGAGCCGGTTGCCTCGGGCAACTGGGCCGGCGCTTACGCCGGTGGTACGGCCAGCTGGCAGCGCGGTGACTTCCAGCGTCAGGGCGACGCCAAGGCTAACGGCATGGGCGGCGGCATCTACGGCGGCTACAACATGCAGAGCGGCCAGCTGGTTTACGGCGGCGAAGCCGACCTGAACTACTCGGGCGTCGATGCCAAGGGCAATGGCCTCACGGCCAAGCAGGGCGTCAACGGCTCCCTGCGCGGTCGCGTCGGCGTCGATCTGAACCCGGTTCTCGTCTACGGCACCGCCGGTGTTGCTGCCACCAACACCGAAATGAGCAACGCTGCCGGCAAGGACAAGAACACCTCGGTCGGCTGGACGGCCGGCGCCGGTGTCGAAGCCTTCGTGACGAACAATGTCACGGCGCGCGTCGAATACCGCTACAGCGACTACCAGGGCAAGAACTACAACCTCGGCGGCACGAACGTGAAGTCGGACTTCCAGGACCACGCTGTTCGCGTCGGTCTCGGCGTCAAGTTCTAAGCCTTAAACGGTATCGGAATACGGAAAGGCCGGGCGAAAGCCCGGCCTTTTTGCTTGGCAGTCTGAAAGAGATGAAACCGCCTCAATCCTTGAATTTGGCGTAGTCGGGGAAGACGGCCTCGAAGCGCGTCAGGAAGCGCTTCAGCTTTGGCCGCCCGCGCTGCCACTTGCCGGCAAAACGCAGCTCGATGTAGCGCAGCATCGCGGCGAGCGCGAAATGGCCGGCATTCGGCTTCTTGGCGAGACGCGGCATATTGGCCTCGAGATGATCGAGCGCCCGCCCGGCCTTTTCCCACTGCCGGTCTATCCAGGGCTGGTGCACCTTTTCCTCCGGCCGCGAGCGGCGCTCATAGACGATGGCGAGCAGGCAGTCGCAGACGCCGTCGGCCGTCGCCTCGAGCACATCGACCTCGGTGCGCTTGGCCGCATTGCGCGGATAGAGCGAGCCGCGCGTCTGGCGGTCGATGTAGTTCATGATCGCCCGGCTGTCGAAGACAGCGACGCCGTCGTCGGTTACGAGCGCGGGGATTTTCCCCAGCGGATTGGCGGCAAGCAGCTCCGCAGGGTCGGCATTGGTGTCGACGGAGACCGATTCGGCGGCAAGGCCGGCGAAATGCGCGGCCATACGCACCTTGGTGGAGTAGGGCGACGTGGTGGAATAGAAGATTTTCATCGTCTGGGTCCTGATTAGCGGATGGATGGCTGTTCGATGGATTTGGCGCGGCAGGCGGCGCGGTCGACTTCGGGACAGGGGCGGAAGCCGAGATCCGGCGTCATGCAGATGCGGATCTCCTCCAGTTGTCCGCCTGCGCAGGTGACGGCGATGCCCTTGCGATCAAGGCCGGGATTGGCGGAAACAAGAGCCTGCTCCATGGCATCCGGCGACGCGCGGATGTCATCACGTTGCGGCTCCAGGCTCTTGGGGATGTGGACACGTTCGCGGGCGGCGCGCACCACCGAAAAATAGTCTTTCTGGCTGAGGCCGGAACAGCTGCCGTGTTTGCGCCACTGGTGGCCGATGAGGCCCATGGATGGAATGATGTCGAGCACGGTGCGGCCGAGGCTTTCAGGCACGCGATCGGATTCGCGTGTCCGGCAGAATTCCGGATAGCCGCGTTCATTCTGCGGCCAGAGACCGTGCACGATGAAGCCGTGGTCGTTGCCCCGGCGGCACTGCTGCGTCTTGCCGGCGGCATCGTTTTCGGCGCACCAGCTGGGCGACCACGAAAGGGAGAGAACGTAGAAATCGAACCCCTTGCCGACAGGGATTTTTGCCTGCGTCTGCGGGACCTTGCGGCTTTCTTCGACCTTCGCTTTTTCGGCCGGCTTTTCCTCGCCGCAGCCGACAAGCGCCAGCAGGCCGGCGAGGGCCAGCAAGGCGGATCGGGCGCGAAGTAAAGGCGTCATGGAGGTCTCCCGGTTCGGCGCGCGATTGTTGCCGCCGAACGGCAAAGGTCAAGAGGCCTTCGTCTCGCCAGCGAGCCAGAAGGACCGCGCAGAAGCGAAGCGGTCCTGCGCCAGCCGCTCCTTAAGGAAGGGAAGCAGCACGTCGAGTTCCGGCTTCAGCGTATAGGGCGGGTTGACGACGATGAGGCCGGAGCCGGTCAGCCCGGTCGTCCCGCGATCGCTTTTCACCGTCAGTTCGGTACACAGCATTTTCGGAATGCCGGTCTCTTTCAGCGCCTTGTGGAATTCGGCGATGGGGGCATTCTTCTTGAGCGGATACCACAGACAATAGACCCCGCCGGGGAAGCGGCGCACAGCCTTTTCCAGCCCGTCCACCAGCCGTTCGTATTCGCCCTCGATCTCGAAGGGCGGATCGACCAGCACGATGCCGCGCTTCTCCTTCGGCGGCAGATGCGCGCCGAGCGACAACCAGCCGTCGAGATGGGTGATGCGGCTCTGGAAGTCGTTGTCGAAGAGCCGGTGCAGCGTCTCGTAATCATCAGGATGCAGCTCCATCGCCGAGAGCCGGTCCTGCGGGCGGAACAGCATGCGGGCGAGTTTTGGCGAGCCGGGATAATGGGTTAGCCCGCCTTCCGGATTCAGTTCGTGAATGACCTTGAGATACGGTTCAAGAACGGCGGCCACGGCGGGCGGGAGGTCTTCGGCCAGCAATCGCCCGATGCCATCCAGCCATTCGCCCGTTTTCTGCGCTTCTTCGCTGGAAAGGTCGTAGAGCCCGATGCCGGCATGCGTATCGAGCACGCGAAAGGCCTTGTCCTTGGCCTGCATGTAGACGACGAGACGGGCGAGCACGGCGTGCTTCAGGACGTCGGCGAAATTGCCGGCATGGTAGATATGGCGATAGTTCATGCGGTCCCCGCGCGATCAAACGCTCTGATGCGACGATGAATTGTTGCGATGGTAGAATGATTTGCCTTTTGGGGCTTTCCGCTCTGCAATATAGAAAAGCCATGAACGTTGCGACCCCCCATCTCGGAAAACCGCGGATCGGCCATTCTGCCTGTCCGCACGACTGTCCCTCCACCTGCGCGCTCGATATCGAGATCGGCGCGGATGGCCGCATGGGGCGCGTCAAGGGCAGCGCCGACAACAGTTATACGGCCGGCGTCATCTGCGCCAAGGTCGCACGCTACGCCGAGCGGCTCTATCATCCCGATCGCCTGATGAAGCCGATGGTGCGCAAGGGCGCCAAGGGCAGCGGCGAATGGGCCGACATTTCCTGGGACGCAGCCCTCGACGCCATCGCGGAGAATTTCGTCAAGGCCGAGCAGGCCCATGGTGTGGAGGCCGTCTGGCCTTACTACTATGCCGGCACGATGGGGCTCGTGCAGCGCGATTCCATCGAGCGCCTGCGCCATGCCAAGCGCTATTCCGGCTTCTTCGACAGTATCTGCACCAATCCCGCCTGGACCGGCTTCACCATGGGCGCAGGCACGCTCCGCGGTCCCGATCCGCGCGAGATGGCGAAGTCCGATTGCGTCGTCATCTGGGGCACCAATGCGGTCTCCACCCAGGTCAACGTCATGACCCACGCGATCAAGGCCCGCAAGGAACGCGGCGCCAAGATCGTCGTCATCGACATCTACGATAACCCGACGATGAAACAGGCGGATATCGCGCTGAAGCTGCGCCCCGGCACGGATGCCGCGCTCGCCTGCGCCGTCATGCACGTCGCCTTCCGCGATGGTCATGCCGACCGCGCCTATATGGAAAAGTTCGCCGACGATCCGGTGGGCCTCGAAGCCCATCTCGCCACCCGCACGCCGGAATGGGCGGCGGCGATCACCGGCCTGACGGTCGACGAGATCGAGGCCTTCGCGGCCCTCGTCGGGCGGACGAAAAAAAGCTACCTCCGCCTCGGCTACGGCTTTACCCGCAGCCGCAACGGCGCAGTGTCCATGCATGCCGCTCTCTGTATCGCCACGGTGCTCGGCTCCTGGCAGCATGAGGGCGGCGGCGCCTTCCACAGCAATTCCGCCATCTTCCACCTGCGCAAGGCGGAGCTGATGGGCATGAAATTCGTCGATCCCGACATCCGCACGCTCGACCAGTCGCAGATCGGCCGCATCCTGACGGGCGATGCCGTTGCCCTGCGGGACCGCGGTCCCGTTACCGCCATGCTGATCCAGAACACCAATCCGGTGAACGTCGCCCCCGAGCAGCGCCTCGTCAAACAGGGCTTTCTGCGCGACGATCTCTTCGTGGCGGTGCACGAGCAGTTCATGACCGACACGGCCAAACTCGCCGATATCGTGCTGCCCGCCACCATGTTCGTCGAGCATGACGACATCTATCGCGGCGGCGGCCACCAGCACATCATTCTCGGCCCGAAACTCGTCGAGCCGCCCGCGACGGTGCGCACCAATCTCTTCGTCATCGAGGAGCTGGCCAAGCGCCTCGGCGTGTCGGATATGCCGGGTTTCGGCCTGTCGGAACAGGAGCACATCACGAAGATGCTGCCCTATTACGACATGGATTTCGACGGCCTGAAGGAAGAGAAGTGGATCGATTGCCAGCCGGATTTCGAGGCTGCGCATTTCGGCAAGGGGTTTGGCTTCCCGGACGGCAAATTCCGCTTCCGTCCCGACTGGACGAACACGCCGGCCCCCAACAAACCGCCAAAGGTGCTCGGCGCCTTCGGTCCGCATGAGGACCTGCCGGTTTTCCCGGACTATGTGACGGTCATCGAGGAGGCGGACGAGGTGCATCCTTTCCGCCTCGGCACCTCGCCGGCCCGCACCTTTCTCAATTCCAGCTTCACCGAGACCAAGGGCTCGCGCGAGCGGGAGGGCCGGCCGGAGGTGATGATCCATCCCGAGGATGCCGCAGCGCAGGGGATTGCCGATGGCGATGTCGTGCAGCTCGGCAATGTCAGGGGCGATATCCGCCTGCACGCCAAGGTCACCGACGGCGTGAAGCCCGGCGTGCTGATCGCCGAGGGCATCTGGCCGAACTCCGCGCATCTCGATGGCGAGGGCATCAATGTGCTGACCGGCGCAGATCCCGTCGCGCCCTATGGCGGCGCCGCCTTCCACGATAACCGGGTCTGGCTGCGCAAGACGGCCTGATATTTCAAACCAGGGATTTTTCATGACGGCCAATGCTTCGTCCGCCATCCGCATCGTCGATCAGCAGACGGTCTGGAAGCGCTTCATCCACCTCCAGACGCTCGTGCTGGAGCAGACCCGCGCCGATGGCCGTGTCGAATTTCTCGACCGGGAGGTGCACGATCACGGTGCCGCCGCCACCGTGCTGCTCGTCGATCCCGTCAGGCAGTCGGTGGTCTTCGTGCGCCAGTTCCGTCCCGGCGCCTTCTTCGGCGGTCATTCCGACGGCTTCCTGCTCGAAACGCCGGCCGGCCTGCTCGACGACGATGGTCCCGAGGAGGCTGCAAGCCGCGAGGCCATGGAGGAGACGGGCTATGCGGTGCGCGACATCCGCCATCTCTTCGACATGTATTCCAGCGCCGGCACGCTCACCGAGCGCGTCTGCTGCTTTGCCGCCCATGTCGATGCCTCGAAACGCGACGGCAAGGGCGGCGGCGTCGAGGACGAGGGAGAGGATATCGAGGTCGTCGAGATGCCGATCGACGAAGCCTACGGCCTGATCGCCACGGGAGTCATCGTCGATGCGAAAACCATCATGTTGCTGCAATGGCTGATGCTGAACCGGGCGGAATTCGCTCCGGCATAGGAATCAGCCGAGCGAAAGCACGCTCTGCGCCGGATCGGTGCCGCCGGGCAGGGTGCCGGCGGCAAAGCCGGCGAGGACACGTCGATAGAGCGCATGCTCCTGCACGAGGACGCGCGCCGCGAGGCTGTCGGCCGTGTCGCCGTCGAGGATCGGTACCACGGCCTGCGCGAGGATCGGGCCTTCGTCCATGCCGGCATTGACGAGATGCACCGTGCAGCCGGAGACGCGCATGCCCGCATTGATGGCGCGCTGATGCGTGTGCAGTCCCGGAAACAGCGGCAGCAGGGACGGGTGGATGTTGAGGATGCGGCCCTCATAGGGGCGGATGAAATCCGCACTGAGGAGGCGCATGTAGCCCGCAAGGCAGAGAAGGTCCGGGCGATAGTCCGCAAGTGCTGCGAGGATTTCCGCCTCATGCGCATCTTTGCTGGCAAAATCCTTGCGCAGGAAGCTGCGGGTCGGGATGCCCAAGGCCTCGGCCTTGGCGAGCCCGCCGGCATCGGCCTTGTCGGAGAAGACCGCGACGATTTCGGCCGGGAAATCCGGTGCCGCGGCCGCCTTCGCCAGAGCCAGCATGTTGGAGCCGCCGCCGGAGATGAAGGCGACGACGCGCTTGCGGGTCTGGCTCGTCATAGAGCGAGCGTGCCCTTGTAGATCGTGCCGGCGGCACCCTCTTCACGCGCGACCATGCGGCCGAGACGGAAGACGCTCTCGCCTTCGCCGGTCAGCACGGCGGCGACCTCGTCGGCTTTCTCGGCCGGCACGACGGCGATCATGCCGACGCCGCAATTGAAGGTGCGCAGCATTTCCTTGGCCTCCACGCCGCCGGTCTTGGCAAGCCAGGAGAACACGGCCGGCGCCTTGACGGCGTCGAGATCGATTTCGGCGGCGAGGTGCTTGGGCAGCACGCGCGGAATGTTTTCCGGGAAGCCGCCGCCGGTGATGTGCGCCAGCGCCTTGATGGACCCCGTCTCGCGGATCGCCTTCAGGAGCTGCTTCACATAGATCTTCGTCGGCGTCAGCAGGGCTTCACCCAGCGTCTTGGAAGCGTCGAACGGCGCCGGTGCGTCCCAGGCGAGGCCCGAGAGCGTGACGATCTTGCGCACCAGCGAATAGCCATTCGAATGCACGCCCGAGGAGGCGAGGCCGAGGATGACGTCGCCTTCGGCGATGTCGCCCGCCGGCAGCAACTGTCCGCGCTCGGCGGCGCCGACGGCAAAGCCCGCGAGGTCATAGTCGCCATGCGAATACATGCCGGGCATTTCGGCGGTCTCGCCGCCGATCAGCGCGCAGCCGGCCTGGCGGCAGCCTTCGGCGATGCCCTGCACGATGGCCGCACCCTGATCCGGGTCGAGCTTGCCGGTGGCGAAATAGTCGAGGAAGAAGAGCGGCTCGGCGCCCTGCACCACGAGGTCGTTGACGCACATGGCAACGAGATCGATGCCGACGGTGTCATGACGGTCGGCATCGATGGCGATCTTCAGTTTGGTGCCGACGCCGTCGTTGGCCGCGACGAGCACCGGATCCTTGAAGCCTGCGGCCTTCAGGTCGAAAAGGCCGCCGAAGCCGCCGATCTCGCCATCCGCACCGGGGCGGCGCGTCGAGCGCACGGCCGGCTTGATCTTCTCGACCATCAGGTTGCCCGCGTCGATATCGACGCCTGCATCGCTATAGGTCAGACCGTTCTTTCCCGACTGGCTCATGCTCTCGTCTCCGGACTTGCGCGCTGTTCGCGCCCGATTGGCATGATGGGGCGGCAAGTGCAAGACGAATGCCGGGAAGTCAGGGCTTTTTTCACCGATTTACCCGGCACGGGGGCCCATTCGCCCGCCGAGCCTTGACCGCAATCCGCGACACATCCTATCTCCATCCCGTAGCGGCGACGATTGGAAAAACGAGGAAGAGCACGATGGCAGCCCATATCAGCGGCGCGGGATTGAAGCGGCAGGTGATCTTCTGGCTCATCGCCTTCGTCTTCTTCGTGCTGTTCCTCCTCGTCTTCAGCGACATTCTCCTGCCGTTCATCGCCGGCATGGCGCTGGCCTATTTCCTCGATCCGGTCGCAGACCGGCTGGAGCGCATCGGTCTCAGCCGCATGATGGCGACGGTGGTCATCCTCGTGACCTTCGTCATCCTGTTTGCCCTGTCGCTGATGATCATCATTCCCCTGCTGGCAACGCAGGCCGCGGAATTCCTGGAAAAGCTGCCGGGCTACGTCACCCAGCTCCAGGAGCTTGTAGCCAATTTCAATCCCAATCTGCTGCCGACATGGATCAGCAGCCAGATGGGCACGATCAAGCAGAGTTTCTCCTCCATCCTCGCGGAGGGCGCCGGTTTCCTCGGCACGGTGTTCAAGCAGCTGTGGAATTCCGGCATGGCGCTGGTCAACATCGTCTCGCTGTTCGTCATCACGCCGGTCGTCGCCTTCTACCTGCTGCTCGACTGGGACCGCATGATCGCCAAGGTCGACAGCTGGGTGCCGCGTGACTATGTCGGCAATGTCCGCCAGATCGCCACCGAGATGGACGCGGCGATCGCCGGCTTCGTGCGCGGGCAGGGCTCCATCTGCATCATCCTTGGTCTGTTCTACGGTGTCGGCCTTTCCTTCGCGGGCCTCAATTTCGGCCTGCTGATCGGCCTTTTCGCCGGTCTCATCAGCTTCATTCCCTATGTCGGCTCCCTGGTCGGGCTGGTGCTTGCCATCGGCGTGGCCATCGTGCAGTTCTGGCCGGATTACTGGATGGTCGTGCTCGTCGCCGCCATCTTCTTCCTCGGCCAGTTCATCGAGGGCAACATTCTCCAGCCGAAGCTCGTCGGCTCGCGCGTCGGGTTGCATCCGGTCTGGCTGATGTTCGCGCTGGTCGCCTTCGGCGCGCTGTTCGGCTTCGTCGGCCTGATGATTGCCGTGCCGGCAGCGGCGGCGGTGGGCGTGCTTGTCCGTTTCGGCCTGTCGCGCTACCTTGACAGCGATCTCTATTATGGGGCGAGCAAGCCCGTTCTCCTGGAAGAGAGCACGCCGGACGGCGAATGAGTGAGAGTATCCGAGTAAAGCCATGACTTCGCGCAAGACAGCCGAGCAGCTGCCGCTCGCCTTCGAACACGACCCGGCAACCGGTCGCGACGACCTCCTCATCGCCGAACCCGTCGATGCGGCGGTCGCGATGATTGACGCCTGGCCGCACTGGCCGGCACCCGTCGTCATCATTGCCGGTCCCGTAGGCTCCGGAAAGTCGCATCTCGCCGCCATCTGGCGCGAAAAGGCCGGCGCGGCATTGATAGAGGCAAAGGCCGGCACGGGCGCGGAGGAAGCGGCCGAACACGGCCCCGTCCTGATCGAGGATGCCGATCGCCACGGCTTCGACGACCGCACCCTGTTCCACATCATCAACAATGTGCGCCAGCACGGCCATACGCTGCTCATCACTTCCAGGCTCTGGCCGATGTCCTGGCCAGTCGATCTGCCGGATCTGCGCTCGCGCCTCAAGGCAGCCACCGTCGTGGAGATCGGCGAACCCGACGACGAATTGCTGTCACAGGTCATCGTTAAACTCTTCGCCGACCGCCAGCTCTTCGTCGACGACAGGCTGGTCGCCTATATGGTGGCGCGCATGGAGCGCTCGCTGGAGGCGGCGCAGACGCTGGTGGAGCGGCTCGACCGTCTGGCGCTCGCCCGCGGCAGCCGCATCACCCGCACGCTCGCGCAGGAGGTGCTGGGCGAAATGGTCGGCGGCGAGGATTGACTGTCACAGTTCTGTCGTCAAACTGCGCTAAGCGCTTCGGAAAAAAGTAGAAATCGTTTCCGTCAATTGTGACGGCAGGCAGGGCGGATTTTTCATGGACACGGCGAACCCGGACCTTTCTCAAGAAAATCCCGCCGAGGGCGCGCAGGGGCAGGCACCGGGGATCGATGTCGAAGCGCTGATGACAAGCCCCGAACGCTTCATCAACCGCGAATTCTCCTGGCTGCAATTCAACCGTCGCGTCCTCGAGGAGACGCTGAACACCGCCCATCCGCTGCTGGAGCGCGTGCGGTTTCTGTCGATCTCGGCGGCGAACCTCGATGAGTTCTTCATGGTGCGTGTCGCCGGCCTCGAAGGCCAGGTGCGCCAGGGTATCGCGATCCGCAGCCCCGACGGCAAGACCTCGGCCGAACAGCTCGACGACATTCTGAAGGAGATCGACAATCTCCAGATGGAGCAGCAGGCCTCGCTTGCCGTGCTCCAACAGTATCTCGCCAAGGAAGACATCCTGATCGTCCGCCCCACGGCGCTTTCGAGCGACGACAAGGTCTGGCTGCAGCAGGAATTCACCCAGTCGATCTTCCCGGTGCTGACCCCGCTCTCCATCGATCCGGCGCATCCGTTCCCGTTCATCCCCAACCTCGGCTTCTCCATCGGCCTGCAGCTTGAGAGCACGATGGGCAAGGAGCCGATGACGGCGCTGCTGCGTCTGCCCGTTGCGCTCGACCGCTTCATCCGCCTGCCGGATGCCAAGGGCGCGATCCGCTACATCACGCTTGAGGACGCTGTCGGCCTTTTCATCGGCAAACTTTTCCCCGGCTATATCGTGCGCGGCTCGGGCACGTTCCGCATCATCCGGGACAGCGATATCGAAGTGGAGGAAGAGGCCGAAGATCTCGTGCGCTTCTTCGAGACGGCGCTGAAGCGCCGCCGCCGCGGTTCGGTGATCCGTATCGAGACCGATTCCGAAATGCCGGAATCGCTGCGCCGCTTTGTGGTCGGCGAGCTCGGCGTGCCGGATAACCGCGTCGCCGTTCTGCCGGGCCTTCTCGCGCTCAATACGCTCTCGGAAATCACCAAGGCGCCGCGCAACGATCTTCGGTTCGAGCCCTACAATGCGCGATTTCCCGAACGCGTCCGCGAGCACGCCGGCGACTGCCTCGCCGCCATCCGCGAAAAGGACATGGTCGTCCACCACCCCTACGAAAGCTTCGACGTGGTGGTCCAGTTCCTTCTCCAGGCTGCGCGCGATCCTGACGTTCTGGCGATAAAGCAGACCCTCTACCGTACCTCGAACGACAGCCCGATCGTGCGCGCGCTGATCGACGCGGCCGAAGCCGGCAAGTCGGTAACGGCGCTGGTCGAACTGAAGGCGCGCTTCGACGAGGAGGCCAATATCCGCTGGGCACGCGACCTCGAGCGTGCCGGCGTACAGGTCGTCTTCGGCTTCATCGAGCTCAAGACGCATGCCAAGATGTCGATGGTGGTGCGGCGGGAAGAGGGCAAGCTTCGCACCTATTGCCACCTCGGCACCGGCAACTATCACCCGGTCACGGCGAAGATCTACACGGACCTGTCCTTCTTCACCTGCAACCCGACCATCGCCAACGACATGGCGAATATCTTCAACTTCATCACCGGCTACGGCGAGCCCGAGGCAGGCATGAAGCTCGCCTTCTCGCCCTATACGCTGCGCCCGCGCATCCTGCGTCATATCGAGGAGGAGATCGCGCATGCGAAGAACGGTGCGCCGGCGGCGATCTGGATGAAGATGAATTCTCTTGTGGATCCGGAAACGATCGACGCGCTTTATCGTGCGAGCCAGGCGGGCGTGGATGTCGATCTCGTGGTGCGCGGCATCTGCTGCCTTCGCCCGCAAGTGCCGGGGCTGTCGGACAATATCCGCGTCAAATCGATCGTTGGTCGCTTCCTTGAACACTCCCGTATCTTCTGTTTCGGCAATGGCCACGGGCTTCCCTCCGACAAGGCGCTGGTCTATATAGGCTCCGCGGACATGATGCCGCGAAACCTGGACCGGCGGGTCGAGACACTCGTGCCTCTGATCAACCGGACGGTGCATGAGCAGGTTCTCTCGCAGATCATGTTGGGCAATCTCATCGATAACCAGCAGAGCTACGAGATCCTTGCGGACGGAACGTCACGGCGCATGGAAGTGCAGCCCGGTGCCGAGCCGTTCAACGCTCAGCACTACTTCATGACCAATCCCAGCCTGTCGGGCCGGGGTGAAGCCCTGAAGTCCAGCGCACCGAAGGCGATCGCGGGCTGGCAAGGCCGCCGCAGGAAATAAACTGGAACCGCATGGTTGAATCTGAAGCGCAGGGGCGTTTGCCTGGAATTGCCCCGGTGTCGGTCGTGGATATCGGTTCCAACTCGATTCGCCTCGTCATCTACGAGGGCATGAGCCGTTCGCCGGCCATGCTGTTCAACGAGAAGGTCATGTGCGGCCTCGGCAAGGGCCTTGCGAAGACCGGACGCATGGACCAGGCGAGCGTCGAACGCGCGCTGAATGCGCTGCACCGTTTCAAGGCCCTCTCCAGGCAGGCCCGCGCCTCCACCATGTATGCGCTGGCGACCGCCGCTGCGCGCGAGGCGGAAAACGGCCCTGATTTCATTCATCAGGCCGAGATGATCCTCGGCCAGAAGGTGCGCGTGCTGACCGGCGAGGAGGAGGCCTATTTCTCCGCGCTCGGTATCGTCAGCGGTTTTCATGATACCGACGGCATCGTAGGCGACCTCGGCGGCGGCTCTCTGGAACTGATTGATGTCGCTGGCGGCATGATCGGCCGCGGCATCACGCTGCCGCTCGGCGGCATCCGGTTGTCGGAAGCCTCGGGTGGTTCGGCGGCCCAAGCCCGCATCGTCGCGCGCAAGTATCTGCGCCACGCCGATCTCTTGAAGAAGGGTGCCGGCCGTGCCTTCTATGCCGTCGGTGGTACCTGGCGCGCCATCGGCACGCTGCATATGGAGATCCAGAACTATCCCCTGCATATGATCCAGGGCTACGAACTCGGCTTTTCCGACGCCATGGACTTCCTGACGGACATCGTCACCGCCAAGGACCAGAAGGATCAGGCCTACGGCGCGATCTCCAAGAGCCGCCGCAACCTTCTGCCATTCGGCGCGGTCGCCATGCAGGAGACGATCGCCATCATGAAGCCCTCGCGGGTCTTCTTTTCCGCGCAGGGCGTGCGCGAGGGTTATCTCTATTCGCTGCTCGCCGACCGCGAGAAGACGCGCGACCCGCTGCTTGCCGCCGCCGGCGAACTCGCCATCCTGCGCGCCCGCTCGCCCGAGCATGCCCGCGAACTCGCCGCCTGGACGGGCCGCATGATGCCGCTTTTCGGCATCGCCGAAACGGCGGAGGAACACCGCTACCGCGAGGCCGCCTGCCTTTTGGCCGATATCAGCTGGCGCGCGCACCCGGATTACCGTGGCCTTCAGGCTTTGAATCTCATCGCGCACGGCACCTTCATCGGCATCACCCATCCCGGCCGCGCCTTCATCGCGCTTGCCAACTACTACCGTTTCGAAGGCCTGAACGACGATGCGGTGAGCAGTTCGCTGGCCGGCATCGCAACACCGCGCCTGCGCGAGCTCGCCAAGCTTGTCGGCGGCCTACTGCGCATCGTCTATCTTTTCTCGGCGTCCATGCCCGGCGTCGTGCCGCATCTGGCGTTCCGCAGGTCTGGCAATCCGGATATCGATCTCGAACTCGTCGTGCCCTCGGATTATTCCGAGCTTGCCGGCGAACGCCTCGATGGCCGCCTGCAGCAGCTTGCGAAGCTGACCGGCAAGCGGCTTGCCTTCACGTTCCTGTAAGGATGGCCATGCGAATCCCGTTCGGACCGATCTTCGCAGCCGGCCTTCTCCTCGCCGGCCATGCCGCCGCACAGGAGTGGCAGGCAACCGAGCGCGTGGAACCCTATACGGTACAGGGAACCACGGGCCTCGAAATCTACCGGTCGATAGGGGAACGCGGTCCGCAACTCGGCGTTGCCCGCGTCATCGCCCATACCGGCTTCAAGCTGACCTGGACGCGCAAATACGAGCGCCAGGGCGATGCCTGCGTCATCACGGTCAACAAGCCGAAGCTCGTCATCACCTACACCTTGCCCAAGCTGAAATCGAAGCTCTCCGAGCCGCTGAAAGGCCGCTGGGACACCTTCATCGCGGGCGTGACCGCGCACGAGAAGATCCACGGCGACTTCATCAAGGACATGGTCAAGCAGATCGAGGCGATGAGCGTCGGCATGACGGTCGAGAACGACCCGAACTGCAAAAAGATCCGTCCGCAGCTTCAGGCCCGCCTTGGCGAACTTTCTGATGCCCAGCGTGCGCGCAGCCGTGATTTCGACAAGGTCGAACTGAGCGACGGCGGCAATGTCCATCAGTTGATCTTGCAGCTGGTCGATCCGCGCTAATATATCTCCCGTCAGCCATGGTAATACCGGCTTGCTTTTTCTGCGCGAATGCTTTTTCAATTCTGGGTAGATGCGAAACGGTTTTGTGTGGGGGAGCAGCATGGCCACGATCAAAGCATTGTCTCTCGGTGATGCCGGCCTCAAGCTCGAGATCGATACTTCATTCTTCTAAGGGCCAGGACGGACGTCTTGGGGAGGGGCTGAAATGGCAAAATTTCTCGGTAGCAAGGTCGATCAGGATCAGGTGATGACGGCTCTGCATGTTCAGTTCGGGCCGATGCCGGGCTGGGAGCAGGTGACGGCCAAGGACCTCGGCCTGAGTGGTGGATCGAAAACCTTCTTCGCCAACAGCGTCTATGCGGATGCCGGGCTGGAAATCTATCGCGATCAGCAGAACCCGAAGAATTTCATCCTGAATTTTTCCGCGCTGGAATTCGACGGCGTTCCCGCCGTTTTCGGCCACTATCTGGGCAACCCGCCGAAGTTCGACACGAAGTATGCCGACGACTACGCGAAGATCTATGCGGCGGTCGGAAAGCTCGCCAAGGGCGGCGATGTTCTCGTCACCGGTTTCAGCCTCGGCGGCTTGGCCGTCAACCAGATGGCGGACCGGGCCAATACGGAATTCTCGAAATCGGATCTCACCTTCGTCGCGCTCGGAGGAGAATACATCTCCAGCTCTTCCGCCAAGCTCGTCAATCTCGGGGCTTACAACGATTGGTTCTTCGGCGCGTACAATGCCTATGCCCGGCTCTACGAAAAGAACGACCCCGGTCTGAAGACTATCAAGAATTTTGCCGAAACCGTCTTCGCCGAGGACCGCCACCTCGACAAGCTTCCGGCCGGAAGCTTTTTGAGGGAGTTCTTTTCCTTCGACCGAACCGAAACCCATCTGCCCAACTCGGTGAACTGGGCCTTTCATTTTGAGGACGGCGGCAAGAAGAGCTTTATCGTCGACAACTATGATTGGGGCCATGCTTCCTTTGCCATGTACGATGCGGTGATGGCGATAGGCGCGGCGCCATTCTCCAGCGAGCTTTCGCTGAAAACCGCAACCCTTTTCGACTTTGACACCGAAGAGGGGGGCGTTCTCAATGTCGGCGGCTACCTGTCGGAATTCGCGGTGACGCCGAAGACGCTCTACACGATCGGCTCGATCGCGGCCCGGGATGTCATCAACGGCGGCAAGTACCATGATCGCATCGCCGGCCTGGGCGGAAACGATACGTTGAAAGGGGCCGCCGGCAACGACAAGCTCTACGGTGGCGCAGGCTCGGATAAACTCTATGGCGGCGCCGGCAAGGACACGCTGGTGGGCGACAGCGGCAATGACGTGTTGAAAGGCGATGCGGGCAACGATGTGTTGCTCGGCGGTGCAGGCGCCGACAGACTTTATGGTGGAGCGGGCGCGGATACGTTCGTTTTCCGCTCGCTGTCGCATTCAACGACGGCCGCGAGCCGGCGCGATACGATCTACGATTTCAAGCCGTCCGAAAAGGACCGGATCGACCTCTCGGTCATCGATGCCAATACAAAGGTCTCGGGCAACCAGGAATTCAAGTTCATCAAGACGGCCGACTTCCACAAGAAGGCCGGCGAACTGCGCTACGAAAAGACCGGTGGGGATACCCTCATCCAGGGCGATGCAAACGGCGATGGCAAGGCGGATTTCGCCATTCTCATCGATGCGAGCGTGACGCTCAGGCTGGGGGATTTCATTCTCTAGGGCATTTCCAGCCAAAGCGAGTTCGCTTCGGCGTCGGATCGTGCGGTAAAATAAAACCCTGGACCATGTCCAGCGGAGGAGCCGGCGGCGTCCGAAGAGGCCGCCGGCTCTTGCTTATTCCGCCTTCAGGAAGTCGGCGACATCGAGAAGCACGAATTCGTTGTCGTCGGCCTTGTCCAGCGCGCGGCCGGCGGAGAAGGGCAGGTTGTTGTCGTTGCCGACGATGATGCGGGTCTCGTCCACGCGGTCGACGTTCTCGATCGTGAGGAACGGCATGTCGTAGAAGCCGTCGCCGCCACCCTGGCGCTTCTTGTTGTCGGGGTCGGCGATCTTGAGCAGATCGATGTAGCCGATCTTGCGCACGGCCTTGCCGACGGTCTCGTCGGTCATGGCGATCTTGTAGATGCGCTTGACCTTGGAGGCGGTGGCGAAGCAATCCGGTTTCGGGTCCTTCGGATCGGCGCAGGCCTTGTCGGCGGTGCCCACGCCGTTGTCGCGCTCGATCACCAGCGCCGTGGTGGCGTCCAGCATGTTAAAATCGCCGATCGCTTCGCCGCCTTCAGCGAGCGGATAGAGCCAGCTGCGGCCCGTCCAAGCCTTCGAGGCGACGTCGAGTTCGATGATGCGCAGCGCCGGGCGACCGTCCGCCTGCTCGACGCTCTCGCTGTCGACCCAGATCGGACCTTCCAGCAGGCCGTAGAGTTTTGCGCCGTCCTTCGAAAGCGCAAGGCCCTCGTAGCCGCCGGAGCGCTTGAGGTTGAAGGCCGGCATCTTCTTCGAGGGATCAGCCTGCACGGCGAGCGTTGCATTGTCGGGCGAAGTCACCGGCTTGCCGTCGACCTCGGTGGCGATCACGTCGGTCAGCTTGCCCTCCAGGTCGAATTTCAGGATATAGGGACCGAACTCCTCGCCGATCCAGAAACCGTCGGCGACCGGCTGGATGGATTCGATGTCGAAGTCACCGCCGGTGAGGTAGCGCTTCTCGGCTCCTTCCATGACGATCGGGAAGGGCGCCTTCTTGTCCGGGTCGGAAAGGAACACGGTCTTGACGGGCTCCATCGTGCCCTTGTCCCAGTCGAAGCGCACATTGTGGATCATCAGCATGGCGTCGGTGGAGTTGAGCTTGTTGCCGAAGCCGTTATCGGACAGCGTCCAGAACGAGCCGTCCTCCATGGCCTTGATGCCGGAGAAGCCCTGCATGGGCTGACCATCGAAAGGCAGCGAAAGGCCGGTCTCGCGCACGCCGTCCTTGCCCATGACGGTGCCGAGCGCGTCGACGCGCTTGCGGTCGGCGGTGGAAAACTTGCCCGAGGTCTTGAGGTAGCCGGCAGCGTCGGCGGGGGCTGCGATGATCGTGTTGGCCGGAAGGATCGCATGGGCCTTCAGCGTGGCCGGAAATTCCTTCTCCGCGGCGAAGGCGACGGTCGTCATCAGAAGCGAAAGAGCAGCGGTGGTGAAAAGATGTTTGGTCATAACAGTCCTCATGGTTCGCAAAGCGACGCCGCTAGATAAGCGTGCTGCATGACCGCTGCTTGACAGTTGCTTGTCGCTTTCGTGACGGCGGCAAGCAGTCCGCGGAAGCCCTGCCGCCTGATGAGACCCCGGCTGGCGGGCAAAATCCGCGCCGCGATTGCGAGGTCGCCGCAATGGTTAATTCACCCTTGATTTTTCAGCTGCGGCTTGTTCAATTCTTGCTTGAATTCCGCGACGGCGTGGTAAAGTCCGTGACAGGTGGCGTCCCGGCGCGGTTCTCCACGGGGAGGTTTCTGTTGCCGGCGGCCGGTTTGCGCAACGAACCGGACTGGACGGGTCGCGCCTGCGGACGAGTTTGCCGCATCGTCGCGGCGCCGGCATCCGGAAAACGGCATCGCCTTCGGGCACCATGAACAGGGGAACGGGAGAGAACGCAGATGAGCAGCATCACAACGGATGTCAGTGCCACCCTCAACGGCAAGAACAGCTTCAGGGTGGGTGACGATGTCTATCGCTGGAACGATCGCTGGATCACCATGGTCGATGTATGGGCCGACGACAACGGGCCGATCCGCGAGGTGGATTTCACGCTGGGCGGCAACAGCTGGGGAACCTACCTGCTGAAGTTCAGCGGCAAGACCGACTCCACGATCGTCGACAAGACGACGGGCACGACCGACGACAATCGCGTCTATATCGACTTCATTTCCTTCGACAGCAGGGGCACGAACAAGCTCACGCTGGTCAATGCCGAGGTCGGCGTGATCAATGGCTACCGAGGTTCCGAAACGGTCAAGGTCGGCTTCTATGCCAATGCCGTGACCCTTGGCCGGGGCGACGATACGTTGACGCTGACCGGTGCCGGTGAAGTCGGCACGGCGCTGCTCGGCCGGGGCGACGACAGGCTGATCACCGCCAACGGTCTCATCAACACGGTCGATATGGGACGCGGCAACGACACGGTCTCGCTGGGCGTCGGTGGGGCCGATTACATCCAGCTGGGGCGTGACGCCGACACGATCAAGTTCAAGGCGCTTGCCGACCCGGTCAAGAATGTCATCGTCGACGGCGGCGAGGGCATATCGGACGACCTGCCGGGGGCCGAGGATTCCGACACAGTCAATTTTTCCGCCTTCTCCGGGCGTCTGCGGATCGACCTGAACGGGCGCTCCGATGTGGAGACTTCCGACGGTATCTTCACCATCCGGAATTTCGAGAACGCGATCGGCGGCAAGGGAAGGGACGTCATCACGGCCAATGACGACGCGAACCTTCTGAGTGGCGGCGGCGGTGCCGATATCTTCGTCTTCGGATCGCGGGCGGCCATCAAGGGCGATCATGTTACCGATTTCGATCAGGGCGAAAAGGACCGGATCGATTTCTCGGATATCGATGCAAACAGCGCCGCGAACGGGAACCAGGCCTTCAAGTTCATTGCCAAGGCGGGGTTCAGCGACACGGCGGGCGAGTTGCGTTATCTGGTGAAATCCGGCGACACCCTTGTGCAGGGTGACGTCAACGGCGACGGCAAGGCGGATTTCACCCTTACCATCGACGGCAGCTTTACCCTCAAGGCCGGCGATTTCATCCTCTGAGCGAACCCGCAAAGAGCAAGGGCGGCCCGTGGCCGCCCTTTTGCGTCTTCAGTGTGGCAAGTCGGACGCCGCTGGGATTTCCACCGCCTCGATCTTCTTGTCGACGAAGCGCAGCGCCACCTTGCCGCCGATGAGGTTGAGGGCGGTTTCGCCGAAGAGGTCGCGGCGCCAGCCGTGGAGCGCGGCAACCTCGGCAGCCTCGCCTTCGATGGCGATCTTTTCGAGATCGTCGGAATTGGCGATGATCTTGGCGGCGACGCCTTCCTTTTCGGAAACGATCTTCAGCAGCACCTTCAGCATTTCGCTGGCCGATGCGGCCCCTTCCGGAACGTGGGTCTGGCGCGGCAGGCGCGGCAGGTCGGTCTTCGGGA
The DNA here is from genome assembly GCF_022899935.1 of Shinella curvata. Taxonomy (GTDB): domain Bacteria; phylum Pseudomonadota; class Alphaproteobacteria; order Rhizobiales; family Rhizobiaceae; genus Shinella; species Shinella curvata. The sequence goes on from NZ_JALJCJ010000002.1 coordinate 750,294, forward strand.
TTGCCAGCGCCTCGGCGATGGCCTCGAGCAGCGCGGCGCCGGATTGCGAGCGTTCCCATCCCTTGGGAATGGTGCGCAGGCGCGCAAGCGCCTCTGCGTCGGCGGGCTGCTGCTGGGCGATTTCGTAGATCGTGTCGTCCTTCAGGATGCGCGAGCGCGGCACGTTGCGGCTGCGCGCCTCACGTTCACGCCAGGCGGCGACCTTCTGAAGCACGGCGAGTTCGATCGGCTTCTTGACGCGCATCTTGAGCCGCTTCCAGGCATCGTCGGGATGCAGGTCGTAGGTATCGCGCGATTCCAGAACCGCCATTTCCTCGGTCAGCCACAGCGAGCGGCCGGCCTCCTCGAGTTTTTCCTTCAGCGCCAGGTAGACGTCGCGCAGATGCGTCACGTCGGCCAGCGCATATTCGAGCTGCTTGTCGGTAAGCGGGCGGCGGCTCCAGTCGGTGAAGCGCGAGGACTTGTCGATATGTTCGCCCTTGATCTTCTGTACGAGCTGGTCGTAGGAGACGCTGTCGCCGAAGCCGCAGACCATGGCCGCGACCTGCGTGTCGAAGATCGGATGCGGAATGAGATTGCCACGGTTGAAGATGATTTCGATGTCCTGCCGCGCGGCGTGAAACACCTTGAGCACGGCGGAATTCGCCATCAATTCGAAGAAGGGCGCGAGATCGAGACCCTTGGCGAGCGGATCGACGATGACCTCGATCTCCGGGCCGGCGAGCTGGATCAGGCAAAGTTCCGGCCAGAAGGTCGTTTCCCGCAGGAACTCCGTGTCGATGGTCAGATACTCGGAACGTGCGAGCGTCTCACAGGCGTCGCGAAGGGCTGCGGTGGTCTCGATGATCTGCATGATGGTCTCGGGCGGACTTTCTCGATTTTTTGATCGGGCAGCTTTAGACGGTCCGCGGTTTTGCCACAATCGAAAACTTGCCTCGCTTCCCCACGGCGTCATCCTCGGGCTCGCCCCGAGGATCCATCGGTTTCTGCGGCATGGATGGTCGGGGCAAGCCCGACCATGACGGAGGATGGGGGGTCAGGTTACGCGCACATAGCTCGTCATGCCCGTCTTCTGGTGTTCGATGATGTGGCAATGGAACACCCAGTCGCCCGGATTGTCGGCGACCAGCGCCAGCTGCACCTTCTCGTCCGGCAGAATGAGATAGGTATCGGAAAAATGCGGGCGGATCGTCTGCTTGTTCGAATTCATCGGCCGGAAGGCGAGGCCGTGCAGGTGCAGCGGGTGGACCTGCGGCGTCGGGTTCTCGACATTGAAGATATAGGTCCGGCCCGCCTTCATCTCGGCGAGCGGCGCGGTCGGGTCGCCGGTATCGTCGGCCCACGGCACCTTGTTGATGGCCCAGAAATTGTAGCCGAGCGATCCGCAGATGCCGTCCTTCGGCCGTTCCTCGGCGGAAGCGCTGAGGATGAAGGGCAGTTGCGTGGCGGCGGACAGGTCGGGCTCGGAGAGCGGATTTGCGGCCAGCGCCGGCAGGTCGCCGATATCGCGCTTCAGCGAGCTGCCGACGGCGCGGAAGGTGGCAAGCGTCGCTGGCTTGGTGCCGCGCAGGTCCATGAGCGCAGCGACGCCGCCTTCCGTGTCCGGCATGCGCAGAACGAGGTCGAGCCGCTGGCCGGGGCCGATCATCAGGTGATCGAGCGCAAAACGTTCGGCAGCCGGGTTGCCGTCGAAAGCGATCACCTGTGCCTCCGCTCCGTCGAGGTTCAGCGCAAGGATGCGGGTGACGTCGGTGGCGGCAAGACGCAGGCGCACCAGTCCGCCGGCGGGCGCATCATATTGCGGCGACCGTCGCCAATTGGCGGTGCGCACGGTGCCGAATGTGCCGGCGCGGGCGGCATCGCGCGGCTTGAACTGGGCAATGAACTGCCCGTCGCCGCCGAGCCGCCAGTCACGCAGGTTCAGCACGATCTCCGCGTCGAAGACGGGGTCGGCGGGATCCTCCACCACGATGAGGCCGGTGAGGCCGCGGCCGATCTGCTCCAGCGTGTTGCAATGGGGGTGATACCAGAAGGTGCCGGCATCGGGCGGCGTGAAGCCATAGTTGAACCCGTCGCCGCCATAGACATAGGGCTGCGTCAGAAAGGGCACGCCGTCCATCCGGTTGTCGATGCGCAGGCCATGCCAGTGGATGGTGGTGGGTTCGTCGAGCCTGTTGTCGAGCCTGAGCGCAAAGGGTTTTCCGCGCTGCATGCGCAGCACCGGCGGTATTTCGCCGTCGCCATAGGTCATGATGCCCCTGGTGGGGCCTTTGTCGGTAATCAGCGCCTCGGAGTTCCGCGCCACGAGCGTCGTCTTGGCCTCGGCCTTCGCCGAGAAGCCGCCGAAGCGTCCCGCGAGACTGACGCCGCCGGCATAGGCTCCGGCGACGAGGGCGCCCTTCATCAGTGTGCGGCGTGTCAGCATGGCAAATCCTCCGGTGCGTCACCCGCTTCTAAACCTGAGGGTCAAACTCAGCAATGAGCGCGACAGGACCAGATTGCCGCAGGCTCACGGGTGGCCGTTGCGGTCCTTGTCGGAGGCGGCAAGCTTGTTGAAGAAGAAGGAGGTGCGCAGAAGGTTGCGGAAGCGGCTGCGCCGTTCGCCCGTCGGCACGGCCGGCCGGGCGCTCATGCGCAGTCCCGTATAGGCCATGAAGGTGACGAGGATGACGGCAGTATAGAGAAAGAGCGCCTGCGGTCCGAAGAACTGCAAGAGCACAGAGGCGAAGAGCGGGCCGATGATCGCGCCGCAGGACCAGAAGAACAGCATGCCGGCCGAAACCAGCGCGTGTTCGCCTTCGCCGGCATGGTCGTTGGCATGCGCGGAACACAGCGAATAGAGCGGCATGGCGAAAGCGCCGAAGATGAAGATGCCGACGAGGTTGCGCCACTCGTCGCCTCCCGCGAAGAAGGCGAGATAGAGCGCAGCACAGGCCGAGCCGAGCGTTGCGACGAGGATGATCAGGCGCCGGTCGAGCCGGTCGGAATAGATGCCGAGCGGGTATTGCAACACCACGCCGCCGACGATGCCGGCACTCATGAAGTTCGCGATGGCCGTTACCGAAAGCCCGATGTCATGCGCATAGATCGGCCCCAGATTGCGGAAGGCGGCGTTGGTCAGCCCGACGACGATGCAGCCGACCGTGGCGAGCGGCGAGATGTTCCAGAGCTTCTTCACATCGAAGCGGATCGCTTCGGGAACAGTCGGGCTGGAGCGGTCGGCAAGCGAGATCGGCACCAGAGACAGCGACAGCGCCATGGCGACGATGGCGAAGAGTTCGAAGCCGCCAATGCCGATGCCGGGAATGAGATATTGCGCGGCCGTCACCGAGCCGAGATCGACGAGGCGGTAGACCGAGAGCGTGCGCGCCCGGTTGGCATTGGTCACGGAGGCGTTGAGCCAGCTTTCGACGGTGGCGAAGAGGCTGGCAAAACAGATGCCGGCGACGATGCGCATGACGAACCACATCAGCGGATCGATGAGCAGCACCATGGCAATCGCCGATGCCGAGGCGATGGCCGCCATGGCAGAGAACGTCCTGATATGCCCGATCGCCCGCAGCACGCGTGTCACATAGATGCAGCCGATGGCAAAGCCGATGCTGTAGCCCGCTCCGACGAAGCCGATGACCGACGTCGAAAACCCCTCCTGCGAAGCGCGCAGCGCAATGAACGTGCCCTGAAGGCCGTTGCCGCCGATGAGAATGCCTGCGGTGAGGAGAAGGGGAATCAGGGGGCGAATCGTGGACATGTGGCCACTATGGCGGAGGATTTGGCGAATGGGAGAGGGAATTGGGAAAGTTTTGGGACTCCGCGCGCCTTGGCATCATCGTTTGTGATGTCAGTCCAGCGGCGGCTTTTCCGGTGTCCAGGTACATTCGGTGGTGGCCGTGGTCGCTTTGCTCCCATCCACGTCCTGCGCGGTAAGCGAGACCGTCATCGCGCAGCCGCCTACGCATGTTTGGCCAACCGTTCGCGTATCGCTTTCCTGGCGGGCAAATATCAGGTTGGTAGTCGAGAGCGGGCCGAGGTGGCGAGGCTGTCCGGGTTGAAAAAGCATCGGTTCATCGACCTCGATTTCATTCACGGATACGAGCCGCATTTCGCGCCACTCGAGAACCCGATCTTTTTCGGCGTTCACGACCGAGACGGCGATGCCCTCGGGCCAGCAGCCGGCAGCAGCGATTTTGAATGAGACGCTGGTTTTAACGGTGTCCGTCGTGCTCGTTGCATATTGCCAGAGGGAAACGAAGACGAGGGCGGCGGCAATGAATTGTGAAGCACGAAGGAAATACCGCATGCGCGTGTTCAATTCCGTGCCGCAACTTCCGCAGCGCTTTGCTCCTGCATTGATAGGAGATTTGCACTCGGGGCAGTGGAAGGCGGCGGTGGCGTTTGTATCGGTCATCAAGGTTCGCCTACGGGGATGTTTCGGAAGAAGAGCGTGCTCTATAAGTGCTCAGCGGAGAGCGAATTCTTAATGTGTGCGGCAGATTTCTAGCCACATTTTCCCCGCCCTCCAAACCCATGCCTACAATCCTCAAATCCTGCCGCGGATACACCGGAGCGCGTTGCCGGCGAGGCGGGATCGGTGCCCTGGGGTTCCGGCGGTTACGCACGCCGGGGTTTCGGGGCGCGGCAGAAAATGGTTTCCCTCACGGGCTCACCTGTCGTGATACCCCGTGGTGTGCCTGTGCGGCACAGAGGACATGACCGGCGATGGCCGGATGCGGCGGCGCGAATGCCGCCTGCGTCGGACCTTTCGCATTGCCCGGCTTAGGCCGGTGTGCAGTGGCCCTGGAAAAGGCGCCGGTTCGCGTAGAGAAACCGCAGTTGCCGCGACAAGACACCGAACGGGGCGCCGGAAGGCGTCATATACACAATTCATCCGAGGCACCTTGTGGCGCCCCGTCCGAACCCGATCCGTCGGGACAGAAAGAGGCCAACCCACGGATGCCCGGAGCATTGCGTGGCTTTGCGCGCTGGCGAAAGGAGAACGCGTATGGATGTCATGCCACCCAGCCATGCCCAACCCCCGCGGGACGGACTTGCCGAACGTGCGATGCGGCAGGCCGCGACGATCCTCAGTGAACTGACGGCATGCCGCCGGCGAGCCTGCCGGCGCAACGGCTGTTGCGGCTCGCTGGTCGAAAACGGGCGCGGAGTGGTGCCTTCGGGCGCGGCGCGCGAATTTTCGCACCTCCCGCCCTGTATCGTCGGCATCGATGCCGAACTCGCCAGCGTTTTCGTCGAGCAATCCCGCATCCTGCTGGCGTTTCTCGATAAACATCCCTGTTACGAACTGCATCCGGCGCGTCTGCGGCGCGCGCACGGCAAGCAATAGCTGGAGGCGCGGGGGCAAGATCGGCGGCTCGCCGTCTTCAAAACCCGCCAAGCCTTGACAAACGGGCCTCATCATGCGCTTTTCCGCCCGATTTTTCCTGGGTAAACGCGCCGGATTCTTCCCGCGTGGTCCCTCACGCATTTCAGGATACAACGATGCACCGTTACCGCAGCCACACCTGCGCCGCCCTCCGCAAGGCCGATGTCGGCCAGACCGTTCGTCTTTCGGGCTGGGTTCACCGCGTCCGCGACCATGGCGGCGTGCTCTTCATCGACCTGCGCGACCATTACGGCATCACCCAGGTCGTCGCCGATCCGGACAGCCCGGCCTTCAAGAAGGCCGAGACGGTGCGCGGTGAATGGGTCATCCGCATCGACGGCCTCGTCAAGGCGCGCACGGAAGACACCGTCAACAAGGGCATGCCGACCGGCGAGATCGAGCTCTATGCGCAGGAGATCGAAGTGCTCTCCGCCGCCAAGGAGCTGCCGCTGCCGGTCTTCGGCGAGCCGGAATACCCGGAAGACGTGCGCCTGAAGTACCGCTTCATCGACCTGCGCCGCGAAACACTGCACAAGAACATCGTGCGCCGCACGCAGATCATCTCCTCCATGCGCAAGGGCATGGGCGAGGCCGGTTTTGCCGAATACACCACGCCGATCCTGACGGCCTCCTCGCCGGAAGGCGCGCGCGACTTCCTCGTGCCGTCGCGTATCCACGAGGGCAAGTTCTTCGCGCTGCCGCAGGCCCCGCAGCAGTACAAGCAGCTCTTGATGGTCGCCGGCTTCGACCGCTACTTCCAGATCGCGCCGTGCTTCCGCGACGAAGACCCGCGCGCCGACCGCCTGCCGGGCGAGTTCTACCAGCTCGACGTCGAGATGAGCTTCGTCACCCAGGAAGACGTCTGGGAAACGATGGAGCCGATGATGACGGCCGTCTTCGAAGAGTTCGCCGAAGGCAAGCCGGTCACGAAGCAGTGGCCGCGCATTCCCTATGACGAAGCCATCCGCAAATATGGTTCCGACAAGCCCGACCTGCGCAACCCGATCGTCATGCAGGCCGTGACCGATCATTTCGCCGGCTCCGGCTTCAAGGTCTTCGCGAACATGATCGCGTCGAACCCGAAGGTTCAGGTCTGGGCGATCCCGGCCAAGACCGGCGGCTCGCGCGCCTTCTGCGATCGCATGAACGCCTGGGCGCAGTCCACCGGCCAGCCCGGCCTCGGCTACATCTTCTGGCGCAAGGAAGGCGACAAGCTCGAGGGCGCAGGCCCGCTCGCCAAGAACATCGGCGAGGAGCGCACGGAAGCCATCCGCCAGCAGCTCGGCCTTGAAGACGGCGACGCCTGCTTCTTCGTCGCCGGCGACCCGGCCAAGTTCTACAAGTTCGCCGGTGAAGCCCGCACCCGCGCCGGCGAAGAACTGAACCTCGTCGATCGCGACCGCTTCGAAATGTGCTGGATCGTCGACTTCCCGTTCTACGAATACAACGAGGAAGAAAAGAAGATCGACTTCGCGCACAACCCGTTCTCCATGCCGCAGGGCGGCCTGGAAGCCTTCGACAGCAAGGATCCGCTGGAGCTGAAGGCCTACCAGTACGACGCGGTCTGCAACGGCTTCGAAATCGCCTCGGGCTCGATCCGTAACCAGTCGCCGGAGCTGATGGTCAAGGCCTTCGAAAAGGTGGGCTTGAGCCAGCAGGACGTGGAAGAGCGCTTCGGCGGCCTCTACCGCGCGTTCCAGTACGGCGCCCCCCCGCACGGCGGCTGCGCCTTCGGTATCGACCGCGTGGTGATGCTGCTCGTCGGTGCCAAGAACCTGCGCGAAATCTCGCTGTTCCCGATGAACCAGCAGGCGCAGGATCTCTTGATGAACGCCCCGTCGCCGGCATCGCCGACGCAGCTTCGGGAACTGGCGCTGCGCGTCGTTCCGTCCAAGAAGGACTAAGATTTCGGGAGGCGAGGGCCGTGTTGCGGCTCTCGCCTTCGGAACCCTGGGCCGACAGGCCCGTTCTCCCCGCGTCAATCAGAGGAGAACGACTATGCGTAAGACACTTGTTTCGGCCGCAGCCGTGGCCCTTCTGGCCCTGAGCGGCTCGGCCTTTGCCCAGGATACCGTCATCATCCAGGATCCGGTGACCACCCAGTCGACTGTCGTCGTGCCGGGAGAAGTCCGCACCTATGTGCTGGAGCAGCAGGTCCCGTCCGTCGCCTATGATGGTGATGTCGTGGTGGGAACCGTTGTTCCCGATACGGTTGAAATCCACACGATCGACGGCCATGCCGACTATGCCTATTCCGTCGTCAACGATCAGCGGGTGATCGTCAATCCGCAGACCCGCACCATCGTGCAGGTCGTGGAGTAACATCCCGAACAGACGGAGCTCGGCGTTCGCGCCGGGCTCTTTCTTTGCGGCAGGCGGAAAGACGCCACAATGCCGCGAATTCGCCGCCAGTCGAGCCCAATTCCGTGCATAATCGGTCGAAATGCACTCCTAGCGTGAACAGACGCCCGCAAGAGGCGATTCACGACTGGAGGGACTTTTCATGACCGATATGCAAGCCGACGATCCGGCACCTGCGACATCCTCTCGCCCCTTTCCCTATCCCGAGCCGCGCGGCAACCTGACGACCTTCCTGCGTTCGCCCGGTGTCAAGTTCATCATGATCGGCGTCATCTCCGTGGCGCTGCTCGTTCCTTTGCTGCTCGTCTGGGGCCTCACAGAAGAGCGTGCCCAGCGCGCGGCGGATGTCTCGCGCCGTATCGCCAACGGCTGGGGCGGTGACCAGGCGATCAACGGCCCCTATATCGCCGTGCCCTTCGAGGTGCAGCGCAGCCGCGAGGTGGATGGCCGAACCGTTGTCGAGCAGACGACCGAATGGGCGCTCGTCATGCCGGAGGTGTTGGATGTCACGGCCGACCTCAAGGCGGAAGAGCGGAAGCTCTCGATCTACACATTGCCGGTCTACAACGGTGCGCTGACGCTGAAGGGCCGTTTCGGCAGCAATATCCTGCAGGACCTCGCGCAATTCTCCGGCACGCCGCAACTCGACCGGGCCATCCTCGTGCTCAACATCAACGACATCACCGGCATCCGCTCCGATGCGGGCGTGAAGATCGACAACGGTGCCGTCAGGCCCTTCGATCCCGGCATGCGGCAGATCTCCGCGATGAGCGTGGTCGGTGCGGATGGTTACGCCACGCCGCAATCGAGCGCCGGCGTGCATCGTCCGATCGAACGAGCGCTGATTGACAGCGGCTTTGCCTTCGAGATTGCGCTGTCGCTTAACGGCTCGCGCAGCTTCGCCGTGGCACCCGCCGGCCAGACGACGAGTTTCGCCGCCAAGGCCAACTGGCCGCATCCCGGCTTCGAGGGCCTCTTCCTGCCGGAGGAGAAGGCCATCACGGCCAAGGATTTCTCCGCCAAGTGGACGATCCCCTATCTCGCCCGCGGTATCGACCGTGTCGCCTCTGGCCCAACGCTGCCGTTGTCCGGAAGCATGATGAGCATCAACCTCGTGGAACCCGTGCAGTTCTATCAGGTGGTGTCACGGACGCTGAAATACTCGATCGGCTTCATCTCGCTCGTCTTCCTCGCCGTCTTCGTGGTGGAGTTGAAGGGCGGGCGCATGGTGCACTGGATCCAGTATGTGCTGACGGGGCTTGCGCTGATCGTCTTCTACGTGCTGCTGCTGGCGCTCGCCGAACATACCGGCTTCACCATCGCCTATATCGTGGCGGCGTTCGCAACGACCCTGCTCATCGCCGCCTATCTCGGCAGCGCCACCGGCAGCCGAAAGAACGGCCTGTCGCTCGGCGCCGTGCTCATCTCGGCCTACGGCGTCATGTATCTGGTGCTCAGGGAAGACGAATATGCGCTGCTCGCCGGCGCGCTGATCTCCTTCGTGACCATCGCCGCCACCATGTATGCGACACGCCGCGTGGAATGGTCGGCACCGGCACCGCAGGCGGTGCGTTGAGATCACTTGGAAACAAGAAGGCCCGGAGCGATCGCTCCGGGCCTTCCTTTGTTGCGATGCGCCTGAACGGCTTACATCTCTTCGTTGGCCGTGACGGTGACGCCGAGGACCTGCGGAATGGTCTGCGGTGCGCCCATGGCGGCACCCATGATCATCGGGAACGGCACCGGCTCCTTCGGCTGGGCGCTGATCGTCAGGCTCTTGGGGTCGTCAAGGAAGGTGTTGGCGGCGGCCGAGATCTGGTTCTGCAGATCAGGCATGTTGAGCTGCGCGATCATGACCGGGATCAGGCCCTTCAGCGACTGCGCCATCTGGTCGCCTGTGACACCCTGTTCGCTGCCTGCGAAGTCGAGCAGCTTCTTGGTGATCGAGGCGTCCTCGAAGGTGATCGAAGCGCTGTTGAAGGTCAGCTGCTGCACGAGGCCCATCATGGACATGCCCAGCGCCGCATTTGCCTCTTCCTTGTTCGGGTTGGATTCGGAGGCCTTGATGGCTTCCTGGATCCCCTTCAGGAAATCGAGCGTGTAGCCGGAGAACTCCAGTGCCAGGTTGAGGCGGCCGACATCCTTGAAGTCAAAGGAATATTCGTCGACGGCGAGCTTGCCGCTTGCCAGTTCCCAGCTGCCGGACATGGCGACCTTGCCTTCGAGCGAGGTCATGCCGAGCTTGGCGAGCGTGTCCTTGGCCTTCGGATCCTCGACGGTCGTCAGGTCAGCCTTGAGGTCCGACAGGGTGGCGTCGAATTCGAGGCCGGCATCGCCGTCCATGCGCGTGATGTTGGCTTCCATGCCGGACATGGAAAACACTTCCTTGCCCTTGGCGGAGACATTGACCGGACCGGTGGTGGCCGATTCGTACATCACCAGCGATTCGAGCGTGCCGGGTGTCACGGTGCCGGGAATGGAAACACCATTGATCGCGATGTCCTTGGCCGTGACGGTCGATTCGGCTTCGGTGACGTTGACGTCCTGGAAGCCGACGGTCTCGACCGTGTAGCCGCCGTCGCCGTCTTCCTCGACGCCTTCCATGGTGACGGTGCCGAGCTTGATCGGCGCTTCGGCCCCGGCGGCCTTCAGTTCCGTGCCTTCAAGGGTGACGGTCGAACCGTCGACGGCAATGTTCGAAGAGCTGATCGTAACGCCGGACGTTGCATAGGTGGCGTTGAGCTTTGCCAGCAGGTCCGCGCCGTCGAGCGCGAAGGCGGGGCTTGCCAGGGAGGCGAGCGCGGCGCCGGCGAGGAGGGTGCGGAAATGGGAGGTGCGCATCATGAATTGGCTCTCTTTCTGGATTTTTGGACGGCTGCCTTGCCGTTACCGCTCATAGACGGGCGGCGCGGCGACTATATTCGGGCCGGCGCAACTTTCTATAGAATTCTACGGCTATGGCCGCATATTCGTGACAGGCTTTACAAACCGCTATCCACAGCTGGATCGCCCGGATTCCTTGCCGCGAATCGGCTGGCGGGCTAGTCAAGAGCCATGGGACAAAACACTTTGCCGCCGGATGGCGGAGACGACAATATCCTGCCGGTCGACCTCAAGGCGGCGCTGGAAGAGCGCTACCTTGCCTATGCGCTGTCGACCATCACCCAGCGCGCGCTGCCGGATGTGCGCGACGGCCTGAAGCCGGTTCACCGCCGCATCATCCATGCGATGAGCGAAATGGGCATCCGCGCCAATTCGTCCTTCAAGAAATGCGCGCGTATCGTCGGCGACGTCATCGGAAAGTTCCATCCGCATGGCGACCAGTCGGTCTACGATGCGCTGGTGCGCCTCGCGCAGGATTTCTCGCAGCGTTATCCGATCGTCGACGGGCAGGGCAATTTCGGCAATATCGACGGCGACAATGCCGCCGCCTACCGATACACCGAAGCGCGCATGACCGATGTCGCGACGCTGCTGCTCGACGGTATCGATCAGGACGCCGTCGATTTCCGCCCGACCTACAACGAGGAGGACGAGGAGCCGATCGTCCTGCCGGGTGCTTTCCCGAACCTCCTGGCGAACGGATCCTCCGGTATCGCGGTGGGCATGGCGACGTCCATTCCCTCGCACAACGTGCATGAACTGTGCGATGCCGCCCTTTACCTCATCCGCCACCCTGAAGCGGAGGTGGAGAAGCTCGTCGAATTCGTGCAGGGTCCGGACCTGCCGACCGGCGGCATCATCATCGACGGCCGCGAAAGCATCATCGAGGCCTACAAGACGGGCCGCGGTGGTTTTCGCGTGCGCTCCAAGTGGCAGACGGAAGATTTGGGCCGCGGCGGCTACCAGATCGTCGTCACAGAGATCCCCTATCAGGTCCAGAAATCGCGGCTGATCGAAAAGATCGCCGAACTGTTGATCGCCCGAAAGCTGCCGCTCCTGGAGGACATCAGGGACGAGTCGGCCGAAGACGTGCGCATCGTGCTGGTGCCGAAGAGCCGCACCGTCGATCCGACGATCCTGATGGAATCGCTGTTCAAGCTGTCGGAGCTGGAAAACCGCATTCCGCTCAACATGAACGTGCTCTCGATGGGGCGTGTTCCGAAGGTCATGGGCCTCAAGGATGTGCTGGTCGAGTGGCTCGCCCACCGTCGCGAAGTGCTGCAACGCCGCTCGCGCCATCGCCTTGCCGCCATCGAGCGCCGCCTCGAGATTCTCGGCGGTTATCTCGTCGCCTATCTCAACCTCGACGAAGTGATCCGGATCATCCGCGAGGAGGACGAGCCGAAGGTCTCCCTCATGGAAACCTTCTCGCTCACCGACGTGCAGGCCGAAGCGATCCTCAACATGCGCCTGCGCTCCTTGCGCAAGCTCGAGGAATTCGAGATCCGCAGCGAATTCGACACGCTTTCGAAGGAAAAAGCCGAAATCGAGGCGCTGCTCGGCTCAGACGAGAAGCAGTGGCAGACCGTCGCCTGGGAAATCGGCGAGGTCCGCAAGAAATTCGCCAAGGCGACGGAGCTCGGCCGCCGCCGCACCCAGTTCGCCAGCGCGCCGGAGGCCGATGTCGAGGCGATCCAGCAGGCGATGATCGAGAAGGAGCCGGTGACGGTCGTCATCTCGGAAAAGGGCTGGATCCGTGCGCTGAAGGGGCACATCGCCGATACATCAGGCCTCCAGTTCAAGGAGGGTGACGCGCTGAAGGTGGCCTTCCCGGCGCAGACGACGGACAAGGTGCTGATCGTGACGACCGGCGGCAAGGTCTATACGCTCGGCGCCGACAAGCTGCCGGGCGGTCGCGGCCATGGCGAGCCGCTGCGCATCATGGTCGACATGGAGAACGATCAGGACGTCCTGACGGCCTTCGTGCACGACCCGCAGCGCAAGGTCATTGTGGCCTCGCAGGCCGGTAACGGTTTTGTCGTTGCGGAGACCGAGATGGTTGCCAATACCCGCAAGGGCAAGCAGGTGATGAATGTCGGCATGCCAGACGAGGCCAAGCTCGTCGTGCCGGTGCGCGGCGATCACGTCGCCGTCGTCGGCGAAAACCGCAAGATGCTCGTCTTCCCGCTGGCCCAGCTGCCGGAAATGTCGCGCGGCAAGGGCGTGCGCCTGCAGCGCTACAAGGACGGCGGCATCTCCGACCTGCGCTGCTTCGCCATCGCCGACGGCCTTTCCTGGGACGACAGCGCCGGCCGCAACTTCGTGCGCACCCGGGAAGAGCTTGCCGAATGGCTCGCCGACCGCGCGACCGCAGGCCGCACCGTGCCGAAGGGCTTCCCGCGCAGCGGCAAGTTCAGCGGCTGATCAACCGGAATAGGGGACGCTGACGTCGCGCAGGAAGCGCGTCGCGCCCTCTTCGTCGATCTCGCCGGCGGCGACGGCGAGGACGAAAGCGATTACATCGGCTTGCGATGCCTCGATCAGATTGCCGTTGAGTATCAAGAATGTAAACGCGGCAAGAAAGCCGGTGCGCTTGTTCCCGTCAGAGAAGGGGTGATTGCGCACGATGCCGTAGAGATACGCAGCGGCCAATTCGAAAAGATCCGGCGTGCCATATGCTGCCTTGTTGAGTGGGCGAGCCAGAGCAGCCTCCAGAGCGTTCTGATCTTTAAGGCCGCCAAGCCCGCCATGCTCGAGAAGCTGCTCTTCGTGCATGACCTCCACAGCTTGGCGGGTCAGCCACTTAATGTCTCTCATTTCGCGAGTTCGCGGAGGGCGACGCGATATTTCTCCATACCCATTCGGGCGGCTTTGAGTTGTTCCGCCAGATCGGCGTTTTGGGGAATAAGCTGGATTTGACCGCTTTCTTCCTTCAACGTCAGTTCATCCCCCGCCTTGACGCCCATGCGGTCGAGGACGTCCTTCGGGATGATAATGCCTTCGGAATTGCCGATCTTGCGGATGGTGATATTCATGGCTTTGCTCCGTTATAACTGAGTTATAACATCGCCTGCGGCCAGTCTCAAGCCTCACCCCGTGAACGGAAACTCTGCCGCCGCATCGCTTTCCTTGGCGGCGCGGGCCTTCGAGCGCATCTGCCAGAGCGAATGGACCAGCAGCGCGAGGATGAGGATGGAGCCGCCGATAAGGGTTTGGGTGGTGGGCGTCTCGGAAAAGACGATCCACACCCAGATCGGGGCCAAGACCGTTTCCAGCAGGTAGAACATGCCGACCTCGGGCGCTGACAGATAGCGCGGGCCCGTGGCTAGGCAGAAGAAGGCGAGCGGGATCATGATGAGCCCGTTGAACAGGATGAAGCCGGGGGCGGCGATCTGGAAGCCCGTGTCGGGCAGCAGGATCAGCGCGGCTATGCCGGGAAAGATCGCGGTGACCAGGGGCACGAAACCCAGGTCGAGGCCGCTGCGGCGGCTCAGCGTGATCGCCGAGGCCAGCAGGAAGGCCGACGAGGCCGCCATCGCATCGCCGAAGAAGTTCCCGCTTTCCAACCCGTCATGCACGATCAGCATGACCCCTGCGACCATCGCCGCCATGGTGATGAGGGTGGCGTTCGAAGGGCGTTCTCCGAGGAAAATCCAGGACAGGATCGCCGCGAACATCGAGGTGAAGGCGAGGATGAAGACGACGTTCGCCGTCGACGTGTTGAAGACCGCCAGCATGAAGGTCAGCGAGTTTATGCCGTAGAGCACGCCGATCAGCAGGCCTAGCGGCCCGGGTATCAGCGCCACGCGCTTGCCGAGCGCAAAACGCACGACCGACCAGAACAGGATCGCCATCGCGAATGTCGCAAAGCTGCGCGTCGCCAGCACCGACCAGACCTCGCCATGGGCCGAGCGGATCAGCGGGATATCGAAGGAGAGGGCGAGGCCGCCGATGGCGGTGATGAGAAGACCCTTGCGGTGAAGGGCGGGATCGCTTGTCTGGGACACGATGGGACCGAATCGATGCTAAGAGGCAGTATCCTGCTCATCATAGCGTTCCCAGCCGCGTGGCATCAGGTGTTCCTGCGGCAAAAACTTTGTTTTGTAGTCCATTTTGCGCGATCCCTTGACCCAATAGCCGAGATAGACATGCGGTAGGCCAAGCGCCTTGGCGCGCCTGATATGGTCGAGGATCATGAACGTGCCGAAGGAGCGGTCGGCCAGCTCGGGATTGTAGAAGGAATAGACCATAGACAGGCCGTCGCCCATGCGATCGGTCAGCGCCACCGCGAGCAGTTCGCCCTGCGGGCGCTCCTGCAGCCCCGAGCCTTCCTCGCGCTTGCGATACTCGATGATCTTGGTGTTGACATGCGTGTCCTCCACCATCATCGCGTAGTCGAGCACGGACATGTCCGACATGCCGCCTTTCTGGTGGCGGGCGTCGAGATAGTGCCGGAAAAGGGAATATTGCTCGCTCGAGGGTTCGGCGGGATATTCGTTCGCGATCAGGTCGGCATTGGCCGCCAGCACGCGGCGCATCGAACGCCGCGGTGTGAACTCGTTGACGAGGATACGCACGGAAATGCAGGCACGGCAGCTTTCGCAGGCGGGGCGATAGGCGATGTTCTGCGAGCGGCGGAAGCCGCCCTGGGTCAGGAGATCGTTCAGTTCCGGCGCCCGCTCACCCACCAGATGGGTAAAAACCTTCCTCTCCATCTCCTGCGGCAGGTAGGGACAAGCCGCAGGCGCGGTCAGATAGAACTGCGGAGAAGGTGTTGCCTGCGTATTCATCGGCCGTGAGGCGACTCCATCGCTTTGTGACGCGTCTATGCCAATACCATGGCCTAGTTCGAAAAAAGGTCAACTAGAGGATTTCGCCGGTGCCTCCTGATTATCTCAATACCGGTCGCGGCGCACCATGACCGTGCCCAGCAGCAGGTCGTGCAACAGCCGGCCACGGTCGGTGAAGAGGCCGACGAGCACGACGAACGGCGTCAGCACGGCATTGCCGATCCAGAACAGCGCGAGGTGCACGATCGCCGTGAGGAAATCCACGGGGCGACCATCGACGCGGGCGAGTGCAAGGCCCATGACATTCATTCCAGCGCTTGCCTGCGACGGACCACCCATCGTCAGGCCGAAATAGAGCATGGCGACGATGGCGAAGAGGGCAGGGTAAAGGAAGAAGCCGAGGCCGAGCGTCAGGATGCCGAGGAAGAAGACGATCACAGCCGCCGGAACCCAGAGAAGGGCGACGATCGCATAGTCGATCAGAAACGCGAAAATCCGCCGGGACAGCACACCGCGATAGGCCTGCCAGTCCGTCGTCGGAACCCGCGTTTCATTGAAATCAGCGCTCATCTGCCCGTCTCCGTGGTGGAACATGTGGGACATATGGGGATGGTTTTGGGGAAAACAACGGCGGAACAGGAGAGTGCTCTCATCCAGTCTGCTGACCCCCTCTCCCTGTTTGCGGGAGAGGGCCAGGTTGAGGGGCTATGCCAGCCTCAACCCTTCTTCGCCAGATGCCGCGCCACATCCATCGCGAAATAGGTGAGGATGCCGTCGCAGCCGGCGCGCTTGAAAGCGAGCAGGGTTTCGAGCATGACGCGCTCGCCGTCGATCCAGCCGTTCATGGCGGCCGCCTTGATCTGGCTGTATTCGCCGGAGACCTGATAGGCGAAGACGGGAAGGCCGAAGGCTTCCTTCATGCGCCAACAGATGTCGAGATAGGGCAGGCCGGGCTTTACCATCAGCATGTCGGCGCCTTCCTCCACGTCGAGGGCGGCGTCGCGGATCGCCTCTGTGCCGTTGGCGGGATCGATGTAGTAGGTCTTCTTGTCGCCCTTCAGCAGGCCGCCGGTGCCAATCGCATCGCGATAGGGACCGTAGAAGGCGGAGGCGAATTTCGTGGCATAAGACATGATGCCGACATTCTGGTGCCCGGCGGCATCCAGCGCGTGGCGGATGGCGCCGATGCGGCCGTCCATCATTTCCGAGGGAGCGATGATATCGGAGCCGGCATCGGCCTGGAGCACGGCGGCCTTGGCCACCAGGTCCACCGTCTCGTCGTTGACGATGACATCGCCGCGCAGCACGCCGTCATGGCCGTGACTGGTGAAGGGGTCAAGCGCGACATCGGTGATGACGCCGATATTGGGCACGGCCTTTTTGATGGCGCGCGTCGCCTCGTTGATGAGATTGTTGGCGACAAGACAGTGCGAACCCGTTTCGTCGCGAAGGTTCATCTCGATATTCGGGAAGGTGGCGATGGCGGGGATGCCGAGATCGGCGGCTTCCCTTGCCGCTTCCACCAGCTTGTCGATGCTCATGCGATCGACACCGGGCATGGCGGCGACGGGATCGACGACATTCTCGCCGGGCACGACGAAAACCGGCCAGATGAGATCATCCACCGTCAGTCGGTTTTCCTGCACGAGGCGGCGTGTCCAGTCGGCTTTCCGGTTGCGCCGCATGCGGCGGCCGCCGGTGATATCGTCGACAATGTGCCTGCTGCCGGTCATGATGTCATTTCCCTTGCGCGATCTTTTCTGCGCCTCATATCACGCCGAAACCGGCAATCAAATCGCGAGGGGGAAGGAGACCTGCGGCATATGGCCGTGCATGATCGATTTTGCGGGCTTTATGCGGCCTCGCCTTGCCCTTACTGTCCGCCGCATGGTTGCTGATTCTGCCAAAGGCCCCAGGCCGAGCCTGACCGAAACGCTGTTCACGCTGTTCCTGCGTCTGGTGGCGGTGGGCTCCCTGTGGTTCGCCTTGCAATACTGGGCGATGCTGACGGGCTTCTCCTTCAACGGGCAGGGGCGTTTCGATCTGCTGCCGCCGGCCTGGAAGGCGGCCTATACGGCGCTGGCCGTTCTCTTCCCCGTAGCAGCTGTTGGACTGTGGCTTCTCGTCTCCTGGGGGCCGGTCATATGGCTCGTCGCGGCAGCCACGGAAGTCGCCATGCACGAGGCCTATCCCTCGGTTTTCGGCATCGACCGGCCGCTCGTTTTTATGCATGTGGCGATCGCCGTTCTCTTCGTTCTTTTCCGCATCGCGCTCTTCATTCAGCGCCGCCGGCAGGCCCGCACGGTAAGAACTGATTCACCGTGAGACAGGGTCGCCTTCCGGTAAGGCGCTGTTAAGCCTGCGGTTTAAGTAGAATTTTAGATGCATTCGTTAGGTTCTCACTCAAGGCGGGAAAACAAACCACACCGCCAAACAAAACAGTGAGGCAGTAACCATGAACACCAAGATGAAGCCGCAGCAGGCCCCGGTCGTCGATACGCAGGAAGATGCGATCCGCAACCTTTATCTGGAATCCCTCCACCTCGTCGAGCGTCTGCACCGTCGCCTGCTCGATGTCATCAAGGACGAATTCGACCGCGCCGGTCGCTCCGATGTCAACGCCGTTCAGGCGCTGCTCCTCTTCAACATCGGCAACTCGGAACTGACCGCCGGCGAGCTGCGCTCGCGCGGTTACTATCTCGGCTCGAACGTCTCCTACAACGTCAAGAAGCTCGTCGATCTCGGCTTCATCAACCACCAGCGCTCGCGCATCGACCGTCGCTCGGTCCGCATCAGCCTGACGGAAGAAGGCCAGGAAATCGCCGAGACCGTCGCCAAGCTCTATGAGCGCCATATCGGCTCGATCCAGAAGGTCGGCGGCATCGGCGAAGGCGAATTCAACCAGATGAACAAGCTGCTCCAGCGCCTCGATCGCTTCTGGAACGACTCGATCCTCTACCGCCTGTAAAACCAGGCCCCATTTCGACCTCCTCCATAAAGCCGGCCGCGTTCCCTGCGCGTCCGGCTTTGCTGTTTTGTCACTACCTTCGCTCTCCGACTCATCGGGCACAAGAGGAGAAACGAACGTAGGGAGGAAGGACAACACCTCGCTCGTTTTCCACCTGGGTAAAGAGCTGCTTGTCGCGAACCTGCGTGTCGATGCTCTTGCTGCATGCAATCGAGAATTGGGGGAGGCCGCCAAAGGCGATATATACGACCTGCTCGCTGTCGGGATCCTCGTGTATTTCCGTGACGGGAACCGTAAATTTGGAGCAGGTCTCGGTTGCAGCGTTCGGGGCTTCTTTTTCGCCGGCAGGCGCGTCCAGGCGCAGGTTGCAGAGGCCAAGGATGTCATCGCAGTCTATGTGACCCTCGATGGACCACACCGGCGTGCCTTCTCTATACGCTTCGAACCTGACCTGTTTTTGCCAATTGTTTTCGAATTCCGCATCGTCCTGTGTGTAGATCACGCGGGTATTGTCGAATTCCAGCGCGTAAATTGCCCGGTCTGGCGGGCAGGATGCCGCGTTTGCGGGGGCGGCCGCCAATGCCAATGCCGTCGAAATCGGCATCATCGCCTTCAAAATCTTGCCAACTGCCATGTTCCCCATATCCTTGGCTTCATTGTTTTTGCAGATGACATGTGGCCGTTGCGATAGCAAAGCACAGCCTGCATGACAAAAGCGGTGAACCGCACCGCGAAAACCTTTTCCAAGCTTTTTGGGCGCATTTCCGAAAGGCATGGCAAGCCCGCGGAAGTCACCGGGACACGAATTGGCCATATTGCTGTGACACCCGGACGCTGGGCTTAAGGTATGCGCGGGCGGCAGGGCCGGTTTGCGTTTGTTAACCCTGTTCGTGATAGCTGCATCGGGTATGGACCCTCGGGTCATGTGCCCAGGGCGCACCCGCCGCTTTGAACGGCGTCTCAGGAGATGGTAGGATTGATGTCTCGCAAAACCGGAATTGATGTGTTCTCGCGCCGCGCCTTCCTGCGCTCCGCCGCGACCTTCGGCGCAGCCGCCGTTGCCGGCCCCTCGCTGGCCCAGACGGCGCTTGACGATGTCCTCAATGCTCCGCGCCGCGGCAACTGGGACGACCAGTTCGACGCGCAGGCTTCGCGCTCGACAGCAGGCGTTCAGTCAAACAATCCCGTCCTCGGGCCGGGTTCGATCCCGAACATCCAGCAGGCGATCTCCGACTACCAGCAGATCGTGTCGGCCGGCGGCTGGCCGCAGGTCGGTGCCAGCCAGAAGCTGCAGATCGGCGTGGTCGATCCCGCCGTGCAGACCTTGCGCCAGCGGTTGACCATTTCCGGCGACCTGCCGCGCGCCGCCGGCATGTCCAATTCCTTCGATTCCTATGTGGATGGTGCGGTAAAGCGTTTCCAGGCCCGCCATGGCCTGCCGCAGGACGGCGTGCTGGGCGAATATACGCTGAAGGCGATGAACGTGCCCGCCACGACGCGCCTGAGCCAGCTGAACACCAACATGGTGCGTCTGCAGACCATGTCGGGCGATCTCGGCCAGCGTTACGTCATGGTGAACATTCCCGCCGCCTATATCGAGGCGGTCGAAGGCAGCCGCGTGGCCTTGCGCCATGTCGCCGTGGTCGGACGCATGAGCCGCCCGACGCATATTCTCAATTCCAAGATCTACGAGGTCATCCTCAACCCCTACTGGACGGCGCCGCGCTCGATCGTCGAGAAGGACATCGTGCCGCTGATGCGCAAGGATCCGACCTATCTCGCGCGCAACAACATCCGTCTGATCGACGGCAAGGGCCAGGAAGTGGCGCCGGAGACGGTCGACTGGAACGCCGAGAAGGCGCCGAACCTGATGTTCCGCCAGGACCCGGGCAAGATCAACGCCATGTCCTCGACGAAGATCAACTTCCACAACCCGAACAACGAATACATGCACGACACGCCGCAGCAGGGCCTGTTCAATAAACTGATGCGCTTCGAGTCCTCGGGCTGCGTGCGCGTGCAGAACGTGCGCGACCTCACCACCTGGCTGCTGCGCGATACGCCTGGCTGGTCGCGCGAGCAGATCGAAAAGGTGATCAACACGCGCGTCAGCTCGCCAATCAAGCTGGCCGTCGAGGTTCCGGTCTATTTCGTCTATATCTCGGCCTGGTCGGCGCGCGACCGCGTCGTCCAGTTCCGCGACGACATCTACCAGATGGACGGCGCCACCGAACTCGCCCTGCAGACCGGCTACAATCAGGAAGGCGGCCAGTCCGTCGATAGCAACCTGACGCCGCAGTAAGGCAATTCGTCCGACTTTTTCGAAGGCCCTGCTTCCTCCGGAATGCGGGGCCTTCTTTTTTCCGGCTTCCGACGCTCTGTCGTTTTTATCGCATAACGCGCGTTGAAATGGCGCAAACCGTGGAGCGGATATTGCCCTTGCCATGCGAGGACGATAAACACCGTGCCACCCACCCTTAAGGAGCCTCGAGGATGAGCCAGTCTTCCGCCACCGACGTTTTCTTCACGCGTTCTCTTGCCGATACCGATCCGGACATTTTCGGCTCGATCCAGAAGGAACTCGGTCGCCAGCGCCATGAAATCGAGCTGATCGCGTCCGAAAACATCGTTTCGCGCGCCGTGCTCGAAGCCCAGGGCTCGATCATGACGAACAAGTATGCCGAGGGCTATCCGGGCAAGCGCTATTACGGCGGCTGCCAGTTCGTCGACATCGCCGAAGAACTGGCCATCGAGCGCGCCAAGAAGCTGTTCGGCGTCAACTTCGCCAACGTCCAGCCGAATTCCGGTTCGCAGATGAACCAGGCCGTCTTCCTCGCGCTGCTCCAGCCGGGCGATACCTTCATGGGCCTCGACCTCAACTCGGGCGGCCACCTGACGCACGGCTCGCCGGTCAACATGTCCGGCAAGTGGTTCAACGTCGTGTCCTACGGCGTGCGTGAAGGCGACCACCTGCTCGACATGGACGACGTTGCCGAGAAGGCCCGCAAGAACAAGCCGAAGCTCATCATCGCCGGCGGCACCGCCTATTCCCGCATCTGGGACTGGAAGCGCTTCCGCGAGATCGCCGATGAAGTCGGCGCCTATCTCATGGTCGACATGGCTCACATTGCCGGTCTCGTTGCCGGTGGCCAGCATCCGTCGCCGTTCCCGCATTGCCACGTGGCCACCACCACCACGCACAAGTCGCTGCGCGGCCCGCGCGGCGGCGTCGTTCTGACGAACGACGAGGATATCGCCAAGAAGATCAACTCGGCCGTCTTCCCTGGTCTCCAGGGCGGCCCGCTGATGCACATCATCGCCGCCAAGGCCGTTGCCTTCGGTGAGGCGCTGCAGCCGGAATTCAAGGAATATGCCGCGCAGATCGTCAAGAACGCCAAGGCGCTCGCCGAGACGCTGAAGGCCGGCGGCCTCGACATCGTTTCTGGTGGTACCGACAACCACCTGATGCTCGTCGACCTTCGCAAGAAGAACGCGACCGGCAAGCGCGCGGAAGCCGCCCTCGGCCGCGCCTACGTCACCTGCAACAAGAACGGTATCCCGTTCGACCCCGAAAAGCCCTTCGTCACCTCGGGTGTGCGTCTCGGCACGCCTGCCGGTACGACCCGCGGCTTCAAGGAGGCCGAATTCCAGGAAATCGGCAACCTGATCGTCGAGGTTCTCGATGGTCTTAAGGTCGCTAATTCCGACGAGGGCAATGCCGCTGTCGAAGCCGCGGTGCGGGAGAAGGTCGTCGCGCTGACGGACCGCTTCCCGATGTACTCCTATATGTAAGGAAGACTGATGCGCTGCCCCTATTGCAGTTCGGAAGATTCGCAGGTGAAGGATTCCCGTCCCGCAGAGGACGGGGCCGCCATTCGCCGCCGGCGCATCTGCCCGGATTGCGGCGGTCGGTTCACGACCTTCGAACGGGTGCAGCTGCGCGAGCTGATGGTTGCCAAGAAGACGGGCCGCAAGGCCCCCTTCGACCGTGACAAGCTGCTCAAATCCTTCGAGATCGCGCTGCGCAAGCGGCCGGTCGACCGGGACCGCATCGAACGCGCGGTCTCGGGCATCGTCCGCCGGCTCGAAAGCTCCGGCGAGACGGAAATCTCCTCCGAAGAGATCGGCCTTCAGGTGCTTGAAGCCCTGAAGGCGCTCGATGACGTGGCCTTCGTGCGCTACGCGTCGGTCTATCGCGACTTTTCCCATGTCGACGACTTCGAGAAGATTCTCGCCGAAGTCGCCGCCAAGATCGCCCGCGATCCGGGCGCCGACGGTTAGATGTCGGGCCTGGGCGCAGACGACGAGCGCTTCATGGCAGCGGCAATCCGCCTCTGCCGCCGCAACCTCGGCCTGACCGCCACCAATCCCTCCGTCGCCTGCCTCATCGTCAAGGACGGCGTGATCGTCGGTTCCGCTGTGACGGCGCCCGGCGGACGGCCGCATGCGGAAACGCAGGCATTGGCCATGGCCGGGGAGGCTGCGCGCGGCGCAATCGCCTATGTGACGCTCGAACCCTGCTCGCATCACGGGAAGACGCCGCCCTGCGCGGACGCACTGATCGCTGCGGGCGTCGCCCGCGTCGTGGTCGCCGTGACCGATCCGGACGAGCGCGTCGCGGGCAGGGGACTTTCCATGCTGCGGGACGCCGGCATCGCGGTGGAAACCGGCCTGCTGGAGGCGAATGGCAAGACCGCACTTGCCGCCTATCTCTCGCGACAGACGAGGAAGCGGCCCTATGTGACTCTGAAACTTGCCGTTTCCGCCGATGGCATGCTTGGCCATCTCGGCGTGGGGCAGGTGGCGATCACCGGTCCTGTCTCCCGCGGCCAGGTGCATGTGCTACGGGCAGAGAGTGACGCGATCCTCGTCGGCATCGGCACCGCACTGGCCGACGATCCGGAACTCACCTGCCGCCTGCCGGGGCTCGAAACGCGCTCGCCGGTCCGGATCGTGCTCGATCCGCGGCTGGAACTGTCGCCGGGATCGAAACTCGCGCGCACGGCTTCGACAGTGCCGGTCATCGTGGTGACGGCGAAGGATGGCAAGGACGATCCGGCTTTTGCCGCCCGCCAGGACGCCCTGGAAGCCTTGGGCGTCGAGGTGCTGATCTGCGATCCGCGCCGTCTCGATACGCTGCTGGCGGCGCTGGCGACGCGGGGCATCTCTTCGCTGCTTGTCGAAGGCGGCGCGCGGACGGCACAGTCTTTCCTCCAGGCGGGGCTTGTCGATCGCATCCTGCTGTTCAACGGTTCTGCCACCCTTGGCAAGGAGGGGGTCGCGTCCCCATGTGTTTCCGGACAGGTGCCGGCGGGTTTTTCGCTTCGCCGCACCGCGCGCTATGGCGCGGACAATCTTGAAGACTACGAAAGAGACGAGTGATGTTTACCGGTATTGTCACTGACATCGGAACGGTCGAGAAGGTCGAGCCCATGAATGAGGGGGTTCGCCTGCGCGTGCGCACCAACTACGACCCCGCCACCATCGACATGGGCGCCTCGATTGCCCATTCCGGCACCTGCCTGACCGTCACGGCACTGCCGGATGAGGGCACGAATGCTCGCTGGTTTGAAGTCGAGGCCTGGGAAGAGGCATTGCGGCTGACGACGATTGCCGGCTGGACGGCCGGCACGAAGATCAATCTGGAACGCTCGCTGAAGATCGGCGACGAACTCGGCGGCCACATCGTCTCCGGCCATGTCGACGGCAAGGCGGAAATCCTCTCCGTCGAGGCCGAGGGTGACGCGACACGCTTCCGCATTCGCGCGCCGGAGGGATTGGAGCGCTTCGTCGCACCGAAGGGCTCGATTGCGCTGGACGGTACGTCGCTCACCGTGAACGCAGTCGATGGCGCGGTTTTCGACGTGCTGCTCATCCGGCACACACTCGACGTGACGACATGGGGCGAGCGCAGGGCGGGCGATTTCGTGAACTTCGAGGTCGACACCATGGCGCGTTATGCGGCGCGGCTTGCGGAGTTCCCTGCTCCCAGGGCGTGACGGGCGCGTGACTCCAGGAGGCTGTGTCTCGTGTTAATACATCGCGGCCTGATATTCCCTTCGCGGCGGTAACGATATCGATACCTCTCGGCCTCTAGTGTCCGACCATTCGGACGCAGGAGGCCGTTGCTGCATGGCACCCGACTACAACACATTGTTGCTTGCGATCGGCCTTGCAGGCTTCTGCCTGTCGGCAACACTGTTTGCGACCTGGCTTTCCGCAAAGGTCGAGCGTTTCCTGCTCTGCTGGTCCATCGGCATCGGCTGCATCGTGCCGGCAGTTGTCGTCTACGGCCTCTATATCGAGCGCCCGACGGTCGTGGTCGGCTGCCTTGCCTTCCTGCTGCAATTTCTCGGCTTTTCCTTCATTTACGGTGCAGCCTACCGCTTTCGCACTGGCCTCAGCGGGCGGCGGCGCATTCTCGGCGTCTTTGCCGCTTGCGCGATCCTTTCCCTTCCGTGGCTCATTGCCGGATATGACGGCCTTGCCTTCATCACGCTCAACGTCCTGATCACAGCCTGCCTCGTGGCGACCGCGCATGAATACTGGCGGGGCCGCGACGAGGCGCCGCTGCCGCTGACCGGGATCGTCATTCTCTATCTGCTGACGGCGCTGTCCTTTGCGTGTTGCGCCGGCGTGCTCATCCACGAAGGCAGGTGGGTGATGGGGCATGCTCCGGACAACTGGGCGGAAAACCTCAACCTCATCGTGGCGATCCTGGGCATCACCGGCATCGGCGCCATGTCGCTGGCGCTCAACCAGTGGCGCGTTGCCGGCAGTCACCACCGCGCCGCCATGACGGACGCGCTGACGGGCCTACTCAATCGTCGCGCACTCTTCGACCGTTATATTGGGGAACCCGTCACCGATCACATCGCCGCGATCGCCTTCGACCTCGACAATTTCAAGTCCGTCAACGACCGCCATGGCCACGCGGCCGGCGATACGGTGCTAAAAGTCTTTGCCGACGTGCTGCGCGACGTCTGTGAAACATCCGCATGCCTGGCCCGTCTCGGCGGCGAGGAGTTCGTGGTGGTACTCGATCGCACCCTGCCGGACAGGGCGCAACGCATCGCCGAGCGAATCCGCATGGACTTCGCGGCAAAGCTCATTCCGATCGGCAAGCGCTCCATCACCTGCACGGTGAGCGCCGGCATCGCCTTTGGCGGCGATGACAGCAGCAGCTTCGATTCTCTGCTGAGCAACGCCGACAAGGCGCTCTACATGTCGAAGCGCGGGGGCCGCAACCGCGTGTCGCTTGCCGCCTGATGCCTCAGGCCCCGGGCTCGCCTTCCCAGTAGTCGACGGTCTCGCCCGTAGGGCCAATGGTGCGGAATTCTGTTCGGCCACCGAGCGCACGGCGTGTCTTGGCAAGGAATTTCCCGGAATCCGGATATTCGCAGATCTCCGTCGACGCCATGGAGGAGATGGAGAGATATTTCAGCGGCACCGTGCCGGTATTGATGATCTGGTGTGCCGTCTCCGGTCCGCCGGCCGGCGCACCAAGCACGTCGCCGGGGCCGATCAGGTGCCGCTCGTTACCATAGCGATAGGTGCCGTGACCTTCGAGAATGACGAACAGCTCGTCCTCGACATGGTGGCTGTGGAACGGACAGCCGGATTTTCCCGGCGGCACCTCGCCATAGCCGATGCCGAGGTCCTTGAGGCCAAGGGTGGTGCCGAAGGCGGTGTCTCGGCTTTCGTAGAGGCTGCCCTGCGTCCAATGCTCGAGTTGCAGTTTGGCAAGCGTGACGATGGGCGGTGTTTGAGCGCTCATGGAAGGTCTCCTTGTGGCGGTATTTCATGGTTCCTGTTATGTTCCGTGATGTCAATGCCGCAGCACCTGGTGGCCACATCGGGGAAGGGCGGAAATCGCCGCACCCGGTGGAAAACTCTTGCCAAGCCTCGCCGGTCGTGGTTTGACCGCCGCTTCTGCCCGCATTTGCGTGGCCCGCCTCCAATTTTCAGGTGATACATGGCCAACACCGATAATCCTCATCTTCTCATCGTCGAGGCGCGCTTCTACGACGACATGGCCGATGCGATGCTCGATGGCGCGAAAAACGCGCTCGATACCGCCGGCGCCACCTATGATATCGTGACCGTGATGGGCGCGCTCGAAATTCCCGCTGCCATCGCCATGGCGCTTGACGGCATGGACAATGGCGGCACGCTCTATGACGGTTTCGTCGCGCTGGGCATGGTCATCCGTGGCGAGACCTACCATTTCGACATCGTCGCCAACGAATCGAGCCGCGCCCTCATGGACCTCGCCGTCAGCGAGAGCCTGCCGATCGGCAACGGCATCCTGACCGTCGAGAACGACGAGCAGGCCTGGGCCCGCGCCCGCCGCTCGGAAGGCGACAAGGGTGGTTTTGCTGCCCGCGCCGCGCTGACGATGATCGAACTGAAGAAGAAACTGGGCGGCGAACTGTGACGACGGACAAGGACCAGCAGCCGGTCAAGCCGGCCAACCAGCGTGGCGCGGCGCGCCTTGCGGCCGTGCAGGCGCTCTACCAGATGGATATCGGCGGTTCGGGCGTGCTCGAGATCGTCGCCGAATATGAGACGCATCGCCTCGGACAGGAACTCGACGGCGACACCTATCTCAAGGCCGATGCCTCGTGGTTCCGCTCGATCGTCGCCGGCGTCGTGCGCGATCAGCGTCTGCTCGATCCGTTGATCGGCACAGCGCTCCAGGACGACTGGGCGCTGTCTCGTCTCGATTCCACGGTGCGCGCGATCCTGCGCGCCGGTACCTTCGAGCTGAAGGAACGCAAGGACGTGCCGATCGCCGTGATCGTCACGGAATATGTCGAGATCGCCAAGGCGTTCTTCGAGGATGAAGAGCCCAAGCTGGTGAATGCGGTTCTGGACCGGATCGCCAAGCAGCTTCGGCCAGACGCGCGAAAATAGCACACGCAAATAACGGTAGGCAGCATGAGCACGGGTACGGTCGAAGGTCTTGAACGGGAGCTTTCGGCCGCACGCCGCAATGTCTTCCTGTTAACGTTGGCACAGGCGCTTCTGGCCTCGTCCGGTCCGATCGTGTTCTCCGTCGGCGGTCTTGCGGGCTATAACCTGCTCGGCCCCGACAAGTCGCTCGCAACCGCCCCGCTCACCGGCTTCAACATTGGCGTCGCGCTGGGCGCCGTCTTCGTGGCGATCGCCGCCCGCATGCTCGGCCGCGCTTATGGCTTCATCGTCGGCGCGCTGATCGGGGCAGGGGGGGGCCTGATTGCCGCGATTGCGCTCTTCCGTGGCGACTTCTGGCTCTTCGCGCTCGGCTTCGTGCTCGTCGGCATATCGAGCGGTTTTGCGCAGAAGATCCGTTTTGCCGCCGCCGATGCGTCCCCCTCCTTTTACAAGCCCCGCGCGATTTCCTGGATTCTGGCCGGCGGCGTCATTTCCGCCATTCTCGGCCCGCAGGTGGTGATCCTCACCAAGGACCTGTTCGAGCCGGTGCTGTTTGCCGGCGCCTTCGTCGCGCTCGCGCCGCTGTGCCTTGCCGCCATCGTGCTCTTCCTGTTCCTGCGCCTGCCCGATCACAAGGCGGCTGGTGTGGCGAGCGGGCAGGCGGCGCGGCCGCTCCGTGAGATCGTGCTGACGCAGCGCTTCCTCACCGGTATGATCTGCGGCATTTCCACCTATGCGCTGATGACCTTCATGATGACCGGCGCGCCGCTTGCCATGGTCATCGGCTGCGGTTTCTCGCCGGAAATGGCGACACTCGGCATCCAGTGGCACGTGCTCGCCATGTTCGCGCCGAGCTTCTTCACCGGCATGCTGATCCAGCGCTTCGGCTCGGAGAAGGTCGTGGCCGCCGGCCTCGTCATCCTCATGGGCTGCGCGACCGTGGCGCATGCGGGCATCGAACTCTGGAACTTCTGGGGCGCGCTGATCCTGCTCGGCGTCGGCTGGAATTTCGGCTTCATCGGCGCCACCGCCATCGTCGCCTCCAGCTACCGGCCGCACGAGGCCGACAAGGTTCAGGGCTTCCACGACATCATCCTGTTCGGTGCCGTGGCGCTTGCCTCCTTCTCCTCGGGCAAGGTGTTCAACGCCTATGGCTGGCAGACGATAAACCTGCTGTTCTGGCCGATCACCGGCATCAGCCTCGTTCTCGTGCTGCTTTTGCTTTTGCGCAATCGCCGCGCCGCCGTCTAATCGGTTCAGATCGACCCGCGCCAAAAAATCCGTTTTCTAGAAGCGGTTGCCGCAGTGCGGCGACTTGACGCAACCGATTCGCAAACGCACTCTGGCCGCGCGCCGGCCCCTGTCTTGTGAGGAGGCAAGCAGGAGCGGGCGCATATCGGCTGCGGGGAGAGGACCCCGTGGCTTCCTAGGAGGACAGAGCGAAATGACCATATTGTTTGGCGTTATCGCATGCGGGTTGCTTTCGGTGGTCTATGCCATCTGGGCGACACAGTCGGTGCTTGCCGCCGACCAGGGGAATGCCCGCATGCAGGAAATTGCAGGTTATATCCGGGAAGGGGCGCAGGCCTATCTCACCCGGCAGTACAAGACCATTGCGATCGTCGGTGTTGTCGTCTTCGTCGGCACCTGGCTGCTTCTTTCCGCTACGGCCGCCATCGGGTTTCTGATCGGTGCCGTCCTGTCTGGCGTTGCCGGGTTTATCGGCATGCATGTGTCCGTCCGCGCCAATGTGCGCACGGCGCAGGCCGCGTCGGTCAGTCTGTCCTCCGGTCTCGACATCGCCTTCAAGTCGGGTGCGATCACCGGCATGCTGGTGGCCGGCCTCGCCCTTCTCGGCGTGTCCATCTACTACTGGATTCTCACCGGCGTTCTCGGCCAGGAGCCGGCCTCCCGCGAAGTCATCGATGCGCTCGTCGCGCTCGGTTTCGGCGCTTCGCTGATCTCCATCTTCGCCCGTCTCGGCGGCGGCATCTTCACCAAGGGTGCTGATGTCGGCGGCGACCTCGTCGGCAAGGTGGAAGCTGGCATTCCCGAAGACGATCCGCGCAACCCGGCGACCATCGCCGACAATGTGGGCGATAATGTCGGCGACTGCGCCGGCATGGCGGCCGACCTCTTCGAGACCTATGCGGTGACCGTCGTCGCCACCATGGTTCTCGCTGCCATCTTCTTTGCCGGCGCACCGATCCTGGCTTCCGCCATGATCTACCCGCTGGCCATCTGCGGCGCCTGCATCATCACTTCGATCATCGGTTCGTTCTTCGTCAAGCTCGGCTCGAACGGCTCGATCATGGGCGCGCTCTACAAGGGCCTCATCGTCACCGGCGTGCTTTCCATCGCGGGCCTTGCCGCCGCGACGTCGCTGACGATCGGCTGGGGTCCCATCGGCACGGTCGCCGGCAAGGAGATTACCGGCACGAACCTCTTCATCTGCGGCCTTCTCGGCCTCGTGGTGACGGCGCTCATCGTCGTGATCACCGAATACTACACGGGCACCAACAAGCGTCCGGTGAACTCCATCGCGCAGGCCTCGGTGACCGGTCACGGCACCAACGTCATCCAGGGCCTTGCCGTCTCGCTGGAATCGACGGCTCTGCCGGCGATCGTCATCGTCGGCGGCATCATCGCCACCTACCAGCTCGCCGGCCTGTTCGGAACCGGCATCGCGGTGACGGGCATGCTCGGCATTGCCGGCATGATCGTGGCGCTCGACGCTTTCGGTCCGGTGACGGACAATGCCGGCGGCATCGCCGAAATGTCCCATCTGCCACCGGAAGTGCGCAAGTCGACCGACGCGCTCGATGCCGTCGGCAACACGACCAAGGCCGTCACCAAGGGCTATGCGATCGGTTCGGCGGGTCTGGGCGCGCTGGTGCTCTTCGCCGCCTATTCGAACGACCTCGCTTACTTTGCGGCGAACGGTGACAAGTATCCCTACTTCGCCGATGTCGGCTCGATCTCCTTCGATCTCTCCAACCCCTATGTGGTGGCTGGCCTGATCTTCGGCGGTCTCATCCCGTATCTCTTCGGCGGTATCGCCATGACGGCCGTCGGCCGTGCGGCGGGGTCGATCGTCGAGGAAGTGCGCCGGCAGTTCCGCGAAAAGCCCGGCATCATGGCGGGCACCGAGCGTCCGGATTACGGTCGCGCGGTCGACCTTCTGACCAAGGCGGCGATCCGCGAAATGGTCGTGCCGTCGCTGCTGCCGGTGCTGGCGCCGCTCGTCGTCTATTTCGGCGTGCTGCTGATCTCCGGTTCTAAGGCCTCGGCCTTTGCGGCACTCGGCGCCTCGCTTCTCGGCGTCATCGTCAACGGCCTCTTCGTGGCGATCTCCATGACCTCGGGCGGCGGCGCCTGGGACAATGCCAAGAAGAGCTTCGAGGACGGTTTCGTCGACAAGGACGGCACGCGTCACCTGAAGGGTTCGGAAGCCCACAAGGCCTCCGTCACCGGCGACACCGTCGGCGACCCGTACAAGGACACCGCCGGCCCCGCCGTCAACCCGGCCATCAAGATCACCAATATCGTGGCCTTGCTGCTGCTCGCCGTTCTCGCCTGACCGGCATGGTGCTCAAAAGAAAACCGCGGGGAGCGATCCCCGCGGTTTTTTGATTCCGTTCCGGTCGAAAAGGCTCAGATTTACTTCTGAGCGCCGATTGCGTTCTGGATCATGCTGGCCGGGTTTGCGCCACCCTTCAGCAACTGGCCGAGGAAGGTCGTTTCCGCACCGCCCGTCGGCGTGACGCGGGCGATCATGTCGAAGACCTTGCCGTCCTGCAGCGTATAGTGCGCCAGGCGCTCCACATTGCCGTCCTTGTTGAAATAGACGGCGAGAATGCTCTGTTCGACGAGCTTCGGCTTCATGAAGGCGACCGGGCGGGTGCGCTTCTGCGAGACGTAGTAGAAGACCTCGTTGTCGAAGGTCGCAGTCGAGGATGGCGAACCCAGCGAAAGCAGAACCTGCTCGCGGGAGGAGCCGACGGGCGCAAGCGCGAGCGTTTCCTGGTCGACGACGTAACCCTGGTGCAGAACTTCGCCGGCGCCCTGGCAACCCGCGAGGATGGACGCGGAGAGGGTGGCGGCAATGGCGGCGTTACGCAACAGCTTCATCTTCACAGAATCTCTCTTCACAACATCCCAGGGACTATGATGGCCGCGCAGCCATTGCAATTCATGCCTGCTTCGGTAAACCAGCTTCGAGCCTCATGCAACATGACTTGCAATGGCTCCATGGTTTGAATCGGGCAAAACTAGGCTTTATGATGATTTTCGGCCTGTTCGGCAAAAAAAACGGCAACCGGCGCATCGTCGAAAAGCAGTACGCGACGCTTACAACGGCCGCGCGGCATCCCTATCTCTATGAAGCGCTTGAAGTTCCCGACACGGTGATGGGGCGCTTCGAGATGCTTTCGGCGGTGCTGATCCTCTACTTTCGCCGTACCCGGACAAGCGGTACGTCCGGTCAGGAGATCGCCCAGGAGATCGTCGATGCCTTTTTCGAGGACGTCGATCACTCGATTCGCGAACTAGGTGTCGGCGATGTCGGCGTGCCCAAGCGCATGAAGAAATTCGCCGGCATGTTTTATGGCCGGCTGGAATCCTATGCGGCAGCGCTCGACAGCGGCAACCGGGAAGGGCTCGCGGCGGCGCTCCGGCGGAACATCTATCCGGAGGCCGGTGAGGCCGCGCCCACCATGGCGGGCCTTGCAGGCTACCTCTTCGCCGCCGAAGCCGCGATGGCTGAAGTCGGCGACGATGACATAAAGGCGGGCGCGCTTGCGGTTGTTGAGCCCGGCCGCGACGAACACGCCGCCTGAGGGCGGCCGGAAGGCAAGTGATGAAGAAAGACGACGAACCGCCATTTTCCTATCCCGTCAAGGTCGCCCATATCTCGGCCAACGCGGTCGAGGTGAAATTGAGCGCGAACGACAGGGAGAGGATCGGCCTGGCCGACCTCTGGTCCGTGCTCGAGGTCAAGGCGCTCGAAGCGACCTTCACCGTTCAGCGTTGGAAGCGCGATGGCGTGCGGCTGAAGGGGCGCGTCACCGCGGATATCGTACAGGCCTGCGTGGTCACGCTTGATCCGGTCGAATCCCATATCGACGAGCCGGTCGAGGTTGTTTTCGTGCCGGAGGGTTCCAAACTCGCGCGGATGCCGGTCGCCATCGAGACAGGTGAGATGCTGCTGGACCCCAATGGGCCGGACGCACCGGAAATCTTCACCGGCGATACGATCGATGCCGGCGCGGTGGCCGCCGAATATGCCGCACTCGCCATCGACCCCTATCCCCGCAAGGCAAATGTCGACTTTTCCGGCCATATCGAAGGCACTGACAAGGACGACAAAAAACCGTCGCCT
Organism: Shinella curvata; assembly: GCF_022899935.1. GTDB lineage: Bacteria > Pseudomonadota > Alphaproteobacteria > Rhizobiales > Rhizobiaceae > Shinella > Shinella curvata. The sequence goes on from NZ_JALJCJ010000002.1 coordinate 782,975, forward strand.
TTTGCCGTTCTGAAGGACTGGAAAAAAGACTGAACGGCTCTAAAAGTGGCCGATAATTCAGTTGTCACCCCCGCGAAAAGCGGTATTTTGGCCGAATTCCGCCCTGGCAGCCCGGCTGCCGGCCGGACATGAATCAAAAAGGCAAGGCACGCGTGGTCAGAATTTCCGTCGATGTCATGGGTGGCGATTTCGGCCCGAAGGTCGCAATCCCTGGCGCAGCCAAGGCCCTTGAGCGCCATCCCGACATCCGCTTCGTGCTGTTTGGCAATGCCGCCGAATGTGAACCGCTCCTGGCGCAATACCCCAAGCTGAAGGCCGCAAGCACCTTCCATCATTGTGACGTCGCCGTCGCCATGGACGAGAAGCCGAGCCAGGCCTTGCGCCGCGGCCGTGGCAAATCCTCCATGTGGCAGGCGGTCGATGCGGTCGCCAAGGACCAGGCCGACGTCGCGGTTTCCGCCGGCAATACCGGCGCGCTGATGGCCATGTCGAAGTTCTGCCTGCGCATGATGGCCAATATCGAGCGCCCGGCAATCGCCGGCATCTGGCCGACGCTGAAAGGCGAAAGCATCGTGCTCGATATCGGCGCCACCATCGGCGCAGACGCCAACCAACTCTTCGACTTCGCCCTGATGGGCGGCGCCATGGCGCGTGCTTTGTTCGAGGTCGACAAGCCGACGCTTGGTCTGCTCAATGTGGGCGTGGAGGAAATCAAGGGCCAGGAAGAGGTGAAGGCTGCCGGTCAGCTGATCCGCGAGGCCAATTTCGACACGATTGACTACTATGGCTTCGTGGAAGGCGACGATATCGGTCGCGGCACGGTGGACGTGGTGGTCACGGAAGGGTTTGCCGGCAACATCGCGCTCAAGGCTGCGGAAGGCACGGCGCGGCAGATCGCGGAGTACTTGCGTGCCGCCATGTCGCGCACATGGCTTGCCAAGCTCGGCTACATCCTCGCGAAAAGCGCGTTCGACCGCGTGCGCGAAAAGATGGACCCGCGCAAGGTGAATGGCGGCGTGTTCCTCGGCCTCAACGGCATCGTCATCAAGAGCCATGGCGGCACGGATGCCGAGGGTTTTGCCGCAGCGGTGGACGTCGGCTACGACATGGCCCGCAACGGCCTGAAACAAAAGATCGAAAACGATTTGCAGAAGTATCATGCCGGCCGTCCCGTTGAGGGCGCCGCCCAGGCCATGAGCGACGAGGAATAGAGAATGATCCGTTCAGTGGTCCGCGGTTTCGGGACAGCGCTTCCGAAGCGGGTGCTCACCAATGCCGAACTGGAAAGCATGGTCGACACGTCCGACGAGTGGATCGTGCAGCGCACCGGCATCCGCCAGCGCTACATTGCCGGCGAGGGGGAGACGACGGCCTCGCTGGGCGAGGGGGCCGCGCGCGCCGCACTCGACAAGGCCGGCCTGACGGCCGCCGACATCGATCTCATCATCGTCGCGACCTCGACGCCGGACAACACGTTCCCGGCGACGGCGGTCAACATCCAGAACCGCCTGGGCATGCACCACGGTTTTGCCTTCGACGTGCAGGCGGTCTGTTCCGGTTTCGTCTATGCGGTCACGACGGCGGATGCCTATATCCGCGGCGGTCTTGCCAAGCGCGTGCTCGTCATCGGTGCTGAAACCTTTTCACGCATCCTCGACTGGACGGACCGCACGACCTGCGTTCTCTTCGGCGACGGGGCCGGTGCCATCGTGCTGGAAGCCCAGGAAGGCGCCGGCACCAATGCCGACCGCGGCGTGCTGACGACACAACTGCGCTCCGACGGCGCGCACCGCGACAAACTCTTCGTCGATGGCGGCCCGTCCACGACGGGCACGGTCGGTCATCTGCGCATGGAGGGGCGCGAGGTCTTCAAACACGCCGTAGGCATGATCACCGACGTGGTCATCTCGTCCTTCGATGCGACCGGCTTCACGGCCGACGATATCGACTGGCTGGTACCGCACCAGGCCAACAAGCGCATCATCGACGGTTCGGCCAAGAAACTCGGCATTCCGCTCGAAAAAGTCGTCGTCACCGTCGATCAGCACGGCAATACGTCGGCCGCCTCGATTCCGCTGGCGCTCGCCGCGGCAGCGGGCGACGGGCGAATCAAGGAAGGCGATATCGTGCTTCTGGAGGCCATGGGCGGCGGCTTTACCTGGGGTGCGGTGCTGCTTCGCTGGTAAGGGCACGGCGTTGCCGTCGCGCCGCTTGACCACAGGGGGCAAGGACAATACTCTCCCGCCACTAACCATACGCTTTCAATAGGAAATCGGTGAGGAACGATGAGCGGCAAGACGGTGACACGTGCAGATTTGGCCGAATCGGTTTTCCGTAAGGTCGGCCTTTCCAGAACCGAATCGGCGGAACTCGTCGAAACCGTGATCGACGAGATCTGCAATGCCATCGTCCGGGGCGAGAGCGTGAAACTCTCCTCCTTCGCGACGTTCCAGGTGCGCGACAAGAATGAGCGCATCGGGCGCAATCCGAAGACCGGCGAGGAAGTACCGATCTCGCCACGCCGTGTCATGACCTTCAAGGCATCGAACGTGTTGAAGCAGCGGGTGCTGAAGCAGCATCTTTCGCGCAAGGCGAAGCAGAAGCCGGCTTCCCCCGCCTCCTGAGCCGAAGCCTCCATCGCCCAAAGCCGCGTTCCGGGCGGCAATCTTGTCGCGAAGGCGGGCGGCCGCTATCCGTTTCCTACCGAATTTGGTGGTTTTTGCGTCGATTGATGCTCCGCAAGCAATTTGAAACTTGAATATAGCCCGGCAAGCCGCTGAAATGAATACGATTCGGCAGAGCGTCTTTCGCCCGTCGCCGTAAGCTTTCATCGAGGACAGAATGGACAAGAGTCCGGACGCTTTCCGTACCATCAGCGAGGTCGCCGACGATCTCGATCTGCCGCAGCACGTGCTGCGCTTCTGGGAAACGCGCTTCACGCAGATCAAGCCGATGAAGCGTGGCGGAGGCCGGCGCTATTATCGTCCCGAGGACGTGGATCTCCTGAAGGGCATCCGTCATCTGCTCTACGATCACGGGTATACGATCAAGGGCGTGCAGAAACTGTTGAAGCTCAATGGCAACAGGTTCGTCGCGGCAATCGCCAGCGGTGATTTGGCGACCGTCGAGGCATTGGCCGCAGCCAGCCACGAGGAGCCGACGCCACCGAAGGCCGGAAGTGACGAGGACCAGATCGTCGGCCGCGCCAAGGCGCCAACCAGCCGGCGCTTCTTCTCCTTTGTCGGCGGTGGTGACGACACGCCGGAAATCTCGCTTGGCAAGACCAGTGTCGGCAAGGAAGACCGTGCCCTCCTCCAGGAGGCGCTCTACGATCTCCTCGAGTGCAAGCGGCTTCTCGACCAGGTCCGCTGAGGCGATTGGCAGGGACCGCGAAGCGCGCCACCTTGTGCCGTCACCGGTTTCCTTCTGAGGGAGCCGTATCCCGTCCAGCGAACGCCACAAACGGTGCTGGCGCGCTGATGACTGGGCCGAGCGATCGAAAGGGCCGTGGACGTCTCGTTGTTAGCCTTCGTCGCGCCACCCGACAGTTTTGGCGTCTTGTGCTCCGTTGTCCGGCGGTGGATTTGGCAGGCGATCGGGATCGGGAACCCAGCCTCTCGAGTAACCGTGGCCCATCATGCGCGAGGCCAGGGCGAGCTGGTTGCGCAGATGTCCGCAATCGGCAAGCAGGCCGGCAATAACGGCATGGGCATCGCCATCATATTTCTCCAGTGCCTGCTGTACGGCGCTGTCTTCCAGCGTCGGTTTCATCTCGTGCGGGGTGTTCGGTTGCATCTCGTTCTTCCGTTGAAAGGGCGGCCGGCCCTCATGAGTGTTCTTATTATGTTCCTGTTGTCCGTTCAGTCAAGCAGAGGTGCGGCAAGAGGAGGAGGGGAATCGATTGGTCACTTGGTCGGCTCCCGTTTGCCTGAATGTGTCATGAGAAATTCTACCAATGCGCGTGACGCTTCCTGTTATAATGTTGAAATAACTTCATAAAATTCACAAAAGTCCGTCATGAAAATGTCACATACGCGAAATGCGTGTCTTTCCGGCAACGCCTCGTCGGTCGCCGACCGTCACACTTCCGTCACAATTCGCTTTGGCGATTGAGACCATTCTCCGTCTGGGTAATTTCCCGGCAGCCGGCTGCGGGATTGCACTTCCGCCGCCCGGTGGCCGGGGCATCCGCGGGACAGATCGTTTTGCGGAGAGGGGCCCGGCCCAATGAATCTAACGGAGATTGAAAATGAACATCAAGGGCCTCCTCATCGGCTCGGCCGCCGCCCTCGTCACGGTTTCGGGCGCTCACGCTGCAGACGCGATCGTCGCTGCTGAGCCTGAGCCGATGGAATATGTTCGCGTCTGCGACGCGTTCGGCAAGGGTTACTTCTACATCCCGGGCACGGAAACCTGCCTCAAGATCGGCGGCTACGTTCGCATGGACGTCCGTGGCGGCGAACTTCTCGGCCTCAACGCCAACCAGGCAAACGGTTCGCTCGGCGACGAGTGGGATACGCGTTCGCGCTTTGACCTCCGCGTCTCGACGGCTTCGGACACCGAATACGGTGCGCTGAAGACCTACACCGAACTCCGCTTCAACTGGCGCCAGGGCAACAACACGACCGACGTCCGTCACGCCTATATCGACCTCGCGGGTTTCCGCGTCGGTAAGACGGAATCGGCGTTCATCACCTACACCGGCAATGCTGGCTCGGTTCTGATCGATGACCTCATCGACTTCGGTCCGGATGAAGCCAACGTCATCCAGTACAACTACAAGTCTGACAACGGCATCACGGCCATCCTTAGCCTTGAAGACTTCCCGGACGCAGGCAACGACTACGTTCCGAACATCGTCGCTGGCGTTGGCTACGAAGGCGAGACTTTCAAGGTGCGCGTGCTCGGCGGCTTCGATTCGAGCCTCGAAGAAGGCGCGATCAAGGCCCGCCTCGATGGTACGTTCGGCGGCATCTCGGCCTTTGTCATGGCTGGCTGGAACACCGAAGGCGCCTTCCGCAACGACTACGCAACGTGGGATGGCGACTGGGCTGTCTGGGGTGGCGTTTCTGCACCGGTCACCGAGCGCCTGACGTTCAACACGCAGCTTTCCTATGACGACAGCGAAACCTTCGTGGCCGCCGCCAACGTCGCTTTCACGGTCGTTCCGGGCTTCGTTGTCACGCCGGAAGTGGTCTACCGCGACCGCGAATCCGACGGCAATGCATGGGGTGGCATCGTCCGCTTCCAGCGTTCGTTCTAAGTTGGCCTGATCCTCCAGTCGGCTGACCGTCCGGCCTCCCGCAAAACGCGAGGCCGGGCACAGTTCTTAAGTCCCGGCCCGCTGGTCTGGCGGCCTCTTGTTGCCGACCCTACAGGCAGGCCGTCATTTTTTGAAATGCGCTGTTCGCGATCCTTGACCGATTTAGCGCCGTATGGCGCGCGCGATGGCTATAAGGACGCAGGCGCCGATAAAGCCGGCGACGAGATAGCCTAGCCATCCACCGAGGGAGACGCCGATCAGACCGAGCAGCAGGTTTGCGACCGCTGCGCCGACGATGCCAAGCACGATGTTCATCAGCACGCCCATGTTGCTTTTCATGAACATCTCGGCGAGCCAGCCGGCGATGCCGCCGATAATGATGGCTGCGATCCAGCCGATCCCTGCATCTTCCATTCCCGTCTCCTCACGCCTGATTGCTACCCATGTAAGTAGCCGGCGCGGAAATGCGCGAGAGGCAGAAAAGTTCCGCAAGGCCTGAAAAATACGGGCGAGGCGCTATGGAAGTCGTTAAAAAAATGACTGTCTATCTGCAATTTTGAGTCGCATTTAGATCGAGAAATCGCCTAGTCTGCCTCCGATCAACACATAATGGAGGCGTGCATGCGTATATTCCTGGCTGGCTTGATTTCTCTCGGCATGTGCTCCGCCGCATTTGCAGCCGACATGGCGGCGTCCTTCGACTGGGGGCCGACCAAAAAGTGCTTCGACGGCAAGTCTCCACCGTTCAAATTGTCAGGCGTGCCGGATGGAACGGTCAAGCTCGACATCCGCATGACGGACCTCAATGCGCCCGGCTTTTCACATGGCGGCGGAAAGGTGGCTTATAGCGGTCAGAAGACGCTCGCATACGGTGCCTTCCGATATAAAGGCCCATGCCCGCCCACCGGTCGACACAAGTACCGGTTTACGATCAAGGCACTGGACGCCAAGGGCAAGAAAATCGCCGCGGCGACCGCCACGAAATTGTTTCCCTAAAGCCGGGCGCGCAAGTGGCAGGCGCGTGACGTCGGACAGCCGGACCGCACACGGCCCGGCTGTCCGGATTGAGGCTGTTGCATTGCACGGCCGGAAGACGGCGCCGACGGAACTACTTGGTCGGCTTCACCAGTGAGACCACACGCGGCTTGGATGGCGCATCCAGCCACTCGATCCACGTGTCCCGTTCTTCGAGCGTGTCGAAAAACCGCCAAAGCTTGTATTCTTCGTCGGTGGTCTCGAGCATCTCGCCGATCGAGACGAGTTCAAGGGGAAGCGTCACTTCCGTGCCGTCGTAGCGAATGAAGTAGATGCCTTCGGCTGCGAGGCGGATGACCTGGCCGGTTCCATAGCTTCCATCGGGAGCATCGACCGTGAAGTACATGCCGGTCAGGGTATCGAAGATTTTGTCGGTCATAGGTTTCCAATGCCAGTCCTGAAAATGCGCAGCGTAAGAAGGTTGCGCAAGCGCACCGCAAACGCAAGAGCCCGCCGCAATGAACCATACTGCAACGCCGCGTGCCGGTTTGTTGCGGGCCGCACGCGCCGGCTGCCACACCATGCGTAAGCACAGCGCGGCCGCCGTCGCCAGCCCCCATGCTGCCTGCATGGATAATTCCCCACTTTTGTTCCCCGGGCATGTTTTTGGGCTTGCATCGAAATCCCCGAGACTATAGGGGTTTCGTCGGTCCGGAATGTAGCGCAGCCCGGTAGCGCACTTGACTGGGGGTCAAGGGGTCGTGGGTTCGAATCCCGCCATTCCGACCATTTTAACACCTTGAAAATCATGGTGTTCGCGCGAAGCACAGCCTTTGGCGCTATCCCTCCTGCAGCAGCATCAATGAATTCAGAGTATGGGTCTTTCCGCCGAATTTTGCAGAAAATTCGCCAGTCGAAGAGATAGCGCAACTCGTTCGCTTCGTAGGGCTTCCATCCTTCAATCGCGAGCCGCGGTACACCCAATAGGATCCGTTGCGCGCATTCGTTGCTTGCGCTAATACTATATTAGGAATCTACTTTGGAGGGTGTGATGGCTTCTATTAAGGTTGGCGGCGACTATTCAATCGACATGGCGGACTTCGATTTCTATGTAGGAGATTTGGAGTCCGCGAAGATCACAAAGTTCACCAGTACCTTGATCACCGGCACAATTGATGGAACCAAGATCACGATCAAAGGATCCGGTTTCCAGGCCGACAGCAACGGCGTTCCCGTGGCGGGTACGATCAAGAGCATCGGTGGCGTCGAGGGGGGCAAGACGGTGTTCTTGCTTTCCGGTGTTTCCATCTCGGTCCCGAAGATCTTGGATCTTGTCGAAAATGGAACGGCCGCAGCGGTAAAAGCTTTCGTGCAAAGCACTTTCAAAGGTGGTGACATCATTCACGGTGGCGCTTCGGACGACGTGATCCTGGGCTATGCCGGCGATGACAGCCTCTTCGGCGGCGGCGATGCGGACAAAATCTACGGCGGCTCCGGCAAGGATTACCTCAACGGCGGCGACGGCGCGGATATGCTGAACGGTGGTGCCGGCAATGATACGCTTCTGGGCGGTGTGGGCAACGATATCCTCAAGGGCAGTTCCGGCAACGACCTGCTGCAGGGCAGTGCCGGCGCCGACAGGCTCTGGGGTGGAGCGGGAGCGGATATCTTCCAGTTCAAATCGATCGCCAATTCCATGCTGACCAGCCAAGACACGATCTACGACTTTGCCCGTTCAGAGGGCGACAAAATCGACCTGAAGGCGATCGACGCCAATGTGAAGGTGGGCGGAAACCAGGCGTTTTCCTTCATCGGATCGGACGGCTTCCACAAGAAAGCCGGCGAGCTTCGCTACGAACACAAGTCGGGCGATACCTTTATACAGGGCGACGTGAACGGCGACGGCAAGATCGACTTCTCCGTCAAGGTGGATGCCCTCGTCAATTTTGCAAAGGGCGATTTCATCCTCTAGCGGCTGTCAGCGACAGCATCTGATCAAACCGCAGGTTGCTTGTACCTTCCATGCCCCGCCCCGAGCGGGGCATGTCGTTTCGCAGATTGGGCAGGTTGGGGCCTGCGAACGCCATACGCCGTGCGGGAAGCCAGCGTCTCGAGGCTCGCAGGAGCGAAATCGCTGGGCTGCGTATTCGAAAGAGGCGTGGCGGGAATGTTGGAGCCGCGGCTTGCAGGATCAGGCCGTTGTCCAGCGTTTTACGGTGAAGGAGCGGGCTGTCGCGCAATTTACTCCGCTGACGATTTCATCTCGTTGCGCAAACGCAGTATATATTGCTTTTCATCATCCATGATGACGGACCGTCGCTGCGTCCACGTCACGCGCTCCTTGATGACTTTCGCCGGGATACCGGCGACGGCGCATGCTTTGGGGACATCCTTCACGACGAGGGCCGCAGCGCCGACGATGGCGCCTTCTTCTATCGTGACATTCTTCATGACGCTCGCGCCGCGCCCCAGCCAGACCCTTCGCTTCAGCGTGATGTGCTTCGGCACGTTGTTGATGATCCGCATTGTATCGAGATCGACGATCCCGTGGCTGTCCGTCCCCTGCAGAAGAACGCCGTCAGACCACAGGCCGCCGGCGGCAATCGTCACGGTCGTCCGGCCAAGCGACAATTCACCGCCGCCGATATAGGTGTTTTCACCGATGGTGAGCGTGTTGCCGGCGTCCACCATTGTTGCGTTGAAGCGCATGATCCGCTCCGAAAACAAAACCGCCGTCTGGTTGTCGCCCCGAAGGGTGAACCTGATTTTCGAAGTGGGAGCAGGCACCCGAAAAAAGTAGAAATTGCAGTCCTTTATGGGCTTGGGAGCGGCAAATTTCACAACGGCCCTGATCGCCGACCAGGACCCGACCGGACACCATAGCCAACAATTCGTCGCCGGCTGCTTGCCTTTGGCGGAGAAATGGAAATGCTCCAGTTCTATCCGCTCATATTGGCAGTCGGGGAAGTCCTCTCCCCAAAGCAGAAGCGACCTGTCGGGAGCCGTGCCCTCCTGAAAGGCATGTTCGAACAACCTGTGCGCCGAAATCGGCTCGCCGGAAGCCTTGCGCCCCCCCAACGCGGCTTCGATCAGCCCACGTGCCGATTGTTTCATGCAATATGTCCTCCAGATGCCGACCAGATTGGGATAACGGCGCGTCGCCGCCATTGCAAGGCGGCAATCGCCATCTCTATTTCGGAACGTTCGCCATCGGTCCCGGCAAAGCCGACGGCGATGGAACCAATCGAGGCCCGTCATCGCGTCCGTGACGCTTCGTGGTGCTTCAGGCGATCAATCCGCGATAGATCGCTTCCGTCTCGCTGATCATGCGGTCCAGGCCGTAGTCGTGGCTGCGGGCGAGGGCAGCCCTGGTATGGCTGGCAAGGCGGTCTGTGTCGGTGAGGTGGAGCATCGCGGCGGCAAGGCGTTCCGGGTTGTCGTCGTTTTCCACCAACACGCCGTTCTCGCCGTCCTTCAGCACCATGGAGGCACCCCCGACATCCGTCAGCACCATCGGCTTGCCGGCGGCGGCAGCCTCCAGCATGACATAGGACATTGCCTCATAGCGACTTGGCATCGCCAGCGCGTCGATGGCGGCCATGGCCTGCGGGCCGGTGAAACGGGTGGTAAGGCAGATGCGGTCGGCAAAGCCGCTTGCTGCGATCCGTTGGCGAACCGTGTCTTCCATTTCACCGGTCCCCACCATCAGGAGATAGGCATTCGGCGCGCGTGCGGCGAGAAGCTGGAAGGCGGCGATCAGGCGTTCGGGGGCCTTCTGGTGGCAAAGACGGCCGACGAAGCCGAAGACGAGGGCGTCGGCGGGGATGGCCAGCGCGCTGCGCACGGCCTCGCGCATATCCGTTGGCGGTGTCCCGACGCCATTGACGACGATCGACAGCTTTTCACGGGGCATGCCCAGAGCGCGGGCGTGGGCGTATTCGTCGGCGGAGACGCAAATCAGCCGCTCGGTGAAGGCGCGGGCAAGGAGCCTTTCGATCGAGCCGTAGATCTTGCGGCCGAGATTGCCCAGGCCGGGATCCATGGTGCGAAAGGCGTGCGGCGTATAGACCCGCGCTATGGGACGGCCGGACAAGCGCAGCCGCGAAAGCGCGCCGGCCTTCGACGAGTGGCCGTGGATGATATCGAAAGGCCCCGCACGACGCACGACGGCGTTGAGCGACCGCCATGCTGCGAGATCCGAAGGTCCCGGCGAGCGCGCCATGGGGACGGAATGCACGCCGGCGAGGCCGAGCCCCCGCAGCTCTTCGACGAAACGTTCTTCGGCACGAACAGGCGAATAGACGGCATGCACGATATGGCCGCGTGCCTGCATACCACGGCACAGGTCGATGAAGTGCCGGCCGGAGCCGCCGCCGCTTGGCTCCAGCACCTCCATGAGACGCATTTGCCGCGGGTTCCTGTCCTGTAAGGGTGTCATGATGCGATCAGCCCGATCCGGTCTTTCTGTTGTGACGCTTTTCGAGCGCGATGCATCCCCAGAGCACGCCGATCTGCAGATAGGCGTGGCGCCAGTGGTCCGTGTCGATGACGAAGCCGATCGCCGTGTGTCCGACAACGGTGATGAAGGCGATCATGAGATAGGGTTGCCAGGGCCGGTTGCGCAGGAGCATTTTGAACCCCGCCCACAGGCTCCAGACGATGAGGGTTAAGTAGCAGGCAAAACCCAGCCAGCCGTAGGAGGTCAGCGATTTCAGCCAGATGTTGTGTTCGTCTTCGGGAAAGATCTGGCTGAACACCATGGGACCGATGCCGAGCGGCTTTTCCATCGCCATGAGGAAACCGATGCGATGGCGGTCGAACCGGCCGAGATGACCGCCGTCGTAGTCCTGCACGAGCTGCGTGCGACTGGAGAAGAGGTCGGCGACCTTGTCGAACTGAAGCGCGACAAGCAGCGCAATGATCATCAACCCGGCGGCCGAAAGGCTGAGGACCAGGATCTTCAGGCGAAAGGCACCCGTGCGCTCCTTGAGCAGCATGATGAAGACGAGGGCGACCACCGAGAAAAGGTAGAGTGCCCAGGCCGCGCGGGAAAAGGACAGGAACAGGCCGAGGGCGAGAATGAGAACGCCGACGATCTTCAGCGGTGCGCCAAGGATGCGGCCGGCGAGCAGCCCGTGCACGAGGTAGAGCGAGGGGGCAACGAGGAAGGGGCCAAAGACGTTCGGATCCTGGAAGGCGCCCTTGGCGCGGTCGTAGAGCGTGAAGGCCTCGCTGCCGGGAAAGGCATGGAAATAGCCGAGGATGCCGAGCAGCGAGGTGATGATGGCGCTGGCCACCCAGGCGCGGAAGATGAGGTCTAGCCGCTCGTGCCTGGCCTCGACGATGGAGGCGAAGAAGATGCTGGAAAGCGCCAGGAACAGCGAGACGGCGATATACATCGGGCCGACCGAAAGGTCATCCAGCATCGTCAGCGAGAGCATGCCGCCGACATTGAAAAGCAGGATGAGCACCACGAGGGGCGCGATGTAGCGCGAGATGCGCAGGCCGACGATCGCCCAGAGGCCGATGAGAGCGGCCATGAAGAGTTCATAGGGCGCAGGCTCGCTGATGACGAAGCCGGAGAGAAAGACGCCCACGGCCACCAGCATCGATCCCACGACGCCGAGGGCCGCAAGCTGCGGCCGGAAAGGCGGGGCATAGGGGAGGGCCGTGTCGCTCAATAGGCGTTTTCCGTGTTGAGCAGCCGGAAGGGCGTGAGCACCAGGATTTTCAGGTCCAGCCAGAGCGACCAGTTCTCGATGTAATAGAGATCGAATTCCGTGCGGAAGCGGATCTTGTCGTCATGGTCGATCTCGCCGCGCCAGCCGTTGATCTGCGCCCAGCCGGTAACACCGGGTTTGACGCGGTGGCGTGCGAAATAGCCTTCGACCACATCGACATATTTCCGGTCGTGCGATTGGGCCTGGATGGCATGCGGGCGCGGGCCGACGAGCGAGAGTTCCCCCTTCAGCACGTTGAAGATCTGCGGCAATTCGTCGATCGAGGACTTGCGGATGAAGCGTCCAACGGCGGTCACACGCGGGTCGCCCTTCGTCACCGCGGCGCGCGCCGTCGGATCGGAAAGGTGCGTGTACATCGAGCGGAACTTGTAGACCTCGATGACCTCGTTGTTGAAACCGTGACGCTTCTGCTTGAAGAGGATCGGGCCGGGCGAGGAAAGCTTTACGGCGAGCGCTGCACCAAGGAAGACCGGCCAGAGCAGCAGCAGCGCCACGACGGAGAAGAAAATGTCGAAGATGCGTTTTGCGACATTGTCCCAGTCGGCGATCGGCTTGTCGAAGATATCGAGCATCGGCAGGTTGCCGACCTGCGAATAGCTGCGCGGTCTGAAACGCAGACCCTTGGCATGGGCTGCAAGGCGGATGTCGACGGGCAGCACCCAGAGTTTCTTGAGGAGCGAGAGAATGCGCGCCTCCGCCGAAAGCGGCAGCGAGATGATCAGCATGTCGATGCGTGCGAGGCGGGCGAATTCGACGAGCTCGGCGACGTTGCCCAGCTTGGGATAGCCGGCGATGATCGAGGGGGAGCGGCGCTCGTCACGGTCGTCGAAGATGCCGCAGATGCGGATATCGTTTTCCGGCTGGTGTTCCAGCGTCCGGATGAGCTCCTTGGCGGGTTCGCCGCCGCCGACGATCACCGCGCGGCGCTCCATGGTGCCGTTGCGGGCCCAGCGGCGGATCGAATAGGCGATGATCTGGCGCTCGACGAGCAGGTAGACCGCACCGCCCGCAAACCAGGAGGCGAACCAGACGCGGGAATATTCCTCGCCGGACTTAAAGAAGAAGACGACGAGCGCCATTGCGCCGAAGGCGGCGGCCCATGCGGCAAGAATGCGCGGCGTCATGCGCCAGGGCGAACGCAGGGCCGGCACCTGGTAGGCGTCGGCCAGCTGCAACAGCAGAACGCCGACGGCCGAGCCACCGAACAGCACCGACAGGTAGAAGACGGTCATGTTCATGCCGGGCGCGCTGACATAGGCAAGGTGGATAGCGTAGCCGACCGTCAGCAGGGCGATGAATTCGAGCAAGCGCAGCAGGCCGATGATCATGCTCGGCGAATAGGTGTCCGCACGAAACTGTAGCGCGATCTTCTGGGCAAGCGGGTTCAGTTCGACCGTTCGGCCGCCGTCATAGTCCGACGGAGGACTGTTGGCCGCGATCGTCCGGATTTCGGAAACTTTCCGCCTCAGTTCTTCGGGATCGAAGGAGTCGGGTTTGTCGACATGGTTCATGGCACGCACCTGTAGGGGCTTTGTACCGGAGATAGCACGAAGCCCCTAAGAAACGTTTACGTGGCGGAAGGCTGGCCGCTCAGGGGGCGTATCGTTTTCCGCCAGCCTGGCCGGCGAGGATGTCGCGGTAGAGATCGAGCAACGAGGACGACATCGTCGATGCCGAGAACGTATTCTTGAAGGTCTGGGGCTCCGGCATGACCTTGTGGAACCAGTCGGGATCGTTGACGGCTTCCCGCATCACGTTGGCGAGCGAATCCGCATCGCCTGGCTCGGCAAGCGCGATGCTGTTCTGGCCGAGAACTTCCGGAATGCCGCCGACACGGCTCGCGATGACCGGTTTGCGCGCGGCAAGCGCTTCAAGCACGATATAGGGCATGGCCTCCGCGCGCGACGGCACGACGACGTTGCGGGTGAGAGCAAAGGCCTCGCGGGCGCGCATGGCGGGCATCATGGCGATGCGTCGGCCGAGCCCCCAGCGCAGCATCATATTCTCATACTTTTCCTTGTCCGGTCCGTCGCCGATCATCAGAGCGGAGAGCGGCCGGCCGACGAGGCGTTCCGTCCGAGCGAAGGCATCGACGAAAACGTCCGGCCCCTTCAGGTCGCGCAGCATGCCGATATAGAGGAAATCGACCGCATCCTCGCGTGGGTGCACGATCTCGAAATCCCGGTCATGGATGCCGTTGTAGATGCGTTCGGCGCGTTTGCGGGGCTTTCCCACCTTTGTGGCGTAAGCGTCGCGCTCGAAATCGCAGACGAAGACCAGGCTGTCGCCGAGCCGTTCGAGCAGCCGCTCCGCCGTCAGAATCGAAAGACCCGTGACGGTGCGGCGGTCGTAGTGCAGGCTGCCGCCATGCGGCGAATAGAGGCGGGCTACGCGATACCTGTTGACCCGCAGGGCTGAGCCGATGAGCCGGGCAATGGCGCCGCCTTTGGCGCCATGACCGTGCAACACATCCGGCTGCAAACTTTTGATTTCACGGTAACTATGCCTGAACGCCGCGATATCGCGCAGGCTGACGGCGCGGCTGATCGGCAGGCGGACGAGGCCAAGGGAAAGATAGGGACGGATCTCGTCGAACAGCGCATCCTCGAACGAGCCGCCCGTGAGGCTGTCACAGACGATGCCGACATCGTGCCCGGCCTTGGCATGGAATTCGGCGAGATCGCGCACATGGCGAAAGATCCCGCCGATGGGCGACCGGAAACAATGAATGATGCGCAGAGGCCCATCGTCCGCCATAACGCTCAGAACAGCCGTTCGCGGACGTAGATGGTGTCTCCGGCCAGCACGGGATCGGAGATGGAGACGCGGCCCGTGATGATCTTGCCGTTGATCTTGCGCGTGACGTCCACATCGCCCTGATTGGCGCGCGGAGAGAAGCCGCCGGCCACCGCGATGGCGTTCTGGATCGTCATGCCGGCGACATAGCTGTATTGCCCGGCCTGACCGACTTCACCCATGATATAGATGGATCGATAGCGGTCGACCTCGATGGAAACGTCGGGATCGCGAAGGTAGCCCTGTCGCAATTTCGTGGCGATAACCCGTTCGAGTTCCTGGATCGTCTGGCCGCGTGCAGGGACGGCGCCGACCAGCGGGAAGGCGATGTAGCCGGCCTGATCGATCGTATAGGTATTGCTGAGGCCGGGCTGTTCGAAGACGGTGACGCGCAGCCGATCGCCGCTGTCGAGACGATAGGGCTGGATGGTCGCCTCGTGGAAGGCCTTGGGGGCAGGGCGGTAGCCGCTGCAGCCCGAAACGGCCGGCACGATAAGTGCCAGCGCGAGCAGCATGCCCTTGTTGATCGTTGCGAACGTCATTCGCTTTCCCAATCCGGAAATCAGAAGTCTTGTGCCCGTTATCGATCCGTTAGGGTTAATGGCTGGTAAAGGATCGCACACGAACCGGATCAGGACGGAGACTTTTTCGCGAAACGGGTACGGGAAGGGGTCTCGGCAACCGGCGATAATTAACCCTTGCGTTACCATGTTTGTTTACCGTGCGGGCAAATCGTCGTGTTTGGAGCAGGGATATGTCGGGCGTTCACGAGAGCCAGCAGGATGTCGATATCGACCTTGGCAGCCTTTTCGGTGCGATCTGGCGTAACCGTATGCGCGTGCTGCTGGCGACCGTTGCCGGCGCGGGCATCGCCTTCGTCGGTGCGAGCCTCATCACGCCGAAATACAAGAGCGAATCCCGCCTTCTCATCGAAACGCGCGAGCCGGCCTTCACCACGGGCACGGACCGCACGCAGGGCCGTGAACAGCCGGCCTTCGACGAACTCGGCATCGCCAGCCAGGTGCAGCTCCTCAAGTCCGCCGATCTCGTCAAGCAGGTCGCGCGCAATATGAAACTGCATGAACTGGAGGAATTCGATGCGGCCGCCAAGCCGTCTGCGATTTCCGACCTCCTTGTGCTGCTGGGCGTGAAGAAGAGCCCGCTCGATCTCGCGCCGGAAGATCGCGTGCTGAAGGAATTCAACGAGAAGCTCGCCGTCTACCAGGTGGAGAAATCGCGCGTCATCGCCATCGAGTTCACGTCGAAAGACCCGGCACTTGCCGCAGCCATTCCGAACGAGATGGCCAAGGTTTATCTGTCGCTGCAGAGCGGCGCCAAGCTCGACACCAATTCCGAGGCGACGCGCTGGCTGGAGCCGGAGATCGCCAATCTGCGTGAAAAGGTGCGGGAGGCCGAGCAGAAGGTCGCCGAATACCGTTCGCAAGCCGACCTGCTGCCGACGGGCGAGAATTCCACTTTCGCGGTGCGTCAGCTGAACGACATTTCCACGGAACTGGCGCGCGTGCGCGGTGAACGCGCGACGGCCGAGGCGCGTGCGGAAGGCGTTCGCGCCGTGCTGAAGTCCGGCGGTGCGCCCGATACGTTGAGCGAGGTCGTCGGTTCGCAGATGATCCAGCGCCTGAAGGAAACCGAGGCGCAGATCCAGAGCCAGATTTCCGATCTTTCCACCTCGATGCTCGAAGGCCATCCGCGCCTCAAGGGGCTGCGTTCCCAGCTGGCGGGCATTCGCACGCAGATCAAGTCGGAAACGCAGAAGATCTTGTCGAGCCTGGAAAACGAGGCGAAGACCGCGCGGCTTCGCGAAACGCAGCTGACACAGCAGCTCAATACGGTGAAGGCCGATACGGCGCGCGCTGGCGAGGACGAGGTGGGTCTGAAGGCGCTGGAGCGTGAGGCGACGGCCCAGCGCCAGCTTCTCGAAACCTATCTCGCGCGCTATCGCGAGGCGACGTCACGCACCGACAACAATTCGACGCCGGCCGACGCCCGCATTATCTCCGCCGCCGTCGCACCCACGGAAGTCGATTTCCCGAAGATTATTCCCATCACCATCGTCGGTGGCATCGCCGGCTTTGCGCTGAGCTCCATCGTGATCCTGCTCGCCGAACTGTTCAGCGGCCGCGCGCTGAAGCCGATCGGTGGTGTTGCCGTCGCGTCGCGCCGACGCGAGGAGGAGGAGGTTGCGGTCGAGCCGGTCGTGGTCGAGGCAGCGGCGGATGAGCCGGCGGTCCGAAAGGTCCCGGTCAGCCGCCTGGACCCCGGCGCGGTCAAGGATATCCGGGCGCCCGCAAAATCCCTGCTGTCCGGCATTGAGTTGGAACCGGAGCCGGAAGAGGAAGAGGACGAGGAGGTCGCGCGGTCGTCGCTGGTCGATGCGATCGCCCTCGATGAGGAAAGCGATTTCTCCGTCGCTGCCGTTGCGCGCCATATCATCGAGAACAACATTTCCGTGGCGGTCTCGGTATCGCCATCGGGTGACAGCGGCTCGACGGCGACCGTCATGCTGGCCCGCCGCATCGCGGAAGAATACCGCAAGACGCTGATCATCGATCTCACCGGCTCGGCCTGCCCGACGCGACTCATGGCCCAGTCCACCCATGTGCCCGGGATCACGGACCTGCTGGTGGGCGACGCGGCCTTCAGCGAGATCATCCATGGTGACCGCCTGTCGAGCGCCCATATCATCCCGCGCGGCAATGCCAATATCAAGCGCGCCATGCGCGGCATAGACCGTCTCTCGATGGTGATCGATTCGCTGTCGGACGCTTATGACACGGTCATCGTGGAATGCGGCCCGGCGGAAGTCGAAGGCGTGCGCCGCCTGACACGCGATCGCGATACCGATATCATTCTGTCCATTCCGGATGCGGACGAAGACGCGATCGTGGATCTGATCGGCGCCTTCGGCGAGGCCGGCTATACCGAGATCGTGCTGATGACCGGCGAGGAGGGCGAACCGCCGCACTATCCGGGTCACCGGGTCGCCGCCTAGGGCGTTTCTGCTAGTCGACGTCTTCCGCGCGAACGAATTCCGTCTTGCCGGAGCGCATGCGCTGCAGGAACGAATAGACCTGCGGATTCTGTTTGATGATGCGCTTGGCACCGGCTTTCGCCCGGTGCACGGCCGCCACCGCCGTGCCGGCCACCGTCGTTGGCCAGAGCAGGTCGTGCTGCGGCGTTTCGATCGTGCACCAGGAGCGCTTGTAGGGCTGGTCGCCGATGCCGAAATCGAACAGGCGCACGCCCTCGCCGCAGAGCTTGCGGATCGCCAGATAGAACAGGAATTCCCCCGGGCTCGCATCGGCGGCGATCGTATCGTCGATCGAGCCGAACTGGCAGACCACGTGGTCGCCCTTGCGCGACAGGCCGGCGATCGCAACGATACGGCCTTCGTTCTCGCCCTTGAGGCGCACGGCATGGAGCTGAAGCGGATAGTTGCCATCAAGCGATGGCACCGCGACAAGCGTGCGGAAGAAGCTGCGCGTCTCCTCGTTGCGGAAGACGTCCGGAAGGCCCATCGTGTCGAACCGGGCGGCCTTCTGGCGGAAGAAGACTTCGAGCAGGGCGCGACTATCTTCCGCCGTCTCCGCCACGACATGCTCGTAACCGCCAAGCATTTCCAGCCGGCGCTCAGAGGTGCGGAATTTCTTGCGGCGACGCTTGGCGTTGACCTGCGCGAGCGTACGCTCGAAATCCTCGAAGAGTTCGAGCTGGAAGGCGGCATTCTGGTTCAGCGTCGCGGGGAGGTCGGCGAAGGAATTCGTCTCGCCACGCCAATCGAGCGGCACCTTCTCCAGCATGAAGAGATCGAAGTAACGCGAAAACTGGCCGCGCGCCTGTTCAAGCGCCTGGCGCAGGCGCGGCGGGGCGGCGAGGAAGCGGAATTCTTCGGTGTAGAGGCCCGTATTGATGTTGCTGAAGGCGGTGCCGAGAAAGCGCGCGATGCGCACCGGCCCATGGCGCATGATTTCGAGTGGGAGGATCAGATGGGTCTTGCCACCGGCAAACCCTTCGACGATCAAAAGCTTGCATGCGTGGGTCCCGGCCCAGGCACGGCACCAGTCGTAGCTCTGATGGAGCGACAGGTTGTTGTCCGCCTCCAGGGCGCGCCATTGGGCTTCCAGGGGCTCCATGCGGTCGTGCAGGCGGATGGAGAGGGGGACGAGCGAGGGCGTGCGCTCCTCGCCGGCAAGGATTCCCATATACCGGGTCGCGAGCTCGCGCTCTGACGGCATGATCTGGAAATTGAGTTGCATCGCTCCCATGGGGCGTCCCTAACATCCTGGCCAGCGGCCGCATCGCCGCGCTGTAACCATAGGCACTAGGCTTGGGAAAAGAGTTTAAATCCAGCGCCGGCGCCGGAGGGCCCCGGCAAAATTGGCAAGAGCGGTTAGCGATTTCATAACGGAAAAAGGAAAAGCCGAGGCGTTGGCGGACGAGCCGCGCGTCAGCGCAGCCAGCCCGTGGCAAGGGCACTTGCCCAGGCGTGCTGGTCGCGGCTTTCCGCGAGCCGGGCCATCGCCATATGATCATAGGCGACAAGGTGGAACGCCGCGTCCCACAATCCGTCCCTGTTTTCCAGGACCGCATAGCGCGCGTGCGGCGAGCCGGTTTCGACCTTGTGCGGCACGGGTGTGTCGTCGTCATAGGCGGGCGAGCCCACGCTGCCCGGATTGACGATCAGGCGCCCGTCAGGCAGACGAACCGCACGGGCAATATGCGTGTGGCCGCACAGCAGCACGGGGTTTGCGAAGTCTCCCGCCAGGCTTTCGATTCGTTCGATGGAGGCGAGCTGCATGCCGCCGTCGCTGGTGGCTTCGTCGAGCCAGTAGATCGTATCCGACGTCGGCGTGCCGTGGCAGAGAAGGATATCGTCCTGTGCGGTTCTGCGCGAGGGCAGGTCGGCCAGCCAGTTCAGGTGATGGGGGGCAAGCTGCTCGTGGGCGATGCGATCCCAATCGCCCATGTCAGCGCGCGGTTTTTCGAGGAGCCAGCGGTCGTGGTTGCCGGCAATGCACAGAATATCGGGCCGCGCCATGAGGATGTCGGCCGTGCGGGCCGCGTTGAGCGCGCCGCTCAGATGATCGCCGAGATTGACGATCCGTGTGATGCCGCGCCGCTCGATATCGGCCAGCACCGCCTCGAGCGCGAAATCGTTGCCATGGATGTCGGCGATGACCGCGATGCCTGTTTCGCTCATTCGTCACGCACCTTTTCTGGCTTTTCCATCCACTTGATGATCACCATCGCCGGCAGGATCCAGAGCAGGCCCGTCGCTGCGAAATAGAGAAGGTGGATATACCATGGCGACGCCCCAAGCGTCGCGGCGGCGACCGTGGTGGCAACCAGCGCATAAACCAGAACGAGGATGATGATCAGCACCGTTCCGATCAGTTTTCTGAGGCGAGGGGGCATTTTCGGTCTTTCGATCTCTGGCGCGGCAAAGCCGGCATAGGGGCGCGACGGCATGCCGCAAAGCTTCGGGCCTTGTTTTGCACGGCCCGGTCAGGCAAATCAACGCCGGAGCGAGACCTGTAAAAGCGCAAAACACGGTTTTGCAGGCAGGACTGCCAAGACCATCGACCTGAAACGGCCGCATACCGCCTTTCAGGAAAGGAGCCGAGACGATGAGCGCGACCACCGCGACCGCATACCGCAGCAACGACGACACGGATAGGACGGACCGCCACCGCCGCCAGGTGCGCCGGTGGCTGGGCTTCGTGCTGTTCACGCTGTTCGTGCTCGTGCTTGTCGGCGGCGCGACACGCCTGACCGAATCCGGCCTCTCGATTACCGAATGGAAGCCCATTCACGGCGTCATTCCGCCGATCACCGCGGCAGAATGGCAGGAGGAGTTCGACCTCTACAAGCGCATTCCGCAATATGAGCAGGTCAACAAGGGCATGACGGTCGACGAGTTCAAGACGATCTTCTGGTGGGAATGGGCGCACCGGTTGATCGCCCGCTCCATCGGCTTCGTCTTCGCCGTGCCGCTTGCTCTCTTCTGGTTGACCGGCCGCATCGAGAAGAGGCTGCGCTGGCCGCTCGTCGGCCTGCTGGCGCTCGGCGGTTTTCAGGGCTTCATCGGCTGGTGGATGGTATCGTCGGGCCTTGCGGATCGCGTCTCCGTCAGCCAGTACCGTCTCGCCACGCACCTCACTATCGCCTGTCTGATCTTCGCCTGGACCGTTTGGCTGATGCGGGCGCTCTCGCCGCACAGCGACGATGCGCCGCCAACCGAGGGCGCTCGCCGTATGGCCGGCATCATCGCCTGCATGGCGATCTTCCAGATCTATCTCGGCGCGCTGGTCGCCGGCCTCGATGCCGGTCTTTCCTACAACACCTGGCCGTTGATGGACGGCAGCGTCGTGCCCGGTGGGCTCTTCCTGCAGCAGCCCTGGTGGATCAATCTTTTCGAGAACCCGAAGACCGTGCAGTTCGTGCACCGTATCGGCGCCTATGTGCTTTTCGCACTCGTCGTGATCCACCTGATCTCGTCGTTGCGGGCCGCGCCGGAAACGACGCACACCCGCCGCGCCCTCGTGCTCTTCGGCCTCGTCTGTCTTCAGGCGACGATCGGCATCCTGACGCTGATATGGCAGGTGCCGCTCGGCTGGGCGCTGGCGCATCAGGGTGGGGCGCTCGTCGTGCTCGGCTTTGCCGTCGCCCATTGGCGCGGCTTTGCCGGCGAATATCCGAAGGATTAAAGATCAGACCTGTTTGAGGACATTCCGGATGGCGGCGGCGACGGCGAGTTCGTTGTCGCGTTCCTCCGCATTGTCGTCCTCGTCATGCCATGCGGCCGACAAGCAGCCATAGGCGACGCCGTAACGCAGGATGGTGCGGACGTCGCGCCCGAGCGTTTCGGCGAAAATCTCTGCCATCGCGGCAATCCGCTCCTCGCTGCGGGTCAGGTCGAAACGGTCAAGCGGGTTTGAGAACATGTTGGCGACATCGAGCGCGGCGTCGCCAATCAATCCGGCGGGGTCGATGATCAGCCAGCCGCGCGGGCCGTGGACGATGTTTTCGTGGTGTAGGTCGCCGTGCAGCGGCTTGATGTCCTGCTGATTGGCAATCAGCATCTCGGCGAATTCAGCCGCCTCGGCATAGGGACCGGGAATACCTCCTTTGCGATCCCGCTCGGCCTTGGCGAACAGGCTCACGAAATAGCGCTGTAGCGATTGCAGGCTTGCCGGCGGTGGCGTGTCGGATGGGCGGTGATATTCTCGCAGCACTGTAGCAGCGATGCGCGTTGCATCCTCGTCGCCGTGGATCTCCATGTGATCCCGGAGCGTCGTCCTGCCGGCATGTTCCATCAGAAGCATGTCAGCGGATCGAGCAAGCAGCCTGACGCAGCCGGTGCCGTCACGCCAGGTCAAAAAATCCGCGCCGCGCAGGCTGTCTTCCAGAACCTTCAGCTTGAGCTGCTTGACGATTGCTTCGCTACCGTCGGCAAGCTTCACGTCATAGACGTTGCCGGCAGGCGTATCGGCGATGAGGCGGGCGTCTTCGATCCGCCATTCGACCGGGAAGGGCGGGTGGCCAGTCGTCATGCCTTCAGCATCAGGTCCATGTTCTGGACGGCCGCACCCGAAGCCCCCTTGCCGAGATTGTCGAGCAGGGCGACGAGGTTGACATGCGGGCTGCCTGCCGTGCCGAAGACGTAGAGCTTCATGCGGTCCGTATCGGCCAGCTCCACGGCATTGACGCGGGCGAGGTTGGCGCTTTCCTTGAGATCGACGACCTCGACGATATCCTGGCCGGCATAGTGATCAGCCAGCGCGGCATGGATCGAACCGAGCGAGGCGTTATCGTTGAGGTCGGCGAGGTAGAGCGGCACCTGCACGATCATGCCCTGCGGGAATTTCCCGACGGAGGGCGAGAAGATCGGCGCGCGGTCGAGAAGGCCGTGCACCTGCATTTCCGGCACGTGCTTGTGCTTGAGCGTCAGGCCGTAAAGGAAGTGCGGCGCGTCGATGTGCTCGGGATGATTTTCATCCTCCATCTGCGCGATCATCTGCTTGCCGCCGCCAGTATAGCCGGAGACCGCGTTGACCGTGACCGGATAGTCCTGCGGCAGCAGGCCGGCGAGGCGCAGCGGCCGGATGAGGCCGATGGCGCCCGTCGGGTAGCAGCCGGGATTGGCGACATAGCGCGCATCCGCGATTTTCTTCGGCTGCGCCTTGTCCATTTCGGCAAAGCCATAGGCCCAGTCCGGGTGGACGCGGTGCGCCGTCGAGGTGTCGATGATGCGCACCGAATTGTTGCCCGAGACCATGGCGACGGCTTCCTTGGCCGCATCGTCCGGCAGGCAAAGGATGGCGACATCGGCGCTGTTGAGCAGGTCTTCGCGCAGCCGCGCATTGCGGCGCTCGGCTTCCGGAATGGACAAGAGTTCGACATCGTCGCGGCCGGCCATGCGGGTGCGGATCTGCAGACCCGTCGTGCCGTGTTCGCCATCGATGAAGATCTTCGGTTTCATCTCTCGTCCAATCCTGTTTTTGCCTTCGCGGCGGATATAGCCCCTTGTCCTGTCGTATTCAACGCCGCGTTTCAGCGTCGCTCCGCCAGCGCTTCGGCATGCAGGCCGAGCATGTACATGGCGATATTGGAGGCGGCGATGGCGGTGATGTCGGCATGGTCATAGGCCGGCGCGACTTCGACGACATCCGAACCGACGATGTTGAGCGCGCCGAGCTTGCGCAGCACCGAGAGGATGCGCGCGCTGGTCGGGCCGCCGGAGACCGGCGTGCCGGTGCCGGGCGCAAAGGCCGGGTCGAGGCAGTCGATATCGAAGGTCAGATAGGTCGGCTTGTCACCGACATGGTGGATGATCGCATCGGCGAGCTGGCCGGCGCTCATCTCCTCCACGTCGTAGCCATAGAGAATGCGGATGCCGCAATCCTCGGGCGCATGGGTACGGATACCGATCTGGATCGACGTCTCGGGGTCGATCAGCCCCTCACGAACGGCCGTGCCGACGAAGGAGCCGTGATCGATGCGGCCTTTCTCATCGGCCCAGGTATCCTGATGCGCATCGAACTGCACGAGGGAGAGGGGGCCGTATTTCTCGGCATGGGCGCGCAAGAGCGGCAGCGTGATGAAATGATCGCCGCCGAGCGTCAGCATATAGGCGCCGGATTTCAGGATCTTCTTCGCCTCGCGCTCGATGGTCGCCGGCGTCCTGGAGTGATTGCCGTAGTCGAGCAGGCAGTCGCCGTAGTCGATGACGGCCATGTCCTCGAACAGGTCGCGCTCGAAGGGATATTGCGGATCGTTGTCCATGATGACAGAGGCGCGGCGGATCGCCTGCGGCCCGAAACGCGTGCCGGGCCGGTTGGAAGTGGCGGCATCGAAGGGAATGCCCCAGACGACGGCATCGACATCCTTCAGCACCTTACTGTAGCGCCGGCGCATGAACGAGAGGATGCCCGCATGGGTCGGGTCCGATGCTGCACTCTTCAGCGATTTGGCGGTGATGGCGTGGTCGATGGACTTGTTGGCCAAGGTTCTGCTCCCGTTCTGTACGCCCCTCAGTGGCGCCCGACTGTTTCAGCAAAATGCCGCGTGGACGGCAAGAGCGGATTGTCGCACTTGGCGTGGGAACAAAGAAAAACCGGCCGCAGAGACTGCGACCGGTTCCAGATACGGATCGATCCGTTCGAAAAGCGATTAACGCTTGGAGAACTGGAACGAACGACGGGCCTTGGCCTTGCCGTACTTCTTGCGTTCGACGACGCGCGAGTCGCGGGTCAGGAAGCCGCCCTTCTTCAGGACCGAGCGCAGGCCCGGCTCGAAGTAGGTGAGTGCCTTGGAGATGCCGTGACGAACGGCACCGGCCTGGCCGGACAGGCCGCCGCCGGCAACGGTCGCGTCGATGTCGAACTGGCCGTCACGGGCAGCTGCGACGATCGGCTGCTGCAGGATCATCTGCAGGACCGGGCGTGCGAAGTAGGCTTCGAACGACTTGCCGTTGACGGTGATCTTGCCGGAGCCCGGCTTGACCCACACGCGGGCGACGGCGTCCTTGCGCTTGCCGGTGGCGTAGGAACGGCCCTGGGCGTCAACCTTCTTGACGTGAACCGGGGCGGAAGCGGCCGGAGCTGCAGCGGCGACGCCGAGGTCCTTGAGCGAGGAGAGGTCGGCCATATCAGGCGCTCCTTGTGTTCTTGCTGTTCAGCGCGGCGACGTCGAGGGTGACGGGCTGCTGGGCTTCATGCGGGTGGTTCGAGCCGGCGTAAACGCGCAGGTTCTTCATCTGGCGACGGCCGAGCGGGCCGCGCGGAACCATGCGCTCGACTGCCTTCTCGAGAACGCGCTCCGGGAAGCGGCCTTCGATGATCTGGCGAGCCGTACGCTCCTTGATGCCGCCCGGATAACCGGTGTGCCAGTAGTACTTCTTGTCGGAGTACTTCTTGCCGGTGAACACGACCTTGTCGGCGTTGATTACGATGATGTTGTCACCGTCGTCGACGTGGGGCGTGAAGGTGGCCTTGTGCTTGCCGCGCAGGCGGTTCGCGATGAGGGTAGCGAGACGACCAACAACGAGGCCTTCGGCGTCGATGAGGATCCACTTCTTCTCTACCTCGGCGGGCTTCTGTACGAAAGTACCCATGGGAGTAGCTCTTTCTTTAGGGTCCCGAAGCCTTGTGGGCTTGGGCGCTTCTTGTTGCTTGGTTTGGACCCTTGCAGGTGCCAAAAATCGAACGCGCCCCGTGGGGAGCGCGATCTGCGGCGGTGTATAAGCGAGACATAGCAGAGCGTCAAGAGATGGTGTCCGGGCGGCGTTAGTAATAATGCAGCAAAAACAATTGCTTATGATCAAGGTATTTTAATACCACAAATTATTGCGGTGGAATCGAATAGGTCGCGGTCGCATGCGCCACCAGATCGGCGTCGTCCGAACCGAAAATGGAGGCTTCCACGACGGCCAGCCGCTTGCCGAGCTTGAGGATCCGGCAGGTGCAGGAGAGCGGGCCGGGCTCGGGCTTGCGCAGGAAATTGATGTTGAGATTGGTGGTGACGGCGAGCGCCACCGGGCCGATATGGGCCAGCACCGCACACCAGGCGCCGACATCGGCAAGCGCGAAAAGGGTAGGGCCGGAAATCGTGCCGCCGGGGCGAAGGTGCCGCTCATTCGGTTCGAGGCGCATGGTGATGGTGCCGGGGCCGACCGCCATCACCTCGAACACTTTGCCATCCGTATGAAGCTGCGGAAAGTCGGCTTCGAGGAAGCGGTTCAGCGCTTCCGGGCTCATGATCGGCGTCAGGTCCATCGCGTGTCTCTCCTTTACGTCGTTTACAGACTGGTTTGCCTGCGGCCGCAAGCCCTCTGAAAGTCTATCTCCCCGTGCTTGAAACGATCCCGCGCGCGGCGTAGGACCGCAGACGACGCAAAGATGGAGGTGGATATGGCTGATGTGGTGGAATTCCGGAAAGACGGATCGGGCGCTCTGGTGCGGATGGAAAGAGCCGAACCGATCCTGCGGATCACGCTCAACAATCCGCCGGCCAACGCGCTTTCCATCGCCACAATGGAGGCGCTCGGCGAGGCGCTGGATGCCGCTGCAAAGGACGATGCGATCCGCATCGTCGTGCTGGCCTCCACCGGCAAGGTCTTTTCCGCCGGCCATGACCTCAAGGAGATGACCGCGCACCGCGAGGATGCCGATGGCGGCCGCGCCTTCTTCGAAAAGACCATGCGCATGGCGGCGGATATCATGTTGAAGATCGCCGCGCTGCCGCAGCCCGTCGTGGCCGAAATCGATGGTCTCGCCACCGCCGCAGGCTGCCAGCTCGTCGCCAGTTGCGACCTTGCGATCTGCACCGACACCTCAACCTTCTGCACGCCCGGCGTCAATATCGGCCTGTTCTGCTCGACCCCGATGGTCGCCGTCGTCAGGGCGGCCCATTCCAAGCAGGCCATGGAAATGCTGTTGACCGGCGAAACCATCGACGCCTCGACCGCCAAGGATTTCGGTCTCATCAACCGCATCGTGCCGCAGCAATATCTGCGCCAGATCATCGACAAATACGCCGCCGTCATCGCCGCCAAATCCCCGCAGGCGCTGCGCATAGGCAAGGCCGCCATCCGCGCCCAGGCCGGCCTGCCGGTGGCGGAAGCCTATGACGTGGCGGTCGCGACGATGGTGGAGAACATGATGGCGGATGACGCCAAGGAAGGCATCGGCGCTTTTTTGAACAAGCGTATGCCGGAGTGGGATCGCAAATAGCTCAGGCCAGCTTCAGCACCAGCACGCCGCAGGCAATCACGGCTCCCGCCACATAGCGCCAGATACTCGCGGTCTCCTTCAGGATGAACACTGAGATCAGCAGCGCAAAGAGGATGGCGGTTTCGCGTAGCGCCGCGACGGTGGCGACGGGGGCTTTGGTCATAGCCCAGAGCGCCAGGCCGTAGGAGGCGATTGAGCCGGCGCCGCCGAAGAGGCCGCGCGCCCAGTTGCGGCGAACATGGGTCCAGACGGCGGTGGTGCCGCGGCGGTAGATCGCCCATGAAAACAGCAGGACAGGCGGCAGCAGCGCCATCCAGAGCGTGTAGGAGATGGCGTTGCCGGAGGCACGGGCACCCGCACCGTCCACGAAGGTATAGGTGGCGATGACGATGGCGTTCGCCAGCGCCAGCAGGATGGCATGGCGGCCACCGTGGCGCGATTCGAAGGCAAGCGTCAGCACGCCGGCCGAGATGACGAGCACGCCGATCATCGCCGTCACGGTCAGGTGCTCGCCGAGCACCACGCCGCTCGTCATGGCCACGAGCAAGGGGGCGGTACCGCGCATCAGTGGATAGACGAGGCCGATATCGCCGGCCCGGTAGGCACCGGCCACCAGCTGGAAATAGGCAAATTGCAGGAAGGCCGAGACGAAGATGAACGGCCAGGCTTCCGGCTTGGGCAGGGGCACGAAGGGCAGGAAGAACAGGCCGACGGCACCCGCGCCGAGCGCGACCATCGCCGCGTCCAGCGACTTGTCCGTCCCGGCCTTGACGATGGCATTCCAGGTCGCATGCAGAGCCGCGCCGAACAGCACGAGAAAGAGAACGTCTAACGGCAATCTGGGACCTCGGAGGGGCAGGCGGGCGGGATGGGGAGTGATGTCTTCATCTGCCCAAAAACGCTGATTTGCAATCGCCATTTTTTACGATAATTGCGCTGGCGGGGGGCAAACAAGCCGGGAATGATCCGATTTGGCACAATCGGTGGTCGGAAGCGGGCGAAAGCGCGGTCGTCTTGTTTAGGGTTCTGCGCTAGAATGAGGTCGCAAAAGAGAAGTGAGAAACGGTCGCAAACGCCGGAGGAGGCTGCGATGAACCACGATCGCTATCCCGACAGCTACATCCGCACTATCCTGTCATCCGTACACACCATTGCCGTGCTCGGCGCTTCGCCGAATGACGGCAGGCCGAGCCATGGCGTGATGGGGTTCCTGCTCGGTAAAGGGTATCGCGTTATTCCGGTCAATCCCGGCCACGCCGGCAAGACTATTCTCGGCCAGACTGTCTACGCGCATCTTGCCGATATCCCCGAGGCCATCGACATGGTCGACGTGTTTCGCGCGGCGAACCAGCTCGATGCTGTCGTCGACGAGGTTCTGGCAATGAAACCGATGCCGAAAGTGTTGTGGGGCCAGTTCTCCGTGCGCGACGATGCGGCGGCGGCGCGGGCGGAAGCGGCGGGCATCCAGGTTGTCATGGATCGCTGCCCGGTGACCGAATATCCGGTGCTGATGCTGAAGGCGTCCTGACGTCTGTCAAATCTTGACTTCACCCAACGTTACCCCAATTCTCCCCGGAGAAACGGGGCAGCGCCATGAATCACGATTCCTATCCGGACTACTATATCGCCGACATCCTGCGTTCCACGAAGGTCATAGCGCTTGTCGGCGCCTCACCGAATCCGGAACGCCCGAGCCATCGGGTCATGGCTTTCCTGCTGCGCAAGGGCTACCGCGTCATTCCGGTCAATCCCGGCCAAGCCGGCAAGGAAATCCTCGGCCAGCCGGTCGTCGCGCGCCTTGCCGATATCGTCGAGCCGATCGACATGGTGGACGTGTTTCGCGCGGCGGATGCGCTGCCGGATCTCGTCGATGAGGTTCTGGCGCTGTCTCCGCTGCCGAAGGCGATCTGGGGCCAGCTTTCCGTGCGTCATGACGCGGCGGCGGCAAAAGCGGAAGCGGCCGGCATCAAGGTGGTGATGGATCGCTGCCCGGCCATCGAATATCCGCGACTCGTGGCCTGAAGTCTTCGGTCGCGAAAAGCGCTTTGTCGCACCGGCGCGTTTCCGGAAAATCTTTCTTTGACCGGCCCTTAGCTCTCTGAAATAGTGCCCCGACTTTAGCCAGGGAGGGTTATTTCATGACGAAGAACAAGCCAGGATTTTCCACACTCGCCGTACACGCCGGCGCCCAGCCGGACCCCACGACCGGCGCGCGCGCGACGCCGATCTACCAGACGACCAGCTTCGTTTTCAACGACACCGATCACGCCGCCTCGCTCTTCGGCCTGCAGGCCTTCGGCAATATCTACACCCGCATCATGAACCCGACGCAGGCCGTGCTCGAAGAGCGCGTCGCTGCCCTTGAAGGCGGCACGGCCGCACTCGCTGTCGCCTCGGGCCACGCCGCCCAGCTCCTCGTCTTCCACACGATCATGCGTCCGGGCGATAATTTCATCGCGGCGCGCCAGCTCTACGGCGGCTCGGTCAACCAGTTCGGCAATGCCTTCAAGAGCTTCGACTGGCACGTGCGCTGGGCCGATGCCGCCGATCTTGCAAGCTTCGAAAGCCAGATCGACGACAAGACCAAGGCGATCTTCATCGAGAGCCTGGCCAATCCCGGCGGCACGTTCGTCGATATCGCCGGCATTGCCGAAGTGGCGCATCGCCACGGCCTGCCGCTGATCGTCGACAACACCATGGCGACGCCCTATCTCGTGCGCCCGCTGGAACATGGCGCCGACATCGTCGTGCATTCGCTGACCAAGTTCATGGGCGGCCACGGCAATTCCATGGGCGGCGTCATCGTTGATGGTGGCACCTTCGACTGGACGGCATCGGGCAAGTATCCGGCCCTCTCCGAGCCGCGCCCGGAATATGCCGGGATGGTTCTGCATGCGACCTTCGGCAATTTCGCCTTCGCGATCGCCTGCCGCGTGCTCGGCCTGCGCGATTTCGGTCCCGCCATCTCGCCGTTCAACGCCTTCCAGATCCTCAATGGCATCGAGACGCTGCCGCTTCGGATGCAGCGTCATTCCGACAACGCGCTTGCTGTGGCCAAGTGGCTGAAGTCCAACGACAAGATAGCCTGGGTCAACTATTCCGGCCTGGAGGATCATGCCAACCATGCGCTGCAGCAGCGCTATTCGCCGAAGGGCGCGGGCGCCGTCTTCACCTTCGGCCTGAAGGGTGGTTACGAGGCCGGCAAGCGTTTCGTCGAAGGACTGGAAATGCTGTCGCACCTCGCCAATATCGGCGACACGCGATCGCTGGTCATCCACCCGGCCTCCACCACGCACCGCCAGCTGTCGGAAGAGCAGCAGGTCGCTGCCGGTGCCGGCCCTGACGTCGTGCGCCTGTCGATCGGCATCGAAGACGCCGCCGACATCATCGCCGATATCGAACAGGCACTGGCCAAGGCCTGATTTCAAAATCCCCCTGCGGGCGGCCCTCGGGCCGCCCGTTTCATATCAGCGAGCGGACAAAAGCATGAGCACGGTAAAATCCTTCGATACGACGGGCGTCACCCCGGAAGAGGGCCGCCCGGCCGCCGACCGGCTGATCGCAGGCGACCCGGTCTTCACCACCTGGAATATCGAGGAAGCCGAGGGCGGCATCTATGCCGGCATCTGGCAATCGACGCCGGGCAAGTGGCGCATCCAGTATGACGAGTGGGAATATTTCCATATCCTCGAGGGCCACTCGATCGTCGTCTCTGAAAACGGCGAAACCACCCACCTGAAAGCCGGCGACCGCCTGATCCTGAGGCCCGGCTTCAAGGGAACCTGGGAAGTCGTTGAAACGACTCGCAAGGACTACGTCATCCGCGTCTAGGGTGCGTCTTGCTCTTGCGTGCTAGGGCGTTGCCTGTAGCGGGAAGAAATTGGCCAAGAACGTCGCGATACCCAATGTCCCGGCGAGCGATAAGCATATGAGGCCGTAGGTGTCGAAAGGCCGCGTCGGCCGCAGCCTGCTGCGGCCTGACTTGGCCTGGTAGAGCAGGAAGGCCGTCAACAAGACGAGCACGATTGTCACGCCGATATGTGGTCGGTGGGTGAAGAGACCCATGTGGCTAAGGAGCGTGAGTGGCATCGGAACACCGACGGCGAACCCTGTCAGCATGCGGCCCATACCTGATGGCTCCGTGCCGGATGGCGGGCGAAAAAAGCGCGCCACGCCGCCGCCGATCGATGTCAGAACAACCAGACACAGATACGGAAAAGAAAGGTCCCAGGCCAAACTGCCCTGATCTGTGGACGTCGTGAAGACGACCCAGAGCGCGAGATTGGCGCCGACAAGGACTGGGAACGTCCACTCATCGCCGCGCGACCTCAGAAAGCCGGAGGCCAGCGTGGCAATGGGAACGAAGAGATGGACCGCGACGAGGATCGCACCGATGATGAGGATATTGTCGCTCTGCGCCACTCAGCGTCTCACCATTCCAGCTCCAGCGCCTCCAGTCCGTGGAAGTGATAGACATCCTTCACCACGGGTTTTTTAGCGATCTTCAGGCCTGGCAGGCGCTTGAAGAGGATCGGCAGGGCGATGTTGAGCTCCAGCCGTGCCAGCGGCGCGCCGATGCAGAAATGGATGCCGGCGCCGAAGGAGAGGTTGGCGCCTTCGTTGCGGTCGGGCTTGAAGGTCAGCGGATCGGAGAATTTCTTCGGGTCGAGATTGGCGGCGGCCAGGATCATCGCGACCTTGTCGCCGCGGCGGAACTGGATGCCGTCGAGTTCGACGTCTTCAAGCGCGAAACGGTCGAAGATATGGACGGGAGCGGAGATGCGCAGGCATTCCTCCACCGTGCGTTCCGTCGCCTTTTCGTCGGCGAAGAGCACGGCAGGGTCGGCATTGTTTTCCAGGATGGTGCGCACGGCGTTGCCGATCTGGTGCACCGTCGCCTCGTGGCCGGCATTGAGCAGCACGATGGTCGTCGAGATCAACTCGTCCTCGGTCAGCAGCTGGCCGCGATGTTCGGTGTGCACCATATGCGAGAGCAGGTCGTCGCGCGGCTCCGCACGGCGCTCGGCGATGACGCTGCGGACGTAGTCGGAAAATTCCTGGGCCGCTTTGTCGGCGTTCAGCTCGTCCTTTTCCGTGCGGCCGAACATGTACATGCGCACATAGGCGTGCGACCATTTCAGGAGCTGCGGCCCCATCTCGTCGGGAATGCCGATCATGCGGGCGATCATCGTCACCGGCAGGATGTCGGCGAAGGCGGCGAGAAGCTCCACTTTGCCGTCCTTCTCGAAGCGGTCGATAGCCTCATGGCAAAGTGCTTCAATTTCCGGCGTCAGCTTCTCGATCACGCGCGAGACGAAGGCGCGGTTGACGAGGGTGCGCAGGCGGGTGTGCTCCGGCGGCTCCAGCTCGAGCAGCGACCAGGCCTCGGCGGCGTCGAAATGCTTGAGGTGCGTCTGCGGCTCGGGCGAACCGAGTTCTTCGCGCGTCGCCACATGAAGAATCTGCCGGCCGAAACGGCGGTCGCGCAGCAGGCCGTTCACATGGTCATAGCCCGTGAAGAACCAACGCTTCTGCTCTTCCCACCAAAAGGTGGGACAGTGCGCATGCAGGGCCGCGTAGACCGGGTTCGGGTCGCGGTAGAAATCGGGATTGCGGCCGTCGAGCGAGACGCGGCGGCTGGCGGGATCGATGGAGAGGAAGGGGAGATGTGTCGTCGTCATGATGCCCAAGACCTAGCGGATTTCGCCGCGCCGTGAAAGCGCGGCGATCCCGTGGTCAACAGCCGTGTCACTGTCCGAGTGCCACACCCTCCCGGCGGGGATCGGCCGCGCCCTTGAGGCCATCGGCTGTCAGTTCGATCGCATGCAGGCCGGAATTCATGTCGCTTGCCTTGACCTCATAGCCGAGCGCCTTCAGCGGCTCCGAAAACTTTTCCGCATCTGTTCCGGCTTCGAGATCGTAGGGGCCGAAGCGATTGATGAGGTGAGGCATGGCGACGATGCCGCCGACATCCATGCCCCAGTCGATATAGGCGATAAGGGCCTGCGCGACGTAGCCGATGATCTGGCTGCCGCCGGGCGAACCGATGGCGAGCAGCGGCTTGCCATCCTTCATCACGATGGTCGGCGACATCGAGGAGCGCGGGCGTTTGCCGGGCTCGACGCGGTTGGCGACGGGCATGCCCTCGTCATGGGTCTTGAAGGAGAAATCGGTCAGTTCGTTGTTGAGCAGGAAGCCGTTGGTCATCAGCCGCGAACCGAAACCGTTCTCGATGGTCGTCGTCATCGAGACGACATTGCCCTGTTTGTCGACGATGACGAAATGGCTGGTAGAGGGGAGTTCGATCGCCGCATCGCGGCCGAAATTGAAGGCGTGGTCCCATTCCGGCTTGCCCGCCGTGACGGCGTCCTTGTCCAGCGCCTTGTCGCCGTCGAGCAGCTTGGCGCGTTCGCCGAGATAGGTCTTGTCGAGGAGGCCCTTGATCGGCGAGGGCACGAAATCCGTATCGGCGAGGTAACGTTCGCGGTCGGCGAAGGCGAGGCGCTGGGCGTCGCCGATCAGCCGCCAGCTTTCCGGATTGTCCTTGCCGAGTGCTTTCAGGTCGAAGTTTTCCAAGATGCCAAGCATCTGGCCGATCGCGACGGCACCGGAGGAGGGCGGTCCCATGCCGCAGATATCGAGCGCCCGGTAGCGGACGCAGACGGGGCGCCGTTCCTTCACACGGTAATTCGCAAGATCGGCAAGCGACAGGACGCCGGAATTCTTGCCCGACATGCGCACCGTATCGACGATCGCTTCGGCGATCGGGCCGCTGTAGAAGGCCGAAGCGCCATCCCTAGCGATGGCGGAAAGCGTTTCGGCATAGGCGGGATTTTTCAGGATCGTGCCTGCAGTGAGCGGCGCGCCGTCGGCGCCGAAGAAATAGGAGGCGGTCGCCTCGAAGGTCTTGAGCTTGTCGCCCTCCGTTGCGATCAGCCTGGCAAGGCGCGGAGAAACGGCGAACCCGTCTCGCGCGAGCTTTTCAGCCGGCGAGAAAAGCTCTTTCCAGTCCTTGTGGCCCCAGCGCTTGTGCGCCTCCTGCAGCAGCATGACGGTGCCGGGCGTGCCGACCGAACGGCCTCCGACCACGGCGTCGAAGAACTGCATCGGTTCGCCCTTGTCGTCGAGGAAGAGTTTTGGCGTGGCATCGCCAGGCGCGGTTTCGCGACCGTCGAGGGTGAAAAGGCGCTTCGCCTCCGCATCGTAGTAGACGAGGAAGGCGCCGCCACCGAGGCCTGAGGACTGCGGCTCGACGAGACCAAGCACCGTTTGCACCGCGATCATCGCATCGATGGCGCTGCCGCCGGCGGCCAGAACCTTTTCGCCGGCCTCGGCCGCCAGCGGATGGGCGGCCGCCACCATATGCTCCTTGGCGGTCGTGATCTTCGCCGCCGCGAGGCCGGTCGCGCCTTCCGGCGCCACGGTGTCGGAGGCCTGCTGGGCAGGGGCCGCCGTCGATGTCAGAACGAGAAGCCCGAGGGCGACGAGGGATCGTTTCATGGTGATTGCCTCCGCTGGGAGGCATATAGTGCGGGCAAGTGCAAAGGGGAGGCAAGACGGCGCGCGGAATTCACGCTTTCTTCACCCTGACAGCGCTTGCGTTGTGGAAATCGTCGCCCGACGTTGCGTGAGTTAACCGCATTCTCGCATACAGCGCCGCAAAACATGGCGCCGTCTTGAAGTCCGATACCCTGACACTCTATGTAGGGAGGACGAAACTTGCTGATTCCCAACGCTTGGCGAGGGTTTCAGGGCACTTGAGATGAAGGATCGATATGAGAAATCCCGTAGATACCGCCATGGCTCTGGTGCCGATGGTCGTCGAGCAGACCAACCGCGGCGAGCGTTCCTACGACATCTATTCGCGTCTCCTCAAGGAACGCATCATCTTCCTCACCGGTCCGGTGGAAGATCACATCGCAACGCTCGTCTGCGCGCAGCTTCTCTTCCTCGAGGCCGAAAACCCGAAGAAGGAAATCGCGCTCTACATCAATTCGCCGGGTGGCGTCGTCACCTCGGGCATGGCGATCTATGACACGATGCAGTTCATCAAGCCTGCCGTGTCGACGCTCTGCATCGGCCAAGCCGCCTCGATGGGCTCGCTGCTGCTGGCCGCCGGCCACAAGGACATGCGCTTCGCCACACCGAACGCCCGCATCATGGTTCACCAGCCCTCGGGCGGTTTCCAGGGGCAGGCGTCCGACATCGAGCGCCATGCCAAGGACATCCTCAAGATGAAGCGCAAGCTGAACGAGGTCTATGTCAAGCATTGCGGCCGCACCTATGAGGAAGTCGAGCAGACGCTCGACCGCGACCACTTCATGAGCGCCGACGAGGCGAAGGACTGGGGTCTGGTCGACCGCGTCATCACCAGCCGCGAGGCGCTCGAAGGACCGGACGCGGCGTAATCCGCGTTCACTGCTGCAGGGCCAAATGACGCTCGACGACTACAACGCTTTCTGCGCTTCGCTCCAGGCCACGACGCATGTCGTACAATGGGGCGGGGCGCATGTCTGGAAGGTCGGCGACAAGGTTTTCGCTATTGCCAGCTGGAGCGAGGCGGCGGGCCTCGGGGTTACGTTCAAGGTGACGGAGCTCGCCTACGACATTCTGCGCGAGCAGCCGGGGTGCCGCCCGGCACCCTATCTCGCTTCGCGCGGCATGAAGTGGATTCAGCGGCAGACGGGCGAATCGGTTGATGACGAGGCCCTGTGTGACTATCTAAGGGAAAGCCATGGTTTGGTGGCGGCGAAGTTGACGCGCAAGGCCCGTGCCGATCTTGGCTTAATGCACGAATGAACGCAATCGCGTGATTTGTAATGATCGCGGGCTTTATCCCCGCCACAAAGCCGGTAATATTGGCCGTTAATGCTATGTTGATTTGTGACAGCTTAGCATTCGGTGTTTAAACGGGGAATGCGTTGCAACCGGTTCAAGGGCGTCGCCCGGGCCGGTCAGTACCCCTGGAGCCTTTGAAGGGTGCCAAGTGCCTCCGACAAGGGTGGTTTGAGTGGTCCGGCCATCTTCGCGAGAGATGAACGGCGTGCTGGAAGGAAAGTGATATGAGCAAGGTCAGCGGCAGCAACGGCGGCGACTCCAAGAATACCCTTTACTGCTCCTTCTGCGGCAAGAGCCAGCACGAGGTCCGCAAGCTTATTGCCGGACCGACCGTGTTCATCTGCGATGAATGCGTTGAATTGTGCATGGACATCATCCGCGAGGAGAACAAGACCTCGATGGTGAAATCCCGTGACGGCGTTCCCACGCCGCAGGATATCATCAAGGTCCTCGACGAATATGTCATCGGCCAGCAGCAGGCCAAGCGCATCCTGTCGGTTGCGGTGCACAATCACTACAAGCGTCTGGCGCATGCCGCCAAGGGCTCCGACGTGGAACTGGCCAAGTCGAACATCATGCTGGTCGGCCCGACGGGTTGCGGCAAGACGTACCTTGCCCAGACGCTCGCCCGCATCATCGACGTGCCGTTCACCATGGCCGATGCCACGACGCTCACCGAAGCCGGTTATGTCGGTGAAGATGTCGAAAACATCATCCTGAAGCTTCTTCAGGCCGCCGACTACAATGTCGAGCGTGCGCAGCGCGGCATCGTCTATATCGACGAAGTCGACAAGATCTCGCGCAAGTCCGACAACCCGTCCATCACCCGTGACGTTTCGGGCGAGGGCGTGCAGCAGGCGCTTCTGAAGATCATGGAAGGCACGGTTGCCTCGGTGCCCCCGCAGGGTGGCCGCAAGCATCCGCAGCAGGAATTCCTGCAGGTCGACACGACGAACATCCTGTTCATCTGCGGTGGCGCCTTTGCCGGCCTCGACAAGATCATCTCCGCTCGTGGCGAGAAGACCTCGATCGGCTTCGGCGCGATGGTTCGCTCGCCGGAAGATCGCCGCGTCGGCGAGGTCCTGCGCGATCTGGAGCCGGAAGACCTAGTCAAGTTCGGCCTCATCCCGGAATTCATCGGCCGTCTGCCGGTTCTGGCGACGCTGGAAGACCTCGACGAGGATGCGCTGATCCAGATCCTCTCGGAGCCGAAGAACGCGCTGATCAAGCAGTACCAGCGCCTGTTCGAGATGGAAGACGTGGAGCTGACCTTCCACGAGGATGCTCTGCGAGAAATCGCCAAGAAGG
Organism: Shinella curvata; assembly: GCF_022899935.1. Taxonomy (GTDB): domain Bacteria; phylum Pseudomonadota; class Alphaproteobacteria; order Rhizobiales; family Rhizobiaceae; genus Shinella; species Shinella curvata. The sequence goes on from NZ_JALJCJ010000002.1 coordinate 820,150, forward strand.
CGATCGTCCGCAAGACCGGCGCCCGCGGCCTGCGCTCGATCATGGAAAAGATCCTGCTCGACACGATGTTCGAACTGCCGACGCTGGAAGGCGTTCGCGAAGTGGTCATCTCCGACGAGGTGGTCCGCGGTTCGGCCCGTCCGCTCTACATCTACTCGGAGCGCTCCGAGGAGAAGGCCAACGTTTCGGCCTGATCGATCCAAAACCGTTCAGGAAGGACCCGCCGTCGGCGGGTCTTTTCGTTTGAAGCACTAGAGTTTGTCCGGAAAAGTGGGAACCGGTTTTCCGAAAAGACAAACGAAAACAAAAAAGCTAGAGCAGGTTCGGTTCAATCCGGACCGAACCTGCTCTAGCGACAATTCGTGACTGGTCGCCTTGGCCTTAAAAGGTCATGATGATGAACCTTCCACTGCTTCGACAAGGCGTTGCGAAACGTTACCAGTCAAGCGAAGATGGAAGACTTCGATTCTGTGTCTCGCGTAGGCTCCGGCAGCTTTGCCGGAGGAAGGCCGCAAGTTCCGCGACAGCGCGGAAGACTAGACTTCCTGTCGTTGGTTCGTCTTGTTCGCAGTGGAGTGGGGCACTCCGCAACCGGGCTTGAAAATGCGTCAACCGCACGCCACTTGTGGATGGAAAAGATCGCCGGCCCGGTGTCCCCAAACACCGATTGGACCGGTTCCCGGAAACGGGACGTTTGAAAGGAAATGACATGACGAAGAAGACGTCTGCGCCGCACGATTCCACGGCCTTCCCGGTCCTGCCCCTGCGCGACATCGTGGTGTTCCCGCACATGATCGTGCCGCTGTTCGTCGGTCGCGAAAAGTCGATCCGTGCGCTGGAAGAAGTGATGGGCACCGACAAGCAGATCATGCTTGCCACCCAGATCAACGCTTCCGACGACGATCCGGAGACCGACGCCATCTACCGCATCGGCACCGTCGCGAACGTTCTCCAACTCCTGAAGCTGCCCGACGGCACCGTCAAGGTTCTGGTCGAGGGCCGCGCGCGCGCCGAGATCGACGGCTATACCGACCGTGAAGAATTCTACGAGGCGATGGCCCATGTGCTGGCCGAGCCGGAGGAAGACCCGGTCGAGATCGAAGCGCTGTCGCGCTCGGTCGTTTCCGAGTTCGAGAACTACGTAAAGCTCAACAAGAAGATTTCGCCCGAAGTCGTCGGTGCCGCGAGCCAGATCGAGGATTACTCGAAGCTCGCCGACACGGTCGCCTCGCACCTCTCCATCAAGATCGTCGAGAAGCAGGAAATGCTCGAGACGACGAGTGTCAAGCTGCGCCTGGAAAAGGCGCTCGGCTTCATGGAAGGCGAGATTTCGGTCCTGCAGGTCGAAAAGCGCATCCGCTCGCGTGTAAAGCGCCAGATGGAGAAGACCCAGCGCGAGTACTACCTCAACGAACAGATGAAGGCGATCCAGAAGGAGCTCGGCGACGGCGAAGACGGCCGCGACGAGATGGCCGAACTGGAAGAGAAGATCTCCAAGGTCAAGCTTTCCAAGGAAGCTCGTGAAAAGGCTGACGCGGAACTCAAGAAGCTGCGCCAGATGAGCCCGATGTCGGCGGAAGCCACCGTCGTGCGCAACTATCTCGACTGGCTGACGGGCATCCCGTGGGGCAAGAAGTCGAAGATCAAGACCGACCTCAACGCTGCGGAAAAGGTTCTCGACGAGGATCATTTCGGCCTCGACAAGGTCAAGGAGCGCATCGTCGAATATCTCGCCGTGCAGGCCCGTTCGACCAAGATCAAGGGCCCCATCCTGTGCCTCGTCGGCCCTCCGGGCGTCGGCAAGACGTCGCTTGCCAAGTCGATCGCCAAGGCGACCGGCCGCGAATATATCCGCATGGCGCTCGGCGGCGTGCGTGACGAAGCCGAAATCCGCGGTCACCGCCGCACCTATATCGGCTCGATGCCCGGCAAGGTCATCCAGTCGATGAAGAAGGCGAAGAAGTCCAACCCGCTCTTCCTGCTCGACGAGATCGACAAGATGGGCATGGATTTCCGCGGCGACCCGTCTTCGGCCCTGCTCGAGGTGCTGGATCCGGAACAGAACTCGACCTTCATGGATCACTACCTGGAAGTCGAATACGACCTGTCCAACGTCATGTTCGTGACGACGGCGAACACGCTGAACATTCCGGCGCCCCTGATGGACCGCATGGAAGTGATCCGCATCGCCGGCTATACGGAAGAAGAAAAGCTGGAAATCGCCAAGCGGCACCTGCTGCCCAAGGCGATCCGCGACCACGCGTTGCAGCCGAAGGAATTCTCGGTCACCGATGGCGCGCTGATGGCGGTCATCCAGCAGTACACCCGTGAAGCGGGTGTGCGTAACTTCGAGCGTGAACTGATGAAGCTCGGCCGCAAGGCTGTGACCGAGATCATCAAGGGCAAGGCGAAGAAGGTCGAGGTCACGGCTGAAAACATCCATGACTTCCTCGGCGTTCCGCGCTTCCGCCACGGCGAAGCCGAGCGTGAGGATCAGGTCGGTGTCGTCACGGGTCTTGCCTGGACGGAAGTCGGCGGCGAATTGCTCACCATCGAAGGCGTCAGCCTGCCGGGTGGCAAGGGCCGCATGACGGTCACGGGCAACCTGAAGGACGTGATGAAGGAATCGATTTCGGCAGCGGCGTCCTACGTCCGCTCGCGCGCCGTCGATTTCGGTATCGAGCCGCCGCGCTTCGACAAGACCGACATCCACGTGCACGTGCCGGAAGGTGCGACGCCGAAGGATGGTCCGTCGGCCGGTATCGCCATGGCGACTGCCATCGTCTCCATCATGACCGGTATTCCGGTCTCGAAGGATATCGCGATGACGGGTGAAGTGACGCTGCGCGGCCGGGTCCTGCCGATCGGCGGCCTGAAGGAAAAGCTGCTCGCCGCACTTCGCGGCGGCATCAAGAAGGTGCTGATCCCGGAAGAGAACGCCAAGGATCTGGCGGACATTCCCGACAACGTGAAGAACAGCATGGAAATCGTGCCGGTCTCACGCATGGGTGAGGTCATCGAGCATGCGCTGCTGCGCAAGCCCGAGCCGATCGAATGGGACAGCGCCGCAGCCGATGCAGCCCGCGTTCCGGCCGTCGAATCGACCGACGACGGCACCGGCGCCATCGCGCATTGACAGCCGGATGCCGGGCGGAACGCCCGGCCTTTTGGGGCAAAACAGCAAAAGACCGGCCTCGCGGCCGGTCTTTTTCGTTGAAAAACGTGTGTAAACCCCGGATTCTCAGGGGATTGCGGCGAAATATTCTTGCGAGACGGGGGGCGATGCGTATTCTGCCCCCGACTTGTATGAGTCGTTTCAAACCGTATGAAAGGGGTGGAAACATGAACAAGAATGAACTCGTATCCGCGGTCGCCGAGAAGTCTGGCCTCTCCAAGACGGACGCAGCATCGGCTGTCGACGCCGTTTTCGAGACGATCCAGGGCGAACTCAAGAACGGTGGCGACGTTCGTCTCGTCGGTTTCGGCAATTTCTCCGTTTCGCGTCGTGAAGCTTCGAAGGGCCGCAACCTTTCGACCGGCGCCGAAATCGAGATCCCGGCTCGCAACGTGCCGAAGTTCTCGGCCGGCAAGGGCCTGAAGGACGCCGTCAACGGCTGATCCCAAACCGATGCATCCCTGGGCTTTCGAGCTCCTGGTTCGCATTGTGTCGCAGATCTGAAGTTCCGCAGCGTCCCGGACGCGTTTTCGCGACGCGTGGCGCAGCAGGGCAGAGCGGTCATCCACTCCGCCGCAAATCCTGAATTTCAGGCTCGGGGTCCGGTTCTTCCGGGCCCCCTTTTATTTGGTGCCGAGGGTAGCGGAACCGTCGCCAAACTGTCATGCGCCTGTAACACGAAAGCCTCAGAACCGCTCGGTTCCAAGAAACCGGATTCCGGAGGATTTCATGAAAACCCGTTCGCTCACCGCCGCGCTGGCAGCGGTTCTCGCCGCATCGGTGGCCTCTGCCGCCAGCGCCGAGCCTGTATTCAATCGTATTGCCTCCTTCGCCGTTGCCGACAACCTGCCCGAAGGCAAGGACAAGGCCACGCCGACCTCGGCGGAAATCATCGCCGCCTCCGAAGACGGCAACACGCTCGTCTATTCCGACAGCCCGAACAAGGCGATCGGCATCATCGACATCACCGACGCCAAGGCCCCGAAGGCCGGTGGCTCGGTCACTTTCGAAGGTGAGCCGACGTCGGTTGCCGTTGCCGCGGGCAAGGCGTTCGTTGCCGTCAACACGCGCGAAAGCTACGTCAAACCGTCGGGCGTGCTGGCACAGGTCGATCTCGCCTCGAAAAAGATCGACGCGACCTGCGATCTCGGTGGCCAGCCGGACTCGATTGCGCTGAACAAGGACAAGACGCTCGCTGCCATCGCCATCGAGAACGAGCGCGACGAGGAGTTCAATGACGGCGACCTGCCGCAGATGCCGGCCGGCGACCTGGTTCTCGTCTCGCTCAAGGACGGTGTGGTCGATTGCGGTTCGCTGAAGCGCGTCACGCTGACCGGCCTCGCTGACGTTGCGGGCGATGACCCGGAGCCGGAATTCGTCTCCTTCAACAGCCTCGACGAGGTTGCGCTGACGCTGCAGGAAAACAACTACATCGTCATCATCGACGGCAAGACCGGCACTGTGAAGAGCCATTTCTCCGCCGGCACGGTCAACCTTGAAGGCATCGATACCAAGAAGGACGGTGCGCTGAAGTTCACCGGCGAGATGAAGGACGTCGCGCGCGAGCCTGACGCCGTGAAGTGGCTGGACGACAACCGCCTGGTCGTTGCCAATGAAGGCGACTGGAAGGGCGGCGCACGCGGCTTCACCATCTTCGACAAGGATGGCAAGGTTCTCTACGAGAATGGTGCTGCCTTCGAGCGCGAGATTGCCAAGCTCGGCCACTACCCGGACAAGCGCAACAAGAAGGGTATCGAGCCGGAAGGCCTTGAGGCCGCCAAGTTCGGCGATGACAACCTGTTCTTCGTGCTTGCCGAGCGTGCCTCGGTCGTCGGCGTCTACAAGGATACCGGTGCCGAGCCCGAGCTGCTTCAGATCCTGCCGTCGGGCATCAGCCCGGAAGGCGCTGTTGCCATCCCCGGCCGCAACCTGCTGGCAACCGCCAATGAAGTCGACCTCGTCGAGGACGGCGGCGCGCGCTCGCATGTCATGCTCTATGAGCGTGGCGAAGGGGAAGCCGCCTATCCGCAGATCGTATCGACCGAGAAGGATGGCGAGCTGATCGGCTTCGGTGCTCTCTCGGGCCTCGCGCCGGTCAAGGACAAGCCGGGCATGCTCGTGGCCGTCAACGACAGCTTCTACGCCTCGCAGCCGACGATCTTCACGATCGACGCCACCGCGAAGCCGGCGAAGATCATCGATGCGCTGCGCATCACCCGCAACGGCGCGGCTGCCCAGAAGCTCGACAGCGAAGGCCTGACGCCGGATGGAGAAGGCGGCTACTGGCTTGCCAACGAGGGCGATGCCGACAAGCTTTACGCCCATGCCATCATCCATGTGAACGAGAAGGGCGAGATCGACAAGGAAATCGCCATTCCCGCCGAACTGCGCGCCCATGAAAAGCGCTTCGGCTTCGAAGGCATCACCAGCGTCGGCGAAGGCGACGACCTGACGCTGTGGATGGCCGTGCAGCGCGAATGGGCCGACGACGAGAAGGGCTTTGTGAAGCTCGTCTCCTACAAGCCGTCGTCCAAGGAATGGGGCGCCGTGCGCTACCCCCTCGAAAAGACGGAAAGCGGCTGGGTCGGTCTTTCGGAAATCACCGCAAACGGCGACCACGCCTATATCATCGAGCGTGACAACCTGATCGGCCAGGCGGCCAAGCTGAAGAAACTCTACCGCGTGGCTCTGGCCGACCTGAAGCCGGCAAAGCTCGGCGGCGAACTGCCAGTCGTGAAGAAGGAAGAGGTCCGCGACTTCATCCCGGACCTCAAGGCCAACAACGGTTATGTCGTCGACAAGGTCGAGGGCTTCACCATCGACGCCGCCGGCAACGGCTTCGTCGTGACCGACAATGACGGCGTCGACGATTCCTCCGGCGAAACGCTGTTCTTCGGCATCGGCCCGATCAACGCCATGTAAGGATCTGCCACCCGGTGCTTCCTCCAGCAGGGGAGGCGCCGGGTGCCTCGTTCAAGCACAAGAAAAAGGCCGGGATCCTGCGATCCCGGCCTTTTCGATTCTCATAATGTTCAAACTAGCTGACAGCTTGCAGTGGACGGGGTGCTGCCGGCTCGGCATCGCCCGCGTTTTTGTCTCGTTCCCGTTGCAGCTCGTCGGTCTTCTCGCTGAGACAGCGGATGATTTCCTTCATGTGCTGCTTCTGATCTTCGGTCAGGACGTTGAAGATCGCCTCGATCGTCTTGTGCTGCGGCTGCTGGGCGGCCGAAATGACGGTCCGGCCCATATCCGTAATCGAGACGATCTTGGCACGGCGGTCCTTGGGATCGGGGTCGCGCTTGACCAGCTTGTCGCGCTCGAGCCCATCGATCGCCTCCGTCACCGTACGGGGTGCGAAACCAAGGGCGCAGGCAATATCCGTCGACCGCTGCGGGCCCTGGCATTCCAGAAGAAGCAGGAACTTACTGCGGGCGAGCGACACGCCTTCGTCCATCATGCACTCATTCACCAGGCGGCTCACCTGATGGTAGAGTTTGAACATGCCTTGGGAGATTTCTATCGTGCTACTCATGAGGTGGAATATAGGTATTATGAGGGACCATGTCAAATGATCACGAAGTTTTTCGGATAATTTGATCATATATATTGAACGATCACTGTAAATGCGAACGGTCATGCAGCCAGCATTATTCATGGCTTTTCGCCGCCCTTTTCGGGGTGGGGTGATTTCTCCCTGAATAACGGCGCCCTGCGGCTCGCAAGCATTGACCCGGAGAAGGGGGGAGGCGATTGTCCCGCCATGCCCTTCCGCTTCCTTCACACCGCTGACCTGCATCTCGATTCGCCGCTTTCGTCACTGGCACTGCGCAATGCGGATCTCGGCGATCTCGTGCGCGGCGCGACGCGCAAGGCCCTGTCGCGTATCGTCGATCTTGCGATCGTGGAGACGGTCGATGCAGTCCTGATCGCCGGCGACCTCTATGACGGCGCCCAGACGTCCATGGCGACGGCGCTCTTCCTGATGGGAGAAATGCGGCGGCTGGAAGCGGCCGGCATCCGCGTCTTCCTCATTCGCGGCAATCACGACGCACAGTCGCAGATCACCCGCGAACTGACCTTTCCGCCGAATGTGCATCTCTTCGACGGGCGGGGAAAACCGGTCAGAGCCGGCGCACTGGCGAACGGTCGTGAAATCCATGTGCACGGCATCAGCTTCGCCCAGCCGCATGCCCCGACCTCGCTGCTGCCGACCTTTCGCGCACCCGTCGCGGACGCCGTCAATATCGGCATGCTGCATACGAGCCTTGCCGGCGGCAGCCGCCACGATCCCTATGCGCCGACAAGCGTCGCGGACCTTGCCGCCCACGGCTTCGACTATTGGGCGCTCGGCCATATTCACCAGCGGCGCGTGCATCAAGAACGGCCGTGGATCGTCATGCCCGGCAATCCGCAGGGGCGCGACATCAATGAAGGTGGCGTCAAGGGTGTTACCATTGCGACCGTCGGCGAGGATGGCGTCATCACCTGCGAGGAGCGTCCTGTCGCAGTTGCGGTTTTCCAGCGCCTCTCGGTCGATCTTTCGAAAGTAGAAGACTGGCATGGCATGCTCGATCGCACGGAGGCGGTGCTTTCCGAAGCCCGGGGGTTGGCAGGCGGTGCCCACCTCGTCGTGCGCCTCACCATGGCCGGGACCACCGCACTCGCCTGGCGTTTGCGCCGTGACGAGGACCTGCTGCTTGCCGAAGTGCAGAACCTGGCCTCTTCGCTCGGCGAATGCTGGATCGAGGCCGTGGAACTTGCTACCGCAGCGCCGCTCACGGGTGCCGGTGCCGATGCGGGGCCGATCACCGAGCTGGCAGGGCTGATCCGCGAGGATGTCGTGACGACCCATGCCTATCGCGCGGAACTGCGCGAGACACTGGCGGATGTGCTGCGCCAGTTGCCGAAGGAGGCGCGCAGCCTGTTGGCAGGCGACGAGGCCGAGGAGGACGCTTTGCTCTCGGCTCTCGCGCTCGATGGATCGGATATCGTGCTGGCGCGCCTCGGCGGCGAAAGCGAGAAGGCCTGATGCGTCTCGACCGTCTTGAGCTCGTCCGCTATGGCAAGTTTACCGAGCGCAGCCTCGATTTTGGCGCCGCACGGCCGGGCAAACCGGATTTCCACCTCGTCTACGGCCCCAACGAGGCCGGCAAGTCGACGCTGTTTTCCGCCTATCTCGACGTGCTCTTCGGTATCGAGCGAACCAGCGCCTATGGCTTCCTGCACCCCTATGCGCTGATGCGCGTCGGCGGCCGGTTCTCCATCGGCACGGAACACCACGAAGCCTATCGTCTGAAGCGTAATCAAGGCTCGCTTGTCACCATCGATGACCGGCCCTTGCCCGACACGCTCTTTGCCTCCGTGCTCGGCAGTATGGATCGCAATGCCTACCGCACCATGTTCTCGCTTGACGACGAGAGCATCGAGAGGGGTGGGGAGGATATTCTGAAGAGCGAAGGCGAACTGGGCGCCATGCTGTTTTCCGCAAGCTCCGGTCTCTCCGACATGGTCACGAGCCTGACGGCCTTGAAGAACCAGGCCGACGAATTCTATCGCCCGGCCGGCCGGCGGCACGGTCTCTCCACGCTGAAAGCCGAAATCGAGGCGCTGGCGGCCGAGCGCAAGGCGCTCGACGTCGCCGCGCGCGACTATGGTATTCTGGTGCGTGAACGCGACGCCGCCGCCGAACGTCACGACACGGCGACCGCCGCGCGAGCGGCCGCTCGGGCCGCCCTCCAGCAAGCCGAACGGTACCTGACCGCCTTGCCCACCCTCGCACGGCTGCGGGCGCTGCGGGCAGAGCTCGGCGGTTTCGACCTTGGCAAGGCGCCGCCTGCCGCCTGGCGCGGGTTGATCGGCGATCTTGCCCGCGAGGAGGCGGAGATCGCCGCCCGTGCGGCGCGCGTGCTTGCGGAACGGGAACGATGCGTTGCGGAACGGGCCGGGTTTGCGCAAGACGATGTGGTCCTGGCGGCGGAGGCCGACCTTGTCACGCTGTCCGGGTCCGCGCTGGAGGCGCGCTTCCGCACCGCGGCGCTGGACCTCGCATCCCGCACCATCGATCGCGACAGGCTCGTGGTGACGATCGCCGCCAGCATGCTGGCCTTCGGTCTGCCGGCGCAGACCGACCCGACCGACATCCTGCTGCCCACCGGTCTTGCGGATCGACTGACGAGCCTTCTTGCCCGCCGCGCGGCGCTCGTCGAACGCATGGCGACGGCTAGACGCGAGTTGTCCGATGCGGAAAGCGCGCAGGAGACCGCATGCGAGAAGGCGGGCGTTTTTGCCGAAATAGACGCTGTCGGCGAAGACGACATGCAGTCTGCGCTTTCCGTCGCCTTGCGCGCCGCCCGCGCTGGCGATCTACCGGCCCGCCGGCGGGAGGCCAGGCGTCTCCTCGCTCTCGCACGGCAGGAGGCGGAGGCGGCAACGGCGCGCCTGACGCCCTGGTCGGGCACGGCGGAGGCGCTGGAGGGCATGAATGTTCCGACAGCTTCGGCTTTGGAGGACCTGCGCAGGCGGCACGAGGCGGCGGCCGAAGCACTTCGCCGGCATCGCGAACAGGTTTCCGTTGCCGATCGGGAAGCCGCATCGGGCAAGGCCATGCTGGCCGCGCTGGAAAAGGCCACCGGCGCGGCGGGCGAGGAACATGCCGGGCATCTTCGCCAATTGCGAGACGCGGCTTGGCAGACCCACCTCGGCAATCTCGGCCGTGACACGGCTGCCGCCTTTGCGGCTCGTATGCAGGACGACGACCGTGCCAGCGACGCCCGGCTGCGCAATGCCGACCGCCTTTCGGAGATTCGCCTGCTGGAGCGTTCCGTAGCCGAAGGGGCCGCGCGGCTTGGGATTTTGGCGAGCGAGACTGGGCGGTTGCATGAGATCGTGGCGGGGATCAAGGCGGAGATCGCCGCGCTTGCCAGAATCTGCGGCCTTCCTGATGACATCACGCTTCAGGATCTGACCACATGGCTGGGCCGGCGCGCCGTGGTCCTGGAGAAGGCAGAGGTTCGCGCTCGCCAGGAGATCGAAACGGAGCTTGTCGCGGTTGAGGCGCGTGACATATCGGTGCGGCTCGTACACTTTCTGGCGAATGGGGTGGCGGAGGGCGCGACCTTCGAGGAAACGCTCTTTCTTGCCGAGGACACGCATGAGGCCCTGAAGGCGGAGCGTTCGCGCCGCGTTGCGGCGGGTGAGCAACTTGCCCGCGCGAAGGCGGATGTCGAGGCGCGTCGCACGGCCGTCGAGGAGGTGCGTGCGGCCGAGGCGGCTTGGCAGGAGACCTGGCAGCAGGCGATTGCCGGGACATGGCTGGAAACGGACGCAGCACCCGCGGAGCCGGAGCATATAGCTGCCTTGCTGCCGGGATTGCAGACGCTGGCGCAGAATGTCGAGCGCCGCCGGGAATTCGATCACCGTATTGCGGCTATGCAGCGGGATCGAGAGGACTATGGCAGCCATGCGCGCCGGCTCGCCGACACGCTTTCGCAACCCTTCGATGCGGACGATCCGCTTGCGACCGTCGCCGCCATCGGTCGTCGGCTTGCCGAAGCGAAATCGGTTCGTGACCGGGCGCAGGCCATCGACGACAGGTTGGTGGGGCTGGACGAAGAGGAGAGGGCGCTCGACGAGCGTCGCGACGTGCTCGATGCGCGACTGGGCGAAATCTTCGCGTTTCTCGGCTGCGACAGTCTCGCAAGCGCGGAAATCCTGCTGGATGCCCATCGCCGGCGCGATGACCTGCACGCCCGCATCATCGATGTCGGGCGCGACATCGTCCAGCAGATGCGCGCGGGCACGCTCGACGAGGCGGAAGCGCTGCTGGCGGCGGTCGACGAAGCTCAGCTCGTAGCCGAGAAGGTCGATCTCGCCGCACGGCTCGATGAACTCGACAGGCAAGTCGAGGAGCAGCACATGGCGCGGGCGCGGGCCGAGGAGGCGCTGGCGAAGGTTGCCGGCAGCGATGCGGCGGCGGCGCTGGAGGAGCGTCGGCGTACCGCGCTGGTCGATCTCGCCGAGAAGTCGCGGCGATATCTTGCGACACGCGCCGGCATCCTGGCGGCAGAGCAGGCGCTGCGACTCTATCGCGAGCGCCATCGCAGCGCCATGATGGAGCGCGCTTCGAAAACCTTTCGCGACATCACCGGCGGCGAATATGCCGGTCTCTCGACGATGTTGGAGAAGGAGGGCGAGTTCCTCGTCGCCAATGCGGCCTCCGGGGCCTCCAAGCTGGCAAAAGACCTCTCGAAAGGTACGCGCTTCCAGCTCTATCTCGCGTTGCGCGTCGCGGGCTATCACGAGATCGCCGCCAGCCGCGAGATTGTGCCCTTCATCGCCGACGATATCATGGAGACCTTCGATGACGGGCGTGCCCTGAATGCGCTCAGGGTGATGGGCGACATGGCGACGGGCGGGCAGGTCATCTACCTCACGCACCACCAGCATCTCTGCGATCTCGCACGCGAAGCCTGCCCCGACGTGACGATCCACCATCTCTGAAGGCTGAAAGATCAGGCGTGGCAAGGGACCGTTAACCCCTGAACTTGACTTGGCAGGACGTAAATGGTTCTTGGCGCACCATCGGCATTGCTGCGAACCTTGCTTCGCGCCGTGCCCGCCTTCGAAGAAACGGACGGGAATGACTTGTAGAACCGGCAAAGAGGCAAGGGTGTGGGAGCGGGGTGTTGCACCCGTCAGCTTCCTCGTGCTGCTCTTTACCGTGTTGCTCTCGCAGTTCTCGCTACCGGAAGATGCCCCGCGCCATCCCCAGCGCACGGCCGCCGAAGGCGGCGTGGCGCCGTCGCCGCTGTCCGCGGCGGGTGACGAGCTGTGGTTTCCGGCCAATGGTCATGCCGAACGGCGGATCGCCAAGGCGAAGACCGGCCTGCCGGAAGGCGAGGGCGCCGGCAAGGCGCTCGTTCCCGGCACCGGCCTTCTGCTTTACCCATTCGAAGTCGCCTCGAATAGGGCCGCCGTCCTTGTCGATGACAGCGCGCCCGCATCCGATCATCCCGCGTCTTTCCGCAGTCGTGCGCCTCCGGCCTTTGCAGCCTGAGGCCTTGCGGCGCTGAAGCGCCGCGCCATCGATTGAAATTCCGATCCCATGGAGGGCGCCGGCTTGTGTCGCGCCTTTCCCGCAGTTGAAATGGAACAACCCCATGAAAACCTCCAAATGGGCATTGTTTGTCTCCACCGTCATCATCCTTTTCGGGATGCTGGCGGCCGTGCCGAACGTGCTGACGTCTGAGCAGCAGGCGAAATACGGGCGCTACCTGCCCGCCAACCCGGTCACCCTCGGTCTTGACCTGAAGGGCGGCTCGCACCTTGTACTTGAGGTGGATTCCGCCGCGCTCCGCAAGGCGCGCATGGATTCGCTCCTGAACGATACGCGCGCCATCCTGCGCACCGCCGGCGAGCGCGCTTCGGCCGCTCGCCTCAACGGCACCACCCTGACGGTCACGCTGCCCGACCAGGCCGCGCTCGACAAGGTCCTGCCGGAAGTGCGCAAGCTCGCAGCGCCGACCTCGACGCTCGGCTTCGGCGGTGGGTCGTCGGATATCGACGTCGCAAACAGCGGCCTCGTGATCAATGTCACGCTGACGGAGGCCGGCATCAACGAGCGCATGTCGGCTGCCGTCGAGCAGAGCCTTGAAATCATCCGTCGCCGCGTCGACCAGGTTGGCGTTGCCGAACCGCTCATCCAGCGTGTCGGCGGCGACCGCATCCTCGTGCAGCTGCCGGGCCTCCAGGATCCGACGCGCCTGCGCCAGCTGCTTGGCTCGACCGCCCAGATGAGCTTCCACATGGTCGACCAGACCGTGGATCCGAACAGCGTCGCTCCGCGCGGCGTGCTCATTCTGCCCGGCGCCAACGACAACAACAAATATGCCGTCGAAGAGCGCGTCGCGATCTCCGGCGACCGTCTGGCCGACGCCAAGGCCGGCTTCGACCAGCGCACGAGCGAGCCGATCGTTTCCTTCAGCTTCGATTCGACCGGCGCACGCCAGTTCGCCGAGATCACGCAGGCCAATGTCGGCAAGCCCTTCGCCATCGTTCTCGACGGCAAGGTGCTGACCGCACCCGTCATCCGCGAGCCGATCATCGGCGGCCAGGGCCAGATCTCCGGCAATTTCAATCCGCAGGAAGCGACCGTTCTTTCGGCGCTCCTGCGCTCCGGCGCCCTGCCGGCGCCGCTCACCATCATCGAAGAGCGCACCGTCGGCCCGAACCTCGGCTCCGACTCGATCCGCATGGGTCTCTATACCGGTCTTGCCGGCCTTGCCGCCGTCGTGGTGCTGATGCAGGTGCTCTACGGCTCCTGGGGTATCATCGCCAATCTCGGCCTCGTGCTGCACACGATCCTGACGATCGGCCTGCTCGGCATTCTCGGCTCGACGCTGACGCTGCCCGGTATCGCCGGTATCATCCTCGGCATCGGCATGGCCGTGGACGCCAACATCCTCATCAACGCCCGTATCCGTGAAGAGACGGCAGCGGGCGCGGGGGCCATGAAGGCGCTCGATGTCGGTTTCAACAAGGCCTATGCGACCATCGTCGACGGTAACATGACGACCATGGTCGGCATGATCCTGCTCTTCATGTTCGGTTCGGGTCCGGTGCGCGGCTTCGCCATCACCATGATCATCGGCCTTGCGATCTCGATGTTCACCTCCATCACCTTCGTGCGTTTCCTGATGCGCGAGGCCGTGATCCTGCGGAAGATGAAGAAGATCGAAATCCATTCGATCTTCGGCAAGGTCTGGGAAATCCCGACCTTCTCCTTCATGCGCGGCCGCTATATCGCCATCGCCATGTCGGCCTTCATCTCGACGAGCTCGGTCATCCTGTTCTTCACGCCAGGCCTCAACTACGGCATCGACTTCGTCGGCGGCATTCAGGTGGAGGCGACCTCCAAGACGCCGATCGACCTTGCGCCGCTGCGTGAGAAGATGGAAGGCCTTAACCTCGGCGAAGTGGCGCTGCAGGAATTCGGCCAGGGCACGTCCGTGCTCGTTCGCGTCCAGCGTCAGCCGGGTGGCGAAGAGGTGCAGACCGCGGCCCTCCAGAAGATTCGCGATGGCGTTGCCGAAGTGATCCCGGATGCGAGCTTCGAGCGCACGGAAGTCGTCGGCCCGACGGTGTCCACCGAGCTTGCCCGTTCCGGCTTCCTCGCCGTCGGTCTCGGCATGCTGGCGATCCTGATCTACATCTGGTGGCGTTTCGAATGGCATTTTGCCGTGGGCGCCATCGCGACGCTGATCCTCGATATCACCAAGATGGTCGGGTTCTTCGCGCTGTTGCAGATCGACTTCAACCTGACGGCCATCGCCGCCGTGCTGACGCTGATCGGCTACTCGGTCAACGACAAGGTGGTGGTGTACGACCGCATGCGCGAGAACATGCGCAAGTACAAGACGATGCCGTTCTCGGAATTGATCGACCTGTCGATCAACCAGGTGGTGATGCGATGCATCTTCACCTCGGTCGCCGTCGCAGCCTCGCTGCTGCCTATGGCGATCTGGGGTGGCGATACGGTCAAGCCTTTCGCCTGGCCGATGCTGTTCGGCGTCATCGTGGCGACGACCTCGTCGATCTATATCGGCGGCCCGATCCTGCTGTTCCTCAATCGCTACTGGAAGGATCGCAGCGCAACGCGCCCGGCCGGTACGCCGGCAACGGAAGCTTGAAACCAGAACGGGCGCCCTTGAGGCGCCCGTTTCGTTTAAAGGATTTGAACCGCAACCTCTCCGTCGTCATCCTCGGGCTTGCCCCGAGGATCCACGCGGCGAACTCAGCGCGTGTGGATGGATCCTCGGGGCAAGCCCGAGGATGACGGAGAGGGGACGCATGGCAAAAGGGCGCCTTAGAGGCGCCCTTCCCATTTCAGGAAAACCGCAAGGGGCTGAACGTCTCCGCCGCAATACCTTCGCGAGCAATCGGCTCCGGCACAGAGCTGCCGGTGAGAAGCGCGGCGGCGAGGCTTCCGAGGGCGGGGGAGGTCAGGATGCCATAGCCGCCCTGTCCGGCGAGCCAGAAGAAGTTTTCGGCATCCTTTGCCGGACCGATAATGGGCAGGCGGTCCGCGGAAAAACTGCGCAGACCGGCCCAGCTCTTGAAGATGCGGCGCACATTGAGCGTGGTCGCCTCCTCGACATAGTGGGCGGCATAGGCGACGTCGAGCTCCTCCGGCTGGACGTCGGCCGCCTCGCACGGCGTGGCGTCGGCAGGCGAGGCGAGCAGGCGGCCGCCCTCCGGCTTGAAGTAGAAAGTGTCTTCGATCTCGTTGATTTCGGGCAGGCGGCTGGCGTCGATGCCGTCGGGCAGGTCGACAGTGATGGCGGTGCGCCGGTGCGGCACGATGCCGAGCGGAGCGACACCGCAAAGGGTGGCGACCGTATCCGCCCAGCCCCCGGCGGCATTGACGATGGTGCCGGCAGCGATTGTCTCTTCGTTCGTCTCGATGAGCCACTGATTGCCGATATGGCGGGCGCCGGTCAGCTGCCGCTTTTCGAGGATCTGCGCACCGTGGCGGCGTGCATGACGGGCATAGGCCTGCAGCAGGGCATCGACCTCGATGTCCCAGTATTCAGGGTCGAAATAGGCAGCGGCAGCAAAGGTAGGTTTGAGCATCGGCGCACGGGCAAGCATTGCTGCCTCGTCCAGCCATTCGACGGGGATGCCCAAGGCCTTTGCCTGCTCGAAGCGCTCTCGCACCAGTGCCACCTTATCCTCGGTCCCGAGGATGATGCTGCCGCGTTCGATGAGCAGCGGCACATCGGCAAAACCGCGG
Source organism: Shinella curvata (assembly GCF_022899935.1). Classification (GTDB taxonomy): domain Bacteria; phylum Pseudomonadota; class Alphaproteobacteria; order Rhizobiales; family Rhizobiaceae; genus Shinella; species Shinella curvata. Next base: position 836,115 of record NZ_JALJCJ010000002.1, read on the forward strand.
GGCGGGTCCATCAGGAAGGTATGGCTGGCGCGGGCGAGCGCATTCACCAGCGGCGCATTGTCCCGCAGCGTGAATTCCGCCGCCGAGCGGCCGGTGCTGTGATAGCCGAGCGCGTCCTCCCGCTCCAGCACGACGACGGAGCGGTGAGGGCTCAGAAAATAGGCAAGCGAAATGCCGGCGATGCCGCCGCCGATGATCGCGATGTCGAAAGTCTGCATGGCCCCTCCAGTGTCTCGAAGGGATAGGCCTAAGCAAGCTGGTGCCATTTTTCAAATTTATAGCGATGACGGCCGATATCAGTTCTATTGATGTGGCTCGCCCCAGCGCCATGGCGGCACATCTGTGATATGGGTGAGAAAGGCGCGCTCGGCCGGATTGAGCGCGGAGCCGGGGTTGGTGATGCGAAAGGTTTCCGTCACCGGCAGGTCGTCATAGGGCGGCAATTGCCAGAGTTCGCCGGCGCTGAGCGCTGCCCCGGTGAGGTGTGCCGGCAGCATGCCGATGCCCGCATTGGCGACGACCAGCCGAAGAACCTCCTCCACGTTGAAGGCAAGCGCGCGCACCTGTTGGCCGAAGGAGCCGACGGCGCGCACCGCCGTCACCGGTCCCATATGCGGTCCGCCGAGCACATCGGCAAGGAAGCTGACATAGGGCTCGCCGCGCAGGTCCTCGAGCTTGGCGTCCAGTGCGCCGAACAGCCGGTGCCCGCGGCCGCAATAGAGGGCGTAACGCTCATAGCAGAAGGGCACCTTCTCCAACCCATCCGGAATGATGCCGTCGGAAAGGCCAAGCGTCGCAACGCCGCGCTCCACCGAGCGGATGACATCCGTCGTCGTCTCGATCGTCACACCGACGGTGACACGCGGATGCAGCCGGAAGAAATCGGCGATCGCCCGGTCCCAGACGGGGTTCATGGCGTGGCTGACGGCGTGGATGGTGATGTGGCCGGATACATCCTCACCAGAGGATACCATGGCCTCCGGCAGGCGCACGATAGCGGAAAATATGTCGTGACACAGGGCATGCAGCCGTTCGCCGGCTTCCGTCAATTCGAAACGGCCGGGGCTACGGTCGATCAGTCGGTGGCCGACGGATTGCTCCAGTCGCTTCAGCGCCATGCTGACGGCTGGCTGCTGCAGAAGCAGCCGGTTTGCGGCGCGCGTTATGGAGCCTTCCTCCACCACCACGACGAAGGTGCGCAGCAGGTTCCAGTCGAGGTTGTGAGCAAAGCGTTCGAGGCGATTTATCGGCATGCGTGTAGTTAGGATGACAGCTCAATGAGAGGCAAGTGGAGCCTGCTTAGAGCGGTCAAGAATGTGATCGACGATGGCATTTTTTCTCGGAACCAATTTTGTTTCCGGCGCATTGGGCCCCCTGAAAGAAGGGGAAATGCCATATGTGGGAACGGTTTAGCACCAGCGGACTCGCGGGGTCCTATGTCGACGAGCTCTCGGCGGCGGGCGTCCAGGCTCGCATGGATTTCCGGCCGAGACGGGCGCTCGACCCGTTTCCCTTCCTTGTCAGCCCGATAGACGATCACGATTCCGAACCGTTCATTTCGACCGCCTATCGCATGACAGGAAGTACAGGAAACGCCCGGCCAAGATCGTGAAGCTGAAATGAAAAGGGGCGGCCGAAGCCGCCCCGAAGCCCTTACTTCATCGTGTAGATATCGATCGAGAAATATTTGTCGTTGATCTTCTTGTAGGTGCCGTCTTCGCGGATTTCCTTCAGAGCAGCGTTCAGCTTTTCACGAAGATCGTTGTCTTCCTGCCGCACCGCGATGCCGACGCCATCGCCGACGAACTTCTTGTCGGTGACCGGCTCGCCGATCAGCTCGCAGCAGGCCTTGCCGTCATCGTTCTTGGTGACCCAGTCGAGCAGCGGGATCATGTCGCCGACCTGCAGGTCGAGGCGGCCGTTTGCCATGTCGAGGTTCACCTCGTCCTGTGTCGGATAGAGCTTGAGGTCGGCATCCGGATAGACGGCTGCGGCAAAATCGGCCTGCGTCGTGCCGCTTTGCGCGCCGATCGTCTTGCCCTTCATGCCCTCATTGGTGAAATCGGTGATGCCGGAGTTTTTTGGGGCGGCATGGGTCATGGCTGCGAGATAGTAGGGGTCGGTGAAGTTGACCTGCTTCTTGCGCTCTTCGGTGATGAACATCGAGGCGATGATCATGTCGTATTTCTTGGCGAGAAGACCGGGAATGATGCCGTCCCAATCCTGGCCGACGACTTCGCATTCCACCTTCATCTTCTCGCAGAGCGCAAGCCCGATCTCCACGTCGAAGCCACCGAGCTTGCCGTTGGAATCCTGGAAGTTGAAGGGCGGGTAGGCGCCCTCCGTGCCGATCTTCAGCGTCTCGGCCGAAGCCTGGGCGGAGAGAAGCGTGGAGCCTGCGAGCGCCAGTGCGAGCAGCATTCTTTTCATGGTCGTTCCCCTGTAGTGATTGTGACCGATGGCAAACGGTAACGTGGGCGTGCGCATAAACGAAATAGATAGTCCTGATGTTCGCTATCATTTTGGTTTATGTTGAAGGCAGTCTCAAGCCACCATGAACCGGGAGACGCCCCGCATCACGCCGCGCAGTTCCGCAAGGCCCTTCAACCGGCCGATCAGCGAATAACCGGGGTTGATGCGCGCCTTGCCGATATCGTCGGCCAGCAGATGGCCGTGGTCCGGCCGCATGGGGATGCGCCAGTCGGCGCGGCCTTCGGCCTTGCGCCGGTTCTGCTCCTCCCGCAGGGCGATGACGACCTCGACCATATCTGTCGAGCCGTCGAGATGGTCGGCCTCGTGGAAGGAGCCGTCGGGCTCGCGGGTGACATTGCGCAGATGGCTGAAATGAATCTGCGGGCCGAATTCACGCACCATGGCCGGCAGGTCGTTGTCCGCACGCACGCCATAGGAGCCGGTGCAGAAGGTTAGGCCATTTGCCGGGCTCGGCGCTGCGGCCAACAGGGCGCGTGCGTCCCCGGCGCAGGAGACGACGCGCGGCAGGCCGAAGAGCGAAAAGGGCGGATCGTCCGGATGAATGCAGAGCCGCGCGCCGACATCTTCCGCCACGGGAACGATTTCTCGCAGGAAGGCGGCAAGGTTTTCGCGGAGGGTTTCGGCGTCGATGCCCTGGTATTCATCGAGTGCCTGTCGAAAACTCTCGCGGTCGTAGCTGCGCTCGGTTGCGGGCAAGCCGGCGATCAGGTTGCGCTCGATCGTCGCCACCTGCTCTTCGGAGAGAGAGGCGATGCGCTGCTCGGCCGCGTGAATGGCTTTGGCGGAATAGTCCTTCTCCGCGTTCTTGCGCCTCAGCACCAGAAGGTCATAGGCTGCGAAGTCCACCGCGTCGAAACGCAGGGCGAAGCCGGTCGAGGGCATGCGGTACAGGAGGTCGGTGCGTGTCCAGTCGCAGACGGGCATGAAATTGTAGCAGATCGTCGTGACGCCGGCTTTGGCGAGGGCGCGGATCGTATCCTTATAGGCGCCGATATATTTGGACCGCTCGGGCGCGGCGATCTTGATCGAGTTGTGTACCGGAATGCTCTCGACCACCGACCAGGTAAGACCCGCCGCCTCGATGCCCCCCTTGTAGGAAAGGATATCATCAAGCGGCCAGGCGGAACCGTCATAGATATGGTGAAGGGCGGAGACGATGCCTGTAGCGCCCGCCTGCTTGATGTGATCCAGCGGGACCGGGTCCCTCGGGCCGTACCAGCGAAAGCATTCTTCCATCATCGCCCGCTCCTTCGGATGTCATATGGTTTGGATCACAGATTGAGAGATGACTCAATCTTTGCACAAAGGCCTGCAGCCGGCTGAAAAGATTCCGCTTTCCGCCTGGCATTGACATCGTTGAGGCGCGTCGCTCAACCTTTGCCGGAAACGGGAGGGAGGAAGAAATGGCGCGGGACTTCGAAGGCAAGGTGGTGCTGGTCACGGGCACGAGCGGTATCGGTCGCGCCGCGGCGATCCGGCTGGCGGAGGGTGGCGCTGCCGTGTTTGCGCTGGGCATCGACGAGAAAGCGAATGCCGAGCTGGAAGCGATCGCCGCCGGCCGCAACCTGACAATCCTCGTCCGGCGCGTGGATGTTTCACTTGCCGATGCGGTCGGCGCCGCCGTGGCGGAGCTGGAAAGCCTGCTCGGCGGGCTCGATATCATCGTCAATTCCGCGGCCGTGCACCCCTATGGCACTGCAGTGACGACGGATGCGGAAACGTTTGCCCGGTGCATGGCCGTCAATGTCGGCTCGATCCACCTGACGGCCCATTTCGGCGTGCCCTTGATGGTGAAACGCGGCGGCGGAGCAATCGTCAACATTTCCTCCGTGCAGGGCCATGCCTGCCAGAAGGGCGTGGCCGCCTATGTCGCGAGCAAGGGTGCAATCCACGCCCTGACGCGGGCGATGGCGCTTGATCATGCTGCGGAAGGGGTTCGGGTAAATTCGGTCAGCCCCGGCTCCGTGCGTACGCCGATCCTGGAGCTTGCGGCCCGCACCTTCGACGGAGCGGACGCGGATATCGAGGCGGTTTTCACGCGGTTCGGCGCGTCGCACCCGCTCGGGCGCATCGGCGAGCCCGAAGAGGTGGCGGAGATGGTGGCCTATCTCGCCTCCAGCCGCGCCGGCTTCGTCACCGGCGCGGATTTCATCATCGACGGCGGCCTGACGGCCGGCATCGGGGTTGCCTGAGTCCGCTTACCAGCGGTCGTGAACATGCGGGGCGACGAGACGGTAGTAGATCTCGCGCGTCGCTTCCATCACGTTCTCCGGGATGGCCGGAAGGCCGGCCGCCCTCGCGTTGGCCTCAGCCTGCCCGGCATTGCGGGCGCCGGGAATGACGACGCTGACGGCGTCCGCCATCAGGATCCAGCGCAGCGCGAAGGCCGCCATGGTCTGGCTTGCCGGCACCAGCGCACGGATTTCCTCCACCGCCTGCAGGCCGGTCTCGAAAGGCACGCCCGCAAAAGTCTCGCCGACATCAAAGGCATCGCCGTTGCGATTGAAGTTGCGGTGGTCATCGGCGGCAAAGGCGGTGTCGCGCGTGATCTTGCCGGAGAGCAGGCCACTGGCCAGCGGCACACGGGCGATGACGGCGACATTCCTGCGCGCCGCCTCCTTGAAGAACAGCTGCGCCGGACGCTGACGGAAGATGTTGTAGATGATCTGCACGCTGACGACGCCCGGATATTCGATCGCCTTCAGGGCCTCCTCGACCTTCTCGACACTGACGCCGTAATTGGCGATCTTGCCGGCGGCCTTGATCTCTTCCAGCGCGTGGAAGACCTCGGGGCGGTAGTATACATCCGTCGGCGGGCAATGCAGCTGCACGAGGTCGAGGCGTTCGACGCCTAGGTTTTTCAGGCTGCGGTCGATGAAGCCTTCGAGGTTTTGCTTGTTGTAGCCGTCGGCGACATGCGGCGAGAGCCGGCGGCCGGCCTTGGTGGCGACCATCGGACGCTGGCCGCCGCGATCCTTCAGCACATCGGCGATGATCTTTTCCGAGCGGCCGTCGCCATAGACGTCGGCGGTGTCGATGAAGCTCATGCCGGCATCGAGCGCGGCATTGAGGGCGGCGCGACCGTCGGCCTCGCTGACGTCACCCCAGGCGCCGCCGATCTGCCAGGCGCCGAAGCCGATATCCGTGGTGGTAAAACCCGTGCGGCCGAATTTGCGATGTCTCATGAAAATGTCTCCCGGCAAAAATTGATGTGCCGGGAGGTAGCACTCCGCAGGGGTGCGGACAAGGAAATCGCTTGCGCCGATCGCTCAGGCGGGAGTGATTTCTACCAGATAGAAGGCCGTCGTCTCGCCAGCGGCAAGCACATCGGCTTTCTCCGAGCCGCCGAGCACCAGGGCATCGAGCGGCTGGAGACCGATGAGGCCTTCCGTCGTGGAAACGCCGAGCGGTTCGAGCGCCAGCAGCAGGCGTTCGCCTGAAGATGACGGAAGCGCCATCGAGCCTGCCACGACATGATGCGTGAGCGTATGACCGAAGACACCCCGCCGCGTCATCACGTTGAGATCGGTGATCGGGCCATTGGTCAGGCGCGCCGTGGTGGGCGCATCGGCCGGGAAGGGCAAAGGGGCGGAGGCCGGCGTCAGCAGCCGGTCGCCCAGACCTTCGATAGAGAGATCCATGCCATCGCCTGACAGCACCGCCAGCGTGCGGTCGATGCCGGGAAAGACCGAGAACGGCCCGTCGCTCGCCACCGTCGCCATGCTGACACGCCAGCCGAAATCCGAAAGGCCGGCGCCTTCCGGATGGACGATCACCTCGACCGTCTCGCCGCCGCCGTTCTTCCACGGCATGCGGCGATGATCGCTGTTGCGGAGAAGCCGGGCTTTCTTGTGCATGTCGTTCTCCTAAAACCGCTGCACACTTTTAGGCGACATGCGTCAGTTGCCCAGGATGCCCGGCAGGCGCAGACCCTTTTCCTTCGCGCAATCGAGCGCGATGTCGTAGCCCGCATCGGCGTGACGCATGACGCCGGTTGCCGGGTCGTTCCACAGCACGCGGCCGAGGCGCTCGGCTGCCGCATCCGTACCGTCGGCGCAGATGACGACGCCCGAATGCTGCGAGAAGCCCATGCCGACGCCGCCGCCATGGTGGAGCGACACCCAGGTCGCGCCCGACGCGGTGTTGAGCAGCGCGTTGAGCAGCGGCCAGTCGGACACGGCGTCGGAACCGTCCTTCATCGATTCCGTCTCGCGGTTCGGCGAGGCGACGGAGCCCGAATCGAGGTGGTCGCGGCCGATGACGATCGGGGCCTTGAGCTCGCCGTTCTTGACCATTTCGTTGAAGGCGAGGCCGAGGCGGTGACGGTCACCGAGGCCGACCCAGCAAATGCGTGCCGGCAGGCCCTGGAAGGCGATGCGCTCGGCGGCCATGTCGAGCCAGTTGTGCAGGTGCTTGTTGTCGGGCAGCAGCTCCTTGACCTTTGCGTCGGTCTTGCGGATGTCTTCCGGATCGCCGGAAAGGGCCGCCCAGCGGAACGGGCCGATGCCGCGGCAGAACAGCGGGCGGATATAGGCCGGCACGAAGCCCGGGAAGGCGAAGGCGTTTTCGAGGCCTTCTTCCTTGGCGACCTGGCGGATGTTGTTGCCGTAGTCGAAGGTCGGGATGCCCATGTCCTGGAAGGCGATCATTGCTTCGACATGTTCGCGCATCGAGGCGCGGGCGGCCTTTTCGACGGCCTTCGGGTCGCTTTCGCGCTTTGCCTTCCACTCAGCCATCGTCCAGCCCTTCGGCAGGTAGCCGTTGATCGGGTCGTGGGCGGAGGTCTGGTCGGTGACCATGTCGGGGCGGATGCCGCGACGGACCATTTCCGGCAGGATTTCGGCGGCGTTGCCGAGCAGGCCGACGGACTTGGCCTCGCCGGCCTTCGTCCAGCGGTCGATCATGGCGAGCGCCTCGTCGAGCGTCTCGGCCTTTTCGTCGATGTAGCGGGTGCGCAGGCGGAACTCGATCGAATCCGGGTTGCACTCGACGGCAAGGCAGGAGGCGCCGGCCATGACGGCGGCGAGCGGCTGGGCGCCGCCCATGCCGCCGAGGCCGCCGGTCAGAACCCACTTGCCCTTGAGGTCGCCGTTATAGTGCTGGCGGCCGGCTTCCACGAAGGTCTCGTAGGTGCCCTGAACGATGCCCTGGCTGCCGATATAGATCCACGAGCCGGCCGTCATCTGGCCGTACATGGCAAGGCCCTTCTTATCCAGCTCGTTGAAGTGGTCCCAGGTCGCCCAGTGCGGCACGAGGTTGGAGTTGGCGATCAGCACGCGCGGCGCATCCTTGTGCGTGCGGAAGATGCCGACGGGCTTGCCGGACTGCACGACCAGCGTCTCGTTTTCTTCGAGATCGCGGAGCGAGGCGACGATCTTGTCGAAATCGGCCCAGGTGCGGGCGGCGCGGCCGATGCCGCCGTAGACGACCAGTTCATGCGGGTTTTCCGCAACGTTCGGATCGAGGTTGTTCATCAGCATGCGCAGCGGCGCTTCCGTCATCCAGCTTTTGGCGGTGAGCTCGGTGCCGGTGGCGGCGCGGATTTCGCGGATGTTGTGGCGGGGATTGGTGGTCATTGGCTGGTTCTCCCGGATCAGCGTGAAAGGGTGGAGGCGAGCGCCTCGAGACGGTTCAGGATGTCTTTCAAAGGAATGCGCAGTCGCGCGGCCTTCTCCTCGTCGAGGGCGAAGGGCGGGACTTCCGTGGCGAGATGGCTGACTTGCGCCAGTTCCATCTGGATGGCGTGCACGCCGGTTGCCGGCTTGCCGTAGTGGCGGGTCGTCCAGCCGCCCTTGAAGCGGCCGTTGAGAATGCTGGTATAGCCCTCGGCCGCGGCGCAGGCCTCATAGGTCGCCGTTTCGATCGCCTTGTCGCAGGTGCGGCCCATATCGGTGCCGACGTTGAAATCCGGCAGCCGGCCTTCGAACAGGAAGGGGATCAGCGAGCGGATCGAGTGGCAATCGTAGAGGATCGCCACGCCATGGATCGCCTTCACCCGCTCGATTTCGGCGGCAAGGGCCGCGTGGTAGGGCGCGTGAAAATTGGCGAGCCGATAGGCGATGTCCGCCTCGGTCGGTGCCGCACCGTCCTTCCAGATCGGCTTGCCATCGAAATCCGTTTCGGGAACGAGGCCAGTGGTGTTCTGGCCGGGATAGAGGCTGACGCCGGCCGGATCGCGGTTGGCGTCGATGACATAGCGGTGGAACGTGGCGCGCACCGTCGTCACGTTCGGCAACAGGCCGTCGTAAAGACGCTCGATGTGCCAGTCCGTATCGGCGAGGATGCGGCCGTTGTCGTTGAGGCGTTCCCAGATATCGGCCGGGACATCCGTGCCGGTATGCGGAAAGGCGAGAATGACGGGCGAGGTGCCCTGGTGGAGTTCGAACAGCGCCATCTTATGCCTCCAGCACGGGCAGGATGCCCTTCGTCACGGAAGCGGCGAGCGCGCCCGAGGAGACGAAGGTGCTGGCGGCGGCAAGATCCGGCGCCATGTAGCGATCTTCCTCCAGCGTTGCCACGACGGTGCGCAGCGCCGCCACGACCTTCTGCAGTTCCGGGCTGGTGGTGAGCGGCGCGCGGAAATCGATGCCCTGCGCGGCAGTCAGCGCCTCGATGCCGATGATGGCGGACAGGTTTTCCGTCATGCGCAGCAGGCGGCGCGCACCGTGGCAGGCCATGGAGACGTGGTCTTCCTGGTTGGCGGAGGTCGGCGTCGAATCGACCGAGGCCGGATGCGCCATCTGCTTGTTCTCGCTCATCAGCGCGGCCGAGGTGACTTCCGCGATCATCAGGCCGGAGTTGAGGCCCGGCTTCTTGGCGAGGAAGGCCGGCAGGCCGAAGGAGAGGGCGGGATCGACCAGCAACGCAATGCGGCGCTGGGAAATCGCACCGATTTCGCAGACCGCAATGGCGATCTGGTCGGCGGCGAAGGCGACAGGCTCGGCATGGAAGTTGCCACCCGAGACAACGCTGTTGTCCGAGAGAACGAGCGGGTTGTCCGTCACGGCATTGGCTTCGATTTCCAGCGTTCGGGCGGCCGAGCGCAGAAGGTCGAGGCAGGCACCGTCCACCTGCGGCTGGCAGCGGATGCAGTAGGGATCCTGCACGCGCTCGTCGCCGGTAATGTGGCTTTCGCGGATGACGGAGCCGGCAAGCAGGGCGCGCAGCGAGGCGGCGGCATCGATCTGGCCCTTGTGGCCGCGCAGCGTGTGGATGTCCGGGTGGAAGGGCGCGGAGGAGCCCATGGCGGCATCGGTGGACAGCGCGCCGGTGGCAAGGGCCGCCTGTGCGGCGCGATGGGCGCGAAAGAGGCCGGCAAGCGCAAGCGCGGTCGAGACCTGTGTGCCATTGATGAGGGCAAGGCCCTCCTTGGCGGCAAGCACGACGGGCGCAAGGCCGGCCTTGGCGAGCGCTTCACCGCCGCGCAGCCGTTCGCCGGCATAGAAGGCCTCGCCTTCGCCGAGCATCACGGCCGTCATATGGGCGAGGGGGGCGAGGTCGCCGGAGGCGCCGACAGAACCCTGTTCCGGAATGACCGGGATGACACCCTTGGCCTGCATGGCTTCGAGGAGGCGTACGATCTCCATGCGCACGCCGGAGGCGCCGCGACCGAGCGATATCAGCTTGAGCGCCATGATCAGGCGCACGATGTTTTCGGCGAGCGGTTTGCCGACGCCGCAGCAATGCGACAGGATCAGGTTGCGCTGAAGCGTCGCCACGTCAGCGGAAGCGATCTTGATCGAGGCGAGTTTGCCGAAGCCGGTGTTGATGCCGTAGACCGGTTCGTCGCCGGCGGCGATTTCCGCGATGCGGGCGGCGGCTTTCTGGATGCCGGCGTCGAAGGACGAATCGAGCTTTGTGGCCTCGCCCGTCCAGTAGATGGATTCAAGCGTTTTCAGGGGCACGGAGCCCGGGTGAAGGGTGATCGTCATGGTTCATTTCCCGATGCAGCCTGCGGCTGCGCAAAGAGCGATTATTGTCCGCTGCGGATACGGGCAAACATGGGGTTGAAGCCCATGCGATAGACCAGTTCCGCCGGCCTGCCGATGTCCCAGAGGACGAAATCGGCCCACTTTCCGGCTTCAAGCGTCCCCACTTCATCGACCAGACCCAGCGCGCGCGCAGCCTCGCGCGTCGTGCCGGCAATGCAATCCTCGACGGTCATGCCGAAGAGGGTTGCCGCCATGTTCATGGTCAGAAGCAGAGAGGTGAGCGGCGAGGTGCCGGGATTGCTATCGGTGGCGACGGCCATTTTCACGCCGTGCTTGCGGAAGAGATCGACCGGCGGCTTCTTCGTCTCGCGGATGAAGTAGAAGGCGCCCGGCAGAATGACGGCGACGGTGCCGGCCTTGGCCATGGCGGCAGCACCCGCATCGTCGGTATATTCGAGGTGATCGGCCGACAGTGCGCCGTAAGAGGCGGCAAGGGCTGCGCCGTGCAGGTTGGAAAGCTGGTCTGCGTGCAGTTTTACGCGCAGGCTATGCGCCTTGGCGGCATCAAAGACCCTTGCCATCTCTTCGGTCGAAAAGGCGATACCCTCGCAGAAGCCGTCGACGGCATCGGCAAGCCCTTCGGCTGCGACCGCTGGCAGCATCTCGTTCACGACCTTGTCGATATAGGCAGTCTTGTCGCCGTTCATTTCCGACGGCAGCGCATGAGCACCGAGGAAGGTGGTGCGAACGGTGACGTCGCGCTCTTCAGCGACCCGGCGGGCGGCGCGCAGCGACTTCAGTTCGTTTTCTGTGTCGAGGCCGTAGCCCGACTTCAGTTCGACGGTCGTCACACCCTCGGCGATCAGCGCGTCGAGGCGGGGCAGGGTCTGGCGCACGAGGTCGTCCTCGCTGGCGGCGCGCAATGCCTTGACGGACGAGACGATGCCGCCGCCGGCCCGCGCGATCTCCTCATAGGAGGCGCCGGCAAGGCGAAGCTCAAATTCGTGGGCGCGGTCGCCGGCATGAACCAGGTGGGTGTGGCAGTCGATGAGGCCCGGCGTAATCCACCGGCCTTCGCAATCGATCGTTTCCGCAGCGGTGAATTCGGCTGGCAGGTCGGCTTCGGGGCCGGCAAAGGCGATGCGGCCGTCAACGACGGCGATAGCGCCGCTTTCAACGATGCCGAGGCCCGGCAGGCTCTCCTTCAGTGTCGCGAGCCGTGCATTGCGCCAGACGCGGGCCGTGTTCTTTTCCGTTGCCGTCATGGTGATTGCCTCTTCCCTGTGATGGAGATAATGTATATACATAATAACGCCGGACGCAAGCGCCAATTTACCGAGCGGGCGTCGGCATCGACAAACGGGAAGGGAGGGGCGGGCCATGGCCGTCATTCATGCAAAGCAGGCGTTGCTTGCCAATGGTTGGGCGCAGGATGCGCGGATCGCGATCGAAGGCGGCCGCATCGCATCGCTGGAAACCGGTGCCGCCGCACAGGCAGGCGACGAGCGCCACGACACGATTGTCGCCGGCATGCCCAACCTGCACAGCCACGCATTCCAGCGTGGCATGGCGGGGCTCGCGGAAATGCGCGGGCCGGGCAGCGACAGTTTCTGGAGCTGGCGCAATGTCATGTACCGCTTCGCGCTTTCCATGACGCCCGACGATGTGGAGGCCGTAGCCGCCCAACTCTACGTCGAGATGCTGGAGGCCGGCTTCACCCGCGTCGGCGAATTCCACTATCTGCACCACGACAAGGATGGTGGCCACTATGCAGACATCGCCGAGATGGCCGCGCGCATCGCCTCGGCTGCCTCCGAGACCGGCATCTCGCTGACGTTGCTGCCCGTCTTCTATGCGCATGCCGGCTTCGGCGGCACCGCGCCGGGCGAGGGGCAGCGCCGGTTCATCAACGACCGTGAATCCTACGTCCGCCTGCTGGAGCGTTGCCGTTCGCTGACGGATGCGTTGCCGGCGGGCATCACCGGCGTTGCCCCGCATAGTCTGCGCGCCGTGACGCCGGACGAGCTTTCCGCCGTCGTGGCGATGGCTGGCGACAAACCGATCCACATCCATATTTCCGAGCAGGTCAAGGAAGTCGAGGACAGCATCGCCTGGTCCGGGCGCCGGCCGGTCGAATGGCTGCTCGACAACCAGGATGTCGATGGCCGCTGGTGCTTCATCCACGCCACGCACATGACGCAAGCCGAAACGCGCGGCATGGCGCAGGCCGGCGCCATTGCGGGCCTTTGCCCGATCACCGAAGCCAATCTCGGCGACGGCACGTTCCCGGCATCGGAATTCTTTTCTGACGGCGGCCGCTTCGGCGTCGGCTCTGATTCCAATGTGCTGATCGGTTTGCCGGATGAGTTGCGCCAACTCGAATATTCGCAGCGCCTGCTTCACCGCGCCCGCAATGTACTGGCCGCGCCCGGCGGCTCCACCGGCCGTGCGCTTTTCGACGGTGCGCTTGCCGGTGGTGCTGCGGCGCTTGGCGGGAAGGCGGGAATCACGGCCGGCAACGCGGCCGACTTCGTCAGCCTCAAAACCCGGCACGGCCTTGATCTTTCCGCGGATATGTTGCTCGACAGCTGGATCTTCGCCAACGGCGCGGATGTCGATTGCGTCTGGGTGAATGGCCGCAAGCAGGTCGAACGCGGCCGCCATGTGGCGCGAGAGGCGATCGGCCGACGCTTCACCGCAACCATGCGGGCGCTTGCCGAGGCTTGAGCCCGCATCGAAAGGCGCTATGACTTTCCCACCGGGCGATTCCGCGCCCGGCAAGCCGGAGGCCATCATTTCCACCGACGAGGACACGACGCGAACCGAAGCCAGAGAGCCTTCGCTGCACCGCCGCATCCTGGAGGATGTGGAAGGCAGGATTCTCTCGGGCGAGTGGCCGCCGGGCCACCGCATTCCTTTCGAGCACGAACTGACAGAGTATTACCAGTGCTCGCGCATGACGGTGAACAAGGCGATCACCGAACTCGTCAAGCGCGGCCTCATCGAGCGCCGGCGCAAATCGGGCAGCTATGTCACACATCCGCACGCCCAGTCCGCCGTGCTGGAAATTCACGACATTCGCCTCGAAGTCGAATCGCTCGGCCTGCCTTATCGCTATGAACGGCGCACGCGTATCGACCGTGCGGCGAAGGCGGGCGACCGCCGCCTGATGGAGCTTGCCGATTCAGCACGGGTGACGGAGATCTCTGTCCTTCATTTCGCGGGCTCCCAGCCGTTCTGCCTGGAGGAGCGCCTGATCAATCTTGCGGCGGTGCCGGAGGCTCTTGAGGAAACGTTCGACGATCTCTCTCCCGGCGCCTGGCTGATGAGCCGCGTGCCGTGGAGTGCCGCCGAGCACCGCATCCGCGCCGTCGGCGCCGATGCCCGTACCGCCGAACTGCTGGCGATTGCGCCGGGCACGGCCTGCCTCGTTGTCGAGCGCCGCACCTGGAGCGGCGGCGCCTACATCACCCATGTGCGGCTGACCTATCCGGGCGAAAAACACGAACTCGTTGCCGAATTCGCCCCGAACCATCCCAAGCAGATCGCCTGACGTCAGGCGCCGCCGGCAAACTGTTCCGCCCTGATCGTTTCGTAATACGGGGCGAGTGTCGGGTTCGCCTGGGGCAGCGTATCGAAGGACGGATCGTCCGCTGTCAGGTGCCCGGCATATTTATCCTCGATGAAGCGTGCATGCGTTGCCTTTGCCTCATCCGGCAGGTTGCGCACCGCGGTGAAGACGGGGGCGGCGCTCGTGCGGCCTTTCACGGTGATGCGGTCGAGTTCGAGCACGGCGAAATGCGGGGCGGCGAGCTGTGCCGTGCGCTCGCCGATCAAGAGCGGCACGCCGTAGTTCTTCGAAGCGCCTTCGAGACGTGAGGCGAGATTCACCGCGTCGCCCAGCACGGAATAATCGAATCGCTGGGAAGACCCCATGTTGCCGACCACGCAATCGCCGGTGTTGATGCCGATGCCGATGCGCAGCGCGTAATAGGCGGCGCCGACGGCTGCCGCCTCCGCGCGAAGCTCGATATTGAGCGCCTTCATGGCATCGAGCATGTCGAGCGCCGCCGCGACGGCATGCTGGGCATGCTCGTCATCGTCGAGCGGCGCGTTCCAGAAGGCCATCAGGCAGTCGCCGATATATTTGTCGATCGTTCCACCATGCTTCAACACGATGTCGGAGAGCGGGGTCAGCAGCCGGTTGATCAGCGTCGTCAACTGCTCCGGATCGTCCTTGAGGGCTTCGGCGATGGTGGTGAAGCCGCGCACGTCGCAGAACAGGATGGAGAGGATGCGCCGTTCGCCACCGAGCTTCAGCTGCGACGGATCGCGCGCCAGCCGCTCGACGAGGGCCGGCGACAGATATTGCGAGAACGCGCGCACGATTTCGCGCCGTTGCCGGCGCTCCTCCGCATAATCGAAGGCCGTCTGGCCCACGGCGACGAAGAGCAGCGCGAGCGTGGGACCAACCGGCGAAACGAAAACATTGGCCTCCCGGATCAGAACGAAGCTGAGCAAGCCGAGGAGCAAGGTGGCGAAGAGACTGAGCGCGACCGTTTCCCAGCGCGTCGCGCGGCGTACGAAAACGGCGGATATCAGCGCGGCAAGCGCAATGGCGCCGATGGCGGCCGGCGGGCCGGCCTGCCGGATAGCGGCCCCCGCCGTCAGGTTGTCGAAGATCGTCGCCTGAATTTCCGCCCCGGGCACCAGTTGGCCGGTATGCACGGTATAGGAGGTCGCGAAGGCGTCCGCGCCTCCCGAATTGATGACGGGCGCATTTTGCAGGCTGAGGCCGACAATCACCACGCGGTCCTTGAACGTATCCTTCGGCAGCATGTTTTCCGGATCGAGCGCCTGATAGTAGGAGACCGTCGGATAGCTGCGCGAGGGGCCGAAGGATTGCAGCAGCTTGCCGTCGGGCGAGACCGCCGCCCGTCCGGCAATGCGGGCGAGCGATCGTGCGAAACCGTCCTCGTAACGCGGCAATTCCCGGAAAACCCCGTCGCCGCCAAGCGTTATCGAGGCGATGCCGGTCACGGCACCGGTCGCGGTGAAGGCGGGAAGTGGCGTGATGCGCAGCAGCTGGTCGGCTTGCGGCGTGACGATCATGCTCTCGTCTCCCGCCAGCACGACATCCGGGCCGAGCGCCTTCGCGAGGGCCGCGTCAGAAGCCGGATTGGAGGGCTCGGCGAAGATGATGTCGAGGCCGATGGCGGTGGCCCCGGCCCGGCGAAGGCCTTCGATCAGGCGGGCATGCAGCTCGCGTGGCCAGGGCCATTGCGCGTTGATTTCGGCAAGCGAAGGCTCGTCGATCGCCACAATGATCGGGCTGTCCGCCGGCGGACCGGGTGCATCGAGCGTCGAAAGATAGTCGAAGGCGCGCAGATCCGCGAGCGACCAGGCGGGAAGCCGCGCCAGCGCCGAGACGAGCGCGATGACCGCGAGGGTCAGCATCGCCAGCCGCCGCGAGCGCTGCGACCAGCGGCCTGGAAGACGAACGGCAAGGGTCATGCGGCGCTCCCGGCCAGGAAAGGGAGGGCAGCGGCTTCGAGCCGGCTGGACGGGGGCGGGAGGTTGTACATGCCGCCAGCACTCGCCATCCCCCCGGAAAAGTCAAGCGGTCCGGCACGGCTTTCCGGGCGCGCATCGTGGTAAACCAGCCCAATGCAGACGAGGCCGGATCACCTTAAGCGATGATCCGGCCCCGCAATGTCTGAGGCGCACCGGTTTTATCGGCGGGCCCTTTCGTCGATCAGTCCAGCAGATCGGCAGGAACCTTGCCGCCGTTCTCGGCAAGGGCCTTCATCAGCGCCTTGTGGAGCCAGACGTTCATGGTGGCGGAATCGCTCTTGTCGCCCGTATAGCCGAGTTCGTCCGCAAGCTCCTTGCGGGCGGCAAGGCTGGAGTCGAGATCAAGAGCCTTCATCATGTCCACGATGGAACGCCGCCAGTCGAGCTTCTGGCCGTTTTTCTTGACGGCAGCATCCATGATGGCGGCGACATCGACCGGAGCGGCGCCGGCCGCCTTGTTCTCCGCCGGTGTCGCGACCGATTCCTTGCTCGTCGTCGATGTTGCGGAGACATCGGCGGTCACCGGCTTGACGGCTTCGGCCGTGACCGTCTCCCTGGAGGCGGTTTCAACGGGCGCGTCCTGCGCTGCCTTGCCGAAGAGCTTTTCCTTGATGGAACTAAAGATACCCATATGTGACTCCCTGTTGATCTTTGCCGCCGCTGACCCGGCATCAGGGAATAATAGGGAGCGTGTCCGTCATTTCAATGAACCCTGTCGCGCGGTGGCGCTTGCCGGTGGCGTGGCGTCGAGAGGCGCCGGTTCGATGCGGTCGACGGGCATCTTGCCAATCATGCGGACAAGTATAGGGGGAACGTCAAAGCGCCCTTAGAGGGCTCTGCATCTGACCGGAAATTCTGGGAGATAATGGTGGGCGATGACGGACTCGAACCGCCGACATCCTCGGTGTAAACGAGGCGCTCTACCAACTGAGCTAATCGCCCGCCGCGTTGGTGGCTGTGATCTATGCGGAACCGGATCGAACCGCAAGAGGCAATCGTGAAGTTTTTCGCATTTTTTTGAACGGCCCCATGGAGATGCAAATGGGTGTGGAAACATTTCGCACCGCGTCATTGTTTTGTCTTGAAACCTGCTTGACACCCAAACACGAACCCCGTAGTTAGCCGCTCATCGAACGGCTCAAGGCCGCTCGGGACGGGTGGTTCACCCGGACGCTTTCGAGGATGCGGGTGTAGCTCAGTCGGTTAGAGTGCCGGCCTGTCACGCCGGAGGTCGCGGGTTCGAGCCCCGTCACTCGCGCCACTCGAAAGGCCGGATGATCATTCGGGACCGCAAGGTCCACAAGATGCGCGGGTGTAGCTCAGTCGGTTAGAGTGCCGGCCTGTCACGCCGGAGGTCGCGGGTTCGAGCCCCGTCACTCGCGCCATTCTTTCTTTTTCTCCGGGTAGTTGCCGTTTTTTCCTCACGTAACGCGTCACGTGTCGATTCCCACTTTTCGTCCCGAATGTTTTCGGCCCCTCCTTCGTCTTCGTATAGCTTGCCTGATCGAAGAGGGGATTCGCATGCGTTACGTCACCATGGCTCTGTCCGGTTTTGCGGCGCTTGTCGCGCTCAGCATTCTCTTTGGTTCGTGGTTCACCATCGATCAGGGCGAGCGCGGCGTGATTCTGCGCTACGGTGCCGTTTCGGGTACGGCAGATCCTGGCCTCGGCTTCAAATTGCCGCTGATTGATTCGGTGGTGCGAATCTCCGTGCAGTCCAAGGCGATCGTCTATGAAAAGATGGAGGCTTATAGCCGCGACCAGCAGCCGGCCGATATCCGCCTTTCCGTGAACTATCGAATCCCCGCCGATCGTGTGGAGACGGTCTATGCCAACTACGGCGGCGAGGACGGGCTGCTTTCCCGCCTGATCGAGCGCAAGGTTTTCGAGGAAACGAAGACCGTGTTCGGCCGTTTCAATGCGGTGACGGCCATTCAGGAGCGCGGGCGGTTGAATTCCGAGGTTGCTGCCGCGATCCAGGAAGGCATTGCCGGGCCGGTGCTGATCGAAAGCGTGCAGATCGAGAACATCGACTTTTCCGAAGCCTATGAGGCGAGCATCGAGCAGCGCATGCTGGCGGAGGTCGAGGTGCAGCGCCTGCGCCAGAACGCCGAGCGAGAAAAGGTGCAAGCCGAGATCACGGTGACGCAGGCGCGCGCCCAGGCCGATGCCCGCCGCGCCGAGGCGCAGGCGCAGGCCGATGCGGTGCGTCTTGCCGCGCAGGCTGAGTCGGAGGCGATCAAGCTCCGGGGCGAGGCAGAGGCCGAGGCAATCAAGGCACGCGGCGATGCATTGAAAGACAATCCCGGTCTCGTTTCGCTGACGCAGGCGGAGAAGTGGGATGGGCAGTTGCCCCGCACCATGCTGCCCGGCGGCTCGGTTCCCATGCTCAATCTGAATGCGAACTAGCGGATGACGTGTCGTTTTCTTCGCAGCTGCGGCGAAACGTCTCGCAGCCGGGCCGTCATGAAATCGTAACGATTTAAATGGGCTCGGCTCCCGCCTTTCGAGGTCGCCGGGAAAAGAACACAATGATTACGGCGAAAGCCGGACAAAGCCTTGCGCAGACACGCTCGCTGCGCTAACGACATGGCGTTGCAACATACTTTCTCGGCTTGCAGGTCTTGGACCAACAGGCGTCTCTCCGGCGCCGACAGCAGGCAGGATGGACGCCAATGACTGAACTTCTCGGTTCCTATCTCCCGATCGCCATCTTCATCGGTATCGCGCTCGTTATCGGCATTGCACTGCTGGTCGCGCCGTTTGCCGTCGCATACAAGGCACCCGATTCGGAAAAGCTTTCCGCTTACGAGTGCGGCTTCAATGCGTTTGACGATGCGCGCATGAAATTCGACATCCGTTTCTATCTGGTGTCGATCCTCTTCATCATCTTCGACCTCGAAGTCGCGTTCCTGTTCCCGTGGGCTGTGTCCTTCGGTGAGCTCGGCTGGTTCGGCTTCTGGTCCATGATGGTCTTCCTTGGCGTGCTGACCATCGGCTTTATCTACGAATGGAAGAAGGGAGCACTCGAATGGGAGTAGCTCATACAAGCAACACGCTCGTTGCCCCGCAGGCGAAGGGGATCATCGATCCCAATACCGGCAAGCCCATCGGCAGCAACGATGCCTATTTCGGCGAGATCAACAATGAGCTCGCCGACAAGGGGTTCCTGGTCACCTCGACGGACGAGCTCATCACCTGGGCCCGCACCGGCTCGCTGATGTGGATGACCTTCGGTCTTGCCTGCTGCGCCGTGGAAATGATGCAGCTGTCGATGCCGCGTTACGACGTCGAGCGTTTCGGCTTTGCGCCGCGCGCCTCGCCGCGCCAGTCAGACGTGATGATCGTTGCCGGCACGCTGACCAACAAGATGGCGCCCGCGCTCCGCAAGGTCTACGACCAGATGCCCGAGCCGCGTTACGTCATCTCGATGGGCTCCTGCGCCAATGGCGGCGGCTACTATCATTATTCCTATTCGGTGGTGCGCGGCTGCGATCGCGTGGTGCCGGTCGACATCTACGTACCAGGCTGTCCTCCCACGGCGGAAGCGCTCCTTTACGGCGTGCTCCTGCTGCAGAAGAAGATCCGCCGGACCGGTACGATCGAACGTTAAGGGCAGGGGACTTTAGACATGAGCGAAGCCCTCCAGGAGCTTTCCTCCTACATCGGCGAAGCGGCCGGCGATCTCGTGATCGCCTCCGACATCGCCTATGGCGAACTCACGCTGAAGACGGACGGTGCGCGCATCCTCGATCTTCTGACCTTCCTGCGCGATGACGTGCAGTGCGGTTTCGTCAATCTCATCGATGTCTGCGGCGTCGACTGGCCGGCGCGCGCCGAGCGTTTCGACGTGGTCTATCATCTGCTGTCGCCGCGCCAGAATCAGCGCGTGCGCGTCAAGGTCGCGACCGGCGAGGACGTTCCCGTTCCCTCGGCTTTCTCGGTCTATCCGGGCGCCGACTGGTTCGAGCGCGAAGCCTACGACATGTACGGCATTCTCTTCACCGGCCATCCGGACCTGCGCCGCATCCTCACCGACTACGGTTTCGAGGGACATCCGTTGCGCAAGGATTTTCCGACGACCGGTTTCGTGGAGGTGCGTTATGACGACGAGGTCAAGCGCGTCGTGTACGAGCCCGTCGAACTGAAGCAGGAATTCCGCAACTTCGACTTCCTCTCTCCCTGGGAAGGCACCGATTACGTGCTGCCGGGCGACGAGAAGGCGAAGACGAACTGATTTTGGGTCGGGCGACCCGTTAGGGCGCCGGCCTCTGGAGCAAGCGGCATGAACGAGCACAACGTTCGCAATTTTAATATCAACTTCGGCCCGCAGCATCCCGCGGCGCACGGGGTTCTCCGTCTGGTTCTCGAACTCGACGGCGAAATCGTCGAACGTGTGGATCCGCATATCGGCCTGCTGCATCGCGGCACCGAGAAACTGATCGAGACGAAGACCTATCTTCAGGCCGTGCCCTATTTCGACCGCCTCGACTACGTGGCACCGATGAACCAGGAGCATGCCTTCGCGCTCGCAGTCGAAAAGCTGACGGGTACGGAGGTGCCGATCCGCGGCCAGCTGATCCGCGTGCTCTATTCGGAAATCGGCCGTATCCTGTCGCATCTGCTCAACGTCACGACGCAGGCCATGGACGTCGGTGCGCTGACGCCGCCGCTCTGGGGCTTCGAAGAGCGCGAGAAGCTGATGGTGTTCTATGAACGTGCCTGCGGCGCGCGCATGCACTCGGCCTATATCCGTCCGGGCGGCGTGCACCAGGACCTGCCGCACGAGCTGGTGGAAGACATCGGCAAGTGGATCGACCCGTTCCTGAAGACCGTCGACGATATCGACGAGCTGCTCACCGGCAACCGTATCTTCAAGCAGCGCAACGTCGATATCGGCGTCGTGAAGCTGGAAGACTGCTGGGCCTGGGGCTTCTCGGGCGTCATGGTGCGCGGTTCGGGCGCTGCCTGGGACCTGCGCCGTTCGCAGCCTTACGAGTGCTATTCCGACCTCGACTTCGACATTCCGATCGGCAAGAACGGCGACTGCTACGACCGGTACGTCATCCGCATGATCGAGATGCGCGAATCGGCCAAGATCATGCGCCAGTGCGTCAACCGCCTGCTTGGCGACGCGAAGGTGGGTCCGGTCTCGTCGGTCGACGGCAAGATGGTTCCGCCGAAGCGCGGCCAGATGAAGCGTTCGATGGAAGCGCTCATCCATCACTTCAAGCTCTACACCGAAGGCTACCACGTGCCAGCCGGCGAAGTGTACGCGGCCGTCGAGGCGCCGAAGGGCGAGTTCGGCGTCTATGTCGTCGCCGATGGCACCAACAAGCCCTATCGTTGCAAGATCCGTGCGCCGGGTTATGCCCACCTGCAGGCCATGGATTTCATCTGTCGCGGCCACCAGCTCGCCGACGTTTCGGCGATCCTCGGCTCCCTCGACATCGTGTTCGGCGAGGTTGACCGCTGATGCCGAAAGTTGCCTTCGCCGCCATCGTGCTTCTCGTTGCCACCGCTGCCCATGCGCAGGAAGCGGATGTGAGCAACGCTGCCAAAACGATGGGTCAGCTCGTGAGCGAAGGCTACGAAATCAAGGCGGCGGCGCCGAACGGCAGCCGCTACGTCATCTTCATGCAGAATGACAAGTCGGCCTATGCCTGCGAATTCGTCAATACGACGAACACGCAGTGCAGGTCGATCAACTGAGACAAGGCGTTACAGAATGTCCGTTCGTCGACTAGCCGATGACAATGTCCAGCCCGCCAGCTTCGCCTTCACCAAGGAGAACGCGGCCTGGGCAAAGGCAACCATCAACAAGTATCCGAAGGGCCGCCAGCAGTCCGCCGTGATCCCGCTTCTCATGCGGGCGCAGGAGCAGGACGGCTGGGTCACCAAGGCGGCGATCGAATCCGTGGCCGACATGCTGGATATGGCCTATATCCGCGTGCTCGAAGTCGCGACGTTCTACACCCAATTCCAGCTGCTTCCGATCGGTACCCGCGCCCATATCCAGGTCTGCGGCACCACGCCCTGCATGCTGCGGGGCTCGGAAGACCTGATCAACGTCTGCAAGAAGCGCATCCACCCCGAGCCCTTCCACCGCAACGAGAGCGGTACGCTCTCCTGGGAAGAGGTCGAGTGTCAGGGCGCCTGCGTCAACGCGCCGATGGTCATGATCTTCAAGGACAGCTTTGAGGACCTGACGCCGACGCAGCTCGAGCACATCATCGACCGTTTCGACGCCGGCAAGGGCGCGACCGTCGAGACCGGTCCGCAGATCGAGCGCATCTTCTCCGCGCCGGCCGGTGGCCTCACCAGCCTCAATGAGCCGGACGCTCCGGTCAAGAAGACGACGACCCGTGCCAAGAAGGCCGACGAGGACAGCGTCAGCGTTCCCCCGTCGAATGCCGCCAAGCCGAAGACGGACGCCGTCGAGACCGATCCCAAGCTGAAGACCCCGGCAAACGCCAAGGCCGAAGCTGCCGCCAACACCAAGGCAAAGGGCGACACGCGCGCTGAAGGCGGCGAAGCCGCCGCCAAGCAGCCGGTCGCTGCTGCCGTCGGCAAGCCCTCGTTGGAGGACAAGAACCGCCCGGCTGGCATCGAACGCCCGGCGACGCTTGACGACCTCAAGCTCATCTCCGGCGTCGGCCCGAAGATCGAAGGCATTCTGCACGAACTCGGCATCTTCACCTTCGCGCAGGTTGGCGCGTGGAAGAAGGCCGAGCGCGAATGGGTCGACGGCTACCTGAACTTCAAGGGCCGCATCGAGCGCGACGACTGGGTCAAGCAGGCCAAGGCGCTCGCCAAGGGCGGTGAAGCGGAATACATCCGCGTTTTCGGCAAGAAGCCGCGGTAAAGAGGTGAACCATGCTTAAAGACCAGGATCGCATCTTCACCAATATCTACGGCACCAAGGACAGGTCGCTGAAGGGCGCCATGGCCCGCGGCCATTGGGACGGCACCAAGCAGCTGCTCGAAAAGGGCCGCGACTGGATCATCAACGAGGTCAAGGCTTCGGGCCTGCGCGGCCGCGGCGGCGCCGGCTTCCCGACCGGCCTCAAGTGGTCCTTCATGCCGAAGGAATCGGACGGGCGTCCGCATTATCTCGTCGTGAATGCCGACGAATCCGAGCCCGGCACCTGCAAGGACCGCGATATCCTGCGCCATGATCCGCACACGCTGATCGAAGGCTGCGTCGTCGCCTCCTTCGCCATGGGCGCGAACGCGGCCTATATCTACGTGCGCGGCGAATTCATCCGCGAGCGCGAGGCGCTGCAGGCGGCGATCGACGAGTGCTATGACGCGGGCCTGCTCGGCAAGAACAACAAGCTCGGCTACGACATCGACATCTATGTCCACCACGGCGCCGGCGCCTACATCTGCGGCGAAGAAACCGCGCTGCTCGAAAGCCTTGAGGGCAAGAAGGGCCAGCCGCGCCTGAAGCCGCCGTTCCCGGCCAATATGGGCCTCTATGGTTGCCCGACGACCGTCAACAACGTCGAGTCCATCGCCGTGACCCCGACGATCCTGCGTCGTGGCGCCGGCTGGTTCTCCTCGTTCGGCCGTCCGAACAATGTCGGCACCAAGCTGTTCATGATGTCGGGCCACGTCAACACGCCCTGCACGATCGAAGAGAGCATGGGCATCTCCTTCAAGGAGATGGTCGAAAAGCACGGCGGCGGTATTCGTGGCGGCTGGGACAACCTGCTCGCCGTCATCCCCGGCGGCGCATCCTGCCCGGTCGTCAAGGCCGAGGACATGATGAACGTCACGCTCGACTTCGATGGCCTGCGCGAGGTGAAGTCTTCGTTCGGTACCGGCGGCATGATCATAATGGATCGCTCCACCGACATCATCAAGGCGATCTGGCGCATCTCGGCCTTCTTCAAGCATGAGAGCTGCGGCCAGTGCACGCCGTGCCGTGAAGGCACGGGCTGGATGATGCGCGTTATGCAGCGCATGGTTACTGGCAACGCCCAGAAGCGTGAAATCGACATGCTGTTCGATGTCACCAAGCAGATCGAAGGTCACACGATCTGCGCCCTCGGCGACGCAGCCGCATGGCCGATCCAGGGCCTCATCCGCAACTTCCGCCCCGAAATCGAGGCGCGTATCGACCAGTATACCGCCAATGCCATGGACCATGGCGCGGTGCTGGAAGCAGCGGAGTAAGACGATGACGAAGCCGGCCGGACAGGATGCGAATGCGACCAACGTCCCGCCGGCCGAAGCCTCCGGCGCCGATCCCTTCGGGTTCTCGCCGTGGCTGAAGCAGATGCCGGATGTGTCGCGGCACCCGCTGATGGCAAATCCGGTGACGGCGATTGCGGCGACCACCGCGCTCGGTTTCAGCATTGCAGGCCAGATGGCCGGGATGATGCTGAGCGTCATGCAGACAGCGGCGGAGCAGGCGAAGGCGGCGATAGATGAAGCGGCCGAACAGGTCGCGAAGGCGGAAGCCGAAGTAGGGAAGGTTGAGCCTGTCAAGGCGAAGCCGGAGCTGAGGGTGGTTCCGAAGGCGCCGGTGGCAAAGGCGGAAGCGCCAGTTGCCGAGCAGAAGGTAAAGGTGGCGCGGAAGTCGAACGCGACGCCGAAGGCGGTGGAAGCCAAGCCGGTGCGCAAGGCGCCGGCGGCGAAGCCCGCCAAGACCGATGACCTGAAGGTGATTTCAGGGATCGGGCCGAAGCTGGAGCAGGTGCTGAACGGCATGGGCTTCAAGCGTTACGCCGACATCGCGGCCCTCACAGCCGATGATGTGGCAAGGATCGAAGCCGAACTCGGGTTCAGCGGGCGTATCGCCCGCGATGGCTGGGTAGAGCAGGCAAAGACGCTGGCAAAGGGCAGGGGCTGACCCCACCGGACCCGGCAGACGGAACAAAGGCGAAAGGGAAGGGCGAAAGCCCGAACGGACGCTGGAGAAAAGGCGCTGGCGAGACACGGTTTTCGTGTCAAAGCGGGAATTGAGATATGGCAAAGCTGAAAGTCGACGGAAAAGAAATCGAAGTCCCGGATCACTTCACACTGCTTCAGGCGTGTGAGGAGGCCGGCGCCGAAGTTCCGCGCTTCTGTTTCCACGAGCGGTTGTCGGTTGCCGGCAACTGCCGCATGTGCCTCGTCGAGGTGAAGGGTGGCCCGCCGAAGCCGGCAGCCTCCTGCGCCATGGGCGTGCGCGACCTGCGTCCCGGCCCGAACGGCGAAGCGCCCGAAGTCTTCACGACCACGCCGATGGTCAAGAAGGCGCGCGAAGGCGTCATGGAATTCCTGCTCATCAACCATCCCTTGGATTGCCCGATCTGCGACCAGGGTGGCGAATGCGACCTGCAGGACCAGGCAATGGCCTTCGGCATCGACAGTTCGCGCTATTCGGAAAACAAGCGCGCGGTCGAGGACAAGTATATCGGCCCGCTCGTCAAGACGATCATGAACCGCTGCATTCACTGCACGCGTTGCGTTCGTTTCACGACGGAAGTGGCCGGCATCACCGAGCTCGGCCTGATCGGCCGCGGTGAAGACGCCGAGATCACCACCTATCTCGAGCAGGCGATGACCTCGGAGCTGCAGGGCAACGTGGTCGACCTTTGCCCGGTCGGCGCGCTGACCTCCAAGCCCTTCGCCTTCACGGCCCGTCCGTGGGAACTGAACAAGACCGAATCGATCGACGTCATGGACGCTGTCGGCTCGGCCATCCGCGTCGATACGCGTGGCCGCGAAGTCATGCGCATCCTGCCGCGCATCAACGAAGAGATCAACGAAGAGTGGATCTCCGACAAGACCCGCTTCATCTGGGACGGCTTGAAGACCCAGCGCCTCGACCGCCCCTATGTCCGCAAGGACGGCCGTTTGCAGCCCGCCACCTGGGCTGACGCCTTCGGCGCCATCAAGGCCGCTGTTGCCGGCATCTCGGGCGACCGCATCGGTGCGATCGCCGGTGACCTTGCCTCCGTCGAGGAAATGTTCGCGCTCCGCGAACTGATGGCCTCGCTCGGTTCGAAGAATATCGATTGCCGCCAGGACGGTTCGCAGCTCGACCCGTCGCTCGGCCGCGCCAGCTACCTGTTCAACCCGACCATCGAAGGCATCGAGCAAGCCGATGCGCTGCTCATCGTCGGCGCCAATCCGCGCCTCGAAGCCGCCGTGCTCAACGCCCGCATCCGCAAGCGCTGGCGCATGGACAACTTCCCGATCGGCGTGATCGGCGAACAGGCTGAGCTGCGCTACGGCTACGACTATCTCGGCGCCGGCACGGACACGCTGTCTGGCCTCATCGACGGCTCGGTCAAGTTTGCGGCCAAGCTGAAGAAGGCCGAGCGTCCGATGATCATCATCGGCCAGGGCGCCCTGTCGCGTGCCGATGGCCTCGCTGTTCTCTCGGCCGTTTCGGCGCTTGCCGACAAGGTCGGTGCGGTCAAGGCGGACTGGAACGGTCTGGCCGTTCTGCACACCGCGGCTTCGCGTGTCGGCGGCCTCGACCTCGGCTTCGTGCCGGGCGAGGGCGGCAAGACCGCAGCCGACATGCTTTCGGGCACAGACGTGTTGTTTCTGCTCGGCGCCGACGAAATGGATTTCGCCAAGAAGTCGGCCTTCACGGTCTATATCGGCTCGCATGGTGACAACGCGGCGCATGTCGCCGACGTCATCCTGCCGGGCGCGACCTACACCGAGAAGTCGGGCACCTGGGTCAACACCGAAGGCCGCGTTCAGATGGGCAACCGCGCCGGCTTCGCACCGGGCGATGCCCGCGAGGACTGGGCAATCCTGCGTGCGCTTTCCGACGTGCTCGGCAAGAAGCTGCCGTTTGATTCGCTTCTCCAGCTGCGCGCAAAACTCTATGCCGCGCACCCGCATTTCGCGGCGATCGACGAGATCGCAGCGGGCGAAATCGCCGATCTCTCGGCCCTTGCGAAAAAAGGCGGGACGATGGCGAATTCCGGGTTTGCGTCTCCGATCAAAGACTTCTATTTGACGAACCCGATAGCGCGCGCCTCCGCGGTCATGGCCGAATGCTCGGCGCTTGCCCGCAACAATTTCAAAGCCGCGGCGGAATGAGCGCGAAGGAATAAGACGTTATGGACGCTTTCATTTCGACCTACGTTTGGCCCGGCCTGATCATGGTGGCGCAGTCGCTGCTGCTTCTGGTCGCGCTTCTGGTCTTCATCGCCTACATTCTTCTGGCCGACCGCAAGATCTGGGCCGCCGTTCAGCTGCGCCGCGGCCCGAACGTCGTCGGCCCCTGGGGTCTGTTCCAGTCGTTTGCCGACCTCCTGAAGTTCGTTTTCAAGGAGCCGGTCATCCCGGCGACGGCCAACAAGGTGATCTTCCTTCTGGCCCCGCTCGTCTCCGTGACGCTGGCGCTCGCCACCTGGGCTGTCGTGCCGCTCAATAATGGCTGGGTCATCGCCAACATCAATGTCGGCATCCTCTACATCTTCGCGATCTCTTCGCTCGAAGTGTACGGCATTATCATGGGCGGCTGGGCTTCGAACTCGAAGTACCCGTTCCTCGGCGCGCTGCGTTCAGCCGCACAGATGGTGTCCTATGAAGTGTCGATCGGTTTCGTCATCGTCACCGTTCTGCTTTGCGTCGGTTCGCTGAACCTGACGGATATCGTGATGTCGCAGAGCGACGGTCTCGGCACGCGCCTCGGCCTGCCTGCCTCGTTCCTCGACTGGCACTGGCTGGCGCTGTTCCCGATGTTCGTCATCTTCTTCATCTCGGCGCTCGCCGAGACGAACCGCCCGCCTTTCGACCTGCCGGAAGCCGAATCCGAACTCGTCGCCGGCTTCATGGTCGAATATGGCTCGACCCCGTACATGATGTTCATGCTCGGCGAATACGCCGCCATCTGCCTGATGTGCGCGCTGATGACGATCCTGTTCCTCGGCGGCTGGCTGCCTCCTGTCGACGTCTGGTTCCTGAACTGGGTGCCGGGTATCATCTGGTTCATCCTGAAGGCATCCTTCGTCTTCTTCATGTTCGCGATGGTGAAGGCCTTCGTGCCGCGCTACCGCTACGACCAGCTCATGCGTCTCGGCTGGAAGGTCTTCCTTCCGATCTCGCTGGCCATGGTCGTCATTACCGCATTCGTGCTGAAGCTCATGGGGACCGCATGACGATCGCGCCCCGCCTCAGCAGCATTGGAGCTTGAAAATGGCTAGTCTCTCACAAGCCGTAAACTCGCTGTTCCTCAAGGAATTCGTCGGCGCGTTCTTTCTGTCGATGCGCTACTTCTTCCGCCCGAAGGCAACGGTGAACTATCCGTTCGAGAAGGGCCCGGTCTCTCCGCGCTTCCGCGGCGAACACGCGCTGCGCCGCTACCCGAACGGTGAAGAGCGCTGCATCGCCTGCAAGCTGTGTGAAGCGATCTGTCCTGCTCAGGCCATCACCATCGAGGCGGGTCCCCGCCGCAATGACGGCACGCGCCGCACGGTGCGTTACGACATCGACATGGTGAAGTGCATCTATTGCGGCTTCTGCCAGGAAGCCTGCCCGGTCGACGCCATCGTCGAAGGTCCGAACTTCGAGTTCTCGACCGAGACGCGCGAAGAGCTCTACTACGACAAGCAGAAGCTCCTCGAGAACGGCGATCGCTGGGAGCGGGAAATCGCCCGCAACATCGCGATGGACTCGCCTTACCGCTGATCGGCGGAAGGCATACTGAATTTCAAGTGCCTGACGAGTGCGTTCGTCAGGCTTCGACGGGGAGGGGGGACCTTCTCCGGGGAAGACGAAAAGGCACCAAAATGGGTCTGCAGGCTCTATTCTTCTATATCTTCGCCTTTGTGGCGGTGGCGTCCGCCTTCATGGTGATCGCGTCCAGGAATCCGGTCTATTCCGTGCTGTTCCTGATCCTCACCTTCTTCAACTCGGCGGGCCTGTTCCTCCTGACGGGCGCCGAGTTCCTGGCGATGATCCTGCTGGTCGTCTATGTCGGCGCCGTTGCGGTTCTCTTCCTCTTCGTCGTCATGATGCTCGACATCGATTTCGCCGAATTGAGGGCAGGCGCCCTGGAATACGCACCGGTCGGCGCGCTGATCGGCATCATCCTGGCGATCGAGCTGGTCGTCGTCGTTGGTGGCTCGACGCTCTCGCCGGAGATCGCCGCCAATGCGTCGATGCCGATCCCGCCGGTCGCGGAACGCCAGAACACCGCCGCCCTCGGCGACGTGCTCTATACGAACTACGTCTACTTCTTCCAGATTGCCGGCCTCGTGCTGCTCGTCGCCATGATCGGTGCGATCGTGCTGACGCTGCGCCACAAGCCGCACATCAAGCGCCAGAACATCTCGCAGCAGGTTGCCCGCACGCCGGAAACCGCCGTCGAGGTGGTCAAGGTGAAGCCCGGTCAGGGCATCTGAGGCAGCGCGGGACCAAGGAAAAGAAAAATGGAAATCGGTATTTCCCACTATCTCACCGTCAGCGCCATCCTCTTCACTCTCGGCGTTTTCGGCATCTTCCTGAACCGGAAGAACGTCATCGTCATCCTGATGTCGATCGAGCTGATCCTGCTGTCGGTCAACATCAACATGGTGGCGTTCTCGCACTTCCTGAACGACATCGTCGGCCAGGTCTTCGCGCTGTTCATTCTGACCGTCGCAGCTGCGGAAGCGGCCATCGGTCTTGCAATTCTCGTCGTCTTCTACCGCAACCGCGGTTCGATCGCCGTCGAAGACGTCAATATGATGAAGGGTTGATCGGGTCATGGATACCATCATCAAGGCAATCGTCTTCCTTCCGCTCACCGGCTTCCTGATCGCCGGCATCGGCGGCAATGCCATCGGCGCCAAGGCGTCGGAATATGTCACGTCCGGCTTCATGATCATCGCCGCCGCGCTGTCCTGGATCGTCTTCTTCGACGTCGCCATGGGCGAGACGGAGATGGTCAAGGTTTCCGTGCTGCGCTGGATCCAGTCCGGTGGCTTCGATGTCGAATGGGCGTTCCGCGTCGATACGCTGACGGCCGTCATGCTGGTCGTCGTCAACTCCGTCTCGACGCTGGTGCATGTCTATTCCATCGGCTACATGCATCACGACCCGCATCGGCCGCGCTTCTTCGCCTATCTCTCGCTCTTCACCTTCGCCATGCTCATGCTGGTCACGTCGGACAATCTGCTTCAGATGTTCTTCGGCTGGGAAGGCGTGGGTCTGGCGTCCTATCTCCTGATCGGTTTCTGGTACAAGAAGCCGTCGGCCTGCGCCGCCGCCATGAAGGCCTTCATCGTCAACCGCGTCGGTGACTTCGGCTTCGCGCTCGGCATCTTCCTGGTCTTCGTGCTGTTCGGCTCGATCAATTTCGAGACGATCTTCGCGACCGCCGCGACCTACCTGCCGGCTGAGGGTGCAGCAGACGCCGCCGAACCCGTCATCAATCTTTTCGGCATGACGCTCGACAAGTCGCACGCCCTGACCGCCACCTGCCTGCTGCTCTTCATGGGCGCGATGGGCAAGTCGGCGCAGTTCCTGCTGCACACCTGGCTGCCGGACGCCATGGAAGGCCCGACCCCGGTTTCGGCCCTCATCCATGCCGCGACCATGGTCACCGCCGGCGTCTTCCTCGTCGCCCGCATGTCGCCGCTGTTCGAACTGTCGCACACCGCGCTCATGGTCGTGACGCTGGTCGGTGCCATCACCGCCTTCTTCGCAGCCACCGTCGGCCTCGTGCAGAACGACATCAAGCGCGTCATCGCCTATTCGACCTGCTCGCAGCTTGGCTACATGTTCGTGGCGCTCGGCATCGGCGCCTATGGCGCCGCGATCTTCCATCTCTTCACGCACGCCTTCTTCAAGGCCCTGCTGTTCCTGGGTGCGGGCTCCGTCATCCACGCCGTCGATGGCGAGCAGGACATGCGGTACATGGGCGGCCTGCGCAAGCACATCCCCGTGACCTTCTGGATGATGACGATCGGCACGCTCGCGCTCACCGGCGTCGGCATCCCGGGCACCATCATCGGCTTTGCCGGCTTCTTCTCGAAGGACGCGATCATCGAATCGGCTTTCGCGTCGCATAGCCCGGTCGCCGGCTTCGCCTTCGTGATGCTGGTCATCGCCGCGCTCTTCACGAGCTTCTATTCCTGGCGCCTGGCCTTCATGACCTTCTTCGGCAAGCCGCGCGCCTCCGCAGATGTCATGCACCACGTGCACGAATCTCCGGCCGTGATGTTGATCCCGCTCTATCTGCTGGCTGCCGGCGCCGTCGTTGCGGGCGTGATTTTCGTGGAGTATTTCTACGGCCACCACTACGACGAATTCTGGCAGGGCGCGCTCTTCACGGGTGCTGAAAATCACCTCGTGCATGAGTTCCACAATGTGCCGAAGTGGGTGAAGTGGAGCCCGTTCGCCGCCATGGCCATCGGCTTCGTCACCGCCTGGTACATGTATATCCGTTCGCCGGAAACGCCGAAGGCACTGGCCGAGCAGCATCGTGGTCTCTACCAGTTCCTGCTCAACAAGTGGTACTTCGACGAACTCTACAACTTCCTCTTCGTGCGCCCTGCCATGTGGCTCGGCCGTACGCTGTGGAAGAAGGGTGACGGCGCCGTCATCGACGGTCTCGGCCCGAACGGCATCGCCGCTCGCGTCGTCGACGTCACCGACCGCGTCGTGCGCCTGCAGACCGGTTACCTCTATCACTACGCATTCGCGATGCTGCTGGGTATTGCAGCACTCGTTACCTGGATGATGCTCGGGAGCTCCCTCTGATGACCGATTGGCCCATTCTTTCAGCGGTCACCTTCCTGCCGCTCGTCGGCGTGGCGCTCCTGCTCCTGACGCGGGAAGACAGCCCGTACGGCCGCCGCAACATCCTGAACGTCGCGATGCTGACGACGGTCGTCACCTTCCTGTTGTCGCTGTTCATCTGGATCGGGTTCGATTATTCGAACCCGGGCTTCCAGATGACGGAAAGGCATGAATGGCTCGGCACCGGCATTGCCTACCATCTCGGCGTCGACGGCATCTCCATTCTGTTCGTCATCCTCTCGACCTTCCTGATGCCCTTCTGCGTCCTCGCAAGCTGGCATTCTGTCGAGAAGCGCCTGAAGGAATACATGATCGCCTTCCTGCTTCTGGAAGTGTTCATGGTCGGCGTCTTCGTCTCGCTCGATATCGTTCTCTTCTACGTCTTCTTCGAAGCGGGCCTCATTCCGATGTTCATCATCATCGGCGTGTGGGGCGGCAAGGATCGCGTCTACGCATCCTACAAGTTCTTCCTCTACACGCTGCTCGGCTCTGTGCTTATGCTGCTCGCCATCATGGCGATGTACTGGCAGGCCGGCACGACCGACATCACGGAGTTGCTCGCCTACAACTTCCCGGCCCATATGCAGACCTGGTTGTGGCTCGCCTTCTTTGCCTCGTTCGCGGTGAAGATGCCGATGTGGCCGGTCCATACCTGGCTTCCCGACGCGCACGTTCAGGCGCCGACGGCAGGTTCGGTCATCCTGGCCGGCGTGCTGCTGAAGCTCGGCGGCTACGGTTTCATCCGTTTCTCGCTGGCCATGTTCCCGCTCGCGTCGGACTATTTCGCCCCCTTCGTCTTCGCGCTGTCCGTCATCGCCATCATCTACACGTCGCTGGTGGCGCTGATGCAGGAAGACATCAAGAAGCTGATCGCTTATTCGTCGGTAGCCCATATGGGCTATGTCACGATGGGCATCTTCGCAGCGAACGAGCAGGGGCTTCAGGGCGCCATCTTCCAGATGCTCTCGCACGGCATCGTTTCCGGCGCGCTCTTCCTTTGCGTCGGCGTGGTCTATGACCGGCTGCACACCCGCGAGATCACGGCCTATGGCGGTCTCGTCAACAACATGCCGAAATATGCCGTCGCCTTCATGATCTTCACCATGGCGAATGTCGGCCTTCCCGGCACGTCGGGTTTCGTGGGGGAAATCATGACACTGGTCGGCGCCTTCCGCGCCAACACCTGGGTTGCGCTGTTCGCCACCACCGGCGTCATCCTCTCGGCCTCCTATGCGCTCTGGCTCTATCGCCGGGTGATCTTCGGTGCGCTCGAGAAGGAAAGCCTGAAATCGCTGCTCGACTTGTCGGGCCGTGAAAAGGCGCTGCTCTACCCGCTGGTGATCCTGACGATCTTCTTCGGTGTCTATCCGGCGCCGGTCTTCGATGTGACGGCGGCTTCGGTCGACGCGCTTCTCAATCAATACTCCGCGGCTCTGCAAGCGGCGCAATCCGTTGCGCTCTCGGCGAACTGAGGACGGGACCAGACAATGACTGCTGATACACTTCTCGCCAGCCTTCAGCTCTCGACGCCCGAGATCATTCTCGCCGTCGGCGGCCTGGTCCTGCTGATGATCGGTGTGTTCTCGGGCGAACGCTCGGGCACCACCGTCACCGGCCTTGCCGTTGCCGTCCTCATCATCGCCGGCCTCTGGCTGGTGCTCGCGACCGGCGAAGGCCAGGCCTACGGCGGCGCCTTCGTCTCCGACGCTTTCGCCAAGTTCATGAAGGTGCTGGCCCTGATCGGCTCGATCACCGCGATGGTGATGACCGTCGGCCACGCCCGCTCCGAACAGCTCGATCGTTTCGAGTTCCCGGTTCTGATCGTGCTGTCGACGCTCGGCATGCTCTTGATGATCTCGGCAAACAGCCTGCTGTCGCTCTATCTCGCGCTGGAACTCCAGTCGCTCGCGCTCTACGTGGTTGCCGCGATCAACCGCGATAGCCTGCGCTCGACGGAAGCCGGCCTCAAGTATTTCGTGCTCGGCGCGCTTTCCTCGGGCATGCTGCTTTACGGCATGTCGCTGGTCTATGGTTTCACCGGCCATATCGGCTTCCAGGACATCGCAGCTGCGCTGACCGCCGAAGGCCGTTCGCTCGGCCTCGTCTTCGGCCTGGTGTTCATCCTTGCCGGCCTTGCCTTCAAGATTTCGGCCGTGCCGTTCCACATGTGGACGCCTGATGTCTACGAAGGTGCGCCGACCCCGGTTACGGCCTTCTTCGCCGCAGCGCCGAAGGTTGCGGCCATGGCCATGCTGGTGCGCATCGTCATCGAAGCCTTCCAGCCCGTCGTCGCCGACTGGCAGCAGGTCATCGTCTTCATCTCGATCGCTTCCATGCTGCTCGGGTCCTTCGCCGCCATTGGCCAGAAGAACATCAAGCGCCTGATGGCGTACTCCTCGATCGGCCATATGGGCTATGCGCTGGTTGGTCTCGCCTCCGGCTCCATGGCCGGTGTGCGCGGCGTCGCGCTCTATATGCTGATCTACATGGTCATGACGCTCGGCACCTTCGCCATCATCCTGGCCATGCGTCGCAAGGAAGGCGAGAATGTCGAAGAGATCAGCGATCTCGCAGGCCTGTCCTCGACCAATCCCTTCATGGCGACAGTGCTGACGATCCTGATGTTTTCGCTCGCCGGCATCCCGCCGATGGCAGGCTTCTTCGCCAAGTATTTCGTTTTCATGGCGGCCATCGAGGCGCAGCTTTATGCACTCGCCATCATCGGCGTGCTCTCCTCGGTCGTCGGCGCGTACTATTATCTGCGCGTCATCAAGGTGATGTGGTTCGACGAGGCGACCGGTGAATTTGCCCGCACGGCGGGCGAACTGAAACTGGTCTTCGGCATCTCCGGCCTCTTCGTGCTCGGTTACGTGCTGATCGGTGGCCCGATCGGCAATGCCGCCGAAGCTGCGGCGCGGACCTTCTTTTGAGCAGGTCCGATAGCGCGGGCCTGATGTCGCTCGACGACTTCAGGCACGAGGCGCTGGCCGAAGTCGGCTCGACCAATACGGAATGCCTGGAGCGCGCCCGAAAGGGCGCGCTTTCCGGTCTCTGGATCACCGCCGATCGTCAGGTGGATGGACGGGGCCGGCGCGGTCGCGCCTGGTTTTCCGAGCCCGGCAATCTCTATGCCTCGCTGCTTTTGATCGAAGCGGCACCGATGGAACGGCTCGGCTCGCTGCCGCTCGCCGTTGCCGTCGCCGTGCAGGATGCGGTCAGCCGCGTCATGCCGCTCAATGGGCCGGAAGTTCTGGTCAAGTGGCCGAACGACATCCTCATCGAGCGCCGCAAGATCTGCGGCATCCTGATCGAGGGGGAAACGCTGCCCGATGGCCGGCACGGTCTGGTCATCGGCATTGGCATCAATGTTGCCGTGGCGCCGGATGCCGGTCTCTATCCCGTGGCGACCCTGCGCGATTTCGGCGTATCGGCTTCTCCTGACGAGCTTTTCGCCTATCTCTTCCAGTCGATGGCCGAGACGCTGTCGCTGTGGAACCGCGGACGCGGCATTGCCGCCGTCATGGAGCGCTGGAAGCAGGTAGCCGGCGGCATCGGGGAAAATATAACGGTCAACCTTCCCGACCGTTCTATTTCCGGGCGCTTTGCCGGAATTGATGATACAGGTTTCCTCAAGCTGGAGACGGAGGACGGCGGCACGCGACTGATCGCGGCCGGCGACGTGTTTTTTGGATAGGATTTTTTAAAGCCGATGGCAAAAGAAGACGAACTGGTATTCCTGCCGCTTGGCGGCGTCGGTGAAATCGGCATGAACCTGGCGCTCTATGGCTATGGCCCGAAGACCAGCCGGCAGTGGATCATGGTCGATTGCGGCGTCACCTTCCCGGGACCGGACCTGCCGGGCGTCGATCTGGTGCTGCCCGATATCCGTTTCCTCGCGGAGGAGCGCAAGAACCTCAAGGGCATCATCATCACGCATGCGCATGAAGACCACTACGGCGCGCTGAACGATCTCTGGCCGGGCCTCAACGTGCCGGTCTATGCCTCGCCGTTCACAGCCGGCATGCTGGAAGCCAAGCGCGACTATGAGAAGAGCCGTGTCGAAATTCCGGTGACGATTTTCAAGCAGGGCGATCGCATCAATGTCGGCCCCTTCGAGATCGAGGCGATTGGCGTCAATCACTCCATTCCCGAGCCGATGTCGCTGGCGATCACGACGCCGCTCGGCACCGTCATCCATACCGGCGACTGGAAGATCGACCTCGATCCATCGCTCGGCCCGCTGACCGACGAGACCCGCTTCCGCAAACTCGGTGATGAAGGCGTGCTGGCGCTCATCTGCGACAGCACCAATGCGGTGCGCGATGGCGTGTCGCCGTCCGAGCACGAGGTTTCGGAAAGCCTGACCAAGATCATCGAAAGCGCCGAGGGCAGGGTGGGCATCACCACGTTCTCGTCGAATGTCGGTCGCATCCGGTCCATCGCCAAGGCTGCGGAAGCCGCTGGCCGCGAGGTGCTGCTGCTCGGCAGTTCGATGAAGCGTGTAACGAATGTCGCGCGCGACATCGGCCTGATGGAAGGTTTGAAGCCGTTCATCGAGGAAGACGAATTCGGCTATATCCCGCGCGACAAGGTCGTGGTCATCCTGACGGGCAGCCAGGGTGAGCCGCGCGCGGCCCTTGCCAAGATCGCCCGCGACGAGATGCGTAATGTTGCCTTCACGGATGGCGACACGATTATCTTCTCCTCGCGCGCCATTCCCGGCAACGAGAAGGCGATCAACGACATCAAGAACGGCCTGATCGAGCAGGGCATCAACGTCATTACCGACGCCGAGGCGCTGGTGCACGTTTCCGGCCACCCGCGCCGCCACGAACTGCAGCAGATGTATGGCTGGACGCGTCCGAAGATGGTCGTGCCCGTTCATGGCGAGGCCGCGCACCTGACGGCGCATGCCGAGCTCGCTGAACAGTCCGGCATCGGCGAAGTGCCGCGTGTGCGTAACGGCGATATGCTGAAGCTGGCCCCGGGCGAGCCCGAAGTTGTCGACCACGCGCCGTTTGGCCGGATCTTCAAGGACGGCAACCTCATCGGCGACTACGAGGAAATGGGCATCGGCGACCGTCGCAAGCTCGCCTTCGTCGGTCATGTCGCCGTGAGCGTCCTGCTCGACAGTCGCTACGACTTCCAGGGCGATCCGGAAGTCGAGCCCTTCGGTCTGCCGCAGTTCGACGACGAAGGCGAGGATATGGGCGACACGCTCTATGACGCCGTGCTCGGCGCCGTCGAAAGCATTCCGCGCGCCCGCCGCAAGGATCTCGAAATGGTGCGCGAGGCAGTGCGCCGCGCGGTGCGTTCCACGGCCAACGAAATCTGGGGCAAGAAGCCCGTGGTTACGGTTTTCCTGACGAAAGTCTGATTCCTTGCCGCCGCGCCGGGTGCTACCGGTGCGGCAATCAGAAGAGGAAATGTCATGCTGGGGCGGGTCAACCACATCGCTATCGCCGTGCCGGATCTGGCTGCGGCGACCGCAACCTACCGCGACACGCTGGGCGCCAAGGTGTCCGATGTGCAGGCCTTGCCGGAGCACGGCGTGACGATCGTGTTCGTCGAATTGCCGAACACCAAGGTGGAACTGCTCGAACCGCTGGGTGAGAATTCTCCCATCTCCGCGTTCCTCGAGAAGGCGCCGTCCGGCGGCATCCACCATATCTGTTACGAGGTGGACGACATCCTCCTCGCACGGGATAAACTGGTGGCGAGCGGTGCACGCGTGCTGGGTGACGGCAATCCCAGAACCGGCGCGCATGGCAAGCCGGTGCTCTTCCTGCATCCGAAGGATTTTTTCGGCACGCTGGTCGAGCTCGAAGAGGTGTGACAGCACGCCGCCATCTGGCCGTTTGAACTTCGCCGGCAACGAGCGTAAAAGACCCGCTGTCGCACGAGGGGTCTTTCATGCAGGTGTTTTCTTACTTCGCCGTCTATTTCATCGTCTGGTGGATGACGCTTTTTGCCGTGCTGCCCTTCGGGCTGAAGACGCAGGCCGAGGCAAACGAGGTGGTGCCCGGCACGGTGGAAAGCGCCCCGGCGCGTTTCCGCGGCGGTCGCATCATGCTTTTGACGACGGTTGTCTCCGCGGTGATCTATGGCGCCTGGTATGTGCTTTCGGTACGCCTCGGTTATGGCCTCGACTCCCTTCCGCAGTTCTACCCGAACTACGAGTAGGCGAGGCCACATAGGTTAACGGCCTCTTCAGCGGCTTGGGTAAGGCATTTCCCTCTTCCCGCTTTTTGCGAAAAAGACTTCCTTTTGCGCTTTGTCTAAAAGCTTGTTGAACAATCCCGTTTGGCTTGTCCGGCAAGCCGAAATGCATGCCTTTTCGCTGAGTCAGCCTTGCTTAACGTGAGGCGGAGTGACGCAGGGGGCTTGCACGGAGATTTTTGGCGAACCGATTTCGTCGGGGAGCAGAGCGGTCAGGAAATCCAATTGGAAATAAGCAAAAAAAAACAAGGCTAAAAGCCTTGTTTTGCAGGTATCGCGTGATCTTTATCCGTTGTGCGGTGGCAGCGTCTACGCGCGCCTAAGATCTGATCCTCCCAAGACTTGACCGCGAAAATGGCTGGAATTTGCACTTCCTGCCTGTTTTGTGGCCTGAAACTAGCCCAAACGTTGGGCGTTGTCATCCGCTTTTTTTGCATTTTTGCTACAGTGGAATAAAATTTTTCCATTGACAACTTATGCGCAATTTCCGTTATTGGCGCCCCCATTTTTCTGCCACAATCGGCAGGTCCGCCACGAGCGGTGGACAGTGCTTCGCGCCCCGACGCCGGCTTGGCCTGCCGGGTTTCCTTCCGTTGGCGAAGCGTTTATGAACGCGTGAAAATCAACGTCATTTTGCCCGATTCCCGGAATAGGGCGGATCAGTCACACCGGAAACCGATATGCGCCTTTCCCGCTTCTTCCTGCCCATCCTCAAGGAAAACCCCAAGGAGGCAGAAATCGTCTCCCACCGGCTTATGCTGCGTGCGGGTATGGTCAAGCAACAATCCCAGGGCATCTATACCTGGCTGCCGCTGGGAAAGCGCGTTCTCGACAAGGTGAATGCCATCATCCGCGAGGAGCAGAACCGCTCCGGCGCCGTCGAGTTGCTCATGCCGACGCTGCAGTCCGCCGAACTCTGGCAGGAAAGCGGCCGCTATGACGCCTATGGCAAGGAAATGCTGCGCATCAAGGACCGCCAGGAGCGGCCGATGCTCTACGGCCCGACCAACGAGGAAATGATCACGGACGTCTTCCGCTCGTTCGTGAAGTCCTACAAGGATCTGCCGCTCAACCTTTATCATATCCAGTTGAAGTTCCGTGACGAGATTCGTCCGCGCTTCGGCACCATGCGCTCGCGCGAGTTCCTGATGAAGGATGCCTATTCCTTCGACCTGAACCGCGAGGGCGCCGTGCATGCCTACAACCGCATGTTCGCGGCGTATCTGCGCACTTTCTCGCGCATGGGCCTGCGCGCCATTCCGATGCGTGCCGATACCGGCCCGATCGGTGGCGATCTCAGCCACGAATTCATCATCCTCGCGGATACCGGAGAGTCGGAAGTCTTCTGCCACAAGGACTTTTTGAACTTCGACATTCCCGGCCTCGACACGAATTTCGATGACGTTGCCGGTCTCAAGGGCATTTTCGACAAGTGGACCTCGCGTTACGCGGCGACCTCCGAGATGCACGACGCGCCCGCGTTCGAGGCGATACCGGAAGGCGAGCGGCTTTCGGCCCGCGGCATCGAAGTCGGCCATATCTTCTATTTCGGCACGAAATATTCCGAAGCCATGGGCGCCAAGGTTCAAGGCCCCGATGGCAAGGAGCACACCGTGCATATGGGCTCCTACGGCATCGGCCCGACGCGCCTCGTGCCCGCGATCATCGAGGCCTCGCATGACGAGAACGGCATCATCTGGCCGAAGGCGGTCGCACCTTTCGAGGCCATCGTCATCAACATGAAGTCGGGTGATGCCGCCTGCGACGCGGCCTGCGAGACGATCTATGGCGCGCTTCTGAATGCCGGCATCGACGTGCTTTATGATGACAAGGACGAGCGCGCCGGCGCGAAGTTCGCGACGGCCGACCTCATCGGTGCTCCGGTGCAGGTCATTGCAGGCCCGCGCGGCGTCGCCAATGGCGAAGTCGAGATCAAGGATCGCAAGACCGGCGAACGCGAGACGCTGACCATCGAGGCCGCGATCAACCGTCTGACGTCAGGCAATTAATGCGGCGCGTCCACGCCGAGGGAACAGGGAGACAGCATGGCTGACGCAGCGAGCGGGGCGACAGAGGCCCAGGCCTTCAAGAAGAGCCGCCCGTTCTCCGCTTTCGAGCGGATGGTCGCCT
Source organism: Shinella curvata (assembly GCF_022899935.1). Lineage (GTDB taxonomy): Bacteria > Pseudomonadota > Alphaproteobacteria > Rhizobiales > Rhizobiaceae > Shinella > Shinella curvata. Next base: position 876,206 of record NZ_JALJCJ010000002.1, read on the forward strand.
GGCGCTATCTGCGCTCCCGGCGCAAGGAAGCCTTCATCTCGGTCATTGCCGGCTTCTCCTTCATCGGCATCATGCTCGGCGTGGCGACGCTCATCATCGTCATGGCGGTGATGAACGGTTTCCGCACGGAGCTGATCTCACGCATCCTCGGCATCAACGGACACATGATCATCCAGCCGATCGACACACCGTTGAACGACTACGGCAAGCTGTCCGAGCGTCTTGCCGCCGTGCCCGGCGTCACGATGGCCATCCCACTCGTGGAGGGCCAGACTTTGGCGCAGGGCACGGCTGGCGGCGGTTCGGGCGCGTTGGTCCGCGGCATCCGCGCCGATGACCTAGCCAAGATGAAGTCCGTCTCCGATCATATCAAGGAAGGCGATCTCGTCGGTTTTGCGTCCGGCGGTGGCGTTGCCATCGGCTCGCGCATGGCAGAGCAGCTCGGCCTCAGCGCCGGCGGCCAGATCACGCTAGTCGCACCGGAAGGCGACGTCACGCCGCTCGGCGTCAATCCACGTGTGAAAACATACACGGTCTCGGCGATCTTCGAGATCGGCATGTCGGAATATGATGCGTCGATCATCTACATGCCGCTGGAAGAAGCGCAGCTCTACTTCAATTCCGAAGGGGTCGTTCAGTCGATCGAGCTTTTCGTCTCCAATCCCGATGATATCGACAATCTGCGCCAGCCCGTCGAGGCCGCCGCCGAACGGCAGATCTTCATCACCGACTGGCGCCAGCGCAACCAGACCTTCTTCTCGGCCCTGCAGGTCGAGCGCAACGTCATGTTCATGATCCTGACGCTGATCGTGCTCGTCGCCGCGCTCAACATCATCTCCGGCCTGATCATGCTGGTGAAGGACAAGGGCAGCGACATCGCGATCCTTCGTACCATGGGCGCGACGTCCGGCTCCATCATGCGCATTTTCTTCATGACGGGGGCAGCCATCGGCACGGTCGGCACCTTCGCCGGCGTGCTGCTGGGCGTCATCGTCTGCCTGAACGTCGAATCGATCCGCCAGTTTTTCTCGTGGATATCGGGCACGACCCTGTTCAATCCGGAACTCTATTTCCTCAGCCAGCTCCCGGCCGACATGAATGCCGGCGAGACGGTTTCCGTCATCCTGATGGCGCTGGCGCTTTCCTTCCTCGCGACGATTTTCCCCGCCTGGCGTGCCTCCAAGCTCGATCCGGTTCAGGCTCTCAGGTACGAATAGGAACACCCGCATGGCTGCGCGCGTCGCTTTGGAACTTAAGGGCATCGAACGGCACTACGGCCAGGGAGAGACCGTGCTGTCGATCCTCAAGGGAGCGGATTTTACGCTGAAAAGCGGTGAGACCGTGGCACTCGTCGCCCCCTCGGGCACCGGCAAGTCGACGCTGCTGCATGTCGCAGGTCTGCTCGAGAAGCCCGATGCCGGCGATGTTCTCATCAACGGTCATTCCTGCGCCGGCCTTTCCGACGACCAGCGCACGGCGATCCGCCGTGGTGAGATCGGCTTCGTCTATCAGTTCCATCACCTGTTGCCGGAATTCAGCGCGCTCGAAAACATCATGATGCCCCAGCTGATCGGTGGCCTGTCCAAATCCGAGGCACGCGAGCGCGCCGCCCAGCTGCTCGACTATATGCGCATCGGTCACCGCGCCGATCACCGCCCGTCCGAGCTGTCCGGCGGCGAGCAGCAGCGAGTTGCGATCGCCCGTGCGGTCGCCAACGCACCGCTCGTTCTCTTCGCCGACGAACCGACAGGCAATCTCGACCCGGAAACGGCAGGCTATGTCTTTGAAGCGCTGGAGGCGCTTGCGCGCCAGTCCGGTCTTGCGGCACTCATCGCGACCCACAACCATGAACTCGCCGGCCTGATGGATCGCCGAGTCACGATCGAGGATGGGCTCGTCAAGGAACTGGCATAAGGCGGCTCAGGCCGCCAGATCCAGGCTTTCGGCCTTGCGTTCGACAAGCGCCCAGATGTGCCCGAACGGGTCGAAGAGCGATGCCACGCGTCGATCGAGAACATCCCGCTGCACCGCGTCGCGGATCACGGCGCCGGATCGCGAGGCTCGCTGCACCGCGTGTTCGATATCGCCGACATTCAGCGTGAAAATCGCGCTGACCGATCCTGCCACCTTGGGAAAGAACGGCCCGCCATAGGAGGGATTCTGCTCGCGCCGCGGATTGGAACCCGCGACGGCAACCGGCGTGGCGCCGAAGCGCATGGCAAAGCCCATCAGCACGCCATCGAGGCGATAGGGCTCTATCACCTCGGCGCCGAAGGCGGCGACGTAAAAATCGGCAGCCTCCTGTTCTCGTCCATGTTCGACAAACAGGGAAATCTCGATGCTGATCTCATTGCTCATCGCGCGCTCCTTTCCGGTGGTGTTTCCGGATGGCTTGACATCACTCGTCCAGTCCGCAGATCGAGCGGGCAATGCCGTCCTGCCAGTCCTTGAGCAGAACGAATTGCGCCTGGCCGGCGACAGGACGACCGTTGCTCTTGCCCTTGCCGGTCAGGACGTTGAGGTCGCATTCGCTGCCGCCGTCAGGATTGAGCGTATCATAGGAAGAATAGGTATAGCCGGCGACGATGAAGTCGAAATTGCGGTAGGCTATGGTGAGCGACTGGCGCCAGCGGTCGCGGCCGACCGAATCGTTCTTGGTCGTCAGGGTGAAGGAGCCATTGGCGAGCGCGGCGACCTCCGGCTCCTGGCCATACATGGTGAGATTGCCCCAGACGGAATTCGGCAGCGACCGGACCAGCGTCAGCCGGTTTTCCTCGGGCTTGGCGAGATAGACGTAGAGCCCGTTGTCGTCGCCGCTGTCGTCACCCGGCGTGGCGATGACGGCCAGATCCGCCGCGCCGTCCTTGTTCCAGTCGCCGGTCGCCATGGCGACAATCCGGTCTGCCGGAAAGTCGGCGGCCAGCGCAGCGGCGGGCAGGGCAATCGAAAACACGACGGCGGCGGCAAGCAACTTCATCTCATTTCCTCCATGGAGTGGAGGCGACCTTATTGCGCGCGGCAGCATCGGTCCAGAGGGGCTGTGGAAAGCTGTTGACATGAGAACAATAATAGAACAAAATAAAAACATAAAAGGAAAGGGAGCCAAAATGACTGATTTTCTTCGTGACTTTGCTGCATTCACCTCCATGGCCCTGTTCGTCGCCAGCTTCTCCGTTCTTCTCTTCGGAATCTGACATTTCCATCTCTTCGTTGAGCATTCTTGTCCGCTGCGCGCCGCTGGCGCGTGGAAAGCGGGTGCAACGCCAAGAACCGTCTGGACGAGACGGGTCCGAATCCGTTTAAGCTCTTTCTTCTGATCGGAAGGAAGTTTGACATGGCGGAAATGGTGCAGGCGACGGTTGGCGAAGGGATCGCGGAGACGCCGGAATTCGTGCATCTGCGCGTGCATTCGGCCTTTTCGCTTCTCGAAGGCGCCTTGCCGATCAAGAAGATCATCGGCAAGGCGATATCCGATCAGCAGCCGGCGATTGCCATCACCGATACGAACAATCTGTTCGCTGCGCTCGAGTTTTCGCAGAAGGCCGTCGGCGATGGCATCCAGCCGCTCATTGGTTGTCAGCTGTCGATCGACATGGAGGACGAAGGTGAGGGCGAGCGGCGCGGCGGGCAGGCCCAGCTGCAGAAGCTGCCCTCTATCGTCGTTCTTGCTGCGAGCGATGCCGGCTATGCGCGCCTTGTCGAGTTTGTCAGCCGCGCCTATCTGGGCGGCGAGAGCGGGCAGGCGATCCGCATTGCCCATAGCTGGCTCGAGGAGGGTACCGACGGGCTGATTGCGCTGACGGGCGCGCGCGGCGGCCCGATCGACATGGCCTATCTTGCCGGGCAGCCCATTGTCGCGAAGGCGCGGCTTCATGCGCTGAAGCGGGTTTTCGGCGATCGGCTGTATCTTGAGCTGCAGCGTCACGGGCGCTACGACAAGCAGCACGAGCGCCGCATGGTTGAGCTCGCCTATGCGGAAGATGTGCCGCTGGTCGCGACCAACGAACCGTTCTTCCCGGCGCCTGATGACTACGATGCCCATGACGCGCTGATGGCGGTGGCACACAATGCCATGGTGTCGGACGATAATCGCTTTCGCCTGTCGCCGGATCATTATCTCAAGAGCCGCAAGGACATGGCAAAACTCTTTGCCGATCTGCCGGAGGCCCTGGAAAACACGATCGAGATCGCGAAACGCTGCTCTTTCGTCTTGAAGACGCGCGGGCCGATCCTGCCGCGCTTCACGGGGGCGACGGACGATCCGGAGGAGGCGGAACGCGCCGAATCGGCAGAACTGCGCCGCCAGTCCGTGGAGGGGCTGGAGAACCGCATGGCGCTGCTCGGCCTCTCGCCGGGCTATACGGAGCAGGATTATCGCGAGCGGCTGGATTTCGAGCTCAGCGTCATCGAGCGCATGAAGTTTCCCGGTTACTTCCTGATCGTTGCCGACTTTATCAAGTGGGCCAAGCAGCAGAACATTCCCGTCGGGCCGGGCCGTGGCTCGGGTGCGGGTTCGCTCGTCGCTTACGCGCTCACGATCACCGATGTCGATCCGCTGCGTTTCTCCCTGCTCTTCGAACGCTTCCTCAATCCGGAACGCGTTTCGATGCCCGACTTCGACATCGACTTCTGCCAGGACCGCCGCGAAGAGGTGATCCGCTACGTCCAGCAGAAATACGGCCGCGAGCAGGTGGCGCAGATCATTACTTTCGGTTCGCTACAGGCCCGCGCGGCACTTCGCGACGTCGGCCGCGTGCTCGAAATGCCCTATGGCCAGGTCGACAAGATCTGCAAGCTCGTGCCGAACAATCCGGCCAGCCCGACGCCGCTCTACAAGGCGATCGAGGAGGAGCCGAAGCTGCAGGAAGAGGCGGAGAAGGAGCCGGTCGTCGCGCGCCTGCTCGATATTGCCCAGAAGATCGAAGGCCTCTACCGCCACGCCTCCACGCACGCCGCCGGTATCGTGATCGGCGACCGACCGCTGTCGCAGCTTGTGCCGATGTACCGCGATCCGCGCTCCGACATGCCCGTCACCCAGTTCAACATGAAGTGGGTGGAGCAGGCCGGTCTGGTCAAATTCGACTTTCTCGGCCTGAAGACGCTGACCGTCCTGAAGACTGCCGTCGATTTCATCCGCAAGCGCAATATCGAAGTGCATCTCGAAAGCCTGCCGCTGGACGACCTGCTTACCTACGAGATGCTGTCGCGCGGCGAGACGGTCGGCGTGTTCCAGGTGGAAAGTGCCGGCATGCGCAAGGCGCTGATCGGCATGCGGCCGGACTGCATCGAGGACATCATCGCGCTCGTGGCGCTCTACCGTCCCGGCCCGATGGAGAACATTCCGGTCTACAACGCCCGCAAGCACGGCGAGGAAGAGATCGAATCGATCCATCCGACGATCGACCATCTGCTCAAGGAAACCCAGGGCGTTATCGTCTACCAGGAACAGGTGATGCAGATCGCCCAGGTTCTCTCGGGCTATTCGCTCGGCGAGGCCGATCTTCTGCGCCGCGCCATGGGCAAGAAGATCAAGGAGGAGATGGACAAGCAGCGCGCCCGTTTCGTCGATGGCGCGGTCAAGAACGGCGTGTCCAAGCCGCAGTCCGACCTGATCTTCGACCTGCTCGCCAAATTCGCCAACTACGGCTTCAACAAGTCGCACGCCGCCGCCTACGCCATCGTCTCCTATCAGACCGCCTATCTAAAGGCGCATTACCCGGTCGAGTTCCTGGCCGCGTCGATGACCTACGATATGTCCAACACGGACAAGTTGAACGATTTCCGGCAGGATGCAGGCCGTCTCGGGATCGCTGTCATTCCACCCTCGGTGCAGACGTCCTTTGCGCATTTCGAGACCGGCGAGAGCCGCATCTATTACGCGCTCGCCGCCATCAAGGGGGTGGGCGAAGCGGCGGTGCAGCATATCGTCGAGGTGAGGGGCAACGCCCCCTTCAAGAGCCTCGAGGATTTCTGCACGCGCATCGATCCGAAATTCGTCAACCGCCGGGTTTTCGAAAGCCTTATCGTTGCCGGCGCCTTCGATTGTTTCGGCCATGACCGCGCCGCCATGATCGCCGGCCTCGACCGTCTGCTGGGGGCGGCCCAGCGCGCGCAGGAGAACAAGACGAGCGGGCAGGGCGACATTTTCGGCATGGGCGCTGCGACCGGGCCGGAGGTCATCACGCTGCCCGCCTATACGCCCTGGCTTGCCTCGGAGAAGCTCCACCGCGAATTCCAGGTGCTCGGCTTCTATCTCTCGGCGCACCCGCTCGATACCTATGCGCCGCTTCTTGCGAAGATGCGCGTCCAGACCTTCGGCGATTTCGCCGCCGCCGTGAAGCGCGGCGCGACGGCCGGCCGGCTTGCCGGTACGGTCACCTCCAAGCAGGAGCGCAAGACCCGCACCGGCAACAAGATGGGCATCGTCGCCTTCTCGGATTCTTCCGGCCAGTTCGAGGCCGTGCTGTTTTCCGAAATGCTCAACCAGTATCGCGACCTGCTGGAGCCCGGCAAATCGCTGGTCATGACCGTGCAGGCGGAAGAGCGCCCGGAAGGCATCGGCCTGCGCATCCAGACGCTGCGCTCGCTGGAGGAGGAGGCGCTCCAGACACAGAAGGCGCTGCGCGTCTATGTCCGTGACAGCGGCCCGCTGCGCTCCATCGCCGCCCATCTCAACACGAAGGGCGACGGCCTCGTCTCCTTCATCGTCATCAAGGACAATGGCCAGCGCGAAATCGAGGTGGAGCTGAACGAACGCTTCCGCATCTCCCCCGAAATCGCCGCCGCCCTGCGTTCGGCGCCGGGCGTGCTGGATGTGGAGCTGGTCTAGGCACGGGAGTTCAGCGAAAAACCCGTGTTCTGCCGCAGCCTATCAAGCAGCGGTCGGAATGCGGGCGATGACCTTGATCTCGAAATCGAAGCCGGCAAGCCAGCTCACACCGATGGCCGTCCAGTTGGGATAGGGCCGTGTGGTGAAAATCTCCTGCTTGACGGTCATGATCGCGCCGAACTGGTTTTCGGGATCCGTATGGAAGGTTGTGACGTCGACGATGTCGTCGAAGGTGCAGCCGGCTGCTGCGAGCGTCGCCTTGAGGTTGCGAAAGGCGAGACGCACCTGGCTCTCGAAATCGGGTTCCGGTGTGCCGTCGCTGCGGCTTCCGACCTGTCCGGAGACGAACAGAAGATCGCCGGAGCGGATGGCTGCCGAATAGCCGTGGTCGTCATAGAGGGCGTGTCGATCCGCCGGAAAAATCGCTTCGCGCGTGGGCATAGGTGGTCTCTCTTCTCATCTGCGCGGTCGGCACGGGAGAACTTCACGGTGACCGCAATTTCGTATACGTTACGTATATGAAATTGGTCTTCGAAGGCTGGAATGTCAAGTTCATATACGGTGCGTATATGAAAAAGGAGTTTCGGGAGTGAACAAGCGTCTCGCGCTGATGGAAGAAAACCGCACGAAGCTGATCGGCGCGGCGCGAAAAGCCTTTGCCGAAAAGGGCTATTCCGCGGCTTCCATGGATGACCTGACCGCGGCGGTCGGCCTGACTCGCGGCGCGCTCTATCATAATTTCGGCGACAAACGCGGCCTTCTCGCGGCTGTCGTCCACCAGATCGATACGGAAATGGCGTTCCGCGCCAAAGCGATCGGAGAGGGCGTCGCAGGCGACTGGAACGCCCTTCTGGCTGAAGGCATTGCTTACATCGAGATGGCGCTCGATCCGGAGGTACAGAGGATCGTCCTGCTCGATGGTCCCGCTGTGCTGGGGGATCCCTCGCAGTGGCCAAGCCAGAGCCATTGTCTGGAAGTGACGCGAATAAAGGTCGAGCGTCTGATCGCCGATGGCATCGTGAAGCCGGTGGATGCCGAGGCCGCTGCGCGGCTGCTCAGCGGCACCGCGCTGAATGCCGCGCTTTGGGTCGCAGCAAGCGACAATCCGAAGGATGTGCTGCCGAAGGTGATCGAGGCGTTCGAGGCGTTTGCCACGGGCCTGTTGGCGCGTCCCGCCTGAACGTCACCATGGAAAAGACGCGCCGCACATCTTGACCTTGGTGGAAGGCTATACAAGTTCCTGAGCTGTCACCGTAAAGAAGGGAGCGGGAAGGTTCCGATGCGATTGCAAACTGTTGTTGTGTGCGGTCTTTTCGCTGTTTGGGGGCTTCCGTCATTTGCCATGGCCGAACGTGCGACGATCGTTATCGAAGAACAAGTCGCACCGACCGACGACGCCCAATTGCGCAAGCGTGTCGCAGTGATGAGCGGCAGGCTGGAAGACGACAGCATCCAGTTCAGCGGTACGGACGCCATGGCCGAATTGAAGGCGCTTCGCGCCTATGTCGGCAAAAGGGACGATCTTTTAAGCGAACGTCGCCAGATCCTGTCGATGATCGGCCGCGTCACGTCCCGTTCGTCGCTCTTGCCTTTTGAGGATGGTATTGATGCTCTGGCCGAGCTGATGACCTTGACCGAAGGAGACGACCGTCCCGCCGGCCGCCGGCTTGGGGATCGCTATCTCTATGCCGAACTTCTGGGCGCCTATGCCGCCATTCCCGGCAACAGTGCGAGCCACGCCCTTTCCGCCGAGCAATACGGTAAGGCCGCCCTCATGGCCGACCACTATGATGGTTACAGTGACGACCAGCGCGCAGGCGTGCGCCAGAAGCAGGCCTTCGAACTGCACGAGGCCAAGCGATACGAGGAGGCATACGCCCTCAATCTGGATGTGCTGGCCCGCGGCGAGAAAATCTACGGCAAGAGCCATCCAAATCTTACGACCGTGCTGACCAATCTCGCACAGAACCTGCATGCCATGGGGCGCAAGCAGGAGGCCGAGCCCTACCTTGTCCGCGTGCTGGCGATTGCCGAGGCGGAGAACGATCTCGAGACCGTGCAGGACCTGCTGTTCCAGCGGGGCGTGCTTGCCTATGAGCTCGGCCGCAAGGAGGATGCGAAGTCTTTCATGGTGACCCGGATCGACCGTCTGCGGGCCGCGGGTGAGGAAGCCCGGCTCGCTACGGCCGAAGAGGACTATGAAGAATTGTTGCAGCGTATCGGCGAGTAAGGAAATGAAAAAGCCCACCCTGCCGGATGGCGGATGGCCTTGAAGAGAGGGGCGGTGCAGGTGATCAGTTGATGACCGTTACCGACGATTTCTTCTTTTTCTTGGATTTCTTGCCGCCTTCGACGGCGCCGGCATCCGCCTTCTGCACCTTGCGCGTCACGGTGATGAAGTCCGTACCGTCGCCCGTTTCCGGGCCAAGGCCGGTGTCGGAGATCGACAGCGAGGCGCCTTCTCCCATCAGTTCGGAGATGCGCAGGCGCGTGTCGGCGGGAATGTCCAGCCGGTCCAGCGTCTTCGTCAACGCGTCGGGCTGCGTCGCGTCCGCCTCCGTGGTGATGCCGAGGCGCTTCATCGTCGCGCTGGGAAGCTGGTTGTCGACACTCATGCCGAACCAGTCCGCCTTGCCCTTGTCGCTATCGACGTCGCGGGCGAGCAGGAAATGGGTGCCGAGCGCGATTTCGGGATTGCGGATGGTGATGGCGGCCTCGACCAGCGGCTTGAACTTCTGGCGCACGAGGATCTGGCCGTTCGGCGGCGCGCCCTTGCCGGCCTTGGCATAGACGGCGGTCAGGAGCTCCGGCGTCACCATGCCGTCCTCGTTTAGGCCCTCGGCAAGCTGGAAGGCGCGGATGGCGATCACGGTCTGCTTGCCGTGCAGTCCGTCCGCAACGCCGGCATCATAGCCCAGCGAGGTCAGCAGCGTCTGCAGGTCGATCATCATCTCGCGGTCGCCGCGGCGGGTGATGAGGATGCGGATCGGGTCCTGCTCGGTCTTCTGCACGATAGGTGTCAGGACTTCCGGCTTCGGATCGGTCATCGCGACCTCGACAGCCTTGTCTCCGGCCTCCATCAGGCCGGGCCGCAAGCCCGCCTCGGAAAGAATCGGCGTATCGGGCACGACGACGACGGGCTTGAACAGCGCGGCATGAACAATTTCCTGCGGCGCGATCTCACGATCCGTGATGAGCACATGGCCGCCGCGCCGCGTCACGCTGAACAGTGTCTTTGCGAAATCGTTGGGCAGGCGCACGCAGCCATGCGAGGCGGGATAGGAGGGCACGCTGTTGGAGGCGTGCAGCGCGATACCCGACCAGGTCAGCCGCTGCATGAACGGCATCGGCGCGCTGTCATAGAGGTTGGAGAAGTGCGTGCGCTTCTTCTCCAGGATCGAGAATATGCCGGTCGGCGTCGAATGGCCGGCCTTGCCGGTGGAGACATGCGAGGTGGCGACAACCACGTCGCCATCGTAGATTTTCAGTTCCTGCAGATCTTTCGACACGATGATCTGGAGCGGCCCTTCGAGCGTGCCCGCAAGCGCGGTACCGCAGCTCAGCAGCAGGCCAAGTATGCTCATGCCAGTCGCCAGGCGAAACTTCATGTTACCCATCCGTACGCAATACAAACCGACGGCAAGCGTAGTGCATCCGATTTAAGGAAGGCTTGATGCACCCGGCCGATCCCCCGATCTGTGCCAACCCGATGCAGTGAAGAACGCCGGTCTGTCGGGATTTATTCGGTGGGGTCGTCGATTTTTCCGGCGGTCTTGAAAGTCAACTTTCCGTGAAAGCGGTCGGGACCGGATTTCCCGAATGTGTATCCCGTTTCCACGCTCGCCTTGCCAAATTTGTCGCGCAGCGTATTCATCGCGGCCTCCGCTGCGGCGCGACGACTGGCGGCGGGATCGACGAGATCGGGCGGATCGGCCCGGCCGGGATCGGTGAGATCGCTGACGCCGATGCCGATCAGGCGGTATTTCGTGCCATCCGTCTCCTTGCGCAGAAGCTCGATGCCGGTGCGGAAGATCCGGTCGGCGAGCATGGTGGGGTCTTCGAGCCTGCGGTTGCGCGTGCGGCCTTTGAAATCGGCCGTCTTTAGCTTGAGCACGACGGTGTGACCGGCAATGCCGGATTTGCGCAGGCGCGCCGCAACCTTCTCACTGAGGCGGCGCAGATGCGCGACGAGATCGTCATAGTTCGAGAGGTCGTCGAAGAACGTGGTCTCGGATGATACGCTCTTTGCCGCGTCATTCAGGTGCACTTCGCGGTCGTCCTGACCGCGCGAGAGATGGAAAAGCCGCTTGCCCATCACGCCGTAACGGCGCATCAGGTCGGTTTCCTCCATGGTCTGGAGTTGCCCGACGCTGCGGATGCCGTCGCGCTCCAGCGTCTCTGCGAAGGCCTTGCCGACCCCCCAGATGAGCCGCACGGGCTTGTCCTTCAGGAAATCCAGCGCCTCTTTTTCACCGATGACGGAAAAGCCGCGCGGCTTGTTGAGATCCGAGGCCACCTTGGCGAGGAACTTGCAATAGGACAGGCCGACGGAGATGGTGATGCCCACCTCCTTTTCTACACGCTGGACGAAGCGGGCGAGCACGCGGGCCGGGGGATCGTGATGCAGGCGCTCCGTACCCTTCAGTTCCAGAAAGGCTTCGTCGATGGAGAGCGGCTGCACCAGCGGCGTCAGTTCCTGCATCATGGCACGCACTTCGCGGCCGACCTTGACGTATTTTTCCATGTCCGGTGGAATGACGATGGCGTTGGGGCAGGCTTCCAGCGCCTTGAACATCGGCATGGCCGAGCGCACGCCGTGAATGCGCGCGACATAACAGGCGGTGGAGACGACCCCACGCTTTCCGCCGCCGATGATGACGGGTTTGTCGGCAAGCTCGGGATTGTCGCGCTTCTCCACGGCGGCATAGAAGGCGTCGCAATCGATATGCGCCAGCGTCAGGTCATAGAGTTCGTCGTGGTAGACGAGGCGTGGGCTACCGCAGGCCCGGCATCGGCGCAGGTTCGCAGGCTGCCCGGTCAGGCAGTCGCGACAGAAGCCCGGTAAACGCGTGGCGGCGGTGCTCATCATCAAGAACAAACATTGAACATCGCGACATTAGTGCCTAAGTTCACGAGTCTCAAGTGTCACCGGGGCTGAATGCATGACCGTACACAGACAGACGTCTAAGCGTTGTCTGGCGCTGATGGCTCACCAGTCGGCGGGGCCGGACAGCACAGCGTGGGCATGCATAACCGCTTCCGGCTTTGTGCCGGTCGCGTCACAGAAGGTCAGCAGATCCGGCTCGTGGCTCATGAGGAAATCGACGATGCCGGCGAGAAAACCGGGATCGTTGACGGCGTTGCGGACATCGGAAGGCGCAACGCCCGTCAGTGCGAGAAAACGCGACAGAAGCTCCGGTTCGCCGGCAAGCCAGCCGAGGATGGCGACAGCGGTTGTTTCCGCGCCCTCGGTCGAAGGTGTATCTTTTTGGCTTTTCATCGTTTTTCCCCGGGAAATTTACCTTTTAATCAACCAAGTGACGCTAACGTGGCTGCGGTCAGGCTGGGTGATTTCGGCTTTGCCGCAACTTATCCATCTCCCGGTGGGTTGCAAGGCCGGTCACAGGAACAGGGACGCGCGATGCCCAAGCAGGTCATGATTGTCGAGGACAATGAGCTCAACATGAAGCTCTTCCGGGACCTCATCGAGGCATCCGGCTACACGACCATCCAGACCCGGAATGGTATGGAAGCCCTTGATCTTGCGCGGAAATACCGCCCTGATCTGATTTTGATGGACATCCAGCTTCCGGAGGTTTCCGGCCTCGAAGTCACCAAGTGGCTGAAAGAGGACGACGAGCTTCACGTCATTCCCGTCATCGCGGTCACGGCTTTTGCGATGAAGGGCGACGAGGAGCGCATCCGGCAGGGCGGCTGCGAGGCCTATGTCTCCAAACCGATTTCCGTGCCGAAATTCATTGAGACGATCAAAACCTATCTCGGCGACGCGTGAGGCAGGGGCGCGATCATGACTGCACGCATCCTCGTCGTCGATGATATTCCCGCCAATGTGAAGCTGCTCGAAGCACGGCTTCTGGCGGAATATTTTGACGTCCTGACGGCCGAGAACGGCTATGAGGCGTTGTCGATCTGCGAACGCACCCAGGTAGACCTCATCCTGCTCGACATCATGATGCCCGGCATCGACGGGTTCGAGGTTTGCGAGCGGCTGAAGGCCAACCCGCGCACTGCGCATATCCCCGTCGTCATGGTGACGGCACTCGACCAGCCGTCCGACCGGGTGCGCGGCCTGAAGGCCGGCGCCGATGATTTTCTGACGAAGCCGGTCAATGACCTGCAGCTCATGTCGCGGGTGAAAAGCCTTGTGCGCCTCAAGACGCTGACGGACGAATTGCGCATGCGCGCGACGACGGCGCGTGCGATCTCCCTGGAGGAGGGGCTCGACAGCAATTTGGGTGACGAACCTGGCGACGTTCTGCTTGTCGACGGACGCGCGAGCTCCCAGGAGCGCATTGCACGGGCCCTGAAGCCTATCGCAGACGTCACCAGCATCTCCGATCCGCAGGCGGCCTTGTTCCAGGCCGCCGAGAGCAATTACGAGCTCGTCATCGTCAACGCCAATTTCACCGACTACGATCCGCTGCGCCTTTGCTCGCAGCTGCGCTCGCTGGAGCGCATGCGCTTCCTGCCGATCCTGCTGATCGCGGAGCAGGGCGATGACAGCATGATCGTGCGCGCGATGGATCTCGGCGTGACGGACTACCTGATACGGCCGATCGACCCGAACGAGCTGATTGCCCGCAGCCTCACGCAGATCCGCCGTAAACGCTGCAACGACCGTTTGCGTGCCAGTGTGCGCCAAACGATCGAGCTGGCCGTGACGGACGGCCTGACGGGCCTGCACAACCGCCGCTACCTCGACAACCACATGAAGCTTCTGATCGACCGCGCGACAGCTCGCGGTCGCCCGCTCTCGGTCTGCATCACGGATATCGACCGCTTCAAGCTGGTCAACGATACCCATGGCCACGATGCCGGCGACGCGGTGCTGCGTGAATTCGCCAATCGCGTCCGCTCCGCCGTGCGCGGCGCCGATTTAGCCTGCCGCTATGGCGGGGAGGAGTTCGTGCTGGTCATGCCGGATACGCCGGCGGATTTGGCGGCGGGGGTCGCGGAGCGTCTTCGGATGATCGTCGAGCGGGAGCCATTTCGCATTCCCGGAACGGACGCGCTGCTGCAGATCACGGCCTCGATGGGGACGGCTTCCATCCTGCCGGAAGGCGACAGCCCGGATGCTTTGCTGAAGCGCGCCGATACCGCGCTCTACGAGGCCAAGCGCTCCGGCCGCAACCGCGTCGTGGCGGCCGCCGCCTGAGTCGCGCCGAGCAGCCCTCTGTCCCGATTTTGTCCACAGGCATGATGTAGTCTGATCAAACGCTTGATTCCTCGGGCATTTGACCGCGTTGTGATCTTTCGCCACGGGGCGATTGATTAACACCCGTAAGCCGCAGGGCTGTAGCGAAATTTAGCCATAAATCGTACCATTTGTTTTTGGCAATAAATTTCAATAGTTTGCGCCGGGTGCAATCTTGCCGTGCGAAGCTGCGTAATTTCGCTTTGGTTGAGTTCATTGCACGCAATGATTGCTTTTCGGTGGTGGCCTATTGTTGTCTTCTATAACGTAAGTGCCGCGGGCTGAAACAATCGGGCGCTCGCAGGTTAACTATGACACAAGGAGTCTTGATGGAAACGTTAAGAATTCGTTGATTTTTTTTCTTTTTGGCGCGATGCTCAACTCATGGGCGGCAAACAAGCCCGCACAACCGGTTACCCCATGATGCTAGGTCCGCCGCATCTCCTGGGTCGTGGGGTCGGTCGGTCGGTTGCGACAAATACGGAATCCTCGTGCCGTCGTCGTTTCTGACCGACCCCCGTTCAACGCCGCTCCCCTCGAGGGGGCGGCGTTTTTGATTCCAACGACTGACAGGTTGCAATGCCAGGCCACAAAAGGAAAGGCGCCGGACGTTTCCGCCCAGCGCCTTTGCGAACCTGAGAAGGCTCCCAAGATTACTTGATCTTGGTTTCCTTGAATTCGACGTGCTTCTTCGCGACCGGATCGTACTTCGTCTTGGTCATCTTGTCGGTCATCGTGCGGCTGTTCTTCGTCGTTACGTAGAAGAAACCGGTGTCGGCCGTCGACAGCAGCTTGATCTTGATGGTGGTAGCCTTGGCCATGGTCGTCCTGCCTTTATCAAAAACGAAGCCGCGGACAGCCAGTCTGCTCCACGGCTTAAATCTGGGCGGAAACTACAAATCGCGCCCGAAAAGTCAACCCCGTTTCGGCCGGAAAACGATCCGGCCCAGGGAAAGTACGAGGTAAAAGCCGAAGAACGCGACGATTGCCCAGGCAAAACCGTCATTGCCGGAGACATCCATCGCCGCGCCGATCGCCTGCGGGCCGACGACCGTGCCGACGGCATAGCAGAAGATGAAGGCCGCATTGGCCGCTGCGAGGTCCGCGCCGACGAGTCGCGAGCCGAGATGGCTGAGGCCGACCGTATAGAGGCCTGCCACGCAGCCGCCCCATAACAACAGCACGATGGCCATCAGAAGCCAGTTCTGCGACACCCAGGGCAGCGACAGCGCGCCGATGAGGCCGATGACGGCCATGATGGTGAGAAGGCGCCGGCGATCCTTCATGCGGTCGGAGAGCATGCCCAGCGGGATTTGGAACGCCATGTTGCCGATGCCCATGACGGTCAAGAGGAGGGCCGCCTGTGGTTCGCTGAAGCCGGCCCGCGTGGCGTAGATCGGGAAGAGCGACAGGCCGCCGACTTCCACCGCACCGAAGATGAAAACGGCCGCCGTCGCGGTCGGCACGAGAAGGATGTAGCGCATGAAATGCAGCTCCGGCTTCTCGTCGATGACAGGGCTTTCGCCACGGGCGATAAAGATGGGGATGGCGGCGACCAGGATGATCGCGGCACCGACCGCAAACGGCCGCACGCCGTCGCTGCCGAGAATGGAGAAGAGCAGGGGGCCGGTGGCAAAGCCCAGAGACAGCACCGTTGCGTAGATGCCGAGCACCAGGCCGCGACGGCGCGGCGGTGCGGCGGCGTTGATCCAGAATTCCGACAGGATGAACAGCGTGGTGATCGCGCCGTGGAAGACGAGGCGCAACGGGAACCACAGCCAGAAATTCTCGATATAGTAGAAGCCAAGGCCGCTGATCGCAGACAGCAGGATCGCCAGAAGCATCGTGGTCGACGTGCCCCAGGCGTGCGCCAGGCGGGTGGTAAAGGGCGCCGCGGCCATGGCGGCGATGCCGGCCATGGCGGAATTGATGCCGATCATCGTGGGGGAGATGCCGCGCTTCTCCATGATGATGGAGAGCAGCGGGAGGCCGAGCCCGATGGCGATGCCGACAGCGGAAATGGCGGCGACGGCTGCGATGAGGGATCGCCAGTGGATATGTTCCACCGGGCCGGAGGTGCCGGATTGCGGCTGCGTCATATGCGATCGACCCTTAGAGCAGATCCCGGAGGAAGTGTCCGCGCTTGTTGCGATAGAGCGGCGCCGGCCTTCCGAAGGGGAGAGACTTGTCTTCCTGAATGCTTTTTTGAAGCTCTTCAAGGATCAATACGGTTATGTCGGGC
Source organism: Shinella curvata (assembly GCF_022899935.1). Taxonomy (GTDB): domain Bacteria; phylum Pseudomonadota; class Alphaproteobacteria; order Rhizobiales; family Rhizobiaceae; genus Shinella; species Shinella curvata. Next base: position 892,712 of record NZ_JALJCJ010000002.1, read on the forward strand.
ATCTCGATGCCCTTATGATCAAAAATATCCACCCAGCGCACATCCTCAAGTTCGTGGCTGGCCGCTGCGCCGGCGGGATCGATGTTCGCTTCATCGGCAAAGAGCGTGAAGAAGCGTGTATCGAACCGGCGCACCATGCCGGCCGGCGTGATGGCGCGGGCGAGAAACCGCAGTTTCGAGAGATCGGGCCGGAAGGGCAGGCCGCCCGCAAGCGGCGCCTCGGCTGGCGCGCCGACGGTGATGCCCGCTTCTTCGTAGAGTTCTCGCAGGGCCGCGACCGCAAGCGCCCTCAGCCGCGAACCGGAACAGCGCGGCACCCGCACCGCCATGCGCTCGAGCGCCAGAGGGTTCAGCGGATTGGCGACGGAAACGAGGCGATCGCTCGCGTCGCGCCGGCCACCGGGAAAGACATAGACGTCGGGCATGAAGACATGTTTGCTGCTGCGTTTGCCGACAAGCACCCGCACATTCGCGCCCGACCGGTCGAGAAGCAGGATGGAGGCAGCGTCGACGGGCCGCACAGGCGTCATACGGTTTTGTCGCTATAGGCGGGTGTTTCGTCTGCGCCGGCATCGGGTTTGTCGCCGAAGCCGTGCATCTTGACGGCCCATTGCAGGCCGATCGTGCCGCCCTTGATAGGCTGCATCAGGATGAGGGAAAGGATAATGGTGATCGGCGCCCAAATGGCGAGGTGCTGCCAGGTGGTGAGTGGCCAGACGAGGTCGGTTGCCATATAGCCGCCGACGACGATGTGGCCGACGATGGTGATGACAAGATAGGGCGGCAGGTCGTCGGCGCGCTGATGCGTATAGTCCTCACCGCAGGCCGCGCAGTTCTCGACCGGCTTGAGGAAGGACTTGAACAGGCGACCGGTGCCGCAGGCCGGGCAGCGGTTGAGCAAACCGCGCTTGATGGCGCGGCCGACCGGCCGCTCCACCGTGCCGCTGCTTGCGGTGTCGCCGAAATGCAGCGTTCTGCCGTCGGTTTCGTTCGCCTGCATGTCCTGTCCTTCCTTGTCGGAACTGTTCAGCGTCGCCCACGCGGCGGGCGTGTGCCCGGTTGACGCCGCGTTTCGCCGCCCTTGCGCCGTCCCGATTTGTGAAAAGAACGCACCGCCGTCGGCATCTTGCGTCCTTCGCTGATCATGTCGAACCGCAGTGCGCCGGCGAGCGGCACCGCTTCCGCGAGCTTGACGCGCACCGTATCGCCGAGGCGGTAGCCGAGCCCGGTCTTTTCACCGGACAGGGCCTGATGGGCCTCGTCGTAGATATAATAATCGCGTCCGAGCATAGATATAGGCACGAACCCGTCGGCACCATATTCGGGCAGGGTGACAAAAAGTCCCGCCTTGGTGACGCCGGAGACGCGGCCGTCGAATTCCTCGCCGACACGCTCGGCAAGATGGTGTGCGATCAGCCGGTCGACCGTGTCGCGCTCGGCCGCCATGGCACGGCGCTCGAAGGTCGAGATTTCGGCAGCGATATCGTCGAGCACGGCTTCCTCGTCCGGCGTGATGCCGCCTTCGCCGAGCCCGAGCGAGCCCACCAGCGCACGATGCACGATCAGGTCCGCATAGCGGCGGATCGGCGAGGTAAAGTGGGCGTATTTCATAAGATTGAGGCCGAAATGGCCGATATTCTCGGGGCTGTAGATCGCCTGGCTCTGCGAGCGCAGCACCATCTGGTTGACCATCTCCTGGAACGGCTGGTCCGCCACCTTCGCGAGGATGCCGTTGAAATGGTTCGAGCGCATGTTGCCGCCCTTGACGAGCGATATGTCGAGCGTCTGCAGGAACTCGCGCAGCACCTCCTGCTTGGCGAGCGAAGGAGCATCGTGCACGCGGTAGATCAGGGCCTGCTTCTTTTTCTCAAGCGTTTCGGCGGCCGAGACATTGGCCTGGATCATCATCTCTTCGATGAGCTTGTGCGCATCGAGCCGCGGCGGCACGAAGACCCGGTCGACGGTGCCGTCGGTTTTCAGCAGGATTTTCCGCTCGGGCATATCGAGTTCGAGCGGCTGGCGGCGGTTGCGGCCGACCGTCATGATCTTATAGGCCTGCCAGAGCGGCTTCAGGATCGTCTCGAGGATCGGGCCTGTCTTGTCGTCAGGCGCGCCGTCGATCGCTGCCTGCGCCTGCTGATAGGAGAGCTTGGCCGCGCTCTTCATCATGATGCGGTGGAAGGTGTGGCTCGCCTTGCGGCCCTCATGCGAGAAGACCATGCGCACGGCGAGCGCCGGCCGGTCGACACCTTCCTTCAGCGAGCAGAGATCGTTGGAAATGCGCTCCGGCAGCATGGGCACAACGCGATCCGGGAAATAGACAGAGTTGCCGCGCTTCTGCGCCTCGCGGTCGAGCGCCGATTTCGGACGGACATAATAGCTGACATCGGCAATCGCGACGGTGACGATCACGCCGCCCGGATTGTCCGGCGAGGTGTCCGGCTCGGCATAGACGGCGTCGTCGTGGTCCTTCGCGTCGGCCGGGTCGATGGTGATGAGGGGGAGGCTGCGCCAGTCCTCGCGGTGCGCCATGGTGGCAGAGCCGGCAGCTTCCGCCTCGCGGATGACCGCATCCGGGAAGATGTGGGGAATGCCATGGGCGTAGATAGCGATCATCGAGATCGCCTTTTCCGAGGCGACGGAACCGACCACGCTCTTGACCTGCGCGCGCGGTAGACCATAGCGGCCCATGCGCACGACATCGATTTCCACGAGATCGCCATCCTTGGCGCCCGCCGTGAACTGCGCCTCGACGTCCATTTCGTCGCCACGCCGGTCGATCGGCATGATACGTCCCGCGCCGCCCGGCATGGTGCGGAACACGCCCATGCCGGAATTCTTCTTCTTGTCGAGAACCTTGATGACGCGGCCCGTATAGGCCGGGCCGCCGCGCTCCTTGGCGGGGAAGATTTTTGCCAGAACCCGGTCGCCGAGGCCGGCGACGGGTGCCTTGTCCTTGCGCGCGCCGCTTGACTGGCGGATCAGCACGGCTGGCGCCACGCCGGCATCATCGAGCCATTCCGCCGGGCGGCCGATCAGCTCGCCGTCGACGTCGCGCGTGGTGATGTCGAGAACGGTGACGGGGGGAAGGGCGCCGGGGCGCACCAGCGACTTGCGCCGTTTTTCGAGGAGGCCATCCTCCTCGAAGGATTTCAGCAGTGCCTTCAGTTCGACGCGCGTCTCGCCCTTCAGGCCGAAGGCCTTGGAGATTTCGCGTTTGGAGGCCTGTTCCGGGTGATCGGCGATGAAGCGTAACAGCACGTCGCGTGGCGGAATGGCGCCGTGGATGATCGGCGTCTCGTCCGCAGGCGTTGCCTCACGGCCCGCGCGGCCGGGCCGTTTCGTTTGTCCTGCCCGGCTGCGTGGTTCCTTGCTCATGTCGTCAGGCCTTCTTCGCCTTTGCTGCAGCCTTGGGCTTGGCCGCAGCCTTCGCCTTCGGCTTTGCGGCCTTTGTCTCGTCGGACTTGGTCTCGCTGGATTTGGCGGCCTTCGTGGTCTTCGCCTTGGCGGGAGCCTTGGCCTTGCCGCCCTTGGCGGGCATCTTGCCGGCCTTTTCGGCGATCAGCACGAGGGCTTCTTCCATCGTCACGCTGTCGGCGGCCTTGCCCTTCGGCAGGGTGGCGTTGACCTTGCCCCAGTTGACATAGGGGCCGTATTTGCCGTCGCGTACCGTGATCGGGCCGCCATCGGGATGATCGCCCAACGTCTTCAGCGCCGCCGGCGTGCCGCGCGCGCGACCGCCAGGACCCTTCGAGGCCTTGTCGGCAATGACGGTGACAGCGCGGTTCAGGCCGATCGAGAACACGTCCTCGACGGTTTCCAGATTGGCGTAGCTACCGTCATGCAGCAGGAACGGCCCGTAACGACCGAGGCCCGCCGAAATCATCTTGCCGGATTCCGGATGCTGTCCGATATCGCGCGGCAGGGAAAGCAGTGCCACGGCCTTCTCGTGGTCGATACTGGCCGGCGTCCAGCCCTTCGGCAGGCTCGAACGCTTCGCCTCCTTGCCGTCGCCACGCTGGACATAGGGTCCGAAACGGCCGGAGCGCAGGGTGATCTCTTCGCCCGTATGCGGATCCTTGCCGAGGCTCTGCGGCTCGTTGGAGGCGGCGGCTTCGGCGTCCGAGCCATTGTCGGCTGAAAGCTGGCGGGTGAAGTTGCATTCCGGATAATTCGAGCAACCGACGAAAGCGCCGAACTTGCCGAGCTTCAGCGAAAGCTTGCCGGTGCCGCAGACCTGGCAGGTGCGCGGATCGCTGCCGTCTTCGCGCTTCGGGAAGACGAGCGGTGCCAGTTCCTCGTTGAGTGCGTCGAGCACGTTGGTGACGCGAAGCTCCTTGGTATCCTCGATCTGCGCAAAAAAGTCCTTCCAGAAATCGCGGAGAACCTGCTTCCAGTCGAGTTCGCCGGCGGAAATCTTGTCGAGCTTCTCTTCGAGATCGGCGGTGAAGTCGTATTCGACATAGCGCGTGAAGAAGCTTTCGAGGAAGGCCGTCACGAGGCGGCCCTTGGCTTCCGGGATCAGCTTGCGCTTGTCGATGACGATATATTCGCGGTCACGCAGCGTGGCGAGCGTCGCGGCATAGGTCGACGGGCGGCCGATGCCGAGCTCTTCCATCTTCTTGATGAGCGAGGCTTCGGAATAGCGCGGCGGCGGTTCGGTGAAGTGCTGGGTCGCATTCACCTTCTGCTTGGCGAGCTTTTCCTGAGCGTTGATCTCGGGCAGGCGGCCGTCATCGTCGCCATCGTCGGACTGCTCGCCGTCCTCCTTCTGGTCGGTATAGGCGGCGATGAAGCCGTCGAAGCGGATGACGGAGCCCGTGGCACGCAGGCCGGCCTTGCGGCCGCCATTGTCCGCCTCGATCTCGACGGTCGTGCGCTCGATTTCGGCTGAAGCCATCTGGCTCGCGATGCCACGCTTCCAGACGAGGTCATAGAGCTTCAGCTGGTCGGGATCGAGATAGCGCTTCAACTGATCCGGCGTGCGGTCGAAGGAGGTGGGGCGGATTGCCTCGTGCGCTTCCTGGGCATTCTTCGCCTTGGTGGAATAGATCCGGGCCTTTTCCGGCACGTAGCGTGCGCCGAACTGCTCGGCGACGGCCTTGCGGGCGGCGTCGATCGCCTCGGGCGCCATCTGCACACCGTCGGTACGCATATAGGTGATCAGACCGACCGTCTCGCCGCCGATATCGATGCCCTCATAGAGCTTCTGCGCCACCTGCATGGTGCGCGAGGCCGAGAAGCCGAGCTTCGACGATGCGGCCTGCTGCAGTGTGGAGGTGGTGAAGGGCGGTGCGGGGTTACGCTTCGTGGGTTTGGCTTCGACGCTCTCGACGCGGTAGGCCGCGCCCTCGAGCAGCGTGCGCAGGTTGGTCGCTTCGTCGCCATTGCCAACGGCGCGCGGCGCCAGCCGCTTGCCCTCGGCCGAAACGAGGCGGGCCTCGAACTCGTCGCCGCGCGGCGTCTTCAGGAGCGCCGAGATGTTCCAGTATTCTTCCGAGACGAAACGCTCGATCTCCGCTTCGCGGTCGCAGACGAGGCGCAGCGCGACAGACTGCACGCGGCCGGCCGACCTGGCACCCGGCAGCTTGCGCCACAGCACGGGCGAGAGGTTGAAGCCGACGAGATAGTCAAGCGCACGGCGAGCGAGGTACGCATCGACGAGCGGCGTATCGATATCGCGCGGGTTGCGCATCGCCTCGAGCACGGCCGACTTGGTGATGGCGTTGAAGACGACGCGCTGGACCGGCTTGTCGCCAAGGACGCGCTTCTTCTTCAACACGTCCAGCACATGCCAGGAAATCGCTTCACCTTCGCGATCCGGGTCGGTTGCGAGGATAAGTCCGTCGGACTCCTTCAACGCGTCGGCGATGTCCTTCATGCGCTTGGCGGAGGCACTGTCGACCTCCCAGGACATTTCGAAATCCTCGTCCGGGCGCACCGAACCGTCCTTGGCCGGCAAGTCGCGCACATGGCCGAAGGAGGCCAGAACTTTATAGCCAGGGCCAAGATACTTGTTGATCGTCTTGGCCTTGGCGGGCGATTCCACAACTACAACATTCATCGTCATTTTCTCTGATACCACGCGCCGCGGCTTGTCTCACGCGGTGAAGGGCGCATCCCGCGCCGGAAAGTCGTGTTTCGACATGAACAGGGAAAGCGTTCGGGTCAAGAGGTAGGGGTGAAATTAGTGGTATGCAACGCGATGCAATCAAAAAGGGAAAATTTAGGTGTTGCACCAATAGATGCAACCCGTGTAGTCTGAACTACAACTGATGCGAGAGTATTCAGTTGTTGCAATTGCAGATAATCATTGTATCGTCTCCTAGGTATGGGAATCGCAACTTCTGGATGATTCCGAGTCGTGGATGCAAGGGAGACGCCATGAGCCCAAAGCCCGCCAAACCCGCCTTGCCGCCCCATACGGCGGAAGAGAACATCGCCTATATCAGACAGATGCTGGGTGAGTTGCGCACCGTCGCCGCCAATGAGGGGGCCGATATGCTGCGCTATCTGATCGAGATGGCCTATGTCGAGGCTGGTGACATTCAGTCCGGCCAGCGGCCGTTCTCAATCCGGCATAATCGAGACGCCGCCACCGGCATGTCGCTGAAGGCGACCGGCAAGGTCAAGTTCTAGGAGAACGAGATAGACGGTCGCCGCGTCGATGCCCGTGTGGCGGATGATCTCGTCGATCTCGGCCGGCACCTGGCTCAAAGCTCCGGCAATCCTCTCCCGGTCGCCGTCGCTGGGCGGTAGTCGCAGGGCCGATGGTGTATCCTCGGCAGGTTCCCGGACATCGGGGCGAGGGGAGAAGAGATCGGGCTCGGCCAGCGGCCGCAACCCTTCCAGTACGTCTTCGGGCGTTGTGGTGATCGTCGCGCCATCCTTCAGCAGGCCGTTGGTGCCTTCGCAGCGCAGGTCGAGCGGCGAACCGGGCACCGCAAACACCAGTCTGCCGAAATCCGCGGCATTGCGCGCCGTGATCAACGAACCGGAACGCACCGCCGCCTCGACCACCACAAGGCCGAGCGCCATGCCGGCGATCAGCCGGTTGCGCCGGGGGAAGTCGCGGGCGCGTGGTTCCCAGCCGAACGGCATTTCACTGACGGCGAGGCCTTCGCCATCGGTGAGTTCATTCAGCAGGCCAATATTTTCCGGCGGATAGGGTTTGTCGAGGCCACCCGCCATCGCTGCGATCGTGCCGGTCTCCAGGCTGGCCCGGTGGGCAGCGGTATCGATGCCGCGCGCCAGGCCGGAAACGATGGAGTAACCGGCGCGGCCGATATCCCGCGCCACAAGCCCTGCGAATTTCATGCCCGAGATCGAGGCGTTGCGCGCGCCGACGATGCCGACGGCCGGTGCCGATGTCACCTTGCGGTTGCCCTTGGCGGCAAGAAGCGGCGGAGCACCGTCGATCTGGCGCAGCAGCGGCGGATAGTCCGGCTCGCCGATACCGATGAACGTGGCGCCGTGCCGCTCGGCAATTTCCAGTTCGCGTTCTGCTTCGGCCTTCGAAGCCACGCGGATGCTGCGGGAGGCACCACCGCGGCGGGACAGTTCCGGCAGCATGTCCAGCGCGGTCTCGGCGCTGCCGAAATGATTGATCAATTCTCGAAAGGTGACCGGACCGACATTGTCGCTGCGGATGAGCCGCAGCCAGGCGATCCTCTGTTTTTCCGTCAGCGCAATTCCCCTTGTCCTTGCGCTGCGGTCGTCCATGGCTACCCCTTGCTGCCGATCTTGCTTTCCGTGCCGCTCAGGAGGCGGCTGATATTGGCGCTGTGTTTCCACCAGGTGATGATGGTGAGCACGAGAAAGAGCAATGCCACCTTCTCGTGACCGAGAAACCACAATACAACCGGGGAAGCCGCCGTTGCAACCAGTGCTGAAAGCGAAGAGTATCGGGTGATATAGGCAAGGCCGATCCAGACGGCCGCGAAGACCGCGAGCATGACCGGTACGAGACCCAGCAGCAGGCCGACATAGGTCGCAACCCCCTTGCCGCCCTTGAAGCCGAGCCAGACCGGGAAGAGGTGGCCGAGGAAGGCGGCAAAGCCGGCGGCGATCCCAGCATCGAGCCCCCAGCGTGAGGCAATAGCCGCAGCAGCGGTGCCTTTGAGAGCGTCGAGCAGCAGCGTCGCGGCGGCAAGCTTCTTGTTACCGGTGCGCAGCACGTTGGTTGCGCCGATATTGCCCGAGCCGATCTGGCGCACGTCGCCAAGCCCTGCCATGCGGGTGAGGATCAGGCCGAAGGGAATGGAGCCGAGAAGATAACCGAAGGCGAGGGCGGCAAGGGTCGGCAGCGCGCCGAATTGCCAGGTGAAGATGTCGGACACGTGGTTCTCCCCCGAGATTTCATTGCGGCGGGCGCCGGTAAGGCTAATGCGGGGCGGCGTCCCTTCCGCCCCGAAATGCATCAGCCCAGCGAATGCACCCGTTCGCCGGCAACATAGGTGCTAACCGCGCGTCCCGTAAAGCGGGCATCTTCGAACGGCGTGTTCTTCGAGCGCGAGACAAAGCGTTCCTTCGTGGCAAGCCAGGGCTCGTCGGGATCGATCAGCACGATATCGGCCGCAGCCCCCGGCGCCAGCGTGCCGGCGTCGAGCCCAAAAATCTTTGCCGGGCGCGTCGAGAGTGCATCAATGAGGCGCATCAGCGGGACTTCGCCGCTGTGATGCAGCCTCAGCGCTGCCGCCAGCATGGTTTCGAGACCGATGGCGCCATCCGCCGCATCCGCGAAGGGCAGGCGCTTGGTGTCGACGTCCTGCGGGTCGTGCGAGGAGACGATGATGTCGATCTCGCCGCGGGCCAGTGCATCAACCATCGCCTTGCGGTCGTCCTCGCCGCGCAGCGGCGGAGAGAGCTTGAAGAAGGTGCGGTATTCGCCGATGTCGTTCTCGTTCAGCGTCAGGTGGTTGATCGACGCAGCGCAGGTGACGTTGGCGCCGCGCTCGCGGGCGATCTTCACAGCCTCGGCCGATTCCGGCACCGAGATCTGCGCCGCATGATATTTGCCGCGCGTCAGCCCGGCGATACGCAGGTCCCGTTCTAGCGGGATCAGCTCGGCTTCGCGCGGGGATCCGGAAAGGCCGAGCCAGCTTGCCAGCAGGCCCTCGTTCATCACACCGCCCGCGCCGAGATGCTTGTCGCGGGTTTCGAGGGCGATGACGCTGCCGAATTCGCGCGCATAAGTCATGGCGCGACGCAGCACCTGTGCATTGTGGATCGGGTTGCGGCCATTGGTGAAGGCGACGGCGCCGGCGGCCTGAAGCAGGCCGAACTCGGTCATCTCCTCGCCGGCAAGGTGCTTGGTCAGCGCTGCGGCGGGATGGATGTTGACGATCGCCTTGTCGCGCGCGTTCTTCAACACGAATTCGACCAGCGCGATGTCGTCGATGACGGGGTCGGTATCCGGCATCATGATAAAGGTGGTGACGCCACCGGCCGCGGCGGCGCGCGAGGCGGATTCGATGGTCTCGCGGTGTTCCGCGCCGGGCTCGCCGACGAAGACGCGGGCATCGACCAGGCCGGGGGCGGCGATCATGCCGCGGCCATCGACGATCTCAGCGCCTTCGGGCGCACCCTGGTTCTGCGCTCCGGCACCGATCGCGGCAATCCTGCCGTTTTCGATGACGATGGAACCCTTTTCATCGAGATTGCGCGAGGGATCGATGATGCGGAGATTTTTCAGGACGGTCGTGCGGGTCATGCGCTGACACCCTGGTTCTGCGAAACGAGAAGCATTTCCATGACGGCCATGCGGACGGCGACACCCATTTCGACCTGCTGTTCGATCACGCTCTGCGGACCGTCGGCGATCTCGGAGGCGATTTCGACGCCGCGGTTCATCGGGCCGGGGTGCATGACGAGCGCATTTTCCTTGGCCGCCTTCAGCTTTTCCGCGTCGAGGCCGTAATAGTGGAAATATTCGCGCACCGAGGGCACGAAGGCGCCGGACATGCGCTCGCGCTGCAGGCGCAACATCATGACGACATCGGCGTCCTTCAGGCCTTCCTCCATGGAGTGATAGACTTCCGCGCCCATGTCGGCGATGCCGGACGGCAGAAGCGTGGCCGGCGCGACGACCCGCACGCGGGCGCCCATGGCATTGAGCAGCAGGATGTTCGAGCGCGCGACGCGCGAATGCAGCACGTCGCCGCAGATGGCGACGATGATACGCGAGAGTTTGCCCTTGGCGCGGCGGATGGTCAGCGCGTCAAGCAGCGCCTGGGTCGGATGTTCATGCTGGCCGTCGCCGGCATTCACCACCGCGCAGGAAACCTTTTGCGCCAGAAGCGCGGCGGCGCCGGCGGAGGAGTGGCGCACCACCAGCACGTCGGGATGCATGGCGTTCAGCGTCATCGCCGTGTCGATCAGCGTTTCGCCCTTCTTCACCGAGGAATTGCCGACCGACATGTTCATCACGTCGGCGCCGAGCCGCTTGCCGGCCAGCTCGAAGGAAGATTGCGTGCGGGTGGAGGCTTCGAAGAAGAGATTGATCTGCGTCAGGCCGCGAAGCGTCGACGTCTTCTTTTCCCGCTGCCGGGAGATTTTGACCGCCTCGTCGGCGCGGTCGAGCAGCAGGGTGATCTCCTGCTCTGTCAGACCCTTGATGCCGAGAAGGTGGCGATGCGGAAAGAAGTCCATGGAACTCCGCCTCAACTGTCGTTGGATACGCGGGGTCTATAGAGCCTCGGTTCCGCTGCGGCAAGGCGAAGCGGCCGGCGTTTCGCGCATTCCCACGCTTTTGTGTTCGCAACGGTGCCGCGCGGCCGAACGCCCCGTTTCGCCCGCTCGCGACTTGGGCTAGAACCCGCTCATGACTCGTGACACCGAACAGAAACTCGCCGATCTCAACCAGCCGCCGCTCTGGTCGGGCATCAACGCCTATCGCTCCGATCCGCTTCTGGTGGATGCCACCGATGCGATGCCGAAGGGCCTGCGCGACGAGTTCGATGCGATCGGTCGCTATGTGACGTCGCCCGAAGCGCAGGAACTGGCGCGCATGGCCAACGAGAGTGCTCCGCAATTGCGCACCCATGGGCCGCGCGGTGAGCGTCTCGATGTCGTCGACTACCATCCGGCCTGGCATGCGCTGATGCGCCGCTCGATGGCGAGCGGGCTGCATTCCTCGCTCTGGGAAAACGTCGCCGAGGAGCAGGGCCGGGCGCACAAGGCGCGCGCCGTGCGCTTCTACCTGACGGCGCAACTCGAATGCGGCCATCTCTGCCCGCTGACGATGACCAGTGCATCGGTTGCCGCCCTGTCCGCCTCGCCGCAGGTGCAGCGCGAATGGGGCCGGAAAATCCTGTCGCGCAAATACGACAGCACCAACAAGCCGGCCATGCAGAAGAGTGCCATCACCATCGGCATGGGCATGACGGAAAAGCAGGGCGGCACGGATGTGCGCGCCAACACCTCCAGGGCCGAGCGCGTTGGCGAGGGCATTTACCGGCTGACGGGCCACAAATGGTTCATGTCGGCGCCGATGAGCGACGGTTTCGTCATGCTGGCGCAGACGCGGGAGGGCGTCGGCTGCTTCCTCGTGCCGCGCCTGCTCGAGGACGGCGCCAGCAACGGCCTGCGCTTCCAGCGCCTGAAGGACAAGATCGGCAACCGCTCCAACGCGTCTTCCGAAGTGGAGTTCTCCGATACGTTCGGCTTCCTGCTGGGCACGCCCGATGCCGGCATCCGCACCATCCTCGACATGGTGACGCTGACGCGGCTCGACTGCGCGCTTGCCTCGGCCGGCATCATGCGCGCCTCGCTTGCCGAGGCCGTGCACCACACACGTGGCCGGCAGGTATTCGGCAAGCCGCTCGTCGCACAGCCGATCATGACGCGCGTGCTCGCCGACATGGCGCTCGATGTTGCAGGCGCCACCGCCCTTTCGCTGCGTCTGGCGGAAGCCTTCGACAAGGCGCGCGACAGTGCGGAAGATGCCGCCTATGCCCGCATCATGACGCCGGTGGTGAAATACTGGTGCTGCAAGATCGCGCCTGCGCTCATCTATGAAGCCATGGAGTGCATCGGCGGCAGCGGTTATGTCGAGGAACGGCCGATTGCGCGACATTACCGCGAGGCGCCGGTCAATGCGATCTGGGAAGGTTCCGGCAATGTCATGGCGCTCGATCTGATGCGTGTCATCGGCCGGGGCAGGGATCTGTTCGAAATCCTCTTCACCGGGCTTGCCCGTGATCTTGGTTCGGCCGGCAAGAAGACGGTGGACGTGCTGCGCGCCTGCCTATCGCTCTGCGAACGGGATGAGGGCGCTGCCCGCATGCTGGTCGAGCAGCTGGCGCTCGCCGCCGCTGCGGCCGAGCTCTACCGCGCCGGTGCGGGCCGTGTTGCCGATGCCTTCCTTGAAACGCGTCTCGCCTCGGGCTGGCGCTCGACCTACGGCATGCTCGATTCGCGCTTCGATTCGGCTTACATCGTCGATCTGCTTTATCCGCCGGCCAGATAGGCCGTCGTCGCCAGCACCACCGGAATGGTGAAGAAGGAGGCGATCGTCTGCAATGTTGCGACGGCGGCGTAGAGCGGCGCGTCGCCGCCCATCTGCTTGGCCAGCACATAGCCGTTCATCGCCGTCGGCACGCTCGCCCCCATCGCGATCGTCAGAAGCTGTTCGCCGCGCATGCCGAGCGCATAGGCGGCACTCGTCATCACCAGCGGCATGAAGACGAGTTTCAGAACGACCGGCAGCAGCGTCAGCGGGCGTGGCTTCAGCGCATCGGCAAGCTTCAGCCCGGCGCCCACCATGATAAGGCCGAGGCTGAGCGACGTGTCCGCCACCATTTCGACGGTCTGCATCAAGGGCTTGTAGATTTCGATCCCGAGCAGGTTGATCGCGACGCCCAGCACCGAGCCGATGATCATCGGGTTGGTCAGGATTTTATGCGCAAAAGTCTTCAGGCTGCGCGTGCCGCCGCCGAACCAGACGAGCATGCCGATATTGTAGAGATTGATCGGGATGATGATGAGCGTGGCCACCAGGGCGACCAGCGCGAGGCTCTGCGTGCCGTAGAGCTTTTCGGCGATGGCGAGTGCGATGAAGGCATTCCAGCGTGTCGAGGTCTGGAAAACCGACGTGAAGGTTGGCCCCGCGACGCCGGCTGCGCGAAAGAGCGGCCAGCACAAGGCCAGCACCAAGGCGATGAAGGTCACCGAGCCGATCGAGCCAAGCGCGATATCGCCTGCGGCCATGCCTGAGAACTCCGCATTGGCAAGCGTCGTGAAAAGCAGCGACGGGAACAGCACGAAGAAACCGAGCTGTTCGAGCCCGCTCCACATATCGCGGTCGATCATCCGCCAGCGCTTGAGCAACGCTCCCAGCACGACGAGCAGGAAGACGGGCAGGATGCTTTCGAAGATGGGGAGCATGGAACCGGATCGGGAGAGGCGGAGATATCAGCTCATTCCACGCGGCGAGCGCCATGGCAAGAGGCGGGTCGATCGTCACCCATGTGGAAATTAACCTTAATGAATGGTTTACGTTGCGCGAGGTGGGTTAACGGGTGAAGGTGCCGTTCACTTGGTATTAACCATGCGAGTGAGTGCAAGCCATGGCCAATACGGCCCGGATTTCGGTCATGACGACCCTGTTTTCCTGCGTCACGGTGGACATCGTGGTGCCGCTCGTCGTGCTTGCGGCGGGTGTTGCTGTCAGTGAAGCCCTTTTCGCTGCCGCCGATCTCCTTACGGCGAAGAGGAGGGCGGCATGAAGTGGTTCCTGATCCTGTGGGCAGGCCCCATCGCGTTTCTGGGAAGCTGGTACGGGCTTTCCTATTACGACATGAGTTTCGGCTTTTTCATGCTGACGCGCGAGACGCATGATCTGGTGTTCCAGATCTATGGTCAGATCCTCGGTATTCCACCGGAAGACCTGCCGCCGCTGGTGCTGCGCGCCATCGTCGTCGACAGTATCTTCGTGCTTGCCATTCTCGCTTTTCGCCGTCGCAAGCAGATCATGGCCTGGTGGCAGGCCCGCCGTCAGTCTTCGCCGGCTGTTCTTGCCAGAGACGACAGCCTGTCGAGCGCGCCCTGAAGAATGAAGGAGGCGGCGGCCGAATCGATGCGCTCGGCCCGCTTCTTGCGCGAAACATCCATTTCGATCAGCGTGCGTTCCGCGGCCACCGTCGACAGCCGCTCGTCCCAGAAGACGAAGGGGATGTCGGTTTTATCCGCCATGGAGCGTACAAAGGCGCGCGTCGCCTGAACGCGCGGGCCGGCGCTGCCGTCCATGTTGACAGGCAGGCCGATGACGAAGGCCACAACCTTCTCCTTTGCGGCAAACCCCAGCAGCGTCTCCGCATCCTGCGTGAATTTAACCCGTTTCAGCACTGGCCGCGGCGTCGCCAGCCGGCGGCCGAGATCGGACACCGAGAGCCCGATCGTTTTGGTGCCGAGGTCGAGGCCGGCGATCGGCTGGCCGGGCAGGAGGCTTTGCGCCAGGTCTTCCAGTGTCAGCGTCGCCATGGCCGAACCTCTCAGCGCTTGCGGACGAATTCGGTGCGCAGCACCAAGCCGCGGATCGTCTCGTGCCGGCAGTCGATTTCTTCCGGGTTGTCGGTGAGGCGGATCGTCTTGATGACGGTGCCCTGCTTCAATGTCTGGCCGGCGCCCTTCACCTTCAGGTCCTTGATGAGCACGACCGAATCGCCATCGGCCAGCACATTGCCGCCGGCATCGAGCACCACGTTTTTCGCGGCCTTTTCCGCAGCGATTTCGGAGGCCGGGCGCCATTCGCCTGTCACGTCGTCATAGATATAGTCGTCGTCGCTCATGGCGGAATTCCCTCAATTTCGTAAAGCCACGCTTATAACGATCCCGCGACGGATGGAAACGCCCTTCACCGGGACTATATTGCCTCGCGAATCCCAAATGGAGAACAATCATGGAAATCACCTGGCTCGGCCATTCCGCCTTCCGCATCGAAACGGCGAAGGCGAAGATCCTCATCGACCCGTTCTTCACCGGCAATCCGGCCTTTGACGATGCAACCCGCAAGGACGCCGTCGCAGGCCTCACGCACGTCTTGCTCACCCACGGCCATGGCGACCATGTAGGCGATACGATCCAGATCGCTAAAGAAACCGGCGCAACGGTGCTCGCCAATGCCGATCTCGCCGCCTGGCTCGGCGCGAAGGGCGTCGAGAAGGTCGATATGGGCAATACCGGCGGCACCGTGCATTTCGACGGTTTCTCCACGACCTTCGTCAACGCCTTGCATTCCTCCGCGCAGATCACCGAAGACGGCACCTCCCATTCGCTCGGCAACGCCAACGGCCTCGTGCTGCATTTCGAGGACGAGCCGACACTCTACCATATGGGCGATACCGACATCTTCTCGGACATGGCGCTGATCCACGAACTGCATCAGCCGGAGATCGGCCTTGTGCCGATCGGCGACCGTTTCACCATGGGCGGTGCCGTTGCTGCCCTTGCCTGCCAGCGCTTCTTCAAGTTCGACACGGTCATTCCCTGCCACTACGGTTCCTTCGGCATCATCGACCAGACGGCCGATCTCTTCGTTCAGGCGATGGATGGCGCATCCTCGAAGATCGAGGTGCCGAAGTCCGGCGGTGTGGTGACGCGTTAAGCGGCAGGAAAACGGGCGAGGGGGCGTGGAACGGGCCATTCCCCCGTTGCGCCTCCGGGGCTTGGTCAGTATAGCGGGTATGAAATTTCCTGTCGGAGACCATCCATGTCCGTAGATCTAGCCACCGTGAAGCGCGTCGCGCGCCTTGCCCGCATCGCCGTCAGCGAGGAAGAGGCAAACCGCATGACCGGCGAGCTGAACGGTATCCTCGGCTTCGTCGAGCAGCTTTCCGAAGTGAATGTCGAGGGCGTCGAGCCGATGACCTCCGTTACGCCGATGGAGATGCGCAAGCGCCAGGACGTCGTCAATGACGGCAACAAGGCCGATGCCGTCGTCGCCAATGCGCCGGCCACCGACCGCAACTTCTTCCAGGTGCCGAAGGTCGTCGAATAAGTCCGCCTTTGCCGTCCGCGCCGTCCGCTTCCGAAAGTAGTTCCATGACCGACCTTACTCGCCTCACCATTGCCGAAGCCCGCGAAAAGCTCTCCGCCAAGGAGATCAAAGCCGTCGAACTGACGGACGCGTATCTTTCTGCGATCGAAGCGGCCAATCCGGCGATCAACGCCTATGTCACCGTGACGCCGGAAAAGGCGCGCGAGATGGCAAAAGCCTCCGACGGCCGCATCGCCGACGGCAAGGCCGGCGCGCTGGAAGGCATTCCGCTCGGCATCAAGGACCTGTTCGCCACCGACGGCATCCATACGCAGGCTTGCAGCCACATCCTCGACGGCTTCAAGCCGAAGTATGAGTCGACCGTCACCCAGAACCTCTGGAACGACGGTGCCGTCATGCTCGGCAAGCTGAACATGGACGAGTTCGCCATGGGCTCCTCCAACGAGTCGTCCTACTACGGTGCCGTCAAGAACCCGTGGCGCGCGCAGAACTCCAACGCCGATCTCGTGCCTGGCGGCTCCTCCGGCGGCTCGGCTGCTGCCGTCGCCGCCTTCCTCTGCGCTGGTGCGACCGCAACCGATACCGGTGGCTCGATCCGTCAGCCCGCCGCCTTCACCGGCACCGTCGGCATCAAGCCGACCTATGGCCGCTGCTCGCGCTGGGGCATCGTCGCCTTCGCCTCTTCGCTCGATCAGGCCGGCCCGATCGCACGCGACGTGCGTGACGCCGCGATCATGCTGAAATCGATGGCGAGCGTCGACGCCAAGGACACGACCTCCGTCGATCTGCCCGTGCCGGATTACGAAGCCTCGCTCGGCCAGTCGCTGAAGGGCATGCGCATCGGCATTCCGCGCGAATACCGCGTCGACGGCATGCCGGAAGAGATCGAAGCGCTCTGGCAGCAGGGCATCGCCTGGCTCAAGGACGCCGGTGCCGAGATCGTCGATATCTCGCTGCCGCACACCAAATACGCCCTGCCGGCCTACTATATCGTAGCCCCGGCCGAGGCATCGTCGAACCTCGCCCGTTATGACGGCGTGCGCTACGGCCTGCGCGTCGATGGCAAGGACATCGTCGACATGTACGAGAAGACCCGCGCCGCCGGTTTTGGCACCGAGGTCAAGCGCCGCATCATGATCGGCACCTACGTTCTGTCGGCCGGTTACTACGACGCCTATTACCTGCAGGCCCAGAAGGTCCGCACGCTGATCAAGCGCGACTTCGAACTGGCCTTCAACGCCGGTGTCGATGCGATCCTGACCCCCGCTACCCCGTCCTCGGCCTTCGGCATTGCCGACGAGGATCTGGCGTCGGATCCGGTCAAGATGTACCTGCAGGACATTTTTACCGTCACCGTGAACATGGCCGGCCTGCCGGGCCTGTCGGTTCCCGCCGGTCTCGACCACAAGGGCCTTCCGCTCAGCCTCCAGCTTATTGGCAAGCCGTTCGACGAGGAAAGCCTCTTCAAGACGGCCCATGTCATCGAGCAGGCCGCCGGCCGTTTCACGCCGGCCAAGTGGTGGTAAGGGGCGCCTCCGCCCCATAAACCACCCATCCGCAAAGTTGTGTCGTAACGGCAACACTTGCCGTTACGGAAACCTGCGCGTGCCGTTTTCCGCTTGAACCTTTTCCATTACGCGAATAAACGCGCCCTCCCGGTCGTTCAGCCGGTGCGGAATGTCAACGGATGGAGTTTTTTCGCTCCTCCCGCGCGAGGCGGCCCTGCCGTCGTCGTGTACGGATGCCCCGCACCAGAAAGACCGTTTGCGGACCTAGCTCAGTGGTAGAGCGCCGGACGAGAAGCCCGGAGGTCGCGGGTTCGATTCCCGTTGTCTGCTCCATTGGATAGCTCAGTGGTAGAGCATCAGATTTAGATTCTGAAGTCGAAGGTTCAAATCCTTCTCCAACAGCCTTCCAAGCTGTCGCTTAATCCGGTCCGGGGACCGGACTGCGGACGGCAGACCGAGGTGGGGCCGCAAGGTCTCTCTTCGGAAAGCCCGACGCCGGACATGTGCGGTCCGGTTGCCGGTGACGATCAAGTCGCCTTTCGGCCAGCGATGGAGCAGCGCTCCAAAGCCCGCCGCAAGGCTGCGCGGTCCTCTCCCGGAAACTCGCCGCCGATGGCCGTCAGCCGGTCTCCGGATCATCGCATTCGCATGCCCCGCCTGCAGGTTTCCCGGGCGATCAGAGGGTTCAAGGAAACTGGCGGCGGAAAGGCTGCTGATGAAACAGCAACCCTAGCGAAAGGACAATCGGTTCGTGACGTAGCGTATGACCGAAGGAGTAAGACCCATGACGATGTTTCTCGATATGATTTTGGGGCGCAAGCGCGTCCTCGTGAAGGCCAACGAGCGGGTGCTCGCCCTCTACAAGGGCGCGGTTCTCGGCATTTTCGGCGCGGGCGAACACAGCCTGCCGAACCGCCGCGGGCTGCTTGAGCTTGAGCGTCACGATATGAACCGACCGGTTTTCGCGTCGGCCTACGAGAAGCCGTTGTTCGATGGTCTGCCGGAGGTCGCACAGCGTGAACTGACGGTCATCCGCACAACGGCCCGGGAAATCGCGGTCGTCGAGCGCGACGGCGAGCTCTACACGGTGCTGGCGCCGAACCAGAAGCTCGTGGTCTGGAACGCCGCCGGTCCGTGGACCGAGGCGCGTGTCGACCTGACGGAACGGCTCGACATCGATCCGGAGCTGATGCGCCGGCTGACGCGCGCCCGCCGCACGGAGCTGACGACCGCCTTCCTCGTCAATGACGGTCAGGTTGGTTTGCTCTTCGTCGATGGCACGCACCAGCGCATGATGGAGCCGGGCATGCATGCCTTCTGGAACGTCGGCAAGACGATCCAGGTGCGTGTGGTGGACCTGAAGCGCCAGTCGCTCGACGTGACCGGTCAGGAACTGCTCACCCGTGACAAGGTCACGATCCGGGTGAACATTTCCGCCGAATACCGCGTCGCCGATCCGCTGAAGGCCGTGTCTGATGTGAAGGACTTCGCTGATGCGCTGTACCGCGCGCTGCAGTTCGCCTTCCGCCAGACGCTCGGCACGCTGACGCTCGACCAGATCCTGGAACGCAAGGTGACAGTGAATGCGGAAGCCGCCGAGAAGGTGCGCGCCGACATGGCCGCCATCGGGGTCGAGGTCTCGGCCATCGAGCTCAAGGACGTGATCCTGCCGGGCGAGATGCGCGATATCCTGAACCAGGTGGTTGCTGCTGAAAAGCAGGCCGAGGCCAATGTCATCCGTCGTCGTGAGGAAACGAACGCCACCCGTTCGCTTCTCAACACGGCAAAGGTGATGGCCGAAAACCCGGTCATGCTGCGGCTGAAGGAGCTGGAAGCTCTCGAAGCCATTGCCTGCAAGGTCGAGCGCCTGACCATCCACAACGGGACGGCAGGCCTGATGAACGACCTCGTGCAGCTGCGCGACAAGTAAGAGATCGCCCGGTCGAAAGATCGGGCGGTTTCGTTTTCGGCCCTATCATCTCCGTGGATAGCCTTTCGTCTCCCTCGCCAAGACGGCTGCGCAATGCTTTCATGGACTGGGAAAGGGCCGATGCATGATCACTGTTCGCAATGCCCGTGGGGAAGACGTTCCGGAACTCGTCGAGATCGGCGTGAGAGCCTGGGGGCAGGCCGTCGTCGGTGTCGTTGATCTTCAGGTGCGCAGCGAACATGCCCGCAATGCCTTCCAGCAATTCCTCGTCGAAAAGTGGCTGCGCGTCAGCGTCGTCGAAAGTGAGGGCGTGCTGGCCGGTTGGGCTTCGCGCGAGGCGCTGGACGACGAGATCAGCGATCTCTGGGTCGATCCGCCCCAGCAGAAGAAGGGGCTTGGTTCCGCGCTTCTTGCCGCCATGGAGGCGGAAATCGCCGCCGCCGGTTTCGAGGCGGCACGGCTTCAGACCCATGCGCGCAACACGGCCGCCGTCGGCTTCTTCCAGAAGCATGGCTATTCGGTGAACTGGCTTTCGGTCGACTATTCCGAACGTCTCGACCGCGACGTGGAATCGGTCGGCCTGCGCCGGCAACTCGTTGCCGATGAACCGATCGGCTATGGGCCGGGCGGGTTTTAGAGGAGGCGCGGCTTTCGCCACGCCTCCCGTCTGTCATTGCCCCATTTTCATTGATTGTCGAGCTGCGACCGCACCAGAACCAGGCCGCGTTGCGTGATGCGGTAGGGCCTGCCGCCGGAGGAGGCGATGCAGCGCCGGCGTTTCAGCTTGCGGAAAAGGTCGAGGTCGAGTCCGCCGGCACGCCAGCCGTCTCGTGTGATGCAGGCGACGGTGATGATCTTGCGGTTGTCGTCTTTTTCGATGTCGATCCTGCCGCCCTGGGCGAGCAGGTGGAGAATGCGCTGTTCGGCGCGCGAAATGTCCATTGTCTTGAGTGTCCGTCGGGCGTTCGAATGAACGCGAAAAAACGATCCGCCACCGAAGGGGTGGCAGGGTTCAGCGTTTTTTCGACCCTGCGCGCAAGCGTGATGCGGGCAGGGCCCTCAGCAGGTCTCAGACGAGTTGGACATCAAAACTCCATTTACGGACGCCCCGAAATAGCCGGCGCGTCCGTAAAGGTCAATGCGCGGGCCAGATCAGCGAGTGGTGCAGGAAGACGGCGGTCTTCACGCCGTTGGCCGAGGCGAGCGAGATATTGGCCGCACCGAGCGCGATATCGCCGGCTGCGTAGAGGCCGGGCAGGGAGGTCTGGCCCATATCGTCGGTGTGCAGAATGTTGCCGATCGGCGTTTCCTTCAATTTCAGGCCGCGATCATCCGGGATCGTGCTGCGCACCCGCGCTTCGGGTGCAACGAACAGCGCCTTGACGAGGGTGGGAATGCCGGGGCCGGTCTCGACGGACAGCAGGCCGCGGGGACCATCCGAGATGGCGGTGACACGGCCGGGGCGGAGTTTCACATTCCGCGCCTCGAGCACGGCCAGATCCTTCTCGTCGGGCTCCGGGACTTCATTGGTGAAGAGCGTGACATTGCCCCAGTCGGCGACGACCGCCGCAAAACGTGCGGCCTCGGAGGTGCGCGCCAGCACGCCGACCGGCCCGCCGCCGACCTCGTAGCCGTGGCAATAGGGGCAATGCAGCACCGTCTTGCCCCAGCGTTCCGCAAGGCCGGGAATATCGGGCAGCTGATCCTCGAAGCCGGTGGCGAGCAGCACGCGACGCGCGTCGATCCGCCCGCCGTCGCCTGTCATCACCGAAAAGGCGTCCCGCTCTCCGTCCAGCCTTTCGGCCGGCACATCGCGGAAAGTGACGGTCTCGTAGGCGGCAAGCTGGCGGCGGGCATCGGCGAGGATGTCGCCGCCCGGCCGCCCATCCTGCGCGAGGAGGCCGTGCGAATGGGCGGCAAAGCGGTTGCGCGGCAGGCCGGTGTCCAGAATGGTGATGCGGCGGCGGGCGCGGGCAAGCTGCATGGCGGCGGACAGGCCGGCAAAGCCCCCGCCGATGATGATGGCATCTTCGGTCATGGTGGATCCTTTCGATGGAACGTGCGGCACCGTTCGCCCGGTGGCTGCAGGGCGTTCAATGCAGGTTTTGGGATTTGGCTGCCGTCAGCCGGTATCGGCCCGGCAATGCTTTGCCGCCACCCGAAAATCGGCGGCGAGATCGGCGAGCGTCGTGCCGGCAAAACGCGCCATCAGGATCGCCTCGGCATCCTTCAGGGCATCACCGATCACCCGGTTGACGGATTTTTCGACCACGCAGCCCGGCATTTCCGTCGCCGGGCCGATCTGGAAGACGATCGGCTCGCCGAGCGCGTTGTAGATGTCGAGCAGCGAGATATCGGACAGTGGCTTGGCAAAATGCCAGCCGCCGCCATGGCCGCGGCCGGATTGCACGATGCCGGCATCGCGAAGCCCGGCCATGGTGCGGCGTACGACGACGGCATTGGTATCGAGGCAGAGCGCGAGATCGTCCGAGGTCATCGGCATTTCGCGTTCGGCCATATGCATGAGTGCGTGGAGCACGGCGGAAAGGCGGCTGTTTCTTTTCATGTAACAATAATAGTTACGAATCGTGCCGCATGTCAACACGGGCCGGGCGGAGGGATGTCAGCCGGCTTGCAGCATGTGGACGATGGTGGGGCCAAAAATGAGCCCCATGGGGGCAAGAACGGCGTGCAGAATCAGGATCGTCATCAAATATGAGCGAAACGGTTCCTTGCGCGTCTTGTGCCTCAGCAGGCGTTGCGCGGCAACGGCGCCGAGACTGCCGCCGAAGAAGGCGAATTGCAGCAGGCTTGCTTCGGAAACACGCCAGCCGCCATTCCGCGACGCATCTTTGTCCCGCCAGAAAAGGCAGAACGTCACGACGTTGAGGAGAAGGAAAATGATCAGAAGCGCTGTCGTCGTGTTCATGATGCGGTTTTAGCCGGCCATCCTTGCGACTTGGCTAACGACGGTGCTGCGCATCCGCTGAAAACCTTGCGCCGCCTGCCCATATGTTCTACCGAGACAGCACCGAAGACACCACAGCAAGAGCCGAAAATGACCCTCGTCGACGTCCGCACCCCTGATCCGAAACGCTTCATCCCCGGCGCCACCGGCGATTGGGAAGTCATCATCGGCATGGAGGTGCACGCGCAGGTCCTTTCGAATTCGAAGCTGTTCTCCGGCGCCTCGACGGAATTCGGCAAGGCGCCGAACGCCAATGTATCGCTCGTCGATGCCGCCATGCCCGGCATGCTGCCGGTCATAAACGAGGAATGCGTCAAGCAGGCCGTGCGCACCGGCCTGGGCCTGAAGGCGCAGATCAACCATCGCTCGATCTTCGACCGCAAGAACTACTTCTATCCGGACTTGCCGCAAGGCTACCAGATTTCGCAGTTCAAGGATCCGATCGTCGGCGAGGGCCAGATCGTCATCTCGCTCGGCCCCGACCGTCAGGGCAATTTCGAGGACATCGAGATCGGCATTGAGCGCCTGCATCTCGAGCAGGACGCCGGCAAGTCGATGCACGACCAGCATCCGACCATGTCCTATGTCGACCTCAACCGTTCGGGCGTCGCGCTGATGGAGATCGTCTCCAAGCCGGACATGCGCTCGTCGGATGAAGCCAAGGCCTATATGACGAAGCTGCGCTCCATCGTGCGCTATCTCGGCACCTGCGACGGCAACATGGACGAGGGCTCCATGCGCGCCGACGTCAACGTCTCCGTGCGCCGTCCGGGCGAAGGTTTCGGCACGCGCTGCGAAATCAAGAACGTCAACTCCATCCGCTTCATCGGCCAGGCCATCGAATACGAAGCCCGCCGCCAGATCGGCATTCTGGAGGATGGCGGTTCCATCGACCAGGAAACCCGTCTTTTCGATCCGGGCAAGGGCGAGACGCGCTCCATGCGCTCGAAGGAAGACGCGCACGACTACCGCTACTTCCCCGATCCGGACCTGCTGCCGCTGGAATTCGACAATGCGTTCGTCGCGTCGCTGCTCGCCGATCTGCCGGAGCTGCCCGACGACAAGAAGATCCGTTTCGTCAAGGATTTGGGCCTCTCGGTCTACGACGCCTCGGTGCTCGTCTCGGAAAAGGCGATTGCCGACTATTACGAGGCCGTGGCCGCCGGCCGCGATGGCAAGATTGCCGCCAACTGGGTCATCAACGACTTGCTGGGTGCCTTGAACAAGGACGGCAAAGCCATTGAAGAGACTCCGGTTTCGCCCGATCAGCTCGGCGGCATCATCGATCTCATCAAGGACGGCACGATCTCCGGCAAGATCGCCAAGGACCTGTTCGAAATCGTCTGGAACGAGGGCGGTAACCCGGCCGAGATCGTCGAATCCCGCGGCATGAAGCAGGTGACGGACACCGGCGCCATCGAGAAGGCCGTCGACGAGATCATCGCTGCCAATCCCGATCAGGTCGCCAAGGTTCTCGCCAAGCCGACACTGGCCGGCTGGTTCGTCGGCCAGGTCATGAAGGCGACGGGCGGCAAGGCCAATCCGCAGGCCGTTCAGGCGCTGGTCAAGGCCAAGCTCGGCATCGAGGAGTAATCCCGTGTACTTCGTCCGCACGGCCTCCGAGCGCGATCTGGCGAAAGTCAGCGCGCTGCTGGCCGAGACGTGGCATGCGACCTATGACATGCTCTACGGGATCGACAAGGTAAACGAGATCACCGCGCGTTGGCATTCGGTGCCGGCGCTGAAGGCGAAGCTCGAGCGTAAGGACAGCGAGTTCGTCGTCGCCGACAATGGGCGGGAACTGGCCGGCATGGGCTATGTCGCCATGTCGAAGGATCGACCGAAGAAAGCCTTCCTGCACAATCTCTATGTGCTGCCGCGCCATCAGCGGCAGGGCATCGGTCGCGACATGTTCGCCGAACTCGAAACCTGCTTTCCCGACGCGAACGCCATGCTGCTGGAGGTCGACCCGCGCAATGACGCCGCAGTGGCCTTCTATCAGGCGCACGGTTTTATCAAGGTCGGCGAGGCCAGGCATACGGCCGACAGCGTTTCCGGCGTGCCGCTGGATGTCTACGAGAAGCCGCTTGGCGGCTGAACCGCGGCGAAAAGCCGTGGGCGAAGGCGCGGGAATCGCTGGACATTCGGCACCCGCCGCGCCATAAGCGGAAGAAATATTCAGTCTCGGGCCACATCCCAAGCGTGGCCCTGCCAAGGACGCCAGCCCATGAGCCTTCTCAAGCAGATTTTCACCTGGTGGAACGGTCAGACGATCGGCACCCGTTTTCACACCTGGCGTTTCGGCACCAAGGTCGGCCAGGACGAACTCGGCAACACCTATTATCAGGGTGGCGGCAAGGATTCCGAGGGCCGCACGCGCCGCTGGGTGATCTATAACGGCTATGCCGATGCCTCCGCTATCCCGCCGGGCTGGCACGGCTGGATGCACCACCGTACGGATGTTTCCCCGGCCGACGAAAAGTATCAGGCACGTGAGTGGCAGAAGCCGCACCGCCCGAACGGCACCGGCACGGCGCAGGCCTACCGTCCGCCGGGTTCGATCGCGGTTGCCGGCGAGCGTCCGCGCGTGACGGGCGATTATGATGCCTGGACGCCGGGCAACTGATACCGATTTGGCCACATTTCGCCGGTAGCTCCAAGCAATCGGCGATGCCGGTTCAGATCGCAGGAGACGGCTTCATGACATCAGGATTTTCGAAGGTGAACGCCGGACGGCGGTTCCTGGCGGGTGTGCTTGCAGCTGCGGCTGCCGGCCTTGCCATGGCGCCCGTTTCGTCCGAGGCCGCCCGCGTCGAAAATCCGGTCGCCGCTTTCTCCGGCATTGACAAGATCACCGGCCGCATCACCAATTTCGACGTCTATATCGGCGAGACCGTCCAGTTCGGCGCACTGCAGGTGACGCCGAAGGTCTGCTACAGCCGTGACGATACCGAAGCCCAGAAGGTTACGTCCTTCGTCGAAGTCGACGAAATCACCCTCGACCGGAAAATCCGCCGCATCTTCACCGGCTGGATGTTCGCCGACAGCCCCGGCCTCAACGCCGTCGAGCACCCCGTCTATGACGTCTGGCTCGTCGAGTGCAAAGGCAAATCGGACGTGCCGCCGCCGGAAGACGGCTAACCGTGCTAAAGATCATTCGATATGGTTTGATCGCTTTTGCCGTTGTTTTTGTTGTTTTCGTCGGCGTCGCTCTCGTGGCGTTGTCTCACATAAACGATCATATCGACCGTTGTGCCGACACCAGTTCGGGCAAATACATTTTCGATCCTGATCAGCGTCAGGCGGAATGCTCTCAAGATTAAGATTAAAACGGCAGATGCGGTGACGCCAGCGCGTTGGCCAGCATGTCCTCATACTCGATCTTCGGCACATCGATCGCACCGAATGTCTTCAGGTGCTCCGTCGTGAACTGCGTATCGAGCAGGCGGAAGCCGTGGGTTTTCAGGCGCTCCACGAGATGCACGAGGCAGATCTTTGATGCGTTCGTGCGGCGGGAAAACATGCTTTCGCCGAAGAAGGCTGCCCCCAGCGAGACGCCGTAGAGGCCGCCGACGAGCGTTTCGCCATCCCAGGCTTCCACGGAATGCGCATGGCCCATGCGGTGGAGCGTGCCATAGAGCGATTTGATCTTGGCGTTGATCCAGGTCGATGGCCGGTCGGGTGCGGCTTCAGCGCAGGCGGCGACCACGGCGTCGAAGGCGGTATCGAAACGGATGTCGAAGGGTTTTTGGCGGATCGTCTTGGCGAGGCTGCGCGAGACGTGGAAGTCATCGAGCGGGATCACGCCCCGCATGTCCGGCTCGACCCAGAAGAGTTCCGGGTCGTCGGCCGAATCGGCCATCGGAAAGAGCCCGATGGAATAGGCGCGCAGAAGCAGTTCCGGGGTTATTTCCGGGTGCCGGCTGCGCCGCCCTGCCATGACCGACGCCGCCTCAGGCGTCGGTCTTGCTGGCTAGGTAATTTTCCAGCCAGTGGATGTCATAGTCGCCGTTTGCGATGTCCTGGTTGCCGATGAGGTCCTGGAACAGTGGCAGCGTCGTCTTGATGCCGTCGATGACGAACTCGTCGAGCACGCGGCGCAGGCGCATCATGCATTCGACGCGGGTGCGGCCGTGCACGATGAGCTTGCCGATCAGGCTGTCGTAGTAGGGCGGGATCTTGTAGCCCTGATAGGCGCCCGAATCGACGCGAACGCCGAGACCACCCGGTGCATGGAAATGCGTGATCGTGCCCGGGGAGGGAACGAAGGTGCGCGGATCCTCGGCATTGATGCGGCACTCGATGGCATGGCCCGAGAAGACGATGTCTTCCTGGCGCACCGACAGGCCGCCGCCGGAGGCAACGCGGATCTGCTCGTGCACGAGGTCGATGCCGGTGATGGCTTCGGTGATCGTGTGCTCCACCTGAAGACGGGTGTTCATTTCGATGAAATAGAACTCGCCGTTTTCGTAGAGGAATTCGACCGTACCGGCGCCGCGGTATTTCAGCTTCTTCATGGCGTCGGCGCAAATCTGACCGATCTTCATGCGCTGTTCGACATTGAGCGCCGGGGAATTGGCTTCTTCCCAGACCTTTTGGTGGCGGCGCTGAAGCGAGCAGTCGCGCTCGCCCATATGCACCGCATTGCCCATGCCGTCGCCCATGACCTGGATTTCGATATGACGCGGCTTGCCGAGGTACTTTTCCATATAGACGGCGTCGTTGCCGAAGGCGGCGAGCGCTTCGGAACGGGCGGTCGAGACGGCCTCTTCAAGGTCGGCCTCGGTCTTGGCGACCTTCATGCCGCGGCCGCCGCCGCCGGCGGTGGCCTTGATGAGGACCGGGAAGCCGATCTGCCGAGCGATTTCCAGCGCGTCCTCGGGCTTCACTTCGCCGTCGGAGCCGGGAACGACGGGAATGCCGAGTTCCTGCGCCGTCTGCTTGGCGGTGATCTTGTCGCCCATGATGCGGATGTGTTCCGCCGTCGGGCCGATGAAGGTGATGCCGTGCGCGTCGAGGATTTCCGCGAACTTGGCATTCTCCGACAGGAAGCCGTAGCCGGGATGCACGGCGTCGGCGCCGGTGATCTCGCAGGCGGCGACGATCTGATGAATGTTCAGGTAGCTCTCGCGCGACGGCGGCGGGCCGATGCAGACGCTCTCGTCGGCAAGGCGCACATGCATGGCGTCGGCATCGGCCGTCGAATGCACGGCGACCGTGGCGATGCCGAGCTCCTTGCACGCCCGAAGGACGCGAAGGGCGATTTCGCCGCGGTTGGCAATGAGGACTTTGGAGATCATGGGACCCGCCTTATTCGATGATGACAAGCGGTTCGCCGTATTCGACCGGGCTTGCGTCCGACACGAGAATTTCGGTGACCTTGCCCGAGCGCGGCGCGGGGATCTGGTTCATCGTCTTCATGGCTTCGATGATCAGGATGGTCTGGCCTTCCTTGACCGTCGCGCCGACTTCGATGAAGGCGCGTGCACCCGGAGCGGGCGACAGGTAGGCGGTGCCCACCATCGGCGCCGTCACGGCGTTCTTGTTGTTGCGCGCGTCAGCGGGGGCAGCAGCAACCGCTGCGGTGGCGGTGACAGCCGCCGGTGCGGCGAAGGCCGGAGCGGCCGCTGCGATCGGCGCCTGGACGTATTGCGGCGTGCCGGCGCGCGAGACGCGGATGCGCAGGTCGTCCTGCTCCACTTCGATCTCGGTCAGGTCCGTCTCGTTGAGGATGTTGGCGAGATCGCGGATCAGAGCCTGATCGATGCCGTGTTTCTTGTCAGCCATGGGATTGAGCCTCTGGTTCTTCTTATGTCGTGATGGATGAAAGCGCATGCAGTGCGAGGACATAGCTCTGCGCGCCAAAACCGCAGATGACACCCTTCACGGCGGGCGCGATCATCGATTTGTGGCGGAATTCCTCGCGGGCATGCACGTTGGAAAGGTGCAGTTCGACCACCGGGATCTTGATGGCGCGGATGGCGTCATGCAGGGCGATCGAGGTGTGGGTATAGGCACCGGCGTTGATGGCGATGCCGGCAGCGACGTCGCCGGCCTCGTGGATCCAGTCGACCAGATCGCCTTCGTGGTTCGATTGGCGGAAATCGACGGCAAAACCCAGCTTCTCGCCCTCTGTCTTGCACAGCACTTCGATATCGGCGAGCGTCTGGCCGCCATAGATACCGGGCTCGCGCTTGCCGAGGGCGTTCAGGTTGGGGCCGTTGAGCACGAAAAGGGGTAAAGCCATTCGCAATTCCGCATGCTGGATGAAGGACTACCTATAGACCGGCGGTTTCCGTGAGGAAAGCCCCAAGGTACTGGGGTTTTCCGGTCATGAGGGCGTGTCCACAAGCAGCAAGGCCTGAACAGGCCAGCATGGCAAGAAGATGGCGGTTACGAGCAGCTTGCCTTGCCGCAGGCGCGGACATTGGCAATCTTCGCCCGAAGATCATCCGCACCGACGGCGCCGAACACCATCTCGTTGCCGAGAACGTAGGACGGCGTGCCGGTGATGCCCAGGTCGTTTGCCAGCGAATAGGCTTCGCGCACGGCGTCGTCGTGCGGCTTTTCAGTCATAGTCTTGCGGATGTCGGCTTCCGAAACACCCATGGTGGAGGCGAGCGCAATGGCGCTTTCTTCCGTCGCGCGTCCTTCGGTTCCGAGCAGCGTGCGGTGGAACTCTCCGTATTTTTCCGGCGCGAGATCGCGGAAGGCGGCGCTCACCTTGTGGGCGGCGAGCGAATCGGGACCGAGGATCGGCAGTTCCTTCAGGACGAAGCGGACGTTCTTGTCCTCCTTCAGGATGTCATCCATGTCGGAGAGGGCACGCTTGCAGTAGCCGCAGTTGTAATCGAAGAACTCGACAATGGTGACGTCGCCATCCGGGTTACCGAGCGCGATATCGTAGGGCGAGTTGTAGATCGCCTTTTCGTTGTCGGTGATGGCCGACTTGGCCTTGGCCTGCTGCTGCTCTTCCTGCTTCTTTTGCAGCGCTTCCTGCACGTCGAGCAGGATTTCCGGATTCTCGACGAGATATTCCTTGATGAATTCGCCGATCTCTTTCTTCTGCGCATCGTCGAGAGCGAGAGCGGGAAGGGGCGCTGCGGCCGCGAAAAGAAGAGCCACGGTGGCCGCAAGCTTCGTCTTGAATGTCATGTCTGTGCTGTCCTCGTCGTGATGCGCCGCAGAAGTGCCATTGCCGGCGCCACCGCGTCAATGCGGGGTGGGCGCTTTCAACGACCTTATGAGTGGTAAGGCGCAAACGATAGGGAAAAAGCGGCGGATTTTCGGCCCTCGCGGGATTGTGAAGGCTGGCATCTTGCGGCAGGAAGACCACAACCCAGAAACCGGAAGACAAGCCCCATGAAACTTTCCCGCCGCGGCGCCGTCGAACCCTTTCACGCCATGGACGTGCTCGCCGAGGCGACGAAGAGCCGCGCCGCCGGACGACCGGTGATTTCCATGGCCGTCGGCCAGCCCGTGCATCCGGCCCCCGAAGCCGCCCGCGAGGCCGCGCGCAAGGCGCTGGAGATCGGCCGTATCGGCTATACAGATGCGCTCGGTCTCTTGTCGCTGCGCCAGGCCATTTCGAATTTCTACCGGAGCCATCACGGCGTGTCCGTCGATCCCGGCCGCATCGCCATCACGACGGGCTCGTCGGCGGGCTTTAATCTGGCCTTCCTCGCGCTCTTTGATGCCGGCGACCGCGTCGCCATCGCGCGTCCCGGTTATCCGGCCTATCGCAACATTCTCGCGGCGCTCGGCATCGAGACGGTCGAGATCAAGGTGAATGCCGAAAACGGCTTTACCCTGACGCCGCAGGCGCTGGATGCTGCCGGCAAGATCGATGGCGTGCTGCTCGCCAGCCCCGCCAATCCGACCGGGACCGTCACAGGCCGCGAAAACCTCGCAGCCCTCTCAGCCTATTGCCGCGACAATAACATCGCCTTCATCTCCGACGAAATCTACCACGGCCTGACCTTCGTCGGCGAAGAGGCTACGGCGCTCGAATTCGGCGACGAAGCTGTGATCATCAACTCGTTCTCGAAATATTATTGCATGACCGGCTGGCGCATCGGCTGGATGGTGCTGCCGGAAAAGCTGGTGCGCCCCGTCGAGCGCATCGCCCAGAGCCTTTACATCTCCGCGCCGGAACTGTCGCAGATCGCAGCGGAGGCGGCGCTTGGCGCCGAGGCGGAGCTGAACGTCTATCGCGACGCCTACCGTGTGAACCGCGATTTCCTGGTGAAGCGTCTGCCGGAAATCGGCCTTCTCATCGCGTCACCGATGGATGGCGCCTTCTATGCCTATGTCGATGTCAGCCGCTTCACAAATGACAGTATGGCTTTTGCCCGCCGCATGCTGGCCGAGACGGATGTGGCGGCCACGCCCGGCATCGACTTCGACCCCAGGGATGGCCACCACACGATGCGCTTCTCCTATGCCGGCTCCTTCGAGGAGATGAACGAGGCGGTCGACCGCCTCGCGCGCTGGCTGGCCTGAGACCGAAAAGCGATTCCGTTTCAGCGCCTTGCAGCGGGAAACGGAATCGATCTGTCAGAGACCTGAATCGCTTTCTCAGACCCTGTTGATCGACACACCGCCATCGACCAGCATGGCCGTGCCGGTGGTGAAGCTCGATGCGTCTGAGCAGAGGAAGAGAGCGGCTTCCGCGATTTCTTCCGGCGCTGCGATGCGCTTGAAGGCGTTGAGCCCGGCGACGAACTGCCGGGCTTCCGGTGTATTCGCAACGTGCCGCCCCATTGGTGTGTCCGTCGCGCCCGGCAACAGCGCATTCACGCGAATGCCCTTCGGGCCATATTCCGATGCAAGCACCTGCACGAGGCCGACGAGACCGGACTTCGAGGCGGCATAAGCGGCAAGGCCCGGAAAGCCTGCCGTGTAGCCGACAAAGGTGGAGGTGAAGACGAGGCTGCCGCCGCCGCGCGCTTCCATCGCCGGTAGCTGGTATTTTGCGGCCAGAAAACCGCTCGTCAGATTGACGGTCAGCACATCCTGCCATTCCTGCCCGGAAAGCGCCGGTAGCGGTCCGACCGGACCGGTCGTGCCGGCATTGTTGAAGGCGATGTCGACGCCGCCGAATTCCGCTTGCGCCGCCTCGACCAGTGCCCGGTGATGCGTCTCCTCGCCGACATCGCCGGGCAGGGCGATCACGGCACCGCCTTCCGCACGGATCTCATTTGCCACGTCATCGAGCCGTTCCCGACCGCGGGCGGACAGGACGACCTTCGCGCCGTGGCGGGCGAAGAGCAGGGCGGCCGCGCGGCCGATGCCGGAGCTGGCGCCGGTAATGATGGCGACCTTGTTGTCTAGGCGGGTCATGGATGTCTCCTTGCTGGTTTCTGACGACCGCCGATGTCGCAGAAGGCCGACCGGGCAACCACCCGATTCCCGCGCAAACGAAAAAGGCCCGGTAAAACCGGGCCTTTCGAATTCTGCAACGCAAGCCGTTGCTCAGAAGAAGCCGCGGCGCTGCCACCAGCCGCCCTTCTTGGGTTTGTCGGCCTCTTCTTCCGCAGCGGCTTCCTTCGTCGTGGACGACTTCACCACCGGTTCGGATGCGATCTTGTTGATGTCGCGGTTGCCACGAGCGGGCTTGGCGGCGTCTTCGAGATCGGCGGCGGCTTCCTCGACGGCCGGTTCGACCGGCGTCGTTTCTTCCACAACGGCTGCCGGCTGCGCTTCGATTTCCACGCGGGCCGCTTCGTCGGTCGTCACCTCTTCGGCGACGGCCTTGGCGCGGCTCTTGCGGGCGCGCTTCGGCTTGGCCGGCGCCTCTTCGGCAACGGCTTCGACCGGGGTTTCCTCAGCGACGACAGCGACTTCCGCTACCTCGGCTTCAACGGCGACGCTCTCTTCGGCTTCGCCCTCGTCACCATCGTCATCGCCTTCACCCGATGCTTCGACAGCACCGTCTTCTGGACGATTGCGACGGCCGCCACGCTTGCCACGGCGGCGACGCTTGCGGCGATCGCCGGCATCATCAGAGGCTTCGGCAGACTTCGGCGCTTCAGCACCGTCGTCGCCCTCTGCATCGACATCGTCTTCTTCAAGGGCATCTTCGTCGCCGGCCTGTTCGCCACCGAAGGAGGCGGTGTCGGCACCTTCGCCATCGCGGCCACGGCCACGGCGACGACGGCGGCGCTTGCGCTTGTTGTTGCGGCCGTTCTCATCCGAAGAGGCGGAGGTCTGGGCAGCCGGCGCAGCCGCGGCCGGACGTGCTGCTTCTTCCTCTTCTTCGTCGATCTCGTCCTCGATCACGACGTCGTCGTCTTCGGGCTCCGGCTCGAAATGCAGGATCTGTTCGATCTTGACCGGGTTCTCGACGGCTTCGCCACGATCGATCGCAAAATGCTGCGCGCCGACATGGGCATCGGCCTCGATGATGATGGCGACGCCGAAGCGGCCTTCATAATCGATGATCGTGCCGCGCTTGTGGTTGAGCAGGTAGAGCGCGATGTCGGGCGTCGTGCGGACGCTGATATTGTGCGTGGTGTTCTTGAGGAGATATTCCTCGATGCCGCGCAGTACATGCAGCGCCACCGACGACTGCGAGCGCACATGGCCCGTGCCGTTGCAGTGCGAGCAGACCTGCATGGTCGATTCGAGAACCGAGGCGCGGATGCGCTGGCGCGACATTTCGAGCAGGCCGAAATGCGAGATGCGGCCGACCTGGATGCGTGCGCGGTCGTTCTTGAGATGGTCCTTCAGACGCTTCTCGACCGAACGGTTGTTGCGCTTCTCCTCCATGTCGATGAAGTCGATGACGACGAGACCGGCGAGGTCGCGCAGGCGCAGCTGGCGCGCCACTTCTTCCGCGGCTTCCAGGTTCGTCTGGAGAGCGGTCTCCTCGATCGAGTGTTCACGCGTCGAACGGCCGGAATTGACGTCGATCGAAACGAGCGCTTCGGTCTGGTTGATGATGATGTAACCGCCGGACTTCAGCGTCACCTGCGGCTGCAGCATGCGGTCGAGCTGGGCTTCGATGCCCGAGCGCGAGAAGATGGGATGCACGTCGCGATAGGGCTGAACGACCTTCGCATGGCTCGGCATCAGCATCTTCATGAAGCCCTTGGCTTCACGATAGCCTTCTTCACCGGCGACGACGATCTCGCTGATGTCCTTGTTGTAAAGGTCGCGGATCGAGCGCTTGATGAGCGAGCCTTCCTCGTAAACGAGGGTCGGCGCGGTCGATTGCAGCGTCAGCGTGCGGACGTTTTCCCACAGGCGCATCAGGTATTCGAAGTCGCGCTTGACCTCGACGCGGGTGCGGTTGGCACCGGCGGTGCGCAGGATGACGCCCATGCCCTGCGGCACTTCGAGGTCGCGGGC
Source organism: Shinella curvata (assembly GCF_022899935.1). GTDB lineage: Bacteria > Pseudomonadota > Alphaproteobacteria > Rhizobiales > Rhizobiaceae > Shinella > Shinella curvata. The sequence continues at coordinate 926,467 of NZ_JALJCJ010000002.1, forward strand.
GATTTCCTTCAGGCGCTTGCGGTCCTGCAGGTTGGTGATCTTGCGGGAAATCCCGCCGCCACGCGCCGTATTCGGCATCAGGACGGAGTAGCGGCCGGCCAGCGACAGATAGGTGGTGAGAGCCGCACCCTTGTTGCCGCGCTCTTCCTTGGCGACCTGCACGAGCAGGATCTGCCGGCGCTTGATGACTTCCTGGATGCGGTACTGCTTGCGCGGCTTGCGCTGAACGCGATCCGGAACCTCTTCCATCGCGTCTTCGGCGCCGACGGATTCGATGACTTCCTTTTCTTCGCCGTGATGATCGTCATCATCGTCGTCGTCATCGCGACGACGGCTGCGCTTGCGGTCGGAGGGCTCGGAGATTTCGTCGGTATCGACGGCCATGGCCATCGCGCCGCCCGGCGTTTCGTCGTCGCTGCCTTCGGCAGAAGCGGCTGCTTCGTTCGCTTCAGCAGCCGGCGCGTCCTCGGTCTTCACCTTGGCCTTGCGCGTGCGGCGCGGCTTCTTCGGCTTTTCAGCCGGTGCTTCTTCAGCAGTGAGATCGGCGGAGGCCTCGACGACTTCGGGTTCGGCAGCGGCTTCGACCGCTACTTCCTCAATGGCGGCGACAACTGCGACTTCGGTTTCCGTTTCAGCCGGCGATTCGCTTGCCTCGGAACGGTCGTTTGCCGTCTCGACATGTTCGATATCGTCGTCGCGGCGGTGCTCTTCGGCTTCCGCCCTCAGCAGGGCCTGACGATCGGCCAGCGGGATCTGGTAATAATCCGGATGGATTTCGGCGAAGGCCAGGAAGCCGTGGCGGTTGCCGCCGTAATCGACGAAGGCCGCCTGGAGCGACGGTTCGACGCGCGTGACCTTGGCAAGGTAGATATTGCCGCGGATCTGCTTCTTGTGTTCGGATTCGAAGTCGAATTCTTCTATGCGGTTTCCGCGTACGACAACGACGCGCGTCTCCTCGGAGTGAGACGCGTCGATAAGCATTTTCTCTGCCATGTAGATTGAGCTCCTCGGCGCAGCCGCAATCCTGGCGGCAAGCTGTACCCTGAAACGGGTGAGCCGGGGGAGGAGGGGGATGCGCCGGATAAGTAAGTTCCCGTTAGGCCCCGGTGAGGGGTAAGCGGACGGAGGAAGGCCGGAGCGCGAGCGTCCCGGTGCCTGTTACCCTCTGAAAGCGTCCGCTGCGTCAACATCAACGTCCAACGAGAATGCCAGTGCCATAGACCCTGAAGGTCCGATGAAATTGCCCTTTGGTAAGGGCGTTTGGTGGAAATCCACCTTGACTGTTCCGGCCACCGCCGGTTTACGCGATCTGTTCGGCCGGGAAAAAGCGTATGTGACGGCGGATGAGGCCCCGGTCCGGCGCCAAGCCCCGAAGGAGTGGCTGCCTGCCCAGGACGATTCTATCCCGTCTGGTCTTTTTCCCTGACTTTGCTTTTATGGCGGATATGTCACAATGGCAAGGGAAAAGCCAAAAGCGTCATAATCTTGATGGATTTGCCATGATGTGTCGGGCGTTGTGGCGGCACGCCTTCCGGCAAGCTTTGGTTAACCATATGGAGGCATCTATGAGGCCTGTCCTCGGCCGCGCCGCGCGGTTTTCACGCGTTTGAACGGACTGCCAGTGGTGATGCTACGCCTTCTCTCGGAAAAATCACTCCGTCGCGCGACGGGCGCGTTCGCTGTTTTGCTGGCACTCGCCGTTGCCGCGCCGGCTCTTGCCGTGTCCGCCACGGCTGCGCCGCTCCTGGCTTTTTCCGCGCGTATTGCCGGCGACGACGCCCGCACGCGCCTGATCATCGATTTCGACCGCAAGCCCGACTTCAAAGTCCATTATGTCGCCAACCCTTACCGCGTGCTGATCGATCTGCCGGAGACGGATTTCGGCATCAAGCCGGAACAGCTCGAAGCGCGTGGCATCTTTTCGGAAATTCGCTACGGCACCATGGCTGAGGGACGCTCGCGCATCGTGCTGACGGCGGAGAAGCCGATCACCGTGGTGCTTGCCGAGGTGCAGGAAGAGCAGGGGGCTGCGAGCTACCGTCTCGTCATCGATGCCGCGATCGTCAAGAAGGAGGCGTTCCAGGCGCAGATGGAAAAGCAGAGCTGGCAGGAGGCGGCCGCGCCTGAAAACGTCGAACAGAAGCCTGTTATGCTGCCGGGCGGCAATTCTGAAGGGCCCTTCGTCATTGCCGTCGATGCGGGCCATGGCGGTATCGACAATGGCGCGCGCGGCGGCGTGACGAAGACCGAGGAAAAACACGTCACGCTGGCTTTCGCCAGGGCGCTTGCCGATGCGCTCAACGCGCTGCCGGACACCAAGGCGATCCTGACCCGCGACAAGGATGAGTTCCTGTCGCTTTCCCAGCGCGTGCAGCTTGCCCGCAACGAGGGCGCGAACCTCCTCATCTCCATTCATGCCGATACGCTGAAGCAGAAGGATACGCGCGGCGCGACGGTCTACACGATCTCCGACAAGGCGTCCGACAGCCTTGCCGCCAGCCTCGCCGAACGTGAAAACCTGTCCGATCAGATCGCCGGCATCGCCTTTGTCGACGAGCCGGCCGAGGTTGCCGACATCCTGCTCGACCTGACGCGCCGCGAGACGCAGGCATTTTCGATCAATCTGGCGCAGAGCGTCGTCAGTACCTTCAAGAACGAGGTGCTGTTGATCAACAACCCGCACCGCCATGCCGGGTTCCGCGTGCTGACGGCGCCCGACGTGCCCTCGATCCTTCTCGAACTCGGCTTCATGTCGAACAAGGAGGACGAGCAGCTGCTGATCGATCCGGCCTGGCAGAAGAAGGTCGCCGGCCTCGTCGCGAAGGCCGTCGGCGAGTATCGCGCGACCGTCGCCTCGAACGGCGGTTAAGCCTTTCCGGCAATTGCGCGGGCGAGACCCGACGGAACATGCTAATGTCCTGCCTGTGCCGGAAAAGTGACAGCGGCCGCCATTGTGCGGTGGCGAAGCCGGGATGCATGCTGTAAGCCCTATTTTCCTCACATTCCGATCGCTAGACGGGTGCGGGAAATGTGGGGACGACTCGTCTTCGGCAGGGTATGGCAGCGGTCGTTTTGGACCGTGGCGACGCAAGTCCGGGCGGCAGGTCTGCCCGATGAAATTAAAAGACATAAGGCATCGGTAACTGGCTCATGATCAGACTGATTGGATATTTCTTCGGGATCGGCGCCGTGGCGTTCCTCGGCGTGGCGGCAGCGGTCGCTCTCTATCTGGGAAGTGTCACCAAGGATCTTCCCGATTATGAAGTCCTCAACAGCTATGCACCGCCGGTGACGACGCGCATGCACGCCGGCAACGGCGCGCTGATGGCCGAATATGCCCGCGAGCGCCGGCTCTACCTGCCGATCCAGGCAATCCCCGACCGGGTGAAGGCCGCTTTCCTCTCGGCTGAAGACAAGAATTTCTACCAGCATCCCGGTGTCGACGTGACGGGCCTGTTCCGCGCCATCATGGTCAACCTGCAGAATTTCGGTTCCGGCCGCCGTCCGGTCGGTGCGTCGACGATCACCCAGCAGGTGGCGAAGAACTTCCTGCTCTCGTCCGACCAGACGATCGACCGCAAGGTCAAGGAAGCGATCCTCTCGTTCCGCATCGAGCAGGCCTATTCCAAGGACCGCATCCTCGAGCTTTATCTCAACGAGATCTTCTTCGGCCTGAATTCCTACGGCATTGCCGGCGCGGCACTCACCTATTTCGACAAGTCGGTCACCGAGCTGACGATCGCCGAAACCGCCTATCTCGCCGCCCTGCCCAAGGGGCCGTCGAACTATCATCCCTTCCGCCGTACGGAAGCCGCCGTCGAGCGCCGCAACTGGGTGATCGATCGTATGGTCGAGAACGGCTACGTCACCAAGGCGGATGGCGAGGAGGCGAAAACCCAGCCGCTCGGTGTGACGCCACGCCACCGCGGCACCTATCTCTTCGCGTCGGACTATTTTTCTGAGGAGGTTCGTCGTCAGATCATCGAGCGTTACGGCGACAACGCGCTCTATGAAGGCGGCCTTTCCGTCCGCACGTCCCTCGATCCGCGTATCCAGATCGCGGCCCGCAAGTCCCTGCAGCACGGCCTGATCACTTATGACGAACGCCGCGGTTTCCACGGCCCCATCAAGACGATCGAGATTGGCGGCGACTGGGGTGTAGAGCTTGCCAAGATCGATCCGTTCTCCGACGTGCCGGAATGGAAGCTCGCCGTCGTGCTCGCCGTCGATGACGGCGGCGCCGATATCGGCCTGCAGCCGAGCAAGGAAGCCTCTGGCAAGGTCGTGGAGCAGCGCGTGACGGGCCGCATCGAGGCCAAGGCCATGAGCTGGGCCTACCGCTCGGCCAAGGGCGACCGCAAGACGGCGAAATCGCCGGCGGGTGTCTTCAATGTCGGTGACGTCGTCTATGTCGAGCCGACCGAAGACAGCAATGTCTACCGCCTGCGTCAACCGCCGAAGGTCCAGGGCGGCCTCGTCGCCATGGACCCGCATACCGGCCGCGTGCTTGCCATGGTCGGCGGCTTCTCCTACGGCCAGTCGGAATTCAACCGCGCGACGCAGGCGATGCGCCAGCCGGGCTCGTCCTTCAAGCCCTTCGTCTACGCCGCTGCCCTCGACAACGGCTATACGCCCGCCTCGGTGATCATGGACGCGCCGATCGAGATCGTCGCCGGCGGCCAGGTCTGGCGCCCGCAGAACTACGGCGGCGGCTCGGCCGGCCCGTCGACGCTGCGTCTCGGCATCGAGCGTTCGCGCAACCTTATGACGGTTCGCCTGGCCAACGACATGGGTATGAACCTCGTGGCCGAATATGCCGAGCGTTTCGGCATCTACGACAAGATGTATCCGGTGCTCTCCATGTCGCTGGGGTCGGGGGAGACCACCGTCCTGCGCATGGTTTCGGCCTATGCGGTACTGGCGAACGGCGGCAAGCAGATCAAGCCGTCGCTGATCGACCGAATCCAGGATCGCTACGGCAAGACGATCTTCCGCCACGAGGAACGCACCTGCGAGAACTGCAACGCCAATGACTGGGAAAACCAGGAAGAGCCCGTTCTCACCGACAACCGCGAGCAGGTTCTCGATCCGATGACCGCCTACCAGATCACCTCGATGATGGAAGGTGTCGTCACGCGTGGCACGGCCGCCGGCAAGATCAAGCTCGACCGCCCGACGGCGGGCAAGACCGGCACGACCAACGACGAGAAGGATGCCTGGTTCGTCGGCTACACGCCGGATCTCGTCGCTGGCCTCTATATCGGTTTCGACAATCCGGCGCCGCTTGGCCGCGGTGCGACCGGCGGCTCGCTCTCCGCGCCGATCTTCAACGAGTTCATGACCGCAGCGCTTGATGGCACGCGGCCGACGAAGTTCATCGTGCCCGAGGGCATGCAGTTCATCGCCGTCAACCGCAAGACGGGCATGCAGGCGAACGAAGGGGATCCCGACACGATCATGGAAGCCTTCAAGCCAGGTACCGGCCCGGCCGACGTCTTCTCGGTCATCGGCGGCGAGGAATATGCCAGCCCCGAGGAAATCCTGAAGAGCTCGCCGCAGGCCAACCAGGCGGTTACCGGCGGCAGCGGCGGCCTGTTCTGATCCATCATCATCTCGGAGGAGGGCGGGCGCGGGGCTTTACATCCGTGCCCGCCCTCTCTATTTCGAGGCCACCGAAACAAAGCATTGAAGAAACGGACATGCGCGCGGAAATCGAGAACATTGTCGACGAAATCAAGCAGGCCATAAGCCTGCTGAGGAGGCATCTTTGACTGGGATCAGGCGGTAAGACGACTGGACTGGTTGAACAACAAGGCAGAGGATCCCAACCTCTGGAACGATGCCCAGGAAGCCCAGAAGCTGATGCGCGAGCGCCAGCAGCTGGACGAAAGCATCAATGGCGTGCGCGCCATCGAGCAGCAGCTCAAGGACAATATCGAACTCATCGAACTCGGTGAGGAAGAGGGCGATGCCGACATCGTCAAGGACGCCGAAGACGCCCTGAAGGCCGTCAAGGTCGAGGCCGCGCGCAAGCAGGTCGAGGCCATGCTTTCGGGCGAGGCGGATACCAACGACACCTATCTCGAAGTGCATTCCGGCGCCGGCGGCACGGAAAGCCAGGACTGGGCGAACATGCTTCTGCGCATGTATACCCGCTGGGCGGAGCGCTCGGGCTACAAGGTGGAGCTTCTGGAAATCCACGACGGCGAAGAAGCCGGCATCAAGTCCGCGACGCTGCTCGTCAAGGGCCACAATGCCTATGGCTGGCTGAAGACCGAGTCGGGCGTACACCGTCTCGTGCGCATTTCGCCCTATGACAGCAATGCGCGCCGTCATACCTCGTTCTCGTCGATCTGGGTCTATCCGGTCATCGACGATTCGATCACCATCGACATCAACGAGAGCGACTGCCGCATCGACACCTACCGTTCCTCGGGCGCCGGCGGCCAGCACGTCAACACGACCGACTCGGCCGTGCGCATCACGCACATCCCGTCGGGCATCGTCGTTGCCTGCCAGCAGGAGCGCTCGCAGCACAAGAACCGCGCCAAGGCGTGGGACATGCTGCGTGCCCGTCTCTACGAGGCCGAACTGAAGAAGCGCGAAGAAGCGGCCAATGCCGAAGCGGCCTCCAAGTCCGATATCGGCTGGGGCCACCAGATCCGCTCCTACGTCCTGCAACCCTACCAGCTGGTCAAGGATCTGCGCACAGGCGTCGAGAGCACCGCGCCCTCTGATGTTCTTGACGGTGAACTCAACGAGTTCATGGAAGCAGCCCTTGCTCATCGCGTGAACGGTGGCGCCGATGCCGTCGTGGACGACCTCGGCTGATATTCGGGACCTGAAATGAAGAACGGGCGCCTCGGCGCCCGTTTGCGTTTGCAGTCGAGGCGCTCAGTTCGTCGCGCGCTCGATCCTGATCTCGCCAAGATCGTCGATCAGCACGGTCCAGCTCTCGGACTCGGCCGCCTTCGGGTCCGTCTTCAGATAGACCGTGGCAAAGAGACCGGGCTGCGCGGTGACGCCGGAGGAGTTTTCCGGCCGAATATCCGTCACATAGGGTTTGAGCGCGGAAAACTCTTCGAGCACCGTCGAGGAGGCAATCTTCGGCCCTTCGGCCGTCGCCTCGATCTGCTGAAGGTGGATGTGTGCCGTGCTGTCCGGCTGGCGTACGGCGATCAGCTTGTAGTAGCCGCGGCGAAGGGTATCGGGTTTGCCTGTCTCGGCGGTCTCAGGTTTGGCGGTCGCCGCAGCATCGCTGTCATTCTCCATGGGCTCTTCCCAGAAGCCGGTGCTCACCACAAAGGTGATCGCCTCGGAGACGGGCGAATCTTCTTCGGCGAGGGCCGGTGAGCCCGCGAGCAGAAGGACGGCGAGGGTGGCGCATAGATGCCGCTTCATGGGCAAAACTCCTGTCCCGGACGAGAGAGGGTGTCAGTAATCGAATTGTTCGGCAAGAATCCGGTCGGACCAGGAATGATCGGGATCGGAGAGGATGCGTGCCGACAGTCCGGCCGATTCCGCGATCTGCACCGATGTGACGGACTTGACCTCGGTATTGTCGGCCACGGCATTGACCGGCCGTTTATCCGCTTCCAGCACGTCGATCTTGACCGCCACCTTGTTCGGCAGCAGGGCGCCACGCCAGCGCCGGGGACGGAAAGGGCTGACCGGTGTCAAGGCGAGCAGCGGTGCCTCCAGCGGCAGGATGGGGCCATGGGCGGAGAGATTGTAGGCGGTGGAGCCGGCCGGGGTGGCGAGCAGCAGGCCGTCGCAGATCAGCTCCTCCAGCCGTACGCGGCCATCGACGGTAACGCGCAGTTTCGCTGCCTGATAGGACTGGCGGAAAAGATAGACCTCGTTGATGGCGAGTGCCCGGCGCTCCTGACCGCTTGCGTCGCTCGTGATCATCTCCAGCGGCCGGAACACGTTTTCGACCGCGCCCTCGATGCGCTCAGGAAGATTTTGCGTGTCGTAGCGGTTCATCAGGAAGCCGATGGAGCCACGGTTCATGCCGTAGACCCGCTTGCCGGTGTTCATGGTGGTGTGCAGCGTCTGAAGCATGAAGCCGTCGCCGCCGAGTGCGACGATGACATTGGCTTCTTCCGGATCGGCATTGCCGTAGAGGGCGATGAGTTCGCTGCGCGCGTCCTGCGCTTCGGGCGCCTGGGAGGCGACGAAGGAAAGGGAGTTCAATTCACGCGCCATGCCGCCGATCCGCGTCCTCAATCTATGCCTTGCGCCCGCGCGGGATGCGCAAGGCCGGTCTTTGTCGCATGCCTTTATGGCATGCGCATCTGAAAAATGTGACGATGACGGATGATTGCGACAGCCACATGCCGCCGGTCAGGCCTTGGATGCGCCCGCCCGCGCCTCAAGCGCTTTCAAGGCCGCTTCTCCGGCGGCGGCGGCCTCGAAGGGGTTGGGAAATGGCCCGATCAATGGCCGAGTGACGCCGCGGAATGTCAGGGCGTAGAAGAACTTGCCGTCGGAGCGCTTCTCGATCTTCACTTTCGATACCGCTTCGTTGCCTGCTGTCACCGTAAAAACCCCTTGCCAAAATGCTTGCGAGCGAACATCGGACGGGCCTGCCGTCACTTCTTTCGCGAAGCGGAAATGATGGTGCCGGAGAGGCATCCATCTGAGTTGTCAAAGTAAGTTCACCGCGCGCCGCTCGATGTCAAGCGCGGTGAACATGCCGCTTCTCTCGTCTCGTTTCCATCGCACGAAGGCGCCGGTGGACGGCCTGCCGGCGTATTGCAGCGTCGGAGAATCAGGAAACCTCTGGCGTCCGATTCGGGTTGTCGATGGGGTCCAGCGAGGCGTGGACCCACAGGACTCCGGCTTCAACCGTGAATTTGAAGCGAACCGGATGCGGGTGTTGCGGTGCTGCGGTACGCATGACGCGCGTCGTCTCGATGAAGTCCTCAGACAGGACCCGTATATAGTGGCCCCCGATGATATCCACGCGAATGTAGACATCGCTTACGCTCTTTGCGGCCTGCACAAGGGCCTTCAGTGGTTGCCACTCCAGCTTGCTGTCCTCGTGGCTTGGGTTGTCCATGTCTTGATTCCCGGAAGTCGTTCATGAAATTCGCCGAAGCGTGTCCCAGAGCGACACGCAATTCGGTCGCCCTTATAGCACAAAGGCGCCTATCATGCCGCATCCCATGTCACAACACAGGTCGACCCAAACGCACATCCGACCACCCAATTGTAAGAGGTGCTGTGGCCAATCGCTGGAACGGGACTGGTTCGCGGCATGGTGGGTCGCCGGAGCGGATATAAGCCGACACGTCGGGGAAACCAGCAGGCTCAAGGAGAGATTGCTTCGCTGACGCCGCTGCTGATAGCCGTGGTGAACGGGGGGAACGGCGTCAAGCAAACAAAAATGGTGCCCCCACCAGGACTCGAACCCGGGACCCCCTGATTACAAATCAGGTGCTCTACCAACTGAGCTATAAGGGCACGCAATGCGAGGGAGTTAGCATATTTTCCGGCGGAGTAAAGCGAAAAGGGTGGATCAGATCGACCAGTTGCTGTCATCGGCCGGTTTGGGCACGATTTCCTGGCAGCGATGCATGGAGCGCGGCAGGTTTTCGGCGAGGTGGTCGATCAGCGCGCGTACCGCCGGCAGCATTCCGTGCCGGGAGGTGAAGACGGCGTGTACCGTTGCCTCCGCGGAAGACCATTCCGGCAATACAGGCGTCAGCAGGCCGTTGCGGAAGCCGCGCTCGACGATGATATCGGGCAGCAGGCCGAGGCCGATGCCCTCGATCGTCGCGCGTTCCAGCACGGAAAAGTCCGAACAGGTGAGGACCGGCGAGAGGGAGACGTCGTGCACTTCTCCGCTTGAATGGAAAAGCGTCCAGATCGCGCGTGGATTGTTCTCCTGCATGGAGAGCGTCGGAATGCGACCGATCGTGTCGAGGTCGATGGGACCGTAGCGTTCCAGAAAGCGCGGGCTTGCGGCAAGGTAGCGGCGCGTGCCGCCGAAGCGGCGCACGATCAACGACTGGTCCGTGTCATAGCTTTCTCGCACGCGCAGCGCGACGTCGATTCGTTCCTCGATCAGATCGACCGGCCGCCCCGTGGTGAGAATCGAAAGGCGCACCAGAGGATAGCGTTTCAGGAAGCCTGGCAGCACGTCGGCCATCATGGGAGCGAAGCCTGACGGCATCGACAGGCGGACCGTGCCCGCCGGCTCGGCCTTGGCGACGGCGACGACGGCCTCCGCAGCCTCCACTCCGGATAGCACGGCTTCGCAGCGCTCGTAGAAGGATTGGCCGATATCGGTAATCGAGAGCTTTCGCGTGGAACGCTCGATGAGGCGCACGCCGAGTTGCTCCTCAAGGGCCGCGACGCGTTTGCTGATCTTCGATTTTGGTACCGACAGCGCATTGGCCGCCGCGGTGAAGCCCTTGTGACGCACGACGGCGGCGTAGAGCGCGAGGTCGTTCAGGTCCTGCATGACATGTCTCCGATTGCAGGTGATTATTGTTTCCCTCGTGAAACAGTCAATTGTTTTTTTGCCGTCTAATCGGGTGATTGTTTTCAAGACATATATCTAGCACCCAATTCAAACAGAGGTGCTGACCCATGAACGTCCTCCATATCGACTCCGGCATTCTCGGAGATCATTCCGTTTCCCGCCGCCTGACCGCCGCCGTCGCAGCCCAGATCAAGGCCGAGCAGCCGGGCGCAACCGTGACCTACCGCGATCTCGTCTCCAAGCCGCTGCCGCATCTTTCCGGTGCCCACCTGATGGCTGCCAATGCCGAGCCGGACCAGGTCGATGCGCAGATCGCCGCCGACAATGCGGAAGGCAAGATCGTGCTCGACGAGTTTCTGGCCGCCGATACGATCGTCCTCGGCGTACCTATGTACAATTTCTCCCTGCCCAGCCAGCTCAAGGCCTGGATCGACCGCGTCGCCGTCGCCGGCAAGACGTTCCGCTATTCGGCCGAAGGCCCGGAGGGGCTGGCCAAGGGCAAGAAGATCATTATCGTTTCCACGCGCGGCGGCCATTACAGCGCTGGACCGGCAGCCGTGATGGATCATCAGGAAAGCTATCTTCGCACTGTGCTCGGCTTCCTCGGCGTCACGGATATAGAGATCATCCGCGCCGAAGGCCTCAACCTCTCGGCCGACTCGAAGGTCCAGGCGATCTCCGAAGCCGAGCGCACGATCACCGATCGTAACGTTCTGAAGCGCGCGTCCTGAGCGGGATCATATTGCCCAAACACGAAGGCCCGCCGGCATTCACCGGCGGGCCTTCGTGTTTTCGCCAGGCCCGCGTTCAGCCGAGAAGGTGACGCTGGGTGGCATAGAGTGCGATCGCCGCGGCATTCGATACGTTGAGCGACTTGATGGCACCAGGCATGTCGAGGCGCGCGAGAGCCTTGCAGGTGGCGCGCGTCTTCTGGCGCAGGCCCTTGCCCTCGGAGCCCATCACCAGCGCGATGCGCTGGCCGGAGAGCGTGCCCTCCAGCGGGGCCGGGCCTTCCGAATCGAGCCCGATCGTCAGGAAGCCGAGCTTGTGCAGCTCTTCCAGCGCGTCCGAGAGATTGGTGATCTGGATATAGGGAATGAGCTCCAGCGCGCCGGAGGCGGTTTTGGCGAGCACGCCCGATTCCGTCGGCGAGTGGCGCTGGGTGGTGATGACGGCGCCCGCATTGAAGGCGACGGCCGAGCGCATGATGGCGCCGACGTTGTGCGGGTCGGTCACCTGGTCGAGCACGAGCAGCAGCGGGCTATCCTTCAAGGCCTCCAGTCGGCGGACCGGCAGGGGACGGGTTTCGAGCATCACGCCTTGGTGGATCGCCTCCGGGCCGAGGACCTTGTCGAGATCGGAGGGCAGCACGGTTTCGACCGGATAGGGCAGGGTCGAGAAATCCGCCAGCTCCAGGCGCTGGGCGGCGTTGAGGCTCACCGAGAGCTTGATGATCTTCCGCTCGGGATTGTCGAGCGCCGCGCGCACCGTGTGCAGGCCATAGAGATAGACCTGGTCCGGGGCGACCGCCGGTGCTTTCCAGCCGTCGGCCGGCTTGCGACGACGGTCGTCCTTCGGCGTCGGGATCTCGCCGCGTTCGCGCTTGTGGTCGCGATGCGCCCGGCGGAGTTTTGCATAGTGGGTGTCTTTTGCGGACTTGCCGCCGGTGTCGTCTTTGCTCATGGCGCCTTATAGGCCTAGAGCGCGGGGCGCGCAAATGGCGGCCGTCCACAGGTCGGGGCGGCCACTGACATTTTTCGTAATTTTTTCCGTGACGTCGTGTTGACAGGATGAATTGTGCCCGTCATATACGCCGCCAGATCGAAGGCGCCGCCGACAAGGCACTGCCCGCCGATCGAAACTGGTCGCTTGATCCCGATAGAATAATGGAGGGATGCCCGAGTGGTTAAAGGGGACGGACTGTAAATCCGTTGGCTCAGCCTACGTTGGTTCAAATCCAACTCCCTCCACCATTCTGTTGCACGGATCAAGACCCCCGCGGGTATAGCTCAATGGTAGAGCAGCAGCCTTCCAAGCTGAATACGCGGGTTCGATTCCCGCTACCCGCTCCAAGTAATCCTCATTTCTTTACTGTCTTTTCCGGTCGTTCTCCCGACGGCTTTTTCGGAAGAGCTTTCGTGCGCTCAAGGATGGCCTTTGCCGATTCGGCGGGGGACGCCAGGTCGAACGCATCGAGCTCTGCGGGGTCGAGAAGCCACCATCGGCTTGCAAGCAGTGCGCCGATCGTCTCTTCGGGAAAGCGGTAGCGGATGATCTTCGCCGGCACGCCGCCAACGATCGCGTAGGGCGGCACGTCTTTTGTGACGACCGTGTTGGCGCCGATGATTGCGCCCGTGCCGATGCGAACGCCCCGTAGCACCGTCGCCTTGGTGCCGATCCAGACGTCATGCTCAAGAATGGTCGGTGGCCGTTTGCGGATCCTTACCGGCTTCCACAGCTCTCCAATGTAGCCGGGTACCCCGATGAACCGGTTGCGATGGGTCAGAAACTCGTGGCTGCTGATGAGATTGTAGTCGTGATGAGGCGGTCCGATTTCGGCATCTCTCGCGATGGCGCAATAGCGGCCTATTTTCGTGCCGTATCCGATATAGGAATATGCCTGGATGTAAGTCCAGGCGCCGATTTTGCTCTTCTTTCCCAGAAACACGCCGCGGCCGACAGAATATTTACCCCCGCCCTGCGCGTCGCGAAGCCGAAGACCATGTTTTATTCTGTTGAAGAGGCGCGATAGTATCGTTTTAAAGGTCATTGTTGTTCGGCGGCCAGCATCGTTGTCCAGGAGTTTCGGATTTCTCCTATCATGGTGCCGTTGCGCAAGGCTAGCGGTCGGAACTTCCGGAACGAAAAACAGGACGCCTACTGTTGCGAAAACGCCGGGGTCACCTATCTATGCCCATGGTGAAAGCAATTAAACGATTGTGTTGCTTTGACAATAAGGCCCCGACAGGCTGTTCGGTCCCGGTTGCCGGGGCCGGCGCCCGCTCGCGCATTTAAGGCTTGCGCAATCGTTGTGAAAGTCTTAAATGCCCGCCAAACCGGACGGGCCGGTTAGCCCAACTTTCGTTCAGTAGGAAATAAAGAGATGGCAAAGAGCAAGTTTGAGCGCAACAAGCCTCACGTAAACATCGGCACGATCGGCCACGTCGACCACGGCAAGACGTCGCTGACGGCAGCGATCACGAAGTACTTCGGCGAGTTCAAGGCGTACGACCAGATCGACGCCGCTCCGGAAGAAAAGGCGCGCGGCATCACCATCTCGACGGCACACGTCGAATACGAGACGCCGAACCGTCACTACGCCCACGTCGACTGCCCCGGCCACGCCGACTACGTCAAGAACATGATCACCGGTGCTGCCCAGATGGACGGCGCGATCCTGGTTTGCTCGGCTGCTGACGGCCCGATGCCGCAGACCCGCGAGCACATCCTGCTCGCTCGCCAGGTTGGCGTTCCGGCAATCGTCGTGTTCCTCAACAAGGTCGACCAGGTTGATGACGCCGAACTCCTCGAGCTCGTCGAGCTGGAAGTTCGCGAACTTCTGTCGTCCTACGACTTCCCGGGCGACGACATTCCGATCGTCAAGGGTTCGGCTCTGGCCGCTCTCGAAGATTCGGACAAGAAGATCGGTGAAGACGCGATCCGCGAGCTGATGGCCGCTGTCGACGCCTACATCCCGACGCCGGAACGTCCGATCGACCAGCCCTTCCTGATGCCGATCGAAGACGTGTTCTCGATCTCGGGCCGCGGTACGGTTGTGACCGGCCGCGTCGAGCGTGGTATCGTCAAGGTTGGTGAAGAAGTCGAAATCGTCGGCATCCGCCCGACGTCGAAGACGACGGTTACCGGCGTTGAAATGTTCCGCAAGCTGCTCGACCAGGGCCAGGCCGGCGACAACATCGGCGCACTGGTTCGCGGTGTTAACCGTGACGGCGTCGAGCGTGGTCAGATCCTGTGCAAGCCGGGTTCGGTCAAGCCGCACAAGAAGTTCATGGCTGAAGCCTACATCCTGACGAAGGAAGAAGGCGGCCGTCATACGCCGTTCTTCACGAACTACCGTCCGCAGTTCTACTTCCGCACGACGGACGTGACGGGTATCGTTTCGCTGCCGGAAGGCACGGAAATGGTCATGCCGGGCGACAACGTCACGGTTGCCGTTGAACTGATCGTTCCGATCGCGATGGAAGAAAAGCTGCGCTTCGCGATCCGTGAAGGCGGCCGTACCGTCGGCGCAGGCATCGTCGCCTCCATCGTCGAGTAATTTCGGGCTTTGCCTGAAAAAAGAGCCCTGCGGGAAACCGCGGGGCTCTTTTGTTTGTGACGTCTTCGAAATGCCCGGCTTGTTTAGCGCGCGGCGATATCTCGCCAGTTCTGGGGATGGAGATGGGGAGCCGCAGGGGGTAGGTTTGCCAGGTCGCTTCGAGCGACTGGTCCCGGTCACCGAGCCTGGACCCGGCGCCTGGGGATCATGTGATCCCGTGTTCGTGCGGGCGTCCCAGCGTGTGGCAGATACGAGGTCGTGCCGCGCGCATCGAGGCAACCACGAGATGGGTGCGTTCCATGAAGGTGTCATTTTTCGGCGCGGCGCGCACGGTGCTCGCGTTCTCTACGATTCTGTTGATTCCACCGGTCGGGGCGAGGGCGGCTGATTCGTTGCTCATCTGGTCACCGACGAAGATTTCCAGTTACGCCTATCGTCTGCGCATGGGCGTAAAGGCGGCGACGGGCAATCCGGTAAGCGGCGGTGTCGATTTCTCGGTCGCCGCGTCGTCTGCGGGCCGCATCAATGCGACACGCGACAATGCGCGGTTCTGGGCCGAAATGCGCGGGCAGGGAGGCTCCGGAGCGGAGCGTACAGTCACGGCCGGCTACAATCCCGCAACGGGCCGCGCTTCGGCAAGCGCCGGCATCACGCGGCGCTGGATGGCGTCTCCATCCGTCGATCTCGTTCTTGCACCGTCCGTATCAGCCGAATCGCACACGCGGCATGGCTACGACGGTTCGGTGCGCATCACGCAGAGGACGCTGATCCAGCTGCCCGGTTCGGGAACCTCTCTTCTCGCCACAGGAACGGCGGCGCGCGGACAGCGGCGCATCGGAACGGAGATCAGGGTGGAGCAGCGTGTCTTCGAGGGGCTCGATGTCGCGGCGTCCGTGCGCAGGCAGGACGCCGGCGCGGTCGGCGCCGTGAAGGCGACGTTCCGCGTCAGCTGGTAATGGAGCGCCCGGTGGGGATTGGGCGGTTAAGCTGTGAAAAAATCTCGTCTTTGGACTTGCAAAGTCGGTCCGCGCGCCGTAAAGACCCCATGCCTTGCCGGGCACGCGGCGTTTCGCCCGGATACGGTAGGCATATAGGGGTATAGCTCAGTTGGTAGAGCGGCGGTCTCCAAAACCGCAGGTCGTCGGTTCAAGCCCGGCTGCCCCTGCCATTTCATCCGGACAGCGCGGACCACTTGCAGCGTCGGTGATGGTGGCATGACGGTCGGACCGTCTAGATTCGTTAAAAGTTTGGTTGCCTCTTGTGAAAAAGAGAATCGGGCTTTATGTAGGGCAAAACAGACACGCGGTGCGTGGGGCTGATAGTTCAGCTTTACGCGCCGTAATGGCGTGGACATTCAATGGCATCGAAAACGAATCCGATTGCGTTTCTGCAGCAGGTACGCTCCGAAACGAAGAAAGTGACTTGGCCCTCGCGGCGTGAGACCGTGATCTCGACGATCATGGTTTTCGTCATGGTCTTCCTGGCTGCGGTGTTCTTCTTCGCTGCGGATCAGTTGATGGGCTGGCTGATTGGCCTCGTCCTCGGCGCTGCCGCTTGATCGGTTGGAGATGAACATGGCTTCCCGTTGGTACATCGTCCACGCGTATTCGAATTTCGAGAAGAAGGTCGCTGAGGACATCGAGAACAAGGCTCGCCAGAAGGGCCTTGATCACCTGTTCGAGAAGATCCTCGTGCCGACCGAAAAGGTCGTTGAGGTGCGTCGCGGCCGCAAGGTCGATTCCGAGCGCAAGTTCTTCCCCGGCTACGTGCTGGTGCGGGCGAACCTGACGGACGAAGCGTACCACCTCATCAAGAATACGCCGAAGGTCACGGGCTTCCTCGGTTCCGACAACAAGCCGGTTCCGATCCCGGACAGCGAAGCCGAGCGCATCCTGTCGCAGGTTCAGGATGGTGTCGATCGTCCGAAGCCCTCGGTCTCCTTCGAGATCGGCGAGCAGGTTCGTGTTTCCGACGGTCCGTTCGCGTCGTTCAACGGCACGGTTCAGGACGTCGACGAGGAGCGTTCGCGCCTCAAGGTGGAAGTGTCGATCTTCGGTCGCGCCACCCCTGTCGAGCTGGAATACGCCCAGGTCGAGAAAATCTGATTTTTGGTGATGCCCTAGGGCGTTGCTTCAAGAAAATCCAATCCTCTTCGAGGGTTGGTGGCGGAAGTTTCCGCCGCTCGCGTGGAAGGGAAGGGCGCCTAAGCCGGGTGTCAGAAGACCGCACCACGCAACCGCAGCCGCCGGTCTTATGATCGGCATCATGGATCGGGAAACCGGTCGTATTCTGAAAGGCAGAGAAAATGGCTAAGAAAGTTGCAGGCCAGCTCAAGCTTCAGGTCAAGGCAGGATCGGCAAACCCGTCCCCGCCGATCGGCCCGGCGCTTGGTCAGCGTGGCATTAACATCATGGAATTCTGCAAGTCGTTTAACGCGGCTACGCAGGAAATGGAAAAGGGTATGCCGATCCCGGTCGTCATCACCTACTACCAGGACAAGTCCTTCACCTTCGTCATGAAGCAGCCGCCGGTGACCTACTTCCTCAAGAAGGAAGCCAAGATCACCTCGGGCTCCAAGACCCCGGGCAAGGGCGCGACGGTCGGCAAGCTCACCAAGGCTCAGATCAAGTCGATCGCCGAAGCCAAGATGAAGGATCTCAACGCCGCCGATATCGAAGGCGCAATGGCAATGGTCGAGGGTTCTGCCCGCGCCATGGGCCTGGAAGTGGTAGGTTAATTCCATGGCCAAGATCGCAAAGCGCATTCAGAAGATCCGTGAAGGCATCGACCCGACCAAGCTGGTCGCCCTTTCGGACGCAATCGCTCTCGTCAAGGAGCGCGCTGTCGCCAAGTTCGACGAAACCGTCGAAATCGCGATGAACCTCGGTGTTGACCCGCGTCACGCTGACCAGATGGTCCGCGGCGTCGTCAACCTGCCGAACGGCACGGGCCGTGACGTTCGCGTCGCCGTCTTCGCTCGTGGCGCCAAGGCTGACGAAGCCAAGGCTGCCGGTGCTGACATCGTCGGTGCGGAAGACCTGCTCGAAATCGTCCAGGGCGGCAAGATCGACTTCGATCGCTGCATCGCGACCCCGGACATGATGCCGCTCGTCGGCCGTCTCGGTAAGGTTCTCGGCCCGCGCGGCATGATGCCGAACCCGAAGGTCGGTACCGTCACCATGGACGTCACCGGCGCCGTCAAGGCATCCAAGGGCGGTGCAGTCGAGTTCCGCGTCGAGAAGGCTGGTATCATCCACGCCGGCATCGGCAAGGCTTCCTTCGACGCCAAGGCTCTGGAAGAAAACATCAAGGCTTTCGCTGACGCCGTCGTCAAGGCGAAGCCGACGGGCGCAAAGGGCAACTACGTCAAGCGCGTTGCCATTTCGTCGACGATGGGCCCGGGCGTCAAGATCGACCCCGCGACCGTTTCCTAATACCGGTCCGGCTCCGGCCGCACCGAAACAGAATTCCCGGCCTTGTCTGGCCGGGAATTTCCGGGCCAAAAGCCCGGAACTCCTGTCCGAGATTGCAGGTGGTTATGCCTTAATCACTTTGCCTGCATGAGACGGGGTGAGACCTGGATTTCTTCAGCGTCGGATGACGCGGAATTCGGTTCGAACCTACCTTACCTTGTGTCGCGGCCGACAGGTCGAGCGCGGGGGGACAGGATCCTCGAGCGTCGCTCGGGATCAGCTTTTTAAGATGATCCCTGGCGGCAAAGGTAAACCCGGCAGGTCCCGTGAGAAGTCACGGTCCTGTCAACTGGAGATAGGCACAGTGGAAAGAGCGGAAAAACGCGAATTCGTCACGGAGCTGAACGAAGTCTTCAAGGCTTCCGGTTCGGTTGTCGTGGCCCGCTACGCCGGCATCACCGTTGCACAGATGAACGATCTTCGTACGAAGATGCGTGCAGCTGGTGGTACCGTCAAGGTCGCGAAGAACCGCCTGGCCAAAATTGCCCTTCAGGGTACGGAGTCGGAAGGGATCACGGATCTCTTCCAGGGTCAGACGCTCATTGCTTACGCAAATGATCCGATGATTGCTCCCAAGGTAGCCATGGATTTCGCCAAGACCAACGACAAGCTCGTTGTTCTCGGTGGTGCCATGGGTGCGACCACGCTCGACGCAGAAGCAGTCAAGTCGCTCGCGACCCTGCCTTCGCTCGACGAGCTTCGCGGAAAGCTCCTGGGTCTGCTTGCAGCCCCGGCTACGCGCGTCGCTACGGTCGTTGCAGCACCGGCAAGCCAGCTTGCCCGCGTGTTCGCAGCCTATGCCAAGAAGGACGAAGCCGCTTGAGGCGGTTTTTCGCTGTAAATCAAACTTACCAGTTCGAACCGAACAAAAGGAAATACGAAAATGGCTGATCTCGCAAAGATCGTAGAAGACCTGTCCGCCCTCACCGTTCTGGAAGCTGCTGAGCTTTCGAAGCTTCTCGAAGAGAAGTGGGGCGTTTCGGCTGCTGCTCCCGTAGCAGTTGCTGCTGCTGGCGGCGCTGCTGCTGCTGGCCCGGTCGAAGAAGAAAAGACCGAATTCGACGTTATCCTCGTTGACGCCGGCGCCAACAAGATCAACGTCATCAAGGAAGTCCGCGCCATCACCGGCCTGGGCCTCAAGGAAGCCAAGGACCTCGTCGAAGGCGCTCCGAAGGCTGTCAAGGAAGCCGTCTCCAAGGGCGAAGCTGCTGATCTCAAGAAGAAGCTTGAGGAAGCCGGCGCCAAGGTCGACGTCAAGTAATATCGGAATGCGGTGGGAGAGGGTTTCGACCCTCTCCCATTGATGATTCCTCCGAACTGATTACCCAAAAGCCGCAAAAACGGCTTTTGGGTAATGGGTTCTTCAAGAGGATGGTCTTCCTCCAGGCGACAGGGCAATCCGGCCCGTGGCCTGACAGCAAGACGAGATTGAACCAACCCATTGGTCGACGGGATCGACTGGCCAGCGAACCCCGTCTGTTGCAGGCCCGGATGCAAATTTTGAAGGAGCGACGATGGCTCAGACCCTTTCGTTTAACGGTCGTAGGCGCGTACGCAAGTTTTTTGGTAAAATCCCCGAAGTCGCAGAAATGCCGAACCTCATCGAGGTTCAGAAGGCATCCTACGACCAATTCCTGATGGTTGAAGAGCCCACCGGCGGTCGTCCGGACGAGGGCCTTCAGTCGGTTTTCAAGTCGGTCTTCCCGATCACGGACTTCTCCGGCGCTTCCATGCTCGAATTCGTTTCCTACGAGTTCGAACAGCCGAAGTTCGACGTTGAGGAATGCCGTCAGCGCGACCTGACCTATGCAGCGCCCCTCAAGGTGACGCTGCGCCTCATCGTGTTCGATATCGACGAGGATACCGGCGCGAAGTCGATCAAGGACATCAAGGAACAGAACGTCTACATGGGCGACATGCCGCTCATGACCGACAACGGCACGTTCATCGTCAACGGCACCGAGCGCGTCATCGTTTCCCAGATGCACCGTTCGCCGGGCGTGTTCTTCGATCACGACAAGGGCAAGAGCCACTCTTCCGGCAAGCTGCTCTTCGCTGCCCGCGTCATCCCGTATCGCGGTTCCTGGCTCGACATCGAGTTCGACGCCAAGGACATCGTGCATGCGCGCATCGACCGTCGCCGCAAGATCCCCGTCACCTCGCTCCTCATGGCGCTTGGCATGGACGGCGAAGACATCCTGTCGACCTTCTACACGAAGTCGCTCTACCAGCGTGACGGCAAGGGCTGGCGCGTTCCGTTCAATCCCGACGCGCTGAAGGGCCAAAAGGCCGTCGCGGATATGATCGACGCCGACACCGGTGAAGTGGTTGTCGAAATCGGCAAGAAGCTGACGCCGCGCCTGCTCAAGCAGCTCTCCGAAAAGGGCCTCAAGGCTCTCAAGGCAACCGACGAGGATCTCTACGGCAACTATCTGGCCGAAGACATCGTCAACTACACGACGGGCGAGATCTACCT
The DNA here is from genome assembly GCF_022899935.1 of Shinella curvata. Taxonomy (GTDB): domain Bacteria; phylum Pseudomonadota; class Alphaproteobacteria; order Rhizobiales; family Rhizobiaceae; genus Shinella; species Shinella curvata. Next base: position 947,187 of record NZ_JALJCJ010000002.1, read on the forward strand.
CGAAGCCGGCGACGAGATCGACGAGAAGACCCTTCCGGTCATCCTGTCGGCTGGTTTCGACGAAATCCCGGTTCTCGACATCGACCATATCAATGTCGGTGCCTACATTCGCTCGACGCTCGCCGCCGACAAGAACGAGAACCGCCAGGACGCCCTGTTCGACATCTACCGCGTCATGCGTCCGGGTGAACCGCCGACCATGGATTCGGCCGAAGCCATGTTCAACACGCTGTTCTTCGATGCGGAGCGTTACGACCTCTCCGCTGTTGGTCGCGTGAAGATGAACATGCGCCTCGACCTCGACGTTGCCGACACGGTCCGCACGCTGCGCAAGGACGACATCCTTGCCGTCGTGAAGATGCTGGTCGAGCTGCGCGACGGCAAGGGCGAAATCGACGACATCGACAACCTCGGCAACCGCCGTGTTCGTTCGGTCGGTGAGTTGATGGAGAACCAGTACCGTCTCGGCCTGCTGCGCATGGAGCGCGCGATCAAGGAGCGCATGTCCTCGATCGAGATCGACACGGTCATGCCGCAGGACCTGATCAACGCGAAGCCGGCTGCCGCCGCGGTTCGTGAATTCTTCGGGTCCTCGCAGCTCTCGCAGTTCATGGACCAGGTGAACCCGCTGTCGGAAATCACCCACAAGCGCCGTCTCTCGGCTCTTGGCCCGGGTGGTCTGACCCGCGAGCGCGCCGGCTTCGAAGTGCGCGACGTTCATCCGACCCACTACGGCCGTATTTGCCCGATCGAAACGCCTGAGGGACCGAACATCGGTCTGATCAACTCGCTTGCGACCTTCGCCCGCGTCAACAAGTACGGCTTCATCGAAAGCCCGTACCGCAAGATTGTGGACGGCAAGGTCACGACGGATGTGGTCTACCTCTCCGCCATGGAAGAGGCCAAGTACCACGTCGCGCAGGCCAACTCGCCGCTGGAAGGCGACAACTCCTTCGCTGAAGAGTTCGTCGTTTGCCGTCACGCCGGCGAAGTCATGCTCGCGCCCCGCGACCAGATCAATCTGATGGACGTTTCGCCGAAGCAGCTCGTTTCGGTTGCGGCCGCGCTCATTCCGTTCCTCGAGAACGACGACGCGAACCGCGCGCTCATGGGCTCGAACATGCAGCGTCAGGCCGTGCCGCTCCTGCGTGCGGAAGCTCCGTTCGTCGGCACCGGCATGGAACCGATCGTTGCCCGTGACTCGGGTGCTGCGATCGCGGCTCGCCGCGGCGGCGTCGTCGACCAGGTCGATGCGACCCGTATCGTTATCCGCGCCACCGAAGACCTCGATCCGTCGAAGTCGGGCGTCGATATCTACCGTCTGCAGAAGTTCCAGCGCTCGAACCAGAACACCTGCGTCAACCAGCGTCCGCTGGTCACCGTCGGTGACGTTCTGAACAAGGGCGACATCATCGCGGACGGTCCGTCGACCGACCTCGGCGACCTGGCACTCGGCCGCAACGCGCTCGTCGCGTTCATGCCGTGGAACGGCTACAACTACGAAGACTCGATCCTGATGTCTGAACGCATCGTCTCCGACGACGTGTTCACGTCCATCCACATCGAAGAATTCGAAGTCATGGCCCGCGACACCAAGCTGGGCCCGGAAGAAATCACGCGCGACATCCCGAACGTTTCGGAAGAGGCGCTGAAGAACCTCGACGAAGCCGGTATCGTTTACATCGGTGCAGAGGTTCAGCCGGGCGACATCCTGGTCGGCAAGATCACCCCGAAGGGCGAAAGCCCGATGACGCCGGAAGAAAAGCTCCTGCGCGCCATCTTCGGTGAAAAGGCCTCCGACGTTCGCGACACCTCCATGCGCATGCCGCCCGGCACCTTCGGTACGGTCGTCGAAGTTCGCGTCTTCAACCGCCACGGCGTGGAGAAGGACGAACGTGCGATGGCGATCGAGCGTGAAGAGATCGAGCGTCTGGCGAAGGACCGTGACGACGAGCAGGCGATCCTCGACCGTAACGTCTACGGTCGTCTGGTCGACATGCTGCGCGGCCACGTGGCCGTTGCCGGTCCGAAGACCTTCAAGAAGGGCACCGAGCTTTCGAACGCCATCATCTCCGAATATCCCCGCTCGCAGTGGTGGATGTTCGCAGTCGAGGACGAGAAGGTTCAGGGCGAAATCGAAGCGCTCCGCGGCCAGTACGACGAATCCAAGTCGCGCCTTGAACAGCGCTTCATGGACAAGGTCGAAAAGGTCCAGCGCGGCGACGAAATGCCCCCGGGCGTCATGAAGATGGTCAAGGTCTTCGTCGCTGTGAAGCGCAAGATCCAGCCGGGCGACAAGATGGCCGGCCGTCACGGCAACAAGGGTGTCGTCTCGCGCATCCTGCCGATCGAGGACATGCCGTTCCTCGAAGACGGTACGCATGTCGATATCTGCTTGAACCCGCTGGGCGTGCCTTCGCGCATGAACGTCGGCCAGATCCTCGAAACCCACCTTGCCTGGGCTTGCGCCGGCATGGGCAAGAAGATCGGCGATCTGCTCGACGAGTATCGCAAGACCATGGACATCTCGGACCTGAAGCGCGAGCTGACGGAAGTCTACGAGAGCGAAGCCAAGGACGAAGTCGCCCATTTCGACGACGACGCCCTGGTCAAGCTCGCCGAGCAGTCCCGCAAGGGTGTCTCGATCGCAACGCCGGTCTTCGACGGTGCGCATGAACCCGACGTCGCCAGCATGCTCGAGCGTGCGGGCCTCAACTCTTCCGGCCAGTCGGTTCTGTACGACGGCCGTACGGGTGAAGCCTTCGACCGCAAGGTCACCGTCGGCTACATGTACATGATCAAGCTGAACCACCTCGTGGACGACAAGATCCACGCCCGTTCGATTGGTCCTTACTCGCTCGTGACCCAGCAGCCGCTGGGTGGCAAGGCGCAGTTCGGCGGCCAGCGCTTCGGGGAAATGGAGGTCTGGGCGCTCGAAGCCTACGGCGCCGCCTACACGCTGCAGGAAATGCTGACCGTGAAGTCGGACGACGTCGCGGGCCGCACCAAGGTGTACGAGGCGATCGTTCGCGGCGACGACACGTTCGAGGCGGGCATTCCGGAGAGCTTCAACGTTCTCGTCAAGGAAATGCGCTCGCTCGGTCTGTCGGTCGAACTCGAGAACTCCAAGGTCGATCCGAACGCGGAAGCCGGCCAGCTTCCCGACGCGGCAGAGTGATCTGATCGGGTGCGCGCCATCAGGCGCGCACCGTTTCCGCCTCCCGCCTGTTCGGCAGGGGGCGGCTCATCCGTTTCAAGCAGCCTGCGGCACCCGGGTATCGCCGCAATTGGCTGCTAAGCAGAGGGCCATTGGCCCACGAAGGAGATAGGCATGAACCAAGAGGTCATGAACCTTTTCAACCCGCAGGTGCCTGCGCAGACGTTCGACTCCATCCGTATCTCGATCGCGTCGCCGGAAAAGATCCTGTCGTGGTCGTACGGCGAGATCAAGAAGCCGGAAACCATCAACTACCGTACGTTCAAGCCGGAACGCGACGGTCTCTTCTGCGCGCGCATCTTCGGGCCGATCAAGGACTACGAGTGCCTGTGCGGCAAGTACAAGCGCATGAAGTACAAGGGCATCATCTGCGAAAAGTGCGGCGTCGAAGTCACGCTGTCGCGCGTTCGCCGTGAGCGCATGGGCCATATCGAGCTCGCCGCGCCCGTTGCCCATATCTGGTTCCTGAAGTCGCTTCCCTCGCGCATCTCGACGCTGCTCGACATGACGCTGAAGGATGTCGAGCGCGTTCTCTATTTCGAGAACTACATCGTGACCGAGCCGGGCCTGACCGCGCTCAAGGAAAACCAGCTTCTCTCTGAAGAAGAGTACATGATCGCCGTCGATGAATATGGTGAAGACCAGTTCACGGCGATGATCGGCGCCGAGGCCATCTATGAGATGCTCGCCTCGATGAACCTCGAGAAGATCGCTGGCGATCTGCGTTCGGATCTGGCCGAGACCACGTCCGATCTGAAGCAGAAGAAGCTGATGAAGCGCCTGAAGATCGTCGAGAACTTCATGGAATCCGGCAACCGTCCGGAATGGATGATCATGAAGGTCGTTCCGGTGATCCCGCCGGACCTGCGTCCGCTCGTTCCGCTTGACGGCGGTCGTTTCGCGACGTCGGACCTCAACGACCTCTATCGCCGCGTCATCAACCGCAACAACCGTCTGAAGCGCCTCATCGAGCTGCGCGCACCGGGCATCATCATCCGTAACGAGAAGCGCATGCTTCAGGAATCGGTTGACGCCCTGTTCGACAACGGCCGCCGCGGTCGCGTCATCACCGGCGCCAACAAGCGCCCGCTGAAGTCGCTGTCCGACATGCTCAAGGGCAAGCAGGGCCGCTTCCGCCAGAACCTGCTCGGCAAGCGCGTCGACTATTCCGGCCGTTCGGTCATCGTGACCGGTCCGGAACTCAAGCTGCACCAGTGCGGCCTGCCGAAGAAGATGGCGCTCGAACTGTTCAAGCCGTTCATCTATGCCCGCCTTGACGCCAAGGGTTTCTCCTCGACCGTCAAGCAGGCCAAGAAGCTCGTTGAAAAAGAGAAGCCGGAAGTCTGGGATATCCTCGACGAGGTCATCCGCGAGCATCCGGTTCTCTTGAACCGCGCACCGACGCTGCACCGCCTGGGCATCCAGGCCTTCGAACCCACGCTGGTCGAAGGCAAGGCCATCCAGCTGCACCCGCTCGTCTGCACGGCCTTCAACGCCGACTTCGACGGCGACCAGATGGCTGTTCACGTTCCGCTCTCGCTGGAAGCCCAGCTGGAAGCGCGCGTGCTCATGATGTCGACGAACAACATCCTGCATCCGGCGAACGGCGCACCGATCATCGTTCCGTCGCAGGACATGGTTCTCGGTCTCTACTATCTGGCGATCATGAACCAGAACGAGCCGGGCGAAGGCATGGCCTTCTCCGACATGGGCGAACTGCACCATGCGCTCGAAAACAAGGTCGTCACCCTGCATGCCAAGATCCGCGGTCGCTTCAAGACCATGGATGCCGACGGCAATCTGGTGTCGAAGATCTATGAAACGACGCCCGGCCGCATGATCATCGGCGAACTCCTGCCGAAGAACGTCAACGTGCCGTTCGAGACCTGCAACCAGGAAATGACCAAGAAGAACATCTCCAAGATGATCGACACGGTCTACCGTCATTGCGGTCAGAAAGACACGGTCATCTTCTGCGACCGCATCATGCAGCTCGGCTTTGCCCATGCCTGCCGCGCCGGCATTTCGTTCGGCAAGGACGACATGATCATTCCGGAAACCAAGGCGAAGATCGTCGGTGACACCGAAACCCTGGTCAAGGAATACGAGCAGCAGTACAACGACGGCCTGATCACTCAGGGTGAGAAGTACAACAAGGTCGTCGACGCCTGGGGCAAGGCCACCGAAAAGGTCGCCGAAGACATGATGGCCCGCATTAAGGCCGTCGAGTTCGACGCCGAAACCGGTCGTCAGAAGCCGATGAACGCGATCTACATGATGTCCCACTCGGGCGCCCGCGGTTCTCCGAACCAGATGCGCCAGCTGGGCGGCATGCGCGGCCTCATGGCCAAGCCGTCGGGCGAGATCATCGAAACGCCGATCATCTCGAACTTCAAGGAAGGCCTGACCGTGAACGAGTACTTCAACTCGACGCACGGCGCCCGTAAGGGTCTGGCAGACACCGCCTTGAAGACCGCGAACTCCGGTTACCTGACCCGCCGTCTCGTCGACGTCGCGCAGGATTGCATCGTCACGCATGTCGACTGCGGCACCGACAAGGGCCTCACGATGACGGCGATCGTCGATGCCGGTCAGGTCGTGGCTTCGATCGGTACCCGCGTTCTGGGTCGTACCGCGCTTGACGATATCGATCATCCGGTCACGGGTGCGCGCATCGTCGATGCCGGCAAGATGATCCTTGAGTCGGATGTCATCGAGATCGAGAAGGCTGGTATCCAGTCGATCCGTATCCGCTCGGCACTGACCTGCGAAATCCAGACCGGCGTCTGCGGCGTCTGCTACGGTCGCGACCTTGCACGCGGCACGCCCGTCAACATGGGCGAAGCTGTCGGTGTCATCGCGGCACAGTCGATCGGCGAGCCGGGCACCCAGCTCACCATGCGTACCTTCCACCTGGGCGGCACGGCGACCGTGGTCGACCAGTCGTTCCTGGAAGCATCGTATGAAGGCACGGTGCAGATGAAGAACCGCAACATGCTGCGCAATTCCGATGGCGCACTCGTCGCGATGGGCCGCAACATGGCGGTCACCATTCTCGACGAGCGTGGCGTGGAACGTTCCTCGCAGCGCGTTGCCTACGGTTCGAAGATCTTCGTCGATGACGGCGACAAGGTGAAGCGCGGCCAGCGTCTCGCCGAGTGGGACCCCTACACCCGTCCGATGATGACGGAAGTGGAAGGTACCGTTCACTTCGAAGACGTCGTCGACGGCATCTCGGTTCTGGAAATGACCGACGAATCCACCGGCATCACCAAGCGTTCGGTCATCGACTGGCGCTCGACGCCGCGCGGTACGGACCTGAAGCCGGCCATCGTCATCAAGGACAAGAATGGCGCCGTCGCCAAGCTGTCCCGCGGTGGCGAAGCCCGCTTCCTGCTCTCGGTCGACGCGATCCTGTCGGTCGAACCGGGTCAGAAGGTCTCCCAGGGTGACGTTCTTGCCCGCTCGCCGCTGGAAAGCGCCAAGACCAAGGACATCACCGGTGGTCTGCCGCGCGTTGCCGAACTGTTCGAAGCTCGTCGTCCGAAGGACCACGCCGTCATCGCTGAGATCGATGGTACCGTCCGCTTCGGCCGCGACTACAAGAACAAGCGCCGCGTGCTGATCGAGCCGTCGGAAGACGGTGTCGAGCCGGTCGAGTACCTGATCCCGAAGGGCAAGCCCTTCCACCTTCAGGACGGCGACTATATCGAAAAGGGTGACTACATCCTCGACGGTAACCCGGCACCGCACGACATCCTGGCGATCAAGGGCGTGGAAGCACTCGCTTCCTACCTCGTGAATGAAATCCAGGAAGTCTACCGACTGCAGGGCGTTGTGATCAACGACAAGCACATCGAGGTGATCGTTCGCCAGATGCTGCAGAAGGTGGAGATCACGGATGCCGGCGACTCGACCTACATCGTCGGTGACAACATCGACCGTATCGAGCTGGAAGACGTCAACGATCAGCTGATCGAAGAGGGCAAGAAGCCGGCATATGGCGATCCGGTCCTCCTCGGCATCACCAAGGCGTCGCTGCAGACCCCGTCGTTCATTTCGGCCGCTTCGTTCCAGGAGACCACCAAGGTTCTCACGGAAGCTGCGATCGCCGGCAAGACCGACGGCCTGCAGGGCCTCAAGGAAAACGTCATCGTCGGTCGCCTCATCCCGGCCGGTACCGGTGGCACGATGACCCAGATCCGCCGCATCGCGACGGCCCGCGACGAGATGATTCTCGACGAGCGCCGCAAGTCGACGGGCGCCGGCGTCGCAACCCCGATGCTGGCGGACCTCGCCGGCGGCGAGGGCGCCGCAGCCGAGTAAGGCTGGGTCTCACGAAAATGAAAACGCCGGGCCCTGTGCCCGGCGTTTTGTTTTGAAGACGCCCGTTGAGAGCGCTTTGTCGAGAGTATTGTGGACTAGCGTTTTGAAAGCGCTGAAGTGTCCGGCGACCCGTTCGCTCAGCCGTTCCGGGGAGAGGCCGAAGGGGGCAAGGCGTATCGATCGACGACGGAGAGGCGGCGGACAAGGTCGCTTTGCCCGGAGCTCCCGGTTTTCGCATAAACGACCTTGGCGGTACTGCGCACCGTTTCGTAGGAAATCTGAAGGCGTTTGGCGATCTCGGGGAGGGGCAGTCCCTTCTGGATTTCGATGGCGATGCGTGCCTCGCCGCGGGTCAGATCGTAGAGCCCTTTCAGAATGCGCAGATCGTCCACGGCGGTCGCCGAGGGCTGAGCGATCAGCACGATGGCTGTGCCTTGCGGTGAAAAATCGAGTGCATGTCCGAAGAGGGGGATGACATGCACGATGCAGGCCTGCTCTTCTTCCGTCGCCGGCAGCGGAACGGATTTGATGCGGTCATGACCGGTGATCTCCGACAATGCCTGGTAAAGCAGCCGGTTGGCGCCATCGTCCCGCAGGAGGATACGATCCTGGGCGCGGATGGACACCCGGCCGCGTGCGGCCATGAACAGGGGATTCGTCGACAGCACGCGCCCGTTGCCCTGCACGATGGCTGCGGGTGCACCTATGGCATGCAGTCCGGTCGTCAGGAGGTCGGCCTTTTGCTGATCCAGTTCCGTGGCGAGCAGGAGACTGCGTGCGATATGCGGCCGCAGCGCGTTCAGAAGACGGACCGTCTCGTTGCTGATCGGGCCGCTGGTGAGGCGCTGCTCGAAACAGACACTGATCTCGATATCCTCCGGGCCGCTGATCAGCGTCGCGGTCGCACATCCCAGACCACGTGGAACCAGAAAATCGCGATAGATCGGCAGGTCACGCCGCTCCTCGGCGGTAAAGAGATCGGCGTCGCGCACGAAGGAGAACTGCCCTTCGCGGTTGGCCTTCTCAAGCCTGATGTTCTTGGCGGCCCAGCCTTCTGCCGCGAACTCCTCAATGACCTCCATGAAGCCGGCGGTTCCGATCCACCGGCGCTCGCCGGCGGCCTGCCAGGTAAGTGCGCCGCCCCAGAAGTCGCAGCTATGTGCGATCGTGGAAACGACATTCGGCCACCGTTCCTTAAAAACCGCCGCTTCGTAGATCCTGCTGATGAGTTCGGATTCAAGTGCTTCCATGAACATTCCGGCATCGCTTGGGTCGGGTTCGGGTTACATCGCCAGTGCGATATGGTGGGGTATTTTGCGAGAAAAACAAACGGCCATCGGCCGCAACGCTATTTGCACGGCGCCTTCGGATCGAAAAACCTCATGCGAACGGCGTGGCCGGCATTTTTTAGACGACCCTTCCCCCATTTGGGGGGCAAGTGTCTTCCGTTTCGGTGGTAACGGATTCTGCGAACAGTTCGATGAAATTGCGCTGCCCCAGCGGCGAGGCCAGTGGCGTTGGTTGTCGGGATCGCCGGCAAGTCACCAATCGAACATGCGCAGGGTGCGGAGCTGCGCTCGCCGCAGATCACGGGGCTGATCTGGCTGAGCGCTTCGCTTCGTTCAAGGCGCGTCGGCGCAGGCATTGCTCTCTCAATGCCTGCGCCATTTTTCTTCAGGCAAAGCGAATGATCGCGACCTCGCCCTCAAGCGCACCCTTGTAGGCCGAAGCGTGCGGCTCGTCGTCGGGCTGCCCCGTCAGTGTGCCGATCTGGTCGAGGTCCGCTTCGAGGAAGCCTTCTTCCGAAAGGGCATTGAGCGCTTCGCGTACGGCACTGTCGTCATCGGGCGCGCGCAGCATGACATGGATGTCGATGCCCTCGGCGCCTTCGCGCTCGTAGGCCTTGCCGATGATGATGAAGACCATGGGCTCGTCGGGCGTGTTGTTGTCGTTGTCGTTGTCGGCGCTGGACGCCATGGCGGGCTCCTTTCGGGTCAATGATACCAGCTCTATAAAGGGTAGGGCGGCAAGACCCAATGACAAAATACGGCCGGACCGACTCACCCGATGGGAATCAGCGGATGCATCCGCGCCGGCGCGACTCTTTCCGGTTGATTCCGTCTTCAGGCTTTCTTAATGTTCTTGAGCGAGAGCATATGGCGCCGAAAGCCCCGTCAACGGGGTAGGGAAGGCCGCCGGAAGCCCTGCTTCTCAGGCAGGCCAGCCATTCCCGGCCGGGATTCTTTCGCCTCGCCCCTTGACCTTTTGCCCTCGAGCCAGTAGACCGCACGCCATCAGAGCCTATGTGAGGCTGGCTGGTTCGGAATGACTCGTTCTGAAGTTCGCCTCAAACAGGGCTCGACGCACGTTGAGAACATGAATGCTGCACGCATGACGCGGTTATAATGCGTCCTCTGCCTATTGAGGTCATCCGCGGAAGCGGATCGGCCTTTTATTGCGCATGAACACGCGTGTGGCCACCTATCGCCCGCAAGGGTAATGAGACACGATTAAGGGATGGGTCTATGCCTACCGTAAACCAGTTGATCCGCAAGCCGCGCCAGGCGTCGGTTAAGCGCAACAAGGTTCCTGCTCTGCAGGAAAACCCCCAGAAGCGCGGCGTTTGCACCCGCGTCTATACGACGACCCCGAAGAAGCCGAACTCGGCTCTGCGTAAGGTCGCCAAGATCCGCCTGACCAATGGCTTCGAAGTCATCGGTTATATCCCGGGCGAAGGCCACAACCTGCAGGAACACTCTGTCGTCATGATCCGTGGCGGCCGCGTAAAGGACTTGCCGGGCGTGCGTTACCACATCATTCGCGGCGTTCTCGACACCCAGGGCGTCAAGAACCGCAAGCAGCGCCGCTCCAAGTACGGCGCGAAGCGTCCGAAGTAATACAGTAACCAGCGCCATTTCGCTGGCCAGATCATTCAAGATTGAGAGACAAAAAGTATGTCCCGTCGCCATAGAGCAGAAAAGCGCGAGATCAACCCGGACCCGAAGTTCGGCGATCTCGTTGTCACCAAGTTCATGAACGCCATCATGCTGGACGGCAAGAAGTCCGTCGCCGAAACGATCGTTTACGGCGCCTTCGATGTCGTTCAGGGTAAGGCAAAGGCCGATCCGCTCGGTGTGTTCCATTCCGCTCTCGACAACGTCGCGCCGCACGTCGAAGTGCGTTCGCGTCGCGTTGGTGGTGCGACGTACCAGGTTCCGGTCGATGTCCGTCCGGAGCGCCGTCAGGCTCTCGCAATCCGTTGGCTGATCGCAGCTGCCCGCAAGCGTAACGAGACGACCATGGTCGAGCGCCTTTCCGGCGAACTCATGGACGCAGCGAACAATCGCGGCAGCGCAGTGAAGAAGCGCGAAGACACGCACAAGATGGCTGACGCCAACCGTGCATTCTCGCACTACCGCTGGTAACCGAAACTAACGTCTCGAAAGGAGTCCGAAATGGCTCGCGAATATAAAATCGAAGACTACCGTAATTTCGGTATCATGGCGCATATCGACGCCGGCAAGACGACGACGACCGAACGCATCCTCTACTACACCGGCAAGTCCCACAAGATCGGCGAAGTCCATGACGGCGCCGCTACGATGGACTGGATGGAGCAGGAGCAGGAACGCGGCATCACGATCACGTCTGCTGCCACCACGACCTTCTGGAAGGGCCGTGACGGCAAGACCCGCCGCTTCAACATCATCGACACCCCCGGCCACGTCGACTTCACCATCGAAGTCGAACGTTCGCTGCGCGTTCTCGACGGTGCGATCGCTCTTCTCGACGCCAACGCCGGCGTTGAGCCGCAGACGGAAACCGTCTGGCGTCAGGCTGAGAAGTACAACGTTCCGCGCATGATCTTCTGCAACAAGATGGACAAGACCGGCGCGGACTTCTACCGTTCGGTGTCCATGATCAAGTCGCGTCTCGGTGCGATCCCGGTCGTCATGCAGCTGCCGATCGGCGCTGAAAGCGACTTCAAGGGCGTCATCGACCTGATCGAGATGAACGCTCTCGTCTGGCGCGACGAATCGCTCGGCGCCCAGTGGGACGTCGTCGAAATCCCGGAAGACCTGAAGGCCCAGGCCGAAGAATACCGCGAGAAGCTGATCGAGACCGTCGTCGAAATCGACGAAGCCGCGATGGAAGCCTATCTCGAAGGTAACTACCCGGACAACGACAAGATCCGCGAACTCGTTCGCCGCGGCACCATCGACGTGAAGTTCCACCCGATGTTCTGCGGTACCGCGTTCAAGAACAAGGGCGTTCAGCCGCTGCTCGACGCCGTCGTCGATTACCTGCCGTCCCCGGCAGACATCCCGGCGATCAAGGGCATCGACGTCAAGACGGAATTGGAAATCGAACGTCACGCTGATGACGCAGAGCCGCTTTCCATGCTCGCATTCAAGATCATGAACGACCCCTTCGTCGGTTCGCTCACCTTCGCCCGCATCTATTCCGGCAAGCTCGAAAAGGGCACGTCGGTCATGAACACGGTCAAGGAAAAGCGCGAGCGCGTCGGCCGCATGCTGCAGATGCACTCCAACTCGCGTGAAGACATCGAAGAAGCCTATGCAGGCGACATCGTTGCTCTCGCCGGCCTCAAGGACACGACGACGGGCGACACGCTCTGCGATCCCCTGAAGCCTGTTATCCTCGAGCGTATGGAATTCCCGGAACCGGTTATCCAGATCGCGATCGAGCCGAAGACGAAGAACGACCAGGAAAAGATGGGCCTCGCCCTCAACCGCCTGGCCGCCGAAGACCCGTCCTTCCGCGTCAAGACCGACGAAGAGTCCGGCCAGACGATCATCGCAGGCATGGGTGAACTTCACCTCGACATCATCGTCGACCGCATGCGTCGCGAGTTCAAGGTCGAAGCAAACGTCGGCGCTCCGCAGGTTGCTTACCGTGAGACGATCACGCGTAAGACCGAAAAGGACTACACGCACAAGAAGCAGACCGGTGGTACCGGCCAGTTCGCCCGCGTGAAGCTCGTGTTCGAACCGAACCCGGATGGCGAAGATTTCCTCTTCGAATCCAAGATCGTCGGCGGTGCTGTTCCCAAGGAATACATCCCGGGCGTTCAGAAGGGTATCGAAAGCGTTCTATCCTCGGGTCCGCTCGCAGGCTTCCCGATGCTCGGCGTCAAGGCGACGCTCATCGACGGTGCCTTCCACGACGTCGACTCCTCGGTCCTCGCCTTCGAAATCGCATCGCGTGCCTGCTTCCGTGAAGCCTCGCGTGAAGCCGGCGCCCAGCTGCTCGAGCCGATGATGAAGGTCGAAGTCGTAACGCCGGAAGACTATGTCGGCGACGTTATCGGCGACCTGAACTCCCGTCGTGGCCAGATCCAGGGCCAGGAATCGCGCGGCGTCGCCGTCGTGATCTCTGCCAACGTGCCGCTGGCCAACATGTTCAAGTACGTGGACAACCTGCGCTCGATGTCGCAGGGCCGCGCCCAGTACTCGATGGTCTTCGACCACTATGCGCCGGTTCCGTCGAACGTCGCGCAGGAAATCCAGGCAAAGTACTCCGGTCAGAAGTGACCGGGGTAACCCCTTAAAAAGTTTGTATGAATTTCCCCTCGCGGGATCACGAATGGAGAGCCGGAAATGGCAAAGAGCAAGTTTGAGCGCAACAAGCCTCACGTAAACATCGGCACGATCGGCCACGTCGACCACGGCAAGACGTCGCTGACGGCAGCGATCACGAAGTACTTCGGCGAGTTCAAGGCGTACGACCAGATCGACGCCGCTCCGGAAGAAAAGGCGCGCGGCATCACCATCTCGACGGCACACGTCGAATACGAGACGCCGAACCGTCACTACGCCCACGTCGACTGCCCCGGCCACGCCGACTACGTCAAGAACATGATCACCGGTGCTGCCCAGATGGACGGCGCGATCCTGGTTTGCTCGGCTGCTGACGGCCCGATGCCGCAGACCCGCGAGCACATCCTGCTCGCTCGCCAGGTTGGCGTTCCGGCAATCGTCGTGTTCCTCAACAAGGTCGACCAGGTTGATGACGCCGAACTCCTCGAGCTCGTCGAGCTGGAAGTTCGCGAACTTCTGTCGTCCTACGACTTCCCGGGCGACGACATTCCGATCGTCAAGGGTTCGGCTCTGGCCGCTCTCGAAGATTCGGACAAGAAGATCGGTGAAGACGCGATCCGCGAGCTGATGGCCGCTGTCGACGCCTACATCCCGACGCCGGAACGTCCGATCGACCAGCCCTTCCTGATGCCGATCGAAGACGTGTTCTCGATCTCGGGCCGCGGTACGGTTGTGACCGGCCGCGTCGAGCGTGGTATCGTCAAGGTTGGTGAAGAAGTCGAAATCGTCGGCATCCGCCCGACGTCGAAGACGACGGTTACCGGCGTTGAAATGTTCCGCAAGCTGCTCGACCAGGGCCAGGCCGGCGACAACATCGGCGCACTGGTTCGCGGTGTTAACCGTGACGGCGTCGAGCGTGGTCAGATCCTGTGCAAGCCGGGTTCGGTCAAGCCGCACAAGAAGTTCATGGCTGAAGCCTACATCCTGACGAAGGAAGAAGGCGGCCGTCATACGCCGTTCTTCACGAACTACCGTCCGCAGTTCTACTTCCGCACGACGGACGTGACGGGTATCGTTTCGCTGCCGGAAGGCACGGAAATGGTCATGCCGGGCGACAACGTCACGGTTGCCGTTGAACTGATCGTTCCGATCGCGATGGAAGAAAAGCTGCGCTTCGCGATCCGTGAAGGCGGCCGTACCGTCGGCGCAGGCATCGTCGCCTCCATCGTCGAGTAAGTCTTAAGGCCCCAGGCCGCTGAAATAGGAAGGGCAGGATCACATCCTGCCCCTCCGGTCTTTGAAAATTTAGCGGACTGGCCTTTCGGCAATTGAATTTTCGTGCGCGTTCCTTTATGGGAACCGCAGAATCAAAAAGCGCGTATTCCCCAAGAGAATCGCGAATAACGAACTAAGGAAAAAGTCGTATGAACGGCCAGAACATCCGCATCCGCCTCAAGGCGTTTGACCACCGGATCCTTGATGCCTCCACGCGTGAAATCGTGTCGACGGCAAAGCGCACCGGCGCAAGCGTCCGCGGTCCCGTTCCTCTCCCGACCCGTATTGAAAAGTTCACCGTCAACCGTTCGCCCCACGTGGACAAGAAGAGCCGTGAACAGTTCGAGATGCGCACCCACAAGCGCCTGCTCGACATCGTAGATCCGACGCCGCAGACGGTCGATGCTCTCATGAAGCTCGACCTTGCGGCCGGTGTGGACGTAGAGATCAAGCTCTAAGTCCTGGCGCAAGCCGAATAACAAGGAAGGTACGTGGCGAAAGCCGACGTCTTCTAAAAACGGGAAACCCGACGGCCTCAGAGCCCGAGTGGAATCCTTAAACCAAGAGGCATGACGGGACGTCACGATCCCGCCAGGACTTCTAAGAGGATTGAACCATGCGTTCAGGTGTGATTGCACAGAAAGTAGGGATGACTCGCGTCTATAATGACGCAGGTGAGCACATCCCTGTAACAGTACTGCGACTGGACAACGTCCAGGTCGTTGCTCAGCGTACGCAGGACAAGAACGGCTACACGGCTGTTCAGCTCGGCGCCGGCTCTTCCAAGGTGAAGAACACGGCAAAGGCTCTGCGCGGCCAGTTTGCTGCCGCAAGCGTCGAGCCCAAGGCCAAGCTCGTTGAATTCCGCGTTTCGGAAGACAACCTCATCGAAATCGGCGCGGAACTCACCGCCAGCCATTTCGTCGCCGGCCAGCTGGTCGACGTTACCGGCACCACGATCGGTAAGGGTTTTGCCGGTGCCATGAAGCGCCACAACTTCGGCGGTCTTCGTGCAACGCACGGTGTTTCCGTTTCGCACCGTTCGCACGGTTCGACCGGTAACAACCAGGATCCGGGCAAGGTCTGGAAGGGCAAGCGCATGGCTGGTCACATGGGCCAGACGCGCGTCACCACCCAGAACCTCGAAGTCGTCTCCACGGACGAAGAGCGCGGTCTCATTCTCGTCAAGGGCGCAGTCCCGGGCTCCAAGGGCGCCTGGATCGTTGTTCGCGACGCCGTCAAGTCCGGCACCCCGTCCGACGCTCCGCGTCCGGCCGCCGTGCGCGCCGCAGCTAAGTAAGGGAGCCTGATCATGGATCTCAAAGTCACGACCCTCGCAGGGAAGGACGCCGGCAAGGTCTCCGTTTCCGACGCGATCTTCGGCCTCGAGCCGCGCGAAGACATCATTGCCCGCGTCGTTCGCTGGCAGCTCGCCAAGAAGCAGCAGGGCACGCACCAGTCGCTGACGCGCGCTGAAGTTTCGCGCACCGGCGCCAAGATGTACAAGCAGAAGGGTACGGGCCGCGCTCGTCACCATTCGGCGCGCGCTCCGCAGTTCCGCGGCGGTGCCAAGGCTCACGGCCCGGTATCGCGCAGCCACGCGCATGACCTGCCCAAGCAGGTTCGCGCTCTCGGCCTGCGCCATGCCCTCTCGGCCAAGATCAAGGCTGACGACGTCATCATCGTTGACGACCTCGTTGCCTCGGAAGCCAAGACGAAGGCTCTGCTCGGCGTGTTCGCGTCGCTCGGTCTCACCAATGCCCTCTTCATCGGCGGCGCTGAACTTGACGGCAACTTCAAGCTCGCAGCACGCAACATCCCGAACGTGGATGTTCTGCCGATCCAGGGCATCAACGTTTACGATATCCTGCGCCGCGGCAAGCTCGTGCTCTCCAAGGCTGCTGTAGAAGCCCTCGAGGAGCGGTTCAAATGACGGATCTTCGCCACTACGATGTGATCGTATCTCCTTCGATCACCGAAAAGTCGACGCTGGTATCCGAAAACAACCAGATCGTCTTCAACGTCGCCAAGCGCGCCTCCAAGCCTGAAATCAAGGCTGCCGTGGAAGCTCTCTTCGGCGTCAAGGTCACGGCTGTGAACACGCTCGTCCGCAAGGGCAAGGTTAAGCGTTTCCGCGGCTTCGCCGGCCGGCAGGGAGATGTCAAGAAGGCTATCGTCACGCTTGCTGACGGTCAGTCCATCGACGTCTCCACCGGGCTCTAATCGAGCAGTCGGCTAAAGAGGAAACAAGAAAATGGCATTGAAAAGCTACAACCCGACCACTCCGAGCCAGCGCCAGCTGGTCATCGTCGACCGGTCCGGCCTTTATAAGGGCAAGCCCGTCAAGGCTCTGACCGAAGGTCTCTCCAAGAGCGGTGGTCGTAACAACCTCGGTCGCATCACGGCCCGCTTCATCGGCGGCGGTCACAAGCGTACCTACCGTCTCGTCGACTTCAAGCGTCGCAAGTTCGACGTCGAAGGCACGGTCGAGCGTCTGGAATACGACCCGAACCGCACGGCGTTCATCGCTCTGGTGAATTATGCCGACGGCGAGCAGGCCTACATCCTGGCCCCGCAGCGCCTGACGGCCGGCGACAAGGTCATCGCCTCCACCAAGGCTGTTGACGTCAAGCCCGGCAACACCATGCCGCTGCAGTACATCCCGGTTGGTTCGATCGTTCACAACGTCGAAATGAAGCCGGGCAAGGGCGGTCAGATCGCCCGTTCGGCCGGTACCTTCGTACAGCTGGTCGGTCGTGACCAGGGCATGGCGATCCTTCGCCTGAACTCGGGCGAACAGCGCCTGGTTCACGCGTCCTGCCTCGCAACTGTCGGCGCCGTTTCCAACCCGGATCACGGCAACATCAACGACGGTAAGGCTGGTCGTACGCGTTGGCGCGGCAAGACCCCGCATAACCGCGGCGTCGTCATGAACCCGGTCGACCACCCGCACGGCGGTGGTGAAGGCCGTACCTCCGGTGGTCGTCACCCGGTATCCCCGTGGGGCAAGCCCACCAAGGGCAAGCGTACCCGCTCGAACAAGTCGACCGACAAGTTCATCATGCGCTCGCGCCACTTGAAGAAGAAGTAAGAGAGGTTAGTCAGAAATGGCTCGTTCAGTATGGAAAGGCCCGTTTGTTGACGGCTATCTTCTCAAGAAGGCTGAGAAGGTTCGTGAAGGCGGTCGCAGCGAAGTTATCAAGATCTGGAGCCGTCGCTCCACGATCCTGCCGCAGTTCGTTGGACTGACCTTCGGCGTCTACAATGGCAGCAAGCACATCCCGGTTGCTGTCAACGAAGACATGGTCGGCCACAAGTTTGGTGAATTCGCTCCGACCCGGACCTATTACGGTCACGGTGCGGACAAGAAGGCGAAGAGGAAGTAACGATGGGTAAGGCTAAAGCCGAACGCCGGCTGAAGGATAACGAGGCGCAGGCCATCGCGCGCACGATCCGCGTCAGCCCCCAGAAGCTCAACCTGCTTGCTGCGCTCATCCGCGGCAAGAAGGTGGACCGCGCTCTCGCCGAGCTCGAGTTCTCGCGCAAGCGTAGCGCCGAGACCGTCAAGAAGACGCTCGAATCCGCGATCGCCAACGCAGAAAACAACCACGACCTCGACGTCGACTCCTTGATCGTCGCTGAGGCCTATGTCGGCAAGTCGATCGTCATGAAGCGTTTCCACGCTCGTGGCCGCGGCCGTGCATCGCGGATCGAGAAGCCCTTCTCGCATCTGACGATCGTCGTCCGTGAAGTCGAAGCCAAAGGGGAGGCCGCATAATGGGCCAGAAGATTAATCCGATCGGTTTCCGCCTCGGCATCAACCGTACCTGGGACAGCCGTTGGTTCGCCGACAACGCCGAATACGGCCAGCTGCTCCACGAAGACCTGAAGATCCGCGCTTTCGTCATGGAAGAGCTGAAGCAGGCCGGTATCGCCAAGGTCGTCATCGAGCGTCCGCACAAGAAGTGCCGCGTCACGATCCACTCGGCTCGCCCGGGTCTGATCATCGGCAAGAAGGGTGCAGACATCGAGAAGCTCCGCAAGAAGCTTTCCGAGATGACGAACTCCGAAACGCACCTCAACATCGTTGAAGTGCGCAAGCCGGAAGTCGACGCAACGCTCGTCGCTCAGTCGATCGCCCAGCAGCTCGAACGCCGCGTGGCTTTCCGCCGTGCGATGAAGCGCGCTGTTCAGTCGGCGATGCGTCTTGGCGCCGAAGGCATCAAGATCACCTGCGCCGGCCGCCTCGGCGGCGCGGAAATCGCTCGTACCGAATGGTACCGCGAAGGTCGCGTTCCGCTTCACACGCTGCGTGCAGACATCGACTACGGTACGGCTGAAGCCGAAACCGCATTCGGCATCTGCGGCATCAAGGTCTGGATCTTCAAGGGCGAAATCCTTGAGCACGATCCGATGGCCTCTGAGCGTCGCGCAAGCGAAAGTGACAGCCAGGGTCCCGCAAGCCGTGAACGCGGCGATCGCGGCGACCGTCGTCGTGAAAACGCGTAACAGTCGCGTTTGGCAGCCAATATCGGAGAAGTAAAAAAATGTTGCAGCCAAAGCGTACCAAGTACCGCAAGCAGTTCAAGGGCCGCATCAAGGGTGTCGCCAAGGGCGGCTCCGACCTCGCTTTCGGCGAGTTCGGCTTGAAGGCTCAGGAACCGAATCGCGTGAACGCTCGCGAGATCGAAGCGGCTCGCCGCGCGATCACCCGTTACATGAAGCGTGCCGGCCGTGTGTGGATCCGCGTGTTCCCCGACGTCCCGGTCACCGCGAAGCCCACGGAAGTCCGCATGGGTAAGGGTAAGGGTTCGGTCGAATACTGGGCGGCCAAGGTCAAGCCTGGCCGTATGATGTTCGAGATCGACGGTGTATCCGAGGAAATCGCGCGTGAAGCGCTCCGCCTCGGCTCGGCCAAGCTCTCGGTCAAGACGCGCTTCGTACAGCGCATTGCAGAGTAAGGAGCGAGCGTCATGAAAGCCGCAGACGTCAAGGCGCTGAGCGCCGACCAGCTGAACGAAGAGCTTGCCAAGCTGAAGAAGGAGCAGTTCAACCTGCGCTTCCAGAAGGCCACCGGCCAGCTTGAGAAGACCTCGCGCATCAACGAAGTCCGCAAGGACATCGCACGCGTCAAGACCATTGCCCGCCAGAAGGCGGCAGAAGCCAAGGCCTAAGGACCAAGAAATATGCCGAAACGCATTCTGCAGGGCACTGTTGTCAGCGACAAGAACGACAAGACTGTTGTCGTTCGCGTCGAACGCCGTTTTGCCCATCCCCTGCTTCAGAAGACCGTTCGCCGGTCGAAGAAGTACAAGGCGCATGACGAAACCAACCAGTACAAGGTCGGTGACGTCGTTTCCATCCAGGAATGCGCCCCGATCTCCAAGGACAAGCGCTGGACCGTCGTAGCGGCCCAGGCTTAATTCAGCAGTTTTCGCGCCCGGCCCTTGCGTCTGGCGCGAAAACCTGTATGAAGCAGCGCAAGGACGCTCGGAATCACGAGCGTCTTTTGCTTTGAGCGCACGGAAGGTCCGTCGGTTCGCCGAAGGGAAACCACCCTGGCAACACATCTTCCCGCGCGAAGACATGAATTTCCATATGCTGGAACAGGGGGCCTTTCCTTGATCGGGATTGGCCCAACCGGTCTGGTGAAACAAGAAGGCGACCTGACATGATTCAGATGCAGACTAACCTCGACGTGGCGGATAATTCCGGCGCACGTCGTGTCATGTGCATCAAGGTGCTGGGCGGCTCCAAGCGCAAGTACGCTTCGGTCGGCGACGTTATCGTCGTCTCGATCAAAGAAGCTATTCCGCGCGGCCGCGTGAAGAAGGGTGACGTGATGAAGGCGGTTGTCGTGCGCACCGCCAAGGACATCCGCCGCCCCGATGGCAGCGTCATCCGTTTTGACAGCAACGCCGCTGTCCTGATCGACAATAAGAAAGAGCCCATCGGCACCCGTATCTTCGGACCGGTTCCGCGCGAACTCCGCGCCAAGAACCACATGAAGATCATCTCGCTGGCTCCCGAAGTACTCTAAGGAGCGATGGCTATGCAGAAGATCCGTAAAGGCGATAAAGTCGTCGTACTCACCGGCAAGGACAAGGGCCGCACCGGTGAAGTCGTACAGGTAATGCCGAAGGAAGACCGTGCGGTCGTCAAGGGTATCAACCTGGTGAAGCGTCACCAGCGTCAGACCCAGACCCAGGAAGCCGGCATCATCACCAAGGAAGCTTCGATCCACCTGTCGAACATCGCGATCGCCGACCCCAAGGACGGCAAGCCGACCCGCGTCGGTTTCAAGGTCGAAGGCGACAAGAAGGTTCGTGTAGCAAAGCGTTCGGGAGTGTCGATCGATGGCTGACACCAAGTATGAGCCCCGGCTCAAGAAGGAATATGTCGAGCGTATTCGTGCGGCGCTGAAGGAGCAGTTCTCCTACGCCAACGAGATGCAGATCCCGAAGCTCGACAAGATCGTGATCAACATGGGCGTGGGCGAAGCCACGGGCGACTCCAAGAAGCCGACCGTTGCCGCAGCCGACCTCGCAGCGATCGCCGGCCAGAAGCCGGTCATCACGCGCGCTCGCAACTCCATCGCGGGCTTCAAGGTCCGTGAAGGCATGCCGATCGGCGCGAAGGTCACCCTGCGCGGCGCCCGCATGTACGAATTTCTGGATCGCCTCGTGAACATCGCGCTGCCCCGCGTACGCGACTTCCGTGGTCTGAACCCGAAGTCCTTCGATGGCCGTGGCAATTTTGCCATGGGTATCAAGGAGCACATTGTGTTCCCTGAGATCAACTACGACAAGGTTGATCAGATGTGGGGCATGGACATCATCGTTTGCACGACGGCACCGACGGACGACGAAGCACGCGCTCTTCTGAAAGAGTTCAGCTTCCCGTTCCGCGCCTGACCGTAACGACAAGCGTAAAGAAGGATTACTGTTATGGCTAAAACCAGCGCAGTCGAGAAGAATAACCGCCGTCGCAAACTGGTCGCCAGCCAGGCTGCAAAGCGTGCAGCCCTCAAGGCGATTATCCAGAACCAGTCTCTTCCGATCGAAGAGCGCTTCAAGGCAACGCTCAAGCTTGCCGAGCTGCCGCGCAATGGTTCGAAGACCCGCATCCGCAACCGTTGCGAAGTAACGGGCCGTCCGCGCGCCTTTTATCGCAAACTCGGTATGTCGCGTATTGCGCTTCGTGAACTGGGCAATTCCGGCAAGGTGCCGGGCATTGTCAAGTCGAGCTGGTAAGGAGACGGGTACATGGCAATGACTGATCCCCTGGGCGATATGCTCACCCGTATCCGCAACGGCGCCGCACGCCGCAAGTCGAGCGTTTCCACGCCGGCTTCCAATCTGCGCGCCCGCGTTCTGGATGTCCTTCAGGCTGAAGGCTACATCCGTGGATATTCGGAAGTCGAATTCGGCAACGGCAAGTCCGAGCTGAACATCGAACTCAAGTACTACGAAGGCGCGTCCGTGATCCGCAAGATCGACCGCGTCTCCAAGCCGGGCCGCCGGGTCTATGTCTCGGTCAAGTCCATCCCGCAGGTCGCGAACGGCCTCGGCATCACCATCCTTTCGACCCCGAAGGGCGTGATGGCCGATCACCAGGCACGCGAACAGAACGTTGGTGGCGAGGTTCTTTGCTCGATCTTCTAAGATCGAGCAAGGATCTCCATAACGAACAGACAGGATATAAAAATGTCTCGTATCGGTAAGAAGCCCGTTCAGGTTCCCGCTGGTGTCACCGCGACCGTTGACGGTCAGAAGGTCACCGCAAAGGGCCCGAAGGGCGAACTGTTCTTCGTCGCAAACGACGAAGTTTCGGTAAAGCTCGAAGACAACGCCGTTGTCGTCCAGCCGACCAGCCAGTCGAAGGACGCTCGTTCCAAGTGGGGCATGTCCCGCACGATGGTCGAGAACATCTTCAAGGGCGTCAAGGACGGCTACGAGCGCAAGCTCGAAATCAACGGCGTCGGTTACCGCGCGTCGCTGCAGGGCAAGAACCTGCAGCTGGCACTCGGCTTCAGCCATGACGTCGTCTACCAGACGCCGGAAGGCATCACGATCGCTGTTCCGAAGCCGACTGAGATCATCATCTCCGGCATCAACAAGCAGCAGGTCGGCCAGGTCGCTGCGGAAATCCGCGAGTACCGTGGCCCCGAGCCCTACAAGGGCAAGGGCGTCAAGTACGCGGAAGAACGCATCGTCCGCAAGGAAGGCAAGAAGAAGTAAGGATCACGCGAAATGGCTAGCACCAAAGAAGCTCTCGTGCGCCGCGCCAACCGCGTGCGCCGTACCCTCAAGGCGGTGGCCAACGGCCGTCCGCGCCTGTCGGTTCATCGCTCGTCGAAGAACATCTACGTACAGGTCATCGACGACGTTGACGGCAAGACCCTTGCGGCTGCCTCCACGCTCGACACCGATCTGCGTTCGTCGCTGAAGACGGGCGCTGACACGGCAGCAGCCGCTGCCGTCGGCAAGCTCATTGCCGAGCGCGCAGTCAAGGCCGGCGTCAAGGACGTCGTCTTCGACCGTGGCGCCTTCCTCTATCACGGTCGCGTCAAGGCTCTCGCCGAAGCCGCCCGTGAAGGTGGTCTGAACTTCTGATCACTCGGCCGGGCACTTCGGTGCCCGCCGATCACTCAGTAGGGTATTGGTCGCTTCCATTTCCTGAATGGGGGCGGCTTTCGACAATCTGCCGATTGCACCCGGAAAAGAAAAAGGAAAAGGACAATGGCACAGGAAAAGCGCGGTCGTGACGACCGCCAGAACCGCGAAGAGCGCGACAGCGAGTTTGTCGACAAGCTCGTCGCGATCAACCGCGTCGCGAAGGTCGTCAAGGGCGGCCGTCGTTTCGGTTTTGCAGCTCTCGTCGTCGTCGGCGACCAGAAGGGCCGTGTCGGCTTCGGCCATGGCAAGGCTCGTGAAGTTCCGGAAGCTATCCGGAAGGCCACGGAAGCTGCCAAGCGCGACCTGATCTTCGTACCGCTGCGCTCTGGCCGCACGCTGCACCACGATGTGCACGGCCGTCACGGCGCCGGCAAGGTGCTGCTGCGTTCGGCCAAGGCCGGTACCGGTATCATCGCCGGTGGCCCGATGCGCGCTGTCTTCGAAACGCTCGGCGTTCATGACGTCGTCGCCAAGTCGACCGGCTCCTCGAACCCGTACAACATGATCCGTGCGACGTTCGACGCCCTCAAGAGCCAGATGCACCCGAAGGACATCGCAGCTCAGCGCGGCATGAAGTACGCCACGCTGCAGGCTCGCCGTACGTCTGCCGGCGTCTCTGCCGAAGAATAAGGAGCACTGATCATGGCTAAGAAAGAAACCGCCAAGAAGACGGTGACTGTCGAGCAGATCGGCAGCCCCATCCGCCGTCCGGCCATCCAGCGCGCAACGCTCGTCGGCCTGGGCCTCAACAAGATGCACCGGGTTCGCACACTGGAAGACACGCCGTCTGTCCGTGGCATGATCCGTGCCGTCCAGCACCTCGTTCGCGTCGTCGAAGAGAAGTGAGGGGATAGATCATGAAACTGAATGAAATCAAGGACAACGAAGGCTCCTCGAAGAGCCGCAAGCGCCTCGGCCGCGGTATCGGCTCGGGCTCCGGCAAGACCGGTGGTCGCGGTGTCAAGGGTCAGAAGGCTCGTTCGGGCGTTGCCATCAACGGCTTCGAAGGCGGTCAGATGCCCATCTACCGTCGTCTGCCGAAGCGCGGCTTCAACAACATCTTCGCGTCTGACTTCGTCATCGTGTCGCTCGGCCGCGTTCAGCAGGCCATCGACGCCGGCAAGCTCGATGCCAAGGCGACTGTTGATGCAGCTGCTCTGAAGGCAGCCGGTGTTATCCGTCGCGAAAAGGACGGCGTGCGCGTTCTGGCCGACGGCGAACTGAAGGCCAAGGTTGCCTTCGAAGTCGCCGGCGCTTCCAAGCCTGCGATCGAAAAGATCGAAAAGGCTGGCGGCTCGATCAAGCTGCTGGTGGCAGCCGCAGAAGCCGCCGAATAATTCGACATTTAATCGCCCGGTGTGCTTCACACCGGGCGATTTTGCTCCCATATGTGAGCCTCACGACGACAGACGGATTCTCAAATCCGCATCGTTATCCGGAATTAAAACCAGGGTGAGGCCGGGATTGCTTGACAATCCGCGTTTCAACCGGTTTAGGCTCCATCCGCCCGATTTGCTGCAACGGCAGGCGGGCACGACCAATTTCAGCATCGGCGTGACCGGTCCGGGGAGGGCAGGGCGCGGGTGCCAAACGGATCAGCCATTCCGGACCTGGCCGGGCTTCACCGCCGCCGGATCGGCTACGCGGAGAAATGCATGGCTTCGGCAGCGGAACAACTTGCCTCTAATCTGAACTTCTCGACTTTCGCCAAGGCGGAAGACCTGAAGAAGCGTCTCTGGTTCACGCTGGGCGCGCTGCTCGTCTATCGTCTCGGCACTTACATCCCGTTGCCGGGCCTCAATCCCGAAGCTTTTGCCCAGGCCTTTCGTGGCCAGGCGGGTGGTATCCTCGGCCTGTTCAACATGTTCTCCGGCGGCGCCGTCGAGCGCATGGCGATCTTCGCTCTCGGCATCATGCCGTACATCTCCGCGTCGATCATCGTGCAGCTGATGACCTCCGTCGTGCCTTCGCTGGAACAGCTGAAGAAGGAAGGCGAGCAGGGCCGCAAGATCATCAACCAGTACACCCGTTACGGCACGGTGCTGCTCGGCACGCTGCAGGCTTACGGCATCGCCGTCGGCCTCGAGAGCGGGGCGGGACTGGTCAACGATCCCGGCTGGTTTTTCCGAATCTCTACCGTCATCTCGCTGCTCGGTGGCACCATGTTCCTGATGTGGCTGGGTGAACAGATCACCTCGCGCGGCATCGGCAATGGTATTTCGCTGATCATCTTCGCCGGTATCGTCGCCGCCCTGCCGGGCGCGCTGGCCGGTACGCTGGAACTTGGACGCACGGGCGCCCTGTCGTTCGGCGTGATTCTCGCCGTCGTGCTGATGGCTGTCGTCGTCATCGCGCTTATCGTCTTCGTCGAGCGCGCCCAGCGTCGTCTGCTGATCCAGTATCCGAAGCGCCAGGTCGGCAACCGCATGTTCCAGGGCGATACGTCGCACCTGCCGCTGAAGCTCAACACCGCGGGCGTCATCCCGGCAATCTTTGCCTCGTCGCTGCTGTTGCTCCCGGCAACGCTGGCCGGCTTCTCGAACACGTCGGAGCTGCCGGCCTGGGCGACCGCCGTCATCGCATCGCTTGGTCACGGCCAGCCGCTGTACATGGTGCTCTACGCCGCGATGATCGCCTTCTTCGCCTTCTTCTACACGGCCATCGTCTTCAATCCGAAGGACACGGCCGATAACCTGAAGAAACATGGCGGCTTCATCCCCGGCATCCGTCCGGGCGAGCGCACCGCCGAATATATCGACTACGTGCTGACCCGTATCACGGTCATCGGCGCTGCCTATCTGATGTTCGTCTGCATTCTTCCCGAAATCCTGATCTCGCAGACCGGGGTGCCGTTCTACCTTGGTGGTACGTCGCTTTTGATTGTTGTCAGCGTGACCCTCGATACTGTAGCACAGATACAGGGTCACCTGATTGCTCAGCAGTATGAGGGGCTGATCAAGAAGTCGAAGCTGCGTGGAGGAAAGAGGGGACGATGAGACTGATTTTTTTGGGACCGCCGGGGGCCGGCAAAGGAACCCAAGCCAAGCTCCTGACGGAAAAGTATGGCATTCCGCAGCTTTCCACGGGTGACATGCTTCGGGCGGCCGTTGCCGCCGGCACGGATGTCGGCAAGCGTGCCAAGGCCGTCATGGACGCCGGCCAGCTTGTGTCTGACGCGATCGTCAACGAAATCGTGTCCGATCGAATCGATTCGCCCGACTGTGCCAAGGGCTTCATCCTGGATGGTTATCCGCGCACGGTTCCCCAGGCGCAGGCCCTCGACCAGATCCTCGCCGGCAAGGGCATCGCGCTTGACGCCGTCATCGAGCTGAAGGTCGATGAGGACGCGCTGGTCAAGCGCATGGAGAATCGCGTTGCCGAAACCATCGCCGCCGGCGGTACGGTTCGCTCCGACGACAATCCGGAAGCTTTCAAGCGTCGCCTCACGGAATACCGCGAGAAGACCGCTCCGCTGTCGAACTACTACGCTTCGACGGGCAAGCTTCAGACGGTCGACGGCATGGCCAATGTCGACAAGGTGACCGCCGAGATCGGTGGAATCCTGGAGAACGCCTGATATCAGGCAAAAAGGAACGGTCGGGGAGTTGACTTTTTCGGCCGATTCCCCTTAAGACAGCGCCAACTCGCGACATCAACCTTGCGATCGGCGCGGACTTCCAAGAACGAAGTCCGGGTGCGGTCGTTTTCGACGTGTCCCGAACATCAATTGAGTCGCGGTCGTTTCGGCCGTATCGAATGAAGAAAACCACTTGCCGGATGGCAACTGGAAGCAAGGAGAACAGGCGTGGCACGTATCGCTGGCGTCAACATCCCGACCGCGAAGCGCGTAGTCATCGCGCTGACCTATATCCACGGGATCGGCCCGAAATTCGCACAGGAAATCATCGAGAAGGTCGGTATCCCGGCTGATCGTCGCGTGCACCAGCTCACGGACGCAGACATCCTGCAGATCCGCGAAACCATCGACCGTGACTACCAGGTCGAAGGTGACCTGCGTCGCGAAACCTCGATGAACATCAAGCGTCTCATGGACCTCGGTTGCTACCGTGGTCTGCGTCACCGTCGTGGCCTTCCGGTCCGCGGTCAGCGCACGCACACCAACGCCCGTACCCGCAAGGGCCCGGCGAAGGCCATCGCAGGCAAGAAGAAGTAATTTCCCGGAAACGGGGAGCAGGAGGCTGGCGCTTCGCGCCGGCCTCTTTTGAGTTTCGAGCGGGGCCTTGTCTTTCATCAAGAGGTCCCGGTCGGTGGAGCTGCTGGCACTACGGCAGTGACGATATCGCCGCAGACGTACCTTCGGGCCGTTTGCAAATTCTATTCAGGGCAGGGGTTTCGTCCCGGCCCGGTGGAGCCGCTGGCATTACGGCGGTGTAGAGATCAACGAAAGGACTATCCATGGCCAAGGAAGCCGCACGCGTCCGCCGTCGCGAACGCAAGAACATCACCTCGGGTGTTGCTCACGTCAATTCTTCGTTCAACAACACGATGATCACCATCACCGACGCACAGGGCAACGCCATTGCCTGGTCGTCGGCCGGTGCAAAGGGCTTCAAGGGTTCGCGTAAGTCGACCCCGTTCGCTGCCCAGATCGCTGCTGAAGACTGCGCCAAGAAGGCCCAGGAACACG
The DNA here is from genome assembly GCF_022899935.1 of Shinella curvata. Lineage (GTDB taxonomy): Bacteria > Pseudomonadota > Alphaproteobacteria > Rhizobiales > Rhizobiaceae > Shinella > Shinella curvata. The sequence continues at coordinate 974,892 of NZ_JALJCJ010000002.1, forward strand.
GCATGAAGTCGCTGGAAGTCGAAGTCTGCGGTCCGGGTTCGGGCCGTGAATCGGCTCTGCGCGCCCTCCAGGCTGCCGGCTTCATGATCACGTCCATCCGCGACGTGACCCCGATCCCGCACAACGGTTGCCGTCCGCGCAAGAAGCGCCGCGTCTGATCATCGCATTCGAACAACCAGGAAAGCCGGTCGGCTTTCCTGGATCTTCAGGGCTCGGCCGCCACGATTGGATGGTGGCGGCGAACGGAAGGCAAAACATATGATCCAGAAAAACTGGCAGGAACTGATCAAGCCGAACAAGGTGGAATTCACCTCCTCTGGCCGCACCAAGGCAAGCCTTGTTGCCGAGCCGCTGGAGCGTGGCTTCGGCCTGACGCTCGGCAACGCGCTGCGTCGCGTTCTCCTGTCGTCGCTGCGCGGTGCGGCTGTTACCGCCGTGCAGATCGACGGCGTCCTGCACGAGTTCTCGTCTATTCCGGGTGTCCGCGAAGACGTGACCGATATCGTGCTCAACATCAAGGAAATCGCCATCAAGATGGATGGCGACGATTCCAAGCGCATGGTTGTCCGCAAGCAGGGCCCGGGCGTCGTAACGGCTGGTGACATCCAGACGGTCGGCGACATCGAGATCCTGAACCCGAACCATGTGATCTGCACCCTCGACGAGGGCGCGGAAATCCGCATGGAGTTCACGGTCAACAACGGCAAGGGCTACGTCCCGGCCGATCGTAACCGTTCCGAAGATGCTCCGATCGGCCTCATCCCGGTCGACAGCCTCTACTCGCCGGTCAAGAAAGTGTCCTACAAGGTGGAAAACACCCGTGAAGGCCAGGTTCTCGACTATGACAAGCTGACCATGTCCATCGAGACTGACGGCTCCGTCACCGGCGAAGATGCGATCGCGTTTGCAGCCCGCATTCTTCAGGACCAGCTCTCGGTTTTCGTCAACTTCGACGAGCCGCAGAAGGAAGCCGAGGAAGAATCGGTCACCGAACTGGCGTTCAACCCGGCGCTCCTCAAGAAGGTCGACGAACTGGAACTTTCCGTCCGTTCGGCGAACTGCCTGAAGAACGACAACATCGTCTACATCGGCGATCTCATTCAGAAGACCGAAGCCGAAATGCTTCGCACTCCGAATTTTGGTCGCAAGTCGCTCAACGAAATCAAGGAAGTTCTCGCTTCCATGGGCCTGCACCTCGGCATGGAAGTGCCGGCATGGCCGCCCGAGAACATCGAAGATCTCGCCAAGCGCTACGAAGACCAATACTAACCATCAAACGGCAGGCAACAGCCTGCATGTGAAGGAGACCCGAGATGCGCCACCAGAATTCCGGTCGCAAACTCAACCGTACTGCCAGCCACCGCAAGGCGATGTTCGCCAACATGGCTGCTTCGCTCATCTTGCATGAGCAGATCGTAACGACGCTGCCCAAGGCGAAGGAAATTCGCCCGATCGTCGAAAAGCTCGTCACGCTGGGCAAGCGCGGCGACCTGCACGCTCGTCGTCAGGCGATTTCGCAGATCCGTGACGTTGCCGTTGTTTCGAAGCTGTTCGACGCGATCGCAACCCGCTACGCCAGCCGCAACGGTGGCTACCTGCGCATCATGAAGGCCGGCTACCGCCACGGCGACAACGCCCCGCTCGCCGTCATCGAGTTCGTTGAACGCGATGTCGACGCCAAGGGTGCAGCCGACAAGGCCCGCGTTGCCGCTGAAGCAGAAGCTGCCGAAGCCGCATAAGCACTGATCGTTCGATCCGAACGGTTTGAAGCCGGACGCTCTCAGCGTCCGGCTTTTTCTTTGCGTGAAATTCTGGCCGCAAGATTTTGGAAACCATGTCCCTAGGCATAGTTTTCAGGCCTTGCCCCTAAAATTCGCGGGAGTTTAATCGAGTCTGATCAATGAGCGAGAACTTCGCATTCCTGCTGCCGGTGGTCCTCACCCTGTTCGGCGTGGCGTTTCTCGTCGTCGGCCGCTTCGGCAATCGCGCCGCCCTTTTCTGGGGCGCCGGTTATCTCTGCGCGGGGCTTGGCTTCCTTGCGCCCCTTTTGGAGGTCATCGTGCCGGTGCCCGTCGTCGCAATGGTGGCGGATGCGGCGTTCCTCATAGCCTTCCTGCTCTACAGCCACGGGCTCGTCACGCATTTCGATGCGCCTAGGCTTGTCGGTCTGCGCCTGATGATCGCTGGGATTGCCTATACGGGTACGACCTACGCGGTCCTGATCGCGGGCAGCCTGCGCTACGAACTGTTCATCAACGACATCGCATGCAGCCTGATGATGCTGGTTGCGACGCTCTCGTCCTGGCGCCGGCCGCGCAATTGGGTCGATCGCTCCCTGCTGGGTGCCGTGATCTTTGTGATGCTGGAGACGACCGTTCGGACGATTGTCTTCTTCATCATGGCCGGAACGTTGGCGATGGGCGAATTCATCGGTTCGAGCTATGCCTATATCATGCAGATAACGTCGACCATCGGCGCGCTTGTCATGGCCCTGACGGCGCTGTCTTCCGTCGCGCTGCGCATTGTCGAGCGGCATCGCAAGGCGGCCGAGGAAGATCCCCTGACCGGTCTGCTCAACCGCCGTGGCTTTGACCAGTTCATCCGCGAACGCGGTCGTGTCGCCGGGAAAGAGGCGGCGGTCATTGTTGCGGATATCGACTGGTTCAAGTCGGTGAACGACCACTATGGCCATGCCGCGGGCGACGATGTTATCCGCGAGGTGGCGGCACTTCTACGGACGCTGTCCTGGCCGGAGGCCGCCGTTGCGCGTTTCGGCGGGGAGGAATTCATCGCCTACTTGCCGAATTGCCGCCTGCAGGACGCGCATACGCTGGCAAACACGGTTCGTCTTGCGCTGTCAGAGCGTGATCTCCGCAGCATCGGTATCGACCGCGCGATCACGGCGAGCTTCGGTGTCGCCGTTTCCGCCGCCGGCGATCACACGATCCACGACGCCATCAGCCGCGCTGACCGGCTGCTTTACCTCGCCAAGAGCAGCGGCCGGAACCGCGTGATCAGCAACGCCGCGGAGGTGTCTGCTGTATCCGCTCCGAAACTCTTCGTCGTGAAAGACGATGGCGAAGTGCTGAGCCGCCGTTAGGCTGAGCGCTCGCTTTCTCTCAGAGCCGGTTCTGGCGGCCTCCGCTTTCTACCGCGCAGCATCGGCCGGATCGGCCTATAGGCGAGAAGCACCGCCACCAGCGCGATATAGGTCCAGGGTTCCAGTCCCACGACCTTAACCGACATGGCGAAGTGCAGTGCACCGGCTGCGGCGATGATATAGACCAGCTTGTGCAGCTTCACCCAGCGCGGCCCGAGCCTGCGGATCGACCAGTTGTTGGAAGTCAGTGCCAGTGGAATGAGCATCACGAAAGCGCCCATGCCGATGGTGATGAAGGGCCGTCTCACGATGTCCACGAGAATGGCGGAAAAATTCAGGTACTGGTCCAGCACCATGTACGTCAGGAAGTGCATCAGCACGTACCAGAAGGCCAGCAGCCCGAGCGCCCGGCGATAACGGATCCAGTTGATACCGAGGAGATCGCGCAGCGGCGTGATCGCCAGCGTGGCGACGAGGAAACGCAGCGCCCAGAGCCCCAGCAGATGTTCGAACTCCTTCACGGGATTGCCCGGCAGGCGTCCCGTGGCGCCGAGCCAGAAGCCGTAGGCCGCGGGCACGAATCCGGCTGCATAGAGCAGCCAGATCGAGGCGGCGTGGTATTTGCGGGGCAGGGCGGGCAGCATCAGTAGTTCGCCCTGAGATCCATGCCGCTATAGAGGCTGGCGACCTCGTCGGCATAGCCGTTGAAGGGCAGGGTCGGCTGGCGGTTCGCGCCGAAGAACCCGCCTTCGCCGATGCGATTTTCGCTCGCCTGGCTCCAGCGCGGATGATCCACTTCCGGATTGACGTTGGCATAGAAGCCGTATTCGTTCGGTGCGGAAATGTTCCAGGTCGAGGGGGGCTGCTTGTCGGTCAGCGTGATCTTCACGATCGACTTGATGCCCTTGAAACCGTATTTCCAGGGCACGACGAGCCGGATCGGCGCGCCGTTCTGGTTCGGCAGCGTCTTGCCGTAGACGCCGACGGCGAGGATGGCGAGCGGATGGCGGGCCTCGTCGAGCCGCAGGCCCTCGACATAGGGCCAGGGCAGCGACTGGAAGTAACCCGATTGCCCCGGCATTTCCTCCGGCCGAACCACCGTCTCGAAGGCGACGTATTTGGCGTCGCCCAGCGGTTCCACCTTGTCGAGCAGGGCTGACAGCGGAAAGCCGACCCAGGGAATGACCATCGACCAGGCCTCGACGCAGCGCATGCGATAGACCCGATCCTCCAGCGGCATGGCCAGCAGTTCCTCGAGGCCGAATTCCTTCGGCTTGCCGACCAGCCCGTCCACCTTCACCGTCCACGGCGTCGGCTTGAAATTTTCCGAGTTTGCCGCAGGGTCGCCCTTGCCCAGGCCGAACTCATAAAAATTGTTGTAACTCGTCACATCCTTTTCAGGCGTCAGCTTCTCATTGACCGTGTAGGGGCTCTTGGAAGACTTCAACGCTTCGCCGAATGCCGGGGAGCCTGCTGCGGCGAGCGCGCCACCGGCCGCGGCCGCGAGAAAGCCGCGGCGGTTCAGGAACCAGCGCTCGGACGTGATTTCGGAAGAAGCGATGCGCGGGGGGCGGTAAAGAGACATGACGGGGCTCGATTTGTTTGGTTGTTTCCCTGCTTCTACGTAAAGGCGGAGCATGTTGTTTCAACGGCCGTGAATATTTCTTGCGACCACTTTTTCGTGCGTACGACGTGAGGCAGCGCGAGTGGCTACGATCGCAAAGTTTGCCTTTTTTCCTGCGAAATCCTATCTGATCGTGGCGCGGAAACGAAGGAGACTCAATCGATGACGCATATCCGCATTCTGCTTGCCGCCCCGCTTGCCATGGCCCTCGCGCTGATGACGCCCGCCATGGCCGAGGAGCGCACCGTGCCGCAATCGCGCACGGAAATGCAGCTCTCCTTTGCGCCGCTGGTCAAACAGGTCGAAAACGCTGTCGTCAACGTCTATGCCGAGCGCGTCGTCGAGCGCCGCTCGCTGTTCGACGGCGATCCCTTCTTCGAAGAATTCTTCGGCCAGCAGATGCCGAACCGCAGCCAGAAGCAATCCTCGCTCGGCTCGGGCGTCATCGTCGGCGCCAAGGGTATCGTGGTCACGAACAACCATGTCATCGAGGGCGCAAGCGACATCAAGGTGGCGCTGGCCGATGGCCGCGAATATGAAAGCACCGTGGTGCTGAAAGACGAGCGCGTCGATCTCGCTGTCCTGAAGATCAAGGTGGAGGGTGACTTCGCCACGCTGCCGCTCGGCGACAGCGACGGCGTGGAGGTCGGTGATCTCGTGCTCGCCATCGGCAACCCGTTCGGCGTTGGCCAGACTGTGACGAGCGGCATCGTCTCGGCACTCGCCCGCAACCAGGTCCGTTCTGGCGATTTCGGTTTCTTCATCCAGACGGACGCGTCGATTAATCCCGGCAATTCCGGCGGTGCGCTCATCAACATGAACGGTGAGCTGATCGGCATCAACACCGCGATCTTTTCGCGCGGCGGCGGCTCGAACGGCGTCGGCTTCGCCATTCCGGCCAATCTCGTGAAGACCTTCATCGCCAGCGCCGAGAACGGCAGCGCCAGCTTCGATCGTCCCTTCGTCGGTGCTACCTTCGAGGCGGTGACTTCCGAGGTTGCCGAAGCGCTTGGTCTCGACCGTGCGCGTGGTGCGCTGATTTCAAGGGTTCAACCCGACAGCCCGGCAGAAAAGGCCGGCATGAAGCCGGGGCAGATCGTAACGGCCGTCAACGGCATCCCCGTCGAGCATCCCGATGCGCTGGGCTATCGCCTCACCACCGTCGGCATCGGCGGCACGGCGCGCATCACGGTCGTCAGCAATGGCAAGCCGCAGGATCTGACGCTCTCGCTTGATCGCGCGCCGGAAACGACGCCGCGTGATGAACGCCTGATCGAAGGTCGCAATCCCTTCTCCGGCGCGGTTGTCGCCAATCTCTCGCCGCGCGTGTCCGAGGAGCTGCGCATGCCGGCCGGGCAGGGCACGACGCACGGCGTCGTCGTTACCGAGGTCAATCGCGGTTCGCCGGCCGCGCGCATCGGCCTCCAGCCGCGTGACATCATCATCGAGCTCAACGGCACCGCCGTCACCACTACCGAAACGCTCGCCAAGCTTACCGGTGAAGACCCGTCGATCTGGCGCGTCGAGATTGAGCGCGACGGCCAGCGCATCCGCCAGTTCTTCCGATGAGCGATCTCTTCGCCCCGCATGAGCCGGAGGACATGAAGGCGAAGCGGCCGCTGGCCGATCGCCTGCGTCCCCGCACGTTGGGCGAAGTCTCCGGCCAGGAACACCTGACCGGCCCCGATGGCGTGCTCTCGCGCATGATCGAGGCGGGTTCGCTCGGCTCGATGATTTTTTGGGGACCGCCCGGCACGGGCAAGACGACGGTGGCGCGGCTGCTATCAGGCGAAACGGGCCTCGCCTTCGAGCAGATTTCGGCGATCTTCTCCGGTGTCGCCGATCTCAAGAAGGTGTTCGAGGCGGCCCGCGCGCGCCGCATGGGCGGCCGCCAGACGCTGCTGTTCGTCGACGAGATCCATCGTTTCAACCGTGCCCAGCAGGATAGTTTCCTGCCGGTCATGGAAGACGGCACGATCGTGCTCGTCGGCGCGACGACGGAAAACCCGTCGTTTGAACTCAATGCCGCTCTCCTGTCGCGTGCCCGCGTGCTCACCTTCAAGCCGCATGACGAAACGAGCCTGGAAGAGCTTTTGAAGCGTGCCGAGGCGGTCGAGGACAAGCCGCTGCCGCTGGATGAGGAGGCGCGCGCCTCTCTGTTGCGCATGGCCGATGGCGACGGCCGCGCCGTGCTGACCCTGGCCGAGGAAGTATGGCGCGCCGCCCGCGCCGGCGAGACCTTCGGGCAGGACGATCTCTTCCGCATCGTGCAGCGCCGTGCGCCGGTCTATGACAAGTCGCAGGACGGCCACTACAACCTCATCTCCGCCCTGCACAAGGCCGTGCGCGGTTCCGATCCCGATGCTTCGCTCTACTATCTCACGCGTATGCTCGATGCCGGCGAAGACCCGCTCTTCCTCTGCCGTCGCATGGTGCGCATGGCGGTCGAGGATATCGGCCTTGCCGATCCGCAGGCGCTCGTCGTCTGCAATGCGGTGAAGGATGCCTATGATTTCCTCGGCTCGCCGGAGGGGGATCTGGCGCTGGCGCAGGCCTGCGTCTATCTCGCCACCGCGCCGAAATCGAACGCCATCTACACCGCCTACAAATCGGCCATGCGCGCGGCGAAGGAGCACGGCTCGCTGCTGCCGCCGAAACACATCCTCAACGCCCCGACCAAGCTGATGAAGGGCGAGGGCTATGGCGACGGATATCGTTACGACCACGATCAGCCGGATGCCTTTTCAGGCCAGGACTATTTCCCGGAAAAGATGGGGCGCCGGACCTTCTACGATCCGCCGGAGCGCGGCTTCGAGCGCGAACTGCGCAAGCGGCTCGACTGGTGGGCGAAACTGCGCAAGGAGCGCGGTGAGAATTAAGCGGCGCTGAAGCGCTGTGCCGGCTTTTGCGGGGCGAGCGGCACGACCTTGATCGATGATTGTGCCTTGCCCGGATGTCCTTCCATATCGACTACCACATGCCAGTGGCCGCTCTCCGGGATCTTCAGCCGGATCGGCGATTGCTTGGCGACGCCGCCGAGGAATTTGTGCTGGCGCGCATTCTTGAACAGATCGAAATTGGCGTGGTTCATCAGGCGGACATTGGCGACGGCCGACAGCGTGATCTCGACGACGGTTCCGCCACGTTGCAGATCGAGATCGTAATGGGTGTAGGAGAAGCTGTGCGTCATGGCCGGCCCGGATGCATGTGGTGTAGCGCTAATATGCACCCGTATCCGTTAAAGTTCTCTTCCTCTGCTCCTCCCGTTTCACGAGGCCGTATTCCTTATATTTCAAAGATATAGGCCGAAATCCGGAATCGATTCCGCAGCGCCTTGATTCAGTTTGCGAGGTACGCGGCCGAAAATTTTCCTCGCCCTGTCGGCATGCAGCGATCATGGGCGTCCTTGGTGCATGAAGCCGGCTAGGCGCCGGTCGAAAACCGAGGAGAGAGACATGCCGAAGATGACCGTCATAATCCTTTTGACCGCAGCGCTTGCCGCCTTTGCACCCGCCGCAGTGCAGGCCGAGGAGATCAAGGAAAACCCGTTGCAGAGCATTGTCGGCAAGCCGGACAAGGCCGGACACCTGTCGGTCAACGGCATCGACTACTATTATGAAATCCGTGGCAAGGGCGAACCGCTGCTTCTGCTACATGGCGGCCTCGGCCAGATCGAGATGTTCGGCGAAAACCTCAAGACCTTGCAGGAGAAGCGCCAGGTCATCGGCGTCGATCTGCAGGGTCACGGCCGCACGCCGCTCGGCAACCGGCCGATCGATATTCCGGCGATCGGCGCGGATATGGCCGAACTCGTCGCCCGGCTCGGCTACGATCAGGTCGATGTCCTCGGCTACTCCTTTGGCGGCGGCGTCGCGCTGCAGATGGCCGCGCAGGCGCCGGACAAGGTGCGCCGCCTTGTGATCGCCTCCGCACCCTTCGCCCGCAACGGGTTCTTTGCGGAAATGCTGCCGCAGCAGGCGGCCGTATCAGGCGCCATGGCGGACATGATGAAGGAGACGCCGATGTATAAATCTTATGTTGCGGTGGCGCCCGATGCCTCGCAATTCCCCAAGCTGCTCGACGCCATGGGGGCCGCCATGCGCGAGCCCTATGATGCCTCCGATGCGGTCGCAAAACTCTCCATGCCCGTCATGTTGATCTACGGCGACAGCGATATGATCCGGCCCGAGCACATGGTCGAGTTTTACCAGAAGCTCGGCGGCGGTTTGCGGGATGCCGGCTGGATGCGGGAAAACATGTCGAAGAACCGCCTCGCCATCCTGCCCGGCCTGACGCATTACGAAACCTTCGCCGCCCCCGCGCTCGTCAGCGCCGCCCTGCCGTTCCTCGATGGCGAGACCGGCGCGCAGAGCTATGCCGGTCAGGTCCGCGGCAATTGAAAACACCGAAGCCCGGATGCGGGAAACGCATCCGGGCTTCGGTCCGTCCGTGAGGCCGTCGTGCCGGCGGGGCCGCGCGTCGAGCAACCCCTGTCGAGGGGCTCCGCTCAGCGGCAGACGCGGACGTGTTTGATGATCAGGTTGCCGTAATAGTCGTAGGACTTCACCTTCTTGATGAAGCAATGCGGCTGGTAGCCGTAGCTGTAGGAGCCGGCCTGCGAAGGGGCGGCGAACGAGGCGACCGATGCGAGGGCAATGGCAGTGATGAGGAGGATGTTGCGCATGGTCTGATCCCTTCGGGTTCGGTTGCGGATGGCTCGTTGCATCCAGTAACCGGACTTTCGCATGAAGGGGCGATGCCCGCTGTTCCGCGCGGAACAGCAGTCTAGCGCAGCGTCTCCGTCCACGCCTTCACCGTCCTTGCCATGGTGGCGAGGTGGTCGGCGGCGGAGAAGCCGGAAACGCTTTTGCGCGGTTTCAGGTCGTGATCGCCGTCCTCAAGCCAGAGCATACGGATGCGCTGCGGCAGACCATAATCCGGCACCTCCTCCTTCGTGCCGAAAGGATCGCGTGTTCCCTGGCAGATCAGAGCCGGTGTTTTCAGGTCCATCAGATGCGCGGTGCGCAGCTGTGCCGGTTTCTCCGGCGGGTGGAAGGGGTAGCCGAGGCAGAGGAGGCCGGCGACCTTGCCGTCGGCATGCAGCCCATCCGCCACCATGCTGGCGACACGCCCGCCCATCGACTTGCCGCCGATCACCAGCGGTCCCCGAGCGCCGAGCGCTATGACGGCGGCCACGAATTCCGGGTTCAGCGTCTCGGCCCTCGGCGGTGGCTTGCGGCTGCCGTCGATGCGGCGCGCGGCCATGTAGGAAAATTCGAAGCGGGCGATCCGCAGGCCTTCGGTTGCGAACGCTGCGGTTGCCGCGTTCATCGCCGTCGAATCCATCGGCGCGCCGCTGCCATGGGCGAGCAGCAGGGTGACCGGCGCATCCTCAGGGCCATCGAACAGGAAAGATGGGCTCATGCTGTCGTCATATCCATCTGGCCGGTGACCACTTCACTTGGCATGGTTCTTCACCTCGCCGGGCGCGATTGGGTCGCTGGCCGGAAAGGTCTCTTCCAGCGCCTCTTCAAGATAATCGTCCTGTTCCGCCTTGGCGGCCTTGTCCTGCTGCTGGGCGCGCTCCTTTTCGAGCGAGGCTTTCGGGCTGTTCTTTTCCGTCGGCATCGTCTTCTCCCGCGTTGCGTCCTCTGAAAGATAGGGTGTTTTTCCCGGAGGGCGAGGGTCAGGTTTCCGGCATGGCAAGTTCGGCGATCACGGGCAAATGGTTCGAACCGAAGGCCGGGCCGACACGATGGCTGCGCACCGAAATATCCGGCGAAACGGCGACATGGTCGATCGTGGCGCCGATATAGGCGAGCCGATCGAGCTTCAGGCTGAAGCGCGTGACCGGTTGCAGCCAGCCGCCGGCTGTGGAGGCGAGGCCTGCCTGCCGCAGGAAGCCGCGATAGAAGGGCGACCATGTCGGTGTGTTCCAATCGCCGGCGACGATGACGGGCGCGCGCTGGAGATCGCCCTTCACGGCATCGGCCGCCGCCGAAAGATAGGCATTGCGGTCGCGCCATTGCCAGAGCCGGCGCGGCGTTTCCGGATGGAAGGCATAGAGGAAGAGCGGTTTGCCGCGCATGTCGAGCTCGAGCCGTAGCGGCTGCTTGTAGGCCTTCGGCTCGGTGAAAGCACGTTTCAGTTCGGTTTCCGCGCGGATCGGCAGGGTGGAATAGACCTTGATACTGTCGCGCGACAGGGCCTCTGCCCCGCTCTCATAGGGAAAGAGGCCCGCGGCGGAGAGGGCAGCCGCCCAGCGCCCCGTGGCTTCCTGCAGGACGACGATATCGGGTTTCTCCTGCCGCAGCAGGTCGATGAAAACGGCGGGCTCTTCCGGATTCTGGACGAAGAGATTGGCGGTCAGCACCTTCAGGCCGCCGCCGGCCGCGGAGGGGCGAGCAGTCGGCACATCGAAGGCCGGGATGAGAGCGATGGCGAGGCCGACAAGCGCAATCACGATCGCCTTCAGCCGCCCCGTGAAGAGAGCCGCAACCGCCAGAAGCAAGCCGGCAGCCACGACATAGGGCCAGGCAAAAGTGAGGAGATCGACCAGCCAGAACCGGTCGGCGGCAAGCACGACGATGCTGACGGCGAAGAGATAGGCGATGACGCCCGGCAGGACGAGGACGCGGTAAGCCATGGCAATCGGCCCGCGGCGCGGTGCTGTCAGCATCGACTGTTCCTTCTGCATCACGGGATTCGGTTCAGATCGATTCCCGTAACGGGAGGGATGCATTTAACCTGTGCGTCTGCGCGCTGCAATGACAAGAGGCCTTCTGCAAAACGTGCGATGGTGCAAGCGCTCAAAGGAAGTGGGCTACGGTTGCTTTATCAAATGCGATACGCCCTCCCATCGAGGATTCAATGCCTCGATAAAGCCGATTTTCCGTTGCCTCGGCCATTTCTGGATGGCTTTTTGGCGAATGATGGCATCGTCGAGTGTCTCATGCTCTTCAATCCAGACAATCGTTTCCATTTGGCGCGCGGATGCGACGCTGGCGGTCGACTTTCTTTGGCGTTTGAGAATGACATCAGGAAGGTTGGTATCCGCTTTGACTATCAGGGCGTTTCGAGGCGGTGAGGAGACAATGTAGACGTAGGCTTTTTGCTCGCACTCTCCGCCTTCTTGGTTGAAAGAAGAGGCGTCACTTTCGGAAAAGCCGACGGCCGATAAACGCTGCCTTTCCGCATGCTTCGCCTCTATCAATTTGATGTCGGCTCGTATTGCCGCTTCATCGAGATGAAGCCCCTCAGGCGGGATCGGTATCCCGTGTTGTGCTGCATTTTCGAGACACAAGCGCTCGCTGGGAAACGACGACATCGACCGCCCGATCTGATCACGGCCCATTTGGTCGTAAAGCTCCCAATGCCAACCCAATGCGGTTTTGAACGTTCTGATGCGTTCCGCGAAACGCCCCTTTGTCCCGGACATATGGTGCCCCCTCTCATTTCGAGTATTCGCGCAATGGTGGCAAAAGGTTGACTGATTGGACGAAGGTGTCAAGGCATTCGCAATGGTAAGTGGTTGATATTTGAGGGGGCGGGCGTGCGGTTGTATGTTCTTCGAAAATACCCCTGATTTTGACTTATTTGAAATGCACCGGATACACCTAATGATTGAATTTCGGCATTTTTTGACGAACAAGAAAATCGCAAAAAAATACCCCGGCGAATGCCGGGGTATTCGTTGAAGCTTCGGTCGCTTCTAGATATTAGCTGCACCCGCTCGTGGCGCCGCAGGTGTCGCACTTCTCGCAGGTGCCGTTGCGGACCATCGTGAAGTTCTGGCACTCCGAGCACATGTTGCCCGTGTAGCCCTGCGCGATGGAGCGCATGCGGCGTTCGTTTTCCAGCTTCTTGGCGTCGGCCTTGGCGGTGGCGGCTTCGGCGGCGGCCTTGTCGGAGAAGAGGGCGGTGATGCCCTGTTCTTCGGCTTCCTCGGCAGCGTCGTCGGCCATTTCCTCGGCGAGTTCGGCGGCGCGCTCCTCGTAATCGCGCTTGAAGGCGACGATCTCGTGGGTGCTGGCGGCGACCGTCGGCTCCAGCTTGCGGGCGGCGTTGCCGGCGAAGGCCGTCACGTTACCCGTCGAGGCTGCCTTGGCGGGAGCGGCGGTGGCTGCACCCTTCGGCTCGGAGAGTTGACGCTCGGTCTGGCCGCCCTGGATGAGCGTCGGCTTGTGGCCGCGCGTCCAGCCGGTCGAGAACGGGTTGGTCTTGCCTTCCTGGATGCCCTTGCCGAGCGCGGTGTTGGAGAAGTCCGACTGGTCGACATGCGCGAGGTCATGGCGGCCGAGATAGGAGACGGCCAGTTCGCGGAAGACGTAGTCGAGGATCGACGTGGCATTCTTGATCGCGTCGTTGCCCTGAACCATGCCGGCCGGCTCGAACTTGGTGAAGGTGAAGGCCTCCACATATTCTTCGAGCGGCACGCCGTACTGCAGACCCAGCGAGATGGCGATGGCGAAGTTGTTCATCATCGCACGGAAGGCAGCACCTTCCTTGTGCATGTCGATGAAGATTTCGCCGAGGCGGCCATCACCGAATTCGCCGGTGCGCAGATACACTTTGTGACCACCGACGACAGCCTTCTGGGTGTAACCTTGGCGGCGGTTCGGCAGTTTTTCACGGTCGCGAACGACGCGTTCGATGATGCGCTCGACGATCTTTTCAGTGACCGTGACGGCCTGGGCGGCAGCGGGGGCTGCGACCAGCGCTTCGATTGCATCGTCCTCGTCCTCTTCGTCCTCGATCAGCGAGGCGTTGAGCGGCTGGGAGAGCTTCGAACCGTCGCGGTAGAGGGCGTTGGCCTTCAGCGCGAGCTTCCAGGAGAGCATGTAGGCGTTCTTGCAATCCTCGACGGTCGCCTCGTTCGGCATGTTGATCGTCTTGGAAATGGCGCCCGAGATGAACGGCTGGGCGGCCGCCATCATGCGGATGTGGCTTTCGACCGAGAGGTAACGCTTGCCGATCTTGCCGCAGGGATTGGCGCAATCGAACACGGCGAGGTGTTCGGCCTTGAGGAAGGGCGCGCCTTCCAGCGTCATCGCACCGCAGACATGGATGTTGGCGGCTTCGATTTCCTTCTTCGTGAAGCCGATATGCTCCAGCAGGTTGAAGGACATGTCGGAGAGCTGGGCGTCCGAAACCTTCAGCACGTCCTTCAGGAAGTCGGCGCCGAGCGTCCACTGGTTGAAGGCGAACTTGATGTCGAAGGCGGACTTCAGGCCGGCATTGACGGGTTTGATCTTGTCGTCCGGGAAACCCTTTGCCTTCAGCGAGCCGGGGTTGACGGCCGGCGCCTGGTTGAAGTTGCCATGACCGACGGCATAGGCCTCGATCTCGGCGATCTGGCTTTCCGAGTAGCCGAGCGTGCGCAGCGCTTCCGGCACGGCGCGGTTGATGATCTTGAAGTAGCCGCCGCCGGCGAGCTTCTTGAACTTGACGAGCGCGAAGTCGGGTTCGATGCCGGTCGTATCGCAGTCCATGACGAGGCCGATCGTGCCGGTCGGCGCAATCACGGTCGTCTGGGCGTTGCGGTAACCATGCTTTTCGCCGAGAGCGACGGCTTTGTCCCAGGCAGCCTTGGCATGGACGATCAGCGTCTGGTCCGGGCACTCGTCATGGATGAGGGCGACCGGGTTGACCGAGAGGGCCTCATAGCCGGTGGTCTCACCGTAAGCTGCGCGGCGATGGTTGCGCATGACGCGCAGCATGTTGTCGCGGTTCGGCGCGAAGTTCGGGAACGGGCCGAGCTCGCTCGCCATTTCGGCCGAGGTCGCATAGGAGACGCCCGTCATGATCGCGGTCAGCGCACCGGCGATGGCGCGGCCTTCCGTCGAGTCGTACGGGATGCCCGAGGACATCAGCAGGCCGCCGATATTGGCGTAGCCGAGGCCGAGCGTGCGGTATTCGTAGGAGCGTTCGGCGATCTGGCGCGAGGGGAACTGCGCCATCATTACGGAGACTTCGAGCACGACGGTCCACAGGCGCACGGCATGTTCGTAGTCGGCGATGTTGATGTTCTTCGTGGCCGCATCCTTGAACTGAAGCAGGTTCAGCGACGCGAGGTTGCAGGCCGTGTCGTCGAGGAACATGTATTCCGAGCACGGGTTGGACGCGCGGATCGGGCCTTCGGCCGGCGAGGTGTGCCAGTCGTTCATCGTCGTGTTGAAGTGCAGGCCCGGATCGGCCGATGCCCAGGCGGCGTAGGAGATCTGCTCCCAGAGGTCGCGGGCCTTCAGCGTCTTCATGACCTTGCCGTCCTTGCGGGCGGTCAGGTTCCAGTCGCCGTCGTTCTCGACGGCGCGGAGGAAGTCGTCCTTCAGCGAGACGGAGTTGTTGGAGTTCTGGCCGGAGACGGTGAGGTAGGCTTCCGAATCCCAGTCGGTGTCGTAGGTCTTGAACTCGAGGTCCTTGTAGCCCTGCTTGGCGAACTGGATGACGCGCTTGATGTAGTTTTCCGGAACCTGGCTCTTCTTGGCAGCGCGGATCTCGCGCTTGAGGGCCGGGTTTTCCGCCGGGTCATAGCAACGGTCGCCTTCGGCCGAGCAATTGACGCAGGCCTTCATGATGGCCTTGAGGTGGCCGGCAACGATCTTCGAACCGGTGACGAGGGCCGCCACCTTCTGCTCTTCCTTGACCTTCCAGTTGATGTAGGCCTCGATATCCGGATGGTCGATATCGACCACGACCATCTTGGCCGCACGGCGCGTCGTGCCGCCCGACTTGATGGCGCCGGCTGCGCGGTCGCCGATCTTGAGGAAGCTCATCAGGCCGGACGAGCGGCCGCCGCCCGAAAGCTTTTCGCCTTCGCCGCGCAGATGCGAGAAGTTGGAGCCGGTGCCGGAGCCGTACTTGAAGAGGCGGGCTTCACGCACCCACAGGTCCATGATGCCGTTCTCGTTGACGAGATCGTCTTCGACCGACTGGATGAAGCAGGCATGCGGCTGGGGATGTTCGTAGGACGACTTGGACTTGGTCAGCTTGCCGGTGAAGGGGTCGACATAGAAATGGCCCTGGCCGGGGCCGTCGATGCCATAGGCCCAGTGCAGGCCCGTGTTGAACCACTGCGGGCTATTCGGGGCGACGCGCTGGGTGGCGAGCATATAGGCAAGCTCGTCCTTGAAGGCAGCAGCGTCTTCTTCCGATGCGAAATACTTGCCCTTCCAGCCCCAGTAGGTCCAGGTGCCGGCGAGGCGGTCGAAAACCTGGCGGGCGTCGGTTTCCGAGCCGAAACGCTCACCCTCGGGGAGCTTCGCCAGGGCATCGGTGTCGGGCACGGAGCGCCACAGGAAAGAGGGAACGTCGTTCTCCTCGACCTTCTTCAGGCGCGCGGGCACGCCGGCCTTGCGGAAGTACTTCTGCGCGAGGATGTCGGCGGCGACCTGGGAGAACTGCGCGGGCACGTCGATATCGGCCAAGCGGAAGACGATGGAGCCATCCGGGTTCTTGATCTCGCTGGTCGCCTTGCGGAATTCGATCTCCGCATAGGCCGACTGGCCGGGTTTGGTGAAACGACGTTCTATGCGCATGTCCGTTGTCCTCTGTGCCGCATCCTGCCTTCAAAACAGGGCGCAATTATCCCCGTCCGGCCGCAATGCCTTGCAGCCAGCCCAAATCTTCAGTCCGTGCGGGAAGCCCGATTGATTTCGGGATCCTGTATCTTGTGCTGAGTTTAGCTGCAAACACTAAATATAGTATCAACAGCTTCTTTTTTCCAGTCCCACCAATTGCGATGACGCTTCAGGAAATCATGCGCAAACACCCTCGTGCAGCGAGCGGATCATCCACCCGGCCACATGCGCATGGGAACGCGATTTCGTGATGAGAACCGACCTCGTAACTACACGGTTCAGTCGCCGCCGCAACTAGGTTTTCATTAACCTCATCACCCCGATTCCCGTCAAGGGCTGGTTTGTGAACGAAGTTTGAACCCTATATCTTGTGCCTGCTGCCTGTGGAAAATGGGGACAGTGCCGGATGCCTGAAAAATCAGCGGCTTCCGGGCGAAAGGTGAGGTGGCGAGACGCAGCGCTGTGGAAAAGCGAAAAAAATCACAGGTAAAAATGCGGGTTTTTTTCACCCCCCGACTTCAAGCAATAGCCATGGAAGGGGACTTGTGATCCGTGGATAAAGTGATTCTCGCCCGTGGCGTCAGAGCGCGTCCAGATTGACGCCCACGGTGATGGCACCGATGATTTCGCCGGTCTTCGGGTCGCGGATGGGAAGGCTCGCCTGCGACTGCATGAGCTGGGTCGATTCATCCCGCTCCGCCTCCTCGATATGCACCAGGCCGGCGCCAAAACTCTTCAGCCATTTGGCCTCGTCGCCCTGCCAGTAGTCGGAGGTGATGTCGCTTTGGCCGACATTGAGGCCGCGATTGTCCATGACGAAGATTTCGGTGATCAGGCCCTCGGCCGCGCGCTGCTGGCCTTTCAGATAGAGCGACAGCGGGTTGGACAGCGTCGTATCGATCAGCGGCCGCTTGGCGCTCAGGAGTTCGGTGCGCCAGCGTGCGTCGAGATTCTGGATTTGCGCCTGGTTCAGACGGGCGTGCACCGCATTCTGGGCGATGACGGCATTGATGATGGCGGGCTCGCTCAGCCAGGGGCGTATATTGGCCTCGACATAGTCGGCGACGGCGGTAATGCGGATATCCTGCTGTGCACCGGCTGGCCCTGCCGGGAGCAGGGCTATGGCACAGGCCGCCGCCATTGCCGGCCATCGATAGGGCATGAGTGTTCCGCGCCTCCCATCGCCGATCCGATCGGCGAACATAAGAACTATCTTTTGCAGGCATTGCGGAAAGATTAAGCCGGCGAAGTGATGCACACCCTCCGCCGGCTTTTTATGGAAATTCGTCAAATCAACGTGTTGCGGCGCAACTCTCGATCGGTTTGCCGCAGCCTTCCGGCACGTCAGCCGCGCGTGCCCTTGGCGATCGGCTCCTGATAGGTGAAGCCCATGTCCCAGGGGAAGTAGATCCAGGTGTCCTGGCTGACCTCGGTGACGAAGGTATCGACCAGCGGTCGTCCCTTCGGCTTGGCATAGACGGCGGCGAAATGCGCCTTTGGCAACATGGCGCGCACCTGGGCGGCGGTCTTGCCGGTGTCGGTCAGGTCGTCGACGATGAGAATGCCTTCGCCACCGTGCTGGGTCAGTTCGGGTGCGATGCCCTTGAGGACATGCATGTCGCCCTGCGAGACATAGTCGTGGTAGGAGGCGACGCACACCGTCTCGATGAGGCGGATGTTCAGTTCGCGCGAAATGACGGCGGCCGGCACGAGACCGCCGCGGGTGATGCAGACGATCGCCTTCCATTCACGGTCGCCATCCGCCAGCCGCCAGGCAAGCGCGCGCGCGTCGCGGTGGAACTGGTCCCAGGATACGGGAAAGGCTTTGTCGGGCAGCGACATGACGGGACTCCTGCTAGGCGGAAAAAGAAGATTCCTTCTTTCTAATCCACTTCGCCGGTCAAGAAAATGATCGCCCGGTCATGCAAACCGGGCGATCCACAGGCAAGTCCGCCTATCGAGACATCAGAACCGGCACGCGCGCGCCGCGCATCATGGCGCTGGTCACGCCGCCGAACAGGCGCTGGCGCAGCCGTGAATGGCTGTAGGCGCCCATGACGATGAGGCCGGCGTCGATTTCCGTGGCCCGGCGGTTGAGCGTTTCGGCGACCGAATGATGGGCCGACGAGCCCGATGCGACGGAAATTTTCACGCCATGGCGGGCAAGGGTGGTCGCAAGTTCCGCCCCGCAATAGTCGGCCGACTGCATGCTGTTGTCGGGTGGATCGATGGTGAAGATCTCGACCTCCTTGGCCGCCGTCAGGAAGGGCAGGGCGTCGAAGGCGGCGCGGGTCGCCTCGCGCGAGCCGTTCCACGCGAGCAGCACGCGGTCGATCGGCTCGGGACCGGCCGGCGCATTGGAGACGAGATAGACGGGGCGGCCGCTCTCATAGAGCAGGTCCTCGATATCCTCGCGTGCCGGGCCGTCCAGATCGGGATCGAACTGGCCGGCAAGCACGATGTCGGCGGCACGCGCGCTGTCGATGACACCGGCCGAGGCATAGCCGGCAGAGCCTGTAAAAAGCCGCCATTCGTAGGAGATGTCATCACGTTCGCAGCGTGCGCGAAATGCCTGCTCGACGGCGCGGGATTGTTCGCGGGCGCGCTCCTGAAGCTGGAGGACGGCGTTCGGATCGGGATATTCCATCGGTGCGATCAGCGTCACGACGACGGGCGCTTCCGCGTGGATGCCGATGACATGCCCACCGGTGCGGCGCGCCAGCGCCAGCGCGTGATCCGTGACTTTTCCGGCGTCCTCGGCGGCGCTCAGCACCGCCACGATGGTCTTGTAGGTCATTGCGGCCTCCTGTCTGGTTCTGCGTCAGCATCCCCTCGCCGAGACCGGAAAACCTTGATCAGGATCAAGACGCGGCCTTGGCCGCCGCGATTTCGGCGATCATCGCCATGATATCACGTTCGGCCGCTTCCGCCGGTGCTTCTGTCCGACTGCGGATGACGATTTCCGTCGAGAAGCGGTTTTCCGAAAAGCGCGGATAGGAGCCGATGCTGGTTTCCGGATGGTTCTTTTGGATTGCCGCGAGCGCGCTGCCGATATCGCCTTCGCCGAAGGGCGAGGCGACGGAACGCGAGAGCATCGGCTTGCCGCCTTCGAGCCTGGGCACGACATTGCCGAGCATGGCGGTAAAGACCTGCGGCACGCCGGCCATCACATAGACATTGCCGATATGGAAGCCCGGTGCCGTGGAAACGGCGTTTTCGATATGCTCCGCTCCCTGAGGCATACGCGCCATGCGCTGGCGAGCCTCATTGAACTCGACACCGCGTCTCTCATACATCGCGCCGAGCAGCTGCATGGCGAGGGGATCGTGCAGGCAGGGCACGCCGAAGGCCTTCGAGAGTGCATCCGCCGTGATGTCGTCGTGCGTCGGGCCGATGCCGCCGGATGTGAAGACATAGGTGTAGCGGGCGCGCAGCGCATTCAGCGCCGCGACAATATCGTCTTCCTCGTCGCCGACGATGCGCACCTCTTTGAGGTCGATGCCGGCGAGGAAAAGCATGTCGGCGAGCTGGCCGATATTCTTGTCCTTGGTGCGCCCGGAGAGGAGTTCATCGCCGATGGCGAGCATGGCGGCGGTGGCGATCTCGGTGGAACTCATGGGCGCTTCCTGGATCTCGTACGGGAATGCCGACCGATCGGGAAGGCATTGTCAATGGCGGGTGAACAGTCTGTCGACCGGGCAGCTTCTGACGCCGCTCCCCCAAAGTGCTACATCCAAGCCCACGCCGCGATCAAGCGGAAAGCCTTTTCGAACAGGAGACGACGATGGCGAAAGTACTGGTTCTCTATTATTCGGCCTACGGCCATATCGAAGCGATGGCCTATGCAGTCGCCGAAGGCGCGAAGTCTGCCGGTGCCGACGTGACCGTCAAGCGCGTTCCGGAACTGGTATCGGAAGAGGTCGCCAAGGCTTCCTATTACAAGATGGACCAGAAGGCCGAGATCGCCAAGGTGGACGAACTCGCCGATTACGACGCCATCATCGTCGGCGCCGGCACGCGCTTCGGCACGGTCGCCTCGCAGATGCGCAATTTCTGGGATCAGACGGGTGGCCTGTGGGCGGCCAGCAAGCTGGTCGGCAAGGTCGGCTCGGTCTTCACGTCGTCCGCCACCCAGCATGGCGGCCAGGAATCGACCATCCTCGGCTTCATCCCGACCCTGCTGCACCACGGCCTCGTCGTCGCGGGCCTGCCCTATGCCTTCCAGGGCCAGATGGGCGTGGACGAAATCAAGGGCGGCTCGCCCTACGGCGCCTCGACGATCACCGACGGCGACGGCTCGCGCCAGCCTTCGCAGGTCGAACTCGACGCCGCCCGCTTCCAGGGCGCGCATGTCGCCAAGATCGCGGCAAAGCTTTCGGCCTGACGTTCTCCTGAAGCGTCGCTGAAAAAGAGGGTGCGGCCAGCGTCAGGGGCCGCGCCCTTTTTATTGTCCAGAATTTTCTGGAAGGTGGTGCGGGCGGCGGGGATCGAACCCGCACAGCCAAGGCCGAGAGATTTTAAGTCTCTTGCGTCTACCAGTTTCGCCACGCCCGCTTGCGTTTCTTTTCAGATACTTAAGTCGTTTCGTCAAGGTCGTGTTTTGCAAAACATTTCCTTGGTTTTGCAAAACGTTGTTCGGCTACTGTTCCTCCTGCGACAAGCGCTTGCGGTTGAAGGCCTGCGTTACCTTTGCTTCGTTCTCGACGTGACGGGTGTAGTGGACGCCCATCCTTTCCGACTTATCGCCCAGTGCCGCTGCCACTTGGCCGGTATCGGCTCCCCTCCGTCTGAGGTCTGCCGCATAGGTTACCCTAAGCCCATGAAGTGTCGTCCCGGAACCAATCTTCCCAGCCCGCTCAAGGTCTCGTAGGAAATGGCTGACATCGGTCTGCATATGAACCTCGGTCGGCCATAGTGTCCCATCGGATCGCGTGACTATCCGCAAGGACGTAATATCTAAAGAGCCGAGCCAGTTTTGCAGCTCGATCGCAGCCGGCACCCACAAAATCTCCCCATTCTTTTTCGTGACGGTCCGGAAGCACATGCCGAAGGACGGATCGACTTGATATTCCCGCCATCCGAGCTTGTGGATGGTCTGCCCGCGAAACCCGGCGTATCGCGCCAGATAGAGCACCGTCGCTATGTGCTTTGGCGCCTCAGAGAGGGCGGTTTCCACTTCCTGCGCAGTCCACTCCCTATTGGCGTTCTTGTTGGTCTTGTTGGCCTTATCGAGACCCATGGCAGGGTTATGCGTCATCTTCCGACGCTTCACGGCCTGAGAGAACATTGAGGAGAGGGCTGAAACCATCAGGTCAGCGAATCGGGGCCATTTGGCTGAAGCGCATTCGTCTCGAAGATCATAAATGTCGGCCTGGGTAATGTCCTCAAGCGGAGCGTCATATGCTTTCTTCAGGTAGGCAAATGCTCTCGAATAGCTCTTCTGCGTCGCCTCGGCCAAAGTCTTATATTTTGGGCATTCCGTCTCAAACCAGAAGATTAGCTCGCCAAGCGATCCTGGAACGTATTTGCGCCCCGCTCGAAGGCGAGGCGCGTTGTAGGCAGCCATGAACGCAGGATCGCGGTCGAGCTTCTTCATAAGGTCCGTACGTGACCCCTCGAACCCGCCTAGCAGCTTTTGTTTAGTCTCTCTGTCGTAGACGTACCACTTACCTCGGGCGCAGACGATGTTAAGCCCGGCGAGCTTCACCTTCACCACCATTCAGATAATCCACCAGTCGTCTTTTCGGAGCGCTTTGTCTGTTAGGGTCGATGGAAGACAGCCATTCGTCAAGGCGCTGGCGAAGATATCGCTCCCCCCTTGTGGATTCTGTGTAGCGGAGAGGCTTGACCGGGCACACCTTCTTGAACGTCTCAGGGCAGCAGCCGCAATATGCAGCGGCTGTTTTCAGGTCCATCGCCGCCGGCCAATATGGCATCGTGGCTTCACCCATCGCCGCGCTCCTTCTCCAGAGCGTCGCGGCCGGCGGTCAGCGGATCCCCGAAACCTGAATCACCTGATTGATCGTCAGCTCTTGCCCGTTCACCCAGAAGAGGCCGGGAATGTCCGCTGGAGCGACGTGCTTGCCCTGCGCCTTCAGAGCTTCGATCGCCATCTGTAGCGGGTTCTTGGACGGTTCGCTCGGCGGGTTGAAATGCACTGTCATGGCTATCTCCGTGCGGTTGCCCCGATACGTTATCACGGCCATCCGGTTTGTCGCCGCCTCCCATATTGCGGAGGGCAGAGGCTCCAGTTGCAGTTATGGGGGTGCAGTTGCCGCAGACGGTCGAGAGACCGCCGGGGAAGAACGGACCCATGCGGCCAGTGCCGCCGCAGGCCGGGCAATCCCGCTCGTCGATCGTGTCGAGATATGCGCCGATCACTTCGGCCGCGACTTGCGGGACGATGGCATTGCCGTAGGCGCGCAGCTTTCCCACTCGGGCGGGAACCCCATGAGCCAGCAGACGAATTCCGGGTTCAAAGCGCCTGGCTTTGCCGTCTGGTCCGACAAGCCATCGGCTACCAGCCGCAGCGTAACTTGCGCCTTGGTCCCATCCGGTTTCTTGCCCGTCATCGACGTTCCATGCGGTACGGTTTGCCCGCCGCTCGGCAATGTGGGGGTCGGCCACATCGACGCCACTGCGGTTTGAATGTTCATTCCTCCGGCCCGGCCCTGCCGGCCCGCCCCGGTTGAGGCGCTGGTGTGTGGCGTCGGCCACAAACCAAAGTCGATCTCTTCTATGGGGCGCATCGACGGCACAAGCCGGGACAACGGCCGCCCCGCAGGTGTAGTCGATTCCTTCCAGGTCAGAATGCACTCCGTCGAGCCAATCCTTTCCAACCGCAGCCGCAACCTGCTCTCCCATGACGACAGCGGGCGTTCTGGCACGGATGAGTGAAAAGAAGACCGGCCAGAGGTGGCGTTCGTCTTCCTTGCCTTCGCCCTTGCCTGCGACAGAGAACGGCTGGCAGGGGCAGGAACCAGTCCAAAGAGGTCTGTCGTCGGGCCATCCTGCCAGTCTTGCAGCGAGGCTCCATCCTCCGATGCCTGCGAAAAAATGGCATTGCGTATAGCCGATGAGGTCGTCGGGCTGGACATCCACGATGCTCCGTTCGTCAACGTCACCGGGCGCGATATGGCCGGCGGCAATAAGGTTTCGCAGCCACTGCGCGGCGTACGGGTTGATCTCGTTGTAGTAGGCGGACGGGATCATTCGCCGCCCCCGTTTCCAGACGCAGCTATGGCGGCTCGGATCGCCGCGCGCGGGTCGTCGTGATAGATCTCGGCGATGACGCGCTCGTGCGGTTCGGCCTGCCAATGCCCGATCACGCTCCAGCCGATGTCGCAATCGTCGCCGCCGGTCGGGATGTTGAAGCAGCGCAAGTCCCAGCTTTCGTGCTGGATGGCGTCGAGCAGGGTGCCGTCCCCCATCGGCGCGCGGTATCGCTCGCAGCATTCGAGAATGTAGCCGCAGGGATCGCCGTCATGGGCAGGCCTGCCGCAGCATTCCACCGGCTCAAGGCTCAATACGGCATAGCCTTCCGGCAAACCGAAGCCCGCCGACAGGATGTGCGTGATGCGGCGTAGCTCGCTGGAGCCGCTGAATAGCTGCGTTTCCGGCGAGAAATCGCGAAGATCAAGAACGTCACCAACGGCAAAGTTCCGATCATTCCGGCGAAACTCGAAGGTCTTCCGCTTATCCTGGACGTCACGGAACTGCTCGGTCCAGCATTTGAGGACATGAGTTTTCATTCTCCGCCTCCGGAAGCACTGAGGGCGTCCTCGGGCCGCCGTGAGTACCAGGTGGTCTCTTCCGGGCCGACGATCGAATAGGAATGCTGGCAGAGCCGGAGCATCAGGCGCGCGGCGAGGTTCTCGGCGCGGCCCGTGATGTATGCCTCGCTGGCCGGGAAGCGCGGATAGTTGATGAAGCCGACACGCACGCCGGCCTCCTCGCCGCCCGTGTAGATGTAATCTACCGGCTCGACGGTGACGCAGGCGCCGTTCTCCATGCACCATTCCCGGCAGACCTGCTTAGCTTGCTGGTGGTCGCCAGCAATGAAGATATCGACGCGAACGGTACGCGCAGTTCTGAGGTCAGGCAGCATCATCGAAGGTCACCTCGCAGCTTTCCTCGCACCCGCCCCCAACGTCGAGTTCAAGGCCATGGAAAAGGTCGATCTGGTAGACACGCGCGTCGTCTTCAGCCGGCTCGAAGTTGCCTTCGGCGGCAAGCCGGCGAATATCGGCAACGGTCAGGCGGTCGCGGAAGAACCGTTTTGGCTCGTTGCGCGGATTGGCGCCTGCCATCGGATAGGTAGCCTCCATGCGCTCGAAGAAATCGTAAGCGTCTGGGGTCTCCGCCATGATGGTCAGGTGCTTGCGCAGCGACTTTTTCCAGCACGTGCGGCAATTGCCCTGGTAGCCCTTGAGCTTGAGCCTGAATGATTGCCGATCCCAAGCGCCGTTCACATCGGCCTTGCGGTGCGGCCACGGGGCAACCATAGGGTAAACGATACGCTTGGCGCGTGCGCTCGGGTTCATTCGATCCCCTTCATCAGACCGAATGCCAATCGCCGTGTCATAGCTCCCGGCCGACCATCCAAGAGTGCGGACATAGGCGGTAATTGCCCGCTCTTTGAGTTCGCGGGTGCAGTGGATGAAGCCGGGACCAGGAATGCCGTGCTTCGCGATCATTGCCTCGAAGACCGACCCATCCCGGCAGGCAGTATCGAAGTTGACGACGCGGGCCGTCACACCCTTCCCGTGGCGCGGATCCGTGACGGCTTCCACCCAGATAACATTCCATCCCCAGGCACTGTCGCATTGCTGAACGAAGGATAGCGTCTCTTCGTTTTCCAAGCCGGTGTTGGCGAAGACGGTGACGATCTCGTCGTACTGGTTGCTCCAACGCTCATGGATGAGTTTGGTCATCAGCGCCGAGGTCTCGCCGCCGGAAAAGCTGATGAGAAGGCGTCGTGGCTCCATCACTCGACCCCCTTCGTGCCACTGGCGGAGCCATCGGCTGAGCCTTTACGGGTGGAGAGGGCGGAAATCAGCGTCTTGATGTCCCGGTCCCGCTGTGAAACATCCTTCGTCGGCACACGGTTTACCTGCTGGAGCAAGCGACACATGGCTTGCCCGACCTCTTCGCCCTCTTCGGATTGGATGAGCGAAGAGCGGGGAGGGTGGGCTCGTGAAGAGGCGTCTCCGAAAACGAGCGGGCGCTGAAAATCATCGCGATCCTGAGACGGCATGACCGTAGCCGACTGACGCACCTTCAATTTTGCCAGTTCATGCTCAGAAATCCACGCCACCGGCTCGCTCGCTACCGCCGGGACATCGACAAGGGCGGAGCGCCACACGCTTGCTTCCTCGTCGCTTGTCAAGGTTGTCCGAGCGTATTCGATGAAGCCGTGAAAGGCTTTTGGCCTGTAGCGGTAAAGTTCGTGAGCAGTCAGCGCGGACAGAACGTCCTCTATGGCCTTCTCTCGGATATTCTCAGCCCGAAGGACCAGAACCGGAATTTCTCCATTCGGTCCACGAGATGCGATGCGAGCGGCTGCTATCATGGCCTCTTCGAGGGTCGGTATCCTCTCGATGCGCACGCCCTCGACCATCTCGTCGGTTACTCGCTCAGTCTTCTGCATTGCCGCCTCCAATAAGGGCGCGGGCGCGGGAGGCCAGTACCGCCTCGTCGATCAGCGCGCGTTGGGTTGACCAGTCGAGCGAAGCCGTATCGCCGGCACCACCGCACATTTTGAAGCGCTCTTCGAATTCGAGGATTTCTTCCAGACGGTCTTCGGAGAGCGGCTTGATCTCGTGATCGCCGGCCAGCACCTTCTCCAGCGCCGCGATCCTCGCGTCCTTCTTCGCCATCTCCCGCTTCATCGCCTCTGCCTGGCGGGCGAGATCGAGGACTGTGTCGGCGTCGTAGATCGCACGATATTCAAAGCGAGGTTCGCGCTTGAACATATCGGTCGCCTCTTCCTGTCCGCAAAGCCTCCAAGGCGTGCCAGACACGGTTGCGTCACGATATTCGTAGCGAGGGCGGCTCTGGTATCCGCACGGCGTCACGCCTTCCATCGCCTTAGCTATGCTGTCTACGGGGGAGGAGGGGGAGGTCATGCTTCACCTGCCTTCCGCATTAGGAATTTCTCCGGGCCAAATGAGTTGACCGCTTCCGCGAGGATCATCGCGCGCTTCTGCGAATATCCGTCAGACCCGCAATCCACGATGAAGCCATCCGCGAGGACGACGCAGAACACAGTTGCGCCGCCGCAATCCGAATGGATTTGTCGATGAGCGACGAGAGCAAGAGGACTGCGCAAGGTTTCGATGTCGGTCATCACGAGATTATCCCGCCGCGCTGGTGGAGCATCATGGCGAAGTTTGCCACGTCGATCGGGTCACCCTTTTCGATATGCTCGCGAAGAAGCTGCGACAGGAACTCCTTTGAGCATTCGTCTTCGCGATCCCATCCGCCGCGCCCCTCAAGGCGCTTCTGAGCGAGTTTCACCTTCATCGCCATAGCGAATTGATCGACAGCGTAGTTGTCGCGATACTCACTGGTGTTGTGGAACCACAATCCAGAACGGTGCTGCGGGAGTGGGATTTCACACTTTCCGTAGGGTTCGCCACAGCAAGGATTGGCTTTGCAACGCTCGGTCATCTACACGCCCTCCGTAGTGGTAAGAGCGGTGCGGGCACGGATGACATCGCCAACGAAGAAGTAGACGCGATCAGAACCGGCGCCGTCTACAGCTACCCAGGCCGTGTTCCCGTCGTCAAAGCGGTCGAAGTTGAGACTGCTCTTGGCAAACGCAAAAGGCATCAGGGCCTCCCGAAGCATAGCCACCTCGTCTTTGAGCGCTGTCATCGTCTCTTTCAGAGTGCCTGCGTCGCCATAGGCGTCCGCATAGCCAGCATAGTAGCCTTTGCGGTAATCCTCGTTGTCTGGCAGCAGGCGGTCGTTTTCCATGGCAGGCAAACGCCGTGCAATCTCTCTGGACACCTCGCCGCCAAAAGCGGAAAGCAAACCGGAGTTACCGTCGATTGTGTCTAACGTCATGCGAGCGCCGTCTTTCATCAAGGAAACCGCTCGTTCCACATGATCTGCGATAGGCGTTTCCGCCGGAATGGGGGAGAGATCACTCATCGTCGCGCCCTCCGGGGGCCAGCGCCTTCTCGACCGCGTCGAACACTGCTTGAAGGTCAGAGACGTTCGTGAGGCCGGAAGGCTTGAAAACGCGTTCCATAGTGGCATCGCCAATGGTATAGACTTTGGGCCTGCTACGGGCCGCGATCATGCTGTCGGCCTCCGCGTATTTGACGCGGGCGCGGTAATCGACGATTGCCTCAATCGTTGGATTCTCGTTCCCTATCAGTCGGAGCGTTTCGATCACGGCATTCCACGGCACATCCGCGTGGATGGCTGCATAGTCACGCAAGCTCATGCCATCCTGCTCGAAGTTTCCACCTTGCGAATGTTCTGCGCCAGCGCGTGCAAATGCCGGCCCGCCATCTTCAATCTTCTTGCTGTCGGTCATGCCAAATCCCTCGAAGGCAGACGGCCGGCAACAGCCAGGCCCTGCATGATACGGTTGGTGCAGTAGGTGATAGCCTCGGGCTCGTCGTAGTCGTTCCAAAGCCCGAACAGAGTGTTCGCCAGCGCGTGGGGTTCGATGCCCTTGCTCTCCCAGTAGGCTCGCTCGTTCATCGCGTGCTGGGCGGTGTGTTCTTCCGGGCAGAGGGGCAGGGCGAACCTATCCGGCGCCTTGGTCTGCTTGCCCCGGCCGAAATGACCGTGGAAGATATTGGCGTAGGAGAGGTGCGCGGCCTGAACGCCAATCCGGCCCGTGACGACGCAAGGCAGCTCGTGGAGGAACGCGAGATAGTCGCTGCGCTTCTTCGGCCGGCGCTTGGGCGGCTCGGGGTCGGTGCGGAATGCCGCGGTGTTGATGCGCATAGCCATCACATCCACTCCCCGATGCCGGCGAGCATTTCCTTCTGCGCTTCCGTCCGTTCTGGCCGGTAGCCCATCTCGGCACGAAGCTGGTTGACCTTGATCTGGGCCTCGATCTTCCTCATCAGAGAGGACACCCGCATGCCGGGGTGCTTCTTGACCATGGCGGCGAGCATGCGGCGCTGTTCTTCGGTCATGGTGCACCGCCGACAGTATCTGTGACAGGGTGCTTCGAAACGACCGTGACGCCGTATACGGCCATGCCGATCGCGTCGAGGATGGTGGTACCGCTGGTCAGCAGTTCTCCGACGACACGGCCACCGAGCGGCGCAAAGTCGCCGTTCATCTTCTTGAGCATGTCGAAGAGTTCGTTCTGATCGACTTCGAAGGTGACGCGCATCTTCATGCCACTCTCCTATCGTTCGCAGCCTCATGGAAGCCGCGCCGCTCTTCGGGCGTCGGCGGGACGTAGCCGAACTCGCGCGCGAGCAGTTCCGTCGCCGCATTGAAAAAGGCGATCATCTCGGGCTCTTCGCATTCGCGGGTGTTGATGGCGCGCGGGACACCGACCAGAAAGCCGTTCGCAAGCCGGATCGTGTCGACGAAGTTGACGGCCGGGCGGATATACTGGTCGAGCGCTTCCTTGCTCGGCGCGCAGCCGGTGGCGTCAATGCAGTCCTGCAAGGTCGCCCAATAGGCTTTGAGCCGATCAAGGTTGCGCCACTGCTTGATTTCGAGCTTCACCCGCTGACCGTTCTCGATGCCGTCGAGCGCCTGCAGGTCGTATTGCATTTCCGGCACGAGCGAATTGCCGCGACGGATGAAGGCATAGACGGGCTTTTCGGTGCGCTTCGCCATGATCAGCCCCCGTTCAGCGTTTCGAGCTTGGCATAGGCTCTGTCGCGCATCGCGTAGGCGGTATCGATCATGTCGGCGTGGCCGTTGCTTTCAAGGATGGCCGGCGCGTCGTAGTCGTTCCAGATCTCAGCAGCCGACGCAGAGTCCTTCGCGGTCGCGAGCGAGGTCTCGAGTTCTTCAAGGAAGCTGCCGAGGTCGAACTCGGATTCGGTCGACTGCTCATCAACCGGCAGTTCGGCCTCGATGGTCTTCGTTGCCGGCGGAGCGGGCGGGACCGGCGGCTTCGGCGGCGCTGGGCGCTCGGCCGGCGTGATATCGCGCATTTCGTCGGCGTCCGCGATTTCGCGTGCCTCGAACTCGTCGCGTATGCCGCCCAGCACGTCGCCGAACAGTTCGCGAAGGCAGTAGCCGGCCGCGCGCCACGCGATCATGCGTTCGCGAAACTTGTACCACGGCGCATCGTTGGGCTGGCCATCCTTCCAGACCTTCTGGTTGTTCTCCCAAACCTGCTTGCGGATCGTTGGCCGATCGTCCCAAAGGCCAGCGCGTTCAGCCTGCGCTTGGGTGAATTCGACGCGGCTTTCCTCGCCGGTATCGCTGCGCTTGGCATGGCAGTAGCCGACCATCTGGCCGTCGCGCATTTCGTAGCCGGTTTTCAGGAATGCGACCTTGCCCGACTGGCGGACGACGTTGATCAGGCCGTCACCGTATAGTGCGGGCTTGCCATTGATGACGGTGAAGCTGCGAAGGCTTACCATCGGTTTCAGGCCAAGCTCGGCGCCAGACATGATGCAGACGGCAACGGCGGCCGCCGCATCGTCGCCGGTCTTCTTACCGATCAGCGCCGCCGGTGCGAGGCCGGAGGCGACGACGGCGCGCGCCACGCGCATGGTTTCTTCGAAGGTCTGCGGGACAATGGCGATGACCTGTCCGCCGCCGGCGAGTGCTGGAACGTGAGCGTTCATCATGCGGCCCTCTGTGTTTCGACGCGTTCGACGCCCGGAAGAGACTGGCCAGCCGTGACTGCACGCTTAGCGAGCTGGTCGATGACGGCGAGAATGTCGGGGTGCTTCATCAGCACGAGCGCTGTGGCGGCCGCCTGATAGTCATTCACCTTCGCGTCGACGAACGTGCGGAGTGATACGCGGGCACCAGTGCGGCCGGCGCTGGCATTCTTCGCCTCGGCTTCCTTCGCCTTGGCTGCGGCTTCCTGCTCAAGCTGACGGGCGCGGTCGACAGCGGCCTGACGCTCGGCTTGGGACTGCTGATCGGCTTCGGCGGCCTTCCGGGCAGCTTCCTCGGCCTCTCGGCGCAACCGTTCCTCTTCGCGCCGCGCGGCTTCCTGCCGTTCGCGCTCGATGCGCTGCTGCTCAAGGAGAAATGGGTCGAGATGGCGCTTGAGCTGCTTTGACAGGTCCGCGGGATCTTCCTTGAGGTAGCGGTATTTGTCGTCCACGGCGCGGCTGGCATCCAGGTGCGGCTGCTTCTCGACTTTGTGAAGGTCGGTCGCCTTCTTCGCGACCGACGCCACCCTCTTCGAAAGGATTGCGATCTGGCTGGCCTGATCTTCCGTCTTCACTTCCTTTTTCAGAAGTTCGGCGGCAAGTTCCTTTTCGGCCTGATATTCCAGCTTGAGCGCTTCGAAAGGATCGGCCGGCAGGTTGTGCCCCATTGCGGGCGCTGGCGGCTCATCGTCCCAGCCGCCGCCGTCCATGGCCTTCCTCCATGCTTCATGCGTGACCGGATGCGTGCGGCAGAAGTTCCAGGCATCGGCCGGATCGACCATCCTGTCGCCACGCTGCGCCAGCCAGCATCCGTCATCGTCACGCCACAGCGCTACCGGCTCCCACTGGCCGCCCTTGAAGCGCGTACGGTAGTAGCCTTGTTCGGGCAGGCCTTCGTGCATCGGGCCGACGTTGCCTTCGAGCGCGGCCTGCCACCAAGCCCACGGGTTATCCTGAGACATGCGTTGCTCCTTAGATTGCGCTCGGCCCGACCGTGAGGCCGGCTCCGATAACGATTGCGAAAACAATGAATGCGAGGAGGATCAGGCAGGCGTTGCCGTGCTTGGCCGCGCCGGTGTTTGCTTCCTCAAGGATGAGGTAGACCGGCGACTGAACCCTGCAGGATACGCCAGAGGCGATGCATGAACACTCGGCGTGGGTGTGGAGGTCGCAGCGGGTCATGCGGCACTCCCGGTCTTGTGCCCATCCCAACCGGCTTCCATTGCATTGAGTGCCTCTTCCGCTTCGTCGCATTCCCAACAAAGACCGGGACCGTTTACGCGCTTGCCGCATTTCCGGCAGCTCGACGGCGAGTGGTAGATCGGCCGAACCTTGACCTTGCGGCCAAGCTGCTCCTTGATGGTCGGGACTTTGGGCCACTCATCGACGCCAGCCGCTTCGCGCTCGCTGAATGCCTTCTCAGCCCACACGCTTTCCTTGGCGTGCCCTTTGTTCACATCACGGGGGCGCATGCCGCACTTGTAGCCAGCGGCACAGGACTTATCGCAAAACCGTCCCCAGCCGCGCTTGTGGTCGGCCAGACGAACCGTGATCGGTGCCCCGCATGCGGCACAGTTTTTCTCGACGGTCGTCATTCCGCAGCCTCCAGAGCAGAGGCCGGATGAATGACCTCCCGGTTACGGTGGACGTGGACGCCCGTGTAGGTCTCGACGAGGAAATCATCGTCGGACGCGGCAAGGATGGCGTCGGCCATGGACCTCTGATCCGCAGCGTGATCGCGGATCATCTTGATCATCTCCTCGCGGGACTTTCGGCCCCAATCAGCCAAGCCGACGTGCTTGGAGCCGGGAAGGCGGATGCTGGTCATACGCTCGGCCATGGGATCACTCCGCAGCTTCGAGGAAGGGGAAAGGTTCGACGGCTGCGCGGGCCGGCATGTCGTCGAAGACGCCCTTCCAGCGGAGCTTTTGCATCTGCTCGGCAGTGAAGCCGACCAACTGGCCGCAGAAGGGAATGGGCTGGTGCTTGTTGTCGAACAGCGGGCCCTTGCCGCCGACCGATACAGCGCGCTCGCTCATCTCGTGGATGTTGCGGACGTATTCGAGGTAGCGGGCCGAAGCCTTCGGGGCTTCCTTGCCGATCCGGTGAAGATGGCGGACCTTCGTGATGACAGCGTCCAGATCGCTCAGGTTCATGCGGATCGCGTCTGCGGTGCGGTCGGCTTCGTGTGCCATGTGGGGCGCTCCTCATATTCCCGGTGTGTCGGGGTGATGAGAAGAAATTACCGAAATGGTAAGTAATGGTCAATAGGGAAATTGCCGATTTGGTAATTTTCTTGCCGCCGCCACCAAACCTGCTAGAATCACCACACGAAAAACCCGGCAGGACGAACCGGCCGGGCGAAGGGAGTGGGAACGAAAAAGCCCGCCGGTGAGGGCGGGCTCGATGATGTTTCTCCGGGCGAAGCCTACTTCGCGATAGCCTTCGGCTTGAATGCCTCAATCGCTTTCGTTGCGATTGCCGGTTTGATTTTCCCGAGCTTTGCCTGGCTCTGAAGATAATCCTGCAGGTGATCCCCTAGGTAGGTTTTACGGAACCATTTGCGGAATTCGCCTAGTGCTTCGTCCGGGTAGCAATACGGCGTCTGAGGGTTTGAGAGCGCCTGAGGGAAGTAGACGGGATATTCGTGCAAATACTGCTTACGCTCTCCGTACACGACCTCTAGGCTTTCACCCTTCCAGTGCTTGGCCCAGCGCTGCCCCACGCTGATATCTGGCACGATGTGCGGGCCGACATCGATCCCGGCATTGATCATCGGAACAATCATGCCGGCGATCTCTTGATAGATGCTGAAGTATCCGGTCGGGACAGCATTCGCGACCAGGCTTACGCGATCGTGAAACTGCTGCCATGCCAGACTTACCTTGCCGTCTGGATTGTATCCCACCTGGGCATAGACAAAGTCCGTAAAGCCCTTCTTAGCGAGAGTGCGGTAACTATTTATCGCGTGATCATTCCCAGAAACCTCGAAGGCATAATATTCGAGAGTTGCCATGCAAACGTGGGCTGGAACAGCGTGATGGATCGTGCCGTTCTTTTTCACCGCATGAAAGAAGACGGTGTCATCAAAACCTTGAGCCTTAATCAGGTCGCGAATTTTCTGCTCGCGTCCCTTTGTTGGAATTTGTCCCCACTCGTCTGTAAGCTTGACGAGAGTTGAAATAGCGACGCCACACATCCGAGATAGGCCGCGGAGGGTGAGGAATGGTGTCCCGTCCCCGAGTACGCCCATCCCGACGCCATCGATTTCAGCTTCAACGACGATTTCAAGGTCAAATGTAAGCTGGGTGGGGGTGATCGCTAAACTGCTTGTATTTGTCATATTATCTAGCCTTTTCAATTGGTTGAGGTGATGCCCAACAAGGCTAGAAATCTTCCCCAAAAACACTATTTTAGGGGTGTGCAGAGTGTTCTAGCCAAGTTGCTGATCATTCGCGAAAGCCGCTTTCCTTGGCCGGGGGCGGCTTTTCGTTTAAGATCTCTCTCAATATAGCTAAAATTGCATCTATCGCCAAGTCTACCGCGATAGTGGCTCAAGTTTTCCTATTCATCGCCGTGTGGCGGCCGCTTAATGCGTCGTCCCCTTACGTCTAGCGATGTACTCAGCGTTCAGAAGGTCCACGAGATCGTCGGCCTGCTCGATGTCCAACCCGTCCTGCGGCACGCCGTTCACCTCGGCCGTCATGCCTGTGAAGATGTCATAGACGGCCCACCATCCAGTGCCGTCCTCGCGCATCGCATAGCGGTTGTTCGATTTCGGCTTTTCGGCCATCTCCATCCCCCTCAGAGCCAATTTCACGATAGCGAGATTCCGCCGGAGCACAAGAAAAAGCGACTCTCATTACGTGCAATCGCTACATCTGGTAGCTGTTAACGAGTATGACTATTTTCCTAACTTTGTTCTTGTTGCGTTCTCGTTTTCGAGTCATGCTAAGGGCATCCCAAAATCCCAAGGAGCATGAACATGGCAGAGTTTTTCGTGGTTCAATCCTTCTCCCCAGCCAAGCGCGGCATGAAGCCCGATATCCCGGTGCAGGCAACGAGCGTGATGCACGCGAGGCGAATGGCCGAGCGCCTGGCGCTACAGAAGCCCATGGTCTTCGCGACCGTGATGGAAGGTGACCCTGAAAGCGGCGACTTCGGTGAGCCGAAGCTGATCTATTTCCACGGCGACGAAAAACCCGAGGAAGTCAGCAACATGCAGCCGATCTAGGAGGGTAACGCGTCATGGCGATTATCCACCAGATCAGGCGGAAGTATGCCAACAAGGCTGAGGAGACCGTTGCCGACCTGCTCTACGGCAGCGGTGTAAAGACTGAGGAGGAGATGGAGACCGTCATCAAACGCAAAGCCGCTGAAATCTCTATTGCGATGGCAATTCTACATGGCGGGGAGTGGCGGGTTCAGATTGATCACAACGATCCTTTTGTCCACATCACTCGGCGTCTGAAACGTAACCGTCAATTAGCCGCCAAACGTGGTTGATCGCCTCATCAGGTAACCCGTCGATTCTTTTCAGCAGGGATTTAACTTCGGTCTCTCCCGATACTCTACCGTTGCGCCCTGGGGGCTGGAAAAGCTCCCAGATTGGCACATCAAGCGCGCGCGCAAACGCGTGCAGCCAATCGAGATCAAGGCCGCGCTGCCCACTTAGAAGGCGCGAGACATTGACGTCGCTCGTACCAATCGCCTCTGCGATATCCTTGTTTTTCAGCCCTCTGGCTTCCATCAACTCTCTGATGAATATGCCTTTTGGCTCTGTTGCCGTCTTCGTGCTTGCCATTGTGGCAATCTACTTTTGAGGCTTGTGGCCACGAATAGCCAAATTGGTAATTTTCCTGATTGACTGAAATTGCCAATATGGTAATTTCGCGTCATGGAAAAGATCAGGACATGGCGCAAGGCGCGCAAACTCAGCATCGAAGAGGCCGGAGAACTCGTCGGCGTTAGCGGCGTCCAATGGTCTCGATATGAGACTGGTAAACGGCGCATTCCCGCTGAGAACCTTCAAGCTGTTTCTGAGGCAACAGGCATCCCGCCTCATGAGCTTCGGCCCGATCTGGCCGGTCTGGTCGCTGCCTCGGGAGCCGCGGCATGATCGGCGATCCTCAGACTATCCCCGACGACATGGCTGCTCGCGTTGCCCGCCTCATCAACGAGGCCGAGGACATGCGCCAGCAGGCGGCCGATGACCTGAAACAGATTTACGCCGATCTGCGCGAAGAACTGCGCGGTCTTGGGTGGGACGGCAAGCATGTGTCCGCCGAAGTCGCCGCGCTCAAGGGTGCTATTGGCGAGATGCGCCTTGACGAAAAGGCGAAGGAGAAGCGCGAGGAAAAAGGCGAGCGCATCGACGACTACGTTTCGCTCCTCACACGCGCACGTGCACGTGAGGGCAACGGCTACGCAGCTGCTCGCCGCTCCGACGGTGGCCTTTCCATCCTCACCAAGCACGAAGACATCAGAACAGCGCCGGTAACGGCGGAAGAAGCTTCGGAGGGCGCGTCTCCCGCCTCCACACCCTCGCTGACGACGCGCGAGGCGGAAGAAAGCGTCGTGTCCAATAACAGCCGGCCCGCAGCCTTGGCGGTTTCCGGTGGCGAACCGAGCATACCAAGTCCCGATGCTGGCGGCGAAAAAATGGATGCGGATCAGCGTACTCCAGGCCGGTCCGACGAAACGTCGGCATACTGCAACGCCCAATCGGGGCAAGCCACCAATTCCCATTCCGAGAAAGCCACCGTCGCCACTCAAGGCGAAGCGACGGCACCAACCAGCGACGAGCGCGAGACTGACCGCGAGGCGGCAGCAGAACGAGATCGCGCCGCCGCCAACGCAGGAGGCGACGATGTAGATGGCGGCGCGGAGCGCGCAGACCAAAACAACACGGTTCTTTCTACAGGGGAGGGCACCGCCAATACCGCTCTCCCCGCAGCCGGCGTCGTCATGGAATACGTGCCGCAGTCCGGAGTGAAGCGCCTGCCGTTCGCGAGCTGCTTCCCGGAACTGTCCAAGGCCGAATACGACCGCCTTGAGAAGGACATCGCCGTCAACCGCGTGCGCGAGCCGATCATCCGCCAGGGTGACGTGATCATAGACGGCTGGAACCGGTACACCATCGCCCGCAAGTACGGCTTCTCCTACCCCGTTCAAGAATACACCGGGG
This sequence comes from Shinella curvata, assembly GCF_022899935.1. Lineage (GTDB taxonomy): Bacteria > Pseudomonadota > Alphaproteobacteria > Rhizobiales > Rhizobiaceae > Shinella > Shinella curvata. The sequence goes on from NZ_JALJCJ010000002.1 coordinate 1,011,208, forward strand.
CGGACGTGCTCCTCGACCTGATCGAGTGGCAGCGCGCCGCACGCAATTTCACCACGGCACAGGAAAAGAAGATCGCCGCCGATCTGGCCAAGGCGATGCCCGACCGTGCCGACGACATCATGACCGCCTTCGGGCTGGCGGAAGCTCTGGAGGCTGCGGAATGACGGCGCGCGGTCCTGAGACAGAACACACCTATCCGGTCGATCAGGAAGCCCAGTTCGCGGTTGAGGCAACTCCCGGCGCGCTTCCATTCGTCCGTTCCCATCAATCCCGTCCGAGGAGGAAGGCAGCATGACGTGCAATTTCCGTATTGGGCAGAAGGTCGTTCTCGTGGACGACAGCGTTCGTGTCGGGGATGGAATCGTGCCCAAAGCACGCGCAACCCGTCTTGGCGCGAAGTATCCGGTAAAGGGGTGCGTCTACACCGTCCGTGATGTCAGGACCACGACGATTTCTGGCGAGATATGTCTTCTGCTGGTTGAGTTGGACAACTCCCACTTTGTCGCTGCGCACGGCTTCAAGTTCGAGCCAGGCTTTTCGGCGTGGCGCTTCCGGCCTGCCGTCGAGCGCGGCACTGACCTTGGCATGTCCATCCTCCGCAGCCTCCTGAATAAGACCGGGAAGCCGGTAGAGGTGGACGCATGAGCTGGCTCATCTACGGCATCATCGGCTTCACGATCCTCTGCGGCGCGACGGCTCTGGCATACGCCTTGGCCGACCGTGACGACGGACGCGGCGAATCCTCAGGCGCGCCGGAAGGCGATCAGGTTTCGAAATTTGGTCAGCGGTCCCCCTCCTGCTGATCATCGAGCGGGCGGCTTCCTCCTCCAAGCTGCCCGCTCACCCTTATCCTTGGGAAATCGCCTCGAAGCCGCAGAACGACTGCGTGCACGGCATCTCCCAACGGAACGAACGAGGACGCCGAAGCCGAGGATACCCCGGCGCCCTCAGTATCCCGGCCTTTGGCTGCGGCGGCCACCGGGAATGGAATTAGACGGTTCGGCCCAGGCGGACCGGACGAGATGGCTTCACAAGAGCCGGCAAGCTCATCGGAGCCATCTCGTTTCTCAGTAGTGATCCTGTCCATGACAGTTCTCCTTCGACACGAGAACAATCGCACGGGAGCACGACAAGGTGTCGGGATTTGAACACAAGAATTTGGGGCGACGCCCCAAGCGAAAGGCAAGCAGGAACAAGGGAATGAGCCCGAGCATAGCAGCCAGAGATTTGATGAGAGACGCTTGGCCGATCCATCGTTACGGCAAGCTCGACAACATTTTCTATCACGCTGTGCGGTTCATTTCGCCACGCGTCACCAAAGACTTCACGCAGCGCCGCGCCCGTTCGATCTGGGAGGGCAATGCGCGCCGCATCGATAGCGAAGAAATGGACGCCTTGAGGGCGGCCCTCGTCGAGGAGGCTCACCGTGAGCAACGAGAACTTACCGCCCGTCTGGCTTCGCTGGATGAAAAGATTGCCGCTTTTGAGGCGGCTGCGCATCGCGAAGCGCTGGCGCGACCGTTCTCGGAAATGGGCCGATAGGGCCGACTGGATCGTGGGGGAATGACGATGGATTACGGCGACTTCCTCAAAGGCAAAATCCGTCTCGCGCCGGTCTCAGGCCTGCCGATCTCTCATAATGACGTGAACCCGATCCTCAAGCCCCATCAGCGCGATATCGTGGTATGGGCGGCGCGCGGCGGGAAGCGTGCCATCTTCGCCGCGTTCGGCCTGGGCAAGTCGGTTATCCAGATCGAGGTCCTACGCCTCGTTTGCGCCGCCGTCGCCGGCCGTGGCTCGTCCTGCCGCTCGGCGTCCGCCAGGAGTTTCGCCGAGACGGCAAGATGCTCGACGTCGATATCAAGTTCATTCGTCGCATCGAGGAAGCTGGCGAGACCGGCATCTACATGACGAACTATGAGACCGTTCGCGACGGAAAGCTCGATCCGAACCAGTTCACGGCCGTCAGCCTGGACGAGGCGTCTGTGCTTCGCTCCTATGGCTCGAAGACCTACCAGACATTCCTCTCGCTGTTCGATCAAGTGCGGTACCGCTTCGTCGCCACGGCCACACCTAGCCCGAACCGATATAAGGAGTTGATCCACTACGCCGGGTTCCTTGGCATCATGGACACCGGGCAGGCCCTGACGCGGTTCTTCCAGCGCGACAGCACCCAGGCCAACAATCTGACGCTCTACCCGCACAAGGAGCGTGAATTCTGGCTGTGGCTTAATTCGTGGGCGATCTTTTTGCAGTCGCCGGCCGACCTGGGCCATTCGGCGGAAGGATACGATCTGCCACCGTTCAAGGTCATCTACCACGAGGTTCAATCGAACATCGCGGACGGCGGCATTGATCGCGACGGCCAAGCCGCGCTCTTCCGGGATACCGCCGTCGGCGTCGTGTCGGCATCCCGTGAGAAGCGCGATACCCTCGAGGCTCGCATCGCGAAGATGACCGAGATCCTTGCTGGCGCCCCGAACGATCATTTCATCATCTGGCACGATCTTGAAGACGAGCGCCGCGCGATCGAGCGCGCCGTTCCGTCGGCCGTGTCGATCTACGGCACCCAGGATCTTGAGATGCGCGAAGAGGCCATCGTCGATTTCAGCGAGGGCAAGTTTCAGTACCTCGCCGCTAAACCTGTCATCGCCGGCTCCGGCTGCAACTTCCAGCGCCACTGCCACAAGGCTGTGTTCCTCGGCATCGGCTTCAAGTTCAACGACTTTATCCAGGCTCTGCACCGCATCTACCGCTTCCTGCAGGTCGAAGAGGTCGAGATCCACATCATCTACGCGGAGAGCGAGCGCGAGGTCCTGCGCACCCTCCAAGCCAAATGGGAGGCACATAATCGCATGGTCGAGAAAATGAGCGAAATCATCCGTGAACATGGTCTCGACAAGCTTTCGGCTGCCGAGGTCCTGACCCGCTCCATCGGCGTCGAGCGGATCGAAGCGCGCGGCGAGGGGTGGCAGGTAGCCAATAACGATTGCGTCGAAGAGGCGAGATCCATGGCCGACAACTCCGTCGACCTGATCGTCACCTCTATCCCGTTCTCGAACCACTACGAGTACACGCCGAGCTACAATGACTTCGGCCACACTGACGGCGATGGTCATTTCTTCCAGCAGATGGACTTCCTGACACCCGAACTGCTTCGGATCCTCAAGCCCGGTCGGGTCTATGCCTGCCACACCAAGGACCGCATCCTATTCGGGAACGTCACCGGCATGGGTATGCCGACAGTCAACCCGTTCCACGCCCGCACTCTCTTCCACACCATGCAGCACGGGTTTGCCTACATGGGCATGATCACCGTCAACACGGACGTGGTGCGCGAGAATAACCAGACCTATCGCCTCGGCTGGTCCGAAAACTGCAAGGACGGCACGAAGATGGGCGTGGGCTCGCCCGAATACATCCTGCTCTTCCGCAAGCTGCCGTCCGACACCTCCAAGGCCTACGCCGACGAGCGCGTTTCCAAGTCGAAAGACGATTACACCCGCGCCCGGTGGCAGGTCGATGCTCACGCCTTTTGGCGCTCTTCCGGCGATCGGCTTCCGACCCCAGAAGAGCTCGCCAGCCTTGGCCCGGATCTTCTGGCGAAGGCCTTCACCGAGTGGACGATGAAGAACGTCTACGACTACGAGATCCATATCCGCATCGGGGAGGCGCTCGAAGTCCGAGGCGCGCTGCCGTCCACCTTTATGAGCCTGGCGCCCGGCGCGCACGACGCGTTCACTTGGCATGACGTGAACCGCATGCGGACGCTGAACGGAGAGCAGACCAAGAAGGGCCTGGAGAACCATATCTGCCCGCTCCAGTTTGATATCGTCGATCGCCTCATCAAGAGGTTCTCGAATGAAGGGGATCTGGTTTTCGATCCGTTCGGCGGCTTGTTCACGGTCCCTTACCGTGCGCTGAAGCTTGGCCGCCGCGGTCGCGCCTCCGAGCTTAACCCCGGCTATTTCCTCGACGGCATCAAGTACCTTCAGGCTATGGAGCGAGAAGTTGCGACGCCGACGATGTTCGACATTTTCGATCGTCAGGAGGAAGCGGCGTGACGCGGAAGCCGGCAAGCACCATCGCAATCGATTTGCGCGAGATCCGCCAGGACAAGATACTGACGGTGGAAGCCAACGGATCGCGCCGCACTCCCGAGTGGCGAGAGCGCTACGCACGCCACATCGCGACGCTCGATCAAGCGATTGAAGGTTTCGACAACCTCGCTCGTCAGCAGGCCGAGCGCCAAGGGGATCTTGGCCTATGACCTTCACCAATAGCGAGCTCCTCAAAATAGGCAGGCTGTTCAGCGGCCGAGACGGCGAGCACGACACTCTCGAGATAGCCCAGATCATGGGCCGCACCGAGGGCGAGATTTACAGCGCGCTGAGTGAGGCCCGAGCAGCCTATCGGGCTTTCAACGGCTGGCACCGTGAGCACCAGCAGTCCGCCCGCGACAAGGAGAGGGCGGCAAGATGAGCATGCCCCGCCACAACGCGAAGCGAGATGAATCAGAGCCGGCGATTATCGCCGTTCTGGAGCGTGTTGGCTTCAGCGTGTACCGCCTCGACAAGCCCGTTGATCTCCTCTGCGGGTTCCGCGGCCGGAATTACCTCGTCGAGGTCAAAACCGGCACCAAGGGATATGGCAAAGGCCTGAACGCCAACCAGCAGTCATTCGCTGACGACTGGCGTGGCTCTCCCGTGTTCAGCCTTCACAGCGTTGATGACGCGGTTGCATTCTCCCAATCCGTCGCGCGTGGGGTAGCCCCATGAGCGGCGTCATCTGGTCCAAATTCTTCTGGCAGGATTGGGAGACCGATCATGCCGTTCGCCTTAGCTCCTTCGCGGCGCAAGGCCTCTGGATGCGCATGCTCTGCATTGCGGCAGCACATGACCCGATCGGCTACGTCGCGGTAGCAGGCAAGGGTCTCGATGAAACCGGGCTCGCTCTTTTGACCGGGCGCCAGGAATCCGAGATCTCTTCCCTGTTGGGCGAGCTGGAACGAAACGGCGTGTTCTCCCGTGATCGGCAAGGCCGCATCTACTCCCGGAGAATGATCCGGGACGCGCGCAAAGCCGCTACGGCGCGGAATAACGGCAAAAAGGGCGGCAACCCAACCCTTTCAAATCCTTCGGGAAATTCCGCGTCGGATAAGGGTTGGCATATGGGGGAGGATAAGCCCCATAAGCCAAGAGCTAAGAGCCAGTCAGAAAAATTAGGCAATTTTTCTTCCAGCGCTGGCGCGCAAAAAAAATCCGACATCATCGAACTGAAGGAGGCTTTCATCGATGGCTGATCTCGTCCCTGCTGACATCTTCGAGCGCCTTCCCGAGCGGTACCGCCGACGGGCGAGGGAGATCGCGGCGCGCGTCGGAGAAATCGACATGCTGCTACGGCGCTGCGACACCGGAGCACTGCGGGATGCTGCAGTTCGCTTGCGCGGCCAGCTTCGCCCCCAGCCGGATGTCGAGATGGCGGATTTCGCCCGAGAGTTCAAAACGGCTTGCGGCGACCTGCCGGAATGGGCTGTCTCCGAAGCGACGAACGACTTCCTAGCCGGCCGCGTCGCGAACCACACCGGCCAGTTCATGCCGACCTGCGCCGAGTTTGCGCGGCATGCCAGGTCGATCATCGCGCCATTCATCGGCGAGAAAAACGGCTTGCGCAACGAAGCCGAGCGCCTGTTTGAGCGCGCCGAGGACGAGGCCCGTCGCGCGGCGCTCGCCGTCGAGCGCGCCGATCCAGCCGTTCGGGCTCGCGTTCGCGTCATGCTCGCCGCCGCCAAGGCGGGCGCTCCGCTGCCGGTCACCGGCCGATCGCATATCGGTACATCGCCCGAAACCAAGGCCGAGATGGACAAGCTACGCGTTCGCCGCCCGCACGTCTCGAAGCTTCCCGAAACCCGCCTTGTGAAGGGAAAACGGTCATGAACATCCACGTCCGGCGCACCGAGAAGACCACCGCCCGTATCGAGCTGATCAAGGAACTCTATGCCCCCGGCATGTCGGCGCTCGACATCGCAAACGCCGTCGCGGCCCGAACGCACGAGCAGCTTTCACGCATGGTGATCATGGGCATCTATGCCAGGAATCGTTCGGAACTAGCTGAATACCCGCTGCGCGGCTGGGGTGAGACGAAGCGCAGCCATGAACGTCTGACCGACCGTCGCCACCGCGAGAACAATGCTAAGCGGGAACGACGCCGGCTTGCCAGGCTCCAACGCGAGGCAGAGCGCGCCGCCGCGCCGCCACGGGCCCCGAAAGAGCGCAAGGCCCCCGAACCGTCAGAGGCGAAGGCCTACGACGCCACGGCCACGCTCAAGCGCCTTTTCGAGCTCGACGCCACCGAATGCCGCTGGCCGATCACCGGCAGCAAGGCCGATATCCAGTTCTGCGGGCATCCGGCCACCGGAACCTATTGCGACCATCACCAGCTTCGCAGCGTCGGCAAGGGCACGATATCCGAGCAGCGGGCGTCGAACGATCTAAGGAGGCATGCGGCATGAAACTCGTAGGATATGAGGCCAAGGCATTCTCAGCGTGGCGGGAGACCGAGCCTGACTTTGACGTGATCAGTTTCTCGACTGTCGCCAAGCGCGCTGAGTTAGATCACAAGAAGGTTCGCCGCGCCGTTCGAGGTCTCGCACGCAAGGGGCTGGCGAAATTCTATCGAACGTCGTGGACCGATGACGGAGAGCCCCATGGCGCTGGCTACGGCCTCACCAGCCAAGGGCGCGCCATGCTCGACGTCTCCCTCAACGGCAAGGAGGGGTGAGGATGAAGACGAGCAAGAAGATCGATCTTTGGTTTTGGGGTGTTGGCACCGTCGCCGTCTTGGACAAGCTGGCGGGCGATCAGGAGCGCGCCCGGATGCTCATTCCAATTCTCTTCATGGCTCTTTTCGCATCGTACATCGCAGAACTTATCGAGCGGCAAGACTGAACGGCGGCAACACGAGGAACATGACCATGGCAAGCAATGAACGTTGGTACGCTGTCCGCACCAAGCCAGGAACGCAGCGAATGGCACGGCCGCTGCCGATTGCAGCGAACGCGACTGAAAAGGAGAAGGAAGCCGCCGAGCGCCGGAAGGGCGAGAGCATCATCGAGCGCCAGCTTAGGCAGAAGGGTATCGACGTCTATATGCCGGCGTCATGGCTGCGTCTGAAGCACCACCGCACCAACAAGATGATCGAGCGCCGTATCCCGTTCCTCGTCGGATACGCTTTCGTTCACCTGCCGGAACTTGAGTTCGAAAAGGTGCGTGGTGTCGAGGGCGTTGTCTGCATGCTGTCGGCGTCACGTCTTTCCGGGCCGGTGCAGTTCCCGGAGAGCCTGATCGCAAAGCTCATGTTGGCGGAATTCGACACCGCCCAGGCGGAGCAGCAAGCCGGCTGGCAGGAGATGGAGAACCGCCGCTTCAAGCGCAGTGAGCAGCTTCGCGGTCAACTCAAGAAGATCCTGCCGAAGGGGCGCGTCCGCACTGTCCCGCTTCGCGACTGGGCCGATGTCGTCATTGATCGCATGAGCGAAGGCGCCCAATCGCAGGTGAGGGCACTTATCGACAGGTTGGACAAGCTTCAAGCCGCCGAGACTCTTGCGGAGATCGAAGAAGTCGCTTAATGTTACTGCAATCTTTGGTGATTTGTGGCTGTTCTGATCGCGGACCTCGATTAACGAGGGAATACACGCCGGGCCACGGGGCGATTTTCACCGCGCCCCGCCGTGGAAAACTATTGCCAATTTTCTGTCGGTGTAGAGCAGTCCGGTAGCTCGCCAGCCTCATAAGCTGGAGGCCGCAGGTTCAAATCCTGCCACCGCAACCAGTTCACCTCTGCGGGTGAAGCGCCAGAGAGCCCGCCCCGGTCTGTCACCCGTTGGCGGGTTTCTCATTTCAGGAGAGAGCGATGAGCGGCTTCCTCGGCTTCAGGCTCCATAAGGGTGAGCCGAGCCATCCGACCAAGCTGAGAGCGTACACAGGAAGTCTCCTCAACAAGGCCAGCAAGACTGAGGGCCTGAACAACTACACAGATCACCAGATCGCGCGGTGGTATGGCGTCTCTTTCAGGCTCTCATGGTTTCTCGGCTTCTGGCGCTTTGGCGAGACTTCCTATCCGTCCGAGCAAGGACCTTTGCCCCGCTGATCTTCCCGCCTAACCCTCCACCCCAGCAGAAAGGAACCAGGACATGACCCTCTCCGAATTCAAAGCATGGTTTGAAGGCTTCACCGAAGGCATGGCTGGCACTCCGGATGCCGACCAGTGGAAGCGCATTCAGGCGAGGGTGACAGAGATCGACGGCGTCGCGGTCACCAGGACGGTTTTCGTCGATCGCTACCTCCCGGCCTATCGTCCGTACTGGGCCAGCCGCTTTGATGTGTCCGGCATCTCTCACGGTACGATGTTGCTCTCCGCGGGCGAGCCCAGCGGCTTCGAGAGCCACAACGCCATGCTTGATCTCGGGAAGGCGGAATTCTCGTCCGCCCTGTCAGCCCGAAGTATCTGCTAATCCCCGCATACCCGAAACGAGAGCCGGGCTTACGTCCGGCTTCTCAGCCAGAGTATTTTTCTGAAAGCCGCGCACTTTCCTCGCGCGCCCTTTGATGCGCAGCCTCTTCCCTCACAAAGCGGTGCTTGCGCTCAGGTTGATTGCGCTCTTCCACAATCACTACCCAGTGCGCCTGTTCTTTCTCTACGCCAATCACGAACGGCGGCACGTCGTCCATCCTGCCCTCCCAAGGTTAGCCCATGCCAGTCCTGAAAAATGCCCGGCATGAGAAGTTCGCGCAATCTTTGAATTTAATCAAAGGAAATCAAAATGGCCCGTGGCGGTAAACGTGACGGCGCTGGCCGCCCGGCCGGGGCTCTCACACAGCGCACCAGAGAGGTGGCCGAGCGTTCGCTTGCCACAGGCATGTCGCCGCTCGATGTGATGCTCGAAAACATGCGGCACTTCCAGCAGGTGGCACTCGACGCCGAAGCAACTCTGGAAGGACTCACGGCCGAGGAGTTCTCCGACAAGGTGCCGAGTGACGCCACGCCCGAGCAGCAGTTCAAGTTTCTCCTCGCTGAGGTGAAGAAGACAGCCGGGCTTCGCCAGATGGCGCAGGATGCCGCCCGAGACGCCGCGCCCTACGTTCACGCCAAGCTGGCGTCTGTCGAGCACTCCGGCCCCAACGGATCGCCGATCGCAATCAGCGTCTTGGCAGAGGATGCCAATCTGTGATGCATGGAACCAGCAAAGCTTACGGAGAAGCAGCGAGAGGCTAACCGTCTGCTGGCCGGCCCGGCCCGCAACATCATGCTCAGGGGCGGGTCTCGCTCTGGCAAGACGTTCGTTCTGGTGCGTGCGCTAATTCAGCGAGCCATCAACGCGCCAGGTTCTCGCCATGTCATCTTCCGCTTCCGTTTCAACCACGCCAAGACCTCGGTCTGGTCCGATACGCTGCCAAAGGTCCTATCGCTCTGCTTCCCGTCACTTAAGGTAAGGTTCGACAAGACGGATTTCTATGTCGAGTTGCCCAACGATTCCGAAATCTGGATCGGGGGCCTCGATGACAAGGAGAGGGTCGAGAAGATCCTCGGCCAGGAGTATGCCACTCTCTATTTCAACGAGAGCAGCCAGATCCCATGGGCGTCAGTCGAGACGGCAATGTCTCGTCTGGCCCAGAAATGCAAACTGGCGCCGGCGATCGCTTTGGCCACTGGCCGCGCGTTCCTTACGCTGAAGGCATACTTCGACTGCAACCCGCCATCGAAGCTCCATTGGAGCTACCAGATGTTCCGGGCCAAGATGAAGCCAGGCACCAAGGAGGTGCTGGCCAAGCCTGAAGACTACGTCGAGATGCAGGTCAACCCTGCAGACAACGTCGATAACCTGCCGGCGGAATACTTCGACGTCCTCGCATCGATGTCAGCAGCCAAGCGGTTGCGCTTTGAGGCAGGCGAATGGGCGAGCGATGTCAGCGGCGCACTTTGGGCGCTGGAGGATCGCAAGGCGCCTGACGGCAAGACGATGCCGGGCATAGACAGCCTGCGCGTTGCCTCGTTGCCAGAAATGCGCCGCATCGTCGTATCCGTAGACCCGTCAGGTACACGGGGAGACGGCGCCGGGGACGATATCGGCATCGTCGTCGCGGGACTCGGCATAGATGGGCACGGATATGTGATCGAGGACGGGACGTGCCAGATGTCGCCCGAAGGCTGGGGACGACGAGCCGTCGATCTCTACCACCGACATGAAGCGCATCGGATAATCGGCGAGCGTAACTTCGGCGGCGACATGGTTAGATTCACCGTCTCCACCGCTGACAAGAAAGCGGCTTTCAAGGAAGTGGTCGCAAGCCGCGGTAAGGCCGTCCGAGCCGAGCCGATCAGCGCACTTTATGAACAGGGTAGGGTTCATCACGTCGGGGACTTTCCCGATCTTGAGGACCAGATGTGCAATTTCACGCCCTCTGGCTATCTCGGGGAAGGTTCGCCTGACCGAGCCGACGCACTTGTCTGGGCGCTGACAGAATTGATGCTTGGGGGTTCCACCTTCTCGCTCGACAACCTTTGAGGAAGCCGATGGGGAACATTCTCGCCTTCGCTCGTGATAGCCTCACGAGCCTGGTGTCCCGCATGGGAACCGACCGAGACAAGGCCGCGACGACCTTCTACGCTCATACGGTGATGACGGACGATCAACTGATCGCCGCCTACAGCACTGCATGGCTGCCGCGGAAGATCGTGGACATTCCGGCGCTCGACGCCTGCCGCAAGTGGCGCGGCTGGCAGGCGAAGAAGCCGCAGATTGAGGCGATCGAGGATGAAGAGAAGCGCCTGAACGTCAAGGGTAAGGTGCTGGAGGCCATGAAAAAGGCCCGGCTCTTCGGCGGCGCGGCGCTTTACATCGGCACGGGCGATGCCGACGCGGCGAAGCCTCTGGACGTTGAGCGGATCGGCAGGGGCGGCATCCGCTACTTGAACGTGATCACGCGCCGCAAGCTGAGTGCAGGCGAGATCGAGCGCAACCCGGAATCTGAATGGTACGGCAAGCCGAGGGACTACACCCTCTCGGGCAACAACGGGCAGCAGGTTGTCATCCACCCATCGCGCCTGGTGCTGTTCTCTGGCGCGATGCCAGCCGATGACGAGATCTCGACGAACGTTTGGCAGGGCTGGGGCGACAGCGTTCTTCAGTCCACGCTCGACGCGATCAAGAATGCGGACAGCACGGCCGGCAATATCGCCTCCCTCGTATTCGAGGCGAAGGTCGATGTCATCCGCATCCCAGACTTCATGGCTTCATTGAACAACGAGGTGTATCGCTCGAAAATCATTGAGCGTTATACGCTCGCGAACATGTCGAAGGGCATCAACGGAACGCTGCTTCTCGACAAGGAAGAGGAATATGACACCAAGAGCGCATCGCTCGCCGGCCTGACTGATATCCTCATGGCTTTCATGCAGATCGTGTCCGGTGCTGCCGACATTCCGGTAACGCGCCTCTTGGGGCAGTCGCCCGCCGGCATGAACTCGACCGGCACGTCGGACATGAAGAATTACCACGACCGCATCCAGTCGATGCAGGAACTGGAGCTTCAGCCAGCCATGGCCCGTCTTGACGAATGCATCGAGCGATCGGCCGGCGTGGTTGACCCCGATGTCCACTATCGCTGGGCTCCTCTGGAGCAGATGAGCGAGAAGGAGCGGGCCGATATCTTCAAGATCACGGCCGACGCCGCTCGCCAGCTCGTTGGCACGACGGCCGGCCAGGAAATCGTCCCGCGCGAGGCTGTTTCCGACGCTCTCGTCAATCGGCTAGTCGAGGATGGCGTTCTGCCTGGCCTCGACGCTGCGATCGAGGAATACGGCAAGCTGAGCGAGCAGGAGCCGTCAGACGATGAGCTTGCGGCTGCTGCCGCAGCACAGGCCGCGGCAAAGCCGAACAACGTGACGCGCATGCAGGCAGCGGCGAACGACGCCGCGCCGCGCACGCTCTATGTGCGACGTGACGTCCTGAACGCCGCCGAGATCATTGCATGGGCCAAGGGGCAGGGGTTCAAGACAACGCTCCCGGCCGATGACCTGCACGTCACCATCACGTTCAGCCGCACGCCCGTCGATTGGATGGAAATGGGCTCGACATGGGAAGATGAGGTCAAGATCCCGCGCGGCGGTGCTCGCCTGATGGAGAGGTTCGGCGAGGCTCGCGTCCTGCTGTTCAACTCGAACATGCTCCGCTGGCGCCATGACGAGATGGTCGACAAGGGCGCTTCATGGGATCACCCGGAATACCAGCCGCACATCACCATCAGCTACGATCCGGGTTCCCCTGATCTTGCCGATGTCGAGCCCTATCAGGGTGAGATCGTGCTTGGGCCAGAGCGCTTTGCTGAAATCTATGAAGGGACAGCCCAAAGCATCGCAGAGAGTTAGGACTACTTACTCCAGCAGTCTATGACACTCTGATTCGGGACAAGCAGATGTCTCATACGAGCATTGCTAGCGGCGATGACAATGAGACTGTCATTTTGAGAAAGTATTTTGTCGACATACTGCTGAAGCTGTTCCAGCGTACCCCCATAGCCCACGTACCACACGGTTTCGAGAACGCGATGCACGCATGGCCCGAGCTTCTTCAGGTGTGCGTCCATTTGTGCGTGTGTGGGGTTGGGACCATTCAGATCATAAGAAACAAAGTAGTTAGCCATTACACCCTCCAATTTTCTTACGCGACTTTAGAAGAGCGCTAAATCAACCCAGAGTCGAGTCCGGCTGAGGACTATCAACATGCAATTCACCGACGCTGTAGCGGTGTCCGGCACGCGTCGGACGGCCGATGGATACCTCGTTGCCGAAGCGCGGTCGGTTCGCACCGGCATCCAGCTTTATGCCGGCAGTGAAGTCGGCAAGCCGGAGCTGTCGGTGGTGCGGGTCTATCGCCCGGCTGATCAGGTCTTTGCCGATGCCAGCCTTCAGAGTTTCACGCACGCCCCGGTGACGATGGATCACCCGGCGGAAGCGGTCACGGCCGACAACTGGAAGCAGCTCGCCGTTGGTGAGGTCAGCACGGCCGCCAAGAAGGACGGCGAGTGGGTGCACCTGCCGCTGATACTGAAGGACGCCGCGGCGATCCAGGCAGTCGAAACCGGGAAACGCGAGCTGTCCGCCGGCTACACCTGCGAACTCGTGTTCGGCGACGGTGTCACGCCTGAGGGCGAAGCGTTCAACGCCACCCAGACCAACATCAAGATCAACCACCTCGCGATCGTCGATCGGGCGCGGGCTGGTTCAAAGGCTCGCATCGGCGACGGTGCGATTTCGTGGGGCGCGGCCCCTGTGACCAATGATCAGCAACCCGAAAAGGAAAAGATCATGACCCTGAAGACGGTTACCGTCGATGGCATCCCGGTCGAAGTAACCGACCAGGGCGCCACGGTCATCGCAACGCTGCAGCAGCGGCTTGCCGACATGGCCAAATCGAAAGACAAGCAGATCGACGACGCCTGCAAGCAGGTCGAGGCGAAGGACGCTGAACTCGCCAAGAAGGACGCCGAGATCGACGCCCTGAAGGCCAAGGTGCTCGATGAAAAGGCGCTCGATGCCAAGGTGCAGGCCCGTGCGGATCTGATCACCGTCGCCAAGTCGATCGCCAAGGATGTCAAGACCGAAGGCCTGACCGACGCCGCCATCCGCAAGGCGGTCGTTTCCGCCAAGCTCGGTGATGCCGCGATTGCCGGCAAGCCTGACGCCTACATCGACGCGCGCTTCGACATCCTTGCCGAGGAAGCGAGTAAGAACCCAGATCCGTTCGCCAACGCTGTTCGCGACGGTGTCACCACCCCGGCCACCATCACCGATGCCAGCAAGGCCTATGAAGCCATGCTGCAGCGTGATCGCAACGCCTGGCAGGGCAACCAGAAGGAGTCCGCATAATGGTGTTCCCGACCGTCTCCTACTCGCGCGACACGCCGGCCGGTTATCCCGGCATGATCGCCACCACCGAGCCGCACTGGATCACGTCGATGATCGTAGGTGCTTCTTCCGGTGACATCCCCTTCGGCCGCGGCGTGATCTACGCCACCGCCGAAGACACTGTCGCGCTGCCAGCGGCGATCGGTAAGTTTGCCGGCGTGGCTGTCGTTGACCGGACGCTGCCGTTCGCCAACGGCGAGGTCTACAAGCCGCTCGACCAGATCAGCGTGATGAAGACCGGCTCCATCTGGGTCACGGCGCTCGTCGCCGTCGCGCAGGGCGACCCCGTCTACATGACGCCGACCGGGACGTTCACGAACGTCTCCAACTCGTCGGCAAACCAACTCATCGAAAATGCCGAATGGGCAAGCGTCACGAGCACCACGAACCAGCTCGCACGTCTCCGCCTTGGCGTCACCAAGTAAAGGAGAACGAGCATGTTCACGACCGACGCGCCCGCTCTGGCGCTGAACTTCCTGCGCACCGCGCAGAACTACATCGAGCCGGGCATCTACGCCCGCGAATACCCGGACTTCCAGTACCGCGAGCTGGTGCCGGTCGACAACACGGCGCCAGACTGGACGACGCACATCGACTTCTTCTCGATGGGCGATGACGTCGGCCAGGCCCGCGAATTCGCGCCGGATGGCGACGACATCCCGTTCGTCGACTTCAAGCTCGATAAGGGCGACAGCCGCGTCTACATGGCCGGCATCGGCTACCGCTACAATCTCCAGGAGCTTGCCCACGCTCAGGCGTACGGCATTCGCCTTGACGGTACCCGTGCCGATGCTGCTCGCCGCAAGTACGAGCAGTTCGTCGACAATCTGTGCTTCCTCGGTCGCTCGAAGCTCGGCCTCGCCGGCCTGCTGAACTCGACCTCCGTTACTGCGCTCACCGCGCCCAACGGTGCAGGCGGCACGGCGACGTGGCCCACGAAGACCGTCGACGAGATCGTCAAGGACGTCAACGACGTGCTCGGTGTCGTCTTCACGGCATCCAACGGCATCGAGCAGGCCGACACGCTCCTGCTGAGCCAGGATCGCTATGCCTACATCGCGACCCGCCGCCTCGACGCGACGCAGACGACGACGATTCTGGAGCACATCCAGCGCGTCAACATCTACACCATCCGCACCGGTCAGCCGCTCAAGATCCGCGCCGTCTTCGGCCTGGAGACGGCCGGCGCTGGCAACACCCAGCGCATGGTCGCTTACCGCCGCACGCCCGATGTCGTGAAGGTGCACATTCCGATGCCGCTCCGCTGGCTGCAGGCGGAACAGCGCCTTCTCAAATACGAAGTGCCGGGCATCTTCCGCTTCGGCGGCGTTGAATGGCGCCGGCCGGGTGCCGCTCGCTACCTCGACGGGATTTAAGGAGAACGCTCATGAGCAAGCTCACGATCAAGAATACCCGTCCCGGCGGCTTCGGCATTCCGGGCGGTCCCGTCATCGAGGCCGGCGCTTCGCTTGAGGTCGACCAGGCAGACTGGGAAACCGTTGAGGACCATCCCGTCGTCAAGGCGTGGGTGGACGCTGGCCACCTCACGGTCGAAGGAGAGCGGACCGCCAAGGTGGCGCCCGAGGGCTCCGACCAGCCCAAGACGGCACAGGAGGTCCTTGCGATGGCCAATGACCCGGCGGTCCAGTTCATGACCTTCAAGTCGGCGGCCGCGAAGCTCCTCGGCGACAAGATCCCGGCGAAGAAGGACGAGATCATCGCCGCTCTCGAAGAACTGGCAACCCAGCCCTGACAACTTACCCGGCAGGCAACTGCCGGGCGATCACCAAGGAGAAAGACATGGCCGGATACGGTACGAGAGCGGATTTCACGACCTACGCGACCGCGGCCGGCTATGTCTTCCCTGATGGCACGACCGATGCCCAGAAAGACGCGGCGATGCAGCGCGGCTCTCTGGTGATCGATCGGTATGAGCCACGGTTCAGCGGGCGCCGCACCGGCGGGTTTGCCCAAGAGCGGGCGTGGCCGCGCACCGGCGCCACCACTTATTACGGCGAGGCGATCCCGGCTGACGTTGTGCCGGTCGCCATCGTCAACGCCTCATACGAGGCGGCATTCCTCGAACTTACCAACCCCGGCAGTCTGTCGCCTGTGGTTACAGGCAACGCCGCGGTGAAGCGGGAGAAGGTCGGTCAGCTTGAGGTCGAGTACGCCGCTTCCTCGTCGACGAGTATTGCCGACATGATCGCCATGGCCACGCCCGTCGTCACGACGATCGAGGGGCTGCTGTGGCCGTTCCTCGTGCCGGTGCTGCCGGCTATCGCGGTGGTCTGATGCCTGATGCTCTCTACGCCCGCCTACAGGCAACAGCCGATCGGCTCATCAAGAAGTTCGGGCAACAGGGCACGGTGACGCGCGTCGCGCAGTCTGGCCCAGCATATGACCCGGTGCTGACGCCGACGGATTATCCGTGCCAGCTCGTCGTGATGGAATACGAGGATCGCGCCGTAGATGGCACGCTGATCCTGCGCACCGACAAGCTGATCTACATCGCGACGCATGGCCTCAGCATCACGCTCGATCGGGCAGACACGATCAACGCTGGCGGGCAAACCTTCGCCATCGAGAACGTCAAGCAGATCAACCCGGCTGGGCTGGTCGTCTATTACGAAGTGCAGGGCAGGGCCTGATGGCGAAGCGACCGTCGCAACGCAACCATATCCGGGGGCTTCTCGACGAATTAGAGCCGGAGCTTCGGAAGGCATTCGAAGAGAGCATCGACAACCTTAAAGCTGGCGTCCGGCTGGCGGAAATCGTCACTCGGCTGGAGGAGCGTGACATCGAAGGCGCCATCCGTGCCATGGGTATCGAGGCGTCGGCCTACCGCCCGTTGAAGAAAGCAACAGAAGCTGTGTTCGAAGCCGGCGGCGATGAGGCAGCAAAGCGCGTTCCCCGCGTCACTGAGAGCAACGGATCGACCGCGCTGTTCCGCTTCGACATTGAGCATCCGACCGCGGCGCAGGACCTGAGGCTCTATAGTTCGAGGCTGATCACTGGCGATCTCGTGCCGGATCAAATCGATGCGATCAGAAATACACTCGCCAATGGCATCCAAATGGGGCGGGCGCCGCGCCGAACCGCGTTGGATATCGTGGGTCGTCAAAGTGCGGTGACGGGTCGTAGGGAAGGCGGGATCATCGGCCTCTCTTCGCGACAAGCTGAGCATGTGGAAGCGTTTCGGAGGCGTCTATCTTCCGGAGATCCGTCCGAGATGCGGAAGGTCTTCGAGATGACCCGGCGCGACAAACGGTTCGATGCCACGATCCGATCCGCGATCAAGGCCGGAAAGCCAGTCGACCAAGCCACGATTGATAGGATGGCGGGTCGCTACGCAGACCGGCTCCTATTGCTCCGAGGCGAGACGATAGCCCGCACCGAGACGATGACGGCCTTCAACAAGGGCCAGCTGGCAGCAATGCGGCAGGCGATAGCGGAAGGGCGGGTGAGCGAAACCATAATCACGAAGGTCTGGCACGCGTTTATCGACAAGCGCACGCGCGACAGCCACCTGCATCTGAACAACAAGGCCGTCGCCTTTCGGGAACCCTTTCGAGCCATCTCGGGTGCCGAGCTGCAATACCCCGGCGATCCCAACGGAGGCGCTTCCGAAATCATCAACTGTCGCTGTTGGATGGAAACCAAGATCGACTTCCTTGCGGATATTGACTGATGGCCGGGCCGACAACGGGCATTTTCACCCGATCCGGCCGGGCGTCCCAAGGACAGGCGCGGTTCGCAAGCGATGTCGACGAGTGGGTTCTGCAGACGAAAAAGCGCATGACCGCTGTGTTTCGCCTGTCCACCCAGAAAATGATCACCATCGCGCAAACGACCGTGCCTTACCAAGATGGCTTCCTGCGAGCATCCATGGTGGTTCTGGTCAACCAGAGCCCGCCGCCGGCCACCCGAAGGGAGGAGGACGGCATGGGGCCATATACCCAAGCCTATATGCAAGTGGCGATTGCCAACGCAGCGGCCGGAGACCGCATTCTTGCAGCATACACGATGGAATATGCGAGGAGGCTGGAATACGGCTTCGTCGGAACAGACAGCATGGGGCGTTCGTACAACCAGCCACCGGTCGGCTGGGTTCGTCGGGCCGCTGCGCAATGGAAAGCAGTTGTTGCCGAATCCGTGGCTGAGGCTAAGGCTCGTTCCCCCTCGAAGGCTCAATTATAGCGTTGTTGCGCTTCTCGGCTCTGTCTGATGCGGCGAGAAACCCCGCCTGAAGGGTCGCCATCGCGCGACGGGCGGTCTTGAGCGTTGTGTCACCAAGCTCTGTCTCCGCCCTGTCAGTGCCGAGCGCAAGCAACGCCACGTGCAGGCGTTCATAGACCTCATCATTCGTCAGCGGCGGCTTTGGCATGAAGGATTGATATATGGCGACGTCCATCGACGCAATCATTCTGGCGGCGTTGCTCGAACACCTTGAGGCAATCGATCTCACCCCGGCCTTGGATATCGCCATGCCTGGGGTGTCGTTCACGCCGCCGGTATACGACGGCAATGGAGCGGACTACCGAAAAGGCGACCCTAAGCCATATCTGGCGGCATGGTTCATGCCGGCAAAGACGAACCGGGTAACCATTGATGTTGGTCCGCAACAGAAACTTGGCGTTCTCCAGGTCTCGGTGATGTGGCCCGCGAACAAGGGGCAGGTGAAGCCGCTCGACGTGGCGGGCGCCGTCATCGACCACTTCAACAACCGATTCTTCCTCGTGTCCGGCGTTCGCATCACCGTGATTGACGAGCCTTGGTTGGCGCCTCCTGTGCAAAGCGCAGACCAACTGAATTTCCCTGTCACCATCAACTACTCGGCGTTCGGGCCGGAAATCGCACCATAGAAAGGATCAAGGCATGTCTACTTCCGACATCGGCCACATCATCTACATGAAGGCCGGGGCGCCGACGGCGTTCACCGAGGCCGCCTATGAAACGCTGTTCACCACCTCGCCGATCAAGATCAACGGTGTCGTGTCGATTGGCCCGGTTGGCGGCACGAATGCCGTGATCGACATCCCCGACCTCGAGAGTGGCTGGGTTATGGCGGCCAAGGGCGCCAAGACCGGTTCCGAGACCGCGATCGCACTGCGTGAGATCAAGGGCGACGCCGGCCAGACGGCGGTGAAGGCCGCTGCGGTCGAGGGCGAACACAAGCTCTATAGCTTCAAGATCGTCGAGCCCGACGCCTCGGGTGAGGTCGAGTACATCACCGGCATCGTCTACAACTGGCAGCGCAACGAGCGTTCCACGACGAGCTATGCCGGCTTCACCTTCTCCATCCGTGCCAACAGCGACAGCGTCGTCGCTGACGCGCCCTGAGGTGATCCATGGACTTCGGTCAGTTCGATAGCCGGAAAGCATCCGAGACGCCGCGTGCGCTCCACCTCAAGCACCCCGGCACGGGTAAGCTGCTCTATGATGGTGTGGACGCAAAGGGCAATCCCGACGAGGCAAAGCCCTGCCGCGTGCTCGTTCTCGGCATCGAGGGCGAAACGGGCCAGAGCGCCATCCTCGAAAGCCAGCGCGCCCGCATGAAGCAGGAGCGCCCGTCCGGCGAGCCCGTCACCATCTCCAATGTGCACGACCAGATCGTGAAGGAGATCGCCCCGCTGATCGTCGGGTTCGAGAACGTGAACCGCGGCAGCAAGGCAGCGACTGCGCCGGCTGACGTCGAATGGTTCCTGAACCTTCAGATCGTCAACGGCAACCGGGCGCAGCTTTCGTTCGCCGAGCAGGTTCGGACCTTTGCAACGGACCGGGCCGCGATCCTGGGGGAAGGGAACGCCAGCTAGTCCTTGCCGCTGAGCAACTGGGCTGGCTGGCATCCACGGTCAAGAACGAGAGCAAGACGCGCGCGCAACGCTTTATCGACGCCGGGCGGCCGCTTCCATTGGTCGAGATCGTCGGCGGCGACTATCTGCTCGAAGCGCTCCAGCAGCTCGGGCCGATCAGGAACACCGGCATGGGCCTGACGATCCCTGACTGGCAGGAGCTGGCGGCATTCGCCAACGCATGCGGCCTGGCGCTGGAGCCATGGGAATACCGCCTGATCCGCAGAATGTGCAGCGCCTACCTGCGGGAGTTCAATGCGGGGAAGGACCCCTTCTGCATCCCGCCTGTCGAGCGAGCGTCTACAGGATGAAGTCGCCCTTCACGAAGTCAACCACAGCGCCGACCTTGATGGAGAGGTCCACTTTCCCATCGCCGTTGATGTCGCCGTAGATGTAGGTCCCGTTCGACTTCTGCTCATAGCGCAACTCGCCGGCCTTCTTGTGGAAGTCGTTCTCACCGATGAATTTGAACGCCTGGTTCCCGGCGATCTTGGTGTTCGCGTCGATGCCAGCCAAATCGATTTTGTCGCCTTGTGTGCGGTTGAAGTCCTTGATGGTGTCGCGGCCATCCGATGACCCAGTAGAGTACTTGGCCTTTTCGAAAACAAACATATCCGCACCAGACCCACCGAACAGCCTGTCTGCGCCAGCCCCGCCAGACAGCCTATCGTTTCCAGCGTTGCCGTAGATCGTATCCGCGCCCTCGCGGCTAACGAGCAGATCGTTGCCACCGTGCCCTACCAGGATGTCATTCTCTGCGCTGCCGTATACCTTGTCATTTCCGGCCATAACTTGCTTGATGAGGTTTCGTTCGTCCCAAGTAGGGACGGTCTGAAGAACCTCAACGAGTTTCGTGACTGAGAGCGACAGGCCGCTAAGTGAAAGCTGAAGTTCACCACCGTAGGTCTCGGTTACGCTCTTGATCGTTCCACCCACAATGTACCCATCACCATTGGCCTTGAACCCGCTGCCCGCGATCGTCACCTTCGTACCGTACGCATATCCAACAACCTTTGTTGAAGTGAAGGTCACAATATCAGCAGATCCAAATTCCCCCGAAAAAGGACCAAAGCTGCTCATATCAAAAGCTGTGTCGCGGCCTACCTTGAGAACTATACCCATAGAATCCTCCTCTGGAAGGATTGCGACACTTAGATATGTCGGGTGTCCTTCCTAATCTCCGATTGATATCATGACGCGGCGTTATGTTCTGCTCAAGGGGAAAACAGTCGAGGGCTGCTTCAGTCGCGGGAGCATGATCAGATAAGGCGCACCGAAGAGCGCCTTATCCTATTCGGCGGCAGGTCTTATCAGGCTTCGGACAGTATCTACGTAGCCACCAGCGCCAGCATCTTTGAATTCCTGTTCGGTCACGTAGCCGTCGTTGATGCAAGTCGCGATGTAACCGCCTTTGTAGTCTTTCGTTTCGTTCTTTGAGAGGTCCATTATCATTTGCTTACAGGCAACGATAAGGGCCCGACGATCAGCGGCTGCCTTGGCTGCTTCCTGTTCCTGGGATCTCCGGTACTCCGAGAAAGCAAAATATCCGCCGCCAGCGATAACGACCACGCACGCCGTCGCGATCAGTCCCTTTAGCCAACCATCCATGCCGTAACCCTCCAAGTTGCCGCGACGATACTGCGCGATTCCACCAAAGGTAAAGCCATGACCGATTTCGCTACGCTTGTGCTCGCCGCCGATAGCCGTGGTCTCGTGACCGGAGAGCAGGCATTGGATAGGCTGGCAACGGCTGCGGAAAAGACCGAGCGGCGGACGGCCAAATCTCTCAGCGACGTCGGCAAGGCCGCCGAGCAAGTCGGTAAGCAGTCGGCTTTTGCGAGCCAGAACTCTCGCATGATGGCAATGCAACTATCTCAGGTCGCGCAACAGGCGAGCGCGACAGGGAATGTGTTGCAGGCCATTGCGATCCAGTTGCCCGACCTTGCACTCGGGTTCGGGCCCATCGGCATTGTCGCGGGTGCCGCCGCCGGCGCGGTTCTCGCATACTTCGCCTCTTACGAGGATGGCGGCGATGCGAACCAGATATTGAAAGAGCAAGAGGAACTGATCCGCCAGGTCGCCGATCGCTGGGGTGAGGCGGCGCCCGCGCTTCAGGCCTATATTGACACGTTGGATCGCGCTAAAACCGCTGCCGAGGATGCCGCTGCTCAACAGGTGTTCGCCGATGAGCAGTTTCGATCAGCGCGCGACGCGCTTCCTGATCTGATCGTTGGGTTCGACGATCTTACCTCCAAACTGAGGCTCGCCGGTGAGGAGCAAGAGAACATCGGTGAGCTCGAGAGAGCGTTTCAGGCGCTGCAAGAGGCTGTTGAAAGCAACAGTGATCCCACCGACGAACTTAAAAATCTACAAACGGCTCTTGCCGATGCCGCAAAGTCCTCTGGAATACCAGCGATCGATGCCTTCTCTAGCTCACTCTATAGCTTTGGGAACGCTGCATTGACAGCAGCCGGCAATGTGGAAACGCTCGTGAAACAGATGAGCGTTGCGCAAACCCTTTCCAGCATTCGAGGGCTTAACGCCCCACTGGGGTACGAGAACCCGAACATCCCGGATCCAAGCGTGGAAATCCCGACACCCGATCGGCGCCCTCTTATAGAGCTTGACGGGCTACCGGGCGAATTCGGCCGCAAAGGCCGCAAGGGCAGGAAAGGGGGCAAGACCCAGACGCAGCTTTACGATGACATCGTCGCCGCTGCGAACCGCCGCATCACCAGCCTGGAGGCAGAGAAGACCGCGATCGGCCTGACCGATGAAGCGGCCGCCAAGCTGCTCTATACCACCGATCTGTTCAACGACGCGCAGCAGAAGGGGATTGATCTCTCGGGACCGCAGCGCGAGCAATTGACCACGCTGGCCGAAACCATGGCCCGTGTCGAAGAGGAAACCCGCCAGGCCTCCGAGGCGATGGAGTTCCAGAAGGATGTCTTGCACGGCATCTTCGGCGATCTCCGCAACGCCCTCGATGACGGCAAGATCACCTGGGAGGAGTTCGGCGACATCGCCATGGGCGTTCTCGACAAGGTGATCGATAAGATCCAGGACGATCTTGTCGATGCCATCGTGAACATGAACAGCGGCACGTCCGGCGGCGGCGGGTTCCTGGGTGGGCTCTTCAGCCTCTTCGGTGGCGGTGGAGCGTCAGCCGACCCTTGGGCCGGGATGCGCGTCACCTCCTTTGACGGCGGCGGCTACACCGGCAAGCGTTCGCGCTCCGGCGGCATGGACGGGAAGGGCGGGTTCATGGCCCTCCTGCATCCCGACGAGACAGTCATCGACCACACGAAATCATCTGCCACCTCCAACTCCGCTGGCGAGGGCCGAACGGTCATCGAGGTGAGGATGTCGGCGGATATCGAGTCTCGCATCATGCAGAACACCGCGCGCAACACGGTCGAAATCGTGAAGCAAAACAATAAGAACCGCCAAGAAGCTTACACGAACGGTGATAACGCCTATGGCTAATCCGATCCTCCTCCCTGCCATCCCATGGGCTCAGGTCAGTCTTCGCCCGGTCAGCCCGGCCGATGTGAGCATGATGGAGGGGCGCCGCACGGAAATGGTGGCGAGCATGACGCCATATTGGGTGGCGTCCTATTCGACAGGTTCGTTGCTTCCGGTGCATTCCGGTCTTTTCGACGCCTTCGCCATGAAGGCCGACGCTCGCGGTGCGCCGTTCCTGGCATACGATCCATGGCGGCCGCGACCGATCGCGATGAACACCGGCTCGCCGCTCTCCGGCACGAAGGCTGGGGGCGGTGCGTTCACGGGGCAGGCGGTGCTTGACGAAATCATCGACAGCCGAAACGTCCAGATCTCGGGCCTTCCAGCATCGTTCAAGTTCTCGGCCGGCGACTATATCGAATTTCGCATGAGCCTACTGGTCCGGTCGCTTCACCTCGTCGTCGAGAATGCGACCGCCACCTCTGGCGGCGTTGCGACGCTGGAGATCATGTTCGGGCTCGACACCCAGAACTTTACCACCTCCGCCAGCGTCCACCTCGAAAAGCCGTCCGCTGTCATGATGATCGATCCGGGCAGCGTGGAGGCGCCGAAGTCGCTCGGGAACCGCGAAGCCTCGTTCTCCGCAACGGAGGTATTTTTCTCATGAGCGCGCTTGACCCCGCAGTCGAGGCTCTGATCGATGCCGGCCGCCTTGTCCGCCTCGACCTGATCCGCTTTGATCTTCCCGGCAAGTCCGTCGGCTACCACCGCGGCGGCCGGCCCTACACGCACAACGGTTTGGTCTACCTGCCGAACCGGTTCCTCGATATGGGCAGCATGACGAGCGCCGTCGGCGTTGCTGTTACCACACGCACCATCGTGTTCTCCAACATCCCCGTCGAGAACCCGGAAGACGCTATCTCGCAGATCGAAAGCTACAACTACCAGAACGCGCCGGTGATCATCGCCCACCTTGCGGGCGTGCCGGAGACGAGCGAGGTCGTCGGCATCCTCGCGTCGTCGATCTACGAGATTGACCAGGTGCGCTTTAACGAGGGCGCGGTCAACGGCGCCGAACGCTCGCTGACGCTCTCCATCGATCTTCAGCCGCCCGGCCGCTCGGCGCGCGGTTCCACCGGTGTGAAGCGGAGCCTTGCCGAGCAGAAGTTCGATAACGACCCGGACGATACGGGTCTCGAATACGTCGCCACGAACACATCAATCCCCGAGGAATGGGGACAGGTGCCAAGGTAACGCTCCCATGAACCGTTTTCGAAAAGTCGAGGCTACGCTGAACGCGGAGCTTGCGAAGCCGTATGCCTATGGCAACCCGGCGCAATCCGACTGCTTCTTCATGGGGCTGGCGCTCATCGACGCGCTGGAAGGGTCGCAACGCGCCCGGAAATATGCCGGCAGCTACAAGACGCTTGCCGGTGCGCAGCGTGCGCTTCGTCGCCGGGGGTATTCCTCGCTCGTATCGTTCTTCGCCGCCGAACTCGGCAAGCCGGTGCTTGGCGGCGCCGAAGCCCGTTGCGGCGACCTCGTTATCCTGCGCCTCCTCGACGGGGCAGAGCATGTCGGCGTGTGCCTCGGCACGCGGTTCCGCACCAAGACTCCTGACGGCGCGCGCGACTACGCGCTCGACACCGTTATCGCAGCCTTCCACATCGGGTAGTCCTGAATGGCGATCTTCACTGCTATCGGCACGGCTATTGCCGGCGCGCTTTTTGCCGGCTCCACGCTGGCCGCGTCTGTCATTGCCGGCGGTCTGGCTTTCGCGGCCCGGATCGGCCTGTCGTATCTCAATCGCCCGAAGAAGCGGTCGTATTCTGCCGTCCAGGCCGAGACGCAGTTCGGCGGCGATGTGCCGGTCGGCACGATCTTTGGCACGTCGAAGACCAAGGGCCAGCGGACGTTCTATGCGAAGTGGGGGCCGGGCAACAAATTCAATGCCGAGGTCTTCTTGCTGGCGAACGGCTGGTGCGACGGCCTGGAGCCCTATGTCTATTTCTACGGCCAGAAGCAGACGCTGGTCGAGCGCCCGATCATCGGCAACGAGGTGGCGCACTATGGCGTCGAGGGCTTCCTTGCCGGCGGCAATCACCTGTTCTCGATCCGCTTCTACGATGGGCGTCCTGACCAGCTCGTGGACCAGAAGCTCGTCGACGATAGCGCATCCCTCGGCCAGACGTGGAAATCGACCAGCGTCAATGCCGGCATCGCCTATGTCGTGGTGGAGCGCATCTTCAAGCCGGAGCAGTTCGACAAGGGTAAGCCCGATATCGAGTTCGTGCTGCGCGGCCTGCGCGAGTACGATCCACGCAAGGATACGACCGTTGCCGGCGGCTCCGGGTCGCAGCGGCTCGACGATCCCGCAACGTGGGTTCACACGCTCAATCCGGCCGTCCATCGGTTCAACTATCAGCTTGGCCTTCGCGCGCTGGTCTCCGGCCGCACGCTGATCGGCGAAGGCAAGAGCATCGGGCAGCTGGACCTTGCCACCTATTTCGTGGCGATGAACGTCTGTGACACGCTGCGCCTCGACGACAAGCCGACCTATCAGTGCTCGCTCGTCGTCGGTGGCGAGGACGATCATACCGAGATCCTGCGCGAGTTCGACGATGCGATGGCCGGGTACGGCCTGAACCGGCGCGGCCTGTCGGGCATCATTGCCGGTGCGCCGCAAATCCCGGTGATGGAAATCACTGCCGATGACATCCCGGCCGACCGGGCGAAGGAAGTGCAGTTCAGGAAAAGCGCGTTCGACCGGTCTATTCACACTTCCGGCCAAACAGTAGCCTAAGATGCTGAAAAGATTGATGAAAGCCGCTCCGTTTGGGGCGGCTTTCGTATTTGTGTGTGTTGATTTTGGATGTAGGTAAATCAAGCACTTAGTTAGCGTTCGTCGGGCTTTGCGGCTGCTCGACGCGACAACAATGCGACAACGCCGCGACAAGGAACCAACATGGATACGACTGAAAAAGCGGACCTCCTTTACGGGGTTCCGGCCATCTCTGCATACCTGAGCCTCACCGATCATCAGGTCTACAACCTCCACCGACGCAAGCTGCTCCCCACTTTCAAACTCGGGAAGATTGTTTGCTTGCGTCGCTCCGATGTCGGGCCGTGGCTTGACCGGCAAGCGCGTGCCGCTACCGAAGGCAGGGAGGGCGGCATCGATGACGCCGGTTGAAGAATTCCGCAAGTTCGTCGCGATACACCGAGAGTCCGGCAAGCGGCAGGCTGATCAGTTCTTTGCCGAGAACGGCGAGGCATTAGCCACGGC
Source organism: Shinella curvata (assembly GCF_022899935.1). Lineage (GTDB taxonomy): Bacteria > Pseudomonadota > Alphaproteobacteria > Rhizobiales > Rhizobiaceae > Shinella > Shinella curvata. Next base: position 1,037,779 of record NZ_JALJCJ010000002.1, read on the forward strand.
CGATGCCATCGAGGTCGAGAACCTGACCACGACCGCCGTGGGGCAGATCATTCTTGGCCTCGATATGTTTTTCGAAGAGAAGGGGCTTGCGAAGAATAGGGCGATCAACGACTGCCTGAAACGCGCCACGGTCGCCGGCTTCCTCCTGCGCCTGGCTGCGCTCTACACCGCCGACGGCGGGGAGGTGGGGCATGCCTGAGAAGCATATCGCCACCATCCCCAAAAACTCGACCGAGGAAATCCGCGTCACCCTCGGCAGCTTCAAGGGCCACGACCTGTTCAATGCCCGCGTTTGGTTCGAGGGTGAGGACGGCACCATGCGGCCGGGGAAGTCCGGTATCGCCTTCAAGCTCGACAAGCTGCCGGCATTCGCCGAAGCGGTTGCAGCCGCGCTTAAAGCGGCGGGAGGCGCCCATGGATAGCGCGCGCCGTATCGAGGCGGCTCGGTGGGTCCTCTGGGGCGACGACCGCGCCCCCATCGTTCAACAGGTCAAATCTAAATTCGAACTGACGGCTCTTGAGGCCTGCGAGGTCATCAAGAAAGCCAGCTTGATCAAAGCGAGGGCGACATGAGCAAGGCCGGGAAGTTCTCGATGGTCTCCCGCACCATCTGGCGGTCTGAACGGTTTCGCGCCTTGGAGAGCCACCGCGCGCAGTTGCTGTTTTTCTACTACCTGACCTGTGAGCATCAGAACGCCCTCGGCTGCTTCCGCCTGCCGGACGGCTACGCGATTTCGGATCTCGGCTGGACCCTGCAGGAGTATCAGGTTTCCAAGGCCGAATGCATCGGCGTCGGCCTGATCGACTGCGACGACGAGACCCAGGAAATCCTCGTCGTGAAGTGGCTAGAGAACAACCCGCCGCAGAATCAGAAACACCTCCAGGGGCTCATCAAGGCGAACCTCGCCATCGAGAGCGACGACTTCCGCAACAGGCTCGCCGACGTGCTCTGCGCGATGGCCGGACAAGTCCAGCCAAGCCCCGAACCTCGGAGACCCTATTGATAGGGTATCGATACCGTATCCGAACCCTACCGATACAAAGAGAAGGAAACAGAAACGGAAACGGATACGGAAACTGAGAAGAACACCGAAAAAGAAAATCAAAAAAAAACGTGAAACTGAAACTGCCGCATAGTCGCGGCTGACCTCCCCAGCCATAGACGGCGCAATCCAGGAAAATTGCCATGAAAAACGGAAGCGATAGCGCCGAGGGCGAAGCCATGTCCTCGCAAGCGAAATGGAACAACGCGCATCCTTTGGAGATGCTGGCGCACCAGTACGTGCGCTCGGCGCTGAAAAAGGGGCTCTTGAACAAGGAGCCATGCGAGGTTTGCGGAGCTGAGAACGTCGATGCCCATCACGACGACTACAGCCGGCCGGGTGTCGTCCGCTGGCTCTGCCGCCTACATCATCGCCACCACCACATGCAGGAGAAAGCCGTATGACCCGCCCCATCCTGACACCTGACGCCCTTGACGCGATGCTTGAGGGGAAATTGTTGTCCAAGCCTGAAAAACTTTGGGGGGCGCCGGCAATTGCGGTTGCTCTCGGTGTTTCCGAGGACACCGTGAGAGAATGGGCAAAGGATCCGGAAGTCCCGATCTATCGGCCGAAAGGGTATTTTGCCCGACGGAGTGAACTGGAAATATGGCTTAGGCGGAAACCCTAAACCCATCCATTCCGACGGCCAATTCTGGCGATGTGCGTGAACACTCTCGGACCTCCGATATGGCTGAAATCAAACGCCGCTCCGTCAAGGTGCGACAGGTCAATCGTGATGCCATCGACGGTGTAGGGACGCGCAAACCTTGCTTTGATTTTCCAGTGAGGCATTGCGATATCATGAGCCGGGGCACATCGCAGCATATAGGTCAGTGCAATGAACTGATCTTGCTCCGAAGCAATCGGGTCAGGCAGGGGGTGGCCCATATCAACACGAGCTGCATCAAGTGTCAGAGCGGCGATGCCGAACATGATCAATTCATGCTTCGATAGCCGGGCAATTTCGTCCGTGTCGCTGGCAGCCATACGAGCGGTGGTGGCGTCATCAAGCTCCATAAGGGCGTGTTCCAAGTACGTTGCCATAATTCCCCCGATCCGCCGATATTTTCCTAGTTTTCCCCAGTGGCGGTTCAAGGTGAATACTGCGCATATCCTGGTGAATGAGGATATGGCCTTTTTACCGCGCCGAAAAGAAAGCACTGACCGACGAGCAAATCCTTGAGATGCTTGGCACCGGCGCCCAGACGCATGCCGGGGTCGCGGTCTCCGCCGAAACGGCATTGCGGACACCGGCCGTTGCTGCCGCCGTGCGCACCATCTCCGAGGCCTGTGCCTCGCTCGCCGTCAAAGTGGTTTCAATCGCGGCCGACGGCACCGAGACGGAAGCCCCGAACCACGAAGCCGCAAAGCTCCTGAAGGGCGATGCGAACGACTGGCAGAGCGGGTTTGAGTTCATCCGCTCTATCGTCGTCGACGCCCTCTGCCGAGACCAGGGCGGCCTTGCCCGCGTCACGCGCTCCTCGGATGGCCGGCTCCTCGAAATCATCCGTCCGCGCCCCGGCTTCATCAACGTCGATTACCCGGATGACAGCCTCCAGCCCCGCTACCGCGTCAACGGCATCGTGCAGCCGGCCAGCGATATCATCCACCTTCGCGGCACCTTCGACAAAGCCCCGCTCACCCTTTGCCGCGAAGCCATCGGCGTTGCCGTCGTCATGGAGCGCCACGCCTCTCAGCTTTTCGGCCGTGGCGCCCGCCCTGGCGGTGCCGTCGAAATGCCGAAGGGTATCGGCGAGGACGCGATCAAGAAGGTCATCGCCGGCTGGAACAAGACGTTCGGTGACGGTGGCGGCGCCGGCAGGACCGCGTTCCTCTACGACGGCGCCACCTTCAAGCAGATGACGCTTTCCAGCGTCGATGCGCAGTTTCAGCAGCTCCGGCTTTTCCAGCTTCAGGAAATCGCGCGCGCCTTCAACATCCCGGCCAGCCTCATCGGCGATCTGACCCGCGCCACCTGGTCCAACTCAGCCGAGATGCAGCGCCAGTTCCTTCAGCTTTGCCTTGAGCCCTGGCTTCGCGCCCTCGAAAGCGCCCTCGGACGCGCGCTCTTCACCAAGGAAGAGAAGGGCAAGTTCGCCGTTCGCTTTGATCGCGACGACTTCACGAACGTGGATCTCACGGCGCGCGCCACCGCGATCAACAGCCTTGTCGCCTCCCGCGTCATCAACCCCAACACCGGCCGCGCTTGGCTCGACCTCCCGCCGTACGACGGAGGTGAGGAGTACGCGAACCCGAACACCGGCGCCAGCCAGCCGGGCGTGGGTCACAACGGCGGCCCGCCTCTCGACCGCGATGAAGGCGGCAACCCGAAAACCCCGAAGCCCGACGACGATAAGGACCAGACGGATGAACCTTGAAGACATCCAGGCCAACGTGATCGATCAGGATCGCGGCCGTAAGCTTGAAATCGTGGATCCTTGGGAGGGCAAGCCCACGGGGATGACACTGTGGATCGCCGGCCCGGATAGCGAGACGCAGCGCAAAGCCCGCATCGCCATGATGGACGAGCTTGCCGACCGCGCCGAGCCGGACGGAGCGATCAAAGCCGAGCACCGGGAAGCAGCCCGCTTGAACTGCCTCGCCAAGACGGTCCTGCGCTGGGAAGTCCAGCACGAAGGCTCTGATCTCGCTTTCAGTCACAAGAACGTCCTGCGCGTCTTGCGCGCCGCCGACTGGCTTCAGGCTCAGGTCGATGCGTTCGCCGGCGACCGCCGAAACTTCGCGCCGGAGGGGCTGTGATGGACCGGCTGTTCTTCGAAACCAAGATGATCGCCGACGACGCCGGCCTCGTCTCCGGCATCGCGTGGAAGTTCGGCACGCCTGACCGCGTTGGCGACTGGATCGAGCCAGGCGCCTTCAAGGGTGCTTCCATGCCGATCCCCATGCTTTTCGGCCACGACATGAATGATCCCATCGGCACCTGGGACGTGGCGACCGAGAAATCGGACGGCCTGCACCTGACCGGCAAGCTCCTCGTCGACGAGGTAAGCCGCGCGCGCGAAGTTCGCGCCCTGGTCAAGTCCGGCGCGGTCAAGGGCATCTCAATCGGCTTCATCACTAAGAAAGCCGCGGCCCGCACTGGCGGCGGCCGCATGATCAAGGCCCTCGAATTTCTGGAAGCGTCCCTTGTGACGATCCCCATGCATCCCGGCGCGAAAGTCACGTCGGCGAAATCGGCAGTCCAGGCGATATCGATCGCCGCTGCCATCAACCGCGCGGCAGCGCAAATCGGAAGGAACTGACATGCACCATGTCACGAAACGCGCGCTGCTCAACAGCGTGGCCATTGAGCGAAAGGGCGAGGAAGACGATCCGGTATCCATCGTCACCAAGTCGCTCGAGGATCTTCAGAAGACCGTGGACGAGCGGCTGAAGAAGGTGGAGGGCGGCGCCGAAATCAAGGCGCTTATGGACCGCATCGACGAATTCGAGAAGAAGGCGAACCGCCCCGGCTCGAAGACGACGGCAGAGGAGCAGCAGGAGATCGAGCGCAAGGCTCTGTCCTCCTATCTCCGCTCCAACAGCTCGGCAGCGATCGAGGAGGCCGGCGGCTCATTCGAGGTGAAGGCGGCATCCTCCGACAATGACGCTTCGGGCGGCTATTTCGTCCTGCCGACCGTGGACCTGTCCATCCGCACGCTGATGACCGACCTGTCACCGCTGCGCGGCCTGGCTGAAGTCGTCAGCATCTCCACCGACAAGTACGAGCGCTTCTATTCGCTCGGCAAGCGCGGTGCGCAGCGCGTCTCGGAACGCGACGACCGTCCGCAGGACACGGCTCGCCCCGAACTGATCAAGCACAGCTATCCGGTGGGTGAATACTACGCCGCCCCGGCTGCAACCCGGCATCTGCTCGACGACGCCGCCACCGACATTGCTTCCTGGCTCGTGAACAACGCCACCCATGACTTTGCCGAGACCGAGGGCGAGGACTTCCTTCGCTATACCGGTGTCGATGGCTTCCCGCGCGGCCTCCTCGATTACGGCACCACGAACGAGAAAGATTTCGTCCGCGCTTGGGGTAAGCACCAGTACGTGCCGGCCGGTCATGCTTCGGCACCGACCGATACGCAGCTCGTTGCGGCCGTGATCAAGCTGGTTGCCGCGCTGCGCAAGCCCTACAAAGGCAACGCCAAGTTCCTGATGAACAGCAATACGGCAGTGCGCCTCCGGGCTATCGTCGATGAAGTTGGCCGCCGCCTTTGGGCGCCGACGGGCAACCTCATCGAAGGCGTCGAGCACCCGCTGCTTGGCTACTCCGTCGAGATCGACGAGGGCATGCCCGATATCGCGGCCGGCGAGCACCCCATCGCCTTCGGCGACTTCCGCCAGGGCTATGTGATCGTCGATCGCCAAGGCGTCCGCATCAACCGCGACGAACTCACCCAGAAGGGCCGGATCATCTTCGACGTCTATAAGCGCGTCGGCGGCGGTGCCGGCGACTTCAACGCGATCAAGTTCCTCAAGGTCGCAGCGAGCTAAGGAGCCCCATCATGCGCAAAGGACTTTACCACAACCTCAAGGCCATCCCGGCCATCAACTCGGCCTCGCAGGCCGCAGCGGCCGACGGCATCGAGATCGACCGCAAGGGCTCGCAGGGCCTCATGTTCATCATCAACACCGGGGCAATCTCCGGTGCTGGCGATTTCGGGGTGAAGGTGCAGGAGAGCAATTCCAGCGGCACCGGCTACACCGACGCGGACGCGGACGATGTAATCAGCGGCGTCCCGGCCACCCTCGGCGCCACGGCGGCCTATCAGGTCGAGTACATCGGCAAGAAGCGGTTTGTCCGTCTCGCCCTCACCAAGTCAGGCGGCACCTCTATTCAGGCGGGAGCAATCGCCTTGATCGGCCACCAGCACATCCAGTTGCCCTGATGCCGTCCCGCGCTCCATCCATCCGGTCTTGTGGCTGCGTCGTTCCCTACGGGGAGCGGTGCCGCCACATGGCCGCATCAGATGCGCAGCGCAAGGCCCGTTTCGACAAGAAGCGGCCACCGGCCCGGCACCGCGGCTATGACAAGGCATGGGAGACCGAGGCGAAGGCCTTCCTCTCCCTGCCAGAAAACGAACTGTGCGCACGATGCGGGGCAAAGGCCACCGTCGTCATGCACATCAAATCCATCCGCACGCGCCCAGACCTTCGCATGGTTCGCTCCAATTGGCGGCCCGGTTGCCAGCGCTGCAATGCCATCGAGGCAGCTGAAGAGCGCCGAACGGAAAGGAACCCATCATGACCGTCTACACCAGCGCCGGATTGAAAGTGTACATCGGCGGTGTGCTGAAACAGAAGAGCACCGACTTCGTGCTGACCGACTTCACCACGCCGCCCCAGACCTGGGTTGAGATCAAGGAAGTGGAAGCAGCTGGCTCCGCCGGCGACACGTCGGAAGCTGTCAACTTCACCGCTCTTGGTGACAAGCGCACCCGTACCCAGAAGGGACCGCGCTCGGCTGGCTCGATGGAAATCGTCTGCGGGATCGACGCCGCTGACCCCGGCCAGCTTGCAGCCATCGCCGCCGAGAAGAGCATCAGCGACTTTGCATTCAAGTTGGTGCTCAATGATGCGCCGGCAGGAGGCACGCCCTCCGAACGATATTTCATCGGCAAGGTCATGTCTCAGTCCGAGCAGTACGACAGGGCCAGCAGCATCATGAAGCTGAACATCAGCCTCGGCATCAACAGCAACATCGTACGCGTCGCGGCCGAGGACTAGGAATTGTTAGAAGCCTCTGGCCCTTCGCAAAGCGAGAATGCGCTCGTCGATAAGCTTCTTGCCAAGTTTGCTTATTCCTGTGCCGCCCAACTTCTGTTCGGCAAGGCCAAGCTCGCGCAATCGGTCAGCGGTTTTCGCCGGAAGCATCAACGTCGCTGCACCGCCGATATGCATCTGCTTCAGCCAATGCAGCTCATGCTCGCTGAGGTCTTTCAAAGTGATCGTCATGATCGTTCTCCGAATCGATCACCAATCATGCCCGACCGGGGGGTGGTCTTCGACTTTCCACCTCACCGGGGGACCGGCGCGGGGTCCATCGCGCGAGATTTGCCCGAAATAGGATTTTTGACATGGCCATCGTCACGCTTGCCCAGCTCAAAGAGCAATTGAACTTCGATGAAGACCTCGGAACGGCCGATGATGTTCTGCTCGGGCGCAAGATCGAAGCGGCGCAAAACCATATCGAGCGCCTGCTGGGCTTCAAGATCGGGGAGACCTATGGCGGCACGGAGCAAGAGGCAATTCCGCCTTCGCTGGTTGAGGCGGTGCTTCAGCTTGCGGCGCACTGGTATGAAAACAGGGAAGCGACCCTTGTCGGCGTGACAGCAGAGGAGCTTCCCTTCGGCGTTTGGGAAATCGTTCGCGAATACAGGGATTGGTCCTTTGGCGGATGACGGCGGACTGTCCCGAATCCAGCAGCGTATGGCGATGATCCCGCGCCGCGTCCGCGAGGCCGTGACGCCCGCGCTTATCAAAGAGGGTAACGACCTCGCCGTCACCATGCGCATTCTCGCACCCGACGACCCAGCCACCGACGCGCCCGACCTGCGGAGCAGCATCGAGGTAACGGGGCCGAGCGAGCAGACGCCGCCCTATTCACAGCCGGGCGGCTCCATGGTCGTGCCGGAAAACGCCGTGGCCGTAACGGTCGGTAACGCGGACGTTCGCTACCCGCACCTTGTTGAATACGGGACCACGAAGGCCACCGCTCAACCGTTCTTCTGGCCGACTGTCCGGCTCCAGCGGAAGAAGGCGACGAACGCGATCAAGCGCGCGATCCGCAAGGCCGTCAAGGACAACTGGGGAAGCCGCAAATGACCCCGGAACTCGCCCTGCAGAAGGCCGTCCGCACCCGCCTTATTGGCACCAGCGCCGTCACCGATCTCGTGCCGGCCGGCTCCATTCTCGACCGCAACCAGCGCCCGGCACCGTTCCCCTCTATCGTCATCGGCGAAGGTCAGAGCGTGGACGAGGGCAACAGCATCGCCCGCACGCTGATCCGCGTCTATCTCGACCTGCATATCTGGAAGAAGGAGCCGAGCACCGAGGGTGTCAAAGCCATTGCCGGGGCGATCCGGGCGGCAATCAAAACTCCGAATTTCGGAGTTTTGGAGGGCTTCCACTTCGCCGATTGCTACGTTCAGTCCGCCCGCTTCCTTCGCGATCCTGATGGCGAGACCTCGCATGCCGTCGTCACCATCAACGCCCTGGTGCAGGAGATAACCTGATGCGCGCCGGCAAGCTTGATCGCACCATAAAAATTCAGGGGTTCACGAACACGGTGAACGAGTACGGCACGCCCGTCGAGACATGGACCGACAAGGCCACGCTGCGCGCCCAGATCATCCAGAGCAGCACCGAGGAATTCATCCGGGGCGGCGCCGTTGACGAGACGGTGATCATCTTCCGCACCCGCTGGCTGGCCAGCGTGACCACATCCGACCGGATCGAATACGAGGGCGAGGCCTTCAACATCAAGGAAACGAAAGAGATCGGCCGACGCAAGGGGCTGGAGCTTCGAGCCGTGAGGTCCGAATGAGGGGCAGCAAGCCGCGTCTCGTCGTCGACAATGAAGCGGTGCGCAAGGCGCCGGCCGCCCCGTCGTGGCTATCGGGCGAAGCAAAAAAGGAATGGCGCCGCGTCCTGCCGATCCTGATCAAGCGGAAGATCCTGACCACGGCCGACCTCGGAAGCCTCGAAAACTACTGCGTAGCGATCGGGCAGGTTCGGGAGATGGAGGAGCACCTTCAGCGCCACGGGCATGTTGTTGAGCAATTCAAGGAAAAGGACGGCGAGATTTTCAGCCTTGGCATGAAGCGCAACCCGGCCGTGGGTATCCAGTCCGACGCCATGACGCGGGCGCGGTTGCTGGCGGCCGAACTCGGCTTAACGCCGGTGTCGCGTTCGCGGCCGGCGGTTAGAGAGGACGAGGACGATGGCGAAGACCCGTGCAACGTTTCCTGAGTGGGTCTATGACGGCTCGGAAATACCCGACCCGCAAGGCTTCGGCGAGCGCGCGGTGAAGTTCCTGCGCATGCTGAAGCATCCGAAGTCCGGCAAGCCGTTCCAGCTCGACCCTTGGCAAGAGCGCGTCGTGCGCCGCATCTATGGCCCGCGCAAGGAAGACGGAAGCCGGATCGTCCGAACCGTCGTGCTTCTCCTGCCGCGCGGCAACCGCAAGACCTCGCTGTCGGCGGCGCTGGCGCTGCTCCATACAATCGGCCCGGAGCGCGTGCCGGGCGGCGAAGTCATCACGGCCGCCTCCGATCGGAAGCAAGCGCGCATCGCCTATGAGGAAGCGCGCGGCCTCGTCTGGGCGCACAAGAAGATTGCGCCGAAGGTCCGCAACCTCGATTACCGCAACAAGCTCTATTATCCGACCGCCCGCAGCTTCTGCGAGGCGATCAGCGCCGACGCGGGCACCCAGCACGGCCGTACGCCGGTTTTCGTTCTGGCCGACGAGCTGCACGCCTGGAAGAAGCGGGACCTCTGGGACGTGCTCCGCTCCGGTCTGGTCAAGACGGCCGGAAGCCTGCTGGTCGTGGCGACGACGGCCGGGCGCGGCCGGGAGAACATTGCCTGGGATATCGTGGACGATGCGCGGCGCGTGGCGCGCGGCGAGGTGGACGATCCGTCCATCCTGCCGGTGCTTTTCGAGGCGACCCCCGATGATGACTGGCGCGATGAAGAGGTGTGGCGCCGGGTGAACCCCGGCCTTGCTCACGGCTATCCCGATATCGAAGGCCTGCGCCAGATGGCATTCGAGGGCGAGCGCCGCATCGGCGACCGCGAAGCCTTCAAGCAGCTCAACCTCAATATCTGGCTGGATAGCACCGATGACCCGGCCTTTGACATGGAGGCGTATGACGAGTGCGCCGGCGCGGTCGAGCTAATCGACCTCGAGGCGGAGCGCCGGCCGTGCTGGCTTGGCGTCGATCTTTCGTCCAGCAAGGACCTTTCCGTCATCGTCGCCGCGTGGCCCGATGGGGATGAGGGTTACATCGTCCATCCATGGTTCTTCTGCCCGACAGAGAACCTTCGCGACCGTCAGGACCTTTCCGGCGCCTCCTACATCGCCTGGGCTGAGGAAGGCCACATCGAAGCAACCCCCGGCAACGTGATTGATGTTCGAAGGGTCGAAGCTGTCATTCGTGAACTCTGCGCCCGATTCAACGTCATGGAAATCGCGTTCGACCCGGCGCTTGCCGCGACCACCCTTGCGAACCTCAACGAGGACGGCTTTCCGGCCGTCGAGATGCGGCAAGGCCCTCTCACGATGATGCCGGCGCTTCAGGAGCTGGAGCGCGTTGTCATAGGGCGACGCCTACGCCACGACGGGCACCCCGTCTTGCGCCTCTGCTTTTCGAACGCTGAGGCTCAACGCAACACGCAGGGGCATATCGTACGCCTCACCAAGCCCAAGCTGTGGATGTCGATTGACGGCGCCGTCGCGGCGGCAATGGCGGTGCGGCGCGCGGCGGCCGGTGGCGGCGGTTCCTTCTACGACAACGCAGGCGATGACTTTGAAAACTGGGCTTTTGCGGAGTGCTGACCCATGGCTGATGATGAAGAACGCTTGATCGTGCTGCTTGAGGCAAGGATCAAGGACCTCGAAAAGAACATGGCGAAGGCGAGCGGCATCACCGGGAAGACCTATCGCGAAATGTCCCTCGGCTCGAAACGGGCGACCGACCAGATGGAGGAGCACATGATCCGCTCCACCACCCGGATAAACCAGGCGCTCGCCACGACTTCCACGAAAATTGGGGCCTTCGGCAAAGCCATGATCGGCGGTTTCGTCGGCGGCATGGTCGCTGGCGGGTTTACTGGCATCCTCTCCCAGGTGCATCAGGTCGCCGACGCGGTGGCTGAAGTCGGCGACCAGGCAAAGATGGCAGGCCTCTCCACCAAGGTTTTTCAGGAGTGGAAGTTCGTCGCCGAGCAAGCCCGTATCCCGATCGATGCCATCACAGACGGCTTGAAGGAACTGCAGCTGCGCGCCGACGAGTTCGCCGTCACCGGCAAAGGTTCGGCGGCCGAAGCATTCCAGCGCCTCGGCCTGACGCCGCAGGAGATCAAGGAAAAGCTGAAAGACCCGTCCGAGCTGCTGCTGCTCATCATCGAGCGCACCCGGCAGATGAAGGACACGGCGGCCGGTATCCGCATCTTCGATGAACTCTTCGGCGGCACCGGCGGCGAGCGCATGGTCGCGCTGCTGGAGCAAGGCGAGGGCGCAATCCGCGATCAGATTCAGGCGGCGAATGAGCTTGGCGTGATCATGGATGATCAGCTTATCCAGAAGGCGGCAGAGGTAAACCGCAAGTTCGATGCCATTTCCATGACCATCGGCGTGAAGGTGAAGAGCGCGCTCGTATCTGTCTCCGACACCATCTGGGAAATGATTGAGGGCTTGAAGGACTTCGAGGAACAGCGCAGCTCGCTTCTGCAGAAGTCCCAGGCCGACATGGGAATGCAGCGCGTCGATCTCGAAAACGAGCGAATGCGGATCGCTGCCGGCGATAGCGCGAACCTACTTTACCGAAATCCAAACGGCCCGGCGGCGAAGGGGCGGATGGATGAAATCGATCGCGAGCTTGCGAAGCTGAACGAGCGCGACGCCCAAATCGCAGGCATCCTCTATAAGCGGACTGATGCGCGCGAGCGAACAACGGATCGCACCTGGACACCACCCGAGTACACCGCGCCGGCCGACAGTGGCGGTAAAGGCGGGAAAGCTCGCGCCGCATCCATTGCTGCCGCAGAGCGTGAGCGCCAAGCGATCAAAGACCTCATCGCCGAACTGGAGGAAGAGCTTCGCCTGGTCAACGCCAGCGATGCGGAGAAGCGCGCCGCAGCCGCATCAAGGCAGGCCGGCGCGGCTGCAACCGAGAAAGAGCGTGATCAGGTTGTCGCCCTCACCGAAGCGATCCACAAGGAAGAGGAGGCCAAGCGCCTGGCCGAGGAGCGCACGCTTCTCTATCGCGACCTGACCCGCTCGGCGATCGATGATCTTGCCGGCGCGCTGGAAGACGGCAAAAGCCTTTGGGAAGCCCTTGGCGACGTGGCGGTGAACAGCCTCAAACGCATCGCCGATACTGTCCTCGACGATGTGCTCGACAGCATTTTTCAGGTGAACAACGCGGCGGGCGGAAGCGGCGGCGGCCTGCTCGGCGGGCTGTTTAGCGGGATCTTCGGCGGTGGAGCCAAGGCCGATCCGTGGGCCGGGATGCGCATGCCTTCCTTCGACGGCGGCGGATACACTGGAATGGGTTCTCGCTCGGGCGGGATCGATGGGAAAGGCGGCTTCCCGGCCATCCTTCACCCGCGCGAGACCGTGACCGACCACACCCGGTTCAACCAGGCTTCCGCGGCATCCAGCGCCGCTGCCCCGATCTCTCGTTCCGTCATCCAGATCACGCTTTCGCCCGAGCTGCTGGCCCAAGTGCTTGATCAGGCGAAAGACCAGACTGTGCAGATCGTCCGGCAAAACAACGTGGACCTCGAAAACGTCCGTCAGAATGGAGGGAATTACTGATGCCCGATCCTATGGAACTTCCGGCAGTCCTTTGGGCCGCTTGCCAGTTTGACCCGGTTGACCCTTCCGACGTGAGCATGATGGAACGGCGTCGCTCGGAAATCATGTCGAGCATGACCCCTTACTGGCGCGCATCGTTCAAGACGGTGCCGCTGGAAGAGGTCGAGTACGGCCGGTTTGATGCTTTCGTGATGGAGTCCGGCCCGCGCGGCTCGCCCTTCATCGGTTATGACCTGTCCAGGCCGCGACCCATCGCGCACGACGAGGGGAAGCCCTTGTCCGGCACGAAAGCGGGGGGCGGGGCATTCGACGGCCGTGCTGTCCTCGATACCATCACCGACAGCCGGAACGTCGTCGTCTCAGGCCTGCCGGCGGGCTTCAAGCTCTCGGCCGGTGACTATGTCGAGTTCCGCATGACCCTCCTGACGCGTTCGCTCCACCGGATCACGGCCGACGCGACCGCCAATTCCAGCGGCGTTGTCTCGCTGAGGATCATGTTCGGGCTCGACACGCAGAACTTCAACACCGCCGCCGTGGTGGATTTCGAGAAGCCCGCGACGGTGATGATGATCGATCCGGGCAGCGTGCAGGCGCCGAAATCGTGGGGCGACCGCTCGGGCTCGTTCTCGGCAACCGAGGTGTTCATCTATGAACCTTGAAAAGCTCCTCTGCGCGGAACTGAAGCGTCAGCTTGAGGCGAAAGGTGCCTGTGTCATGCAGGTGCCTGCCGGCGGCGAACTACTCTGGCGTTGGTTTCTGGACCTCAGCCGCACTCGTCGCGCCGGCCTCGCCGGGCCTGAGCCGATCAGCTACGGCGAGATTGAGGCCTATGCGCGCTCAACCTGCTGGCCCGTGGAACCGCGCCACATCGCCGTCCTGCGCGCCATGGATGAAGTGTGGATGGAATACGCACGGGAAAAGACGACACCTGCACCCGAGGGCGTGAAGACCTTGCCGCCAATATCCACTACGCCGCTCACCGCTGGCATGCTCGATGTGATGCTTGGCGGTTAATCAAGCCCGTATGTTAAACGGGTGGTCCAACCGGGTCGCTTAATTGCTGGTTGCAAGCGTTCCGACGTAGTCGCAAAGCCACTTTGGTGCCTCTCGGCCCAAGTTCTGAACGGCCATTATCGCAATCATTTGCAGCGTTGCCGCAACGAATGGGCTCCGCGGATCAGGCGATGCGGTCAACGATATGACGCCGTGGGCGAGCTGGCGATCAATGTGCTTCGTGCTGCCTTCACAAGGGCCTAAATGGTACCAGGTTATAGCGCTTCTTTTGGCTGCGGCGAAATCCTTTGCTGACAAACCCGACTGCTCTCCGATGGTGTCGAACGCTCCGGAAATGGCGGCAAGCGCGATTGAATCGTTTTGTTGGACAAATCCCGCGTGCGCGGGCGCGGTAGAAGTTAAGAGCACGCCCATCAGAATAAAGCGCATGATCATACTCTTCGTCCTTTGCCGCTGGGCGCACCAGTCATTCGAAAAAGCGTCTCGCTGTACGGAAGGCGCAGAAGAATCCTTCCTTTTTCGGCGATGGCTGCAGCTTCACGACCCCGGCAGAGTAGGCTGACGCCTCCCTCATGTCGGTTGCAGATTGCGTCGGGGCTATCGAGCAGGTTTACGCTGCTGAGGCCTGCGACAATCGCCGTCACCCCGTCGGGCAACGCGCCGATGGGTTGGATGACAATGATACGGACGCCTCCTAGCCAAACAAAGCCCGTTGCAATAAGCCCGACTAGGAGAGTTAGGGGCAGCAGAATCGATTTGATCATCCTGGTCTAATAAATCCCTGTTTCGCCCTCTCGACCCACCACAGAAAATCTTTTCCTTTGTCTGTGATTTCTATTTTCTCTTCGTGCAAAACCGCGAGTTCTTGAGATAGCAAGTATGCTCGCCATCGTTCAAATCCGATTTCAGAAAAAAATTCGCTGTCCTTCGACAGGACGCTCTGGGTGAAATACAACTCGCTGTCACCCTCACCGCGTGGGCTTTTCGTGAGTTCAAGAAGGAAGTCAATTTGGGAAGCAAAAATGCTGGCAAAAATATACTCAAAGTTTGCGACAAGGCGACTTTCCGCAACAGCTCGTACTAGCTCGACTTCGCGGTACTCGGGAGCAATCCTTTCGAGGCGCGCTTTAACATCCTTTTCAAGTTCGACGACCGTAGCCAATCTGTCGGGCGACCCGTCAATGCTGGCGTTTGCCTTGATTGGCTGAGCTTGGGGTTGTTGGAAAAGAGCGCGAGTGGGGCCGACCTCAATGACATGGGGGATACGCTCGCGAATCTGCTTTCGAAATAGGAATACGAGCCAAAAAATTGCGGCCGGCCACGCGATGCCCTTTAGAAGGTCGAAAGCTGCTTTTGCCCATTCGAGCCATTGCACTGACGATAGATTTAGTCCCGCCCAAAAATCCCAGAACCCCGCGCAGGTTTCCATTCACCCCTCCGAATCTACCCTCGCGAGCAACGGTGGCAGAGGTCGATAATCAACGCAAGCATCCACCCTTTGGCGAGGGTGTGCTTGAATGTCGGTATCAAATCAGGCAAGTTGTCCGTGGGCGTGAGAACCCGGACCGAGATAGACCGCACACAATTCCTTGGCAGGAATTGCCCTGACGCTTGGCGGCGTTGGGCGGCGGTTGAATGAGGAGTGCGCTTCGCAGTTCCTCGACGCGCGTGCTTGGCGGCACGGATGCGACCCGACCTTTATGGCCGGGGTGCGCCGTTCTGTCCAGAGGGAAACCTTAAAAACGTCGCGCCAGTCTCTCGGCTGGTTCTCACCCCCCGGCTGCCGGTCTGTCACCGGCATAGGCTGATCGATCTGTGAGAAGACGATACGCCGCCGGCCGTGAGAAGCCGGTTCGATCCGAGAGAACCACCATGGAACACTACCCTGATATTCAGAGGCGTGACGGCACGCTGTTTTTCATTCCCCACGGCAACCGCGCCGCGATCGCCATGTCGATTGAACGGCTTATCGACTTGCTCGACGCGGCCGAGGGCGACCCCGACCTTGAAGCGAACGGTGACGAGCGCGACCAGTCGTATGCCGAAGGCGGGGACACAGGCACTAACCCGCTCGAAGACGACGAGGACGGCAGCGACGACGAACCGACCCTTGGCGCATCGAACGACTACGTTTGCCGGTCGCAAGAGGACTGGCCGCGCGTCTGGGGCCAAGACGAATGCGAGGTCGAGAACGAAGACGGCGGCGACATTCTTGACGAGCCGCACGACGACGATGAACTCGACCAGAACGGCGACGAGACGGATTATTGCGGCTCGGAAGACGAATGGCGCCCTTACGAGCCGGACGCGCTCTACGACGGCACCGGCTCGATCTTGGCGGCTGAGATGCTGCTTCGCGCCAAGACACGCCGGGAGCCTTACAGCGAGATTATCGGCACTCGGCATCACCTTCTCAAAGACGGCAGCATCTTCACCACGTTGGTGCCGCGATGAGGGAGGCAAGGCTTACCGACCTCGCGGACGTCAAAACCGGCCTCAACCAGCTGAATTCAGGACTATTCATCCTGAACGACATGGTGCTCGGCCTTCAGCCGGTCTGCGGCCCGCCGGCGCTCCGCGGGCAAATCGACGGCGTGCAAGCGATGTTCGCCATGCTCGTTCCATTCGCATTGAAGCTGGAAGACGCGTTGGCGGCTTTTCCCGACGACGTGACAATTGAAGGGGAGCGGTCATGAAGATCATCGCCCTCATGATTGCAATCCTCCTGCTGAAAGCCGCCAAGTGCATCGCCTACGCGAGCGAATTTCTCGGGGACTGCGCGCTGTGGATCATCGACCAATGCGACCCCGACAGTCAGCGTAAAGCAAGCTGATCAACCGGCCCGGCTGCATCCGTGGCCGGGCCTATCGTCTCAAAGAAAGGATATTTCAATGCCAGTGGCATCCCTCCCGGAAGGTGTAACCTTCACAATCACATCCATGGAGATCGTCAATGCACCGCGTGAGCGAGAGAATGGCGATATCGGCATAGCGTTCTTCGACCTATCCCTCGGCTTCATGGAGATCTGGAACTGCCGGCTCGTTCTGGAGAAGCGCGGCTATTGCCGTGTCGAGTTCCCCAAGCATGCCTTCAATGGTGAGGAGCGGTCGCTTTACTGGCGCGCAGGCCTCAAGCCGATCCTCGACAAAGCCATCCCGGTCTATACCGCCATGGGCGGCGAGCATGCACCGGCTATCATCAACAACGTCAGAAAAGCAGAGCAGGAGGTGTAACCATGGCTTCAGTTCGCAAACGGGTATGGACACACAAGGGGGTGGAGCGGACAGCTTGGGTTGTCGACTACACCGATCAGTCCGGCAAGCGCCGTATGCTCACGGAAAAATCCAAGAAGGATGCTGACCGCGCTCGAATTCGTATTGAGGCGGATATAGAGGCGGGGGTTCACACCCATAAGAGCGAGAGCGTCACGGTCGCAAAGGCGGTCGAGGAATTCCTCGGAAACTGCGAACGGCGGCGGAAGGTTGGCGACCGCATGACCGGACAGACGCTAGCGTCATACCGGTATGTTCTGGAAAACCATGTCGTCGCGTCAATCGGCGCACTGCGCTTGTGTAACCTTGAGGCCCATCACGTCCAGGCAGTGATTGATGAGAAGATTGGCGATTTTTCCCAGACGACGGTTAGGAAGATCCACGACGTTCTTCATTTGCTGCTGGCGTATGCCGTCAAGAAGAAGTGGGCCAAGCGGAACATTCTCAGAGACGATCCGGTCTCTTTACCTCGTGGAGGAAAGCGACGCGTCTATGTCCCTAGCAAAGCCGAATTGAAGACGCTCATCAGCGCTGCGTTGGACCTCGAAAACGAGCAGGCGCTGACTTGGGTAAACAGGCTCGTATTCGTGTGCCTGGGAGCTTTCGGCGGTTTACGTAAGGGCGAGATAGCAGGCCTCCAGTGGTCGGACGTGGATTTTGACAAGGAAGTGATCCACATCCGCCATAGCCAGAGCTATCACGATGGGCTCAAGGAGCCGAAGACGCAAGCCGGCGTGCGCGACGTCCCGATGTCGGCGCCAATCCGCTTTGCACTGCTGGAGGTTATTCGGTACTGGCAAACGCAAAACGCCGAACGGTGGAACCGCGACTACCACGATATCACCCTGCGGAAGGCAAAGCTCCGCTCCTTTCTCCGAAAAGATGAAGAGCCGGACTTGGAGAATCTGCCCTCTGGCCATGTTCTCGTCACCAAAATCGGGAAGCCCATCACCGTCAACCAGAACAAAATGTTCTGGACACCATTGATGAAAAAGGCGGGACTGATGGTTGGCGATCGACCGTTATTTAGCCCCCATGCGCTACGCCACGCAGCGGCAAGCCTCTTTATTGAAAACGGCCTCCCTGCGATCAATCTTAAGACAGTCATGGGGCACTCGTCGGTGACAATCACGTACGACGTTTATGGCCATCTTTTCCCGGAAGATGACCGCCTGCGGCAGGCCTCGGCAGCGATCGCAGCGGATCTCGGCGCGGCAATGACGCGGCAAACGACGCTACTAAATTGATTTAGCTGCATAAAATTCTTCGACCGGTACAACCACATGTCCGGCCAGTTCACCTCGATCGAGGCGATGTGGAACCCGGAAAGCCTGAAGCCGATCTATGTGAACCTCGATGTCGCTGAGGATGGGCGCACCCGGCAGGTAAGCAACGACTTCCTGCAGGTCACCGACCCGGATATCGCGCAGTATCTTCTGAACATTCGCTACCGCCAGAACCGCAAGGGCGGCACGGCGACGCTGCCCGTCAGCCGCCGCGTCGGCATGAAGGTGCAGGAAGGCGAGTGGATCACCTGGCGCGGCAAGACGTGGATGATCACGCAATGGTCGCTCGACGAGCGCTTCTGCGTGACGCTGAAGCTCTCCGAGACCGGCGCCGATATCTACGACGACGAGGACATCGAGCCCGGCCCGATCGTCATTCCGCCGACGGCTCCGCTCAATCCGTCGCTGCTCTCGACCGTGCAGAACTTTGGCGTTGCCGTCGGCCTGCTGACTGGCCCTGACGGCACGGAATACCCGACGCTGCAGTTCACCTGGACGCCGCCGGATGATCCGTCGATCGTCGCCGTGCGCTTCGAGTATTTCGATGGGGTCGACCCCACAGGCAAGACCATCCAGAAATGGCGCTGCGACCAGCCGGAAGAGGGAACGGATGAAACCGGCACCAACATCGTGCCGGGCTCGCCATACTCGGCCCGTGCCACGATCGTCACGCAGCCGGATCGCCTGAAGACCTGGACGCCATGGGTGACTACTTCCGGCAGCACCGCGCCGGTCTACCTGCCGGGCATGGTGGAGGAGCTGAACGAGCGCTTCGAAGACTTCGAAGACTTCATGGGCGCCGAGATCGACGATCTGGAAAACCAGATTGAGGCGGAGACGGACGCCCGCGTCACGCAGATCCTCGAAGAGCAGGAGCAGCGCGTTGCCGAGACGCATCTTCTCGCCGGCCGCTATCGCGCGCTGATCGATGAAGTCGGGGCTGTTCGCGACCTCCTCGCCAATGCCAGTTTCGAGGGCTACCAGCACGTCGAGCAGCTTCGCACGCTGCTGACGGCGCGTGTCAACGACGTCTATGCCGAGTTCGACCAGCGCATCGTCGTCGCGACCGGCGACAATAGCGGGCTGGTGCAGCGACTGACGCGGCTGGAAACCGGCAATTCGACGCTGACGGCGCTTGTCGGGCAAATCGAGACGGCATCCGTCGACGGGCTTGCCGCGCTTGCCCAGCAGATCGCGCTGCTTTCGGTCGGCACGCTGAACCAGTTCGACCCGGCGCAGCTGTGGAACTTCGTTTCGACCGTCGAGGGATGGACCGGCAACGGCACGCCGACGTTCGATGCCTCCGGCGCCCTCCGACCGGCCGATCAGGCGAGCACGCCCTATGTGGTTTCGCCGACGGGCCTTGCCATCCAGGCCACCGCCTACCGGCAGGTGCGTGCCCGCGTCCGCAAGGTCGGAACGCCGACATGGGTCGGGTATGCATGGTGGAAGACGACCACCGACACGACATGGGACAGCGGCCGGCGCACCACGATTTCCGAACCGTCCTATGATGGGAACGGCTATGGCGTCATCACCTTTCAGATGGACTGGTCGAACACGATCGATTCCATCCGCATTGACCTTTCGACCGCGCAGTCGCCCAGCAACTATTTCCTTATCGACTGGGTCGGCATCGGCAGCCCGTCGCCGGGTGCATCGCGCGCGGAACTGCTGGCGGAGCGCACGGCGCGCATCTCGGCCGATGATGCGCAGGCGAGCGACATCACCGTCTTGCAGGCGGCGATCAACAGCCCGACGACCGGCCTCAATGCCCTGTCGACAGCGGTGAACGCCATCGACACCCGCGTCGAGCTCACCGAAGATGGCCTCACGGCTTTTGGTGCGGTGCTGGGCAGTCTGGAAACGGAGATCGAAGGCAAGGCCTCAATCGAGAGTGTGCAGGCGCTTGAGAACGATATCGAGGCACTGGATGCTGGCGGCGTATCGAGCCTCGGCAAGGCGGTGACGTCGATCCGCAATGAACTGTTGCCGATGGCCTCGCAGCTGATGGAGCAGGGCTTCCAGCAGTTCCTTGCGAATATCGAGAACAAGAAGATCGTCGCGGATGTGTCGCAGTCGCTGACGACGCTGATCGAGCAGACGAACGACAATCTTTCCGTCGTCAGCACCGCGCTGACGAAGACGCAGGCGGAGCTTCCGAACCTCGCCAAGGTGAGTGCAGTTCAGGGTCTCGACAGCCGGCTTACCGCCAACGAACTGCTGACCGCCGCGGCTGGCACGGCGTTCACGCAAGTGAAAGCGGAACTGGGCTGGGATGACGGTCAGCCAAGCGGCTCGCGGGCGACGGCCTTAAGCATTCTCAAGGCGGATGTTGCCATTTCCTTTGGTATGGCATCCGCGAAGAACCGGACGTTCAGGCAACCGACGGCCCCGGCCAACCCCAGTGGTGGATATGCATTGCAGGCCGGCGATCTTTGGACCGACACGGCAAACGACAACCTGACAAAACGGTGGAATGGCTCGGGGTGGGTCGATGTCACCGACGCGCGCGTCTCCTCTTCGGCGGCGGCGATCACGTCCATCCAGTCCGAACTTGGATGGGATGATGCGCAACCGGGCGGGGGCAAGGCTACGGGGCTCTCCGTCATCCGTACCGACGTGACGAACGTCGTCGCCGTGGCTGATGCGAAGAACAAGATATATCGCAGTTCCACTCAGCCTACAGGCACGACAGCTATCCCTATACGCGCTGGGGATGTTTGGTTTGACATCGCGAACGGAAACCTCGCCAAACGTTACGATGGGACAACGTGGGTCGCGGTAGCTGACACACGTATCCAAGCCACTGCGGACCTGGTGGACAGCATCTCTGCGACAGTCAATGGCAACTCTGCGGGCGCCCGGTTCCGCATGACGACTATCGCCGGACCCAGCGGCTATGCTCGGATTGCGGCGCGGGCCAAGTACACTTCGTCGGGCGTCGAGCGCGGCGCTGGCTTCTATATCGATGTTCCCTCCGATGAGAGCCAAGACAGTGTCTTCCTCATCGACGCTGATCAATTCGCTGTTCGCAACGGAAGCAACCGAGACAAGCCATTCGTCGTTTCCGGCGGCCAGGTCATCATGAACGTCGCCAATATCGGGACGGTCAATGCCGGCGTGCTGCAAAGCCTCAACGGCAAGATGCGGATCGACCTCAATGCCGGCACGATCAGGATATCGTCATGACCGAAGTCCTGATCGGCAAGGACAGCACTGGTGTCGCCTGCGTGAAGATCACGAAGGGCGCTTATGACCCCATCACGACGAGCGATGAGCGGCGGGAACGGTTTTACTTTAGCTCGAAATGGACGAACCAGCTTTCAACGCCCGAACTCGACGAGTGTCCTTACGTGGTCTGGGGAGGTTCGAGCCCGCGTTATGTGAAAAGCCCGGCCTCCGCCTCTGCATCGACCTTTGGCCTCATGCGTATCGATTCGGATAATCGCTTTGAGGAATCGACATACTACGTGCGGGGCACCGTTCGATATCCCGATGTCCGCTATAGTATGCCTGTCTTTGACCTTCTCCCGATATGGCGCAGCAATGATCGGTATCGAGGACGCAATATGCGGGAGAGAACGTACGGAGCCAGTTACGGCCCGGCCGGCGTTCTGGGTGGTTTTAACGGTACAGGTGGTACCGGAACCTGGTCGCGACGGATGGAGGTCAGCGATGGCGGCGCCCCTGTGAACCTCGATTACGGCATCGCCTTCAGTTCCAGCGCTTACAACTCGAACGACCAAGACTCCGGATACAACCACGTCCTCATCGTCTACAATCTGCCCGGCAACAACACCGCGCTGGACGGGCCAGCCCTGCCGTCACCAAACCCGGAAGGCAAGGAAACGGTTCTGATTTCGTCGACGCAATGCAAGGTGGCGAAGCCCGGCTATGATGTCGATGTGGCGACGCCCTCGCAGCTCGCGTTCGATGCGACAGGTCGCCCGCTCAACGTCATCGCTGCGGCGGACATCGCGATTCCGCTGGGTGCATCTTCGTTCAATGTCGGCATCACCCTCCCGGCCCTCACGGCGATCGACATGTCGTGCTACGACGCGTCGGCGAGCGAGATCCACTATCCGATGAAGCTGTCGGATGGGAATTCGAACTATGGCGTGGAGTACTGGACCGATGGTTCGCTGATCCGCTTCAACAACACGAAGAAGGCCTGCCGCGCCCGGTTCATCGTCTATGGCTACGACCCTCTCGGGCCGTCGAGTGGGGCGAACGATGTGCTCCGGCAGTTCGACGAGGGCGGGGAAAACGTCACACAGTTCCTGCGGCCCGGTGCGGCTTCCAATCCGCGCTTCAGCGACATCATTCTCGACAGCCGTCGCCCGGTCATCCAGATCCTGGCCGATGGATATTTCTCGGTTCCGACCCATACCGGGAGCCTCGCCGCGCCGACGGCAACGACCGTTTCCTACGACGCGGCCGGCTTCTTCCCTTACGTCAAATACATGACGGTGCATGGCTCGGGCCTGACAGAAGAAATCCGCGCGCCGCGCGTCAACCGCCGCTTCCAGAACAGCCTTTCCGATGGGGGGCTTTCCGGCGACGGCTCCTACTGCAGATATAGCCAGACGGAAGCGACGTTCTACACGGCGAAGGGCCGGCCCCGCTACACCTTTTACAGGGAGGCCGGCGGCGGCGAGATCGTCAACGTCATGGATGAAAAGCCCATGGTCGGCATCCGCTGGTTCGTCCTCGGCATTCCGCTCCCCTGAAGGAACTCACATGCGAATCTCTGTCGAAAAGCGCACGCGCGGCCATGCCGCGTGGCAACGAACCGTCGATGCCGGCCAACGGGTGACCGTCCTGCTCGACGGCGTGGTGCAGATGCATTGCCTGATGGCCGACGACAAGACGGGCGAGATCAAGCGCCAGGTCGCCGATGCGCGCGGCCAGCTGATCGAAGACCCGGAAACCGGAGACGTCTCGACCGAACTCGTCACCGGCAAGGTCACAATCATCGTTTCCGGCGCGCGATAGCGGGCCTTCCTCCCAAGCAGAACGAGGGAAATCCCATGACCACCATCAATATTCATCCTGCGGTAGCCCTGCAGGAGGACGCGGCCCTTATCGACTTCCTGAAGGATCGCAATCTGAAACTGGCGCATTTGGCGCGCGAGCAGGGCACTTTGCTCTCAGCGCTTGGTCAGGAACGCGATGGCCTGCTGGCGCGCGTCTCCGATCTGGAAGCGAAGGTCATCAAGCTGGCGACGGACCAGAAGAAGCGCCGGCCGCGCCCGAAAAAGCCGGAAGCGGAGGGCTGATCCATGGCGCTCCCTTCCAGCTACAATACCGGCACAGCCTCGATCGCCAACGGCAGCACCGCCGTCGTCGGCGTTGGCGGCACGTCCTGGCTGACCAGCGGCGCGCAAGCCGGCGACATCTTCGTTGCCGGCGGATTGCAAGCCGAAATCCTGTCGGTGAACAGCAACACCAGCATTACGCTCGCCGAGGCATGGCCGGGTGCAACGCGGGCATCGGACAGCTATCGCATCCGTTTCGTCGGCGACATGACGCGCGGGCTGACGGCCATGAATGCCGTCTTGTCCAGTATCACCAACGGCATCCTCTATGCCTTCTCGCTGCTCGCCTCGGCGGCCAACAAGATCGCCTACTTCACCGGCGCCGGCACGATGGCGCTGGCTGACTTCACGGCGCATGCCCGCGCCTTCACCGCGCTCTCCGGTGGCGCCGGGAAATTCTTCCGGTCGACCGGCGCCAATACCGGCGTGATGCAGGATATCGTCGGTACGGTGGCGCAGGCGAGCGGCGTCCCGACGGGTGCGATCGTGGAATACGGGTCGAACGCCAACGGGGAATATATCCGCTGGGCTGACGGCACGCAGATGTGCTTCAAGACCGTGACCGGTCTCGGGCCGATCAGCACCGCGGTCGGCAGCGTGTTTGTTTCGGGCAACATCGCGCTTGGCACCATGGCCGCCGCCTTCGTCTCGCCACCGCGGCGCATGGCCTTTTCGCGGGAACCGGGCGGCGCCCAGTGCTGGCTTGGCTCCAGCAGCTCGCCGCAGACCTCGACGGATGGCGGTGGTGTCATCCTCTACCGACCGGCGACGAGCAGCGCGACGACCTATGTCGTCGATGCCGTATGGGTTGGCAGGTGGTTCTGATGAAGATCATTCTCTCTCCCTTCCGTCCGCTGGAAGACGCGGCATTCGAGCTTTCGAAGGTCGGAGACGTCATCACGATCAACGGCATCGCGCTGGACTTCGGCCCACTCGCCGACGGGGCGATGCTGGAACCTGAAGCGATCGACAGTGCGTTCATCGCTGGCCCTGTCCGGCGGGTCGACGGGGCGCTGGAACTGTGCATCCTTGTTCCGATGCCGGCGAAGCCGACGCCGGAACAGGCGAACCCGGCGCCGCTGATCAACCCTGATGACGGCGTGTTGATGTCCATCCCCATGCCCTCGTTGTCGCAGGAGGCCGCACCTTGACCCGGATCGATTTCTCAAAAGCGGTTTCGGCCGAGCAGCAGGAAGAGGCGCGTCGGGCCGGGCTCGTATCGACCTATGGCACGGCGGTGCAGGAGTTCGTCGACGCGAAGGCGCGGGAACGAGGGTATGATTCCGTCCTCTCGGCAATCTCGTACCGGGGCGATGCCAATCCGCAGTTTGCCGCGGAAGCCGAAGCGCTGTTTACATGGCGATCGGCGGTCTGGACGTTTGCCACGGCGGAACTTGCCAAGGCCGTTGCCGGCGAGCGCGGCATACCGCCGATCGATGCGTTTCTTGGCGAGTTGCCGAACTTTATCTGGCCGGAGGGTTAAAATGGACACGAATGAATTCACCGATTGGGCCAATGATCAAGTCGGCGCCATCGAGAACTCCGACGACTGGTGTGACGTGCGCGAACAGATCGAGCGCATCGTCTTCAAGGCCTTCCTTCTCGGTCAGGGTGCGCCGAGGAGCATCATCGATGTTGTCGGCGAATATGCCGCCGACATGGCCCGCATGCGCGAAGATCTCTCTGTCGCGCGCCGATTTGCCGATACGGGCGGAAGCCTGTCCACGATCGCCGATGCTGTCACGCGGCTGCACGATCGCGTCGACAAAATTCAGTCCGACCTTGCTGGCGTGGCGGCGGCCCAGTCGGCGTCGGCAGCGGATGGATCGCAGGCGCGGACCTTGATTGCAGAAGTCGCATCGATCAGGGATCACCTCAATAAGATCGACATGAGCGCTTGGCTCGAAAAACGCTAATCGCCGGCATCGCCTCAACTCGAACCGGCCTGTGGAGTGAAAACATGACCGACGTTGGACCCACGATACTTATCCCTCGAGAGGCCGAGCCTGTGGTCAGGTCGGTCGCTGAGGCGATATTCAACGCGTACCGTCGTTTTCTGGAGGCTGAGTGGGACTCTGAAGCTTCCAGGGAGGGTCACTCAGTAGACCCTGACTACGCAGAGCTCTATGTAGCGGATCGGCTTCCTCCGGAGATTGCGCAATACATGCCGAAAAGGCCGTGAGGGAATTCACCACGCCTCGCGCTGCTGTCGCGGCACCTGAAAAATCTGCCGGGGTCCAAATCTCTGCGCCGACGTTAGCATAGATCTCAAAGGCTTCGGTGAACCGGCCCTCGACTATCAGCCACTTTGCTTTTTCCTCGATGCCGCCAACCTGACGGGCCGATATTCTCAACGCGGCCCCGGGATGGTCGCTGCTCCTTGCCCATATTCCATGACCGAAGCTATCGCGGATTTCCCACGTATCTTCGATCGGCCGCCTAATCGCCGCAAACGTATCAAGATCCAAGGTGCGATCAGCGGTTCGAAGCGCGGTTTCAACCGCACCAAGAAGCTGCTTATGCCCCCTGAAGGACGCTAGGAGTGCGGTGATAACCCGAGTATCTCCTCCGACCAGGCTCTTGAGGATGGTTGAGAGTTGTCGCTCCGCCTCCGCAATGTAGGCAATGGTCAGACCGATGCTTGATGCGAATGCTGGATGATCAAGTAAGACATCTGGCCCAAACGCTACGTTGAAATGCTCGGTCGGGGCGCCTGTCTTTTGGGGCGCAGGGATCGTGATCATGCTCGCGCGTAGCCTCTGTCTCTTTGCAATGTCGATAGAACCACCCGCTCGATCGGGTGTCGAGTCTCAACCAAAGGAACCCCCATGACCACGACCCTGCAGGTGCAGGAGCGCTTGATTGCGCTCGGCTACTATGTCGGCCCGAAAGGCGCCGACGGTGACTACGGCCCCGGAACGATCGGCGGCATATTGTCGGCGCTTGAAGACCTTGAGCGCCTTCTCTCTGCCGAAAAGAAAGGGAGCAATGTTTTCCGACAGGATGCGCAACCGCTCGATACACCCGAACTTCCGCTTCGCGTCGGTGACTTGTGGATTGCGCCGTCCAGAGGAAATCGGACCAAGCAGTGGGACGGCGCGTCATGGGCGGATTTCCCGTCCATCGTCGAAGCGCCAGCACAGTCCGGACTTACGACAAGCCCATCCGGCCGGAAGGCCCTAACCCAGCGCGAAGGCAACGTCCTGACGGCCTACCAGGACAGCATCGGTATCTGGACGATCGGAGTTGGCCACACCAGCGCCGCTGGCCTTCCGAGTGTTGCCAAAGGCCTGAAGATCACGGCTGCGGAAAGCGACGAGATCCTGTCGCGCGACCTCAAGACCTTCGAAGCTGGCGTTCGCGCGGCCGTCAAGGTGCCGTTGAACCAGAACGAGTTCGACGCGCTCGTATCGCTCGCCTTCAACATTGGCGTCGGCGCGTTCTCGAAATCCACCCTCGTCAAAAAGCTCAATGCCGGTGACCGCGCCGGTGCGGCCGATCAGTTCCTCGTCTGGAATAAGGCGGGCGGCAAGACGCTCAAAGGCCTCACCACGCGCCGCCAGGCCGAGCGCAAACAGTTTCTCTCCTGAAAGGATCTCCCATGTTCGAAAAGCTTCTCTCCCCGCTGACGACGGCCCGCCCGATCGGGACTGTCATCCGCGATATGTTCGTGGCGCTCGGCGCCATCCTCTCGATCGTCGGCGCCCTGGGGCTGCTCACCGAGGAACAGGTTGCTGCCATCCGGCAGCAGATCGAAATCCTCTCCGGCCAGGCGCCGGCACTGGTGATGGCTTTCGGCGTGCTCGTGGCGGCGGTCACCTCCATCCTGCGAACGCTCAAGTTCTCCAGCTCGGACAAGGCGGCTGAAGTGGCGCAGCAAGTCGACAAGAAAATCCCGCCGAACGTGGCGGTACACATCCCGACACCTGGCGCTGCGCCGGATATCGTTGTGATGCCGAAATAGCGGCGGTGTCATGCAGCCAGACCTCATCAAGGACATCACATCACCCTATCTGTCCAATGGCCTTATCGGGGCGACGTGCCTCCTGCTGATGTATGTCTGCGGCAAGCTCTGGAACAAGCTGGAAAGCGAACGGCAGGCACACAAGGTGGAGTTGGCTGCGAAGGACGCCGTGATCAAGGAAATCTATGACGAGCGCGTCGCTGAAGCGAAGCTCGGCTACACCTTCGCCACCGATTACAAGAACCAGAACGATGCACTCCTGGCGGCGCTCCGCGGAAAGGGGACGGCATGAAAAGGTTGTTGAGCCGATTCTTCGGCGGAGAAACTCGACCCGTAACGCACCTGACCGTGGCACCGGCTGCGCGCGACGCGAACGCAGAGGCGATCATCAAACACCACCGAACCCGAGCTGCTGAAGTGACGATGGTGGCGAACCGCACTTCCTGGGCTATCCGCCGGCAACTGGCGGAAAATGTACTCAGCATAATTTCTGGAGATCAAGCATGATCCGGACCATCACGCCCAACCGTGCCGTCGTCTTCGCCGTCCTTGCGTTCCTGGCTTACTGGATTGCGGCTCTGTTCGTACCGAGCCTGATACTTCGCGACGTCTTCAATTCTCTTGCCTTCGGAACCGCGATCATCATCACTTTTACGTGGTGGCCGTCTGCGGTTCGAGCACTCAGGGAGGGCGCCGACAGCGGGGAGTGGCAGCTTATTCTGGCCATCTTCCTCGTGTGGTTCGTGGTGCTGGCGCAGCGGATCTACGTCATCACCTTCAACTGGATGGGCCGTCCTGAAGCATGGTCGCAGGCGCCGATATCGGGGTTCTGGCCGTATTCGTACATGATCGCCGGGCTTCTATTCCTGTCGGCGCCGGGTGTGACCGATGAGAGGATCGGCAGTCGGGCGGTCTGGTCGATCGTCATGGCGGTCGCGATCGGCTCGCTGATCGCCGGCATTCTCATCGGCGCATCTATTTCGACGGTAGGCTGACATGGACCTCTCCCTCCCTCTCAGTCTGATGTCGGTAGCAGCCCTAGGAGCAACTGCGCTTTCGAGGGGCCGGCCTATTAGCTGCCGCGTTCTGTCGAGCCTGGCGAAGGGGTCGCACCAGCCTGCGACAATCCATCCGCTAGGCCTTGCATGTATATCCGAAGGTTCTTAGCCTCGAGATCCGGATCGGGAAAATCATTAGCCCACTCCGGTTTACGTTCCAGAATATAGTCATTCGCGGCTTTAAGCAGGACGCTTAGATCGAATCTAGCCACACCTCCCGTTTCGAAAAGATATCGCCATTGCTTGAAGGCGTGACGGGAGTTTTTGAGTGCGTCGTATAGTGTTAACGATGACGTCTGGCCAGTCACGGCGGCCAGTGCCCTTGCTCCCTCAATGTCATATGAGTCGTCCCACTTCTTCTGTAATATTCGTTTAGCCTCGTCGCTTAGACGTGAGAAGAGGCTGTCGAACTCGTGTTCGCGAGGTATTTTCCTGTCCTCGATCTTCAAGATGCACTTAAGCATAAGCTCTAGCGCAAATGCTGAAGTGACCACTTCGGGCGAAAATGCTCTGCGACTAAGTGTCTGTAAGTAGCAATTGGCGACGTAATATTGCCTGGCTATAAGGAACATGCTCCGAGCGTCGTTGGCGAACGTTTGCATCTGCAACTCCCATCAAAATGTAGGACCTGCGTTGCAATTTACACCAAAGGTTGCAGAATGCTAACCAGCCACGGAAGATTAGGGCCGGATAAACACATCCGCCTCTTCGGCCGCATTCAAGAAGGCCTGCCGCGCCTCGGCGGGCCTGACCTTCCCTTCCATGACAGCCAAGCATGTTCGTAGCGCCGCCTCGTAGGCTGGCCCGGCCGTGACCGGCCACCTCTCCATCAATGCTCTTGCTGCCTCAGCGGTGCTGGTCACGGTCCAGTATTTCCCGAGAGTGGCAGTCTCGAACGTAATCGGCTCTCCCCACATTCCGTTATCCATCGCAGACCTCACGCGAAACAAAGAGCCCCGCACGAGGCGGGGCAAAGGCTGAACCTAGAAAGTGGCGGGTGAGGAACGATCGTCCCAGCGATTTGTTCCTCAGAGCGAGTTGATGATCGGCGCCGGCCGCTCGGTGAACTTCGAGCTATTGATATCCCTGCTGACGCGGTGGAACTGCATCTGGCCGTCAAGGTGATGACCGAGGATGCCCTTGAGGTTTCCAACGGGCGTTGCCGGATTGAGCCAGGCATCAAAAACGCTCGGGTCGAGAATGATCGGCATCCGGTCGTGGATCTGGCTAATGGGCGCCACCGCCGGCCCTGTAATGATCGTGCAGCTCGTGACGTCCAACTTCGTGTTGTGCGCCCAGAGGCCAGCGAATGCGTAGGGCGCGCCGCCGGGCATCTGGATCAGCCACGGGTCTTTGCCGCCGTCGTCTGCCTTCGTCCATTCATAGAACCCGTCGGCCGGGATAAGACAGCGGCGCGCCTTGAACGCATCCCGGAATGCCGGCGAACTGTCTACGGTCTCGATGCGGGCATTGAACATCGCCGCCTTGGGCATCTCCTTGGCCCAGTGTGGCACCAACCACCAGCGGCCGTCATCGACGGTCTGCTCGCCGGCGTCATCCAGGCGCACGAACGGCACGGTCTGCGTCGGCGCCACATTGAAGCGCGCCTCGGTGTTTCGGGATTTGATGTTGTCGGTTAGGCGGTAAAGCGCAACCAGTTCGCGCCATGGCAGCATTTGCGTGAAGCGTCCGCACATAGTTCCTCGGCTACAGCTTGATCTTGCGGATAGAGGCGGCCACCTGCTCGTTGCACTGCATCGCCAGGATGTGGTGGTCCGCCAAGGAAGCGATCGCCACGCAGGCCTCGCCCTCATCCCATCCTGCCTGAATTGCCTTCCAGATCAACTCCTGAAACGCGGCTTCAAGCTCCTGCTCGCAGAGCAAAAACCTGTCCTCGTTGCGTTCGTAAGAGCTTGGTCCCCGAATTGCCATGGCCGCCTCCAGTGCCCGGAGATAGGGCGACGGCGCCGACCGGCAAGATGTCGCGCTATCGGGTAGAGCCGGGCTGCTGGTATGGATAATGCTCCCAGCACCACCAGCGCGGCGGCACTGCCTTGGACGGCATGTAACCAAACCCTCCCCAGACCTTGCACCCAGGGTGTTCGCACAGGTGCTCGACGATCCTGCCGGCCGCCTGCTTTGCTTTACTCTCGTCTGCCATGTCGGCGGTGTAGGTGAGTCTCGACATGGTGTCACCGCCTCCGTCGCCGCTTTGGGTAGATCACTGGCTTAGGGAAGGGGCCGATAAACGTGTTCGGGATGCCGCGGGCAACGTTTTTATCGTTGCCTCTAGGGCTTACGATGCATTGCCCCTTCTGGCCACATTGACTGCATCGAAAGACCCGGCCTATGGCGCGCCCATCTGGCGGTAGCGTCGTCAGGTCCAGTTCGACCGAGCGACCGCACGGTGGGCAGTACACCGTGAAGCACATATCGTCGGCGATCATGCCCGCCCATGTGTCGTTAGATTTTGGGTACTTGCTCTCAGACATGCGGCATCCTCATCCGAAGGCCGCATTCCTTCGTTCTCTATGTGTTCACGTTCCCCTGCTGGGTAAATGAAGCGGAGAGGATGGAGAGTCAAGAGCCTCGTTAGAGCTGGTTGTACCAGCCACCCCATCGCCACGCCCCTCTGTCCCTTGGTGGGATGGAGGGGCTTTTTTTGCGTTCCATCATGGCTCAAACGCGACAAAAGCGTTTTGCAAATCTCATTTTGTTCTATTGATTTTGATGGTAGTTAAGGCAGCCGTTTGCGAGCGATACGCAATGAAATCAACAAGCTTGTGTGATTTTAAGTCTCTTGCGTCTACCAGTTTCGCCACGCCCGCTTGGCTTGCTTTTCAGATGGTTAGAAGAAAACGTCAAGATAATGTTTTGCCGCGTTTTGCTTTGCGAGACATCGCTCGACCCGGCGGGTGTCGTCGCAACCATCCTTCCGAACTCGTTACCCAAGCGCGTTAGCGACCTGTCCGATATCCGCACTAAACCGGCGTGATTCAGCTATATGGGTCACCATCAGGCCGTTCAGGGTTTTCCGTCCCGATTTGTCCCGCCGCTGCCAAGTCCCTTCAGAAAATGGCAGAAATCGGTTTGCGTTTGCACCTCACTCCACCAAAGCGGATCTTCTCTCCAGCTTCCGGTGCCCAAGTGACTACGCCATTTTTCTTCCAACGGGGCGGAGGCTCCTCCCGAACGAGAGGCTGGTCAAATACTCCCACTAAATCAGCTTGTGGATCGTTTGCCCGAAAGACAGCATGAGGTACGAGCATCAGAACGATGCAAAGATGTCTTGGAGGTGACTTGAGCGCACCAACCAGCGATCCGCTGTACTCTATGTTCGGCAGTTCTGTCGCCTGATTGATATCTTTTGCGGCACGATTTGCTCAGCGCAAATTTGCGATTCTGCTAGGGGCGAGGGCTGTCACAGGATGAAGTCGCCCTTGACGAGATCGATGGTCTTGTCGAGGCGAAGCGCGAAATCGGCCTTGCCGTCGCCATCCACGTCGCCGTA
>NZ_JALJCJ010000003.1:0-298946 GCF_022899935.1 Shinella curvata
GTTCGATGGCCGGGTTATAGGCCCACTCATTCTGGGCGTCAACAGCCGATTTCATAAAAAAAGAGAAAATCGACAAGGGATTGATTTTGTTGGAGTATTTTAAGTTCCTCGGATTGAACTGGGCCAGAATGCCCCTTTCGACCGGGAAATCATCGCACGAAACGCTCGCCATGCGGTACCTACATACCGGAACGCCTTCCCTCCCCTGTGAAAACACCCAAACGGCCCGGTGCATAACGAGAATGTCGGGGACACCGGCAATCTTTCGCTTGACTCAGGGCGGACAAAAAAGTGCGCCAGCGGATCTCCGCGGCGCCCTTCCCTTTTCGCTTTCGCGATGGATCAGCCCTTCAGCTTGCCCATGATCTGCTCAAGAAAACCGAGCAGCACGGCCGAGACGACGAAGGCCAGGTGCATCAGCGTCAGCCACATCAGGCGGCCGTCGGTATATTGCTGCACATTGAGGAAGACCTGCAGCAGGTGGATCGACGAGATCGCCACGATGGACGAGGCGACCTTGATCTTCAGGCTGCCGGAATCGAGCTTGCCGAGGAAGGAGACATCCTGCTCCGCCTCGTCGAAACGGCTGACGAAATTTTCGTAGCCGGCGATCATCACCATCAGGATGAGGCTTGCGACCAGCGCGGCGTCGATCAGGCCGAGCATGGCAAGGATCATCTGCGCATCGTCATAGACGAAGACGTTCTTTGCCACCTTGAGGAACTTGTAGAGAAACGACACGGCATAGACGGCGAGCGCGGCGACGAGACCGAGATAGAAGACCACGAGGATCCATCGGCTCGACAGGATGATGCGTTCGACGAAGAGTTCGAGGGATTTCATCTGAAAGGCTCCAGGGATTCGGCTAGTCAATGGTTGATTAACCAATGCCCATGTCGCCCGCAAGACCAAGCGGCGTACAGAAAAAGGGCGGCGTTGAAACGCCGCCCTTTTGTCAGGGGATGAAATCCGTCTTATCGCGCCCGGCGGAACAGGCCCGCGACAAGCGACAGGACCAGAAGGGCCAGGAAGACGAAGAACAGGATCTGCGCAATACCGGCGGAAGCGCCGGCGATGCCGCCGAAGCCGAGCAGGCCGGCGACCAGAGCAATGACGAGAAAGACCACAGCATAGTAGAGCATTTTTGAACTCCTTCTTTATATCGCAGGAGAAACGGCCGGCGTTGAAAAAGGTTCCGGTTCGCCTGCGGTAAAGAAAGACATCGGCAGTGTTTTTTCTTCTTCACAAAACGATACCGCCGCGGCCTTTCGGCTACGGCGGTATGAGCGGAGATTTACGCGGTTGGCGGCCTGCCTAGTGGCGGCGCTCCCAGTCGTCGATCTGCCGCTCGGCCTCCTCCTTGGCGAGGCCGTAACGCTGCTGAATCTTGCCCGAAAGCTCGACCCGGCGACCGTTGATCACGTCGAGATCGTCATCGGTGAGCTTGCCCCACTGAGCCTGGGCCTTGCCCTTGTATTCATTCCACTTGCCTTCGATGATGTCCCAATTCATGTCGCTGTCCTTTCTGTTCGTTGAACGCGTGGCGTTGACGGTAAGAGAAATCCTGCACCCCGGGAAATGTTCCAGGATTTTCAGTGCAGGCGCGCGGCAACCTCTGCCGGATGCGCATTTTCGGCGACGAGCATGCCATCCGCCGGAGGTGCAGTCTCGCGGATCTCGATCTCCAGCCCTTTTTCGCGGCTCATGCGCCAGCTGATCTCGACATCCTCCTCGACCCAGGCCGGATCGATGGCGGCACAGCGGGCATGCACAATGCGCCCCTTGGCGCCGGCCCCACCGAGTGCGACCGGCAGGGCGCCCACGCACTCTTCCATGGATTCGAAAGCGACCTGCGGCGCGGGAAGCTCCTCGCAGGAAAGGCTGCCGGCGTTGCAGCCGATGAGAAGCATGAATGCGGCGATGTGTTCCATTTCACTCTCCCTGATCATCGGTTTGCGCATGCATCTGACGGCCGGAAAATGGAGAGACAGGCAAAAAGGTTCCGCCGGTGGCGAATGGCGCGCCTGTCACATTTTCGGGAACAAATTGCGCGCCGAACCGTTTTCGGGCCATCGCTCGATTGCGAAGCGGACGTGAAAGGAAGCGCAGATGCTCGGCACCATTCTTCTCATCATTCTCATCCTTCTCCTCGTCGGTGCGCTACCGAACTGGGGATACAGCCGGGGTTGGGGCTATGGCCCGTCGGGCGGGCTGGGCCTGATCGTCCTCATCCTCCTCGTCCTTGTCCTGATGGGACGCATCTGACAACCAGAGCCAGCCAGGAGCCGGAACCATGAAGAACACCATCATCGCGCTTGCCCTCGTCGCGTCCACGGTGACGCTTACCGCGTGCAGCCAGACCGAACGCGGCACCGCGATCGGCGCAGCGTCCGGGGCGATCATCGGCGGTGCCGTAACGGGCCGTGCAGGCGGAGCGCTCGTGGGTGCCGCCGTGGGCGGGGCCGCCGGGTACCTCATCGCCCGCTCGGATCGCAGTGGATACTGCATCTACCGCGACCGTCATGGTCGCCGCTACGAGGCCCGTTGCCGTTAACCGGTAAGGCATTGAAAAACGAAACGGGCCTCCAGGCCCGTTTCTTCACGTTGTAGGCAGGGAATATCGAATGCGTTCAGGGATCGCCGCTGGCTTTCCGCTCGGCTTCATCGAGCTTTTCCAGGAGATCGAGCAGCCGATCCGGGACGGGCTCGGTTTCGATGACGTCGTAGAAGGATTTCAGCTTCCGGCCAACCGGACCGTTCGGGTCAAAGGCAGCCTTGGCGGGGGCGTTGCCGCTGCCACGTCTCTTGTCTTTGCTGGGCTCGATCATGCTCTTGTTTCCATCGCGTGCCGCCCGCTATCTTCCTTTTGCCCGAAATTCCCAATAGCAAGTCAGATTTAGCATGCTACCAATAGGTTTCCGCACAATGAACTCTAGCGGAAACGGTTCCGATGCGGAACATATTCAGGGAGAACTCCATGTCACTTTCCACCCGTATCGCACCGCATCTCGCCTATCTCAGGCGTTTTTCCCGTGCCGTCACGGGATCCCAGACGTCCGGCGACGCTTATGTGGCCGCCATGCTGGAAGCGCTCGTTGCCGATATCTCGCTTTATCCGGCAGGGCGTAGCGACCGGATCGCGCTTTACAGGCTCTATTGCACACTCTTCGAGAACCTTGATGTGACACTGCCGGAAAACACCTCGCCCTTCGGCTGGGAACGTCAGGCTGCCGCAAATCTCGCCAACCTGCCACCAGCCGAGCGCAAGGCCTTCCTGCTCGTTGCCGTCGAAGGATTCGACATCGCCGAGGGCGCCGACATCCTCGATGTTTCGGAAGAGCATTTCGGCGAACTGCTCGATCAAGCTTCGCGCGACATTTCCAGCCAGGTCGCGACCGATATCATGATCATCGAGGACGAGCCGCTGATCGCCATGGACATCGAGGACATGGTGAAGGGTCTGGGTCACAATGTGACGGGCATCGCGCGCACCCACTCGGAGGCGGTCGAGCTTTACCACCGCACCGCGCCGCGCATGGTGCTGGCCGATATCCAGCTTGCCGATGGCTCGTCGGGCATCGATGCGGTCAACGACATCCTGAAGAACAGCACGATTCCGGTGATCTTCATCACCGCTTTCCCCGAGCGGCTCCTGACCGGCGAAAAGCCGGAACCCGCCTTCCTAGTCACCAAGCCGTTCAACCCCGATATGGTGAAGGCACTGATCAGTCAGGCGCTGTTCTTCGACGAACAGGCAAGGCTGGCAAAGTCCGCATAACAAAAAGGCCCGCGAAAGCGGGCCTTTTCATTTCTGTCGTGTGCCTATGCTCAGAGCGCAGCGACGACGATGACTTCGACCAGGTAATCCGGCGTCGCGAGCTTGGATTCACCGGTGGCGCGGGCGGGCGTATGGCCCTGCGGCACCCAGGCGTCCCAGACGGCGTTCATCTTCGGAAAGTCCGCCATGTCGGCAAGCCAGATCTGGGTGGAGAGGATGCGGGTCTTGTCCGTGCCGGCCAGCGCCAGAAGGCGATCGACTTCGGCCAGTGCCTGCTTGGTCTGCTCGGTCACGTCGGAGCCGGCCTGACCGACCTGACCGGCCAGATATACGGTGCCATTGTGCACGACGGCGCCGCTCATGCGGGGGCCGGTTTCAAAGCGTTTGATGTCCATGTGTCGTTCCTGTCAGGTCGAAGATCTCTCGGGAAACCCGCAAGCAATTGCCGGCAGGCCCGTCGTCTATAGGGGGCGGAAGGGCTGGGCGCCAGTGGTCATGCGCAAATTCCGCCGCCGATTACGCGCCAGCGGCAAGCTGCTCGCGCGCGCCATCGACGATCTGCTGGATGGACGCATCGATATCAACGGTCACAACGCCGGGCTCGCCGGTGGGATCCTCCAGCGTCGCGAGCTGGCTGTCGAGAAGGCTCGCCGGCATGAAGTGGCCGCGCCGGGCGGTCATGCGGCCTAGAAGAAGCTCGCGGCTCCCTTTGAGGAAGACAAAGGAAAGGTTGCCACCGGCGGCGGCGCGCAGATGGTCGCGATAGATTTTTTTCAGGGCCGAACAGGAAATGACGATGCTCTCGTCCTGCGCGAGCGCGTCGGAGAGAGCGCGACCGATAATGTCGAGCCAAGGCCAGCGGTCCGCGTCGTCGAGCGCGATGCCCTTCGACATCTTCTCTACATTTGCGGCGGGGTGCAGGCTATCGCCCTCGATGAAGGCGGCGGGAAGGGCTGCGGCAAGGCCCTCGGCGACCGAGGTCTTGCCGCAACCGGAAACGCCCATGACGACGATCGCGCGGGCGTTCGTCATCGCGTCAAACCTCAGGCGACGCGCTTGCGGCGTTCGACGCGGGCGCGGATGGCGTCCACATCGACGCGGGGCGTCGCGGCGAAGAGGGTTTTCGTATAGCTGTGCTGCGGGTCTTCGAAGACCTGGTCGCGGCTGCCGTACTCCACGGCCTCACCGAAATACATCACCATCACATCATTGGCGATGTGGCGCACGACCGAGAGGTCGTGGCTGATGAAGACGTAGGTCAGCTGGAACTCGTCCTGCAGGTCGGCAAGCAGGTTCAGCACCTGGGCCTGCACCGAAAGATCGAGTGCGGAAACCGGCTCGTCGAGCACCAGAAGGCGCGGATTGAGCATCAGCGCACGGGCAATCGCCACGCGCTGGCGCTGGCCGCCGGAGAACATATGCGGGTAACGCCCGTAATGCTTCTCTTCCAGGCCCACCTTCTTCAACATGGCCATGGCGCGGTCGCGCCGCTCGTCTGCCGGCACCTTCGTGTTGATGACCAGCGGTTCCGTGAGGATATCGCCGATCTTCTTGCGCGGATTGAGCGAACCATAGGGGTTCTGGAAGACGATCTGCACCTTGCTGCGCATTTCGGACGTCAGCGGCTCGCTGGCGATGTCGACCTTGCGGCCATCGATCAGCATTTCGCCTGACGTGATCGGATCGATCATCGTGACCATACGGGCAACGGTGGATTTGCCGCAGCCGCTTTCGCCGACGATGGCGAGTGTCTTGCCCTGCTCGACCTTGAAGCTCACGCCCTTGACGGCGTGAACGGTCTTGGCAGGTTTCAGGAGACTACCGGGAATATGGTAGTCGCGCTTGAGGTTCTTTGCTTCGAGAACTGGGGTCATCGAACGGCTCCCGCAAAAATCTCGGCGTCGGTCAGCTTTTCGGTGATCGTCGGCAGACGGCCGCCGGTGGCATTTTCCGGCAAGGCGGCAAGCAGCGCCTTGGTATAGACGCTCTTGGGTTCGGAGAAGAGCGAGAGCACATCGGCCTGCTCGATCTGCCGGCCCTTGTACTGCACGATCACGCGATCGGCGGTCTCGGCGACGACGCCCATGTCATGGGTGATGATGATGAGGCCCATGCCGTGCTCGTCCTGAAGCTTCATGAGAAGATCCAGGATCTGCTTCTGGATCGTCACGTCGAGCGCGGTGGTCGGCTCGTCGGCGATCAGAAGCTTCGGGTTGCAGGCCAGAGCGGTGGCGATCATCACACGCTGGCACTGGCCGCCCGACATCTGGTGCGGGAAGTGGCCGAGGCGCTCTTCCGGGTTCGGAATACCGACCGACTGGAAGAGTTCGATGGCCCGGTCACGCCGCGCCTTGCGGCCCAGATCCGTGTGGATGCGCAGCACTTCCTCGATCTGGAAGCCAACCGTGAAGCACGGATTGAGGCTGGCGATAGGCTCCTGGAAGATCATGGCAATATCCTTGCCGATGATCTTGCGACGGTCGCTGTCCGACATGGCCTGCATGTCGCGGCCGTTGAAGGTCAGCACGTCGGCCGTCACCTTCGCCGTCCAGGGCAGAAGGCCCATGGCTGCGAGCATGGAGACGGACTTGCCCGAACCGGATTCACCGACGATGGCAAGGACTTCGCCCTCGTCGACCTTCAGGGATACACCATCCACCGCCCGGAAGGGGCCGGAGGCCGTCTGGAATTCGACGGTGAGGTTTTTGATTTCGAGAAGCGACATCACGACCTCTTCAGTTTGGGATCGAGGGCGTCGCGCAGGCCGTCACCCATGAGGTTGATGGCAAGCACGGTGATGAGGATGGCAAGGCCGGGGAAGGTCACGACCCACCAGGCGCGCTGGATGAATTCACGCGCTTCGGCCAGCATCGTGCCCCATTCCGGCGTCGGCGGTTGGGCGCCCATGCCGAGGAAGCCGAGGGCCGCCGCATCGAGGATCGCCGCCGAGAAGGCGAGCGTCGCCTGAACGATCAGCGGTGCCAGGCAGTTCGGCAGGATCGTCAGGAACATCAGGCGCATGGTACCGGCGCCTGCAACCTTCGAACCGACGACATAATCCTTCGACTTTTCGGTCATCACAGCCGCACGCGTCAGGCGCACGAAATGCGGCTGGTTGACGAGCGAGATGGCGATCATGGCGTTGACCAGCCCCGGCCCCAGCACAGCCACCAGCACGAGCGCCAGCAGCAGCGAGGGAAACGCCAGGATGATATCCATGATGCGCATGATGAACGTATCGACCTTGCCGCGGAAATAGCCGGCGACCAGACCGATCAGCACGCCCGAGACCACCGACAGCGTCACTACGACGAGACCGATGAAGAGCGAGAATCGCGCGCCGTAGATAAGGCGCGAGAGGATGTCGCGGCCGACGGCGTCGGTCCCGAGAATGTGCCCCCAGCTGCCGCCTTCCTGGAAGATGGTCGGCATGAGAAGGAGTTCGCGGTTCTGGGCGCTCGGATTGTGCGGCGCCACGAAGGGCGCGAAGACAGCGACAAACAGAATGATCAGGAACACGAAGAGGCCGATGACGGCGCCCTTGTTGCGCGAGAAGTAGAACCAGAATTCGGAAAGGCCCGACGGCGGCGAACCAACCGTCTTGGTTTCGGCCGTGTTTTGAACAGTGCTCATGGGCCGTCTCCTAGTGCCGGATGCGCGGGTTGATCCAGCCGTAAAGCAGGTCGACCACGAGATTGACGATCATGATGACGGCGGCGATCAGCATCAGGCCACCCTGCACCACGGCATAGTCACGCTTGAAGACGCTATCGACCATCCACTTGCCGATGCCCGGCCAGGAGAAGATCGTCTCGGTGAGGATGGCGCCCGCGAGCAGCACGCCGACCTGCAGGCCGATCGTCGTGATGACGGGGATCATCGCATTGCGCAGCGCATGCACGCCGATGACGCGGAACGGCGAGAGACCCTTGGCGCGCGCGGTGCGGACATAGTCTTCGCCGAGCACCTCGAGCATGGCCGAGCGCGTCTGGCGCGCGATGACCGCAAGCGGGATCGTCGCAAGCACGATGGTCGGCAGGATCAGGTAGGTTACCGCCGACTTGAAGGCGCCGGCCTGTCCGGAGATCAGGCTATCGATCAGCATAAAGCCGGTGACCTGCGGGAAGAAATACATCAGCGAGATGCGTCCCGAGACCGGCGTCCAGCCGAGATAGCCGGAGAAAAAGATGATGAGCAGCAGGCCCCACCAGAAGATCGGCATCGAATAGCCGATGAGCGCGACGCCCATGATCGACTGGTCGAGCCAGGTCCCCCGTTTCACAGCGGCAAGCACGCCAGCCGGAATGCCGAGCAGAACCGCGACGATGATCGCGCAGAGCGCCAGTTCAAGCGTTGCCGGGAAGAGCTGCAGGAAGTCGTCCAGCACCGGCCGCTTGGTCACGATCGACGAACCGAAGTCGCCTGTCACGAGACCGCCGAGATAATCGAAATACTGGACGTACATGGGCCGGTCGAGGCCGAGCTGGTGCATGAGCTCGGTGTGCCGTTCCGGCGACATCACGCGTTCACCCGACATCAGCATGACCGGATCGCCCGGCAGAAGTCGAATGAAGGAGAACGCGATCAACGATACCCCGATAAACGTGGGTATCAGGACGGCAAGCCGTCCGAAGATAAAGCGCAACATGGGAGCCAATCCCTTCTTTTTTGAAAAACCGGCGGCCCGAATGTCTTCGAGCCGCCGGCCATAGCACGCTCTTGGCGGCGTGCGGTCGTCGTATTAACCGATATTACTCGGCAATGTCCACGCCGTCGAAGACGAAGTCACCGAGCGGCGACTGGACGAAGCCCGAGACCTTCTTGCTCATCGGAACGACGGCAAGCGAGTGGTCGAGGGTGTTCCAGGGCGCTTCGCGCTTGAAGATGATCTGGGCCTCTTCATAGAGCTTGGTGCGTTCTGCGACGTCGGAGGTTTCCTTCGCCTTCGTCATCAGGTCGTCGAATTCCTTGTTGCACCACTGTGCACGGTTGTTGCCGCCGACGGCATCGCAACCGAGCAGGGTGTCAAGGAAGTTGTCCGGGTCGCCGTTGTCGCCCGTCCAGCCGAGGATGGCCGCGCCGTCGCGGTCTTTGGCAGACGAGAGCTTCAGGTATTCGGCCCATTCGTAGGAGACGATCTCGGCGGTAACGCCGATCTTGGCGAGGTCGGCCTGCATCAGTTCAGCTGCGCGACGGGCGTTCAGCATATACGGACGGGCAACCGGCATCGCCCAGATCTTCATCTTGAGATCCTTGACGCCGGCGTCTTCGAGCATCTTCTTGGCCGCATCCGGATCGTACTTGTCGTCTTCGACGGCATCGTTGTACGACCACATGGTCGGCGGGATCGGGTTCTTGGCAACGGTTGCCGCACCCTGGAAGACGGCGTCGACGATGGCCTGGCGGTTGACGGCCATGTTGAGGGCCTTGCGGACCTCGACCTTGTCGAACGGCGGAACCAGCGTGTTGTAGGCGAGGTAGGCGACGTTCAGGCCGGCCTGCTCGGAAACGTGCAGGTTCGGATCAGCCTTCAGCTCGGCGACATCGGCGGCGTTCGGGTAGGACATCAGGTGGCATTCGCCGGCCTTCAGCTTCTGCGCGCGAACGGCAGCGTCGGTCGTGATTGCGAAGACGAGGTCGTCGATCTTCTGCGCGCCGCCCCAGTAGTCCGGGTTGGCCTTGTAGCGGATGGCGGCATCCGGCTGGTAGGCGACGAAGGTG
Source organism: Shinella curvata (assembly GCF_022899935.1). Lineage (GTDB taxonomy): Bacteria > Pseudomonadota > Alphaproteobacteria > Rhizobiales > Rhizobiaceae > Shinella > Shinella curvata. The sequence goes on from NZ_JALJCJ010000003.1 coordinate 9,500, forward strand.
AACGGACCAGTGCCCAGCGGCTGCTGGTTCATCAGCTCCATCTTGCCGTCAGCCTGCAGCTTGTCGGCATATTCCTTCGAGACGATCGAGATGAAGGGCATGCCGAGGTTGGCGAGCAGCGGCGCTTCCGGGCGCTTCAGCGTGATCTTGACCGTCAGGTCGTCGACCTTTTCGATCTTGTCGATGACATCAGGCAGGCCCATGCCGGCGAAGTATTCCCAGGAGGCGCCCGGAACGTACTTGTTCCACGGATTGTCGGCCTTGTACTGGCGCTCGAAGGAGAAGATCACGTCGTCGGCGTTCAGCTCACGCGACGGTGTGAAATATTCGGTCGTCTGGAACTTCACGCCCTTGCGCAGCTTGAAGGTATATTCCTTGCCGTCGGCAGAAATTTCCCAGCTCTCAGCCAGCGCAGGCTCCAGTTCGGTCGTGCCGCGCTTGAACTCCACCAGGCGGTTGTAAACCGTGTGGGCTGCGGCATCGAAGGTCTGGCCGCCCGTGTAGAGACCGGGGTCAAAGCCTTCCGGCGACGCTTCCGAGCAATAAACGAAGGTCTTCGACCAGGCGGCCGTCGACATCAGCGAGACGACCGCCGTCGCCGCGAGAAGAGTAGTCAGCTTTTTCATAGTGAGCTTCCCAGGTTTGCTTTTTTGTTCTCTTGTTGCGAGCTCGGGTGCATTTCCAGCCCCGGCTTGCGCGGATGGAACGACATTTGCCGCTCGATTGCAATAAGTCCGCAAACAAATTTGTCCAATCGGAAAAATCTGCAGAACTTTATTCTCCACAGCATTCGAAACCGCTTTAAAAGCGGAACGAATCAGCACCGTCACCCGGTCAATCCCCACCACCCCTGATAGCGGCGACGCAGGGCGCGTGTCATATCAGGACAACGAGGCAAGAGGGGCTGCCCTTTTCTGCTTCACTCCGTGGCGGCGGAATGAGGCAAAAAAGAAAAGGGCAGCCTCACTTTCGTTTTCAGCCTTTGTTTCCAAAGGCTTGGCTATTTTTCCGCAAAAATATCCCTCTCCCATCGCGAAATTGTCGGGCAAAGCCCTTTGCCGCCAGAGATTGCGACGCTAGATTCCCTTTGTGGATTCTGGGGGTGGAGACCACGTGCCCGTGTTGAACAGACATTACCGGCGATACGATTTCGAAGGCGATCTTGAGAAGGCTCTCAATCGCGTAGACTTCTTTCGCATATTTCACACCATGGCGCTGCGCTACGACTTCGAGCATTTCGGCGTGCTGCAGCTCACCAATGAGCACGAGACGAGCCAGCTCGCGATGCGCCTGATGCTGCACGATCTGCCGGCAGGGCTGGCGGAAGCCTATGACAAGCGCCACCGCCTCAACGATTCAACCCTCTTCAAGAGCTTCTACAAGTCGACGATCTCGACCGTCTGGCGCAGCGCCGATCATTTCGAGAACGGTTCGCGCGACGGCTCCGATTTTCTCGACCAGATCGGCTTCGACATGGCGCTGTCCATTCCAGTGCATTCAGTGAACGGCATGCGCTACGTGGTGCTCTTCCTCGGCGACGGGGACGACATTGCCCGCAACGAGCACTACGAAATCTGCTACGAGGCCAATTGCGCCTTCGACTATTTCCACCGCCAGGTGCTCGCCAACAAGGCGGGCATGGGCTTGACCCCCCGCGAGACGGAAATCCTGCGCTGGATTTCCTACGGCAAGACCGCAAGCGAGATCGCCCTCATCGTATCGGTCTCCGAGCACACGGTGAATTCGCACACGGCGACGATCCTGAAGAAGCTCGATGTGGTCAACCGCACGCAGATGGTGGCCAAGGCGATCCGCGAACAGATCATACAGTAACCACACAAACAGGCTCGTAACGCTGCGATAGTAGAGTTAGGGACTTGTTAATGCGCACGGGCTGGATGACAGTAATCTCGGGCGCGGCCCATTCGTTCAATGCAATCAGGTTCACCTACCGCCATGACAGCACCCGTGCATATCCTGCTCGTCGATGACGATCCCGCGGAAAACGTCATCCTCAGCGCGCTGATGCGCAAGGTCGCCAGCTATGCGATCACGCTGCATTATGTCGAAACGGTAGAGGGTGCGCTGGATTTCATCCGGGCAAGCGGCGGGCCGCTGGACATGATCCTGATGGACAATCGGCTCCAGCCGCAGGCGGACTTCCGCGAGACCGTGCCGGAACTGCGCCGCAACGGCTATATCGGACCGGTCGGCGTCATCTCGTCGTCGATCAGCGACGCCTATTTCCAGAAGATCGACGACTACGGCGTCGACTTCCGCATCGACAAGGCCGAACTCGACCCGACGGCCATCGAATTCATTCTGCAGGAATATGTAAAGCGGGACGTCAGCGCCGGGGAGTAACCGTACGCGACGTGCCCGCTTTAAAAGCTGAACCGGCGAAAGCCGGCGTCAGGCCGCCGGCTGCTGCACGATCGGCGCGGTCTCCAGGCCAAGCAGCAGGCCGATCTGCGGGCGCGCCTTGACGAGATCGTCGATCGTGTACTGCTGCAGCACTTCGAAGAAGGCGTTGAGCGCCTTGCGCAGCGCAGAATTGAGCCCGCAGCTATCGACCAGCGGGCACTCGACTTCACCCGCCTCGAAACATTCGGCCATGGCGAAGGAATCCTCCGTTACACGCACGACGTCGAACAGGGTGATCTCGCTTGCCGGCTTCGGCAGACGCACGCCGCCGTTGCGGCCGCGAACCGTCTCGATGATGCCGGCGCGGGTCAGCGGCTGGAGGATCTTGAACAGGAACAGTTCGGAGACCCCATAGGCCCGGGCGATTTCGGGGATGCGGCTGAGCTTTTCACCATTCGCCGCGCAGTACATCAACATGCGCACGGCATAGTTGGTTTGTTTCGTCAGACGCATCGGGAACTCCGAATCCGATTTTGAGGTTCCATCACATATAGGACAGATCGAGATTTAGAACAATTCCAAAAAGCGGAAAATCACATTCATGTTATGGCAGTGGTCGCACGGTTGACTGGAAGGGGCAAGCCGATAAAGACGACTTTGGCAGTAAAGATTAAATTGCACCAGGAGGACCCGATGCAACTGCTTAAGACGTCTCTCGCCACCCTTGCCCTCTCGACCGTCGGCCTGGCCGTTGCCGCGCCTGCTTTTGCAAACGGTGAAGTCAACATCTATTCCTATCGGCAGCCGGACCTGATCAAGCCGCTGCTCGATGAATTCACCAAGGAAACCGGCATCACCACGAATGTGCTCTTCCTCGACAAGGGTCTCGTGGAACGCATCCAGGCCGAAGGCGCCAATTCGCCAGCAGACGTCATCCTGACGGTCGATATCTCGCGCCTCACCGAAGCCAAGGACGGCGGCGTGACGCAGCCGGTCGCAAGCGATGTCATCAACAAGGATATCCCCTCGCAGTATCGCGACCCCGACGGCAACTGGTTCGGCCTGACCACCCGCTCGCGTGTCGTCTATGCCTCCAAGGACCGGGTCGCACAGAACGAGATCACCTATGAGGAACTTGCCGACCCGAAATGGAAGGGCAAGATCTGCACGCGCGACGGCCAGCATTCCTACAATGTCGGCCTCACCGCCTCCATGATCGCCCACCATGGCGAAGCCGAAGCCGAGAAGTGGCTGACCGGCCTCAAGAACAATCTCGCACGCAAGCCGGACGGCGGCGATCGCGATCAGGCGAAGGCTATCCTCGCCGGCGAATGCGATCTCGCGCTCGGCAACTCCTACTATGTCGGCCTCATGCAGACCAACGAGAAGGAGCCGGAGCAGAAGGAATGGGCGGCCGCCATCAAGGTGCTCTTCCCGAATGCCAACGACCGCGGCTCCCATGTCAACGTCTCCGGCATGGCCATGGCCAAGAACGCCCCGAACAAGGACAACGCGGTAAAGCTGATGGAATTCCTGTCGGCCGGCAACGCGCAGCAGATCTATGCCGAGCAGGTCTACGAATATCCGGTCCTGCCGGGTGCCGAGCCCTCCGCGGTCGTCAAGTCCTTCGGCACGCTGAAGGCCGACACGCTGCCCCTCGTCGACATCGCGGCCAACCGCAAGAAGGCATCCGAGCTGGTCGACAAGGTCGGCTACAACGACGGCCCGTCGCAGTAATACCCTGGCCTCCCAAGGCAAACACGGAAACGGCGGCTTTAGGGCCGCCGTTTTCATTTGTCGCGCTTAGCGGATCCTGTCGCTGGTGGACCCGGCGGTGTCCTCGCTTCAGGTCCCCGAAGCTCCTGGCCACAAGCCTGCTTCCCCGCCTCAAGCTCCCACCCCTCTGTCGTCATCCTCGGTCTTGCCCCGAGGATGACGACAGAGGGGTGGGAGGCAAAGAAACACCAAACAGCACCAGGGCCGCCATCTCTCCTACTGCAAATCCGGATCCGACTGGCCGGAGATGATCCGGGCGTAATCCGTGATCTCCTTCTTGCGCTGCGGCGTGCCGGGATGCGTGGAGAGAATATTGGTATCCGACTTGTCGCCGAGCTTTTCCTCCAGCAGCGTGAAGAAGCGGGCGATCGCCGTCGGGTCGTAGCCGGCCTTGGCCATCAGCTCGACCGAGCGGCGGTCGGCCGCGCTCTCGGCATCGCGCGAATAGGAGAGTGCGAGAAGACCGCCGCCTTGCACCAGCACGTCCTCGACGCTGGAGCCGACATCGCCGGCGATCAGCATGATGAGACCCGTCATGCCGGCGGCGCGGTAGAGCTGCCGCAGGCTATGCTCGAGTTCGACATGGCCGATCTCGTGCGCCAGCACGCCGACGACCATCTCCGTGTCCTTGCCGGCCATCTCGACGAGCTGATCGGTGACGACGAGCGTGCCATCCGGCAGCGCGAAGGCATTCGGCCCGATGAAGCCGCCATCGCGGAAATTCAGAGTATAGGCGCCGGCCCCGCGCGGCGACTGGGCGGCGATGCGCGCAAAGCCGTCGGATATCTCCTTGCGCTTGTCCTCGGAGAGCTTGGTCGGCGAAAAAGTCGTCGTGTCGAGTGTCTGCAGCGTGCCCTGCGACATCAGTTCAGGCACGATCGGCGGCGTGGTGAGGATGGCAACCTCGACCAGCGCCGGCACGCCCCAGCGATAGACCATGCCGCCGAGCACGAAGGCCGCGAGCACGATGACGATGAGGCGCAGGCGGAACTGCTCCAGCCAGTGCACCAACCCTGCCCCGCCCTTGCCGCGCGCCGCAAGAAAGCGGTCGATGCCGTCATTGTCCCAGGTCTCGAAGACCGAACCATCGGGAAAGGTCACCCGGCGCGGGATGGAGCCGACGCGGCTGGAAATCTCGATCCAGGAAAGGCCCGCGCCGGCGAGCGGCTTGTCAGCCCCCGACGACAGCGCGGCGACCTCTCCGGCACGCTCGATGAGGCGCGCCTCGACCGAGCGGCTGGAGCCGGCGGGATGCCAGTCGCCATTGGCGATGGCCCCGCCGGTGGTGGTTGCATTCTCAGAAGCCAAAGTCGAAACCTTCAAAGTCCATGAACTCTGCCCCGACGGCCGACCCTTGAGCCTCCAGCGTGCTGAACAGCTCGCCGACGTCGCCGATGAAGGTAACGCCTGTGTGTTCCCAGGTATAGCGCGCCATGCGCACCGCCGCCCAGGGTCGCATCAGACCGAAGGTGAGAAGCGTGACGATGACGTTGCTGATGGCGATCCAGGTGTAGCGGGTGCGCGACAGGTCGCTCATCAGCTGGTGTTTGCCGTCGAAGGTTGCCGCCGACCAGGCGATGTTGCGCACGCCCGCCCTGTAGAACAGGCCGGCAATGCCCATCGTCGCGAAGAGCACGATGTAGCCGATGACAGCGCTGATCACGAGCGGGATCTGCTGTTCTGGCGTCAGCGAGCCGGGTGTCTCGATCATCGGCAGGATGAGCGAGAGGTTCGCGACGACCAGAAGGGCGACGATGCCGAGGCCGACGATGGCGATCAGGAACGACAGGAACCAGGACTTGTAGAGCGGGCCGAGTTTCGGGTCCGTATCGAAGGCCTTGCCACCGTAGCGCAGGTTCGTGCCGATATAGCGCGAAACCCAACGGCTGGCGAGCGGCGTGAGGATGCCGAGCGTGATGATGGCCAGAAAACCGCCAAGAATGAAGGCCTTGAAGGCCCCGCCCGCACCGCCGACGAAATCGAAGCGCACATTCCGATAGCTCGTGACACGCGCGCTGAAGCGCAGCCCCTTGGCGACGAGCCACGGCAGCGCGATCAGCACGGCCAGTGTCGGCAGGAGAACGAGGACCGGCAGGACGGCGGCGATGACGTTCAGCACGATGAAGCCGCCGAGAACGATGAGACGGCCGATGAGGATCTGCAGCCCCCTCGCATGATACTCGAAGGACCGGCCGAGCAGCACGGTATTGCCGAAGAAATAGCGGTTGCGCCGGACCTTCGCCCAGGCGGAATAGATGCCGATCGTCAGGATCGTCAGGAGAACGTTGACGATCCAGATGCCGAAATATTCCGACGCGCGGCCGGTAAATGTAACGCGATGAAAGCCGCCCGCCTGCCCTGCGGGTTGCGGCGATCCTGCCAAAGACATGGTTGCCCCCTTCAAAATACAAAAAGCACGAGGGAGTAACGAACCGCACTTGCGGCCTATTCTTCGCAAAGCACAAAAAACTGACAATGCAAAAGGGCTCCCGCCGGGGAGCCCTTTCCTTGGTCAATCCTTCGGGAGGATCACTTCATCGTCGGCATGACGAACTCGGCGCCGTCCTTGATGCCCGACGGCCAGCGGCTCGTCACGGTCTTGGTGCGGGTCCAGAACTTGATGGAATCCGTGCCGTGCTGGTTCAGGTCGCCGAAGGATGAGGACTTCCAGCCACCGAAGGAGTGGTAGGCGAGCGGAACCGGAATCGGAACGTTGACGCCGACCATGCCGATGTTGATGCGGCTGGCGAAGTCGCGGGCCGCATCACCGTCGCGGGTGTAGATCGCGACGCCGTTGCCGTATTCGTGCTTCATCGGCAGATCGAGCGCTTCCTCGTAGTTCTTGGCGCGAACGACCGAGAGAACCGGACCGAAGATTTCGGTCTTGTAGATGTCCATATCCGGCGTGACGTTGTCGAACAGGCAGCCGCCGACGAAATAGCCGTCCTCGTAGCCCTGCAGCTTGAAGCCGCGGCCATCGACGACAAGATTGGCGCCTTCCTCGACGCCCTTGTCGATGAGGCTGAGGATGCGCGTCTGGGCTTCCTTGGTGACGACGGGGCCCATGTCGGCCTTGTCATCGGTGTACGGGCCGATGCGCAGGCTCTCGATCATCGGAGTGAGCTTTTCGATGAGGCGGTTTGCGGTTTCCTCACCGACCGGAACGGCAACCGAGATCGCCATGCAGCGCTCGCCGGCCGAGCCGTAGCCGGCGCCCATCAGGGCATTGGCGGCCTGGTCGAGGTCGGCGTCGGGCATGATGATCATGTGGTTCTTGGCGCCGCCGAAGCACTGGGCGCGCTTGCCGTTTGAGGCAGCCGTGCCGTAGACGTAGCGGGCGATCGGCGTGGAGCCGACGAAGGAAACGGCAGCGATGTCCGGATGCGCCAGGATGCCGTCGACCGCACCCTTGTCACCGTTGACGACATTGAGGATGCCTGCCGGCAGACCGGCTTCGATCATCAGTTCGGCAAGGCGGATCGGGAGCGACGGGTCGCGCTCGGAAGGCTTCAGGATGAAGGCGTTGCCGCAGGCGATGGCGGGCGCAAACATCCACATCGGGATCATGCCCGGGAAGTTGAACGGCGTGATGCCCGCACCGATGCCGACCGGCTGGCGGATCGAATACATGTCGATGTTCGGGCCGGCGCCTTCGGTGAATTCGCTCTTCATGAGATGCGGGATGCCGATGACGAATTCGCAGACTTCCAGGCCGCGGATGACGTCGCCCTTCGAGTCCTCGACCGTCTTGCCGTGCTCCTTCGAGATCAGCACGGCCAGCTCGTCCATGTGCGTGTTCAGGAGTTCGACGAACTTCATGAAGACGCGGGCACGGCGCTGCGGGTTGGTGGCGGCCCACTTCGGCTGCGCGGAAAGCGCGCTGTCGATGGCGGCCTGCAGATCGGCGTCATTGGCAAGCGCGACCTGCGCCTGAACTTCACCCGTTGCCGGGTTGAACACATTGGCGGTGCGGCCGCTGGTGCCGGGCACCTGCTTGCCGTGAATGAAATGGCCGATCTGGTACATTGGGGAGTCCTCCGTGGTTATGAGGCGATGATCGCACTTCAATTTGCACAACACAATCACCTCCTGTAAGGAACCGTTGTGCAAAAATTAAAGTCGGAGGTGGCATGAACTGGGATGACGCCCGCATGTTCCTCGCCGTTGCCCGCACCGGCCAGATCCTGGCCGCGTCGCGCCGCCTCGGCGTCAACCACGCGACGCTCAGCCGCCGCGTGAGCGCGCTGGAAGAGGCGCTGAAGACCCGTCTGCTGATCCGCCGGACCAATGGCTGCGACCTCACCGCCGAGGGCGAAGCCTTCTTGCGGGCCGCCGAGCGGATGGAGACAGAGATGCTGGCGATGCAGGCGAGCATCGGCCGCATCGACACCGCGGTTGCCGGCACCGTGCGGGTCGGTGCTCCCGATGGTTTCGGCGTGTCCTTCCTCGCACCACGCCTCGGGCGGCTGACGGCGCGACACCCGGAACTGAAAATCCAGCTCGTGCCGGTGCCCCGCTCCTTCTCGCTTTCGCAGCGCGAGGCCGATATTGCGATCACGCTGGAGCGGCCGGAACAGGGCCGGCTCGTCTCGTCGAAGCTGACGGACTATACGCTCGGCCTTTATGCTTCCCGTGACTATCTCGCGGAAAACGGTACGCCGGATACGGTCGAGGACCTGAAGGCCCATCGCCGCGTCGGCTATGTGGAGGACCTGATCTTCACGGCCTCGCTGAACTTCACCGGCGAGATCATGCGCAGCTGGGATGCGAGCTTCGAGATATCCAGCGCCACCGGCCAGACGGAGGCCGTGCGCTCCGGCGCCGGCGTCGGCATCCTGCATGACTATATAGCCCGGCAGTATCCGGAGCTGGTGCGCGTTTTGCCTGACAACACGATCCGCCGCGCCTACTGGACGACATGGCACGAAAGCGCACGCGACCTCACCCGCGTGCGCACCGTCGCCGAATTCGTGCAGGAACTCGTACGACAGGAGCATGCCATCTTCCTGTGACGATCACTCCACGTTGAGCGCGACGGTCCCCGGCATCGGCACCAGCGCGCTCTTAGCCCTTGTCTTCGGCTTCTCGACCGGCTCCTCGGAAACGGTGACCTTCACCGTCTCCTCACCCGGCAGCGGAACACGCACGGCATTGCGGATGACGATCCGCTCCTCCGCCGGCTTTTCCTCCATCACGACCCGGCGCTTCGGTGTGCGGCGCGGCGCGATCTCGACGCTGTCATCGACCACCACGACCGGTTCCGCACGAACCAGCACGGGCTGGCTCTGCGCGTGACCGCTGCCGCCGGCATATTGCAGCATGTCGAACGTGTTGCGCGTCACCGGCTTCATACGCAACCCACCCATGACGGCGGCGATGCGCTCCTGCGACATCGTCGGGTGGCAGAAGCGCAGGCGCACCTGCGCCGCATGGGCACCTACGCGCTCGGCCGAAACGCGCTTGGCGAACTGCCAGGCATAGAGGCAGCTTCCGAAGGTGCCGAGCGGGCCGGTCGCATAACCATAGACGCCCTGCCCGTTCTGGCCCGGCACGTCGCTGATCCGCATGGCAACACCGGGCAGCGCCTTTTGCATCTCGGCGACGATGGCGCGGCGTGTCGGGGCGCGCAGGAAGGTCATGCCCTCGGAGGGCTGGCCGACCCGCACGGTCAACACATTCTCACCCGCCGAAGCCGTGGCGTTGGAATAGACGATGGCCTGCTCGAAGAAACCGCTGCGCGCCGTCTGGCGCACGCTCTGGATACGACCCGATACCAAGGGCAGGTAGGCGACGGCGAAATCCGGCGAGACCTCGGTGGAGATCGGCGGCGCATCCGGATGGATGGCGCCGGTTTCCAGAAAGGGATCGTGCACGGTGGAAGCGCAGCCGGCGACGAGAAGAGGCAGAATGGCAGGAATGAGCCAGCGCATGAGAATCCTATCGCAGGGTAACGGTGGATGCGGAAAGGCCAACGGCCGTCGCCGGATCGTAGAACTGCATGTTCAGGCGGGCGAAGACCGCCTTTGCCTGCCCGCGATTGCCGAGATGGTAATAGGACCAGCCGCGCAGCTGGCTGAGATCCGCCGGTTCGGCAACGAGGCTGGCGCGGGCGTTCAAGGCATCCAGGACATTCTGATACTGCTTGTGATCGAAGGCCGAACGGGCGCGCTGCCAGTAGATTTCGGCCCGGACCTCGCGCTCGCGTTTCTCCGACATCGGATAGGTCGCGACCATGGCTTCGGCATCGTCCGTCAGGCGGCCGCGCAGCAACGTGAGGGCCGCGCCATAGGCGGCGTCCTGCTGCGTACGGCTGTTGTTCAGCGCGGCTTCGAAAGCGTTGCGCGCATCGGCCAGACGGCTGAGTTCCAGATAGCACCAGCCCTTGATCAGCATGGCATCGGCTGAAACCTTGCCGCGCGCTTCCTGGGCGGAGACATCCTTGACGCAGGCACTGTAGCGCTTGGCCTTGAAATGCGCGAGGTAGCTCGTCCCGCCACCGCCAGCGGACGACGACGCAGTGGTATCAGGCATTTCGACGGCCACGCTGCGGCGGCCCTTCGGGGGCTTGGCAACCTTTATCTCGGCCCACATCTCCGGATAAACATCGCGGTATTCATCCTCCAGCGCGGCATAATCCTTCTTCGCGCCGAGACGCAGCAGGCTCAGCGCCAGCCCCTTGACGCGCACCGGCGCACTTTCCCAATCCAGCGACTTTTCGAACCAGGCTTTCGCCGCCTCGAACTGGCTGGAATTATAGGCGTACCAAGCGAGGATTTCCGCATGGTCGGCGTCGGAAGTCGCAAGGATGGCGTTGCTATAGGCCGTCACCGTCTTCACGTCCGCATCCGGCTGATCGGGCTTCGAGAAGCGCAGCGACAGCGCGTTCATCAGGAATTCCGGATCGTCGGAGAATTCCACGATATAATCCTCGGCGATCGCATAGGCCTCTTCCTGCTTGTTTTCGGCGGCAAGCGAGAGATAGAGGCCCTTGGCGTTCTCCTCGTCGCGGCGCTTGGCAAGCGCGGCCTTGAACCAGCGCTCGGCACTTTCTGGCGCCTTCAGCTTCAGATCGTACCAGCCGAGCAGCGAGAGATCCTCGAGGCGATCCCCCTTCTCGGCCGCCGCGCGCAGCTTGGCGACTTCGCCTTCGGCGATCGGCGTCTGACGCTTCTCATCCGCGTTGAAATCGGCGACGTCCTTGCGTGTCAGGTCGAGCTCGACGGGCTGCAACCCGGCCTGCAACAGTGGCGAGGTGGCGAGCACGCCCATCGCCTTGCGCACATCGTCCGATGAAAAATCGCGCGTCGATTTCTGCAGCGTGGTCAGGATCTGCGCATCCGGCAGCCGCTTGTCGCCCTCGCGGAACAGCAGGCCGCGATAGACATTGGTCAGCGCGTCCTTGGCGCCCGTTTCGGCATAGGCGTCGAGCAGCATCCAGACGAGATCGACCTCCGTTTCGGTCGACGGGTCCAGGGTCTTGGCCGCTTCGATGACGCCCATCCAGTCCTTGCGCGCGGTGGCGGCCATCATCTCGACGCGCTGCTGGCGGCGGGCGAGTTTGCCGGAAAAGTCCTCGCTCGGGCTCCACTGCGGATTTTCCGTCTGGCGGCGGCCGATCTCGGCGGCGATGCCGGTGAAATCGTTCTTCTCGTAGAGCGCCCAGAGCGCGGTTTCATCCACCTGCTGCGCCACCGGCGCATAGACATCGGCAGGCACGACGAAATCGGGATATTTCAGCCTCAGCCGGTTCGTCTCGGCCTCGAGCCGGTCCTGCTGTTTCTGTTCGGCATAATAGTAGAGCGCGGCCAGCTCGACTTCGCCGGGGCCGGACTTGGCCTCTTCCGCGAAAGCCAGCGGAGAGAGCGCCGAGGAGCCGAGCAGCAGCGCGGTGAGGAAAAGGGAGGGTTTCATCGATCGGACCTCACGCCCTTGCGCGGCACCGTCAGGCCAAGCCAGGCGGCGAAGAGGCCGAGGCAGGCGAGCACGAGCACGACATAGATCTGGAAATTATCTGAAAACCAGGCGGCCGCGACGCGGCGAAGGTTGCCGGGGCTGCGATCGGCGAGATCGGCGACATACCGGTCGGCGGCCGGAAGGCTGACGAGCGACAGGCTTGCCGTCTCGATGGTCGCCGTGCCGCCCTGCAGGTCGCGCCACACGGCGGGCTCGACCAGTCGCTGCACGCCGGCATCGACATCGCGCGGCGAGTTCGCCTGGATCACCGTCCAGGTGGCGAGGCCATCGGGGGAACGCATCTGCGACAGCGTCACCAATGCCCCCTCGCCATGCGGGGCGACCCGTGCCGTGTTGTCGCCCTCATAGCTCAGCCAGCGGCCGAAGCTGCGCGAGGCAGCGGAGAACCAGAGCTGCGCGCGCGACCCGAAGGACAGGTCGTCCTCCTCGGCCGCCGTCGAATTGTGGAAGGCCTGCAACAGGTCGGCGGTGTCGTTGCCGGTACCGGCGGCACCGTCGGAAACCGACGCCGTGTGCACCGGATCGGGCTTCAGAAGATCGGCAACGGAGGCCGTGACCTCGTCCGCATCCGGGAAGGCTGCCTTGCCGGAGGTGCCGAGGTCGGCAAAATCGTTCTGCGAGGAGACGACGAGCGCATCGCGGCCGGTGCCTTCGGAGGGGGCGCCGATGGCGATCTTCGCCGTCAGCGGCGCGCGGGCGGAAAGGGCGAGGCGCGACAGCATGGTGAGGCCGGCGGCCGCGGACTGGCCATCGGCACGGTCGATCACCAGGTCGAACGGCTTGCCGCCGCCATAGGGATAGGCCTTGCCGGCAAGGGCCGCGAGATCCGGCAGCCGGCCGATGCGGGCCAGCGCCGGCACCTCGATCGCCGTCGTGTCGAGCAGGATGAAGCGCGGCTTGCCATCGTCACGCTCCTCCGGCCGGCAGGCGGCATCGGCCGCCGTCGGCAGCTCGGCCAGCAGTTCGACGCGGTTGGCGCCGGGATGGAAGGCACGAAGCGGCAGTTCGATGCGCTTGCCGTCGAACTGTTCGCCCTCGCGGTTGCGGAACGGGTAGCTCTTCACGACCTTGTCGTTGACGCGCACCAGAAGCTGCGCGGTCTGCTCCAGCCCCGGCGAGGTCGCGGCGTGGAGGCGAAGGTCGAGCGTGGCATATTCCGCCGGATAGAAATCGGCGGGCATGTCGACGGTGAAATCGGTGCGAGACAGGCGGCCGGAGAAGACGCGGGTCTCGTAACCCGTTTCCTTCAGCATGCGCCGTTCGCCGGCGTCGACGACGAGAGCACCCCTGCCCTTTTCGAAGACACCCGTCTTCAGCCCATCGGCCATCGGCCCCTTCACGGCGGACAGGACGGCGGCATTGATATCACCGAGATTGGCGGCGCGCAGCACGACGCGCGCGCGGTCCGCATCTGCACTAGCCTGAACGGAGAGCCCGCGCGGTGCATTGGCAATGCCGAGCTTTGCGAGTGTGGCAGCGCCGGCGCGGTCCATGGCCATGACGAGATCGATGCCCGGACCGGTGCCCGGCTTGTCATCCACCGAGACCGTCACATCGTCTCGGTTGAGGAAGAGGATCAGCGATTGCAGGACCGGTGCGACCTCGTTCAGCGCCTCAGCGCTGAGAGCACCGGGCACGACGATGCGCACATCCGTGCGCTGCGCGGCATTGCGGCGAACGGACAGCAGGCTGTCGAAATCCGTAAACGCCGAGGACGCCGCCGTGGCGAAACCGCTTTGCGCAGGATCGAGCTTCGTCCAGAGCTCATAGGTCGCATCCAGTGCACAATCGACGCGATGGTGCTGGCGGGCGCGCACGCGCACCACATTGCGGCCAGCCTTCAGAAGATCCGGGGCAACGGCGATCTTTTCCGTCAGCACACCGTTCGGCGAGGCGATGGCGAAGCTGCCGGCATCGCGGCCGTTGACCTCGATATCCATCTTCGCGGTATCGGGCAGGACGGAGACCGCATTGATATAGGCGAGGTTCAGCGTGCCGCCGGCCGAGACCTGCGGCCCGTCGAGCGCGAAGGTGAAGGTCGCGACATCGTCCTCGCCCGACAGCGTAAAGGCATCCGCCGACTGCTCGAAGGGCACCAGCATGGCGCCGGCGGCAACGGCTTTCGCCTTTTCGGCCTTCACTTCGACCGGCTGCGGCAGCAGGCCGCCGGAGAGTGCGGGACCGGACAGCGCGGTGCCTTCCAGCAGCGGCTTGACGGCATCGGCAACCAGCCCTTCCGCTCGGCCGGCACCAGCCGAGGCGATGAGGAGGGCAAGGCCCAGCGTTCCGAGAAGAGGGGTCTTAGCCATAGGCCTGGGCTCCTGTGAGGACCGGCGGCAGCTCTGCAGCACGGCCGGGGATCTGGGCATTGTTGTCCTTGACGGTGATCGGCGCGTCGGCGGCGGAGGTCACGGCCCCCTCGCGGATGAGGCCGGCGGAGTAGCGCAGCGCCCGCAACGTCTCGCGGATGCTCCAGAGCGCGAAGCGCGAGGTGCCCCAGAAGAAACTGCGGCGGATCTGGCGACGCGACAGTCGCTCCTGCAACACCGCCTGATCGGAGAACATCAGTTCGGCGATCGCCATGAAGGTTTCCGGCGTGCGCTCCTTGTAGGCGAAGCCGTAGACGGCGCCTTCGCCCTCGCCGCGGCTGGAACGGGAGATCACGTCGAAGGCGATGATCTGGCCGGCGCGGCGCAGCTGGATCGTCGCTTCCAGCGGTGTATCGAGATCGATTGCCGGCGCCTGTTCGACGAATTCCACCGAGATGCCGCCCGAGGAGGCATCCTGGATGATGATGTTCTTCAGCTTGCCATCGACCCTCATCAAAGCATGGCGCTTGACCGGCAGGCGCTGGTTGCGGCGCAGTTCGCGGCGTTCGGCAACGACGCCGAGAGCGGCCCCGGCAAGGCCGAGATTGATGAGGTTCCAGCCGGCGACGATGGTCAGAAGCTCGGTCGCGACCGGCTCCGTCAGGAAGCGGTAGCCGGAGTAAAGGGCGGCCGCGAGCAGAACGAAGAAGATGATGAAATAGGGCCGTGCCAAGGGCGAGAGCATGCTGCGGTCGAGCGTCTGGCCCTTTGCCGTCACGTTGAAGGTCGGCTTGCGCGGGTTGCGCACGACGGAGACGATCGAGCCGAAGAGCAACACCGACTGGACATATTCATAGAGTTCGGAGACCCAGGGCCAGCGCACGCGGCCGTAGAGATAGCTCTGCATGGCGAAGGAGCCGATGAGATAGGTCACCGCATAGGAGGCGAATTCGAGAATGTTCGCCTGATAGATCTCCAGCGAGAAGAAGATGTAGAGCAGCGGCGAGAAGACGAAGGCGAGACGCGACAGCGGGAACAGCCAGAACAGGTTGATGCCCGCGTAGCAGATGCGCTGGGAAAGCGTCAGGCCCCTGGCAAGGAACGGACGGTTCAGGATCAGGATCTGCAGCATGCCCTGGCACCAGCGGGCGCGCTGGCCGATAAAGGAGACGAAAGTCTCCGGCTGCAGGCCGGCGATCAGCGGCTTGTCGACATAGAGGCTGTGCCAGCCCTTGGAATGCAGCGCGAGCGCTGTCTCGCAATCCTCGGTGATCGACTGGCCGGAGAAACCGTTCGCCGAAGACAGCGCCGAACGCCGCAGCACCGCCGCCGAGCCGCAGAAGAACGACGCGTTCCACTTGTCGAGCCCGCGCTGAAGGATCGAATAGAACATTTCGTTTTCGGACGGCATACGCGCGAAGGTCTGGAGGTTCTTTTCCAGCGGATCCGGGTTCAGGAAATAGTGCGGCGTCTGGACGAGGAAGAGCTTCTTGTCCTTGGCGAAATAGCCGACGGTCTCGCGCAGGAATTCGCGCACAGGTGCATGGTCGGCATCGAAGACGACGACGAGTTCGCCATGCGAGACCTTCAGCCCCTCGTTGAGATTGCCGGCCTTGGCATGGTCGTTCTGCTTGCGGGCGTGATAGACGACGCCGAGCGAGGCGCAGAGTGCCTTCAGCTGTTCGTGCCGGCGGATGGCGGCGATCGAAATGCGCGGATCCTTGTGATTGCGCTTGGCCTCGGTGCCGCCGTCGTCGAGCAGATAGACGGTCAGCTTGTCCTTGGGATAGTGCAGCGACTTGGCGGCGGCGAGCGTGCCGGCCAGAAGCTCAGGCTCCTCGTTATAGGACGGAATGAAGACGTCGACGGTCGGAAGATCGGCGGCATCGCCAAGCTCCGGCGCCTTGCGCTTCAAGGGATCGGCCAGCATGAAGAAGCTGATCGCCAGCATGGCGAGGCAATACATCTCGGCGAGATAGAGGATCAGGCCGGGAATGAAATTCAGCGGTTCGTAGATGCTCGGCAAGGTCTCGGTGGTCCGCCAGAAGGCGTAGCGCATGGCGAGAATGCCGGCAAAGATGAAGGTGACGAGCCGCAGGGTGGTGTTCTCGGGGCGTGTCATCGCCAGGAACATCACGCCGAGCACGGCGAAACTCAAAATAAGCTGGGCCTGGAGGCTGAGTGGCAGCCAGAGAAGGAACAGCCCGATCATGCCAGCGGGAATCGCCAGCCACTTGACGCACGTCATGTGCATTTGAAGAACCCCATTTGCATCGCGGCAGCGCGTCATGCGGACCGGTTCCCGTCATGAGAACGGGATGACCCTAGGGATTCATTGGTCAACGGATTCCTAATACAGTGCCAAATCGGGACCGCAGCCGCAGGCGTGGTAAATGAAGGGTTTACAACCGCTTAGTCATGCAGCACCGGCCGCGCCCGCGCCACCAGCACGATGCCGCCGAGCGAGACGAGCAGGCCGAGCGCCATGGCCCAAGACAGGGGCTCGCCGAACATCAGGAAGGCCCAGATCATCGTGACCGGCGGGCTGAGATAGAGGATCGCTGTCACCCGCGCCGGCGAGGATTTACGCAAGGCGAGGTAGTAGAGGCTCCAGGCGCCGAAGGTGGCGACGAAGACCAGCCAGAGAATGCCGCCGATGAAGCCGCGGTCCATCACCGGCGACACGCCGCCTTCATGCCAGGCGAGCACGGAAAAAATCGCGGCCGCCGACAGGCATTGGAAGCAGAGGCTTTGGTAAACCGGCATGGCATTGACCGCGCTACGCTTCTGCAAAAGCGTGGCCAACGCCAGCGACAGCGTGCCGAGCACGGGCAATCCATAGGCCCAGAGCGGAACATTGCCCCAATCGAGCGAACCGCCGGATGCGATGATGACGCCGGCTAGCCCGATGAAGGAACCGCCCCACTGCCGCCCCGTCAGCGCCTGTCCCAGAATGGGCCAGGACAGGAAGGCGACGGCGAGCGGCAGCATATCGGTGATCAGCGCGACGAGGCCGGTCGGCACGCCAAGCCCGATCGCCAGCGCGAAACCCGAGAGATAACCGGCCATGGCAAGCGCGCCGAGCAGCATCTGAAAGAGCACGTCCCTCCCCCGGATCTTCGGCCCCATGGTGAGCGCGAAAGGCAGGAGCACGAGGCCGGACACCAGACTACGCCACAGCAGGATCAGGAAGATCGGCGCATGATCGCTGGCAAAGCGCACGCCGATGAAGCCGGCGCTCCAGCACACGACGAGCGCGGCTTCGAGGAGGATGAGAACGGCAAGCGCCGCGAACCGGTTCGGCCGGCGCAAGGGCAAGGCGAGATCGGAAGCGGTCATAGCTGGTCCACGATCGAAATGGCGATCCGGCGCGCCGCCTTCAGCCGCCCATCATGCCCGTCGAGACCCGCGCGGGCCATCGCGCCTTCCAGCACGAAGGACAGATGCTCGGCCGTCTCGTCGATCGCGGCATCGCGCTCCGGCTTCATCTGACGCAGATAATCCTTGAACAGCTGCTCGACCTCGTCCTTCTGGAAGGCGACCGTCGCCCGGCCGGCATCGCCGAAGGGCAGCTCGGCGGCGGCATTGAGCAGCCCGCAGCCGCGAAAGCCCCAGCCATAGGCGAGCTCGGCATGATCGACATAGGAATCGAAGACGGCGAGCAGTTTTTCGCGCGATGTCACGGCCGTGGCGAGGCGCTCGCGATAGAGAACGTGCCACTCCTCCAGTCGCGCATCGAGATAGGCCTTCACCAGATCCGACTTGGAAGCGAAATTGTTGTAGAGGCTCATCTTGGCGACGCCCGCATGAGCCGTGATCGTATCGATCCCCGTCGCCCCCACCCCATCGCGATAAAACAGCTCCGCAGCCGCCTTCAGCAACCGCTCCCGCGCCGATATCCGTTCGCTCATCATGCGCACCTCATTATTATGTAGACCGATCTACCTAATTTCGATCTTTGTCAAGGGCTGCGCTGGCGCGGGGTGTTTTCATTACCGCGATGTGCAGATCGGTAAACTTGCAGCAGATGCGTCAACAGGGTCGCAACACCCGCGCCCTACAACCCTGAGGGCAATGACAGGAGCAACTTTCATGAAGTTCATTTTTGCCGCATCCGCCGTTTTCGCCACGACCCTGCCCGCAGTGGCGGCCGACTGGCCTCAGACCGATGTCGATGCGGCCGTTCAGATCGTCACGACACGAGAGAAGGAGAGTGGCATCGCGGAATGTGTGACCTCTGCCGACACGACGGTCGCCTACATTGCCACGCAGCGCGATATCGATGCCGACGGTGTCAACGAGGTGCTTGTCAGCAGTTCTCCCGCCAAATTGGGCAACGGCGTCACCAGTTGCTACGGCATGACCGGCCAGAGTGTTTTTCTCCTGACCAAGACCGGCGGGAACTGGACAATGCTGATTGCGGCCGACAATACGCAGGAGCTGATCTTCCACCCCCGCGAGACGGGTGGGCTGCCGGACGTCGAGATGACCGGCCCCGGCTTCTGTTTCCCGATCCATCGCTATGATCGCGGCGAATATCGCCCCTGGAAAGTCTGCGACGGCAACCAGCAGCTTTTCGCCGACGCCGCACCGTGGATCACGGACAAATCGAGTGTCGCACCACGCGACGGCGAGACGACACAGGTCGAGACCGCTTCATTCGAGGCCGGCAATGCCGTCGACATGCGCAGCCTGTTCGACCACAACGGCTCCGATGTCCGCATCGATCCCGGTGCCGGCACGATCATCTACGAAAAGCCCAAGGCAAAAATCGCGGGCACGGTGAAGGCCGGCACGCTGCTGTTCAAAGCCAGCGCGTCATGGGATCCCTATGATGACAGGGCGACGATCAAGGGCACGGCCTATGTCTTCAAGAAAGGCTGCGAGCCGGCGCCCTACGAGGTGGCGGGACGGCAGGAGGGCTGGCACACATTGGTGCTGAAGGGTGCGGCACCCGTCCGCGCGAAAAATAGCTGCGCGGTCGTCGGCTACAAGATGAATGGCAACGCGACACTGAAATTCGTGAGCTGGGGCGACTGACAGCCCGGCGCGACTATCGGATCAGGATAAGGAAGGGAAAAGGTACAGCTGAAAGAATATTCCTCTCTCCCGATAAGTCCTATCGAAACAACTTATCAGGAGAGAGGAATGGTACGGTTGAGTGGGGTCGAACCACCGACCTCAGGTGCCACAAACCTGCGCTCTAACCAACTGAGCTACAACCGCACAGGGCGCGTCGTCCGCGCTTGGTGCGTCACATACGGGCAGCCGCACCATTTTTCAAGCGTTTTTTATCGGCTTGCACAAACGAAAATGGCCGGACGATCACCCGGCCATTCTATCACAGGGTCGAAACCCGCGCCATCTCGGGCTTAGACAGCCTTGAAGGACTTCATGGCCTTTTCAGCGGCCGACTTGCCCGGAGCCGAAACCTTCTCGGCAACCTTCTTGGAGGTTTCCTGAAGGGACTTGGCCTGCTCGACGGCGACTTCCGCCTGCTTGCGCAGGAAAGCGGTCTGCAGTTCGAAGAGTTCGGCAACGGACTTCACGCCGAGCAGCGCTTCCATGTGCGAAAGCGAGTTTTCGGCATTGGTGCGCAGCGCATCGATGGCCTTGAGGCCGAGTTCGACGGAGCCGGCCTGCGCGCTTTCGAGCGTCGCTTCAACGGTCTTGGTCGCGTCTTCGGCGGCTTCCTTCATCTTGGCGTAGGCTTCCTTGGTCTGGGCTGCGCCCTTTTCGGCGAAGTCGCGGAAGCTTTCGGAAATCTTGGACGGATCGATGGAAGCGATCGAGAATACGTCGTCGGTCTTCTTGGTAGCCATGGTATGCGCTCCTTGGTTTGGCCCTCTCCAGAGGCGCCGTGTTCTTGGATGACGTCTATATAAGCGATCTTCTTTCGCATTGCAACAATTTTGTGCGCTGCACAATAAACCTTGGAGGCGTTAACCCTTCCGCCCGAAAGCCGCGGGCTTTCAGACCCCGGCGCTGGACCCTCCGGGGGAGCGCGGCTATTAATAAAGCGTTAATTGAAAACCGGGACGCCGGAAGCCAGATACAGGCCTGAACATGTCCGCAAAGCAGTATCCCTTTATCGACGTTGCCGTCCACGAGCGGGTGCGCCTGCCCTTCGCGCGGGGCGAGGCCGTCGTGCTGTTTTCGAAAGACATGAGCCGGGTTCTCTGGTCGAACGGCCGGGGTGCGGCACTCTTCGGCGAGGAGAACATCTACGATTTCCTTGATGCCGGTCCGGATCGTGGCGACGTCGCCTTCCGCCAGCTTTCCGCAACTGCCCGACAGGTGCAGGCGCCCGGCGACCGCCGCAGCTTCGTCATGCGCATCGGCAGTGGCTTTCGCAGCATACCCGTCACAGCCACCGTCGAGGCCGTCATCATTCGCCCCGGCGATGAGGCCATTCTCTTCCATGCTCCGGTCGCCGGCAACCGCCAGAGCCAGGAAGAGACGGCCGCCGCCATGCTCGCCGGCTTCGACGATCCCGACACGCACATGGCCGTGCTCGACGAAGAAGGCACCGTGATTGCCGGCTCCGATGGCTTCGACCGCCTCGCCATCAGCATCGAAACACGACGCGCCCTCGTGGAAGCGGCCGGCCGCAGCGCCGAGCATCTCGTCAAGCGCCCGGTCGCGACGGGTCGCGGGCACTTGCCCGCCGCAATCGGCCGCATTTCCAGCGATCCGGCGCTGCACCTGCTGTTTGCCGTCGAAACAATCCTCGGGCATCTCGACCCGGATGAAGAGGAAGCCGCTCCCGCTGCCGTGCAGAACGGGATAGAGCCGGAAAACGAGGTTGAGCCTTCGGCCGCCGAAGCAATCCCGACGCAGGACGAGCCGGCAACCGAGGCTGCGGAGATGGAACCCGCGCCACTCGCGAGCGAGGCTGAGCCGGAAAGCATGGCGGGCGCTGACACGACCGGAAGCGTCGAAGACGCCGTGGTCGACGGGACGCCGTCACAGCCTGCTGGCGAAGCCGGGGAAGCAATCGCCGGATTTGCGGACACTTCTTCTGAAGACAGGCCCGCCGCTCCGCCGGAAGAGTTCTCCCCCGAACCCGCGGAAGAGGAAACCGCCGCCGCGACGACGAACGAGACCAGCAAGAGCGCTTCCGGTTTTGTTTTCAACCGGCAGGGCCGACCGATCCGCTTCGTCTGGAAGATCGACGCAGAAGGCCGGTTCAGCGAGATTTCGGAAGAGTTCGCCACGGCTGTCGGCCCGCAGGCCGCAGCGATTTCCGGTGAGCGTTTCGGCGATGTCGCCGCACGCTTCGATCTTGATCAGGATGGGAAGATCGGTGACCTGTTGCGCCGTCGCGACACGTGGTCCGGCAAGACGATCCACTGGCCGGTCGAAGGCACCTCGCTTGTCGTGCCGGTCGATCTCGCGGCGCTGCCGACTTATTCCCGCAACCGTGAATTCGACGGTTTTCGTGGCTTCGGCATCGTGCGCATCGCCGATGCCATCGAGGATGTCCATGCCCGTGGCCTGACGCTTGGCGTGATTGCCGAGACGCAGGAAGAGGCGACTGTCGATCCGATCGACCAGATCCCGGCCGCCGAAGCCGAACGGCCGGACGCGGTTGAGGCGGACGAAATACCAGCGGCACCGGAAGAAACCGTCATCGAGATCGACGCGCCCTCCCCTGCCGAAGAGAACCATAAGCCGGCCGAAGCGTCCGTCGATACGGAACCGACCGACGAGACGGACGCCTTTCGCGGCGAGCGCCCGGCGCTGCGCCTGGTGGAGACACCCAACCGCCGTCATTCCGACAAGGTGGTGCAGCTCGAGACCCGGCGCAATCGCGGTGGCCTGTTCGACGGTCTGTCGACCGGCGAGCAGGCCGCGTTCCGCGAAATCGCCCGCCAGCTCGGCGAGTCCTTCGGAAAGCGCAAGCCGGAAGATCGGCCGGCCGATGATGCTGCGAAGGAAACATCCGAAAACACCCTTACCGCCTCGGGGGATCAGGCTGGCGACGACGAGGATACCGTCGATGCGGTCTTCATCGACACGGACGAGACCGAAACGGAGATGCCCGGCCTCGAAGTCGGCTCGCATGCCGATGACCTGCTGCCTGAGGACCATGCCGGCGAGCGCACGGCCATCGCGCCGCCGCGCACGCAGATGGACTACGGCCTGACCGCAACTGTCGTCGATGCCCTGCCCGTCGCGCTGCTCGTGCATGTCGGCGACCGGCTGATCCATGCCAATCCGGAATTCTTCCGCTTCAGCGGCTATCGCAGCCTGGAGGATCTCGAAGCCTCCGGTGGGCTGGATATCCTGCTGGCCGCCCCGGACGAAGAAACCGAAGACGGCGACGGCACCATGGCGCTGCGCCATGCCGATGGCGAAAGCACGAGTGCCGTGCGCGCGCGCCTTCAGTCGATCCGCTGGGAAGACGGCACAGCCCTGATGCTGGCGCTGACACCCGCCCACGAAAAACCGCCGCTGGCTCTGGTCGAAACCACGCCCGTGCCGGTGGTTGAGACCGAGGGCGACACGGCCGACCAGGCGGCTGTCGCGGCGCTCCGCGTCGAGATCGGCGAGCTGCGTTCGATCCTCGAAACTGCGACCGACGGCGTCGTGGTCGTCGGTCAGGATGGCGACATCCGCTCGATGAACCGCTCGGCCAGCGCCCTCTTCAACTATGACGAGGACGAGACGCGCGGCCGACCCTTCGCCATGCTGTTTGCCCATGAAAGCCAGAAGGCCGTGCTGGATTATCTCGCCGGCCTCTCCGGCCACGGCGTCGCGAGCGTGCTGAACGACGGTCGCGAGGTCATCGGCCGCGAGGCGGCCGGCGGCTTCATTCCGCTCTTCATGACGATGGGCCGCCTCTCCTCGTCATCCGGCTTCTGCGCCGTCATTCGCGACATTACCCAGTGGAAGCGCACGGAAGAAGAGCTGCGCAGCGCCAAGCGCGCCGCCGAGACGGCAAACGCCCACAAGAGCGATTTCCTCGCCCGTGTCAGCCACGAGATCCGCACACCGCTCAATGCCATCATCGGCTTTTCCGACATGATGGCGACGGAGCGTTTCGGGCCGATCGGCCATCCGCGCTACATCGAATATGCCAATGATATCGGCCGATCCGGCCGCCATGTGCTCGATATCGTCAACGACCTGCTCGACATTTCCAAGATCGAGGCGGGCGAGATGGATCTCGAATTCACCGCCGTCGGCCTCAACGAAACGATTTCGGAAGCCGTCTCGCTGGTGCAGCCGCAGGCCAATGGCCAGCGCGTCATCATCCGTACCTCGCTCTCCAACAATGTGCCGCAGATCGTTGCGGACCTGCGCTCCATCAAGCAGATCGCGCTCAACATCCTGTCGAACGCCATCCGCTTCACGCCCTCGGGCGGGCAGATCGTCGTCTCCACCGCCTATGAGGCGAATGGCAGCGTGGTGCTTCGCATCCGCGACACGGGCGTGGGCATGACGCGCAGCGAGCTGGAACAGGCGATGAAGCCCTTCCGTCAGGTGACCACCGGCGCGCGCAAGCGCGGCGACGGCACCGGCCTCGGTCTGCCGCTGACCAAGGCGATGGTCGATGCCAACCGGGCGAATTTTTCGATCAGCTCCACACCGAACGAAGGCACACTGGTCGAGGTGAGCTTCCCCTCGCCGCGCGTGCTGGCGGATTGACGCCGAAAGGGAAGGGATGCCGGTCATACGTCGTCTGCCCTTACCTCCCGCATTTGTGTCCCGCCAAATGATTTCCCTTGGTTGGAAAATGCTTTAGGACCGACAAAACGCCTTTCGGCGATCCAGACTGGATCGCCGCATCGTCGAGGGAATGTCTTGCAGGTCCAGTCCGAAAGCGCGCCGCGCGTGCATCGCCGCTCGGGTGCGGCCCGCCATCCGGTTCTCTCTGCCTCTGCGGTGCTGGCCGCGGCAATCGTACTGATGCCGGCGATCGCCATCGTCGTCATCGCGGCAACGGGTGGCATCAACGACTGGCCGCATCTCCTGAGCAACGTCATTCCGCGCGCGACGCTGCGCACGCTCGTCCTGCTGGCCGGCGTCGCCACCCTGACCACGGTTACCGGCGTGATCACGGCCTGGCTGGTCGCCAGCTGCGATTTTCCCGGCCGGCGGGTCCTGTCTGGCCTGCTCGTCCTGCCGCTCGCCATTCCCGCCTATCTCGGCGCCTATGCCTTTGCGGAATTCTTCTCCTTCACCGGTCCGGTGCAGACAGCCTATCGCGGCCTCTTCGGCTTTCAAACGAGCCGCGACTACTGGTTTCCGGAGGTGCGCACCACCGGCGGCGCCATGCTCGTGCTGTCGAGCGTGCTCTATCCCTATATCTATCTCGCCGCCCGCTCGATGTTCCTCATGCAGGGCCGCGCGGCGGCGGATGTGGCGCGCACGCTCGGTGCCGGGCCGCTCAAGGTTTTCGCGCGGATCCAGATTCCCATGGCGCGGCCGGCGATCATGGTGGGACTGACGCTCGTCGCCATGGAAACGCTGAACGATATCGGCGCCGTCGAATATCTCGGCGTGCAGACGCTGACATTCTCGATCTTCGACACATGGCTCAATCGCGGCAGCCTTGCCGGGGCCGCACAGATCGCCTGCGTGATGCTGGTCTTCGTCGTCTGCCTGATGATGGTGGAACGCGCCGCCCGCCGTCGGCAACGCTTCGCCAGCCAGAAGACAACGGCTGCGGTGCATGATTCCGTGCGCCTCCGGCTGAATGGCTGGAAGAAATGGGCGGCGAGCCTCGCCTGCCTCACGCCCCCCCTCATCGGCTTCGCCATTCCGGTTTGCGTGCTGGGTGGGTACGCCGCCCGCCGGCTGGAGGAGTTCGCCTCGACACGGCTCATCTCGGCACTCTGGAACAGCGTGCTCGTCTCCGGCTTGACAGCCATCGTCGCCGTGCTGCTCGCCTTTCTGCTCGCCTATGCCGCGCGCACGACCCGTTCACGCCTCAACAGCGCGGCCGGGCGTTTCGCGTCCTTCGGCTATGGCGTGCCCGGCACGGTGCTGGCCATGGGCGTGCTCATTCCGCTCGCAAACTTCGACAACGCGGTGGATGCCTTCCTGCGCGCCAATCTCGGCATTTCGACGGGCCTGCTTCTTTCCGGCACCGGCTTTGCCATCATCTATGCCTGCACGGTGAGGTTCCTGACGATGGCGGAGGGAACGATCGATGCCGGCTTCCACAAGCTCTCGCCGCATCTCGACATGGCCGCCCGTACGCTGGGGCGGACCAGCAGCCAGACACTGTGGACCGTGCTCATCCCGATGATGCGCCCCGCAACGCTGACAGCCGCCCTCCTCGTTTTCATCGAGACGATGAAGGAACTCTCGGCGACGATCATGCTGCGCCCGTTCAACTTCAACACGCTGGCCACGCTGGTTTATGAGGATGCCTCGCGGGCGAAGGTGGAGGATGCCGGCGTGCCCGCGATCATCATCGTCGCGGTCGGGCTCATTCCGGTGTTTCTCGTATCGCGTGCGCTGGACAAGACGAGCAGATAAAAAAGGGGCGGCATAGGCCGCCCCGATAGTTTGAATGCTGTCCAACAAAAGCGAGAGTGAACGGCCTCATGCCATCGGGGTCGGGTGCGACCGGAACGCCCACACATCGGGCGCGCTCAAGTTGGGACGACATTGCGTCATTGCGGATTAACAATTCCTTACCCGGCCCGTTCCGGCACAAACCTTTTGTTCACAACTTCGTGTGTTTGGTTAATGCGGCCGGGCAAAAATCGTTAATACCGGCGGCGCTCAGGACTGGAGCGCCGCGAGATTGGCAAAAAGGTCCAGCGCGTCCGGATTGGCGAGCGCTTCCTTGTTCTTCACCGGCCGACCGTGCACGACCTCGCGCACCGCAAGCTCGACGATCTTGCCGGATTTGGTGCGTGGAATATCCGTAACCTGAACGATCTTTGCCGGGACATGCCGCGGCGAGGCGCCGGTGCGGATCTTGGTTCTGATCGTCTTTTCCAGCGCTTCGTCCAGAACCTTACCGGGGACGAGGCGCACGAAGAGCACGACACGCACGTCGTCGTCCCAGTCCTGGCCGATGCAGAGGGCTTCGACGACCTCTTCGAGCTGTTCGACCTGGTTGTAGATTTCCGCCGTGCCGATGCGCACACCGCCGGGGTTCAGCGTCGCATCCGAGCGGCCGTGGATGATGATGCCGTCGTGGCTGGTCCATTCGGCAAAGTCGCCGTGGCACCAGACGTTGTCGAAACGCTCGAAATAGGCGGCGCGATACTTTGCACCGTCGGCATCGTTCCAGAACATGACCGGCATGGAGGGGAAGGCTTTGGTGCAGACCAATTCGCCCTTCTCTCCACGCACCGGATGGCCGTCCTCGTCCCAGACATCCATGGCCAGGCCGAGGCCCGCACCCTGGATTTCGCCACGCCAGACGGGCTTCAGGGGAACGCCGAGCACGAAGCAGGAGACGATATCCGTACCTCCGGAGATGGAGGCGAGCTGTACGTCGGTCTTGATGCCCTCGTAGACGAAGGAAAAACCTTCCGGCGACAGCGGCGAGCCGGTGGAGGTGAGGAGACGCAGGCTCGACAGATCGTGCGTCGTGCGCGGCGTGAAGCCACCCTTGCGCACGGCGTCGATATACTTCGCCGAGGTGCCGAAGACGGCGAATTTCTCGTCCTGCGCATAATCGAACAGCACGTTACCGTCAGGATGGAAAGGCGAGCCGTCGAACAGGCAGAGCGTGGCACCGACGGCCAGCCCCGAAACCAGCCAGTTCCACATCATCCAGCCGCAGGTGGTGAAGTAGAACAGCCGGTCGCCCTCCACGAGGCCGCAATGCAGGCTGTGTTCCTTTAGGTGCTGTAGCAGCGTACCGCCGGCCGAGTGCACGATGCATTTCGGCACGCCCGTCGTACCGGACGAGAAGAGAATGTAGAGCGGGTGCCGGAAAGGAAGCTGCGCGAACGTGAGCGGCTTTGCCTCGTAAGGCGCCGTCAGCGCATCGAGCGTACGGCCATCCGGCAGGGTGTCGGCGAGCGTATCCGCATCGCCGGCATAGTGTACGACGAGAACCGGCACGCCGAGCTTGCCGGCAACGGCCTTAACCTTCGCCGAGACGTCCTGCAGCTTGCCTGCATACCAGTAGGCGTCGCAAGCTATGAAGAGTTTCGGGGTGATCTGGCCAAAACGGTCCAGCACGCCTTGTTCGCCGAAATCGGGCGAACAGGAGGACCAGATGGCGCCGAGCGAGGCGGCGGCGAGCATGCAGGCAATGGTTTCCGGCATGTTCGGCATCATGGCGGCGACCCGGTCGCCCTCACCGATCCCCATGGCGGCAAAGGCCTGCTGCAGCTTCGACACGCGGGCGCGAAGCCCATCCCATGACCAGCGATAGGAAACCTTGTCCTCGCCACGGAAGACGATGGCATCGCCGGCACCGGTCTTCTTGAGCAGATTTTCTGCGAAGTTCAGGCGCCCCTCGGGAAAGAAACGGGCCTCCAGCATGCGCTCGCCGTTCTCCAGCGCCGTATCGCCCTTTTCGCCGATCGCGCCGCATTCGTCCCAGATCGCGGTCCAGAAGACAGCACGGTCGTCGACGGACCATGCGTGAAGCGCGTCGTAGGATTCAAGCTCCCGGCCGGCGAGGCGGGAGGCCGCCTTCATGAAAAGGGCCATTGGGCTTGTCGCCAGCATGTCGGCCGAAGGTTCCCACAGGGGCAATTCTGACGTCATTCTTTCCTCCACTCCATCGCAATTCCTATAGCATGTTGCGTCGCAATATAAAGCGTCGGCGGCCGGTTCGCGGCACGGGCGAACGCAATTCCGCCATGGCAGCATTTGATTTCTTCGCCTCGAGCGCCTATCCCCATCGCGCGAGCCCATATGAGAGCTGACGGCAGAGGATCCGTACCGAATGACCCCGTCCCGTTTCATCCGATCGAAGCACCTGGTGCGGGGTATTCTTGTCGCGCTCGTCCTGCTTTTTGGCCTGCGTGTCGGTTTTCCCTTCCTCTTGCAGACGGATACGGTGGGCGATTCTATCGAGGAAACTCTGGAGGCATGGACCGGCGCCGACGTGCAGCTCGGCAAGGCGCCGGAATTCTCCTTCTGGCCCTATCCGCGCGTGACGCTCGGGAACGTCCGCATCACCAGTCCGGCAGTGAACGGCAAGAGCGAGGAGCTGGCTTCCATCGAGGCCGTCTCTGCAACCTTCGACCTGATCGGCGCCGTGCGCGGGCAGCCTGTTTTCAGTGACCTGGAACTGGTACGCCCGACCGTCCGCGTCGGCTGGAGCCCAACGGGCGTCTTCAACTGGAAACATGACGGCTGGCTCACACAGGCGATCGACGCGACAGCTTCGGCACCCGAGGGCCAGGCGATCCCCGCCATGCCAAGCGAACGCCTCGGCACGATCACCATCACCGACGGCGTTCTTGACGTCGCGAGTACAGGCGCGTCCAAGACCTATAGCGTCTCCGACATCAACGGCACCGTCACCTGGCCGTCGCTCCGCCAGCCGATGGACCTCTCCCTTTCCGGCATCGTCAACGGCGAGATGACGCGCTGGGCCTTCGGCTGCGACCAGCCGCTGGCCTTGTTGGCCGGGCGCAACGCCAATGCCCGCACGAGCCTGTCCGCCAATCCGGCAACGATCAACTTCGAGGGGATGGCCAACCTTTCACATGCCGCCTTCGTCGCCGGCACCATGCAGCTTTCGACACCCTCGCTCGCCCATCTCCTCGCCTGGCAGGGCAAGGAAATTTCCGCCATCGGTAATGTCGGGCAAGTGAATGTCAAGGCGAAGGTGACGACGGCGGGTTACTCGGCGAAGCTCGAGGGCGTCAAACTCGCGCTCGACAATGCCGAGGCGAGCGGCGTGCTTGATGTCAATCTGCCACCCGACGGCGTGCCGCAGATCGGCGGAACGCTCGCCTTCGACCATATCGACCTCAAAGCGCTCCTGACGGCCTTTTCACCCTTGCCGGGCACCGAGGAAACTGCGGCCCCCTTCGACACAGCCTTCCTGCACCAGTTCGGCATGGACATCCGGCTTTCCGCCAAAACGGCAGATTTCGCGCCTTTTTCGCTGCAAAACCTCGCGGCGGGCATGCGCATAGAAAACGGCCGCGCGTCGTTCGACGTCGGCGACAGCACCCTTCTCGACGGTCGCATGACCGGCCGCATCGCGCTTAACGAACAGGGTTTCAAGGGCGGAGCTCGCCTGCAGATGTCCCTGAGCAATGTCGATATCGGCGCGATCGTCAGCACACTTGCCTTGCCGGGGCCGCTGCCGTCGGGCCACGGGTCGGCCGATTTCGAGCTTTCGACGGACGAGGCGCTCTGGGCCACCACGGTGTCCGATATGTCCGGCCAGTTCCGTCTGCGCATGGGACCGGGCACGCTTACCCATTTCGATCGGCGGGCTTTCGAGGACATGGTGGCGAAAAACGCCTTCTTCAATTACTCCGAGGCCGCCGACGGCGCCTTCGATTTCGTGCGCGCCGATCTCGAGGCGCGGCTCGATCGCGGCATCGCAGAACTGACCAAGGCGGAAATCGAAGGCAATGAGAAGCTCCTCACGCTGTCCGGCATGATCCCCTATCGCTCGGCAAGCCTGGCGCTGGCCGGGACGCTTGCGGACCGCCCGCAGGCAGATGCGACCGTGGTCAATCCGGCGGTCAGCTTCTTCGTCGGCGGCTCCTGGCCGGAGCCGGTGATCTCGCCGGTTTCGATCCTGACGGGGCAGCAGCCCCGCCAGTAATTTCGTCCAGATTTCCCGGAATGCTCAGCGGCCTGCGAAGGCCGCCTGTTCGTCACGCTGGCGTTGCACCTCGCGCCGCTTCGTCATGATCGAGGCGATGATGACGCCGATGGCGACGAAGCCGATGAGGATGGTGCAGGCCGCGTTGATTTCCGGTGTCACGCCGAGACGCACCTGGCTGTAGATCTTCATCGGCAGCGTCGTGGCACCGGGGCCTGACGTGAACGAGGAGATGACGAGGTCGTCGAGCGACAGCGTCAGCGCCAGCATCCAGCCGGACAGAACAGCCGGCGCGATGACCGGCAGCGTCACCTCCAGGAAGGTCTTCACCGGCGTTGCGCCGAGGTCCATCGCGGCCTCCTCGATAGAGCGATCGAAGGAGAGCAGGCGCGACTGCACCACGACCGTCACGAAGCACATTGAGAAGGTGATATGCGCGAGCGTGACGGTCACGAAGCCGCGGTCGAAGCCGATGGCGACGAAGAGCAGCAACAGCGACAGGCCGGTGATGACCTCGGGCATGACAAGCGGCGCATAGACCATGCCGGAAAACAGCAGTCGGCCGCGGAAGCGGGTGTAGCGCGTGAGCGCAAGCGCCGCCATGGTGCCAAGCGCGGTTGCGACCGTTGCCGAGATCAGCGCCACGCGGATCGTCACCCAGGCGGCGTCCATCAGACCCTGGTTCTGGAACAGCGAGACGTACCATTTGATCGAGAAACCGGCCCAGACCGTCACGAGCTTGGACTCGTTGAAGGAGAAGACCACCAGCAGCACGATCGGCAGATAGAGGAACGAAAAGCCGATAACGACAGACACAATATTGAAACGGGACCAGGTGTTCACGGGCTTATCTCCCCTGCTCTTCGGCCTTGGCCTGCGCATTCTGGAAGAACACGATGGGCACGACCAGGATGAGGAGCAGGATGGTCGCGACGGCAGCCGAAACCGGCCAGTCGCGGTTTGCGTTGAATTCGTTCCATAGCGTCTTGCCGATCATCAGGGTCTGCGATCCGCCGAGAAGATCGGGAATGACGAACTCGCCGACCGCCGGAATGAAGACGAGCATGCAGCCTGCCACCACACCGGGAATGGAGAGCGGGAAGGTTATCTTCCAGAAGGCGGAGATCTGCGGGCAGCCAAGATCCTGTGCCGCCTCGATCAGCGTGTTGTCCATCTTCTCCAGCGCGGAATAGAGCGGCAGCACCATGAAGGGCAGGTAGGAATAGACGATGCCGATATAAATCGCCCAGTTGGTGTTCATGATGATGAGGGGCTGGTCGATGACGCCGATGCTGAGCAGGAACTGGTTGAGCAGTCCCTCGGGCTTGAGGATCGCGATCCAGGCATAGACCCGGATCAGGAAGCTCGTCCAGAACGGCAGGATGACCAGCATCAGCAGCGTCGGACGCAGTGTGCGCGGCGCCTGCGCCATGCCATAGGCGATGGGATAGCCGATCAGCAGCGTGATCAGCGTGGAAACACCGGCGATCCAGAGGCTAGACAGGTAGGCGTTGAGATAGAGCGAGTCCTGCGTCAGCCAGATATAGTTGTCAAAGCTGAATTGGCCGATCTTTCCCCAGATGCCGGCAATGCCATCCGACAAACGGAAGACCGGCTCGTAGGGCGGCTGGGCGATGGCAGTCGTCGAGAGCGAGATGCGGAAGACGATGAAGAAGGGAATGAGAAAGAAAAACAGCAGCCACGCATAGGGAATGATGATGACAAGGCGGCTGAAGAGGGCGGAGCCGAGCTTGTTCATCGGTCAATCCTTCAAGACGACGCCGGCGGTCTCGCCGAAGGAGACCCAGACCTTCTCATCATAGGCGATCGGGTCCTCGACCTCGCGCTGGGCATTCAGCATGGAGGCCTTCACCACCTTGCCGCTGTCGAGCTTGACGTAGAATACGGTCATATCGCCGAGATAGCCGATATCCCAGATCTCGCCCTGCGCGGCATTGACCGATGCGTCGGCGGGGGCGGCGCGCGTGACCTTCATCTTTTCCGGGCGGATGGCGAAACCGGCGGCGGAGCCGGCAGGCGGCGCACTACCCGCAGCAGTGCGGATGGTGAAGCCTTCGGCGACCGCCAGCTCGATCTTGCCATTGCCGCTGGCCGAAACCTTGCCGTCGAGAATGTTCACGTCGCCGATGAAGTCGGCCACGAAACGGGAATTCGGCGCTTCATAGATTTCCGCCGGCGTCGCAACCTGGATGACCTTGCCGTGGCTCATGACGGCGATGCGGTCGGCCATGGTCATTGCCTCTTCCTGGTCGTGGGTCACGACGACGAAGGTCAGGCCAAGTTCCTGCTGCAGGTCCATCAGTTCGAACTGGGTTTCCTCGCGCAGCTTCTTGTCGAGCGCGCCGAGCGGCTCATCGAGCAGCAGCACCTTCGGGCGCTTGGCGAGCGAACGGGCGAGCGCCACGCGCTGGCGCTGGCCGCCGGAGAGCTGATGCGGCTTGCGCTTGGCGAATTTTTCGAGCTTCACGAGCTTGAGCATCTGGGTGACGCGCTCGGCGATCTCGTTTTTGGGCATGCCGTCCTGGCGAAGACCGAAGCCGATATTACTCTCGACCGTCATGTGCGGGAAGAGCGCGTAGGACTGGAACATCATGTTGACCGGCCGCTTGTAGGGCGGGATGCCGGCAATGTCCTGGCCGTCGAGGATGATCTCGCCCGAAGTCGGACGCTCGAAGCCGGCCAGCATGCGCAGAAGCGTGGACTTGCCGCAGCCCGAGGCGCCCAGCAGGGCGAAGAACTCGCGGTGATAGATGTTGAGCGTGAGATCATCGACGGCCGTGAAATCGCCGAACCTCTTCGTGACATTGCGGAACGTTATATACGGTTTTGCGTCCGGATCCGTCCACGGTGCGAAGGAACGACGGATATTGCCGAGAGATTTCATTGCCTGTCCCCATCTCTTATTTTTAGGCAGCTCTTAAGAAAATTGCCCGGAAGAGGCTTCCGGGCAATTCGCTTTGGACCGGTTACTGGCCGGTCACAATCTTGGTCCAGGTGCGCGTGAAGAGGCGCTGCGTCTTCGGATCGAGTGTTGTGTTGGTGAAGAGCTTCTTCAGCGTCTCGTCATCCGGATAGATCGTCGTGTCCTTGACGATCTCTTCCGGCATCACGGCCTGTGCCGCCTTGTTGCCGTTGGCATAGTGGATGTAGGTCGATGCCTTGGCGATGACTTCCGGGCGCATGATATAGTCGAGGAAGGCGTGGGCCTCTTCGACATGCGGCGCGTCGGCGGGGATCGCCATCTGGTCGAACCACATCTGCGTGCCTTCCTTCGGGATAGCATAGCCGATCTCGACGCCGTTCTTGGCTTCGTCCGCGCGGTCGCGACCCTGGAAGATATCGCCCGACCAGCCGACCGCGATGCAGATGTCGCCATTGGCGAGACCGTTGATGAACTCCGACGAATGGAACTTGCGAACGAACGGCCGGATCTTCTGCAGGGCTTCCTCGGCCTTTGCAATATCGGCTGGATCATGGCTGTCGGGGTTGAGACCCAGATAGGCAAGCGTGACCGGAATGATGTCGGTCGGGGAATCCAGCAGGTTGATGCCGCAATCCTTGAGCT
Organism: Shinella curvata; assembly: GCF_022899935.1. Lineage (GTDB taxonomy): Bacteria > Pseudomonadota > Alphaproteobacteria > Rhizobiales > Rhizobiaceae > Shinella > Shinella curvata. Next base: position 43,233 of record NZ_JALJCJ010000003.1, read on the forward strand.
TTTCGGCATTGGCCGGATCGAAGATCACGTTCCAGCTGTCGATCTGGTCGGTGCCGAGCGCTTCCTTGATCTTGGCCTTGTTATAGCCGATGCCGATCGTGCCCCACATGTAATTGATCGAATATTCGTTGCCAGGGTCGAACGGCTGCATGCGCTCAGCCACCATGTCCCACATGTTCTTCAGGTTGGGCAGCTTAGACTTGTCGAGCTTCTGATAGACGCCGGCAGAAATCTGGCGCTGCAGGAAGGTGTTGGTCGGCACGACCACGTCATAGCCCGTGCCGCCGGCGAGCAGCTTCGTTTCAAGAATTTCGTTGCTATCGTAGACGTCGTAGACGACCTTGATGCCGGTTTCCTTGGTGAAGTCGTCGATGATCGAGCTATCGATATAATCCGACCAGTTGTAGACGTTGACCACCTTTTCCTGCGCAAGCGCGCTGCCGGCACCAAGGATAGCGCCCAGAGCAGCCGTCGCCAAAAGAATACGTCTTATCATTGATTTATCTCCCAGTTTCTTTCGCGGGTCTATGAGTTCGTAGGAAGAACAGTCGCCGATTATGGTTGTTTTTCGGGAGGCGACAAGCTGCATTCTACGCAAACAGAGAGTGAATTTTGATATCACATTGTTCCCATTCCTATCAGATTTCAAAACCTATCGGCGACGGAAATCAAGCAGAAATTTACTGGAAGTCGAAAAGGCTGAGACCTGCGACCATTTCATCGAGCCCGAGCGGACGAGTCACGGGGGGCTCCGCACGCGCCAGACAGCCCTGCCGCTCGCACAATCGACAGGCCGTACCGACCGCAACAGTGCCATCGCGCCGCACCGCCTCGCCATAGACCGTCTCCTCCGCATGGGCGGCATCGCAGCCCAGCAGCAGCGCGGTGCGACGCACCCGCTCGCCGAAGGTGCCCTGCGGCCCTTCCAGCGTGCGCGACACCGTCAGGAACGCCCCGCCATCGGGCATCTCGACGCGGTCGACAAGAATCTGCCCCGGCTGGGAGAAGGCCGAATGCACGCCGAGCTTCGGACAGCCACCGCCGAAACGCGCCTGTGGAAAGCCCTGCGCGCCCGCCCGGCGGAAACGGTGGCCAGCATTGTCGATCTCCAGCATGAAGAAGGGCACGCCCGTCTTGCCCGGCCGCTGCAACATGGTCAGCCGGTTCGCGGCCTGCTCGAAGGAGACGCCGAAGCGCGAGCGCAGCACATCGACATCGTAACGCACGCGCTGTGCCGTCGTATGGAAGGCCTCGTAGGGCATCATCAGCGCATGGGCGGCGTAGCGCGCCAGTTCGAAGCGGGCGATGCGCTTCGCCTCCGCCGTCGAGAAGGCAAGCAGGTCGAGTTCGGCGAAGATTTCGTCCTGAAGCGCAAGCTGCACCGTCTCCATGGCGATCTCGCGCAGCTGATCGAAGGGCGACAGGCGCTCGGAAAGAAAGAGGCGCATGGAGTGCCGGTCGAAGCGGCGGCGCAGGTTCGGCATGGTGTGGACCGGCAGCGCGCGCACCACGACGCCGTGCTCCTTGCGCAGCCAGCCCTTGAGGGCGTTGGCCAGGTCGTCGCCGGGCGCCAGCGCCGCATGAAACCGCTCGGCCGCCTCCTCGATTGCCCCGAAATAGTTGGGCCGCCCTTCCAGCTTGTCGCGCACCTCGTCCATCGGCAGCAGCGTGCCGGCAAGCGTCGTGGCATGCCCCTCGCGGGCGAGCAGGTCGGCAAGGTCGGTCAGGCGGGCGGCCTGCTCGCGATAGGCGCGGTAGAGCTTGACGATGCCGCTTGCGACATTCGGCGCGGCGTCGGCGATTTCCACCAGCTCGTGATCGCCCGGCAGTTCGCCTGAGAGCAGCGGATCGGCAAAGACCTCGCGCAGCTGGCGGGCATGGCCGGCACTCTCGCCCTGGAGATCATCGAGATCGACCTTGTAGACGGAGGCGAGCCGCAACAGCAGCTGCACCGTCAGCGGGCGCTGGTTGCGCTCGATGAGGTTGAGATAGGACGGCGAGATCGACAGACCCTCGGCCATCGCCGTCTGGGTCAGGCCGAGCGTGTTGCGGATGCGCCGGACTTTCGGCCCGGCAAAGATCTTGTTCTCCGCCATATGTCACATCCTTTACACGGATTGCCTGATTACTGAATTTACAATCTTTACTTTTTTACATATCGAAACTGTCAAAGACAAGACATCATTACCCGATTATCCCGCTGATTTTCCGGTTTTCTCTCGCCCTATTGTGCGCTGCGATGTAAATACTGTCACATGAAATCGGGCAACGATATGACACCAGCCCGATCCCGAGACATCGCATTGGAGGATACTATGACCGATTTTTACAATCTCGTTCCGAGCGCACCCAGAGGCCGTTTCGACGGCATCGAACGCCCCTATACGGCGCAGACGGTCGAGAAGCTGCGCGGCTCGGTCCAGATCCGCCACACGCTGGCTGAAAACGGTGCGAACCGCCTCTGGAAGCTCATCCACGAGGAAGATTTCGTCAACGCGCTCGGCGCACTCTCGGGCAATCAGGCCATGCAGATGGTCCGCGCCGGCCTGAAGGCGATCTATCTCTCGGGCTGGCAGGTCGCCGCCGATGCCAACACGGCATCCGCCATGTATCCCGACCAGTCGCTCTATCCGGCCAATGCCGCGCCGGAACTGGCCAAGCGCATAAACCGTACCCTGCAGCGCGCCGACCAGATCGAGACGGCGGAAGGCAACGGCCTTTCGGTCGACACTTGGTTTGCCCCGATCGTCGCCGACGCCGAAGCCGGCTTCGGCGGCCCGCTCAACGCCTTCGAGATCATGAAGGCTTTCATCGAGGCGGGTGCCGCCGGCGTTCACTTCGAAGACCAGCTGGCCTCGGAAAAGAAGTGCGGCCATCTCGGCGGCAAGGTTCTGATCCCGACCGCCGCGCATATCCGCAACCTTGATGCCGCGCGCCTCGCCGCGGACGTCATGGGCGTCCCGACGCTGATCGTCGCCCGCACCGATGCCGAGGCCGCGAAACTGCTCACCTCCGATATCGACGAGCGCGACCAGCCCTTCGTCGACAAGGACAAGGGCCGCACGGTCGAAGGCTTCTATCAGGTCAAGAACGGCATCGAGCCCTGCATCGCGCGCGCCATCTCCTATGCGCCGCATTGCGACCTGATCTGGATGGAAACCGGCAAGCCGGATCTCGAACAGGCCCGCAAGTTCGCAGAAGCCGTGCACAAGGCCCATCCCGGCAAGCTGCTCGCCTACAATTGCTCGCCCTCGTTCAACTGGAAGAAGAACCTGGATGACGCGACGATCGCCAAGTTCCAGCGCGAACTGGGTGCGATGGGCTACAAGTTCCAGTTCATCACGCTCGCCGGCTTCCACCAGCTGAACTTCGGCATGTTCGAACTGGCCCGCGGCTACAAGGAGCGCCAGATGGCCGCGTATTCGGAGCTGCAGGAAGCGGAATTCGCCGCCGAGATCAACGGCTACACCGCCACCAAGCACCAGCGCGAAGTCGGCACCGGCTATTTCGACGCCGTCTCCATGGCCATCACCGGCGGCCAGTCCTCGACGACCGCCATGCATGAATCGACCGAGCACGAACAGTTCCGCCCGGCCGCCGAATAACCCCGAACGTCAACCTTCAAGAACCCCAACAGAGCCGCATTCCTGCGATGGCAGGCGTACCGCCTGCCTGCAAATGCTCATAAGAGGAGAAATGCCATGACAGTCCAGACCCGAGTCAAGGAACGCGCTGAAGAACAGGCTTCCGCGATGACCCCCGACCAGCAAGCCATGATCCGCATGGTCGCCAACGACCTGCACCGCCTCAACCAGTCCGTCATGAAGGCGGTCGAGGCCGGCGTCTCGGTCGAGCTCGTCCGCTCCGCCCGTCACCATGGCGGCGAGGGCAACTGGGGCGACCTGCTGATCCCGGTCATCGTAACGCAGGGTCGCGGCTGACAGGCACCATCCAGTCAAAGAAAATCCCCGGCGTTCCCTGCGCCGGGGATTTTTCATGTCCGGCTCGGCCTCTTGCCGGCGAAGAGATCGCCATGGCTCTTCAGGAGCCGGAACAGCCGGTCGGAGACGGTGCGGATGTCGCGGCGGTGTCGGTCCTCGCTGTTGGCGACGATCCACTGGTGATGCCGCAGTTCACGGATTTCCTCGCCCGCGCGCTCCAGATCCGGATCGAGATCGCCGACGAAACACGGCAGCACGGCCTGCCCTGCACCGGAACGCACCAGATCGAGCAGCGAGCGCGGCCGGCTGACGATGACGGCGACGGAATTGCCCGTTCGTTCATGCGGCCAGCGCAGATAGGCCGAGACCGCATCCTCCTCCGAGACCGCTAACCAGCGATCGGCCAGCGCATCACCGGCGTTCTTGCGGCGATAGGGGGCATAGGCGACGTCACCCGCCGGTCGGCTGATCAGGGCCGGCTCGGTCGGCTCGACAGCGCGAAGGCCGACATCCACCTCGCGATGCGTCAGCGTCGCGCGGCGCTCGGACACGGAGAGATCGAGGCGGAAGGGATCCTTGCCGGTGCATATGGCGGACATGTTTTCGCAGACGAGCCACGTGACCCAGGTGCCGGCCATGACGCGCACGGTGCTCGTCCCCTGCCCCTCCTGCCGCCAGCTTTCCACGCCGCGGGCGATCGCCTCCATGCCGAGAAGCCGTTCATACAGCGCCTGACCCTCGCCCGTCAGCCGGTAGCCGGTCTGGCTGCGCAAGAAAAGCGCCCGCCCGATCGCCTCCTCCAGCTGCAACACCCGCCGTCCCACGGTGGCGGGGCTGAGGCCGATTGCCTGCGCGGCGCCTGTCAACCCACCCTGCCGGGCGACATCGAGGAAAATGCGATAGGATTCCCAGGAAATGTCTTTCATGGATGAAAAACATAGCACGGAATTCGGCGTACCTGAATGCGGTTTTGAAGGATAGATTCGAACCGTGAACAAGGCGCCCGGCGCCAATCTTTCCGACAGAAGCCTTTGTGCGCCCTCCCGCGCCGCGGCTTCCCGTTGCCTTTCAAAGGAGACAGCCATGCACGACATGCTCGGACTTGCCATACTCTTCGAGCTTTCCAAGAATGACGCACGCCGCAGACACGAATTCGACCATCTGATCGACAAACATCCGTTGCGCACCCGGCTCCGTCGTGTCGCAAAGGCTTTTGGGCTCGCCAAATGAGAAAGGCCCGGCAGTGCCGGGCCTTTCTCGTTCTTAACGACCTGTATCAGGCCGCGCGATAAACCGCGTGTTCGTCCGCCTCCAGGCGGAACTGTTCGACGAGCATCATCAGCGTGTCGGCATCGCCGGCAAGCTTGCGGCTGGCGGTGGTCGTGAGATCGACCATCGAGGCGTTCTGCTGTGTCATCTGGTCCATCTGGTTGACGGAACCGTTGACCTCCTGCAGCGCCACCGCTTGGTCGCGGCTGGCCGTCGCCATCATGTCCACATGCTGGCTGACGGTGACGATCTGCTGGCTGATCGAGGCGAGCACCGAGCCCGTCTCCTGCACGAGATGCGCACCGGCACTGACCTCGCTCGTCGATTTCTCGATCAGGCCCTTGATCTCGCGGGCCGCACTGGCCGAACGCTGGGCAAGCTCGCGCACTTCCTGCGCCACGACCGCAAAGCCCTTGCCGGCCTCGCCCGCACGCGCGGCTTCGATACCGGCATTCAGCGCCAGCAGGTTGGTCTGGAAGGCGATGTCATCGATGACCTCGATGATCTGCTCGATCTGGCGCGAGGCGCCCTCGATGCGGCCCATGGCGGCAATCGCGTTGTTGACGACGGAAGCGGAACTGTCGGCGCTGCGCTTGGTGGCGCCGACGACGACATTGGCCTCATGCGCCCGTTCGGCGGAGGAGCGCACGGTCACCGTGATCTGCTCGACGGCGGCCGCGGTCTCTTCCAGCGAGGAGGCCTGCGCTTCGGTACGCTTGGAGAGCGCATCGGCCGATTGCAGCATGTCGGAGCCGCTGCGCTGGATCGACATCGCATTGTTGCGGATCTGGCCGAGCGTATCCTGCAAGCGCTCGAGCGAGACGTTGAAGTCCTGGCGCAGCTGTTCGAGGCGGCCGGTGAAGGGTGTCTCGATCTGGCGCGACAGGTCACCTTGAGCCAGACGGCCAAGGCCAGCGGCAAGCGCGTTCACGGCAAAGTCGATCTGCCGGTCGAGCGCCTGCTTTTCTTCATCGTTGCGGGTGCGTTCGGCATCCGCCTCGGCGCGCTGCTGTTCGCTTTCGGCTTCCACGCGGATCTTCGACAGGGCGTTTTCCTTGAACACGCCCAGCGCGCGGGCCATGTCGCCGATTTCGTCGGCACGGCCTTCGCCGGAAATGCCGGTGTCGAGGAAACCATCGGCCAGGCGGCGCATGGCACCGGTGATCTGGCCGATCGGCCCCTTCAGCGTCAGGACCAGCGCGATACCGGCGAGAATGGCGATGGCCGCGCCGACGACGGTCGCAAGAACCGAGACCTGGTTGGCCTTTTCACGCTCCGTGCCGGCGCTGGTCTTCTGCTCCTCGGCAAACTGGCTGAGCAGGTTCCAGATCGAATCGATGGACTGGCCTGCGGCATCGAAATCGGCATTGCGCTGGGCGCTGATCTTCACCAGCGCATCGCTGTCGGCCTGAATGCGCTCAAGCACCGGCGTCAGCGTCTCATCGACCTTGTCGAAGAACGGCAGGCCGCTCGCCGTACCGCGCAGGCCCTTGATGTCGATCTGCAGCATGGACAGGTTGCCAAGCAGTTTCACGCGATTTTCATCCGAGGTCTGGCCAAGGAAGCGCACGGCCGCCACTTCGATGTCGTCGATCGACGAGACCAGCTTGCGTGTTGAGGCGAGAACGGCTTCGGACTTGATGATCGGTTCGTCGAGCTCGCCGAAAATGCGGGTCGCCTCGCGCATCTTTTCTGCGGCTGCGCCCTGAAGCTGGATGGTGACCTGGCGGAAACGGTTCACGCGGCGCGCCATTTCCGGCACCGTCACGGCGGCCGGATCCGACGAGGATAGGAAGCCGCCCAGTTCGTTGATCGTGTTGCGGATGGTGATGGATACGACCTTCTGGCTCTTCGGCAGGATCGTCGAGATCGAGCGCTCGGTCTTCGAGATGAAGGGGAAACGCTCCTTGATGACCTTCAGCTGGTCTTCCGGCGTCGCGCCACGACTGAACTCCGAGAGCAGATCGCCGAAGAACTTGCTAGCCGTCGTCAGGCGCTCGGCTTCACGCAGCATGCTCTTGGCGGCGTTTTCGTTCTGCCGCACGGTGCGCTGCACCTTGGTCGCCTCGTCGAGGATTTTCACCTGCTCGCTGGACAGCGTGCCGAGGTTCTTGCTCATCTTGTCGTGCAGCCTGTTCTCGTTGACGTAGAGCAGCCACAGACCGTCCATGCGGGCCTCGATATCTTTGGTCTGCTTCTGGGCATCCAGGAGCTTGGAGGCATCGACATCCGGCGTCAGGCCGTCCATCGTCTGGCGCAGCAGCTTGACCTGCGCCTTCAGCTTTTCGTTGACCGCATCGCGCGTCTCTTCGCTGGTATTCTGGAGAAACCGGTTCATGCCGGCATAGACGTCCTTGAAGCCGCTCAGCGACTGGAGGACGCTGTTGGAAATCTCCATGCGGCCTTGCAGCAGGCCGGACGCATAGAGTCCGGTAAAGCCCACGGCGCAGATCGAGAGCACGAAGGGCAGAATGAAGACCAGAACCTTCGTCTGAATCTTGAAGCGTGCGAGAATGCGATCAATAAACATTTGGCGGAACATCCGTTGTCGGCGTGCTCCACCCCTGCCCTTTTTAGGGCCTCCCCAGGATTCGGACGCCGGATTACCGACTTCATGCGGCAGCAATGCCGCGCATCCGGGGGAGCAATCATTGCACGCCGCATGCATCCGTCATGGGACGCGGCTTCCGGAACCCTATGCAGGGATCATCGGCGGCAATCTTTAAAATTCCATCACCAATTTAAACCGATTTATGACGGTTCGAATGTGTCAAAGCGCGGTGATGGCGAGGACGGCGACAAGCAGAGCGGCAAGCGCGCAATTGATACCGATCGCAACAAGGCGGCGGCGGTTTTCCTGAGCGGCGGCCATGGCGATGGCGCGGGCGGGACAGCGTCTTTCAGACATGCGGTGAAACTCCGTTACGCAAGAACAGAAACCCCGGATGATCCGGCCAGCCGGCCCACATCATGTTGCCTCCCTGATGCGGGAAACGCCGACATTCCCGCAGCATCCGCCGCGAGGTCTTAACGGGCGGTAAAGACCGTATCGCTATTCCTGCGCGAGAAATTCAGGCATTCAGGCCAGCGGCGTGGCCGGATGCCCAGGCCCACTGGAAATTGTATCCACCGAGCCAGCCGGTCACATCGACCGCCTCGCCGATGAAATAGAGCCCCGGCACCGCCTTGGCCGCCATGCTGCGGGAATCGAGCGAGGCCGTATCGATGCCGCCGAGTGTGACTTCCGCCGTACGGTAGCCTTCGGAACCCGGCGGACGGAAACGCCAGTCGCGCAGTTTCTGCACGAGTGCCTCGATGCGTTTTCCCGGCTGCTCGGCGAGCGTGCCGTCGATGCCGAGATCGCTGACGAGAAGCTGCGCCAGCTTCCTGGGGATATGATCGGCAAGCACCGTCTGCACCGCCTGCCGGCCGTTCTGCTTGCGGGCGGCGGCGATGATGGTTGCGAAGTCGAGATCCGGGCGGATGTGCAGCGAGATCTCCTCGCCTTCGCGCCAATAGGAGGAAATCTGCAGGATGGCCGGGCCGCTGAGACCGCGATGCGTGAAGAGCGCCGCTTCCGCAAATTCCGTCTTGCCGTGGCTGGCGATGACATCCACGGCGACGCCGGGCAGGCCTTCATGCGCGGCAAGCGTTGCCGGATCGAGCATCAGCGGCACGAGGCCGGCGCGGGTTTCCGTCACCGGCAGACCGAACTGCTCGGCGATGCGATAGGCGAAACCCGTCGCGCCCATTTTCGGGATCGACTTGCCGCCGGTGGCGATCACCAGCGAGGCCGCCTCGATCTGGCCGTGCTCCGTGGCAATGCGGAAGGAATGGCCGTCATGTGCGATGTCGGTGATGACGGTCGAAAGACGCAGCTCCGCACCCGCCACCTTCATCTCGGACAGCAGCATGGCGATGATGTCCTTCGCCGAATTGTCGCAGAACAGCTGGCCCAGCGTCTTTTCATGCCAGGGGATGCGATGTCGTTCGACGAGATCGAGGAAATCGCGCGGCGTGTAGCGGGCGAGCGCCGACTTGGCGAAATGCGGATTGGCCGAAATGAAATTCTTCGGCCCGGCATGGATATTGGTGAAGTTGCAGCGCCCGCCGCCGGAGATGCGGATCTTCTCGCCCGGTGCCTTCGCATGGTCGAGCACCAGCACGCGGCGGCCCCGCCTGCCCGCTTCGATGGCGCACATCATGCCTGCCGCACCGGCCCCGATAATGACGACGTCCCGCCGTTCTGCCACGTCCAAAATCCCCGTTCGCCTCTCCTTTCTGCTATCGCGCGAGAAAGTCAATCGGGACACAAAAAACAAAAAATACCGCAGAAATCGCGTTTTCTACCCCCCGGGGGGAGCTAGCCAAGGTCTATTCTGTGGCTATGATGACGCCATCGTCAACAAACCCGGTGTGTCATGCCGTCCAAAAAGAAAGTCGTTACCCCTACCATCGAGAAAGCCGTACGCTCTGGAAAAGTACCTCCCTCCATCAGCGTGCCACGAGGGGTAAAGACCTGGAAGGACGCCGCAGACTGGCTTCGAGCCCGCGGTATCGAGGATATCGAATGCATCACGCCTGACCTTGCAGGCGTCCCGCGCGGGAAGATGATGCCGTCGTCGAAATTCACCTCGAACACCTCGCTGGCGCTGCCTTCCGCCCTCTACCGCCACACGATCTCGGGCGACTACCCGGAAGAAACCGGCAATTTCCGCTATGAGCCGCGTGACAGCGATCTCAAGCTGCTGCCGGATCTTTCCACGCTTTCCGTCGTGCCGTGGGAGACCGATCCGACCGCGCAGGTCATCTGCGACATCGTCGGCTCGACAGGCGAAAGCGTGCCCTATACGCCGCGCAACGTTCTGAAGAACGTCGTGCAGATGTATCGCGACCGCGGCTGGAAGCCGGTCGTCGCGCCGGAAATCGAGTTCTACCTCGTCGCCATGAACGAGGACCCGGACTATCCGCTGCATCCGCCGAAGGGCCGGTCCGGCCGCGCCATCCAGGGCGGCCAGGGCTATTCCATCGCTGGCATCAACGAGTTCGACGAACTGATCGACGACATCTACCATTTCTCGGAAAAGCAGGGTCTCGAGATCGACACCCTGATCCACGAGGAAGGTCCGGCACAGCTCGAAATCAACCTGCGCCACGGCGATCCGATCGAACTGGCCGACCAGGTGTTCCTGTTCAAGCGCACGATCCGCGAGGCCGCGCTGAAGCACGGCATCTACGCCACCTTCATGGCCAAGCCCATGCAGGGCCAGGCGGGATCGGCCATGCACATCCACCAGTCGGTGGTGGAGATAGAGACGGGCAAGAACGTCTTCTCCAATCCGGACGGCTCGCCCTCGAAGGAGTTCTTCCACTTCATCGGCGGCATGCAGGCCTATGTGCCGAAGACGCTCGTCATGATGGCGCCCTATGTGAACTCCTATCGTCGCCTGACCCCGGAAATGTCGGCGCCGGTCAACAATGCATGGGGCTACGACAACCGCACCACCGCTTTCCGCATCCCGGTTTCGGATGCCGCGGCGCGGCGCGTCGAGAACCGCCTGCCGGGTTCGGATGCCAATCCGTATCTGGCGCTTGCGGCCTCGCTCGGCTGCGGCCTGCTCGGCATCATGAACCAGGTCGAACCGAGCCCGCCGACGGAAGACACCGCCAATGAAGGGTCGATCGACCTGCCGCGCGGCCTTCTTGAAGCCGTCTCCCTACTGGAATCGGATCCGGCCCTGGCGGAGGTCCTGAGCGCGGAGTTCATCGGGCTCTATGCCGGCGTCAAGCGCGGCGAGTTCGAGACCTTCATGCAGGTGATCAGCCCCTGGGAACGCGAGTTCCTGCTGCTCAACGTCTGAGCGCTCAGGCGGTCCGGGCCGCCGAAACGATCAGTCCCTGAGAAGCGGCCGGCGCCCCGGCGCGCCGCCGCACCCTCCTGACCGAATGAGTGTGCGCAATGCCCTGGCAAAGCCCGATTTCCCCCGGCGTCTCCTGGTATGAGGCCAGTGTCGGCGACCGTCCCGAATATGCCCCGCTCGACGGCTCCGTCGAGACCGATGTCGCCATTGTCGGCGGCGGCTTCACCGGCCTCCAGGCCGCCTACAATCTCGCGAAGAAGGGCGTGCGCGTCACGCTCGTCGAGGCCCACCGCTTTGGCGACGGTGCGTCGGGCCGCAATGGCGGCCAGCTCGGCACCGGCCAGCGCTCCGACGCGGAAACGCTCGAGGCCGAACTCGGCTTCGAACGCGCCAAGGCGCTGTTCGATCTTGCGGAAAACGCCAAGCAGCACATCCACGATTTCGCTGCCGCACATAACGTCGAGATCGACTACGTGCCCGGCCAGCTCAATGTCAGCCACAAGGCGAGCTACGAGAAGGAATTTCGCGATCATATCGAGATCGCTGCGACACGCTTCGGCTACAAGCATCTGAGCTATATGGACCGGGCGGAGACGGAACAGCGCGTCGGTTCGAAACGCTTCTTCTTCGGCATGCGCGATGTCGGCACCGGCCATATTCACCCCATGAAACTTGTCGTCGGCGTCGCCCGTGCGGCGCAGGCCGCCGGCGCAAGCCTGCACGAAAAAACCCCGGCCCTGAAAATCGAGCGAACGGGCGGCAAGGCAGTCATCACCACCGCGAAAGGCACGATCCGTGCCGACCGGGCGTTGATCTGCTGCAATGCCTATATCGGCAATCTCGAACCGAAGACGGCATCGCACGTCATGCCGATCCGCTCCTTCATCGGCGCGACCGTGCCGCTCGACAAGTTCCCGTCGGTCATTCCAGGCGGGGAGGCGATTGCCGATACGCGCTTCGTCGTGCGCTATTTCCGCAAGACCCGCGACGGCCGCCTGCTGTTTGGCGGGCGCGAGGCCTACTCGGAAAATCTCGACGACATGACGCCGCCGATCCGCCGGCAGATCGAGGAGGTCTATCCGGAGCTGAAGGGCATCGAGCTCACCCATGCCTGGGGCGGTTCCGTCGGCATCACCATGCCGCGCAAACCCTATGTCCGCGAAGTCATGCCCGGCATCACGACGATCGGCGGTTATTCCGGCCATGGCGTCATGCTGTCAAACTATTGTGGCAAGCTCTATGCCGAGGACGTGACCGGCGGCAGTGCGGAACTCGACGAGCTGAAGGCCCTGAAAATCCCGGCCTTCCCCGGAGGCTCGAGGTTCCGTTCGCCACTTCTGTTTCTCGCCATGACGTGGTACGCGCTACGCGACAGGCTCTGATCGACACGGAAGCATCGATTTTGTTGCGTTGCACGCTGGTGTTTTTAAATCGATTAGATTATAACGCCCGACAACAGAACGAGATCGAGATATCCGATGAGCAGCCAGATCATTCCTGTTGAACCCTTCGACTATGTCGTCTTTGGCGGAACCGGCGACCTTGCGGAACGCAAGCTCCTCCCGGCCCTCTACCACAGGCAGCTCGCGGGCCAGCTCTCCGACCCGACGCGCATCATCGGCGCGTCGCGTACGGCCTTCACAGATGCGGAATACCGCAAGTTCGCCGTCGACGCGCTGAAGGAGCACCTCAAGCCCAGCGAATTCGACGACGAGCAGATCAAGACGTTCTGCGACCGGCTGTTCTATGTCGCCGTCGATGCCAAGTCCGACAACGGCTGGGACAAGCTGAAGGACTTGCTCGACGAGGGCAAGGAGCGCGTGCGCGCCTTCTATCTCGCCGTCGCGCCGGCGATCTTCGGCGACATCTCGGAAAAGATCCGCGACCATAAACTCATCACGAAGCACACCCGCATCGTCGTCGAAAAGCCGATCGGCCGCGACCTTGCCTCCGCCAACGAGCTGAACAACACCATCGGCAAGGTGTTCCGCGAAGAGCAGATCTTCCGCATCGACCACTATCTCGGCAAGGAGACGGTGCAGAACCTGATGGCGCTGCGCTTTGCCAATGCGCTCTATGAGCCGCTGTGGAACTCCGCCCATATCGACCACGTACAGATCACGGTCGCCGAAGCCGTCGGCCTGGAAAGCCGTGCCGGCTACTATGACAAGGCCGGCGCGCTGCGCGACATGGTGCAGAACCACATTCTCCAGCTGCTCTGCCTTGTCGCCATGGAAGTGCCCTCCTCCATGGACGCCGAAGCCGTGCGCGACGAAAAGCTGAAAGTGCTGCGCGCGCTGAAGCCGATCGACCAGTACAATGTCGAGCGCCTGACGGTGCGCGGCCAGTACCGGGCCGGTGCCTCGGCTGGCGGCCCGGTCAAGGGCTATCTGGAAGAGCTGGAAGGCGGCGTCTCCAACACGGAAACCTTCGTCGCCATCAAGGCCGAAATCGGCAACTGGCGCTGGGCGGGCGTGCCCTTCTACATCCGCACCGGCAAGCGGCTTGCCGCCCGCATGTCGGAGATCGTCATCACCTTCAAGCCGATCCCGCATTCGATCTTCGACCCTTCGGCGGGCCGCATCGAAGCCAACCAGCTCATCATCCGCCTGCAGCCGGATGAAGGCGTCAAGCAGTCGCTGATGATCAAGGATCCGGGTCCGGGCGGCATGCGCCTGCGCAACGTCTCGCTCGACATGAGCTTCGCCGAGGCCTTTGACGCCCGCAACGCCGACGCCTACGAGCGCCTATTGCTCGACGTCGTCCGGAACAACCAGACGCTCTTCATGCGCCGCGACGAAGTGGAAGCCGCGTGGCGCTGGGTCGATCCGATCCTCAAGGCCTGGGAAGCAACCGGCCAGCAGGCACAGGGCTATACAGCGGGAACCTGGGGCCCGAGCCAGTCGATTGCGCTCATCGAGCGTGACGGCCGCACCTGGCATGAATCGTAAGGAAGCCCGATGAGCGTGAATTTCCATGAATTCGAGGATGGTGTGGCGCTCGCCGAAGAGTTGGCGGACCGCGTGTCCGCGACGCTTTCCGACGCCATCTCTGCCCGTGGCACGGCAACCATCGCCGTGTCGGGCGGCTCGACGCCGAAGGCCTTCTTCAAGACGCTCTCGACCCGAGACATCGACTGGGCCAAGGTGACGGTCACGCTTGTCGACGAACGTTTCGTACCGGCCGACAATCCGCGCTCGAACCACCTGCTCGTTTGCGAGAACCTGCTTCAGAACAAGGCGAAAGCTGCGAATTTCCTTCCGCTCTACCGGGATGCCGGCAGCGCGGAAGAGGCTGCACAGATCGTCTCGGCCGATGCCGCTTCGCTCGGCGCGCCCTTCGATGTCGCGATCCTCGGCATGGGAACGGACGGGCATACGGCTTCGTTCTTCCCCCGGGGCAGCAATCTTGCGGAAGCGATCTCGGCCACTACACCGCGTGGCGTGATCACCATGGAAGCCGAGGGTGCCGGCGAAACCCGCCTCACCTTCACCTTTGCCAGCCTTCAGGATGCCCGCCTTCTGGTGCTGCATATCGAAGGCCAAGGCAAGAAGGACGTTCTGGCCGCCGCAGAAGCAGACGGCCCCGAAACCGACATGCCGATCCGCGCCATTCTCCGGCGCGCGGCAACACCTGTCGATATCTACTGGGCACCCTAGAGCATTGTCCGACGCCGAAGCGAAATCGCTTCGGCTTTGAATGCTCTGGAGTACGTCCAGCCGGCTGAAGCCGAACATGCCCGGCGCCTGGCGCCGTTCAACCGCGGATGGCGCAGCGCTCCCGCTCGCTTTGCCGTGCAAAAATGCAATCGAGGAAGTCAGGATAGCTCCCATGTCCGCCGACAAACGCATCGAAGCCATCACCGCCCGCATCGTCGAACGCTCCAAGCCGCACCGCGAGCCCTATCTCGGCCGCGTCCGCGCCGCCATCTCCAAAGGCGTGCACCGCTCGATCCTCTCCTGCGGCAACCTTGCGCACGGCTTTGCGGTCTGTTCCCCCGCCGAGAAGGACGCGCTCGCCGGCGACCGCGTTCCGAACCTCGGCATCATCACCTCCTATAACGACATGCTCTCGGCCCATCAGCCGTTCGAGACCTATCCAGCCCTCATCCGCGACGCCGCCCGGGAAGCCGGCGGCGTGGCGCAGGTGGCGGGCGGCGTGCCCGCCATGTGTGACGGCGTCACCCAGGGCCAGCCGGGCATGGAACTCTCGCTGTTCTCGCGCGACCTGATCGCCATGGCGGCCGGCGTCGGCCTGTCGCACAACATGTTCGACTCGGTCGTCTATCTCGGCGTCTGCGACAAGATCGTTCCCGGTCTGACCATCGCCGCGCTGACCTTCGGTCATCTGCCCGCCGTGTTCATTCCCGCCGGCCCAATGACTTCCGGTCTGCCTAACGACGAAAAGGCACGCGTCCGCCAGCTCTTCGCCGAGGGCAAGGCTGGCCGCGCCGAACTGCTCGAGGCCGAATCCAAGTCCTATCACGGCCCCGGCACCTGTACGTTCTACGGCACGGCGAACTCCAACCAGATGCTGATGGAGATCATGGGCTTTCACATGCCCGGTGCCTCCTTCATCAATCCCGGCACGCCGCTGCGCGACGCGCTGACCAAGGAAGCCGCCAGGCGGGCGCTGGCCATTACCGCGCAAGGCAACGAATTCACGCCGGCCGGCGAGATGATCGACGAGCGCTCCGTCGTCAACGGCGTCGTCGGCCTGCATGCCACGGGCGGTTCGACCAACCACACGCTGCACCTCATCGCCATGGCGCGCGCCGCCGGCATCGTTCTGACCTGGCAGGATATTTCCGAACTGTCCGACGTCGTGCCGCTGCTGGCCCGCGTCTATCCGAACGGCCTTGCCGACGTGAACCATTTCCACGCGGCCGGCGGCATGGGCTTCCTCATCCAGGAACTGCTCAAGACTGGCATGCTGCATGACGATGTTCGCACGGTCTACGGCCAGGGCCTCAAGGCCTATACGGTCGATGCCCGGCTGGGCGAAAACGGCGCTGTCGTGCGTGATCAGTCGCCGAAGGTCAGCCACGACCCGAAGGTGCTTGCCAATATCGAGACGCCCTTCCAGCCGACCGGCGGCCTGAAGATGCTGAGCGGCAATATCGGCAAGGCGGTCATCAAGATTTCTGCCGTCAAGCCGGAACGCCACGTCATTGAAGCGCCGGCCAAGGTCTTCCACGACCAGTTGGAGCTCAATGCCGCCTTCAAGGCCGGCGAGCTCACGGGTGATTTCATCGCCGTCGTGCGCTTCCAGGGACCGAAATCGAACGGCATGCCGGAACTGCACAAGCTGACCACCGTGCTCGGCATTTTGCAGGACCGCGGCCAGCGCGTGGCACTGCTCACCGACGGCCGCATGTCCGGCGCCTCCGGCAAGGTCCCGGCCGCCATCCATGTCACGCCCGAGGCGGTCGACAACGGTCCGATCGGCCGCATCCAGAACGGCGACAGGATCCGGCTGGATGCCACCCATGGCACGATCGAGGTGCTGGTGGATGCCGCCGCATTTGCCGCCCGCCCGCAGGCCTCGGCCGATCTCTCGGGTAACGAATTCGGCATGGGTCGCGAGCTCTTTGCCCCCTTCCGTGCCATTGCGGGTCCGGCGGATCACGGAGCGAGCGTGCTCTTCGCGTAAAGCAAAAGCTTTGGGCAGACCCGCATCACACCCGCAACGTCATCCTCGGCCTTGAGCCGAGGATCCACAACCACAAATGAGGGCGTGCCGTGTGGATGGATGCTCGGGTCAAGCCCGAGCATGACGGAGGAGAGGTCGCACCAAGTTCGGCAACCGGCAGACATAAAATGAGGGGCGTTTCGCCCCTCTTTTCGTCTCAGCTGTATATATCCAGCGTCCGGCCCTGATGGTTGCGGTGCGTCGAATAGACGAAGATGCGCTGCAGGTCCTTGTCGGACAGCAGACGCAGGAAGCGGGCTTCCACCACGTCATTGGGATAGACGCGCTGGGTCAGGCAGCCGATCATCGGCAGGCGGGCGCTGACGATGTCGAGATAGAAGTTGCGCGGTAGCTGGAACTTCGTCGTCATGGTGATGACGGCACCGCTACGCGACAGCTTGACGATCAAGCCGCGGCGGGAGACGAGATTGACGAGGCCGCCATTCTCGGTGAACTCAATACGCGCCTCGTTACAGGTGTCCTCCATCGGGAAACTCTTTTCCCGATCATACATGAAGGACTCTTCCTTGTTCAGGTAGTTGTTGCGCGGTACTTGACCCATGCCCATTTTGCCTGCCCCCGGCATTCTCACTTTTCGAAAAAAGCGTAGGGAGCAAGACTTAACATCGGGTTGAGCGGCAGGGCTAAATCCTGCCGCTCGGACGCGAAATCAGACGGCGCGATAGCTCTGCCCGGCCGCATTGAACAGGTGCAGCTTGGTCTTGTCGGCGGTGAAACGCACCTTTTCTCCCCGCTTGATATCGAGAATGCCGGGGATCTTGGCGATGATCGGCTCGTTGGCAACGAGACCATCGATATAGAGCAGCGTCACCTCGCCAAGCGCCTCGACGATGGACACCGTGCCCTCGAACAGAAAATCCTCGCCGGTGGTAATCTGCAGGTCTTCCGGCCGCACACCGAAGCTCGCCGTCTTGCCGACTTCAGAAGCCGCCGTCGGGATATCGACGCTGGAGACGCGACCGCCCGTCAGCTCGACCGAGGTTGCGGCACCGGCCGCAGTCACCTTCGCCGGGATGATGTTCATGGCCGGCGAGCCGATGAAGCGGGCGACGAAGAGATTGGCTGGTCGCTCATAGAGTTCCAGCGGCGGGCCGACTTGCTCGATATGGCCGGCCGAGAGCACGACGATGCGGTCGGCGAGCGTCATCGCCTCCACCTGGTCGTGCGTCACGTAGATCATGGTGGTATCGGCCATCTGCTCGTTGAGCTTGGCGATCTCGATGCGGGTCGCCACGCGCAGCGCCGCGTCGAGGTTAGACAAGGGCTCGTCGAACAGGAAGACCTTGGGGTTGCGGCAGATGGCGCGGCCAATGGCGACGCGCTGGCGCTGGCCGCCCGAGAGCGCCTTGGGCAGGCGGTCGAGATACTTCGTGAGCTGGAGGATTTCGCCCGCCGAGCGCACCCGGCGGTCGATCTCCTCCTTGCTCTCGCCGGCGATCCGCATGCCGAAGGCCATGTTGTCGTAGACGGTCATGTGGGGGTAGAGCGCGTAGGACTGGAACACCATGGCGATGCCGCGCTTCGAGGGCGGCACGTCGTTGACGCGCTCGCCATCGATCGTCATGTCACCGCCGGTGATCTCCTCCAGGCCGGCGATCATGCGCAGCAGCGTCGACTTCCCGCAGCCGGACGGGCCGACGAAGACGATGAACTCGCCCTGCTTGATATCGAGATCGATGCCGTGGATCACATCCACCGCGCCGTAGGATTTGCGGATATCCTTGAGAACCAGCCCTGTCATGCTCTTACCTCCCCAATAGTTTTTGACCGATCAAGAAAAGCGGGCGAAGAAGCCGCTCCAGGCCGGAAGTTCGATAGTTTCCTCATGCATGATGCTGCCGAAGCCATGGCCTTCGAGCACCTCCAGCTGGCCTGCCGGAAGATCGGCAAGGCGGGCGATCGGGCTCATGTTGAAGGCGCAGAAAACCTTCTCGTTGCCGTGCGTGCGCACGAAGGAGAGGATCGCGCCTTCGGCCGACTGGAAGTCGATCTCGCCCTTGACCAGCGCCACATGCTCCTTGCGGAAAGCCAGGAAGCGGCGGTAATGCGCCAGCACCGAAGCCGCATCGCCCTCCTGCACGCTGACGGCGCGCTCCAGATGCACGTCTGGAACGGGAAGCCACGGCTTGCCCTGGCTGAAGCCACCGGACTGCTTGTCGCTCTCCCAGACCATCGGCGTGCGGCAACCGTCGCGGCCCTTGAAATCCGGCCAGAACTGAATGCCGTAGGGATCCTGAAGGTCCTCATAGGCAAGCTCCGCCTCCGGCAGCGCCAGCTCCTCGCCCTGATAGATGCAGACGGAACCGCGCAGCGACATCAAGAGGCTCGCGAGCAGCTTGGCGTGGGCCTCGTGGTCGGTGACCGCATTGCCCCAGCGGCTGACATGGCGCATCACGTCATGGTTGGAGAAGGCCCAGCAGACCCAGCCTTCGGGTGCCGCCTTTTCCAGTGCATGCTGCGTCTCGGCGACGAAGGCCGGCGTCAGCGGGTCGGGCGCCAGGAATTCGAAGGCATAGCACATATGCATCTTGTCGCCGCCGGACGTGTATTCGCCGGCGATCTCCAGACCGCGCTGGCTGTCGCCCACCTCGCCCACGGCGGCGATTGCCGGGAACTCTTCCATGACCGCGCGGAAGCGCTTGAGGAATTCCAGGTTCTCCGGCTGGTTCTTGTCGTAGATATGTTCCTGGTAGTTATAGGGGTTTACGGCCGGCGCCGTCTGCGCATTGCGCCGCTCGGGGGCGAGCGACGGGTTGTCCCGCAGTTCCTTGTCGTGGAAGTAGAAGTTGATCGTGTCCAAGCGGAAGCCATCGACGCCGCGCTCCAGCCAGAAGCGGGCGACCGAGAGCAGCGCGTCCTGAACCTCCGGATTATGGAGATTGAGGTCCGGCTGCGACGTCAAAAAATTGTGCATGTAATATTGCAGGCGCGTCGGGTCCCACTGCCAGGCGGAACCGCCGAAGATCGACAGCCAGTTGTTCGGTGGCGTGCCGTCCGGCTTCGAGTCCGACCAGACATACCAGTCCGCCTTGGGGTTGGTGCGGCGCGATCGGCTTTCGACGAACCACGGATGTTTGTCGGAGGTGTGCGACAGGACCAGGTCGATCATGACGCGGATGTTGAGGCGGTGCGCCTCGGCGATCAGCGCATCGAAATCGGCAAGTTCGCCGAAGATCGGATCGACATCCTGATAATCGGAGACGTCGTAGCCGAAATCCTTCATCGGCGAGGTGAAGAAGGGCGAAATCCAGATCGCATCCGCGCCCAGCGAAGCGACATGGGCCAGCCGCTCGGTGATGCCCTTGAGGTCGCCGATGCCATCGCCATTGGTATCCTGGAACGAGCGCGGATAGATCTGGTAGATCACCGCGCCACGCCACCAGTCCTTGTCCGGGATGAGAAGGGTGGAATCCGACGTCGTCGTCATTCTGGTATTTCCTGTTTACTTGGGAGACATCAACCGCCCTTGACCGAACCCGACAGCAGACCGCGCACGAGATAGCGCTGCAGGCTGAAGAACACGATGAGGGGCACGATGATGGTGATGAAGGCGGAGGCCGTGAGGATTTCCCAGTTGCCGCCGCGCGAGCCGAGCAGGTTCACCAGGCGTCCGGTCAGCACCAGCTCGTCATTGCCCGTGCCGAGGAAGACCATGGCGACGAGCAGGTCGTTCCAGGTCCACAGGAACTGGAAGATGGAGAACGAGGCGAGCGCCGGGAAGGAGAGCGGCAGGATGATCTTCACGAAGATATCGAAATCCGAGGCGCCGTCGACGCGGGCGGATTCCAGGATCTCGCGCGGCAGGCCGGCCATATAGTTGCGCAGCAGATAGACCGCGAGCGGCAGGCCGAAGCCCATATGGGCGAGCCATATGCCGACATAGGTTTTCGCGGGAACGCCGAAGAAGGCGCCGACACCGTTATAGAGCTTCAGGAGCGGGATCAGCGACATCTGCAACGGCACGACGAGCAGGCCGACGATGACGGCAATCAGGATTGCCCGGCCGGGAAACGGCATCCAGGCGAGCGCATAGGCGCAGAAGGCGGCAACGAGGATCGGGATGATCGTCGAGGGGATCGCCACCGTCAGCGAATTGATGAAGGACGAGCCGATACCGGCAGCGTTCAGCACTTCGCGATAGTTGTCGAGCGTGAAGCGCGGCGGCACGGAAGCCGTATAGAAGATGCGCTGGCCGCGCGTGCCTTCCATCCTGGTCGGCGAGACGATCTGGTAGCTGCCGTCCTCGTTGACGGTGAGCGTCTGGCCGTCACCCAGATCGGCGGGCTTGCCGGCTTCGAAGGCAGACGGCTGCAAAGGACGCACGCCGAAGGCCGAGACCTTGGCAGTGTCGCCTTCGAGGAGTTTGCCCTCAATGACGAACTTGCCATCCTTCTCGACCTGCGCTTCGGGCGAAGCCGCGCGACCGGTCAGGTTCTGCGAGGAGGTGGAGAGCGCCGTCCACCAGCCGGAGACGGCGAGCTGGTCCTTGTCGCGCAGCGAGGAAATCAGCAGGCCTGCGGTCGGGAGCGTCCAGAGGGCGACGAGCAACAGGACGGAAATATGGACGACGATGATGAGCGGCGAACGGGCGGAAGCAATCATCTCAGCGCTCCATTTCCTTGGTGGCGTTGCGGATGTTCCAGATCATGATCGGAACGACCAGGATCATGATGACGACGGCAATGGACGCGCCGCGCCCGAAATCGCCGCCGCCGCGGAACATCCAGTCGAACATTAGGTTCGCCAGAACCTGCGTCTGCCATTGCCCGTTGGTCATGGCGAGCACGATGTCGAAGACCTTGAGGACGAGAATGGTGATGGTCGTCCAGACCACGGCGATCGTGCCCCAGATCTGCGGCACCATGATCTTGAAGAAGATCTGCAGGCCGTTCGCGCCATCGATGACAGCCGCCTCGATGGTTTCCTCGGGAATGCCACGCAGTGCCGCCGAGAGGATGACCATGGCGAAGCCGGTCTGGATCCAGATCAGGATGACCATCAGGAAGAAGTTGTTCCAGAAGGGAATGGTCATCCACGCCTCGGGCTGGCCGCCCATGGCCACCACGATGGCGTTGAGAATGCCGATCTGCTCGGAGCCTTCCGAGCGGTAGTCGTAGACGAACTTCCAGATGACGGCGGCGCCGACAAAGGAGATCGCCATCGGCATGAAGATCAGGGTCTTTGCGATATTGCCCCACCAGATGCGATCGGTCAGCGCCGCGATGACAAGGCCGAAGAAGGTGGAGAGCGCCGGCACCACGAGGAGCCAGAGGAAGTTGTTGAAGATCGACTGACGGAATTCGCCGTCGTTGAACATCCAGACGAAATTGCTGAAGCCGACAAACTGCTGGCCAGAGCGGTCATGGAAGGCGAGCCGGACGGACTCGAAGACCGGATAGACCAGGTAGATGGCGAGCGCGAAAAGCGCCGGTGCCATGAACAGCCAGGGCCTGATGGCATTGGTGATGCGCAGGTTTTGCGATGCCTGCGCGCCCGTCATCCCTTTCGAGGGGAAAATCTTGTCGAGCAGCCAGTTCGTTCCGAAGAAATAGGCGGCGCAGGCGAGCACGCCCCCCACCATCGTGAAAATGGCGAATAACAATTGCTGCATGGCAGTTCCTCCCCAGGAATGCTTCCCCTGACGCTGTTTTCCACGCGCAGTCCGGACCTTGAGAGACACAAGGGGCGCTCACGCGGCTTGCACCGCATGGTCCGGCTGCATGTGGGCATACTTGGGAAAACCGGCGGGTAAAACCCGCCGGTTCGCCAGGATGTTACTTGATGGCGTCCCAGGCCTTCTGGACACCGCCGGCGACATCAGCCGCGGACTTGCCGCCGACGAAGTCGACCATGCCCGTCCAGAACGCGCCCGCACCGATCTTGCCCGGCATCAGGTCGGAACCGTCGAAGCGGAAGGTCGTCGAGTTCAGCAGGATTTCACCCTGCTTCTTCATCGGACCGTTGGCATAGGCTTCCTTGTTGGCGCTCTTGTAGGGCGTCAGGAAGCTCGTCTGGGCCATCCAGACTTCGTGGGCGATCGGCGTCTTCAGGAATTCGATGAAGGCGCGCGAGGCCGGCGTGTCCTTGGTGATCATGGCGAGCGTGCCGGCACCGAGAACCGGATTGCCGAGTTCCGGCTTGCTGGCATAGGGCGGCATGTAGAAGAAATCAGCGTCTTCGCCGACAACCGTACCCTCAGGGAAGAAGGATGGGATGAACGAGGCCTGGTGGTGCAGATAGCACTTCGGCGGCGAGGCGAAGAGGCCCTTCGGGCTGTCGCGGAAGTCGGTGGAGGCCACGGCAGCCGCGCCGCCATCGACGAACTTGTCATTCTTGGCAAACCAGCCGAATTCATCCAGCGCGCCGACGACGGACGCATCCGTGAACGGGATCTCGTTCTTTACCCACTTGTCGTAGGTTTCGGGCGAAGCCGTGCGCAGCATCAGGTCTTCGACCCAGTCGGTCGCCGGCCAGCCGGTGGCGCCGCCCGAACCCAGACCGATGCACCACGGCGTACCACCATCGGCGACGATCTTTTCCGTCAGCGCCTTCAGGTCTTCCATGGTCTTCGGCACTTCGTAGCCGGCGTCTTCGAAGTTTTCCGGCACGTACCAGACGAGCGACTTCACGTCGATCTTGTAGGGGAAGGCATAGAGCGCGGCATTCCCGTCCTTGCCCTTGTACGTCGAAAGATCGACCCAGGACTGGCCGGCGGCGTAGTTGTCGAGAAGCCATTTCTGGGTCTCGTCGCCGAGCGGCGTCAGGTAACCCTTGGACGCGAGGTCGGCGATGAGGCCCGGCTGCGGGAGGATGGCGACATCAGGCGGGCTGCCGGCCTGGGTGTCGATGACGATCTGCTGTTCGTAGTTTTCCGAGGAGGAGTATTTCAGATCGACGCCCGTCGCTTCGACGAAATAGGCATAGACATTCTTGAAGAGGGCTTCGTCTTCGCCGCGCCAGGGACCGAAGATGGTCAGCGTCTGGCCCTTGAGGTCATGGCCCTTCTTGAAGTCTTCAAAGCTCTGCCAGTTGAATTTCGAATCCTCGCCGGGCTTGAACTTCAAATCGGCAGCGGCAGCGCCGCCCGCCATCAGAAGCGCCAGCGCAGCCGTCATCAGCAATGTCTTTTTCACGTGATTTGCCTCCCATAGCAAACCCACCCTCCCGGGGCAGGCATTCTCTAAAATACCCCAAAATTCAAAGCGCTTTGGATTTCCTTTCATCCCATTTCCCCCTCACCCTCGTCAAGTACCCCCAAATCATTTCAAACAAAAACGCCGCCCCTGATGCAGTGCAGCGTAGTTTTGCGCCGCAAAATGACCAAATCCGCTTTTCTGGAAGGAATTGCTGATGTTAGATGCCAAAACGCTTTGGAGAGAAAATCGGGAACGTCAACGCACAACACCCAAAGCGCTTTTAATGTTTCAAGAAAGCTAAGCATGTGAATCTCAAGCAGTTATCGCAATTGCTGGGTCTGTCGCAGACAACCGTCAGCAGAGCGCTGAACGGCTATCCGGAAGTCAATGCCGAGACCCGCCAGCGGGTTCTCGATGCCGTTCGGGAGACAGGCTACCGCCCCAACCGCGCCGCGCAGCGCCTTGCGACCGGCCGCGCCGGCTCGATCGGCCTGGTCATGCCGACCGCCGACGGCATCGAGTCCGACGTGCATTTCGGCGAATTCCTGGCCGGCCTCGGCGATGAGGCGGTCAAGCACGATTTCCACTTTGTCATCAATCCGAGCCACCCGGAGGACGAGGTGGCGACCTGCCGGCGGCTGGTGGCCAGCGGCAATGTCGATGCCCTGTTCCTCGCCTATATGCGCGAGAAGGATCCGCGCATCGCGATGATGAAGTCGCTGAAGACGCCTTTCGTCGTGCATGGCCGCTCGATGGGCATCGCGACGGACTATCCCTATCTCGACATCGACAACACGGGCGCCTTTTACGATGCCGCGCGGCTGCTCGCGCAGCTCGGCCATCGGCATGTCGCCCTGATCAACGGTCCGAGCCACCTCACCTTCGCAATTCGTCGGACGAAAGGCACGGTGCGTGCATTGACCGAGCACGGCCTCGTGCTGCGCGATGAATGCAATTCGAACTCGCAGATGACCGACGAACATGGGTTTCGCGCCATGGAACGCTTTCTGCAGCTCGCAACGCCACCGACGGCCGTGCTGTGTTCCAGTACGGTCCTGGCGCTCGGCGCCGTGCGCGCGATCAACCAGGCGGGATTGAAACTCGGCTCGGACATCTCATTGATCGCCCATGACGACGTGTTGCCGATGTTGAAGCCGGAGAATTTCATGGTGCCGCTCACGACGACGCGCTCATCGCTGCGCGGCGCCGGACAGCGCATCGCGCGACGGTTGATCGCGGATATTCTGCAGCTGGAAGCCCTTCCACAGCAGGAGCTCTGGAAAACGGACCTCATCGTGCGCGCCTCGACCGGCCCCGCACCGGCAGGCAAATAAAAAGGCGCCGCGTGGGCGCCTTTTGGTCTGGCGATCAGAATTTCGGCGGGGTCCTGCCAGCCTTGCGATAGGCGGCAATGACGGTGTTGGCCATCAGCATGGCGATCGTCATCGGGCCGACGCCGCCCGGAACCGGCGTGATGACGCCGGCCACCTTGGCGCATTCGTCATAGGCGACATCGCCCACGAGGCGCGACTTGCCCTCGCCTCTTTCCGGTGCCGGGATGCGATTGATCCCGACGTCGATGACCGTGGCGCCGGGCTTCACCCAATCCGCCTTCACCATTTCCGGGCGGCCGACCGCGGCCACGAGAATGTCAGCATTGCGGCAGACACCGGCGAGGTCCCTGGTCCGAGAGTGGGCCGTCGTTACTGTCGCGTTGGCGGCCAGCAGCAGCGCCGACATCGGCTTGCCGAAGAGATTGGAGCGGCCAATCACCACCGAGTTGAGACCCGAGAGGTCTTCCCCGTGGGTACGGCGCACGAACACCATAGCGCCGGCCGGCGTACAGGAAACGAGACCGCCGTCGAGATCACCAGTCGCGACCTTGCCGGCATTGACGACGTGCAGGCCGTCGAC
Source organism: Shinella curvata (assembly GCF_022899935.1). Classification (GTDB taxonomy): domain Bacteria; phylum Pseudomonadota; class Alphaproteobacteria; order Rhizobiales; family Rhizobiaceae; genus Shinella; species Shinella curvata. The sequence continues at coordinate 69,066 of NZ_JALJCJ010000003.1, forward strand.
GTCCTTTTCAGGCCTGATCGACTGGATGATCGGATCGGAGTTCAGATGCCTCGGCAGCGGCAGCTGCACGAGGATGCCGTGGATGCTCTCGTCGGCGTTCAACGTCTCGACGAGGGCCGCAAGCTCGTCCTGCGTGGTTGCCTCGGGCAGTGTGTGCTGAATGGAGTTGAAACCGCATTCCTTGGCCATGCGGCTTTTCGCAGAGACATAGGCATGGCTCGCAGGGTCCTCACCGACGATGACGACGGCAAGGCCGGGCTTGAAACCGGCATCCTTTTCCAGCGCCGCGGTTGCGGACTTCACGGCGTCGGTGACGGAAGCGGCAACCTGCTTGCCATCGATAATGGTGGTCACATTACTCTCCCTGAATGAATTGCGCCCACTTTAGGGGCGCGTTCGCGTGATGGGATGGCCTCTTAACGCCCTATGCTGTCCCAAACACATAATTTCAAGCGTCCCGTTTCGCAAACAACCGGCCCAATTCGTTAACACCCGTTTTCCTGTCACCCGTGAAAGAGGTTTCCGGGCGCGTGAAAGAACCCGTCAAATCTCGGGAAAAGTCTTTTTTTGAAGCACCCTCTGCAAATCTTTTCGCTTCGAAGCCGGGCACGGCGCCACATCCAATGGAATAAAATCTATTGTTTTCAGCTTGATAGAGTACAGGTGGGACATATGGTTAGCAAAACATGAAGATACCGGATCACCTTCTAGCGAATTCCTTAAAAGCCCTTTCAGGCGCGCTTGTTACACCGGCTTCAGCAACACAAGTATTGCGGGAGCAGCATGAAGCCCTTTCCCACATTCCCCAACGAATACGCCAGCCGCCGAGCCATGACGGCCGGCCGGTCCGGTCGCCAGACGCGCGGTGTTGCCGCTCAAGGAGCCCTGTCATGAACCTCGTGTCAGGCAATATCGTCAGCGCACAGCGCGACATTCTCGGCCTTCCCGTCTGCGATCTCGGCTGGGCGGACGCCTTCGCCTTTGCCGAAGAGGTCGCGACGATGCCTTTCGGCCAGACCGTGATCGCCTTCATCAACGCCAACAACGCGAACCTGATGATGCGTGACGGGGAGTATCGCGCCGTGCTCGAGCGCCAGGTCGTTTTCCCTGATGGCCACGGCGTCGATATCGCATCCATGGTCTTCCATGGCCGCAAATTTCCGGCAAACCTCAACGGCACGGATTTCGTGCCGGCCCTGCTGACCTACATCACCAAGCCGATGCGCGTCGCGCTGATCGGCACGCGGCCCTCGACGCTGAAGCGTGCAACGGAAAACTTCCGGCACCATGCGCCCTGGCACGATTTCATCCCGATTTCCGACGGCTTCTTCGACCGCGCGAAATCCGATGAGATCATGGAGCAGGTGCGCGAGGCCAATATCGACATCCTCCTGGTCGCCATGGGCAGCCCCGCGCAGGAAAAATGGATCGACCGCCATGTCGGCCCGGGCCATGCACGGCTGGTGCTGAGCGTCGGAGCTCTGTTCGACTTCGTGGCTGGCGACGTGCGCCGTGCGCCGCTCGGTATCCGCAAACTGCGTCTGGAATGGCTCTACCGGCTCGTGCAGGAACCCAAGCGGCTCTGGCGGCGCTATGTGATCGGCAATCCCCTCTTCCTCTATCACGTCATGCGCTACAAGCTGTCCGGCATGGTGGTGAAGCGTACAGTCGATGAAACGGCAGAAGCCGGCACGCGATAGGCGGCCGGCTTCTTCAAAAATTGCCTCAACTCAGCGGCGGATCTAGTGTCCGCCGCTTTTTTCTGCCGGCTTCACCTCGGGCACCTCGCCCTTCAGGAGCGTAACGCCCTTCTTGGGCGCGGGGTCCTCGACGGAAGCGGTGGTGATATAGTCGATTTGCTCGACATAGACCTCGGCAATGACCTCCGCGCCGAAACGGCGGTTGAGGCCTTCCTTCACGACGCCCCTGAAGGCCTCGAGGTCGAAATTGCCGGTTGCGGTCACATCGATCATCTTCTTGCCGACGAGCAGCGTGTAGAGCTCATCCGTGATCATCTGCGGCAGCGGCACGACCTGCTTGGCCGCCAGCTCCTTGTTCGCCTTGTAGGCGAGCTTGGTGAGCAGATAGCCGTTGACACCATCTTCCCCGATGACCGGCAATGTCGTCGTGTAGCCGGAGACGAATTCCATCGCGGCCTCGCGCGCGGCCGCTTCCGTATCGACCTTGGGGGCCGAGGCCATCTTCAGCGAGAAATAGACCGCCGCGAGCGTGATCGCGAGGACCCAGACGCCGGTGCCGATAAGCTTGATCATGTCCCGTAACCCAGACGGAACTGTTCCTGCGAATAGGTGCCGTCAGCCTCGAGGTCCTGCACCGCGTTCTTCAGGATGGCAACAACCTCACGCACGGCGTCGAGATGAGCCGAGACACGCTGGGCGTTGGTGGCAAGCTTTTCGCGCATGCGGCCGAGCTGCGGCGAGAAGCTGGCAGGAACCTCTTCCGGGCGCACGTCGCGCGTCAGCATGGCCAGCTCATAAAGGCAGCGGCTCTTGTGGGCATTCGACGTCGGCAGATCGAAATCGGGATCGTGGCCGATATTGTCGTTCTCGTTGTCGATGATGGTTTCAAGCCGACCGAGCACAGAGCGGATTCGGATTTCGTTGCTTGCCTGTTCCATTTTATTGTTCTCCGCTTATGCCGTTTTCTTGTGTTCTTTGATGCCGGGCGTCAGGTCGGCAAAGGCTTCCCGCTGCAAGGCCTGGATCATGCCGGAGGCGATACGGTCGGGATCATTCTCCTTGGCGCCGCCCGAGATGCCGCTCTTCTTGGCGAGCGCCTCGGCAATGCCGATGCCGCCGCCCTTGCCGAGCGCTTCACCCAGCTGATCGGCCATCATGCCGCGCCACATTTCGCCGGCGGTACCTTCGCCATAGACCTGCTCGCTTTCGGTCGGCATCATCGATTTCACGAAGTTCTGCAGAACCATCGTCTCGAACTTGCGCAGGTGTTCCGGCACGGCCTTGCTGCCGACGGCGGACACGGCGTTCGACGACGCGGTGGCGCCGGCGGAATCACGATTGAGAATAGTGCCGACGGCGGCCTGGAATCCGGCGCCCGCTTCGGCAAGGCTTGTCGCTTCGAAGGAAGCGCGGTTCGATTTCAGCTTGGCTTGCGCTTCCTGAACCTGGGTCGGATCGGCAGCGCGCACGACGTCGAGCACCAGATCGCTGGGGGGAGTAATTGCCACGTCTCAAAGCCTTTCAGGTAAATCCTGCGAGCCGGACCCGTCCTCATGGCGGTCCGCCGGCCTCATGACCATCGGGACATCGATCTACCCGCGCTGCATATCGCAGCCGCTTCGGCAAACCTCTTCATCGTCCGTGAGGGAGACTATCGCTGCTCAACCTTACGGGAGGCTGGTGGCGGATGACGAAGTCGTGACGGCGGCACGTCCGGAATCCAATTTGAGGCAAGCTTGACCAGCCACGCGCGAAAATGCCTTGTCGTTCCAAAGACTTGCGAACGACCTCAGTCGTCGCCGCCCTTGTAGGCGATGTGCTGGTCGATCAGATCGTAGATGGCGTCATCCGCAGCCTCGCGCTCTTCGGCGCTGCGGGCCTCCTTCATATTGTCTTCCATACGGTCGCCCTTGGTGCGCTCCCGCACCACACGCATCTCATGCATCTGCTGGACGTTGGCCAGCATCTGGTCCTGCTGCTGCAACCGGCTGTACTGGCCGGAATAGTGCCGCGAGAAGCTGCGATGCACCGGGTTCAGCGAATTGATCGCCTCGGCGACCGCGTCCATCGTCTCGGCCGCCTCCTGACGCTGGCGCGTGGTGTTGGCAAGATCGATCTCCGCCATCTTTTCGAGATGCCGCTGCACGGTGACGAGGCGCTTCAGCTTTTCCGACCGGCTCTGCGCCATCGCTATTCCCCCCTGAAGACCGGAATGAAGCCGCTTGCAAAAATCTCGAGCAGCGAGGAAATGCCGAAGTAGAGCAGGAACAGGCCACCCATGATGATGAAGGGCAGCGAAACGAAATAGATCGGGATCTGCGGTGCAAGCTTGTTGACGAGACCGACGGAGATGTTGAACACCAGACCATAGAGAATGAAGGGGCTCGCCAGCCGCAGCATGATCATGAAGGTCTGGCTGAGCGTATCGGTGAGCGTGATCAGCGCGCTCTGCGGATTGAAGCCGGCGCCGATCGGCATGACATTGTAGGATTCGATCAATGCCCGCATGACGACATGGTGGAAATCCAGCATGAAGAGCACAAGCAGGCCGGCAAAGGACAAGAGGTTGGTCAGCTGGTTTTCCGCGGTGTCTTCCAGGACATCCGGCGTCGGCGGTGCGTTGAACCCCATCATCATGGTCAGCACCGTGCCGGCGAACTGCAGGCCGAGAACATAATAGCGAGCGATGAGGCCGATCGCTGCACCCGTCAGCGTCTCGAAGACGATCATGCGGAGATAGCCGTCGAGATCACCGCTGGCGCGCGGATAGATGACATCCCACATGATCGGCAGCACGCCCATGGAGACCGCGACGGCGAGAAAGAGACGGATCTGGACCGAAATACGGGCCGAGGAAAAACCCGGCAGCAGCATGAAACACCCGCCGACACGGCAGAAGGCGGCGAACAGCGCCAGCACCGTGCCCTGCGGGTCCGTGATCATGAAATGGAGCCGAGGATCTTGATCTCGATGCCCTTGGCGAGCTCGACATGCGAGAGAACCGGCAATGTTGCAAAAAGACGTTCGATGATCATGCGCACATAAGAGCGGGATTCGGGCGATGTGACCAGTACAAAGGGCGTGCCGCGGTCGAGAAACTCGCGGATAACCCGCGTCGCCTGCTCGGAAAACTCTTCGAGCTGGCGCGGATCGATGTCGAACTCGACGATTTCGCCCTTCGAATCGCGCTTCAGCGCCTGGTGGAACACCATGTCCCACTTGTTGCCGAGACGCAGCACCGGCAGCACACCGTTGTCGGTCAGGTCGCCGCAGATCTGCTGCGCCATGCGGATGCGGACATGCTCGACGATCTGCTCGGTCTTGCGCACATGCGGCGCGAGTTCGGCGACGGCTTCGAGAATGAGATGCAGGTTGCGGATGGAGACGCGCTCGGCGAGCAGCAGCTTCAGCACGGCCTGCAGGCCGGAATAGGACATGTGCGACGAGCAAATCTCGTCGGCGAGCTTGCGATATTCCGGATCGAGACGCTCGATCAGCACCTTGACGTCCTTGTAGGACAGGAGTTGCGGCAGGTTGTTGCGGATGACTTCCGAGAGATGCGTGAGAACAACCGAGACGTTGTCGATCGGATGGAAGCCCTCGCGGCGCAGGTCCTCGGCAAAGGTTTCGAGGACCGATACCGCCGGCATGCCGAAGGCGGGTTCACGGATCTCGTCGCCCGGCACGCTCGGCTTGCGGCCGCCGCCCGTGACGACGAGGACTTCGCCGACGCGCACGATGTTGGAGGCGATCGTCGTGCCGTGAATGCGGATCTGGTAGGACTTGTCGGGAATGGCGATATCGTCGGAAACCTTGATTTCCGGAACGACGAAACCGTACTGGCCGGCGAACTTCTTGCGCATCTTGCCAACGCGAAACGCCAGCTCCTGATGGGCACCGAGAAGACGTGTGGAGACCTGCTTGCCAAGCAGGAGCTCGATCTCGGCGGTCTTGAGCACCGACTTAACCGAGTCCTTTTCCTGATCGCGAGTCGCCTGGACCTGCTGGGCTTCCGCGGCACGCTTGGCCTGGTTTTCCGCCTCGATGCGGCGCGGGATCATCCAGCCGCCAAAGGCCATGAGGCCGCCGAGCACCATGAAGGGCAGGAAAGGCAGGCCCGGCATGAGGGCGAGCATGATCATCAGGCCGGCGGCGACGAGCAATGCGCGCGGATAGCCGGAGAGCTGATTGACGACCGCCTGGTCGGTGGAACCCGAGGTGCCGCCGCGCGAAACGATGAGGCCCGCGGCGAGCGAGACGATGAGCGCCGGAATCTGCGAGACGAGACCGTCGCCGACCGAGAGCTTGACGAAGACGTCGGCCGCTTCCGAGAGCTCCATGCCATGACGGAAGTAGCCGATGATGATGCCGCCGAAGACATTGATGGCGGTGATGAGAAGGCCGGCAATGGCGTCGCCGCGCACGAACTTCGAGGCACCGTCCATCGAACCGAAGAACGAGCTTTCCTCTTCCAGTTCTCGGCGGCGCAGCTGCGCCTGCTTCTCGTCGATAAGGCCCGCCGACAGGTCGGCGTCGATCGACATCTGCTTCCCGGGGATCGCATCGAGGGTGAAGCGCGCGCCGACTTCCGCGATACGCGTCGCACCCTTGGTGATGACGATGAAGTTCACCACGATCAGGATCATGAAGACGATGATACCGATGACGAAGTCACCGGACATGACGAGGCTGGCAAAGCCGGCGATCACGCCGCCCGCCGCATCGTGCCCCTCGTTGCCATGCGAGAGGATGACGCGCGTCGTCGCAATGTTCAGAGACAGGCGCACCATGGTCGCGATGAGGAGAACCGTCGGGAACGACGAGAAATCGAGCGGACGCTGGATCCACAGCGCAACCATCAGGATCAGCACGGAAAAGGCGATCGAGAAGGCCAGGCCTATGTCGATCATGAAGGCCGGGATCGGCAGGAAGAGGATCGACAGGATCGTCAGGATGCCCACGGCGAACGCGACATCGCGGCCGCTGGGACTGACCTTCGGAAGGTTGATTGCCGGAACTTGCGCCATCGTTATGCTTCCCGTCTCGTCATGAGAGGCGGCGGCACAAAACACGTGTCGCCCATTTCATCCGATGACCTACAGGGCGAAGCTTGCGCGAGGATGGGGAAAGGCACGCCAGCAAGGCGCGAAGCGCAGCCGGACGAGCGCTAGAATCCGCTCTGGATGCGGGAGAAGACGAGATCGGTGAAGATGGATATCTGGGCGCCGATAAAGGGGGCCGAAATGGCGATCGTCACGAAAATCGCCAGGATTTTCGGCACGAAGGTCAGGGTCATTTCCTGAACCTGAGTCAGCGCCTGTACGAAGGCGATGACGACGCCCACGATCATGGCGGCAAGCACCGCCGGTCCGGAGGCCACGATGACCGTCCAGATGGCTGCCTGCGCTATATCGAGGGCGTCTGCCTCATTCACGTTTTGGTTTCGCTTATCTTCACGCCCGGTCCGATAACGAGTTTTTCGCCCGAATCGAGCTTCGCCACGATGCCGTCGTTGTATAGCGTCACTTCCTTGACGACACCAGTGATCTTGCCGTCCTCGCTGGTGACGGTGCGGCCGATGACGGAGTTGGCTTCCTGCAGCGACGTGCGCTGCAGCAGGCTTTCGAAATTCTTATTCGTCTTGATGGTTTGCTCGACCTGCGAGAAGGTCGCAAGCTGCGCCATCTGCTGGGCCGAATCCATCGGCTCCGTCGGATCCTGGTTTTTCATCTGCGCCACGAGCAGCTTCAGGAAGCTCTCGTAGTTCAAGGTCGCCGACTTTTCGGCGGTCGAAGCCTCGCTGCCGGAGGTCGCCTGGTTGGATGTGGCGGTGCTCGTTGCGCCGACGGGCGTTACCATGGTGCGATCTCCCTACGGATCTGCTCGATCGTGGCCGGTGCCATTTCCTGATTGTTGAGAATGCGATCCTCGATCGGGTAGAGCCCGCGGATGGCCTTCAGCGCCTCGAAGGCGCGGCCTTGGGTAACGAGCGCATCGACGCGCTTCAGTTCGGCCAGCACTTCCTCGTTCTTGAAGCACGACAGCAGCATGATGACCGACTTGCGGAACATGGCGATCGACTGCTCGGCGCCTTCCGGATTGATCAGCGCCATCTGCGCGATGAAGTAGAGCTGACGGAGCGGGGTGGTCGCCTGTTCCGGCTGCAGGACGTGGTTTTCCAGGAGGAAGGTCACGTCGTTCAGGAATTCGATCGCTACCTTGCGATCAACCCTGAGGACCGCGCCGTTGACAAAAATGCGTTCCCCGGACTTCAGCGATATACGCAGCGTACTTTTCATTTGATTCCATCCTTGATGATGGTTGTGATGTCGATGATGCCCTGGAAATTCGTGGATTCGCGTTTGCGGATCTTTTCTATTTCCTTGAGAATCCAGATGGCGATCGAGATCAGATTGGCCCGGAGCTCGTCATCGAGCTGGTTTTCCGGATTTCCGAGATCTTCGATGAAACGAATCCAGACGCGGCGCGTGTAGTAAACGGCTTCGACTGCTTCCTTGCCGTAGTTTCCGCCGCGGGCCGCGTTTGCCACTTCCAGGAGCGCAATCGAGCGCTCGAGGACCTGCCGTTCCCGATCCTTCGAGACGGCGACGCCCTCCTCCATGATCTCGGCATATGAAAACTGGTACATTCAGACATCCTTCATGTGTGTCCGTATCCTCTGGTTCATCAGAGGTAGTTCAGCAGGCTCAGGTTCTGGATCCGCGAGGTGAGCGTGTAGGCAAGCGAGAGCTGCGATTCGAGTGTGGTTACACGCGTCGCCGCCTCGTAGGTATCGATGCCTTCCATATCCTTGATGCTGGTGCTCAGGATGGTGATCTGCGCATCGAGCGAGGTGTTGGCCTGGCTCACGCGGGATTCCGAAATGCCGAGCTTCGAGCGTTCGCCGTCGATGCCGGAGACCGCACGCCCCATATAGTCGATCGCCGCATCGCTCACGACCTTGCGGGACGCCTCGGAGATGTTGAGCGCCAGCAGTTCCTGGCCGATCACCAGACCGAGCGCCATATTGCGCATGCCGGCCACATTGGTGTTGGTCGAGCTCTGCACCGTTTCAGACGCGCTGATGCGGCTGTTCATGTTCTCGCTGGACGCATTCGACCAGTTGTTCTCCCAGCTCACGCCGCTCATGAAGTCCGTCTCGAGCGAATCGATGAAGGACTGCATGTCAGCGGGATCGATGGAGGAAACGGCGCTGTCCGTCTGGTCGAAGGTGAAATGCGCCAGGAAAGCAGCGTCGAAGGCGGCCTTGGCATCAGACACCGGGGACGTCTGGAAATAGTCGTTGAACGGCATCACGTCGGAATTGATGCCTGCAAACAGGTATTCACCGCTGAAGGAGGTGTTTGCGGCGGCCGTGAAGGTCGACAGCGCATCACCGATATTTTTCTGGGCGAGCTGGAGCTGATCGGCGGACGTGATGCCCGAAAGCGCGATCAGCACGCCCATGGCGTCGTTCGCCGCGGTCGACATCTGGCCGAGCGCCTCCTGGGAGGCGGCAAGGCGCTGGGTCGTCAAGGCGTTGGTGCTCTTCAGCGATTCCATGCGCTGCAGGTCGCGGTGAAGGTTGAGCGTGCGGGCGGTCTTGGCGCCAAGCTCCGCACCGACATCCGCATGGCGGCCCGTCACGGACTCTTCCTGGACCTTCAGCATCTCCTTCTGCGCGCTTGCGACCGTAATGCGCATAGCGTTCTGGAGGGACATGTTGGAAACGAAAGAAGCTTTCATAGCTTAGCCTGCCGCCTGGAGAAGCGCGGTGATCATTTCATCGACCGCCGCCACGAGTTTTGCCGACGCCTTGTAGGATTGCTCGAGATCGAGCAGCAGCGCGAGTTCCTCATCGAGGCTCACGGACGTCACATTCTGGAGCGCCTCCTGCGTGCGTCCAAGCAGCGCCGCCTTGTCGTCGCCCGCCGTGGTCGCCGCGCTGCGCAACTGCTCCAGCCAGCCGACCGAACCGGTCGAGAAGGCAAGGATCGTCGCCGTCGTATCGATCGCCGCATCCGCGTCGAAGGTCATCGGCGTCTCGAAAGCCGCCGTATAGCTCTTCAGCAGTTCCGAGAAGCTGGCATTGTTGCCGATGTTGAACGTGTCGTTGATACCGTCCCGCAACAGCATGGCGTTGCCGCCCTGGCTGGTGATAACGGCCGGATTGACCTTGATCACCGCGCCGAGGCCGGGCGAACCGACCGTCGGGATACCGCTCCAGGTAAAGAGACCGTCGGTATCCACGAACGTGCCCGAGCCGGCGGGAGTCTCGATGCTCTCGGAGAACATCGAGATCAGGCCGCGCGAGATTTCATCGAGCTGGTTCTGGAAAATCGGAGCGGCTTCGTCGCGCAGCTGCAGAAGGGCCGCAATGGAGCCCTGGGCGCTGGTATTGCCGCCCGCACCCGCCTGGACGGCCACGCCGTCGATATAGATCGGGTTGCCGGTGACGGCAGCCGTGTATGTGGGGGTCGGCGTGAAGGTGACCGTGCGTGGTTCGGTCTCGAACAGCACGGTGCCGTCGCTCGTGTAGAGCGCAAGATCGTTGTTCGTGCGCTTCAGCGTGCTGACGCCGACGATCTGCGAAATCTGCGTCAGCAGCTTGTCACGCTGGTCGAGCGCATCGTTGACGTCGGTGCCGGCGGCCGTACCCTGCTTGACCTGGTCGTTGTAGATCTTGAACTCGGACAGCAGCCGGTTGAGTTCCGTCACGGCCGTACCGATATCGGCATCCGCCTCGGCGCGCATCTTCTGAACGGCAAGCGAAGTGCTGTTCAGCGAGTTGGCGACATCCGTCGCATCGGCGATGACCGTTTCGGCAAGCGACACTTCGTTCGGCTTGTCGGCGAACGCCTGAAGATTGTCGCGCAGCTTGGAAAGATAGGTGGACGGGGCGAGTTCGTAGTCCTCGCCGCCGAGCATCATCTTCATGCTGGTCAGCCCCGTCAGGAGCGTATCCTGTGCGGAAGACTTGGAGATGCTGATGAGGTTCTGCTTCAGCAGCGCCTCGTTCTGGGCCCGCTGGGTTTCGACGACCGAGGCCCCGGTCGCGGCGGTTGCGAGAACCGCCGACCGGCGCGCATAGGACGCGTCGCTTGCATTGGCAATGTTCTTCGACGCGACGGCCGATTGCAGGCCTACGTTGGAGAAGCTCGACTGAGCAGTCTTCATTGCTGTTGAAAGCGACATCGGATTTACCTAACTCTCGACTGCGCGCGGGGTTCTGGCCGCATTATCTCTTCAGGTTGACGAGGGTTTCCATGAGTTCCGAACCCGTCTGGAAGACCTTCGAATTCGCCGTGTAGTTACGCTGCGATTCGATCATGCTCGTCAGTTCTTCGGCGATATCGACGTTGGAATCTTCCAGCGCGCCCGAAATGATGCTGCCGTAACCGTTGGTGCCGGCGTAACCCATGACGACGACGCCCGATTCGTTGCTCTGCGAGTAGACGTTGCCCGGCAGCGGCTTGAGGTTGTCAGGGCTCTGCACCGAGGCCATCGCGATACGGTACTTCGGGGTCAGTTCGCCATTCGAGTATTTCAGCGAGAGGACACCGTCGTCGCTGATCTCGTAGCCGGTGACCTTGCTGGCCGCGTTACCATCGATCTTGCCGTTGGAAACGTCGAAGTCGGAGGCGAGCTGCGTGGAGCCGCCGATGCTGATTTCCAGTTCCGCGAGTTCCGCGCCGCCGGTGGTCTGGGGCGTGGTCGTGATGATCGCTGGCGATGGGCTGGTCAGCTTGCCCGCGGAATCGAAGACCATGGCAATCGGGCCAGCGATCGACGTGCCGTCGTATGTTGCCTCGACCGTCCAGTTGTTGTCCGACACCTTGGTGTAGTTGAATTCGATCAGACGCGAATTGCCCTGGCTGTCATAGGCCTTGAGCGACGTCTTCTTCTCGTAGCCGTCGTCGGCATTCGACGGCAGGTTGACGTCGAGCGCACCTTCGGCCGAGCCCTTGGCGTTGAGTTCGCCGGAAGAGAGGTTGATTTCTCCCAGGCCGTCGAAGCCGTTGACGACGATCGTCGGGTCCTCGGTCGAGGAATATTCATAGCCCATCAGCGTGAAGCCGGCGCTGTTCTGCAGCGTGCCGTCGTCCATCGGCGTGAAGGCGCCGGCGCGGGTCATGTATTCCTGGCCGTCGCTGCCCTGGACGATGAAGAAGCCCTTGCCGTTGATGGCAAGATCCGTCGACGACGTCGTGTAGGTGAAGGTGCCCTGCGCGGAGATGGAGTAACGCACATCCGTGGTCACGCCGCCCGAATTGTAGGCGCCGCCCGTGGAAGGCAGAATCAGCGAGGAGAACTGGGTCGAGGCCTTCTTGTAGCCCGTCGTGTTCGCATTCGCGATGTTGTCGGCAACCGTGCTCAGGCGGTTCGCCTGTGCGTTCATGCCGGAAACACCCGTTCTCATCGTACCGTAAAGGCTCATGTCAAATCCCCGTTCGTCTCGTCACAACGACCCTATGAAACGGGCCTTGCGTGAAGCTGGCTGCCAAGGTGATCTGCCGGGGTCCGCCGTCCCGCCAGATCGCGCGCTTTCTCAGCCCTGCCAATCGATGCAGTAGCCAAGGAAACGCTTGGAATCGATCGGATCGAAACCGAGCTTCTTGCGCAGCTTCTTGCGCAGCTTGCTGATGTGGCTTTCGACCACGTTTTCCTCGACGTCCTCGTCGAAAATGCCGTAGATCGCGTTGAAGATCTGCGTCTTGGAAAGACGGCGGCCGCGGTTGGCGACCAAATATTCCAGGATGCGGCGCTCGCGGCGCGGCAAGGGGAATATCTCGTCATTGATCTCGGGATCGCGACCGTCGGAGAACACCCGGATCGGGCCGATCTCCGTAAAATTGGTGAGCGCCTTCAGGCGACGCCGGATGGCCGCCGCGCGGGCCAGGATTTCCCGCGGATGGACCGGCTTGCGCACGACGTCATCGACGCCGCTGTCAAACAGCGCAAGGGTGTTTTCCAGGGACGGCGTATCGCTGACCGCGATCACCGGAGCCTGCGAACGATCACGGATCGCCCGCGGCAGTTCCATGCCGTGCTGGCCCTGACCGATCAGGAATGCCTCGACCGCATCGATGTCCGAATCGGCGGCGGTGTTCACCCACTCGCCGAATTCACGGGGATCGAACCCCGTCGAGGGCACGCCCTCGCGACCAAAAAGAGAAGTATAGCCGTCTTTCACGAGCTCGCGCTCATCAACCACTACGATCATTCGTCCGCCTCCGAATCAGTGTGGTGCTTCGTTCAGGCAGTGGTACGAATCGGGCGAATCACCGGCAACTAGAGAAAGTGACTGGGTGAATTTAACAGTTGATTAAGAATTGCGTGCCGATTTGACCTACATATAGTAGCTATCGACGCCTTTCGCCACAATTTTGCGGTGGAAAAGTTAACAAAGGTTAACGAGCAGCCTTGCCGCACCAAAAGAGGGCGCATTCCTGCCACATTACGACACAGGTCGATGAGCACCAAAAACATCAACTTTTAGTAGAATTACTGGCAAAACGCTTTCGCGTTTGTCGTCCAGCTTCCATAGCCCGTCGCAACCAGATTTGCGATCACCCTGCAGACATAACGCTTCTGCGCAGGGTCGTTGTTCGGGCCCGCATGATAGCGGGCGACGGCCATGGTCCAGGTCTCATGCCTGGCGTGGAGACGCGCAAGGAAGGATGCCGCATATTCGACATTCTTGCGCGGGTCGAACATTTCCGCCGGCGACGTAAACTGGTCGCCGTGGAAATGGTGATTGATCTGCATGCAGCCGAGGTCGATCAGCTTGGCGCCACGCGCCCGCGCCGCCTGGAAGGCCTGCAGCGCCTCTTCCTGGCTCCGGCCGAAATAGGCCTTGCCCTCAATGTTCATGGCATAGGGCTGCAGTGATCCCTTCCGGCCGGTCTCGGTGAGACCGACGGAGTAGAGGATGCCGGCCGGGATGTCGTACTTTGCCGCCGCCGCTAGGATTTCGCGCTCGCAGCTGCCCGTGGAGGCGCTTACATCAGAGGTAGACGCCGCCAGAGCGCACAGGCTGGCCGCCAGCGAGGCCAGAAGCGTTTTCCGACGTAGTGCCGTCATGGGAGGTTCCTTCGCCTGCGAAAGTGCGTGTGCCGTCTCCATTGCCGCCCTGGCGGCCATTGCCGCCTTCACGGGCCTGCGGCTGGCTGGAGAACTGCTGCTGTTGCTGCTGGGTCTGACCGTCGCCCTGCTGCTGGCCGCTGCTGCGGTCGACCGGCGACAGCTGGACACTCACCTGATCGACGGCAAAGCCGTGACCGCGAAGCGCCTTTACGATGCTCTCCTGATCGTCGCTGAGCTGGCGATAGGCTTCGGCGGTATCCACCTGCAGAGAGACGACGAGCGCATCGCCATGCAGCCGCAGCGTCGCGGTCACCATGCCGAGATCGACCGGCTTCATCTGGATTTTCAGCGTATTGACCACCTTGCCGGTCACCGCCGCCTCCGAATGGCTGAGGCCGCTGGTCGCGCTGAGCGAGGCCGCCCAGTTCGGGTCCTGCGCGATGGCCGTCGTCACCGCGCCGGCATTGCCCGTCTGCGCAAGACCGATATAGCGGCGGGATTCGAGCACGGTCACGGTTTCGACCTTCGCAGCCGTCGCCTGGTTGGCGTCGCGCACGCTCGTGCGCTCGCCGGTGCCCGAAATGCTCATGTCGAGATCGCGGCCCTTGCCGTCGGCGCGGATCAGCCGGAAGAGTTGGTCGGTATCCGATTCGGACACGTCACCGGTTTCCACCGGCAGCGTGGCGTCCGACTGCGCAGCGGCCTGCCCCTCGCCCCGAGCGGCTGCCAGCATCTCGGCCTTCGCTGCAATCTTTTCACCTTGCGGCGCCTTCCCGTCCGGCGTAGCGCCGGATGCCGCGACCTGCGCCGCAGCGCCGATTACAACGGCCTGCGGCATGGCAGCGGGAGCGGCCAGCATTTCCAGAAGATTGCCCACATCGGTCTTGCCAGGCGCGTCTGCGCCATCCTGCCGAACGTCCTTCGTCTCTTTGGTATCCACGAGGTCTGCGGACTGGTACGCACTTTTCGTGTCCTTAGCGTCTTTCACGTCCACCGAAACAACGGAAGACCCGTTTTCGCTTCTCGTGCCTTTGGCGTTTTCCAACGCTACGAGGAGCTTGTCGACGCTCCGCGGCGTGTCGGCCGGCTTCGCCTCGGGCTGATCGCCGTCTCGCACCATCGCCTTGTCCGCAACCGGATCGTCCGTCTTGGTCTCGGGAAGCGCCCGCTGGCCGGCATCGTCCGTACGGGCACCCGCCCCTTCCGCAAAACGCGCGCCGTCCTGCTTCGAGGGGGATGCGGCACTCGCTTCCTGCAAGGCCTCGGCAAGTGCGGCAAGGTCCCGCTGACCGGTCTTGTGCGTGCCGGCGGCATGTTCGGTCTGGATCTGGTTCTGGCTCGTTGCGGCGATCGATATCCGCCCGCCCTTGCGGCCGCCGTCACCGTCGCCGTTCCTGCCCTGCAGGTTCGCGATCGTGCTGGCGAAGTCGCCCTTCTGCGCAGTGCCCGTGGCCTTGCCCTGGGCGGCCTTGCTCTTGGAGGACGTCTGCCCCTGCAGGACGCCGTTAATACCGTTGCCGATGGTGCTCAACTGCCTTCTCCTTTCAAGAGCGCATCGATTGCGTCCAGCTTGGACCGACCGCTCGACACGAAGGTGTCGAAAGCCGGATCGACGCCCGCCTTCTCCTGCTGCTCTTTCTTCTCCGTCTCGGGCTCGGTGGCCGCGATCGGGATTTCCTGCGCGCCTGCGCGCGGATCCATTGCCCGGTCGGCCGTTTCAGCCTCGCTCAGTCCTTCATAGGAAGAATCCTGTCCCTCCGCCGGAAGCGCCACCGGGGTCTCCGGAACGGTCTTCTCCACCGCAGCGCTCTGCGGCACCCGCAGCACTTCCTCGGCCACGGCCTTCGCCGCCGCTTTCAGCGCCTGATCCTTCGGCGATAGCTTGTCGTCGGGAACGGCCGCGATGGCTTCCATGGCCGTGGCGACATCGCCTGACGGCACCGAGGCAAGGCCCGAGTAGAGATCCGCCAAAACCTTGGGAACGCTTTCGCCGTCATCGGACAACATCTGGGCGCGCGTGGCGGCAAGCGTGGCAAGCTTGTTCTTCCCGGTAATCGCCGCAAGGCGCGCCATGCGCAGATAAACCTCGCGCTGGCGCGGCACATCCATGAAGGACAGAACCTCCAGAATGTCCTCCTCCTTCAGCGCGTCGAAATGATCGACGGCGAGTTTTACGAAGAGATCGGCAAACTGGCTGGCATAGGGTGAGCGCAGGTAGCGGCGCGCATAGCGGTTCGCATAGACCATGCTCTTGTCGATCCAGCCGGACTCGCTGGTGATGAAGATGGAGCGCCGCAGTGCCGCCTCCTCGACGATCGTGCCCGGCGCGACGAGCCTGGCCCAGTCGAAGTACGTCAGCGCCAGCGCCGGGTCCTTGCGGATGACAGAATTGGCCGACACGAGAGCAAGATACGGTCCGACGCGCGAGCGCTTGTATTCCGGGAAGATTTCCGCCAGCGATCTGACGCTCTGGGTGCCACGGCCCGAGAGATAGGCCCGCAGCGCATCCGTCAGCCGGGAATCGAAATGGCCGGCGACGTCCTTCTTGATCAGAAGCTCCAGCGTCTCCGGGTTGCCGCCGCTCATGGCATAGACGAGCGCCGCATCCACGTTGCGCGGATCGTCGAAAACAGAGGATTCGGCCGTGCGCAGCCGGTCGTCGATGGTGGTGAGCAGGAAGCGCTGCATCTCCATGGCCGAGTGATCGCCCAGCGCCACCGTGTCCTGCACATATTGCAGCGACCGGATCATCTTGTAGGGCTCGAGATCATCGAGACCTTCGGCACGCGCGGATGCGCCGCCGGCGAGCGCCACGCAGAAAACCGTACCCGTCAGGAGAAGGCGACGAAGAAGCCCCATCGATCAGCCGCCTTCGGCCTGGATGAGGATTTCGATACGGCGGTTCGCATCGGCCATCGGATCGGCCGGAACCTTCAGGCGCCGGTCCGCAAAGCCCGTGACCTGGCTCACGCGCTTTTCCTCAAGCCCGCCGCGCACCAGCATGTAATAGGCGCTCTGCGCGCGATCCATGGAGAGCCGCCAGTTGTCGTTCTTTCCGCCGGCGAAGGGCCGGGCGTCGGTATGGCCGCGAATGGCGATCGCGCCGGGACGGCTTTCGAGGATCTTGCCGATCTTCTCCATGGCCAGCACCATCTCCCGCTTGGGCAGCGCCGAGCCGATGTTGAACATGGGCGTGTCCATCTGGTCGGTTAGGCTGACGAGCAGGCCGCCTTCGGCAGGCGTCACGGTCAGGCCCTCCGCCAGCTTGCCGAGCGCGCCGATCTCCTTGGTGATCTCGGCCTTCAGCTTGCCGGCGTCTTCGTCTTCCTTCGTCTTCTTTTCTTCGGCAATCTTTTCGGCGTCGGCCTTTTCGCTTTCGGCCTTTGCAGCTTCCGCCTTTTCGGCGTCGTCCTTGGCCAGCGCGTCCTGTACGGTCTTGTCGCTGGCGACGGCGACCTGCTGGCTCGCCTTGCCTTCGCTGCCGGCACTGGTCGCCTTCGAAATATCCACCTGCTGCGTCCAGAAGTCGGGATCGAACGGGTCGCGATAGGCCTCGCCACCATCCGCTCCGGTCGCCGGGCCGGACGTGGCAGCACCACCCTCGCCCTTGGCGCTCACATTGGCCTGCTGGCCGACCTCCTGCGCAATCTCGGAAAGAACCGAATAGGGGTTCTCGAAATAGTTCGCCTCGGAATATTGCGTCTCCTCGCCGGCCGAGGTGCTTTCTTCCTTGCCGTTCTCGGCGCCGTTGCCGGCGGCCTGCTTCTGGCCGGCTTCCTTCGACTTGTCCTGCGTCGCCTCGCCTTCCGCGCTGTTGGCGGGTTTCTTCACCGACTTGTCGGCCGGCTTGTCATCGGTCAGCTTGATCGGGTTGAAATAGGAGGCGACCGAAGCCTTCGTCTCCTCGTTTGCCGCGTTGACGAGCCACATCACGAGGAAAAACGCCAT
Organism: Shinella curvata; assembly: GCF_022899935.1. Classification (GTDB taxonomy): domain Bacteria; phylum Pseudomonadota; class Alphaproteobacteria; order Rhizobiales; family Rhizobiaceae; genus Shinella; species Shinella curvata. The sequence goes on from NZ_JALJCJ010000003.1 coordinate 86,801, forward strand.
CATGGCCGTCATGAAGTCGGCATAGGCGATTTTCCAGGCGGCCGAATGGTGGTCGCCGTCATGATCGCCATGGCGCTTGACGATGATGATCTCGTTCTTGCCGTGGTGGTGATTTTCGCCTTCGCTCATGCAAGCACCTTGCGTACGGTATCAGCCCAGGCCGACATCCGCGTTACCAGGACGGTTTCGCCATACTCCACCGTCAGATCGACATCCTGCGCTTCGACATGCCGGAAGACCGGCGCGGGGTCCTCGAAACGCGCTTTCAATTGCTCGAAGAGGTTTGCCGGCCCCTTCACCGTGATCGTCACGCCTTCGCCGTCCTGCAGCCCTTCGGCAATCATGCGCGCAAGATCCGCGACGGCCCCCTTCGTCAGGATCTGGTTCATGACCGGGGCAAGCACCTGCGCGGTCTGGGCGGCGACGACATCGGCCACTTCGCCCGTCAGCATCGAGAAGCGTTCGGCGAGCGCCCTGGCATAGTCCTGCTCGTAGCGCAGGCGCTGGTTTTCCAGTTCGGCCTTGTGCGCTTCTTTCAAGGCATCCATTTCGGCGTCGAATTTGGCGTGAAGCTCAGCCTCGGCCTCCGAGCGTCCCTCTGCAAAAGCGGTGGCGCGCTCGGCTTCGACGTCAACCGGCGGCAAAGCGAGCGGCATTGCGAAAGGTTCGGCAGCGATCGTGCCTTCATCCTCTGTGCCGAAGCTCGGCGGCTGGAAGGTCGGGGCCTTGGCGCGCGGTGGTGCGCCGAAATCCTTCAGGTAGCGGGCGAGTTGTGCGCTCATGCGCCCTCTCCCGGCTTCGCCGCGTGCCCGGCAAACGCAAACGAAGCCCGGCGGATGGACCGCGGGCCGCTATGACGCTTGCTCTCGAAAACACTGGAACCTGACAACACCGCTGACCTATCTCCACGGACACAGCGCCTTCCGGGAGGCGAAAGGCGCACAATCTTCCTGATCGTGCCACCGAACCTAGGCGTTCAAACTTGTGCGAGGATGAAGATGAAGGGTGTTGGGCCGCGCCAGGGCAAATCGCGCGGCCCAACCGCCCGTCCCGGCCGATGACCAACGGCCGGGCGGATTTCGAAACGCTTCCGCCCTTACTGGCGGAACAGCTGGAGGATGTTTTCGGCGCTCGAATTGGCGATCGAGAGCGACTGGATGCCGAGCTGCTGCTGGGTCTGCAGCGCCTTGAGGCGGGTCGATTCCTCGTTCATGTCGGCATCGACGAGACGGCCGATACCCTTGTCGATCACGTCGCCGAGGGTCGCAACGAAGCTTTCCTGCATCTCGATGCGCGTGGTGATCGCGCCGAGCGTGGAGGCGGCATTGGTCAGGTTCTTGAGCACGGCGTCCGTGACGCTGATCATGCCGTCGATTTCCTCATAGGTCGTATCGGCCCTGAGGCTAACCACGGTATCATCGTCGGGATTGCCGAGATCGTCCATATTGATGATCGCGTACGGACCATAGGCTGGCGGATCCGTCATGACGTCGGCAAGGTCGATCGGCTTGGTGAGATAGCCGCGGGTCGGATCCTCGATATCGATCAGCACGGAATTCTCCGTATTGAAGTCGAGCGTGGCGACCCTGACATTGCCGTCGGCGCTGCGAACGAAGGAGGCAACAACGGATTTGGTGCCGAGCGGATCCGTACCCGTATTATAAAGCCAGTTCTCACCCGAGAAGGAGGCCGACTGGGCCGCCGAGATAAGCTGGTTCTTCAGTTCCGTGATTTCATCGTTGATCTTGGTCTTGTCGACGCCCGGTTCGCGGGCGGCGACCAGCTTTGCCTTGATCTCGCTCATCACGTCGATGACATTTTCCAGCGACGTATAGGCGGTGTCGACCTTCGCAGCACCAAGACCCAGCGCATCGGCGACCGTCGAGATCGCGCGGTTGTCCGAACGCATCGTGGTGGCGATCGACCAGTAGGCGGCGTTGTCGGCGGCGGTTTCGACGCGCAGGCCGGAGGAAACGCGCGCCTGCGTCGTTTCGAGACTGTTGTCGATGGAACGGAGGGTCTGCAGCGCCGCCATGGCGGCGGAGTTGGTCAGAATGCTGGTCATTGGACTTACCCTGAATATGTGTCGGTGGGACATGCCGGAGTAAGCGGGGACCGGTAACGAGGAGAGTGCTCATGCGTCCGGCGCCGCTCGTTTGCCCTGGGCGCCAGTCCATCGTTCTTAACAAAGAGTTAACGTCGAATGGTTAACAAATGGTTAACGGCATTAACGATTCAGCAATAAACATGAACAAAGGATTACCAGCCGATGGCCATTTCTTACCTAAGAATGCCCCATTTCAACTTTTAGGCGACTATCATGCAGGGCCACCATGCCTGAAAGTGGCACAAAGCCGTGCCAAACCGGCAAGCTTGCGTATCACGGCAGGTCAAAAACCAAAGAAAATTGCAAGGATGTGTTGCATCGCGTTAACGCATTTTTAGAACTTGCTGCTTAGAACTTTCATTAGTTGTAAGAGTAATACCCATCCGGGCGCTTGCAACCACTGGCGTAGGGATCGGAGCCGAGATACGGCTCCGGAAGCATGATGCCCTTCCGATGCGCTGGCTCGTTCGAGTCATGTTCCAAGTAAACATTGAATCGTCCGTCAGGACACCCGAATTGCGTCGCAATAGCGGGTCCGACCGGACGTCCAACGCTGCAGCAAGCGCAGGACATGCTGAGTCTTCCATGGAGTGACCGTGCCGGTCCTTCCGTGACGTCGACTCGCAGGGACATGACGTTTGTGGACAGCCAACCATCAAGGGCGCGTTCATGACTTCAATCGTTACATCTCTTACGATCAACCAGATCAAGTCGCTTTCGTCGACTGCGATCCAGAACCTCAACACGGCCGACATCGCGGCGCTGTCCAGCACGCAGATCAAGGCCCTGAGCTCGTCGCAGATCGCCGCTTTCGAGACGGACGACCTTGCCGCGTTCTCGTCCACCCAGCTCAGCGCCGTCACCGCCGCTGCCATCACCGGCCTCACCCTCTCGCAGATGGATGCCCTGAGCTCGACCAACATCGTCGGTCTGACCTCGGCCCAGATGAACGCGCTCAGCACGGCGCAGGTCGCCCAGCTGAACTCCGACCAGGTCGACGCCCTGACGTCGACGCAGATCGGCGCCCTCAGCGCTGCCGCACTCGGCGCCATGGCTTCCGACGAAATCGCGACCTTCTCCTCGGATGAAGTCGCCGCCATCTCCACCAAGGTCCTGGCGCAGCTCTCCACCGACGCAATCGCCAACTTCAACAGCGACCAGCTCGGCGCTCTCTCCTCCAAGCAGATCGCTTCGCTGACCACCGCACAGGTTGCCGTGCTCACGTCCGAGCAGGTCGATGGCCTGACCAGCAGCCAGGTTTCTGCCCTGACGGCCAAGCAGGTTGCCGCTCTGACGACCGATGCGATCACCTCGCTCGACAGCGACCAGATCGCCGCCCTCTCCGCCAAGCAGGTTGCCGCTCTCACCACCGATCAGGTCGCGATCCTGGACACCGACCAGGTCACCGCCCTCTCGAGCACGCAGATCGCTTCCCTCAGCGCCGCCGCTCTCGGCACGATGACCTCGGACGAGATCGCAACCTTCACGACGGATGAAGTCGCCGCCATCACCACCAAGGTTCTGGCTGCTCTCTCCACCGACGCGATCGCCAACTTCGACAGCGCCCAGATCGGCGCCCTGACGAGCAAGCAGGTCGCTTCGCTCACGACGGCCCAGATCGGCGTTCTCTCCTCCGAGCAGATCGACGGCCTTACGACCTCCGGCGTGGCTGCCCTGACGGCCAAGCAGGTTGCCGCTCTGACGACCGATGCGATCACCTCGCTCGACAGCGACCAGATCGCCGCCCTCTCCGCCAAGCAGGTCGCGGCCCTCACCACCGCTCAGGTCGACATCCTGAACTCGGATCAGGTGCAGGCTCTGACCTCGACCCAGATCGCCGGCCTCAGCGCCGCCGCTCTCAACCTGATGGAGTCGGACGAGATCGCGACCTTCACCACGGACGAAGTCGCTGCCATCTCCACCAAGGTCCTGGCTGCTCTCTCCACCGCGACGATCGCCAACCTTGACAGCGACAAGATCGGCGCTCTCTCTTCCAAGCAACTCGCAGCCCTCACCACCGCCCAGGTGGCCGTGCTGACCTCCGACCAGCTTGACGGCCTCTCCAGCGCCAACATCACGGCTCTGACGGCCAAGCAGGTTGCAGTCCTCACGACGGAAGCCGTCGCATCGCTCGACAGCGACCAGGTCGCCGCTCTCTCGGCCAAGCAGGTTGCGGCTCTGACCACCGACCAGGCAGAAGCCCTCACCTCCGATCAGGTTCAGGCCCTGACGTCGACGCAGATCGCCGCCTTCGGCGCCGTTGCCCTCGACACGATGACCTCGGAGGAGATTGCAACCTTCTCGACGGATGAAGTCGCCGCCATCTCCACCAAGGTTCTGGCTGCCCTCTCCACCGCGACGATCGCCAACCTCGACAGCGACAAGATCGCAGCCCTCACCAGCAAGCAGGCCGCTGCCCTGACGACGGCACAGATCGCATCGCTTTCGTCTGACCAGGTCGATGGCCTGACCAGCGCCAACATTGCAGCCCTGACGATCAAGCAGGTTGCGGCTCTGTCGACCGATGCCATCACCTCGCTCGACAGCGACCAGGTCGCGGCCCTCTCGGCCAAGCAGATCGCTGCCCTCACCACCGACCAGGTTGCGACCCTCAACTCCGATCAGGTCCAGGCTCTGTCCTCGACCCAGATCGCAGCCCTCAGCGCCGCCGCCATGGACACGATGGCTTCGGACGAGATCGCAACCTTTACTACGGACGAAGTTGCCGCCATCTCCACCAAGGTTCTGGCCGCTCTCTCCACCGCGACGATCGCCAACCTGGACAGCGACAAGATCGCCGCCCTCTCGTCTAAGCAGATCGCTGCCCTGACGACGGCCCAGATCGCATCGCTGACCTCCGACCAGGTCGATGGTCTGACCAGCGACAACATCGTCGCCCTGACGGCCACGCAGATCGTGAAGCTGACGACCGATGCCATCGCATCGCTCGACAGCGACCAGATCGCCGCGCTGACGTCCAAGCAGGTTGCTTCGCTCACCACCGAACAGGTCGAAACCCTGACGTCGGATCAGGTCGAAGCACTCGACAGTGCCCAGATCGCAGCCCTCAGCGCGGCAGCGCTGGGTGTGATGGACTCCGACGAGATCGCCAAGTTCACCACGGATGAAGTCGCCGCCATCTCCACCAAGGTTCTGGCTGCACTTTCCACGGCTGCTCTGGGCAACTTCGGAAGTGATCAGATCGCCGCGCTCAGCACGGCTCAGGTCGCCGCTCTGACGACGGCTCAGGTCGCAAGCCTGATCTCCGACCAGCTCGACGGCCTGTCGACCGACCAGGTCGTCGCCCTGACGGCCACCCAGGTCGCATCGCTCACCACCGACGCCGTCGCGTCGCTGGAAAGCACGCAGATCGAGGTCCTGACGTCCAAGCAGGTCGCATCGCTCACCACCGATCAGGTCAAGACCCTGAATTCGGATCAGGTGGCGGCGCTCACCAGCACGCAGATCGCAGCCCTCAGCGCCGCAGCGCTGGACACCATGGACTCCGACGAGATCGGAACGTTCTCCTCGGATGAAGTCGCAGCCATCAGCACCAAGGTTCTGGCCGGCCTGTCGACCGACATCGTGTCCTTCCTCTCGACCGATCAGGTCGGTGCTCTCAGCACCGGTCAGGTCGCCTCGCTGACGACGGCGCAGGTTGCGGTTCTCTCCTCGACCCAGGTCGATGGTCTGACGAGCGGCCAGGTCGCAGCCCTGACGGCCAACCAGGTCAAGGCCCTCTCGACCGATGCGCTCGCATCCTTCGACAGCGACCAGATCGCGGCCCTGACTTCGACCCAGATCGCTGCCCTCAGCACCGCTCAGGTAGCAACGCTGACGTCCGACCAGGTCGAAGCGCTGACCTCGACGCAGATCGCCGCTCTCTCCTCCGCCGCCCTCGATGCGATGGACTCGGACGAGATCGCGACCTTCACGACCGACGAGATCGCAGCGATCAACGTGAAGGCCCTGCCGGGTCTCTCCACGGCCGACATCGCCGCCCTGGACTCCACGCAGGCTCAGGCCTTCACGAGCCAGCAGATCGCCGCTCTCACCAGCGCGCAGGTCGAAGCGGTCATCGCGGCTTACAACGACGTCTGATAAGGACGCCGGAAACCGAAACGAGGCGGCGCGGCTCCAACCGCGCCGCCTTTTCGTTTGGCAGGCCGCAAACACCTGATTTGCGCGCCAAACGACAAGCCCGACGCAAGTCAACTCCGGTAGCAAGGCAAACGAGCTCATTGCGAGTCGTTCAACCGCCCGGCCGAAAGGCCGCCTTGCCGCAGGATGGCCATGACTGTCAGCACCCCTATCGTTCCCGATCCGAACGCAACGCTCGCCAGCGTTTTGGGCCGCGCCCGCACGCAGCAGCTTTCCCTTGCCGAACTCTTCCAGATGGCCGAGGGCCTTGCCGCCGCCGGACACGCAGCGCAGGCAATCGAACTCTACAAGACGTGGATCGCCTTCAACGATACCAATCCGCTGCTGCATCTCGCCTACTTCAACTACGCGGTCTCGCTTTCGAAAAGCGGCGACACCGCGGGCACGCTGAATGCCTTGCGTGCAGCGCTCAAGATCAATCCGGATTTCGGCCAGGCCCATGTCAATCTCGGCCGCACGCTTGAAGATTGCGGACTGACCGGCCAGGCCGTGCTGCAATGGCGCAACTATGTCGACGCGACCAACGACGTCACGCCCGACCGGATCAACCATCGCCATCTCGTGCTCCAGCATATCGGCCGTGTGCTGGAGGGTGCGGGCAAGCTGGAAGAGGCGGAAGCCGCCCTCTGGCAGGCGATGGAACTGCAGCCACATCGCACCGAGGCCGCCCAGCACTGGATTTCGCTGCGCATGCGCCAGGTCAAGTGGCCGGTGATCACGCCCAACCTCCACATTTCGAGCCGGCAGTTCATGGACGCCATGTCCTCCATGACCATCGCCTGCTATGCCGACGACCCGCTCTTCCAGCTCGCCAAGGCGCATCGTTACTGCACCGCCACCGTCGGCCGGCCGGAGACGCGCGGCTTCGTGCGCAAGCCCGTGCGCCAGAAATCCGGCAACGGCCAGCGCCTGCGCGTCGGCTACATCTCTTCGGATCTGCGCCAGCACGCCGTCGGCTTTGCACTCAGCGAAGTGCTGGAGCTGCACGACAAGTCGCAGGTGGAGATCTTCGCCTATTATTGCGGCGAGCCGGCCCCGATCGACCACACGCAGGCCCGCATCAAGCAGGCCGTCGATCATTGGCGCGACATCACCAAGCTCAGCGATGTCGATGCCGCCCGCCAGATCGTCGCCGATGAGATCGACGTGCTCGTCGACGTCAACGGCTACACCAAACATGCCCGCACGAAGATCTTCGCCTACCGGCCGGCGCCTGTCATCGTGAATTTCTGCGGTTACCCCGGCTCGATGGCGAGCCCGTACCACCAGTACATGATCGCCGACGACTACATCGTGCCGCCGGAAAACGAGCTCTACTATACGGAAAAGATTCTGCGCATCCCCTGCAACCAGCCGGTGGACCGCAAGCGCGCCGTCAACGCCCGCCCGACGCGCGCCGCAGTAGGTCTGCCTGAGGATGCCTTCGTCTTCGCAAGCTTCAACGGCATGCAGAAGATCTCGGCCTCGTGTTTCTCCCGCTGGATGGCAATCCTGCTTGCCACGCCCGGCAGCGTTCTCTGGCTGCTCGTCGGCGACGACAGCGTCAACGAGCGCGTCAAGCAGATGGCCCAGCAGGCCGGCGTTTCGCCTGACCGCCTGATCTTCGCCGGCAAGGTGCAGAACCCGGATCACCTCGCCCGCATCGGCCTTGCCGATCTCTTTCTTGACACCTTCCCCTATGGCGCGCATTCGACCGCCGCCGATGCGATCACGCAGGGCCTTCCCGTGCTGACCGTGCCGGGCAAGAGCTTCGCCTCGCGCTTCTGCGCCAGCATCGTCTCGGCCGCTGGTGTTCCGGACCTGATCTGCAACGGGCCGGAAGACTACGTCGCAAAGGCGATCGCCTTCGCCAAGAACCCGGCCAGCCTGGCCGCGATCCGCCAATCCCTGCAGGACCAGCGCGAAACCTGCGCCCTGCGCGATATGGACGGCCTTGTCCGCCGCCTCGAGGAACTGTTCTGGCAGATGCAGGGCGAGGCCGAGCGCGGCGAAACGCCGGTGCCGGATCTGCGCAATCTCGCCGTCTACTACGAAGTCGGCGCAGAGCTCGCCGCCGCCAACATCGAATTCGAAAGCGAACAGGCCTACCGGCAGCGTTACCTCGAACAGCTGACGCTGATGGATGAACACGCGCCGCTGACACCCGATGCCCGCCTTTGGAAGGGAGCCGCCGGCTGACCGCCGGTGTTTCCCGTTTTAAAACACGAACCGTTCTGAACGACGAGGATCGCATGACCCCAGTTATCCTGGTGACCTTTGCCGGACGGCAGACGAGGATGGAAATCCTCACGCAATACATTCGCCGCGCGCTGGACCTCGGGATCATCGACGAGTGGCATATCTGGGACTTCACCCGCTCGGCCGACGATCATGCCTGGGTGACGCGCGAATTCGGCCCCGCCCGCTATATGGGCTCCAAGGTGCCCTACCAGAACGCCGGCACCGTTTCGCCCAGCGCCTCCTTCCGCACCAGCGCCCGCATCCGCCATGACCTGCACATCGCCCTCGTCCCGAACGACAGGCCGCATGAGTGCTACGAGATCGCCGGCGGCGGCTGGAAGAACACCCATTCGGTGCTGCGCAAGATCGGCCGCGAGCAGCTGGCCCATTTCGACCGCAGCAACGAACAGACCCTGTGGAGCAAACCGACCCCCGGTATTCTGTCACCCGGCCGGCCCAACGAGGTCACACTCTCGATCGATGCGGCCGGCGCGCCGATCCTGCGCATCAACGAGGTCGCGATCGGCACCTGGCCGGAAATCAACCTCTCGGCCGGCGCTACGGTACATATCCGCGGCGGCTGGGGCGCGGATCTCGAACTCTGCGATGTCGATGCGCGCACGCGCCGCTATATCGGCAATCCGAACGAGCAGCTGCCCTACTACCAGGCCTACGAGTATTACGCGACGCGCTTCGAGGACTTCAAGGACGCCGTCTTCCTGAAATGCGACGACGATATCGTCTATCTCGATATCGACAAGCTCGACGGCTACATCCAGTTCCGCCGCGCCAACCCGCACTATTTCATCGTCTCGGCCAATGTCGTGAACAACGGGGTGTGCGCCTACCTCCAGCAGGCTGCGGGCTCGATCCCGACATCGGTCGGCGAGTTCGAGCACCCGCCGGGCGGTTTCGGCGGCACGCTCTGGGAAAGCGCCGAGCGTGCGGCCAAGCTGCACGGCTACTTCCTGGTTGAAAACGGTCGCACCCTCCCCCTCCCCCAGCCATCCGTCGACTGGACCGAACGGCAGTCGATCAACTTCATCGCCTGGCTGGGCCAGGACCTTCTGCACATGGCGCTGCCGCAGGGCGACGACGAACATGCGCTCACTATCGGCGTGCCGACCTTCCTCGGCCGCCCCTCGGCGATCTATTCCGATTTCACCGTCAGCCATCTGAGCTTCGGTCCGCAGGAACGCGGCTGGGATCCGACACCGCTCATCACGGCCTATGAAGCCCTGATGCGCTCGCGTCTCTTCCCGGAAACCGAAAAGCCGGTGCTGCGCGCCGCCGGCTGAGCGTGCGCGGGCCAGACACTTCGCAGGATGGGATAGCATGACCGTGAAAGAAAAAATCCTCATCGTCGGCGCCGGGCTTTCCGGCGCCGTCATCGGCCGGGAACTCGCACAGGAAGGCTGCAAGGTCGAGATCATCGACGCGCGCAACCATATCGGCGGCAATTGCCACACGGTGCGCGACGAGGCGACCGGCGTGATGGTGCATGTCTACGGCCCACACATTTTCCATACCGACGATGCCGAGGTGTGGGACTATGTGAACGGCTTCACGACCTTCATGCCCTACAAGAACCGAGTGAAGACGACGAGCGGCGGCCAGGTCTTCTCGCTGCCCGTCAACCTGCACACGATCAACCAGTTCTTCGGCAAGACGTTCCGGCCCGACGAGGCCCGCGTCTTCCTCGAAGAACAGGCCGACAAGACGATCTCGGATCCTCAGACCTTCGAGGAACAGGCGCTGCGCTTCGTCGGAAACGATCTCTACGAGGCGTTCTTCAAGGGCTATACCCAGAAACAGTGGGGCTGCTCGCCGACCGAACTTCCGGCGTCGATCCTCAAGCGCCTGCCCGTGCGCTTCAACTACGACGACAACTATTTCTTCCATAAATTCCAGGGCATGCCTGAAAACGGCTATACGGAAATGATCGAGGGCATTCTCGACCATCCCAACATCCACGTTTCGCTCGAGACGAGTTTCCGGCGGGACCAGGTCGCGGGCTACGCCCATGTCTTCTATTCGGGTCCGCTTGACGGCTATTTCGACTACGAACTCGGCCGGCTCGGTTATCGCACACTGGATTTCGAGCGTTTCACCTATGACGGCGACTATCAGGGCTGCGCGGTGATGAACTACGGCGACGTCGCCGTGCCCTATACGCGCATCACCGAACACAAGCACTTCTCGCCGTGGGAAGAGCACAAGGGATCCGTCTGCTACCGCGAATTTTCGCGCGCCTGCGGTCCTGAGGATATCCCGTATTATCCGATCCGCCTCGTCGAGGAAAAGGCGCAGCTGGCCGACTATGTCGGCCGCGCCGAACAGGAAAAGAGCGTTACCTTCGTCGGTCGCCTGGGTACATACCGCTACCTCGATATGGACGTGACCATCCGCGAAGCACTCGACACCGCAAGGCTTTATCTTGCCCGCAGAGACGAGGGGGCCGCCATGGCGGCCTTCCTGCATGCGCCGCTCTGAGCGGCGTATTCCCGAAACACGAAGGCCCCGGATAAACCGGGGCCTTGCGAAATCTTCGAAGGATTTGGACCTCGTCTTCCGATTAACGGAAGAGCTGGAGGATGCCTTCGGCCGAGGAGTTGGCAATCGAGAGCGACTGGATGCCCAGCTGCTGCTGCGTCTGAAGGGCCTTCAGGCGGGTCGATTCTTCGTTCATGTCGGCGTCGACGAGGCGGCCGATACCGCTGTCGATGGCGTCCGTCAGCTTGTTGGCGAAATCTTCCTGCAGGTCGATGCGCATGGAGATCGAGCCGAGCTGCGAGGCAGCCTTGGTCATCAGCTGGATCGCGGCTTCCGTAAGGTTCAGCGCTTCGGCCATTTCGGCATCGTCGAAAGCCGAGATGTCGAGCGTTACGACCGTGTCGGTGATCGTGTAGGTATTGGTGGTCGGGTCGATGTCGTCACCGGCCGAGCCGAGGATACCGCCGGCGCTCTGCGTGTAGTCCGACGTGTCGACCGTGCCGAACAGAACGTTCTGGCCGTCGGCGGTCAGTTCGTCGAGCGTGTAGGTCGTGGTGTTGACCTTGACGGTGCCCGAAGCGTCGCGGACGAAGCCAGAAACGATCGTCTTGTCGGCAACGGCGTCTGCAGCGGTGCTGTCGAAGACGAGCCAGTTCTGGCCGTTGAAGGCAGCGCCCGAGGCGATCGAAACCAGCTGCTCCTGAAGCTGCTTGATTTCTTCCTGAACCTTGGCCTTGTCGACGCCCTGTTCGGTCGCCGCCGTAACCTTCTTCTTCATTTCCTTCACGACGTCGATGGCGGCTTCCATACCGGCATAGGCGGTATCAACCTTGGCGGCGCCGAGACCCAGCGCGTCCTGGACGGCCGAAAGGGCCATGTTGTCGGAGCGCATGGTGGTCGCGATCGACCAGTAGGCAGCGTTGTCCGAGGCTTCACCGACGCGCATGCCGGAGGAAACACGGCCCTGCGTGGTTTCCATATCGTTGCCGATCGAGCGCAGGGTGTTCAGAGCGGACATTGCCGCGACGTTGGTCAGAATGCTGGTCATGAGATGCGTGCCCCTTGAATGGCTGACTGAGGAAGGGCATTCCGGATGTTACCGGGGAACGGTGGTCAGCATCATGCCTGCCAACCGGTTAAGTTTCTTGGTTAACCCACCGTTTCGATGGGCTTAGAAAACCGCAATAAGGTTAAGGAATTCTTTAACGCGAAAGAAAAACGAAAAAAGGCCGCGCCCGTTTCCGGACGCGGCCTTTTTGTGGGATCTGGCGGGGTCAGCCTTCCCGCCGTCTCCCGTCCGTTATTAACGGAAGAGCGAGAGGATGTTCTGCGAGTTCGAGTTCGCGATCGACAGCGACTGGATGGCGAGCTGCTGCTGGGTCTGCAGGGCCTTCAGGCGGGTCGATTCCTCGTTCATGTCGGCGTCGACCAGGCGGCCGATACCCTTGTCGAGGGCGTCGGAGAGCTTCGCAGCGAAGTCTTCCTGCAGGCCGATGCGCATGGAGAGCGAACCGAGGTTCGAGCCGACCGTGCTCAGGTTGGTCAGGGCGGTTTCGATCGTGTCGAGGTGTTCGGCGACTTCAGCGTCAGTCGTGGCGTCCGTCAGCTCGATAGCGAGCGTGTCGGCCAGGTAGCCCGAGCTGTCGTCGACTTCGCCGGTGGACGGATCGTAGGCGCCGAACAGGGCGTTTGTAGCCGAGTCGTAGCTTGCCGTCGTGACCTTGACCGTGCCGTCATCGCCACGGACGAAGCCGGTGACGACGGTGCCTTCTGCGTTGCCGCCGGCAAGCCAGTTTTCGCCGTTGAACGTGGCGGAAGCGCCGATGCTCTTCAGCTGGTCCTGGAGCTGGGTGATTTCTTCCTGAACCTTCGTCTTGTCGACGCCCTGTTCAGTCGCGGTAACCAGCTTCTGCTTGAGCGTCTTGACGACGTCGATCGCAGCTTCAACACCGCTGTAGGCAACGTCGACCTTGGCAGCACCGAGGCCGATGGCGTCCTGGACGGCGGAAAGCGCAGCGTTGTCCGCGCGCATGGTGGTGGCGATCGACCAGTAGGCAGCGTTGTCCTTGGCGGCGCCGACGCGCTCGCCGGACGAGATGCGGCCCTGCGTCGTTTCCATGTCGTTGTTGATGGTGCGCAGCGTCTGGAGAGCTGCCATTGCAGAGGTGTTGGTGAGAATGCTCGACATTCTAGTTGTCCCTTTGAACGAAATACTGATGGGGACATACCGGACTGACTACTTACCGGTTACGGCGGTTCGGCATCATGCCAACTCGGTTTCTCCAGACATCCAGAGGGATACCAAACCCGTCGTGTGATGCCAAAACTCGCAGCCAATCCTTGCCAAGTCCTTAAACCGGCAAGGGGCATTCAACCCATTGAAAAACAGGGTTAATGACGGGTAATGATGTATGGTTAAGAAGGTCTAATTGAAGGATCGCACGAGGCTGCCCACGAGCAGGTTCCAGCCATCGATCAGCACGAAGAACAGAATCTTGAAGGGCAACGAGATCGAGGTCGGCGGCAGCATCATCATGCCCATGGCCATGGTGATGGTGGCGACGATCATATCGATGACGAGGAAGGGCAGAACGACCAGGAAGCCGATCTCGAAGCCGCGCCGTATTTCCGAAATCATGAAGGCCGGAATGACGACGCGCAGGTCCGCGACGTTGTTCTCGACGACGGTCTGACCACGCTCCTCGGCAAGCGAGATGAAAAGCTCGATGTCCTTGTCGCGGGTGTTGGCGACCATGAATTCACGGAAGGGTTCGGCGATCCGCTTGGCAGCTTCCGTCTCGTCGATCTGGTTGGCGATGAGCGGCTCGACGCCGTTCTGCCAGGCCCGGTCGAAGGTGGGCGCCATGACGTAGAAGGTCATGAACAGCGCAAGCGACACAAGGATCATGTTGGACGGCGTCGTCGCCAGGCCCATGCCCGAACGCAGGATCGAGAAGGCGATGACGAAGCGCGGAAAGCTGGTCACCATGATCAGGATGCCGGGCGCGACCGACAGGACGGTGAGCAGCCCGAAAGTGCGGATGATCCAGGAGGCGACGGAGCCGTCGACGGGCGCGTTGAGAATATTGCCCGGCAGCTGCAACTGCTGCTGTGCATAGGCCATACCGGTCATCGCTATCATGGCGACGAAGGTCAGAAGGGCTCGAATCATTCGATCACAAAGGTCCGGAACATAACGTTGGTTACGCGCCCTTCGGACCTGAGGTCAACCCGCTCCTGCAGGTCGTCCCGGAGATATTGGAAACCGCGCGGCCCCTGCACCTGCTGCAGTGTGACCGTTCGCATATAGGCCATGATGTCCTGGTGGACCTCTTCGGCGAGCTTGACGTCCGCCGCGCCCTTGAACATCAGCGCGACCTCGAGCCGGACGCGGTTTTCCGAGGGGTAGGCGAGATTGCTGGTGATCGGATCGAGCAGCACGATGCCGTTGGCTGCGGTCGAAATATGCGGGATTTCCTCGCCGGCCTCGGCCTTGCCGCCTTCGCCATGACCACCTGCGGCAGGCTCGGCCTTGGCCGCTTCCTCCGCCGGCTTTTCGGCCGGCGGCGGGGCCAGCATGTTGCCCACAACCCAGCCGCCGCCAGCGGCAAACAGCGTCAGGACGGCGATGATCGCGATGGTTATGACGATCGACGGCTTCTTTTCCGCGACGACCTGCTCTTCTTCCGCCATGTCTTTCTTCCCGTTTCCTGGGTTTGCCCGCGTCAGAGCGGCGAGAACAGGTCGACGGCCTGCTGGCCCCACGGCGGCTGCTGCACTTCGGTCAGGCGGCCTCGGCCACCGTAGGAGATGCGGGCTTCCGCGATCTTCTCGTAGGAGATCTGGTTGTTGGCATCGACATCCTGCGGCCGGACGATACCGGCGACGTTGAGAATGCGCAGCTCGTGATTGACGCGCACTTCCTGGGAACCGCTGATCAGAAGGTTGCCGTTCTCGATGACGCCCGTCACGACGGCGGCGACAAGCAGGTTGAGCCGCTCTGCACGCTCGGTCGAACCGTCGCCCTTCGTGCTGGTCGAGGAGCCGTAGGTCAGATCGCCCTCGGTATCGACCTTGAAGTTGTTGCCCGAACCGCCGATACCGAAATTCATGCCGCTTTTGTTGGTCCGTGAGCGGTCCGTCTTGTTGTCGAAACTCGCCCGGTCGTTGACGCGGATGTTGACGGTCATGATGTCGCCGACCTTGAAGGCGCGCGAGTCCTTGAAGAGCGCCGACTGCTGGTCGCTCCAGATCGAATAGCCGGCAACCGCCGTGCGCGGCTGCTTAGGATACATCGCCATCTGCGGCGTTTCGGCATAGTTCAGCCCACTGCCGATCGGGCTCATAGCCGGCGCCTTCCCGATTTCCTTGAGAGCCTGGCTGGAGCAGCTCGACAATGCCAGCGCGACGGCGAGTGCAGAGGCGATCTTCTTCATGACGGATCCTTTGAGGTGTTCGGATCGCCCGCGACGGCGATGATACGGGTGAGCAGCGCGGCCTTGTCGGCCGGCATCTCGCCGAGGATGGTGCTCGACTGGCGCGGCGGAAGCTTCATGACGATCGCCGAAGCGATCTGCGGGTTGAGTTCGGCAAGCTGGGCCGCCGCCGCATCCGGCTTCATCTTGCGGTAAATCTCGACGAGTCCGCCTTCCGCCTGCTTCAGGAAGGCGTTGCGACGGTTCAACCAGTCTTCGTATTCGGCGCGCCGGGCTTCCAGCGTCCTGATGCGTTCGTCGACGTCCTTCTGGAGGGTTTCCAGCTCCTGCTTCTGGAGGAGATAACGCTGGTCGCGCGCGGCGTCGGCAATGTTGGTGCAGAATTCGCGAATCTCGTCGGCGCTGGCATTCGTGGTCGTGATAACAGGGCGCTCCTCGGCGAAGGCGCCGGGAATGGCCATCATGACGAAACCGGCGAGCGGCAAAGCGAGCCTGCGGGCAAGGGTAGAGAGGGTCATGGTTGTCATTGCAGCACCAGTTCTGCCTGGAGGGCGCCCGCCGTCTTGATGCTCTGCAGGATCGAGATGATGCCGTCAGGCTTGACGCCGATGCTGTTCAGCCCCGAGACGAGCGAGCGCAGGCTGGAGCCGTCGAGCAAGGCAACCTGCCCGCCGTCCTGCTGGACGAGGATGTCGGTGCTCGGTTCGACCGCCGTCTCTCCGCGGGAGAAGGGTTCAGGCTGGACGACCTTCGGCATTTCGTTGACCTGCACGGTGAGTGTTCCGTAACTGACCGCGACAGGCGAGATGCGCACGTCCTGACCGATGACGATCGTGCCCGTTCGCTCGTTGATGACGACACGCGCCGGCACATCGGTCTCTATGACGAGGTTTTCGATATCGGCCATCAGGCGGGCAAGGTCGGCCATCTTGGGCTTGGCGATATAGACCGACTGCGAATCACGCGATTCGGCAATCGGATTGCCGTATTGGGCGGCCGCATAGCGGTTGATGGCATCGGCCATGCCGACTGAAGTCGAGAAGTCCGGGTTGCGCAGTTGCAGAACGAGATCGGACGAATCCTTGAAGCGCGACGGAAGTTCACGCTCGATGATCGCACCATTCGGCACGCGCCCGGCGGTGGTGACGCCCTGCTGCACCGTCGCGGCCTCGCCGCCGGCGCTGATGCCGGTTACGACGATGGAGCCTTGCGCCACCGCGTAGATCTGGCCGTCGGCGCCCGAAAGCGAGGTCATGACGAGTGTGCCGCCGCGCAGCGACGAAGCGTCGCCGAGCGAGCCGACCGTCACGTCTATGCGGCTGCCGGGGCTGGCAAAAGGCGGCAGGTTGGCGGTGACGAGCACGGCCGCGATGTTCTTGGCGCGTGTCTGCGTGCCGACCATGGAGATGCCGAGGTTCTGCAGCATCGCGCGCATGGACTGTTCGGTGAACGGCGAGGAGCGCATGCTGTCGCCGGTGCCCTGGAGACCGACGACGAGGCCGTAGCCAATGAGCTGGTTGTCACGGCCGGCCTGCAAGGAGGCAACGTCCTTGATGCGGGCGGCCGGCAGCGCCGGGCCGGTAGCAAGCATGATGCACGCGAGAACGGCAACGACGCGACGGAGGAAAAGCTGCATCATCGTGCCACCACATGTACGGTTCCGTCTTCCATGACCGTGCCGGAGACGATCACGCCGGAATCCTTGTTGCGAACCTTGATGAGTTCGCCGATCGCCGCGTCCTGAAGCGGCGTACCGGCGGCGCGCAGGATCATCGCGCCGTTGTCGAAGACGAGCTGGACGGTGGTGCCGCGGGATACCGCGAAGGGTTCGCGCAGCGCCGAGACGAGGATGACGCGGCCTGCGAGCAGGGTGCGCTTCGTGATGAGACCGTCGACCTGGCCGATGTTTTCGGCATAGCCCTTGACGATGTTCGGATTGGTCACCTCGACCTCTTCGAGCAGACCCGCCTGGATTTCCTCGCCGGGATAGATGGTGCGTTTCGGCACGACGGCCATGCGCGCATCGGCAAGCGCAGCGTCGGCCGCGAAAAGACCGACGAGCACGGCTGACGCGGCAAGGGCTGCGTGCCGCGAGGCCGAGAGGGTCTTTGCTTTGCGAAGGGCTGCTATCAGGCGAAACATCATGTTCCCCGCGTGTCTGTCGGTTGTTATCTCAGGTTCTTGCTGACCACGGCCGCCATTTCGTCGGCTGCCTGGATGATCTTGGAATTCATCTCGTAGGCGCGCTGAGCCGAGATCAGGTCGGTGATTTCCTTGACCGGATCGACGTTGGATGCCTCGAGGTAGTTCTGCTGGATATAAGCGAAGCCCGCTTCGTCCGGCGCACCGACATTCGCCGGGCCGGAAGCCGCAGTCTCGCGGTAGAGGTTTTCGCCGAGCGGCTCGAGGCCGGCTTCGTTGACGAAGTTCGCCAGCGTGATCTGGCCGAGATCCTGCTGCTGGCCTGCAACCGTCGCATAGACCTGGCCGGATTTGCTGACGGTGACTTCGGTAGCGTCCTGCGGCACGGTGATGCCGGGCACGACCGTGTAGCCGTCGAGCGTCACGAGCTGGCCGTCGGCATTGGTGTTGAAGGCGCCGGCGCGGGTGTAGAGCGTGGAGCCGTCGGCCGCCTCGATCTGGAACCAGCCACGGCCGATCAGCGCCAAGTCGAAGGAATTGCCCGTCGAAACGAGGCCGCCCTGGAGGTGCAGGTTGCGCACGGCCGCGGTCTTGACGCCGAGACCGACGATGGCGCCTTCCGGCACCACGGCCTGGTTGGCGCGGTTCGGCACGCCGGCGGCACGCTCGGTCTGATAGAGAAGGTCGGAGAACTCGGCACGGGCGCGCTTGAAGCCGGTCGTGTTGATGTTCGCGATGTTGTTCGCGATGACTTCAAGATTGGTTTGCTGCGCGTTCATGCCGGTGGCGGCGATGGCAAGGGCTTTCATGTCCGGTCCTCAGATCTGCATTCTTGCGACTTCGAGATAGGCGGTGACGACCTTGTCGCGGATGGCGATGGCGGTCTGCAGCGTCTGCTCGGCGTTCATGACGGCATCGACCACTTCACGGGTCGTCGCCTTGCCCTGGATGGCTTCGAAGGACTTGGTCTCGCCAAGCTTCAGCGTGTTCGTCATCTCGGTGGCCATGTCGCCCATGACCTGGGCGAAGCTCATGCCCGTGCCGGTTCCCTGCGCAGCGGCAGCGGAAACGGTGCTGGACGTCTCGTTGACGCCTGAAAGACCATTGGTGGAGAAGAGCGATTTAACGCCCGCTACGCTATCGATCATTGCGAGGCCCTCAGGAGGTCGATGGTCGCGGAGATCAGGTCGCGCGACTGCTTGATGCTCTGCAGGTTGGCTTCATAGGAGCGATTGGCTTCCCGCATGTCCGCCATTTCGACCAGCATGTTGACGTTTGGCATCTTGACCATGCCCTGATCGTCAGCGGCCGGGTTACCGGGGTCGTATTCCGTCGAGAACTGCCCCTCGTCTTCGCCGAGGCGTTCGACCTGCACCAGCGATGCGCCGGTTGCGCGGTCGAGCTCGGAGGCGAAGGTCACCGTCTTGCGGCGGAACGGGTCGGCACCGGGCGTGTCGCCCGTCGAACGGGCGTTGGCCAGGTTTTCCGATACGATGCGAATGCGGGTTGACTGCGCCTCAAGTCCCGAGGCCGCGACTTTCAGGGAAGCTACGAGCGGATCCATTTTTTACCTTCTAACTGTCATCAGCATCATGCGATGAAAGGCCTTGACGAGGCCGGCATTCAACTCAAAGTCACGCTTGACCTGACCTTCCTTCATGAGTTCCTCGGCAATACCGACTGTGTTGCCGGATTCCTGCACGCCGATCTCTTCGGTGGGCTTGGTCTCGATGACGCGGCTTGCCATTTCGGTTTCGGTGAAATGACCCGGCTGCGTCGCCGCCATGCGGATGCCCGTCGTCTCGAGCACCGCCTGAAAGGGAGTTACGTCCTTCGCCTTGAACCCGGGGGTGTTGGCGTTGGCGAGGTTGCCTGCAACGACACTCTGGCGGACCGAAAGCCAATCGGCTTGTTTCGAGGCCAGTTCAAACAGTTGTATCGGTTGCATGACAAGCTCCATCCTTGTTCGAGGCGAACCTACGGAGCCAATCTTGCGTCAGACTTGCACCGTGACGGCGCAGCTGCAAGTACCTGTATTTCCGGGATTAAATATGCTCAAGCCGCAATCATCGCGGCGAGCGGGCGGGCGGTCCGGACAAGCCAGGACCGCCGAATCGGCCGCGGGGGGCAGAGCACCCCGCAGCCTTTAGTTGCGCTTGATGACGTCGCCGTTGGAGGTCACGATGACCCATGCGCCCTCGCGCTGTTCCAGCGTCGCAAGGCGGCTGTTATCCGGCAGGATCGAGCCGACGCGCACGATATACATGCCACGTGCATCCTCGATCAGCGCCCGGCCATTCGCCACATGCATCAACCGGAAGCCGGTGCTTGCCGGCAGCGGCTGGTCAAGACCCGACTCGACCGGTACCCCGAGCTTGGTTTCCTTGCCCTCGTCCGTGGCACTGGCCGTCGCGACCGGATCAACACCCTTGAGCGCCGGTTCGTTGTCGTCGTCGACCATCGCGGCCGGCGACACGCTGACCACCTCCTTGGCGCGCGTTTCCGGCAGGTTGCGGGTCGTACCGTCCCAAAGTGCCGGCACCGAGAATTTCTCCGGATTCAGGAAGACATACCAGGGAAAGAAGGCAGCCATCGCCGCGAGCATTACGCCCGTGCCGACAAGCACCTTGTCGGCGACGCTATAGCCGCGCCGCACCGATCGCTTGAGGGGCTGGACTGCTTCGTCCGCATCGAAATCCGTCACTGTCATCCCCTTCGCGTGGCCGGTCCGCCGCCCTGCCCGGCCGCATTCTTCAGCGCCATGGCAAGATCGGAGAAGGAATCGCCGGCAGGTTTTTCACCTGGCGTCTGTTTGAGAACCTCGTAGATGATCGGTACCTGCTTGATCGCCATGTCGAGATCGGCGTCACCGCCGGGACGGTAGCCACCGATGAGACGGAGATCGCGGGTTTCCTCGAAGCGGTGGATCAACGCCTTCAGGCGCGACACCAGCTTCTCCTGATCCGGCGTCCAGGCCTTGCGGGCAAGACGCGAGATGGAGGCGAGCGGATTGATCGGCGGGTAGCGCCCCTCTTCCGCGAGACTGCGCTCCATCACGATGTGGCCGTCGAGAATGCCGCGCGTCGAATCGGCAATCGGGTCATTGTGGTTGTCGCCGTCGACGAGGATCGAGATGATCGCCGTGATGCTGCCTGTGCCTTCGGCGCCGGGACCTGCGCGCTCCAGCAGGCGCGGCAACTCGGTGAACACCGAGGCCGGATAGCCACGGGCGATCGGCGGCTCGCCGGCGGCGGTCGCCACTTCACGGATGGCGTGGGCAAAGCGTGTCACGCTGTCGATGATGAGCAGGACGTTGTCGCCCTGGTCACGGTAGTGCTCGGCAATCGTCACGGCGGTCAGCGGCGCCATCTTGCGCAGCATCGGGCTCTCGTCGCTGGTCGCGACGACGGCGACGGATTTCGCCAGATTGTCGCCAAGCGTATCCTCGATGAATTCCCGCACTTCACGGCCGCGTTCGCCGACCAGCGCGATAACGACCTTGTCGAAGGCGTCTGCGCGCGCGAGCATCGACAGCAGCGTCGATTTACCGACACCCGAACCGGCGAAGATGCCGAGACGCTGGCCAAGGCAGAGTGGTGCGAAGATATCGATGGCGCGAACGCCGGTCGAAAAACCCTTCTCGACGCGCTTGCGCGTCATCGAGGGCGGAGCGGAATTGTAGATGGATCGGCGATCGTCGCCCTGCGTCAGCGGGCCGAGCCCGTCGATCGGTTCGCCGAGCGCGTTGATCGTTCGGCCGCACCAGGAGGCCGTCGGTGCGACGCGGAAGGCGCCCTTGCGGATCACCGTATCGTGGATGCTGATCGGCTCGCCCGGTTCGATCGGGCAGACGACGACGGAATCCGGCTCGACGCGGACCACCTCGCCGAGATGGATGCCCGCCGGGCTTCTGTGCGCCACGAACTCGCCGAGCCGCACATGGCGCGACAGGCCGCTGACCGTGTAATTGCCGGCCGCGATGGTCTGCACATGACCGCCGTGGACGACCGAGAATTCCGGTGAGGAATAGCGCTTCACGGCCCCGGCCAGCGCACTCAGCATGCGCCCGCCATCGGGAATGCGTCTCTCGTCGGGTCTGGTCTCCGCCGCCATGGTTTATTTGCTTCCGCCGAGCGTACGCACCGCTTCGTTCATCGACTCCTCGCTGTCGCGCATCAGCGAGGCAATGCTTTCAAAGGCGCGTGTGACCTGAATGAGCTGCGTCATCTCGCCGATGGCGTTGACGTTGGATTCCTCCACATAGCCCTGCACCACGCCCGCATCGATGCGGTCAACCACTGGTTCCGGCGGGATTTTCGAGATGATGCCGCTGTTGCCGGCACGCGTGAAGCCGCCCGACAGATCGGCCTCGAAGAGGCCGAGCGCTGCCACGGGGCGGCCGTTCTGGTTGAGCTGGCCGTCGGCGCTCAGCTGGATCGCGCCATTGGTCGCATCGATCTGGATCGGTCCGCCGCCGGCATCGAGCACCGGATAGCCGTTGAGCGTCACAAGTTCACCGGCATCGGTCAGCGTGAAGCGCCCGTCGCGGGTCAGCGTCGGACCCGACGGCGTTTCGACCTGGAACCAGGCATCGCCCTTGATGGCGAAGTCCAGTGTGCCGCCGGTCTCGGTGATGCCACCGCTGCGGGTCGAAATGAATTCGTTGCCCTGCGATACGAAAGCGACGTCGGCCACCTTCTGGTCGCTTACGACCTGATTGAATTTCACCTCGGTGGCGCGGAAGCCTACAGTCGTCGAGTTCGCGACGTTGTCGGCAAGCGTGTTCAGGCGGCGTTCGAGTGCAATCTGGGACGAAAGCGATACATAGAGCCCGGTCTGCATCTCAGCGACCTCCGAGTTTCAGGTTGTTGATGGAAAGCAGCAGGTCCGTCGAAATGCCGATGAGGCCGGACGGCTGGAAGGCGGCAAGCGAATCGATGCCCCCCGTCGGGTTTTCGAGTTCCCACATCGAGGTGAAGCGCTCGAGAAACTTGCCGACCTTCGAGGGATCCTTGAACTCGTCGAGCTTCAACACGTCTTCATAATAGGCGGCTTGCCGGTCGATGTCGGTGGCTGCGAACTCCGCCGGAAGCTGAAGGGCGGTGCGCACCACCTGTGCAATCGCATCGTCCGCGATGATCGAGTAGCCCGAAGTGATGGAGGGCGCCATGCGCTCGAAATAGAGCGCGAGGCGAACACCCGTGTTGTCCTCGCCGGCGCTGACTTCTAGCGTCTGGCGGGTATATTTGTCGACGGTGCCTTTCTGGGCGCTCTCCATGATCGTGGCGATCTCGCCATGGCGCGCAAAATTCAGCGATTCCGCCAGCGCCTTGTAGCGCGTATCGGTGAGCTGGTTGGCGAAGGCATCCTTGTTGTCGACGCCTTCGGTCAGCACCTTGCGCATGAAGGCCTTGGCATAGGCCATGTCCTCCAGGCCATGCGCCTTCATCACGTAGTTATAGAGGCGGCTGTCGGCGAAGAAGTCATCGACCGATTTCACGCCACCGATCTTCTCAAGGTAGTATTCCGTCTCGCGCTTGACGTCAGGCTGCTCCGAAACACGCTTCAGCGATGTCTGGAGGTCGGAAGAAATCAACTGGTAGCTCGTATAGGTGGTCGTCACGATAGCCCGCCGATCAAGGTGCAAGAGGGCGCGATGGCCCGTTATGAGCCATAATCCTGCGGCCTTTTCCTTGCGCGAACCTGATCCGTAAACCGGGTGTTAGGTACAGCCTCACGCAAGGCTGGAACCGTATTTCCAGAAGGGTCAGAATTGTGTTGGGACAACTGCGCTCATGAATATCATCATTGGTCTTATCGTTACGATCGGCTGCGTCCTGGGCGGCTTCATGGCCATGGGCGGGCACCTGGAGGTGCTCAACCAGCCATTCGAGCTCATGATCATCGGCGGCGCGGGCGTCGGCGGCTTTATCGTGGCGAACACGATGAAAGTGATCAAGGAAACCGGCAAGGCGCTCATGGAAGCGTTCAAGCACAAGGTTCCCAAGGAGCGCCACTATCTCGATACGCTCGGCGTGCTTTACAGCCTGATGCGGGATCTGCGCACCAAGTCGCGCAACGAGATCGAAGCTCATATCGACAATCCGGACGAATCACCAATCTTCCAGTCGGCCCCGACGGTTCTTGCCAACAAGGAACTGACGGCCTTCATCTGCGACTACGTCCGCCTCATCATCATCGGCAATGCCCGCTCCCACGAGATCGAGGCGCTGATGGACGAGGAAATCCAGACGATCACGCGCGACAAGATGAAGCCCTACCAGTCGCTCTCGACCATGGGCGACGCCTTCCCGGCCATCGGCATCATCGCCGCCGTTCTCGGGGTTATCAAGGCGATGGGCAAGATCAACGAATCGCCTGAGGTTCTCGGCGGCCTCATCGGCTCGGCCCTCGTCGGCACCATGCTCGGCATCTTCCTGTCCTATTCGATCGTCACGCCGATCGCGACCAACATCAAGGTCGTGCGCGAGAAGCAGAACCGCCTCTACATCATCGTCAAGCAGACGCTGCTCGCCTACATGAACGGTTCCGTGCCGCAGGTGGCGCTGGAATACGGCCGCAAGACCATCTCTTCCTATGAGCGCCCATCGATCGACGCGGTCGAGCAGGAAATGATGAATCCCGGCGGTGGCGGCGACACGAAGGCGGCCTAAGCAATGAGTGAAGCGACCGTGACAGCAGCCCCGTCCCTCGATCCGATCGTGCTCGCGCGCCTTACCGGCAAGCTTGGCGACACGGCGACAATTTCGAAGCTCTGCGCCACCCTGGGCGACGTCTTCGCCGAATTCCTGCCGGACATGCTGGAAAGCGAGCTCGGCTTCGACGTCGCGGTCTCCTATGCCGGTTTCGAAACGGGCAAGTACGGTCCGCTGATCGAGGGCCTGGGCGGGGCGATGGCGATGTGCGACGCGTCGCTGCGCGACTGGTGCGATCGCTTCACGTTGATCTGCGACAGCCCGATGATCATCACGCTCGTCGAGAACATGCTCGGCGCCGTCAGCGATTCGATCGAGGATCCGGAAGCGCGCCCGCTTTCCAAGATCGAGCTCGACCTGGCCGCAATGATGTTCGACCGCATTTCCAGCGTGCTGAAGACCGCCGTATCGGGTGCCAACGGCTATGAGCCGTTCCTCGGCCATGCGCACAATGCCGAAACGCGCAAGCCGACCGAGGACGGTTCGGAGAACGATTTTGTGGCGATGGTCAACATGGCCGTCGGCATCGGTCCGGTTCTCTCCACCTTCCACGTCGTCATTCCGCAGAGCGTGCTCCTGAAATCGACCATCTCCGCGCCGAAGGCCGCCAATGCTCCCAAGACCCGCGTCGAGTGGAGCGAGCGCCTCGGCGAACAGGTCCGCCGTTCGAAGGTGACGCTGGAGGCGCGTATCCGGCTCGAAGCCCAGACGCTCGACACGATCAGCCGCCTGCAGGCCGGCGACATCATCCCGTTCAACGAATCAGGTGACGTACGCGTCGAGGTCAACGCCAACGGCCGCAATCTCTATGTCTGCGAATTCGGCCGGTCGGGCGCGCGCTACACGGTCAGGGTCAAGGATACCTACGGATCGGAGGACGAGCTCCTCCAGCACATCATCGGATAGTTTACGCATGACGCGTACGGGGCGGCGAGCCTCAGGCAAGTTTCGAATGGAATAGTGGTCATATGGCACCGAAGAAAACACCCATCGCTGACGACATCATGTCTTCCATCAATGCAGGCGACCAGGAACTGGAGCAGGCGATCGACGACCTGCGCGGCGTTCTTCAGAAGGATGCCTCCGGCGCGCTCGGCACCGATCTGACCGCGACGGACGATCCGCTCGCGGCCTTCGGTGGTGATTTCGGCAGCTCCGATTTCGGCGGCGCGGCGGCAACTTCCGATTTCGGCGGCGGCGCAAGCTTCGGCGGTTCGGATTTCGGCGGCGGCAACGACTTCGGCGGCGGCAATGATTTCTCCGCCGACCTCGGCGAAGCGCCCCGTCCGGGCAGCGCGATGGAGTCCAACATGGACCTCATCATGGACATCCCGATCGATCTGCAGATCGTGCTCGGCTCGTCCCAGATGCAGGTTTCCAGCCTGATGAACCTCAGCGAAGGTGCAACGATCGCGCTCGATCGCCGCATCGGCGAACCCGTCGAGGTCATGGTCAACGGCCGCATCATCGGCCGCGGCGAAATTACGGTTCTTGAAAACGACGACACCCGCTTCGGGGTGAAACTCATTGAAGTGAAGAGTACACGCAAGGTCTGACACCCGATTCAGGGTTCAGGAGGATAATCCATGATGGATTTCGAAAATTTCGGTACGTCCACGGCGCTTGGTGCGCCGCTATCGCCGGTCGAGAAGGCAGCAGCCGTTCTTCTCGCCATGGGCAAGGGCGTGGCCGGCAAGCTGCTGAAATATTTCACGCAAAGCGAGCTTCAGGCGATCATTGCCGCCGCGCAGAACCTGCGCGCCATCCCGCCGCACGAGCTGATCGAACTCGTCAACGAGTTCGAGGACCTCTTCACCGAGGGCGCGGGCCTGATGGACAATGCCAAGATGATGGAAGGCATCCTCGAGGAGGGCCTGACGCCGGACGAAGTGGATGGCCTGCTCGGCCGCCGCGCCGCCTTCCAGGCCTTCGAATCGACGATCTGGGACCGTCTGCAGGACGCCGACCCGGTCTTTGTCTCGAAGTTCCTGCTGAACGAGCATCCGCAGACCATCGCCTACATCCTTTCCATGATGCCTTCCGCCTTCGGCGCCAAGGTACTGGTGGAAATTCCCGAGGCGCAGCGCGCCGACATCATCAACCGTACCGTCAACCTCAAGGACGCGAGCCCCAAGGCGACCGCGATCGTCGAGGCCCGCGTCATCGAGATGATCAATGCGCTGGATTCGGAACGCAACTCTGTCGGCTCGAACAAGGTCGCCGATCTCATGAACGAGCTGGAAAAGTCGCAGGTCGACGAGATGCTGGCCTCGCTCGAAACGGTCTCGACCGAATCGGTCAAGAAGGTTCGCCCGAAGATCTTCCTCTTCGAGGACGTGCTCTACATGCCGCAGAAAAGCCGGGTGTCGCTGTTCAACGACGTCTCGGGCGACATCATCACGGCGGCGCTGCGCGGCGCCACGATGGAACTGCGCGAGTCGATCCTGTCCTCGATCGGTGCACGCCAGCGCCGCATGATCGAATCGGACCTCGCCGCCGGCGATATCGGCAACCCGCGTGAAGTGGCCATCGCCCGCCGCTCGATCACGCAGGAAGCCATTCGCCTAGCCGCAGCCGGACAAATCCAGTTGAAGGAGAAGGAACAGGAAGCCCAGGCCGCCTGATCCGCCTTGACACGACATCGCCGCAAGCCGAGCGTATCCAGCGGCCCGACTCTCCAGACAGGGGATTCGGGCCGTTTGCTATTTGGTGGTTTGAGCCACCGCAGGATGCGCCATGTCGGACGAAGACAAAGACAGCAAAACAGAGCTGCCGTCAGAGAAGAAAATCCAGGATGCGATGGAGAAGGGCAACACGCCTTTCTCGCGCGAGATCACGATCTTCGCTTCGACGCTGGCGATCTATCTCTTCCTCGTCTTCTTCCTGCCGGACGGCATCGCGCGCATGAACGAGACGTTGCGCGACTTCTTCGAGCAGCCTGAGGCCTGGAACCTGAAGTCCGGCACCGATGTCATCGCGATCTTCCGGCATCTCGGCTGGGAGGCCGGCGCGCTTCTTGTGCCGATCCTCGCCATGATGATGATCTTCGGCATCGCTTCATCCGTCTTCCAGAACCTGCCGAGCCCGGTGCTCGAACGCGTGCGTCCGCAAATGTCCCGCCTCAGCCCGGTCAAGGGGCTGGGCCGTCTCTTCGGCAAGCAGGGCCTCGTGGAATTCGGCAAGTCGCTGATCAAGATCCTTCTCGTGTCGCTCGTCGTGGCCATCGCCATGCGGACGAATTATTTCGCCTCGCTCGACACGATGTTTTCCGAGCCAGCGGCGCTCATCTACATGATGACGACCGATATCAACAAGGTCCTGCTCATCGTCCTCTTCGCCACCGCGATCATTGCCGGCATCGACTTCGCCTGGACGCGCCATCACTGGTTTACCGAACTGATGATGACCAAGCAGGAAGTGAAGGAGGAAATGAAGCAGTCGCAGGGCGACCCGATCGTCAAGGCCCGCATGCGCTCGATCCAGCGCGACCGTGCCCGCCGCCGCATGATCACGGCCGTACCGCGCGCCACACTCGTCATCGCAAACCCGACTCACTTTGCTGTTGCGTTACGATACGTGCGCGAAGAGGGCGATGCGCCTGTCGTCGTCGCCAAGGGCCAGGACCTCGTTGCCTTGAAGATCCGAGAGATCGCCGAGGAGAACGGAATTCCCGTTTTCGAAGATCCGCCGCTCGCACGCTCAATGTTTGCGCAAGTCTCGGTGGATAGTGTCATTCCACCGGTGTTCTACAAGGCCGTGGCAGAGCTGATTCACCGGGTTTATGCAGCTTCGCCCCAGACCAGACGGGTAAACTAGATCCGATGAGAAAATGCACCTACTCCGCCGAGCGCGAGAAGATTGTTGCAGAAGCAATCTGCCCGGTCGCCACTGAGCTCAGACTGCTCGATGCCGCCGATCTCGTCTCGCTGTTGCGTTTCGAGTGCTACGGGAACCTGGCCGACCTGGTCTCTTCGGCCGCAGAGTTGTATTTCCTGCCCGGCACGATCAATTTCGGCGCCGGCGGCGACTATCGCCTCGACTGGGATACAGAGCCGGAAGTGACGCTGGACATGGAAATCCGCCCGCAGGGCGTGACGGTCTATGCCAAGCTGCTTTTGCAGAAGGATACGGCCGGCGTGGAAGTCACCCATGTCGCCTTCAACGACCCATCGCCCGATCCGGACGACAACACCGCGTTCCTGCGCAAGAGCCTTGCCGAATCCCGCTACGTGAAATCCGATCCCGCGTCATCGCAGCACGCCCATTGAGGCGAGCGACGGAAATGCGGAAAACGGCCATGGTGTCCATGGCCGTTTTTTATCAGGTGATGTAGCCGAGACGGATGGCCTTGGCGATGGCCTGGATGCGGTTGACCGCGTCGAGCTTCGTCGTCGCCGTGCCGAGATAGGCATTCACCGTATGCACGGAAAGTCCCATTTTTTCCGCGATGGCTTCGGAGATGCATCCGTCGCCGGCCATCTGGAGGCAGGCGATCTCGCGTTCGCTCAGCGCCTCGGAGGGCGCCAGCTTCTTCTCATCGACGGCCAGCATGTCGATCAGCACCTGGCAGCTCTTCATATGCATGTCGACGACAAGGTCGCTCGACGCCGAGATGAAAGCGCCGGTGAAGACGACGTAGCCATTTCCATGCGTCCCGAGGCGCACCGGAAAGGCAAGGCCGGACCATGGCAGAAGCCGCGCGGCAAGGCGCTTGGTGAAGGGTTCAGCGCCGGTTTCGACGAGCTGGTTGTCCCCGGCTCCTTCCCAGACAAGCGGCAGCATCGAGGCTTCGAGATGGGCGAGCATCGTGGCACCGTAGGCCTCGATCAGGATGCGCGCATTGCCCTCGACGTTGCTCGCCCAGTTGTGCAGCGAAAGCGTCAGCTTGCGCGCCGAGGGCAGACCATGGCCGGCAACGCGCAGTACCGCGAAATGTTCGGCGCCGAGGATGGTTTGCATCACCTGCAGGCGGGAGACGAAATCGGAAGCGCGTACTGCCTTTGGCGGCCGCGCAAGGCGGATTTCCGTCTCCAGGTTGGTGGCGCCGGAAAGCTGGATACCCATGACGTTCTCCTCAGACCAGGCTGTTGCGAACGGCCCAGGCGATTGCTTCCGACCGCGTCTTCGTCGCGGTCTTGCGCATCACGCTGGTGATGTAGTTGTTGATCGTGTTGCGGGATATGCCGAGGATGACGGCGATCTCATCGCTCGTCTTGCCTTCGGCGATCCAGTAGAGGCACTCGATTTCACGGTCGGTCAGGTCCATCTCGCGGTCCTGCCTGGTGATCACGCCCTGGCAGCAGACGCTGGCGAAATAGCCGGTCATAACGCCGACATCACGCAGCTTGCTCTGCGAGAGAATGAAGTGCTCCGGGAAGAGCAGCACAAGCGACATGCGCACCCGCCCGACATGAAAGGCGACGGCGCAATATTCGCGGCTGACGCCGTGCGGCACCGCGATCTCGTCGCTGAGATGGGCAAAGCAGGGCTTGAGGAGACCAAGGCACTTGTCCAGTTCGCTCAGGCGGGACTGGCTGGCGACAATGGCGCCGGCCGTGGTGCGCACCATATCGAAGGGCCAGTCAGAAGCGACGATGGCGTCGAGCCCCGCTTCTGGCGACACGTCGTGACGAACGAGAAGATAGTGGGAGGCGCTGACATAATCGGTCAGCGCTTTCAAACCCGAGGACAGGCCGGCGCGATCCGCGCAGCGTCCGAGATGTTGAACCAGAAGCTCACGCGCACTCTTACGCTCACCAGACTCGGCGGAGAATCCATAGGATTCCCAGGCCGCGACATCCGACCGGATCGTTTCCATGATAGCCCCCTGTTCCGATTCAGAACGGACAATTCCCGCCTCCTTCCCATCAGGAATCCGGAACCGTCCGAACTCCTTCCGATCAGGCCGCATCGGCAAGAATCACCAAGCGAATCAGTAACTAAAGTGTACATCGACCATCGCTAAAAACCACCGCCCTCTTCTCGGGATTTACTTTTGGCGGCTTCTATGAGTCGCCCGGCCTCGAGTGATTTGCCCCGTGTGCGCAGAACGGATCTGACGAGCCACTTCAGCTTAAGACACTGTTAACTATACAATATTTCAAACACTTCATCACATCTCTCGAAAAAAGATGTTGCTCATTCGATTCAGGATTGTCGGGTGGAGCCGAGCGATACAACCGACACGGCCGAAAAGTTTTTTTCGTGAACGGCCTGGTCGATTCCCGGCAGGGCGCAACGGCAGACCCGACGCGAAAAAATTGCGTCGAACGGGTGCGAGAGCGTTGCCGAAAAGCGACAGCGGCGTCAAAAACTCGGACTGCCGAACGTCAAGACGAAAAAGGCGCGGCCATTGCGGGCCGCGCCTTTTTCGTCGTTCCGGGAAAGCCGTCAGGCGGCTTCCTTCTCGATGGACCACTTGCGCAGGATCTTGGCGGCGCGCTCCTCGCTGATTTCGACCATGCGGCCGAGACGGCGCTCCGGGCCTTCCTTGACGCGGCGGTTGAACGTGCCGTCGCTATCGTCGCCGGCATTGAGCAGGTCGTCCGTGCTGTCGAAACCGAAGTCCGCGCCGAAGCCGTCCATGAGCGTCGCACCGGGGCCGCCCATGCCCGCCGCCGGCGAGAAGTCCGGCAACTCGAGACCGGCCGCATCGCTTTCCAGTGCGTTGCCTGCCGCGGCACCGCCGCCGGTGATCGACCGGACTGCCGGGCGAAGACCGAACCAGACCACGACCACGGCCACACCGAGGAAGGCAAGCGCATTGATGATGCCGCCGAGGTTGCGCGTCAGCGTTTCCATGACGCCGGGACCCGGCACCGCTTCGTTGAGCAGCTGGTGGTCGAGGAACTCCATCGCGTTGATCGTGACGATATCGCCGCGTTCGGTATTGAGGCCGGCCGCCGAGGAGACGATCTTCTGCATGTCGGCGATATAGGCGTCGATCTTCGCCTGATCCGCCGGCTCGCCGACCATGGCAGCGATGCGCGCCCGGTTGACGACGACGGCGACGGAGAGTTTTTCGACCGCAAAGCCGTTGCGCACCGTGGCGACGGTCTTACTGTTGATTTCGTAGTTGGTCTGCTCTTCCTTCTTGTCGGCCTCGTCGCTCGACTTCTGGCCGTTGGCCTCGCCCTGCGGGCCGCCCTGGGGAATGTTCTGCTCGACGGTCGCGGCCTTGTTGTCAGCCTGCTGCTGCGACTTCTGGCTTTCCCGCGTGACGCGGACCGAGCGTTCGACGCGCGATTCCGGATCGTAGACCGTTTCCTGGATCTGCTGGGAATCCGTGTTCAGGGCGGCAGTGACGCTGGCGCGGAAGTTGTCCATGCCGAGGAAGGGCGCGAGCGCCTTCTCGATATTGCGTTCGATCTCGCTCTGGACGGTCTGGACGGCCGTCAGCGAGCGGTTCACCGCACCGTTCTCGTCATCGTCGCCGGAGGCGAGAAGTTGGCCGGCGGAATCGAGGATGGTCACGCCATCCACTTCCAGACCGGGAACCGAGGCGGCGACGAGGTGGCGGATGGCGGCAGCCGATTCGCGGCCCGCCTGCGCACTGGCGCGGATCATGACGGAGGCCGTCGGCACCTGTTCGGCTTTGCGGAAATTGCCACGCTCCGGCATCACGATATGGACGCGGGCGGCGGCGATGCCGGAAATCTGCTGGATGGTGCGGGCGATTTCGCCTTCGAGGGCACGAACGCGCGTCACTTCCTGCATGAATGAGGTGAGGCCGAGCGAACCGACCTTGTCGAAGAGCTCATAGCCGGCGTTCGCGCTGCTCGGCAGGCCGCGCTCGGCGAGATAGAGCCGCGCCTTGCCGGTCTGGCCAACCGGGACCTCGATGCTGTCGCCGGCGGTTCCGGTGTTGAAATCGATGTTGGCTTCGGCGAGCGCCAGGCTGATCTGGTTCACGTCGGACTTTTCCAGTCCGACATAGAGTGTCTCATAGGCGGGCTTGTTCACCATGATCCCGGCGGCGAGCACGAGGCCGACCGAAACGATCGCGGCACCGGCCAGCATCGCAAGTTTCGCCTGCCCCAGCGAAGCCAGGTTCTTGTAGACTTTCGTCAACTGTTCCAACAGATTCATTCTGTTCCCGCACGGACTTGGCGCCTTGCCACCGGGCTAACATGCCGGCACTCGCAAGACGCATTTTCAATCTCGTGGGACGGAACCGGCACATTTCCGCACGCGCCGACCTGCCCCATGGAATACGCGGACCTAACTGATCCGGCTCGGAGACTAGACGGCGAAACTTGCGCGAGCATGGCGCGGCCACGCTGCAAAACGGGCGCTTAAACGGAAGACGGCGCCGCATGGGCGCCGTCTCAAGAATGAATTGTCGTTTCAGATCAATCAGAAGGCTTCGAAATCGCCTGCCGCCTTGCCGAGCGGCTGCGAATGGCCGTGGCGCATGCCGTTGCTCAGCGCCTTCTGCATGTCGGCAAGCTTCACCAGATTCAGCGCCGTCGTGATGTCGACGATGCAGCTGTCGGGAATGCTGGCGGTGATGGTATCGATGAACTCGGCAAGCCCGCGTGTCTTCTGGACCGCGAGGTCGATGCCCTGCAGCACCATCATGCGCTCGAAGGCGTGTTCGGGCACTTCGCCATGAATGGCGGCGAGCTGCGGCTCGATGCGCTCGATCAGATAGGCGACGTCGTGCAGTTCGGAGACGATCCGCATCAGGACATCCGGAAGGGCTTCCTCCATGGCATTTGCTGCACTCAGATACTCGGCTTGCATGGATTACCCTTTTTTGTACGAGCCGGCGGATGACTGAGCCGGCGACGCAAGACTGTTCGTACTTTCGCTTCCCGGCGGAGAAACCGCCGATCAGAAGAATTCGATCGAGCTCTCGACGGGCTTTGCGACGGGAACCGGCCGCTGCTCCAGCGCCACCGTCTTCTGCGTCTCGACACCGGTCAGGGCATATTGCCGGGCCCGGCCGCTCGACGGCCAGTATTCCAGCTTGCGCCCATGCTCGCCGCCTGTGCTTTCGCCCATGATCTTGATGCCTTCGTCCATCAGGAACTGACGGGCGAACATAGCGTTCTGCTCGCCGACATTGGAGAAGCGCGCAATCGTCCTGGCGCCACCGAATATCTTGGCCTCCAGCCGGTCGCGGCGCGCGCCCTGCTTCAAAAGACCGTTGATCAGAAGTTCCATCAGATGCACACCGTAGCGCGTGGCGTCGCCGCCGGAGGCCATGGCCTCCGCTGACCCCGGCAGCAGGAAGTGGTTCATGCCGCCGACGCCAATCACCGGGTCGCGCATGCAGGCGGCCACGCACGAACCGAGAATGGTGGTGAGCACCACATTCGGGTCGTTGATGACCTTGTATTCGCCCTGAATGACATGGACGCGGCGCGTCCCGGCGTCTGTTATCATTTCAATGCCCCGAACACGGCTTCGATGGCAGCCTTCATCTTCTCGATGGTGAACGGCTTGGCGAGAACGTTGTTTGCACCGAGCGCCGCCGCCTTCTGCACCAGCGCACGGTCACCCTGCGCGGTCAGGATGATGAAGGCCGCCTTCTTGGTGGTGGGGTTGGACCGCACCGCCTGAAGAAACTCGATGCCGTCCATCTTCGGCATGTTGAAGTCGGAGATGACGAGGTGATGGGGCTGCTGGGCCATGATGGCCATGCCCTGTGCACCGTCGCCGGCAGCCGTGATCTGCTTGAAGCCAAGCTGTTGCAGGGCATCACCCAAAAGCAGGCGACTGGTCACCTGATCATCGACGATGAGGACTTTGATCTTTTCAGCGATAGACATTATTCGCTCCCTTCTCTACGGGCCGCAGTGATCTTCAAGATTTCCTCCCCGATGGAGGAAAGCGGAAACTGGTGTTCGACTGCACCCAATTCGAAAGCCACTCTCGGCATTCCATAAACGACGCAGGTTTTTTCGTTCTGACCGATGGTCCGCGCCCCTGCATGACGCATTTTCAGAAGGCCGCTCGCCCCGTCCCGGCCCATGCCGGTCAGGATGACACCGACGGCGTTGCGGCCGGCAAGTTCAGCCACCGAATCGAAGAGCACGTCCACCGAAGGACGATGTCCGTTGACCGGGTCGCGCTCGATCAACCGGCAGCACGGAGCATGCGGGTTGGCGATCTGGAGATGGCGGTCGCCGCCCGGCGCCAGATAAATCTTGCCGATCTCAAGCCGTGCACCGTCCGTCGCCTCCTGCACCACGGGTGCGCAGAGGCGGTTTAGCCGCTCTGCGAAGCTCTTTGTGAAGGTCGGCGGCATATGCTGCGTGATGACCGTCGGTGGGCAATTGACCGGAAATTTCTGCAACACCGCAATCAGCGCCTCGACGCCGCCCGTGGACGAACCGATGGCCACGACCCTGCGGCCGGGCCGGTAGGCGGCAGCGGGATTGACGTTGGCCGAGGTCGGCGCGAGCG
The DNA here is from genome assembly GCF_022899935.1 of Shinella curvata. Taxonomy (GTDB): domain Bacteria; phylum Pseudomonadota; class Alphaproteobacteria; order Rhizobiales; family Rhizobiaceae; genus Shinella; species Shinella curvata. Next base: position 121,489 of record NZ_JALJCJ010000003.1, read on the forward strand.
GCGGCGGCTCGGCCTGGAAGCGGCGCTGCGAGCGGGCGGCGGCCTTCACCTTTTCGGCAAGATCGCCGAACGGGCGGGCGTCGCCCGGCTGCGGTTTGCCGACGCAATCGAAGGCGCCGATTTCCAGCGCCATAAGCGATGCCTCGGCGCCGCGATGGGTGAGCGTCGAAACCATGATGACCGGCATGGGCCGGAGCTTCATGATCTTGTCGAGGAATTCGAGCCCGTTCATGTTCGGCATCTCGATATCCAGCGTCACGACGTCGGGATTGAGCTGCTTGATCGCGTTGCGGGCTTCCATGGCGTCACCGGCCTGGCCGATGACGTTGACATCCGGATCGGAATTGAGCACGGCCGTGATCAGACCGCGCATGGTCGGCGAGTCGTCGACGACGAGTACGCGCGCTGGTGCCATTATGCGCCCCTCCTGTGCTTGCCGGTGTAGCGGTAGGTCGTGATACCGATATTGTCGAACTGGTTCTTCGCCTCGCCCGAGACGCGCTCGGAATGGCCGATATAGAGGTGCCCGTTGTCGCCCAGCATGCCGGCAAAGCGCGACCAGATCTTCATCTGCGTCGGCTCGTCGAAATAGATGACGACGTTGCGGCAGAAGATGACGTCGAACGGGCCCTTGAACGGCCACTGGGCCATCAGGTTCAGTTCGTTGTAGGTAATGAGCTTCTTCACCCGGTCGTCGACCTGCCACTTCTGGCGGCCACCGGCATCGACTTCGCGGAAGAACTGCTTGCGCATCGCCGGATTGACGGTTTCCAGCGCATTGGCGTCGTAAGCCCCGGCCCGCGCGATTGCCAGGATCTTCGGGTCGATGTCCGTCGCGAGAATGCGGAAGTCGTAGTCAGCAACGTTCGGCATCATCGAGAGCACGGTGAGCGCGATCGAATAGGGCTCCTGCCCGTCCGAACAGGCCGCCGACCAGATGCGCACGCGGCCACCATTGCGGGCGCGCGCCAGAAGGTCCGGCAGGACGTCGCTCTTCAAATGATCGAAGTGATGGTTCTCACGGAAGAAGCGCGTGAAGTTCGTCGTCAGGTGCGACAGCATCTCCTTGCGAGGCGCTGCACCGGCCGGCGAGGAGACCAGCGCGCAATATTCGCGAAAGCCCTTCAGGCCGAGCTGGCGGATGTGCTTCGACAGGCGCGAATAGACCAGCGAGGCCTTGGTCTCGTTGAGATAGATGCCCGCATCCGCGTAGATCATGGCCGCGATCTCGGAGAGGTCCCTGCGGGTCAGCGGGTATTCCCCGCTGGCCAGGCACTCATCCGGAGACTGTCTGCTATCGAAGGCCGGATGGGTCATGCAGCTTCGCTTTCCGAATGCGGGAACAGGGCATCGAGTTCGAGTTGGCAGATCATGCGACCCTCGATGGCGAAGATGCCGCGGGCATAGGCCTTAGCGGCTTCGTTGGCGATATCGGGCGTCGGCTGCATGTTGTCGTCGGTCACGGTCAGGATGTCGGACACCGCATCGACGAGCAGGCCCACCACCTTCGGCCCGACCTGGGCGACGATGATGACATGGCGCACCGTCGGTTCCACGGGTTTCATGCCGAGCCGCATCGACAGATCGACGATGGGCAGTACGGCGCCGCGCAGGTTGATCACGCCGAGCACGTAGGAGGGCGCATGCGGCATGGAGGTCGCCGGCGTCCAGCCACGGATTTCCCGGACCGACATGATGTTCACGCAGAACTCCTGATCGCCGATCCTGAAGGCGATCAGTTCGCGTCCGTGACTGTGATTATTGACCGCATACGACATGGATGATCAACCCGTGGCAGCAAGCGAGACGTCTTGTTTCAGGGACTGGCCGCGCGAGGCGGCAACCACCGCATCGACGTCCAGGATGAGGGCGACGCGGCCATCGCCGAGAATGGTCGCGGCGGCGATGCCCGGTACGTGGGTGTAGTTGGCTTCCAGGCTCTTGATGACGACCTGGCGCTGGCCCTGGATCGCATCGACCATGAGGGCGCGCTGGCCACCGCCTTCCGATTCAACGAGGAGTGCGACACCCTCGATCGGATTGGCCTGCGTGGCACGGAAATTGAGGATCCGGCCGACATCCACCAGCGGGCAGAACGAGTTGCGGATCGAGATCAGCCGCTGCGAGGCGCCGAAGGAATGGATGGCCGAGGCTTCCGGCTGCAGCGTCTCGACAATGGCCGTCAGCGGCACGACGAGCGTCTGGCCGGCAACCGTGACCACCATGCCGTCGAGAACGGCGAGCGTCAGCGGCAGGCTCATGGTGAAGACGGAGCCCTGGCCGGGCTTCGACGAAATCGAGATGCGGCCACCGAGCGCCTGGATCGAGCGCTTGACGACGTCCATGCCGACGCCGCGGCCGGACAAGTCCGACACCTTGTCGGCGGTCGAGAAGCCGGCGTGGAAGATCAGGTTGTCGATTTCCTCGTCCGACAGGTTGGCGTCGGCCGCGATCAGGTCGTTGTCGATGGCCTTCTGGCGCACCTTCTCGCGGTTGATGCCGGCGCCGTCGTCGGCCAGCTCGATGACGATGCGGCCCGAACGGTGCTTTGCCGTCAGGCGAACCGTGCCCTCGGGGTTCTTGCCGAGAGCTTCGCGCTTCTCCGGCATTTCGAGGCCGTGGTCGACCGCGTTGCGGATCATGTGCGTCAGCGGCTCGGCAAGCTTGTCGATGACGGTCTTGTCGACTTCGGTGTTCTCGCCTTCGGTGATGAGGCGGACTGACTTGCCGGTGATGTCGGCGATTTCTCGGACGGTACGGGCCATGCGCTGGAAGACCGGCTTGACCGGCTGCGCGCGGATGGCCATGACCGAATCCTGGATCTCGCGGGTGAGCTGCTGAAGCTCTTCGAGACCCATATTGATCGAGGACGTGCCATTGGTGTCGTTCTCGACGACGCTCTGCGAGAGCATCGCCTGGTTGATGACGAGCTCGCCGACGAGGTTGATCAGGCGGTCGACGCGGTCCAGATCGACGCGGATCGTCTGGCCTGCGGCAGCGGCCTGGTTGGCCTGGGCGGCACTTGCGGCCGAGGCGGCAGCGGAGGCCGCCTTGTTTTCGGCAGCGCGGCTCGCGGCCTGCGCGACCTTGGTCACGGTTTCGGCGGCGGCGACGGCTGCGGCGACATCGCCTTCCATGACGGCCGGCTCGTCGCCCGCGGAGGACGCGCCGTCATCGAGCATCGACAGGTCGAAGGGCACCGGCTGCATCGGCTGCTCTTCGTCTTCCGTCACCTCGCCGACGACATCTTCCTCGATGGTCTGGATATCGAGATCGCAATCCCACTCGGCGAATTCGAAGACGGAGCGCACGCCGTCCTCGCCCTTTTCGGTGGTGACCGAGATCTTCCAGGAGAAATAGGCTTCCTCCGGATTCATCTTGTCGAGCGTCGGCAGGGCATCCATGTCGCAATAGACACTCATCTCGCCGAGACGGGAGACATCGCGCAGCAGGAGAACGGCTTCATTGCCCTTGGCGTAGAGGTCCTTCTTCGGCTTGAACGCGATCTGGATGGTCGGCACGTAGTGGTCGGCCGGCTCGTCGTCGAAATCGCCGAAGGAGAACGGGATCGGCTGGAAGCCTTCGTCGTTGACGGCGGGCTTTTCAACCACCACCGGCGCCGGGGCGGCCGCCTTGGGAGCAGCGGCTGCGGGCTTCGGGGCCGGGGCTTCAGCCGCGGCCGGAACCTCGCCATGGGCGAGCGCTTCCAGTTCGCGGATCAGGGTGCGGCTGCGCGCTTCATCGACGCTTCCGCCGTCGCGCGCCGCATTCGTCAGGTCGGCCAGGACGTCGGCTGACTTGAGCATGACCTTCAGGACATCCTGGGTCGGCTCCAGCTTGTTGGATCGAACGCAATCCAGTGTCGTCTCGAACACGTGGGCGAAGGAGACGAGGTCATCGAGGCCGAATGCACCGGCACCGCCCTTGATCGAATGCACGGCACGGAACACGGCGTTGACCGTTTCCGGGTCGCGATCCCCGTCGTTCAGCTTCAAGAGACCGGATTCCAGTTCGGCGAGCTGCTCCTCGCATTCCTGGAAAAAGATCTCTTTGATTTCGTTCATATCCATCGGGAATAATCCTGGCTGAGGGATTAGGCGGTTACGCGCTCGATTGCGTCGATCAGCTTGGTCGGATCGAAGGGCTTGACGATCCAGCCCGTCGCACCGGCCTGACGGGCGCGGTTCTTCTTTTCGGCATCGCTTTCGGTGGTCAGAACCAGGATCGGGATCGCCCGGAACTTCTCGTTGCGGCGCACGCCTTCGATGAAGCCGAAGCCGTCAAGGCGCGGCATGTTGATGTCGGTGACTATGACGTCGGGATTGGCATTCTCGAGGACTTCGAGGCCCTCGACGCCGTCTTCCGCCTGGATCGTCTCGAAACCCGCATTGTTGAGGGTCACGAGAAGCATGTTCCGGATTGTCCGGGAATCATCCACGGTCAAAACTTTTTTCTTCATTGCCCAGCCTCCTGTGCCAGCAAGTGATCAATATTCACGCCGATAAGTTGCATTGTCTTCATGAAAGGGTCGGAAACCTTGCCGAAGGTGAAAGGCTTGCCTTCCTCCTCCCAGCTCTTGGCGCCCGCCATCAGGACCTGGGCACAGAGCGCACCGACCCGCTCGACCGCCGAAGCGTCGATAACGAGCGGATTGCCCTTGAGGCCCATGAGCTGCTGGTGCAGTGCCGTCGCCTCGTTGAGATCGAGCACGGGGGCAAGGCTTAAACTTTTCTGAGCGGCTTTCTTGCTCGCCATTACCGGGTTCCTTTTGTGGGCCAGGGACTCGTGAGCCCGTTTCTGGGGCTGCGTCTGTCTGAGGTCATCATTCCGCCGTTCGGCGCGGGCGGCAGGCCATCTTCCGAAGCCAGGCTGCGCGTCGTGGAGAACCAGTGTCTGGGTTGCCGCGTCGCCATCTCACCCTCCAAAGCCGACGGCGCGTGCCGTCAGGAAATCGAGGGGAGCGACATCCGTCGCCAGGGGCTCTACAGCGGCACGCGGCATTGCCGGAGCCGGGCGAACCGGGCGGGCCTCGCGCTGCGCCGAAACGCGGAATTCGCGGATCGTGCGGCCGAGTTCGAGGATGACGGTATGAAGATCGTGGCCTTCGGAGCCGATGCGACCGGCATCCGACGCGTCTGCTTCGAGTGCACGGCTGGCGCGGCCGATATCGGCTGTGACACCATCGAGCCCTTCGGCATCGACGGCGCTTTCGCGCACGATGCCGGTGATGGCATCGTTGATGCCCTCGACCTGGCGCACGATGTTGCCGATCGCATCCTGCGTGCGATGAACGTGCTCGACGCCGGTCTCGACCTGCGACTTGGTGCTGGTGACGAGCTGCTTGATCTCGCGCGCCGCATCCGCGGAGCGCTGAGCGAGGGCTCGCACTTCCTGCGCGACGACCGCGAAGCCGCGACCGCTGTCGCCGGCGCGGGCCGCCTCGATACCGGCATTGAGCGCCAGGAGATTGGTCTGGAAGGCGATCTCGTCGATCACGCCGATGATCTGGCCGATCTTTTCCGCCGACGCTTCGATATCGGCCATGGCCGACATGGCCTCGCCGACGATATTTCCGCTCTGGGTCACCGAATCCTGCGTCGCAAGCGCGGCGGACTGGGCCTTGCGGGTTTCATCAAGCGTCTGGCGAACGCGACCGACGATGGCGCCCAGTGCATTGGCGGTTTCGATGAGGTTCGCCGACTGCTCGGCCGAACGGGCCGAAAGACTGCCAGCACCGGAGGCAAGCGTGCCGACGAGGCGGTCGCTTTCCGTGGCGCGATCGGCGGCGGAGGCCAGGTGCTTCTGGATTTCGTCGAGCGCGCCATTCAGCGTATCGGCCATATCGCGCCATGCCTCGGGCATCTCGCCGGAGACGCGGGCGGAGAAATCGAGGGCCGATAGGCCGCGGATCGTTTCGCCGAAGACGCGGTCGAGTTCGGCGCGGTCTTCGCGGCGCTGGTCGGCCAGCGCCCGGCCATGCGCGTGGCGCAACTCGTTGAAGCGCAGCGAAACGCCGATTTCCGCATCCACCATGGCGGTGCGGATAAAGGCGGAGACGAGCTCGGTCAGTTCCTTGCGGCGCGCCTTACCGGCGCCGGGCAGGATGGATTTCGGCCAGTATTCCTCGATCAGGCCGGAAACGACCGTTTCGACGACGACCGAATGGCCTGCAATGCGCCAGCGCGGGTCGAGCCCCATCTGGCTTTCGCTGTCGGAGAGGATCTTGACCCGCTCGGCATAAAGGCCGTCGAAACGCGCGTCGGTCAGAACGCTCCAGTGGGAGCTCTGGAGGTCGTGCAGGCGGTCGATCTGGCGCTCGCTCTGAAAGTGGCGGGCGGCATCGGGAAAGGTTTGGAAACGCTGGAAGAGATCGCGAAGCGCCGTTTCGACATGCCGTTCGAGCGTCTGGCGATGGTGGCGGAGCGTTTCGCCCTGGGCTGTCTCGACACCGGCAAAGCGCAAACGGTCGCGCAGGCTGGCTGCCTGTCCCGTTCGAGCGTTTTCTGCCGGCATTTCCTGCACCAGTATGCTCCCAAACCAACGATGCCCGGTTGCCCGGATGGGCGACCGACCGAATTTTCGCATGGAGGAGACGTTGGTGACCCAAGCCGTGCTCACGAGGCGGTGCGCTGCCGAAAATCCGGCGCAGGCGCGGTCACCCTTCGATCCATGATCAAATTCTGTGAAACTCGAATACCGGCTCTGATCCGGTACGGCGGGTCGGCATCATGCCTGGGTGAGAAATGGCGAATTTCCCATTCCGACGTGTAGAGCAATGTTTATGGTTAATTCCTTGCCTGAAGGTTAATAGTTTATGCCTTGCTTCTGAGTTCGCTAAAATTAAACGAGCAGCCGTAACGTCAGCTACACGCAAGCTCGCGCGCGTAGGGTGCCCTCATGAACTGACAATGATGTCAGGAGGAACGGACAATGATTGTTCTGGCATTGGGCGCCACGGTGATTGCAGCGGCAACGCTGGCCGCCATCACGCTGCTTCTCGATATCGACGCCGGCCGGGCCCCGGCCAAGGCCCGGGTTTTCTAAACCCCGCCCGCGACCATCATCCTCACGCCTTGTCGGCGAGCGCGCGCCAGCGTGCCGCATAGCCAGCCGCACCCGGCGGCAGGTCTTGCGTGACCGCAACCAATGCCGGCTCCGGTGCGCATCCCGCCGCAAGGCAGGCGGCGCCGATGCTCGTGCCCGTGGCGCTGCCGCCGGCCAGCACGTCGCGGCCCGTCGCCACCCCCAGCATCATCAGGAACGCCCTGTTGGCCGCAAACGGCCCCTCGACGATGACGGGACCGTCGGCGCCGACGAGATCGAGGCAGGTGGCGGTCATCAGCGCGAGGTGGAACGCAATCACGGCCTGCGCCTCGTCGTCACTCAGGGCATCGCGCGGAACAGTCCAGCGCGCCTTGCGGCCGGGATAGGGCCCGGACTCCTCCGGCATCGACGGGAGCAGCATGACGTCGCGGTCCAGCACGGCGGCGATGGCGGAGGCCGGGAGATCGCCGGACTTGCCGCCAAGCGTCGAAAAGGCCCGGCCGCCCATGAAGCGGGAGGACGGCACGGGATCGCCGAGCGCATTGACATTGATCAGCGTATCGCGTGCTTCGTCCAGGGCGACAGGCTTTGCGCCGATCGCCATGACCACGACCCAGGTGCCGGTGGAGACGACCGCATAGGGTGCCTTTCGCGTCAGCACATAGGGCAAAAGCGAGGCGTTGGAATCGTGGATGCCACAAAACACCGGTGTGTCAGGCCGAAGACCGGCCGCCGCTGCGATTTCGGGCAGGATCGGCCCGAGCGTATCACCCGCCTTACGCACCGGCGGCATCATATCCGTCCAGCCCTCGTCTTTCACGAGACTGGAGAAGCGGCCGTTCCGCGGTTCCCAAAGATCGGCATGGCAGCCGAGCGAGGTCACTTCGCTGGCGGCCACACCGGTCAGGCGGAAGGACCAGTATTGCGCATACATCAGGATATGGCGCGTTCTGGCGAAGGCCTCGGGGAAACGCGTCGACTGCCAATAAATCTGCAGGCCGGCATTGAGGCCCATCGGCATGATCGGCGTACCGCTCTCGGCGAAGGGCGGGCGGATCTTTCGATAGGCTTCCGCAGCCTCCTGCGGGCCTTCATGCTCGTAGTCCAGCACCGGCAGGACAAGTCCACCGTCTTCGCCGACCAATGCCGCAGTCGCGCCATGGGTCGTGACGGAGATGGCATCGATCGGGCGTTCCGCATTCAGCGCGGCGAGGCTCTCGATGATGAAAGCCCAGAGCTTTTCCGTGTCGAAATGCGGATAGGGCGCGGCGTTCACCACCCCGTTCGGCATGGTGCGGGCGGCGACCTCGCGAAAAGTCTCGCCATCGACCAGCACGACCTTGGCATTCGTCTTGCCGATATCGACGACGGCAATGGTCTTCATCGGCTCAATCCATATGGAAGACGGTGAGGAGCGGCACGGCGACAGGCTCGTTGTCCGGCTTCGTCTGCATGATATCGGCCATATGCGCCCACCAGCGCTTCATGACGGGATGGTCTGGCAGGTCGGCCATGGTGTGATCGCCGCGCCGCCAGAGCACGCCGAAGAGCAGGTTCGTCTCCTCGTCGAGATGGATGGAGTAGTCGGAGACGCCGGCCTCCTTGAGGAGCGCGGAGAGTTCCGGCCAGATCGCATCGTGCCGCACTTTGTATTCGACCGCGCAGCCGGGATTGAGCCGCATGCGAAAGGCATATTTCTCCATGGCTCAATGGCTCCTGCGACCACGAAAGCGGCGATAGAGGATCGGCAGCGCGATGACGGAGATCAAAAGCAGGCCAATGAAGATCGACATGACGATGCCGGGCACATTGAGCAGGCCGAAGCCAAAGGTCACCATGCCCATGATGAGGGCGGCCAGAACGACGCCGGGAATGGTGCCGGAGCCGCCGAGGATGTTGACGCCGCCAAGCACGACCATCGTCACCACTTCCAGCTCCCAACCGAGCGCGATGGACGGGCGCGTCGAGCCGAGGCGGGCCGTCAGACAGATCGAGGCGATGGCAGCCATCAGGCCGGTCAAAAGGAAGAGCACGAATTTCACCCGGCCGACGCGCACGCCGGAAAACAGCGCGGCCGTCTGGTTGTTGCCGATGGCATAGACGGCGCGGCCGAAATTCGTCTTGTGCAGAACGATGCCGTAGATAACGGCGAGTGCGACGAAGAGGCAGAATTCGAAGGAGAAGACCCACCAGACATAACCCTGGCCGAACCAGGAGAAACTGGCCGGATAGCCGGTGAAGGCCTGATCGCCGAGGATGAGGAAGGACAGGCCCCGGAAGAGGCTCATCGTGCCGATCGTCACGACGATAGAGGGCAGGGCGAGACCGGTGACGAGCAGGCCGTTGAAGGCGCCGCAGAGGAGGCCGGTGGTAAGGCCGATCAGGACCAAGGCGGGCGTATCGAAGCCGAGCTGCACGGCATAGCCCATCACCGTCGAGGTGAGCGCGATGATCGAGGCGACGGAGAGATCGATTTCGCCTGATATGATGACCAGCGCCATGGCGAAGGCGATCATTGCCTTTTCGGTGAAGTTGAAGGTCGCGTCGGACAGGTTCCACGGATCGAGGAAATAGGGCGAGGCGAAGGAGTTCACGAGGAAAATCGCCAGCGCCACGGCGACCAGCAGCGTCTCCCAGCTTTTGATGAGGCGGGCACCGCGGCTTTCAAGCCGGTCGGGAATGTGGCGTGCAATCGTCTGGACGTCAGCCATGGGCGGCCTCCGCTTTCCTGAGAATGACCCGGCCCTTGCGCTTTTCGGCGCGCGCATTCACGGCCACGGCGATGATGATGACCATGCCCGAGATCGCCATCTGGGCGAAGGGCGAGATGTTGATGACCGGCAGCGCGTTCTTGATGACGCCGAGGAACAGCGCGCCGAGCACCGCGCCGCCGACCGAGCCGATGCCGCCAGCAATCGACACGCCGCCGATGACGCAGGCCGCGATGATATCGAGCTCGAAACCGGCAGCGATATCGACATAGGCGACGGCATAGCGCGAGACCCAGAGATAACCGGAAAGGCCGGCCAGCGTGCCCGACAGGCAATAGGCGAGGAAGCGCGTGCGGCCAACGTCGATACCGGTATAGACGGCCGCATGGGGATTGCCGCCGAGCGCAAAGAAGGCGCGGCCAAGCGGCGTGCGGCGCATCACGACGACCATGATCGCGATAATGACCAGCGACAGCCAGGAAAGCAGCGGGAAGCCGAGCAACGTAGCGCGCGGCAGGGCCTTGAAGGCATCGCTCATCTGGTGCGCGTTGATCCAGGCGCCGCCGGACAGAAGGAAGATCAGGCCGCGATAGATGGTGAGCGTGCCGAGCGTCACGACGATCGGCGGGATATCGAGCTTCCAGACAAGCAGGCCGTTGATCGAGCCGAGAGCCGCGCCGAGCGCGACGGCGACGAGGATGATCAGCGGCACCGGCAGACCGGGAAAGGCGGCGTTCAGCATGGCCGCCGCCATGCCCGACAGGGCGAGATTGGCGGCCATCGACAGGTCGATGCAGCGCGTCAGGATGACGGCCATCTGGCCGAGCGCCAGGATGATCAGGATCGACGTGTCATTATAGACATTGGCGAGATTGCCCGGCGCGACGAAGGGCGGAAAGCGGACGGCGATCAGCACCAGCAGCGCGATAATCGCGACGACCAGCAGCATTTCGCGGTTCTTGAGGAGAAGCTTCATCACGCGGCCTCCTGAATGCCCGCTGCGGCGCGCACGAGTTTTTCGGCCGTCAGATCCGCGCGCTCGAAGCGGCCGGCGATGCGGCCCTCGCGCATGACGATGACGCGGTCGGCCATGCCCATGATCTCCGGGATTTCCGAGGAGACCATGATGACGCTGAGGCCCGAGGCGGCAAGCTCGCTCATGAAAGCATGCACGGCGGCCTTGGAGCCGATGTCGATGCCCTTGGTCGGCTCGTCGAGGATGATGACCTTCGGCCGCGTCGCCAGCCACTTGGCGATGACGACCTTCTGCTGGTTGCCGCCCGAAAGCGTGCCGACGTCCTGATCAAGCGAGGCGGCACGCAGATCGAGCCGCGCCGTATATTCCCGCGCCAAAGCGAATTCCTCCGCCATGCGCAAAAAGCCGGAGCGCGAGGTGCGCGACAGCGAGGGCAGCGTGACGTTCTGGAAGATCGGCAGGCCGATGATCGCCCCCTGCCGGCCGCGTTCTTCCGGCACATAGACGATGCCCGCCTCGATGGCTTCGGCCGGCGAACGGATGACCTTGACCTCACCATCCAGCCGGATCGCGCCGGCGGACGGTTTGGTGATGCCGATCAGTGACTGCATGAATTCCGAACGGCCGGCCCCGACGAGACCGTAGAAACCGAGGATTTCGCCGCGGCGCAGTTCGAAATTGATGTCCTCGAATTCCGTCGGGTGGCGGTAGCCGGAGACTGTCAGCACCGGCTCGCCGATTGCGACCTCCTGCTTGGGAAAGACCTGCCCGACATCGCGGCCGACCATCTGGCGCACCAGATCGTCCTGCGTGGTCTCCGAGATCAGCCCCTCGCCCACCATGCGCCCGTCGCGGAAGACGGTGTAGCGGTCGGCGATACGAAAAATCTCGTCGAACTTGTGGCTGATGAAGAGGATCGCCTTGCCGTCCGCCTTCAGCCGGTCGACCAGTTCGTAAAGCTCGTGGATTTCCTTGTGCGACAACGCCGCCGTCGGCTCGTCCATGATGACGACGCGGGCGTCGATCGAGAGCGCGCGGGCGATGGCGACGAGGTGCTTGTTGGCGATGCCGAGATCGCGCAGGCGGATCGACGGGTCGAGATCGGCGCCGACGCGCGACAGGAGCGCGCGGGCATCCGCGTTCATCTTCTTCCAGTCGATCAGGCCAAAGCTGCCGCGCGGCGCATGGCCCAGAAAGATGTTTTCCGCGACCGAGAGCTCATCGAACAGCACGGTCTCCTGGTGGATAGCCGTCACTCCGGCTTTCGCGGCGGCATTGGCGGTCGGGAAATGGGTTTCCGCGCCATCGACTCGGATTGTGCCCTCATCGGGCTGGTAGATACCGGTGAGGATCTTCACCAGCGTCGACTTGCCGGCCCCGTTCTCGCCGACCAGCGCCGTCACCGAGCCGGGATAGAGCGAGAGCGAAACGTCCGACAGCGCGCGCACACCGGGAAAGGATTTCGAGATCCCCTCGAGCGCGACGGCGGGCCTGGTCCGCGATATGGTCGTGTCCTGCAGCAAATCTCGGTCCACCGGAATTTCGGTTGCAATTGCCCGGCCACCGGCATGGCCGGTTCGGGCAGGCTCAGCATGTCACGGGGAATGCCCCTCCCCCAGAGGGGAAGGGGCGGATTTCTCGCAAGATCAGAAGATCTTGGCGAATTCCTCGACATTCGAGGCGTCATAGACGAACGGATCGGCCATGGCGCCTTCGTTCTTGTCGTCGAGCTTGACGGTGCCCATGCGACCCATCTTCAGTTCTGCACCCGGCTTTGCTTCCGCGCCGCCGATCAGGTCGTTGGCGATCATCGTTGCAGAGTAGCCGAGGTCGATCGGGTTCCAGATCGCGAAGGACTTGGAGGCGCCCGACTTCACATGGCCGGCCATTTCCGAGGGAAGGCCGAGGCCGGTGACGTTGATCTGGCCGATCTTGCCGGCATCGGTGACGGCCTGCGCGGCGGCGACAATGCCGACGGAGGTCGGCGCGATGATCGCCTTCAGGTTCGGATGCGACTGGATGAGGCCCTGCGTCTCACGGTAGGACTTGTCGGCAAGGTCGTCGCCATAGACGGTCGCCACGACATTGATGCCCTTGTAGTTGCCCAGCACCTTGTTCATTTCCTCGATCCAGACGTTCTGGTTGGTCGAGGTGGCCGTGGCCGAGAGCACGGCGACGTCGCCGCCTTCCGGCAGGTTGTCGGCAGCGAGCTTGATGATCATGTTACCGATCAGCGGATTCGACGACGGGTTAAGATGCATCAGGCGGCCCTCAGGGGCGACGCCCGAATCCCAGGAGATGACCTTGATGCCGCGGTCCATGGCCTTCTTCAGGGCCGGTACCAGCGCGTTGGTGTCGTTTGCCGAAACGGCGATGGCGTCGACCTTCTGGGCGATCAGCGAATTGATCACCTCGATCTGGCCTTCGGCGGTCGTCGTCGTCGGGCCGGTATAGATGACCTCGACATCGCCGAGTTCCTTGGCAGCTTCCTGCGCGCCCTTGTTGGCGGCTTCGAAGAAGCCGATGCCGAGCGCCTTCACGACAAGCGCGATCTTCTTGGTTTCCGCCTGCGCGGTCGCCATCATCGCGACCGAAATGGCCGCCGTCACGAGCAAGGTTTTCAGAATTTTCACGTCATTTCCTCCCAGTGAAAAATCAACCCTCCGGCCTCATGCCGATGAGGATGCAGTCTCCGATTTGGCGCCCGCCTGAACGTTCGCGACGATCAAGTTGACACCGGCCTCCTCCAGCATCGCGGCGTCCCTGTCCTCGATGCCCGAATCCGTGATGACGGTGGCAATGCGCTTCAGGCCGCAGAGAATGAGGCTGGAGCGCTTGCGGAATTTGGTGGAATCGACCAGCACGACGAGCTCGTCGGCCTGGTCGATCAGCTTCTGTTCGGCCTGGATGAGCAACGGATCGGCCTCCATCAAGCCGAGCGGGCCGATGCCCTGCGCGCCCATGAACATGCGGCGCGCATAGAAATTGCGCGTCACGTCATTGTCGAAGGGGCTGAGCACGATGTTCTGCTCGCGGTAGATCGTGCCGCCGGACAGCATGATCGTGTTCTTCGAATGCTTCAGCAGGTGCTCGGCGATGTTGAACGAATTGGTGAAGACCTGCATGCGGCGGTTGGTCAGGAAATGCACCATCTGGAAGGTGGTCGTACCGCCGTTGATGATGATCGGATCGCCATCCTCGCACAGCGCCACCGCCTCCTTGGCGATCGCCTGCTTCTGGCGGGTGTTCAGCGTCTCGTTGACCGTGAAGGGCCGGCCGGCAAGTCCGACGAACTGCGGGGGATGCAGCGCTTCCGCCCCGCCGCGCACCCGGCGCAGCTTCTTCTGCACATGCAGCGCCGCGATATCGCGCCGGATCGTCGCCTCGGAGCTGTCCGTCAGATCCACAAGCTCGGGCACGGTTACAACAGGCTTTTCCTGAACCGCGGACAGAATGATCCGATGTCTTTCCTTCTCGTGCATGGCTCCTCCAGTGCTCGCAATGCTTCCATCAGGATCGCGCATTGTCAATCACAATCAATCATATTTTTTCATTGTGCAGTGCAATATGATTGTTTTTGATTGTTTATGATTGACATCGGCAAAAATCCCGTGTGATCTGAAAGCATGCCGTCGAGCGCCACGATAGGTGCTGCCACGAGAAAATACCGGGAGGAAATGCCGATGCTGGACAAGAACCAGGGCGCACGCCTTGCAAACCTGTGGGATGACGCCAAGGCATCCGCCATGAGCGAGCCCGAGCGCCTGCTCTATCGCTCCAACCTGCTCGGCTCCGACAAGCGCATCACCAATTACGGCGGCGGCAATACCTCGGCGAAGGTTATCGAGAAGGACCCGCTCGGCGCCGGCAATGTCGAGGTTCTCTGGGTCAAGGGCTCCGGCGGCGATGTCGGCACGATCAAGATGGACGGCTTTGCCACGCTCTACATGGACAAGCTGAACGCGCTGAAGGGCCTCTATCGCGGCCTCGAGCATGAGGATGAAATGGTGGGCTATCTTCCCCACTGCACCTTCAACCTCAACCCGCGCGCCGCCTCCATCGACACGCCGCTGCACGCCTATGTGCCGAAGAAGCATGTCGACCACATGCATCCCGACGCGATCATCGCGATTGCTGCCGCGAAGAACTCCCGCGAGCTGACCCAGCAGATTTTCGGCGACGATATCGGCTGGCTACCCTGGAAGCGCCCCGGTTACGAACTGGGCCTGTGGCTCGAAAAGTTCTGCCTGGAAAACCCTGGTGCGCGCGGCCTCGTGCTGGAGAGCCACGGTCTCTTCACCTGGGGTGATACGGCGAAGGAATGCTACGAGACGACGGTCGAGATCATCAACAAGGCCATTGCCTGGTTCGAGGGCAACAACACGGCCCCGGCCTTCGGTGGTGCGGTGAAGCCGGTTCTGGCACCCGCCGAGCGCCGTGCGGTTGCCGAAAAGCTGATGCCGGTCATTCGCGGCATGATCAGCAAGGATGAGAAAAAGGTCGGCCATTTCGACGACAGCAGCGCCGTGCTGGATTTCGTTACGGCGAAGGACCTTGCCCCGCTCGCCGCCCTTGGCACCAGCTGCCCGGACCACTTTTTGCGCACGAAAATCCGGCCGCTCGTCGTCGATTTCGATCCGGCCAATCCTGATGTCGACAAGACGCTGGCCGGTCTCGACGAGGCCGTCGCCGCCTACCGCGCCGACTATGCCGCCTATTACGAACGCTGCAAACGTGCCAACAGCCCCGCCATGCGCGACCCCAATGCGGTCGTCTATCTCGTGCCGGGCGTCGGCATGATCACCTTCGCCAAGGACAAGGCGACGGCCCGCATCTCCGGCGAGTTCTACGTCAACGCCATCAATGTCATGCGCGGCGCTTCGGGCGTTTCGGACTATGTCGGCCTGCCGGAGCAGGAAGCCTTCGACATCGAATACTGGCTGCTGGAGGAAGCAAAGCTCCAGCGCATGCCGAAGCCGAAGAGCCTCGCCGGCCGTATCGCGCTGGTCACCGGCGGCGCTGGCGGCATCGGCAAGGCGACGGCGAACCGGCTGATGGCGGAGGGCGCCTGCGTGGTGCTCGCAGATATCGACGAGGCCGCCCTCGCCGAGGCACAGAGCGAGCTTGCCGGCCGTTATGGCAAGGATGTCGTGCGCTCGGTCACCATGAACGTCACCGACGAGGCGCTGGTCGCAAAAAGCTTTGCCGATACGCTGGTCGAATTTGGCGGCCTCGACATTCTCGTTTCCAATGCGGGCCTTGCTTCTTCCGCCGTCATCGAGGACACGACGCTCGAGCTGTGGAACAAGAATATCGGTATTCTCGCGACGGGCTACTTCCTCGTCTCGCGCGAAGCCTTCCGCATCTTTCGCCGCCAGAAGGCAGGCGGCAACGTCGTCTTCGTTGCCTCCAAGAACGGCCTTGCCGCCTCCCCCGGCGCATCGGCCTATTGCACGGCGAAGGCTGCCGAAATCCATCTTGCCCGGTGCCTCGCACTCGAGGGCGCCTCCGAGCAGATCCGCGTCAACGTTGTGAACCCGGATGCCGTGCTGCGCGGCTCGAAGATCTGGACCGGCGAGTGGAAGGAACAGCGCGCGGCGATCTACAAGACCGACACGGAGGGCCTGGAGGCGCTTTACCGCGAACGCTCCATGCTGAAACTCTCGGTCTTCCCGGAGGATATCGCCGAGGCCATCTACTTCCTCGCCTCCGACATGTCGGCCAAATCGACCGGCAACATCGTCAATGTCGACGCGGGCAATGCCCAGTCCTTTACCCGCTGAGGAATTTCTTGATGACGATGATTTCCAAGGATGTGGTGGCGCACGAAAACGACAAACGGGTCGCTGACCTGAAAAGCGACTACGAGCATCTCGGCGCACAGCTTGCCCGCCGCGGCGTCGATATCGATGCGGTGAAGACCAAGGTCGCGGCCTATGCGGTCGCCGTGCCCTCCTGGGGTGTCGGCACCGGCGGCACGCGCTTTGCCCGCTTCCCCGGCGATGGCGAGCCGCGCAACATCTACGACAAGCTGGAGGACTGCGCCGTCATCCAGGAACTGACGCGCGCGACGCCGACCGTCTCGCTGCATATTCCCTGGGACAAGGTTTCGGATCTGAAGGAGTTGAAGGAACGCGGAGCGGCGCTTGGCCTCGGCTTCGACGCGATGAACTCCAACACCTTCTCCGACGCGCCGCAGCAGGAGCATTCCTACAAATACGGCTCGCTCTCGCACGCCAGCGCCGGCACGCGCCAGCAGGCCGTCGAGCACAATCTGGAATGCATCGCCATCGGCAACGCGCTCGGCTCCAAGGCGCTGACCGTGTGGATCGGCGACGGCACCAACTTCCCCGGGCAGGCGAATTTCACCAAGAGCTTCGAGCGCTATCTCGATGCGATGAAGGCGATCTACAAGGGCCTGCCGGACGACTGGCGGCTCTTCACCGAGCACAAGATGTACGAACCAGCCTTCTATTCGACGGTCGTGCAGGATTGGGGCACAAATTATCTGATCGCCCAGGAACTCGGCCCGAAGGCCTATTGCCTCGTCGATCTCGGCCACCATGCGCCGAACGTCAATATCGAAATGATCGTCGCAAGGCTCATCCAGTTCAAGAAGCTCGGCGGTTTCCACTTCAACGATTCGAAATATGGTGACGACGACCTCGATACCGGTTCGATCGATCCTTACCGTCTGTTCCTCGTCTTCAACGAGCTCGTCGATGCGGAAATGCGCAAGGCCGAGGGTTTTGCGCCGGCGCATATGCTCGACCAGAGCCACAATGTGACTGACCCGATCGAAAGCCTGATGCGCAGCGCCACGGAAGTCTGCCGCGCCTATGCGCAAGGCCTCATCGTCGACCGCGCGGCGCTTGCCGGCTATCAGGACGGCAACGACGCGCTGATGGCTTCGGAAACGCTGAAGGTCGGTTTCCGCACGGATGTCGAGCCGATCCTCGCCATGGCGCGGATGGAATCCGGCGGGGCGATCGACCCGGTCGCGACCTACCGCGCGGCCGGTTACCGCGCAAAGGTCACGGGTGAGCGCCCGGCGGTTGCAAGCGGCGGTGGCGGCATCGTCTAAGCCGCCACAAGATGCTTTCAATACCCTCTTGCTTTCCCGGCAACGCCTGCCACATTCAGCTTTGACAGAATGAGACTGTCACAAGGGAGCACATTATGGGCATTGAAAGCATTCTCGTTTTCCTCATCGTCGGCGCCATTGCCGGCTGGCTTGCGGGCCTCATCGTTTCGGGCTTCGGCTTCGGCCTCGTCGGCAACATCGTCGTCGGCATCGTCGGCGCGTTCATCGCCGGTTTCCTCTTTCCCGCCATCGGCATCAGCCTCGGCAGTGGCATCGTCGCCGCGATCCTGCATTCCACGATCGGCGCCGTGATCCTGCTCGTGCTCATCAAGGTCATCAAACGCGCCTGATTTCACGCGCCTGAAAACCGAAAGGCCGTGGCGGGTGGCTGCCACGGCCGTTTGCTTCAGTTGACGCTGATCGGCTTCGAGCGCATGCGCGAAACCGTCTCTCGCTCCGCCCGCTTGCAGCGCATAGGCGGCAGGCCGCGATCCATCAGCGCCATATCCTCCAGCACCATCTCGCCCATCTTCTTGAACGCGCTGTCGAGCGCGCCGGCGCGGTGGGCTGAGCGCACGAAGCCATCAAGCTTGCGGACCGCATGATCCGCCGGCAGCGGCTCTTCGGGATAGACATCGCTCGCCGCCACGATATGGCCACGCCCGACTGCGTCCATCAGCGCCGGGAAATCCACGACATCAGCCCGGCTGAGCAGGATGAAGGCAGCGCCTTTGCGCATGGAGGCAAAGGCCTCGGCTCCGAGGAAGGATTTGTTCTCGCTCGTCACCGCCGCGACGACAAAGACGAAATCGCTCATTCCCAACACCTCCGAAAGCGAAGCCGGCTCGACGCCCGCCTCGCGCAGGATCGAAGGCGGCAACCAGGGATCGAAGACGCGAATTTTCGCACGAAAGCCGGAGAGAACGCGGTTGAGCGCGCGGCCGAGATCGCCGAAGCCGACGATGCCGATCTCGGAACCCGAGAGCAGGCGCGCCGACGTGTTGCCCTCTCCGCCCCAGAGCTCGCGCCCCTCGCGGAAAGCGACATCCGCATCGATAACGCCGCGCGCAAGGTTCAACGCCATGGCAAGACCCAGTTCGGCGACGGGCTCGGCAAAGACCTGTCCGGTCGTCACGACATGGATGCCGCGCGCAAACAGGATCTCGTAGGGCATGTTGTTGAGCAGGTTGCTCTCGACATTCAGGATGGCGCGCAGATTGGGCATGCGACCCAACGTTTCCGCCGAAAGCGGCGGCTGGCCGAGAATGTAGCGCGCCCTGGAGAGAACATCCTCGCCAAGGCCGGCGATATCGTCAGGATCGGCTTCGACGATCCGGTAAGTCCGGCGCAGTTCCGCCTCGGTCTGCGGCGTGAAAATCAGATCGAGCGAGCGCGGTTCGGGCGCGCTGATCACCAGTGGCAGGGCTGTATCGGTCATGGCTCCTCCGGATATGCTTCCACGACGTGGTAGCATGGTCGCCGGAGGCTTGCGACTAGTAGCCGAGGCCGCGCAGCGCGCGGATGCTCGACGGCGGGAGATAGGTGCCGCTTGCGGTCACGCCGTTTTGTTCGCAGACATAGATGTTGCGCGGTATCCAGCGGTTGTCGCGGCTGCGCGAGGCACCGACCGTCTGCTCGCACACCACCCGCCCGCTGTGCCTGTATTCATCGGTGGCATCACTCGGTGCCACGCCCGGCAGGTCCTTGAAAGCCTGCGCCTGCGCGCCCGCAGCGGACGCCAGAAAAGCCAGAAGGAAAAGGGTGGCTCGTGTTTTCATCGTCTTTCCCGGCTGAGCCGGCCTTTCGCAATTCATAAAGAGATACCGCTGGCCCAAGACATGCGCTATAGGCCTGCGGATATTCCGACAGCTTAGATGGGGTTTTTCATGGCAAGTGCAATCCGGTATCACGAAGGCGACATCTCGGCGGCCGACGCAGCCCGCTACACCGGAGCGATCGCCATCGACACCGAAACGCTGGGCCTCATTCCGCGCCGCGACCGGCTCTGCGTCGTGCAGCTTTCACCGGGCGACGGTTCTGCCGATGTCATCCGCATCGCCGCCGGCCAGAGGCAGGCCCCAAATCTCGTTGCAATGCTTGAGGATCCGAGCCGCGAGAAAATCTTCCATTATGGCCGTTTCGATATCGCGGTACTCTTCCACACGTTCGGCGTCACCACGACGCCGGTCTTCTGCACCAAGATCGCCTCGCGCCTGACGCGGACCTATACCGACAGGCACGGTCTGAAGGACAACCTCAAGGAAATGCTCGACGTCGACATTTCCAAGCATCAGCAATCGTCCGACTGGGCGGCAGAAACCCTCTCTCCGGCACAGCTCGAATATGCCGCATCGGACGTTCTGCATCTCCACGCCCTGCGCGACAAGCTGACGGCCCGGCTCGTACGCGACGGCCGGCTTGCTCATGCGGAAGCCTGCTTCGCCTTCCTGCCGACCCGCGCCAAGCTCGATCTCATCGGCTGGGAAGAGACCGACATCTTCGCCCATAGCTGAGTTTTCGCGTGCAGAACGGACGCCAGCACCAGACCGGGCCGACGCTGGAGCCTTTACGCCGGCTGATCCGCAGTCGGCTCGCAGCCCTTCCGCCGGGTCTTTCGGAATTCATCCTGTTCGGGCTGAAACAGGCTTGGGCCTGCCTCTTCGGCGGGCTCATGCTCGGCCTCATCATCCTCACGAAGCTGGTCTGGCAGCCGGACTGGCCACTCCACCGTTATGACGTGCTGTTCCTGATGGCGCTTGCCATTCAGATCACGTTCCTGGCACTGAAGATGGAGACCCTGGAGGAAGCGAAGGTCATTCTCATCTACCATCTCGTCGGCACGGCGATGGAGGTCTTCAAGGTCCATATGGGCTCTTGGACCTATCCGGAGGACGCGCTGTTTCGCATCGGCGGCGTGCCGCTGTTTTCCGGCTTCATGTATGCCTCGGTCGGCAGCTACATGGCGCGCGCCATCCGTATCTTCGACATGCGCTTCACCCACTATCCGCCGTTTTGGACGACGGCTTTGCTGGCGCTCGCGATCTACGCCAATTTCTACGCGCACCACTATCTGCCCGACATCCGCATCGTGCTCTTTGCGGCGACCGTCCTGCTCTTCGGGCGGGTGCGCATCTACTACACGGTGGAAACGACACCCCGCTGGATGCCGCTCCTGCTCGCCGCCTTCTTCACCAGCATCTTCCTCTGGATCGCCGAAAACATCGGCACGGCGACGGGCGTCTGGCTTTATCCCGGTCAGCGGACCTGGCACATGGTGCCCTTCACAAAGCTCGGTTCGTGGTATCTGCTGCTCTATGTCAGCTTCGTGCTGGTGACGATCGTCTGCCGGCCGCGGCCGCCGGGCGCCCCCGAAATCCGACAGGTGCAGGCTTAACGCTCGGTTAACGGGCCGACGGCTATCCTTCAGGCCGAGTCTGGAGGTTGCCATCATGTTGACACCCCTGCAGAGCGCGCAGTCCACCGCCGCCGTTTCGGCACTGCAATCGATCGTCACGACGATCGAGGACCGTCAGCGCGAGGAGGCGGAAAAGGCCAGCGGCCGCAAGAAGGACGATGTTCTTCAACAGGCGCATCTGCGCCCTGATAATGCTGCACGTCAGGCCAATGCCCGCATCAACGAACATTTCTTCGGCAACAGCATCCAGGATGGCGATACGCTTGCCAAACTGATCTCCCGCTTTTCCGATGCGCTTGGCATCGCGCAGATGGAAGGGGAAACGGCACGCAGTTTCGCCCAGCGGCTTGCCGACCAGCTGACCCTTGTCGAGGCCGTCGGCCTTCCCTCGAAGGGCAGCGAACTCAGCGTTTCGCTCGGCGCTCTCGGCACGACGCTTGATGCCGTCAAGCAGGCGATGAGCGGTCCCTCCGACGATGCGAGCGCCAATCTTGTCGCGCGCCTTGCGCTGGCCACGAACGTGACCCAGGGCGAAGACGAGGCCGACGCGGATTACGAGCTGCGCCTCTCCGCCATGCTGAGCCGCCAACGCGGGGAGCTGCCGGCGGATACCGCCGCAATCGAGAAAAAGACCGGCCTTACCGACCTCGGCCTTCGCGCCAGCGATCTCGTGGCGGCGATCCGCAATCCCTACGGCACTGAAGCCGAACGGGTTAAGGATGCGCTGGCCGAGAAAGCCAAGGACGAAAAGGCACTGACGCCGGAAATGCAGAAGGTGCTCGCGCGTCTGGAAGACACCGCGAATCCCAAGACGATCGAGGAACTGAAGCTCGAGCGCACCAAGCGCGATCCGACCCGCGTCGAGGATACGGAGACGCGCAAGGAACGCGAAGAGACGATCCAGAAACTCGAGGCGGGCGAAAAACTCGAAGACGTACAGGATCTTCAGGACGCCGTTGGCCGCGCCCATGAGGAGGCCGCCAAGGACAAGACGGACGGCAAGAGCGGGACCGAACCGTCACAGGATGCTGTCGATACGATCCAGCTCCTCGCCTCCGGCGCCGAGGCAACCAAGGCGATTGAAAAGGCGAAAACGAAACCGGACGACACGCTTCTCGAGCACAAGGGCGCGCCTGCGGAAACGACGGGCGAAGCCGTGCGCAATCTCGATGCCGCCGGCACGAAGGAGAAGGACGAGCGAGAGGAAGCCAAGAACGAGATCTTTGCGCTGCGCGTCGACGACAACGGGATCTACGACCTCATCACGCGCCAGCTCGTGGCTTAAGCTTCGGGCTTCTTCCTGATGATACCGAGCCGTGCGATCACCTCCGGCGGAATACCATAGCGTCGGATCGCATCCTTCTGGCTGCGCAGACCGCACATCTCGCGCTGGATAAAGAAGGCCCAGACCTTGTCGGCTGCGTCGTTCAGCAGGTCTTCGCGCTCCGCGTCGCCGCAGCCCGTGGCGAGACGCTCCGAGAGGAGCGCGATCGCCTTCTCGACCTTCAGCCCGTGCCGGCCGAGCGCATCCGCCCGTTCCGACATCAGCTCGTATTCGAGGATGTTGAGCCCCGTTTCCTTGGTGAAGGCGGGGGTGAGCGCCTGCGGCGGGCGTACCGTCATCTCTCGTCTCCTGTCAGAACTCCAAGATGGAACGGCAGACGCCCGACGGCAAGAGCATCACACCGCGCGGGCGCGTACCTCTTCGAAGTGCCAGTCGACAAGAAGCTTTCCATCGCGCCACACCGGCTGCAACAGGTTGCGGCGACCGGCCAACTGGTCCACGCGCGCACCCTCCAGCCCGATATAACCTTCGACAACCGCCTGGCGGCCGGCTTTGGAGGCTTTCAGATTCATGGTCGCGGGGCGCTTGTAGACATCATGCCAGGCGCCCGAGGAATCCTGTCGGGCATTGGCCTTCATGGCAAAGGAATAGGTGTCGCGGTTGACACGCTGGAGCAGGCCGGCGCCCATGCCGAAGGCGATATTTTCCGCGGAGAAACCGAAGGCTTCCAGCCGCCCGAGGATGAGGCCGATATCGGCGGGCGAGATGCCGTCGCCCTGGATGACGCGCACGCTGTTGTCGAGCACCTTGTAGCCTTTGCCGTTCAGATGCGTGCCGAAGGCATAGGCGAGCTGGCGCAGAACCTGGACCGGCGTTTCCACCGGATCGCCGCTGTCGGGCCGGACGACGAGCGTGCCGCCCGCCGTCTGTACGCGATCCTTCAGCTGCTTGCCCCAGATCTCCGAAACGGCATTGTTGATGTCGTAGCTGTCGGAGACCACCGCATAGAGGCCCTTGCCGCCGAACTTGTCGATCATGTTGCCATAGGCCTCCGCCTCGCGTTCATGGCCCCAGGAGGTCATGGTCGAGTGCTCGGAGGCCGGGATCGAGAAGCCCGCCATGTCCGCGCCATAGTAGCGGCGGGCATAGAGCACGGCGCTGACCGTGTCGGTGCCCATGAAATTGACGAGATGCGCCGCGCCCCCGATACCAGCCTGCTCAAGGCTTGTCGTGCCGCGCGCGCCAAAATCGTGCAGGCGGAAGGGGAGGACGGCGGCGGGGTCGTCGCAGGTCTTCTCCAGGAACGGCTGGACGATCTGCTTCACCTTTCGAGAGTTGGAGGCGACGGTGCTCGGATACCAGACGGCGCGCAGGAGCGCCGTCTCGATATAGGATGTCAGCCAGTAGCAGGCCGGGTCCGTATTCACGACCTGTACCATCGGCACGCCGCGGCGCACCAGCGTTCCCTCCGGCAAGCCTTCGACGAGAAGTGGCAGGAAACCGCCGTGTTTGTTGACGATGTGCGTCCAGCCTTCGCGATTGAACGGCAGGCCATGTGCCGTCACGATGCCTTCGGCCTCGTCTACATCCTGCATGGTCACCGGTTTCGACAGATATTCCTTGAGGAACATCTGGAGGCCGAAGAACAGCACTTCCGCATGGTCCGAATGGCCGCGGGCCTCGATATAGGACGAGATGGCGCGGGTTTCCGGGGGATATTGCAGGTAGTGGCTGAACTTGTAGCTGTCAGTGTTGAGGATGAGGTTGGTGAGGTTCATCAAAAGTCTCCGCCGCATCCGGGCCTCTCGTAAAGCAGCGGCCAGCAGTGCGGGCAAGATTTACTTGAGCTGAGCATAAGGGGCAAGAGCCGTTGAACGGGACAATTGCGAGGCATTTGCTGCATGTGCGAAGGTCTTTCAGCCTATTAGGAATTTATTAACCATAAAATGCGAAATGTAAGGGCTAGAAGTTGTTCGGAGTTTCGGGAACGCCCGTCCGGCACAGTCAAGCGGTCCAGTGCCAGCAGGTTTACCCGCCGCCTCCGCGTAGAGAACCCGGTTCGTCCGGGCCGAAGCATCCCCTCGCAGCGTCGCGCATGATGCGCCATCCGACGGACGATGGAACATTGGCAGGCTTGCGGATGCGGCGCATCGGCAAGACGGCGAACAGGAGGCAGGCATGCTGCCGCGCGTGGCGACAACAACCGGAACGGCCCAGCCCACCCCTGCCCCTGCGGCCGGGGCATCGGTCGATGCCGCCGTCAGGCCCCAGCTTTCCGCCGCCGCCCTTGCCAATCTGCGTGCCGAGGTCGTGCTGCGCCTCATCGAGACACTCCTCAAGCACATGCCGCGCACCGGGGTGCCAAGCCCCAACCGCGATCTTCTTGAGACATTGCTGGCCGTCCTGAAGACCCTGCCGGGCCGCGAAGGCGAAAGCGGCCGCAAGCTCGCCGACCTCATCGCCAAGCTTCCGCCGGAAATGCGCCCGGCCGTGGAAAAGCTGATCAGCACCGTCCTGTCGGCTGTGCCGACGCGCACGCTCGTGGAGATCGTACGCAATCCGAACGGCCCCGAGGCGCAGAAACTCGCAACCCTGCTTGCCACGAACCTGACGGCACAGGACAACCACACCACAGAAGGCCACGCCGCAAGCGGCCAGACGGCTCAGCAGAAACCGGTCGCGCTCACGGCGCAACAGCTCGCCGTCGTGGGGCGCCACAGCCTGCAGCAGGCGGCCCAGATGGCACAGCTGCTCACCGGCGATGCCCGCAGCCTGCAAGTCATGCTGAAGCGCATCTTCGACTTCGATGGCGCCAACAAGCCCAATATCGCGAACACGCGCACGGCGGATATCCCTGCAACGGCAGCCAAGCCCGCAACCGCTGTCGAAAGCAAAGCGACGGAAACGGCCGCAAAGACCGAGGGTGCGGAAAAACAGGCTACGACAAAGACGGTCACGGCCGGCAAAACCGAGCTGCGCATTGCCGCCGCCATAAGGACGGCGCTTATCGGCTCCACGCCGATGGCGGAAAAAGCAGAAACGCCAGCGACAACTTTAAAGACGGCGTTCGCCGAGCCGGCCCAACAGGTCGAAGAGACGCCGGCTTTCCAGCGGACATCCGAGACACGCCCGGCCGCAACCATACCTGCTATTGCCCTCGCGGACGACCAACCCGCCCCAGAAGCCGATGAGACCCTCCTTGCGGATCCGGCCGGTTCCGAGAAGACAGAAACGGCGGCGTCCACCCCCGCGAAGCGCGAGGACCTCCCCGGCAGGACACCGCTTGCCGGTACAACCGGCCAGGCTCCGGCACGCAGCGTGCTGGAAGCGGTAACACGCGACCTGCCCCCTGCCCTCCTGACGGAAGCGGTCGTTCATCTCGTCGAAAACCTCTCGCCCGAGGAGGCGACCTTCCTGCGCACGCTTCTCGAGCGTCCGCTCGACCTCGTCATGCCTCCGGAAGGTGACGTGACCGAGACCCCGCCTCCGCTCACCGAGGAAACGCTTGCGGATGCCGTCGCCACCGCCGAACAGGACGCGGAGATGGCAACCGCAGATCTTCCTGAGGAAGCCGCGCGCGCAAGGCCGGATCCAGGCCAGACGGCGTCCGTGCCGGCTCGGCAGACCCAAATCGTTACGGAAGAGACCCGCCCCGCCCAACGCCTTGCCGAAAACGGCATTGCCCAGGCGCAGGCCGCTGCCCAGCCCGATCTCCCGCTTCCGACCGCGATCGCGGTTCGCGAGGGTGTCCCGCTCGCCTTCGTGCCCTATCTGCCGGCAGAGGAAGATCTCGAATGGTCAGAGAACCGCGAAGCCGACGAGGATGAAGCCAGCGACGAGGACGGCACACCCGACAATCAGGACGGTGGCGAGAAGGATGCGGATGATGCGGCCGGCGAAAGCGACGAGCCGGAGACGCCGGAAATGGCCCGCCGGCGCGAAAAGACGGCCGAGATGGTCGGCGTCATCGAACCCGGCCTCGTCTTCTACCAGAAGCTCGGCGACTACTGGACCTGACGCTCCCTTGAAATGGAAAAGCCCGCGGAGATTACTCTCCGCGGGCTTTTCATTGTCATGTCGTAAGCGAAGGCTTACTCGGCGTTGCCGCGGTTCTTCAGAGCCGCGCCGAGGATGTCGCCGAGCGAAGCGCCCGAGTCGGACGAACCGAACTGTGCAACGGCTTCCTTCTCTTCAGCGATTTCCAGAGCCTTGATCGAGAGCTGGATCTTGCGATCCTTCTTCGAGAAGTTCAGGACGCGGGCGTCGACGGTCTGACCGACCGAGAAACGCTCCGGACGCTGTTCGTCACGGTCACGCGACAGGTCGTTGCGGCGGATGAACGACGTGAGGTCTTCGTGGTTGACGAGCTTCACTTCGATGCCGCCATCGTTGATCGCGATGACTTCAGCCGAAACGACGGCGTTCTTGCGCAGGTCGCCGGACGTGGCGGCATCGCCGACCGAGTCCTTGCCGAGCTGCTTGATGCCGAGCGAGATGCGCTCCTTGTCGACGTCCACATCCAGAACGACAGCCTTGACGACGTCGCCCTTGTTGTATTCCTCGATGACCTGCTCGCCCGGACGGTTCCAGTCGAGGTCGGAAAGGTGCACCATGCCGTCCACGTCGCCGTCGAGGCCGATGAACAGACCGAATTCGGTCTTGTTCTTGACTTCGCCTTCGACTTCCGTGCCAGCCGGATGGCTGTGCGCGAAGGCCTGCCACGGGTTCTCGAGGGTCTGCTTGAGACCGAGCGAGATGCGGCGCTTCGTCGGGTCGACTTCGAGAACGACCACGTCGACTTCCTGGCTCGTGGACAGGATCTTGCCGGGGTGAACGTTCTTCTTCGTCCAGGACATTTCGGAGATGTGGATCAGGCCTTCGATGCCCGGCTCCAGCTCGACGAACGCACCGTAGTCGGTGATGTTCGTGACCGTACCGGAAATCTTCTTGCCGGTCGGGTACTTGGTGCCGATGCCATCCCACGGATCCGACTCGAGCTGCTTCATGCCGAGCGAGATGCGGTGGGTTTCCTGGTTGATGCGGATGATCTGAACCTTGACCTGCTGGCCGATGGACAGGATTTCCGACGGATGGTTGACGCGGCGCCAGGCCATGTCGGTGACGTGCAGCAGGCCGTCGATACCGCCGAGGTCAACGAACGCACCGTAATCGGTGATGTTCTTGACGACGCCGTCAACAACCTGGCCTTCTTCGAGGTTCTGAACGATTTCAGAACGCTGCTCGGCGCGCGACTCTTCGAGAACCGTACGACGCGAAACAACGATGTTGCCGCGACGCTTGTCCATCTTGAGGATTTCGAAGGGCTGCGGGTTGTGCATGAGCGGCGTGACGTCGCGGATCGGACGGATGTCGACCTGCGAACGCGGCAGGAAGGCAACGGCGCCGTCGAGATCGACGGTGAAGCCACCCTTGACCTGGTTGAAGATGACGCCTTCGACGCGCTCGCCAGCTTCGAACTTGACTTCGAGCTTGGCCCAGCTCTCTTCGCGGCGAGCCTTTTCGCGCGACAGAACAGCTTCGCCCAGCGCGTTTTCGATGCGCTCGACGTAAACTTCGACTTCGTCGCCGACCTTCAGCGTGCCGTCCTTGGACTTGGCACCGAATTCCTTCAGCGGTACGCGACCTTCGACCTTGAGGCCGACGTCAACGATGGCGACGTCCTTCTCGATGGCCGTAACGATGCCCTTGGCGACATAGCCTTCGGCGAGATCGTTAGACGCGAAGGATTCCTGCAGAAGGGCTGCGAAATCTTCGCGCGTGGGGTTTGCTTGAGACATTGAAACTCCTGGTGTGCCTATGGGGCACGGGCGCCGGGGGTTAGCGTTGACGAGGAACAAAACGATGCCCGCTGCCTTGAAGGGCAGCAAATCCGGCGCGGGGACAGGCCTTGCTCTATTGCTTAAGCGCGGTGTCGATGAACGACTTTGCCGCGGAAAACGCCGCCTCTATACTCATTTCCGAGGTATCAAGCAAGTGCGCATCGTCCGCCGGCTTGAGCGGGCTGTCCGCCCGGCCCATGTCTCGCTCGTCGCGCCGCACGATGTCATCGAGGATCGTCTCATAATCGGCCACCCCGCCGCCGGCGAGGATTTCGTCGTAGCGGCGTTTCGCACGGACCTCCGGCGAAGCCGTGACATAAAGCTTCACCAGCGCATCCGGGCAGACGACCGTACCGATATCGCGACCGTCCAGAACCGTTCCGGGCTCGCGTGCCGCAAAACTGCGCTGCGCCTCGACAAGCGCACGGCGCACCGAGGGCATGACCGCGATCTTGGAGGCGGCCTCGCCGATCGCATGGGCCGAAAGCACGGCACGGTCGAGCCCGCCGAGATCGAGATTGCGCGCGACATCAGCGGCAACCGCCTCGTCATCGAGCGGCAGGCCGCGATCAAGCAACGCCTTGGCCGTCGCGCGATATGTCAGCCCCGTATCGAGATGATGGAAACTGAACTCCTCGGCAATCCGGCGCGACAGCGTGCCCTTACCCGCAGCAGCAGGACCGTCGATGGCGATTGTCTTCATGGCGTATCCGTGTGCGTCACATGCTTTTCATCAAGCGTGTTAGCGGAAGAATGGTGCCAATGCCAAGGGGCAAGCCGCAGGGTGACGGCCATTTCCGATAGATGCTGGAATTTACCAGGCCACAAACTTCAAGGCTCCGTCTTCTCAGCGGTCTGCTTTTCAGCCAGGCGGCGTCGCCTTTCTGCAAACAGCACCATGAACAACAAAGGGCAGCACAAGAGGACAAGCATCAGTTCGCGCATGCTCATTTTCAGCCCAGCATCTTGAATCCCGATAACGTTGGCAAGAACTTGCCAAACCGCCGCAAGGAAAACCAGAGGAAGCACAACGAGAAAATTGCGCAGCTTCCAGTCGCTGATCGCGCCGAGGAGCAGTTTAAAATGCATGGCGGCAAGCTCGCCCCAGGATGGAAGCGGCGACATATTATCCACCGCCGAAACGGGCGCTCTATCAAGGATTGAGGCCATGGCGCGCGCATAACCACGCTCTATCAGTATGACCGCAAACAACAAAAAGATCGCGACCGCTCCCGCCATCGTTCTAAGCGGTGGGCTGGCATAGGCAAGCAATGCGGACAGCGCCATCGCAAGCGTCAGGAACACCTGAAGGAGCGTGCTCCACTTCGACATTCGCTGAACGCGCGCACATTCGTCATCCGTGAGAACAACCGCCTTTGCGCGCGGATGCAGACGAAAGACAACCCGCCTATCGTCAAGACGGCGAAGGATTCGATTGGGAACACTCGTCATGCTGACTCCTGGATTTCTGACAAAACCTAGGCGACAGCATTTAACAGTCCCTTCCCGACAAAGTCGAAATTTTAAGCGCCCAATTCGATCCTCGCGCCCAGGCCCGCCATCAGGTCCATGAATTCCGGGAAGCTCGTGGCGATCATCGTCGCGTCGTCCACCGTCACGGGGTTTTCCGAGACAAGGCCCATGACGAGGAAGCTCATGGCGATGCGGTGGTCGAGATGCGTGGCGACGGCCGCGCCCGCGGCGTTGCCGAGACCCTTGCCGTCAGGACGACCGCGCACGACGAGCGAGGTTTCGCCCTCGTCGCAATCCACGCCATTGAGCTTGAGGCCATTGGCGACGGCCGAGAGGCGGTCGCTTTCCTTGACGCGCAGTTCTTCCAGGCCGTTCATGACCGTTGTGCCTTCGGCAAACGCCGCGGCTACCGCGAGAACCGGGTATTCGTCGATCATCGACGGCGCGCGGTCTTCCGGCACCGTCACGCCCTTCAGCGTGGAGGAACGAACCCGCAGGTCCGCCACGTCCTCGCCGCCGGCAAGGCGCGGATTGATGACGTCGATATCCGCGCCCATTTCCTGCAGCGTCAAGATGAGGCCAGTGCGGGTGGGGTTCATCAGCACGTTGAGGATGGTGACGTCGGAACCTGGAACAAGCAGCGCCGCGACCAGCGGGAAAGCCGTCGAGGACGGGTCGCCCGGCACGTCGATGACCTGGCCGGTGAGCTGTCCGCGGCCTTCCAGCCGGATCGTGCGCACGCCGTCGGCATCCGTCTCGACGGTGAGGTTGGCACCGAAACCCTGCAGCATCTTTTCCGTATGGTCGCGCGTCATGACCGGCTCGATGACCGTCGTGATGCCGGGCGTGTTGAGACCGGCGAGCAGCACGGCGGACTTCACCTGTGCGGAGGCCATCGGCACGCGATAGGTGATCGGTGTCGGCGTCTTCGGGCCACGCAAGGTTACGGGAAGACGGTCGCCGTCCTCCGACGTCACCTGCACACCCATTTCGCGCAGCGGATTCAGCACGCGGCCCATCGGGCGCTTGGTCAGCGAGGCGTCGCCGATGAAGGTGCTGGCGAAATCATAGACGCCGACAAGACCCATCGTCAGGCGGCAGCCGGTGCCGGCATTGCCGAAATCGAGCGGTGCCTGGGGGGCCAGCAGCGCGCCGTTGCCGACGCCGTTGATGATCCAGGTATCGCCGTCCTTGCGGATCTTCGCGCCCATGGCCTGCATGGCCTTGCCCGTATTGATCACGTCCTCGCCTTCGAGCAGGCCGGTGATGCGCGTTTCGCCGCTGGCAAGACCGCCGAACATGAAGGAGCGGTGGGAGATCGACTTGTCGCCGGGAATGCGAACGGTGCCGGAAAGGCCGGAGGATTTGCGGGCGGTTGCGGGCCGGGCACTGGCGCCGTGCGACATGGGCGTCTTCCTTGATAATGGACAGCTCCCCGGAAGAGGCGCCGGGAAGAACGCGGGCTTGCTATCACAAACGATTTAAACCGTCATCCTCCTGTCGGAAAACAATCGCCGCCACGGCCCCGCGCCGGCCCCTGCCGAAGTTAGGCTTTGACAGGATTGCGCAAGACGATTAAGGGGACCGGCTAATCATTTTACCGTTCAACGCGCCGGACAACCGGCCCTGCCGGAAACCATACGGCACTCAGAAGGCTTTGACTGTGGCTAAAGCGGAACTCGGAACCAAACGCATCGATCCGGAAACGGGCAAGAAGTTCTACGACCTCAATCGCGACCCGATCGTTTCCCCCTATACCGGCAAGACCTATCCGCTGTCCTTCTTCGAAGAGACCTCTGCGGCGGCTGTCCTGGAGAAGGAAGAGGAAGAGGACGCCAACGAAGTCGATGCCGAGAACACGGAAGTCGAACTGGTTTCACTCGAGGACGCCGATGACGATGCAGCCGGCGGCGACGACCTGCCTGATCTCGGCGACGACGATGTGGAAATCGACGGCGACGACGACGACACCTTCCTGGAGCAGGAAGAAGACGACGATGACGACATGACCGGCATCATCGGTGTCGGCGGCGACGACGACGAAGCGTAAGATTTTGATTTTCCGGCCGGTTTCAAAAAAATCGGCCGGATTTCATTTTTCGGCTTGCCATCTCCGAAACCCGGAAGTAATAAGCCGCCACACCGAACGGCAACGCCGCTTCGGTTCCCGGAAACCGGCTCCGCCGGAACCCGTTATGGGGCTATAGCTCAGCTGGGAGAGCGCTTGCATGGCATGCAAGAGGTCAGCGGTTCGATCCCGCTTAGCTCCACCAAATCCTCCCGCACCTGATATTCGTTGGATAGCAAACTAGCCGTTCGTCACGGTTGTTCGCGCATGCCCGGCGTCGCTTCGCGCTGGTCGGCATCCTCGAGATCGCTCTTCACCAGAAACGTATCGTTGTGCTGGCGGGCAGCTTCGCGCAGGGCGGCGAGATTGGGCATGTCGTCGCCTTCGATTTCACCTCTGCCGCCCTGATCGATTTCGCGTTCGGCCTGGTACCAGTGGTCATCGGGGTTGCCGTCCGGCTGGCCTTCCTGTTGCCAGAGCTCATGGGCGCGTTTGCGGATTTTTTCGTCGCGGTCGTCGGTCATGACGGGCTCCCTTCATGTTGCGTTGAAAAACGGCGGGCGGGGCAGGATGTTCCTTTCACTGCCTCCGGCGGGAACGACTTTTCTTGCGTCTTTCACGGGTCGCGAATAAGCATGGTCCGCCGGGCGTCTAGGGACCGACGCCAGCTTTGTCGGGGGACATCATGAGCTTTACGGAAACAACAACAACTTCCTGGTTTTCCAGACTGAAGAGCGCACTGATCAAGATCGTGGTCGGCTTCATTCTGCTGATCGCCTGCATCTGGCTTCTGTTCTGGAACGAAGGCCGCTCCGTCAAAACCTATCGCGCGCTCGTCGAGGGTGCCGGGCTTGTCGTCTCCGTCGAGAACGGCGCCGTCGACCCGGCCAACGAGGGCAAGCTCGTCCACATCTCGGGACCGGTCAAGCCGGTCGGCGTGCCCGAAGACAGCCAGCTCGGCATTTCGGCCGATGGCGCAGTCGGGCTCGACCGTATCGTCGAGATGTACCAGTGGGTCGAGGAATCGAAGTCCGAGACGCGCAAGCAGCTCGGCGGCAGCGAGGAAACCGTCACGACCTATTCCTATCGCAAGGAGTGGAACCGTCGGGAGATCAGCTCCAGCGGCTTCCGCCAGTCGGGCCACGACAACCCGCAAAAGCCGATCGATGATGCGAGCTTCCCGGTCGCGTCCGCCAATATCGGCGCCTTCAGCGTGGATGGCCGCACGGTGGCCAATCTCGGCGACGACAGGCCGATCCCGTTGACCGCGCTCGACGTCAACCGGGTCGGCGAGGCTACGGCGCTCGCCAAACCGGTCTCCGCCCTTGGCGGCCAGGCGGTCTTCGCGTTCGATCCACAGAACCCTCAGGTCGGCGATATCAGGATTTCCTTCAAGCGCTCGGATCTGTCCGAAGCGAGCTTCGTCGGAGCGCAGCGCGGCAACGGCCTTACGGCATACAAGACGACGAACGGGCGCGAACTCCTGCTCAGCGAAGCCGGCATCCACGATGCGGCGGCGATGTTCGAGACCGCGCAGAGCGAGAACACGATCATCACATGGGCGGTGCGCGTAGGCGGGCTCATCGGCATCTTCATCGGCTTCGCCTTCATCTTCTCGATCCTCGGCGTGATCGGCGACGTCATTCCGTTCATCGGCTCCATCGTCAATTTCGGCACCTCCGCCATCGCACTGATCCTGACGCTGCTGATCGGCCCCGCCGTCATCGCCATTGCCTGGATAGCGTATCGTCCGGTCATCGCGATTGCCGTTCTCGTCGCCGGTATTGCGCTGGCGGCGGGCATCCTTTACCTGCGCAGGGGCAAAGCCGCCGCAGCACCGGCAACAACGGGTGCGCTCGGCAGACAATAGCGGCGGCAGGAATGGGTGGCGCGTGACCTTCTATGTTTCGAAGATCTTCTGGCTCGTCGCCCAACCGCTCTCCGTCGCCTTCCTGCTTCTCGCCATCGGCATCCTTGCGGGGCTGGCGAACCGGCGACGTATCGGGACGGGTGCAAGCCTCGCCGCCGCCCTCGTCCTGTTTGTAACTCTGTTCACGACGACGGGTGCGGTGCTTCTGCAGAAACTGGAGGATCGTTTCGCACGCGCCGACCTTCCGGCGGGCGGGCCAGGCTGCATCATCACGCTCGGAGGCGGCTTCGAATCGGAGATCGTCGCCGCACGGGGCGGCTTCGAGATGACCCAGGCCGGCGATCGCTTCATCGAAACGCTGCGGCTGGCGCGGGATTTCCCCTTGGCGCGCATCCTCGTTTCCGGTGGTGACGGCTCGCTGAGCGGCACCTATGAGGGAGACGCCATTGTTGCCGAACGCTTTTTCTCCGCCTTCGGCATCCCCGCCGAGCGGTTGATCCGCGAAACGGAATCGCGCGACACCTTCGAGAATGCTGCCAATACGGAGACGTTGCTGGCGTCAAACGGGCTGAAAGATTGCCTGCTTGTCACCTCGGCCTTCCACATGCCGCGCTCCATGGGCCTCTTCCGCAAACGCGGCCTGGAGGTCCTGCCATGGCCGACGGACTACCGCACGACAGGCAAGGCCAGTCTCGGGCTCGACTTCACACAGCCTTCGGCGAACACCCAGCTGATGAGCACGGCTGTTCGCGAATGGACAGGCCTGCTTTTCTATTATGCCGCGGGGCGCACGCAGGCGCTCCTCCCGCAATAGACGGCACTACTTCTTGGAAATCGTTTCGAAACGGGCGCCGCGCACGCGGATCGTCATCGTGCAATATTCCTTGTCGTCACGGCCGCAGCTTGCAGCATTGGCCTTGAGTTCCAACACCTTGTTGCCGAAGCGCTGCTTCATGTCGTAGCCGTAGAGATCGGCATTGGCGGCAAGGAAGTAGCCACCCTCCGCCACGCGGATATAGAACTGGTGCGGGCAACCGACATCGCCGCACAGCCCCCCCGGCACACCATCGCAATTGACGGCGCCAAGGTTGAAGATCGCATCGACGAGGCGGTCATTGTTGAAATCGACATTATCCGCGAAGTCTTCGCCATAGATCGCGCTCTTGCAGCGCGCGGCGACTTCGGCCTCAACCGTGGCGAGCGGGTCCTGCACGATTTCGGCGGCACGGGCCGGCATGCCGGCGGCGAGCAGCGCAGCGGAGACGAGCGCGAGAATTCTGATACGGATGGCCATCTCTCAAACCTTTCCATGGCAGGCGATTCGGTCATTATGCACCTGGGAATGCGCGCAGCCTGATTCTGTCGCGCGCGACTTTACCGCCGCCAAGCTGTTGCGAGGCTTGGCCGGGGAGGGAGAAGAGCGTGACGATCCTGGAACTGCTTGATTACACCGGTGTGGCAGTCTTTGCGGCAACCGGTGCGCTATCGGCGTCGCGCAAGCAGCTCGACATTATCGGCTTCCTGTTCCTGGCGGCCGCAACCGGCATCGGCGGAGGCACGGTCCGCGACGTCATCCTGGGTGCGACGCCCGTTTTCTGGGTGGTAAACCCGACCTATCTGATCGTCTGCGTCGCCGTCGCCCTCCTCGTCTTCGTGCTCGCGCACCGCATCGAGTCACGCTATCGCCTGCTGCTGTGGCTCGATGCCATGGGCGTGTCGGCCTATTGCGTGATGGGGGCAGCCAAGGGCTATGCGGCCACGAACTCGCCGACCGTCGCCATTACGACCGGCGTGCTGACGGCGAGCGTCGGCGGCATCATCCGCGATCTCCTGGCAAACGAGCCCTCCGTCCTGCTGCGGCCCGAGGTCTATGTGACGGCGGCGCTGATCGGCGCGGCGGGCTTCACGGCTGCCACAGTTGCCGGCGCACCGCTCTGGCTGGCCTCGGCGATCGGCATTGCCGCAGCCTTCGCGGTGCGCGGCGGTGCGCTGCGTTTCGGCTGGCGTTTCCCGGTCTACAGGCCCCGACCGGGGCGGCATCCCGATGATGTGATGTGAAAGGTCTCAGTCCTTCCTGCAGGGACGCAGGCGGATGATCACGTCGACATTGGCGATTTCCATGCCTTCCGGCGGCTCCGGCAGATTGTCGATCGCGATGTTGCTGACGGGAATGTCGAGAACGCGGTTTTCACCCTCGACGAAGAAATGATGGTGATCGGAAACGTTCGTGTCGAAATAGGTCTTCGAGCTTTCGACGGCGAGAACGCGGATCAGGCCCGCCTCGGTGAACTGGTGCAGCGTGTTGTAAACGGTCGCAAGCGACACCGGCACGCCGGCGGTCACCGCCTCCTCGTGCAGTTCCTCGACGGTCAGGTGACGGTCACCCTTGGCGAAAAGCAGGTCGGCGAGTGCCACGCGCTGGCGCGTCGGGCGCAGGCCGGAATGGCGCAGGCGCGTTTCGATGGGCATCTCGTGTGCATGCGGCATGGGCGACGGGTCCACTTGCTGGGCCTTGAACAACTATCTTGAACTTTCGATATAACTTTAGCGGAAGCGGGTTTCAATAGGAATGCCGCATCGACAAGGCGCGCAACATGCGGAAAACCGGGGCCCTTGCTTGGTGTTTGCCACTTTGCACTGGCTGTGACCGCTGGCATCATGTATGCGGACAGCGGAATGGACGTCTCATCCGCACAGGATGGGGCAGAAAAAACGAGGCGGCCGGGATGCTTCAAATCGCCCCCGTCCTTCGCTAAATCTAACGCTGAACAAGCGTGAACAAGACCGGGGATGAAACACCACGATGACGACCAGGCAATCCAGCTACAATTATGAGGAAATTCTGTCCTGCGGCCGCGGCGAACTTTTCGGCCCCGGCAATGCGCAGCTTCCTCTGCCGCCGATGCTCATGGTCCACCGCATCACCGACATCTCAGAAACCGGCGGCGCCTTCGACAAGGGCTATATCCGCGCGGCTTATGACGTGAAGCCGGACGACTGGTACTTCCCCTGCCACTTCCAGGGCAACCCGATCATGCCGGGCTGCCTCGGCCTCGACGGTATGTGGCAGCTTACCGGCTTCTTCCTCGGCTGGCTCGGCGAGCCCGGACGCGGCATGGCGCTCTCCACCGGCGAAGTGAAGTTCAAGGGCATGGTTCGCCCCAATACCAAACTTCTCGAATACGGCATCGACTTCAAGCGCGTCATGCGCGGTCGCCTCGTACTCGGCACGGCGGACGGCTGGCTGAAGGCCGACGGCGAGACCATCTATCAGGCAACCGACCTGCGCGTCGGCCTGTCGAAGGACAAAGACGCTTAAGGGCGGCCACAGGCTGCAGAAAGCCTGAAGGCGGCGCCTGAGCCGCCTTCACAACAAGACGTTCTAGAAAAGGGCAGGAATATGAGACGGGTAGTTGTCACGGGTCTGGGGATCGTATCCTCCATCGGGAACAACGCAGACGAAGTGACGGCGTCGCTGCGCGACGCGCGCTCCGGCATCAGCTTCAGCCAGGATTTCGCCGACCATGGCTTCAAGTGCCAGGTCTGGGGTTCGCCCAACATCGACACGACCGAACTCGTCGACCGCCGCGCCGCCCGCTTCCTCTCGCAGGGCGGCTCGTGGAACCACGTCGCCATGAAGCAGGCGATCGCCGATTCCGGACTGGAAGAAGCAGACTACGCCGCCAACGAGAGCACCGGCATCATCATGGGTTCGGGCGGCCCGTCCACCCGCACCCTGATCGAAGCGGCCGAGATCACGCTCAAGAACAACTCGCCCAAGCGCATCGGCCCGTTCGCCGTGCCGAAGGCCATGTCTTCGACGGCGTCGGCCACGCTCGCCACCTGGTTCAAGATCCACGGCGTCAACTACTCGATCTCGTCGGCCTGCTCGACCTCGGCGCACTGCATCGGCAATGCTGCCGAGATGATCCAGTGGGGCAAGCAGGACATCATGTTCGCCGGCGGTCACGAAGACCTCGACTGGACCATGTCGAACCTGTTCGACGCCATGGGCGCCATGTCCTCCAAGTACAACGACACACCCGCCACCGCCTCGCGCGCCTATGACGTCAGCCGCGACGGCTTCGTTATCGCCGGCGGCGCCGGCGTTCTGGTTCTCGAAGAGCTGGAACACGCCAAGGCCCGCGGCGCGAAGATCTATGCCGAAATCGTCGGCTACGGCGCGACCTCCGACGGCTACGACATGGTCGCCCCCTCAGGCGAAGGCGCGATGCGCTGCATGCGCCAGGCGCTCGCTACCGTGAAGGGCGATGTCGACTACATCAACACGCACGGCACTTCGACGCCCGTCGGCGATTCGAAGGAAATCGGCGCGATCCGTGAAGTCTTCGGCGACAAGATCCCGCATATCCAGTCGACCAAGTCGCTGACCGGCCACTCGCTGGGTGCTGCCGGCGTGCAGGAATCGATCTACGGCCTCCTGATGATGCAGGCCGGCTTCATCGGCGAAAGCGCCCATATCACCGAGCTCGATCCGGAATTCGACGGCGTGCCGATCGTGCGCAAGCGCATCGACAATGCCAAGATCGACACGGTTCTTTCGAACTCCTTCGGCTTCGGCGGCACCAACGCCACGCTGGTCTTCCAGCGCCACAACGGATGAACGGCATGACGGGGATCATGAACGGCAAGCGCGGCCTCATCATGGGGGTCGCGAATAACCACTCCATCGCCTGGGGCATCGCACAGAAGCTTGCCGGTGCGGGCGCTGAACTCGCCTTCACCTACCAGGGCGAAGCGCTCGGCAAGCGTGTGAAGCCGCTTGCCGCCGAGCTCGGCTCCGACTTCGTCATTCCCTGCGATGTCGAGGACATCGCCTCGGTGGATGCGACGATCGAGGCGATCAAGGAAAAGTGGGGCAAGCTCGATTTCGTCGTGCATGCCATCGGCTTCTCCGACAAGAACGAGCTGAAGGGCCTCTACGCCGACACCTCGCGCGACAACTTTTCGCGCACCATGGTGATCTCCTGCTTCTCGTTCACGGAAATCGCCAAGCGCGCCGCGGATCTGATGACCGATGGCGGCGCGATGCTGACGCTGACCTATGGCGGCTCCACGCGCCTCATGCCGAACTACAACGTCATGGGCGTCGCCAAGGCCGCACTCGAAGCCTCCGTGCGCTACCTTGCCGGCGACTACGGTCCGCAGGGCATCCGCGTCAACGCCATTTCGGCCGGCCCGATCCGCACGCTGGCCGGCGCTGGCATCTCGGACGCTCGCGCCATGCTCTCCTGGCAGCAGAAAAACGCGCCGCTGCGTCGCACCGTCACCATCGAGGACGTCGGCAATTCGGCCCTCTACCTGCTCTCCGACATGTCGAGCGGCGTCACCGGCGAAATCCACTATGTGGACTCCGGCTACAACATCACCTCCATGCCGACGCTGGAGCGACTGGCCAAGGCCGACGGCGAGTAACAAGGGCGGCGCGGAGTTTTGGAACTTCGCGCCGTTTTCCTTTTACGAGCGCAGCATCAGCACCACGACGAGCAGGACCAACGCCGCCAGAATGGCGAAGAACACGGTCCGCACGCGGCTGTTCATTTCCAGCGGCTTGCCATCGGCCCCGCGCCTCAGAAAGGCGAGCGGCACCTCGGAGGTCGGCGTATGCCCCTCCCCCTGCTTTACATCCTTTGCGATAACGTCAGCCACATCTTCCGTGATCGGCGGCCTGGCGGGTCCAAAAGCCATTACGGATCTCCTGAACGGGAACGGTCCGGCGATGGTGGACCCGTTTCGGAAAAATGGCAATCGGCTGCGGCAATCGGCGTCAGCGTGAGCTGACGCCTGTCAAATCGCTGGGCTTCAGCGCCTGCCGAACAGCACCTTGAAGCGGGCATTACGGCAGACTTCGCCGCTTTCCTTGAAGGCTTCCTTCAGCACCGGCTCGTAGGGCAGGCCTCGATTGGCGACCATCAGCAGGCGGCCGCCTGATTTGAGCGACTTGGCCGCCATGCGGATCATGCCGGCGCCCAGCGAGTGGTCTGCGGCATGGCCTTCGTGGAAGGGCGGGTTCATGACGATAAGGTCATAGTGGTCGCGTGGCGTTTCCGCCGTCAGGTCGAACCAGAAGAAGCGCGCCGGAATGTTCGGGCAGTTCTCCGCCATGTTCTCCTTGGCGGCTTCCAGCGCCTCGTAATGCGCCTCGAAGATATCGATGCCCTTCACCTGCGTCGCGCGGCCGCCGAGCATGACGGAGAGATAGCCCCAGCCCGCGCCGAAATCGGCGGCGTGGCCATGGAAATCTTCCGGGATGCGTGTGGCGAGCAGCTCGGAACCCTCGTCGATACGGTCATGCGAGAACATACCCGGAGCTGCCGTGAAGCGGCCGGCGACGCGTACCGGCTTGGCCGCCAGCTTGGCAATCGCGTCGGCCGGATCTTCCGGACGGGCGAACCAGATGGCAAGGCCGTGGTATTTTGGCATGTAGTCGCCGGTGAGACCGAGCTGGTCGAGGCGCTTGCGCATGGACTGCACGCCGTCTTCCTTGCTGCCGGCAACGACGATCAGGCCGCCGGTGCGCACGAGGCGCAGCGCCTCGGCGATGCGGTTCTCGTTCTCGCCCTTGTGCTTGGTCATCAGAATGAGCGCGCCGTCGAAATCCTCGCCCTCGATGACCGGCTTCACCGGAGCACGAACGGCCTCCAGCCCGCGATAGAGCGCGCGCTGCGGCTGTACGGCCTCCAGAGTGGCGCCAAAGCCTTCCGGCGGGCGCTGGCCGGCCTCCGCGCCGAGGAAGAGATAACGTTCGCCCTCGCCGGGCATGCCGAGCGTGCCGGAGGCAAAGGGATGGAACAGGGTCTTCAGGGCGTCGCGGGTCATGGTCGGCTTTCAGCGGTGGATACGGGCAGCGAGGACAACGGGTGGTCAAAGGAAAGGGGCGCGGAACGTGCCGCTCCGCGCCCCCTCCATACGGGTAGAGTAGGCTTACTCGGCGGCTTCGCCGTCGCCCTTCTTCTCGGCAGCGACTTCCTTGCCGGTTGCCTGGTCGACAACCTTCATGGAGAGGCGAACCTTGCCGCGCTCGTCGAAGCCCATCAGCTTGACCCAGACCTTGTCGCCTTCCTTGACGACGTCGGAGGTCTTGGCAACGCGCTCCTGAGCGAGCTGCGAGATGTGCACGAGGCCGTCGCGCGGGCCGAAGAAGTTGACGAAGGCGCC
This sequence comes from Shinella curvata, assembly GCF_022899935.1. Lineage (GTDB taxonomy): Bacteria > Pseudomonadota > Alphaproteobacteria > Rhizobiales > Rhizobiaceae > Shinella > Shinella curvata. The sequence continues at coordinate 162,434 of NZ_JALJCJ010000003.1, forward strand.
GAAGTCAGCGGTCTTCACGACCGTGCCTTCGTAGATCATGCCGACTTCCGGTTCAGCGACGATCGAGTGGATCCACTTGCGGGCCGCTTCGATTTCCTTGCCGGAGGACGAAGCGATCTTGATCGTGCCGTCGTCTTCGATGTTGATCTTGGCGCCGGTCTTTTCGACGATTTCGCGGATGACCTTGCCGCCGGTGCCGATGACTTCACGGATCTTATCGACCGGGATGTTCATGACTTCGATGCGCGGAGCGAATTCGCCGAGCTGCGAGCGGCCTTCGGAGATGGCATTGGCCATTTCGCCGAGGATGTGCTTGCGGCCGCCCTGGGCCTGGCCGAGTGCGACCTTCATGATCTCTTCGGTGATACCGGCGATCTTGATGTCCATCTGCAGCGAGGTGATGCCGTCGGCGGTGCCGGCGACCTTGAAGTCCATGTCGCCGAGGTGGTCTTCGTCGCCGAGGATGTCGGAGAGAACCGCGAAGCGATCACCTTCGAGGATCAGGCCCATGGCGATACCGGCAACCGGCTTGGCCAGCGGAACGCCGGCGTCCATCAGAGCAAGCGACGTGCCGCAGACCGTGGCCATCGAGGACGAGCCGTTCGACTCGGTGATCTCGGAGACGACGCGCAGCGTGTAGGGGAACTGTTCCGCCGTCGGCAGCATCGGGCGGATCGCGCGCCAGGCGAGCTTGCCATGGCCGATTTCGCGGCGGCCCGGGGAGCCCATGCGGCCCGTTTCACCGACCGAGTAGGGCGGGAAGTTGTAGTGCAGCAGGAAGCGTTCCTTGTACATGCCGGTCAGGCTGTCGACATACTGCTCGTCTTCGCCGGTGCCGAGCGTGGCAACGACCACGGCCTGGGTTTCACCGCGGGTGAAGAGAGCCGAGCCGTGCGTGCGCGGCAGGATGCCGACTTCCGAAACGATGGCGCGAACGGTTTCGAGATCGCGGCCGTCGATGCGGCTCTTGGTGTCGAGGATGTTCCAGCGAACGATCTTGGCCTGGAGGTGCTTGAAGACGGCGCCGATGACTTCGGCGGTGTACTTCGGCTCAACGCCCTCAGGGAAGAAGTGGGCCTTCACCTTGGCCTTGACGGCGTCGACGGCGGCGTAACGATCAGCCTTCTGGGTGATCTTGTAGGCGGCGCGCAGTTCGGTTTCCGCGATGCCGAGCATTTCGGCTTCGAGAGCGGAATGATCTTCCGGCTGGAAGTCGCGCGGTTCCTTGGCAGCCACTTCGGCGAGCTTGATGATCGCGTCGATGACCGGCTGGAAGCCCTTGTGGCCGAACATGACGGCGCCGAGCATGATTTCTTCGTTGAGTTCCTTGGCTTCGGACTCAACCATCAGGACGGCGTCCTGGGTACCGGCGACGACCAGGTCGAGAACCGACTCGTCCATCTCGTCGAGATGCGGGTTCAGGACGTATTCGCCGTTGATGTAGCCGACGCGTGCGCCGCCGACCGGGCCCATGAAGGGAACGCCGGAGATCGTCAGAGCAGCCGAGGCAGCGACCATCGAGAGAACGTCGGGATTGTTCTCGAGGTCATGTTGGACGACGGTGACGACGACCTGGGTGTCGTTCTTGTAGCCTTCCGGGAAGAGCGGGCGGATCGGGCGATCGATCAGGCGGGAAACGAGCGTTTCGTTTTCCGACGGACGGCCTTCGCGCTTGAAGTAGCCACCCGGGATCTTGCCGGCGGCGTAGGTCTTTTCCTGGTAGTTGACGGTGAGCGGGAAGAAATCCTGGCCCGGCTTCGGCGCCTTGGCGGAAACGACGGTGGCGAGAACGACGGTTTCGCCGTAGGTCGCGAGAACCGCGCCGTCAGCCTGACGGGCGATCTTGCCGGTTTCCAGCTTGAGCGGACGGCCCGCCCATTCGATTTCAACCGTATGGGTATCGAACATGTCTTGTCCTTCTTGGCAGATACGCGCACCGCCGCCTGAAGGCGCAGGTGGTCTATCCGCTTTATGACGCATCATGGGCAAGACAACGGGAGGCTTCTTTTTTGCTGGTCGCAATTCCGGACGGAAAACCGCTTTACACTTTTCCTGGAATTGCTCCCGTGGGAAGCGTCCTGCAATCCTGCCCCATGACAGGTCATCGGTTGGTTCCGCAGGTCCGGCCCATCCGGCCTGCTGGAAAATTCCGTTGCGCGAGGCGGCCTCAACCGGCACTGGCGAAACGGTACGGCGGAAAGGTCTTCCGCAAAAGAAAGCGGCGGGCGCTCATGAAGAACGCCCGCCGAAAGTGCTTAGCGGCGAATACCGAGAGCAGCAATCAGCTTGCTGTAACGGGCATCGTCCTTCTTCTTGAGGTAGTCAAGAAGCGAGCGGCGGCTGGAAACCAGCGTCAGAAGGCCACGACGGGAGTGGTTGTCCTTCTTGTGACCCTTGAAGTGTTCCGTCAGGTTGTTGATACGCTCGGTCAGGATCGCAACCTGGACTTCCGGAGAACCGGTGTCGCCTTCGACGGTTGCGTATTCCTTGATCAGCGCAGCCTTGCGCTCAGCAGTGATCGACATCGTATGTCCTTTCATGAATGGAGAACTAAAGGTCGCCAAAAGCCGGGATGTCGTCCAGCGATGGCCGTGAAGGCAAGGAGGCTTCAAGCCCCGCATTGCTGGCGGTGCCTATAAACCATTCCCCCATGAAAGGGAAGAGCCGTGATGAAGGGCCACCGGATACGCCTAGCGTTGCTCCGCCGGCTGGTTCGGCGCAGCCTTTACCTCGTCGCCGGCCTTGGGGCAGACGACATAGGCGCCGAAGATCCAGCCGAGCTGCCGGCCATCCAGGGAGACGAGTAGCCAGCGTTTCGTGCCGAGTTTCCGCTCCTCGAGCACGGCGACGTTCATGCCGTTCTGCAGCGTCGTCAGGATCGCACCATTCGGTTCGGCGCGCACGTTGAGGGGCGTACCCGTGGGATCGTCGACCAGGCATTCGCCAGCGGCGAAAACGGGCGAGACGGTGAAAAGGCTCAAAACGACAGCGATCCGCAGAAGAAGCGTCATGACATATTCCTGCAAGCGTGAAATGCGAGATCTGACATTATCCGGCTCCCTGCTGATGCACATCCTCGTCGCGCAGACGGGAGAGCGGGATCGTCACGCGCCATTCGATTCCGTCGTCATGCACGATGAAATCCAGTTTCGCATCGAGCGCCATGCCGAGCATACGCTCCAGCACGACGCTGCCGAACCCCTTGCGGCTGGCGGCGATGGCCTGCCTGTCAATCGACGCCTGGCTTTCACGCCAGACGAGGTTGAGGTTTTCACCCGCGGCGACCCAGCTCAGCGAGACGACCCCCTTCTCGTTGGCGAGCGCGCCGTATTTGGTGGCGTTGGTCGAGAGTTCATGCAGCGCCATGCCGAGTGTCTGGGAGGCCTGTGGATCGAGCAATACGGCGGGGCCGGCAATGCGCACGCGCGCGGCGTCGTCCGGCGTGAACGGCTTCAGCTGGTTGCGGGCGAGCTCCACGAGGTTGATGCCATCGGTGGCGTTGGCGATCATCAGGTCGGTCGAGCGCGCGAGCCCCGCGACACGCCGGCGAAACGTTTCGGCGAATTCACCGGCATTTTCCGCGCCCGCCGCCGACTGGTTGAGCATCGCCTGAATGACGGTGAGCTGGTTCTTCGAACGATGCGCGACCTCCCGCATCAGAAAGCGCACTTCATTTTCCGATTTCACCCGCGCATCCGCCGCCTCCGCGAGCGCCTTGGAAACCGTCTCCAACTCCGAAATGGCATAACGGCGCGGTGCAACGCGTTCTCCATAACCAAGACGGCGGGCGTCATGGGCAAGCAGCCGAACGTCGCGGGACAGCACACGCGCGATGCCGACGGCACTGACGGCGGCGAGAAGCGCAAAGACCACACCGCCGATCGCCAGCCACAGGAAGGAAGACACGGCCGGTGCCTGCACGTCAGAGGATTTCGCCCAGGCAATCATGCGCCAGCCGGCGAGCGATGAAAACTCGGTGACGAGCTGATAGTTCACGCCGTCCTGCCCCATCGTGCTCACGCCCAGCCGCAATGCCGGCACGACGCGCAGGAAAAACGGTTTGCCGGTCTCCTGTTTCTCATCGGTCGACGCGATCACCGTGCCCCTGCTGTCGAGCACGGCGGCATTCCAGCCGGGCGACAGGACATCCGGATTGGCCACGCGCCGCAGCGCTTCGGCATTCTTCGTCAGCGTGAGGAGAACATGCTCGCCACTTGGAAGCCGCATCGGCTGATAGACGTTGAACACCCATTGCCGGGCGGTCTTGCCGTAAAAGAGATCGGAGACCATCCGCTCGCCCCGCGCCAGCGCCATGCCGGCAGAAACCGGGTCCGACGCTGCGTTGAGCGGCGTGCCGTAGGGCACGCGCGTGTTGACGAGCTGGCGCATCGACTGGTCGATGACCAGAAAATAGATATCCGTGCCTTCGAGCGTCTTTGCAGCCTGCGCATGCAGCCCCGCATAGTCACCCTGCTGCAGGCTTTCCGATGTCGAAAGGAAATTCAGCGTCGAGAACATGCCCGAGATTTCGCGCTCGACCGCTCTATTCACGGCGCTTGTCGAGGTGCGCAACAGAGACTCGAAGATACGGTCCTGCGCCTCGGTGGTGCGTTTCAGCACAACGATCGAGAAAAGGAAGGCCGGGATCACGATGACCAGGATGAGGCAGATGAGATAGAAGACCACCGGGTGGTGCATACGCCGGCGCGCCTCGGCGGGTTTCGCTTCCGCACCCCCGGCATTCACCGTTCTGTCAGTCGGCGAAATCGTCAACGGCCAGCCCTTTTCACCCTTCACCCAAACCGGCCGAAACGGCAAAGCGCCGCCCGGCCCGCGCACAAGCGAACCTCGCCGGCCCATAAAGCCCGTAGCTTATGGTGAAATCAAGTCGGGGGGCGTTGGTTCCGCCCCCTGATTATTAGCCCTGGAAAACGCGTTTCGGACGGAATTCACCGCCACTGATCTCGCCGATCGCGACCAGTTTGCCGCGCGCCGAAGCATAGGCCTCATCGGCCGACACAGGCGCGTCGCGGCCGCGCACGATGATGGGATTGCCCATGCGCAGGCGATGGGCCTGATCGTCGTTGATGACGATCTGCGGCAGGCTCGAAAGCGCTTCGCCGGTATCGATCAGGAAGGCGTCGAGAGCGGCCAGCCGCTCGGCCTCGTCCTCGATCTTTTCGAGCGCAACGAGATCGGCGAGCGGCACCATGTCGTCCTCGCCGAAGGGCGCGACGAAGGTACGGCGCAGTGCAGAAATATGGCCGTAGCAGCCGAGCTGGCGGCCGAAATCGCGGGCGAGTGCGCGCACATAGGTGCCCTTGCCGCATTCGACCTCGAACTGCGCGGTATTTTCGTCCGAACCGACAAGCGCCAGACGGTGGATTTCCACCTCGCGCGACGGGATCTCGACGACCTCGCCCTCGCGGGCCAGATCATAGGCGCGCTCACCGGCAATCTTGATGGCCGAGAACTGCGGCGGGATCTGCTGGATGATGCCGGTATACTCGCCGAGGATCGCCTGGATCTCATCGGCCGTCGGTCGCTTGTCGGCGCTCTCGGTCACCTCGCCCTCAAGGTCGTCGGTCGTGCGCTCTTCGCCCCAGGTGACGGTGAATTCATAGATCTTGCGGCCATCCATCACATAGGGGACGGTCTTGGTCGCATCGCCCAGCGCGATGGGCAGCATGCCGGAGGCGAGCGGATCGAGCGTGCCGGCATGGCCGGCCTTCTGCGCCTTGAACAGCCACTTGATCTTGGCGACGGCCTCAGTCGAGCCGAAGTCGAAGGGCTTGTCGAGGATCAGCCAGCCGGAAACCGGCCGGCCCTTGGGTTTGCGGGGTCTGGACATCTTGAACCTGGATTATTTGTCGTCTTCGCCGTCATCGGCGGAGAGATCGCGCGACACTTCCGGCGAGCGCAGGAGTTCGTCGATCTTCTTGTAATTGTCGAAGCTGGTATCGTCGCGGAAGCGGACATCCGGCATGTATTTCATCTGGCGCAACTGCGAACCCATGCGGCCGCGGATGAACTTTGCATTGCGGTTCAGCGCCTCGATCACCACGTCGTGGTCCTTGACGCCGAGCGGCGTCACATAGGCCGTCGCGTGCTTCAGATCCGGCGACATGCGCACTTCCGAGATGGAAATGACCGTCTTTTCGAGAAGCGGATCGCGCACTTCGCCGCGCTGGAGAACCTGGGTGATCGCCGCGCGCACCTGCTCGCCCACGCGCAGCATGCGTTGCGACGGCGCTGAGGATGTTGCTCTTACCATGGTCGTCACCTTCAAAAAAATGCGAGCGCCGAAATGGTCCGGCGCTCGCACGATGTTCGGATCGCCGGACGCTTACAGCGTGCGGGTGATGTGCTCCACGCGGAAGCACTCGATCGTGTCGCCGGCGCGGATGTCTTCGTAGTTCTCGAAGGCCATGCCGCATTCCTGGCCCATCGGCACCTCGGACACTTCGTCTTTGAAGCGCTTGAGCGTCTTGAGCTTGCCTTCGTGGATGACGACGTTGTCGCGCACGAGGCGGACGCCCGCACCACGCTCGACCTTGCCTTCGATGACGCGGCAACCCGCGACCTTGCCGACCTTCGTGATGTTGAACACCTCGAGGATTTCGGCATTGCCGAGGAAGGTTTCGCGGCGCTCCGGCGAGAGCAGACCCGACATCGCTGCCTTCACGTCATCCACCAGATCGTAGATGATGTTGTAGTAGCGGATTTCGAGACCGGCACGCTCGGCGGCCGTACGGGCCTGGGCGTTGGCACGAACGTTGAAGCCGATGATGGCGGCGTTCGAGGCTTCGGCCAGCGAGATATCGGATTCGGTGATACCACCGGCGCCCGAGTGAACGATGCGGGCGCGGACTTCGTCCGTGCCGAGCTTTTCGAGGGCACCGGCAATGGCTTCGATCGAGCCCTGCACGTCGCCCTTGATGAGCAGCGGGAACTCCTTGAGACCGGTGTTCTGCAGCTGGCTCATCATCTGTTCGAGCGAACCGCGCGAACCGGCCTGGCGTGCCACCTGCTTCTCGCGGGCGAGACGCTGGCGGTATTCCGAGATCTCGCGGGCGCGGCTTTCGTTCTCGACAACGGCGAACTTGTCACCGGCAGCCGGGGTGCCCGACAGGCCGAGGATTTCGACCGGCATGGAGGGGCTGGCTTCCTTGACGTGTTCGCCCTTGTCGTTGACGAGCGCGCGCACACGGCCCCACTGGTCGCCGGCCACGATGATCTGGCCGGGTTTCAGCGTGCCTGTCTGCACGAGAACGGTGGCGACGGCGCCGCGACCGCGGTCGAGCTGGGCTTCGACGACGACGCCTTCTGCCGTACGGTCCGGATTTGCCTTGAGGTCGAGGATTTCGGCCTGCAGCAGCACGGCTTCGAGCAGCTTGTCGAGGTTGAGGCGGTTCTTGGCCGACACTTCCACGTCGAGCGTTTCACCGCCCATGGATTCGACGAAGACCTCGTGCTGGAGGAGTTGGTTGCGCACCTTCTGCGGGTCGGCTTCGTGCTTGTCGATCTTGTTGATCGCCACGATGATCGGAACACCCGCCGCCTTGGCGTGATTGATGGACTCGATCGTCTGCGGCATCACGCTGTCGTCGGCCGCGACCACGAGGATCGCGATATCCGTCGCCTGCGCACCACGGGCACGCATGGCAGTGAACGCCGCGTGGCCTGGGGTGTCGATGAAGGTGATCTTGTGACCGTTGTGCTCGACCTGGTAGGCGCCGATATGCTGCGTGATGCCACCGGCTTCGCCGGCGACCACGTTGGCCTTGCGGATCGCGTCGAGCAGCGAGGTCTTGCCGTGGTCGACGTGGCCCATGATGGTCACGATCGGCGGACGGCTTTCCAGATCGCCGGCATCGTCGGCAACGTTGAAGATGCCTTCTTCAACGTCGGATTCCGAAACACGCTTGACGGTGTGACCGAATTCGCCGGCGATGAGTTCAGCCAGATCGGCGTCGATCAGATCGCCGGGCTTCATCATCTGGCCTTCTTTCATCAGGTACTTGATGACGTCGACGGCGCGTTCGGACATGCGCTGCGACAGTTCCTGAATGGTGATGGTCTCCGGCAGAATGACTTCGCGAACAACCTTTTCGCGGGTTTCCTGCATCATCGAGCGCTTGAACTTCTCCTGGCGGCGACGCATGGCCGAAAGCGAACGACCGCGCTGCGCGCCGTCCTCGTCGCTCGAAGCGGTCGTCAGCGTCAGCTTGCCCTGGCGGCGGCCGTCATCGGCCTTCGGACGGGCGGGAGCCTTTGCCGGTTCCGGGCGCTTGACGGCGCCGCGGTTTGCAGGTGCACCACCACGCGGACGCTTGTCATCGTCCTCGTCGTTTTCGCGACGGCGGCCGGCGACCGGCGTGGAAGCCGGAGCGGGCGCCGGCGTGCGGCCGGGCTGCGGGCGAGCTTCGGCGGCGGCCGGAGCAGGCTTTGCCACCGGCTGCGCGACAACCTCTTCCACGACGGGCGCGGGAGCGGCGGCCTCGGCGGCACGGCGTTCTGCCTCTTCCTTCTCGCGGACGAGACGGGCTTCTTCCTCGGCAACGCGGCGGGCCTCGTCCTCGACCTTGCGGCGGGCTTCGTCCTCGGCGCGCTGGCGGGCTTCGGCAGCGTCGCGGATCTGCGCTTCTGCAAGCGCGCGGCGACGGGCCTCGACTTCGTCAGGCGAAAGCTGGTTCAGCACCACGCCGCGCGGACGGTTCTGCTCGACCGGGCGGGAGGGTTGCTGGTGCACCGGGCGCGACGGCTGCTGTACAGGGCGCGAAGGCTGCGGCGCGGGACGCGTCTGCTGCGGCTCCGGCTGGCGCTGCACGGGTGCCGCGGGCGCCGATGCCTGGCGCTCTTCACCCGGACGGCTGAAGTGGCGCTTCGTGCGGGTCTCGACCACGACGGCCTTGGTGCGGCCACGACCCATGTCCTGGCGCACGGTTCCCTGCTGAACCCCCGAGGGCTTCAGGCTAAGGGTCTTCTTGCCAGCCACATTGATCGTCTTGTCGTCTTCGTTGTCGGTCATTCCGTTCCGTTCCTAAGATCAGAGCCGGATGCGTATCACCAGACCCTGTCGTTCAAATGTGTTCATCCAATGCGATTTCGGCCGGCCGAATGCCGGTAACCGCGTCATTGGTTTGTCTGGCGAGCGCCACCCTGTGCCATCATTTGGCTGTCGCCCCGGTATTTCTCGAGCATGATTGCGCGCTTCACTACACCCTCACCCGCCTGCCCTGCAAGCGCTGCGGCATGGATAAAAGCATTACTTCCCAAAAGGCCCTCCAATTCGCTCTCCGAAAAGAGCCTGAAGGAGGGTATTTCCGTTTCGTCATCGGTGAGAAAGCTCGAAGCCTTCCGCGCCTGGTCTATTTTCCTGACCCCGTCGGCCGCCGCATCCGTCGCATGGAAGACGGCAAGGGCTGCAAGCGCGCGCACGGCCTGGTCGACCTTCGAGGAGCCCGTGATGAACTGGCCCGCCTTGCGCGCCATGTTCATCATGCCGCCGAGCTGGACGGCGATCAGCCTGTCCACCTCGGCGCCCAATTCAGGGCCGGCCTTCACGTCCGTCTTCAGCGCACGCCCGAAAAGCTTCTTGGCAACCGCCTTGTCGACGATCGCCCGCTCGGCCTTTACCCAGCATCCGCGTCCGGGGAGTTGACGCTTCAGGTCCGGCACGACGCTGCCGTCGGGACCTGCGACGAAGCGGATCAGATCATCCGCCTCGCCCTTTTCGCGCGTCACGATGCACATGCGGTCGTTCACGCCGTCCTCGTCCTTCTTGCCCATATAGGTTTCCGCTCTTGCCAACGCAAACCGCTGTGCAAAATTCAGCGGGCGACATGTCTATGTTTGAAGGACGCCGATCAGGCGTCCTGTTCGCCACCCTCGACGACCGGCTCTTCCTTTGCCAAGTCCTCTTCGGTGATCCAGCCGGCCGCAAGGCGCGCCTGAACGACCATGGCTTCGGCTTCGGCGCGGGAGACTTCGAACTTCGAGAACAGACCCTCGAACTTCTTCGTCTCGCCGTCCTTGCGCTCCGACCAGCCGACGAGATCGTCGGCGGCGCAGCCGGCGAAGTCTTCCATCGTCTTGATGCCGTCTTCGCCGAGCGCGACAAGCATCTGGCTCGTCAGGCCGTCGATCTGGCGCAGCTCGTCGGAAACGCCGAGTTCCTTGCGCTTGGCGTCCATCGCCGCTTCGAGGCGGTCGAGATGTTCGCGGGCGCGGGTCTGGAGTTCCTGCGCCGTGTCTTCGTCGAAACCATCGATCGAGGCGATTTCGTCGAGATCGACATAGGCCAGTTCTTCCACGGCCGCGAAGCCTTCGGAAGCCAGCACCTGACCGACCATTTCGTCGACGTCGAGCGATTCCATGAAGAGGTTGGTGCGCTCGTTGAATTCCTTCTGGCGGCGCTCGGACTCTTCGGCTTCCGTGAGGATGTCGATATCCCAGCCCGTTAGCTGCGAGGCGAGGCGCACGTTCTGGCCACGGCGGCCGATGGCCAGCGACAGCTGCTCGTCGGGAACGACGACTTCGATGCGCTCGGCATCTTCGTCGAGAACGACCTTGGCGACCTCAGCCGGCTGAAGGGCGTTGACGATGAACGACGCCGGATCCTGCGACCACGGAATGATGTCGATCTTTTCACCCTGCAGCTCGCCGACGACGGCCTGGACGCGCGAACCGCGCATACCGACACAGGCGCCGACCGGATCGATCGACGAGTCGTTGGAGATGACGGCGATCTTGGCGCGCGAACCCGGATCACGGGCAACCGACTTGATCTGGATGACGCCGTCGTAGATTTCAGGCACTTCCATGGTGAAGAGCTTCACCATGAACTGCGGATGGGTACGCGACAGGAAAATCTGCGGGCCGCGCTGCTCGCGGCGCACGTCGTAGACGAAGGCGCGGACACGGTCGCCGTAGCGCATGTTTTCGCGCGGGATCATCTCGTCGCGGCGGATGATGCCTTCGCCACGGCCGAGGTCGACGATGACGTTGCCGTATTCGACGCGCTTGACCGTGCCGTTGACGATCTCGCCGATGCGGTCCTTGTATTCGTCGAACTGGCGGTCACGCTCGGCTTCGCGCACCTTCTGCACGATGACCTGCTTGGCCGACTGCGCGGCGATGCGACCGAAATCCATCGGCGGCAGCGGATCGGCGATGAAGTCGCCGAGCTTGGCGTCCGGGTTGCGATCGCGGGCAAGCTCCAGCGGGATCTGGGTGCCGTAGTCTTCGGCGACATCGACGACCTCGAGCAGACGCTGGAGGCGGATTTCGCCGGTCTTGGAATTGATGTCGGCGCGAATGTTGGATTCCGTGCCGTAACGCGAGCGGGCTGCCTTCTGGATGGCATCTGCCATCGCGGCAAGCACGATCTCGCGGTCGATGACCTTTTCACGGGCCACGGCATCCGCGATCTGCAGAAGCTCAAGCCGGTTCGCACTGACTGCCATTGTCTCAGGTCTCCATGGTCGAGCCGGGGCTTTGCCGCCGGCCTGTCTGGAGCGGCTAGGCCGCTCCGGTTCCGTCCTCTCCGTTCCGCCGTTCCGGGCGAAACGCACTCACTTACTTATTCTTCGTCGCCGCCGTCTTCGTCGTTCTGATTGGCGGCCTGCGCGGCCTTCGCCTTCTTGTCGGCGGCCAGCGCGTCGCGGATCAGCTCGTCGGTCAGGATCAGTCGGCCCTCGGCAAGCGCCGTGAAGGGAATGACGACCGTCGGCGCTTCGCCGGGAGCAGGCTGGTCCCGCTCCAGCGTGAAACCGTTTTCGTCGGCGGCGACGATCTTGCCGCGGAAGCGCTTGCGGCTTTCGACGAGGATCGAGGTCTCGCATTTCAGCAGATGACCGGTCCAGCGCGAAAAATCCGACTTGCGCACCATCGGCCGGTCGATACCGGGCGACGACACTTCGAGATGATACGCCTTGTCGATCGGATCCTCAACGTCGAGCACCGGCGAGACGGCCATCGAGACGGCCTCGCAGTCTTCGACGGTCATGGTGCCGTCGGGACGCTCGCACATGATCTGCAGCGTCGCGCCGTTCTGCGCCGATAGGCGAACGCGCACCAGCTGGTAGCCGATCTGCTCGATGGTCGGCTCGATGATGTCGGCAACGCGGCGGTCGAGGCCGGTCTCGACGATCAGGCGCGGCTCGATCGCCACATTTTCTGTCTGGGTCGTGTCGGACATGACATGCCCTCCCGGGATGGTCGTTATCATGCACCTGATCGCGGCAACAAAAAAGAGCGGGTCCTTGCGGGCCCACTCTTCATCTGACGATCAAGAATTTGTGGGTGATATAGACCGGGTTTGTCATAAATGCAAGGTCGGGCCCAAATGCGCCTGTGGGCGGGCGATTTGCACGTCATCGCCTTGCCGCTTTTGTTCTTTGGACTAGATTGCAAGAGATCACTGCGTCGAGAATGAGTGCCCTACCGTGCCGGACCGGAAATCCCCCCTCGCTCCTTTCCGAAACGAAACCTTTCGGCTGATCTGGGCGGCGAGCCTGATCTCCAATTTCGGCGGGCTCATCCAATCCGTCGGCGCCGCCTGGATGATGGCTTCGATCTCCTCTTCCGCCAACATGGTTGCACTGGTACAGGCCTCGACCTCGCTGCCGATCATGCTTTTTTCCGTCGCCGCCGGGGCGCTCGCCGACAATTTCGACCGACGCAAGCTGATGCTGACAGCCCAGAGCTTCATGCTGGTCGTCGCCGTCGGACTGACCCTCTGTACGTGGTACGGCATCATCACGCCCTGGTTGCTTCTCACCTTTACCTTCCTGCTCGGCTGCGGCGTGGCGCTGAACAACCCGGCCTGGCAGGCATCCGTCGGCGACATGGTGCCGCGCGAGGATCTGCCCGCCGCCGTGTCGCTCAACAGCATGGGCTTCAACCTCACCCGTTCCATCGGCCCGGCCATCGGCGGCATCATCGTCGCTGCTGCCGGTGCGGCTGCGGCCTTTGCCGTCAATGCGTGCAGTTACTTCGCCCTGCTCTTCGCCCTCTTTCGCTGGAAACCCAATCTGTCGGCACGCACGCTTCCGCGCGAGGATTTCGGCCGCGCCGTCTCTGCCGGCCTGCGCTACGTTTCGATGTCACCGAACATCGGCAAGGTATTGCTGCGCGGCTTCGCCTTTGGCCTGGCGACGAGCTCCATCCTCTCGCTTTTGCCGCTGATCGCCCGCGACCTGGTCAAGGGCGGGCCGCTCACCTTCGGTCTCCTGCTCGGCTGTTTCGGCCTCGGCGCCATCGGCGGAGCCTTGATGAACGAACGACTGCGCGAGCGCTTGACCAGCGAGACAATCGCCCGCATGGCCTTTGCCGGCTTTGCCGTGAGCGCGTCCGTTTCGGCAATCAGCAGCACGGCGGTCCTGACAGGTGCCGTGCTGCTGATTGCCGGCGCATCCTGGGTTCTGGCGCTCTCGCTGTTCAACACCACGGTGCAGCTCTCCACACCCCGCTGGGTCGTGGCCCGCGCGCTCTCGCTGTACCAGACCACCACTTTCGGCGGCATCGCCGCCGGCAGCTGGATCTGGGGTACGACCGCCGACACGCACGGCGCGCAGACCGCCCTTCTGGCCTCCGCCGTCGCTATGATCGCCGGTGCGGCACTCGGCCTGCGCTATGCCCTTCCCGAACTGCAGAGCCTCAATGTCGATCCGCTCAACCGCTTCAGTGAGCCGGACCTGCCGCTCGACCTGAAACCGCGTAGCGGCCCGATCGTCATCCTCATCGACTACCAGATCGCCGAGGGCGACATTCCCGAATTCCTAGAAGCGATGACCGAGCGGCGGCGCATCCGCATTCGCGACGGCGCGGGCCAATGGGCGCTGATGCGCGATCTCGAAAACCCGACGATCTGGACCGAGACCTATCACGTGCCGACCTGGGTGGAATATGTCCGCCACAACCAGCGCCGCACCCATGCCGATGCGGCCAACGGCGAGAAGCTCCGCCAGCTGCACAGCGGCGCGGAGGATCCGCGCGTCCACCGCATGATCGAGCGGCAGACCATTGTTCCGCACGAATACGAACGGTTCAAGCGGCAGGTGGATATGCACTAAACGGAAGGGAAACCGCTGCGTACTTCTTTAGCGCAGCTTCGACTTCAGCGAGGCATCTGGATAGCAGGTCGGCGCAAGGCCGCTCTTGGCCTGCCAGTCGCCCAGCGAGCGGCGGGTCTTGTAGCCCGGCAGGCCATCGACTTTGCCGACATCATAGCCCTTGGCGACCAACGCTTTTTGCATGGCCAACACATCCGAGCGCAGCATTTTCCCGACATCGCCCCACGGACCCTGGAATGCGCCACCGCCATAGGCGATGCGGTCTGCGAGATTGCCGAGGAAGAGCGCGTAGAGGTCTGAGTTGTTGTATTCCTTGAGCACATAGAAATTCGGCGTGACGATGAATTCCGGGCCATGCGTGCCAGCCGGAACAAGCATCATGCCGGACGCCTTGGCCTCGCCGCCCGAAAAACCTTTGCCCGAAATGCGCTTGATGCCCGTCGCCGCCCAGGCCGAGATCGGCTTGGCGAGATCGGGCCCCTCCTGCGCGCAGGACACGCCATCGGGAATGGAGACCTCATAGCCCCAGCTCCGGCCAGCCTGCCAGCCCTTCTTGGCGAGATAGTTGGCAATCGACGCCAGGCTGTCCGGCACCGAGCCCCAGATATCGCGCACGCCGTCGCCGTCGAAATCGACGGCATATTGCAGGTAGCTGGTCGGCATGAACTGCGGCTGGCCGAGCGCACCGGCCCACGAGCCCTTCAGCTGCGCCATCGTGCGGTCACCGCCATCGACGATATGCAGCGCAGCGATCAGCTCCTTGCGGAAGAGATCCTTGCGCGTCGACATGAAGGCCTTCGTTGCCAGCACCTCGACGGCCGAATAGGGGATCTTCGCACTGCCGAAGCCCGATTCCCGGCCCCAGACGGCGACGACGATCTCGCCGGGAACACCGAATTTCTGCTCGATCTTGCGCAACGTCGAAGCATGCGTCTTGGCGAGGCTCCGCCCCGTTCCCGCCAATCCTTGCAGGCGCTTTTCGGAGAAATAGGCGCCCGGCGAGGAGAACTCCGCTTGGCTCTGCGCCTGCCCCTTCTTCGGCTTGGAGCCGGGCGGCACGAGATCGGGCAGGTCCCAGTTGAGCGTCACGCCCTCCATCGCCGCACGAAAGGTCTTTTCGGTGACGCCGGTCTTCTTCGCCGCCGGCCAGAGATCCCTGTCGATCCAGGTCCGGAACATCTTTTCGACCTCCGCCTTGGACGCGGCCGCCGCAGGAAGGGCGAAAGCGAGAGTAAACAGGGCGATGCCGACGGAGGCCTTCAAGGTTTTGCGAATGCTCAAAATGGGTCTCCTCAGATCGCGGTGCGGGCGCGAAGCGCAGCCGTCAATGTGCCCTCGTCGAGATAATCGAGCTCGCCGCCAACGGGCACGCCATGGGCAAGCCGCGTGATCTTCACGTCGAGGCCGGAGAGCTGGTCGGTGATGTAATGCGCCGTCGTCTGCCCCTCGACGGTGGCGTTGACGGCGATGATCAGTTCGCGCACACCGCCTTTCGCCACCCGGTCGACGAGGCCGCGGATGTTGAGATCGTCGGGGCCGACGCCATCGAGCGGCGAGAGCGTGCCGCCGAGAACATGATAGGCCGCGTTCATCGCGCCGGCGCGTTCCAGCGCCCAGAGGTCGGAAACGTCCTCGACGACGATGATCATCGCATGGTCGCGGCGCACATCCGTGCAAACCGTGCAGGGATCGCTGGTATCGACATTGCCGCAGCAGGAGCAGATGCGCACCTTGCGATGCGCTTCGCCCATCGCATCGGCGAGCGGGCCGAGCAGCTGATCCTTCTTCTTGACGAGATGCAGCGCCGCACGCCGCGCCGAGCGCGGCCCAAGCCCCGGCACCTTGGCCAGGAGCTGGATGAGTTTTTCGATTTCGGGGCCGGTGACTCGTTTTGCCATTGCCGCTATCTAGCCCATATCAGGAGGAAACGGAATCTTTGGAGATCGACGCTTGATCAAAATCCTCGCGGTGTGCACCGGCGTTGCCCGCCCTGTTCCCGGCAAAAGCTACAAGACCGGCATTTTCAAGGTACCGACCGATGCGGCCCTCGTCGTCGACCGCGAAGGGCTTCTGGGCGATGCCATCTGCAACCGCAAGCACCACGGCGGTCCGGAACAGGCCGTCTACGGCCTCGGCTCCATGGATCTCGATTGGTGGTCGAAGGAACTTGGCCGCAGCATCGAGCCCGGCACGCTGGGCGAGAACCTCGTGATCGAGGGCATCGATAGCCGCAGCGTTTCCGTCGGCGACCGGTTCGAGACACAGAGCGTGCTTCTAGAGGTAACCTCGACACGTATTCCCTGCAACACGCTGACGGCGAAAATGGGCGATCCCGGTTTCGCACGCCGCTTCATGCAGGCGGGCCGGCCGGGTTTTTACTGCCGGGTTCTACGCGACGGCGTCGTGCAGGCGGGCGATGCCGTGACCTATACGCCCTTCCACGGCGATCCCGTCACCATGCCGGAACTCCTGCGCACCTACGGCAAGAACATTTCCGAGGACGACCGCATCCGCTATCTCGCCGCGCCCATCAGCGACAAGCTGCGCGCGGCGCTGACCGGCTGATCAGCGCGCGGCGATCGCCGCCGCGGCACCTGCCATGGTGCCGGCGCTGAGCCGGTTGGCGATGCGCACGGCGCGCGGGCTCTTCAGAAACAGGCGGGCGCGCGAGGCGAGGAAGACCCAGGCGAGATCGATCGCCACGAGCACGACGAACATCGTCACGACCAGCTCGGCCCAGCCGACCAGCGTGACGGCGCCGAGATCGATGATGGCGGGCAGCAGCGCCACATAGAACATCATGATCTTGGGATTGCCGAGCGTCACCGTCAGCCCGGCGAAGAACAGCTTGGCGGCGGAGCGTGCCTCGGGCAGCGCCTCCTCACCGGTGTCAGTCGGCGCGAACCACATCTTCCAGGCCAGATAGAGCAGATAGGCCACGCCAAGCCACTTGATGACAACGAAGGCGGCATGGAAGGTTTCCGCAATCGCCGCAAGGCCGAGCACGGCGAAGGTGAGCCAGACGCCCTCGCCGATCCACATGGCGGCGAGGAAGGGCAACACATCCTTCGGCCCGCGCGACAGTACGCGGGCGACGAGTGCCGCGATGCTCGGACCGGGCGAACCGGCCGCCATCATCAGCGCACCGGCAAAGACAAGCAGGGTCATCAGGCTCATCGGAAATCCTCCTCGGGAGCCTCGACCCTACAGGATCAGAACGGCAGTTTGAAGCCGGGCGGGATCGGCAGGCCCGCAGTCAGCGCCTTGGTGCGCTCGGCGGTTTCGGCCTCGGCCTTGTCCTTGGCATCCTTGTGGGCAGCCACGATCAGGTCCTCGAGGATTTCGACGTCGTCTTCCTTGAAGAGCGAGGGATCGATCTTTAGGCCCTTGAGGTTGCCCTTGCCATCGAGCGTGACGGAAACCATGCCGCCACCGGAAGAGCCGTTCACCTCAAGCGCAGCGACTTCCTCCTGCATCTTCTCCATTTTGGCCTGCATTTCCTTGACCTTGCCCATCATGCCCATGATGTCGCGCATCGGCCTCTCCTCTTATCTCTTGATATTAATGTTCGATGTCGTCGCCGGGCAGGATATCGCCCTCGGCGGATTCCGCTGCGGCCGCGACCTCGACAGTCTCGGCCTCGTCTTCGGCCTCCTGCACCTTGATGCGCACGTCGGTGATCTTGGCGCCGGGGAAACGCTGCAGGATGGCTGCAACATCGGGATCCTGGCGCGCATCGGCCACGCGGGCCTCCTGCGCCATCGTCTCGGCTTCGGAGAGCGTGGGACCACCGGCTTCCCGCGACAGGATGACCAGCCAGCGCTGGCCCGTCCATTCCTGAAGCCGGTTCGACAGGTCGGCGACCAGCGATTTCGGCGCGTCGTCGGTCAGGCTGATTTCCAGCTTGCCCGGCTCGACGCTGACCGGCCGCACGAAGGCGCGCACCAGCGCCCTGAGGCGGATATCGCGGTTCTTGGTGCAGAGATCGGCGACGTCAGAAATCGAATTGACGGGGACTTTTGGCGCGGCGGCCGGCTGGACAGCGGGCGCGGTCTCGACCCGGCCGACCGGCTGTGCGGCAGGCTCAGCCTGCGGCACGGGGCGCAGCATGGTGACGGTACCGCCGCCCGCCTGGGCCCGCATCGGCTGATCCGGCTGGCGCGCAACGGCGGAGACGGAAGCCTGCGCCGAGGGCTGGCCACCGTTGCCGCCCGATTGTGGCGCGCGAAAACCATTGCCGCCGCCGTCACCGCTGGTGAGGTCGGCAAGCCGGCGCGCGGCGTCTTCCGGCGAGGGAAGGTTCGCCGCATGGGCAAGGCGGATGATGACCATCTCGGCGGCGCCGGCCGGGCGGCTGGAGGCCTCGGTTTCCGGGATGCCCTTGAGCAGCATCTGCCACATGCGCGACAGCGCCGTGACCGCGATGGAATTGGCGAACTCGACGCCGCGCACGCGCTCGACCTCGCTCAGCGACTGGTCGCCCGCGGCATCCGGCACATATTTCATGCGGGTGACGAGATGAGTGAAATCGGCAAGGTCCGTCAGCACGACGGAGGGGCTGGCTCCCGCCTCGTATTGCGCGGCGAATTCGGCAAGGGCTGCAGCGGCATCGCCCTTCACGATATGCTCGAAGAGATCGACGATGCGGGCGCGGTCGGCAAGGCCGAGCATCGAGCGCACGGCATTCACCTCGACACGGCCGGCACCGTGCGCGATCGCCTGGTCGAGCAGCGACAGGCCGTCGCGCGCCGAGCCTTCGGCGGCGCGGGCGACCATGGCGAGCGCATCCGGCTCGAACTCGACGCCTTCCTTGCCGAGAATGGTGGTGAACAGGCCGACGAGATCCGACGCGCCGATGCGGCGCAGGTCGAAACGTTGGCAGCGCGACAGGACGGTGATCGGAACTTTACGGATTTCCGTCGTCGCGAAGATGAACTTCACATGCTCCGGCGGCTCTTCGAGCGTCTTCAACAGGCCGTTGAAGGCCTGCGTCGAGAGCATGTGCACTTCGTCGATGATGTAGACTTTGTAGCGCGCCGAGACCGGGCGATAGCGCACCTGCTCGATGATCTCCCTGATGTCATCGATACCCGTATGGGAGGCGGCGTCCATCTCGATGACGTCGACATGGCGGCCTTCCATGATCGCCTGGCAATGTTCGCCGGGGATACGAAGGTCGATCGTCGGCTTGTCGATCTCTGGGGTCTTGTAGTTCAGCGCGCGGGCGAGGATGCGGGCGGTCGTCGTCTTGCCGACGCCGCGGACACCCGTCAGCATATAGGCCTGGGCGATACGGCCGGTCTCGAACGCATTGGTGAGCGTGCGAACCATCGGCTCCTGGCCGACCATGAGATCCGAGAAATCCTTCGGCCGATACTTTCGCGCGAGAACGCGATAGGCGGCGGGCTTTTCGGTGGACGGTTTGGATGTTTCGTCGCTCATCGACCCTGCCGTTATTCAAATGTCTGTCCCGACAGGACGGCCAGAAGCAGGACGGTAAGGTGGGAGGCTGGCACGATGACCCGTGCCGGAGCTCGTTGGGGCTGCTTCCTTCCGGACCTGACCCGGTTGGCGAGTGGCTCGTCCACCACCAACCTCCCGTCCCCCATATCGGCAATATTCCATCCGAATGCAAGCGCGGCTTACAAAAAACTGTTGGAGGGAAAACGGACGCATGGCATGAATCGTTGATAACAGCATGCGGGAGAGCCCGATGAGCGATTTTCGACCCGACGACCGGCTGGCGCGCGACAGCGATCTCCTGACGAAGATCGGCCTGTGCGAACTGCGCCTGATGAAGGACAGCCGCTGGCCCTGGCTGGTTCTGGTGCCGCAGCGCCCCGATGTCAGCGAAATCTTCGACCTCACGCCGCTCGACCAGACCATGCTGACCTTCGAGACCACGCTCGTCGCCGAGGCGCTGAAGAGCGTGACGGGGGCCACGAAGATCAATACCGGCGCGCTCGGCAATATCGTGCGCCAGCTTCATGTTCATGTCATCGCCCGCAGCGAGGGCGATCCCAACTGGCCCGGCCCCGTCTGGGGCTTCGGCACCGCCGAGCCGCGCTCGGCCGAGGAAACCAAGGCCTTTTCAGCCAAGCTTTTGGACGCAATGACCCCATGAAGCCATCGCTTTTCGATCTCTACCGCCCGCATGCGGAACCCAGCACCATGGTGGCCTTTGCGGAAAACACGCTCGACCGCCAATCCGAACACCGCGCTGCCGATTGCCTGGAACAGGCCTTCAAGGCGGACAACGTGCATGCTTTCGCGATTGCTGGCGGCAAACTCGTCGTCAAGCATGACGAGAAGATCATCGATCCACTCTTCGCGCCCTACGAGCTTGCCGAACTCGATCCGATCCCGGACGAATCCATCCTGCTCGGCTATCTCCGGAACGGCGAGCCGCGGCTCGCCATCCCCGTGCGGGCCGATCCCGACACGCTGCAGGAGCCGTTGAAGGCCACAGACGGGCGCACGCTCTATCGCCAGCAGATGCTCGACGACGACCTACTTGGCCAGTTCGCCCAGGCCTCCAGCCTGATGACCTGGAACGGCAACAACCGCTTCTGCGGCAAATGCGGTTCGCCGACCCGCTCGGAGATCGGCGGCTATCGCCGTGTCTGCGAGGCCTGCAACCATACGACCTTCCCGCGCACCGACCCGGTCGCCATTATGCTGGTCATCGATATCGAGCGGGATCTCTGCCTGCTCGGGCGCTCGCCGCATTTCCAGCCGGGCATGTATTCCTGCCTCGCCGGCTTCCTGGAACCCGGCGAGACGATCGAGCACACGGTGCGCCGCGAGACATTGGAAGAATCCGGCATCAAGGTCGGCCGCGTGCGTTACCACGCCTCGCAGCCCTGGCCGATGCCGCATTCCCTGATGATCGGCTGCTATGCCGAGGCGATCTCCTTCGATATCCGCCGCGACGAGACGGAGCTGGAGGACTGCCGCTGGTTCACCCGCGCCGAGACGGCCGAGATGATCGAACGCAGCGCCATGTCAGGCACGGCGCCCGGCACCACCACGCCGCCGCCGAAGGGCGCCATCGCGCACCGGCTGATGCGCGACTGGCTGGACTGGAAGATCGGCTAGCGCCAGCCGAAATGCGGCTGGTCGCCCGGATGCGCGCGCAGGCGCAGGCTTGGCGCAATGAAGCGGGCAATGATCGGGCTGACGAGGAAGGTCGCGACAGTCCAGGCCGGGATCAGGTATTTGGCCTCGTCATTGAGGGCGGGAACCGTCAGGATCGTGATGGTGCCGACGCCGAAGATGACGGCATTCACCATCATCGAGACCATGATCGTGATGTAAGTGATCGTACGCATGGGCATCTCCTTTCATCGGGGAAATGCCTCCTCGGCGGCGCGGTTCCGCGCCGCCTGACAATCGTCAAGTTCCTTGCCCGCTATAACTCCGGACGGAAACCGCGTGCTCAGAAGGCGCTGCGCATCGGGTGCGCCCGGTAGGTGCCGAGGATGCGCACCTTCTCCGAGAAGAACCGCAGTTCGTCGAGCGCGCGGCGCACATGCGGATCGTCGGGATGCCCCTCGATATCGGCATAGAACTGCGTCGCCGTGAAGGTGCCGCCGATCTGGTAGCTTTCGAGCTTCGTCATGTTGATGCCGTTCGTCGCAAAGCCGCCGAGCGCCTTGTAGAGGGCGGCCGGGATGTTGCGCACGTTGAAGATGAAGGTCGTGACGATGATTTCGTCCTCGACACGCTCTGCAACGACAGGCTCCCGTGACAGGACGACGAAACGCGTGACGTTGCTTTCGGTATCCTCGACATTTTCCGCGATGATCGACAGGCCGTAGAGATCAGCGGCAAGGCGGGGCGCGAGCGCCGCCATCGAGCGATCGCCGGTCTCCGAGACGAGCTTTGCGGCACCCGCCGTATCGCCAGCGATAACGGGCTTCCAGCCATTGAGCCGCACGATCTTGCGGCACTGGCCGAGCGCATGGATATGGCTGTGGACCGTGCGCACCTCCTCCTTGGTGACGCCGGGCAGCACCATGAGCTGGAAGCGTATCGGCATGAAATATTCGCCGACGATATGCAGACGCGATTCCGGCAGGAGATGGTGAATGTCGGCCACGCGGCCGGCGATCGTGTTCTCGATCGGGATCATGCCGAGATCGGCATCGCCGTTCTCGACGGCCAGCAGCGCATCCTCGAACGTCTGGCAGGGCAGCGGATCCATCGTCGGAAACATGTCGCGGCTCGCCATATCGGAATTGGCGCCGAACTCGCCCTGGAAGGCGATGCGGTTGGTCTTCATGATCATGGCAGAAATCCGTGTCAGATGGGGTTGGCCGCGAGCATGGCGCGGGCCTTTTCGAGGTCGGCTTGAGTATCGACACCGAGCGGAACCGTGTCAACGATCTCGACATCGATACGCATGCCGGCTTCGAGCGCCCGGAGCTGCTCCAGCGATTCCCGCTTTTCCAGCGTCGACGGCGTGAGCGCAACGAAGGCTTCAAGCGCCTTGCGGCGATAGGCATAGAGCCCGATGTGATGGTAGAGCGGGCCATTGCCGTGCGGCGCCGTCGCGCGCGTGAAATAGAGTGCACGCAGCCGGTTTTCGCCAATCGGCGAACCGACGACCTTCACGACGTTCGGATTGGTCTTCTCGTGCTCGTCGCGGATTTCCGTCGTCAGCGTAGCGATATCGGTCGATGCGTTCTCCAGTGGACGCAATGCCGCGCGGATCGTCTCGGGATCGATGGTCGGCAGGTCGCCCTGGACGTTGATGATCACCTCGGCGCGGCCTTCCGGATCGCTCGCCGTCAGCGCCTCGTAGATGCGGTCGGAACCGGATTGGTGATCGATCCGCGTCATGACCGCCTCGAAACCTGCCGCCACGACGGCATCGAAGACCGCCTGGTCATCCACCGCAACGACGACGCGTCCGACATCGGCGGCGGCGGCGCGACGCGCGACCTGAACAATCATCGGCAGGCCGGCAATATCGGCGAGCGGCTTGCCCGGAAGCCGGGTCGAGGCCATGCGGGCCGGAATGAGCACGAGGGTCTTGTCAAAATTGGCGGAATTCATCGCAGGCCCTTCAAAACCCCCTGGAAAAGTGTCAAAAAGTCTCAGTGCGGGGGCTACAATCACTGTTGCAACGAAGCAGCAAAAGACATAGGTTCCGCGCGATTTCAAGACTGGCAGTGTCATGTCCGCCAGTCGCTAGGGGAGCGTTTGGATGAACTCTTATGTGAACATGGGCGTGGGTGCCCTGCTCGGCACCGTCTTCGTACTGATGTCCGTGTCGATCGCTTCTGAAGGCATTTTCCATTCGGGCCATCCCGAGAAGGAAGGTTTTGCGATTGTCGCCGAGGAAGCCGGTGGCGAAGAAGCCGGCGGCGGTGAAGCTGCCAAGGCCACGCCGATCGCTACCCTGCTGGCCAGCGCCGATGCGGGTGCCGGTGAAACCGTCTTCAAGAAATGTGCGAGCTGTCACACCTCGGAGAAGGGCGGACCGAACAAGGTCGGACCCGGTCTCTGGGACATCGTGAACCGCCCGATCGCCTCGCATGAGGGCTTCAGCTATTCCGCCGGCATGACCACCTTCTCCGAGGGGCATAAGATCGTCTGGGACTTCGATCACCTGAACTTCTTCCTCGAAGCGCCCAAGAAGCACGTCCCGGGCACCGCCATGGGCTTCGCCGGCCTCAAGAAGGAAGATGAGCGCGCCAACCTGATCGCGTATCTGCGCACACTTTCCGACAACCCGGCTGCTCTGCCGACCCCGTCGGCCGAGGGCGCTGCCGCAACCGGTACGGACGGCGCGGCTCCGGCTGAAGGCGGCGCGGCCGCCACGACGACCGAAGAAGCAAAGCCTGCTGAAGGCGGCGCTGCAACGACCACGACCGAGGGTGCCGCCCCGGCCGAAGGCACGACGCAGGGCACCACGACCGAACAGCCGGCCGCTCAGTAAAAGAGCAGCTGCCAGCACACCGAAAACCCGGCCTTCGTGCCGGGTTTTTTGTTGCTAGGAGGTGGAGTTCATCTCCTCTCCCTTGCCTCCCCTCCAAGTCATCCTCAGGCTTGACCCGAGGATCCACGCGGCAAGTGAAGGCGTCAGATGGATGCTCGGGTCAAGCCCGAGCATGACGGAGGATAGGTGTGACGCTGTTCGTGGCGTAGCATTGTTCATGGAACGTCCAGCCGTTGGCGCCAGCGCACCCTGCCGGCAAAGACCTTCACCCTAACAGCCAGGCCCAGAAGGACACCGTGAACACGCCGAGCGCCGTCGTGATCGTGATGGTCGAAGACGCGAGGCCGTGACCGACGCCGAAATGATTGGCGAGCAACCAGGCATTGACGCCCGTCGGCACGGACGAGGTGAGCACCATGGCCGCCGTCCATTCCGGACTGAGGCCGAGCAGGCGGCAGGCGATATAGACGCATCCGGGCAGCATCACCAGCTTGAGGCCGGTCATAGCGAGTGCGATGCCGGCATTGCCGCCGACCTTGTACTTGTTGAGTGCCATGCCGATCGAGACCAGGGCCGCCGGTGCCGCCATGGCCGCGATCTGGTCGACCACGATCTTGACCGGCCCGACGAGCGGGATACCGGCGATGTGAAACACGGCACCGAGCGCCAGACCGATAACCAGCGGGTTGCGCACGAGGCTCTTGCCGATGCCGAGCAGCAGGCTGGCAAAACTCTGTGGCTCGCGCGTGCCTTCCTTGCGTTCCGCCCGCTCCATTAGGATCGTGCCGGCGATCATCATGGTCGGCAGATGCACCGAGAGCAGGACCGAGATCGCGACGAGACCGTCCTGCCCGACGACCCGCGCCACGAGCGGCAGGCCGATGAAGACCGTGTTGGCGAAACCGGCGGAGACGCCGGCCAGCACGCCGATACGCCGGTCGCGCTTGAAGCCGATCGTCGCGATGAGATGCGCCACCGTCCAGGTGACGGCCACACCGCCGAAATAGGCGACCCAGATGCGCCACGGCGCTTCACCGGCAAATTCGGCCTCCGCGATGGTGCGGAACAGCAGGAGCGGCACGGCGACGCGGAAGACGAACTCGCCAAGCCCCTCCCCCAGTTCCTCCCGGAGATAGCCGGTGCGGACGAGAAGCCAGCCGATGAGAATGAGCGCGAAGACGGGAAGAACGTTGAGGGCGACGTCGGACATGATCATTCCGGGCATGAAGCAGACGGCGGCGCGCACCGTCTCAAGATAACGTCATGGGTAGAGCAATCGCCGGGAGGGGTCCAGCGCGATACCGCCGGAAGGCGCACAAATGAAAAAAGCGAGGGTTATCCCCCCGCTTCCTCATCCCGGCATGGCCGGGGAAGTGTTTCGCGCTGTGCCAGTACATCCGTGGTCACTGCGGTTCGAAACACGACTTTCGTGTCTGACGAGGGTTCTACCGGCCACCTGTTACAGGGGTATGACAGAACCGTCCGTCGATGAGATGAAGTCTGCCCCGATATGGTTAACAAAAGGTTAACGCGGCGCTCGGTAAAAAAAATCGCGATACCAGCGATTGAACCGGCGACCTCAAACGTCTTTCCCGTGGTTCCATGTGCCTTGCCCTTTGCGACCTCCACCGGCGTCTCTCTTTCGATTGACAAGCCGGCCCGGGGTCCAGACAGTGGCGGCGGCAACGAGACGGCAGCGGTAGGAGGACTTCATGTCTAAACGCGCATTCCTGGGTTTCTCGGCACTTCTTCTTTCCGTGATCGCCTCACCACCCCTGCCGGCCCAGGCCGAAGAGACGCGCTCCGTCGTCACGACCGAGAACAGCGACTATTTCGGCTTCGACCTGCGCACCGTACAGGACGTGACTCTCGACCAGTGCAAGAGCGATTGCGTCGACGACCTCTCCTGCCGCGCCTTCACCTACAATCCCAAGGTGAAGTGGTGCTTCCTGAAGAGCGACTTCAACCAGCTCAACCATTTCCAGGGCGCGATCGCCGGCAAGATCCTGAAAGCCGACACGGCCGCTGATATCGGCGCGGCACCCGCCATGTCCTTCATCAGCGAATACATGCTGACCGACGCCCGCTCGTTCCGCGACAATCTCGCGCTCGCCGCCGATCAGGCCGGCCAGGGTGCGGAAAGCCTCGCCTCGCTCGGCCGCATCGAGACGGCGTCGAGCCGCTTCGACCAAGCACTCGCTGCCTATCGCGGTGCGCTGTCGCTAGCGCCGGACGATTATTTCCTCTGGATCGAGACGGCCGAATCGATGGGCCGCGCCTATAACAACAGCTATCTCGCCGGGCAGGGCGCACTTGCCGCGATCAACGCCTACCAGCTGTCGCGCACCACCGAGACACGGGCGCGGGCGCTCGCGGTACTCGGTGACACGCTCGACAAGTCGAGCAACTACCGCGCCGGCATCAACGCCTACAAGGCGAGCCTCGACCTGAAGGATGACGTCGCCGTCCGCTCGGCCTATCTCGGCCTGCAAGCGCGCCAGGGCTTCCGCATCGTCAATCACACGATCGATTCGGACAGCGCGACACCGCGCGCCTGCGTGGAATTCTCCGAGCCGCTGGTAAAGTCCGGCGCCGACTACGCCTCCTTCGTCACGCTCGACGGCGCGGCACCCAAGGCCATCGAGGCGAAGGACCGACAGATCTGCGTCGAGGGGCTGAACCACGGCCAGCGCTACAAGATCACGTTCCGCGCCGGCCTGCCGTCCTCCGTTGACGAGCCGCTGGCCGCCGCCTCGGATCTCGATATCTACGTGCAGGACCGCGCCGCCATGGTGCGCTTCACCGGTGACGGCTTCGTGCTGCCCGGCAGCGTTCGCCGCGGCATCCCGATCGTGTCCGTCAACACCGACAGCGCCGACCTGAAGCTCTACCGCGTCGGCGACCGCGCCATTGCCGGCCTCCTGTCTGAAAGCCGCTTCCTCACGCAGCTCGACGGATATTCCGCCAGCCGCATCGAGAACGACAACGGCGAACTCGTCTGGCAGGGCAAGATCGAGATTTCGCCGGAACTGAACAAGGACGTCGTCACCAGCTTCCCGGTCGATGAGGCCTTGCCGCAGCGCAAGCCCGGCGTCTACGTGCTGACCACCGCGGCAACGAACGGTCGCAGCAACGAGTGGGACAGCAAGGCGACGCAATGGTTCGTCGTCTCGGATGTCGGCCTCACCACCTATGCCGGCACGGATGGTCTCAACGTCTTCGCCCGCTCGCTCGACACGGCCGGCCCGCTTGACGGCGTCGAGCTGCAGCTGATCGCCAAGAACAACGAGGTCCTCGGCACGGCGACAACGGATGCGGACGGCCGCGCGACCTTCACCGCCGGCCTGATGCGCGGTAGTGCCGCCAACACGCCCGCCGTCATCCTCGCCAGGAAGGGCGAAGGCGATTTCGTGTTCCTCGACATGACCCGCGCCGGCTTCGATCTCTCCGACCGCGGCGTCACCGGCCGTCCGGCTCCGGGCGCCATCGACGTGCTCGCCTGGACCGAACGCGGCATCTACCGCGCCGGCGAGACGGTGCATGCCGCAGCGCTTGCCCGCGACATCGAGGCGAATGCCGTCGAAAAACTGCCGCTGACCTTCGTCTTCAACCGGCCCGACGGCGTGGAAGACCGCCGCATGGTCTCGGACGGTGCATCGCTGGGCGGCCATACGATCGATCTGCCGCTGCAGGACAACAGCATGCGCGGCACCTGGACCATGCAGGTCTATACCGACCCGAAGGGCACGGCGATTGCCGAAAAGACCTTCCTCGTCGATGACTTCGTGCCCGATCGCATCGAATTCGACATGACGAGCGAGGCAACGGAAGTCGAGACCGGCGTTGCCGCTCCCGTCTCCGTTGAAGGCCGCTATCTCTATGGCGCGCCGGGTGCGGGCCTCGAAATCGAGGGCGACGTCGCGCTCAAGCCGACGCACCAGGATCCCGCCTATCCCGATTATGTCTTCGGTCTCGCCGATGAAGAGGCGATCGAGGAAAGCCGCATTCCGCTCGAGGGCCTCGACGTGCTCGACGACGACGGCAAGGCGACCTTCGACATCAATGTGGCCGATCTGCCCGCCACCACCCAGCGGCTCGAAGCGCTCGTGACGCTGCGCATGATGGAGGCAGGAGGCCGCGCCGTCGAACGCAGCCTCACCCTGCCCGTCAAGTCGGAAGGCGCGATGATCGGCGTGAAGCCGGAGTTCAAGGGCGACCTTTCGGAAAACACCGTCGCCAATTTCAACGTCATCACCGTCGGTGCCGATGGCAAGCGGCAGGCGATGCAGGGCCTGCCCTGGAAGCTGCTCGCCGTCGAGCGGAACTACCAATGGTATCGTGAGGGTAGCTCGTGGCGCTATGAACCCGTGCTGTCGACGAAACAGATCGCCAATGGCACGCTCGACGTCACCGCTGACGGCGGCAAGATTTCCGTGCCCGTGACCTGGGGCCGCTACCGCCTCGAAGTGGAAAGCCCGGAGCCGGAAGGTCCCGCCACCAGCGTTGAATTCGATGCCGGCTGGTATGTTGCCGCAAGCTCGACGGAAACGCCGGATGCGCTGGAAATCTCGCTGGACAAGGAAAACTATGCGGTCGGC
Organism: Shinella curvata; assembly: GCF_022899935.1. Lineage (GTDB taxonomy): Bacteria > Pseudomonadota > Alphaproteobacteria > Rhizobiales > Rhizobiaceae > Shinella > Shinella curvata. The sequence goes on from NZ_JALJCJ010000003.1 coordinate 191,056, forward strand.
GACACGGCCAAGCTGAAGGTCTCGCCGCGCCATGCCGGCCAGGTGCTCGTCACCATCGGCGCCGAAAGCCTGATCGCCACCCAGACGGCGGCCATCGGCGCCGAGGGCGGCGAGATCGACATCCCCGTCACCAAGGAATGGGGTCCCGGCTCCTATGTTACCGCAACACTCTTCCGCCCCGGCTCCGACCAGGAAAGCCGCATGCCGATGCGCGCGATCGGCATCACCTGGCTGAAGGTCGATCCGGCGGATCGCAAGCTGAACCTCTCGCTCGACCTGCCGGAAAAGACCCTGCCGCGCCAGCCGCTCGACATTTCGCTGAAGGTCGCCGGCGCCGGTGCCAATGAAGAGGCCTACATCACGGTTGCCGCCGTCGATGTCGGTATTCTCAACCTCACCCGCTACGAAGCGCCCGATCCGGCCACCTGGTACTTCGGCCAGCGCCGCCTCGGCATGGAAATCCGCGACCTCTACGGCCGCCTGATCGACGGCTCGCTCGGCACGACCGGACGCTTGCGCACCGGTGGCGACGGCGGCGAAGGCGCGCTTGCGGGCGATCCGCCGAAGGAAAAGCTCGTCGCCTTCTTTGCAGGCCCCGTGAAGCTCGATGCCGAGGGCAACGCCAAGGTCAGCTTCGACATTCCGCAGTTCAACGGCACGGCCCGCGTCATGGCCGTCGCCTGGACGAAGACCGGTGTCGGCAGCGCCTCGAAGGACGTGGTCATCCGCGATCCCGTCGTCGTGACCGCAAGCCTGCCGAAGTTCCTCGCCCCTGGAGACCGTTCGGACCTGCGCCTCGATATCGCCAACACGGATGCGCCGTCCGGCGACTACACGCTGGAGATCACCCACAATGCCTCCGTGATGGTCGAACAGACCGGTGCGAGCCAGACGGTGACGCTCGAAGCCGGCGGCAAGACCGCGCTGACCCTGCCGCTGATCGGCGGCGAGATCGGCGACGGCCTTGTCACGGTCAAGCTCTCCAACGGCAACGGCATGTCGCTCGAACAGGCGCTTATCGTGCCGGTGCGCCCGGCCGCCATGCCGATCACCACGCGCCGGCCGCTCGAAATCGCCGCAAACGGCAGCCTGACGATCGACGACCAGCTGCTGGCCGACAGCCAGATTGCCGGCGCCTCCGTCAGCCTCAGCGTGTCGCGGGCCGCCGCGTTCGACGTCCCGGCATTGCTGATGTCCCTCGACCGCTATCCCTATGGCTGCACCGAGCAGACATCGAGCCGCGCCCTGCCGCTGCTTTACCTCAGCGAGCTTTCCAAGCAGTCCGGCCTGCCGGAAGACACGGAAACGCAGAAACGCGTGCAGGACGCCATCTACCGCGTGCTGGCCAACCAGTCATCCACAGGCAGCTTTGGTCTGTGGGGTCCGGGCTATGGCGATCTCTGGCTCGATGCCTTCGTCACCGACTTCCTGACCCGCGCCCGCGAACAGAAGTTCGACGTGCCGGAACAGGCCATGCTGCAGGCGCTGAACAACCTGCAGAATGCGCTGTCCTATGACGTCAACGTCTCCACCCAGGGCAACGAGATCGCCTATGCGCTCTATGTGCTTGCCCGCAACCGCAAGGCCGCGATCAGCGACCTGCGCTACTATGCCGATACGAAACTGTCGGAATTCTCCTCGCCGCTCGCCCGCGCACAGATTGGCGCTGCGCTCGGCCTCTATGGCGATGCCCAGCGTGCGACGACGATCTTCTCGAACGCGCTCGGCCTGTCGCGTGACAGCATCATGACCGCCAGCCTCGCCCGCACCGACTACGGTTCGTCGCTGCGGGACGGTGCCGCGATTTTGGCGCTTGCCGCCGAAGCAAGGCCGGTTCCGGGCATCATTCCGGAGCTTTCCAAGCTCGTCGCCAAACAATGGGAGAACAAGCGCTGGACCAGCACGCAGGAACAGACCTGGATGCTGCTCGCCGCCCGCTCCGTGAAAGATGCCGACAAGGACCTGAAGCTTGAAATCAACGGTGCGGCTCGCGACGGCGGCTATGCCGCACAGATGACGGGCAAGTCCCTGCTGGAGAACCCGCTGACCATCGCCAACCGCACCGGCGAACCGGTCTCCGCCGTGCTCACCACGGTCGCGGCCCCCATCGATCCGCTGCCCGCCGGCGGCGACGGCTTTGCCATCGAGCGCAGCTACTACACGCTCGACGGCGAGGAGGCGAATGTCACGGAGGCGCAGCAGAACGAACGCTACGTGGTGGTGCTGAAGGTGACGGAGCACAACAACTGGGCGTCCCGCATCATCATCACCGATCTCCTGCCCGCCGGCTTCGAAATCGACAATCCGAGCCTCGTCGACAGCGCCAAGCTCGCCAATTTCGACTGGCTCGGCGAGACGGAAGCCGCGCATACGGAGTTCCGCTACGACAGGTTCGTCGCGGCCTTCAACCGCAGCGAAGGTGACAACCGCGACGTGACGCTCGCCTATGTCGTGCGAGCCGTGACCCCCGGCACCTATGACCTGCCGGCCGCCCAGGTGGAGGACATGTACCGTCCGCAATACTCCGCCCGCACGGCGACCGGCCGCATGCAGGTCGTCAAGGCCGAGTAAGGGGTTCTGGCGATGGCGCTGTGGCGCAAACTTCTGATCGGTTCCCTCGGCGGGGCGGCAGCGATTGCCGCCCTCGCATTCGGGCTCGATTATGCCGACCGCGCCTATCCGCCGCCGATCGCGGTGGCGGAAGCCGTCTCCAGGGAAGTACTCGACCGCGATGGCCGCCTGCTGCGTGCCTTCGCCACGCCGGAAGGACACTGGCGGCTGAAGACCACGGCCGCCGATGTCGACCCGCAATTCCTGCGCATGCTGGTGGCCTACGAGGACCGGCGCTTCAACGCGCACGGCGGCATCGACCCCTGGGCACTCTTGCGTGCCGCCGGCCAGTTCATCGGCAATGGCCGCATCGTCTCGGGTGCGTCCACGCTCTCCATGCAGGTCGCCCGGCTGATCGAGCCGCGTGAAAGCCGCTCGCTACCGGCCAAGCTGCGCCAGATGGCCCGCGCCATCCAGCTCGAGCGCCGGCTTTCCAAGGCCGAAATCCTCGATCTCTACCTGACGCTCGCCCCCTATGGCGGCAATCTGGAGGGCGTGCGCGCCGCAAGCCTCGCCTGGTTCGGCAAGGAGCCGAAGCGGCTTTCGGTGGCCGAAGCCGCCCTGCTCGTCGCCCTGCCGCAGCTGCCGGAAAAACGCCGCCCCGACCGCCACCGCGCCGCCGCGGAAAAGGCACGCGAGCGCGTGCTGACCCGCCTTGCCGTCTCGGATGTCATCGGCGAGGGTGAAGCGGAGCGCGCGGGCCTCGAAGCCGTGCCGGACCGCCGCCGCCAGCTTCCCTCCTATGCCGCCCATCTTTCGGAACTGGCGCTGCGCAAGGACCCGAAGGCGATCAAGCACGAGACTTCGCTCGACCGCACGGTGCAGGACGGCCTTGAGACCGTCGCCCGCGAGGCGGCCGAACGGCTGGGTCCGAAAATCTCCATCGCCATGGTGATGGCCGATGCCCGCACCGGCGATATTCTTGGCGAGGTCGGCTCGGCAGATTATTTCGACGGCAGCCGCGCCGGCTGGATCGACATGACGCGCATCCGCCGCTCGCCCGGCTCGGCGCTGAAGCCGTTCATCTACGGCCTTGCCTTCGAAGAGGGCCTCGTCGCGCAGGAAACCATCGTCGAGGACCGCCCCGCCGATTTCTCCGGCTACCGGCCGCGCAATTTTGACATGACCTATCAGGGCGATATCAGCGTGCGCAAGGCACTGCAATTGTCGCTCAACGTGCCCGCCGTGCGCCTGCTCGAAGCGGTCGGCCCGACGCGTTTGATGGTGCGTTTTCGCCGCGCCGAGGTGCGCCCCGAGCTGCCGCCGGGCGAGACGCCGGGCCTCGCGATCGGCCTCGGCGGCCTCGGCATCACGCTTCGCGACCTCACCCAGCTCTATGCGGCGCTCGCCAATCGCGGCATGCCCGTGCAGCTCGGCGACGGCATCACGGGTGATGCCAAGGTGATCGTTGGCGATCCGCTGCTCGATCCTGTCGCCGTCTGGCAGGTTTCCGACGCCCTATCCGGCGTCACCCCGCCGACCGGCAGCCGCCGCCTCGGCATCGCCTACAAGACCGGCACGAGCTACGGCTACCGCGATGCCTGGTCGGTCGGTTACGACGGCCGCCATGTGCTCGGCGTCTGGGTCGGCCGGGCCGACAACGGTGCCGTGCCTGGCTTGACCGGCTACGGCGCCGCAGCCCCGATCCTCTTCGAAGCCTTTTCGCGTTCCGGCATTGCCATCACGGCGCTTCCCCGCGCGCCGGCCGGGGCACTGCGTATCGCGCAGTCCGAACTGCCCGCCAGCCTGCGCCGCTTCTCGACGACGGCAAACGGTCTGGTCACGGTGGTCGCGCGGGAACCGGCACCGCAGATCGTCTATCCGCCCGAAGGTGCTTCCGTCGAGCTCGGCGCCACAAAAGGCAGTGACATCTCACCCCTCGTCTTGAAACTCCAGGGCGGCCGCGCGCCCTTTCGCTGGCTTGCCAACGGCGAGGTGCTGCCGGAGGCCTCGCGCCGGCGCACCACGCAATGGATGCCGGAAGGCGCCGGTTTCTCGACGCTGACGGTGATCGATGCAGCCGGGCGGGCGGCCAGTGTGCGGGTATTTATCGAATAACAAGTCTACCCTCATCCGCCTGCCGGCATCTTCTCCCTATAAGCGCGGGCGCACATCACGTCTTCTTCTCCCCAGAGAGCGAAGGAGAAAACGGCAATACCGTGCTCATATTTTTAGCTTTGCCGCGATCGGAGCCAAAGCCCATGCCGCACGGCTTTCTGAACACTCCACGTTCAAACGGGACACGTCCCCTCTCCTCGCTTACAGAGAGTGGATTGGGGTGAGGGCCATACCAAGCCCTCGCCATCACTTCGCCGTATCGGCAGGCACCCAGTTCGCCTTGCGTTTTTCCAGGAAGGCCGCGATGCCCTCCGTCGCTTCCGGCGTTTCCCAGGTATCGGCAAGCCGCGTCAGCGTCATCTCGATCACGGTGTCGTCGATCGGCGAGGCCAGCGCATGGGCGAGCGCCTTCGTTGCCGCAACGGCCTCCGGCGAGGTTGCGAAATAAGGCTTGATCTCTGCTTCGATTGCCTCGTCCAGCGCTTCAGGCGCCACGACGCCGCCGATGAGGCCGATGTCGCGGGCCGTCGGCGCATCGAACAGCCGTGCGGACGTCGCAAAGCGCAGGAAGGCCGCGGGGCCGATGCGGGCGGCGACATAGGGGCTGATCGTTGCCGGGATGAGGCCGAGCCGGGTTTCCGTCAGCCCGAAACGCGCGCCCTCCACGGCAATCGCTGCATCGCAGACGCTGATCAAGCCGACACCGCCGCCATAGGCCTGGCCGTTGACGCGCGCGATCAGCGGCTTGTGCAGGTCGCGCAGCGCCTTGAGCATCAAGGCGAGGCGGCGTGCTTCGGCGATGCGCGCCTCGCGGCTCGCGGCAATCTGCTCCTTCATCCAGTTGAGATCGCCGCCGGCGCAAAAGCTCTCGCCCTCGCCCGTCAGCACGACGACGCGCACCGCCCTGTCTCCGCCAAGCAGGCCTGCAACGGCCGTGAGTTCGCGGATCATAAGGCCCGACAGCGCATTGTGCTGCGCGTGGCGGCGGAGCGTCAGGGCCGCCACGCCGCGGCGATCGACGGATACAGAGATGGTTTCGAAATTCATGGCGCCCTCCTCCACTCCAATGAGCCTAGGCACGTTTGCGAATATCGCCCTTGCCAGCGATCCGCCGCGCGAAGGCTGCGGCGGCGGCCAGTTTCTCAACATCGAGACCGGTTTCATAGCCCATCGCCGCCAGCATGCCGGCGACGGCGAGCGTATCCACATTGCCACGCGCACCCGGCGCGTAGGGGCAGCCCCCGAGGCCGCCGACCGAGGCGTCGAAAACCGTCAGCCCATGATCGAGCGCCACGCGGATATTGTCGAGCGCCAGGCCGTTCGTATCGTGAAAATGGCCCGCCAGATTTTCCGGGAAGGCGACGGCGAGCACCACATCCAGCATGGCCGCCACCTCCGTCGGGCGCGCACGGCCGATCGTATCGCCGAGACTTACCTCATGGCAGCCCAGCCGCAGCAACTGCCCCGTCACCCGCGCCACCGCGCAGGGTTCCACCGGTCCGTCATAGGGGCATTGCACGACGCAGCTGACATAGCCGCGCAGCAGGATGCCATCCGCCCTCGCCGCTTCCGCGACGGGCCGGGCACGCTCGACGCTTTCGGCAATCGAGCAGTTGAGATTAGCGCGCGAAAAACCTTCGGACGCCGAGAGGAAGACGGCGACCTCGTTCACGCCGGCCGCCTTCGCCGCCTCATAGCCCTTCATGTTGGGCACCAGCGCCGCGTAGGAAATGCCGGGGCCGCGCGTGATGCCTGCCATGACCGCGGCGCCATCGGCGAGCTGCGGCACCCATTTGGGACTGACAAAACTTGTTGCCTCGATGCGCTTGAAGCCGCAATCGGACAGCTGGTCAATCAACGCGATCTTGTCGGCGGTCGGGATGATCGCCTTTTCGTTCTGCAACCCGTCGCGGGCCGCCATTTCGACGATGTCGATGCGCCCGGTCATGCCGCCTCCTCGGGCTCCAGGGAGAACAGCAACGCGCCTTCCGCCACCTGATCGCCCACTGCCACCGGCACGATCGCCACCACGCCGTCGCGCGGCGCGGCCAGCACCAGCTCCATCTTCATCGCCTCCATGGTGACGAGCGCATCGCCCTTGGCGACACGCGCGCCCGGCTGCGCCGCAACGATGCGCACGAGACCGGGCATCGGCGCGACAAGCCGGTCCCCGCCCGCTGCCGCCTCGTCGTGACGGCCGGCTTCTTCCGCAATCGCAAAGGCATGTCCGTGCCCACCGAAGAAGACGTCGATATCGGCGCGGTCGCGATGCACGGTCGCCGCAAGGCTATGGTCATCGAAATCCACCCGAACCGCGCGACCGTCGGTGGAGTGCACGCGGATTTCCATTTCGATATCGTTGTGCTCTATGCGAAAACGCTCCTCGCCGAGCGTCGTGACTTTCACGGCATGTTCGGCACCGGCATGGTCGAGAAAGAGGGTTTGCGCAGGCTCGCCCCAGAGCCGGAAACCGCGGATTCGGCCCCAGGGATCGGGGCTGGCGGAAGGCTTGAGAAACCCGAGGGCGGAAAGGGCCGCCAGCGCAAAGGCTTCCTCCGGCGCCTCGGGATCGGCAAACAGGGTCTCGCCGGCCCGGCCGATCAAACCCGTATCCACGTCGCCGGCGGCAAAGGCCCGATGGCGGCAGAGGCGAACGAGGAAACCGGCATTGCTCGCCACCCCGCCGACACGGCATTGCTCCAGCGCCGTCTCGAGCCTGGCCAGCGCCTCCGCGCGGCTACGACCATGGGTGATGACCTTGGCGATCATCGGGTCATAGAAGGGCGTAATGACATCACCGGCGCGCACGCCGGAATCAATGCGCGCGCTTTCCGGCAGGTCGAAGACGGAAAGGCGCCCTGTCGCCGGCAGGAAGTCGCGCGCCGGGTTCTCCGCGTAGAGCCTCGCCTCGAAGGCCCAGCCGTCTATCGCAAGCTCCGCCTGGCGCTTTGGCAAGACTTCGCCGGCCGCGACGCGCAACTGCCACTCCACAAGGTCGAGGCCGGTGATCGCCTCGGTCACAGGATGCTCGACCTGCAGGCGCGTGTTCATCTCCATGAAATAGAAGCGATCCTGCCTGAGCCCCTCGGAAACGTCGGCGATAAACTCCACCGTGCCCGCGCCACTGTAGCCGATCGCGGCCGCCGCACGCACGGCCGCAGCTCCCATGCTGTCGCGCATCTCCACCGTCATGCCGGGAGCCGGGGCCTCTTCGATGACCTTCTGGTGGCGGCGTTGCAACGAGCAATCGCGTTCGAACAGGTGCACGACATTGCCGTGCCCGTCGCCAAAGACCTGCACCTCGATATGGCGGGGTTTCGCCATGTATTTTTCGACGAGCACGCGACCGTCGCCAAAGGCGCTCTCCCCCTCACGCCGCGCGCTTTCGAGCGCGGCGGCGAAATCCGCCGGCTGCTCGACCCGCCGCATGCCCTTGCCGCCGCCGCCGGCGCGCGCCTTGATCAAAACGGGATAGCCGATCGCCGCCGCCTCATCCGCCAGGAAGGCGGCATCCTGCCTGTCTCCGTGATAGCCGGGCACGACGGGCACGCCGGCCTTTTCCATGAGAGCCTTGGCGGCATCCTTCAGGCCCATGGCGCGGATGGCGCTGGCCGAGGGGCCGATGAAGACCAGGCCGGCAGCTTCCACCGCCTCCACGAAATCGGGATTTTCCGAAAGAAAGCCGTAACCCGGATGCACGGCGTCGGCGCCACTCGCCCTGGCTGCGGCGATGATAGCCGCGATGTTCAGATAGCTTTTCGCCACCTCGGCCGGACCGATACGGATGGCCTCGTCGGCCATTTCGACATGCAGCGCCGCGCGGTCGGCATCCGAATAGACGGCGACCGTCGCGACACCCATGCGCCGCGCGGTGCGGATGACGCGGCAGGCGATCTCGCCTCTGTTGGCGATGAGGATTTTCCTGAACATCCGAGCTTCGGCTTTCAAAGGCGATTCCGGCACAAGCGTCTGAGCGTTCTGCATCCGAAATCGCGACAAACAAACTATTGTGCGGCGATGGCCTCGACTTCGAGCAGCCATTTTTCATCGAAGATCGAGGCGATGACGACGCTCATCGCCGGTGCGACGGCACCCAGATACTCGCTGCGGATCTCTCGATTCGCCATGGTATGATGCCGGTCTGCCAAGAAGGTCGTCACCTTGACGAGATCGGCCTTCGACATGCCGGCCGCCTTCAGCTGCGCGTCGATATTGCGCCAGACGAGCCGCGCCTGGTCCTCGAAACTTTCCGGCACCTTGTCGTCGTCGGACACCGGAATCTGGCCGCTGATGAACAGCAGCGCCTTGAAATCCGTGAGTTTCACGGCCTGCGAATAGCCGCCGCGCGGGGCGGGTGCATTCTTGGCATTGATGGTTTCGCGGTTCATGACTTGCCTCCTCTACATCCTGAAGATGCCGAAACGGGTGGGCTCGATGGGCGCATTCAGCGCCGCCGAAAGCGAGAGCGCCAGCACGTCGCGGGTCTTGCGCGGGTCGACGATACCGTCGTCCCAGAGCCGTGCCGACGCGTAGAGCGGGTGGCTCTGGCGGGCGAACATGTCGATGGTCGGCTGCTTGAAGGCGGCCTCCTCCTCGCCGCTCCAGCTGCCGCCCGTGCGCTCGATCCCCTCCCGCTTGACGGTCGCCAACACTCCGGCCGCCTGCTCGCCACCCATCACGGCGATACGGCTATTCGGCCAGGTCCAGAGGAAACGCGGCGAATAGGCCCGCCCGCACATGCCGTAGTTGCCGGCACCGTAGGAGCCGCCGATCAGCACCGTAAGCTTCGGCACGTTCGCCGTCGCGACGGCGGTCACAAGCTTGGCGCCGTTCTTGGCGATGCCCTCCGCCTCGTATTTTCGGCCGACCATGAAGCCAGTGATGTTCTGCAGGAAGACAAGCGGAATGCCGCGCTGGACGCAGAGCTCGATGAAATGCGCGCCCTTTAACGCCGCCTCGGAAAACAACACGCCATTGTTGGCGATGATGCCGACGGGCAGGCCATGTAGGGCGGCAAAGCCGCAGACCAGCGTCGTGCCGAAGCGGGCCTTGAATTCGTCGAAACGCGAGCCATCAACCACACGGGCGATCACTTCGCGCACGTCATAGGGTTTGCGCGTATCGGCCGGCACAATGCCGAGCAGTTCCTCCGGGTCGTAGAGCGGCGCATCGCCATCGCCGGATTTCGTAACCTCAGGCTTACGCGTATTAAGATTGGCGGCAATCTGCCGGGCGATAGCCAATGCATGGCGGTCGTCGCGGGCGAGATGATCGGCGACGCCGGAAAGGCGGGTGTGCACGTCACCGCCACCGAGATCTTCGGCCGTGACGACCTCGCCCGTCGCGGCCTTCACCAGCGGCGGGCCAGCGAGGAAGATCGTGCCCTGGTTCTCGACGATGACGGTTTCGTCGCTCATGGCCGGCACATAGGCTCCGCCCGCCGTGCAGCTGCCCATGACGACGGCAATCTGCGGAATGCCGGATGCGGACATCTGCGCCTGATTGTAGAAGATGCGGCCGAAATGATCGCGGTCGGGAAAGACCTCGTCCTGGTTCGGCAGGTTCGCGCCGCCGGAATCGACGAGATAGATGCAGGGCAGCCTGTTCTCCGCCGCGATCTCCTGCGCGCGCAGATGCTTCTTCACGGTGATGGGATAGTAGGTGCCGCCCTTCACCGTCGCATCGTTGCAGACGATCATGCATTCGCGACCGGAAACCCGGCCGATGCCCGCGATCATACCGCCGCAGGGCGAGGCGCCGTCATAGAGGCCGTGGCCGGCCGTGAGACCGATTTCGAGGAAGGGCGAGCCGGGATCGAGCAATTGCGCAACACGGTCGCGCGGCAGCAGTTTTCCGCGCGCAACATGGCGTTCCCGCGCCTTCGCTCCGCCGCCATCCATGGCGAGGCCGGCCGCATCCTCGACCAAAGCCAATGCATCGAGCATCGCCTTCTGATTGGTCTCGAAGACCGCGCTGCGGGTGTTCACGGCCGAGGGGATGACCGGCATCACAGCGTCTCCTGGAAGATTTCGCGGCCGATCAGCATGCGGCGGATTTCCGAGGTGCCGGCGCCGATCTCGTAGAGTTTGGCGTCGCGCAGCAGGCGGCCGGTCGGGTAGTCGTTGATATAGCCGTTGCCGCCGAGCGACTGGATCGCCTCGAGCGCCAGCTTAGTCGCCATCTCGGCGGAATAGAGGATGCAGCCGGCGGCATCCTTGCGCGTCGTCTCGCCACGGTCGCAGGCGGCGGTAACGGCATAGACGTAAGCGCGGCAGGCGTTCAGCGCGACATACATGTCGGCGACCTTGCCCTGCATCAGCTGGAATTCGCCGATCGGCCGATCGAACTGCTTGCGCTCATGGATATAGGGCACGACCACATCGAGGCAGGCGGCCATGATGCCGAGCGGGCCGCCGGAGAGCACGACGCGCTCATAGTCGAGGCCGGACATCAGCACATTCACGCCACGCCCGACGGTGCCCATCACGTTCTCTTCCGGCACCTCGCAATCGGTGAAGACGAGTTCGCCGGTATTGGAGCCGCGCATGCCGAGCTTGTCGAGCTTCTGGGCGGTCGAAAAGCCCTTAAAACCCTTTTCGATGAGGAAGGCGGTGATGCCGCGCGAACCGGCCTCCGGATCAGTCTTGGCATAGACCACCAGCACATCCGCATCCGGCCCGTTGGTGATCCACATCTTGTTGCCGTTCAGCACATAGCGATCGCCGCGCTTGTCGGCACGCAGCTTCATCGAGACCACGTCGGAGCCCGCCCCCGGCTCGGACATGGCGAGCGCGCCGACATGCTCGCCGGAAATCAGCTTCGGCAGGTATTTTTCGCGCTGCGCCGGCGATGCGTTGCGCACGAGCTGGTTGACGCAGAGATTGGAATGGGCGCCGTAGCTGAGGCCCACCGAGGCCGAGGCGCGGCTGATCTCCTCCATCGCCACGCAATGGGCAAGATAGCCCATGCCGGAGCCACCGAGCCCTTCGGGGGCCGTAATACCGAGCAGGCCGAGATCGCCCATTTCGCGCCAGAGCGGCATGGGGAAATTGTTGCTTCGGTCGATTTCGGCGGCCTGGGGCGCGATGCGATCCGTCGCAAAACGCCGCACGCTTTCCCTGAGCGCCTCGATATCCTCTCCAAGCCCGAAGCTCATGCCGGCGTCGTACATGTCCACTCTCCCAATACAATCGTCAGGCGATTGCCTTTTCTTCTGTTCTGCCGAAAGCCGCGCGCTTTTCGGCCTCGCGCGCCTTTACGCGCTTTGCCGCCTCCTCCTTGACGGGACCGTAGCCCCTGATCTCACCGTAAAGCGAAAGAAGCGCAACGGCGGCATCGAGATTGTCGCGGCGAAGACCTTGCAGCACATGCGCGACCAAGGCCTCGTAGTCGGCGATGAGCTGGCGCTCCATGCGGCGCTCGGCGGTGCGGCCGAACGGATCGAAGGCCGTGCCGCGCAGGCCCTTGAGGTTGGCCAGCATACCGAAGGCCGGCAGCATCCAGCGGCCGAAGCGGCGTTTGCGCGGCCGGCCATTGGCATCCTCAACCTTCAGGAATGGGGGTGCGAGGTTAAAGGCGATCTTGTAATTGCCGTCGAACTGCTCGGCGAGACCGGCCTTGAAGGCCGGATCGGTGAAGAGCCGGGCGACCTCGTATTCGTCCTTGTAGGCAAGGAGCTGGGCGTAGACATGGGCCACCGTGCGCACCAGCCGATCATCCGGGCCGAGCGCCTTTTCCGCATCCCGCACACGCTCCACCAGCGCCCTGTAGCGGCCGGCAAGGGCTGCATTCTGATAGGCGGTCAGGTGCTTTTCGCGATGCGCGATCAGGTCCACCGTCGGCATCGTCTCCAGCGTCGCGACGGGCTTGCCGGGATGCAGCAGGCGTTCAGCGCGGACGGGATCGGCGGCGATGAGGCGGCCCCAGCCGAAGGCGGAGAGCGTGGCGTCGACGGCCACGCCGTTCAGCGCGATCGCCTGTTCGATCGACTGGCGGGTGAGCGGGATCAACCCCTTCTGCCAGGCATAGCCGGTCATCAGGATATTCGTCGCCATGGCATTGCCCGCGACCTTTTCGGCAACTGTCGTGAAATCGAGCAGAGTGGAGGCTTCACGCAGTGCCGCGCGCACCGTGCTTTCCACATCGCGGCGGCGGAAGTCGAAATCGCGCTTGCGCACGAAATCGGCGACCGGGGTCAGCCGCGTGTTGATCACCCCCGTCGTACGGTGATGGTCGCAGAGCGTCACCGCATCCTTCGAGGAGGCGACCACATCGTCGGCGGCGATCAGCAGATCCGCACCGCCGGTGATGATGCGCGGCGAGGAGACGTCCTGATCATGCAGGCCAATCCGCAGGTGGCTCATGACGGCGCCGCCCTTCTGGGCGAGACCGGCCATGTCCAAAATCATCGGCGACTTGCCGTCGAGATGGGCGGCCATGCCGAGGATGGCGCTGATCGTCAGGATGCCCGTGCCGCCGATGCCGGCAATGGCGATGTTGTAGGACCGGTCACCGATCTTCACGATGTCGGGCTCCGGAATGCTCGTCATATCCGGGTTTGAGCGTGCCGCCTTGCGCAGCCGGCCACCCTCCACCGTCACGAAGGACGGGCAGAAGCCCTTGAGGCAGGAATAGTCCTTGTTGCAGGTCGACTGGTTGATCTTGCGCTTGCGGCCAAGTTCCGTGTCGAGCGGCTCGACGGAAACGCAATTCGACTGGGTGGAACAGTCGCCGCAGCCTTCGCAGACGGTGGGGTTGATCATCAGGCGGACCGGCGGGTCCTCCATCAGGCCGCGCGACCGGCGGCGGCGCTTTTCGGCGGCACAGGTCTGCACGTAGACGATGGCCGAACAGCCGGGCGCCTCGCGGATGTCCCGCATCACTCGGTCCAGTTCGTCGCGATGGCGCACGATGGTGCCGGGTGCGAGCATGGAGGGAGAATAGGCTTCCGGATGGTCGGAGACGAGATAGATCGGCTCGACGCCCTCGTCGAAGAGCTGGCGCGTCACCGCCTCGGGGCTGATCGGCCCATCGACGGCCTGGCCGCCTGTCATCGCCACCGCGTCGTTATAGAGGATCTTGTAAGTGATGTTGACGCGGGCGGCGACCGACTGGCGCACGGCCAGAATGCCGGAATGATAGTAGGTACCGTCGCCAAGATTGACAAAGATATGCTTCTCGTCGGTGAAGGGCGCGATGCCCGACCACGGCACGCCTTCGGCGCCCATATGGGTGAAGGTCGCGGTGTCGCGGTCCATCCACTGCACCATGTAGTGACAGCCGATGCCCGCGGTGGCGCGGCTGCCTTCCGGCACCTTGGTGGAGCTGTTGTGCGGACAGCCGGAGCAGAAATAGGGTACGCGCTCGATCGGCGCGGCATGCGTCTTGCGGATCTTCTCACGCTCGAGGAGATAGGCGAGTTCGTCCGAAATCAGCTTCTTGAGACCGGCATCGAACTCAAAATGCAGGAGCCGCGCGGCAATCGCCCGTGCTACCATGCCGACCGTCAGTGCCTGCGACAGCGGCAGGAACGCATGATCGTCATGATCGAACTTGCCGATGATGCGCGGCCGCTCGCCGTGGTGCCAGTTGAAGAGCTGCTGCTTGATCTGGTTTTCGATGATCTCGCGGCGCTCCTCGACGACGAGCACCTCTTCCAGCCCCTGCGAGAACTCGCGCACACCCTCGGGCTCCAGCGGCCAGGGCATGCGGACCTTGTAGATGCGCATGCCGATCTCGGCCATCTCGGCCGGCCCGAGCGAAAGCTCCTTCAGCGCCTGCAGCACATCCTCATAGGCCTTGCCGGAGGCGATGATGCCGAAACGGGCGCGCGGCACGTCATGCGTGACCTCGTCGACCTTGTTGGCGCGGGCAAAGGCGATGGCCGCATAGCCCTTGTAGGTCTGGAGGCGCTCGTCCTGCGGCAGCGGCGGATCGGGCCAGCGCAGGTTGAGACCGCCGGGCGGTACTTCGAAATCCTGTGGTATGACGAACTGGCGGCGCTCGCCAGCGAGGTCCACCGAGGCGGTCGTCTCGACCGTGTCGGAAATGAACTTCATGCCGACCCAGCAACCCGAATAGCGCGACATGGCCGTGCCGAGCAGACCATATTCGACGAATTCGTGAATCGACGAGGGATAAAGCACCGGAATGACCGCCGACATGAAAGCATGGTCGGACTGGTGCGGGATGGAGGACGACTTGGCCGAATGGTCGTCGCCGGCAAAACAGAGCACGCCGCCATGTTTCGAGGTGCCGGCGGCATTGGCATGTTTCAGCACGTCGCCGCAGCGATCGACACCCGGCCCCTTGCCGTACCAATAGCCGGCGACGCCGTCGTAGCGCGCGCCGGGCGACAGATGCAACTGCTGGGTGCCCCAGACGGCGGTGGCGGCGAGATCCTCGTTGACACCGGGCCGGAACACGATGTCGTGTGCCGCCAGGTGCTTGCCGGCCTTGGCCAGCTGCTGGTCGTAACCGCCAAGCGGCGATCCGCGATAACCCGAGATGAATGCGGCGGTGTTCAGGCCGGCGGCACGATCGCGCCGCATCTGAACGATCGGCAGGCGCACGAGCGCCTGGATGCCGGAAAGGAAGATCCTCCCACTTTCCGCCGTATACTTGTCCTCGAGAGAAAAGCTCTGCTTCAGCATGACTTCCTCCTCGATGGCCCTCCTCCACGAAAGCCATCCTCCATAATGTAGGAGCTTACGCAGGGATTGGGAGGAGCGGGTCCTTATTTTGACCCTGAAAAATCATCGTTTTGGGATGCCATCCGCAAAAGCGGCCGGCAAATGCAAAGCCATCCTATTGCGGCGTCAGATCGGAACCCGGTGCGTATTCTTGAGCTCATCGAGCGCGAAGCTGGAATTGACGAAACCGACACCCGGAAGACGCAGCAACGCCTTCTTCAGGATCTCCTCGTATTGCCGCACGCTGTTCGTCAGCACGCGCAGCACATAGTCGTGGTCGCCGGTCATGGAATAACACTGCACGACCTCGGGCATGTTCTTCACGGCCTTTTCGAACTCCAGCAACGTCGCCTCGTCATGCTGCTTCAGCCGCACGAAACAGAAAACCGAGACCTCGAAGCCGACCAGCCGCGGCTCGACAGCAATGATACGGCCGCGGATGATACCCTGCTTTTCCATCTCCTTGATGCGCCGCCAGCACGGCGTATGGCTCAAGCCCACGCGCTCGCCGATTTCGGCGACGGTCAGTTCCGGCTCGCTTTGCAGGAGACGCAGGATCTTGCGGCCCGTCTCGTCCAGCACACCGTCGGCCATGTCAAATCAGCCCGCGCGAGGAGAGATTGCGCATCAGCGCGGCGATGCCGAAGGTCCAGGGTGGGCATTCGGTGGAAAGGCGCACAGTGTTGGCAAGCGACCCCAGTTCCGCATTGGAAATCACCACGCGGTCGCCCGTCTTGTGCGTAAAGCCCTGCCCCGGCGCATCGCGATCCTCGACGGGCGCAAACAGCGTGCCCATGAACAGCATGAACCCATCAGGGTACTGATGATGCTTGCCAATGGTCTGCGCAACGAGATCGAGCGGGTCGCGGCTGATCTCGCGCATCGTGCTGCGGCCCTTCAAGACGAAACCATCTTCGCCTTCGATCATGAGGTCGAGATCGGCCTTGCGCACATCATCGATGGAGTAGGTCTCGTCGAACAGCCGGATGAACGGGCCGATGGCAGAGGAGGCGTTGTTGTCCTTCGCCTTGCCGAGCAGCAGCGCCGAACGCCCCTCGACATCGCGCAGGTTGACGTCGTTGCCGAGCGTCGCACCCTTGACGCGGCCTGCACTATCGACGGCAAGCACGATTTCCGGCTCTGGATTGTTCCACTTCGAAATCGGATGCAGCCCGACCGATGCCCCCCAGCCGACGGACGACAGGACCGGCGCCTTGGTGAACACCTCCGCATCCGGCCCGATGCCGACTTCGAGATATTGCGACCAGACGCCCTCCTCGATCAGCGCCGCCTTGACCTTGCTGGCTGCTTCCGAACCGGCCTTCAGATCGCGCAGGCTGTCGCCGATGATCGCGGTGACCCGCCCGCGCACCTTCTCCGCCAGTGCCGGATTGCCGGCTGCCTTCTCCTCGATCACCCGTTCGATCATCGAGCGCGCGAAGGTCACGCCGCCGGCTTTCACGGCCTGCAGATCGCAGGGCGCCAGCAGATGCAGGCGCGAGAAATTACCGGCGCTCTCGACGGAAGCCTCCAGCACGGCATCGAGCGCGCCGAGCGATTCGCAGGGAGCAGCACGGGCAATCGCGACCGGGTCGTCCCTTTCCAGCAAGTCCCGCATGGTCGGGACATCCTTCGAGGTGATGTCGCAGAGCTTGCCATCCCTCAGCACCACCACTGCCGGCCCCTGTACATCCGGCCGCCAGACGCGCCCGACAAAGGTCTCCCGCGAAAAATCACCTGCCGTCACGCGCCGCTCCTCCAAAATCCTCGGTGAACGTTGTAACGCGAAAAGGGCGGACGGGAACAGGGCGGCCATGAGAACGCCAAAACGAACGCGGGATGGCGACGTGACGCCGCCATCCCGAACAGTCAGGCAGGCTTTGTACGCACCGTCGAGACGATGGTGAGGCCAGCGAGGAAGAGTGCGACGCCGCTGGCGACGAAGACGCTTGAGAAGCCATTGGCATCGAACAAGGCGCCACCGGCCGCAGCCCCCGTCGCAATCGCAAAGTTGATCGCGGCGACGAAGAGGCCCCCCGCACTTTCCGCCTCATCGGGCACGGCCCGCGTGATCCAGGTCGACCAGGCGACCGGCACCGCGCCGAAGGCGAGCCCCCAGAGCGCGACCATCGCCGCATCGCCGGCAAGGCTAACCGCCGAAGGCGGAAAGCGAGATAGCAAGCACACCCATCACGAGCGGCATGATCGTCAGCGTGAAGCGCATGGAGCGTTCGAGCAGCACGGCCCCGAGATAGTTGCCGAAGAAGGTGGCGATGCCGAAGCCGAGCAGCACGCCCGAAACACCCTCGACGCCGACGCCCGTTACCGTTTCGAGGAACGGCCTTATATAGGTGAAGAAGGCGAAGTGGCCGGTAAAGACGAGCAGGATTGCCAGCATGGCAAAACCAACACCCGGCCGTGCCAGCACCTCCACCAGGGTGCCGAAGCGCGAATGGCCGCGCGGCGGGAGTAAGGGCAATGTGGCCAGCTGCACGACAAGCGCCAGCGCGCCGAGCACGGCTGCTCCCAGAAAGACATTTCGCCAGCCGACGATGTCGCCGATGTAGCTGCCGACCGGGGCTGCAAAGACCGTCGCCAGCGACACGCCGAGGAACATGATCGACAGCGCCTTTGCCACCAGTGCTTCCGGCACCAGCCGCATCATGGTCGCGGCCGAAAGCGTCCAGAAGCCACCAAGCGCCATGCCGAGCAAAACGCGGCCGGCGAGCAGCATGGGCAGGTTCGACGACATCGCGACGAGCAGGTTAGAGAAGATCAGGAGAACAGAGAGCCCGAGCAGCACCAGCCGCCGGTCGAGCTTACGCGTTACCACGGTAATCACGAGGCTCGTCACCAGCGCGACGGCGGCCGTCGCCGTCACCGCCTGCCCCGCCATGCCCTCGGAAATCCCGAGATCATCAGCCATCGGCGTCAAAAGGCTTGCCGGCAGGAATTCCGCTCCCACCAGCCCGAACACGCCGAGCGTCATGGCGAGCACGGCTCCCCAGGCCGGGCGGGCCTCGGCCTCGCTCTCGGGCACTGATAGTGTTGCATCCGTCATCTGCCATCCCTTTCCTGTTGCAGGTGCGTGCTGAAAAGGTGGGTTGAAACGCAGGACGTACAATGCCATTTTATCCGCAATGTTTGATCGATCGTCCGACCTGACCCAAAATGCGCATGATCCCGTCAGCGAGCTTCTGATGGGCATGCGCCTGCGCGGCGCCAGCTACGGCCGCCTGCAACTGACCCCGCCCTTCGGGATCCGCTTTCCGGCGGGGCCGGAAGCCCGTTTCCATTTCATCGCACGCGGCAAGGTGCTACTGCGCGCGCCGGGCGAGGCCGATCGTCCTCTCGGTTGCGGCGATGCGGTGCTTTTGCCACGCGGCGAGAGCCACGAAATCATCACCGGCCCGAATGTCCGGATGCGCGACTACGAGAGCTACACGCACAAGCCGCTCTGCCCCGAAGTCGAGGCAGTGGAAGCCTGCATCAAGTCCGCGGACCGGGAGAGCGACACGCTCATCTTCACCGGCCGTATGGAATTCGAGCTCGATACGCTGCACCCGCTCGTCGGCCTGATGCCGCAGATCATGTCCGTCGGCGCGCTGATCGGCCGCCAGCCGGAACTGATGCCGCTGCTCGGCGCCATGGAGCGGGAAATGGCGGAGGAACGCGTCGGCTCGGCCGGCATCCTCGCGCGCCTCGCCGATGTCATCGCCGCCTCCATCGTGCGCGGCTGGGTGGAATGCGGCTGCGGTGACGCGACCGGCTGGATCGAAGCGTTGCGCGATCCCCGCCTCGGCCGCGTCATTGCCGCCCTGCACCGCGAACCCGGCCGCAACTGGACGCTCGCCGACATGGCGCAGGAAATGGGCAGCTCCCGCTCGGTCTTCGCCAAGCGCTTCGTTGAGGTAACAGGCGTCACCCCGCAGCGCTACGTACTCGCGCTGCGCATGCGGCTTGCCGAACAATGGTTCCGCCGCGACAAGCTCGCCATCGACACCGCCGCCCGCCGTCTCGGCTTCGGCTCCCAAGCCGCCTTCGCCCGCGCCTTCAAACGCATCGTCGGCAAACCGCCGGGCCAGGCGCGCAAGAACGGCGCCGCAAGCGGCTTGGAACATACGAAAACTGGGAGGGAAAATGGTGCTGCTAGAGAGATTTGAACTCTCGGCCTCTCCCTTACCAAGGGAGTGCTCTACCCCTGAGCTATAGCAGCATCTTGCGAAGCGGAAGGCGCTTTCGCGTGAGCGAGGGCCTATTGCCATAGGTGGATGGGCAGCGCAAGCGGCGATTTTACGATTATCGCAACAAACTGATGACGGCGGCGCTTTTTTCGTGCGCCTGTTTTCATTATGAGAAGGGATATGAGCGGCAAGGACGAGACGAAAAGCGGGAAAATCAGGACGGAAGCGGAGATCCGGGCGGAGCGGCTGGCCAAGACGCTGCGCGACAATCTCCAGCGCCGCAAGCAGCAGGCGCGTGCGCGTCGTGCCGGCGAGGCTGACGAGACGACGGGTTTACCCGGCGGCACCTCTGCCGCAAAAAAAGACGAATCGGACGGTTAGTCGGGATGTCTTCACCACGAAGGCTACGGGGGTGATCGTCCAGCCGGGCGTGCGCATGCGCGGTCGGTCGGCGCGGTCTTCATTTTTCTTTCGCGATGCTCTAAAGAGGCCGCAATCTCCGAAAGCCTATATCTCAAGAAAGGCGGGCCCGGCCCGTAATCGCATATGGATCGTATCAGGATTGTAGGCGGCAACGAACTCAAGGGCATCATCCCGATCTCCGGTGCCAAGAATGCTGCGCTGCCGCTGATGATCGCGTCGCTTCTGACCGACGACACGCTGACGCTGGAAAACGTGCCGCATCTCGCCGATGTCGAGCAGCTCATCCGCATTCTCGGGAACCACGGCGCCGACATCACCGTCAACGGCCGCCGCGAACGCCAGGGCGAAGGCTATTCGCGCACCGTCACCTTCACCTCGCGCAACATCGTCGACACGACCGCTCCTTATGAGCTGGTCTCGAAGATGCGCGCCTCGTTCTGGGTGATCGGCCCGCTTCTGGCGCGTGAAGGCAAGGCTCGCGTCTCGCTGCCGGGCGGCTGCGCCATCGGCACACGTCCGGTCGATCTTTTCATCGAGAGCCTTGCAGCCCTTGGCGCGAAAATCGAGATCGACGGCGGTTACGTCGAGGCGACGGCACCGCAGGGCGGCCTGATCGGCGCCCGCTACACCTTCCCGAAGGTTTCGGTCGGCGCGACCCACGTGCTCCTGATGGCGGCGACACTTGCCCGCGGTACGACGGTCATCGGCAATGCCGCCCGCGAACCTGAAGTGCAGGACCTCGCCAAGTGCCTGAATGCCATGGGCGCGAAGATCACGGGTGCCGGCACCTCCACCATCACCATCGAAGGTGTCACCCAGCTTTCCGGCGCGCGCCACCGCGTGCTGCCGGACCGGATCGAGACCGGCACCTATGCCATGGCTGTTGCGATGACCGGCGGCGATGTCGTGCTGGAAGGCACGGAAGCCTCGCTGCTCGACACCGCACTTGAAGCGATCCGCCGCTCCGGCGCCGAGATTACCTCGACGGAAAGCGGTATCCGCGTCGTGCGCAACGGCGGCGGCATCAAGCCTGTCGACGTCGTCACCGACCCCTTCCCGGGCTTCCCCACGGACCTGCAGGCGCAGTTCATGGGCCTGATGACCAAGTCGAGCGGCATTTCGCACATTACCGAGACGATCTTCGAGAACCGCTTCATGCATGTGCAGGAGCTCGCCCGCCTCGGTGCGAAAATCTCGCTCTCCGGCCAGACGGCCAAGATCGAGGGCGTCGAACGCCTGCGCGGCGCGCCCGTCATGGCGACGGACCTGCGCGCCTCCGTCTCGCTCGTCATCGCCGGCCTTGCCGCCGAAGGCGAGACGATGGTCTCGCGCGTCTACCATCTCGACCGCGGCTTCGAGCGCCTCGAAGAGAAGCTCACCCGCTGCGGCGCCATCGTCGAACGCGTCAGCGATTGATCTTTCCCACGCGGCGGCGTTGCAGTCCGCCGCGTGCCGTCCTATCTCGTTTACCGAATATACGGGATGCCGCACACGGCGGCTTCCACGGGAAGGACATCGATTATGGACAGCCTGAAACTGCTTGCCCTCGACGCCGAAGACCTCGCGGTCGTCTCGGCCCATCTCCAGGACGCGGTCTTCAAGACCGACGGCCTCGCCTTCGACGCCCGCCAGCATGTCTTTTCGGTCGTCGTCAACCGCTTCGTCTGGGAGAGTGCCGCAAGCCGCGGCAAGAGTTTTGAGCGCCGCCGCGCCGTCGTCGCCTTCAAGCGCGTGAACGCCGTGCGTTCCATCGGCATCGACCGCAAGGATACGAGCGCCGTCTTCTCCTTGCTCGCCATAAACTTCACGCCGAAGGGCGAAGGTCCTGACGGAACGCTGGAAGTCGTTCTGTCGGGCAACGCTTCGGTGGCGCTCGATGTGGAATGCGTCGAAGTTCAGCTTGCAGATACCGGCGGAGCATGGGAAACCAGCTTGAAGCCCCGCCATCCAGCGGTTTGAATGCATGAACCGGCAGATGTGCCGGGAGACGACAGGGACGACAGACTTGGCGATCAGACTAGACTACCAGAGCAGCGATTTCGAAAGCCGGTTTGCTGCCTTCCTGACCACCAAGCGCGAGGTCTCCGAAGACGTCAACACCGTCGTGCGCGCCATCATCGACGATGTGCGCGCCCGCGGCGACACGGCGCTGGCCGATTACTCCAAGAAGTTCGACGGCCTCGATTTTTCCATGACCTCCATGCGCGTGTCGCTAGAAGAGATCGAGCAGGCCTATGACGCCGTCGACCCGAAGATCATCGCCGCCCTCGAACTTGCCGCCCAGCGCATCGAAAAGCACCATGCCCGCGCGATGCCGAAGGACGATATCTACGAAGACGAGATCGGCGTCGGCCTCGGTTCGCGCTGGACGGCGATCGATGCCGTCGGTCTCTACGTGCCGGGCGGCACCGCGAGCTATCCGAGCTCGGTTCTGATGAATGCCGTGCCGGCCAAGGTGGCCGGCGTGCCGCGTCTCGTCATGGTCGTGCCGGCCAAGGAAGGCGAGATCAACCCCGCCGTGCTCGCGGCCGCGCGCATCGCCGGCGTCGATGAAATCTACCGTATCGGTGGCGCGCAGGCCGTGGCCGCCCTTGCCTATGGTACGCAGACGATCGCGCCCGTCGCCAAGATCACCGGCCCCGGCAATGCCTTCGTCGCCGCCGCCAAGCGTCAGGTCTTCGGCACCGTCGGCATCGACATGATCGCCGGTCCCTCGGAAGTGCTCGTCATTGCCGATGCCGACAACGATCCGGACTGGCTCGCCGCCGACCTGCTCGCCCAAGCCGAGCACGATGTCGGCGCCCAGTCGATTCTCGTCACCGACAGCACCGCTCTTGCCGATGCGGTCGAGGCAGCCGTCGAACGCCAGCTGAAGACGCTGGAGCGCGCGGAGACCGCTGCCGCCAGCTGGCGCGATTTCGGCGCCATCATCCTCGTGCCGGACCTGAAGAAAGCCGTGCCGCTGGCAAACCGCATCGCCGCCGAGCATCTGGAGATCGCGACCGCTAATCCCGATGCCCTCATGCCCGAGATCCGCAATGCCGGCGCCATCTTCGTCGGCCGCCACACGCCCGAGGTCATCGGCGACTATGTCGGCGGTTCGAACCACGTTCTACCAACCGCCCGCTCGGCCCGCTTCTCCTCCGGACTCTCGGTGCTGGACTATATGAAGCGCACGTCGATCCTGCGCCTCGGCCCCGATCAGCTGCGCGCGCTTGGCCCTGCCGCCGTCACGCTGGCGGAGGCCGAAGGCCTCGGCGCCCATGCCCGTTCCGTCGCCATCCGGCTCAATCTGGAGAGTTGAGGCATGGGCACGAAGGGCAACTTCCGCCTCTGCGACGTGGTGCTGGACGATACGATCGGCCGCGCCACGCCCGATGTGGAGCACGAGCGTGCCGTTGCCATCTTCGATCTCATCGAGGAAAACACCTTCGAGCCGGTCGGCCATGCCGGCGGCCCCTACCGCCTTAATATCTCGCTTCTCGACAGCAAGCTGGTCTTCGCCATCCGCACGGAGAAGGGCGAGGACGTCGCGACCCATATCCTGTCTCTGACGCCGTTCCGCCGTATCGTGAAGGACTATTTCCTGATCTGCGAAAGCTACTATCAGGCGATCCGCTCCTCCACGCCGAGCCAGATCGAGGCGATCGACATGGGTCGCCGCGGTATCCACAACGAGGGCTCGCAGACCTTGATGGACCGCTTGTCGGGCAAGATCAAATTCGATTTCGACACGGCCCGCCGCCTGTTCACGCTCGTCTGTGTTCTCTACTGGCGCGGGTGAGTGGATGGAGAGTGCCTTCCCGACAACGCAGGAAGCCTCGTCGCGGATACCCCGTTCGATCCTTTTCATGTGTCGTATGAACGCGGTGCGTTCGCCAATGGCCGAAATGCTTGCGCGCAGCCTTCTGCCCGGCACCTATATCGCCTCTGCCGGCGTGCGTCCGGGCGAGCGTGATCCCTTCGTCGATGCGGTGCTCGACGAGGTCGGCCTGTCGCTCGGACGCCATGCGCCACATTCGCTTGACGAGCTGGAGGACGACTACTTCGATCTGATCGTCACCCTGGCCCCGGAGGCACATCATGCGGCACTCGAACTGACCCGTTCGATGGCCGTCGATGTCATGTATTGGCCCACACCCGACCCCACGGTTGCGACCGGAACCCGCGACCAGATTCTCAGCTCCTATCGCGATGTTCGCGAATTCCTGAAAACTCTGATAGAGAAGCGCCTGAAAGACCCGGGCTGACCGCAGGAAGGCCTGATTTTCGGCAAATGCAGAAACCCCGCGCTTCGGTGTTCACAAAGCACCGGGGATTGTGTAGTTTCCGGCAAATTTTTTGAGGCGGGCATAAGGCTCGCCCTCATCCACCCTACAGGAATATCATCACAAGATGGCAAAAGAAGAAGTCCTCGAATTTCCCGGCATCGTGACGGAACTGCTCCCGAACGCAACGTTTCGCGTCAAGCTTGAGAACGAGCACGAGATCATCGCGCACACCGCAGGCCGCATGCGCAAGAACCGCATTCGCGTTCTCGCCGGCGACAAGGTGCTGGTCGAGATGACCCCTTACGACCTCACCAAGGGTCGCATTACCTACCGCTTCAAGTAAGACGCTTTTCAAAGCCCTGGGGCAGCGCCCTCGTTCGGCCCTTGGCCAGAGAGCGAAATCCGGCGCCCCCGGCGCCTTCCCGGAGATCCCATGGCGCAGACCGACAAGCTCATCCTCGCCTCCGGCTCGCCGCGCCGCGTCGAACTGCTCGCGCAGGCGGGCATCGAGCCCGCGCGCCTGATGCCGATGGATATCGACGAGACGCCGAAACGCTCCGAGCATCCCCGCTCGCTCGCACGGCGCCTGTCGACCGGCAAGGCGCAGGCGGCGCTTGCCGCCATCAAGGGCGATCCGGCCTTCGCCGGCAGCTACATCCTCTCCGCCGATACGGTCGTCTCCGTCGGCCGGCGCATCCTGCCGAAGACAGAGATGATCGACGAAGCCTCCAGCGCGCTGCATCTGCTCTCCGGCCGCAGCCACCGCGTCTTCACCGGCGTGTGCCTCATCACGCCTGAGCGCACCGTGCGCCAGAAGGTCATCGACACGAAGGTCCGCTTCAAGCGTCTGTCGACCACCGATATCGAACAGTACCTCGCCTCCGGCCAATGGCGCGGCAAGGCGGGCGGCTATGCCATCCAGGGCATTGCCGGAGCCTTCGTCGTCAAGCTTGTCGGTTCCTACACCAATGTCGTCGGCCTGCCGCTCTATGAAACCCTGACGCTACTGTCAGGCGAAGGCTTCGACGTGCATGCTGGCTGGGCGGACGCCTGATGGCAGACGACAACGAAAAGCCCGCCGTCACCGTTGCGCCGCTCCGCAAGGCCGTGCCCTGTCCGATCTGCAGCCGCCCCTCGGCGCGTGAGCACTATCCCTTCTGCTCCAACCGCTGCCGCGACGTCGATCTCAACCGCTGGCTCTCGGGCTCCTATGCCATTCCGGTTGCCGATGGGGAAGAAAAGCCCGAAGACGACGAAATCTAAGCCCTTCGTCGCGGCAAAAATCCAATCTTTTCCACAACTTGAAAAGACTGTCATTTTTCCGGCAAAAAACTGCCGAGAGGGGTGGACACATTTTTGCAAGATGTTATAACCCCGCTCGCTTCCGGGGCGAAACCAAGCGCCCCACGGATTTCCAACCGAAATCCACCCGGATGCCCGGATAGCTCAGTTGGTAGAGCAGCGGATTGAAAATCCGCGTGTCGGTGGTTCAAATCCGCCTCCGGGCACCATATGTTTCCAAAACAATCATTTGCTTATTTTCTATGGCGGTTAGTTTCCGGGGCCCAGTTGACTCTGGATATCAGATCAAGGCGATTAACCACCTGGACGCAGGCGGCGCCTCATGCGATCGAGGGCGCGCCCGCCCCATCGTTTCCACCATGTCTTTTTCCCACGCGGCGGCGGCAAGGCTGCGGCACCGTAGCCTTCCTGCGCAATGGCACGGGCTATCCGGCTCCTCACGGCATCCAACAGAACAGGATCATGCCCAGGAAGAGCGTGTAGACGGCGCTCGATGATGGCGAGAAAGCGGGCTTGCCATTGGGTTTTCACGTTCATCGCGACCACCTGATCCGGTGCAAGCGCCTGCGGAAAGGGCCAGGGCTCACGGATGCCGCAGATCGTGAAGTTGAGCTTGGTCAGCACGCATTTCGGGCACAGGCCGCAATTCTCACCGGATCTCGGACCCGCCCAGCAGACCGAAAGCTCCGAAAGGATCGCCGGGCGTGCGGCCAGAGCGGCGATGCGGTCGATCCGATCGTAGGCACCGCCGTCCGACTCGATCCGGAAATCGCCCCGTGAAAAGAAACGATCGTTCCAGAAGCTGTTGCCCCAGACGGTGAAAGCATTGTCATAGGCCTCTTCGCTTGCGATCAGTCCCATGCCATGCCCGTCCGAAAACTGGTGCAGCACGGCAGCCAGGCCGGCGCCGAAGCTCATCTGCCAATTTGGCGCGGTTTCCCGCCAATTGGTACGCACGACGACGAAATCCACGCCAACCTCTCGTGCGATAGCCTCGCCGTGGCCACGCAGGCGACCAAAACCGTCGGTGGCGTCCAGCGGCATGTCGAAGCCGTGCACCATGACGGCGGAAACGAGATTTCGCTTGCCGGCCCATTCCGGTCCGCTGGCGTGGCGAAGCAACGTGAAGCTGCTATCGACGCCGGCCGAGAACGCCGCCACCGCCTTCTGCCGTTCCGGCACGACAACGGCGCTGCGGTCGATGGCTTCGGCGCGAATGGCGATCCTCTCGGCAAAGACGTCCGGACGCCAACGATGCCAGATCTCCTGGAAGTGCTCCAGCCCCTCCAAAAGAGTGCGATCGACGGGAAAATCCGGTTCCAGGTCGAAGCCGGCCTTCATGGCATGCGGAAGAAGGGCTATGACGGCGAAGTCGAAACTGACCGGTCCTACGGGGGCATCGCGCTCGAACCATACAGGCGGAGCGAGCTGCCCCGAATGCACGGTCAGGCGGCATCCATCAGCGGATGTGTGAACCGTCAGCTTCGATACCGGTCTTCGCCGCGCCATGCCCATCCTCTGTTCCATATCAATCCAAATGCTAAGCCGGCGCCTTCGGAAAACAATCCCCAGGGGCAATTCACCCGCGACACATTCCTCGCCCGACAGCGATCCATCGGCAGCCAGTTCACGGCATGCCGCCCGGTGCCAGCGCAGGCTGTCGAAGAGCCCCCTCCGGCAGCAGCGCCCGCCACGTTCGGCAATAGGAGAGCACCTTTCCCGTGCTGTTGTCGTGGAGCACGACCTGGCGGCCCATGGCCATGGCGAGAAGGGCTGCGTGGAGCCTGTCGGTTTCCACCACACGCCCCTCCGCCAGCATGGCGACGGCTTGATGCACCTTCCACATCGCAACCCGGTCCTGAGCAGGGCCGCGGTAGGATGGCGGAGCCAAGGCAAGAAACAGCTTTCCCAGGCGATTGGCAAAGCGCTGCCCCCTCATATCGCGCCAGTCTGGAGCGGATATCGAATTCGGAACCAAGGTTTCCGGGTCGCGGCGCATCAGTCGGACGACGTCCAGCCGCGCAGGTAGGATGGGGAAATCGAGCATGTGGCTGAGGTCGGCGCACAGCACGCTTTGCAGGCCGAAACACTCCTGCAGGACCGCTTGCGCGCCCATGTCCCTGGCGAAGATGCGGATGGAGGAGCGGCCACGGTAGAGCGCCCGGGTTTCGCCGAGCAGATTGAGGTCATTCGAAGCCGCCATGGCGCAACTCATCGGCAGTTGCACGATCGCATTGTCCGGCAGCGACCGCAGCACATTGAGGCGCATACGCTGGTGGCGCGGATAAAGATCCCCAAAATTTCCGCCGCCGAGAAAGTAGACGGTCCCGGTGCCGATCGCACGCCGGCATCGGGTGGCCGAAAAGCCGCGCAGCGTCGATGTGTAGGCAGGTGGACGACCGTTGAGCGCCTCCAGCACACGCCGTGCTCCAAGCCAGATCGCTGCGTCGCCCGGGTTGAGATAGTTGGGATAATCGATCAGCGCATAGGGCGCGGCGGTCGCCGTTTCCGAAAGGGCCTCCAGGATTCTCCGCCTCAGTTCCGTTGTCATGGTGCCTCGCTCCACAGGCACAGACGGCAGAATAGACGGGAGGTTTCGGACGACCTTCTGCTTGCCTTGACGAAAAGGGAAGACATCCCGCATGCCCCCGCCGTCCCGATACTCATAGCGGCGAGATCGCACCGACCGAAAGCTAGCGGAAGGCAAGGAACAAGGCATGCAGTCTCGAGCAAAGACCGACTCTTCCCTATCCGCTCCTCGCAGTGAGCAAGATTGATCACGTATAAAGGCCCCACCCCACGATTCCGTACTCCGATTACAGCACGACGCCACCCGATTGTCTCGCGACAAAACGGACTGTCTTTCACTGTGCGAAGAATACTTCCTGCTGCGGAAGGCCGAAGAGCCAAGCCGCCGCGAAAGAGCAGGACACTGGCGAATATTGCTGCTTGCCAGACCGTCTGACTTTGAAACGTTCACAGGCCGGTATATTGGGAGCGAGAATGAGCCTGCGACCCATTTGGAATCTGCATCGGCGTTGCGCAATGCACCCGGTGACATCGCGAGGACGCTTGTCTATCGGTCATGCGGTGTGTATGTGTGCCAGTCGTCATACGGCCGTCATAAAAAAACGCTTTGCGCCCTGGATACAGCCATAGGCCATGTTCCAAGTCTTTCGGAAACGAGGCGTCAGCGTGTCATGCCATCGCGCAGCACGCGACAAATGGTCGATCCAGTAAACCGGAGCAGTACGGAATGAACATTGCAATCATCTTTGGGGGTGGAGTCGGCGCCAGATTTTCAAGAAGCGGTACACCGAAGCAGTTCGTGGAACTGTATGGAAAGCCGATCATTGCATACACTCTGGAGCAATTCTCGACCAATCCTCTCATCGATGAAATCGTCATCCCGTGCGTCAGCGGCTGGGAAGAGTATCTGGAACGCATTATCGGCCAGTTCCACATCGGAAAGCGTTGCCACATCGTGTCCGGCGGGGCCACCTCCCACGAGTCGCGGCTCAACGCTATGCACTTCATCAACGACAGGTTTCCCGACGCGCGGGTTATCATCCTGCACGACGCGGTTCGTCCCTTGGTGTCCCAGGATAACATCACGAATATCGTAAAGGGCGCGCTGGCGCATGGCGCAGCGGTCTCATACGTGCCGATGACGGAAACGCCGGCGGAGACGACAGACTTCGAAAAACTCTCCGCCGTCCATAAAAGAAGCAAGCACATCATAATAAAGGCGCCGCAGGCGTTTAGCTTTGCCGAGGCCTACGAGGCGCACACGAATGTCGAAGGTCTTCCCGAGGACATTCTGATTGACAGTTGCACCCTTATGGCGCACCACGGAAAAAAAATACACTTGGTAGAGTCCACGCACGACAACATAAAAATCACAACGGCGAAGGACTACTTCATCTTCAAGGCATTGATCGATGAAAGACACTACGAAGTGATCTTCGGAATGCACTAGCGATCAACTCGGAATTGGCACCATGGCGAAAAAAAAGAAAAAGACGATCTGGCAGAAGCTAAGGTCGAAGTTCCTTTCTCTCGTGCAAAAGACGATCTTTTCGCTGGTGCGGATAGACAAGAGAAAGGTGCTTTTCGACCATTTCGATGGCCTCGATGTGGGGTGCAACCCCGGCTACATCGCAAAAAAGCTGTCTGAAACGCACCCGGATCTCAAAATCACCTGGCTGCTGTCGAAGCGCAACGACGGGCATAGCGCTAGCTGGCTGTCCTATACCGGGACCGATTTCCTGGCGAAATGCATCGCGCTCGCCTCCGCGCGCGTCGTGGTTTTCAACACCCTGAATTCGATGAGCGACTGGCCCAAGAAAAAGGGGCAGATCTGGATTCAGACCGGGCACGGCTCCTTCGGCATCAAGAAGATCGGCCTGGACGTGAACTTCAAGAGAAAGAACCTCATCAGGGCCGAGGCCAAGAAAACGACTTTCTTCCTCTCGAATTCGGCATTCGAGACGCGCGTGTTCAAGAGCGGCTTTGCCTTCAAGTCGCGGCAGGTCATCGAGATCGGCCATGCGCGAAACGACGTGTTTTTCGACGCCGCCCTGAGCGCCTCCATCAAGGAGCGCGTTTCCAAGAGATACGGCATCGAAGGCAAGAAGCTGATCCTGTTTGCACCGACCCACAGCGGCAACGATGTCGACTACATCGCCAAAATCGACGTCGAGAGCATTTTGCGCGCGCTGCGGGCCCGCTTCGGCGGAGAATGGGTCTTCGGGCTTCGCTTCCATCCCAGAACCCGCAACAAATTCCTCAAGCACGAGCTCTCCCTCGACAATCTCAAGGGCCCCGATATCGTTGATCTCTCGGCCCATTCGGATATGCAGGAGCTTCTTGTCTCGTCCGATGCGATGATCACCGACTATTCGAGCGGGATCTTCGACTTCCTGCTGACGAAACGCCCCTGCCTCTTCCATCTGGATCAAACGATGAAGAAGGAGCTCGAAGGCGCGCTCTACTTCGATTTCACCGACACACCGATCCCGGTCTCGTTTGATTCCGCCACCTTGATCGACAATATCGAGACATTCGATGTTGGCGCCTTCGAGAAGGGCGTCGACGGCTTCCTGGAAGGCGCAGGTTCGCTGGAAAGCGGCAAGGCTGCCGAGAAAGCGGCAAACCTGATCAAGATGGCCGCTCAAGGGACGAAGGTCGTGGAATTGCGCGCCATCTACGACGAGCGCAAAACGCGCGGTGCCGCAGCCGATCTCTCGGCCATCCCAGTTCAATCCGCTGCCGAGTAGAATGGACGCTCGACGGTTCGCCCGCATGCCGGGCTTCAATGCACTCGAAACAACGCTTCCGGCCGCTTGCCTGTCGGCGGGAGCGTTTTATTCAAACCGATAACCTCCACGGTGCGTGGCAGGTTCGACTTGTTAGGATGTCAAATGGGGCGCGACAGCACTTCCGCTCAGAAGTATGGGCTTCTGAGCTATTCCTCCATGAATATCGGCGATGAAATCCAAAGCATCGCCGCGCAGAGATTCCTGCCCCGCATCGATACGCTCGTCCACCGGGAACAGGTCAATACGTTCAAGTCCAGCACGAAGACGAAGCTGATCATGAATGCCTGGTGGATGTGGGAGCCCAAGAGGTTCCCCCCCAGCGACTCGATCGACCCGCTCCCGATCTCGATGTACATCCGCGACGACATCCGCGACAGCTTCAACGCGCGATCGCTCGACTACCTCAAGAAGGTGGGACCTGTCGGCTGCCGGGACATCAGCACGCTGGACTACCTGACGGGAAAAGGTGTCGATGCCTATTTCTCCGGCTGCCTGACACTGACGCTCAACAGGAACCCCGACCTGCCGCGCGGCGATTTCATTCTCGCAATCGACCTGCCGGATTCGGTTTTGCGCCTGATGCGGAAAAAGACCGGCAGGAGGGTCCTCTCGTTGACCGCGATCCTGACGCCGTCCTTCACACAGAACCAGCGCTTCGATCTGGCAAGGACGATGCTGTATCTCTTGTCGCGCGCGCATTGCGTCGTGACCACGCGCCTGCATGCCGCCCTGCCCTGCCTGGCGCTCGGCACTCCGGTCCTGCGCTTGGATCTCGCGAAGGACAACAACAACATCAAGTCCCGCTTCTCCGGCTACGACGGTTGCCTCCATGTTGCCCATGAAGGCATGGGGGACGAGATTTTCGCGAACTTCGATCTCGACAACCCGCCGGCAAACCCCGACAAGTTCCTGCCCATCCGGGAAGACCTGGTCCGCAGGACCACCGAATTCACCGGCTATGACAGCAATGCGGCCAGCTATGGCTACATGGATGACATCGATGCACTCGTGCGGGTGATGCAGAACCTGAAATACGACCGGCGCGTCATGAAGAAGACGCTCTGGTGGGGCCGCACGGGAGACTTGCTGAACATCTGGTTCCAGAAGTTCGTGCTGAAGAAGACCAAGAACGACCGGTAGGCGCCCCGCCGAACCGACCTGCTCTTTCCTGTTTGCATCATGCTCCCCTCCGGGGAGCATGATCGTTTTGGGTGCGGGCAACGAATGCCGTTACGCGGGCGCAACGCCAAAGGGAGCGCCTGGCGTTCGCGACGCCGACATTTTTACGGGAAGTGCCTCTTTCCACGTCCACAGGCGGGCGAGTTTCGTCTTTACTGCCAGGCGAAAACATGGGAAGCCAGCCGGCTAAGGAAGGTGCCTTGCTTCTTCCATCCCGGTAAAATCTACGTAGGTCATCATGTTCAAGCCTGAAGCCAAAATCATCGAGCAGGACGCGATCGAGATTGGCACTCTTTTCACTGAAAACGATCTCGGCGGCTTTGCAGGAAAGAAAATCCTTGTGACCGGTTCGACCGGCCTGATGGGGCTCTATATCCTGGCTGCGCTGAAACAGCTCAGTGACAGATACGGGCTTGGCATCCACCTCTACGCCTCGAGCCGGAACGTTTCGGCGGCCAGCCAGCATTTCCTCAAGTGGATGGACGATGCCGGCCTTGATG
This sequence comes from Shinella curvata, assembly GCF_022899935.1. Taxonomy (GTDB): domain Bacteria; phylum Pseudomonadota; class Alphaproteobacteria; order Rhizobiales; family Rhizobiaceae; genus Shinella; species Shinella curvata. Next base: position 223,595 of record NZ_JALJCJ010000003.1, read on the forward strand.
TCGTCACGTTCGGCGAGGAACAGATCCGTGGGCCCTATGACTACATTTTCCACACGGCCAGCTCGACCAATCCCGCCGACCTGGCGACACGCCCGCTGGACGTCATCCAGACCAACGTTCACTACACCAGTGACCTCCTGAAACTGCTGACCGCGCAAACCGGCAGCTTCATCTTCTTTTCCACGAGAGAAATCTACGGAAAGAAGGTCGACCCGGAAAAGACCTTCGTCGGCGAAACCGACTACGGTGTGCTGGACCCGCTCGATATCCGTTCCGCCTACCCCGAAAGCAAGCGTTTGGCCGAGAACATGGTTGCGTCGTTCAGCATGCAGTCGGGAAACCCCTACCGCATCTTCCGGATTTCCCACACCTATGGACCGGGCATCAAGCTGAACGATGGCCGGGTCCTGAGCGACATTATCGGTGCCATGGTCGCCGATGCAGGCATCCACCTGAAATCCGACGGCTCCCACAAGATATCGCCGACCTATGTCGCCGACGTCATTGCCGGCGTCCTGACGGGACTGATCCGCGGCGAGAATGGCTGTTATAACGTCTCCAATCACCGCGAAATCTATTCGGTGCTCGAGATCGCCAGAACGGCGGCCAGCAACAATGCGGCCATCGAAGTGACCCACCAGGCTTCCAAGCATGTTTCGCCCCTGTACCTGAAACATGACACGGGCATCCTGCTATCGGAAAAAATCCAGGCACTGGGCTGGGATTTCAAGGTTCCCCTGTCCGAGGGCCTGCGCCGCGTCTATGAACACTACAAGGTCAGCGCATAGGGTTATGCGTGTGGGCCTTCAAGCCGGCTACGCCGCTCTTGATCGACATGCGAGCGGGAACCGGCTTTGCCTGTATTTGGAAGCGTCATGAAGCATGAAAGATTATTTCTTTATCGATTCCAAATCAAAATCCAGCGTTGAGCAATATGCCTTCGTGTTCGAGAACGCCCTGTTCCGGCCGGCGGACGTGGAAGTCGCGGTCAAATTTCATTACGCGAATTTTTTCCGTCACGTCCTGTGCTGGAGGAAATACAAATTCCGCCTTCGTTTCGTCTTCAACATTCGCGAAACGCTTTTTCCTGACGACGATGGGCGCGTATATTACTTCTTCAACTCCGCAGAGAACCTGAAGCTCATAAAGAACAGGAAACACACGCACATATTTTTCGGCCACGGTGAAAGCAACAAGCGCGCATCGCTCCATCCGCTTTACCGGCTTTACGATTATGTGCTCGTCGCCGGCCCCTTCGCGGGCAAACGCCTGCAGCAATTCGACATCCTCAACGAGGCGACGGTCGCCGAGAGGGTGCGCGACATCGGCGGCGCCAGCGTCGCCAATGTCGACTACGACGATCTTCTCCTCATCGGTGACGAGGATATCCAGCCTTCCGCCCGCGGCTTGCTTTACATGCCGACATGGGAAGGGGGGGTGGATAGCGAGAACTATTCCACAGTGGACGAACCCCGGCTTGCCGATTTCCTCGTGCAAACCGCGCGGAAATTTTCTGCGGAGTTCATCTGCATAAAGCCGCACGCCAATACCGGCACGCGGCTTGCCGCGCTGAAGGAAAGGCTGGCCGATCTCATAACGACGATCGAGAGCCAGGGGATCAAACTGGTCATGACCAGAAAGGATCTGTCCGTCATACCGCGCTCGAAACGGCTGGCTTTGCGGACACGGCCGTGCACATCGTTAAAAATGCCGCCCGACTTTTCCTGCGCGATCGTCGATGTCTCCGCCGCCGAATCCATGGCAGCCAAGATCGGAGTTCCATCGATCGTTCTGGCAACGCGCAAAAACGGTTTGTATGCGCCGGAGCAGTACATGCAGACCAAAGGAAAGTCCGTCATTCATCTCGCAGACTGGACATCCATGGAGGCGTGCGCCTCCCACGCGTTAACGCAGGCCGCCAGCGACTACCAGAGGGACTACATCGATTTCTTCCTTGACGACGGCAATGCGAGATTCAGACACGCAGTGACGGAGATCGAAGCGGACCTGGAGCGGAAGCGCATACGCGGATCGCGCACCGACTGAGGCGGAAAGCAGCCGAGCCCGACGGCCGCACATCACCAACTTCGATGGAAGCGTCATAGAAACTCATGAGAAACCGGGACCAAAACCGGCTAGAGCTTGCTGATATCGCACAGCACCGTTCCGGAGTTCGTTGATCCCATGTCCTTTGCCGAAAGCCTCAGCCCCCGCTCCCTCCACGCCCCCGAAAGCGGGATCGTCGAAGTCGTGAACTATGCGCGGGGACGCGACGGGCTCATCCCTCTCTGGGTGGGTGAAGGGGATCTTCCGACGCCGGACTTCATCGCGCGGGCAGCATCCGAGGCTCTACTCAGGGGCGAGACCTTCTATACCTGGCAGCGCGGAATTCCGGAACTCAGGGCCGCACTGTCGCGCTATTATGCGCGGCGTTTCGGAGCGAACCTGCCGGCCGAGCATTTTTATGTGGTCGGGTCGGGCATGCAGGCGATCAAACTTGCGATCGAAGCGCTGGTCTCGCCCGGCGACGACATGGTGTACCTGACGCCTGCCTGGCCGAATTTTGCGGCGGCGGCCGAGCTTTCCGGCGCCAATCCGATTGCGGTGACGCTCGACTTCACCGGCGGGCGCTGGCAGGTCGATCTCGATCGGATCGAGGCGGCCATCACGCCGAAAACGCGCGTACTCTTCGTCAACACGCCCTCGAACCCGACCGGCTGGACCGCGACGCGGGAGGATCTGAAGAACCTTCTCGAAATCGCCCGACGCCATGATCTCTGGATCATGGCCGACGAGATCTACGCGCTCTATCACTATGCCGGCGGACGGGCGCCCTCCTTCCTCGACGTGATGGAAGAGGGCGACAAGGTCGTCTTCGTCAATTCCTTCTCGAAGAACTGGTCGATGACCGGCTGGCGCGTCGGCTGGATCGTCGCGCCACCGGAGATCGGCCAGGTGCTGGAAAACCTCGTCCAGTATTCCACCTCGGGCGTGCCGCAATTCCTGCAACAGGGGGCGATCGTGGCGCTCGACGAGGGGGATGCCTTCCTGCAGGCGAATATCGACAAGGCGACGAAGAACCGCGACGTCTTTTGCGACGCGCTGATCGCCACCAATCGCGTCGAGACACTGAAGCCGGACGGCGCGCTTTACGCCTTCCTGAAAATCGATGGGGTGACGGATTCCCGTCGCACCGCGATCGATATCGTCGATCGCACCAATGTCGGCCTGGCGCCCGGCACGGCCTTCGGTCCCGGCGGGGAACTGTTCATGCGCGCCTGTTTCCTGCGCGATCCTGCGCAGGTGGCGGAGGCCGCCGATCGGCTTGCCCGCTACATCGCGGCACGCTGATCCCGGATCTCTTTGTTTTCGTTTGTCCTTTCGGAAAACCGGGTTTCACTTTTCCCTGACAAACTCTACAGCCGGGCGAGCACGAAATCGGCACGCTCGGCCACCGCCACTTTCGGCAGGATGACCGTCTCATAGCCAAGCGCCGGGTAGACGCTCTCCAGCCGGTCATATTCGGCAAGGGCAGCGTCCAAGCCATGCCGGCGCTCAGTATCGCCCACATAGATCTCCGGCCAGGGCGGCGTCAGAAAGACCGTTCTGTTGTAGCGGTGCTCTACGGCAAGCGCAGCGATGACACGCTCACCGCAATGCGCTTCGAGCGCCGAAGCCGCATCGATCAAGCCGCGATCGAAGAAAACGAAGCCGTGCTCTCCCTGCATCGCGTCCCGATCGGCGAGCGCCATCGCCATGGCGCGGCGGGCGAAAGCGGCCAGATCCAGCCAGGGCAGGGCCGTGCCCCCGCTCGCCATTTCCTCCTGCACGATGCGGCGGCCAGGCTCCTCGACAGTCCTGTGGCCACGTCGACGCAATTCCTCCAGCAGTGTGGATTTCCCCCCACCGGAGCAGCCGGAAAGCACGATGAAGCGATCGGACATGGTCTTGCCTTTCTGCGGTTGAAAAACACATGGTCGCAATTGCGGTTGCGTCTTGTCTTCGGGCGCGCTGATATGCGCGAGATTCAAGCGATTCGGGGGAATGCATGGCGGTTCTGGTTACGGGCGGCGCGGGCTATATCGGCAGCCACATGGTTTGGGCGCTCGTCGATGCCGGCGAGGATGTGGTCGTTCTCGACCGGCTTTCCACCGGCTTCCGCTGGGCGGTCGCGCCCGAGGCGCGCTTCTACGAAGGCGATATCGCCGATGGTGCGCTGCTTTCCACTATCTTTACCGAGAACAGCATCGACGCGATCATCCATTTCGCCGGCTCGATCATCGTGCCGGAATCGGTCGCCGATCCCCTCTCTTACTACGAGAACAACACGGTGAAGTCACGGGCGCTGATCGCGGCGGCCGTGGCGGCGAAGGTGCCGCATTTCGTCTTCTCATCGACGGCCGCCGTATACGGCACGCCCGACGGCACCGAGCCCGTGCTGGAAACAGCCGCACTTCGCCCCGAATCGCCGTACGGCTCCTCCAAGCTGATGACGGAGATCATGCTGCGCGACACCGCCGCCGCACACGACTTCACCTACACGGCGCTGCGCTACTTCAACGTCGCCGGCGCCGATCCGCGCGGCCGCACCGGACAGTCCGGCGCGGGCGCCACCCATCTCATCAAGGTGGCAAGCCAGGCAGCCCTTGGCAAACGCGACGGCATGGACGTTTACGGCACGGACTATCCGACGCCCGATGGCACCTGCATTCGCGACTATATCCATGTCAGCGACCTTGCCAACGCGCATCTCAAGGCCCTGCAGCGCATGCGCGCCGGCGGCGGCTCGATCGTCGCCAACTGCGGCTATGGCAAGGGCTTCTCGGTGTTGGAAGTGCTCAAGCAGGTCAAGGCCGTGTCGGGTCAGGATTTCCCGGTGCGGTTCGCCGGCCGCCGGCCGGGGGATGCCGTGCTGATCGTCGCCAATCCCTCCATCGCGATGAAGGAATTGAACTGGCAGCCGCAGCATGACGATCTCGACTTCATCGTGCGCACGGCGCTCGATTGGGAAGAGCATCTCGGCAAGCGCAACCAGATCTGAACCGCTTCGACAGCGCTCAGTCCTCGCCGAGCTGCGCCTTCTCATAGGCGATGGCGTGCTGAATGAGCTGCGCCCAGATCCCTTCGTAGAAGTCGCCGTCAAGGCCCTGCGCCTGCGCATTGCGGTTGGCGTTGTCGCGCACTTCCTTCACACGCACCGGCACGTCGGCGGGAATGCCCAGACCAGCCTTGATCTCGGCGGCACGGCGGATGAAGCTCCAACGCTCCTCGAAGAGCGCCATCAGCGCCTGGTCGACCCGGTCGATGTTTTCGCGGATATCCGCCATCGTCGTGCAGTCTTCAGCCGTCTTCGCCATTCCGGTCTCCTTTTGCGAGACCCGGATAGCAGAGGAATGATCGGGGGGAAAGGCGTCTCGCTGTCGCGGGCGGACCGATGAACATCCGGTACAGGGCGTGCCGAAAAGGGTGTTTTTGCGGGACCCGGAGCGCAGCGTACTTTGGTACGTGAGCACCGGAAGCACGCGAAAGCGCCATTTGCAGGCCGGCATGGACCGGATGTTCATCGGTCCGAGGCCACATGCAGGCCCGGGGGTTAAGCAAAAGGAGGGTGCGGTCCTGTCTTTCGCTTGCGGGCCTGCATGCTGGCCGAGGCGGAACCTAGGCATGCAAGCTGGCGCGAAGCTGGATGCAATTACGTTACGTGAAGTTACGTTCCGATCGCTAATTTGATAATCAATCCAAGCCCTGTAACGGCAAGAACCCCAACCGCCCAAAGACCGGCGAACCACAGCAGTTTCTTCGCTGTCGAAGGCTCCTGCATCAGTGATATCCCTCCTCCGGATCGACCTTGCCGCGAAAGACCCAGTAGGCATAGGCGGTATAGGCGAGGATGACGGGCACCAGCACCAGGGCGCCCACCAGCAGGAAGGACAGGCTCTCGTCAGGCGCCGCCGCCTGCCAGATCGTCAGCGAGGCCGGCACGATATAGGGGTAAAAGCTGATGCCGATGCCGGCGAAGCCGAGCACGAAAAGGCCAAGTGCGGCGAGGAAGGGGCGCGAATCGTGCTTGGTGCTCAGGCCGTGCACCAGAAGCGTGAAGCAGCCGAGCACGAGGAGCGGCACGAGCAGACTGAAGATCAAGGTCGGCCAGCCGAACCAGCGCTCGAAATAGAGCGGCTCGAGAAAGGGCGTCCACAGGCTGAAGACGCCCATCGCCGCAAGCGTGCCGACGCCGGCCTTCAGCGCGTAGCCGCGCGCACGGGCGGCAAGGTCACCGCTCGTCTTCATTACCAGCCAGGTGGCGCCGAGCAGCGCATAGCCGATGACGAGCGCAAGGCCGGTCGCGATGGAGAAGGGTGTGAGCCAGTCCCACCAGCCACCGGCATAGGCGCGGTCTTCGGCGGGAATGCCCTGGACCAGCGCGCCGAGCGCCACGCCCTGCGTGAAGGCGGCGACCATGGACCCGCCGGCAAAGGCGATATCCCAGAGGAACTCGCCGCGCCGGGTGCGCCAGCGGTATTCGAAGGCGACGCCACGGAAAATGAGGCCGAGCAGCATGAGGATCAGCGGCATGTAGAGTGCCGGCAGGATGGTGGCATAAGCAAGCGGGAAGACCGCCATCAGCCCGCCGCCCCCCAACACCAGCCAGGTCTCGTTGCCGTCCCAGACGGGCGCCACGGAATTCATCATCACGTCGCGGTCGTGTTTCTCCTTGAAGAAAGGAAACAGGATGCCGACGCCGAGATCGAAACCATCGAGGATGACATAGGCGAGCACCGCAAAGGCGATGATGGCCGCCCAGATGAAGGGAAGATCAAGCACCATGGTGGTGGCTCCGGCTGGCATGGGCGGCGGCGGGGGTGATGCCGGAAGAGCGGATCGGGCCTTCCGTGAGATCGGGTATCGGATCCCGCGGCAAACGTCCCATCAGACGCAGAATGTAGAAGGTGCCGGCCCCGAAGACGAAGAAATAGACGACAATGAAGGCAATGAGCGATGTCGCGACGGCCGGCGCGCCGATGGGCGCAACGGATTGGGCCGTCAGCAGATGGCCGTAGACCGTATAGGGTTGGCGACCGACCTCCGTCGTCACCCAGCCTGCAAGCACGGCAACGAAACCGGCAGGGCCCATCAGGACGGCGGCGCGGTGCAGCCAGCGGTTCTCGCCGAGCGTGCCGCGCCAGCGACACCAGAGCGACCAGAGCCCGAGGCCGAGCATGGCAAAGCCGATGGCGACCATGATGCGGAAAGACCAGAAGACGACGGCGACCGGCGGCTGCAATTCCTTCGGCACCGTGTCGAGCCCGGCAAGCGGCGCATTCAGATCGTGCTTCAGAATGAGGCTCGACAGTTTCGGGATCTCGATGGCGTAGTCGACACGCTGCGCGGCGGAATTCGGAATGCCGAAGAGGATCAGCGGCGCACCGTCCGGGTGGCTCTGATAGTGCCCCTCCATCGCCATGACCTTGACCGGCTGGTGCTCCAGCGTGTTGAGCCCGTGCATGTCCCCGGCGAAGATCTGTATGGGCGCCACGATCGCCGCCATCCACATGGCCATGGAGAACATCTTTTTCGCCCGCTTCGGCGCATCGCCGCGCAGCAGATGATAGGCGCCGACCGCGCCGACGACGAGAGCGGTGGTAAGATAGGCGGCCAACACCATGTGCACGAGGCGATAGGGAAAAGACGGGTTGAAGATTACCGCCCACCAGTCGGTCGGAACGAACTGCCCCGCCTCGTTCACGGAAAAGCCGGCCGGTGTCTGCATCCAGGAATTGGCGGCAAGGATCCAGGTGGCCGAGATCAGCGTGCCGACGGCGACCATGAGGGTGGCGAAGAAATGCAGCTTCGGGCCGACACGGTTGAGGCCGAACAGCATGACGCCAAGGAAACCGGCTTCGAGGAAGAACGCCGTCATTACCTCGTAGCCCATCAGGGGGCCTATGACCGGCCCGGCCTTGTCGGAAAAGACGCTCCAGTTCGTGCCGAACTGGTAGGACATGACGATGCCCGAGACGACGCCCATGCCGAAGGCGAGCGCAAAAATCGTCTTCCAGAAATTGAAGAGCGCGAAATAGACCTCGTCCTTCGTCCAGAGCCACAGCCCCTCCAGCACGGCGAGATAGCTCGCAAGCCCGATCGAGAAGGCTGGAAAGATGATGTGAAAAGACACGGTGAAGGCGAACTGGAAGCGGGCAAGCAGCGTTGCGTCCAACTGTTCAAACATGGGCCACGTCCTTTCATCAGCCACCGCGCGCCTTCTCAAGCCCGCGGCCGCCGCAAAGGATGCGGTTTCGAACAGATAAAAGTCAATTCGGCGTACACGCCCACGTTGCCGCACCGCGACAATCGCCCGCGTGCGGCATTTCGCTCTCATCCAAAAACAACAAAAAACCTCCGCCGAGGGGAACGGCGGAGGTTTGACAGGCCGGTCTTCAGGAACCGAGACAGAGAGGGGGGGCGCCTCGTGTCAGATCCGGCCCATGGCCGCGGGTCGTCGCGGTTAGTTGCGCGGTGCGCCGTCGCCGTAGCGGTTGGCAGCCGGGTCGATGTAGTCGACGGCACCCTGGGTGGCACCGTTGTTGACCGACGCGGTCGTGGTGCGGTCAACAGCCGACTGCTGGACGTCTGTACGGCCGAAATTGGGGTTTTCAGCGAAGGCGGCACCAGCAGAGAGCGACAGGGCAGCGATGGTGATTGCGAGCTTGTTCATGATCTTAAACCTTTCGAATTTGGGAGGATCAGCCGACCGGACCGGCCGGTCGGCGAAGGGCCTGCGTCAGGCGTTGATTAACGACCGGCGTAGGGAGCGCCGTCACCGTAGCGAGCACGCGAGGAGGTATCCTGGTTGGAAGCACTCTGGACGGCATAACCGTTGCCGGACTTGATCGAGGCCGTGGTGGACTGATCGACAGCCGACGGCTGAACGTCGGTGCGGCCGAGGTTGGGATTTTCGGCGAAAGCGGCACCGGCAGAGAGCGACAGGGCGGCGATAGCGATTGCGAACTTGTTCATGGTCTTAACCTTTCGAATTTGGGAGGATCGGCCGACCAGACCTGCCGGTCGGCTATGTGTCTCTGTGGCGTGTCGATCAACGGCCGGCGTAAGGAGCGCCGTCACCGTAGCGAGCCCTGGTATCGGCCACTTCCTGCTGGGCGACGACAGCGTCGCTGTTACCGGACTTGATCGAAGCCGTTACGGAATGGTCGACAGCCGGCTGGCTGGCTTGGAAATCGCTGCGGCCGAGGCTGGGGTTTTCAGCGAAAGCGGCACCGGCGGAGAGCGACAGGGCGGCGATGGCGATTGCGAGCTTGTTCATGATCTTAAACCTTTCGAATTTGGGAGGATCAGCCGACCGGGCCTGCCGGTCGGCGAGGGAACTGCGTGAGGCGTCGATTAACGACCGGCGTAGGGAGCACCGTCACCGTAGCGAGCACGCGAGGAGGTATCCTGGTTGGAAGCACTCTGGACGGCATAACCGTTGCCGGACTTGATCGAGGCCGTGGTGGACTGATCGACAGCCGACGGCTGAACGTCGGTGCGGCCGAGGTTGGGATTTTCGGCGAAAGCGGCACCGGCAGAGAGCGACAGGGCGGCGATGGCGATTGCGAACTTGTTCATGGTCTTACTCTTTCCTATCTGATGGGGAGCGGTCGGCCTTCCGGCGCGCTCCGGGCTTGTTTCTGGCGTTTTGCTCAGCGGCTTGCGTAGGGAGCGCCGTCGCCGTAGCGATTGGCAGCAGGGTCGATGTGATCGACGACGCCGTCGGTTGCGGCCGGGCGTGCCATATGCCCAACCGAAGAAGTGACCGTCTGGTCGGTAATCGACTGGCCGGCTTTCGGGCCGGAGGTGAAGACATCGGTGCGTCCTGCATAGGGGTTTTCCGCAAAGGCGGATCCGGCCGTAAGGGCGAGCAGGGCGGTGGCAACAACGAGCTTCTTCATGGTGGTATTTCCTTTTGTTCTTGCGATGCTCTCCAAGAGGTTGCCCCTGAAGACCCCTTTGATATGGACCCTCATTAAATGGTACGCAAGTTTGAGGGCGGTAAACTAATTGTCAATGAAACGTTGACGATCAAAGCACCGTTTTGAACGGCCTCGCGGCGCACGGAAAAGCGCCCCGGCAACAGGTATCAACCCGCCCGGACGCTCAGTCCATCTCTTTGATTTTCATTATTTTTATGCGTCGAAACTCGATCCGAGACGCGGGCATTCATCCCTCGTCAAGAATTGTGGCACAGGAAGGCCAACTGGCAATTTCAAGGTTTTGAGGCTCGTGGCCGATCACATCCACGTGCTTTTTCGAGGGCACGAAAGGCAGGTTTCAAGGGTGGACGAGTCATGGAAAATGACGAAAAGGTGGCAAAACGGCCTGCCACCCCTTGCAAGCGGCACCGGATTCGCGATGCGCAAACCCGGTCACTTGCAAAAAACCAGTCAGGCAGCCCGCAGATAGTGCTCGGCGAGCTCCGTCCAAAAGGCGGCGCCGACCGGAAGCAGGTCGTCGTTGAAATTATAGCCGGGGTGATGCAGCGATTTGTCGTTTTCGCCACTCTTGCCGCCCAGAAAGAAATAGGTGCCCGGGCGTTCCTTCAGCATATAGGCGAAATCCTCGCTGCCCATGAAGGGGCGCTCGAGGTCTACAACCTTGTCGGCGCCGGCAAAACGGATCGCCAGGTCGCGCACGAGGTCGGTCTCCGCCTTGTGGTTGATGGTCGCGTCGTAGAAGCGCTGGTAGTTGACAGTGGCGCTCATGCCGTAGCTCTCGGCCTGCCGTTCGGCGATGAGCCGGATGCGGCGCTCCAGTTCGTCGCGTACGCCGGGATCGAAGGAGCGGATGCCAAGCACGATTTCCGCACGGCTCGGGATGATGTTGCTCGCCGAACCCGAATGGAACGAGCCGACCGTCACGACCGTCGGATCGAGCGGGTGGATGTTGCGCGAGACGATGGTCTGCAGCGCCATGACGATGGAGGCGCCGCAGACGATCGGGTCCAGCGTCTCCTGCGGTTCGGCCCCGTGGCCGCCGACGCCATTGACCGTGATGCGCGCTTCATCGACGGCCGCCATGATCGGCCCCTCGCGCAGCGCGAACTGGCCGAAGGGCAGGTTCGGCTCGTTGTGCAGCCCGAAGACGGCATCGCAGGGGAACTGGGTAAACAGCCCCTCCTCCACCATGATCCTGGCGCCGCCAAAATTTTCCTCGGCCGGCTGGAAGATCAGGTGCACGGTGCCGTCGAAATTGCGCCGCTCGGCAATCGCCTTGGCCGCGCCCAGAAGCATGGTCGTATGACCGTCATGGCCGCAGGCATGCATCTTGCCGGGAGTCTTGCTGGCATAGGGCAGGCCCGTTTCCTCGAAGATCGGCAGGGCATCGATATCGGCGCGGATGCCAATGGACTTGCGGCCGGTGCCGTTGGTCAGCGTCGCAACGAGGCCGGTCGTCGCGAGACCGCGCGTCACTTTATATCCGTAGCTTTCCAGATGGCGGGCGATGACATCCGAGGTGCGAAACTCCTCAAGGCCGAGTTCGGGATGTTCGTGCAGATCGCGGCGGATCGCCACCAGCTCGGGCATGGAATTTTGAAGAGACGTATGAATGGACATATCAGGCACCACGTGAAGGGATTTTGCTTTCGAAATAGCGGAAGGCCACGACCAGAATGGCGGTGAGGCAGAGATAGATGAGTGCCAGAAGCAGCAGCGGCTCGTAGGTCAGATAAGTCGCCTGCCGCACCTTGGAGATGACGGCATAGGCATCGATGACGGTGATCGTTGCGACGAGCGGCGTCGATTTCAGCTGCAACACGGTTTCGCCGTTGAGCGTCGGCAGGGCGCGATAGACGGCGCGCGGCAGCCAGATGCGGCGGAACATGGTGAAGGGGCTCATGCCATAGGCGCGCGCGGCCTCCAGTTCGCCCGGCGGCACACCGGCAAAGGCGCCGCGCATCACCTCGCCCTCATAGGCGGCGAAGGATAGTGTCAGCGCCGCCACGCCATAGGGCCACGCCTCGCGCAGATAGGGCCAGAGGAACGAGCTGCGAATGCCGGGAAACTGCGGAAACAGTGAGCCCAGGCCATAATAGAGCAGCCAGAGCTGGAGCAGCAGCGGTGTGCCGCGGATGATGGTGCAGAACCCCTTCGCCAGCATTTTCAGCGGCCACGGCCCCGTCACCTGCACGAGGCCGATCGGTACGGCAAGAAAAAAGCCGAGGATCGAAGTGGCAAACAACATCAGCAGCGTCACGCCGACGCCATGGGCCAGCGCACCGGAATATTTCGGCACCCATTCCCAGCGCATGAACCAGATGACGCAGAACACGAAGATCGCGGCAATCGCCATCAGCACGATGCGGTGCGGCTTGAAGAAACTCTGCTTGCTGGGCAGTTCGGTCAGCGCCATCGCAGAAACGGTTTGTTCCGTCATCACGCCGTCCTCGTCATGCCGCGCCGGTAGTGGCGCTCTATGAAACCGATCAGCACGTTGGAGAGGAGCGTGATCATCAGGTAGAGCGCGCCCGCCGCGCAGAAGAACAGGAGATAGGCCTTGGTGCTGCCCGCCGCCTGGCGCGTTACGAGCGTCAGCTCGGAGAAGCCGACGACGGCAAGCAGCGCCGTGTCCTTGGTGGCGATGAGCCAGAGATTGGAGAGGCCGGGAATGGCATGCGGCAGCATGGCCGGCAGGGTGATGCGGCGCATGATCTGGGTGGGCGACATGCCATAGGCGCGCGCCGCCTCGATCTGGCCGGCTGGCACCGCCTTGATCGCGCCGCGGATGACCTCGGTGGAATACGCGCCCTGCACGACGCCGATGACGAAGATGCCGGCGGCAAGACCGCTGATATCGACCGCGCCCCAGCCAAAGGCAATGGAGATCTGACTCAGCACGTCCGTGCCGGCATAATAAAGAATGAGAATGAGCACGAGCTCCGGCACGGCGCGCACGAGCGTCGTGTAGACTTCAAGCAGATCCTTGGTGACCGGGCCGCCATAGAGCTTGCCCATGGCGCCGCCCGTGCCGAGGATGAGGCCGAGCCCGTAGCCGCCGATGGCGATCTGGATGGAATTCCACAGCCCCGCCAGAAGCACTCCGCCCCAGCCGGGCGGCTCGAGCGCAAGCAGGCTCCAGTTGATCAGCGATCCGGCATCGGCCATGGGGTCTCGCGTCCGTTCGAGGAGAATTGCCGGCGGCACGAGCCGCCGGCATTACAATGCGAGGCCCGATTAGCCGCCGTAGACGTCGAAGTCGAAATACTTCTTCGAGAACGTGTCGTAGGTGCCATTGGCGCGGATCGCCTTGATGGCCGCGTTGATCTTGTCCTTCAGCTCCGTCTCGCCCTTGCGCAGGCCGACGCCGACGCCGAGGCCGAGGATTTCCGGATCGTCCTTCACGGTACCCTTCATGTCGCAGCAGGCCGAACCCTGTTCGGTCTTCAGGAAGTCGCCGAGCGCAATCGAATCGGCCTGCACGGCGTCGATACGGCCGGCGGCCAGGTCGTTGTTGGCCTCATCCTGCGTCTGGTATTCCTTGACCGTCGCACCGGCGGCGCCGAAATACTTGTTGGCATAGACCTGGTGGATGGTCGCGACCTGCACGCCGAGCGTCTTGCCGGCAAGACCTTCCGGGGTCGCGTCGAACTTCGCATCCTTGGCGCCGATGATGCCCGGAGGCGAGTTGTAGTACTTGTCGGAGAAGTCGATCGTCTGCTGGCGTTCCGCCGTGATCGACATGGAGCCGATGATCATGTCGATCTTGTTGGTGGTCAGCGCCGGAATGATACCGTCCCATGCAACAGGCGTGATGACGCAGTCGAGCTTCGCTTCCGCGCAGATCGCCTTCATGAAGTCCACTTCCCAGCCTTCCCAGTTGCCCGAGGCATCCGGCGAAGTGAAGGGCGGATAGGGTTCGGCGGCAAAACCGACGCGGACCTGCTCGGCCGCGGCGCCCGAAATGGCCGTAAGGCCGATCGCGGCGGCAAGGGCGATTGTCTTCAAGGCACTCTTCATGATTTTCCCTCTGTTGGTTTTTTTGCTTCTCAGTGGATGGAGCTGATGAACTTCTTCAGCCGCTCCGATTTCGGTGCTCCGAAAATCTCGTCCGGCGGGCCCTGCTCCTCGATGAGGCCGTTCGCCAGGAAGACGACGTGGCTCGCCACGTTGCGCGCGAACTTCATCTCGTGCGTGACGAGGATCATGGTGCGCTTTTCCTTGGCGAGATCGCCGATGACGGTGAGCACTTCGCCCACCAGTTCCGGATCGAGCGCGGAGGTGGGTTCGTCGAACAGCATGACATGGGGCTGGATGGCGAGCGCGCGGGCAATTGCCGCGCGCTGCTGCTGGCCGCCAGAAAGGAAGGCCGGATAGGCATCGCGCTTCTCGTGCAGACCGACGCGGCGCAGCAGCGTTTCGGCCCGCTCGATCGCCTCGTCCTTCCTGATGCCGAGCACATGGACTGGCGCCTCGATGACGTTTTCGAGGATCGTCATGTGCTGCCACAGATTGAAGCTCTGGAAAACCATGCCGAGGCGGGAGCGCAGGCGCTGCACCTGCTTGCGGTCGGCGGGCATCATGCCGCCATGACCGTCCTTCTTCATGGCGATCGTCTCGCCATGGATGGTCACCGTGCCGGCGCTCGGCAGCTCCAGCATGTTGATGCAGCGAAGGAAGGTCGACTTGCCCGAGCCCGAGCCGCCGATGATGGCGATGACGTCGCCCTCATGCGCGGTGAGCGATACGCCCTTGAGAACCTCGAGCGGTCCGAAGCGCTTGTGCAGTTGCGTGACCGCGATAGCCTCGGCGCGTTCCGTCATCGTGGAGATGTCTCCAGCGCACGGAAAATCGATGCATGACACATGCCAAATTCCCCTGTTTTTCAGCGTTCCCGCGGGCATCTTCGGCCCGTCGTTTCGTCTTGTGGATTGCATCGTGGCACTTGTTAAGAAATTGTTCAAGCGTATAATAGTGTCGTCGCTGACTTTTCTGGCAGCACCCGCTTTCGATCAAAAATTCCTTGGGAGTATTGAATGACCGCCTACGGTTCGCAGGAAATGTCGGCCCCCCTGATGCGCGTTCTGATGCGCCGCCCCGGCGCCAGCCTCTCGGCCGCCGATCCGGCCAAGTGGCATTACGGCCCGACCTTCGACGGCGCGCGCGCCGTGCACCAGTACAAGGCCTTCGCGGAGCTCGTCGAAAAGTCCGGCACCGAGATCATCTGGCTCGAGGACGAAGGCGACGGCCTGGCCGATGCCATGTTCACCCATGATCCCTCGCTGATGTCCGACCATGGCGCCATCCTGCTGCGCATGGGCAAGCCGCTGCGCGTGGCCGAAACCGCGCTGCACGAAAAAGCCTATGCCGAGCGCCAGATCCCGATCCTCGGCCGCATCGAAGGCAACGGCACCGTCGAAGGCGGCGACTGCATCTGGCTCGACGCCAAGACGCTGGTCATCGGCCGCGGCGTGCGCACCAACCAGGAAGGCATCGACCAGATTTCCGCCATCCTGGCCCCGCACGGCGTCACGGTCCTCGCCTATGACCTGCCGCTCTGGCAGGGCGAGGAGGCCTGCCTGCATCTGATGAGCGTGATGAGCCCGCTGGCCGACAATCTGGCCCTGGTCTTCGCGCCGCTCCTGCCGGCCGCGTTCTACCAGCTCCTGAAGAAGCGCGGCGTGACGCTCATCGAAGCGCCGGCCGACGAGTTCCACGCCAGCAACGGCCTGTCGCTCAACGTGCTGCCGACCCGCCCGAATGAAGTCATCATGGTGGAAGGCTTCCCGGCCACCAAGGCGGCGATGGAAGCGGCCGGCTGCACCGTGCAGACCTTCGAGGCCGATGCGCTGTGCATCGCCTGCGAGGGCGGCCCGACCTGCCTGACGCGGCCGGTGCTGCGCCGCGCCGCTTAAACGAGGGAGAGCAATGGCCCGCCGGACCTTCCATCGCGCCCCCGAGGCCGAACGCCGCCACGATCTGATCGAGGCGACGCTCGACTGCATCGCGGAATACGGGCTCGAAGGCGCGACGGTCCGGCAGATCGCCATCAAGGCGGGTGTCACGGCGGGCCTGATCCGGCATTATTTCCAGTCGAAGGAGCATATCCTTCAGGAAGCCTACCGCGTCGTCATCGCCCGGCTGACGGAGAAGGCCGAACGGGTGTCGGGCGACGCGGAAACGCGGCTGCGCGACTTCATCGTCATCAACCTGACGGAGCCGGTCGCCAACAGCCGCAGCCTGTCGCTTTGGGCGTCGTTCATCAGCCGGGTCAGCGTCGATCCGGAGTTGGCCGCGATCCACCGTGAAGGTTACCTCAGCTTCCGCGACACGCTGGAACACCTGCTCGCCGATTTCCTTTCCACCCAAGGCGCGGATTCCTCGCCGGAACGATGCCGCAGGCTGGCGATCGCCATCAACGGCCTGCTCGACGGTCTCTGGCTGGAAGGCTGCCTGGCCGGCGAACTGTTCGGCGACAGCGAACTGGTCGAGATCGCCCTGACCTCGATCGAAACCTTGCTTGGAATATCCCTGAAGCTGGTCGACGCCCCGCGCGCCGACGGTTAAACCACCCCCGAAATAGACATGCGGAGAACGGCCATGCGCTACGCGTCCATCACAGACCGGCTTCAGAATCTCGGCTCCGAAAAATGGGCCATTCATGCCGAGGCACGGCGCTTGCAGCGCGAGGGCAAGGCCGTGATCGAGCTCACCATCGGCGAGCCCGACGTGCCGCCGGATCCCGCGCTGCTGGCCGAGGCCGTGCGCGCCATGCATGCCGGCCGCTACCGCTATTCCAACGGCCGCGGCGAACCTTCCGTCGTCGATGCCGTCGTGCGCAAGTACCAGAAGCGCCGCAGCGACGTGACCGCCGAAAACGTGCTGTGCTTCCCCGGCACCCAGACCGCCCTCTTCGCCGTCATGCTCGGCCTTGTCGAGGCGGGCGACGCCGTGCTTGTCGGCGACCCGCTCTATGCCACCTATGAAGGCGTCATCCGATCGACGGGCGCCGTGCAGGTTCCCGTGCCGCTGCGCCCGGAAAACGGCTTCCACATGAAGGCCGCCGATCTCGAGGCCGCGATTACACCGGAAAGCCGCGTGCTGCTGCTCAACACGCCGCACAACCCGACAGGCGCCGTATTGACCGCCCAGGAAATCGCCGAGATCGGCGCCGTCTGCCGCAAACACGATCTCTGGATCGTCTGCGACGAGGTCTACGAACAGCTCGTCTTCGGCGCGACCTTCGCCTCGCCCTTCGACAATACCGATCTCGCCGAGCGCACCATCGTTGTTTCCTCGATCTCCAAATCCCATGCCGCGCCCGGTTTCCGCAGTGGCTGGACGGTCGGCCCGAAAGAGTTCTGCGCCCGTTTGCTTGCCGTATCCGAGACCATGCTGTTCGGCGGCCAACCCTTTATCGCCGACATGACGGCTTATGCGCTCGACAATCCGATCTCGACCGCCGCCACCATGCGCCGGACCTACCAGGCCCGCGCCACCCGTTTCGCCGAGGCACTATCTCGTGCCCCCGGCCTGACGCCGCTGCCGCCGGAGGCCGGCATGTTCATCGTGATCGACGTTTCCGAGACCGGCATGAACGGTGAGGATTTCGCCTGGGCGCTCCTGCGCGAGGAACTGGTCGCGGTCATGCCCGGTTCGTCCTTCGGCGAGCAGGCGGCAGGCTTCATCCGCCTCAGCCTCACCGTGCCGGATGCCCATATCGACGAGGCCTGCCGGCGCATCGCAGCGCTTGCTGCCCGATCCACCCTGCCGAAGGAGCGCCGCGCATGACCACGAAAACCGTAGGCGAAGTCCTCGTCGATCTCCTGGAGGCCAATGGCGTCGAGGTCGTGTTCGGCATTCCCGGCGTCCATACCGTCGAGCTCTACCGTGGCCTTGCCGCCTCGAAGATCCGCCACATCACGCCGCGCCACGAACAGGGTGCCGGCTTCATGGCGGATGGCTATGCCCGCGTCTCCGGCAAGCCGGGCGTCGCGCTCGTCATCACCGGCCCCGGCCTCACCAACACCATCACCGCGATGGCGCAGGCCCGGCAGGATTCCGTGCCGATGCTGGTCATCTCGGGCGTCAACAAGCGCGATTCGCTCGGCCATGGCCGCGGCCTCTTGCATGAACTTCCCGACCAGCAGGGCATGATGAAGACGCTGGCGCTCTATTCGCATACGTTGCTCAACCCCGCCGACCTGCCGCTCGTCGTCGAGCGCGCCTTCGCCGTGCTGCTTTCCGGCCGCCCCGGCCCCGTCCATATCGAAATCCCGACGGATGTGATGGCAAAGCCGATCGAGACGGGGAGCTTCCCCGCCGCCGTCGCGACACGCCCGCGCGCCGACGCCGAAACGCTGCAGCGCGCCGCCATTCTCTGCACCAATGCGTCGCGCCCCGTCATCCTCGCCGGTGGCGGTGCCATCACGGCGGAGGAGGAGATCCGCTCGCTTGCCGAGCGTATCGGCGCCCCCGTCGTCACCACGGTCAATGCCCGAGGCATGCTCGCCGGCCATCCGCTGTGCGTGCCGGCCAGCCCCAGCATGAAATCCGTGCGCCGCATGCTCTCGGACGCCGACCTCGTCGTCGCCTTCGGCACGGAATTCGGCCCGACCGACTACGACATCAATGTCGACGGCGGCTTCCCGCGGCTGCGCTCGCTTATCCGCATCGACATCGACGCCGCCCAGCTCGCACGCACGCCGCAATCGGGCCTGTCGATCTTCTCCAGCGCCAAGACGGCCGCGGCGGGCATGCTCGGTTTCCTGGAGGGCCACAAGGCGATCGGCAATGGCGCGGCCCGCGCCGAAACCGCCCGCAAGGGGTCGTGGAACGAACTAACACCGAAGATGCAGGCGGAAATCGGCGTCATCGACGCGATCTACCGCACGCTGCCCAAGGCGATCATCGTCGGCGACTCGACGCAGGCCATCTATGCCGGCAATTACTATTGTGCCGCCCCCCGTCCGCGCAGCTGGTTCAATGCCGCCACGGGCTACGGTGCGCTCGGCTTCGCCCCACCCGCCGCCATCGGCGCGGCGCTCGCCGAGCCCGACGCCCCGATCATCTGCCTCGTCGGCGACGGCGGCCTGCAATTCTCGCTGTCCGAAATAGGCTCGGCCGTGGACGCCGACGCCCGCGTCGTCTTCCTCGTCTGGAACAATGACGGTTACCAGGAAATCGAGAATTTCATGATCGATGCCGGCATCACGCCCGAGGGCGTCAAACCCTCCGCCCCGGATTTCATCGCCATCGGTACCGCCTATGGCGTGCCCTCCGAGCGTCTTGCCGACGTGGCCGAACTGCCCGCCGCGCTGGAGCGAGCCGCCGGCCGCAAGGGCCCGAGCCTTGTCGAAATCCACCAGACCGGGACGAAAGGTGCAACGGCCTGATTCACCGGGGCAGGCTTCTGAGAGTGTCGGCACGCCCAAAACAACCCGGAAAATCCGGCACATGACGGTTTTCCGGGTTAATATCCACGCGCGCCTTTGCAAAAGCGTCGTTTATTTGTCATGGATGCGACGCTGCTTGCCGCCTCGGCTGAGCAAGGGCTGAAGCGTGAATTCGGGTACGGCATTGGCGGAAGAGCAGACATTTCCAGGGCCAGCTTACGACAGGGCCCCTTCGGGCACACGTCCACCCCGACCGTCGCTTCTCCGCCGGGCGCTCGACTGGGTGCCCGTGCAGGATTTCCTCGCGGCTCATATCGGTTTTTCCCGCCGGTTCGATCAAGCGGTCTTACGTCTCGCCGCCAAGGGGGGACAGGCTACGCCGGCCGCCCGCGCGCATTTCCATTTCGCCGATGCGCTTTTCCTGCAGATCGATCCTAAAACCGTCGAAATGCGCCTGCGCGACAATTTTCTCGAAGCCGGATCCCTGCGCTGGGTGGGAACGCATTTCCTTGACGGCGGAGACTGGTCGCACCTTCTGGCACCGGTCGCCAAGTCGTCCTCGCATGCCGAGATCATCGAGCTTTGCCGCACACGGCAGAATTTCCGCAAGGGAAAGCGATACCGCCATTACGCGCGACGGGTCACCGAGGGCGAAACGATCTGGCGCAACCGCATCGGCATCGACACGCACGACAAGCTGGACGGCTATTTCGAATATTACCTCGCCCTCATTGAGGATATCGAGAAAAACGGCATCCTGCCGCATTCCGATCTCGGCCTGCGAAACCAGACGGGCTACCGGCATCGCTGGACGCGCACATTCTGGCAGGACCTTGCCGAGCGGGATATCGGCATCGCCATCGACGCGGAAGGCCGCCTCGTGCGCCATACCAACGGCAAGCACCGCATGGCGGCTGCGCTGGCGCTCGGCATCAGGCAGGTTCCCGTCGAAATCCGCCTCGTCCATGCACGCTGGCTTGCCCGGCGGGCGGAACAGCTCGGGCTTCCGCCGGCAGAGGCGCTTCTGGCGACCATCGAGCACGCCCGCGCCAACGGCTGGCCGGCAAAATAAAAGGCCCGGCAAACCGGGCCTTCCATACAATCCACCTCGTAAGGCCTCAGACGGCCGGACGGCTCTTCAGGAGGTCGCGGATCTCGGTGAGCAGCAGCACGTCCTCCGGCGGCGGGGCGGGCTCGGCGGCACCGGCTGCCTTTTCCTTCTCCAGCGACGCGCGCATGCGGTTCACGCCCTTGATCATCAGGAAGATGATCCAGGCAAGGATGAGGAAGTTGATGAGCACGGTGATAAAGTTGCCGTAGGCGAAGACCGCGCCCTGCTCGCGGGCAGCGGCCAGCGACGATGCCGTCACATTGCTCGACAGCGCGATGAAATAGTTGGAAAAGTCGAAACCGCCCCCGGTCAGCGCACCGACGACCGGCATGACGAGGTCGTTGACGATGGATTCGACGATCCTGTTGAAGGCTGCACCGATAATGACACCCACCGCAAGGTCCATGACATTCCCGCGGGCGATGAACGCCTTGAATTCGTTGAGCATAGGCCTCTCCTTTTGCTGCGACGCAAAAGCAAACTAGTGCAGTTTCTCCCAGGAAGAAACTGCAATCCATCAATATTTGGGGTTTCTACAAAAAGCCTCGCATACCCGACCTTCGACGCAATTTCCTTCGCGCCCGCTTTGGCCTATTCTCCTTGATCGAAAAAGCCGATGGACTGCGGGAGGAAGCATGCCGGGCTCGCTGATATTCGCCTTGGCGCTCGCCTATCTGCTCCTGCTCTTCGCAGTCGCAAGCTACGGTGACCGCAAGGCCAAGCGGTCCGAGCGCGCCTCGAAGGGACGCCCGCTCGTCTATGCGCTGAGCCTTGCGATCTACTGCACGTCCTGGACCTATTTCGGCGGCGTTGGCCTCGCGACAACCCACGGCCTGGAATTCGCCGGCATCTATATCGGCCCGATCCTGATGTTCACGCTCGGCATGCCGCTGGTCCGCCGCATCGTGACGCTCGCCAAATCCGAACGGCTCACCTCGATCGCCGATTTCGTCGCCGCCCGCTACGGCAAGAACCCCGGTGTCGCCGCCGTCGTCGCGCTGATCTCGCTGATCGGTTACATCCCCTATATCGCGCTTCAGCTCAAAGCCGTATCGAGTTCGGTGTCGGCCATGGTCGATACGTCTGGCTTCGGGATCGACACCTCCGGCGGCCTCATCGACCTGCCGCTGGTCGTCACGCTCTTCCTTGCCTGCTTCGCCATCGTTTTCGGCACGCGCCATACCGACGCCACAGAGCATCAGGACGGCCTGATCCTCGCCATTTCGATGGAATCGCTGGTCAAGCTCATAGCCATCGCCTCGGTCGGCCTCTACGTCATCTATGGTATGTTCGACGGTCCGGGCGATCTTTGGCAGCGGGCCTCGGAAAACGAGCGCGTCATGCAGTCGCTGGCCTATGACACGCCGGTCGCACGCTGGATCCTGCTGATCGTACTGTCCGCCTTCGCCATCATCATGCTGCCGCGCCAGTTCCATGTGACGGTCGTGGAGAACCGCACGGCCGGCGAATTGCGCACGGCCGGCATCCTCTTCCCGCTCTATCTCGTCGCCATCAACCTTTTCGTGCTGCCGGTCGCGATCGGCGGCGTCATGACGTTCAACGGCGCGGGCGACGGCGACCTTTATGTGCTGACGCTTCCCGTCGCCCTTGACCAACCCGTCCTCACGCTGATCGCGTTCATCGGCGGCTTCTCCGCTGCGACCGCCATGGTCATCGTCGCCTCCGTGGCGCTCTCCATCATGGTATCGAACGATATCGTCATCCCTGTCGTGCTCCGGCGAAACCTCATCGGCGGTGTCGACCAGCAGGACGACCTGTCGCGCATGCTGCTCATCATCCGCAGGCTTGCGATCTTCTTCGTGCTGCTGCTGGGCTATGCCTATTACCGCGCCGCGACCGCCAATGCCGGCCTTGCCTCGATGGGTCTTCTCGCTTTCGCCGCCGTCGCGCAGGTCGCACCCGCGATGCTCGGCGGCCTGTTCTGGCGCAATGCCAATGCGCGCGGCGCCATGGCAGGTATGATCTCCGGCCTCGTCGTCTGGGCTTACCTGCTGTTCCTGCCCAGCCTCGGCGTTGCCGACAATGCCTATGTCGCCGAAACCATTCTCGGTTTCCTCTTCCCCGGCTCCACCATTTTCACCGGCGCAAATGCCGATCCTCTGGTCAACGCCACGCTCGTCGCGATGATGGTCAATGTCGGCGCCTACATCATCGGCTCGCTGACGCGCAACCCGACCTCGCTGGAGCGCCTGCAGGCCGGCACCTTCATCCGCTCGAAACCGCGCCTTGAGCGCGCCTTCCGCGGCCGCCGCACGAAGGTCACCGTGCGCGACCTCAAGACCACCATCGCCAAATATCTCGGCGAGGAGCGCATGCAGCGTTCCTTCCACACCTATGAGCGGCAGGTCGGCCGCTGGCTGGAGGACAATGCGCCGGCCGATGCGGCCATCGTGCATTTCTCCGAGCAACTGCTCGGCAGCGCCATCGGCTCTTCCTCCGCCCGCCTCGTGCTCTCCCTTGTGCTCCAGCGCATCGACGACACGCCGACGGACACCGACTGGTTGCTCGACCAGGCCAGCGAGGCGCTGCAATACAATCAGGATATGCTGCAGACGGCGCTCGGCCAGATGGACCAGGGCATCGCCGTCTTCGACAGCGCCGGCAACCTCACCGTCTGGAATCGCCGCTTCCGCCAGCTGCTCGACCTGCCGGAATATGTCGGCCAGGTCGGTTTTCCGCTATCCGACATCGTGGAAATCCTCGCCGAGCGCGGCGATATTGCGGAGGAGGAACGCGCGGTCACCATCACGCGCAGCATGACCTATGACGAGCCTTTCGCGCTGGTGCTTGCTGGCGGCGAGCGCATCGTGGAGGTGCGCACCAACGCAATGCCGGAAAAGGGCTTCGTCTCCACCTATACCGACATTACCGACCGTGTCGCCGCCGACCGCGCGCTGAAACAGGTCAATGAGACGCTGGAGCACCGCGTCGCCGAGCGCACCGCCGAACTCACCCGCGTCAACACCGCGCTTGCCGAGGCGCGCGCCGCCGCCGAAGAGGCCAATATCGGCAAGACCCGCTTCTTCGCCGCCGCCGGCCACGATATTCTCCAGCCGCTCAATGCCGCCCGTCTCTATTCCTCCTCGCTGGTCGAACGGCTCGGCGAGACGGAGAACCGCGAGATGATCCACAACATCGATTCCTCGCTGGAATCGGTGGAAGCGATCCTCGGCGCCGTGCTCGACATTTCCCGCCTCGATACCGGTGCCATGAAGCCGCGCGTGCAGACGGTGGCGCTGAAGGACCTGCTGAAGCGCATCGAGACCGACTTCGCGCCGATGGCGCGGGCGAAGAACCTCAAGCTGACCGTGCTCTCCAGCTCGCTCGCCATCCGCACTGACCCGAACCTGCTGCGCCGCGTCGTGCAGAACCTCGTGTCGAATGCCATCAAATACACCCAGTCCGGCAAGGTGCTGGTCGGCGTGCGCCGCAAGGGCGGGCACGCCGTCATCCAGGTGCTCGATTCCGGCATCGGCATTCCCGCCTCGAAGTTCCGCACGGTCTTCAAGGAGTTCGCCCGGCTCGACGAGGGTGCGCGCACCGCACCCGGCCTCGGCCTTGGGCTTTCCATCGTCGACCGCATTTCCCGCGTGTTGTCGCACCCCGTCGAACTGCAATCGACGCCCGGCCGTGGCACCAGCTTCAAGGTGCGCGTGCCGATCGATGCTGCTGCCAGCCGCCACATTGCGGACAAACCGGCCGCGGTGCCTGTCAGCGACGAGCCGCTCAAGGGCCTGCGCGTGCTCTGCATCGACAACGAGCCGAAAATCCTCGACGGCATGCGCCTGCTGCTGTCCGGCTGGGGCTGCACGGTGACGCTCGCCGAATCCGTCGCGGCCGTCGAGGCACTGGTCGCCGCCGGCCCGCCGGCCGTGGATGCCGTGATCGCCGACTACCATCTCGACGACGGCACCGGCATTGCCGCGATTGGAAAACTCCGCGCCGCGCTCGCCCGCGAGGTGCCCGCCCTGCTCGTCACCGCCGACCGCACGCCGGACGTGCGCGCCGAGGCGGAACGGGACACTATTCTCGTGCAGAACAAACCGGTGCGCCCGGCCTCCATGCGCGCTTGGCTGACGCAGTTTTCTGCCTTGCAGCGGGAGGCGGCGGAATAGGATCAGGCAGCCGCCTGCGCCGCGCCGATCTTGCCGAGCTGGATGACCGCCTGTGTGCGGCTGTCGACATTTAGCTTCAGGAGGATCGCCGAGACATGCGCCTTGATGGTCGCCTCGGAGACGCCGAGCTCGTAGGCGATCTGCTTGTTGAGCAGACCTTCGGCCAGCATGGCAAGCACGCGTGACTGCTGCGGGGTGAGCGTGCGCAGCCGCGCGATGAGATCGGCCACTTCGTTGTCCTGCTCCGGCCCGCGCACATAGCCGCCGGGTGTATAGATGTTGCCGGCCAGCACCGAAGCGATGCCTTCACGGATATCCTCGATGGAGGCCGATTTGGAGATGAAGCCGGAGGCGCCGAGATCGAGCGCGCGGCGGATGGTGACGGGATCGTCGCTGGCCGAGACGATGACGACCGGCAAGCTCTGGAATTCGGCGCGCAGCGAGATAAGGCCCGAAAGACCGCTGACGCCGGGCATGGCGAGATCGAGCAGCAGCAGGTCGGCATTGGAGTTGGTCTCGGCGGCCTTGCGCGCCGCCTCGAAATCGCCGGCCTCGACGATATCGGGATTGCCGTCCATGCCCGTCAGCGCCTGTTTCAGGGCGCCGCGAAACAGCGGATGGTCGTCCGCGATGATGATCGTGAGTGCCGATGCCATGCGCTCCCTCCCAAGAGTAAATGGCCCAAGAGTTTGTAACCTGACGAAGGAGGCGGCGCGGGCACAGCCTCTCCGTCAGGTCTTCTGCGGGTCCGCGCCTTTCTCGGGAACGGCTTTCTCCTCTCCGTCCTCGAGGTTTTTCACGATGCCCATGAACCTCTGCATCATCTTTTCCATGACGGTCATGGTCCGGTCAATCTCTTCATCCGTCGGTAGCGAGGGTTTTGCATCCGTCAGAGCGGTTGTGCCGCCCTTTTCCAGCGCTTCAACGCGCTTGGTCAGCAGATCGAGCTCCTTCTCGAAGGCCGCGCGCTCGTCGGCCGCCATACGGCAAACGATCTGGCCGTCCTGCTCGCGGCAGAGCGAGATATCGCCCGAGGCCGTGTCGAGGCGGATGAAACCGGTATCGGTCTTTTCCATACGGTAGCGGCCCTCGCCGTCCGCATGGGCGGAGCCTGCGAGGACGAAAGCGGCGAAGGTCAGGGGCAGGGCAGAGATTCGCATGCAAAATCCTCCAAGAGCCGGTTTCCGGGGCTTTCACCGGTGGACATCGGCCGTTCTTTCCGGCAAGCGCTACCGTAAAGACGGCAGGCAAGGGAGAAACGGACGCGATGGCCAAGACAATCTACAAGATCGTTCCGGCAAGTCTGTGGCAAAATGCCAAAGAGGTCGGGATTTTCGAGGGTGCTGCCATCGACCTGACCGACGGCTATATCCATTTCTCCACCGCCTCGCAGGCCAAGGAAACCGCCGCCCGCCATTTCACCGGCCAGACGGACCTGCTGCTCATCGCCGTCGATGGAGATGCGCTCGGTGAAAAACTGGTCTTCGAGCCGTCGCGCGGCGGCGATCTCTTCCCCCACCTCTATGCCGCCCTGCCGCTGTCCGCCGTGCTCTGGGAAAAACCCCTGCCGCTCGGCGCCGACGGCGCCCACCAGTTTCCGGAGATGCTGTGATGTCCCTGCTTTCGACGCTTGGCCGCAAGGGCCTCTTCCTCTTCGACCCGGAAACCGCCCATGGCCTGTCCATCACCGCGCTGAAGACCGGCCTGGTACCCGCCTGCCCTGCCAAGGCCGATCCGCGGCTGGCCCAGACCGTCGCCGGCCTGGCTTTCCCCAACCCGATCGGCCTCGCCGCCGGCTACGACAAGAATGCCGAGGTGCCGGAAGCACTGCTGCGCCTCGGCTTCGGCTTCACCGAGATCGGCACCGTGACGCCGCGCCCGCAGGACGGAAATCCGAAGCCTCGCATCTTCCGCCTCGTCGAGGACGATGCCGTCATCAACCGCCTTGGCTTCAACAATGAAGGCCATGCCGCCGCGTTGGAGCGCCTCAAGGCGTGCCGGCGCGATGCGCTGATCGGCGTCAATATCGGCGCCAACAAGGACAGCGAAGACCGCATCGCCGACTATGTCGCCGGCATCCGCACCTTCTATGATGTCGCGCGCTATTTCACGGCCAACATCTCCTCGCCCAATACGCCCGGCCTGCGCGACCTGCAGGCGAAGGAAAGCCTGCATGCGCTGCTCTCCGCCGTGCTTGCCGCCCGCGCCGAAGAGGCTACGCGCAGCGGCCGCCAGGTTCCGGTCTTCCTGAAGATCGCGCCCGATCTCACCGAGGAAGGCCTCGACGACATCGCCGAGGTGGCGCTCGCCCATCCGCTCGATGGCCTGATCGTCTCCAACACGACCCTGTCGCGCGCCGGCCTGCGCAATGTCACCCATGCAGGCGAGGCCGGCGGCCTCTCGGGAAAACCGCTCTTCGAGAAATCCACCGTGGTGCTGGCCAAGATGCGCAGGCGCGTCGGCGAAGCCCTGCCGATCATCGGCGTCGGCGGCGTCTCCTCGGCGGAGACGGCGGCAGAGAAAATCCGCGCCGGCGCCAACCTCGTTCAGCTCTATTCCTGCATGGTCTATGCCGGCCCGACCCTGCCGGGCGAGATCGTCGGTGGGCTCTCGCGGATTTGTGATCGCGAGCAGATCGCTTCGATTTCAATGCTTTGCGGCACCCGCACCGAACATTGGGCCAATCGCACCCTCTGATCGCCACAGGGGAACCAAAGTCCTCCCGCAGGGTTTAGCTCTTGCGGGTGGAGTGTTCGGCAAAAGCCGATTCGCATCGACGGTAGCCTGCACCGATCCCGCCTGATAACGGCCAAAAGGCCAGGAAGGGATGACACCATGGACGATCAAAACGAACGGATCCGCAAAAGGGCACACGAGATCTGGGAAGAGGAAGGCCGGCCTGAAGGCCGCGAATATACGCACTGGCTGCGCGCCAGGGCCGATATCTACGCGGAAGATGGCGAAAAATCGAAACGGCCGGAAAACCCTCTCGATCTCCTGGGTCTGAGCCTCGGACGCATCCAGCCGGCTTGAATGCCGGCCACCCCGCCGGAGATCAGCTCCGGTTTGCCACGGAAAACTGCCGGCCGGCGAGCGCCGGCAGGCGCAGCGCCAGAAAAATCCCCCGGAAAGCCAGGAAGAGATTGAGCGCCAGCCACAGGCCGTGATTGCCCAACAGCGGCACGAAGACGGCAAGTGCCGCGAGATAGCCGACAAAGGCCAAAAGCATCATGTTGCGCATGGCGCTCGACCAGGTCGCGCCGATGAACACCCCATCCATCTGGAATGCCAGTGCCCCGGTGATTGCCGTCAGCGCCGCCCAGGGCAGGTATTTCGCCGCCTCGGCCCGCACGCTTTCCGTCGTCGTCAGCAAGCCGACGATATCGGCCCCGAAGATCAGGAAAAGCCCAGTGGTGACGACACCGAGACCGAGCGACCAGAGGAGGGTGAGTTTGACAGCCCTGTCGAAGGCCGGCCGGAAATTCGCCCCGAAGGCGCGGCCCACGAGCTGCTCGGCCGCGTTGGCGATGCCGTCGAGATAGTAGCCGGCGACGAGGAAGATGTTCATGAGAACCGCATTGGCCGCCAGTGCCAGCGGCCCCATGGAGGAGCCTATGCGGGTCATGATCGCGAAGGCGCCGATCAGCACGAAGGTGCGGATCATGATATCGCGGTTGAGCGAAAACAGCGCCTTCAGCCGTGCCGGCGCGAAGATTTCTGCCCGCGAAGGCCGGTCGGCGCGATTGAAGCGCGAGACGACGATGGCAAGCCCTGCCAGCGTGCCCACCGTTTCACCCATGAACGTGCCCCAGGCGATGCCGGCAATTCCCCAGCCGAGCCCGAGGCCAAGCGTGATCGACAACACGATGTTGATGCCGTTGATGATCGCCTGCAACAGCAGCCCCGTCGTGCCCTGCCCGCGCCCGAGCACGAAGCCGAGCAGCGCATAATTGGCAAGCGCCATAGGGGCGGAAAGCACGCGGATCATGAAATAGGTCGAGGCGACCTCGGCCACTTCAGGCGTCGGCGCCATCAGGAAAAGTCCGCCGGACAGCAACAGCGGCGAGAGCAGCATCAGCACGAGGCCGGAACAGAGCGCAATGGTGAGCGAGCGCCAGTAGACCGCCTGCTCCTCGCGCCGGTCGCCGCGGCCGAAGGCCTGTGCCACCAGTCCCGTCGTGGAGGCGCGCAGGAAATTGAAGCTGCCGAACAGCAGATCGAAGATGATGGCGGCGACGGCCATGCCGGCCAGCGCATCCGCCGAGCCGAGCCGCCCGGCCACCGCCGTGTCCGTCAGGCCGAGCAGCGGCGTCGTGAGAAAGCCGAGCGTCATGGGAATGGCGATCGCCAGCACCAGCCGGTGCGTCACCTCGAAGGGACCGGACCCGTCGTTTTCGCTTGCCGTCGTGGCACTCATGCAAACTCCCCCTCAGACCGGCCCTATTTCGCATCCATCCGGATCGGCGTCACCGGCAGGAGACGCAACGAGCGGACCATCGCGGCGGTCTGCGTCTTGTATTTGAGAAAATGCGGCGTGGCGAGGTGCGCCTGATAGGCCGCCTCGTCCGCATAGACCTCCAGCAGCCGCACTTTTTCCGGCGTCTCGTCGATCGACACGGCATGCAGCATCAGCACACCTGGCTCGAGCCGCACCGAGGCCTCGATCTCCTCGGCGAGCAGCGCCTTGTAGGCGTCGAGCTGCGCGGGATCGATCTCCAGATCCGCCATGCGCACGATCCTGCCGCCCATGCGTGCTCCTTAACCTGACAGCACCATCGCCCAGTACGGCCGCCCGCCCGATGCCGGATTGGAAACGACGGCGACGCCGAGGCCGCGATAGCTGGCACCGAGCATGTTGACGAGGTGTTTCGGCGAGCGGTACCAGGCGTCGAAGGCTTCCGCGGCGCTGTCCTGGCCGACTGCGATGTTTTCCGCCGCCGGCAGCGCCACTTCCATGCCCTTCATGCGCTTCAGGAAATTCGCGCCGAAGCCGATATTGTGTTCCATCTTGCCGGCGGATGCCATGCGGCTTGCCTGGTCCATCGCGGCGCGCTGCGCCTGCTTGTCGATGACGAGCGCCGACAGACCGCGCTCGGCGCGGAGCTTGTTGACGAGGCCGAGCGAGGCGGCCGTCTGGTCGCTGCCTGTGCCGGCCGAAGGCGTCAGCACGCTTGTGGTGGAACAGCCAGCGGCAAGGGCCGCGATGGCCGCCGCCGAAGCGGCGAGGAAGGTGCGACGGGTCAGCATGGTCAGCGGCGGTAGCTCAGAAGGCGGATGAGGATGAAGACGGGAATGACGATGACGGCGCCGAGCAGCAGGTAATCGCCGAGGCGGCCGAGCGTCTTGAAGCCGGTGTGCCAGAGATCGAGGACGAAATCGCGCACGGCAAACAGGATATCATCGGGGTAGAGCCCGAAGATCGACATCAGGAAGCCGACGGCCACCGACAGGATCAGGAGCTTGATGAGCACGCGCAGCGGGCTATCGCCCAGAAACCCGTTCACGCCATTCGACATCCGCTGATTCTCCAAAAATTCGTTAGACCCTGAGATAAGCGTTCGCCCCGCCTGCGGCAAGCAAGGGCCGCTCACGAGAATTCGCTTGCCTTTTGCCGCCGCCCTGCCATGTAGCGGCCATCCGTTTCCATATCCGAGCCCCCATGACGAGCCCGCATTTCTCCTCCGGCGATCTCATCGCCGACCGCCGCGCCGATTATGCCCGCATGTTTGCGGAATCGGGCGAGTTCGCGGAGGCGCAGGAACTGATGGAGCAGGCGCTCGAACAGGTGCCGGGCTGGGCCGCCGGCTGGTTCCGGCTCGCCGAATATGCCGAGAAATCGGGCCGGAAGGAGGCAGCCGCCGCCGCGCTTGAAAAGGTCGTCGCGCTCGACCCCTCGGATATTTTCGGCGCCAGCCTGAAACTCGCCGTGCTCGGGATGGCGAAAGCCCCCGCCGCCCCGCCGATGCACTATGTCGAACGCCTGTTCGACGACTATGCCGACCGCTTCGACACCGCGCTGGTCGAACGGCTCGACTATACCGTGCCGCAAACGCTCGCAAAGCTCGTGCGCAAACATTCCGGCGAAGACGCGCATTTCGGCCTCGTCGCCGATATCGGCTGCGGCACCGGCCTGTTCGGCGTCGAGTTCCGCAACAATGCCGGCCGTCTCGAAGGCTTCGACCTCTCCACCGGCATGCTGGCGAAAGCCGAAGAAAAAGCGGTCTACGACCATCTCGCCCAGGCCGATCTTTCGTTGCCGGCAGAAGACAGCGGCCTCTTCGGCGATCTGCCGGAAGCCCGTGCCGATCTCGTCAGCGCCGCCGACGTGCTGATGTATCTCGGCGATCTCGGGCAGGTTTTTGCAAGCGTCACGCGGCTTGCCAAGCCCGGCAGCCTCTTCGCCTTCTCCGTGGAAGATGGCGGCGATGGCGAGGCGCCCGTGCTGCGCCCCTCGCTGCGCTACGCCCACCCCGAGGCTTTCATCCGCAGGCGGATGGCCGAGACCGGCTTCGATCTGGTGGCGCTGGAAAAGAGCGTGATCCGCCAGGATGGCGGCCAGCCGGTGCATGGCCTGCTGTTCCTTGCCCGGCGCAGCCATAGGCGTCGCGCAAAAAGTCATAGGCTTCACGCAAGCGGCGACGCCCTATACAACGATAAAAATCATCGGAGATCGGCCATGGACGGCGACAAGCGGCGTTTCGGCTTCTGGAATCCCACCCCCACCCGCCACACGCCGCTGGAAGATGCGCAGGGCCTGTTTGCGAGCAGCATGATCGCCGCACTCGGGCTGGCGCTGATGAGCAGCGCCGGGCTGGTGGCCAGCGGCACCGCCGGCGTCGCCTTCATCCTGCACTATCTCACGGGTGTCAGCTTCGGCATCTACTACACCGTCGTGAACATCCCCTTCTACATTCTTGCGTTGAAGCGCCTCGGCTGGAGCTTCACTATCAAGACCGTGCTTGCGGTGACCATGACCTCCATCATCACCGAGTTCCAGCCGCAGTTCGTGCGCATCGAGAGCATCGATCCGATGTGGACGGCGGTGCTGGCCGGCATCCTGCTCGGCTTCGGCCTACTCGGCCTCTATCGCCACCGCGCCAGCCTCGGCGGCGTGGGCGTGCTTGCGGTCTATCTGCAGGAGCGCTTCGGCATCCGCGCCGGCCTCGTGCAGCTTGCTTTCGATCTCTTCGTGCTGATCGCCGCCTTCGCCGTCGCCGCCCCTTTCATCGTGCTCTGCTCGGTCGTCGGCGCCGTGGTGCTGAACCTCTTCCTCACCGTCAACCATCGCGCCGACCGCTACATCGCGATGTAAGCCCCAAACGCATTCGGCCCTCCCGGAGACCGGAAGGGCCGAAGACCTGCTTGGGTCAGGTCGAATGCTTAGTCGAACTGCATGCTGCCCGGATCGGAATCGCCGTAACGGTTGGCGCCGGGATCAGCCAGCTGCTCATTGGTCTCGTTCGGGACCTGACGCGAGGTGTCGTTCGACGTGATGGACGCCGTGGTGCCCATATCCAGGTTATTCACCGCGGGGTTCATCACCTCCTGGCCGGCATTCGGGCCGGACTGGATCACGTCGGTGCGGCCGACATAGGGGTTTTCGGCCAGTGCCGCGCCTGCAGAAAACGAAAGGGCGGCCAGAGCAAGAACAATCTTCTTCATGGGAAATCTCCTATCAATTTCTCTGTCACGGGGCGGTAAACGGGGGGCCGGCGCGAAAAGTTTCATCTTTCTTCCGCGGTAACCGCTTCGTGTACGGCCTGTGAAAAGCCGGTATCGCCTTGAAAGGCTCGTGTTTCAGCGGTTCGCGGAGATTGTTGCTGGGGACGCTTTTCTTTCCGCGCGCGTGAATTAGCTTAACGCCGTGCCCGATTCTCACCTCAGCCATGCCGCCCACGGCCTCTCCTTGCTACCTCCGCCCTTCACCCGCTGGTTCGCGGACAGGGGCTGGCAGCCGCGCGCGCATCAGATGGAGCTGCTCGCCCGCGCCAATACCGGCGAGAGCCTGCTGCTGATCGCTCCCACCGGCGCCGGCAAGACGCTTGCCGGCTTCCTGCCGGCGCTGACCGATCTCACCCATCGCGGAAAGATACCGCCGGGCTCGGCCTTTACCGGCGTGCACACGCTTTACATCTCGCCGCTCAAGGCGCTCGCCGTCGATATCGAGCGCAACCTGATGAAGCCGGTCTCGGAAATGGGCCTGCCGATCACGGTGGAGACACGCACCGGCGACACGCCGCAATCCAAACGCCAGCGCCAGCGACTGAACCCGCCCGACATCCTGCTGACGACGCCGGAGCAGGTGGCGCTGCTCATCGCCAATGGCGAAGCGCCGCGCTTCTTCAAGGACCTGAAATACGTCATCTTCGACGAGCTGCACTCGCTCGTCACCTCCAAGCGCGGCCATCTGCTGTCGCTCGGTCTGGCGCGCCTGCGCCAGCTGGCGCCGGGCCTGAAGACCATCGGCCTCTCCGCCACCGTCGCCGAGCCGATAGACCTGCGCCGCTGGCTGGTCGCGCAAACGCCGGAGGCGGAACACCATGCCGGCCTCGTTACCGCGCCAGGCGGGGCCAAGCCCGTCATCACCATTCTCCGCAGCGAGGCGCGCGTGCCCTGGTCGGGCCACCAAGCGAAATATGCGATGCCCGAAGTCTATGAGGCAATCAAGGCGCACAAGACGGCGCTGCTCTTCGTCAACACGCGCAGCCAGGCGGAAATCCTCTTCCAGGAACTCTGGAACATCAACGAGGACACGCTGCCCATCGCGCTGCATCACGGTTCGCTCGATGTCGGCCAGCGCCGCAAGGTGGAGCAGGCCATGGCGGAAAATCGCCTGCGCGCCGTCGTCGCCACCTCGACGCTCGATCTCGGCATCGACTGGGGCGATGTCGATCTCGTCATCCATGTCGGCGCGCCGAAGGGCGCCTCGCGCCTTGCCCAGCGCATCGGCCGCGCCAATCACCGTATGGACGAACCGAGCCGGGCCATCCTCGTGCCGGCCAACCGTTTCGAGGTGATGGAGTGTCAGGCGGCGCTCGACGCCAACTATCTCGGCGCGCAGGACACGCCGCCCGTCGGCGACGGCGCGCTCGATGTGCTCGCCCAGCACGTGCTCGGCATGGCCTGTGCCGCGCCCTTCGACGAGGATGCGCTCTTTGCCGAGATCATCTCCGCCTCGCCCTATGCCGGTCTCCCGCGTGAAAAATTCGCCCGCATCGTGCAGTTCGTCGCGACCGGCGGTTATGCACTGAAGACCTACGAGCGTTACGCCCGCATCCGCAAGACGGCGGATGGCCTGTGGCGCGTCTCCAATCCCGGTGTCGCCCAGCAATACCGCCTCAATCTCGGCACCATCGTCGAAATGCCGATGCTGAACGTGCGCATGGTTAAGCGCGGCGCCAAGGGTGCGGTCGGCCGCGGCGGAGCCTCGCTCGGCAAGGTCGAGGAATATTTCCTCGAAATGCTGGCGCCCGGCGATACCTTCCTGTTCTCCGGCAAGGTGCTGCGTTTCGAAGGCATCCGCGAGAACGAATGCCTCGTCAGCCAGGCCTTCTCGCTCGACCCGAAGGTGCCGGCCTATGCCGGCGGCAAGTTCCCGCTCTCCACCTATCTGGCCGATCAGGTGCGCGCGATGCTGGACGATCCTGAGCGCTGGAGCGCCCTGCCCGATCAGGTGCGTGACTGGCTCGCCTTGCAGCGCGATGTCTCCGCCCTGCCGAAGCGCGACGAACTGCTGATCGAAACCTTTCCGCGCGGCAGCCGCCACTACATGGTCGCCTATCCCTTCGAAGGCCGCCTCGCCCACCAGACGCTCGGCATGCTGCTCACCCGACGGCTGGAACGCGCCGGCCGTCGGCCGCTGGGCTTCGTCGCGACCGACTATTCGCTCGCCATCTGGGCGCTGGACGACCTCGGCTATTCTTTCGCCATCGAGCGCCCGTCACTGTCGAACCTGTTCGACGAGGACATGCTGGGCGACGATCTCGAAGCCTGGCTCGATGAAAGCTTCATGCTGAAGCGCACCTTCCGCAATTGCGCCGTGATTGCCGGTTTGATCGAGCAGCGCCATCCGGGCAAGGAAAAGACCGGACGGCAGGTCACGGTTTCCGCCGACCTGATCTACGACGTGCTGCGCAGCCACGAGCCGGATCACATCCTCTTGGAGGCGACGCGCAACGATGCGGCGGCGGGACTTTTGGATATTCAGCGCTTGGGCGATATGCTGATGCGAATCAAAGGACATATCACCCATCGCCGGCTCGATCGCATCTCGCCGCTCGCCGTGCCGATCATGCTGGAAATCGGCAAGGAGACGGTGGCTGGCGAAGCGCAGGATTCGCTTCTGGCCGAAGCCGCCGAAGACCTCATCGCCGAGGCGATGGGCGATACCAATATTTAGGATTTAACGAACGCGCATGCAGAGACTGGCGCTGGCATCGATGGACATACAGGATTTCGGCGCAGTCTCCGCGCGCACGGTCGTGGCCGGCGTCGAGGCCGTCTGCGATCCGCTCGGCGCGCTCTACCTGCCGGAAACCCGTCTGCTCGTCGTCTCGGACCTGCATCTCGAAAAGGGCGCCGCTTTTGCCCGCCGCGGCATGCTGTTGCCGCCCTATGACACGCTCGCCACGCTGAAGGTGCTGGAAGCCGTCATCGTCAGACACGACCCGGCCATCGTCGTCAGCCTCGGCGACAATTTCCACGATCGCGTCGGCTCCGCCCATCTGCCGGAGATTTTTCGCGCGAAGATCGCGGAACTTGCCCGCGGCCGCGAATGGATCTGGATCAACGGCAACCACGATCCCGACGGCACCGTCGACCTGCCCGGCCAGTCCGCCGACGAGCTGCACTACGCGGGCCTCGCCTTCCGCCACGAGCCGTCGCTCCTCTCGCCTGCCGGCGAGATCGCCGGGCATCTGCATCCCGCCGCCACCGTCATCCGCCGCGAGAAGGCGGTCCGCCGTCCCTGTTTCGCGACCGACGGCAAACGCCTGCTGATGCCAGCCTTCGGCCTGATGACCGGCGGCCTGGATCTCCGCCACAAGGCGATGGCCGGCCTCTTCGACCGGCCGAACCTCATCGCCCACATGCTCGGCCGCGACCGCATCTATTCGGTGCGGTTTTCCAACCTGCGCGGCTGACATTGCTTGGCGCCAAAACCGCTTGTACCCTGCAAGCAGTTTTGGAGAATCGCATGAAAGACGCCCGCCGATCCGGTTGCCCGATCAACCTGACGCTGGAAATTCTCGGCGACCGCTGGAGCCTGATCGTGCTGCGCGACATGATGTTCGGCAACCGCCGGCATTTTCGCGAACTTTTGACGAAATCCGAAGAAGGTATCGCCTCCAACATTCTGGCCGACCGGCTGAAACGCCTCCTCGCGGAAGGGCTGATCACGAAAGAGGATGATCCGAGCCACAAGCAGAAGGCGCTGTACAGCCTGACCGAGATGGGCATCGCGCTGGTGCCGGTCTTTGCCGTGATGGGCGCCTGGGGCCGGCGCTTCCTGCCCGTTACAGAGGAACTGTCTATCCGTGCCGAACTGCTGGAGGATGGTGGCCCCGAGATGTGGGCGGCCTTCATGGAGGAGCTGCGCGCCATCCATACGGGCGCCCCGGCGCCTGCCCGCTCGGTCTTCGGCGAATTGCAGGCCGCCTATGAAGCGACTGTCGCAGCCCGCGCCGGCTGATCAATCCTTGCGGAAGACCACGCTGGCGAGCCAGCCCGTCATGAGCGCCAGCGTCACCGAGAAGATGCCGTAGGGGAGCGCGTTGTTGTAGGCGGCATTCGAGATCATCTGCTCGATCCCGGTCTTCATCACGCGCAGCGGCAGCGCCTTCTCGCTGATGAAGACCCCGTCGCGGAAGAGATGCGCGCGCACCACATGAGTGCCGTTCGGCACGTTCGCCGGCAGTCTGACCGTCGCCTTGAAAAGGCTGGCACTGATGAACTGCACGCCGCCCGGATCGCGCTGGTAATAGTTGCCGCTTTCCTTGAGCCGCCGGAAGGCATCGCGGAATTCCGTGATGTTGCTGCCATCGCCGACATAACCGATCGGCGACAGGCGGATATGCTGGATGCCGACGCCGACGCCGTTCAGCATGGCGGGCTCGGCGATCGTCTCGACGTCGCGCGTGCTCGAGAGAGAATAGGATTCCGGTACGAGCTCGAAGGTCATCGAGCGGCGATTGACCCAGATGCCGAAGATGCGCTCCTTCACGCGCACCGTGTTGTTGTCCTTCGGCCCCTCCAGCGCCACGACGATATCGTATTTTCCTTGGGCGAGCAGGGCCGGATCGTAGCCTTCGATCGCACCGAAAATGGTGAGGTCGGCGCCGCGGAAATCCGAGGTGATGGCGATCTCGTCCGTCGAGATGCCGATCTCGAGCCTTTCGGGAAACTCGACGGGCTTGTCCTCCAGCACCTGCGCGGCGGCAGGCGCGGCAAGGCCGAGGATGAGAAAAAGAACAGCGATCGCTCTCATCGATAGACCCCCTCGCTGACGATGGAATAGACATCGGCGGGCGTGACGACGAGATCGACCGCAAGGCGGGCACCGACGGCGAGCACGAGCAGCGCGAGCAGCGCGCGCAGCTGTTCGCCACGCAGCTTCTGGCCGACACGCACGCCATATTGCGCCCCGATCACACCCGCCACCATCAGGATGAAGGCAAGCACGATATCGACCGCGTGGTTGGCCGTCGCCTGCACGATCGTCGTATAGGCGGTGACGAAGATGATCTGGAAGAGCGACGTGCCGACGACGACATTGGTCGGGATGCGCAGGAGGTAGATCATGGCGGGAACCATGATGAACCCGCCGCCGACGCCCATGACGGAGGTCAGGATGCCGATGCAGAAACCGAGCCCGACGACCGGGATGATGCTGAGATAGATCTTCGATTTCTTGAAGCGCATCTTCAGCGGCAGACGA
The DNA here is from genome assembly GCF_022899935.1 of Shinella curvata. Lineage (GTDB taxonomy): Bacteria > Pseudomonadota > Alphaproteobacteria > Rhizobiales > Rhizobiaceae > Shinella > Shinella curvata. The sequence continues at coordinate 261,157 of NZ_JALJCJ010000003.1, forward strand.
TGGACCCAGTTGTGCTGGCCGGGCCGGCGCAGCGAGACGGGCTGGTTGTTGGCGGAGCGACGCAGCGCCCGGATGCTTTCGAGCAGCATCAGCGTGCCGACCGTGCCAAGCAGCGCGACGTATAGCAACGAGATGACGAGGTCCAGCTGGCCGACGCGGCGCAGGAGCGCGAAGATCCAGATGCCGACGGTGGCGCCCGCCAGACCGCCGAACAGCAACACCGTCCCCAGCTTCACGTCCAGCGTGCCGCGCCGGAAATGCGAGAGCGCGCCCGAGACCGAGGAGGCGACGACCTGGTTGGCGCCCGTGGCCACGGCGACGACCGGGGGGATGTTGTAGAAGATAAGCAGCGGCGTGATGAGGAAGCCACCGCCCACGCCGAACATGCCGGAAAGGAAACCGACGGCCGCGCCCATGCCGAGAATGATGAAGATATTCACCGACAGCTCTGCAATGGGCAGGTAGACAGTCACAACGAAACCCCAATCGGCAATTCTTCCGCTCGCGCGGAGGCTACTTTTCTCTCGGCCGCTTTCCCGTCCTTCCCTGCCGCGGCTCCTCTTCGGCAGGCCGTGAATGCAAAGAAGCGCCCCGCCGCGGGAAAGGAAGCCCCCTCCATCGGCCGGTCGCGCCCTGCATCACGCAAGGATCGGTCGTGAGGCGCAGCCAGGAGGCGCGCCCTGCGCCCTCATCGATGATGACGTTTGGCGAACGCCTTATCATCTTGGGGAGACATGAATTTTCTACCGCATAATTCTGCAAATCGGGGCCGATTTAAGGATGAGAATCATGCAGCGCATACAAAATGCCACAGCGCCCGTTGCACATCGTGAACGACGTGCGGCGCCATGGTGAGCCTCATGCCCGCGGGGTATGATCAAGTCAACCGGAGAAGCCGCCTTGGCAACCTCCCCGGCGAGGCGCCGATCAGCTCGGCTGCTTGTTGCGCTTCAGGAGCTCGTTGACCAGCGCGTCGTCGATCTCGCCCGTTTCGGCCTGGCCGACGGACTTCTGGAAGGACTTGATGGCAGCGACCGTCTTCTTGCCCATTTCGCCATCCGGCGTGCCGGCGTTGAAGCCATTGTTGTTGAGGATGGCCTGGATGTTGCGGATGGCCTTCTTCATGTCGACGCTGGCGGTCTTGGTCGGCTTGCCGACCCATTCGTCGGGCAGTTCGGCCGAGTTCGCCTTGTCGTCGAGCGCCTGCGGCTTCCACAGCTCCACCTTCGCCTTGGCGTCGGAAAGCTGCTCGGGACGCATGGCATTCGCCACCTCGTCGCGCTTGGCGCCGGCATCGCGGTCGCCGTCGCGGGCGGCGATGGCGAACCACTTGTAGGATTCGACCAGATCCTGCTTCACGCCGTTGCCGCGCGCATAGAGGATGGCGAGGTTGAACTGGCTGTCACGCACGCCGAGTTCGGAGGCCTTCTGGAACCATTTTGACGCCCCTTCGAAATCCGGCTGCGTCGTATCGGTGCCCGTGGCGAGCAGGACGGCGAGGTTGTGCATGGCGCTGGCATTGCCCTTGTCGGCCGCCGTCTCGTAGAGCTTGCGCGCCCGCTCCAGGTCGCGTTCGACGCCCTGGCCCTTTTCGTAGAGGTTGGCGAGGCGATACTCGGCCGGTGCGAAGCCACGGGCCGCCGAAAGCGCGTACCAATGCGCGGCCTGTGCGAGGTCGGTCGTGACACCGCGGCCATCCGTATAACGCGCGCCGATCTCGAACAGCGCCAGCGCATCGCCCTCGGTCGCAGCCTTGGAGAGCGACGGTGGGGTAATGGCCTCGGGAACGACGATGGCTGCCGTCTCGATCGTATCGACCGGCGCCTTTTCAACGGCGGACGTGTCCGTGCCGAGGACCGGCTCGGCTTCCAGCGTCGTCACCGGCTCGAAGCCGGCCGTGTCGGCATCGCTGCCGGTCGCGGGTGCGGCCAGCATGTCGGAGCCCGACGTCGGCGTCGTTTCGGTAGCGGCACTGTTGCCGTCACCTGCAAGCCCATCATCCGCCGGGGCGGGATCGGCCAGCGCCTTCGTATCCGTCTTGTCTTCGGTGACAGGAGCAGCACCCGTGTTGGCCGTCACGGCCTCGCCGGAACCAACAGTCGTTTCGGCCAGCTTTTTATCGGAATTGACGGCGGTCTGCTCCACAATGACGGGTGCGTCGTCGCCGCTGATGACGGCGGTGACGAGCGGATATGACATGATCGCCAAGAGCACGGCACCGACGGCGAGCAGGATCGGCCGGCGATGGCGCGACAGCGCGGAGGCGGGCTTGTCGCCGGCCTTTGCCGGCTTGTCGCCCTTCTTGGCGGGGGCGACGCGGGAGATGGCATCGGCCTCTTCGGCGGCGATCTTGGCGGCGCGGCGGGCGGCGGCGATCTGCTGAGCCGCCTTGTCTCCCTCGCCGGAGGTCGCGGAGCGGCTGCCCGAGGCCTGGCCAGCGCGCACGCGCTCCAGGATACGGCGGACGTCGGGCACGCCCGAGCCGGGTTCCAGCAGCTGGTTCGCCTCTTCCGGCGCCAGTTCGTCGACCGGGTCGAGTGCCGGTGCCGGATCGATCTGATGGCGCTCGGTGACGGCGGCGGTTTCCTTGCGACCCGGTGCGAAGCGGCGCTTCAGTCCGGCGAGCAATCCACCCTTCGGCTGGGCTTCGGCGGCGACGAGCGCCACGGCCTGCTCGGTCTCGTCTTCGACGACCGGGCGCTCGGGGACGTCGATATGCTCGACCTCGACTTCGGCAAAGCGGCTTTCCTCGCGCGGTGCCTCGGCCTCGGCCTTGCGAGCCGCGCTGCCGAAACCGTCGTCGTCGAACGGATAATCGTTGCCATAGAGGCTGGCGGCGGGCTCTTCGGCGCGCCCGAAATCCATGGCCGGCATCTCTGCACGGGGCATTTCGGCCCGCGGCTGGACGGCTTCGCGGCGGCCAAAGGTTTCGCGCGGGGCGTCAAGCTGTTCAAGGCGGCCAGCAATCTGCACCAGCGTGTCATGCAGCGCGTCGAAGGTACGCGCGGTGCGCTCCTCGCTGGAACGGGTCAGGTCTTCCAGCGCGCGCAGGTCGTCGGCCAGGCCGGCGATCGCTTCCATATCGACGGCGGCCGCACTGGCGGGACCGGCATGGCGATAGGCTTCCATGACGGCTTCCGCCGCCTGGCGGGCGGCCTCGACGATATATTCGTCATTGGTCGCCATATAGTCTTCGATCGTCGCCAGACGGTTTTCGACATCAGGCGAGGTCGCAGCAACGCCGGCGGACGGCGTGCTGATCAGCGTCGAGAGATGGGCGATCTGCGCTTCCAGACCGCGCAGCGCCTCATGGTCACCGGCAGGTGCGACGCGCGTGGCATCGAGACGATCCGCGATGGCCGACAGGCGGCCTTCGATCTCAGAGAAGCGGTCTTCCTGGAACGGGCTGCCGACGGGCGCGGCATCGAGATTGTCGATGCGGCGAGCCAGCGCATCCAGACGCTCGGCGAGCACGTCGTTGACGCTGCCCTGGTCGAGCGCATCGATCTTGCGCGAGATATCCGAGAGGTAGTAGGCGAGCTCGTCGTTTTCGCGGGCGGGTGCGGCCTGCTGGCTCTGCTCCAGCATCAGCGACAGCTGCTCGATGCGCTCTTCGAGACGCAGCGCCGTGCGTTCGTTGGAAAGCTCCTCGATGCGACTAGCCAAAGCCTCGATGCGCAGGCCAAGCCCCTGATCGGGCGCCGGCGCCGGGCGATGGGCAATCATGTCGAGCTGGCCGGCGAGATCGGCGATGCGGCCTTCCAGGCGCTGCATCATCGTATTGTCGACCGATGCGGACTGCTGCATGCGGCCGGCGGCGGCGATGGCGCGGCTGATCTCGTCAAGGCGCGTGTCGAGACCTTCGAACTGCGAGGTGACGGCGGAGACGAAATGGCGATCGTCGGGCTGCTGCGCCTGGCGGGCCAGCATATCGATGGCACGCGCGATCGTCTCGATCTTGCCTTCCAGCGCATGGATGGCCGGCGTCGCGCTGACGGCACCGATCTGCGCCTTCAGCTCGTCGAGCCGGTAGGCGAGCGCCACCAGTTCATCATCGCGGGTCTGGTCGAAGGCGGAGAGCTTCTTCTCGACGCCGGTCCAGCGGTCTTCCATGCGGCGCACGGAATCTTCACGGGCCAGACCATCGAGCACGGAGCGCAGCTCGTCGAATTCGACGCGCAGGCCGTCCGTCTGGCCCGACTGGCGGCCGAGCTGGCCGATGCCGGCGGAAAGACGCGTCAGTTCCTCGCGCACGTCGTCATTGTTGCCACGGCCTTCGGCCATCTGGCGGATGCCGCGGATTTCCGAGCGCAGCGACTGCATCTCGCGCTCGAGGCCGTCGGCGATGTCCTTCTTGAGGTCCTGGCGCAGCGAGACGAGCGCCTTGGCGATGTCCTCGACCGAATTGTCCGCACGGGCGGGTGCGGCGTGCTGAGCGGCATAGGCGGGCTGCCGTTCACCATAAGCGGCCTGCTGCCCGCCATAGGCGGCAGTCTGGTTGCCATAGGCGGCATGGGCCTGCTGGGCGGCGGCGTGATGATCGGTGGAGACGGGGCGGCGCTCCAGACGCTGGGCGACACGCTCACGGCCGCCTTCGATGGCGCGCTGGCGCTGCATGATTTCGGAGACCGGATCCTCGCGCAGGGGGATGGCGCGCTGCTGCGGCTCGTAGCGGGCCTGCTCGCCGCGCGGCGCGTAACGGTCATCGCTGCGGGGGCGCGTGTCGCGGCCGCCGGCCATCAGACCTTCAATGCGGGCTTCCAGCCCCTCGATGGTGCGATTGAGCGCATCGAGCGAAGAGCGTTCGCCGGGACGTTGCGGGTTTCGCGATCCGTTCATCTTTCGCCTCGCTTTGGCGGCCGCCTCGGCCTGCCGGGAGATACGCTTGAAAGCGCTGCCGCCCGGCTGCGCCCTTCATTCCATTCGGCGGGATCGTCCCTGTCCGTCCCGGCCGGAGCCGGGCACCACAGAGGGGAAACGAGATGATTCCCGATCCCACGCCCTCAGACGCCACAATTCATGAAACGTGGTAAACAAGGGGTTAACCGGCTCGGAAATTTTTTAACGATTTGCTCATAGAGTGGCGTTCGGGAGGAATGGCGACCGGTTGCGGCACAGCAACCCCGCTTGCAAGGCGCATCCGCACCGCGCCACACGCACCATCCATCCCGCCCGCCTCCCCTCCGACGAAAAATTCGCCGCGTTTGCGTTTTGACGTTTACGCAAACGTCAAAGTTTTATAGTATCCAGACCTAAGGAGCGGACTCACGTCCGCGGGATAGGTGAGGAACGCGAGCAATGCCGATCTACAAGGCCCCCGTGAATGACACGCTTTTCATCCTGAACGACGTCCTGTCGCTGGAGCGGTACAACAACCTGCCCGGCTTTGCCGATGCAACGGCCGACATGGTGGAAGCGATTACCGGCGAGGCCGCGAAGGTCGCGGAGGAAGTGCTCTTCCCCGTCAATCTCTCCGGCGATCAGGAAGGCTGTGTCCGCAACGACGACGCCACGGTGAAGACGCCGAAGGGGTTCAAGGAAGCCTATGACCTCTACCGCCAGGGCGGCTGGATGGGTCTTGCCGTGCCGGAAGAATTCGGCGGCCAGGGCCTGCCATATATCCTGCACACCGCCGTCGGCGAATACATGTCGTCGGCCAACATGGCGCTCACCATGTATCCCGGCCTGACGCAGGGCGCGATCGCCGCGATCCTCGTGCACGGCTCCGACGAACAGAAGGCCGCCTATCTGCCGAAGATGGTCGAGGGCACCTGGACCGGCACGATGAACCTGACGGAGCCCCATTGCGGCACCGACCTCGGCCTCCTGCACTCCAAGGCCGTGCCGCAGGCGGACGGTTCCTACAAGATATCAGGCCAGAAGATCTTCATCTCGGCCGGCGAACACGACATGTCTGAGAACATCGTGCACCTCGTTCTCGCCCGCATCGAGGGCGCGCCGGAGGGCGTGAAGGGCATCTCGCTCTTCATCGTGCCGAAATTCATTCTGAAGGACGACGGCATGCCGGGCGAGCGCAACGCGGTTTCCTGCGGCGCGATCGAACACAAGATGGGCATCCACGGCAACGCCACCTGCGTCATGAACTATGACGAGGCCAAGGGCTTTCTCATCGGCGCGGAGAACAAGGGCCTCAACGCCATGTTCGTCATGATGAACGAGGCCCGCCTCGGTGTCGGCCTGCAGGGCCTGTCGATCGCCGAAGTCGCTTACCAGAACGCCGCCAACTATGCCCGCGAGCGCCTGCAGGGCCGCTCGCTGTCCGGCGTCAAGAACCCCGAGGGCAAGGCCGATCCGCTGATCGTGCATCCCGACATCCGCCGCACGCTGATGACCATCAAGGCCTGGACGGAGGGCGGCCGCGCCTTCACGCTGTGGACCGCACTGAAATCCGACATCGCCCACCGCTCCGCCGACGAGAAGGAACGCCAGGCCGCCGATGACATCCTCGGCCTGATGACCCCCATCCTCAAGGGCGTGCTCACCGACAAGGGCTTCGACCATGCCGTCATGGCCCAGCAGGTCTTCGGCGGCCATGGCTATATCGAAGAACACGGCATGAGCCAGTATGTGCGCGATGCGCGCATCGCCATGATCTATGAAGGTGCCAACGGCATCCAGGCGCTCGACCTCGTTGGCCGCAAGCTCGGCATGAACGGCGGGCGCGCCGTCATGGCGCTCTTCAAGGAAATCGGCGACTTCTGCGAGGAGAACCGGGGTGACGAAAAGCTCGCCTATTTCACCAAGCACCTCAAGAAGGGCCTGAACGACCTGCAGGCCGGAACCATGTGGTTCATGCAGAACGCCATGGCCAAGCCCGACAATGCCGGCGCCGGCTCGACCGACTACATGCACCTCTTCGGCCTCGTCGTCATCGGTTACATGTGGGCCAAGATCGCCAAGGCGGCGGAAGCCGGTCTTGCCAACGGCGCGGGCGACCGGGAGGATTTCCTGAAGAACAAGCTGATCACCGCAAAGTTCTTCATGGACCGCCTGATGCCGGAAACCGGCCTGCGCAAGACCCGCATCGAGGCCGGCGCCGATACCACCATGGAACTGGCTGCCGAAGCATTCTGATGCTTCGCCCCTCTTCCCATATGGGGACGAGGGGCTACAGTCGCAGGCCGCGAGCCAGGAATTCTAGGGCGCCTTTGCGCCGCCAGGGAGAAGAGAATGACCGACGTCTTCATCTATGATCACGTGCGCACCCCGCGCGGGCGCGGCAAGAAGGACGGCTCGCTGCACGAAGTGCCGTCCGTGCGCCTCGCCGCCAAGGTTCTGGAAGCGGTGCGCGACCGCAACGGGCTGGATACCGCCAAGGTCGATGACATCGTCATGGGCTGCGTCGATCCGGTCATGGATGCCGGTTCCGTCATCCCCAAGGCCGCCGCCTTCGAGGCTGGTTACTCGACCAAGGCCCCCGGCATCCAGCTCTCGCGTTTCTGCGCCTCCGGCCTCGACGCCGTGAACCTCGGTGCCGCCAAGATCGCTCAGGGTGCCGATGACATCGTCATCGCCGGCGGTGTGGAGAGCATGTCGCGCGTGGGCCTCGGCATGTCCGGCGGCGCCTGGTTCATGGATCCCTCGGTCAATTTTCCGGCCTATTTCATGCCGCAGGGCGTCTCGGCCGACCTGATCGCCACCAAATACGGCTTCTCCCGCGACGACGTCGATGCCTATGCCGTCGAGAGCCAGAAGCGTGCGGCCCATGCATGGCAGAACGGCTATTTCAAGAATTCCGTCGTGCCGGTGAAGGATATCAACGGCCTGACGATCCTCGCCCATGACGAGCACATGCGCCCCGGCACCGATATGCAGGCGCTGGCGCAATTGCAGCCGTCCTTCCAGATGCCCGGCGAAATGGGCGGCTTCGAAGCCGTCGCCATCCAGGCCCATCCGGAAATCGAAGGCATCACCTACGTCCACCACGCCGGCAATTCCTCCGGCATCGTCGACGGCGCCGCCGCCGTGCTGCTCGGCTCCAAGGAAGGCGGCAGCATCCTCGGCAAGACGCCGCGCGGCCGTATCAAGGCCTTCGGCAATATCGGCTCCGACCCGGCACTGATGCTGACCGGCCCCGTCGACGTAACGGAAAAGCTGCTCGCCCGCACCGGCATGACGCTTGCCGACATCGACCTCTTCGAGCTCAACGAAGCTTTCGCCGCCGTGGTGCTGCGCCACATGCAGGCCTTCGACATCCCGCACGACAAGATGAACGTCAACGGCGGCGCCATCGCCATGGGCCACCCGCTCGGCGCGACCGGCGCGATGATCCTCGGCACCGTGCTCGACGAGCTGGAACGCCGCGACCTCAACGTTGCCCTCGTCACGCTCTGCATCGGCGCGGGCATGGGCACGGCGACGATCATCGAGCGGGTTTGAGAGAGGTGAACCACGCCCTTTCCGGTCGTCATCCTCGGGCTTGACCCGAGGATCCACAGCCCGGGGCTGGATGGTCGGGTCAAGCCCGACCATGACGGAAGAGAGGATAGCGTGTGAAGCCAAAGAGATTTCAGGGAAGAGGAATCCCATCATGAGCTACAAGAACTTCACCATCGAGACCGACGCCGACGGCATTGCGCTCGTCACCTGGGACATGCCCGACAAGTCGATGAACGTCTTCACCGTCGAGGTGATGGATGAACTCGACAAGATCATCGACCAGGTCGTGGCAGACAGCGCCATCAAGGGCGCCGTCATCACCTCGGGTAAGTCCTCCTTCTCGGGCGGCGCCGATCTCTCGATGATCAAGGCGAGCTTCGACCTCCTGAAGGATGCGCAGGCGACCGATCCCGCCACCGCCGTGCAAAAGCTGTTCGACGCCACCGGCCGCATGACCTGGCTGTTCCGCAAGCTGGAAACCTCCGGCAAGCCCTGGGTCTCGGCCATCAACGGCACCTGCATGGGCGGCGCCTTCGAAATGTCGCTCGCCTGCCACGGCCGCGTCGCCTCGAATGCCAAATCGGTCAAGATTGCGCTGCCCGAGGTCAAGGTCGGCATCTTCCCCGGCGCCGGCGGCACCCAGCGCGTGCCGCGCCTCGCCAATGCGCAGGATGCGCTGCAGATGATGACCACCGGCTCCTCGCTGACCGGTGCCCGCGCCAAGGCGATGAACCTCGTGCATCAGGTCGTCGAGCCCGATCAGCTCATCCCCGCCGCCAAGCAGATGATCAAGGACGGCCTGAAGCCCGTCCAGCCTTGGGACGAAAAGGGTTTCAAGGCCCCCGGCGGCGGCATCTGGACGCCGGCTTCCGCCCAGCTCTGGCCGGCCGCCCCCGCCATCCTGCGCCGCGAAACATCGGGCAACTATCCGGGCGCGCTCGCCATCCTGAAATGCGTCTATGAAGGCCTGCAGGTGCCCTTCGAGACCGGCCTGAAGATCGAGCAGCGCTACTTTACGCATGTCCTCCAGACGACCGAAGCCTTCTCGATGATCCGGTCGCTGTTCATCTCCATGCAGGAACTCGGCAAGGGTGCCCGCCGCCCGGCCGGCATTCCCAAGGCCGAATTCAAGAAGGTCGCCGTCGTCGGCGCCGGCTTCATGGGCGCCTCCATCGCCTATGTGACGGCCGCCGCCGGCATTCCCGTCGTGCTCATCGACCGCGACCAGGAAGCCGCCGACAAGGGCAAGGCGCATTCTGAGGGCCTCGTCACCGGCGCCATCGGCAAGGGCCGCATGACGAAGGAGGACGGTGAGAAGCTGCTCTCCCTCATCACCCCGACGCCCGACTATGCCGCGCTCGCCGATGCCGATCTCGTCATCGAGGCCGTCTTCGAGGACCGCAATGTCAAGAAGGAGGTCACCGAGAAGATCGAGGCCGTGCTGCGCGAAGACGCCATCTTCGCCTCCAACACCTCGACGCTGCCGATCACGGGTCTCGCCAAGAACTCCAAGCGCCCGAACCAGTTCATCGGCATCCACTTCTTCTCGCCGGTCGACAAGATGATGCTGGTGGAAGTCATCCTCGGCAAGGAAACGGGCGACACTGCACTCGCCACCGCGTTGGATTACGTCGCCGCCATCAAGAAGACGCCGATCGTCGTCAACGACACGCGCGGCTTCTATGTCAACCGCTGCGTCTTCCGCTACATGGCCGAAGCCTATGACATGCTGATCGAAGGCGTGCCGGCGGCAATGATCGAGAATGCCGCCAAAATGGCCGGCATGCCGGTCGGTCCGCTGTCGCTCAACGACGAGGTCGCCGTCGATCTCTCCTACAAGATCTTCAAGGCCTCCATCGCCGATCTTGGGCCGCAGTCCGTCGATCCGCGCCACATGGAGCTGGTGACGAAGCTGGTGGAAGGCGAAGGCCGCCTCGGCCGCAAGGCCGGCAAGGGTTTTTACGACTATCCGCCGAAGCCGGCGAAGAAGAAGCTGTGGCCGGGCCTGAAAGACCTCTACCCGCAGCAGAAGCCCGACGATGTCGATATCACCGTCATCAAGCAGCGCCTGCTCGTCACCATCGCGCTGGAGGCCGCCCGCACCATGGAAGAGGGCATCGTCACCGATCCGCGCGAGGCCGATGTCGGCTCCATCCTCGGCTTCGGCTTCGCCCCCTATACCGGCGGCACGCTGTCCTACATCGACGGCATGGGCGTGAAGACCTTCGTCGCGCTCTGCGAGAAGCTTGCCGCGAAATACGGAAGCCATTTCCAGCCGACGCCGCTGCTCAAGGACATGGCCGCGAAGGGCGAAACCTTCTACAGCCGTTTCGCGCCCGAGGCCAAGAAGGCGGCCTGAGAGCCCGGACAAAAGAGACAGGGAGAGGGGCGGTCTTCGGACCGCCCTTTTTCCTTGTCGATCCGCGCGCTCGGGCAGAAAATAGAATTCCCGCAAGCAGCAAATGAAATGCAATAAAATTGGCTGAAGCGCCTATTTTCAGCAGCCCCCATCAGCCGTATTCAGAAAAAATTTCGCTAACCATTGCGTTTTTCAAAATAAACTTTATATAGAGCCTATCGAAAATTGCTTGCGACCTTTGTCTTCGAGCCTTTAAGCTCTGCCAGATTTCCTTTCATGATCGATCAATAACGGACAAAATATCGTCCGGTTACACTAGCGATGAAAAGGATATCGTTATGAATACAGGTACCGTAAAGTGGTTCAACAGCACCAAGGGCTTCGGCTTCATTCAGCCTGAGGATGGCTCGACCGACGTGTTCGTGCACATCTCGGCTGTCGAACGTGCAGGCATGGGCTCGCTGAACGAAGGCCAGAAGATCACGTACGAGATCGTCCGCGACCGCAAGTCCGGCAAGAACTCGGCCGACAACCTTCGCGCCGCATAAGATTGTCGTTCCTCCTCGCTGACCACGGATGTACTGGCAGCGTCGAGTTCGAATGACGGGAGAGGTCGGGATAGCACCCGGCCTTTTTGTTTCTCGGAGCATTTCCCCTGGAAGTGCCCAAGCCTGGCGGAAACTCCGCAAAGGAGAATGCCATGAGCCGAAAGACCTATGCCACGGGCGACCATGTTCTGTTGAGGGCCGGGCTGTCGCGCAAGACGGCGGACGAACGCACTTGCCGGATCGTCGGTGTTCTGCCAAACGATCATGGCGAGGTGCAGTATCGGGTGCGGCTCGATGGCGAGACCTTCGAGCGGCGCATCGTTGAGAGCGATATCGACGCGGAAGAGACCGCCGCGCCCTCCCCGGCTACGTCGTCGAAAGTTTCTTTCGCAGGAAAAGCAAGTCCGTGGTTAAAACCACTGAACATTCGCGGCGGGAAGTGATAGTAGGCTTCACGGATTTTTATTTTCCGCCACCAATGCGGCCCGGGGCCGCGAGAGAAAGGACATCACTTGCAGGTTCTCGTCAGAGATAACAATGTCGAACAGGCGCTGCGCGTCCTGAAGAAGAAATTGCAGCGCGAAGGCGTTTTCCGCGAAATGAAGGCGCGCAGCGCCTTTGAAAAGCCGTCTGAAAAGCGGGCGCGCGAGAAGGCCGAAGCCATCCGCCGCCAGCGCAAGCTGGCGCGCAAGCAGATGCAGCGCGAAGGCCTGCTGCCCGCACCCAAGAAGGCTGCGCGCACGCGCTAAGCTCTCGGCGGCCGGGCTTTTGCCCGGCCTGTCCCTCTCGGCCATCGCTCCAGGAAGGAGAGATCATGACCGCGACCAAGGATGCATTCTTCAACCCCGTCAAACTTTCGGCCCGCGACAAGGCGGCCGCGACGGATGAAACGGCGCGCACCATTATCGCATCGGAAGCCACCGCCCGTGAAAAGAAGACGGCGCGCCTGCGCGAACTGCGCCTGCAGCAGCAGCCCGCCGAATCTCCGGCCAGCCCTATCGCCAAAACCAAACGCACCACCGCCGCCAAGAAGGCGTGACCCTCACGGCCTGACCGCGCCCACCCCCGTCCTCGAAACGATATCCCGCCATAAATAGCCTTGCCCCGCGCGCCCTGTTTCATCGGAAACAGCGTGCGACGAGCAGACGTGAGACCTTCAGATCACCGGATGAGAGAGGCTCATCCCTATCAAGAGATCAGGAGAGACCCCATGCGCAAGTTCATCGTTTCCGCCACCGTTGCCATCGTCGCCGCCGTCTCCTTCGCGGCCCCCTCGCAGGCCGGTTACTACAGCTACGACTACCAGCCGACCTGCTTCATCAAGAAGATCAAGTCCTACGACTACTACGGCAATATCGTCATCAAGCGCATCAAGGTTTGCCGCTAAGCGACACCCCACTGACCTCCCCGAAGGCCCGGATGTTCCCCTGCATCCGGGTCTTTGTGCTGTCAGCTCTCGCTACCCGGGGAAGCTTCGCGGCGGCAAATTGGAACCGCGCCTCCCGCAACGGAATGAATGGATGATATGTCGATAGGGAGGCACGGGATGCCGGCTCATGCCGGCCGTACAGCGTCGGTCATCCGTACCAGCAGTTCCGCCCGCGTACCCGCAGCACGGCTGGCATAATCGAGCTTGGCGCCCAGGCTGGAGGCCATCGCACCGATGATCTTCGTGCCAAGACCCGTGCCGCGCACGGGGCCCTCGCCGCGCCAGCCGATGCCGTCATCCTCGACGAAGAGCAGCGCGCTATCGGCTTCGAGACGGGTGAAGCCGACACGGACCTCGCCGCCGGCCTCGCCATAGGCGTATTTGAAGGCGTTGGTGACGAGTTCCGTCACGATGACGCCGAGCGAGACGGCACGATCGGTCGGCACGTGCAACGGCTCCAGCACCCGGTTGAGGCGCACATTACGGCCCTGGCCCCGCAGGGAGGTGTCGAGTTCGGACAGCAGCGTGCCGAGATAGGCGCCCATATCGACATGGTGCACGTCTTCGGACGTGTAGAGCCGCCGATGGATGCCGGCAATCGCGGTAATGCGTGCCTGTGTTTCGGACAGTGCTTCCTTCACGGCCGCATCCGATGCGCTCGACATCTGCAGGCGGATCAGCGCCGCAGCCAGCGCCAGCGAATTGCCGACACGATGGTTCACTTCAGCGAGCAGCACCTCGGCGCGGTCCTTGGCCGCGCGGATTTCCTGCTCGGCACGCAGCTTCGCGCGCTTCAATTCGGCATTCTCCAACGCCTGGCCGAGCGCGTTGGCGAGCAGCGGCATGAAGTCCTCACCGACGGACTTGATGACATAGTCCGCTGCGCCCGCCTTGAGCGCCTCAATGGCCACCTGCGCATCGTTCGAGCCGGTGACATAGACGACCGGCACGGCACCCGGAGCATCGGCAAGCTCCTTGAGGAGGGTAAGGCCCGTGCCGGATTTCAGGAAGTGGTCGAGCACGACCGCGTCGATGCCGCCTTCCGAAAAAAGCTCCCGGCCGCGCTCCACATCCTCGGCATGCCGCATCTCATAGCCGAGACGACCGAGCGCGCGCTCTGCCAGCCGCGCCAGGATCGGGTCGTCGTCGATATAGAGGATGCGGACGGGGGCTTCCTTCATTACTGGGTCTCGGGGATCTGGATCACGGAGAAAAACAGGCCGAGCTGGCGGATCGCATGGGCGAAGCTTTCATATTCGACGGGCTTCGTGATGTAGACATTCGCGCCGAGATCGTAGCAGCGCTGGATTTCCCGCTCGTCGTCCGTCGTCGTGAGAATGACCACCGGCAGGCGTTTGGTGTGAGTGTTGGTCTTGATCTTCTGCAGGATATCGATGCCCGACATGTCCGGCAGGTTGAGGTCGAGCAGGATCAGCAGGAACCTGCCGGCGCTGGCGAGGCCCGAGCGATCCGCGCCAAGCACGAAATCGAGCGCCTCCGTGCCGTTGGTGAAGGGCACGACCTCGTTGTGCACGCCGGCGCGGCGGATGTTCTTCTCGATGAGGCGCGCATGGCCCTCATCGTCTTCGATCATCACGATAGTGACTTCCTTGCCCAATCCGTTCATGCCTGCATACTCCTGACAACTTTGCTGAGGTCGGACGGCAGACGAAGCACGAAGGTCGTCCCCTGCCCGAGTTCGGATCTGACGACGATATCACCACCAAGATTGCGCATCAGTGAACGCACATGCGCAAGGCCGATACCTTCGCCGGGCTTGTCCTGCGTGCCCGAGCGTCGGAACAGCTCGAAGACCCGCTCGTGGTCCTCGGGCGCGATGCCGCGGCCATTGTCGGTGAATTCGATGGTGAAACCGGCCCGGCCGGCGTTGCGCGCCTTGACGGAAACACGCAGCGGCCGATCCGGCGATTGATATTTGATGGCGTTGTCGAAGAGGTTGCCGAACACCTGTTCGAGCGACAGGCGGTCGGAAATGACGGTGGGCAGCTTGTCATCGATGGCGATTTCACCGTCGGACTCGCCCACCTGATGATTGACCGCCGCAGCCCCCGCCTCGACAAGCGCCTTGATATCCACACGCTCGATCTTGAGTTCGCGCCGTCCGTCACGCGAAATCTTCAGGATGGCATTGATGAGCCCGTCCATCTTCTTGGTGGAGGAGCGGATGAAACCGATCGCCTCCGGGAGATCCTCGGAGGCGGCGCGGCGTGCCTCGAGGATATCGTCCGCGCTCGGCGGCTTTTCGTCGGCCAGCACATATCCCTGAATGGAGCCGAGCGAGGCCTGCAACTCGCTGGTAAAGCCCATGATGTTGACGAGAGGCGCGCGCAGGTCGTGGGTGACGATATAGGCGAAGCGCTGGACTTCCTGGTTGGCGCGGATCAGTTCCTCCGTCCGCTCGTCGACGCGTTTTTCCAGCGTGGCGTTCAATGTCTCGACCTCGCGGCGCGCGACGACGATGTCACGGGTATATTGCGCGACGATGATCGCAGCGCCACCCAGCACGCCGATGATGGCAATGGCGCCGATGACCGTCGTCCATTGCAGCGCGCCTGCGGACCACAGCGTATCGATGACGCCCTCCTGCAAGTGCCTGTCCGCATCACTCATGATGTCGCCCAGCTGGGTTCTCAGTTCGTCCATGATGATGCGGCCGCGGTCCGTCTTGACCTGCGCGACAGCCTCGGACGAATTGCCTTGGGTGACAGCCTCGACCGTCTCGGCCAGTTCGACGAGCTTCTCCGAAACGAGACGTCTTATGTCAGGTATGCGCTCGGCATAGCGGGGGAAGCGCGCCGCTTTCTCTTCAAGTGACTTCTGCCGCTCCGCAACGGCCTTCAATGCATCATCATAGGGCTTTCGGAAATTCGCCTCGCCGGTGATCACGAAGCCGCGCTGGCCGGTTTCGGCGTCCTTCAGCGTCGAAAGCAGGTCTGCGGCGGAGCTGCGAACCTCGCGCACCTCGATCAATTCCGCAAAGTAGACCTGCACCTTGCTGACAAGCCAAAGCGACGTGCCGACGATGCCGAGCAACGAGATCATGCCCGCCATGAGCAGGATGATGGTCGACCGCACGAATGCGGCGTTCGATATCGGCATTCCACCCCCCGGTTAAGGCTGCCAGCTGGACGGCGACAATATCTTCATCCCGTCTGCGCGCAACCGATGAAAGGGAAAAATCAGGGATTCTTTTGGTTATTTCGCAGCTTAACGCTCATGCACCGGCCGGGGAGCGTCCTCGCAACCTCTCGGTGGCGACGATGATCAGGCCGGCGGAAAAGATCAGCGCCGCCCCGACGAAGACGTTTGCGCCAGGCACATCGCTCCAGATGAGATAACCGAGCGCGAAAGCCCAGACGAGCGAGGTATACTCGAAGGGCGCCAGCACCGAGACAGGAGCCCGGCGCATGCCCTCGAATAAGGCGAACTGGCCGATGCCGGCAAGCACGCCCGTACCGGCCATCAGCAGGACATCGACGGCGGAGATCGGCTGCCAGACGAAGGGCACGACCAGAGCGGTGTAGAAGACGAACAGGCCGCTCGATATGGTCATCTGCACCCGTGTCCGCTCCTGCAGGGCCGTCTTGCGCAGAAGCACCGTCGCAATCGCCCAGAAGATGGCAGCCTGCAAGGCGAGATAGACCGGCAGCGACAGTTCGATCCCCCCGGCCGCGACCCCGCAGGCGACAACCACGCCGACGAAACCGGTCGCGACGGCGAGCCAGCGGTAGCCCGGCACTTTCTCGCCGAGGATCGGCACGGAAAGGATCGTCATGACGATCGGAGAGGCATAATAGAGCGTCGTCAGCTCGGCGAGCCCGAGATCGCGCGCCGCCGTATAATAGGAAAGCCAGGCGGCCAGCAGCAGAAGATTGCGCAGGAACAGCGGCTTGAGCACGGGCGAGTGGCGCGCGGCCCTGAGGATCGGGCGTCCGCCAAAGGCGAAACAGAGCGAAAAGATCGTGACGCTGCGCACGAAAAGGATCTGCCAGACCGGCAGGGCCACCACAAGCCATTTGACGGAGGCGTCCTGCACGGAAAACAGGAAATAGGCGAACGACGTCAACAGAATGCCGGAAGAGACGGTCTTGTGCACGGAAGGAACCTCGACGGCGCGGCAAGGGCACGCCTCTCCTTGATAGCGCGGCGCTCGACGGCGCGAAAGTGGCAGAAAATCACGGGGGAGGAAATTTTTCCCACCCTCTGCCTCAGACACCGCAATCGGCCACGAAAAGTCCGGCGGCGCACAAGTTTGCGCGTGCAAGCGCAGCGGGACGGGTATATGCGCGGGCCATGGATTCCAAACGACTCGGCTATGGCTTCACCCTGCTTGCGATCCTGATCTTCAGCCTGCAGGACGCCATCTCAAAACATCTCGGCAGCGCCTATCCGCCTGTCTTCATCGCCATGCTGCGCTTCTGGGCCTTTGCTGCCTTCGCCGTGGCGATGGGTGCACGTGGTCCCGGCGGCCTGAAAGTCGTGGCGGCCACCAAGCGGCCGGCCCTGCAAATCCTGCGCGGCGTTCTTCTCGCCATCCAGATCGTTGTCACCATCACCGCCTTTACCACGGTGGGCCTTGCTCATTCGCAGGCGCTCCTGGCGTCGGGACCGATCTTCGTCGCGCTGCTTTCGATGCCGCTGCTCGGCGAACGCGTCGGCTGGCGGCGCTGGACGGCGATCGGCGTCGGCCTGTGCGGCGTGTTGATCATCCTCAATCCCGCCGGCAGCGACTTCGACCTCTCCGTGCTGCTGCCGCTCGCCTCCGCGTTGATGTTTGCGCTCTATGTGATCGCAACCCGCCTCGTCAGCCGGGAGGATACGTCCTCGACAAGCTTCTTCTATACCGGCGTGGCCGGTGCCGCGGCTATCTCGCTGGTCGGGCCTTTCTTCTGGACCAACCTGACCCCGGTCGACTGGCTCTGGATGGGGCTGCTCTGCATCACCGGCATGTCGAGCCATTATTTCCTGATCCGGGCCTACGACTTGCTCGACGCCGCCGCCGTCCAGCCACTGACCTATCTCCAGGTCGTGCTGGCGGCAATCATCGGCGTCAGCATCTTCGGCGAAACGCTGAACCTCAACATGGTCGTCGGCTCGGCCATCGTCGTCGGCGCCGGCATCTTCACCATCTGGCGCGAAAGCGTGGTCGCCCGACGGCGCGCCGCGGAACGTACAGGTATGACCGAAAAAGGAAAATAATCCTTTTTCCTTTACTCGACCAATCTCCTTCGATATGCTTCCGGTCAATCGGACCGGCAGAAGCCGGTCCGCCGCCTTGGCAGGGTTTCTCAAGCATGTTCTCGCACGACCGGATCTGGGCAGCGATCGACGCCCTTGCCGAGCGCAACCGGCTCTCGCCATCGGGCCTTGCGCGCCGCGCGGGGCTGGATCCGACGTCCTTCAACAAATCCAAACGCCAGGGGGCGGACGGCCGCCAGCGCTGGCCCTCGACGGAATCGATCGCCAAGGTGCTCGACGCGACGGGGGCCTCCATCGATGAGTTTCTCGCTAGCACGATCCGCGACGCGGCGCTGCCGCAGGGCGCCTTTCCGCCGCAGGCCGGAACAATTCCGCTTCTCGGCTTCGCACAGGCGGGCGCCGGCGGCTTCTTCGACGATGGCGGTTTTCCGGCAGGACAGGGCTGGGACGTGGTGGAATTTCCCGCCTCGCCCGATCGCAAGGCCGGCGTCTATGCGCTGGAAGTGCAGGGCGACAGCATGATGCCGCTCTACCGCGACGGCGACGTGCTGATCGTCGAGCCGGGCGCCCAGGTGCGCCGCGGCGACCGCGTCGTGGTCAAGACGCGCGAAGGCGAGGTCATGGCGAAGGTGCTGCATCGCCAGACACCGCGCACGATCGATCTCGTCTCGCTCAATCCCGAGCACCCAAACCGCAGCTTCGATATCGACGAAATCGACTGGATCGCCCGCATCATCTGGGCAAGCCAGTAAACGGCAACCGGTCAACCGCCGTAGAGATTGACCGGGAAGTAGCGGAGATAAATCTCCTGCAGGCGACCATTGCGTGACAGCGCCAGCAGCGCATGGTCGATGGCGGCCGCAAGGGCCGCATCCTCCTTGCGCAGCATGATCGTCAGCCCCTCGCCGAGAAACGGCTCCGACAGATAGGGACCGTCGAAGAGCCGGCAGCAACCCGCCGATTCCGTGCCGTTCGTCCAGAAGGCGAGCTGCATGCCGTCAGAAAAGACCGCATCCACCTTGCCGTCTCGCAGGGCGGCCAGCATCGTTGCACGATCCGCAAAATTTTCTCCCCGCAGACGCGGGAAAAAGGTCATCAGCATCGCCTCATGCGCGCTTCCCGTCACGACACCAACGCGTTTGCCGTCAAGCGCGGCCGCGGTCTCGCCGGGTGGCGGAGCCTTCCTCGTCACGGCGAAACGCGCCGGCAGGCGCATGAAGGGGCGTGAAAAGGCAAAGCGCTCTCGCAGTTCCGCCGTAACGGCAACACCCGCGGCAACGGCCTCGCCATTGCCGTCGACCAGAGCCTTTTCCAGCTCCGGAAAGGTCACCGCCTGGATCTGACATTTCTCCATCAGCGCGAGTTCCCGGCAGATTTCGCGCACCAGATCGACATGGAAGCCGGCGAGCTTGCTGGTCTGATCGATGAAATTGAAGGGCGGGAAATCCACCGTTGTCAGAAACCGCAAGCGAACGATACCCGACAGATCGGGCCTTGCGATGCGTTCGCGCGTGTCGAACAGGATCGGCAGATCGACCGACGGCTTTTCCTCGGCTTGCGCTGCCGGCGGGTTTGTTGTCCCCATCAACAGGCAGAGTGCGAAAAACCCATAGAACTTAAGGGATGAAATTGCTCTGTGCCACATTACAATCAACTTGGGGTTTAACGGGGGCGCAGCCGCTCACGCGGCAGCGATGGCTGCATGCGACTGGCAGAATATCCCGACGACATCGCTTTCGCCACCGCAATCGGCATTCGGCCGGCCGGCTCCGTCTGTCCCGGCGACGCGCCGCATGTCCCCCCGCGCCTGATGGCGGAAGCGCGGCTCTTCCGCCGGCTCGGACTATCGAAATCGCTTATTTCCGGCATGCTGGTGCGCGCCAGCAAGCATGGCACGACGCTGGAGGCAGAACTGCTGGCAAGCGGCGCCCTGCATGAGGACACCTATTACGAGGCGCTTGCCGAAATCCTGCATCTGCCCTTCCTTCCCCGACTGGATCCGGCGCAGGTGGCAGATCTGCCTGGTGCGGACAGCCAACTGGTGGAGCCGAGCGTCATCAGGATCCATCATCCAGCGCATCCGCCGATCACCGCGATCGTGCCGAGCGCCGACCGGATCGAAACCTTCACCGAGCGGCTGGATCTTTCCCCGATGCTGCGTACCATGCTGGCGGCGACCACGCCGTCGGCGTTGCGCACCGCCCTCTGGCAGGCCGGCCGCATGAGGCGCCTGCGCGAGACGATCGATCGCCTGTTCGGCGCCATGCCGGAAGCGAGCGCCCGCATCACCCTGTGGGGGCGGCAGGGTTTTTACACCGGCACGGTGCTCACCGCCCCTTTTGGCGCTTGCCCTCACAAAGCCCGACATCGCCTCGCTGCTCCTGCACATCGTGCTCAGCCTTCTCTTCCTCGCCTCTTTCCTCATTCGTTTCCTCGCCCTTTTTGCAAAGCGGCGGCACCGGCAAGGCCAGGCTCTCGGCATTCCACCGACCGGGCCGCGGCCGGTCTATTCGGTTTTCGTCGCGCTCTATCGTGAGGCGGCGGTGGTACCACAGCTTGTCGAAACGCTGGATCGGCTCGCCTGGCCCGCCGCCTGCCTCGACATCAAACTGATCTGCGAAGCGGACGACGAAGCGACGCTTTCGGCGCTCGCGGCTCTCCCGCTCGGCCGGCAATACGAGATCGTGGCGGTTCCACCGGGCCATCCGCGCACCAAGCCGAAGGCGCTCTCCTATGCGCTCGGCGCAGCGCGTGGCACCTATCTTGTCATCTATGATGCGGAGGACCGGGTCGATCCGCTGCAACTCGAGGAAGCCTGGCGGACCTTCGAGGCCGGGCCGGCCGACATCGCCTGCCTGCAGGCGCCGCTCGTCATCACCAATGCCCGCGAAAGCTGGCTGAGCGCGCTGTTCGCCTTCGAATATGCCGGGCTGTTCCGCGTGCTGCTGCCGCGCCTCGCCGCCGCCCGCCTGCCGATGCCGCTCGGTGGTACCTCGAACCATTTTCGCACGCGCGTGCTCCAGGAGGTCGGCGGCTGGGATCCGTACAATGTGACCGAGGATGCCGATCTCGGCATGCGGCTCTACCGGCTCGGCTATCGCTGCGGCACGATCGAACGGCCGACCTATGAGGAAGCGCCCACGACGACGTCGGCATGGCTCGGCCAGCGCACGCGCTGGTTCAAGGGCTGGCTGCAGACATGGTTGGTGCTGATGCGGCGCCCCTCACGGCTCGTGCGGGACATGGGCCTGTGGCCGTGCGTCGTCTTCCAGGTGCTGATCGGCGGCCTGATCCTCTCCTCGCTCGCGCATCCCTTGCTTATCGCCTATATCGGCATGCTTTCATGGCAGCTTTTCGGGCAATCCGCCCATATCGCAGGCCCCTTCGAGATCACGCTCATCGTCGTCGATGTCGTCAACATCTTCGGCAGCTACGCGATCTTCGTGGCGCTGGGCCGTGCCGGAATGACACCGGGCGAGCGGCATGCGTCCGGCCGGCGCTGGGCGCTGACGCCCTTCTACTGGCTGCTGATGTCGCTTGCCGCCTGGCGGGCGGTACGGGAACTGCGCAGTAATCCGTTCTTCTGGAACAAGACCGCACACCGCCCTGCGCAGACGCGATTGCGCCCCGAGGCGGCGGCAGGCGCCGGATAGAGCATACCGGCACCGGCTCGGATCAGCGCGTCTCCGTCCAGATTGCCACATCGACAGGCGCAAGATCCCGTCCGCCGACGAGGAACTCAGCCGTGGCCGACGCTGGCACGGATGCCGGTGCATTGCCGTAGTTGAAGGCGAAGCGCAGGTTGCCGCGCCGGGCGAGGCGGAGATCCCCGAGATCGGACAGGCTTTCGACGCCCGCCCAGCGGAGCGTATCGCCCATCAGCCTGCCCAGGAACTCGCCGCGCGGCAATGTACCGACATAACGTGTGTGGTCGTTGCCGATGATCGCAGCGCCTCCCTGGCGGTGTTCGCCTTCGAAGGTCGCCAGCACCGTCTCGTTCGTCCGGATGAGTTCGCGCCATCCCGTTACCGCGTGGCTGATATTGCCATAGAGCACGGCTTCGCTGTGATATTCGGGCAGGGATTCGACGCGTGTCACGCGGAAATCGATGAGATCGGCCAGCGGGCCGGGCGGCAGGTCGGCGGGAATGTGCATGTCGCGCGTCTTGCTGCCGCTGCGCGGGCCGAACAGCGCCTTCGCGCCGGAGGCCTTCAACCGGGCGATGAAATCCGCATCGGGAATGACGAGATCGGGCGCAACCACCAGCTTGTAGCCGGAGAGATCGGAATGCTGGCCGATGACATCGACATCCACGCCGAGGCGGGCAATGGCCGAATACCAGTCGAGCGCGATGGCCGACGCGGCATAGCCCTGGCCCTGCGGCAGGGCACGGGTGGCGAAGCGCGACTCGTAATCGAGCACGATGGCGACTTCGGCCTTTCCGCGCCGCTCACCCTGAGGCAGGCGCGCCATCTCCTCGGCCACCTGTGCGACTTCCAGATAGCCTTGATCGACCTCGCTGTTCGGTAGGAGCAGGCCGGCATGGAACTGTTCCTGCGCGAAGGGCGCTTGACGCCAGCGGAAATAGGAGACCATGTCGACGCCATGCGCATAGGCAAGCCAGGTCCACAGCCGCACCATGCCATCAGCAGGCGACTGGTTGTGCGCGGCCCAGTTCACCGGCCCCGGCTGCTGCTCCATCACCCAGACCCGGCCGCGGCCGACGGCGCGGTAGATGTCGTGGTTGAAGGCCGTCTGGTCGGGATCGCCGACACGCAGATAGCGCGCCTTCTCCTCGGCACTGAGCCGGCCATTGATCAGGCCGCCCATCGGATAGACATCCCAGGAGGCGATATCGATGTCCTCACCGACCTCGTAGTGGTCGAAATCGGTGTTCTGGTTCATGAAATTGTGCGTGACCGGACGCCCCGGCGAATGCCGGCGGATGATATCCACCTGCGCCTTGTTGAAGCTCTTCACCTGATCCGACGAAAAACGATAGTAATCGACGAGATGGGTCGGCGTCGGCTCCTCGACGAGATTGTTGGGCAGGTCCACCTCATCGAAGCTGTTGTAGTGCATGCTCCAGAACTGCGTGCCCCAAGCGTGGTTCATCCCCTCGATCGTGCCATAGCGGGCGGCCAGCCATTCGCGGAACGCCAGCTTCGCTTCGTCCGAGTAGCTGTGGATCGTGTCGTGATCGCCGTATTCGTTGTCCGTCTGCCAGGCGTGCACGAAGGGATTGTCGCCATAGCGGCGCACCATGGCCTCGGTGATGCGGGCGGCCTCCACCCGGTAGCGGCGGCTGGAGAAACAATAGTGCCGGCGCGCGCCGAATTTGCGGACCACGCCACGCGCATCGACGGGCAGAATATCCGGGTAGCGGTCGACCAGCCATTTCGGCGGCGCGGCGGTCGGCGTTCCCAGGATGACCTTGAGGCCGGCGCAGCCGAGCACCTCGATCGCCTCGTCCATCCATTCCCACTGGAAAGTGCCGGGCTGCGGCTCGATATGCGACCAGGCGAATTCGCCGATGCGGACCCAGGCGAGGCCGAGTTCCACCATGCGGCGGGCGTCCTCGTCCCATTTTTCGCGCGGCCACTGTTCCGGGTAATAGCAGACGCCGAGCTCCAGCATGCCGGCATCCTCGCGGGCGGCGTCGAAGCGGTTCTGTCTGGTCAGCGGCTTATGCACGTGCAGTATCCTTGTCATCCACGGCACCTGGGGCGCCGCCATCGTTACGATCGCGATTGTCTATCGCTTCAACTGTTCCTGTTGCGGCTCGTGTTCACCACGCCACCGTCCGGCCGTCATAGGCGCGAAAGCCGCCGCTCTCAGCCATCGTCGTGCCGTCGACCAGCGCCTTCAGCCCCGCCGCGCTGGTGCCAACGTCGATCGCCGCCTCATCGCCGCCCATATCGGTGCGCACCCATCCGGGATGCAGCGAGATGACGGCGATACCGTCCCGGGCAAAATCCTGGGCGAGCTTGACCGTCGCCATGTTGAGGGCCGCCTTGGAGCAGCGATAGGCATAGTCGCCGTCGTCATCGTCGAGCGTACCTTCGGCCAGCGAGCCGGCGCGGCTGCTGATATTGACCAGCACCTTGCGCTTGCCGGCCGCAAGGTTCGGCCGAAGTGCGCGGGCAATCAGCAGCGGCGCCAATGCATTGATGCGCATGACCTCCAGGAACCCCTCCCCCTCCAGAGAGGAAAGACCGCCGGTATCGCCCCGGATCGCGGCATTGTTGATGACGATATCGATCGGCTGACCGGCGAGCGTCTCGCCAAGTGCCGCGATGGAACTGGCATCCGAGACATCGAGCGGCAAGGCATCGCCGACCGCATGCCGCATGCAGCGGATGACGCGCCAGCCAGCCGCCGCATAGAGGTCCGCAAGCGTGCGGCCGAGGCCGCGCCCGGCACCGGTGATCAGCACCGTGCCAGCGTGGTTATCACCGGTGTTTGACGTCATATTTCTTCTCGATCAGGCTGACGAGGCTTGCGGCCGCCAGCGTCAGCAGGATGTAGAGGATCGCCGCCGAGTTATAAGGCGCGAACGGCAGGAAGCTCGCCGACTGGAACTCGCGCATGCGCTGCGTGATGTCTCGGATCGACAGGACCGACAGGAGCGACGTGTCCTTCAGGATGGCGATCAGCTCGTTGCCGAGCGGCGGAATGACGATGCGGAAGGCTTGCGGCAGGATGACGAGCCGCGCTGTCTGCCAGCGGTTGAGCCCGAGGCTTCCCGCCGCCTCGATCTGGCCGGCCGGAATGGCATTGATGCCCGAGCGGAAGATTTCCGCGAGATAGGCGGAGTAGGCGATCGCCATGGCGACGATGCCGCGCACGAGGTTCGGCGGGTCGAAGACGCCAGCCGTCGCGTCCTTCAGGGCGCCTGACAGCGGCAGGCCGACATAGAGCACGATGACAAGCATGGGGATGCCGCGGATCGTATCGACGATGAATTCCGAGCCGATCGACAGCGGATGACGGCCATGCAGGAAACCGCCGAGCGTCAAAAGGCCAAGCGCGATGGCGACGACGGCGAAGGTGATGCCGGCAGCGCGGTCGCGGTCGTTCAGCGCCTCGACCTGCCAGAGGCGCGGCCAATCGGCGGGAACCTCGGCGGCCGGCAGCAGCGCGCCGCTGACGTCTTCCTTCTTCGCGACAGTCTCGATTGCCTGTTCCGGCGTGACGAAGGTACGCACCGGCGTTTCCGTCGTCGGACCGCCCTCGTACTGACCGAAGCGCACCGCGCTGATCAGGCCGGCCGGCGTGTTGGTGACGATGCCGATCTTGCCGCCCAGCGTGCCGGCCAGCACATAGTTGTCGCGCGGCTGCAGCAGGAACCAGGTCGAAAGCGCGGCAAACAGCGCAGTCATGCCGATGAACAGCACAAGGCTCTGGCGCGAATAGCGCAGTTTCAGCAGTCCGACCCAGACCAGGCCGAGAATGGCCGCGAGAATATAGGCGGCGATCGCCGCGCGGATGGTCGTGGCGAGCCCCGAGGCGAAGGCGAGATGGGCAAAGAGGAAGACGAAGACGAGGCCTGCACCATTGACGGCACCGAGGATCCAAGCACCAGCTCGACCTGCCGGACTTTCCGATCGCGCCGGCGCCCGGCTGCCGGCAAAGGTGAGGCCGAGACCGGCGAGCAGCAGCACGGCATAGGCTGGCCAGAGCCAGGCTTCCACGCCGCGCACCATGAGGTCGGCCGCCTCCGTCAGCTGGCGCGGCGTCGCACCCTTGATGACGAGATCGGACTTGAAGGAATCGACGCCGTTCGCCACCACCGACGCGATGAAGGGATGAACGAGATCGCCAGCCAGGATCGCCGCCGTCGCCAGCAAGCCGACAAGCCCCGTCGCCAGCGTCAGCCGCGGCCGGGCCACCTTGAGGCGCGAGAGGACGAGCACGGCGAAACCGGCGGAAAAGGCGACGGCCAGAAGCAGAAAGCCCGGCACGAAGATACCAGAGCCCGGTTCGATGCCGAGGATGGCGCGCAGCGAGCGCTGGTAATCCGGCGAGGAGGCGAAGAGATAGACAATGAAGGGCAGCGCGGCCAGGATGACCAGGTTGCTGGGTCTCACGCTTCTGACGAACGACATTGCGGCCTCCGGCGCAAGGGCGTCCCGCCGCACGGCGCCGATGCCCTCTCAACTGCTTTTCAGCTCCGAAGCGGACTCCGCCGGAACCATCTGAACATGAAAAAACCGCCGGAAACGCCCGCACAGCGCCTCCGGCGAAGAGACCTTACTTGAGGCCCCAATATTTGGCGACGAGCTTGTCGAGCGTGCCGTCGTCCTTGATCGCCTTCAGGCCTTCGTTGAAGGCGGCGACATTCTCGTCGCCCTTGCGGAAGACGAGGCCGAGCGGATCGGATTCGAGATCCTTGATCGAGGCGACGAGCTCGCCGGCGAATTCGCGCTCATAGGCGGCGGCATTGGCGCCGTTGATCACGACGCCATCGACATCCTTGTTCTTGAGCGCGATGATGGCGGCGCTGAAGCTGTCATAGGCCGCGACGTTTTCCTTGCCGACGACACCTTCGGCGACCTGCGCATCCGTCGTATTGGCCTGAGCGGAAAGCTTGCGGCCCTCGGCCTTGAACTTTTCCAGCGTGATGCCCTGATCCTCGGCGCGCGTCAGCACGGCCTGGCTGTTGACGATATAGGGGTCGGAGAAATCCATCGCCTTCTTGCGCTCTTCAGTGATCGAGACGCCGGAGGCGACGAGATCGAAATTGCCCTGATCAAGGGCGGCGAAGATGCCGTCCCAGCCCGTCGTCACGAATTCAGCCTGGCAATTGATCTTGGCGCAGATGGCATTGACCACATCGACATCGAAGCCGACGATCTGCCCGCTTGCCGGATCCACGCTCTCCATCGGCGGTGATGTCGTATCGGACCCCACCTTCAGGAGCTTGCCGCCGAGATCGGCCGCATGAACGCCACCGGCTGCGAAGGCAACCAGCACCAGTGTTGCAACAAATTTCTTCATCTTTTCCTCCTCAATCATCGGCCATCCGTTTTTCCGGCGCTCGACAAGCCTTCATGCGGGCATACAGACGACGCCCTTCTCATCCTGCAACAACCGTAACAACGAATAAAAACGTTTTCAAGAAAAAATATAAACGTTTTTATTTGATTGACACAACACCCTCCGACGCATGCCGGAAGGACAAAAACATCGAGTTCCCTAAACAGCCCGCTGCCGAAAGCCATGGCGAGCCCACGGTCGAACGGTAAACCTTGTGGAAGCGAACCGCATGGCGCCGACGGCTCGGCAAAATCACGGGACAGACTTGCGATTGCAAACGGTGACAGCCTATAGGAAGCCGTCACGGGAGACGTTTGATGAATGCTTTTCAAAACTGGAGCACCACGCGCGGAGTTTCGCTCCTGAGCGGCATCACACCCGCTCAATATGGGAAGACCGTGCAGGACGCGACGATCCCCAAGCACCTTATTGCCGCGCCTCCGGTTGAGGTTGCCTTGAAGACCTGGAACGGCGACCTGACGCGGCGCCGGATCAATGTGCGCGCCGACGGCGTGACCCTCGAGTGTTTCGGCAGCCCGTCCGACAAGAAGAAGCTGTTCGTCTTCCTCAGTGCGGCCGGCCGCAAGGATGCGAAAACGAAATTTCACAGGGTGAGCTGGCATCCCTGGTTCGAAGGCGTCTGCCTGAACTTTGAAGATCCGACATACAAGGCCCTTGCCGGCAAGGTCTCGACAGGATGGTTCTTCGGCACGAAGGACAAACATGCGCTCCCGGTCGTCGCCGACATCATCCGGAAAGTTCAGGATCACTACGGCATCGCAAATGAAGATATCTGCATCGTGGGGAGCTCCGCCGGTGGCTTTGCAGCCCTGTGGCTGGCCAATGCCCTTGTCGGCGCCACGGCCATTGCGGGCAACCCGCAATTCTATGCCTTGTTATGGCCGTCCGCCAAACGATACCTGACAGCGGGCATCGACCTTACCTCGCCGGATTATGCAGACCGGGTCAATCTGGACCATCTGGAGCTGAACGGCCGCTCGCGCTACCTCGTTATCGTCAATGCGAAGTCCAAGGCCGACTACCAGACGCAACTGCCGCCGTTCCGCGAACGGATGCAACTGGGAGGCCTCAAATACGGGCTGAACAAACGGGGAAATCTCTATCTCTACTGCCGCAGCATCGAGAACAAGGGCTCTATCACGCCGCACAACTCCCTGGAGGACGCCAAGGAGCTTCGTACATTCGTCGACATCATGAATTCGGACCTGCCGCTTGCGACCATGGCCTCGATGCTGAACATGGTGCATGAGATGCAATACAGCCGATACGCCCTGGCAGACAAAATGTTCTTCACAAGGCTGTGGGCCGGGTTCCTGAGCAGGCAGAACCTGCCTATCGTCATGCCTGCCGGCCCTATCGAAACCAACACGGCCCGCCTTCCCCTGAAGGGGTTTCGCGGACGTGTGTTTTACGAGCTCACCTGGGCCCCGAAGGGAAAGATCGCGCACATCGCCCTGAAGGCGGAACCACGCAAAAAGCATCTCGTCACGACGTTTGAAGCCATGGCAAAGGCAAAACTCGGGACCTATTCCAGGCAGGATGGCTTACACGTCCTCACCATGGGAAAATTCCCGAAGAAACTGGTGCGGAAGGCATTCGCAAAGGCGGTTAAGGAAACAGCGTCTTTCCTGATCAGCAAGCCCAGCATCGAACAAGCGGCGCCCCCAAAGCGCTCCCAAGGTACTTCAGCGACCATCCTTCACAAAATCACTCAATTCTTAACTTCGGCGCACCGCTGAAACGGAGCTGGAGCGGGTAGCGGGAATCGAACCCGCGCGTTCAGCTTGGGAAGCTGACAGGCTACCATTACATCATACCCGCAGGGCAACGCCGAAGCCGCAGTCATTCAACAGTTCGCAGGGTGTGTCAAGCGGACGGGCTTGCGGGAACTCCGGGTTTTCCGAAATCTGCATCTCGCCACTGTGCCACCACATAGCTCGTGCTAGTGTACAAATTATATGACATTTCTCACGGTGGCCATTCTTCAGCATCATGATGACATTCAAGACCTCCACCGGCTTCGTCTCCGTTGATAACTGGGGCTACGAATTGCAGGGGCTGAACGGCGCGGCGCTTGATCCGAGCCTGCTTGCCTCCGCGACGCATGATCTGCTCGTAATCGACGCATCTAGGGATGGAACGGATGCCGGACGGTTTTCGACTGGCGAAATCACGCGGATGAAGGATGGCATGGGCGGGCGGTCCGTCGTTGTGTCCTATGTCTCGATCGGGGAAGCCTCCGATTTCCGCGACTACTGGCATTCCAACTGGACGACGACGGGGATCGCCACCGGCAAGCTCACCAGCGCGGCACCGGACTGGCTGGGTCCGGTCAATCCGGACTGGCCGGAGAGCCGCAAGGTTCGCTATTGGGACAGCGACTGGCAGAAGATCATCTTCAACACGAAGAAGACCGGCGAGATCGATGCCATCGTCAAGGCAGGCTTCGATGCCGCTTATCTCGACATCGTCGACGGCTACTATTTCTGGGGCGCCGAGGCTTCGGCCAAGGATCGTGAAAAGGGCGACCCAGCCAATGTGAAGCAGGCGGCTCAGCGCATGGTCGACTTCATCGTCAAGCTGACTGACCATGCGCGGGAAACCAATCCGGATTTCGTCGTCATTCCGCAGAATGGTGCCTGGATCCTCAACGATCTCGGCTCGGACACTGCCCGCAAGAAAGCGTATCTCGATGTGATCGGCGGCATTGCCGTGGAAGACCTCTACTATCGCGGTGATGCAGACGAGAACAATCCGCTCGCGCCTGACAAGGAGACCATCGCGATCCTGAAACGCGATTTTCTCGACAAGGGCAAACCGGTCTTCGTCGTCGACTATATCAACGGCAGCAAGCGAGTAGCCGACTTCAACAAAATGGTGCTGAAGGACGGCTTCATTCCCTTCGCCGCACCGGACCGGGATCTCGACCGGCTCGTGGGCACGCATGATGGCGATGCCGCCTATATCAAGCCGACGGAAAAGACGGATGTGCTGCGCGGGTCAAAGCTCGCCGATACGATCAACGGCCTTGGCGGCAATGACACGATCGCCGGTCGCGAAGGCAACGACAAGCTGTATGGAGGCAGTGGCGCAGATGGTCTCTATGGAGGCAGCGGCAAAGACACCTTTGTGTTCAAATCAAAGACCGATTTAACCACCTCGAAAACAGCAACCGATACGATCTTCGATTTCTCTCAATCCCAGAAGGACATTATCGACCTGTCTGCGATCGACGCCAACACGACGAAGAGCGGAAATCAAGCTTTCACGTTCATCAAGTCCGACGGATTCCATGGCAAAGCAGGCGAGCTTCGCTACGAGAAGAAGGCATCGGACACCTATGTCTACGGCGACACCGATGGAGATGGGAAGACAAACTTCGTCTTACACTTTGACGACGCTCTTACGCTGACAAAAGCCGATTTCCTGCTGTAAGGCTCCGCGTACGATCGCAAAAACGCGCTGTAGCGCTCGCCGCGCCGAAATCGCCGAGCGGGCTGCTCCCGAATGCAAGTTTATCGTATTTTGAGCGAGGTAAACCGAGATGTCGCCATGGGAGTCAGTCTGCCAATAGTGCGCAGTATCGGATCGGCAAGTTTTTGTGGCCGACCCGATACCTATTTCTTCGTTAAACAAAGGCCAAGATATCGTCACGGTCCATATAGGATTCGTCGGCGAACTTGATTTTCTCAATCCCCCAACCTTCCGCATTGTTTTAGAATTGCTCGTCGATCGTGATGACATACCCTGTCGCGGTGACCACGATCTTCAAATCCACGACGACGCGTGAGAGGCCGATATCCGAGGCATTGATGTCCTTGAAGAACAGAACATCCTCATTCTGACTGTCTAGGCTCAGGACCCTTTAATCAGAGCCAGAAGATGTCGGTTGCGGAGAGGAGGGCCATTGGGCACCTGTCGTAGCGTGTGGCAACCCGCCGCCAGTCCTTAGGCGCCCGAACATGATCTCGATCCGGTTGCGCCGTTTGTAGCGGCGCTTGTCGTATTTAACGGTCTTGTTGCGAAATTTCCGACCTGGAATGCAGGGGGTGATCCCGTTCGCCTGTAAAGCGTCACGAAACCAATCGGCATCATAGCCGCGGTCAGCGAGTAGCCATTTGGCCTTGGGAAGTTCATCATGCAAGGCGGCACCACCGGTGTAATCGCCACTCTGCCCCGCAAAACCCTTCGTCTTCATCTCACGCCAGAGTGCAGAAGCATTCCGTGCCCCTTCCTCCTAGTGGCTGTTGAGCCCCGGGCAGCCAGCTATCCAGAGAGCTGACTCGCGTTCTGAATATGTCGAGACACTCGCCCCTTAAAACGTCGCGACCGAGATTCCGGCTATGGCCGGTTTGCCGCACGATCTGTCGAATGGATGTTCCCTCCTTCGACAACTCCCGGACCGCCTCGTTCGTTTCTTGGCGGTGTAGATATCCCTCATACTGCAGCTTCGCAGCATATCTCAGAAGCTTGGGATCAACGACATTGCTGCCGACTGCCTGTCTAATCTGCCGCATCGACTTGCCCACGGCGTCGAGGAAGGCCCGACTGGAATTCTCCATCAGGTGCCACCGATCGGCGACCTGGCGGCATTGGGCAGCGCCTTCACTATGGCCTCGCCATAGCCACCACCCTGATCACGGGCGACAATAGATATCGACGGATGCTTGGCAAGCTATGATCGAGACGTATCCAGCGCACAATCCGGCAGCAGGGTAACGGGTCTGCGCCGTTCAAGATCACAAACAATCGTGTCGTAGGTTTACCCTCGCCTGAAGGCAAAGTCGTCGATGCCTATAACCTTCAGGTCTTCGTTCCGATCATCAGTACGGCGGCGAACCACCCGCAATAACGTGTCGTTGTTCACCGGCACCATAAGGCGATCGGCAAATGCTGCGACAGGTCTACCGCCAAGCGCCTGGCCAAGGTGGTGAACAATCGTCTCCAGCCGCTGGGTGCCTCGACCATAGCGAGCCAGCACGTTGTCACCAAACCGTTCGCAGAAGATATGCCGACCACACAGCACTGCTTCGCACCAGAACCGACGCGTCACGACTGTCAACTCTACCCGCCGGCTACCGAAAGGTAAGTCAGCAGGTCGACGCTCATATCGGCTTTGAAATCGTCGGCTTGATCGTCCGCAGTCTGGACAAGCCGCTGAGAGATTGCGCGATCGAGGCCGAACTTCAACGCATTCCCCAACGATCTTCACGGCTTCTACTGCAAAGCTGAACGACGCGACACTCGCACGCGGCAATCGACGGCCCATTTGCTTATCCTTCGGTGAATCAGCAAAAACCTCCGCCACGACAGCAGCAAATGTGAGTCAGAGCCAAGTCTCAATGCAAATCATGCGTGTGGGAAAATTCAGCGGCGTGAGGCAGAGGGCGAGGCTCTTTGTCATCCGCAAAACGATTCCACTTCGTATCCCGATCTTCCCGAAGGGGGCTGGCGGCGCACCGCCGCCAACATCTGGCTTTTCAGGCACTGCATCGATGACGCCGTGCAATATGCCAATTCCAAGATATCCTCAGCGTTGCTCCACCAGCAAACCGTTCTCGATCAAGGGCTTCGCAAGCTTGACGACATCCCAGATCGGGACACCGATAATATCTGCAATTTCAAGCAGCGACCGCTCACCATCGCAATATGATATGAGATTCATCATACCTCGAACGGCGTCGGCGCTCCCACGGGCACTCACTGTTGGATAAAGTCCGCGGCGCCCGAGCTGGGGTTCGCCGAACACGGCAACCTTGAATCTAGCGTTATGCTCGACTGCCTCGATCGCCTTCTTCAATGCTTCAAAACCGCCGGCCAACCCTGTCGGCGTCACCAGTGTAAGGTCGTCCAAAGAAGTATGATATTCGGGATAAGCGCCATATTTGCTGCGCGTGATTGTTGCCATCGGCAAATCAACGCCTGGCGCGCAGTATTGACGCTCGTCACTTCCTCGATCAAGCCAGGTGTACCGCGCGAAATCAGGGGAAATATGCTTAAGAACATGCAAAGCAGCCTTATCCGACAACGTATTTCCATTGCGGGAGGGCAAATACGAATATGCACGGTCATCACCGATGCAGGAAATATTAAATCCCGCGATAACATGCGACTTAAGATGGGAAATATTCCTGCTGAGATATACAATTGAACCGATCGTCTCTGGAATAAAGACAAATCGATAAGTGTATTTTTTACGCTCCAGGGATGAAGCCCACAACGCCAGCGCCGTCGCAACGACCGGCCCTGAAAGCTCATTGTTCGCCATGGACGGATGGCAGACATAGGTCGATATGAAAATCTCTTCTTTCGTCTCGCCCGGAATGATCAACTCGCCGTAGTTCAAAACGCCGGGTTTCAGATCCGCATCAACGACGACGTGATACTTCCCCGGCTTCAGCGATACGCGTTGCTCGTGCGGAAGGCAAAAGCCCCACCGACGCGAGTAATAAGACGTCACATATGGGATAGCGGTCGGCTGGTCGGGAAGGGAGTAGAGATGTTTGTCGAGCTCTTCGAGATCCACCCATATATCGACGGGCTCCGAATAGCCGACAATATGGAGGTTGTGCGACCGGAAATCGACGATTCGGGCACCACTTTCATCAGCGATATAAGCGTCTCGGATGGTCCACTCATCGGGCACCACCCAATCGAAGGCCGGCGTCCCAGAAGCCACCTCGTGCACCGTTAAATCGGGGAGCAAAACCTTCAGATGGGCCAGCGTCTCGCGAACCCCGGGGCCGGTAAGGCTGCGGCAGATGGGAAAAAGCTGCCTTGCCAGTTCGTGGCAGAAACCACCCACGTCAGCGAGATGGAAATCACGGATTTTGGATGTCATACAACAAGCCCTTTGCGCGACCGCTGGTAATAACCTCCGCGGTCATATCATACATTGCCGACGCCGAGATGGTTCGCAATCCCGCGCCTTGCTTAGGCCTTTCACCACGATAAAGGCCCCGCTCCCACAGGAGCTCTCCCATTGGATCCACATGCGTCAAAACGCCGTTTTCGACATCGCGCACAAAAAGTTCGAAGGTACGTGGGCCGGCATGCCCATCCTCGCCTAGGTAAGCAGCGGTAAACGACTTACGGTAGCGGTAGGGAACACTCAGGCTCTCCTCGACATAGTGATAGAAGGTCTGACTGTTCTGGTCCGGCAAATCAAGCACGGCTATCTTGCCGTCCAGTCCATGCAGCTTGCCAAAGGGCGAATCCGCACCATAGCCGCTGAGATTGACTAGCCCTCGAAAATCCTCGGCCCTGCGCCCGAGTATAGCAAACGAGTAAATCGGATGCCCAGTCCGCACGGCGCCCTCACGCAAACGTCCGACTTCCGTCAACGCGCCCATTTGGCTTGGCGTCGAACGAATATCAAACGGTACGCCCTTGGTGAAATCAAAATTGAACAGCGGGAGGAGCAACGTCCCGTCGTCACCGATGGCCGCGAGGAAGCTGTCGAGGATTAGGGCGGGGTCGGGATTTTCAAAACCAAACTCTCGCATACGCCGCAACGTCCGGGAGATACCGCTATGAAGCAACAGAACATCTCCGGCTTCAACACCCGCCTTCCGCCACTCGGCTGCGAGGCGCTCGACTGTTTCTCGTGGATGCATCAGACCAGCCATCCTTTTTTCATGAATTCCGGCAGAGGTTCCCGTGGCTTCTCTTCCATGATGCGATCACAAATTCTCTCGATACTGGGATCGCCGAACTTGCGCCAGTTTTCGACGTCTTCATCGAACCATTGGAAATAGCGCTTGAGCCCAATATTTGTTGCAGGCCGCGCCGTGTAGCGGTGCGGTATCGACATTTCTTCTGACGCCATATAGGCCATCAGAGCCTGACACCTCAGACCGACGTCGGGTTCCAAGGCAACGGCGCCAGGAGTTCGCAGCAGGAATTCATATTCTTCCCGATCAATTGGCGTCCTTATACCGACTGGATAATCGATCGGCGCGAACCAACCGCCGGCGAGGGCTGGAATACCCAACATGCCGAACTCCATGCAAGCCGTGCCATTCCACAGCAGCCCGAGATCAATGAGTTCCTTCATGTCCTTGAGATTAAACCATTGGTGGCCAAGAATGATCACGTTCGAGGGAAGCGGCCCCTGAATCATATCGGCGAACTCTTCTGTCACAAACCGTCCGATTTCCCCGCGCCGTTCATGCGGATGAGGTTTTATCAGAAGCATTGTCCGAGGGTCGCTGCCGACGACGGAAACGGTGTGGTTCAGCCAATCCCTGATGTCCTTGTGTGCGGGACCGCCATCCACGGGAACGGCGAGGTCGGCCGGCACTTTCCCCAACAGACCGATTACATGGATTCCCGCCTCACGTGCCGCCTCGACCCGGGTGAGGACGCTGTCACGCTCAACATCGTCGGTCTGCCGTCGAACGCGATCGTGGGTCATCGCCTTGTCGGCCAGGCTCTTCCACTCTTCTTTCCTGTGTTGATTGCTGTCGAGCCACGCCAGAAACTCCGACTCTACCGCCAGGAATGGCGCTCGCAATGTGGGAGTGGCGGTAATGTTTTTTACCGACAGGCTGGTTGAAACGAAAGTCGACAAGTTTGAATAATAGTTTTCATAAGAGTTATTTATATAAACAGCCTCTACATTCTTGATATTTTTGAGCAAGCAGAACTGCCGAAAAATAGGCATTGTTGCAACGTGCCCATCTGTCACGATGAACCTGATCGGAACATCTACCCTACGGAATACGTCTTCCATGTCCTCCAATCCACGGATGAGGTGGCTGGCATGATTAATGTATCTTTCCATTCGACGAAGAACCGAAGGATTGGAAAAATCGAACGTATTTCTTCTATCCTGGGTTTGAAGCGTTTCTACAAAGCCCTGGAAGACATTCAAACCTTCATAAGACATTATTCCTTGTTCAGGTCGAAGGTCCCATTTTTCCAGCCCTTGGCCTTCGCCTTTATTCCACCGACGGTAGAACCTCTTGAATTTTGTAAAGGCACCGGCGAACTGATCAATTTCCGGCCGCCCCGTCCGGTCTGACGGCATGACCCCGTCTATTAGCGATACAATGGCTACGTTTCGCTTTCGCAGTTGCGCAAAAGCGAAAAGCGGGAGATTGCGGAGCCTCCAACGTGATACGGCAAAGGTAAAGACGACGCCTGCCAGATTTTGGGCATCGATCGTCGTTTCGGCGCAAATTTGCTCGTATTTCTGAACGAAGAGGACCTCCTCGAGTTCCTCTCGAATAGACAACAAGGATGCGATGTTCGACGATTGCAAGTCATGAGCGCGCTTGAAAACGCGATCCATAATTTCCTCGATAATCGCGACGGAGAGCGATAAATCGCCCAGCCTTCTGGCATACTGATACCGCAACCTCAATACATCGATGGTCGGGCTAACATCATCCTCAAAAAACCGAAGACCGGTTTCAACAAGCCTGTATTCCCCGAACACCAAACCGGCCTTGATCGAGAAAATAGCCCTTTCCTTATCAAGTTCCGGGAAGCCATCGATTTTTTCAACAATATAGTCCCGGCGCTCACTGGTAGGCAGCCCGTTCAGCAGTTCCCGAATGATACGGTTTTCCTCATCTCTCTCATTCGCGCCATACGAGAAGTCACCCGTATCACTCTCGTTGCCCTCCGGTAGGAGCAGTTCTTGTGGTTCCTTTGAAAGGTCCAGCGCTTCACCTTCGGCAGCCGCGACTTCCTGTGCAGCAAGGCGATCTTGAACACTTTGGTCAACACGCACATACAATTCTTTCAGCCGCCCGGTGTTCTTCAGGAGAAACTTGGGAGAGCCTGACGCGCCTTGCAGAACGTACGACTGAAGAGCAGCATCTTCGGGAGACAGCCGAGCGGTCTCATCCAACATGTCATGAATGAGTTCCTCATCTCCGCATTTCATCGCTATGCCGACGGCCGCCTTGAAAAGGCTCCGGACCTGCACTGGATAAAGATCGAAAGCGGCTGCACGCACATCCCTCATCAAAGGAAGGATTTTCCGAAGCAATTCGGGCGCGTCGGTAAGGGCGGCGCGCCGAAAGGCTTCGTCCAGGCAGGGCGAAAGCAACGAAAGGTATAGCAGAACCCGCTTGAGACCGCTTTCAGCCGAATAGGCATCCTGAGAAATGATCTCGAATTCCCGCTCGATCGCTATCCTGATAAGATCGAGCGCCTCTCCTTCCCTCTCCTGTTCCACGAGGGCGAGGACAGCGTAGGTCAGCGTCAACTTCAAATTGGGATTCCGGCGCAACGCCTCCAAGGCCGGCCCCAGAGGAGACGTATCACTGGGCAATGTCTGGAACAGATATTTGAATGCGTTCGCTGCCACGCTACGTCCCAATCGCTCGCTACGGCATTCCAGTTCGAACAATGCGAGGGCAGCCCCCGCTGCCCCCCTGTCGGAATTTGCAGCGGCCAGCGAGTATTTCTGTAAACGTCGCGTTGTTGCCTCTCTGAGGACGTCGCCCAAACTCGCGTCACGGCTATCCAGTCCACTTCGATACCGGATCTCCTCCTCCAGCAACCGGCCATCGGCATTCTGCGGATCGAGGGACAGGCCTTGGGCGACCAGAATGCCGGCCGTACCGGTGTCACCGGCATTGGCATTGCGTTCTGCAACGGCAAACACCGCAGCAGCGCCTTCCGCCGACTTGGGAAGCAGCGGCAGAAGAGCCGCGACACCATCGTTTTCCCCTACGGCAATCACCGAACCAAGGACCGACGCCACCTGATTGGGACGAGGCTTCGTGGCCGGATTGGACGCGAAGGACGAAATGCACTC
>NZ_JALJCJ010000003.1:299044-353623 GCF_022899935.1 Shinella curvata
GATATCCGTCGCGGCCTTGATCAGCAAGCTTCGGGCCTCGACGAACTCTCGCTGACGCAGAACCGACAAAACGCCCGCCACATCACCGGTCTTGAGGCGTCTTTTGACTTTCTCAAGCGGAGCCAGCTTGCGCGCTTTTTTCGTCTTCTTGATTCCCTCGTCCAGTTCAGTCCGAGATTCATGCCCTTGTGGAACCTGCTTCGCTCCCCCCGAAAATGATGCACGGAGAAAAAGGTATAGTCTTTTTAGCATGTTCGCGGACTTCGCCAGTTGAGGATGCGGGCTTTAATAGACCACCCCGTGGTCCGAGTCTACCAAGTGACCAGGCTCCGACCGAAGCGTGTTAGGCGGGTGCAAAAGGCTCTTCGTTGGCGATCCGTCAGGCTCGGCAACGAGCATCGGGGCCGGATTACACGACAGCAATATTCTTGCTGCAACATTAGCGAGCAGGATCAACTTGATTTGCGAGATTTAACCTTTGAATTCAAGTTTTCCAAGTTGAGAGCGCCTCTATATTTAAAGAAATTTTCGATGGATCGCCCTAGCGCAACCACCAGCGTGGTGCTATTTGAGCCAACCGAAAAGCGGACTATAAGGAGTTCCGATGCTCACAGAAGCGTCCATTCTTGTCACCGGTGGTACGGGTTCATTCGGTAACGCGTTCCTGCCGATGACACTTGCAAAATACAACCCCAAGCGGATTATCGTCTATTCCCGTGATGAAATGAAACAGTGGGAAATGGCGCGGAAATTCGAAGGCGATCCGCGCGTACGCTTCTTTATCGGCGATGTGCGCGACAAAGAACGGCTGCATCGTGCTCTTGATGGCATCGACTATGTCGTTCATGCGGCCGCAACCAAAATCGTACCGACGGCGGAGTACAATCCGTTTGAATGCGTGAAGACCAACATCCATGGCGCCATGAACTTGATCGACGTCTGCATCGATCGTGGCGTAAAGCGGGTCGTGGCACTCTCCACGGATAAGGCCAGCAGCCCGGTCAATCTTTATGGCGCGACTAAGCTTGCTTCCGATAAGCTGTTTGTGGCTGGCAACTCATATGCTGGCGGCCATGACACGCGCTTCGCAGTCGTGCGCTACGGCAACGTGATGGGATCGCGCGGTTCGGTCATTCCGTTCTTCCTGTCCATTGCCAACAAGGGTGAACTGCCGATCACGGACGAACGCATGACGCGCTTCATGATCACGCTTGAACAAGGCGTGGAGCTCGTCTGGCATGCGTTCGACGATATGGAAGGCGGCGAGATCTACGTCAAGAAGATCCCCTCCATGAAGGTAACCGACCTTGCCCGCGCCATTGTACCCGACGCGGAACTACGCTTTGTCGGCATTCGTCCCGGCGAGAAGCTGCACGAGCAGATGATTGGCGAGGAAGACGCGTTCTACACGTACGAGTACCCACATCACTACAAAATCCTGCCGGCCATTCACAATTGGCATGTCAGCAACGAGCGTATCAAGGACGGCGTGAGAGTGCCGGACGGATTCAGCTACACGAGCAGCAACAACCATGAATGGATGACGGCCGAGACGCTTCAGTCCTGGGTCGAAACAAACCGCGCTAAAATCGGGGCAGTCTGATCATGATACCCTACGGACGGCAGGATATCGTCAACGCTGACATCGAGGCCGTTACAAACGTCCTCAAGTCGGACTACCTGACCCAGGGGCCTGCCGTGCCGCGCTTCGAGCAGGCTGCTGCCGCCTATTGCGGCGCTGTCCATGCGGTAGCGGTGAACAGTGCCACATCGGCTCTGCACATTGCCTGCCTAGCCCTTGGGCTAGGCCCCGGCGATTGGCTGTGGACCTCTCCCGTCAGCTTCGTAGCGTCGTCGAACTGCGCACTCTATTGCGGGGCACAGGTTGATTTTGTGGACATCGACCCACAAACCTACAACCTCTGCCCTATCGCCCTCGAGCAAAAGCTTGTGGATGCAGAAAAGGCCGGGAGGCTGCCCAAGATCGTCGTTCCGGTTCACCTTTGCGGACAGCCATGCGATATGTCTGCTATCGCTGCCTTGGCGCTCAGGTTCGGCTTCCGCGTCATCGAAGATGCTTCCCACGCGATAGGCGGAAAATACCAGGGCAGAGCGATAGGAAGTTGCCAGTACAGCGATATCACTGTCTTCAGCTTTCATCCGGTCAAAATCATCACGACTGCCGAAGGTGGTATGTCGGTGACGAACGACGACACTCTCGCGGAACGCATGCGCCTTCTGCGCAGCCACGGCATCACCCGGGATGCCAGCCTGATGACGCATGAACCGGATGGCCCGTGGTACTACCAGCAGATTGATCTTGGCTTCAATTACCGCCTGACAGAATTACAGGCGGCACTCGGCCTGAGCCAGATGGAGCGGCTCGACGCCTATGTCGCACGGCGCCACCAGATCGCGAAACGCTACGACAAGATGTTCGCAGCACTCCCCGTAAAGACACCTTGGCAGCATCCCGACGGCTATTCCGGTCTGCATCTCTATGTTGTCAGGCTAGAACTCGACGGTCGGCCGGAGGGTTTCCATCGCACTGCCTTCCAAAGGCTTCAGGCGAAGGGTATCGGCGTCAACCTCCATTATATCCCGATCCACACGCAGCCATACTACCAGAAGATGGGCTTCAAACAGGGCGATTTCCCGCAGGCGGAAGCCTATTATGCCGAAGCGATCAGCTTGCCCATGTTCGCCGTCATGACGGATGATCAGCAGGATACGGTCGTTGCCGCTTTGGCTGAGGTCTTGCAGGCATGAGGCTGGCGGTCATTCCAGCCCGCGGCGGAAGTAAGCGGATACCCCGCAAAAACGTGAAATCGTTTGCCGGCAAGCCGATGATCGTCTGGTCGATCGATGCAGCACTCGATAGCGGCTGCTTCGACCGGATCATAGTTTCGACGGATGATGCAGAGATCGCAGCAATCGCTTCCAAAGCTGGCGCCGACGTGCCGTTCATGCGGCCGGCCAACCTGAGTGACGACTATACGGGTACCATCCCGGTTGTCGCCCACGCGATATCCTGGATGCAAGAGCATGGCGATGCGGTGGGCTCCGTCTGCTGCATTTATGCAACTGCACCGTTTGTTCGCGCAGAAGACATCCGCCGGGGGCAGTCCATCCTTGAAGACGGCGGCGCCGACTACGCCTTCAGCGTGACGTCTTTTCCTTTCCCAATCCAGCGGGCCATTCGTTTGAAAGCCGAGAAAAGGGTGGAGATGTTCTGGCCAGAACACTTTGCCAGCCGCTCCCAGGATCTGGAGGAATCCTTCCACGACGCCGGCCAGTTCTACTGGGGGCGCTCGGAGGCTTGGCTCGCAGGACGGCCGCTTTTTTCGCCGCACGCCGCTGCCGTCGTTCTGCCCCGTCATCGTGTCCAGGACATCGACACGCCTGAAGACTGGCAGCGTGCAGAATTGATGTTCACCGCGCTTAATGCGGCAGGCGAATGACTCGGTCGATCCGTATTGCGTTTCGCGCCGATGCCTCTCTTGCGATCGGAACTGGTCATGTGATGCGCTGCATAACCTTGGCCCAAGCCTTGGCTGACCAAGGTGCGGAGTGTGTCTTTCTATGCCGCGAACATCCTGGACACTTACTGGACGCCATCCGAAAACGCGGTTTTGAGGTTCGGCCCCTCCCCTTGCACGATCCGGCTGACACGATCAGCGTCGATAGCGGACCATCGCACGCTTCCTGGCTTGGCACCGATTGGCGTACCGATGCCGACGATGTCGTTACCGCCCTCGCCGGCGACACCGTCGATTGGCTGGTCGTCGATCACTATGCGCTCGACCGGCGCTGGGACAACGCGCT
The DNA here is from genome assembly GCF_022899935.1 of Shinella curvata. GTDB lineage: Bacteria > Pseudomonadota > Alphaproteobacteria > Rhizobiales > Rhizobiaceae > Shinella > Shinella curvata. The sequence continues at coordinate 302,870 of NZ_JALJCJ010000003.1, forward strand.
TCGTCCCTTTTGCAAGCATCTGCTTGCTATCGACGACCTGGCCGATCGGGAGCACGATTGCGACGTGCTGCTCGATCAGAATCTCGGTCGCGCGGCATCGGACTACAATGGGCTCGTCCCAGAGCATGCGCGCATTCTCGCCGGGCCTATGCACGCGCTTTTGCGAAAGGATTTCTCGGAGCTGCGCGCCGGAAGCTTGGCTCGTCGGCATCTCTCGCCAGCAATTCGCAACATCTTGATTTCCATGGGCGGCGTAGATCAGCCCAACGCGACAGCGCGGACACTTGCGGTTCTGCAGCAGACGGATTTGCCTGACGACTGCCGCGTCACCGTTGTGTTGGGGCCGCATGCACCTTGGCGCGATGACATCCTCACGCGTGCGGCTGCAATGAAATGGCCGACGGAGGTTCTGATCAACGTTGCCGACATGGGATCATTGATGGCCGCCAGCGACCTCGCCATCGGCGCCGCAGGCACCACATCATGGGAGCGTTGCTGCCTTGGCTTGCCGGCTCTCATCGTGGTCCTTGCCGACAATCAGAAGGATGCCGCCCGCGCCCTCGAGCGGGAAGGCGCCGCAATCGCGTTGAAGCGGTTTCCGGATACGGCATTCAATATCGAACTCGAAGCAGCCGTGCATGAATTGATCAACGCCCCGGAAAAGCTTATGGCCATGAGCGTAGCGGCCTCCTCCATGACGAATGGTCAGGGCGCCGACCGTTTGGCCTCATCTATGGTGATGTGAATGAAGCTGAGGATCACGATACTTTGCAGCTCTGAAACACATCCAATCAACCAATATCTGTTTGACTGGACATCGAAAAACGGAACGGAAAACGAGATTTCGATCGCCCGGAAAAAAGCCGAGCTTCAGGGTGGGGATATCCTCTTCCTAATTTCCTGTAACGAAATACTGAAGCAGGAAGATCTCGACCGTTACGGGAAAGCCTTGGTGCTTCATGCAAGCGACCTTCCCTTGGGACGAGGGTGGAGTCCCCATATCTGGCAGATCGTCGAGGGGGCCACGGAAATCACGATGTCCCTGCTGGAAGCTGCAGAAAAGGTGGATCGGGGCGATATCTGGAACAAGTTGAAGGTGCCTGTTCCTCGCGGCGCGCTGTGGAACGAGATCAACCATGCGCTGTTCGAGGCCGAGTTGCAGCTTATGGATTTTGCCGTTAATGCCTACCATACCGTCCGTCCAAAACCGCAATCGGCAGACATAACAGCGACATATTATCCCAAGAGAACGCCTGCGGCCAGCAAGCTGGACCCGTCAAAGAGCATTGAAGAGCAGTTCGATTTGATAAGGGTATGCGATCCCGAGCGCTTTCCTGCCTTCTTTGAACTGCATGGACACAGGTATGTGATAAGATTGGAGAGACGCGATGAAGCCACCGATTAAGATTGCAGGCAGGTCGATTGGGGACGACTTCCCTCCCTACGTCATCGCCGAGATGTCGGCGAACCACAATGGCGATCTCTCGGCCGCCTTGCGGATTATTGAGGCCGCCAAGGCAGTCGGTGCGGACGCCGTCAAGATTCAGACGTATCGCCCAGATACCATCACGCTGAACAGTAAGCTGCCTGATTTCCAGATCGTCGGCGGCCTGTGGGGCGGAAAAACCCTGTATGAACTCTATGAGTGGGCGCATACGCCTTGGGAATGGCATGCTGAACTTTTCGAGCACGCTCGCAAAATCGGCATCACGATGTTCAGCTCGCCTTTCGACACGACTGCTGTCGATCTGCTGGAAGACCTGAATGCGCCCGCTTACAAAATTGCTTCCTTCGAGGCGGTCGATCTGCCGCTCATCCGCTACGTCGCCTCCACGGGCAAGCCGATGATCATTTCGACCGGTATGGCCGATGCGGAAGAAATCCAGGAGGCTATCGACGCGGCCTACGCCGGGGGCTGCCAACAGCTTGCGGTCCTCCATTGCGTCAGTGGCTATCCGGCACCCGCCGCAGATTACAATCTGCGGACGATTCCCGACATGATCCAGCGGCACGCCATCGTAACGGGGCTTTCGGACCATACGCTGGACAACACAACCGCGATTGCCAGCGTTGCATTGGGTGCCAACATCATTGAAAAGCACTTCACGCTTGACCGCTCGGCTGGCGGCCCGGACGACAGCTTCTCCCTTGAGCCAGCCGAATTCACGGCACTTTGCAATGGTGCGCGAACGGCGTGGGAATCCTTGGGCCGGGTTGACTACGGGCGCAAATCCAGTGAGCGTGACAACGTGAAGTTTCGGCGATCGCTTTATTTCGTGAAAGACCTCAAAGCCGGCGACGTGATCACCGCCGATGCGGTGCGCAGTGTCCGCCCGGGCTTTGGCCTTGCACCCAAGCATCTGGACGCAGTCATCGGCGCACGTGTATCGGCTGACGTGCAGGCTTGCACTCCGGTTCTGGCAACCGTCATCGCAGACAGACAGTTCTAGAGTATTTTCAGCCGAAGCCGCATCGCTTGGCGTTGCATGACGCGTAAAAACGAGAGTCTAGAGCAATCCCGGCGAACCGGATTTCACCGGGATTGTTCTAGTTGTTCAGTCCCAGCATTTGGTGGTTCGAGTTTGGGATGAATAGATTTGGATTTGATATCCAGATCTCGCAGATGCCCTCGTAGGCGTGAGGCCGTTCAGCATCCTGAGTCTTCGGACGAAGTTACCGGCTGCGAGGACCGCTGCGAAGTGGGGCGCAGTTGGTCATGGCCATCACGGCAGAAGCGTTTGACAGTCCCCTCCTTGATCGTGCGGTTCACCCGCTCGGCTTGCTCAATCCCCTTTACCTTGCAGACCATATTGAAGCGCATCAACCGGTAATAAATGGTTTTGCGCCTCTGGGGTTGCTCGGCGAACTGGTTACTATTGCCGTCAAAATGGTGTAGACCTGATAGGCACGGCTTCGACCATGCGCTGTGGGAACTGCATAGGCCGTATTTCTGCCAGCAGTTGCATAGAGTTGATGCGACAGCAAATTTGGCGGCCCGGTCAATGCCGACATGGAGATGGAGCTCGTCTGTGCCGGATTGCACTTCGACGACATCAATCTGGAAGAACCGATGGGGTGGTGCGCGAACGGTTGGCGCATCGGCTCGACGCTATGAAGGCATAAGATATCGTACCGCTGCAGGCAGCAATGCAGCGCTGACCAGGTCAGGTGCGGGATAGACGACTGAAGTCGCATAGAGACCGTCAATCAATGGCAATAGCACGTGGTGCCGGAACGCGACGACACACTTCCTTAGCGTCCGTCAGCATTGTGGATCGCGGCTCCGGCAACCAAATCTCATACTTTCGAGTGTCGCCCGCTTACGCCACTTTGCCACTGTCTTCGGATTGACGCTAGAGCTAGGCACGGCTGCGCGAACGAGGCTCGCCATCGCTGTATTGCTGCTATAACGGCGTCCGTGGTCGTGATACTCCCGTGACGAACTTGCCCTATCATGCTTCCTTCCACTTTCGAGAAAGAAGAGCACTATCAAACCGTGGAATCAAACACATAACTCTTTTGGTTGGGTCGAGAACGACAACATTCGTTTATATGAAATCGCGAACATGTAGACCATCCCTGAAGCGGGCAGATCTGGCAACGCGATCCAGACGAGAAGCGTATTCCACTGGCAGTCCTCCGATTGCCAACGCCACCTCCCATGCCGGCCAGCTTCATCGGACACCCGCCTTCGACCGCCTGAGAACCATATCATTTCGCCAGCCGGTCATCCGACCGCTCGATCAGCTTGGGCATGATGAGCGTCTGCAAGGCTTGTGGGGTTTCGCCTTCCATGCGGCGCAGGATGTAGCGGCCGAGCATTTCGCTTGGCTCGTGGATCGGCAAGAAATAGGTGGTGATCGGCGGGGCGAAGTATTGGCTGACGTTCAGGTCGTCGGTGGCGTTGATCACGGCGTCGCGGCCGTGCACGAGGCCGCGGGCGTGGAAGCCGGAGAAGGCGCCCAGCGCGGAGGCTTCGTTGGCGCAGATATAGGCGGTCGGCGGGTTGGAAAGGCCGGACATGAGCAGCACGTTTTCACGACCGAAGGCGGGGGTGAGATGGCCGTGGGCGGTGAGCGCCGGATTGAAGCTCAGGCCGGCAATGTCGAGAGCCTGGCGGTAGGCTTCCAGGCGGGTCAGCGAATAGCTGAGATCCGCCATCGGATTGATCAGCGCGATGCGGCTGTGACCGCGTTCGGCTAGGCGCGCCACCGACAGGCGGATCATCTGCTCGTTGTCGGCATCGACATAGGCGTGCGGGGCGTTGTGGATTGTCGTGCCATAGGTGACGAAGGGGAAATCCGCCTCCTGCATGAGGCGCACGCGCGGGTCATCGGCATGGGTGCCCGACACGATGATACCGTCGGCCTTTTTCAACGAGACGATCTGGCGGATCGTGGTGATGCTCTCCTCGAAGGAACGCACGGCATAGAGCGACACGCGGTAGGGGCTGTCCTCCAGCGCCCAGGAAATGCCGCTGAGCAGCTGGGCATATTCGACGCCCTCCCATTCGTTCTGCTTGGGGCCTGGCGCCGTCATGATCGCGGCGACCTGATAGGTTTTTCCCGTGCGCAGCTGCACGCCATGCATGTTGAGCTGGTAACCGACGCGCTCGGCGGCCGCCACGACGAGGGCGCGGGTTTCCGGCCGCACCTGCGGACTGTCGTTCAGCGCCTTCGATACGGTGGCGATCGAAAGGCCTGTCTCCTGCGCGATGGTCTTAATTGTGGGTCTTGACATAAAAAGCCCGTCTCACCGTGGCGCCGCAAGGAAGCGCGGCTCACAGCACAATAAAAACGTTTAACTTCAATGTAAAGCGCCCAAACGGCCGGTTCAGCCGGCGCGGAAATGCTTGGAGAGCTTGAGGCCCTGCGCCTGGTAGTTCGAGCCGAGGCCGGAACCATAGAGACCTTCCGGCGCATCAAGCATGTGCTCGTAGACGAGACGGCCGACGATCTGGCCATGCTCGAGGATGAAGGGCACTTCGTGGCTGCGCACCTCCAGCACTGCGCGGCTGCCCGAGCCGCCGGCCGGGGCGTGGCCGAAGCCGGGATCGAAGAAGCCGGCATAGTGCACACGGAACTCGCCGACCAACGGGTCGAACGGCGTCATCTCCGCCGCGTAGAGGGGCGGCACATGCACGGCCTCACGCGAGACGAGGATGTAAAACTCGTCGGGATCGAGGATCAGCTCGTTACGGCCGCGGCTGAACAGCGGCTCCCAAAAATCGAAGATGTCGTGCTGGTTCTTGCGGTCGACATCGACGACGGAGGTGTGGTGCTTGCCACGATAGCCGATCAGGCCATCCGGGCCGGTGCCCTTGAGGTCGATGGAGAGCGCAATGCCGCCGCCCGAGACGTTCGGCGTCTCGCTCGCGACCAACGTATCGGTCCCATGCAGCGCCAAAAGCTCGCTCTCGTTCAGCAGGGCCTTGCCCTTGCGGAAGCGGATCTGCGACAGGCGCGAGCCGCGGCGCACCACGATGGGGAAGGTGCGCGGCGAGATTTCGAGATAGAGCGGGCCGGAATAGCCGGCCGGGATCTTGTCGAATTCCTGCGCACGGTCGGTGATGACGCGCGTGAAGATATCGAGGCGGCCGGTGGAGCTCTTCGGGTTTGCGGAGGCCGCGAGGTCCGCCGGGAGATCGAGGCTTTCCATGAGCGGTACGATATAGACGCAACCGGTTTCCAGCACGGCGCCCTGGCTGAGATCGATGACGTGCAATTGCAGCCGGTCGAGCTTGTCAGCGACGAGATGCGACGGCCCCGGCAGGAAGCTGGCGCGCACGCGAAACGCCTTGGCGCCGAGACGCAGGTCGAGGCTTGCCGGCTGGATCTGGTCTGCATCGAGCGCGGCTTCGCTCTTCAGCCGTCCGCTGTCGAACAAACCGCTGATGGCGTTGTCCGCCAGAATGCCCGTGCTGCGCGTCGCAGAAGCCATGATCGTCCCGTCCTGTCAGAGGGTTCGCACAAAACCAAATGGCGGCAATTGACGCAAGCGCGGGCGCGCAGTATTAGCAAGGTTATCCCGTGGTGATTTGGCCGGTCGGCTTGCAGCCACGTTAAACAAGTAGCTAAAAAGGCCGGGTTCGAAACCGGCCTGCTTTTGCGGCCGGTTTTTTTGTTTGAAGGCGACGATCACATGAGCAAGTCCTGGCGCCCCGCCACTCAACTCGTTCACGGCGGAACCACCCGCTCCCAGCACGGCGAAACCGCCGAGGCGATCTTCCTCACGCAAGGTTTCGTCTATGATACCTCTGCGGCGGCCGAGGCCCGCTTCAAGGGCGAGACGGATGGCTTCATCTACGCCCGCTACGGCAGCCCGACCAACGACATGTTCGAAAAGCGCATGTGCATGCTGGAGGGCGCCGAAGATGCGCGCGCCACGGCATCCGGCATGGCCGCCGTCTCCGCCGCGATCCTCTGCCAGCTGAAGGCCGGCGATCATATCGTCGCCGCCCGCGCCCTCTTCGGCTCCTGCCGCTGGGTGGTCGAGACACTCGCGCCGAAATACGGCATCGAATGCACGCTGATCGACGGCCGCGACCTCGCCAACTGGGAAGGCGCGATCCAGAAGAACACCAAGGTCTTCTTCCTGGAAAGCCCGACCAACCCGACGCTCGAAGTCATCGACATCGCCGGCGTCGCAAAGCTCGCCAACCAGATCGGTGCCAAGGTCGTCGTCGATAACGTCTTCGCCACGCCACTCTTCCAGAAGCCGCTGGAACTGGGCGCGCATGTCGTCGTCTATTCCGCGACCAAGCACATCGACGGCCAGGGCCGCTGCCTCGGCGGCGTCGTGCTGTCGGACAAGCAGTGGATCGACGAGAACCTGCACGACTACTTCCGCCACACCGGCCCGGCCATGTCGCCGTTCAATGCCTGGACGCTGCTGAAGGGGATTGAAACGCTTCCGCTACGTGTCAAACAGCAGACGGAGAATGCGAGCCGCATCGCCGATTTCCTCGCCGACCAGAAGCAGATCGCCCGCGTGATCTATCCGGGCCGCAAGGACCATCCGCAGGCCGATATCATCGCCAAGCAGATGTCGGGCGGCTCGACGCTGGTGTGCTTCGAGATGAAGGGTGGCAAGGACGCGGCGTTTGCGCTGCAGGATGCGCTCGAGGTCGTGAAGATCTCCAACAATCTCGGCGACGCCAAGAGCCTGATCACGCATCCGGCGACGACGACGCACAAGAACCTGACGGACGAAGCCCGCACCGAGCTCGGCATGTCCGCCGGCACCGTGCGCTTCTCGGCCGGCATCGAGGACAGCGACGACCTGCTGGAAGATTTCGCCCGCGCGCTTTCCAAGGTCCAGGCCTGATTTTCGCCCACACAGAACGGACAAATGCGGAGGCACCGGCCGACAAAGCCGGTGCCTTCCTTGCTTATCCTTGACGAAACCATAATCCTGTACAATAGCAGGACCTAATCAGTTCAAGGCTTGCCTATGTATCGTGCGCTGACCCGCGACATCGAAGTGACCGTAGAGCCGTATTATCTGGCCGATCAGTCCGATCCCGACGACAGCCGTTATGTCTGGGGATACAGGGTCGTTATTTCCAACCATTCCGACATCGCCGTGCGGCTCGTGACGCGCTACTGGAACATCACCGACCAGAACGGCCAGGTGGACGAGGTCAATGGCCCCGGCGTCATCGGCGAACAGCCGGTGCTGCGTCCGGGCGATACCTACGAATATTCGTCCGGCTGCCCGCTGGAGACGCCATCCGGCATCATGTTCGGCCGCTACCGCATGGAAGCCGAAAACGGCGAAGCCTTCGACGTCGCCATTCCCGCCTTTTCACTGGATACGCCGGGGCAGACGCGCACCCTCAACTGAGGATGCACTGTTGCCTTACTGCGGCAGGACTTCCGCCGCTTCGAAGCGGTAGGTCGTCGAGCAGAACTCGCAGGTCACCGCGATCTCGCCCTTGTCGTCGGCCGTGTGCGCGATGTCGTCGGCGCTGAGGCCGGCAAGCACGCCCTTCAGCTTTTCGCGCGAGCAGGAGCAGCGGTCGAAGACCTGCTGCGGATCGTAAACGCGCACGCCGCGCTCGTGGAAGAGACGGTACAGCAGCCGTTCGGTGCCGACATTGGGGTCCGTCAGCTCGTCGGCGTCGATCGTCTCGACCATGGCCTTCGCTTCGGCCCAGGTGTCGTCGTCCTGGATCTTGTGGCCGACCTCGTCGCCGTCGCCGCCGGGAAGATCGGACTGGCGCATGCGCTCCGGTGCCTGCGGCAGGAACTGCGCGACCATGCCGCCGGCCCGCCAGCGATGGCGGGATTTGCCGGCCTCGTCGCGATCATAGAGTTCGGCGACACCGAGGCGCACCTTGGTCGGGATCTGCTCCGACTGGCGGAAATAGACGCCAGCGATCTCTTCCAGCGTATGGCCGTCGAGCGGAACAATGCCCTGATAGCGCTGCGTGTGCGCACCCTGATCGATGGTGAAGGCTAGGATGCCCTTGCCGAGCAGCTCGTGCGGTTCCGTCGCGCCGGCCGCGATTGCGGCATCGAGCGCGTCCTGATCGAAGCGGGCATAGGCGCGCACGTTCTCGGGTGCTGCAAAATCCGCGACCAGCAAGTCGACCGGGCCGTCGCCCTTGGTCTGGACGATGAGCTTGCCTTCGAATTTCAGCGAGGTGCCGAGCAGCACGGTGAGCGTAATGGCTTCGGCCAGCAGCCGCGCGACGGGGGCAGGATAATTGTGCCGGCCGAGAATGGTGTCGAGCATCGGGCCGAGCTGCACGGCACGGCCGCGCACGTCGAGGCCCTCGACCTGGAACGGCAGGACATGGTCGTCGCCGGCAAAACCGACTTCACCGAGTTTCAGGGCACTTTCAGCCATCATCGTTCTGCTCCTTCACACGCCATGCGACGGCGGGAGCCAAGCCCCGCCGCGTCCGACAGCGTTCTATCGTGATTTGGTGCTACCCGTCGTGCGATCATTCCACACCAGACAGGCACGCGCCAGTGAAAGCGCCGTGGGGCGCCTTGTGATGGACCCTAAATCGTGCGGGTAACCGCACTTTTCAAGATGGCGTCAGACGGCGCCGAGGCACCAGGCGAGGATCGACTTCTGCGCATGCAGACGGTTTTCCGCCTCGTCGAAGACCACGGACTGCGGACCGTCGATGACCTCGTCCGTCACCTCCTCGCCGCGGTGGGCCGGCAGGCAGTGCATGAAGAGCGCATCCTTGTCGGCGCGTGCCATCAAGGTCTTGTTGACCTGGTAGGGCTGGAAGATGTTGTGGCCGCGGGCGCGGTGCTCCTGGTTCATAGAGACCCAGCAGTCGGTGACGACGAGATCGGCGCCATCGACGAGCGCTTCCGGATCATGGCCGAGCAGGATGTTGCCGCCATTGTCACGCGCCCAGTTCAAGATCTTGTCATCGGGCTCGGAGCCCATCGGCACGGCCATCTTCATCGTGTAGCCGAAGCGGGCGGAGCCCTCGACGAAGGAATGCAGCACGTTGTTGCCATCGCCCGTCCAGGTGAAGGTCTTGCCCTTGGCCAGGCCGCGATGCTCTTCGAAGGTCATGACATCGGCCATGATCTGGCAGGGATGCGTCAGGTCCGTCAGCGCGTTGATGACGGGCACGGTGGCGTGCTCGGCCAGCTCCAGCAGGCGGTTGTGGTCCGTCGTGCGGATCATGATGGCGTCGACATAACGCGACAGCACCTTGGCCGTGTCGCCGATCGTCTCGGCGCGACCGAGCTGCATTTCCGTGCCCGACAGAAACAGCGTCTCGCCGCCGAGCTGGCGCATGCCGACATCGAAGGAGACGCGCGTGCGGGTGGAGGGCTTCTCGAAGATCATCGCGAGCATCTTGCCGGCGAGCGGTCGCTCTTCCTTGCCGGCCTTGTTGGCTGCCTTGCGCTTGTGCGCATCGTCCATGATGACGCGGAGATCGCTTTCCGAAACGGCGGAAAGGTCGAGGAAATGCTTGGCCATGATGTGTCCTGTCTGTCCCGGTCTCTGATCAGGCGGCTTTCGCCGCCGTCAGCTTTTCGGCTGCGCGTTCGATACGGGCGAGCCCTTCACGTGCCTCTTCGGCCGTGACGGTGAGCGGCGGCAGGAGCCGCAGCACATTGTCGCCAGCCGGCACGCCCAGCAGTTTTTCCGCACGCACGGCCTTCAGAAGGTCCGCGACGGGGATCTTCGCCTTGATGCCGAGCATCAGGCCCTCGCCGCGCACATCCTCGATGACCTCGGGGAAACGATCCTTGAGGGCGGCAAGGCCCTGGCGGAAGACCAGCGCGACATCGCGCACATGCTCCAGGAAGCCATCTTCGAGCACGACGTCGAGCACGGCATTGCCGACCGCCATGGCTAGAGGGCTGCCGCCATAGGTCGAGCCGTGCGTGCCGGCGACCATGCCGGAGGCGGCCTCATCGGTGGCAAGGCAGGCGCCGAGCGGGAAACCGCCGCCGATGCCCTTGGCGACCGCCATGATGTCGGGCGTCACGCCCGCCCATTCATGGGCAAAGAGGCGGCCGGTGCGGCCGACGCCGGACTGCACCTCGTCGAGGATCAGAAGCAGGCCGTATTCGTCGCAGAGCTGGCGCAGCTCCTGCATGAATTCCTTCGAGACCGGGCGGATGCCGCCTTCGCCCTGCACCGGCTCGATCAGGATGCCGGCGGTTTCCTCTGTTATCGCGTCCTTGACGGCGGCGATATCGCCGAAGGGCAGCTTCAGGAAGCCCGGCGCCTTGGGACCGAAGCCCTCGATATACTTCTCCTGCCCGCCAGCCGCGATCGTCGCGATGGTACGGCCGTGGAAGGCGCCGTCGAAGGTGAGGATATGGAACTTGCCGGGATGGCCCTTGGCGAAGTGATAACGGCGCGCGGTCTTGATCGCGCATTCCAGTGCTTCGGCACCCGAATTGGTGAAGAACACCTTGTCGGCGAAGGTCGCGTCCGTCAGCCGGCGGCCGAGGCTTTCCTGGCCGGGGACCTCATAGAGGTTGGACAGGTGCCAGACCTTTTCGGCCTGGTCTTTCAGCGCGGCAACGAGATGGGGATGCGCATGGCCCAGCGAATTGACCGCGACGCCGGCAGCGAAATCGAGATATCGCTCACCATCTTCGGCGATCAGCCAGACGCCCTCCCCGCGCGTGAACCGGAGCGGTGCACGCATATAGGTTTCATAGAGCGGCGCGGCATCGGCCATGGCGCGGATCCTCCAAAAGAGATGCGGAAAAACGGGCTTCACACTTGACTTTTCCGGGCGCCAGAAAAATCAAAAGCCGCCTTTCGGCGGCCTGCGGCACTATCGGCATTTCACCCGGGGATGTCAACAAAATCGCACCCCGAAACAACGCTGAACCTCCCGCAAGGTGAGGATTCACGGCACGCGCGGAAGGTGTCGCCATCGAGTCACACCCGACCAGCAAGTTGGGGAAAACCTCGAAATCGATTCGCGCCGATTCCTGCGACTCTTGTCACAGAGTCCCCCGGTCTCTAGGTTAAAGACCAATTACTAGACTGCATGCGGCGGAACTAGTCACCAAAAGAGTTGAAGGCGTTCAGGTTCCGGATCTGTCCGGGACGCGACGAGGGATTCCCGCATCGAACGCCGAGCGGAGACGAAAACATGAACTGGACAGACGAGCGCGTCGAAAAACTCAAGAAGCTCTGGGCCGAGGGTTTGAGCGCGAGCCAGATCGCGGCGCAACTCGGCGGCGTCAGCCGCAATGCCGTCATCGGCAAGGTGCACCGGCTAAACCTGCCGGGCCGCGCCAAGGCCGGCGGCACGCAGACCGCCGCACGCCCGAAGCGCCCGGCGCCCGCCGCCCCGCGTCCCGCGACCTTCCAGGCCCGTGCCGTCACCCCGCGCACCGTGGCACGCCCGACGGCAACGACTGCGGAAGACCTGGACAAGGATTTCGACACCCAGGCCGAACGCCTGCCGGTTCCCGCCAACATCAACAATGCCGTTGTACCCTCTTCGCGTAAGCTGGAACTGACGCAGCTGACCGAACGCACCTGCAAGTGGCCGATCGGCGACCCGCTGAACGACGACTTCCACTTCTGCGGCAACGAGTCCCCGGACAATTCGCCCTACTGCACCTACCACCAGCGCCTCGCCTACCAGCCCTCGGCCGATCGTCGCCGGATGCGCTGATCGCGTTGGACATGGGATGAGAAACGGAGCCGAAAGGCTCCGTTTTTGTTTTTGGAATGGGGTACGATAGAAGACGCAGCATGCCAGAGGAGTGAAACCTCCCAAAACGCAAACAGGCCCCGCAGGGCCCATTTCCGTCCTTGGGAGGAATTTCGGATCGCTCAGGTTTCCAGCGAATAGCCGGCGCCGCGGACCGTGCGGATGACGTCCAGCATGTTGGCGAAGTTGAGCGCCTTGCGCAGGCGGCCGACATGCACGTCGACGGTGCGCTCGTCGACATAGATGTCATGGCCCCAGACGCCGTCGAGCAGCTGCGAGCGCGAAAAGACGCGGCCGGGCGAGGTCATCAGGAACTCAAGGAGGCGGAACTCCGTCGGGCCGAGGCGAACCTCGCGGGTGCGGCGGTGAACACGGTGCGTCTCGCGATCGAGCTCGATATCGCCGCAGCGCAGCACCGTCGAGACGACCTCCGGCTTGGCGCGGCGCAGCATGGCGCGCACGCGCGCCACCAGTTCCGGCGTCGAGAACGGCTTGACGACATAGTCGTCCGCGCCGGTCGCAAGGCCACGCACACGCTCGCTCTCCTCGCCGCGCGCCGTCAGCATGATGATCGGCAGGCGCTCGGTTTCCGGCCGCTGGCGCAGGCGCCGGCACAGTTCGATGCCGGAGACGCCCGGCAGCATCCAGTCGAGGATGAGGAGGTCGGGCATGCGCTCCTGCAAGCGCATTTCCGCCTCGTCACCGGAGAGGATCGTATCGACCTCGAAACCTTCGGCTTCGAGATTGTAGCGCAGGAGAACGCTCAGCGCCTCCTCGTCTTCCACGACGGCTATTCTGGGCACCATGGACAGGATTCCCGTTCAAACTTACTCGGACGCGTCGGCGACATTGCCCGCGACGACCGACGTCGACGTGTCGTCCTTCGGGCGCTCGCCTTCCGGCTGGGAGCCGGTCGCGATGTAGTAGATGGTTTCGGCGATGTTGGTCGCATGGTCGCCGATGCGCTCGATGTTCTTGGCGCAGAACAGGAGATGCGTGCAGGGCGTGATGTTGCGCGGATCTTCCATCATGTAGGTCAAGAGTTCGCGGAACAGCGAGGTGTAGATCGCATCGATCTCGTCGTCGCGCTCGCGAATGGCCTTGGCCTTGTCCACCGAGCGGGTGGCGAAGACATCGAGCACTTCCTTGAGCTGCATCAGCGCCAGTTCGGCGAGATGCTCGAGGCCACGGGCAAGCTTGCGGGGCATGCCCGAGCTCTGCACGGCGATGACGCGCTTGGCGGTGTTCTTGCCGAGATCGCCGACACGCTCCAGTTCGGCCGCGATGCGGATCGTGCCCATGATTTCGCGCAGGTCGGCCGCCATCGGCTGGCGCTTGGCGATGGTGACGATCGCCTTCTCGTTGATCTGGCGCTCGGCATTGTCGAGGATGACGTCCTCGGAAATGACCTTCTGGGCCAGCGCCACGTCGGTGGAGACCAGGGCGCGGACGGAATCCGCCACCATCTGCTCGGCTGTGCCGCCCATTTCGGAAATGCGGCGGGAGAGGTACTTCAGTTCTTCGTCGTAGATCGAAACAATATGGGTCGATGACATCGTTCTGTCCTTAATACACGCGGTTTTCAGGAAGCCTGGCGACGAGAACGTCAGCCGAAGCGGCCCATGATGTAGTCCTGCGTGCGCTGGTCATCCGGGTTGGTGAACATCTTGTCGGTGTCGTTCTCCTCGACGAGGTTGCCGAGGTGGAACATGGCGGTGCGCTGCGAAACGCGGGCCGCCTGCTGCATGGAGTGCGTCACGATCACAATGGTGAAGTTGGCGCGAAGCTCGTGGATGAGCTCCTCGACCTTGGCCGTCGCGATCGGGTCGAGCGCCGAGCAGGGCTCGTCCATCAGGATGACCTCGGGGCTGACGGCAACGGCGCGTGCGATGCACAGGCGCTGCTGCTGGCCGCCGGAGAGGCCTGTGCCGCCTTCATGCAGGCGATCCTTCACCTCGTTCCAGAGGCCGGCCTTCTGCAGGCTCTTCTCCACGATGGCATCCATGTCGGACTTCGACTTGGCAAGACCGTGGATGCGCGGACCGTAGGCGACGTTCTCGTAGATCGACTTCGGGAACGGGTTCGGCTTCTGGAAGACCATGCCAACACGGGCGCGCAGTTCGACGACGTCGATATTCGGATCGTAGATATCGTCCGTATCCAGCGTGATGCGGCCGGTGACGCGGCAGCCGTCGATCGTGTCGTTCATGCGGTTCAGCGTGCGCAGGAAGGTCGACTTGCCGCAGCCCGACGGGCCGATCAGCGCCGTCACGGTGTTTTCGCGGACGTTCAGGTTGACGTCGTAGAGGGCACGCTTCTCGCCGTAATAGACCGAAACGTCCTTGCCGATCATCTTGTAGGAAATGTCATTCATTTTCTTGTCCAGCGCTTTCTCGACTGCGGCTTCTGACATCATGTTCATAGGATCGGTCCTTCTACCAGCGCCGTTCGAAACGGCGGCGCAACAGGATGGCGCCAACATTCATGAGGATGAGGAAGATGAGGAGCACCATGATGGCGCCAGACGTGCGCTCCACGAAGGCACGCTCGGCCTCGTTCGCCCACATGTAGATCTGTACCGGCAGAGCCGTGGAGGGGTCCAGCGGCGTTCCGGGAATGTCGGCGACGAAGGCGACCATGCCGATGAGCAGCAGCGGTGCGGTTTCGCCGAGCGCATGCGCCAGACCGATGATCGTGCCCGTCAGGATGCCCGGCATGGCGAGCGGCAGAACGTGGTGGAACACGGTCTGCATCTTCGATGCGCCGAGACCAAGCGCGGCCGAGCGGATCGACGGCGGCACGGCCTTGAGGGCAGCGCGGGTCGCGATGATGATCGTCGGCAGCGTCATCAGCGTCAGCACCAGGCCACCGACGAGGGCTGCCGAGCGGGGGAAGCCCGCGAAGTTGACGAAGACGGCGAGGCCGAGCAGACCGTAGACGATCGACGGCACGGCGGCGAGGTTGTTGATGTTCACCTCGATCAGATCCGTGAAACGGTTCTTCGGGGCGAATTCCTCGAGATAGATCGAGGCGGCAACACCGATGGGCAGCGAGAGCACGAGCACGATCAGCATCATGTAGAGCGAACCGACGACGGCGACGCCGAGGCCTGCCGCTTCCGGACGGCTCGATGCGCCGTTGACGAAGAGGCCGGTGTTGAAGTGCTTGGAGAGCGCGCCGCTTTCGACGAGCGTGTTCATCCAGCCGACCTGCTTGTCGGAGATCTTGCGGTTGTTTTCCGCCACCGAGAGGTCGATCTGGCCCTTGAAGGCCGAGTCGAGATCGCCGTGGGCGAGGAAGGTTACCGTCTGCGTGGTGCCGATGATCGCCGGATTGGCGACGACCATGTCACGGAACTGTGTGCGAACGCTGTCCGAGATCATGCCGTTGACGGCCTTGAGGCCGGCACGGTCATCCTCGGCAACGCCGAGAACCTTGGCGAGCGCATTGCGGGCAACGACCGGATAATTGGCCGAGACCAGCTTCTGCGGGTTGGTGGCGCGTTCGTTGTTCTTGTCGATGACCTGTTCGGAAAACTCGACCGGGATGGTGATCATCGACTGCTGGAATGCGGTGTAGCCCTTGGAGACGACCGAAAACAGCAGGAGGAACAGGAAGAGCAGACCGAAGGCGATCGCTGCCATGCCGAAGAGGCGGAAGCGGCGTTCGGCGGCATAGCGACGGCGAAGACCGATATCGCGGCGCTCGGGTTTGGCGGAGACGCCAAGGGTAGCCATCGAAGGGCTCGTGGAGACCTGGCTCATTCGTACTGCTCCCGGTATTTGCGCACGATGTAAAGGGCGTAGATGTTCAGGCAAAGCGTGATGAAGAACAGCGTGATGCCGAGGGCGAAGGCCACCAGCGTCTGCGGCGAGGTGAACTCAAGGTCACCCGTCAGCTGGTTGACGATCTTGACGGTCACGGTCGTCATCGGCTCGAAGGGGTTGAGCTGCATGCGGGCCGCAACACCGGCTGCAAGCACCACGATCATGGTCTCGCCGACGGCGCGCGAGGCGGTCATCAGCAATGCGCCGACGATGCCCGGAAGTGCTGCCGGCAGGATGACGCGCTTGATCGTTTCCGAACGCGTGGCACCGAGACCGAGCGAACCGTCACGAAGCGCCCGCGGCACGGCGGTGATGATGTCGTCCGACAGCGAGGAAACGTAAGGGATCAGCATGATGCCCATGACGAAACCGGCCGTCAGAACGCTCTGCGCCTGGATGAAGTTCGAGTAGTTGCCGGTGACGAGGCCGTTCAGCTGTGCGGAGATATCGCGCAGGAACGGACCGACCGTCACGAGGGCGAAGAAGCCGTAGACGATGGTCGGGATGCCGGCGAGCACTTCGAGCAGGGGCTTGGCCACCGAGCGGACGTGACGCGAGGCATATTCCGACATGTAGATGGCGGCGAAGAGACCGACCGGCACGGCCACCAGCATGGCGACGAAGCCGATATAGAGCGTGCCGGCAAGCAGCGGGATCAGGCCGAACTGGCCGGCGGAGGCCGTCGCACCGGCGGCGGCGAAACGCGGATCCCAGACCGTGCCGAAGAAGAACTCCCAGGCCGGCACCATGTTGAAGAAGTGCACGGCCTCGGTGAACATCGAGGCGACGATGCCGACCGTCGTGAGGATGGCGATCGACGAGGCGGCGATGAGACCGACCAGCATCATGCCTTCGACGCGGTTGCGGGCGCGAAACTTCGGCGCGATCGAACGGTAGGAGAGGAAGGCACCGGCCGTGGCCACCACGATCGCGAGGATCGACAGCAGGGTGCTGCTCGTATTCGTCATGCGGTTGAGGTCGTCGGCCGACTTCAGCATGTAGGGCGCGGGCTCTGCAGCGACCGGCACACCCTTGCTGGCGAGCACGTCGCGGGCGGCGGCACCGTCCTTGAACAAGGCCTCGCGCTCTTCCGCCGTCAGCACCTTGAAGCCGCGGGCAATGGCCGAGATCATGTTGTAGTTGAGGTTCTGCGTGGCCTGCGGCTCGGCCTTCACCTCTTCAGGGAAGCCGGCGCGGATGGTCGAGTTGACATAGATCGGGCTCGCGATGACCCAGACGAACACGACGACAACCGCCGGCAGAATGGCCCACAGGGCAACGAAGGAGCCGTAGTAACCCGGCCGCGAATGCAGGCTGGAAAGCTTGCCGCCGGCAAGCGCGTTCGCGCGCCAGCTGCCAATAAAATAGCCCACCGCGCCGATCACGGCGACGACGAGCAGAAGAAGGGAAATACTCATTGAGGAAACTCTCCCGGCGAGATCATCCGCGGTGTCATTCATGCGACGGGCGAAAATCGCCCGGAAGTGAAGCGGCCGGCGCGTTGGAAAGCGCGCCGGCCAACGTCAATTACATGATCTTGCCGTCAACGAAGGCCTTGCGGACTTCTTCACGCTCGGCATCCGGAGCCGGAACGAGGCCGTATTCAGCCAGCGGGCTGTCGGGGCCGATCATGTCGTCGCTCGTGAAGAACTCGACATATTCCTTCAGACCCGGGATAACGCCGAGGTGTGCCTTCTTGACGTAGAAGAACAGCGGGCGCGAAACCGGGTATTCGCCCGAAGCGATCGTCTCGGTGGACGGAACGATGCCGCTTACGGTCGCAACCTTCAGCTTGTCGGCGTTGTTTTCGTAGAAGGACAGGCCGAATACGCCCAGACCCGTCTTGTTGGCGGCGATGCGGGCCAGCGTTTCGGTGTAGTCGCCGTCGATGTCGACAGCCAGGCCATCCTTGCGAACGGCGATGCACTTGGCATGCTGTTCCTTTTCGTCGGCAACGGCAGCCTTGATCACGTCGAGAGCGCCGGTGGCCTTGCAGCCTGCAGCCAGCATCTTCTCGTCGAAGACTTCACGGGTGCCGTGCTTTTCGCCCGGGATGTAGGCGGCGATTTCAGCGTCCGGCAGGTCCTTATTGACTTCCGACCACTTCTTGTTCGGGTTGGCGACGAGCTTGCCGTCGACGACGATTTCAGCGGCGAGCGCGAGGTAGAGGTCCTTCGGCTCGAGCTTCAGGTCGGCATTGCCGGCGTCGGTTGCGAAGACGATGCCGTCGTAGCCGATCTTGACTTCCTGGATCTCGGTGACGCCGGCTGCCTTGCAGGCTTCGATTTCACTATCCTTCATCGCACGCGAAGCGTTGGCGATGTCGAGGGTCTCCGGGCCGACGCCCTTGCAGAATTCCTTGAGGCCGCCGCCCGTGCCGCCGGATTCGACGATCGGGGTCTTGAAGTCGGGGAAGGTCTCGCCGAACGTCTCGGCGACGATCTTGGCGTAGGGAAGAACGGTGGACGAGCCGGCGATCTGGACCTGATCGCGCGCAACGGCAACGCCTGCGAATGCGGCGGAGGCAACGAGCGCCGCGAGGGTGAGCTTAAGAGATTTCATCTGGGTTCTCCCGAAGAGGACGTGTGTGGAAAGCGCTGTTCTTGCGCTGTCTGCCGTTGACCGGCGGCTCTTCTCTAACCCCCGGACGCCCTCTCTTTTATGTCAGTTTCGCGAAACATTTGTGACATGCCAAACACCTGAAAACGCTCACGAATTTTCAGAGAAACGACAAAGCGGCGTCCCTTTATGTCAAAAACGCACGGTAAAGACCGTGCCCTTGCCCACCTCGGACTTCACCACCAGGCGTGCCCGGTGGCGGGTCAGGATGTGCTTGACGATGGCAAGACCGAGCCCTGTGCCCTTCTTGGACCGGCTGGCTTCCACGTTAACCCGGTAGAAACGTTCGGTGATGCGCGGGACATGTTCGGGTGGGATACCCGGACCATAGTCGGTGACCGACAACTCGACCGGCGCATCGCTGCCGCCCGTCAGCGCCACATGCACCCGCTTGCCCTCCTGGCCATATTTGCAGGCGTTCTCGATCAGGTTCTCCATAACCTCGACCAGCTCGTCGCGGTCGCCATTGACCATGACGGCGTGCTTCGGCAGGTCGAGGGCGATCTCGACGCCGAGGTCGCCGGCAAGCGGCTGCAAACTGTCGCGCACATGGGCGATCAGCGGCACGAGGTCCACCGTCTGGTCGGGCGTGAGGTTCGAACGCAGCTCAAGGCGCGACAGGGAGAGAAGGTCGTCGACGAGACGGCTCATGCGCGTCGCCTGCTCATGCATGATGCCGAGGAAGCGCTCATGCGCCTTCACGTCGTTCTTCGCCGGCCCCTGCAGGGTCTCGATGAAGCCGCGCAGCGAGGCGAGCGGGGTGCGCAGTTCATGGCTGGCATTGGCGATGAAATCCGAGCGCATGCGGTCGATGCGACGCGCCTGGGAAACGTCACGGAATGTCAGGAGCCACAGCGGCTCGCCGGTCTTTTCGGCAAGCGGCGCGATACGCACGACATAGACGGTTTCCGATGGCAGGCGCTCGGCATGTTCCGTCTCGCGCGGCTGGCCAGCGGCGATCGCATCCCGCACCATATCGAGGATTCCTGGGGCGCGGATGCGTCCGGCGAGATCGCTGTCCTTGGGAATGACACCGAATATGGCCTCGGCCGCGCGGTTCTGCAGTTTTATGGTTTCCCTGCCGGAGAGCAGGATAGCGGGTGCATCTAGCGCGCCGAGCACCGCCGAAATGGCGGCGAGCTCAATTTTCTGCGGGTCGAAGAGCGGCTCGACGGCGACCGGGACGACAGCCGTCGCCATGGTCCTGCCCGTCTCGATCATCCGCCTGTCCGTACGCAGCAGGCCGGCAATGACCAGAAGCAGAACCGTGAAGGACACCCAGCCGAGATGAAGACCCGCAAGCCACATCATGAAGCCGACAAAGACCGCGGAGGCGATCAGAACCCGCACGCCCCACAGTTGCGCTGCCAGCCAGCCGAAACCCGTCCGCTGATCCGAAACCGCCACCCATTCCCTCGCAAGCATCATATCCTCCGCGCCTCCACCGATTCTGGAGGAATAGCGCGACTTCATGACATGTTTTTCACGGCCGGCTTGAATTCGCAATGCGGTTATGGCCACCTTCCGATTTACGCCGCGTGAGGCGCATGCACTATCCGAAGGAGTGGACCATGGCGGAAAAAGCCGAAAGCCGTGCAGTGGAACTGGATATCCACGGCAAGAAACGGGTGTTCGACATCGACGATCCTAAGCTGCCCGATTGGATCGACGACAAGGCCTTCGGCTCGAACGACTATCCCTATGAGAAGAAACTCGACAACAGCGAATACGAGAAGACGCTGAAACTTCTGCAGATCGAGCTGGTGAAGGTGCAGTTCTGGCAGCAGAAAACGGGCACACGCATCATGAGCGTGTTCGAAGGACGCGACGCCGCGGGCAAGGGAGGCGCCATCCACGCCACGATGTCCTACATGAACCCGCGCTCCGCACGCATCGTGGCACTGACCAAGCCGACGGAAACCGAACAAGGCCAGTGGTACTTCCAGCGTTACGTCTCAACCTTCCCGACGGCGGGGGAGTTCGTGCTGTTCGACCGCTCCTGGTACAACCGTGCGGGTGTCGAACCGGTCATGGGCTTCTGCAAGCCGGAGGAATATGAGAAATTCCTGAAGGAAGCGCCGCGCTTCGAGAAGATGATCACATCCGAGGGCATCCATCTTTTCAAGTTCTGGCTCGATCTCGGCCGCGAAATGCAGCTCAAGCGCTTCCACGACCGCCGGCATGATCCGTTGAAGGTCTGGAAGCTCTCGCCGATGGACATCGCCGCCCTCAATAAATGGGGCGACTACACGCAGAAGCGCGACCGGATGCTGAAGGAGACACATACGGACCACGCGCCCTGGACGGTGATCCGCGCCAACGACAAGCGCCGCGCCCGCATCAACCTGATCCGCCACATTCTCAAGACGCTCGACTACGAGGGCAAGGACAAACAGGCGATCGGCGACATCGACGACAAGATCGTCGGGGCGGGCCCTGGTTTTGTGAAGTAAACCGGCGGCCTATTCGCCCGGCTGGATGCGGACGGCATAGAGATTGACGCTCGCATCCCCGCCGGTGACGTCGCTGTTGAGAAGGATATGGCCGGGCTCGCTCGGCGAGAGCGAGCGATCGAACTCGACCTGAAACAGGAGGTCGGTGCGCTCGGACACGGTAAAGCGGTGACGGCCGCAGCCGCCCATGCTGGAGAAGTCGCACTCCACCGAGACCTGTACCGGCTTGTCGCCCACCGCCTGGACCGTCAGCGCGACCGTCGAGGTCTTGCCGCCCATTTCGTTCAGCACGTCGGGCGAAACCTCGATGCGCAGCGCGCCGTCGCGTTCCGGATTGGTGGAGGTCACGCGAACCGCCGGTCCCTCATTCGTGCTGACCGCTTCAAAGCGGGCGGCCGTACTTGCCGAAAGCTTCGCGGTATCCCCCGGGGAAAAGATCTGACGCCAATCGGCGGAGAAGCGGCTCTGGGTATCGAGCGCCTTCTTGATCGGATCCTCGCCGGAAAAATCCTCTCCCGAAACGGTGGCCGGCGGGGTTGAATCGTCCGCGCCGTTCTGCAGGTCCCTCAGAAGGCCGCTCGTCTCGACCCACCAGGCAAGGGCTCCGAAGGCCGCGACCAGCGTGGCGACAACGAGCAGGAAGGAGAACAGGCGCCCACGGCGCTTGCGGGCCTTGGCCACACGCTCCGGCCGAAAATCGGAAGCTTCATTGACAGTGGTGCTTGCGGCGGGTGGCTTGGCACCCTTGGCAAAGCCGTCACCGCGCTCGGGACGGATGGCGCCGATATCGCTCGTATCGCCGCCCGCACCGGGCCGGACTTCGGCCCTTGGCTCCGCATCAGGCGTCTTCTCGGCCCGCACGTCGCGTTCGGCACGCAGCACCGGCTCCGGATGCGCCTCGACGGTTGGCTCGACGCGAACCTCCCGGACGGGCGCCGGCGTCACGGCGGCGCGCTCTTCCGCCTCGATTTCGTGGATGGTCGCCTCCAGGCGATGGCGCTGGGCGGCAATAGTTTCGGGATCGTTGATCTCCTGCTTGCGCAGGCCCGCCTCCAGCGCGTTGCGCGCTGACTGGTAGATGCGCGCCCGAACTTCGGCATTCGCACGTTCAGAGCGCGCCAGCGCGTTTCTGATTGCCGTTTCCAGTCCGCTCACATGAGACCCTTCTGCGGGAGCCGCCAGACGAAGCGACCATGATTCATCTGTGGAAAGACCTGTGCTTTCCGACTTTTGTTAGGTTTTGCGTAACGTTTGCCGCACCTTTGCGCAAGCCTTCCCGCTCAAAGGGGCGACCTTGACCGGGGAAAAGCCGGCAGGGAAATGCCAGCAAGGCCCTGCGCAAGCCTTCCGGGCGGCGCAACGTTTCGCGACGCTCGCGTTCTGGCAGCGCACGCAACAAAGCCTGCGGCATATCCGAAACGGGACCGCGATCCCTCTTTTCAGCACAAGTTCGTACTGCTATTGTTTTGACGTTTTCGTAAACGTCAAAATTGGATCTGGATTTCCTTCATGGCCCTGCCCGCGATTCTCAAGGACAAGCTGCGCCTGCCCATCGTCGGCGCCCCGCTCTTCATCATTTCCAATCCCGCGCTGACCCTCGCACAATGCAAGGCCGGCGTCATCGGCGCCTTCCCGGCATTGAATGCGCGCCCGGAAGCTCAGCTCGACGAGTGGCTCGCGGAAATCACCGAGGGGCTCGCCGCTCACGATGCGAAACATCCGGACCGCCCGGCTGCGCCCTTCGCCGTCAACCAGATCGTCCACCGCTCCAACAAGCGGCTGGAACACGATCTGACGATGTGCGTGAAGTACAAGGTGCCGGTCGTCATTTCCTCGCTCGGCGCCGTGCCGGAGGTAAACGCCGCGATCCATTCCTATGGCGGCATCGTGCTGCACGACGTCATCAACAACCGCCATGCCAACTCGGCCATCCGCAAGGGCGCCGATGGCCTCATTGCCGTTGCCGCCGGCGCGGGCGGCCATGCCGGCACGCTCTCGCCCTTCGCCCTGGTCCAGGAAATCCGCGAATGGTTCGACGGGCCCCTTCTCCTGTCGGGCGCCATCGCGAACGGCGGAGCGATCCTCGCGGCCCAGGCGATGGGCGCCGACATGGCCTATATCGGCTCCCCCTTCATCGCGACGGAGGAAGCACGGGCGACGGAGGCCTACAAGCAGATGATCGTCGACAGCGCCGCGGCCGACATCGTCTATTCCAACTATTTCACCGGCATCCACGGCAACTACCTGAAGCCCTCCATCGCCGCCGCCGGCATGGACCCCGACCACCTGCCGGAAGCCGACCCGTCCAAGATGGACTTCGAAACAGCGACAAGCGGCGCGAAAGCCTGGAAGGACATCTGGGGCTGCGGCCAAGGCATCGGCGCGGTGAAAGCCATCGGCCCCGTCAAGGATCTCGTCGCGCGCCTCGACCGCGAATATCAGGCCGCCCGCGCCCGCATCTGCGCCGCCTGATCGCGAACCGGACGGGAAAAATGCGGAAGTTGAAACTAGCCGCTTGAAATCTTTTCCCATTGCGGTTATCAGCGCATCCATTCCGGCCCCGACATGCTTCGGGACCGTTGATAGGCCGCTTTAGCTCAGTTGGTAGAGCACGTCATTCGTAATGACGGGGTCACGTGTTCGAGTCACGTAAGCGGCACCATTTTCCCAAAGAACTGATTTCACCGTTTGGCCAGTGAACGGCATTTTGCGCGCGCTCTCCCGGGGCAGCCTTTCTGCGCACACAGTCGGTGGCTTCAACAGGTCCCTGATCACGGCGGCTTGGCTATACGATAGCCCGGTCTTGGGTGCTTCTCATTGTCCATTTTATTCCCTGCTGCCGATGTCAAAAATGGACGGTGAAAATCGCGGCCGGCTCCTCTAAAAATGCAGGAATATCTCGGCCAGCACGCACTTTGAGAAGGCGCTGCGGGTGGGATGTGTTGCGTTGACCGAAAGGGCTTGAGCACCGGCAGAAAAGTACGTTCGGCTTTGGCAAGCGACCGCTATCCGGTTCACCTTGCTCGATCCAGATATAAAGGCTGACCACTGCGCCGTTCGACATTACCGCGCGACTGCGTTCAAACCAGGGTGAACTCGGACGCGTCAAGGGTTCCCGCAGACCAACCGCATGAAAGAAAACCCGCATTTCCGGTGGACATTACATCCACTCCGCTTCGCTCGTTATGGAGGATATCGTCATGAAGCATGCCGCCTTTGTTGCCGCCCTTTTGTTCGCCGGCGCCACGCACGCCGCCGAATTCAAATTTCCGGCCGCAGCACCCGTTGCCGCGATCACCATTCCCGACGGGTGGAAGACCACGGAAACCGAAACCGGCATCGAGGTTCAATCCGATGACGATGCCGTGTATTTCTCCATCGACGCCCAGGACGGCAAGGATACCAGCGAGACCGTGGCGGAGGCTGTCGAATATCTCGCAAGCCAGAACATCACCGTCGACGATTCGACCAAGAAGGAAGAGGAAGGCACGCTCAACGGCATGCAGGCCTACAATGTCTATTGGTCGGGCAAGGATAACGACGGTCCCGTGACGATCGGCCTGACGGCACTGGTCGCAGGTGCCGACAAGACCCTGGTCATCACCTATTGGGGCGGCACCGAAGAGCAGAAGGCACACGGTGAAGCGATCGGCGGGATTTTCAACTCCCTGAAGCCGATTGCCCAGTAAATGAGCCCGCAGCCGGCCTGAAAAGCCCGGTATGCGCCTCTTTTTCGCGAAAATCGGCTCCATCCGCACCGTGACACGGCTTGCGGAAGACCAACGCCTGCAAGAGCCGGCGCCGTCTACGATGGCGTCCGGCTCGTGGCGAACATGCCTTGACGGGAGATCCACAGATCCCGGCCAAGGCTCCCACAGCGGATGGCTTGGATAGAACAGACCTTTCCGCTCCCCGAATATCAGGGGAAGCGTCCGGCTTGGGGCTGCAAAAGTGTCCTGACTGCTGTTTAAGCTGGACGACATCAGCCTTGTCTGTCAGAAGCGGCGTGGACGCGACTGCCGATAACTTTAGATCGGGGTCGGGCGACCGATTGACGTCACGTTGCTGCCGCGAGATCACGCTGGCCGTCCCGATCCATTCCTCTCGCGCCCTCGGTGACCTTGCGACACCGGCCACCTCTCTGCGGCGGTGCCGGAAAAACCCGTTCTGGCGTCTGACACCGCCCACTTTGACCAGAGGGTTCTTTTGGCACTCCAGCCGAAACCGGTCGATGCATTCGGGATTTTTACCGCGGGACATCGTCCCTGCGAAAATTCCCGCTCTCAATCTTGCCACGCTGACCGTCGCGCCGAGCGCATCCATAGCGGCGTGCGAAACGATATCGCCGCGATCCACGATCGGTACATGGCAGGATCACAGTCAGCGGAAAATCCTGGAGCCCGCAGCGGCACGAGCGCAGCCCGCCGGGTGGCCACCGCGACGCCCGGACCGCG
Organism: Shinella curvata; assembly: GCF_022899935.1. Classification (GTDB taxonomy): domain Bacteria; phylum Pseudomonadota; class Alphaproteobacteria; order Rhizobiales; family Rhizobiaceae; genus Shinella; species Shinella curvata. Next base: position 328,395 of record NZ_JALJCJ010000003.1, read on the forward strand.
ATGGGGCCCGCCTAACGGGCCCCGCAATCACGGCGTCTCAATCGTTTTCGTCGCATTCCGTGATTTCGCACACGGATTCTTCGGTCGTGCGATTGGCGCATTCCGTCAGCGCTTTTTCGCGCGCATCGGCCTCGTAGTCGTAATTGTAGCTGTAGCCGTAGCTGCCCTCTTCCGAAACGGCGATGCAGCCCCAGGCGAGCGCCGAGCTATGGGACGCTGCGAAAGCAGTCGTGAGGACGAGCGCGGCAAGCGCTGTCCGTCTGATGGATGTCATGGTGTAATCCCCTCAAGTCGCGCGGCATGCGCGTCGGGTTACTATGCTCCGGTCCATCGCCTTTGCAAGCAAGCCCAGCGGCCAATTCAGCGACATTCGCGTTCCGGCTCAGCCGACATTCCGCTCCGGATCGGACCGGGCGGGCGGCTCCGCATGGGGGTCGAGAATGATCGGCGACGGGGGATCGGTCGCCTCTACTTCGCGGATCCACTCGCGCCAGATGGCGACGAGCAGGGCCATGAGGACGGGGCCGATGAAAAGGCCGAGGAAACCCATGGTCTTCACACCGCCGATGAGGCCGAAGAAGGTGGGGAGGAACGGCAGCTTGATCGGGCCGCCGACGAGGCGGGGACGCAGCGTCTTGTCGACGATGAACAGTTCCACGGAGCCCCAGACGAAGAGGGCGAGGCCTGCGACGGGCGAACCGCTGGAGACCAGATAGACCGATACCAGCGTGAAGGAGAGCGGCGCGCCGCCGGGGAAAAGCGCCATGATGCCGGTGATGACGCCGAGCGTGACGGCCGACGGCACGCCGGCGATCCAGTAGGCGACGCCGAGCACGATGCCCTCGCCGATGGCGATCAGCGTCATGCCGGTCACGGTGGAGCTGATGGTGGCCGGCACGATGCGGGAAATGCGCTCCCAGCGCATCGGCAGGATACGCTCGCCGAGGCGATCCACCTGGCCGGCGAAGGACTGGCCGTCGCGATAGATGAAGAACAGGGCGATCAGCATGAAGAGCGCGGCGAGCAGCAAGCTGAAGGCCTTGCCGCCGGCCGCCAGCGCCACGCGGTAGATGTTGCCGATATTGGCGCCGCTGACGACCTGCGTCAGCTCGCCGATGGCGCCGGGATGATCGAGGAACCGTGTCCACTGCATGTCCAGCCAGCCGCCGACGACCGGCAGCACGCGAATCCATTCCGGGGTCGGCGCGCCGGTGCGGTTCATCTCCACGCCCCAGCCGACCCAATCGCGCACCTCGTGCAGCGCATAGGTGGAGGCAATGACGATCGGGCCGATGATGAAGGCGAGAATAAGCAGGATGGCGATGGAGGCGGCCAGCGTGCGGTTGCCGTTCACCTGCGCCAGCAGGCGCGAATAGAGCGGCCAGCTGGCGAAGGCGATGACGAGGGCGGCCAGCACCGGAACCAAGAAACCATGGAAGAAGTAGATGCCGGCGAAAACGACGAGCACGAGCAGCCAGCGCGCCGCCGAGATCGGCGAGATGAGCGCAGCCCCACTCGGGCGCGCCGCGCCGAGAAACCTGGGCTCACTTCTGCGATGTTCCTGATGCAGCAAACTCATGCACTCCACTGTCTCCGGCGTTCGGCCGGGATCCCCTAGATAAGGTGTACCCGATGAATGTTAAACATATACGCGCTTTTTTACCGGAAGGCGCGGTGAGACGCCGCAGTGCGGCACTTCACGATCACGAAAACGCGAACGGGCGACGGCATGCGCTTGTTGACGTTTACGTCAATGTAAGATAGCGATAGCCCTTGATGGCGCCCGCTAAAAGCATCATCTTGTCCGTATCGCGTGGTTGGAGGACCATTCGGTGCCGGCGGGACGGACGATGCCCGCGCCCAAGGAGGAGAGCACGCATGACGGCCACCATTGAGGCCCCTTCCACCGAGCCGACCGGCCGCTTCTGGCTTGCCAACTACCCCGACGGCATGGCCGGCGACATCGCGCCATTGGCGCATCCCTCCATCGGCGCGCTGGTTGAAAGCTGCTGTGCGCAATATGCCGACCGCCCCGCCTTCACCAGCATGGGCAAGACGCTGAGTTTCCGAGATTTCGAGGCCGCCTCGAAGAGGATCGCCGTCTGGCTTCAAGCCAAAGGGCTCGAAAAGGGCGACCGCGTCGCCGTGATGATGCCGAACATCCTGCAGAACCCGGTCATCATCTTCGGCATCCTGCGCGCCGGTCTCGTCGTGGTGAATGTCAATCCGCTCTATACGCCGCGCGAACTGGAGCATCAGCTGAAGGATGCCGGCGCCAAGGCGCTGTTCGTGCTGGAAAATTTCGCAAGCACGGTGGCGCAGGTCGTTTCGCGTACCTCCGTGAAACACGTCGTCGTCACCACGATGGGCGACATGCTCGGCCTCAAGGGGTTGATCGTCAATCTCGTCGTGCGCAAGGTGAAGAAGCTCGTGCCGGCCTGGTCACTGCCGGGACATATTCCGTTCAAGCAGGTGATGGCCGAGGGCGCGCACGGCGCACTGAAGCCGGTCACTGTTGCCCCCGGCGACACCGCCTTCCTGCAATATACCGGCGGGACGACGGGCGTTTCCAAGGGCGCGACGCTGACGCATGCCAACCTCTTGTCCAACATGGAGCAGATCAAACTGTGGATCGAGCCGATCTTCCATGTGAAGCAACGGCCGGACCAGCTCGTCTTCATCTGTGCGCTGCCGCTCTACCATATCTTCGCCTTGACGGTGAACGGGCTGATGGGCATCGCGCTTGGCGGCCACAATATGCTGATCGCCAACCCGCGCGACATTCCCGCCTTCGTCAAGGAACTGGGCAAATATCGCGTCCATATCTTCCCCGGCCTCAACACGCTGTTCAACGCGCTGATGAACAATCCGGATTTTGCCAAGCTCGATCTGTCCGGCCTGCTTTTAACGCTCGGCGGCGGCATGGCAGTGCAGCGACCGGTTGCCGAACGCTGGCAGAAGACGACGGGTTGCGCCATCATCGAAGGCTACGGCCTCTCGGAAACCTCGCCGGTCGCAACCGCCAACCGGTTCGACCGGGCGGAATTCACCGGCACGATCGGCCTGCCGCTGCCTTCAACCGAGATCGCGATCCGCGACGACGACGGCAACACGCTTGCCTTGGGTGGTGTCGGCGAGATCTGCATCCGCGGGCCGCAGGTCATGGCCGGCTACTGGCAGCGGCCGGACGAGACGGCCAAGGTAATGACGCCGGACGGCTTCTTCCGCTCCGGCGATATCGGCTTCATGACGCCTGACGGTTTCACCAAGATCGTCGACCGCAAGAAGGACATGATCCTCGTCTCCGGCTTCAACGTCTTCCCGAACGAGGTGGAAGAGGTGGCGATGTCGCTTGCGGGCGTCCTCGAATGCGCGGCGATCGGCGTGCCGGACGAGCATTCCGGCGAAGCGGTGAAGCTGTTCGTGGTGAAGAAGGATGAGGGTCTGACGGAGGCTGACGTGAAGGCGCATTGCGCGGCGAACCTCACCAATTACAAGCGCCCGCGCTTCATCGAGTTCCGCACCGAACTACCGAAATCCAATGTCGGCAAGATATTGCGCAAGGATCTCCGGGGCTGAGCGCAGCCCCGGCACACCCGCCTCTAAATCGATTTAATTTTTTCGCACCAGGCGCGTTTTCGGTCTTGATTTGACGGTGCCAAAGCGACTAGCTAGCGGCATCGTCCAAAGCAAGGGAAGACGCCGATGAACGCGCTTGTCGAAAAGCTGAAATCCATCGTTCGCGACACCAACGCCACAGACATAAGGGCGGCCTTCGCAGCCGACCCCGACCGGTTCTCCCGCTACAGCACCACGCTCGGCGATTTCCTCTTCGACTATTCAAAATGCGCGGTAAACGACACCGTGCTCGACGCGCTGGAGACGCTCGCCAAGGAGGCCGGCGTCGAGAAGAAGCGCGACGCGATGTTCGCCGGCGAGATCATCAACATCACCGAAGAGCGCGCCGTGCTACACACCGCATTGCGCAACCGCTCAAACACACCGGTCCTCGTCGACGGCAAGGACGTCATGCCTGACGTCAACGCCGTGCTCGACGCCATGGGCGCCTTCTCCGACGGCATCCGCTCCGGCGCGCTGAAGGGTGCGACGGGCAAGAAAATCACCGACGTCGTCAATATCGGCATCGGCGGTTCCGATCTAGGTCCGGTCATGGCGACACTGGCGCTCGCGCCCTATCATGACGGCCCGCGCCTGCACTTCGTCTCCAACATCGACGGCGCGCATATCGCCGATACGCTGAAGACGCTCGAGGCCGAAACCACCCTCTTCATCGTCGCCTCGAAGACCTTCACGACCATCGAGACGATGACCAATGCCGCAACGGCGCGCAAATTCATTTCGGACAAGCTGGGTGACGCCGCCGTCGGCAGCCATTTCTGCGCGGTCTCCACAGCACTCGACAAGGTCTCGGCCTTCGGCATCGGTGCGGAACGCGTCTTCGGCTTCTGGGATTGGGTCGGTGGGCGCTATTCGATCTGGTCTGCCATCGGCCTGCCGTTGATGATCGCCATCGGCAAGGAGAATTTTGGCGAATTCCTCGCCGGCGGCCATGCCATCGATACCCATTTCCGCGAGGCACCGATCCGCGAGAACATCCCGGTCCTGCTCGGCCTTATCGGCTTCTATCATCGCAACGTATTGAACTACCCGTCGCGCGCCATCCTGCCCTATGACCAGCGCCTGTCGCGCTTCCCGGCCTATCTGCAGCAGCTCGACATGGAATCGAACGGCAAGTCCGTGACGATGGATTCCAAGCCCGTCGCCTGCAAGACCGGCCCGGTCGTCTGGGGCGAACCCGGCACCAACGGCCAGCACGCCTTCTACCAACTGATCCATCAGGGCACCTCGGTCATCCCGACGGAATTCATGATCGCCGCCAACGGCCACGAGAAAAATCTCCGCCACCAGCACCAACTGCTCATCGCCAATTGCCTGGCGCAGTCGGAAGCCCTGATGAAGGGCCGCACGCTGGAAGAGGCCAAGGCCCAGCTCACCTCCAAGGGCATGGGCGAGGCGAAGGCCGACAAGATCGCGCCGCACCGAGTCTTCGATGGCAACCGCCCGTCGATCACCATGGTGCATGACAGCCTGACGCCCTTCGCGCTCGGCCGGCTGATCGCGCTCTACGAACACCGCGTCTTCGTCGAGGGCGCGCTGTTCAACATCAATTCCTTCGACCAGTGGGGCGTTGAGCTCGGCAAGGAGCTGGCAACGGGCCTGCTGCCAGTCGTCGAAGGCAAGGAAAGCGCCGCCGGCCACGACAGCTCGACGGCCGGCCTGGTTGCCGCGCTGCTGAAGGCTGCAAACTAATCAGCGCAGGCTGAGACGGCGTGCCGCGAAAGCACCGCGCGGCACGCGGGTCAGGTTGCCCAGAAATTCGAGAGCGCAGGCGCGCCAGCTATAGGTGGCCGCACGGCCAAGGGCGACCTCTTTCGGGATCTCGAGCGCAGCAAGGGCCGCCTCCCGCAGGTCTTCCGACAAGGCCCCGGCGTCCCCCAGCACGTCACGCGGCGCCGTCACCGGGAAAGCGGCGACCGGCACGCCGCTCGCCAAGGCTTCCAGCATGACATTGCCAAACGTATCCGTCCGGCTCGGGAAGACGAAGACGTCAGCCGAGGCGTAGATCGATGCGAGATCCTCGCCGGTCTTGCGGCCGAGGAAATGCACATCCGGGTAGCGCTGGCGCAGCATGGCGAGATCGGGACCATCGCCGACGACCACCTTGCTGCCCGGCAGATCGAGCGCCAGGAAGGCCGGCAGGTTCTTTTCCACCGCCACGCGGCCGACATTGAGGAAGATCGGCCGCGGCAGGCCGAGATCGCGGCGCTTGGCCGGATCGAACTGCTTCGTATCGACCCCGCGCGACCAGCGCTTGATCCGGGTAAAACCGCGCGCCGCCATTTCGGCACCGAGCGATTTCGTCGCCACCATCATGCCCTGGCCGGAATTGTGGAAGCGGCGCAGCCACCAGTAGCTCCAGCTTTCAGGAATGGGCAGGCGCGCGCTGATGAATTCCGGGAAACGCGTGTGATAGGCCGTCGTAAAGGGCAGCCGGCGCTGCAGGCAGGCGCGGCGCGCCGCCATGCCGAGCGGCCCTTCGGTGGCGATATGGATATAGTCGGGCGCAATCGCCTCGATCTCGGCCATCACCTGGCGCTTGGAGGTCAGTGCGAGCCGGATTTCCGGATAGGACGGCAGCGGCACCGTCGCGAACTTTTCCGGCGTCAGGAAGATGACCTCGATCCCCTCCTCCGCCATGGAGCGGGCAAGCTCCTCCAGCGTGTGCACGACGCCGTTCAATTGCGGGCGCCAGGCATCCGTGACGACGAGAATGGTGGGCGCCTGCCCGTTAGGACGGGCCGGGGCGAGCGAATCTGGTGCGGTGTGATCGAGCATGGCCCCTTTGACCACGCGGCGATGACAGGCGAATGAAGGGGAGCTCCACGAGAGTTAGAGAGAGATCCCTTCCCTCCTCTGCTTATGCCCTATTCGCCAATGTCCCTACCCTCAACCGTCATCCTCGGCCTTGAGCCGAGGATCCATGCGGCAACCTCAGCGCTTGTGGCGTGGATCCTCGGCTCAAGGCCGAGGATGACGGAGGAGAGCAATGCGCTTTTTGCCTCCTGTGCTGACACTACTCAGGCCAGCCCGATTTCCTTCGCCCAGGGCGGGTTTGCACCGGCGCGGGAAACGGTGACGGCGGCGGCCTTGGCGCCGAGCGCGAGCACCTTGGCGATCTGGTCTTCCGAGAGCGCTGCCACCTGCTGCTTGGTGAGCAGGTTCTGCATCTTCAGCGAGGCCAGCACGCCGGCATCGAACGTATCACCGGCGCCGACCGTATCGACGACCGTTACGCGCTCGCTCGGCACCGTAACCTTGTGCGCGGCGGTGTAGCCAACGGCACCTTCCGCGCCGCGCGTGACGACGACGAGCTTGGCGCCGTGGTGCAACCAGTGGCGGGCCAGCGCATCCTCGTCACCCTCGAGGCCGAACCAGGCGAGGTCCTCATCGGAGAACTTGACGATGTCGGCCATCGCTGCCATCCGGCGGATGCGCGCCATATGCGCATCCTTGTCCTTGATGAAGCCAGGGCGGATGTTCGGGTCGAGCGAGATCACGCGCTTGTCGTGCTCGCGCTTCAGGAGCGCCTCGTAGGTCGAACCGCAGGGCTCGGGGATCAGGCTGATCGCGCCGAAATGCAGCGCCTCGCAATCGTCGCCGAGATCCGGAAGCTCGGCCTCGGTGATCATGCGGCCGGCGGTGCCCTCGTCGTAGAAGGCATAGGTCGCATGGCCGTTCACCAGCTTGACGAAGGCGACGGTGGTCGGGCGCGACAGCGTTGCGCAATAGCTGTAATCGACGCCGCTTTCGGCCAGCGTCTTGCGCAGGATGTCGCCCATCATGTCGTCGGAAAGGCCGGTGAAGAAGCCCGTCGAGACACCGAGACGGCCAAGCGCGATCGCCGTGTTGAAGATCGCCCCGCCGGCATAGGGCGCATAGGCATCCTCGCCGAGCGTCGTCGTCCGCGGCAACATGTCGATCAACGCTTCACCACAACACAGGATCATCCGGAGTCCTCCCACCGATTTTCAATCGATTTAAACGATCTCAGCGCAAAGCGCCAGCGCCATTTACGACGTCGGCAGTTCCGACACGCCGCCATGAGCGGCCGACCAGACGAGCGGCGCATCGAAGAAGGCCTCGACGGAGGCGAGCGTCGCATCGTCGAACAGTTTTTCGGTGCGCGCAACGGCCAGCACATCCCGCCAGGTGGCGATATGATGCAGCTTGACGCCGCCATTGGCGTAGCGGGCTTCGGCTTCCTTGAAGATGCCGTAGTAGAACAGCGACATGCCGTGATCCACGACACCGCCCGCAGCGCGGATGGCGTCGATGAAGGTGAACATCGAGCCGCCGACCGTCACGAGATCCTCGATGACCAGCACGCGCGCACCCTCGGACATCACGCCCTCGATCTGCGCGTTACGGCCATGGCCCTTCGGCTTCTTGCGCACATAGATCATCGGCAGGCTGAGGCGGTCGGCGAGCAGGGCCGCGAAGGGAATGCCGGCCGTCTCGCCGCCGGCAATCACGTCGATGCGCTCGAAGCCGACATTGCGCGTCAGCGTCGCGGCGGCGAAATCCATGATGGCCGAGCGGATGCGCGGATAGGAGAGCAGCTTGCGGCAATCCATATAGACCGGGGAGGCCATGCCGGAGGCGAGCTTGTAGGGTTCCTCAGGGCGGAAATGCACCGCCTTGATCTCCCACAGCATGCGGGCCATCAGCTCCGCCATCACGTCTCTGTCCGGAAAGGAATTGAAAAACATCGGCATCTCCCGCATGATTTTGTCCTCGTGCGCATAGCAGCAAGAGCCGCAGCTTTCCAGCGTTCACGCAACGAAAAACCCTCCCCGGAGGCCGGGGAGGGTTTCTGGAGGACCAGATTTTGCCGCGAGCTTAGGCGCCGCGGCGGGCATCGACCGAGATGGAGCCCGGACCGAAGGCGGCGAGCACGAGGAAGCCGCCCGCGATCGTGATGTTCTTCCACATCATCAGGCCATTGAAGACGGTGAGCAGGCCGTTTGCGCCTTCCGGGAAGTCCGGGTTGTTGATCGCGCCGCTGTGGAAGACGAGAGCGGTGAACACACAGAAGGCAGCGAGCAGATAGGCGGTGATCTTCGTCTGGAAGCCGACGAGGATGAAGAGGCCGGCGACGAGTTCGAAAATGCCTGCGAGATAGGCGAGCGCGGTGGCGGCCGGCAGGCCGGCATTGGAGATCATCCAGGCGGTGCCCGACGGGTCGAGCAGCTTCGGGAAGCCCGCGGTGATGAACATGAGGGAGAGAAGGATGCGTCCAACGAGGACGACGGCGTTCTGCGGCATGGGGAAGCTCCTGAGGCTTGGGCGTTTCGTTGGCAGAGAAATAACAGTTTTCCGTCGTCAAACTAGTCAGGTCGCCAGAAGACAGATTGTTCGCATTTTGTGAACGATGACCTGTTTCCAATGGAACAGAAACCGAAGCTGCCCCATGCGAAGAGAAAGGCCACCCCACCGTCTTGCCTCTCCGGGACACGCCATGCACCACAATCTCATCGCCCTGGCTCTCGCCGCCGCATCGCTTGCCTTCACCGCACCCGGCCATGCCGGCACGCCCTCAGCCGATGGCTACTACGGCCACTACCAGCAGACCTGCATCACCAAGCGCACGCGCATGGAAGACCATACGGGCAAGACCATCACCAAACGGGTGCGCATTTGCCGATAGGCCGGGACTGCCGGGAACTATCCTTTCTTTTCTGTTGCAAGCGCTCACAGGCTGGGCGAAGATTTCGGTCGAGCGGCCCGTCTTCATCGTATCAGGGGCGGCCGGGGGAAACCGGATATGAACGAGATCAACAAGAGTGCCGCGTTCTGGCGTTCTTTTCCGATTTTCGAGGGCTTCAGCAAGGAAACGATCGGCGAAATCGCCGCAATCGCGACCTGGCGCCGATGGCCGGCGGGAACGGTCATCTTCCAGCGCGGCGACGAGGGCACCTATCTGATCGTGCTCGTTACCGGCCGCATCAAGCTGTCGCTGATTACGCCGCAGGGCAAGGAACTGTCGCTGCGCCAGCTCGAAGCGGGCTCCATCCTCGGTGAAATGGCAATCCTCGACGGCCAACCGCGTTCGGCGGATGCGACCTCGGTGACCGCGACCGAAGGCTACGTCATCGCCAAGCGCGATTTCCTCGACGTGCTGACCCGCAACCCGACCGCCGCGCACGCGATCATCCACTATCTCTGCACCAAGCTGCGCGAGACGACCGAGCAGCTCGAAACCATCGCGCTCTACGATCTCGATTCCCGCGTCGCCCGCTTCTTCCTCGCGACGCTGCGCAACATCCATGGCGAGGAACTTCCCGACAGCGCCAATCTCCAGCTTTCGCTCAGCCAGAGCGAGATCGCCAGCATCGTCGGCGCAAGCCGGCCGAAGATCAACCGGTCGATCCTGGCGCTGGAAGAGGCCGGCGCGATCCGCCGTAACGACGGCATCATCCATTGCCATATCGGCCGGCTGCAGAACATCGCCGAGCCGGATGACGACTAACAGGCCGGCGGCCCGGAACGGGAGCGGCCGATCATGATCGCCAAGAAATACAGACCGCTTGCCGCCGGCCTTGCCGCGAGCCTTGCCGGCGCGCTCGCCCTGTTTTTTCTAGGCGAGACCACGCTGGAACGTCAGCGCGAATTCTACTTCGATGCCCTGACCCAGACCATACCCGCCCCCGAAAGCGACGGCATCGTCGTGGTCGATATCGATCGCAAGGCCTTCCAGAGCGTGCCGGGCCGTGACTGGACGCGCAGCCAGACCGCCGAGCTGATCGACCGCCTCGCTGCCGCCAAGCCCACCGCGATCGCCTTCGATTTCGTCTTCAGTACCGATTGCGTGGCCGACGAAGCCGCCAATGCGGCGCTTGCCGGCGCCATCGCCAAGGTGCCGACCGTTCTCGGTTTTCTCATCGGCGAGGCGACGGACGGCGCGCCGCATCCCGTGCCGGCACTCGCCCTGCAAAAACCCGTCGCGGTACCCGAGCTCTGGTTCATCGACGGCACGGAAAGCTCCTGCGCCTTCCTGCAGGATAAGGCGATCTCGGCGTCGGCCTCCTTCCTCGTCGGCGACGAGGATGCGGTGGTACGGCGCGTACAGGCCTATGCCATTGTCGGCAATGCCGCCTATCCGGCGCTCGGCGTCGAAGCAGCGCGGCTGGCCGCCGGTGCACGCACGCCCGTTCTCGGCGGCAATCCCGTCTGGCTGCGGCACGATGCGCGCATCCTCAGGCTCGACGAGGACGGCAGCCTGCGCTTCGTCGCCAGCAACGCCGCGACCATCGGTGCCAGAACCTTTTCCGCCGCGGATATCGTGGCCGGCAACGTCGCGCCGGACAAAATCGCCGGCAAGGTCGTGCTGATCGGCAGCAGCCTGCCCAATCTCGGCGGCCTTCGTGCCAGCGCCTCCATGCCGCTCGAACCCTCCGTGCAGATCCATGCCGACGTCGCCAATGCGATCCTGACCGATCATATCCCGATGCGCGATCCCGGCATCGCCCCGATGGAGGCCGGTTTTGCCTTTGTCCTGGGCGCTGCGGCGGCGCTCGCGGCGGCGCGGCTTCGTCCGTTGTTTGCCGCGATCGCCGGCATTGCGCTCGTCGGCCTCGTCTTCGGCACTTCGGCAGTGCTCTACATGCACACGGCGCTTCTCGCCGATGCCGTCGGCGTGACGTTGATCGTCGTGACGGCAGCCCTTGTCACCGGCCTCCTGCAATTCGCCCATATCCGTCGCGCCGAGGCGACGGCGCGGCAGCGCTTTGCGCAATACCTGCCGCAATCTGTCGTCTCGCGCTACATCGACAATCCCGATATGGCGCGCGTGGCCGGCGAGGAACGGCAGGTCACCGCCCTCTTTACCGATATCGAAGGTTTTTCCGCACTTTCCCAGAAAATCGGCCCGCACGATCTCGTCAGGCTGCTCGACATCTACTTTTCCGAGGTCAACGCGCTGGTCGCACACCATGGCGGCATGGTGGACAAGGTGGTGGGCGACGCCGTGCACGCCCTCTTCAATGCCCCCGACGATCTCGACCGCCACGTCGACAAGGCGCTTGCCTGCGCCGACGAAATCCGCACCCTGACCGAGGAGATGCGCCGCCGCCCCGCCTTCCTGGAGAAGGATTTCGGGCGCACGCGCCTTGGCATCGAGACCGGCATGGCGGTGCTGGGCGAAGTGGGCACCGGCGGCAAGCTCGACTACACCGCCCATGGAGACGCAGTAAACCTCGCCGCGCGCCTCCAGGATGCCAACAAATTCCTCGGCACCCAGATCTGCATCGGCCCGCGCGCAGCAGGCGAAACAAGCCGAATGCTGCGCGCCATCGGCAACCACGAGATCCGCGGGTTCGGAACGATGGATCTGTTTACGCTGGATTAGCGTATGCCGACACTGGCATAGGCTTCGCGGATGCGGGCCTCGCCCCATTTGACGACATCGCCGGGTGCTGCACCCGGCGCGCTGATCTCGACGCCCTCGCCGCCGGAGACAGATCTTGTCACGCCGCCACCGGTGACCTCGACGCGACCGTGCTCGACGAACACGGCAAAGGGGGCATTCCGGCTCGGGCCGGCAAAGAACTTCGTGCCGCGCACGCCGATCATGCCAAAGGCGGTGCGCATGGTGAGGTCGATCTTGGCAAGCCCCTCGGGCCGGTCGAAGACCATCTGGCCGGTGCCGAGCTCTATGGTGCCGCCCTGACCGGCGATGAAGGTATCGATCAGCAGCTCCGTCTCGCTGCCGAGAAGCAGGCTGGTATCGTCACCGAGCGCCAGTTCGGCAAAGCTTTCCTTCCCGGTCGCGACGAAATCGTGGTCCATCAGGCTTGCGCCAGCCTTCAGGCCTTCGAGGTGGTTTGCCTGCTTACGGCTGACATCACCGGTGATTTCGACGGCCTTGCCGATGATGGAATTGGCCTGCGTCGCACGCAAGCCGGCCCCCAGAAGTGCCAGCGCGCTGCCTGCGATGAACAGCCTACGGCTGAGGGTGACGGGACGGCGGGTATGGAGCGTTCGCATGATACACCTTTCGCGGGGAACAGCCCCGACAGGATGAATTGAACCAGGGCGCCGCGCCACTTCCACCGTGCACACCGCCAGCAATGACTACCCTTATGCGCTGCCTCCCGCCATCCCTCTGTTCCCGTGGAAACAGCCGTTTTCCCCGGATCATCTAAGGTGCGTTCATCAACGAAGGGAGACGGATCATGAACTTTCGATCCAACATGCTGAAGACGGCTGGCCGCGCCCTTTTCTTCGCGGTCCTTCTGGCTGGTGCCGATGGCGCCCATGCCGACACCATCGAAGCCAAATGCGATGCCGCCGCCGGTAGCCGCTACGACGCGACGCGCAACACCGCCTTCGCGCCGGTCGCGCTCGAGGACATCAAGATCGGCGCCGCGCTCTCGGCCTGCCGCGCGGCCTACAATGCCGACCGCAGCCCGCGCATGGCCTTCCAGCTGGCCCGCGCCCTGGAACGCGCCGGTCAGGATCTCGATGCCATGAAGCTCTATGCTGAGGCCGCAGCACTCGGCCATACCGTCGCCATGGTCAACTATGGTGCGATGCTCGGCAAGCGTGGCGATCCGGCCGCCGAATTCAGCCATTACAAGAAGGCTGCCGAACTGGGCGACATGCTCGGCGCCTACAATCTCGCCGTCGCCTATCGCGATGGCATCGGCACCGATGTGAACGGTGCAGAAGCCGCCCGCTGGTTCGACAAGGCCGCCGCCAGCGGTGACGAGACTGCCGCCTTCAATCTCGGCGTGCTGCTCGACGACGGCAGCCTCATTGCCGAAGACAATGCGCGGGCTGCCGCCTACTACAAGCTCGCCGCCGAACGTGGCAGCATCGATGCCATGATCAATCTCGGTCTCATGCTGGAATCGGGCGAAGGCATCACCCAGGACCTCACCGCCGCCGCCGGCTATTTCGAGCAGGCGGCCGACAAGGGCGACAGTTTCGGCAAGCTGAAAATCGGCCTGATGCAGCAGAGCGGCACCGGCATCGTCAGGAACATCGAGCAGGCCGTGACCCGCCTCGTCGCCGCCTTCGAGATGCGTGACGTCGATCTCGAGGTCATCCTGCGCGACCAGCCGGAACAGCTGTCCGCCGATGCACGCCTTGCCATCAAGCAGGTGCTGGCCGACCAGGACCTGATCGAGGATGCCGATACGGCGGAGATCGACCCCGTCACCCTTGGCGCCATCGAGAAGCACTACGCCGCGAAATAAAGATCTGGGCGCTTCCACACCCTCGACGTCATCCTCGGCCTTGAGCCGAGGATCCACTATTGCGGGCGTTGAGCGGTGTGGATGGTCGGGTCAAGCCCGACCATGACGGAGGAGATGTTTGGCCCGGCCGACGGAAGAAAGGTTCCGATTGGCTCAGCGAATTTCGCCGGCCTGCGGGCCCCAGGTATCGGTCATCGCGAAACCGTCGGCGAGCGGATCGGTCGGGTCGAGCGCGATCTGGTGCAGGCCGAAGGTCCAGCCGCGGCCGGTGATGGTCGGGATGATCGCCTTGCGGCCGGCGACGACCGTCTCGGCTTCCAGGCCCACCTCGAACTGCGAACCGATGATCGAGCGCGAGCGGAACGTGTCGCCGACCTTGACGAGGCCGCGGGCATGCAGCGTGGCGAGGTTTGCCGAATTGCCGGTGCCGCAGGGCGAGCGATCGACGCGGCCGGGCCACATGGTGGTAGCGGTACGCACGGTACCATCAGGGTCGCGGTCGCGGAACATGACATAGGCGATGCCGTTGATTTCCGGAATCTCCGGATGCACGACCTTCATCGACTTGTTGATGAGATCCTTCAGCGCCATGCCGGCATCGACCAGCGCGCGGGCATTGGCCTTTTCGATCTTCGTGCCGATTTGGTCGACATCGACGAGCGCATAGAAGATGCCGCCATAGGAGATGTCGAAGCGCACGCGGCCCCAGTGCGGCGTATCGATCTCGACATCCAGCGCTTCCACGAAGGACGGCACCATGGTGAGCTTGACCTTCTCACAACGGCCGTCATGGCAGGTCGCCGTCGCCTTGACGAGACCGGCGGCGGTGTCGAGCACGACGACCGTTTCCGGTTCCTTCATCTCGACGATGCCGGATTCGAGCAGCGCGGTCGTGATGCAGATCGAGTTGGAGCCCGAGGAGGCATGCGCCTGGTCGGCCTGCAGGATGATGAAGCCGGCATCGGCCTCCGGGCGCTTGGCCGGCAGAAGCAGGTTCACCGACCCGGTTGCGGCCGCGCGCGGCTCCAGACACAAGAAGCGGCGCAGGCTGTCGTCGACCGTATTGATGTAGTTGAGCTGCTCGGCGATGGTATTGCCGGGGATCTTCGGCACGCCGCCGATCGCCACCTTGCCGATCTCACCCTCGCAATGAACGTCCAGCAGCTGGATCGTGCGCTTCCATCTCATGTCGCTATGCTCCGTTTGGCCAGCCCGCCGGCTGTTTCACTCTTCTGATATATCAGATCGTCACGCGTTCCAACTGCTTTTCACGCGACAGGTTCGCACGCTACGAATGCATCCGGCGCAGTCCTCATTGTGTACCCGAAAGAACCCCGCCGCGAGATCCTTTCATGACCAAGCTCATTGTCTTTACCGACCTGCACATGGTGCCCGAGGGCACGAAGATCATCGGCCTCGATCCCTATCAGCGGCTGCTTGCCGGCATCGAGCATGTCAACCGCTACCACGCGGATGCCGACCGGGTCATTTTTACCGGCGACCTGACGCACCGCGCCGACACGCTGTCCTATGAGCGCCTGCACGGCCTGCTCGCCAAGCTTGTGCCGCCGGCCGCCATCACCATCGGCAACCACGATTATCGCGACCGCTTCCTTGAAACCTTCTCTCATGTCCAGCCGGACGAGAACGGCTTCGTGCAACAGGCGATCGATTTCGATGACTGCCGCGTCGTGCTGCTCGATACGCTCTTCGCCCCGCCCTACGACTATCCGCTGAGCCATGCCGGCTATCTCTGCGAGACGCGCCTTGCCTGGCTCGACAAGACGCTGGCGAGCGCCGGCTCCCTGCCCGTCCTTCTTTTCATGCACCACCCGCCGCACAAGACCGGCTTTACCGGCATGGATGCGATCCGGCTGTCGAACGAACACGCCTTCTATGATCTCGTGCTGAAGCACGGCAATGTCCGCCATATCTTCGCCGGCCATGTACATCGAACGATCGGTGGCTCGCATCGCGGCATTCCCTTCTCGATCTTCAAGAGCCCGGTGCATCAGCAGCCGATGCCCTTCGATGCACCGAACGCCTCGCTCTCGGTCGACGAACCCGCCGCCTACGGCATCGTCGTGGTGACGGAAGAAGGCCTGCAAGTGCACCACGAGGATTACGAAATCGCCAAGCTGGATTCGGCGATCGCCTGAGGCCAACGGTTACCGCGCGTCACACATCGTGATGTCCGTTAGACATGATGCGGGAACCGATCCCGGCATGTCACGTTGTCTCCGCCGAAGGGGTGGGAAACCCAATCTTCGAAGGAGAAAGACATGCGTAAGTTTCTTATGGCAGGTGCCGCTCTGGCTCTCATCGGCGCCTCCGTCGCCCATGCCGACGATCGCGACAAGGAAGCCCTTGGCGGTGCGGCGATGGGTGCCGCAGGGGCGACCGCAGGCGCCGTCGTCGGCGGCCCCGCGGGCGCTATCGTCGGCGGTGCGGTCGGCTTCATGATCGGCGCGGAAGCTGCCGTTCCCGAGGATGCCCGTGTCTATGTGATGGAAAACCCGACGCCGCCGGTCGTACTGGATGGCCAGCTGACGGCCGATACACGCTTCAACGATACCGTCACCCTCACACCGATTCCTGACCACCCGGATCTCGCTTATGTCTATGTAGACAACCGCCCGGTCATCGTGCGCATCGACAGCCGCCAGGTGATCTACGCGCCCGAGGTTGAGACGACGGCGAGCATTTCGGGTGACATTCCCGAGGCGACGATCACCTATGTGGAACGCCATCCGGTCGAACCTGTCGTGCTGGAAGGTCCCGTCCAGGCCGGTGCGGTGATCCCCGACACGGTCCAGATCGTCGAGGTGCCGGAAAATCCGAGCTACGGCTACATCTATGTCGACCAGCGCCCTGTTCTCGTCGACCGCAGCTCGCGCGAAGTGATCTGGGTCCGCTAAGCCGGGCACGGAGCATAAATCGAAAGGGCGGCTCCGTGCGGGCCGCCCTTTTTTCTTACTGTCCGGTTGCCGTGACCGCCGTGTCCTCGACAGAGCGGCCAAGGCGGCGCCACTGGTCGTCGTAGTTCTTGCGGGTGACGGGATCGAAGACCGCGATCGGCGTGGAGACGACGACGCTCGCCGCGCTGCCGACCGTCTCGGCCGTGCCAAGCGCCACCGCGCCAAGCCGGTCGCCGAAGCCCACTTCTGAATCCGTCACCGTCTGGCCATCGATCAGCCGGTTGCCGATGAGGCGTACGACCTCGGGACTTTCGGCGAATTTGCCGTGGTTCAGGCTGTCGCCGGATTTCAGCGCCGTCAGATCGAGCACTGTGATGCCCTGCTTTTCCAGCATGGAACGATAGGGCTCCTGCGAGGGATCGATCTGGCCGAGCCGGTCGACATTGCCGGAAATGCGGCGCGACAGCGTCAGCGCCCGGTCGTCACGCGACACGAACAGGGTGAATTGCGGCCGCTCCTTGCCGAGCGCGCGCAGCTGCTGGCCGAAGACGTCGACGTCGAGATCGGGCGAGGCGAGGATGACCTGCTGGATCTTCTTCGGCACGCGCCCGTCGCGGATCGCCATCTGGCGCAGCGTTTCCACCGCGAGCCACGTCCCCATGGAATGGGCCATGATGGTGATTTCACCGACCCTGGGAGAGTCCACCGCGGCACGCAGCAACTCTTCCAGCGCATCGCGCGAATAGTTGGTGCTTTCCTTATCGTAGGAATAGTCGAAAATGCTGGCGCGCGAAGGCCAGGTGAAGATGATCGGCGCCGCATCCGTCTTGGAATCATGCACGATCTGCGCAAAGCGGTAGACGGCATCCTCGTAGCGGTTGTTGAAACCGTGCACGAAGATCAGCACGCGCCGGCTTTTCGGCAGGTTGCGGTCAAGCCAGGCACTCCCGGCCTTCTCCTTGTCGATCGCCGTCACGCTGACCGTGGAGAAATCCTTCAGCGGATCGGCCGGCAGCTTCTTTGGCCATTGCACCTGGCCGATCTTGCGCTTGTCATCGGGCGGAATGGAAATGGCGATGTCGCGCAGCTGGAGGTCCGAGCCGCGCTCACCGGAAAACAGCACGCCCGGCTGCTCGGAGGGGGCGCGCGTGGTCGCAACCAGCAGATCGACGGTCGAAACACCGGGCGGTGTTTCGCCGCTCGGCACCAGTACGCCCTCGGGGCGGCCGGCACAGCCGGCCAGCAGAATGACCCCGGCGACAATCACGCGACGCAATACGCGCGGCATTTCGCGGTGCATCATGTCCCGCTTCCTTCCGCTTTCCAGTTCTCGCCGGTGCGGCGCACCGATGTCCCTGCTTAGCGGAGTGAGGCTCGGTTTAGAAGACAAGCTGAGCGACAGCGCCCATCGACGCGGCGAGGCGTGGCATATCGGTCACGCCGGCCCGGGCGACTGCCCGCCCAGCGCATCGGTGATGCGGGCGCGGCCGACGCGGATGACGTTCTCCATGGCGCGGCGCGCGCCATCCTCGTCACGGCGGCGGATTTCCTCGACGATGCGCATGTGGTTTGCCGCGACATCACCGATCTTGATGCGGTCGGAAGCCGGCGAACTGAGCTTGAAGACGCCGGCCAGCGCCGCCTCGATCAGGCTGCCGACAGTGCGCATGAAAGGGTTTCGCGCGGCGTCCATCACAGCGAGGTGGAAGCGCAGGTCGGCCAGCGCCAGCGTTTCCGGCGTGTGCTCGGGATCGCCCATGGCGACGGCGAGCAGCATCATCTGGTTGATATCCGCCTCGGTCGCGTGGCGCGCGGCAAGGGCTGCGGCCTGCGGCTCGAAGCCGAGGCGGATTTCGCTGAGATGGATGAGGAAGACATCATCGACGCCGACGGCGAAGTGCCAGGTGAGGATGTCGCTGTCGAAGAGGTTCCACTGGTCCTTCGGCGTCACGCGCGTGCCGATGCGGGCGCGTGGCACGACGAGGCCCTTGGCGGCGAGCGTCTTCATCGCCTCACGGATGACGGTGCGCGATACGCCGAAGCGCGCCTCCATTTCCGCATCGCCCGGCAGCGTCGCGCCCACCGGAAACTCGCCGGCGATGATCGCCTTGCCGAGCTCGCCCACCACCTGCGAGTGGCTGGTGCGCGCCACCGCTCCGTTCATCATGGTTTCGAGCAGACCTGTTTTCCGCACCGCTTTGCCCTCCGTCTAGCAACAGAGTGGGAGCGTGAGAGGCGGCGTGCGCAGGAAATCAGGCATGCCGCCTCCGCCGGTCGGTGACGAGGATCAGCCCCTTCTGCAACAGGATGAAGGCGAAGAGCAAAAGGCCGATCAGGATCTTCGTCCACCAGCTCGACAGCGAGCCGTCGAAGGTGATGTAGGTCTGGATGAGGCCTTGGATCAGGATGCCGACGAGCGTGCCCGCAATGAAGCCGGAACCGCCGGTGAGCAGCGTGCCGCCGATGACGACGGCGGCGATGGCGTCGAGTTCCACGCCCACCGTCGCCAGCGAATAACCGGCCGAGGTATAGAGCGAGAAGACGATGCCCGAGAGGCCGGCGAGGAAGCCCGAGAGCGCATAGATCCCAATCGTCGTGCGCCCGATCGGCACGCCCATCAGCCGCGCCGTCGGCGCACCGCCACCGAGCGCATAGACATTGGCACCGAAGCGGGTGCGGTGGGCAATCAGGATACCGAGCGCGAAGACGAGCAGCATCAGCCCGCCGATCAGCGTGATGCGTCCGCCGCCGGGCAGCTTGTAGTAGGCGCTCTTCAGGGTGGCGTAGAACGGGTGCTTGATCGGAATGGAATCGATCGACAGGACAAACGCCATGCCGCGCGCCAGAAACATGCCGGCGAGAGTGACGATGAAGGGCGGCATTTCCAGATGGTGGATGATCGCCCCCATCAGCGCGCCGAAGGCCGTGGTGATGGCGAGCGCCAGCACAAAGGCGACGAGAGGATGGATCGACGTCGCCTGCAGGAGCACGGCGAGGAAGACGCCGGTGAAGGCGATGACCGCGCCGATGGAGAGATCGATGCCGCCCGACAGGATGACGAAGGTCATGCCGACGGCGGCGATGCCGAGAAAAGCATTGTCCGTCAAAAGGTTGCCGATGACGCGCGTCGACAGCATGTTGGGATATTGCGCGATGCAGACGGCATAGGCGATCAGGAAGATCGCGATCGTCGCGGTGAGCGGAAGGTAACGCGGGTTCATTTCGCCTCCCCGGCCGTCTTCTTTACCGGTGCGCGGGCACGGGAGAGGAAGACGAAGGCCGACTGCGCACGCGGCGACTGGATGACGAGGATCAGCACGATGATCGCCGCCTTGATGATGAGGTTGAATTCCGGCGGAAAGCCCGAGAGCAGGATGCCGGTATTGACCGACTGGATGATCAGCGCGCCGATGAGCGAGGCGGCAATCGAGAAGCGTCCGCCGAGCAGCGACGTGCCGCCGACGACGACCGCGAGGATCGCATCAAGCTCCAGCCAGAGGCCGGCATTGTTGGCATCGGCACCCCGGATATCGGCGGCGGCGATGATGCCGGCGAGCGCGGCGCAGAGGCCCGACAGCACATAGGCCGCGATCAGCAGCACGCCCGTCGAGACACCCGAGAGCATGGAGGCGCGGCGGTTGACGCCGAGCGCCTCGATCAGCATGCCGAGCGCCGTGCGCCGCACGAGCAGCGCCACCAGCAGGCCGAAAGCGAGCCAGATGACGACGGGCATGGGCAGGCCGAACAGCGCGCCGCTGCCGATGAAGATCAGCCCGGCATCGTTAAAGGTGAGAATAGCACCCTCGGTGATCAGCTGCGCAATGCCGCGTCCGGCCACCATCAGCACCAGCGTTGCGATGATAGGCTGGATATCGAGCACAGCGACAAGGATGCCGTTCCACAGGCCGCAGAGAATGCCGGTGCCGAGCGTGATCAGGAGCGTCATGGCGAGCGAATGACCCGAGGTGATGGCCGCCGCCGCCACCGCCCCGCAGATCGCCATGACGGCGCCGACCGAGAGGTCGATGCCCTTGGTGGCGATGACGACGGTCATGCCGATCGCGAGCAGCGCCACAGGCGCGCCGCGGTTCAGGATGTCGATCAGGCTGCCATAGAGCCGGCCATTCTGCATTTCGAGCTTGAAGAAGCCAGGAAAGGCGATGGAGACCATCAGCAGGATGACGGCAAGTGCTGCGACCTGCGGAAAGAGCCTGACCGCATAGGCCTTCAGTGTCGTGCTCATGCGTCCACCCTCCCGGCCGAGGCCGCAATGGCCTCGACGATGCCATCGGTCGTCACCTGGTTGCCCACGAGTTCGGCGACATGCGCCCGGTCGCGCAGCACGATGACGCGGCTCGAATAGGCGACGAGTTCTTCCAGTTCCGACGAGATCACGATCAGCGACATACCTTTCTCGCAGAGCGATTCGATGAGGCGGATGATCTCCGCATGCGCCCCGACATCGATGCCGCGCGTCGGTTCGTCGAGGATCAGGAAATCCGGGTTCGTGGCGAGCCAGCGCGCGAGGATCGCCTTCTGCTGGTTGCCGCCCGAGAGAAGCTTGATCGGCTTCTCGCGGTCGCTGGTGCGGATATCGAGCGCCCTGATGTACTCGTCGGCGAGCCGATCCTGCTCGCTGCGGCTGATCGGTCGCGCCCAGCCGCGCCGCGCCTGCAGGGCGAGCGCGATGTTCTCGCGCACCGAGAGATCGCCGATGATGCCGTCGACCTTGCGATCCTCCGGGCAGAAACCGAATTTTTCGCGGATGGCGGATCGCGGCGAAGAGAGGTCGAGCGCGCGGCCGTCTGCTTCCGCCGTGCCGCTATCGGCCCGCTCGGCACCGAACATGATTTCCGCCGTCTCGGTGCGCCCCGAACCGAGCAGGCCGGCGACGCCGACTACCTCGCCCCTGCGCACATCGAGATCGAAGGCCTGGATGTGGCCCTTGCGGCCGAAATTGCGGAAGCGGAAGCGGACCTCGCCGCCCTCGCCCTTCGCGCCATGCTCCGCCGCCACTTCCTGCACCAGCTCGCGGCCGAGCATCATGGCGATGAGATCGCGGCGCGGCAGGTCCGCCGTGGCGCGTGTGCCGACGAGCTTTCCGTTGCGCAGCACGGTGATGCGGTCAGAAATGTCATAGACCTGCTCGAGGAAGTGGGTGATGAAGATGATGCCGAGGCCGCGCTCCTTCAGGCGGCGCACGATGCGAAACAGCATCGCCACCTCATGCGCATCAAGGCTGGCCGTCGGCTCGTCGAGGATCAGCACCTTGCCGGAGAGATCCACCGCACGCGCAATAGCGATGACCTGCTGCACCGCCACCGAATAGGCGGCAAGCTCGGCAGTCACATCGATATCGAGATCGTATTCGGCAAGCAGCGCCTTCGCACGCCGGTTCATTTCGCGGCTGTCGATGAAGCCGAAGCGCTTCGGCTGGCGGCCAAGGAAGAGGTTTTCAGCGACCGTGAGGTTCGGCAGGAGGTTGACCTCCTGGTAGACCGTACCGATGCCGAGGTTCTGGGCTTCCAGCGTGCTCTGCGGATCGACATCCGCGCCGTCGAGCAGGATGCGCCCGCCATCGCGGCGATAGGCGCCGGTCAGGCATTTGACGAGCGTCGACTTGCCTGCACCGTTTTCGCCGAGCAGCGCATGGACCTCGCCGCGCTGCAGCGAAAAATCGACGCCGTCGAGCGCCCTGGCACCGGGAAAGATCTTGTCGATCGCCGTTGCCGAAAGAATGGAGGTACTCGCCTGCATGATCCCACCCGTGTGACGTCTGCCGCCCGCCGTCCCAAGGGGAGACGGCAGGCGAGCCGACAACTCCGACAAACTTATCCAGGAGACAGTGCGTCAGGGAGTGCCGAATGCAAAGGGAAGATGCCCCGCGTCAAGTTAGGAGCCGGACGCGGGGCTCCCGGAAGGAGATCAGTAGCCGAGGCCCTTCTTCTCCTCGTAGACCTTCTGCGGATCGTCGGCCTGGGTATAGAGCTTCGATTCCGTCTGGATCCACTTCGGCGGCTCCTTGCCGTCCTTGAGGAAGGCGTCGAGCGCGTCGAGCGCGGGGCCGGCCATGTTCGGCGTCAGCTCCACGGTGGCGTTGGCTTCACCGGCCGCCATGGCTTGGAAGATATCCGGAACAGCGTCGATGGAGACGACGAGGATATCCGTGCCCGGCTTCAGGCCGGCTTCCTTGATCGCCTGGATGGCGCCGACGGCCATGTCGTCGTTATGGGCGTAGAGCGCGCAGATGTTCTTGCCGCCGTCTTCCGCCTTCAGGAAGCTTTCCATGACTTCCTTGCCCTTGGTGCGGGTGAAATCACCGGTCTGGCTGCGGATGATCTTCAGGTTATCCTTGCCGGCGAGCGCTTCTTCAAAACCCTTCTTGCGGTCGATGGCCGGCGACGAGCCCGTCGTGCCCTGCAATTCGACAACGTTGCACGGCTTGCCGGCAACGGTATCGACCAGCCACTTGCCGGCGACATTGCCTTCATGGACGAGGTCGGAGGTGACGGCCGTCAGGTAGAGGTCCTTCGACGCATCGACCGTGCGGTCGAGCAGGATGACCGGGATTTCCGCATCCTTGGCTTCCTGCAGCACTTCATCCCAGCCCGTGGCGACGACGGGGGCGATCAGGATGGCATCGACGTCCTGCGCGATGAACGAGCGCAGCGCCTTGATCTGGTTTTCCTGCTTCTGCTGGGCGTCGGCGAATTTCAGGTCGATGCCGCGCTTTTCAGCCTGCTGCTTGGTGAGCGTGGTTTCGGCAGCGCGCCAGCCGGATTCCGAACCGATCTGCGAAAAGCCGATCGTCAGGTCGGCGGCGGATGCAGTGCTGAACATCGAGGCAGCAAGGATCGTGGCACTTGCGAGTGCGATTTTGAATTTCATGATGTCCTCCCAAAGAAAGCTGCTCCTCAGCAGCAGGCGTAAAACATCATATTGTATTACTATTGTAAACGGCCAAAAGTTGCCGATTGCGATTTTTTTAATCGCCACATGCGGGTGCGGTACTGCTGCGGGAATCCGACGGCCTACAGGGTGCACCGTCCAGTATCTCGCGCGGGGCAGGATTCTGGACGGTGCACTCCTTGTTTTCCCTCACCACTTTGCGCGGAAGCCGATCTTGCCCTGCAGCGAATAGCTGTCGCCGACATGGGCAAGACTCGTGTTGAGCAGGCCTTCCGCATAGAGCGAATATCGACCGTCATTCCAGCTATAGGTTCCGCCGGCGCCGATACCGCCCCAAAGACGATCCTGCCGGACGCGGAATTTTTCACCGGCCACGTCCACACGGGTCCCGTTCAGGAACTCATGGTAGATGTTGGCGATGCCGTAGGCATTAACCCGGCTGGTCAGGCCCCGGGCGTCCTGCCATGTCATTTCACGATCCAGTGTGAGCCCAAGGCGACCCTGGAGGCTTGCACCCTTGTCGAGACTGACGGAAGAGCCGAATACATCTTTGAACCGGTCGAAATCCACATGCGAGTAGACAATCTGGGCCTGCGGCGTGATCGACCAGCCATCATCGATGGCGATCCGCTTTCCGCCCTCCAGGGAGAGCGCATAGCCGAAAGCATCGTTGTCGCGAACCAGAAAGCGGTTGGCTGTGAGGGAGCGCAAATCCGACTCGTACCAGGTGGCTTGCGCCTGGCCATCGAGATAGGTTCCGTCGTTGCCATACCATGTCAACGCGCCGCCGGCGCCGTAACCATCACTCGAAATCTTTCCGATGCCGTGAATGGAATCAGTATCGGTCACGCCGTGCCTGTAGTGGGTGGAAAGTCCCGCCATCAGCGTGCCATTGGCACTTTCGTAAAAAACGCCGTCCACTCCCGCCTGTGCGCGGAAAATGCTCTGGTCGAATGCCGTCCCGGCGGTTGCAAAACGCGGTTCAATGTCGCTGTACGCGCCTTCAATTCGCGCCCAGATTCCGGAAACAGCGAGAAATGCGCTCGACAAATCGTTGGAAGCGCCCTGCTGATGGACTTCCGGAATGCCTCCGACCAACCAGAAGCGATTGCCGACGCGCTGCTGTAGCGTCGGCATGGTGTTCAGCCCAAGCAATGCCTGCGGATAGGCTTCATAGACCGGGACACCGGGCTGGTAGAGCGGATCCTCCGGATCTGTGGGATCCGTCGGATCCTCAGGGTCAGTCGGATCGGTCGGATCCTCGGGATCGGTCGGGTCAGTCGGATCCTCAGGGTCAGTCGGATCGGTCGGATCCTCGGGGTCAGTCGGATCGGTCGGATCCTCGGGGTCCGTGGGGTCAGTCGGGTCCTCGGGATCCGTGGGATCGGTCGGATCCTCGGGGTCAGTCGGATCGGTCGGATCCTCGGGGTCCGTGGGATCAGTCGGGTCCTCGGGATCCGTGGGATCAGTCGGATCCTCGGGGTCCGTCGGGTCAGTTGGATCCTCGGGATCGGTCGGGTCAGTCGGATCCTCGGGGTCCGTCGGGTCGGTCGGATCCTCG
>NZ_JALJCJ010000003.1:353719-720331 GCF_022899935.1 Shinella curvata
CTCGGGATCGGTCGGGTCAGTCGGGTCCTCGGGATCGGTCGGGTCAGTCGGGTCCTCGGGATCGGTCGGGTCAGTCGGGTCCTCGGGATCGGTCGGGTCAGTCGGATCCTCGGGGTCCGTTGGGTCAGTAGGATCCTCCGGGTCGGTCGGGTCCTCTGGATCGGTCGGGTCGGTCGGGTCCTCGGGATCCGTGGGATCGGTGAGCTCGGAGCGAAGATACCAGTTGTCAGTCTCTGTGCCGGTCCGGTTGCCCTTGAACAGCCGATAGGAATAGGCGCCAGCGACCACCACCGATACGCCACTGATCTCGTAGTCGCCATCAAGGATGAAGGTCCCGTTCGAGACACCGCCGACGGCGATGAGCTCGATGCCCTCGCTCGTTGCTGCCCCCACGCCGCCGACATTGGTCACGCGCAATGTCGATGTGCCTGATGTATCGCCCTGGATATCCAGCCGGTCGGTTGCCGATGTGTCGCCGCCGAGGGTCGTTTCAAGCTCGACGATCCCGTCGTTCCCGGAATAGTCACCAGCAATCGTCACGGTATCGCCCGCACCGCCACCCACCGCAGAGATGGTTCCGGCATTGACCAGATTGCCGCTAACGCTGCTCGTCCCGCTGCCATTGCCGGATGCAAGAAACCGCGTGCCCGCCGCCAGTGAAAGATTGCCGAAGAGGGAGAAGTTGTCGTTGCTCCCATCGAGGACCGAGCCGCCGGTCAGGAAGATGCCGGTCGTCATGTCGCCCGCCGTTCCGACGGTCATCGTGCCGCCGGTGAGGGTCAGGTCGCTGTCGTCGAGATTGACCACACTCCAGTTGGCAATGTCGCTGGTCGCGCGGGTCTCATCCACGGCGCCGTAGACATTCAGTTTATCGATCCCGCCACCACCGCCATCGAGGACGGTCGTGCCGGAGAGGCCGCCTCGCAGGGAAAGCGTGTCGCTGCCCAGCCCCAGATCAATACGCCCATTGACCGTTGCACCGTCGGCGACCGTGACATCGCTATCGCCATCGCCGTTGGCGATGCCATTGCCGGCGGTCGACTCGACCAAGGCGCCGGCCTCGACGTCGATGGTCGTCAGCACGCCGGCAAGCGTCTCCGTCCGGATACCATAGCCGGTGCCGCCAAGAATGTGGCCCGTGACCGAAATCGCTGCCGCATTCGAGGATGCGCCGGCAAGGCTCTGATGGTCGATCTTGATGCCGTTGTCGCCGCCCTGCACGTTGTTGAACGTCGCATCGACAGTCGTGCCGTCGCTCCCTGTCCGAATGCTGGCGCCGTTGCTGTCCGAGCCTATGATTGTCCCGGTGGCGTTGATCGTCGTTGATCCGCTCCCCAGATTGAGAACGAAAATGCCGGACGATCCGCCGGTAGCATCAACCGCATTTATCGTCGCGTCCGTGCTCGACGCGACGCTGTAGACGTAAATTCCATCGGCATCGTCACCGGTTGCACTGCCGGTCGAATCGATCTGAAGCGAGCCGGTGCCCCAATTCTGCGCAATGATGCCAATGTCCTGACCATGGGTGTCTGCGGCCGTGACGCGGATATCGGTGCCATAATTGTCGGCGCGAATCCCGTCTCCGTCTGTCCCGCGTGCCAAACCGGTCGATGTGATGTCGAGCACGCCCGTGGTGTTGTTTCTGGCAAAGATGCCCTGGACCGGCCCTTCCGTATCAACCGCTTCGACTGTCAGGCTGGTCCCGGAGCCCCCCTCGGCGAAGATGCCGGCTGTCCCGAAACCCGTGACGGTCCCCGTCGCAACGATTTTGATGGCGCCGGTGCCGTAGTGAATGATGTTGATGCCGTTGTTTTCGCCCTGTGCGTCATGCACCTGGATGTCAGTATCCTCTCCGTAGTTGTAGGCACGGATGCCGTCGCCGTCGGCACCTGTCGAGGTCACGGACCCGGTCGACACGAGGTTGAGGTTCCCGCTGATATCATTTTCGATGTAAATGCCGTAATCGCCGTTCGTCTCGATCGTGGATGCATAGCCATCCGTGAAGGAGAGGCCGCCGTCTGCGGAAATGGACATTCCGTAGTCGCCGTTCGTGATGCTCAACCCGAAGCCTGGATCCGTCGTGATCGTGAGCGGCCCGCTCTCGTCGAAGAAAGGCATGACATCGGCGCCCGAGGCCGCACCCGAGCAAACGGATACTGCACCCACCGTGCAGCTGCCGGCCATCGCCGAACGTTCCATCTGCAGCGTTATCGTCAGGACATGGGGGATGAGTGCGACACTCGAAAGCAGCCGCATGACGATCGGGCGACGATTGAATGAGCGCTTGTTCTTCTTCACAGAATGCCCCAACAGGCTGGTGCACCGTATGCTGTCGTTACGCTGATACTTCAGACGCTACGTGCGTGTCTTCGAAACAAATCCGGTCGAGACGCCTCATGCGGTCGGCAGGCTCTTGGCAGCCAAGCATCCCATTATGGTTGGCAATTCGTTAACGACGACTGAAGAGCGGCCATTTTACGCAACCAGCGGATGGTAGGCGAACAGACGTATGCCACCGAGCAGGTTGAAGAGCTGGCGGCTGTCGCTACCGACAACGGCGACGGCATTGGAATTTTGCCCGCAATGGCAGGATCAATGCGCGGCCCGCCACGGGAGATATGCGCCAGCCGGGATTTTTCGCAGAAATGGGGGTGCTGCCGAGTTACATATCGCCCGGCATATGCGAGGCCAATCTCCTGCCGGCGCAAGTTCGGGAAAAACGAACACGCCGCCGCAAAACGAAGTAGCTACAGGATCTTATTGAAAAGAATGGCGCACCCGAAGAGATTCGAACTCCTGACCCCCAGATTCGTAGTCTGGTGCTCTATCCAGCTGAGCTACGGGTGCGCTGACAGCGGGGCGTTTGGTGCCCGTCTGTGAGGCGGTTCACTAAAGGGTACTCCGGGTTATTGCAAGCGTCTTTCTCAGAAAAAATGTACTTTTTTCACCGTCCCGTCATATCCGGCCGGCAAGCGCCTGAGAAATCAGGCGCGGTGACGGAAGGCGTCGAGGGGGACGGGGCGGTCGGGCAGCTCGATGCGGAAGAGCGTGCCGGGGGTCGCCTTTTCGACGAGCGCGATCGTGCCGCCATGGGCGAGCACGAGTTCGCGGGCAATGGCGAGCCCCAATCCGGTGCCGCCGGAGCGCACCGAGCCGCGGAAGGCGGCGAAGAGGTTTTCGCGCGCCTTGGCGGGCATGCCGGGGCCGTTGTCGTCGATGGCGATGGACACGACCGCGCCGGTGCGCAGGCCTGTCACCATGACGGCGCGGCGTTCGTCGCCGAGATCCTGCGCCAGTGCCTCCACGGCGTTGCGGCAGAGATTGTGGATGACGCGGAAGAGTTGCTCGCCGTCGGCATCGACCTCCAGGGCGTGCTCGATCTGCACCACGAAATCGATATCACCGCGCGCATCGAGCGCCAGAACCTCCGACACCTCCTGCACGAGGGGACGCAGCGCCACGAAGCGGCGGCGTGGCTCCGGCTCGCGCATGCGGCCATAGGAGAGCACTTCGTTGGTATAGCCCACCGCCCGGTCGATGCTGCGCAGCAGTTTCGGCGCCACGCGCTTGACCACCGGATCGTCCACGTCGGAGAGGCGGTCGGACATCAGCTGTGCCGAAGCCAGGATATTGCGCATGTCGTGGTTGATCTTCGACACGGCCAGCCCGAGATCGGCAAGGTTCTTCTGTTCCTTCAGCGTGCGCTGCAGCGTCTGCTGCATGGCGGCCAGATGGATGCCGGCGACGGCGATCTCGTCGCGCCCGCCCGAGGGCACCAGCACGCGCGCCGGATTGGCGGGATCGGCGGTGAAGGCCTGAATATTTTCCGTCATCCGGCGCACCGGCCGAATCAGCAGGCGGTTGAGCGCGAAGAAGAT
This sequence comes from Shinella curvata, assembly GCF_022899935.1. GTDB lineage: Bacteria > Pseudomonadota > Alphaproteobacteria > Rhizobiales > Rhizobiaceae > Shinella > Shinella curvata. The sequence continues at coordinate 357,598 of NZ_JALJCJ010000003.1, forward strand.
CGGGCTTGCGGTGACGATGGAGATGATCATCGAGAGGACGAAGACATTGCGGGCATAGGTGAGCATGGCGCGGCGCAGTTTCTGCTCGTCGAGCAGGAGTTCGATGCGCGTGCTCGTCTCGCCGACCGGGCCATAGACCCGGATGACGCGCTTGCCGCCGAACAGCAGCGTGTCGAAAGCGTCGTAGATCGCCGTCGGCAGCGAGACATCGGACAGGTCGAACTGCGCGTCGATGCTCGGCGGCATGTCGAGCGCTGCCACCATGCGCGAGGCATCGGCCTTCTTCAGCACGATTGCCTTGGCGCCCGTCGCCATCAGCGTTTCCTGCTGCACGGAGCGCGGCAGTTCCTGATCCGGCAGCCCCTCTATGACGACGCTGGCGGCCGCCGCCGTGTTCAGGCGGTCGCGCAGCCATTGCAGGCGCATATTGGCAACCGAAGGGGCGAAGATCAGCACCTCCGCGATCATCACGAAGGCGGCGGTGAGCAGCAATAGCCTACCCGACAGTCCGGACAGATATCCGGCCGCCGGCACCGGCGTCTCGGTCAAGGACGCGGATGCGTCTCTGTCCATCATCTCTCAACTCCCGGCGGCACAGTGCTCGGCCAATGGCAGGGGGCGGGAAGCACATCCCGCTCCACCCGCCTTGCAATGCGGTAATTATAAGAGATTGCGGCGATTTTTCCAACGCCGGTTCGAAATGCAAAACGCGGCGGTGTCGCCACCGCCGCGTTTTCATTCTTGCGATCCCTGAAAGGATCAGAACTCTTCCCAATTGTCCTGGGCGACGGCGGCCGTCGCCACGGCACGGTTGCCACCGAAGGCACGGGCGACATTGCCCATCATGCGGCGGGCTGGCGATTCGACCGGGCGGCTTTCGGCGCGGGCGGGCGCCACATACTGCGCGGCATCCCCGGTGCGGAACCGGGCGACGAGATCGGCAAGGCTGTCGGCCTCGCCCTTCAGCTTGTGCGTGGCAGCCGAGGTTTCCTCGACCATCGCGGCATTGTGCTGCGTCACCTGGTCCATCTGGTTGATGGCGGTGCTGATTTCCTGCAGGCCGGTCGCCTGTTCGCGGGCGGCAGTGGCGATCGCATGGATGCGGTCGTTGATGGTGACGACGCGGGTTTCGATGTCGGAGAGCGCCGAACCCGTCTCCTGCACATATTTCACGCCGACGGCCACTTCGCTGCCCGACTTGGTGATCAGGCCCTTGATATCCTTGGCGGCGCTGGCGGCGCGCTGGGCGAGTTCACGCACTTCCTGTGCGACGACCGCGAAGCCCTTGCCAGCTTCGCCCGCACGGGCGGCTTCCACGCCGGCATTCAGCGCGAGAAGGTTGGTCTGGAAGGCGATCTCGTCGATGACGGAGATGATCTGGCTGATCTCGCTGGAAGCCTGCTCGATGCGCCCCATGGCGTCGATGGCGTTGCGCACGATGGCGCCCGACTGCTTTGCGCTCTGCGTCGCCTCGCCGACCATCGAGGTCGCCTCGTTGGCCCGCTCCGTCGAATTCTTGACGGCGGCGGTGATCTCTTCCAGCGCGGCGGAGGTTTCCTCCAGCGCCGCGGCCTGCTGCTCGGTGCGCTTGGACAAGTCATCCGAGGCGCTGCGCAGCTCGCCGGAGTTGGCATTGATGGCATCCGTCGAGCCGCGCACTTCGCGCATGGTGCGCTGGAGCGTGGCAAGCGTCGCGTTGACGTTCTGCTGAAGCTCGGCGAAGGCGCCACGGAACGAACCGTTCATGGTCTGCGTCAGGTCGCCGTCTGCCAGCGAGCCGATCACGCGGCGGGTTTCGGCAATGCCCTCTTCGACGCCGGCGACCAGCTCGTTGACGGAGCGGGCAAAGCGGTTGAGGTCCTCGTTGTGATAGTCCTTGTTGATGCGCGAGGAGAAGTCGCCGGCAGCAGCCGCATGCACGACCGTCGCGATGGAGGACTGGAGATCCGCGCTCTTTTCGCGCAGAACCTGCTCCTGGGCATTGAGATCGCGAACGGTGATGGCGTTCTGGCGGAACACGGCAACGGCAGCGGCCATTTCGCCAATCTCGTCCTGGCGACCGGCATAGGGCACTTCCGTCTCGAGATCGCCGCCGGCAAGGCGGTTCATCGTGTCGGTAACCTTCTGGATCGGGCGGCTGAGTTCGTTGGTCGCGATATAGAAGGCGATGCCGCCGCCGAGCACGAGGCCGGCACCGACCGTGCCGAGAACCAACGTCAGCATAAAGGTCTCGAAGGCCGCGACATCTGCCTTGATCGAGGCCAGATTCTCATAGTCCGTCTTCACGACGGCGTCGATTTCCTGCTGGAAGGCCTTGCGGTTGGCGCGGTTCAGCTCGTTGTTACCCTGCTCGTTGGCGGCAGCAATGGATTCCGTCGTGCCGAGGCGCGCCGTTTCCATGCGGAAGGTGCGGAATTCGGCGGCGCGCGAAACCACGGCGTCGAAGGCGGCCTTCTGAGCTTCAGGAACGATCGGCTGCCACTGCTTGAGCGTCGCGTCGATGCCGTCGAGCTCCTTGGAAATACCTTCGGCAAATTTCTTGGCGCCGTCGGTGTCCTTGGCGGCATAGACGCCGCGGGCTTCCATGACGACGGCAGTGACCTGGCGGTTCAGATGTTCACCGAGGAACGCGCGGTCCGCGGCATTTTCGTACTGATGCAGCTTCTCACTGTATTCCGAAACCACATGAACGGCGATGGCGCCGATCAGGACGGAAATGAAACCCATCACGCCCACGATGAGGTAAATCTTGCCGCGTATCTTCACGTCACACTCCAAAGGCACAAGCAACCACCGGGAAAACGGGCTGGCCGCTATCCCCCATGGAAATAACGGTAAACGCTAAAGGTTAATTAGATTTTGATACAACCACCCTGACACACGGCATTTAAGGCTCTGCTCACACTGCGGCCGCGAAAAATATTGAGGAAAATCAAGAATAAGGCCTGACGCTACGTTAGCCACAAGCGACAAAGCGAAGGAGCTACGCAACCGCAGATGGCTGCGGCCTTAACGAGTGTGACAGTCGGCCCCACGTCAAAGCCGCAATTGACTTCTGGCCGCCTTTGCCCTTATAAGCCGCGCACGTCCGGACAGCCTGGCTTCCCGCGAGGGCAAGCCTATGTCGGACTTTCAACGCTGATTGCGTAAAGCAAAACCCAAGAAGGGCCGCACACCGCGGTATTAAATAAATGACGAAGCGTACCTACCAACCCTCCAAGCTTGTTCGCAAGCGTCGTCACGGCTTCCGTGCCCGCATGGCAACCAAGGGCGGCCGCAAGGTCCTGTCCGCACGCCGTGCACGCGGCCGCGCAAGCCTCTCGGCCTAAGGCCGTTTGTGCCCGAACAGAGGCGACGGGCATATGACGAAAAAAGTTAGACAATCTGCTGTCGGACGGCTGAAAAGCCGTCCGCAGTTTCTTTTTGTGCGTGAGGGCGAGAAGCGCAAGGGACCACTGTTCCTTCTCGAAGTGCGCGACCGGCAGATGCCGGACGAACAGCCCCGCGTCGGCTTCACCGTTACCAAGAAGCACGGCAACGCCGTGGAACGCAATCGCATGCGCCGACGCCTGAAAGAGGCGGTGCGGCTATCGGCCGGGTTTGCAATGGAGCCCGGACACGACTATGTGGTTGTCGCCAGACGGGACGTGCTCGGTGCGTCCTTCAAATCTTTGCAGGCCGGTCTGAAGGATCGGATCGCGGCGCGGCAGAAACAGAAGCAGCAGCGCCCTGCTGCTCCCGGGAAAGAGTGATGGAAAAAAACCGCAATTATTTCGTGGCGATCGCATTGTCCGTGCTGATCCTCGTCGCGTGGCAGTTCCTTTATGTGAACCCCAAGCTGGAAAAAGACCGCGCCGCGCTCGAAGCGCAGCAGGCCGCCCAGACGCAGCAGACGACGGCCGCTGACGGCACCGCGACGACCGTGAACGGCACCCTGCCCGGCGGCGCGGCGACAACCACGACGATGGAGACGCGCGAAGCCGCGCTCGCCCGGTCTGCCCGCATCGAGATCGACACGCCCTCGCTTTCCGGTTCGATCAATCTCACCGGCGCGCGCTTCGACGACCTGAGGCTCAAGGAATTCCACGAGACCGTCGACAAGACGAGCCCGATCATCACGCTGCTCAGCCCCGCCGAGACCGAACACGGCTACTTCGCCGAAATCGGCTATGTCGGCGGCGATGCGACCGGCACGGTTCCCGGTCCGCAGACCGTCTGGACGCAGACGGGCACCGGCAAGCTGACGCAGACAAGCCCCGTGACGCTTACCTTCACCAACGAGAAGGGCATCGTCTTCGTCCGAACCATCTCGGTCGACGAGCATTACATGTTCACTGTCGCCGACAGCATCGAGAACCCAACGGACACGGCCGTTGCACTGTCGCCCTATGGCCGTGCGACGCGCTTCTTCAAGCCGAAGGATCCCTCGGTCTACGTGCTGCACGAAGGCTTCATCGGCGTGCTCGGCGATCTCGGCCTGCACGAAGTGAAGTACTCGGCCACCGAGGAGGACACGACCGTCGCGCCCGGCAAGGCGACCGGCGGCTGGCTGGGCATCACCGACAAGTACTGGGCGACTGCGCTCGTGCCGCCCCAGGCCACCCCCTACGAGACACGCTTCTCGTACTTCACCGACGGCCGCCCGCGCTACCAGGCGGACTACCGCCAGGATGCGATCACCATCGCACCTGGCCAGAAGGCCGACGTCAAGAACCTGTTCTTCGGCGGCGCCAAGGAAGTGCCCGTCATCGACCAGTACAAGACATCCTATGCGATCCCGCAGTTCGACCTGATGATCGACTGGGGCTGGTTCTGGTTCTTCACCAAGCCGATGTTCCAGCTGATGGACTTCATCTACCGCTATTTCGGCAATTTCGGCGTCGCGATCCTGATCACCACGATCATCGTCAAGGCCCTGTTCTTCCCGCTCGCCAACAAGCAGTACGCTTCCATGGCGAACATGAAGAAGATGCAGCCGAAGATGGAGGAGCTGAAGGCCAAGCACGGCGACGACCGCATGGCGCTGCAGCAGGCGATGATGCAGCTCTACAAGGAAGAGAAGATCAATCCGCTCGCGGGCTGCTGGCCTATCCTTCTGCAGATCCCGGTGTTCTTCGCGCTCTACAAGGTGATCTACGTCACCATCGAAATGCGCCATGCCCCGTTCTTCGGTTGGATTCACGACCTGTCCGCGCCCGATCCGACGTCGCTGTTCAATCTCTTCGGTCTTCTGCCCTACGACGTGCCGCACTTCCTGATGATCGGCGTCTGGCCGCTCATCATGGGTGTCACCATGTTCTTGCAGATGCGCATGAACCCGACGCCGCCGGATCCGACCCAGGCGATGATCTTCACCTGGATGCCGCTGATCTTCACCTTCATGCTGGCGACCTTCCCGGCCGGCCTCGTGATCTACTGGGCCTGGAACAACACGCTCTCGATCATCCAGCAGGCGATCATCATGAAGCGCCAGGGTGTCAAGATCGAGCTCTTCGACAATCTCAAGGGATTGTTCGCCAAGAAGCCCAAACCATCGTCCTGACGATTTCAGGATTGAGACACGAACCCCGGCCCAGCGCCGGGGTTTTGTTTTTGGGCTTTCCTTTGGCCGCCCCTAACGCAGCCGCACACCACACACCTCTCGCCCCCTCTGACTCCTCCTGCGGATCTATCTTCATGGCGTGCCTGTGGCGCGAATGGTCGGGTCAGGCCCGACCATGACGGAGGCGAGCTTCCGACTGTCGAACGTCGCCCTGCTTCTCCCTCGATCTATCCGCCAAGCCCGCTTGCGACATCGCCTCGTCGCTGGCATGGAAGCGGTGCGGGCGCATCCCTGTCATGCTCGCGACAACCCCTTTTCTGTGAGCGCCCATGTCCTCCGCCCCTACCCTTCCGGTCACCCCCACCCTCCCGGAAAGCCGCGGCCAGGGTTTTGGCGCGGCCTTGGTGCTGGGCGCGGCCGTTGCCTGGAGCTTCGGCGGCACGCTGGCGCGTTTCCTGCATATCGAGGACGGCTGGACGGTCGTGTTCTGGCGCTCGCTCTTCGCCGCGCTGTTCCTGCTCGGCTTCATGCTGCTGCGCGACGGGCCGCGCGGCACCGTGCAACTCTTCAGGGGCATGGGGCTTGCGGGCATTGCCGTCGGCATCTGTTTTGCCACCGCCTCCACCTCCTTCATCCTGGCGCTCGCCTATACGACCGTCGCCAATGTCATGCTGATCCAGGCGGGCGTGCCGCTGATCGCGGCGCTGATGGCCTGGATGCTGTTTCGCGAGACGGTTGCCACGCACACCTGGATCGCCATTGCCGCTGTCATCGGCGGCGTCGCCATCATGGTGTCGGAATCGCTTGGCGGCGGCACCTCGATGATCGGCGATGCGCTCGCCCTCCTCATCGCCTTCGCCTTTGCCACCGCGACGATCATCACCCGCCGCTTCGCCCATGTGCGCATGACGCCCGCCGTCTTCCTCGGCACGGTCATCGCCGGCGCGACCGCAGCAAGCCAGGCCTCCGGCTTCGCCATCACGACGAGCGAGCTTGGCATCCTCGTCGTCTTCGGCGCGCTGAATTTCGGTCTCGGCCTCGCCCTCTTCGTCACCGGCGCCCGGCTCATCCCCTCGGCGCTCGCCGCTCTGCTCGGCACGTCCGAGACGGTATTGGCACCCTTCTGGGTGGCGCTCATCCATGGCGAAATCCCGAGCACCTACACGGTCGTCGGCGGTATCATCGTGCTGACCGCTCTCATCTGCTATCTCGGCGTCGAGCTCTGGCGACAGCGCCGCGCTTGACTTTCGCGGTCAAAACCCGGAAGCCGGGGCCCTGACAACAAAGGCCGAAGCAATGACCGAGACGACCATACCGGGCGACAAGCCGCTGTTCGGCAGGCCGTGGATCTTCATCCGCGGTGTGCCGGCCATGAAATTCCTGCCGCCGGAGGGCCCGCCGGAGATCGCCTTTGCCGGCCGCTCGAATGTCGGCAAGTCGTCGCTGATCAATGCGCTGGTCGGCCACAAGGGGCTGGCGCGCACCTCCAACACGCCCGGCCGCACCCAGGAGCTCAACTATTTCGTGCCCGACGGCTTTTCCGGCGAGGAAGGTGACATGCCACCGATGGCGCTGGTCGATATGCCGGGCTACGGCTATGCCCAGGCGCCGAAGGAGCATGTCGATGCCTGGACCAAACTGGTCTTCGACTATCTGCGCGGCCGCTCCACGCTGAAGCGCGTCTATGTGCTGATCGACAGCCGCCACGGCATCAAGAAGAACGACGAGGAGGTCTTGACCCTGCTCGACAAGGCCGCAGTCTCCTATCAGGTCGTGCTGACCAAGACCGACAAGATCAAGGATGCCGGCGTACCGCGCCTCATCGAGGAAACCCGGCTGAAGATCGTCAAGCGGCCGGCTGCCTTCCCGGAAGTGCTCTCGACATCCTCGGAAAAGGGCCGCGGCCTCGACGAATTGCGCAACGCCATCCTGACCGCCATTGAGCGTTAAGAAGGGCCATACGCATGAAAAAGGCCGCCGGAAGACCGGCGGCCAGGGCTGGCAAAGGACTGGTTATCCCGCGTGGGTCCGTTAAGCGCGGGACCTTGAGGCTCAGGCCTTCGGCAGCAGAACCTTGTCGATGACGTGAATGACGCCATTCGACTGCTTGACGTCGGCGATCGTCACGGTCGCGACACCGCCCGTTTCGTCGGTCAGGGTAATCTTGTCGCCGTCCATCTTGGCCGTCAGCATGCAGCCGCCGACCGTCTTGACCGGATGCGCACCGCCATCGTCCTTGATCATCTTGCCGATCGCATCCGACATCGCATCGGCCGCCACGACATGGCAGGTCAGTACCTTGGTGAGCTGGTCCTTGTTTTCCGGCTTAAGCAGCGTATCGACCGTACCGGCCGGCAACGCCTCGAAGGCTTCGTTGGTCGGCGCGAAGACCGTGAACGGACCCTTGCCGGACAGCGTTTCGACGAGGCCGGCGGCCTTCACGGCGGCGACCAGCGTCGTGTGATCCTTCGAATTGACGGCGTTTTCGACGATGTTCTTTTCCGCGAACATCGGCGCACCGCCGACCATCGGGTTCTCGGCATGGGCGGCAAAGGTGCCGAGTGCGAGGACCGAAGCAATGGCGGCGGTGCGGAGCGTGAAACGGATCATGGTGGGTGGTCCTTCTTTTCGGCCCGCGGAATGCGGGTCCTCCCGATTGCGATGCCCATCAGGCGATCCTTGTGAGCAACGGGCGTTTCGGAAAAAGAGTTTCAGACCGGGCGATCTTTTTTGGAAATGTCTGGTTTCAAAACAAAAAAGCCGCGCAAGGCGCGGCTTTGGGGGAGGCTATATCCCGTCAGTCGAAGCGGGCAGCGCCTGAGGCAATGACGGGGCCGGTCACGGCGCCCGTCGGCGACCCACCGAAGGGCTCGACGCTGACGGCCAGCACGGCGCCCTGCACCAAACGGCCACGCATGACGGCGGGCACGGCCAGCTCTCCCTCGCCGGTCTGCGGCAGCACGCCGAGCGAGACCGGCGACTTGCCGTCCTCGACGAGCCACAGCTCGAGCGACTTTTCCTTCTCCTTGCCGGCCGCGACGGGCGTGATGCGCAGCGCGCCATTGGCCTCGTCGTAGCGGGCAACGAGATTAATCGTCGCGTTCTCGCCTGCGAGATCCGCCACCAGCCGGCCACCGCTCATCGGGCGCGGCGCCAACAGCGTGCTCATCGACAGCGCAAGGCCGATGGACGTCACCAGCGAGGCAAGGGCGAGCGAGCGCCACAACGCCAGCGAATTCCAGAACCCGCCGGCCACCTTGCCGGAGAAGGCCGCATCTGGCGGCGCAGCACCCAGGATACGCTGCTCGATGGCGGAATAGGCGCGCGGCGGCGGTTGCAGCGCCTCGTAATCGTCGTTGAAGGTCGAGAGGTTTTCTTCCCAGCGGTTCACCATGGCGGCAAACTGGCGGTCCTTCGCAAGCCGCGCCTCTACGTTGCGGCGGTCTTCGGCCGAAAGCACCCCGAGCACATATTCGCCGGCGATCACCTCGTCGCGGCGGGGGTCTCTCATCTCTTTGTCGGGCGCCGTCATCGGCTCATGCACTCTCTCAGTTTCAGCAGGCTTCGACGAAGCCAGGTTCGCATCGTGTTCAAGGGCACGCCGTGGATTTCGGCAAGCTCTTCATAGCTCAGACCCTCTATATAGGCACGCCGAACCGCCAATGCCCGGTCGGGCTCCAGCGTTTCCATGCAACCATCGATCCGGCGGCCCTCCGACCTGAGCACGACCGCCTCCTCCGGCGTCATGAGCGGGTCGGCGATATCATAGGCTGCATCGATATCCGATGCCACCGGTCTTCGCGCCCTGACGAGATCGATCGCCTGATTTCGCGCAATCGCCGCAAGCCATGCCATCGGGTTGGTCTCGCTTTCCACATAGCGGTCGGCGCGCTGCCAGATTTTCACATAGACGTCCTGCAATGCCTCTTCCGCCTCGCTTCTATCCCGCAGAATACGGAGACAGATGCCGAAAAGTTTCGACGCGCTTTTTTCATAGAGCACGGCGAACGCCTTGCGGTCCTTCAGGGACACACGGCCAATCAGATAGGATATGTCGCTGCCGACCACATGCGGCTCCCGTTTGCTTGGGGCAAAGCCTTTTTCACGCCCTACGCAGCAATGTGGCCGGCGGATCATTCCATCGTCACAAAACATGCGTTAAACAGGCGCCCATCCAATCCGACGAGGCCGCCATGTCCCTATCCGAAAGCGAAACCCAAGCCCGCCTTCTCGCCCAGGCCCTGCCCTATATGCAGCGCTACGAGAACAAGACCATCGTGGTGAAATACGGTGGCCACGCCATGGGCAATCCGGAACTGGGCAAGGCTTTCGCCAGCGATATCGCGCTTCTCAAGCAGTCGGGCGTCAACCCGATCGTCGTGCATGGCGGCGGCCCGCAGATCGGCGCAATGCTGACGAAGATGGGCATCGAATCGAAGTTCGAAGGCGGCTTGCGCGTCACCGACCAGAAGACGGTCGAGATCGTCGAGATGGTGCTCGCCGGCTCCATCAACAAGGAGATCGTCGCCCTCATCAACCAGACCGGCGAATGGGCGATCGGCCTGTGCGGCAAGGACGGCAACATGGTCTTCGCCGAGAAGGCCAAGAAGACCGTCGTCGATCCCGACAGCAATATCGAACGTATCCTCGATCTCGGTTTCGTCGGCGAGGTGGTGGAAGTCGACCGCACGCTGATCGACCTGCTCGCCAAGTCCGAGATGATCCCGGTCATCGCCCCCGTCGCACCCGGCCGCGACGGTCATACCTACAACATCAATGCCGACACCTTCGCCGGAGCCATTGCAGGTGCGCTGAACGCCACGCGCCTGCTGTTCCTGACCGACGTTCCCGGCGTGCTCGACAAGAACGGCCAGCTCATCAAGGAATTGTCGGTCGGAGAGGCCCGCGAACTCATCAAGGACGGCACGATTTCCGGCGGCATGATCCCGAAGGTCGAGACCTGCATCGACGCCATCAAGGCCGGCGTGCAGGGCGTCGTCATCCTGAACGGCAAGACCGCCCATTCCGTGCTGCTCGAAATCTTCACAGAGCACGGCGCCGGCACGCTGATCGTGCCCTGATACGCTCTGCCGGCGGCCCTGCGCCGCCGGTGTCCTACCAGAAGAGCAGGCCGAGGATGCCGCAGACGATCAGCAGGCATCCCACCACTTCCGTGCGGTTCACCCGCTCGTGGAACAGGAAGTAGGAGGCCATGAAGGTGAAGACGAGCTCGATCTGGCCGAGCGCGCGCACATAAGCGACCTGCTGCAGGCTCATCGCGGTAAACCAGCAGGCAGAGCCCAGCACCCCGGCAATGCCCACCAGCGCCGACGAACGCCAGCTCCGCAGCACCTGCACGATCTCTTGTTTGTCCTTCCACAGCATCCAGACCAGCATGAAGGCCGTCTGGAAGGTGGTGACGCAGGCGAGCGTCACGGCCGCGTTCATGATCGGACCGGGACCGTCGAGCGACAGGGACGCGCTGCGATAGGCGACGGCCGAGACACCGAAGACCGCGCCCGAGGCGATACCGATCAGCGCGGTGCGGCTGGTCAGCGCCGCAAACGTGTTGCGCCAGGAGAGCGGCGCGCGGGCAATCGAGATCAGCATCACCCCGATGACGCCGACGACGATGGCGATGACGGCGCCGAAAGTGATGCGCTCGCCAAGCAGCACGAAACCGAAGATCGCCGCCTGCACCGGCTCGGTCTTGGAATAGGCCGTGCCGACGGCGAAGTTGCGGAGCGAGAAAAGATAGACCAGCAGCATGGTCGCGAAAATCTGCGCCAGACCGCCGATCACAGCCCAGAAGGCAAAGCTCCAGTTGAGCGTCGGAAAAGCAAGCCCCACACCCCAGTGCAGCACGACGGCATAGAGGATCGCCAGTGGAAAGCCGTAGCCGAAGCGCACGAAGCTCGCGCCGCGCGTGCCGAGCTTGCCCTGAAGGTGTTTTTGCAAGGCCGAGCGCAGGTTCTGCAGGAAGGCGGCGGCGATGGTGATGGGGATCCAGAGTTCCATGCCTTGCCGCTAGCATGCAGGTTGCCGCAAATCCATCATCTGCATGGCCCGACCGCGAAAATTCCGTTTTCCTCGACGATCCTCCGTGCCATAAGACGCCCTATGAGCGATCTTCCGAACAAAGCCGATTTTTCCGCCGTGCGTGACTGGGTTTTCGACCTCGACAACACGCTGTATCCGCACCACGTCGATCTTTTCGCCCAGATCGACCAGAACATGACGGGTTACGTCTCGGCTCTGCTCGGCCTGTCGCGCGAGGATGCACGCGCGCTTCAGAAGCAATATTATTACGATCACGGCACGACGCTGAACGGCCTGATGATCCACCACAAGATCGATCCGGCCGACTTCCTGGAAAAGGCGCATGCCATCAATTACGGCGTGCTGTCGCCAGATCTGCCGCTCGGCGAGGCGATCCAGGCGCTGCCCGGTCGCAAGTTCATCTTCACCAATGGCAGTGTGAAACACGCCGAAATGGCAGCGAAGGCGCTCGGCATCTTCCACCATTTCGACGATGTCTTCGATATCGTGGCGGCCGAATATGTGCCGAAGCCGGCAGGCGCGACCTATGACAAGTTCATGGCTTTGCACCGGGTCGATACCCGCCACGCCGTCATGTTCGAGGACCTGCCGCGCAACCTCGTCGTGCCGAAGACGCTCGGCATGAAAACCGTGCTACTCGTGCCGCAGGACGACAACCACGAATTCGTCGATGCCTGGGAAAAGCGGACCGACGGAGACCAGCATATCGACTATGCGACCTCCAACCTCACGGCCTTCCTCAACGCGCTTCTCTAATTAAGCCCGACACATTCCGGACACGTAAAAAACCCTTTTCGACCAAAGGGTTGAATTACCAATTTGTAACTGGCCCCAGCCGGCGTTCCCTCTATCCTGTCTTTCAAGGGACATGATGGATGAAAGGAACGACCATGGCTAAAAAGGAACTTCTTCTCGGCGCCGTCGCCGCCGGCCTTCTTCTCTCCGGTGCTGCGGCACCCGCTTTCGCCGCCAAGGGCGAAGGCAAACACCATCCGCGCCATGCCGCGATGATCGAGCGCCTCGATACCAACAACGACGGCAAGGTCTCGCTCGACGAGTTCAAGGCCAATGTCTCCGCCGCCTTCAAGGCCTTCGATGCCGATGGCAATGGCCAGGTGACGAAGGACGAGATCAAGGCGCGTCACGCGACCTTCAAGGAGGCCCGCAAGGCCGTTCGCGATGCTGCTGACGCCGACAAGGACAAGGCCCTCCAGGCACTTCATGCCGCCGGCCCCTTCATGCTGCCCGGCATGGGCAAGATGTTCAGCCGGACCGATACGGACAAGAATGGCTCGCTCTCGCAAGCCGAAGTGCTCGCCGCGGCGGACACAATCTTCGCGCGCCGTGACAGCAACAAGGACGGCGCCCTCGATACGGCGGATGCCGGCGCGGTGAAGGGCAAGGGCCATCCCGGAAAGGGCCACAGCAAGGGTGGCGAAGAGCGCGCCGAACGCATGCTGAAGCGCCTCGATGCCGATGGCGACGGCAAGGTCTCGCAGGCCGAAATGCTGGCTCAGGCCAACAAGACCTTCGAGCGCTTCGATACCGACAAGAACGGCGAGGTTTCCAAGGCGGAAGTCGATGCCAGACGGGACGCTTTCCGCGATGCCCGCAAGGCGTTCCGCGAGGTGAAGTCGACCGACGACGAAGCCCGCAAGGCCGCTCGTGAAGCGCTTGGCGAAGCCCGTATGGACCGCATGGGCGCCCGTATGTTCGAGCGCGCTGACGCCGACAAGAACGGCACGCTGACCAAGGCCGAAATGGAGACCGCCGCCGCCACGCTGTTCAAACAGCGCGACCGCAACGGCGACGGCTTCCTCACACAGGACGAAATCGGCAAACGCCACAACCGGTGACCATTCCTGGCAGAGCACGTCCAACTGGAACGCCCCGGCTTTGAAACCGGGGCGTCTTTTTTCAGCAAGAGTACGGTTCGGCCGAAGCTGCATCGGCTACCGGTCAGAATGCATCGCCAACAAAAAAGGCCGGCGTCTCCGCCGGCCTTTTCGTTCATTAATGCCACGGCTCAGAATTCTTCCCACTCATCCTGTGCGAGTGCCGTGTTGCCGGCGACCTGCGGGATGGAACGGGCGGCCTGGCGCGGGGCCTGATAGCTGCTGCGCGACACAGCCTGCGGGCGGCTGGCCTGCTGCACGGGCTGGTGCGCGGCCATGGCGGCAGCGCCGGCGCGGAAGCGGGAAACCAGCGACTTCAGCGTCTGGGCCTCGTCGTTCAGTGCCATGGAGGCGGCTGTGGTCTCCTCCACCATCGCGGCGTTCTGCTGCGTCACCTGGTCCATCTGGTTGACCGCCGAATTGATCTCCTTGAGGCCGACGGCCTGCTCGGAAGCCGACGACGAGATCTGGCGGATCAGACCATTGATCTGGATGACCTGTTCGGCGATGTTTTCCAGCGCATATCCGGCCTTGCCGACGAGATCGACACCATCGCGGACCTGCACCTCGGAGGTGTTGATCAGCGTCTTGATCTCCTTGGCCGCATTGGCCGAACGCTGGGCAAGCTCCCGCACTTCCTGCGCGACAACCGCAAACCCCTTGCCCGCCTCACCGGCGCGCGCCGCTTCGACGCCGGCATTGAGCGCCAGCAGGTTGGTCTGGAAGGCGATATCGTCGATCACCCCGATGATGTTGGAGATTTCGCGCGACGAGTGTTCGATGCCGTGCATGGCGGCGATCGCCTTCTGCACGACCTCGCCCGACTTGCTGGCGTCGTTGCTGGCCGTCTCGACGGACTTTGCGGCGACGCGGGCGTTGTCGGCGCTGGAATTGACCTGTGAGGTCAGCTCGTCGAGCGCCGCGGCGGTTTCTTCCAGGCTTGCGGCCTGCTGCTCGGTGCGGTGCGAAAGATCGGCCGCGCCCTTGGAGATTTCGCCGGTGCCGCCGCCGATATTGCCGACCGACGCGTTGACCGTCTGGATCGTCTCCTCGAGGCTGGCGATGGCCGAGTTGAAGTCGGTCTTGAGCTTGCCGTACTCGCCGGGGAAATCTCCGGAAAGGCGGAACGTCAGGTTGCCGGAGGAAAGCTGCGCGAGGCCATCGCCAAGGCGGGCGACGATGTCGCGCTGCAAGGCGCTCGACTCGGCACGCTCGGCTTCCGAACGGCCACGCTCGGCCTCCGTCAGCTGGCGCTGGCTGTTGGCTTCGGCTTCGAGGCGCTTGGTGTCGGCCAGCTGGTGGCGGAAGCCTTCCAGTGCCTTGGCAACCGAACCCGTCTCGTCCGAGCGATCCTGACCGGCGATCGGCTGGGTATAGACGCCGTTGCTCAGCGTTGCGACGTCGGCAACCAGCCCAGCAAGCGGCTTCTGAACGAAGGCGCGTACGGCAAAGTAGAGGCCCGCGAGCACGGCGCCGAGAACGATCAGGCCGCCGATGATCATCATAAAGGTCTGATCCTGCACCGGCGCGTTGATCGCGGCGCGCGGCACGTCGACAATGACCGCCCAGGTCGTGTTGATGTCAGGCAGCGCGAACGGATAGACAACGCGGTCGAAGGACGCGAGTTCGCCGAAGGTGAGGTTGGCGATATGGCCGACCTTGCCGGTTGCCAGCGAATCCTTGACGACCTCGTTGCCTTCGCCGTCATACTCCTTCATCAGCAGCTCGACCGTCGGCGCGACGATCCACTTGGCGCCCTGGGAAACCAGCATGACGCGGCCTTCACCGAAAGGCTTCAGCTGGCTGAGCTTCTCGTAGAGGGTCTTCAGCGACACGTCGACGCCGGTGACGCCGATCATCTTGCCGTTCACATTAACCGGATAGGCGATGGAGGCCATCGTCAGGCCGTCGCCGGTGGATGTTTCCTGATAGGGCTGGCTCATGGCACCCTTGCCGCTCTTGGCAGCGAGGCCGTACCAATCGGCCTTGTAGTCGGATTCGAAGGTCGACAGCGTGATCGAGCCGTCCTTGCGCTTCGTCCAGTAGGGGTTGAACGAGCCGTCCTTGAACGTGCCCGTCTCCAGCTGCTCCGCGGTCTCGCGCGACTTGCCGTCGAAGGCGTTCGGCTCCTCGGCGAACCAGCTGCCGAGCGCGAAGCTGTTCTTTTCGGTGTTGGCCTTGAGGATGGCGACGACGTCCTTGCGTTCCAGGAAGCCGGCCGCGTGGCCCTGCTCGATCACGCCCCCCATGGCGCGGGCCGCCCCCGCGAGCGCGCCGATATCGGCGGCGATGTCGGATGCGATCGCCTTCGCCTCGGTATCGGCCTGCGCATAGACGAGATCGGACACGCGGCTCTGGGTCTGACTGATGAGAACGGTGTTGGAGGCGAGCATCACCAGGGCGATCGTGCCGCCGGTGACGGCGATGAGCTTCGTCGCAAGCGACTTGGCCTTGAACTTGAACATGAAATCCTCACGATGATAGACGTCCGCGGCGGACGGCCGCGAAGAAGCACATGCACTTGGGCTTGGGGATCTCCATCATGGAGGGCGGGGCGCAGGACCAGCGCCAGAGACGGCCCGCTCCCTTCAAGGTGCGGTGTCTGAAGACTTCAGTAACCGATAAAATATTAATAAATAACCAAGCGCTAACGCCACGAAATGGCTCAAGCGATTGAATTATCAGGCGTCGCAGCGCATGCGACACCTGATTTTCCATCTGCGAAATTCTACTGCCGTAACAGTTGTGTAACGCTTCTAGATCTTTGCATCGACGGTTGCGGCAAACGGGATCGAGGGCTGAGCACCGGGCTTGAGGCAGGCGAGCGATCCTGCGACGGAGGCGCGACGCAACGCATCCTTGAAAGCAAGGCCGGCGTCGAGCGACGCGGCAAGATAGCCGCAGAACGTATCGCCCGCCCCCACCGTATCGACCGGCTCGATGGCGAGGCCGGCGGCGCGGAAAATCTCCCCCTTGCGGATGGCGATGACACCATCTGCACCGAGCGTCACGATGATCGTCTGGCTGCTTTCGGCGTGCAACGCGCGCAGGGTCGCCTCGCGCGCCTCGTCCGACAATTCTCCATTGCCGACATACAGATCGAATTCGGTCTCGTTGGCGACAAGGATATCGGCCATGGCGCCGAGGCGGCGGGCTTCCGCGCCGAAGGGGGCGATGTTGACGATCGAGGTGACGCCCTTCTGCTTGGCGGCGACAAGGGCCGCCTCGATGGAGGTGTGCGGGATTTCGAACTGGAGCATCAGGTAGTCGCTGCGCGTCATGCCACCAACGGTGCGCCTGGCATCGTCTTCGGTCACCGTACCGTTGGCACCGGGCACCACGACGATGACGTTCTCGCCATCATCTTCAGCGACAAGAATATGGGCCGTTCCGGTGGCATCGGCGGCATAACGCACACCGTTGAGATCGACGGCGGCATCGGCGAGCAGCGCGAGTGCCTGACTGCCGAGGCGGTCGTCGCCGACGGCGCCGGCCATGCGCACCATCGAGCCGGCACGACGGGCGGCGAGCGCCTGGTTGGCGCCCTTGCCGCCGGCAGCGGTGGTGAAGCTGGTGCCCATGACGGTTTCACCGGGCTTCGGCAGGCGTTCTGGCGTGGCGATGAGGTCCATGTTGATGGAGCCGAAGACGGTGATCATGAGCGTTGCCCCTGTTGTTTCCGCCGGACACTGCCCGAGGCGGTCAGTCTTCGTCAACTATCCTCAGGCGCAACTGGCCCGACCGGCTTTCAACTGTTGTTTCCGCCTGTGGAGAAGGCACTGAAATCGCCTCGAATTCCAGCTCGCCGATGCGTGCGCCGCGACGCGCAAGCTTCTCCGTCGACGTGAGAATCAGATCCACATCCTTCTGTGCCGAGGTGAAATGACCGTGCAGCTTGCGCACCCGGTCGTCGAGCCGCGTCAAATCGTCCATCAGCCTGACGACCTCGCCCTGGATGACGTGGGCCTGCTCGCGCATGCGCTGATCCTTCAGCAGCGCCTGCAGCACCTGCACGGAGAGCATCAGCAGCGAGGGCGAGACGATGACGATGCGGGCGCGGTGCGCCTTCTGCACCACAGCCTCGAAATTCTCGTGGATGCTGGCGAAGATCGATTCAGAGGGCACGAAGAGGAAGGCGGTGTCCTGCGTCTCGCCGGTCAGCAGATATTTTTCGGCGATATCGCGGATATGGATTTCCATATCACGGCGAAACTGCTGGGCGGCAACCTTGGCCGCCTCCGGCGAACGCCCGTCCGACATGGCGTTCCAGGCTTCCAACGGAAATTTCGCATCGACGACGAGCGGCGGCTGGCCGTTCGGCATGCGGATGGTGCAGTCGGGGCGAACGCCGTTGGAAAGCTGCGCCTGGAACTGGTAGGCGCCCGACGGCAGGGCGTCGGCGATGATGGTCTCCATGCGCGACTGGCCGAAGGCGCCGCGCGTCTGCTTGTTGGAGAGAATGGCCTGCAAACCGACGACATCCTTCGCCAGCGATTGGATGTTGGTCTGGGCCGTGTCGATGACGGCAAGACGCTCCTGCAGGCGGCGCAGATTCTCATGCGTCGCGCGGGTCTGTTCGGAGATCGACTGGCCGAGGCGCTGGGTCAGCCCGTCGAGCCGCGTGTTGATCGCCTGATTGGTCTCCGACTGCTTGGCGCCGAAGACCTCGGCCATGGCGGCGACACGCCCTTGCATTTCCGTCTGCGCCTTCAGAAGCTCGGTGAACCGCAGCTCCGCCATCGCGGCCTCTGCGCGCTGGCGCGCCTGGCTGCGGCGCGCCGACAGCAGGCCGAAAATGCCGAGAAGCAAGGCCGCAAGCAGCGCCAGCACCGGGCCGGGACCACCGAGCCGTGCGAGCAGAGAGGCGACGAGACTATCGAAGGAAGGATCAATCATGCGGCGACCATACCATGGCTTGGCGCGGAAACCAGATCATAACGTGAACAAATTCAAAGCATCGGCCGCGCTGGAGCAGCCAAGCCGATTGAAAGCGCAAAAAAACCGCGCTAAGGAGGCGCATGACCATCAAGCCGCTGATTATCCTTCCCGATCCGATCCTTCGCCAGATTTCGAGCACAATCGAGACCATCGACAGCGAGGTGAAGAAGCTCGCCGACGACATGCTGGAAACCATGTACGATGCCCCCGGCATCGGCCTTGCCGCGATCCAGATCGGTGTCGCGCGCCGCATGCTCGTGCTCGACGTGTCGAAGGATGGCGAGGACAAGCAGCCGCTCGTCTTCATCAACCCGGAAATCGTCGCCTCCACGGATGCACGTTCGGTCTATGAGGAAGGCTGCCTGTCGATCCCGGATTATTATGCCGAGGTCGAGCGCCCCGCCGGCATCACCGTCAAGCATCTCGACCGCGATGGCAAGGAGCAGCTGACGGAAGCCGACGGCCTGCTCGCGACCTGCCTCCAGCACGAGATCGACCACCTGAACGGCGTTCTGTTCATCGACCATATTTCCAAGCTGAAGCGCGAAATGGTGATCCGCAAATTCACCAAGGCGGCGAAGATGCGCGGCAGCAAGGCGCTCTAAGGCACTTTCGCCTTTTATAGAACGGAGGCTGACCTATGGCCCTTCGCATCATCTTCATGGGCACGCCGGACTTTTCCGTTCCGACGCTAGCGGCCCTGAAGCAAGCCGGCCACGAGATCGTCGCCGTCTATTCGCAGCCACCCCGCCCCGCCGGCAGGCGCGGCCTGGAACTGGTGAAATCGCCGGTGCATCAAGCCGCCGAACTGCTCGGCATTCCCGTCCGCACGCCCGTCAATTTCCGCGAAGAGGCCGACCGCGAAGCGTTTCGCGCACTGGATGCCGATGTCGCCGTCGTCGTCGCCTATGGGCTACTCTTGCCGGAGGCGATCCTCTCGGGCACGCGCCTCGGCTGCTACAACGGCCATGCCTCTCTCCTGCCGCGCTGGCGCGGCGCTGCTCCCATCCAGCGGGCGATCATGGCCGGCGATGCCGAAACCGGCATGATGGTCATGAAGATGGACAAAGGGCTCGACACCGGTCCCGTCGCGATGACCAGCCGTATCGCCATCACCGATACGATGACGGCGGGCGAGCTGCACGACAAGCTGATGCAGGCGGGCGGAAAGCTGATGGCGGAAGCCATGGGCAAGCTCGAGGCCGGTGACCTGCCGCTAACGCCGCAGGCCGACGACGGCGTCGTCTATGCCGCCAAGATCGACAAGGCCGAGACGCGCATCGATTTCTCCCGTTCGGCCAGGGACGTGCACAACCATATCCGCGGCCTCTCGCCCTTCCCCGGTGCCTGGTTCGAGCTGCCGATTGCCGGCAAGCCGGAACGCGTGAAGGTTCTGGCAAGCGCGCTTGCCGCTGAAACGACCGCCAAGCCGGCCGGCACAGTGGTCGACGACCATCTGACCGTCGCCTGCGGCGATGGCGGCACGGTACGGCTCGTGCGCTTGCAGAAGGCCGGCGGCAAGCCGCTCGATGCCGGCGACTTCCTGCGCGGCACGCCGGTCGCGGCCGGTCAGGTCCTCGCCTGATGCCGCGCTATCGCCTGCGCATCGAATATGACGGCACGCCCTATGTCGGCTGGCAGCGGCAGGACAACGGTCCCTCCGTGCAGGGCGCCATCGAGGCGGCAATCCTGTCGCTGACGGGCGAGACCGTTTCGATCCGCGGCGCGGGGCGCACGGATTCCGGCGTGCATGCCATGGGACAGGTCGCCCATGCTGATCTTTCCCGCGACTGGAAGGAACACACGCTGCGCAACGCGCTGAACGCCCATCTCGGCATGGCGGGCGAGCGCGTCGCCATTCTCGATGCGGCGGAAGTGCCCGATGATTTCGACGCGCGGTTTTCCGCAAAGAAGCGGCACTATCTCTATCGCATCATCTCCCGCAAGGCGCCGCTGGCGTTGGAAGCGAACCGCGCCTGGTTCGTCGCGAAAGAGCTCGACCACGAGGCGATGCATGAAGCCGGGCAGATGTTGGTCGGTCGGCACGACTTCACGACCTTTCGCGCCGCGCAGTGCCAGGCGAACAGCCCGATCCGCACCATCGACCGGCTGGAGGTGACGCGCAGCGGCGATCTGATCGAGATGCGCGTCTCGGCCCAGAGTTTCCTGCACAACCAGATCCGCTCCTTTGCCGGCACACTGAAACTGGCCGGCGAAGGCAAATGGACGGCGGACGATGTGCGCACGGCACTCGAAGCGCGCGACCGCAAGGCCTGCGGCCCCGTAGCGCCGCCGGATGGGCTCTACTTCATGGCTGTGGATTACTAAGCCGGCAGCGTGCCGAGCAGACCCTGCAATTCCTGCCCAGCGATCATCGGTGGCAGCACGAAGATCGCCGTGATGGCCGCGGCCAGCAGCGTCTGCTTGCCGACGCACATCCAGACCAGCCGGAATTGCAGCACGACGCTTGCGCCGAAGACCACATAGAGCAGCAGGCCGGCAAAGGGCGCGCTGGCCGGCAGGACCAGCGTCAATGCGAAGGGTACGGCCGCAGCATAGGCGAAGGGCACGGCAATCCAGTTGCTTGCCGTCACGACGGTCGCGAGATACTTGCCGTAGCCCAGGGGGCGGGCGAGCACGGCCAGCAACACCAGCGGCAGCAGCCAGCCGACGAGATCGATGAAAGCGAGCTTCACGAAGAAATTGGCACCCGCAGCCGTCTCCGCCGGCATGCCGGCGAGGTAATAGAGCCGCCACGAGGCCCAGATGACCGCGAAGGCGGGCAGGCACCAGACGACCGCCCAGAACGAGCGGGCAAAGCCGCGCATCGTCAGATCCAGCCAGCCGAACCCCTCCTGCTTCTGTTTCAAAAGCAGCAGGACGCCAGTCAGATAGTAAAGGACTTCATCAAGTCCGGGCATCGCCGAACCAGCGCTGGAGGAAGGTCTCATAGATCACGGTCAGCGTTTCCAGATCGGCGACAGCGACACGCTCGTCCACCATATGCATGGTCTGGCCGACGAGGCCGAATTCCAGCACCGGGCAATAGTCCTTGATGAAGCGCGCATCCGACGTGCCGCCCGTCGTGGACAGTTTCGGCGCGCGGCCGGTGACGGCTTCAACGGCGCCGGACATCGAGGCGATCAGGCTGTTGTTGCGCGTCAGGAAGACATGGCTCGGGCGCTCGGCCCAGGTGATGTCGTAGGAAAGCGGCGCGCGGCCGGGACGCATCTTCTCGTCGGCGGCCGCGGTATCGAGCCGGCGCACGATCTCACCCATCACGGTCTCGGCCGTCCAGGTGTCGTTGAAGCGGATGTTGAAGCTCGCCGTCGCCTTGCCCGGCACGACATTGGTCGCGCGGTTGCCGACGTCGATGGTCGTGACTTCGAGGTTCGACGGCTGGAAGCTCTCCGTGCCCGCATCGAAGGGCGGATACATCAGGGCGTCCGTCAGAGCGACGACGCCGCGCACGGCATTGTCGGCCAGATGCGGATAGGCGGCATGGCCCTGCACGCCCTGCACGGTGATCGTGCCGGAGACGGAGCCGCGCCGGCCGATCTTGATCATGTCGCCGAGCTGGTCGGGATTGGTCGGCTCGCCGACGAGGCAGGCGTCCCAACGCTCGCCGCGTTCGGCGGCCCATTGCAGGAGCTTGATCGTGCCGTTGACGGCAGGACCTTCCTCGTCGCCGGTGATGAGGAAGGAGACCGAGCCCTTCGGCGGTCCGTGTTTTTCAATATGGCGGGCGACGGCGGCGACGAAGCAGGCGATGCCGCCCTTCATGTCGACGGCGCCACGGCCGTACATCTCGCCATTGGCGATCTCGGCGCCGAACGGGTCATGCGTCCAGGCGGCCGCATCGCCGACCGGCACGACATCCGTATGGCCGGCGAACATCAGGTGCGGTCCCTCGGTGCCGATGCGGGCATAGAGGTTCTCGATATCCGGCATGCCGGGTTCTGTCGCGACCATGCGCTCCACCGTGAAGCCGAGCGGCTCCAGCATGGCGGCAAGCGCGGTCAGCGCGCCGCCTTCGGCTGGCGTCACGGAGGGGCAACGGATGAGCGTGGCGAGATTTTGGATCGGATCGGCAGAGGTCATGAGGCACGCGGTCACGGCATGAGAACAGGAAGAATCGAGATGTAGCGACCGGCCGGGGATTTGTCACGTGCGGCCAAGGGCAGCGAGCGTCAGTCCTTCGGACGGTTGGGCACGCGGCCATAGTCATTGGCGCCATTCGTGCCGGGCCAGACGAGGAAAGCGATGAGCGCGAAGAAGGAAATGGCGGGTATGAACAGGCAGATGATCAGCGCCACCGGCAGGTTCATGTCGTGCAGCCGCTTGATCGTCAACAGGATGGAAGAGACTGTCGAAGCGATGCCGACGCCGACGAAGACGAAGGACCAGAACAGGAAGGACGGGTCTTCCTTGGGCACCATGACGATCTGCGTCAGCGCGGCCGAGAGCAGCATCAGCCAGAAGGCCCAGCCGAGCGCGAAGGGCGCACGGCTAAGACGGCCGGACCAGCCGAAGAAGAGCCAGGTGAGGCTCGGCCCCTGCTCCTCGACTGTCGCCATGGCTTAGTCTCGCAGCAGTTCGTTGATGCCGGTCTTCGAGCGGGTCTGGGCATCGACGCGCTTGACGATGACGGCACAGTAAAGGCCGGGCGCCGGCAGGCCGTTCGGCATGGTCTTGTCCGACGGCATGGAGCCGGCGACGACGACCGAATAGGGCGGCACTTCGCCATAGGTCACTTCGCCGGTGGCGCGGTCGACGATCTTGGTCGACTTGCCGATGAAGACGCCCATGCCGAGCACGGAGCCCTCACGCACGATGCAGCCTTCGACGACTTCCGAGCGGGCGCCGATGAAGCAATTGTCCTCGATGATGGTCGGGCCGGCCTGCATGGGCTCCAGCACGCCGCCGATGCCGACACCGCCCGAGAGATGCACATGCTTGCCGATCTGCGCGCAGGAGCCGACGGTGGCCCAGGTATCGACCATCGTGCCCTCGCCGACATAGGCGCCGAGATTGACGAAGGAAGGCATCAGGATGGCGTTCGGCGCGATATAGGCCGAGCGGCGCACGACGCAGTTCGGCACGGCGCGGAAACCGGCCTTCTCGAATTCGTTGACGCTCCAGCCGTCGAACTTGGACGGCACCTTGTCCCACCAGGAGGATTCGCCCGGGCCGCCCTTGACGATTTCCATCGGGTTGAGGCGGAAGGAGAGCAGCACGGCCTTCTTGAGCCACTGGTTGACCGTCCAGTTGCCATCCTCGCCGCGCTCAGCGACACGCACCTTGCCGGTATCGAGCAGGTTCAGCGACGTCTCCACCGCATCGCGGAATTCACCGCGCGTGGAGGTCGAGATGCTGTCGCGTTCCTCGAAGGCGCGGTCGATGGTTGCGGACAATGCGGACAGGTTGGACGTGCTCATCGGAATTCCTTAAACTTCGACACTTATTTTTGATTGTCGGGATACCGGAAGGTCGATTTCATCAATCTGCAAGATGCTCTAGAGCAAGTGCCGGGAAAGATGAAGCCCCTTTCCGGCAGATACTGTCGCACGGGCGAAATGGTAATCCCGTGGGCGAAGAAAGCAGGACATGACATGGCAAGACTGAAGAAGAAGAGCCTGCGCCGCAAGGACGGCGTGTGGGATCCGTTGGCCGACAGCGCGCAGGACAAGCACCGCGCCGCCGTGGTGCCGCAGACGCCGCAATCGGCCCATCCCGCCTACAGGCTTGCCTATGTCGATGACGACTTCCTCTGCCGCGAGGAACTGCGCCCGGTGCGCCTGCAGCTCGAACTCCTGAAGGTCGAGATGATGCTGGCCGAGCGCGGCATCAAGTCGACCGTCGTGATGTTCGGCGGTGCGCGCATCCCTGCCCCCGGCCAGGAAGCCTGGGCCGCGCGCAACGAGACGCAGCGCGCCAATCTCGAGGCCGCCTCGGTCTATTATACGGAGGCGCAGAAGTTCGCCCGGCTCTGCTCTGAAAAGTCGGCGGAGCTCGATTACAAGGAATATGTCGTCGTGACCGGCGGCGGACCGGGCGTGATGGAGGCAGGCAATCGCGGCGCGGCCGATGTCGGCGCCCCCTCGATCGGCCTCAACATCGTCCTGCCGCACGAGCAGGCACCGAACCCCTATGTGACGCCCGAGCTGAGCTTCAACTTCCACTATTTCGCGATCCGCAAGATGCATTTCCTGCTGCGCGCCAAGGCCGTCACGGTGTTTCCGGGCGGTTTCGGCACGCTGGACGAACTGTTCGAGACGGTGACCTTGATGCAGACCGGCCGCATGGCACTGGTGCCGCTCATCCTGTTCGGCAAGGACTTCTGGCATAAGATCATCGACTTCGACGCGCTTGCCGCCTTCGGCACGATCGCGCCCGGCGATGTCGAGCTGATGCAGTTCGTCGAGACCGCCGACGAAGCCTGGGACATCATCGTGAAATTCTACGAGAAGATGGAAGCCGAACACGCGGCTGCCGCGCACGGCTGAGGCGCTCCGCCCCCGCCTACTTGCGTTCGGTCGGCTGTGCCTGCAGTCGGCCGCGCGACCTTGAGCGCGCCGCACTGGCGAGGCGCTGCGTCGCCTCTTTCAGCTCGAGCTCGGTGAACAGAGGCTGATAGTCCGGCCGCAGCATCAGCGCTTCCATGGAAAGCTCGGCCTTGCCCGCATCGAGCAGGCGCTCAAGCCCGGTCGTGCCGGGCTTGAAGACGAGGTCCTTCGCAGCGGCCACACCGCCGTTCAACAACACAAAGCGACGCAGCAGCACCGGGCGGAAGCCGAGTTCGGCGAAGCGGTCGTAGAGGCCCATCATCTCCTTGTGGAAACGGGCTTCCACGGCAGGGCTTACGCTGCGCGGGCCGCGCATCACAGGCGGCCGACGCGCTCGGTGAGCAGCGCGAAGAAACCGTCGGCATCGACATCCTTCATGACGCGCGCATTGTGCTTGCGGCCGGTGACCTGCCACCAGTCGACGACCGTCATGCCCACCGTCAGCGGCGAGGCCGTCTCGACCTCGACATTGCAATCGCGCCCGGCAAAAAGCTCCGGCTTCAGCAGATAGGCGATAACCGTCGGGTCATGCAGCGGGCCGCCATCGGAGCCGTATTTCTCCACGTCGAAGCGCTCGAAGAATTCGAGCATCTCGACGAGGGCGGTCGCCGGACGATTGCCGATTTCGCGCAGCCTGGCGACGCGGCTCTTCAGCGTCAGCACCTTGTGGGTGACGTCGAGCGGCATCATGACGATGGGGATGCCGGACTGGAAGACGACGGCGGCCGCCTCCGGATCGACATAGATGTTGAATTCGGCGGCCGGCGTGATGTTGCCGCCCTCGAAGAAGCCGCCGCCCATCATGACGAGTTCACGCACGCGGCCGGCAATGTCAGGCGCTTTCTGGATGGCCGTCGCGATATTTGTGAGCGGGCCGAGCGTGCAGAGCGTCACGGTGCCAGCGGGCTCGCCGCGCAGCGTCTCGATGATGAAATCGACGGCGTGTTGCGCCTGCAACGGCATTTGCGGCTCGTGCAGTTCCGGGCCATCGAGGCCGGTCTTGCCGTGCACATGCTCGGCGGTGATGAGCGGACGGGCGATCGGCTTGTCGGCGCCGGCAAAAACCTTCACATCCGTGCGTGCGCAGAATTCCAGGATGATGCGGGCATTGGTCGAGGTGCGCGACAGCGGCACGTTGCCGGCCACCGTCGTGATGCCGAGGATTTCGAGTTCCGGGCTGCCGAGCGCCAGCATGATCGCGGCGGCATCGTCCTGCCCCGGATCCGTGTCGATGATGATTTTCCGTGGCTCGGACATGCCGTTTCCATCCCGTGTTTCTTATGATTCGTGGCGCGTCTCGCGCGGGCGAAGCGGCGACTATATTTGCGAAATCGCCGTTCGCAAGCGTCTTGCGCCGCAGACGCGCAATCACCATATTGCAGCCATCGGGATGCCGAGACCGGGTCCCGCCACAGTCGCTTGAAAGCCAAGGACTAGACGATGACACGCATGACCCCTTTTGCCAGCCCGCTGATGCTGGGTTTCGACGCCATGGAAAAGACCCTCGAGCGCATCGCCAAGGGTAATGATGGCTATCCCCCTTATAATATCGAACGTCTCCGTCCAAATGGCGATACCGGAGCGCCCGAGCGCCTGCGCATCACACTCGCCGTCGCGGGTTTCTCCGAAGAGGAACTCGACGTGACGACGGAGGAAAACCAGCTCGTCATTCGCGGCCGCCAGGTCGATAGCGGCGAGCGGGATTATCTTTACCGCGGTATCGCCGCCCGCCAGTTCCAGCGCACCTTCGTGCTTGCCGACGGCATGCGCGTCCAGGGCGCCGAACTGAAGAACGGTCTCCTGTCGGTGGACCTCGTCCGGCCCGAGCCGGTTCGAATGGTAAAGAAAATTAACATTTCCGTATCAGACTAGATCATGAGCCGTTCCTGCGGGAACAACCGCCGGACCGTCTCGAGCGTAACCTGATCGCTGACGCACCGAGCGCCATTGTGGCCGCGGGCGCCCAGCGGCCGGCAGATGCCGGCATTGCCATGGAGGCAAAGATGGGACTGAAAATCGCAACCCCGACCACCGTCTCGAAGGCAGACCTTGCGCATCTCGGCGCCGGGGAAGTCGGTTACATCAGGAAGATGAAGGCCGACGAAGTGTCGCGTGTCTTCCCGGAAGCCCCGGAAATCGACCCGAGCCTGGACCTCTGGGCCCTATTCGGTGCCGACGGCACGCCGATCCTTCTGACCGACAACCGTTCGAGCACCTTCTACAAGGCTGCCGAGGACGAGCTGCGCACTGTCAGCCTGCACTAAGTCTGAAGATCAGGCCTTCCGTCAGAGCCGACGGAAGGTGAGATAGGCCGACTTGCGGCCTTCGCGCTTGGCCTTGGCCTCGTAGCGCGTGCCCGGCCAGCCGGCATAGGGTGTCAGCCAATCGGCCGCGTTTTCAGCGGTCCACACGAAAGCGGGATGAGCCCCGCAGTGCATAAGCGTCCAGTTGACATAGGTGTCGATGTCGGACGCGAAGCAGAAGAGCCCGCCCGGCTTCAAAACCCGGGCAAAGCGGTCCAGATTGACCCTGGAGACGAACCGCCTCTTCCAATGCTTCTTCTTCGGCCACGGATCCGGATAGAGCAGGTCGATCTGATCGATCGAGGCCGCAGGCAACCAGTCGAGCAGCTCCGTAGCATCATCATCGTAAAGGCGGATGTTCTTCGCGCCCGTTTCCTCGACGCGGCCGATCAGCTTCGCCATGGAATTGACGAAGGGCTCGACGCCGATGAAGGCGGTCGTGGGCGTTTCCAGCGCGCGGTGGATGAGATGTTCGCCGCCGCCGAAGCCGATTTCGAGGCGCATGCGCTCCGGCTTGAAGCCGTAGAGTGTGGTGATATCAGCCGGAGCCTCGGTCGACAGGTCGACCTTCAGCTCCGGCAGCAGGGTCTCGAGATGCTGCACCTGCCGCTCGCGCAGGGGTTTGCCCTTGCGTCGGCCGAAAAAGGCCTCGCTTGCGCGGGTGGGGTGCTCGGCATCGCTCATATCGGGTCTCAGTTCTTCACGGCGTCCTTGAGGGCCTTGGCGAGATCGACGCGTTCCCAGGAGAACGAGCCGTCGCGACCGGCCTTGCGGCCGAAATGGCCGTAAGCGGACGTCTTGGCATAGATCGGCTTGTTGAGATCGAGATGGCGGCGGATGCCCGACGGCGACAGGTCCATGACCTTGCGGATCGCATCTTCCACCGCATCTTCACTGACCTTGCCAGTGCCGTGCAAATCGACATAGACCGAGAGCGGCTGGGCGACACCGATGGCGTAGGACAGCTGGATCGTGCAGCGATCGGCAAGGCCGGCGGCCACGACGTTCTTGGCGAGGTAGCGCGCAGCATAGGCAGCCGAACGGTCGACCTTGGTCGTGTCCTTGCCGGAGAAGGCGCCGCCGCCATGCGGGGCCGCACCGCCATAGGTATCGACGATGATCTTGCGGCCGGTGAGGCCCGCGTCGCCATCCGGACCGCCGATGACGAACTTGCCGGTCGGGTTGATGTACCAGACGCAATCGTCGGCGATCTTGATGTCGTGCAGGGCTTCGCAGATGTAGGGTTCGACGACCTCGCGCACCTTCTTTGAATCCCAGCTGTCATCGAGATGCTGGGTGGAAAGCACGATCGAAGCGACGTCGGCCGGCTTGCCATCGACGTAGCGCACGGTCACCTGGCTCTTGGCATCGGGGCCGAGCTTGCCGGCATCGCCCTCGCCCTTCTTGCGGGCGGCAGCGAGTAGCTGGAGGATGCGGTGCGAATAATAGAGCGGCGCAGGCATGAGTTCCGACGTTTCGCGGCAGGCATAACCGAACATGATGCCCTGGTCGCCGGCACCTTCGTCGCCCTGCTTGTCGGCGGCGTTGTCGACGCCCTGGGCGATATCGGCGGACTGCGAGTGCAAGAGCACGTCGATCTTCGCCGTCTTCCAGTGGAAACCGTCCTGCTCATAGCCGATGTCGCGGATCGCCTTGCGGGCGGCCGACTTGAACTTGGAGGGGTTGATGACGTCCTTGCCGTCCTTGTCCTTTTTCAGGAGGCTCGGCGGCAGGCGCACTTCACCGGCAATAACGACGCGGTTGGTCGTCGCAAGCGTCTCGCAGGCAATACGGACCGACCAGGGATCGACCTTCGACTTCACGGCTTCGCGATAGACCAGATCGACGATTTCGTCGGAGATACGGTCGCAAACCTTGTCCGGATGGCCTTCGGCAACGGACTCGCTGGTGAAGAGATAGCTGCTGCGCATGCGGGAATTCCCCTCAAAGAAAGATGACTTCGACGTTGTTATTCAGTTCGCCGGGGAAAGACAAGCACACAAGGACATAAGAATGTCTTTATGTCCCGGCTTTCCGGGCGATCCGCCCTGTCGAAAATCACGATGCGCAACGAAAAAAGGGCGGCCTGCCCGCCGCCCTTTTATCCATGCCGAAGCTGGAAAGAATTATTCGACTTCCATTTCGGCAGCCAGCGCCTTGACGAGATCGACAAGCTTGCGGCGGACCTTAGGGTCGTTGATCTTCACGAAAGCGCGGTTAAGCTGCAAGCCTTCGGAAGATGACAGGAAATCGACCACGTAATTGGAGCTCGACGCCTCGGCAAGACCGGACTGAAGGTCCGCCTGCTCGCCCGGCGCATCCTCGAAGAAGAAGGAGACGGGTACGTTGAGAATGCTCGAAATGTTCTGCAGGCGGCTGGCGCCGACGCGGTTCGTGCCTTTCTCGTATTTCTGAATCTGCTGAAAGGTGATGCCGAGGCTTTCGCCCAGCTTCTCCTGGCTCATGCCAAGCATGGTCCTGCGAAGCCGGATCCGGCTGCCGACATGAATATCTATCGGATTCGGCTTCTTTTTATTTTCCATCATCACTTTCGTCCTAACGCGGAATGGCCCCACCCTTCCGGCAGTCTCAACGGGACTTAACGTCACGTTGTATGCGCGACCTCTTAAGGTAGCGACAATACAGGAGAACGGCCGGCAGAGTGCACTATGCTATTTTAGGGGTTTTGGGTCAATTCGTCCTGTTTCTAAAACCAATGCGAGAAATGCCGCCCACCGCGAAGAAAACAGCGAGCGTCGCCAGAAACGACCAATTCTGTCGTTTCACCCGGTCGCCGCCGGCAAATCTTCCCGGAAGGGTTGCATCGATGAATCCGGGCGTATCATATGACAGGCCCGTGACGATAGCCCCCCTTCCGTCCACGACCGCAGAGATACCGTTATTGGCGGCGCGAATCAGTGGCAGGCCGCGCTCCACGGCACGCAGACGGGCCTGCAGGAAGTGCTGATACGGACCGGGCGTGTTGCCGAACCATGCATCATTGGTGACATTGAGGAGCGCTGCGGCTTCCTCGGCGGAGGCATTGATCTCCGACGGGAAGATCGCCTCGTAGCAGATCAGCGGATAAAAGCCCTTGCCGGCGGCCTCCAGGAGCTGGTGCTCACGGGCGGCGGAGAAACCGCCAGGCATGGCCGCGACAGCCGCGACGCCAAGGCTTTCGAAAACCTCCTCGAAGGGCATGTATTCGCCGAAGGGGACAAGGTGCACCTTGTCGGCAGCGGCGACGATCTGGCCCTTGCCGTCGATCACATAGATCGAATTGTAGTAGCGTGGCGCCTTGCCCGAGCCCGCACTTTCCGTGCGAACCGCGCCGGCGATCAGCACCTGGTCGTTCTCGAGCACGTCGGCGATGCGCACCAGCGCGTCTGGATTGTCCGTCAGGATGAAAGGAATGGAGGTTTCCGGCCAGACGACGATATCGGGCCGCTTGCCACCATCCGCCGGCTTTTCGGCGCTCAGCTTCAGATGCCGTTCGAAAATCTCCGCCCGTGCGGAATCGTCGAGCTTCATCGCCTGGTCGATGACCGGCTGGACGAGGCGCACCACGGTGGCCTCGTTTTGCGGTGGCGGCACGATGTGCAGTGCATAGTAGCCATAGCCGACATGGGCCGCAAACAGCAGGATGGCGACCGTCAAGCCGGCGACCCGGCCACGCCGCGTGCCGATCAGGGCGGGTGCCGCGAAGACGAAGACCGCGAGCGCATTGATGGCGGCAATGCCGAGCACGCCGCTGGACTGCATGAGGAGCGGCACGGGCATGGCGCCATAACCGACCGCATTCCAGGGAAAGCCGGTGAACAGCGTGCCGCGCAGCCATTCCGCGACACCGAAGGCGAAGGCAAGCGCCGCGATGCGGCCCATGCCATCCGACCAGAGCAGGCGCGCGATGGCTGCGGCAAGGCCGTAGTAAAGCGCCAGGAAAGCCGGCAGACCGAGAATGGCGAGCGGCAGCGCCCAGGCATAATCGTCGGCCTCCACCAGAAGCGCATTGCCGAGCCACCAGAGCCCACCGACGAAATAGCCGAAGCCGAAGAACCAGCCGATGCGGAAGGCTGGCGCCAGGCGACGGACGAAACCTGCCCCCGGCGCAGCACTGGCACCGTCCAGCAGCCAGACGAGCAGAGTAAACGAGAGGAAGAGAGCGGCGAAGAAACCGAAGGGCGGCAGCGCCAGCACTCCGATCAGACCCGCAAGAAATGCCACAAGCGCCCGTCTCGTTCCAGACAGGAGCATGACCGTGCCCGCGAGCCGCTCCATGCCGTCCCCTTTGTTTTGATGTCCCCGAATCAGCCGCGCCAGTCTTCCAAAAAACCAACGCCTTGTCCCGCCGTAACACAGGACAAGGCGCAGATCATTTTAGGGATCGGGCAAATGGTGTCAGTCGGCGTTTGCCTTGCCGGCCTGCTGCTCCGGCACCTTCTCGCGATCAGCGGCAACGTTTACCGCCTCGCCCTCCGGCCGGCGCTCGCGGCGGCGTACCGAGCCGGCGCGCTTGCGGGTGACACGCACGCGCTTCACGCGGCGCGGATCGGCATCGAGCACATGGAATTCGAAACCCGGCACGGCCTGAACGACCTCGCCACGCACCGGAATACGGCCCAGCGAGGCGAAGATCAGGCCGCCGAGCGTATCGGCATCTTCCAGCTGTTCGCGAATGTCGAAATCCGGGCCGATGGCTTCGGCCAGCTCTTCCAGCTCGACACGGGCATCGGCGATAAACACGTCGTCGCTGACGCGCTGAATCATCGCTTCTTCATCGTCGTGCTCGTCCTCGATATCGCCGACGACCATCTCGACGATGTCTTCCAGCGAGGCGAGGCCATCCGTGCCGCCATATTCGTCGATGACGAGCGCCATCTGGGTACGGTCGGCCTGCATGCGCGCCATCAGGTCGGCGGCGAGCATGGACGGCGGCACGAACAGAACCTGGCGGATGATGCCCGCTTCGGCGACGGTTTTCGAGAGATCGACACGACCGAGGTCGAATTCGGCTTTTGGCGCGCGGGCGGGCTTTTCCCCGTTGGCGGGCGCAGCCTTGGCGCCGGTGCGGCGCTTGTTGCGGGCCTGCTTGGTGACATAGGCGAGCAGGTCGCGGATATGCACCATGCCGCGCGGGTCATCGAGGCTTTCATTGTAGACCGGCATGCGCGAGCGGCCGGAATCCTCGAAGATCACCATCAGTTCGGCAATCGTGATGTCCTGATCGACGGCCTCGATATCGGCGCGCGGCACCATGACGTCCTCGACCCGCACTTCGCGGAAGCGGAGAATGTTGTGCAGCATCGCCCGCTCTTCGGGCAGGAAGGCCGGCTCGCCGCCGGTATCTTCCGTCATCAGGGCCTCGGCGAGGTCCTTGCGCAGCGTGGAGGCGCCCGTCATGCGCCAAAGCCGTGTCGCACGGGACCAGAAGGATGTCCGGCCCCCGCTTTCCTGCTTTGGCGCGCTGCTACTACTGCCCGCCTCGTCCTGGCTTGAGGCATCCGCCTCGTGCTTTTCCGTCGTTGCCGACTGATTTCTGAAGTCGCTCATTGGTCCAAACTGGTTAATCGGGGTCATCCCCGTAGGGGTCAGATAGGCCAAGCCCGGCAAGAATGCGAGTCTCGAGCCCCTCCATTTTTTCCGCTTCCTCGTCTTCCATGTGATCATAGCCGAAGAGATGCAGAAATCCATGCACCATGAGATGCGTGAGATGGTCGTCGAAGGACTTGCCGAGTTCGGCTGCCTCGCGGATCAATGTTTCCTCCGCGAAGATGATGTCGCCAAGCATCGGACCCGGCATTTTCCCTGGTGTCACCGGGAAGGCGGGGAAGGACAGAACGTTGGTCGGCTTGTCCTGGCTGCGCCATTCCGCATTGATACCGCGGATTTCGGCATCATTGGTGAAGACAAGGGACACTTCCGGCGCCCCCGTCTCGGGGAAGGGCTGCTTTTCCGTCTTGCGCAGATAGTCCGCGGCGGCACCGAGCACGCGCGCGCTCATTTCGGCGAGGCGTTCTTCGGAGGGCCACTGGCCCTCCTCTATGGAAATCTGGATATCGAGGTCGCTCATAAGGATCGGGACCGCTCAGCGGTCGGTCTGCTCGCTTTCGTCCTGCACAGCGGTCGTGGCTTCATAGGCCCGGACGATGCGGGCGACCATCGGGTGGCGCACCACGTCAACGTCCTTGAAGCGCACCACGGAAACGCCTTCGACCCCCTTGAGGATCTGCAACGCTTCGACGAGGCCGGATTTCACACCGCGCGGCAGGTCGACCTGGCTCGGATCGCCGGTAACGATCATGCGGCCGTTTTCGCCAAGACGCGTCAGGAACATCTTCATCTGCATCGACGTCGTGTTCTGCGCCTCGTCGAGGATGACGGCGGCGTTGGCGAGCGTGCGGCCGCGCATGAAGGCGAGCGGCGCGATTTCGATGACGCCGGCGGTGATGGCGCGTTCGACCTTGTCGCCAGGCATCATGTCGTAGAGCGCGTCATAGAGCGGTCGCAGATAGGGATCGACCTTCTCCTTCATGTCGCCGGGCAGGAAGCCGAGGCGCTCGCCGGCTTCGACGGCCGGGCGCGACAGGATGATACGGTCGACCGCGCCGCGCTCCAGCAGCTGTGCGGCATGGGCGACGGCAAGATAGGTCTTGCCCGTGCCGGCCGGGCCGACGCCGAAGACCAGCTCGGAACGCTCCAGGGCGCGGATATAGGTATCCTGCGTCGGCGTGCGGGCGACGATGGTCTTCTTGCGGGTGGAGATCTGCGACATGGTGAGCTTGGCCTTGCGCTCCATGGTCGGCAGCGAAAGCTGATCGTCGGCGGCGATCGCCATGCGGATCGCGCCCTCCACGTCGGACACCTCGATCGAGCCGCCCTTCTGGAGACGGTCATAGAGATAGTCTAGCGCGCGGCGGGCCTGGTTGGTGGCAACCACGTCACCAGAAATGGAAACGGAGTTACCCCTGGCACGCGCGTCGATGTGGAGACGTTGCTCGAGCAGCTTCAGATGCTGGTCGAACTGTCCGAAGAGCTCGCTTGCGTATCGATTGTTCTCGAAAGTGAGCACGAATTGATTGGCGTCGGTCTCTTTTTTCGACTGGCGCGGCGAGGACGTCATCAGTTCGTGTCCGTTCAAGCGGTCAAGCTCCTTGTCGATCCGCCCCTCACCCGATCGCTTCCGCGAAGAGGCTGTTGGGCCCGGCATCGGTGATTCGTACCCGTATAATGTCACCGATTTCAGAACCTTTTGCATCAACATTCACAGGCTGCAGCCAGGGCGAGCGGCCCACGAGCTGGCCGGGCATGCGGCCAGGCTTCTCCAGAAGCAGGTCGATCTCCTTGCCGATGCAGCCCACCGCGAACTCCCGTTGCTGGCGGAACAGCAAAGCCTGCAATCTTTCAAGGCGTTCGGACTTCACGCTCTCATCGACATGGCCGCCCATCTCGGCACCGGGCGTGCCGGGACGGATGGAATATTTGAACGAAAATGCCTGTGCATAACCAACGGCCTCGATGAGACGCATCGTGTCTTCGAAGTCCTCGTCCGTCTCTCCGGGGAAACCGACGATGAAATCGCCCGAGATGGCGAGGTCGGGCTGGACGGCGCGGATGCGTTCGATGAGGGCGATGTATTCGGCTGCCGTATGGCGTCGGTTCATGGCCTTCAGGATACGGTCGGAGCCGGACTGCACCGGCAGATGCAGATAGGGCATCAGCTTGGGCAGGTCGCGATGCGCCTCGACCAGCCGGTCATCCATGTCGCGCGGATGGCTCGTCGTGTAGCGCAGGCGCGCAAGACCTTCGATTTCGGCGAGCCGACAGAGGAGATCGCCGAGGCTCCATTCGGTGCCGTCAGGACCGAGGCCGTGCCAGGCATTCACGTTCTGGCCGAGCAGCGTGATTTCGCGCACACCGCCTTCGACGAGGCGCTCGGCCTCGGCGACGATCTGCGCGACGGGGCGAGAGACCTCCGAGCCGCGTGTATAGGGCACCACGCAGAAGGTGCAGAATTTATCGCAGCCTTCCTGCACGGTAAGAAACGCGGTGACGCCGCGAGCACGCGTCTTGGCCTTTTCCGGTGCGGGAAGATGTTCGAACTTGTCTTCGATCGCATAATCCGTCTCGACGACACGCTCGCCGCCCTTGGCGCGGCGCAGCGCCTCGGGCAGCCGATGATAGGTCTGCGGACCGATGACGAGATCGACGGCCGGCGCGCGGCGCAGGATTTCCTTGCCTTCCGCCTGGGCGACGCAGCCGGTGACGCCGATCACCATCTCGCGGCCGTCCCTGGCGCGGGCCTTCTTCATGTCGCGCAGACGGCCCAGTTCGGAATAGACCTTTTCCGCCGCCTTCTCGCGGATATGACAGGTATTGAGGAGAACGAGGTCGGCCTCTTCCAGAACCTCCGTCGCCTCATAACCGTCCTTCGACAGGGCGTCGGTCATGCGCTCGCTGTCGTAGACGTTCATCTGACAGCCATAGGTCTTCACAAAGACCTTTCGGGTGTTCGGCGTGGCCACGGGGGCTTCGGGCAGGGAAAGGGACTGTTCGCTCATGGCCGCTTCCATAGTGGAAAAGTCCTCGAATTTGAAGTGTCTCTTTGTTTGGCACGCCCGGACGCAAAACTGCTGCGCGCTTATCTGCCGCGCAGCCGCGCACCCAGCATGGCGCGGATGCGCGTCTCGACTTCGCGGCTCACCTGCTTGCGGTTGCTCGCCCGCGAATAGTCCACCCGCTCGCCGAAATCGACATCCACATCGACCGCACCCTCGCGCATCACACCGAGCAGGTGCGGCCCGAGCGCGATATCACCCGGCCAGGCGGCGAGCGGCCGGTGGAAGCGGCCCATCGCCATGCCGTGCACGCCGGTATAGGCAATCGAGACCGGCTGGATGAACACGACGCCATCGGGCGCATGCGGCACGGCCGAGGCGGCGGCGCCGAACAGTGAGGTCTTGATCTCCATCAGGCGGTTGCCGTCGGAGGTCGTGCCCTCCGGGAAGAGCACAATGATCTCGCCGGCCGTCAGGCGTTCGGCAATCTCGTTCACCTGATCGCCCGTCTTCTGGCGCTGCTCGCGCTCGACGAAGATCGTCGCCTGCAGGCGGGCGAGCAGGCCGAAGACCGGCCAGCCGCGCACCTCGGCCTTGGCGATATACGCAACATCGGCCACCGAGCCGAGCACCAGGATATCCTTCCAGGAGGCGTGGTTGGCGGCAAGCAGCAGCGGCCGCTTCGGCTCGAGCGTGCCATGCACGCGCACGCGCAGGCCGAGCGCCCAGCAGGCGACGCGATGCCACAGGCGTGGCAGGCGGCGGCGAATTTTGAGATTGAAGCGCAGGCCGACGAGCTGGATCGGCAGCAATACGAGCGTGACCGTGACAAGCACGGTGAGGGCGATGGCAATGCGCAGCCAGGTGATCAAGCGCTCACCGGTCCATGATCAGGGGGAGAGTGGCGATGCGCCTCACTCGCCCTCCTTGAGGGGAATGCCATAGAGTTCCAGCCGATGGCCGACGAGCTTGAAACCGTGCTCGCGGGCGATACGCTCCTGCAATGCCTCGATTTCGGGCGAATGGAATTCGATGACCTGGCCGTGTTTCAGGTCGATCAGATGATCGTGATGTTCGTCCGGCACCGTCTCATAGCGCGAGCGGCCATCGCGGAAATCGTGGCGCTCGATGATGCCGGCATCCTCGAAGAGTTTGACGGTGCGATAGACGGTGGAGATGGAAATGCGCGAATCGACGGCGGACGAACGGCGGTAGAGTTCCTCGACATCGGGATGATCGGCAGAGGATTCGAGCACGCGCGCGATCACGCGGCGCTGCTCGGTCATGCGCATGCCGCGCTCGACACAAAGCTCTTCCAGCGATTTTTCCGCGTCCGCCATACCGTCTGCCCTTCTCTTGTCGCCCCCGCTAGGGGACTAGCGAAGATCGCGCCGCATGACAAGCGCCGAGGAACGGCTGCCATCGGGGGCGGCATAATAGGCCTTGCGCTCACCGGCCTTGACGAAACCGAGCTTGCCGTAGAGGCCGCGCGCGGCATGATTCACTTCGTCGACCTCGAGAAAAACATCCTCCGCGCCGCGCATCTTGGCTTCGCGCAGCGCGGCGAGCATCAGGCGCCAGCCAAGGCCCGACCGGCCGAAGCGCTGATCCACGCTGATCGTCAGAATTTCCGCTTCGCCTGCCGCAGCACGCGCGAGAACGAAACCGCCGGCGGTACGGCCAAGCACGCCCTGCTTCACCGCCAGAAAGCCGAAAACCGGCTCCTGCGACAGCAGCGAATGGAATTCGCCGTCATTCCACGGCTGGGGAAACCGCAACTGGTGCAGCGTCGCGGCCAGACCGGCGTCGGCGGTCTCGAGCGGAAAGATTTCGAAGGCGGGCTTGCGGGTGAAATAGTCGCTCAGGGACATGGCATCAAGCTCGGCGGATCGCGAAACCCGCCTGCGGCTTGGCATCGGGACCGCGCAGATAGAGCGGCTTCGGCAGATGGTTTTGTGGATCGAGGCGGGCGCCGAGGCGAGCGACGGTGACGATATCCACTCCGTCCGTCTCCGCTGCCGCACCTTCACGCAGCAGGGCCGAAGCCGAACCGGCGATATCGCCATCATGCGCCTGTGCGATGGCGCGCGCCTCTTCAACGGTAGCAATGGCCGGCGGCGTGGCTTCGTTGCCATCGGCCGCGAATGCCTGCCAGTAGACCTCGTCGCGCTTGGCATCGATCGCCACAAGCAGAGGGCCTTTTCGGCCAGCAGCCAGCGCCGAGAGCGTGCTCACACCGACAGCAGGAACGCCGAGCGCCAGCGCCAGACCGCGCGCGGCAGCAACGCCGACGCGGATGCCGGTGAAGGAACCGGGACCGATAGTGACGGCGATACGATCGACTGCAGGAAGATCGAGGCCGGCAGCCTCCAGCGCACCGTCGACGAATTCCATCAGCCGCTCGGCATGGCCGCGGCCGATATCCTCGCCGGCAGCGCCGAGCACAATATCCCGATTGGCATCATAGAGGGCGGCCGAACAGCCGGTTCCCGCCGTATCGATCGCAAGGACGATCATGCCGGGCACCTGCGACTTGCCGAGCGGACCTTATGCGACGGCTTCAACTTCCTGCACTTCCGGTACGAAATGGCGAAGAAGGTTCTGTACGCCATGCTTGAGCGTCGCCGTCGAGGACGGGCAGCCGGAGCAGGCTCCCTTCATGTTGAGATAGACGACACCATCGCGGAAACCCTTGAAGGTGATGTCGCCACCGTCCTGGGCCACGGCCGGACGAACGCGCGTGTCGAGCAGTTCCTTGATGGTGGCAACGATGGTCTCGTCGCCTTCCTCGAAGAACTCGCCGTCGTCCTCGTCGCTGCCGCCGAAGGCGCCGCTGGCGAGGATCGGCTGGCCCGACATGAAGTGTTCCATGATGTTGCCGAGGATCGCCGGCTTCATATGCTGCCAGTCGGCATTGTCCTTGGTGACGGTGATGAAATCGTAGCCGAGGAACACGCCAGTGACGCCGGGAACACCGAAAAGGCGGGCAGCGAGCGGGGATGCCGCACGCGCTTCCGTCTCGTCGCGGAACTCGGCCGTGCCGGTTTCCAGCACCACTTTGCCCGGCAGAAACTTCAGGGTCGACGGGTTCGGTGTCGATTCGGTCTGGATGAACATGGTCTTCTCCGTCCGGCCAGACGCTGTCGTCAGCCAAAATCTTAGAATGGTTCAAAAGAAGATAGGCGTTTTGGCGCCGCTCTTCAAGGCTGCGAAATCAGCTCAGCGCGTCCAGTTCCTCGTCGCTCAACAGATCCGGGATCACCGTGACGGGGATCGGGAACGCGTGTGCACGGCTGGCGAGCGATGTGACCAGCGGCCCCGGCCCTTCCTTGGCGGAGCCTGCCGCGAGAACGAGGATCGCGATGTCGCGATCCTCCTCGATCAGGCCGTTGATCGCCTCGCTCGCGACGCCCTCGCGGATCACCGTTTCCGGTTCGATGCCGATGGCTTCGCGAAGCGCCTGGCCGGCCTTGGCGAGCACAGCTTCCGCCGCCTCGCGCGCCTCCGCCCGCATGATCTCCTCGACTCCCAGCCATTGCTGGAAATCGCCATTGGCAATCACATAGAGCAGCACGACGGCGCCATTGGAATTCTTCGCCCGCATTCCCGCATAGTGGACGGCGCGCTGGCATTCCGGCGTGTCGTCGATGACCGCCAGAAATTTCCGGCGGTGGCCTTCAAGGCGGGAAAGTCGTCGAGAAACCATATGGCCCCCTTATCTCAAGGACGTTTCGCGGCGACCTTACTGCACAAAACCGATGATGTCGCGGACTTCCTTCATGGTTTTTTCCGCCCGCGCCCGCGCCCTTTCGCCGCCGTCCCTGAGGATCGCGTCGATATGGCTGGTGTCGTCCATCAGGCGGCGCATCTCGTCGGTGATCGGCGCGAGCACATTGACCGAGAGGTCGATCAGCGCCGGCTTGAAGGCCGAGAATTGCTGGCCGCCGAATTCGGCGAGCACGTCCGCCTTGGTCTTGTCCGACAGCGCAGCATAGATGCCGACGAGATTTTCGGCCTCCGGACGCCCCTTCAGGCCTTCGACTTCACTCGGAAGCGCGTCCGGATCGGTCTTGGCCTTGCGGATTTTCTTGGAGATCGTGTCGGCATCGTCGGTGAGGTTGATGCGCGAGAGATCGGATGCGTCCGACTTCGACATCTTCTTGGTGCCATCACGCAGGCTCATGACGCGCGGCGCCGGGCCGCCGATCAGCGGTTCGACCATCGGGAAATAGGCATGGACAGGCTCTTCGCCCACGACGATGTCGACGCCGGTACCCGCCTTGCGGATATGGTCGCCGAAGTCGATGTTGAACTTCTGCGCGATGTCGCGGGTCAGCTCCAGATGCTGCTTCTGGTCGTCGCCGACGGGAACATGCGTTGCCCGGTAGACGAGGATGTCGGCGGCCATCAGGCTCGGATAGGCCAGCAGGCCGAGCGAGACCTGTTCGGCATTCTTGCCGCCCGTCTTGTCCTTGAACTGGGTCATGCGCTCCATCCAGCCGATGCGCGCGACGCAATTGAAGATCCAGGCGAGCTCGGAATGCTGCGGCACGGCGGACTGGTTGAAGACGATATGCTTCTTCGGGTCGATGCCCGAGGCGATGAAGGCTGCGGCGATCGAGCGGATCTGGCTCCGCATGTCCTCGTGCACCAGTTGCGCGGTCAGCGCGTGCAGATCGACGACGCAGTAGATGCAGTCGTTGTCTGCCTGCAGCGCCACGAACTTGCGGATCGCGCCGAGATAATTGCCGAGATGAAGATTGCCGGTCGGCTGGACGCCGGAGAAGACGAGAGGCTTGAATGCGCTCATGACGGTTTTCCTTCAGGCGGGTGGAGGGCCTGGTCCCTGTTGCACGAGCAATTCCGGTAAAAGTCCGATGCGGCCTCCCGGCCGGAACTGCGTAAGAAAATACGTGGCGCTTATGCACGCCACCGCAGTGCCGATCAAGGGGGCCGGGCCCCAGGGCTCGAGCGCATGAGAAAGCCCTTATAAAAGACATTTTCCGGTCGTTCCCTCCCCTCGGGGATTTGGAGGGGAAGGCCGGTCCCGATCGGCCGTTTTGTGACGAAGGGGCACAAGACGGAGTTGACCCGTGCGAAAGAACGGTTC
Source organism: Shinella curvata (assembly GCF_022899935.1). Lineage (GTDB taxonomy): Bacteria > Pseudomonadota > Alphaproteobacteria > Rhizobiales > Rhizobiaceae > Shinella > Shinella curvata. The sequence continues at coordinate 398,567 of NZ_JALJCJ010000003.1, forward strand.
CATTCTGCTTGCCTGCGTCCTGGCGCTGATATCCCTGTTCGCGAGCGAGACCGAGGCAGGCCGCAACCACAAACACAGAAACGACAAAGGGATCGTGACGAAAGTTTACGCGATCCAGACGCCGCGCGTGCGGCACCGATGTTTTCCCGGCAAGCTGCGCGCGGTTCTCGCCCACATCGCCCGTGCCGTCGGGCGTCGGCCACTCGTCACATCGGGGCATCGATCACACGGCCGCAGGGGATCCTATCATCGCAAATGCCTGGCGGCGGATATCCGCGTGCCCGGCGTCTCCGTGAAGAGGATCATCGCCGCAGCGCGATCCGCACCCGCCGTCGGCGGCGTCGGGACCTACTGCAACGGCATCGTCCATGTCGATGTCGGCCCGAAGCGGAGCTGGCATCATTGCCGCGGACTGGCACGGTTGAAGGCGCGTGCGAAGCTTGCTGCACGCTGATCTGTGGCCTACTCCGCCGATCCGCCATCCGGCGGCGCGTTCTCGGTGCGCGGCCGGCGCTTCATGTTGCGGCGGATCATCCCGAGATCGGCGCCGCCGATGAGGAACGCGATCGAGAAATAGACGACCATGGCCAGACCGATCAACAGGCCGAGGGCCGACAGTTGCTCGTAGAGCGACGAGGTCGGCGCCAGGCGATGCGCGAGATAGCCGGAGGCATATTCCAGCGCAACGGCCATGATGATCGCGGAGATCAGCAGGCGCGCCACGCGCCACAGCAGCGCCATCTCCAGCGGCCAATGGCCGCGACGCACCAGCGTCACGAAGAGCAGCACCGCCGTCAGCCAGCCGGAGACGGTTTCGGCGGTGGCGATGCCACGCTCATGGAACAATGGGAAGAGCGAGACGGCGAGCACGCAGTTGATGACCACCGACAGCAGGGTGATGCGCATCGGCGTCTTGGTATCCTCGCGGGCGAAGAAGCCTGGATTGAGCGCCTTTATCATCACGAAACCGGGCAGGCCAAGGCCATAGATGGCGAGCGTTCCGGCAACGACGGAGGTGGTTTCCGGGCTGAAGGCGCCACGCTCGTACAGCACGCGCACGATCTCATCGGAGATAACCCACAGCGCGGCGGCAGCGGGCAGCGTCAGGAACAGCACGAATTCCATCGAGCGGTTCTGCAGATTGCCGGCCTCGCGCTCGTGCCCCCCCTTCAGCGCACGCGCCAGTTCCGGCAGAAGCACCACGCCGACGGCGATGCCGACGACGCCGAGCGGCAGCTGGTAGACGCGGTCGGCATATTGCAGGGCCGAGATCGCACCGTCCCTGGTGGAGGCGATCATCTGGCCGATCAACTGGTTGATCTGGGTGATGCCGCCGGTGATGGCCGCCGGGAAGGCGAGCCACAGCAGGCGCTTGACGTTGGGCGTGATGCGCGGGCGGCGAAAACCGATCCTCATGCCGGCCTGGCGCACGCCGGCATAGAGAACGGCCATCTGCAGAAGACCGGAGACGAGCACGCCCCACGAAAGATACCAGGCCGTCTCCAGCGGCGAGGCGCCGTCCCAAAGCGCATAACCAAGCGCGCCGATCAGCACGACGTTGAGGAAGACGGGAGCGATGGCGGCGGCGAAATAGTGGTGCAGCGAGTTCAGCATGCCCGACAGCATCGCCGTCAGCGACATGCACATGAGATAGGGGAACATGACGACGGCGAGCTTGACCGTCACATCGAACTTTTCCGCATCGCCAACGAAGCCGGGCGCGATGATCCAGGCGACGATGAGCGGCATGAGCAGCTGCATCGCGACGGTCAGCATCAGGAGCACGGAAAATAGGACGCCGAAGACCTCTTCGGAGAAGCGCTTTGCGCCGTCCAGACCACCGTCCTCGATCTCCTTGGCGAAGAGCGGTACGAAGGCGGCGTTGAAGGCACCCTCGGCGAAGAGGCGGCGGAAGAGGTTGGGGAAGCGGAAGGCGGCGTAGAAGGCGTCGGCCATCGGACCGGTGCCGAGCGCTGCGGCCATCAGCGTTTCGCGGGCAAAGCCGAGCACGCGGCTGCCGAGCGTCGCGCCGCCGACGGTCGCGAATTTCTTGACCAGACTCATTGTTGTGCCTTGACCCTTCTTGGCGTCGGCGCGACCGGCGCGATCATGCCGGGCGGCATGCGGTCGCGCAGCTCGTCCGCCTCGTCGGCCATCACGGCCTTCAACCGGGCGACGATGTTGGCGTGCCGGCTCTCATTGGTGACCTTCTGGCCGACGAGGTCGGTGACGTAGAAGGTATCGATCACCTTCTCGCCGAAGGTGGTGATATGCGCCGAGGCGATGTCGAGCGAGAGGTCGGACAGCACGGCCGTGACCTCCGAGAGCAGACCCGGACGGTCGAGGCACTCGATCTCGATGACGGTGAACTTGTTCGACAGCGTGTTGGAGATGGTGACGGCCGGGGAGACGGTGAAGGTGCGGCTGCGCTTGCGGCTCCTGGTTCGGGTCGCGATCACTTCCGGCAGACGTTTGCGCCCCGACAGCACGTCCTCGATCATCCGGCCGATCGTGCCGGCCCGACGGGTCTCGTCGGCGTCGTTGGGGAATTCGCGGGTGACGAGGATCGTGTCGAGCGCGCGACCGTCCGATGTGGTGAAAATCTGCGCATCGACGATGTTGGCGCCGGCGGCAGCGCAGGCGCCGGCAATCACCGTCAGCAGGCGCGGATGGTCCGGCGAGAGCACCGTGATTTCGGTGATGGCGTGGAAAGAATGGGTGCGCACCATCGTCGCCAGCGTCTGCCTGGCCTTGTCCGTCTCGCGGATGAAGTTCGCGTGGCGCACCTGATCCTCCAGCGAGACCGTCAGCAGGTAGGGATCGTAGTGCAGCTTCGTATAGATCTTGCGGTCCTTCTGGCTCCAGTCGGCCGGCAGCGCATCGGACAGGATCTCGCGGGCCGCCTGGGCGCGCTCCTTCCGCGACAACTCGGAAAAACCGCCGGAAATCAGCAATTCCGTTTCGTAGTAGAGCGTGCGCAGCAGCTGCCCCTTCCAGCCGTTCCACACGCCGGGGCCAACGGCACGGATATCGCAGACCGTCAGAACCAGCAGCATCTTCAGCCGCTCCATCGACTGCACCTTCTCGGCGAAATCGACGATGGTCTTGCGGTCGTTGAGGTCACGCGTCTGCGCGACCATCGACATGGTCAGGTGTTCCTCGATCAGCCAGACGACCAGCTCCGTCTGCTTGGGCGACAGGCCGAAGCGCGGGCAGAGTTTTCGCGCTACCTTGGCGCCCGCCTCGGAGTGATCCTCCGGCCGGCCCTTGGCGATGTCATGCAGCAGCACGGCGACATAAAGCGGGATGCGGTCCTCGATCGAGGGCATGAGCTGGTAGCTCAGCGGGTGGGCATCCTTCTCGCGCCCCTGGTCGATATTGGCCAGTACGCCAACAGAGCGGATCAGATGTTCATCGACCGTGTAGTGATGATACATGTTGAACTGCATCATCGCGACGATCTTGCCGAATTCCGGAATGAACCGGCCGAGCACGCCGGCCTCGTTCATACGGCGCAGAAGGAGCGCCGGATCGCGCGGCGACGTCAGGATGGACAGGAAGAGGCGGTTAGCCTCGTCGTTTTCGCGCACCGCGCCGTTGATCAGCGCAAGCGAGCGCGTCACCAGCTTCAGCGCGTCCGGGTGGAACTCCAGACCGTTGAGATCGGCGATATGGAAGAGCCTGATGATATTGACGGGGTCGCGCTTGAAGACGTCGGGATCGGCGATCGTGATGCGGCCGCGGTCTTCAAGGAAGTCCAGCGTGCCGGCGATTTTCCGCGTGCGCCGGGTGAAGCGGCTGATGACCGCCGTGATGCCGGGCGCCTCTTTGGCCTGCTGGTCTTCCAGCGTGGCACAGAAGATGCGCGTGAGATCACCGACATCCTTGGCGACGAGAAAGTAGTGCTTCATGAAGCGCTCGACGGCGGAGAGGCCCGGATGCGGCTGGTAGCCAAGGCATTCGGCAATCTCGCGCTGGATGTCGAAGGACAGGCGCTCCTCCGCCTTGCCTGTCAGGAAATGCATGTGGCAGCGCACGGCCCAGAGGAAATCGTCCGCTTTCTGGAAGAGCTTGTATTCTTGCCTGGAAAGCACGCCGAGCTTCACCAGCTCCGCCGGATCCTTGATGTGATAGAAATATTTGGCGATCCAGAACAGCGTGTGCAGGTCGCGAAGCCCGCCCTTGCCTTCCTTGACGTTCGGTTCGACGAGGTAGCGCGTATCCCCGGCCTTGCGGTGGCGCTCGTCGCGCTCGGCAAGTTTGGCGGCGATGAATTCCGGCCCGGTGCCGCGCACGATCTCGCGGTCGAAACGCACCGCCAGTTCCTCGAACAGCGCGACCGAGCCGCCGATATAGCGCGCTTCGAGGATCGCGGTGCGGATCGTCATGTCGCTCTTGGAGAGCTGGATGCACTCTTCCAGATTGCGGGTGGCGTGGCCGACTTTGAAGCCCAGATCCCACAGGATGTAGAGCATGAACTCGATCGCCGGCTCGCTCCAGGCGGCAGGTTTTACCGGCAGCAGAAAGAGCAGATCGATATCCGAGCCCGGCGCCAGCGTGCCGCGGCCATAGCCGCCGACCGCCGTCACCGTGATGCGCGTTGCCGGTGACGCCTGGCCGGCACTGAAGACATGGTTGAGCGCAAAATCATGCAGGACGGCAATCAGCTGGTCCTGCAGCCAGGAAATGCGGGCAGCGCATTGCAGGCCGCTGCCATCGGCGAAAAGCAGTTCGCGGGCGCGTTCGCGGCCGGCGGCGTTGGCCGCCTTGAATTCGGCCAGCAACGCGCTGCGCATGCGGTCACGGTAATCGGCATTGGTGCTGGCGATGAATTCGCATTTGGCGCGCAGCGCCGGCACGTCGAGAAGACCGGACTGAGCCGGCGCCAAGAGCTTGTGTTCCATTGAATGCCGGCCTGCGTCCCGCTTCTCGTCCATCGCCCGTTCGGTTCGCATGCCTATAGACCCTTTCAGCACGCGAGGACAATGATCCTAGCCGTTAGCGATTGCCAAGTTCTTTCTTCAGCGCATAGAGCGCATCCAGCGCCTCACGCGGCGTCATATCATCAGGGTTGAGGTCTCTGACGAGCCCCTCGACTTTCGACGGCGCTGCGTCGCGCTTCATCTCCTCGCGGCGCACCGCAACCTGAAACAGCGGCAGATCATCGATGAGCTGACTTGCCGGATTCTTGCGGTCGGCATCCTCGAGCTTGGCCAGCACATCCTTTGCACGCGCAACGACCGAGGCGGGAAGGCCGGCAAGCCGCGCCACCTGGATGCCGTAGGAACGATCCGCCGCCCCCGGCCCGACCTCGTGCAGAAAGATCACGTCGCCATCCCACTCCTTGACGCGCATTGTGGCGTTGGAAAGGCGGGCTAGCTTTTCCGAAAGCACGGTCAGCTCATGGAAATGCGTGGCGAAAAGACCGCGGCAGCGATTGCCCTCGTGCAGGTGCTCGACCGACGCCCAGGCGATGGACAGGCCGTCGAAGGTGGCGGTGCCGCGGCCGATTTCGTCGAGAATGACGAGCGAACGGTCGGTCGCCTGGTTGAGGATCGCCGCCGTCTCGACCATTTCCACCATGAAGGTGGAGCGGCCGCGCGCCAGATCGTCCGAAGCACCGACGCGCGAGAAGAGACGATCGACTATACCGATATGGGCGCTCTCGGCCGGCACGTAGGACCCCATCTGCGCAAGGATGGCGATGAGAGCGTTCTGGCGCAGGAAGGTCGACTTACCGCCCATGTTCGGGCCGGTCAGAAGCCAGATCGCGCCATGGCTCTTGCCGTCCGCAGGCGAGAGGTCGCAGGAATTGGCGACGAAGGCGGCGGCATGCTGGCGGCGCAGCGCCTGCTCGACGACGGGGTGGCGCCCGCCGACGATGGCGAACATGGTGGAACTGTCGACAACCGGGCGGCAATAGGCCTGCTCCTCGGCAAGTGCTGCGAGCCCCACCGAGACATCGACGATGCCAAGCGCGCGGGCGGCCGCCTTGATGGCTTCCGCCTCGGAAACGACGGCCTCGACCAGGCCGTCGAAGGCCGCAAGCTCGATGGCAAGCGCCCGGTCGGCGGCATTGGCGATCTTGGTTTCGAGTTCCGACAGCACTGTCGTGGTGAAGCGCATCGCGCCCGCCATGGTCTGGCGGTGGATGAAGCGGGCCTTCGCCTCGTCACCGTCAGTCAGCGCAGATGCATTGCCCGCGGAGACCTCGATGAAATAGCCGAGCACATTGTTGTGCTTGATCTTCAGCGACTTGACGCCCGTTTCCTCGGCATATTGCAGTTGCAGGCCGGCGATGACGCGGCGGGACTGGTCGCGCAGCGCCCGGACCTCGTCCAGCTCGCTATCAGCCGCTTCCCGGATGAAGCCACCGTCGCGCTTCAGGAGCGGCAGCTCGTCGGCAAGCATGAAGGACAGGCGGTGCGAGAGGTCGACCGGCAGTGCCGCGATGGCTGTACGGGCGGCGGCGAGTTCCCCCTCCAGCTCTTCGGCCGCCATCAACCCCGCGATGTCCGCAGCGCTGGACAGACCTTGCAGAATGGCGCCGAGATCGCGCGGGCCGCCCCGGCCGAGCGCGATGCGTGACAGCGCGCGCGGCATATCCGGGATCCGTTTCAGCGTCCGGCGCAGATCCTCGCAGAAGGAGGGACGGTCGGCGAGCTTTGCAATGGAATCGAGCCTGACATTGATGACGTCAGGGTCGGTCAGCGGCGACATCAGACGCTCGGCGAGCAGACGCGCGCCACCGCTCGTCACGGTGCGGTCAATGGCCTTCAGCAGCGTGCCATTGCGATCGCCCGATTGCGTGCGCACGAGCTCAAGATTGGTGCGGGTGGCGGGGTCGATGAACAGCGTCGAGGCGGAGCTTTCGCGCTCCGGCCGGCCGAGCGGCGGGCGCTCGGCGATCTGCGTCTTCTCGACATAGGCGATGGCGGCAGAGGCGGCCGCAAACTCTGCTCGGGAGAAGCTGCCGAAGCCATCGAGCGTCGAGACACCGAAATAACGGGCGATGCGGCCTTCCGCCGTCGCGCTGTCGAACAGCACGGCCGGCTGGGGCACGGCGACGCGGCCCAGCACATCGAGGACCGGACGGAACTCGGGATCGTAGAACAGCGTATCCGGCACGATCAGTTCGCGCGGATCGATGCGCAGGATATCGGCGAGAAGCTGCCCCTGGGCGGTTTCGGACAGACGAAAGATGCCGGTGGAAATATCGATCCAGGCAAGCGCCATGGAGGGCTCCGAGCCGCCGCGGATGCGCGAGACGGCCATGAGATAGTTGGCATCCGACGGCGAGAGCAGCTTTTCCTCGGTCAACGTGCCGGGTGTGACGAGGCGCACGACATCGCGGCGCACCACGGACTTGGAGCCACGCTTCTTCGCCTCGGCCGGATCTTCCACCTGCTCGCAGACCGCGACGCGAAAGCCGACGGCGATCAGTCTCTGGAGATAATCGTCGGCCGCATGGACCGGCACGCCGCACATCGGAATGTCGAGGCCCATATGCTGGCCGCGCTTCGTCAGCGTGATGCCGAGCGCACGCGACGCATCCACCGCATCCTGGAAGAACAGCTCGTAGAAATCCCCCATGCGGTAGAACAGCATGCTGTCGGGATTGGCAGCCTTGATCTCGATATATTGCTCCATCATCGGCGTCGCCGATGCGCGGCTTTCGTCGCTGGCAAGCTCGGATGTCGTGAGGATATCGTTTTGGCGCGCGATCTGATCGTTCACGGAGAGTCTGTTCTTCCTAAAAAAGAGGTGTCACCCTAGCCATGCAGCGATATAGAAAACAACAGCTGTAAGAAGCTATGGGCCTATCGCCCACAGGAGTGTGAAGGGGGGAATATGCCGGGAACCGACAAAACAGATCGCAAGAGAGCAACCGTCACGGACCAGGAAGCGCTGGACTTCCATTCGTCCGGCCGCCCCGGAAAGCTCGAGATCACGCCCACCAAGCCGATGGCGACACAGCGCGACCTGTCGCTTGCCTACTCGCCCGGCGTCGCCGTGCCGGTGAAGGCGATCGCGGAAGACCCGTCGACTGCCTACGACTACACGACGCGCGGCAACATGGTCGCCGTCATCTCGAACGGCACCGCCATTCTCGGTCTCGGCAATCTCGGGGCGCTGGCCTCCAAGCCCGTCATGGAAGGCAAGTCCGTCCTCTTCAAGCGCTTTGCCGACGTCGATTCCATCGACCTCGAGGTCGACACGGAAAATGTCGACGAATTCATCAACTGCGTGCGCTATCTCGGCCCGTCCTTCGGCGGCATCAACCTTGAGGACATCAAGGCGCCCGACTGTTTCATCATCGAGCAGCGTCTGCGCGAGCTGATGGACATCCCGGTCTTCCACGACGACCAGCACGGCACCGCCATCATCGCCGCCGCCGGCCTGATCAATGCGCTGGCGCTGACCGGCCGCGACTTCAAGACGACCAAGCTCGTCTGCAATGGCGCGGGTGCGGCCGCCATCGCCTGCATCGAACTCATCAAGTCGATGGGCTTCGCCCCCGACAACGTCATCCTCTGCGACACCAAGGGCGTAATCTACCAGGGCCGTGAAGACGGCATGAATCAGTGGAAGTCCGCCCATGCCGTCAAGACCGACCGGCGGTCACTGGCCGAGGCGATGGAAGGCGCCGACGTGGTGTTCGGCCTCTCGGCCAAGGGCGCATTCACGGAAGACATGATCCGCGCCATGGCGCCGCGCCCGATCATCTTCGCGATGGCAAACCCCGATCCGGAAATCACGCCGGAAGAAGTCGCCCGGATCCGCGATGACGCGATCGTTGCAACCGGCCGTTCGGACTATCCGAACCAGGTCAACAACGTGCTCGGCTTCCCCTATATCTTCCGCGGTGCGCTCGACGTGCGCGCATCCACGATCAACGACGCGATGAAGATCGCCGCCGCCGAGGCGCTCGCCAAGCTCGCCAAGGAAGACGTGCCCGACGATGTCGCCGCCGCCTATCAGGGGGTTCGCCCGCGGTTCGGCGCACAGTACATCATTCCCGTGCCCTTCGATCCGCGCCTGATCTCGGCGATCCCCGTCGCCGTCGCCAAGGCCGCGATGGACACCGGCGTCGCACGCAAGAACATTCCCGACCTCGACGCCTATGCGCGCGATCTCAGGGCGCGCCGGGACCCCATCGCCTCGACGCTGCAGCAGATCTATGCCCGCGTGCGCCGCCATCCCAAGCGGGTCGTCTTCGCCGAGGGCGAGGAAGAGCAGATGATGCGCGCCGCCGTTTCCTATGCCAACCAGCAGCTCGGCACCGCGATCCTCGTCGGCCGCGACGACCGGATGCGGGAAGTCGCCGAACGCGCCGGCATCGATCTCGACCGGCCGGGCATCGAGCTTCTCAATGCGCGCATCTCGACGCGCAACGATGTCTATATCGACTACCTCTACGCCCGCATTCAGCGAAACGGCTTCCTGTACCGCGATGCCCAGCGCCTGATCCATAACGACCGCAATCATTTCGCCGCCTGCATGGTGGCGCTGGGGGATGCGGACGCTATGGTCACCGGCCTGACGCGCAACTACTCCACCGCGCTCGAGGACGTGCGCCGCTGCATCGACGCCAAGCCCGGCCACCGGGTCATCGGCGCCTCGCTGGCTCTCTGCCGGGGTCGTGCGGTGCTGGTTGCCGACACGGCGGTACACGACATGCCGTCGTCGGAAGAACTCGCCGACATCGCCGAGGAAGCGGCAGGTCTCGCGCGCCGCCTCGGCTATGAGCCGCGTGTCGCGATGCTCGCCTACTCGACCTTCGGCCATCCCTCGGGGGAACGGTCCGAGCGGGTGCGGGAAGCCGTGAAAATCCTCGACCGCCGGCGCGTCGATTTCGAGTATGATGGCGAGATGGCGGCGGATGTGGCGCTGAACGCCCGCATCATGGAACAGTATCCGTTCTGCCGGCTCTCCGGGCCGGGCAACGTGCTCGTCATGCCGGCATTCCACTCGGCGTCGATTTCGACCAAGATGCTGCAGGAACTCGGCGGCTCGACGGTCATCGGCCCGATGCTCGTCGGCCTCGACAAGTCCGTGCAGATTGTCTCGATGGGCGCGAAGGACAGCGACATCGTCAACATGGCGACGCTAGCCGCCCATAATGCCGGCTGAGCCTATCTGAAAAAACCGCCCGCCCCGCAGACCGGGACGGGCGGCAAATCGGAGTGTGCCGACCTTCATGAAACCTTGCAGCAAGGCGATCGCCTGAGCATTTCCGGTGAACCAGAACTCACCGGCAATCCTCTAGCTTGCAAACCGTCCGGCGTCCGCGCCGTAGTAATTGAGATAGCGGCCGGAAATCTTGCCGATCGGCAACACGATGAGAACGTCCGTCGTGTTGAAGCCATGATCGACGACGGCGCCGGTGCCGACGGTGGCGCCGAGGCGCAGATAGCCCTTGATGAGCGGCGGCATGGCGGAGAGCGCCTTGCGCGCATCGATGCCTTCGGGCGGCATCAGATCCATGGTGCGGAAGAGTTCAGGACGCGCCAGGACATCCCATTCATCCTTCGCCTGCACATTGTGATGCAGGAAGGAGAGCGCCAGCGCATGCTCCTCCGGCACGACGCCATGGAAGGAGGCGCAGCCGAACATCACATCTATGCCGTGCTTCAGCGCATAGGCCCAGTTGCCCTGCCAGAGCAGTTCGACCGTGCGCTTGGTGCGATAGGCCGGAAGCACGCAGGAACGGCCGAGCTCCATGAAACGCTTTTCCGGATGGCGGGCGATCAGCGTATCGACATCGAATTCCGACTGGGAATAGAAGCCGCCGGAGACGGCGGCGACATCCTGGCGGAGCAGACGATAGGTGCCGACGATCTGCTCTTCCGCGTCGCCCTCGATCGAGGTGTCGAGCACGAGCAGATGGTCGCAGACCATGTCCCAGGCATCGATGTCGCGCTTGCGGCGCACGGCATCCGACGACAGCCGGGCATTCATTTCCTCCGCAAAAACGCGGTAGCGCACGGCCTGGGCGGCGTCGATCTCGGTTACGGAGCGGGCGATGCGCGTTTCCAGGTTGCCGATGCGGCCGAGCACGTCCGTTCCCGAACGTCCCGCGACCGGAACGGTCTTCTGGGCGATCTCCACCGGGGCGATGGTCTGGGCAAGGTCGAGCGTCATGGCAGTATACCCGTTATCAGGAACTCCGTGGGTTTAACCACGATTCTGCAACAAGATAATGACGCAGGGACGGCTTGAGAAGATCAAGCTGTCACATAACGGGCGAGGCGCGATATTTCCGCGATGAGCTGCGCGGGGTCGGCCGGCTTGGCGAGCACCGCGTCGGCCCCGACGGAAAGCAGGTCCTCGGCAAGCCCCGCCCGGCTGTCGGCCGTGAGCACGATGACCGGCAGGCGGGCGTTGCCGTAGTCACGCTGCACGATACGGGCGATCATGTCCCTGCCGTCACCGCCGGGCATGCCGAGGTCGGTTACGATGAGATCGGCCGCAAACGGCCCGGCATCGGTGGCGCCGGCCAGTGCCGAGACGAGCGCAGGATAATCGGGCACATGGCGCACCGTATGGCCGGCACGCTCCAGAACCGCGCGCACCAGCATGGCATTGACCGGATCGTCCTCCGCAAGCAGGATGCGCGCGCCCGTGGCTGATGACGGGGTGGGCTCGGCCAGTTGCGGCAGGTCCTTCAGGATCGGCCTGTTGTCGTTGATCGCATCGCGCACCTCGATGCCCTTCATGCGGCCGCGCAGAACCTCGACGAGCGAGCGCTCGCGCAACGGGCGGATCAGCCAGGAATCGTAGCCTTCGCCATTGCCGATGGCGCGGCCGGTCCGCTCCTCCGGATTGACAAGGTAGATGCGGCGGGCGCGGCTCTCCTTGATATAGTTGAGATCGGCGAGCTCGCGACGGAAGACGCCGGCAAGCCGGTTGTCGACGATGATATCCGTCAATTCGGCCTTGCGGCCGGAAAGGCCCTGCAACACATCGAAAGCCTCGTCCACGGAACCGGCAAGATGGCAACGGCCACCGAGCGCATCGATGGTACGCACCAGCGCTGTGGAGGCAGGCCCCGCAGGCGCCAGCAGGAAGACGAGACTGCCCTTCAGCACGCCCTTGCGGGAGGTGCCGCCAACGGTTTTTCGGGCATCGACCGGCATGCGGATGGTGAAGGTCGAGCCCTTGCCGGGCGTGCTTTCCAGCGTCAGCGCACCGCCAGCCTCGCTGAGGATGCGGGCGGATATGGCAAGGCCGAGACCCGTGCCGCCGCTGCGCTGCGCGGCGCTGCCGGTCTGCTCGAACTCTTCGAAGATGCGCGCCTGCTCCTCGGCATTCATGCCGGGGCCGGTATCCGCGACGCGGATGACGACGGCGCCGCGCTCCAGCGTCGTTTCCAGCGAAACGCCGCCGGTATGGGTGAATTTCACGGCATTGCCGACGACATTGTAGAGCACTTGGCGCAGGCGCGGCGCGTCATAGGTCAAAAGGCCCGGCACCTCGGGCGAGACGAAGGAGCCGATCTCGATACCCTTGTCGTGGGCGCGATGCGACAGCATTTCCACGACGCTTTCCAGCATCGGGCGCACCGGCTCCTCCGACGGGCGCAGCTGGAATCGGCCCGCCTCGATGGTGGAAAAATCCAGGAGATCGTCGACGAGCTGTACCAGCGCATGGCCGGACTGGCGGATACCGGCCAGATAATTCTTCTGCTCGGCCGTCAGGCGCGTCTGCCCGATGAGGTGCGACATGCCGAGAATGCCTGACAAAGGCGTACGGATTTCGTGGCTGACGGTGGCGAGCAGACGCGACTTGGCGGCACTCGCCTCCTCGGCGCGCTGGCGGGCGCGTTCGCGCTCGCCTTCCGCGCGGCGCTCTTCCGTCACGTCGCGGGCGATGGAATGCACGACCAGGTCGCCAGACGAAGGATCGCGCACAGTGACGTCATGCCAGGAATAGATGCGCTTTCCGGCCGGGCCGTTCACGTCGACATCGTAGCGATGGGCGATCGCCTGCGATCGGAAGGTAAGGCCGATGTCCTCGCAGGTCTTCCCTTCCAGATCGGACACGCCGGTAAGATCGGACAGAACAGCATTGGCCCGCAGGATTCGGCCATCGAGTGCGCGCATGACGACGATATCGCCGAGAACGTCATGAATGGCGGAGAGGATTTGCGAGGTCTCGCTGCGCTCCCAGGACCGGTCGTGATCGGTCTCGGCAGCGGTCGGGCGACGGGTACGGTAGAGAAACACGCCCCCTGCAATGCCGGCAAGGCCGAGCACGGCGGCAGCGATGTAGAAGCCCGTCACCATGCCGGTCGCCAGGACAAGTGCGGCCGAAAGCAGGCCAACACCGGCGATCACACTTCGAACCGTCGCATGGCTTTCCGGCTCCGGGCGCGGCGCGACGATATCAACGTCCACGTCGGAGGGTTCGGGCACCCTATCCGCCTGGAATCCGGTGCGGGCGGAACGGCGCGACGCTTCCGCAAATTCGGCCTGGAGCCGGTTCTGTAGCTTGACGGGTTCGCTCATGACGATCCGCTTATCACGCGGACCGTTCAAATCCGCTTCAGCAAGTCGCTAAAATCTTAGCGATCCCGGCGGCGCAGCAAGAGCAGCTCGTCGAGGATGACAAGGCCGGCGCCGATGGTGATGAAACTGTCGGCGAGATTGAAGACGGCAAACGACCAGGTCTCGGTGTAGAAGAGTATGTAGTCGATGACATAGCCGAACAGCGCTCGGTCGATGAGATTGCCGAAGGCGCCGGCGATGATGAAGGCATAGCCCGCATGGGCAAAGCCGCGCTGCTTCGGCGTCTGGCGCCACAGCCAGATGACGAAACCGACGACGAAGAGCCGGAGCGTGACGATGAACCAGCCCTCCATGCCCGACAGCATGGAGAAGGCGACGCCGTAATTGTAGGTGCGGTAGAGCGCCAGCATCGGCAAGACATGCACCGCTTCCTGGAAGGGCAGCCACATCTCGACGGCGAATTTCACGGCCTGATCGAGGAGAAGCGCGAGCAGGATGAAGGAGACGACCGGAAGCGGCCGCGACATCAGGGGAATGCGGTCGTTCATGCGCGCGCGTCCAGCGTCAGCAGGTGGCGGCGCGCCTCGAAGAGCATGACGCCCGTCGCGATCGCGAGATTGAGCGAATCCGCAAGGCCGACCTGCGGGATGCGGGCGAGCGCATCGGCCTCGCGGGCAAGCTCTTCCGGCAGGCCGGACTGTTCGTTGCCCATGAGGAGCACGACAGGTTTCTTCTTGTAATCGATGGTGCGGTAATCGACGGCGCCGGCCAAATGGGTCGCGACGACGGAGACGCCGGCACCCTTCTTCCAGCCGAGGAAATCCGCCACGCTGGTCTTCACCAGCGGCACGGCGAAGACCGAGCCCATGGTGGCGCGCACGGTTTCCATCGAGAACGGATCGGTGCTTTCGCCGACGAGGATGACGCCGCTGGCGCCCGCCGCATCGGCCGTGCGGATGATCGTGCCGAGATTGCCGGGATCGCGCACGCGGTCGAGCGCCACATAGGTCTCGCCGTTTCCGGGCCTGAGGTCGCGGAGATTGGTCCAGCGCTGCGAAAAAATGCCGACGACCATTTGCGGATTGTCGCGCCGCGTGATCGAGGCGAGAACCTTCTCGCTCACCTCAAGCACCAGACCGCCGCGTGCAACGGTCTTCGTCGCGCATTGCACGACCTGCGGCTTGTCCTTCACGTTCTTGGCATAGACCAGCGTCCTGATCTCGAAGCCGAGTTCCAGTGCGTCGATGACGAGCTTCAGGCCCTCGGCCATGAAACTCTTCGTCTCGTCGCGGTCCTTCTTGTTGGCGAGCGCCTTGATGTCCTTGACGATGGGGTTCGAAAGGCTCGTGACCTCCTTCACCTGACCGACGCGGCGGCTCCCGTGATGTTCCTGGCTCATGCGCTGATCCATCGGCTGAAGAGGGAGGTGGAGAGCGCGCGGCCGGCTTCCTTGCCGTCCGTGCCGCTCTCGCGGATGACGAGTTCGCCGGATTCCACCGTACCGCCGGCACCGCGCATCGTTTCGCGCATCAGCTCGTGGATGGAATAGAAGCTCGCCCGGATCGAATAGGCCGTCAGCACCAGGCCGATCGCCCTGGGCGACAGGATCTCGCGGCAGATGTCGAGCATCAGCGGCAGGTGATCGAAGAGATGCCAGACCTCGCCGTTCGGGCCACGGCCGAATTTCGGCGGATCGGTGAGGATGATGTCATATTTGCTGCCGCGACGCTCCTCGCGCTGGATGAACTTCATCGCATCCTCGCAGATCCAGCGGATCGGCAGCTTGTCCATGCGCCCCAAAGTCTGGTTTTCGCGCGCCCAGCCGATGGCCTTCTTGGAGGCGTCGACATGGGTGACTTCCGCACCGGCGGAGGCAGCCACCAGCGAGGCCACGCCGGTATAGCCGAAGAGGTTCAGCACCTTGACCGGGCGGCCCGCCGTCTCGACCTTCTCCTTCATCCAGCTCCAGTGGGCGAGCTGCTCGGGGAAGACGCCGACATGGCGGAAGGCGGTGAAGCGGCCGTGGAAATCGACGCCGAGCAGCTGCATCGGCCAGGTCTCGCCAAGCGCCGCCCTTGGGAACTTCCACCGCCCCATACCGTCTTCATCCGTATCGCCGGTGAAGAGCGCGTCGGCCTTGTCCCAGATGCTGTCCGGCAGGCTGCGCTGCCAGAGCGCCTGGGCCTCGGGGCGCACGATGCGATAGGGGCCGTATTGCTCCAGCTTCTCGCCGGCACCGCTGTCGATCAGACGATACTGATCGGAGCCGGCGGTCTCGAGAATGACCGGTAGGCGTTCGGCCGGCTTTGCGCCCTCACGGCGCATCAAGGGACGGGCGGGCAGCTCAGGGGCCGGGCGCGTCTCCTTGCCGGAAGCGGGCTTCAAGGCGGGCGTTTTGGCGGCCGGCGGTCTGTAGGCCTGCGCGCTGGAAGGCGTACGGGCTTTCACGGGCGCGGCGGGGCCGCTCTTCGGCCGGCGGGGTCTGTCCTTCACGATGGGTCGTCCGTCATCGGGTGGATGGGATGCCGGCAGTGCCGGAAAACAAGCGGCTCCCATACCATCCCTCCCCCACTTGGCAAAGCGCTTTCCGATTGCGATAAATCGAACCGGTCAGGGAGGATCGATCATGGACATGACCGGCGAAGAACGCATTGCCGCCCCGCGCGACGCCGTCTGGGCCGCGCTCAACGACCCGGAAATCCTGAAAGCCTGTATTCCGGGCTGTCAGTCGCTGATCCTGAAATCACCGACGGAACTCGAAGCGACCGTGAAGATCAAGATCGGCCCGGTTTCGGCGAGCTTCAGCGGCGAAGTGACGCTCTCCAACCTCAACCCGCCCGAGAGCTACACGATTTCAGGCGAGGGCAAGGGCGGCATTGCCGGCTTTGCCAAGGGCGGCGCGGATGTGCGCCTCACCGAAGACGGCGACGGCACGATCCTCGCCTATGACGTCAAGGCGCAGATCGGCGGCAAGCTCGCGCAGCTCGGCTCGCGCCTCATCGATTCCTCGTCGAAGAAACTCGCCACCCAGTTTTTCGCGGATTTTGGCGCAAGGCTGAACGGCGCGCCCTGACTTATTTCGCGGGGAGCACAGCCTGCGAGGCAATGGCCTCGGCGCGGTTGCGGTGCTTCTCAGCCTCGGTATGCCATTTTACCGCCTCGACTGCCTCGACGCGGGCACGTTTGCGGTGTTTGCCCTGGGCAAACCACGTGATCAGCGAGCCGATGACGAGGCCGAAGATCACGGCGAGGAAGAGATAGACGAAGAAGGGCGCGGTCACCGACAGCACGCTGTCCTCAGGACGGAAGGGATTGAGCGCCAGCGTCACGGATTGGCGGTTCGCCACCGACAGCACGATCAGCACGATAGCGATCGGAAGCAGCACGAGGACGTTGACTATTCTCTTGATCATGGCGTCACCTGTCTGGCGCGAAGCCCTCAGTCGTCCTGGTCGGCCTGACCGGGATTGAGACGTTCGCGCAGTTCCTTGCCGGTCTTGAAGAAGGGCACCCATTTCTCCTCGACGAACACGGCATCGCCCGTGCGCGGGTTGCGGCCGGAGCGCGACGGGCGGTTCTTGACGGAGAAGGCGCCGAAGCCGCGCAGTTCGACGCGGTTTCCGGCGGCCAGCGCATCGGTGATCTCGTCGAGCACCGCATTGACGATGTTCTCGACGTCGCGGTGATAGAGGTGGGGATTGCGCGCGGCGACAATCTGAACCAGTTCCGACTTGATCACTGTATCCCCCTCAAAAATTCTTGTTTTTCAATCGTGATCAACCTGCCAAACCGAGACAAGACCGTCAAGAAACAACTTTTCCCCGGTCAGCTTTTCAATCGTCGGCTGAAGATCGAGCGGCAGGCCGAGGATGGAGCGAGCAAATTCCCGGATGCTGCCGCCGAGGAACGGCAAGCCTGACCGCCGCGGCGCGTCGTAGTCGACGAAGGGAAGATCTTCGGCCACCTTGCGTTCATCGAGATAAGCGCGGATCGCCTCCGGGCCGCCGAGCGTATCGACCAGCTTCGCGGCAAGCGCCTGGCGACCGGTGAAGATACTGCCGTCGGCAAGACGCAAAACCTGATCGCGCGGCAATTTGCGACGCTCCACGACGAGGTCGACGAACCAGTCGTAGCTGTCCATCACCATGGCGCGGATCATTGTCTTGGCCTCCTCGCTTGCCGGATGGAAGGGCGAGGGTTCAGCCTTCAGCGGCGCCGACTTGATCTCCTCCAGGGACACCCCGATCTTGTCCATCAGGTCCTTCATCTGCGGATATTGGAACAGCACGCCGATCGAACCGGTAATCGAGCTCTCGCCGGCGATGATCGTGTCGCCGGCCGTCGCGATCATGTAGCCGGCCGAAGCCGCAAGCGTGCGCACATCGGAAACGACAGGCTTCTTTTCCGCCACCTTGCGCAACGCCTTGAAGATGACTTCCCCGCCATAGGTCGTGCCGCCCGGCGAAGAAATCGTCACGACAAGCGCCTTGGCCCTGTCGTTCTTCGCGATCCGGTCGAGACGCTCGAGAAGCTCGCTGTCATCCTGGATGATGCCGGAAATGCTGACGCGGGCGATGTGATTGACCGCGCCCCTGTCTTTCCAGCCCCAGCTTGCGGCGGCAAAAACGGCGGCGAGCGCGATCACGATGGCAGCGACGCGCCAGAAGGTCAGCTTGCGTCGCAGGTGCCGGCGGTCGGCGATGGCGGATTGATCCATTCCCTGTCCTCGATGTCCTGGTTCGGCCAAGTCTTGGCTTGCCGAAGGCCCTATCGATATGGCATTCCCGGCGCAAATGGCAAATCGTCGCTGAAGTTTCTTGCACATCCATTGTTTGTTCAGGAATAATCGCCATATGAGCCCCGTTATGCATGCGGCCCGTCGCTTCCGCGAGCGAAGGTCGGACGGATAGAACCAAGCAGGCAGAATGCTGAACAGCGTGACAGAGGCACCGACGGGTGCACCGGGCATGAGTGTTTCCGCCGAGGCATATCGCCTCGCGACGCGGCATTCCTCGCGCGTGCGTTTCCTCAAGGTGGCGCTGCCGGCCGCTGCCCTTTTCATCGGGGCCATCTTCGTCGTCGTCTCGATCGTGCGCACTTGGGTGCCGGCCGACCTGCAAGTCGAAAGCGCCTCCATCGAGGACGGCAAGATCGTCATGCGCAATCCGGCGATATCGGGCCGCAACGACGCCGGCATCAGTTATTCCATGAAGGCCGAACGGGCGCTGCAGGACATGAAGCAGCCCGACGTCATCACACTCGAAAACATCAAGGCGAAGATGCCGGTCAACGAGACGACGGTTGCCGAAGTGGTGGCCGCAACCGGCATCTACGACCGCGGCAAGAACCTGCTCGACATGGTCGCGCCTTTTACCATCACACTCAACACCGGTCTCGAAGCCGCCTTCCGTTCCGCCCATCTCGATATCAACGGCGGCAGCATGCAAACGACAGAGCCAGTTTCCATCCGTTCACCGGAAGCATCCATTGTTGCGCAGTCGCTGCGAATGACGGATAAAGGCCGGACCGTCGTTTTTGAAGGCAAGGTCGTCGTCGACGTTGATCCCGCCGCCATCCGCAACCGAGAAAAGTAAGAGCGCCATGTTCGCCAGTCTCTCCGCCCCCGTCCGGGCCGCCAGCATTTTCGCTCTTGCCGCCGGCCTCGCGCTGGCCTCGGTCCCTGCAGGCGCGCAGCAGACCACCAGCCGCATGAAGGGCATGCAGCTCTCGAACGATCAGCCGATCCAGATCCAGAGCGACAAGCTCGAGATTCAGGATCAGCAGAACAAGGCCGAGTTCAGCGGCAATGTGAAAGTCGTGCAGGGCACGACGACGCTGCAGGCCGGCAATATGGTGGTCTACTACAAGTCGGGCGGCGGTTCGGTGGCCAGCGGCGATGCGGATATCGAGAAGATCGACGTGTCCGGCAAGGTCTATCTCAAGTCCGGCACGCAGGAGGCGACGGCCGATACCGGCACGTTCAACCTCGTCAACGAAACGCTGCTCCTGAAGGGCGACAAGGTCGTGCTGTCGGAGGGCAAGAACGTCTTCGTCGGCTGCCAGCTCGCCGTGACCATGCGCACCGGCGAAGCCAAGCTCGACGCCTGTGGCGGCCGTGTCATGATCCAGCTCGACCCGAAGTCGCGCAAGACAACCAACTGATAAGCTGCCCGTGTCGTTGCCCCTCCTCTCCCGGCTGAAGCGCCGTCCGAAAAAGGCCGCTCAGGACGCCCATCACAGCACCGATCTCTCGCGCTACGAGGGAACGCTGATCGCGCGCGGCCTGACCAAGACCTATCGCGACCGCCGCGTCGTCAATGGTGTTTCGCTCGTGGTGCGCCGGGGGGAGGCCGTCGGCCTGCTCGGTCCGAACGGCGCGGGCAAGACGACGTGTTTCTACATGATCACCGGCCTCGTGCCGGTCGACGAGGGGTCGATCGAGATCAACGGCAACGACGTGACGACGATGCCAATGTATCGTCGTGCGCGTCTCGGCGTCGGTTACCTGCCGCAGGAAGCCTCGATCTTTCGCGGCCTGACGGTCGAGGAAAACATCCGCGCCGTGCTCGAAGTGCACGACAAGGACAAGGCACGGCGCGAGCAGAAGCTCGACAGCCTGCTTGCCGAATTCTCGATCTCGCATTTGCGCAAGTCACCGGCCATCGCGCTGTCGGGCGGTGAACGCCGTCGCCTCGAAATCGCCCGCGCGCTTGCCACCGATCCGACCTTCATGCTGCTCGACGAGCCGTTTGCCGGCGTGGATCCGATTTCGGTGGCGGATATCCAGGCGCTGGTGCGCCACCTCACCTCGCGCGGCATCGGCGTGCTGATCACCGACCACAATGTGCGCGAAACGCTCGGCCTGATCGACCGCGCCTATATCATCCATGCCGGCGAGGTGCTCACGCATGGAAGGGCAAACGACATCGTCAGCAACCCGGATGTGCGCCGCCTCTATCTCGGTGACAATTTCAGCCTCTGAGGCGCATCGCCGCCGTCTTCACCAAGTTGACGGCTGGCGCTTGACCAAACCCCTCAAAAAAGCAATTTTTGGGCCAGTTGGATTTTAGCCGCCGGACCGTGAGGGTTGACGCGGATTTTTCCAGGAGTAGCGCGTCCGCATGGCCCTCGCCGCAAGCCTTTTTCTGCGCCAAAGCCAGTCGCTGGTGATGACACCGCAACTGATGCAGTCGATTCAGCTGCTGCAGATGACGCATGTCGAGCTCAATCAGTTCATCGAGCAGGAAGTCGAAAAAAATCCGCTGCTCGAAATCGCCTCCGGCGAGGACGGCGTGCGAGAGCGCGGCGCCGACGATTATTCCGGCGGCAACGGCGACCCTCTGCATGCCGAGAACCTGGGCAGCGACGAAGGCTTCCAGCCGGACCTCTACGATTCCGCCACCCAGGGCAGTGCCGGCAGTGCGCCGGAGATTTTCGACGGCGGCCTCGACAATGTCTTCCCCGACGACGCCGGCCCGCGCAACGCGGATGCACCCGAGCTTATCGGCCAGTGGAAATCCATGCCGGGTGGCGGCGAGGATGGCGAGGGCTATGACCTCGATGACTTCGTGGCAAGCCGCAAGACGCTCGCCGACGTGCTCAACGAACAGATCCCCTTTGTTCTGCCAGATGCCATCGACCGGCTGATCGCCCAGCACCTCGTCGACCAGCTCGACGAGGCCGGTTATCTCCAGGGCGGCACCACGGAGACGGCGCTGAAACTCGGCAAGCCCGTCGTCGAGATCGAGCGCATTCTGGCCCGCCTGCAGGAACTGGACCCACCCGGCGTCTTCGCCCGCTCGCTCAGCGAATGTCTTGCCATTCAGCTGAGGGCGCGCGACCGGCTGGACCCCGCGATGGCCATGCTCGTCGACAATCTCGAATTGCTCGCGCGTCGCGATTTTTCGACGCTGAAGAAGCTCTGCGGTGTGGGCGAGGAGGATCTGCTCGACATGCTCGCGGAAATCCGCAAGCTCGATCCGAAGCCCGGCACGCGTTACGAGACGAGCCCGTCCGAGGCCGTGGTGCCCGATATCCTCGTGCGGGCGGCCCCCGATGGCACCTGGCACATCGAACTCAACGCCGACACGCTGCCGCGCGTTCTCGTCAACCGCGAGTATCATGCGGCGGTCTCGCGCCACACGGACCGCAACAGTGAGGACTATACCTTCCTCAACGAATGCCTCCAGACGGCGAACTGGCTGACGCGCAGCCTCGACCAGCGCGCCCGTACCATCATGAAGGTGGCGGCCGAGATCGTGCGCCAGCAGGACGCCTTCCTGATGCACGGCGTCGACCATCTGCGCCCGCTGAACCTGAAAACCGTCGCCGAAGCGATCAAGATGCATGAATCGACGGTGAGCCGCGTTACCTCGAACAAATACATGCTGACCCCGCGCGGCCTGTTCGAGCTCAAATACTTTTTCACCGTCTCGATCGGCTCGGCGGAGGGCGGCGATTCCCATTCGGCCGAAAGCGTGCGTCACCGCATTCGCGCCATGATCACGCAAGAATTACCCGACGCCGTGCTTTCGGATGACGATATCGTCGACATTCTTCGCAAGGGCGGCGTCGAGCTCGCTCGCCGCACGGTCGCAAAATATCGCGAGGCGATGAATATTCCCTCCTCCGTGCAGCGGCGGCGGGAAAAACGGGCGCTCGCCAAGGCCGCCGCATCCTGACGAAAACGCTGGAAAACCGGCGCTTCCGGTTGACGGAAGTTAACAATGCCTGAATCCACTGATTGACTTCGCAAACGGGAAGGGCTAATGCGCGCCCCAATTCCGAAGGGAAGAAATACCGGACTTCCAAACATATCCCCGGTTTTCTCTAGCGTGCGGTGCAGCAAACAGCGCATGCGTGAAAAGCTTGGAACACAGATGAGGTTGGAATAGACTGGTGCGCGCAAATCATGAAAGAGAGGTAGCCTCCATGAGTGTGCGTGTGTCCGGTAAACATATGGAAATCGGTGACAGCTTCCGCCAGCGCATTGAAGAGCAGGTGGAACTAGCCGTAACCAAATATTTTGACGGAGGATATTCGAGCCAGGTCACCGTGGAAAAAGCGGGATCGCGGTACAGTGCCGACTGCAAGGTCCATCTCGACACCGGGATGGCGTTGCAAGCCAATGGCGAAGCAAACGATCCCCTCGTGGCCTTTCAATCGGCCTCGGAACGGATCGAGAAGCGCCTGCGTCGGTACAAGCGCAAACTCAAGGCCCACCACAATGGCAACGGTCACGACGCCTTTGCAGAAGTGGCCTACACGGTGATGGATTCGGTCCCCGACGAAGACGATGAGCTTCCCGAGGACTACGCACCGACCATCGTTGCGGAAAGCACGAAGAAACTGCGGACAATGTCTGTCGCAGGCGCCGTCATGGCGCTCGACATGACGGATGATCCGGTTCTTCTGTTCCGCAGCGCCGGGTCGGAGCAGCTCAATATCGTCTACCGACGCAACGACGGCAATATTGGCTGGATTGATGCAGCCAATATCAAAAGCTGAGTGATGGAGGCGTGGTGCCGGGACGGGCGCCACGCTTCTTCAAACCTTCACCCAGCGCACGAGGACAAAAGCATGGCATTGGCAGGTCTACTGCAGCAGAGTGCGATTATTCCGGCGATGAAAGCCAACTCCAAGAAGCAGCTGCTTCAGGAGCTGGCGGTTAAAGCGGCAAAGATCACCGGGCTTCCGGAACGTGAGATCTTCGACGTCATCCTTCAGCGCGAGCGACTCGGTTCGACCGGCGTGGGCAATGGCATCGCCATCCCGCACGGCAAGCTGAAGGAACTTTCACAGATCACGGGCCTCTTCGCGAGGCTCGAGACCCCCGTGGATTTCGAAGCGTTGGACGACCAGCCGGTCGACCTCGTCTTCCTGCTGCTCGCGCCGGAAGGTGCGGGTGCGGACCACCTGAAGGCCCTGTCCCGCATCGCCCGCGTGCTGCGCGACCCCACCATGGTCGCAAAGCTGCGCGCTTCCGACAGCGAAAGCGCGATCTATGCCTGCCTCAGCGAAGAACACGCATCGAACGCGGCCTGAGGCTTTCGAATTCGCATGAAAAAACCGGCGGTTTTGCGACCGCCGGTTTTTCTTTGTCCGTAAAAGCCTTCGATCAGGCCTGCGTGGCACCCGCGTCGCCTGCCGGCGCCTTCGGGCCGCCCTTGGCGACACCGACCATGGCCGGGCGCAGCACACGTTCGCCGATGACGTAACCTTCCTGCACGACCTGGACGACCGTGTTGTTGGGAACCTCGGGGTTCGGCACTTCGAACATCGCCTGATGGAAGTTCGGATCGAACTTCTCGCCGACCGGCTCGAGCTTGCGCACGCCGTGACGCTCGAGGGCAGCGAGCATCGAGCGCTCGGTCATCTCCACGCCTTCGGCCAGCGTCTTGACGCTGTCGTCGGTCGCCAGCGCGTCCGCCGGGATCGCGTCGAGCGCGCGGCGCAGATTGTCGGAGACGGCCAGCATGTCACGGGCGAAGCCGGCAACCGAATAGGACTTGGCGTCCTTCACGTCGCGTTCGGTACGGCGGCGCAGATTGTCCATTTCCGCGGCAAGGCGCAGGTATTTGTCGCGCAGGTCCGAATTCTCCGTGCGCAGCACGTCGAGCGGATCCGGCTCGTACGGGGTGTCGGCCTCGACGGCGGCGTCTGCCGCTGCATCCGCAGCCAGGCTGATATCCACCACGTCGTCAGGTCCGTGTTTCTTGCTCTCGTCGGTCATGACGGTCTCCGAATTGCATGTATCCTGGGTTTGGGCCCGATATCGAGCTTTGAGCCCGAAAAATCAAGGGTTGATGGCCACTTCAGCGTGAAAGCCGCGACATCAGCTGCGCGGTATAGTCCACCATCGGCACGATCCGCGAATAATTGAGCCGTGTGGGACCGATGACGCCGACGGCGCCGACGATCTTCTCGTCGCTGTCGCGGTAGGGCGCGACGATGAGCGAGGAGCCGGACAGCGAAAACAGCTTGTTCTCCGACCCGATGAAGATGCGCACGCCCGGCCCGGTTTCCGCGAGGTTCAAGAGCTCGATCAGGCCGTCCTTGCGTTCGAGATCGTCGAACAGCATGCGCAGACGGTCGATATCGTCGGCACCGGCAAGACCTTCGAGCAGGTTCGCCCGGCCGCGCACGATGAGCCGCGTCGGCTTGCCCGCCTCGAAACCGCCGGACCAGACGGCAAGGCCGCGCTCGACGAGATCCTGCGACAGCTTGTCCAGCTCGCCGCTGATTTCGCCGCGCAGCCGCTCCAGCTGCGAGCGCGCCTCGACCAGCGTGTTGCCGGCGAGATGCGCGTTGAGGAAATTGGCAGCCTCGGTGAGCTGCGAGCCTGTGATGCCGGCCGGCAGCTCGATGATACGGTTTTCCACCTGGTCGTGATCGCCGACCAGCACGACAAGCGCCTTGGTCGGCTCCAGCCGGATGAACTCGACATGCTTGAGCACGGCGTCGTTCTTGGTGGTGATGACCAGCCCGGCGCCACGCGACATGCCCGACAGCGCCTGGCTCGCCTCGTTCATCATGGTTTCGACGGCCGTGTGCTTCTGGCCGTGCGGGCGCACATGCCGCTCGATCGAGGCGCGATCCTCCGGCGAGATATTGCCGACCTGCATGAAGGCATCGACGAAG
This sequence comes from Shinella curvata, assembly GCF_022899935.1. Lineage (GTDB taxonomy): Bacteria > Pseudomonadota > Alphaproteobacteria > Rhizobiales > Rhizobiaceae > Shinella > Shinella curvata. The sequence continues at coordinate 423,718 of NZ_JALJCJ010000003.1, forward strand.
AAGCGCAGGCCGAGCTGCGTCGGCAGGCGGCCGGCGCTGATATGCGGGGAATAGATGAGGCCCAGTTCCTCCAGATCGCTCATCACATTGCGCACGGAGGCGGGCGACAGCGACATGGGCAGAATGCGCGACAGGTTGCGCGAGCCGAGTGGTTCGCCGCTTTCCAGATAGCTCTCCACGATGCGGCGGAAGATCTCGCCCGACCGCTCATCGAGCGACGAATGAATATCAGGACCCGGAGACCTCAAAACCATCTTTCATCAGCAACCTTGTTATTCCCTGAGAATATAGTGATTTCGGCTGCCAGCGCAAAACGGATTTTCGCGGCACACCATGCCGAGAAATCAGCGCTAGCGCGGCCGCGCCATTCCCTCCTCCGGCGAACTGGTCTAAAGCACCTTCCCAGATATCATGAGACAGGAGTTCGTCATGCGGCCGTCCGGCAGAAAAACCGATCAGATGCGCAAGGTTTCTTTCGAGCGCAACGTATCCAAACATGCCGAGGGATCCTGTCTCGTCAAGTTCGGCGACACGCATGTGCTGGTAACGGCAAGCCTTGAAGACAAGACGCCGCCGTGGCTGCGCAACAGCGGCAAGGGCTGGGTGACGGCCGAATACGGCATGCTGCCGCGCGCCACCGGCGACCGCATGAAGCGCGAGGCCGCCAGCGGCAAGCAGGGCGGCCGCACGCAGGAAATCCAGCGTCTGATCGGACGCTCGCTGCGCGCGATCGTCGATCTCGAAGCACTCGGCGAACGCCAGATCACCATCGACTGCGACGTCATCCAGGCCGATGGCGGCACGCGCACGGCCTCGATCACCGGTGCCTTCATCGCCCTGCACGACTGCCTGAAATGGATGGAAGCGCGCAACATGATCAAGACGGAGAAGGTCCTGAAGGATCATATCGCCGCGATCTCCTGCGGCATCTTCGCCAACCAGTCGGTGATCGATCTCGATTATCTCGAGGATTCCGCCGCCGAGACCGACGCCAATTTCGTCATGACCGGCTCGGGCGGCATCGTCGAGATCCAGGGTACTGCCGAAGGCAAGCCGTTCACGGAAGAGGAATTCTCCAGCCTGATGACGCTTGCCCGCAACGGCATTGCCGAACTCGTCGCCCTGCAGAAGCAGGCGATCGCCGGATAAGGCACGACCATGACCGCCGCGATCGAAGGCATTCTCGAAACAGCGCTCTATGCTGACGACCTCGACGCGGCGGAAGCTTTCTATGGCGGCATCCTGGGGCTGGAAAAGATCACCCGGCAAGCTGACCGTCACGTCTTCTTCCGTTGCGGCCCTGGCGTTCTCCTGATCTTCAACCCGCAGGAGACAATCCACCCGCCGCCGCCCCACGCCTTCCCCGTGCCAGTGCACGGGGCGACGGGTGCGGGACACGCCTGCTTCCGCGTTCCGGGGCCAGAGCTTGATTTCTGGGTGAAAAAGCTCATAGAAGCCGGCATCACCATCGAAGCGGACTTTCGCTGGCCGAACGGCGCCCGCTCGATCTATTTTCGCGACCCCGCCGGCAACAGCCTCGAATGTGCCGAGCCGGGTCTGTGGACCATCGCTTAGGAAGCCTTATGCGCAAGCTTGATACCAAGACGATCGTCGTCGCCAGCCACAATTCCGGAAAAATCCGCGAGATCGAGGACCTGATCGGCCCCTTCGGCTTTTCCGCCAAGTCCGCCGCCGAACTGAAATTCGACGAGCCGGATGAAACCGGCACGACCTTCGAGGAAAACGCCGCGATCAAGGCGCTCGCCTCCGCCAGGGCCTCGGGCCTGCCGGCCCTTTCGGACGATTCTGGCCTCGTGATCGATGCGCTCGACGGCGCGCCGGGCGTCTACACCGCCAACTGGGCGGAAAAGGCAGACGGCACGCGCGATTTCGCGATGGCCATGGAAAAGGTCGAAAAGGCGCTGGCCGAGAAGGGGGCGAGCGAGGCCAAGGACCGTACCGCACGCTTCGTCTCCGTGCTCTGCCTTGCCTGGCCGGATGGCCACACCGAACTCTTCCGCGGCGAAGTCGAAGGCACCGTCGTCTGGCCGCCGCGCGGCGAAAAGGGCTTTGGTTACGATCCGGTATTCCAGCCCGAAGGTTACGCGACGACCTTCGGCGAGATGAGCGCCGAGGAAAAACACGGCTGGAAGCCCGGTGATGCCACGGCGCTGTCGCACCGGGCGCGTGCCTTCAAGATTTTCGTCGAAACCTGCCTGAAAGCGTAAAAGACACATGACGGCAGTGCCTTTCGACATGCGGCCGAGCTTTACGCCGGATCTCTCCGATCCCGGCTTCGGCATCTATGTGCACTGGCCGTTCTGTGCCGCCAAATGCCCCTATTGTGACTTCAACAGCCATGTGCGCCACCAGCCGGTCGACCAGCCGCGCTTCGTGCAGGCCTTTTTGAAGGAAATGGCGACGATGCGCCGGATGACCGGCTCGCGCACCGTCACCAGCATCTTCATGGGCGGCGGCACGCCCTCGCTGATGGCGCCGGAGACGGTGGATGCCATCCTCAACGGCATCGCCCGCCACTGGCATGTGCCCGATGGTATCGAGATCACCATGGAGGCCAATCCCTCCAGCGTCGAGGCCGAGCGTTTTCGCGGCTATCGCGCCGCCGGCGTCAATCGAGTCTCGCTCGGCGTTCAGGCGCTGAACGACCGCGACCTGAAATTCCTGGGACGCCTGCATGACGTCGCCGATGCCTTGAAGGCCATCCGGCTAGCGCGCGACATTTTTCCGCGCATGTCCTTCGACCTGATCTATGCCCGTCCGAACCAGACCGTCGAGGACTGGGACCGCGAGTTGAAGGAGGCCGTCTCCTACGCCGTCGATCACCTCTCGCTCTACCAGCTCACCATCGAGGAGGGCACGCCCTTCTACGGCCTGCACAAGGCCGGCAAGCTGATCGTGCCGGATGGCGAACAATCCGCCGTACTCTACGAGGCGACGCAGGAGATCACCGAGCGCGAGGGCATGCCGGCCTACGAGGTCTCCAACCATGCCCGCCCCGGCTCCGAGAGCCGCCATAACCTGACCTACTGGCGCTATGGCGACTATGTCGGCATCGGCCCCGGCGCCCATGGGCGGCTGACGACCGGCGGCGCGAAGATCGCCACCGCCACGGAACGCAAGCCGGAGGGCTGGCTGAGCCTCGTCGAGGCCGAAGGCCATGGCATGGTGGACCAGGAGCTGCTGGAGCGCGAGGCGCAGGCCGACGAACTGCTGCTGATGGGGCTGCGCCTTAAGGAAGGCATCGATCTCGTGCGCTGGCAGGCCTTGTCCGGCCGCGAGCCGGATCCGGATCGCGAACAGTTCCTCATCGAGCACGGCTTCATCGAGCGCCTCGGCAATTCCCGCCTGCGCTGCACGCCGGCGGGAATGCTGATCCTCGATGCTGTCGTCGCCGATCTCGCCTGCTAGCATTTCACGCAATTCCGGACGCAAAACCGCTTCGCACTTTTGCTGGAATTGCTTCAGGCATCTGCCGACCGGCGTTTACCCGCAAACATCCTCGAGACCCGCCCGTCGATAGCTGCAAGGCCGATGGCGATCAGTGCCATGCCGGCAAAATGCTTCGGCGCCAGCACCTCGCCCAGAACGAGCGCGCCGAGCAGGATGGCGCTGACGGGGATAAGGAAGGTCACTAGCATCAGGTTCGTCGCCCCCGCCGTCGCAAGGATGCGGAAGAAGATGACGTAGGCGAGTGCTGTGGCGAGCACGGCAAGCCCGAACAGGGCGAGCCAGGCCTCCTGCGAGGGCATGGCCAGCGTCCAGGGACGATCGACGACCAGCGCCACCGGCAGCATGATGAGCGCCGAGGCCGTGACCTGTCCGGCCGCCGGCAGGAGCGGCGGCAGGCCCATGCGGCGGAAACGACGCCCCCAGATGCCGGCAAAGGCATAGGATACGGCAGCCCCGAGCACAGCGAGCTGCGCCAGCACATTCGTGCCGAGATCCGACAGGACCGAAGGGCCAATCATCAGCGCCACCCCGGCAAAACCGACGAGCACGCCGACCAGCCGACCGCCCGTCATTTTCTCGTCCTCCGTCAATACATGGGCGACGATGACCGCGAAGAGCGGCGTCGTGGCATTGAGGATCGAGGCTAGGCCGCTGGCAATATGCGTCTGGCCCCAGACAATCAGCGAGAAGGGGATGACATTGTTGAGCACGCCCATGCCGAGAAAGGCGAGCCAGACCTCGCGGCTGCGCGGCACCGAATGACCGGAAAGCCGCACGATGGTCCAGAGCGCAATCGCCGCCAGCGCCACGCGGGCGGCGACGATGGTGAGTGGCGGCAGCTCACGCACGAGAATGCCGTTGAACAGGAACGAGCCGCCCCACAGCGCCGAAAGCGCGATGAGCAGACCCCATTCGATCGTCGTCATGGGACGGTTTGCCATGATAGGTTCCTCAGAGATTTTTTCTAAACCGGATGAAAGGGCTCGATGTGAAACACCGGAATTTGCGCTATCATTCCGGGAATTTCCGCCTGAGACAAACGATCATATTTCCCGATATCAGCGAGAAAAACTAAACCATGAACGGCCGTCTCCCCTCCCTGTCCGGCCTGCGCGCCTTCGAGGCGACGGCACGGCATCTCTCCGTCACGCTTGCCGCCGACGAGCTCTCGGTCACGCCTGGCGCCGTCAGCCTGCAGATCCGCGATCTCGAGGAGGCGCTCGGTGTGCGGCTCTTCGAGCGCAAGCCGCGCCGGCTGATCCTGACGGACGATGGCGAAGGCTACTTCAAGGCCATGCGCTCGGCCTTCCGGCTGATGCGCGAGGCGACGGAAGAATTGCTGATCCGGGCACGCTCACCGGCGACCTTGCTGATCAGCTGCACGCCGACCTTCGCGGCGCAATGGCTGGTGCCGCGCCTGCCGAAATTCGAAGAGCGTCTGCCCGGCGCCGATATCCGCATCAGCGCCTCCAACCGCCTCGTCGACTTCGCGCGCGACGGTGTCGATATCGCGATCCGCCACGGCTTTGGCCGTTATGAAGGACTGGTGAGCGAACGGCTGCTGGATGACGATCTCGTGCCCGTCATCGCCCCTTCCCTGCGCGAGCGGATACCGCTCGATGAGCCTGGTGACCTCAGAAAACATGTGCTGATTCACGACGTGCACCGGCAGGACTGGCGGCTCTGGCTGGAATCCAACGGCATCACCGAGATCGACGCCCAGCGCGGCCCCGTCTTTACCGACAGCAATGGCGCGATCGAAGCGGCGAAGGCGGGCGATGGCGTGGTGCTGGTGCGGCTGTCACTGGTGGCCCGGGAAATCCAGGAACGCCGGCTGATCGCGCCCTTTTCAAAGGGTGTTGCAACAGGGCTTGCTTATTACATCGTCTATCCGCCCGGCGCGCTGGACCGCCCGGCCGTCGCGACCCTGCGGCAATGGCTGACGGAAGAGGCCCGCGCCGTGCGTGGAAGCTAGTCCGGAAAATCTTCCATCTGCTCTTTGTAGATTTCGAACCCTGCCCGCCTGTAGGTTGCCTGCGCCTTCGGATGGTCGTTGGTATCCGTATGCAGCCAGATCCGCCGCATCGTCTCGCGCCAGACGGTCCGCAGCGCCGTATCGAGCAGCCAGGGGCCGATGCGCCGGCCATAGGCAGCAGGCACGAGGCCGAAATGCGTGAGCTCGATCTCATCGGCATCGGCGGCATCGAATTCACAGAGACCGATCGCCCGCCCCGCTTCGCGCAGGACCAAGGTCACCGTCGAGGGCGCCGACAGAAAAGCCGCCAGCGCCGCCTGTGACATGTGCAGGCGGGAATCCCAGGTGAGCGGCGTGCCGATCTCCCGGTAGAGAAGCAGATAGTCTTCGACGGAGAGACGTTCCGGCTGGACTGACAGATGGGCAGCCGGCACCGGCAGCGCCGGACGGCTCGCCAGCGGCTCCCGCAGTTCCATGTAGGTGACGAGCAGGCGCATGCCGATGTCCGGAATACGAACGCCGCGCACATCCAGAGGATGGCACGGCGTCACGCTAGAGGGATAGGGTCTATTCGTTGATCAGGCGCTTCAGAAGCTCGATCTCGTGGCTGAGCTTGGTATCGCCCGAGATCAGTTCCTCGATCTTGCGCACGGCATGCAGAACCGTGGTGTGATCGCGTCCGCCGAAACGGCGACCGATTTCCGGGAAGGAACGCGGCGTCAGCGTCTTCGACAGATACATGGCGATCTGGCGCGGCTTGACGATGACGCGGGTGCGGCGGTTCGAGACCAGTTCCTGGCGCGAGACGTTGTAGTGCTTGGCAACGACGCGCTGGATGTCTTCGATGCGTACGCGGCGCGGCTCGCCGGCAGCGACGAGATGGCCGAGCAGTTCGTCGACGCGCTCGATCGTCAGGTTCGGCTCGAAAGAGCGACGGAACAGCAGCTGGTTGAAGGCGCCTTCCAGTTCGCGGCCGCTGGCCGTGATATTGCGGGCGACATGGCTCAGAATTTCCGGCGAGATGTCGAGCGAACCATCTTCCTGCTGGGCAGCCGCAAGGCGGCGCTTGAGGATTTCGAGGCGCATCTCGTAGTCGGGCGCTTCCATCTCGATGGCAACGCCACCCTGGAGACGCGAGCGAACGCGCGGGTCAAGCGATTCCAGTTCCCACGGCGCACGGTCGGCGGCGACGACGACCTGCTTGGCGGAATCGAGCAGCATGTTGAGCAGATGGCAGAATTCGTTCTGGATCGAATTGCCCTGCAGGAACTGCATGTCGTCAATGATCAGGAGATCGATGTTGCGCAGCGTCTCCTTGAGGGAGAGCGCGTCATTGTCGCGGATCGCGGTCGCGAAGCGCCACATGAAATATTCGGCGGTCAGATAGACGACGCGCGGATTTCGGGCGCTGGAGAGTGCACCAAGCGCGATGGCCTGCAGAAGATGCGTCTTGCCGAGGCCGACGCTGGAATGGACGAAGAGCGGGTTGAAGCGCACGGCACCGGCGCCGGCTTCCGCAATGGTGCGGGCGGCGGCAAGGGCAACGCGGTTCGAGGTGCCCTCGACGAAGGCATCGAACGTATAACGCTGGTCGAGCGGCGAACCGAAGAGCGGGCCGGTATGCTGGGCGCGCGGCTGGGCGGCAGGCGCAATGGACGCAATGGCGTTGGCGACGGGCTGCGGACCGGAGGCGGCGCGGCGCGGCTGGGCCTGCGGTGCGGGTTCGGCAACAGCGACGGCCTCGTCGAGGCTGCCGGGACGCACGCCGCGGGTCGCGGTGCGCACCAGGATTTCCACCTTGAGGATTTCGGCATCCTCCTGCTGGAACAGGCTGGTGATGAGATCGAGATAACGGTTGTTGATCCACGACTTCAGGAAGGTCGTGGGCACCGACAGGCGCACGACGCTCTTGGAGACGGAATGAATCTTCAGTCGACCGAACCAGCTTGCGAAGACGTCCGGACCGACCTGCGCCTTCAGGCGCGCGCTGACCCGTTCGAAAATCGCGTCCTGCTTCATATCGGATGAGACCCCCGCCACGGTCGCTTCTTCTGTCGGAAGCGCCTTGAGTGCATTTTCCCCGTTCGCGAATGCACCAGTCGTCCTGGCCGTATTCATCTGCATCTTGCCGCCTTCTTTCATGCTTCTTCGCCACGCCGGCAGTCCTGCCGACGCCTTCCATGTTTGCCATCCCCCGTCCGTATCGAGCCAATCGCCCGAACGGGTTCTGGTGTCCCTGACAGTGCCGACCCCCTACCTTCAGCACCATCCTGTTTGTCAAACACAAGTCGGGCCTCGAAAGATCCGGCGTCATGCCCGATCCGCTTGGTCCGTTTGTGAGCCATGCCATCCGCTCCCTCGTTGAGCGTCCGGCAGGCATGCCCGCGTTCATCCGACCGTCCTCAACGGCTTTCATCCGGCGCAACCAAGGTCACAAAAAGCCCTGCCAGAGTGCCAGGGGCATCTGGGGCAAGCTTTGCCGGTTGGATGATTTTACGAAGCGTGGGCGGCTCCGTTACAGGGAACAAACAACCACCGCTGCCTTGTGAGACAGTCTTGCCGGCGATCATTTTCGGGATATGTCCGCGCCCCCTGTGGAAAGCATTTAGGCAGGATCATGCCCCAAGATCAATCACGAATTTTACGCAAAATTAAGGGCCGGGCGTTGACTCGGAAGGGCGTTTTTGACTCGGAAAGCCCCCCTCGCAACAGAATCCGTTAGGAATCAATGGCTTTGTTTTCGGGTGGGTTTCGCGACGTTCGAAAAACGAAAAAAATAAAAATTCGCTTGACTCAAATTGCTGTCAAACTCCCGCTACGAAAGGGGCACCAAGGCGGGATAACCTCCAGCAAGTAACTGAATTTAAAGAGTTTTCTTCGTCACTCTTTTGACACGATCGAGCCTTGCACGTTAACCATAGCGGGGCCGAAAAACAAAACAAAAAGCCCGGCGCAGGCGCCGGGCTTTTGCTAATATTGCATAGCTCTGGTTGTGAGCTGATCAGGCCATCATCGTCTTGACGCGGTTCGCGAGGCGCGAAACCTTGCGGGAAGCCGTATTGGAATGAAGCACGCCCTTGGTGGCAGCGCGCATCAGTTCCGGCTGGGCAGCCTTGAGGGCGGCAGCAGCGGAAGCCTGGTCGCCGGAAGCGATGGCTTCTTCGACCTTGCGGATGAAGTTGCGGACGCGCGAACGGCGCGACTTGTTGACTGCGGTGCGCGCGGCGATCTTGCGGGTCGCCTTCTTTGCCGAGCTGGTATTGGCCATGTATGCCTCTCTTCAGAAATCTGACACGAACTCCACCTTCGCCGTGCCGGGTCACTGCGACCTGTCATCCAAGCAATTCGGGAGCAATATCGGAAAACCTCAGAATTCGGCTTTCCAAACTGTGGGCGGCGTATAGCTGGAAACCGCGGGGTCGTCAACGCGGATTCTGCAAGAAACGCCGCCCGGATGAATCACCGGTTGCCGAAAGTCGGCTTGCGCTTCTCGATGAAGGCCGTCATGCCCTCCTTCTGATCTTCCGTGGCAAAGAGCGCATGGAACAGCCGGCGCTCGGCACGCATGCCTTCCGACAATACCGTTTCATAGGCGCGGCTCACCGCCTCCTTGGCCATCATGGTCGAAGGCAGCGAGAAGCCCGCGATCTTCTCCGCCGCGGCCATCGCCTCGTCGAGAAGCTTTTCCGGCGCGACAACGCGGGCGACAAGCCCGCAGCGCTCGGCCTCCGCCGCATCCATCATTCGCCCCGTCAGGATCAGGTCCATCGCCTTGGACTTGCCGAGCGCGCGCGTCAGGCGCTGCGTGCCGCCCATGCCGGGGATGATGCCGAGCGTGATTTCCGGCTGGCCGAACTTCGCCGTCTCCGAGGCGATGATGAAATCGCACATCATGGCGACCTCGCAGCCGCCGCCCAGCGCAAAGCCGCTGACGGCGGCGATCATCGGCTTACGGAAGGCCGCGACCTCGTCCCAGCCCGCGGCAAGGTCTTCCACGACCGCCTCGGCAAAACCGTAGGGCTGCATTTCCTTGATATCGGCGCCGGCGGCAAAGGCCTTTTCCGAGCCGGTGAGCACGATGGCGCCGATCCCGGCATCCGCCTCGAAGCCGGCGAGAACGCTCTTCAGCTCCTCCAGCAGCTTGCGGTTCAGCGCGTTCAGCGCCTGCGGCCGGTTGAGCGTGATGAGGCCGACGCGTCCGCGCGTCTCCACCAGCAGGGTTTCATAGGCCATCGTCTCTCTCCTCTTTTCTGTTATTTCTGGCAGTCGGCACAATAAAACGTCGATCGCCCGCTCTGCACGATTCGGCCGATCGTGCCGCCGCAGCCGGGTGTCCGGCAAGGCTCTCCCGCACGGTCGTAGGCGGAAAAGGAATGCTGGAAGTAGCCGAGCGAGCCATCGGCGCGAATATGGTCGCGCAGCGTCGAGCCGCCGGCCTCGATGGCATCGGCGATGACCTGCCGGATCGCCTCGGTCAGCGCGAGAAGTTCCGTCTTGGGCTTGCCCGCCGCCGTCACAAGCGTACCGGCATGACGCTCCGGCGACAGATGCGACCGCCACAACGCCTCGCAGACATAGATGTTGCCGAGGCCGGCAATATTCTTCTGATCGAGCAGGGCCGCCTTCAGCGGCGTCTGCCGGCCGCGAAACTTCGCGGCAATGTAATCCGCATCGAGCGTGTTGCCCGTCGGCTCGGCGCCGAGATCGCGGAAGAAGGCGTGAGCGGCAATGTCCTCGCGCTTGGCGAGATCCATGAAGCCGAAGCGGCGCGGGTCGTTATAGACGACGCGGCGCTCGCCCTCCGGTGTCTCCAGATGGAAGACGACGTGGTCGTGGCGCGTGTCCTTGCTGCGCGGCATATGGAAGTCGCCGGGCGCCTCGACGGCGTCTGCCCCCTCCACCCTGAAAGAGCCGGACATGCCGAGATGGGCGATGACGACATCGCCGCCCTCGAGATCGATCAGCAGATATTTGGCACGCCGGCCAAGCGATGTGACGCGCCGTCCCTCCAGCTTTTCGGCGAAGGCGGGCGGAAAGGGAAACCGCAAATCCGGACGCCGCAGCTCTGCCCGGCGAATCCTCGACCCTTCCATGACGGGGGCGAGGCCGCGCTTGACCGTTTCCACTTCCGGCAGTTCCGGCATGTTCGTCTCCTTGAACGGGATTTAACCTTGGGCGCATTTGCCGCGCTCCGGCATTTCCCTCTCGGCAATCTATGTCCTATATACCCGGCGAAGCGTTCAGATAGCGCGGCCAAAGCCAAATCGCTATGGTCTAAGTGGCGATAGAGCTGCGACAGACCGGCCCATGGAGACGACGATGACGGAACAGCGCACATCCGCAGACGGCGGCATGGCAACCTCCTACGGCTTTCGCGAGGTTCGCGAGGGTGAGAAGCAGGCGCTGGTCAACGACGTCTTCCACAAGGTTGCCAAGCGCTACGACATCATGAACGACGTCATGTCCGCCGGCCTGCACCGGGCCTGGAAGGACGCGATGATCGCGAGCCTCAACCCGCGCAAGGATGCCGCCTACAGGACGCTCGACGTTGCCGGCGGCACCGGCGATATCGCCTTCCGCATCATCGAGGCCTCCGATCGCCTGGCCCACTCCACGGTGCTCGACATCAACGGCTCGATGCTGGGTGTCGGCGCCGACCGGGCGGCGAAGAAGGGCCTGTCCGCCAATCTCGATTTCGTCGAGGCCAATGCAGAAGATCTGCCCTTCGAGGCCAACAGCTTCGACGCCTATACGATCGCCTTCGGCATCCGTAACGTGCCGCGCATCGATGTCGCCCTGTCGGAGGCCTATCGCGTGCTGAAGCGCGGCGGGCGCCTTCTGGTGCTGGAATTCTCCGAGGTGGAGATGCCGCTGCTCGACAAGGTCTATGACGCCTGGTCGTTCAACGCGATCCCGCAGTTCGGCAAGATGATCACCGGCGATGCCGAGCCCTACCAGTATCTCGTGGAATCGATCCGCAAGTTCCCCAACCAGGAGGATTTCGCCGCGATGATCCGCACCGCCGGTTTTTTGCGCGTGAGCTACACCAATTACACAGGCGGCATCGCCGCGCTGCATTCGGGCTGGAAGCTCTGAGCATGGCCCGCCTCTCCTCCAGACAGCATCGTTCCGCATGAGTATGATCGGCGCCTATCTTCGCCTTGCCCGCGTGGGCTGGGTCCTCGTGCGCGAGGGCGTCGTCTCGGCGCTGCCCACCGAGGGCATGCCGCCGCTTGCCCGCACCGCACACGCCTTTGCCGGCCTGCTGGAGCGCCGCAAGGCCTCGCGCGAAGACCGCGGCGACCGGCTTGCCCGCGCCATCGAGCGCCTCGGCCCCTCCTATGTGAAGATGGGCCAGTTCCTGGCGACACGCCCGGACGTGGTGGGTGCGGAGATCGCGGTGGAGCTTTCCGCCTTGCAGGACCGCATGGCCACCTTCCCGCGGGACGCGGCCGTCGCCACGGTCGAGGGCTCGCTCGGCCGCACGCTCGACGATCTCTATGTGGAGTTCGGCGATCCCGTTGCCGCTGCGTCCATCGCCCAGGTCCATCCCGCGACGGTGCGCGATGCCAATGGCGAGCGCAAGGTCGCGGTGAAGGTTATCCGCCCCGGTGTGCGCCAGCGTTTCGCGCATGATCTCGAAGCGATGTATGCGGCAGCGCATCTCCAGGAAACCATCCTGCCCAACACGCGCCGCCTCAAGCCCGTCGAAGTGACGCGCACACTGGAGCAGACGACGAAGGTCGAGATGGATTTGCGCCTGGAGGCGGCAGCCCTTTCGGAACTCGGCGAAAACACCGATGACGATCCCGGCTTCCGGGTGCCCAAGGTCGACTGGGAGCGCACCGGACGCGACGTCGTCACCATGGAATGGATCGACGGCATCAAGATGTCGGATGTCGAGGGCCTGCGCGCCGCCGGCCTCGACCTCGACAAGCTCGCCGACACGCTGATCCAGTCGTTCCTGCGCCACACGCTGCGCGACGGCTTCTTCCATGCCGACATGCATCAGGGCAATCTCTTCGTCGATCCGCAAGGCGTCATCGTCGCGGTCGACATGGGCATTGTCGGGCGGCTCGGCAAGAAGGAGCGCCGCTTCCTCGCCGAAATCCTCTACGGCTTCATCACGCGTGACTACCAGCGCGTCGCCGATGTGCATTTCGAGGCCGGCTACGTGCCCTCGCACCACGATACGGCCAGCTTCGCCCAGGCGATCCGCGCCATCGGCGAGCCGATCCACGGCCAGCCGGCCGAGACGATCTCCATGGCCAAGCTCCTCACCCTGCTCTTCGAGGTGACGGAGCTCTTCGACATGGAGACCCGCACCGAACTCGTCATGCTGCAGAAGACCATGGTGGTGGTGGAAGGCGTGTCACGCACGCTGAACCCGCGCTTCAACATGTGGAAGGCCTCCGAAGGCGTCGTCGGCGACTGGATCCGGGACAATCTCGGGCCGAAGCGCCTCTTGACGGACCTGCGCGACGGGGCCCACGCTGCACTCAGGCTTGCCGAAGCCGCCCCGGAAATCGCTGCCAAAGCGGAAAAACTCTCGCAGGACCTGACCGCCATGGCCGAAAAAGGCCTGCGTTTCGATGCGGAAACCGCCGAAGCCATCGGCCGTTCGGAAGCCCGTCATGGCCGCTCTGGACGAATCGCCCTCTGGGTCATTGCTGCAACACTCGTCTACATCGCCTGGAAGGTTGGCTGATCCGGTTGTCGCCAGTCGTTGACAGCGCGGAACAATTGCATCCATATCGTCGCCTTCGAGGGTGAACGATAAAACATTCCATGCGTGTTGTGAGACTGGGCGTTGCCGCCATGGCGTTCGTTGGGGGTGTCGTGCCGGCTTTTGCCGACGTGCTTCCGCGCGCCTCCACAGCAGATGGCGCCGTCATCGAGCGCAAAAGCGGTGAAGAGGTCCAGTTCGTCGAGACCAGAGATTGGCAGGGCGTCGAGGTCAATCAGGACCTTCTGGCTGGCGACACGCTGCGCACCAATGCTTTGGGCAGCCTCGCCATCCGTTTTGCCGACAAAACGCTGGTGCGCATGGCGCGCGAGACCGTGCTGCGCGTGCGCAAGATCGACGGCACCTCCGACAGCCTGTTGAACCTCGAGGGCGGCACGATCTGGGGCCGCGCCGAACGCGGCGGCAGCGGCATCGTCATCGACACGCCGGCGGCGGCGGCAGCCATTCGCGGCACCGACTGGTCGCTCAACACCACCGGCAACCGCACGACGCTCACCGTGCTGGAAGGTACGGTCGAACTGCGCAACGCCCATGGCAGCATTGTCGTCAACCAGGGCGAAGGGGCCGTGGCGACCCTTGGCGAGGCTCCGCGCAAGTATGTGCTCGTCAATCTCGAAGAACGCGAGCAGATCCTGCTCTATGGCGAAATCCGCGACATTTTCATCACCCTGCCCGTCTCGGATGAAAGCACGGTCGATGCACGGGGCGAGCGTCGGCGGCTCCTCGAGAGGCCGGAGGCCTCGCGCAGCCGGGAAGACTGGCTGAAGCTCGCCGAACTTGCGCTGGGCGCCGATGGCCGCAGGGTGGCGCAAGACGCGCTGTCGCGTCTGCCGCGCCCCCTTCCTGGCGCACTGGAGGCCCGCGCCGTTCTGGTCGAGGCCCTGATCGCCGGCAACGCGCTGCAGTATGACGAGGCGATCCGGCTCTTCCGAGAGGCAAGGCCCAAGCTCTCCGGCGAGCGACGCGTGATGGCCGACTATGGCGAATGGATCGCCTCGTCTCTCGCGTATCCCGACAAGAAGACGGTGCCGGCCTATCTCGCCCGCACGCCCGCCACGCCCGGCGAAGCCGCCGTGCAGGCCTCGGTCGTCGCGCATCTGCGGGGACAGACCGAGGCAATCGCCCTTCTGCAGGAGGCCGAGCGACGGTTTCCGGACGATGCCGGCCTGCCGGCCATGCGCGCGAGCCTTGCCCTCCAGCTCGACCGGCGCGAGGAGGCACGCGCCGCACTGGACCGTGCCCGATCGATCGATCCCGACGACGTCGCCTATCTGACGACGAATGCCCGCTACCGCTCCGTCATGTCGAGCGACCTCGATGGAGCGCTCGCCGACCTGAAGCGTGCCGTCGAGATCGCCCCCGGCGACGACGCTGCCTGGGACGAGATCGGTCTCGTCCAGAGCGACCGCAACGCCCCGATCGAGGCCGACGCGGCCCACAGGCGAGCCGCCAGCCTCAATCCGGAAAACGTGGCCGTTCGCGCCAACTACGCACGTTTCCTGATGGACAATGACCAGATGGCCGCGGCGAAGAGGGAACTCGACGCAGCCGAAGCTCTCGATCCGACGTCCTACGCGGTGCTCGCCGCAAAGGGGCGTTATCTCCTGCGGCTCGGCAAGACGGCCGAGGGCGAGAAGGTCCTGCAGGATGCTGCGGCAGTCAACCCGACCTATGGTGATGCATTGATCGGCCTTGCCATCGCCAACTATCAGAGCGGCTCTTCCGTGGGAGCCGCCCAGGCGCTTGACAATGCCGACCGGTTTGATCGGGACAATCCGTCCATCTCCCTCATGCGGGCCGGCATAGCGATGGACGAGTACCGCGCCAACGATGCCATACAGCAGGCGCGCGAAGCGCTGCGACGCCGGCAGGCCAGGGGCGGGTACTATACCGGCTACGATGCCAATCAGCAGGTGCTGTCCTATCTCGGCCTGACGCTTGAGAATGTCGGCCTGCGCGAGTGGGGACGGTTCTATGCCGACAAGGCCTTCGACCCCTTCGTCGCGTCGAGCTACGTTGACGAGAGTTCGGAAGGGCGGATCATACCGTTTGTCGGCAGGCCGCTTTCAGCGCTCGACGGCTTTGCGCCCGGATCGAATTTCGACGCATCGCAACTGCAAGCCCGCATGCTTTCCCCGTTCTCCATCGCATCAGAGGCCGGGCGGAATGCGCTGGAGAACCGGAATTTCATAGAGACCACCATCGGCAGCTCGCTGCTCGACCAGAACGGCGAACTGGGCTGGTCGAGCGACATCAATGTCGAAGGCATGTCCTATGCGGCGGTGCCGTTCAGCTACCATATCCAGGCGGATATCTCCCGCTCGCACACGGAACGCGAGAATTCGGAGAGCAATCTCGAAGGAGGTCTGTTCGAGATCGGCCTTCGGCCAACGCTTGCCGACAATGTCTACATTTTCGGCAACACGTTCCGACAGGAGACAGGCTATCCCGGCCAGCTGTGGACGCCGGCACCGTTCACCGAAACGGAAACATATGTGCGCGAGATTGGCGGCGCATGGAGCCACATCATCTCGGACCGCAACATCGTGCAGGCCTTTGCGGTCGCCAGCGATACCGATCTGGATCAGCAATACCGCGAATTCGGTGACGAGCTCGACCCAACCGTCTACCGTTCCAACGAGGCATCCGAGCAGCGGAGCTTCGTCTACGGCCTCAGTCACCTCGTTGGCCTCGGCCCCGTGACCCTTCGCTACGGCGCGGAAGCCGCAGAAACGAGCTTCACGGTCTCGAAAACCGCCACGGATCTTTCGACCGGCGAAACCTTCTACCTGGGAAGCCTTTCCGGCGACAATTCGGCAACACGGATTTATGCCGACGGCCTTCTGGACATCTCCACCGATCTCAAGCTCCAGGCCGGCCTTTATTCCCTGCGTTTCGACGGGGAGGCGCCGGAATGGGGGCCGGTCGACACGCGCGTGGGGGTATCATGGGCTCCAGACGAGAACCACTGGCTGCGCGCCTACTACCGCCAGGACACGCAATTTCCGGGCAGTTTCACGCTATCGCCCGTATCGACGGTCGGGCTCGCCCCGATGCAGCTTCCGTCCTACGGCGGCACGCAGACCGAAACGACCGCGGTACGCTGGGATGCCGAGTGGAACGAGCGTCTTTTTACCGCCGTCGAATATCAGCATATGCGTTTCCACGGCCTCGCTCTCACGCCGGAAGATATGCTGGCAGACTTCCTGACATGGTCAGGGACCATCGATCGTCTGAATTTCAGCGTGAACTACTTGCTGGGCGACGGGCTCGGGGCTTTCGGCTCCTTTACCTGGAACGAGAGCAAGGACACGACCGACTTCTGGGACCCCTCCCTGCGCGTGCCGCTCATTCCCGACTATGTGGCCCAGTTCGGCCTGACCTATGTCCACCCGTCACGGATATCGGCGACGATCGCCCACAGCATCGTCGGCTCCCGTATCGGGGCGCAATTCTACGAAAATGGCGCACCGGTCGGGATCGAGTTGAAGCCCTACTCGACGACGGATGCCGCAATCGGCTGGAAATCGGAAAGCGGCCATCTGGAAGCCGGACTGCGCGTGCTCAACATTTTCAACAACGACATCGATATGGCCGATGGCCTGCCCGCTCCCGGACGCACCGTCCTCGCGAGTATTACCGCACGGTTCTAAGGCTGACTTGACCGCCATCGTTCGGGCGCTAGTCTTCCGGCATGACCGACAAACAGGCAAGCGTGACCGATCCGCAACCGTTTCTCGAACGAACGCGCCGGCAGTTGCGCGGGCTCTATTTCGGGCGGGACCGGGAGGCGCTGCGGTTTCAGCTGGCGATGCTGTTCATCGACGTCGCCGTGCTCGTCTTCTTCATCGCCGGACCGTATCTGCGCACCGGCCCTGCCTATGTCATCGTCGATTATGCGATTGCGGCGGTCATCGCCTTCGAGCTTGCCGCGCGGGCGCTGATTGCGCCGAACCTGCGCTACTGGGCGCTCAGGCCGATGACCTGGGTGGACATCGTCATCCTCGGTACGCTGCTCTTTCCCAATCAGCTGCACAATTTCGCCTTCCTTCGCGTCCTGCGGATCTGGGCGATCAGCCAGAGCAAGCTCGTGACCCTGACGCTGCGACGCATCGGCTATGGCTATCTGGAAGACATCATCCAGGCATGCGTGAATTTTCTGGTCTTCCTCTTCCTCGTCACCGGCTTCGTCTACAGCAACTTCTTCTATGGCGCCGAAGGTTTCGAGGGGTTCGTCGATGCGCTCTACTTCTCCGTCGCGACGGTCACGACGACGGGCTTCGGCGACATCACCCTGCCCGGCACGCTGGGAAAACTCACCTCCATCGTCACCATGATCGTTGGCATCTCGCTTTTCGTGCGTCTCGCACAGGCAATCGTGCGACCGTACAAAGTGACGTTTCCCTGCCCTGAATGCGGCCTTTCGCGGCATGACGCGGATGCCGTGCACTGCAAGGCCTGCGGCCATGTGCTGAACATTCCCGATGAAGGCGCCTGAATACAAGAATACCCTTGTCCCTGCCAGTGAGGCCCGCTTGCGGCAATGCGCGAAGATGTTACTTTAGCAAAGCCGGATCAACCGGTGCATTGCAATGCAAGACCGTATTCTCCAAGGGCCAAAGGGGAGCCGTCCCATGCGCAGGATCATGCTTGTTTCCGCCATCGCAGCCTTGTCCTTCTGTACCCTGTCCGCGTCGGCGCTTGCCGGCATGATGCCGGATGCGACCGGTATCCGCTCGCCGGGTGCCGTGGAATTCGTGACCCATTATTACGGGCACAAGCCCAAGTGCTTTTGGAAGAAGATCAAGAAATACGACTATTACGGCAACCTCGTCATCAAGAAGGTGAAGGTCTGCCACTGAGGCAACCGCACCGGCCGAGGCTTGGAAATGCCGCTGCAACGGGATAGGACGGGATGACCGTCCTATCCGGGGTCGGTCTTGCGCCTCTCGAGCCCGGGACTAGCCATGCCGCTTGCAGAAAAACGCATTCTTCTCGTCATATCAGGGGGCATCGCCGCCTATAAGAGCCTCGACCTCATCCGCCGCCTGCGCGAACGCGGCGCGGAGGTGCGGCCGGTCATGACGGCGGGTGCGCAGCAATTCGTCACACCGCTGGCCGTCGGCGCGCTGTCATCGGGCCATGTCTATACGGACCTCTTTTCCCGCGAAGACGAGCAGGATGTCGGGCATATCCGGCTAGCGCGCGACTGCGATCTGATCGTCGTCGCGCCTGCTACGGCCGATCTGATGGCCAAGATGGCGAATGGCCTTGCCGACGATCTGGCCTCCACCGTGCTGCTCGCCACCGACCGCCCGGTGCTGGTGGCGCCGGCCATGAACCCGAAAATGTGGGCGCATGCCGCAACCCGCCGCAATGTCGAAACGCTGCGTAATGACGACATCACCTTCATCGGCCCCAATGCCGGCGAGATGGCGGAAAGCGGCGAGGCCGGTTTCGGGCGCATGGCCGAACCGCTGGAGATCGTCGCGGCCGTCGAGGCCCTGCTCGACGGCGGTGCAAAGCCGCTGGCCGGCCGCACGGCCGTGGTGACGTCAGGCCCGACCCATGAGCCGATCGACCCCGTGCGCTACATCGCCAACCGCTCCTCCGGCCGGCAAGGCCATGCCATTGCCGCCGCCCTCGCGCGACTCGGTGCTGATGTGACGCTCGTGTCCGGCCCTGTCACGATCCCCGACCCCAAGGGCGTGAAAGTCATCCATGTCGAGCAGGCGGCCGAGATGCTGGACGCCGTGCTGGCCCGGCTGCCCGCCGATATCGCCGTGATGGTCGCCGCCGTCGCCGACTGGCGCGTGGCGACACTCAACACGGAAAAGATCAAGAAACAGCCGGGCGAAGGCCCGCCGCCGCTGATGCTGACGGAAAACCCCGATATCCTGAAGACCGTCGGCCACAGCGACAAGCGCCCGACGGTCGTCGTCGGCTTTGCCGCTGAGACGCAGGACGTGGAAAGCAACGGCCGCGTCAAGCTTCAGAAGAAGGGCGCGGATCTGATCGTCGCCAATGACGTCTCGCCGGAAACCGGCATCATGGGCGGCACGCGCAACAGCGTGAAGCTGATCACGGCCGAGGGTATCGAGGCCTGGCCAGACCTCTCCAAGGAGGATGTAGCGGATCGCCTCGCCGGCTGGATCGCCACGCGGCTTACTTGACGAGGCTGAGCTTCGCGTCCATGGCGCTGGCCGGGCGGCCGGCGGGCGAGAAGATGCGCACGTCCACGCCGTTTTCGCCGAGCACCACGGCGCTGCCATCGGGGATTTCCACCCAGGCTTCCGTATCGTCGTTCAAGGGCTCGGAGACCAGGCAGTAACCACCCGTCTCGCCCATCGGCGCGGCATAGAGCGTCGGGGCCTTGTAATCCGTCGCGTAGCGCACGGCATAGAGCTGCTGGCCATCCGTGAAGGCGGCGGTGAAGCGCACCAGCACCTGGCGTTCCAGATGGGCGGCGAGGCGCTCGACGAAGGCGATGGTCTCGGCCATTGCGCCGAGCGGATCGCGCGCCAGACCGAATTGCAGCGCCAGCAGGAACAGCAGTTCGGAATCCGTCGAGCCGGTGCGGGCGTGGTAGAGGTCGTTGTCGAGCATGGTCTCAAGCGGCCGGCGCAGATGCTCGAAATCGGCAATCTGGCCATTGTGCATGAACGACCAGATGCCGTGCACGAAGGGATGGCAATTGTCGCGCCGCGTGCCGCCGCCGGTCGCCGCGCGCACATGGGCGAGGAACAACGGTGAGCGGACCTGGCTTGCAATGCTCCTGAGATTGCAATCCGACCAGGCGGGCAGAATATCGCGGTAGCGCCCAGGTTCCGGGCGCTCGCTATACCAGGCGATGCCGAAACCGTCACCATTGGTGGCCGTCTTGGCGCGGGTGGCGCAGTGGGATTGCTCGATCAGCGAGTGCGCGGGCGAGGATACCAGTTCCTCAAGGAAAAGCGGCTCTCCGCGATAGGCTGCCCAACGGCACATGACACTTCCCGCTTGTTTGGACCGGCGCGAACCGGTGCTAGACCCCGACGCATTAACCATGGCATTGCCCGGATTTTCAACGCAAATGGGTAAAAATGCGTTAACGAATGTAAACGGGACGACACCATGCGTGTCATTCTGATGACAGGGGATGCAACGGGCAGTTTCCGGCGGAACAGGATTTTGTGAACAGTCCGTTCTGCGGCGGCCAGATTTCGTGAACGATGGGCGGAGCGTATAAGGGCTCCAACACTCCAAACGAAAGGACTTCCCCATGTCCATACGCCCCGTCAAACACGAAAGCATCGCCCGCCCCGCCATGGAAGGCGCCGGCGTGAAGCTGCACCGCGTCTTCGGTTTCGGCGATCCGTCAATGACCGACCCCTTCCTGATGATGGACGATTTCCGCAACGACGATCCTGAGGACTACATTCGCGGCTTTCCCTGGCATCCGCATCGCGGCATCGAGACCATCACCTATGTGCTTGCCGGCTCCGTCGAACACGGCGACAGCCTCGGCAATCACGGCGTGATGGGCGCCGGCGACGTGCAGTGGATGACCGCCGGCAGCGGCATCCTGCATCAGGAAATGCCGCGCGGCGATTTCGCCGGCAAGATGCACGGCTTCCAGCTCTGGGCCAACCTGCCCTCGTCGCTGAAAATGACCGCGCCGCGCTACCAGGACATCAAGTCCGGCGACATCCCCGTCGTCGTCGATGACGACGGCACGGTGGCCCGCATCATCGCCGGCAGTTTCTGGGGCAAGACCGGCCCGGTCGACGGCATCGCCGCCGAACCCGTCTATCTCGACATCTCCGTACCGCCGGGCCAGACCAAGCGCCTGCCGGTCGATACCTACCGCTCGGCCTTCGCCTATATCTTCGCCGGTTCCGGCACGTTCCGCGATGCCTCCAAGCCGTTCGGCGTGAAGGTGGAGAAGGAGTTCCAGGGCGAGGAGCTGAACATCCGCGACCTTTCCGGCAACCGCACGCTGGTCGTGTTCGACACCGGCAACGAAGTGACGGTGCAGGCGGGTGAAAAGGGCATCCGCTTCCTGCTCGTCTCGGGCAAGCCGATCCAGGAGCCTGTCGCCTGGCACGGCCCGATCGTGATGAACACGCAGGCCGAGCTGGAACAGGCGATGCGCGAGCTGCGCAACGGCACCTTCATCAAGCCGGCGCATTGACGCCTGTCTGTGAAACTCTATCCTCCCGCCGTATCGCACGGCGGGAGGATTGTTCATGCGCATCGACGGGCAATGCCATTGCGGCTTCGTGAGCTACGAGGCCGAGATCGACCCCGATGCGGTCACGATCTGTCATTGCACGGATTGCCAGCGGCTGACGGGCTCGCCCTACCGCGTCACCGTGCGTGCAGCGCGCGAGGCCGTGCGCCTGACCGGCAATCCGCCGAAAATCTACACCAAGATCGCCGGAAGCGGTCGCCCACGCCTGCTGTCCTTCTGCCCCGAATGCGGCACGCCGCTTTTCTCGACGGGAACGGGAGAGGCCGCATCGACCTGGGGCATCCGCTGGGGCAGCATCAACCAGCGCGCGGAGCTGAAGCCGGTTCGGCAGATCTGGTGCGCGTCCGCCACCGACTGGTTCGGCGAGACCGCCGCCCTTCCCGGCACGCCGCGGGAGTAAAGCATGGCCGCCGGGCGCTTCCAGATCCTGCGCACCGCCATCGACGGCATCGAGGCCGTCATCGCCGACAGCAGCCACACCTTCGCACGCCACAGCCACGACACCTATGGCATCGGCATGATCGAACGCGGCGCGCAGACCTCGGCAAGTGGGCGCGGCCGGGTCGAGGCTGAGGCCGGCAATACCATCACCGTCAATCCCGGCGAAGTGCATGACGGCGTGCCCTTCGGTGATGCCCCGCGCGCCTGGCGCATGCTGTATCTGCGGCCGGAGATCGTCACGACGGCGGCGCAAGACATATTCGAAGGCAGCCCGCGCGAGGAGTTTTATGCGCCGGTTCTGGCGGATGGGCGCGTCGGCGCTCTTGCATCCGCGGCCCTTTCAGCCTTGCTGGACGCGCAGGCCGCACCGCTTGGCCACGAGGAACGGCTGCTACTGCTACTGGCGGCCGTGCTGCGCGAACAACCGGCAA
Source organism: Shinella curvata (assembly GCF_022899935.1). GTDB lineage: Bacteria > Pseudomonadota > Alphaproteobacteria > Rhizobiales > Rhizobiaceae > Shinella > Shinella curvata. The sequence continues at coordinate 446,016 of NZ_JALJCJ010000003.1, forward strand.
GACGCTCCGGCATCGCCGCGTCGGCCATTCATCGTGCCCGCGAAAAACTCGACAGCACGCCGGCCGCTGCCATCACACTCGAAGACCTTGCAGCGGAAAGCGGGCTTGGCCGTTTCCGTCTGTTGCGCGACTTCGCCCGCGTGACGGGGTTGACGCCGCATGCCTATCTCATCCAGCGCCGCACCGAGCTGGCCCGCCGGCTGATCGCCACGGGAACGCCGCTCGCCGAAGCCGCGGCGCAAGCAGGCTTTGCCGACCAGAGCCATATGACGCGCAATTTCGCCCGCCGCTACGGCTATACGCCCGGCGCGTATCACGCCGCCCTCGCCTAGCGACTTTTCGCAATTCCGGACGCAAAACCGCTCCGCACTTTTGCTGGAATTGCTTGGCTGCAATTTCGTTCAAGACCACGCTGGCCGCTCCGGTGTTTCCTGCCCGCTCCTCAGAGTATGGGAACACCACATGACCACCGAATTCCTCATCACCTCGCTCGTCGTCATCCTGCTGCCCGGTACGGGCGTCATCTATACGCTGGCGCTCGGCATCAGCGGCGGCTTTCGCGCTGGGCTGCTTGCTGCCTTCGGCTGCACGCTCGGCATCATCCCGCATATCCTCGCCAGCGTCGTCGGCCTTGCCGCGGTGCTGCATGCCAGTGCGCTCGCCTTCGAAGTGCTGCGCTATGTCGGCGTCGCCTATCTGCTCTTCATCGCCTGGAGCCTCCTGAAGGATTCGAGTGCGCTCGATCTCGGGCCGGATCAACCGGCGGAACGGGCGCCGCGCATCGTGCGGAAAGGCATCCTCACCAATATCTTCAACCCGAAACTGTCGCTGTTCTTCCTGGCCTTCCTGCCACAATTCGTGCCGGCGCAGGCTCCTGACGTCACCGCGCGCATGCTCGTCCTTGGGGCGGTCTTCATGGTCATGACCTTCCTCGTCTTCGCGCTCTATGCAGCACTTGCCGCAGGCCTGCGCCAGCAGGTGCTGAGCCGGCCGAGGATCATGGTCTGGACCCAGCGCAGCTTCGCCGCCGCGCTCGGTTTGATGGGGCTGCGATTGGCGCTTGCCGACCGCTAGCTCCAGATCGCATGGAAATGGTGCAGTGGGCCGTGGCCGGAGCCGACGGCCAGCGCATCCGACCCGCGCACGGCGCCGGCGATGTAGCTCTTCGCAGCTGCAACGGCATCCGGCAGCGTCCTGCCCTTGCCGAGTTCCGCCGCAATGGCGCTCGACAGCGAGCAGCCGGTGCCGTGGGTGTTGCGCGTCAGGACGCGCACGCCCTCGAACCAGCGCAGGCGATCGCGCGTCGCCAGCACATCCGGACTCTGGTTGCCAGGCAGATGCCCGCCCTTCAGAAGGACAGCCCTGGGGCCGAGCGCCAGCAGGCGGCTTGCCTGGTCCGCCATCGCGTCGCGGTCCGTTGCCTCTGCCTCGCCCAGCAGGGCGGCCGCTTCCGGAAGGTTCGGCGTGAGCACCGTGGCAAGCGGTAGCAGGCGGCGCGTCAGGGCATCGACCGCCTCGCGCGCCAGAAGCGAGGCGCCGCCCTTGGCGACCATGACGGGGTCGAGCACCAGCGGGGTGCTCCGATGGGTGGCAAGCGCATTGGCCACCGCCTCGACGATGTCCGCGGAAGCGATCATGCCGATCTTCACCGCATGAACCCGCACATCGGCAAACACATCCCTGATCTGCGTCGCGACGAAGTCCGCCGGCACGAGATGCACGCCGGACACGCCTTGCGTGTTCTGCGCCGTCAGCGCCGTCAGCACCGCCATGCCATAGGTGCCGCGCGCCGCGAAGGTCTTGAGATCGGCCTGGATGCCGGCGCCGCCCGAGGGGTCCGAGCCCGCGATGGAGAGGATGTTTGCGATGGTCGTCTCGGCCATGGAGCCTCCTTGCGACGGAGGCGGCCTTGGGACGCGCAACGATACGGCGCCCGTTCGACTCCCTCCGCCGGCATGATCCGGTTCAGGTTCAAAGGGTGCTTCTCAGCCCGCCTTGCGGCGGACGCCCCTGTCCAGGCGCTACGTTTCGCAAAAGAAAAGCCGCCTGTCATCTTGAAAGTGACAGGCGGCAAAATGGCAGGCGTGCGTTACGCCTTAGTGACGTGGTATTCCTTGATGGCGACCATCTTGATCGCCGGATAGCGCTCCGCCTCGTAGCGCAGCGAGAAACTGTCCTGCGCCAGGAACACCGGGTCGCCATCGAGGTCGCGGGCAATATCGCCGCGGCGCTGGGTAACGAACTTGTCGAGTTCCGCGGCGCTGTCCGAGGAAACCCAGCGGCAGACCGAGAAGCGCGACATTTCGAAGGAGACGGGCAGGCCGTATTCCCCCTGAAGCCGTTCCTTCAGAACGTCGAGCTGCAGTGCGCCGACGACGCCGACGATAGCGGGCGACCCGTCCTCGGGCGAGAAGAGCTGCACGACACCCTCTTCTGCCATCTGCTGCAGGGCTTCCTTCAGCTTCTTGGCCTTCATCGCGTCTTCCAGGCGCACGCGGCGGAGAATTTCCGGCGCGAAGTTCGGCACGCCCTCGAAGACCAGCGCCTCGCCTTCCGTCAGCGTATCGCCGATGCGGAGCGTGCCGTGGTTGGGGATACCCACCACGTCGCCGGCATAGGCCGTATCAGCCAGCTGGCGCTGCGAGGCGAAGAAGAACTGCGGCGCCGAGAGGCCGATGGTCTTGCCGGTGCGGGCAAGGCGCACCTTCATGCCGCGCTCCAGCATGCCGGAGCAGACGCGGGCAAACGCGATGCGGTCGCGATGGTTCGGGTCCATATTGGCCTGAATCTTGAAGACGAAGGCCGTCATCTTGTCTTCGGCGGCATGGACCTTGCGCACATCGGCAATCTGGTCGCGCGGCGGCGGTGCGAAGGCGCCAAGCGCGTTGATGAGGTCACGCACACCGAAATTGCGCAATGCCGAACCGAAGAATACCGGCGTCAGATGTCCCTCGAGGAAGGCTTCGCGGTCGAACGGACGGCACGCCTCGCGGGCCAGTTCCAGTTCCTCGGTGAAGGCATCGCGCTCGTTTTCCGGCAGGTTTTTGGCGACTTCGGCGATGTCGTCCATCTTCGTCGGCTGCACCTGCGTATCCGAACCACGATAGGTACGGTCAGCGAGATGATAGGAGCCGCAGAAGGACTTCGAACGGCCGACCGGCCAGGTGACCGGCGCGGTATCGAGCGCCAGCTTCTCTTCCACCTCGTCGAGGATTTCGAACGGATCGCGGCTTTCGCGGTCCATCTTGTTGACGAAGGTGATGATCGGAATATCGCGCAGGCGGCAGACTTCGAAGAGTTTCAGCGTCCGCGGCTCGATACCCTTGGCGGCGTCGATGACCATGATGGCCGCATCGACCGCCGTCAGCGTGCGGTAGGTATCGTCGGCGAAGTCTTCGTGGCCGGGCGTATCGAGGATGTTGAAGACGTTGCCGTCATATTCGAAGGTCATGACCGAGGTCACGACGGAGATGCCGCGCTCGCGCTCGATCTTCATCCAGTCCGACCGGGTCTGGATGCGGTCCTTCTTCGCCTTGACTTCGCCGGCGAGCTGGATGGCGCCGCCGAACAGCAGCAGCTTTTCGGTGAGCGTGGTTTTACCGGCGTCCGGGTGCGCGATGATCGCGAAGGTGCGGCGGCGGGAGACCGCCTCGGCGAGGGTTTCAGCCATTTTTCTGCAATATCCTGTGAGTTGCCGGCGTCTTTACAGGCTCCGCCGGGAAGATGCAATTGACGCGCTGCCGCCACGGCCGGCTTATGGCCGCATGAACGCACACGCTCCAGCCCAGCTCTTGCTCGTCCGCCTGCCGCATGGCGCGGGGATCGAGCTTCCCGCCTATGAGACGCCGGGCGCCGCCGGCATGGACCTGCGCGCCGCCGTCGAAGCCGATGCGCCGCTGACGCTCGCGCCGGGCAAGCGCACGCTGGTGCCGACCGGCTTCGTCTTCGAAGTGCCCTTCGGCTACGAGGCGCAGATCCGCCCGCGCTCCGGCCTCGCTTTCAAGAACGGCATTACCTGCCTCAACACGCCCGGCACCATCGACAGCGATTATCGCGGCGAGGTGAAGGTGCTGCTCGTCAATCTCGGCGAAGAACCCTTCGTCATCGAGCGCGGCATGCGCATCGCCCAGATGGTGATCGCCCCCGTCACGCAGGTCGCGGTACAAGAGGCGGCGGAAGCCAGCGAAACCGCACGCGGCGCCGGCGGCTTCGGCTCGACCGGCGTGCGCTGAGACGATGACGGGCCACCCCGCGCTCGTTTTCCGTGCGAACTATTTCGGCGATCCGGCCGCCTCGCAAGCGCTTGCCGCCCTGCTCGACGACACGTTCGGCATCGATGTGACGATCCTCGACCGGCTTGGCGGGCCGGACCCGACCGGCGTGCCCTTCGCGTGGTTCGACGCATCCGGCACCTGCATCGCCAATATCAGCGCCTTCTCGATACCGCTGGTCATCAACGGCCTTTTCACACGCGCCGCAGGGCTGCAATCGGGCGCGGTGCGACCAGAATATCGCGGGCAAGGCCTGTTCCGCTCCGTCATGGAATCCGCCCTCGACTATTGCGACAGCGAGGGTTTTGAAGCCGTGGTGCTGCTGACCGACAAGCCGGCGCTCTACGAGCGGTATGGTTTCAGAGTTCTGCCGCAGCATCGTTTCGAAGGCTCGCCACCAACAGGCGGCCGGATGAGCACGACGCGGCGCCTCGATATGGCAAGCGATTCGGATGTGACGTTCCTTCGCCGGCTATTGAACGCCCGCCGACCGGTTTCCGACCGTTTCGCGCCGCTGCGGCAGGTCGAGATGTTCCTGTTCAACGCCGCGCTGATGGCGGATATCCGGCTCGACCTCCTGGAAGAAGCCGCCGCCGTCATTGCCTGGCAATGGGGCGAGGACGGAACCTTCGAGCTGTACGACGTGGCCGGCGCACGGATACCTGCTCTCGCCGATATCCTGGCAAGCCTGCAGATCGACCCGCCCAAAATCCGGGTGCATTTTGCGCCCGACCATCTGGATTGGGGTGCTGAAGCCGTCGCTGACGCGGGCGATATGGTGCTCATGCTGCGGGGTTCAGAAGGCCTGCTACCGCAAAAGCCCTTCGCATTGTCGCCGATGGCGGAATTCTGATCAGCGGCGGGCTTCCGTCGCCATGCGCAGCGCCAGTCCCGCCAGCACCGTGCCCATCAGCCAGCGCTGCACCAGCACCCAGCGTGGACGTTCGGCGAGAAGGGCGGCGATCGAGCCGGCGGAAACGGCGATCAGCGCATTGACACTGACGCTGATGCCGACCTGCGTGCCGCCAAGCACGAGGGCCTGGAGAAAGACGTCGCCCTTTGCCGGATCGATGAACTGCGGCAGCAGCGACAGATAGAGCACCGCGATCTTGGGGTTCAGCAGATTGGTCAAAAGCCCCATGAAGAAGAGCTTGCGATTGCTGTCACGCGGCAAGGCTTTCACTTCGAAGGCCGAGCGCCCGCCGGGACGCAGCGCCTGCCAGGCAAGCCAGGCGAGATAGAGCGCGCCGGCAAGACGCAGCGCATCATAGGCATAGGGCACCGCCATCAGCAGCGCGGTGATGCCGAGCGCGGCGGACAGCAGGTAGAAGACGAAACCGAGCGCCACACCGCCGAGCGAGACGAGCCCCGCCGCAGGACCCTGGCAGATCGAGCGGGAGACGAGATAGAGCATGTTCGGCCCCGGCGTCAGCACCATGCCGAGCGCGATGAGGGCGAAGGCGGCAAGGCTGGTCGGTTCGGGCACGGATCATCTCCCCTGGATGGACAACAAGGGAGTATCCTTCACTCGCTGTCGTCGCAAGGATGGCACTTGTCCCGGTGACAAGAGGGATCTTTGCCCGCAGTGGACGTGTCCTTTTTCCTTTTGACGCGTGCAAGGCGGCCATTGCCGGAAGCCGCCGCCGGGCGTAAAAGGCAAGCTTCAAGGAGCCCCCCATGACCCTCGCCGTCCTCATCGCCTATAGCGGCGCGCTGTTCATTGCCGCCATTATTCCGGGTCCCGGCATCACGGCGATCGTCGCCCGTGCGCTCGGCTCCGGCTTCCGCCCCACCTTCTTCATGGGGCTTGGCCTCATTCTCGGCGACATGGTCTATCTGACCGCGGTCATTCTGGGCCTCGCCTTCATCGCCCAGACCTTCACGACCGCCTTCATGATAATCAAGATCGCCGGTGCGCTCTATCTCGGCTATATCGCCTGGAAGCTCTGGACGGGCGGATTACTGCCGCAGAATATCGAGGAGCAGCGCTCCACCAGCATCACCATGTCCTTTCTGTCCGGCCTGTTCGTGACGCTCGGCAATCCGAAAACCATGCTGTTCTATGTCGCGCTCGTGCCGACACTGGTCGATCTCGGCGCGATCGGCCTCAAGGATTACGGCGTGCTGCTGGCCGCCACCTTCGTCGTTCTGCTCATCGTGGTCGTGCCCTATATCGCGCTCGCCTCGCGCGCCCGCGTTCTGCTCAAGCAGCCGAGGGCTCTGCAACGGCTGAACCGCGTCGCCGCGGGCATTCTTGCGGGCACCGCAGCCTATATCGCCACCCGCGCGGCATGACGGTTTCGCCGTCTTTTCCCGTTGAACAAACCGAATATTCCGCCTGAAGCGGTTTTGTCGCGAAATCCGGACTCGTCTCGCGCCCTATTCCTTCCTATCTTCCCTTGACGAGAAACGAGGGAGTACCCGATGAGCGACACACGCAAACCCGGCCGGGGCCGGATTTACGCTTCCATCACCGAGACCATCGGCGACACGCCGATCGTGCGGCTCGACAAGTTTGCCAAGGAAAAGGGCGTCGTCGCCAATCTTCTCGCCAAACTCGAATTCTTCAATCCGATCGCTTCGGTGAAGGACCGCATCGGGGTGGCGATGATCGAAGCGCTGGAAGCCCAGGGCAAGATCACACCCGGCAAATCGACGCTGGTCGAGCCGACCTCCGGCAACACCGGCATCGCGCTCGCCTTCGCAGCCGCCGCCAAGGGCTATCGCCTCATCCTGACCATGCCGGAGACCATGTCGGTCGAACGGCGCAAGATGCTCGCCCTGCTCGGCGCCGAGCTGGTGCTGACCGAGGGGCCGAAGGGCATGAAGGGCGCCATTGCCATGGCCGAGGAGCTGGCCGGCACCATTCCCGGCGCCGTCATCCCCCAGCAGTTCGAAAACCCGGCAAACCCGGAGATCCACCGCAAGACGACGGCCGAGGAGATCTGGAACGACACCGACGGTGCCGTCGATATTCTCGTGTCGGGCATCGGCACGGGCGGCACGATCACCGGCGCGGGCCAGGTGCTGAAGGCCAGAAAACCCGGTTTCAAGGTGGTGGCCGTCGAGCCCGCCGACAGCCCCGTGCTCTCGGGCGGCAATCCCGGCCCGCACAAGATCCAGGGCATCGGCGCGGGGTTCGCGCCCGCCATTCTCGACCGGGACGTCTATGACGAGGTCGTGACCGTCGGCAATGACGAAGCCTTCGCCAATGCCCGTCTTGTCGCAAGGCTCGAAGGTGTGCCGGTCGGCATTTCCTCGGGGGCTGCACTCGCCGCCGCCGCGAAGGTGGGCAGCCGCCCGGAAAACGCCGGAAAAACCATCGTCGTCATCATCCCGTCCTTTGCCGAGCGCTATCTCTCGACCGCGCTCTTCGAGGGGCTCGCAAGCTAAGGCCTTCTCGGCAAGCTCTGGCTCGCCGGATTTGGCCAAGCGTTTTGCTTTACCGCATCATCCGAACGCGCTTCGGCTTAAAGGCTACATGACAAGATCGCCGCATGGCTTGGCCATGCGGCGATCACCGCCAAACAGGCTATTATCCTCTCCGTCATGCTTCATCATTTCTCCCTCGGCGCTCGCGACATCAACCGTGCAGCTGCCTTCTACGCCGCCGCTCGCCTACACACGCATCTGGTCCGGCCTGTTCGAATATCAGTTGCATGGTAAGCCTGAATCCTGCCGCTGGCATTTGAGAACGCCATGGCAGGCGCTCGATCTGCTTAGGAAAACCAATAGTCGTGCATGGCATTGAGGAAATGTCTTTCTTCAATGGGATAGCCTGACGCATCTCCTATAACGGAATCGATGCCGCACTCTGGGCACAGGGCTGTAACGCCGTTATCGACCCATTCTTCTATCTCATTGAAGCTGAAAGTTTCGCAGCAGTAAAAGCAGCCACAGACCGCGCTGTGATAGAGTTCGCCCCAATGGCAAGACGAATGCGCGTAAGCGTCTTTCAGGACATAATCTGGAATGTACATTTCGATGACGGCTACTGTTACCGCACTTCGGCTTTCCGCAAATGGCCGCAAGATAGCGGGTTTCCCAAGACCATCAAGCCAAGCATAAACGCTGGGCGTTCTACCAATCTCTGCTATTCCGTATCTATGGTTTTACAGATCATGATTGCCTCCACCCGCCCGCAACTCCTGGCCGGGTGGCACGCGCGTTTCTCTTCACCTCGGATGCTCAGATCTCCCAATAAGAGCACGTCGCCTGTCAATGGCCCGAGCCTGCGTCCTAAAGCGACGACGTGAAGAAATCAGACCGTTACAAGCCGCTCACCTGCAATGCGATAGGAAATCGCCTCCGCCAGATGGATGCGGCCGACGATTGCGACCTGGTCCAGATCGGCGAGAGTACGGGCGACCTTGAGGACGCGGTGGTAGCCGCGGGCCGAAAAACGCATCTTCTCCGCGGCATCGCGCAAGAGCTGGAGGCCGGCGGGGTCTGGTTCGGCCACTTTCTCCACCAATGCAGTCGAGGCGCGCGCATTGCTCGTCACCGACGCCATGCCGAGACGGGCGAAGCGATCGGTCTGCAGGGCGCGGGCGTGGGCAACGCGCTTTGCCACCACAGCGCTCGATTCTCCGGCCATGGGCCGGATCAGGTCGGATGCCGAAACGGCGGGCACGTCGATGCGGATATCGATGCGATCCATCAGCGGACCGGAGACGCGGGCCTGATAGTCGCTCATGCAGCGCGGGCCGCGGGCGCAGCTGCGGCCAGGCTCCCCCGCCATGCCGCAGCGGCAGGGATTCATCGCCGCGACCAGCTGGACGGCGGCGGGATAGCTGACACGGTGATTGGCGCGGGCAATGATGCATTCCCCGGTTTCGAGCGGCTGACGCAGGGCATCGAGCGCCTGCGGCGTGAACTCCGGCAGCTCGTCGAGGAAGAGCACGCCATTGTGCGCGAGCGAGACCTCACCCGGCCGTGCCCGCGGGCCACCGCCCACCAGCGCCGCCATGGTGGCGGAATGGTGCGGCGCGCGGAAGGGGCGACGGTCCGACAGGCGCCCGCCTGAAAGCTGCCCGGCGATGGAATGGATCATCGACACTTCCAGCAGTTCGGCCGGGGCGAGTGGCGGCAGGATGGCGGCGAGCCGTGCGGCGAGCATGGATTTTCCCGAGCCGGGCGGCCCGACCATCAGGAGATTGTGGCTGCCGGCCGCCGCCACCTCCAATGCGCGCTTGGCGCTTTCCTGACCGCGGATATCCGCAAGATCGGGCAGATCGCCGGGAGCGGCGCGGATCGCCGGCGTCGGGCGGCCGAGAGCCTGGGTTCCCTTGAAGTGGTTGGCGAGCGCGATGAGGCTGCGCGGGGCGAGGATATCGAGCCCGCCGCCCGCCCAGGCCGCCTCCGCGCCGTTCTCCGCCGGACAGATGAGGCCCTTGCCGAGCGCATTGGCGCCCATGGCGGCGGGAAGGGCACCGGCGACGGGCGAAATCGTGCCGTCGAGATTGAGCTCGCCGATGACGAGAAAGTCCTCCAGCGCATCGCCCGGCACGGCGCCGAGCGCCACCATGAGGCCGAGCGCGATGGCCAGATCGTAATGACTGCCCTCCTTGGGCAGATCGGCCGGCGCGAGATTGACCGTCACGCGCTTGGGTGGCAGCGAGAGGCCGGAGGCATGGAGCGCGGCCTGCACCCGCTCGCGACTTTCGGCGACGGCCTTGTCCGGCAGGCCGACGATCTGCATGCCCACCTTGCCGGGCGCCACCATGACCTGCACGTCGACGGGGACGCCCTCGATGCCCTGAAACGCAATCGTACCGACCCGTGCCACCATGGTTGCCCCGCCTGTCCCGCAGCGGAGCGCCGTGGAGCGCGATGACGCTGCAACACCTTCAAACAGAAAACAGCTCGCCAACCCGCCTCTGGGTTGCAGCTGAAAACCTGACATGAAATCTGGAATAAAACAAGAACAATGACGGAACTTGCCGGGAAATTTCCGCGCCTTGGTTGCATTGAGTTGTATTTCGGGAACGAAGCCGGGACGGCTGCGAACGAAACGCCCGGCAAAAACGTCCTCAGACACAAAAGCCACCCTGCAATGTCCAAAATTCAAGGACATTGCAGGGTGGCTTCCACGTGCGCGTGTTTGCTCAGCGCTTGCGCTCGATCGCGTCCCACAGAAGTGCGGCGATGTCGGCACCGCCGAATTTCCTGACTTCGCGCAGGCCGGTCGGCGAGGTCACGTTGATTTCCGTCATATAGTCGCCGATGACATCGATGCCGACGAGCAGGAAACCGCGTTCGCGCAGGGCCGGGCCGATGCGGGCGCAGATTTCCTTTTCGCGCGCCGTCAGTTCCGTCGGCTCGGGCCGGCCGCCGGCATGCATGTTCGAGCGCGCATCGTGTTCCGCCGGCACCCGGTTGATGGCGCCGACCGGGTCACCATCGACCAGCAGGATGCGCTTGTCGCCCTTGCGCACATCCGGCAGGTACTGCTGCGCGATGAAGGGCTCGCGGAACATCTGGCCGAACATTTCCAGAAGCGAGGAGAGGTTGCGGTCGTCCTTGGTGGAATGGAAGACGCCGGCGCCGCCATTGCCGTAGAGCGGCTTCAGGATCATGTCGCCCATCTCGTCGCGGAAGCGGCGGATTTCGGCGGGATCGCGGGTGATCAGCGTCTTCGGCATCAGGTCGGTGAATTCGGTGACGAAGATCTTTTCCGGCGAATTGCGCACCCAGGCCGGATCGTTGACCACGAGGGTCTTCGGATGGATGCGCTCCAGGAGATGTGTGGAGGTGATATAGGACATGTCGAAGGGCGGATCCTGGCGAAGCAGCACCACATCCATCGTGGAGAGATCGACCCGCTCGGGCGCACCAAGCGTATAGTGATCGCCCTTGACGTCACGCAGTTCCATCGGCTCGACGGTCGCGTAAACCCTGCCGTCGCGCAGGCTCAGGCGATCGGGCGTATAGTGGAACAGCTTGTAGCCGCGGCTTTGCGCCTCGAGGCTCATGGCGAAGGTGGAATCGCCCGCGATGTTGATGGTCGACACGTGGTCCATCTGGACCGCGACGTTCTTGATCTTTGCCATGAAAGTCCCCTCAGGAATGCCCGACACATTTAGGATGCCGCAAGCGCGAAGACAACGCCGAAGCAGCGAAATCGGCGCCTCTCCGGCAATCCGGCGAGAGGGTCAGGGCTGCAGGCCGAGGAAACGGAAGGGCTCGGCGCGGACGAAATCCGCCGTGGCGTCGCCGGAATAGGTGTGGTCCTGATCCTTGCCGAGATCGAGCTTCAGCACCTTGCCGCTCTCCGGCGCGAAATCGATCTTCTTCAGATCGACCCAGAACGTGTTGGGCGTCAGCGCGGATTCGAAGAAATAGAGGCCGCGCTTGTGATCGGCGACAGTGCGCCAGCGCGTCGAGGAAATGTTCGGCTCGTCCGGTGTCGTGATGCCGAAGGGCACGGACACATTGCGGATCACGCTGAAGACGCTGGCCAGCGCGCGGTTCGGATCCTCGGCCTTTGGGATGGCATTCACATAGAAGGAGGCGCGGGCAAAACGGTCGGAGGCGCGGTTGGTACCCGGCAGCATGACCGTGCCGCCGATCTGCTTCCAATAGCTGTTGAGCGCCAGCTGCTGGTCGAAGGTCGGCGAATTGGTCATCACCTGATAGGTGCGGTCGTGGTGGATGACCTGCTTGCCATCGATATATTCGATGATGGCGCTGTCGCCGGTGGAATCCGAAATGGACAGGTGCAGCGTCGTGAGGCGTTCCTCGCCGGGTACGCTGTCCGAAACGATCGTGAAGGGCTCCGTGCGCAGATCGGCAACCGCCTCCTCCACCGTCGCGAAATTGTCGAGCACGTACTGCCCCCAGAGCGCGATCGACATGCCGGGCTTATTCTGATCGAATTTCGGATATTTCGATTCCACCAGCCAGAGCAGATTGACGACCAGACCGCGCTCGTTCATGCCGTCGGTCGTCGAGACGTCATAGCCGGTTGCGATCACGCTGCCGTATTTCGAGGTCCATTTCAGGGAATTCGGGCCGGTTTCGCCATTGCGCTCCATGCCGCGCGGAAAGGCCCAGAGGTTCGTCGCGACGTCCAGCTTCCAGTCCATCGAGCGCGCGGTGATGACGTTGTCGTTCGGTCCGTGATAGACGAAGCGCGTGCAGGCCTCGGCGACCGGCGCAAGCGCCATGCAGGACGCGGCGAGCGCCAGGAGGACCGTCTTGGTTTTCAGAAGTGTCGTGCGTCGCATGGTTTTCTCCCTGCCTCAGAAGCGAATGGACAGGCCGACGACCGGTCCATGCTGGGTCACGTTCCATTTGAACGTGTTGCCGGTGAAATCGTCGCCTTCGTAATCCTGCGACAGCATGCGGTAGCCGACGCGGAGGATGGTCGGCAGGCTTCCCATATGGGTGCGATAGCCGAGATAGGCCTGGGCATTGACGCTGAGCTTCGAACCGATGCCGAAACCGCCGACATCCGCCTCGGCATTGAGTGTCCAGCGGTCGTCGAGGTCGGCGTTCACGCGCAGACCGACGAACGGATCGGTCCAGTCGGCCCGCTTCGTCGTTCCCAGGAAACCGGCATCGACCGTCGCCTTGAGGCGGGTCCACCGCACGCCGGCGGTCGGCTCGACGGAGAAGCGGCGCGGCTGGCCGAACACGGTGACGCCGCCAAGCTGCTCCTCATAAACCTTGTAGAAGGCGCCGGCCGAAAGAATGGTCGTCTGGATATCGAGGCCGAGCTGGCGGTGAAACACCTCCTCATCCTGACTGGTGACGACATGCTGGCCGTCGAAATAGACACCCCATTGACCGTTCGTCGCCTCGATATTGCCCATCACGGCAAAATCGAGATGACCGAGGACATCGCTGAAGGGCACATCGACATCCGTGGTGCGGCCGGCAAGCGTCGCGTCCCCCTTCAGCGAGGCGGCCCAGACATAGGGGCTGACGATGACGCGCCATTCGCTGTCGGAGGCGATTCGGGCCGGATCGAAATCATCGGCACGGGCGGAAAGCCCTACGCAAAACGGCAGCACCATTGCCAACCGACCGAGCCATTGCATCACCATGGGTCACTCTCCGGGGTTGAGTAAGCATGGATTACAGCGCAGCCGACAATATGCAATACCGGATTTATGGGGTTGCACAGAAAGGCGTCAGGCCGCCAGCCCGCCCGAGGCAGGACCGCTACGGCGCAGCCGGTCACGCCACTTCAGCGCCATGTTGACGGGCGCCGGGAACTCCTTGCGGCAGAAGGCGATCTTGCGCACATAGGTATCGATGTGCCAGGTCGCCCAGCTCTTGCCGGGGAAATAGGCGATGTCGCCGGCCCTCAGCGTGCGCTGGCTGCCGTCCTCGGCGGTGATATGGACCTCGCCCTCGAGGATCAACACCGTCTCGTCCCAACCGAAATACCAGCGGAAGGTACCCGCGGTGCAATCCCAGATCGCCGTCGTCGCCTGCTCGTCATAGGCCCGCGAATGCAGTGACAGCCGGGCTTCGGGGTTTCCCGCCAGAATCCACGACGGCTCGATGGGCTTCGGCGCCATTTCCAAATCGTCCAGCGAAGCCGCGATCAACGGCCGAGGCATCTTCTCCTCGGTCGAACGCGAACGCATGGCGGCGCCGACCACCGCGACAAACATGAGTTTGAAGACCATTTCTTTCCCCTTACATCTTGGGGGAAGACTACCGGAAACGCGTAACGGTGCCGTTCAAGCAATCGGTCGCATTTTAAGTATCCGCCATCTTTCAGGCGAAACCATCGATCCGGCAAGTGATGAGGTCGTGATCGGACAGCGGACGGCCGGAGGGCGAAAGCGAGGAGACGATGATCGTCTCCGATACGGCCAGACCGCGCGACAGAAACCAGTCGAGCTTCATGGCGCGCTCCGGCCAGCGGGTGATGAGGCTCGGGCGTGTCGTCATGATATCCAGCGGGCCACCGTGACGGGTGAAGCCACGCTCGGCCGCGCGGGCGAAAAGACCCTCGGCCTCGAAATCGCCGCCGGCATGGTTGCCGGTGTTGAGATCGCCGCCGATGAGAACGGGCAGACCGGGGAAGGCGGCGTCGAGCGCATCGATCAGACCAACCACCTGCCGCTCGCGATAGGCGGCCGTCGTGGCGCTTTCCAGATGGGTGGAGACGAGCACGAGCGGGCCGGCTTCTGTGTTGATGACGGCACCGATCGCCATGCGCTCGCCAAGTCGCGGCTGATCGACCTCCCCCATGAACCACAGGCGTTCGCCTTCAAGGCGCAGCAGGAAGGGCTGGTGCAGCGGCACGGTGGAAAGCAGGCCGTTGCCGTGCAGTCCGCGCCCGTTGAAATCGTCCTTGCAGAATTCCAGCTCCGTTTCGGAACCGAGGCCGAGCTCGATGAATTCGACGCCGTAGAGATAGGCCATGCCGAGTTCGTCGGCGAGTTCGGCCGTGGTGTGTGCCTGACGCGTGCGGGCCATGCCGTCGTCCATTTCGGAGAGCAGCACGATCTCCGCGCCTGTCATTCCCAGATGTTCGGCGCTCGGCTTGGGGAACAGGCAGCGTTCGAGGTTCCAGGCGGCCACGGTGAAGGGGAACGGCAGCGGCTCGGCCCGTTCGGCGCGGCCACCCGCTTCCACCGCATTCATGCAGGCAAGCTCGGCCATGCGGCCATCATGCGCGGCGATAGATTTCTCCAGCATGGCGATCGCCGCGCGATCCTCCTGGCTTGGTGCGGCGAGCCGGTCGATGGTGGTCAGGATCATCATGCGACGGCCTCCGGAACAGCGGCCAAGGCGCCCTGCCCCGCAGCCTCGCCCGACCAGTCGATGCGCTGACCGCTGGCGGTGTCGAAGAAATGCAGCCGCGACGGGGCAATCGAGAGCGAGGCCGGTTCGGGCAGCGGAATTTCGGATGAGAGGGCTGCGACCATGGCCTGATCGCCGACCATGCCATGCACGAGCCGCTGGGAACCGAGCTCTTCGACGTAGTCGATGCGGAACGGCAGGCTGCCCCCGGCGCCTTCATGCAGGCGCAGATCTTCGGCGCGCAGGCCGACCGTGACGGCACCCTGCGTCGGCACCGTGGCGCCGAGATCAATCAGGGCGGGGCCGAGCGCCAGCTTGCTGCCATGCAGCTCGCCGCTGACAAGGTTCATGGCCGGCGAGCCGATGAAGCTCGCGACGAAGGTCGTTGCCGGGCGGTGATACACATCGAGCGGACGGCCGATCTGCTCGATCCGGCCGCCGGAGAGCACGACGAGCCGGTCGGCGAGCGTCATGGCTTCCAGCTGGTCGTGGGTGACGTAGATCGAGGTCGTGCCGACGCGGCGCTGCAGGCGCTTGATCTCGCCGCGCATGGAGACGCGCAGCTTCGCATCGAGGTTGGACAGCGGCTCGTCGAACAGGAAGGCCGACGGCTTGCGCACGATGGCACGGCCCATGGCGACACGCTGGCGCTGGCCGCCCGAGAGAGCCCGCGGCTTGCGCTCCAGATAGGGCTGGAGTTCCAGCATGCGGGCGGCTTCCGCCACCCGCGCGTCGATCTCGGATCTCGGCGTGCCGCGGTTCTTCAGGCCATAGGCGAGGTTTTCATAGACCGTCATATGCGGATAGAGCGCATAGTTCTGGAAGACCATGGCGATGTCGCGGTCGGCCGGATCAACATCGTTGACGGTGCGCCCGCCGATCGTCACCTGCCCCTCGCTGATCGTCTCCAGCCCGGCGACCATGCGCAGCAGCGTCGACTTCCCGCAGCCGGAGGGGCCGACGAGCACGATGAACTCGCCATCGGCAATGTCGATATTGACGGAGCTGACCGCGGTCACGCCGCCATTGTAGATCTTGGATACGTCACGAATGCCGATCGATGCCATCGGACTGTCTCCTTATTTGTCGCTTTCGGTGAGGCCCTTGATGAACCACCGCTGGAAGATCAGCACGATCATGACCGGCGGCAGCATGGCGAGGATCGCCAGTGCAAAGGCTTCGTTGTAATCGGGAATGTTGGAACCGACCCAGACGAGCAGGATCTGCTTGATGCCGCGCACCAGCGTGAAGAAGCGTTCGTCGGTCGTCATAAGCGTCGGCCAGAGATACTGGTTCCAGCCATAGACGAACATGATGATGAAGATCGCCGCGATCATGGTGCGCGAGAGCGGCACCAGAACGTCGATGAAGAACTTGAACGGCCCCGCCCCGTCGATGCGGGCGGCCTCCAGCAGTTCCTCCGGCACGGACTTGAAGAACTGACGGAAGAAGAAGGTGCCGGTGGCCGATGCCAGAAGCGGCACGATGAGGCCGGTATAGGTGTTGGTGAGTGAAAGCTTGTTCATCACCTCGTAGGAGGGAACAATGCGCACCTCGAGCGGCAGCAGCAGCGTGGTGAAGATCATCCAGAAGAACAGCGTGCCGAGCCGGAAGCGGAAATAGACGATGGCATAGGCGGCAAGCATCGACAGGACGATCTTGCCGGCGGCGAAGCCGATGCCGAGGATCAGCGAATTCCAGATCATGCGCGCGCCGGTGATCTCGCCGGTAAAGCCGCCCTTGCGGGTCAGGACCGTGTCGTAGGTCTCGGTGAAATGGCCACCCCAGGTCAGCGACAGGCCGTTGCGGTGGATGTCGGCCGCCTCGTGCGTCGAGGTCATGAAGGCGACCACGACGGGCGCCACCATGATGAAGACGCCGAGCATGAGCACGAGATGATCGAAAAGGCGGATGCGGGTCATGGGTCTCGCCCTCTCAATTGTAGTGCACGCGCCGCTCGATGAAGCGGAACTGGAAGATGGTGAGCACGAAGACGACGATCATCAGGATGACGGACTGGGCCGAGGAGCCGCCGAGGTCGTTGCCGCGGAAGCCGTCCATATACACCTTGTAGACCAGCGTGATCGGGTTGTTGGCGGCCTTGTCCTTCACCATCACGTCGATGACGCCGAACGTGTCGAACAGCGCATAGGTCATGTTGATGATGAGCAGGAAGAAGGCGGTGGGCGCAAGCAGCGGCAGCGTCATCGTCCAGAAGCGGCGAACGCCCGAGCGGCAGTCGATGGCGGCAGCCTCACGCACCGAGACGGGAATGCTCTGCAAGCCCGAGAGGATGAAGATGAAATTGTAGGGGATCTGCTTCCAGACCGAGACGGCGATCATCGCAAAGGCGGTGTCGTAATAGTTCAGGCCGACCTTCATGTCCCAGCCGAAGAGCGCGGCGAATTTCACCAGCGGACCGATATGCTGGTCGAAGAACATCATGCCCATCAGGCCGGCGACCGGCGGTGCGATGGCATAGACCCAGATCAGCAGCGTCTTGTAGGTGGAACTGCCCTTCAGCACCGCATCGGCCTTCACGGCAAGCAGCATGCCGATGCCGAGCGACAGAAACGTCACCAGTGCCGTGAAGACCACGGTGAAGCGGGCAATCGCCTGGTACTGGGCCGAGCCCAGCGCATCGGCATAGTTGGAGAGGCCGACGAAGGTCGAGCCGAAGCCGAACGGGTCTTCCAGAAAGAACGACGACTGGATCGCCTGTACGGACGGCCAGTAGAAGAAGACGAAGATGATCGCCATCTGCGGCGCGATAAAGAGATAGGGCAGAAAGGGCGAGGAAAACTGCACGCGCTTCATGGGGCCACCTTCATAGCGGCGTGCCGGGAGCCTTGGCCCCCGGCACGGATTTCAGAGAAGCGACGGATCAGCCGGCGGTCTTGGCGAAGCGGGCGAGCAGCTCGTTCGCTTCGGTCTCGATCGTCTTCAGAGCCTCTTCGACAGTCGTTTCACCGGCGAAGATACGGCCATATTCGCGTTCCATGATTTCACGGATCTGCGGGTAGAAGCCGAGGCGGTAGCCCTTCGACCAGTCACCGGACTTGAGCATCAGCTGCTGGATGCCGACTTCGGCAGCCGGCTTTTCCTTGTAGTAGCCTTCGGACTTGGCGAGTTCGTAAGCTGCCTTGGTGATGGCCACGTAGCCGGTGGCTTCGTGGTAGAACTTCTGCACTTCCGGCGAGGTCAGGAACTGGAAGAAGTCGGCCGTGCACTTGTTTTCGGCCTCCGGCTTGCCGGACATGGCGAACAGCGCCGCACCACCGATGAAGGTGTTGGTGCCGGCACCCTGGATGCTGCCCCAATAGGGCAGGAAGGTTGCCGAGAACGGCTTCTGCGCGGTCTTCTGGAGGCCGCCGAACGAACCCGAGGAGCCGATCCAGAAAGCAGCCTTGCCGTCTTCGAAGAGCTTCTGGTTGTCGTTCCAGCCGGCGCCGTAATAGCCGAAGTAGCCTTCGTCAGCCCAGGCCTTGAGCTTGGTAAACATCATGACGAGGTTCGGGTCCGTCATGTTGATCTTGGTGTCGACGACCGAGTCGTAGCCGTTGTTGTTCGTCGCGAACTGGATGTTGTGGCGCGAGAAGAAGTTTTCGGTGAACTGCCAGGTCAGCTGCGACTGGACGAGCGGCAGGTAGCCGGCTTCCTTGAGCTTCGGAGCGATCGTCTCGAAGTCTTCCCAGGTCTTCGGCGCTTCGACGCCGGCCTTTTCGAGGGCTTCGGTGTTGACATACATGATCGGCGCCGAGGAGTTGAACGGCATGCCGACGAACTTGCCATCCGGGGCGGCGTAGAAATAACGAACGCCTTCGATGAAGGCTTCGCGGTCGAATGTGTAGCCGGCCTGGGTGATCAGGTCTTCGGCCGCAATGACGGCGCCCGGCGCATTGATGATCGTCGCCGCACCGGCATCGAAGACCTGCAGGATGTTCGGCTGTTCGCCGGCGCGGAACGCTGCGATGCCCGAAGCGAGCGCCTCTTCATAGGTGCCCTTGGAAACCGGCGTGATCGCGCAGGCCGACTGGGCGTCGTTGAACTTCTTGGCGACTTCGTTGATGACTTCGCCATTGCGGCCGGCCATGCCGTGCCACCAGGTAATGTTGGTGGCGGCCATCGATGCCGTGGCGGAAAAAGCGAGTGCGAAACCTGCGAGGGAAAGCGGCTTGAACATGGGAGCTCCTCTTCACCGGACTTGGTGTGAGGCGTGCACTAAGCAGCGACCGTGACAGGCGCGTTACGCTTTCATGTCAGTTTCGTTACATTTTCCTTTTGCTCAAAACGCATCCACAAAGTGCTTTGGAAGCCGCCACGGCAAGACCGCAACGATATCATATCGTAACGACAGGCGGTGGGCGTCCGGCTGGCGGGAAAGCCAGATGTCGCTGGCCGCGCGGATGCGGTGCTGCGCGGTTCCGGTAACGGCGAAGACGGCGCTGTCGACGTCGCGGCGGGCCTTGACCTCGACGCAGACGACGAGATCGCCGCGCCGCGCGATGATGTCGATCTCGCCGAGTTTCGTGCGGTAGCGGATCGCACGGATGCGGTAGCCCTTGGCGAGCAGATAGAGCGCGGCGAGATATTCGGAGACGTGCCCCCGGCGGAAGGCTTTCAGCCTGTCGGGGTCCGCCGCTCTATTCCGCATCGCCACCCTTGAGATCGATGAGGCGCTGGTAGAGGTCGCGGCGCGGCAGGCCCGTCTGGCGCGCGGCTTCCGTCGCCGCCTTGCCGGCCGACATGTCCTTCACCAGGGCGGTCAGCAGGCGGTCGACATCCTCTGCCTCGGGCGCGGCCGCCTCGCCGGGCGGTCCGATGACAAAGACGATCTCGCCCTTCACGGTGTGGCCGTCGCCATAGTGGGATGCGAGTTCGCCGAGCGTGCCGCGGCGGAACTCCTCGAAGGTTTTGGTCAGCTCGCGGCTGACGCAGGCCGCACGCCCTTCGCCCAGCACGTCAGCGGCGGCGGCAACAGTCGCGGCAATGCGGTGCGGCGATTCGAAGAACAGCAACGTCGCGGGCACGCTTGCCAGTTCGGCGAGACGGTCGCGCTTTGCCTTGTCCTTGGTCGGAAGGAAGCCGGCAAAGAAGAAGGCATCGTTCGGCAGACCGGAGCCGACGAGCGCGGCGAGCGGTGCGGAGGCGCCGGGGATCGGCACGACACGATAGCCGGCTTCGATGGCCAGCAATGCCAGGCGATAGCCGGGGTCGGAGACGAGCGGCGTGCCCGCATCAGAGACCAGCGCCACGGATTTGCCGGCCTCAAGTGCTGCGATCAGGCGCGGACCGGCCTCGTCGGCATTGTGCTCGTGATAGGCGTAGGGCCGGTTGACGATGCCGTAGCGGTCGAGCAGCACGCGGGTGACGCGGGTGTCCTCGCAGGCCAGCACGTCGGCGCCGGCCAAGGTTTCCAGCGCCCGCAGCGTGATGTCGGCGAGATTGCCGATGGGGGTGGCGACCAGATAGAGCGCCGATTCCAGCGGCCGGGCGGGGATCACGGCATTGTGCAGGCGAAATGCCTTGCCACCCTCGCCCGCGCCGCCTGCCACCGTTTCGTCCCGCATTGCCATTCCTCTTCCAGCCGGCCCTTTCCGGCCGTTTGGACGGCCGCGCATGTCTCCCCTTATGGGCGAGCGCAGATGGCCTCGCAAGAGACGACGGTTGACTATCGCGTGTCCCGCGCCGTTAGCACTTGCAATGGGGCGGGAAATTCTGCCATTTTGCCCGTCCCATCTTTCCGGCCTCGCCGGAGTTTCAAGGCAATGCCGCGCCGGTTTCCGGCGTGCCAGCGGTCGAAAGCGGTACAGTTCATGCGCATTACTCTCGAGCGGTCCAATCTTCTGAAGTCGTTGAACCACGTTCACCGCGTGGTCGAGCGGCGCAACACGATCCCGATCCTCTCGAACGTGCTCCTGCGCTCAGACGGTGCCAGCCTCGACATGAAGGCGACCGATCTTGACCTCGAAATCACCGAGGCGACGCCCGCCCAGGTCGAGCAGGCCGGCGCCACGACCGTGCCCGCCCACCTCCTTTACGACATCGTGCGCAAACTCTCCGACGGGTCGGAAGTGCTGCTCGCCACCAGCGCCGACGGCGCGTCGATGACGGTCACCTCGGGCCGCTCGAAATTCTCGCTGCAATGCCTGCCGCAGTCGGACTTCCCCGATCTCACCGCCGGCAGCTTCTCGCACACGTTCCGCCTCAAGGCGACGGACCTCAAGATGCTGATCGATCGCACACAGTTTGCGATCTCCACCGAAGAGACCCGCTACTATCTCAACGGCATCTTCATCCACACGATCGAAAGCGCCGGCCAGCTGAAGCTGCGCGCCGTCGCCACCGACGGCCACCGCCTTGCCCGCGCCGATGTCGAGGCCCCCTCGGGTTCCGAGGGCATGCCGGGCATCATCATTCCGCGCAAGACGGTCGGCGAATTGCAGAAGCTGGTCGACAATCCCGACCTGACGGTGACGGTCGAAGTCTCCGACGCGAAGATCCGCTTCACAATCGGCTCGATCGTACTCACCTCCAAGCTGATCGACGGCACCTTCCCGGATTACCAGCGTGTGATCCCGACCAACAACGACAAGGAACTGAAGATCGACTGCCAATCCTTCGCGCAGGCTGTCGACCGCGTCTCCACCATTTCCTCCGAGCGCGGCCGCGCCGTGAAGCTGGCGCTTGGCGAGGGCCAGCTGACGCTGACGGTGAACAATCCGGATTCTGGCAGCGCGACGGAAGAACTGGCCGTCGGCTACGACAACGACCCGCTGGAAATCGGCTTCAACGCGAAATACCTGCTCGACATCACCTCGCAGCTTTCCGGCTCCGAGGCCGTCTTCATGCTCGCCGATCCGGGTTCGCCGACGCTGGTGCGCGACCTTGCCGGCGACGACGCGCTCTACGTGCTCATGCCGATGCGCGTCTAGGACCGTCTGTGCGGCATTGGGAAACCGTTCTGGAACCCGCCGGCCGCCGGCGGGTTCTTTTTTTAGCAGGCGCTTTCGCATGTCGGGGAAACTTGCATGTGGCGGCGCAATCAGACTTGTTTTTGACGCAAACCGCGTCACATATTCGCCATGGCCGGACGAAGCGGATGGGAATGAATCCTGACGCCGGCCAGGAGTGCACCATGAAGGGGGATGGCATGACGTTGCGCGTGAAGGTCAAGGAACGGCTCGGCAAGAAGTTCGGCGACGAAATCCGCTTCTTCAAGGGCTGGATGAACAATACGCGGGCCGTCGGCTCGATCATCCCCACCTCCTCGATCACCGCGCGCCGCATGGCGAGCGTCATCGACCCCAAATCCGGCCTTCCGGTCCTGGAGCTCGGCCCGGGCACCGGCGTCATCACCAAGGCGATCCTGGAGACCGGGCTTGCCCCGGAAAAGCTGACTTCCATCGAATTCTCGACGGATTTCTACAACCATCTCATCGCCCGCTTCGATGGCGTCAACTTCATCAACGGCGATGCCTTCGATCTCGACAAGACGCTCGGCAACCTGCGCGACGCGACCTTCGACAGCGTCATCTCCGCCGTGCCGCTTCTCAACTTCCCCATGCACCGGCGCGTCTCGCTGATCGAAGACCTGCTGTCGCGCATGCCCGTGGGACGGCCGATCGTCCAGATCTCCTATGGCCCGCTCTCGCCTGTCGTCGCCATGCCGGACCGCTACCAGATCACCCATCTCGACTTCGTCGTGCGCAACATCCCGCCGGCTCAGCTCTGGACCTACCGCCGTACCCACTGATCTGCGGTCATGTACGCCCTCTACATCACCCACCCGCAGGTCCAGATCGACCCGGTCGTGCCGGTGCCGGACTGGGGTCTTTCCGAACGCGGCCGCGAACGAGCCTTGCTTGCGGCCTCCTCGGGCTGGGTGAAAGAAATCGGCCGCTTCGCCGCAAGCACCGAACGCAAGGCCATCGAGACCGCCGAAATCCTCTCCGCCCGACGGCTGCCGGTCGAAACGGACCATGCCATGGGCGAGAACGACCGCTCCGCCACCGGCTTCCTGCCACCAGACGCTTTTGAAGACGCCGCCAACTGGTTTTTCGCACACCCGCAGGAAAGCTTCAAAGGTTGGGAGCGGGCGGTGGATGCACAGGCGCGCATCGTCGCGACGGTCGAGCGGGTGCTGGCCGGCCATGATCCCAAAACACCCATCGCCTTCGTCGGCCATGGCGGCGTCGGCACACTGCTGAAATGCCATCTGCTGGACAAGCCGATTGCCCGCGACGGCGACCAGCCGGCCGGCGGCGGCAATCTTTTTGCATTCCGGCTTGCGGACCGCGCCGTCACATGCGACTGGACGGCAATGGAATCTTGGAAAGGGTTTTGACCATGTCCGCGCGCGACCGCCTGATCGTTGGCCTCGATGTACCGACCATCGCGGAGGCGGAAAAGGTGGTCCGGACATTGGGCGAGACAGCCCTCTTCTACAAGATCGGCTACCAGCTGGTCTTTGCCGGCGGGCTGGAATTCGCCCGCGACCTCGCCAGGGACGGCAAGAAGGTCTTCCTCGACATGAAGCTGCTCGACATCGACAACACGGTGGCCAAGGGCGTCGAGAACATCGTCAAGATGGGCATGTCGATGCTCACCCTGCACGCCTATCCGAAGGCGATGGCCGCCGCCGTCTCGGCTGCCAGGGGCTCCGACCTGTGTCTGCTCGGCGTGACCGTGCTCACCTCCATGGATGCCAAGGACGTCATCGACGCCGGCTATGAATATGACCCGCACACACTGGTGCTGCGCCGCGCCGAACAGGCGCGCATTGCCGGCATGGGTGGCGTGGTCTGTTCCGCCGAAGAAGCCAAGGCCGTGCGAAAAATCGTCGGCCCCGACATGGCGATCGTCACACCCGGCATCCGCCCCGCCGGCGCCGAACTCGGCGATCAGAAGCGCGTGATGACACCGGCCGACGCGCTGAAGGCCGGCTCCAGCCACCTCGTCGTCGCCCGCCCCATCGTCAAGGCCGACGACCCGCTCGCCGCCGCCAAGGCGATCCTCGCCGAGATGGACGGCGCGCTTCAAGCATAACCAGAGGGAGAGAACCATGCCCAAGGGCTACTGGATTGCACAGGTCGATGTGCGCGACCCCGAGCGCTACAAGGACTATGTTGCCGCCGCCAAGCCGGCCTTCGAAAAATACGGCGCGAACTTCGTCGCCCGTGGCGGCGCCTATGCGCAGCTGGAAGGCCGCGTGCGCGCCCGCAACGTGATCATCGAGTTCCCCTCGCTGCAGGCCGCCGTCGACTGTTACAACTCGCCGGAATACCAGATCGCCGCCGCCATCCGCCAGGAAGTGGCGGATGCCGAAATGGTGGTGGTCGAAGGCCTCTGATCGCCGCGCTGAAAACCTTCGTAAAACCCGGCCGGAGAGACGCTTCGCCGCGCTTCACCTTGTCGGCAGTTTGGGCTATGTAGGCCCTACCTACCTTTCCTACTCTCCAGGAGCAGCCATATGACCTTGTCCAACCTTCCGCCGCTCGTCACCGTCTTCGGCGGCTCGGGCTTCGTCGGGCGTCATGTGGTGCGCGCGCTGGCGCGCCGCGGCTACCGCATCCGCGTCGCCGTGCGCCGTCCCGATCTCGCCGGCTTCCTGCAGCCGATCGGCGGCGTCGGCCAGATTTCCTTCGTCCAGGCGAACCTGCGCTACCGCCAGTCGGTCGACCGCGCCGTCGAAGGCTCCGACCACGTCATCAACTGCGTCGGCGTGCTGTTCGAGTCTGGCCGCAACACCTTTGACGCCGTGCAGGATTTTGGTGCCCGCGCGGTGGCCGAAGCCGCCCGCAGCGTCGGTGCGAGGCTCACGCACATCTCCGCCATCGGCGCGGATGAAAACTCCGGCTCCAGCTATGCCCGCACCAAGGCGCGCGGCGAAGCGGCCGTGCTGCGCAGCGTGCCGGATGCCGTGATCCTGCGCCCCTCCATCGTGTTCGGCCCGGAAGACGGCTTCTTCAACAAATTCGCCACCATGGCGCGGTATGCGCCTGTCCTGCCGCTCATCGGCGGCGGCAACACCAAGTTCCAACCGGTTTACGTCAATGACGTCGCCGAAGCGGTTGCCCGCTCGGTGGATGGCGTAATCGAACGCGGCCGCGTCTATGAACTCGGCGGCCCCGAAGTCCTGAGCTTCCGCCAGTGTCTCGAGCTGATGCTGCGTGTCGTCGATCGCAAGAACCCGCTCGTCTCGCTGCCCTTCGGCATCGCCTCGCTGATCGGCTCCGTCGCCTCGCTCATCCCCTTCGTCACGCCGCCGCTCACGTCGGATCAGGTGACGCTGCTGCGCTCCGACAACGTCGTCTCCGACGCGGCCCGCAACGAGGGCCGCACGCTCGAGGCCATCGGCATCGAGCCGGTCCTCGTCGAAGCGATCCTGCCGAGCTATCTCGTGCGCTACCGCGTACAGGGCCAGTTCACGAAGGTCGACAGGGCCGCCTGAGCCGCCGCTTTACGCATCTGAAAACGGCCGCCGCTGGGCTTTCCCCACGGCGGCCGTTTCATTTTTCGAAAGCGCTTTGGGCAAGCTGTTGCACTTATGCAGCGGTTAAAAAAAGCGTTGCGGCATTTACGCACGATTCAACATGTCGCGTTATTGCTTGTTGTCGGGCCAGCGAATAAACACCGCCCCCGTCGCGTCCTGCTGGAGAGGCAGAGAGCGGCGTTTTTCAGGACTTCGAGAGGCTTATCCGCCCATGGGCAAGGCAATTGCAATCTTCTTCGGATTTTCGGCTCTGATCATCGTGGCCGGATCCTTTGCCGCGCCCTCGACGGTTTCCGCCAGCAAGCACGGCT
Source organism: Shinella curvata (assembly GCF_022899935.1). Classification (GTDB taxonomy): domain Bacteria; phylum Pseudomonadota; class Alphaproteobacteria; order Rhizobiales; family Rhizobiaceae; genus Shinella; species Shinella curvata. The sequence goes on from NZ_JALJCJ010000003.1 coordinate 471,860, forward strand.
GCTCGCCGGCTTACGGCGTCGATCCATGCACGACCGCTTCGGTCAAGTAAGCTTCGACCAGCCTGAAGCGACCGGCCGAAGCCGGTCTTTCAACCCCAGATCAGAAGGGCGATCAGGCCCAGCGTGCCCACGATGATGCGCCAGATGGCGAACAGCGTGAAGCCGCGGCGTGACACGAAGTCGAGCAGCGAACGCACGACGAAGAGGCCTGCCACGAAGGCGGCGATGAAGCCGACACCGATGACCAGGAGGTCGTCGGACGAGAGCGCATCGCGGTTCTTGTAGAGATCGAGCGTGAACGCGCCGACCATGGTGGGCATCGCCAGGAAGAACGAGAATTCCGCAGCCGAACGCTTGTCGGTGCCCATGAGCAGGGCGCCGGCGATCGTCGCGCCCGAGCGCGACGTGCCGGGGATCATGGCAAGGCACTGGCACAGGCCGATCTTGAAGGCGAGCGACGGCGGATACTTCATCGCATCCGTATAACGCGGCTGAAGCGGCATGCGGTCGATAACATAGAGAATGACGCCGCCAATGATCAGCACGATGCAGATCAGCATGGGCGTTTCGAACAGCACCGTCTTGATGAAATCATGGGCCAGGGCGCCGATGACGGCCGCCGGCAGGAACGCGATGAGCACGCTGATGACGAAGCGTCGCGCCTCGGGGCTCGAGGGCAAGGCGAAGGCGATGCGCAGCAGCTTGGTGGCGTAGACCGAAAGGATTGCGAGAATAGCACCAAGCTGGATCAGCACCGCGAAGGAATTGCCCGGCGACTTGAAGCCGAGAAAGTGCCCGGCAAGCAGGATATGGGCGGTGGAAGACACCGGGATGAATTCGGTCAGACCCTCGATAAGACCGAGAATGAGGGCGCTGACGATGGATTGGTCTGCCATGAAGGTTCCTTGGGAATTGGGAAAGGAAGGCATGATACGAAGCAGGCGTACGGCAAAAAGCCCGATTCGCTTGTGTTTGTACCACCAAATTTCTATAGGTTCGTCAAATCAGCCGTGACCAAATCAGCTCACAACGAAGCGACAGGCCCGGCGAAGCTCCTTTCCGCAAGATCAGCAAAGCAGCCCGAATGCCCACACTTTATCATCACCCGATGTCCGCCGCTTCCCGCTTCGTCCGCCTCATCCTGGCGGAATACGGGTTCCAGACCGAGCTTGCCGAGGAGCAGCCCTGGGAAAACCGACGCGACTTTCTGGCGCTGAACCCGGCCGGCACGCTGCCCGTCTATGTCGATGACAGCATGCGCGCGCTCTGCGGCGCCAGCATCATCTCGGAATATCTCGATGAGACGCATGGCGTTCTCAAGCGCGACCGCCGGCTGCTGGCGGAAGATCCCTTCCAGCGCGCCGAGATCCGCCGTCTGACCGAATGGTTCCTGCAGAAGATGGAGCAGGACGTGACGCGCCCACTGGTGCGCGAGCGGATCTTCAAGCTTCAGATGACGTCCGATCAGGGCGGCGGCCCGCCCGATAGCAAGATCCTGCGCAATTCCCGCGCCAATATCCGCCAGCATATGAAGTATCTGTCGTGGCTTGCGGGCTCGCGCACCTATCTGGCCGGAGATCGCCTTTCCTACGCCGACCTTGCCGCCGCAGCCTGTCTTTCGGTGCTCGACTATATGGGCGAGATCAACTGGGCGGACGCGCCGCAGGCCAAGGACTGGTATCAGCGGCTGAAGTCGCGCCCCTCCTTCCGCCCGCTGCTTGCCGAGCGCGTGCGCGGCGTTACCCCCGTCTCGCACTACGCGGATCTCGACTTCTGAGGACGCGACCATGTCGGGCGACGAAAAGATCCGGCGCCGCCTGACCGATTTCATCAAGGCGGAAGCGGTCGACAAGGGCTTCGACCTCTGTCGCATCACCGGCCCCGATTCCATCCCGCAGGCGCCAGCCCGGCTCGCCGATTTCCTTGCCGCCGGCTACCACGGCACGATGGACTGGATGGCGGAGACTGAGGCGCGCCGCGCCGATCCGCGTGTGCTGTGGAGCGAGGTGCGCTCCATCGTCGTCTTCGCGATGAACTACGGGCCCGAGCACGACCCGCGCGCCGTGCTGGAAAAGCCGGACCGGGCGGCGATCTCCGTCTATGCCCAGAACCGCGACTATCACGACATCATCAAGGGCCGGCTGAAGGAAGTCGCCACCCGCTTTGCCGCACGCGGCGGGGCGGATGTGAAGGTCTTCGTCGATACCGCGCCCGTCATGGAAAAGCCGCTCGCCGCCGCCGCGGGCCTTGGCTGGCAGGGCAAGCATACCAACCTCGTCAGCCGCACGCACGGTTCGTGGCTCTTCCTCGGCAGCCTCTTCACCACGGCCGATCTTTATAAGGACGAGCCCGAGCGCGATCATTGCGGCTCCTGCCGCGCCTGCCTTGATGCCTGCCCGACCGACGCCTTCCCCGCGCCCTACAAGATCGATGCGCGGCGCTGCATTTCCTACCTGACCATCGAGCACAAGGGCACGATCGACCCCACCATCCGCGAAAAGATCGGCAACCGCATCTATGGCTGCGACGATTGCCTTGCCGCCTGCCCGTGGAACAAGTTCGCCGCCAGCGCCTCCGAAATGAAGCTCGTCGCCCGCGATGATCTGAAGGCGCCCAGGCTTGCCGATCTCCTCACCCTCGACGATCCGGGCTTCCGCACGCATTTCTCCGGTTCGCCGGTCAAGCGCATCGGCCGCGACCGCTTCGTGCGCAATGTCCTGATCGCCGCCGGCAATTCCGGCGACCGCAGCCTGATTGCCCAATGCATCCATCTTGCCGACGATGCATCCCCCGTGGTGCGTGGCATGGCCGCATGGGCGCTTTCGCGGCTGATGGACGCTTCCGAATTCGTGAAATTTGCGGCAGGAAGGACTGACGATGCGGACGCGGATGTGCGCGCGGAATATGAGAGAGCGAGGGCCACCCCATGACGAAACACCTCCTGATCCTCGGCGCCGGTTTTTCCGGCAGGGCCATCGGCGACGCTTTCAAGGCGGCCGGCTTCTCGGTTTCCGGCACCACACGCTCCGCGGAGAAGGCTGAAAGCCTGCGCGCCCTCGGCATCACGCCCATCGTCTTTGACGGCAGCACGATTTCGGAAAGTCTCGCCGCCGATATGGCGCGTGCCACCCATGTCGTGCAGTCCATCGCACCCGGCAAGGATGGCGATCCGCTGTTTCGCGCGGAAAGCCCCACTCTCTCCTCCCTGATGCCGAAACTCGAATGGGCCGGCTATCTCTCCACCGTCGGCGTCTATGGCGACCACAAGGGCGCCTGGGTGGCCGAGGAAACGGCACTGAACCCGGTCTCCGCCCGCTCCGTCGAGCGCGTCGAGGCGGAAAACCATTGGCTGGCCTTCGGGGAGGCCTCCGGCATCCCCGTCGCCGTGCTGCGGCTTGCCGGCATTTACGGGCCGGGCCGCAATGCGCTTCGCAACATGGAAGAGGGCAACGCCCGCCGCCTCATCAAGAAGGACCAGGTGTTCAATCGCATCCGCGTCGAGGACATCGGTGGCTCGGCACTCTTCCTGTCCGAGAACCATTTCGGCGGCCTCTGGAACATCACCGACGACGAGCCCGGCCCGCCGCAGGACGTGGTGGCGGAGGCTGCCCGCCTGATGGATCTGCCGACACCGCCTGATATTCCTTTCGAGACGGCGGAACTTTCTCCCATGGCCCGGTCTTTCTACGGGGAGAACAAGCGTGTTTCGAACGCCAAGCTCAAGGCTGCCGGCTTCGAATTCCGCTTCCCGAATTACCGCCAGTCGCTCGCGGAGCTCAAGGCTTCCGGGCGCTGGCGGGGCTAGCCGGCTGCGGCCGGCAACGGCCGCTTTTGCGATTTTGCACAACCATAAATTTATCTGCCCTATTTTTGCCGCCGAACTCATGCGCAGCAGATGCTAATATTGAAAGTTTTTTCCGAAAATTTGCGGAAATGTCGCACGAGCATTTCACGCGACAAGTTGAATGAGTTTAGTCACTGATTCGCAAGATTCTTTTCGACCCATTAACGAAGATTAAAAATCCATCGTGGGCGATGGACTGTATATCCGCCAGCACTTCGACAGCAAGTGTGGCCGGTTGAGGCACGTTTTCGCCATTTTTGCTTCCTCATAGGGCGATCAATCAAAGGGGATTTCCGCAACTCGCCGTAAGGGTCACACGATACATGCTGTCAAAGTTCTCCAGCCTGGCGCTCGCCTCTCTCGTCGCCGCCTCCTCTTCCTTCGTTTCCTTTTCCGATGCACAGGCCGCCGGTTGCGGTCGCGCCTCCTGGTATGCGCTGCACTCGCGCACCGCGTCCGGCGAACGCATGAACCCCAACCTGATGACGGCCGCCCACCGCAGCCTGCGCTTCGGCACCAAGGTGAAGGTCACCAATGCGAACAACGGCAAGAGCGTCGTGGTGCGCATCAACGATCGCGGCCCGTTCATCCGCGGCCGCGTGCTCGATCTCTCCAAGGCCGCCGCCTCCAACATCGGCATGATCCGCTCCGGCCATGCAAAGATCTGTTACGAGGTCATCGGCTGATCCAGCCCCTAAACTGACGGCGCCGGCTTGCTCTCGGCGCGTTCCGCCGCTACCACGACGCAAAACGGAGTAAACGGATGCGATTGGGTGGGCGGCTCTCGGGAGCCATCGAGGTTCTCTCGGATATCGAGACGCGGCGGCGCCCGGTCGCCGATGCGCTCAAGGATTGGGGCCTTGCCCATCGGTTCGCCGGCTCCGGCGACCGCGCCGCGATCGGCAACATCGTCTATGACGCGCTGCGCATGAAATTGTCGCACGCTTTCCTGATGGACGACGACAGCCCGACCGCCCTCGGTTACGCCGTGCTGCTGCGCCAATGGGGCCTTTCGCCCGAGGCGCTCGCCGCCGAATTCGACGGCGACCGGTTCGCGCCGGAGGCTCCGTCGGAAGACAGGCTCGCCGCATTCCGCGCCCGCAGTCTCGATGATGCCGCCCCGCATGTGCAGGGCGACATCCCGGACTGGATCCAGCCGGCCTTCGAGGCGAACTTTTCGGACGACTGGCTGGCGGAAGCCAAGGCGCTGGCCGAGCGGCCGACGCTGGACCTGCGCGCCAACACCCTCAAGGCCAGCCGCGACAAGGTGCTGAAGGCGCTGGAGCGCAACGCCGCCGTCGCATCCGCAATCGCCCGCCAGGGCATCCGCATTCCCGCCGGTGAAGGTCCGTCCCGCCTGCCCAACGTCACCGCCGACCTCGCCTTCCAGAAGGGCTGGTTCGAAGTGCAGGACGAGGGCTCGCAGATCGTCGCCGATCTCGTCGTGCCGCAGGAGGGCGAGCAGGTGCTCGATTTCTGCGCGGGGGGTGGCGGCAAGACGCTCGCCATGGCGGCCGCGATGAACAACAAGGGCCAGGTGCACGCCTACGACACCGACCGCAAGCGCCTCGCCCCGATCATCGAGCGGCTGAAGCGCGCTGGCACCCGCAACGTGCAGGTCCACGAGAGTCTGTCGAGCCTTGCCCCCCTCAAGGGCCGTTTCGACCGCGTGCTGGTCGATGCGCCCTGCACCGGCACCGGCACCTGGCGCCGTCGTCCCGACACCAAATGGCGCCTTACCGAGAAGAACCTGGAAGAGCGTATCGCCCAGCAGCAGGAAGCGCTGGCCAATGCCAGTGTCTTCGTGCGCCCCGGCGGTTTCCTGCTCTATGTCACCTGTTCGATCCTGCCGCAGGAAAACGAGGAGCAGGTCCATGGCTTCTGCCAAGCCAATCCCGACTTCGAAATCCTCTCGGCATCGGACACCTGGCGGAGCCTGTTCGGCAGCGGAAAACCGCAGCCACGCTCGCGCGACGGCAAGACCGTGACGCTGACCCCGGCGTCGACCGATACGGACGGTTTCTTCTTCTGCGCGATGGGTCGCAAGGCTTGACGCCTTGTGATCTGTCAAGTGCAAAGCAAACACCTTGAAATCGTTCTAAACTATACACTTTGACACCAGTTTTTATTTGGTCCATGACACCAAGGCCTGAATAAACCCGGCCCGGCTCTATGCCGGTTCATCCGGTCGGTCGCTTTTCTTGCGATGCCGGTGTCGGGGGGACACGCCAAACAGGACACCAGGAGACGTCATGACCACTTCCTTCCTTCGCGCAGCCGCCTTTGTGCTTGCTGCCGCGACGTCGAGCCTTGCCATCGGCTCCGCCCATGCGGCGGCCGATCCGGCTGCGATCGTCAAGCATTATGCCGAAATCGCGCACGCCAAGTTCTCCGACTCGCTCGACGCGGCGAAAGCCCTCGACGCGGCGATCGACGCCCTCATCGCCAAGCCGAGCGACGAAACGCTGAAGGCGGCGCGCGAGGCGTGGCTGAAGTCCCGTGTGCCCTACCAGCAGACGGAAGCCTACCGTTTCGGCAACCCGATCGTCGACGATTGGGAAGGCAAGGTGAATGCCTGGCCGCTCGACGAAGGCCTGATCGACTATGTCGACCCGAGCTACGGCACGGAAAGCGATGAGAACGCGCTGTTCGTCGGCAATGTCATCGCCAATCCGAAGCTGGAAATCGCCGGCAAGACGATCGACGCGACGACGATCACACCCGCCGTTCTGCAGGAACTGCACGAGGCCGGTGAAGTCGAGGCGAACGTCGCCACCGGCTATCACGCCATCGAATTCCTGCTCTGGGGTCAGGACCTGAACGGCACCGGCAAGGGCGCCGGCAACCGCCAGGCGACGGACTACGACAAGGACAAGTGCACCAACGGCAATTGCGATCGCCGCGCCGCCTATCTGAAGGCCGCCTCGTCGCTGCTCGTCACCGATCTCGAAGAGATGGTGAAGGCCTGGGCTGCCGATGGCGACGCCACCAAGAACGTGACCGCGGACCCGAAGGCCGGCATCACCGCCATGCTGACCGGCATGGGCTCGCTCTCCTACGGTGAACTGGCCGGCGAGCGCATGAAGCTCGGCCTGCTTCTGCATGATCCGGAAGAAGAGCACGATTGCTTCTCCGACAACACGCACAACTCGCACTACTACGATGTCGCCGGCATCCAGACCGTCTACACGGGTGAATATACCCGCCCTGACGGCTCGAAGCTCACCGGCCCGTCGCTCTCCGAGCTCGTCGCGGAAAAGGACGCGGCACTCGATACGGAGATGAAGGCCAAGCTCGACGCCAGCCACGCCGCCTTCAAGGCGCTGGTGGACCGCGCGGAAGGCGGCGAAGCCTATGACCAGATGATCGGCGAAGGCAACGAAGCCGGCAACAAGGTCGTCCAGACCGCCATCGACAGCCTGATCGACCAGACCAAGACGATCGAACGCGTCATCGGGTCGCTGGACCTCGGCAAGATCGAGCTTGAAGGCTCCGACAGCCTGGATAATCCTAACGCTGTCTTCCAATAAGAAAGAAGGCGGGCCGCTTCGCCTCCAGGATGCGGCCCGATTTCCTGCATGACAGAACGCCCTGCCCGTCGCCTGCTCGCGGTTTCCGCCGCGGTCACCGTCGCGGCAGGCGTTTTCGTTCTGGGCACGGCGCAGTCGCAGACGCGCGGCCGCGATGACCTCTCTGAAGAAGATTTGAAGCGCGTGCAGGCCGTCACGGCCCTGGCCACCGACTTCTCCAAGGCCGAGCCCTACGAGGCGATGTCGGCCGGTGCTGCGACGTCGCTTGCGAAAATCGACCGCAACAGTTTTTCCCACTTTTCCGAAAACATCACCTTCGAGGAGCAGGAGACCTTCAAGCTCGGCAACGCGCTGTTCCAGAAGCTCTGGGTCTCCTCGCCCTCCTCCACGCAGGCGTCCGATGGGCTTGGGCCGCTCTACAATGCCCGCTCCTGCCAGGCCTGTCACATCAAGGACGGCCGAGGCCATCCGCCCGAGGGGGCAGAAGATGCCACCTCGATGTTCCTGCGCCTCGCCCGCCCGGCGGCAACGCCCCAAGAAGAGGCGGCGCTGAAGAGCTTCCATGCGATGAGCCTACCCGACCCGATCTACGGACGGCAGTTGCAGGATCAGGCCATTCCCGGCCTCAAGGCCGAGGGCCGCATGGTCATCGACTATACCGAGGAACCGGTCACGCTGGCCGGTGGCGAGGTCGTGTCTCTCCGCCGCCCGAGCTATTCCGTCGCCGACCTCGCCTATGGCGCTCTCGATGCGACCACCACGCTCTCGCCGCGTGTCACCCAGCCCATGCTCGGCCTCGGCCTGGTCGAGGCCATCCACGAAGCGGACATTCTGGCGCTGGCCGATCCCGCCGACGCGGATGGAGACGGCATCAGCGGCACGGCGGCGATCGCCATCGATCCGACGAACGGCAAGCAGGCGCTCGGCCGCTTCGGTTGGAAGGCGCAATCGGCCACCGTGCGCCAGCAGAGCGCCGATGCCTTCGCCTTCGATATCGGCATCTCGACGCCGGAGGTGCCGCTGCACCAGGGCGATTGCATGCCCGCGCAGACCGCCTGCATCGAGCGCCCCGACGGCGTGCAGACGCGGCTCGGTGACGCGGAAGCGCCGCCGCCGGTCATGGACCTCGTGACCTTCTACGCCGAAAACCTCGCCGTACCGGCACGGCGCAAGGCGAGCTTCGCTGAAACGCTCGCGGGAAAACGCCTGTTTTACGAGACGGGCTGCGTTTCCTGTCACCATCCGAAATTCGTGACCCGCCGCGATGCCGCCAACACGGCGCAGGCCTTCCAGCTCATCTGGCCCTATTCCGATTTCCTGCTGCACGACATGGGCGAAGGCCTTGCCGACGGGCAGCCGGTGGGGGTGGCGAGCGGACGGGAGTGGCGCACGCCGCCGCTCTGGGGTATCGGCCTTACAAAAACCGTCAACGGCCATACGTTCTTCCTGCATGACGGGCGCGCGCGCTCCCTCACCGAAGCCATTCTGTGGCACGGCGGCGAGGGCCAGAAGGCACGCGACCGCTTCGCCGCGCTGGAAAAACACGACCGCGACGCCCTTCTGACCTTCCTGGAGAGCCTCTGATGACCCAGCGCCCACCTTTCCCTCGGTTCGGCTCCCTGCTTGCTGCATCCCTCCTGTTTGCAACGAGCCTGCCGGCCTTCGCACAGGAAGGCAGCGCGCCCGCCGTGCCCGAACTGACCGAAGAGATCGTCACCGGCATCATGACGCGCGCCATCGACGACGTGATCCGGCCGGGCTACCGGACCTTCGAAGCCTCCGCCGGCAAGCTTGCCGAAACGACCACGGCCTATTGCAAGGCGCCCTCGGACGAGGGCCGCAAGGCCGTCGATGCCGCATTCCGCCAGGCCGTCACCGACTGGGGCCGCATCGAAATCATGCGCATCGGCCCCGTCATCGACGACAACCGCTTCGAGCGCATCCTGTTTTATCCCGACCGCAAGGGCACCGGCCTGAAGCAGGTGCAGGCGCTGTTGCAGAAGGCGGACGAGGCGGATACCGACGCCGCGACCATGGGCAGCAAGAGCGTCGCCATCCAGGGTTTTGGAGCCCTCGAATTCGCGCTCTACGGCACCGGCGCTGACGCCATAGCAAAGGAACCGGACGCCTTCCGCTGCCGCTATGCCGCAGCCGTCGCCAGCCATATCTGGACGACGGCCGGCCAACTCGCCGCCGCCTGGGATGCACCCGACGGCGTGCAGAAGGACTGGAAACATCCCGGCCCCGACAATCCGGTCTTCCGCACCAGCAAGGAGGCGATGACGGCGCTGCTCGGCATTCTCGTGCACGGCGCCGAGGCGGTGCGCGACCAGCGCATCGAAACCTTCTACCGCAATGGCGGCATCGCCCGGCCGAAATCGGCAGTGTTCTGGCGCTCGGGCAACACCTGGGCGTCGATCGAAGCCAACCTCGAGGGTCTGCAGACCCTGTTCGACAAATCCGGCATGGGCGATCTCATCGATCCCAGCATCGCCTCGGTCAACGGCAACATCGATTTCATCCTGAAATCACTGCGCAGGATGACCCCGACCATCGACACCGACATGGAAAAGGCGGTGTCCACGCCGGCGGAACAGCAGAAGATCAACTTCCTGCTCGTCAACACGCGTGAGCTGATCCTCGCCTTCGACGGCGGCTATGGCGGCGCCATCGGACTCGGCTCCGGCTTCTCCTTCTCGGACGGCGACTGATGCGCAAAGCGGGCGGCCAAAGCGCGCTCCTCGACCGGCGCGCCTTCCTGCGCATGGCGGGTGCGGCCTGGGCGGCGGCGCTGACCCCGCAGGCCGCCTTCGCGCTGTCGCGCACCAACGCCGTCTTCGCCTCCGGCTACAAGACCGCAGGCGGCAGCTTCGGCATTGCGGTGCTTGCCGAAGACGGCAGCGTGATCGAGCGCACGCCGCTGCCCGCCCGCAGCCACGGCATGGCCTTTTCGACCGCCACGAACCACCTCGTCGCCTTTGCCCGCCGCCCCGGCACCTTTGCGCTGGTCATCGACCACAGCGGCAAGACGCAGCCGATAACCATCGCCGCCACCGAGAACAGGCACTTCTTCGGCCACGGCTGCTTTTCACCCGATGGCACACTGCTCTATGCCAGCGAGAACGATTTCGACGCCAACCGCGGCGTCATCGGCCTCTATGATGCGCGGGACAATTATCGCCGCATCGGCGAATACCAGACCTACGGCATCGGCACGCACGACCTCTCGGTCAGCGATGACGGCACGCTTTTGATCGCCGCCAATGGCGGCATCGAGACCCATCCGGATTTCGGCCGCACCAAGCTCAATCTCGACCATATGGAGCCCTCGCTCGCCTTGATCGATGCGAAGACCGGCGCGCTTGTCGAACGCCACGCGCTGCCGGAAAAGCTGCGCCAGCTCTCCACCCGCCATATCGATCTCGACGACAAGGGCCGCATCTGGTTCGCCTGCCAGTATGAAGGCCCGCGCAACGACCTCCCGCCGCTCGTCGGCCATTTCGGCAAGGGCGAGGACCTGACCTTCCTGTCGCTGCCTGAGGACACCACGATCGGCCTTGCCAACTATGTCGGCGCCATCGCCGTCAACCGCCGCGAAGGTCTCGTCGGCCTGACATCGCCGAATGGCGGCCGCTTCGTCGTGCTCGATGCGAAAACCGGCGGGGTCCTGCGCGATGAAAGCGTCACGGATGCCGCCGGCATCGCGCGCGCACCGCACGGCTTTGCCGTTTCGTCCTATGACGGCGACTTTGCCGGACGCCGCGACGATGTCGCCTGGGACCAGCACATAACCAGTCTGATATCCCGGAGCGCATAGCCTCTGGACGGTTGCGGAAAGCGCGCTAGGTCAGGGACATGAACAACAAGCCCCTCGTCTATCTCGCCTTTCTTATCCTCGTTCTCGGCGGCGGCCTCTTGATCGGCGCCAACAATGTGCCCGGCGACTGGTATCAGTCGCTCGCCAAACCGTCGTTCAACCCGCCGAACTGGCTGTTTGCGCCGGTCTGGAGCGTGCTCTACGTCGTCATCGCGGTCGTCGGCGCGCGCACCTGGCTGTCGCTCCGCCGCTCCATGGGCATGCGGCTCTGGTATGCCCAGCTCGTGCTCAATTTCGCGTGGTCACCGATCTTCTTCGGGCTGCAGGATCCGACCTCGGCCCTGATCGTCATCCTCTGCCTTCTCGTGGCCGTCGGCGGCTTCATCGCCGCGTCCTGGCGGCAGGACCGCACGGCGGCCCTTCTCTTCCTGCCCTACCTCGCCTGGGTCGCCTTCGCGACCGCGCTCAACGGCGCAATCGTCACGCTCAACTGAAACCCGCTTGCAGTGCAGCATGCGCCATGCAAACGTCGGCCCGTTCCTCCGGGCCGCGCGCCCGCAAAAACGTGGGCATCATGACAGGCTTTCCACCGCCGGATTTCGCCGGCCGCATCACCAGAAGTTTCGGCCGCCAGCCGGCCATGGCGCTGATCGGTGCCGAGCTCACCCGTGTCGAGCACGGCACGGTGGAAATCGAGCTGCCCTTTGACGAGAAGCTGACGCAGCAGCACGGCTTTCTCCATGCCGGCGTGATTTCGGCCGCCCTCGACACGGCCTGCGGCTACGCCGCCTATTCCGTCATAGATGCCGACGCCTCGATCCTGACCATCGAATTCAAGGTCAATCTCATGTCGCCGGGGCGGGGCGAACGTTTCCTGTTCCGCGGCGAGATCACCAAGCCGGGCTCCAACATCATCGTCGCCGACGGGCGCGGCTATGCCATTTCCGATGGACCCGCAAAGCTGATTGCCTCGATGACCAGCACGATGATGGTGGTGCGCGGCCGCGAGGACATTACCGAATGAGTTTCGCCCTCAAGACTGTCGGTGCAAAACGCATCCTCTATGTCATGGCCGCCAATCCCGAATACGGCCCGCATCTGAAGGCCCGCATCACGCCGTTGATGACCGGTGTCGGGCCCGTGGAAGCCGCCGTGCAGCTGACGCTGGCGCTCTGCCACCTGGCGGCGGATGGCAACCTGCCCGACTATGTCGTGTCGCTCGGCTCGGCCGGCTCCGCCACGCTGGAGCAGACGGAGATCTATCAGGCAATCTCGGTATCCTATCGCGACATGGATGCCTCGCCGCTCGGCTTCACCAGGGGGGCAACGCCCTTTCTTGATCTGCCGGTCGAGGTTTCCCTGCCGGTCCGCATTCCCGGCATTCCCGCCGCGCGGCTCTCCACCGGCGCCAACATCGTCTCGGGTGCCGCCTATACCGGCATCGACGCCGACATGGTGGAGATGGAAACCTTTGGCGCATTGCGGGCCTGCCAGGCCTTCGGCGTTCCCCTCATCGGCCTTCGCGGCATTTCCGACGGCAAGGCGGAGCTCACCCATATCGGCAACTGGACGGAATACCTTGATGTCATCGACGAAAAGCTCGCCGCTGCCGTCGATCGTCTGGAGGCCGCCATGCTCGACGGAACCATCGCCCTGAAAGGCTGAAAATCCGGCCGTCCCCCGTTGCGCGGCAAAGAGATATTCTTTAAAGGCTCGCCATGACCCAGACAGCCAATCCCGACAGCGTTCTCATCATCGATTTCGGCAGCCAGGTGACCCAGCTCATCGGGCGGCGCGTGCGCGAAGCAGGCGTCTATTGCGAGATCATCCCCTTCCAGTCGGCGGAAGAAGCCTTCCACCGCATGCAGCCGAAGGCGATCATCTTCTCCGGTGGCCCCGCCTCGGTGCTCGACCAGGGCAGCCCGCGCGCCCCGCAGGTGGTCTTCGATTCCGGCCTGCCAATCCTCGGCATCTGCTATGGCCAGCAGACGCTCGCCACCCAGCTCGGCGGCACCGTCGAAGGCGGCCACGCCCGCGAATTCGGCCGCGCCGATGTGGAAATCCTGAAGTCCAGCCCACTCTTCGACGGCTTCTGGGAGGTTGGCAACAAGTATCCGGTCTGGATGAGCCACGGCGACCGCGTCACCGTCGCGCCCGAAGGTTTCGAGATCATCGGCGTCTCGGAAAACGCCCCCTTCGCGATCTGCGTCAACGAGGCGAAGCGCTACTACACGACGATGTTCCATCCGGAAGTGGTGCACACGCCCGATGGCGCCAAGCTGCTCTCGAACTTCGTGCACAAGATCGCCGGCATCAAGGGCGACTGGTCGATGTCGGCCTACCGTGCCCGCGCCGTGGAAGCGATCCGCGAGCAGGTCGGCGACAAGCGCGTCATCTGCGCGCTGTCGGGCGGCGTTGACTCATCCGTCGCGGCTCTTCTCATCCATGAGGCCGTCGGCGCGCAGCTCACCTGCATCCTCGTCGACCACGGCCTGATGCGCAAGAACGAGGCGGCCGACGTCGTCGCCATGTTCCGCGAGCACTACAATCTGCACCTCATCCATGTCGATGCCGTCGATCGTTTCGTCGGCGAGCTGGAAGGCGTTTCGGATCCCGAAACCAAGCGCAAGATCATCGGCCGCCTGTTCATCGAAGTCTTCGAGGACGAAGCCAAGAAGCTCGGCGGCGCGGAATTCCTCGCCCAGGGCACGCTTTACCCCGACGTCATCGAAAGCGTCTCCTTCACCGGCGGCCCTTCGGTCACCATCAAGTCGCACCACAATGTCGGCGGCCTGCCCGAGCGCATGAACATGAAGCTCGTCGAACCGCTGCGCGAACTGTTCAAGGACGAAGTGCGCGTGCTCGGTCGCGAGCTCGGCCTGCCGGATAGTTTCATCGGCCGCCACCCCTTCCCCGGTCCGGGCCTTGCCATCCGCTGCCCCGGCGGCATCACCCGCGACAAGCTGGAGATCCTGCGCGAAGCCGACGCGATCTATCTCGACGAGATCCGCAAGGCAGGCCTCTACGACAAGATCTGGCAGGCCTTCGCCGTGCTGTTGCCCGTCCAGACTGTCGGCGTCATGGGCGACGGGCGCACCTACGAATTCGTCTGTGCGCTCCGCGCCGTCACCTCCGTCGACGGCATGACCGCCGACTTCTACCACTACGACATGAACTTCCTCGGCCGCGCCGCGACCCGCATCATCAACGAAGTCCGCGGCATCAACCGCGTCGTTTATGACGTGACGTCGAAGCCGCCGGGCACGATCGAGTGGGAATAAGCAATACGGCAGGGATGTTTCGGCGATAAAGCCATCATCGAAACATCCCTCTCCTGCTTGCTTTTCATCGATCCGGCGGCCGCGCCGGATGCTTGCGTCTCGGGCAAGACACTCAGTTTGAAACAGCCTTGTTTCGCCTGAGATAAAGGATCTGGGCAGCCAATCCGACGACGAGTATCACCAGCAGTGCGCCCTGTGCACCGAGCAACAGCGGCGAATTCAAATCCGGCGCCAGCGGATGTCCATCCGGCACACGGCGCAGGATTTCCGTGATGGTCGGCAGCATCAGCAGAAACGCGCTCAAACTCAGACAGATCGTTTCGACATACCGGGCGACGCGCGTCGAACCGAGAATGCTTTGCGCGCCATAGCCTGCAAGCAGAACCAGGATCGTCGTCACGCCGATTCCGTAGCTGACCGGCTGGCGGGCGACGAGAAAGACCGTCAGAGCACCGATCAGCATGGAGCCAAGATAGACGGCACCCGCCCTGGACCGCGGAACGATCCGGCCATGCCGGCCGAACATGTAGAGCGCCACGGGAATGGCCGGCAAACTGCCAAGCGTGTGGATCCAGCCAAGCGAAGAAATTCCGAACATGCGATTTGCCTTTCTATCCGTTGGGAAAACGTCTGTGAGATTACATCTATCTACTAGTTGGTAGGCTTTCGAATCAAATGCCATGCTCGGCATTGTCAGGGTTATGGGGCGATACGCTCCAGCAAGGGACGGGTGATGGTGCTGAAAGCCCTGGAATCCCCGTAGGCACGCGCCGACAGCATCGCGCCGTGAACGGTCGCCATGAACAGTTCCGCATTCTCCTCGGCCGTCCCCGCCAGCCTGAAACGGCCTCCCGCTGCGCCACGCTCCAGCACGGAGGTCAGCCAGCCGGAGAGATGCCGGAAATGCGCGCGAACCTCGAAGGCAACCTCTTCCGGCAGAACCTGAACTTCGCTGGCCAGCATCGCGCAGACGCAAAATGGATGCGACGCATCGACGATGCACGCCTCCCAATAGCCGAGATAGGCGCGAAGCTGCTCAAGCGGGTCTGAAACCGCTCGCTCCAGTGCGTCGATCCCGGCTTTGGCCTCCTCACGATATTGCGCAACAACGGTGCGGACGAGGTCCGCCTTGCTTGGGAAGTGATGATGAATGCTCGCCTTGCGAATGCCGACGACGTCGGAAATGTCGGCATAGCTGAAGCTGTTGTAGCCGCCCTTGATCAGAAGCGTGCGGGCACAACGGAGAATGTCATCGGCAGTGGTCGAAAGATTGCTCATGCCACAACCTACCAACTAGTAGGTCGAAAATCAAGTCCATACCAATCGGACTGCAAGATCGAGCGGCACGCTACACCACGATCAGAACCCGAACGACTGCTGCGCCGGGGCCGGCGGGGCGAAGGAGATGCCCTCCAGCGCCAGCATCTTCACCTTGGAGATGGAGCCGCCCGGCGCGGAAAAGCCGCCGACCTTGCCGCCGGCGGCGAGCACGCGGTGGCAGGGAATGATGAGGGCGACGGGGTTTTTCGCCATGGCCTGGCCGACCTCGCGCGCCATTTCCGGCCCGGCGCCGAGATCGCGCGCGATGGTGCCGTAGGTCGTCGTCTCGCCCCAATGTACGCGGCGCGCCGCATCATAGACCTTCAGGAAGAAATCGCTCTGGCCGGTAAGATCGAGCGGCACGGCGGTGAAATCGGCCTCTTCGCCGGCGAAGTAGCGCTGTGCCGCCGCCACGGCCTTCCGGACGGCGAGAGGCGGTTCGGCCGCCTCGGCATCGGGCAGATGGCGCAGCAACAGGCGACGGGTCGTGGCGGCATCCTCGCCCGGCAGCTGGAAGCGCACGACACCCGCTTGCGTCCAGGCGATACCGCAGGGGCCGCCCGCAGTGTCGAAGATCAGATAGTGGGTTTTGCCGGTCACGCGCGGCTCCTCCTGCCGTTTCCACCCCAAGATCGGGCTTTGCCCGGCTTGTTTCAACCCGTTTCTTGCGCGGCGCGGCCGGGGACTTGCTTCCACCGCGTCCAATTCGCATAAACCTTCGAAAAACGATTCAGCGAGGGCGCGACGTGGAGACTTCGGACATCATCATCGGCGGCGATACGGCGGGCATCGAATGGCGCGTGCCGGTCTACCGCTTCAAGGGCAGCGACAAGGCCGCCCCCTCCGTCTACATTCAGGCGGCGCTGCATGCCAACGAACTGCCCGGCACCGCACTCTTGCATTTCCTGCTGGAACGCCTGCGCAAGGCCGATGCCGAGGGTGCGATCCGTGGCGATATCACCGTCATCCCGCAGGCCAACCCGGTCGGCCTCGCCCAGTTCCATTTCGGCGAGATGGAAGGCCGCTTCGACCTGGGATCGCGCACCAACTTCAACCGCGATTACCCGCTGATTGCGCTCGCCGAGCGCGAGACGCTGCTGGAGAATTTTTCCCATCGCAGCGCCGCCGACAGGCTGAAGCGCACGTTGCTGCACCTCGCGCTCGGCCATGACCTCATGCTCGACCTGCACTGCGACGACGAGAGCCTGCAATATGCCTATATCGACGATGCCTTCTGGCCGGAGGCGGCCGATCTTGCGGCGGCCCTCGATATGCAGGCCGTGTTCCTCTCCGACGGTGAAAGCACCGCCTTCGAGGAGGCTGTCGGCCATGCCTTCAAGCATCAGGGCGGCGACAAGCTGAAGAGCGTGCCGGGCCGCCTCTCCGTCACCGTCGAATTGCGCGGCCGGCGCGATGTCTATCCCGATATGGCCAAGCGCGATGCCGATGGCCTCTGGGCTTTCCTGGCCGGCCGCGGCGTCGTCACCGATCCCGCCCATGCCGCCAAGGCCTATACCGGGTCGGCCATCCCGCTCGACAATATCGAGATGGTGCGCGCGCCCGAGCCGGGCACCGTGCTCTTCCACCGCGATATCGGCGAGAGCGTGAAGGCTGGCGATCTCCTGGCGACGCTCATCACCACGCCGGGCGCGCCCAATGGCGCGATCAGTGTGACAGCGGCCCATGACGGCCTGATCGCCACCCGCGCCTCTGCCCGCTATGCGCGCCGCGGTGACGACCTGATGAAGATCGCCTGCCACGAAGCGACCCGCAAGGACCGCAAGCCCGGCACGCTGGAGGACTGAGAGAATCTTCCCTGCGAGGGGTTTGCACCCCTCGCAATCCCGCTGCCGGAAGCAATATATAATTAGGAGCATACGAGCCGCAGTAGCGGCTATGACTGGAGGAGACGTAAGCGGTGGTCTGCACGCATCATGTTTGAGACGCTCTCCGCCTACTGGCCGCATATCCTCGTCGCCCTCTCCGTCATCCTCGGCATCCCCGCCGCCATTCATGCGACGATGACCAAGGAAGAGGTGCGCGCGGCAATCGGCTGGGTCGGCGTCATCGTGCTTTCGCCCGTCGTCGGCCCCGTCATCTATGCCATCGGCGGCGTGAACCGCATCCGCCGCAAAACGCTGAACCTCAGCCGCGAGGGCCTGATCGCCGCCGGCTGGTACCACCGCGCCGAATACGACGTTTCCAACGACCATATGCGGGTGGCCTTCGGCCGGGCGCTCGCCGCCATGCAGCGGCTCGGCGATACGGTCGGGCGCTGCAAACTCACCTCCGGCAACCGGATCAGGCTACTCTCGACCGGCGACGAGGCCTATGCCGCCATGCTGTCAGCCATCGACGCGGCGGAGCGCTCCATCCTGCTCGAAACCTATATTTTCGACCGCGACGCGGCCGGCCAGCGCTTCGTCGAGGCGCTTTCGGCCGCCGTGGCACGTGGTGTCGAGGTGCGCGTGCTGATCGACGCGGTCGGCGCCCGTTATTCCATTCCCTCGATCGTCTCGGAGCTGCAACGGGCGCATGTCCCGGTCGATGTCTTCAACGGCAATATCGTCATGGGCCTGCGCCTGCCCTATGCCAACCTGCGCACCCACCGGAAAATCCTGATCGTCGACGGCAGCGTCGCCTTCACGGGTGGGCTCAACATCCGCGCCGGCTTCTGCACCGAATTTGCCGGCGATGCGGCCGCACTCGACACGCATTTCCGCCTGACCGGCCCCGTCGTCAGCGACCTCTTCCGCATCGCCTACGAGGACTGGCGCTTTTCCGGCGGCGACGAACTCTTCGGCGCGGTCTGGCAGATCGCGCCGCCGCCGGATGCGCCCGACAGCGGCATGCTCGCCCGCGTCGTGCCGTCAGGTCCCGACAGGAGCCTGGAGACCAACCACCGCATGCTGATGGGCGCGCTGTCAGTGGCGAAGCATCACATCCGCATCATGTCGCCCTATTTCCTGCCCGACCGCGAGCTGATCAGCGCCATCGTCACGGCGGCGCGGCGCGGGGTGGAGATCGACATCATCGTGCCCTCGGCCAACAACCTGAAGCTCGTCGATCTCGCCATGACCGCGCAGTTCGACCAGATGCTGAAACACGGCTGCCGCATCTGGCGCGCCTCGGGCGCCTTCAACCACTCCAAGCTGACGGTCATCGACGACACCTGGTCCTATGTCGGCTCCTCCAACATCGACCCGCGTTCGCTCAGGCTGAATTTCGAGGTGGATATCGAAGTGATCGACCCCGATTTCGCCGATCTCATCGGCGCGCGCATCGACGCGGCGCTTGCGGGATCCGAACAGGTGAAACTGGAGGAGCTCAGGGCGCGGCCCTTCGTGCATCGCCTCGTCGAGCGCATCACATGGCTTGGCTCGCCCTATCTATAGGCATCGCCGAGCGCTCCGAGACCACCTTCAGATCGATATGCGCCTTGATCGGCAGGTGGTCCGATGCAACGCGGGCAAGCGGTGAATCATGCACCTCCACGGAGGTGACGAGGTCATGCGGATGGCCGAGCGCCCGGTCGAGCGCCAGCACGGGGAAGCGCGAGGGAAAGCTCGGCACTGCGCCGGAGGCCGGATCGAAGGTAGGATGCAGCCGGGCAAGCGACGAACCCCGCCCGACGCGCCATTCGTTGAGATCACCGACGAGCAGGGTCGGCATCGCCTCGTCTTCGGCGAGCGACGCGAGGATCGCCATGGCCTGCTGTTCGCGCGAGCGCTTCAACAGCCCGAAATGGGCGGCGACAAGCCGCAGCTTGCCGGTGGGCAGATCGAGCGTCACGACCAGTGCGCCGCGCGGCTCGACACCCGGCAGCTTCAGCTGGCGCACACCGCCGACCGCGCCCTTGCGGATCATGATCATGTTGCCGTGCCAGCCATGGCCGGTTGAGGACAGCGCGGTGATCGGCACCGGCACGAGGCCGCAGTCGCGCTCCAGCATATCGAGCTTCAAAAGGCCCGAGCGCTCGCCGAACCGCTTGTCGGCTTCCTGGATGGCGATCACGTCGGCATCGATTTCGGCAATGACGCTCGCCGTGCGCTCGGGATCGAAACGCCGGTCGACGCCGATGCATTTGTGCACATTGTAGGAGGCGATCACCGTGTCGCCCGGACGATTGTTTTCCGGCGGCCGGTGGCCGCGACGGTTGCGAATGGCCGTCAGCAGCGTGGCCGATGGGGTCCTGCCGTTCCTGTCCAAGGGTGCTTCCTCATGCGTTCTCTGCATCATATGGTCCGCCTTGCCCCAACGGCAACCGCCGAGCCGCAAGAAGGTTCCGGAAAACGCCGTCAGGGCAGCGGGCTGACCTGCATCTTCGGGCTGTCGAGCAGGATGGTCGAGCGCAGCGTCTTGATTTCGCCGATGCGTTCGAATTCGCTCCACAGCAGCCGCCGGTAATCCGCCACGTCCTTCACGGCGATCTTCAGCAGGAAATCGAAATCGCCGGCCACCGTATGGCATTCGACGACCTCTGGCATGCGCCGCACCAGATCGATGAAGCGCTCGCCGACCTTCGGCGCCGTGCGCTCCAAGGTCACCTCGAGAAAGGCCTGGAAGCCGATGCCGGCGGCGCGTGGATCGACGATGACAGTGTGGCGGATGACGCCGCTCGCCTCCAGCCGCGCGAGACGCCGCGACAGCGGCGCGGGCGACAGGCCGACCTTCTCCGCCAGCTGGTTGTTGGAGAGCCCCGCATCCTCCACGAGCAGGCGAATGATGCGCCGGTCGGTCTGGTCCAGGGCAACCTCGTCGCCCGTCTTTTTATCCATATCGTCCGCTCCCGCAAAAATCTGCATCAATCTAGCGAGTAAGCGCAAGAAGACAAAAGCTTCTTGCGTTTTCCCCGCAATATCATGGTCGATTTTGCGGGTGTTTTGACTTACACCACGTGCACATCAATTCAGACAGGACCCCGGCCATGTTCGACGCCCTTACCCGCCAGCCCGATGACCCGTTGCTTGCCCTGATCGGCCTTTTCCGGGCCGATGAGCGTGCCGGCAAGGTGGATCTCGGCGTCGGCGTCTATCGTGACGAAACGGGCGCCACGCCGATCTTCCGCGCGGTGAAGGAAGCCGAAAAGCGCCTTGTCGAGACGCAGCCGACCAAGGCCTATGTCGGCCCGGAAGGCGATCCCCTGTTCCTCGACCGCCTCTGGGAACTGACGACGGGCGACGCCGGCCGCGGCCGCGCCACCGCCGGCCTGCAGACGCCGGGCGGCTCCGGCGCGCTGCGCCTTGCCGCCGACCTTCTGGCGCGCATGGGCACCAAGGGCATCTGGCTCGGCCTGCCGAGCTGGCCGAACCATGCCAGCATCTTCAAATCCGCCGGGCTTGAGGTCGTCACCTACCCGTTCTTCGATGTCCCCGCGCAGAGCGTGCAGTTCGACCGCATGATGGAAGCACTTGGCGGTGCTGCCCCCGGCGACGCCGTGCTGCTGCATGCGAGCTGCCACAACCCGACCGGCGCAAACCTTACGGACGACCAGTGGCGCGCCGTCTCCGCGCTCATCGCCGAGAAGGGCCTGCTGCCGCTCGTCGATATCGCCTATCAGGGTTATGGCCGCGGCCTCGATGAGGATGCCGCGGGTCTCCGCACTCTGCTGACGGCCGTGCCCGAAGCGCTGGTCGCCGTCTCCTGCTCGAAATCCTTCGGCCTCTACCGCGAGCGCACCGGCGCCATCTACGCCGCCTGCAGCAATGCCGAGACGGCGTTGTCGGTTCGCACCAATCTGGCCGCGCTAGCCCGCACCAGCTATTCCATGCCGCCGGACCATGGCGCGGCCATCGTCAGCATGATCCTCGGTGATGCCGCGCTGAAGGCCGACTGGATGGCCGAGATCGAGGCGATGCGCCTGCGCGTCACCGCGATCCGCGAGCGGCTTGCCGCCGGCCTCTCCGGCCGCTGGCAGGTGCTGACGTCGATCCGCGAGCAGGAGGGCATGTTCTCGCTTTTGCCGCTGGAAGAGGCGCAGGTGCTGAAGCTGCGCGCCGAGCACGCCATCTACATGCCGACGTCGGGCCGCATCAACATTGCCGGTCTCAAGACGGCCGAGGTCGATGACGTCATCGCCAAGTTCCTGAGCCTCTGAGAAAAACCATGTCCGTCGAACCTGCCAGCCAGGCGGAGCGCCACTCCGCCTATGAGGATCTTATTGCCATCGTCATCGGCACGATGTTCGTGGCGCTGGGCGTGGTCATCTATACCAAGGCGGTGCTGCTCGCCGGCAGTACGGCAGGCTTGGCACTCCTCCTGCAATATGCAAGCGGCATTGGCTTCTGGTGGCTGTTCTTCGCCGTCAACCTGCCGTTCTACATTCTTGCCGTCAAAAAACTCGGCTGGGCCTTCACCCTGCGGACCTTCGCGGCTGTAACGCTGGTTTCCATCTTTAGCCGGCTAACCTCGGAGCTTATAAACTTCTCGCATCTCGACCCGATCTATGCAGCGGTCATGGGTGGGGCGCTGTCGGGCACCGGCCTGCTCATCCTCTTCCGCCACCGCACTGGCCTTGGCGGCATCAATGTGCTGGCGATCTACCTGCAAGACCGGTTCGGCCTGCGCGTCGGTTATGTCCAGATGGCGGTCGATCTCGCCATCCTCGCCGCCGCGTTTTTCGTCATCCCGCTCGATCGGCTTGCGCTCTCCGTGCTCGGCGCCGTCGTCGTCAACATGACGCTCGCCATCAATCACCGCCCCGGCCGCTATCTCGGGGTGACGTGACCGTTTTGCCGGCTTATGAAGGCGGCACGATATTGAAGGAGAGACGCGTGACCGTCACGATCTACGGCATCAAGAACTGCGACACGATGAAGAAGGCGCGCACTTGGCTCGACACCAAGGGCATCGCCTACAGCTTCCACGACTACAAGGCCGAAGGCATCGACGAGAAGAGCCTGAAGCGCTTCGTCGACGCGCTCGGCTGGGAAACGGTGCTCAACCGTGCCGGCACCACCTTCCGCGCCCTGCCGGATGAAGACAAGCAGGACCTCGACGCGAAAAAGGCGATTGCTTTGATGCTCGCCCAGCCCTCGATGATCAAGCGCCCCATGCTCGATCGCGACGGGGCGCTCACGGCCGGCTTCAAGCCGGATATCTACGAAACGCTGTTTTGAGCGAGAGTTTGCCAGGGAAAAGTGGGAACCGATTTTCCCGAAAAGGCAAACGACAACAAAGACTCTAAAGAGCCGGTCTCAGACCGGCTCCCAGCCATCCTTCTCGCTGGCGCGGTAGATGGCATCGATGAGCTTCTGGTTCTCGACCGAGCTTTCCAGCGGCACGATCTCCTCGTTCTCGCCGAGTGCCGCCTTGGTGAAGGCTTCGGCCTCGCGCTTGTACTGGCGCGCATCCTGGAAGCGGAAGTGCTGGCTCTCGCTGTGCGAGGCATTGGTCAGCTCGATTTCCTCGGCACCGTAGCGGTCGGCGTTGAAGGGCGACTTCACCTCGATGAAACCCTTGTCGCCGTGGAACACCATGACCTGGCGATGGGCGAGCTGGGTGGAGATGTAGAAGGACAGTTCGAAATCGCCGAAATCGGCGCGCACGCTCGAATAGATGTCCGTGCCGAAGTCCGGATCGCGGTCCGTGCTCGCCTGCACGCGGATCGCTTCCTTGCCGGTGACGAAACGCGTGGTGATCGTCGGATAGACACCGATATCCGGCAGGCCGCCGCCGCCGAGCGCCGGCACATTGCGCATGTTGCCGGGGTCGCGGTTGTAGTAGGTGAAGACGCCCTGCACATGGCGCAGCTTGCCGATCGCGCCCTCGGCGAGCAGCGAGCGCACCTTGCGCCAGACGGGGCTGTAGGTGACCATGAAGGCTTCCGAGATCAGCACCTTGTTGCGGTCGCGCGCCGCAATCAGCGCATCGATCTCGCCGGCATTCAGCGCAATCGGCTTTTCGCACAGCACATGCTTGCCGGCATCCGCCGCCTTGATCGTCCATTCCACATGCTGCGAGGTCGGCAGCGGGATATAGACGGCATCGATCGTATCTGACGCCAGCATCTCCTCATAGGAACCGAAGGCATGCGGCACGGAAAACCGGTCGGCCATGGCGCGGGCCTTGGCGAGGTCGCGGCTGGCAATGGCCGTGACGACGCAGTTTTCCGCATCCTGGATGGCCGGCACGACGAGATCGCGGCCGATCTTGGCCGTCGACAGAATTCCGAAACGCAGCATGACATATCTCCCTGATTGCGCCGGAAGACTAATGCCGAGGTACGTTCCTCGCAAGCGCGCAGGCGTGCAAAAAATCCCGGCCGCGACGGGTGCAAAGCCGATCCGCCCGGCCTATGCTGGCCCACCATTTCAGCACGTATCCCTTGGAGGAAGCCATGCAGTTTCGTTCCCTCGGCCGGACCGGCCTTTCGATTGCGCCCCTCGTCTTCGGCGGCAATGTCTTCGGCTGGACGGCCGACGAGAAGACCTCCTTTGCGCTTCTGGACACCTTCACCGGCGCCGGCTTCAACGCCATCGACACCGCCGACGTCTATTCCAGCTGGGCGCCGGGCAACCAAGGCGGCGAATCCGAGACTGTCATCGGCAAATGGCTGAAGCGCTCGGGCCTGTCGCGCGACAAGGTGGTCATCGTCACCAAGGTCGGTTCCGACATGGGCCAAGGCCGGCGTGACCTGCGCAAGTCATGGATCATCGAAGAAGTCGAGAACTCGCTGCGCCGGCTCCAGACGGATCATATCGACCTCTACCTCTCGCACTGGCCGGATCCCGAAACGCCCTATGAAGAAACGCTGGAAGCCCATGCCGGTCTCGTCAAGGCGGGCAAGGTGCGCGCCTTCGGCGCCTCCAACCTCGATGCCGACCAGCTGAAGGCCTCCTTCGACGCCGCCGACGCGGCGAGCCTGCCGCGCTATGCCGCGCTTCAGCCGGAATACAATCTCTACGACCGCGCCGGCTTCGAGGGCGCGCTGGCCGACCTCTGCCGCAAGGAAGATTTGGGCGTCATCACCTATTTCAGCCTTGCCTCCGGCTTCCTGACCGGCAAATACCGCACGGCGGCCGATACCGAGGGACGGGCGCGCGGCGAGGATGTGGCGCGCTATCTCGATGAGCGGGGCCTGCGCATCCTTGGGGCGCTCGACCAAGTGGCGGCGGAGACGGGGGCCACACCGGCCGAAATTTCGCTCGCCTGGCTGATGGTGAAACCCGCCGTCACCGCGCCGATCGCCAGCGCCACCAGCCTCCCCCAGCTCGCTAGCCTGATGAAGGCGGCAGTCCTGTCGCTCACCCCGGACCAGATTGCCGCCCTCGACGCGGCGGGAGCCTGACATGGCCCTGATCATCCGCGATCCGCTCGAAAGCGACGAAACGGCCTGGCGCAAACTCTGGGCTGGTTACCTCGCCTTCTACAAGACCGAGGTACCCGAGGAGGTGACGGCCTTTACCTGGGCACGCATCCTCGACCCCGGCTCCCGCATGGCAATGCGCCTTGCCGAGGCGGACGGCGCGGTGATCGGCTTTGCCATCCACCATTATCACGACTCGACCTGGAGCATCGCGCCGGAAGGTTATCTTGAAGACCTCTTCGTCGATGACACCGTGCGCGGCAAGGGTGCCGGCCGGGCGCTGATCGACGACCTCATCGCGATTTCAAAGCGCCACGGCTGGAGCGGCATCTACTGGCATACCGCGCAGGACAATGCGCGCGCCCGAAAGCTCTATGACAGCTATATCGAGACCGACGAACACATCCGCTACCGATTGAAAACCTAACTCCGGTAGCGGAAGAAATCGACGAAGGCGCGCAAGGCCGGGCGCATCTGGCGGCGCGAGGGGTAGTAGATCGAGAAACCGTCAAAGGCGGGGCACCAGTCCTCCAGCACCGCCACCAGCCGGCCGGCGGCGATGTCCTCGGCCACACGCTGGTCGAAGACATAGGCGAGGCCCGCACCATCCATCGCGGCGGCGCGCATCAGCCGCTGGTCGGAGACGATCAGCGGGCCCGACACATCCACCGTCACCAGCCGCCCGTCCTTCTCCAGCTCCCAGCGATAGATGCGGCCGCTGGAAAAGCGGCGGCGGATGCAGCGATGCTGCATGAGGTCGCGCGGCTGAAGCGGCTTCGGGTATTTCTCGAAATAGGCTGGCGCGCCGACGACGAGACCGCGCCACGGGCCGCTCGCCCTGACAGCGATCATATCCGCCTCCAGATGCTCGCCGAGCCGCAGCCCCGCATCAAAACCCTTCTCGACAATGTCTTCGAAACGATCGTCGGTGCGCAGTTCTAGCTCGATCTCGGGGTATTCCAAAAGGAAAGCGCCGAGGCGCGGCATGACGATGTCTTCCGCCGCGATCAGCGGCATGGTGATGCGCAACGGCCCGGCCGGCCGGGTTTGCCGTTCGGCCAGCGCCTCCATGGCGGCGTCGATATCGGCCAGCGCCGGCGCCAGCGTGTCGAGCAGTTGACGCCCCTCTTCCGTCGGCGCGACGCTTCGGGTGGTGCGGGCGATCAACCGCACGCCGAGGCTCGCCTCCAGCGCGGTGACGGCATGGCTGACGGCAGAGGGCGCGATGCCGAGCGCGGTCGCGGCCTTGCGGAAACTGCGCGCCTCGGCGACGATGGCCAATACGGCGAGCTGGGAAAGCTGGGTCCGGTTCATTGTTCGAACAGATAGAACAAGCCATTGGCTTTTGCATCCATTTTCAGCGGAAGCGCCGCGCCCTAGATTGAACCTACCGGATGACGGCGACCGCTTCGCCGCCCGGCCCGCGGACCTCTCGCATTGGTCCCACTCAGAAGGAACCCGTCATGAAACACAGACATCTCGGCACGCTCGACGTTTCCGCCCTCGGCCTTGGCTGCATGGGCATGAGCCATGCCTATGGCCCCGCCGACGACGAGACGGCGGCGATCAACACGCTGCACCGCGCCGTGGATCTCGGCATCACGCTGTTCGACACGGCAGAGGTCTACGGCCCCTACAAGAACGAAATCCTCGTCGGCAAGGCGCTGAAGCCGGTGCGCGACAAAGTGGTCATCGCCACCAAGTTCGGCTTCCGCATCGATGCCACCAAGCCGGCCGCCCAGATGATGACTGGCACCGACAGCCGCCCGGAAAACGTCAAGGCCGTCGCCGAGGCCTCGCTGAAGCGGCTCGGCACCGATGTCATCGATCTCTACTATCAGCACCGCGTCGATCCGGCCGTGCCGATCGAGGAAACGGTCGGCGCGATGGCCGATCTGGTGCGCGAGGGCAAGGTGAAGGCGCTCGGCCTGTCGGAGGCCGGCGCCGAGACCATCCGCCGTGCGCATGAGGTGCATCCGATCGCCGCCGTGCAGAGCGAATATTCGCTGTGGACCCGCGATGTGGAGGAGAACGGCGTGCTGGAAACCTGCCGCGCCCTCGGAATCGGCTTCGTGCCCTTCAGCCCGCTCGGCCGCGGCGTGCTGACCGGCGCCTTGAAGAAGCTCGACGGCCTCTCGGCCGATGATTTCCGCCGCTCCCTGCCGCGCTTCGAGGCTGAGAATTTCGATGCCAATCTGGCGCTGGTGACCGCACTCGAAGAGATTGCGGCGGAAAAGGGCGTGGCCCCGGCGCAGCTCGCGCTCGCCTGGGTTCTCACGCAGGGCGATTTCATCGTGCCGATCCCCGGCGCCAGCAAGGTGCCGCATCTCGAGCAGAACGCCGCCGCCGCTGACGTCACGCTGACACCGGAAGAAGCCGCCCGCCTCGGCGATCTGCTCTCGCCGGCCAAGGTCTCAGGGCAGCGCTACTCGCAAAAGCAGGCGGCGATGGCCAACCGGTAGGAACATCTGTCGGCCAGGCGTGAACAGCCGGAAGCACACGCTCTCTTCCGTCATCCTCGGGCTTGACCCGAGGATCCACGCGGCAAACTCAACGCGTGTGGATGGATCCTCGGGTCAAGCCCGAGGATGACGACGGAGAGAACGTGCCCAGAAATACCGACACCTGAAACAAAAAAGGCCGCGGATCGCTCCGCGGCCTTTCGGCAGCCCCCCGCCGGAAAAATGTTTACTGGCCGACCGACGACACCATGACGGCATCGCCGTTTTCGATGGAGACCCAGCGGCCGGCATGGAACGAGGCCTGGCGCTTCAGGAAGCGGTAGGGCGTCGTCGTCCAGAGCTTCACCTCGTTGTTGAGGTTGTCGAGAACGAAATCGCCCTCGGTGGTGCGCAGCGTCAACACGGCATGGCCTTCACCGTCCGGCTTGCGCACGACGGTGATCAGCAGGTCACCGACGGCAAAGCCCTTTTCCATCAGCTTCTTGCGCTTCAGAAGAACGAAGTCCTCGCAGTCGCCGGCGCCATCGGGATAGGACCAGTATTCGTCGCGGCCGTGCAGTTCCTTGTCCGTCATCGGCGTGATGTCGCGATTGACGCTGGCATTGATCTGGCGAACGACCGACCAGCCGAATTCCGTGACCTTGGCGGGCGCCTGGTTGCGCACGCCGGCTTGGCATTCGGATTTGTTGGTCTGGCAGAATTCGTAATGGCCGATCGGCTGGGAGGTCACGCTGCCTGTCTTCATGGACAGGGCGGACGCGGGCGCCGTGAAAGCCGAGGAAGAAGAAATGAGCAGAGCAAAAAACGCCGCCGCCCCAGCCTTCGCACCAATCATTCGTGCCATGTAACGTCCCCTAATCGTTAACAAAGAGTTAACGGTGCAGGGGGTGTTTCGTCAATCATCAGAATTGGCGATGCCGGAATATGGTTAAGATGTGATCGGCGCGCCACGCTTCCCGCTACGACCGCTCGACATTCAGGTCAGGCCGTGCCGAAAATGGTGGTTTTTCGCAACCCGGAGAGCAGCGTACTCAAGTACGTGAGCACCGGAAGTGCGGAAAAGTGCCATTTGCAGGCCGGCATGGCCTGAATGTCGAGCGGCCTAGGGGAGACGGGCCAGACCCTCAGCAGCCTCGATAATCTTGGCGATATCCTGCGGCCGCGACAGGCGGTGGTCACCGTCGCGGATCATGGTCAGCACCACGTCGTCGCCGGACAGATGCTCCATCAGCCGCACCGCATGGGCATAGGGCACATCGGGGTCGGCCATGCCCTGCAGGATATGCACCGGGCAGCCGGTTTCGATGACCCCGGTCAGCACGCGATTTTCCCGCCCGTCCTCGATCAGCTTCAATGTATAGATGTTCGGATCAGGACCGTAGGGCGTCGGCTCCTCGAACTGGCCGCGTTCGGCAAGGGCGATGCGCTCGGCCTCCGTCAGGTTCGGTTCGATCAGCTCCGAGGTGAAATCCGGCGCCGGTGCGATCAGCACGAGGCCGGCAATCGCGATATCCTTGCGCTTCACAAGCTCGGCGACGGCGCGCAGCGCGATCCAGCCGCCCATGGAGGAACCGACAAGCACGACGCGACGCGTGCCGAGCGTCTTTCTGGCATGGTCGATGACGGCAAGCGTTTCTTCCAGCCAGCGCGAGATCGTGCCGTCGATGAAGGCCCCGCCCGAAACGCCGTGGCCGGAATAGTCGAACCGGATGCAGGCCGTGCCGATCCGTTCGGCCAGGGCGGCAAGTTCCACCGCCTTGGTGCCGCTCATGTCAGAGCGGTAGCCGCCAAGCCAGACGAGATGGGCGAGCATGTTGCCGCTCGCTTCCGGCTGGACTGTCACGGCGATCTGCCGGGCCGCCTCGCCCGTACCGACCGTGATGAAATCCGCCCCCGCACCGTTGTCGTTTGCCGCCATCGTTCCTATCTCCTGTCCGTGCGCCGACCTATGCAAAAGCGCCTTTTTGCCAGTCTTCGGCCCCGACCTAGACCAGATTCGCGCGTGCAAGGACAGGTGGTGATTTTTTCCGCGCCGCGTGCTATTGACTTCACAAGCGCGATCAACACATTGCCGAAAACGCCGTCCATCCGGCAAAACGGCCCGGTCGCCGCACAGATTCATACCGTTCGAAACAGTTCGAGGAGAACACGACCATTCGCAGACCCTTCAAAGCGGAAGCCCCCGTCAAAGACGGCCCGCGTTCCAACCGGGAAATCCGTATTCCCCGCGTGCAGCTCATCGATGCCGAAGGCACCAACCACGGCACCGTTCCCACCGATCAGGCGCTCCGCATGGCGGAAGAAGCCGGCCTCGATCTCGTGGAGATTTCGCCGAACTCCGAGCCGCCCGTCTGCAAGATTCTCGACCTCGGCAAGCTGAAATACGCCAACCAGAAGAAGGCGGCCGAAGCGCGCAAGAAGCAGAAGATCGTCGAGATCAAAGAAATCAAGATGCGCCCGAACATCGACACGCACGATTACGACGTGAAGATGAAGGCGATGAACCGCTTCTTCGAAGACGGCGACAAGGTGAAGGTGACGCTGAAGTTCCGCGGCCGCGAAATGGCCCACCAGGAACTCGGCATGAAGCTTCTGCTGCAGGTCAAGGAAGACACGGTGGCCATCGCCAAGGTCGAAGCCGAGCCGAAGCTTGAGGGACGCCAGATGATGATGGTGCTCGCCCCGCGGTGAGCCCTCCGGTCCTCGGGACCAGACGGATCAAGCCGCCTTTCGGGGCGGCTTTTCCATTTTCACCCGCAAATCCGGCCTCTTCACGGAATCCGGTTGCGCTTTAAAAGGACTTCGGTTACAAGCCGCCGTCCGAACGGTCCGGCAGGGCATGCCGTGGCCGTTCTTTACGCTGGAGGGGCACCGTCGTCAGTGTCTCTCGAATTCAAGAAGAATGGAGTAGCAAAATGCCCAAGATGAAGACGAAGTCGTCTGCCAAGAAGCGGTTCAAGATCACCGCGACCGGCAAGGTCGTCGCTGCCGCCGCCGGCAAGCGCCACGGCATGATCAAGCGTTCCAACAAGTTCATTCGCGACGCGCGCGGCACCATGGTGCTGGCCGAGCCCGATGGCAAGAAGGTCATCAAGAACTACCTGCCGAACGGTCTCTGAGACTAATCGCGCTTTTGAAACGTTAAGGAGATCATGACATGGCACGTGTAAAACGCGGCGTAACGTCCCACGCCAAGCACAAGAAGACACTGAAGGCAGCCAAGGGTTTCTACGGCCGCCGCAAGAACACCATCCGCGCCGCTAAGGCAGCGGTTGACCGTTCCAAGCAGTTTGCCTACCGCGACCGCAAGGTCAACAAGCGCAACTTCCGCGCTCTCTGGATCCAGCGCATCAACGCTGCCGTCCGCGAGCACGGTCTGACCTACGGCCGCTTCATTGACGGCCTGAACAAGGCTGGCATCGAAGTTGACCGCAAGGTTCTGTCGGACATGGCGATCCACGAGACCGCAGCTTTCGGCGCGCTCGTCGCAGCCGCCAAGAAGGCTCTGGAATACCTCAAGGACGCCGGCACGAAGAACGAGTTTGAGACCGCCGTCAACTAACCGGCGCTCACAACAAATCTTCGCTTCGTTGTGAAACCCGCGCCGGGGAACCGGTGCGGGTTTTTCCTTTCAACCAGGACTGTGGCCATGGACGGCAGGCTCATCGCGCTTGAGACGATCCCCCGGATGACCGACGGGGACATCGAGACGCTGCTTGCCGCGCTGACGCGCGAGACCAACCGGGTCGAGCGCGTGGATCTCTCCTTCGGCGCCGTCTGGATCAAACGATACGGCACGGAGCGCCCGCCGGTCTGGACGAAGGCGCAGACGGCGTTGGCGGGATTGTTCGGCCAGCCCTTCCTGCGCCCCTCCCCGTATCTCGACAGCAACGGCATGATCGCGCGGGAAATCCGCCGCATCGAGACCTTTGCAAAGGCCGGCGTGCCGGTGCCGAACGTGCTTTATTCCTCCGGCAGCGCGCTTGTGCTCTCCGATGTCGCCCCCACCGTGACATCCCGCCTCAAGACGCTGGCCACGAGCGATCCTGCCGGCCATGACGACCTGCTGGTCGCCTGCGCCGCCCATCTCGGCGCCCTGCATGCCAAAGGGCTTTGCCATGGCCGACCGCATCCGCGCGATTTCTTCATCGCGGGCGAGGCTATCGGCTTCATGGATTTCGAGGAGGAACCGGAGGCGGCCATGCCGCTCGCCACCGCGCAGGCGCGCGACCTCTGGCTGCTCTTCCTGCAGCTCGCCGACCGTGCGCTGATGGGCCGCGAGACGAACGACCGGGCGTTTGCCGCCTGGCATTCGGTCGCACCAGCCGGGATAGACGGGGAACTGGCAAAGATGCTCCGGTTCCTCGGCAAGTTTTTGTCGCCAACCCGATTGATCGGGCGCGTGCACATGGGTAGTGATCTCCGGCGCTTCCTCGCCGCAACTGGCTACCTATCCGACGTTCTCCTGAACGCTCCCCGCCCGGCCGACGCAAGCAAAGCAGGTAAAGATGACTGAACTCGACACACTGGAAAAGCAGCTCCTCTCCGACGTTGCCGCAGCCTCCGACGAGGCAGCGATCGAAGCCGTGCGCGTGTCCGCGCTCGGCAAGAAGGGCTCCGTCTCGGACCTCCTGAAGACGCTCGGCACCATGTCGCCGGAAGAGCGCCAGACGCGGGGTGCCGCGATCAACGCGCTGAAGACACGCGTGACGGACGCCATCACCGAGCGCAAGACCGCGCTGCGCGACGCCGCCATCGATGCCCGCCTCAAGGCCGAGACGGTCGATGTCAGCCTGCCGGTCCGCTCTTCGCCGGCCGAGCGCGGCCGCATCCATCCGATCAGCCAGATCGTCGACGAGATCACCGCGATCTTCGCCGATATGGGCTTTTCCATCGCCGAAGGCCCCGATGTCGAGACCGACTACTATAACTTCACGGCGCTGAACTTCCCCGAGGGCCACCCGGCCCGCGAGATGCACGACACGTTCTTCTTCCCGGCGGACGAGAACGGCGACCGCAAGGTGCTGCGCACGCACACCTCGCCCGTGCAGATCCGCACGATGGAAGCGCAGAAGCCGCCGATCCGCATCATCATTCCCGGCAAGACCTATCGCCAGGACAGTGACGCCACCCATTCGCCCATGTTCCACCAGGTCGAAGGCCTCGTGGTCGACAAGAAGGCGAATGTCGCCAACATGCGCTGGGTGCTGGAGGAGTTCTGCAAGGCCTTCTTCGAGGTCGACAGCGTCACCATGCGCTTCCGCCCGTCCTTCTTCCCCTTCACCGAGCCGTCCTTCGAGGTCGACATCCAGTGCGACCGCTCGTCCGGCCCGATCGTCAAGTTCGGCGAAGGCACCGACTGGATGGAAATCCTCGGCTGCGGCATGGTCCACCCGAACGTCCTGCGCGCCGGCGGTCTCGATCCCGACGAATACCAGGGTTTTGCCTGGGGCATGGGCCTCGACCGCATCGCCATGCTGAAATACGGCATGCCTGATCTGCGCGACTTCTTCAACGCCGACGTCCGCTGGCTGAGCCACTACGGCTTCCGCCCGCTCGACATGCCGACCCTGTTCGGCGGCCTCAGCGCATAACCGGCATCCAAGGAGAAAATATCCATGAAATTCACGCTCTCCTGGCTGAAGGACCACCTCGACACCGACGCCTCGCTCGACGAGATCTGCGCGAAGCTGACGGCGATCGGCCTTGAAGTGGAAGACGTCGACGACAAGGCTGCCTTCAAGCCCTTCGTCATCGCCAAGGTCGTCTCGGCCGAACAGCACCCGAATGCCGACAAGCTGCGTGTCCTGATGGTCGATACCGGCAAGGGCGACCCTATCCAGGTCGTCTGCGGCGCGCCGAATGCCCGCGCCGGCCTTATCGGCGCCTTTGCGGCCCCCGGCACCTATGTGCCCGGCATCGACGTGACGCTCGCCATCGGCACGATCCGCGGCGTCGAAAGCCGCGGCATGATGTGCTCGGAGAAGGAACTGGAAATCTCCGACAACCATGACGGCATCATCGAGCTTTCCGCCGATGCGCCCGTCGGTACGAGCTACGCTTCCTATGCCGGCCTCGATGATCCTGTCATTGAGATCAACCTGACGCCGAACCGCCCGGACTGCACGAGCATTTTCGGCATTGCCCGCGATCTCGCGGCCTCCGGCCTCGGCACGCTCAAGACCCCGAAGGCCCCGTCCTTCAAGGTCGAGGGCGAGACCCCGGTCAAGGTCAAGCTGGAGCTTGGCGGCGACGATCATCTCTGCCCCGGCTTTGCACTCCGCCTCGTGCGCGGTGTGAAGAACGGCCCGAGCCCGCGCTGGATGCAGCAGCGGCTCATCGCCATCGGCCTTCGCCCGATCAATGCGCTCGTCGACATCACCAACTACATGACCTTCGACCAGGGCCGTCCGCTGCACGTCTTCGACGCGGCCAAGGTGAAGGGCGACCTCGTCGTGCGTCGCGCGGCCGAGGGCGAAAAGGTGCTGGCGCTCGATACGCGCGAATACACGCTGAACCCGGCCAACGTCGTCATCTCCGATGACAACGGCGTCGAATCGATCGGCGGCATCATGGGCGGCGAGCATTCCGGCTGCGACGAAAACACCGTCGACGTGCTGATCGAATCGGCCCTCTGGGACCCGATGAACATCGCCAAGACCGGCCGCGCGCACGGCATCATCACCGACGCCCGTTACCGCTTCGAGCGCGGCGTCGACCCGGAATACATGGTTACCGGCCTCGAGCGCGCCACCAAACTGGTGCTCGAACTCTGCGGCGGCACGCCGGCCAAAACCGACGTCGTCGGCTACAAGGGTTATGACGCCAAGATCGTCGATTTCCCCTTCGCCGAAGTGAAGCGTCTGACCGGCCTCGACGTCACCTCGCAAGAGAGCGTCGATATCCTGACCCGCCTCGGCTTCACCGTGACGGGCTCGGGCGAACGCGTTTCCGTCGCCGTTCCCTCCTGGCGTCCCGATGTGGATGGCAAGGCCGATCTCGTCGAGGAAGTCATGCGCATCCACGGCGTCGACAATATTCGCCCGGCGCCGCTCGAAAGCCACGGATCGGTCAATGGCCGCATCCTGACGACGCTGCAGATCCGCTCGCGTCTTGCCAAGCGAGCACTCGCCGCGCGCGGCATGCTGGAAGCCGTCACCTGGTCCTTCATCCCGAAGGCCCATGCCGAGCTCTTCGGCGGCGGCGCGCCGTCGCTCGCGCTGTCGAACCCGATCGCGGCCGACATGTCCGACATGCGTCCCTCGCTGCTGCCGGGCCTGCTCGCAGCCGCCCAGCGCAATGCCGACAAGGGCTATGGCGACGTCGCGCTGTTCGAAGTCTCCGGCACCTATGAGAACGACAGGCCCGAGGGCCAGCGCCGCGTGGCCGGTGGCGTGCGTCGCGGCACGGCAACGCTTGCCGGATCGGGCCGCCTCTGGTCGAACGCCGCCAAGGGCGGCGGCAAGCCGGTCGACGTCTACGATGCCAAGGCCGATGCGCTGGCCGTAATCGAGGCCTGCGGCCTGCCGATGGGCAATGTCCAGATCGAGCCCGGCGCGCCGGCCTGGTATCATCCCGGCCGCTCCGGCACGATCAAGATGGGTCCGAAGATCGTTCTCGGTTACTTCGGCGAGTTCCATCCGAAGGCGCTCGGTGCGCTCGATGTCTCCGGCGCGCTCGCCGGCTTCGAGATCTTCGTCGATGCCATGCCCGATCCGAAGAAGAAGGCGACACGCACCAAGCCGGCGCTCGATCTCTCCTCGCTGCAGGCCGTGAAACGCGACTTCGCCTTCGTTGTCGACAAGACGGTGGAAGCCGGCGCCATCGTGCGCGCCGCGACGGGCGCGGACCGCAAGCTGATCTCCGCCGTCAACGTCTTCGACGTCTTCGAGGGCGCATCGGTCGGCGAAGGCAAGAAATCCATCGCCATCGAGGTCGTCATCCAGCCGACCGACAAGACGCTGACCGACGAGGATTTCGAGGCGCTGACCGGCAAGATCGTCGGCAATGTCGTGAAGACGACCGGCGGCACGCTGCGCGCCTGATCGAGACCAAAACGGGGCGGCAACGCCCCGTTTTCTATTGGGCAAAGCCCTCTCTCCCTCTCCGTCATGTTCGGGCTTGACCCGAGCATCCATCCGCCGGCACGTCGTGAGTGGTGTATCCTCGGCTCAGGGCGAGGATGACGAGGAGGACGGCCGACGCGCTCCAAAGATTTCGTGAGCGGATATCGCAATTCGTGAACGCTGCGTCACCCGCCCGGCGCTTGCGGATTGGTTAGCAAGACCTTAACTCCTGCATCGGGAGGACAATGAGGTCGAAATGGAATTCTTTGCCAATCTTTTGCCCGTCATCGCCATGGGCGCGGGTCTTTATCTCTTTTTCCGCTGGGTCGTGCGCGACATGAACCGCCCCACCGGACGCTGAGCCCTTCCCTCAGGCATTGCCGATCAGCACGCCCGCCGCCAGCACGAGACTGCCGCCCAGCACCACCTGCATCGCCGCGCGCCAGAACGGCGTCTCCATATAGCGGTTCTGGATGAAGGCGATCGCCCACAGCTCCACGAACACGACGAAGACCGCGATGCTGGTCGCCAGCATGAAATTCGGAATGAGATAGGGCAGTGCGTGGCCAAGGCCGCCGAGCGCCGTCATGATGCCGGAGGCGAGGCCCCGCTTGACCGGCGAGCCACGCCCGGACAGTTTGCCGTCGTCATGCGCGGCTTCCGTAAAGCCCATGGAAATGCCCGCGCCGACCGAGGCCGACAGGCCGACGAGGAAGGTCTGCCAGGTATCCTGCGTGGCGAAGGCGGCAGCGAAGATCGGCGCCAGCGTCGAGACCGAGCCGTCCATCAGGCCGGCAAGGCCGGGCTGCACATAGGTCAGCACGAATTGCTGCCGCGCCGTCTGGTCCTCCTCCTCTTTCACATCCACGGGCGTGTGCTCTTCGCCGAGACGCCGCGCGAGCGATTCATGGGATTTCTCCGCCAGCGCCAGATCGCCGAGCAGCTTGCGCGTCGCCGCATCCTGCGTGCGCGCCGCCGCCGTCAGATAGAAACGGTGCGCCGCCTCCTCCATGGCCTCCGCCTGCGCGCGAATGTTTTCGAGCGGCATGTTGCCGATCAGCCAGTCCGGCTTGCGCTCCGGAAAATCCCGCACGAATTCGCGCCGCACCAGCGGAATGCGATCGCCGAAGCGCGCAATGTGCCGGTCGATCAGCATCTGGCGGTGGTGGCTCTCCTCCGCCGCCATCTCTTCGAAAACGCGGGCGGAATGCGGATAGGCGTCACGCAACGCATCCGCATAGGCGAGGTAGATGCGCCCGTCGTCCTCTTCCGAGGAGATGGCGAGCGCCAGGATTTCCTGTTCGCTCAGCGATTCGAGGCTGCGTTTGCCGGGGCGGCGAAGGCGGGAAAACATCGTCGAATATCCAGTTTAGAATTATTCTAAATATAGGATGCGGTGGCGTTTGGTCAACCTCGACAGGATGTCGCTCGTAGGGCTAGAGTGGAAACCGACAAGACTGCAAGGGAAGAGACGTGACCGCCGCACTGAGGCCGCTTTCCACAAGCCGCGACACGCTGATGGACCGTCTCGGCCGAACACTCGCCGATCGGCTGCAAAGCCAGACCTCCGGCTACGAGCCCTATACGCCCTCCGACCCGGAAACGCTGGCGCGCACGCTGCGTCCTGGCGATATCCTGCTCGTCGAGGGCAACCAGAAGGTTTCGGCGGCGATCAAGTATCTGACGCAATCGACCTGGTCGCATGCCGCGCTCTTCGTCGGCGACCAGGTGCCGCTGACGCTGGAACAGGCGGCGTTGCGCGCGACCGAGCGGCCGCAGCTCATCGAGGTCAATCTCGGCGAGGGGTGCGTGGCCGTGCCGCTCACCAAATACCGCACCTACAACACCCGTATCTGCCGCCCGGTCGGTCTGACACCCGACGATCGCGACATGTTGGTCTCCTTCATGGTCTCGCGCCTTGGCATGAAGTACGACCTGAAGAACATCACCGACATGCTGCGCTATTTCCTGCCGACGCCGCCGATTCCGGTGCGCTGGCGCCGCCGCATGATCGCCTTCGGCTCCGGTGATCCGACGCGGGCGATCTGCTCGACGCTGATCGCCGAAGCCTTCGAGCGCATCCGCTATCCGATCCTGCCCGACGTGACGCGCGCGCCCGGCCACGCCGCGGCCACCTCGACCTATTCGCGTGAAGAGATCCTGCACATCCGCCACCACTCGCTCTACACCCCGCGCGACTTCGACCTCTCGCCCTATTTCGAGATCGTCAAACCGACGCTGGAATACGGTTTCGACTACAAACGGCTGGAATGGGCGCCAAATCGGGAAGGGCCGTAAAGGCGGCGGTTTGCCGGGCCATTGCCTTGCGCACAGGCCGCGCTCGTGGCGTGGATCCTCGGGACAAGCCGAGGATGACGACGGAGAGGTATGGCGGACACCACAACCCGTTTGTGGAGCAGGCCGTTTCCTCCTCTCTGTCATCCTCGGGCTTGACCCGAGGATCCACCCGCACGGCACGACCAGACATCATCCCCAAAAGCAAAAGGGCCGTAAAACGGCCCTTCCACAATCCGGCAATGAACGCGGCCGCTATCAGCTCTGCCTGAGCGGCGAGATCGAGATCTCCACGCGGCGGTTCTGCGCGCGGCCGGCTTCCGTCGCGTTGGAGGCGATCGGCCGGTCCATGCCATAGCCCATGGCCGACATGCGGCGCGGATCGATGCCGCGCGAGGCAAGATGGTTGGCGACCGAGTTCGCACGGCGGTTGGAGAGGTCCATGTTGTAGCCGGCATTGCCGACCGAATCGGTGTGCCCGTCGACGTCGATCAGCGTCCTGTCGAACTTGCGCAGCACGACCGCGACCGAATCGAGCGTCGGATAGAAGGCGGAGTTCACCTGATCCTGATCCGTCGCGAAGGTCACGTTGGAGGGCATATTGAGAACGATGCGGTCGCCGACACGCGTCACCGAGACGCCGGTGCCCTGCAGCTGTGCACGCAGCTCGGCTTCCTGGTTGTCCATGTAGTTGCCGATGGTGCCGCCGGCGAGCGCGCCGATACCCGCACCGATCAGGGCCGCGTTGCGGCGCTGCACCGGATTGTTGCCGATGAGAAGGCCTGCGACCGCGCCGACGCCGGCGCCGATGGCGGCGCCACCGGCAGTGTTGGAAACCTTTCGTTCGCCCGTATAGGGATCCGTCGTCGTGCAGGCGGAAAGGTAGGTCGCTGCGAGCGCGACGAGCGCAACTTTCTTCAACATGGAGTGTCCCCGGAAACGTCGATGATTCTGCTTCAACCTAGCGATTGCGGCAGGAACATGAAAGGGGGCGCATTTCAGGCCGATTTGGCCTCGCCGTTGCCGTTTCCGCTGGAGGTGACGCCTGCGCTGGCCGCCACGACGAGCGCCGTGCCCAACATCTGCAAGGGGGTCATCGGCTGGCTGAGCACCAGGAAACCGGCCAGCGCCCCGAGCGCCGGTTCGAGGCTCATCAGGATGCCGAAGGCCGACATCGGCATGCGGCGCAGTGCGATCATCTCCAGCGCATAGGGAAAGAGCGGCACGAGAATGGCAAGGCCGAGCATCATGCCCAGCCCTTCCGGGTTCATGGCCTCGCCGACGTTCGGCAGCCCGAAAGGCGCGGCGGCGATGGCGGCGAAGAGGAGCGACATCGAGAGACCTTCAAGGCCTTTGAACACCGCCCCGGTCTTCTTCATGAGGATGATATAGGTGCCCCAGCCGATGCCCGCGCCGACGGCAAACAGCATGCCCACGGGATCGCCGACCCAGCCCGCGCCGTCATGCGACAGGAGCACGACACCGATGAACGCCGCAACCGGCCAGACCAGCCGCCAGCCCTTGCCGAGCGACCAGGTAGCAACCGCCAGCGGCCCGAGGAATTCGATGGCGACGGCAAGGCCAAGTGGAATGCGGGCGATCGCCGCGAAGAAACACAGCGTCATCACCGCCATGGTGGCGCCGAGCAGGGCGGCACTCTTCCACTGTTCGCGGCTGTAGGAGCGCATGGGCGGGCGCACGATCAGCGCGAGGATGACGGCAGCCATGACGAGGCGCAGGAAAGTCGTGGTCGACGGGCCGAAGGCATGGATCGCCGTCGCCGAAAAGGCCGAACCGAACTGGATGCTCGACATGGAGCCGAAGCACAGCAGGATGCCCGTGAAGAGCCCCGCATTGCCCGAGCCCGAGAGGCCGCCGCCGCCGGCCGCCGCCTGTTGATCTGCCATAAGAACTCCTCCCCTAGGGCACCCAGTCCTAGAGGAGGGTCTGCCATCACACAAATGGATAATCGTGACGCCTTGCTTCAGGAAATTTGATGCAAGCGCATCTCCTCTTGCGCAATTCCGGACGCAAAACCGCAGCACACTTTTGCTGGAATTGCTTTGGATGTCAGCCTGCAATGCCTCGCAGCGTGTTGGCGACGTTGAGGCCGATCTGCGGCACGCCGTAGCCGCCTTCCATGCAGACGAGCACCGGCACGCCGCTCGCGGCGACCGCCTTGCCCATCGTGATGTAATCCGGCGAGGTCAGCTTGAAGAAGGAGATTGGATCCTGCTCGAACGTATCGACGCCGAGCGAGAGCACGATCACCTCCGCGCCGAAAGCTTCGATGCGCTTCAGCGAATCCTTCAGAGCCGCCTCCCAGACGGAATAGGGCGTGCCCGGCGGCATCGGATAGTTCTGCGTGGTGCCGGCACCCGCACCCTTGCCGGTCTCCTCGGCATAACCCAGGAAATGCGGGAAGGCCTCGGCCGGATCGCCGTGCAGCGAAGCGAAATAGACGTCGTCGCGTTCGTAGAAAATATCCTGCGTGCCGTTGCCGTGGTGGAAATCGACGTCGAGGATCGCGACCTTCTTGGCACCCTTGTCGAGGAAGCGCTGTGCGGCGACGGCCGCGTTGTTGATGAAGCAATAGCCGCCGAAACTGTCGATGCCGGCATGGTGGCCCGGTGGGCGGCAGAGCGCGAAGGCGGACTTTGCGCCGCCGACGACGATATCGGCCGCCGTCAGCGCCGTCTGCATGGAGGAGAGCGCCGCCTCCCAGGTGCCGGGCGAGATCGCC
This sequence comes from Shinella curvata, assembly GCF_022899935.1. GTDB lineage: Bacteria > Pseudomonadota > Alphaproteobacteria > Rhizobiales > Rhizobiaceae > Shinella > Shinella curvata. Next base: position 512,525 of record NZ_JALJCJ010000003.1, read on the forward strand.
GTTTCCGAGGCGTTGCAATAGTAGCCGAGCAGACCGTCGATCTGGGTCGGGATGCGCGGCGAAGTGCGCCGCACCGGGAAGGACGTGGCGATCGCCTCGCCGTTATAACCGGCGGCTTTCCACTGGTCCCAGGCGGTCTGGAGGAAGGAGAGGTAGCCGGCGTCATGCACCTTGTGCGCGGTTTCGAGGCCGTGGCGCTCGGGTGCCGCAATGTCGGTAAAGCCGGCATCCTTCACCGCGGCCAGAATCCATTCGGCCCGGAACGGTGCCTCGAACGGCGGCACGAGCTCGCCGCCGTAAAGCTCGCTGCGAGCGTTCCTGAGCTTGTGGTCCTCGGAAAAGATAACGCGCATGAAAAGTCCCCATTGTTTTAATGGCCGGGACGGTAGTGCATTTTTCCGGCAAGGGAAATCTCTCCCGCGGGGTAGGTTTTCGCCCAAAATGCAAATCCGCCCCGGCCGATGGCAGGAGCGGATTGCGGGGCCAAGGATGCGTCAGGCGAGCAGGGCCTTGCGCTGGCGGCCGAGGCCGATCTGCTTGATCAGCAGGATATCGGCGACCGCGACGGTGGCGACAGCAATGAGGCCCATGCCGACCGCCGTCAGGCTGCCGTGACCGAGAACGAGCACGGCGACGCTGCCGAGCACCCAGAGCGCATCGCCGATCATGACGAAGCGCACAGCGGCGGGTGACGGCTGCTCCTGCCGGCCGACGGCGAGGTGAAAACCACCCCAGAAGACGAAGAAGACGGCGAAGGCCCGGAGGACGTCGGGCGTGGCGAGCGGACCGACGAGGCCGCTGATCGGGCCGGAAAAGGCAAAGAGCAGGCCGGCGGTGGCGAGTGAGAAGACGCCGTCGAAGAGCATGATGGACTTCAGGAGATTGCGGTTGAGGGTGGCGAACATGGTGGGCTCCTTTCGTTTCGATGAAGCCATCCTGCCGGCCGCCGTGCGGCAAACCAATTACGTCAGAGGTAATGGAAATCATGCCCCGTCTCGTGTTGAGTGCGCGGGCAATCAAGGGAGGCTAAGATGGAATTCGGCGAACACCTGAAGGAATGGCGCAGCCACCGGCGCATGAGCCAGCTGGAACTGGCAAACGAGGCCGGCATTTCCTCGCGCCACCTCTCCTTCCTCGAAACCGGCCGCTCACGTCCTTCGGAAGGCATGATTCTCCGCCTTTCCGCCGTGCTCGACATTCCCGCGCGCGATCAGGGCCTGCTGTTTTCCGCCGCCGGCTTTCGCCCGCGCTTCGGCACGGCGCCGGCCAGAAGCCTCGCCTCCGTGCCACCCGCTGTCGCCGAGGCGATCGGCCTCATTCTCGGCCGGCATGATCCCTATCCAGGCGTGGTCTTCGATCATGAATACAATGTGCTCACCGCCAACCAGGCCTTTCTCGGCCTTGCCGGCATGGCGGGCATTGCCGTCTCCCCCGGCGACAATTTCCTCGATGCCTATCTTGGCCCCACACCGCTACGCACCATCGTCGTCAACTGGGCGCAATCGGCCGCCGATCTCGTGCACCGCATCCGCGCGGAAGCCTGGCTGCAGGGACCACGCAGCCCGCTGCTCAAGCGCATCGAGCGGCTCGCCGCGCAGGACGACATCAAGACAGCAATCGAAACCTTCCCGGAGGGCGACCGCCTGCCGATCCTGCCCATCGAGATGAAGATCGGCACGAAGCGTTTCAACTGGATCACCACGCTCACCTCCTTCGGCTCGACGCAAGATGCGCTCGTGCAGGGCGTGCTGATCGAGAGCTTCTTCCCGGCCGATGCCGAGACGCGTGCGCATTTCGAGGGCATATGACGTCCGCAACAGCGCTGGGGATGCCGGCCGCTCCACCCTGTCCTGCCGCGCCAAACGCACTACACTTGCCCCATGAGCTTCTTTTCCGAGACTGATTCGCCGACCAACCTCACCGAATATTCGGTGTCGGACCTGTCCGGCTCCATCAAGCGCACCATCGAGCAGGCCTTCGACCAGGTCCGGGTGCGCGGCGAGATTTCCGGCTATCGTGGCCAGCATTCCTCGGGACACGCCTATTTTTCGCTGAAGGACGACAAGGCGCGCATCGACGCCGTGATCTGGAAGGGCAGCTTTTCGCGCCTGCGCTTCAAGCCGGAAGAGGGCATGGAGGTGATCGCTACCGGCAAGATCACCACCTTCCCCGGCTCGTCGAAATACCAGATCGTCATCGAGGCGCTGGAGCCGGCCGGCGCCGGCGCGCTGATGGCACTGCTCGAGGAACGGCGCCGCAAGCTCGCCGCCGAGGGCCTGTTCGATACCGAGCGCAAGAAGCCGCTGCCCTTCCTGCCGAAGGTCATCGGCGTCGTCACCTCGCCGACCGGCGCCGTCATCCGCGATATCCTGCACCGCATCGCCGATCGCTTCCCGGTCCATGTCGTCGTCTGGCCCGTCAAGGTGCAGGGCGAGGGCTCGGGACAGGAGGTGGCGGCCGCCATCGAGGGCTTCAACACGCTCGATCCGTTAGGCCCGATCCGCATCCCGGACGTGCTGATCGTCGCGCGCGGCGGCGGCAGTCTGGAAGACCTCTGGAGCTTCAACGACGAGATCGTCGTGCGCGCCGCGGCGGCCTCGAAAATCCCGCTGATCTCGGCTGTCGGCCACGAAACCGACTGGACGTTGATCGACCACGCCGCCGACCGCCGTGCGCCCACCCCGACGGGCGCCGCCGAAATGGCCGTACCCGTGAAGGCCGATCTCGACGCCGAAATCGCTTCGCTTACCGCCCGGCTGCGCGGCGCGACGGCGCGGCAGATGGACAATCGCCGGCAGGGCGTGCGTGCACTTGCCCGCGCGCTGCCGTCTCTCGATCAGCTTCTCGCGCTGCCGCGCCGCCGCTTCGACGAGGCCGCCGCCGGGCTTGGCCGTGGCCTGCAGATGAACACCGTCAACAAGCGGCGCGCCTTCGAGCGCACCGCCGCGCATCTGCGCCCCGACATGCTGCTGACCCGCATCGCCGAACGCCGCCAGCGCGTCGCCGATCGCGTGCAACGCGCCGAGCGCATCGTCGAGCGTCGCCTCGACCAGTTGCGCGCACGCCTCTCCGCCTTCGACGTGTCGCTGCGCGCCACGCCCGCCCGCATCAAGACGCAGACCGAGCGGTCACGCGACAGGCTGAAAGGCCTCGCCTTGCGGGCCGAGAGCGCGCTGTCGGGCAACCTCTCGCGCCGCCGCGCCCTCGTTCAGGCGCAGGACCGCGTGCTGCAATCGCTCTCGTACCGCAACGTGCTGAAACGCGGCTATGCGATCGTTCACGATGAAGCCGGCGTACCAGTAAAGGGTGCCGCCGCGCTTGGCCCCGGCCGCGCCATCGCCATCGAATTCGCCGATGGCAGCGTCGAAGCCGTCACCGGCGCGGGCACCCCTTCGGGCGGCAGTACGCCACCGCGCAAAAAGCCGGCCAAGCCGGAAGCGGAGGCGGCCAAACCGGCGCCTCGCCAGGGCTCGCTGTTCTGAGGCCGCCATGCGTATCCTGCTCGTGCTCGCCCATCCCCTGAAAGACAGCTTTGCCGCCAGCACGGCGGAGGCGGTGCGCCGCAAGCTCACGGAGAACGGCCACACGGTCGATCTTCTCGATCTCTATCGCGAAAACTTCGACCCGCGCCTCAGCGTGTCCGAGCGCAACCGCTATTTCGAGCCGGACTACGATCCCTCCGAAGCCGAACCCTATATCAGCCGGCTGAGAGCAGCCGATGGGCTGGTTCTGGTCTTCCCGCAATGGTGGTTCAATTTCCCGGCCATCCTGAAGGGCTTTTTCGACCGTGTCTTCGCGCCCGGCGTCGCCTTCGAGAACGATCCGAAGGGCGGCCGCATCCAGCCGCGGCTTGGCAATATCCACCTGTTCTGGGCCTTCACCACGACGGGCTCGCCCTGGTGGGTGGTCAATTTCTACATGGGCAATCCCGTCAAGCGCCTGTTGAAGCGTGGCATCGCCGCCTTCTGCGCCAAGGGGCTGGATTTCAAGCTGGTCTCGTTGCACGACATGGACCGCATCGACGACACAAGGCGCCGCGCGCATCTGCTGCGTGTCGAAAGGCTCGTCGACCGGATCTGAGACATCGCGCAATCGCGGACGCAAAACCGCTCGGCACTTTTGCTGCGATTGCTTTACTCAAACGCACCGAGAAACTTGCGCAGCAGGCCATCGAGCGCCGCGCGCTCCTGCGCGTCGAGGCCGTCAAGCAGCTTATGCTGGTTCTCGACATGGTCCGTCACCGCCGCATCGACCAGCGCCAGCCCCTTCGGCGTCAGCGCGATGATCACGCCGCGCCGGTCGTCCGGGTTGTTTTCGCGTTCGATGAGACCTGCCTTTTCCAGCTGGTCGAGCCGGTTGGTCATGGTGCCCGACGACACCATGGTCGTGGCGATGAGGTCGCCGGGTGACAGCCGATAGGGCGGTCCGGAGCGACGCAGCGTCGCCAGCACGTCGAAACTCGCCGAATTGAGCCCGTGCGCCGAAAGCGCCTTCTCGACTTCGCGCGCTAGGTGTGTGCGCAGCCGCGCGATGCGGCCGAGAAGACCCATCGGCTCGACATCGAGGTCGGGCCGTTCGCGGTTCCATTGGGCAAGAATTCTGTCGACATGATCCATGGCAGGACTAAAGACGTCAAATATCTTGACGTCAAGATAAATTCATATATCTTGACGTCAAGATTCTTTGTATGGAGATACTTATGTCTCGCAATTCCGACATCCTGCTGACCGCAACCGCGCCCGCCATCTGGGGCAGCACTTATTTCGTGACGACCGAGTTTCTGCCGGCCGGGTACCCGCTCACCGTCGCCATGCTGCGCGCCCTGCCGGCCGGCCTCATCCTGATGCTTCTCGTTCGCCAGTTGCCGAAGGGCATCTGGTGGCCGCGCACGGTCCTGCTCGGCGCACTGAACTTCTCATTCTTCTGGGCCATGCTCTTCGTTTCCGCCTATCGCCTGCCCGGCGGCGTTGCCGCCACCGTCGGCGCCATCCAGCCGCTGATCGTTCTCGGCCTTTCGCGCGCCGTCATAGGCACGTCCGTGCGGCCGCTCTCCGTGCTCGCGGGCCTTGCCGGCATCGGTGGTGTGGCGCTTCTCGTGCTGACGCCGGCCGCCCACCTCGATCCGATCGGCATCGCCGCCGGTCTCGCCGGCGCGGTCTCCATGGCGTTCGGCACGGTTCTGTCGCGCCACTGGCAGCCGCCCGTGCCGCCGCTCACCTTCACCGCCTGGCAGCTGACGGCCGGCGGCCTGCTGCTGGTGCCCGTCGCGCTGTTCTTCGAGCCCGCCTTGCCGGTTCCCTCCGCGCAGAACCTGCTCGGCTTTGTCTATCTCGGCGGCATCGGCGCGGCGGCCACCTATATCGTCTGGTTCCGCGGCCTGTCGCGGCTCGATCCGGCGACCGTCTCGCCACTCGGCTTCCTGAGCCCGCTCGTTGCCGTCATCGTGGGATGGGCGTTGCTTTCACAGGATCTCAGCCCCCTGCAGGGCATCGGCATGGTGGTGATTCTCGCAAGCGTGTGGCTCAGCCAATGGGCACAATCCGCCCCGGCGGCGACATCGGTCAAGCGTCGCGCTGCAACGCCTTTCGCTGCGCGGCCGTAAGCCCCTTGAAGACGGCATGGGCAAGGTCGGCCTCGACCATGGCGGAGAGGCCGGCGGCGGTGGTGCCGCGATAGTCCATGAACAGATCGACGATATCGGCGGGTGTCTCGGTCAGGCTCGCCATCTGCGTGGCGGCCCCCAGGAAGAGCTGGCGCACGGCGATATCGGCCATGTCGGGATCGATGCCGGACTCGATGGCATGGCGGATCATCGCATCCGCCATCAGCGCCGGAAAGGCCGCTCCCGAGCCCGTCAGCGCCGTGAAATAATCAAGCTCCTGCTCGTCGCTGATGACATGCGCACGACCGGAAGCCTCGAAGAACCGCCGTGTAAAATCCAGATCGGACCTGCGAACATCCTGCGTCGCAAACCAAGGCGTGAAGGAAAGGCGCTGTTCGGCGCAGGCATTCGGCATCGCCCGCACGATGCGTTGCGCGCCGAAGCGTTCAGTGATCTCCTCCACCGTCACCCCCGCCATGACGGAGATCACGAAACGACCACGGAGGTCCAGGTCGAGCTCCTCGATGTCGGCCGGGCGGATGGAAAGGAGGATGACGTCGGACGCATCGACCAGGATCGAATTGTCCGTCGTCATATGCACACCCGGCCAGGCTTCGAAACCCGAAATGTTGCCGGAGCGCGAGGACAGCACGAGATCTGCCGGCTTGACGATGCGGTCTATCAGGACCGGCCGGAGCAAAGCCCCCGCCAGCCATCCACCCCCACCGATCACGCCGAGATGGGTCATGCTCGCTCGCCGGCCCACTCGCCGCCACGCATGACGGCAACGCGGCTTCCGTCGTCGCGGATACCGTCGATATCCACCTTGTCGGAACCGATCATCCAGTCGATGTGAATCAGGCTTTCATTGCCGCCCTGCGCGCGGATCTGTTCCGGCGAAAGGTTCGCGCCATCCAGGAAGCACTTCGAATAGCACTGGCCGAGCGCGATGTGGCAGGAGGCGTTTTCGTCGAACAGCGTGTTGTAGAACAGGATGCCGCTCGCCGAGATCGGCGATGAATGCGGCACCAGCGCCACTTCGCCGAGCCGGCGCGCGCCCTCGTCGGTATCCAGCACCTTGTTCAGCACCGCCTCGCCCCTGGACGCCTTCGCCTCGACGATCCGGCCGCCTTCGAAGCGCACCTGGATATCGTCGATCAGCGTGCCCTGATGCGACAGCGGCTTGGTCGAGGAAACGTGGCCTTCGACGCGCAGCGCATGCGGCGTCGTGAACACTTCCTCCGTCGGAATGTTCGGATTGCAGGTGATGCCGTTCTTGGCGGTCGACGCGCCGCCATGCCATTCGTGGCCGTCGGCGAGGCCAACCGTCAGATCGGTGCCCGGACCCTTGAAGTGAAGCGCTGCGAAGCGCTCGCCGTTCAGCCAGGCCGAACGCTTGGCAAGGCCGGCATTGTGCGCGGCCCAGGCCCCGACGGGATCGGCGACATCGACGCGCGAGGCGGCGAAGATCGCGTTGGCGAGCTTTTCGACCGCCACATCTTCGGGGTCGTTCGGGAACACCTGTTTGGCCCAGGACGGGTTCGGATAGGAGACGATATTCCAGTTGATGTCGAAATTGGCGATCTTCTCCAACGCCGGCTTGTAGGCCATGGAATTGGCCTTGTTGGCGCGGGCGACCTTGGCCGGGTCCTCGTTGGCGAGCAGCATCGGGTTGTCGCCGGCGATCGCGAGGCGCGCCGCGCCATTGGCATAGGCCTTGGCCATGCCCTCGTAGAGCCAGTCCGAGGCGCGGTCGAAGCTTTCGTCCGGCGCATTGTGGTAACGGGCGAGCGTCGCCTCCTCATCGGCATAGAAGGTGCTGACGAGACCTGCACCCGCCTTGTAGGCATGTTTGGTGATGAGGCGAGCGAGCGGCAGGGCGGCAATCGGCGCCGTCATCACGAGGTCCTGCCCCTTCTGAAGCTGCAGGCCGACACGCACGGCGACCTCGGCGAGCTTGTCGAGTTTTGCGGGATCGACGGCGGCAGCGGAATTAGCGGGATATGTCATGGCAGGCCTGTCTTTCTGAAATCGATGAATGAAACTTAGTGTGCTCAAGGCCGAATGAGAAGGCGCAATCAGGCGATGACGGAAGCGGAAATCGCCTTCAGCGCCGACAGGACATCGCGCGGCGCCAGCCGCACCTGCAAACCGCGCTGGCCGCCGTTCATATAGACCGCCTCATGCGCCAGCGCGGCCTCTTCAATGGCGGTCGGCACCTGTTTCTTCTGCCCGAACGGACTGATGCCGCCGACGACGAAACCGGTCAGCCGCTCGGCATCGGCGGGCTTCATCATGTTGGCCGATTTGCCCTTGAAGGCGCCGGCGAGCTTTTTCATGCTGACCTCGCAATCCGAGGGCACGATCACGCAGACCGGCTTGCCATCCACCTCCGCCATCAAAGTCTTCAAAACGCGCGCCGGATCCTCCCCAAGCGCCTCGGCGGCCTGGATGCCGACGCGGTCGGCGGTCGGGTCATAGTCGTAGGTGTGGACGGTGAAGGAAACGCCGGCCTTGGCAAGGGCCTGGGTGGCGCGGGTGGTCTTGGACATGAGCGGGCCGTCATCGAAACGAGAATATCGGACCGCATGGGTGCGAAATGCCGGACGGCTTGTCAACCGCCCGGACAGAGTGTCCTCAGACCCGTTCCAGCGCCACGGCAATGCCCTGCCCGACGCCGATGCACATGGTCGAGAGCGAGCGTTTGCCGCCGGTGAGCTGCAATTCCAGCGCAGCCGTCCCGGTGATGCGCGCACCGGACATGCCGAGCGGATGGCCGAGCGCGATGGCGCCGCCGTTCGGGTTCACCTGCGCGGCATCGTCGGCAATGCCGAGTTCGCGCAGCGTGGCGAGGCCCTGCGAGGCGAAGGCTTCGTTGAGCTCGATCACATCGAAATCATCCGGCTTGAGGCCGAGCCGGGCGCAAAGCCGCTGCGTGGCATAGACCGGGCCGATGCCCATGATGCGCGGCGGCACACCGGCCGTAGCGCCGCCGAGAATGCGGGCGATCGGCGTCAGGCCATACTTCTTCACCGCCGCTTCGGAGGCGATGATCAGCGCGGCCGCGCCGTCATTGACACCCGAGGCATTGCCCGCCGTCACCGTGCCGCCCTCCTTCCTGAAGGGCGTGCCGAGCTTGGCGAGCGCTTCCATGGTCGTCGCGCGCGGATGTTCGTCCTTGTCGACCACGACCGGATCGCCCTTGCGCTGCGCAATGGTGACGGGCGTGATCTCCCTGGCCAGACGGCCATTCGCCTGAGCCGCAGCCGCCTTTGCCTGCGAGCGCAGGGCGAAGGCATCCTGATCCTCGCGGGAGACCTTGAAGTCTTCGGCAACGTTCTCTCCGGTTTCCGGCATGGAATCCACGCCGTACTGTTTCTTCATCAGGGGATTGATGAAGCGCCAGCCGATGGTCGTGTCGTGGATTTCCGCGCTCCGCGAAAAGGCCGTTTCCGCCTTGGGCATGACGAAAGGCGCACGGCTCATGCTCTCGACACCGCCGGCGATCATCAGTTCCGCCTCCCCGGCCTTGATGGCGCGGGCAGCGGCGATGACAGCGTCCATGCCCGAGCCGCAGAGCCGGTTGATCGTCGTGCCGGAGACGGCGACGGGCAGGCCTGCAAGCAAGGAGGACATGCGCGCGACATTGCGATTGTCCTCGCCGGCCTGGTTGGCGCAGCCATAGATGACGTCGTCGACCGCCTCCCAGTCGATGCCGGTGTTCCTGGCCATCAGCGCTTTGAGCGGGATGGCACCGAGATCGTCGGCGCGCACGGACGAGAGCGAGCCGCCGAAACGGCCGATGGGCGTGCGGATATAGTCGCAGATATAGGCGTCAGACATGTTTTTCCTCAGAGTTCCGGCACGACGAGGTCGGTGATGGGGCCGTCGAGATGGAGTTTCGCGCCCGTCATAGCCTGCAATTCCTCGAGCGTCATGCCCGCCCGTTTCTCGCGCAGCACGAAGCGGCCACCGGCAACATCGATCACGGCATGGCTGGTATAGATGCGGGTGATACAGCCGACGCCGGTCAGCGGAAAGCTGCAGCGCTCGACGAGCTTCGGTTCGCCGTTCTTGGTGACATGTTCAGTGATGACGACCACCGACTTTGCGCCATGCACCAGATCCATCGCCCCGCCGACCGCCGGCACGCCCTTGGAACCGACGCGCCAATTGGCGAGATCACCATTCTCCGCCACCTGATAGGCACCGAGGATCGCCACATCGAGATGGCCGCCGCGCACCATGGCAAAACTATCGGCATGGTGGAAGAAGGCCGAACCCGGCTTCAGCGTCACCGCTTTCTTGCCGGCATTGATCAGATCCCAGTCCTCTTCACCAGGCGGCGGCGCCTCGCCGAAATCCAAAATACCGTTTTCCGTATGGAAGATCGCCTCGCGCCCCTCGGGCTGATAGCGCGCCACCATCTCGGGAAAGCCGATGCCGAGGTTCACATAGGCCCCGTCGGCAATGTCCTGTGCCGCGCGCCAGGCGATCTGGGCGTTGGAGAGTTTGATGTCGTCTCGTGTATCGATGCTCATGCGTAGGCCACTCCTGCGCGGATCAGCGCTTCTTCCTGGCCGGGATCGGCGACCTCGATGATCTGGTCGACGAAAATGCCCGGCGTGACGACCTGTTCGGGATCGATTCCACCCGGCGATACCAGCCGGGAGACCTGCACGATGGTCTTGCCCGCCGCCATGCACATCAGCGGGCTGAAATTGCGGGCGGCCTTGTTGTAGGTGAGATTGCCGTGCGTATCCCCCACATGCGCCTTGATCAGCGCGAAATCCGCCTTCAGCCAGCGTTCCTGCACATACATGCGGCCATCGAATTCCGCGACCGGCTTGCCCTCGGCGAGTTCCGTGCCGAAACCCGTCGGCGTGTAGAAGGCGGGAATGCCCGCGCCGCCGGCGCGGATGCGCTCGGCCAGCGTGCCCTGCGGCACCAGTTCCAGCGCGATTTTCCCGGCGAGATAGTTTTCGGTGAAGGCGCGCGGATCGGAGGAGCGCGGGAAGGAGCAGATCATTTTCCGGATCCGCCCCGCATCGATCATCGCCGCGATGCCGACGCGCCCGTTGCCGGCATTGTTGTTGATGACGGTGAGGTCCCTCACCCCCGTGTCGATCAGCGCGTGGATCAGCTCGATCGGCGCGCCGGAGCCGCCGAAACCACCGATCATCACCGTCGCCCCGTTGCCGATCCCCGATACCGCTTCCGCCAGACTTGAGATGCTCTTGTCCATGCCAATCTCCCGATGTCGGCAAGAGAGGTAGATCCGAAGGGGAAAAGCGGCAATCCATTTTGTGCGTTATTTGACTTTTGTTCAATATACGCACAAAATGGATTGATATGCCGGCATGTACTACCCTCTCCTCCGTCATGCTCGGGCTTGACCCGAGCATCCACCCGCCGTGGGTGCCGCGTGGATCCTCGGCGCAAGGCCGAGGAAGACGTCGAGAGGAGGAAAGCGCCCCGGCACCCATTCGGAGACGAAACAACCATGCGGGAAACGGACTTCATCGGCGGCTTCGCCAAGGGCCTCCGGGTCATCGAGGCCTTCGGCGAAACGAAGCCGCGCCTCACCATCACGGATATCGCGCGAGAAACCGGCCTAGACCGGGCGACGGCGCGGCGCTGCCTGTTGACGCTCGCCGAACTCGGCTACGCCGCCTATGACGGAAAATTCTTCGAGCTGACGCCGAAAATCCTGCGGCTCGGCCATGCCTATCTTTCGGCGACCCCGCTGCCGCGGCTCGTCCAGCCGTTTCTCGACCAGCTTTCCGAAACGGTCGGCCAGAGCGCGTCCGCCTCGGTGCTCGATGGCGCCGATATCGTCTACATCGCCCGCGCCGCGCAGAAACGCGTCATGTCGATCAGCCTGATGGCCGGCTCGCGCCTGCCGGCCTATTGCGCCTCCATGGGCCGCGTGCTGCTCGCAGCCCTGCCCGAGGCCGAGGCCCGCTCCATCATCGAAGCCTCCGACCGCAAGGCCAACACACCCTTCACCAAGACCGAGCCCGACGCGCTGCTGGAGGAACTCTCGACGGTCCGCAGACAGGGTTTCGCCCTGATCGACCAGGAGCTGGAGATCGGCCTGCGCTCCATCGCCGTCCCCTTGGAAAACGCCCGCGGCCGCACTGTGGCCGCGCTCAATATCGGCGCGCCCGCCGCCCATGCCGCCGCGGAAGAGATGGTCGAGCGCTATCTCCCGGCGATGCGCGCGGTGCAGGTGGCGCTCCGGCCCTTGCTCGCCTGATCTTGACAGACCGCAGGCGCGGCCCCCACCTTTTGCACTGCAACAGGAGGCCGCCATGTGCGACGACGAGAGCAAGCTCACCCGCACCAAGCGCCAATGGGCAGATCAGGGCAAGTTTCTGACTGGCCGCATCACCCGGCCGGAGACCGATCGCCTGCCGCCCGGCCAGCATCTGGTGACGAACTGGCCCGTGCTCGATCTCGGCCAGCAGCCCATCATCCGCCCGGAGAGCTGGCGGCTCGATGTAAAGGGTGGGGCGGAAAACCCTGTTTCCTTCAGCTGGACGGACTTTCTCGCCTTGCCGCAAAGCCAGAAACTGTCCGACATCCATTGCGTGACGACCTGGTCGCGTTATGACAATCGCTGGGAAGGCGTTTCGACCCGCGACCTGCTCGACGTCGTCGTGCCGCGGGCGGAGGCGAATTTCGTGATGCTGACAAGCTATGACGGCTACACGACCAACCTGCCGCTGGCCGATTTCGCCGTGGAGGACGCCATTCTCGCCACCCATTGGGAAGGCAGGCCGATCTCCGCCGAGCATGGCGGGCCGATGCGCCTCGTCGTGCCGCATCTCTATTTCTGGAAAAGCGCCAAGTGGCTGACGCGCATCGATTTTCTGCCCGGCGACCAGGCCGGCTTCTGGGAGCGCAACGGCTATCACATGCGCGGCGATCCCTGGGCCGAAGAGCGCTATTCCGACGACTGAGCCGCCAGCCGCGCCCGCTCCGTCAGCCGGAAGGCGCGCGGCGTGGCGCCCGTCGCCCGCAGGAAGGAGCGGGAAAAATAGGCCGCATCGGCAAAGCCGAGGGCAAGGCCGATCTCCTGCGCCGACGCCTCGGTGAAGACCAGCGCGCGTTTCGCCTCGTCGATCCGTTTTCGCGCGATATAGGCATGCGCCGTCAGCCCCGTCGCCGCCTTGACGGCGCGGTTGAGATGGGTTGGCGAAATGCCGATTTCCCGCGCATAGAACCGCGCCGGCTTCTGGCTGCGGAAATGCTGCTGGATCAGGCTATTGAGGTGCTCCATGCGCCGCGCCGCGTCACCCGGCCCTGCCAGTGGATTGGCCCGGCTCCAAAGCCGCGCCGCAAGCGTCAGCACCGAAACCAGATAGGCCTCCATCAGGTCCGTGCGGCCGCTCTCGCGCCCCACCCATTCGCCGGCCAGCCGCTCCAGCGCCGCCAGCACGAAGCCGCCATCCGGATCGCCGGCTTCGAGCGGCATCACGCGCGGCGCGGCGGCAAACCGCCCGACCTCGCCGGAAAGACGCAGATGCGAGGCGAGCATCGTGAAGACATGGCCATCGACATCGCGTGAAAAGCGGAAGCCGTGGCCGACCGTCGGCGGCACAGTGACGATGGCCGGCGGCGTCAGCGCCACCGTCTCGGCGCCGAAGCGCGCATCGCCCGATCCGGCGGAAATGTACAGGACCTGGAAAAAGCTCTCGTGCCGGTGCAGGCCGATCTCGTAGCGGTGCAGGCTGCTGCGTGACGGGATCGTCTCGCAATGCAGCCAGAAATCCGGCGCAGTGCCCGCCCTTTCGCCATAGAGGTCGTAGGTCGGAACGGTTTTCGCCATGTCGCCGCCTCCCGATGGCAATGTTCGTTTTGTACAAGCGACAGCACGATCCGTCCATTGCGCAATCCCGCCCGCTTTCGGAAACTTGCGAAATGTCAGGGAGAGGGCAGCATGCGCGTTCAGGTCGTCATCATCGGCTCGGGTCCGTCGGGCCTGCTGCTTGGCCAGCTCCTGGGCAAAGCGGGCATCGACACCGTCATCCTCGACCGTTCCAGCCGCGCCCATATCCTGTCGCGGGTGCGGGCCGGCGTGCTGGAGGAAGGCACGGTTCATCTGGCGGACGCCGCCGGGGTCGGCGCGCGCCTCAAGGCGGAAGGCCTGCCGCATGACGGCTTTTCGCTCGCCTTCGACGGCCGCGACCACCGCATCGACCTGCTTGACCTCACCCAGGGAAAACGCGTCATGGTCTATGGCCAGACCGAGCTGACGCGCGACCTGATCGAGGCGCGCGAAGCCGAAAGCCGGCTAATGATCTACGAGGCCACCAACGTGATGCCGCAGGGTTTCGACAGTGGAACGCCCCATGTCACCTACGAAAAGGATGGCGTGACGCATCGCATCGACTGCGATTTCATCGCCGGTTGCGACGGTTTTCACGGCGCCAGCCGCAAGGCCGTGCCGGACGATGCGATCCGCACCTTCGAGAAGGTCTATCCTTTCGGCTGGCTCGGCATTCTCGCCGAGGTGCCGCCGGTCGATCACGAGCTGATCTATGCCAACCATCCGCGCGGCTTCGCGCTCTGCTCCATGCGCTCGCTCACCCGCAGCCGCTACTACATCCAGTGCGCGCTGGACGAGCAGATCGAGGCCTGGTCCGACGACCGCTTCTGGGACGAGCTCCGACGCCGCCTGCCCGCCCATCATGCCGAGGCGATGGTGACGGGGCCGAGTTTCGAAAAGTCCATCGCGCCGCTGCGCTCCTTCGTCGCCGAGCCCATGCGTTTCGGCCGACTGTTCCTCGTCGGCGACGCCGCCCATATCGTGCCGCCGACCGGCGCCAAGGGCCTGAATCTGGCGGCAAGCGACGTGCATTACCTCGCAAGCGGCCTCATCGAGCATTACGAGGATCGCTCGAATGCCGGCATCGACGGCTATTCGCACAAGGCGCTCGCCCGCGTGTGGAAGGCCGTGCGCTTTTCCTGGTGGATGACGAGCATGCTGCACCGCTTTCCCGGCACCGGCGCCTTCGACCAGAAGATCCAGGAAGCCGAGCTCGACTACCTCACCCATTCCCGCGCCGCCGAGACGGTGCTGGCGGAAAATTATGTCGGCCTGCCCTATTGAGCGGCGGCCTGTCGGTAGATTTCCACCGCCGCCCGCACCAGCGCCGCATTGTCCTCCGCCACCGTTCCATCCGGCAACAACCGGCCATCCTCGAGGCCGACGCGCGTCGACCATCGCCGGCCCGCCGCCATCCGGGCAAAGTGCCAGACCGTCTCGTCCATGCCATGCAGCTGGACCGGCCGGCGCAGGCCGGCCTTGTCGAGAACCGCATGAATGCCCTCCACAACCGCCGTCGCCTCGCCGAAATCCTGCTCACCGATCTCGATGAGGATGCGGAGCGGCGGCCGGTCGAGCAGGAGGCCGACAAGGCGCTCCGCATCGGCAACGGAGGCAAGCCCCGCCTCGATGCCCACGCCGCGCGCCGAAAGCGCCTGCATGACAGCGGGCGCGGCCGGCTCCGACAGGTTGACCGAGGCATAGTCCGGCAGCGCGCGCCAGGCGGCGATGGCCGCAAGCGTGCGCGGATCGCTCTTCTCGATCCAGTCCCCGGTGGACACGCCAACCAGCGTTCCCGGCACCGCTTCGCGCACCAGCCGCATGGTTTCGTCCATCACCTCGCGTGCCAGGCTCTCGCGTCCATCCGGGCCGCGCGTATGAAGATGGATTTCACCGGCACCTGCCAAGATGCAAGCACGGCAATCGGCCGCCATCGCTTCCGGCGTCAATGGCAATGCCGGGTGGAAAGCCGCGTCACGCGCGCCGTTGATGCAGGCCTGTACGATCATGCAGCACCCTCCTCGTGCGATTGGGACCGCGAGGCTGACACGCCGCGCCGCGCCATGCAACCGCCGTCAGGCCCGCGGCGCCACCGCACCCGCCACCTCGCGGATCGTCTGCATGAGAAGGGCGAGCGGCAAGGAGGGAGTGACCTCCGCCCGCATGGTGAGGCCGACGGCGCCCTTCGTCTCGCTCGTATCGATCGGCAGCACCGAAAGCACACCCTCCGCGATATCGCCCGCCACCACACCCTCGGAAATGATCCAGACCGCATCGCTGTCGCGCACGAAGGCGCGGCCGAAGGCGTCGGAGACGGTCTCAATCGGGTTCGCCACATCGGCAATGCCGTTGGCGATCAGGAAGCGCTCGACGAAGGGCCGGATGATCGAACCCTGCGTCGGCATCAGCACCGGATAGGCATCGAGCCCGGCAAAACCCGCCCCGCTGGACAGCAGCGGGTGCCCGGCACGCACGCAAAACACCACCTTCTCCGAATAAAGATGCTCGAAGGAAAAGCCGGTCATCTGCTCCGGCGCCGCAAGCCGCCCGACGACGAGATCGAGATCGCCGAGACGCAACTGCTCCAGCAGCACCGCATTCTCGCCCGTGACGATCTTGATCCGCGCCCCGGTCTCTTCCGCCAGAAAGAGCCGCATCGCCCTGGGCATGATGCGCGTCGAGACGGTGGGCAGCGCGCCGATGCGCACCGGGGGTGCTTCGCCCGCCCGCGCCTGCGAGACCGAATCGAGCCCGTGCCGCAGCGCCGCAAGCGCCGCACCGGCATGGCGCAGAAACACCTCGCCCATGCGGGTGATGCGGATGCCGCGCCCGTCGCGCTCGAAGACGGGAACGCCGAGAACCTCTTCCAGCTCGCGGATGGTCTTCGTCACCGCCGGCTGGCTGACATGGAGCAGTCCGGCCGCCTTCATCACGCTCTTCTGGCGCGCCACCTCGACAAAGGTCTGGAGATGGCGGACCTTGATGCGGCTGTCGATCACGCTTTCCATAACCCATCCGTTATCAGATCGGCCGAAAATATCATTTTACCGAACCGGATTGAATGATCAATCTGCGGCAACGGGAGGAGACAGACGTGCAATTCGCAACCGTCAACGACGTGATCCTGCATCACCAGCTGATCGGCGGGCCGGCCGGCAAGCCGGTCATCGTCTTCGTCAATTCGCTCGGCACCGATTTCCGCATCTGGCGCGACGTCGTGGTGCGCCTTGCCGGCGATTTCCCGATCATCACCTATGACAAGCGCGGCCACGGCCTCTCCGATCTCGGCCAGGTGCCCTATTCGATCGACGACCATGTGCTCGACCTCGCCGGCCTGCTCGACCGGCTGAACGTCCGCGACGCCATCATCTGCGGCCTCTCCGTCGGCGGCATGATCGCCCAGGGGCTGGAAGCCAAGCGCCCGGATCTGGTCAAGGGCCTCGTCCTCTGCGACACCGCCCACAAGATCGGCACGGCCGAGATGTGGAACGCCCGCATCGAAAGCGTCGAGACGAAGGGCATCGAAAGCCTCGCCGACGGCATTCTGGAGCGCTGGTTCACGCCGGCCTTCCGCCGCCCTGAGAACGCCGCCTATCACGGCTACCGCACCATGCTGACGCGCCAGTCCGCCGTCGGCTACGCCGCCACCTGTGCGGCGCTGCGCGATGCCGACCTCACGGAATCCACGAAGCGCATCGCCGTGCCGACACTCTGCGTCGTCGGCGATCAGGACGGCTCCACGCCGCCGGATGTCGTGCTCTCCATGGCCAAACTCATCCACGGCGCGCGCTACGAGGTCATCAAGGATGCCGGCCACATTCCCTGCGTCGAACAACCGGAAATGCTGACCGAGATGATCCGCGCCTTCATCGACACCATCCCCGCCGGAGGAAAGCTGCATGCCTGAACCGCACTCCGAGCGCTACCGGCAGGGCATGGCGACGCGCCGGACCGTGCTGGGCGATGTCCATGTCGACCGCGCCAGTGCCGCCGCCACGCCCTTCGACCAGCCCTTCCAGGAACTGATCACCGAAAGCGCCTGGGGCACCGTCTGGTCGCGCCCCGGCTGGACGAAGCGCGAGCGTTCCATGGTGACGATCGCACTGCTCGCGGCGCTGGGCCATGACGAGGAGGTGGCGATGCATGTGCGCGCTACCGCCAATACCGGTGCGACCCGCGAGGACATCGCCGAGGCGCTGCTGCATGTGGCCATCTATGCCGGCGTGCCCGCCGCCAACCGGGCGATCCGCGTGGCCAAGCAGGTCTTTGCGGATATGGATGCGGAACAAGCGGCCTGAGGCGATGATGAGCGACAGACCTAACCGAAAACCCGAAACCGGCGCCTTCTTCGCGCGCGACCGCGTGTGGCACCCGCCGGGCCTCACCCCCGGCTACAAGACCTCCGTGCTGCGCTCGCCGCAGAAGGCACTTCTGTCACTCGACGGCACGCTCTCGGAAATCACCGGCCCGGTCTTCGGCCATTCCATTCTGGGCGAACGCGACAACGACCTGATCCACAATTTCGCAAAACCGGGCGAAAGCGCCATCGGCGAGCGCATCATCGTGCATGGCCGGGTGCTCGACGAGCGGGCACGCCCCGTCCCCGGCGCGCTCCTCGAATTCTGGCAGGCCAATGCCGGCGGGCGCTATCGCCACAAGAAGGAAAGTTATCTCGCGCCGCTCGATCCGAATTTCGGCGGCTGCGGCCGCACGATTACCGATCAAGACGGCTGTTACGCCTTCCGCACCGTCAAGCCCGGCCCCTATCCCTGGCCGAACGGCGTCAACGACTGGCGCCCGGCGCATATCCATTTCTCCGTTTTCGGCCACGGCTTTGCCCAGCGGCTGATCACGCAGATGTATTTCGAGGGCGACCCGATGATCTGGAAGTGTCCCATCGTGCAGACAATCCCCGACAGGGCAGCCGTCGAACAGCTCGTCGCTGCGCTCGACTGGGGTAACACGATCCCGATGGATGCGCGCGCCTACAAGTTCGACATCGTGCTGCGCGGCCGCCGCTCGACTTTGTTCGAAAACCGCATGGAGGGCAATTGATGGTCCAATCCCTCGGCTACCTCAAGGAAAGCCCCTCGCAGACCGCCGGCCCCTATGTGCATATCGGCCTGACGCCCAACCATGCCGATATCCGCGGCGTCTACGACACTGATCTCGGCGCCGTCATGGTCAATGATAAAACGCTCGGCCGGCGCATCACCATCACCGGCCGCGTGCTCGACGGCACCGGCACGCCGCTGAAGGACGCGCTTCTCGAAATCTGGCAGGCCGACGCCGCCGGCCTCTACAACAGCCCGTCCGAACTGCGCGGCAGCGCCGATCCCAACTTCACCGGCTGGGGCCGCTGCGCCACCGATGGTGTGACCGGCGAATACCGTTTCGACACGATCAAACCCGGCCGCGTCCCCTTCCGCGACGGCCGCCCGATGGCCCCCCACATTTCCGTCTGGATCGTCGCCCGCGGCATCAATCTCGGCCTCAACACCCGCCTCTATTTCGCCGACGAGGAAGCCGCCAACGCCGAAGACCCCGTGCTCGCACGCATCGAACACCGCGTGCGCGTGCCGACGCTGATCGCCGCGGGTGAAGGCGATCACTATCGCTTCGACATTCATCTGCAGGGTGAGCGGGAGACGGTGTTTTTCGATATATAAGGCGGCGCGTGACAGTCGAATCTCGCGAGCGCCCTGCTCGTGGCGTGGATCCTTGGGTCAAGCCCGAGGATGACGGAGAGGAGGAGAGGGCGCGCGCATATTGACGCCGCGGCTTCGGGCCGGTTGAGGAGCGCACGGCGTTCCCGCCTGCGTTGCCCACTGGCGAAGGTGCAGCGGTATCGCAACCGAGCCGCATATAAAGCCGTTAGAGAAGACATCCACCATCCCCTCCTCGTCATCCTCGGGCTTGACCCGAGGATCCACGCCACGGGCAGGGCGCTCGCGATAAACATTTGCCACCTCCGCTCAAAAGGTCAGACCTCGCCTTCCTCGCATCAAGACTTGACCCCACGCCCCACCCGGCACACGCTAACCTCCCCAAAAGAGGTACTCCATGACCGTCGCGCCCTTCGACCATCCCTACCTCTCCGGCCTCGTCGGCGACGAAGAGGTGGCGTCGTTCTTTTCCGCTGCGGCGGAGCTTGAGGCCATGCTGGCCTTCGAGGTGGCACTGGCGAAGGCGGAGGCCGTGGCGGGGGTTATTCCGGCCGATGCGGCCCCTGCCATCGCGCGCGCGGCGCATCGTTTTTCGCCTGATGTCGCGAGCCTGCGTACCGCGACGGCGCGCGATGGCGTCGTCGTGCCGGATCTCGTTCGGCAATTGCGGGCCGCCGTTGGCGAGCCGCATGCAAGACACCTGCATTTCGGCGCGACCAGCCAGGATGTCATCGACAGCGGCCTGATGCTGCGCCTGTCGCGCGTCCTGCCTCTTCTGGAGGAGCGGCTGGACGGATTGATCGGCGGGCTGGCCGCCCTCGCCGCGACGTTTGGCACGCACAGCCTGATGGGGCGCACGCGCATGCAGCCGGCCATTCCCATCACCGTGGCCGACCGCCTCGACAGCTGGCGCCAGCCGCTGGAGCGTGTTGCCGAGCGGCTGGAGATTTTTGCGCTGGAGGGGCTTGCCGTGCAGTTCGGCGGGGCGGCGGGCACGCTGGAGAAGCTTGGCGACAAGGCAGCGGCCGTGCGCGCCGCGCTGGCCGATGAACTCGGCCTCGTCGACACGCCGCAATGGCACAGCCAGCGTGACCGGATCGGCGAGCTTGCCGGCTTGCTCGCCGCCATCACCGGCAGCCTCGGCAAGATCGGGCAGGATATCGTGCTGATGGCGGATCGCGGTGGCGAGATCATGCTTACCGGCGGCGGCGGCTCCTCCGCCATGCCGCACAAGCAGAACCCGGTCGCCGCCGAAGCGCTGGTGACACTTGCCCGCTTCAACGCCGCCCAGCTCGGCGGCATCGCCCAGGCGGCGGTGCATGAACAGGAGCGCTCGGGCGCGGCCTGGACGCTCGAATGGCTGATCCTGCCGCAGATGGTGGTCGCCTGCGGCGCGGCCCTCAGGCTCGGCGGCGAACTTTTTGCCGCCATCCGCCAGATCGGGACGGAATAGATAGTATTGGGCCTGTTCCATGCGGAACAGCGCGCGGCGGAGGATCGTGGAAAAGTCTGATCACACCGGATGAGAGAGGCTCATCCCACAGAGATCGGGAGATCACCATGCGCAAGATCATCGTTTCCGCCACCATCGCCCTCGTCGCCGCCGTGTCCTTCGCCGCACCCTCGCAGGCCGGCTACTACGGCTACGGCCACAAGCCGCACTGCTTCATCAAGAAGATCAAATCCTACGACTATTACGGCAACCTGGTGATCAAGAAGATCAAGGTCTGCAAGTAATCCAGCCTGCCGCTGACCTCCCAGAAGACCCGGATGCCCCCTGCATCCGGGTTTTTGTCATACGCCGATGCGCTTGTAGAAGAAGGTCGTCGCGCAGAAGCGTCCGTCCGGATAGAGCGCATAGTCGGGAATGACGCCCGCCCGCTGCCAGCCCAGCCGCTCATAGACGGTTTCCGCCGGGCTGCCGGTCGCGGTGTCGAGCACCAGCATGGTCTTGCCGCGCCTGATAGCTTCGGCTTCCGCCGCCGTCATCAGGGCGCGCGCCACGCCCCGGCCGCGTTCGCTTTCCATGACGAGCAGTTTCTTCACATCCGCCCGGTGCGGCTGGTTCGGCATCTGGCTGATGCCGATCTGCACCGTGCCGACGATGCGGCCCTCCCGCTCAGCGGCAAACAGCAGCGTCGCCTGCGCGCCGACCGCCGCTGCCACGCCCTGCCAGAACGTCACGGCATCTTCAGGCCCATAGGGCGCCATAAAGCCGACGGAGGCGCCGCCGATCACGCAATCGGCCAGCACTTCGGACAATTCGCCGATACGCGCCTGCGCTTCGGCATGGTCGAGCAGTCTGATATCGCTCATCGGGTCCTCAGGCTCTGCCGCGGTCCAGCACCACGGCATAATGCGCCGGCCCATCGCCGGGGTTTTCGAAGACATGGCCCTCGGTGATGCTCATATAGAGGCAATCGCCGGGGTTAAGATCATGCACGGTTCCGGCAATCGTCATGCGCAGCCGGCCGGAAAACAGCCAGACATGCTGCGTCATGCCGGCCTTCGCCGTCTCCGGCGGATAGGCGATGCGCGCACCGGCGGGAAACTCGACATCGATCACCTCGACGCGCGCGGCCGTGTTGGCGGCCGAGACGGCGCGGCGCTGGTAGCCGGTTTCCGGATCGCGCCAGACGGTCTGCGTCTCCCGCCGCGACAGCGGATCGCCCGCCGCGCCGGAAAAGGCGAAGAAGGCCGACAGCGTCAGGTCGAGTGCGGCGCAGAGCCGCGAGAGCAGCTGCGCCGTCGGGCTCGCCTCGCCGCGCTCGATCCGTGAGATCATCGCCCGGCTGACGCCCGAGGCGCCGGCCAGGTCGTCCAGTGTTTGGTTGCGGGCCATGCGCAGCTGCCGCAGCCGTTCGCCGATGGCGCTTTCCAAGGGGTCGCTTTCATTTTCCATTATCATGGAATAAATCTCCCGCATAATGGAGTCAATCGGCATGACCTCATCCCAAAATAATTCTCCGCCATGCCGCTCCGGCGACAATGCGACATCGGCCTGACCGGATATGGTGGCCGCACGAGAATCGGAGGGAGCGGCACATGACGGAGGAAACACAGCGGGCATCGTCGCTCTTTTCCATCACCGCCATCGTCGTCTCGATGACCTTCGTCGCCATCGGCAATGGCATCATGCTCGCCTATGTGCCCTATGTGCTGTCGCGTGCCGACGCGCCCTCCTGGACGCCCGGTGCCGCCGTCACGGCGATCGCCTTCGGCGGCCTGCTCGGCTGCATCCTGGCCGGCCCGGTCATCCGCCGCGTCGGCCATGCGCGGGCATTTTCCTGCTCCATGGCGCTCGTTCTCATCGCCGCCTTCCTCGTGGCGCTCGGCGTCAATCCGATCCTCTGGGTTCTGGCCCGCGGCATCTATGGTACGGCGGGCAATGCCAATTTCATCATCGCCCAGAGCTGGCTGAACCACGCCGCCGACAACCGCTGGCGCGGCAAGGCCATGTCGTTCTTCTACATGGCCTATGTGCTGGGGCTCGGCGTCGGCGCCTGGTTGTTCGGCCAGATGCCGGCGGATGGCAACCTCGCGCCGCTCGTCACCATCTTCGTCACCACGCTCGCCATCCTGCCGATCGGCCTGACCCGGCTTCCCACCCCGCCGGCGCCGGCCAGCGTCAGCGTCGATTTCGCCATGGCCTGGCGCAATTCGCCCGTCGCCCTCATCGGCGTGCTCGCCGCCGGCGGCCTCTCCATGGTGGTGCAGGGCTTTACGCCGATCTATGCCGCCACCAACAATGTCGGCCAGAAGGACGTCGCACTCCTGATGTTCGTCATGCAGTTCGGCCTGCTCTTCGTGCAATATCCGCTCGGCACGCTGTCGGACCGCATTGACCGGCGCGTCGTGCTGATCTTCACCTGCCTGCTGATCACGGGTGCCGCCATCGCGGCGCTCTTCGTCTCCTTCCAGGCGCTGCTGATCCTCATGCTGGTCTTCGCGCTCTGGGCGGGGGCGACCGAAAGCGTCTATTCCATCGCCAACGCCCATGCCAATGACCGCACGGATCCGGAGGATTTCGTGCCACTCGCCTCGACGCTGCTCGTCGCCTGGTCGACGGCCGCAACGCTCGTGCCGCTTGCCGTGACCGCGCTGACGCCGACCTTCGGCCCCAAGACCTTCATCTATGCCGCCATGGCCGTCGCGGTCCTCTATGCCGCCTTCGTGGCCCACCGTCTGCGCCTTCGCGAGACCGTGCCGCCCGAGGCGCGCGAGACCTTCGAGATCAGAAGCGCCCAGGTGCCGAATGCCGGCGCGCTGGTCGAGGGCGAAAAAGCCCCGGAATAGCGGCGCTTCCCGTCCCGAAACCCTTCATTTACCGCTTTGCGGGAATCTCCCTCGCTGCTATATGGCGCGCATGAGCACCAATTCTTCGACGCCCCTCGACCATATCCGCAACTTCTCGATCGTGGCCCATATCGACCACGGCAAGTCGACGCTCGCCGACCGGTTGATCCAGTCGACCGGCGGCCTTGCCGCGCGAGAAATGTCGGAACAGGTTCTCGACAACATGGAAATCGAGAAGGAGCGCGGCATCACCATCAAGGCGCAGACCGTGCGCCTGCATTATGTCGCCAACAATGGCGAGACCTACGTTCTCAACCTCATCGACACGCCTGGCCACGTCGACTTCGCCTATGAAGTCTCGCGCTCGCTTTCGGCCTGCGAGGGGTCGCTGCTGGTGGTGGATGCGTCGCAGGGCGTCGAAGCCCAGACGCTCGCCAACGTCTATCAGGCGATAGACAACAACCACGAGCTCGTCACCGTGCTCAACAAGATCGACCTGCCGGCCGCCGAGCCCGACCGCATCCGCGAGCAGATCGAGGAGGTCATCGGCATCGATGCATCGCAGGCCGTGCTGATTTCGGCAAAGACCGGCCTTGGCATTCCCGACGTGCTGGAAGCCATCGTCCACCAGCTGCCCGCGCCGAAGAGCGAGGGCGGCGAGACCGCGCCGCTGAAGGCGCTGCTCGTCGATTCGTGGTACGATACCTATCTCGGCGTAATCGTGCTCGTGCGTATTCTCGATGGCATGCTGAAAAAGGGCCAGACCATCCGCATGATGGGCACGGATGCGAAATACCAGGTGGAACGCGTCGGCGTCATCACGCCGAAGATGGTCAATGTCGAAGCGCTCGGTCCGGGCGAGATCGGCTTCATTACCGCCTCCATCAAGGAAGTGGCCGATACCCGCGTCGGCGATACCATCACCGAGGACAAGCGCCCGACCGCCAACATGCTGCCGGGCTTCAAGCCTGCCCAGCCGGTGGTCTTCTGCGGCCTGTTTCCGGTCGATGCCGCCGATTTCGAGGACCTGCGTGCCGCCATGGGCAAGCTGCGCCTCAACGACGCCTCGTTCTCGTTCGAAATGGAATCGTCCGCCGCGCTCGGCTTCGGTTTCCGCTGCGGTTTCCTCGGGCTCTTGCATCTTGAAATCGTTCAGGAACGCCTCGAGCGCGAATTCGATCTCGACCTGATCGCGACCGCGCCGTCGGTCGTCTACAAGCTGTTCATGAACGACGGCACCGAGCGCGAGCTGCACAATCCGGCCGACATGCCCGACGTCGTGAGGATCAAGGAAATCCACGAGCCGTGGATCCGCGCCACCATCCTGACGCCTGACGACTATCTCGGCGGCATCCTCAAACTTTGCCAAGATCGCCGCGGTATCCAGGTGGAACTCACCTATGTCGGCACCCGTGCGATGCTGACCTACGACCTGCCGCTCAACGAAGTCGTCTTCGATTTCTACGACCGGCTGAAGTCGATTTCCAAAGGCTATGCCTCGTTCGACTACCAGATCACCAACCATCAGGAAGGCCATCTGGTGAAGATGTCGATC
Organism: Shinella curvata; assembly: GCF_022899935.1. GTDB lineage: Bacteria > Pseudomonadota > Alphaproteobacteria > Rhizobiales > Rhizobiaceae > Shinella > Shinella curvata. The sequence continues at coordinate 537,478 of NZ_JALJCJ010000003.1, forward strand.
CTCGTCAACGGCGAGCCGGTCGATGCGCTCTCGATGATGGTGCACCGCATGGCCGCTGAAAAGCGTGGCCGCGACATGTGCGAGAAGCTTAAGGAGCTGATCCCCAAGCACATGTTCAAGATCCCGATCCAGGCCGCCATCGGCGGCAACGTCATCGCCCGCGAGACCATTTCGGCGCTGCGCAAGGACGTGACGGCCAAATGCTACGGCGGCGACGCCACCCGCAAGCGCAAGCTGCTCGACAAGCAGAAGGCCGGCAAGAAGCGCATGCGTCAGTTCGGCAAGGTGGAAATCCCGCAGGAAGCCTTCATCGCCGCACTTAAGATGGGCGACGAATAAGACCGAAAAGGGAGGCGCTGCCTCCCTTTTTTGTTGCCGGGATCAATCCCGCCTGCCTAATCCCGTTTGATCGTCGCCAGGACCTCCCAGAGGTCCGCGCCCGTCTCGAAGACGGCGGCGTTGGCCCGCAAGCCGATTTCGGCCGAAACCACATCCATCATGCCAGCCGCCAGATCACCATCCCCCGACGCGCCGCCGGCAAGGGTGCGTGCGGCCCGGTCGAAGCGGGCCGTTTCCGTTGCCATGCCCTGGCGGGCCGTGTTCAGGATACCGGATAGCTGCATGCGGAGAGGCTCCGTTGATCGGCTCTCCTTCTACACGCAGCGCCTTTCGATCCCGTGAACGGAAAGCGCGCGCTTTCGTCCCGCTTCGGCACAGCTCAATGGCCGGGATGCAGGGCGTCGTTCAGATACATGCAGGTCAGCATGGTGAAGACATAGGCCTGGATGACGGCCATCAGCAGTTCCAGCGCCGTCAGCGCCACGGTCATGGCGAAGGGCAGGATGGCGCCGAGCATGCCGAGTGTGCCAAGTCCGCCCATCGACACGACGAACCCCGCAAAGACCTTCAGCGTGATGTGCCCCGCCAGCATGACGGCGAAGAGACGCACGGAATGGCTGACCGGCCGCGAGAGATAGGAAATCACCTCGATCGGCACGATGATTGGCGTCAGGATCAGCGGCACGCCATCGGGCACGAAGAGTTTCAGGAACCGGGCGCCATGGCGGAACAGGCCGTAGAGCGTGACTGTCGCAAAGACCAGCATGGCCAGCGCGAAGGTGACGATCAGGTGGCTCGTCACCGTGAAGGCATAGGGAAACATGCCGATGAGGTTGGCGACGAGGATGAACAGGAACAGCGAGAAGACCAGCGGAAAGAACCGCATGCCCTCCTCGCCCGCATTGGCGCGCAGCGTCTTCGCGACGAATTCATGGGCAAGTTCCGCGCTCGATTGCAGGCGGCCAGGCACCAGTTCGCGCCGGCGTGTGGCAAGAAGCAGGAACGTCCCGGCCGCGGCCACCGTCAGGACCATGTAGGCCGACGAATTGGTGAAGCTCAGATCAAAGCCGCCGATCTGGAAAGGAACGAGCGGCTTGATCGCGAATTGCTCGATGGGTCCGGCCATGGGGTATCCTCAAAACATCAGCCGGCGCCAACGGGCGGACGCGACAGGGCACGACGCAGCCCGCGACGGTCGCGACCTGGGGAAAACGGTGAAAGGGGTGAAGGGTTCAACGGGGCCATCCTGATCTCGCAAGCGAGAAAAGGGGCCGTCCCCGGAACGAACAAGGCGCAGGTCGTCCTGCGCGTAGGCTGTCTAGCCGCGACCTTTGACGATGGCAAGGCGCGCGGCGCGCCGATCACGCAGATGTGCGCGCGAAAACCATCCAGGTCCAGTAAACGCCAAGGTCGCGGTTGGCCGCCTGATGCGACGCCGCCGCCCGGCTGCGCAGCAGCGCGAGGCCGCAACGACCGGCCGCGTCGATCGTATGCGTATCGGAGATCGGCAAGGTCCGCCGGCCCGGCGCGCCGGGACCATGGCGAAGCGCCAGAACAAGCCGCCCCTCCGGCGCCAGCAACCCGGCCAGAACCGGCAGGGCGACGGCGCGCGACGCCGTGTCGATATGCTGCCAGACGCCGTTCAGCGTGATGAGATCGAAGGGGCCGCAGGCACGGGTTGCGTCGAGATGCGGCAGCCGGTCGTCGATCCAGACGATACCGGCAGCACCATGCCGCAGCATCCCGGCCTCGCGCAGCGCCCGCACCGGCTCGACTGCCACGACGGGGTGCCCCTTGCCGGCAAACCAGGCCGCATCCCGCCCCGTTCCCGTGCCGATATCGGCCACGCGGGCGGGCGCCTGCGGCAGCAGATCCAGCACGGGCGCATAGAGCACCTCCGGATCGAAGGCCTCATAGCGCTCGATCAGCTCCGGCGTCGCCGCCCTGGCATAACCTTCGAGAATGTCGTCCATCCGCTCCCCGTTCCTGCCGCCGAATGGTGCGTGCGCGACCACCTTTGTCAATCGCCCGGTGACGGCACGACAGGGTCGCGCGCCATGGCAAACCCTCTCCGTCATCCCCCATCGGCATCCAAATTTTCCCCACCCTCCGAACCTGTGCCTACAATCCTCCCATCCCGTCACGGATACACTGCCAGGCGTGGCAGCGAGGCGGGGTCGGCGCGGTGTGTGGGGCGAAGACGCAGAACCTCACGCACCGGGCCTGCGGAAAATGGTCTCCCTCCGGCGACATGGGGGAAGCGATGGGGTGTCGGACCGATCCCGTCGTTTCATGCCCCAGACGGCGCGCCGGATGTGCCTGTGCGGCACACAAGGGGGCTGGGACTGGCGGATGCGTCGGCATCGTCCGCCGGAGCGGTGTTTTTCCGGGAAAGGCAAACCCTTTCCGTCCGGGCCAGGCTCGATGGAGAGTCCAGCCGGATGCCAAAACCGGCCAGGACCCCGCTCCGGAAACCGGCGGCAGACATCCCCGGCCTCAGCCTTTTCAGAGAGCCCCAAGTCGCAGGCAAAAACCGCCGAACGGGGCGCCGGCAGGTGTCATTTTAACCTTTTCAGATGCGGCACCACCGGCGCCCCGTCCGAAATGCTCTTTGAACCCACGGGCGGACAATCCGCCGCGTGGACCCAAGCCTATGGAGACGGCCGCCTCAGGCCTCCTCGTAGATCCGCTGCCCTTCGAGAAGCGCTGCATCGAGCCGGCCACCCTCGGGGAAGAGCGACAGCGTTTCTGGCCTGCCGACGCCGTCCACCAACCGGTGACAGGTCTGAACCTCGCCGAGCACCGTCGTGACGGGGATGACGCCGGCCCAGATCGGCAGGGCGAAATCTTCCTCATCGTCGCCGACGCCCTTGGCGCGGACTTTTGCGGCGGCATCGTCGATCACCATCGCGATGATCGTCGTCGCCTTGGCCTCCTGCGGCGTGATGGGACGGAGCAGCGCGCTGCGCTCGGGATAGAAGCGGTCGACCACGTCGCGCATCGCCGTAATCTTCTCGTCCGCATCCTCGACGAGTCGCGCCGTGCCGAAACACATGGCGGAGCGGTAGTTGGCCGAATGGTTGAAGCCGGAGCGAGCGAGCACGAGGCCGTCGAGATGGGCGACGGTGAGGCAGGCGGGCGTGCCGGCCTTCAGGTGGCGCAGCATGCGGCTCGCCGACGAGCCGTGCCAGTAGAGCGTGTCGCCCCGGCGCCAGAACAGGGTCGGCGTGGCATAGGGCTGGCCGTCGATGACATAGGCGACATGACAGAGCATGGCCGCATCGAGAATGGCATGGACCGCCGCGCGGTCATAGCTGCCGCGTTCATGCATGCGCTTGACGCGGTTGCGCGGGGTGACGGGATAAGCGGCGGTTTCAGTCTCGGCGGTCATGCGGGTCTTGCCTTTCAAACAGGGTGACGCCATGGTGCGCCATGTCATTGGATCGAAAAAGCACCAATTCAGATGAAAAAATCAGGACCAATCTGCCGGATTGGTCCGCGCTCATTCCCGTCCTGCCGGCGGCGGGGAAGCGCACGCCCGCGCTCTATCGCGAGCTGCGCCGGCTGATCGAGGCGGGCGATATCCCGCCCGGTGCCAAGCTGCCGCCGTCGCGCGATCTCGCCGGCCGGCTGAAGACGTCGCGCGGCAGCGTGGTTGCCGCCTTCGAAATGCTGATCGCCGAAGGCTATGCCGAGGCGCGCACCGGCGCCGGCACCTTCGTCGCCGGCCGCGTACCGACGGTGAAGCCTACGGCCCCCGCAGCATCCGAGAGCATCGCGCCCAAAATGCCGCTGCCGGGCACGCTTGGCGTGGCGATGGCGGATGCCCGCACGCTCGGCCTGTTCCGCACGCTCCTGTCGCGTCACCTCGCCCGCCCCGGCCCGGAGCATTTCTACTATGGCGATCCGCGCGGCGGCGACGCGCTGCGCCAGGCCATCGCCGCCTATCTGCGACAGGCGCGCGGCGTGCGCTGCGAGGCACGCTCGATCGTGATCACGACCGGCATCCAGCAGGGTATCGACCTCGTCATCCGTGGCGCGCTTGCCGCCGGCGACCGGGTGATGATCGAGGATCCCTGTTATCCGAGCGCCCGTGCCGCGCTGGCCGGCGCCGGCCTTGTTCTCACCGGCCTGCCGGTCGATGACGAGGGCGCGGATATCGGACAGGCCGTGCCGGGTGCAAAGGCGGTCTATGTCACGCCCTCGCACCAGTTCCCGCTCGGCGTCGCCATGAGCATGCGCCGGCGCCTCGCCCTGATCGACTGGGCGCGGGAGACGGGCGGCTGGATCCTCGAGGACGATTATGACAGCGAGTTCCGCTTCGCCGGTCCCCCGCTCGCCGCCATGCAGGGCATGGATGACAGCGGCCGCGTGATCTATCTCGGCACCTTCTCCAAGGTGCTGTTTCCCGGCCTTCGCCTCGGCTATGCCGTGATCCCCGATGCGTTGCTCGACCAGGTCATTGCGCTGCGTATCCGCACCGACCGCAGCCCGCCGACACTCGCCGAAGCTGCACTGACCGACCTCATCCGCGAGGGCCATTTCTCGGCGCATCTGAGGCGGGCAAGACGGCAGGCGCAGGCGGCACGGGATGCCCTGGTGGCGGGGCTTTCGACAACCGGAAGGCTTGCCGTCGCCGTACCGGATCAGGGCCTGCATCTGGTGGCGACGCTGCCGACCTCGCTTGCCGATACCGAAGCGGTCGAGATCGCCCGTCAGGTGGGGCTGGGCGTCCGTGCCCTCTCCGCCATGGCCGTCACCCATGCGCCGCGACAGGGTCTGGTGATCGGCTTCTCCGGCTTTGCACCTGAAGTTCTGGAAGCCGCCGCGAGACGCTTCGCGGTCGCGATCGCCGGTTTCTAGGCGACGCGGCGTGCTTCTGCCGTGTCGATCGTCGCTACCCAGGCACGGGCCAGCGCAAGGCCGGTGGCATCGGCGGCCGGACCGTGTTCGGCGGCCAGGGCGTCACGCCGCGCATGCCATTCAGGCGCGGTGCTTCGGATCATCTCCGGGAAGGTTTCGACCCATTCGTCGACCACCGAGCGGCTCGCCTCGAAATGGAACTGCGTGCCATAGATGGCGCGGCCGAGGCGGAAGGCCTGGTTCTCGGCGGCGGCATTGCCGGCAAGGCGCACCGCGCCCTCGGGCAGCGTGAAGGAATCGCTGTGCCACTCGAAGATCGGGAAATCGCCAGCTGCGGCGGACAATACGGGATCGCCGGCGCCGTCCTTGGTGAGCGCCACCTGGCACCAGCCGAATTCCGGATGGGTGCCGATCAGGTTCTCCGCGCCATAGGCCCGGGCCAGAAGCTGGCTGCCGAGACAGACGCCGAGCACGGATTTGTCGGCATCGCCAAAGCGGCGCATCAGGGCGGCGAGATCCGGCAGATAGGCGTGGTTTTCGTCGTCGCGAGCATTCTGCGGGCCACCCATGACCACGATGGCGTCGTGGCCGGTCTCGTCGGCGGGGATGATATCGCCGGCATGGGGGCGGCAGATGTCGAGCGTAGCACCCGCTTCCTCAAGAGCCACGCCGATCTGCCCGAGCAGTGTTACCCTGTCGTTTTCCACCACCAGAACCCGCATGCGATACTCCCTTTCGATATCGCGCGAGACAATCACGCCCTTTTATTTCGTTCAAGGGCCGAGACACAAAGAACCCGGCTCTTTCGAGCCGGGTCAGGCGGGGAGGATCAACGAAAGGAAGAAATCAGCGGCAGACCTTGATGCGCTTGATGACGATGTTGCCGTAGTAGTCGTAGGACTTGATCTTCTTGATGAAGCAGGTGGGCTGATAGTCGTAGCTGTAATAGCCGGCCTGCGAGGGGGCCGCGAAGGAGACGGCGGCGACGAGGGCAACGGTGGCGGAAACGATGAACTTGCGCATGGGGTCTCTCCTGATCTCTGGTTAAGAATGAGCCTCTCTCATCCGGTGATCTGAAGGTCTCATATCCCTGCGCATGCCGCTGTTTCCGGTGGAACAGGCTCAGGGATAGATCACGCCCTTGCGCAAAATGACATTCGCATAGAGCCGCGGCTCGCTGGTCTGCACCAGCGTATGGGCGGCGCGCACGCGATTGTAGAAATCGGCGCCGACCAGCGGCACGACTTTACGCTCCGGCTCGTGGCGGGCGCAGCAGGCGATGATCTCGTGATGGACGGGCTCCAGCGTGTCGCGCTCCTGGCGGAAGGTCGAGCGGAAGATCGCCTCCTCGACGAAGTCGTCGATGGGCATGACGGACAGCACCGCGTTGATGGCAGGAACGAGCGCGACGCCGTCGAGGCGGACGAGGCGGCGGGCATGCTCGACGCCGGGATAATTGCCGTCGACGATGGCGATCTCGTCGCCATGCCCCATGGCGCGCAGCGTCGAGAGGAGCTCCGGGCTCAGGATGGGGTCGAGACCTTTCAACATTCAGGCAAGCTCCTTGAAGAGGACGTTATGATCAGGAAGATAGCGGGAAAACAGCGGCAGGCTGGCGCCGCCGACCGAGCGCGCCCGGCTGCCGACCGCGCCCTCGACGATCTCCGGCATGGTGACGCCCTGCAGGTCGAGCCGGGCGACGGCCGCCTGCGTGGCGGCGACGACGCGTTCGCGCACCCAGGCCGGAAAGCCACCATCGATGATGACGGCCGAGAAGTCGATGACCGAGGCGGAGGCGACGACGGCCTGGGCGAGTGCCGCCGCCATGTCGTCGATCCAGATCTGCAGGGGCGCGCCGAAATCCACCCAGTCGTCGGGCGAATACCAGACGGGTTTCGGATCGATGCCGTGCTCGCGCAGGAGGTTCTCGAGGCGGTAGATCGAGGCGATCTTCAGAAGCTGCACCGTCTCGCCGTCGCGGCCCTGCACGGGCAGCGGGCCGATGGCGCCGGCCGTGCCGGTGCGGCCGGTGAACAGAGCGGAATTCAGCACCACCCCACCGCCGATGAAGGAGCCGATGAAGAGATAGAGGAAATCGGGATATTGCGGGCCGAGGCCGAAAACCAGTTCGGCGGCGCAGGCGCTGGTGGCGTCGTTCTGCAAGGTCACGGGATAGGGCACGCGGCTGGCGATCTCGGCCTCGAGATCGACGCCGCGCCATTGGTCCATGTCGGCCTGCGGGGCACCCACCTCGCTTGCCCAGCTCCACAGCTCGAAGGGTGCGGCGACGCCGAAGCCGGCGATGCGGGCGCGCTCTTCCGGCGTGATCGAGGCTTCGAGTTCCGCCAGGCCCTCCGTCACGAAGGCCAGCAGCGATCCGGGCATGGGATAGGGAAAGGTCAGCCGCACCTGCCGGCGAATGCCGCCGACGAAATCCATCAAGACGATATCGGCGCTGCGCCGGCCGATCTTGAGACCCAGCGAATAGACCGCATCCGGATTGAGCCGCATCGGCACGGAGGGCTGGCCGACCTTGCCGCGCATGGGTTCGCCGCGCATCAAAAGACCTTCGGCCTCCAGGGCGCGCATGATGACGGTGACGGTCTGGGCCGAAAGCCCGCTGCGCCGGGCGATTTCGGCCTTCGACAGGCTGCCGTGCCGGCGCACCAGCGACATGACGAGGCGCTCGTTATAGGCGCGCACGCGCACCTGGTTGGCGCCCCCGCTGGGATCGAGGATTTCGGCCGGCGCGGCGGGCGCCGTCGCGGCATGTTTGCTCATCGTCTCCTCCCGTGCCGGTCGCGGCGCAAGGCACCGCTTCCGGTCCTCTTATCGGCTGGCGCTCCGCTCTTCCATCGGAAACGATACAGCCGGGGTTTTCACCCGTTCTTTCCACCAGCATGCCACATCGAATTAATAATTCAATTCGATTTATTTATTGACAGGCATTTCTTTTGGTGGTCTCTTCACGATCGGAAACACGGAAAGCCGGCGGAGGAGCCCCTGGCCCGTGTGACCGGATGGGCCCGGACAGGGCGCATCCCGTTTCGTCCTTGGGAGGATTGATTAGATGAAGAAGACGATCGTTTCCGCCGCTCTCGGCGCACTTGCGCTCGGCGTGGCCTTCTCGTCGCCGGCAGCCGCCGCCGACACCACCGCCTGCCTGATCACCAAGACCGACACCAACCCCTTCTTCGTCAAGATGAAGGAAGGCGCCGAAGCCAAGGCCAAGGAACTTGGCGTGACGCTGAAGGCCTATGCCGGCAAGGTCGACGGTGACTCGGAAAGCCAGGTTGCCGCCATCGAAACCTGCATTGCCGACGGCGCGAAGGGCATCCTGATTGCCGCCTCCGACACCAAGGGCATCGTTCCCTCGGTGCAGAAGGCCCGCGAAGCCGGCCTGCTCGTCATCGCGCTCGACACGCCGCTCGAGCCGCTCGACAGCGCCGACATGACCTTTGCCACCGACAACCTGCTCGCCGGCGAACTGATCGGCAAGTGGGCCGCCGCAACGCTCGGCGACGCCGCCAAGGACGCCAAGATCGCCTTCCTGAACCTCACCCCGTCGCAGCCGTCGGTCGACGTGCTGCGCAACCAGGGCTTCATGAAGGGTTTTGGCATCGACGTGAAGGACATCACCAAGATCGGTGATGAGGACGATGCGCGCATCGTCGGCCACGACGTGACCAACGGCAACGAGGAAGGCGGCCGCACGGCCATGGAAAACCTCCTGCAGAAGGATCCGTCGATCAACGTGGTGCACACCATCAACGAACCGGCTGCTGCCGGCGCCTATGAAGCGCTGAAGGCCGTCGGCAAGGAAGGCGACGTGCTGATCGTCTCCGTCGACGGCGGTTGCCCGGGCGTGCAGAACGTCGCCGATGGCGTGATCGGCGCGACCTCGCAGCAGTACCCGCTGATGATGGCGGCGCTCGGCGTCGAGGCCATCAAGACGTTTGCCGACACCGGTGAAAAGCCGAAGGCCACGGAAGGCAAGGACTTCTTCGACACGGGCGTGACGCTCGTCACCGACAAGCCGGCAGCAGGCGTCGAGTCCATCGACACCAAGGCCGGCAAGGACAAGTGCTGGGGCTGATGCCCCCGCCGGCCCGGTTTGACCGGGCCGGCCATCCGCCATGGACGGATCGGGTGACGCGCCAGCAATTGCGAAGAAAGCAGTGAGCGCACCCTTGTTTTGACAATCGCAAAGAGACGTGGGCACCATTCTCCCCGGCGATCAGCGGCACGGTATCATGCTGCTGCGCGGAGAAGGCCGCCCGAAGAAGGCGGCGGGTGCGCAAAACGCGTCTCTACCGATACGTCCGCGCACCCATTTTATCCGGCACTGCCGCGACGGTCGGCATCGGAAGGGGAGGAAAAGGATCATGAGTGAGACAACGACGGCTTCGACAGCCTCGCAACCCTCGCAGGAATTCGAGAAGGTGCTGACCGGCAGCGCAACGCAGGTCGCGTCCTTCGATACGCATGACAAGACAGCCATCCAGAAATTCCAGCATTTCCTGCACGGCAGCCCGTCTGCCGTGCCGCTCATCGTGCTCGTGCTCTCCGTTGCCATATTCGGCATCATTCTCGGCGGAAAATTCTTCTCCGCCTTCACCATGACGCTGATCCTCCAGCAGGTGGCGATCGTCGGCATCGTGGGGGCGGCCCAGACGCTGGTCATCCTGACGGCGGGCATCGACCTTTCCGTCGGCGCCATCATGGTTCTGTCGTCGGTGGTGATGGGCCAGTTCACCTTCCGCTACGGCCTGCCGCCGGTCGTATCGGTCGCCTGCGGCCTCGCCTGCGGCGCGCTCTGCGGCTATATCAACGGCCTGCTCGTCGCCCGCATGAAACTGCCGCCCTTCATCGTGACACTCGGCATGTGGCAGATCATCCTCGCCTCGAACTTCCTCTATTCGGCCAACGAGACGATCCGCTCGCAGGACCTCGCCGCACAGGCGCCGCTCCTGCAATTCTTCGGCAACAATATCAAGCTCGGCGGCGCGGTCTTCACCTATGGCGTCATAGCCATGGTGCTTCTGGTGGGCGTGCTCTGGTACGTGCTGAACCACACCGCCTGGGGCCGCCATGTCTATGCGGTCGGCGACGACCCCGATGCGGCCGAGCTTGCCGGGGTGAACGTCAAGCGCATGCTGGTCTCGGTCTACACGTTGTCCGGCCTCATCTGCGCGCTGGCCGGCTGGGCTCTCATCGGCCGCATCGGCTCGGTCTCGCCGACCGCCGGCCAGTTCGCCAACATCGAATCGATCACCGCCGTGGTGATCGGCGGCCTCTCGCTGTTCGGCGGACGCGGCTCGATCCTCGGCATGATTTTCGGTGCGCTGATCGTCGGCGTCTTCTCGCTCGGCCTTCGTCTCATCGGCACGGACCCGCAATGGACCTACCTCTTGATCGGCGTCCTCATCATCTCGGCAGTCGCAATCGACCAGTGGATCAGAAAGGTAGCAGGCTGATGGCTCTCGAACCCATTCTCACCGCACGCGGTCTCGTCAAGCGCTACGGCCGCGTCACCGCCCTCGACAATGCCGATTTCGACCTCTATCCGGGTGAAATTCTCGCCGTCATCGGTGATAACGGCGCCGGAAAATCCTCGATGATCAAGGCGATATCAGGTGCCATCACGCCGGACGAAGGCGAAATCCGCCTCGAAGGCCAGCCGGTCAGCTTCCGTTCGCCGATCGACGCGCAGAAGGCCGGCATCGAAACGGTGTACCAAAATCTTGCCCTGTCCCCCGCCCTCTCGATCGCCGACAACATGTTCCTCGGCCGGGAGCTGCGCAAACCGGGCATCATGGGCGATGTGTTCCGCAAGCTCGACCGCACGGCGATGGAGAAATTCGCCCGCGACAAGCTCTCCGAACTCGGGCTCATGACGATCCAGAACATCAACCAGGCGGTGGAAACGCTGTCTGGCGGCCAGCGGCAGGGGGTTGCGGTGGCGCGGGCGGCGGCCTTCGGCTCGAAGGTCATCATCCTCGACGAGCCGACGGCAGCACTTGGTGTCAAGGAAAGCCGGCGCGTGCTGGAATTGATCCTCGACGTGCGCCGGCGCGGCATTCCGATCGTGCTGATCTCGCACAACATGCCGCATGTGTTCGAGGTGGCGGACCGCATCCATATCCACCGGCTCGGCCGTCGTCTGACCGTGATCAACCCGAAGGACTACTCGATGTCCGACGCCGTCGCCTTCATGACGGGCGCAAAGCTGCCAGCGGAGGCCATCGCGGCATGATCTCGCCTCCCACCATCGTGGATGCACTCTTGCGGCGCGCGGGGAACGCGCGCCGCTTCCTCGTCGGCCTCGCCGGCCCACCGGCCGCCGGAAAGTCGACTTTGGCCGAAGCCCTGCGCGACGGCCTGCTCGCCCGCGGCGAAAGCGCAGAAATCCTGCCGATGGACGGCTTTCACATGGACAACGGCATTCTCGCCGAGCGCGGCCTCTTGCCGCGCAAGGGCGTGCCGGCGAGTTTTGACGGGCGCGGCTTCGTCGACATCGTGCAGGCACTGAAACGCGCCGAGGGCGAGGTGCTGGTGCCGGTCTTCGACCGCTCGCGCGAACTTGCCATCAATGCGGCCCGTGCCATTCCTCTGGAAACACGCTTCGTGTTGGCCGAGGGCAACTACCTGCTCTTCAAGGATGCGCCCTGGGATGCGCTCGACGGCGTCTTCGACTTCACCATCTTCGTCGGCCCGCCTTACCATGTTCTGGAGGAGCGGCTGCGCCAGCGCTGGATGGGCTATGCCCTACCCGAGGACCAGATCGGCTGGAAGCTCTACGGCAACGACCTGCCGAACGGAAAGCGCATCCTGGAAAACTCCCGCCCCGCCGATCTGCATATCGACATCTTCTGAAGCGATTGTCGTCAGTGCCCGCGGATGCTATCGCAGCCCAAAGCAATTCCAGCAAAAGTGTACAGCGGTTTTGCGTCCGGAATTGCGCTGAACAAAGGGATTGGAGCATGTCCGCTTGCGGAAATGCTCCAAGACGGGAGAAACGCCGATGACCACAGAAATCACCATCCGCCGGCCTGACGACTGGCACCTGCACCTGCGCGACGGCGCCATGCTGGAGGGCGTGATCGGCGATACCAGCCGGCACTTCGCCCGTGCGATCATCATGCCGAACCTCGTGCCGCCGGTCGTGACGACAGCCGATGCGAGCGCCTATCGCGACCGTATTCTGGCGGCCCTGCCCAAGGGCGACCGGTTCGAGCCGCTGATGACGCTCTACCTCACCGAGCACACCAATCCCGACGACGTGGAAGCCGGCTTCAAGAGCGACCTGATCCGTGCGGTAAAACTCTACCCGGCGGGTGCCACGACCAATTCGCATGGCGGCGTGCGCGACATGGACAAGGCGATGCCGGTGCTGGAGCGCATGGCGAAGATCGGGCTTACGCTCTGCGTGCATGGCGAAGTGACGACGCCCGAGGTTGATATCTTCGACCGCGAGGCGGTGTTCATCGAGACGGTGCTCGATCCGCTGCGCCAGCGCCTGCCGGAGCTGCGCGTGACCATGGAGCACGTGACGACGAAGAACGGCATCGACTACATCAAGGCGTCGAAAGCCAACCTTGCCGGCTCGATCACAACGCATCACCTGATCATCAACCGCAACGCCATCCTGGTCGGCGGCATCAAGCCGCACTATTACTGCCTGCCCGTCGCCAAGCGCGAAGAACATCGCCTCGCGTTGCGCGCCGCCGCAACCTCCGGCGACAAGCGCTTCTTCCTCGGCACCGATTCGGCGCCGCATGTCGATCCGCTCAAGGAGTGCGCCTGCGGCTGCGCCGGCATCTATACCTCGATCAACACCATGAGCTGCCTCGCCCATGTCTTCGAGCAGGACAACGCGCTCGACAGGCTGGAAGCCTTCGCTTCGCTGAACGGCCCTGAATGGTACGGCTTGCCGGCCAATGAGGAGACGATCCGTCTCGTCAAGCGGGCGGATCCTGTCGCCTTTCCCGCGAAGATCGAGACGGGTGCCGGGCCGGTGACGGTGTTCGACCCGATGTTCCCGCTTCATTGGGATGTGGCATAATCCGTCAGGTCAGATGAAGGGCCGGGGTCCCCGCTTCAGCCCTTCCCAGCCTGCGAGCGCCTGAAGCCCGTCGGCATCGAGAATTTCGCACCCCTTTTCCTGCCAGCGCATCAGCTTGCGATCGGCAAGCTTGCGCAACGTCTTGTTGGTGTGGACGAGCGACAGGCCCAGTGTGTCGGCGACATGCTGCTGGGTGATCGGAATGACCCGCCGTCCGCCGTTCACGCCTGCCAGATGCGCCCGCTGGTGGATGAAGGACAGGAGATAGGCCGTGCGCTCCAGCGCCGTGCGCCGCCCAATGCTCAAAAGATGTTCGTCGAGGATGCGTTCTTCGGCCGAGGCAATCCAGGTAAGGTCGTAGGCCAGCGAAGCGTGGCGCTCAAAGAGCCGTTCCAGTTTGGAGCGTTCGAAGACGCATAGCGTGACCGGCGTCAGCGCCTCGACGGAATGGTCCATCTCCCCCATCAGGCTGCCCTGCAGGCCGATCAGATCGCCCGGCAGCACATAGTTCATGATCTGACGGCGGCCATCCGGCAAAAGTTTGTAGCGGAAGGCCCAGCCCGACAGCACCGTGAAGAGATGGGCGCTGTGCATGCCCTCGACGAGGATGGTCGCACCACGCTCGCTCGACAGTTCGCCGCTCTTGAAGTGCGAAACGAAATCCAGTTCCTTGGGCGTGAAATCCCGGAAATCAGGCAGAGTGCGCAAGGGACATTGCTGGCAGGGCGTGCGCCATCGGGTCTGCTGGTTGCCCACCGTACCGCTCGCCATCATGCCTCCGTGCCTGTCCGTTGAAGCCAGCCGGAACCGGCTGGCTCCGCAAAACGCGGAAGCGGTGCGCTTGTTCCATCACGCCGATGCTATGTCTTTTTTAAATGACACTTTTTGGGATGATGCCCAATGTCCGCCTCCCGAAGCGCCGTGATTCCGGTGCTTGTGCATGGATGAGGAGTGCGGCGCCATGGAACCGTCTTTACCGCACGTCTTGATCGCCGAACGCGAGTTCCTGATCGCGCTCGACGCGGAATATCTGATCAAGTCGGCAATCGATTGCCGCATCACGCTGCTGAGACCCGAGCAGCTCGACCAATGGGACACGGCCATGCTGGCCGATATCGATCTGTGCCTGCTTGACATTCCGCTCGACGCGACGCGGATCACCGCCCGCATCGAGCGCCTGATCGAGGCCCGCGTGCCGCTGCTGTTCACGACGGTCGCGGACATTCATGTCGGAGGCATCGCCGGCTTCGAAGTCATTCCGATCGCACGGAAACCCTATGAGGGCGAAACGTTGGCGGCGCTCGTCGAGGGGCGGCTGCGGCAAAGACCGCAACCGCCGGAGACGGATCAGAACTGACGGCCGATCTTGGCGTCGACCGAGTGGCTGTTGGCGCCACGCACGGCGAAGAAGAACAGGATCAGCGTCCAGAGGATCGACTTTTCCGCACCGCCGAGGCCTTCGGCCTGCACGATGCCGTGGAAGTAGACCGTCACGGCCAGCACGATCATACCGGCGAAAGCGGCCGGGCGGGTGAAGAGGCCGATGGCGATCAGGATGCCGCCGAAAAATTCGGTTGCGGCAAGCAGCGGCGACCAGAAGGCACCCGGATAGAAGCCGAGACTCTCGACCATGCCGCTTGCGCCGAAGGGGTTCAGAATCTTGCCGTAGCCATGGGTGACAAGCAGGAGACCCGTGGCGACGCGCAGGATCGTCTCGGCACTTTCCGAAAGCCTGGAATAGAGGCCGCCGAGCGAGGGGATGATGAGGCGCGGGCGATTGGTGGCAAGCTCTGTCATGGGATCTCCTGTGAGCATATTGCGGTGCAACACGTCTCTCCCAGGATTCGGGCTGCGACAAGATGTCCGGCGACAAAACTTGATGAATTGAGTTGACATTTCCGTGAGTTCGCCGCGAGCGAAGGCGTGCCAAGCGGCACCGGCTGCTATATGCTTTGGCGATCGTTCAGGAGGTTGCCATGTCCGGGGAAAAGCCGCGTATTTCCATTCTCTACTGCACCCAGTGCAACTGGCTGCTGCGCGCCGGCTGGATGGCGCAGGAACTGCTGTCCACCTTTTCCGACGCGCTCGGCGAAGTGGCGCTCATCCCCGGCACCGGCGGCAATTTCGAGATCCGCGTCAACGACGTGCTGGTCTGGGAACGCAAGCGCGACGGCGGATTTCCGGGGCCGAAGGAATTGAAGCAGCGGGTACGCGATATCATCGAGCCCGGCCGCGACCTCGGCCACACCGACCGCGTTGATCAGACGCCTGCTTGATTGACTATGCCCTGAAACGAAAACGGCGGGCCGAAGCCCGCCGCCTGTTCCCTCCCGGTCGCGATCAGCGATAGGGCGAGTAGCACATACGATAGACACCGCCACCCGCATGGTAGCGGTTGGTATAGGGGTCGTAGGTGCGGTAGCGGTTCATGCACCAGCGCACATGCGCGTTGCGTCCGCCGCCATAGTAGCGCGGCCGTTCGTAGCGCGGGCGGTAGTAGCGGCGCTCATAGCCGTAATACGGGCGATGATGGCGGCGATAGTAGCGCGGGCGCTCGCAGCCATAGCCGACGCAGAACTCCACCTGCGCCTTCTGTACGTCGCTCTTTGCCTGCAGCGGTACAGCAAGCGGGACGGCCTGGGCCGCTCCCATGGGCGCGATTGCGGAGGCGATGCCCATTGCGCAACCGAACACGAGATTCCTGATCTTCGACATGTGATCCTCTCTAGTTCTTGGCGGGATTTCTCCCTGTCACGTCCCTGCTTTGCATTACGTTCACGCATTTTGTTTTATTCATGGTCGCGCGCCGTCCTGTGTGGCGGATTTATCGCGGCGCGGGCGATCCGCAAGGGGCAGAGGTGAAGCATGAGCCTGAAATTCGGAACCAGCGGCCTGCGGGGCCTCTCGGTTGATCTGGAAGGTCCGGCGACCGCCCTTTATGCCACCGCCTTCGCCCACCATCTGCTGACCGCCGGCATCGCCAGGCCTGGCGACGAAATCCTGATCGGCCGCGATTTCCGTGCTTCCAGTCCCGCCATTTCGGCCATCGCCATCGCGGCCCTGCGCAAGTCCGGCCTCACACCCCGCGATTGCGGCACGCTGCCGACGCCGGCGCTCGCGCTCCTTGGCCTTGCCCGCAAGGCGGCCTGCCTGATGGTGACGGGTTCGCACATTCCCGCCGACCGCAACGGCATAAAGTTCTACCGGCCGGACGGCGAGATCGACAAGGCGGACGAAGCGGCGATCACGGCGGCTGCGGCGGCAATCCAGGCCGAAGGCATCGTCCTCGACGCGGCGCAGGAAACATCTGACGACCTTCATGAGACAGCGATGGCGCTCTACCGGACGCGCAACCGCTCGCTGCTGCCGGACAACAGCCTATCGGGCCTCCGGGTCGGCGTGTATCAGCATTCGACGGTCGCCCGCGATCTGTTCGTGGACATGCTTGCACACTACGGCGCCGACGTCGTCGCGCTTGGCCGCTCGCAAACGTTCATCCCCGTCGATACCGAAGCCGTCTCGCCGGAAACCATCACGCTCCTGCAGGATTGGGCCGTGAAACACGGCCTGCATGCCATCGTTTCCGCCGATGGCGACGGCGACCGGCCACTCGTGGCGGACGAGACCGGCATGCCCATGCGCGGCGACCTGATCGGCCTCATCGCCTGCCGCTTCCTGGGGGCGACCGCCATCGCCACGCCCGTCACCTCCAATTCCGGCATCGAGGCGGCCGTGGACGGCAGCGTGCTGCGCACCCGCGTTGGCTCGCCCTTCGTGATCGCCGCGATGAACGACGCTGTCGGCGCCGGCGAAAGGGCCGTTGCGGGCTTCGAGGCGAACGGCGGCACGCTGACGGCGACGCCGTTTGCCGTGAATGGCCACACGCTCGCCGCTTTGCCGACGCGCGACAGCCTGATGCCGATTCTGGCCGTGCTGGCGCTGGCCGCCTCGGAAGAAAAGCCGCTCTCCACCGTCGCATCCAGCTTTGCGTTGCCTGCCGCCGCCAGCGACCGGCTGGAAAACTTTCCCGTCGAGACGAGCGCCGCCCTTATGGCAGAGCTGCGCTCGGGTCCCGGCCCGCTTACCGCCTTCCTCGGACCGATCGGCGTGCCGCGGACGGTAAGCGATATCGACGGGCTACGCGTCATGCTGGAGGATAAAAGCATCATCCACTTCCGCCCCTCCGGCAATGCGCCGGAAATGCGCTGTTATGTGGAGGCCGCTGACGAGCCGGCTGCCGCGAACCTTCTCACTGCCGGACTCCGGCGCATCCGCGACTGGGCACAAAGCCGATAAACAAACTTTTCGCCAAGCCGTTGCAAAAACTTCAAAAAGCCTGTTGACACCGGCGGGCGGTCCTTCTACATCGCTCTCCGTCGCCCAGATGGCGGAATTGGTAGACGCGCCAGCTTCAGGTGCTGGTACTCGAAAGGGTGTGGAGGTTCGAGTCCTCTTCTGGGCACCAAATTCCCCGCTCCACTTACCAGGAGCGTTGTCAAAAAAGCCCGGCTCAGCCGGGCTTTTTTGTTGGCTGAAACAGCCACCCTCCCCATTCCCCGCCGGCAAAACAGAATCTTCCCCGTGCACCCTTGCGTCCAGGGCGCGAAGGGCGGATAAGCCTCGAAAATAGTCATCTGCCTTTTTAAGATCAGGATCATCGTGGCCCCACCCCCACACGATGCCCAGAAATCGGGCATCCTGTCCAAATTCCGGCTGTTCTCCCCCATTCTTGCCGGCGCGACGCTCAGGGAACGCCTGATCGGCTGCCTCGGCGCCTTGATCGGCATCTGCCTCACCGGCCTCGTCAGCGGCTTCTTCATGGGGCAGGATCCGCACCTGCCGCTGATCGTGGCGCCGATCGGCGCCTCCGCCGTCCTGCTCTTCGCCGTGCCGGCCAGCCCCCTTGCCCAGCCCTGGTCGATCGTCGGCGGCAACACGATCTCCGCCTTCGTCGGCGTTACGGTCTCCACGCTGGTCCGGGATCCCGCCATCGCCATCGGCCTAGCGGTGGCGCTCGCCATTCTCGTCATGTCGCTCACCCGCTCGCTGCATCCGCCGGGCGGGGCCGCCGCGTTGACCGCCGTCATCGGCGGCACGGCCGTCGCACGAGCCGGTTTCTGGTTCCCCATCGTGCCGATCGGCATCAATTCGCTGATTCTCGTCCTGCTCGGCGTCGTCTTCCACCGGCTTGCCGGCCGGCAATATCCTCACCGGCAGGCCGTTGCCCCCGTCAACACGCACAGGACTGCCGATCCGCCGGCCGCCTTCCGCGTCGGCTTCAGCACCGAGGACATCGACGCCGCCGTCGCGAGCTTCAACGAAACGCTCGACATCAGCCGCGCCGACCTCGACGTGCTGTTGCGGAAGGTCGAATTGCAGGCGCTGATGCGCCAGCGCGGCGACCTTACCTGCGCCGACATCATGTCGCGCGATGTGGTGACGGTGACCTCGGATGCCAGCGCCGAGGAGGCACGCCGCCAGCTGCTCGAGCACGACATTCGCACCCTGCCGGTTGTCGACAATGAAGGCCACCTTCTCGGCACCGTGGGCCTGCGCGAGCTCGCCGCCATGGCGCATGCCTCGCCTCTTCCGATGTCGCCGGCCAAGACCGCCAAGACGGGTGACCCGGCCATCGGTCTCCTGCCGCATCTCACCGACGGCGCGATCCATGCCGTCGTCGTCACCGACGACAACAACCGCGTCGTCGGCATCATCTCGCAGACCGATCTTCTGGCAACGCTTGCCAAGAGCCTCTCCCACACAGGCCCGACGGGCCTGATGGGTGGGCACGGACAGGGAATCTGACCCCATGCAGAAACGATGTCACCGCGGGCTGACCGGTGTGAAGCCGGCAGCCCCCTTCCAGTGATTTTTTGAAGAAGAACGAAAGGAGTGTCGCCATGGCGACCGTCGACGAGAAGCTTGAACCCATCCTGGCCCAGGTGCTGCAACGCAACCCCGCCGAGCCGGAATTCCACCAGGCAGCCCGAGAAGTGCTGGAAAGCCTCGGCCTCGTCGTCTCCAAACACCCCGACTACCTGAAGGATGCGCTGATCGAGCGCATTTGCGAGCCGGAACGCCAGATCATCTTCCGCGTCCCATGGGTGGACGACAAGGGCCAGGTGCACATCAACCGCGGTTTTCGCGTGCAGTTCAATTCGGCGCTCGGGCCCTACAAGGGCGGCCTGCGCTTCCACCCCTCGGTCAATCTCGGCATCATCAAGTTCCTCGGCTTCGAGCAGATCTTCAAGAACGCGCTGACCGGCCTGCCGATCGGCGGCGGCAAGGGCGGCTCGGACTTCGACCCGAAGGGCCGATCGGAGGGCGAGATCATGCGCTTCTGCCAGTCCTTCATGACGGAGCTCTACCGCCATCTCGGCGAATACACCGACGTGCCGGCCGGCGATATCGGCGTCAGCGGCCGCGAGATCGGCTGGATGTTCGGCCAGTACAAGCGCCTCACCAACCGCTTCGAGGCCGGCGTCTTCACCGGCAAGGGCCTGAGCTATGGCGGCTCGCTGGTGCGCAAGGAAGCGACCGGCTACGGCGCCGTCTATTTCACCCGCGCCATGCTGGAAAGCCGCGGCACCGGCTTCGAAGGCAAGAGGGTCACCGTGTCGGGCTCCGGCAATGTCGCGATCTACGCCATGGAACAGGCCATAGCCTACGGCGCCAAGGTCATCGCCTGCTCGGATAGCTCCGGCTATGTCGTCGACGATGACGGCATCGACCTCGATCTCGTCAAGGAGATCAAGGAAGTGCGCCGCGAGCGCCTGTCGCAATATGTCCTGACGAGGAAGGGCGCGCATTTCATCCCCTCCGGCAAGGGCTCGATCTGGGACGTGCCCTGCGACGTGGCGCTGCCCTGCGCCACGCAGAACGAGCTGACCGGCAAGGACGCCAAGACGCTGATCAAAAACGGCGTCATCGCCGTCGCCGAGGGCGCCAACATGCCGTCCACCCCGGAGGCCGTGCGCGCCTTCCAGGAGGGCAACGTGCTGTTCGGCCCCGGCAAGGCGGCCAATGCCGGCGGCGTCGCCACCTCCGCGCTCGAGATGCAGCAGAACGCCAGCCGCGACAGCTGGAGCTTCGAGACCGCCCGCGAACGCCTCGGCCAGATCATGCAGGGCATTCACGACCGTTGCGCCGAGACGGCCGAGGAATATGGCGCCAAGGGCAATTACGTGCTCGGCGCCAACATTGCCGGCTTCATCCGCGTGGCCGAAGCCATGCGTGCGCAGGGCGTCATCTGATAGCCTCGCCTTATTCCTACGCAGCAGACGGCCCCGGACCCTCTCCGGGGCCGTTTTCATTGGCGGCATGGAAAGCCTGACCGAAGCGGCCTCCGGCGACAAGGCGGATGCGCGGACGCTCCTCCGGGGCAGGCTGGGCGGATAGCGGCTGGTAGAGCACCTTTTCCAGCACGACCCAGTCGCGCCGTCCCTCCGGCCGGTCGAAGACCATGGACTGGCCCTCGCGCAGGCCGAGCAGGGCAAGGCCATAGAAGGTCGTGACCGGCAGGAAGGCACCGCCGGGCACATAGGTACCGGGCAAGCAGAGCGTCCTGACATCGGTGAGGCCGCTCGCGCAGCGGAAGGTTACGCGTGCGTCGATCATCGCGAGGTCGGCCGGGATGCCGCCTTCCAGCGCCAACCGATGGCCGAAGAGCTTGCGGTGCAGGAGGGTGCACCATTCCTGCGTCAGCGGCGGCGCGTCGGCCGCCATCTTTTCCAGCACGTACCCATCGCGCAGCGTCAACAAGGCGGGATTCTGTCCCATCGTCATCTCCATGTGAAATCGTGGTGGAGAAGCCCCCTGGCCGCGAATGCGGCACAGGGGGTCACGATCCTGCGACGAGGCAGCCTCCGATGCGCCCGGCAAGAGAGAAGGACAGGAACTTCATGGCACGCGCGGCCCTCAGGAGGCCTGGGCGGCTTGGGGGGCCGCATGCACGGCGATTACGCTGAGCCGCCGTACCCGCCCGTCGCGTCCCGCCCAGTCGATCGACTGGCCAGCGGAAAGGCCGAGCAGCGCGGCGCCGACCGGCGTCAGCACCGAGATGCGCTGGCGGGAAATATCCGCATCGCCGGGGAAGACGAGTTCGGCGGTCTGCGGCGCTTCATCGTCGATGCGGAATTCGGCGAACGAACCCATGCGCAGGATGCCCGGGGCCATGCGCGCATCGTCGACGATCTTCGCGCGGTCGAGCTCGGCGGCGAGCTGTTCGGCGGCGTGCGGATCGCGCTCGGCCAGCCTGTCGGCCAGGTTGGACAGGCGCTCATGTTCCGAGCGGGCAATGGTGATGGCCGGCCGGCGGCCGCTCTTGGTCTTGGCAGTCATGGAAACCTCGCGCACGGGGTTACGCGGCCCTCAAGGCACGCGGAAAATTCGAAATCTGGGAAATGGGTGTCGCGCTTTCCTGGCGCGGTGACGTGCTGGACGAAACCGCTATGCCCCCACGGCCGGGGCGCGACGCGACCAAGCCGAGGGGCTAGTGTCCTGCGAGAGGAAACAGCCGTTTCAGAAACCGGGCAAGGGAAGGCATCGTCGTCATGCTCCCATGATGGGACGAGCGCGACGGCAAAGTCAAGCAGGGCGCGCCGACTTGACCCATGGCTTGAAGGATGGGCCGCTTTCTGATCTCAAATGCGGGATGCGGAGCAGAGGGAGGCTGATGCGATGCCGGTGCGAATCAAGCGTGTCTATGAGGCGGCAGCGGCAGACGACGGCACGCGTATCCTTGTCGACAGGCTCTGGCCGCGCGGCATTTCGAAGGAGAAGGCATCGTTCGAAACATGGATGAAGTCCGTCGCGCCATCGACCGAACTTCGGAAATGGTTCGACCACAAGCCGGAGCGCTGGATGGAATTCAAGACGCTATATCGCGAGGAACTCAAGGGCAGCCCCGATCTCGACGACCTCAGAAGGCGTGCGGCCACCGGCACCTTGACCCTGCTCTACGGTTCTCGCAACACGGCGTTCAACCACGCTGCCGTGCTGGCTGAATTGCTGAAAGACAGCTAGGCCGTCCCAGCGCGAGAATTGATTTGTCAGCGTACTGGCGAAGCCCCATCCTGCCTGCCTGAACACCCGGCAATGCGGACCGCCGAAGAACCGGCTCCAGGCCGGATATCTGCAAGGAGGAGGATGCGATGGCAGATGACGACAGACCCGCCACCTTTGCCTCGCCGGCCTGTTTCCTGCACGAGATCGACCCGGCCTATGCCGGCCTGCCGGGGCCGCTCGATCTACAGGCCTGGACGGATGTGAACCGCTGGCGCAAAGCCGAGCGGGAGCGGCTGATCGCAGAGCGCCTCGCCATGCCGGCCGCGACGCGGCTTGCCTGTGGCGAGGCCATCGCAGCCCGCGTGCTCGACGAGATCGGCGATGTGACCGGCCGCATCGTCAGCGCCTATTGGCCGTTTCGCGGCGAGCCGGATTTCCGGCCCTTCCTGCTAGCGGTGACGGAACGCGGCGGGCGTACGGCCCTGCCGGTCGTCGTGGAAAAGGGTCGGCCGCTGGAATTCCATCTCTGGCAGACGGGCGAAGCGCTTTCGCGCGGCGTGTGGAACATTCCCATTCCCGCCGTGCCGAACCCCTGCCGGCCGGATATCGTCATCGCCCCCGTCGTCGGCTTCGACGCTTGTTGCTATCGGCTCGGTTATGGCGGCGGTTTCTTCGACCGCACGCTGGCGGCGATGTCGCAAAAGCCGCGCGTCATCGGCATCGGCTACAGCGGTTCCCGCATCACGACCATCTATCCGCAGCTGCACGACATTCCGATGGATGTCGTGGTCACCGAGACCGGGATCATCCGGCCTCAGGCCTCCACCGTGCGCGCATTGACATAGAGTGCGCGGCCGGCGAACCAGCCGTTGATGCCGGCTCCCAAGCCAAGCAGCACGAAGAGCACGGCGCTCCAGGCAAAACTGCCCGTCCAGCCCCTGATGAGGCCGACGACCAGCGGGCCGATGGCGGCCAGCAAATAGCCGACGCATTGCGCCATGCCGGAGAGATGCGCCGCGACATGGGGATCGCGCGTGCGCAGCACGATGACGGTCATGGCGACCGCGATCAGCCCGCCCTGCCCGATGCCCTGCAAGACCGCCCAGATCCAGACCGACCAAAGCGGCGCAAACAGCAGGCCGAGCAGCGCCACCACGGCAAAGCCGCAGAGCGTGACATTGATCAGCCGCTGGTCTTTTCCGCGCACGGCGATATGCGGCGCGACGAGGCAGGCGGCGGCCTGCACCATGACGGACATGGAGACAATCGCGCCGGCCGTGACGCCATCCAGCCCGCGTTCGCGCAGGATCGGCACCAGCCAGCCGAAGACGCAATAGGCGAGCGCCGATTGCAGGCCCATGAACAGCGTGACCTGCCAGGCCAGCCGATCGCGCCAGAGACCCTCAACGCGAAAACCGGCACGCTTGGCCTGCGAGCGGGTCGCCAGCACCTGCGGCAGCCAGAGCAGCGCGACCAGCAAGGCCGGCAGCGACCAGGCCGCCAAAGCCCCGTCCAGCGACCCGCCGAGCGCATGCTCGATAGGCAGCGTCAGGCCGGCGGCACCAGCCGCACCGGCGCAGAGCGCCATGGTGTAGCAACCGGTCATCAGCGCCGCCCGGTCGGCGAAATCGCGTTTGACGAGACCGGGCAGCAACACATTGCCGACGGCAATCGCCCCGCCGGCCAGCGCCGTGCCGAAGAACAGCAAGGGAATGGAGGACAGGCCGCGCAGGGCCGTGCCGAATGCCACCAGCAGGATGACGGCCAGAAGCGTGCGCTCCGTGCCGATGCGCTGGGCCAGTTTTGGGGCAAGCGGCGAGAACAGGCCGAGGCAGACGACGGGCAACGTCGTCAGCAGGCTGGCGCCGGTGGGGGAGAGACCGAGCACATCGCGGATTTCTGGCAGCAGGGCCGAGGCGCTGGAAAAGACCGCGCGCAGATTGAAGGCGATGAGCACGAGGCTCGCGCCGAGCAGTATGCGCGCCGCCGTGCCTTTCGGCCGGTGCGGTTCGGGTGCCGGCACGCTGTCGGCTTCGGCATCTATCAGATCTATGGCGGCGGGATCGTTGGGGAGGGTCATGACAGAAGCAGCTTGTCGAGGGCAGCGAGGACGGGGGCCATGAAGCCACGGACGGCGGCATCGGCCTTGTCGGGATCGCCGCTTTCGATGGCATCGACGATGGCGGCATGCGCGGCCATGTCGGGTTCGGGAAGGTCGTCTTCGAGGGTGGCCGCAATGGTTTCGGCGATCACCGTCGAGAAGAAATCGTACATGCCGATCAAAACGGCATTGTTCGACGCGGCGATGACGGCCTGGTGGAAGGCGAAGTCGCTGATAATGAAGGCCGCCCGGTCGCTGGCCTCGGAATGACCGCGCGCGGACAACAGCGCGCGGAGCCTGGACACCGTTGTCGGCGTCTGGCGCAGCGCGGCAAGGCGGGCGGCTTCGACGTCGAGCGCCAGCCGCGCCTCGAACTGATCGCGCAGGCCGGCGCGGCGGGCCATGGTGAGCGGGCGCGCGGTATCGACCGTCGAGAGCACATAGGTGCCGGAGCCCTGCCGCGTTTCGAGATAGCCCTGCGAGGCGAGCACGCGCACCGCCTCGCGCACCGTGCCGCGGCTGACCGACAACATGGAAGACAAGGCCGCCTCGTTCGGCAGCTTTTCGCCGATCGCCCAGCGGCGGGCGAGGATATCCGTGCGGATCGCCTCCACGGCGGTATCGGCGAGATTGGTTTTGCTGAGGGATTGCATAGGCTATAATCATAAAGTCATCGGATGACTTTATGATTATAGCCTCCTAACGGGATCGTCAAAGACATTCTGCCCGGTGCTTGGCGTGCACCGGGCAGGAAGGGAGATTACTGCTTGCGCGGCCAGGTATCGGCGAGGCGGTAACCGGCCGGCCAGGGATCGGCCGGGTCCAGCATCACCTGGCTGGTGCCGGTGATCCAGGCGCGGCCGGAAATCTCCGGCACGATGGCCGGGCGGCCGCCGACCGTGGTTTCGCTGAGGATTCGGCAATCGAAGCGCGAATCGAGGATCGAATAGCCGGAGAAGGGCTGGCCGACCTTGATCTGGCCCTTGGCATGCAGCACGGCCATGCGCGCCGAGCAGCCGGTGCCGGTCGGCGAGCGGTCGAGCTTGGCCGGCTGGATCACGACGGTGTTGCGGCCATGTAGCGCGCCGTCGCGTTCCTCAACCGGCAAGGTGAGCTGGCAGAAGGAAATGTGGTTCCATTCCGGGTTTTCCGGATGGGTGAAGCCGAGCTGCTCGTTCGCCGCCTTGGTGATGCGGATGCCGGTTTCGGCAAGTTCCCGCGCCTCGTCCGGCGTGACCGAGAAACCAAGGGCGCGGGCATCGGTAAAGACGAAGCTGTCGCCGCCATAGGCGGTGTCGACGGTCAGAGTGCCCAGGCCCTCGACTTCCAGCTTCACATCCAGCTTGTCGGCGAAGGAGGGCACGTTGGTGACGGTGATGCGCTCGGCCTTGCCGTTGCGGCAGGTCGCCACCACGTTGACCAGCCCGCCCGGCGCCTCCAGTACCATATGGGTTTCCGGCTCGACCATCGGCACGATGCCGCTGTCGAGCAGCACGGTGGAGACGCAGATCGAGTTGGAACCGGACATCGGCGGCGTATCCTCGGGCTCCATGATGATGAAGCCCATGGTCGCGCGCGGGTCCTTCGGCGGCACCAGCAGATTGATGTGGCGGAAGACGCCGCCGCGCGGTTCGTTGAGCACGAAATTGCGCAGTGTCTGGTCCTGGGCGATGAAGTTGCGCTGCTCCCAGAGCGTTGCGCCCGGCGGGGGTGCCACGCCGCCGACGATGACGTCGCCCACCTCGCCCTCGGCGTGGCAGGAAACGATGTGAATGACCTTGCTGCTGCGCATGGCTCTCTCCGATGTCCTGATTTTTCGCGGCGATGCCGGATGCGGCTCGACGCGGATGAACTCTTATAGAAAAATTGGATCCAATATACAATATTCATTCTCAAGGCTTCGTTTATTGCTCCGCATACGGAATCCACCTATGACCATAAACTCGATTTTCAGGGGTTGAACGGGATGAAATTTGCCGCCGTCGATGTCCGGCAGTCCGCTTCGGCGGCCGACCTCGTCTATGAGGCGCTGCGCAAGGCGATCATCGAGGGCAAGATCGCCGTGGGCGACAACCTGCGCCAGGAAGAGATCGCGCAGATGTTCAACACCAGCCGCATCCCCGTGCGCGAGGCGCTGTCGCGGCTGGAGCAGCATGGCCTCATCACCACCCAGCGCTACAAGGGCGCTGTTGTCGCCGGCCTGTCCATCGAGGAGATCGACGAGATCTTCGAGTTCCGCGCGCTGATCGAGGCGGAGGTCATGCGCCTTGCCGTGCCCAATCTCGACCGTGCGACGCTGGACAAGGCGCGTACCTATTGTGACGCCTTCGACCGCGAGACCGATCCGCACCGCTGGGGCGAGATCAACCGCCAGTTCCACACCACCCTCTATGAAGCATCCGGCCGCCCCTATTATCTGCAGAATGTGCAATCCTCGCTCGACCGCATCGACCGCTATCTGCGCGCCCAGCTGACCTTCACCAACGGCGTCCCGCGCGCCGGCCGCGAGCACGAGGCAATCCTGGCCGCGTGCGAAAAGGGCGATGCCGACCTCGCCTCGCGCCTGACGCGCGATCACATCCTCGACGCCGGCCGCGCGCTGATGAGCTTTTTGCGCGACCAGCGCGGCTGATCGGCCCGACGCTTTTCTGACGGAACATAGGGCGGGATTTTCCCGTCCTTTTCGTTTTCTGCCCGCAAAGCACTGAAATCGCGGAAATCACGCCGGTCGGACACTTGACGCGGCTTTCGGCAAAAGGCCCTCTTAAAACGATTGATAGCGCGGGCAGAGAATTGTATTTCTTTTGTCGACAAGAGGATTTTTCATGACCGACACCGATTCCCTGCCCGAGCGCAAACGCGGCTCCGGCGTCAAGATGGTCTACGACCTGCTGCGCGACGAAATTCTCGACCTGAAGATCGCGCCCGGCAGCCCGATCGACGAGGTGCAGCTGGCCGAGCGATTCAAGATGTCGCGCACGCCGATCCGCGAAGCCCTGGTGCGGCTCGCCGGCGAAGGGCTGATCGAGACGCTGCCGAACCGCTCGACCATGGTATCGAGCATCGATTTCATGAACCTGCACACCTTCTTTGACGCGCTGGTGCTGATGTATCGCGTGACGACGCGGCTTGCCGCACAGAGCCATCGGCCGGAAGACCTCGTCATCATCAGGGGCTTTCACGAGGACTATGCGACGGCGCTCAAGGCGCGCGATCACCTGACGATGATCGCCACCAACGCCGCCTTCCACGCAGCCATCGCCGAGGCCGGGCGCAACCCCTATTTCACCGGCCTGTTCCGCCGGCTGCTCGACGAGGGGCGCCGCATCCTGCAGCTCTACTACCAGTCATATGAAGAGCACTTCCCGCAGCGCTTCGTCGATGAACATGCCGCGATCATCGCCGCCATCGAAGCACGCGACATCGAGGAAGCCGACCGGCTCGGCAAGGCCCATGCGGAGGCGATCGTCGCCCAGGTGCAGAAGCTTTTCAGCCGCAACGACAGGCTCGACATCGCCTTGTAAGTCCGGGGCGTTCGGCGTTGTATTTTTCTTGTCGACAAATAAAATG
The DNA here is from genome assembly GCF_022899935.1 of Shinella curvata. Classification (GTDB taxonomy): domain Bacteria; phylum Pseudomonadota; class Alphaproteobacteria; order Rhizobiales; family Rhizobiaceae; genus Shinella; species Shinella curvata. Next base: position 565,422 of record NZ_JALJCJ010000003.1, read on the forward strand.
CAAGATGCTATACCCACAATCAGAGAGGGGAGGCCTGAGGCATCGTGCCGGCTGACCACCCAAAGAATTGCCAAAGGAGATCGACATGAAGGCCAAGATTTTTTCCGGTGTCATTCCCGCCCTGATGACGCCCTGCAAGGACGACCGCACCCCGGATTTCGACCAGCTGGTGCGCAAGGCCAAGGAACTCATCGCCAAGGGCATGTCCGCCGTCGTCTATTGCGGCTCGATGGGTGACTGGCCGCTCCTGACGGATGAACAGCGCATGGAAGGCGTCGAGCGCCTCGTCAAGGCCGGCATCCCTGTTATCGTCGGCACCGGCGCGGTCAACACCGCCTCGGCCGTTGCCCACGCCGCGCATGCCCAGAAGGTTGGCGCACAGGGCCTCATGGTCATCCCGCGCGTGCTCTCCCGCGGTTCCGTCGTTGCCGCCCAGAAGAACCACTTCAAGGCGATCCTCTCGGCTGCTCCCGATCTGCCGGCAGTTATCTACAACAGCCCCTATTACGGCTTCGCCACCCGCGCCGATCTGTTCTTCGCGCTGCGCGAAGACCACAAGAACCTCGTCGGCTTCAAGGAATTCGGCGGCGCGGCCGACATGCGCTATGCGGCCGAAAACATCACCAGCCGCGACGATGACGTCTCGCTGATGATCGGCGTCGATACCTGCGTCTTCACCGGCTTCGTCGATGCCGGCGCCGTCGGCGCGATCACCGGCATCGGCTGCGTGCTGCCGAAGGAAGTGCTGCACATGTGTGCGCTCGCCCAGGCTGCCGCCAAGGGTGACCCGGACGCCCGCGCCCGCGCGCTGGAGCTGGAATCGGCGCTTGCCGTTCTCTCCTCCTTCGACGAAGGCCCGGACCTCGTTCTCTACTTCAAGCACATGATGGTTCTGAAGGGCGACAAGGAATACACGCTGCACTTCAACGAGACCGACGCGCTCTCCGACAGCCAGCGCGGCTATGTCGAAAGCCAGTTGAAGCTGTTCGACACCTGGTACGCCGAATGGAGCAAGCTGCCCGGCGCCGTACAGACCTACAAGGTCTAAGCCTCTACGATCCTCCCAACGAGAAAGGCCCTCCGCAAGGAGGGCCTTTTTTGTTTTGCCGATTGGGTGGAGGGAAGAAGCTGTACACAAGCCGGTTTGTCCGGCCCAAGCCAGGCACAGCTCAATCCCGCTGACCCGACTTGTTTATACGCTTGGCCCCACCCCTCTCCTCCGTCATCCTCGGGCTTGACCCGAGGACCCATACATCCGCACGACATCGCTTGTGGCGTGGATCCTCGGGTCAAGCCCGAGGATGACGTGGGTGGGTGGGATGTCGTCCTGCCAGAGCATTTCAGGTGAACGGGAGTTCGCCGGAAATTGCTTGCACCACCTGCTTATCACGCACCTTAGCCGGCGATTCGCCGGCTAACGAATGCGTTGACGCGATCAGGCGATGGCGTCCAGACCCTTATCCAACAGGCGGTCAAGCTGTTCGATCTCAGCGGCAGTGAGCGACACACCTTCGGCTTCCGATTTCTTGCGCGCCGCGAAGCGGCGCTGCGAGGGCAGGCGGGCGCCGGCGCCGACGATGGCTTCGAAGAGCACTTCCGCACGGGCGAAGGGATCGCCGGGGCGGCCCTTGGCGAAGGCTTCCGGGGACATGGCGATGATCAGTTCGCCGTGGAACGGCGCAAGCGTCGTGGTGCCGAGATAGTCGAGCACTTCCGGGCTCGTCAGGTCGCCGATCATGATGCCGGCGAGAAGCTCGATCATCGTGCCGATGGCCGAACCCTTGTGGCCGCCGAAGGGCAGCATGGCGCCGGCGAGTGCCGCTTCCGGGTCGGTCGTCGGGTTGCCATCGGCGTCGATCGCCCAGCCCTCGGGAAGCTGCTTGCCGGCGCGGCGGTGAAGCTCGATCTCGCCGCGGGCGGCGACCGAGGTGGCGAAATCGAAGACATAGGGCGACGTGTCCTTGCGCGGCCAGCCGAAGGCGAAGGGATTGGTGCCGAGCAGCGGCTTGTTGCCGCCCGTCGGCGCCACGGTCGCATAGCTCGGGCACATAACGAGACCGGCAAGCCCCTCATTCGTCACGGCCTCGACTTCCGGCCAGAGCGCGGAGAAATGGGTGCAGTCGTTGATGACGAGGGCGGCAATGCCAAGCTTGCGGGCGCGAGCGGCGAGCTCAGGCACGCCGAGCTCGAAGGCGGGGTTGGCGAAACCGCCGCCGGCGTTGACCTTGACGATGGCCGACCCCTCGTTGCGATCGAGCACCGGCACCGCATCCGGCTTCACCTTTCCGGCCTTGACGGTTCGCAAAGCGCCTTCGATGCGGTAGATGCCGTGCGACTTGCAGGCGTCACGTTCACCGGCGACGATGACGCGGGCAAGCGCTCCGGCCTGCACGGCATTCAGGCCAGCCTTGAGAAAGATCGCTTCGACGCGCGAAAACAGGGCGTCGATCGGCAGGATGGTGGTTTGCGTCATCGTTCATCTCTTCAGGCTGGTGCCGACCCATGCAGGTTGGCGATTGAACATTTGCATACATAGAGTATACAAGATTTTGACAAGTGCAATTCGCCCTCTCCTCTCCTATATCGGGCGAACCCCATTCCGCAAGAAAGGTACGTCTCATGGTTTTCACTCCCCACGGTAAACACCTCGTCGCAGGCGAATGGCTTGACGGCAAAGGCACGTTTACCTCCTCGCCCGCCCACGGCCCGGCGCATGACTTCGCCGTCGGCACGGTCGAGCTGGTGAACCGCGCCGCAGAAGCGGCGGAAGACGCCTTCCTCAGCTACGGCTATTCCTCGCGTGCCGACCGCGCCGCCTTCCTGCGCGCCATCGCCGACGAGATCGAAGCCCGTGCGGACGCCATTACCGAGATCGGCACGCAGGAAACCGGCCTGCCCGTCGCGCGCCTTCAGGGTGAGCGCGGCCGCACCACCGGGCAGCTCCGCCTCTTCGCCGATCACATCGAGAAGGGCGACTTCCTCGACCGCCGCTTCGATGCGGCCCTGCCTGACCGCCAGCCGGCACCGCGCCCGGAAATCCGCCTGATCCAGCGGCCGATCGGCCCAGTCGCCGTGTTCGGCGCCTCCAACTTCCCGCTCGCCTTCTCCACGGCCGGCGGTGACACGGCAGCGGCCCTTGCCGCCGGTTGCCCCGTCGTCGTCAAGGGCCATTCGGCCCATCCGGGCACCGGCGAGATCATCGCCGAAGCCGTTCTCGCCGCCGTCAAGAAGACCGGCGTGCATCCGGGCGTCTTCTCGCTCATCCAGGGCGGCAACCGCCAGGTCGGCGAGGCCGTCGTGCAGCATCCGCTGATCAAGGCCGTCGGCTTCACCGGCTCGCTCGCCGGCGGCCGCGCGCTGTTCAACCTGTGCGCCGCCCGTCCGGAGCCGATCCCGTTCTTCGGCGAACTCGGCTCGGTCAACCCGATGTTCGTTCTGCCGGAAGCCGTGAAGGCCCGCGCGGAAAGCCTCGGCCAGGGCTGGGCCGGCTCGCTCACCATGGGCGCCGGCCAGTTCTGCACCAACCCGGGCATCGCGATCGTCCAGGACGGCGCGGACGCCGACCGCTTCACGGCGGCTGCCGTCGAGGCGCTTGCCAAGGTCGCCCCGCAGACCATGCTGACCGACGGCATCGCCAAGGCCTATCAGGATGGCCAGGCGCGCTTTGAGGGCCGCAACACGGTCAAGCCGTTGCTGACGACCGAATCCACCGGCCGCAACGCCCTGCCAAACCTCTTCGAGATCTCCGGCGACCAGTTCCTCGCCGACCACGCGCTGTCTGAGGAGGTCTTCGGCCCGCTCGGCCTCGTCGTGCGCGTCTCCTCGGTCGACGAGATGGTAAAGCTTGCCCGCAATTTCGAGGGCCAACTGACGGCGACCATCCACATGGACGCCGGCGACCTCGACGATGCCAAGCGCCTGCGTCCGTTCCTGGAACGCAAGGCCGGCCGCGTGCTCGTCAACGGTTTCCCGACCGGTGTGGAAGTGGTGGATTCCATGGTGCATGGCGGCCCCTACCCGGCCTCGACGAATTTCGGCGCGACGAGCGTCGGCACGATGTCGATCCGCCGCTTCCTGCGCCCGGTCTCCTACCAGAACTTCCCGGAAGGCCTGCTGCCCGAGGATTTCCTCAACTGATTCAAGCCTGAAGCATAGGTGCAAGGGCCGGGTCTTCTGAAAGGAAGGCTCGGCCATTTTTTTTGCATACGAGCTATATACTTTTTGCATATTATTTGTATTTTAGAGGAGATTTACATCACGGCGCAGGACGAGCCTCGCCAAGTGAATCGTCCAGACCAATCCAGGGAGAGAGTTATGAAGAAGACCTCGGTCCTCGCCTTCGGCCTCGTGGCCGCCACCGCCCTCACCAGCCCGGCCAAGGCCGACAAGCTGGACGACATCATTTCTTCCGGCACGCTGCGCTGCGCCGTCGTTCTCGACTTCCCGCCGATGGGCTCGCGCGACGAAGCCAACAACCCGATCGGCTTCGACGTTGATTACTGCAACGATCTGGCCAAGGCGCTCGGCGTCACCGCCGAAATCGTCGAGACGCCCTTCCCGGAACGTATCCCGGCTCTGATGTCCGGCCGCGTCGATGTCGGCGTAGCCTCGACCTCCGACACGCTGGAACGCGCCAAGACCGTCGGCATGACGATCCCCTACTTCGCCTTCCAGATGGCCGTCACGGCTAATGACAAGTCGGGCGTCAAGTCCTTCGAAGACATGAAGGGCAAGGTTGTCGGCGCCACCGCCGGCACGTTCGAAGCCATCGCGCTCGAAAAGTCGGTCAAGGAATGGGGTGCCGGCGAATTCCGTCCGTACCAGACCCAGGCTGACGTCTTCCTCGCGCTGAGCCAGGGCCAGATCGACGCCACGGTATCGACCTCGACGGTCGCCCAGTCCAACGTCAAGGGTGGCAAGTTCGCCGGCATCTCCGTCGTCGGCAACGCGCCCTACGACATCGACTATGTCGCGCTGTTCACCAACCGCGAAGAATACGGCCTGATCAACTACCTGAACCTGTTCATCAATCAGCAGGTTCGCACCGGCCGTTACAACGAACTCTACGAAAAGTGGGTCGGCGGCGAAGTTCCGTCGCTTTCGGTCAACGGCGTTTATCGCTAATCTGCCGTTTAAGAAGGCGGCGCGGAAGCCTCTTCCGCGCCGCCGATCGTTTCCGAAGGGTGAGACGGCAATGTTCAGTTACAATTTCCATTGGAATCAGGCGTTCAAGGCCCTGCCGCAGATGCTGGACGGTGCTTTGGTCACGCTCCAGATCGCCCTGCTCTCCATGGCCATCGGCCTTGTCGTCGCGCTCGCGCTGACGCTCTTCCGGCTTTCCGGCAACCGCATCCTGAATGGCTTCGCCACCGTCTGGGTCGAGATCGCGCGCAACACGCCGGCGCTGTTCCAGATCTACATGGCGCATTTCGGCCTCGGCAGCTTCGGCATCCACCTCAGCCCCTATACGGCACTGCTCGTCGGTATCGCCTTCAACAATGCCGGTTATCTCGCGGAAAACTTCCGCGGTGCGCTGAAGGCAATCCCGGAGACGCAGACCCGCGCCGGCCGCTCGCTCGGCATGACGCCGCTGCAGGCCTTCCGCTACATCGTCATGCCGCAGATGCTGCGCATCGCCTTCCTGCCGGCCACCAACCAGATGGTCTGGGCGATCCTGATGACCTCGCTCGGCGTCACCGTCGGCATGAACACCGACCTCGCCGGCGTCACCCAGGCACTGAATGCAGTGTCCTTCCGGACCTTCGAGTTCTTCGCGCTCGCCGCCGTCATCTATTACGTGATCGCCAAGGCCGTGACGCTCGCCGCACGCCTCGCCGCTACGCGCATGTTCCGTTACTGAGAGAGGTAAACCATGTTCGATACCGCTCTCACACTTGCCGATCTCGGCTTCCTGGCGCAAGGCGCCGTCATGACGCTGGCGGTCACGGCCGTCTCCGTGCTGGCCGGCACCATTCTCGGCGTCGTCTTCGGCGTGCTGCGCAATCAGCTCGGCACCTACTGGTCGTTGCCGATCACATTCCTGCTCGACATCTTCCGCTCCGTGCCGCTGCTCATCCAGCTCGTGCTCGGCAATGCGTTGCAGTCGATCCTGAAGCTCGGCTGGGCGCCGTTCACCACCTCCTGCGTGGTGCTGTCGCTCTATACGGCCGCCTATTGCACCGAGATCGTGCGCGGCGGCATCTCCGCCGTGCCGACCACGACGCGCCGCGCAGCCCGCTCGCTCGGCATGACCTGGTGGCAGGACATGCGCTACATCGTGGCGCCGCTTGCCACCCGCGTCTCGCTGCCGGCCTGGATCGGGCTTACGCTCGGCGTCATGAAGGATTCGGCGCTCGTGCTCTGGCTCGGCCTCATCGAGCTTTTGCGCGCCTCGCAGATCCTCGTCACGCGCCTGCAGGAACCGCTGTTCATCCTGCTGATCTGCGGCGCCATCTACTTCATCATCAGCTTCCCCATAGCCCGGCTTGGCGGCTATCTCGAAAAACGGTGGTCCAATGATTGAGATCGAAAACGTCCGCAAGTCCTTCGGCCAGCTCGAAGTTCTCAAGGGGATCAACCTCACCGTCCAGAAGGGCGAAGTGCTGACCATCATCGGCGGCTCGGGCTCGGGCAAGTCGACGCTGCTCACCTGCATCAACGGTCTGGAGGATATCGATTCCGGCCGTATCGTCGTCGATGGCACCGACGTCCATGCCAAGGGCACGGACCTCAACAAGCTGCGCCGCAAGCTCGGCATCGTGTTCCAGCAGTTCAACGCCTTCCCGCACCTGACCGTGCTGGAAAACGTCATGCTGGCGCCGGTCAAGGTGCTCGGCCAGTCGAAGGCGGAAGCCGAGGCCATGGCCGTCAAGCAGCTGACCCATGTCGGCCTCGGCGACAAGCTGAAGGTCTATCCGAGCCGCATGTCGGGCGGCCAGCAGCAGCGCATGGCGATTGCCCGCGCGCTTGCCATGTCGCCGGCCTATATGCTGTTCGACGAAGTGACCTCGGCGCTTGACCCGCAGCTCGTCGGCGAAGTGCTCGACACGCTGCGCATGCTGGCATCCGAAGGCATGACGATGATCTGCGTCACGCATGAAATGAAGTTCGCCCGCGAAGTCTCCGACCGCGTCGCCTTCTTCCACAAGGGCGTCATGGCCGAGATCGCGCCGCCGGAAGAGCTGTTCGGCGCGCCGAAGGATCCGGAACTGAAGACCTTCCTCGCCGCAACGCATTGAGACCGTGATGAACACTGAAATTGAGCCCGGCGTCGTCGTCATCGGCGCCGGCGTCGTCGGCCTGTCTGCAGCGATCGCCGCCCAGGCGCGCGGCCTCACCGTTACCGTTCTGGAACGCGACGCTCCGGCGGCCGGCGCCTCTGCCGGCAATGCCGGCGCCTTCGCCTTTACCGACATCCTGCCGCTCGCTTCGCCCGGCATTCTGAAAAAGGCGCCGAAATGGCTGCTCGACCCCCTCGGCCCGCTCAGCGTGCCGCCGTCCTATGCCCTGCAGATCGCGCCCTGGATGTTTCGCTTCTGGCGCGCCTGTTCGGCCAGCCGTGTCGCCCATTCCACGGCGGCACAGACCGCGCTGATGGATCTTTCCAAGGCCGAGCTGGAGCCTTTCCTCGCCCAGACCGGCACCGCCGACATGCTGCGCAAGGAAGGCAATCTGCAGGTCTATGAGAGCCAGGCCGAACTCAACGCCTCGCTGCCCGGCTGGAAGGCCCGCGAACAGCACGGCGTCGAGTTCCATCATCTCGATGCCAATGCCATGGCGGCGATCCAGCCCGGTCTTGCGCCGCGCTTCACGCACGGCACCTTCACGCCCGGCTGGTATTCCATTGCCGATCCGAAGTTTTACACGCTGGCCCTCGCCGACCATTTTCGCGCCCAGGGCGGTACGATCGAGCGGGCCGACATCTCCGGCCTGCATCCGATCGAGGGCGGCGTCGAGATCCGCACAGCCGACGGACGCACTTTGCGGGCGCAAAAAATCGTGCTGGCGGCCGGTGCCTTCTCGCATCAGGTCGCCCGCTCGCTGGGTGAAACCATCCCGCTCGAAACCGAGCGTGGCTATAACACGACATTGCCCATCGACGCCTTCGACCTGCGCACGCAGGTGACCTTCGGCGGCCATGGCTTCGTCGTGACCCGGCTTTCGACCGGCATCCGCGTTGGCGGCGCGGTGGAGCTTGGCGGACTGAAGCTACCGCCGAACTTCCGCCGGTCGGAAGCCATGCTGGAAAAGGCCCGCACCTTCCTGCCCGGCCTGAAGTCCCAGGGCGGCGAACAGTGGATGGGTTTCCGCCCGTCGCTGCCCGACAGCCTGCCGGCGATCGGCCGCGCCCGCGCCACGCCGCGCGTCGTCTATGCCTTCGGTCACGGCCATCTCGGCCTCACCCAGTCCGCCGGCACCGCCCGTCTCGTCGCCGATCTCCTGACGGACCGGCCGACCTCAATCAACATCGCGGCCTTCTCGCCGCAACGTTTCTAGGAGCCATCCCATGACAGCGCTCTCCGCCCGCAGCATTCTTTCCGGAACAGCCTCCGGTCCGATCATCGCCGCAGGCGAGGCGCTGAGCTTCTGGGGCGGCGTCGATCCGGCGACCGGACGCGTCATCGACGTGCACCATCCGTTGCATGGCGTGACGATCAACGGCGGCATCCTGATGATGCCATCGAGCCGCGGCTCCTGCACCGGCTCCGGCGTGCTGCTCGATCTGGCTCTGACCGGCCGCGCGCCGGCCGCGCTTGTTTTCAGCGAAGCGGAAGACGTGCTGACGCTCGGCGCGCTGATCGCCGCGGAAATGTTCGGCAAATCGCTGCCGGTGCTGCGGCTCTCGCATGCGGCCTATGACGCGCTCTGTCGGGCCAAGACGGCGACGATCAGCGACACGGCAATCGAAGCCGACGGCCTCGTCATTCCCGTTTCCCCACCGACCACATCCGCGCTCGATCTCACCGAGAACGACCGCGCCATGCTGGAGGGCCGCGACGGCATCGCCGTGCAACTGGCCTTGCGCATCACCGTCGCCATGGCGGCCCAGCAGGGCGCCGAAAAGCTCATCGACGTGGTGCAGGGTCATATCGACGGCTGCATCTATGCCAGCCCCGCCAACCTGACCTTCGCTGAAAAGATGGCCGACATGGGCGCCAGGGTGTGCGTGCCGACCACGATGAATGCCATTTCCGTCGACCGCGCCAACTGGGAAAAACAGGGCGTGCCGCACGATTTCGGCGATCCGGCCGCCCGCCTCGCCGATGCCTATGTGCGCATGGGCTGTCGCCCGACGTTTACCTGTTCCCCCTATCTGCTCGACAGCGCGCCGAAGACGGGCGAGGCCATCGCCTGGGCGGAATCCAACGCCGTGATCTTCGCCAACACGGTGCTCGGCGCGCGCACGGCCAAACATCCTGACTTCCTCGACCTCTGCATCGCGCTCACCGGCCGCGCGCCGCTCTCCGGCGTCTATCTCGACGAACACCGCAAGGCCCAGCGCGTCATTGACGTCGAGTTGCCCGACAATGTCGACGACGCCTTCTGGCCGATCGTCGGCTATCTCGCCGGCCGCACCGCGCCCGACCGCATTCCCCTGCTGCGCGGCCTCGCCGCCGCCAAACCGACGCAGGACGACCTCAAGGCGCTGTGCGCCGCCTTCGGCACCACCTCGGCCGCCCCGATGCTGCATATCGAAGGTGTCACGCCGGAAGCCGACGGCATCGCTGCCGAGAATGCCGGCCACACGACAATCACGCGCGCCGACATGGTCGATGTCTGGAGGATGTTCAATGACGGCCCCGCCGAGGTCGAACTCGTCGCCATCGGCAGCCCCCATGCCTCGGCCTCCGAATGCCGGGCGCTGGCTGACGCGCTTGGCGACCGCAAGCGCCACCCCGACGTTACCGTCATCGTCACCGCCGGCCGCGACATCATGGCTGAAACCGGCGATGTCCTGACCCGGCTCAGGGCGAGCGGCGTTCAAATCCTGCCGGATCTCTGCTGGTGCTCGATTTCCGAACCGGTCTTCCCAACGAAGACACGGGCGCTCATCACCAATTCCGGCAAATACGCCCACTATGGCCCGGGTCTCTCCGGCCGCACAGTACGCTTCGGCAACCTCGCCGATTGCATCGAGGCGACGCTCACCGGCCGCGTGCCGCCACGCCTGCCGGCCTGGCTCGCCTGACGTTTCAATCCCGCCCGAACACGTCGCGCGTGTAAACCTTGTCCCAGACATCGTCGAGGTCTTCGGACCGGCGATTGGCGATGATGAGGTCGGCGCGGCGTTTGAATACGTCGAGATCGCGCACGATCTCCGAGCGGAAGAACGTGTCCTCTTCGAAATCCGGCTCGTAGACGATGACGGGAATGCCCTTCGCCTTGATGCGCTTCATGATGCCCTGAATGGAGGATTCGCGAAAATTGTCGGAATCCTTCTTCATCGCGAGACGGTAGATGCCGACAACATCGGGATCGCGCGCGATGATATCGAAGGCCAGAAAATCCTTGCGCGTCGTGTTGGCGTCGACGATGGCGCGGATGAGGTTCTGCGGGACATTGGAGAAATTGGAGAGCAGCTGCTTGGTATCCTTCGGCAGGCAATAACCGCCATAGCCAAAAGACGGGTTGTTGTAGTGTTTGCCGATACGCGGATCGAGCCCCACCCCATCGATGATCTGGCGCGTGTCGATGCCATGCGTCATGGCATAGGAATCCAGTTCGTTGAAATAGGCGACGCGCATGGCGAGGTAGGTATTGGCGAAAAGCTTGATCGCCTCCGCCTCGCCCGACCCGGTAAAAAGCACCGGCACGTCTTCCTTCACGGCGCCCTGCTGGAGCAGGCTCGCAAAAAGCCGCGCCTGTGGTGTCTCCGCTCCCATGACGATGCGCGAGGGATAAAGGTTGTCGAAGAGCGCCTTGCCCTCGCGCAGGAATTCCGGCGAGAAGACGATGCGCTCGTCGCCGCGCTCGTCGCGCAAGGTCTGGGTATAGCCGACGGGCACGGTGGACTTGATGACGATGGTGGCGTCCGGATTGAGGACCCGCGCCTCGTCGATGACGGCCTCGACGCTTTTCGTATCGAAATAGTTGTACTGCGGATCATAGTTCGTCGGCGTTGCCACGAGGATGAAATCGGCAGAGGAAAACGCCTCCACCTTGTCCGTCGTCGCCTTCAGCCGGAGCGGCCGGGTAGCGAGGTAGTCCTCGATCTCGGCGTCGACGATCGGCGAGAGGCGTTGATTGACCTTCTCCACCCTATCTGCGGAAATGTCATAGGCGATGACGTCATTGTGCTGGGCGAGAAGCACCGCATTGGAAAGCCCGACATAACCGATGCCGGCAACTGCAATCGTGACCATGAAAATCCCGTCGGCAACACTATCGAAACTGGGCGGCGGGCGGCAGCGCCAGGCCCGCGTGAATTCGACAGAGTGTACGCAGGGAGGGTTACAAAAGGATGGCGAACAGGGTGCACAACCGCTGCCCTTCCTCGAACCCGTCTTCGGCCGTGACCGTCCTGCGGAACAGACACAACCCGCGCCGAACCGACAGAGCCCGGCGGGAGCGCCGCATGCCGGCTCGATCAGATTTCCCGGCGAACCGGTGTCAGTACATAAGGAAATCCTGGTGGGTGAGGTCCAGATTCGCCCCCAGCCTGGCAAAAGAACGGCTCTTATGTACCGATGCCGTCGGCATCGTAATAAAGCTCGCCCGCATCCTTTTCATGGATGATGCGATTCGTCGCGTCGCTGGCATGCCCCGTCGCGTTGCTTTCGAAGCGCGACACCGCCAATGTTCCCGTCCGCTCACAACCTGGCACTCCCCCAGAATAGTTTGCGATAAGGACGGACAAAGGAGGCAACCTTCGACACCACGCCTGAGTGCTTCGTGAGCAGGTCGGAACCGCGCCACGAGTGGTACTGTTGAGCAAACAAGAGACAGGGCGATTGCTAAAATCGATGGGGATGGCGGACAGAGAGGGATTCGAACCCTCGATAGAGTTTCCCCTATACACGCGTTCCAGGCGTGCGCCTTCAACCACTCGGCCACCTGTCCGTCCGCTCGCTGCCGGTGGTCAGTCCGGCGCGGGTCGCTTTCCTGTTTCCATTCCGGCGAGACGGCGCGATATATACCGAGGTTTCACGCAGGATCAACCGCTTTCTGACAGTTTTTTGAAGGATATGCCGCAATGCCGCGAAGGATTGCGCAAGGTCGGCCGTCTTCCTATCTATAGGCAGCAGTGAAGTGGAGCGGAATTCGGCTCCCAGCAGGCACCGGGAGGGTGCGCGATGATACGGTTCATGCTGAAAGCCATCAGTCTTTTCGCCCTCGTCGTCGCCGTCATGGCCGGCACGATCGATGCGATCCAGTCGGTTTCGGCCTCCGAACCCGTGCTCACCCCGCTCGCCGTCGCCTGGAGCACGGCAAGCCCGGATACGATCGCGCTCGTCGCCGACGGCATCATGCGCAAGTTCCCCTATGCCTGGGATCCGGCGGCCATGTGGGTCCTGTCGCAGCCGGCCTTCGCTGTGCTGCTCGCCGTCTCGCTGTTCTTCTGGGTGATCGCCTACCGGCGCCCGCGCGTCGCAGGCCGCTTCACTGCCTGACACATCAACCGCCGCCGCCAGCGCGGCAGGAGGCCATCCATGTTCCTGATCGACATGTTCAACAAGAAGACCGTCATGCCCGCGCCGGGAGCCTCGCTTCCCGGCCGGGACCAGCCCATCCCCACGTCGGAAACGCATTTCGTCAACGGCAATCCACTGAAAGGCCCCTATCCCGACGGCTTCAGGACCGTCCTGCTTGGCATGGGCTGCTTCTGGGGCGCCGAGCGGCTGCTGTGGAAGATACCCGGCGTCTGGGTCACCGCTGCTGGCTATTCCGGCGGCTTCACGCCTAATCCGACCTATCATGAGACGACGACGGGGCTGACGGGCCATACCGAAGTCGTGCTCGTCGTCTACGATCCTGCCAAGGTGACGCTCGAGACACTGCTGAAGGCCTTCTTCGAGGCGCACGACCCGACGCAGGGCATGCGCCAGGGCAACGATATCGGCACGACCTACCGCTCGGCGATCTATCTCGACGACGACGCCGACCTTGCGACGGCGCGGCGCGCCCGTGACACCTACCAGGCGGCGCTGAGGGCAGCCGGCCGCACGGACCGCATCACCACGGAGATCGCCAAAGCCGGTCCGCTGTACTTCGCGGAAGACGTGCATCAGCAATATCTCGCCAAGAATCCCGGCGGCTATTGCGGCCTGCGCGGCACGGGCGTGGCCTGCGCCATCGGCTGAGGAAACCCACAGATTCCGGGGAAATGTCTGCCGTCGCAACAGGGTTTTGCAATCCTGTTGGCGACGGCTTCTATTTTTTACCAACTGAAAAATTTCTGGTGAATTTTTCCCTGCGCCGTGCAAGGATGCCGCCAGCCTGACCCAAGGGAACGGGTCGGTGGCTCCGCCGCGCGCGCCATGGGGCGCCGCACGGAAGGTCCCTATAAGATCAATAGCGAACAGGGCTGCACAATGAAAAAAACCCTTCTCACCCTTCTTGCCACGGCTGCCATGTCGGCCAGCGCTTTCGCCGCGGATATCAAGCCGGCGATCATCTATGACCTCGGCGGCAAGTTCGACAAGTCGTTCAACGAAGCGGCCTTCAACGGCGCGGAAAAATTCAAGGCCGAGACCGGCATCGAATACCGCGACTTCGAAATCGCCAACGACGCGCAGCGCGAGCAGGCCCTGCGCCGCTTCGCAAGCGACGGCAACAATCCGATCGTGATGGCCGGTTTCTCCTGGGCTGCGCAGCTTGAGAAGGTCGCAGCCGAATATCCGGACACCAAGTTCGCCATCATCGACATGGTCGTCGACAAGCCGAACGTTCGCTCGGTGGTCTTCAAGGAAGAGGAAGGCGGCTGGCTCGCCGGCATCCTCGCCGGCATGGCCTCCAAGTCGAAGACGGTCTCCTTCGTCGGCGGCATGGACATTCCGCTGATCCACAAATTCGCCTGCGGTTACACGGGCGGCGTGAAGTCGCTCGGCGCCGACTACAAGGTGCTCGAAGCCTATACCGGCACGACGCCGGACGCCTGGAACGACCCGGTCAAGGGCGGCGAAATCGCCAAGTCGCAGTTCGACCAGGGTTCTGACGTGGTCTACCATGCCGCAGGCGGCACGGGCGTGGGCGTCCTCCAGGCGGCAGCCGACGCCGGCAAGCTCGGCATCGGCGTCGATTCCAACCAGAACGCCCTGCACCCCGGCAAGGTCCTGACCTCGATGGTCAAGCGCGTCGACGTGGCCGTCTACGACGCCTTCATGAGCGCCAAGGACGACACGTTCAAGCCCGGCATCAACGTGCTCGGCCTCAAGGAAAGCGGCGTCGACGTAGCCATGGATGACAACAACGCCGCGCTGATCACGGCAGAGATGAAGGCCGCCATCGACAAGGCGCGCGCCGACATCAACAGCGGCGCCGTCAAGGTCCACGACTACATGACGGACGAGACCTGCCCCTACTAAGCGGCACTGACGGCCCGTTTGCGAAAGCAGACGGGCCGATTCCGTTTTCCGGACTTGCCCGTTTCCGAACAATCCGCCTGCGGCGCTGTTGGCTCAGTAATGCGGCGGACGGGTGATGGCCGGGGCCTCGCGAGACCCTTCCTCCAGCATGAGAAACCGCTCCGTCAGCCGGTCGAGCTTCGTTCGGACCTGCTCGACCACACGCCACTGTTCGGCGAGCTGGTCGGAAAGCTCCTCGATCGTATGGGCCTGGTGGGCGACATGTTCCTCCAGGCGGGCGATGCGCGCTGCGTCGGTATCGTCAGGGAGATCGGTCATGGCTGTCCTCGTGGCTTCATGCGGCCGGCATGAGCTATAGCGGGGGAGGCCTGCACCCGCAATCGCACTGGACAAGCGCTCCGGAAGCAACAAGACTACGACCCGGCAGGCCGAAAAACGGCCCGTCGGCCCCAAATCCCCGTAAGAGTGGATCGTCATGAGCGAACTGGCAATCGAACTGAAGGGCATCGACAAGAGCTTCGGCCTCGTCCACGCCAACCGGAACATCAACCTGAAGGTCCGCAAAGGTACCATTCACGGTATCATCGGCGAAAACGGCGCCGGCAAATCCACCCTCATGTCGATCCTCTACGGCTTCTACCAGGCCGACCACGGCGACATCGTCATCAACGGCCAGACCGTCAATATCCGCGATCCCAATGCGGCGATCGCCGCCGGCATCGGCATGGTGCACCAGCACTTCATGCTGGTCGAAAATTTCACCGTGCTTGAGAACATCATGCTCGGAGCCGAGGAAAGCCAGATCCTCAATGCCGGCATCACCAAGGCGCGCGCCGAGCTGAAGCGGCTCGAGAAGGAATATGCGCTGGAAGTCGATCCAGACGCCGTGATCGAGGAACTGCCCGTCGGTATCCAGCAGCGCGTCGAAATCCTGAAGGCGCTTTATCGCAAGGCCGATATCCTCATTCTCGACGAGCCGACCGGAGTACTGACACCGGCCGAGGCCGATCACCTGTTCCGCATCCTCGGTCAGCTGAAGGACCAGGGCAAAACCGTTCTCCTCATCACCCACAAGCTGCGCGAGATCATGGCGATCACCGACGAGGTCTCCGTCATGCGCCGCGGCGAGATGGTGGCGACGCGCACAACCAGCGAGACGTCGGTCGAGGAACTGGCCGAGCTGATGGTCGGTCGCCGGGTATTGTTGCGTGTCGAAAAGGGCGAGGCCAGGCCCGCCGACGTCAAGCTTTCGGTCAAGAACCTCACGGTGCGCGACAGCCGCGGCGTGACCATGGTGGACGACGTCTCCTTCGATCTCAGGGCCGGCGAGATTGTCGGCATCGCCGGTGTTGCCGGCAATGGCCAGTCGGAGCTTTTGGAAGCGATTTCCGGCATCCGCCGCGCCAAATCCGGCACCGTGCTGCTCAACGGCCGCCCCGTGGACGTGACCGGTCATGCCGACCCGGCGGAGCTGCGCAAATGCGGCCTCGCCCATGTGCCCGAAGACCGTCACCATGTCGGCCTCGTCCTGAAATTCGAAGAGAGCGAAAACGCCATCCTCGGCTATCACGACGACCCGAAATACCGGAAGGGCCTTACGCTCGACGTCGACGCCATCAGGGCCGAAGCCGAGGAGAAGATCGCCGCCTACGATATCCGCCCGCCGAACCCGCGGCTGAAAACCGCCAATTTCTCCGGCGGCAACCAGCAGAAGATTGTCCTGGCCCGCGAGATGGAGCGCAATCCCGACGTTTTGATCATCGGCCAGCCGACACGCGGCGTCGATGTCGGCGCCATCGAATTCATCCACCGGCGCATCATCGAGATGCGCGACCAGGGCAAGGCGGTGCTGCTCGTCTCCGTCGAGCTCGACGAAATCAGGGCTCTGTCCGACCGTATTCTCGTGATGTTTGCCGGCCGCGTCGTCGGCGAGCGCGCGCCTGATGCCACCGAAGGAGAACTCGGCCTGCTGATGGCCGGGGTGGAAGGTCCGAAGGAGGCCGCGGAATGAGTGTTCCCTATGCAAAACTGCCGGCCTGGGCCGAATACGGCCTGATCCCGCTCGTCAACCTCGCCGTCGCCTTCCTGATTTCCGGCCTCGTCGTCCTGATCGTCGGCGAAAGCCCGCTGGAAGCCGCCTATCACATGATCAACGGCGCCTTCGGCCGCGGCGAATATATCGGCTTCACGCTCTATTACACGACGACCTTCATCTTCACCGGCCTTGCGGTGGCCGTCGCCTTCCATGCCGGCCTGTTCAACATCGGCGGCGAAGGCCAGGCCTATGTCGGCGGCATCGGGGTGGCGCTCGCCTGCCTTGCGCTCGACCGCACGCTGCCCTGGTATCTGGTTTTCCCGATCGCCATCCTGGGGGCTGCCTTCTTCGGTGCGCTCTGGGCGATGATCCCCGGCTGGCTGCAGGCCAAGCGCGGCAGCCATATCGTCATCACGACGATCATGTTCAACTTCATCGCAGCCAGCCTGATGAACTACCTGCTCAACAAGGTGTTCAAGCCGCTCGGCTCGATGTCGCTGGAAACCCGCACCTTCGAGGCCGGCGGCCAGCTGCCCAAGCTCGACTGGCTGATGTCGATCTTCGGCCTTTCCGTCGGCTCGGCACCGTTCAACATCTCCTTCCTGCTCGCGCTTGTCGCCGCCTTCGCCGTCTGGGTTCTGATCTGGCGCACCAAGCTCGGCTACGAGATGCGCACGATGGGCCACAGCCCTGCCGCAGCACGCTATGCCGGCATCAAGGAAGCCAAGATCATCGTTATCACCATGATGATCTCGGGCGGCCTTGCCGGCATGATGGCGCTGAACCCGATCATGGGCGAGCAGTTCCGCATGCAGCTCGATTTCGTGCAGGGCGCAGGTTTCGTCGGCATCGCGGTCGCACTCATGGGACGCTCGCATCCGGCGGGCATCATTCCAGCCGCCCTCCTCTTCGGCATGCTCTACCAGGGTGGCGCGGAAATCTCCTTCGAGATGCCGTCCATCTCGCGCGACATGATCGTCATCATCCAGGGTCTGGTGATCCTCTTTGCCGGGGCGCTCGAACACATGTTCCGGCCCGCCATCACCCGACTTGTCATCGGACTTTCGCCGAAGACGCGCGACGTCGCCGCCACCAAGGGAGCCTGATCCATGGATTTCTTTCAGGTCTTCATCGAACTGGCCCAGTCGACCGTCCGCGTCTCGACCCCGCTGATCCTTGCCGCCCTTGCCGGCCTCTTCACCGAACGCGCCGGCGTCTTCGACATCGGCCTTGAGGGCAAGATGCTGGGTGCGGCCTTCGCCGCCGGCTGCGTCGCCTACATCACGCAATCGGTCTATATGGGCCTGCTGGCCGCCATCCTCGTCTCAGTGCTGCTCTCGCTGGTGCATGGCTATGCCTCGATCACCCAGCGCGGCAGCCAGATCGTCTCGGGCGTCGCCATCAACTTCGTGGTTGCCGGCTCCACCGTCATTCTCGGCGAGGCCTGGTTCAGGCAGGGCGGCCGCACACCGGCTTTGTCCGAAAGCGGCCGCTTCAGCGCGATCCACCTTCCTTTCGCGGATGCCGTGCGCGACGTGCCGATCCTCGGCCAGATCTATTCCGGCCTGCTGTCGGGCCATTCGCCGCTGACCTATCTTGCCTTCCTGATGGTACCGGCGAGCTGGTGGATCCTCTACCGCACGCGCTTCGGTCTTCGGCTGCGCGCCGTCGGTGAAAATCCGGGTGCGGTCGATACCGCAGGCATCTCGGTCATCTGGCTGCGCTACCGCGCCGTCATCTGCTGCGGCATTCTCTGCGGCATTGCCGGCGCCTATCTCTCGCTTTCGGCCGGCGCCGGCTTCACCAAGGGCATGACGGCAGGCAAGGGTTACATCGCGCTCGCCGCCCTGATCTTCGCCAAATGGCGGCCGAAGAACATTCTCTTCGCCTGCCTGCTCTTCGGCTTCCTCGATGCCTTCGCCATCCGCTACCAGGGCTTTGCCTTCCCGCTGATCGGCAAGGTGCCGGTACAATTGATGCAGGCCCTGCCCTATATCCTCACCGTGATCCTGCTTGCAGGCTTCATCGGCAAGGCCATTCCGCCGAAGGCCGGCGGCGTGCCCTACGTCAAGGAGCGATAAAAGATGTCCCACGACCTCTTCGAGGCGGCGCGCGCGGCCATGGCCTTCGCGCACGCGCCCTACTCAAAATTTCCGGTGGGTGCCGCCATCCGTGCCGAGGATGGAAAGATCTATGCCGGCGCAAACATCGAAAACCTGTCCTTCCCGCAGGGCTGGTGCGCCGAGCCGACCGCGATCAGCCACATGATCATGGCCGGCAACAAGAAGATCGTCGAAATGGCGGTCATTGCCGAAAAACTGCCGCTCTGCCCGCCCTGCGGCGGCTGCCGGCAGAAGATCGCAGAATTCGCAACGGCAAAGACGCCGATCTATCTGTGCGACGAAACCGGGGTGAAGAAGACCATGACGATGGACGAACTGCTGCCGCACAGCTTCGCGACGGATATTCTCGGATGAGCGTTCAGACCACGGACTTCCTGATCTCGCGCCTTGCCGGTGTGCTGCCACGCTACGGCATCGTGCTCGGCTCCGGCCTGGGCTCCCTTGTGGACGCCGTGCAAAACCCGCTGCGCATTCCCTATGCCGACCTGCCGAGCTTTCCGGTGAGCTCCGTCTCGGGCCATGCCGGCGAACTCGTCATCGGCTATCTCGGCGCGGTGCCCGTCATCATGCTGTCCGGCCGCGTGCACTACTATGAAAGCGGCGATGCGAATGCCATGCGCGCGCCGATCGAGGTGCTGAAGGGGCTTGGTGTGACGTCGCTGATCCTCACCAATTCGGCCGGCTCGCTGCGCGAGGACATGCCCCCCGGCTCGGTGATGCGCATTTCCGACCACATCAATTTTTCCGGCACCAATCCGCTTGTTGGCCTCGACGGTGACGACCGTTTCGTCGGTATGACCAATGCCTATGACGCGGAGCTCGCAGCCCGCATGGAAGCGGTGGCGGACAAGCTGAAGATTCCGCTGTCGTCGGGCGTCTATATGTGGTTCTCCGGCCCGAGCTTCGAGACGCCGGCGGAAATCCGCATGGCGCGCGTCTTCGGCGCGGATGCCGTGGGCATGTCGACCGTGCCGGAAGTGCTGATCGCCCGCCATCTCGGCCTGAAGGTCGCGGCGGCCTCTGTCATCACCAATTTCGGCGCCGGCATGACGGGCGGCGAACTCAGCCATCACGAAACCAAGGACATGGCCCCGATCGGCGGAAAGCGGCTCGCCGCCATCCTCGCCGAAATGATCGCGGGCGGAGGCAACGACCATGCTTAAGGACACCGCGCAGAAAGCGCTCTCGCTGCTCGACCTGACCGACCTCACCGACACCTGCGACGCCGCCGCCATCGAAAGGCTCTGCGCGCAGGCGCAGACGCCCTTCGGCCCGACCGCCGCCATCTGCATCTGGCCGCGCTTCGTCGCGCAGGCCCGCGGCATTCTCGGCGCGGGCCATGCGGTGAACATCGCGACCGTCGTCAACTTCCCCTCCGGCGATCTTGCCGTTGCCGCGGTGATCGCCGAAACGAAACAGGCGATCGCCGACGGCGCCGACGAGATCGACCTCGTCATTCCCTATCGCGATTTCATCACCGGCGATGAAGCGGCGGTGACGGAGATGGTGGAAGCCGTAAGGGCTGTCTGCACCCCGCCCGTCCGTCTCAAGACCATTCTCGAAACCGGCGAACTGAAGGATCCGGCATTGATTCGCGAGGCCTCCGACCTTGCGATCGCCGCCGGCACAGACTTCATCAAGACCTCGACCGGCAAGGTTTCCGTCAACGCCACGCTGCCGGCCGCCGAGATCATGCTCAATGCCATCAAGGCCAGCGGCAAGCCTGTCGGCTTCAAGCCGGCAGGCGGCGTGCGCACCGTAACGGATGCGCGTGACTATCTCGACCGGGCCGCCGCGATCCTCGGAGCGGGCTGGGCGACGCCGAAGACATTCCGTTTCGGCGCGTCGGGCCTGCTCGGCGATATCCTCTCCGTACTCGACGGCCAGTCGGCACCGCCCGCTCCCGCGAGCTACTGAAATGCTGCCGCAGGAGACGATCCGCCGCAAGCGCAGCGGCGAGCCCCTCACCCGTGAGGAGATCGCCCGCTTCATCGCCGGCGTGACGGATGGCAGCGTCTCCGAGGGCCAGGTGGCAGCCCTTGCCATGGCCATCTGGTTCAACGGCATGGCGCGCGACGAGACGGTGGCGCTGACGCTCGCCATGCGCGATTCGGGCGACGTGCTCGATTGGTCGGATATCGATCGGCCGATCGCCGACAAACATTCGACCGGTGGCGTGGGCGACAATGTCTCGCTGATGCTGGCGCCGATCGCCGCTGCCTGTGGCCTCGCCGTGCCGATGATTTCGGGGCGTGGTCTTGGCCATACCGGCGGCACGCTGGACAAGCTGGAATCAATCCCCGGCTATACGATCATGCCCTCGGCCGCGCTTTTCCGGCGCACGGTGAAGGATGTGGGCTGCGCCATCATCGGACAGACCACGGCGCTCGCCCCCGCCGACAAGCGTATCTATGCGATCCGCGACGTGACGGCGACGGTCGATTCCGTGCCGCTGATCACCGCCTCCATTCTCTCGAAGAAACTCGCCGCAGGCCTGCAATCGCTCGTGTTGGATGTGAAGGTCGGCAACG
This sequence comes from Shinella curvata, assembly GCF_022899935.1. Taxonomy (GTDB): domain Bacteria; phylum Pseudomonadota; class Alphaproteobacteria; order Rhizobiales; family Rhizobiaceae; genus Shinella; species Shinella curvata. The sequence continues at coordinate 586,636 of NZ_JALJCJ010000003.1, forward strand.
GCGCCTTCATGACGGATGCAGCGGAGGCCGAGACGCTCGCCCGCTCACTGGTCGAGGTGGCGAACGGCGCGGGTGTGACAACGTCGGCCCTCATCACCGACATGAACCAGCCGCTCGCCGATGCCGCCGGCAATGCCGTCGAGATCGCCAATTGCATCGCCTTCCTGAAGGGCGAAAAAGCCGGTTCGCGGCTGGAGTGCGTCGTGCTCGCTTTCGCCGCCGAGATGCTGGTGCTGTCGGGTCTGGAGCCGAACAGGCCGGCTGCCGAAACACAGGCGGCGAAGGCCCTTTCCAGCGGTGCGGCAGCCGAGGTTTTCGGGCGCATGGTGCACGCGCTCGGCGGCCCCGCCGATATCGTCGAGAAGGTGGATAGCCATCTGAAGCCCGCGCCGGTCATCCGGCCGGTCCTCGCTGCACAGGCCGGTTACCTGAGCGCCTGCGACACGCGCGGGGTCGGCCTTGCCGTCATCGAACTTGGCGGTGGGCGCAGTCGCCCGGATGATGCAATCGACCACCGCGTCGGCTTCGACCGTCTTTTGCCGCTTGGTACGAAGGTGGAAAAAGGCGACGAAATCGGCCGCGTGCATGCCGCCAATGCCGGGGATGCGGTGCGGGCGGCGGAACGGCTTACGACGCGCTATGCCGTTGCGCCGGAGGCCCCTGCCTTGTCACCGAATATCCTGACACGCATCAGCGCGTGAGGTGCATCCGGCCGTCTTCGACCCTGTAGGAGGCGAGGCCCTTCAGGAAGCTCATGCCGATCAGCGTTCCCGACAATGCCTTGTCGTCCAGCACCATGGCGCCGACATTCTCGACCTTGACGGGGCCGATCTCGACCTTGTCGAGGCGGACATAGGCCGCGCGGGCTTTGCCGTTCGCCGTCTCGACGGCGTAGCGGAAATTCAGCCTGGCCCTGTCGATGCCGAGCCGCTGGGCAGTCGTGACATTGAGCGCGATCATGCTGGCACCCGTATCGACGAGGCCTTCTTCCTTGCGGCCATTGATCGAGAAGAGGCCGGTGAAATGACCCTCGGCATCGGCACTGATGACGGCGCTGCGGTTGCCGGTATAGCGCGCCGCGTCCTGTCCTGCCGGCATGGAGGCCTTTTCGATCGTCTCCTCCGGCGCCTTGCCCTTGGTCGCGTCGAGATAGCGGGTTGCCACGCCGGGAACGACGGCGGCAGCGGCAACGACGGCACCGACGACAAGAACAAGGCTGCGAACGAACATGGGACAGGTCTCCGGGAGGATCTGTCCCGAAATAACACGCTTCCGGCTAACGGACGGCAAAAGGGGCGCCCGACGGCGCCCCTCTCCACGAACTTCGGTCGACTTGGTGAACGGCCGGTTAACGGCTCACTTCGTGCCATACATGCGGTCGCCGGCATCGCCGAGACCGGGCACGATATAGCCCTTCTCGTTGAGCTGACGGTCGATGGAGGCCGTATAGACCGGCACGTCGGGATGATGGGCACGAAAACTCTTGATGCCCTCGGGCGCGGCGAGCAGGCAGAGGAAGCGGATATTCGTCGCACCACGGCTCTTCAGCGTGTCGATGGCGGCGATCGCCGAATTGCCGGTCGCCAGCATCGGATCGACGACGATGACGAGGCGCTCATCGATGCTGTCGGGCGCCTTGAAGAAATATTCGACCGCCTCCAGCGTCTCGTGATCGCGGTAGACGCCGATATGGGAGACGCGGGCGGACGGCACCAGCTCCAGCATGCCTTCGAGCAGGCCGTTGCCGGCGCGCAGGATCGAGGCGAAGACCAGCTTCTTGCCTTCGAGAACAGGCGCATCGATCTCCTCGAGCGGCGTCTTGATGCGCGCGGTCGTCAGTTCCAGATCGCGCGTGACCTCATAGCAGAGCAGCGTGGAGATTTCGCGCAGCAGGCGGCGGAAACTGCCCGTCGACGTCTCCTCCTTGCGCATGATGGTCAGCTTGTGCTGCACGAGCGGGTGATTGATGACTGTAACGCCGTCCATGGCCAAACCTTCCGAAAATTCAGTAATCCCTCTTTTTCCACGGAACGGCCAAGACCTGCAAGAGAAGACAGCCGGCCGGACGCAACATCCTCACAGCCGGCTTTCCTCCTACAGCCTGGCCAGCAGCTTCTGCCGCGTCGGCTCGTCGACGAAAGCCGCTTCGATGGCCGTGCGCGTCATCCCGAGGATCTCGGCATCGCTGAACCCCATCACGGTTGAGGCAACCTCGTATTCGCGGGCAAGCGACGTGTGAAAAAACGGCGGATCGTCGGAATTGAGCGTAACGCGCACGCCGGCATCGTGAAGCGCCCGCAGCGGATGGCTCTGAAAATCCTTGAAGACGCCAAGCGCCACATTCGAGCCGGGGCAGACTTCCAGCACCGTGCCCTCGTCCGCCAGACGTTTCACGAGATCGGCATCCTCGATGGCGCGCACGCCGTGGCTGATGCGCGACGGGCGGACATGATCCAGCGCGTCGCGAACGCTGAAGGCGCCCGACAATTCGCCCGCATGAATGGTGATGCCGAGACCGGCATCGCGGGCGATATCGAAGGCGCGGGTGAAATCGGCGACGCGGTGCATGCGCTCCTCGCCCGCGAGATTGAAGCCCGTGATCAGCGGATGCGGACGGCGCGCGGCATATTCGGCCGCCTTCACCACCCGCTCCGGACCGAAATGGCGGATGCCGACGACGAGAAGGCGTGTCTCGATGCCCGTCTTCGCCCTGGCGCGTTCGGCGCCCTCGGCAAGCCCGCGCATATAGGCATCCGCGCCGATGCCCACGGCATCGCCCTGGTCGGGCGAGGCGATCAACTCGCTGTAGATGGCGCCGGCCGCGGCGATCTCGGTCAGATAGGTCTCGGCGAGCAGCGCGTAATCCTCCTCCCTGCGGAAGAGGTTGGCGGTCGCGTCGTAGCTCTGCACGAAGCTGGTGAAATCCTGCCAGGAATATTGGCCGTCCTTGATGAAGGCGGATGTGTCGATGCCGTAGCGTTTCGCCTGGGCGGCGGCGAGTGCGGGCGGGGTCGCACCTTCGATATGGCAGTGCAGCTCCGCCTTGGGCATGGTTTTCGTCACAAAAAACTCCTTCCGTGCTGGCCAGGCGGGATGCCGAGATGGCGGGCAACGGTCTCGCCGATATCGGCAAAGGTCGTACGGGTTTCGATGAGGCGCGAGCGCAGGCCCGGCCCGAAGCTCAGGATCGGCACCCGCTCGCGCGTATGGTCCGTGCCGCGCCAGGTCGGGTCGCAGCCGTGATCGGCGGTGAGGATGACAATATCGCCCGGTTTCAGCTTGCGGTCCACTTCCGGCAGGCGCCGGTCGAAGGCTTCGAGCGCCGCGGCATAGCCGGCGACGTCGCGGCGGTGGCCGTAGAGCATGTCGAAATCGACGAAATTGGTGAAGACGAGATCGCCGTCCTTGGCCTCGTCCATGACCGCAAGCGTCGCGTCGAACAGCGCCATGTTGCCGTTCGCCTTGGTGAGCGTGCCGATGCCCTGATGGGCGAAGATATCGCCGATCTTGCCGACGGCATGCACCGTGCGGCCCGCTTCCGTCAGCCGGTCGAGCAGGGTGGGCTCCGGCGGCAGTACGGAATAGTCGCGCCGGTTGCCCGTGCGCTCGAAGGTCTCGGGCGTATTGCCGGTGAAAGGCCTGGCGATGACGCGGCCGATGCGCCCGCCCGGCCGCTCGTCGAGGATCTTGCGCACGGTCTCGCAGAAGGAAAGCAGCCGATCGAGGCCGAACGTGCCCTCATGCGCGGCGATCTGGAAGACGCTGTCAGAGGAGGTGTAGCAGATCGGCTTGCCGCTGCGCCGATGCTCCTGTCCGTGCCGGGCGATGATATCCGTGCCCGACGCGTGGCAATTGCCGAGGATGCCGGGTACGTTGCCGGCCGCGCAGATCGCCTCCACCAGTTCGGGTTCGAAGGCGTCGCCTTCCGAAGGGAAATAACCCCAGTCGAAGGAGACCGGCGTGCCGGCGATCTCCCAATGGCCCGACGGTGTGTCCTTGCCGTTCGAGACCTCGCTCGCCGCCCCGTGATAACCGAAGACGCGTGGCGGCACGTCCATGCCTTCGGGAAAACGACCGGTGGCGGCCCGGGCGGCGTGCAGCAACCCGAGCGCCGACATGTTGGGCAGCTTCAGTGGCCCCTGACGCAGGCCCGGACGGTCGGCTACGCCGGCCGCGCAGAATTCGGCGATATGGCCGAGCGTATCGGCACCGAGATCGCCGAAGGCGGCCGCATCCGGCCCGCCGCCGATGCCGAAACTGTCGAGAACGAAGAGAAAGGCTCGCGCCATGAATCACCTGCCGTCTGTCCGCACCCCCGTCGCGGAGCGGCGGGAATGAACCGCCAGACATGGCACGGGCGGCAAGACGGGTTCAAGAAAAATCGCGTGCCGGAGCGGGCCTCAGCAATCGGTGCAGCTGATCTTTTCACCCGTCCGCTGGCGGAAGTAGCTCGTCTTTGACAGATTGACCTTGTTGAAGGTCGAGGCGAGGCTCGGCATCATCAACAGCACCCTATGCGGCACGACGAGTTCCGTGCGCACGATGAACGTGCTCTTGGCGTCCAGCGTCGAGGGCAGCGTGACGGTGGCGCCCGTGGCATACGGCTTGCCGGCGCTCTGGTCTCGCGACCAGGCAACCGTCGCCTTGCCGTCCGCGGCAACGGCAATACCGGTGATCTTCAGCGAGTAACCATCCTGCGTGAAGGGGGCGATCACGGTCTTGGTCACCTCCTTCATCGTGTCGAGCGTGGCGACGTTCGTGGACTGACTCTGGGTAAGAAGGTCGGACACGGTACTCGATGCACGATTGACCTTGCGCATCACGGTGACGGCGACGGAAATCTCGAAGGCGGCGACATAGGCCACGACGAGCAGCGGCGCGACGATCGCAAATTCGATGGCGCCGACCCCGCGGCGATCCTCGATGAGGCGCCGCAGCTTGAGCAGCACGCCACCCATGGGCGGCTGCGTTTTCTTGTCGGCACCCGGAGACGGAAGAAGGCTGCCCATCACGGATAGTCCTCGTTCTGGACCACGGTGGTCGCGACCATCAGATAGTTCTGCTGGGAGCCGTCGGCCGATTTGACGTTCGAGATGTACGGGCGGACCAGATCCGTGACGATATCCCAGCGGTAATAGGCCCTGATGATATTGATCGACTTCTTGCCGCCGGGCGAGAACTTGAAGGCGGAGGTGTCGAGAGACTTGCCTGTCAACGGGATCGACTTAGGAATATCGGTGAACTTCGGGAAGCTGCGCACGTCGATAAACAGCTTGTTCGGCGTCTTGAGCTCCGTGGGCGAGCAGGGCATCAGGATCGCGATCTCGTCGCAAAAGGCCTTGCGGAACTGTTCCTGGCTCATATCCGAGGTCTTGCCGAGATTGAACGTGATCTCGCCCGTGCGGATCTTGCGGGCCATCGTATCGTTTGCGCTGGCGAGAACCTGCTCGGCCGAGAACGCCACGAAGGTCTCGAGCGACGCAAAGACAATTGCGAAGAAAGGCAGGCAGAGCAGCGTGAATTCGATCGCCGTCGCGCCATCGCGCCGGGCGAGAAAACGGCGGAACAGACCTCTTATAGGCCGCCGCCGGGTGTTTGTCGTGTGATCGAGCGTCATCGCGATCCGTTCCCATATGCTGGATGGAAAAAGACTAGATCGCCGACCGTTTATTTTTCGTGTGTGTGGAGCCGAAGAATTGAACGGTTTCCCGCTTTTGGGCAATCGAAGCGCAACAGCGGTCAGCCGTCGTTCGGCCGCTCGGTGGCGTGTTCTTCGCAATTGGGCGTGCACGACAGAACAGACCGGTCCGTCTGGCGGAAGACGCGCACCGTATTGCCTTCGTCGATCGACACCAGGATCCGTTCGTCGACGATGGCATTGCCGTCCGCGTCGAGGAGCACGAGATTGGTGGTGCCGAAGTTGCGGCCCGTCAGCACGATCGTCTTGGCATCGGCCACCGTTGCATCGGCCACCTTGGCATTGCCGATAATGACCTTGCTCACCGGCCGGTCGAGCTTGAGCACCCGCGCGTGATCCATATAGACGCGCATGAACGGCTCTTCGGCGGCCGCGGCACCCGCCATCGACACCACAAGAAGGGCGGCCGACACAAGCCTTGCGGCTTTCGCAGCGAAAATCCAGTCGCGTCCCATAATCACTCATCCCGGAGATACTATGGGACCAGCATCGCCGGGAATGGTGAATGAAGACTTAAGGCAGCGCGCGACAATTCCGCATGCCGGCGCCGCGGGACGGCACACCGACCCGTAATGTTCCCCATAAAGATAGAAGAATCGCGCGCGAGGCGATTAACCCTTTGGTGACCATATTTTCGACAGCCTCGCGTTAGGACAAGATTAACTGACTTCCTTAAGCCGATGGCAATGGCAGCACTGTAGGTTGCAGTCATCCGAACAACGGAAACAGTTGGCGGACGTGCTGAACCAACACTCGTGGAGCTAGGAGAATACCATGACCAAGATTTTTGCTCGCCTTATGAAGGACGAATCTGGCGCAACCGCCATCGAATACGGCCTGATCGCCGCCCTGATTTCCGTCGCCCTCATCGCCGGCGCCCGCGCGCTCGGCACGGGCCTTGACGCCCAGTTCAACTTCCTGAACGACCAGCTCACCGACTCCCAGAACTAATACCACCGGGACGTTTTCGGTTTCGAAGCCGCCCTCCAAACGAGGGCGGCTTCTCCATTCCAGGGTTCATCGGTCTGAACCGGACCGGATATCGGGAGAAATTCGCGTGACACAGGCTCTGATCTTCGTGATCTTTCCGTTCTGTCTTGCAGTCGCGGCGTTTTCCGACCTCTTCACGATGACCATTCCAAACCGGGTCTCGGCCATTCTGCTTGGCGCGTTCCTCCTCGCCGCCCCGCTTGCCGGCCTCGGTCTCACCGAGATCGCTTTGCATCTCGGCGCCGGCCTTCTGATCTTTTCGATCGGCTTCGTCCTCTTCGCGCTCAACACGATGGGCGGCGGTGACGTGAAGCTGCTTTCGGCCAGCGCCGTCTGGTTCGGCATCAATCCATCGCTTTTCGAATACATGATCTATGTGTCGGCCTTCGGCGGGCTTCTGACGCTCGGCATCCTCGTCCTGCGGGCAAAGGCCCCCGTGGTGTACGCATCCGGCCTGCCCGTGCCGGCCCATCTTCTGGCCGGCCGCAAGGTGCCCTACGGGATCGCGATCGGCGCTGCGGCCTTCGTCGCCTACCCGTCATCCCCCCTGATGCTCGCCGCCCTCGGCTGACGCAGCCTTCCCCCGCTTGAGACGATGAACGACCGGGATGGCCTGCATCCCGGTCTTTTGCGTTGGCGCAGTCCATAGCGGCCATACCGGCATTAGCGTCGCGTTAACCATGCGCGTAAGGCGCTTATTAACCATAATTACACCATTGCCGGTCAATGTGGGCGGATAGAAGAGTCCGCACCTCCAGGGAATCCATATGAGACCGGCGCGAATCATCATTCTGGCAGTGGCTGTCGTGTCGGCCGGCATCGCGGGCCTGCTCGCCCTGCAGGTCGCCCGCGGCGGCAGGACGGCCATTGTCAAGGGCGACCCCGTCATCGAACGGGAGCCGACCATCAACGTGCTCGTGGCGCGCGAAAGCCTGCCCGTCGGATCGCGGCTCAAGCCCGATTCGCTCACCTGGGCGGCGTGGCCGCAGGGTGGCGTGGTGGAAGGCTTCATCACCGATCAGAACCGGCCGGATGCGATGGAAAGCCTCGACGGCGCCATTGCCCGCATGCCGATCTTCAACGGCGAGCCGATCCGTCAGGAAAAGATCGCCGACGCGAGCAACCGCATCATGTCGTCGCTGCTGCCGGCCGGCAAACGCGCCGTCGCAACCGAAATCTCGGTCGCGACGGGCGCCGGCGGCTTCATCCTGCCGAACGACCGCGTCGATGTCATCATGGTGCGCAAGAGCGACGGCGGGTCCTTCCTGACGGAGACCGTTCTGTCGAATGTACGCGTCTTGGCCATCGACCAGCAGATCCAGGAAAACCCCGATGGCTCCAAATCGGCCATCGGCACGACCGCCACGCTCGAACTGACGCCGGACCAGACCAAGGTGATCACCGTTGCCCAGCAGATGGCCGAGCGGCTTCAGCTGGCGCTGCGCAGTGTCGCCGACGCCCAGGAGTCGGATACCGGCGCTGCCGAATACCTGCTTTCCGGCGGAGACGGCGTGCCGCTCGTCCAGGTGATCAAGACCGGTGAAATCGTAAACGGCGCTAGCGCCGCCAAGCAGTGACCAGGAGCTGACCGTGTTTGGAATCGCAAGGACTTTTCGGGCTTCCGTCGCCGGCGGGCTGAGCGTCTGCCTCGCCCTTTCCGGCTTTCCGCTCGCACCGGTGGCGACCGCTGAGGCGGCGACCGCCTCGATCATTCGCATCAGCAACAGCGGTCCGGGTGCCCGCAAGGCCGTCAAGCTCGGCCTGAACAAGGCGATCGTGGTGGATTTGCCGACGGACGCGCACGACATCCTCGTCGCCGATCCCGTCAAGGCCGACGCGGTGACGCGCAGTTCACGCCGCATCTATCTCTTCGGCAAGGAAGTCGGGCAGACCAACATCTTCATCTTCGGCCCCGGCGGTGAGGAAATCGTCAGCATCGACCTCACCGTCGAGCGCGACATCGACGGCCTGCAGGCCAATCTGCGCCGCTTCATTCCTGACTCCGACATCCAGGTCGAGATCATCTCCGACAACATCGTGCTGAACGGTACGGTGCGCACGCCGCAGGATGCCATCCAGGCGACGCGGCTTGCCGAGATCTTCCTGACCGGCGGTGAGGCGACGACCCGCAACATCACCGCCCAGGGCAACAACGGCGACGCGGCGATCTTCGGCGAAGACCGCCAGCGCTCCCAGGTCGTCAACATGCTGAAGATCGAGGGCGAGGACCAGGTCACGCTCAAGGTGACCGTGGCCGAGGTCAGCCGCCAGGTTCTCAAGCAGCTCGGCTTCAACGGCTCCGCCCAAGGCTCGGCCGGGGGCATCTCCTTCCGCAATCCCACCAATCTCGGCGGCGCAGCTGACTGGGTCGCCAGCGGATCCCTCGCCGGCAGCGTGGGCGGCCTCAATCTTGCAAGCTATGTCAGCGCCATGGAACAGGCAGGCGTGATGCGTACGCTGGCCGAACCCAGTCTCACCGCCATTTCCGGCGAGGAAGCCAAATTTTATGTCGGCGGCGACTTCCGCCTGGCATCGGAGCAGGAAATCGACGTCGGCGACGATGGACAACGCACGATCAAGCGCAAGGTCGACGAGGTCGAATACGGTATCCGGCTGAATTTCCGGCCGGTCGTGCTGTCGCCGGGACGCATCAGCCTGCGTGTTCAGACGGAGGTCTCCGAGCCGACCTTCGAGGGATCCGCCACCTTCCTCGCCCATAGCGACATTCCCGGCCTGACGGCACTCGGCATTCGCCGGCGCGAGGCGACGACCAGCGTCGAGTTGCCCTCCGGTGGCTCCATCGTCATCGCCGGCCTCGTCAAGGACGACATCCGTCAGGCGATGTCCGGACTGCCGGGCCTGTCGAAGATCCCGATCTTCGGAACGCTCTTCCGCTCGAAGGATTTCGTGCGCAACGAGACGGAAATGGTGATCATCGCGACGCCATACCTCGTGCGACCGGTGGCACGCACGGCGCTCTCGCGTCCCGACGACAATTTCAACGCGACCAATGACGCAGCAAGCTTCTTCCTCGGAAGGGTGAACAAGGTCTATGGCCGCAAGGAAGATGCGATGCCGTCGGGCAACTACCACGGCTCCATCGGCTTCATCTACAAGTGACGAGCGATCCCATGAGCGAAACGATCCAGACCATCCGTCTTTCCGCCAGGAGCCGCCCGATGCGCGCCGCGTTCTCTGTAACCCTTCTCGTTTCCGTCATGGCGCTTTCCAGCTGCGGCACGCGGCCGGATCGCAACGCCACCGGCTCGATCCCTGACGACTACCGCACGCGCCACCCGATCGTGCTGACCGAGGATGCCCAGACACTCGACATCCCGATCGCCCTCGGCGACCGGTCGCTGACGACGGGCGTGCGCGACAATATCCGCGGTTTTGCCGCCGACCATACCGCCAAATCGCGCGGCGCGGTTCAGATCATGCTACCGCGCGGCTCGGCCAACGCGGCCGCGGCAGACCACATGCGCAAGGAAATCCGCGCAACACTGCTGAGCGCCGGCGTCAAACGCGACCAGATGATCGAAACCAACTACGACGCAAGCGGTTACGGTCCGGCAGCGCCGATCCGGCTCGCCTTCTTCGCCATCACGGCCAAGGCCGGTCCGTGCGGCGAATGGCCGGAGGATCTCGTCGAAAACACGATGGAAAACAAGAACTATCACAATTTCGGCTGCGCCACGCAGGCCAACCTCGCGGCTCAGATCGCCAATCCGATGGACCTCGTCCAGCCGCGCGGCATGACCCCGATCGACGCCGAGCAGCGCAACGTGGTGATCCAGGACTACCGCGAATTCGGCCAGCCGGATTTCTGACGACAGGCACGCGGAACCACTCCCTCCGGTTCGCCGGACACCAGGAACGGGCATGACGATGAGCACAGTAGACTACACCATTGAACGTGCCGGCGAGGGAATGGCCGACGAGGCCGTCCGGCCGGTCGAGATCGAGACCGTGCGTCCTTTGCCACGCATCTCCGTGCATGCCTTCTGCGAAAGCGAGGCGATGCTGCGCACCATGGAACGCTGCGGCCAGGACCGTCGCATGGCCAAGGTGAGCCTGCGCATATCGAGTGCGAGCATCGCGGCGGCCGCCAACATGTTCGCCTCCGCGCCGACGCCCAACCTCCTGATCCTGGAAACCGCGACGGAACCGGATGCGATCATGGACGAGCTCGCGCCGCTGGCCCAGGTGTGCGATCCGAGCACCAAGGTCGTGATCGTCGGCCGCTATAACGACATCCCGCTCTATCGCGAACTCATTCGCAACGGCATTTCCGAATACATGGTCGGCCCGGTCGGCATGGCCGAGGTGCTGAATGCCATGGCGGCGATCTTCGTCGATCCGGAAGCCGAGCCGCTCGGCCGCACCATCGCCTTCATCGGCGCCAAGGGCGGCTGCGGCTCCTCGACGATCGCACACAATTGCGCCTTCGACATTTCCAATCTCTTCCAGACGGAGGTCATCCTTGCCGATCTCGACCTGCCTTACGGCACGGCCAACATCGATTTCGACCAGGATCCCCCACAGGGCATTTCCGAAGCGATCGGTGCGCCCGACCGGCTCGACGAAGTCTTCCTCGACCGCCTTCTAACCAAGTGCTCCGAGCACCTGTCGCTGCTCGCCGCTCCCTCCATGCTGGACCGCGGCTACGATCTCGACCGGAACTCCTTCCAGCCGATCATCGAGGTGCTGCAGCGTAGCGCGCCGGTGACCGTGCTTGACGTGCCGCATGCCTGGTCGGAATGGACCCGCACGCTGCTGTCGGAGGTCGATGAGGTGATCATCACCGCGGTGCCCGACCTTGCCAACCTGCGCAACGCGAAGAACATGCTGGACGCCCTGAAAAAGCTGCGGCCGAACGACAAGCCGCCGCATCTGGTGCTGAACCAGGTCGGCCTTCCCAAGCGTCCGGAAATCGCGCCTGACGACTTCTGCGAGCCGCTCGGCATTCAGCCGATCGCCATCATTCCCTTCGATGCGCAACTCTTCGGCACGGCCTCCAACAGCGGCCGGATGATCGCCGAAATCGACAAGAAGGCGCCGATGGCGGAGACCTTCTCGCAACTCGCCCATATCGTGACGGGCCGCTCGACGGTCAAGAAACCCAAGAAGGCCGGCCTCGGCAAGATGCTGGGCCTGCTCGGCCGCAAACAGGCCCCCGAGTAAGCCTCGCAGGAAAATCCGAGGGGCGACGCAACAGACTGGATGACAAGGCATGTTCGGCAAACGCGGCAATGAAGGTTCAGGCAAGAGCGTCTTGGCAGGGCAGACGGCCCATGCCGTGCCCGCTTCTACCCAGACCGTGACGGCGGAACGGCCGGTCACCGCCACACCGGCGCAACCCGTCTTCGAACCGGCGCCAGCACCGGTCTCGGCACCGGCGCCTGCCGCAACGGCACGCCGCCGCACGCCGCGCACCGAAGATTATTACGACACGAAAAGCCAGGTTTTCTCCGCGCTTATCGACACGATCGACCTGTCCCAGCTCGCCAAGCTCGACACCGAGAGCGCGCGCGAAGAAATCCGCGACATCGTCAACGACATCATCACGATCAAGAACTTCGCGATGTCGATTTCCGAGCAGGAGGAACTGCTCGACGATATCTGCAACGACGTTCTGGGCTATGGTCCGCTCGAGCCGCTGCTGGCGCGCGACGACATCGCCGACATCATGGTCAACGGCGCGGGCAAGACCTATATCGAAGTGGCCGGCAAGGTGCAGGAATCGGAAATCCGCTTCCGCGACAATGCCCAGCTTCTCTCGATCTGCCAGCGCATCGTCAGCCAGGTCGGCCGCCGCGTCGATGAATCGAGCCCGATCTGCGACGCGCGCCTGCCGGACGGCTCGCGCGTCAACGTCATCGCCCCACCGCTCGCCATCGACGGCACCGCGCTCACCATCCGTAAGTTCAAGAAGGACAAGCTGACCCTCGACCAGCTCGTCAAGTTCGGCTCGATCACGCCCGAGGGCGCGACACTTCTGCAGATCATCGGCCGCGTGCGCTGCAACATCGTCATTTCCGGTGGCACGGGCTCGGGCAAGACGACGCTGCTCAACTGCCTGACGAACTATATCGACCGCGACGAACGTGTCATTACCTGCGAAGACTCGGCCGAACTTCAGCTGCAGCAGCCGCATGTCGTGCGTCTCGAAACCCGCCCGCCGAACATCGAGGGCGAGGGCGAGATCACCATGCGTGATCTGATCAAGAACTGCCTGCGTATGCGCCCCGAACGCATCATCGTCGGCGAAGTCCGCGGACCGGAAGTGTTCGACCTGCTCCAGGCGATGAACACCGGTCACGACGGCTCGATGGGCACGATCCACGCCAATACGCCGCGCGAATGCCTGAGCCGCATGGAATCGATGATCGCCATGGGTGGCTATACGCTGCCGGCAAAGACCGTGCGCGAAATCATTGCCGGCTCGATCGACGTCATCATCCAGGCCTCGCGTCTGCGTGACGGTTCGCGCCGCATCACGCACATCACCGAAGTGGTCGGCATGGAAGGCGACGTCATCGTCACCCAGGACCTGATGCGCTTCGACATCCAAGGCGAAGATGCCAATGGTCGTCTCATCGGCCAGCACACCGGCACGGGCATCGGCAAACCACACTTCTGGGATCGCGCCCGGTATTTCAACGAGGACAAGCGCCTGGCCGCAACGCTCGACGCGATGGAAAAGCCGTAAGGAGGCGAGATGTTCGGACTGGATATCACCATCGTCGCAATCTTCGCGCTGGCGGCACTTTCCACCGCGGGGCTCACCTATGGCCTGCTCTTCTCGCGCATCGAGGCGCAGAAGAAGGCGGAAAGCCGCGTGCGCCGCGTTCATGCGGCCGAAACCGACCAGAACAAGGCCAAGGCGGCCCGCGACCGCATGCAGGAGTTGTCGAAGCGGCGTAAATCCGTGCAGGATTCGCTGAAGGACCTCGAAAAGAAGCAGCAGGAGCAGACCAGACGCGTCGCGACGACCCTGAAGGCCAAGCTTACCCAGGCCGGCCTTTCGATCACCGTTTCCAAGTTCTACGTCTACAGCGCCGTTTTCGGGCTGTTCGCATTCGTGCTCTCGATTCTTGCCGGCGCCAGCCTGCTCGTCAGTCTGGGCGCTTCCGTGATCGCGGCGCTTGGCATACCCCGCTGGTTCGTCGGCTTCATGGTCAAGCGTCGCCTCAAGCGGTTCCTTGCCGAGCTTCCCAACGCCCTCGACGTCATGGTGCGCTCCATCAAGTCGGGCCTGCCGCTGACCGATGCGTTGCGCCTCATCGCCGCGGAAGGTCAGGAACCGGTCCGCACGGAGTTCCGCAAGATCGTGGAAGCGCAGCAGGTGGGCTTGAGCGTGCCGGAAGCCTGCGCACGCATGTTTACCAGCATTCCACTGCAGGAAGTCAACTTCTTCGCCATCGTCATCGCCATCCAGAGCCAGGCCGGCGGCAACCTCTCGGAGGCGCTCGGCAACCTCTCGCGCGTGCTGCGCGAGCGGCGCAAGATGCGCGACAAGGTGAACGCGCTGTCGATGGAGGCGAAGGCCTCGGCCGCCATCATCGGCGCCCTGCCCTTCATCGTGACCCTCCTCGTCTATCTGACGTCGCCCGACTACATCATGATCCTGTTCACGGATTCGCGCGGGCATCTGATCCTCGGCGTGGGCCTCGGCTGGATGTCGATCGGCATTCTCGTCATGCGCAAAATGATCAACTTCGACATCTAGGAGCGCGGGGACCCATGTCCGGACTCGTCACCACCCTCACCGACCCGGCCGTTCTGCTGCCCGCCTTCGTGATGATGGCGGTGCTCGCGACCATCTATACGCTGGCAGCGCCCTATCTCGATCGCGGCGACCTCGACAAGCGCATGAAATCGGTGGCGCTCGAACGCGAGCAGATGCGCGCCCGCGAGCGCGCGCGCCTCAATGCGGAAACCATCCAGAGCAAGGCCTCGCTGCGCGCCCAGCACAATACCTCGGTGCGCCAGATCGTCGAACGGCTGAACCTGCGCGAAGCCCTCGTCGACGCCAACACGATGAACCGGCTGCGTCAGGCCGGCTATCGCTCGCAGAACGCCCTCAACATCTTCCTTTTTGCGCGCTTCGTGCTGCCTTTCGTGTTCGGCACGATCGGCGCCTTCTACATTTTCTATCTCGGTTATCTCGACGACAAACCGTTCCTGGTCCGCGTGCTGGCGACGCTTCTCAGCGCCTATCTCGGCTTTTACGCGCCGAACATCTTCATCTCCAACAAGGTGTCGAAACGGCAAAGCTCGATCCGCCGCGCCTGGCCGGATGCGCTCGACCTCATGCTGATCTGCGTGGAATCGGGCATCACCATCGAAGTCGCCTTCAAGCGTGTGGCCGACGAAATCGCCATGTCCTCGCCGGAGCTCGCCGAGGAACTGGTGCTCACGACCGCCGAACTCTCCTTCCTGCAGGAGCGGCGTGCGGCTTATGAAAATCTCGGCGCGCGTATCGGCCTCGACACGGTGAAGGCGGTCGGGCAGGCGCTCATCCAGGCCGAGCGCTACGGCACGCCGATTGCGCAGGCACTGCGGGTGCTTGCCCAGGAATGCCGCGACCAGCGCATGAACGAGGCGGAAAAGAAAGCGGCCGCCCTTCCACCGAAGCTCACCGTGCCGATGATCCTGTTCTTCCTGCCCGTGCTGATCGCCGTCATTCTCGGCCCCGCCGGCATCCAGGTTTCCGATACGTTCAAATAGAACCCCTCTCCGCAAAACAAAACAAAACGCCCCGGTCCGAAACATCGGCCGGGGCGAAGGCGTCCTTGGGAGGAGGCTTTACTTCAGGCGTTCAACGATCAGTTCGTGTTGCCGCTATCGTCGGCGGCAAGCTTCTTCCAGGAGTTCTGCTGGGCGAGCATGCCACGCAGATATTTGACATTCGCTTCCGCCTGCTCGGCGGTCAGTTCCTGCCGCGCGATGTTTTCGGCTTCCTGGAAGCGGCCCTGCAGGCCAACGGTAAGCGCGAGATTCTGGCGCACGCTGCTATCGGCGCCGGGCTGGGAGGCGGCGGAGCGCAGGTAGGTTTCCGCCGTCTTCAGGTCCTTCGCCAGCAGATAGGACATGCCGAGATTGGAAAGGACGGACGGTTCGTTCTGCTTTATATCCAGGGCATCGCGGTAACGTTGGCGGGCTTCGCCGGAGCGACCCAGCTGGTCGAGGATGGCGCCTTCGGCGGATTTCAGCCGCCAGTCGGGACGATCGGGCGTCTGGGCGCGCAGGATGGTGCTCAGCGCCTGCTCCAGCTGGCCGGCGGCCGCCTGCGCCTTGCCGTAGGCGGCGAGCACTTCGCGGTCGCTCGGAAAGTTGATGGCGACCTGCTGCATGACGGCGAGCGCCTGATCGTTGCGCCCGTTCATGCGCAGCACATTGGCGTAGTTGAGGCCGATATTGCGATCCTTCGGGTTCTTCGCATAGGCTTGGCCGATGCTGTCGGCCGCACCGCGAAGCTCCGTCGCGTTCATCTGCGCAACAGGCTTGCCGCCGCTCGATATGGAACCGGTGGTCAGGTTACTCTTGCCACCCGCGCAGCCGGCCACCGCCACCGCGATGATGGCAAGTGCAGCCCCCCTCAGGAGCCCGTTGCGAAGTGACGAACGCGTGCGGTAAGCGGTCATGATCTGTCCCCGAAGCGATTTCCGCATGACGCGGCGGTTAAGGAATCACGCCGCAATCTTCGCTCCAGCAATAATCTGTTAACCCTAACAGAGTGTTAATTGGCCGATTCTCCCGGCTTTCTCCAAAGGTTACCCCATGGCCCCCTTCCAGTTCATCGACCGGCCCTCTCCCTTCAACACGAAGAACGGGAAGACGCTGCCGATCTTTGCGATCACGCCGGCCCACATCGAGACCGGCACGATCGATCCGATCGCCTTGGATTGGGCGAAGAAGGCGGGCTTCAAGGCGGATTCGGGTGCGCTTCTGATGGTGCCGACAGCGGATGGCCATCTCGGCGGTGCCCTCTTCGGGCTGGGCAAGAACCCGTCCGACGCCCCCTTCCTGGCGGGCAAGCTCGCCCGCGCGCTGCCGGCCGGCGACTGGCATGTCGAGACCGCGCCGCTGACGGCAAACCGTCTGGCGCTCGGCTATGGTCTCGGCAGCTACCGTTTCGAGCGCTACAAGGCCTCCGTCTCCGAAGCCCCGACGCTGCTCATCCCCTCCGATGCCGACGCCACCGATATCAAGCGCCAGCTCGCCGGCGTCTTCCTCGCCCGCGACCTGATCAACACGCCCACCAACGACATGGGCCCGGATGCGCTGGAGGACGTTTTTCGCGCGCTCGGCGAGCACTACAAAGCCAAGGTCTCTGTCATCTCGGGCGACGACCTGCTCAAGGAGAACTTCCCGCTCGTGCACACGGTCGGCCGCGCCTCCGAACAGGCACCGCGCCTGCTCGAATTGCGCTGGGGGAAGAAGGGCCACAAGCGCGTGACGCTGGTCGGCAAGGGCGTGACCTTCGATACCGGCGGCCTCGACATCAAGCCGGCCTCCTCCATGCTCCTGATGAAGAAGGACATGGGCGGTGCAGCCAATGTCATGGGCCTTGCGCTGATGATCATGGACGCCAAGCTGAAGGTGGACCTGCGTGTGCTGGTGCCCGTCGTCGAGAACTCGATCTCGTCCAACGCCTTCCGCCCCGGCGATATCTACAAGAGCCGCAAGGGCCTGACCGTGCAGATCGACAACACCGACGCCGAGGGCCGGCTGATCCTGGCCGATGCGCTGGCCTATGCCGACGAGGAGGAGGCTGACCTGATCGTCGACATGGCGACGCTGACGGGCGCTGCCCGCGTGGCGCTCGGCCCCGACCTGCCGCCCTTCTTCACCGACGACGAGGACCTGGCGCATGACCTCACCGAAGCGAGCCTCACGGTGGACGACCCGATGTGGCGCATGCCGCTCTACATGGGCTATGACAAGGACGTCTCCGCCCGCATCGCCGATCTCACCAATGCCCCCTCGGGCGGCATGGCGGGCTCGATCACGGCGGCACTCTTCCTGAAGCGCTTCGTCACCCGCAACAGGCATTGGGCGCATTTCGACATCTATGCCTGGGCACAGGCCGAGCGGCCGCATTCGCCCGTCGGCGGCGAGGCGCAGGCCATTCGCGCGCTCTACCACCATCTGCGCACGATGACCGCCTAAGCAATTGCAGCAAAAGTGCGAAGCGGTTTTGCGTCCGCAATTGCGGCATTCAAAGACTTCCGTTTCAAGAACCGGTACGGTAGCGTAACGAAACGCTAACGCAAATGCGGAACAACTGCCTGAGCCGCCCTGAACCGTGCGGACAGGCTCATCCCCGGAGGCGTCGTGCCGGTAGACTTGAACCCATCGCAGGCGCTCGGCCTCTGGCACGAGGTGACCGTGCAGCAGGTGCATGCGGATGGACGCGACCTGACGCTGCGCCAGCTCGCCATCCTGCTCGAAATCTACCTCGTGCCGCCGCCGCACACCGTGCGCGGCCTCGCCGCCAAGCTGGACGTGACCAAGCCCGTCATAACGCGCGCTCTTGACACGATGGGCGAACAGGGTCTCGTTACCCGCATGCGCGACGACCGCGATCGCCGCAACGTCATCATCAAGCGCACCGTCGAGGGTGCGCTGTATCTCGAACGGCTCGGCGATCTCATCATCGCCAGGGGCCATACGCTCGTTCCGTGAGACGCCCATGAACGCCCTGCCCGACCGCCGCCTCAATGCCTACCGTCCCGACCTTGCGGAAGAGGCGCTGCGCGGCAGCGTGGAGGCGCCGCATTACGTGTCCGGTACGCCCGCACATGTCGCCGTGCCCGTCGCATCGCTGCGGCCCCGGCCGGATGCGGCCGCCGGCATCGACACACAGGTGCTGTTCGGCGAGGCCGTGCAGGTGCTCGACCGTGCGAACGGCTGGGCCTGGGTGAAATCCGGCTTCGACGGCTATGTCGGTTATATCGAGGAGACGGCGCTGTCTTCGGGAGGCGCCGCCCCCACCCATATCGTCGCCGTGCCCCGCACTTTCGCGTATAGCGGCGCGGATCTCCGGACCCCCGCCGCCTTTGCGCTGTCGATCGGGAGCCGGCTAACGGTCATTGGTGAGAGCGAGACGCGCGGAACACGCTATCTGACGCTGGCGGGCGGCCAGTCCGTCGTCGCTGGCCATTGTATTGCCATCGACGCCACGGCGAGCGACGACTATGTCGCCATCGCCATCCGCTTCCTCGAGGCGCCCTATCTCTGGGGTGGCCGGTCCGGCTTCGGGCTCGACTGCTCGGCGCTGGTGCAGCTGTCGATGATGATGGCCGGCCGCACGGCACCGCGGGATTCCGATATGCAGGCCGCCGGCTTCGGCACACCGATCAGCCGCGAAGAGTTGCGCCGCGGCGACCTCGTCTTCTGGAAGGGCCACGTAGCGATCATGGAAGACGAAAAGACGATCCTCCACGCCAATGGCCACACGATGACCGTAGCGCGTGAAGGCCTGGATGCCGCAATCGAGCGGATCGGCTGGCTCTATGAGCGGCCGACGGGTTACCGTCGGCCCTGAATCTTAATAGCCTGCGTTTCGATCGACGAGGTGTTCGAGCGGCTTGCCACCTTCGAGACGTTCGATCTGCTGTTCCACATGGCGGAAGAGCGCTGCGACATCCGAGGCCGCTGCCGCATGCGGCGTCAAAAAGGCCTTGTCCATCGACCAGAGCGGGCTTTCGAGCGGCAGTGGCTCCTGCTCGAACACGTCGAGTGAGGCGCCATGGAGCGTGCCGTCATTGAGGCTCGCGACGATATCGCCCTCGACCTGGCTGCCGCCGCGGCCGGCATTGATGAAAACCGGTGCGCCGAACGGGCCTTTGCGGCTGAGGCGTGTGAAGAGGCCGGTGTTGAAGATGCCCTTCGTATCCGGCGTCAGCGGCAGCAGACCGACGAGGATATCGCTCCTGCCGAGGAAGGTATCGAGACCGCTGTCGCCAAATGTCTCGAAACCCTCGACCTTGCGGCCGCTCTTCGACCAGCCGATGACATTGAAGCCGAGCGTCCTGAGCTTTTTCGCCGAATCCTGTCCGAGCACGCCGAAGCCCATGATACCGACGGTGAAATCCTTGGCCTCGGGCTGCGAAAGCTCGCGCCAGATGCGCTTGTCGCGCTGTGCTTCGTAGAGCCGGTGCTGGCGCATGTGCAGGAGGCACTGCATGACCACCCATTCGCTCATGCGCGTCGTCAGCGTGTCATCGACGAAGCGGACGAGCGGCACGTCCGGCAGGCCCGGCAGCGTCAGCACGTGATCGACGCCCGCGCCGCCTGAAAATACGACCTTCAGATCCTTCGCCCGCGAAAAGAGATCGGCACCCGGCTTCCAGACCACGGCATAGTCGATGCCGGAGAGATCGCGCTTGCGATGGATCGGATGCAGCAGGTTGACGACCTCGCGGTCCGGAAAGGCCCCCTTCAACGCCGCTGCAACCTCCTCCTGATCGAATTTCAGATCGATGATCACAGGGCTTTTCATGGGCAGTCTCTTCTTGGCTACTGATGGATGCTCTCGGCCCTGACGGCTTCGAGATTGAAGGCGGCGGCCATGAGGGCCTTGGTATAGGCCTCCGTAGGACGCTCGATGATGTCTTTCGCCGGCCCCTTTTCCACGACGCGCCCGGCGCGCATGACGATGATGTCATTGGCGAGCGCTCGCACGACCTTGAGGTCGTGGCTGATAAAGAGGTAGGCGAGATTGTGCTTGGCCTGGAGATCGCGCAGCAGCTCGACCACCTGCGCCTGCACGCTCATGTCGAGCGCGGAGGTCGGCTCGTCGAGCATGACGAATTCGGGCTTCAGCACCATGGCGCGCGCAATCGCGATGCGCTGGCGCTGGCCACCGGAAAATTCATGCGGGTAGCGCCAGCGGGTCGATGCGTCGAGGCCGGTTTCCTCCAACGCCGATGCCACACGATGGTCGCGCTCGGCCTCCGACAGCGCGGGCTCGTGGATCTTCAGGCCTTCGGCGACGATATCGGCCACCGACATACGCGGCGACAGCGAGCCGAAGGGATCCTGGAAGACGATCTGCATGCGCCGGCGCAGCGGGCGCATCTCGGCGAAGGAGTGGCCGG
Organism: Shinella curvata; assembly: GCF_022899935.1. Taxonomy (GTDB): domain Bacteria; phylum Pseudomonadota; class Alphaproteobacteria; order Rhizobiales; family Rhizobiaceae; genus Shinella; species Shinella curvata. The sequence goes on from NZ_JALJCJ010000003.1 coordinate 607,435, forward strand.
CAATGTCCTGCCCGACGAAGGCGATGCGGCCCTGCGAGGCGATGAGCCGCGTCAGCGCGAGGCCGAGCGTCGTCTTGCCGGAGCCGGATTCGCCGACGACGCCGAGCGTATGGCCGGCGCGCAGCGTGAGATCGATACCGTCGACCGCCTTCACATGATCGACGACGCGGCGCATGAAGCCCGCCTTGATCGGGAACCACACCTTGACGTCGTCGGCCTCGATAATGACGGGCTGGCCGGCATCGCCCGGCCGCGGCTCGCCCTTCGGCTCCGAGGCGAGCAGGTGGCGCGTATACGCATGCTGCGGATTGGAGAAGATCTCCTCGACCGGGCCGGTCTCGACAATCTTGCCCTTGGTCATCACGCAGACCCGGTCGGCGAATTTCCGGACGATACCGAGATCGTGGGTGATGAAGAGCATGGACATGCCGTGCTCTTCCTTGAGTTTCTTCAGGAGCTCGAGGATCTGCGCCTGCACGGTCACGTCGAGCGCGGTCGTCGGCTCGTCGGCAATCAACAGTTCCGGGCGGTTGGCGAGCGCCATGGCGATCATGACGCGCTGGCGCTGGCCGCCGGACAGTTCGTGCGGATAGGCGGCGAGGCGCTTTTCCGGCTCGCGAATGCCGACCTGGTTCAGCAGCTCAAGAATCTTGGCGCGTGCAGCGACGCCTTCGATGCCCTGGTGCAGCTTGAGAATCTCGCCGATCTGCCGCTCGATCGAATGCAGCGGATTGAGCGAGGTCATCGGTTCCTGGAAGATCATCGTGATGTCGTTGCCACGCACGGCGCGCAGCGTCGCATCCGACGCGTTCAGCAGGTCCTTGCCGTTGAAACGGATTTCGCCGGAGGGGTGACTGGCGGCGGGATAGGGCAGGAGCTTCAGGATGGAATTGGCGGTCACCGACTTGCCGGAGCCGGATTCGCCGACCAGTGCCACGACCTCGCCGCGGTGAATGTCGAAGGACACCTGATCGACGGCAAGCGAGGTCTTGCCGCCCTGGTGGAAGGCGACCGACAGGTCTTTGACGGACAGGAGGATTTCGCGTGTGCTCACCGGAAGGTCTTCCTCGGATCGAAGGCGTCACGCGTCGCTTCCCCGACGAAGATCAGAAGCGACAGCATGACGGACATGACGACGAAGGCGGTGATGCCGAGCCACGGCGCCTGAAGGTTGTTCTTGCCCTGCGCGATCAGTTCGCCCAGCGACGGCGAGCCCGGCGGCATGCCGAACCCTAAGAAATCGAGCGAGGTGAGCGTGGTAATCGAGCCCGAGAGGATGAAGGGCAGGAAGGTCAGCGTCGCCACCATCGCGTTCGGCAGCAGATGCCGGTACATGATCGTGACATTGCCGACGCCGAGCGCGCGGGCGGCCCGGACATACTCGAAATTGCGGGCGCGCAGGAATTCCGCGCGCACCACCCCGACGAAGCCGACCCAGGAGAAGAGCAGCATGATGCTGAGCAGAATCCAGAAGCCGGGCGGCAGGATGGCGGCAATGATGAGCAGGATATAGAGCACCGGCATCGACGACCAGATCTCGATGAAACGCTGCATCAGAAGATCGGTCCAGCCGCCGAAATAGCCCTGCACGGCCCCGGCCGTCACGCCGACAATGGCGGACGCGATGGTGAGCGCCAGACCGAACAGAACCGAGATGCGGAAGCCGTAGATGGCGCGGGCGAGCACGTCGCGCGCCTGGTCGTCGGTGCCGAGCCAGTTGAGATTGCTGATCGTGCAGTTCGGATCGTTCACGCCGCCGGGATAACCGGCGCAGCGCTCTTCCTTCGACATCAGCCAGAAGGGTTTCGTCGGGGCGGAATGCGGGATGTTCGAATTGGTCGAGCTGTAGGAATAGCGGATCGGCGGCCAGATCATCCAGCCGTTGGCATTGACCTCTTCCTGAATGAAATCGGAGCGGTAATCGGTCTCGGCCAGGAAGCCGCCGAACTTTTCCTCCGGGTAGTCGATCACGACCGGGAAGAGCAGTTCACCCTTGTAGGAGGCGATGATCGGCCGGTCGTTGGCGATGCCCTCGGCAAAGAGCGACAGCACGAAGATGACGAGGAAAATCCAGAGCGACCAGTAACCGCGCCGGTTTGCCTTGAAATTTTCCCAGCGTCGAAGATTGGTCGGGTTGAGCAGCCCCTTGCGCGGGGGGGCGACCGGCTTTGCGTCTATCACGGCGCTCATCACACATCCCTCCGGTCGAAATCGATGCGGGGGTCGACCCAGGTGTAAATGAGGTCGGAGATGAGGCTGACGACGAGGCCCATCAGCGAGAAGATGAAGAGCGTGGCGAAGACGATCGGATAGTCGCGCCGCACGATGGAATCGTAGCCGAGACGGCCGAGGCCATCCAACGAGAAGATATATTCGATGAGCAGCGATCCCGTGAAGAAGGCCGAGATGAAGGCGCCGGGGAAGCCGGCGATGATGATCAGCATGGCATTGCGGAAGACGTGACCGTAGAGCACCTGCCCCTCCGTCAGCCCCTTGGCGCGCGCCGTCGTGACATACTGCTTCTTGATCTCGTCGATGAACGAATTCTTGGTGAGCAGCGTCGTCGTGGCGAAGGCGGAAAGCAGCAGCGTGATCAGCGGCAGCGTCATGTGCCACATATAGTCGAGCGGCTTCTGCCACCAGGCGAGACTGTCGAAATTGTCCGACACAATGCCGCGCAGCGGGAACCAGTCGAGGAAGGACCCGCCGGCGAAGAGCACGATGAGCAAGATGCCGAACAGGAAGCTCGGCACCGCATAGCCGATGATGATGATGCCCGAGGTCCAGACATCGAAGGCCGAACCATCCGACACCGCCTTCTTGATGCCGAGCGGGATGGAGATGGCGTAGGAGAAGATCAGGATCCACACGCCGAGCGAAATGGAGACCGGCATCTTCTCCGCGATCAGATCGACCACCGAGGTGTTGCGGAAGAAGCTCTCGCCGAAATCGAAGCGCATATAATCCCACATCATCGTGAAGAAGCGCTCGAGCGGCGGCTTGTCGAAGCCGAACTGCTTTTCCAGCTTGGCGATGAATTCGGGATCGAGCCCCTGCGAGCCGCGATAGGCGCCCTCGCCGCTGGCATTCTGCAGCATGTCGCCACCGCCGGAGAGACGGTCGCCCGCGCCCTGGTTGGTGAGGTCGGAAATGACCTGCTCGACCGGGCCGCCCGGTGCGAACTGCACGATGGCAAAGGAGATCGCCATGATGCCGAAGATGGTCGGGATCATCAGCAGGAGACGACGCAGGATATAGGCGCCCATCAGCGACGCTCCACCGGAAGGACGCGCCCGTCTGCGGCACGCCGCCGCTTCGATATCCTGTCGATCAAGCCCAAACCTTCTCGTTTTGCCACCGCTATCGGCAGCGGTGATTCGCTGTCGCTATATGGAGCCCAGCCGGCTTTGCGGCGCAAGCCCCGGCTCATTTCGCGGCGGTTTTCGACCACCAGACATTCGGGAAGCCGAGCCCGTAATAGGGAAGCTCCGCCGGGCGCACGAGATTGTTCCAATAGGCGATGCGCTGCGCCTTGGCGTAGAACAGCGGCACGACATAGTGATGGGCGAGCAGCACGCGGTCGAGCGCATGGGCGGTCGCCACCAGCTCGTCGCGGTTCGGCGCGAAGATGATGCGGCGGATGAGATCGTCGATCGCCGGATCGGAAATGCCGGCATAGTTCTTCGAGCCCTGCTGGTTGGCCGAGGCCGAGCCCCAATAATCACTCTGCTCGTTGCCCGGAACGAGCGATTGCGCCCAGATGCCGTAGATCATGTCATAGTCGAAGCTGCGCGTGCGGTTGGTATATTGCGAGGCATCGACGGTGCGGATGCGCGCATCGACGCCGATCTTCTTCACGCTGTTGACGAAGGGTGTCACCGTGCGCTCGAAGGAGGGATTGGAGAGCAGGATTTCGAAGCCGAAGGGTTCGCCCGTCTTCACATTGACCAGCTTGCGGTCCTTCAACTCGTAACCGGCCTCTTTGAAGAGGTCGAGCGCCTTGCGCAGGTTGGCGCGCACCTTCTGCGGGTCGCCGTTGACGGGATTGGTATAGGGCGTGGTGAAGACGTCGGCGGGGACCTTGTCCTTCAGCTCCTCGAGGATTTCCTTCTCGCGCCCTTCCGGCAGGCCGGAGGAGGCCAGTTCCGTGCCCCAGAAATAGCTGTCGACGCGCTGGAAGGCGTTATAGGCGAGGCTGCGATTCAGGTCCTCGAAGTCGAAGGCGTAGTTCAGCGCCTCGCGCACCTTCTGATCCTTGAACTTGTCGCGGCGCAGGTTCGGCACGAAAGCCTGCATGATGCCGGTGGCACGCAGCGGGTTCTCGATCTCCTCGCGCACCACGCGCCCGTCCTTGGCAGCGGGGAAATCGTAGGAGGTCGCCCAATGGCTGGCGCTGTTGTCCTGGTAGAACTGGACATTGCCGGTGCGGAAGGCTTCGAATTCGACGGTCCTGTCACCAAAGAACGTATAGCTGATCGTGCCGAAATTGTTCTGGCCGACATTCACATTGAGGTCCTTGCCCCAATAGTCGTCGCGCCGTTCGAAGCGGATGGAGGCGCCGGCCTGGAAGGCACCGATCTTGTAGGGGCCGGAGCCCATCACCGGCTCCAGCGTCGTGCGGCTGATATCGCGCTTGTTGCCCTTGTCGTCCGTCCCCTCCCACCAATGCTTGGGAATGACCGGGAACTGGCCGAGAATGTTCGGCAGTTCGCGGTTGTTCTTCTCGTCGAAGCGGAAGGTGATGTCGCGATCGCCGGTCTTTTCCGCCGAAGTCACATGGCGATAATAGTTGGCATAGAGCGGGTTGTGCTCCTTCAGCTTTTCGAAGGAGTAGATGACGTCCTCCGGCGTCACCGGCTGCCCATCCGCCCATTTCGCCTCCGCGCGCAGACGGAAGGTCGCGGACGAGAAGTCATCGGGATAGGAAACACCCTCGGCGAGCAGACCGTAGGAGGCAGTGATTTCGTCCTCGGCCGATTTCAGCAAGGTATCGAAGACGAGCGAGCCGACGCCCGTCGCCGCCTCGCCCTTGGAGAGGATGAGGTTGAACGTGTCGTAGGTGCCGGTTTCGGAGAGTTTCAGCTCGCCGCCTTTCGGCGCGTCGGGATTGACATAGTCGAACCGCTCGAAGCCGTTGGGGTGCTTCAGCTCGCCGATGGTCGATATGCCGCTGCGCCAGACCGGGCTTGCGGCATCCTGCGCGACGACGCCCGTTGTCAGTGCAAGCGACAGAGCCGCCGTGACCAAAATTCTCCCGAAGGCTGCCTGCATGCCACTTCCCTTTCCAATGCGTTTGCCGAAGCATGCAGCGAAGAATAGGCAAAATCCGGGCAATTGACAGGCCTGCCATGAAAGCGGCGGTTTTTGCCGCCCCTATCCGACACGACGATTCACTTCCGCGAAAGGATGATCCTTTAACCTTTCGCAACGATTGCGACTTCGAGACCCGCCAATGCCTCTGCCCTCCAAGCTTACCCGCCTCATCCCGTGCCTGATGGCCGCCGGCCTCGCGCTGACCGCCCTTGCCGCCCCCTCCGCTGCCGAGGACCAGCCGGCCAAGGAACTGTTCGGCGCCAAGCGCCTGCCGGCGAAAATGGCGGCGAGCCCCTACGGTTCCTATGCCAAGGGCTGCATCGCCGGCGCCGTGGCGATCCCGACAGATGGTCCGGCCTGGCAGGCGATGCGCTTGTCGCGCAACCGGCGCTGGGGTCACCCGCAGATGATTGCCCTGCTGGAAGAGTTTTCCCAGGATGCCCAGAAGCTCGGCTGGCCGGGCCTTCTGCTCGGCGACATCTCGCAGCCGCGCGGCGGACCGATGCTGTCAGGCCATGCCTCGCATCAGGTCGGCCTCGACGCCGATATCTGGTTCACGCCGATGCCGGACCACCGCCTGTCGGCGCAGGAACGCGAAAAGCTGCCCTTCACCTCCATGCTCGACAAGAGCAAGTTCCTGACCGTCGATTCGCGCCGCTGGACGGCGACCCATGCCAGGCTCGTCATGAAGGCGGCAAGCTATCCGCAGGTCGATCGCGTCTTCGTCAACCCGGCGATCAAGAAGAAGCTCTGCGACACCTGGCAGGGCGACCGCGCGCTGCTCGGCAAGGTGCGGCCGATCTACGGCCATGACGAACACTTCCATATCCGCATCAAGTGCCCGGAGGGGGCGGCCGGCTGCAAGCCGCAGGCCCGCGTGCCGGCCGGCGACGGTTGCGACGCCTCGCTTGCCTGGTGGTTCACCAAAGAGCCCTGGGCCAAGCCGAAGCCGAAGAAGGACGACAAGCCCGTAAAGCCCTGGTATCTGACGATGGCGAACCTGCCCAAAGCCTGCGGCACCGTGCTGGCCAGCGCCTCGCCGGCCTCCGAGCAGGAAGTGACCTATCAGGGCAATGGCGGCGTCTCCTCCACTGCGCTTGCCTTCTCCGGCGGCGGTGACACACCGGCGAGCAGCATCGAAGCTGTTATCGCCAACGATACGGCGCTGCCCGCCATCGTGCCGATCCCGATCCCGCGGCCATTCCAGTAAGACACCTTCGGCGGCGGGGCTTTTCAAGGCCCCGCCGCTTTTGTATAAGGCGATCAAATCGATTTAAATTTCCCCGTCGAGCCCACGAGGAACGCCATGTCCCGCCGCAAATGCATCGCCCTCATCGCCCATGACGAGAAGAAGGACGACATGGCGGATTTCGCGCAGCGCAACGAAAAGGTGCTGGCGCAGGCGAAGATCGTGGCGACCGGCACGACGGGCGGCAAGGTGCTGGAAGCCTGCCCCGGCCTCGACGTCACGCGTCTCAAGAGCGGCCCGCTCGGCGGCGACCAGCAGATCGGCGCGCTGATCGCGACCGGTGAGGTGGACGTGCTGATCTTCTTCGTCGATCCGCTCACCCCCATGCCGCATGACGTGGACGTCAAGGCGCTGATGCGGCTTGCCATCGTCTACGACATTCCGATGGCGCTGAACCGCGCCACGGCCGAACACCTGCTCGACTTCGCCGCCGATTGACGGCACTGTTGAGCCCGGATAGGCGATGAGCCAAATCACGACGCGAAAGAACGGGATAGCTTGATGGCACGGCCTGGCGATAACGAGACCAACCTCCCCTTCCCCATTCTCGTCGGCGATATCGGCGGCACCAATGCGCGCTTCGCGCTGCTGCTGGACGCCTTTGCCGAACCCAAGCAGTTCCCGATCGTCCAGACGGCCGATTTCGCCAATATCGACGATGCCCTGCAGAAATGCATCCTCGACACGAGTTCGGTGCAGCCGCGCTCGGCGATCCTGGCGCTTGCCGGCCCGATCCAGGGCGACGAGGTGCCGCTGACCAATTGCCCCTGGGTGGTGCGCCCGCGCGACATGATCGCCAATCTCGGCTTCGAGGATGTGCTGCTCGTCAACGATTTCGAGGCGCAGGCGCTCGCCGTCGCCTCGCTTGGCGATGCCGACCGGGAAAAGATCGGCCCCGGCATCGAGCGCAACGCGGCCTCTCGCACCGTGCTCGGCCCCGGTACCGGCCTTGGCGTCGCCGGCCTCGTTTATGCCCGGCACAGCTGGATTCCGGTTCCCGGCGAAGGCGGCCATGTCGATGTCGGCCCGCGCAGCGAGCGCGATTACCGCATCTGGCCGTTCCTCGAGCCGATCGAGGGCCGCATCTCCGCCGAGCAGCTGCTCTGCGGTCGCGGCATCATGAACATCTACCGCGCGATCTGTGCCGCGGACGGCATCGACGCCACGCTCGAAAAGCCGTCCGACGTGACGGCCAAGGCGCTGGCGCAGGGGGACCGTGCAGCGGTCGAGACCGTCTCGCTGTTTTCGACCTATCTCGGCCGCGTGGCCGGCGACATGGCGATGATCTTCATGGCCAAGGGCGGCGTATTCCTGGCCGGCGGCATCTCGCAGAAGATCCTGCCGGCGCTGCGCGGCCCGGAATTCCGCGCCGCATTCGAGGACAAGGCACCGCACAGTGCGCTGCTCAAATCCATCCCGACCTATGTGGTCACCCATCCGGTCGCAGCGCTTGCCGGTCTCGCCGCCTTTGCCCGCATGCCGGACCGTTTTGGTGTTGCAACCGAGGGACGCCACTGGAAAAGGTGAGGCCTTCGGCAGCACTTGACGCCGCCGCGGACTCGCCAAAGGCCGACCGACACCCTATAGAGCGGCCAAAGCGCCGGTTTCGTCCGGCCGCCCGAGAGATCGTGCAGGAAAGTCAGTCTATTGGCCGATAAGAGTCGTCCCGAGCGCCCCCACGTCAGCTCCGACACCGTCACCACCGTGCTGAAGCGTGTCATCGCCGAGAACGGTCGCGACCACATCAAGGGGTATGCTCTGGCCGTGCTCAGCCTCGCCATCGTCGCCCTGACCACGGCCTTTACCGCCTGGATCATGGAATCGGTTGTCAACGAGGCCTTCGCCAACAAGCGCGCCGACCTCGTCATCCTGATCTGCGGCTCGATCTTTCTCGCCTTCGTGCTGCGCGGCTTTGCCACCTATTTCCAGGCCGTCATTCTCTCGAAGATTGGCAACAACATCGTGGCGCGCTATCAGCGCCGCCTCTATTCGCATCTGATGGCGCTCAGCGTCGGCTTCTTCTCGGAATCGCGCTCGGCCTATCTCGCCGCCCAGATCAGCCAGAACGTCACCGGCATCCGCGACGTGCTGAACATGACGGTGACGTCGGTCGCGCGCGATTTCCTGACGCTCGTCGCGCTCATCGGGGTGATGCTGTCGAAAGACTGGATCCTGACGCTGATCGTGTTCTTCGTCGCCCCGCCGCTGCTCATCGGCCTGCGCTACGTTTCCAAGCGCCTGCGCAGCGCCACGCGCGAATCCGTCGAACTGAACAGCCATGTGCTCGGCGCGATGCAAGAAACGGTGCAGGGCATCACCATCGTCAAGGCTTTCACCATGGAAGCCCAGCTGAAGGACAAGGTGGAAGGCATCATTGCACGGGCGGAAAACCGCTCGAACCGCATCGCCCGCCTGTCGGAACGCACCGCCCCGATGACGGAAGCCTTTGCGGGCTTCGCCATTTCGGGCGTGCTGGGGTACGCCGCCTACCGCTCGATCTACGGTGGCATCCTGCCCGGCGCCTTCTTCTCCTTCGTGACGGCGCTCCTGATGGCCTATGAGCCGGCCAAACGTCTGGCCCGTCTGCAGGTCTCGCTGGAGCGCGCGGTCGTCAATGCCCGCATGATCTACGAGATTCTCGATCTCAAGCCCCGCCAGGCCGACCGGCCGGATGCCAAGGCGCTGGCCGTTACCGATGCCACCATCACCTTCAAGGATGTACGCTTCGGCTATTCGGACAACGAGACGATCCTCAAGGGCCTGAACTTCACCGCCGAGGGCGGCAAGACCACGGCGCTCGTCGGCCCCTCCGGCGCCGGCAAATCCACCGTCATCAGCCTCATTCCGCGCTTCTACGACCCGGCGGAAGGCGAGATCCTGATCGACGGGCAGGACATCGCGCATGTGACCAAGCAGTCGCTGCGCAACGCCATCGCCTATGTCTCGCAGCAGCCCTATCTGTTCGAGGGCACGATCCGCGACAACATCCGTTACGGCCGGCCCGAGGCGACGGATGCCGAGATCGAGGAAGCCGCGCGCCACGCCTATGCGCATGATTTCATCCTCGCGCAGCCGCTCGGTTACGAAACGCCGGTCGGCGAAAACGGCGTGACGCTGTCCGGCGGCCAGCGCCAGCGGCTGTCGATTGCGCGTGCGCTGGTGCGCAATGCGCCGATCCTGCTGCTCGACGAGGCGACCTCGGCGCTCGACACGGAATCCGAGCAGGCCGTGCAGAAGGCGCTGGACGAGGCGATGAGCGGACGCACCGTCGTCGTTATCGCGCACCGTCTGTCGACCGTCGTGCGCGCCGACAAGATCATCGTGATGCAGGATGGCGCGGTCGCCGAGGAGGGCTCGCACGCGACGCTTGCGAGCCGCGAAAACGGCCTTTACGCTCGCCTCAACAGCCTGCAGGCGCCCGTCGCAAACACCGACAAGAATGCAGAATAGGAAGAGCACATGAGCGGCACCGCAATGAAGCTGGTCGTCGTCGGCGCCGCCGGCCGCATGGGCCAGACGCTGATCCGCACCATCCACGCCATCGAGGGGGCGGAAGTGTTCGCCGCCGTCGAGCGCGAGGGATCGCCCTTCATCGGCCGCGATGCGGGTGAACTCGCCGGCCTCGGCCCGATCGGCGTTGCCATCACCGACAAGCCGCTTGAAGCTTTCGTGGCCGCCGAAGGCGTGCTCGACTTCACCGCTCCCGCCGCGACCGTCGAGTTTGCAGGGCTGGCCGCGCAGGCGCGCATCGTGCACGTCATCGGCACCACCGGCTGCTCTTCCGAAGACGACGAGAAGATCAAGGCGGCTGCCCGCCATGCCCGCATCGTCAAATCGGGCAATATGAGCCTCGGCGTGAACCTGCTCGGCGTGCTCACGCAGACCGCCGCCCGCGCGCTCGGCCCTGCCCACTGGGATATCGAGGTGCTGGAAATGCACCACAAGCACAAGGTCGACGCGCCCTCCGGCACGGCGCTCCTGCTCGGCCAGGCCGCCGCCAAGGGGCGCGGCATTTCGCTGGCCGACAATTCCGTGCGCGTGCGCGACGGCCATACCGGTGCGCGTCCCACGGGCACGATCGGCTTTGCCACGCTGCGCGGCGGTTCCGTCATCGGCGAACATTCCGTCGTCATCGCCGGCGAAGGCGAGCTAGTGACGCTGTCGCACAGCGCGACCGACCGCTCGATTTTTGCGCGTGGCGCGGTGCAGGCAGCACTCTGGGCGCGCGACAAGAAACCCGGCCTCTATTCCATGCTCGACGTGCTCGGGCTCAACTGATCTTTTTTCAATCGGGAGAACACTTCATGAGCGGAACCCTCGTCCTCGTTCGCCACGGCCAGAGCGAATGGAACCTGAAAAACCTCTTCACCGGCTGGCGCGATCCCGACCTGACCGAACTCGGCGTCGAGGAAGCCAAGACCGGCGGCAAGGCGATCGCCGAGACCGGCATCACGTTCGATATCGCCTTCACCTCGGACCTTTCCCGCGCTCAGAAGACGCTGAAGATCATCCTCGACGAGATCGGCCAGCAGGGTCTGGAAACGATCCGCGACCAGGCGCTCAACGAGCGTGACTATGGCGACCTCTCCGGCCTGAACAAGGACGATGCCCGTGCTAAGTGGGGCGAGGAGCAGGTGCATATCTGGCGCCGTTCCTACGACATCCCACCGCCGGGCGGCGAGAGCCTGCGCGACACCGGCGCCCGCGTCTGGCCCTATTACCTCACGGAAATCCTGCCCCGCGTGCTGCGCGGCGAAAAGGTTTTGGTCGCCGCGCACGGCAACTCGCTGCGCTCGCTGGTCATGGTGCTAGACAAGCTGACCAAGGACGAGATCCTGAAGCTCAACCTCGCAACCGGCGTTCCGATGGTCTACACGCTGAACGCCGATTCGACCGTCAAGACCAAGGACGTCCTCGGCGACATGTCGGGCGCGCACTGAGCAGTTTCCAACATCTTCCCAAATGAAAAGGCCGGCATCGCTGCCGGCCTTTTTCGTTTCAGGCCTTGCCCGATTCCCAGCCGAGCATCGCCCGCTTGCGCGTCAGGCCCCAATGGTAGCCGGTGAGCGCGCCGCTCTTGCCGAGCGCGCGGTGGCAGGGCACGACGAAGGAGATGGGGTTGCGGCCGACGGCAGCACCCACGGCGCGCGAGGCGGTGGGCTGGCCGAGCGTTTCGGCAATCGAGGAATAGGTGACGGCGCAGCCCATGGGGATGCGCAAGAGCGCCTCCCAGACGCGGACCTGGAAATCCGAGCCGATCAGCACGATACGCAGCGGCGCCTTGGGATCCCAGCGGGTCGGGTCGAAGATGCGCTCGGCATAGGCAGCGGTCGCTTCGCTGTCTTCGACATAATGGGCGTTCGGCCAGCGTGAGGACATGTCCTCGAAGGCATCCTCGCCACCGGGCTCGTCGGCGAAGGCAAGGCCGGCAAGACCGCGGTCGGTGATCATGACGAGCGCACGGCCGAAGGGCGACGGATGAAAACCGTAGCGGATCGTCAGGCCGGCGCCGCGCGCCTTCCACTCCCCCGGCGACATGGCCTCGTGCGTGACGAAGAGATCATGCAGGCGACTCGGGCCGGAGAGGCCGACCTCGAAACTGGTTTCGAGCAGCGGCAGCTCTTCCTGGCGCAGCAGGCGCTTGGCGTGATCGAGTGTCACAGCTTGCAGAAAGGCTTTCGGCGAGAGGCCGGCCCAGCGAGTGAAGGTCTTCTGCAGTTGCGTCGGCGACTGGCCGAGACGGCCGGCAATGTCGTCCAGACCGGGCTGGTCGCGATAGTCGTCGGTGATCATCTCGATGACCTGACGGACGGTCGTGTAATCATCGCCCTCGGGCGTGATGTCGGTTTGCAAAGTCGCGGCAATGTTCATCGCTTTTCTCCTGTGCCGCCAGAAAACCATGGCGCGCGCGGGCTCGCCACCCGATTCCTGCCAATCCCTTCAATAGCCGCGCTTGACACGCGCCAAGGCACCGGAAAAGGCCGAAGCGAAGCGCTCCCGATCGTCGAGCGGCAGGAAGGTGCCCACATCGGTCTCGCGGCCATTGCCCCGCACATGCATGGCGGTGATACCGATCTTGGCCTTGCGCGACACCTGGAAACGCGCCCAGAACGGGTTGAAGACATGCTCCGTCTCGCGGCCGGACGGGCTGATCTTGCGGATGGAAATGTTGGTGCGCGACAGCGACACCACCTCACGCGCCCTGGCCGCCCGGTTGTTAAGCCAGAAGGCGCCGAAAAGGATCAGGAAATCCGCGCCGAAGAACAGCACCACGGGCCAGGCGCCAGAGATCATGAACACCGCCATATGGGCGAAGCTGAGCGCACCGGCGATGAGGAAGAAGATGCGGTGGCCGTTGCGTCCGAGCGACCGGTAGGGGTGCAGCTCGGCCGAGAAGACCGGCAGGTCGTTCATCGTGATGTCAGCGTTGCCTTGCGTCATGGGCGGGGATTATAGAAGCACGATGGAAAACGGAAAGATCAAAAAGACGGCGGCCCCGCGCCGCAAGGCACCGGCCCGGCCGAAAAGTCTCTATTCGCAGGACGAACTGAAGGAGATCTTTCGCCGCTTCTCCATCCAGCGGCCGGAGCCGAAGGGGGAGCTCGAGCATGTGAACCCGTTCACGCTCGTCGTCGCCGTCGCCCTTTCCGCGCAGGCGACGGATGCGGGCGTCAACAAGGCGACCCGCGCGCTCTTTGCCATCGCCGATACGCCGGAAAAGATGCTCGCGCTCGGCGAGGAGACGGTGCGCGATTACATCAAGACGATCGGCCTTTACCGCAACAAGGCGAAGAATGTCATCGCGCTCAGCCAGATGCTGGTCGACCGCTTCGACAGCGAGGTGCCGCGCACCCGCGAGGAGCTCATCATGCTGCCCGGCGTCGGGCGCAAGACGGCGAATGTCGTGCTCTCCATGGCCTTCGGCCAGGCGACGATGGCGGTCGACACCCATATTTTCCGCATCGCCAACCGGCTGCGCCTCGCCCCCGGCAAGACACCCGACGAGGTGGAGGAGAAGCTGATGCGCCTCATCCCCGACGAGTATCTCTACCACGCCCACCACTGGCTGATCCTGCACGGGCGCTACTGTTGCAAGGCCCGCCGGCCCGAATGCGAGCACTGCGTCATCGCCGATCTCTGTCGATCGCCGGAAAAGACCTGCGACGTGCCGGCGCCCCTGGTGGAACTGCCGGCCCAGCTGTTCGGCCCTACGCCCTGAGACCGTCGATCAGGTCGGCAATCGCCGCCTCATAGGCCTTGCGGTCCGCTCCCGCCTCGATGGCGATGGCCGCACGGTCGAAGGCGGCGGAGAGCAGGTCCGTCAGCGCCTGAAGTTTTTCGGCGCCTACATGTGGCCCGAGCAGCTCGGATAGGCCGGTTTTCAGCGTACCCTCGGCATTGTCGCGGTCGATGGCGCCCATGGCCTCGAAACCGAGGACGGCGGGGGCCTCCAGCAGCAGAAGCCGCGTGCGGCCGGGTTCGGCCATCGCATCGAAATAGGCGGCGGCACCGGACAGCAGCGCCTCGCACGGCGTACCCGAAGCGGTCGAGACCGTCTCGATCTGTGCGGCGACGGCTTGCGCCTCGCGCTCCAATGTGGCGAGAAACAGCGCCCGCTTGTCTTCGAAGTGATGATAGAGCGCGCCGCGTGTCACGCCGGCTTCCGCCACGATGTCGGGCGTCGCCGTTTCCGCATAGCCCTTTTCCACGAACAGCCGCCGCGCCGCCTCGATCAGAGCCAGCCGGGTCGCTTCCGTGCGTTCCTTGTTGCTGCGTGCCATCTTGCCTCTTTACATGCAAACTGAATGTATGTTAATTGATAGAAACGTGCAGACTGTATGTTTTTTCACGGCGCAATTCCAGCAAAAGTGTGAAGTGGTTTTGCTGGAATTGCACAGGAGACGAAAGGGAAAGCGATGAAAACGACCAGCTACTATCCCGTGATCATGACCGACGATGTCGCCGGCACCGCAGAATTCTACACGGCGCATTTCCGGTTCGAGGCGCTCTTCACCAGCGACTGGTACATCCACCTCCAGTCGAAGGAAGACGAGAAGGTAACGCTAGCAGTGCTTGACGGCAGCCATGAGACGATCCCGGCCGTGGGACGCGGCAAGGTCTCGGGGCTTCTGTTGAATTTCGAGGTGGAGGATGTCGATGCGGTCTATGACGCCGTGCGCGCCGCCGGGCTGCCCATCCTGCGCGACATCAGGGACGAGGATTTCGGCCAGCGCCATTTCATCACCGCCGATCCGAACGGCGTGATGATCGACGTGATCAAGCCGATCCCGCCGAGCGCCGACTATGCGGCCCTCTATGACGCATCAGTTCTGCCGCAGTGAGAAACCGGAATCCTTACGGCTCAAGGCCTTGTGGAGATGCACCATGAGGCCGGCCGCAAAGAGCGGCGTCAGCAGGTTGACGATCGGTATCGCCAGGAAAGCCGCAATCAGCAGGCCTGCGAGCAGCACCGTAGACCCGTGTTTGGCGCGAAACAGCCGTGCCTCCTGAGGCGGGCGGTAGCGCATGGCGGCGAACTCGAAAAATTCCCGGCCGAGCAGGTAGCCGTTGACCGCGAAGAAGGCGACAAGATTGACGCCCGGAATGAACAGTAGGAACAGCGCGATCAGGTTGCCGAGAATGACGATGCCGAGGAACTTGATCGAGCCGGCAATGGCTTGCCCCATCGGCAGGGCAACGCCCGGCTTTTCCGCGGGATAGTCGCGTTTCTCGATGACCTCGGCGACATCGTCAAGGAAGAAGCCGGCGATGATGGCCGTGACGGGCGCAAGCAACAAGGCAAGGCCAAGCGCCAGCCCGATGCTCGCGACGATGCCGAAGACGAGGGTCAGCCAGCCTGCCCAATCCGGCAGATCGGGCATGAAGGCTCCCGCAAGCCACGGCCAGGCGAAGGCGATGAAGGTTTCGCGCAGCCCGAACCAGATCACGACGAGGGCAAGCAGCGTGAGGCCCAGAACCTTCCAGAAGACGCCGCGCGTCTCAGGGGCGAAGAGATTGGCCAGCGAAAGCCGGGCAGCGTCGAAGATCATCGCAAACTCCTGTTCGCTCCCGCATGTAGGGTGTGGAAAAGCGCCCGGCAAGGCAGGCCTTCGCAACGCCTCATTAAGCCGGTGTTAAACGCCCGCGCCTAGACTCTCGCGCACTCGCACGTCGCCGTGCAAACACCATAAAAATCAGGGAACTGTCATGCGCAATGTCCGGATCAGCAGGCTGCTACCCGCCCTCTTCCTCCTCATGGTGGTGCTGGGCGGCCTGCAGGGCGCCGTCGCCTTCCGCTCGCTCTCGGCGATGACCGGCCATATCGAGCGCATCGGCACCGATCGCATGCCGCAGATGAGCAGCATCCTGCAGCTGAGCCATGCCTTTTCCGAGCTGAACGCCACCTATTCCGAACACCTGCTCTCGATGGATCCGGACGAGATCGGCCGCATCGAGGCGCGCATCAAGGAACGCGCAGACGCCTTTGCCGGCATGGTCGACCGCTATGGCGCCGCCAATACCGGCGACGCGGCGACGACGACCGAGGTGGACGGCATCAAGGCGACGCTGAAGACCTATCTCGACGAATCCGCCAAGCTCATCCAGTTCTCCGCCATTGCCGCCAAGGGGCCGGCGCTGGAAGTTTACAAAGGCCCGATGCAGGCGAGCGCCGATGCGATCACCGCCGCGCTGAACGACCTCGTCGCCCGCACCCAGAAGGTGACGGACGAGACTATCCTGTCGGCCCGCGCCGAGGAGGGCTCGGCCTTCGCGCTGACCTGGGCGTCGCTTGCCGCCGCCATGGGTATCGCGCTTGCCGCGATCTTCCTCGTCAACCGCCGCGTCGTGAAGCCGCTCAACGGCCTGGGTGCCGCGATGAAGCGGCTGGCCGAGGGCGACACGACCGTCACCATCCCGCATGCCGACCGCACCGACGAGATCGGCGAAATGGCCGGCACCGTCGCGATCTTCCGCGACAATGCCGCAGACCGCCAGCGCCTGGAGCGCCAGAGCGAGGACGATCGCCGCCGCGCCGATGGCGAACGCCAGGCCCGCGACGCCGAACGCACCCGCGACAGTGGCCGCGTGCAGGAGGCCGTGGCCAGCCTTGCCGACGCACTCGGAAAGCTCGCCGCCGGCGACATGACCTGCCAGATCGAAAAGCCCTTCGACGGCGATCTCGATCGCCTGCGCGAGGATTTCAACGCCTCGGTCTCGCGGCTCAGCGACGCGCTGCGCGAAGTGGGCGAAAACGCCCGCGCCATCGATGCCGGCGCCAGCCAGATCCGCGCCGCCGCCGACGACCTGTCGCGCCGCACCGAGCAGCAAGCCGCCTCCGTCGAGGAAACCGCCGCCGCGCTGGAAGAAATCACCACGACCGTCAAGGATTCCACCAAGCGGGCGGAAGAGGCCGGCGCGCTGGTCGGCCGCACCCGCACGGGTGCGGAAAAATCTGGCGAGATCGTGCGCCGCGCCGTTTCGGCCATGCAGGAGATCGAAAAGTCCTCCAGCGAGATCACCAATATCATCGGCGTGATCGACGAGATCGCTTTCCAGACGAACCTTCTGGCTCTCAATGCCGGCGTGGAGGCGGCGCGAGCCGGTGAAGCCGGCAAGGGCTTTGCGGTCGTCGCGCAGGAAGTGCGCGAACTGGCACAACGCTCCGCCAAGGCCGCCAAGGAAATCAAGGCGCTGATCACCACTTCGGGCGAGCAGGTACGCACAGGCGTGTCGCTGGTCGGCGATACCGGCCGCGCGCTCCAGACCATCGTCACCGAGGTGCAGGAGATCAACAGCCACGTCGTGGCGATCGTCGAGGCCGCACGCGAACAGTCGACCGGCCTTCAGGAAATCAACACCGCCGTCAATGCCATGGACCAGGGCACGCAGAAGAACGCCGCCATGGTCGAGGAGACGACGGCGGCCAGCCACGGCCTCGCCTCGGAAGTGCAGGCACTGAACGCGCTGATCGGCCGCTTCAACGTCGGCGGCAGCGCGGCTGCCGGCCGCTCCATGCAGGCACCGCATCTCCACATCGTGCCCTCCACCCCGGCCCCGCCGGTCGTCTCCGCGCCGGAACCTGCCGTCGCCCGCAAATCGCCCGGCCAATGGAACGTCAAGACCGCCAGCGCCAAATCCCGCCCGGTCAGCTCCCCGGCGCTCGCCCTCAGCGAAAAGCTCGCCGGCGCGCTCGGCGTGCGGCAGGAGAAGGGCAATGAAGGGGACTGGGAAGAGTTTTGAGAAAGGCCCTTAAGGCCTTAACTCTCTTTCGGCGGATAAAAATGCGTCTCGCCGCGAAAATCGCGCAGGCGGAAACAGCCGTCGTCCGCCTCTTCCACTGCCATGGAATCCGCCCGCACCTTGCCGTGGCCGCCGGGGATGTCAAGGATATAGGCGGGCTGGCAGAGGCCGGAGACGCGGCCGCGCAGGCGCTCCACGAGCGCCCGACCTTCGGCGAGCGACAGGCGGAAATGCGCCGTGCCGGGCGCGAGGTCCGGGTGATGCAGGTAGTAGGGCTTTATCCGGTTTTCGACGAAGGTGCGCATCAGCGCGGCCAGCACATCCGCGTCGTCGTTGACACCCTTCAGGAGCACTGTCTGGCTGATCATCACCAAGCCGGCATCGACGATGCGGGCGATGGCGGCGCGGGCGTCCTCGGTGAACTCGCGCGGATGGTTGGCATGCAGCGCCACATAGGTGGTCTTGCCGGAGGCCTTTAGCGCCTCGATCAGCGCGGCATCGATACGGGCGGGATCGACGACCGGCACGCGGGTGTGGAAGCGCACGATCTTCAGATGGTCGATCGCCGCAAGCCGCTCCATCATGTCGCGCAGCCGACGCGGCGACAGCACGAGCGGATCGCCGCCCGTCAGGATCACTTCCCAGATTTGCGGTCGGCCGGCGATATAGGCGATGGCAGCATCAAGTTCTGCCGGCGTCAGCGTGCCGAGGCCCTCCGGCCCGACCATCTCGCGGCGGAAGCAGAAACGGCAATAAACCGGGCAGACATGCACGGCCTTCAGCAGGACGCGATCGGGATAACGGTGCACGACGCCTTCGACGGGGCTATGCGCGAGGTCGCCGATCGGGTCGTCGCGCTCTTCCGGCAGCGTCACCAGCTCGGCCGCATCGGGTACGAACTGGCGGGCGATGGGATCGAACGGATCGTCGGCATCGATGAGCGCGACGAGCGGCGGCGTGACGGCGACCGCATAGCGCTCGGCAACGGCGGCGGTTTGCGCGCGCTTGTCCTCCCGCACGAGGCCGGCGGCGACGAGATCGTCCACGGTGGAGAGGCTGCGGGCCGCCGTCACGGCGCGGTCTCCGCGACCGGCGCCCAAATCACCTGGTCGATGCGCGACGCGCCCGTCGCCAGCATGACCAACCGGTCGAAGCCGAGCGCGATGCCGCTTGCCTCGGGCATCACCGCAAGGGCCGCCAGAAAATCCTCGTCGAGCGGATAGGTCTCGCCATAGACGCGGGCTTTTTCGGCCATTTCCAGCTCGAAGCGGCGGCGCTGCTCGGCGGCGTCGGTCAGCTCGCCGAAGGCGTTCGCCAGTTCCACGCCGCAGGCATAGAGCTCGAAACGCTCGGCAACGCGGCGGTCGTGCGGCGCGGGGCGGGCCAGGGCGGCTTCGGCCGTCGGATATTCGCAGAGAAGGGTGGCACGGCCGAAGCCGAGTTCGGGCTCGACCTTCTCCACCAGCACGCGGCTGAACAGGTCGGCCCAGGTGTCGTCTTCGGCCACCCGCAAGCCGGCCGTCCGCATGGCCGTGGCAAGCTTTTCGCGGTCCGTCACGCCATCGGGATCGATCGTCGCCAACAGGTCGATCCCGGCATGGCGCTGGAAGGCGGCCGCCACTGTCAGCCGCTCGGCCGCAAGCGTTGGATCGCAGGTGGCGCCACGATAGGTGAGCATCGAGGCGCCGGTGATGTCGGCGGCGAGCGCCAGCATGGCGCCGCAGTCTTCCATCAGCACGTCATAGGTCTCGCCGGCGCGATACCATTCCAGCATGGTGAATTCCGGATGGTGCAGCGGCCCGCGCTCGCGGTTGCGATAGACATGGGCGAAACAGGCGATGCGCCGTTCGCCAGCGGCCAAAAGCTTCTTGCAGGCGAATTCCGGCGAGGTGTGCAGATAGAGCGGCGTCTCCGCGCCCGAATGACCGATGGCGGCGGTCTGGAAGGCATGCAGATGCGCCTCGTTGCCGGGGGAAACCTGCAGCGTCGCCGTATCGACCTCGACGAAATCACGTGCGGCAAACCAGCCACGCAGCGCCGCCTGGATGCGGTTGCGGGCCAAAAGGAACGGCCGGCGGTCGGCATGGACGTCAGGCGTCCACCAGGGCGAGGGTTTTTGGCTTGTTACGCTCATGTGACAGGTTTCTTGGGCCTTGCCGGCGGGAAGACTGGTCTTTTGCCGTGATATAGGGTAGTTGCGGCCCCGAATACAGATTTTCAGCGTCCGGGAAGCGTCCTTAAGCGGTCCTCTACGACGCGAACCATCCACTTACAAGGAAGACTTATGGTAAAGATCATCGCCTCTTCCGTCCGCAAGGGCAATGTCCTCGAGGTCGAAGGCAAGCTCTATGTCGTGCTGACGGCGCAGAACTTCCACCCCGGCAAGGGCACGCCGGTCACGCAGATCGACATGCGCCGCATCTCCGACGGCGTGAAGGTCTCCGAGCGCTACCGCACGACCGAGCAGGTCGAGCGCGCCTTCGTCGAAGACCGCGAGCACAACTTCCTCTATGAGGACGGTGAAGGCTTCCACTTCATGAACCCGGAGAGCTACGATCAGCTCACCATGTCCCACGACGACATCGGCGACCTCAAGGCCTATCTCCAGGAAGGCATGACGGTCATCCTTTCGGTGCATGAAGGCGTCGCCATCGCCATCGACCTGCCGCGTCACGTCACGCTGGAAATCGCCGAGACGGAACCGGTTGTGAAGGGCCAGACGGCCTCATCCTCCTACAAGCCTGCGATCCTGTCGAACGGCATCCGCACGCTGGTTCCGCCGCACATTTCGGCCGGCACGCGCGTCGTTATCGCGACGGAAGACGGTTCCTACGTGGAACGCGCCAAGGATTGATCCGCTTTCGCGGACATCAAGCCGCCCGCCGGAAACGGCGCGGCGGCTTTTTTCTTTTAAACTCCGCAAAAACCATTATGACCAAATCCCGGCTCTTACTTTTTTGACGCATGCCGTTGCCGCAAAACCGCTAAACACTTTTGCGCGGCAGGCTTATCGAGACGGGACTTCCGCATGACCAAATTCGACGTGCTGACGGTCGGCAATGCCATCGTCGACATCATCGCGCGCTGCGACGAAAACTTCATCACGGACAACGGCATCATCAAGGGGGCGATGAACCTCATCGATGCCGAACGCGCGGA
Organism: Shinella curvata; assembly: GCF_022899935.1. GTDB lineage: Bacteria > Pseudomonadota > Alphaproteobacteria > Rhizobiales > Rhizobiaceae > Shinella > Shinella curvata. The sequence goes on from NZ_JALJCJ010000003.1 coordinate 628,397, forward strand.
ACTCCTCTATTCGCGCATGGGGCCTGCGCTCGAAGCCTCCGGCGGCAGCGCCGGCAACACCGCCTCGGGCGTTGCGAGCTTTGGCGGCAAGGCCGCCTATTTCGGCAAGGTGGCAAACGACCAGCTCGGCGACATCTTCATCCACGACATCCGCGCCCAGGGCGTGCATTTCGAGACGAAGCCGCTGGCCGGCCCGCCGCCGACCGCCCGCTCGATGATCTTCGTGACACCGGATGGCGAGCGCTCGATGAACACCTATCTCGGCGCCTGCGTCGAGCTTGGCCCCGAGGATGTCGAAGAGCAGGTCGTTGCCGAAGCCAAGGTCACCTATTTCGAAGGCTATCTCTGGGATCCGCCGCGCGCCAAGGATGCGATCCGCGAATGCGCCCGCATCGCGCACGCCCATGGCCGCGAAATGTCGATGACGCTGTCGGACAGTTTCTGCGTGCACCGCTACCGTGGCGAGTTTCTGGACCTGATGCGCTCCGGCACCATCGACATCGTCTTCGCCAACAAGGCCGAAGCGCTGGCGCTCTACGAGACGGAAGACTTTGAAGAAGCCCTGACGAAGATTTCTCAGGATTGCCGGCTTGCGGCGGTCACGATGAGCGAGGAGGGCTCGGTCATCCTGTCGAAGGGTGAGCGCACCAAGGTGGAGGCGATCAGCATTCCCGCGGTCGTCGACACGACGGGTGCCGGCGATCTCTATGCCGCCGGCTTCCTCTATGGCTATACCGTCGGACGGTCGCTTGCCGACTGCGGCCGCCTCGGCAGCCTGGCCGCCGGCCTCGTCATTCAGCAGGTCGGCCCCCGCCCGTTGCAATCGCTGGCCGCGGAGGCGAAGAAACTGGGCCTTATTTGAAGGCTTCGCCGGGATAGGCACCCCAGATCTCGTTCTGCGAGACCCAGCCGGCCGTGCCGTCCACTTCGGCGCGGCACCAGTCGCCGTTGCATTCACCGACCTTGACGACGACGCCGGGCTGGATCTTGGCCACCAACGTGGCATTCGACATGCCCTCACGGCGCATGTTGACGAAGATGTTTTCGCCCTTACCGCGCATCCACGGCGCGGTGACGGCGGTGCGCTCGCCTGACAACAATGCCTGGTTCACCCAGCCTTCCGTGCCGTCGGCATCGCGGATGCGGCGCCAGTTATCGTATTCCTGGATGATTTCGACCGGCACGCCCGATTTCAGGTACCGCCAGGCCACGGCATAATCGACGCTCGGACCGACGCGCAGGTTGACACTCTTTGCTTTCAGGCTGACGAAGCGCGGCAGCGGCAGGCCGCTCGGACCCTTTGCCGCCTGTGCATGGGCCGACTGAAGGCCGGCGACGGAGAGGAGGATGCCCGCAAGGGCGACAAGGCTGAGACGCACGACAAGGTTACGCATGGACGATCCGCACACATTTTTGAGGGGGCATCGGGCTGCCATGCCGGTCAGCGGTGGCAAATCGCGGGGACCGCACGATGGGCGGATTGTCTTCGCGACCGGGTCTGGTAGAAAATGCCCCTGATGAAGCAATCCTTGCCCAACTTGGTTAAGGACCCGTCAACAGGACGCCGGAACATCCCATGACGCAGAAGAAAAAACCGAAGGTCTATATCACCCGCCGCCTGCCTGAGGTGGTGGAGACCCGGATGCGCGAACTGTTCGACGCAGAGCTCAACATCGACGACACGCCGCGCAGCCAGCCGGAGCTCGTTGCCGCGGTGAAGAGCGCCGACGTTCTGGTGCCGACGCTCGGCGACCGGATCGATTCGGCGCTGATCGAGCAGGCCGGGCCGCAGCTGAAGCTGATCGCGTGTTTTTCCAACGGCGTCGACAATGTCGATGTGGAGGCGGCCGCCAGGCGCGGCATCACCGTGACCAACACGCCGAATGTCCTGACCGAAGACACCGCCGACATGACGATGGCGCTGATCCTCGCCGCCCCGCGACGCCTGGCCGAGGGCGCGCGCATCCTGACCGACCGCAAGGGCGAGTGGGCCGGCTGGTCGCCGACCTGGATGCTCGGCCGCCGCATCTCCGGCAAGCGCCTCGGCATCATCGGCATGGGCCGTATCGGCACGGCCGTCGCCAAGCGCGCCAAGGCCTTCGGCCTCTCCATCCACTATCACAACCGGCACCGCGTGCGCCCGGACACGGAAGACGCGCTGGAGGCAACCTATTGGGACAGCCTCGACCAGATGCTGGCGCGCGTCGATATCGTCTCGGTCAACTGCCCTTCGACACCCGCCACCTTCCACCTGCTCTCCGCCCGCAGGCTCGAGCTGATGCAGCCGACAAGCTATATCGTCAACACGGCGCGCGGCGGCATCATCGACGAGACGGCGCTGATCAAGTGCCTGCGCGAAGGCAAGATCGCCGGCGCCGGCCTCGACGTCTTCGAAAACGAGCCCTCGGTCAGCCCCAAGCTCCTGAAATTGGCCGCCGAAGGCAAGGTCGTGCTCCTGCCGCATATGAGCTCGGCGACGATCGAAGGCCGCGTCGACATGGGCGAGAAGGTCGTCATCAACATCAGAACCTTCTTCGACGGCCACCGCCCCCCGGACCGCGTGCTGCCGAGCCGGATCTAGTCGAGAGGCTTGCGCATCTCGATCGAGGTGATGCGGGTGAAGCCCGGATGGGCGTTTTCGGCCGTCCGGACGAAACCCCAGCGTGCGAAGGTCGCGTGATTGCCGGTGAGCTCAATACGTGTTTCCAGCCGCAGTACCGGCAAGCGGAGGTCGCGCGCCAGATGTTCCGCCGCTTCCAGCAACAGTCGTCCGACGCCCCGGCCCTGAAGGAACGGGGCGACCGCGAGTTTGCCGATATAGAGCGATTCGGGTTCGGGCCGGCAGAAGATGCAGCCGAGCAGCGTTTGGCCGTCCAGGGCCATATAGGCGATTTCCGTCTGTGCTCGCGCGGCGAGCGAAGCTGGCGTCAGCAAGTGTGCGGAAGACGGCGGGTCGATGATCCCGTCCATATAGGCGAAGGCTTCGAGGATAAGCGCGAGCAGGTCGTCCCACCGCTGAAAATCTGCATCGATCCGGATGATCGCCGTCATGCCCCGACGGCCCGGCGCCTTGCATATTTCAGGGTCTCGAAGCGGGCGGCCAGCCCGTCATAGAGCAGGATCCGGCCGATCAGCGGCTCGCCGGCGCCGGTCACGAGCTTGATGACCTCCATCGCCATCAGAGTGCCGACGACGCCGGTCAGCGCGCCGACGATGCCGGCCTCCGCGCAGGCGGGTACGACACCCGGCGGCGGAGCGGACGGGAAGAGATCACGGTAGCCCGGATTGAGCCGGCCATCGGCGGCCGTCTCATAGGGTTTCAACACCGTCAGTGAGCCATCGAAGCGGCCGACGGCGCCGGTTACGAGCGGGATACGTGCGACCTCCGCGGCATCGGCGGAGGCATAGCGCGTGTCGAAATTGTCGGACCCGTCGACAAGAAGATCGTAGCCGGCTAACAAGCGGGCCGCATTCTCCGGGGTCAGCCGTTCGGCGATGCCGGAAAACCGCACATGCGGATTGAGGCGGGCGACGGCGGCCTCGGCGCTTTCGATCTTCGGCGTGCCCAGGCCCGCCGTATCGTGGATCACCTGGCGCTGGAGATTGGAGAGCGAGACCGTGTCGTCGTCGAGCACACCGATATGGCCGATGCCGGCGGCGGCGAGATACTGGATGACCGGCGCGCCGAGACCGCCCGCGCCGACAACAAGCACATTCGCCGCCTTCAGCTTCTGCTGGCCGGCGCCGCCGATCTCGGCAAGCACGATATGGCGGCGGTAGCGGTCGATTTCTTGCGGGCTGAGCGGATCGGTCATGCCAGAATGCCTCCGTTCGAGACGGTGAGGAATTGCGCCCGGTCACCGAGCGCATCGAACATCGACCGGTCCGTGCCGGTCATGAAGGACTGGCCGCCGAGCGCGTCGACCCGGTCGAACAGCGCGGCGCGACGGCCTTCGTCGAGATGGGCGGCGATCTCGTCGAGCAGCAGCACCGGCGCATGGCCGGTCATGCCGGCAACAAGCCCGGCATGGGCGAGGATCAGGCCGATCAGCAGCGCCTTCTGCTCGCCCGTCGAGCAGCGCTCGGCCTCCATGTCCTTCTCGCGGTGACGGATCAGCAGGTCGGCGCGGTGCGGGCCGTCCAGCGTTCGGCCGGCGCTCGCGTCGCGGTAGCGCCCGCTTTGCAGCATGTCGAGATAGATTTCCTCGATCTCATAGGCCGGGCGCTGCCATGCGTCATCGAGGAAGCCGGAGAGCCGCAGCGTGGCGGAGGGGAACGGCCCGTCGTCGCGGGCGGCCTCCACCAGGCCGGAGAGCAGGCTAACGAGCTCGTGGCGGGCATGCGCCATGGCGATGCCGAGCTCGGCCATCTGCTTTTCCAATGCCGTCAGCCAGGCCGGGTCGGGCCGGTGGTCGGACAGCAGCCGGTTGCGGCCGCGCATCGCCTTTTCGAAATCCGCCGCACGGCGGCCGTGTTCGGGATCGAGCGACAGCACCAGCCGGTCGAGGAAACGCCTGCGATCGGCCGAAGGGCCAGTGAAGAGGCCGTCCATGGAGGGCGTGAGCCAGACGACGCGCAGGTGATCGAGCAGCTCATCGACCGTCTTCGCCGCCGTGCCGTTGAGGCGCAGTTTTCGCGCCTGCCCCTCTTCGCCGCCCTCGGTGCCGGTGCCGATATCGACCTCGCCCATCATGCCGTCGAGCGTCGCAAAAACGGAAAAACCGCCACCGCTGCCGGCGCGCGGCACATCCGCATAGGCGGCGCGGCGAAGGCCCCGGCCGGGCGACAGGAAGGAGACGGCCTCCATGAGGTTCGTCTTGCCCGCGCCGTTCTGCCCGGTCAGCACGACATGCCGGCCATCGAGCGACAGCGACAGGCCCGCATAATTGCGGAAATCCGTGAGCTTGAGGCGGGAGAGGGAAACCTTGTGCGGCATGGTTCGAGAGCTAGAGTATTTTTCCGCGGAGGGGAATCGTTTGTCGGCGCATTCTGCCGGGAGCAACAGAAAGATGGGGTCGCACGCGCGCTGCATCAACATCGCGGGCGCCCTGCGGGACACGAAGGCGTGAAGCCGGTTGCCTGCCCGGACGGGAGCGGGTAATCCAGAATTCCCGCCGCGCTATGCGCCTCCCCTCCCGGCCAGCAGGTTTTCATCTTGTCCTCCTCAGCACGTCCCGTTTTCGACCGCAGCTTTTCCGCCTTCCTGTTCGACATGGATGGCACGATCATCAACTCCATTCCGGCGACCGAACGCGTCTGGAGCAACTGGGCGCGCAAACACGGGCTCGACGTCGCGACCTTCCTGCCGACCATGCATGGCGTGCGCGGTATCGACACGATCACGCGGCTCGGCCTGCCCGGCGTCGATCCGCTTGCCGAGGCGAAAGAGGTCGAGCGGGCGGAGATGGAGGATGTCGAGGGCATCGTTCCCATTCCCGGCGCCATCGAATTCCTCTCGGCGCTTCCGATGGGCCGTTGGGGCATCGTGACCTCCGCGCCGGTGGCGCTCGCCCACCGCCGCCTTGCTGCGACCGGCATTCCGCTGCCGACGGTCATCGTGACGGCAGATGACGTGACGAAGGGCAAGCCGGCACCGGATGGCTATATCCTCGGCGCCAAGCGCCTCGGCTTCGATCCGGCCGATTGCCTGGTTTTCGAAGACGTCCCGGCCGGCATTCTGGCAGGCGAGGGAGCGGGTGCGCATGTGGCCGTCATGACGGCGACGCATCACCACCCGATCGAAACCAGCCACCCGCTGCTGAACAGCTACGAGGGCTTTGCTCCCGAGCTGGACAAAGACGGCAAACTGCGGCTCGTCCGCACAGCCGGCTGAAACGTCAGGCGACCGGCTTCAGCGCGATGCCCGACAATACCGTATCGACGATCGCGTCGATCTCGTCCTCGGGAACATCCAGTCGCTCGGTCAGGAGCCGCCCCCAGGCGAAGCTCGATAGCAGTTCCGTGATCAGCTCCGGCTTGACGTCGGCGCGGACTTCGCCGCGCGCCTGCGCCTTCTCGATGATTTTTCCGCTCTGGCAGCGGCGGTCGCTCATATAGGCCGAAAGGGCGGCCAAGGCCGCGGGCTCGGCCTGCGCCTTCGCCACCACGCAGCGAAACACCTCGCCGCTAGTGCCCTCGCGCCAGGTGGTCAACAGGCCGGAGAGATAGGCACGCAGGTCTCCGCGGATCGTGCCCGTATCGGGATAGATGAAGTTCACCCGCTTGCGGCTGTGATAGACATCAAGCAGCAGGGCAGCCTGCGAGGGCCACCAGCGATAGATCGTCGGCTTGCCGGCGCGCGCACGCTTAGCCACCGCTTCGATGGAGAAGCCGTTCAGTCCGCTTTCCAGGAGCACGGCCTCCGCCGCCGCAAGAATTGCGGCCTCACTGTCGGGATTGCGCGTGGCGCCTATCGAGCGGCGGGCGGGTGTGGTTTCGACGACGTCGGACATTGGTTTTTCCTTTTTTGCTCTTTTAGCACAAAAGCTACTTGAACGGAACGTTTCGTTTCTATATAAACGAAACGTTCCGTTCCATAAAGGCTCTCTCCCATGACCATCCAATCCGCTCCCCGCAAGCTCTCCAAACTGCACCTAGCGCTCGCCATGCTGCTGCCCGTCTACCCGTTGATCACCGCGATCCTCTACATCGTGCTGCCACTCACCGAGAACTGGACGATCTGGCAGCGCACGGCGGTCATCGCACCCGTCATGGTGTTTTCGATCGTCTTCTTCGTCTCCCCCTTCGTGCAGAAGCGGTTTTCGAATTTCATCCTGCGCGCCGCATGAAAAAAGCCGGGGTCTTTTGAACCCCGGCTTTTCCTTGTTCTCTTCAGGTTATCAGCCTTCGAAGAATTCCTTCATCCGCGCGAAGAAGCCCGCGGATTCCGGATTGTTGTCCTTCGAGGAAATCTCCTCGAATTCCTTGAGCAGCTCGCGCTGGCGCTTGGTCAGCTTCTGCGGTGTCTCGATCTGGATCTGGATATAGAGATCGCCGACCTGGCTGGAGCGCAGCACCGGCATGCCCTTGCCCTTCAGGCGGAACTGTTTGCCCGCCTGCGTACCCTCCGGCACCGAGACGCGCGACTTTGTGCCGTCGAGCGTCGCGACGTCGAAGGTGCCGCCAAGCGCCGCCGTCGTCATCGAGATCGGCACGGCGCAATAGAGATCCGCCCCGTCTCGCTGGTAGAATTCATGCGGCTTGACCGACAGGAAGATATAAAGATCGCCCGCCGGACCGCCGCGAACGCCGGCCTCGCCCTCGCCCGACAGGCGGATGCGCGTGCCATCTTCGATACCGGCGGGAATGTTGACCGACAGCGAACGCTCTTCCGTGACGCGGCCGTTGCCGTGGCACTTGGTGCAGGGATCGGTAATCGTCTGGCCGCGGCCATGACAGGTCGGGCAGGTGCGCTCGATCGAGAAGAAGCCCTGCGCGGCACGCACACGGCCGGAGCCCTGGCAGGTCGCGCAGGTCTTCGGGCTGGTGCCGGGCTTGGCGCCGGTTCCCGTGCAGACGTCGCAGGTGATCGATGTCGGCACGCGGATCTGCGCGGTCTTGCCGGCATAGGCTTCTTCCAGCGAGATTTCCATGTTGTAGCGCAGGTCGCCGCCGCGCTCACGCCCGCCGGAGGAGCGCCGCTGGCGCCCGCCGCCCATCATCTCGCCGAAGATGTCTTCGAAGATGTCGGAGAAGCCGCCGCCCTGGAAGCCGCCGCCACCGCCGCCCATGCCGCCCTGCTCGAAGGCGGCGTGACCGTAGCGGTCGTAGGCCGCGCGCTTCTGCGCGTCCTTCAGCGTCTCGTAGGCTTCGTTGACTTCCTTGAACTTCTGCTCGGCAGAGGCATCGCCCGGATTCTTGTCCGGATGATACTTCATCGCCATCTTGCGGAAGGCGCTCTTCAGCTCCTTCTCGTCGGCGGTCTTGGAGACACCCAGCGTCTCGTAAAAATCAGCTTTTGCCATTCGGGTTCACATCCGTTTCGCGGGAACGGTCTTCTTGTTATGGATGAGCAAACTTGCCTTCAGCCTGCGCGCCTGAAAAGCGCGCATGAAAAAAGGCGGGAGCCGGTGCAAAAGACAGGGCCAGGACATCGTCACCGCTGAAAACGGGCGTGATCATCTCGGCCTTGTTCCCTTCGCGCTGACTTCCGCCTTTTCGCTATCCAAGTGCACCGGCCGCGAAAAACGCGGCCGGTCTGTCTGGAGGCTTAGGCCGACTTCTTGTCGTCCTTGACTTCCTCGTAGTCGGCATCGACGACGTTGTCGCCGGCATCGCCCGAGGACGCAGCCTCTTCAGCCTGCTGGGCCTCGTAGATCGCCTGACCGAGCTTCATGGAGACTTCCATGAGCGTGTTGGTCTTGGCCTTGATGTCTTCGGCATCCGGCTCGGAAGCCTCGACAGCGGTCTTGAGGTCGGCGATCGCGGTTTCGATGGCCTTGCGGTCGTCTTCTGTGACCTTGTCGCCATATTCCTTGAGCGACTTTTCCGAGGAGTGGATCAGGCTTTCGGCCTGGTTCTTCGCCTCGACGCCCTCACGGCGCTTCTTGTCGTTCTCGGCATTGGCCTCGGCGTCCTTGACCATCTTCTCGATGTCGGCGTCGGAGAGGCCACCGGAAGCCTGGATGCGGATCTGGTGCTCCTTGCCGGTGCCCTTGTCCTTGGCCGAGACCTGCACGATGCCGTTGGCGTCGATGTCGAAGGTGACTTCGATCTGCGGCATGCCGCGCGGGGCCGGCGGAATGCCGACGAGATCGAACTGGCCGAGCAGCTTGTTGTCCGCAGCCATTTCACGCTCGCCCTGCGAGACGCGGATGGTCACGGCCGACTGGTTGTCCTCAGCGGTCGAGAAGGTCTGCGACTTCTTCGTCGGGATCGTCGTGTTGCGCTCGATCAGACGGGTGAAGACGCCACCCAGCGTTTCGATGCCGAGCGACAGCGGGGTCACGTCGAGGAGCAGAACGTCCTTGACGTCGCCCTGCAGAACGCCGGCCTGGATGGCCGCACCCATGGCGACGACTTCATCCGGGTTGACGCCCTTGTGCGGCTCCTTGCCGAACAGCTGCTTGACGACTTCCTGCACCTTCGGCATGCGGCTCATGCCGCCGACGAGAACGACTTCGTCGATCTCGGCCGCCGTGACGCCGGCATCCTTGAGGGCTGCCTTGCAAGGCGCGACGGTGCGGCTCACGAGGTCGTCGACCAGAGCCTCGAACTTGGCGCGGGTCAGCTTCATCGTCAGGTGCTTCGGGCCGGACGCATCCGCCGTGATGAACGGCAGGTTGATTTCGGTCTGCTGCGAGGACGAGAGTTCGATCTTGGCCTTTTCGGCAGCTTCCTTGAGGCGCTGCAGAGCGAGCTTGTCGTTCTTCAGGTCGATGCCCTGGTCCTTCTTGAACTCGGCCGCCAGGTACTCAACGAGACGCATGTCGAAGTCTTCACCGCCGAGGAAGGTGTCGCCGTTGGTCGACTTCACTTCGAAGACGCCATCGCCGATTTCCAGAACCGAGATATCGAACGTGCCGCCGCCAAGGTCGTAGACGGCGATGGTCTTGCCGTCCTTCTTGTCCAGGCCGTAGGCGAGGGCCGCAGCCGTCGGCTCGTTGATGATGCGCAGAACTTCGAGACCGGCGATCTTGCCGGCATCCTTGGTTGCCTGACGCTGCGCGTCGTTGAAGTAGGCCGGAACGGTGATGACGGCCTGCGTGACCTTTTCACCGAGGTAGGATTCGGCAGTTTCCTTCATCTTCTGAAGGATCATCGCGGAGATCTGCGAAGGCGAATAGCCGGTGCCCTGGGCCTGGACCCAGGCGTCGCCGTTGTCGCCCTTGACGATTTTGTAGGGAACGAGACCCTTGTCCTTCTCGACGAGCTTGTCGTCGTAGCGGCGGCCGATGAGGCGCTTCACGGCGAACAGGGTGTTTTCCGGGTTGGTGACGGCCTGGCGCTTCGCCGGCTGGCCGGTCAGGCGCTCGCCATCATCGTTGAAGGCGACGATCGAAGGGGTCGTACGCGCGCCTTCGGCATTTTCAATGACCTTCGCGTCCTTGCCGTCCATGACGGATACGCAGGAATTGGTCGTCCCGAGGTCGATACCGATTACTTTAGCCATGTCATTCTCTCCTTCAAGCGAACTGCCGGAACCCATTCAGGCATTCTTTTGGCAGCCCCTAATGGTATGGTCGTAGCGAAAGCATCGAACGGATCCGAAGCTTTGCGGGGTATATAAGGACGCCTCCAGACGACTGCAAGACATTGCCGCGCCGCAAAGCGCGCAAAATCAGCACTATGAGAGGGGTGAGCCGTCTGCGGGACGCAATGTGGTGAGGTTCCCGACGGGCGTCAAGCCAAAGGGCACGATCCGTTGGTGTCGTCGCGCGGATATTCGTACAGCCCCGACACCTGCTCAGGCGCAGAGCGGCTGATTTGCGGAAGTCGAACCTACCAAAAAATGGCGAGACTCCGGCCTGAACGAGAATGCCAGGATGCGAAAAGCGGTAAAACACATTCGCATATTCAAAAGCTTACACTGGGCTCACCCAATTTTCTAACGCCAATTGTCCCCGTCACCACAACCACGCGCACAATTATCCGCTAGTCAAAGGCGGACTGTGCGGCAATGATTTCGAAGGGCCCGACAGACCCTGGCATTTTACGGTTGAGCTACCGGTATGCAGCGATCGCCGTCGAAATCCGTGCGCTCGCTCTATCCCTCCGGTTAAAAGCCGGCTTTCGCGTTGATCAACCGCGCGTCCCCGCCGGCAATCCCGACGGTGGACAATGGGTTGGCGACGGTGCCGAAAACCAACCAATCCTCGTCAGTCGTCGTGGACCACGTGGTGGGGACAGGCCCGCATCCTCGGGCGAGGGCAGGCCATAACACCCGCACAGGAGGCAAGGCTGGCGGTCAGTACGAGCCGGATGCAGGAGGCGCTACGCGCCGTTCACAGGCGTGAACCGAACTGGAAGCCAACGCCGCAAGCCTGTGAGACAGTCGATGGGTTGATACGCGCCAATGAGGCGATAGCACGGGAGGCGACGCTTCGCGCGCTCCAGCGGCGACTAACACGCACCGGGGTCGGGCCTTATGCAAAAGAGTGGGTCGCTGCACCGGCAACCAACAGGCGGCTTAACAGGACGGAGCAAGCGGAAGTTGACCGCATCGGCCGCACCTATGGATGCCATTGGTGTGGTATAAAAACGCCGGGAACACCTCGCGACCACTTCATTGGCGACCATCAAGTGCCGAGATCAATTGGCAAACCAAGCAGGATTTATCCACACTGTTGGTGGTGCAAAATTTCGCAGGGCGGACTTTTATCGAAGGGGAGGTATTGACGTTATGTCCGTGCAACACATGTCGATCGCTCCAGAATATGTAAGCTTTTACGTTGCGGGTCGTCGGAATGTCGATATTCCAGTTCATATGAACAGGCAGGGGATCTTTGTTTCGGAAGACTGCGTCAACATTCCAGCCTACTACTGGAGCGACGGAGATACCCATGTGACACTCGGCCCGTATAGCGAGATTGCGGAGGCGAGGAAGCCGGATTCCGACACGATTCTGAACACGCCCAACCAAGAGCTGATTCTGTTCGACGCGAACGAGCCTCAGTATGCGGTGGCGCACGTGCCATCCACAAAAACACGCATCCGCGTCTGGGTGGATCATCCGATCGAGCCGTCGAACGTGGTTATCGCTTGGGGATAGAGGCGGCTCGAGCACGGTTGCCCGCCGCCCGTGACGAACGATGACACCGCGCCGACGTCCTCAGCCACCCAGTAGCACATCCAGCAAGGTCGTGCGCCGCGTGCCCGGCTGGCGCTCACCGCCGACATCGGCGGGGGGCGTCAGGCCGTCTTCGAAGGGGACGGAGCCTGTCTGTTCGCTTGCGACGGCGGCGCCATTGCCGGCGGGCTGTTCGTCCGTGCCGAGCGTGCGCGAGATGATGTCGAAGAGCTGATCGCCTTCCGGCTCGGGCACGGTTTCGCCGGCTGCCGGCAGGCCACCGTTTGCCGTGCCGAAGAGCGGCGAAGGCGCAAGGCCGGTGTGGGCGGCGGTCATGAACTGGCTGAAGGCCTTGGCGGGAAGCCCGCCGCCCGTGACCTTCTTCATCGACTTGCCGTCATCGTTACCGAACCAGACGCCGGTCGTCAGGTTGCTGGTGTAGCCGACGAAGAGCGCGTCGCGGAACGACTGGGTCGTGCCCGACTTGCCGGCGACGGACCAGCCGGGAACGCGGGCGTTCTTGCCGGTGCCCTCGGTGATGACGCGCATCATCATGCCGTTCATCTGGGCGACGATGTTTTCACCCAGCACGCGGGGCGGGTTGTCGTAAGTGTTTTCGTAGAGGACCTTGCCATCGGCCGTCGAGATGCGGCGGATGATGTGCGGCGTCGCCTTGTAGCCGCCGTTCATGAAGGGCGCATAGGCGGCCGTCAGCTCCACCAGGGTCACTTCCGACGTGCCGAGCGCGATGGAGGCGTTCGACTGCAGCTCCGATTCGATGCCAAGCCGGCGGGCAAGCTTGATCACCTCGTCGGGGCCGACCTCCATGACGAGCTGGGCGGCGATGGTGTTCAGCGAATTGGCAAGAGCGGAGGCGAGCGTCACCTCGCCTCGGTATTTCTGATCGTAGTTTTCCGGCGTCCACTTGCCGATCCGCACCGGCGCGTCGTTGCGGATGGAAAGCGGAGAGCGGCCGGCTTCCAGCGCTGCCGCATAGACGAAGGGCTTGAAGGCCGAGCCCGGCTGGCGCTTGGCCTTGGAGGCACGGTCGAACTGGCTTTCGGCATAGTCACGCCCGCCAACCAGCGCGCGGATGGCGCCCGTGCCGTCGATGGAGACGAGGGCGGCCTGCGAGGCGTTCAGCTTGGCGCCTTCCTTGTCCATGACCGCGGTGATCGCCTCGTCGGCTTTCTTTTCGAGGTCGAGGTCGATCGTCGTGTCGATGACGAGATCTTCCTTGATGTCGCCGATCATGCCGGGAAGCTGGGCCATGACCATGTCGGCGGCATAGTGCTGCGCACCGGACCAGTAGCTTTTTGCCCGTGCCGGCGTCTGCGACATCGCCGTCGTGATCTCGTTTTCGGTGACGAAACCTTCCTCGCGCATGGCGCCGAGCACCACCTGCGCGCGGGCTTCGGCGGCTTCCGGATCGCGCGCCGGAGAAAGGCGCGACGGCGCTTTCAGAAGACCGGCGAGAAGGGCGGCCTCGCCAAGGTTCACATCGCGCGCCGACTTGTTGAAATAGCGCCGCGAGGCAGCCTCGACGCCGTAGGAATTCGAGCCGAAGAACACGCGGTTCAGGTACATCGCAAGGATCTGGTCCTTGGAGTATTTGTGCTCCAGCCAGAACGCGAGCAGCACCTCCTGCACCTTGCGCTCCAGCGTGCGGTCCGGCGAGAGGAACATGTTCTTCGCCAGCTGCTGCGTCAGCGTGGAACCGCCCTGCACCATCCGGCCGGTCGTGATGTTGGTGAGCATCGCGCGGGCAAGGCCGAGCGGGTCGACGCCGAAATGCGAATAGAAGCGGCGGTCCTCGATGGCGATAACGGCCTGCGGAATATAGGGCGACATGTTTTCCAGCGACAGCGCCTCGCCGCCCGTCAGGCCGCGATTGGCGATCGCATCGCCGCTGACGGCAAGGATCTTGATGTTGGGCGGTCGGTCGGGGATCGACCAGCTCGTGGCGCTCGGCATGCGCGCGCCGTAGTAGAGCACCAGCCCGCCCACGCCGATGGCGCCCCAGATGCCGAGCACGACGCACCAATAGATGAGCCGACGCACCAGGCCGAAGAGGCCGCCGCCCCCACCCGACGACCTGCTCCGGCGGCGGCCGGAGCCGCGCTGCGGCCGCTCGGCCTTCGCTGCCTTGCCGCGTCCCTTGCGCCCGCCGCCTCCTGCCACACGATCGCCGGCGCCGACATGAAAATCGTCGTCGTCTCGGCCCCCCGATGCCTGGAACGAGGGCTCGATGCGTTGGGATTTGCGATTGGCTGCCATGAACGGTCGGATATACCCTTGAAAACGTTGCGGTCCCTGAACCTTAAATGAGGCGATTTAAGGGGTGGTTAAGGAATAGCAAACGCCCCATCCCGGCTTTCGCGCTTTCCACCGTTCCTTCGTCCGCCATGAAAGCCCGGGCATTTCAGAAAAACACATTCAAGACATCGCTAATCCATTGAGAAGTTTGGTAAAAATTGGGTGATTCAGATTTCGTTAACCATAATCCCGCTTACTCGGCATGACCTTCCCGGCCCATGACGGGCACAATCCCCTTTTTGAATGATTTGATATGACCAGCATCCTTACGAATGCGGGCGCGGTTTCCGCGCTGCAGACCCTTCGCGCGCTCAATTCCAGCATGATGGACGCGCAAGGCCGTGTTTCCAGCGGCCTTCGCGTGCAGACCGCCGAGGACAATGTCGCCTATTGGGCCGTTGCCACCACCATGCGCTCCGATAGCATGGCGCTGGATGCGGTTTCCGACGCACTCGGCATCAGCGAAAGCATCGTCAACACCGCCTATGCCGGCATGTCCTCGGCCATCGAGGTCATGCACCAGGTCAAGGCGAAACTCGTGGCCGCCCATGAAGACGGCGTCGACAAGGTGAAGATCAACACCGAACTCGACCAACTGAAGGACCAGCTGCGGTCGATTGCCGATTCGGCCTCCTTTGCCGGCCAGAACTGGCTGCATATGACCGATCCGACCGACCCGATGCAGAACGGCGTGAAATCGCTGCCCGCCTCCTTCGTGCGCAACGAGGCCGGCGGCGTGGCGATCACCAATATCAAGTTCGACATGACCGCCGTCTTCGACACGGACCAGGTCTTCTACCTCGTCTCGGATGGCGGCTGCGACGGCATCATCACCAATTCCGGCTTTGCCACCATGCAGGGCTACAGCCAGGACTGGGTGCTGATCAGCGGCGCCAACCACGGCGGCCATCCGGAAATCACGCTGACGCCGGAAACGACGCGACAGGAGCTCGAGGAAATGACCGTGGTCGTCGACCTGATGACGGAGCGCATGATCAAGGTCGCCTCGATGTTCGGGGCGCTGGAGAGCCGCATCTCCCTGTCATCGGCCTTTCTGGAAAATCTGAGCGACGCCATCGGCCAGGGCATCGGCAGGCTCGTCGATGCCGACATGAACGAGGAATCGACCCGACTCAAGGCGTTGGAAACCCAGCAGCAGCTGGGCCTGCAAACGCTTCAGATCGCCAACACCAATGCCGAGGGCGTGCTACGGCTCTTCCAGTAGCCGCCTCAGCCCGCCCCCGGAAGGAGACCGGGCGGCCTTTCGAGCCGCCCGGTAAAAACCTTAGTAGTAAGGCGAATAGCACTGGCGGCGGCCGCCATAGTTCGGCTGGAACGTGTTGTCGTAGTCCCGGTACGAGCGATAGCGCGCATAGCACCATTCGACGTGGCGCGGATTGATGCCCGCATAGCGCGGCTCGTCATAGCTGTTGGCAATCGCCCCGCCGATGATCGCGCCGGCACCGAAAGCTGCCATAGGATACCACCAGCCATCCGAATGGCGACGATAGCCATGGCGATGATGCCTGTAGCCGCGATGGCCACCGTGCCAGCCACGACGCTCGCGGTACTGCACCTGCTCGACATCGCTCGTCTGCGCGGCACCGACCTTGGCAAGCGGCATGGCGACGGCTGGCGCCGATACGAATGTCGTGGCGAACATGGCGACGGCCATGGCAGCGGCAAAGCCGCTCTTGATCGTTGTCTTCATGTCGATCTCCCTTGGTTGTCACTGTTGAACAGTGATCTAGACGGTTCATAGCATGAAAGAATTCGGCTGAACCCGGGATGAACCAAAACTATCCGTACCGTCAGTCTTCGCCGTTGCTGCGGCGGGCGAGGAAACGCTGTCGTTCGTAGATCAGGATAACCACCAGTGCCATGATGAAAGGGATGATCAGGTAGAACAGCCGGAAGACGGCGAGCGCCGCAAGCACCGTCGCCGGATCCATGTCCGGCAGGCCGGCGATGAAGACCAGTTCCAGAACGCCGATGCCACCGGGCGCATGCGAGAGCAGCGCCACGGAGAAAGAGGCGAGGAAGATGCCGAGCACGACGAAGAAGCCGGGATTGCCCTCCGCCGGCAACACGAAATAGATGATCGCCGCCGCGCCGATCAGCTCGATGGGCGCGATGAAGAGCTGGCGGAAGACCAGCGAGGGTTTTGGGTATTCAAGCTTGAGCCAGCGCGTGTTGATCGGCCGGAAGCCGACGAGGCTGCCGATCACATAAAGCACGACGAGCGCCAGAATGAAGATGCCGGTCGAGAAGGCCGCCTCGATCGGCAGGACATGGGAAAAGCGCCCGACGATCTCCGGTTCCAGCACCAGAACGAGGCCGAACAGCATCACCGTGCCGAGCGCGAAGGTGAAGGAGCAGAAGGCGACGAGCACGCCGACCTCCGAGGCTGTCAACCCTTTCGATGTATAGGCCCGATAGCGCACCAGCGCGCCCGAGAAGACCGAGGCGCCGATATTGTGCGAGAGCGCATAGGTCGTAAACGAGGTGATGGTGATGAACCACAGCGAGATGCGATGGCCGAGATGTTCCAGCGCCAGATGGTCGTAGGCCGCAAGAGCCGCATAGGCGAGGAGCGTCGCGCAGGAAGCCAGCACCCAGCCCGAAACGGGAATGGCATGGATGCTCGCCATGAAGTCGTCGAGCGAAAGGCCCCTCAGGTCCTTGTAGAGAATATAGACCGATAGGATGATCGCGAGCGTGCTGACCAGCGGCCAGAAGAATTTTTTCAGTCGCTTCATCCCGCCTTCCCCCGCGTGCCCGGCGTCCCACCGCCGGGGCAGCAGGGTCTTCCCGCATATGCCCCGTAAAAAGCCATTCCGTTACCCCACCGTCCGGACCTGTCATTCGCCCTCAAGGCGACGCGGCCCTTTGTTCGGTCAGTGGACCAGCATTTCCGTGTCATCGGGTTAATGCCAGCCCAAATCGTCATCACATCTTAGTCAGTGCGCCGCGAGCGCGGAGAGAATACGCACCCAGGAGCGGATGCCCTTCTCGAAGGAGCGCAATTCGTACTTCTCGTTCGGCGAATGGATGCGGTCATCCGACAACGCGAAGCCGACGAGCAGGGATTCCATACCCAGCATCTTCTGAAAATCGCCAACGATCGGGATGGATCCGCCCATGCCGATGACGACGGCGGGCTTCGGCCATTCGTCGGACAGAGCCGATTTCGCCTTGGACAGCAGCGCCGAATCATAGGGCAGCTGGATCGCCGGCGAACCGCCGTGAGCATGGAACGCCACCGAGCAGTCCGCCGGGATTTTCGAGCGCACATAGGCGCGGAAGGCGTCGCGGATCTTTGCGGGATCCTGTTTGCCGACGAGGCGGAAGGAGACCTTTGCCGAGGCTTCGGCAGCGATGACCGTCTTGAAACCCTCGCCGGTATAGCCACCGGTGATGCCGTTAACTTCCGCCGTCGGCCGTGCCCAGGTGAGTTCGAGTACCGAACGCCCCTTTTCACCCGAGGGGATCGAGAGGCCGATCTCGCCGAGGAAGCCTTCCGCCGTCTTGCCCAGCGTTTCCCAGGCGGCTTTGATCTGTGTCGGCGTTTCCTCGACGCCGTCATAGAAACCATCGAGCGTCACGCGGCCGGTCTCGTCGTGCAGGCCGGCGAGAATGGTCGAGAGGATATGGACCGGATTTGCCGCAGCACCGCCGAAATAGCCGGAATGCAGATCCCGGTCGGCCGCCTTGATGACGACCTCCTCGCCGACAAGGCCGCGCAAGCCCGCGGAAATGGCCGGCGTATCAGCATCCCACATGCTGGTATCGCAGACCAGCGCGAAGTCGGCGGTCAGCTCGGCGGCATTGGCTTCCAGGAAAGGCTTCAGCGAGGGTGAGCCGGATTCCTCCTCGCCTTCGAACAGGATGGTGACGCGGCAGGGCAGCGCACCTACGGTTTCCTTGTAGGCGCGGCAGGCCTCCACGAAGGTCAGCAGCTGCCCCTTGTCGTCGGACGTGCCACGGCCGGTGATGACGCGGCGGCCCTCGCCGGCATCGCGCACGGCCGGCTCGAAGGGATCATGGTCCCACAGGTTCAGGGGATCGACCGGCTGGACGTCATAATGGCCGTAGAACAGCACATGCGGTGCATCGGGCTTGGCGCCGTCATGATGGGCGACGACCATCGGATGGCCGGGCGTATCGCGCACCGTGGCGTCGAAGCCGAGCGAACGCAGCTCCGCGACCAGCCATTCGGCCCCCCGGCGGCAGTCCGCCTTGAAGGCCGGATCGGTGGAGATGGACTTGATGCGCACCAATTCGAACAGGCGTTCGAGGCTGGCCGGAATATCGGCGCTGGCGCGATCGAGGACGGGCAGGATATTGGTCATGGTCGGATTCCCCAGTGCATGGCGCGCAAGGCGTTTCGAGCGCTTTGCGGGCACACCATGCGCAAATCAAATGACGTTCGGGCGCGACATTAGACCGATCGCGTCGGAGAGGGCAAATCGTATGACGGTTCTGCGACGTCAGAGCCGCGGGTCGCGGCCGAGATTGGCCAGCACCATGCGCATATATTCCAGCAGAAGCTCCCGCTCGAAGCGGCGAAACCCCTGGAACAGCGCGTCTTCCGTCTCGGAGGCCGCCGCCATCGCCGTCTCGCGCAATGCCTTGCCGCGCGTGGTGAGATAGACGAGCGACGCCCGCTTGTCCTTGGGGTGCTTCTTCCGCGAGATCAGCCCGTCGCGCTCCATGCGTGACAGCGTGTTGGCCATAGTCGCCTGTTCAATGTCGAGCCGATCCAGAAGTTCGCGCTGGGTGAGGCCGTCGCCGCTCCACAGCTCCAGGAGCACCGGGAACTGGCCGGGGGCAAAGCCGCTCCCGTCCGCCCGCGCCTGCAGCGCGCGGGACGCCCCCTTCGCCAGGAGATTGGCGAGGTAAGCAGCCGACTCCTTCCGGTCAAAGTCCATGCCGAAAGCTATGCCGGTTCCCGTTGGAAGACAATGATGGATCGCAGGCATTGCAAATGGCTTGACGCAGGCTGCGCGACATTTTCCGCGCGGGCCCGAAATGCAAGAAGCCGCCGACGACAGGAGGCTTGTCGCGGCGGCTTCTGCGAATGATGGACAAAGGCCCGGAGAGGGGGATGAGGCCTTTGTCCTTGTCTGGCGCGGCGGGGGACAGGCCGGGATGCCAGACAGCGGCTTGATCAGGTGCCGATGAGGAATATTTGTGGGTCCGAATGTGGCTTTTCAAGGGATTCGGAGGCTTTCGAGAATTACAAATTGGTAACGTTCGTGTGAGGGTTTCAGGCCTTCTGAAAGGCCCTCGAACCGCAATGAGAGATGGACGCGGAAGGAAGCCCGCGCTATCCATTCCCCATGAAAAAAGGTGATCATCTCTTCCTCGTCGACGGCTCCGGTTTCATCTTCCGCGCCTTCCACGCCATCCCGCCGCTCAACCGCAAATCCGACGGTTTGCCGGTCAATGCCGTCTCGGGTTTCTGCAACATGCTGTGGAAGCTGCTGAAGGATGCGCGCAACACCGATGTGGGTGTCACGCCGACGCATTTCGCGGTCATCTTCGATTATTCCTCGAAGACCTTCCGCAATGCGCTCTACGACCAGTACAAGGCGAACCGCACGGCACCGCCGGAAGACCTGATCCCGCAGTTTGGCCTGATCCGCCATGCGACGCGCGCCTTCAACCTGCCCTGCATCGAGAAGGAAGGGTTCGAGGCCGACGACCTGATCGCCACCTATGCCCGGCTTGCCGAGGCCGACGGCGCCGACGTCACAATCGTCTCCTCCGACAAGGACCTCATGCAGCTCGTGACCGACAAGGTCTCGATGTATGACAGCATGAAGGACAAACAGATCTCCATTCCCGAAGTGATCGAGAAATGGGGCGTGCCGCCGGAGAAGATGATCGACCTGCAATCGCTGACTGGCGATTCCACCGACAATGTGCCGGGCGTGCCCGGCATCGGCCCGAAGACCGCTGCACAGCTGCTCGAGGAATACGGCGATCTCGACACGCTGCTCGCTCGCGCCGAGGAGATCAAGCAGGTCAAACGCCGCGAGAACATCATTGCCAACCGCGACCTCGTGCTGATCTCGCGCCAGCTTGTCACGCTGAAGACCGATACGCCGCTCGACACGACGCTGGACGAACTGACGCTGCACCCGCAGGACGGCCCGAAACTCATCGCCTTCCTGAAGGCGATGGAATTCACCACGCTAACGCGCCGCGTCGCGGAAGACTGTGCCTGTGATGCCGGCGCCATCGATGCGGCCGATGTGCCGGTCGAATGGGGTGCAGAGGCGCGCGGCCCGGATCTCGACAAGGGCGATGTCGCCGGCCCTGCCCTCGTGCTCGACGGCAACGAGACGGCGGCCGAGGCGGCCAAGACGCTGCTGCCCACCGCCGGCGCCGGTGGCGCAACACCCGCTTCGCTCGCCGGATCGCGGGCCGAGCGTTTTTCTGCCGCCCCTATCGACCATTCCACCTATGAGACGGTGCGCGATCTCGCCACCCTCGACCGCTGGATCGCCGCGGCGCGCGACACCGGCCTCGTCGCGTTCGACACCGAGACCACCTCGCTCGATGCCATGCAGGCCGAGCTCTGCGGCTTCTCGCTCGCCATTGCCGACAATGCCAAGGACCCGACGGGTGTGAAGATCCGCGCCTGCTACGTGCCGCTCAACCACAAGACCGGCGTCGGCGATCTGCTCGGCGGCGGGCTTGCCGAAGGGCAGATCCCGATCCGCGCGGCGCTGGAGCGACTGAAGTCGCTGCTTGAGGACCCCTCGGTCCTCAAGGTCGCGCAGAACCTCAAATACGATTACCTCGTCATGCGCCGCCACGGCATCACCGTGCAGAGCTTCGACGATACGATGCTGATGTCCTATGCGCTCGATGCCGGCGTGACGACACATGGCATGGACACGCTCTCGGAGCGTTGGCTCGGCCACAAGCCGATCGCCTACAAGGACGTCGCCGGTTCCGGCAAGGGCGCGCAGACCTTCGACATGGTCGACATTTCCCGCGCCACGGCCTACGCGGCCGAGGACGCCGACGTGACGCTGCGCCTCTGGCATGTGCTGAAGCCACGCCTTGCGGCAAACCGCATGACCGCCGTCTACGAGCGGCTGGAACGCCCGTTGGTGCCGGTGCTCGCGCGCATGGAAGAGCGCGGCATCACCATCGACCGGCAGGTCCTGTCCCGCCTGTCGGGCGAGCTGGCGCAGGGGGCCGCAGGCTACGAGGAAGAAATCTACGAGCTGGCCGGCGAGCGCTTCAACATCGGCTCGCCGAAACAGCTCGGCGATATCCTGTTCGGCAAGATGGGCCTGCCGGGCGCCTCCAAGACGAAGACCGGCCAGTGGTCGACCTCCGCGCAGGTGCTGGAAGACCTCGCCGCCCAGGGCATCCCGCTGCCGCGCAAGATCGTCGACTGGCGCCAGCTCACCAAGCTGAAATCCACCTATACCGACGCCCTCCCCGGCTTCGTGCATCCCGACACCAAGCGCGTGCACACCTCCTACGCGCTGGCCTCGACGACAACAGGCCGCCTGTCCTCGTCCGATCCGAACCTGCAGAACATTCCGGTCCGCACCGCCGAAGGCCGAAAAATCCGCACGGCCTTCATTTCGACGCCGGGCAACAAGCTGGTTTCGGCCGACTACAGCCAGATCGAGCTGCGCGTGCTCGCCCATGTCGCTGAAATCCCGCAGTTGAAACAGGCCTTTGCCGATGGCGTCGACATACATGCCATGACCGCATCGGAAATGTTCGGCGTTCCCGTCGAGGGCATGCCGTCGGAAGTGCGCCGCCGCGCCAAGGCGATCAATTTCGGCATCATCTACGGCATCTCAGCCTTCGGCCTCGCCAATCAGCTGTCGATCGAGCGGTCGGAAGCGAGCGACTACATCAAGAAATATTTCGAACGCTTCCCCGGCATCAAGGACTATATGGATTCGACAAAGGCCTTCGCCCGCGAGAACGGCTATGTCGAAACCATCTTCGGCCGCCGCGCGCACTATCCCGAGATCAAGTCGTCCAACCCCTCGGTGCGCGCCTTCAACGAACGCGCCTCGATCAACGCGCCGATCCAGGGTTCCGCCGCCGATATCATCCGCCGCGCCATGGTGAAGATGGAGCCGGCGCTGGCCGCGGCCGGTCTGTCCGCCCGTATGCTGCTCCAGGTGCACGACGAACTGATCTTCGAGGTCGAGGACGGCGAAGTCGACAAGGCCATCCCGGTCATCGTCGATGTCATGGAAAACGCCTCCATGCCGGCGCTTTCGATGAAAGTGCCGCTGAAGGTGGATGCGCGCGCCGCGACCAACTGGGACGAGGCGCACTGAGGCGTGCCACTACGCATGCTTGTCAGGGCGCGCGGCGGTTGCAATCTCTTAATCCTGTTTGCGGAAGGCCGCGCGCCTTAACGCGGCCTTAACATCGCAGGCGCCTTGATCGACGCGATTGGGCGCGATGGTGTCGCCCGGCAGCGTCGTCGCTCGAGCGGCTGCGGCGCTCGATCCCTGCTATGGATGACCGCGATGAGCCCTGCCACCCTTGCCGCCTCGAATGCATCAGCGCCGTTGGCCGTGCAGGTCGTGCGCCAGTACATCCCGAACCGCGGCGGGCTGGAGGATGTCGTGGCACAGCTGTCGCGCCAGCTTCTGTCGCGCGGTTTTCGCGTGCGGGTCGTGACACTCGACCGGCTGTTTTCCGCCCCCGACAAGACCTTGCCGGCGCGCGAGATCATCGATGGCGTCGAAGTCGTGCGCATCCCCTATTCCGGCAGCACGCGCTATCCGATCGCCCCGCAGGTCTTCCGCCACCTCTCGGACGCTGCGATCGTGCATGTGCACGCCATCGATTTCTTCTATGACGCACTCGCTTGGGGTTGGCTGGCGCATCGCAAGCCGCTGATCGCCACAACCCATGGCGGCTTCTTCCACACCGCGAAATTCTCCGGCCTCAAGACCGTCTGGTTCAACACGACGACGCGGCTTTCGGCGCTCGCCTATCGCCGCATCATCGGCTGCAGCGCGCAGGATACCCGCACCTTTCAGAAAGTCGCCGGCAGCCGCGTCGTGCGCATCGACAACGGTGCGGATACGCAGAAATTCGGCGATGCAGGCGCTCGCGACGCCTGCCGCCGGCTGATCACCGTCGGCCGCTTCTCCGTCAACAAGCGCCTCGACCGGCTGATGGACGCCATGGTGCCCCTCGCCGCCGCCGACCCGACCTGGCATCTCGACATTGCCGGCGTGCCCGGCGACCATTCCGCCGACGACCTGGCCGGCATGGTGCGCGCCCGTGGCCTCGACGCCAATGTCACCGTGCATATCGGCCTCTCCAACGAAGCCGTGCGCGGATTGATCGGCGACACCTCGCTCTTCGCGTCGGCGTCCGAATATGAGGGCTTCGGCCTCGTCGCCATCGAGGCGATGAGCGCCGGCCTCGTGCCGGTGCTGCATCCGAACGTCGCCTATACGGACCTTGCCGCCAGCCACCCGGAAATCCGGCTCTGTGATTTTTCCGATGCGCGCACGGCCGCCGACGGCATTGCAGGCGCTCACGCCATGCTGGCGCTCGATCCCGCCGGCTATCGCCGCGCGGCAATGGACGCTGCGGCAGCCTATTCCTGGGATCGCGTGGCGGATCGCTACGCAGACGTGTATCGTGCCACCCTTGGCGGGACCAAATACGGCGTGCCGCACGGGCGTCTCGCGGAACGTCCCGGCGCCTGACGCGTTCGGCCCCTTTGTTTTCACGCAGGTCCGGCGGCACCAAGCCCGGAACGGAGACAGGCATGGTATCCTCGGGCCGCGCATCGGCACTCTCGAAACTGGTGGTGGCAGCCATGGTCTCGTTTGCGATCCCCGCTCAGGCGGGTGCTGCCTGCCTGCGCGGCGTCAATCTGGCCGGCGCCGAGTTCGGCAAGGGTCGCGGCACCCATGGCAAGGATTATGCCTATCCCTCCGCCGAGACGATCGCCTATTTCGCCGGCAAGGGGTTCAACGCCGTGCGCTTGCCCTTCAAATGGGAGCGGCTGCAACCGCGCCTCAAGCGCGACTTCGACAAGGCGGAGCGCAAGCGGCTTTCCGAGACCGTGAAGGCGCTGCGCGCCGCAGGCCAGACCGTCATCCTCGATCCGCACAATTATGCCTATTACGGCGACAATCAGATCGGCTCGACCAAGGTGCCCGACAGCGCCTTCGCCGATTTCTGGAAGCGCCTGGCCGAGGACTACAAGGACGATGCCGGCGTGCAGTTCGGCCTGATGAACGAGCCGTATGACGTGACGGCAACGCAGTGGCTCGCCTCCGCCAATGCCGCCATCGCCGCCATCCGCGAGACGGGCGCAAAGAACCTCGTGCTGGTGCCCGGCACCATCTGGACCGGCGCGCACAGCTGGGAACAAGAGCGCGACGGCGGCGCCAACGGAACCGTCATGCTCGGCATCGAGGACCCCGCCGACAACCATGCCTACGAAGTACACCAGTATCTCGACGACGATTTTTCCGGCAAGGCGGAAACCTGCGCGCGGGCCGACGATGCGGTGAAGGCCCTGCAGGGTTTCACCGACTGGCTGAAGCGCAACGGCAAACGCGGCTTCCTCGGCGAGTTCGGCGGCTCCGCCGACAAGGCCTGCCTCGACGGACTGGCCCGCATGACGGCGCTGGTCAACAAGGAGCAGACCGTCTGGACCGGCTGGACCTATTGGGCCGGCGGCGACTGGTGGCCGGCGACGGAGGCGCTGAACATCCAGCCGACCGCCGATGGCGACCGGCCGCAGCTCGCCGCCCTCGTCGCCGGTGGCGGCCTGCCCGCGAAGCTCGGCGCCTGCCCGGCCCTTCCCTGAGCTGATTTTTCAAGCCCCGGAGCCGCCAATCCCATACGCTTTCAGAGTATGGCTAACGCAATGCAAATGGCATCGAACCGTGCCATTGCAATACAGCCGGGATTGCGCGCAACACGCTGAAAAAGCAGGGTCATTTAGTATTTCTTCATGAAGCCTCGGTGACGACCGGTTCAGTACGATTCACCTGCTTTTCCGGCTTCACAGAATCTTATCCATGTCCCTTCAGCCGATCTTATCAACCGTCGGTTATATCTTTCTCGAAGAATAAGCACAGCCAGCCCCGGCCGGCCGAGAAACCGATGGAGACGAACATGAAGCAGAAGATCCGCGATATCCTGGGCAAACATGGCGGCCTCCCGGTTCCGGTCGAGACGCTCGCCGACGATGCCGATCTCTATGCGGCAGGCCTGTCCTCCTTCGCCTCCGTGCAGGTGATGCTCGGCATCGAGGAAGCCTTCGATGTCGAATTCCCCGACAACCTGCTCAACCGCAAGTCCTTCCAGAGCGTGGACGCGATCACGCGGGCGGTCTCGAGCCTCGTCGGCAATGCGGAGGCCGCCGAATGACCCTCACCGTCGGTTCGAGCCTTGCGGAACGCGCCGAGCGCGTTTCCGCCGTGGCCGCAGTGCATGCCGACGATGTGGACGTCAAGGGCCGCTTCCCGCGGGAAGCCGTCGACGCGATGATCGCCGAGCGGCTGTTGTCCATCCAGATCCCCGCCGCTCTCGGTGGCGAGGACGCGTCGCTTTCGCAGATCGCGGAAGTCTGTTCACTGCTCGGCCAGAGCTGCTCGGCGGCGGCCATGGTCTTCGCCATGCACCACATCAAGCTGTCGAGCCTCGTCTCGCACGGCGCGGGTGATGCCTGGCATTCCGCCTTCATGCGCCGGGTCTCCGACGAACAGCTGCTGCTCGCCTCGGCGACGACCGAGGGCGGCATCGGCGGCAATCTGCGCAACAGCATCTGCGCCATCGAAATCGAAGGCGACACCTGCCGCCTGACCAAGGACGCCACCGTCATCTCCTACGGCGCCCATGCCGATGCGATCCTCATCACCTCGCGGGCGCATGCGGATGCCGCCTCGACCGACCAGGTCATGACGGTCTTCACCAAAGACCAGTACACACTGGAGCAGACCCATGTGTGGGATACGCTCGGCATGCGCGGCACCTGCTCGGACGGCTGGCTGTTCAAGGGCGAGGCGCCGAAGGAACAGATCCTTCCCAAGCCCTTCGCCGAGATCGCGGCACAGTCGATGCTCGCCACCTCGCACCTCCTTTGGAGCGCCGTCTGGTACGGCATCGCCGTCAACGCGGTTGCCCGCGCCCAGGCCTTCGTCCGCGCCGCTGCCCGCAAGAGCCCCGGCCAGACACCGCCCGGCGCGCTGCGCCTGGCGGAAGCCTCCAACCTGCTGCAGCTCGTGAAGTCCAACACCATCGCCGGCCTTCGCGAATACGAAGCGGCAAAGGCGGATCCGGACCGGCTCTCCTCCATGGGCTTCGCGGTCGCGATGAACAACGTGAAGATCGCCTCTTCCGAGACGATCCTTGCCATCATCAACCAGGCGATGCTGATCGTCGGCATCATGGGCTACAAGAACGGCACGCCGTTCAGCATCGGCCGGCACCTGCGAGATGCGCATTCCGCCCAGTTGATGATTTCCAACGACCGCATCCTCGGCAACACGTCCAACCTCCTGCTTGTTCACAAGCAGGACACCAGCCTGATCGGGTGACACCATGGATATGCAGACTTCGCTTCTCGACCGGCTCTTCGATTCCGGTCTGCTCATCGATACCGGCGTCGAGGGCCTCTATGGCCGCTCGGGCGCCTTCGAGGATGTGATCGCCCGCTTCGAACGGCTGATCGATGCCTTCGGCGGTGCCGATGGCGCGGAGGCCATGCGCTTTCCGCCGGGCATGAACCGCGCGCATTTCGAAACATCAGGCTACATGAAGAGCTTCCCGCAGCTCGCCGGCACCGTGCACAGCTTCTGCGGCGGCGATGCCGACCACATGAACCTGCTGCAGTGCATGGAAGTGAACGGCGACTGGACCAAGGACCAGAAGGCGACCGACATCGTGCTGACGCCGGCCGCCTGCTATCCGCTCTATCCGACCATCGCCAAGCGCGGCCGCCTGCCGGCCAAGGGCGGCCTCTACGACCTGCAGTCCTACTGCTTCCGCCATGAGCCGTCGAACGACCCGGCCCGCCAGCAGCTGTTCCGCATGCGCGAATATGTCTGCATGGGCACGCAGGAGCACGTCACCGAGTTCCGCCAGACCTGGATGGATCGCGGTCTCGAGATGATGGCCAAGGTCGGCCTCGACGTGACGATGGACGTGGCCAACGACCCGTTCTTCGGCCGCGCCGGCCGCATGATGGCCAACAACCAGCGCGACCAGAACCTGAAGTTCGAACTGCTGATCCCCGTCACCTCGGCTGCCAAGCCGACGGCCTGCATGAGCTTCAACTACCATCAGGACGCCTTCGGCGCGAAGTGGGGCCTGAACCTCGAAAACGGCGACGTCGCGCACACCGCCTGCGTCGGCTTCGGCCTGGAGCGCATCGCGCTCGCGCTGTTTGCCCGTCACGGCATGGATATCGCGCTCTGGCCGGCCGATGTCCGCAAGACGCTCGGATACCAGGACTGACATGGCTGCCGTCTTCGCCGGGGCCAATCCCGAGACCTACCGGCCGCATGCCCTGCACGACGCGGAGCGCATGTGGCCGGAGACGAACTGCTACGTCGATCTCTGGATCGAGGTGCTGAACGCGTTCGGCACCCATCCCGAGGCGATGCTCGGCTTTTCGCTGACCCAGGATTTCGAAGGCGACCAGTTCACCTTCTTCAAGGTGCCGCTGGAAGACCTCGAAGCGCTCTACGGCATCCGCACGACGGAACTCGCCATCTTCGATAAAGTGGAAAGCCACGTCGCGACGCAGATCGCCCGCGGCCGCCTCTGCCTCGTCGAGATGGATAGCTTCTACATGCCTGATACCCGCGGTGTGGCCTACCGGCAGGAGCACGGCAAGACGACGGTCGCCATCAACCGGCTGGATCTCGAAAACAAGCAGCTCGACTACTTCCACAATGCCGGCTTCTTCCGGCTGGAAGGCGAGGATTTCGATGGCCTGCTCCAGCTGAACAACGGCCCGGACGCTCTGCCCTTCCTGCCCTATACGGAATTCGCCAAGTTCCCGGAACAGCGGCCCGACGAAGCGCATCTGCGCCGCGGAGCCAAGCGCCTGCTCGCCTTCCATTTCGGCCGGCGCCCGACGGAAAACCCGGTTGCGGCCTTCGCGAAGGTGTTTCCGAAGCAGGTCGAGGCGGTGGCGGAGCGTCCCTTCGGCTTCTTCCACAAATATGCCTTCAACACGCTGCGCCAGCTCGGCGCCAATTTCGAGCTGGCCGGCAGCCATCTCGACTGGCTCGGTCTTGATGGCGGAGACACCGCGCGCAAAATCTCGGAGACGGCGAAGTCGGTGCAGTTCCAGCTCGCCCGCGCCGTGACGCGCCGGAAGTTCGATCCGCTGGCGACAGCACTCGATCCGGCGATCGAAGCGTGGGATACACTGATGGCTGATCTGGCCACCCGCATCGACTGAGGAAGACGAAATGTCCGAGACCGGAAAGGCGCTTTCCACCGGCTGGCGCATGGCGCTGACCGCGGCCAATGCCGCCGCCGACCCGGCCGCGCTGGAAAGCCTTTCCGATCTCCTCGATGCCCCCGTGCCCGGCACTGTCGCCGGTGCGCTGGAACGCGCCGGCCGCTTCGACCGCACCGCGCCCGAACCGCTCGACCATCTCGACGCCTGGTACGTGCTCGACCTCGCGGGCGAGGCGCCGGGCGAGGCCATGCTGCATTTCGAAGGCCTCGCGACGATCACCGAAATCTGGTGGAACGGCGCGCTTGTGCTCGCCTCCGACAGCATGTTCGTGCGCCACGCGCTTCCGGTCACGCTGACCGGCAACGATCGGCTCTTTCTCTGCTTTCGTGCGCTGAAACCGCATCTGGAAAAACGCGCCGCCCGTGCCCGCTGGCGCCCGCAGATGATCACGCCGCAGGGCCTGCGCCTCGTGCGCACCACGCTGCTCGGCCGCATGCCTGGCTGGTGCCCGGAGGTCCATGCCACTGGTCCGTGGCGACCGGTGCGCCTGACGCGGCCGACGCCGGCCATGGCAAGCGATATCCGCCTCTCCGCGCGCCTGCACGAAAACGGCAAGGGCCAGCTGGAGATCGGCTTCACGCTCGACAGTGCGAGAGCGCCGGTCGTTGAATGCGCCGGCGTTGCCGTCGAAGCGATCCCGAACAGCGACCGCAGCTTCAGCGCCAGCCTCACCATTCCTGGCGTCGAAGCCTGGTGGCCGCACACCCATGGTGGACCCGTCCTGCACGACATTTCCCTCGTGGTGGATGGCGTCAGGCAAAACCTCGGCCGCACCGGCTTCCGCCGCATCGAGATCGACCGTGGTTCCGACGGCCGCGACTTCGCGCTTGTCGTCAACGGCACAAAGATCTTCTGCCGCGGCGCGGTCTGGACCAATGCCGATATCGTCGACTTGCCGGGCACGCGCGAGCGCTACGAACCGCTGCTGAGGCTCGCCGCCGACGCCAACATGAACATGCTGCGCATCGGCGGCACCATGGCCTATGAGACGCCGGAGTTCTTCGCGCTCTGCGACGAACTCGGCATCCTCGTCTGGCACGATTTCCAGTTCGCCAATTTTGATTACCCGGCGAACGACCCGGCTTTCGTCGCGAATGTGCAGACGGAAGTTTCGCAGTTCCTCGACGCCACCGCCGCTTCGCCGTCACTCGCTGTACTCTGCGGCGGCAGCGAGATCGACCAGCAGGCGGCGATGCTCGGCCTGCCGGAGACGGCTTGGGCCGGGCCGCTGACGCTAGACATCCTGCCGGCGCTCGTTGCGGCGCACCGACCCGACGTGCCCTATGTCGAAAATTCACCCAGTGGCGGCGCCATGCCCTTTTCGCCCAATACCGGCGTTACGCACTATTATGGCGTCGGCGCCTATTGCCGGGCGCTGGACGATGCGCGCCGCGCGGAAGTGCGCTTTGCCGCCGAAAGCCTCGCCTTCGCCAATGTGCCGGAGCAGGAAACGCTCGATGCGCATCTGCCCGTGCCGGCGGTGCACGATCCGCGCTGGAAAGCCCGCGTGCCACGCGACCGCGGCGCCTCCTGGGATTTCGAGGATGTGCGCGACCACTATCTCGGCCTGCTCTATGAAGAAGACCCGGCCCGCCTGCGCCGCGAAGACCCTTCGCGCTATCTTGATCTCTCCCGCGCGGCCGTCGCCGAGGTGATGGAAGCGACCTTTGCCGAATGGCGGCGCGAACGATCGACCTGCAACGGCGCGCTGGTCTGGACATATCAGGACCTGCTGCCCGGCGCGGGCTGGGGCATCGTCGATGCGACGGGCCTGCCGAAATCCGCCTGGCATGCGCTGCGCCGCGCCTTCCGTCCCGTGCAGGTCACGCTGTCCGACGAGGGCACGAACGGCCTCGATGTACATGTGCGCAACGACAGCGCCCGCAAACATCAACTGACGCTGGAACTCGCCTGCCTGCGCCACGGCCGACAGACCGTCGTTTCCGGCAAGCGCGAGATGGCGCTCGCCCCGCATTCATCCACGACGCTGCCGGCGACCGATCTCTTTGGCGCCTTCTTCGACACGACCTACGCGTTCCGCTTCGGCCCGCCGGCCCATGACATCACGGTCGGCCGGCTGGTGGATGGCGAGGGGCGGACGGTGGCCGAGGCCTTTCATTTTCCGCGCGGCCGGGCGAAGGCAATGTCGCCCGCCATGCTTTCGGCAGAGCTGCGGCAAGATGCCGAGAACTGGGTGCTCGATCTGTCGACGGACCGCTTCGTCCAGTCCGTCGCCATCGAGGCGGAGGGCTTTCTGGCCGGGGACAGCTGGTTTCATCTGGCGCCGGGCAGGATCAAGTCTATCCGGCTCTCACCGCGCGTCGGTACAGACACCGCGGCAAAGCCGCAGGGCACCGTCCGCGGCATCGGCGCGGAAACCGTCATTTCCTTCTGAGGTCAGCCGGCCTTCAGGGCCGTATCGAGCAGCAGCGCGCGATAGGCAGCCTGCGCCTGCGGCGGCGACAGGTTGTGATCGGCATCGGCGATCGTCGCGATCGTGACATTGCCGTGGTGCGAGAGGCCCCGGCGGCCGAAATCGAGTTTTAAACGCTCCAGCCCGACGTCGCCTTCACTGTAGATCAACAGGACGGGAACCTTGCGGGCCGCAAGATCGTGGAAATCGCCATGCGCCGCCAGGCTCAGCCGGCCGGCGCGGGTGAAGCGACCGAAAAGACCGGGCGCCAGCGCGACAAGCCGGCGAAGGATCTGCAGGCCTACATTGGACAGCGCCCGGCCGAGATTGATATCCCCGGCGAAAAGGCGACGGAAGGTTGCCGGGTCGAAGAGGCGTTGACGGTAGTCGCCGAGCGAGCGCGGATTGGCCCTGAGCGCCTCGTCGACCGACATGTCCGGATCCCAGCGGAACGTATAGACATTGACTGGGACGACACCGGCAATGCGGCTGTCGGCAACGGCGGCACGGAAGGCGAGATAGGCCCCGCTGCACCGGCCGGCAGCAATGACCGGCCCGAAACCGCGTGCAGACAGAAGGTCGAGCGCCGCACGCGCATCGGCAAGCTGCGTATCGCTGTACTGTACCTGCTCGGGCGCGGCGGGCGCCGGCGGGCTGTCGCCGACATTCGCCGCGTCGAAACGCAGCGAGGCGATGCCGTTTCGGGCAAGATGACGCGCCGTTTCCGTCACGCCCCTTGCCCAGCCGGCCTGCCGGTCATACGCCGTACCGAAGAGGAGGACGGTGGCGCCACGGCGCGGGCCAGCGGGCGTGCAGAGCGTACCGGCAAGGCGGCCGTTTTCGGCGAAGCGCAGCGGCTCCTCGACAAAACCGTCCCCTTGCAGAAGGGCCGGGCAAGGCAACGGCTCGGTCGCGCCGGCGGCTGCTTCCTCACGCGCGAACCGCGCAAGCCACTCCGCGACGCCGTCGATCACCGCCAGCGGCTGACGCGCCAGCGTGGGGTTTGAAACAAGATCGTCATAACCGGCATAGTCGAGGCGGGCCACCTCTGCACCGAGGCTGGCAAGATGGGCGGCAAGGGCCGCATCCTTGTCCCGCCCTGGCCGCTCGACCACCAGGGTCTTCGCAAAAGGCAGCGCTTCCAGCCGCTCCACATTGAGGCCGCGTACGCTTTCCGCGATCTTTTCCGGCAGGACCAGACCGGCAATGGCAATGCCGCCGGCAATGCGCTGCTCCGGCCGCAATCCCAGTCCCTCGTCGACCATCTTCGACCAGGCCGAGAGCTCGCGCAGATAGAATCGGCCGCTGACGACGGGGGCCATCAACACGGCCGCGTCTGCGCCGAGCGTCATGCCGAGCCGGGTGGCGAACGTGGCTCCGAGGCCGTGGCCGATCAGCACCAGCCGGCGGGCGCCGGAGAGGCGGCGAAGGGTGCGTGCCGCTTCGGCGGCAGCCAGATCCCAGGTTTCGAGATCGGGCGCGGCTGCCGGATCGAGTGCATCGCCGGTGCCGGGATAGTCGAAGCGCAGGCTGGCAAGACCTTGTACCGCGGCCCGTTCGGCGAGAAGACGCCAGAGTTTTCGCGTGCACATTTCTTCGAAGCCCCAGGGGCTGAGGAACAGCACGGCGGCATCTGACGGCAGGCTTCCAGCCGCCGGCGGCGTATAGAGACCGACGGTTTCTGCGAAAACGACGGGACATGCCGCCTCGCCCGGATGCCAGGCGGGCACGGCTGCGTTCTCTGACATTGCTTCGCTCTTGCCATCGTCCCGGTGCATGCCACCCTCATTCCCCGGCCGGCTGGGCGGACGGCAGCGGCACAACGAAGGCCAGCAGCCGGCGCGCGATGCGGCCGGGCTTCATTGGCAGCGATTTCAGCATGCCGTCAATCACCGCCCCGTCTTCCGGCGGCACGGCGCGCAGCAGGCGCAGCAGCACCGCATAGGCGGTGGCGCCGGCAACGATCCCGGCCCCGACGCCGACAAAGCCGCCGATCTCCTCCGCGACAGGCCAGGCAGCAAGGCCGCAGCCGGCACCGGCAACCGCCACCTTGACCAGAACGAGCGGCAGACGCGCGGACATGGCGCCACGGCCGACGCCGGTCAGAAGCAGCACGGCCATGACGGCGAAGACCACGCCGCGCACCGCCGCCGCTCCTGTCCCGCCCCAGGCGGGCACGACGAGCAGGCAGCCGATGACCATCAGCGTCGCACCGATACCGCTGGCGACGAGGCGAATCTTCACCCGGTCCATGGAATAGAGATACTGGGTGATGAGCTGGCCGAGAACATAAGCGGGCGAGCCTGCCGCCAGGATCGCCACGATCAATCCAGCCTCGGCGAAGGGTGCCCCATAGACGGCCGTGACCAGCGGATGGGCGATCGCGGCAAGGCCGAAGCACAGCGGGAAGGTGATATAGGCGAAGCTACGCACCACGCCATCGAATATCGCCGCATGCGCCATATCGCCGGAGGCCTCGCGCCGCTCGGCATAGTAGGGCAGCAGGCTCCCGGTCAGCTGTACCGGAAGCTGCAACGCCAGGTTGGCAAGCGACAGCGCCACCGCATAGAAGCCGACCTCGCCGAGCGATCGGAAATGCTGCAGGAAAAACAGTTCCGGCCGGTTGAGAAAGATGGCGCTGACGACATATTCGACGAAGATAACCGCGGAAGTGGCGAGCAGGTAGCGACGGCGATAGCCCGCGCTGTCGCGGCGCACGCCGAACAGGCCGAGCGTGAAGAGAAACTGCACGCACTGGCCGGTGATATAGCCGAACAGCGCGCCTTCAATGCCGTATAGAACGGCGCCGGCGATGACGAAGGTCATCTGGAGGAGGGAGGAGAGCGCCGTGATGCGGAAGAAGGTGCCGACGCGCTGCTCGCCGATCAGAAAGTTCTTGGAAAACGAGCCGATCGACTGGATGAGCAGCAGGGTGGCGGTGAGCACGACGATGCCCGTCGTGACATCCGTGCCGTAGAGCAGTTCCGTCTTGAACGACAGGCCGAAATAGAGCGCAACGAGAATGAGGGTCGATGCGATGACCGGCAGCGCGAGATAGGCCGCGAAGCCGCGCCGGCCCGCTTCGTCAACGCCGCGGGCCTTCAATTGCGGCAGGAGGCGCAGCAGCAGCACGCCCGTGCCGAGTTCGGCGACCAGCGCACCCGTGGCGCCGATCCAGAGCGCGAAGGCGACGGTGCCGTTCGCCTCCGGTCCGAGCAGGCGCGCGACAAGGATCGAGCAGGCAAAACCCGTCACCAGCAGCAGCATGCCCGCCGCCGCGTTCATGATCGAATTGGACATGATGCCCTTGCTCATCGGTCGTTCCATCCGCCGCATCAACCGTAACAATCCTACGGTTCTTCACGGGGGAACCCTATGGCGAAACCCTTAAGATATCGTCGTTCCACCGGGGGCCGCGCGCCAGCCGGACCAGCGGCCGGCGAGGATTTCCCGCGAACGGCGGGCAAGGGCGGGCCGGCCGGTCAGCGTATAGACCGCCATGCCGGCGACCGGGCGCAGGAGATGGGGCAGGTAATCGAGAAAACGATAGCCATGCTTGCGCATGACGTAGCCAAGTCCCGCGCCGTAGACACGCATTTTACGCGCGCCGTCAGGGGTTTCGGCAAGCAGCCGGTCATCGGGATGATGGCCGGTAAGATCGGGGTCGTAGCGACCCTTCGCACCGCCCGAGAGCAGGTTCAAGGCCAGATCCTGCACCTCGTAGGCGCCCCATGGCGTGCCGGAACCCGGGCCAATGCGGGCGTCGAAGCCGCCGGCTTTCGCAAAAGCCTCGCGGCGGACGAACAGCATCCATTCGATCAGCGTCGTCCAGACGTTTTCCCGCTCGATGGGCTGAGGCATGGACGAGAAGCGCCCCATGATCGTCTCGCCCTGGGCATTGACGGCGCGGCCGCAATAGAAATCGACCGGAGCGGCGGCGGAAACCGCATCGAAGCGTTTCAGGAGATCGGCAGGGTACCAGCAATCGTCATCCGGGAAGAGGAGCCATGTGCCCCGCGCCTCGGCGGCACCCAGATTGCGGGCGCGGCAGACGCCGGGGCGATCGGTTCTCAGATGCCGGATATGCAGGCGGTCGGCCCAGGCCGCGACGACGGGCACGAGACGGTCGTCCCTGTTCTGATCGACGAGGATGACTTCGAAATCGCGCCGGCCGAAGGCGGCGAGCGAAGCGAAAAGCAGCTCAAGCTCGCTGGAGCGACCGAGCGTTGCGACAACCATCGACAGGAGAAAAACCGGATCGTCCGGAAACATGAGCAGGCCTTGCAAACGATCGATGGTGGCGGCGACGGTGCGGTCTCCCGCCCGTCTCACGCAATTTGTCTACAAAACCTTAATGCAGGATGAATGGCCCCAAAAAAACCGACAGATGCGTGCCGTTCCGGCCAAACCGGAAAAACCCTGACCACAGGAAATCACCCGTCATTTCCTGTGGTCGCGCCATCAACCCTCAGAAGAAGACATGCAGCGGCCACTGCACGGGGCGACGAGCGGACGAGAGGCGGCTGCCTTCAAGCGGCAGACGTTCTTCGCTGACGGCACCGGCCGTAGTGTCCTCACGCACCTGTTCGTCCTTCGGCTGGAAGCCGACCGGATAGAGGTTGAAATAACCAAGCGTCACGCCGCCGAGATACATCATGCGCTACTCCGTTTCCTTAACGTCCCGGCAAACATCATGGCGGAATCGTGGCGACTGTCAATAGTCTATAGAATTTGTGCTCTATTCTGCACTTGCTGGAGGACGTCCGCGCGGCTAGGAGGCGATACAGACCAACGGATGCCACCCCTTGTACACACTGGACCAGACCGAGCATTTCGAGCAGGAGATCCGCAAGAGCCGGTTCCTGGCGATCGCCTGCCCGGTCGAGAACGAGGCGGAGGCGAAGGCGCGGCTGGCGGAGGTTTCCGATCTCTCGGCAAACCACAATTGCTGGGCCTGGCGCATCGGACAAGCTTACCGTTTCAGCGACGACGGCGAGCCGAGCGGCACGGCGGGCAAACCGATCCTGCAGGCGATCGACGGCCAGACGCTCGACCGCACGCTGGTGGTCGTCACGCGCTGGTTCGGCGGCATTCTTCTCGGCAGCGGCGGACTGATGCGCGCCTATGGCGGCACGGCAGCACTTTGCCTGCGGGCGGCGGCGAAGACCGAATATGTCGAACGCGCAGCACTTTCCGTCTCGCTCGGCTTTTCCGATCTGTCGCTGGTCAAGGCGCGGCTTGCGGCGCTGCCCGGCTTGATGATCGATGACGAGGTTTTCCATGATAGCGGCGCGCGCCTGTTCTTCCGCATTCCCTCGGAGCGGGCGGAAGAAACGCTGCGGCTGATCGTCGATCTGACGAGCGGGCGTGCCGAAATCGGCGAATAGGGCCTGCTTCACGCTTTCCGCGAAATAAAATCACCTTTCCATTCGCAAGCGGCTTGGCGGAACGGTTTGGCGTGCGGCGCTGGTCTCGCCGAAAGCCTTCTTTCCAGGGGCGAAAACGGCGCAAAGATGCGCTCGCCGCCCCTCGTCCGTCTGCACCCGGCCGCTATAGGCAATCGGAGATTTTCGGTCTATCTAACCGCCCGGATACACTTTTCGCGGGCTCTGCCTGCGATCCCGCACGACAGAGAGGACGACCCATGAGCCTTCGCATCAACGACATCGCTCCTGATTTCACCGCCGAAACCACCGCCGGCACGATCAATTTCCATGAGTGGATCGGCAATGGCTGGGCCGTGCTCTTCTCGCACCCGAAGAACTTCACCCCGGTCTGCACCACCGAGCTCGGCGCCATGGCCGGCATCGAGGGCGAATTCCGCAAGCGCGGCGTCAAGATCATCGGCATCTCCGTCGATCCGGTCGACAGCCACACCAAGTGGAAGGCCGACATCCGCACCGCCACCGGCTTCGACGTCGATTATCCGCTGATCGGCGACAAGGACCTCGCCGTCGCCAAGCTCTACGACATGCTGCCGGCCGCCGCCGGCGATAGCTCCGAGGGCCGCACGCCTGCCGACAACGCGACGGTCCGCTCGGTCTTCGTCATCGGCCCCGACAAGAAGATCAAGCTGATCCTCACCTACCCGATGACGACGGGCCGCAATTTCGCGGAAATCCTGCGCGCCATCGATTCGATTCAGCTGACCAGCAAGCACCAAGTCGCGACCCCGGCCAACTGGCAGCAGGGCGACGACGTCATCATCACCGCCGCCGTCTCCAACGAGGACGCCATCGCGCGCTTCGGCTCGTTCGATACGGTTCTGCCCTACCTGCGCAAGACCAAGCAGCCGGCTGCCTAAGGCACGCGCCCTTTCCTCCGTTATGCTCGGGCTCGACCCGAGCATCCCACCCGCTGCGGGTGGGGCGTGGATCCTCGGCTCAAGGCCGAGGATGACGTCAGTGCGGAGGATAACGATCGCCTATAACAAAACAGCCCCGGAAACCGGGGCTGTTTTCGTTTGGGCTACTGAATGAGGATCGCCCTGAAGTCATTAACATTCGTGCCCGTTGGCCCTGGCACGAAAAGATCGCCCAAAGCGTCGAAGACGGACCAGCTGTCATTGCGCGCGAGGTACTCGGCAGCATCCTTGCCCTTGTCGGCGAGGCGGGCGACGGTGGTGCCGTCGGCGAAGGCGCCGGCATTGTCCTCCGAACCGTCGATACCGTCCGTATCGGCGGCAAGCGCATAGAGGCCTTCCAGACCATCGGTGGCGCAGGCGAAGGAGAGCAGGAATTCGCCATTGCGGCCGCCCTTGCCCTTCCCCTTGATCGTCACGGTGGTCTCGCCCCCCGAGAGAATGACCACAGGCTTCGTGAACGGCCGGTCGCGACGCACCACTTCGGCGGCGATGGCGGCATGCACGCGGCCGACTTCGGAGGCCTCGCCCTCGATGGCGTCGGACAGGATGACGGCTTCGACGCCGGCCTTGCGGGCGGCGTCGGCCGCAGCCTCCAAGGACACGGCGGCGGACGCGACGAGCTTCACCTCGTTGCGGGCAAAACAGGCGTCCGTCGGCAGCGGCGGCTCATCCTTGCCGCCCTGGATATGGCGCATGACGGCCTCAGGCAGATCGAGGCGGTAGCGTTCGATGAGACGCAGCGCATCGGCGCGCGTGGTGGCGTCAGCGATGGTCGGGCCGGAGGCGACGAGCGCCGGATTGTCGCCGGGAATATCGGAGACGACGAGCGAGACGACGCGGGCCGGATGGGCGAGGGCCGCAAGCCGACCGCCCTTGATGCGCGAGACCTGCTTGCGCACGGCGTTCATGGCGCTGATCGGTGCGCCGGAGGCCAGAAGTGCCTTGTTGACGGCTATTTCATCGGCCAGCGTCAGGTCGCCGGCCGGGGCCGGCAGGAGAGCGGATCCTCCTCCGCAGACCAGCGCGACGACGAGATCGTCCTCGGTCAGGTCTCGCACGGCAGCCATCAGGCGGCCGGAGGCGAGAAGGCCGCTGTCATCGGGCACCGGGTGGGCGGCTTCGAGGACTTCGATACGTTCGCACGGGACGGCATAACCATAGCGCGTGACGATCACGCCGGTCAGCGGCGCATCCCACAGGCGCTCGAAGGCGCGGGCCATCTGTGCCGCACCCTTGCCGGCGCCGATCACCACCGTGCGCCCCTTGGGCTTTTCCGGCAGATTGGCGGCAAGCACCTTCTCCGGGTCGGCAGCGGCGACCGCGACGGAAAACAGGGTTTCGAGAAAGGCGCGCGGGTCTACGATAGCGGGCATCGGGTTCCTCCAAGTCTGCGGTGCGCAGGTCTTATAAAACATAACCCCTCATCCGCAAGCCACGCCGTTTCCCGGATGAGAGAAGGCGAGGCGGGATGAGGGGTCATGTCTCCTCCAGAAGGGATGACCGGGCGGGGCTCCCCTCCCCGCCCGGTCAGGCCGTCGTCAAGCGACGGCGTGGTTCGCCATGCGCTCCAGCGCCGTGACGAGACCTGAGTGATCGAGGCCGGCATCGCCGTGCGCGGCGCACTGGTTGAAGAGTTCCTGCGTCGAGGCGGTGTTGGGCAGCGAAACGCCCAGCGCCTTGGCGCCCTGGAGGGCCAGGTTGAGGTCCTTCTGGTGCAGCGAGATGCGGAAGCCAGGATCGAAGGTGCGCTTGACCATGCGGTCGCCATGCACTTCGAGAATGCGCGAGGAGGCAAAGCCGCCCATCAGCGCTTCCCGGACGCGCGCTGGATCGGCACCGGCCTTCGAGGCGAAGACGAGGGCTTCGGCAACCGCTTCGATGGTCAAGGCGACGATGATCTGGTTGGCGACCTTGGTCACCTGGCCGTCGCCGCAATCGCCGACGAGCGTGATGTTCTTGCCCATCAGCTGGAAGAGCGGCAGCGCCCGGTCGAAACTTTCCTGCGAGCCGCCGGCCATGATCGACAGCGAGGCGTTCTTGGCGCCGACTTCGCCGCCCGAAACCGGACCATCGACATATTCGGCACCGGTCTCGCGGACCTTCTTGGCGAATTCCTTGGTGGCGATCGGCGAGATCGAGCTCATGTCAATGACGAGCTTGCCGGCCTTCAGGCCCAGCGCGACGCCATTTTCACCGAACAGGACGTCCTGCACTTCCGGGGTGTCGGGCAGCATGAGGATGATCGTGTCGACGGTCTCGGCCAGCGCCTTCGGGCTGTCGACGATCTGCAGGCCGTTATCGACCAGATCCTTGTGCGGCGGGATGAAGAACTTCGAGGTGATGACCGTGTGGCCGGCATTCTGCAGGTGACGCGCCATGGGGGTACCCATGATGCCGAGGCCGATGAAACCGATATTTGCCATGATGTTTACTCCCAATCTGAATTCTTGTTGGTTTAGCGACCGACTTCAGCCAGCCAGCCGAGGCCTTCCTCGGTGGTGGCGCGCGGCTTGTATTCGCAGCCGATCCAGCCGCCGTAGCCGAGCGCATCGAGCGCCTTGAACACGAAGGGATAGGCGATCTCGCCAGTGCCCGGCTCGTTGCGGCCCGGATTGTCGGCAAGCTGCACATGGGCGATCTGCGCCTGGTGCTTCTTGAACGTGCCGATCAGTTCTCCCTCGGTGCGCTGCTGGTGGTAGAGGTCGTACTGGATGTAGAGGTTGTCGGAACCAACCTCCGCGATGATCGAGGCGGCCTGATCCGGGGTGTTGAGATAGAAGCCGGGAATGTCGAAGCGGTTGATCGGCTCGATCAAGAGCTTGATGCCGTGTTTGCCGAGCTCATTCGCTGCCAGCTTCAGGTTGGCGACGAAAGTCGATCGCAGCACCTCGTGCGAGACACCCACCGGGGCGATGCCCGAGAGGCAATTGACCTGCTTGCAGCCGAGTGCCGTCGCATAGTCGATGGCCGAGGCCACGCCGCGGCGGA
Source organism: Shinella curvata (assembly GCF_022899935.1). Lineage (GTDB taxonomy): Bacteria > Pseudomonadota > Alphaproteobacteria > Rhizobiales > Rhizobiaceae > Shinella > Shinella curvata. Next base: position 668,718 of record NZ_JALJCJ010000003.1, read on the forward strand.
ACTCGTCGACACGATCCGGTAGGACCGCGATGCCGCGTTCGCCGCTCGACCAGTTGCCGGCCGGCAGGTTGTGCAGCACCTGCGTCAGGCCATGCAGGTCGAGAGCAGCACGGATCGCGTCCTTGTCGAAGTCGTAGGGGAAGAGATATTCGACCCCTTCGAAACCCGCCTTGGCGGCGAGGGCGAAGCGCTCCATGAAGGGCGCCTCGTTGAAGAGCATGGTCAGGTTGGCCGCAAATTTCGGCATTTTCTTCTCCCTAAAATCAATCCAGCAGTGCGGCCAGTGTGGCGGTGGGCGCATCTTCGCCGCGTTCTGCCAGTTCCTCGAACTCGACGACAGCGTTGATGTCGGCGCCCATGGCGATGTTGGTGACGCGCTCGAGGATGAACTCGATGACGACGGGGACCTGGTGTTCCTTCATCAGCTTCTCAGCCGTGTTGAAGGCCTCCTGGAACTCGTTGGCGCTGCGCACCCGGATCGCCTTGCAGCCGAGACCTTCGGCAACCGCGACATGGTCGACGCCGTAGCCGGCTTCCGAATCGCCCGTCGCATTGATGTTGTCGAAGGCGAGCGAGACCTCGAAGTCCATGTTGAAGCCGCGCTGGGCCTGGCGGATGAGGCCGAGATACGAGTTGTTCACGACGACATGCAGATAGGGCAGCTTGTGCTGGGCGCCGACGGCCAGTTCCTCGATCATGAACTGGAAGTCGTAGTCGCCCGAGAGCGCGACGATCTTGCGGTCCGGATCGGCGGCACGAACACCAAGCGCTGCCGGCAGCGTCCAGCCGAGCGGGCCGGCCTGGCCGCAGTTGATCCAGTTGCGCGGCTTGTAGACATGCAGGAACTGTGCTCCGGCGATCTGGGAAAGACCGATGGTCGAGACGTAGCAGGTGTCGCGGTCGAAGGCCTTGTTCATCTCTTCATAGACGCGCTGCGGCTTCAGCGGCATCTGGTCGAAATGCGTCTTGCGCAGCATGGTGCGCTTGCGGTCCTGGCACTCGCCGGCCCACTTGGACCAGTCGCGCAGCTTGCCGGCAGCCTTCCATTCGGTCGCAACTTCAACGAAGACCTGCAAAGCAGCGCCCGCATCCGAAACAATACCGAGGTCCGGCGTGAAGACACGGCCGATCTGGGTCGGCTCGATATCGACGTGGACGAACTTGCGGCCTTCCGTGTAGGTCGGGATGTTGCCGGTGTGGCGGTTGGCCCAGCGGTTGCCGATGCCGAAGACGAAGTCCGAAGCGAGCAGCGTCGCGTTGCCATAGCGGTGCGAGGTCTGCAGGCCGCACATGCCGGCCATCAGCGGGTGGTCATCCGGGATCGTGCCCCAGCCCATTAGGGTCGGGATGACGGGGACGCCGGTGATCTCGGCAAGCTCGACCAGCAGGTCGGAAGCGTTCGCATTGATGATGCCACCGCCGGCGACGATCAGCGGACGCTCGGCCTCATTGAGCATCGCAAGCGCCTTTTCGGCCTGGGCGCGCGTCGCAGCCGGCTTGTAGGGCTCGAGCGGCTCGTAGGCGTCGATGTCGAATTCGATCTCGGCGAGCTGGACGTCGATGGGCAGGTCGACCAGGACAGGGCCGGGACGGCCCGACCGCATGGTGTGGAACGCCTTCTGGAAGACATAGGGAACGAGGCCCGGTTCCATGACGGTGACAGCCCATTTGGTGACCGGCGCGGCAATCTTGGCGATATCGACCGCCTGGAAATCTTCCTTGTCGAGGCGGGCACGCGGTGCTTGGCCGGTGACGCAGAGGATCGGGATCGAGTCGGCCTGGGCCGAATAGAGGCCGGTGATCATATCGGTGCCGGCGGGGCCTGATGTGCCGATGCACAGGCCGATATTGCCGGCGCGGGCACGGGTATAGCCTTCGGCCATGTGGCTTGCGCCTTCGACATGGCGGGCCAGAACGTGGCGGACCGAGCCGCGCGCCTTCAGCGCCGAATAGAAGGGGTTGATCGCAGCGCCCGGAACGCCGAAGGCGCAATCGATGCCTTCCTTCTCCAGAACCAGAACCGCTGCATCGACAGCACGCATTTTTGCCATGGGAATTTCCTCCGTCTCTTGGAAGCGAAGGTAGCGGATTCCGTTCGGCGCGCAATCATAAAATGGAAATCAATCTCATCAGATGGAAATAAACATTTTCAACGAATCTGGAACAATCGCCTCAGGCCGGATATGGAATGATGCATCGGCGAGGGAGAAAGACATGGCGGAGCATCAGGAAAAGACGCGCGGGCGGCCCGGCCGCAAACCGGCGGCCGATGCCGCACCGTCCTCCGTACAGGTGCTGGACAGGAGCCTGAAACTGCTGGATCTCGTGGCGCAGGCCGATGGCGCTGCCCTTACCGACCTTGCCGATCAGTCCGGCATGGCGCCGTCCACGGTGCATCGGCTGCTCACCTCGCTTGCCCAGCACGGCATGGTGACCCATGACGGCGAGACGGGCGCCTGGACCATCGGCGTCAAGGCCTTCGAGATCGGCACCGCCTATCTGCGCTTCCGCAAGCTCGGCACGATCAGTCGCCCCTTCCTAAAACAATTGATGGAAGGCTGCGGCGAGACCGCCAATATCGCCATCGAGGACGACGGCGACGTGGTCTTCATCTCGCAGGTGGAGAGCCATGCGCCGATGCGCGCCTTCTTCCGCCCCGGCCGGCGCGGGCCGATCCATGCCTCGGGCATCGGCAAGGCGATCCTCTCGACCTGGCCGGACGCGCGCATCGAAACGCTGCTGACCGGCCGCACGCTGGCGCATTTCACCGACAAGACGCGCGACACGATCCCGACGCTGCTTGCGGATATCGCGAAAATCCGCGCCCGCGGCTGGTCGATCGATGATGAGGAACACACGCTCGGCATGCGCTGCGTGGCCGCACCGATCTTTGACGAATATGGCGAGGCGGTCGCCGGCATTTCCGTCTCCGGCCCGGCCGTACGTCTGCCCGACAGCAAGATCGAAGCGTTCGGCCCGGTCATCCGGGCGGCGGCGGAAGGTTTGACGAAAGCGATGGGCGGGCGGCTGGTCCGCTGAGCCGACACAAAACGCCGCCGCATCCCAAGGACACAGCGGCGCAAACAATCTTCGACGTTTGAAGGATCAGGCGTTTTCGAGAAAGCGGCTTGCCGCCGTTGCGCGCTTGCCCTTGGCCTTCATCGGCTTGCCGGCGACATAGACCTCCGCCACGCAGCGGTCATCGCCCATCGTCTGGAGGATGAAGAGTTCCTCGGCGAGCGACCGCGCCGTGCGCATGCGGTATTCCATCGCCGACTTGCCGCTGGAATCCAGCACGACGATATCCGCATCCGCCCCGGCATGCAGCGAGCCGATCTGCTTTTCCAGCCCCAGAGCCCGGGCATTGCCGAGCGTCATGCGATAGAACGAGGCGAACGGCGTCAGGCGCTGGCCCTGGAGGTGCAGCACCTTGTAGGCCTCGTCCATCGTCTCCAGCATGGAGAAACTCGTGCCGCCGCCGACATCGGTGGCGACCGACCAGCGCGCGCCGAGCCTGTCGAACCGGTCGCGGTCGAACAGGCCCGACCCCAAGAACAGGTTCGATGTCGGACAGAACACGCCGACGGCGCCGCTTTCCGCAAGAGCCGAAATCTCCCGATCGCTCAGATAGATGCAGTGACCGAGCAGCATGCGCTCATTGAGCAGGCCGTAGCGGGCATAGATATCCGTATAGTCCTTCGCGGCCGGATAAAGCGAAGTGGCGAAGGCGATCTCGTCGCGATTTTCCGACAGATGCGTCTGGACATAGCATTCCGGGTGCTCGGCAACGAGGGTCTGGCTCATTTCCATCTGCTCCGGCGTGGAGGTGATGGCGAAACGCGGGCTGATCGCGTAGAGCGCCCGGCCGCGGCCATGCCATTTCGCAATCAGCGCCTTGGTCTCGTCATAGCCCTGCTGCGGCGTGTCGCGCAGCGCATCCGGCGCGTTGCGGTCCATCATCACCTTGCCGCCGATCATGCGCATGCCGCGCGCTTCGGCCGCCGTGAAATAGGCGTCGACGCTTTCGGCATGCACCGAGCAATAGGCCACGGCGGTGGTGGTGCCGTTCGACAGGAGCTCGTCCATGAAACGGTCCGCCACGGCAGCCGCATGGGCGGCCTCAGCGAATTTTTGCTCCTCAACGAAGATATAGGTGTTCAGCCATTCGAGAAGCTGGGCACCGTAGGAGGCGATCGCCTGGGTCTGCGGAAAGTGCAAATGCGTATCGATAAGGCCCGGCAGAACGAGGTGAGGCCGATGATCGGCTACCTCGACATCCGCGCCGGCGAGTTTGCTGATGTCAGCATAGTCGCCTGTGTCCACCACCTTGCCGCCACGCACGAGAACGGCACCGTCCTCGAAGTAGCGCCAGGCGGCCGTGTCGTCGATGCCTTTGGGCTCGGCGACGAAAGTCAGCACCCGTCCGCGGATCAGGCGTTCGGTCATTGGGTCTTCTCCCCGTTCACTGCGGTTTCGTACCAGGCGACGAAGAGCTTGCGTTCTTCATCCGATATCTGGGTGACGTTGGCAGGCGGCATGGCATGCGAGCGGCCGGCCTGCAGATAGATTTCGCGGGCATGTTTGGCGATCTCGGCATCCGTTTCGAGCGTCACGCCCTTTGGCGGCGTGACGATGCCTTCCCAGCCCGGCTCCTTGGCGTGGCACATGGCGCAGCGGCCGAGCACCGTGTCGCGCACCTGCGGAAAGGCCTCGGCCGTCACGAAGGGCTGCTGCGCGGCCGAGACCTTGGCATCGGCAGTTTCGCCCGTCAGCACCTTCGGCACCGTCGAGAGCCACATGATGATGACGAAGAGCAGGGCCGTGGCCAGCCAGGTCCAGGTCGGGTTGCCGGCATTGGCGTGCGTCGTGTTGAAATAGTGGCGGATGGTGACGCCCATCAGGAAGACCAGCGAGGCGATGATCCAGTTGAACTCCGTGCCGAACGCCAGCGGATAGTGGTTCGACAGCATCAGGAACAGCACGGGCAGCGTCAGGTAGTTGTTGTGCGTCGAGCGCTGCTTGGCGATCTTGCCGTATTTCGGGTCGGGCGTGCGGCCGGCGATGAGGTCGGCGACGACGATGCGCTGGTTGGGCATGATGATGAAGAACACGTTCGCCGACATGATCGTGGCCGTGAAGGCGCCGAGATGCAGGAAGGCGGCACGACCGGTGAACAGCTGCGTATACCCCCAGGCGACGACGACGAGGATGAAATACAGCGCCACCATCAGGCGCGTGTTGTCGTTGCCGAACGGCGACTTGCAGATGAGGTCGTACAGGATCCAGCCGACGGCGAGCGAACCGAGCGAGATGGCAATGGCCACCGGCTTGGAAACGTCGAGCACGCTCGGATCGATGAGGTAGAGGTCGGCGCCTGCATAGTAGACGAGACAGAGCATGCCGAAGCCGGAGAGCCAGGTCACGTAGCTTTCCCATTTGAACCACACCAGATGCTCGGGCATCTTGGCCGGCGCCACGAGGTATTTCTGGATGTGGTAGAAACCACCCCCGTGCACCTGCCATTCCTCGCCATGGGCGCCCGGCGGCAGGTCGGGGTGCTTCTTCAGGCCCAGATCAAGTGCCACGAAATAAAACGACGAGCCGATCCACGCGATGGCTGTGATGACGTGCAGCCAGCGGACCGCAAACATGGCCCAGTCCCAGGCTATGGCATATTCGTACATGGGGACCTCCTCCCGATTTTCATCGGATTGTTTGCCATCAAGTGATTTTCCCGAAAATCCCGGTGAATCCCGAACACTTTCAAAAAAAACTAGAAGATAGCCGCCTCTTTGTTCCGCACGCCGATGTGGTAGAAAGAGCCATGTCCTATCTCGATAATGTGCGTGTCTTCGTTCGCGTGGTCGAACTCGGTACCCTCTCGGCAGCGGGGCGCGACCAGCGCGTCACACCGGCAGTCGCCAGCAATCGCATCAAGGAACTGGAGCGCCATCTCGGTGTGCGGCTGTTCAACCGCACGACGCGCAAGCTCTCGCCGACCGAGCATGGCCGCGTGTTCTACGAAGGCGCGGTAAAGATCATCGAAGCGGTCAACGAGGCGGAGGCGGCGATTGCCGATCTCTCGCGCAATCCGAAAGGATCGCTGCGCATCACCGCGCCGCTCGGTATCGGCCGGCGGCTGATCGCCTCCGGCATTCCGGAATTCCATGACAAGTATCCCGATATCGAGGTGCGCGTGCGCCTGTCGGACCACAATGTCGACATTCTCGCCGAGGGCGTCGATGTCGCCTTCAAGCTCGGCGTGCTCGAGGATTCCAATCTTCGCATGCGCGGCATCCTCAAATGCGAGCGCGTGCTCTGTGCTTCGCCGGACTACCTGGCCCGCCGGGGAACGCCCGCCAATGCCGATGCGCTGATCGCCGACAAACACGACTGTCTGCTGCTGCGCTATCCCGGCTCGAAGGAATATTTCTGGACACTCGTCACGCCCGAAGGCACGCGGAAATTCGAAGTCGGCGGCCCCTATGACAGCGACGACGGCGACGTGCTGACCCAATGGGCGCTGGAAGGCCGCGGCATCATCAACAAGCCGCTCTTCGAGGTGAAGGCTCACCTCACCGAAGGCCGTCTGGTGGAAATCCTGAAGGAGACGCCGCCCGCCTCCGTCCAGCTCGCCGCCATCTATCCACACAAGCGTTTTCAGGACCCGAAGGTGCGCCTGATGATCGACTTCATGGCCGAGCGATGTCAGCGGCTGATCGGCAAGCTGCTCGGCGAGGAGCCGGCCATCGAAACCGCCGACGAGGACTGAGCGCCTTTTGCCGACCAGTTCAGGGCGGCCGTCAGAATCTCCGATGCGGCAAGCGTCGCGATGACAGCGGGGCGCTTGTCCTTCACATCAGCGCCGCCGATCGGGCAGACCAGATTTTCGAAGATATCCGGCTGGCCGACTTCGCGCGACAGCCAGTTGCGAAAGGTGGCGCGCTTGGTCTTCGAGCCGATCATGCCGACATAGGCGGCGTCCGGCCGTTTCAGCGCTTCGGCGGCGATGAGGAAATCGAGCGCGTGATCGTGCGTCAGGATGACGAAGCTGCTGCCGGCGGGCGCATCGCGCACCACGGCTTCCGGCATCGCCGTGAGGCAGGTCTCGATGCGCGGCACCGTGGAGGCGATCAGTTCGTCCTCCCGCGTATCCACCAGAACGACACGCAGCGGCGCAAGCGAAAGCGCCATGGCGAGCGCATCGCCGACATGGCCGGCGCCGAAAACGTAGACATGCGGTCTTGTGGCCATCTCGCGGTCGCTCCGGCTTATCAGATCGCGGGCGACGAGTGGCGTGACGGCGGAGAAGGAGAGACCGACGCGACCGCCGCAGCACTGGCCGATCTCCGGCCCGAGCGGCACGTTCATCGGCTCGGCGGCAGCGCCCAGACGCAGCGCCCGGCGGGCATGGTCGATCGCCATATATTCCAGCTGCCCGCCGCCGATCGTCGAAAAGATCGCCCGCTCCGACACCAGCATCCAGGCATCCGTGTCACGCGGCGTCGAGCCCGCCGCGCCCGTCACCTCCACCAGGATGACTGCCTGCGCCCGGCGCAGAAAATCCCGGATATCTTCGCGCGCGGCCGGCATTTTTTACCCTTTCTTCTGGGCCTTGAGGCGTTCGATGGCCATCAGTACCCGCTCGGGCGTCGCCGGCGCGTCGAGCCGTGGGCAGATCGTGTGGTCCGCAACGCTCGCCACGGCATCCGACAGTGCATGCAGCACGGCGAGGCCGAGCGGCAACGGCGGTTCGCCAACCGCCTTGGAGCGATGAACCGTCGGCTCATAGGCCTCCGACCAGTCGGTCAGGTTCACGTTGAAGATTTTTGGGCGGTCCGACGCGAGCGGGATCTTGTAGGTGGAAGGCGCATGCGTGCGAAGCCGCCCCTTGCCGTCCCACCACAGCTCCTCCGTCGTCAGCCAGCCCATGCCCTGGATAAAGCCGCCCTCGATCTGGCCGATATCGATGATCTTGTTCAGCGAACGACCGGTATCGTGCAGGATGTCGGTGCGCTCGACGATATATTCGCCTGTCAGCGTATCCACGGAGACTTCCGAGCAGGCCGCACCATAGGCGTAGTAGTAGAAGGCGTGGCCGCGACCCTTCGAACGGTCCCAATGGATCTTCGGCGTCTTGTAGAAGCCGGCCGCCGAGAGCTGGACGCGCGCCATATAGGCCTGTTTGACGAGGTCGTTGAACGAGATCTCGGCATTGCCGATGCGCACGCGGTTGGGCAGGAAGACCACCTGATCGCGCGGAATCTGGTATTTTTCAGCCGCGAAATCGGTCAGCCGGTCCTTGATCTGGCGGGCGGCATCCTGCGCGGCCATGCCGTTCAGGTCCGCACCCGAGGAAGCGGCGGTCGGCGAGGTGTTCGGCACCTTGGCCGTCGTCGTCGCGGTGATCTTCACGCGGTCGAGATCGATCTGGAATTCTTCCGCCACCACCTGCGCCACCTTCAGATGCAGGCCCTGGCCCATTTCCGTGCCGCCGTGGTTCATGTGCACGGAACCGTCCGTGTAGACATGCACCAGCGCGCCGGCCTGGTTGGATTCCGTCTTGGTGAAGGAAATGCCGAACTTCACCGGCGTCAGCGCCAGGCCGCGCTTGATGAAGCGGCTGTTCCCGTTGAATTCCTGGATCGCCTTGCGGCGGCCGGCATAGTCGGCGCTCTCTTCCAGCTCGGCGACGATGCGCTGGATGATGCAGTCCTCGACCTTCTGGTGATAGGGCGTGAGGTTGCGTGTCCCTTCGACGCCCATGGCGTCATAGAAATTCAGCTTGCGGATATCGAGCGGGTCCTTGCCGACGGCGAAGGCCACTTCGTCGATGACGCGCTCCGCACCCACCATGCCCTGCGGACCGCCGAAACCGCGAAACGCGGTGTTGGACACCGTGTGGGTGTGCAGAAGCGCCGACTTGGCATGCACATGCGGGAAGAAATAGGCGTTGTCGCAGTGGAAGAGGGCACGGTCGCCCACCGGGCCGGAGAGGTCCGCCGAGAAACCGGCCCGGAGAGCGAACGTGTAGTCGATGCCGAGGATGCGGCCCTCGTCGTCGAAGCCGACATCGTAGTCGATGGCGAAATCATGCCGCTTGCCCGTGGCGACCATGTCTTCGTCGCGGTCGAGGCGAACCTTGACGGCGCGGTTCAATTTCTTGGCCGCGATGGCAGCGAGCGCGGCGCACTGGTTGGCCTGCGTCTCCTTGCCGCCGAAACCGCCGCCCATGCGGCGCACTTCCACCGCAACCGCATTGCTCGGCACGCCGAGCGCATGCGCGATCATGTGCTGCGTCTCGCTCGGACCCTGCGTAGAGCAATGGACGAGAACCTCGTCGTCCTCGCCGGGCACGGCAAGTGACACCTGTCCCTCAAGATAGAAATGGTCCTGTCCGCCGAGCCGCATGCGGCCCTTGACGCGGCGCGGCGCACTTTCAAGTGCAGCGGCCGCATCGCCGCGCTTCAGCGTCAGCGGCGGGAACACCTGGGGATGCGTCGTCTGGTCGAGATCCCAGATATCGATATTGGCCGGCAGTTCCTCATATTCGATCTTGGCGAGGCGGGCGGCGCGGCGCGCCTCCTCGCGGGTTTCCGCGATGACGCAGAAGATCGGCTGGCCGTGGAACTGCACCTTTCCTTCCGCCAGAACCGGGTCGTCATGCATGCCCGAAGGCGAGATGTCGTTGACGCCGGGAATGTCCTCGTAGGTCAGCACGTCAACGACGCCGGGAGCGGCGCGAACCGCCGAGAGATCGACGGTTTTCAGCAGGCCGTGCGCGACGGTCGAAAGGCCGAGGCCCGCATGCAGCGTGCCGGCCGGCTCGGTGATGTCGTCGATATAGACGGCGGTTCCGGCCACATGTTTGTGCGCGGAATCGTGGCGCACGCTCGCATGGACGCCGCCTTGGATTTTCTCAGCCTTGAGATCGGGTGTGTGCTTGTTCATGGCTCACGCAGCCTCGTATCTGGACACTTGCGCGGATGCCGCGCCTGAAATCGTTTCCGTGTAGAACCGTAGCAGCAGGTTTTTCGCCACCAGAGCGCGGTATTCGGCGGTGGCGCGCATGTCGGTCAGCGGCGCGTAATCCTCCGCATATTTCTCCATGGCCGCTTCCACCGTTGCCTCAGTCCATTTCTGGCCAAGCAACGCCTGCTCCACGGCAAAGGCGCGCTTCGGCGTCGCCGCCATACCGCCATAGGCAATGGTGATACCGGTGACGGTGCCATCGGCCGAAAGCGCCAGGCGGAACGCGCCGAGCGATGCCGTGATGTCCTCGTCGCGGCGCTTCGTCACCTTGTAGACGGCGAATTTTTCGCCGACTGCCGGGGCCGGCACATGCACGGCCTCGACGAATTCGCCCGGCTGGCGGTCCTGTTTGCCATAGGCGATGAAGTAGTCTTCGAGGCGGATGGTGCGCCGCTCAGTGCCTTTGCGCAAGGTCAGCTTCGCATCGAGCGCGATCAGCGCCGGCGGCGTGTCGCCGATCGGCGAGCCGTTGGCGATGTTGCCGCCGATCGTGCCCATATTGCGCACCTGCTGGCCGCCAATGCGCTCGATGAGCGGACCAAGGGCCGGCACATGATTCGCCAGCGTCTTCAACCCTTCCGTATAGGTGACGCCGGCGCCGATGGTGACGGTGTCACCTTCGACCGAAATCGACTTCAGCTCATCCAACCCGGCGATGAAGACGACGGGCGAGATATCGCGCATATGCTTGGTGACCCAGAGGCCGACATCGGTGGAGCCGGCAACGACGGTCGCAGTCGGCGAGGCCTCCAGCACGGCAGCGAAATCGTCGAGATTGGCGGGAACGACGAAGCGGCTCTTGCCGTCACCGATCTCGACGCGGGCGCCGTCCTTCAGCGCCTTGAGGCGTGCGATCATCGCGTCGCGCTCGAGGAGCAGCGGATCCTTCTCCGTGCCGCCATAGCTGGAAATGGCCCGCGCCGCGCGCAGGATCGGCTCATAGCCGGTGCAGCGACAGAGATTGCCCTGCAGCGCCGTCTCGATCTGCTGGTCGCTCGGGTTCGGCACCTGCATCCACAGTGCATAGAGCGACATGACGAAGCCGGGCGTGCAGAAGCCGCACTGCGAACCGTGGTAATCGACCATCGCCTGCTGCACGGGATGCAACTTGCCATCGCGGGCGGCGACATGCTCGACCGTCACGACATGGCAGCCGTCGAGCGAGCCGAGGAAGCGGATGCAGGCATTGACGCCTTCATAGACGAGGCCGCCGGAAGGCGTGAGCCGCCCCACCAGCACCGTGCAGGCGCCGCAGTCGCCCTCCGCGCAGCCTTCCTTGCTGCCCTTGAGCAGCTTGGAAAGGCGCAGCCAGTCGAGCAGCGTCTGATCGGGCGCGACGGCGCGAAGCGAGACATCCTGGCCGTTGAGGATGAAACGCAGTTCGGAGCGGATTTCTGGGGCCGCCATGGGTTTAGCTCCCACGATAGGTGGAATAGCTGAAGGGCGAGACGAGCAGCGGCACATGATAGTGCGCGCCTTCGTCGGCAAGACCGAAGCGGATCGGGATGATGTCGAGGAACAGCGGGCCATTATCCGTGCGGCCGAGATAATCGCCGGCGTGAAAGCGCAGCTCGTAGGTGCCGGACCTCATCGTCTCTCCGGAGAGCAGCGGCGCATCGCAGCGGCCGTCGTCGTTCGTCTCGGTCGTCTTGATCAGGTGGAAGGCCTCGCCCTCGACCCGGTAGAGATCGATGCGCAGACCCTCGGCCGGCTTGCCGCGCGCGGTGTCCAGAACGTGGGTCGTGAGCCGGCCGGCTCCGTTCGAATGAGACTGCATGTTTTCCTCCCGAGCACAGCGCTCCTCCTTCCACTATCTGTCAGGCGCATTCCTCTGAAAAGCGGCGGTATCGTTCGAGACTTTCAAAATTTCCGGAGAAATGATGCACGTGATTCCGGGTTAGACATTGCACATCAGAAACGTTTGGAGGAGCGTTCCATGCGATATTGCCGTGACATGCACGGATACGGCCAGACCCCGCCCAGGGCCGCATGGCCTGATGATGCGCGCGTCGCCGTGCAATTCGTGCTGAACTACGAGGAAGGCGGCGAGAACTGCGTGCTGCACGGCGATGCGGCCTCCGAAGCCTTCCTGTCGGAAATCGTCGGCGCCGCGCAATGGCCGGGCCAGCGCCACTGGAACATGGAATCGATCTATGAATACGGCGCGCGCGCCGGTTTCTGGCGCCTGCACCGGCTTTTGACGGAAAGGAACGTGCCCGTCACGGTCTATGGCGTGGCGACCGCCTTGAAGCGCTCCCCCGCCCAGGTCGCGGCGATGATCGAGGCCGGCTGGGAGATCGCCTCGCACGGCCTGAAATGGGTCGAGCACAAGGACATGAAGCCCGAGGAGGAGCGCGAAGCGATTGCCGAAGCCATCCGCCTGCACACGCTGGTGACCGGCGAACGCCCGCGCGGCTGGTACACCGGCCGCTGTTCGGTCAATACGGTGGATCTCGTCGCCGAGGCCGGCGGCTTCGACTACATTTCCGACACCTATGCCGACGACCTGCCCTACTGGTACGAGCACGACGGCCGGCAGCAGCTGATCATTCCCTATACGCTCGACGCCAACGACATGCGTTTCGCCACGCCGCAGGGCTTCAACAGCGGCGACCAGTTCTTCACCTATCTGAAGGATTCGTTCGACGCGCTCTACGCCGAAGGCAAGGCCGGCAGCCCGAAGATGATGAGTATCGGCCTGCACTGCCGCCTGATGGGCCGCCCCGGCCGCGTCATGGCGCTCGCCCGCTTCATCCATTACATCCAGAGCCATGAGAAGGTCTGGATCCCCCGGCGCGTCGATATCGCCGAGCACTGGGCCAGGACCCATCCGCCACAGCCGCTGGCGGACCGTCCCTCGCAGATGTCGGAAGAGGCTTTCGTCCAGCATTTCGGCGACATTTTCGAGCATTCGCCGTGGATCGCACGGCGTGCCTGGGCGGACGAACTTTCACCGGCGAACGATACAGCGATCGGCCTGGCCGCAGCCCTTACCTTCCAGTTCCGCGCGGCAAGCGACGAACAGCGTCTCGGCGTGCTGGTCGCCCACCCGGACCTTGCCGGCAAACTCGCACAGGCCAAGCGCCTGACCGCAAGCTCCACGGACGAGCAGGCGTCGGCCGGTCTCGACGCGCTGACCGACGAAGAGCGTGCCCGCTTCACCGATCTCAACGAGCGCTATGTGAGGAAGTTCGGCTTTCCCTTCATCATCGCCGTGCGTGACAACACGAAATCCAGCATCCTCGCCGCCTTCGAAAAGCGCATCGCCCATGACCGAGACGCCGAGTTCGCCACGGCCTGCAAGCAGGTCGAGCGGATCGGATTGTTGCGGCTCAAGGCGCTGCTACCGGCCTGAGAGACGCGGCCATGTCGACCGCCGCCCTGCCCGCCTTCGCGCGCGGAACGATCAACCTGGCCTCGGCGGGTCTCGGGGCCAGGGCGCTTTTCGCCACCGACGAGTTCTTCGGGCCGTTGTCGCGCATGCTGTCCGACGAACCCGCCGTCTACCATGCCGGCGTCTACGACGCGCATGGCAAATGGATGGACGGCTGGGAGACGCGGCGACGGCGCGGGCCGGGCCATGACCATGCCGTTGTGGCATTGGCGACATCGGGCCGGATTCGCGGCTTCGACGTGGACACGGCCTTCTTCACCGGCAACTACCCGACGGCCTGCGCCATCGAGGCCTGCCATGCGCCCGGCGGCCCGGACGAGACGACGCAATGGGTGGAGCTTCTGGCGCCAAGCCCGCTCGGGCCGAGCGCCCAGCATTTCTTCGACTGCGCCACGGACAGCATGTTCAGCCATGTCAGGCTGAGAATCTATCCCGATGGCGGCGTGGCGCGGCTTCGCGTCTACGGTATTCCGGCGCTCGGTCCCGCAGAAGGGCCGATCGACCTTGCCTCGGCGCTTTCGGGTGGACAGGTGATCGCCTTTTCCAACGGGCATTACGGCCATCAGCGCTTGCTCGCGCCCGGCCGTGGCATCAATATGGGTGACGGTTGGGAGACCAGCCGCCGCCGGCAGCCGGGCCACGAGTGGATCGTGGTGAAGCTCGCCGCACGCGCGACGGTCGAAAGCATCGTCGTCGATACCGCCCATTTCAAGGGCAACTATCCGGATGCCTGCTCCCTGCAGGCCGCCGATCTGACGGGCACGACGGGGGACCTCCCCACCCTTGTCACCGCCGCGTCGATGTTCTGGCAGGAAATCCTGCCCGAGCAGAAACTGGCCGCCGACCGTATCCATACGTTCGATGGCCATCTCGTGAAGCAGGCGGGTGCCGTGACGCATGTCCGCCTGAACATTCATCCGGACGGCGGCATCAGCCGTCTGAGGGTTTTTGGCCATCCGGCCGAGGGAGGAAAGACATGAAGACCATCGAAATCAGAGAGCTGACCCGCGAGGCCTTCGCGCCCTTCGGCCAGGTCATCGAACAGGACGGCGCACACAATTTCCCGATCAATGCGGGCAAGTGCACACGTTTCCACGATCTCGCCAACATCGAGACGACGGGCGAGAAGGCACGCCCGATGATCAGCCTGCTGCGCGGTGAGCCCTACCCGCTGCCGCTGGAACTGGGAATGGTGGAGCGCCACCCGCTCGGCAGTCAGGCGTTCATTCCGCTCAGCGACGCCACCTTCCTGGTCGTCGTGGCGGAAGAAACGGAAAACGGCCCCGCCGAGCCCATCGCCTTCCGCACCGCCCCCGGCCAGGGCGTCAATATTGGCCGCAATGTCTGGCACGGCATCCTGACGCCGCTCGACAAGACCTCGGATTTCGCCGTGGTCGATCGCGGCGGCGAGGGCGTCAACCTCGAGGAACATTTCTACCAGGAATCCTTCCTGGTCCGCTGATCCACCACCGGGGAGACGCGGATCCGCCGGCCCGCCTCCACGGGCCGGCATTTTCGTCTTCACGGATGCGTGACGACCGCTCCTCCTGTCGCGTGTTACCCTGCGCGCGATATCGGGAGCGGCTTGCCTTTGCAGGGCTGCTTCCTTCGCAAGCGAAAGGAAGACCGATGCCGATAAAATTCGATGAAAACGGCAGACGCTGGATCGAGCTGGAATTTCTCGTTCCAGGAACACCGGAACAAGTCTGGCACGCCATGGCGACCGGTGCGGGCAACACGGCCTGGTTCACCGCCGCCGAGATCGAGGAGAACATCGGCGGCCGCATCACCTTCCATTTCACGCCAGATGTCACGGGCCACGGCACCGTCACCCATTGGGAGCCGCCCTGCCGGTTCGGCTATGTCGAAGCCGACTGGGCCGAAAGCGCCCCGCCCGTCGCGACCGACATCACCATCGTCGCGCGCTCGCCTGAGGAATGCCTCGTGCGCATGGCCCATTCCATCGCCAGTCCGTCGTCGCAATGGGACGGCCAGATGGAGGGTTTCGAATCCGGCTGGCCGGGCTTCATCGCGGTTCTCAGGCTGTACCTCGCCCATCACGCCGGAGAGGAGGCCGCCTCCTTCCAGCCGTTCGCCGAAGCCGGGGGCGATGCCCTCGTCATCTGGCGCAGGCTGCTGGACGGGCTCGGCCACGAGACGGCCGATGTCGGGGAGAACTGGACGATCGAGGCAGGCGGGACGCTGTTCGGCGAAGTCGTCGAGGTCCGCCAGAACGCGGTGCAGCGCTATGTGATCCTGCGCATCGACGGCGACGCGCCCGGCGTTGGCCTGTTCGGGCTCTATGACGCAGGCGAAACGATCCGCCTCAGCCTCTGCCGTTTCTTCTACGGTGCCAAGGCCGGCGCGACGGCTACCGCCGCGCGACCCAGGTGGCAAGCTTGGCTCGATGCCATTTCAAAGCCCTGAAACGCAAACGGGCCGCGCGGAGAGCGCGGCCCGTTTTCTTGATGATGACTATCGTCCTATTCCGCAAAGAAGGCGAAGCGGATGACGAAAAGGAGAGCGACGATGGCGGTTGCCGGATGGATGTCCTTCCACTTGCCGGTGAAGAGCTTCATGACGACGTAGCTGATGAAGCCGAAGGCAAGACCGTTGGCGATCGAATAGGTGAAGGGCATGGCGAGCGCGGTGAGCGCCGCCGGAGCCGCTTCCGTCAGGTCTTCCCACTCGATTTCCGTCAGCTCGCGCATCATCAGGCCGGCGACATAGAGCAGCGCCGGGGCGGTCGCGACGCTCGGCACCGAGCCGGCGAGCGGCGAGATGAAGAGGGCGGCGAGGAACAGGACGGCGACGGTAAGGGCCGTCAGGCCGGTGCGGCCGCCGGCCTGCACGCCCGAGGCACTTTCGACATAGGCCGTGGTCGAACTGGTGCCCATCAGCGAGCCGGCGACGATCGCCGTGCTGTCGGCGAGAAGCGCGCGGCCGAGACGGCTCTTCTTGCCTTCCTGGATGAGGTTGGCGCGCTTGGCGACGCCGATCAGCGTGCCGGTGGCGTCGAACACTTCGACGAGCACGAAGACCAGGATGACATGCACGAGACCGCCATGCAGCGCGCCCATGATGTCGAGCTGCAGGAAGGTCGGCAGGATCGAGGGCGGGGCCGAGACGATGCCCTGGAACTGGCTGACGCCGGTAATCCAGGACAGGATCGTCACGGCAAGAATGCCGATCAGGATCGCACCCTTGACGCGCAGCGCATCGAGCACGGCGATGATGAAGAAGCCGAGGATGGCCAGCAGCGGGCCGGTCGCCTTGAGGCTGCCGAGGCCGACGAGCGTTGCCGGGTTATCGACAACGATGCCGGCGTTCTTCAGGGCGATGATGCCGAGAAAAAGGCCGATACCGGCGGCGATGGCGCTGCGCAGCGAATGCGGGATGCCTTCGATCAGCCAGCTGCGCACCCCCGTAACCGTCAGCAGCACGAAGATGATGCCGGAGATGAAGACCGCACCGAGCGCCTGCTGCCAGGTGAAGCCGAGGGCCGCCACCACGGTGAAGGCGAAGAAGGCGTTGAGACCCATGCCGGGTGCCATGCCGATCGGCCAGTTGGCGACGAGCGCCATGACGAGCGAGCCGAGGGCTGCGGCCAGACAGGTTGCCACGAAGACGGCATCGCGGTCCATGCCCGTAGTCGACAGGATGTCCGGATTGACGAAGATGATATAGGACATGGTGAGGAAGGTCGTCAGACCCGCCACCACTTCGGTGCGCACGGACGTGCCGTGCTCACTCAGCTTGAAAAGCTTTTCGAACATGTTTTCTCCCCCTGGCGCTGCCTGAGGCGCGCCGTGCAAAACCTCCGGGCCAGATGCTCCTCCAGCAGCCCGGAACCAAGCCGACGCCTCGCGACTGCGAACCGCCTGCCCGCGGGTCACCCCGCGTCCGCGCGCCGCTGTCCGCCGGAAGCCGGCCGCGGTTGATCACAGTTTCGTCATATTGCTTGCTGGAACGCAATTTTGCCAGCCGGGCATTTCCCCGGATTTTCGCGAAACTCTTTCACGATGCCTGTCGCATCACTCGCAGACGTCGACCCACTCGCCCTTGACGAGGCCTGCCATACGGTCGGGTGCAATGCGCACCGCCGCATTCGTCGCACCCGCCGCCGGAACCACCTCGTCGAAGGGTTTCAGCGACACGTCGCAATAGACTGGAACCGGCGCTGGCAGGCCGAAGGGGCAGACGCCGCCCACGGGATGGGACGTGACGGCCAGCACCTGCTCGGCATCGAGCATGCGCGGCTTTGCCGCAAAACGATCCTTGAATTTCCGGTTGCTCAGCCGCGCCGTACCGGCTGCGACCAGAAGCACGGTCTCCTCGCCGATCCGCAGGCAGATCGTCTTGGCGATCTGTTCGGGCGCCACGCCATGCGCCTCGGCCGCGAGCGTCACGGTCGCCGAGCTCTGCTCGGTGACGAGAACGTCGATGTCGGGGGCGTTTTCAGCGAAGAAGGCGCGGACGGATTCGAGAGACATTCCTCTGTCATAACCAGTCCGGCGGCCTTGATGCAAGGGCCGCCGGAAAGCAATGTATGCGATGCTTTTATCAGGCGTAGATGCCGCCTGTCGGATTGGTTCCGACGGTCGAACCGGGCAGATAGGTCGACGCCTTGCCGAAGGTGTTGATGACGCCATTCGTCTCAGCGATGTAGCGGCTGCCGGTCGCCGTACCCGATACCGTCAGGTTCGACAGGGCAATGGACGCGCAGTTGCTCGCCGCGAGGAAATGCGTGAAGGCGGGTGTGCCGGTCAGCGTGACGGTGCGGTTGGCGCCCGACACATAGCCCGCGCCGATATTCATGTGCCGTCGGCCGCCGCCGGAGATCGCATAGTCCTCCTCGATGGCGATATGGCAGGGATTGTCCGCGAAAATATGATCCGCATTGGCGCCGACGGTACCGAATTCGAGCTTGCCCGTACGCAGATAGACGCCGTTGCCCACCGACAGCGCGTTGATGAGATCCGTGGCAATGGCAAAGCGCAGACCCGCGACGCGCACCTGCGCACCGTTGCGGAAACTCAGTCCCGCACTCAGCACGACCGAGGCCGGCGTCGTCTCGTTGCCCTTGATGATCAGTGTGCCGCCGCCGATGAGCGGGCGGGCCACGGTGGCGCCGGCGGCATAGGTGCCGTTGGCCAGCTGGATCGTCACGTCATAGGTCGCGCAATCGAGTTTATGCGCCTCATCGACCGCCTTTTGCAGGGTTGCGAACGGGGTCCCGGCGCTCAAGCCGCTGTTGCTGTCGCTGCCGGTCGTCGCGACATAGTAGGTGCGCGCGGCGGTCAGCTGTATGCGAAGGCCCGTCGCGCCTGCGGGAAAGGAGACGCGTCCGGAGCTGCGGTCGATGACGATGGCATCGATGAAGGACGAGCCGAGAGGACTGACTTTGAAACGCAGATCATCGCTTCCGACCAGGCCGATCTCGGCCCTTGCCGAAAAGCCGGTCTGCAAAAGGAGAGAGGCGGCCTCTCCGACGGAGGACTTGTTGATCTTGATCTGATGCCCCGCTCCCTCATGGGTGAAAAGAGAAGCCTCACCCGCGACGACCAACCGGTTCGGCGCCTCCGCGGCCGCGTTGAGGCCAAGCCTTTCCGGCAGGGCGACGTTGAAGGCGGCAAGCGCCCAGTCGGCAGGCCCGAAGGTCAGCAGCCTGTCTTCGTCGACGACATGGGCAAGCCAGCCGGTGCGCGGCGCATAGAAAACCCACGTTTCGTCCTGCCAGGCGGCAACCTGTTTTTCGTGTCCGGCCCATGCGCCCGAGGCCCCCGCCGGCACGATATAGCGCGTGCCAGAGACCGGCACCGACGGCGGTGTCATGACCGTCCTGCTCGTCACGGCGAGCTGCACGACCGCATCAAGCGCCTTGATGGCCTCGTTGTGGGTGACGTGTTTCTGGGCCTGGGAAGGAAGGATGTAGGGCAGGTTCAGGTTTTCGGTTGTGTCCATTGCGTCCGGTTTCCAGTTGGGCTCGGGACGATTTTAGTCCAGGCTGGAAACGCGGGGAAAACGGCCGGCATTTTGGGCATTCCGCACGTCGAAGGCTCTCATCGATTTGCGGCCAGCCTTTCAAATCTTCGACCCTCATGCTCGGGTTCGTGCAGCCGCCGATTTCGCTCCCCGAGCGACCGCCGGTCATGCACATGGCCCTGCCAGCCAGCATTACCGTCCTTCGGAGCCTGTCGCCGCACAGCGCGCTTGCAAAATTCCCGTCACCGTCTACAGCGATAGAGGGTCAGGACAGCCCCTCCTCGCGATTGACTGCTGGGGTTCGGCCGTCCGGGCGGGTTTTCGCGGGAGAAACGCGCATGAAAGGTCTCATCATCGGCCTTGCCAATGACCAATCGCTCGCCTGGGGATGCGCGAGGGCCCTGAAGGCCGCCGGGGCGGACCTGGCCATCACCTACCAGAACGACAAGGCGCAGAGCCACGTCGCGCCGCTTGCCGAGGAAGCCGGCGCCTCCATCGTCCTGCCGCTCGACGTGCGCGATGCCGGGCAGGCGGCGATGCTGTTCGAAACGATCGAGCAACGCTGGGGCCGGCTCGACTTCCTGCTGCATTCCATCGCCTTCGCTCCGAAAGCGGACCTGCACGGCCGCGTGACCGACAGCTCGGGAGAAGGCTTCGCAACCGCCATGGACATTTCCTGCCACTCGCTGATCCGCCTGGCCAAACGCGCCGAGCCGCTGATGACAGCCGGCGGCTCGATCCTCACCATGAGCTTCTACGGGGCGGAGAAGGTCGTGCCCGGCTATGGCATCATGGGGCCGGTTAAGGCGGCGCTGGAGGCGAGCGTGCGCTACCTCGCCAGCGAGCTCGGCCCGCGCGGCATCCGCGTCAACGCCCTGTCGACCGGCCCGGTAAAGACCCGTGCCGCCTCCGGCCTCACGCATTTCGACACGCTGATGGGGAAGGCAGCCGAGCGCGCGCCGCTCCATCAACTCGTCACCATAGAACAGATCGGCGAGGCCGCCGCGTTCCTGCTGTCCGACAAGGCGCGCTACATTAGCGGCCAGACGATCTATGTCGATGCCGGATACAACACATTGGGCTAAGGGATACGCGCTTCCACCGCCATCTGGAAAACAGCATGATACGTGCCATCGCTGAGCTGCTGCGAAAATCCACGCCCGCCCTGTCGGATCCCGCGGAGCGCCGCAGCGCCACGCTGGCGGCCAATGACGGCATCATCGCGACGGCCGGTATTCTCGAAGGGCTTGCAGGCGCGGGCGCGAACGAAACGACGCTGGTGATGGCGGCAACCGCGGCGACCATAGCCGGCATGCTCGGCGCCGGCGGCGCGAAATGGGCGGAGGCGGCGACCGAACGCGAGGCGCAACTCAGCGCGATACGGCAGGAGGCAGCCGAGATCAGGCGGCAACCGCAAGCCGAGCTTTCCGAGCTTGCCGCATACTACGAAGAGAAGGGGCTCAATCCGCAGCTCGCCCACGAAGTCGCAACCGAACTGATGCGGCGCTCGCCGCTCAAGGCGCAGCTGGAGAGCGAGCACGGCATTCTCGCGGTCATGTCGAGCGCCGACGTCATCAGGGCGACCGTCGGATCGGCCTTTGCCTATGCGCTGGGCGCGGCCATTCCTCTCTCCATCACCATTGCGGTGCCGGTACGCCTGGAACCGGGCGTCATCCTCGCCGCCGTGGCAGTGGCGCTCACGCTGACGTCGATTGTCGGTGCCCGCGCCGGACATCTGAACATCCCGTTCACGCTCCTGCGCACGCTCGTCATCGGCATCGGCACGATCGCGGTCAGCTACCTCGCCGGCAGGATCGTCTTTTGACCGCAAACGGATGAGAGCCGCTACAGCGTGACCGTCCGCTCCGCCACCCGGCCCAGCAGCGCCAGATCGTGGCTGATCGCCAATATGCCGATGTCCCGCTTTGCCGAAACATCGATCAGGGCATGCCAGATCTCGCTTTGCGCAATCGGATCGAGCATGGACGTGATCTCGTCGGCGATCAGGAAACGGGTTCCCGGCGCCAGCGCGCGCAGCAGCGCCACCCGCTGCAACTCGCCGCCGGACAGTTCGTGAGGAAAGCGGTCGAACCATTGCCGCCGTATGCCGAACGCCTGCAACAAGCTTTCGTCGGGCGCAAAGGCTTCCGAAACGATCCGCCCGATCTTCCAACGCGGATTGACCGCGAAGATCGCCGTCTGGTGCACCAGTTGAACGGGATTGAAACCCGTCGAAGGTGATGCGGCGCCATCGATCAGCACCCTGCCTCTCGTCGGGAGAAGATGCCGGGCCAGAATCCTTCCCAGCGTCGACTTTCCCTGTCCCGATTTTCCCGTCAGGCCCAATATCCGGCCGCTTTCGAGCGCGAGATCGACCCCGTCCAGCACGGGCGCGCCGCCGCCAAAACCGAATCCGATCGCCGCCGCCTCAAGCCTCATGGCATGCCCGTGAAAAGCCGTTCTGCGGCAAGGCATTCCAGATCGATCGGGCATAGCCGGCGCAAAGCGCCTCACCGTCGCTGGTAAAGGCGTCGGCCCGCTCCTCAGCGACGACCTGCCCGCGGTCGAGGAGGACCACCCGGTCGGCGATCTTCAGCGCCGCCGGGAGATCGTGGGAGATGACGATGACGGCTTTTCCAGCTTCCGCGAAGGATTTCAGGCAGCGAAAGACCCGTGCCGTGTTGTCGGCGTCGAGGCCGTTGCTCGGTTCGTCGGCTAACACGAGATCGGCACCCGACGCCATCGTCATCGCCAGCATGACGCGGCGTGCCATGCCGCCCGACAGCGTATGCGGGAAGGTGCCGGCAACGGCCGGCGCGAGGTCGAAGCGCGACAATGCCTCCGCCACCGCGCCCGGCGCCGTCATCGGACGGCCCGCCCGTCGGGCGGCCCAGCGCAGCTGCTGGCCGACCGTGGCAAGCGGGTCGAGATGGCCGACCGACTGGGGGATCAGCGCGATGCGGTTTCCACGCAGGGCGGCCTGCGCCGGGGCGTCGAGAACGTGCCCGTCGAAGCGCATGGTGCCACCGGCCAGCGCATTGGGCGGCAACAGCCCCATGACGGCATGGGCAAGCAGGCTCTTGCCAGCACCCGAGGCCCCGAACAGGGCGAGCACCTCGCCACGCGCGACAGCGAGCGAAACATCGCGCACGCAATCGGTGGTTATCCGGCGTCTCAGGCCATCGCGGCGGTGAAACGAGACCGTCAGCCTTTCGATCTCCAGCACGCTCATGACCGGCCTCCTCGCGGATCCGTCAGCGCGCGCAGCCCGTTGCCGATGACATCGAAGCACAGGACGGCGACCAGCAGCAGAAGGCCCGGGAACAGGCCGAGCCACCATTTGCCGGCCATGAGGTAGCGCATCGATTCCGACAGCAGGATGCCGATCGCCGGCTTGCCGGGCTCTAGCCCGAAGCCGAGAAAGGTCAGCCCCGCCTCGTGCAGGATGGCGTGCGGAAACAGCAGGACGAAGCCGACGATCATTTGCGGAACCAGATGCGGCAGGATGTGATGCCGGGCGATGAACCAGCGCGATCTGCCAAAATTGCGCGATACGGCGACGTAGTCCGCATTGCGCACCTGCAGGATCTCCGCGCGAAGAATGCGTGTCAGGCGCGGCCAATGGGTCACCGCGACGGCGATGACGACGGCGGCCGCGCCGCCGCCGAGCGCGAAGGAGATCAGGATCAGCAGGACGAGATGCGGTAGCCCCATCGTCATGTCGATGAAAAACGACACGATGCCGTCGGCGATCCGCGAGCCGCTGGCCGCCGCGATGGCGAGGCAGGTGGCGATGACGACCGATATGCCGGCAGCCAGGAAACCGACGCGGAAACTGAGCGCCAGCCCCTTGATCGTTCGGGCCAGCACGTCGCGCCCGAACATGTCGGTGCCGAAAGGATGCTGCCACGATGGCGGCTGGAGCCGCATCTGGAAATCGCTCGCCAGGCCGGACATGCCGGTGAGCGAGGCCGCAAGCAGGATGGCGACGAGCAGGAGCACCGCGATCCCCATTGCGACAATCACGGGGCGCACCCGCTCGAGCGACGGCGTTTCCGGAGGTTTTTCGAATACCACCGTCATTGCGAGACCTCCCGCCAGGTTTCGCTTGCCGAGGAGATGCGCGGGTCCGCCACATGGTAGAGAACGTCCGCGATCGTGTTGCCGATCGAGACGAACAGGGTCGTCATGAGGGTGATGGCAAGGAGCAGGGGCACATCGCCGCGAAGGCCGGCCTCGATGGTGGCGCTTCCCAGGCCCGGATAGGAGAACACGGTTTCGGCAAGGATGGAGCCGCCGAAAAGCTCTCCCAGGGAGGCGAAGAGAACGGTGATCGCCGGCAGGGCGGCGTTGCGCACGCCGTGACGCAGCACGATGTCCAGCGTCGTGCCGCCTTGCGCCCGCGCATAGAGCACGAAGTCGGACTGCATGATCTCGATCATCTTGACGCGCGTATGGAGCGCGATCTGTGCGATGCCGAGGATCGACAGCGCGGCGAGCGGCAGCAGGAGATGGTGCAGGCGCTGCAGCAGCGTGACGTCTTCCGGCAGAACGCCGATGGGGGCCGCGCAGCAGACGGGCGTCCAGCGCAAGCCCACCGAAAAGACGATCAGCAACAGGATCGCGATCCAGAATGTCGGCGTCGCCGCCAGGACATAGGCATAGAGCCGGATGATGCGGTCGCTCCAGCGGCCCGGATTGGCGCCCGCCCAGATGCCGAGCGAAAAGCCGATGATCCCGGAAAACAGCCATGCCAGTCCCATGAGGACGATGGAGGACCGGAACCGCTCCGATATGACGTCGGCGACGGAAGCGTTGTAGGTGACGCTCCATCCCAGATCACCCGTCAGGATGCTTGAAAACCATTTTGCGAACTGGACGCCGGCAGGCTGGTCCATCCCCCATTTCTGCGCGATGAGCGCGCGCTGTTCCGGACCGACGCGTGCAATATCCGGCCCGAGATAGGCATCGATCGGGTCGACTGGCGAGAGTTTCGCCAGGAGGAAGGCCACGACCGCCACACCCGCCAGCACAAGTGCCAGGCGGACGAGACGGATGAGAACGAAAGCCTTCCAGGACCCCATGGCCGTTCCTCAGTTGCAGGTCCAGGTCCAGCCCTGGATGCCCGCGGTGATCGGCCAGCCGTGGCCGTGCGGCTCGATCTGGGTCTTGCCGACGTCGAGGCAGGCGTTGACGAGATAGACATGATCGAGATTGACCAGCCAGGCCCAGCCGGCCTCACCCTTCGCGCTGAAGCCCGCCACACCGTCCCATTCGGCCTTCTGCCATTCCGGATAGGACGCCTCGAGGCTCGATGCGTGCTGCGCCGCCTCGAAATGCCCGTCGACGACGGCATTGGAGAAGAAACCTGGATTGTAATAATCCATGCCGCCCCAGCCGCTCTGATAGAGGCTGTAGGTTTCGAGCGGGCTATGGCTGCCCCAGCCGAATGCGACCGGCTCGGAATGCATGACACGCTCGATGCCTTCCCAGGTGGTGCCGCTCGGCGTCCCTTCGATGCCGAGCGGCCGCAGCAGTTCGGCAAGAACCACCGCGATCGCCTGCCGGGTGGAATCGGAGGCGGGATAGTTGATGGGGAATGCGGCGCGCAGGCCATTCCTCTCTCGCACGCCATCGGCGCCGGGCACCCAGCCGGCCTCATCCAGCAGGCGCTTGGCCGCGTCGAGGTCGAACGTCACGGCGGCCTGCGGATTGGACCAGGGCAAACCGTCCGCCGGGCCATAGGCCGGCGTTCCGTGCCCCAGAAGGGCCGTGTCTACAATTGTCTGGCGGTCGATGCCGATATTGACCGCCCGGCGAATGGCGAGATCGGCCGTGACATCGTTGCCGATGGCATTGCCCTTGGCATCCGTCTTCCCCTCGTCGGGCGTCATCGGGAAATGAATGCCCCTGTTGTCGACCGTATCGACGGCGATCGCGCGGAAGCCGGCCGGAACGGCATCGGCAAGTGCGGCGGGCACGGACACCATGTCCACCTGCCCGGCATTGGCCGCCGCCAGGCTCGTGTCCTCGCCGGTGAACAGGAAGGTCAGGCGGCTGAAGCGCGATTTTTCGCCGTAGTAGTTCGGATTGGCCTCCACGATCAGCTGCTCGCCCTGTCTCCAGGAGACGAGCCGATAAGGGCCCGAACCGACCGGGTTGCGCGCATAGTCCGCGCCGTACGTCGCCTCCGGCACGATGCCGAGCGAATAGAAATTCTCCGTGAAGGTGATCCACGGCCGCTTGAGCCGGATCACGACGGTCCTGTAGTCGGTCGCCTCGGCGGACACCATCGCATGGAGATCGAGCGCACCGCCCGCCGCGGCGGCCTTGGTGAAGGTGAAGGCGACATCTCTTGCGGTCAACGGTGTGCCATCCGAAAAGGTCACGCCGTCGCGGATGGTTATGGTCCAGGTCAGCCGGTCGTCGGAAAGCGTCCAGGCCGTCGCGAGATCAGCTCGCGTGGCAAGATCGGCGTCGCGGCTGAGCAGGGTGGACTGGAACAGAGGATGGCCGTAACGGCCCCATCCGAGCAACGGGTCATAGCCGGTGTCCGGCTCCCCGCCGATGGCGAGGACCAGTTCGGTTTTTTCCGCCGAAAGGACTGGAGCGCCAAGCAGTAAGAGCGCGGAAACCGTTGCGAGGACAGACAGCGTCGCCTTCATCATCCCAATTCCCCAACCACGATCGCAATGCAACCGATACGATAGAAACGAAGACGGTATGATGTCTATGGAAAAATTGCTTACACGATGTATCGATCGACCCTCTGCGCGAGGAAGGAGCGATTGGCGATTGGCGAGCGGTACGCCATGGGCTATCGATATCGGGGTTTCGAAACGCGCATCGGCGCCGCAGCGCCAGTCAGGATCATCCATGCAAAGAGTGACCGTCACCCTCGACGACGACCTGATGGAAGACCTCGACCGCACGATCAAGACCCGCGGCTACCAGAACCGTTCCGAGGCCATTCGCGACCTCGCGCGCGCCGGTCTGAAACAGGCGTCGATCGAAAGCGGCTCGCTCAGCAACGCCATCGGCGTGCTGAGCTATGTTTTCGATCACGAAGCCCGCGAGCTGGCCAAGCGGCTGACGAGCACGTTCCACAGCCACCACGACCTGACCGTGTCCAGTCTCCACATCCATCTAGATGAGAAGAACTGCCTTGAGGTCAGCATCCTGAAGGGACCATCCGGCGCGGTGCAGCATTTTGCAGAACATGTGATCTCGGAGCGCGCCGTACGATACGGGCACCTCCACATCATGCCGGCGGGTCAGGATTCTTAGTTCAGCACCTGCACATCATCGACATTCACGAACCTGCCGCGCACATCGGACTGGATCTTGCCACGCAGGCGCAGCAGCGTCTTCGCCGTGATCTCGCGTCCACGCCAGAGTTCCCGCTGGATGCGGACACGAACTTCCCCGGTCTTGTCCTTGAAAAGATACTGGGCCATGCGGACTTCCTTCGTCAGCGAGCCTTTCAGGCTGACGCGCTCGCCGTGCCGGGCGGTCCGCACCTGCTCGGCCCTGGTGACGTCGGGTGTCCGTTTCGAACCGGAAAACTGCGCGGTCGCCGGCCCGCCCAGAAGCACCGCGACGCAGGCGGCGGCCAGAGACAGCTTGCCCAGCCGATGGATCGTCCTTGAAGCGTTGCTCAAATTCACCACGTTCTCCCCGGGTTGCCTGTTATGCGCACGTCCATGGACAAGACTAGTTGAAAAGCGGCTGAAGCTTCAACCGCCTATCTTCATCGACCGGCGAACGCGTCCCGAAACTCCCGGTCGCGTTTAATGCTTCGTTCTCCCATCGCACCGGGACGGAACACGACAGTGGCATTGGCCTTACGGCTGTTTTTCCCTGTATCCGGCAGCGAATTCATCAAAACCGTCGCGCATCAGCAGACGGGACGGAATGCCGTCGGGTCGAACCCGATCCTTCGGCAGGGGAGACACGTATTTGCGACCGGCCTTTCGGCGGTCGAAATCGGCCCGGGCAGCAGCACGCAGCTCGGCATCGACGATGAGGTCGTAGCCGACGCCCGCCATGACGACGGCGGAGAGGATGGAGCCCTTGTCGCCGATGCTGGTACCCCCGCAGGCCGTGACGGGCCAGGTGTGCAGCCCGACGCCGATCGGCATCGTGGCAAGGGCGAAGAGACCAGTCGGCGTGTTGTAGCTGACGTCGCCGACATCCGTGCCGCCGCCGGTCGTGATCTCCGGCAGGGGCGGAATGACGATCGGCATCAGGCCCGCCTCCGGCAGCCCCATCTCCCGCTGGCAGGTCTTTGCGAAGACCTGCTCGTCCTCGGTCCATTCGATCGGCAGCGCCGTCATGTGGTCGTGCAGGCGTTGGACGAGCGTCTCGTTCGGCAGCAGGTCGTGCATGCCGAAGAAGTGGTCGATGGCGACGGTCGTCTGCGTGGAGGTCGCGGCACCGTTCGCGACGTCCCTCACCCAGGTCGTCACCGCGTCTACGTCCGCGCGATCCTGATCGCGGATCATGATCAGCACCTCGGCTGTATCGGGAATGACATTGGGCGTGCCGCCGCCGTCCGAATAGACGTAGTGCAGCCGGGTCGTCGGCTTGAGATGCTCGCGCATGAACTGGATGCCGGTGCCGAAGAGTTCCGCGCCCTTGAGCGCGCTGCGCCCTTCCCACGGGTCGACGCCGGCATGGGCCGTGCGGCCGGAATAGCGGATGCGCAACATGTTGACGGCCGCCGTGCGCAGCAGCCCCGTCGCGTTCACCGGGCCGGGATGCCAGGCAAGGGCCGCATCGAGATCGTCGAACAGACCGTCACGGGCCATGTAGACCTTGGCGCCTTCCGTTTCCTCCGCCGCGCAGCCATAAACCCGGATCGTCCCGGCATGACCGCCGTCGATCATCATCTTCTTGAGCGCCAGCGCCGCGCCGGTGCAGCCAGCGCCGAGCATGTTATGGCCGCACCCGTGACCGACCTCGACGCCGGCCGGCCCTGGCGTCTGGCGCGGCTCGGCCGCATTGCCCAGACCGGGAAGCGCGTCGTATTCCGGCAGGAAGCCGATCTTCGGGCCGCCTTCGCCCTGCGTCCATTCGGCAAGGAAGGCGGTGGGAATGCCCGACGTTCCCGTGCTGACGATGGTGAAGCCCGCCGCACGCAGCTCCCGCAGATGGATCTCGGAAGAGACCTCTTCGTGCAGGGACAGTTCCGGATTGTTCCAGACCTCACGCGACAGGCGCAGGATCGCCTCGCGAACCGTCTCGACGGCGTCGCGCGCGGTCTTGGCCGACGCCGGAGCGGCAGCGCCCTCTGCCTTCGCCGCCGCGGGCATCAGCGCCCAGACTGCCGTCGAGGCAAGCGAGCCGATCAGCAGTTTGCGGCGCAGGCTGTCGATCGGCGGATCGGGGAATTCGAAACTCATGGCATGCTCGCAGTTCGATTGTTGGATGCGACCGATGATGGCATTCCCCGCATGCGTGATCCAGCCCCAAAATCCTGCCGGTCGCAGGAAAACCGCATCTGTCCAGCGCTTGACCACAAACAGGCGATCGGGTTTATCCTTCCTCGCATTGTCTCGCACGAGGGCTGGGAACCGGTGGATACACGTCACGCCTATGGCGAGCAGGCAAAACGCTGGAAGATGTTCCTGCTTCTGTCCGTGGTCATGCTGACCGGCGGAGCGGCCTCCATCCTTCTGCCCGCCGTCTTCGCCTTCGCCTCCGGCGTCGTGCTCGGCGCGGTTCTCGTCGCGGTCGGGATCTTCAAGATCGTCCAGTCGCTGCGGATGCGGGACTGGAAGGGATTTGCCTGGCAGGAGGCGGCGGGCATCGTCGAACTGATCGGCGGCATCCTCATTTTCGTCAGCCCCTTCAAGGGCGCGCTGGCCATCACGCTGCTGATCGCGATCGTGCTTGCCATCCATGGCGCCGCGCAGATCGGGCTTGCCTTCCGGCTGCGCAACACGCCGGCCCGCTACTGGATCGCGATTTCCGGGATCGTCGCGATCCTCGCCGGCCTCGCCATCGTTTCGAAGCTGCCGCTCACCATCGGGTTTGCGCCCGGCGCGATCGCTGGCGCAACCCTGATCGTCGCGGGCCTCTCCTATGCCATCGTCGCCTTCGCCACGCGCAAGGCTCTCGATTGACGACGGCGGCGGTATGGGAATCTTAAGATACTTTCCGACAGCCTTTCCGCTAGAAGCGATTGCGCATTGCATTCCCGGTTGAAATTTGCTTCCACTGGTCGGACAGGGAATTCAACCGAGGAGACGGAAATGTCTGATCTTATTGCGATTGTCTATCCGAGCGAAGCAAAGGCCGAAGAAGTTCGCCAGCGTATCTTCGAACTTCAGAAGGAATATCTGATCACGGTCGGAGACGCCGTCATCGCCACCAAATCCGCCGACGGCAAGGTCAAGCTCAACCAGCTGTTCAACACGACGGCGGCCGGCGCCACCACGGGCAGTTTCTGGGGCTTGCTGGTCGGCATCCTCTTTCTCAATCCGCTGCTCGGCGTTGCCGTGGGGGCCGCTTCGGGCGCCATCGGCGGCGCGCTGTCGGATGTCGGCATCAACGATGCCTTCATGAAGGAGCTTGCCGGCAAGCTCACGGGCGACAAGGCCGCCCTTTTCGTGCTGGTGCGCAGCATGACGGCCGACAAGGTGCTCAAGGACCTTTCCTCCCATGGCGGCGAGGTGCTGCAGACCTCTCTCGACGAAAGCAAGGAACAGGTGCTGCGCAACGCGCTGCAGCAGGCACAGCAAACGCCCGGCTGATCGGCGCCTCGCCCCACTCTTCGACCGGACGCGGCAGGGACAGCCCCCGCGTCCGGGTTTCCTGTCGAACATTTTCGAGGTTGGCATGGTTTGCGCTGGCAATAGAGGCATGTTGGGCGCGATCGGCGCCGGCATCCTCGTTCTCGCCAGCCTGCTCCCATTCCCGTCGGCAAGGGCGCAGCAAGACGCCGGCGAATGCGCAGTTCTCATGCATGGACTTGCGCGCGGCAGCGGCTCGCTCTGGCTCGTCGAAAAGCTTTTGATCGCTCGGGGCTATCATGTCGTGAACCGGGACTATCCCTCCACGACCGCCACCATCGCCGCGCTTGCCGCCCATGTCGGGACGGCTGTTGGCGAATGCGGCAAGCGCCGCGTGAACTTCGTCACCCACTCCATGGGCGGTATCCTGGTTCGCTACTGGCTTGCCGGCCAGCGCCCGGAGCGGCTGGGCCGCGTGGTGATGCTCGCGCCGCCGAATCACGGGTCTGAAATCGTCGATGTCTTCGGCGACCTGCAACCCTTCTACTGGATCAACGGGCCGGCAGGCCTGGAACTGGGCACGGATCGCAGCGCCACGCCGAAAACCCTGCCGAAGCCGGATTTCCCACTCGGCATCATCGCCGGCGATCTCTCTCTCAATCCGGTCTACGCCTCCATTCTCGCCGGGCCGAACGATGGCAAGGTCACGGTCGCCTCCACGCGGCTCGATGGCGCGGCCGATCATCTGGTGGTTCATGCAACGCATACATTCATGATGTTTAATCCGGTCGTCGTCATGGAAACCCTTCACTTTCTCGAAACGGGCGCTTTCGATCACGGCATGACATGGTACTCGGCCGCCACGGCGCTGAGCAGCGCCGTGCAGTAGCAAGCCGGGTCGTCACTACGAGCCCGTTAAGGAAACAGGAAGGTCGTCGCACCGAAAATTGCAGGATGGCGAAAAACAACCTTGCTAAGCGGCATGTTCGCTGTCCTCATGACACAATGAGCCCGCGCGCGGGCTCCGATGCAGCTGGAATTGAAGGACAAGCCCATGTTTTTGAAGAGATTGCTTTCCATCGCCGTCGTTTTCTGCGCGATGGCACTCGCTGGCGTCGCCGAAGCCCAGGCCGCCTCGGCGATCGTCACCAACACCGTCCAGCTTCGCTCCGGACCGGGCACCAACTACCGGGTGATCGGCCGCGTGCACGCCCGCGAACGGGTGCGCGTAACGCGCTGCGCCCGCTCGCTGCGCTGGTGCCATGTGGAGCCACGCCGTGGACGCAGCGGATGGATCAGCTCCCGCTTCCTCGACCGTGTGTCCGGCGGCCACCACCGCCCGGGTCGCGGCAGCATCTGCTTCCATGGCGCGCACGGGCATATGTGCCTCGGCCGCTAACACGCGACAACGCGGCGCGGCTGGAAGCAGCCGTGCCGCCGGCCGTCGGGCTGAGCCAGGAGACTTCATGAACGTGAGATATTGCGGTGTCGCCGGCGCCGCGGAATGCCTCTTCGCCCTCATCGGTGCGTCCTCGGCCCAGACGGGCGAGTTGGCAACCGTGCTCGCCGAACAGCCGAAATGATACAGTCCGCTCCCCGAATCCGGCGCAAAAGCCTGCCTGCGCCGTTCCTGATCGTCCTTTGTGCAGCAATGATCCTCACCGCGTGCTCGATGCAGCGCGCGCCGACCGGCCTGCGGCCCGCCGGCTCTGTTTCCGACACCGAAGCCTCGATGCCGATCTTCCTGGCGACGAACAGGCAGAGGGTCCCGACCGAAGGCCACCCGTTTTCGGCCGGCCGGTCACTTGCCCTCAATTTCGCGCGGTTCGACGTCACCGCGCCAGCCAACCGCCAGCTGGGGCAGGTTCCTGTCGGCGGGCACAATCCCCAGCGCCATTTCACGGCAACGTACCGCGATATAGGTGGCCGTTCACAGCTCATCGCCGAGATGAATGCTGCCCTGGAACGGCTTCCGCCGCAGAGCCGGGAAATCTTCATCTTCGTCCACGGCTACAACAATACCGTTTCAGAGAGCCTTTACCGGACCGCGCAGATCGTCACCGACTTCGGTATCCGCTCCGTTCCGCTGCACTATGCCTGGCCTTCGGCGGGATCGCTGCCGCTCTACGTGTTCGACCGCGACAGCGCGATCTTCGCGCGGGACGGGCTTGCCGACACAATCGATCTGGCCACGCAGACGAAGGCGAAAGCCGTCGTTCTCGTCGCCCACTCGATGGGCGCGTTTGTAGCGATGGAAGCGCTGCGGACGCTGGCGCTTCGCGGAAAGTCCGCGACCTTCGAGCGTTTCGGTGGCATCGTTCTGGCTGCTCCGGATATCGACGTCGATGTTTTCGACAGCCAGCTCGCCGATATCGGCACGCTGTCCGCACCCTTCACCATTCTGGTTTCGCAGCGTGATCGGGCGATCGGCCTGTCACGCTTTCTGGCCGGCGGACATCCGCGCGTGGGCAATGCCCGCGACATCGCCCCCCTGCAACGAAACGGCATCACGGTCGTCGATGTCTCGCAGGTAGACGGCGGCGGCCATACCGTCTTCGCGCAATCCGAGGCCATGACAAAGCTGATCGAAAACAGCCGGATGGCACGCGACGCCCTCGTCAGCGGCAACCCGGTGCTGTCGCCGGCCGGACTTGCGGAAGCCGTCGCGTCGAGCGCCGTGGCACTTCCCCTGACCATCTTCATGCCTGACGGGCAGGTCTCCCGAAACGAGGCAGGCCAGCAGAGGCGATAATGGTCCTTTCATTGAGCAATACAGGGAAAATGCGGGCGCGATTGTTCCCGCTTGAAATACGCAACCAGAAAATGCTTTGATGCGCTCACTTGCTTTGCAAGCGATAATTGTGGCGCGGATCAGGATAGGACAAGGTCATGGGGCTGTTTGGAATTTTGCTCGCACTCGCCTTCTTGATGTGGTTCGCCTATCGCGGCTGGAGCGTGCTGCTCCTGGCGCCGGCGGCAGCGCTCGTCGCCGCCCTTTTTTCCGGGCAGCCGCTGCTGCCGCACTGGACGGGAACGTTCATGGCCGGGACAGGGCGCTTCGTCACACAATGGCTGCCGCTCTTCCTGTTGGGCGGCATCTTCGGCAAGATGATGGACGACAGTGGCTCGATCACCTCGATCGCCCGCTACCTGACTGAAAAGCTCGGCGTGAAGCGAACGATGCTCTCGGTGGTCCTGGCTTCCGCAGTCGTTACCTATGGCGGTGTGAGCGTGTTCGTGGCGTTCTTCGTTCTCGTGCCGATGACCCGTGAGATGTTCCGCGCCGCAAACATCCCTGCCAGGCTGATGCCGGCGGCGATCGGTCTTGGCGCCTTCACCTTCACCATGTCGGCCATGCCCGGCAGCCCTTCCACCAACAACGCCATCCCCATGCCCTATTTCGGCACAACGACCTTCGCCGCGCCGGGCCTTGGCATCATCGCCTCTCTCATTACCTTCGCCTTTGGCATGTGGTGGCTGGCGCGCGCGGAAGCAAAGGCGCGGGCCGCGGGTGAAAGCTATGTGGAGGACACAAGCGAGGCCGTCATCACCGAGAAGGTGCGCGAACAAGCGACGGCCGCCGGCGACTTCGACCCTAGCGAATTGACGCATGGCCAGCGCGCGAGCACCAATCCGTCCTTCGCCATCGCCGTCCTGCCGCTGATTGTCGTGATCACCGTCAACTTCTTCATGGCACTGGTGGTGCTGCCGCGGATCGATTTCTCGGTAGCCGAACAGATGCTCGGCATCAACATTACCTCCACCATCGGCGTCTGGGCTGTCCTCATCGCACTTGCCGCGGCGATCATTACCCTTATTGCATGCAATTATAATCGCTTCGGCAACCTTCGTGAAAGCCTTGATGCGGGAGCAAATTCATCGGTCCTGCCCATCATCACAGTCGCGAGCCTCGTGGGTTTCGGTGCCGTCGTTGCGGCGATGCCGGCCTTTGACCTGGTGCGCGATGCCGTCCTCAAGATGCCCGGCGGCCCCCTCGTGTCGCTTGTCGTAGCGATGAACACGCTGGCCGCCCTGACGGGCACCGCCTCCGGCGGCATGGCGATCGCCCTCGGAGCGCTCGGCAGCGAATACATGCGCCTTGCTGCAGAATACGGCATCAACCCGGAACTGATGCACCGTCTGACCGTCATCAGCGCGGGCACGCTCGATGCGCTGCCGCACAACGGTACGGTTCTGCTGCTGCTGCAGATCAGCAAACAGACCCACTCCAGCAGCTACCTCGACATGGTGATGACCGTGATCGTCGGGGTCATCATTTCGCTCGTCGCCGTGTTCTTCCTCGGCGCGACCTTCGGTTCGTTCTGAGTTTGCGGCAGGTGCAGCAGCCTTCAGATCCAGCCGGCCTCGCCGCGGGCGGCATTCCCATCCAACTGCTCCGGCTCATCAGCCCGACCCAGCCGGTCGGCGCGTTCTCCTATTCGCGGGCGCTGGAATGGGCCGTCCATGCTGGCACGGTGAAGGACGAGGCCTCGGCCGCGTGCTGGATCTTCGGCCTTATCGATCACAGCTACGCAGCGCTCGACGGGGCCCTGTTCTGGCGCATGGCGCATGCCTTGCAGGAGGGCGACCAGGCCAGCTTCCTCAAGGCCGACGCCTGGCTTTCGGCGGCCCGGGAGAGCCGCGAGATCGAGCAGGAGGACCGGCGGATGGGTGAATCTCTCCTGCAGATCCTCCGGGAACTCGATGTGCCTGCGGCCCAGGCCCTCGCCGACCGGAGGCTTGGCTTTCCCGCCGCCTTCGCACTCGCCGCGGTCCACTGGCGGATAACCCCGGCGGACGCGTTGCGCGGGTTGCTGTGGAGCGTCATCGAAAATCAGGTGACCGCCGCAATCCGGCTCGTACCGCTCGGCCACACGGCCGGGCAGCGCATTCTCGTCGCAAGCCCCCCGGTCATCGAGCGCGCAGCGCAAAAAGCCGCATCCCTGAGCGATGACGAGATCGGTAACGCCGCGCCGGCCATGGCCATGGCAAGCGCCTGGCACGAGACCCAGTACAGCCGCCTCTTCCGTTCATGACCGCTATCTGGATTTCACCAACCCCGAGAAACCGGCGACCGCCAGAAGGCCGAGCGCCCAGCCGATGATCGATTGGAAGAAATAATAGCGCAGCGCGAAGGTCCCACCCGGTTTCATCGAATCCGGGCGCCAGAAATCCTTTTGCCCGATCGACAGGACCGGCAGCAGGACATCGAGCGAATACATGCCCGCATTGAATTCCGGGTAGCTTGACGCTTCCGGCTGGTCGAGGAAGCAGGCGAGTTGCGTCTGCCCGGCCCTGGCGCGACCGGGCAGAGTCTGGCTGCTGGAGGGCATGTAACGCTGTTCGGTTTCGGGAAGATTGCACATCGTCCATTCCAGCGAGCGCAGCATGACCGGGCTGTTGGGTTTCATCGCGCCATTCTCGTAGGCGAAGAAGAAGACCCCGATGCCAATGACCCAGAACAGGATGATCCAGATGAGGGCGTAGAGCGGCTGCCGGCCGTAGCGCACCGTGATGTTCAGGACACCGTCGCGGAGCGCAAGGGCAAAGCGCAGCAGCCAGTTGCGCGTACGCCCCCGGCGTGCCCGGCGCAGCAGCCGCTCCTTGGCGACCAGGACCTCGCGCGTATCCTCGTCGTGCCCCATATCGGAGAAGACCACCGACAGGTGCTCGTAGGGCTGCGGCCAGAAGTCCGTGCCCCAGCGCTCGGGGGTCTGCCGGGCCAGCCATTCGAGACGGCTTCTCGCATCGACGGGGCCGCCGATGAATGCGCCGTACTGGCAGCGGTTCAGCAGGAGATCGTCCTTCTTCGGCCAGCTCTGCCGGTCGTCGTCGATAGCCCCGACGGTGGCGGCCGTCAGGTCCAATACACCATCGACCGCCGCCGCCTGCCGCAGCACGAAGGCGCCCGCGATTGCGGCGTGGTTGAGCCGCAATGCAAAGTCCCCGGGCTGCGAAAGCGTTGCGGAGGTGCAATCGACATCCCCGCCGAGACGAACGGCCACCAGCCGGATCTCGCCGGAAACGCGCGCACCGCTCAGGATGAAATGCCCTTCCGCGACGAGGGCATCGCCGTTCAGGGCGACCTGGCCCGATCGCTCGATGTGCACGCCGGCCGCGTTGACACCGCCGCCGAGCTTGGCCGAGGAAAGGTTGATACCGCCCTTCACCTCGGCTCCACGCATCAGCACGCTGCCGCGCGCCTCGATACCGCCGGCGTCCAGCGCCGTCTCGCCCGGCAGGTCCAGGCAGACCCCATCCGCCTCCAGCGCGCCGATGAGGCGTGCACCGGCCAGCCTGACGGCACCGGTGAAGATCGTGCTCTTCATCGACACGGAACCGCGCGCCTCCAGCCGTTCCGCCCGCAACCCCGGCAGCCGGGAGCCATCGAGGAACAGGCTGTCGATGATCGCCGAGCGCAGCACGGGGACCGATTCGAAATGGCAGTCCTTCAGGCCGATGTCGCGAGGGATGCGGCACCCTTCGAGATCGAGGACGCCGGTTATCCACGCGCCTGTGAGCCTCAGGCCCCTGCGCTGATGGGAGGATCCGCTGTCCTTCAGGATAAGAAAGCGCAGGAATTCGGCGCGCACGCAACGCTCGGGGCCGGCCTCCTCAGGCCGAAGACCATCACCGACGCGCTCGAGGCCATCACTGTGCAGGCTGGCGACGATTTCGGCTTCCGCCGGCGACAGCGGGAGAAAATCGTCGAGGCCGGCCTCTGAAATCGCCGGCATGTTTGTCTTCCCTGCTCCGTCGTCCATATCCGGCCCCTGGCTTTCATCGGCAGATGGGTCTGCGCGATAGAGCTTATACCGCATTCCGCTCCAGCCCCTCGGTCTCGCGCGACAATCGCTGAAACTTTCTTAAGGAAGACACACATCGGGGATGGACTGGACGGCATGCAATGTTACGTTGTGATCACCCGCAACACAGATATAGGGCAATTCCATGAAACGAACGTCCCTTCTTCTCCTTCTCGCAGCACTGGCCGTGGCGGGATGCTCGCCCACCGAACGTGGCGCCGGCATCGGCGCCGTTTCCGGCGCAGTGATCGGTGGCGCCATCACGGGCAACGTCCGTGGTGCAGCTGTCGGCGCCGCGATTGGCGGCGTGACGGGCGCCGTCATCGGCAATGTCGCCGGACGACCCGGCCAGTGCTACTATCGCGACCGTTACGGCAGGCGTTACATCGACACCTGCCCCCGCTGAGGATTGGCGGACAGGCTTCTTCTGTCGGCATGCACGACAGCCGTCGAACGCCCGTTTCTCGCCTCGCGCGCTGCGTCTCGAAAACGCCCGCGCGGGGCTCCGTTTCCTTCCGGAGTGTCCACATGAAGCCTTTTTCCGCCATGCCACACATCTGCGGTGTCCTGCTGCTTGCCGCGTCGAGCCTCATGCCGACCGGTCTGGCGGCACAAACGGCGGCCACGGTGGGAACCATGAAGGTGCGCGTGGACGACGTGTCGCCAAGGCATGAATTCGTCGGTCGCGTGGAGGCCACCGATGCGGTCGATGTGCGCTCCCGCATCGAGGGCTTCATCGACAAGCGGCTGTTCGAGGAAGGGGGCATCGTCGAAGCCGGCCAGCCGCTCTTCCTGATCGACGCGCGCGGACTGGAAATCGCACTGGCGGAAGCCAAGGCCAATCTGGCGAGCACCAAGGCCACGCTCGAGGACGCCACCCGCCGTTTCGAGCGCAACCGGGCCCTGAGCCAGACGGTATCGCGGGCCGTGCAGGAAGAAAGCCAGGCGGCGCGCGACATGGCGCAGGCCGCCCTGCTCTCCGCCGAGGCGAGGGTCAACCAGGCCGAACTCAATCTCAGCTACAGCAAGATAACGTCGCCGCTGAAAGGCCGTATCGGCGCGGCATCCCTGTCGGCCGGCAGCTTCGTCAACGCCTCTTCGCCGGCTCTGGCCAGAATCGTTCAGATGGATCCCATCCGGGTGGTCTTCTCCGTGAGCGACCGCGCCGTGCTGGACCTGCGGGCGGCGGCCGGAGAAATCAGCAAGGATGAACTCGCGCAGCGCTTCGAGCCGTCGCTGCGCCTCTCGAACGGACAGCAGTTCGGCCAGGCGGGCAGGATCGAATTCTTCGGCAACGAGATCGACGAGCGGACGGGCACGCTGGCCGTGCGGGCGCAATTCGCCAATCCGAACCTCCTCCTCGTGCCGGGCCAGTTCGTAACGGTCGTGATCGCCGAGAGCGAGCGCAGGATGCGCCCCGTGGTTCCGATCGGCGCCGTGCAACAGGATCGCGAGGGTCGATACGTGCTTCTCGTCGGCGACGACGGCAAGGCTGCCCTGCGCCGCATCACGGTCTCGCAACAGGCGAACGGCAACTGGACCGTCGACAGCGGCCTCGACGGCGGGGAAACGCTGATCGTCGAAGGACTGGCCAACGTCGCGGAGGGTTCAGCCGTCACGGCCTTACCGGCATCGGACGGCGACAGTGCCGGAACGGCTGCCTCGAGCGAATCGCAGCCGGGTAGCACGCAATGAACATTTCCGCTCCTTTCATCGGCCGGCCGCGTCTTGCCATGGTCATCGCGGTGATCATGCTGATCGCCGGCGCCGTCGCGCTTCTGCAGATACCCGTCGCCCAGTTCCCGCAGATCACCCCGCCGGAAGTGCAGGTTTCGGCAAGCTATCCGGGTGCCAATGCCGGCGTCATGACCGACAGTGTCGGCGCGCCCATCGAGGACCAGGTGAACGGCGTCGAGGACATGCTCTACATGTCCTCCTCCAGCACCAACAACGGCACCTACAGCCTGACGGTGACCTTCGCTCCGGGCACGGACCCTGCCATCGCGCAGGTCAACGTACAGAACCGTGTCTCCATGGCGACGCCCCGCCTGCCCGCCGCCGTCACCCAGACTGGCGTTTCGGTCCGCAGCCGCTCGTCCAGCATGCTGATGGGGCTTGCGATCTATTCGCCGAAGGGCACGCACGACAACGTCTTCCTCAGCAATTACGCGACGGTCAACATCCGCGACGCCATCTCCCGCCTACCGGGCGTGGGTGAAGCGAGCGTGTTCGGTCCGAGTTATGCCATGCGGATCTGGATGAACCCGGACCGCATGCAGGCGCTGGGCGTCACGGCGGCGGACCTCACCGCCATCATCCGGGCGCAAAACGCACAGGCCTCCGCCGGCCAGATCGGCGCGCCGCCCTCCGAGGCGGGCCAGCAGCTGCAGCTGACCGTGCTGGCCCAGGGGCGACTGGCCGACGAGAAGGAATTCGGCAACATCATCGTGCGCACGAACCGCGACGGTGCGATCGTGCGCCTGCGCGACGTCGCGCGCGTCGAACTCGGCGCCCAATCCTACGACACCACGTCGACGCTGAACGGCCTGCCGAGCGCCACGCTCGTCATCTATCAGTCCTCCGACGCCAACGCGCTTGCGGTTTCCGAGGCCGTTGTCAGCGAGCTTGCGACGCTGTCACGACAATTCCCGGACGACATCGCCTATACGGTGGTCTTCGATACGACCAGCTTCGTCAAGGAAACCATCCGCGAGATCTTCATAACGCTGGTGATCACCTTCGCCCTCGTGGTCATCGTGGTCTTCGCCTTCCTGCAGGACTGGCGCGCCACCGTCATCCCGACGCTGACGATCCCCGTATCGCTCATCGGTGGTTTCGCCGTGCTCTTCGTGCTGGGCTACTCAGCCAACACGATCACGCTCTTCGCCGTCATCCTGGCCATCTCCCTCGTGGTCGACGACGCCATCATCGTCGTCGAGAACGTCCAGCGCATTATGGACGAGACCGGGGCAAACGTGCGCGAGGCAACGCACCGAACCATGCAGCAGGTCACCGGTCCGATCGTCGCCACGACGCTCGTGCTCGCGGCGCTCTTCGTGCCCGTGGCCTTCCTTGCCGGCATCACCGGTGAACTCTACCGCCAGTTTGCCGTCACGATCCTCATCACCATCGTCTTCTCGACGATCAACGCGCTGACGCTTAGCCCGGCCTTGTGCGTGCTGATGCTGCGGCCCTCCCCGAAACGGCGTCACAGCCTGTTCGAGAAACTCAACAGCGGCCTCGATGCGTCCCGGCGCTTCTATCTGAAGCTGCTGCTTGCCTTCGCCCGGCGGCTCGTGCTGGCCTCGTTCATCCTTTTGGCGGTCGTCGGCGGCATCTACGGCCTCTTCCGCGTCCTGCCGACAGGTTTCGTGCCCGCCGAGGATCAGGGCTATCTCTTCATGAATGTGCAATTGCCGAACGCGGCCTCGCTGGAGCGTACGGAACAGACGATCGCCGAAGTCAGCGGCCTTCTCCAGCGCACACCTGGCGTCGCCGACACGATCGGTATCGCGGGCATGAGCGTGATCGGTGGCGCCAGCTCGAATTCGGGCATGGTCATCGTCGCGCTGAAACCGTGGAGCGAACGCGGGGCCGACCAGAGTGTCTTCGCACTGATGACGCGCCTGCGCGCCGAGCTTGCGACGATCACCACGGCCTCCGTCATCCCCTTCAATCCACCGGCCATTCCCGGCCTCGGTGCGACCGGCGGCTTCGACTTCCGCCTTCAGGCACGCGCCGGGCAGAGCCAGGGCGAGCTTGCCCAGGTCATGCGCAGCCTCATCATCCGCGCGAACCAGACGCCCGGCCTCGCCGCCGTGTTCAGCACCTTCTCGGCCGATGTGCCGCAGCTCTATCTCGACATAGACCGCGAGCGCGCGGAGCTCTTCAACGTCTCCCCCGCCACGATCTTCAGCACGCTTCAAGCCCATCTCGGATCGGCCTATGTGGACGATTTCAATATCCTCTCGCGCGTCTTCCAGATCCGCATCCAGGACGAGCCCGCATTCCGCAACCAGATCGAGGACATCCAGCGACTGCGGGTACGCAGCGCGACGGGCGACCTCGTTCCGCTGGAGGGTTTGCTGTCGATTTCCACGGTCTACGGTCCGAACGCAATCAATCGCTACAATCTCTTCCCCTCCGCCTCGATCGACGGGCAGGCCGGTCCGGGCACCAGCACGGGCGAGGCACTGAACGCCATGCAGACGCTGGCGGAAGAGGCGCTGCCGGCCGGCTTCGGATACGAATGGACCGGCCTCGCACTGCAGGAAAAGCAATCCGGCGGCGAGACGGTGATGATCCTGATCGCCGGCATCGTCTTCACCTACCTCTTCCTCGTCGCGCAATACGAGAGCTGGAGCGTGCCCGTCGCGGTGATGATGTCCGTCACCGTGGCCGTGCTGGGGGCCTTGGCGGCTCTCGTCGTCGGCAGCATCGATCTCAACATCTATGCCCAGATCGGCCTTCTCCTCCTCATAGGACTGGCGGCGAAGAACGCCATCCTGATCGTGGAGTTCGCGAAGGAGCGACGGGAGGAGGGCATGAGCATCCTGGAGGCGGCGACCGAGGGAACCTCG
Source organism: Shinella curvata (assembly GCF_022899935.1). Taxonomy (GTDB): domain Bacteria; phylum Pseudomonadota; class Alphaproteobacteria; order Rhizobiales; family Rhizobiaceae; genus Shinella; species Shinella curvata. The sequence goes on from NZ_JALJCJ010000003.1 coordinate 710,251, forward strand.
CAACGCTTCCGGCCGGTGCTGATGACCGCAATGGCATCCATACTCGGCGTCGTGCCGCTCGTCCTGGCCACCGGCGCGGGTGCCGGCAGCCGTCAGGCGATCGGCGCGACCGTTCTGGGCGGCCTGCTTATCGGCACCGTGTTCGGATTGCTGATCATCCCGCTGCTCTACATTCTCGTGCAGTCATTCCGCGAAGCGGCCAAGCGCCGCCTCTTCGGCGCGTCAGGCAGCCCGGACGAGAGCGGAACGTCAACGCCCACCGCCTCGAACTGATCCCGGAGGGACAGCATCATGGTATCCCTGTTCAGCGGCCTCCGCTACGTCCTCATCCTCGCCGCGGCCGCCGTGCTGTTCGGTGCCTTCCTGATGTTCTGGGAGGCGACCCTGATGCTGCTGGAAGGTTTCCGCCTGGCGCGGCTCGACCCGGACATGTCGGTCATCGTGGCGGTCCTGCGCGGTACCGACAAGATCCTGCTAGGGATCGTGCTGATGGTGGTCGGGTGCGGCATCGCGCTCGGCTTCGCTCTCGACATTCCGGCGGAACAACGCTCCAAGCTGCCGCAATGGATGATCATCGATACGGTGGCGGAACTGAAGAACCTGTTTTTCCAGATGATCATTCTCTATCTGGTGGTGCACTTCGCCGCGCAGGTGGGGGAAATGCAGACCCCGCTGGAATGGAACGCGCTCGTTCTGCCCGTCTCCGCGCTTCTGCTCGGCGGGGCCATGAAGCTGGCGGCCAGCTCCTCGCACTTGTCGGAGCAGGAGCGCAGGGGCCGCAACGACGGTGCCCCGGAAACGCGGGAGTGAGCGCGACGGGCCGGGCGCTCTGCTCCCGGCCTCCTTTTCTACGCGCGGGAACCTTCGGAGGCCTCCAGCCCGCCGTTTTCCACGATATAGGCGATAACCGCATCAAGCCCCTTGCCACGCGGCAGGTCCGTGAAGCCGAAGGGCCGCCCGGCCCGCATGCGCGTGGCGTCGGCCTGCATGACGTCGAGATTGACGTTCACATGCGGTGCAAGGTCGGATTTGTTGATGACGAGGAAATCGGAACGCGTGATGCCCGGCCCGCCCTTGCGGGGAATTTCCTCGCCCTGGCAGACGGAAATGACGTAGAGCGTAAGGTCTGCGAGATCGGGCGAGAAGGTCGCTGCCAGGTTGTCGCCGCCCGATTCGATGAAGACGATATCAAGGTCCGGAAATTTCCGGTTCATCTCGGCGATGGCCTGGAGGTTGATCGAGGCGTCCTCGCGGATCGCCGTATGGGGGCACCCGCCGGTCTCCACCCCCATGATGCGGTCCTCGGGCAACGCCTGCTGGCGCGCGAGGATCATCGCGTCTTCCTTGGTATAGATGTCGTTGGTGATCACCGCGATCGAGAACCGGTCGCGCAGGGACTTGCACAGTTTTTCGGTCAGTGTGGTCTTGCCCGATCCGACCGGGCCGCCGATGCCCACGCGCAAGGGACCATTCGTTGATGCCATTTTCATTGCCTCGAAAACTTGGGGAACGACGCCGCATCGTACCGCGCACAATTCAACCTTGAATACGCATTTTTGTCGAGACAACATTCGGCAAGATGGGATAAATGTGATTTATTCGAACGGCGTAATCGGGCGGATGAGGCAAGCCGCGTAATCTGGGGGCCTTCGCGTATGGCAAATGGCTGGCAAGCGGAGCTTGAACTGTGGTTTGCGAACGCGCACGGTAAGACCCGGCTGATGCGCCGGCGCCATTGCGGCCCGCTCGCGGTTCAGCGCGCCTTTCATCCGGAAAAGGACGGTTCGGCCCATGTCTATCTCCTGCATCCCCCGGGGGGCGTTGCGGGTGGTGACCGGCTGGAAATCGCCTGCCATCTTGCTCCGGAGGCCCGCGCCGTCATCACGACACCCGGCGCCACGAAATTCTACCGCAGCGAAAACGGCTTGAGCACGCAGCGTCTCTCGATCGATATCGCGGCTGGCGGGGTTTGCGAAAATCTACCGCAGGAGACGATCCTGTTTGCCGGCGCGGACGCCTCGCTCGCCACGCGCGTCAACCTTGCCGCGGATGCCGCCTATCTCGGCTGGGATCTCGTCAGCCTGGGCCGGCCGGCCGTCGGGGAGCGCTTCCTGACCGGACGCCTCCGCCAGCGCATCGAGATCTTTCGTGACGGCGAACCCATCTGGTTCGAGCAGATGGTGCTTTCGGGCGCGCCGGACGCGCTCGACACACCATTTGCTCTGGCAGGCCGCCCTATCGTGGGAACGATGGTCTATGCCGGACCGGCGCTCGAAAACACCGTCGAGCGCATCCGCGACACCCTCGGCGAGGCCGCGCAGGGCGTCTTCTCGGTTAGCCAGCTCGAGCGGGTCATCGTATGCCGCTATCTCGGCGAACGCATGTCGGAGGGCAAGGCGCTCTTCCTGCGGGCATGGAGCCTTCTTCGCGAAGGGGGCCTCAACAAGCCGGCCGTGGCTCCGCGCATCTGGGCAACGTGAATTGAAACAACGAGGGTCGACCGATGGAACTATTGCCGCGTGAGAAAGACAAACTGCTGATTTTCACCGCAGGGCTGCTTGCCGAGCGCCGCAAGGCGCGCGGCCTGAAGCTGAACTATCCGGAGGTGATCGCCTACATTTCCGCCGCCCTTCTGGAGGGCGCGCGCGAGGGGCGAACCGTGGCGGATCTCATGTCCTATGGCGCGACGCTTCTGACGCGCGACGACGTGATGGAAGGCGTTCCGGAAATGATCCACGACATCCAGGTCGAGGCGACGTTCCCGGACGGCACGAAGCTCGTCACCGTTCACAACCCTGTCCCGTAAGGAGAGCGCCATGATTCCCGGTGAATACTTTATCGAGGATGGCTCCATAGAGCTGAACGAGGGACGGCAGACGATCAAGGTCGATGTTGCCAACTCGGGCGACCGCCCCATTCAGGTCGGTTCGCACTATCATTTCTACGAAACGAACACCGCGTTGCTGTTCGATCGGGAAGCCACGCGCGGCTTCCGCCTCAATATTCCCGCAGGAACGGCCGTCCGTTTCGAACCGGGCCAGGAACGCAGCGTGGAACTCGTTGCGCTTGACGGCAAGCGCGAAGTCTATGGCTTCAACGCCAAAGTCATGGGCAAGCTGTAGGAGGCACGGATGACAACGATCACGAGACAAGCCTATTCCGACCTCTACGGCCCCACCAAGGGTGACCGCCTGCGGCTGGCGGACACCGAACTCATCATCGAAATCGAGGAAGACCGCACCGTCTATGGCGAGGAAGTCACCTTCGGCGGCGGCAAGGTGATCCGTGACGGCATGGGCCAGAGCCAGCGCCCGGCGTCCGAAGTCGCCGACGTGGTCATAACCAACGTCATCATCCTCGACCACTGGGGCATCGTCAAAGCCGACATCGGCATCAAGAACGGCCGGATCACCGGTATCGGCAAGGCCGGCAACCCGGATATCCAGCCAGGCGTCAACATCGTCATCGGCGGCGGCACGGATATCATCGCCGGCGAAGGCAAGATCATCACGGCCGGCGGCATCGACACCCATATCCACTTCATCGCGCCGCAGCAGGCCGAGGAAGCCCTGTCGAGCGGCACGACGACACTGGTCGGCGGCGGCATGGGTCCGACCGTCGGCACGCTCGCGACGACCGTGACGGCCGGCCCTTGGGCCATTCATCGCATGCTCGAGGCCATCGAGGCATTGCCGATCAATGTCGGTCTGCTCGGCAAGGGCAATGTCAGCCAGCCGGATCCCCTGCGCGAGCAGGTTCGCGCGGGTGTCGTCGGCCTGAAGCTGCACGAGGACTGGGGCACCACGCCCGCAGCCATCGACAACTGCCTGACCGTCGCCGACGAGATGGACATCCAGGTCGCGCTGCACTCCGACACGCTCAACGAGAGCGGCTTCGTGCGCGACACCTTCGCCGCCATGAAGGGCCGCACGATCCACAGCTTCCACACGGAAGGTGCTGGCGGCGGCCATGCCCCCGACATCATCACGGCGGCGGGCGAAGAGAACATCCTGCCTGCCTCGACCAACCCGACGCGGCCCTACACCATCAACACGGTCGACGAACATCTCGACATGCTGATGGTCTGCCACCATCTAAGCCCGAGCATCCCGGAGGATGTCGCCTTCGCCGAATCGCGCATCCGCCGCGAGACGATCGCCGCGGAAGACATCCTGCACGATCTCGGCGTCTTCTCGATGATGTCGTCGGACTCGCAGGCCATGGGCCGTATCGGCGAGACGACGACGCGTTGCTGGCAAACCGCCCACAAGATGAAGGTGCAGCGCGGCCCGCTGCCGGAAGACAGCAGCCGCAACGACAACTTCCGCGTCAAGCGCTATGTCGCCAAATATACGATCAACCCGGCTTTGACCCATGGCTTCGCCCATGAGATCGGTTCCATCCAGGTCGGCAAGCGCGCGGACCTCGTGCTCTGGAAACCCGCCTTCTTCGGCGTCAAGCCGCAGCTCGTAATGATCGGCGGCATGATCGCTATGGCCCCGATGGGCGATCCGAATGCCTCCATCTCCACGCCGCAGCCAGTGCATTACCGGCCGATGTACGGCGTGCTCGGCCGCGCGCTGGGTTCGACCGGCGTTACCTTCGTCTCTCAGGCGGCACTCGATGACGGCATCGGGGAGAAGCTGAAGCTCACCAAGCAGCTCTCCGCGGTCAAGGGTACGCGCACGGTGCGCAAGAAGGACATGATCCACAACAGCCGCACACCCAAGCTGGAAGTCGATCCCCAGACCTACAATGTGCGCGTCGACGGCGAGCTGATCACCTGCGAGCCGGCGGACGTTCTACCGATGGCGCAACGTTACTTCCTGTTCTGATCCCTTTGTAAACACGCCGGGCGCCGCAAGCGCCCGGTTTCGTCCCTTCGAGCGAGAGCGCGACGCATGCAGACGAACCGTTTCCAGGACCATCCCTCCCTTTCCTTCGTCGACTGGTGCCTGCGCGGCATCGGACAGGTCGTGTTCCAGAACAATCCGCTCTCCGGCCTGGTGATTCTGGGCGCGCTGGCGTTCAATTCGTGGATTTATGCGGCGATCTGTGTCGTCGGCGTGGTGGCGGCCACCGGAACGGCCGTGCTGCTGAAGGCAGACAGGGCGCTCGTCCGCGATGGCCTGTTCGGCTTCAATGGCGTCCTCGTCGCCCTTGCGCTCATTGCCTTCACCAGCGAGAATTTCCGCACCGGTGCCGTGCCGTCGCCGGCCATGCTCGTCTATCTCGTCTGCGGCGCAGCGTTCAGCAGCATGGCTTTCGCCAGCATCGCCAATGTGCTTGCGCCCTACAAGACGGCCGCGCTGACGGCACCCTTCGTGCTCGTCGGCTGGCTGTTTCTCTTCGCCGTCCTGAAATTCGACGCTATCGATGCCGGCCCTATGGCCAAGCCGATCTCGCCGGAGCAGTTCTCCGACGCAGTCCCCTATGTCGTCGCAACCTGGTACGAAGGCATCGGCACGTCCATCGGCCAGATATTCTTCCAGGACAACTGGATCACCGGTTATCTCATCCTCGTCGGCATCGCCGTCAATTCGCGTGCCGGCGCCCTCATGGGCCTTATCGGCGCCATCGTCGGTACTGCTGTTGCGGCCATTTACGGCGGCCCGGAAGGCGCGGTCCGCGACGGCCTTTTCGGCTACAATTCGGCCCTGACGGCCATGGCGCTCGGCGGCGTGTTCCTCGCCCTCACCTGGCAGAGCTTCTTCTATGCCGTCTTCGGAGCCGTCATAGCGAGCTGGCTCTGGGCCTCCATCGCGATCTTCCTGACGCCGATCAGCATGCCGGTGCTCACCTCCAGCTTCGTCCTCGTCACCTGGCTCATGCTGCTGGGACAGGGCACGTTCAAGGCGCTGGCGCCCCCGGCGACACCGGAGGAAGACCGTACCCCTGTATCGAGCAAGCCATCCTGACCGCCTCGTTCCCAGTAACCACCGGAAGGAGGCCGCCTTTGCCCCATCACCCATCCTGCACGACCATGCCTGATATTCTCAGCAACCTTTTTTCATCATGCTGACATTCGTGAAGCGGCAGATCCTGATCGGCGGCGTCCTGCGGTTCCTGCGGTCCTTGTCGGCCGGCGGCGTCGTGCTCGGAACGATCTTCTTCGCGGCCTCCCTGACGCCGACGCTCATTCCGCGAACCTTTCTCCTGCAGGGCGCCCTTTCCGGCGCGTGTTTCGCCATCGGCTATGCGATAGGCGTCGGCTGGCGCTGGCTCTGGCGCTACATGCAGCTGCCCGAGCCGCGCGGCGGCATGGAGCGGGGGCTCAAGATCGTGATCCTCGGTCTTTGCCTCATTCTGGCCGTCACATTCCTGGGCAGGACGACCGAATGGCAGAACTCGATCCATGCGCTGATGGAGATGGAGCCCGTCGGCAGCGCCCATCCCATCGAAATCAGCCTGATCGCCGTACTGACATTCGTGGCTCTCGTGCTGCTCGGCCGCCTGTTCCTCCTCGTCATCCGCCTGGTTTCGCAGGGCGCAGACCGCCTCATGCCGCCGCGGGTTTCGCGCGTGATCGGCTTTGCGGTCGGAATCGCGCTCTTCTGGTCCATCGCAAACGGCCTGCTGGTTCGCTACGCCCTTTATCTGGCGGATTCGTCCTTCGCCACCTTCGACGCGCTTTTCGAGCCGGATCAGGAGCGCCCCACATCGCCGCTGAAGACAGGCAGTGCCGCCTCGCTTCTCGCCTGGGAGGAGCTTGGAAGAACCGGGCGACGCTTCGTGTCCTCCGGCCCAGATGTCGAGAAGATCGCCGCCGTCACAGGCAAGCCGGCGCTGGAACCCATCCGGGTCTATGCAAGTCTGCGCGCCGGCGACACGGCCGGCGCGCGGGCGAAACGCGCACTCGACGAACTGAAGCGCGTCGGCGGCTTCGAGCGTTCGGTTCTCGTCGTGATCACGCCGACAGGAACGGGCTGGGTCGATCCTGCGGCGATCGACACGGCCGAATATCTCCACCACGGCGATATCGCCAGCGTGGCACTCCAGTATTCCTATCTCTCCAGCCCGCTGTCGCTGCTGGTCGAACCCGATTACGGCATGGAAGCGGCCCAGGCGCTGTTCGCCGAGGTCTATGCATATTGGTCGAGCCTGCCGCGCGAGCATCGGCCGAAACTCTACCTGCATGGTCTCAGCCTTGGCGCCCTGAATTCCGAACGCTCCACCGACGTTTTCGAAATCCTCGGCGATCCGATCGATGGAGCCCTCTGGAGCGGACCACCCTTTGCGAGCCGCATCTGGCGCCAGGTCACGCAGGCGCGCAACGCGGGCTCACCCGCCTGGCTACCGGAATTCCGCAACGGCGCGACCTTCCGTTTCATGAACCAGAACGGCCCGACGGTGTCCACCCAAACGCCCTGGGGGCGCATGCGCATCGTCTATCTGCAATATGCCAGCGATGCGATCACCTTCTTCGACTACCGCGATCTCTATCGCCGGCCCGACTGGATGAATGCGCCGCGCGGGCCGGATGTATCCCCCCACCTGCAATGGTTTCCCATCGTGACCATGCTGCAGCTCGCCGTCGACATGGCGGTCGCCAACGGCACGCCCATGGGCTATGGCCACGTCTTCGCGCCGGAACACTATCTCACGGCCTGGCTGGCCGTCACCGATCCGCCGGGATGGGCGCCGGAAGACATCGACAGGCTCGCGCAGTATCTCGCCGAGCGGAGCCGATAGCCGGCGAAAGAGGTTCCACCGGTATGCCCAAGCTTGCGGCGTGTCGCAACCAGGAAGAGCTACAGGGCCAGCCAGGCCGGTCCAGCTTGGCAAGACCATCGACATGAATCAAGGCGCGCGACGTGAAGATCATCTTCTCCGACCTGAATTTTCGCTTGAGCAGGCATCGCGCTCAACTGTCTGCACAACCGCACCAGCCGTCGGCCTATACGCTGTTCAGCTCGTCGCGAACATCGGAGATCAAGCTTTTCCATCAGGCCTGCGGTGCCGGCGGATGCCCTTCAGAACAACATCTCACCCCGCTACCAACGTATAACAACCAGACAATCAGGAGAGCGCGCCACACTTGCAGTCGGGATCCATCTCGCTATACGTTGGTCTTTTACATTATCGGATAGTGTCTTCTTTTCAGGGCTGCATGATGATTAAGGCGGGTGGTTTCCGGTATGGAGACCTTGTTCTTGACGAAACCTGCCTTTCTGGCAGCTGCAATGGAAAGCCGGTACACTTTACAAAGAGTGAGCGCGCGTTGCTGCTCGCCTTTTGCAGGAACCCGCGCCGTCTCCTGTCGCGTAACCGGCTGCTTGACGAAATCGCCTCATCCGACGCTGGCCCATCCGAACGGAATATCGACTTTCTGATCAGCCGGCTGAGGGCCAAGCTTGGCGACAATGCAAGATCGCCGACCTATATCGCCACCCAATATGGTGAGGGCTATCTCTGGATCGCAGAACCAGGACAGGCGGCGGTCAGGCCGATGAACGCTTATCTTGCAATCCTGTCCGCCTTGCCGCATTGCGGCACCCTGCCACGACTGAATGTCGGCGCATTCCTGGCACAGTTGTGCGAGGCGATTGCCGAAGGTCTCGGCCCGCACAGAGTGGTGCGGGTGATCGAGCAGGGCCAGGACCATGCCGATTTCTCGCCGCGGTATTCTCTTCGGGTGAGCATTCACGGCTATCAGGAGCAGATGACCTGTACGGCGACGCTGCAGGAAATGCCATCGCGCCGGATCGTGAAGGCATTTTCCGCCCAAGGCTATGCGGGCGCCCGCGCGGCAATAGACTCATTTGTTTCCAGGCTTTCAAACGATGTCATCGCCCATCTTCGTTCTCTCCTGACAAGCAGGACCACAGGTCTGGGCGTTCCCGAGGAGCTGTCACTGGAAGAGCGCCTTTGGAACGCATCCGACCGTCTGACAACCGGCTCCTATCAGATGTGGCTCGCCAAAGGCCAGCAACTGAGCGCCGATCGCGTCTCGGACCCGTCCATCGATACCGCGCTGCAATGGTGCATGCATCTGTTTTCGCGCCTTGCCCTCGCAAATCCATTCAGTCGGTTCGATTTCGATGAGCGACGCCGGATTGAAAACGAGATGGAGGCGATCGCACTGCAAGGCATGCCCCTTGTGGAGGGCAACCCGGTACAGATGCTTGCGGTGGCCAAATTGCTGTATTTCGTCAATCGCGGCCATCTGGAGCTGGCGTTGGACATCGCGGAACGAGCTTCTGACCAGATGGCGAGCTCTCCAGCACCTCTCCCCTTGCTTGCCCAGATTCACAGCGCTCTGGGACAATCGGAAGAAGCGATCGTCTTGTTGGATCGCGGCATCGAAGTTGCCTCGTCGAACATCGAATTCCTCAACCATCTGCGCGTCCTGAAATGCATTGCCTTGCTTGCTGCCGGTGATAGTGGCAGTGCCGCCCGCATCATCGCCTCTATCGATGACCTGGGCGATCACTGCCCACCGGATACCGCGGTGGCAATTCGCCTGATGGCGGCACCCACCGAGCGAAAACTGCCTGAGGCCCTGGCCAATGCACTGGTTGCGGCAGGGCCCGACGGGGCGGCGAGTGCTCTCGAATACCTATATTTCACCTCCGCCCGTCAGCATGCATCACCAGTCGCGGTCGCAAATCTCATGCGAGGCTTTACGTTCCACGTCACGACTGTCCACGGAGAGTCGGCAGTGCCTGCCTTCCTGCGTTCTGATCACCCGATCAGCCAGACGTCCGGCTGATGTGGCGATCCATCGCGCGATGGCACCATGGCTACGAGATCGTAGAGAAGTGGAGGAAGCACGTATCTCCGCCCCGTGAGCATCGAGAATGAGCTTATGCTGACCGTGAGGGCGACCTATCGGTCATCGGCTACGTCCTGGTGGTACCTATCGATCGGCTGCGCCGTTGTGTCCGAAGCAGGCGCGTCAGCTTTTCGAGCCTACCCGAGAAGCCGTCCAGGGAGACTGCTCGCGTACCGCTACGACTGCCGGTGCTGCTCACCTCCAATTTGATTTGTCTGGCATGGTGGCCCGGCGCGGCTTGAGGGTTTTGGGTTGTATTTCCGGCGGGCTGTTTGTGTGCTGGCGCGCTTAGTTTAAGCTTTTTAA
>NZ_JALJCJ010000004.1 GCF_022899935.1 Shinella curvata
CTCCCACCCCGCCATTTGGCGTATCAAAAACCACCGAGGCTCTAATCGCAGCCGGATGAAAATTCAGTGGCAGGTCACTGAGCCTCGGATTTTCGGTATTTTCCAACAGCACCCTCGGATCGCCATCGACCGAAATCTTACCGCCTTCCATGAAGATCAGACGTGTGCCGACTGAACATCATCCTAAACGACAACCAATCGTCCCAACCGTCCACGATGAGGCAGGCGCAATCAGTTACGTTGTCGGGAACAGGACCTTGAAGAATTCTGAAAAACATCTCGGATGAAGCATTCTCGGCGTGCGCGTGCTGATAAGCAGTTAAGAACCACTAAAGGCTGCAACTATTCTGACATTACGCCAGCGCGGGGCGGGTGCAACTTAAAGCCCGCGTCAGTAGGCCTATATAACTTGTGGAGGAAAAGCTGAATGTTGTCGGTATGATTGCATTGGAATCCGATAACCGTTGGCAGGTTGGAACCTGCATCGTACTCATTGGCAATGGCGAAGACTATTACGCAGAATCAGATCAACGGTGAGATCGGGGAGACAGCCACAAGGTTGTGCTTCCTCAAAATGGGCTTCCAGTTCGATGGCCGCTCCCGCTTGGAAGCAGGCATCGACGGCATCGCCGAAGTAATGCTCGAAGGCAGGCCGACTGCTGGAATGATCGCTGTCCAGGTAAAGACGACCGAGTCTGGAACATACTCCGGCGAGGACGACCAAGGCTTTACTTATCTTCTGCGGGCCGAAGACCTCGAGTACTGGCGTCCCAGCAATCTTCCGGTCATCATCGTCCTGCATCGAATTTCCGACGGCAGCCTCTACTGGAAGGAAGTACCGACAGGCGATGCCTTCCAGGACAGGCGTTTGAAATTCAGCAAGGCTGAGGACAGGCTCGGACCCTCCGCGGTGGATCGACTGGCGTCGTTGACGGTTCCGAAGACAGGTTTCGGCTATTACATACCCCCGCTGGGCGGCGGCGAAGAGGCATTGGTCAATATCCTTCCGGTCAAGCTGCCCCGAGAGATTTACGTTGCCACTACCAAGTATGACCGAAAGCAGGCGAGCGCCATCATCCTCGGCGACGACGAACCGGCACGGTTCGACTGGGCTACCAAGGGAGGCGGGTTCTGGTCGTTCCACGATCCACGGATGAGCGTCTGCCGGAAATTTGTAGACCTTGACCAGGTCGAAGCCATTGAGGTCGAGCATCTGGCTTTTCACGAAGACGAAAACGAACGGAACAACTTCGCGTTCCTATTGCGTCAGACCCTCAGTCATCAGGTGCGCGGCAACCTCTCTTGGAGCAAGGAGAAGGGGCTTCACTATTTTACGGCACGAGCCAAAAACACAGGTCGCATATTCAAGTATCGGGCCTCGAAGAAGAATACCGAGGCGGAGGTTGTCAACGTCGTCACGGATAGAGACAAGCCGGAGCGGGTGTCGTTTGTCCGTCACCACGCTTTCATTCCTCGGTTCGAGAGCCTTTTCGACGAGTGGTATCTCGTGATCGAGCCAACGTATTTCTTTACCTATGACGGCATGAACCCCCATACCGCGCCCGATGCATTGCTGTCTGGAAAGAAGCGCATGGACAACAGCAGCGCCATCCGCGGCCAGGTCATCATGTGGCACCGATTCCTGCAAAGTATCGAACCGAAAGCTACCGACCTTTTCGCCGCTCCATCAGGCGAACCGTGGTTGACCTTCGGAGAGCCCCCAATGGTTCAGCTCCCGACGCGTGTCCCCGAAGATGTGTGGCGTACGAAAGCTAAATCGGCCGGAGAGGAGGGGCCGCAAGGTGTCTTCGAAATTTAAAACCTCGATATTTCAAGAGCCCCACCTCGAGTTCGGCGACAGCCATCACAACACCGATCCGAGGCGTGGTCTCGTTGTTGGCGGACCGTTGCAGACACCGGTCGGGGACACCATCAAGATTGCCGTGGTCGGCAGCGCCAAGACAGTCGAAGACGCCAAGCGCTTCATGGGCACTGTCGCCGGCGGCGTCGCCGGAAACGGTGAGAAGCATCCGAATATGCACCCTGATTTCCCCGGCCTGGGTAATCAAAATCCTTATAGATGCAAGTTTGAAGTGGATGAGCGCGCCACCGCTGCGATCCCTCAGTCGAAAATCGACAAGATCAAGAAGGAGCCATACACCGATAAGGCAATCGAAATGGCCGTCGACGAGATATTCAAAGAACTCCAAGCAATCGACGAGAGTGGAAATCGCCCAGACGTCGCCGTCATAGCCCTCCCTGTTTCCTTGATCGAAAGGGTTTGGAACGCCCGGTCCGACGCAGGCGATGACAGTGAAACAGACGCCATCGAGTGGGCGGACGTCCTGAATTTTCGCGGGCTCCTCAAGGCAAAGTCGATGCATCTGAGCTTTCCGACCCAGATCGTGTGGGAGGACGTCTTTGACGGGAAGGCCTCAATCCCGAAAAAGATCAAGGAAGACAGCGAACGGAACACTCAAGATGACGCCGATGTCATCTGGAACCTGATGACATCGCTATACTACAAGGGAACTGGACGCATACCGTGGCGGCGGATGCCTCATGTAGGTGAGTTCACCGCCTGCTACATCGGCGTGAGCTTCTATCGAGAGGCTGGCGGCAAGGACCTGTTCACGAGCGCGGCGCAGATGTTCGACGAGCGTGGCCGCGGCTTTATCCTGAAGGGTAAGCGCGCAGAAACGGAGAGTAGGGGGCGGCATCCCTACATGACCAGAGATGATGCCCGTGATCTGATCCTGGAAGTGCTTGGTGCCTATAAGGCCCACCACCGGAACTACCCCGCCCGTGTCGCTGTCTATAAGACGTCCCGCTTCCGTGAGGAAGAGGCGGAAGGGATCACCGAGGCGCTTGCAGAATTAGCGATCGAGATGAAGGACCTGGTCTGGATTCAGGAGCGGACGGCTATGAAGGTGCTCCGCGACGGCAACTATCCTGTAATGCGCGGCACATTCATCGAACTCGACGGAAAGGGTCTGCTGTACACGAACGGTAGCATTCCGTACTACGGTACCTACCCTGGCACCTACGACCCTCGACCGCTACTCATCTGCCCCCATGAATCCAGTGACAACACAGTCGAACAGATTGCTAAGGAGGTCCTCTCCTTGACCAAAATCAACTGGAACTCGACCCAGATGAACCAAAAGCTGCCAGTGCCGATCAGGGCAGCCAGGAAGGTCGGCGAGGTATTGAAATACGCGGGTGACGACAAGGTAAGCTCGGACTACTCGCGCTATATGTAACCGCGAGTAGTCAGGCTAAGCGGCTGATCTTAATATCGCTCCTTTCGACATCCACGCGAGCGATAGTCGAGAGCCATCGGCAGATGAAACCCTGCGGGCATCGTACCATCGCTTTCATACTTCGCTTGTAGGCGTGGCGGGATTGCGCCGCCTAATTTTCCACGCCGGAACAGAGAATGTCCGCTTCTGAATAGGTTTGGGTAGGAGTTCTATGACTGAAATGAGGGCGCGAAGCTGCCCCAACCTCAGACCGGCTAAAGTCCACTTTGGCCGACAGCAGACACTGAGGGATTGTTTACCACGAGGCAATTATCAAGCATGAGCTCACCAAGCCGGCTCTGCTTGTGGCCATTCGCGATTGAGGTGAGTGTCGTTGTCGTAGCCGATCACAGACCACGGTGAGGGAGTAAGTGGGAGCAGGGTGCCAATTACTGTAAAGGTGGGGCACAAGAAGGAACTCTGCGAGCCCGCGCGACCTCGGCGTCGCACCTGGCTTGCAAATCGCCTATGAAACTGAGCCCAATAGATACGGCTTCCAAACCGGATGCCGGCGCACTCCACTATTTCCGAATGACAGAGGAGAGCGCGAAGGCCGTCAGGGTATCCTTCACTCCAGGCATCTCCGCGATCTGCTGCCAAATCTGGCGAATGCGGTCGGCCTTTTCGGCCTCGACCCGAACGAGCAGATCGAAATCTCCCGTCATAACGTCACAAGCGACCACTTCGGGTATCTTTTTCAGTGCATGAAGCACGTCGCCACCGCGCATGCGGTCATTGCGGTATACAAACATAAGGGCGGTCGTGAGGTTCTGGCTGGCGTTTCCGTCACCCGTGACGATCGTGTACCCTTTTATATAGCCCTCACGTTCCAGTCGTTCGATGCGTACTCTTACGGCGTTTCTCGACAGGTTTATCTTCGAAGACAGATCGGCGTGTGAAATACGGGAGTTGGCCTTCAGTTCGGCCAGTAGCTGCTCATCGATGCGATCAAGAGATTTCATATAGAGGTCTGGTTGACGGCTAGTGGAAGAGGTCCGGCGATATTGACCTGTATGCTGCCATGGAGAGCTCGGCCAGTCGACCCCCGTCATTGTTGCCAGCGAAATGCCTAGCCGTGGAGGCGAGAACGAAACCTGATAGAGCGTCTTTCTCTGCGGCGGTCAATGTTCTTTCCGCCTGGTATCCTCTGAGGATCGCCGATGCCTTGCCTGGGTCAATCTTGCCGTTCGAAGCGAGTGCCCAGTTCACCAAAGCCTCGGCTACTTCAGATATGAGGAAGTCCTCGTGCCGGAGCCTGAAGTTGATCACTCCGCGGACCTCGTTCCCGATGAAGAATATGTTCTCTGGAACCAACGCCCCGTGGATCGAACCTGACGGGAGGCTTGATACCTTTCGCTTTGTTTTACGGGCGAGGGCGGAGTGAATTTGCGCCATCACTCTCCCGACCCCTTTGCATTGCTCGGCACTAGCGCTTTTTGTCGGTGACCCGGGCAAATGGTCGACGACCGCTACGAGGTGGTCTGCCGCCCGACAGGTCGCCTTGCCTTCAATCGTCCGTTTGGGTTTGGGGCACGGAATGCCGTGGGCATACAGGCTGTCCATCGTCTCGAACGCCTGCTCGAGATCGAGAGGCTCGGCACCGTTCTCGAAAAGTGTGACGATGAACTCGCCGTCCGCTGTGCGAAACAGGTAGGTCGTTTCGGTATCGCCATCCGCGATGCCGATAACCGACGTCAGACCATTCATGCCATATGCCGACGCGATTGTCAGACGATCAACATCGGAAAGCTCGGTGAAGACTCCCATGGTAGCGCCTCTAAAGAACAGACCGGTTGAACGATGCTCGCGCGAATGAGGCAGCCCCGTCAAAAACCTGCTCGAGTTCGGCTTGCCCGAGAACACCCTCCTCTTCGACGACCTCTCGAAGGGCGCGGTTTTCCGCCAGCGCTTTTTTCGACAAGGCGGCCGCCTTGCTGTAGCCAATCAGCTTTGCCAAGGGCGTAGCCAATACGAGTGATTGGTCCAAAAGAGCCTTGCAACGATCTACGTCGACCTCGATTCCGTCGACACATCGGACGCGGAAGATTTCCATACCTCTGGTAAGCATCCGCATCGACTGCAGGATGTTGAGAACGATCACTGGCTCCATCGCGTTTAGTTGTAGCTGCCCCGCGCTGGCTGCCATAGTCACCGTGAGGTCATTGCCTATGACCTGAAAACCGATCTGGTTCATCATCTCGGGGATGACGGGGTTCACCTTGCCGGGCATGATCGAGGACCCGGCCTGGACCGGAGGGAGCTTAATCTCGCCGAAACCGCCGCGAGGTCCGCTGCTGAGCAGACGAAGATCGTTGCAGATTTTGGTCAGTTTCACGGCGATGCGTTTCAAGACTCCGGAGAAGGACACGAAGCCTCCTGTGTCGGATGTCGCCTCGATCAAATTCCGGGCGGGGATCACCTGGAGGCCCGATATGTTGGAGAGGTGACCACACGCGACGGCCGAGAAACCTGCGGGAACATTGATCGAGGTCCCAATGGCCGACCCGCCGAGGTTCACTTCTTTCAGCAGCCTGCACACCGCATTCACCTGATCGATGTCTTCTTCGATCAATTCGGCGAAGGCTTCGAATTCCTGACCTGCCGTCATTGGGACGGCATCCTGGAGCTGCGTGCGGCCGACCTTCAAGGTATCCCCGAACTGGTTCGCTTTCGCGCGGAACGCGTCTCGAAGTTCGACCTGCGAGCTTAGCAGGGCGTCACAGGCGCGTAGAATGGTCAAGCGCAGTGCCGTCGGATAGACGTCGTTGGTTGACTGGGAAAGGTTGACGTCATCGTTGGGATGTAGTGTCGCGTAATCTCCGAGAGGGCTTCCGAGTTTCAGGAGAGCGATATTCGTCAGCACCTCGTTGACATTCATGTTGGTCGACGTGCCAGCGCCGCCCTGCATCATATCGACGGGGAAATTGGTTTCGATCTCTTTGAGCTCGATCAGATCGTCACACGCGTCGCAGATGGCATTGCACTTCTCGGTAGATAACAGGCCAAGGTCATGGTTGGTCAAAGCCGCGGCCTTCTTGACCATGGCCATTGACTGGATCAGTTCCGGATAGTCGCTCAGACGCATACCGGAGACATCGAAATTCAACTCCGCTCGCCTTGTGTGCACGCCATAGAGCGCATTGGCAGGGATCGGAAGTGGGCCAATCAAATCGGTTTCGATGCGGTCAACGGTCATTTTGGAGCTTTCTCAGTCTGCAATTCCGGCGTGACGCATGGCGTCGTCGATTTCGATCTTCACGTTTTCGCTGACCTGTACGAGCGGAAGGCGGAGATCGGCCTTAATGATGCCGAGGCGGGAAAGGGCATATTTCGCGCCTGCAGGGCTTGTTTCGAGGAACAGTGCTCGATGGAGTGGCATCAGCTTGTCCTGCAGCTCCAAAGCCGTCGCGTAATTCCCCGCGAGGCAGGCGTCCTGGAAGTCTGCACAGAGGCGAGGGGCGACATTGGAGGAAACGGAAATGCACCCATGGCCTCCATGAGCCATATAGCCGAGCGCGGTGCCATCCTCCCCAGAAAGGAGGTTAAATTCAGTACCGCAGGCTATGCGCTCAAGGGAGGGCCGCAAAATGTTGCCCGTCGCATCCTTCACGCCGATAATGTTTTTGCAGTCATTGTAGATGCGAGCCAGAGTTTCAACCTGGATATCAATGACGCTTCGCCCAGGGATATTGTAGACAATGATGGGAAGTGTTGCTTCAGCATCGATCGCCTTGAAGTGTTCATAGATGCCGAGCTGTGTTGGCTTATTGTAATACGGAGCCACGATCAGGAGGCCGTCGGCACCAGCTTGCTGCGCGTGGCGTACGAAATCGATCGCTTCCTCAGTGCTGTTCGACCCTGCGCCTGCAATGACGGGGACGCGGCCTTTCGCCGTCTCAACCGTGATTTCAACAATTCGCTTGTGCTCTGCATGGCTCAGGGTTGGACTCTCGCCGGTGGTGCCGCAGGGGACGAGGCCGGAAGAACCTGATGAAATCTGCCATTCGATGAGGCTGCGCAGGGCAGCCTCATCGACCTTGCCATCTGCAAACGGCGTGACGAGCGCGGTAATGGAACCTTTGAACACCTTTTTACTCCGTAGATGCTGATGGCTGATGGTAAGGGTCTGCTACGAGCGCTTCAGCCTATTGACGCAGACGACCTTGGGTTGGGTCATGTCTTCGTAGGCGAAGCGGACCCCTTCGCGTCCCATGCTGCCGTACTTGAAACCACCGAATGGCATCGCGTCGAACCGATAGTCGGATGAGTCATTGATCATGACGCCGCCGGCTTCGATCCGGTCGGCTGCGTCGAGCGCATCTTCCAGGTCGTTGGTGAAGATGCCTGCGTGCAAGCTGTATTCCGGGCTGTTCGCGAGGGTTATGGCATCCTCGATGCTGTCGAAAGGTTCGAGGATCACGATCGGCGCGAACACCTCCTCGTTCCATGCATCGCAGGTGGCGGGAACGTTTTCGAGGACCGTCGGGGGATACAGGTTTCCGGACGGCTGGTGACCGCAGAGGAGGGTTGCGCCCGCCTCGATGGCTCTTTCGACCATCGCCGATGCGCGGCCGACAGCCTTCTCGGTAATCATCGGACCGACGTCGGTGTCTGCGTCCAGGGGATTTCCGGTCTTGAGCTTCAGTGTCTGGGCGACGAATTCGTCGCGGAACCGCTCATAAATAGGGCGCTGGACGAGAATGCGCTGTGTACCGATGCAGTTCTGGCCTGCGGCCCAGTATGCACCGGACACACAACCTTCGACCGCGGCGTCGAAATCGCTGTTCTCCATCACGATGACAGGCGCGTTGCCGCCGAGGTCCATCGCAAGCTTCTTGATGCCCGCGCTCTTCGAGATGGCCTCGCCCGTTGCGAAGCCACCGGTGAAGGAAATCATCCGGACTTCCTTGGCCGAGACAATCGCCCTTCCGAGTTCCGCTCCACCGATAGCCACTGTGATGATCTCGTCAGGGAGCCCGGCGGCAACCAAGGTGTCAACGAGCTTCACCGCTGACAGAGGGGTGAGTTCTGAAGGCTTGAGGAGAATCGAATTGCCGCCGGCGATCGCTGGACCGAGCTTGTGGGCAACGAGGTTCAGCGGGTCGTTGTAAGGAGTGATGGCAGCGATGATCCCGAGGGGTTCACGTGTGTACCAACCTTGTCGGGCCTCCGAACCTGCGTAGGAATCGAACGGGATGACCTCGCCTGCATTCCGCTTGGCTTCGTCGGCAGAGAGCTTGAGCGTATTGATGCAGCGAGTGACTTCCTTACGTGCCTGGGTGATCGTCTTGCCGGCTTCACGGACGATGAGGACGGCGAAGTCTTCTTTATCCGCGGCGATCAGGGACGCTGTCTTCTCAAGGATTGCGGAGCGCTTGTGGCGGGGCAGGGACCGCGCGATACGGGCTCCGGTCCGCGCCCGATCGAGCAGTTCCGGTACGGAGTCCGCGCTGGTTTCGGCGACAGTACCGATTGGAGCCCCGTTAAACGGGTCACTTACGATGATGGCATCTGCCACGGTCTGGTTGGTGCGGGCGGCGTTCTGCATCATGCTGCTTCCTTCTTCTGGGCGGCACCGCTGGCGTTGTGGATCGCCACGATGTCGGAAAGCAGGGCGTAAGCGGTTTCGATACGGCCAGCGCCGGGGCCCGTGACCGTGACGGAGCCAAGAAGTTCGGTATTCAGGGAAACGGCGTTGGTCGCACCACTGACCGCCGCAAGCGGATGCTCGAGCGGGAGGCACTTGGGCTCGACGCTACCAGTCACGGAGCCGTCGGCATTACGAACGGCCGAGCCGATCAGCTTCCAGCGGCTGCTAGACTTGGTCGCGGCGTCGATGTCGGCGGCGGTCAGGCCCGAAATGCCCTTGCGCGAAACGTCGTCGGGGGTAAGGTTGGCACCGAGAAGCTCATTGGCGAGGATCACGACCTTGAGGCGCACGTCATAACCCTCGACATCGGCGGTCGGATCGGCTTCGGCATAGCCCAGTTCCTGGGCTTCCTTGACTGCGGCGGAGAAGTCCATGCCCGTCTCCATGCGGCCGAGCACGAAGTTGGAGGTACCGTTCAGAATGCCCTCGAAGCCCTTGAGCTCTGCCCCGGCAAGCGTCTTTTCGGCCATGCGGATAACAGGCGTGCCGCTCATGACGGAGCCTTCGTACTCGAAGTGAAGGCCGTTCTTCTCTGCAAGGGCCTTCAACACCTGAGCTCCGATCGCGACCGGACCCTTATTGGTCGTCACGACGTGCTTGCCGCTTTCGAGCGCCCAGCGGCAGTGCGACACGGCAGGTTCGCCATCCTTCGGGTTTGTGAAAGTCGCCTCGACGATGATGTCGGCCGGAGCAGTTTTAATTACAGTTTCGTTGTCGGCTTCGGCGCTGCCGCCGGAGAGCTGGCCGAAGCCGCCCTTGGCGAACTTGGATTCAACCAGGGTCTTGGCGTCAAGGCCGTTCGGGGAAATCACGGACCCGAGATAGAGGTCGCTGACGGCGACGATATTCAGCCGGAAACCAAGGTCTCGTGCCCAGAGATCGTTCTTCGAAGCGATAAGTTCGGCCAGAGCGCGATTCACGCCGCCAAATCCGATCAGTGCGATGTTATAGACTGTCATGGTTGTCCTCCGGTGTTTGGATGACGGTATAGTGAGCGGCACTATGCACTGTCGGAACGGTGCATTTCGACGAAATGACAGGGCATTCTGCTCAAAGCTCTTCCGCGTTGCATGGTGGTCGAAGCACCGAGCCGCGTTAGCCATCCACGTCACTTGGAGGAAAAGAAAAGGGCCAGGACCTTCATCCTGACCCGACGCAACTCCTCCCGTCCGATCAATGGATGATCTGGCTTAGGAAGGCTCGCGCGCGCTCGTGGCGGGGCTTGGAAAAGAATTCGTCCGGCACGTTCTCCTCAAGGATTTCGCCGCGATCCATGAAGATAACGCGATCGGCGACTTGCCTCGCAAAACCCATTTCGTGGGTGACACAGAGCATGGTCATGCCGTCTTCGGCTAGCCGTACCATCGTATCCAACACCTCCCTCACCATCTCCGGGTCGAGGGCGGACGTGGGTTCGTCGAACAGAAGGACCTTGGGTCGCATGCACAAAGCCCTCGCGATCGCGACACGTTGTTGCTGGCCACCCGAAAGCTGACCGGGGAATTTATGGGCCTGATCCGCGATACGGACTTTTTCCAGGAATTCGAAGGCGACCGCGTCCGCATCCTTCTTCGACTGCTTCTTCACCCAGATCGGGGCGAGGGTACAGTTCTCGAGAATGGTGAGGTGTGGGAACAGGTTGAAATGCTGGAAGACCATGCCGACCTCCTTCCGCACCGCATCGACGTTCCTGTAGTTGCTGGTCAATTCGATACCGTCGACGACGATACGGCCGCTTTGGTGTTGCTCGAGCCAGTTGATGCAGCGGATCATGGTCGACTTACCCGAGCCCGAAGGCCCCGCGATCACAATCCGCTCGCCGACCCGGACGTTCAGGTTAACGTTCTGCAGCACCTGAAAGCTGCCGTACCACTTGGACACCTGGTCGAGAGAGATCGCGACCTCCCGAATGTCCTTGTTGCCTGCCGGAGTGCTTGAAGTCATAGGGCCTCCATTGGAATACTCGTTGCTTCGGAGACGGGCTGACGCCGGCGGCCGAAAGAAACAGTTCAGTTGGTGAGAAGGTTTATTGCCCGCGCGAGAGTCTCAGCTCCCAAGACGAGGTCATCAACCGCAGTGTCCTCATCGAAGTTGTGGCTGATACCGTTAATTGACGGGACGAACAGCATACCCATGGGCATGAGCTTGGAGACATTCGCGGCGTCATGTAGCGCCCCCGACGTGATAGGACGCCATCCGTTTGGCACCGCCGTCACCGCGGCTCGTTCGAGAGCCGCTACGATCGTTGGATCGCAATGGGTAGCGGGGATCGCACTGTAGTCCGATGTCGTCCATTCGAGCCTCATGGCCTCCGCCGTAGCAAGCGCCGTCTGGTGAACGACCTCCCGCATCCGCTGGAGTAGCTCGTCGCTCGGGTCGCGCCACTGGACAGAAAAATCGACCCTGCCTGGTATCACCGACGCCGCATTCGGATGAACGGCTACATGACCGATCGTCCACACTGTTGCTGGCCCGGCGATCCCCCGGAGCTTGGAGTTCAGGTCCGTGGTGAACCGGACAAGGCCCTGGAATGCGTCCCTCCGGAGGTTCATCGGCGTGGTCCCCGCATGGTTCTGCTCCCCGATGAAACTCATCCGTTCGCCACGTATGCCAACGATGTCGCGCACAACGCCGATCCGCTCTCCGGAAGTGTCGAGAATTGGACCCTGCTCGATATGAAGTTCGAGAAAAGAGCGGAACCAGTCCGTCGGAACCTCGCTCACCGTGCCGATAAGAGAGGCCTTTTTCCGTTCCTCCTCAAATCTCACCCCATCTGAGTCCGCCAGCAGGTCCACGTCCGCCAGGCTGAGCACCCCCGTCCAGGCACGGCTTCCGGTCAGGGTGGAAAAACGCCCTTCCTCGTCCTGAAAAGACACACAGGCGATTGGCGGCCCTCCGGCCTCGCGGCTGGCACGGGCGATCTCGAGCCCGACGATGACGCCCAGCGCCCCATCTAGCCATCCGCCTTCGGGCTGCGTGTCGGAATGCGATCCGACGAGGATCGAGTTCGTCGCACCTTCCGGAATGCCGAAGACGTTCCCGACCGGATCAACATGTACCGTCAGCCCGGCTTCCGTCATCCGTGAGGCCAGCCAACGCCTCGCCTGGATGTCCGCGTCGGTGAACGCGCGTCGCTTCACGCCCTTTCCGCATTCGCCAAAAGTGCGCAGCTTTCTGAGATCGGAGAGCATGCGCTCGCCGTCAATATTGAATCTGGTCATTTTGTGCTCTCTTATGAGTGGATCACCGGGCCGGATTGACCCAGGACATTCGCCGCTCGAGGAATTGCGCCAGGGCCATGATCGACAGGACCAGGACGAGGTAGAGTACGCCTATAATCGCCCAGACTTCGAAGATCAGAAATGTCTGGGTGATGACGACCTGCCCCGAGAACGTCAGCTCGGCGACCGAGACGCCCGCGAGGAACGCCGACTCCTTGCACAGTGTCGCCAGCAGGTTGACACTGGCGGGCAGTACGAACGGCAGCAACTGGGGCAGGATGATTAGGCGGAACTGGAGAAGGGGGCCGATTGCAAGGGCGCGGGCACCTTCGCGCTGCCCATTGGGGATGGAATTCAAACCACCCCTGATAATTTCCGCCATGTACGCGGCGCTGTAGATCGCCACGGCGACGAGACCCACGAGGACTGGTTCTAACCGCAGGCGTAGAACACCCATCAAAGCGAACAAGAGCATTGCCTGAATGAGGAACGGGGTGTTGCGGATGAGCTCGACGTAAGAGCGTGCAAGCCAGCCAACGAGCTTTTTCTTTGACACCAGCATGCTCGCGAGCAATGCCCCGAATACGCTACCGATCGCGAAGCCACCGGTGACGAGAATGATCGTCCAGAGAAATCCGCGTAAAAGCGTACCGCCGTAGGTCGTGATGAAGTCCGTCATTATCGCGTCCTTCCAACTGTCAGTCTGGTCTCGAGATATCTGGAGACCCAGGAAATGGACCCGATGAGGAGGAAGTAGAGGAAGCACGCGGCGAGAAGCGGGCCGAGTGGATCGAACGTCTGCATGGTGACCTGCTGCGCGCGCCGGGTAAGATCAACGACGGTGATCAGGGACAGCACTGGTGATGCCTTGATGAGGAATCCGATCTCACCTGCCAGGGCAGGCAACGCGATGGGAAGGACCTGTGGCGTCAAGACGAGACGCCACAGCTGGAACTTGTTGAGACCGAGAGCATAGGCTCCCTCTGTCTGCCCGTTCGGAAGGCGTGCGATCGCGCCGCGAAGTACCTCGGACTGGAACGCGGCACCGTTCATCGCCAACGCGAGGACTCCAACCCAAAGCGCCGAAACCCTGCCTAGATCGAATAGGGCGGGAACACCGAAGTATAGGAGAAACACAAGGATGACGATCGGCAGCCCGCGCATGAGCGTGACGTAGACCTTAGCGGTCCAGACCACCACACCGATGCCCGACCTGCGAGCTGCGACAATGCACACCGCGCCTACAAGCGCTAGGATCGACGCAAGCCCGCAGATCAGGAGCGTGGTAACCAAACCGTCAAGCAGAAGCGGGACCGTATCGACTGCGCCAAGAAGGTACTTCATCGGAACTCTCTGGCGGTCACTGTTTCAATTGGACCGCATTGTCCGGCAGGTAGCCGTCTTCGGGGGTATCGGATTCCAGGCCTACCCATTTCTTCTGCATCTCCGCAATCTGGCCCGACTTCACCAGACGTGTAATGGTGCCGTTGAGAGCTTCGAGAAGAGTTTTGTCTTCCGGCCGCGTCACCCAGGAAAGATACGCTGGTTTGCCATACGAGAACGTCACCTTGAAGGTGTCCGGGTTGGTCTTCATGAACTCCGCTGCGGAAATGTTCGGAACAACGATCGCATCAACCTGCCCAGAACTTAGGTTGAAGGCGGTGTCGGGATAGGACTGGAAGAGGCGCAGGTCGCTGAAACCCTGGCCACCGGAGGCCTTGAGTTCGTCGTTCATCTGGCGGGCGACCGCATCGGTCGAGCTCCCGAGTTGCGTTCCAATCAGCAAGCCGTTCAGGTCGCTCAATTGCTTGATACTATCGTTGTCCGCCAGGACGACGACATTGTTGTCGATCGCGGCAAACGGGCGGGAGAATGCATATGCCTTCGCGCGCTCTGCGTTCGGGGTAACGGATGTCGCTACCATGTCGTACTGCTTGGCGGCGAGGCCGGAGAGAATGCCCTGGAAAGGAAGGTCGAGCTGTTCGACTTCGACCCCGAGGTCTTTGGCGAATTCGGCAAGGAGTTCCGAGCCGAAGCCAATGATCTTGCCGTCCTCGACGTATTCGAACGGCTTGAAGGCAGCCTCCGTGGCCACGGTAATTTTGCCTGCGGCCTTGATCTTAGCCAGCGTGTCCTCAGCGTGGGCAGCACCCGAGATAAGTGCAGACATTGCAAGTGTGATCAGAATTCGTTTCATGGTTCCCTCTTATTGGTTCTTCGTTCTTCAGCCCCGGAATGCAGACCGATCGACGTTGACGGTATCTGAAAAAAATTGCGGAAGAACCGTGAAGATGGTTAGCTCACTTGCAGGATTCCGCAAATGAGTGGCTTTGATGATTAGATTTGCACTGTCGAGCTTCGACATAAAGCATCTGCGTACTTTTTTGGCTGTTGTCGAGCACGGGGGGGTATCTTCGGCGGCTTATCGCCTGAACGCCAGCATATCGAGTATCAGCCGCGACCTGTCAGCACTGGAGGAGCGCCTCGGCCTTCAGTTGTGCAGGCGTGGACGCTCGGGATTTGCTCTTACACCTCACGGCGAAGAGGTTCACAGGGCCGCAACACAGCTCCTCGCGAACATCCATTCCTTCGAGCTGACGGTGCAGAGCACCCGACAATCGCTGGCGGGAACCTTCACGCTCGGTGTAATCGACAACGTGGTGACCAACCCGAGCGCAGGCGTGATCCCGGCGCTGGCGGAGATGCATCGGCTTTTTCCCGGCATGTTGATCAGCGTGAGCGTTCACACTGTTTCGGTCATCGATGTCCTGGTCAGGGACAATAAGGTCGATTTTGCGATTACCAGCCAGCGCGAAGACTTCGAGCAACTCGAATATCAGCCAGCCTTCATCGAGGAGCATCGCCTCTACATCTCGAAGCTATCACCCTATTATGATCAGGCGATCCAGACCCTTGGCAGCGAGCGACAAGCGAACGGGGATTTCGCCATCCCGTATATCTCGCGAGACTTTAGAACGGACGAATTCTCCGAATTCGAGCGAAAATATCCTCTCCAGATTGCCGCACGTGGCAGCACCCTGGAATCGGTCGTGGCGTCAGTCCTGGCGGGCGTTGGCTGTGCACTTCTTCCGTCACACTTCGTAAAGCAGGTCGGCGGCGAAACGCTGGTCGAAATCGAAACCCCGGATACGCCCGTCCAAATCCAGTTTCACTTCGTCTATCGCCGCGATAACGCGGATCGCCGGGCGGTTAAGGCGCTGCTCGACCGGTTCTCGTAATTCATTCGGTTGCTGGTTTCCGCAAATGTGATTGCATAGTTTGAGCCTTACCAGGTGATGCCGGCTGATTAGGTTGTCCGAATTACCATGACAGAGGACAACCAAATGACAGATACAAACGCGGCTCCACGCGCGGCCGCCGATGCTCCGGTCTTCGTGGAATCGGAATGGGCGACACTCAAGGAATGCGTATACGGCTCACCTGACGCGTGGGTTCTGCCCAAGTTTCTGAGTGACTCAAAGCTCCGCGCCCAGGGTGAACACGGCAAGTTCTGGGAGCAGAACCAGGGCCGCGACGTCAAGGAAGTGAACCCCGAACTCTTTGCCGAGTTCAGCAGCCAGATCAGTGGTGCTATCAAGCTCCTCGAAGGGCTCGGCGTTCGTGTCCACGTAGCCGGTGAGATAAGCGAACAGAACCGCAAATTCCCGCGCGGCGAAGATCACGGCGTCCAGACCGCGTGGATGCGCGACCCGTTTGTGACGATCGGCAACAACGTGATCGAGCTTGCCCCCCGCAGCTACTTCCATCGTCGCCAGCGTTTCGCCATCCGCGAATTCCTCGGCGCGACCATGGACCGCGGCGCTCGTTTCTTCGCACAGCCTGACGGCGGCGCAGATGAGTACGTCGACGGCACGGGCTGGGGATACCTTGAGGGTGGCGACATCTTCGTTGTCGGCCGCAATATCTTGGTCGGCAACTCCGGCGGTTGCAGCAATCCGGAAGGTGCCCGCTGGCTCCAGCACATGCTGGGCAGCGACTACAAGGTCCAGACCGTCAAGATCGATCCAATGTTCCCCCACCTCGACTGCGTACTGATGACACCGCGTGAGGGCGTAGCTATCGCAAGCCTTGAGGCGCTACCGGAAGGCCTGCCGGATTTCATGAAGGACTGGGACGTGCATGCGGTGCCGAAGGCCATGGCCAAAGCCCACATGGCCTGTAACAACCTTGTTCTCGATGACCACACGGTCGTCGTCCCGTCGGAAGAGGCTCTGAACCCAATTGCCGACGCCCTCAAGTCGCGCAAGTTCGAAGTGATCCGCATCCCCTATCGTGTTCCCTGCATGGCGGGCGGTTCGTTCCGCTGCGCACATCAGCCGTTGATCCGCAATTGAACCGAAACCGCCTGGCCGATTCGGAAGGCCAGGCGGTTCATACGTCGGGCGATGGATGTCTTTCGGTGCCGATTGTGGTCAGGTTTGATCAGATGCCTTCATCCAGCGCTGGAAACCAGCTACTTGCCAGCATGTATTAGGCGACTGAGCTCTGGAGCATGCTTTACAAGCTCGCGCTCCATGAATCTGACCTTCTCAAGGTGCTGTATTAGCAGCGCTCCCTCGTCGGTCGGGCGACATGGGGTTCCACGCACGATGAGAAGGCTGGAAACATGCTTTTCCAATTTTATGACCCGCTGGGAAACAGCTGACGCTGTTACGTTCAGAGCTTCAGCGGCCTTTTCGAAGCTCCCAAGTCGAATGACCGCTTCAAGAGCCTCCAGCGCCAGGTAGTTCAGCATATCGTGTAGCCCCTTTGCTTGCGGGCTCGAACCACGCGGGTCCCCCTGATGTCTTTCATTGATGCCGCGCTTACGCGCTCGCGAGTTTCATCATGAGAATCCCTGCAACGATTAGCGTGGCGGCGGCGATCCGCGTGGCGCTCGCAGGTTCTCCGAGGATGAAGAGACCTACCACGAAAGACCCGACTGCGCCGATACCCGTCCAGACGGTGTAGGCGGTTCCTAGCGGCAGTGAACGCATGGCGAAAGATAGCAGGACCCCACTCGCGACCATCGCCACCACCGTGACAACAGAGGGAGTGACGACCGTGAAGCCCTCTGAGCGCTTCATGGAATAAGCCCAGACGACTTCGAGAAGTCCGGCGACGAAGAGTATGATCCAGTTCATTTCGGTATCAGCTTTGTAATTGGAGAACGGCGTGGGCGGGCCGCCCGGAAGCGGCCCGCGGACGGGTATCAGGAGAACGTGAGGTCGAGGGCGTTCCTGATATCCGAAATGATATCCTCCGGGTCTTCGAGTCCGATCGAAAGCCGGAGATGGCCATACTTCTGGAAATTAAGGGGATAGCGCTCTGCACCGCCGCGAGCGCCGCCACCGACATGGACGATCAGCGTCTCGTCGTGACCAAGCGAGACAGCGGAGGTGATGACCTTGAGGTGCGAGACGAACCTGTTCTGGGTTTCGGGATCGCCATCGACCGCAAACGCGATCATCGCTCCATATCCCTTGCCGCCGAATTGCCTCTTGGCGAGTTCATGCTGATCGTGGGAGGCAAGGCCCGGATAAGTGACGAAGGCCAGACGCTTCTCGGTGTCCAGATAGTTGGCGATGGTCTCCGCGCTTGAGAACTGCTGCTTGAGGCGCAGCGGCAGAGTGACGGACCCACGGGTGATCAGCCAGGCGTTGAACGGCGAGATCGTTCCGCCGAGATCGACCAAGGCGTCACCCTTGATGTGCTTGATCAACTGCTTCGAGCCGATGACGACACCTCCCATCGCGTCCCCGTGGCCGTTGATGTATTTGGTCAAAGAGTGGGAAACGAGGTCGGCTCCCAGTTCGAGAGGGCGGAAGAACGGCGGCGGCGTGAAGGTGGAGTCGACCGAAAGCAGCGCCCCCGCGGCCTTTGCGATCTCGGACAGGGCGGCGATGTCCGCTACCTTGGTGGTGGGATTGGCGACCGTTTCCGTGTGGATCATTTTGGTGTTCGGGCGAATGGCGGCGCGTACCGCATTCATGTCGCCCATGTCCACGAACGTTGCTTCGATGCCGTAACGTTCGGGCAACAACTCGGCGAAGAGACGCCACACGGCTTCGTAGGTTACGTCGCCGAGAACGACATGGTCGCCGGATTTGAGGAAAGTGAAGAAGACCGCATGCAGGGCGGCGACGCCGGTTGCGAAGACCGCCGCGTCTTCTCCATGCTCCATGGCCGCGAGTTTCCGCTGGAGGCAAATCTGGTTATGACCTGAGTTTCGGGTGTACGACGGCTCTTCTGTGTCAGACCAGTCCATCGTGGAAGCGTCGTAAGGAAGGGCGTAAGAGTTCGCCATGACGATAGGGGTGCGGATCGCGCCGGAAGTCTTATCGATCTCGTTACCCCCATGGACGGCGAGGGTATTGAAGGACAGCGACGAAAGTTGGTGCTTGTCGGGATTTGGCATCTTTGGTTCCTTGGGTTTCATGATGGTCGCCGAGCAGATCATCGGCTGGTTGGCAGGGCGTTTTCAAAACGCTTGAAGACCTGGGTGATGAAGAACGTCAGGGTCACGTAGAACGTCGCCACGAGGATCAGCGGCTCGTAGACGAGGAGTGTGTCCTGCCGGATTTTGTATGCCGCTCCGTAGAGGTCCATGACCGTCACCGAAAACACGATCGGGGTCGCCTTGAGTTGGAGAATGACTTCGCCAGCGAACGTCGGTAAGCCGATACGGATTGCGCGGGGTAGCCAGATACGCCGCAACACCATGCCAGGCCTCATGCCCGCTGCCTTTGCGGCTTCTAGTTCGCCCTTAGGGACCGCCAGCAACGTGCCCCTAAGGATTTCTCCTTGATAGGCGGCGAAGTTCAGCGTCAGAGCGACAGCCGCAAAGAACACCCCCTCGCGCATGACCGGCCAAAGGAACGACCCGCGTAGCCCCGGTATGTGGGGAAGGTACGATCCAAGGCCATAGTATATGAGCCATAGCTGGATCAGCAGGGGAGTTCCGCGGAAGAACGTGCAGTAGCTCTTCGCAGCTATTCTCAGGAACCGGCTTCTGCCGACCTGCGCTACGGCCAACAGGATGGCGATGCCAAACCCGAGCGTCACGGAGATCGCCAGCAATACACAGGTGAGTACGGCCCCGTGCAGGAGCAGGTCACGGTATGGAATGATCCAACTGAAATCCATCTCGGGCTCCTAATGAATGGGTCTGTGGCCGCGACGGAAGTGTGCTTCGAGCGCAGAAAAGAGCAGGTTGGAAACGATCGTTATGGCCAGGTAGAGCGCGGCGGCGGCCAGGAAGAAAAGCATGTATTGCTTGGTATTGCTGGCTGCGACACGGGCCGCGAGCGCGAGTTCCTGGTAGCCGACGACCGCGATCAGCGCGCTGTCCTTGATGACAGAGAGCCAAAGATTGGCGAAGCCGGGTAGGGCATTAGGTATGAGCGACGGGAGCACAATCCGGCGGAAACGCAGGGTCGGTCGCATACCGAAGGCTTTCGCCGCCTCAAGTTGGCCGACTGGAATCGAAAGGATCGCGCCGCGCAGGACTTCCGTCATATATGCGCCCTGGACGAAACCAAGAACCGCGATCGCCGCCACAAGACCGTTGACTTCGATAGGGCCAACACCCGCCCAAGACAGCACACGGTTGAGACCGTCCGTTCCGGCGTAATAGAGCGCTACGATAAGCACGAGTTCGGGAACCGCGCGAACGACCGTGGTATAGACGTTCAGCACGAAGCCGACGGGTCGGATGCCGCCCAGCTTTCCGATTGCCCCGAAGAGGCCGAGTATCATGCCGACAAAATATGCCCCGAAGGAAATCAGCAGCGTGGCGACAGCACCCGTCAGCAACACACCGCCCCATCCGGGAGGGGAAATCGAGAGGTATTGTAGGATTGACGTCGAGGAATTCATGGGAATCCTTCCAAGGCCTGGTTTCCCGGCTCACCTCCTTCGAAGGCAAGCCGGGGACGCCAGGTATCAATAGGGGTCGTAGTCGAAGTACTTCTTGTTGAATTCGGCGTACTTGCCGTTGGCCCGAATGGCCTTGATGGCCCCGTTCAGCTTCTCGCGGAGTTCGTCGTCGCCCTTCCGAATGCCGCCGCCGACACCTGCTCCAAGGATGGCGTCGTCGGCCGGGACAGTTCCCTTGAACTCGCAGCATTCCTTGCCGAGGTCGGTTTTGAGGAATTCCTTCAACGGACCCGTGTCGGAGAAGCTGTAGTCGATGCGGCCGGCAGCGAGGTCTTGGTAGGCCTCATCGACCGTCGCGTAGCTCTTTTCGGTCGCGACATCCGCGAAGTGCTTCTTGAAATATGCCGATTGCGTCGTGGAAACGGCGATGCCTACCGTCTTTCCTTTCAGCTGTGCAGGGTCGACGCCGAGCACCCCGTCTTTCGGACCGACCATGCTGGCCAGGGACGAGTAGTACTTGTCGGTGAAATCGATGCGCTTCTTGCGCTCCTCGGTAATCGACATCGACGACCAGATGACGTCGATTTTGTTGCTTTCGAGGGCGGGGATGAGGCCATCCCAAGCAACATCGACAATTGTGCATTTTTCCTTCAGTTCCGCGCAGACTGCGTCCATGAGGTCGATTTCCCAGCCGACCGATTTTCCGGATGCATCTTTAGTGGTGTATGGCGGATATGCTTCGTTCACGATCCCGAAGCGGATTTCCGCATTTGCATTGCTGGCAAGCATCGTCGTTGCCAGGATAACTGCTTTACCCCAGGTCTTCATTTTCAGTTCCCTTTTTACTGTTGGGTGATAGTCAGTGCGTTCCGGCTGCGATGAATTCCCTGCAGCGAGCGCTCGTGGGTGCGCCGAAAACCTGGGAGGGAGGACCAACTTCCTCGACCTGGCCTTGGTGCAAAAACATGACGCGAGTGGAGACATCGCGCGCGAACTTCATCTCGTGGGTGACCATGAGCATGGTGCGGCCTTCCTCGGCGAGGCCGCGGATCACCTTCAAAACCTCTCCGACCAACTCGGGGTCCAAGGCTGACGTCGGCTCGTCGAAGAGCATGACGGCCGGATCGACACACAATGCTCTCGCTATGGAAGCTCGCTGTTGCTGGCCGCCCGAGAGAAAGGCCGGGTAGGAGTCTTTCTTTTCGTAGAGGCCAACCTTCGCGAGAAGCCCCTCGGCCTTCTCGACCGCGGTCTTGCGATCGACCTTCAAGACGTGGACGGGAGCCTCGATCACGTTCTGAAGAATTGTCATGTGAGGCCACAGGTTGAAGCTTTGGAAGACCATCCCGAGACCGCTGCGCATACGCTCGATCTGACGCCAGTTAGAAGGTTGGGACTTGCCGTCGCGTCCTTTCCGGAATTCGACGTCCTCGCCGTTTATCCGGAAGCTACCCGCATCGGGTATCTCGAGAAAATTGATACAGCGCAGGAACGTGCTCTTTCCCGAACCCGACGAGCCTATGATCGAGACAACATCTCCCTTGGCGGCCTCAAGCGAAATGCCCTTGAGCACTTCGAGGGTTCCATAGCTTTTGTGGACATCTCTGACGGTGAGCGCCATATGGTCGTTGTTCAAAGGCATTTTTCCTCCTCGGCGGAAGCCCGCTCCTCAGCAGTCATAGCTCCGCCATCGCCGTGGTTTGACGGCGCTCTTGTGGGATGGGTTGAGACAGCGCGCAGGTCTCCATTCCCCCGACGCGAACGCCGAGAGTCCTGCCCAGTGAATTAGTGTTTAGACATCCGCGCCGATGTCAGGCGACGGCTATCACCCGTGTTGTGATCTGACTGCCCGGGGCGAGCTGCGCGAGGCCGTTCACGAGCATGTTTCCCGCCTCTTCGAGAGCCCATTCCGGCATCGTTCCGAGGCTCTCGAGAATGAACCACATCCTACCCCCGATCGCATCGAGACGCGTTCGAGTTCCCTGCCGCCAGTTCCAGCGACGACATGTGACGCCGACGTCGTCACGCCAGACGATCTCGCCTTTGGCAGGATTTTCGATCAAAGGCTCGCCGTTGGCAATCGTATCAAATGGCTCTGTCCCATCTGATACAGCAAGGCGCGGCAGCCCCACATAGGCGTCGAGGTTCTCTCCACCCACCGGGACCGCATAACGAAGACTTACCGCGTTATAGAGATCGACCAGAGGATTGATGGAAGGAATCCGCCCATCCCTCTCCACCCGCTTTCTTAAAGCCTGCGCGGAGCAGGGGGTGCGGTTCGGCTTGGCTCCGAACCGGGCATAGACGTCCGCCCAGTTCGCAAGGTGCGCATCGCTCCATTCGGGGCCGCCCGCGCGGACGAAGTCACATGCTTCCTCGAGCACCTGCCTCGTCATTTTGCCTTCCGATGCGGTGGTGGCATCGACAAGGATGCTGATCGCCCGGAAGTCCGGTGCGAAGTCCGCGATCCCCTTTTCGATGATCGGTAATTCCATTTTTCTACTAGCTCTCAGTGACCGATTTGGATTACAATAATGACCATGGAAAAGAAAGTCAATATATTGACCGATGCGGTCACAGATGTGGAGCGCGTAAGCGCGACCGTCTCGATGAACATGAAATTATTCCGTCGCCAGAATGGCTTATCGCTTGATGAGCTTTCTAAACGATCCGGTGTGAGCAAGGGTATGCTGGTCGAAATCGAGAAGGGGACAGCAAACCCAAGCATCGCCACCCTGTGTAGGGCGGCAACTGCGCTGGGGGTCTCCGTCGCTGATTTCGTCGGTGTCGCATCAAGCTTCCCGATCAGAATCGTGCCGCTTGAGAACGCCTCTACACTTTGGCGAGGCCCGAATGGGGGAAGCGCGACCCTTCTCGTCGGCACCAATGGACCGGACGAAATCGAGCTCTGGCGTTGGACGATGTTCCCGGGGGAAATCTTCGAATCGCCCGGCCACTCCCCTGGAACGCTCGAGCTGCTAAACATCGAGGCCGGAGAACTTACTTTCCGTCTGGGAGACACCGAACAAACTATCGAGGCTGGCTCGTCGGTCCTTGCCCAGACCGAGAGCCCCCACGCTTACATGAACAATGGAAACGGCGAACTTCGGTTTGTTATGGCGGTCGCAGAGCTTCACCGTCCGCGCGCCCGCACCAGCATCTGAACTCGCTAGGCAATCAACGCGGTAAGATATATCCGTGATCGCCGCCTTGATGAAAGGCGACATTAGGCATTTGCAAGCGGGTATACACTTCGCGATTGACCAGCCTGGTCACGAGTTGAAAAGCGTCCCGCAACTCCGATATCGAAGCCCTACGGGTCGAAGCATTTTCCGTCGTGAAGTGTGCCGAAACCTTATTTCCGGTTTCAAAGCATAGCATCAGGAGCTGTTCAGCCCTTTGCGGGCTCTCTGTCCAACCGTTCGTGGCGGCCGTTGGGGAGACCGACGTCAAGCCGACGTCGGTCATGTCGAGGTCGTCGGCTTTTTGACCGTTGTTTTGTTGAAGCGAGGCTGCAGTGGTGGCCGTCGCTTTCCTATATTTAAGTCCTAGAAACTCGAGCAAGGCGCGAGCGATAACGACCGCACCGTCTGCCATAACGTCCAGCACCAGTCGTGCGTTCGACACCAGGAATCCATCGCGCCCGATCCTTATCTCGATGTTTTCCGGTTCACGGGCCTCGAGCGCCGCTGCAAGGGAGATGAATGTGTTCAACTCCGCAAGCCTTGCGGGTATCCGGTATTCGAGAATCTCGGTAGCGGCGCTCAAAAGCTCTCTCCCCACGCGTTGCTGGACTGTCCCCATCTCCGTTGGAGCGAACATACAGCGCCTTTACGTATACGCAAAAGTTCCCGGCGGTCGAGCGGCACTATTCCCGCACAGAACACAAGTCGCGTGCCAGATTGCAGAAGAAGGCGACACCTGAAGCCAAAATCTCGTCATTGAACTCGTAGGTCGTAGAGTGAAGGCCCGAACTGTCGCCGTTCCCGAGGAGGATATAGGCCCCGGGCACCGCTTCGAGCATAAAGGCGAAATCCTCGCTGAACATCATCGGGTTCGTGAGATCGACGAATGCGTCTTCGCCGAAGTGCTTGATGATGCTTTTGGCCGCTATCTCCGCTTCGAGTTTGTGGTTCAGTGTCGCAGGGTATCCGACCTCCCATTGGAACCGAACTTCTGCGTTGAAGCTCTTGGCTTGGAGTATCGCGACTTCTTCCACGCGCTTTTGAAGCTCAGATCGAACTGTCGGGTCCATCGCTCGCATGCTCACCTCGAGCACGGAAGTTTCGGGAATGATGTTGGCCGCCGATCCCGCATGGAAGGAGCCGACCGTCACCACTGCCGCCTGATGAGGCGAGACGTTGCGAGCGACAAGTGTCTGTAGTGCTACAACGATGCTGGCCCCTACAACCACCGGATCAATGGTTGTCTCGGGAAGAGCGCCGTGCCCTCCTTTTCCCTTGATTGTAATCGTCACGACGTCGATCGAAGCTGCTATAGCACCCGCGCGGGTGGCGAAGACGCCCGCCTTGAGTCCAGGAAGATTATGAAGGGCATAAATCCGCCTGCACGGAAACCTTTCGAATAGCCCATCCCTGATCATCAAACCTGCTCCGCCGAGGTTTTCTTCGGCAGGTTGAAAGATGAAATGCACGGTCCCTTTGAAAGAGACGTCCTGGGAAAGTGCCCAGGCGGCTCCAAGGAGCATCGTAGTGTGTCCGTCATGCCCACAGGCGTGCATGATACCGGGATGCTCGCTCGAATAGGGCAGTCCGGTGTCTTCGGTCATCGGCAGCGCATCGAAGTCGGCACGAAATCCCACGGCGTTGTCCGGGTCACCTCGTTGAAGGCTGGCGACGAGTCCCGTTGTCGCGATCCCCGCGTGAACCTCATAACCCCACGACCGCAGTTTTTCTCCGATGAATGCCGACGTCTTGGTTTCGCTGAGGCCGATCTCCGGTATCCGGTGCAAACAATGCCGGATATCGACGAGTTCGGGAAGGATCGTCTCGAGGTTTAGCGTCTTCATGGACAAAAGCTCCGTGGATTTGAAGTAGGACCCGGACCGATCGCTAGAGACCGTCGAGTGCCTGCCATAGGTCTTCGATCAGGTCTTCGGCATCCTCGAGGCCGATCGAGAGACGAACGACGTCTGTACCCAGGTGATCGCATAGATCGGCATCTACGAGGGCGACATGTTGGGCTTGGGAAATGTCACCACACGTGCAGAAAAGGCTGCCGACTTCCCCTGCATTCAAAGCCGGGCTGAACAAGCGGAGTTTGCCTATGGCTTTTCCAATCGCCCGCTCGTCCGCCCTCAGGCCAAAAGCGAGCATCCCTGACCCCGCCGCCATCTGGCGTAGGGCGACCGAATAGTCAGGGTGTGAGTTGAGGAAGGGGTATCGGACCCACTTGACGGCCGGGTGGCTTTCCAGGCTCAAAGCGACTGCATGTGCAGAGGCACTATGTCTTGCCATTCTAAGCGCGAGGGTAGAGAGGCCGCGGGATACCATGTAAGCAGCATCCGTCGAAAGGGTTGTGTCATCTCTCAGCGTTAAGGCCGTGCGCCGGGCTCCATTGATGAACTCCTCGGTTGAAAAGAGACCGCCTCCCATAGTGTCGCCATGCCCGTTCACATACCGCGTCAGAGAATGCAGCACGACGTCCGCACCATGCTCCAGAGGCCTCTGGAGGGCGGGCGAGGCGAACGTCGCGTCAACCGCGACTTTTAGGTCGAGCTGATGTGCCGCTCGCGAGACCTCTCGAATGTCCAAGACTTCATTCAAAGGATTTGACGGGGTCTCGAAAAACACCAGATGGGATCGACCGGTTGCGGCCTGACGTAGGTTTTCGAGATCGGTCAGATCGACCGCGATCATCTCTACGCCGATCCGTGACGTGATGTTCTGCATCAACGCGGTGGTGGCGGTGCAGGCCGACCGATGCATTATAACACGGTCACCCGGCGAAGACGTCGCGAGTACGAGGGTGGTGAAAGCGGCCGCCGCCGAATTGAAAAGCAGTCCGTCATTCGCCCCCTCAAGACCTGCAAGCTTTTTGGCGAGGGCGTCCGCGGGTGCAAGAAATTGGCTATCGGTACCATTGGCGGTCCCATGCGCGGCACGACCGCAGAGCGGGATCGCCGCGTTCCGTCTCGAGCGGGGCTGTGCCGCTCCTCCGTCGAAGATCGCGCGCGTCGCGAATCCGAAATCATTTTCGTCGCTCGCCACGCAATGATCGAGTTTGTCGTCCTTCATGAATATCCGATCTTCGATCGCGGAATGAGATTTCGGCACCGGTTCAACAACGATTGCTCACCGCCCACCGTCCACACCGGGAAGCTTCTAACCCGCGGCCCTCCGCTCCTTGACTTTCTACGCTTATCTCAGGCAGCTGGCGTTATCAGTAGTGCCAGTTTTCCATTAAAGGAGTGGGCCAGTTGACGCAGGTAACGCAGAAGGCGGCTTCGGCCCGCGGGATATATCTGGAGCTTCGCGACCAGATCGTCGGAGGGGTCTATAATCCGGGTGACGGACTTCCTTCCACGCGGGCGCTTGCTGAAGAACTGGGTGTCTCACGGACAACCGTCACGGCGGCATTCGATCAGCTCATTTCCGAAGGGTATGTAACGGTCAGGCAGGGAGCTAGGGCCACGGTGGCCAACAACCTCGCCAGAGCTGCTATCAATCAGGAACCGCGGCCCGGCTATACTCACCAACGGCTCTCAGGATACGCGAAGCGCGCGATGGAGCTTCCACCTCACCTACCTCGGACCGAAAATCTCCCCTTCGATTTTCGCTACGGAGACGTTTCTCCCGACGACTTCCCCAAACTGGCGTGGCGCAAGGCAATGACGACCGCCGTCCTGGCGCGTCGGGAACGACTGGCATACGGCCATCCGGCAGGCTGCCAGTCCCTGCGGCAAGCCTTGCAGGGCTACCTCTGGCGCGCTCGTGGCATCCGTTGCGAAGCCGAGCAGATCGTCGTTGTCAACGGGTCGCAACAGGCCGTCGACATCTGTGCAAGGGTGCTTGTCGACCCCGGAGACAAAGTCGTCACCGAGGAACCTTGTTATGCAATGGCGCGCAACGTCTTTCTCACACTTGGAGCAGAGCCCGTTCCAGTGCCTTGCGACTCGGATGGTATGGATACGGCCCGGTTGCCGGAGCCTGGTCGCCATACTCTAGCGTTCGTGACGCCAAGCCACCAGTTTCCGCTTGGCGGCGTCCTATCGGTCGGCCGCCGCAGGCAGTTGGTTGAATGGGCGGAAGCCGGGAACGCCTACATTGTGGAAGACGACTACGACGGTGAATACAGATATGACGTGCGCCCCATACCGCCTCTATACGTGTCCGGGCAGGGGAGGGTAGTCTACGTCGGAACGGTGTCGAAGACACTGTCGCCGACACTCCGGCTCGGCTATCTGGTCTTGCCCAAGGACCTCGTAGAGCCGTTCGTACGATCCAAGCAGATCGCCGACAGGCATGGCGCGACCTTCGAGCAGGAGGCGCTGGCCTCCCTGATCGACAGTGGCATCTACGAGAGGCACGTTAGGAAGATGAGACGGATAAACGAGAAGCGGCGAGCCGTGTTTCTCGATGCCATGACGGAGGCTTTCGGGGAGAGGGTGGAAATCGTCGGAACCTCGGCAGGGCTCCATGTCGTCGTGTGGTTCAACGGTTTCCAAGCGGAAGACGAGGAAGAGTTCGCACGCAAGGCCTTGGCCGCGGGCATCGGAATCTATCCGGTATCCAGGTCGTTCGCACATCAGTCCGAGCGGCGCGCTGGCTTCGTCTTTGGCTATGCCTCGATGCCTGTCCAGAGCATTCCGGAAGGCCTCCGGCGTCTTTCGTCGGTCCTGCCAATACCTTAACCCTCTCATACTGGACCAGCATTTCCTTCGAGAACTGGCGCTTCTGCGATGCCAGCTGGATCGCTATACAAACGGGACACTCGCCGCACATCGTACTTGAAGTCACTCAATGAACGTCGACATACATCAGCTTCTCGTGGTGTTCACCGCCTACATCATCGCAGCCGGAAGTCCCGGACCGAGCAACATGCGCATCATGGGCGTTGCGATGAATGACGGGCGGCGTGCAGGGCTTGCCGTGGCGTCGGGTGTTGTAAGCGGCTCGATTTTCTGGGGAATGATGGCGGCAACCGGGGTGTCGGCTATGCTGAAGACGTATCCGGGTGCGCTTACACTGCTTCAGGTATTCGGCGGGTTTTACTTGCTCTACCTTGCATTTCGAGCCGCTCGAAGCGCTTTTTCTGCCGATCCCGCCAACTCTTTAGAAAACAGTCGCCCCATCGTCTCGATGGTCGCCCTGTACAGACGGGGTCTTCTAATGCACCTGATGAACCCCAAATCGATACTTGCGTGGATCGCTCTAATGAGCCTCGGTCTAGGGCCGGGTTCCTCCACATCCTCGGTGATCGTTATACTTGGTGGATGCGCCCTCCTCAGCGTCACGATTTTTTGCGGTTATGCTGTGGTCTTCTCCACGGCCCCCATGGTCCGCCTCTACCGGAGGGCGCGCCGCTGGATCGAAGGTACGCTTGCCCTGTCATTCGGCCTCGCGGGCCTGAAACTACTCTTTTCCCGCTTCTGAAAGGAACGCAAATGTCTCTGTTCAAAGGCCTCTCAGCCTTTCCGATCACACCTGCAGACGCGTCGGGTCGTGTCGACATCGACGCTCTCGGTCGCTTGCTTCTCCGCATCCGGGATGCGGAAGCCGATTCCGTCGGGCTACTTGGCAGCACGGGAGGATACGCCTTCCTTACTGGAGAAGAGCGTCTCAGAGCCATGGACGCGGCCATGAATGCTGTCGGCGGAGCCATACCTGTAATTGTCGGCGTCGGAGCTATCAGGACAAGTGACGCCCAGACACTGGCGAAAGCCGCGAAGATCGCGGGCGCGGACGGATTGCTTCTTGCACCTGTCTCGTACGCCCCGCTGACGGAAGAAGAGGTATATGCGCACTTCGCTGCCGTCGCTGAGGCCGGACAGCTTCCTCTATGCATCTATAACAACCCCGGGACGACCAAGTTCGTATTCACGAACAGTCTTATCGCGAAGCTTTCGAAAGTTGCCAACATCGCCGCGGTCAAGATGCCGCTTCCCGCTCAGGACGATTTCGAGGGCGAACTCGAGTATCTTCGCGGCCATACGCCGACGACATTCCGGATCGGATATAGCGGTGATTCCGGTGCAGCGCCCTCACTGTTGGCGGGGGGAGACGCTTGGTACTCGGTAGTCGGGGGCTTACTTCCGGTGCAAGCTCTCGCATTGACACGGGCTGCACAATCCGGAGACCGCGCGAGAACCGGCGAGATAGATGAGGCGTTTCAACCGCTTTGGGCGCTTTTCCGGCAGTTCGGGAGTTTTCGGGTGATGTACACGATCGCTGATGTACTTGGTCTCTGCAAAGTCGATCCGCCGCTACCCGTACTGCCCATTCCCGAAACCGCACGGGAGCAAGTGAGAGTTGCGATAACTGAACTTCAACGCCGCGTGCCTGGCTAGTGGACGTCAGGTCTGCAAGATGTGCCCAGGTCCTTTATGAGACGCGCGCTCACAGCATTTTCACGTGATACCCAATGTCGGGTTGGGACAACGAAAATGCGCTTCCGCGAACGAGTCATGCTGCGAGTTGGACGGAAATGGGACGGTTTTTTCCGATGGGACGTCCCTCTGCAACAGCCATGGCCCTTGTCTCCGCTGGAGTGCATCCGTAGAGGTTTTTGTATAATCTCGCGAAGTGTGAGTGGGAGGTGAATCCCACCGCGATCGCGATTTCCATTATTGGTAGGGCCGTATTGATGAGGAGAGACGCCGCACGTTCCATCCTTAGACGGCAAAAATGTCGCATCGGGGTCTCGCCAAGGTGCTTCACGAAGACGCGTTCAATTTGCCGTCGAGAAAGGCCTGCTAACTTCGAGATTTCGGTTAGGCACAGCGGCTCGCTGATATTCTGCTCCATGTACATCACGATCGGAACGAGCGGTGAGGCGATCCTTCTTAGACCACGCTCCCGAGAAAAGGGTTGTTGGTCCAGGCTTCCGCGAGGTCCACAATGAAGCACGGCCTCACTGACTTGTTCAGCCAAGCTCTGGTCGAAATCCGAAGAGATGATCTGAAGGAATAGATCAAAGGAGGCGGCTTGTCCGGCGCAAGTATGAATTGAACCCTCGCTATTATGATAAGCCCGACACATCGTGACATCTGGAAAGCGCTCGGTCGCCGCGGGAAGCCGCTCCCAGTGCACCGCGCACCGCTTGCCTTGCAACAGTCCCATCTCGGCCAGCCATAGTGCACCCTGACCTATTCCAGCCAGTTCCGATCCCTTCACTAGAGCCCTTCGAGCCCATGCCAGAGCTTTCCTGTTGGCGTTCATGTCGGAACGGCTCCCTACGACCAATGCGATGAGGGCAGGATTCCAATCGTCTATCTTTCCGCCATCCACTGCTTGGGTCTGCACCGGTACGCCGCAGTCGGAGACAATCATCCCGCCGTTCTCGCTAACAAGCTGGAGACTGTAAAAATCCCGCTGCAAAATCTTGTTGGCGGTTCTCAGGGCAGTCATGGAGGATGTTAGGGCCAAAAGCGAGAAATCTTCGGTCAAGAAGAAATAGACTGGCCTAACCTTATCATTGTGCATTTGTTCGCCCTCTGATTTTCAGGGATCAGTCATCCCGTCCTCTCGAGTAGGACGAGGTCATTCAATTTTTGGTGCCCAAGCAGCGGAACAAGCAAGCCCGATGAAACGCATCGAGGCGTAGGCTGTGAGCCTCGCGAGGTCGCGATTTTCGGTGTCCCGGGCAACGGCAGTACATTTATAGGAATTGAAGTGTGTACGGCGTCCAGCCAATCCGGCTACGGCTCAGTAAAGACCGCCGCATTGAGCATTCCCAACGGAGTGTTGGTTGGAGCGTCTCAGTAGTGAGGCGGGGTAATCACCCATATGACCTTCGTGGGTGTGTTGCCTGGGTTCCCGCACCTGTGTGTTTCGGTGCTCTTGAATGTGAAACTGTCCCCCTGTTCAAGGCGATAATGCTGCCCGCTAACCCACAGGTCCAGAACGCCCGACATTACGTACCCTGCCTCGACCCCATCGTGACTGTAGTCACCGCTGTCTGCGCCTGGTTCGATAGTGCTAAGCAACATTTCCAGCGGCCCGCTCAAGTTCGGTGAAAGCAGTTCCTCCTCGATGCCGATGCCCATGAATGAAAGTTTACGTCTGTTGTTTGATCGAACAACGACCTCCCGTTCGTGCGACGGGCCGTCATCCACCTGAAAGAACCACCCGATGTGAATGCCCATGGCGGAGCTGATCTTTTTCAATACCCCGATTGGCAGTTTGGTCTGGTTCCGTTCAATCAGGCTCAGGTAGCCAACAGATATCTCTGCCGCGTCAGCAACCTGCTGAAGTGTCATTCCCTTGACCTTCCTTAGTTCGCGTATTTGTCCACCTACCGCGGCATCGTCTCCAGCCTGCTGATCTCTTTTCGCGTCTGTCCGGCTTTTCGGGGGCATAACTCTTCCTTGATAGGTTGCAGTCTCCATACACCAACCTCAAGGACGTGAAAACTTGACGAGAGGCACCTAGCCCTTGTCACCCGCACCATTCAACTTTCGAAACCAACCTGCCTTCCGTTTCGTAAAAAATCAATATCATTTTTTTATGCTTGTAAAATATTTTTTATGATGGGATACCCGTTCCGCGAAACTTTCAATAGCCGTGGTGAAACCCAACGCGTGTTCTCGGGGTGCGTCCGTTCGTCGGGCCTGAATCGAGCGACGCGCCGTGGCCAACACCTATCGCGACATCCTCTCGATCCTCGAACTAGAGAACGCTAAATGACTACACCCCCTGCAAATGCTCGCGTCGTGATTATTGGTGGTGGTATCTCGGGTTGTTCCGTTGCGTACCACCTGGCAAAACTGGGTTGGTCCGACATCGTCTTGCTTGAGCGAAAGCAACTGACCTCCGGCACGACCTGGCATGCCGCCGGCTTGATCGGGCAGTTGAGAGCTTCTCAGAATATGACGAAACTCGCTAAGTACTCGGCAGACCTATACGTTAGGCTTGAAGCTGAAACGGGGATCGCCACTGGAATGCGACAAAACGGCTCCATCACCGTCGCACTTACCCGGGATCGAAAGGAAGAAATCTACCGCCAAGCAACACTTGCTCGCGCCTTCGATGTCGAGGTGAACGAGGTGTCTCCAACAGAGGTAAAGGAGATGTATCCCCACCTTAACATCCGCGACGTGGTAGGGGCTGTTCACCTCCCGCTTGATGGGCAGTGCGATCCGGCAAACATCGCGATGGCGCTGGCGAAAGGCGCTCGGCAGCGCGGTGCCAAAATCCTCGAAAACGTCAAGGTTACCTCGGTTCTTCAAAAGGACGGCCGAGTAACTGGTGTGACATGGACCGCTGGCGAGGAGAGCGGCGTTATCGAGGCCGATCTCGTCGTCAACTGCGGTGGGATGTGGGGCCGCGACCTCGCGGGAGCATCTGGGGTGACCCTACCGCTTCACGCCTGTGAGCATTTCTATATCGTGACGGAAGCAATCCCGAACCTCACGCGCCTCCCAGTCCTGCGCGTGCCCGACGAGTGCGCGTATTACAAAGAAGATGCGGGTAAGATGATGCTCGGGGCCTTCGAGCCGAAAGCGAAGCCGTGGGGCATGGACGGAATTCGCGAGGACTTCTGCTTTGACCAGTTACCGGAAGACTTCGACCATTTCCAACCGATCCTCGAGATGGCGGTAAACCGAATGCCGCTCCTTGAGACTGCTGGTATCCACACCTTCTTCAATGGTCCGGAGAGCTTCACGCCTGATGATCGCTACTATCTCGGTGAGGCACCGGAGGTGAAAGGGTATTGGGTGGCCGCCGGATACAATTCGATCGGCATCGTCTCGTCTGGCGGAGCTGGCTTTGCCCTCGCACAGTGGATGAACGATGGCGAACCGCCGTTCGACCTATGGGATGTCGATATC
This sequence comes from Shinella curvata, assembly GCF_022899935.1. Taxonomy (GTDB): domain Bacteria; phylum Pseudomonadota; class Alphaproteobacteria; order Rhizobiales; family Rhizobiaceae; genus Shinella; species Shinella curvata. Next base: position 33,064 of record NZ_JALJCJ010000004.1, read on the forward strand.
CGTCGTGCCCAGCCATTCCAGAAGAACCGCAGATATCTGAAGGAGCGTGTGACTGAAACGCTAGGGCTGCTTTATGCTGACCACTTCCCGTATCGACAGATGGAGACTGCCCGCGGAATCCGTCGCACGCCACTTCACGAGCACCTCAAATCGAGGGGAGCTGTCTTCGGAGAAGTGGCAGGATGGGAGCGTGCTAACTGGTTTGCCCGTGCCGGACAGGAGCGTGAGTATCGATACAGCTGGAAACGTCAGAACTGGTTTGGGAACCAGAAGGATGAGCATCTCGCGGTACGCAATACCGCTGGCCTCTTCGATATGAGCTCGTTCGGCAAGATTAAGATCGAGGGCAAACACGCTCTTCCCTACCTACAGCGCCTGTGCGCAAATCAGATGGACGTCGCCATCGGACGCATCGTCTACACCCAAATGCTGAACATGGCTGGTGGCATCGAGAGCGACCTAACAGTTACAAGGCTATCCGAAACGGCGTTTTTCGCGGTCGTGCCCGGAGCAACGCTCCAGCGCGATCTTGCCTGGATGCGCAAACACCTGAGGTCGGACGAACACGTCGTCATCACAGACCTGACGGCAGCGGAATCTGTTCTCGTGCTTATGGGCCCCCACGCGCGGAACATCATATCTAAGGTCAGCCCCAACAACTTCTCAAACGAGGTATTTCCGTTCGGAACCGCGCAAGAGATCGAGATTGGCATGGGGCTGGCCCGAGCTCATCGCGTGACGTATGTCGGTGAACTCGGATGGGAACTGTACATCTCCGCTGACCAGACGGCGCACGTATTTGAAGAACTCGAAGAGGCAGGACGGGCGTCGGGCTTGAAGCTGTGCGGCCTACACGCTCTGGACTCCTGCCGCATCGAGAAGGCATTCAGGCATTTCGGGCATGACATCACGGACGAGGATCACGTCCTCGAGGCAGGCCTCGGTTTTGCGGTGAAGACGGGCAAGGGTGATTTCATGGGGCGCGATGCGGTTTTGCGTAAGAGAGAGGCTGGCCTGTCGCGGCGCATGGTGCAGTTCCGGTTACGCGACCCTCAACCCCTCCTTTTTCACAACGAAGCCATCGTACGTGATGGAAAGATCGTATCGATCATTACCTCGGCGAACTATGGCCATCACCTTGGGGCGGCAATCGGCATGGGGTATGTCCCTTGTGAGGGCGAAACAGACGCTGATGTGCTCGGCTCCACATACGAAGTTGAGATTGCGGGCGTGCGGCACGCCGCCGAGGCATCACTAAAGCCGATGTACGACCCCACTGCTGAGCGGACGAGAATGTAGGAGACATCCTAATGCACCTGCATTAGCTCGGATAGCACGACCTGTTCAATGATGGCGTCGCGAGCAAGGCATCAGTCCTGACGGCCCCTGGGTTCACATCGCCAACATGGTCACCGTCGAGTTGGCCGGATCGCCTGTTCCTTGGCGATCCGGCAGGTCATGGCACAAACCTACGCGCGGACGCGTTCGCTCTTGGGGTCGTAGAACGGGACCAGGGAGGCGGTCGCCATGACGTGGCGGTCGTTCACTTCAATTTCGAAGGTCGAATTTCTCACGAACTCGGCCGTCAAGCCCTGGTCACGCTCGATCATCAGAAGTCCGACGGAAACGCCGAGTGTGTGGCCGAATGCGCCTACGCGGACGTACCCAGCAGAAACACCGTTTACGATCACGGGTTCTCCGCCCAAGAGAAGAGGCTCGGGATCGTTCAGTTTCACGGTGATCAGACGCCTTCGCAGAGCGCCGCCTTCCTTTTGCTTCATAAGGGCGGCGCGGCCCACGAAATCGCCTTTGTTGAAATCAGCGACAAATCCAAGACCAGCTTCGAGAGGCGTATCCGTGTTGTCGATGTCGACTCCGAAGTCACGATACCCCTTTTCCAGCCTCAGGCTTTCGAGCGCCATCAGTCCGTAGTGGAGACATGGTATACAAGTCACGCTTGTCACCACGGAGGACAGTATCTCAGCCTGGGCCGCCAACACTGGCGACCGCTGGCGAGTAAGGCACCACCTTTCCCAGCTCGGGGTCTCTATGGTCCCCAGTCATGTTGTTTCGTCATTCGACGGTGGCGAGGCGATTTTGACCTGCGCCTATTCCGGAAAGGAAACCCGGGTGACCGCCACCGGTTTGGTTTTGGTTGGACACCGCGCGCCGCGTGATGAAATTTACCGCAGCCTCGTGTCACTACAGGACGAGGGAGTTCGAGAAATTCCTTACACATTCGCCCGCGCGGGCGACTGTGACGCACCGGCCATAATAACCGCAGCTGTTTACTCGGGACACCGCCGTGCCAGGGAAATCGATCATCGGATCGATTCTGACACGCCTATACGACGTTGCTCGCGTTGACTTGAGGGGGAGTGGTCGGTCCCGTCATCTCCCCGTGCGACCTTCCGGTGTCACGATTCAAAACAGACCTCAGCGGTCTTTCGAGAACGTATGGAATAGCCGACTACTGCCCAGCTGCATGGATGATATCCGCGACCGCCATAGGTGGCTGCTACGCGCCAGCCCTGATCGCATGAGCGCACTGACAGACATCATTTCGCGCGCGATCTTTGCGTAGCCACTGAGCGACGCACCACACAACAACACAACGAATATGGTGGCTGGTACAGCTAACAGGCTTTGCCAACTTCTCTGTACTTCATCAACGGAGTAGCGCGCCTCCTATAACTGAACGGGCTGCATTACCCATGATCTGAAGTCATGACCTTCCGACAATTTTGAGTGTCGCGGACTGCCACTACCCGCCCTAAGACTCATGATCGAGCCGTGTCCGTCGAGTCCGTATTCGACTGATACCGAGAATAGGGAGGGAAGCGTGATCACTGCGGAAGAGTGCCAATCAGAACGCCGAAAGGTCGCTGTCCTCGTGACAGTCCCGTTGCTCACATGCGGACTTCAGGCATGGGTGTGACCTCGCAGGCGGTTTTGCCCGCAAGCCTCTGGGCAGCTACGGCAGCGAAAGCCCCGACGTATGCCCCGTCAGGTTCAGTGTCGCGGGCGGATGTCGCAGTAGTCGGCGCGGGCTACACTGGCTTGAGCACGGCGCTTCATCTCGCGAAGCGTGGTCTCAATGTCCTGGTTATCGAGGCATCAGAACCTGGTTGGGGCGCTTCCGGGCGTAACGGAGGCCAAATTATATCGGGTCTGAAATTCGAACCCGATGAGCTTGAACGGGAATTTGGCGACCGACTTGGCCCAGTAATGGTGTCCGAGATGGGCAGTTCGGGTAGCCTGGTTAGAAGTCTTATCGAACAGTATCAGATAGACTGCCATGCCCGCTTTGACGGTTGGATACATGCCGCACACGGCGACAAGCCAATGCGGGAGATCGTCGGCCCACGAGCCTCCCAATGGAAAAGCCGTGGAGTATCGACCCGAGTACTAGATAGTGCCGAGGTTGCCAGAATGGTTGGTACGCCAGCCGGGCTCTATGCTGGCGGTTGGTTAGACCCACGAGGCGGAGTCCTACAACCTTTGAGCTATGCCCGAGGTCTTGCTCGGGCAGCGATCGAAGAGGGGGCTACCATATACGCCTACACCCCCGTGCGGTCTATTTCCAGATCGGCAGGGAAGTGGAGACTGAACCTCGGAAGCTCCGAAGTCATAGCGGACAGGGTGGTGCTCGCCACCAACGCTTACACCGACGACCTTTGGCCTGGCCTGAAGCAGACTGTTGTACCTGTGACGAGCTTCCAGGTCGCCACTTATCCGCTGCCGGAGGATGTCCGAAATTCGGTGATACCAGGAGGCCAAGGCGTAACCGATACGCGAAGACTCCTTCACTATTTCCGCCTAGATCACGAGGGACGCCTGGTAATGGGCGGCCGCAGTCCGGTTGATGACAACCCGACGATGGATGACGCGGCGGCTTTGACTACCACGATCGCGCGGACGTTCCCTCAGGCAGCCAGTGCGCCAATCCAGTTTCTGTGGAGTGGAAAGGTCGCGCTGACGAAGGATTCGTTGCCACATATTCACGTCCTTGACGACGGTCTGTTTGCGGCTCTGGGTTGCAATGGGCGCGGGGTCGCGAACTGCACAATGATCGGCAAGGTCATGTCGGAATTCGTCGCCGGAGCAAGAGCCGACGACCTGCCGCTTCCCGTGACGGCTCCCGATCCCTTCAAAATGCATGCCTTCAGGAAGATCGGCGTGATCGTCGCGAGCCAATACTACAGGCTGCTCGACAAGTTGGAGTCCAAGTAAGGGCGGCCACGTAGGCCGCCAGACAATTAGACAGCATGCCAAACCACTCCGTTCAAACACGCCAACGGCGAACAAAAAGGGGAACGTAATGTCTGACATGAACGAAAAGAAATACTGGGCGATGGAACTTTCCAAGGGACGTATATCCCGTCGCGAATTCCTTGGCAGGACGCTGGCTCTGGGAGCGGCCACTGCAATGAGCGGCATGATACCCTCGCTTGCTTTCGCAGAGGAACCGAAAAAGGGAGGGTTTTTCCGCATCGGAATGTCGGACCCTTCACAGCAGGATACCTCCGATCCCGCAACATGGCCGGCGTCGTTTGCGCAGTCAGTCTTCAGTGGATCGATGTGCAACAACCTGACCGAGATTTCGCCAGATGGCTCGATCGTCGGCGATCTGGCGGAGTCCTTTGAACCCGCGGACAACGCCAAAAAGTGGATATTCAAAATCCGCCAGGGGGTAACTTTCCATAACGGTAAATCGCTAACCGTTGAGGACATTATCCAGTCCTACCAGTATCACATGACCGCTGACTCCACGTCGGGGGCGCGGACCCTCCTCCAGCAGGTCGACACGATCACGGCCGATGGTCCGAACACCATTGTGTTCAATCTGAAAGCGGGTTCTGCGGATTTCCCGTTCCTCACGGCGGACTACCACCTGGCTATTATGGAGTCCAAGGATGGGGGCGGGATCAATTGGGAGCAAATGGTCGGCACGGGGGCCTTCGTGATGGAGAACTTCGAGCCAGGCGTGTCCGCAAAGATGAAGCGGAATCCCAACTATCACAAGAACAACAAGCCGTATTTCGACGAGGTGGAGTTCATTGGCATCGCCGACTGGACAGCGAGATTGAATGCTCTAGTGACGGACGAAGTCGACGCGATCATTGACGTCGATCTGCGCAACACGTCGCTCATCGAGCGGAATTCCGGTCTGAAGCTGTCACGTGTTCCGGCGCTCCGCCACTGGACATTCGACATGGACACCAGTGTTGAACCATTCAACGACCCGAATGTCCGGCTGGCTCTGAAGTATGCCATGGATCGCGACGAGATCGTAAAGAAGGTGTTTCTCGGCGAGGCGGCAAGGGGCAATGATACCCCTGTCGCCAACATCGTTCCGTTCTTCAAAGACCCCACGCCTCAGCATGGCTATGACATCGAGAAGGCGAAAGAGTACCTCAAGAAAGCAGGGCTGGAGACAGTCACCGCGAACTTGTCCTGTGCCGATACTGCGTTTCCGGGAGCGATGGAGGCGGCGGCGCTCTACAAGGAGCAGGCAGCAAAAGCAGGTATCGTCATCAACATCGTACGCGAGGCCGAGGACGGATATTGGGACAACGTCTGGCTGAAGAAGCCTTTCAACGCCAGCGACTGGTACGGCCGCCCGACGTGCGACTGGGTATTCAGCGTGGGTTACGCGGCGGATGCGGCCTGGAACAACACACACTGGAAGAATGAACGCTTCAACGAACTGTTGGTGGAAGCCCGTGCTGAGACCGATCAGGCGAAACGCGCCGAGCAGTACGCCGAGATGCAGCAGATCGTTCACGACGACGGAGGTGTCATCACGGTCGCGTTCGCCAACTGGACATACGCCATGTCGTCAAAAGTATCGACCGCGGAGATCGGTGGCGCGCTTCCTTGCGACAACCTGAGAATGGCCGAACGTTGGTGGTTCACATCCTGACCATCCTTGGGGAGGGGGGAGCCACCATGGCTCCGCCCCTTCATGTCACCCGTTGACAAGGACCTGATATGCAGATCATCACCAGTACAGACGTCGTAACCAAACTTCTCGCTCAAAGACTGGCGCTTGGCCTCCTGAGCATGTTCGTCGTTTCCGTCGTCATCTTCGTGGCGGTAAACAGCTTGCCGGGTAGCTTCGCGGCCGCCGTCCTCGGTCAATCGGCGACGCCCGAAGCGGTGGCGGCGTTCAATCAGAAGCTCGGCTTGGACCAACCCTTGGTCAGTCGTTACCTTACGTGGTTGTCTGCGACAGTGACGGGCGATTTCGGTACTTCTTTCACGAACAGACCCGTCTCAACGATGGTCATGCCGCGGCTTTGGAACTCGCTCAAACTGGCAATATCGGCAGCCTTGATCGCTGTCCCGCTCGCCATCACCCTCGGAGCTATCTGTGTAAGGTTCGTCAACCGTCTGCCTGACAGAATACTCAGTGCGACGACGCTGTCGACGATTTCGCTTCCGGAATTTTTCATCGCGTACCTTCTGATACTCGTCCTGGCGGCCAAGCTTCAGCTCCTACCGTCACTGTCAACGATCCGGGGAAGCATGGGGTTTGCGGATCAGGCGATACGTATGATCCTGCCGGTTCTCACTCTGGTATTCGTAACTCTGGCCCACATGATGCGTGCCACGCGCGCCGCACTTCTGAACGTAATGGCCCAGCCCTACATCGAAATGGCCAGGCTGAAAGGAGAACCGGAAACAAGGATAATACTCCGGCACGCATTGCCGAATGCAATCGGCTCTATCGCAAGCGTCGTTGCACTCAATTTAGCTTATCTTATTGCCGGCGTTGTCGTTGTCGAAGCTGTCTTTGTGTATCCCGGGATCGGGGACACCATGGTAAGCGCCGTCAGCAACCGAGACATCCCTGTTGTGCAGGCATGTGCTTTGATATTTTCGGCCGCCTACATCCTGTTGAACCTGGTTGCGGACATCATCGCCATTGCGTCCAATCCGCGTCTCATGCACGCGAGGTAAGCGTATGTCTTCTGTATCGACAACCGCGCCCAATGGTGCACGCCCTGTGCGCCGCACGTGGCGTTTACCGATCACCCCTCTGATAGGCTTCGGTATCGTCATCACCTACGTCTCCTGCGCACTGTTCGCGCCTTGGCTAGCTCCTTATGGCGAGTACCAGGTCGTGAGTGACGTCCCGTTCGGACCATGGAACAGCCAAAACCTGCTGGGAACTGATCAACTCGGTCGGGATTTTCTAAGTCGCCTGATTTACGGCGCTCGAAACTCAATGGGTATAGCTTTTGCCACAACAGTCGTCGCGTTCCTGATAGGCGGCTTCATCGGCATCGCCGCAGCTGCCATTCGCGGCTGGTTCGACCAGGTGATCTGTAGGTTCGTCGACTCCGTCATGTCGATCCCCGATCTTGTCTTCACTCTGATGCTACTCGCCATATTCGGTTCTTCCGTCTGGAATCTGGTCCTCATTATAGCCGCGCTCGATTCAACCAGAGTTTTCCGTATTTCACGCGCTGCCGCTCTAAACGTCGCGACGCTGGAATTCGTGGAGGCGGCGGAAGCCCGGGGAGAGGGTGTGTTCTGGAAAGTAAGGCACGAAATCCTGCCGAACATCATGCCGATCCTGATCTCCGAGTTCGGCATGCGCTTTTGTTTTGTTTTCCTGACGATTGCAGCTCTTTCCTTTCTAGGCGTTGGGCTTCAACCGCCAACTGCCGAGTGGGGGAGCATGGTGCGCGATAATGCTGCCCTTATCAACTCGGGTGATATTACGCCGCTTATACCCGCTGGCGCGATCGCACTGCTGACGATTGGGGTCAACTTCGTCGCCGATTGGCTTTTGGGCAAGTCGAGTGGAGCGCAGGATGTCTGACCGCAAAATCGTTTTGGAAATCAGGGGTCTTATCGTCGAGGCGATGCTCGCGAAAGCAAGTGTCACCGAGATCGTCAAGGGCGTCAGCCTCGAGCTTCGGGAAGGCCAAGTGCTCGGCTTGGTCGGCGAGTCAGGGGCGGGGAAATCCACTATTGGCTTGGCTTCAATGGGATATTTCAAGCCTGGATGCTCGCCAGTGGCGGGCGAGATTTCATTTTGCGGTTCGTCGCTTCTGGAAATCAGTGAGGCCGAACGCAGATCGATACGCGGCGTTCGGGCCGCATACGTTGCCCAGAGTGCGGCAGCGTCCTTCAATCCATCGAAACGTCTCATGGATCAAGTGGTAGAGGCAGCCGTCTCGCGCGGGGAACTGCAGAGAGTGGACGCGGAATTGCGAGCTGTAGAACTCTTCCGTTCGCTTCAGTTGCCCGATCCCGAGAGTTTCGGACGCAAGTACCCTCACCAGGTGTCCGGCGGACAACTTCAACGCGCCATGACAGCGATGGCGCTGATGTGTGACCCGGAGCTCATTGTATTTGATGAGCCTACGACTGCCCTGGATGTGACGACGCAGGTAGAGGTCTTGCTGGCGATAAAGGCCGCGATCGAAGAACGCGGCGTAGCAGCTTTGTATATATCACATGACTTGGCAGTCGTTGCGCAGATCGCCGATGAGGTGGCGGTTCTGCGGTATGGAGAAATTGTCGAGCGGGGCCCCGTAACCCAGATGCTGGAGAGCCCGGTCCATCCTTACACGAAGTCGCTTTGGGCGGTCCGCGAGATGCACGGCGGGTCGCACCCTTCTCGCGGTCGGCTCTTGGATGTGTCGGGCATCGAAGCTTCATACGGAGCTTTCAAGGTTCTTCAGGATATTGAGTTCACGATAGAACGCGGTCAGACAGTCGCCCTGGTAGGTGAATCCGGTTCGGGAAAAAGTACGCTAGGTCGCGTGATATCCGGCCTCCTCTCTCCGGAGAGCGGCACGGTACATTTGGGCGAAGAGGCGCTTCCGCGCAAGGCAAATGATCGTTCGCGGGACATGCTAAGGCGGGTACAGTTGATTTATCAGTCGGCCGATACCGCTCTAAACCCGCGACAAAAAGTGTCGAAGATCGTGGGACGACCGCTGAGCTTTTTCCATGGCATGCGCGGTGCCAAGAAGAGGTCACGTATGGTCGACTTGATGAATATGGTCGAACTTGATCCCTCCTACCTCGATAGATTTCCCACACAGCTTTCGGGAGGCCAGAAGCAGCGGGTTGCAATCGCCCGCGCTCTCGCCGCTGAACCGGAACTCATCATCTGTGATGAAATCACGTCCGCACTTGATCAGGTTGTTCAAGCAGGAATCTTGAAGATGCTCGATGAACTTCAGGAAAGGTTGGGTGTCTCTTACCTGTTTATCACTCACGACCTGGAGGTTGTTAAGGCGATCTCGGATCGAGTAGTCGTGATGAGCGGCGGAAGAATCGTTGAGCAAGGTCCGAAATCGGAAGTAATCCATGCTCCCTCCGAAGAGTATACCCGCCGCCTCTTGAATGCCGTTCCGCAAATGTCCCCAGGGTGGCTCGACGGACTTGTGTCACGACAGGTCCCGAATGCAAGCGTTACCTCCCGTGAACCCGTGAGACTTTCGCGATGAAGGGCAGTCGCATCTTCGACTACATCATAGTTGGTGGGGGGTCGGCGGGGTGCGTTCTGGCGAACCGGTTGTCCGAGGACCCCGAATGCTATGTCCTTCTGCTAGAGGCCGGATTGCCCGACGGCACACTGATGATGACCATCCCAGCTGGTGTGTACAAGGTTTGGCACGATCCGAAATTCAACTGGAACTACGAGAGCGTCCCCCAAAGTGAGCTGAAGGGCCGCAAGATACCTGTACCGCGGGGCAAAACCTTGGGCGGATCATCCTCGATAAATTCGATGGTGTATCTACGGGGTCATCCAGCTGACTACGACGCGTGGGCGGCGCGCGGCCTCGAGACCTGGAGCTTCGCACATTGCCTCCCGTACTTTCGTAGATCGGAGAAAAGCGACCGCGGGGCCTCACTTTACCGCGGCGGAAGTGGTCCGCTTCACGTCCAGCGCGGAAATCTTCCTTCGCCCATTTTCGATGCATTCATCGATGCTGCGGCCGGAGCGGGCCATCGTACACCTGATGACCTGAACGGTCCGGACGGCGTGGGTATAGCCAGAATGGACGCGACCAAGAAAGGGGGGCGAAGGTGTAGCGCCGCCGTCGCGTATCTCCATCCCGCCATGTCCAGAAACAACCTCTCCGTTTACACCGGTGCCGTAGTTACCCGTATCCTGTTCGAGGGTGATCGGGCGATCGGGGTAGAGCTCCAACAAGGAAAGCAGACTATCGCGGTGCGCTGTGACCGCGAGGTCTTGATATGTGGAGGTGCAATCAACAGCCCGCAGTTGCTTATGTTATCAGGCATTGGTCCTGCCGATCATCTTCGATCCCTCGGGATTGAGGTCATCGCGGACCGACCCCTCGTCGGCGGAAATCTCCAGGACCATCTGGATTTCTGCTTTTCGTTCTCTCTGAAATCCCCGGTATCGCATTCCTGGATGGGGAGTGCGATTGGAAAAGCACGGGTCGGGACGGAATGGCTGCTTCACGAAACCGGACCTGGCGCATCAAACATCTGGGAGGTCGGAGGTTTCGCGCGCTCTTTCCAGGAAAGCCATCTTCCGTCCGTTCAATATCATCTCGGTCCGATGAAGATGGCGTCGAAAGATAACAGGATCAGGTTATCGAATGGCTTTACGCTCACAATGGCACAGTTACGACAGCGGAGCACGGGTCGACTTCGCTTACGGTCTGCATCGCCTTTCGATGCGCCCGCTATCGATTTTCGCTTTCTCTCCGATCCGCAGGACATCGTCGAAATCCGGGAAGCCGTGAAGGTTACGCGCGATATCGTTGAGCGCCCCGAACTTAGGTCGCTCGGTTCTCTGGAAACTTTTCCGGGTGAGCGCCTGCGTTCGAATGCCGAAATCGAGAATGCCATCCGAGAAACGATCCTCACGGAATTCCACCCGTCCTGCACCTGCCGCATGGGGGTTGACGACGATTCGATCGTTGATGAGGAGCTTAGGGTGCGAGGTGTACGCAACCTCCGCGTTGTCGATGCCTCGGTAATGCCGGATGTTGTCGGTGCAAATCTGAATGCCACCGTAATCATGATCGCCGAGAAAGCCGCGGATATGATCCGTCTCCGCGCTCCTCTGGCCCCCGCTCCGGTGGATCGGCAACCTCAGCAGGCTATCGATGAAATTATGGAACGCCGCGATCACACGCAGTCGGTTCGCGAAGCGTCGGACCCCAAGACATGGAGCTATGCGTGATTATCGATCTCGTTCTTTACAACGCGAACATCGTTACAATGGATGCTCTCCAACCTCGTGCCGAGGCGCTCGCAATCGGAAACGGTCGCGTTCTGGCCGTTGGCAGCAACGAGGATGTGTTCGCAGCGGCACCTGCAGCTGTGCGAAAACTGAACGCCGGGGGAAAGATGGTTCTGCCCGGGCTACAAGATACCCATCTCCATCTTCAGGACAGTGGTTACTACAATGGGACCATGGCCGATCTCAGGAAGGCTTCAACGATCCTCGAGCTTCAGGAAAGCCTGCGCACGTTCGGCGAAGCCAACCCGGACGGATGGCTCTTCGGTGTCGGCTGGTACACTGGCGTATTCAGCGAGGACCTCCTTGACCGCAGAGCGCTGGATCAAGCCTCGGGTGACCGACCTTGCCTGATCTTTGCGTCGGACCTCCACAGCATCTGTTTGAATAGCGCAGGATGCGAGGCGGTCGGACTCGTGCGCGGGACGGCAGCACCGCCTAACGGGCATTTTTCCCTTTACCCGGACGGCACGCCGACCGGGATGGTACACGAGGAAGGCATCGCTTGGGTCAAGGCGCGTATCGCTCAGACAACAGACGAGGATTTCATCAAGGGAGTGCAATACGGGCAACTGCACGCACACAGTCACGGGCTTACTGGCGTGATCGACGCATGGGTCGAGGAGCGTCATTGCCGTGTATACGGCCGAATGGCTGAGGAACAAACCCTTACGATCCGCGTCTCGGGATGCGCGAAAGTCGAGCCCTCGGAGAGCGTTGAGGAGGCGGTGGCCCGCCTGAATGGCCTTCGAGGAAAATACCGGTACGATATGTTCAACGTGCACTCCTCGAAGTTCTTTCTCGATGGAGTCCTTGAAAACCGAACTGCGGCAATGATCGATGGCTATGCTGACGCGCTTGGCGGGAATGCACCGTTGATGTTCGAGCCGAGCCAGATCAACGATATGTTTTCGGCATTCGACGCGGAACGTTTCCAAATACATGTCCATGTAATCGGTGACCTTGCGGCGCGTGCCGCCCTTGACGGACTGGAGCACGCACGCCGCCTGAACGGAAAGTGGCCGTCCCACCACCAGATAACGCATCTCCAATGCGTCAGCCCCGAAGACATTCCCCGCCTTGGCAAGCTGGACTGCGTTGCAAACATCCAGGCGCTCTGGGCCAGAAACGAGCCTTCCGTAACTGATGTGGCTGTCCCGATGGCAGGGCCGTCACTGGCGAACCTCATGTACCCGTTCCGATCCATTTTGGATTCAGGAGCCCTTTGGACTCTATCGAGTGATTGGGGTGTGTCTACGCTAAACCCTTTCCAGATTATGGAGACAGCCATCACCCGGCAGCCGGTTGGGAAAAGCGATCATGCAGTCTTCCTTCCCGAGCAGCGGCTCACGAGACACGAGGCACTCAAAGGCTACACACTGAACGCCGCGACGGCCGCCTGGCGGCCGCATACCGGACGCCTTGCGCCGGGATGCTTTGGGGATTTTGTCGTCATCGACCAGGATATTCTGGCCTGTGACACATACGCGATCGGTGCGACGCGGGTTCTCGCCACGTACGTTTCGGGCCACGAAGTTTACCGATCGCCGTCGCTCGATTTTTGATCAAGACAACAGGAGGATTCGCCTTGAGAAGTACTGAAGATTACGTGTCCGCGGCAAAGCGCAACCTTTTCGTCCCTGCAGCGAACATGGAGAAATTGGGCACCGAGACTTTACCGCGCCTCGAGAACTCCGGCGGGATTTACGTCTACGATGAAGACGGACGACGTCTGATGGATGGTCCGGCGGGGATGTGGTGTACACAGATTGGCTATCAGCGTAAAGAAATGGCTGAAGCGATCGCCGCTCAGGCGATGGCGCTCTCATACAATTCGCCATGGTATACGACGAATTCTCCGGCTATCGAGCTTGCGGAAAAGATCGCGGAACTCACTCCGGGAGACCTCAATCGCGTGTTTTTTACCACGGGCGGCTCGACAGCAGTGGATACCGCGCTTCGTTTCGTCGAATTCTACAATAATGTTCTCGGACGTCCGGCCAAAAAGAAGATCATCGTGCGAAAGGATGGCTATCACGGGAGCACGAGCCTGACGGCCGCTTGCTCTGGCCGAGAAGGGAACTGGAAAAATTTCGATATCGCCAATGAGAAAATCGAATTCATTTCTAGCCCAAACCCGCGACTGCACCCAGGCCTATCAGGCTCCGAGTTGGTCGAACAGCTCGCGGGAGAGTTCGAGAGTAAAATCGCCGACCTCGGCCCAGAAAATGTCGCTGTGTTCTTGGCCGAGCCACTTCTAGCGTCGGGCGGGGTGATTATCCCTCCTTCAGGTTATCACGCACGCTTCAAGGAAATTTGCGATCGGCACGATATCATCTACATCTCCGACGAGGTCGTGACCGCCTTTGGCCGTTGCGGCGAGTGGTTCGCCTCGGAGAAGGTCTTCGGTGTTGTACCCGATATCATAACGTTCGCTAAGGGCGTCACATCTGGGTACATCCCTCTTGGCGGCCTGGCGATTTCCGAGAAGCTTGTGGCCCGGATCAGCGGCAAGGAGGCAAAGGGTTCGTTCTTTGGCAACGGCTACACATACTCGGGACATCCGGTGAGTTGCGCCGCGGCTCTTACGAACATCGAGATTTTCGAACGCGACGGATTGCTCGCGCACGTCCGGGAAATCGGCCCGTACTTCCAGTCTTCGATGCAGGCTCTCGCCCAGTTGCCATTGGTAGCCGACGTACGTGGCAACGGTCTTGTTGTCTGCATCGAATGCCTCGCCGACAAAAACGCGGCAGGCGTAACCGACCTCGACAAGAAGATCGGAGCCCGCATCGATGAAATCGCGTTCGAACAAGGTTTGATCGTTCGGCCACTTGGCAACATGTGTGTGTTGTCTCCACCGCTGGTAATCACGAAATCGGAGATCGACGACATGGTCGCTATTCTAAAGGAAGCCATCGTGCGGACCGCGCGAGAGTTCGAAGCGCAGGGTTGACGCATGCGGCCGCTCCAAGGGGTTGGGGCGGCCTTCCAGTCCGATAGAGAGGCCCAGGCGGGAGGCGAAATGCACGTTTTGTCGCTTTTATCGACGGCAATGTTCAAGGTTGATATCGACGGCGTGTCAGCCTCGATAAGCGATCTGTTCCCGGACTGGACTACGCTCGACAGGTTTGGAGTGGTGATTGACGAGCCATTCGGAGGGATTGGTGCCAGCCATCTCATCCAGTCCGCAATGATGGCCTACTACGATGCAAAACCCTCCCGGCGGACTTCCCTGACAGTGTACCCTGAGGTCTATGCATTCCATGTCGGAAAGGGCTACGGCGCGCATGCCCCATACGATTTTTGGCCGGCACGGCGCGAAGTAATCCTGAAGACCTCCGATCCTCGAGAGGTCTTGGACGCGATCAACGACCGAGGCATCACCCGGATTGCCATCCCGGACAGGCCACAGAGGGACGTTATCCATCGCCCGAAGGAGGCGGAAGCCGCCCTCGACAGGATCGCTTCAGCATACGTGTATGGAGCAGGTGGACGGGTCCAAAACCCCGATGTGTGGATCGAGGGTGTTGATAGGCGCACGGAATACAATGCTATGCAGACCCTCAGACCCTTGAGGAAGGACAAGGTCTCGAAACCAGCGTCCACCGCCAACCGCCCGATCAAAGAGGCGGACGACGATTACCAGAAGTGGTTGGTTGAGCGAGATGCAGATGTTACATCCGCTCAACGTGCGGCATCCTCAGCTACCCGCAACGCCTTGCTTCAAAATGGCCTTGCGAGAGAATCCTACCGACGGGTTGGGATCAAAGAGGCTATTCGACGCCTCGCGTCAGCCGGATTGACCGGGTGAGCACCCGAATGCATCGGCAGTCCGCAACTCCCGCGATTACTTCCCGCCATATTACTGGTCTACCGAGCAGAAACTTGTTCCATCATGTCGGTCATTTCTCCCACGATCCAGTCTTTGACCTGTGAGGAGACATCACGCAGAGGCCGGGCTTTGGTAGCTACGACATTGTAGTCGTACCCCGTTTTCAGGCACTGCGGTCCCGCTCGCACGAGGCCTTCCTCAAGAAGCTCGCTCCCTACCACATGCAACCATCCGAGGGCCAGTGCGCGTCCCTTCAATGCAGCCTGTACTACCAGCGCGTAGTCCGAGAAGGTTAGGTACCGATCGATGTTAAGGTCGATTGCATTGGTCTTGTCTAAAAAGACAGGCCAGGGAATCCTCATTTGTCCTGATTGTTTCGCGCAGACGTGGCCTCGCGCGAAATCGTCAAGGCTTCCGTGCTGCTCGCGGTACAACACGCTGCACACGGGAACTATGACCTCTTCTGCGAGCTTCCAGCTGTGTTGCTCGGTGTTGGGAGGGTGATTGTATCGTATAGCCAGATCGACGTCATCGAATGGCCCGAGCGGCTCTCCCTTGACTAGCTGAAATCTGAGATCGATATCCGGGAACCTCTCCTGGAACCGGTCCACCCTCGGGACAAACCAATGCATGGCGAAAGCAGACGAAAGTGAGATAGTGACCCTTCGTGCGTTTCCCTGCCGTGAGCGAAGGTCTTCTAAACCCGCCTCGATTGTTCGGAAGCCCGAGCTCACTGCTTTGAATAGCTCCGCACCATCGCTAGTCAGTTCAAGACCCGTTGGATTGCGGTTGAACAGCTCGGTACCTAGATGAACCTCGAGCCGTTTGATCATCCGACTGACCGCGGATTGAGTGACGTTGAACTCGGTTCCAGCCTTGGTGAAGCTCAAGTTCTTTGCGGCTGCCTCAAACATGAAGAGGGCGGTCGGCGACGGTAGCGATTTTCGTAATGACATCTCGGAACCCGGTTTCAAGACGCGCCATCCTCCCGACACGAGGTTAACCCTAATCTGGGGAAAGGCTGCGTTCAGGATGCATCCTAGTCATGCTTGAATGCCAATCAATGGCCTAAATGGCGAAGATACAACTTCGGATCGTCGAATTGATACGGTGTTGGAACCCTCAAAATGGCGTGGCAGACAATCCACAACAGGTTGTCGCCTTCGCCCTGCCACGGACTGGATTCCGGCACTCCTCCCGCCCAGACCGACATGCTGGCTGGACGGCCCCGAGAAACGTGCGCGGCATCGACGTGCACGTTTGTGGAATAACGAGCTCGACTAAAGAATATCGCTTGGCTATGACCCTGGGTCATATCCCCCCCAACTATTCTGGCCTTCGCTTGGAGGTACTTGCGGCTTATCACGGCTTTGACTGTGTCCGTCTAAAATCCTTATCCGCATCCTGCGTTCGTTATATCCAGGGGACGACTTCATGGAAAACAATCACCTGAACTTTTACATCGATGGCGTTTGGACGAGACCGTCCAAGATTGCCGAGCTCAAGGTGATCAATCCAGCCACCGAGGAGGCGTATACGAGTATTTCCGTCGGAGCGGCGGTGGATGTCGACAGGGCCGTGGCAGCAGCGAAGCGGGCGTTCACCTCCTTTTCACGGACTACACCGACAGAGCGGATCGAGCTTCTGAGGCGAATTCTGGAGGCGTACGACGATCGCTGTGAAGACATGGCACAGGCTGTATCGGATGAGATGGGCGCACCCCTGTCCTTCGCGCGCAGCGCCCAGGTTGCATCAGGACGTGCCCACCTAATCTCGACGATCACAGCACTTGAAAACTATCATTTCTCCGAAAAGCGCGAGAGCACTCTCGTTGTTAAGGAACCGATCGGCGTTTGCGCGCTCATCACGCCCTGGAACTGGCCGTTGAACCAGATCGTGTGCAAGGTAGCGCCGGCGATCGCCGCCGGTTGCACGATGGTATTGAAGCCCTCTGAAATCGCTCCAATCAGCGGCATCATCTTTTCGGAGGTCATGCATGCCGCGGGCGTACCTAACGGCGTGTACAACATGTTGAACGGTACAGGTTCCGATGTAGGCCAGGTAATGGCGGGACATCCCGATGTGGATATGGTTTCGTTCACTGGCTCTACGCGAGCGGGAATTATCGTCGCCAAAGCAGCAGCGGATTCCGTCAAGCGCGTGACGCAGGAGCTTGGTGGGAAATCGGCTAACATCATCCTCTCCGACGCCAACCTCTACGAGGCGGTCACCAAGGGGGTGGCGGGTTGCTTTGGAAACTCTGGGCAATCCTGCGACGCACCGACTAGGATGCTCGTTCCTAAGAACCGCCACGACGAAGCGCTCAGGATTGCCAAAGACGCTGCGGATGGCTTCAAAACGGGCCACCCGACAGCAGAAGACACCCACCTCGGCCCAGTTGTAAGCCAGCTGCAGTTTGACAAAATCCAAGAAATGATTCAGGCGGGCATTGACGAGGGGGCGACCCTTGTAGCTGGCGGGGTCGGTCGGCCCGACGGTCTCGACCGCGGATACTATGTTCGTCCGACTGTCTTCGGCCACGTTACCCCGGACATGACGATCGCGCGTGAAGAGATTTTTGGTCCGGTCCTTTCAATCATTTCGTATGACGATGACGCCGATGCGGTGAGGATTGCCAATGACACGGTCTATGGTCTGGCCGCATATGTTCAATCGGAAGACCTCGAGCATGCGCGTGCCATCGCTGCCGAGATGAGGGCAGGGATGGTGAAGATCAATTACCCCGCGTGGGACACTCGCGCCGCGTTCGGCGGCTACAAACAGAGCGGTAACGGTCGGGAATATGCTGATTTCGGAATCCACGATTTCTTGGAAATCAAAAGTGTCGTCGGCTATGGCGGCTAGGGGGAAACTCCCTAGACCAAGCTCAACAGGGCCGGGAAAATCAATCGATTACCATATCAAATGATGTCACCCGTTTGTGGAGAAGCAGCATTTTACTCTAGGGGCGCTTCGCACGAACGACCAACAAGCGCTTGCAAGGGACGAAAGGAAGCGGGTGCAGATGGTCTTCTTCTCGCCCCAGTATCTTACGTTCCGTTGCGCGACCCGGAGGTATACGAGCACTTTGTCGCCGTCGCCGAAGCGGGACAATTGCCCTTGGCGATTTACAATAATCCCGGACAACGCGGTTCGCCGTCAAGCCGGACCTTATCGCTCGGCTTGCAGAGGTTCCGAACATTACAGCCGTAAAGATGCCTCTTCCGTCAGACGAAGATTACGAAGGGGAACTACTTGCGCTTCGGGCAACTACGCCACCCGGTTTCCGCGTCGGCTATAGCGGGACTGGGGTGGCGCTGCCTCCCTGTTGGCTGGTGGAGACGCTTGGTACTTGGTCGCGGTGGGCCTTCTACCTGCGGAGGCACTCGAATTGACCCGAGCGGCTCAGGCTGGTGACGCGGAGAAGGTTAAGCAAATCGATGCCTGCTTTGAGCCACTGTGGACGCTCTTCAAAGAGTTCGGGAGCTTCCATGTTATGTACGTCATCGCCGAACTTCTCGACCTCTGCAGAGTCGATCCGCCGCTGCCTGTTCTTCCTCTAGCTAACGAGGCCAGAGGCCGCGTGCGCTCCGCCTTAGACATACTGAAGGCTCGACTTCCCTTATCACGAACGTCCTAAGGTTTGGAATAAGTTGACGCGCCACCGCGACAGCAGATCGTCTCTGGGGTTGAGGGCTCTCAAAGGCCCCCACCCCTTGTGCGCAGCGCACTTCCATTGAGGGGCGACGTTTTACCGTCTGCTGACGGGTGGGATGATCGCGGCGAAGACGCAACACTCCATGGCCTATGACGTGCTTCACTGCAATGCTCGCGATTTGTGGTTGGTCTGTTCTCAGTGTTGTCTGCCTAACACGAGGAGAAGATATTCTGCTCTTCTCTCCAAAACAATTCAGTGCTCAGCGCCTGAAAGGGAGCGCGCCACATCCAGGAGTACATTCGCCCCGGCGATCAAGTCCTGTTCCTGAGTAAACTCTTTCGGGTTGTGGCTGATACCGCCGATGCTAGGTACAAATAACATGGCAGTGGGTGCAACGCGTGCAATCATTTGTGCATCGTGGCCTGCTCCCGAAGTCATACGCATATAGCTATAACCACGTGCGTTAGCCGTCCGCTCGATTACCTTCACAATATTTTCATCGAACTTGACCGGTTCGGACCTTGCAAGACGTTCGACCTTGACCGTAACGCCCTCGTCCGTTTCTAGCTGGTTTAAAAACTCCTCAAGCGCTGCCTCTTCTTCCTCGAGCCTGTGCTCGTTCGGGTCTCTGAGGTCCACTGTAAACGTGGCCCGGGATGGGATGACATTTATGGCATTAGGCTCGAAGCTGATGGTTCCAACTGTCGCAACAGCTCGACTACTCGATGCCTTTGCCCGATCCCGCAAGAACGTGATTACTCGAGCAGCAGCCAGTCCGGCGTCTTTCCGCATCGAAATAGGGGTCGTTCCCGCGTGGTTGGCATCACCTTCTATGACGATCCTTTGCCAAGAAATGCCTTGCAGGTTCTCGACCGCACCGATCGTAACCCTTTCGCGCTCGAGCACGGGGCCTTGCTCGATATGAAGTTCAACATAGGCCTGCGGCTTCAGGAAGCCAGGCTCTTCGGTCCCGGCATACCCAATCTGGGCAAGTCGCTCGCCCAGTACCGATCCGTCGGTGCCGACCGACGCTAGAGCAGCGTCGGCGGAGATGCCACCGGCGTACACCAGAGACCCCATCATGTCGGGCGAGTACAGGACGCCTTCTTCATTACTGAACGCCGCAATGACGATTGGCACGGCAGGGTTTGCACCCCTTTCCATCATGGTCTGGATCACTTCCAAGCCCGCCAAGACGCCGTAGCAACCATCGTAGATGCCTGCGTTGATGACTGTGTCGATGTGGGAGCCGAGCATCAGTACGGGATGTGATGGGCCAACGCCATCGGGGTTCCAAATACCGAAGATGTTGCCAACTTTGTCTACGACGACATCGAGGTCCGCTTCTTTGAGCCACTCGACAAGTTTATCCCTTCCTAACTTGTCCTCTTCTGAGCCAGCAAGGCGCACCAGTGCACCATCTTGCGCTCGGCCAATTGATCCAAGCTCGTGAAGATGACGCATGAGGCGCTCGCCGTTGATCGTCTCTGAAGGCATTCTTATGTCCTTTCAATTCTAGCCGGCCTTAAATTCGGACGAAGTCGGACAATCTGGCATCTTGTTTCCGCTTTTCGATCAACAGTTCCGGCGAGCCGTCGAAGACAATCTTTCCGCCTTCCATGAAGATGATGCGGTCGGATACTTCAATGGCGAACTTCATTTCATGAGTGACGATTACCATCGTCCGTCCGGATTTCGCGAGTGCTGCCATGATGCGCAGCACCTCGCCGACCGTCTCAGGGTCCAATGCCGAGGTTGGCTCGTCGAAAAGCATGATTGACGGATGCATGGCCAACGCACGTGCTATCGCTACACGCTGCTGCTGACCACCAGACAGCTGATGAGGGTACTTGTTCTCATGCACGAGCATGCCCACCTGCTGCAACTGATACCGAGCTTCCTTCCGGACTTCCTCATGCGAACCGCGCTTGTGGTAGAGCGGTCCCATCATGACGTTTTCGAGCGCTGTCTTGTGCGGGAAGAGGTTGAAATTCTGGAAGACCATCCCGATGCGGAGCGCGTCCTCGCGCTTTTGCCGGACATTGAGAACTTCCTGCGATCCAGCCAGGAACGGGACGCCATCAACGTACACGACGCCCTTGTCCAGTGTCTCCAAACCATTGAGCGAGCGGATGAGCGTAGTCTTCCCGGAGCCCGAGGGGCCGATGATGGAGACCACTTCGCCCTGCTTCACAGTGAGATCGAGTTCGGCAAAGACGGAGTGGTGGCCGTAAGCCTTGCCTCCGCGCTCAAGACGAACTGCAGGAGCGTCGTTAGAGACCGGTCCAGAAACCTTGGGCTGGAATAAAGCGGCGCTGTTCGAATCCGCCCCCTCGCTCGTCAACTGTGCCGTCCGGCGGGAGAAGTCCAAGCGGCGTTCGAGGGCCTTCAAACCGAAATCGAACACCGACACAATCAGGACGTAGTAGAAAGTGACAGCGACCATGGTTTCGATGACAAGAAAGTTCTGGGTGTAGTACCGCTGGCCAACCAGCAAGATTTCGGCAAGTGAGATTACAGACACCAGCGAAGTCAGTTTAACGATCGAAATGAACTCGTTGCCCAGCGCGGGAAGGGCGATGCGCAACGATTGCGGGATGACAATTTTGCGCTGGATGCCTGTTGTCGAGAGACCGAGAACCCGGCCCGCCTCGTACTGGCCCTTGCCAACCGCAACCAGAGCACCGCGGTGGATTTCCGCAATGTAGGCTGTCTCGCTCAGAACGAGGGCGAGCAGTCCCGAAATGAAAGGCACTGATAGTAAGTTCGAAGTCGACGGAAACGCCTGGGGAAGATTGTAGACAAAAATCAGGAGGACCAGGAGTGGGAGGCTCCTGAAGAACCAGACATATAGAGCAGCGGCCCGTCTGACGATAAGATTTGGTGACCGGTCGGCGAGAGCTACGAAGAAGCCGAGGACGACGGCGATGACCCAGGTAGCGACGCTCAGTTCGACGACCGTCAGCGAAGCGTTCCAGAAGTCGCGACTCCAAAGGAGCCCGAGTGTGTAAGACCAATCGAAAGCCATAGTTCACATCCATTCAAGAAGGCCCCGGCTTTTGAAAGCCGGGGCGTGATGGGCTTTAGTTGCTCTCGACAAGAGCAGCGGTGAACTCGGCATCGCTGGGAAGCGCCAGATTGTACTTGGCGAGGATGGCCTTGTATTCCTCGGTACCCTTGATCTCTTCGAACTCCTTCTTAATGCGCTTGAAGAGCTCATCGTTACCCTTCTTGACCGCTATCCCGATCACCACGGGGAACAGAATCTCCGTAGACGTGATCTTTAGCCGATCCTTGGAGGCCACGACCGCTGCTTTTGCGACGCCGGCATCATCGAACACCACGTCCGCTCCACGCGCCAGAAGGGCCTGGTCTGCCTCCGCGGAAGTTGCGTACTCCTTCACGTCCATTGGGTTAGAGCCGCAGGACGCCTTCGAGACTTTCAGGAGTTCAGGGACCCAGGCAGCGCCCTTTAGATTAGCCACCTTCTTGCCGCAGAGGTCCTCGGGCTTCCTTGGCGCGAAGGTATCGTCTGCTCGAACGATTAGCGAGCCACCGGTCTTGGCGTAGGGCACATACTCGACGACCTTGGCACGCGCTGGGGTGACGTAGAGCGCCGATGCAATCACGTCGAAGCGGTTTGCTTGAAGTCCCGGGATCAAGCTTGCGAACCGGATGTCCTGGAATTTGGGCTCGAGCCCAAGTTTTGGCGCAAGCAGCGCCATGACCTCCGCGTCGAAGCCTTTGGTGACACCGTCTTCGAGGTAGTCGTAGGGGGGATAGACCTGGTCTGATCCGATCGTAATCTTTCCGGGTTCGATAGTCTTGAGATCAGCGCTATGAGCAGAGAAGCTGCCCATGACGAGAGTTGCGAAAGTGGCCATAAGAGTGAGGCCGTTGGAAGCGAGTGTTCTGTTCATGGAAATTCCCCTTTTTTGGACGATGATGCGTAAGCGAGTTGGAGTTGTTTCCCTCCGTTTCCTCCCACCGCCGCCATCAGTTGATGACGGGCATTTCCCTTGGCGCGCGTTTCGTCAAAAGGCGCGGTCCGTCATTGGTGATGGCGATGTTTTCTTCGTGCACGATCATTTTCCCCGGGGCGTATTCCATGCCCGGTTCTATGGTTAGAACCATGTTTTCTAAGATGACCGTCCCGTCGCCCAGGCGGTGCGACGGGGGCTCCGTTAGCTGAAGCCCAAGGCCGTGTCCAAGGCGACCTACGTTGTTCCCGATCGCGCCAGCCTCTTCGATGATCTTGGACATCGCACGGAAGACGTCGTCGGTAGTGGCACCGGGAACTGCAGCGGCGATGCCAGCTTCCGTGGCAAGCCACAGTGCGTCGTGTACACGACGGGCGTCATCTGAGATTTTGCCGACGGCATAGTTGCGGTCGAAGTCGCAGAAATAGCCGTCGAAGGTCGACCCCGTGTCGATGAAAAGGATGTCGCCTTCCTGGATCGCGCGATCGTGGGGGCCGCAAACAATCTGGGCTACTCCGCCCGGTCCGGAAATCGCCGGCATGAAGGGTGTCGCGTCCGCTCCGCGGCGAGCAATGTCGATGCGCAGCTTACGAGCAATTTCGCGCTCGGTCTCGCCTGCGGAAATCTGGGCGGGCAGGGCTTCGTAGGCATCGCTGGCAATCTGGCAGATGTGGTTGATGTGCTCGATTTCGGCAGCCGTCTTCACCATGCGAATTTCCCATATGCACGGTGAACCATCTGCGATCTCTGACGAGAGACTATCGCGGAGCCTTAGCAGATCAGAGACAGGCATGCGCAGAGACATCTCTCTGCCCATCTCGGCACCGACGCGCCCGTACTTTTTCGGGAAGCTCTCGATCGTGGACTTCAGAAGAGAGATGCCGTCATCTTCCGGCACTGGAGCCGGCCATGTCCGGATGTCCTTCATCCAGGTGAGTGCCATCTCCGGCGCACCGATTTCCGGGATGACCGCGACGGGGTCACCTTCGAGACCAACCACGACGAACCAAGGGCGTGTCGGACTTTCCCAAAACTGAGAGTCGAAGCCGGTGAAATAGCGGACATTCGGGGGCGCGGAGACGACCAGTGCATCGAACTTGTGCTTGTGCATGATCTTGCGCGCACGTTCGACGCGGCCTTCGAATTCGCCTGCGGAAAAGCCACGTTTTGGAATTTGTAGTATAGACAAGGTCGGTTCCCTTTTATGTTTGTGAATTTGAGTTGCGGCTTAGCTGGCGCTTTTCACTGCGCGGTTCGAAACCTCTTCCGCCGCAGTTCCGACAATGCTTTCGTAGGAAGCGGGGTCGGTCGCGCCTTCTGTATTGATGAGGAGGATGCGGCTGTTTCGGTCCAAGCCGAGCTTCGTGCAGGCTTCAGGATCGCCAGCTACGCGCAGCAGCCCGGCTAAACCTGCCGCGCCGCTTTCGCCGGCGACGATAGGATCGTCGCGGTTCGCCAACCGACGCATCGCATCACGGGCATCGTCTTCGGAGACAGTCATGAAGGCACTTGCAACAGCGTCCAGAATACGCCAAGCCACGAGAGAAGGCGTATAGCACTCAAGCATTGCCATGATCGTGGCTTCACCCGGCTCGAAGGCAGACAGCTTGCCGTTTTGCGCGGAGACGAGGAGGCAAGCCGCGCGATCCGGTTCCACAATGATAGTGGTCAGGTTTTTATGACCGATGTTCTCACCGAGATTTACAGCGATGCTGCTGGCGAAGCCGCCAACTCCAGCCTGGAGGAACACGTGCGTGGGCGACTGAACGGAAAGCTGCTCCATTTGAATGAGAGCCTCATGTGCCAGGATCGTGTAACCCTGACTTACAATGGAGGGTATCTGTTCATAGCCCGGCCACGAAGTATCCGAGACGAGCTGCCAGCCCTTCTCGCGACTTACGCGTTCAGCTTCCTCAACGGAGAAATCGTAGTTGCCCTCGACACGAACGACTTCATCAGCACCAATGGCGTCTGCGCGCGCTTGGGTGACGCCATCGTGGATAAAGATTACCGATCGGCAGCCGAGGATTCTTGCTCCGGCGGCTACAGACTTTCCATGGTTCCCATCGGTAGCGCAGCAGAAGGTAACGCCAGGTGCGAATTTTCGTGCTGTCGGGGATAGGAGTTGCCCGACCGAAACAGTCTGATCCAGTTTCTGCTCAAGAAGTCGCTTGAAGATGGTCATTACAGCATAAGCCCCGCCGAGCGCCTTAAAGCTGCCAAGACCGAGTCGCTGTCCCTCGTCTTTCATGTAGACGCCAGCCACGCCGGTCAATTCGGCGATCTCAGGCAGGGGGACGAGGGGAGTACACTTTTCGTCTCGCCAAAGCGACAGGTAAGGGCGCACCTTCTCCGGCGCACTGGTACCGAGAAGCGTCTTGTCTTCCGACGTAAGTTCATTTGGTTGGGGATTGTGGAAATGGATCATGTTCGCTCCGCTTAACTGTGAGCGATAAATTATTTCATTTCGTAGTTTTTTTGTGCGCAAAGATCGGTAATAATTTGCAATAAAATTGCAAGGACACCGCCAAAATGGATAAGAGCAAGCCATCGATCGATGACTTCGATCGTAAGATTCTGCGGATGGTGCAGGCGGATAATATGACGTCGCAACGCACGATCGCCGAAAAGGTCGGGTTGTCTGCACCTGCTGTCGCCCGTCGCCTGCAACATCTTCGGGAAAGCGGCGTCATCCGGCGGGATATTGCCGTCTTGGACGAGAGGTTGGTCGACAGACCGCTTACCATCATTGTCCACATCACCACTGAAAACGAGCGGCTTGACCTCCTGGACGGGATGAAAGAACGCTTTCTGAAGTGCCCTCAGGTGCAGCAGTGCTACTACGTCACCGGGGAAATGGACTTCATTCTCATTCTGAACGTGCGTGACATGGCTGAGTACAACGAGGTCACGCGCACCACCTTCTTCGAGGGGGGCAACGTTAAAAGCTTCAGGACTTGTGTATCAATGGAAAACGTGAAGACCTACGGCGGCCTGCCGTTGTGACGACGTGCCGTCGAAACGCCCCAGGATCAACTCGAATATTTGCAGGAGTGCCGGGCTAGAAGCGGTTGTCGCTTGCGCCGATCGTGAGCACTGCGCGATCCTCGCCTACACCGCGGACGTCGGGGACGGGTTAGCCCCGGCCATGTCCCTGAAGTACCCGGTGCTAAGCGGCTCAAGCGGTTGGGCGCGTTTCCGTTCTGGCTGGTGACGAATTGCAATTAGCTACCGTGCGGGCGCGATTGCGGTCGAGGAACGTATGGTCAGACTCGCAGGCAGCTCGGTCTCGAGAGGAATTGGTTGCCCGTTCATGGCTCGGTTGAGGTAATCGGCGGCAATGCGGCCAATCTCAGCCGCCGGATTTTTGACCGTTGTCAGGGCAGGGTCCGATTCTGCGGCTACATCAATGTCGTCGAATCCTACGACCGAGAGATCATCAGGGATATGAAGGCCTTTCCTACGAGCCTCCGACATCGCGCCAAGCGCCAGTGCATCGGTGGTGCATACAATCGCCGTCGGCACTGTTTGGAGTTCGACCAGACCCGCGAGGCCGCGCCTGCCGTTTTCAATCGTGGGCAACTTGACCTCGACCACATTTTTGAGGGGCAGGGGAACGCCTGCTTCGGCAAGTGCCTCGCGAACGCCGTCCAAACGGGCCTGTGATCGATCGTTCTGAAGCGCGGTGTTGGCAACGATTCCGAACTTTTTGTGCCCCAGCTTGAGTAGCAAGCGGGTTAGTTCTCGACCAGCCGCCCTGTTGTCGATCCCGATAGCCGGTATGCCGTGGCGGGATTTATTCGTGTAGGTCGTGACAGTAGGGATGCCCTGCTTCTTTATAAGTCTCAGAGCATCTGGCGAAAAAGTGTCGCCGACGAGAACGAGACCCGCCGCTCCGTAGTCGAGCAGTGTCTTGATTTGCTGAAACTCTCGCTCGATATCGTATCGCGAACTGGAGACGATCAGAGAATAACCCAGTGTTTCGAGCTCATCTTGGAGCGCTTCAACGCCATCTGAGAAGATTGCGCTACCGCCTATCGTGGGCACCACCGTTCCGATCGTATGACTACGTCCGGAACTGAGCGCCTTCGCCATGCGGTCCGGCGTATAGTCCAGCATGTCGATAGCCTTCTGCACGCGCTCTCTTATCTCCGGACGCACTATGTCCGGTTGATTAAGAACGCGCGATACGGTCGATGCTGAGACGTTCGCCAAGCTCGCGACGTCGGAGAGCTTGGCTTTCTTCGTCGCGTTTGGTTTGGGAAAGTGGCTCATGGTCATGTTCGTCAACGGTCGCTTAGCCTTGCTGTTCTATCAATGATTTCGACTTCAGTTTCAACCTGTCCATGATTATCATCAGCCTGACAGGGTGAGCTGTGTGACAGACTTTTGCTGTTCAGGCTTGCTTTGACTGCCTCAGGCTGAAACTGTCAACGATGCGGTCCGGTGGGATTCCGGCGCTGCCGAGACCAGCCATGTACAGTCCCAGAGCTGGCAGGCGAGTTGTCCTCGCGGATAGCGGCCCGAGCTTATAGGCTCAACTCGCTTCGACAGCTGCCTCGACGGCGAGCTTCGTTTCCGAATTCGGGACCCATTTACCCAAATGTTCGCCAACGGCGACGAGCACGCCATCTTGATTGAGAACCTTCACTTCCGCTCGCGTTCGACCGCGAGCCTCGTCGACCTCACTGACGGTGTAGATTACGTCGACTGTATCGCCGAAGAAGACGGGGGCCAGAAAGCGCACCCGATCATATCCAAGGGATACGGGCGTGAAATCAATACCTTTCTCCAAGCTGCGGTCCATCATGAGGGTAGACGCAGTCGACATGAAGCCTACTAGCAGAGCCCCGTGGGCTATTCTGCGCCCATACTTTGATTTACTCATAAAGGCTTCGTTGATGTGATTATGCGAGAAATCCCCCGTTATTCCCGCGTACATGTAGACGTCGGCCTCGCTGACGGTCTTGGAAAACCGGACGGTATCTCCGATCTCAGAGTAAATCGATCGCATAGTTCCCTCTCCAATCGCTCAAAGCAAACCTGATGGTCAGGCTGCAAGCTGGTCGCATATCTTGTCGAGCGTGGTACTTGACGCTTTGACATCGCTTTCTGAAAGCGCTTGCAGAATTGCATCGTTGCGCTTGGAAATCAAGCCCGCTGACGCAGACGATCTTTGGTCAGGATGTCGCCAGGAAATCAATCAGCGCCCTGATGAAGAAATGTTGACACTCAACAAACCAAGATGTATCCCACGGTTTTTATTACATTAATCCGTGAGATAAGGCGTCCGAGGTTTGCGCTATGCGACGCCTTCGGAGGGCGGAAGCGCGCGCGACATCAAAAATCTGTTGCAAAGAAATTAGAGTCTGCGTACCTTCTGACAGCGATTTCAGAAATCGTCTCCACAGAAAAACGGGAACAAAACAATGACTACTCACGAAAAACGCAGGCGGTCCGCCTGGCGGCACTCGCTGGCCGGAATGCTTCTGATCCTCTCCTCGACTGCCGTCGCCCTACCGGCCGCCGCTGAAACGCCGAAGGATGTTCTGGTTGAGGTCGCGGAGTACGGGCCGAACTCGTTGGACGTAATGGCTCCCGGTGCGAACGACGGCAGCCAGCTCGTCACCTGGCAGATTTTCGACCGTTTGGTTACCTACGGCGTCAAGACGTTGTCCGACGGTCGGAAGGTTTACGACAAGGACAAGATCGAGCCGTCGCTGGCTGAAAGCTGGGAAGTCAAAGATGATGGCAAGACCATGATCTTCAATCTTCGCAAGGACGCCACCTTTCACGACGGCAGCCCAGTGACGGCAGACGACGTGAAGTGGTCCTTCGAGCGTGCGATTGCGACGGGTGCCTTTCCGGCCGTGCAGTTCGCCGCGGGCGGTTACACAGACCCCAGCGTCTTCTCGGTGGTAGACGAACACACCTTCAAGATTTCCTTGCCGAAGGCCAACAAGCTTGCGCTGCCGGACCTGACGATGATTGTCGCCTCCGTCGTTAACTCGAAGCTCGCGCTTTCGCACGCGACGCCGGACGACCCTTGGGCGCTTAACTGGACCCGAAACAATGACGCCGGCGGCGGGCCGTACAAGGTCGCCAAATGGACTGCGGGCAACCAGGTCGTCTTCGACCGCTTTGATGACTGGAAATCCGGAAAGCTCCCGGCCCTCAAGAAGGTTGTCTATCGGATCGTGGCTTCGGCGGGCACGCGCCGGGCGCTGCTCGAAAAGGGTGATGCCGACATCGCAGTCGGTCTGCCTCCCAAGGAAAATGCTGAGCTTGCAGCTGCTGGAAACGTCAACGTTGTTGGCGATTTGATCCAGAACGAGATGTACTGGCTCTCCATGCAGGTCGACATGAAGCCGTTCAACGACGTCCGCGTCAGAAAGGCGATCGCCTACGCGCTGCCATACGATGCGATCATGAAGCAGGCCTTCTACGACCGAGCCGTCCCAATGTATGGCGCGAAAAATGTGACGTCCTATCCGCCAAAATGGCCGGCGGTATCGCCGTACAACACCGACCTCGACAAGGCTAAGGCACTTCTTGCGGAAGCGGGCTATGCCGACGGCTTTTCAACGGAGCTCTTCATCGACTTGACGTCGGCGACTGTGCAGGAGCCCATGGCACTGCTCATCCAGGAGCAACTCAAGAAGATCGGCATCGAAGTCACCATCAACAAGGTTCCTGCCTCCGAGCGCTTCGCCAAGATGGCGAGCAAAACCATGCCTATGGATATCAACTCGTTCTACGGCTGGCTGGACTATCCGGAATACTTCTTCTTCTGGAACTACCACGGCAAGAACAACAGCGTGTTCAACACGTCCAACTACAAAAACGCTGAACTCGACAAGCTTGTCGACAGCGCCCAGTCCAATGATCTCGACAAGGGGCAGTACGACAAGGCGATCTCCGACATGATCGGCATCGTGATGAACGATGTCCCGCGCGTACCTGTCGCCCAGGTGTTCTCGGACGTCGCAATGCGCAAGAACGTTCTAGGGTATACCTATTGGTACCATACTCACGTTGATTACAGGGACATCTCGAAACAATGATCGTCGGCCGCCGCCTGCTCAAAAGAGAGCCGAGCGGCGGCTGCCCGTCCCCTTGGCGCGCATAGACCGAACTTCGGTCGCGTGCCCAGCCGTTGAAAGCACACGCAATGAACACGCTAATAACCATCTTGCGGCGCGTGTTGGTGGCGGTCCCCACAATCATTGGGGTTGTCATCGTCACCTTCATTCTCCAGCGCGCACTGCCTGGCGATCCTGCGGTCTTTTATGCAGGTCCTTCCGCCAATCCGGAGGTCGTCGCAAGGGTGCGCGAGCAGCTTGGTCTTGACCAACCTGTTTTCATGCAATTTCTCGACTTCATTCGCCGCCTGACCCATGGTGACCTCGGTCTATCGATATCGAGCGGTCACCCCGTTCTCGATGACCTCCTGTCGCGCGCTCCGGCCTCGATCGAGTTGACGCTGGCTGCTTTGCTGTTCGCGATCGTCGTCGGCCTGCCATTGGGCATGCTTGCCGCCCTCAAGCCAGGGACTTTGGTAGACCACGCATGTCGCGTCATTGTCACAGTCGGCGCTGCATTCCCGACATTCTTCGTCGCGCTCATTCTCATTTTTGTCTTCTATTACCAGTTGGGCATCGCTCCTGAACCTCTGGGCCAGCTCAACGAGATTTACGATACCATTCCGACGACCGTGACGGGCTTCCTGTTAATCGACACCCTTTTGGCAGGGGATACCGCGACGTTCCAGTCAGTTGCCATGAAGCTTGTCCTCCCGATGATTTCTCTCGGTCTGTTCGCTCTGGCTCCGATCGCCCGGATAACGCGCGCAGCGATGCTGGAAACCCTCTCGAGCGACTATTGTCGCACGGCTCGAGCCATGGGCCTGTCCTATTCGAGAATGGTCTTCAGCTACGCCCTTCGAAATGCCATGCTGCCGATTATCAGCATCCTCGGAATGGTCTTTTCCTTCCTTCTTGGCGGTAGCGTGCTCGTGGAGCAGGTCTTCGCGTGGCCGGGGATCGGAGCTTACGCGGTATCCGCCGTCATGGCCTCCGATTACGCCGCGGTCCAAGGCTTCGTCCTTCTGATGGCCGTTCTCTACGTCCTTCTCAATCTGGTGGTCGACTTGGTGATCACCGCAATAGACCCGAGGGTTCGCTATGAGCACTAAGAAAACCGCGTTTTCGGAATTCATGAGCGACGCTCGCTATATTGCGAGCACCAATAAGCTGACTTTCGGCGCAGCCTTGATCCTGCTGGCACTCGTGGTCTTAGCCGTGATCGGCCCCGCGATTGCACCTTATGATCCGATCGCGACCGATGCCGCAAAAACGCTGCTGAAGCCGTCGTGGGCTCATCCTTTCGGAACAGACGCTTTGGGCAGGGATATCCTGAGCCGCGTGATCTACGCCACCCGTCTCGACCTTGGAATTGCAGTTGGCGCGGTCGCGGTCTCGTTCTTCATTGGCCTCGCGCTCGGCTCTATCGCCGGATACGCGGGCGGCTGGACTGACACGATCATTGGCCGCTTGATGGATACAATCATGGCATTCCCGCTGTTCGTCCTGGCCATGGGTATCGTTGCGGCTTTGGGCAACAACGTCTTCAACATTATGGTCGCCACGGCCATCATCAACCTCCCGTTCTACACACGGTTCGCCAGGGCCGAGGTGAACGTCATCAGTAAGCTGACTTATGTCGAGGCCGCGAGGATGGGTGGAAACGGGTCCGTTCGAATTCTCGCTACTCACATCACGCCGAACATCCTGCCCAAGATGGTAGTTCAGGCTTCCCTGAACCTGGGATGGGCGATCTTGAACGCTGCGGGCCTGTCATTTATCGGCCTCGGCGTTCGTCCCCCGACGCCTGAGTGGGGTATCATGGTCTCCGAAGGAGCGCCGTACATCTTCTCGGGCGAGTGGTGGACCTTCGTATTCCCAGGGCTTGCCCTCGTAATCGCTGTCTTCTGCTTCAACTTAGTTGGCGACGGATTGCGCGACCTCATCGATCCGCGAGCACGCACATGACAAAACAGCTTCTCAGCGTACAGGACCTCTCGATCGACTTCCTTACTCGTCGTGGACGAGTGCAGGCTCTCGAAGATGTAAGTTTCACCGTTAGCGAAGGCGAGATTCTCGGCATCGTCGGCGAGAGCGGCTCGGGTAAGTCGGTCCTCTCGTACAGTATCATGGGCCTGTCTGACAAAGCGGCCAATATTCGATCGGGAAGTATCGATTTCAGAGGTGTTCCCCTGAAGCCCGAGAAGATGGCGGATTTGCGCGGTCGGGAAATCTCCATGGTCTTCCAGAGCCCGCGAACGGCCTTAAACCCCATCCGCAAGGTAGGGCATCAGATCGAGGACGTATTGCGCCGGCATACACCCCTTCGAGGAAAGGTTCTGAAGTCGGCGGCTATCGAGGCGTTGGCTCGGGTGAGAATCCCAGACCCCGAGCGCCGATACGAAGCTTACCCGTTCGAAATGTCGGGCGGTATGTGTCAACGAGTAATGATCGCCATGGCTCTTGCATGTAAGCCGGCGCTGTTGATTTGCGACGAGCCGACGACCGGATTGGACGTGACAACTCAGGCCGTTATCATGGACCTGGTCCGCGATCTGGTGGCCGAGACCAAAATGGCCGCTATCCTGATCACACACGATCTTGCTCTAGCCGGCGAGTACTGTGATCGAATTGCGGTCATGCATGCCGGACACATCGTCGAGGTCGCGCAATCTCGCAGTTTCCCCAACGAACTCAAGCATCCGTATACGGAACGGCTGTTTGCGGCTCTGCCGTCGGCGGCTGCCAACCTGAGCGAACTGGCGATCATTCCTGGTAGCCTACCAGACCTAAGAGGCGCGCTCCCTCCTTGTCGTTACATCGCCCGGTGTGAACGCGCCAAAGAGGACTGTTCGCTCGGGCCTTTACCGTGGACGAAAATCGACTCCGACCACCTTGTTCGTTGCAGGTACCCAAAATGAAAAATCTCATCACTGCACGCGGTCTTACAAAACGCTTTTCTGTACAGCGCGGATTGAAAACACATTGGGTACACGCGGTTGACGACCTGAATTTTTCGATTGGGGAGGGCGAATGCGTCGGCCTTGTCGGAGAGTCAGGCTGTGGCAAGACCATCTTGTCGCGCTTGCTTTCCCGCATGATCGACCCGACGTCAGGATCGATTATGTTCGATCAGGTCGACTTGACGAAGATGCCGACGAAGAAGTTCGCAGATTCCCTCCATCGCGCCCAGATTCAGATCGTTTTCCAAGACCCTACGGAATCTCTGAATCCGCACTTCACGGCGTTTCAGGCGGTAGCAGACCCACTACGCCGATTGATGTCCAATCTCAGCGCAGCTGAAGTCGAGGAAAAGGTGAACCAAGCGTTCGATGACGTCGGATTGCCAAGAGCGCTTGGGTCACGCTATCCGCATCAGCTCTCTGGCGGCCAAAAAGCACGTATCGGGATAGCTCGGGCGATTGCGGTCGAGCCGCGCCTGCTTATTCTCGACGAGCCAACATCGGCTTTGGACGTGTCCGTTCAGTCGACAATCCTGCGTCTTTTGGGCGAACTGCGCGCCAAGCGCGGCATGAGTTACCTCTTTGTCACTCACGATTTGGAGGTGGTGCGAATCATCAGTGATCGCATCTTGGTGATGTACCTCGGCAAGATCATCGAAAGCGGACCGGCGAACCAAGTGTTCGAAAATCCCGTTCATCCCTATACTAAGGCTCTCCTGGCGGCGAGCCCAGACCCCGCCCGGCGCGGCATCAAAACGCAGAGATTGGAAGGGTCTGCGAGCAGTCCGATCGACCCCGACCCCAATGTGTGCCGGTTTGCTGGCCGCTGTCCTGTCGAAATGAGCAACTGCCGCTCGGTCATGCCTCCGCTTATCGAGGTCGAAGAGGGACATCACGCAGCTTGTCATCGCGCTGAGCCTCGTGGAGCGCAAGTGACGCATCTTCCATCGCGCAAGCCCGCATTTCCAAACTCGGGAGTACGTCAATGACGCCGAATGAATACACTGAATTGACTGCGCTCGACATCAGAGACCTGGTATCATCTCGGCAGGTCAGCGCCCTGGAAGTCATCGAAGCCGCATTCGCTGTTTTGGAGGAAGCGGAACCTCACATCCACGCGTTTGCTACGCTGGACAAGGAGGGTGCAATACGTGCCGCCAGACAGCTTGATGCCGACCTCGCGCAAGGTCAAAGCGTGGGTCCGCTCGCTGGGGTGCCGGTCGCCATCAAAGACCTCGTCCTCACAAAGGGTTTGCGGACGACATTCGGCTCCCGACTGTACAAAGACTTCATTCCAGAAGATGACGACATCGTCGTCGAACGCCTCAAGGCGGCCGGCGCGATTGTGATTGGAAAAACGAATGCATCGGAGTTTGGTTACTCGGCGCACGGGTGCAACCTCCTCTTCGAACCAACCTGCAACCCGTGGGACCTGACGAAGACGCCTGGAGGATCGAGTGCGGGGTCAGCAGCCGCGGTAGCAGCAAAAGTTTGCCCGTTGTCGATCGGAAGCGATGGCGGCGGCTCAATACGCATACCCTCGGCCCTGACGGGCAATGTCGGTATCAAGGCCTCGATGGGACGAGTTCCGCTTTGGCCCGGATGCCGCGACGAGCGCCTACCCGGCGCGTCCGGTTGGGAATCTCTTGAGCACGTCGGTCCGATCACCAGGAACGTCGCGGACGCTGCCCTCATGCTGTCCGTGATCGCGGGGGCGGATCGTCGAGACCGTCTGTCTAACAATACCAGCGACGTTGATTGGCTTGCGGCCGCCAGCTCCGACATCCCAAGGGGATTGCGCGTAGCCTACTGGCCGGACTGGAACGACCAGCCAACCGATCCTCGCATCAAGGAGAAGGTAACCGAAGCCGTTGGCAAACTGTCGGAAGTATACGGGTTTGACGTTGTCGAAAGCTCGCCTCCGGCTGTGGAGATCGTAAAGGCGTTTCAGACGATCATGGCACTGGAGACGGACATCACGGGGATTCGTCGGCTTGTCGAACAGTCTCAGGAGCCCGTTGGCGAGGCCCTTCACGAATTGCTTGCGCGGAGGCTTCCGTTTGAAGCTGCTACCGACGCGATTACGACACGGAAGGCGTTTGTGAACGCGATGGCGGTCGTCATGGGATCGATCGATCTCATTCTCACGCCAACCGTGGCTCTTCTTCCCATGGCGGCAGACGGCACCGGCAAAAGCCAGATCGCAGGCAAGGATGTGAGCTACGACGACTACGCTCGGTTCACGTTCCCGTTCAATCTGACTGGACAGCCCGCTGCGAGTATTCAGTGCGGTATCGTCGACGGTTTCCCCGTCGGTCTGCAGATCGTCGGTAGGCATCTCGATGACGCCACTGTGCTGCGAGCCGCTGCGGCCTTTGAACGGGTTCTCCCTCCGCAGAGTGCACCTCTGAAATGGCGGAAGGTGACGGCGATGTGATGAGAGAGCGCGAGACCCGCCCGTAGTGAGACAGTAGGCCCTTAACGGCTCATCTCCAACTCGAAGACAAAACGAATTTCGATCAGCTCGCCGCGACCGCTGGCGGGCCCGACGACGCGCAGCTGTACGCCATCGCTTTCTGGCGAAACCGCAGAGGTCAGTCGGCGAACAAGGAGCATGTCAATGAACCTAAATCTGAATGGCCAGGTCGCGTTGGTAACGGGATCGACGAAGGGGATCGGTTTTGCCGTCGCTGCTGGCCTGGCAAGCATGGGAGCGGAGGTTGTCGTGCAGGGACGCTCACAGAGGTCCGTGGATGCGGCAGTTGAAGCCTTGCGCGTAGACCAAGACGTTCACGTCCGAGGAATAGCCGCCGATCTAACGATTGCTTCCGACATATCCCGACTGTGCGAAGAGCTTCCGCGTATAGACGTCCTCGTAAACAATGCTGGCTTCTACAACCAGAAGGATTTTTTCCAGATAACCGACGACGAATGGGATGAGATGTTCCGGCTTAATCTCATGTCCGGTGTCTGTCTCACGCGTCACTACCTCCAGGGCATGCTCGACAAGGGCTGGGGCCGGATCGTGAACGTCTCCAGCGAATCCGGCGTGTTCATCCCCAAAGAGATGATTCACTACGGTGTCTCCAAGGCAGCTCAACTGGCGTTCAGCCGAGGGGTTGCAGAACTCACGGCGGGAACCAACGTCACCGTCAACTCCGTTCTGCCTGGCCCCACCTGGGTCGAGACCACAAGCGATCAGATCAAGCAACGCGCGCTGGAGCAAAACGTCAGCGAGCGCGAATTGATGGCGCGAACCTTCAGCACGCGCCGCCCGACATCGCTCATCCAGCGCTACACCACGCCAGAAGAAGTGGCGAACGTCATTTGTTTTCTCTGCAGCCCCGCGGCCGCCGCCACGAACGGAGCCCCAATACGGGCCGACGGCGGAATAGTGCGCACCTTTGCGTAGGCGCACACCCAACAATCTGACTATGCGAGAGAAACAGAGCCTTTAGAGGAAACTCCAATGAAAAACGTCAACATCATCACTGCCGAGGATGCGGCATCCTGGGTGAAGGACAACGATTGCCTCGCGATTTGTGGCTGCGAGAACGTCCTTGCCCCCGATGCGCTCCTGCGCGCCCTCGGAGAGCGCTACGCTCAATGCGGGTCGCCCAAAGCCATCACAGAAATCCATCCCATTGTCGTAGGCATGGGCGAGGGGCGCGGCCTCGAAAACCTGGCCCACCCCGGTCTGGTCGCCACCGCAATCGGCAGCGGATACAGCTACCTCAAGAGCTCACGATATACCGAGCTTCTCAAGCAAGGGGCGTTCGCGGCGCACGTCGCCCCGATGGGAACCATCTTCCAGATGCTACGAGATTGCGCCGCTGGACGAAAGCGGACCTACACGAAGGTAGGCCTCGGAACCTTCGTCGATCCAGACGTCGAAGGCGGACGCATGAACCGGGCGGCCGGGGAGTCGCTCGCCAGGCATGTGGAGATCGAAGGTGATGTCCATCTCGCCTACGATGTGCGGCCAATCAACGTGGCGTTCCTGCGCGGCACGACTGCGGACGAATGCGGCAACATCAGCCTCGAGGATGAGCCGGTATCGCTCGGCATCAAGGCCATCGCACAAGCAACCAAGGCTTCCGGCGGTAGGGTCGTTGCCCAGGTTCGCCGGATGACGCAGAAAGGGTCGATCCATCCAAGGATGGTCGAAGTTCCTGGCATATTCGTTGACGCCGTCGTCGTGGTGCCCGACCAGGAACTCGCGGGTGGACGCCTCAATCCGGCACTAACGGGTGCGGTTCGTCTGCCGGTTGGCGATGTCGGCATCGTTCCTCCCGGTGTCGAACGTATCGTTGCGAGCAGAGCAAGCTTTGAGGTGTTCGACGGAGCGACCGTCAACCTCGGCGTTGGAATGCCGATCGCCGTGCCCACCATCCTTCACGAGCGACGGTTAGCGCCGAATGCGACCTATTTTCCCGAACATGGTTCGCTGGGCGGCATCCCCGGCGAACGGGCGATCTTCGGGACCAACATAAACCCCGATGCCATCATCGACTCGACGTCGGTCTTCGATTGCTTCCAGGGTGGCGGGCTGGACATCACATTCCTTGGCTGCGGGCAGATCGACGCCAACGGCAACGTCAACGTCAGCAAGTTCAACGGCATCGTTCCCGGGTGCGGCGGATTCATCGACATTGTAAGCAGAACGCCTCGCATTGTGTTCTGTGGAGCGTTCAGCGCCGGCGGCCTCGAGATCGGGACAGAAGACGGTCGCCTTATCATTAAGAACGAAGGCAAATTCAGCAAGTTCGTGCCCGTCGTGGAGCAGGTGACGTTCAACGCTAAGCTTGCGGTCGAACGTGGCCAGCGGGTCACCTACGTCACCGAGCGGGCAGTGTTTGAGGGACGTCCTGACGGGCTCGAACTGGTTGAGGTCGCACCGGGCGTCGATATCGAGCGTGACATTCTCCGCCTGATCCCGTTCTCGGTCAAAATTGCCGAACACCTCAAGACCATGGAAGTCGGCCACTTCAGCTAAGGATGATTGATATGTCGGATTACAAGACGCTTGAGACAGACGTTCTCGTTATTGGCAGCGGCGGCGCTGCTTTGAGAGCGGTTCTCGCGGCCAGCGACGAGGGGGCCGAGGTTACGGTCCTCGTCAAGAACAACTTCCGAAAGAGCGGAGCAACCTTCTACAGCGTTGCCGAAGTGGGCGCTTATAACGTCCCTGATGGTGCGGGCGATCCCGCCGATAATCCAGACGTCTTCCGCGAGGACATTCTCAAGGCGGCACAGGATATGGCGGACCCACGCCTCGTGGATATCCTTGTCAACGAGTCCGAGTCCAGCCTCCGTTATCTGGAGAAGTTCGGAGTTCATTTCGAAAGGAACGAGGATCGATATCTAGCCTTCCGGGCCTGCTTCTCGTCGAAGCCACGATCACACGTGCTAAAGGACCATTTCAAGCCAATTATGCGCGCGTTGGGTGAAGAAGCGACCCGGCGTGGTGTCCGTGCGCTGGACCGGATGATGGTTGTCGGCCTGGTCAGCGACGGTACCACGTGCCACGGAGCCATGGCTATCGATGACGAGGGCGGCCTTGTCTGTGTCCGCGCCAAGTCTGTCATCCTCACGACCGGCGGCGCGAGCCAGCTGTTCTCCAAGAACCTGTACCCGGCCGATATCACCGGGGACGGCTATGCCATGGCTTGGCGGGCAGGGGCCGAGCTTGCGAACATGGAATTCATGCAGGCTGGGGTCTCGATCATCGATCCGTTCATCAACCTGTTTGGCAACTACCTCTGGGACGCCCATCCCAACCTCACGGACCGAAACGGTGTGCCCTTCGTCGAGAGCTACCTTCCGCGCGGCCTGACGGTGGCTGACGTCATGCAGGAGAAGGAACGTCACTTCCCGTTCAGCTCATCCGACATTTCCCGCTATATCGAAATATCGATCCAGCGAGCGATCAACGAGGGCCGTGGAACCGACAAGGGCGGCGTCTACATGGACTTCAGGCGCTGCGATTTCGATCGCCTGCTCGCCGACAAGACGCGCTCGTTCGGCCAGATGTGGCCGTTGACCTACGAGTGGTACAAGGAGCGCGGAACCGACCTCTATAAGGACGCGGTTCAGATCACGTGCTCGGCGCACGCTATCAACGGTGGTCTTCGGATCGACGAGAATGGCGAAACGACACTCAAGGGGCTGTTCGCAGCAGGCGAGACAGCTGCCGGGCCGCACGGAGCGGACCGCCTTGGCGGGAACATGGCTATGACCTGCCAGGTCTTCGGTGCGCGCGCCGGAAAGGCTGCCGCCGAGCGATGCCGCGAAGTAGGCGAGACGCCTGTTGCTGATGGCATAGACGCGATCCGAGCGTACCTCGCGAAATTCAGCCGAACCGGTGGAGAGGACGGAGCAGCCATACGTCTCGAACTGCAGGCCGCGGCTAACCGCAGCTTGTTGATCCTGCGAAACGAGAAGGGGCTAAGCCAATTCCTGTCGGAACTGACAGGGCTGCAGGAAAGGCTAGAGGCTGTATCGGCTCCATCCCGTGAAAGCTTTGTCCAAGCGATCGAAACCGACAACTTGATTGAGACGGGCCGCATGATGACCCGGGCCGCATTGCTGCGGACGGAGAGCCGAGGAAGTCATTTCCGAGAGGATGCACCGAGCTCCAATGAGAACTTTGCGGTGAGCTACATCCTTTCGCGGGGTCATGAAAGCGGTGGCTATTTTGCCTCGCTCGGAACTCTCTGAACAAAACCTCAAGAACAGAAGCAGGAAGCAACCAAATGCTCATATCGCAGATCAAGGGTTCGAACGGGGAGATCGTCGTCGCCGTGCGCGAGCCTGGCGGTACCGCAAAAGCCGTCAACAACGCCGGCAGCGTCTATGCGCTCGCCATGGAAGCCGCAAACGTTGGCAAGTCGCTGGTGTCGGTGATCGAGGCGCATGGCCTGGGTGACACCGTCGATCTCGAACAGGCCTATGCCGAAGGCCGCTTCCTGCCGCCGATGACGCATCCTGACGCCGCGCACCTGCATCTGACGGGCACGGGCCTGACGCATCTCGGCTCGGCCGCGACGCGCGACAGCATGCACAAGAAGACCTTCGCGGCCGCTGAGGAGACCCTCACGGACTCGATGAAGATGTTCAAGATGGGCCTCGAGAGCGGCAAGCCGAAGGCCGGTGAGAAAGGCGTCCAGCCCGAGTGGTTCTACAAGGGCAACGGCTACGGTTCGGCTGCGCCCGGCGCTCCGCTCATTTCCCCATCCTTCGCGCTCGACGGTGGCGAAGAACCTGAGATGGCCGGCATCTACGTCATCGCTGAAGACGGCACCCCGTTCCGGATCGGTTTTGCGCTGTCGAACGAGTTTTCCGACCACGTCACCGAGCGCCAGAATTATCTCTACCTCGCGCATTCCAAACTGCGCCCGGCAAGCTTCGGCCCGGAAATCCGCATCGGTGCTGCGCCTGACGACATCCGCGGCACGTCGCGCATCATGCGCGGTGACAAAGTGATCTTCGAGAAGCCCTTCATGTCGGGCGAGGCGAACATGTCGCACACCTTCGCCAATCTCGAATACCACCACTTCAAGTACGGCCTGTTCCGCGTACCCGGCGACGTTCACGTCCACATGTTCGGTACGGCGACGCTGTCGTTTGCAGAAGGCATCAAGACGCAAGAGGGCGACGTGTTCGAGATCGAAGTCGCCGAGTTCGGCCTGCCGCTGCGCAATCCGCTGAAGATAGACGCCGAAGAAGAGATCGCCGTCAGGCAGCTCTGAGCGCGGTCGAAACCCGGAGAAGCAACTAATATGACAATCCATCAAAATCTCATCGGCGGCGAATGGGTCGGTTCCGATGCGACGACGAACATCAATCCGTCGGATACCAATGAAATCGTCGGCTTGTATGCGAGCGCCTCCGTCCAGGACGCGGCCAATGCTATTGCAGCTGCCAAGGCTGCATTCCCGGCTTGGTCGCGCTCAGGTATCTGGGAACGCCACGTTATCCTCAAGAAGGCCGGCGACGAGATCATGGCGCGCAAGGACGAGCTCGGCGCGCTCCTTGCCCGCGAGGAGGGTAAGACCCTTCCCGAAGCGATTGGTGAAACCATCCGGGCAGCGCAGATTTTCGAATACTTCGCGGGCGAAGCGGTGCGCCTGGCGGGAGAGACCGTCCCCTCGGTGCGCCCCAACATCGGCGTCGAAATCACCCGTGAACCGCTTGGTGTAATCGGTATTATCACACCGTGGAACTTCCCTATTGCCATTCCGGCGTGGAAGATCGCCCCAGCGCTTTGCTACGGCAACACCATCGTGTTCAAGCCTGCAGACTTGGTTCCGGCCTGCTCATGGGTGATCGTCGACATCCTGCACCGCGCTGGTCTTCCGAAGGGTGTTCTGAACCTCGTCATGGGAAAGGGCTCGGTCGTCGGGCAGGCCCTGCTCGACAGCCCCGATGTCGCGGGCCTTACGTTCACCGGCTCCACTGGCACTGGCAAGCGCGTCGCGGCCGCATCGATCGAGCATAACCGCAAGTTCCAGTTGGAAATGGGTGGCAAGAACCCGATGGTCGTTCTTGACGACGCCGACCTCAACGTCGCCGTCGAGGCTGCCGCCAATTCCGGCTTCTTCTCGACTGGCCAGCGCTGTACGGCTTCGTCGCGCCTGATCGTCACCGAAGGCATCCACGATCAGTTCGTGGCGGCGCTGACGGCAAAGCTCGAGACGCTTGTGGTTGATAACGCCATGAAGGCCGGTACGCATATCGGGCCCGTCGTCGATGAGAAGCAGCTCAGGACCGACACCGACTACATCGAGATCGGAAAGAAAGAGGGTGCCAAACTGGCCTTCGGCGGCGAGGTTTTGAAGCGCGACACTCCAGGCTTCTACCTACAGCCGACGCTCTTCACCGAGGCGACAAATCAGATGCGCATCTCGCGAGAGGAAATATTTGGGCCAGTTGTCTCTGTCATCCGTGTCAAGGATTACGAAGAAGCACTTGCGACCGCGAACGACACGCCGTTCGGCTTGTCCTCCGGAATTGCGACGACGAGCCTCAAGCATGCGACGGACTTCAAGCGCAACGCCGAAGCCGGCATGGTGATGGTCAACCTGCCTACGGCAGGCGTCGATTTCCACGTTCCTTTCGGCGGGCGCAAAAGCTCGTCATACGGCCCACGCGAGCAGGGCAGGTACGCTGCCGAGTTCTACACGACCGTTAAGACGGCGTACACGCGCGCTTAGGCTAAGCGCCGAACGGTGCAGCGACATAATCAGCGAATTTGGTCTGCCGCGGGGTCGTACTCGCGGCGGTTGGCGAACGTACGTGCGCGATTGTCGCACGTTATGCGAATGAAGGAGGAGGGTTCTTTGAGCAGTATATATGATGACGCCAAGGCGACGGTCAACGATCGGTACCGCAACGCCGAAACACCGATCTACAGAAAGGTCACCTGGCGGCTTTTGCCATTCCTGACTCTTTGCTACGTGATCGCATATTTGGATCGAGTGAACGTCGGCTTTGCGAAACTGCAGATGCTGAACGACCTTCAGTTCAGCGAGACCGTCTATGGTCTTGGGGCGGGCATTTTCTTCATCTTCTATGCAATCTTCGAAACACCCAGCAACCTGATCCTTCACAAGGTGGGCGCAAGGAAGTGGATCGCCCGTATAATGATCTCGTGGGGCGTCATCTCCGCGTCGTTCATGTTCGTACAGACACCAATCCAGTTCTACATCCTTCGTTCGTTGCTGGGTATCGCGGAAGCCGGGTTCTTTCCTGGGATAATTCTCTATCTCACCTATTGGTACCCCGCCCAACGCCGCACGCGTGTCATCGCGATATTCATGGCGGCGATGCCCCTTGCAGGCATCTTCGGTGGCCCCCTCTCCGGATGGATACTGGACAGCTTCCACAATGTTCACGGGCTAGCCGGATGGCGTTGGATGTTCTTGCTCGAAGCAATGCCTGCTGTCGTGCTCGGCGTGGTAACGCTCTTCTGGCTGGATGACGGCATCCGCAAGGCCAAGTGGCTTACTGACCAAGAGAAGGAGATTTTAGAGCGCAACGTTCAGGCCGAAGATAGAGGCAAGATTGCCCACGCATCCATCAGCCTCCTTTTCAAAGACATCCGTGTCTGGATGATGGGTCTCGTATACTTTTGCCTGGTGATGGGACAGTACGGTATTACGCTTTGGCTCCCGAGCCTGGTGAAAGGTGCCGGTATCACCGGAAACCTCCAGATTGGCCTAGTCACCGCAATACCATACGTCGCGGCCGCTATAGCTATGATCTTCTTCGGGTTCCGCAGTGACGCTACCCGGAAACGCCGGCGCTACCTGATCATACCCCTGTTGCTGGGAGCAATAGGCTTTGTGGCCTCGGTGCAGTTCGAGAACAACACTCTACTGGCAATCGCAGCTCTTACTGTTGCTTCGATCGGGGCAGTATCAGCAGCGCCTCTTTTCTGGCCTCTCCCGACAGCCTTTCTGGCCGGTGCATCTGCGGCTGGAGGCATCGGACTAATCACCTCACTGGGAAATCTGGGTGGGTTCTTCTCTCCCTACATGATCGGCTGGCTCAAGGATTTCACCCAAAGCAGCCATGCGGGCATGTACGCCCTCACAGGCTGGCTTTTGCTCGGCGCATTCGTTGTCTGGCGAACCCCTTCTAACCTTGTTGACAAGTGAGCGGCCCGGACGGAGCAGCATAACGACTTAATTCGCGGACTTGCACTTTTGGTTCACGGGCCGCGCCCGCTGACAGGGCGCGGCAAGCTCGCAACCAGGCACGTAGGTCTGCGAAGAGCAACATTATCAGCAGATCGTCGCGCGGCGGCGAATCAAAAAAGGATGTGGGCAAAATGACCAACCAAGTTGTCGAAGCAATGGCCCGTCTTACCGTTGGCGAGAGCCATATGGTGCGCAAAACGATTTCGGAATCCGACGTCTATCTTTACGCAGGCATTGTCGCCGATTTCCATCCTAATCATATCGATGAAGAGTATGCCGGAAAGCACCTGGGCAGGCGCGTCGCTCATGGTGCGCTTCTACCCGGCTTCGTTTCTCGAGCGACCGTAGAGATGATCGGTGAGCGGTTGAATCCGCCGGGCTATGCGGCACAAGAGTTTCGACTAAAGATGATCTCACCCGCGTATATCGGTGACACAATTACTACAACTGTGACCGTATCGGAGGTCGATCCGGCTCGCCGAAAAGTGCTTATGACTACGGAAATTCACGTAGGCGAGCGTCTCTGCGCGGTAGGTGAAACAACAGTAAAAGTTCTCCGCCCTGTGAATGGTTGACAAACCACATCGAGATTCCGATGCGGCTGCTGAGTCACCTTGATGCTCGGCAAACTACGATTGAGAGGATGAATGCCGCCTGAATAGCCCAAGATTTGTAGACGCGTTCTTTCCTAAT
The DNA here is from genome assembly GCF_022899935.1 of Shinella curvata. Taxonomy (GTDB): domain Bacteria; phylum Pseudomonadota; class Alphaproteobacteria; order Rhizobiales; family Rhizobiaceae; genus Shinella; species Shinella curvata. The sequence goes on from NZ_JALJCJ010000004.1 coordinate 77,226, forward strand.
TTTGAGGCAAGAAGAGCATCATGAGCAAATCGAATTTCAGCGAAGAGTTTAAGCGCGACGCCGTGCGTCAATCACGGAGCGAGGCTATCGGGTTGCGGAGGTTTCGCAGCGCCTCGGCGTGAGCCAGCATTCCCTGTATGAATGGAAGAAGAAGTTTGGTGCGTCGAACGCCAAAGGCAACGACGAGGCCGAGGAGATCAGGCGGCTGAAGAAGGAACTGGCTCGCGTCACCGAGGAGCGAGACATCCTAAAAAAGCGGCCGCGTATTTCGCCAGGGATGCGAAGTGAAGTGCGCGTTCATTGCCTTGCATCGCTTGCAGTTTTCAGTGCGGACGATGTGCCGTCTCCTGCGAGTTCACCCGAGTGGATTTTACACCTGGCTGAAGAACCCGCTGAGCAGACGAGCCAGCGAGGACAAACGGCAGACCGATCTTCTCCTGAAAGCGTGGGAGGAGAGCGGCAAGGTCTACGGCTATCGAAAGCTGCACGACGACCTTCTCGACCAGGGCGAGATGTGCTGTCCGAACAGGGTCGCACGTCTGACACGCCTTGCCGGGATCAAGGCGCAGATCGGCTACAAACGCCGCCCCGGCATCTACGGCGGCAGGCCTTCCGTCGTCGTCTATAACTCGCTCGACCGGCAGTTTGACGTCGAGGCTCCGGACACGGCGTGGGTCACAGACATCACCTACATCCGGACCTGCGAGGGTTTTGCGTATCTCGCCGTCGTCATCGATCTCTATTCCCGCCGTGTCATCGGTTGGGCGGTGCAGAGCCGCCAAACCACCGACGTCGTATTGCAGGCTCTGCTCATGGCTGTGTGGAGGCGCAAGCCGAAGAACAAGGTGCTGATCCACTCGGACCAGAGTTCGCAGTTCACCAGCATGGACTGGGCCTCGTTCCTCAAGCACCACAATCTGGTTCACTCGATGAGCCGACGCGGCAACTGCAATGACAACGCGGTGGCCGAGAGCTTTTTCAATCTTCTGAAGCGAGAGCGGATACGCCGCAACGTCTACCGTTCACGCGATGAAGCTCGCCAGGACGTGTTCGATTACATCGAGATGTTCTACAACCCGAAACGCAAGCACGCCAGGAACGGGATGCTGTCGCCCATCGAATTCGAGAAGCAGCAGAAAATCTAACCCGAGGGTGTCTACGAAACTCGGGGCTATTCACATCACGGCGATGCTGCATCAGGCTGGCTGGATTGTGAACGTCAAACGGGTTGAGCGTATCTGGCGACGGGAGGGGGGCTGAAAGTGCCGCACAAGCAACCGAAGCGCGGTCGGTTGTGGTTGAACGACAGCTCATGCATCCGGCTTCGGCCGGAATATCCCAACCATGTCTGGTCCTGCGACTTCGTCGAGGATCGTACGCACAACGGCATGCTCAACGTGATCGACGAGTTCACGCGAGAATTTATCGCCATCAGGGTCGAGAGAAAGCTGAAAGCCGTCGATGTCATCGACGTGCTTTCTGACCTCTTCATCCTGCGCGGCTTTCCCACCCACATTCGTTCAGACAACGGCCCGGAAGTTATCGCCAAGGCGCTACGGGAGTGGATCACGGCGGTGGGAGCCAAGACCGCCTACATCATGCCGGGCAGTCCGTGGGAAAACAGCTATTGCGAGAGCTTCAACTCGAAGCTCCGTGACGAACTGCTCAACGGAGAAATCTCCTACACGCTCAAGGAGGCAAAGATCGTCATCGAAAACTGGCGATGTCACTACAACACTGTGCGGCCCCACTCATCGTTGGGCTACAAGCCACAGGCACCCGAAACAGCCGTCTGGCCTCGCCAGAACGGACCAGCTTCAACACCAGCGGTGGCCAGCAGACCGATCATGCACTAACATTCCAAGCGGATCACCCCATGGGGGAAAGCCAGTGCGAGGACCTCGGGCTTCGTTGTCACAGGGAAATTGACATCCACAGTGAGCGATCGCGGCCTCGCAACCGCTCTTAATCCGGGTGAGGAGACGGGATTCGAACCTTGATTGGTTGTCGACTATAATCGTCGATCGCGGGTCGTGCCGCAGTTGGCCGGCAAAGTCGGCTCGCGGTGAGCGACTGGCCCTTCGGAGACGAACGATTATCAGGCCGCGTCGGCGGCACCGGGGTCTTGATCGAAAACTGAAAGCTCCGCGGATATTCGCAATCGGGAGATGGCCTCCCCGACGACCTTTGCCTCAAAGTCCTCACCAGTTACAGCGTCTGCACCATCCTTGCCAGCGCCCATTTCTAAAAACCAATGCTCTTTAGCGTGGCGCAACCAAATTGCCGTCAGATCGAGTGCCGGAACTTCAAATACGTGAAGAACAAAGTGCTTGCGCCGCGTCATGGCAAAATCTGCCGCGTCATTCATACCTTTGTAGATGCTAAAATGAGGGTGTGGATACCGCAATTCGGCCTCAAGTAGTGTCAAACGCCTCGCGCACGTTACATCAAAGAACATGATGCTTTTCCCATCGTGGACAGGATATCGCAATGAAATCCGTTTTCGGGAGTTGAAATCTCCCATCGAAGCTTGAACCAAATCAAGTCGATAAACACCGAAGGGCCGAAAGTAATCCTCTGAGCCGGGCCATGGCTGACGTTCGTAGCCTAATTGTCGCATAAGACGTAGTGCGACTTGACCTTCCTCGGATGAGGCGATTGCTATACTCCAACTCAATGTAAATCCTCCGAGGTTTCGCTATATGGCATCCCCGCATATAGCCCCTTGAGGCGATAGCAGGCAGAAGCATTCCAACCGGTTTAGGAGAATAGTTCACGAGATATGAAACCCACCTTTCGGGAACTCGTGATCCCGGTTGTATGGAGAAAACCAGCAACGCCATTGTGGCGAGCCTTAGAGCCATAGAAACGGGGAGTATGAGTGATCACCTCTACGGTTATCGACAGCATGTCTCTCGGTGCTGTTGATACTTGCTGTCGACGACCACCATGCTGGATGATAGACAGCACGGGTTGTGCAAGTCATGTCAAAGCGGCTGGGTAACACCTCCATTAGTGATGGTTCAGCGCTCGAAAAGATAGCGCGGCGGCAGCCATATTTCTGGCATACCTACCAGCGCTTTTTCCGAGTCGCCGGCTGGGGAAGATGGTGCATCATCGTCTCGATCGGAGAAATGGACGACTTACAGAAGAAGCTGATAAACCGCTAAGTAGAAATCAAGCCTCGGCGGAAGCAGACAGAACAGCTTCCACAACAACGCATCAGACGTAAACTGGATCGACGTCTTCGACGATGCCCGTAAGCATTGAATTCGTTTGCAGGAACTCCACGTGGCCATCGGGTTTGATGTGGATCGCAGAAAGCCGGTCTGTCTTGTATGCGCCCGTGTCTATGCCAATTCGGTGCCGGGCGATCTCACAGCCCAAAGATGGCGTTACGCTATGTCCATGTACGACGACTTTTCCGAAGTCGTATGGCGTCGATAGGAAAGGCTCTCTGATCCACATCAGGTTGCGGCGCGTTTGATCCGCCAAGGAGACGTTGGGGGCCAGTCCCGCATGCACCAAGATATGCTTAGGAAGCTCCACGTAGCGTGCGGCGGAGTGGAATATCTCGAGGTGGTTCCTGGGGAAGTGACGTTCGAGATCGCGAACGGAGAACGTATCTGGATCGAAGTCATAGGAGAGCAATGTCGCCCGGCCGCCGATTTGTCTTATCCAGAAATCAAGCGCAAGGTTCTGCTGGTCACCCGTCAATTCATGTAGGATTCGCAAGGGAAACCAGTCGTGGTTTCCAAGGATAAGCCTTGAACTTGGCGTCCGGGCGAGGGTTTCCTCAACCATCTCCACGGCATCCCTGCTGCGCGGGCCGTGATCGATGATGTCTCCCAGGAAAACTATCGAGAAGTCGACGTTCATTTCGCCTGCACGAACTTCTATCGTCGCGAGCAGAGCACCGAGCAGATCGGCACGACCGTGAATGTCGCCGATGGCGAAAACGTGTTCTCCTTTCATGTTGATCCACTCCCCACGAGAAACTTCAGGCTGTTTATTACCGTATAAAGCGGTTTCAAGCGCACGCATCGCAGGGTTGCAGTTCTAAAGGCGAATGCCGGTATCAAAGGAACCCGGGCGTATCGAGTAATGCTCGGATTTTTTGGTAGCTCCGACTGTGTGCCTTGCTCCTACAGGAACTAATACGTCCGTTCTCAAAATCTTCTGCCGGAAGTTCGCTCCGAATGACGTCGTGCCAACCACAGCATCGTATGCCGCGTTTAACTGGGAGATCGTGAATTCTCGAGGGAGTAGGTGGGCTGGCATGATCGACCATTGTCCGACGTTACGGAGATGCGCAACGGCCGCCAACACCGCGGCATTTCCGTGGTACGGCAGGGAAGGGAGGGCATCGACCGACGATGTCTGAAGCTTCGTTGAACGCTGTAGCGCCGTAGCCACAATTGCCTCTGGTGCCAACGCAATATAGCAAACTTGGACCGTCTGCCTTTCCGGGACGCCGTGCACGACACCAGAAAACGTTTCAAGCTGTTCAATGTATGCGTCCGTGACCGTTGCGCGCCGTTCAAGCGATTGGCGAACCATTTCCTCTAAATCGAGGTCTTCATTTCCTTCAATGCGCTCATCGAACAGACCGAGCCCACTTGTATCAACGTCGGCCTCACCCGGCGCAAGCACCACTCGAAGCTCACCGTCTTCTAACGTGAGCAAGACTGTGCTGACGATCACCTGCGGAGCAACAGAATTGTTCATTTGATCTCGTATCTCCTGACGCCAGCTCCGGCCCATCGCCAAAGCCGTCTCCCACAGCGTTATGCGTAACGGGCTGCCCCTAAGGGCGCTCTGCGGAACATCTCGGCAGGCTTAACGGCGACCGTTGCAGCCGCTTTACCACGCGCACGAGATGCAAACGCAAAGCGCGAAGCCTTGCGGTCGTTGATCGCCAGCAGGTGAACCCGGCCCGTCTGGCTTGGAAAGCCGCCAAGCGCGATGCTCCAGTCGTCGTCCTTGGGCAATTGTTCGAGGGCATGCGATCGTGGACCAGAATTTTCTTAACTCCCTGGAACCACGTAGTCAGTGTATCATCAGCGAAGGAGTGTGCGTCGGGGTCGCCGTCCTTCTACTCCGGGTTTGGCCAGCTCCAACCCTCAATGAAACAGTTGATCAGGGTTTGCAGCTCGGGGACTAAGCCGTCGCAACGGCCGATCACATACGTTGTGGATTTTTGGTCTGATTGCATTTCACGTCCCTGTAAAGTGCTAGCTGGCCGACGTTTACAATCCAGGAGTTGAGGAATGGCTAGGGGACGTACTAAACGAATCGTTTAACTCTGCTGAAACAGTCGCAGTCAGAACTGGGGCCGTCATTCAGTGTTGGATTGAGAACCGGTTCCGAAAATCCCTCCGTAATTACGCCTAAAAATCAGCACAAAGCGACGCCGTACAACGCGTTGAAAACCCATGCTTTTACACGTTGAGGAATATTTGGAGTTCTCGTTGCGGATGTTTTCGGTTCGTTTGGGAATCTTTGGGGTTCGTTTTACAGATGCGGACGCGGCCCATTACGTCGTTAGAGCAAATGTTCCATAATGCTGATTATGTGACTTTTGATGAGCGCAAGGGCAGATTCTATTTCCAAGTGCGACACGCCTTTAACCGACTATTGGCGAGGTTCGATTTGCAGACATTGTACTCTTCCTCACTTACGCCGGCCCACCGAGATAGATGTGATGGAGATCGTCACGGGTCGCCAGTTCGGCAGATGTGCCGGCGAGCGCAACTCGTCCGCTCTCGAGAATATATGCGCGTGAAGCATGGGCAAGCGACAGGGCGGCATTCTGCTCGGCGAGCAGGAAGGCGACGCCCTTTTCCCGGTTGAGGCGCACGATGATCTGGAAGATCTCCTGAACGATCCTGGGGGCGAGGCCCATCGACGGCTCGTCCAGCAGCACGAGGCGCGGCTGCGTGAGGAGAGCACGGCCGATTGCCAGCATTTGCTGTTCGCCGCCGGAGGTAAGCCCGGCCAGGGTTCGCCGTTTGTCCTTCAATCGCGGAAACCAGGCGTAGATGTCGTCGACCCGGCGCAGCAGTTCCTTGCGCGTCGGACGATGGAGAAACGCGCCAGACAGCAGATTCTCCTCCACCGTCAGATGCGCAAAGACATGGCGGCCTTCCAGCACATGCACGATCCCCTGTTTCGCCAGGCGATTTGCGGCGATTCCAAGAATGTCCTGTCCGTCGAAACGCACATGCCCCCGCCGCACCGTCGCCCTGTCGGCCGCGGCAAGACCGGAGACCGCCTTCAGCACGGTGCTCTTTCCGGCGCCGTTGGCACCGAGCAGGGCGACGATCTCCCCCTCCCCGACGGCCAGGGAAACATCAGCAACCGCCAGAATGGCGCCGCCATACACGACCTCGATATCCGAGACCTCTAGGAGGCGGCGAGCGGCGGGAGCGATCGGTGCATGCTGAAGGGTCATCTTGTCTCTCCATGAGGAGAACGGGGCGGCAAACCGCCCCGCTCATAGGGGTCAATTGGTGCCGATATCGCGCGGCGTGATGCCGTGTTCCTTCGCATAGGCTGCGGATTTGGCGTCGATCAGCGGGCGAAGCGCTGCCCGATCGGCCTGCACCCAGTCGCTCACGAGGTGCCAGTTCTCGCCGGTCCACTGCTGCACGCGCACCGCGCCGCCGCCCTCATGATCGGCGGGCGTCAGCTGGAGGTTCTGGACGAGGCCGAGGAAGCCGGCTTTTTCCAGCGCGGCATCGTCAAGCTTGAGGTGTTCCAGCGCCCACTGGCCTTCTTCGCCGGTGATCGGCCTGTTGCCGAATTTCGCCTGCGCCTGCCGGACGACTTCGACCGAGATGACCGCGTTTACCAGGCCGGAATTGTAATAGACGCTGCCGAATGCCTTGGCATCCCGCAGGTCCGACTTGCCGGTATCGATGATGTGCTGCTTGAGACGCTTGTGGATTTCGAAATCGGCGCCTGCCGGATAGGGCGTCAAGGCGAGATAGCCCTTTGCGGCGTCGCCTGCGGGAATGACGTCCTCCTCCGAGGAGGCCCAGACATCGCCGATGATGCGGTCGACCGGGAAGCCGAAGCGCTGTGCCGACTTGATGGCGACCGGCGTGGAAACGCCCCATGTTCTCAGGAAGACCCAATCCGGCTTCTGTTCACGAACCTGGCGCCATTGTGAGGATTGCTCGCTGCCCGGATCGGGGACCGGAATCTGAATATTCTCGAAACCGTATTTTTCCGCAAACAGTGCCAGCGGATCGAGCGTTTCCCGCCCATAGGCGCTGTCGTGATAGACGGTGGCGATCTTCTTGCCCTTGAGCTTGTCGAAACCCCCTTCCCTCTCGGCAATATAGTTCACGATGGCGGACGCTTCGCTGTAGAACGTCACCATGACGGGGAAGATATACGGAAAGACGCGTCCATCGGTCGCTTCGGTTCGGCCATAGGCCATCGTCACGAGAGGGATCTTGTCATCTGCTGCACGGTCCGAAAGGGCATAGGCCGCCGGTGCGCCGTTCGGAAAATAGGCGGCAATCGGTGCGCCGTTCAGGCCGCGCTTGAAGCGTTCGTAGCATTCGATGCCCTTTTCGGCCGTCCATTCCGTCTCGCACTCCTGCCAGACGATCGGAACGCCATTTATGCCGCCCTCCACTTCGTTGATGTAGCGATAGTAGTCGATAATGCCCGCCCAGATCGATGCGCCGGAGGCCGCATAGGGGCCGACGCGATAGCTGGCGATCGGGAAGAACTGCTTGTCGCTGTCCGGTCCCGGCGTCGTGTCGACGGCCTGAGCCGTGCTGGTGAAGACCAGCGCGGAGGCAGCGACGGCGATCGCACCGCGTAAAAATGTCCTGAACATGTTTCTCTCCTGTTGCCGGTGCACGGTGTGGCGGGTTCTGCCGCCACACCCGCGTCTGTGGATCAATTGGTTTCGGTGTCCGGCGAGCGCGGCGTGATGCCGTTTTCCTTGGCATAGGCGGCCGCCCCCTCCTTGATCAGCGGATTGAGCAATTCGTGGTCCGCCTTGATCCAATCGGTCTGGAGAACCCATTTCTCGCCGTCCCAGCTCTGGATACGTGCCGCACCGCCGCCTTCGTGATCGGTCGGCGTGATCCGGATCTGCTGGAGAAGGCCCTTGAAGCCGATTTCCTCCAGGCGCTTGTCATCGATGGTGAGATGTTCGAAAGCCCAGCGGCCCTCTTCGCCGTTCAACGGCCGGGCACCGAAATGCTTGTAACCGGTGCGCAGCGCCTCGACGGCCAGCGCTGCGTTGACGAGGCCGATATTGTAGTTGACCGCGCCGAACAGCTTCTGGTCACGCAGGTCGGACTTGCCCTTGTCGAGGATTTCCGCCTTCAGGCGCTTGTGGATTTCGAAGTCGGTGCCACCCGGATAGGGCGCCAGCGCCGAATAACCGATCGCCGCCGTGCCAGCCGGAATGACGTCGGATTCGGAGCCAGCCCAGACGTCGCCGATGATGTGGTCTGCCGGGAAGCCGAAGCGCTGCGCGGTTTTCAGTGCAACGACCGTCGAGACGCCCCAGGTGCGCAGGAAAATCCAGTCCGGCTTCTCCTCGCGGATCTGGCGCCACTGCGGTGACTGCTCGTTGCCCGGATCAGCGACCGGAATCTGGATGTTCTCGAAGCCGTACTTCTTGGCGAGAACCTCGACGGCCGGCTGGCTTGCGCGGCCATAGGCGCTGTCGTGATAGACGGTGGCGATCTTCAGGCCCTTGAGCTTGTCGAAGCCGCCGACCTTGCTGGCGATATGGTTGATGCCGGTCGATGCCTGGCTGTAGTAGCTAAACAAAAGCGGGAAGGCATAGGGGAAGACGGTGCCATCGACCGTCTCTGTTTTGCCCCCGGCGGGATCGATCAGCGGTATCTTGTCGGCAGCAGCCTTTTCAAGCAGCGCATAGGTCGCAGGCGTGCCATGGGTGAAGAAGAAGGCGAGCGGCGAGCCATCCTTTCCGGCCTTGACCCGCTCGTAGACTTCGACAGTACGGTCTGGGCTCCACTCGGTTTCGAACTCTTCGTAGTTGAGCTTCACGCCCTCGACGCCGCCCTCGACCTCGTTGATGTAGCGGAAATAATCCCGCTCGCCGGCCCACCATAGTTCACCCGATGAGGCATAGGCACCGACGCGATAGGTCGGTAGAGGGATGTATTGACTGACTTCACCGGCCGAGGCCGATGTCATGCCGGAGAGGACGGTGCCCGCGAGAAGCACGGCGGCAAGCAGATGTTTCATGGTTCAACTCCTGGGTTCAAGATGGGAAGAGACGGCGGCGTGCACCCTGTGCCCGCCGCAAGCCGAGCAACCGCGCCAGCCCCTCGGGCTCCTTGATGAGGAACCAGATGATGAGGATGCCGAAGATGGCTTTCTGGATGTTCTGGAGCAGGCCCGCATCGACATGGCCGCTGAAAAGATGCTGAAACAGCCAGTCGAGCGCGAGCGGCAGGAGGCTGACGAAGGCGGCACCGAGATAGGCGCCGCGAATGGTTCCCAGCCCCCCGATGATGATGATGAAGAGGATCTGGTACGATCGCGTCAGGCCGAAGCTCTGCACGCTGGCCGATCCGAGATAGGCAAAGGCCCAGAGCGCGCCGGCAATACCCAGGATGAAGCTGGATACGGCAAACGCCTGGAGCTTCGCGCGAAAGACCGGCACGCCGATGACCGCAGCGGCCGTATCCATGTCGCGTATCGCCATCCAGTTCCGCCCGGTCTGGCCGCGGATCAGATTGAGGGACAGGAGCGTGAGCAGCGCGACAATGCCGAGCGTGAGGTAATAGCGCCCATGCGGTCCGTTCGCCTCGAGACCGAAGAAGGACAGGCCACGAGACAGCGCGATGGTCGCCGAGGAATTGCCGTTGTAGAACCACGGAAATTTCAGGAAAAGCCATTCGAAGAAAAACTGGGCGGCCAGCGTGCTGACGATCAGGTAGAAACCCTTGATGCGTGTCGAGGGAATGCCGAAGGCCAGACCGACCGCACCAGCGATGAGGCCGGCAACAACAAGCGCAAGCGGCAGCGGCAGATCTGGCACGCGCAGCTGCAGCGAAAAGGTGGCGTAGGCGCCGACCATCATGAAGGCGCCTGCGCCAAGCGACAGCTGCCCCGCATAGCCGGTGAGCAGGTTGAGGCCCAGCCCGGCAAGCGACAGGATCAGGAACGGCACGATGATCGCGTTGATCCAGTATTCCGACGCGAGGAAGGGGGCTGCAAGCAACAGTCCCACGGCAGCGGCGGCGCCCAATGCCTTCAGGCCGATGCTGTCGACAGGTTCCGCGGCGGCGGGCAGGTTGATCTCGGACATGGCTCAGACCCTCTCGATCTGTCGTTCGCCGAACAGGCCGGCGGGGCGGATGAAAAGGAAGACGAGGGCCAGCGCATAGGCGAACCAGGGCGTGATGCCGCCGCCGAGATAGGGGCCGATATAGGTTTCGGCCAGGCTCTCCCCTGCCCCGACGATCAGTCCGCCGACGATGGCGCCGGGGATCGAGGTGAAGCCGCCAATGATGAGGACCGGCAGCGCCTTCAGCACGACGAGAGAGAGCGAGAACTGCACGCCCTGGCGCGCACCCCACAAAAGGCCGGCGACAAGCCCCACGAGACCGGCGACCGCCCAGACGATCTGCCAAATGCGGTTGATGTCGATCCCCAACGAAAGTGCTGCGCGGGTATCGTCAGCCACGCCGCGCAACTGGATGCCGATGCGGGTGCGGTTGAACAGCAGCGACAGGACGACAACGATCGCTAGCGCAACGCCTGCCGCGATGAGATCGAACTGGCTGATCATGATATCGCCGACGAAGATCGGCAGGTCCTCTATTCCGAGGTCGAGTGCCCGTACCTGGGATCCCATGATGCCCTGGGCCACCCCCTCAACGAGGTAGGATAGGCCGAGGGTCGCCATGAAGAGCGTCATCGGGCTGCGGTTGGTGAGCGGTCTCAGCAGCAGCTTTTCGATCGCGATCGCCGTGAGGACAAGCAGGGCGATGGTGATGACGATAGCGCCGAGTGCCGGGACGCCCTGGTCGGTGAGCGCGACGAAGGTCAGCGCGGCAAAGAGCAGCAGGGAGCCCTGCGCATAGTTGAAAACGCCGGACGCCTTGTAGATGAGTACGAAACCGATCGCGACGAGCGAATACATGGTTCCCGCGAGCAGACCGCCAAGCAGGGTTTCCAGGAACATGTTCATGCGGCGACCTCCGCGTGTTCGGAACCGAGATAGGCAGCGATAACATCCGGGTTGTCGCGAATGGTTTCCGGCGGACCGTCGACGAGCTTGCGGCCGTAGTCGAGCACCACGACGTGATGGGCAAGCTTCAGAACGATGCCGATGTCGTGCTCGATGAGCACGATGGTCAGGTCCAGCTCCTTGTTGAGCCGCGCGATGACGGCGGCGACCTCCTGCTTTTCCGCGGAGTTCATGCCGGCGAGCGGCTCGTCGAGCAGGAGAAGACGGGGTTTCGCGACGATGGCGCGCGCAATCTCCACTTTTTTCTGCACGCCATACGGCAGCGTGCCGACGATGGTTTCCGCGTGTTTTTCGAGATCGAAGAGTTGGAGGACGTCGTGTGCTCGCTGGCGAAACGCCCGCTCCTGCCCAAGCGCGCGGGGAAGGCGGAATGCTTCCTCGACGAGCGTCACCCGCGAATGTCTCGAAAGGCCTGCGATGACGTTGTCCAGTACGCTCATGCCGGAAAAGAGAGCGTTGTTCTGAAAACCGCGACCGATGCCGCGCCGCGCCGCCTCAAGCGGCTGCATGCGTCGGAAATGTTCACCCTCGAAGACGATTTCGCCCGAATCCGGCACGTAAACGCCGTTCAGAATGTTCAGAAGAGAGCTTTTTCCCGCGCCGTTCGGACCGATCAGCGCACATATTTCGTGATGCTCGACCTGAAACGACAGGTCCGAAATCGCCTTCACGCCCTTGAAGGACAGGGACACGTTTCTGACTTCCAGGGCCGGCCCCGCTGATGTGTTCATCGGATATGCTCCTCAGTTCTTCCTGACGCGCACACGATTGTCCCTCGCCCGCATCGAAGATGGAGCGTGAGGTCTGTGGGCAGGGGATGTTCAACGGTCTGAGCCGTGTTTGGAAATTACGCTGGCCTCATGCTGCCTCGCCGAAGGCCGGCTTAGCCTCCGAGCGTCTGATCGGCTCGATGCCGCGAACAGGATGGGGCAGAACGACGCCATAAGCCCGGCGGTTGGTTCCCCCGGTGATTCACCTTGAAGGCAATGAAGTGGTTTCTCTTGCTCATGAATGTTCGCCCGTTTGACTGGACGGCACATTATGGAGCGGAAACCGCTTCGAACAGATATTCTATTATTTTGATAGAATTAATAGGAGAAGAAATTTCCGTTTGAACGGGGCATCCATAAGAGCTGCCGACAAAGTGAGCTTACACCATGTGCGGCGTCGCCTATGGTCGAGATTTATCCCACGATCTACGTCTCACGCAGGAACGTAGGTCAATCTGAGCACATCCTCAGCAATCCGATCATGCGCTACAAGGCGCAGTCGCGGCCGAGGCCCTGCGAAATACGGACTGCCATGACCAAGCACGACAGGATGCAGGTAGATTCGGTATTCATCGATCAGGCGTGCTCGGTGAGGCTTTGTGCCAGAACCGGCCCGGCGACCTCGATCTCCCCCTCATGTTCTGCCTTCAACCTTCGGATTGCGACCTCAAGATCGTCGCCGACAAGCGTGGCGTTTGGGCCGACAGACGTCAACGAGCGCGAGATGACCCATTTGGGCTGCTTGCGCCATGCTGCTGCAAAGGCCCGTTCGTCCGCGTCCCATTCAGGGTGCTCATCGTCCCAGTAGCGCATAATCTCATACATTTGGCGGCCGTACACGCTGCCCGCCTGCCCGCGCGCTTCCTCGATGAAGTGGCGGAAGAGTGTGGGGCTTGGTGCAAACGCCATATGATCGACGTAGCCATCCAGAGACTGGTTCATACCAAATACGAGCTTGGCCATATCCTGCTTCCCTCCATTTGACGGGATACATCATGCCGATGTGATTGCATTATGCAATCAGTTATGCGGCGATCGGTTGGCTTTCTGTCGCAATGCGTTTGGGAGGCGAGGATCGCGCCTGGCGGTGGCCTCCTGTCCGGACTCAAGCCGGCAGTCGAATGCGGATGACCCATGCAAAGTTTGGGTTGACCGTTTTCCATGGCCAGACGACACTTCGACCGACAGCGAGGCAGGAGGAAAAGCAATGGACGAACCAGACCGGTGGCGCCACATGTCAAGCGCACCGAGAGACGGCAGCCGGGTTCTTGTCACAGTCCGTTCTTCCGAACAGGGCCCAGCGGAAGTGGACGTGGCCTACTGGTCGAACGGTGACCGGTTCGGGGCAGAAGGCTGGCGCGCGTCGGATTCCTCTCCCGGCCGCATTGTCGAATATGCCGAACCGGAGTTGAAATGCTGGATGCCGATGCCCTCGGCCGACCGCAGCCGCGCCTCAGCGCCTTCGCCCTGGCAGGGTGAGGACGCCCAGCAGCTTGACGGATCCGGGATCTGACGGGCCGTTCTGCCACCGGGTTCTGAAACGGGGCATAAGCCGGTGTCAGTGGCCGGGCAGCCCAGGCACCCGGGCGGGAGTGGAGTTCAAGACGTGTAACCGTGCCGGTCGCCCCTACGCCGAACGGCCGCCTCTTTCAGTAAGAAGATTCCGGCGGTGTCGGCGTCCTGTTCGCTGGGATCGTCCGACATGAAGCCTGTTTTCGCTATGTAAACGAAGGCCCTTGCTGGAAATCCTCCACATCGGCGAACGCGTCTCACCTGTTGTTCGACAAGTGGCTTGGGGCCGACCGAGATCACCCCGTCAAGATTTGAACGGAGAGCGCCGCCCCGCATGCGGTCTCGATGGTCGGCGGCGCCCTGTCTACACCCTTCCGTCAGAAATCCCAGTCTTCATCCTCGGTGGCGACTGCCTTGCCGATGACGTAGGACGAGCCGGAGCCAGAGAAGAAGTCGTGGTTCTCGTCGGCATTCGGCGAGAGCGCCGAGAGGATGGCGGGGTTCACCTTGCAGGCCTCGGGCGGGAAGAGCGCCTCGTAACCGAGGTTCATCAGCGCCTTGTTGGCGTTGTAGTGCAGAAACTTCTTGACGTCCTCGGTGAGGCCGACGCCGTCATAGAGCTCCTCGGTGTATTTCGCCTCGTTGTCGTAGAGCTCCAGCAAAAGATCGAAGGCGAAGTCCTTGATCTCCTGCTGCTTCTCCGCGCCCAGTCGCTCGACAGCGCGCTGGAACTTGTAGCCGATGTAATAGCCGTGCACGGCCTCGTCGCGGATGATGAGGCGGATCATGTCGGCCGTGTTGGTGAGTTTTGCGCGACTCGACCAGTACATCGGCAGATAGAAGCCGGAATAGAACAGGAAGCTTTCGAGGAAGACGGACGCGACCTTCTTCTTCAGCGGATCGCCGGAGGCATATTGCTCCATGATCAGCGCTGATTTCCGTTGCAGGAATTCGTTCTCCTCCGACCAGCGATAGGCGTCGTCCACGTCGGGCGTCAGGCAGAGCGTCGAGAAGATCGAGGAGTACGAGCGCGCATGCACCGCTTCCATGAAGGAGATGTTGGAGAGTACGGCCTCCTCGTGCGGCGTGGCGGAATCTTCCATCAGCCTGATAGAGCCGACGCCGTTCTGGATCGTATCGAGCAGGGTAAGACCGGTGAAGACGCGGATCGTGAGCTTCTGCTCCTCCGGCTTCAGCGTCGCCCAGGATGGAATGTCGTTGGAGAGCGGCACCTTTTCCGGCAGCCAGAAATTGCCTGTGAGCCGGTTCCAGACTTCAAGGTCCTTGTCGTCCTCGATGCGGTTCCAGTTGATGGCGCGAATGGCGGCGGCGGCCTTCGGGGCCTTGGTCTTCACTTGGATGTTCATGGTCTTCCCCGATGTCACAGCGCGCACGAAACACAGCCCTGCACTTCCGTGCCGGACAGCGCCATCTGGCGAAGGCGGATGTAGTAGATGGTCTTGATGCCCTTCTTCCAGGCGTAGATCTGCGCCCGGTTGATGTTGCGGGTCGTCGCCGTGTCGCGGAAGAACAGCGTCAGCGACAGGCCCTGGTCGACATGCTGGGTGGCCGCCGCATAGGTGTCAATGATCTTCTCCGGGCCGATCTCGTAGGCGTCTTGGTAGTAGTCGAGATTGTCGTTAGTCATGAAGGCGGCCGGGTAGTAGACGCGGCCAATCTTGCCTTCTTTTCGGATCTCGATCTTCGAGACGATCGGGTGGATCGAGGAGGTCGAGTGGTTGATGTAGGAGATCGAACCCGTCGGCGGCACGGCCTGGAGGTTCTGGTTGTAGAGACCGCCTTCGATCACAGCGTTCTTCAGCTCCAGCCAATCCTGCTGCGTCGGGATGTGAATGCCCGCCTCTTCGAAAATGCCCCGCACCTTCTCCGTCTCCGGCAGCCATTCGGCTTCGGTATATTTGTCGAAATATTCGCCCGAGGCGTATTTCGAATTCTCGAAACCCTTGAAGCTCACGCCCTTCTCGACCGCCAGACGATTGGAGGCACGCACGGCGTGGTAGGTCACCGTGTAGAAATAGATATTGGTGAAATCGATGCCTTCGTCCGAACCGTAGAAAATACGCTCACGGGCGAGATAGCCGTGCAGGTTCATCTGGCCGAGGCCGATGGCGTGGCTGTCGTCATTGCCCTTCTCGACGGAGGGAACAGAGGAAATATGGCTCATCTCGGAAACGGCTGTCAGCGCGCGGATCGAGGTCTCGATCGTTTGGCCGAAATCGGGTGAGTCCATCGCGGCGGCAATGTTGAGCGAGCCGAGATTGCAGGAGATATCCTTGCCCATCTTCGCGTAGGACAAGTCGTCGTTGAATTCGCTCGCCTCGCTGACCTGCAGGATTTCCGAGCAGAGATTGCTCATGGAGATGCGGCCGGCAATGGGGTTCGCACGGTTCACCGTGTCCTCGAACATAATGTAGGGGTAGCCGCTCTCGAACTGGATCTCGGCGATGATCTGGAAGAAGTCGCGCGCCTTGATCTTCTTCTTCTTGATGCGGCCATCCTCGACCATCTCGCGGTACTTTTCCGTCACCGAAATCTCGGTGAACGGCACGCCGTATACGCGTTCCACATCATGCGGCGAGAACAGATACATGTCCTCGTTGTTGCGGGCGAGCTCGAAGGTGATGTCGGGAATGACGACGCCGAGCGACAGCGTCTTGATGCGGATCTTCTCGTCGGCATTCTCGCGCTTGGTGTCCAGGAAGCGCATGATGTCGGGGTGGTGGGCATGGAGATAGACGGCCCCTGCCCCTTGGCGCGCGCCGAGCTGGTTGGCATAGGAGAAACTGTCCTCCAACAGCTTCATCACTGGAATGACGCCGGACGACTGGTTCTCGATCTGCTTGATCGGCGCCCCCATCTCACGAAGGTTGGTGAGCGACAGCGCCACCCCGCCGCCACGCTTGGAAAGCTGGAGGGCTGAGTTGATCGAGCGGCCGATGCTCTCCATGTTGTCCTCGACGCGCAGCAGGAAGCAGGAGACGAGTTCGCCGCGCTGCTTCTTGCCGGCATTGAGGAAGGTCGGCGTTGCCGGCTGGAAGCGGCCGGAAATGATCTCATCGACGAGATCGCGGGCAAGCTGCTCGCTGCCGCGTGCCAGCGCCAGCGCCACCATGCAGACGCGATCCTCGTAACGCTCCAGGTAGCGTTTCCCGTCAAAAGTCTTCAGCGTGTAGGACGTGTAATATTTGAAGGCGCCGAGGAAGGTCGGGAAACGGAACTTCTTGTCATAGGCGTGATCGAAGAGATCGCGCACGAAATTGAAGGAATACTGATCCAGCACCTCCTGCTCGTAGTAGCCCTCCGTCACCAGATAATCGAGCTTCTCCCGGAGGTTATGGAAGAAGACGGTGTTCTGGTTGACGTGCTGGAGGAAATATTGCTTCGCCGCCTGCCGGTCCTTGTCGAGCTGGATTTTTCCGTGCTCGTCATAAAGGTTCAGCATGGCGTTGAGCGCATGATAATCCAGCGCGGTGATTTCCGGCGTCTTGGCCGGTTTTTCAATGGTCATCGTGTCCAAAATCGTTCCAATCCATCTTTGACATTGGCGACATCCTCCGCGGTGCCCAAAAGCTCGAAGCGGTAGAGATAGGGCACACCGCACTTGGCGGATATGACGTCGCCGGCGATCCCGAAGGTCGCACCGAAATTGCTGTTGCCCGCAGCGATCACGCCGCGAAGGTTGGCGCGGTTTTCCGCATCGTTGAGGAAGCGGATCACCTGCTTGGGAACGGCGCCCTTCACACCGCCCTGCCCGTCCTCGCCGCAATAGGTCGGCACGACGAGGACGAAAGGCGTGGCTGCCTTCAGCGCCTCGTCGGCGCGAAGCGGGATGCGGGCGGCTGGAAGGTCGAGCTTTTGCACGAAGCGATGGGTGTTTTCCGACCGGGTGGAAAAGTAGACGAGTTCACCCATTGCCGTCGCTTCAGGCGAGTGCGCTGATCATGTCCGGGCGAAAACCAGCCCAATGCTGCTCGCCGGCGATGACGACGGGAACCTGGCGGTAGCCGAGACCCTGGACGAGCGCGAAAGCCTCCGCATCCTCGGAAACATCGACGACGCTGTAGTCGATGCCCTGGCGGTCGAGCGCGCGGGTGGTCGCGGTGCACTGGACGCAGGAGGGCTTGGAATAGACGGTGATGGACATGGTTTCCTCGTGATCTGGCGATTGGACATGGGAAGTTATTCGGTCATCCGCCGATGACCGTTCGATGAATTGAAAATGACTGGACGGCGGCCTTCAGGGCCGGCCGGACGCGGGGCGCCGCTTACTCGCGCGGATGCACTGGAAACACATTCGACATGACTTCACCCCGAAGCTATTCATACGGGGCACCTGGGGAGACGGCGGGGCGGCATCATTCCGCAACCCATCGCTCGCCTGTCGGACACCCCGCCCGTGGACGTTCATGCTCGAGGCAGGTCTCCTGGCTTGCGGGTCGCGGCACTCGCTCGCCTTCCCAAGGCATTTGCGCCTCAGTGGCTTTGTCGAACGAATGCTCGCCGCTTACAGTTGCGGGGGCAGCTCCGGATTGACGCGGCCATCATGGCCGCCCCGGATTCCCGTCTTAGCCTTCAATTCTGCGAATCGAAGGAACCTCGAACACTAGATATAGTAGACAAGGTAAAAATTGCGTCAATCACTATGATCGGTTATCAACGGTTTCATGTCGAGCGAGGGGCGTTTCGCTTGGCGCGAACTGTGACCCCAATGATATCGGCCGGTCTGCGACGATTTCGTAAGCCTTCCCATCTCCGCAAGATAACTCCCCCAGGCACCGTCATGCCGGATCATATGGCAGCCGGGTGCTGTTTCGATTTCCGGTGCTGTGAGGGCGTGACATGGGACCGGGCTTCAACAGGCGAAGCACTCGGCCCTCTGAACTGCTGCCCCAAGGAAAACGTGTCTCTGCATGTCCAACTCGGCGACGGGGGCTCGCTTTCCGGAACATTCGGCATATGGGAGGGTTGGGTTCTCGGCAATCCGGAGTATGTCCGTGGTCGTCACAGAAGCTGATGCCGAAAGGATGAGACGGCGATGAAACAACCGGCGACGCTTTTCTTCTCCGCCAGCGAATGGGTGCCGAACCACCCGTTTCTGCCCGTGCTCGTCTATCGGGCTGTTCTTGCCGCGGATGTGGACGACCGTGCCCATGCTTTCGAGCAGCTGTTTCGTGCTGCGGGTTGGCTGGGTCTTTGGCGCAACGGCGTGTTTTCCTACCAGCATTATCACGTCGGAGCGCATGAAGTGCTCGGCATAGCCGAAGGGCGCGCCGAGTTGCTGATCGGTGGGCCGGACGGCGAAGCCCTCGAGGTCCGTGCCGGCGATTGCCTCGTTTTGCCCGCAGGCACGGGGCACAAACGCAACGGGGCGAGCGACGATTTTCTGGTGATCGGCGGCTACCCGCCCGGTCAGTATGCCGATATCGCGACGGCCGGTGCCACAGAGGGCGAGTTGAGGATCATCGCGTCTCTGCCCGTTCCAGAGACTGATCCACTTTACGGATCGACTGGCCCGCTGGTCGCATTGTGGCGCAGCGGCGACACATGAACCTTGCCGGCCGGCCGCGCCGTCCCGTGCCTGCACGCCGAGTCGATCCTGTCCCATATGGGACATTGCCCGTCGAAATGTCGATGGCTAGAACGGAGGTGCGAGACTGCTGGTTGCTTGCGGGAGGACATCGATGAAGGTTGTCGAAGCTTCGATTGGGACGTTGCGCGAAGCGCTCCAGACAGGGCAGACGACGAGCGTGGGTCTGGTGGCGGCCTATCTGAACCGCATCGCCTTTTACGATCGGCACGGCATCGCGCTCAATGCGGTGCCGGTACTCAATCCCGACATGTTCGCCGATGCGCGCGCCTCCGATCTGCGGCGTGCGCGTGGCGAAAGCCTCGGCCCGCTCGACGGCATCCCCTATACGGCCAAGGACAGCTACAAGGTGAAAGGGCTGAGCGTCGCATCCGGCTCGCCCGCCTTCGCAGACCTCATTGCAACGGAAGACGCCTTTGCAATTTCCCGCCTTCGGGCCGCCGGTGCGGTGCTGGTCGGGTTGACGAACATGCCGCCGATGGCCAATGGCGGGATGCAGCGCGGCGTCTACGGCCGCGCGGAATCGCCCTACAATCCCGAGTGGCTGACGGCCGCCTTCGGGTCCGGCTCGTCCAATGGCTCGGGCACCGCGACGGCCGCAAGCTTCGCCGCTTTCGGATTGGGCGAGGAAACCTGGTCGAGCGGCCGCGCGCCCGCCGCCAATAACGGTCTCTGCGCCTATACGCCGAGCCGTGGCGTCATATCCGTGCGGGGCAACTGGCCGCTCGTTCCGACCATGGATGTCGTGGTTCCGCATAGCCGGTCGATGGCGGATATGCTGGAGTTGCTCGATATTATCGTTGCCGACGATCCCGAGACGCGCGGCGACCTCTGGCGCCGCCAGACCTGGGTCAACATCCCCAAGGCCTCCGAGATCCGGCCGTCGTCCTATGCGGATATTGCCGCGACCGCGAGCCTTGCCGGCAAGCGCTTCGGCCTGCCGGCGATGTATATCAACGCCGATCCGGCAGCAGGAAGCGGTGCCAGGGTAGGAATTGGCGGGCCGACGGGCCAGCGCATCGAAACCCGCATATCGATGATGGCGCTGTGCTCGGCGGCGCGGGCGGCGCTTGAGGCTGCAGGGGCCGAGGTGGTGGTCACGGATTTCCCTGTCGTCAGCAATTACGAAGGAGACCGGCCCGACGCGCCGACCATTGCAACGCGCGGTCTCGTCAGCGCCGACTATCTTCACCGTGAGATCGTGGACCTCTCCGCCTGGTCGTGGGACGACTTTTTGGCCGCCAATGCCGATCCCAGCCTGTCGCGGCTCACCGATGTCGATGGCAGTCGTATCTTTCCCGCACCGAAAGGCAGCCTGCCCGACCGCTATCACGGCTTCGACGATCACATCGCCGACTACCCCGCCCATCGGCGCGACCATGGGGTGACCTCGTTCGAGGATATTCCAGGTCTTGCCGAAGGGTTTCGCGGCCTTGAGGAGACGCGCCGTATCGATCTGGAAGTCTGGATGGACGAGCTGGGGCTTGATGCGGTCATCTTTGCCGCCGTCGCCGATATCGGCCCGGCCGATGCCGATGTGAACCCCGTTTCTGCCGATCTTGCTTGGCGGAATGGTACCTGGGTCGCCAATGGCAACCTGGCGATCCGTCATCTCGGCATTCCCACGGTGACGGTCCCGATGGGAATGTTGGCCGATATCGGCATGCCGGCAGGACTGACCTTTGCCGGCCGGGCCTGGGACGATACGGCCCTTCTCGCCTATGCCTGCGCCTTCGAAAAGACTGGCGCCTATCGCCAGACACCCCCTCGGACCCCGGAACTACCGGACCTTGCCGTCTCAGCCGGAACAAGCGTTCCGGGCGCGGACGATCTGCGACTTGACGTGGCGATCACCGCCGACTGTCACGGACGTGAGCGCCTGTCGATAAGGACGGAGAGCCAGAGCCGGCTGCTCTGGCTGACGGTGAACGGCGTGCCCGTCGCGTTTCGGCAGGAAGGCGGACAGATCGATGCAAATCTCGATCTGGAGCAGAACACCCGCATTCACAGCGAATGGCGAGGCCCCTACGGGCATATCGTGATTGCTTGCACCGAGGATGCCGCCGCCTATGCCATCGTGGGTGGGGCGGCCTGATCGCGAAGCACGCGGCGCTCTGCCCTCTATCCCGACACCGGCGGGCCGTCCACGGTGAAGCGGAGTGCCCTGCCGTCGCGAACAAGACCTGCCAAGCGACCGCACCGGCGGCCTTTATGCGCCGTACTCGTCGTGCAACCGCACCCAACTCATGGTGCCGCCGGCCTCGTTGCGCCCCTTGGGTGTCAGGTCGAGCCAGTTGAATGCCCCCATCAGCAGCTCGGTCCCGCGATGATAGGTCGAGTAGCTGTGGAAGACGGCGCCGCTCTCGTCCTTCACGAACACGCTCAGACCGAACATGTCGGAACTGCGTTTGATCGTCGTCAGGCCATAATTGTAGAGAGCCTGCCCCGCCTCGCGATCCTCTCGCGTAAAGGCTACGTCGAAATCATAGCTGAAGTCGCCGTCACCAGCCGAAACCCACGGAAATGTCCAGCCCATCCGCTTCTTCACGCCCTCTATACGGCCAATCGGCGCGCGAGACACGGCGGCGAAGGAAAGATCGGCGTGTTCGAAATGCTGTCGGGCTGCGTCGGCGTGGTCCATGGTGTAGGAGCAGCCCGGGCAGATGTGGTCCGAATCCGGTGGCATCATGAAATGATAGACGGCTAGCTGGTTGCGCTCGCCGAAGAGTTCGCCGAGGGTGATTTTCCCGTCGGGGCCTTGAAAGGCGTAAACCTTTTCGATCCGGACCCAGGGAAGCCTCCGGCGCTCCGCGCGCAGTTCGTCGAGAGCGTGGGTCGCAGCGCGCTCCTTCTCGAACAACGCCTTGCGCGCGCTGAGCCATTCCTCGCGCGAAACAATCTCGTGTCGCATCGTCTTTCTCCTTGTTGTTCAGTCAGTGGCGCCGGGCGAGCTTCAGCCAGGGAGCCAGGTGGAAGAGCGTCATCAGCAGGTACATCACCGTCATGCTGCCGAGCGGCGAGGGATTGGCGCCTGTGCCGCAAATCGACATCTGAGAGACGTCGAGCGCCGAAACCAAGGCCATCAGCGCGAAGGTCGGCGAGGCGGCCAGCGCGGGCCAGCGGGTGTCTTCCCTCGGCGGGTTTCCTGCGGTTGTCGTCATCGTTCTGCTCCCGACATTCGATTGAAGTACCCTACAGGCCATCAAAGGCCGCTCGAGAGTTACAAATCTGGCGGGATTCCGTTGCACCACACGGCCGATGAGGCGCGTGGGCGACGACCGAATGAAAAATCAATGCCATACCCGATTGCGGAGCACTCTCCGCTCTCATATCTCTTCGCCTAGGATGCCTTGACTGGGAGGATGCCACGTGGCCCTGACGCAAAACCTCATTCGCCGCCTGCAGAACCCGGAATTGTTCGAGGCTATCGCCGATCCGGCATGGCTTGGCCTTGCCGCGGGTGGCGCGACCTTCGAGGTTTTCAATCCTGCGACCGGCGAACATCTGGCCGACATTCCGGACATGGGCGTTGCCGAAACCCGCGCCGCCATCGAGCGCGCCGCGGAGGCACAGATCGAATGGGCGGCCCGCACGGCGCGCGAGCGCTCCGATACGCTGTGGCGCTGGCACCAGCTGATCGTGCGGCACACGGACGACCTCGCGACCATCCTGACCGCCGAGATGGGCAAGCCGCTCGCCGAGGCGAAATCCGAGGTTTCCCACGCCGCAGCCTATCTGCAGTGGTACGCGGAGGAAGCCAACCGGGTCTACGGTGAGACCATTCCCGCCCCCTCGCGCGACCGGCGCATGATCGTCATCAAGCAACCCATTGGCGTCGTCGGCGCCATCACGCCCTGGAATTTCCCGGCCTCGATGGTCGCGCGGAAAATCTCGCCAGCACTGGCGGCCGGTTGCACGGTGGTGCTGAAGCCCGCAGAGCAGACGCCGCTGGTGGCTGGCGCGATGTTTGGGCTTGCGGAAAAAGCGGGATTCCCGGCCGGTGTGGTGAACCTCGTCTACGCCTCTGAGGGCGATGCTGTCGGGCTCGAACTCTGCACGCATCCCAAAGTGCGCAAGATCAGCTTCACCGGCTCGACGGAAGTCGGCCGCCTGCTCATGCGCCAGTGTTCCGACCAGGTGAAGAAACTCAGCCTGGAGCTTGGCGGCAACGCCCCTTTCATCGTTTTCGATGACGCCGATGTCGATGCCGCCGTCGATGGCGCGATCCAGGCGAAGTTCCGCAATGCGGGCCAGACCTGTGTTTCCGCAAACCGACTTTACGTGCAGGCCGGCGTGCATGACGCGTTCGCCGCTAAATTTACGGAGCGCGTGAAAACGCTCTGCGTCGGCGACGGGTTCGACCCCGACGTGGCCATCGGCCCGCTGATCGACGCGCGGGCACGGGCGAAGATCGAGGCGCATGTCGCCGATGCCGTCGCGAGAGGCGGCAGCATCCAATGCGGCGGCGAACGGATCGAAGGCACCGGCACCTTCTTCGCGCCGACCGTACTCACCGGCATATCGCGTGATATGCGCATTGCGCAGGAGGAGACCTTCGGGCCGCTCGCTCCCATCATCCGCTTCACGGATGCCGATCAGGTGGTGCGGGAGGCCAACGACACAATCTATGGTCTTGCCGCCTATTTCTACGCTTCCAATCTCAGCCGGGTCTGGCGGGTCGCCGAGGCGCTGGAATACGGCATGGTCGGCATCAATACCGGCCGCATGTCCTCCGAAGCCGCTCCCTTCGGCGGCGTCAAGCAGTCCGGCATGGGACGCGAGGGGTCTCGCCATGGCTTGGAGGACTATCTGGAGATGAAATATCTTTGCATGGGCGGCATCTGACCAGCCCGGCACCAAAGAAAAAGACGGTTTGGAGAACGCTGAGGCCTCTCAGCGGCGCGCTCCATTGTGTCCCGTCCTTCCTTCAATGGCGCTCGATACGGAGCTTTTCAGTTAGGGTATGCGCGTGGTGCGCGCGCTCCCCGACAAGGGGCGCATCCGACAGGATCAGGTCCCAGACGTGTGAAATATCCGACATTGCGTACCATTCTCGAGCCATGATCCCAGGCGGTTGCGAGCCTGACCGACTACAGCCGTGGCTGTCCCGTTTATCGGAGTGCAGACAACCGTCCTCTGCCGTATGGTCCCGAATCGGCGTACGCGGAAATGTGTTCAAGTCTTTGCGCTGACCGTCCGCGTTCTCCCCCGTCCAAACCCGAACAATGAAGACCGGAAAAACACATGGAGCCGATCCAGGACACCACGACCATCGCAAACCGCAGCGATTTCGCCCAGTGGGCGATCGAACGCGCTGCGGCCATCGTTGCCGAACAGGGCGGCACGCTTGCCCTCGCCGCGCGGGGCGATGGCGATGAGGCCATCGCCGGTGCTGCCAATGCACTGGGCCAGGCGATCGTTGACGCGATGCTTGAGGTATTTGACGGTCTTGTCGGGGACGACTGACGGTCCCCGCTCCTCCCGGGAGCGAACGGCGCCGCACTTGCGCCGGCCGGGTATTCTCTCGGCCGGCGAAGATGGTACAGGACAGGCCTGCGGTCAGCGCGCGAGATGCTCGAAAAGCCGGGCCACGGCCTCCGCACCCGGGTCGACATGGCCTTGGAGTTGTCTGGCGTTGATATAGGCCGCACGACCGGCTTTAGCGCGGGTGAGGGTCGCGGTGAAATTCGCTCCTTCGCGGGCGGCCGCCGCAGCGGCGGCGACATTCTGGCCGAGGGCTTCGAGCGCGGGCGCAAGCGCATCGACCATCGTACGGTCGCCGATGCGTGCGCCGCCGATCTCCTGCATGCGAGCGAGACCCGCGCGGAGTGCCTCGCGCATCGGCAGGCCGCTTGAGGCGCCATCGCCGGCTGCCGCAAAGAAGATGGCGAGCAGCACGCCGGAGGAGCCGCCCATGGTCTGGCTGAGTTCCAGGCCGATGGCGCGCAGGAGCTGGGTGTGGTCGGAGAGCGGCAGGCGATCAATGGCGCTGATCAACGCGCGTGCGGCACCCGCCAGTGTCGAACCGGTGTCGCCATCGCCGGACTTGGCGTCCAGCGCATTGAGGTCCTGTTCGGCAGCGATGAGGACGTCACAGCAATTTATGACGAAGGCGCGTGTCGGGGCATGACCGGACGCCATCGGGGTAATGGGGGTAAGGCCATCGGGCAGGGCCGCGATGGCGAGCGGACGGATTTCCGAAACGCCTGGCCATGCGGCAATCGGGACCGGGTCTTTCAGAAGGGCCAGTTCGGCCGCATCGGCGGGAAGAACGGAGATCGAGAAGCCCTGCATGTCGAGCGAGGTCATCAGCGGTGCGGGACCGATGGCGTGGGTGATTTTTGCGCCGATGGACGAGCCGAGGAGGTCATGGGCAAGCACGGACATTTCCACGACCGACGCGCCGCCGAGATTGTTGATCAGCGCCACATGAGGGCCTTCACCCATCACGACGGCCAAACGCTCGACCATGGTCGCAATGGAAGCGCGCGCACCGGCGAAATCGATCTGTTCGACACCGGCTTCGCCATGGATGCCGAGGCCGAGCTCGGCCTTGCCTTCGGGAATGCGGTCCTCCTTCGGCGAGCCTGGCACCCGGCAGGTGTCGAGCGACATGCCGATGGAGTGCGTGCGGGCGATGGCGTGTCTTGCGGCGGAGGTGACCGCGTCGAGGTCGGCTCCCTTCTCGGCAAGCGCACCGGCGATCTTGTGCACGAAGAGCGTGCCGGCGACGCCGCGCGCCTGCGGCAGGTCTGGTAGCGCGATGTCGTCGCCGACGATCACCATCGAGACATTGAGGCCGAAGGCCCGCGCCCGTTCGGCGGCAAGGCCGAAATTCAAGCGGTCGCCGGTGTAGTTTTTCACGACGAGGAGACATCCTGCCGGGCCGGTCACCGCCAGGATTCCGGCAAGCACGGCATCGACGCTGGGAGAAGCGAAGACGTCGCCGCAAACGGCGGCCGTCAGCATGCCCTTGCCGACGAAGCCGACATGGGCCGGCTCGTGACCCGAGCCGCCGCCGGAGACGATGGCCACCTTGGACTTGTCCCAGTCGCTGCGCAGAACGACCCGGATATGGGGGTAGCCGTCGAGGCGGGTCAGCGCGCCGCCCGAAAGGGCAAGCACCCCGTCGATCGCTTCGGTGACGACGTCTTCGCGCCGATTGATGAATTGCGCCATGAAAAATCTCCTCAGGCTAGTGCTTGGTCCGACCGACGTGAAACGGGAATCGGCAGGATCATGCTGAAAAAACGAAAGCTTTAGCGCTGGTCCGTTGCAAGCGGTCGAGCGCTACAGTCGCATGCCGGCAGCATCGAAATAGAGCGGCCGTGACGGTTGTATCCGAATGGTCTCGCCGCCCCGAAGCGGCGTATGGGCGTCGGTGACGGTAATGAGGTCGTGCCGTTTGAAGGTGAGGTGCAGGCGGGTCTGGTCGCCGAGATGCTCGACACGCTTGACCAGTGCCTCCTCCCCCTCGCCTTGCGATATATGCTCCGGACGAAGGCCGATGTTCTTCGCCCCCGCCGGTGCGCCTGCAAAGAGATCGGCTGGCAGCACGTTGATGCGCGGCTGGCCGAGGCGGGTCGCGGCATAGACGCTGACGGGCTGCTCGTAGACCTCGCGCGGCGAGCCGAATTGCACCAGCCTGCCCTCGTTCAGCACGCCGACATGGGTCGCCATGGTCATCGCCTCGATCTGGTCGTGGGTGACATAGAGCAGCGTCGCGCCGGATTTCGCCTGGATGCGCTTCAGTTCGATGCGCAGATCCGCCCTGAGCTTCGCGTCGAGTGAACTCAGCGGTTCGTCCATCAGGAAGATTTGGGGATTGCGCACCAGCGCCCGGCCAATCGAGACGCGCTGCATCTCACCGCCCGAAAGCGCGGTCGCCTTGTTGTCCAACTTGTGAGCGATCTGCAGGACGTCCGCGACCTCCCGCACCTTCCGGTCGATCGCCTCTTTCTGCGTCTTCAGGAGTGGAGATTTCAGGGGGAACTCCAGATTCTGGCGAACGGTGAGGTGCGGATAGAGTGAATATTGCTGAAACACCATGGCGACATTGCGCTCGGCCGGCGACAGGCCCTTCATCGGCCGGCCGCCGATGTAAACCTCGCCGCTGTCGGGCACGTCGAGACCCGAGACCATGCGCAGCGTGGTCGTTTTGCCCGCGCCCGTCGGACCGAGCAGCACGACGAAGGAGCCGTCCGGCACCGTCAGTGAGACATTGTCGAGCGCGACGGTACTGCCAAAGCGTTTCGTCACGTTTTCAAGCACGATCTCAGCCATGAGCCAGCACTCCTTCATTGCCCTCTGACACGAGGGCCTTGCCGCTTTCCGCATCGAAGAGCGAGAGGGTTCGCGCATCGAAATTGAGGCCGATCAGCTCCTCCTCGCGCACCTTTTGTCCGGAGGAAATCCGCGCCTTCAGTTCGCCGTGCTCCGTTGCTAGCGTGACGATCTGTGTCGTGCCGAGATATTCGACGGCGCTGACCCGGCCGCGATAGGCCGCGTCGTCGCGGAAGTTCACATGTTCCGGGCGCACGCCGAGCGTCAGGCGGCCGGCGCGGCCTTCCCGCGCGATGGGCACGTTCATCCTCACACCGCCGAGATCGACGCTTTTGCCGCCGATGCCGATCATGCCTTCGAACTCCAGGAAATTCATCGAGGGCGAGCCGATGAACTGGGCGACGAACTTTGTCGCCGGCCAGTCGTAGATCTGCTGTGGCCGGCCGAACTGCTCCACGACACCATGGTTCATCACGACGATCTTGTCCCCCATCTGCATGGCTTCGAGTTGGTCGTGCGTGACATAGACGGTGGTGGCGCCCATGCGATCGTGCAGCGCGCGCAGTTCTTCTGCCATATGCTCGCGGAATTCGGCGTCGAGCGCGCCGAGCGGCTCATCCATGAAGAAGGCCTTTGGCCGGCGTACGATGGCGCGGCCAAGTGCCACGCGCTGCCGGTCGCCGCCGGAAAGACCGCCGACGGGTTTTTCCAGGATATGCTCGATCTTGAGGATGCGGGCGACCTCGGCGACGCGCGTCTTCACCTCCTCGCGTTTCATGCCCTGGCTGACCAGCGGGTAAGAAATGTTCTTGCGCACGTTCATATGCGGATAGAGCGCGAACATCTGGAAGACGAAGGCGATGTCGCGCTGGCTTGCCGGCTTCATGCCGACTTCCTCTCCGTCGATGAAGATTTCGCCCGAGGTCGGCAATTCGAGGCCGGCCATCATGCGCAGCGTCGTCGTCTTGCCGCAGCCGGAGGGGCCAAGCAGCATGAAGAATTCGCCGTCCTCGATGGTGAAGGAGGAGGAGCGCACGGCGGTGAAGGCGCCGAACTCCTTGCGCACGTTCTGGATCCTGATTTGCGCCATGGGCCTACTCCGGGAAATGGCTGACGATGATGAACATCACCGTGCCCAGCAAGGTTACGACGAAGGACCAGGAATAGAGCGCAAGTGCGAAGGGCTGCATGAGCATGATGACGCCCGCCGCGATCAGCACCGAGGCCAGCATTTCCCAGGCGCTGCGCCTGAAATGCAGGAGGCCGTTGAAAAATCGTGTCATTTGCGGACTGCTCCGAAAGTGATGCCGCGCAGGAGATGCTTGCGCAGAAGGATGGTGAACACCATGACCGGCACGAGGAAGAGCGTGGCGCCGGCGGCGACGGCGGGCCAATCCTGACCGCTGACGCCGATGATGGTGGGAATGAAGGGCGGGGCTGTCTGGGCGTTGCCGGATGTCAACAGAACAGCGAAGGCATATTCGTTCCAGGCGAAGATCAGGCAGAAGATTGCGGTCGAGGCGATGCCCGTCGCTGCCTGCGGCAACACGACCTTGTAGAAGGCCTGGAAGCGGGTGTAGCCGTCGATCAGCGCCGCTTCCTCGTATTCGACGGGGATCTCGTCGATGAAGCCTTTCAGCAGCCAGACGGAGAGCGACAGGTTGACCGCCGTATAGAGCAGGATCATGCCGGCATGGGTATCGCTGAGGCCGAGCGAGCGGAACATCAGGAAGATCGGAATGGCGACGGCGATAGGTGGCATCATGCGCGTCGAGAGGATGAAGAACAGGAGATCGTCCTTCAACGGCACCTTGAAGCGTGAGAAGGCATAGGCCGCGGCCGTGCCGAGCACGATGCACAACACCGTCGAGCCGAAGCCGATGATGACGGAATTGGTGAAGCGTTCGGCAAAACGCGAGGGACCCGAAATGACGAGCCCGTCCTTGCGCACCAGCTTGTCGTACCAAGTGGTGGGCTCGCCGAGCGCCTGCAACTGTTCGGGCGAAAGCCGGGTGCGCGTGGTGAAGACGTTGACGTAGCCTTCCACCGTCGGCGTGAAGAACGTTTTGGGGGGATAGGCGATGGCGTCTGACGGGCTCTTGAAGCTGGTGCCGATGATCCAGACCAGCGGCAGGATGGTGATCAGCGCGTAGCCGACGACTAGGATGCCCGCGACCCATTTCTGCCGTAGCGACGGCTCTGTGACGGAATAGCTACTCATCGTTGTTTTACCTTGTTGAGCGCTTTGACATAGATCGAGGCGAGGCCGAAGACCGTGACGAAGAGAATGACGGCGTAGGCCGAGGCGTAGCCGGTGCGCCATTTCTCGAAGGCCTCACGCTTCAGGTTGATCGAGGTAAGCTCGGTGATCGAGCCGGGGCCACCGCCGGTGAGTTGCACGACGAGGTCGAACATCTTGAAATTCTCGATGCCGCGGAACAGCACGGCGAGCATCAGGAAGGGCAGGACGAGCGGAATGGTGATGGTCCAGAATTGGCGCCACTTGCTGGCGCGGTCACATTCGGCGGCTTCATAGATGCTGCCGGGAATGGAGCGCAGGCCCGCAAGGCAGATCAGCATGACGAAGGGTGTCCACATCCAGGTATCGACGATGATGATGGCCCAGGGCGCCAGCGCCACGTCGCCGATCATTGAAAAGCTGGAGGGATCCGCGCCGGTGAGAAAGCCGATCGCGTAGTTGAACAGGCCGATCTGCGGCTGGTACAGGAAGGTCCAGAAATTGCCGACCACCGCCGGGCTCAGCATCATCGGCAGCACAATGATGGTGGTCCACAGATCGTTGCCGCGGAACTTCTTATTGATGAGATAGGCGAGCGCGAAACCGATCAGCACCTGCAGCACGATCGTCCAGATCAGGAAATGCGCCGTCGCCTGCATTGTCAGCCAGATGTCCCGGTCCGACAGGATGTTCAAGTAGTTCTTCAGGCCGACGAACTCGACCTCCGCGTTGGGCCGGTTGACACGGAAATTGGTGAAGCTCAACCGGATCGTCCAGATGAGCGGAAAGATGTTGACCGCAAGAAGCAGCACGATCGACGGCGCGACGAAGAGCCAGGCGAGCGCACGGTCCGAAAGGCCGTGCATGCGTTTGGCGATGGCGTGCGGCGTCGCTTCGGCGACCCGGTCCACGGATGATTTCAGCATGGATATTCCCCTGATGTCAGACTGAGCGGCGACAGAGCCGGGGCAAGTCCCCGGCTCCGGCCGCGCCTTGGCCCGCTGGGAGGCGCGGGCCCGGGCCGATGGCGGTCAGTACTTGCCTTCGTCGTCGAAGACCTGCGTCCAGTCCTTCACGAGGCCGTCGAGCGCGTCCTTGGCGGAACCCTGGCCGGCGACGACATAGTCGTGGAAACGCTTCTGCGCCGCCTGGAGCAGCGAGGCATAGGCCGGCTCCGCCCAGAAATCCTGCACGATCGCCATGGAATCGAGGAAGGTCTGCGCATAGGGCTGGCTGGTCGCGAACTTCGGATCCTCGACCACCTTCAGCAGCGCCGAGTAACCGCCCATCTCCCACCATTTCTGCTGGATTTCCGGCTGCGCGAACCACTTGATGTAGGCGAGTGCATCCTCCTGCTTTTCCGAGGAGGAAACGACCGAGATGCCCTGCCCGCCGAGCTGTGCATAGGCCGCGCCATCAGGCCCCGCCGGATTGGGGAAATACCCCGACTTCTCGCCGCCGACATTGGCGTCGGCATGGATGCCCGGCCAGGTGAAGGCGAAGTTCATGTGCAGCGCGACCTGGCCAGACTTGTAGGCGTCGATATCCTCCGACATGTAGGCATCGGAATGGCCGGGCGGGGTGCAGCAATCATAGAGTTCCTTGTAGAACTCAAGACCCTTGACGGCCTCGGCGGAGTTGACGTAACCCTCCAGATCGTAAGGCTTTTCCGGGTTCTCGTATTTGAAGCCGAAGCTGTAGAGCACGTCCATGACGCCCATGGTGATGCCCTCGGAACCGCGCTCCGTATAGATCGCCGCGCCATAGACCGTCTTGCCGTCGATATCGCGCTTCTGGAAGAACTGCGCGATATCCTTCAATTCTCCGAATGTCTTCGGCACGGCCAGTTCGCGGCCGTATTTCTCCTTGAATTCCGCCTGCAGCTCCGGGCGGGCGAACCAGTCCTTGCGATAACTCCAGCCGACGACGTCGCCGAAGGCCGGCAGAGCCCAGTAGTTTGGCGAATTTTTCGGCCATTCGGCATAGCCGACGACGGTCGCCGGGATGAAGTCGCTCATCTTGATGCCTTCCTTGTCGAAGAAATCGTTGAGCTTGACATATTGGCCGTTCTCCGCGGCGCCGCCGATCCACTGGCTGTCGCCGATCATGAGGTCGCAGAGCTTGCCGCCGGAATTCAGCTCGTTGAGCATGCGGTCGGCGAAATTCGGCCACGGCACGAATTCGAATTTCATGGTGACGCCGCTCTTGGCCTCGAAATCCTTGCTGAGCTCGACGAGCGCGTTTGCCGGATCCCAAGCGGCCCAGCAGAGCGTCAAATCCTTGGCGCTGGCCTGGCTGGTGGTTGCAACGCCGGCGGCCAGAAGCGCGCCGAAAGCGGCGAGTGACCTGATATGGCTAGATGTCATGATGGGGACCTCCTCCCTCGCCTCCCGACCCCATCGGAAGGCAGAAAACGCCCGTAACGGGCACCTGACGCGGAATGACTTCCCGGCGGGCCTGTTCTCCTCCGCGCCGCCTGTGTGGCGCGCACGTTCCTCCCGGCGGCCACGGCATGAGTCATATTGAGGTGCGCACCTCAATGCAAGTGAATTTTGAGGTGCGCACGTCAATTGTTGCTTTTCATCTGCTTTTGTTGGAGAAATCCCGAAGCGTTATGGCGAGGAAAGTGAGCACTGAATGCGGCCGACCGCAAAAGATCTGGCAGAAGCCGCGGGCCTCAGTCTCGCGACGGTCGATCGCGTGCTCAATGAGAGGCCCAATGTCAGCCCCAAGGCTGCGAAAAAAGTGGCCGAAGCTATCGAGCGCATCGGCTTCATACGCAATCCCGCCGCAGTGGCCTTGGCCCGTAACAAGACCTATCGTTTCCGCTTCGTCGTACCGGCCTCCGGCGATCAGTATCTTGATGAGCTCATTTCTCGCGTCGGCGAGGCGAAGGAGGCGTTGCGGGCCGAGTCCACCGATGTCGAGGCCGCGCAAATCCCCATGAGCGACCCGCATCACGTCGCAAAATATCTCTCCGCCATCGATTGTGAGGCGGTCGACGGCGTCGCCGTGATGGCGCCGGAATCGCCGCAGGTGCGAGACGCACTGATGCGGCTCGTTGAGCGCGGCGTGAAGGTCGTACAGTTCCTCTCCGGCCAGGAGCGAATGCAGAGCGCGGACTATGTCGGTGTCGACAATTTCGCGGCGGGAGCGACCGCGGGCAAGATCGCCGGCCGCTTCATCGGTGCCCGGCCGGGCAAGATCATGGTCGTTGCGGAAACCATGATGGCGCTCGACAGCATCCAGCGTCGGCTCGGCTTCGACAGCATCATCAATGCCCAGTTCCCCCATCTCCAGAGCCTGCCGTCGCTCGAAACCTATGCGGACGAAAAGCGCGCCGGCCTCGTGATCGGCCGCACGCTGCACCACAATCCGGATACCGTCGCGGTCTACGTGCTGAGCTCGGAGGCGCGCGTGCCGCTGACCGCCGTCTGGAACGCTCAGGGAGGGCGCCCCCTCACCGTCGTTGCGCATGAGCGCACCCCTTTCAGCGAGCAGGCGCTGATAGATGAGCGCATCGACGCGGTGATCGCGCAGGACCCCGGCCATGCCGTGCGCAGTGCGCTCCGCATCATGCGCGCCCGCTCCGATCATCGTGAGCCGCTCGCCTCGCAAGAGCGGATTCGCATCGAGGTTCTCCTCAAGGAAAACCTTCAGGTCGAATGAGCGGGCGGCGCCAGGAGGCGCCGTCGGCAATCTGCTGCAAGACTCGCTTGCGTATCGTGCGACGGAGGGCAGTCAATCTCTTCCGAAAAGTCTGGCCCGATCCGAATCTCCACCGATCCTGTCGGCGAAATCCGTCTCTGCGCAAAGGGCCGGCGCAGGCAGGCGGCTTGACACCCTCTATAAACTTGCCTAGTAAGTTGTAGGCCTAACCCTACAATTTGGATGCCATGCGACAGCCTGAACCGAAATCAACCGCCGCGGTCTCCCCCGAGGATCTACCTGGTCCGGGTGTGGCCGTGCGCCGCTTGCGGCATCCCGGGCGCTGGATCAGTGGCGGCATCGTTCTTCTGCTTCTCGCGTTCATCGGTCGCGCCTTTGCCGTCGGACAGATCCAGTGGGCCGTGGTCGGTCAATTCCTGACGGCCGAAGTGATCATCGTCGGCTTCGGCTGGACGTTATTGATTTCTGCCTGTGCGCTTGTGCTCGGCGTCGCACTTGGTTTTGCCTTCGGCATCATGCGTCTTTCAGAAAATCCTATCCTGCGTTTCGCGGCCTGGCTTTATGTCTGGATTTTTCGCGGTACGCCGGTCCTTCTCCAGTTGCTTATCTGGTTCAATATCGCGCTGGTTTTTCCGCGCCTGTATATTCCCGGCCTGGTCGATGAGCGCATGGTCGATGTCGTGACGCCGTTCGTTGCCGCTGTTCTCGGTCTTGGCGTCAACGAAGGCTCCTATCTTACCGAAGTGGTGCGCGGCGGCATCGGTTCCGTCGATCGCGGTCAGAAGGAGGCGGCCCATACGCTGGGCATGACGTCGGGTCAGACGATGCGTCGCATCATCCTGCCGCAGACGCTGCGGCTGATCCTGCCGGTGCTCGGCAACAGCGCCATCGGCATGCTGAAATTCTCCTCGCTCGCCGCCACCATCGCCATGGGCGAAATGCTCAACGCAGCGCAGCGTATCTACTTCATCAACGGTGCCGTCATCGAATTGCTGTTCGTCTGTGCGGTTTGGTATCTCGCCGGCACCACCGTGCTGTCCATCGGTCAATATTATCTTGAACGCCATTTTGGCCGCGATGCCGCGACGGCGACCAGCGAGCGCCGTTGGTTCAAGGGCTGGACGCGGCGTCCGGTCGTCGAGGGGGAAGCATGAGCCTCGCAGTCAAGGCGGTCGGTATCCGCAAGTGTTTTGGCAGCCACGAAGTCCTGAAAGGTCTCGATCTGGAAGTCACCCATGGCGAGGTGCTCTGCATCCTCGGCCCTTCCGGCAGTGGCAAGAGCACGTTCCTTCGCTGCATCAATCATCTGGAAACGCCCAATGGCGGGTATGTCTGGGTCGATGGTGCCATTATGGGTTATGCGCTTTCGCGCGGTGCCCTGCAGGAGCTGCCGGTCAAGCAGCTGCGCGCCCAGCAGAGCCAGCTCGGCATGGTGTTCCAGCATTTCAACCTGTTTGCCCATCGCACGGTGCTCGGCAATGTCATTGAGGGGCCGATGGTCGTGCGTGGTCTCAGCCGTGCCAAGGCGGAGGCCCGCGCCATGGATTTGCTCGAGCAGGTCGGCATGGCCGCCAAGGCCGCAAGTTATCCGTCCCAGCTTTCCGGCGGCCAGAAGCAGCGTGTGGCCATCGCCCGGGCGCTCGCCATGGAGCCGCGCGTCATGCTGTTCGACGAGCCGACCAGCGCGCTTGACCCGGAACTCGTCGGCGAGGTGCTGGAAGTGATGCGCGCGCTTGCCCGCGGCGGCACCACCATGATCGTCGTCACTCACGAGATCCGCTTCGCCCGCGAGGTGGCGGACCGCGTCGTGGTCATGATCGACGGCGAAATACGCGAAATGGGCGCGCCTGGCGCCGTCCTCAGCAACCCTGCCGATCCGCGCGTGCGCTCGTTCCTGAGCCGTGTGCTCGCCTGATCCTTTTCTTTCGTCCAACAATGGGAGTACGGACAATGAAGACAATTCTGCCAATGATGCTGGGGCTTGCCTCCGCCACCTTCATCAGCCTCGCCGGCACGGCGTATGCGGCTGGCGACGAGAAGCTCGCGGCCGCGCTGCCCGAAGCGGTACGGACGGCCGGAAAGCTGAACTTCACGATCAGCCTGGCCTACCCGCCGATGGAATATAGCGACGCCGGCTCGACGGAGCTGAAGGGTTTCGACATCGAC
Source organism: Shinella curvata (assembly GCF_022899935.1). Lineage (GTDB taxonomy): Bacteria > Pseudomonadota > Alphaproteobacteria > Rhizobiales > Rhizobiaceae > Shinella > Shinella curvata. The sequence continues at coordinate 112,733 of NZ_JALJCJ010000004.1, forward strand.
CTTGCCAAGGCGATCGCCGAGCGGCTCGGTCTGATGGCAGAATTTCAGAACGTCGAGTTCCCGCAGCTGATCCCGCAGGTCGTCACCGGTCGGTCGGACATGATCATCACGGCCTTCTCCGACAAGGTCGAGCGCCAGACGCAGCTTGATTTCATCGACTACTTCAAGACGGGCAACGTCTTCTATTCGAGCGTCGATCATCAGGCCGAAATCAAGACCGAGGCCGATCTCTGCGGCAAGACCGTCGCCGTGGCGACGGGCACGAGCTGGGTCACCTGGGCGGAAGAGCTCGGCAAATCCATCTGCCCGGCGGACAAGCTGATCACCGTCATCCAGATCCCGACCCAGGCCGAGCACATCATGCAGATCCGTCAGGGCCGCGCCCAGGCTTCCGTCATCGGTCTCGAAGGTCTGCTCGACCTGATGAAGCAGGAGCCGGGCAAGTTCTACCAGATCGGCGAAGTCGGCGACGTCAACCACTACGGTATCGCCTTCGCCAAGGCGAATGGCGAGCTGCGCGACGCCGTGCATGCCACGCTCGACGCATTGAAGGCAGACGGCACTTATGCACAGATCCTCGACCGCTACGGCTTGAAAGATGCGGGCGTGGAAGAGTTCAAGATAAACGGAGCCACGAAGTAGTCCAGCCTGCCCGGAGCCCAACTTGACCAAGCCTTCCACACCAGACGCCAATGCCGCAGGTGAACATCCGGACGACCGGCTGTCGCGCTTTCGCCTCGATGCCTATTCGAGCGAACAGCTCTACCGCCAGCTCTACCGGGCGCTGCGCGCCGCCATTCTCAGCGGCGATTTCTCGGAAGGGGAAGCAATCCCCTCTGAGAACCAGTTGCGTGACCAGTTCGGTATCGCCCGGACAACGGTTCGCAATGCCATGGCGCTTTTGGTGTCGGAAGGTCTTGTCCAGCAGGTGCGCGGGCGTGGCACGATCGTGTCCCACCGGCCGATCAGCCACAATATCTGGAACTTCGGCAGTTTTACCGAACTCGCCCGCCGCCAGGGCCAACGCCCGGTGACGAAAGTGCTCGAGCATCGCGTGGAAGGCGGCGAACTGTTTCTGGTGCGCGCCCGTGGCCTAGCGAACGATGAGACGATCAGCTGGCTGAACGTCGATACGTCCCAGCTGGATCTTGCCCTCTATCCCGGCATCGAAACCTACGATTTCGCGGCGCAATCGCTCTACGAAGTGCTGCGCCGCGACTATGACCGCCACCCGCTGCGCTCGGAACTGCTGCTCACCGTCGTGCCGCCGTCCGAGCACCTGCGGGAGGTTTTTCGCCCGGCACCGGATGTGCCTGGCTACCTCTGTGCCAGCGGAGATGTGCTTGATGCCGACGACCGATTGGTCGAGCGCACATCGATCGTCTACTCGCCGGCCGTCCAGATGAAATTCGCAACGCGCTGGGGGCGCGATACCGCGCCCGCCTGAGGGCGGCGCGACGCAGGAGAACCGACATGAACCGTCTCACGGAGACCTTCGCCACCGCAAAACCCATTCTCGGCATGCTGCATCTTGCCGGTGAAAGCCCTGCGGCAAAACTTGTCCAGGCCGAGGAGGAAGCCCGTATCATGGCCGGCGAAGGCGTCGACGGACTGGTGGTGGAGAACTATTTCGGCGATGCCGACGACGTCGAGCGTGTGCTCGACCGGCTGTGCGGCCTCGGTCTCGGCACGAAGATCGGTGTCAACGTGCTACGTGAGGATACACGCGCCTTCGCGCTGGCCAAACGCTACCCTGTTTCTTTCATCCAGGTCGATTCCGTCGCCGGCCATTTGCCGCCGGAGGATGATGCTGTCTTTGCAGCGGATTTCGCTGCTCGGCGGGTGAGCGTTGCATCGCTGCTGCTCGGCGGCGTGCGGTTCAAGTATCAGCCGGTCCTCTCCGGGCGATCGGAGGAAGAGGATGTGCGGTTGGGTGCCTTGCGCTGCGATGGCCTCGTGGTGACTTCGGATGCCACCGGCCAACCGACGGATATGGACAAGGTGGCGCGTTTCCGCGCCGCCACCGGCGGCACCGTGCCGCTGCTCATCGGCGCTGGCCTCACCGAAGCGAACGCTGCCGAACAGCTCATCCATGCCGATGGCGCGATCGTCGGAAGCTGGTTCAAACACGACCACAAGGATACCGGCCGCGTGGACGCCGTCCACGTCGCCCGCCTGATGCGTGCGGTCCGCGGTCTCAGGAGTGCCGCATGAGCGTCGACACCGTTGTCGCCCGGCCCGTGACGGCCGAGAATTTTGCCCGCTACGGCAAGGTTTACGATCTCGCCGGCGATGCTGATCCCGGTGTGGTCCGGACGAAGGGCGACGGGTGGCTGGACGGCTTCACCCGTGCCCCGCTGATCGACGGTTCGGGCCATCTCGGCATGACCCGCGGTGGAAGCGCGCCGTGGTCTTGCACGGCGATGGAACGGCATCCTCAGACCGAGGAGGCAATCTTTTGCGCCGCCGGCCCGGTCGTGCTCGCGGTAGCGCCGGCTTCCTCGACCGATGCGCCGCATCGCGACGAGATCGAAGCGTTCATAGTTGCGCCCGGCCAGGCTGTGGTGATGCATCGGAACGTCTGGCACGATGCCTGCCGGGGCACCAGCCGTCCGACACCCTACTACTGGATGGCGATCTGCGGGCTCGGTGAAAGTCCTTGGGTTCCGGTCGCGGGCGGACCGCGTCTGGTTCAGGTTATAGACGGGCCTGTAGCATGACCGCCTTCTTCATCGGGGACGTCGCACTCGACGAGTATTACACGGCAGACCGCTGGCCGGGCCCCGCCGACAAGGGCATGATCCGGGAGTTGCCCGCCGAAATCGGCGGTTCGATCGCCAATGCTGCTGTCGTGCACGCGACGCTGGGCGGCGACACGCAGTTCATCTCGCTGCTGAACGACAGTCCTTTGTCGCGGCGGCTTGTTGAAGATCTCCGGCAGAACGGTGTCGGTGTCGATCATATGCTGACGGATGCCACTATCGCTGAATCGCGTAACCTGATCTTCCTGATCGATGGCGAACATGTCGTGCTCACCGTCGAAATGGGCGAGCAACCGATGTGGCTCGAACCCGCGACGCTGGCCGCCTTGCGCCAGCCCGGCTTCCTCTACACGACGCTTTACCGTGTCCGCAGGCTCCATAGCCAGACGCAGGAGGGGGTACTCAAGCAGGCCGAGCTCATCGCCGATCTACGGGAAAACGGCCGTCGTGCCATATTCGATCTCGACGTTGGCGGCTGCACCCCCGAGGATATGCCCTATCTGACCGGGGCTGCCGTCGTCATCTTCAACCAGGTGGGCTTTCGCGCCGCCTTCGGCCACGATGACATAACCCTTATCGGCGACTGGATCCGCGACCACGGGATCGGTCGCGTGGTGCGCACACTGGCAGCGGACGGAGCGGAGGCCTTCGATGGCGAAGCACGCCAGCAGGTCGCCGGCTATCCGGTTGCGGTCGCCGACGTGACCGGAGCGGGCGATACCTTCGGTGGCGCGCTCACCTGGTGCCTTGCCCGCAACCATGCCTTCACGGAAGCCCTCGATTTCGCGGTCGCGGCGGCCTCTCGTTCCGTCACCATTCACGGCCCCCGTGGCGGCAAGGCGTGCGAGGAAGACGTACGGCAATGGCGCGACGCGCAAGGCGAGATCCAGGCGGATTTCGGCCGCTGAACCTGCGCGTTGCAACGCAGCCGATTTCCTAATGTGTGTGAGGGGTCGCCGTCGCAAGCCATGTTTCGAGCGCCCCCGCCGCCGCGTGAGCCTGGACGACGATCTGCGGCACGAGGTCGATATCCGGCAGGCTCCCAAGACCGAGAGGCCCCATTGCAAAAAGGCCTTCGAAGCTTCCTGACGCAGCCAGCGCCCTTCCGTCACGATCGACGGTGATGCCGAGGTCGAGTTCGTCCCGCCTGACGAGCTGCGCGGACAGCAACGAACGGAACAGTGGGGAATCGAGATCGGTCGGGCGCACGCGACAATCGATCGTGCGGTCCGCCGGCAGCACCTGCAGCCCCGCCGCGCCTGAAAGCAGCACGCCGTTCGTAGCGATGCGCTCGACCCTGCCCTTCCGCACCGTGATTGCACCGCTGGCAATCGCCTGGCGCAGGCGCTCGTAGTGGCCAAGCGGAAGACGGTTGCGGTGGCTGTCGTAGATCGGCTTGACATGGCGCTTGAAGCGGCGCCGCTCCTCCGGCGTCAAACCCTGCCAGAGGTCCCGTGCGCGCAGGCGAAAATCGTTCATGATGCCCTGCCAGCCGGTGCCTTCCAGCGCGGCCCGGTTTGCCGCCTCGCGCAGATGGCGGAATGCGCCGCGAAGCGTATTCGGGAAAGGACGATCGGACGCAATGGCGCCGACGGCCGACGATGCGTGTGGCTGCGGCAGGAAGCCGGACGCGGAGATCAACGTCACATGGGACGCTTCTCCCGCCGCGAGCAGGCGCAAGGCGCGATCGACGGCGTGAACGCCGCCACCGATCACCTGCACTTCTCGCGCACTTGTAAGGCCCGCCGTGCCGTCGGGACTGTCGCGCAGTCCGTAACCCGTGGCCAGGAACACGGTGTCGAAACGCGCCTGCTCGCCATCGCCGGACAGAACTGACAGGCCTGCCTGCGGATGCCGCTCGATCGTCGCCACGCTTTCCGAACGCACCTGGACCATGACGTCGGCGCGCGCCCGCAAGGCTTCGGAGAAGCGCTGATAGGCGTAGGCGCTGAACACCTCTCCCGGTACGAAGGCGTGGTCGACATTACCGGACAGGCCGTCCTCGTGATCGCGCCAGTCCTCGTTGGTTTCCAGCCATTGCCGGAAATCGTCGCGCGCGGTCGGGTCGACCGAGAGATCGCGTACCCGGCTGTTGAGCAGTGCGGAAGCCGGACGGCCGATGCCCTCGCCACCGTCGATTTTCGGGAACGGATCGAACATCACGAGATGGAAAGGGCGATGAAAAGTCTTCAGCAGCGCAATCGCCGTCATGAGACCGGTAAAGCCGCGTCCGACGATGGCGATCCGGGCAAGAGAACCGGTATCCAGCGATTGCGGGAGGAAATGGGCGGGCACAAGCGTCATCGATAGGCTCCTTTCCTGCACAATGTGCGGCGGCTTCCAGAACTCGTCCTGTCCGACGAGTGGTGACACGGCTTTATCGACTAAAACAATAGAATACCGCGCGGAAAATCAAGTCCTCCTTGCTGCAAGCCGGTTGGGCAATCAGAGCGGCAGAAGCGCCTGTTCGAAAATCTTCGTCGAGCGCGCACCTGACCGGCAATAGGCGAGGACAGGCCCCGGTAACTCAGCGAGCGCCTTTGTCATGCTGCTCAGTGCCTCGGCCGTCAGTCCGGATGGCGCGACAGGGATATGCCGCGCTTCGATGCCCAGTTCGCGCGCGCGGGCGGCAATGCTGGCGAATTCCGGCTGGTCTGGTTGTTCGTAGTCCGGGCGATGGCACACGATCGAGCGAAAGCCGAGCAGGCTGACGATATCGACGTCTTCAGCCTCGATCTGCGGCGAGACCGAATAGTCGTCGTTGATCTTGCGAATATCCATGGGCATTTCCTTCATTTTGGTGCCGGAAGAGGAACGGCTCGCTAAACCGCGTCCAGGATGCGGCGTTGGAGATCTACGGCGCGCGGATCGGCGAGCTCCTGGCGCGGGCGATCGAGAGCGATCTCGATATCGAGCGCGATGGCCCCCTCCCGCAGGACGACGACACGGTCCGCCAGCGCAACTGCTTCGGCGACATCGTGCGTGATCAGAACCGTGGTGAAGCCGCGTGCGGTCCAGATGCGCTCGAGCAACCGGTGCATTTCGATGCGGGTGAGCGCATCCAGCGCACCGAAAGGTTCGTCGAGCAACAGGATCTGCGGTTCGCTGACGAGGGCCCGAGCCAGGGCGACGCGTTGGCGCTGGCCGCCGGAAAGAACGCTTGGCCAATCGTTCTCACGCCCCTCAAGCCCGACGTCCGCAAGCGCGCGGCGCGCCGTCTCCTGCCAGTTGGGGCCACGGGCAATGCCGACATTTTCGATGACGCGCTGCCACGGTACCAGCCGCGCCTCCTGAAAGAGCAGGCGCACGGATGGATGAAGGCGCTCGACCTTGCGACCTCCAATATTGACGCGGCCGCTGTCCGCCCCATCGAGCCCGGCGACGAGACGCATCAGGGTCGATTTGCCTCCACCCGACCGGCCGACCACGGCCAGGAACTGGCCCGCCGGGATATCGAGGTTGAAATTGCCGAGCACATTCAGCGCGCCAAAGGACTTTTCGACCCGCGAAAGGCTGATCGGCAGACCGCCGGTGCTTTCGGGCTCATAGGCATCGGCTACGCTCATTTCGCACTCCCCGACTTCACTTGGTAGGCGGGATGCCAGACGAGCACGCGCTTTTCGATCGCCCGGGTCGCCACGTCGGCAAGCTTGCCGAGAAGCGCGTAGACGATGATGCCGAGAAGTACGACATCGGTCTGCAGGAATTCACGCGCGTTCATCGTCATGTAGCCGATGCCGCTGGTGGCCGAGATCGTCTCGGCGACGATGAGCGTGAGCCACATGAAACCGAGCGCGTAGCGCAGGCCAACGAGGATCGATGGCAGCGCGCCCGGAAGGATGATGCGCTGGATCAGGGCTTTGCGGTCGAGGCCATAGACCGAGGCCATTTCGACGAGCTGCGGATCGATGGTCCGCACCCCGTAGAAGGTATTGATATAGATCGGAAAGAAGACGCCGATCGAAACGAGGAAGATCTTGGCCGTCTCGTCGATGCCGAACCAGAGGATGACGAGCGGGATCAGTGCCAGATGCGGAATGTTGCGCACCATCTGCAACGTGCTGTCGAGCAAAGTCTCCGCGGGTTTCCAGAGCCCGGTGAGAACGCCAGCGATAAAGCCGAGCCCGCCGCCGATGACGAGCCCGATGACGGCGCGCTGCGTGGAGGCAAGCGTGTGAAAGAACAGCGAGCCATCCAGCAGCAACCGCCAGAAGGTCGTGGCGATCTTCGTTGGCGCCGGCATGAGACGGGCGTTGACGAAACCGCTCTGCGACGCAATCTCCCAGAGAACGAGGAGCGTGATGGGAAGTGCCCAAGGGGCAAGCACGCTCGCCAGGCCCTTCAGGTTGAGTTTACGGCCTTCGCCGGCAGCATAGCCACCGGCCACCGACGCCTCCGCCATCAGGCACCGCCCTTGCGCACGGCGTCTGCAATCGAGATCCTTTCAGGGATCAGGCCGAGGTCGAAGAAGGTATCGGCAATCGACTGCTGTTGCTTGACCACGCTGTCATCGATGGCTTTCACGCCGTAGGATTGCCGCTCCAGCGCGACGGCCAGCACATCTGCAGGGATGCCGACGGATGGGGCAAGTTCCGCTGCTGCGGCCGCGGTGTTGGTTTTCGCCCATTCGTCGATCTCCGCAACGGCTTCGATCACCACATCCACCGCTTCAGGATTGTCTTCCACGAACGGCTTTGCGCCAAGATAGAACTGGTGGTTGGGGACGATGCCCTCGCCGTTGCGCAGCTCGCGCGCCTCGATGGCGACTTCCGCGGCCGCCTGGAAGGGATCCCAGATGACCCAGGCATCGACAGCACCCTGTTCGAAGGCGGCGCGACCGTCGGCCGGCGGCAGGAAGGTCGTCTTGATGTCGGTATATTTGAGGCCGGCTTCCTCAAGCGCCTTCACCAGGAGAAAATGTACGTTCGAACCCTTGTTGAGCGCGACGGTCTTGCCTTTGAGATCGGCCACCGTCTTGATCGGGCTATCCTTGGGCACGAGGATCGCCTCGCCGCGCGCCGCCGGCGGCTCATGGGCGATGTAGACCAGCGGTGCGCCGGCGGCCTGCGCGAAGATCGGCGGGGTCTCGCCCGTCGTGCCGAAATCCACGGCGCCGACATTCAGCGCTTCGAGCAGTTGCGGGCCGGCGGGGAACTCGGTCCACGTCACGGTGTAGCCGATTTTCTCCAGCTTCTTTTCGAGCAATGCCTTGCCCTTGAGCAGTACGAGCGTGCCGTATTTCTGGTAACCGATCCGGACGACCTTGTCGGAAGCCCAGGCGACGCCACCCAGAAGCGGCAGAGTGATCGTAGCGGCAAGCGCGGCGGAGAAAAGGCGGCGTGTCATCGTCATGGCGTTCCCCTTCGAGATAGTTTCTAAAGACTATATAATCTATAGAATTTAAATGTCGGCGAGGGTGCCTATTCCAACTTTCACCGGACTGCGTAGTTTTTTCTCCTATTCTTGCCGCAAGCCTCCGCCTGGCCGATGTCATCCACTCAGACCGCTTCCCGAACGCTCCGGAATGTGCGGATCGCATCGATATGTTCCGGCCCGATGCCACAGCAGCCGCCGACGATGGTCGCGCCATCGCGGAGCCAGCGCTCGATCCATTTCAGGTAGTTTGCCGGATCGAGATCTGCGCGAATGTCGGAAATGCCGGCATAGGGCGTATCGGAGGGCGGTTCGGGTGCAAAGGCGTTGGCGTAGACGCCGATGGTCGCTGTGCCACCCGTTTCGTCCACTGCCTGGCGCGCGGCGCGCACGGCCTCGCCCATCACTTCCGGTTGACTGCAGTTGAAAAAGACCCCGCGGGCGCCCGCGGCAAGCGTTTTACGCACGGCGTCCTCGACCGGTTCGCCGGAACGCAGTTCCGCCGGCCCCGTGCGCCCGTCCTCGTCTTTCAGCGTATAGGACACATAAGCCGGCTTGCCATCGCCGATCACCGCGGACAACGCAGTCAAAGCCTCCACTGTCGAACTCTGGGTCTCGATCAGCCAAAGATCGATATGGGGCCTCAAGCCGTCGACGAGATTCTGGATGATGCGCGGTGCGCCGTCCGCGTGAAAGCGTTCCGGCCGGTAGCTTTCGAATGGCGGGGGCAGCGAGCCCGCGACCAGAACCCGCCGGCCGGCGGCATCGGCGACTGCGCGCGCGAGCTGTCCGGCACGGTCGGCGAGCGCCCGACCGCTCGCGGCGAAGCGGTCCTCGCCCAGCATATGCGGCACGAGACCGTAGGAATTGGTCGTGATGATGTCGGCACCGCTATCGACATAGGCCTGATGTGCTCGGGTGACATAGTCAGGCGCCTCGATCAGCGAGAGCGCCGACCATTCCGGCAACCGGAAGGGGGCGCCGAGCCGTTCGAGGAGGCGCCCCATGCCACCATCGAGAATGGTAAAGGATGCACGATCTGTGGTCATTTTGTTCCTCCTTGCCGATCGCCGGCGAATGCGCGACCGAAATGCCGCTCCAGACGGTTCTGCACGAGCTCGAGGCCAATCGACAGAAACCAGTAGATCGCCGCCGCCGTCAGCAGCATTTCCATGTAGTGATAGGTGGCCCGGCCGTAGGACTGCGCCAGAAAATTCAGCTCCCAGAGCCCCATGATGGAGACGAGCGACGAATCCTTCAACATCGAGATGAAGTGGCCTCCGGCCGGCGGGATGATGATGCGCATCGCCTGCGGCGCAATGATCTTGAAGGCGATGACGCCACGCCCAAGCCCAAGTGCCACCGCAGCTTCCCCCTGCCCGCGAGGCACGGACAGAATGCCGGCGCGGATCGTTTCGGCGAGGTAGGCGCCATAGTTCAGAGACAGCGCGACTATGCCGGAGGCGAGCCCTGACAGCACCACGCCAAACTGTGGCAGTGCGAGATAGATGATCAGCACCTGCACCAAGAGCGGCGTTCCCCGGAAAAAGGACGCGTAGAAGGTGGCCACGCCGAAGGCCAGTGCATTGGACGACAGGCGGCCGAGCGCCGTCAGGACAGCCACCACCAGCGAGATGGCCATGGAAACGACGGTGATCAGCAAAGTAAGCGCGACGCCCTGAATGAAGCCATCGGGCGAGAGGCGCAGGCCGAGCATGAAGGGCAGTTTCTGTCCGATCAGATCGAAGTCCAGCCCGAGATTGTAGAAGAGCCAGAAAAGCAGCGCCAGCAGAGCCAGCCACGTCAACTGGACGCGCAGCCGAAAGCCGGCAGGCCCGGTCACGGCGAACCGTGGCCGGGCACCGGTCGATGTCCGCAAGGTAGGAAGACCAACGTCAGAATGCATATCGGGTGATATCGACCTTGAACCACTTCTGCGAAATTCTTTCGAGCGTGCCGTCGTCCTTGAGTTCTGTGATAACCCGCTTCACTTCGGCGTCCCATTCCGGGTCGCCCTTGTCGGTGACGACGGCGTTGGGCTCGGCAAAGAGCGGTTCGCCCGCGAGCTTGAGTTTGCCCGTCGCATCGATCTGGCCCTGCGCCGTGCCGAGCGAGGCGACGATGGCATCAAGGCGCACACCGGCGCCGAGCGCAAGATTCTGGAAGTTGACCGTCTCATCGTTCGGTACCGACTGTACGGCGCCGAACGGGAAGGCAATCGCCGCCTGCCCGGGAATCGTGAAACTCTTGTTGACATAGGCCTCATAGGACGAGCCCGTGCCGACACCGACCTTCTTGCCCGTCAGGTCGGCCGCGGACCTGATCGCCTGCTCGTCCTTGTTCACGACGAGGACCGCGGGAACGCTGTAGTAGTTCACCGGGAAATTGACGACCTTCGCCCGCTCTTCCGTCGGAGTGGACGAGGTGATCGCGACATCCCAGCGCCCAGCCCAGCGGCCGCTGATGATCGTTTCCCAGCCGGGCGTCTCGAGCTTCAGCTTCACGCCGAGCTTTTCGGCAAACGCCTTGGCCACATCGATGTCGAAGCCGTCAAGTTGGTTCTTGTCGTTGATATAGGCAAAGGGCGGATAGTCGTTGACGACGGCGTTGACCACTTCGCCCTTCTGCTTGACGCGATCAAATACCTCGCCGGCGTGGGCGGCAGTGGCGATGGCGGAAAGTCCAAACGCGAGAATGGTGTTTTTGAGCAGTTTCGACATGATAGCCTCCAGCTGTGTCCGATAACGGAGCTTAGCGGGGCGCATCTGCTCAAAGTAGATAATTAATTCTATAATATTTGTGTAATTTGACTTTGCATGCGAAACCGTGGCGTTTTCTGCCAATCGCATTCTGTGGCAGCCCGATTGCCCGACATCAATTCAAGGCGCTGGCGTCTCCGCTGCCACGAGATCAAGCAGGCCGGGCAGACGCCTGTCGAGATCGTCGCGCCTGAGCGTTGCCGCACGGCTATTGCCTCGGTCGATCTGCCGGATGAGCCCCGACTCGCGGAGAATGCGGAAATGGTGCGTCAGCGTCGCCTTGCTGACCGGCAGTCCGAAAGACGCGCAGGTCCTCTCCGTTCCGATAGGAGCCCGTGCCAGTTCCATGACGACGCGCCGCCGCAGGGGATCCGCCAATGCGGACAGGACGGCACCGAGCGTAATCTCGTGCTCTGCGGGATGCCCTTCATGATCCATGCGAATACCTCAAGGTACGGATTGTATCATACCTTCTGTGGTGTTAGGTATGGCGCAATTCATACCAAAAGGAGACGCCATGTCGAGCCCTGCCTTCACTCTTCCCGAACCGGACACAGACGAGGCCGGCCCCTATGCGCTGACCGGGCAGGCGCGTGCCAAGGCCGGAAAAGCAGAAGCGTTGGAGGCTGCATTGATCGCTCTGGTCGAGCCGACGCGCAGGGAAGAGGGCGTTTTGCAATACCACGTGCATCGCGACCGTGCCGATGCGGATCTCTTTGTGTTCTACGAGGTATGGGCGAGCATCGCGCATCTGGAAGCACATCTCTTGCAACCCTACGTGCAGGATTTCCTGGCGCAGCGTCACACCCTGCTGGCTGGCGACATGGATGTCCGCTGGTTGCGGATGGCGAGCCCCTATCAGGCGTGAGACTGCGCCTCAAACACACACTGCGCGGCCCTGAAGCCGCGCAGTTCCCAACTTTAGAGCAGTCCGGCAGCCGTCATCAGTTCGACGACCGTCTTGCTGTCGAGCGTGGAGGCTTCGACCTTCGGAGCGCCCAGATCCTTGAGCGGAACGAGCTTTGGGTTGGCATCGCCGGCGATCGCGTATTCGAACGAGGTGCCGTCACGCAGGATCGCCTGGCCGGCCTTTCCGGTGATCCACTTCAGGAAGGTTTGCGCCTCCTTCTGATGCGTGCTGGTCTTCAGGATACCGGCGCCGGAAATGCTGACGAAGGCGCCAGGATCCTGGTGCTTGAAATAGTGCAGCGCGACGTTCCCGCTGTTTTCACCGGTCTTCGCCTGATCGCCGAACCAGTAGTAGTGATAGATTAGCGCGCCCTCGATCTCGCCGGCATTGACCGCCTTCATGGCAATGCTGTTGCCCTTGTAAGGCGTCGCGTTCTCCTTCATCGCCGTCAGCCATGCCGTCGTCGCCTCCTTGCCCTTGAGCTGGAGCAGCGCGCCGACGATCGCCTGGAAATCGGCGCCGTTGGGCGACGCGCCCCAGCGGCCCTTCCAGGCGGGTTCGGCAAGATCGAGCATCGACTTCGGCAAGGCGTCCTCGGTGAGCCTGGTCTTGTCATAGGCAAAGACCGTCGAGCGCGCGGCGATGCCCGTCCACATGCCATCGGCTGGGCGATAGTCTGCCGGCACCTGATCGAGCGTTTCCTTGTCGACGGGCGCAAAGCGCCCGGCCGCATCGAGCAGCGCCATGGCCGGCGAATTCTCCGTCAGGAAGACATCGGCCGGCGTCAGATCACCCTCCTGCAGGATGAGGTTGGCGAACTCCATGTCGCTGCCCTTGCGGACCACGACATTGATGCGGGTCTCCTTGGTGAACGCCTCGATCCACGCCTTGCCGAGCCCCTCGTGCTGGGCGTTGTAGATGACAAGCTCGCCCGCGTCCTGCGCTCTGGCGCCGGATGCCAGCGACGCCAAAGCGGCAAGCGACACGGCTGCGAATGTCAATCGGATCGACGGGATCATGTGTTCTCCTTTTGAATCGAAAGGCCATCCACAAAACTGGGCAGGCGAACTCTACTTATAGCGCGGCCACATCCGGCGCCAGTGTCACCACGCCGCAGGCAGGCTGCCCGATTGCGGAAACCATTGCCTTTTACTCAGGAAATCCTTAGGGCAGAAACGGGCCGCCTGTTCATCGCGAAACGCGCGCCCTGTCGTTTTCATGGCATGAAGGCATGGGCCTTGTTGCAGGATAGTACAGCAGAAACCTACGACCGGCCCTGGCCGGTGCGCCAGCGAATGCGCACGTCCTTGCCGCATCTGCCGGTCATCGTGCTCGCTGCGCTCGTCGCACTGTTCAGCCTGGTGCCGCTCGGCTTCATAGCCTGGGTCACCTTCGATGTCGGCTGGGAGACGGTGAAGACGCTCGTGCTGCGCCCGCGCGTCGGCGAACTTCTCCTCAGCACGCTCTATCTGGAACTCCTGACGATCCCGTTGTCGATCGCCGTTGCCGTTGGCATGGCCTGGCTGACCGAGCGCACGGACATACCCGGCGCCCGCCTCTGGGCCTGGCTTGCGATAACGCCGCTCGCCGTGCCGGCCTTCGTGCACAGCTATGCTTGGGTCAGCCTCGTGCCGAGCATGCGCGGCCTCGCCGGGGGCACGTTCGTCGCCGTTCTCGCCTATTATCCCTTCCTCTACCTGCCGGTCGCAGCCGCCCTCCGGCGCCTCGATCCCGCCGTGGAGGATGCCGCCGCCTCGCTCGGCCTTGCACCTGTCGAAGTCTTTTTTCGTGTTGTGCTGCCACAGCTGCGGCTGGCCATCTGCGGCGGCTCGCTTCTCATCGGCCTTCATCTCCTGTCGGAATACGGTCTCTTCGCGATGATCCGCTTCGACACGCTGGCGACCGCCATCGTCGATCAGTTCCAGTCCTCCTACAACAGTCCCGCCGCCAATATGATCGGCGGTGTGCTTGTCGGCTGCTGCCTGTTCCTGCTCGCCCTCGAACTCCTGCTGCGCGGCAATGAGCGTTATGCGCGTGTCGGCGCCGGCGCTGCGCGTCCGGCCGAACGGCGACGGCTTGGCCGCCTGGCCCTGCCTGCCCTCGTCCTGCCGGTGGGGCTCGCTATCCTTACCCTCGGTGTGCCGCTGGTCACGCTTGGTCGCTGGCTCTGGGTGGGCGGCGCCGCGATCTGGGACAGCGAGGTCACCCGTGCGGTGGGTGAAACCCTGCTGCTTGCTATCTCAGGCGGAATTCTCGCAACCATCGTCGCTGTTCCCATGGCGTGGCTTTCGGTGCGCGAACCGGGACGGCTTCAACGTATTCTCGAAGCTTGTCACTACTATGTCGGCTCCCTGCCTGGCGTCGTTGTGGCCTTGGCGCTGGTCTCCATTACGGTGCGCTTCCTGTTGCCACTGTACCAGACTTTCGCGATGCTGCTGGCCGGCTATGTCCTTCTGTTCCTGCCGCGCGCCATGGTGGGCCTGCGTGCCAGCATCGCGCAGGCGCCTGTCGAACTGGAGCGGGCTGCGATGGCACTTGGACGCACACCCGCACAGGCGCTGCGGCAGGTCACGCTAAGGCTCGCCGCGCCGGGAGCGGCCGCCAGCGTCGCCCTGGTCGCGCTGGGGATCACCAATGAGTTGACCGCCACGCTGATGCTGGCGCCGAACGGTGTCGAGACGCTGGCAACGCGCTTCTGGTCGCTGACGAGCGAGATCGACTATGTCGCCGCCGCGCCTTACGCGACCATGATGGTCGTGCTCTCGCTGCCGCTGACCCTTCTTCTCCATGCCCAATCGAAACGGACCATCGGCCAATGACGCTGCTCTCCCTTGACGCCATCAGCAAGCGCTACGGCGAGGTACAGGCGCTCGAGTCCGTCAGCCTCTCGGTCGGCCCTGGTAGCCGCACGGCTGTCGTCGGCCCCTCGGGATCGGGCAAATCGACCCTGCTGCGCATCATCGCCGGCTTCGAATTTCCTGATCGTGGCCGGGTGTCCTGCGATGGAACGCTGCTCGCCGAAGGCCCCGTCGGCGTGCCGGCGCACAAGCGTGGCATCGGCATCGTCTCGCAGGACGGCGCGCTGTTTCCGCATCTGAGCGTTGCCGAAAACATCGCCTTCGGTTTCGAGCGCGGCGTCGCCGACCGCGCGAAACGTGTCGCCGGGCTGCTCGATATGGTGGAGCTTGACGGCACCATGGCGACGCGCCGGCCGCACCAGCTTTCCGGCGGCCAGCAGCAGCGTGTGGCACTTGCCCGCGCGCTTGGCCGTCAGCCGCGCATGATGCTGCTCGACGAACCTTTCTCCGCTCTCGATACGGGCCTGCGCGAATCCATGCGCAAGGCCGTCGCGCGGGTCCTGCAAAATGCCGGCATCACCGCCATTCTCGTCACGCACGACCAGACGGAGGCGCTTTCCTTCGCCGACCAGGTGGCCGTATTGCGTGACGGTAGGCTGGTTCAGGCCGGTTCGCCGCAGGCTCTCTACCGGCAGCCCCGCGATCGGGAGACCGCGCTTTTTCTCGGCGATGCAGTCCTGCTGCCGGCCATCGTAAACGGTGGCTTTGCCGATTGCGCCTTGGGACGCGTTGCTATCGATGGCGACCATGCCGGCAAGGCGGAAATCATGCTGCGACCGGAGCAGATCAACATTGTCACCGACGCGCCGCAAAAAACCAGTGCCCGCGTAATCGACGTGCAGTTCGGCGGCGCCGTCTCGACTGTCGCCCTCGCCCTCCCGGACACCTCCCTGCCGCCCGTTCTGATCCGGACATCCGGCCTCGCCCTTCCCGTGCCGGGCGACATCGTCCATCTCGCCGTTGCCGGCCCTGCCCATGTGCTTGCCTAGGGAAAACGACATGACGCTTCCGATCAAAGTTGCCGTCGCAGGGTCGCGTGGCCGGATGGGCCAGACGATCGTCGCCGTGCTGCAATCTGACGAGGCGGTCGACTATATCGGCGGTATTGGCCGTCCCGGCCAGGTTGATGCCGACTTTATCGATATCGAAACCGCCGTCGAAACCGCCGATGTGATCATCGATTTTTCGACGGCAGCGTCAGCAGCCACGCTTGCCGAACGCTGCGCCCGTCGAGGCGGTCCGGCGCTGGTCATCGGCGCAACGGGCTTCGATCGCGGCGAGGAGGACAGGATTGCGGCCGCCGCCCGCCAAATTCCCATCCTGCGATCGGGTAATTTCTCCATCGGTCTCAACATGCTGACAGGGCTCGTTTCGCAGCTATCGGGAATCCTTCCGGCTGAAACATGGGATATCGAGATCGTTGAAGCCCATCACCGCCGAAAGGTCGATGCCCCCTCGGGAACCGCGCTCATGATCGGAGAAGCGGCGGCGCTCGGTCGCGCGGTTCCGCTCGAAACAGTGGAACGCCGAGGCCGGGACGGGCTGACGGGCGTGCGGCCGCAAGGCGAAATCGGCTTTTCGGCCGTCCGCGGGGGCGGTATCGTGGGAGAGCACAGTGTGATTTTCGCCTCCGAGGAAGAAGTGATCACGATTTCCCACGCGGCGCTGGGAAGGGACATGTTCGCGCGCGGCGCATTGGCGGCTACCCGCTGGATCGTCGGCAAACCATCGGGCGAATATACGATGTCGGATGTTCTCAATTCCGATCAATGAATCGCAGGCGGCGGGCGTGTCGCTCGCGATGGTCTTCGCGTTTTCGCGTGCAAGGCTTCCAGCGCATCGGCTTCGCCGCCTCCCATATCGATACGAAAAACTTCCGTCTGCGCCGCAAGTCCTCTTCAGATCCATGGTAAGCTGGAAGCCCTCGTGGCGTGTAGGAATTTCTGCCAATCTCTGTCGATGGGGGCTTTGCGTGATGGTCTGGAGTACGCTTGCCGCCGATCGGTGATCGTTGCCGCGGCTCGATGACAATCTGATATCTTCGGTCCGACTGCCATGCTACGAGGCGCTGAATAACGCCGTGAGACACCCCGATGCTTCCTTGGATTCAGCTTGATCGTGCAACCATTCCCGGTGATGGCGGCGAACTGCGCCTGAAACAGCGCGGTAGCGAATTCTCCATCATGCTCGGTGCCACAGAGCTTATGAACAGCAGGCTGAGCGGCTCGGAAGAAACGCTCGCGACGCTAGGCTGCGCGCATATTGCTGGTCGGAAAGGCGCCAGAATGTTGATCGGCGGGCTCGGCATGGGGTTCACATTGCGGGCGGCGTTGGCCGCCCTCCCCGATGACGTCTCCGTCGTCGTCGCCGAACTCGTTCCTGCCGTCGTCGATTGGGCGCGCGGACCGATGGCCGACCTGCATGCGGGAACACTCGACGACCCGCGCGTCACAATCCATGTCGGCGATGTCGGCGCTCTTATCCGCTCGAAGGCGGCCGCCTTCGATGCCATTCTCCTCGATGTCGACAACGGCCCGGATGGTCTGACGCGCGCGTCCAACGACAACCTGTACAGCCACAATGGCCTTCGTGCCGCCCAGACAGCCCTGCGCCCCAACGGCGTGCTTGCGGTCTGGTCGTCGGCGCCCGACAGCCATTTCACACGCCGGTTGCGCGATGTCGGTTTTGTGGTCGAGGAGGTGAGTGCGCGCGCCAGCACCAAGCAGCGCGGCGCACGCCATGTCATATGGATGGCAACCAAGCGCTAGCACCCGAACGGCGATCCTGTTGGTGAAGGCGCCTGTGGGCCTCCAGCAAGATGAAGGCAGGGCAAGCTCGACAATGGAGGCCCTCGCGTCGTAGTCGGAGAGAAACGGGGCAACCGCTGCGACATACAGAATTCGATGGACCAAGTTGAAAGAGGCTTGGCGGGCGGTTTCATATTCTGATGGCCCACTATCAGAATTTCTATAGTTAATGATATTTTAATATACGGCTTGCGTCAGCGCAGCCGATAGCTCATGGATTCTTCAGTCAGCTGGGAGCTGCGAAAAAATAGCGCAGGGCGGGGGAAGAACATGGCCGAGATCGAGCAGGCGAAGATTGATGCGCTGAAGGACGGGCTGAACCAGGCTCTCGCCAAGATCGAGCAGGCCATGGCCACTCAGGTCTACGCCGAAAAGCTGCCTCTGGTCGGGGCCGGGCTGAAATCGGCCTATGAACAGGGCCAGGCCTGGATGAAGAGCATCACGGCGTTGAAAGACAGCGTGTTTGCCGCACTCGATGCCATAGACACTGCTGGCGAACGACTCGACACGGTCGTGGCGAGCGCCATCAACAACGCGTTGGCCAATAGCGGCTTTATCGGCAGCGGCATTTCCGCGACGGTAGACAACGGTGACGTGCTGCTCAGCTTGTCAACGAACAAGTTCATCAGTGGCAGCATATCCCTTGCCTCCGATCTCGGCATTGCGGGTCTTGGCGTCGAAACGAGCGGCACGGCGACAGCCACGTTGGGTTACGCCATCAATCTCTCCGTCGGCGTCGATGCGAACGGCTTCTACGTCATGACTGGACAGGCCAACGAAATCCAGGCGTCGCTGACGGTCAGCGGCTCGGCTATCAATGCGGTCGCAGAGCTCGGTTTTCTCAATTTCAATGCGACAGATGCGGGCTCCTATGTGTCGGCGATGTTTGCCATCGACCTGAAAGACAGCGACGGCAGGATCCGGCTGACTGAACTCGACAACGATCTGCTTGACGCGACGCTGAATGGCAGCAGCCATATCGAGGTTGCTCTCTCGGCCGATGGGGGAAGCGAACTACTGCCGAGCATATCGGCGACACTGGTGGTCGACTGGGCTTTCGATGTCGGCACTGCCATCAATCCAGACGACGACAACAGCGGCTTTGGCATGGTCCCCCAGGTGAAGGTGAAGGAGATCCATATGGACCTCGGCAGCTTCATGACGGACTTCGTGCAGCCTGCCCTGCAGCAGCTCGAACCCATCCTGAAACCGATCAACCAAGTGCTCGCTGTCCTCAACTCCGAGGTCAAGGCTCTCAAGTCGATTCCAGAGTGGCAGACGCTTTTCGACAAGACCGGCGACGGCAAGGTCACCTTCGTCGACCTGATCAAGCTCGCCAGCCCCGGCGCCGACCTCACCCCGCTGACGAAGTTCATCGACCTTGCCCAGAAGGTCCTCGACTGGGCGGAATTCCTCGCCGACGCCGATTTCGGGGCGGACTCCTATACGATCGGCGATTTCATCATCAACGGCGACGTCCGTGCCCTCAATTTCCAGATCGGTTCGGCAAGCACCACATTCGGCGGTTTCGTCGATGATCTCGGCACGCTCGTCGGCGCCTTGCAGGGCGACAGCTGGAGTGACACGTCTTCCGGCGGCGACACCGGCAAGGAAATATTCGAGGCGATCATCGAGGGCGGCGACTTCTCGGTGCCGATCCTCACGGATCCGACCCAGATCATCAAGCTCATCCTTGGCGGCAATGCCGACCTGATGGAGATCGACCTGCCGGAGGTCGATTTCTCGTTCACCAACACCAACATGCTGACATTCTCGATCTTCCCGGGAATCAACGTGAAGCTCGGCGGGGGCGTGGGCCTCGGATTCGACCTCGCCTTCGGCTACGACACGCGCGGCCTGCTGGGCACCGGCTCGGCTATCGACGGCTTTTACATCATCGACGGTGCCGGCCCTGAAGTCACCTTTTCAGCCTCGATAACGCTCGGCGTCGCCCTCGACGCCTTCATCGCCAGCCTGTACGGCGGTGGAGACATCACCGGCACGGTGGATTTCGATCTCGCCGACGACGTGGGTTCGACGGTGGGCCGCATCTATGTCGATGAGATGGCGGCGCTGCTGTCCAGCAATCCGTTCCAGATCTTCGAAACATCCGGCAAGATCACTGCCGGTTTCACGGCCTATGCCACCGTCTTCTGGGGCGAGGTCTGGCGGCATACCTCGCCGCGCGTCACGCTCGGCTCCTTCTCCTTCGACGACCCGCGCACGGACGATGCGACAACGCCGGCCGTACTGCCGGATCTGGGCGAGAAGGTCGGCGCCGACTTGATGGTCAATATCGGCGACCGGGCGTCGCTGCGTGCGGTTCCCGACAAGACCGACGGGGCTGAAAGCATCGAGATCGGCGCCGGCTCCGGCGGCGTCACCATCTTCGGGTTCGGCGAGCAGCAGTCGTTTTCGGGCATTACCCGGATCATCGCGGCCGGCGGTCTGCTCGGCGACCAGATCGTCATGGGCGACGACGTCAGCGGTATCAGGGCGGAGTTCTCTGGCGGTGCCGGTGAGGATGTTCTGGTCGGCGGCGCGATGGGTGATCGTCTCGACGGCGGCAGCGAGCGTGACTACCTCGAAGGCAACGGTGGCGAAGACGAACTGATCGGCGGGGCCGGCGACGATATCCTTGTCGGTGGTGCCGGCGGCGACACGATCGACGGCGGGGCGGACAACGATATCGTTTCCTACTTCAATTCGAGCGCGGCAGTCGTCATCAACCTGGCGACCGGCATCAATACCGGCGGCGACGCCGCCGGCGACACGATTTCCAACGTCGAGATCATCGAAGGATCAAGCCACGGCGATACGATCACCGGGGCCGGCGTTGCCCATACGCTGGCGGGTCTCGGCGGCAGTGACGTTCTGACCGGTACCGACGGTAACGACGTGCTGATCGGCAACGCCGGCAACGACACACTCGACGGCCTCGGCGGCCAGGATATTCTGATCGGCGGGCTCGGCGACGACATATACTATGTCGATGACCTCGACGACGCCGTGCAGGAAAACCGGATGCAGGAAATCGCCGTCAATGTCAGCGGCGGCACCGACCTGATCTATGCCAGCATCGACTATACGCTGGATGTCGCCGACCGGCAGGATATCGAGAACCTCACCCTTCTCGGCCTGGCGCGCATCGGCACCGGCAACGGTCTCGCCAACCTCATGACGGGCACAAGCGACGGCGACACGCTCAACGGGCTCGGCGGTATCGATGAACTGCATGGCGGCGGCGGTGCCGATACGCTCAACGGCGGCGACCAGATAGACACGCTTTTCGGCGAGGCCGGAGACGACATCCTCGACGGTGGCAGCGGCGCCGACGACTTGCGCGGTGGCGCCGACAACGACACCTATCGCGTCGACGACGCCGGCGACACCGTCGTCGAGTTGGAAGACGAGGGCGCCGACACCGTTCGGGCGTCCGTCAACTATGTGCTGACGGCCGGCGCACATGTGGAAGTGCTTGCCACGTCGGACGACAACGGCACGACGACCCGCGATCTGACCGGCAATGAACTCAGCCAGCTCCTGACCGGTGACAAGGGCAACAATACGCTGGAGGGGCGCGGCGGTGCCGATATCTTCGTCGGTGGTGCGGGCACTGACACCGTCACTTATCGCAGTTCCGCGGTGGGCGTTACGATCGACCGGGGCGTGACGTCCCAGGTCGGGGGAGAGGCCGAGGGCGACATCATCGGTTCCGATGTCGAAATCATCGAGGGATCGACAAAGAACGACGTGTTCCACGGAACGACCCAGGCAGATCATTTCCGCGGCCTTGCCGGCGACGATACGTTCTTTGGCAACGGCGGCATCGACACAATGGTCGGTGGCGCCGGCGATGACACCTATCACGTCGATTCCTTGAGCGACATCGTCGATGAAAGCTCCGCATCCGGCGGCGCCGGCCGCGACAGGATCATTTCATCGATCAATTACTCCCTCGTCGGCAATGAGGCGGTCGAGGATCTCTCGCTGAGCGGCTCGGCCCGCATCGGCACCGGTAACGGGCAAGCCAATCGCATCGAGGGAACGAGCGGCGGCGACACGCTGGACGGCAGGCAGGGCAGCGACACGCTCGTCGGCAAGGGCGGCAGCGATCATTACTGGTTCGACAGCGCAGGCGATCAGGTCGAAGAACTGGCGAACGAAGGCACCGACACCATCCACCTCGCCACGACGGATTTCGTCACGCCGACCCAGCAGGATCCGGATCCGCTTTTAACGTTCTCGCTCGACACCTCATGGGGTGCCAATGTCGAGAACGTCACGGTCGAGGACAATGTCCGGCGGATCAACATCACCGGCAACGGCCTGGCCAACACGCTGATTGGTAATGATCGGAACAATACGTTGGCCGGCCTCGGCGGCAACGACCGGCTGGTCGTCGGCAACGGTCGCGATATTGTCGACGGCGGCAGCGGGGCCGATACGCTGGTGCTCGACTGGTCGGGTATCGGTGACAGTATGGAGGTGTTCGGTCTCTCCGAGGCTTCCGACGGCACCGGCTATGGCGGCAATATCTACCGCACTTACTATGGGGACAATTCCAGCCTGAACCGCCTCGACTTCGCCGGCATAGACCATTTCGACATGACCCTCGGCTCGGGCGGCGACATCATCCGTACGGGAGACGGCAACGACCGGGTGATCGGCAATTCCGGTAGCGATTACATCAATACCGGCAAGGGCGTCGACGTCGTCGATGGCGGCAACGAGGCTGATGGCACGACAGGCAGCGACCGCTGGGAAGCGGACAAGTCCGCCGCGACGCTGGCGATGACCATCAACCTCACGGCTTCTTCGTCCAGCTATGTCATCGGCGGCCTCACCGGTACGGTCACCCGTATCGAGGCCCTGACCCTGAAGACGGGATCCGGCAGCGACGTGATCACCACTCGCCGGGACTTCCTCCAGGATGTGGTCACCACCGGTGCCGGTGCCGACACGATCAAGATCGCCGGCGGTCGGGACACAATCGACATGGGCGCCGGCGACGACAAGCTGATCCTTGACTGGTCGAACATCGGCGACAGTATGGAAGTGTTCAATCTCGCCAAGGCTTCCGACGGCACCGGCTATACCGGCAACATCTACCGCACTTACTACGGTGACAATTCCAGCCTGAACCGTCTCGACTTCGCCGGCATAGACCATTTTGACATGACCCTCGGCTCGGGCGGCGACATCATCCGTACGGGAGACGGCAACGATCGCGTGATCGGCAATGCCGGCAACGATTACATCAATACCGGCAAGGGCGTCGACGTCGTCGATGGCGGCAACGAGGCTGACGGCACCGCAGGCAGCGACCGCTGGGAAGCGGACAAGTCCGCCGCAACGCTGGCGATGACCATCAACCTGACGGCGTCGTCATCCAGCTATGTCATCGGCGGCCTGACGGGCTCGGTCACACGTATCGAGGCCCTGACCCTGAAGACCGGGTCCGGCAGCGACGTGCTCACCACCCGCTCGGACTTCCTTGAAGATGTGCTCGAAACCAATGACGGCAACGACACGGTGAAAATAGCCGGCGGCCGCGACAATGTCAGCATGGGCAAGGGCATCGACACGCTGATCATCAACTGGTCGGCCATCACCGAAAGCATGGAACTCTTCAACCTGTCGAAGGCGGGCGACGGCACCGGCTACAGCGGCAATATCTACCGTACCTACTATGGTGATAATTCCGGCTTGAACCGCGCCGATTTCTCCGGCGTCGACAAGTTTGACATCACCTTTGGCTCCGGCGACGACATCATCCGCACAGGCGACGGCGACGACAAGGTTTCCAGCGGCGCCGGCAACGACTTCATCGACACGGATACCGGTGCCGACATCGTCATCGGCGGCACAGGAAACGACCGCTGGAAGGCGATCCAGTCCGCGATGACGAGCGGTTTCACGCTCGATCTGACCGACACCACAAAGACAGCGGCCTACACGGTGGGCGGGCGGACAGGGTCCGTCACCGGTATCGAGATGCTGACGCTGACAACCGGTTCCGGCGATGACGTGATCACCACACGCAGCCAGTTCTTCGAAGACCAGATCACAACCGGCCTCGGCAACGACCGCATCAAGATCGTGGGTGGACGCGACACGGTGGATGCCGGCGGCGGGTCCGATACACTGGTGCTGGATTGGGGCAGCATCACCGAGAACATGGAGATCTTCAATCTCTCGAAGACGGCCGGCCTGGGCTATGGCGGCAATATCTTCCGGACATATTATGGCGACAGTTCCTCGCTCAATCGGCTCGATTTCGCTGGCATCGACCATTTCGACCTGACGTTTGGTTCCGGCAGCGACATCATCCGCACCGGCGACGGCAACGACCGGGTGATCGGCAAGGCCGGCAACGACTATATCAACACCGGTGCCGGCGCCGATATCGTGGATGGCGGCAGCGAAACGAACGGATCGGCGGGCCAGGACCGCTGGGAAGCGGACAAGTCTGCCGCGACCGTGGCAATGGCGATCAATCTCAACGCGTCGTCCTCCACCTATGTCATCGGCGGCCTCACGGGCTCCATCACGCGCATCGAGGCCCTGACGTTGAAAACGGGCTCCGGCAGCGACACGATCACCACCCGCAGGGAATTCCTCGAGGATAGCCTCACGACCGGGAACGGCAATGATACCGTCAAGATTGCCGGCGGTCGCGACAATATCGACATGGGTGCCGGTACGGATACACTGGTCATCGACTGGTCGAATATTTCCGACAGCATGGAAGTGTTCAATCTGGCCAAGGCGACCGGCGGGGCAGGCTACAGCGGCAACATCTTCCGCACCTATTACGGTGACGCCAGTAACCTCAATCGCGCTGATTTCGCAGGCGTCAATACATTCGACGTCACCTTCGGTGCCGGCAACGACATCATTCGGACAGGTGACGGGGCCGACAGGCTTTCCGGTGGCGCAGGTGACGATAGTCTTTCAGGCGGCGCCGGGGCGGACACGTTCATCTATACCAGCGGCAAGGACACGATCACCGATTTCCAGCTTGGCGTCGACAAGCTGACCGGTTCGGGCTTGGCAGCCGTCAAGTCCGTTGCGCAGCTTCTCACCATGGTCGACAAGACTGATCTGGCGAACACCGTCATCACGCTCTCTGCCGGTAACGTGCTGACGCTCGCCGGCATCGGCTGGAAGACGTTGACGGGTGCGAGCTTCGTCAATACGGCGCCGACGATCACCTCGAATTCAGGCGCCGCGAGCGTAGCGCTCGCAACGGCGGAGAACAGCACAGCGCTGTTGGCGACGGTCAAGGCGACCGACCCGGAAAGCCAGCCGATCACCTATGCGGTGAGCGGTGCCGACGCGGCCTTCTTCTCCATCAATGCGTCGACCGGCGCCCTGAAGTTCAAGGCTGGCGTGAACTTCGAAAAACCGGCAGATGCCAACAAGGACAACGTCTACAGCGTCATCGTCAAGGCTATCGACGGCTTCAGCGCGAGCGACAGCCAGACCTTCAACGTCACCGTTACCAATGCTGCCGATGCGCCGGTCATCACCTCGAACGGTGGTGGATCGTCAGCGACGATCTCGGTCGCCGAAAACAGCACAGTGGTCACGACGGTCGTCGCTAGGGATGATGACGCCGGTGCAAAGCTCACCTATGCCATTTCCGGCACGGATGCGGCGCGGTTTTCGATCGACAAGGCATCCGGCAGGCTCATCTTCAAATCCGCTCCGGACTTCGAGACGCCGACCGACAAGAGCGGAAACAACATCTACGACCTGATCGTATCGGCAACCGACGACAAGGGCCTTGTCGACAAGCAGACGCTTGCGGTGAAGGTGACCGACGTCAAGGGTATCACCTTCAACGGCCTGGCCAGCGGTGAAACCAAATCCGGCACCGTCGAAGCCGATACGCTGAAGGGCAATGGTGGCATCGACCGCCTCAAGGGGCTGGCGGGCAACGACGTTCTGGACGGTGGTGCCGGAAGCGATGTCCTGGAAGGCGGGACAGGCCGCGACACCTTCGTCTTCTCCACCCCCCTCGGGAGCAGCAATGTCGATACGTTGATCTCCTTCAGTGCCGCCGATGACACGATTCAGCTCAACAAGAGCATCTTTTCGGCCATCGCCGGCACGAAGGTCCTCAGCACCGACCAGTTCGTCGCGAATATTCAGGGTGTTGCGACAGATACCAAGGATCGCATCGTCTATGATACGTCGGATGGAAAGCTCTATTACGATGCCGATGGATCACACGCGGGGAAAGCCACGCTCTTCGCCATTCTCGACACGAAGCCCAGCCTCAGTGCGCTCGACTTCGCTCTTCTTTGAGCTTGTATTGAAGACGCGAATGGCGGACCCCATGCCTCGATGGTGACTAGGGACTTCATTCCCCAACGATCGTTGCGAGCACGCTGACGCAGTCCCCGGATTTCACGAGGCCGGGGAAATGGCGTGCAACGAGGATGCCATCCATCCTGGCCGTGATGTCCAGTGGCTGCACCCCCGTACGCCCGACGGGATGGATGCGGGCAACGGCGTCGTCCTTCCTCACGGTATCGCCGAGATCGAAGAGGGGTTCGAGCAAGCCGCCGTCCTCGGCGAAGGAAAAGCAGTTTCCGTCGGGCATGTCGAGCCACGTGGTTTTCTTGCTCTCCACGGGGCCTTTGAAAATGCCCGCGGCCCTCAACATGTTCGCAACTCCGGCCTTGGCGATGCCGGCGCTTCTGGCTGTTGCCGTACCACCGCCGCCCAGTTCGGTGGTGACGAAGACCTTGCCCATTTCTTCGGCGGCCGTGTCGTACATGCCCACCGCGTCGATCTCCAGCATCTTCATCGACCAGGGCGCGCCGAAGGCGCTGACGAGGTCGAAGGCCTTTGCCTCCTGCGCCTTGTCGGGCAGGATATGGGCGGCGCAGAAGGGCAGGAAATCCAGTGTCTTCCCACCGGAATGAAAGTCGAGAACGACATCTGCGAGCGGCAGCAGCGTGCGCTGGAAGTAGTCCGCGATCTTTTGCGTGACCGTTCCATCCGGGGCGCCCGGAAAACTGCGGTTCATATTGCCCCTGTCAATCGGTGACGTGCGGGTGCCGGCAAGAAAGGCCGGATAGTTCATCGCCGGCACGATGATGATGCGGCCGGATACATCCTCCGCCCTCAGCGTACGCGCGAGATCGAAGAGCGCGATCGGCCCCTCATATTCGTCGCCGTGGTTGCCGCCGGTGAGAAGGGCCGTCGGCCCCTCCCCGTTTTTCACCACTGTCACCGGGATCGTCACCGAACCCCAGGCGGAATCGTCCCGGCTGTAGGGCAGGCGCAAAAAGCCGTGCTGCACGCCCTCGGCCGAAAAATCGACCGTCGGGCTGATGGGAGAGGCACGCATCGCTCAATCCTTCACAAGAAGCTTGCGCGGCACATCGGCAAGGCACTCGACGCCGGTTTGCGTGATCAGAATGCTTTCCGTCGTCTCGAAACCCATGTCTTCGAGCCAGAGGCCTGTCATGAAGTGGAAGGTCATGCCCGGCTTAAGCTCGCTCCGGTCGCCGGGGCGCAGGCTCATCGTGCGCTCGCCCCAATCCGGCGGATAGGAGACCCCGATGCCGTAGCCCGTACGGTTGTCCTTCACGATTCCGTACTTCTTGAGCACCGCAAAAAAGGCGTTTGCGATGTCTTCGCAGGTATTGCCGGGGCGTGCCTTTTCGAGGCCGGCTTCCATGCCTTCGAGCGTCGCCTTTTCCGCATCGAGAAAGGCCTGTGTCGGCTTGCCGAGGAAGACGGTGCGCGACAGCGGCACATGATAACGATGATAGCAGCCGGCGATCTCAAAGAAGGTGCCCTCGCCGGATTTCATCGGCCGGTCGTCCCATGTCAGGTGGGGCGCGGAGGCCTCCACACCGGAGGGAAGCAGCGGCACGATCGCGGGATAGTCACCACCGATACCATCGACACCGCGCGTCCCGGCATCGTAGATTTCCGCCACGAGATCGCATTTGCGCATGCCGACCTCGATCGTGTCGAAGATGCGCTCGTGCATCTTTTCGACGATCCTTGCGGCATTGCGCATATATTTGATTTCCGTCTCGCTCTTGACTGCACGCTGCCAGTTGACGAGCGCGGTGGCATCGACGAAGCGGGCATTCGGCAGGTGTTTGACGAGGGAGGCAAAGGCTGCGGCGGAGAACCAGTAATTGTCCATCTCGACGCCGATCCTCAGCTTGTCGAGACCCCGCTCCGAAAGCTTCGCCGAAAGATAGTCCATCGGGTGACGCTCGGTGGACTGCACATAGTGGTCGGGATAACCGATAATGTTCTCGTGTTTCAGGTAGGCGGTGAACTTCGCGCCGTTGGCGTCCTGGCCGCGGCCGTACCAGATCGGCTCGCCCGTCGGCGGGACGACGACGCACTGGTGTACGTAGAAGGACCAGCCATCATAGCCCGTCAGCCAGTTCATGTTCGAGGGATCGCTGACGATCAGTACATCGATACCCTTGGCTTCCATGGCTGCCCGCGTTTTTTGCAGACGCGTTTCATACTCCGGAAGTGAGAACTTCAGGTTCGCTTGTTTCATCGGTTTTTCCTCTGTACCCGGCGAAAAGCCGGTCTCAACTCTCGAAGGTCGTGCCGGCGCCCGCTGCTGTCGCCCGAGCGGCAGCAAGCGTTGCGATGGCCGTGTCCTGAATGCCCGTGCCGGTAAGGTCCGCCACGGTGATCTGCTCGGGGCCGCTACGGCCCGTTTTGCGCCCGGCGATGATCTCGCCGAGTTCGGGAAAGGTCGTGCCGTCCGTCACCAGGCCGGCCTCGATGGCATGGTGCAGTTCGCCGAGACGGCGGGTCTGCTTCAGGCTGTCGGCGACATAGAGGCCGGCACCCGTGATGACGGCCGGCTCGATCTCGTTCTTGTGCTCGGCGTCCGAGCCCATGGCGGTGACGTGTTGGCCCGGTTGCAGCCATGCGGCCCTGAGTACCGGCGTTTCCGACGGTGTAGTGGTGACGATGATATCGGCACCATCGACCGCCGCCTTGCCGTCGGCTTCTGCACGTACGGGAAAGCCCAGCGTCACCGTCAACGCCGCCGCGGTCGCCTCGGCCTTGGCCATGTCGCGCGCCCAGATGCGTGCTTCGCGGATGGGGCGGACGAGGCTCAAGGCTTCGAGCTGCAACCGCGCCTGCATGCCCGCGCCGAAGACAGCGGCGATGGAGGCGTCCGGGCGTGAAAGATATCGCGCTGCGACGGCGCCGGCCGCGGCCGTACGCACATCTGTCAGATAGCCGTTATCGAGCAGCACCGCCTGCACGACGCCGGTCTTGGTGGAAAACAGCACCATCAGGCCATTGGTGCTCGGCAAGCCGAGTTTCGGATTGTCGAAGAAGCCGGGGCTGATCTTTATGGCGAAACCGTCGAGACCGGGCACGTAGGCGGTTTTCACGTCCACCTCGGCGCGCTGCTCGGGCATGTCGAGCCGCAGGATCGGTGGCATGACGACGGCCTGGGTGGCAAGCGCATGAAACGCCTTCTCAATGCAGGCGATGGCTTCAAGGTCGAGCGGAACGATGCGCCGCAAGTCCGCTTCGGTCAGTATATTCATCCTCGTCATGCCGCTGCCTCCCGGAACGGATCGGGGTTTTCATTGATGACCCGCAGGTGCTGCGCCATGTCCACGTTGCGACCGGAGAGGACCAAGGCCACAGGCCCATCCAGCCGGCCAACGCGCGCTGAAAGCAACGCCGCGATGCCGACTGCGCCCGCGCCTTCGATCACCTCGCGCTCTTCGCGATAGGCGTGCCGCATGCCCGCCGCGATCTCGGTTTCGGACAGCAGGATCACGTCATCCAGCAGGGCACGGCACATCGCAAAGGTGACGGTATTGTCGAGTCCGATACCGCCGCCAAGGGAATCGGCAAGGCTCTCGACTTCCTCGACCTGCACCGGTCGCCCCGCATCGAGGCTCGCCTTCATCGCCGCGCCACGCTCCATGGTCAGGCCGATGACGCGCGTCTTTGGCGAACGTGCCTTGACCGCCGCAGCGATTCCTGCCGCCAATCCTCCGCCGGAGAGCGGTACGAGCACCGTCGCCACGTCGGGCATCGCCTCGAGAATTTCCAGCCCGAGCGTGCCTTGTCCGGCGACGATGGCACCATCGTCGAAGGGCGGCACCATGACGAGGCCGTTTTCCGTGACCAATCGTTCGACTTCCGCCTGCGCGTCATCCTGTGACTTGCCGACAATGCGGACATTGGCGCCGAGCCTGCGGATTTCCGCCACCTTGTTGTCGGGCACGAGTTTCGACATGCAGATCGTCGCGACGGAGCCTTCGGCCCTGGCGGCATGGGCGAGCGCCCGGCCGTGATTCCCTGTGGAGGCTGCCACGACACCGCGCGCCCGCTTTTCCGGCGGAAGTGAAAGCAGAGCATTCGTGGCTCCCCGCAGCTTGAAGCTGCCGGTCGTCTGGTGGTGTTCGAGCTTGAGGCCGACGGGCACGCCGCAGCGTTGCGCTAGTGCGGCCGAAAGGACGAAAGGCGTGCGCAGAATACGTCCGTCGATGCGGCGGGCCGCACGCTCGATGTCCGGCAATGTGACGGGAAGGTCGGTCATGCTTCAAGGCCCGAATAGGCAAGTGTCATCAGCCGGCCAAGCTCTGGTCGCACAGCCTGATCGCCACACAGACGCAGGCATGCCCAAGCCGTTGCGAGGTTGCTGGTGACGACGGGCTTGCCAATGACGGCTTCGATCTCTGCCGCCACACCCGCTGCCCGTACCGCTGTGCAGGAAATGAACAATGCATCGCTGTCGGGTGCGGTCGCTTCCTTCGCGAACGCAACGATCTCCCGCGGAGAAATCCGTGCCATCTCGCGATCATCCGTCAGGTCAAGGCAGGTGAAACGGGCAATGTCGAAGCCGAGCGCCAGGAAATAATCCGCCATCGGCCTGCTGGTTTCGACCGTGTAGGGCGTGAGGACTGATATGCGTTTTGCGCTGAATGCCTTGAGTGCCGCGACAGCGGCGGCAGTGGGCGTCACGACCGTGGCGGTGGGTTTTGCGGCCTTGACCGCGGCCTTGACCTCGGCATTGCCGATTACAACCGAGGCGGATGTGCAGGAGTACATGACGACATCGAGCGGCTCGTCCGGCAGGATAAGTGCGGCACCGGATGTCAGCGATGGCTGCATCGCACACAGATTTTCAGGCGTCACCGGGTTTGCATAGGGAATGCGGGTCGCGTAGATGCCGATCCGGTCGCTTGCCACCATGCGCTGAAAATCCACTTCCGTTGTATGGTCAGTTGCAAGAATGATCAGGCCGACGCGTTTTTCAACCGGCCGGTCGTCCAGTTCTGGCGCGTGCGAGGCCAGCGTAAGGTCGAGCGTCTGCATCAGCGTTCCTCCACGCGGGCATAACGTTCTTCCAGCCAGCGCAGGAAGACGACGGAGATCAGGCTCATGACCAGGAAGAACACCCCGACCAGCGTCATCGGCTCGATATAACGGTAGCTGCTGTTGGCGACGCTTTTCGCCTGGTTCATCAGTTCCAGCACCGTAATGGCCGAGAGCAAGGGTGTCTCCTTGAACATGGCGATGAGATAGTTGGCGAGCGCGGGGATCATCGGCGGGATCGCCTGCGGCAGGATGACGTGGATCCAAGTCTGTTGGCCGGTAAGGTTCGTCGCCTTGGCAGCTTCCCACTGTCCGCGCGGCACGTTCTCGATGCCGGCGCGGTAGACTTCCGCCGCATAGGTGCCGTAGTGCAGGCCGAGCCCGATGACGCCGGCAAGCAAGGCCGGCAGGCGGATGCCGATATCCGGCAGCACATAGAAGATGAAATAGAGCTGGACCAGCAGCGGCGTGCCACGAATGAACTCAACGACAAAGCCCGTTGCCTTGGCGATCGGCTTGGGCGCGGTCATGCGCAGGATGGCGAAGATAAGGCCGATAACTGCCGCGAGGGCAGCCCCGAACACCGTTGCCAGAATGGTGATCTTCAGCCCGTCGATGAGGGTCGGCATGATCTGCCAGACGAAATTCCAGTCCCATTCCATCGTCAGGTCCTCACACCGTCGAGACCGCGGGTGACACGGCGCTCCAGCCAGCGCATGCCATGGGAAATGGCGAGCGCCATCAGGAAGTAGAGCACGAGGATGACGGCGAAGGGGATCAGCGTGTTGCCGGTCTGCGCACGCACCACCTGTGCCTGGAACGTCATGTCGGTCAGCGAGATCAGCGAGACGACGGCCGTGCCCTTCAGCAGTTCGATTGCATTGTTGCCGAAGGTCGGAAGCATCAGCGGCAGTGCCTGGGGCAGGATGACGTGGCGCATTGCCTGCCCGCGCGTCAAATTGAGCGCGATGCAGGCCTCGCGCTGCTCGCGGCCGATCGCCTTGACTGCACCGCGGACGACCTCCGCACCGTAAGCGCCGACATTCAGTCCCAACGCCAGCACGCCGGCCTGCAACGGAGATAGCGTCACACCGGCAAAGGGCAGCACGAAGTAGACCCAGAAGAGCTGGACGAAGATCGAGGTGCCGCGAAAGAACTCGATATAGGTCGTGGCCAGAGCCCGGACCGCCATGAAGCGGCTGACACGGCCGAGGCCGGCGAGAAACGCCATGACGACGGCAAGCGCCGAACCCATGACGGTGAGTTGCAACGTCACGAGCGCGCCCTGCAGGATCAGTCCTATATAGCCGGACCAGTCGGTCATGGTGTTTCCGTGTGCAAAGGGATTGGCTGTCCCCTCCCCGCGCCGGGGAGAGGACGGATTGCGATGCGTCGCCTATTTGGCGGCGCAGAGCTTGTCGCGGCTCGTCGACATCGCGGCCTTGGCGGAAAAGCCGTAGGGCTCGATGATCTTGGCGAATTCACCGGATTCCTTCAGCTTGGCGAGTTCCACGTCGAATGCGTCACGCAACGCCTCGTCGCCTTTCCGGAAGGCCGCGCCGTCGCAGTAGACCGGCGCCCCCTCGACGGGAGCGACGACTTCGATTTCAGGGTCGTTCGCCTTGGCGACGAGATCGTTGATCGAGAGAACCGGCAACGAATAGGCGTCGATACGACCATCCTGCAGCATTTTCAGACCGCTCTGGCCGTCCGGCACGACGATCACGCGGTCGCGAGGCACGCCGGCCTCGAGCGCCAGTTTTTCTTCCGTGCCGCCGCCTGGCGCGCCGATCCTGGCATCCGGATTGTCCGCGATGTCCTTGTAGCTCTTGAGTTTCAGCGGATTGCCCTTCTTGAGCGCGAACGCCTCGGCGTCACAGAGCACCGGCTCGGAATAGGCGACGGCCGCGCAGCGTTCCGGTTTCATGAAGAGGCCTGCGGTGATGACATCGTGACGGCCGGCCTGGAGGCCGGGGATCATCGCGCCGTATTCCGAGATCGATGCGACGATGTCGGCGACACCGAGACGCTTGAACACTTCGCGCGCCACATCGGGTGCGGCACCCGAGACCTTGCCGTCTGCGGCCACCGCCGTGAAGGGCGGCTCGTTGGCGATGGCGACGCGCGCAAACCCTTGCGCCTTCAATTCCTCCAGCCTTGCATCATCGGCGAAAGCGGGTGTGGAGGTGATGACTGCCATCAGCGCGCTTGCGCCGGCGGCCATGCTCAAAATTGTCCTGATGCTCATTGTCGCGAACTCCTCTGGCTGTTCCCTGGTTGTTGCTTGGAGCATATTTCCGAAGGAGTACCTTCAGACGCGGTGCCCGGCCGCGATGATCTTGCGCAGGAACGTCTGTGTGCGCTCCTGTTTGGGATTGCGGAAAATCTCGTCCGGCTTGCCCTCCTCGACGATCCTTCCGCGGTCGAAGAACAGGATGCGGTCGGCAAAGTCATGGGCGAAGCCCATTTCGTGGGTGACGAGCAGCATGGTCATGTCGGTCTCGGCGGCGAGCTTGCGCATGACGTTCAGCACTTCCTCGACCAGTTCCGGGTCGAGTGCCGAGGTGACCTCGTCGAACAGCATGATTTTCGGAGAGAGCGCGAGGGCGCGAGCGATGGCGACGCGCTGCTTCTGTCCGCCGGACAGTTGGGCGGGCATGCTTTTCGCCTTGTCGGCAAGACCCACCATGTCGAGAAGCTCCATCGCCCGCTTCTGCGCCTCGGCCTTTGCCACGCCCTTGGTCAGCATCGGCGCGAGCGTGACATTGTCGAGCACACATTTGTGCGGAAAGAGATTGAAGTGCTGGAAGACCATGCCGATCTTCTCGCGCATCCGGTGCAGGTGGCGGTCGTCCGCCGGTACGAGGCCGCCGTCTTTCGGCATATGATAGAGCTGGTCGCCCTCGACCTCGATATGGCCGCCGCTGATGGCCTCCAACGTCATCAGAATGCGCAGGATCGTCGTCTTGCCGGAGCCGGATGGGCCAATGAGCGCGAGCTTCTCGCCCGGCAGCACGTCCATCGACAATCCGTCGAGCACAGTCAGCGCGCCGTAGCGCTTCGTGATGTTGTCGATGCGGATGATGGGGGCGGCCATGCATGTCTCTCCCTGTTGAGACAAGTGATGGCCTAACGATGCGCGGCGATGGAAATCATGTCAATCCGAATAATAATATCAGTACAATTATTCTTCTGACGCCCGATTGGCGGGCAATTCCATCAAATTGCGAGCAGAAGCGCCTCGGGATTTCCGCTGGCCAGCGAGGCCAGAATGCCGAGCCCCGTGCGAAGTTCCTGTTCGGTCGTCGAGCCGAGCGAAATCCGCACTGCCGGATGCCAGGGCTGATCACAGGTGCGGAAGGACGAGCCGGGGGCGATGGCGACGCCGCGAAGACGGGCCTGCGAAACGAAACCTTCTTCCGTGTGGCCCTCCGGCAGCGGCAACCAGACATGAAGGCTTTGTGGATGCGCATGATAGGGCAGGCCTGCAAACGCCTCCTCCGCGATGGCGTGGCGCCCGAACAGCGCCCGGCGCTGCCATGTCACGAGTTCCATGGCCGTACCGTCGCTGACCCAGCGCGTGGCAATTTCGGCAATCGACGGCGTCGCCATCCAGTTGGAGACAAGATGGCGGTTGGCGACGGCCGCGACATAGCGGTCGGGCGCGGCGAGATAGCCAATGCGCAGGCCCGGCACTGTGATCTTGGTGAAGCTGGTGACGTAGAGCGTACGCTCCGGCGCGTAGGCGGCAAGCGGCGGCGGCTTGTGCTCGACCAACGGCCCCAGAATGTCGTTTTCGATGATCGCGATGTCATGCCGTCGCGCGACATCGGCAAGAGCCTGCCGGCGATCCGCGCTCATCAGCGTGGCGGTCGGATTGATGACGGAAGGTTGCAGAAAGACGGCGCGAATGACGCCCGTGCGGCAGGCCTCGTCCAGCGCCTCCGGGATCATGCCGTCGCGATCGATCGCAAGGCCTTCGAGATGCAGGCCGAGATAGGTGGAGAGCGGCACCAATGTGTGGTGGCTGATCGCCTCCGTCGCGATGGTCGAACCCGGCGGCGCCACGCTCATCAGGGCAACCGTCATGCCCGAGGTCGCGCCGTTGGTGAGGCTGATGTTGAGTGGCGAAACATCGACGCCGCAGCGCGCCAGCCACTCGGCCGCGACGGCTCTGTGGCGCGGGAAAACCATGTTCGGCCGGAAGGAAAGCGCCGAACTCGACGGCAGGTTCTCCGCAAGCCAGCCGAAGGCCTCGCGCATGCGTTCCAGGTGAAGCTGCTCGCAGACGGGCTTCAGGATCGACAGGTCAACCAGCTCTCCGAGGCGCTCGGGAAGATAGGGCGGCTCCGGCTCCTTCGGTCTTGTTTGCACGAAGGAGCCGCGGCCGATTTCGCCGGAGATGAGGCCGCGACGGATCAATTCATCATAGGCACGACTGACGGTCTGCACGGAGAGTTTGAGGTCGTCAGCGAGCTTGCGATGTGGCAGGAGGCGTGTACCGTTTGGCAGGAGCCCTTCCTGGATGGCTCGGGCGATCTGCTCGGCAAGGGAGAGATAGGCCGGCCGGCGCAATTGGGATATATCGGGACGCCAACTTGTCATGATTTCGACAGTGCTCAAATTCAGTTCAATTGACAACGCAAAAATGCGTTTTCATTGTCTTTTTCCTACTTTTGACATGATACCCGCCCGGAGGGCGACCGCATGAAACTCGATGCCATAGACCTGCGCATCCTGGAGGTCATCCAGGAGAACGGACGTATCACCAAGCTGGCTCTGGCGGAAAAAGCGGGCCTGTCGCCCACGCCCTGCTGGCTGCGCCTGCGCAAGCTGGAAAAGGCGGGCATCGTCTCGGGCTATCATGCGCGGGTCGCGGTGCGGCGCCTGGCGCCGGTGGCGAGCGTACTGATGGAAGTGACGCTCGCCAACCATAGGCAGGCGGATTTCGAGCGGTTTGAACGCGCAGTCGCCGCAACACCTGATATCGTCGCCTGCTGGTCCGTCGGCGGCGGCGTCGATTACATCTTGAAGATCATGACCGCCGATATCGACGCTTATCAGCGGCTCG
Source organism: Shinella curvata (assembly GCF_022899935.1). GTDB lineage: Bacteria > Pseudomonadota > Alphaproteobacteria > Rhizobiales > Rhizobiaceae > Shinella > Shinella curvata. The sequence continues at coordinate 148,629 of NZ_JALJCJ010000004.1, forward strand.
TCGATAGCCTGCTCGACCGCGAGCTCGGCATCGATCGCTATTTCACCTACATCGTCACGAAGACCGTGAAGGAGGAGACGGTCCTGCCGCTTGCGACCCTGCTTCCCGTCTCGGGGTAGAGAGATTGTCTGCGACCGCCCGTACCTTTGGCCAAAGTCTCTGTGCTCGGCCCCGGCAATAGACAATCTGCCGCGCCTCATCTGGCAGACTCCTCCAACCATCAGAGGAGGCCGCCATGACCGCGCTATTTGCCCGCACAGCCTTTCACGACACGCTCGCCCGCCTTGCCGACCCACACCTGCGGCGTGAGCTGTCTTATGTCGGCGGCCGCTGGATCGCCGGTCGGGAGGGCGCAAGTTTCGAGGTCAAGGACCCCGCGTCGAATGCTACGCTTGCCTGGATCGCATCGCTCGATGCTGGACAGACGGCGGACGCCATCACCGCCGCAAGCGGGGCGTTTCCCGTCTGGCGGGACATGCTGCCGCAACAACGCGGCGCGATCCTGCGTAAATGGCACGGTCTGATGCTGGAGCATCGTGACGATCTTGCGCTGCTGATGACGCTGGAGCAGGGAAAGCCGCTCGCCGAATCCCGCGGTGAGATCGACTACGCCGCCTCCTTCATCGAATGGTATGCCGAGGAAGGCAAGCGCCTCAACGTGGAGAGTGTCACCAGTCACCTGCCCGGTGCCGAAATGATTGCGCGCCGCGAGGCGCTCGGCGTTGTGGGCATTGTCACCCCCTGGAATTTTCCTTCTGCCATGATCACCCGCAAGGCTGCTGCGGCACTCGCCGCCGGCTGCACTGTCGTCGCTCATCCTTCGAGCGAGACGCCGCTTTCTGCTTTGGCGCTCGCAGAACTCGGCGAGCGTGCCGGCCTGCCTGCCGGCGTCTTCAATGTCGTGACTGGCGATGCCGCAACCATTGTCGGCTGCATGAATGCCGATGCGCGCGTCCGGGCCATGAGTTTTACCGGCTCGACGGAGATCGGCAAGCTGATCGCTGCCCAGTGCGCGCCCACCATGAAGCGGCTCGTCATGGAGCTTGGCGGCCACGCCCCGCTGATCGTCTTTGCCGATGCCGATATCGACAAGGCGGCCGATATCGCCGTCAATGCCAAGTTTGCCACATCAGGCCAGGATTGCCTTGCCGCCAATCGCATCTATGTCGAACGCCCGATCCTGGCGGCTTTCACGAAGGCCTTCAAGGCCCGCATCGAGGCCCTGAAGGTCGGCGCCGGACTGGAGGCCGGCGTCGAGATTGGTCCGCTGATGCATGAACGGGCCATTTCCAAGGTGGAGGAGCAGGTCGCCGATGCGCTGGAGCACGGCGCGAAGCTTCTGACCGGCGGCAAGCGCCACAAGGCCGGGCCGCTCTTCTTCGAGCCGACCTTGCTTTCGGATGTTTCCGACAATGCCCGCATCATGCGGGAGGAGACCTTTGGTCCCGTCGCGGCGGTGACGGCCTTTGACAGTGAGGCGGAAGTGGTGACGCGTGCCAACGATACGGAATACGGCCTCGTCGCTTATGTCGTCACCGAAAACGGCGCACGCCAGATGCGTCTTGCCCGTGCGCTGGAATACGGCATGGTCGCTATAAACCGTGTAAAGATCACCGGTGGCCCGATCCCCTTCGGCGGCTGGAAACAATCGGGTCTCGGCCGCGAGGGCTCGCGCCACGGCATGGAGGCCTTCACCGAACTCAAATATCTCTGCATCGATACGGCAGCCTGATTGCGGCGCCACTGAACACGTGAAAGGAAAGACCATGTCCGACGGAAGCAACGAACTCACCGCGTGGGACCGCGACCACTTCTTCCACCCGTCCACGCATATGGGCATGCACGCGCGCGGCGAAACGCCGACGCGCGTCATCGGCGGCGGCGAAGGGGTCTACATCACCGATACCAACGGCAAGACGAGCCTCGATGCCTTTGCCGGCCTCTACTGCGTCAATGTCGGCTATGGCCGCCAGAAGATCGCCGATGCCATCGCTGAACAGGCGAAGAACCTGGCCTATTATCACGCCTATGTCGGCCACGGCACGGAAGCCTCGATCACGCTGTCCAAGATGATCATCGACCGCGCGCCCGAAGGTATGAGCCGCGTCTATTTCGGCCTGTCCGGCTCGGATGCCAACGAGACGAACATCAAGCTGATCTGGTACTACAACAATGTGCTTGGCCGGCCGGAGAAGAAGAAGATCATCTCGCGCTGGCGCGGCTACCACGGCTCCGGCGTCATGACGGGGTCGCTGACCGGTCTCCACCTCTTCCACAACGCCTTTGACCTGCCGCGCGCACCGATCCTGCATACGGAAGCGCCCTATTTCTTCCGCCGTCCGGATCGCTCCATGGATGAGGAGCAGTTCTCGCAATATTGCGCCGACAAGCTGGAGGAAATGATCCTTGCGGAGGGGCCGGATACGGTTGCTGCCTTTATCGGTGAGCCGATCCTCGGCACCGGCGGCATCGTGCCGCCGCCGAAAGGTTACTGGCAGAAGATTCAGGCCGTGCTCGACAAATACGACGTCCTGCTGGTCGCCGACGAGGTCGTCACCGGATTTGGCCGCCTCGGCACGATGTTCGGCTCGGACCACTACGGCATGAAGCCGGCGCTGATCACCATTGCCAAGGGGCTTACCTCCGCCTACGCGCCGCTTTCGGGCACCATCGTTTCCGACAAGGTCTGGCAGGTGCTGGTGAAGGGCTCGGATGAACTCGGCGCCATCGGCCACGGCTGGACCTATTCCTCGCACCCGATCTGCGCTGCGGCCGGTGTCGCCAATCTTGAACTCATCGACGAACTCGGCCTTGTGGAAAACGCCGGTTCGACGGGCGCCTATTTCCGTAGCGAACTGGCCAAGGCGCTCGGCGGGCACAAACATGTCGGCGAGGTGCGCGGCGATGGCCTGATGGCGGCCGTGGAATTTGTCGAAGACAAGGACGATCGTGCCTTCTTCGATCCCGCCAGGAAGATCGGCCCACAAGTGTCCGCGGCCCTCCTTGAGCGCGGCGTCATCGGCCGCGCCATGCCGCAGGGCGATATTCTCGGTTTCGCGCCACCACTCTGCCTTACCCGTGAAGAGGCCGACATCGTCGTGAAGGCCGCATCCGACGCCGTGAAAGCTGTTCTCGGCTGAGACTTGAAACGGACGGGGCAGCGGTTACGCTGCCTCGCCAGCCAATACCCGGAAATTCCAGCGAAAGCCTGCCATGACATCCGCGCAAGACCGAATTTTCAATGCCGTCGATCGGCTTTTCGATGATCAGGTCCTGTTTCTGGAAAGATTGGTGCGCTTCAAATCCCTACGCAACGAAGAGACCGCCGCGCAGGATTTTATCGAAGCGGCATTGAAAGAGCGCGGCTTCGACGTCAGTCGGTTTCGCACCGACGCCGCCCAGATCGGCCGGCATCCGGCCTTTTCGCCGGCGACAGTCGACTATGGTGATAGCTGGAACCTTGTCGGCCGCAGATCCGGTGCAGGTAGCGGACGCTCGCTTGCCTTCAACTCCCATGTCGATATCGTTCCGGCCGGAAGCGCGCAGCGATGGGCATCCCCGCCTTTCGAACCGCGACGCGATGGCGACTGGCTCTATGGACGCGGTGCCGGTGACATGAAGGCCGGGCTCGTCGCATCGATCTTTGCCCTCGATGCCATTGCGAAAGCCGGCCTGTCGTTGCTTGGCGACGTTCAGGTTCAATCCGTCGTCGAAGAGGAAATCACAGGCAACGGCGCCGCCACCGCCTTTTCGCTCGGTTTCACGGCGGATGCGGTGGTCAGCCCGGAGCCGACGGATGAACAGCTTGTGCGCGCCAATGCAGGTGTCATCAAGTTCCGCCTGGAAACACGTGGGCGCCCTGCCCATCCACGCGAACCTGAATCCGGCCAGAGCGCCATCGATTTGATGGTCCGCCTGATCGGCCACCTGCGGATACTTGAAGGGAAATGGATCGCCGAGCGCAAAAACAAGCGTTGGTTCAAGGACCTTGCCAATCCCGTGGCGTTGACGATCGGCACAATATCAGGTGGCGACTGGATCGCCTCGATCCCGAGCGACTGCGTTGCGGAAGGGCGGATCGGCTTCTATCCCGGTGACGATCCGAAGGCCCGCGCGAAAGAAGTCGAAGCGTTTATAGAACGAGTTCAAGCCGAAGATCCGGCCTTCGCCGGGGAGCGCCTCGTCACGCTGACCTGGGTTGGCGTGATGCATGCCGGCTACGAACTTCCGGAAGGTACCGCCGCCGAAGAGACACTCCGGGTGGCTCACGCCGCCACCCATGCCGCCGCTCTCAACACCTATGTCATGGCCTGCTATCTCGACGCCGCCGTGTTCTCCGTCCATGGCAACATCCCCTCGCTCGTCTACGGTCCGATCGCGGAAAACATCCATGGCATCGATGAGCGTGTCAGCCTTTCTTCCCTGAAACGCGTGACAAAGGCCCTTGCGCTTTTCACCGCGGATTGGTGCGGCATCGCCGAAAAGGCATGACGCCAGCGTTCGCTGGAAGGTGGAGCACTTTCCACGGTGTTTGGAGTGTTCTGGGAGAAGGGTCCAAGGGTGGGCACAAACCGGCGGGCGCTTGTCGACGTCCCGACGCGCCGGCTGCGGCGCGTCAAGATGTGATCATGTCAAGCGAGCGATGCGCTTCCAGACCGGTTGAGGCTCTGTCGAATACGGCGATAGCCGCATCCGGACCCCCTGGAAATCAGCACTGCGCGCCGTGATCAGAGATCTTTGGCGAGACGCAGCGCGTCGTAGATGGCCGCATGCGTGTTGCGCGCGGCGACCGCATCGCCGATCCGGAAGAGCTGGTAACTGCCTTCGGGGTTGCGCGCAACGGTCTGCGGAGAGCCGGATAGAAGTTCGTCGTAGGAGACTTCACCGAGATTCTTCGAGGCAGGTTTCAGCTCGAAATAGAGATCGTCCAGCGGAATGGTGCCGTGGTTGACGACGATCTGGTCGACGATGCGCTGTTTCGAAACGCCCCCGTAGTCGCTGCCGACATGGGCGACGAGCTGGTTGCCGCTTTTCTCCGCCGCTTCCAGCTTGTAGGTGACGGTAAAGGTCGTATCCAGCTTCTGCAGCGAGCGCATGTAGGGCACGAGGTTCATGGCCATGACCTCGGGCGCGAAGGACCGATCCGGCGTCATGATCTCGACCTTGCCGCCGGCCCTGGCGATGAATTCGGCGGCCTGCAGGCCGGCATGATCGCCGGCGTCATCGTAGACGAGGACGTTCGTGCCCGGTTTCACGTCGCCTGAGATGATGTCCCAAGAGGAAACGACCAGCTCGTTGCCCTTGGTCAGGACGTCGGTATGCGGCAGCCCGCCGGTCGCGATGACCACGACATCGGGGTTTTCCCCGCCGACCGTGTCGGCATCCGCCCAGGTATTGAAATGGAAGGTGACGCCAAGTTTCTCGCACTGGCTCATGCGCCATTCGATGATGCTGATCATTTCCCGGCGGCGCTCGCTCTGCGCCGTCAGGCGGATCTGCCCGCCCGGATTGTTCGCGGCCTCGAACACCACGACCTCATGGCCGCGCTCGGCCGAGACCCGCGCCGCCTCGAGGCCGGCCGGACCGGCGCCGACGATCACCACTTTCCTGCGTACATCCGCCTTCGGAATGTTGTGCGGCATCGTTTCTTCGCGGCCGGTTGCCGCATTGTGGATACAGAAGGCAAGCCCCCCCTGGTAGATGCGGTCGAGACAGTAATTTGCGCCGACGCAGGGGCGAATGTCGTCCTCGCGCTTTTCTATGATCTTGCGCAGGATATGCGGGTCGGTCATGTGGGCACGGGTCATGCCGATCATATCCACCTTGCCGGCGGCGATTGCATGGCGTGCGGTGGCGACATCCTGGATCTTCGCGGCGTGGAAGGTCGGGAACTTCGTGGCAGCACGGATGTCGCCGGCAAAATCCAGATGCGGCGCACTCGCCATGCCCTGGATCGGAATGACGTCGGTTAGTCCGGGATCCGTGTCGATATGGCCGCGGATGACGTTGAGATAGTCAATCAGGCCGCTTTCCTTGAGACGACGGGAGATTTCCAGGCCTTCGGCCTTTCCGGTCCCGCCGGGAAGACATTCATCGGCCGTGTAGCGAACGCCGAGAATGAAGTCCTCACCGACCCGTTTTCGCATCGCCCTGAACACGTCGAAACAGAAGCGCATGCGATTGTCGAGATCGCCGCCATAGGGGCCATCGAGCTCGTTGGTGAGCGGCGAGGTGAACTGGTCGATGAGGTGGCCATAAGCCTCCAGTTCGACGCCATCCATGCCGCCGGCCTTCATGCGTTCGGCCGCATCGGCAAAATCCTTGATGATGCGTTCGATGTCCCAGTCTTCCAGTTTCTTCGGAAAGGCGCGGTGCGCCGCCTCACGGTGGTGCGACGGCGCGACCACCGGCAGCCAGTCACCCTTGTCCCAGCGCGTGCGGCGGCCGAGATGGGTGAGCTGGATCATGATCGCAGCCCCCTCTTCGTGCACCGCATCCGTCATTTCCCGGATCCACGGAACGATCTCGTCCTTATAGGCAAGCAGGTTGTTGAAGACCGGCGGGCTGTCCTTCGAGACGGCCGCTGAACCGGCCGTCATCGTCAGCGCCACCCCGCCCCTTGCCCGCTCGAGAGTGTAGGCGCGGTAGCGGCCTTTGGGCATGCCGTCTTCCGGATAGGCCGGCTCATGCGACGTGACGATGATGCGGTTGCGCAGGGTCAGGTGCTTGAGCTGGAAGGGCTGAAGCAGGGGGTCGTTCGACATGTGCCGGGCTCCGGTTTGCGGGATCTCGACGTCACGGTAATTGGAAATGTACATATGTGTCAATAATCAAAAACAAGATGGTCGTCGGCATGGACATTGATGTACATTCTTCTTGCGAGGCCAGAATGAATTTGTTAGTTGGCATCATGGAACAGGCGACGAACGACAGCGGCTGGCGCGGCTCCCAGGAGGGATGGCTGGAGGCCGCCTACACGGCCTTGCTCGAATCCGGCGTGGATTCGGTGAAGATCCTGCCGCTCGCCAAGCGGCTCAATCTTTCCAGAACCAGCTTCTATTGGTTCTTCAAGGACCGGGAGGAGCTGTTGAGCGTGCTGATCGCGCGCTGGAGAGACAAGAACACGGGCAATCTCGTCAAGCAGTCCGAGGCTTATGCGGAAACACTCGCCGAAGCGATGCTGAACGTCTTCGACTGCTGGCTGAACAAGGACATGTTCGATTCCCAGTTTGAGTTCGCAGTGCGCAGCTGGGCCCTGCAGTCGCCGGAAATCCAGGCGGAAGTGCACGCGGCGGACCACGCGAGAATGGCAGCGATCGGCCGCATGTTCATGCGGTTCGGTTACGATGAAGGCGCTGCGGACGTTCGCGCAAGAACGACCTATCTGGTCCAGATCGGGTATATCTCGATGCAATCGGACGAGGACCTCGCGCTTCGCATGAAGCGCATTCCGGAATATATCGCGATCTATACCGGAAAGGTTCCCCAGCAGCGCGAACTCGACCGTTTCTTCGCACGCCATGCCTACAAGCCGGAGTGACGGCACGTGGTCTTCGCTGATGAAGCGAAGCCCCGCAAAATTCCGGGGCTTCGCCTTGTTCTTCCGATGCCGGCAGTGTCAGAACAGGGCTGCCGTGTTCTTCAGCGTCACCCATATTCCCCACAACAGCGGAACGCCGACCACGGCCCAGGCGACGGCTGCCTTGGCATCCAGCCCGCCTGTGCCGATGCCGAAGGAACCCGTCGGCCCGACGCTGGCCGCAGCCGACTTGGCCTGTAGGGACGCCACTTCCTCATCCGACATGAACCATTTCTCGGACAGTGGTCGCACCAGAAGGTTGGCGATGAAGCCGAGAGCCAGCATGCCGGCGAGAATGTACATCGTGCCGGTGTAAAGCGCCGGGCCGGGCTCGACGCCGGCTGTGATCTGCGCTTCGCGGATATAGTTCACCACGACCGGGCCGACGATGCCGGCAGTGGCCCAGGCTGTCAGCAGGCGGCCGTGGATCGCGCCGACGAACTGCGTCCCGAAGATATCGGCGAGATAGGCCGGGATGGTCGCGAAGCCGCCGCCATACATCGACAATATGATGCCGAAGGCAAGCACGAACAGAGCCTTGCTGCCCATGTCGGCCAGCGTCGGGGCCAGGGCATAGAGAACAATACCGAGAATGAAGAAGGTGTAGTAGGTGTTCTTGCGGCCGATCTTGTCGGAGAGCGAGGCCCAGAAGAACCGTCCGCCGATGTTGAACAGCGACAGCAGGCCGGTGAAGCCGGCGGCGATGGCGGCAATGGCCATCTTCTGGTCCGTATCGAGTTGGCTGAAGCTCAGGTCCGGCTGACCGATGAGGCGGCCGCCGAAGATTTCCTGCAGCATCGGCGACGCCATGCCGATGACGCCGATGCCGGCGGAGACGTTGAGGCAGAGGACCAGCCAGATCAACCAGAACTGCGCCGTCTTGTGCGCATCGCGCAGATGAACGTGCCGGGTGGTGATCATGGTGGATTTCGATGCCGGCGGCGTCCAGCCTTCCGGGCGCCAGCCGGACGGCGGAATACGGTAACCGAAAGCGCCGCCCATCATGAAGCAGAAGTAGATCGCGGCCATGACGAGGAAGGTCTGCCAGACGCCGGCTGTCGTATCCGTTTTGAAGACGTTCATCAAAAGATTGGCAAGCGGCGCACCGATCATCGCTCCGCCGCCAAAACCCATGATCGCCATGCCCGTCGCCATGCCGCGGCGGTCCGGAAACCATTTGATGAGGGTGGAAACCGGAGAGATGTAGCCAAGGCCAAGACCGACGCCGCCGATGACCCCGGCACCGAGCCACATCAGCCAGAGCTGATGGCTCATGACGCCGAGCGCGGCGACGACGATGCCGCCGCACCAGCAGCAGGCCGAAACGAAGCCTGCCCTGCGTGGGCCGACGCGCTCCAGCCAGCCGCCCCAGATGGCCGCCGAACAGCCGAGCAACACGAAGAACAGCGTATAGATCCATCCGAGATCGGCGACGCGCCAATTGCAGGTCGTCGTGAAAAGCGCGGACAAGAGATTGAGATCGGCACAGGCCGGGTCCGGCGTGCCCGCAATCGCCTTGGACAGCGGCAGCCAGAACACGCTGAAGCCATAGGCCATGCCGATGCAGAGATGGATGGCAAGCGCTGCCGGCGGAACGAGCCAGCGGTTGAAGCCGGGTTTCGCGATGATACGCTCCCGGTCGAGGATGCTGCCGGAATGGGTGCCGGCATAGGTCTCGGTCGATACAGTCATGGGTCTCCTCCGCGGCGCACCTCTCCGATGCGCAGGTGTCATCAATGGGAGATGGACCTGTTCTTTGTCCGAAAGCCGCCCGCACCTCCATGCGGACGGCGCCCGCCGCACCTCCCGCCCCACTCCCTGCAAAGTGCGTGCCAAAGAGTATGACTATTGAAATCAGCGATTTAACGGGAAGAGGGGCCGGGAAGCGGACAGTTTGTCCGGCCAATCAGACAAACTGTCCGTCTATTCCGCCTCGGGCAACCAGACCGTGAAGGTCGCGCCCTCGCCCGGCCGGCTGGTGGCGGAGATGGCCCCACCCTGTCGCGTCACCAGCGTCTGGCTGATCGAAAGGCCGAGGCCGGTGCCTTCCTGTCGTTTGGTGGTGAAAAATGGGTCGAACACCCTTGCCGCGACATCGGGGTCCATGCCCACGCCGGTGTCGCTGATGACGATCTCGACGCCGGTCCGGTCTGCGCGGTCGCTGTCGCGTGTCTTGATGCCGAGCCTCCCGCCGTCGGGCATGGCGTGAATGGCGTTCACCACGAGATTGACGATGACCTGTTGAAGCTCCGTCCTGTTCATCAGAACCAGCCGCGTTGCCGTATCGGCGAGCCGCACCTCGATTGCCGCCTTGGTGAGAAGATGCTGGACGAGCGGCAGGCAATCGGCTGCAGCGGCGCCAGGTGCATGCCGGTCGGCAAAGCCGGCGAACTCCTCGGGCTTTGCGAATTGCAGGAGCTTCGTCACGATCTGGCTGATGCGCTGGATCTGATCGTCCAGAAGCTGGAACTCCACTTTCGCCAGCTCCGCCCGGTCGCCGACGACGGCGCGGATGACCTCCAGATTCCCTTGCATGACGGCGATCGGGTTGTTGATCTCATGTGCGACACCCGCCGTAATCTCGCCGATGGCGGCTAGCTTTTCGGACATGATCAACTGCTTGGTCGTGGCCTCGAGTCGCCTGTTGGCGAGCTGCAGTTCGCGCGTACGCTCGTCGACCCGCGCGTTCAGTTCCTCGTTCCAGCGCCGCAACTGCCGGTCACTACGCTCGAGCTGATCGAGCAGGTCGTCGAGATGCACGGCAACGCGGCCGATCTCGTCGCGACTGTCGACCGGGCCGGTGCGCGCGCCGAGGTCGCCACTCTCGACCTTGGCGATGGTGGCATCGACGCGCTCCAGCGGCTCGAAGATGCCGCGCGCCCAGCGCAGGAAGATCGGTACGCTTGCTGCCGTTATCGCGAGGAACGCGACGATGATGGTGAGTACCGTCTGGTGTTTCGCCGCGGTGAAGGGCGCCTCCAGAAAGCCGACATAGAGCATGCCGACGTGCTTGCCGTGACTGTCGGTGATCGGTTCATAGGCGGAGATGTACCAGTCGTTCACGACGAAGGCGCTGTCCAGCCAGGTGCGCCCCTCCCCGAGTACCGCGGAGCGCACCGCCGATGAAACACGCGTGCCCAGCGCGCGGCGTCCCTCGAACAGACGCACATTGGTGCTGATGCGCACGTCGTCGAGGAAGAGCGTGGCCGTGCCCTGGCTGCCCTCCGGCAGGCTCGCCTCGCGGTAGACGAGGTCGTTGATCGTATCGATGAAGACGAGGTTCTGGTTGAGCAGGATGCCGCCGACGAGCACGGCGTTGCGTCCGTCGCCGAGCGTTACCGGACTGGCGCTCTGCACGACCATGCCACGCGTTTCCTCGGTTCGCTCGGTCGGCACGGCATTCGGTGTCGGGACGAGCGGCAGGCGTGCCCGGGACGCCAGATCCGGCGAAAGATCCTCGAGATCGGCATTGTCGAGGATATCGATCCCCGTTGCCGGTTTTCCGGCAAGCGCATCGCGGATGACAGGCCAGTCCGTGCGCAGCGACGCTGCGGTCTGCGACGTGACCGAGGTCACGAGCTTTCCATCCGGATCGATGACATAGAGGAAGTCGAGCTCCAGCCGTGCGCGGGCGTCCGCAAGGAATGCCCTCAATCCGTCGCCGTCGTTGGCGACATCCCGAAAGCGTGCCGAGCCGCCGAGTGCGGTGATGTGCTCCCCGGTATTGTCGAGAATATGGGCGAGATACTGATGTGCGATGGTTAGGTCGCCATTGACCTTGGAAATCAAGGTCGCGTCGAACTTCTCGTTCCAGCGATAGACGGTGACGCCGAGCAGCAGCGGCAGGATGACCAGCATGGGCAGAAGCGCAATGGCCAGGAGCCGGTAGCGCACGGAGCGTGCCGGCCGGATGCCGCGTCCGGTGTCAGCCATCCCAGGCGACCAATTTCCGGTCGATGGTCTTTCGCGAGATGCCGAGCTGGCGTGCCGCCTCGTCGCGCTGCCCGTTGCAGGCGGCAAGCACCGAGAGAATATGCCGGCGTTCGACATCCGCCAGCGATCCGCCGTCCCCGGTGACCGGCGCGGACACGGCCGACCCGAAGCCATCCGGGAAACGGCCAAGGATCAACGTGCGCTCGATGAGATTGCGCAGTTCCCGCACGTTGCCCGGCCAGTCATAGGCGGAAAGCGCGCGTCGCGCCGCCGCGTCGATCGGCACGGCGGGCATGCCGAGCTGTGCGGCAAGCTTTTTCATGAAGAGGGCTGCAAGCTCAAGCGCGTCGCCGTCTCGCTCCTTCAGGGGCGGCAGATGAATCTGCATCACATTGATGCGGAAGAAGAGATCCGCGCGGAACCGTCCGGCCTGCACCTCCTTCTCGAGTTCCGCGTTGGTAGCGAAGACGAAGCGGAGATCGACCGGCACCTCGCGTTCGGAGCCGACCGGCCGCACCTTGCGATCCTCCAGAACGCGCAGCAGCTTGCTCTGCGTGGCAGGCGGCATTTCGCTGATCTCGTCGAGGAACAACGTGCCGCCCTGCGCATGCAGGAACAGCCCCTCGCGCGCCCGTTCGGCGCCGGTGAAGGCGCCCTTGAGATGGCCGAAAAGCTCGCTTTCGATCATGTCCGGCGGGATTGCCCCGCAATTCACCGGCACGAAGGGTTTCGCCGCCCGGTCGGAAAGCGTGTGCAACGAGCGCGCAGCCACCTCCTTGCCGGTGCCCGACTGTCCCGTCAGCAGCACGGATGTCGGAAGCGGCGCGACGCGCGCAATCGTCTCGCGCACGCTGGCAATCGCCGCAGATTCCCCGATCAGCCGGTCGCGCAGGAGAATATGGTCCGACGTCGCCTTGAGCTCGTATCGCAGCACATAGTTTTCACGCTGGAGGCGGCTGCGGTCGAGACAGCGCGCGACGGCATTCAGCAACTGGTTCGAGCGGAACGGTTTCAGGATGAAATCGACTGCGCCAGCCCTGAGCGCCTGGATCGCCGTTTCAAGATCGGCATAGGCCGTCATCAGAATGGCGTCGGCGAACAGGCCGATCGCGCGTTGCTCGGCAAGCCATTCCACGCCGTTCTTTCTCGGCATGATGTTGTCGAGGATGACGACGTCGAAATGATGCTGATCGAGTTTTTGCGATGCCTCGTCCGTGTCGGCCGCCAGTTCGAGCCGCTTGCACCGTGGCCCGAGCGTGCGCATCAGGAAATTGCGCATGCCCGGCTCGTCGTCGACGACGAGAACGGAGGCCTGCGCCAGCCAGGGGCCGAATTCCGGATCGGCGGTCGTGTCGCGGAGCGTCCGGACGGCTTCAGTCGGCACCTGGTCTCCTCCCGGTGTCTGTCACATGGGCGCACACCATAAGAAGCCAGCTTCGCAAGCACAAGGCGGTCCGGGATGCACCGCGTATCCCGCCTGTGGTGGTACGTGACGGGACGTGCGGATTATCGACGTCATTTATTATTTAAGCTTTCCCTCATTCTTCCGGCGCGGTAAGCTGAGAATACGGGAAAACGGCAGAGATCCGGCCCTGCACCTGCCACAAAGCACATCCTCGTCGTTACCTTCTCGCGCGCTGGAGGCAGCCATGATGGCATTCAATATCGTGCGTTTCAAAATCAAACCCGGCATGGAGAAGGCCTTTCTCGATGCCCATGACAATGTCGCCGCCGACTGGACGGGCTTGCGGCATGCCAGCATCATCCAGACCTGCGATGGGCGCTACTGCATCGTCGCCGAATGGGAAAGCATGGATGCACTCGCCGCATGCCGGCCGCAGATGATTGCCACGCTCGACCGTTTTCGCGATACGCTCGAAGACCTCGGCGGCGGCCTTGGCGTCACGGACCCGGTGGCCGGGCCGGTCGTCCTGGCGCTGAAGTAACCGTCCAGACGGCAAAAGCAGACGCGTTGCAGGCAAGGGGCAAGCCGGTATTCCTATCGGCCGCCGCCTGTGGTGCCTCATCGTCCGATAGACCAAAGGTACGTCGTTGTCTGGCCTCGGGTGTGATGCATAGCAGCCGGCTGCCGTTCCCTGTCTCGTGCACCTCTTCATCCCCTGCGCATGTCATGCTGATGTCATCGCAATCTGATGAAACGCTGCCCCATGCCATCGGGCAATCGTGACAGCTGCGCTGAGCGACCGTCCTCTGCACGAGGGCGCACGCGTTACCGGCTTCCGCTGCGGCGCGGTGGATACGGATATTCCAGCACAGGAACCCTGCCCGATGATCGAAACGGTCGCTTCTTCCCACGTCTCCCCCGTCACAGAGCGCAAGGAGGCGGTCGGCAAGCGTCTGAACCGGGCTGTGCGGCGCAATTCTCTACTCTCGGCGTCCGGCATGTCCGAATATGTCTTCTCGCGGCTGTTCCGCAATCTCGTCTATGCGCAGATCTGGGAAGACCCCGACGTTGACATGGCCGCTCTGCGGATAGAGCCGGGCAACACGATCGTCACTATCGCTTCGGGTGGCTGCAACGCATTGTCCTACCTCATCGCCGACCCGGCCCGCATCGAGGCAGTCGACCTCAACCCGGCGCATGTCGCCTTCAACCGTCTGAAATTTGCTGCCGCCAGATACCTGCCGGATTACGAAGCCTTCCACCGTTTCTACGGCAAGGGTGACGATCGGCAGAACCTTGAAGCCTATAGATTGCACTTGCGGCCGCATCTCGACGAGGAGACGCGAGGCTACTGGGAAGGTCGCACGCTGACCGGGCGGCGCCGTATTTCCATCTTCCATCGCCGTCTCTATCGTCACGGTCTGCTCGGCGGCTTCATCGGTCTCGGCCACACCATGGCCCGCTTCTACGGCGCGGATCCGCGTGGCCTGCTGCAGGCACGCACGCTGGAGGACCAGAGGCGCTTTTTCGAAGAGACGCTGTCACCGCTGTTCGATAAGCGCCTGATCCGCTGGGCGACGGGACGCAAGAGCTCGCTGTTCGGGCTCGGCATTCCGCCGCAGCAATACGAGGCGCTGTCGGGCGCCGGTAACGGCATGGCGGAGATCCTTCGTGCCCGCGTCGAGAAGCTCGCCTGCGGCTTTCCGCTTTCGGAGAACTACTTTGCCTGGCAGGCCTTCGGCCGCAGCTATGGCAATGACGAACACGCGCCGCTGCCGCCCTATCTGCTGCGCGGTAATTTCGAGGCCGTTCGCGGCCGCGCGTCACGCCTGTCCATCGCCAACGCGTCCCTGACCGAATTCCTCGCCGCCAAACCTCCGCAAACGGTCGACCGCTTCATCCTGCTCGACGCGCAGGACTGGATGACGGATGCTCAGCTCAACGCATTGTGGGGAGAGATCACCCGCACCGCTACGCCCGGAGCACGCGTCATCTTCCGCACCGCGCCGGCCGAAAGCCTGCTGCCGGGCCGGGTCGCAGGCGCTCTCCTCGACCGCTGGACCTATCACGAGGCAGAATCGCGCGCCCTCCACGAGAGAGATCGCTCGTCGATCTATGGCGGCTTCCATCTGTACGAGTTCAAGGGCTGAGCGAAATGAGTGCTGCATCCGACCATGCCCTTTTGATGGATCGTATCTACCGCTGGCAGCGACGGTTCGGCATCTATGACGCGACCCGCAAATATTATCTGCTCGGCCGTGACCCGTTGCTTGCGGGCCTCGCGCCTCCATCCGGTGGTTGCGTGCTGGAAATAGGCTGCGGCACGGGGCGCAATCTCGTCAAGGCCGCGAAACTCTATCCGCATGTCCGCTTCCATGGCATCGATATTTCGCAGGAAATGCTCGTAGCCGCCGAGGCAGCCATAGCCGGCGCCGGACAGAAAGACCGTGTCCGCGTTGCCCGCGCGGACGCTGCCTGCTTTGATCCGCAGATGCTGTTCGGGCAGGCAAACTACGACCGAATCTTCATTTCCTACGCGGTGTCGATGATCCCGCAATGGCAGCGCGTCATGGAGATTGCGGTCGCCGGTCTTCCGCCGGGCGGTGAACTGCACATTGCCGATTTCGGCGACATGCGGGACCTGCCGCGCTGGTGCAGAAACGCCGTGGATACATGGCTCGGCTGGCACCACGTCACCCCGCGCACCGACCTTTTCGCGGTGTCTTCGCAGGTGGCGGCAACCCACGACAGCGTCAGCGAGGAACGGCGCCTTCACCGTGGATTCTCGTGGCTTGCGACGATCCGCAAAGGCTGACCGCTTAATAGCCCTCTTGTAATACGCCTGTCACGGAGGCTTCTTATCGCAGAAGGGCAACGCACCGCTCAAGAGAGGCACTCCCATGCGTAAACTTCTTTTCGCCCTGGCATCCGCCACGATACTCGCTGGCGCCGCCCAGGCCGCCACCGTCTATCCGCTCGACCGCGCGACGATCCTCGTCGGCTCCCCCTTCGACTTCAAGGTCGAGTTCGACGCCGTGGTGAAGCCCGAAGATGTGAAGGTCACCGTCAACGGCCAGGACTACGAAGCCATCTTCGGTAAAAAGGCTGACTTTGTCGCGGAAGAAAAGGACAAGGAAGACAAGGTGCTGGGTTCGGCGCTCATTCTGCGCGGCCTGACGATCGGCACCGCCGGCGCCTACAAGGTCGAGGTCTCCGCAGGCGACGAAGCCAAGTCGGTCGCCTGGGACGTCTACGAGACCGTCGCGGAACCGAAGGCCAAGAACATCATCTTCATGATCGCCGACGGTCTCTCGGTCGCGCACCGCACCGGCGCACGCATCATGTCCAAGGGCATGACCGAAGGCAAGGCGAACGGTCGCCTCGCCATGGACGACATCCCGCCGGTCGCCTTCATCGGTACGTCCTCGACGCATTCGATCGCGACCGACAGCGCCAACACCGCTTCGGCCTACATGACCGGCCACAAATCGCGCGTCAATGCGCTCGGCGTCTATGCGGACCGCACGCCCGACAGCCTTGACGACCCGAAGGTCGAGACCATCGCCGAAGCACTGCGCCGGTCCACGAAAAAGTCCGTCGGCATCGTGACGACCGCCGAAGTCGAGGATGCGACCCCGGCCGCGCTCGTCTCCCATACGCGCAAGCGCGCCGACAAGGCCGAGATCGTCGGCATGATGTTCGACGTCAAGCCGGACGTGCTGTTCGGCGGGGGCTCGGCCTATTTCCTCGGCAAGGACGTTCCCGGCTCGAAGCGCAAGGACGACAAGGATTACATCGCCGAGTTCAAGAATGCCGGTTATGCGCTCGCGACCGACAAGACGGAACTGGCCGCCGCTGCCGGCTCGAACCAGGAAAAGCTGCTTGGCCTCTTCCACACCGGCAACATGGATGTGACGCTCGACCGTGAATTCCTCAAGAAAGGCACGGTCGAAAAGTTCCCGAACCAGCCGGGCCTTGTCGACATGACGCAGGCCGCGCTCGACAAGCTCTCCAAGAATCCGGAAGGTTTCTTCCTGATGGTCGAGGCCGCCTCGGTCGACAAGATGAGCCATCCGCTCGATTGGGACCGCGCCTTGGTCGAAACCATCGAGTTCGACAAGGCGGTCGCTGTCGCGCGCGAATTCGCCGACAAGAACCCCGACACGCTGATCGTCGTCACGGGCGACCATACGCACGGCGTCGCCATCATCGGCACGGTCGATGATGAAAAGCCCGGCACCGACATGCGCGAGAAGGTCGGCACCTATGACAATGCCGGCTTCCCGAACTACGAAGACAAGGACGGCAACGGCTATCCGGATCGCGTCGACGTCTCCCGCCGCCTGTTCATGGCCGCCAATAATGGCCCGGACCACTACGAGACCTTCCGCCCTAAGCTCGACGGTCCGTTCGTTCCGGCCGTGCAGAACGAGGCGAAGGAATACGTTGCCAACGAAGCCTACAAGGACGTTCCCGGTGCGGTTTTCGTGCAGGGCAATATTCCGAAGGACGAGGATAGCGGTGTACACGCCGTCGACGATATCGTCCTGCAGGCGGCTGGTCCCGGCTCGGAAGGTTTCCGAGGCTACATGGAACAGAGCGACGTCTACCGTGTCCTCGCCGATGCCTTCGCGCTCGGCACCGCCAAGGACTAAAAGGCTTTTGCCTTGTTGGACAGGCGGCCTTTGCCGCCTGTCCACGGCATCATGAAGGAAGAAGGACGCATGGCCATGACGAATGCACCCCGCACGTTTCTCACCCGGCGGCGGATGCTTATGGGGTTTGCAGCCATGCCCGCTCTTTCGCTTGCGCGTCCCGCGCGAGCCGACGAAAAGCTGGGCTTCGGCGAACTCTACAAGAGCTTCGGCGTGCTCGGCCTCGAGTTTTCCGACAAGGTGAAGCAACTGAACGGTCAGGGCGTTACGATAAAAGGCTTCATGGCACCGCCGCTGAAGGCGGAAGCGAATTTTTTCGTGCTGACGGAAATCCCGATGTCGCTCTGCCCGTTCTGCTCGTCGGATGCGGACTGGCCGGACAACATCGTCGTCGTCTACCTCGCCGAGAAACAGACCTTCGTGCAGTACAATGCTCCCATCGTGGCACATGGCACGCTGGAATATGGTCCCTGGACCGATCCGGATACCGGCTTTCGCAGCCAGCTTCGCCTGCGCGAAGCTTCCTTCGACACGGTTTGATCATGCTGGCGCTCGATATTTCCGGCCTGGAGATGCGCTTTCCGGGCATCGATACCCCCGTTCTCTCCATTCCCAGGCTGCATGTGCCTGCAGGCGCGCAGCTTGCCATCACCGGCGCCTCCGGCTCCGGCAAGAGCACGCTCGTCAATGCCGTCACCGGGCTCGAAACGACGACCGCCGGCTCCGTTTCCTGGGGCGGAACGGATATCGCCCGCCTTTCCGCCGGCAAGCGCGATGCCTTTCGCGCCGCCCATATCGGCTTGGTGATGCAGGATTTTCATCTCTTTCCCGGCCTCTCGGCCTTCGAGAATGTGGTGTTGCCGGTGCGCCTCGCCCGCCGCCTCACTCAGATTGACCGCGAACGTGCACTCGGTCTTCTTGAGACGACAGGGATTGCCCGAGCAAGCCAGGCTATCGAGACGCTGTCGCGGGGCGAGATGCAGCGCGTCGCGGTGGCCCGGGCGCTGCTGTCCAACCCTGGCGTGATCGTTGCGGACGAGCCGACAGCCAGCCTCGACCGACGCACGGGGGACGAGGTCGCCGAGCTGATTGTTCGCCTCGCCCGGCAAGACGGCGCGACACTCGTGGTTGTCACCCACGACCCCGTTTTCCGGGAGCGGCTCGACCGGCACATCACCCTGGAGGGCGGCCGCATCGTGGAACACAGTGCGGAGGCGTGGGCGGCATGATCCGTTTCATCCTTGCCGATCTCAACCGCTTCAAGGCGGGTGCGCTCGCGGTCATCGTGCTGATCGCGCTTTCCGTCGCGCTGAGCGTCACGGTCACGCTACAGGAACGCGCCGTTCGTCTCGGCAGCGCCCGCGCTGCGGAAAAGTTCGATCTTCTGGTCGGTGCAGCCGGCAGCGAGACGCAACTGGCCCTGTCCGCCGTCTTTCTGCAGCCCTCGCCGCTTCCGCTGATGTCCGGGGCCATCCTGGCGAAACTTTCCGAGGACCCGCGCGTCGAGTTCGCCGCTCCGGTTGGCTTTGGCGATTCCGCGGATGGCCATCCTGTCGTCGGCACGACCACCAGACTGATCGCTGCCCTCTCCCCGACCCTTGCCGAAGGCACGGGTTTCATGCATCTCG
This sequence comes from Shinella curvata, assembly GCF_022899935.1. GTDB lineage: Bacteria > Pseudomonadota > Alphaproteobacteria > Rhizobiales > Rhizobiaceae > Shinella > Shinella curvata. Next base: position 167,829 of record NZ_JALJCJ010000004.1, read on the forward strand.
GCGATGCCGTCATCGGTTCCGAGGTCGCCCGAAGGATCGGTGCCGAAATCAAGCCGATGCACGGCGCGGCCGACGAGGGTGGCCACACCCACACCGAGATCGTCTACAGGGTGACAGGCCGCATGGCGCCGACGGGCACCGCCTGGGATCGTGCTATCCTGGTGCCGATCCGTGCTGTGTGGCAACTGCACGGCATGACCGCGCACGAACACCACGATCATGCCGGTGAAGTAGCCGAGACGGTGGCGGCGAACGAGCATGGCCATGATCATGATCATGATCATGATCATGCGCCGCATATCGACGCCGGGGCTGGGGTAGATGAGCATTTCGACGCTGAAACGCCCGGCATCCCGGCCGTGCTTGTCAAGCCGAAAACCATCGCGGATGCCTATCGCCTGCGTCAGGAGTATCGAGGCGAGACGACACTCGCCGTTTTCCCGGCCGAAGTGCTGACCCGTCTCTACGCGACGCTCGGCGATGCACGCAGCCTGCTGCTTGCCATCGCCATCGGCACGCAGATCATCGTCATCGCCGCCGTTTTGCTCGTCACCGTCATGCATGTCGGCGCCCGGCGGCGGCAGATTGGGGCGCTCAGAGCGTTCGGCGCGCCGCGCCGTGCGGTCGTCGCTATCGTCTGGGGGGAACTCTTCCTTTTGTTTCTTCTGGGCTTTGCTCTCGGTGTCTGCATCGGCTACGCCGCCGCCCAGTTCATCTCCGCCACGCTCACAGCCACGACCGCCATCCGCATGCCGGTGGAGTTTGCATGGCAAGACCTCTCGCTTGCACTATGGTTCGTCGTGCTCGCCGTGCTGGTATCGACTGTTCCGGCGCTCTCCACTCTTCGCCTCAGCCCGGCACAGGCTCTCAGAAGCTGAGCCGGGCGGTTACTGAGTTTGGGCCAGCAGGCCTAGGTCCCTTGTCAATCGCTTCCGCAACCATTCGCCCGCCCGCGACGCTTTGGCCCTCGCGCGTGGATGACAAACATGGATGCATGCAATATACAGTCAATATTCGCGCAGTGTGGAATCTGTAGGCATGAAGAACTGGGATCCTGATCTCGGCAGAAGCGACAACCCGCTCTACATGGCCATCGCCGACATGATCGAGCTGGATTTGCGGAGTGGCCAGCTTTCTGCCGGCGACAAGCTGCCGACGCATCGCGATCTCGCCAAGCGCCTTGAAATTGATGTTACCACCGTTGCCCGGGGCTATGTCGAAGCCCAGAAGCGGGGGCTCGTGCAGGCGCATGTCGGCAGGGGTACCTTCGTGGCGGGGACTGTCAGTCGCGCAGCAGTGGCAATGGATGGTCAGCCGGACGCGCGCCGTGCCGCCATCGTCGATCCCTCCATGAACATGCCCCCGGAGCCGGATGATCCCGATCTCATCGCGCGGATGCGCGAGGGGGTTTCAGCGCTTTCGGCGGACATCGTTCCGCTTCTTCGCTACCAGACATTCGGGGGCGCGCCGATGGACAAGGAGGCCGCCGCGCTGTGGCTCAAGCGGCGTGGCCTTGTGTCCTCCCAGGAGCGCATCTTCATCACACCGGGCGCTCATCCGGCGCTGCTCGCCATTCTCGGTACACTGGCAAAGCCGGGGGAAACGGTGCTTTCCGAAAACATCACCTATCCCGGCATGCGCTCCATCGCCGCCCAGCTTCGTTTGCGGCTCACTGGCCTCATGATGGATGACGACGGCATCCTGCCCGAGGCCTTCGCCGCGGCCTGCGAACGCGAAAAGCCAAAAGCGCTCTATCTCAACCCGACATTGCAGAATCCGTTGACCCTGACCATGTCGGCTGGCCGCCGGGCGCAAATTGCCGCCGTGGCGCAGCAATACCGCGTGCCCATCGTCGAGGACGACGCCTACGGCTTCCTCCCTTCGGACGGGCCCGCGCCACTCGCCGCGCTGGCCCCCGATCTCACGTGGCATATCGGCGGGCTGTCGAAATGCATCGGTGCGGGCCTGCGCCTTGCCTATGTCGTCGCTCCAGAAGACGGCCGCGCGCTCTGGTCCTTCGCCAGCGCGATGCGGTCCACAAATGTCATGGCCTCGCCGCTGACGACAGCGCTGGCCACCCGCTGGATCGACGACGGCACAGCGGATGCGATTCTCGATTTCCTGCGTCGGGAAGCCGTGGCACGTCAGGCGCTCGTTGCCGGCCTGCTCCCCCCTGGCAGCTATCGGGCCGACATGCTCAGCTTCAACATCTGGCTGCCGCTGCCGCATGGCTGGACGCGCTCCACCTTCAGCGCGCATATGCGCGCCACCAGCCTCGGCACGGTCACCAGCGACGCCTTCGCCGTCGATGCCGCGCCGCCCGAGGCGGTGCGCGTCGGCCTTGGCGGTCCGATGTCGCGCTCCCAACTCCAGACGGCGCTCGAATTCATGGCGCATGCGCTGGAAGGTCCGCCCGAAATGGCCGGCACCTTCTTCTGATCCGGCAGTCACCTTTCCAAACGAGTGCTCGCGGTGCACGCGCCTGCGGCAGTATGTCTGCTGGACATATTGAATGCATGATTGCATTTATATTGCGGCATTGAATGAATGCATTGAAAGCATCAGGAAGGGTGCAATTCATGGACAAGGATTATCCAGCGCTGCCGCCCATGCAGACAGGCATCCGTGGCCGCTGCCCGCGCTGCGGCCAAGGCCATCTCTTCAAGGGCTTTTTGACCCTGGCTCCGAAATGCGAAGCCTGCGGGCTCGACTACGCCTTCGCTGACCCGGCCGATGGTCCGGCTTTCTTCGTCATCTGCTTCGCCTGCGTGCCGAGCGTGCTGCTCGCCGTCTGGTTAGAGGTTACCTTCAGCGCATCACTGTTGACGCAGTTTCTGGTCACTGGGCCCTTTATGCTCCTGACCTGCATCCCGCCTCTCAGGCCGCTGAAAGGCTGGCTCGTTGCCAGCCAGTATTTCTACAAGGCGGAAGAAGGAAAACTGGTCCGCCGGACCGCGGAACCGGGCTGACGACGGGGGGCGGATAAACGCGACCCCGCGGCAAGCGCCGAAACGAGGATTGTGAACGTTTTTGCGGAATCCGGTGGTTTGGTTTTGCTTTCTCTGATACCTCCAGCAGAGAAGTTTCAATCCTTCCCGCCTTCACAGAACCCGCTCGTGCTCACCTTTCCGTTTTCAGAAAGCGATCCCATTCGCCATCCCGGCCCGATGCCGCAGACATCCGACGTGGTGATAATCGGCGGTGGCGTCATCGGCGTCACCACGGCCCTGTTTCTGGCGAAGCGGAATATCTCCGTGACGCTGGTGGAAAAAGGTCGGGTCGCGGCGGAACAATCGTCCAGGAACTGGGGCTGGATTCGCAAGCAGGGGCGCGATGCGGACGAATTGCCGATCGTGATCGAGGCGTGCCGCCTGTGGCGGCAGCTGGCAGAGGAATGCGGAGAGGATATCGGCCTTACACAGACGGGCGTGACATACCTTGCCCGGTCGGAAAAGGACATGGCGGCGTTCGACGCGTTCATGAAAATCGCCGCCGAGCACGCGCTCGACACCCGCCTGCTTGCCTCGGACGAAACGGCGGGGCTTTTCAAGAGCATAGCGCAGCGTTATGCCGGGGCGATGACCACGCCTTCCGACATGCGCGCGGAGCCGTGGATTGCTGTGCCTGCCCTTGCCCGCCTCGCTGCCCGAACCGACGTGACGATCGTGGAAAACTGCGCCGCCCGTGCGCTGGACGTATCGGCCGGCCGGATTACCGGTGTGTGGACCGAGAAGGGCCGTATCGCGACCTCCACGGTGTTGGTAGCGGGCGGAGCCTGGTCTTCGCTCTTCCTGCGAAAACATGGTGTTTCCATTCCGCAATTGAGCGTGAGGGCGACGGTGGCAGCCACCGGACCGTTGCCGGAAGTCCACGCGGGTGCCGCAGCCGACGCGCATGTCGCCTTCCGTCGCAGACAGGACGGCGGGTACACGCTTGCTCCCGGCGGGAGCAGTCTGCTTTATGTCGGGCCGGATGCGTTCCGGCACGCCACGAAATATCTCCCGGCATTGATCGCCAATCCGTTCGGCGTGCGCTATCTTCCGACCGCTCCGGCATCCTATCCCGACAGCTGGTCGACGCCGCGTGACTGGGCGCCGGATTCGATCAGTCCCTTCGAGAAAATGCGCGTCCTCGATCCCGCCCCCGAACGATCCGGCCTGCAATCGATAGAACGCGGTTTCAAGCAGCTCTTTCCGCAGTTCGAAGCCATCCCCATCAAGGCAAGCTGGGCCGGAATGATCGATGCCATGCCCGATGTCGTTCCGATAGTCGATCGTGCGCAGTCGATTCCCGGCCTGTTCGTGGCCACCGGCATGAGCGGCCACGGCTTCGGCATTGGACCCGGCATCGGCCGCATCGTCGCCGACCTGATCCAGGGCAACGACCCCGGCCACAACCTGCACCGTTTTCGCCTCTCCCGTTTCAGCGATGGAAGCGCCATACGGCTGGGTCCCGCCCTTTAGTCCGCCTGGCGGACGACACTCACCGCATCTCGAGGCCATCATGAGTTCCGGATTGATCGATACCAAACCGCTGGCGGGCATCGCGCTCGCCTCCGCCGGCTATGCCTGTTTTGCCCTGCAGGATGCCCTGGTGAAATGGATGGTCGCCACCTACGAGGTTCCGCAGATCCTGTTCATGCGAAGCCTCGTGATCGTGCTGGTCTCCGGCATCCTGCTTCGGTTCTACCGGCACCCCTCCATCCTCAAGAGCCCGTATCGTGGCACCGTCGTGCTGCGCGCGGCGTTGATGCTCATCGCCTGGCTTCTCTATTACAATGCGGCTCGCTATCTCGGTCTTGCGGAACTCACCACGCTCTATTTCTCCGCCCCGATCATCACCGTCTTCCTGTCGATCCTCGTCCTCAAGGAGGCCGTCGGCGCCGGTCGCTGGATTGCCTGCGTCGGCGGTTTCGTGGGCGTGGTGATCGCGGCGAACCCGTCGCATTCGCCGAATCTCATTCCCGCCGCCATGTGTCTTGTGGCCGGCTTCTGCTGGGCATGGAGCACGATCCTCATCAGGCTCGTCAGCCGCAGCGAGAGCACGCTGACGCAGATGTTTGCGACCAGTCTGCTTTTCGGGCTTGCCTGCGCCGCTTCCTTCCCCTGGATCTGGAAGACACCCGACGCGGAAGGCTGGATCCTGATGCTTTCCCTCGGTCTCGTCGCGACCCTCGGCCAGTTCCTGCTTTACGAAGGTTTTCGCTATGCGCCGGCTTCGGCTCTGGCGCCCGTCGAATATACCGGCCTCATCTGGGCCTTCGTCTACGGCTACACCATCTGGGCGGAAATCCCGGCACTTAACGTGTTCGTCGGCGCGCTCCTTATCGTCGCCTCCAGCATGGTGCTGGTCTTCTGGGAACGACGCGGGGAAATCGCGGCTAGGAACCGCGCGGTTTCATAGCCGATAGGCCGTTGAGGCGAATTCTGGCCTTTTGCCCGTCGTTGGGCGCCGCGAGGGTTGACTATCTCTGTACCTGCCCATCTTGAGTATGCATTGGCCGAAACGGCCAGGGACTGTGATCGGACTGCCAGAATGAATGAGACGACCCGTGTGAACGAAAGCCAGGCGACGGCGATCACCCTGTCGGAGCCGGAAAAGAACGTCATTATCGCGGGTGTTCTGCTGTCGATGCTTCTTGCTGCGCTCGACCAGACAATCGTCGCACCCGCCATGCCAACGATCGGCAGGGCGCTTGGGCATGCCGACTATCTGCCATGGATCGTGACGGGCTACCTCCTCACCGCGACCGCGATGGCGCCGCTCTACGGCAAGATTTCGGACGTCTACGGGCGACGTCCGACAATTTTCGGTGCCATCATCATCTTCCTCGCCGGATCATTGATCAGCGCGCTGGCGCCCAACATGCTCGTGCTTATCCTCGGTCGTGCGGTACAGGGCTTGGGTGGCGGTGGGCTGTTTGCGCTTGCCCAGATCGTGATCGGCGACCTTGTGCCGCCGCGCGAACGCGCACGCTACGCTGCCTGGATTTCCGGCACATGGGCCGTGGCCTGCATCGCGGGACCGCTGATGGGCGGCACCTTCGCCGAACATCTCCACTGGTCCGTGATCTTCTGGGTCAATATTCCGCTCGGCATCGCGGCGCTTGTCATCATCAACAATCCCTTGAAGAAGTTGCCCGTCGTCGGCCGCGCGCACAGCATCGACGGCGCGGGCGCCGCACTGCTTGTCACCGCCACAGCCCTTCTTCTGCTTGCTCTCAACTGGGGCGGCAGCCGTTATGCGTGGCTGTCGCCCGAGATCGTCGCATTGCTTGGCTGCTCCGTGGCTTTCTGGGCGCTGTTTGCCCTCCGGCTCCGTCGCGCCGCCGAGCCGTTGATCTCGCTGGATGTACTCGCCAACCCGATCGTGCGATACGGCACATTGGCCATGTTCCTCGGGCAGACCGCCAATGTTGGGCTTGCGGTGTATATTCCCGTCTATGGACAATCCTTCCACGGACTTTCCGCCAGTAGTTCTGGCATCGTGATGCTCGGCCTGCTCCTCGGCACCGTCGCAGGCGCGACGACCAGCGGGCGCACGATCCCGCGTTTCACACACTATAAGCGGCTCGCGATCGGGGGCGGTGCATTCAGCGTTGTCTGCCTTGCCGCGCTGGCGTTCCTGTCCGGACACACGACGCTCTTCACGCTGGAGCTTCTCACCTTCGGCGTCGGTTTCGGCTCCGGCATGACGTTTCCGGTCGCCACCATCTCCGTGCAGAACGCGGTTGATCAGGCCCATCTCGGGGTCGCGACCGGCGTGCTCACCTTCCTGCGCTCGCTTGGCGGCGCGCTGGGCGTCGCCATGCTGGGCGCCATCGCGCTGAGCAATGGCTTGCCGCTCGGAGGTGAACATATTCAGGTCGTCGGCAATACCGTCGCGGAGGCCTTGCCTTTCACCTATATCTTCATCGCGTGCGCTGCTGCGACTGCCCTATCGCTCGTATTCTTCCATCTGATGCCGGAAAAGCCGCTGCGTGGCCGCGCCGAAAACGAGATCGCCGCCATCGTCGAGTAGCTGGCGCTCTCAAGCGGAACGGTATTCGCGCTCGATCTCGAGCAGGCGTTGTTTGCGCCACAGGCCACCGCCGTAGCCGGTGAGCGCACCATCCGCGCCGAGCACGCGATGGCACGGCACCATCAACGCGATCTGGTTGGCGCCGTTCGCCCGGGCCACGGCGCGCGTGGCGGCGGGTCGGCCGATCTGCCGGGCGAGTTCTGCATAGCTGCGGGTCGTGCCGGCGGGAATACGGCGGAGCTCCGCCCAGACCTCCTGGCTGAACGGACTGCCCGCCTGATGCAGCGGCGTTTCGAAAGTTGCCGAGCGGCCAGCGAAAAAAGCGACCAGTTCCGCACTGGCCTGCTCCGTCACCCGCGTCCGGCCAATACCAATGCCGTCCTTGGTGGCGGCGCGCAGCTTGCGCAATTCTGCCGGCAAGGCTTTGCGACCGATGAATTCCAAGAGATGCAGATGGGTGTCGCTGGCGACGGCAACCATGTCTCCGAGAGGCGTGGCGATCCAGCTTGCTCGTAACAGACCGTCCTGCTTGAGCGCGGCAGGCGCACAGCCGAGAATTTTTGCGAAGGCGGTGCGAAACGCACTGGCGCTGTCGAAGCGCGCCTCCTGCTGGGCGGCGATGACGCTGCTTCCATCCGACAAGGCCTCGAAGCCCTCGCGAAGGCGGCGTTGCCGGGCCATTTCCAGGAAGGTCATGCCGAACTGCCGTTTGAAACTGCGCCTGATCGTCGAGAGATCATAGCCCATCCGCTCGACATGCTCTTCCGACCAGCGAATGTCCGGCCGCTCGTCGAGTGCGGCCAGCAAGGCGCCGATCGCTGGATCGGCGCTTGCGGCAGCCTGCAGCGGATGGCAGCGTTTGCAGGCGCGAAACCCCGCTTCGATGCATTCGCCGATCGTCGCGCGAAAAGTGCAGTTGCCCGGAAGCGGCTTGCGCGCCGGGCAGGTCAGGCGGCAGAAAATGCCGGTGGAGGCGACGCAGACATAGGCCTGGCCGTCATAGCGCTCATCGCGGGCGACAAGCGCCTGATAGAGGGTGTCGTGGTCTGGAAGGGTGAACAGCATGACATCCTGATAGCATTGCGTCAGATGGCAGTCCGTCGAAAATCGGGCGTCTATTTAAAATACGCGACCGGCTAGCCACGTACCTCAGGCGACGGTTGCGGCCACCTCGCCAAAGCTTCGCGGCCGGCATCCGTCAGACCATAAATGCCCCGGTCGAGCCGCTCGAACCAGCCGTAGACATTCGATTGCAGGATCTTGCCCGCCTCGGGAACGACGGCGCGGATATCGCGGACCCGCAAGGGTCCGTCGACCAGCGCCACCGCGCAACCAAGCGCCTGCTGGCGATAGGCGGTCATCAGCGGCGTGCGCGTGCTGCCCCCCAGCGCCGGATCGCCGCGCCGCTTCTGGTGCTCGCGCATCAGCCGCGACCGGCGTTTCGGATTGGTCCGCGGCATGGGGGTCACCGAGCCGACGATGACGCTGACATCACCCGCATCGGAAATGCCGAGCATGCCGATACCGAGCCGGCGGCAGAGATCGCGATAACGCTTGTCGGCTTCCCGGCCCCGTCCTTTGGCCGAAACCTTCGCGGCGATCCAGACCTCGTCGGAAACGGCAGCGCGGTCGACGGCCTGCAGGATGAGTTCGAGATTGAAGCTAAGCTTGAGTTCGCAGATCACCACGACGGGTGGATCGTCGGCGCTTAGGCCGACCAGATCGCAGCCGCCGATCTCGCCCTTGACGATATAGCCCGCCGTTTCGAGGAAGCCTTTGACCGGCAGGTAGAGCGACGTTTCCATGAGCCTAGAGATCGATGCGGAGAATCATGCACCGACTATAGCGATCACGCCTCGCGGGTCACCTCCCCCTGTATTCAGGTGCAGGCCGAAAATCGCAAATCAGGCGTTAACAAGCATTCGGCAACTTTAAATGTATATTAATGTAAGTTTAATGATCTGCCGCCGTTCACGGACATTTTCCTTGGTTTTCCGCCATTCTTGCCCGCAGGCTTGCTTCTGCCGGATGACGTGACACGCCGTTCGGCGGGTTTGCGTTCTCGTGCAGGTGGGAAATGATCGCTTTCATCATGCGGCTGAAAAGCCGCGCGCATTTCGTCGTCGCACCGCAACAGGGCACGCATCTTCTCGGCACCAATGCCCGCCGCCGCAAGCAGGCGCGCCAGCGTCTCGCCATCATGATCGGCCTGTTCACGGTCGCCTATGGCATTCTCGGCGCGCGGCTCATCCAATATGGCATTTCGGAGCCCATTCAGTCCGCCTCGATCGGCGCAGGCCATGCCGTCGCCTCGCGCCCCAATATCATCGACCGCAACGGCCTGCTGCTCGCGACCGATCTCAACATGGTCTCGCTCTATGCGGAGCCCCGACGGATCATCGATGCCGACGAGGTGGTGGAAAAGCTTGCCATGGTCGTGCCAAACCTCGACTGGAGCGAGACGCACAGGAAGCTGCGCTCGCAGAGCGCCTTCCAATGGCTGCGGCGGCAGCTGACGCCCAAGCAGCAGGCCGACATCCTGGCGCTCGGCCTGCCCGGCATCGGCTTCCGGCCGGAAAAGCGGCGCATCTATCCGGGCGGCGCCACCGCATCCCACGTCGTCGGCCATGTCAATGTCGACAACCAGGGCCTCGCCGGCATGGAGCGCTATCTCGACAGCCAGGGCTTGGCGGACCTTCGCGCGGCGGGCCTCACCAACGATACGCGGCTCGAGCCGGTGAAGCTCTCCATCGATCTGCGCGTCCAGAACATCGTGCGCGAGGTCGCCGCGAAGGCGATGGTCGATTACAAGGCGGAAGCGGCGGGCGCCGTCATCATCGATGTCGAGACCGGCGAAGTGCTCGCCATGGCCTCGGTTCCTGACTACGATCCGAACGAGCCCTCACGACGGCTCGCCGATGGCAGCATCGACAAGGAATACGAGAAGGGCTGGTTCAACCGGATCAGCAACGCGACCTTCGAGATGGGGTCGACCTTCAAGAGCTTCACACTCGCGATGGGTCTGGACGAGGGCAAGATCAATCTCAATTCGGTCGTCGATGCCTCTCGGCCCATCCGCATGGGCGGCTTCACCATCCGCGACTTCAAGGGCAAGAACCGCCCGCTCTCCATCCCCGAAGTGTTTCAGTATTCCTCCAATATCGGCACTGCCGCCGTGGCCGATATGGTCGGCATCGAAGGCCACCAGCAGTTCCTGACCCGGCTCGGCCTGCTCTCGAAAATGGAAACGGAAATGCCCGGCGTCGCGACGCCCACCCAGCCGCGCACCTGGAAGAAGATCAATTCCGTGACGATCTCCTTCGGCCATGGCGTGGCGACGACGCCCTTGCAGACGGCAGTCGCCGCTGCCGCCCTGATGAACGGCGGCTATCTCGTGCCGCCGACCTTCCTGCCGCGCTCAAAGGAGGAGGCGCAGGCGCTCGCCACGCGCGTCATCAAGGACAAGACGAGCGCCGACATGCGCACGCTCTATGACTGGAATGGCATCAAGGGATCCGGCCGCCACGCGCAGGTCGAGGGTTTCCATGTCGGCGGCAAGACCGGCACGGCCGACAAAGTGATCAACGGCCGCTATGCGCGTGACATCAATTTCAACGCCTTCGTTGCGGCCTTCCCGATGGACAAGCCGCGCTATGTCGTGCTGTCGATCATCGACGCGCCCCGGACCGGCGAAAACGGCGGTCGCACCGCCGCTTCCACCGCGGCGCCGATGATCAAGGCGATCATCCGCCGCGTCGCCCCGCTGCTCGGCGTGCAGCCGCGCTTCGGCGATCCGGGGGCGGACATGCAACTGGTCGACTATTGAGGGGGCAAAGGCCGCCGGCCTGTTCCGTTCTGGCGCAATCCGCGCCCGAAACGGCAGCGTCGGGGGAATGTCATCTAAGACTTTGTTTATCCGGCAGCTCTAGATTTCCGGCGAGAATCATCCTGAGGACATGACGCCCTTGGCCGCTATGCAAATGATGCTGCAACTGGCGCAGCTGATGGAACACGCCGGCACTCTCATTGCGGTCTTCGATCCGGAGGATCGCCTGCGATTTGCCAACCGGGCGTTTCGCGCCGCATGGTTCATTGAGGATGACGAAGAGCCCCTCTGGTCCGATCTGATGCGCCGCAACTATCATGCCCGGCGCGGCACTATCGTCGAGACTGCAAACTTCGAGACCTGGCTGCACACCACACAGGCGCGGCGCGGCAAAAGCGGTTTTCGCGCCTTCGAGACCGATCTTCACGATGGCCGATGGCTCTGGATGGCCGAGACGATGCAGCCCAACGGCTGGATGCTGTGTGTGGCAAGCGACATCAGCTCCATCAGGCCGGACGAGCGGTCGCTGCGACAGGATCGCGACATCGCGATCAAGGCATCGCAGACCGACGAGCTGACCGGGCTTCCCAGCCGCCGCTACGTCATGGGCAAGCTCGGCGAACTCGTCTGCTCGGCCGGCGGCGGCGAACAGGATGTCGGCTGCCTGGCCGTACTCGACATCGACAATTTCAAATATATCAACGACCGGTTCGGCCATGGTATTGGCGATGCCGTGCTCAGGGACTTCGGCGTGACGCTTCAGCGCCATGTGCGCAAGACGGATATTCTCGGCCGTGTCGGCGGCGAGGAATTCCTGCTCATCCTGCCGAACACCACGATGGAGGACGCCGAGGCGATCGTCCAGCGCATGCTGGTCGCGGTGCGCCATTCCCGACCGGTGCCGGAGCAGGCAAGCTTCCGCTACACCTTCTCGGCCGGGCTCGCCTGGGTCACGCGCGGCGACGATCCCGGCGCCGTCTATCGCCGGGCCGATCTCGCGCTCTATGCCGCGAAGATGCGCGGCCGCGACCAGATCAGCATCGAGATTCAGCCTGACCGACGCCTTGGTTCGACCATCGCGGCAACTTCTGAATGATCAGAGAAAATCCTCACGGCATGGTGTGAATGTATCGATCAGCAGGCCGGGCATCAGCGCGACCACGCCGTGCACGAGGTCAGGCGCGACGATGAAGCTGCTGCCAGCGGCAAGCCGCGTGGTGACACCATCCACCGTGACGTCGAAAGCCCCTTCCGCCACATAGCTCACCTGCGTGTGCGGATGGGAATGCAGCGCGCCGATAGCACCTTCCTCGAACCGGAAGGCGACGAGCATGAGTTCCGGCCGGTGGCTCAGCACCGCGCGGCGGTTTCCGGGGGCGACTTCGGTCCAGACGGTATCTTCAGGGAGTGTATAGGGCTGCATGGGTCCTCTCATCGGGCAAGCCAGCCGCCGTCGACGGGCAGGATGGTGCCATGTACGTAGTCGGATGCCGGGCTCGCAAGAAAGATCGCGGCGCCAGCCATATCTTCCGGCCGTGCCCAACGGCCGGCGGGAATGCGCTTCAGGATATCGGCATTGCGCTCGGCATCGGCCCGAAGCGCCGTCGTGTTGTTGGTCTCGACATAGCCGGGTGCGATGGCATTCACATTGATGCCGCGCGCCGCCCATTCGTTTGCCAGAAGCTTGGTGATGCCGGCAAGGCCGCTCTTCGCCGCCGTATAGGAAGGCACGCGGATGCCGCCCTGGAAGGAGAGCATCGAGGCAATGTTGATGATCTTCGCCGGTCGGCCCGCCGCAATCGCTGCCCTCGCAAAGGCCTGGCAGAGGAAGAAGACGGACTTGAGATTGGTGTCGAGCACCGCATCCCAGTCCTCTTCCGTGAAATCGAGCGAATCCGCCCGGCGGATGATGCCGGCATTGTTGACGAGGATATCCGGCGTCGCGCCGACCGCCATGGCCTCGGATAGGACGGTGGCAGCACTGCCCGATTGAGAGAGATCCGCTGTCACGCTCACGAACCGCTGACCGGCCGCCTTGACTTCCGCCTCGGTCTCCGTCATGGCGGAGCGGCCGACGCCGACGATATCGGCACCCGACTGCGCCAATCCCACGGCGATGGCCTGGCCGATGCCGGTATTGGCACCGGTGACGATCGCCCAGCGGCCGGAAAGATCGAAGGCGGTCATCGCAAGGATTCCATCGGCACCTTGTCCATGTCGGTGAAGCTCATATTGTCACCAGCCATGGCCCAGATGAAGGCATAGCGGCCCGTGCCGGCACCCGAATGGATCGACCACCCGGGCGACAAGACCGCTTCATGGTTCTTCAGCACGACATGGCGCGTCTCGCTTGGCTCACCCATGAAATGGAAGACCCGCGTTGCCTCCTGCATGCCGAAATAGAGATAGACCTCCATACGCCGGTCGTGCACATGCGCCGGCATGGTGTTCCAGACAGAGCCGGGTTCGAACATGGTGAGGCCGACGAGAAGCTGGCAGCTCTCGCAGACATCGGGATGCACATACTGGTTGATGGTGCGGTGGTTGGATTCCTCCGCCGAACCCAGATGCACCTTCTTTGCCATATCGCGAGTGATGTGCACCGTCGGGCACTTTCGGTGCGCAGGTGCACTCAGGACATAGAACAGCCCCGGCTCGGCGGAATCATTACTGGCAAAGCCGATCGCGCCTTCGCCCATGCCGATATAAACGCCCTCCTGAAAGCCGAGCGCATAGTCCTTGCCGCCGACGCTGACCGTCCCGGCACCGCCGATATTGATGATGGCGGCCTCGCGGCGCTCCAGAAACTGGTCCGTGCCGGTTTCAGCGACACGGTCGATCTCCAGCCTTCCGCCGGTCGGCACGACGCCACCGACGATCATGCGGTCGAGATGGCTGTAGGTGAGATTGACCTCCCCCGGCTGGAACAGCGTCTCGATGACGAAGCCGTCGCGAAGGCCCTGCGTGTTGCGCCTTGCGGCGTCTTCAGGTCCAACGACCTGGCGTACGGATACGGAAAGTGTCACGGCATATGCCTTTCAAAATTGGGATCAGGTGAGCACGACATAGTCGGTGAGCTGGTTGATCGTCGTGTCGGCCTTGGCGACATCGAAGACCTTGGTGCCGTGGCTCATGATCACGAAGCGGTCGCAGACCTGGTAGGCGTGGTAGATGTTGTGCGTCACCAGCACGCTGGAGACGTTCTCCGCCTTCAGCTTCAGCACCTGGTTCAACAGGGCCTCCGTCTCGCGCACGGAGAGCGCCGAGGTCGGCTCGTCGAGCAGCAGCACGCGCTTCTTGAAATAGACGGCACGCGCAATGGCCACGGCCTGTTTCTGGCCACCGGAGAGATTGCCGACCAGCGTATCCGGGCTGTCGATGCCCGAGATATGCACGGCGTTCTGCAGCACCTCCATGGCGATCTCGCGCATCTCCGCTTGCCGCAGGAAGCCGAAACGATCCGTCAGCTCGCGCCCCATGAAGATGTTGCGGGTGATCGAGAGACTGTCGACCAGGGCGGTGTGCTGGTAGATCGTCTCGATGCCGGCATCGGCGGAATCCGAGCGGCAGGTGAAAAGCGTCTTCCGGCCATCGACGCTGAGGTAACCGTCCGTCGGCTTGTGGATGCCGGAGATCAGGTTGACCGTCGTCGACTTGCCGGCGCCGTTGTCGCCGAGCAGACCGACCACTTCGCCTTCACCGATGTGGAAGCTCAGATTGCGCAGCGCGGTCAGGGCGCCAAAGCTTTTGGAAATGTTGTGCAGTTCGAGAAGATTGGACATCACGCAACACCCCGCCGCTCGATGAGATGGTTGAAGATGGCGGCCAGCACGATCAGCGTCGCGATGAACATGTCGAGATAGAATCCGGGCGCGCGCAGGAGCAGCAGCACGTCGGTGATGGTGTGGATGAGCAGCACGCCGAGGAAAATGCCGATGATCGAGCCACGGCCGCCGCGCAGCGACAGGCCGCCGATGACGCAGGCGGCGATCGCCTGGAGCTCGAGGCCGGCACCCTGGCCGGGCTGGACGCTGCCGACGCGGGCGGTGGCAAGAATGCCTGCTACCGCCGCCATGCCGCCGGCAATGGCGAAGGCGATGAGCTTGACGCGATTGGTGTTGATGCCGATCGCCTCCGCCGCGCCACGATTGCCGCCCGTCGCGAAGACGTGGTTGCCGAAGCGGTGGCGGTGCAGCAGGAAATGGAAGCCGACGACGAAGAGCACGATCCAGATAAAGGCAGCGTTGATGCCCAAAAACGTGCCGGAGAACAGGCTGGTGAAGACCGGCTCGGGATCGAAACGCACCTGCACGGCGCCATTGTAGAGCAGCACGGCGCCGCGCCAGAACAACAGGCCGCCGAGCGTCACGATGAAGGACGGCAGGCCGAAGCGGATCGTGATCTGGCCATTGAGCAGACCGATCAGGACGCCGGCCAGAATGCCCAGAGGGGCGGCGACGAAGGCACTGACGCCTGCACCGACAAGGCTTGCCATCAGCACGGCGGTGAAGGTGTAGACGGAGCCGATGGAAAGGTCGAATTCGCCTGCGATCATCAGCACGCCGGCGCCGAGCGCCAGGCAGCCGAGCACCGGAACGGCCTTCATCAGGATCGTCAGGTTCTGCGGCGAGAGATAGCGGAACTCATTGGGATAGAGCAATGCGCCGGCGATGCAGACGATCTGCAAAGCCATGAAGACGAGGAAGATCGCTCCGGCGGGCATGCCCATGATCTGCTTGAGGATGGATTGTCTTTGCGTGCGCGAACGGGGCGCGGCGCTGTCGGCAAGGATAGGTGTCACGGTCTGGCACTCGATCTTTTTTCGGGGGAAGGAACCTGCCGGGGCATGCCGGCAGGTTCCCGCGCATTCCGGTTAGCGGTAGCTGCCGATCAGCGGCTTGACCGAGCTGATGCGCGACTTGTCGAGGAACGCGCCCTGTCCGGTGTCGACATCCGTCGGGGTCAGGCCGTACTTCTTGGCAAGCGCGATCTGGGCGATCGGATAGTAGCCCTGGAGGTAGGGCTGCTGGTCCATGGTGGCGAACATCGCCCCCGATTCCACCGCATTGACGATCTCGACGGCAAGATCGAAGCCGCCGAAGGGGATATTGACGCCGGCATCCTTGATGGCGCCTGCACCGACGGTCGAGGTGACCGAACCCGTGCCGAACAGCGCTTTGACGTTCGGATTGGCGATCAGGAACTGCGCGATGATGTTCTGCGCTTCGGCCGGGTCGAGGCCGGCTCGCACCGTCTCCACCTTGATGCCGGCATCCGTCATCGCCTTCTCGATGCCGCCGCCACGGGCAACCGCGAAGCTCGCTTCCGGAATTTCGCGCGGGTTGAAGACGACGTCGCCGGACTTCAGTCCGAATTCCTTGATCATGCGTTCGCCGAGTTCAACGCCAGAGGCGAACTCGTTCATGCCGACATAGGCCTGGCGGCAATTGCCCTTGGCGCCGTCGAGGTCGTCATTGTTGAAGCCGATGACGATGATGCCGGCCTTGGTGGCGGCGCAGATGCTCTCGTCGAAGGCATCCGACGACGAGATCGCGACCGCGATGCCGTCGACGCCGCTCGCCGTCGCGCTTTCGATCAGGTCGTTCTGGCGCACCGGATCGTTGTTGGCATATTGCACGTCGAGATCGACGCCGAACTGGGCGGCGGCGTCTTGCGCACCCTTCACCACGGGATTAAAGAACTGGACACTCGGATCGAGGTAGATGATCATCGTAGCCTTGACGTCTGCGGCAAGCGCCGTAGATGCCATCATGGTGGCAAGCCCCGCGGCCATTGCCGCGGCTTTTAACCTGGTCATTTTCATTTGCGTATCCTCCCTTTGGATGTGCAATGCGGGTCCAAAAGACCCAAGTCTCGGCTGGCGGGCTCCGACCAAAGATTTCGCCAGCCGAGGTTTCCTCCTCATGACCGCCCTTATGGGCAGCCTGTTACCCAAACCAGGGCGCGGGGCGCCCGAACGTGACGTGCACGCCCTTGAACTGGGAATACTCATCGAAGCCGTAGCGGCCGAGTTCACGGCCAAGGCCGCTCTTCTTGTAGCCACCGATCGGAAGTTCCGGCGTGCCGTCGATCACGCTGTTGATCCAGCAGCGGCCGGCGCGGATGCGGCGGATGCTCTGCAGCGCGTTTTCGAGATTGGTGGACCAGACGGAGGCCGACAGGCCGAATTCCGTGGCATTGGCCATCGCCACCGCCTCGTCCGCGCTCTTGAAGGTCAGCGTCGAAAGCACCGGCCCGAAAATCTCCTCGCGGGCAATCGACATATCGGGCGTGACGCCGGCAAAGACCGTCGGCGCGTAGTATAGACCGGTCTCCCTACCGACCCTTTCGCCACCAAGCAGAAGCTTCGCGCCGGAGGCGACGCCCGCCTCGACATAGGAGTGCACCTTGTCCGCATGCGCCTCGGAGATCATCGCGCCAATCTTTGTGCGCTCGTTTAGCGGATCGCCGAAGGTGACCTTGCGCGAGATATCGAGCAGGCGCTCCATCAGCGCATCGCGGATGCTTTCCTCGACCAGCAAACGGCTGCCGGAAATGCAGCACTGGCCGGCATTGTGGTAGACGCCATAGGCAATACCGTCGGCGGCAGCTTCGAGGTCCGCGTCGGCAAAGACGATCTGCGGGCCCTTGCCGCCAAGCTCCAGCCCAACGCGCTTGACGCTGCGCGCCGCGATCTCGCCGAGCTTGGTGCCGACACGCACCGAACCGGTGAAGGCAACCATGTCGATACCGGGATCTTCCGCCAGCACCTGGCCAGCCGGATCGCCATAGCCGGTGACAACGTTGAACACGCCATCGGGAATGCCGGCCTCGCGCGCCAGTTCCGCCATGCGGATCGAGGTGCCCGACGTGAATTCCGAGGGCTTCAGCACCACCGTGCAGCCGGCGCCGATCGCCCACGGCACGCGCTCGGAGGCGATAATGAAGGGGAAGTTCCACGGCGTGATGATGCCGACGACGCCGACCGGTTCGCGCAGCACGAGGCCAAGGCGGTCGTCACCGATATTGTTGTGGCTCTGGCCCTCCAGCGCGCGCGCCTGGCCAGCGGCATAGGACCAGAGGTCGGCGCAGAAGCCGATTTCGCCCCGCGCCTGGGCGATCGGCTTGCCGACCTCCAGGCTTTCGGCCAGCGCCAGCTCTTCCTGATGCACAAGGATAAGGTCCGCCACCTTGAACATCAGACGCGAGCGCTCGGCACCGGACATGCGCGGCCACGGGCCGGTATCGAAGGCACGACGCGCGGCGGCAATCGCCAGGCGTACGTCATCCGCCGAGGCTTCCGGCCAGGTGCCGACAACCGCACCGGCATGGCCGGGGCTGACCCGATCGATCGTCCGGCCGGATGCCGCATCGACGGACTTGCCATCGACAAGCATCTGATAGCGGGCTTTAATATTCAGCCGCGGGTCACGGGAATCGGGTGCAATGAAATTGGACAGCAATATCGTCTTCCGGCCGGCAATAGTGCGCCAGCCCCTCCCTGTTGATCCGGTTTTCAGGCCACCGGATTTCTGTTGCACATGAATTGTATGGTACTGTATGGTGGCTCCAAATGGATGTCAACGCATGATGGCGGGAAAAGACGTGAACCTTGAATCCCTGAAGATCGACACGGGCGAAACCGCGGCAGCGCAGGTGGAGCGGGACCTGCGTGAATCCATCATCCGCCTGGAGCTCGCCCCCGGCATGCGGTTATCGGAACAGGAAATCGCCACCCGCATGGGCGTCTCACGCCAGCCGGTGCGCGAGGCGCTGATCGCGCTCGGCAAATCGAAGCTCGTCGATATCAGGCCCAATAGAGGCACCGTCGTGGTGCGCATCTCTGCACGGCAGATGATGGAAGCGCGTTTCGTGCGCGAGGCGATCGAGACCGCCGTCGCCCGCCGCGCCAGCGAGAGTTTTGACAGCTGGACGCGGCGTAAGATCGACACGATCCTCGCCCGCCAGAAAGCCGCCCGCGACGTCGATGACCACAACGCCTTCCGCCGCGAGGACGAGCAGTTTCACATCGCCATTGCCGAGGGGGCTGGCTGCGGCCTTGCCTGGAACGCCATCTCCGACATCAAGGCGCATATGGACCGGGTCTGCAATCTCCAACTCCGCCACCCCGATTCCATGAGCCGGCTGATCGCCGAACATGAGGCGATCATCGACGCCATCGATACGCGCAACGCCGACACTGCCGAAGCCGCCATGCGCAGCCATCTGAACGGCATCCTCACCGATCTGCCGCAGATCGAGGCGTCCAATCCGGATCTCTTCGAGTGACGGAACGCAAAAAGGCGCGCGATCTTCATCGCGCGCCGGAAAATGCGGGTTGGGCTGAAACGGAGAGCGTTCAGCCGGCGCCGACGTAGGGCATGACCTCGAGCACGCCGCGATAGATCATGTCGAGCGAGACATAGAGGATGATCGCGAGACCGACATAGGCAATCCAGCGGTGCTTGTTGAGCAGGTTGGCGATGAAGTTCGCCGCGATGCCCATCAGCGCGATGGAGAGCGCCAGGCCGATGACCAGCACGCTCGGATGTTCGCGGGCGGCACCGGCGACGGCGAGCACGTTATCGAGCGACATGGAGACGTCGGCGACGACGATCTGGGTGGCGGCCTGGAAGAAGGTCTTCTTCGGCGCGTCTTCGAGGCTTGCCTCTTCCGCGCTGCCATGGCCGCCGCGCAGCTCGCGCCACATCTTCCAGCACACCCAGAGCAGCAGCAGACCGCCGGCGAGCAGCAGGCCGATGATGGCGAGCAGATGCACCGCCACGGTTGCGAAGAGGATACGCAGCACGGTCGCCGCGATGATCCCGACGAGGATCGCCTTCTTACGCTGCGTCGGCTCAAGGCCGGCGGCGGCGAGGCCGATGACGACGGCATTGTCGCCGGCGAGAACCAGGTCGATTGCGATGACTTGCAGAAGCGCCGTCAGACCGGCCGCTGTCAGAATTTCCATGCGTCCCACCTTCCGAAATGCTCGGGCTCGAACGAACCGTCCCTTGTCCGCCTGATTCCGATCAGTACCCTTTCAGATTCGCGGTTTGCAAGACGAATTCACGTTTTCGTGAAAACGCAGATCGGCGGGCCGGAGCCCGCCGATGAGAAAGCCTGTCATCAAGCCCGCCTCAAATCGCCTGTGGCATCACTCCGTCCCGATCGATCAGACTGAAGACCCGGTCCACGGCGCAGGGGATCGGGCCAAGCACCGGCCGGCCGAAGCGCGTACGAAGCTGTTCGGCCGCCTGGCCAAGCGGGCCTCCGCCGATGATCACGGCCTCGGCGCCATCCCGTTCGATGCACTCCCGCACCGCGCCGGCGAGCGCCTCGGCCAAAAGTCCGGCCTCGGCGGCAAGGGCAAGCGGGTCCCCGGCGGTACACCGGACGCCCGTATAGAGATGATCGAGGCCGAGATCACGCGCCCGCTGGTCGATGGCGTCGACAAGATCCGGTGTCGAGGTGGCGACGGCAAAGCGGCGCCCCCCTTGCGAGGCCTCGATCATCGAGGCCTCACAGATACCCACGACCGGCACGTTCACCTTGCGGCGAAGCTCGGCCAGGCCGGGATCGCCGAAAGCGCTGACGATGATCCCCACGCAATCGCGATCGTGCGCCGTGCCGAGCTCGACCACCTGGGCGGCGGAAGCCACCAGCTGCTCGGGCGTTGTGATCATCGACGGGCTGCGGTCCGCCGTCACGGCGCGGACATCGAGCCTGCCGCCCGCCGCCTTCAGCGCAATAGCCTGCATCATGTCGCTGGTGGCAAGCGAACTGTTGGGATTGATCAACAGTATGTGCGGGGTCATTCCGGTTATGCTCCTGCCTTGAGAGGTTCGATCGCCGCAACGTTTTCACTCGTGCCCGCATTGTCCGCACGCTGGGTGATGTCCTCCATCGACATGCCGTAGGTTTCCGGCCCGAGGCGAATGCAGACCGCGAAAACGGCGTACATGGCAGCCGCCAGGCCGAACACGCCGCCCATGCCGTAGGTGTCGAACAGTGCGCCCGAGATGGT
The DNA here is from genome assembly GCF_022899935.1 of Shinella curvata. GTDB lineage: Bacteria > Pseudomonadota > Alphaproteobacteria > Rhizobiales > Rhizobiaceae > Shinella > Shinella curvata. The sequence continues at coordinate 188,702 of NZ_JALJCJ010000004.1, forward strand.
CGGCACGAAGGAGCCCGCAGCCGAGCCCGTCGCCAGGATGAAAGCCACCCCGAAGGCACGGATGCGGGTCGGGAACAGTTCCGGCGCATAGATCCAGATCGAGGTGTTCAGAAGAAGCACGAAGAACTGGAAGAGCGCGCCGAAGAACAGCACGAGATAGAGAGTCGTGCCGAACTGCAGGATGGAGAGTGCGGCAAGGCATGCGCAGATCGCACCGACCGTCAGCACCCGCTTTCGGGGGAAATAATAGCCGAACATGGAGGCCGCGATGGCGCCGAGAACGCTGCCCGACTGGATGATCATGCTGTAAAGTAGGCTGCCCTGCAGCGTGTAGCCCATCGAGATGAATATGACCGGCATCAGGGTGAGCACGGAAAGTTGTGCGCCGTAGCTCATCAGGATGGCGATGGATACCGGCACGATGCGCCCGAGGAAGGGTGCGCGGAAAAGTTCCTTCCAAGCGCCCTTGGCACGCGGCGCGTCCTGTTCGTTGTCCTTTGAGAGGTATTCGCGGACCACGAGGTTCTTCGGCCGGAGCGAACCGGATTCCAGCACCGAAAGCACCTGGTTCGCCTCGTCGATGCGCCCTTGTGAGGCCAGGAAACGCGGTGTTTCCGGCACGAAGCGGCGATAGAAGACGACGAGCAGGGCCGGCAGCGCGAGCGAGGCGAAAAGCCAGCGCCAGCTATCTTCACCGGGGAAAATGGTAAAGATCATCAGGCCGTAGACAGGGGCCAGGAAGTTGCCGAAACCGCCCGCGCCCACATTGACGAGGCCGGCGGCCGTTCCGCGGAATTTAGGCGAGCAGAATTCCGACAGCATGGTGACGGCCGTCGAGATTTCACCGCCGACGCCGAAGCCGACAATGGCGCGGGCGATGCACAGGAACATGAAATCCGGTGCAATTGCGCAGGCCGCCGAGCCGAGCGAAAACAGCAGGAGATTGAACGTCAGCATGACGCGGCGGCCGTAGCGGTCGCCGAGAATCCCCGACAGCAGGCGGCCTATGGCAGCGCTGCCGAAGGTGATGGTGTTCAAAAAGCCGATATCCGTTCCTGTCAGGCCCCAATGCTCCTTCAGGAGCGGGCCGGACACACCGATCGTATTCTGCTCGAACGCATCGAACAGGCACCCGATCAGCACCAGCGCGATGATCTGCTTATGCGCACGCGTAACCCCGATGCGGGTGAGCGCGCCCTCCAGTTGGCGGATTGCCGGCGATGATTTGCCGGACTGCACCATTCCTTCTGCTGCCATAGTCTCCTCCTCTTTGGCCTCAGTGTGAAAATCAATTTTCGTATGCTACATACATGAAATCATATTTTCAAGAAACTTTGATCGCAGTTTGGCGGGCACATCTTGCGAAGCGCGTTGGCTCGGTTACAACCTTGATTTCAATGGGAGGCAGGCGTGACCAAGACGGGTTCCACCGATCGTTCGTTTCTACACCGTGTGCGCGACGCGCTCGACGGCCTGCATCCGGCCGAGCGGCGGTTGGGCGATTTCGTTTGCGACTTTCCAGGCGAGCTTGCCAGCTACTCCGCCTCCGAACTCGCCAAGCTCGCGCAAGTATCGAACGCAACGGTGACGCGGTTCGTTCGAAGGCTCGGCTATGAGAGTTACGAGGAGGCGCGCCGCCATGCGCGCGACGAGCGGCAGACCGGTTCACGCCTGTTTCTCGCCGTCTCCAGCGATACCGCCGCGGCGCAATCCGTCGCCGCCCATGTCGCGCAGGGTATCAGCAATCTCGAAGGCACCTTCACGACGATTACCGACGCGCAGGTCGACGCCGTTGCCGATGCCATCTTCGATGCGCGCAAGACCTGGGTGATCGGTTTTCGAAGCAGTCATGCCTTTGCCGAGTATCTTCAGTGGCAGATGACCCAGGTGGTGGAGAACATCGTCGCCATCCCCGGCGCCGGTCAGACGCTCGGCGAACATCTCGCTAGCGTCACGGAAAAGGATGTCGCCATCGTCTTCGGCCTGCGCCGCCGCGTGGCACAGATGGACGCGATCCTGACATCGATCGAAAAAAGCGGCGCCAAACTTCTCTACATCACGGATGAGGGCGTGCCCCACCGCGCGACTGCGACCTGGCACTTTCGCTGTCAGACGCTGGCGCCCGGCCCGCTCTTCAACCACGTTTCGGTCATGGCCGTTTGCCACCTCATCACGACACGCGCCATCGAGCGCGCCGGCTCCGCAGGCCGCACGCGCCTCAGAGGCATCGAGCGCTTCGGCGATGCGCTGGAGGAACTGTAGCCATCCCCGTTTCGGACGGCACCTCTCTCCGGTGCATGATGATACAGGATTTCTCCAAAGCCGCCGGGACCACCATTCTCATGTCAGCGGAAGGCGTCTGCGCACGATGCTCGCGTGAAAGCTTGCGCCATACAGCAGTCCGTCATCGTTGAAGTCATAGGTCGGATTGTGCAACGGCGCGGATTGGGCGCCGTTGCCGAGGAAGACGAAGCAGCCGGGCACGAAATCAAGGAAGCGAGCGAAATCCTCCGAACCGGTCATCGGCTCCCGGCGCAACGCGATGTTTTCAGGCTCGAAGACCTCCGCGGCGGCGGCGAAGGCTTCGTCGGTGAGTGCCGGATCGTTCAGCAAGGGCACGAATTCCCGCGTATAGGAAACCTCGGCCGAGATGTTGTAGGAAAGCGCCGTCCCCTCGGCGATCACGCGCATCTGCCTTTCGATCGCAGCACTCACTTCCGGGCGGAAGCTGCGGGCATCGCCGAGGATGCGTGCCAGCCCCGGCAGTGCGTTGCGCGTGCCGTCGGTCAGGAATTCCGTCACGGAGACGACGCTGATATCGGTCGGGTTCAGCCGGCGCGAGACGATCGTCTGGAGGTTCGTGACGAGCGCGCAGGCGGCCACCAGCACCTCGTTTCCGCCGTGCGGCCGGGCTGCATGGCCGCCGACACCGCGCAGCACGATCTCGAAATTGTCCTCCGCAGACATGATGGCGCCGGGACGGGTTTCGAAATGCCCGACGGGAAGGCCCGGCATATTGTGCATCCCGTAGATCTCGTCGAAAGGGAAACGCTGCATGATGCCGTCCTCGATCATCGCCAGCGCGCCCCTGCCCCACTCCTCGGCGGGCTGGAAGACGAAGCGCACCGTGCCGTCGAAGCCGCCCTCTTCCGTAAGCATCCGGGCGGCGCCGAGCAGCATCGCCGTGTGGCCGTCGTGACCGCAGGCATGCATGAGACCAGGATTCCTTGAGATGTAAGGCACAGCGCCCTGCTCGGGAATACGGAGCGCATCCATATCGGCACGCAGCGCAATCGAGCGATTGCCGCTGCCGCGCTTGAGGGTGCCCACGACGCCTGTTCCGCCGACGCCTTCGACAACCGCGTCGAGTCCGAATTCCCGCAGCTTCGCCGCAACGAAGGCCGCGGTCAGTTTCTCCTCGAAGCCGAACTCCGGATGGGCATGAAGATGACGGCGCCACGTGCGCATATCCGAAACCAGTTGTTCGATACCCATCGCTATTCCCCCTGCGTCAGCTTGCGGGTTACATCCAGCAGGACGTTGGCACCGACCACGAGTTCGTCGTCGCCGGTGAATTCCTTCGGGTTGTGGCTGATGCCGCCCTTGCTCGGTACGAAAATCATCGCCGCCGGCGCAATGCGCGCGATCATCTGCGCATCATGGCCCGCACCCGACGTCATGCGCCGGCAGGAGAGCGCCCGCGCCCGGGCCGCCGTCTCGATTTCCGCGACGATGCCGGCATCGAACATGACGGGCTCGAAGCGAGCCAGCCGTTCGACCGAGATGGTCACGTCCTCTTCGGACGAAAGCGTATCGAGAAAATCGGCAAGAGCCGCCTCCTCCTGCTGGAGCCGCGCCTCGTCCGGATCGCGCAGATCGACGGTGAATGTCGCCCGCGAGGGAATGACGTTGATGGCATTGGGCTCGAAGGCCATGCAGCCGACCGTCGCCACCGTCGGCGTGTTGGACGCCTTGGCACGCTCGCGCAGGAAGGTAACGACGCGGGCAGCGGCGTAGCCGGCATCGCGACGCATGGAGATCGGCGTCGTGCCGGCATGGTTGGCATCGCCTTCGATCGTCACCTTCTGCCAGGAGATGCCCTGCAGGTTTTCCACCGCCCCGAGTGCGACGCCCTCGCGTTCCAGCACCGGCCCCTGTTCGATGTGCAGTTCGAGATAGGCATGCGGTTTCAGGAAGCCCGGCTCGCGATCTCCCGCATAACCGATACGGTGCAGCTCGTCGCCGAGCACTGAGCCATCGGTTCCGATCGTCGCCAGCGCTGCGTCGAGATCCAGTCCACCCGAATAGATGAGCGAGCCCAGCATGTCGGGCGCGTAGCGCACGCCCTCCTCGTTGGTGAAGGCGGCGACGACGATGGGCCGCCCGGGCATGTAACCTGACGCTTTCAGCGTCTCGATCACCTCCAGCCCCGCAAGCACGCCGTAACACCCGTCATAGATGCCCGCATTGATGACCGTATCGATATGCGAGCCGAGCATCAGCGGCGGACGGTCCGCGATGCCCTCCGTGGCCCAGATGCCGAAGATGTTGCCGATGCGATCGACTGCCACATCGAGCCCCGCTGCTTCAAGCCAGGAAACGAACCGGTCGCGACCGCCCCGTTCTGTATCCGATGCGGCAAGGCGCGTCAGCCGGCCATCGGCATCGCGGCCGATATCGCCGAGTTCACGGAGGCGGCCAAGCAGCCGGGCCGCATCGATGGAAGACAGCGTCATGCGGCACCTCGCGACAGGACTTCGGTCGGCGAAACGCCGACCAGTTCCCGATAGCGCCCGGCATCGGTGGCCCCTTCGGTGCTGATAACGAGGATGCGCGATTGCGGGCCCATGGAAAGGGCGGCTTTCATTTCCGAACTGGCGGCAGCCCTCAGGAACCCGGCGAGGCCGACGCCGCCGCTCTCGCCGGACACGATCGCCGGATCGCCCGCGGCCGGATCGGCGAGGCGGCGCATCACCGAAACCGCGTCCTCCTCGTCGACGGTCATGAACGCGTCGGCGGCGCGCGAGAGGATGCGCCAGGCGATGCGCGACGGCTCGTAGCATTCGAGCATCGCCATGATGGTCGGCTCGCCATGTGGTACCACCACAGGATGGCCCGCACGCGCCGTCTCGAACAGGCAGGCTGCGCGCGCCGGATCGACGACGATGAAGAGCGGGCGCCGTTCGCCGAACGCGATCGCCAGATGTCCGGCAACCGCGGCTGCGATGCCACCCACGCCGGCCTGGACGAAGACATGGCTGGGCGGTTCCGGGATTTGCCGCAGCGCCTCGCGAATGAGGGCCGTGTAGCCCTGCATCACCAGACCGGGAATACGTTCGTAGCCTGGCCAGGAGGTATCTGAGACGATTGTCCAGCCGCGTTCTTCTGAAATACGCGTAGCCTCCTTGACGGAGTCGTCATAGCTGCCATCGACGCGGATCATCTCTGCGCCGAAGCGGGCAATCGCCGCCACGCGCTCGTCGCTGACACCGGCATGCACGAAGATCGCGGAGCGTGCACCGACGAGCTGGGCGCCCTGCGCGACCGACCGGCCGTGGTTGCCGTCGGTCGCGCAGGCGAAGGTCATGCCTTGTGCAATCTGCCGCACGGCGGGAGAATGCAGCCTCTCCATTTCGACAACCTGCCCGAGCCGCGCCGTCGCTTCTTCCAGCACGAGCCGGATGACGGCATAGGCGCCCCCCAGCGCCTTGAAACTGCCGAGTCCAAGCCGCTGTCCCTCGTCCTTCACATGGATGGCGGCCACGCCGGTTGCCGCGGCGAGACCCGGCAGGGAGACGAGCGGCGTCTCGGCATTGTTGTCGCGGTAGCGGAGATGGCGCTCCACGCCCTCGGACGCTTCGAGGCCGAGCGTATCGGCATCGATGAGGTCCAGGGGGCTGCGATGATCGGGGTGCGTGTTGAGAAGAAACATGGGGCCCTCTTTGCTGTCCCGCAGAAACATATTGCAGAACAGGCGAAAACGGCGCTGATATTTGGTGGTGTTTTTGCAAGTTTGTTTCGCGGAGCTGCCCTTGTCGCCCCTTTTTATGCCCCAGCTCGATGCCTTCGACCGCAAAATCCTCGACATCCTGCAACGGGACAACACGACGCCGCAAAGAACGATCGGCGAGGCCGTCAATCTCTCCGCACCGGCAGTCCAGCGGCGTATCAAGCGCATGACGGAAGAGGGCGTGATCCGTGCCAATGTCGCAATTGTGGATCCCGCGGCCGTCGGTCAGGCGATCACCATCTTCGTCGAAGTGGAAGTCATCAGCGAGACTGCGGAACAGATAGAACAGGCGAAGCGGGAATTTGCCGCCGCGCCACAGATTCAGCAGTGCTACTACGTCACCGGCGAAGCCGATTTCGTGCTTGTCATCGTCGTGCCGTCCATGGCCGAATACGAGGCTCTCACCCGCCGACTGTTCTTTGGCAACAACAACGTCAAGCGCTTCCGCACGTTCGTGGCCATGGACCGCATCAAGGTCGGGCTTGGCGTTCCGACCTGAACCGGCCGGCGAACCAGCCTCTTCTGCTGCCACGCAGCAGCGGCTGCTCGATGAGGTGATACCCCGCGATCCCCAGAGCGGTGCCGGCGCAAACGCACAGGACAAAGGCGATGGCGGGCGAAAGGCCAAGCAGGATGGCGGCCTTGGCTGCGACGGAAATCGCAAACGTGTGCCAGAGATAGATGGAGTAGGATGCATCGCCGAGCATGACGGGAAGTGGGAGGCCTGCGATACCGCCGTGTTTTTCAAGCGCGACCGTTCCATAGACCAGCATGCAGGCGAGCGGTCCGCATGTCCATTCGTCGAAGAGCAACCGGAGGATGCCGATCGTCGCGAAGCCGGCGAGTCCAAGGCCGATGAGCGCGAGAGCCAAAGGGCGACTTGGAACATGGCCATTGAGCCATAAACGGGCGATCAGCATGCCCGCGATGAATTCCAGGATGATCGGGCGCGTATACATGAGGAAGAGCGGGGCATCGCTTTTCACAAGGAGGCCGAGCGTCACCAGCAGACCAAAGACCGCCGCAATGACCGCCAACCGAAGGTGCGACGGCAGCGCAAGGCACGCGGCGAAGGCGAGATAGAAGAACATTTCGTAATTCAGCGTCCAGCCCTGCACGAGCACGGGCCAGAGTTCACCGCTGCTCGGCGAACGAACCGGCAGGAAGAACAGCGAGGCAGTCACGTGTTCGCCGGTCAGCACGAGGTTGGGAAAGAGGCCGGCGAGTGCGCCTGCCACCATGACACTCGTCGCCAGCCAGTAGACCGGCACGATACGGCGGACACGATCCAGGAGAAAACGGCCGGGTGCGATGGCACGCCGTTCCGCGATGACCCACATGATGAAACCGCTGATAACGAAGAAGATGTCGACGCCGGCCGCGCCGATGGCGAAGGCGTGTCCGGTGCGCTCCGCCGCATGGAAGATGACCACGGCCAACGCGGCAAGAGCGCGCAGATACTGGATGCCGTACAGTGTGCCCGGCTTGCCTTGCGCCGTCATGCGAAGGCGGCCCGTCGCGGGAGTGTGTCTGCGAAACGGCTCCTTCGGCCATCGGCGAGCTTGCCGGCGGCGAAGTAGAGCAGGAACGACCCGACATGGTAGGGATTGAGGATATCGATCTCCACGAAGGTGCGCACCGCGAGCAGGGCCGCGACAGTGAAGAGCACCAGCGCCTCCTCGTCCCGCGCTGCCGAGAGCAGTCGGCCGAGATGTCCGCCAAGGGTAACGATGAGCACCGTTGTCAGAAGCAGGCAGCCGATGAGGCCTGTTTCGACGGTGGCGGCGATGAAGGTGTTGTGGAAATGGAAACCGCCGCGCGTCGAGATGAAGAAATCCGCCCAGAGCTTTTCCGCCAGGGCAAAGCCCTGCACCCAGAAGGCCTGGTAGCCGATACCGACAAGGGGCGCTTCGCCTGCCGTCTCGACCCCTTGCTGCCAGAGATAGGTGCGACCGGTCAGCGTCGCATCCTTGCCGAAAGCGCCGAGCACCATTTCATAGCCGCCGCCATAGGCACCGGCGATGACGATGAGCACGGTCAGCACGCAAAGCGCCACGAACAGCATCTTGCGATGGCGGGGTACGAGCCTCTCGAGCGCCCGCAACGCCAGGCACAGACCGGCGATGGCGACTGTCGTCAGCACCGACGTTGCCGATTGCGAAGCCTTGAGGCAATAGAGCGCGACCAGCACGCCGCCGACGGCGGCAAGTTTCCAGAGGCCGCGCTCGACGCCCAGAAAGAGCGCGGCAAACGCGAAGAGCACCGCAAGCGACGCGTAGAAGCCGAGCTGGTTCTTGGACGCGAAGGCCCCGACGAAACTGTAGGTGCCGTCGAGTGGATCCAGATGATAGACGCCGAAAGCCATCGAGTAGAGCAGGACCAGTCCCGTGCCGATCAGTCCGCCGCGCACCAGTGTGCGGGTATCGACGACGCGCATGGCGATCAGTGCGCACACGACATGCGAGAGATATTGCACCCCGGCGCGCGCCGTTACGCCCGGGGCCTGCGACCAGAAGACCGAAAGGCAGGCAAACAGCGCAAAAGCGAATATCCAGGCATAGCGCGTATAATTGCCGAGTACGCGCCGGTAGTCGATGACGACAAGCGGCAGCCACAGGGCGTAGTAGGCGAGTATCGAAGCCTGACCGAAGCGGAAGGAATAGGCGAAGACGAAGAAGGACAACGCAATGGCGAACGTGGCATAGGCCTCGTTATCGTCGGGGCTGATCAGGCGCGTCTTGGCGATCCGCATCAAGGCCTCACTGCGTTTTCAGATCGAGTTCCACCTTCACGACATCTCCTGGCAGGACCGGGGTCGTTTCGGTGGCGCGGATCTGCTCGGCTTTGCCCTTGACGGTGCGCAGGATCGAGTAGCCGATATTGTCGGCGCGCATCCCGCCCTTCAGCACAGCGGCATCGGCCGATTGCATCAGCGCCTCGGACATCAGATCGCGGCTCGTGCCGAGTTTCAGCGTCAGCGTATCCAGTTCCTGCTCTGTATTCTGCAGATCCTGAGCAAGCTGGGCGTCCCAGTCGTTCTGCAGGTTGGTCTCATCCTGCGCGGCCTTGTTGATATCCTGCTTCGCCTTCAGCGAGGATGTGTCGATGTCGAGCAGTGCTGCCTGCAGATCGGCCGTGCGCTGTTCCAGCGCCAGACGCCGGGAGCTGATGGCGAGGCCTTTTTCGGCAAGCGAATCCACCTTGGAAAGGTCGCCCTGCACGAGTTCCAGTTGCCGCGTCTGCGTTTCGGATTTCTTGCCGAGGGATTCGACCTCGTTGTTGAGCAGCGATTTCAGATCGGCGAGTGCGGTCAATTGCAACCGTAGCCGCTTTTCACGCGAGACCATCAGAGCCTTTTCGCTTTCAAGGATCGCGCGCGCCTCGTCCGAGCTGCCCAGCTCCTTGGGCATGACGATATCCCCTGTCCCGCTCATCTCGGCGGAGATGCGGGCACGGCGGATCAGGAGGCGGTTGCGCTCGGCGAGCTGCACGGCGGCCTCGCCTTCCGAACGCAGGAAGTCCCGGGCGAAACGCTGGCCCGGCTCGCCACGCTTGAGGCCACCGCTGAGGCTGACGGCTTTCAGCACCGTGAGGCCCGGCGCATAGGGGTAGGCGCCCGGCGTCTGTACCTCGCCGGAGAGATAGACCGGCCGGTATTCGGCGATTTCCACGGAGGCAGAAGGAAGGTCCTTGAGGCCGAAGAGGATCTGCATTTTCTCGCCGATATCCTGCGCAAGTTCGGCAGAGGTGCGCCCATCGGCCGGTAACTGCCCGATGAACGGCAAGGAGAGAGCCCCGTCGGCACCGATACTGTAATCGCCACTGACGGCGCTCCAGTCGCGAACAACGCCCTCCGCGGTCTGCCATTCGGCGACGCGGATACGCAGTTTGTCCATCACACCCAGCCGATATTCCTCCGCAAGGACAGCGGACGGTGGTGCGGCAAGCACGAAGGCCAGGCAGAGCCCGCCGAGCAATTTCATGGGAGAAGTGGTCGCGGCAAGGGCCGCGGTCGAATTGGCCTTCATGAAAACCCCTGTCTTGGAGCGTTTGCGCACGTCCGGAATGGTCGGACGTGCTCAGGTACCCCGCATCCCATGAGGAGGCGGGAGCGCTTCGATCAGTAACTGCCGCGGGAAAGGCAGACCGCCGGGATGGTGCGCGCCACGATCACCAGGTCGCGGGTCAGCGACCAATTGCGCACATAGTGGGTGTCGAAGGCGACGCGTGAAGCATAGGACACGTCGTTGCGCCCGCTGACCTGCCACAGTCCGGTGAGGCCTGGCCGGGTCTGAAGATAGTAGACGGCGGAGGCCTCGTAGAGCTCGAGTTCGTCTTCCACCACGGGGCGCGGGCCAACAAGGCTCATCTCCCCTCTGACGATGTTGATGAGCTGGGGTAGTTCGTCCAGGCTGAGTTTGCGCAGTACAGTCCCCACCACTGTCACCCGTGGATCGTGCTGCAGCTTGCGCGTGGTACGCCATTCCTCATAGGCGGTCGGGTTTCCCTCCAGATAGGCATGGAGAAGGGCATCCCCGTTTTCCGCCATGGTGCGGAATTTCAGGCACCGAAAACTGGATCCGTTGTAGCCGATGCGGCGGTGGCCGTAAAACACCTTGCCGCCATCGGACATTTTCACAAGCGCCATGATCAGCATGAAAATCGGGCTGAGCACGATAAGGGCGGCCAATGCCACCAGAATGTCAAAACTCCGTTTCGATATCCCCCCTACAGGCGGAGCGCCTGATATTGACGAACTGAAAAACGGCGAACTGGCCGATCGGGTCGCGGACTTCATAGAGATGGCTCCATTGGATTTGCGATTTGGTCGGGTCCCTCGGACGCGTTCGTACATCCAAGGCAGAGTGTATGGTCACAGTTTGTTTTTTGAAGCGTGATCGGTGGATAAAGAATCCAGCGCCCGAATTTAAGAATATCTTGATGTCCTAATTTTATGGGATTTTCCGGCACGGAAAATATATTCTAGGTCGCAGCAGAATAAGTTGTTGGTGTTTTATCAATTAAGTCGCTGAGACGTTATTTACATCACATCTTTTTATGTGGTCGCGATCCCTAAATTTACCGAAATTTACATAAGGATGCCCTCCCTAAAAATGCTTTTCCGGAGGATATACATTGGGTTTTGTGAAAATTTTGCATCGCAATATTATTTTGCATCGCAAAATTTTCCGTTAGGCATTCCTCAAATTGTAACAAAAGGTGATCGCGGCAGAGCCAAGCCGCAACCCACCGGATGCAGTCGGAAACCGCCTTTTCCCGTCATCGGCGTAGTGATCATCCCGCCTTTGTCCAACCGTGTCGGAATCTGGGCAGCAATGGGGCAAATGATTCCCTCGCGCGGAGCCCCCGACTTAACGGAAGCACAACACAATTGGGCGAAAAGCAGGAACCCAGGCCGCTCCCGACTGGTTAATACCAGTGATTGCACGGAGGACGGCGGCATCCTATAGTGTCCGTGAGCCTCGAGGAGAAGGCAGATTTATCGATGAAACGTGCGCCGGAAACAAAATGGCGGGACAGCCCGGCCTATGGGCCTCGCTTCCTCCTGAGCATGTTTGTCGCATTGGCGGCTTTCGCGATCATCACCTTCATCTCCACCGGTTCTCTCGCAACGACTGCAATCCAGACCATCGTCTGCGCTGTCCTCATCCAGATCGGCTATTTCCTCGCTCTGCTGCTCATCACGTGGCGCACCGCAAAGGCGCGCAAGGTTGAGCAGGACGGTGGAATGCGGGGTAAAACCGGGCTGGATGGTTCCAAGCCGACGGTATCCGTTTCGATGAACGAACCCGGCCACTCGCAGTCCTGATCCCGCCGCCTTCCAGGCGGAGCCGTTTTTGTGCCCCTTTCGCCTTTCATGTTGCATTGCAGCGCGGGTTGCTCCGCGCCTGTTTCAACGCGTGAAGGAGGATTGCCGTGACCGGGGATGAAAAGGTCTGCGTCATCATTGCCGCGAAGAATGCGCAAGACACGATCGGGCGGGCCGTGCGCTCGGCGCTTGCAGAACCAGAAGTGGTTGAGGTGGTGGTCGTCGACGACGGTTCGGACGACAAGACCATGGCGACGGCAGCGGCGGCTGATGACGGCACCAGGCGGCTCGATGTCATCCGTTTCAAGGCCAACCGCGGACCTTCGGCCGCCCGCAACCACGCGATCGCCGTTTCACGCGCACCGCTGATCGCCATTCTCGACGCGGACGATTTCTTTTTTCCGGGCCGCTTTCGCCGCATGCTCGCCGTCAAGGGCTGGGATTTCATCGCCGATAACATCGCCTTCATGGAGAAGCCCGACCCGCTTTACCCGCCGGCGGATTTCTCGCCGCGCGCCCGGCCACTCGATCTGAAGGATTTCGTCCTCGGCAACATTTCGCGCCGGGGTGCGCCGCGTGGAGAACTCGGCTTCCTCAAGCCTGTCATGCGTCGGGCGTTTCTCGATGCCCATGCCCTGCGCTACCGCGAAGACATGCGGCTTGGCGAGGACTACGAACTCTATGCGCGCGCGCTGATCGCCGGCGCACGTTACACCGTCATTGAAAGCTGCGGCTATGGTGCGGTGGTGCGCGCCAATTCGCTGAGTGGCCAGCACCGGACGAAAGATCTCGAAACCCTGTTCATCGCGGAGCGCCAGCTTCTTTCGGCCGGTAACATTCCGCCCCAAGCCGAAAGCGCTATGCGCCATCACTGCCGACAGATCGGCCGGCGGCATGCGCTGCGGCATTTCCTGGACCGTAAACGGGATGGCGGCGCGGGTGCGGCCCTCGCCTATGCGCTCAAGAACCCGTCGGCCATACCGGCCATCTGCGGTGGCGTTTTCCGCGACAAGCTGGATGCTGCCCATCGGCGTGTCCGGCCAGAGAAACCCGCCGCGCAGGGCGGGCTGCGTTATCTCCTCAAGACCGATTGAGGGTTTTCGGCAACCGAGCGCATTGGCAATCAGTGGAAGAGCGGTGATGCCTTAGAGATAGTCGCGCCGTACCTGTTCCAGCACCGCATACAGCCGCTCTTTCCGCTCGAGAAGGCGTGCATCGGTGCTGAGCTGCGGTTCCGCCCGGCTTGCCTGCCACAGGGCCAGCGTCGACGGCGCGGCAAGCATCTGCTTGGCCGCCAGGCGCAGCCCCGATCGTGGCGCGGCCTGAGCGACCGCGACGTCTCCCGCCCCCGCAAATGTCGCGCCCTCATAATCGACGCCCCAGAACCGGGCGCCTTTGATGATCGCCTCCGCGCGGGTGGAGATGGGAATGCGGCGCGATCGATGCTCGACGCCGAGCGTTAGCGCCCAATCCTGCCATTTGAAGCTGTTGATGTTCACCGAGGTGCTGACCGCCACCCACGGCACCCGGAACGCATCGGCGAGGATTGCGCCATGCATGGATTCCGCGATGATCAACTCGGACTGCGCGATCTCGCCGATCACAGCCTTCGCCTCCCCGCGTGGGTCAATGTAGTGCATGCCTGCTGTCGCGCAGACGACCGGCCAGAGCCCCGCCACGGCCGACTCCCAATGGGGAACGAACGCACAAGGATAACGCTTCGGCTGATCGGCAAATTCCGGCATGTCGGCGACCAGCACCGCCGGGTCGACGATTCCGAGGCTCTCGGCCACGCCGATCTTCTCGGCCGTCATCGGTCCGCGCACGCAGCGGATGTCCCAGAGACCCTTGTCGCCCACATCCGGCGGGCTTCCATAGCCGAAGCCGCTGCCGAGCACGAGTTTGCGCCCCTCCGCGGGCAGAAGGGTATTGTTCAGCACCGTGCCGACACCGACGAGAAGCACATCCGGATGCACGTCCCGGAATCCCGGCAGCAGGAAATCCCAGAGCCAGAGATTGAGGTCGTCACCGAAATTGCCGTGTTGGGATTCCCAATAATAGGGCTTCATGTCCTCTCCTCGGAAACGTTGGATCAGCGGGAAAGCTTGCCGACGGCGAGCTCGAAGACGCTGGTGAAGAGCCTGGGATCACGCACTGCCCATCGTGCGAGCATGTCAAATTGCGGCAGCTTTCGGCGGCGCACACGCCGCGCCTGGCTCCACAGCGCCTGGCGCCGTGCCGTCTGCTTGTAGGAACGCAGCGACGCGATTTCGACGGGATGTTCGGCGAAGCGCTGCTCCAACCGGTCCAGCGCGACCCAGGTGTTGAATTGCTGCCGCAGGAACTGCGGTGAATCATTGTCGACACCGTGGAAGATATTGAGCCCTTCGCCGCGCACTGCACCGGCGTTCGCGCTCAGCACGACGCGCCGGGCCGCAAGCACGCAGTCGCAGAAAAACAGCACATCTTCCGCCGCCAGCCGCAGTGCCGCATCGAAGCGCACATGATCGATAAGCGGACGGCCGATGACCATGGCGGAAAGGTGCAGAAAGCTCCAGTTCTTCAGCATGACCTGCGTCAAGCCGGGGATTTCGATCAGCTGCGGATCGTCTGAAAGCCGCACGACAGGTTCGGTCTTTTCCAGGTCGGCGACGCCGAAATGATAGTAAAAGGCGTCGCTGCCGGTGATCGAGGCGAAGTAGCAGTTCGCGTCAAATTGCGACATCGCGCGCACGGCATCGCCAAGATGGTCGGGTGTCCAGGTGTCGTCGGAATCAAGGAAGGCGACAAGCTCCGTTTGTCCGGACACATGGTCGAGCCCGGTGTTGCGCGCACCACCCGGGCCGGCATTTTCCTGCCGCACGATGCGAAGGCGCGCGCGCTCTTCTTCGGAAAAACCGATGACATCGCCATCGGCAGGATAGGGCGATTCGTCATCCACGACGATGATATCGAAGCCTTTGAAATTCTGGGCGAAAACGGACGAAAGTGCACGCCTGAGAATGCCCGGCTCCTTCTGGTAGTAGGGAATGATAACTGTCAGCTTCGCCATTTTTTCGTCCCTGTGTTTTCTCTAGAAAGACGTTCGTCTGGTCTCCTCCCACCGGGGCGCGACCGTTTCCGGCGCAGGCTTGTCGCCGTCGTCAAAGCTCCATCTTGCGATACAGGATACCGCCATGTCCCAGTCCGTGAATGCAAAGTCGGTGACCCGAAACGTCGGCTGGAGTGTTCTATCCAAGACAGGCACATTCGGGCTTAAATTTGTCACCGTGCCAATTCTGGCTCGTCTGCTGACGCCGGAGGAGTTTGGTGGCGTGGCAGTCGCGCTGGCGGTCGTCCAGTTCCTGGCGATGATCGGCGGGGCGGGTCTCGCCTCTGCGCTGATCCTGGAGCCGAGGGAGGACGAGGAAACGATTCATTCGGTTTTCTGGGCCAATCTCGCCCTGGCCTGCCTAATGGCGGCGGGGTTGTACTTCTGGGCCGAACCGCTTGCCGGCTGGTTCGGTGCGGCGGATGCGGCCTATCTTCTCCGGCTCCTGTGCCTGCTCATTCCGCTTCAGCTTGCCGGCGACGTTGCCTATGCGCTCGTCGCGCGGCGCATGCAGTTCAGCCGGGATGCGCTATGGAGCATGATCTCCGAATCGGTCGCGGCGATTGCCGCGGTCATCCTTGCACTCGGCGGTTTCGGCGTTTGGGCACTCGTCGCGCAGCTTTTCGTTGCTGGTATCATTCGCCTCGCTGGCCTGTTCTTCGTGTCGCGCTACCTGCCGCGCCTCCGGTTCCGAACGGATAGCGTCGTCCGTCTGGCGCGTTTCAGCCTCGGCCTCATGGGCTCGGAGGTTGCCAACTTCGTCACCTTCCAGTCGCCCATGGTGGTGATCTCGCGTTTTCTCGGTCTTGCCGACGCCGGCGCCTACTCCGCCGCCAACCGCTTTTCCAGTATCCCGAATCAGGTGGTGCTGTCGGGCGTGATGGGCGTATTGTTTCCCGCCTTCAGCGCCATGGTGCACGATCGGCAGCGGCGTTCTCAGGCGCTGATGCTGAGCACGCAGGTCACGGCCCTGCTGCTCGCGCCCATGATGTTCGGCCTCTGGGCGCTCGCCGAGCCGGCGATGCTGGTGCTGTTCGGGCCGCAATGGGCCGCCGCCTGGCCGGTGCTCGGGCTGCTTGCCCTCTCCAAGGGGCTGCTGACACCATGCAGCACGTTTATCCCCTATCTCAAGGGCTCCGGCCATGGCGGCGCGCTGTTCTGGTGGGCCGTCGGTCGTGCCGTGGCAACGACCGCCGCCGTGGCCTACGGCGCCCACAACGGCACGCTCGTCGAGGCCATGGTTGCGCTGTGCCTTGTCAACGCGGTCGTTCTCGTCGGCTACTCCTGGGTCGTCTTTCGCGCGGACCAGACCCCCTTCCTCTCCGGCTTCTATCGCTCGATCCGCCCAATGCTGACCGCCGCGCTGATGGCGCTTATGGTTCGCTATGCGCTCGATCACTATCTTGCCGGGCGTTTCCATCCCGTGTTGCAGGTTGGACTCGGCATCGCGCTCGGCGGCCTGATCTATGCTGCCCTTACGCTTCTCACCGAGCGCCCGCTCCTGAAAAAGCTGGCCGACCTTGTCCGTCGCCCCAAGCCGGTGATCCTTGCCGACCTGCCTTGAGCCTGCCCCAATTGGACCGGCGACGGCCGCAAAGATCTTGATCTTCGACAAAAAGCATACGGAGCCACAAAAAAGTTCAGAGACGTCTGCACTCAGAGATTGCGAATAAATCAGTATATTCGCATGGTCTTTTAAGTGCTGAAGGACAGGCGCTGTAACTTGCTTGCCGGCCCACAAGAACAGCGCCTGTTCGCGCCTGTCGCCATACAGTGCATGCTGCGATGCAACCTGCCTTGCTCATAAAATTGCTGCGTCGCCATATTTTTTGCCGCCCCGTCACCCACACTTCTCTTCGTAGGCTCCAGTCTGCTCTTGTTTGAACGCCGTCCGGGGGGATCGGCTCACCAGAGGGGTGACGGACATCGTGACTATCGACGCGACCGTTTCAGCGCGCATCAACCTGATGCGCATCGTGCTGATTTCAGGGATCATCTTCGTGCATGTTCCCTATGATCCGGCGACAAGCCCTTACGCGGGCACATATGGCGGGCTTGACTGGCTGCGCGTTTTCCTCGCCGACAGCCTGTTTCGCATCGGCGTGCCGTGCCTCAGCGCCATCTCCGGCTATTTGCTCTTCCATCGCGGCCTTGAGGGGTTCGACTATGGCCGGACCATGCGCAGCAAGGCTTCGACCATCCTGCTGCCCGTCCTTCTCTGGAACACGGCCTTTCTCGTCCTCGTCTATGCTGCGCAGACACGGGGCATCGGTTTCGGTTATCTGCCGGATGTGGTGAACGCCGGCCCGCGCGATCTGCTGAATCTAGGCCTTGCCATCGAAACCTGGCCCATCAACATCCCGCTCTATTTCCTGCGCGATCTGCTGCTCTGCCTGCTGCTGTCGCCGCTTATCGCCTTGGCCGTCATGCGCTATCCGCGCACCGTGCTCATCCTGATGCTGGCTTATGCGGTGCTGCCGCTGCCAAACGGCATCTTCCTGAAGAAATCCATCCTGTTCGGCTTCAGCTTCGGCGTTGCCGCTGCACTGCATCGCGTCGATATTACGCGGTTGGACCGTTTCGCCGTGCCCGTCGTGCTCGTCGCTCTCGCGATGGCGCTGCTGCTCTCCTTCGCCCTCTATGCCTTCGGTCCGGAATTTCCTGTTTGGCTCGACATGTTGCGTGCTCTTGCGGCAATTGGCGGTATTTTTGCTGCCTGGGCGCTCTCGGCGCTGCTCATCCGCACGGATATGGGCCAAGCGTTGTCGCGGCTCGGCGGCCTGAGTTTCTGGGTTTTTTGCGGGCACTATCCGCTGCTCATCCTGTTCTGGATGGTCTGGAACCGGCTCGGCATTGACAGCTATCCGCTGTTCTACGCGGCAAGCCCGGCGCTGGCGCTTGCCATCCTTATTTCGACCCATGCAGCAGCACGGCGCTTCACGCCGACCCTCGCCGCCATCCTCACCGGCCGCCGTGCAGGCAGCCAGAAACGGCCCGTGGCCAGCCATCCGCGGATGGAGCCCAATGGCTCCATCGCCCACCGGAGGTGACAATGACCTATCCCCTGAGAGAAACACTCTGCGTCGCTACGATCCTGCTTTCCGCCGGCCCGCTGGCCGCCCAGGAAGGCGCGAGCGGCACCTCCTTCGTTGACGAGTTCGATACGCTCGATACCGCCCGCTGGTACGTTTCCGACGGCTGGAACAATGGAGGACACCAGAACTGCACCTGGTCGAAGGATCAGGTCGCGGTCGATGGCGGCAAACTCACGCTCTCGTTCGATGCCAAGCCTCAAGGCGAACGACAGTTCTCCTGCGGCGAGGTGCAAACCCGCAAGCGCTACGGCTACGGCATTTACGAAGTGCGGATGAAGGCGGCGACCGGCCCCGGCCTTAACTCGGCTTTCTTCAGCTACATCGGCCCCGCGGACAAGAAGCCGCATGACGAGATCGACTTCGAGGTTCTCGGCAAGGATACGAGCCGCGTGCAGGTCAACCAGTATGTCGCCGGCAAGGGCGGCAACGAAAAACTGGTGCCCGTAGAGGGTGGCGCCGATAGCGATTTCAACGACTATGCCTTCGCCTGGCAAAAGGATCGCCTGCGCTACTACGTCAACGGCGTGCTCGTACATGACGTGACGGACCCCGCGAAGCTGCCGTCCAATGCCCAGAAAATCTTCCTCTCGCTCTGGGGCACCGACACATTGTCGGACTGGATGGGTCGTTTCGCTTTTGCCGGCAAGGCGACGCTCGACGTCGAGCGCATTGCCTTCACGGCAGAAGGCGATCCCTGCCAGTTCGACGGTTCCGTCGCCTGCCTGGTGAACTGACGGATGAAGCCGATGCCCAGGGTTCTTTATCTCGTTCACGACCTCTCCGATCCCGCCGTCCGCAGGCGGGTGCTCATGCTTGCCGCGGGCGGCGCTGCCGTGACGCTCGCCGGCTTCCGGCGCGGCGAAAACCATCTCGCGGACATCGAGGGCATTACCCCGTTCGAACTCGGTGCCACTGCGGATGCCCGTTTCGTCCAGCGTCTCGTTGCCGTGGCGGGCGCGGCCGTGAAACTCCCGCGGCTGCTGGCCGGTATTCCACGGCCCGATGTCATCGTTGCACGCAATCTCGAAATGCTGGCGCTCGCCGGTGGTGCCTCCACGCATTTCGGCGATGTGCCCGTTGCCTATGAATGCCTCGATGTGCATCGCTTGTTGTTGGGTGATGGTGTGACCGGCAAGGCGCTCAGGGCGGCGGAGCGCCATTTCAGCCGCAAGACCGACCTTCTCGTCACAAGCTCACCAGCCTTCGTCGAGCACTATTTCAAGCCGTTGTCCGGCCTCCGAACACCCGTTCATCTGCTCGAGAACCGGGTGTTGGAACTCGATGGCCACGAAACGGCCATCCCGGCCCACAGCAGAGTGCCGGGCACACCTTGGCGCATCGGCTGGTTCGGGGCGATCCGCTGCCGCAAGTCCTTCGATCTGCTCGCTGCCTTCACCCGGCGCATGGAGGGCCGCTTCGAGGTTGTGCTGCGCGGCCGGCCGGTGCGCAGCGAGTTTGACGGCTTCGATGCTCTCGTTGCCCGTGAGCCTTTCCTTCGGTTCGAAGGTCCTTACCGCAATCCGGAAGACCTCGCCGCTATCTATGCCGAGGTCGATTTCACCTGGGCTATAGACTTCTTCGAGGAGGGACGGAATTCGCTCTGGCTTCTGCCGAACCGGCTCTACGAGGGCTGCCGCCATGGTGCTCTGCCGATCGTTCTCGACGGGACGGAGACGGCGCGGCTTGCCACGCAGCACGGCGTGGGTCTCACGCTTGCCGATGCACGGCTGGACGCCCTGATCGGCCGCTTCGCGGATTTCGATGAAGCCGCCTACCAGGCGCTTCACGCCAATCTCGTCCGGCGCGGCACACGGCCATGGGTTCTCGACCGCGCCGATTGCGCTGCTTTCGTCCAGCGTCTCGCCGCCCTTCGCCGTCCGGTGGAGCAGGGTGCGATGCCGCAGCCCATTCCCTCTCTCGTCGCCAACAAGGTGGATTGCCATGACCGTTGATGCTGTCGCAGCCGTGCGCTGCCTGATCGTGATTCCGTGCCTCAACGAGGCGCCCTATCTCGAATCGCTGGTGAGCCAGCTCGAGCCGACCCTTGCCGAGCTCAATGCGACGCTCGTCCTGGTCGATGGCGGCAGCACGGATGGCACGCGCGATATCGCCCGCAGCCTCGCCGCACGCCTGCCGATGATGCACGTGCTCGACAATCCCAGACGCGTTCAGAGCGCGGGAATCAATCTCGCCATCGAAGCCTTTGGCGTCGAGCACGATTACATGATCCGCATCGACGCGCACGGCACCTATCCCCAGGACTACTGCCGCGTGCTGGTTGAGGAAGCATTGGAAACGGGGGCCGATTCCGTGGTCGTCGCCATGCAGACCGTTGGTTTCGGCCTCTTCCAGAAAGCGACCGCCGTCGCGCAGAATTCCGTGCTCGGCAACGGCGGCGCCAAACATCGCGTCGGCGCACAGAGCCATTGGGCCGACCACGGTCATCATGCATTGATGCGCATCTCGGCGTTCCGGGCCGTCGGTGGGTATGACGAAAATTTCACGGCCAACGAAGATGCCGAGTGCGACTACCGCCTCAATCAAGCAGGGTATCGCATCTGGATGACCGCGCGCACCAGCATGATCTATCATCCGCGCGCCAGCGCCCTCCCGCTCTTTAGGCAGTATTTCGGCTATGGCCGCGGCAGGGCACGCAACTTCCTGAAACACCGCGCGCGACCGAGTCTACGCCAGATGCTGCCCTTGATGGTGGCGCCGGTCGCCGTTGGTGCGTTCCTCGCGGCGTTGACGTGGGTTGCAGCCGTGCCCTTCCTGCTATGGGCGGCGGCTTGCCTCGGCTATGGCGCCTGGATGGCGCTCGGTCAGCGCAATCCTTATGGCCCGCTCGCCGCCGTGTCGGCGATGATCATGCACTTCGCGTGGTCGGCCGGCTTCTGGCGTGAAATGCTCGATATCCGGCAGCGCAGGGTGCCGGCATGAGGGCGCCGCTTCGTATCGACATTGCCGTCTGCACCTTCCGCCGTGAGGTGTTGACGGAAACGCTTGCATCCCTGGCCACCCTGAAGATCCCGCCGGGTATCAGCCTTCGCGTTATCGTCGCCGACAACGATGTCGAGCCGAGCGCCTATCAACGTGTCGAGGCCGTCGTCGCCTGGTTGCCGATGGAGTTGGCCTATATCCACTGCCCGGCTGGCAATATTTCGATTGCCCGCAATGCCTGCCTCGATAGCAGCGATGCGGATTTCCTCGCCTTCGTAGACGATGACGAGACGGTCGAACCGCAATGGCTGGCCCGTCTGCTCTATGCTGCGGAGCTGAACGGGGCGGATGTCGTACTGGGACCGGTGCGCGCCCTCTACGGGCCCGGTGCTCCGGATTGGATGCGGCGCGGCGATTTTCATGCGACCCGCCCGGTCTGGGTAAAGGGCGAAATCCGCACGGGTTATACCTGCAACGTCCTGATGCGCCTCACGGCGCCGGCGATCGCGGGTCGCCGTTTCGATCGTTCACTCGGCCGCAGCGGCGGCGAGGATTCCGCCTTTTTCAGCGGTGTCTACGATGCGGGTGGCCGCATCGTCTTTGCCGCCGATGCGTGGGTGGAGGAGCCCGTCCCCGCCGCGCGCGCCCGGTTCACCTGGCTCGCCCAGAGGCGGTTGCGCATGGGCCAGACGCATGGGCGCTTGCTTGCCGAGCGGCGTGATGGTCTGGCACGCACCAAGGCCGCGGCCCTGGCCGGTGCAAAATGCGCCATCTGCCTGACAGGTGCTGCCGCCTTCGCGCTTTTCCCCATTCGCCGCAACCGGTTCCTGCTGCGCGGCCTGCTGCATGCGGGCGCCATCGGCGGTCTGTTCGGTGCGCGTGCCATCGAACCCTATGGCAAGCTGGAGACGGCCCAATGACCGGCCCCGATGTCAGCATCGTCATCGCCGCCTACAACGCGGCCGATACGATCCAGCGCGCCATCAGAAGCGCCCTCGCACAACAGGGCGTAACGGTCGAGGTGATCGTCACCGATGATGGATCGACGGACACGACGCGATCCACCGTCACCGCTCTTGGCGATCCGGCCGTCCGCCTGCTCGCCCTGGACCGCAATCGCGGCCCTGGCGGCGCGCGCAATGCCGGTTTTGCCGCCGCGCGTGGGCGCTGGATCGCCGTTCTCGACGCGGACGATACGATGCAGCCCGGGCGGCTTTGCCGTATGGTCTCGGCGGCCGAGCGTGAAGACGCCGCACTTGCTGTCGATAATCTTTTCGTCCTGCATCTCGACGGCCGGATCGAAACCATGTTCCCGGACGACCTGCTGGCTCGAACACCGCAGATCACGCTTCCCGATTTCATCGATTCCAACCGGATTTTCCGCAGCACGCACAATTTCGGCTATATGAAGCCGATCTTCCGGCGTGCTTTCCTCGAGGACAACGACCTCGCCTATGACGAGGCGCTGCGGATCGGCGAGGACTATCTGCTGTTCGCCTCCGCCCTTGCCGCGGGTGGCCGGTGCGTGGTCTCACCGGCGGCCGGTTATGTCTATCATATACGCGAAGGCTCGATTTCGCGGTTGCTGCACCGGCATCACGTCGAGGCGATGCTTGCCGGCGACCAGCGGTTTCTCGCCCGCTTCCCGCTGACGACAGGCGCCGCCGGCTCTGCCCAACGCCGCCGCACGCGCAACCTTCAGGAAACGCGGGCCTTCCTCACGCTCGTCCAGCATCTTCAGAACCGTTCGTTCGGGCCTGCCATCAAAGTGGCGCTCGGCGATCCCCTCGCACTCCGGCATCTTTCAATGCCGGTAGCCGCCCGGTGGCGTCGTTTCATCGCGCCATCCCTTCGCAAGACGGCCGCGTGCAATGCCGCCTCGTCCCCAACGACAGCGCAGGACCGCGCGCTCAGAAACAAAGGATAATGCCATGCAGCGAACCAGAACTGTCCGCAAGGCCATCATTCCCGTCGCCGGCAACGGAACGCGCTTCCTGCCGGCCACCAAGGCCATGCCCAAGGAAATGCTGACCATCGTCGATCGACCCGTCGTGCAATATGCCCTCGACGAGGCGCGCGAGGCCGGAATCGAGCATGTCGTCTTCGTGACCAGCCGCAACAAGCAGGTCATCGAGGATCATTTCGACGACACGCCGGAGCTGATTTCTTCGCTCGAAAAATCCGGCAAGGGCGACAAGGTCCGCGAACTGGGCGAACTTCTGCCGCAGGCCGGCTCGGTGAGTTTTACGCGCCAGCAGGCGCCGCTCGGCCTTGGTCACGCGGTTTGGTGCGCCCGGGACGTTATCGGTGACGAGCCCTTTGCGCTGCTGCTACCGGACATGATCTCGTTTGGCCCGCGCGGTTGCCTTGCCGGGCTGATGGATCTCTATGGCGAGGTGGGCGGCAATGTTGTCGGTGTCGAGCAATGCGCGCCGGAAGAGGTTTCGCAATACGGCATCGTCGGCAAGGGTGCTGCCGTGCGCCACGGTTTTGCCGTGACCCATATGGTGGAGAAACCGCGGGTCGATGACGCCCCGTCCAATCTTTTCCTCAACGGCCGCTACATCCTCCAGCCGGAAATCTTTGGTCATCTCGCCCGCCAGCAGCGTGGCGCGGGCAACGAGATCCAGCTGACGGACAGCATGTTGAAGCTCTCGGGAACCCAGCCCTTCCACGCCCATGTCTATGAGGGGCGGACCTATGACTGCGGTTCCAAACACGGCTTCATCGAGGCCAATGTCGCCTTCGCACTGGCCCGACCGGACATCGGCGGCGCGGTCTACCAGTCCCTGCGTGAGATGATGTCGTCGCACGAGGGCCGGATTCGCGCGGCATAAGAGCAAGGCCCTGGATGGGAGGACCCGGGGCCGTCTCCGGGAGGACAGAGTTTCCATCGCGCCCGAAAGGCAGAACGGAGCCCCATGCATCAAAGCACCGTACCGCACAGCAGCATCCTGAGACGGGAACCGGATCCATCCGATTCCTTCATCGACCTCAACCGCCTGCTGACGATCCTCGTTCGTCGGGCGCGGCTGATCGGCCTCACCGTCGCGCTCGCGCTCGCGTTGGGCGTGGCCTACCTCGTGTTTGCAACGCCGGTCTATACGTCGATGACGCAGATCCTGCTCGACGAGGATCTGTCGCGCTACGCGGAGGAAAGCGAGCCGGCGCCGCAGAGCAGCCAGCAGGTCGACATGCGCATTGCCAGCGCCGCCGAGATTCTGAAATCCGGCCGTCTTGCCTTGCGCGTCGTCGATGATCTGAAACTTGCCGATAACGAAACCATCTCCAATCCGCCGCAATCGCCCGTCGCGATCGTCAAGGGATGGATCAAGTCCCTGACGTCCTTCGGTGATGCCGGACCACAGGCCTCTAAGGAGGCCCTTGCCAGCGGGCGCCGCGAGAAAGCGGCCGCGGTGTTGCAACAGGCATTGACGGTGGAGCGTGTGTCGCGCAGCGCCGTGCTCGCCGTCTCCTTCCGCTCGACCGATCCGCAGCTCGCCGCCGCGATTACCAAACGTTATGCGGAAGCCTTCTTCGAGGACCAGTTGAGCGCCAACTTCACGGCCACGGAACAGGCATCCGCCTGGCTTCAGGAACGACTGACGGATATTCAGGCACGCGCGCAGGAGGCGTCCCTCGAGGTGGAGCAGTATCGCGCGGAAAACGGCCTCACCACTGCCCGCGGTGAGCTGATGTCGGAACAGCAGCTTTCCGACCTCAACAGTCAGCTCATCCTGGCACAGGCCGATGCCGCGAGCGCGTCCGCCCGCTACGCCCAGTTCAAGGCGATCGTCGAGCAGGGGCCGGACAAGGCGATCGACAACGCGACCGTTCCCGCGCAGGGAGCCGACGCCTCCGCGCTTCAGGAACTGCGCGGCCGCTACAATTCCGTCCTCAAACGCGCCGAGGACATCACGAAGACTTTTGGTGCCGATCATCCGCAGGCGACTGCCTTGCGCGCGGAGAAGGAGGATATCGCCGGACAGATCTACCGCGAGCTTCAGCAATTGACGGCAAGCTACCGCAACGAATACGACGTCGCCCGTTCGCGCGAGGTTTCGCTCCGGGAGAATATCCAGAAGGTTGCCGGCAACAATGCCGATGCGAACCGCTCCTCGGTGCGTCTGCGCGAACTGGAGCAGAAGGCGACGGCGCTGAAGGCGCTTTCGGAAAGTTACCTTGGCCGTTTTGAGCAGGCTTCGCAGAAGCAGTCCTTCCCGATCGCAAAGGCGCGGGTAATTTCGGATGCCGGCGTGCCGGTTTCGCCGTCGAGCCCCAGCAAGACCATGGTGCTGGGCCTCTCGCTGGTGCTGGGCATGATGGCCGGTGGCACGCTGACGTTGGTGCAGGAAATGCGCGAGCGCGCCTTCCGCCTCGAGAACGATGTTCGCACCATCCTGGGTCTGAAGCCGCTCGGTTATCTGCCGCTCGTCGGTGGCAGGCAGACGAAGCGCAAGCCCGCGATGATCGGCGCCATGCCCGTCAAGGCAGAGCCACCATCCGCGGCGGAGGATGACGATGTCATTCCGCTCGAGCGCATGACGCGCGTGGTGCTGGACGCGCCCCGCTCTGCCTTCGCCGAGACCCTGCGAAACGCCAAGCTCACGGCCGAAACCATGCTGCACGGCCGCCAGAGCCGCGTGATCGGCGTCACCTCGGGGCTGCCGGGTGAAGGCAAGTCCACGGTTGCGACCAATTTTGCGGCCCTTCTTGCCGTCAGCGGCAAACGCACGCTGCTGATCGATGCGGACGTCCGCCGGCCGGGTCTCAGCGCCATGATGAAGCCGACCCCGCAAACCGGGCTCGTCGAGGTGCTGCGCGGCGAGGTTCCCTGGACGCAGGCGGTCAAGACCGATCGCCGCTCCCAGCTCGCCATCCTTCCGATTGCGCTACACCCGGGCGAGGCTCGGCGGAATGAAGCGAACGAGCTGATGTCCTCCGCAGCGATGGCGCACCTCATCGACGAGGCGCGGCAGAATTTCGATTATGTCGTGGTCGATCTGACGCCGCTTGGTCCCGTGGTCGATGCTAAGGCTTTCGAGCCGCTGGCCGACGGTTTCCTGTTCGTCGTCGAATGGGGCAAGACATCCGCGAACTTCGTGCGCGACCTCCTTGCCGCCGAACACCGCATCGAGGGGAAGACACTCGGCGTGATCCTCAACAAGACCGACATGACCGCATTGGCCCGCTATAGTGATGCCGGGGGCGCGGAGCAGTACCGGGATCTTTACGAGCAGTATTATACCGACAGTATGAAAGGCATGACCGGTTAGGCCCGGCCTATCGATTTGATGAGAAATGTGGTGCACGGTCCTTCGACCACGATCTCCTAGTCGACGTGGAGAAGGCGGTCGAGGCAATGGGCAAACGCACGCCGCAGATGGCGGTCGACCATATTGCGCGAAATCTTGAGTTTCCTTGAAATCTCGTCCGGCGAAAGATGGTGCAGACGGTGCAGGATGAAGACGACCCGGCGCCGTTCCGGCAGTTCGCCGATCGCATCGCGGAGGATTGCCACGCGCGCCTCTATTTCGAGCGCCAGGTCCGGCGCAGGCCCAAGGCTGGGGACGGCCATCGCCTCCTTCTCGGTGCCGGAGAAAAGTCGCGCTTCCCTGTTTTCCCGCCGCAGCCGGTCGATGCCGAGGTTGACGGCGGATCGGCAGAGAAAGGCCTTGATCGACCGCTTGTTGCGAAGCACATCCGGCTGAGCCGCAAGCTTGATGTAGAGGTCGTGAACGACATCCCTGGCGGTGGAAAGCGGATGGCCCTTGCGACGCACAGCCTTCGTGATGTCGGCATAGTGCGCCTCCATCGCTCGGTTCAGGAGGTCATTGCCGTCAAGGACGTCCCAGGCGATTGGAGAAGGGGAGCGCGACATCGGCAGTCTGTTCCAGATTCAATATGATGACCGTGGCTCGGACAAACCGAGGGTTTTCGCGGTGATGTGGAATGGCTATCCGTTTGATAAAATCGCTGCAAGTGCAATAGCTTACAATATTCGCATGACGCGAATACCGAGGCGATTAAAACAAGATGAAAAAACTCATCTTATGTCTGATTTCGTTGCCAGAATTCGATCTGCGTCGGGCATGCCGCTGCTGAAACCCATGATGAGAATGCCGAGACGTGCGGCATTTTTGCAACGATCTTTTGGGCGCAACCGATCAGGGCGGTACACGCTCCCCGGCTCCGGCGATCAGGCGTTACGACCAGTGAGAAGCGGCTGCGGTGTTCTCTTTCCCCGCACCCCTGATACGGCGAGTGCCAATCTGTGCGATCAGAAGCGGCCCCTTATGGACGCGCTGAACATTCGCCCGGGGCCGGGTACGAGCGGTGCGACATCGACATCTTCATCGAAGACATTCGAGACGCTGAACGAGAGCGAAAGGTGGCGATCCTCCGATTCCCAGCCTGCGCCGATGTCCGTGACGAACGCGTCATCCATCCACACGGTTTCTCTGGATGCGCCATGAACATCCGTCGTGAAGGATACCCGCTTGCCGATGTAGCTTTCCGCGACGAAGAACGTGAAACGCTCCGGGCTCATGTAGCTGAAGCCGATGCGGCCGGTATGCTCGGGAACCGTCGGCAGCCAGTCGTTCCAATCGGGAACCGGGTTGCCGCCCCAGATGCGCGAATAGTTGGCAAAGAAGGTAACGCCGCCGCCGATCCAGAGGTTCGCATTGAATGTCAAACGGTCAATCCGGGCTTCGGGAAGGTTCAGAGCATAGTTGTAGACGGGTACGCCGACCGAGAGGTTCTCGATTTCCTGATGCTGATACTCGACCGCGGTGAAAAAGCGATCAGTCCATTCGGCATCCCAACGCATCATCGCGGTCTTCGTTTCGCCAAAGGCCGGAGGGTTGTCGGCCCTGAGCCCTACGATGGTCAGCGGTGAAAGCGTGCTTCGCTCGCTGAGCGGCGTGCGTTCTGCATAGGCCGCCCGCAGATATTGCCCTTCCGTCACTTCCCAGGCGATGCCAACATGCGGATTGAAACTTGTATCCTCGACATCGTTCTGATTGTACCAATCCACAAACAGGTTGGCCTCCACCTCGACGTCAGGTGTCAGCTTGGCCATGCCGCCGATCCACGCGCGCACGTTCTCGCCTTCGACATGGGTTGTGATGGCGGGGTCCCGCACGTTGATGGTCGGGTCGAAGATGAAGTACCGGAACAGGGAGGATGATACCTCATATTCCGACTGGCCGCCCTCCAGGCCCCAGCGCAAGGTGACGTCGTCCGCAACCTCGAAGAGATGCGAGACGCCCAGCTTCATGGAGAATTCGTCTTCGTCCACATCGCTATCTTCGCCGATGGGATCCCCGTCGGTCGAGTATCGAACGAGGGAGTCTCGCCCGGACCTGTCAAGGATCGTGCTGAAGAGCCCGACATTGAGGACGTTGCGATATTCGAACGTGTGGCTCCAGCCGAGAAACATATCCAGGCCATCGGCATTGAGCGTGTCGCGGCGGGTCACGTCGTGCCCGTCGCTGATGGCGCCGTCGATTGACACTCCGCCTTCGACATGCCCGCCGTTCAGGTAGCCGACGATGCGATCGTCCGGCGTCAACTGGGCGCCAAACACGGTGAGGGAGGTGAGGTTCTGCGCCGTCTGGTCGGCGAAGGACGGATTCATGTGTAAATAGGTGAGATCCGTCGTCAGCGCATAGGGGAGCGGATCGTAGCCCAGTTTCTGGTAGCTCGCCGACCCCGTCAGCTGGATGTCTCGGCCCATGGTCGTCATGCCGACGCCGATCTCGGTTTCCTGGAAGGGGAACCGGTAAAAAGCCGGCCGGCGGCGAGGGCTGACAATTGCGAGCGGATCAAGCAGGGCGCCCTGAATGTAGCCCGAGAACGCCGCATCATCGCCGGTGTTCGGCTCGGTCACCGCCACGAGGCCGCGAGCGGTGGCGAATGGCGATACGCTGCCGGTCAGGTTCTGATCGAAGTAGCTCGCGCCCTGGAACGGATCAAAAGCCCGATCGCCCCAGTATCGCGCCCACGCATTGAGGGAGGCTGTTCGGTAGATGCCGCCGAGCGTCGAACCGAAATCGTCGCTGGCTTCCACCGAACTGTAGTCGCCACCGCGCGCTCGTGCCCGTTTGACCGATTCCTGGCCCAGTTCGATCGCCTGGTCCAGTTCGTAGTTATAGAGTTCCAGAAGCGCTCGATACTGCGCCATGATCGGCGATGTCGGATCGAGTCTGTCGGCAAGTTCGAAAGACTGAGCAGCCGGCTCCATTTCCCCCCGCGCTGCGTAGGTTGCCCCGAGAGCGATGAGACCACGCCCATAGGTGGGATTGGCCGCGGTCGCGCGCAGCATGTCATCGAGCCCGCCATCCGGATCACCCGACTGGAGCTTCGCCCGGCCACGCTGGTAGAGCGCGAGTTCGAACGAGGAATCGTCCGCCAGGGCCTGGTCGACCAGGTGGCGTGCTTCGTCATTGCGCCCGGCATAGAGCAAAAGCCCAGCATAGCTCGCCAGCGTTTCAGGCGCATCCGGGTCGAGTTCGAGGGCCTTGCGATAGGCGGCTTCGGCTTCCCTGGTGGCGAGCCGTCCGACCTGTTCCTGTCCGAGGCTCAGCCAGTACTCCCATCTACCGGGAGAACGATCCGTTGCGGCCTCCAGGTCACGCACGGCACCGCGCACGTCGCCTTCGACATGGGATCGATATTGCGCCCGGATATGGAGAAGCGCCGGGTCGCGTTGATCGATCTGCTCTGCCTTGCGAATTGCCCTCAAGGCGACGCCGAAATCAGCGGTTTGCATCGCTCGCTCGGCGATTGCGATCTGCAAGCGAATATCGCCGCCAAAACGCGGCTCTGCCTGCTGCAGCAGTTCCATCGCGTCGCGGGGAGATTTCAGCATGGCAGCGATTGTCTCTTCGCCCATCAGGGAGGCGAAGGAGGCCGAAACCGGTCTGGGCTTCGGATGGACGACCGTCGGATTGGCCAGCGAATGGGCGAAATACGCGAGATATCCGGCGCTGATGCGGTCTTCGCCGGAAAGTCCTTTCTGCGCCCTGTCCAAAAGCGCTGCCGCTTCGGCATAGCGGCGTGCGCCTGCAAGCATCCTGCCCTCGAGGTAGTCCAGCCGCGCCTGCTGTGCGGCAGAGAGCGAACCTTTACGGGCGGCGGCGATCGCCTCGATCGTGCCGGCCTTGCCGTAAAGCTCGAAACTGATCTCGGCCGCGGCAACCATGTCCTGGGTCGACACCGGCGTCTCGGGTGTTAACCCGGACGCTTCTTCATCGGCACCGTTGCGACGCGGCTTGACGATCCCGCTGCCGCCGAAGGCTTCGCGGAGGCTGAGATTGTACAGCATCTGCTGCCGAATATCGCCGCCCGCTATCACGATCTTGGAGGGCGCACCGCCGAGTGTCGCAACCGCCGCTTCGCCCGTGCCGACACTGACCAGACCACTTGCATTGGACAGATCGACCAGTCCTTCGATGACGCTGAGCGTGGTGCGTTCGGAAACGACCGTCATCGCCCAGTCCGTTCCACGGATCGCCGCGGTGGCGGCCGGTGTCTCGACGGTGACGCCGGAGCCTCCGCGTGCCGCGCGGCCGTAGAGCTGGCCGCTGCGCAATTCCAGTGAGACGCCGCCGTCTGCGCGCACATCCTTCACTACGAGAACGGAGTTTCTGCCAACCCTGACCTGGGTTCGATCGGCAAAGACGAGGGCGACCTGGCCGATCTCGTTGGTGCGGACCACGTCGCCCGCCTTCACATCCTGGCCGATTTCAAGCGGCCGGAGGGCGGGTGTTTCGATGAACGAGATGTCCTCACCGATCCGCGTCTGCACAATCTGGCCGCTGATCAGCGGCGTACGCGGCTGCGGCTCGGCGACGGCGATTGCCGGTATCGCCAGGCCAAACGAAATCAACGCCAACTGCCGTGAACCAGATCGCATTTGCCGCACCGCTAATCGAAATCGTCATGAACAAAGCCGCACGTAGGCGGGGCGCTTCGCGATTGTCAACGCGAGCAGGAGCAAAGGTCGTGGAAGGGCGTGCAACGCGTTTCGTTTGCGCGTCAGTGTTGCACTATGTCAACGATTCGGCCGGATTTCGCTAGACTGTCGGACCTCGAAGTAAACGAAGCCGGACGAGACGGACGTGAGCGCGCACGCTCCGGTATCTTCGTGTTGATCGCCCTCTTTGGCGTTGGCAACGACGCTATCGCTCTATCGGGATGCAGAGAGCCTTCGGCCCTAAACCCTTGTCTTTCTGCGACCATACGCGACCAGCGCGAACCCCGAAGCGTACATGAGCAGGCCGAATAGCGCCGGCGGTACGGCCACCTCCGGTGAGCGCATCATGGTAATGGCCAGAACCATGCCGATCGCGGCGTTGCGAATGCTGACCGACAGGGCGACCGTTGTCGCCTCGGCTGACGTAAGACCCAGCAGGCGCGAGCCGGCAAGACCGACGGCGATACCCGTTGCAGTCAATCCGACAACGGCCGGTCCGGCGCTGAGAAGTATGCTCACCCATCGGTCGTATACGGAGGCGCCTATTCCGACGATGAGTATGACCAGCACCAGGATGCCAAAGGCAGCAAGCAGCCTCTCTGCCCGGGCAGCGAAACCGGGAGCCTTGCGGCGTATGGCCATTCCGAGCAGGACAGGAAAGAGGATGATCAGAAGCATCATCCCGATCGTGCGCAGGATGGGGAGATGCACCTGCATGTCGCCATTGCCGAAATAGTCGATAGCGAAGTTCGCGAAGAGCGGAAGTGTCGCCGTCGCGACGACGCAGCCAATGGCGCTGAGAGCGATGGAAAGGGCGACATCTCCCCGCGCGAGATAGGAAAACAGGCTCGTTGTCGTGCCGATCGGGCAGGCGGCTGTGATGACCAGCCCGATGGCAATCTCCTGCGGCAAATCGAGGATGATGGCGAGCGCAAGACCAAGAAGAGGAAGAATGACGAGAGCGGCTGTGATGCCCCAGATCAAGGCTTTCGGGCGCGTTGCCACACGCTCGAAATCTGTTGGAGAGAGCGTCATGCCGATACCGGTCATGATGATGAACACGACTGCCGGCAAGCCGATATCGATGAGAGCCGACTGCTCCATTCCGTTTCCCCTCCCCTGGAAATGACCTATCCCATCCACAAAGTATCAAGGTTGTGTGTTCGAGCCATTAACTTGGGATGTCGTCAGCGTAGCGGCGTCTGCGCTGGCGCGCGGGTCACTCAACCGCCGAGGCGGAATTCGACAGGATTGCTTGACGTCCGGCATTGCACCGCGTTGCGGTCCCGGTTGCTCTCCTCCAGGGCGTAGTGCATGGCGGCGTCTTCGGTGACAAAGATGCCGCCGACGCGGCCGAGGCGATCCTCGACGACCCACCAGCCGTGATGGTCGCGCCCGACCGTGAAACGGGGCGGTTCGATGGCAGCGGGAGGGCGGTGCAAGCGAAGGTGTCGGGTGCGGGGGCGCATGGGTGGTCCTTTCGTTGGGAGAGATGCAGCGGCTTTGCGCGCTTAGGGATGGGGGAGAAACTGCTGCACGATGCCGGCGGCGGCAAGAATCAGGCCGACGCGGAGCAGGAGCGCCGGGATCGGCAGCTGCGGCTTCGATTGTGGAACGGCGGCAGCGATCGCCACCGTTTTCCGGGAGTTCTTCTTGTTCGCCATGCCCGTCTCCTTCAGCTTACCCTCGCCAGCGGCACGGCACATTCCGGCAGGCCGGCAAGCGCGCTGTCTATGGCGGCTTTGGCCAGCGGCGCGACGGGCACGAGCGGCAACCGCACCGTTTCGGCAAGGCCGAGGATCGAGGCGAGCCCGTGTTTGATATTGGCTGGATCCGGCGTTTCGCCGAGCGCAGAAAAGAGCGGCGCAAGACGGTCCTTCAAATCCAGCGCAAGATCCACATTGCGGGTGCGCAGCGCCTGGTGCATGGCGCTCGTCAGGCGCGGCGCGAGGTTCGCAGCGGTCGAAAACGTGCCGCTTCCGCCGAGCACATTGAAAGCGAAAGCCGTCGTGTCGTGAGCGGAATAGAGCACCAGTCGTTCGCGCAGCTTTCGATCGATCACGGCGAGGCGCGCGATATCGCCCGAGGCGTCGATGAAACCATGGACGCCGGGAATATCGCTGAGCGCCCAGAGGGTTTCGGCCGTGACATCCGAGCTGGTCGCTGCCGGATCAGCAAGGACAAGGATGGGAAGAGCGCAGGCGTCCGCCACGGCGCGCATGTGAGCGATGATGCCCTTCTGCGTCGGTTTGCTGTAGTAGGGCGTGGTGACGATCAGGGCATCCACGCCCTCCGCTTCCGCGTCGAGGGCAAGTGTTATCGTCGCCTCGGTCGCATAGGTGCCGACGGAGGCGATAACCGGCACCGAAAGGCCGGCGGCCTGCACGACGGCGGCAAGCACGGTCCGTCGCTCCTCACGGCTTAGG
Source organism: Shinella curvata (assembly GCF_022899935.1). Taxonomy (GTDB): domain Bacteria; phylum Pseudomonadota; class Alphaproteobacteria; order Rhizobiales; family Rhizobiaceae; genus Shinella; species Shinella curvata. Next base: position 222,076 of record NZ_JALJCJ010000004.1, read on the forward strand.
GAGGTGGCTTCACCAAGCCTGCCGCAGGCGGCGAGGCCGGAAACGCCGCTGGCGATCTGCCAGTTGACGAGTGTGGCAATCCCCTGAAGATCCAGACTGCCATTTGCAAAAAGTGTGACGAGATCCGTTATGAGCCCCTGAATGGGGATGCGGCGCCGAAAATCCGGCATGATCTGGGTTCCTTTCATTGTTTGACCGGGGCAGGCCGGTCCAGCGTCACAAGCGCGGCCATGACGGCTGCCACGCGGTCGACGTGGATGGCGACGGCGCGGGGCACGGCACCGTCCGACAGGATGCGGGCGATCCAGTAGCCGTCCACGCATTCCAGCCGGTCGAGCCGGCAGGCCGGGCGCGCGGCATCGATGAGGGCCTGGCTTGCCGCCACGAGGTCTTCGCGTTCCATCAGGACGCGGAAGAGGTGTCGGAAATCGCTGTCGTCGCGGGCCGCGGTGAGAGACGGCAGGGTGCGCAGGATTTCCCACAGATGATGTTCCCGCAGGCGCGTGACATTGGCGAGGCGATCCGCAAGCGCCTCGGCCGGCACGCGATCGGCCGCTACCGCAGAGTTGCGCAGGGTGCCGTGCGCTGATGAAAGCCTAGGCATGGAAGACGACCCCGAGCAGCACCACGGCGGCAACAGGAAACGCTGCAAGCGCGAACCGCGCGGCCGAAGACATGGCGCGCGCTGTTTCATCTCCGTGCGGGGTGTTCAGGCCCGCCCGGTCGTGCATGCGCACCCGATGATGGAGAAAGATCATCCGCGTCGACAGCGGTTGAAAATGATGTTCCGTCAGTTCCTTGCGCATGGCGTTACCTCTGCTGTGGGTCGCCGCGACCGGCCGCCGGGAAGAGGCGCCAATCACGTCGATCCCAAGCTAAGCGCCGGCGGATAGTTTCTCGATTGGAGTGTCGGAGCGAAAAAATAGGAAAGGCATAGGGGGAAGTCCGTCGTGACTAGGGCCGGGTTAGCAGAACGAAAACTTCTTCTGCGCTCGTCGCAGCGCGAATGGCATTGACCATGGCGTCGTCGCGCAGTTGGCGCGCGAAGCAGGAGAGGATATTGAGGCTCTGCCCCGCGGTTGGCGATAAGAGAAGCACGACGATATCGACCGGAATGTCGTCGACGGCCTCGAAGTCGATCGGTCGGGCGAGCCGGGCGACCATGGCCAGGTTGTTCTGCAATCCGTCGATCCGTGCGTGCGGTATCGCTACGCCCCGCCCGATACCGGTCGAGCCGAGACGTTCCCGGGCAGAAAGGGCTTTGGCGAGGACGCCTGCCTCTATGCCTGTCTGCCGGGCGGCCATGTCGGCCAGTTGCCTAAGGAGCTGGTGTTTCGACGTGGACGGCAGGTCCACGGCGACGTTCTCCAAGGCGAGGTGGTCGCTGAGTTGCATGATGGGCTCCGTGATAAGATAGCGTTCGTCAGCTCGCGTCGACGAGCCTGTAGCCGACGCCCGTCTCGGTGAGGATGTATTGCGGCTGGTCCGGCGTGCGCTCGATCTTCTGGCGGAGCTGGCGGACATAGACGCGCAGATATTGCACATCGGTCAGGCCGTCCCAAACATGTTCCAGCAGGTAGCGATGGGTCAGTACCCTGCCCGCATGCTGCACCAGGATGCGCAGGATGTCATATTCCTTCGGCGAGAGTTTTACCTCCTGTCCCGCCACCTTGACGATACGCTTGACGAGGTCGACGGAGAGCTCTCCCACCTGAAAGACCGGCTTTTCTCCATGGGCTTGCAGGCGGTGACGCAGCGCCACGCGGATGCGTGCGACCAGTTCGTTCATGCCGAAGGGCTTGGTGATGTAGTCGTCCGCGCCGAGCTCCAGCGCCTTCACGATGCCGGCCTCGTCGGTACGGCTGGACAGGATGACGATCGGCAGGTCCAGCCCCTCCCCGCGCCATTTGGCGAGCAGGTCATGCCCCGCCATATCAGGCAGGCCGAGATCGAGCACGACGAGATCGGGCTTTTCCGATTTGACCATTTCCATCGCCACTTTGGCGTTCATCGCCTCGCTGACGGCATAGTCCTGCGTGGCGAGCCCGACGCGCAGCAGCTTGCGGATGGGCGGCTCGTCATCGACGATGAGAATGCGGACGGCGGTGTTGGTCATTCATTGCCTCCCAGGAGGGGGATTTCCGCAGGAACCGGCATGCGGATCGTGAAGATGGCGCCGGAATGCTCGGTGCGGTTCGCAGCCGTTATCTTGCCGCCCATGGCTTCAATGAAACCGCGGCAGATGGAAAGTCCGAGCCCTGTGCCGGCCCGCACATGGTCGCCTTTGCGCACCCGGTAGAAACTGTCGAAGATGCGCTCGATATCGTCGGGCGGAATACCGGGGCCTTCGTCGGCGACGCAAAGGAGAACGGTATTCCCGTCCTGTCGGCCGCTGATCTCGATCAGCGTGTCCTCTGGCGCGTATTTGGCCGCGTTGTCGATAAGGTTGAACAGCACCTGCTCGAAGAGCACGGGATCGACCCGGAGCATCGGCAATGTGTGCGGGATGCGCACCTCGATCCTGTGGTGGGAGATGATCTTGCCGGCGCGGGCGAGCGCCGAGCCGGCGATGTCGCCGACATAGTGCCAGGCATAGTTCGGTTCCATCGCGCCGGAGCCGATACGGGTCATGTCGAGCAGGTTGGCGATGAAGCGGTTGAGCCGCTCGGATTCGTCGATGACGGTTGAGAGAAGCTCGTGTCGGGCGCCCTCGTCAAGTTGCGCACCGAGGTCCTTCAGTGTGTCTGCCGACCCCATGATGGCGGCGAGCGGTGTCTTGAGATCGTGCGAAATGGATGTCAGCAGCGCGGTGCGCAGCCTGTCGGTCTCTGCCGCGAGCCTGGCGCGGTCCACGTCGGAGACCAGTTGCACGCGCTCGATGGCGAGTGCCGCCTGATCCGACAAGGCGTCGAGCAGCCGCTGCTGGTCAGGTGTCAGGATCGGCCCTTGCCGGTCGTTGTCCAGGCCGATGACACCGACCGCCTCGCGCCCGGTGCGTAACGGAAGATAGAGCCGTTTGGCACCTGGCAGCGTATCGGCGCCACGGCCTGCCGGGCGGTTTTGCTCCCAGGCCCATTTCGCCGCGGCGATATCGGCATCGACCAGCGTGTCATCGGGCGGATAGCCGGCTTTGACCACAACCGAACCGCCTTCGGGCAGCAGGATGACGACCCTGACCTTCAGCATGGAGGCTATCTGGAAAGCAGTCGCCCAGAGTACGTCATCAAGCGTGCCTGTGCCGGCGAGTTTCTTGGAGAAGAGATAGAGGCCTTCCGTCGTGCGTGCCCGTTGCCGCGCGGCGGCGGCCTGTCGCTGCACGGCGGCGGTGAGGTTGGAGGCCACAAGGGCAACACTGAAGTAGAAAAACAGCGCGACGACGCTTTCGGGATCGCGAACCGTAAAATTGTAGCGCGGTTCCAGAAAAAAGAAATTGAAGGAGAGCGCGCCAAGCACGGAGGCGAAGAGGCCGGCGCCGAGCCCGCCGCGTACGGAGGCTGCAAGTACGGCCATCAGGAAGACCAGCGCCAGGTTCTGCACGTCGAGCGTCTGGTCGAGCGCGATGCCGGCAAGGATCGCAAGCAGTACGAAGAGTACACCGAGGAGGTAGGCTCTGACGCGGAAGGGTTGCGGCGGCTGGGCGCTCTTCACGCCGCGCTGCGGATCATTCTGCTTCGCCTCGCCGGAAATGACGTGGACGCTGATATCGCCGGCATAACGGATCAGGTCCTGAGTGACGGAGCCGTGCCAGATTTGCCGCCAGCGCGACCGGCCCGGTCGGCCGACGACGATATGAGTGAAGTTGTTGGCATGGGCATAGGCAATGATTTCGCGTGAGGGCGAGAGCGCTGGGAGCGTCACCGTCTCGGCGCCGAGCTGTTCGGCAAGCCGCATATTGGCCGCAAGCCGATCCTTGTCCTCGTCCGAAAGGCCGATGGCTTGCGGCGTTTCGAGATGCAGCACGGTCCAGGGCGCACGCAGCCGGTCTGCCTGGCGCCGGGCATAACGCACCAGGCTGGCGCCTTCGTGACCGTGGTCAAGGCAGACCAGCAGGCGTTCGCCCGCCGCCCATGGCCCGGAAATGGCATGGGCCTGCATATGATTGAGCAGCTGCTCGTCAACCCGCTGGGCGGTGCGCCGCAGGGCCAGTTCGCGAAGCGCCGTCAGATTGCCGGGCGAAAAATAGTTCTCGATCGCGCGCTTGGCGGTCTTCGGCAGGTAGACCTTTCCGTCGCCCAACCGCTTGATCAGGTCGTCGGGCGTGATGTCTATGATCTCGATGTCGTCAGCGCCGTCGATGATGAAATCGGGAACGGTCTCGCGTACCCGGATACGGGTGATCTGCGCGACGACGTCGTTGAGGCTCTCGACATGCTGGATATTGAGGGTCGAATAGACGTCGATGCCGTGGGAAAGGATTTCCTGCACGTCGAGATAGCGCTTGGGGTGGCGGCTGCCGGGAGCGTTGGTATGGGCGAGTTCATCGACGAGAACGAGGGTCGGTCGTCGCTCGAGGACAGCATCGAGGTCCATCTCCTCGAGCTGTTGGCCGCGATAGTCGATCTGATGGCGGGCGATGACCTCGAAGCCGTCGACGAGCGCCTCCGTCTCCTTTCGGCCATGTGTTTCGACGACGCCGATGACGACATCGGCGCCATCGGCCTGCCGCGCCCGGCCGGACATCAACATTTCATAGGTCTTGCCGACGCCCGGTGCCGCACCGAGGAAGATTTTCAGGCGGCCGCGCGCGTCCCGCTCGGCGCGATCCAGCAGGGCGTCCGGCGACGGCCTGTTTTCACTCTTGCGATTGTCGTCCGGCATGACTTTTCACCCAGTTTCTCCGACCGGCCAGTAGGCCGGTCGGAGACGCCCATTTCAGGTTACGAACGGGCCTCGTCAAGCGCCATGTTGAGGCGCAGGACATTCACCACAGGTTCCCCGAAGAAGCCGAACTGCCGACCTTCGACGTGCTGCTCGACAAGGGTGCGCACTGCCGCCTCCTCCATCGCCCTCGCCTTGGCGATGCGCGCGACCTGGAAATAGGCGGCTTCCGGTGAAATGTGCGGGTCGAGGCCGCTGCCCGACGCGGTGACGAGATCGATCGGCACGTCGGCATTCGGATTGCTCGCCTTTGCGGCCTCGTAGTCCGTCTTCACGCGGTCGATCAGCTTCTGGCTGGTCGGTCCAAGGTTGGAGCCGGAGGAACCGGCGGCGTTGTAGCCGTCGCCGGCCGCCGAGGGACGCCCGTGGAAATAGGTGTCGCCTGCAAAAGCCTGGCCTATGAGCATGGAGCCCACCACCTTGCCATCCTTCTCAATCAGGCTGCCATTCGCCTGGGCGGGGAAAATGGCCTGCGCGATACCGGTCATCGCGGCGGGATAGAGCAGGCCGGTGATAGCGGTTGTGGCGAGTATCATGACGATTGCGGGACGCAGTTGTTTGAACATGGTGTTCATTCCTTAGACGAGGCCGAGGGCGGTAACGGCGACGTCGATCGCCTTGATGCCGATGAAGGGCACGATGATGCCGCCGAGGCCGTAGATGAGAAGGTTGCGGGAGAGCAGAGCACCGGCGCCGACGGCGCGGTATTTCACGCCTCTCAGCGACAGCGGGATCAGCGCGATGATGATGAGCGCGTTGAAGATGATCGCGGACAGGATCGCACTCTGGGGTGTCGAGAGGCCCATGATGTTCAGGACGCCGAGCTGCGGATAGAAGGCAAGGAACATGGCCGGGATGATCGCGAAATATTTCGCGATGTCGTTGGCGATGGAGAAGGTCGTCAGAGCGCCACGGGTCATCAGGAGCTGTTTGCCGATTTCGACGATCTCGATGAGCTTGGTCGGGTCGCTGTCGAGGTCCACCATGTTGCCGGCCTCGCGGGCGGCGACCGTGCCGGTGTTCATGGCAACGCCCACATCCGCCTGAGCGAGAGCCGGCGCGTCGTTGGTGCCGTCGCCGCACATGGCCACGAGTTTGCCCTTGGCCTGTTCCTCGCGGATCAGCTGCAGCTTGTTTTCCGGCGTGGCCTGGGCGAGGAAGTCATCGACGCCGGCTTCCGCGGCGATCGCTGCAGCCGTCATCGGGTTGTCGCCGGTGATCATGACCGTGCGGATACCCATACGGCGCAATTCGGCGAAACGCTCGCGAATGCCGCCCTTGACGATGTCCTTCAGGTGGATGACGCCGAGCAGCTGGCCGTCACGGGCGACCGCGAGCGGCGTGCCGCCGGCGCGGGCAATCTCTTCCGCGATTGCCTGCAGTTCGCGCACGACCTCCGAAGATATGGTGTTGCCGACATAGGCGAGCACGGCATCGACCGCACCCTTGCGGATCTGGGCGCCTTCGAGGTCTACGCCGCTCATGCGCGTCTGGGCGGTGAAGGGCACGAACGTCGCCTTGAGGCTTGCCATGTCCCGACCGCGGATGCCGTATTTCTCCTTGGCGAGCACGACGATGGAACGTCCCTCGGGCGTCTCGTCGGCAAGCGAGGCGAGCTGTGCGGCATCGGCAAGAGCCCGCTCGGTAACGCCCCGCACCGGCGTCAGGGCGGTCGCCTGACGGTTGCCAAGCGTGATGGTGCCGGTCTTGTCGAGCAGCAGCGTATCGACGTCGCCTGCCGCTTCCACAGCGCGGCCGGACATGGCGAGCACGTTGAAACGCACGAGACGGTCCATGCCGGCAATGCCGATGGCCGAGAGCAGTGCGCCGATGGTCGTCGGGATCAGCGTCACGAACAGCGCGACGAGAACGATGACCGGGATGGCACCGCCGGCATAGGTGGCGAAGCTCGGAATGGTCGCCGTCGCCAGCACGAAGATCAGCGTCATGCCGGCGAGCAGGATGTTGAGCGCGATCTCGTTCGGCGTCTTCTGTCGCTCTGCACCTTCGACGAGCGAGATCATGCGGTCGAGGAAGGTGGAGCCGGCGGCCGCGGTGATACGCACCCGGATCCAGTCGGACAGGACCTGGGTGCCGCCGGTAACGGCCGAGCGGTCGCCGCCGGACTCACGGATGACCGGAGCGGATTCGCCGGTGATCGCTGCTTCGTTCACGGAGGCGATACCCTCGACGACTTCACCGTCGGAGGGGATGATGTCGCCCGCCTCGACAAGCACGAGGTCGCCCACCTTGAGGCTGGCGCCGGGCACCATCCTGTAGTCTGTGGTGCTGTTGGCGGCCAGCAGCTTGGCCTGGGTTTCGCTGCGTGCGCGACGCAGGGAATCGGCCTGCGCCTTGCCGCGGCCTTCGGCAACGGCTTCGGCGAAGTTCGCGAAGAGCACGGTGAACCAGAGCCAGAGGTTGATCTGGAAGGAGAAGCCGAGATCGCCGCGGCCCGTGAGGAGGTCACGCGTGAAAAGCACGGTGGTGAGCACCGAGACCGTCGCTACGACGAACATGACGGGATTGCGGGCGAGCGTGCGTGGATCGAGCTTGGTGAACGCGGCACCGATCGCCGGCACGAGAATGTGAGTATCGAGAATGCTCGCGGATTTAACCTGGCTCATTATAAGAGACTCCAGCGTTGACAGAGGGCGCGGTCAGCCGCGCACGAATTCGATGATTGAGACGATCGCGACCATGGCGGCCAGCATCACGAGGATGACGTTGGATGCACACCATCGGCGCGGCATTCCGCCCCGGCGAACCGGGGCGGACGAGGAAGGTCTTGTCACGGGACGCGTCATGGTCGTTCCTCAGAAGGTCTGTCCAGCGAGCATGGCGAGGTGTTCGACCACGGGACCAAGGGCGAGTGCCGGGAAGAAGGTGAGGCCGCCGACAATAAGGATCGTCCCGACGAGAAGACCGACAAAGAGCGGGCCATCCGTGGGAAACGTGCCTGCGGAAGCCGGCACCGTCTTCTTGGCGATCAGCGAACCGGCAATCGCCAGCGCCGGGATGATGACGAGGAAGCGTCCCATCAGCATGCCGAGGCCCAGCGTCACATTGTACCAGGGCGTGTTGCCGGTCAGGCCGCCGAAGGCCGAGCCGTTGTTGGCCGCCGCCGACGTATAGGCGTAGAGGATTTCGGAGAAGCCGTGCGGGCCGGCCGTGCCGATTGAAGCGACCGCCGATGGCATGACGCTGGAGATGGCCGTGAAGACCAGCATGGCGAGCGGCAGGCAGAGGATGGCGAGCACGGCCATCTTCATTTCCTTCGCCTCGATCTTCTTGCCGAGATATTCCGGCGTGCGGCCGACCATCAGGCCTGCCACGAAGACGGCGACGACGATGAACAGGATGATGCCGTAGAAGCCCGCGCCGACGCCGCCGACGATCACTTCGCCGAGCTGCATGTTGAGGAGTGGGATGAGACCGCCCAGCGCCGTGAAGCTGCCGTGCATGGCATTGACCGCACCGCAGGAGGCCGCCGTCGTGACGACAGCGAAGAGCGACGACAAGGCAATGCCGAAACGGGTCTCCTTGCCTTCCATGTTGCCACCCTGCAGGCCGAAGGCGTGCATCAGCGAATTGCCGGAGGCCTCCGCCCAGTAGGTGATGGCAACGCCGGCGACGAACAGCAGTCCCATGGCAGCGAGGATGGTCCAACCTTGGCGCTGGTTGCCGACCGTGCGGCCGAAGACATTGGTGAAGGCCGCGCCGATCGCGAAGATCGACACCATCTGGATCATGTTCGAAATGGCATCCGGGTTCTCGAACGGGTGGGCGGAGTTCGCGTTGAAGAAGCCGCCGCCGTTGGTGCCGAGCATCTTGATGGCGAGCTGCGAGGCGACCGGGCCGAGTGCGATGGTCTGCCTTGCGCCCTCCAGCGTCGTCGCCTCCACGTAGGGGCCGAAGGTCTGCGGCACGCCGAGCGCGACATAGGCGAGTGTCAGCACGATGCAGACCGGCAGGAGCACATAGAGCGTGGCGCGGGTCATATCGACCCAGAAGTTGCCGAGCGCCCTGCCCGAAGAAGAACCTGCGAATGCGCGGATGAGCGCGACGGCGATCGCCATGCCGGTGGCAGCGGAGACGAAGTTCTGTACCGTCAGCCCCGCCATCTGGGTGAGATAGGACATCGTGCTTTCGCCACCATAATTCTGCCAGTTGGTGTTGGCGACGAAGCTGATGGCGGTGTTGAACGACAGTTCCGGGCCAACTGCGGTCATGCCGGCCGGGTTGAGCGGCAGCGCGCCCTGCAGGCGCTGGAGCGCGTAGAGCAACAGCAGGCCGGCGAGATTGAAGGCCAGCATGGCGAAGGCGTAGGCCGTCCAGCGCTGTTCTTCGCGTTCACTGGTCCCCGCCAACGCGTAGAGGCCCCGTTCGATCGGAACGAGGAGGGGGGAAAGAAACGTGCGCTCGCCGGCAAAGACACGCGTCATGTAGCCGCCGAGCGGTTTGACGAGCGCTACGACGATCCCGCAGAAAAGGAGGATTTGCAGCCAGCCGAATAGGGTCATGGGAGGAAACTTTCAAAGCCCGGCTGCTTCATCAGAAGCGCTCGGGGCGGATGAGGGCATAGGTCAGATAAAGGGTAAGGAAAACGGTGACCGCACCGCTGAAGACGTAGTCGAACAGCATGGTGCCTCCTCATAGCCTGTCGCAGGCTTGGGTGTAGACAAAGCAGAGGCCGAAGAAGCCGACTGCCGTGCCGATTAGAATGATGTCCATCATCGATCCGGACTCCTTTGTTGCCAGAGACCAGGACAAGCCCGTGGGCTTTCCGGCGTGGAGACGATCACGTCTCGTCACCAGATATGCGTCCGAACCGAATAGGCGTTCGAGAGTGGCCGGGGCGAAAAGAAATAGGAATCCTATAGGAATTTCGGCCCGTTGCTGAAGGTCGCCCATCGCCCCTGCCGGAATAGCACGGGACAAGCATGGACTGCCGCTTGCCCCGACGCGCCAGGCGGGCCACCTATGGCTCTCGCCACCGCCTGATTTTTTCGGATCCGCCCATGACCGTCGTCGCAGCCTTTTCCTATAGGAACGGAAACCGTGCCAATCCCGTGGAGCTTCAAGATGAGCGCTATACGACGGCAGAAGACGAGTTCGTCTGGATCGGCCTGACTGCGCCATCGGAGGACGAAATGGCGAAGCTGCGGGTGATGTTCGGCCTCCACCCACTCGCCGTCGAGGATGCACTGAAGGGTCGCCAGGTGCCCAAGGTGGAAGTCTATGGCGACCAGTTGTTCGTGATCGCCAAGACCGCCCATCTGGAGGGCGACAAGATCGCCTACGGAGAGACCTGCATCTTCGTCGGCAAGCGACACATCATCACGGTGCGGCACGGCTCCGCCCGCGCTCACAAGGAGCTTCGAGAGCAACTCGAGCAGTCACCGAGACTGCTGGAGCACGGGCCGGACTATGTGCTTCACGCCATTATCGACTTCATCGTGGACGGTTACCTGCCGATGGTCGAGAAGATGGAGGACAACGTGCTGACGATGGAAAAGCACATGCTCGCGTCCTTCCTGGAGCGCGAGCAGATCCGCCGACTTTTCCGTATGCGGCGGCAGGTCATCCTATTCCAGCGCGTGCTGGGCCCGATGGCCGAAATGCTCGGCAAACTCAGCCATCTCGACCTCCCCTGCATCGACGATAATGCCAAACCGTACTTCCGGGACGTGCACGACCATATCAGGCGCGTCGAAGTGATAGTGGCGGGGCTGCGGGAGGTGATCACGTCGGTTTTCGAGGCCAGCAACCTCCTGGAACAGCAGCGTCAGGGCACGATCACACGGCAACTGGCGGCCTGGGCGGCCATCCTTGCCGTACCCACCGCGATTGCAGGTATATACGGCATGAACTTCCAGTACATGCCGGAGCTTCAAACGCAGTATGGTTACTTCGTCGTGCTCGGGGTCATCGTGGTGATCTGCGCCATTCTCTATCAGCGCTTCAAGGCGGCCGGCTGGCTGTAGTTTTCCGTCCCAAAACCGGTTTCGGTGGGAAACATGCCTGCCGCCACAGAATGGCCGAGACACGGTTTGCGTTCCATCTCGCGCTGCACCATATTCGCGCCACCGCATAAACCGACGCCGGAGACGTTTTCAACGTGTCGCACGCCACCTCGCACGATCGCAGTTCCGACACCCGCAAGTTTCTCGTTCTGCTGCTTGGTTCGATCGGCGTCGTCTACGGCGACATCGGCACGAGCCCGCTCTACGCGTTTCGTGAAGCGCTCCGGCCGTTCGTCTCCGATGGCGTGATCCGCGAGGAGGTCGTCATCGGTCTCATTTCGCTGATGGTCTGGACGCTCACCATCATCGTGACCTTCAAATATGTGCTGTTCCTGCTGCGCGCCGACAATGATGGCGAAGGCGGAACGCTCTCGCTGCTGGCCCTGCTGATGAAGAAATCCGGCAGCTATATGCCTGTTCTGTTCTTCGCCGGGGTCATCGGGGCAGCCCTTTTTATCGGCGATGCGATGATTACGCCGGCGCTCTCCGTCATGTCGGCTCTGGAGGGCATGAAGCTGGTGACGCCGGCCTTCGCCGACTATGTGCTCCCCCTTTCCGCGGCGATCATGGTGGGGCTTTTCCTCGTGCAGTCGAAAGGCACGGCCGCCGTTTCGAAATTCTTCGGCCCCATCACCGTCGTCTGGTTCTTGGCCATGGCCTGGGGCGGCCTCATCCATATCGGCGACGACTGGACGATCCTGCAAGCATTGAACCCGCTGAATGCGCTCTGGTTCATCACCCATGCCGGCATCGTGGGGCTCATCGTGCTCGGGGCTGTCTTCCTCACCGTCACCGGCGCCGAAGCGCTCTACGCCGATCTTGGCCATTTCGGCCGCAAACCGATCCAGGTGGCATGGTTCATTCTCGTCTTCCCGGCGCTTGCGCTCAACTATCTCGGGCAGGGTGCCCTCGTGCTGACCCACCCCGAGGCCGTCGAGAACCCGTTCTACCTGCTCTATCCCGACTGGGCGCTGCTGCCGATCGTCATTCTCGCCACCATGGCGACCATCATTGCCAGCCAGGCCGTGATAACAGGCGCCTTTTCACTGGCCCGTCAGGCGGTGCATCTCGGCTTCCTGCCGCGCCTGATGATAAAGTTTACCTCCGAGACCAATACGGGACAGATCTACGTTCCCGCTGTCAACGGCGTGCTGTTCATCGGGGTCATCGTGCTCATTTTCTCCTTCGGCGATTCAGAGTCGCTTGCGACGGCCTACGGCATCTCGGTAACGGGAGCGATGGTGGTGACGACGCTGATGGCGCACCAGTTCCTGCGGCAGGTCTGGGGATACTCGGTGGTCACCGCGAGCCTGCTGCTGCTGCCGCTGCTCCTGGTCGAAGGTGTGTTCCTGATCGCCAACCTCACGAAGATCCACGACGGCGGCTGGGTGCCTGTCGTGCTCGCCGTCGCCATCATGCTCGTCATGTGGACGTGGACGCGCGGGACGCGATACCTCAAGAACAAGATCGCGCAGAGCGATATTCCGCTCACGGATTTCATCGCGGCCGTCGAAAAGAAGTCGAAGCATGCGCCCGCGATCGTACCGGGGACCGCAATCTTCCTGACGAGCGTGCCGGACCGCACCCCTGCCGTCCTTCTGCACAACATCAAGCACAACCACGTACTGCATGAGCGCAACGTCATCCTGACGGTCTGGACCCAGGACAAGCCCTACGTTCCGGATTCAGAGCGCATCCAGATACAGACCCTCAGCGACCGTTTCATGCGCATCGACCTGACATTTGGCTTCATGGAGGATCCCAATGTCACCAAGGCTCTCAGCGCCTGCCGCAAGAAGGGTTTCAAGTTCGAGATCATGAACACCTCGTTCTACCTCGGTCGGCGCGTGCTCGTGCGCTCGCCGAATGTTGGCCTGCCGGGATGGCAGGAGCGGCTCTACATCGCGCTTGCCGACTTCGGCATCGATCCCTCGGACTATTTCAAGCTGCCCGCCAACCGCGTGGTCGAACTCGGCGAGCAGGTCGCGATCTGAAGATCGGCCGTGCTTGTCGGCGGGACGAGTCCACTCGGCATGGTGGACGGTATCCCCATGGTAACGCATTAAACTTGACTAAGTTTCTCAACTTAGGTTATGGCCATGTCTTGCAAGGGATCGCGCGCAGGCGTTCACGCTCTGCAAGAAGCGCAAGCAGGAGAGGGAACAAGTCGTCTTGAAGGACGGGGATGCGACGGCGCTGCTCTACGCCACCCACAAGCCCGCTCTGGTGCGATACGCCACGCGCATTCTCGGTTCCCGGGAGGCGGCGGAGGATATCGTCCAGGATGCCTTCATCCGGTTTGGCCCCGCCAACACGACCGCCACGACCGCAGGCCAGACACTCGCCTATCTCTACCGTATCGTGCGCAACCTCTGCTTCGACGTCATCAAGCGACGGAAAATCGAGATGAGGGAGCGGGATAGCGAGCCACCCTACTGGTCGATCCCGCGCGCTGTCGAGACACCGGAGGAAAACGTCCAGGTTTCACAGGAGCTGCAGGTTATACGCGACGTGCTCGATGGCTTTCCGCTCGATGTGCGGGTTGCGGTCGAAATGCATCGCTTCGGCGGGCATACCCTCGAGGAGGTGGCTGCGCATCTTGGCATTTCGGTCGCCACCGCGCATCGGCACGTTCGGGCAGCACTAGTGGAAATTGCGCTTCGTCTTGCCGATGCCGCCTCATGATTTTGGCGGCATGAAAAAAAATTGTCAGTAAATCGTCCCTACGCAGATTTTGATTATTCGGCTAGAACTCGCTGCACGGCGCGGGAAGCCGGGGCACAGGTATTATTTTGATCAGGGACGACACAGACAGGCGGCGTGCGATGGAAGAAGCCATGGATTGGCTTCTGCGCCTCAAGGCCGAGCCGCAATGTCAGGAGGCCGCCCGCGGGCTTCATGCTTGGCTGGAGCATTCCGATGACAATCGTACGGCATGGCAGGCGGCGCTACGCACCTGGGAGCTGCTCGGCGAGGTCAAGCCGCAATACACCGATCTCTGGTCCGCCAGGCCGGATGCAACCGTGGTGGTCCATCCGGCCTGGCGTCGGCGTCGTTGGGTGGCCGGAGGCGTGTTTGCCATAGCGGCGGCGATCGCGCTCGTTCTTGCCGGCCCCGCGCTGCTTCTGCGCCTTCAGGCGGATGTGATGACGACAACGGGCGAAAGCCGTCTGGTGACGCTGGCCGACGGCACCGAGGTCAATCTCTCGGGCGGAAGCGCGATCGGCGTGGATATCACGGCGGAAGGGCGCCGGGTGCGCCTGCTCTCGGGCGAGGCTTTCTTCGACGTGGCACATGATGCAGCTCGCCCCTTCACCGTGGAAGCCGGTGGCGCCAAGGTCGTCGTTCTCGGCACGGCCTTCGACGTGGCGCTCGACCCCTCTTCCACGACGGTGCAGCTGGCGCGGGGTGTCGTCGGCATTTCCGGAACCACCGCGTCTGCGGTCACCGAAATGGCACCGGGCGACATGGCGACGGTCGATCACGATACAGGCGAAATCCTGCATGAAACCGTGCCGGTCGGCGAGATCGGCGCCTGGCGCAACGGCTTGCTCTTCGTCAATGACGTTCCCGTGGAAAGCGTCGTCGCACGCCTGCAGCGCTATCATTCCGCCTGGATCGGCCTGCCCGACCGGAGACTCGCACGGCAGCGGGTGACGGGCCTCTATGATCTGCGCGATCCCGACCGGGCCTTGCGTGCGCTCGTCCAGCCGCTTGGCGGCAAGGTCCGGGCCGTGTCCGATTATGTGCGCGTGATCTCGCGTTTCTAGGTTCACGAAAAGTTTTCTGAAAAAATCAAGAAATTCGCCCCGGACGTGAAAAAGATTCCGGAGCCGGTCGTCATTGCACCGGGAATGCGCGCCGGGGCGGCGCGTCCCAGGGTTAGGACACCGGGGGTAAAATGCGTTTGCATATCGATCGATCGAAGGGAACACGCGCCGGGGCGCGGGTTCGCAATGTCTTCTTCGCCAGGCTGATGGTTTCCACGGCGGCCGCACTTCTCTTCAGCCTGCCGCACGCTGCGTTGCAGCCGGCCATGGCGCAGGAGAAGACGGCGCGCGTCGGCACCATTGCTTTCGACATTCCGGCGCAATCTCTGGCAAGCGCCTTGAACGCGTTCGGCCGGCAGTCCGGCTTGCAGGTTTCGCTCGCGGCCTCCACGTCCCGTGGTGTGACCTCCCGGGCGGTGAAGGGTACCTATACGCCAGAGCAAGCGCTTGCCGCCTTGCTCGAGGGCACCGAGGCCCGACATGCGATCACGCCCGAGGGCACCGCCATCGTCACGCCGAAAAACATTTCGCCGCTCGTCACCGGCTCGGTGGAGGATGGCTCGACGACGCTGCAGCAGGTGACGGTCGAGGGGGAAGGCGCTAGCCAGGGCGGTGTCGGCAAGGTCAAGATCACGGCCAAGGATCTCGAGCGCAAGAATCCTTCGAACCTTCAGGACGTCTTCCGCGACGAACCGAGCGTCAAGGTCGGCTCTTCCCTGCCCATGTCGCAGAAGGTCTATGTCAACGGTATCGAGGAAACCAACCTTGCCGTCTCGATCGATGGCAGCCGGCAGAACAACAAGGTTTTCCATCACAACGCGACGACGCTCATCGATCCGGCGCTTCTGAAGGCCGTCAGCGTGGATGAGGGCGTGGCGCCAGCCGATGCCGGTCCGGGTGCCCTTGGCGGCGCCATCGCCTATGAGACGAAGGATGCGCGCGATCTGCTCGACGGCGATGGTTTCGGCGGCTTCGTCAATTCCACTTACAACTCGAATGGCGGGGTCTTCGGCACCGGTGTTTCCGCCTACGGTCTCCATCAGGGGTTCGAATATCTCGGCTATCTCAATTTCAGCCGCGGCGGCGAGTTTTCCGACGCCAATGGCGACAAGGTGCTGGGAACGCGTTCGAACTTCCTGAGCGGGCTCGGCAAGATTGCCTACGAATTCGAAAGCGGCGACCGAATCGAGATCAGCCATGAAGGCATCCGGGACGATGCGCCGCGGCCCTTCCGTGCCAACATGCGCCACACGGATGGCAGCAAGCCGGGTGAACCCGTCGTCCGCGATTACCGCCTCGACAGGAACAACACGGTTCTCACCTATACCGATGAAACCCCCGAGGGGTGGTGGGACCCGAGAGTTGTCCTGGCCTACGGCACGACCGATGTCGGCACGACGGTTTACCTTCCGCCTGGCAGCCTGCCGGAGAAATACCCGATTGAAGGCATGACATCGACGTTCAACGGCAAGTTCGAAAACCGTTTCCATGTCGGCATCGGTACGGTGACGGCGGGCGTCGATTTCTACAGCGATCGCGCGGAACTGGACGATCTTTTCGATCCGGCCGTGGAAAAGGCGCAGAACGTCGGCGCCTATGTGCAAGCGCGCCTCGAGCCGTTCGACCGCACGCGCCTGTCGTTTGGCGGCCGTGCCGACCAGCAATGGTTTACGGGCACGGGAGGACAGGAATTCGATAATGCCGGCCTCAGCGGAAACATCTCGGGTGAATACGACATCATCGAGGATTTGCTGACGGCAAAGGCCGGTTACTCCCATGTCTGGTCCGGCATCCCGCTTGCGGAAAACTTCATCATGAACCCGAACTGGGTCTATCTGCCGGAGCCCGAGCCGGCGACTGCCGACAACTACACGGTGGGCCTCGAGGCCAAGTACAATGGCTTCACGCTTGAGGGCTCCATTTTCCGGACGGATATGGAGAATGTACGGTCGGCGCGCTATCGCACCGCCTATACGGCTCGCCATGTGGAGTCGGAGGGCTTCTCCGTTGCTGCCGGCTACGAGTGGAACGACAGCTTCGTGCGCGTGAAATATGTCAACACGGACACGCTGATCGACGGGCAGCCGGCGGATTCCGACACCGGTACGTATCTCACGACGCCTGTCGGCGAGATTATTACCGTTGCGGCCGCGCATACCTTCTCGGACTACGGTGTCACGATCGGCGGCGACATCGAATTCGCGCTGAAATACGACAAGTTGCCCGCGGCGCCTGAGGGCGAGCCGGCTTACAAGCCCTTCAAGGCCTACCAGGTGTTCAACGCCTATCTCGAATACAAGCCGCCGAGCCACAAGAATCTGACGCTGCGCGCCGATGTGAAGAACGTCTTCAACGAGGTTTACGCAGACCGCGCAACCTATGGCCAGGAATTCGGGGTGGTCGATCCGCTTTACCAGCCCGGCCGTTCGTTCCTCGTGAGCCTGCGCGCCACCTTCTAACGCCATCGTTCCCGGCGGCGCGGTGCCGCCGGGAACGGACCATCGGAAAGAGGAGGACCCTCCATGGAAGCCACCACCCGATTCGAAACCGAAAACAGTGCAAGATACCTGCAGCAACTCTGCAAACATTTCGCCCACAAGGTCGATGTGACCCTTGGCGAGACCAGCGGCGAATGCCGCTTTTCCTGCGGCACCTCGGTGCTCACCATCGTAGAGAACGGCCTCGACATCCATGTCTCTGCTGCCGACGAAGACGGTCTTCGTGATACCAAGGCCGTCATTGAGGATCACCTCCTGCGCTTCGCCTTCCGCGAAGCTCCGCCGCCGTTTTCCTGGCGCCCCGTCACCTGATCGCACGCCCGTCATCTGACACCCCGTCGTCAATTTCGGACCGGTTCGCCGTATCGCGCGGCGCCGCCGGCCGGCGTTCCAGGTGAGTTATGTCTTCTGCACAACAGACTGCCGAAACGGCAACCTTCCAAAGCTTTGCGAACTGCTTCCTTCGCGAGATCAATCCCGGCATTTCCGTGATCCATCGTGAGGGCTCGCGCAGCTGCGAGTGCATCGAATGGACGCTGGCCAGCCAGCGTCTCGTGCTCCGTGCCGAAATTTCCTCGCGCTCGCTTTGCGGCCCGCTTCATTTCGGGTCGCTATGGACACGTCCGGCGGCGGATCCGCAATGGCGCAGAATTGAGCCGATGAGCGCGCTACCCTTCCTCATCCAGGATGCCAGCCGGCTTTTCGAGGGCAGCCGGCACGAGAGTGCGCGTGCCTATGAGCTCGGCCTGATGCAGCGGGTTCTGCAGAGTTACCAGGGGACGGCGGAAAACCTTGCCGTCGCCCGCCCGCTGGCGGCCGACGGCTTCACCTTTCTCGATGCCGAGCGCACCATCGCCTATGGCCATTGGTTGCATCCGACGCCAAAAAGTCGAGAGGGCATGAGCTTCTGGCAGCAGGGCAGCTACGCTCCCGAATTCGGCGGCGATTTCCCGCTGCGCTATTTTGCTGCGGCGAACGATATCGTTCGGGCTGACAGCGCAATCGGCAGAAGTGCGGCGGACATCGTGCGCACGCTCGCCGCGCATGCGCCGCTTGCTCCGGGCGAGACCCTCATCCCGATGCATCCGCTGCAGGCGGAGGCATTGATGTTCGATCCTGCCGTGCAGGCGCTGATCGACGACGGTGCACTGCGGCTGCTGGGCTCAAGCGGCCCGCGCTTTGCCGCGACATCTTCGGTGCGCACCGTCTACAATGCCGCCCTGCCCTTCATGCTGAAATTTTCGCTGCCGGTGCGCATCACCAATTCGCTGCGCGTCAACCGGCTGCACGAACTGAAGGCAGGAATCGCCGTCGCGCGCCTCATCGACCGTGCCGGCATCGCCGGACGCTATCCGGGTTTCCACATTGTCCGGGACCCCGCGCATATCTCGCTTGCTCTGCCGGGCCGGGAGGAAAGCGGCTTCGAGGTGATCATACGGGAAAACCCGTTCCGCGCCGGCCGCGACCGCGGGATCGTCACGCTGGCAGCGCTGACGGCCGATCCGCTGCCGGGCGCGGTTTCGCTGCTGGAGGCCATTCTCCGCCGGCTTTCGACAGGCGGTGAGCGGGATCTTGCCGGCGTCGCGGCTATCTGGTTCGAACGCTATCTCGACCATGCGCTCGATCCTCTGCTGACACTCTACGACGACTTCGGCATCGCGCTGGAAGCCCACCAGCAGAACAGCCTGCTCGACCTGTCGAGCGGCTTCCCCTCCGCCTACTACTATCGTGACAATCAGGGCTTCTACCTGGCGGAACGGCATCGTTCGTCACTGGCCCGGCTTGTGCCGGAAATGGAAGAGATCGAAGGCCTCTATTTCCCGGAGGCCGATATCCGCGACCGTTTCGCCTACTACGCCGTCGTCAATCAGATTTTCTCCGTCATCTCGCGCATGGGTCATGATGGCCTTGCCGAAGAGGCGGCATTGTTGAGGATTCTCCACCGGCGTCTTGAAAACCTCGCGCGCGTGTTGACCGGGCCAGGCCGGCGCTTTGCCGAAAGCCTCATCCATGTGCCGACCATTGCCGCCAAGGGGAATCTCAGGGCGCGGCTTTTCGGGGTGGACGAATTGCAGGCACAGGATACGCGCCCGCTCTATCGGCATATCGAAAATCCGCTCTGGAACGCCGGTGCAGCGGAAAGGCGTGGCCATGCCCTTGCCTCTTGAACACGCCGATCGTCCCGACGACCGCGTCCTGCGCCAGCTGGTCGCCGCGCTCATCTTCGAGAAGCTTGTGGCACCAATGCGCGATCAGACCTTGCCGGATGGTCTCGTCTGGCGCCTTGGCGAGCGTACCTATCGGTGCCGCGCCGCCATCGGCCCGTTCGGTCGTCCGCGCATCCAGCCTTTCTCCGTCGAATGCAGGATTGCGGGCAACTGGGCTGCGGCCACCCTTTCGGACGTCACGGCAGCGCTGCCGGGTTCTGCGCAAAACCGTGAGACGCTGCTCCGCGAACTGAATCTGACCGTCGCATTCGCCCGCTGGAATTGCGCGGAAATCCCGCCGCGCGACCGCCGCGCGATGTCCTTTGCCGGCATCGAAGGTGCTCTTGACGAAGGTCATCCCTACCATCCCTGCTACAAGGCGCGCACCGGCTTCACGCAAGCGGACAATCGTGCCTATGGACCGGAGGCTGGCGCGCCCTTCCGCCTCGACTGGCTTCTCGTCGCCCGCCGGCACCTCAGCCAGGCATTGCCCGTTGACGAGGCAGACTTCTGGATTGCCGAAGTCGGAGCGGAAACATATGCCGACCTTCAGTTCCGGCGAGCGGCGCTTGGCCTTTCCGCGGCCGATTTCGGCTTTGTTCCCCTGCATCCCTGGCAGTGGTGCCATCTGAAGGATGACCGCCTCGCCGATTGGCTGGCAAACGGCGAGGCGCATTTCCTTGGAGTGGCGGGAGACCGCTATGTCGCAAGCCAGTCCGTCCGTTCGCTGCACAATCTCGACAATCCGCAGCAGGCAAGCGTCAAGCTGTCGCTTGGCATCGTCAATACGTCGTCACGCCGCATCCTTGCGCCGCATTCCGTCTGCACTGCGCCTGTCCTCTCGGATTGGATCGGCGGGGTCCTGGCCGGCGATCCCGTGTTTGCGGAGCGCCATCGGCTGACGATCCTCAAGGAATATGCGGGCATCGTTGCCGATCGCGACGGTCCGCTTGCCGGCGAAATTGCCGTGATCTGGCGCGAAAGCGCGGAGGCAACGTTGTGCCCCGGTGAGGCGATCGTGCCGTTCAATGCGCTCGCCGTGTTCGAGGCGGACGAAAAGCCTTTCGTCGCGCCGTGGCTCGCGCGCCACGGCTTCGATGCGTGGTTTTCGCGTCTGATCGATGTCGCGGTGCTTCCCGTGTGGCACCTGCTGGTGCGCCACGGCATCGCCCTGGAGGCCCACGCCCAGAACATGCTGCTCGTGCATCGTGACGGCTGGCCGGAGCGGCTGATCCTGCGCGATTTTCACGAAAGCATGGAATACGTTCCGGCCTTTCTGCGGGATCCGCAGCTTGCCCCGGACTTCGCCGCGCTGAATCCCGTTTATGCGGCTGCCGAGCCCGATGACTACTACTGGACGAACTCGCTCGACATGTTGCGCGAACTCGTCATGGACACGCTCTTCGTCCACAACTTCACCGACCTCACCCATCTCTTCGAAACTGCCGGTTATGGCGAGGAGGACGTGCTTTGGGCGTTAATTGCCCAGCGTCTCGAAGCTTATGCCGCCGAACACGGCCTTGCCGAACGTCAGGCAAAGCTCGGCCACCGTGCCCGCACCATCCGCACGGAATCGCTGATGGTGCGCAAACTCTTGTCGGCGGCGCCGGAATATCACCACGCCATTCTCAATCCCTTTGCGCCCGAGAAGCGGGCCACAGGAGGACCCATGCTGCAGATTGACGACCGGATCTATGGACAGGCCGAATTCGAAGACCGTATCGAGGCGATGGCGGACGCGGCCGGCCTCGATGGCGCGGCGGGCGGGCGGCTTGCCGTCTGCTTCCCCGAAACGGCTGATTGGCTCGCCCTCTTCTTCGCCATACGCGCTCGCGGCGCGAGCGTGTTGCCGATCCACCCGGGCACGCCCTACGACGCTGCATTGAAACTCGCCCGCACCGCAGGCTGCGACCGGCTCTACTACAACAGCGTGATCCCTGAGCACATCGGCGAGCCCATAGGTGGCGAGGGCCAGCTTCTGCAGATGAGTTCGGGTACGACCGGTGCGCCGAAATGCATTGCCCGCAGCTGGTCGGAGATCGATGCGGAGGTGCGCAGCTATGTTGATACTTTCCGCGCGCCGGAAACGATGACGCCTGTCGTCGCGTGCCCGACGACCCATTCCTACGGCCTCATCTGCGGCATCCTGGTCGCTTTGGAGCGTGGCCAGGCACCGCTCATCCTGAACACCGCGAACCCGAAATACCTGCTGCGGCGTCTGCGTGAAACCACGCGGCCGCTGCTCTATTCCTCTCCGGCCATCCTGCATACGCTGGCGCGGCTGACACCCGAAGGGGAAAAGCTGCACGCCGTGATGACCTCGGGCACATTGTTGCCGGAGGCCTGGTTCGAGACCATCCGTGCCAGGGCCGAGCATGTCTTCCAGCAGTACGGTTGCTCGGAGGCCGGTTGCATCGCGATCAATCCGGACCTGACGGCCGTCGGAGACATGGGCTATGTGCTGCCGCACCTCTCGCTCGAAACGGGCATTGACGAAGATGCGCCAGGCGAAATCGTCGTGACCCGCAACGGTCGTCCGATCGCCACGCGGGACCTGGGGTACCGGCGCGCCGATGGCATGCTCGTCTTCGTCTCGCGGCTCGACGACATGATCAATGTCTCGGGCCTCAATGTCTATCCGGCGCAGGTCGAGGAGGCCGTCATGACGATGCCCGGCGTCACCGATGCGGTCGCCTTCCGCCGCGAGGATCGCTTTGCCGGGGAGCGCGTCGGGCTGGTCTTCTCGGCGACGGTCGCCGTATCGCCGCAGGATATCCGCGCGTGGTGCATGCCTCGCCTCGCTTCTCACCAGTTGCCGACCGAGACCGTGCAAGTCGAGGCCGTACCGCGTCAGGCGAACGGCAAGATCAATCGGCGCGAAGTTGCCGCACGTTTTGCTGCCGGCGAGTTCCATCCGGGCAAGGAGGCCGCCGAATGAACGAGACCGAGATCATCGCCGCCGTCCGAACGGTGCTTGCCGAACACATGAATCACCCTCATCTCGCGGGCTTCGCGCCCGAGGCCCGGCTCAACGAGGACCTCTATCTCGACTCCGTGCTGGTCCTGCAGATTTTTCTCAACCTCGAGCTCGAATTTGGTCTCAGCGTGCCGGAGGAGATCATCAGCCGGCAGGACATCGCCACCGTCGCGGACCTCGCGGTGTTGTTGGCCCGTGGCAGCGCGGCGCCTGTTCCGCAGCCCGCGGCAGGAGAAGGCGTGCATGGCGAGCTGGATTACGACATCAAGGTCCATTGCTTCGTCAGTTGCCTCTGCGACGGGCTGAAGAAGCGCAAGCTCGATCACCGGCCGTTCTATTTCGGTATATGGGACACGCCCTTCGCCGTCAGCGAACGGGCACAGCTGCTGTATCACGGCCCGGGTATCGCGCAGGATTTCTTCAAGGTCTGGTTTGAACGCCTCTACGGTGTGGCCATCGAGGATTGGTACGATGCCGCTCGCTCGAAAGAGCAGAATATCGAGACGCTGCTGGCGCGGATCGCCCACCGGCCGACGGAGGGCAGCGTCATGGTCATGCTCGACATGTTCCACCTCCCCGAGCGCGAGAACAAGTTCAACCAGAATCCCTTCCCGCATTATCTGATGCTGGAGGATTCAGGGAACCCGGCGACGTTCGGTGTGCTCGACCCGGACTATCGCTGGGAAGGCGAGATCGCCCGGCAGACGGTCTTGAATGCCGTGCGCCAGCCAACGGTGGCCGGTGGCTATGCCTTTGACGGCAGTGCGGCGCATCCGCCGGAGGATGCGGACGTGCGGGCCTATTTCGAGGCCTGCTTCCGCCCGCATGAGAACCCGCTCGCCGATCGCCTGCGCGAGATCGTGCGTGCCCACCTCGCCGGCCGCGACGGGCTGACGCTCGGCGATTTACCGCTTGCCGTGCGCGAGCTGCCGGTCATCACCATTCGCAAATACGCCTACGAGCACGGCTTCGCCTACTTCTGGCGCGCGCTGAAACTGCCGGCGACCGAGTTCGATCCGTGGTGCGACGAGATCGAGACACTGATTCAGCAGTTGAAGACCCTGCATTATGATTGCATGAAGCTCGGGCAAACGGCCGATGCCGGGCTTGCCGACGCCGTGCTCGCGCGTATCGATGATATCGACGCACAGGAATTCAAGCTGAAGCGCAAGCTCGGCGCGATTTTTGGGCAATGGTGCGTAGAACGGTTCCCTGCCGATCTTGCGTCCTATGCCCGGAGGGCTGCGCGATGAGGCTCTCGCTCTGCACCATCACGTTCCGCCACCATCTCATCTCGCTCGACGAGATCGCCGCCTTCGCCCGGGCCAATGGCTTCGACGGCATCGAATTGTGGGGCGTTCACGCCCGCAGCCTCGATCACCGGCCGGAACGGAACGGTGAATGGCTCGCCGCGCTCGGCCTCGGCGTGCCCATGGTCAGCGACTACCTGCCGCTGGACGCCGATCCGATGGAATTGCGTCGGCGCATGCTTGCGCTGGTCCGGCTTGCCCGGCGCTGGCAGGCCCGCAAGATCCGCACCTTCGCCGGCAGCAAGGCCAGCGCGCGCACGGAGGCGCCGGAGCGCCGTCTTATTGCCATGCGGTTGCGGGAACTCGCGACCCTTGCCGCCGATCACGGCCTGTCGCTGCTTGCTGAAACCCATCCGAACACGCTTGCCGATTGCGGAGCCTCGACATTGCGGTTGCTCGAGGAGGTGGACCATCCAGCCTTCGGCATCAATTTCGATACGCTGCATGTCTGGGAGGGCGGTGACGACCCGGTGACCTTCCACCGGCTGATCCGGCCACATGTGCGCCACTATCATTTCAAGAACATCCGTGCCCGCGCCGACCTCACGGTCTTCGAGCCGGCGAATGTCTATGCTCCGGCGGGGCGGCGCGATGGTATGACGCGGCTTTTCGAGGGGGCGGTGGACTACAGGCCGTTCCTTGAAACGCTTGCCGGTGATGGCTCGGTCGAGGCCTCGCTGGAATGGTTTGGGGCTGATTGCCTGGACGTGCTGCGTCACGACCGGCAGAAGCTCACCGAAGCCAGCGCCGTCCTGCTTCGCACCGCGAGTTGACATCCCGGAAGGATACGGCGCCCGACGTGTCGTCGAGAAAGAACCCAATGCACAAACTTTTTGCCCTTTTCGCTCTGATGCTGTTTGGCGTTACCGCGGCTTCCGCTGAGGAGCTGGAGATTGCGACCGCGGCTGGCCCCAGGTCCGTATCGCTACCCGTCGAAACGGTGGCCGTCTTCGACATCGCCGCCGTCGATACGCTCGACCGACTGGGTGTGACGATGGCGGGTCTTCCGTCCAACCTTTACCTGCCGGAACTCGCCCCGCTGAAGGAGAAATCCACCGATGCCGGCGATATCTTCGAGCCGGACCTGGAAGCACTGAGCGCGCTTGCCCCGGACCTCATCATCCTCGGCGGTCGCTCCTCGACCAAGGTGGACGCCGCCGCGCAGGTTGCTGCCACCATCGACATGACCATGGATGGCGACGATCTCCTCGAACAGGCGCGCCAGCGTATCGAGACATACGGCAAGCTCTTCGCCAGGGAGAGCGAGGCGGCCGAAGCCCGTGGCGAGCTGGATGCCGCAGTGGGGACGGCGCGTGCTGCCGTTGCGGGCAAGGGCAAGGCGCTGATCGTCATGACCAACGGCCCGAAGATTTCGGCCTACGGTCCCGGTTCGCGTTTCGGATGGCTGCACCGTTCGCTTGCCCTGCCGGCGGCGATCGAGGATGTCGAGGCCGCGACACACGGCGAGGCGGTGTCCTTCGAGTTCATCCGCAGTGCCAATCCCGACTGGCTGATCGTCCTTGACCGCGCCGCGGCAATCGGTGCGGGCGAGCAGAGCGCCAGAACGACGCTGGACAACGAACTCGTCGCCGCAACCACCGCTTGGCGGAAGGGACAGGTCATCTATCTGCCCTCGGGGGATTTCTACATTGCCGCCGGCGGCGCGCGCGCCATGGTGCGGGTCTTCGACGCGATCACCAAGGGCTTTGGCAAGGTGGACTGACGCCGGTTCGGCGTCTTTGTCCGTCGCGGCGGCGTTTCCCCACAGGCGCCGCCAGGGGGCGCGTTCCATCGGGACGCGTCCCTCGCCATGGTCCGCTAGAGTTTGATATCCAGCAGTTTCTCGACAGAGTGGATGCCAAGCGCGATCAGTTTCTCCACGCCGTCTGGCGATTGGCTGAGGCCAGCCTCGATCCAGAGGCCGTCGAGCATTGCATGAACGACGACGGTCGTCGTTTCGACCTCTTCGGCCGAAAGCGGTCGCCCTTCCGCGGCAAAGACGGCGGCGATGAGCGGTTCGGTGGCGCGGCGGAGCGCCAGGTAGCTTTTTTCGCGGACAGCGGCGATCTCGGGATCGACGCGGCTTTGGCTGATGAACGTCGCCCACAGGGAAAGCAATCGTGGATCCGAGGCGGGTGTGTCGAGCGTGGCGACGATGAAGCGGCGCAGCCGCGCGCGCGGCGTACCCTCGGTGGATTTCAGTTCACGCGTGGAGTTGGTGGAAATCAGTTCGATGGTGCGGCGGTAGGCGGCGAGGATGAGGTTCGCCTTGGCGTCGAAATGATGGCGGATAAGCCCGTTGGACACGCCCGCCCGCGCGGCAACCGCGCGCACGGACGTACCCTGGATGCCGAGTTCGGCTATGCATTCGAGCGTCGCCTCGATGAGGTCGCGCTGCTTCCCGCCAGGGGGCAAAACGTCGCCGGCCTCTGTCATGTCCATACTCCTTGCCCGGAGGTTTCCTACGCGCAAACATCCCGGATATCCAGATTTCGACTATACAGTCGCATAGTTGCTATGCAAGTGTATAGTCGAATGAGACGCCGGGGGAGGAACCATGCGCGATCCACGTTACGATATCCTGTTCGAGCCGGTTCGGATCGGCCCGGTGACCACGCGCAATCGCTTCTACCAGGTGCCGCACTGTAGCGGCATGGGCCACCGCTATCCCGAGGCGGACCTCTCTCTTCGGCGCATGAAAGCCGAGGGCGGCTGGGGCGTCGTCTCCACGCAGGAAACCGAAATCCACCCCTCCTCCGACATTTCGCCTTCCAACCAGCAGCGCATCTGGGACGATCACGATGTCGACCGGCTGAAGAAGTTGACAGAGGCTGTGCACGAGCATGGAAGCCTTGCCGCGATCCAGCTGGTTCACAACGGCATCCACACCGCCAATCGGCTGACCCGTATCGCCCCCTATGGCCCTTCGGACATGGTGGTGGACGTCGAGGATCCTGTGCAGGCGCGTGCCATGGACAAGGCAGATATCGCGGCGTTCCGGACATGGCACCGCGATGCGGCGCTCAGGGCGAAGCGGGCGGGTTTCGATATCGTCTATGTCTATGCCGGGCACGACATGACGTTGCTCCAGCATTTCCTGCTCCAGCGGCACAATTCCCGCACCGATGAATACGGCGGCAGTTTCGAAAATCGCTTGCGTCTGTTCCGCGAGGTTCTGGCCGATACACGCGATGCCGTCGGTGATCGCTGTGCCATCGCCGTGCGCTTCGCCGTCGAGGAACTGCTGGGGGCCGACGGCCTGCAGCATGACGGTGAGGGACGCGACGTTGTCGCGGCGCTGGCGGAAGAGCCGGACCTCTGGGATGTCAACCTTTCCAACTGGTCGAATGACAGCCAGACCGCCCGTTTCTCGCAGGAAGGTTTCCAGGAAGCCTATACCGCCTTCGTCAAGACGGTGACGACGAAGCCCGTCGTCGGCGTCGGCCGCTATACGTCACCGGATGCGATGGTGCGGGCGATCCGCTCCGGCGTGCTCGACCTGGTCGGAGCCGCGCGTCCCTCCATCGCCGATCCTTTCCTGCCGAAGAAGATCGAGGAGGGCCGCATCGACGATATCCGGGAGTGCATCGGCTGCAACATCTGTACCGCCGGCGACAACACCGTCGTGCCGATACGCTGTACACAGAACCCGACCATTGGCGAGGAGGCTCGTAAGGGCTGGCATCCGGAGATCATTCCGTCGCTCGCAAAACCCGAAGCCGTGCTTATCATCGGCGGCGGGCCGACAGGGCTTGAGGCGGCGCGCGCCCTTGCCCAGCGCGGCGCGGACGTCACGGTCGCGGAGGCCGGTCGCGAATGGGGCGGCCGCGTCACAAAGGAGGCGAAACTACCGGGACTTGCGACCTGGGCGCGCGTGCGCGACTGGCGCATGGGCCAGCTGCGGCAGGCTCCGAATGTCGAGCTTTATCTCGATAGTCCCCTCACCGCCGAGGATGTGCTTTCCTACGGTATCCGGCATGTGGCGATCGCTACCGGAGCCCGCTGGCGCACCGACGGGGTCGGCCGCCTGCACCGCTCTGCCCTGCCCTTCCTGTCGGGCAATGCCGTTGTCGGTGTCGACGCGCTTCTCGAACGCGGAACGGCTGCTCTTTCAGGTAACGGTCCGGTCGTGATCTTCGATGACGACCGGTATTACATGGCAAGCGTGCTCGCGGAAATGATCGCGCTGTCGGGTCGCCGGGTGACCTTCGTCACGCCTGCGTCCATCGTCGCGCCATGGACGGATCACACGCTGGAACAGCGCCGGGTACAGACCCGCCTGATCGAGCTCGGCATCGACATCGTGCTGCTGCATCAGCTCGGTGATTTCAGGCCGGATGTCCTGAGCGTCGAGTGCATCTATTCCGGACGGCGGCGGGAAATCGACTGTTCCATCGTCGTGCCTGTAACGGCGCGCCTGCCGGTCGCCCGGCTCTGGCATGACCTGTCGGCTCGTGCGGAGGTCTGGACCGATCACGGCATCGAAACCGTGGAGCGCATTGGCGACTGTCTCGCCCCCGGTATCATCGCAGCCGCCAATTATGCAGGGCACTTCTATGCCCGAAAGCTGGCCAGTGCGCAAAACGAGGGCTGCGACGCCTATCGATGAGCGGCAAAAGAAGGTGCTTGACCCTTGCCAAGGCGATGTTGCTGGCGTTTGTTGCGCGCGGAACCGCAGCACGTCTTCGGCGCCGTTCGATGGTTTGACAGGATGATGGAATGACGATGCTCGATACTGCGGCGCTCGACCGGGCGCTGAACCGCCTTCCCTACCGTTTTCACGGACCGGGTGGCGTCGCGGGTGTCGTCAAGGATGGCAAGGTCGTGGCGCGTCGTGCCTGGGGCTTTTCGGACATGTATCGTCGCCTGCCGATGACGGTGGAGACACGCCTGCCGATCTGCTCGATCTCCAAGCAATTCACCTGCGCCCTGTTGCTTGACCAGTTCGGTGATCCCGCCGCCTTGGACGACAGGGTCCGCGACTTCCTGCCCCTCTATCGCGACCGGCTGCCGACGGTTACGGAACTCTGCCACAACCAGTCAGGTCTGCGTGATTACTGGGCCTTGACCGTGCTGCAGGGTGCCTATCCCGAGAGCGAGTTCTGCCGCGAGTATGCCTTGCCGCTCATCGCTAGCGCCAAGACCGGGCATTTTCCGGCCGGTGCGCATTATTCTTACAGCAACGGTAATTTCCGCATTCTTGGCGAGCTGATCGAGCGCGGCACTGGCCGAGATCTTGCCGGCCTGTTGGCAGAACGTCTGTTTAGGCCCGCCGGCATGTCCACCGCCGTTCTGTCCCCAAACACGCGTGTGCCACCCGACGGCGTCATCGGTTATGAAGGCAATGACGATGTCGGCTTCCTTCCGGCGGATAACGGCATCTACTGGTTCGGTGATGCCGGTATCGCCGCTGCGCTCGACGACATGCTTGCCTGGGAGTGCTACATCGATGCGACGCGGGACGATCCCGATGGTCTCTACAATCGCCTCTCGGCCCCTGTCTTCTATGCTGACGGCGCGCCCGCGACCTACGCCTACGGTTTGCGTCAGGATGTTTATCGCGGCTTGACGTTCACCGGGCATGGCGGCGGTCTGCGCGGCTTCGGTTCCTACCGCATGCATGTGGCGGCGGAGCGTCTGTCCGTGGTCGTGATGTTCAACCACGGCACAAGTGCCTACAATGCCGCAACCATGCTCGTCGATGCCGCGCTCGGCCTGGGCAAAGCCGACGAAGCGCTCCCTCCGGCGAACTGGAATGGGCTGTGGCTGGATGAAGCGCAGGGGCTTGTCGTGCGCACCGTGGCGGACGCCGAAGGCGTGAAACTCCACTACGGCCCTTCCGCCGCGCGGGCGGTCGTTGCATCCGACGGCGCTGCTTACGGGCAGGATTTTTCGCTCCGCAAAGGGGATGAGCATCTGCTCATGCAGCGGCGGAGCGAAAATCTTACCGTCACCGCCCGTCGGATCGAACCGGTGGAATGGGCGGATGCGAAGCCAATCTCGGGGCGCTACTGGTCCGATGAACTGGAGGCCTTTCTGGAGATCGAGGCGCGCGACGGTGCGGCCTTCGCGGTTTTTGAAGGCACGTACGGCACAGGGCCGATGGAGCGCATGTATGCATTGGCCGAGGACATCTGGGTCGTCACCAGCCGCCGCGCGCTCGATGCAGCCGCCCCGGGTGACTGGACAGTGCTGATCCGGCGCGACGCTGCCGGCGCGGTAACGGGCCTTAGCGTCGGCTGCTGGCTGGCGCGGAACATAGGCTATCGCCGTGTGATATAGCCCGATAGGCTGGTCGGGAAAAAATCTGCGTCAATGCGCATTTCGCGATTGCTAATCCCCGCTCCACTTAATATGTTGTTAAGTGAGGAGTGAGGCTATGGATGACATCGCGGTAGCGACAAAGAATCAGGCCGTCATCGGCGAGAAGGTCAAGGCCTTCCGTGCGGCCCGACGCATGTCGCTACGGGCGCTCGGCGATGCAACGGGCACGACCGCAAGCTTCCTCAGTCAGCTCGAGCGCGGTCTCAGCGGCGTCAATATCAGCACGCTGATGCGTATCGCAGGCGCGCTCGGCATCAGCCTCACCGACCTTTTCGACGACGGCTCGCCGCCAGTCGGCCGGGTATTGCGCAAGGATGAGCGTCCGGCCCTACCGCCGGCGGAGGGTTATCGCAAGATGCTCCTGTCGCGGCGTCCGATCCGCGACATGGAGGTCTATATCGGCGAGTTCGATCCCGGTGGCTCGACGGGTGAGAAGCCCTATAGCCACGGGGATTCGCAGGAACTCTTCTTTGTTATCCGCGGCGAGGTGGAGCTTACCCTCGGCGAGGAGCGCCATGTGCTGTCCTCCGGCGACAGCATCGAATATCCAAGCTCGGTTCCGCACAAGACCGTCAATATCGGCACGGAAACCGCTGAAGTCATCTGGATGATCGCGCCGCCGACCAGCGTCGCGGATGATCTCGACAAATACCTGCCCCGGCCCGGCTCGTAGCCCCGGCAGGAACAACGTAACGCGAGCGCTACTGGGAGTATCAACATGAAGAAATTTGCGAGGGCTCTGGCCCTGACGATGACGTGCGCCCTGGCGTTGCCGGTATTCGCACAGGACAAGCCGGTCGCCGGCGAGGTCAAGGAAGGCTCGCTGAAGGGCAAGACGCTGACCTTCGTCTCCTATGGCGGCATCTATCAGGACGGCCAGGTCGCCGCCCTCAAGGAATTCGTCGACAAATCAGGCGTGACGCTGCTCAATGACGGCCCGACCGAGATCGCCAAGCTGAAGGCGCAGGTCGATGCCGGTAACGTCACCTGGGACGTGGTCGATACCGCTGACCTGCCGCCCTATGTGCATTGCGGCACGCTCTTCCAGAAGCTCGACCTTTCCAAGCTTGACGTCTCGAAAATCCCGCCTGGCCAGGTCGGCGAATGCTCGGTTCCGGCGATGAACTACGGCGTCGTGCTGATGTACAAGAACGAGACCTATAAGGATAACCCGCCGAAGAACTGGGTCGATTTCTTCGACACGGAAAAGTTCCCCGGCTCGCGCGCCATCGATGGTTCGGGTGATCCGACCGGCGGCCTGATTGAACAGGCTTTCAAGGCGACGGGCGGCGATCCGAAGGCGATGACGCCTGACGATATCGAGAAGGGCATCCAGAAGCTGCGCGATCTCGGCCCGGATACAATCTATTGGAAGACCGGCGCGGAAAGCCAGCAGTTGGCTGAGTCCGGCGAGGCCGACATGATCATGATGTGGACCGGCCGCGCCATGACCGCCGTGAAGAACGGTGCCGCCTACACGCCGGTCTGGCAGGACTGGCTGGTCGTGATGGACCAGATGACCATCCCGGTCGGCGTCAAGGATACGGATGCGGCCTATGCGCTGCTCAACGCCTATCTCGGCGCGAACGCCCAGGCTGTCCTGACCGAAAAGACCTCCTACACGCCGATCAACACGGACGCCAAGCCGAAGGTCGACGATGCGACGGCAGCCTTCCTCACCTCGACGCCCGAGCGTAACGCGCAGGGCTATCAGCAGAACATTCCGTTCTGGGTGAAGAACTTCGATCTCGCCGCCGAGAAGTGGAACGCACTTCTCTCCGGCAACTGAGCAGCTGAGCAATCGCAGGCCCGGTTTCGGCCGGGCCTGTCTCGAAAACGGGAGATGCCCATGACCGCGACACATGATGAAGGCTTGAGGGTTGCCGCTGTTCGATCGGCCTTTTTGTCCCGTTTCCGACCGCGCGGGGCGGTTTGGCTTGCCGCGCCCGCCGTGCTGGTGCTGCTCGTTGTGCTCGCCTATCCGCTCGGCATCGTCGTGTGGCGCTCCTTCACCGATCCCACCGTCGGCGTCGACAATTACGTCTGGTTCTTCCAATCCGCGGTGAACCGCACGGTGCTGCAACGCACCTTCGTCGTCGCCGCCTGGGTTACGCTCGTCTCCCTCATCTGCGCCTATCCTTACGCCTACGCCATGACCATCGTCGGCAAGAACGTCCGGCTGGCGCTCATCCTCTGCGTGCTCGTACCCTTCTGGCTGAGCGGCGTTGTGCGCACCCTCGCCTGGGTGATCCTCCTGCAGGATTCCGGCGTCATCAATTCCATCCTGCGCGGCCTCGGCCTGTCGCCGGTCAAGCTGATCCGCACCCTGCCGGGCGTCGTCATCGGCATGACGCAGGTGCTGCTGCCGTTCATGATCCTGCCGATCTATTCCGTGATGAAGGGCATCGATACACGCCTGTTGCAGGCCGCCCGCAGCCTCGGCGCGAAACCCTGGAAGGCTTTCCTGCAGATCTACGTGCCGCTGTCGCTGCCCGGCGTCTATGCCGGTGCGATCATCGTCTTCATCCTGTCGCTCGGCTTCTACATCACCCCGGCTTTGCTCGGTGGTCCGCGCAGCATTCTCTTGTCCTCGCTGGTGCAGAACCAGGTGTTGAGCCTGCTCAACTGGGGCCGTGGTGGCGCCATGGGCGTGGTGCTGCTGGTCGCGACCTTCGTGCTTCTCGCCTTGGCCGCTCCGCTGATGCGCCAGAAACACGCATCCTCGCGCAGGGAGGCTTAGGCTATGCCGTCGTTCTCCCGCATTTTCCTCGGTCTGTTCTGCCTGCTCGTCGCGATCCTGTTGCTTGCGCCGACGCTGGTCGTGATCCCGATGTCGTTCAACGGCAACAAGTCCCTCGCCTTCCCGCCGGTCGGTTTCAGCTGGCAATGGTATGAAAACTTCTTCAGCAACCCGGACTGGACGACGAGCTTCTCCAATTCGCTGATCGTCGCCCTCATCGTCGCGGTGGTGGCGACCGTCATCGGCACCCTCGCCGCCTTCGGCGTCACCCGTGCTGCGGCGCGCACCGGTGGCCTGCTGCGCGCCCTACTCATCACGCCGATGGTCGTGCCGGGCGTGGTTTTGGCGATCGGCATCTATGCTGTCTATCTCGATACGCATCTCGTCGGCACTGTCACCGGTTTCGTGCTGGCCCACACGATGCTCGCCATCCCCTTCGTGCTGATCGCCGTGCAGGCGAGCCTCGAAGTCTTCGACCGGCGGCTGGAAACGGCGGCGTCGAGCCTCGGTGCGGGCCGCCTGACGGTATTCCGCACGGTGACGCTGCCGCTGATCCTGCCCGGCGTTCTCTCCGGCGCGCTCTTCGCCTTCATCACCTCGTTCGACGAGATCATCGTCGCGCTGTTCATCACCAGCCCCTATCTCAAGACGCTGCCGGTACAGATCTATTCGTCCATCACGCGGGATGCCGATCCGACCGTCGCGGCCGTCGGCACGCTGCTCTTCATCGCCACGTCGCTCATCATCATCGCCGGCCTGCTCCTGGGCATGCGCCGCGGAAGGACCTGACCATGCACGCTCCCCAACGTTCAGCCGGCGCCGCGATCGAAATCCGGAAGGCCTCCAAACGCTACGGCGCCTTCACGGCCCTCAACGATATCGACCTGCATATCCGCCCCGGCGAATTCATGACGCTGCTCGGCCCCTCCGGCTCGGGCAAGACGACGACGCTGAACCTGATCGCCGGCTTTACCGACATCAGTTCCGGCACGCTGGAGATCGGCGGCAAGAGCGTGACCGGCCTGCCTTCGCACAAGCGCAATATCGGCGTCGTCTTCCAGCACTACGCGCTTTTCCCGCACATGACGGTCGGCAAGAACGTCGCCTATCCGTTGGCGCTGCGCGGCATCAAGGGCGACGACCGCGAAAAACGGGTCAAGCGCGCGCTCGACATGGTGAAGATGGCCGATTTCGCCCATCGCTATCCGAACGAACTCTCGGGTGGCCAGCAGCAGCGCGTGGCGCTCGCTCGCGCGCTCGTCTTCGATCCGCCGCTGCTTTTGATGGACGAACCGCTCGGTGCGCTCGATAAGAAGCTGCGTGAATGGTTGCAGCTCGAGATCAAGCGTATCCATCGGGAACTCGGCACCACCTTCGTCTATGTCACGCACGATCAGGAGGAAGCGCTCGTCCTCTCCGACCGTATCGCCGTCTTCAACGGCGGCCGCATCGAGCAGATCGGCACGGGCCGTGAACTCTACGACAGTCCGGCAACGCTTTTCGTTGGCCGTTTCATCGGCGAATCCACGGTGTTGCGTGGATCGGCTGAGGTTTCGGGTGATGAAACGGTCATGACGATCGGCGAACAGAAGGTTGTCGCCAATCGTCGCCTTGCCGGCGATGCCCGCCCGGTGATCCTGCTGCGGCCCGAGCGCGTCGCCCTGAAGCGTCCCGGCGCGGATGTCGTTCCCGGCGAAAACCGCCTCACGGGCACGATTGCGGAAGCGATCTATCTCGGTTCCGGCTCGAAATACGAGGTGCGGCTGGCGGATGGCACGGTGGCCGTGGTGCGCAGCCCGCTCGGCGCCGCCGATTTCGGCATTGGCGATACGGTTGATATCGCCTTCCTCCCCTCCGATCTCATCCTTCTCCCCGACGACGCCAGCGCCGACGTGACGCTGACCTGAACCCGAAAGCCCCCGCCATGGACGTCAAGACCAACGGTAACATCTCCTTCTGGTATGCCGATATCGGCGGCGTGCCGCAGAAGCGCCCTGCCCTGCCCGGCGATCGTGAAGCCGATGTTTGCATCATCGGTGCCGGCTATACCGGCCTCTGGACGGCCTATTATCTGAAGAAGGCCGATCCCTCGCTCAACATCGTCATGGTCGAGCGCGAATTCGCCGGCTTCGGCGGCTCGGGCCGCAATGGCGGCTGGCTGTCGGGCGGCTTCAGCTGGTCGCGTGAAAAATATCTCAAGACCTCCAGCCGTGGCGCCGTCGTCGATATGCAGCGCGCGATGGCCGGCACCGTCGACGAGGTGATCCGCGTGACGGAGGCCGAAGGCATCGACGCGGATATCCTGCGCGTCGACAACATCACCTTCGCCACCAACAAGCCGCAGCTCGAGCGCGCCCGCGAGGAATACCAGTTCTATCTCGATTGGGAGATGCCGTCGGAACGCATCGAAATGCTGTCCGCCGAGGCGGCGGCCAAACGCATCCGCGTTGCCAATGTGCTGGGTGCCTTCGTCATCCGCGACATGGCACGCGTCCAGCCGGCCAAGCTGGTGCGCGGCCTTGCGAAAGTGGTGGAAGGGCTCGGCGTCTCGATCTTCGAGGGCACAGCCGTCACCCGCTTCGAGAAGGGCCGCGTCGAGACCGATCGCGGCACGGTGCGCGCGCCCGTCATCATCCGCGCCACCGAAGGCTTTACCGCCGGCCTGCCCGGCCACGAGCGCACCTGGCTGCCGCTGAACAGCGCGCAGATCGTCACCGAACCGGTGCCGGAGGCGTTATGGAAGGAGATCGGCTGGGAAGGCCATGAACTGCTCGGCGATGCCGCGCATGCCTATTGTTATGCCCAGCGTACCCGCGAGGGCCGCATCACCATGGGCGGGCGCGGCGTGCCCTACCGCTTCGGTTCGGCGACGGACGTCAATGGCCGCACACAACAGGCAACCATCGATGCGCTCCACACTATTCTCACGCGCCTGCTTCCACAGACGAAATCGCTGAAGATCGATCATGCCTGGTGCGGCGTGCTCGGCGTGCCGCGCGACTGGTGCACGACGGCGGGCTTTGATCGCGACAGCGGCATCGGCTGGGCGGGCGGCTATGTCGGTCTCGGCGTTTCCAGCACGAACCTCGCCGGCCGCACGCTGGCCGATCTCGTGCTTAATCGCGATACCGAACTGACCGGCCTGCCCTGGGTCAATCGCACCGTGCGCAAATGGGAGCCGGAACCGTTCCGCTGGCTCGGCGTGCATTCCATGTACCAGCTTTATCGCATGGCGGACGAACGCGAATTCGCCGGCCTCGACCATACATCCAAACTCGCCGGCCTTGCAGACAGCATTACCGGTCACTGACCCCATTCAAAGGATATTTCCATGATCAGTTTTGAGAATTTCGGCGACCTCCTGAAGCTTGACATCGGCGCCTTCGCGGCAAAGCCGACCTGTATCGAGGGCGACCAGAAGGAAGCGACGCTGGTGCTCTGGACCAGCGCCAACGCGAAGATGGAAACCGGCATCTGGGAATGCACGCCCGGCCGCTTCGCCGCCGACCGCACGCAGAACGCCGAGGTCTGCCATTTGCTCACCGGTCGCGTGACGTTGCACAACAGCGACGGCACCTCGCAGGAGATCAGTGCCGGCGAAATGTTCGCGCTGCCGCTCGGCTGGCGCGGCGAATGGACGATCCACGAGCAGACCCGCAAGATCTATACTTTTCTCGCGAACGATGTCTGACGCTGCCTGACAGGTTTGGGAGGAGGATCCCGATGACGCAAGCAGAACCTTCCGATGGCGCGATGGTGCCATCAGCGTTTCCACATGTGTTCCAGCCGCTGAAAATCCGCGGCGTTGTACTGAAGAACCGCATCATGTCGTCCGGTCACGACACGACGCTGCCGACGGACGGCCTCGTCAACGAAGCCGTGCTTGCCTATCACGCCGCCCGTGCCAAGGGCGGCGTGGGCCTCATCGTCAGCCAGGTGGCGGGCGTTCATGAGACGGCGCGCTACACTTCGCACATGCTGATGGCAACAGAGGACGACTGTATCGACGGCTATCGCCGTCTCGCGGAGCTCTGTCATGCCGAGGACTGCGTGCTGTTCTCGCAGCTCTTCCATCCCGGCCGCGAGATCATGGAGGGCGGTGACGGTCTTCTGACCGTCGCCTATGCCCCCTCCGTCTCGCCGAACGAACGTTTCCGAGTCATGCCGCGCGCGCTCGACAAACGCATGATTGACGAGATCGTCGCCGGTTATGCGTCGGCGGCCGGCCGCATGCATGCGGCGGGTGTCGATGGCGCGGAGTTCGTCGCCAGCCACGGTTACCTGCCGGCGCAGTTCTTCAATCCGCGCGTCAATCGTCGTGAGGATGACTATGGCGGCTCGCTGGAAAACCGGCTGCGTTTTGCCGAGGAGGCGCTTGCCGCCATGCGGGCCGCAACGTCGGAGGATTTCGTCATCGGCATGCGCATCAGCGCCGGTGAGCGTGACGAAGAGGGGCTGGCCAACGACGAAGCATTGGAAATCTGTCGCCGGCTGGAGCCGCTGCTGGACTATGTGAGCATCACGACGGGTACGTCCGCCTCGCTCGGTGGCGCCGTGCATATCGTCCCCCCTATGGCCTATCGTGCCGCCTATCTGGCAGGAGATGCGGCGCGCTTCCGCAAGACGCTTGGCATTCCCGTCTTCGTGACCGGTCGCATCAACCAGCCGCAGGAGGCCGAGGCCGTCATTGCCGCCGGCTCTGCGGATGTCTGCGGCATGACACGGGCGATGATCTGCGATCCTGAAATGCCCGGCAAGGCGCAGGAGGGGCGTATGGACGACATCCGCGCCTGTATAGCCTGCAACCAGGCCTGCATCGGCCATTTCCATCGCGGCGTGCCGATCTCCTGCATTCAGCATCCCGAAACCGGCCGCGAACTGAAATTTGGCACGCTCGAACCGGCCGCCAAGCCGAAATCCGTTATGGTGGTCGGCGGCGGGCCGGCCGGACTGAAGGCGGCCTCCGTCGCCGCCGCGCGGGGTCACAAGGTCACGCTCTATGAAGCCGCGAACCAGCTGGGCGGGCAGGCGCAGCTTGCCCAGCTTCTGCCACGGCGTTCGGAATTCGGTGGCATCGTCACCAACCTCTCCAGAGAGGTTGAGCTTGCCAATGTGCGCGTGCAGCGCGGCGTTCATGTCGACAGGGCCTTGGTCGAGGCGGAACGGCCGGATGCCGTCATCCTCGCCACCGGCGCGAAACCCTATCGGCCTGAGCTGCCGATCGACGACAGCGTTCAGGTCGTCGATGCCTGGCAGGTGTTGCGCAAGGAGGTGAAGACGGGCAGCCGTGTCGTCGTTGTCGACTGGCGCTGCGACTGGATCGGCCCCGGCATTGCCGAACGTCTCGTCGCCGAGGGCTGCAGCGTCGATCTCGCCGTCAATGGCACGCATCCCGGTGAGCTTCTGCCGCTCTATGTGCGCGACAACATCGCTGCCGAACTGCACCGCATTGGCGTGCGGGTGACGCCTTATGCGCGGCTCTACGGCTGTGACAGCGGTACGGTCTATATGCAGCATACGACGAGCGACCAGCCGATCCTCTTCGAGGATGTGGACACGCTGGTTCTCTGTCTCGGACACGCGCCGGTCGATGATCTTTCGAGCATCCTGCACGATCTCGTGCCGGAAGTGCATGTCATCGGCGACAGTCTCGCGCCGCGTACGGCGGAAGAGGCCGTTTATGAAGGTCTGAAGGTGGCAGCGAAACTGTGAGGATGCTTACAGGCTCGCCGGCGCGACGAACTGATAATAGGCCCAGACAAGGGCGATCACGACGACAACGGCAAGCCAGACCAGTCCCTTTTTCGGTCCCGGCGCAACAGGCTTCTTTTCCTGTTTGGGTTTGCGGGGTTCGAATTTCAGAACATTGTTGTCGTTCAAGGCGTCCTCCGTCGCGCTGCGAGTCGGCAAGAGACTTAGCGGCGGTGAGGGGGCGACTGCAAGTATCGGAGTGTAGAAAAGCGCGTTCAATCCGGATTGCCAAGCACGCCGATCCGCTCGAAATGACCACGACCGAGATGGCCGGTGCCGTCGCGGATATCGGCAGTGATGGCGGCCTTGAGCGCTTCCGCATCGCGCCTGCCGATGGCCGCGAGCGCTTCCGCATGGCGGTCCACCTGATATGTTTGCGACAGCGTTTCCCCCGCCCGGCGCATGAAGGGGCCGAGCCGCAGCCAGAGGGATTCGATGAGCGGCAGCATGAT
The DNA here is from genome assembly GCF_022899935.1 of Shinella curvata. Lineage (GTDB taxonomy): Bacteria > Pseudomonadota > Alphaproteobacteria > Rhizobiales > Rhizobiaceae > Shinella > Shinella curvata. The sequence continues at coordinate 261,009 of NZ_JALJCJ010000004.1, forward strand.
GGTACCCGGCCGCGCTTCATAAAGGCAGCGGTGGAAATCGAAGTTCGCCTCCACCAGCCGTTTGAAATTGCCGATCGCAAGGGCCTGGTCCGCCTGTTGGTCGAAGGCCTTGAGGCGGGCCAGCCTGACGTCATCGATGAAGGGCATGGCGCGCTCTGCGGCCCGGGTTTCCAGTGCGATACGCGCTTCCAACACCTCCTCGAAGCGTTGTGGATCGAGATCCGGGACGCGGACGCGACGGTTGTCGAGAAGCTCCAGTGCGCCCTCGGCGACGAGACGATGCAGCGCCTCGCGCACCGGCATTGCGCTGACGCCGAGCGCGTCGGCGAGACCATTGATCGTTACCGGTTCCCCCGGCTCGAACTGTCCTGTCATGATGTTCCGCCGCAACACGCGGTAGACCCATTGTTTAGCGGATTCGGACGCTTCCCTCCCGGCTGCGACCAGCATGCTTATATCCTCCCGTCTGCCAGACCCGGTCGTGCCGGTTATCGTCTTTGGGCTGAATTCTCTGGGCTTTGCACGCAGAACTGATAATGTCGCAAAGCTGAAAATGACCCTTTACAGATTTGATCAAATTATGGTTTGTTGTGATCATAAGCAAGACAAGCCTATCACATAAGAGCCGTGATTAGCGGCCGGACAGAGGACAGCCGGCGGTTTGGGGCAGAGGACGCTCGGGGCACGCCGGTTCACAAACGGGGAACCGATGACTGACACCCGAACGACCGCAGCCCATGGCGGCGCCATAGGCCTGCACGGCATCAAGAAATGGTTCGGCACCTTCCAGGCCGTCGACAATGTGTCGCTGGATATCCGCTCGAACGAATTCTTCACTCTTCTCGGCCCTTCGGGCTGCGGCAAGACCACACTCCTTCGCATGATCGCCGGCTTCGAGTTGCCGACCGAAGGTCAGGTCCTCCTCGACGGCGTGGATATTTCCCGCCTCCTGCCGAACCAGCGGCCGGTCAACACCGTCTTCCAGAACTACGCGCTTTTCCCGCATCTGACGGTGGCCGAAAACATCGGTTTCGGCCTCAAGATGCTCGGCAAGCCGAAGTCGGAGATCGACAGCGTCGTCAAGGACATGTTGAAGCTCGTTCATCTCGACGGGCGCGGCAACAATCCGGTCACGCAGCTTTCCGGCGGCCAGCAGCAGCGTGTGGCGCTCGCCCGCGCGCTTGCGCCGCGGCCCAAGGTTCTCCTGCTCGACGAGCCGCTGTCGGCGCTCGATCTCAAGCTGCGCAAATCCATGCAGATGGAGCTGAAGCGCCTCCAGCTCGAAACCGGCATCACCTTCGTCTTCGTCACGCACGACCAGGAAGAAGCGCTGACCATGTCCGACCGTATCGCCGTTATGTCGACGGGTACGGTTCGTCAGGTCGGCTCACCCTGGGATATCTACGATCGCCCGGCCGAACGCTTCGTCGCCGACTTCATCGGCGAGACCAACTTCCTCGAGGCGGAGGTCATCTCGGTCTCCGGAGAGAAGGCCCGTGTTCGCCTGTCCTCCGGCGCTGAAATCAATGCGACCTATCCGGAAGGCATCACGCCGAAAGGCAAGGTGACGATCGTCGTGCGCCCGGAACATGCGCGTCTCGGTTCGTCCGGTTCGGGCATGCTGGAGGGTGTGCTCGACGATATCGTGTATCTCGGCACGGACAACCATTTCCACGTCAAGGTCGATGGCGGCAGCACCTTCATCGTACGCCAGCAGAATGCCAAGAGCGGTCATTGCGGCTTCTCCGAGCAGGAGCGCGTCAGCATCGCCATCAATGACGACGTCGCCCAGATCTTGAGGGATTAGCCATATGGTCAGCCCTCAGGACGTCAGCGAACAGCGGCAAAAGAAAGAAATCCGGGATCGCTGGTTTCTCAGCGCTCCCGCACTCATCCTCATCCTGGCCGCGAGTGTCGGCCCGCTCGTCATCGTATTGCTCTACTCCTTCCTCGCGCCCGGAAACTACGGCGATGTGAAATGGGAGTTTTCGACGGAGGGCTGGTTCAACGTTCTCTTCAGCCGCGATATCTTCGACGATACCGTATCACTCGCGGATGCCCATTTTCTGATCTTCTGGCGGAGCGTCAAGCTTGCCTTCGCGACGACGATCTTCTGCCTGATCTTCGGTTTCCCGACGGCCTATTTCATCGCGACGCGTGCGCCGCATAATCGTTCGCTCTGGCTGTTCCTGATCACCATTCCCTTCTGGACGAACATGCTCATCCGCACCTTCGCCATCCAGGAAGTGATCCGCTCGGAAGGCATCATCAACACGCTGCTGTTGAAGATCGGCATCATCTCCGCACCGATCCAGATGATGTTCACCGACTTCGCCATTATGCTGGGCATGACCTATGTCTTCCTGCCGCTGATGGTGCTGCCGCTCTATGCCAGTCTCGAAAAGCTGGATTTCCGTCTGGTCGAGGCGGGTTACGATCTCTATGCCTCGCGTTTCGGCGTACTCTGGCGGATCGTCATTCCGCTGGTGAAGCCCGGCATCATCGCCGGCTCCATCCTGGTCTTCGTGCCGGCGCTGTCGTCCTATGTGGTGCCGCGCGTTCTGGGCGGCGGCAAGAACCTGATGGTCGGCAACCTGATCGAGCTGCAATTCGGTCAGGGGCGAAACTGGCCGCTCGGTGCCGCACTGTCCGTCACGCTCGTGATCATCGTGCTTTTCGCGATGCTCTATTATGTCCGTAATGCATCGAAGTCCGGAGGCAGCGCCCATGGCTAAATCCTTCTCGATCAAGCGCCAGCCGGGCTTCGCCACCATTGCGATGTTCTGCTTCTTCCTTCTCTACCTGCCGATTGCGACCCTCGTCGTCTATTCGTTCAATTCCGGCATGTCGATCGCCACCTGGGAGGGCTTTTCGTTCCGATGGTTCGAAAGCGCCTGGAACAACCAGCAGGTCGTGGAAGCCTCCTGGCGTTCCCTGAAGATTGCGGCCGTCGCTGCGATCATCGCAACGGCCTGCGCGACGCTGGCCGCTATCGCCACGACGCGCACGGGACCCTATCGCGGCCTGACGTTCAAATATTCCGTCATCAATATGCCGCTTCTGGTGCCTGAAATCGTCACGGCCGTGGCGTTGCTGATCCTCTTCTCGCGCGTCAAAGTGTGGACGGGTTATTCAGGCCTCGGCTACCTGATCGTCGCGCATTCGGCGTTCTGCGTTCCGTTCGCTTATATGCCGATCAGGGCTCGTCTCGAGAGCATGGACCTCTCTCTAGAAAAAGCGGCGGCCGACCTCTACGCCTCCTCGTTCCAGACTTTCCGCTATGTCACGCTGCCGTTGCTGTGGCCTGGCATTCTCGCCGGTCTTATGCTCGCCTTCGTCATTTCGCTCGACGATGTCGTCATTACGGAATTTGTGAAATCCGGCGGACAGGACACGCTGCCGACCTATATGCTCGGCCAGTTGCGCCGCGTCGTGACACCGGAGATGAACGCCATATCGACAGTCTTTCTTGTGCTGTCGCTTGCGATCGTCACCCTCTTCTTCTTCCTGAGCCGTGAGCCTCAGAAGAACAACGAATAGAAAAGGAGAACAGCTGATGAAAATGAAACTGGGATTGATGGCGCTTGCCGCCGGCATGATGGCTTCCACCGCCATTGCGCGTGCCGAAGGCGAACTCAACATCTTCAACTGGGGCAACTATACCAGCCCGGAGATGATCAAGAAGTTCGAAGAGAAGTTCAAGGTCAAGGTGACGATCACCGACTATGACTCGAACGACACCGCCCTTGCCAAGGTCCGCCAGGGCGGCCATGGCTTCGACATCGTCGTTCCCTCGGCCAGCGTCATGCCGATCTGGATTTCGGAAGGCCTGCTTTTGCAGTCCGAGCCGAACCAGATGGAGAATTTCAAGAACGTCGACGAGCAGTGGGTGAAGGTTCCCTTCGACGAGGGTCGTCACTATTCGGTTCCGTGGCTGTGGGGCACCACCGGTGTGACGGTCAACAAGTCGATCTATTCGGGTGATCCGAACACCTCGGCTATCTTCCTCGATCCTCCGGCCGAGCTCGTCGGCAAGATCAACGTGCTGCCGGAAATGTCCGACGTGATGCACATGGTCGTCACCTATGCGGGCGGCGAACCGTGCACGGGCGATCTGACGGTCCTGAAGAAGGCGCGCGACATTCTCACCGCCGCCAAGCCGAAGTGGCTTTCGATGGACTACGGCAACATCGAAAAATACTCCAAGGTCGATATCGCAGCCGGTACGAACTGGAACGGCGCTTCCTTCCGTTCACGTCTTCAGAATCCGGACGTCATTTATGGCTATCCGAAGGAAGGCTATCCGGTCTGGATGGACAATGCTTCGATCCTGAAGGACGCCAAGAACGTCGAAAACGCAAAGCTCTTCCTGAACTTCATCATGGATCCGGAAAACGCCGCCATGCTTTCGGCCTTCGGCCGTTATGCCAACGGGATCAAGGGCTCGGAAGCCTTCATGCCGGAAGACATGAAGAACGCGCCGGAAATCGTCGTGCCGGAAGAGCTGAAGGCAGCTGGCAAGTTCAACCTTGCCTGCCCGCCGGATGTGCAGGAACTCTACACGAAGCTCTGGACCGAACTGCAGAAGTAAGCGGGTTCACCGCACAACGAGGACGGTCCAAGCGGGAAGGCCATGCGCCTTCCCGCGCCTTGGCTGGATTTTTCATGATCAAGACCTTTCAGGATAGGCACGGCTTCGCCCGCGCCGATGTGACGCTCGCCAATTGGCGCACCTCCCCTTACAGCCGCTGGACCTTCCAGAACGTGCGCGACTTCGTGCCGACGGCCGTGATCGCTGCCGAAGCCGTCGTCGCGGAACAGCCGCTTGCCAGCGATACGTTCCTGGATGCGGCCATGGAAACCGGCCTTGCCGGGGCTGATTCCGCGCGTGCCTTTCTGGAATTCGCCCACACGGATGCCTTCGTGATGATGCGAAAGGGCGAGATCGTCGCGGAATATTATGCCGCGCACGCCAATCCCGATGCGCCGCATCTCGTCTTTTCCATTTCCAAGTCGCTGACGGCTGTTATCTCCGGCATTCTGGAGGCGGACGGCATTCTCGATCCCGATCGCCCGGTGACGGATTACCTGCCGGAGGCCAAGGGCAGCGTCTATGGTGACTGCACCTATCGCGACGTGCTCGACATGCGCGTCAGCCTGGATTTCGAAGAGGCCTATCTCGATCCCTATGGCGCCTTCGCCCGCTATCGCCGTTCCATGCTTTGGAACCCGCCGATGCCCGGCGCCGAGCCGGAAAACCTCGCGGCCTTTCTGCTGACCTTGCAGAAGGCTGAACGCCCGCATGGCGGCCCGTTCTATTATGCCTCGCCGAATGCCGACCTGCTCGGCGTGATCATCGAGCGCGCGACCGGTGCCCGATTTGCCGACCTCACCTCCGATCTGCTCTGGAAGCCGATGGGTGCGAAGGGACTTGCCGATATCACGGTCGATGCGATCGGCACGCCGCGCACGGCCGGCGGCGTCTCCATGACGGCGCGCGATCTCGCCCGCCTCGGTGAACTCCTGCGCAATGACGGCGCGCGCGACGGCAAGCAGATCATCCCCATCGCCTGGATCCGCGACATGCAGGAGAACGGCGACCGGGAAGCCTGGCAGCAGGGCCGCAATGTCGACCTGCCGAACGGCCGTTACCGCAGCCAGTGGTACCAGTCCGGCGAGGCCGACCAAGCCTTCTGTGCTATCGGCATCCATGGCCAATGGCTCTATGTCGATCCGAGCACGGAAACGGTCATCGTCAAATTCTCCTCGCAGCCCGAACCGCTGGGCGACGAAGAAAACCAGGACGTCTTTACCTTCTTCCGGGCGCTCTGCCGCCGGGCAATCTAGAGCATTTCCAGCCGAAGCGAGATCGCTTCGGCGTCGGACAATGCGGCAATCCAAAAACCTCGGAGTATTTCCGGCGAACCGGAAATACTCCGGAAAATATCGAGGGAACACACCATGCAGACCGAAGCGAGCTTTATCATCCGCAATGCGCGGGTGTTGACCATGGACGAGGCCAATCCGCGTGCAAGCGCGGTCGCCGTTGCCGGCAACCGCATTCTGGCCGTCGGTTCCGAAGCGCAGATCGATGCCTTTTCCGGCCCCGATACGCATGTGATCGACGCCAAAGGCGCGACGGTCCTGCCGGGTTTCAACGAGGCGCATATGCATATTTTCGGCGGTTCGGCCGAACTGCGCGAACTGTCGCTCTACGGTATGAAGGGCTTTGACGCGCTGGACAAGGCGTTGAAGGCCTATTCCGCCGAGTATCCGGAGCGCCAGCTGCTGATCGCCCAGCATGCCGACTATACGATCCTCTCCGACGACGAACGCGTGACGCGCCATCATCTCGACCGCATCCTGCCGGATCGTGCCGTCTTGATCTTCGCGCCGGACCATCACACCGCCTGGGCCAACACGCTCGCCTTGAAGATGGGCGGCATTCTTGAGGGCCGCGACGTCGGCGTCGGCAACGAGATCGTCATGGGCGATGACGGCCTTGCCAATGGTGAGCTGCGCGAAAGCAACGCCATCCGTCCGGTCTCCGCGCTCAGCGAAACGGGTGGCCGCGAAATGCTCGGCGTGGGCACGGGCGGCGATCCCGAGCACGTGACGGCCGAACAGCGCGCAGGCGATATCGAGATCCTCAAGGAAGGCCTCGCCTATGTCGCCTCGCTTGGCATCACTTCGGTGCAGAACATGGATGGCAGCCTCTACCAGCTGGAAATGCTCGACGAGATCGAAAAGACCGTTGGCCTGCCGGTTCGCATGCGCATGCCCTTCCACATGAAGAACTTCATGCCGCTGTCAGACATCGAGACCAAGGCCGCCGCCTGGCGCGACCGCTTCAACTCGGATCGTCTGCGCTCGGATTTCGTCAAGCTCTTCATGGACGGCGTCACGGAATCCGGCACCGCCGTCTTCGTCGACGACTATTGCCACCAGCCCGGCCTAAAGGGCGATCCGCTCTTCTCGCAGGAGCATTTCAACGATGTCGCCATTACCGCCGACAAGCTCGGCCTGCCGGTCGCCGTGCATGCCATCGGTGACGGTGCGGTGCGCATGGTGCTGAACGGCTACGAGGCGGCGATAAAGGCCAATGGCAAGCGCGATAGCCGCAACCGCATCGAGCATATCGAAGTGGTGCATCCCGACGATATCAAGCGTTTCAAGGAGCTGGGCACTGTCGCATCCATGCAGCCGACGCATCCGCCGGGCAGCGCCGGCCTGCCGCTGGAGCCGTATCTCTCCTATATCGGCGAAGACCGCTGGCCCTATGCCTTCGCCTGGCGCACGCTGGTCGATGCCGGCGCGCCGATCGTGTTCGCCACCGACTGGCCGGTCTCGCCACTCGATCCGATGAACTGCATCCAGTGCGCCATGTCGCGCGAGGTGTGGAAGGAGGGCATGAAGGACGAGCGCCTGTCGCTGCACGAGACGCTGGCCGCCTATACCAAGAATGGCGCCTGGGTCGAATATATGGAAGACCGTAAGGGCGTGCTGAAGGCGGGTTACCTCGCTGATATCGTCGTGCTCGACGCTGACGTCGAGGCGACGGACTTCAACAAGCTCGCCACGGTTCGCCCGGTCACCACCATCTGCGACGGTCGCGTCACCTACCAGGCGTAATCCCGAAAACGGCCCTATCGTCTAGGGCCAATCCGTGTCATAGGCCGGGCAAGTCAATTGCCCGGCCTTTCCATGTATATCGCTGAAATCCTCGCTCTTTCTGCTGCCGTCTGTATTGCGATGAGTGGCATGCTCGTCAGCGAATTGCAGGGCCGTCTGCCGCTCTTCGATCTTGCCCGCCTGCAGATGATCGCGGCTTTTCTGATGACCGCTGCGGTGTCGCTTGTCCTCGGCGGCTGGCGCACGGTGGAACTCTGGCAGTTCGGTTATCTCGCCGTCTCCAGCCTGTTCGGCATCATCATAGCGAGCACCACCTATTTCGCGACGATCTATACGGCCGGCCCGCGCACCACGGCCCTGCTCTTTTCGCTCGCCTCGCCCTTCGCGGTTGTACTTGGCTACGTCTTTCTCGGGGAAACCCTGTCGGGCCAGCAGGGCATCGGCATTGCCTGCGTGCTGGCAGGCATCATGCTGGCCATCGGTGCTCGGTCGTCTTCGAAGGTCAAGGGCAGTCAAAACAAGACACCTTGGCTCGGCATCCTGCTGGGCGTGGTCACCGCTTTCGGTCAGGCGCTCGGCAGCCTTGCCGCCCGGCCGGCCATGGCCGGTGGCGTCGAGCCCTTTACCGCAATGGCGGTGCGTTCGGGCCTCGCCGCGGTCTTCTTCCTGCTTCTGATGGCCGTGCCGCATCCTGCCTTGAAGCCGTCGGCTCATATTACCAAGCGGTCGGTTGGTTTTGCCGTCGGCTCCGCGTTCCTCGGCGTCGGCCTCGGCATGTCGCTGCTGATGGCGGCATTGGCGCACGGTAATGTCGGGGTCGTCTCGACGCTGTCGTCGATGACGCCCGTCGTTATCCTGCCGATGGTCTGGGCAAGGAGCGGCATCGTGCCGCCGGCCCCCGCCTGGATCGGCGCAGCGCTCGCGGTATTCGGAACGGCGCTGATCAGCCTTTAGAGTGTTTCCGCAATTCCGGACGCAAAACCGCTGCACACTTTTACTGGAATTGCTCTAGGCTGGCCGGCCGAGATCGACGAGATACGTGTTTTCCGCGCGCGACTTAGCGTAGTCCTCGGGGCGCACTTCCGCGAACAGCAGCGTCTCACCTTCCGCTGGCGCTTCGGCGAGCAGCTTGCCATCGGGTGCGGCGATGCGCGACAGGCCGGCATAGGTAAAATTGTCGTCGGCGCCGCAATGGTTGATATAGGCGACGAAGACCTGGTTTTCGAAGGCGCGGACCTGGATCATGTGGTTGGCGATGAACGTGCCGGAAGAGCCCTTCGGTAGAGCCGTCGGCACGACGATGAGGTCCGCTCCGGCAAGCGCCAGCCTGCGGACGTTTTCCGGGAATTCGACATCGTAGCAGATCAGCATGCCGAGCCTGAGGCCGCCGAGCTCCACCATCACGGAATTCGGGACGCCGGGCTTGAAGACATCGCGCTCGTAATCGCCATAGAGATGGGATTTGCGATAGACGGCATTGGTGCCAATGCCATCGGTGAACAGCGCGCTGTTGTAGATCAACGTGCCCTCCTGTTCGGCAAATCCGGCGACGATGGCGATCCGGTTTTCCCGTGCGATGGCGCTGAGGCTCTCGGCCACCGCGCCCGTGGCGGGCGAGGCGAGGTTTTCGAAAGCCGCCTGCCCTGCCCCGTAGCCAGTGACGGCCAGTTCGGGCACGATCAGCAGCTTGGCGCCACCTGCGGCAGCATCGGCAGCTGCCGCCGCAATACGCTCGATATTCGCTTCGTCGTCGCCGGCGATCGCGTGCATCTGAAGGGCGGCAATCCGCATGGTCTCAATCCTTTGACGACATGGCGCCGAGCAGTTTCGGCAGATCGCCGAAGCGCGCGACGAGGCCGAAGATGGTGGCTGCGATCGCCACGAACAGAATCGTCACCGAGGCCATGGTCGGCGTATAGCCGTAGCGCAGGGCGTTGAAGATCTTGATCGGCAGCGTCTCCATCGTGAAGCCGATTGTCATGTAGGCAACGATGTATTCGTTGAGCGACAGCACGAAGGCGAAGGCATAGCCGGAGATGAGGTAGGGCAGGATCAGCGGCAGGACAACCGTGCGGAAGATCGTGCGGTCATCCGCCCCCATCGTGGCGGCGGCCTCCACCAGCGAACGGTCGATGGAGGAGAAACCGAGCGACAAGGTCACCAGCGGCAGCGTCACGAAGAAGATGGCATGGCTGATGACGGCGGTGGCCGGCTGGCCGTAGAAGCCAGTTGCCGCCCAGAATGTCAGCAGGCCAAGCGCCGTGATGACGGGCGGCAGCGTGAAGGGCGCGATGCCGAGCAGCTGAAAGATGTTCGCCCAGGGTGCATGGCGCCGCCAGAGGAACCAGGCGAGCGGCAGCGCGATCAGGAGCGCCACGGCGGCGGAAAGCGCCGCCAGCGTTATTGAGGCAAACAGCGCGTTGCGCCATTCGACATTGGCGAAGATTTCGCCGTACCAGCCAAGCGAGAAACCCTTGGGCGGGAACGCGAGATCTTGCTTCTCATTCACCGAAACGCCGGCGACGACGATGATCGGCAGCGACAGGAAGAGGCCGATGAGCCCGAAATAGGCCTTCTGCAGAAACCCGTTCATGCGGCTTCTCCCTTGCGGCCGGCAATGACCGTGAGTGCCACGAGGCCGAGCGTGACGAGCACGAGGAACACGGCCATGGCGGCGGCGAACGGCATGTTGGACTGGTAGATCGCCTGGTCGGTGATGAGCACCGAGAGCGTCCAATGCTGCGGTCGGCCGAGGATCTGCGGCAAGAGGTAGGAGCCGAGCGCGAAGATGAAGACCATGATCAGCGTGGCGACGATGGTATTCCTGAGCGCCGGCACGACGACCGTGAAGAAGGATTTGATCGGCGAGGCCCCAAGCGTGCGCGCGGCCTCCGTCAGCGTCGGATCGAGCCGCACCAGCGCAGGATAGAGCACGAGCACGGTATAGGGCAGCGCCTGATAGGTCATGGCCGTCAGCACCGCGCCGAAGCTAGGATTCAGCGCCACTGGCTGGTCCAGGATCCCGAGCATCACGAGAAGATTGGTAATGCCGGCGGTGCGCGAGAAGAGCGTCGACCAGGCAAAGCCGATGATGACTTCAGACAGCGACAGGATGGACAGCAACGCAACGAGCCAGAGCACCTGCGTTCTGCGCTTGGCACGCGATAGCAGGTAGGTGAAGGGCACGGCGAGCACGATGCAGCAGATCGCGACGGTGACGGCGAGAAACAGCGAGAAGCCGAGCACCTTGCCGAAGAACAGGCTGAGGAACCGAGCGTAATTTTCGAAGACGAAATCCGGCGTGTAGAAGCCGGACGGATTGCGCTTGAAGAACGAGACCGCGATCATCGTCGCGAAGGGCACGACGAAGAAGGTGATCAGCATGCCCGCGGGGAAGACGAGCGGGCCGTAGTCCGTGAGTTTTTGCGGGGCTTCGCGTCTCATGACTTGAGCACCACGCAGTCACCTGGGTTGAGCTGGACGCCGACGGACTGGCCGACGGACACGTCCGGTCGGGCGTTCGGCATGGAGACGGCGACGAGCTGCTTGCCACCGGCTTCTACGAAGGTTTCGATCGTGCCGCCGAGGTCGCGCACGAAGGTAACGGTGCCGGTGACCGGCGCATTGCCCGGTGCTGTGAGATGCACGTCTTCCGGGCGTATCGAGATGATGCCGGATTTCAGGCCGGCGGGAACGGCAAGGCCGGGGATCGATGCGCCGAGTACGCTGGCCCCGGAGCCATCAGCGTTGAAATCGATGAGGTTCGTCATGCCGATGAAGTCGGCGACGAAGGTATCGGCCGGGCGGCGGTAGATTTCCACCGGCGCGGCAGCCTGGCGGATTTCGCCGCCGCTCATCACGACGACGGTGTCGGCCATGGTCATGGCCTCGCGCTGGTCGTGGGTGACGACGATGGTGGTGATGCCGAGACGCTGCTGCAGCTGACGCAGTTCGACCTGCATGGCCTCGCGCAGCTTGGCGTCGAGGGCCGAGAGCGGCTCGTCGAGCAGGAAGAGTTTCGGTGAAATCGCGAGTGCGCGGGCAATCGCCACGCGCTGGCGCTGGCCGCCGGAGAGTTTCGCGACCGGCCGGTCGGCATAGCCGGAAAGGTGGATCATCGACAGAAGCTCGTCGACGCGCTTCTTCTGCTCCTCCTTGCCGACGCCGCGGATGCGCAGCGAATAGGCGATGTTCTCGCCGACCGTCAGGTGCGGGAAAAGTGCCAGCGACTGGAAGACCATGCCGAGATCGCGCTTGTGGGTCGGGACATTCGTGATGTCCTTGCCGTCGAGCTTGATCGCGCCGCCGGTTGGCAGGTCGAGACCGGCGACCATGCGCATGAGCGTGGTCTTGCCGCAGCCGGATGGACCGAGAAGGCAGACGAAGGTGCCGTGCGGCACAGTCAGTTCGACATTCTTTACGGCCGTGAACGTGCCGAATTGCTTGGTGACGTTCTGGAGGGTCAGTCCGGACATTGGTTCTCCGCTCGGCGCGTTTGGTTCAAGGCACTCGGCCGCCAGCATAGCCTTTTCGCTGGCGGCCGATCGAAGGCTGCAGACGTTTGATCGGGCTCTTATCAGCCTGCGATCATTTCCGTCCACTTCTGGTTCAGCCAGTCGGCCTTGGACGTGTAGAGGTCATAGCGCGGAATGATCGGATCGATATCCGACGATACGGCTGCGAACTCTTCGGCCGTAAGGTCGAGCAGGTCGCGCTTGACGGTGGGCGCGGTGCCGACCTTGCGCGACAGCAGCGCCTGGATCTTCGGCTGGCTCATATAGTTTATGAAGGTGTGGGCTTCCTCGACCTTGCTCGAGGCGCGCGACAGCGCCCAGCAACCAGAGTCCATGATGCCGCCTTCCTTCGGGAAGGTGGAGCGGACCGGCTGCCCATCGGCAGCGGCAAGGCCCGTCACGTCGTGGTAGTACTGGCCCATCGGGATTTCGCCCGACTTCAGAGACTGCTCGAACTGCGCCTCGTCGCGATACCAGAGGCGCACATTCGGCTTCACTTCGGCGAGCTTTTCGAATGCCTTCAGGAGACCTTCCTCTGTGTCGAGCGCGTTGGTGCCGCCGAAATGGGTCTTTGCAGTCACTTCGAGCAGGAACGAGTTGGAAACGAGCGCCAGCAGGCCGAGCTTGTCGGCGTTTGCCGGATCCCACAGGGCCGACCAGGACGTCGGCGCTTCCTTGAAGACATCGGTGTTGGTGACGAGCGTGATGTACCAGGCAACGGCACCGATGCCGGCAATGCGGCCATCCGGGTACTTGTTGACGAAATGGTCGATGAGGTTCGACGCGTTCGGGATCTTCGCCGTGTCGAGCGTTGCCCAGAGATCCGTCGACTGGCCCTTGAGCATGGCGACCTGCGACATCATGGAGACATCGGCCGGTGCCTGGCCGGCCTTGGCGGCCTGCTCGAGCTGGACGAGCCAGGCTTCACCGGTCGGCTCGGCGACCGATTCGACGGCGATGCCAGTCTCCTTGGTGAAATCCGCAAAGATGTTCTTGTCGAAGGAATCCTTGAAGTAGCCGCCGTAGACGCCGACCTTCAGCGATTTGTCCTGCGCGCGCAGCACCGCCGGCATGGCGAGCAGCGAGGCGCCGGCAACGCCCGCGCCCAGCACGGCGCGACGGCTGACATTGGTCTTGAGGATATCACGCATCGTGGTCTTTCTCCTGTTGGGCCGACCGGTTCATCCGGCCGGAGCGTTCCCGTTGTTGTTATTCTACGTCAGGCTGTCCGCGACACGGAAGGGCTGAAAACCATCAGGCTCAGAATTTCGAACAGAACCTGCGCGCCGGCATGGGCGCTGTTGGTCGTCGCGTCATATTGCGGGGCGACTTCCACCACGTCACCGCCGACGAGGTTGATACCCTTGAGGCCGCGGATGAGTTCGAGCACTTCTCGGGTGGTGAGGCCGCCGATTTCCGGCGTGCCGGTTCCGGGCGCAAAGCTCGGGTCGAGGCTGTCGATATCGAAGGAGAGATAGGTCGGGCCGTCGCCGACGATGGCCTTCGCCTTCTCGATGATGGCGGGAATGCCGAGGCCGCTCACGTCTTCCGCATGGATGACGGTCATGCCGGACTCGTAGGAGAACTCCCAGAGGTATTCAGACGAGCCGCGGATGCCGATCTGGATGGTGCGGGTCGGGTCGAGCACGCCATCGAGCACCGCGTTGCGGAACGGGCCGCCATGGTGGAACTTCGTCTGGTCGAACAGGCCGCCGGTGTCGCAATGGGCGTCGATATGGATCATGCCCACCGGCTGCTTCTTGCCGACGGCCTTCATGATCGGATGGGTGATCGAATGGTCGCCGCCGACGGCAAGCGGGATCACGCCTGCATCAACGATCTGGTTGAAGCGCTTCTCGATGTCGTCATGGCTGAGTTCGAGGCGATAGCGGCTCTGGAAGGGCACATCGCCGATATCGGCAACGCGCAGGTCGTGAACCGGCGCGCAGTCGAGAACGTGGTTGTAAGGGCCGATGCGTTCGATCGTGCGCATGGCGCGGGGCCCAAAGCGCGAGCCCGGGCGATTGGTGACGCCGAGATCCATCGGCACGCCGGTGATGGCGACCTGCAGGTTGCCGAAATCCGGTTCATTGGCATCGACCTGCATATAGGGAGCGGAGAGGAAGGTCGGGACGCCGGCATAGGGTGCAAGGCGGGTGCCATTCTTGGTGAAGATCTTGTCGGCGACCTTGCGGAAGGCGGGGTCGAACATCTCCCCACCATGGCTCGCGCCGTATTTCGCCTTGAGTTCGTCCAGCTTGCTGCTCATCGTGCCTACCTCATCGCAAATGAAAGATGCGGGCAGACCGGGGGCCGGATCAAAAGCGTTTCGATGTGTTCCCCCGGGGTCTTTGCCCTCGTTCCGCGTAGTATCGTAACAAAACGGCTAGAAAAGCAATTGACATTGTTATAGCGATTGGCGTGAGAAAAATTCACATATCGGGTCTTCCCCTTCATGACTGCGCGCCTTCCGCCGCTCAACCCGCTCCGTGCCTTCGAGGCGACCGCCCGCCGCGGCGCCGTGTCGGCCGCCGCACGGGAATTGAACGTGACGCACGGGGCCGTCAGCCATCAGATCAAGGCGCTCGAAGAGTCGCTCGGAACGCCTCTCTTTGAACGTGGCGGCAAGCGCTTGAAGCTGACGCCGCAGGGTGCTCTGCTGTTGCCCGCCGTCACCAATGCCTTCGGCGAGATAGCGGCGGCGACCGCCCTGATGAAGCAACCGGAGACGAGTGGCGATCTCACCATTACCTGTGTGCCGGCCCTGCTTTCGCTCTGGCTCATTCCGCGCCTCAACACCTTCACCGACCAGTTCCCCGGCGTGCGCGTCACGTTGATCGCGTCGAACGACCCGGAAAACCTGCGTTCGCTCGATACGGATGTCAGCGTGCTCTATGGCGATGGCAACTGGCCGGATTACTGGACGCGGCTTTGGTCTCGACTGGAACTCTTTCCTGTCGCCAGCCCGACCCTGCTCAACAATCGACCGTTGCGGTCTCTGCGTGACCTTTCCGACCATACGCTCTTTCATGGCGACGATGGCCGCGAGTGGAGTACCTGGCTCTCGGCCGCAGATGCGATCGACATCGTGCGCGGCCGGCAGCATTTCATGAGCGATGCCCGTCTTTCCACCGAGGCCGCCCTGCATGGGCAGGGAATTGCGCTTGGTGACACGATTACCGCCGGCCATCTCATCGCGCGCGGCGAACTGGTTGTGCCTTTCGATCTGACTGTGCCGGCCAATGACGCCTTTTATGTCGCCTGCCGGCAGTCCATGCGGCAGGCACCTATCGTCAAGGTTTTCATCGACTGGCTGTTCGCCTCGCTCGAAGAAAGCCTGCCCGAGCCGCAGACCTCCGCCCGTATGCTGCTGCGCGGTCGCGGTACGCGGACGGCCGAGCCCTTTCGCCCGATCCCGGCTCCGGTCAAGCGCCGGACCGTATCCACCCCCCAGCGCAAGACCCGCGCCTGATTTCTGACGGAACTGACCATGTCTCGTTTCAACCCGCTCGTCGAAACCCTTGCCGCCCCGCCGATCCCGCATGTCTTCGCCTGGGGCGATGCCTATGACGGCCGCAACGGCCCGATGATCGATTTTTCGCAGGCCGTTCCCGGCTATCCGCCACATCCCGACATGCTGCGCCTTCTTGGCGAATATGCCGCTTCGCGCGCCTATACCGGCTACGGTCCAATCGAGGGTGAGGATAGCCTGCGCAAGGCCTATGCGGCGCATCTTTCCGAAACCTACGGCCTGCCGCTCGCCGCTGGCAATGTCCATGTCACGGCTGGCTGCAACCAGGCCTTCATCTGTGCCGCCATGGCCATTGCCGGCGCTGGCGATGCCGTCTTGATGACGGATCCCTATTATTTCAACCAGGAGACCACGCTCTCGATGCTCGGCATCAAGACGCGTTTTGCCGCCTGCGATGCCGCAAACGGTTTCCTGCCCGACGTCGCGACAATTGCCGCGGCGATCACGCCGGATGTGCGGGCGCTGGCGCTCGTCTCGCCGAACAATCCGACTGGCGCCGTCTATCCTGCGGCATTGCTCTCTGAGATCTACGACCTCTGCGCAGCGCGCGGCATCTGGCTGATCCTCGACGAAACCTATCGTGATTTTCGGCCGGTCGGTGCGGGCCGTCCGCATGATCTGTTTGGCCGGGCGGGCTGGGAGAATACGCTGATCAGCCTCTACAGCTTCTCGAAGTCCTTCTGCATTCCAGGCCATCGCCTCGGCGCCATCACGGCGGGTGCGGACGTGATCGAGCAGGTGGCAAAGATCATGGATAATCTGCAGATCTGCCCGCCGCGTTCGGCGCAGGCGGCGGTCGCCACCGCATTGCCGCTTCTGGCCGATTGGCGCGACGGGAACCGGTTGGAGATCGCGCGCCGCGTCGAGGCACTGCTGTCCACCATGGCTGGCGCGCCGGCCTGGAAGGTCGGTGCCGTCGGCGCCTACTTCGCCTTCATCGGCCATCCTTTCGAGGGCGTTCCGTCGGCCCGCGTTGCAGAAAAACTTGCCAAGGAAGCCGGAATCCTCTGCCTTCCCGGAAGCTATTTCGGTGCCGGCCAGGAGGGCTACCTGCGCTTCGCCTTTGCCAATGCCGACACGCAGACGATCGGGTTGCTGAGGGAGCGCCTCAATCGATTCGCAATGGATTGATCGCGGGTACTCCCCTTTTGGTCGAGTTAGGACGGCCTGAAATATACTCGGAGCGTTACGCTGGGCTTGCAAATTCGCAAAATCGTTCCTCACGCCTTGATTGCGTTGGAAAAGCCTGCAATCGCGTATGAAGTGCCTTGCGCCGACCGCGCGGGCTTCTATGGTCATACACAGGCCGCATGCCGGATTTCTCCGGCATAGGGGAAAGGTGGCCAAGTCGTGGAAAAGATAAGCGAAACTTACAATGCCACTTCACCCGAGGCGCTGGCTGCCTCCACGGTCTCCCAGAGCGTGGTGCATCAACTCCGCCGGGCACACGGCCGGTTCATGCACCGGTTCCTTCACCATTTTTCAGCGGTGAACCTGCGTCCTGCGGAATACAGCGCGCTGGCGCTGATTGCGGAGAATCCCGGGCGCAAACAATCTGAAATTGCGGCCACCCTTGGGATTCAGCGGGCCAATTTCGTGTCGCTTATGAACGATCTCGAAGGGCGATGTCTGACGGAGCGGCGCAGTGTTCCGAACGACCGCCGCTCCCACGCGCTTTATCTGACGGCGTCAGGCCAAAACCTCCTCAGTGACGCGCGGCGGGCCGAGGCTGATTTCGAGGCCGAATGCCTGGAGCGATTGGGAGGGACACCGGCCCGCGAGCAGTTTCTGGCACTTCTCGCTCGTCTTTTCGGTTGAGCGAGATCCTTGCCGTCGGGGCTTGACCTTGCCATGGGGGAAGGCTTCAGCATGTCCGGGCAAATCAGGAGACTGCCCATGAGCACCACGCTTTCCTTCACCGTATCGGACATGACCTGCGGCCACTGCGCCAAGACCATTACCGGCGCCGTGCTTGGCGCATACCCGGCTGCGAAGGTGGAAATCGACCTTTCCGCCAAGCGCGTCTCGATCGACAACGCCGGTGACCGCGCCGCCGTCGCCTCCGTTATCGAAGCGGAAGGTTATACACCTGTCGCTGTGGACTGAAGGACAAAAGGCCGCTTGACCTTGACATGGTGGGAAGGTGCACGATCTATCCAAACAGGATGAAAGGTGCCCCCATGCTCACCACCGTGCCGCCGCAAGCTCGGCAAACGATCAAGCTTTCCATCTCCGACATGACCTGTGCGTCCTGCGTGCGCCGGGTCGAAAAGGCGATTGAGGCGGTGCCGGGGGTATCCGGCGCTGCCGTCAACCTCGCGACGGAGAAGGCCGATGTGACTTTCGCGGCCGCGCCAGATGCTGTTGCCGTGGCCGAGGCGGTGCGCAAGGCGGGTTACGGTGTTGCGGAAGAGGTGCTCGAATTTCCTGTCGAAGGGATGACCTGCGCTTCTTGCATCGGCCGTGTCGAGAAGGCCTTGAAGGCTATTCCGGGCGTGACGGATGCGGCCGCAAACCTCGCGCAGGAGCGCGCCCGGGTCCGTTTCTTTCGAGGCGCCGCCTCCTTTGACGACTTTGCCGCGGCGGTCGAACGGGCCGGTTACAAGGCGATTCGCGAAACGGAGGTAGCACCCGTCGAGGAGGATCGTCGGGCTGCGGAGGTCAAAAAACTGCGCCGTGATCTCACGATCGCGGCGGTCCTGACGGCACCGCTCTTCGTGATGGAGATGGGGGCGCATGCTTTCCCGTCGTTTGGCCACTTCATCCATGAAATGCTTGGGATACAGACGAGCCGCATCATCCAGTTCCTTCTGGCGACGCTGGTTCTCGCCGGGCCGGGCTTGCGTTTTTTCCGCAAGGGTATCCCGAGCCTGCTGCGCCTTGCACCCGACATGAACTCGCTTGTTGTTATCGGCACGTTTGCTGCCTGGAGCTTTTCGACGGTCGCCACCTTCGCGCCGGAACTGTTGCCGGGCGGTACTGCGAATGTCTATTTCGAGGCTGCGGCCGTCATCGTCACGCTTATCCTTGCCGGCCGCTTCCTCGAGGCCCGCGCCAAGGGGCGCACCGGGGAAGCAATCCGGCACCTGGCGGGGTTGCGCGCGAAATCCGCGCGTGTCCTGCGCGAGGGCAAGGTGGAAGACGTTCCGCTGGAAAGCGTCGCTCCCGGCGATATGGTGCTGGTACGGCCAGGTGAGAAGGTTCCCGTCGATGGTGAGGTGACGGACGGCAGTTCCTATGTCGACGAATCGATGATCACGGGTGAACCCATGCCCGTTGCGCGTGCGGCTGGGGACATGGTCACCGGCGGTACGGTCAACACGACGGGTTCTCTGACCTTCCGCGCCACCCGCGTCGGGGCCGACACGGTGTTGTCCCAGATCATCCGCATGGTTGAGGACGCCCAGGCGGCGAAGCTGCCGATACAGGCGCTGGTCGACCGCGTCACACAATGGTTCGTGCCTGCCGTAATGGGGGCTGCACTCCTCACCTTCGGCATCTGGCTCGCCTTTGGGCCGAGCCCGGTTCTGGCCCATGCCCTGGTCAACGCCGTCGCCGTGCTCATCATCGCCTGCCCCTGTGCCATGGGTCTCGCGACGCCGACATCCATCATTACGGGCACGGGCCGGGCGGCCGAACTCGGTGTGCTCTTCCGGCAGGGCACAGCGTTGCAGACGCTGGAGCGAACCGACATCGTTGCCGTCGACAAGACCGGAACGCTGACCCTGGGCCACCCCACCCTGACGGAGATCGTGCCGGCAGAAGGGTTTTCGCGCCATGAGGTTCTGTCCCTCGTCGCCGCCGCCGAGGTGCATTCCGAACACCCAATCGCCATGGCCATCCATGAGGCCGCAGTCACGGAGGGGATGGATGTTCCCCCTGCCGGCGATTTCACGGCCGTTTCCGGCCAAGGCATTTCGGCGGTTGTTAGCGGCCGCAGGGTCGCGGTCGGCTCCGTCGGCTTCCTGCGATCAATCGGCCTCGATGTCGCGGTGTTTGCCGATGACGCCGATCGGTTGGCCGCTGAAGGCGCCTCGCCGCTCTACGCGGCTATCGATAGCAGGCTGGCCGCCCTCTTTGCCGTGACGGATCCGGTCAAACCGACGACGAAGGATGCGGTTGCCGCGCTGAAGGCACTTGGTCTCGAGGTCGCGATGATCACGGGCGACAACCGCCGCACCGCCGAGGCTGTCGCAGCCACGCTCGGTATCGACCGGGTCATGGCGGAGGTGCTGCCGGACGGCAAGGTCGCGGCCGTGAAGGCGCTGTCTGCCGGCGGGGCGAAGAAAGTCGCCTTCGTCGGTGACGGCATCAACGATGCGCCAGCGCTGGCCGCGGCCGATACGGGCATCGCCATCGGCACAGGCACGGATGTCGCCATCGAAAGCGCGGATGTGGTGCTCATGGCCGGCGACATGCGGGGTGTGGCCATCGGGATCGCCCTGTCCCGGGCGACCATGCGCAACATCCGGCAGAACCTGTTCTGGGCCTTCGGCTATAATGCCGCGTTGATCCCCGTCGCCGCCGGGCTCCTTTATCCGGCGTTCGGCATCCAGCTTTCGCCGGCCCTTGCGGCGGGCGCCATGGCGCTTTCCAGCGTCTTTGTCATCTCGAATGCGTTGCGCCTCAAGCGCTTCCAGTTGCCGTTCCAGAAAGGAGGCCGGGCATGAATATCGGCGAAGCAGCAAACGCAACGGGCGTCACCGCCAAGATGATCCGTCACTACGAGCAGATCGGCCTTATCCGCGAGGCCGGCCGCACCGGGGCGGGCTATCGCACCTATGGTCCGAAGGATCTCTCGACGCTGTCCTTCATCCGCCGATCGCGGGATCTCGGCTTCTCCATCGTCCAGATCCGCGACCTTCTGGCGCTCTGGCAGGACCGGGCACGCGCCTCGGGCGACGTCAAGCGTATCGCCAGCGCCCATATCGATGAAATGAAGGAGAAGATGCGCCTACTGCAGGAGATGGTGCACACGCTGGAGCACCTTTCCGCTCACTGCCACGGTGACGACCGGCCGGATTGCCCGATCATAGAGCAACTGGCAGCTGGCAAGGCCGAGGGCAGTTGCTGCTAGAACATCCCCGCAAGATTGCGAAGCGGTTTTGCGGCCGGAAACGCTCGGGATCAGGCGCTAGCAGAAAGATGCTCGTGCACCGCGAGCCAGCGACCTGCGGTATTTCGCGCAAAGACGATGGTTTCGCGCTCGTTGTTCTTCACCGTCTCGCCGCCGACGGAAACGTCTGTCTCGACGGAATGAGTGAAGATTGCGACATCGCCCACAAGCTGAACCTTGCGATCCGTCGAGCGGCAGGCCAGCACGCGGAAACCGTCCTGTTCCTCCCAAAGCGCCCACACCGCTTCATAGGCCGCACGGTCATTCAGCGTGTGATCGAGATTGTGGAAGAGAAAGGTCGCCTCCGGCGCGAAAGCTGCGAAGTAGGCATTGCGATCATGCCGGGAGAAGGCGCCTACCAATGCATCGGCGGCGGCAAGGACGGTGGATTCCATATCAGTCATGCGGGCCTCAAACGATCTTGACGGTGCTGATGAGTGCGGCGATGGGCTCGTGCTGCGCGTTGACGCGGGCCTTCAGGTCCTCGAGCGGCATGGCGTCCACCCGGCAGAATTCCGTGAACATCGCATTGAGGTTGTTGAAGAACACTTCTCCCATGGCCTGCGTGTCGATGCTGGCATGCACCACGCCACGGGTCTGCAGCGTTTGTACGAGTTGCACGACCTGTGCGCAGAGCTGACTGTCGAGTTCCGTATAGCGGCGGGAGAGCGGCGTTTCCGGCTGCTGGATGGAGATGGCCATAGCCGTGCGCCACATTTCCTTGGAGAGGTAGAACAGCGAGTGGTCGTAATATTGCTCGATCAGCGTGCGCAGCGCCTCGGCGACGTTGAGAGGCGGGTTGGCGACGATGCGGGTACCTGCTTCCAGCACTTCCGTCACTTCCATGGCGACAGTCGCTACAAGGATATCCCCCTTGTTCTGATAGTAGTTGTAGAGCGTTCCGACGGAGACTTCCGCCATTTCGGCGATATCCTCGATGCGAGCGCTGTCATAGCCCTGCTCGCGAAACAGCGTTGTCGCGGATTCGAGAATGCGGCGGGTCTTGTCCGCCTTCTGTTTTGCGCGCAATCCGGCCATCAGAACCTCCGTTGGAATCTCCTCAAAAATGAGATTGACTTAAAAAATGAACTCGTTCAATCTTTTTCTCAAGGCGTCGTGATGAACGCCATTCGCCAAGGCCAAAAGCCTTCACTCAGAGGGAACGAAAATGACGAAAACCGTTTTGGGCGGACTCTCCCGCCGCATGCTTCTTGCCACCGCAGCAGCGCTTACGCTTGCACCCGCCGCAGCCAGCGCGCAGGACGAGCTGAATGCGCTCGTCTGGTGCGATCATACCGACCCGGCGTTGGTCGAGCCCTTTGAGAAGGCCAACAACGTCAAGGTCAATCTCAAGGAATATGAGGGCACGGGCGCTGCGATCTCGATCATTGAGCAATCCCGTCCCGGTGATTGGGACGTGCTGGTCATCGACGCCGTCGATGTGCCGCGCGCCATCGACATGGACATTCTCGGCGAAATGCCGGCCGACAAGCTGCCGCTGAACGACCTCTTCCCAGAAGTCCGCATGGATGCGACGACGACCAAGGACGGAAAGGTCTACGCGGTCACGGAAAAGTTCGGCTACAACACGATTTCCTACGACAAGACCAAGGTCGATCCGGCGGATATGGAAGACCTCTCCGTCGTCTGGTCGGACAAGTACAAGGGCCGTATCGCGCTCTATGATTATTATCTTCCCATGGTCGGCCTGACGGCCGTCGGCATCGGCAAGAAGACCGCCGACCTCAAGCTGGACGATCTGCCGACGATCAAGGAAAAGCTGTTCGAAATGAAGAAGGTCGCCCGCCAGGCAAGTGACGTCGTTGCCTCGCAGACGGCGCTGGCGACCGGCGAAGTCGATATTGTGGTGGGCGGCGGCGAGTGGCTGACGGCCGGCCTTTCGGCGGAAAAGCCGAACCTCGATTGGACGATCCCCAAACAGGGTGCACTGCGCTGGGCGCAGTCGATCGGCGTCTTCAAGGACAGCGAAAAGCAGGATCTCGCGCTGAAATTCGTGCAGTACATCGTCAGCCCGGAGGGCCAGGCGCGGCTTGCGACGTCCTCCTGCTACTGGGCGATGCCGGCCAATGCCAAGGCGGGCGAACACCTGAGCGACCAGCAGAAGACGGCGCTGCGCTGGGACAAGCAGCCGGAGTATCTAAAGAATTCGCAGCTTTACCCGGTCGCCGATGCCGATATGGATGCGGCGATGCAGGACATCTGGACGGAAACGCTCCAGCAGTAAGGTTGGTGCGGATGGGTGGATCCTCGGGTCAAGCCCGAGGATGACGGTGGGGAGGTGTTGGCGCCTCCTCCTCGAACGATTTGTCATGCACTGCCGCTGCTTTTATCATCGCACATCTCCTCTTTCGTCATCCTCGGGCTTGACCCGAGGATCCACGCTCCCGGCACTCACGTTTAAGGATTGCCTCATGGCTGCCACTGCCCTCGAACGTATGGAGCGCCGCAAGGCCTGGGCCTTCGCCCTGCCGGCGCTGCTCTGGACGGGGTTCTTCTTCATCGTGCCCTTCGCCTATATGGCGGCGATCAGTTTCTGGACGCGGCAGGGGCGCGAGATCGTCGCGACCTGGACGCTCGACAACTACATCGCCTTCTTCGGCAAGGCGCATTTCTTCAAGGGCCTCGTCGTCTCGCTGGAGATCACGGCGACGGTGACGGTTATCTCCATCCTGCTCGCCTATCCGCTTGCCTGGATCATCGCCGAGCGCGTGCCGAAGAAATGGCAGCGTTTCGCGCTCATCATGGCGATCCTGCCGTTCTGGACCTCCTATGTGGTGCGCTCCTATTCCTGGCTGCTGGTGCTTTCCAAGGGCGGCGTGGTCAACCAGGCGCTGCTATGGCTTGGCGTGATCGCCGAACCCTTGGAACTCTCGGCCAACCGTACTGGCACGGTCATCGGCTTCGTGCATTTCTTCGTCATGCTGCTGACGCTGACGATCTATGCCAATCTCATCCAGCTTTCGCCGAATTATCGCCGCGCGGCGGCGGACCTTGGGGCGAATGCTTTCCAGACTTTCTGGTTCGTCGTGCTGCCGTTGACGCTGCCCGGCATCATGGTCGGCGCCTTCCTGACTTTCGTCCTGTGCATCGGAGACTACATCACGCCGCAGATCCTCGGCGGCAACAATGAACTGGTGCTGCCGCAGGTCATCATGCTGCAACTCGGCCGAAGGGCGGATTTCCCGATGGCGGCTGCGCTTTCACTGGTGCTGATGGTCGTCGTCACGCTTGCCTATATCGCCTGCGCACGCTGGCTGAAGATGGAGAGGACCTGATCATGCGCCATCTTTCAACCATCCTCGTCACGCTCTACGCCGGCCTGATCTATCTTTTCATCTTCTTGCCTGTCGTCGTGCTGGTACTGTTCTCCTTCCAGGATGGCTCCCTGCCCGTGCCGCCACTGAACGGGCTGACGCTACGCTGGTACGAGGCGATTTTTGCTGACGGCAAGCTGATGGCCGCGCTCGGCAATTCGCTGCTGGTCGCGCTGATCTCCTCTGCGGTCGCCTGCGTGCTCGGCTTCCTCGCGGCTTATGCCTTCGCCCGCTATACACTGCCGGCCTCCGGCCTGCTGCGGGGCCTGATCGTCGCACCGATGACGGTCAGCACGCTGATCATCGGGCTTGGCCTGCTCTCCATTCTCAACATTACCGGTATGCGCCTGTCGCTGGTCACCGTCGGCATCGGCCATGTGGTGATCAACCTGCCGCTCTGCTTTGCCATCATCTATGCCTCGATGGGTGGGCATCAGGTGAATATCGAGCGCGCGGCGCGCGATCTCGGCGCGAAAGATTGGCAGGTCATGCTGCTCGTCACGGCCCCCATGCTGCTGCCGTCTATCCTCGCGGCCTTCTTCCTCTCCGTCACCTTCAGCTGGGATGAGTTCATCGTTGCCTTCCTGCTGTCGCGCTTCGACGTGACGCTGCCTGTCGAAATCTGGAGCATGCTGCGCTCCGGCCTCGATCCCAAGACCAATGCCATCGGCAGCGTCGTCTTCCTCATCTCCGTCGCGTTCCTTGTCGTGATGGAATTCACCGTCTTCCGTAAAACCGGGAAATCCTCATGACCGCCGACGTTTCCATTCGCAACGCCACCAAGGTCTTCGGTTCGTTCCGGGCGCTCGACGATGTTTCGCTCGATATCGCCGCCGGCGAGTTCATCGTGCTGCTCGGCCCCTCCGGCTGCGGAAAGACCACCCTGCTCTCCATCCTCGGCGGCTTCATCGAACCGACCTCGGGCACCATTTCCATCGGCGGCGAGGACATGACTCATGTCTCGCCGGCCAAGCGCCCCACGACGACGATGTTTCAGGACTATGCTCTCTTCCCGCATATGTGCCTGCGCGACAATGTCGGCTTCGGTCTGAGGATGCGCGGCATGGGCAAGGCCGAGCGCTTCGAGAAGGCCTTTTCCTATCTCGATCTCGTCGGCCTCAGGGCGTCTTCGGCCAAGAAGCCGCATGAACTTTCCGGTGGCCAGCGGCAGCGCGTGGCGCTCGCCCGCGCGCTTGCCGTCGATCCACATGTGCTGCTGCTCGACGAACCGCTCGGCGCGCTCGACCTGAAACTGCGCCGGCAGATGCAGGATGAGCTGAAGGCGATCCAGAAGCGCGTCGGCACGACCTTCGTGCATGTTACGCACGATCAGGAAGAGGCGATGGCTATCGCCGACCGTATCGTCGTCATGAACAAAGGCCGCATTGAGGATGTCGGCACGCCTGCCTCGATCTACATGCGCCCACGTTCGCTCTTCTCCGCCGGCTTCATGGGCGAGGCCAATTTCCTGCCGGCCACGGTGCGCGGCACCTCCGGCAGCGAAGCCCAGGTGGAAACCACGCTTGGCCGCGTTGCTCTCCCCGCATCTGCCTTCGTTTCAGGCTCGCCTGCGGTCGGCAAGGACGTTACGCTCTGCATTCGCCCGGAGCATTTCCGCAACGCCAACGCCGACGTGCCAACCGTCTCGCTCGGTCGCGGCCGCATCACCGGCAGCGCCTTCTTCGGCACGCATCACCGCTGCCATGTCGCGGCGGGCGATACGGTCCTGACGGCCCATCTTCCCCAGACCGACAACCCTGAAGCCGGCGCCGAGCTTGACCTTCGGCTGAAGGCGGATAGCATCGTCGTGCTTCAGGACGGAGCGGGAGTATAAGGGTCATGCAGCGCATCCGCCCGGAGGATTGGTACAGCGTGCGTCGTCTCGGCGACGACGTGACCTATATCTGCGAGCCCTATATCCAGGAATTCTACCGCTGCAACATCTGGCATGTGCGCGGGCGCGACCGCGACATGCTGGTCGATAGCGGTATGGGTGTCGTGTCGCTCACGCAATGGGTGCCGCTGGTGACGGAGCGCGATCTGATCGCGGTGGCCAGCCACACCCATTTCGATCATATCGGCTGCCACCACGAGTTCGAATGCCGCGCCGTGCATTCCGCCGAGGCTGATCTTCTCGCCTATCCGACACGGGAAAACACGCTGGCCGATCCCTATGTCACCGACGAGATTTTCGACGCCCTGCCGCCGGAACCATATTGCTCGAAATGTTATGCCGTGAAGCGGGCACCGGCGACACGCATCCTTGAAGACGGCGATGTGATCGATCTCGGTGATCGCTATTTTGAGGTCATACACACGCCGGGCCACTCCCCGGGGGGTATTGCGCTCTACGAGAAGGCATCCGAAATTCTGTTCTCGGGCGACATCGTCTACGACGGTCCGCTGATCGAGGATACCTATCATTCCGATGGGAAAGACTACATCGCCTCGATGGAACGGCTCATGTCCCTGCCGGTGCGGTTGGTGCATGGCGGCCATTTTCCGAGTTTCAGCGGCGAACGCTACCGCCAGCTCATCAAGGGCTGGCTCGATGAAAAACAGAAGTGACGGGAGACACGCATGCTCGACAAGCGCAAATTCTACATCGACGGCCAGTGGGTCGATCCGCTGAAGGCTAATGACCTCGCGGTGATCAACCCGGCGACGGAAAAGCCGATCGCGGTCATCACCATGGGCACGGCCGCCGATATCGACCGCGCGGTCGCCGCCGCCAAGAAGGCCTTTGCGACCTATAGCCAGACCAGCGTCGAAGAGCGCCTTGCCTTGCTCGAAAAGCTGCTCGACATCTACAAGCGCCGCTATGACGAGATGGCCCGCACCATCACGCTGGAACTCGGCGCGCCCATCACCATGAGCACCGAGCAGCAGGCCGATGTCGGCGTCGGCCATCTCCAAGGCTTCATCGACGCGCTGAAGCGTCTGAAGAGCCGCGATGTGCTGCCGAATGGCGACGTCGTGCGCCGCGAGCCGATCGGTGTCTGCGGCCTCATCACGCCGTGGAACTGGCCGATCAACCAGATCGCGCTGAAGGTCGTGCCGGCGCTTGCCACGGGCTCGACCTGCGTGCTGAAGCCTTCGGAATTCACACCGCTCAACGCCATGCTCTATGCCGAGATGGTGCACGAGGCCGGCTTCCCGGCGGGTACTTTCAACCTCGTCAACGGCGACGGCCTCGAATGCGGCGCGACGCTCTCCAAGCACAAGGACGTCGACATGATGTCCTTCACGGGTTCCACCCGCGCCGGCATCGCCGTCAGCAAGGATGCGGCCGAGACGGTCAAGCGCGTGACGCTGGAACTCGGCGGCAAGTCGCCGAACCTCGTCTTCGCCGATGCGGATCTCGAAGACCGTGTCGCAGGCAGCGTGCGCGAATGCTTCAACAATTCCGGCCAGTCCTGCGACGCGCCGACCCGCATGCTCGTCGAGCGCTCCGCCTATGACAAGGTGGTCGCGATTGCCGAGCGCGTCGGCAAGGAAGCCGTCGTCGGCAATCCGGAAGAAGAAGGCACGCATATCGGCCCGCTCGTCTCGCACATCCAGTTCGGCCGCGTCCAGGCGCTGATCGAGGCGGGTGTGGCGGAGGGCGCGCGTGTTCTCGTCGGCGGCCCCGGTAAGCCCGAAGGGTTCGAGACCGGCTACTTCGTCAAGCCGACGATCTTCGCCGACGTCAACAACGAGATGCGTATCGCGCGTGAAGAGGTGTTCGGTCCGGTTCTCGCTATCATTCCCTTCGACACGGAAGAGGAAGCCATCGCGATTGCCAACGACACAGCCTACGGCCTTGCGGCCTACCTCCAGACCGGTAACCCGGATCGTGCAGAGCGCGTTGCGGCTCGCCTGCGCGCCGGCATGGTGCATATCAACGGTGGTCCGCACCGCTATGGCAGTCCCTTCGGCGGCTACAAGCAGTCGGGCAACGGTCGCGAAGGCGGCATGTTCGGCCTCGAGGACTTCCTGGAAGTGAAGACGGTTCACCGCCCCGATGCGGCGTAATCGTTGAACCCAGACTTGGAAGGCGGTGCCGGAGACGGTGCCGCCTTTCGCATATGTCCAAAAAATTCCGATTAAATAAGCAGGCTCCATCTGGCTCCTGGCGGCGCGGTCTGATAGCCCGCTGCTTTCGCGATGATCGGACTGCCCTCGTGTCCCAGACTGCCTCTTCCTCCCAGACCCGCCTTGCCGTTGCCGCCCTCCTTCTCGGAGGCATGGCCATCGGTGGATCGCCCATCTTCGTGCGGCTCTCCGAGGTCGGCCCGCTGGCAACGGCGTTCTGGCGAGTCTCGCTTGCCATCCTGCCATTTTTCCTGATGTCCCGTCTGGGAAAGCCGGCGGACGAACAGCCGTCCGGCCTCCGAGACTACATCCTCCTGCTGCTGCCCGGTGTGTTCCTCGCCATCGACCTCGTCGCCTGGCATCTCTCTCTGCACATGACATCGGTTGCCAATGCGACGCTGCTCGCCAATCTGGCGCCGGTTTTCGTGACACTGGGCTCCTGGCTGTTCTTCCGTGCCCGCATCACGCCGATCTTTCTGGCCGGGCTTGCACTCGCTCTCGTCGGGATCGTCGTGCTGAAGGGAGGTCCCCAGGCGATTGGCGGCGGGCAATTGGCGGGGGATGCGACTGCCATCACAGCCGCCTTTTTCTACGCCTGCTACATGCTGGCGCTCGGCCATGTTCGTGCGCGGTTCTCCGCGCCGCGCATTCTCGTCTGGACGACCGTTTCCGCCGCCGTCTGCATGCTGCCCATCGCCTTTGTCTTCGAAGGTGGTCTGGTGCCCTCGACACTGTTCGGCTGGGCGATGGTCATAGGCCTTGCGCTGATCAGCCATGTCGGCGGCCAGGGCTTGTTCACCTATGCGCTCGCTTATCTGCCGACCGCCTTCTCCGCGCTGACGCTGCTGCTCCAGCCCGTCGTCGCCGCCCTTCTCGCCTGGATCCTGTTGTCGGAACCGCTCGGCATGATGCAGGCCGTGGGCGGCCTGATCGTGCTGGCGGGCATCCTTGTTGCGCGCCGTGGTTGACGCCCGAACACATGAATGCACTGCGTTTGATGCAGCGATCAAAATTGCTGACTGGATCGCTTGTGCGGAATGTGTCACAGCCGCAGCATTCCCGAGACCCGAGTGCCTGATATGACCGACATCGCCGCCCCCTCGTCCGCCACCGGCACCGCGCGCCTCGGCGTGCTGCTGATGCTGCTCGGCATGGTCATGTTCTCGCTGAACGACGTGCTCGGCAAATGGCTGGTTGCCACTTACTCGGTCGGCCAGTTGATGCTGATCCGCAGCATCGCGGCCCTCGTTGTGCTGGCGCCATTCTTCTGGCGCGTCGGCTTTCGTCGCCTCGTGGAAGTCGAGCGGCCGAAACTGCACCTCCTCCGGTCTTTCCTCTTCGCCTTCGAAGCGTCCGGCTTCTATTTCGCCGTCGCCTACATGCCGCTCGCCGATGCCATGACCTATTGGCTTGCCGCACCCATCTATGTCGCGGCCATGTCGCCGCTGCTGCTGGGTGAAAAGGTCGGCTGGCGGCGCTGGACGGCGATTCTCGTCGGTTTCATCGGCGTCGTGATCGCCCTTGAACCGTCGAAGGATACATTCACGCTGCCCGCCTTGATCGCTATCGCCGGCAGTCTTGCCTTCAGCTTCGCCATGGTGCTCGGCCGATCCTTGCGCGCCGCCCCCGATACGACGCTGGTCTTCTGGCAGGTGGCGGGTGCCGCGATCTTTTCCGGCATCTGGTGCCTTGCCGATCCCGCGGGCTGGGCGCCGGTACGCAGCGTGGATTTCGGCTTGCTGAGCTTGCTCGGCATCGTGGCGATGAGCGCGCATATGCTGGTCAACCGCTCGCTGAAGCTCGCGGATGCCGCGACCGTCGTACCCCTGCAATATACGCTGCTGCTCTGGGCGGTTCTGTTCGGGTGGATGTTCTTCGGCGATGCGCCGCGCCCGGCCATGCTGGTCGGCGCCGGCTTTATCGTCGCCTCCGGCCTCTTCATCTTCTTCCGCGAACAGCAGCTCAAGCGTCGCGGCTGATCATTTGTAGCGACCGTGCCGCTGCAGGACCTCGATCTTGTAGCCGTCCGGATCGGTGACGAAGAAGAAACGGGCGAGTAGTCCGCCATCGCGGTTGAATGCGATGATCTTGCCGGGTGCGAGGCCAAGGCCCGTGATGCGGGCATGTTCGGCATCGAGATCGTCCACGGAAACGGCGAAATGGCCGTAGCCGTCCCCCAGGTGGTAGGGTTCGGTGCGATCCTTGTTGATCGTCAGTTCCAGTTCGAACTCGCTGTCCGCGTTGCTGAGATAGACGAGCGTGAAGGTCTCGAAATCGAGCCGTTCGGCAACGGAAAGGCCAAATGCCTTCTGATAGAAATCGACGGATCGTGCCTCTTCGAGCACGCGGATCATCGAATGGATGCATTTCGCCATGGTTTTCTCCGCAGGTTCGCTTCGTGCAGCCAAGAAACCCATGGGTGGCGCCGCGTCAAGATCAGAAGGTTGGCGGGGTATTGATCCAGATGAGCACCGTTTCGCCGTCGTGACGGTTGCGCCAGGCGTGGCGCCGGGCGCTTTCGAAGTAGAGGCTGTCGCCGGGGCCGAGGTCGTGGAACTCCTGGCCGTCGAGCACCATCTCGACGCGGCCGGAGAGGACATGCACGAACTCCTCGCCCTCGTGTTTATAGGCGCCGTCCGAGGAGGCGCCGGGTGCAAGCACGAAGCGGTGGCAGTCCATCATGTTGCGGCCGTCGGCCAGGACCTGAACCGTGACGCCGGGGGACGTTTCGGGCCAGAACTTCCATTCCCCGGCGCGGACAACGGAGCGGTTGTCGCTTTCCTCCTCGCCGGAGAGTTTCGAGACGGTCGTGCCGTAGTATTCCGCCAGATCGTGCAGCACGCGAAAAGTCACACCCTGCGAGGTTCGCTCGAAGGTGGAAAGCACGGAGGTGGCAATCCCGATATCGCCGGCGACCTGATCCAGCGTCTTGCCGGCATCGTGACGAAGACTGCGCAGCTTGCGGCCGACACCCTGCGGGGTATCGCTTTCGGCGGCGGTGCTGTCGACGGCGGGATCCTCGGCCTCCAGCGCCTCGCGTATCGCGGCGGGGTTCAGGCCGCGTTCGGTGCGATACCAGGCGATGCGTTTCAACCGGGCGACATCGTCGGCGCTGTATTGCCTGTGGCCGGTCTCGGAGCGGCCCGGAACGACGAGCCCCTGGGTTTCCCAAAGTCGCAGTGTCGAGGCGGAAACGCCGGCAAGCCGCGCGGCTTCCGCCACCTTGTAGTGCACCGGTTCCTCGGAACCCATCGCGCCAATCCCTGATTCTGTATATGGTTCGCTTATAGCATCCGGCCAGCCGCGTATGGCCCGAAAAACCGTCGCATTGCCGGCGTAAAATCCATATTGCATTCTTACAGAAAAAATGTAGGAATTCCACTTGAGACTTGCAGAAAAAATGTAAGTTAACGCAATTTCAGCAAAGGCACTCAGCGGTTTTGCGTTCGGAATTGCGATGAGACAGAGCGAAACGAAGCCCCCAGATTCAGGATAGCGCCATGACTGCCACGCCCCTTACCGATCGCAAGAACGCCGCCATTTCCCGCGGCGTCGGCATGACCACGCAGATCTATGCGGATCGCGCCGAGAACGCGGAAATCTGGGACAAGGAAGGCAACCGCTATATCGATTTCGCCGCCGGTATCGCCGTGGTCAATACCGGCCACCGCCATCCGCGCGTCATCGAAGCCGTCAAGAACCAGCTCGACCGCTTTACGCACACCTGCCATCAGGTCGTGCCCTACGAAAACTATGTCGAACTCGCCGAGCGCCTGAACACCATCACGCCCGGCAACTTTGCCAAGAAGACGATCTTCGTGACGACCGGAGCGGAGGCTGTTGAAAATGCGGTGAAGATCGCCCGTGCCGCGACCGGCCGCCAGGCTGTGATCGCCTTCACCGGCAGCTTCCACGGCCGCACATTCATGGGCATGGCACTGACCGGCAAGGTCGTGCCCTACAAGGTTGGTTTCGGCGCCATGCCAGCCGACGTCTATCATGCACCTTTCCCGGTCGAGATGCATGGCACGACCGTCGAGCAGTCACTTTCCGTGCTCAAGAAGCTGTTTGCCGCCGACGTCGATCCGAACCGCGTCGCGGCGATCATCGTCGAGCCGGTGCAGGGTGAAGGCGGCTTCTATCCGGTTCCGGTCAACTTCATGAAGGCGCTGCGCGAGATCTGCGACCAGCACGGTATCCTGCTGATCGCCGACGAAGTGCAGACCGGCTTTGCCCGTACCGGCAAGCTGTTTGCCATGGAGCACTACGGCATCGCTGCCGACCTGATGACCATGGCCAAGGGCCTCGGCGGCGGCTTCCCGATCGCAGCTGTCACCGGCCGCGCCGAAATCATGGACGCCCCCGGCCCCGGCGGTCTCGGCGGCACCTATGCCGGTAGCCCGATCGGCGTGGCGGCGGCCCACGCCGTTCTCGACGTCATCAAGGACGAGGATCTCTGCAACCGCGCTGAAAATCTCGGTGCGCGCCTCAAGCAGCGCCTCGCCTCCCTGCAGGACAAGATCCCCGAGATCGTCGACATCCGCGGCCCGGGCTTCATGAATGCCGTCGAGTTCAATGACGTCACCACGAAGCAGCCGAGCGCCGATTTCGCCAACAAGGTGCGCCTGAAGGCCCTGGAAAAGGGACTCATCCTGCTCACCTGCGGCGTACATGGCAACGTCATCCGCTTCCTCGCGCCGATCACCATCCAGGACGAGGTTTTTGCCGAGGCGCTCGACATCCTCGAAGCCGCGATGATCGAGGCCCGCGCCGCCTGACCGGCGACGCAAACGACTAAATCAAATCTCTCAAGACGACACCCGGAGCAATCGCTCCGGGTGAACGACTGTCTATGTCCGAAAGGGACGCAATTATGGCCTTCTACGACGCTCTCACCCGGCACCTGAAGTCGACCGAATTCCTGCGCGATGCAGGCTATGTCAATGGCAACTGGATCGGCGGCAACGGTGCGGAGACATTTGACGTCCTCAACCCCGCAACGGGCGAAAAGCTTGCGACCCTGCCTGAAATGGGCGCGACCGAGACGGCCGCGGCGATCGACGCCGCTTACAAGGCACAGGCCAGCTGGGCTGCCCGCCCGGCCAAGGATCGCAGCGCGCTTCTGCGCAAATGGCACGACCTGATCATCGCCAATGCCGATGAGCTCGCCGCCATCCTGACTGCCGAAATGGGCAAGCCGCTGGCGGAAGCCAAGGGCGAAATCCTTTATGCAGCCTCCTATGTCGAATGGTATGCGGAAGAAGCCAAGCGCATCAATGGCGAAACGATCCCTGCGCCGTCCGCCGACAAGCGCATGCTCGTCATCAAGCAGCCGGTCGGCGTCGTCGGCACGATCACGCCATGGAACTTCCCGGCCGCAATGATCGCCCGCAAGATCGCCCCGGCGCTTGCCGTCGGTTGTACGGTGGTCTCCAAGCCCGCCGAGCAGACCCCGCTCTCGGCGATCGCCCTTGCCGTGCTGGCTGAGAAGGCCGGCATTCCGGCCGGTGTCTTCAACGTGATCCTCGGCACCGATGGTCCCGCGATCGGCAAGGAGCTCTGCTTCAATCCGAAGGTGCGCAAGATCTCCTTCACGGGCTCGACGGAAGTCGGTCGCATTCTGATGCGCCAGTGCTCCGACCAGATCAAGAAGGTGAGCCTGGAACTCGGCGGCAATGCGCCCTTCATCGTGTTCGACGACGCCAATCTCGACGCGGCCGTCGAAGGCGCCATGGTTTCGAAATACCGCAATGCGGGCCAGACCTGTGTCTGCGCCAACCGCATCTATGTGCAGTCGAATGTCTATGATGCCTTCGCCGAAAAACTGGCTAGGAAAGTCGCCGAGCTTTCGGTCGGCAACGGCTTCGACAAGGGCGTGACCATTGGCCCGCTGATCGAGGAAGCGGCCATCGACAAGGTTGAGGCCCATATCGCCGATGCCGTTTCCAAGGGAGCTACCGTCGTTGCGGGCGGCAAGCGCATTGCCGGCAACGGCACGTTCTTCGAGCCGACGGTGCTCAAAGGCGTCGTGCGCGGCATGACGGTCGCGCGGGAGGAAACCTTCGGTCCCGTCGCGCCCCTCTTCCGCTTCGATACGGTGGAAGACGTTATCGAGCAGGCGAACGACACGGAATTCGGCCTTGCCGCCTACTTCTTCGCGGGTGATCTGAAGAAGGTCTGGAAAGTCACAGAAGCGCTGGAATACGGTATGGTCGGCGTCAATACCGGCCTTATTTCCTCGGAAGCTGCGCCTTTCGGTGGCATCAAACAGTCCGGTCTAGGCCGCGAGGGTTCGGCGCACGGTGCCGACGACTATCTCGAGCTGAAATACGTTTGCATGGGCGACGTCGCCTGATGAACCCAAAAATCGCCCCGCCTGGTGCGGGGCGATTTTGTTGAATTGTCCGTGCAGATATGACAATCGCCGGGCATCCGCCGGAAAAGTGCGATCGATGCCAATGCACGCGGTGTCTCTGGGAGCGGCTGGCGATTTGTGATCCTCAGGCGCCTTTCACCGTTTCGGGATGCGCCGCCTTGAAAGCCGGCAGTGCGCGGCAATTTGCGGCAATGCACTTTACCTGCTCAAGGCCGGTTATGTCGGCTCCCCAGCGCTCGGCATTGTAGACCTGCGGGACAAGGCAGAAATCGGCCATGGTGGGACTATCTCCGTGGCAGAACGTGCCGGTGGCGGGATCGTTCAACAGGACTTCCACCGCGGCTAGCCCCTCCCCGATGAATTTCTTCATCCAGGCGATACGGATCGCGTCGCCTCCTCCGGTGATTTCCATGACATGGCCGACGATGCCCGTGTTGCAGACGGCGTGGATTTCCATGGCGATGGCGTAGGCGATTGTGCGCACGCGCTGCCGCCCGAGCGGATCGGCGGGAAGGAAACGCGCCTCAGGGCGCGTTTCTGTGAGATATTCGATGATCGCAAGCGACTGCGTCATCATGTGCCCGTCGATGGCAAGCGCCGGCACGAGCCCCTGCGGGTTGCGGGCGCGGTGTTCGGCGGAACGCTGGGCACCGGCCAGCAGATCGACGGATTCCCGGCGATACGCAAGGCCGAGGCTTTCGAGCGCGATGCGCACACGATAGCTGGCGGATGAGCGCCAATAGTCGAACAGAACGACGTCATCGGTCAAGACTTCATTCCTTTTCGTATTTTTTGACCGTCTGCTCGATCGCGCCGAAGATCGAATGGCCGGTCTTGTCCTTCATCTCGATGCGCACGATGTCGCCGAACTTCATGAAGGGCGTTTTGGGGGCACCTGTCGCGATCGTCTCGATGGTACGAAGTTCGGCGATGCAGGAGTAGCCGGCGCCGCCTTCCGAGACCGGCTTGCCAGGCCCGCCATCGAGTTTGTTGGAAACCGTGCCGGAACCGATGATGGTGCCGGCGACGAGCGGCCGGGTTTTTGCGGCATGGGCGACGAGCTGGCCGAAATCGAAGGTCATGTCGACACCCGCATTGGCGCGGCCGAAGGCCTTGCCGTTCAGCGAAACCAGCAGCGGCAGGTGCAGCTTGCCGTCCTTCCACGCGTCGCCCAGCTCATCGGGCGACACGGCGACCGGGGAGAAGGCCGATGAGGGTTTGGACTGGAAGAAGCCGAAACCCTTGGCGAGTTCGGAGGGAATGAGGCCACGGAGCGACACGTCGTTGACGAGCATGACGAGCTTGATGGCGGCGCGCGCTTCCTCGACGCTCGCGCCCATGGGCACGTCGCCGACGACAACGGCGATCTCCGCTTCCATGTCGATCCCCCAGCTCTCGTCGGCTGCGAGAATTGGATCACGCGGCCCCAAAAAGCTGTCGGAGCCGCCCTGGTACATCAGGGGATCGGTCCAGAAACTCTCCGGCATTTCGGCATTGCGCGCTTTGCGCACCAGTTCGACATGATTGACATAGGCGGAGCCGTCCGCCCATGCATAGGCGCGCGGCAAAGGCGAGGTTGCGTCATGCTCGTGAAAGCGAGCGGTCGGCTGCGCGCCGGTTTCAAGCCCCTCGGCGACGCGCTCCAGCCGCGGCGCGACATGCTCCCAATCATCCAGCGCGTTCTGCAGGGTGCGGGCGATATGACCCACTTCCGAGCAGCGCGTCAGGTCGCGCGAAACGACGACCAGCCGGCCGTCACGGGTGGAATTTTTCAGCGTCGCAAGTTTCATACGTCTCTCTCCCGATCTTGTTTGCGGCCGCCAGATCGTGTCATCCTCCGGCCGCCTGTCTCCACCCTCGTGTGCCACTGTCGCGGCACATCGCTTCTTCAAGGAAATCCCGCGTGAACCGCACGGTCCGAAACTCCCTGCTGATCGTCATGGCCTTCATCGCCGCGACGGCCGCCATCCTTTATACGATGGGTCAGCCGCTCATCTGCAAGTGCGGATATGTCAAACTGTGGCATGGCGTCGTTATTTCCTCGGAAAACTCGCAGCATCTGACCGATTGGTACACGCCGAGCCATATTATCCATGGCATTCTGTTCTTCGGGCTGTTCACGCTGGTCCTGCCAAAGGCGAGCATGAACCTTCGTCTCACGCTGTCGCTGA
Organism: Shinella curvata; assembly: GCF_022899935.1. Classification (GTDB taxonomy): domain Bacteria; phylum Pseudomonadota; class Alphaproteobacteria; order Rhizobiales; family Rhizobiaceae; genus Shinella; species Shinella curvata. The sequence continues at coordinate 297,759 of NZ_JALJCJ010000004.1, forward strand.
TCGTCGAATGCGCGTGGGAAATCCTCGAAAACACCGACATGATCATCAACCGCTATCGCGAGTCGACCATCTCGCTCGACTATTTCGGCGACAGCGTCATAAATTCGAGCATGGATATCTTGGCGATGGTGGTTGGGTTCTTCCTTGCCTCACGCCTGCCGGTCTGGGCCAGCATCGTGATCATCGTGGTCTTTGAGGCCACGACGACCTATCTCATTCGTGATGGCTTGACGCTGAATATTCTGATGCTCGTCTGGCCGATGGAAGCGGTGAAGGCCTGGCAAGGCGGCTGACGTCATTTTGCGCTTGCCCCGCGGCCGGCGCGAGTCGGGATGTGGTAAGCGGTCTCTCCGGGGCTCGTCTTGTGTTTTTGCCCACACGAATCGTGCGACGCCGATTGGTGACGCGAGGTCAATAAGCTAGGCTGCAAATTATTGAAGCGTCACGGCTTTCCCGTGCCGTGCATTCGCCGTGCCGGCCTTGCCCTTCCTTCCGAATCGGTTCTAAATGCGGTTTAAATCGCCAAATAGGCTTTGAAACGCATTTTGAGATTCGCGACATGAATATGGCTGCAATGTTCGGGCAGGCAATTTCCGAGGTCGATCAACTGATCATCGGTCAGGCCCATGAGCTGTCGGACAAGCTGAAGCAACATCGGTTGGAAATGTTCCCACCCGTTGCGCAGAAGTCCCTGCGCCAGTTCCAGCTGAGCGAAGCCGCCCATTTCCTTGGTGTCACCAGCGGTTATCTGCGCAATCTCTCCCTTGAATCGAAGGGTCCGCTGCCGCAGGTCACGCCCTCCGGCCGCCGCTCCTATTCCGCCGATCAACTCCAGGAGATGCGCAAATATCTGGAGCAGAACAGCCGAGGCCAGCGCTATATCCCGCATCGCAGAGGCAGTGAGCATCTGCAGGTCGTGGCTGTCGTGAATTTCAAGGGTGGTTCCGGCAAGACCACGACGACGGCGCATCTGGCGCAACATCTGGCGCTTACCGGGCACCGTGTCCTTGCCGTTGATCTCGACCCGCAGGCCAGTCTTTCGGCGATTCACGGTTTCCAGCCGGAATTCGACGTCAATGAGAACGAGACGCTCTACGCGGCCATTCGCTACGACGACCAGCGCCGGCCGCTGAAGGAGATCATTCGCAAGACGAATTTTCCGGGCCTCGATATCGTGCCGGGTAATCTCGAACTCATGGAATTCGAGCACGATACGCCGCGTGTTCTGGCACAGGGCAACCGGGGCGACTACGGCCGCATCTTCTTTGCCCGTCTCGACGAGGCGCTCTCCTCCGTCGCCGACGACTATGACGTGGTGGTTATCGACTGCCCGCCGCAGCTCGGCTTCCTGACGATGAGTGCGATCTGTGGCGCGACGGCGGTGCTGATCACCGTGCATCCGCAGATGCTCGACGTCATGTCGATGTGCCAGTTCCTGCAGATGCTTGGCGAAGTGCTGAACACGCTGAAGAGCGCGGGTGGCAATATGAATCTCGACTGGTTGCGCTATCTTGTCACCCGTTACGATCCGGCGGACGGGCCGCAGACCCAGATGGTCGCTTTCATGCGCTCGATGTTCAAGCAGCATGTGCTGACCAGTCCGATGGTCCGCAGTGTTGCCATTGCCGATGCCGCGCTGACCAACCAGACGCTTTATGAGGTCGATCGCAGTCAGTTCACGCGTGCGACCTATGACCGCGCGTTCGAATCCATGGAAGCGGTCAATTCGGAACTCGTCGAACTGATCCACAAGGCATGGGGGCGTTGATATGGCGCGCAAGAACGTTCTTTCCAATCTGATGGCCCCCGCCAATGACAAGTTGACGCCGGTAAACCCGGTGGCGGAGGAGCAACGCCAGCATGTCACCTACAAGGGCATCGGCGCACTCGGCGCGGTGACGCGCAGCATCGATGCGCTAGCGGCGAAGGCGGATGCGGCCAAGGAGATCGAAGCAAAACTGACGGCCGGCGAGGTCGTCATAGAGCTTGAACCGGATCAGATCGAGGACTCCTTCGTCTCGGACCGTCTCGCACATTCCGATCAGCAGTTTCAGGAACTGGTGGATGCGATGCGGGTGCGTGGCCAGGATTCGCCGATCCTCGTGCGTCCGCATCCGACGAAGGACGGTGTCTATCAGATAGCCTTCGGTCACCGACGCGCGAAAGCGGCACGCCTGCTCGGTCGCCCGGTGCGCGCCGTCGTCAAGGCCCTTACTGACCGCGATCACGTTATCGCGCAGGGTCAGGAAAACAGTGCACGTGCAGACCTCTCGTTCCTGGAACGCGCGACCTTTGCCGGTGAACTGGAAAGCCGCGGCTTTGATCGTGAGACGATCATGGCTGCACTCAGTATCGACAAGACGACAGTTTCAAAAATGTTGTCGGTTGTGAACAGGATTCCGAAGGCGGTGCGATTGGGTATCGGCCCGGCGCTGGCCATCGGCCGCGATCGCTGGCACGAGCTCGCGACCCGTTTCGATGAGGCGTCCAATGAGGACAAGGCCATCGAGTTCCTCGGGCGCGAGCGGATCCGGATTCGCTCGCCGGAGGAGCGTTTCAATCTTGTCAGTGGCCACCTCGCAAAAATGGAAACGCCGGCGCATGCCGCAAGGCCTGCCCCCGCTGCCTGGGAACGCAAGGACGGAGCCGTTCGAGCGAGCATCAAGGCCAATGGCCGTCAGTACACGATTGCGCTGAAAGCCGCGGAAGCCGCGGCCTTCGGGGCCTATATCACGCAGAACCTGGATCGCCTTTACGAGGCGTATCGGGCTGAAAAGAAACAGAAATCGGGAGATTGATCCGCAAAAGAAAAAGGCCCCCTCAACGTTACCGTCGCGGAAGCCCTTCTCATCGTTTAGCAGCCTGAGAGTCGCACTTCCCCGAATCACAGTCAAGCGTTTTTGGCATCGGTTTTCGATGAAGGGGTCTCTTTTGCCTTTTTGAGGGTGAAGAGACATGGAAACGGATGGGATAACGACGCCCTTTGGGCGCCGAGCGATGACGCTTGGCATGTTGGCAAGCCAGGCTATCGCCAAGACGGTCTCGCCGGAGGCCAGTATCGACAAGTGGAAGCTCTATCGTTGGCTTTGCGAGGCGCGGCCGAAACTGCGCGTCAGCGATCGCGCGCTCTCTGTCCTGAACGCGTTGATGAGTTTCTATCCGAAGACGGAGCTTTCAGGCAGCGATAACCTCGTTGTCTTCCCTTCCAACATGCAGCTCTCCTTACGCACGCATGGCATGGCGGAAACGACGCTGCGCCGGCATCTCGCGGCTCTCGTCGACGCCGGTCTCCTGGTGCGGCGGGACAGCCCCAATGGCAAACGATATGTCCGTCGCGACAGGGGAGGGGAGATCGGGGAGGCCTATGGCTTTTCATTGACGCCTCTGCTGGCACGAGCAGGAGAGATCGAGCAGCTTGCGGCATCGGTTACAGCGGAACGGATGCTGCTGCAGCGCCTCCGTGAGCGCATCACGCTTGTTCGCCGCGATATCGTCAAACTGATAGAAACGGCACTGGAAGACGGCCTTTCTGGCGACTGGATGCAGTTCGAAGCCGAATATCGCGTACAAATTCTGGGATTGCCGCGTATTGCGACGCCTGAAATTCTCAATCCGATCCTCACGGCGCTCGAAGCGTTGCGGGTCGAGATACTCAACTGCATGGAAAAGCAGATTATTGTTCATAATTCGGCTGGCTATCCCGACCAAACTGAGCGGCACAAACAGAATTCAAAACCCGAATCCACCTCTGATTCTGAACCTCGCTTCGAAACGAAGCAGGACGGAAAGGTCGAAATTCAATCGGATACGCCGGTGATGGCTGACATGGCGGCGTTGGCCAAACCTGCAGGGCCGGCAGAACCGGAAAATTCCCGCGGTGATGAGAGACATGACAGGCGGCAGCGTCCTCTTGGTGCCGGGCCCGAGCCGCAGAAGCCCTATCCCCTCCCCCTCGTTTTGCAGGCCTGCCCGGAAATTGTTCCATTTGGTCCCGGCGGCACGATCTCCAGCTGGCGCGATCTGATGACGGCAGCCGTGGTGGTTCGCTCGATGCTGGCGATAAGCCCGTCTGCGTATGAAGATGCCTGCGGGGTGTTGGGACCGGAGAATGCGGCGACTGTTATAGCCTGCATTCTGGAGCGTTCCGGCCATATCAATTCGGCGGGCGGCTATCTGCGGGACCTTAGCCGTCGGGCGGAGCGCGGCGAGTTCACGCTCGGTCCGATGCTGATGGCGTTGGCGCGGGCCAATCAGACACCGGCGAAACGGGCGGGATGATCACAAATCGGAACAGGGAATTCGGCTTTGGAAACTGCGTGTTAACCATGCAATCCGTAATCATGGGGGGCAAGACAAGGAAGCCCGAATCAATGCCCCCCTACGCCTCCGCCCAGATGCACCGCCGTTTTGTTGCCACCGATACGGGCCCGGTTGTGCCCTTCCCCGCGGAGCGTCGCACGGCACAAATTCGCCAGTGCGCTGGCGAACTCGATGGTTTGCAGGGCGAGGATGCGCTGCTTTACTGGAGAAAGGTTTGCCGGGAGCTGGCCGATGAGATGCGAAGGCTCGGGTCGAGTGACGACGGTGCCCGTGCCGCCGTCTTTGCATTTCAGGACGAGGTGCAGCAAGAGCTTATGCGCATGCACCTTGTGGAAGAAGCCTGATCACCGAGCTTAAAGCAGGCCTGTTGCGCTGCTTGCAAGGCCGAGTGAAAAGATGACCAGGAAGACCGCGGCAATCCGATAGACCAGTCTTGTCGGCAGGATCGGAACGCGGCCGACAAGACTGCCGAGCACAAGGAAACTTGTTCCTGCCGCCGCAACCAGCAGGCAGAAAAGCCCGAGCGATGGCGCGATTTCCATGAATGGACCGTGCGGCATGATGACGAGCCCTATTATCGGGGCCTTCGGGTTGAGCGTGGTGGTCAAAAAAACCTGACCGACCGTTACGGTTTTTGACGCCCCCTCCCCTTCTTTTCTCGCTGAAACAAGCCAGAGGCGAATGGCGAGAAGAAGAACCCAGCAGGCCGCAAGGATGCGCAGAACGGCGGAGAGCACAGGGCGCCCCTCAAAGAGGGCAGCGGCGACTGTCGCCAGGGGAACGACCACCACAAGATAGCCGGCCAATTCGCCGAGAAGCAGCGGCAGGCTTTCGCGAAACCCGCGCGCCGCCGCACCAACCGTCAGCAGAGTGTTGGTCGGCCCCGGCGTCAGGAGCAAAGCGAGGATGGCGAAGATGAACAGGCTGTCCGGCATCGATGGTTCCCAGGGAAGGCGCGATCTCTACTCCTCTTTCTACGTTTCCACCTCGAGAGCAACCTTGATCTCCGTCAAGAGATTGGTTGCGTGCAAGATCGCTCTTTCCCTCTCCCTTATGTCCCGCTAGGAACAGGAGGCGTTTGGTGCAGGGGGAAGACGATGACGGACATGATTGCAAACGATATTCGCCGGATTGAGGAGCAGGAGCGGCTTCTGCGTTTTGATCGGTTCAGCCCGGACGACGCCTGGGCACTCGGCAATTGCGTGCGAGATACCGCACGGGCCATGGGAGCCGGTGTGGCGATCGATATTTCCTTGCGGGATCGGATTCTTTTCCATTGCGCGCTTCCGGGAACTTCCACGGACAATGTCGAATGGATACGCCGCAAGCGAAATACCGTGCTGCGGCTTTGGCATTCATCTTATCTGGTTGGCCGTCGCCTGGCGCTTTCAGGTCGGAACCAGGAGGAAGCGCATAATCTCCCTTTGGCGGATTTCGCCGTTCACGGCGGCAGCTTCCCGCTTTTTGTGGCTGATCTGGGATGTGTCGGTGCGGTCACGGTTTCGGGCGTGCCACAGCGGACGGATCACGCGATCGTGGTCGATGCGATCGCCGCCTTCCTGAAGGTTGATCTTGGCGATAGCCGCCTGCCGGACTGACCCCTCCCCCTCTGGAAAACGGATGAGGGGCTGGTAGGATGGTCCGGCCGGATTCTTTCGGCCGGTGGAGGAGAGGAGCCCCCATTCCGTGAAAGTGGGTCAAGCCCTGGCGTTTGCGATCTTGCCGATCGCCATCGTCCTTGCGATCCTGCAGGGCGGAACGCTGATGACGCGCAGCTACATGGACGAAGCGTCGTTGCAGGCAGGCTCTGCTCTGCGTCTCGCCGTTGCCGCCCTCGGTGGACACCTCAGCCGATACGAACCCCTGCCCGCGCTGATCGCCGACCATGACGACATCGAAGCGCTCCTTCAGAACCCGGGCGATCCGGCCTTTCGCCGTGTGGCGAATGACTACCTGAGGGAAATCAACGGATTACTGGAGTCGTCTGATATTTATGTCATGACGCCCGACGGCAATACGATCGCAGCCAGCAATTATGACCAGCCAGCAACCTTCGTCGGGCAGAACTTTCATTATCGTCCTTATTTCCAGGATGCGATCGCGGGAAAACAGGCTCGATTCTATGCGCTTGGAACCACTTCGCTGAAGCGAGGCTATTATTTCTCCTCGCCCGTGGAGGTTGCCGGGAAGATCCTCGGCGTCATTGTCTTCAAGGTGGATATCGACTCCATCGAGACGTCCTGGCGTGGCGGCGAATACAAGATCTTCGTCGCGGATCCCGAGGGGATTATCTTCATGACCGGGAGCCCGGAATGGCTTTATACCGGTATTCTACCCTTGGATGCTGATCGACTTTCCCGCACGCAGGCGTCGCGCCGCTACGCCGAGGCGCATTTGCGCCCCCTCCCCGTGAGTGAGACGGTTTACCATGGTCAACATCTGATGAGCATAGCTTCCGACGGAGCGAGTCGGGAATATCTCCGGCTCTCCCAGTACATGTCGGAGGCGGACTGGACGGTGAATGTTCTTCTCGACACCGCATCGGTGCGCGCACAAGCACGCACCACCTTGATTGCCATTTTGCTTTTCATCTGCCTGGCGGGGCTCGGCGGTGCCGTGCTTTGGCAGCGTCGCGCTCGCGTGGTGGAGCGCCTGCGCCTGCAGGAGGAAACCCAGGTTGAGCTGGAGCGGCGGGTTGAAGAGCGTACTGCAGATCTTGCGCGGGTCAACGAACAGATAGAGCTTGAAGTCGCGGAGCGCCGGTTGACGGAGCAGGAGCTGCGCAAAACCCAAGCCGACCTGATCCAGGCGGGGAAGCTTGCAGGCCTCGGCCAGATGTCGGCTGCTCTCTCGCATGAATTCAACCAACCCCTCGCCGCGGCAAAGACCTATGCGGACAGCGCCAGCCTGCTGATTGATCGCGGTCGAGTGCCCGAGGCGCAGGACAATGTCCGCCGTATTTCCGGTTTGATCGACCGTATGGCTTCCATAAGCCGGCACTTACGCAATTTCGCTCGCAAACCGAATGAAAAGCTTGGGCCGGTTTTGCTCTCGGATGTCATAGCGGACACGCTCGAAATAGTTACGCCGAGACTCAAGGCGGCCGATGCGCAGCTGGTGTTGCTGCTCGAGGAGCAGGGCCTGGCGGTTCAGGCCGGGCCGGTGCGATTGCAGCAGGTCTTGGTCAATATCGTTAGCAACGCGGCGGATGCCGTCGAGGGATTGGAGAACAGGAAGATCCTGCTTTCGGCCGGTCGCACTGATGGGCGTATTGTCATTTCGGTGCGAGATCACGGACCGGGTGTGCCGGCGGCCATAGCCGAGCGGATTTTCGACCCGTTCTTCACAACGAAAGGCGTTGGCAAGGGGCTGGGACTTGGCCTCTCGATTTCTTATAATATTATCAAAGACTTCGATGGAGACCTCACAGTCGGAAACCATCTTGATGGGGGAGCGGTCTTTCGTATCGTACTCGCCCCGGCCGATAATGTTCAGGAGGCGGCGGAATGACGTCCCCTCGTGTGCTCCTGATTGATGACGATGACGAAATGCGCCGCTCGTCAGCCCAGGCTTTGGAACTCTTCGATTTCACGGTCGAACCGTTTTCGGCAGCCGAACCGGTGCTGGAGCGTGTCGGCTATGCTTTCGATGGTGTCGTGGTCAGCGACATCCGCATGCCCGGCATGGACGGGATGACATTGCTCCAGCGTATCCGCGAGGTCGATCCTGAAGTGCCGGTCATTCTGGTGACGGGACATGCGGATGTGCAGCTTGCGGTCAGCGCCATGCGCGCCGGAGTCTATGACTTCGTTGAAAAGCCCTTCGCGGCCCAGCATCTGGCAGGCGTCATTCGCCGGGCGATGGACCGGCGCAGCCTCGTTCTGGAGAACCGTCGCCTGCGTGCCGTAGCTGGAAAGCGCGATGATATCGAGGCGCGGCTACCCGGGCGAACGCAGGTGATGGTCGACCTGCGATACAGGCTCAGAGCTATCGGGGCGACGGATGCGGATACGCTCATTGTCGGCGAGACGGGGGTGGGCAAGGAGGTCGTCGCCAGGGCGCTACACGATATCAGCGGTCGCGCCGGCCGTTCGTTCATCGCAATCAACTGCGCGGCGCTTCCTGAAAATCTGATCGAGAGCGAGCTCTTCGGCCATGAGGCGGGCGCTTTTCCAGGCGCGCTTCGTCCACGCTACGGCAAATTTGAACATGGCCGTGGCGGCACGATCCTGCTAGACGAGATCGGCTCCATGCCCTTCGATTTGCAGGCAAAATTCCTTCGTGTGCTGCAGGAACGTGTCATCACGCGCCTGGGCTCGAACGAACCCGTTGCTCTGGATGTGCGGTTTGTTGCGACGAGCAAGGTCGATCTTGAAGCCGAAGTTGCCGCCGGTCGCTTTCGTGCCGACCTGCTCTATCGCCTCAATGTCGCGACCCTTCATGTGCCCTCACTGTCGCAGCGTCGGGCCGATATCCCTCTCCTCTTCCTCCAGCTCGTGCGCGAAGCGGCGGCGCGCTACAGGCGTAGTGATATCGACGTAACGCCGGAGGTGCTGACCGAGATCGCGGCGCGCGGCTGGCCGGGCAATGTTCGCGAACTGCGAAATGCAGCCGATCGGTTGGTGCTCGGCCTCCCCGCGACGTCGCTGGAAAATTTGCCCGATCTGGCCCCGCAGCGGCTGGCCGACAAGGTTGCGTCCTACGAGCGTGGTTTGATCGCCAGCGCACTGGCCGTACATGGCGGCAGTCTGAAACCGGTTTATGAACAGCTTGGCGTGTCACGCAAGACGCTTTACGAGAAGATGCAGAAATATGGACTCGACAAGGACGTGCGGTCCGATGCTTTTCTGGACGATCCGTGATCGCAGGTGGGTGGATTTCCACCCATAGATTGCCTCCAATGTCCCCAAAGCTACCCATTGGACATGGTTTACGGCGGTAAACTTGCCCGTCAACAGGTCAATTGGCTTGCTCCGTTCGACCCTTCCTCCACTCTAAAGACAACCAGACCCGGTGCGGGAGGAGCTGCGCCGGCTGGTCGTTTCATCTCGGGAGGATTTGATGAAGATCTTGAAAGCCCTGTTTGGTGCGTCGGCTGTGTTGGCAGCCGGCCTGCTTGCAACCTCAGCACTTGGGCAGACCTATCCGGAACGCACGATCACCATGGTCGTGCCCTTCTCTGCCGGCGGCCCCACCGATACGGTCACCCGCCTTGTCGCTGAAGCCATGTCGAAGGACCTCGGTCAGCAGATCGTTGTGGAGAATGTCGGCGGCGCGGGCGGCACGCTCGGCGCGGGGCGTGTCGCGAGCGCTGATGCAGACGGTTACACGCTTCTGCTGCACCACATCGGCATGGCCACCAGTGCCACGCTCTATCGCAAGCTGGCCTACGATACCCTCGGTGCGTTCGAATATGTCGGCCTTGTCACGGATGTACCGATGACCATCGTTGCGCGCAAGGACCTTGAGCCGACGGATCTCAAGGGCCTGATCGAGTACATGAAGGGAAACAAGGACACGGTGACGGTCGCCAATGCCGGGATCGGCGCGGCATCGCATCTCTGCGGCATGATGCTGATGAGCGCGCTGCAGACACAGTTTACCACCGTTCCCTACAAGGGCACCGGCCCGGCAATGACCGATCTGCTCGGTGGCCAGGTCGATGTGATGTGTGACCAGACCACCAACACGACGAAGCAGATCCAGGGCGGTACCATCAAGGCCTATGCCGTGACCTCCCCTGCCCGTCTCGGCAATCTTCCGGATGTGCCGACGGCGGAGGAAGGTGGCTTGCCGGGCTTTCAGGTTGGTATCTGGCATGGCATCTACGCGCCGAAGGGCACGCCTGCGGAGGTGACGGAGCGGCTCTCGAAGTCATTGCAGCTCGCGCTGAAGGACCCGAACGTGGTCGCCCGTTTTGCGGAACTGGGCACTGCCCCCTCCTCTGATGCCGATGCTACGCCGGCCGGTCTCAAGGCGAAGCTTGAGAGCGAAATCGCACGCTGGAAGCCTGTCATCGAGGCTGCGGGCCAATATGCCGACTGATCCTGTTTGAGAAATGGAAACGTGACGGCGGTCAACGCCGTTGCGTTTCCTGCTGTTGCGCGATCTTTCCGGGTTCCCGGAGGAGGGGATTCCATGAAAAACCTGCAGTTCGACAGCACCAATGCGATATGCGGCCTAACCTTTATCGCTCTTGGTGGCTTCTTTATTTATCAATGCCTTAGCTTGGAGCTGGGCACCGCTTTACGCATGGGGCCGGGGTATTTTCCACTGGCTCTGGCAACGATTCTGACCTTTCTCGGTGTTGTGGTCCTTGGGCAGTCTACGCGGGTTCAAGGCGAGCCGATCGGCCCAATCGCCGTTCGTGGCATGCTGTTCATCCTGCCCGCTCCGGTCTTTTTCGGGTTGACCGTCCGCGGTCTTGGCTTCGTGCCGTCATTGTTTTTCGCGGCACTCATCGCCGCCTTCGCCTCCAGCCGTATGAAGCCCGGCATGGCGGTGGTCCTCGCCGCTGCCATCACGCTCTTTTCTGTCGTGGTGTTCAGCTACGCCCTCGGCCTACCCTTCGTGCGGTTCGGCCCCTGGACACGGCTCTAGGAGGCCCGGCATGGATCTCATCAGCAATCTGGCGCTTGGTTTTTCCACGGCCGCCTCTCCCGCCAATCTCGCGTTCTGCCTCATCGGCGTTCTTCTCGGTACGCTTATCGGTGTTCTACCCGGCATCGGTGCCACCGCGACGATCGCCATGCTTCTGCCGATCACCTTCCAGCTTGAGCCGGTGTCGTCGCTGATCATGCTTGCAGGCATCTATTACGGCGCGCAATACGGTGGCTCCACCACGGCGATCCTGATCAATATGCCGGGCGAGTCGTCCTCCGCCGTGACCGCCATCGACGGCTACCAAATGGCGCGCAAAGGCAGGGCGGGGGCGGCGCTGTCGATCGCAGCGCTCGGCTCTTTTTTTGCCGGCACGGTTTCCACGTTCCTCGTTGCAATCTTCGCCCTGCCGCTGACGGCCATCGCGCTGAAATTCGGTGCGGCGGAGTATTTTTCGCTGATGGTCGTTGGCCTCGTCTCCTCCATCGCGCTTGCCCATGGGTCCATCGTCAAGGCGCTCGCCATGGTCGCGCTGGGTCTGCTGCTGGGTCTCGTGGGTACGGATATCTATACGGGTACGCCGCGGTTTACCCTGGGCATTCGCGAATATGCCGACGGTCTCAACTTCGTCGCGGTCGCCGTCGGCGTTTTCGGCATTGCTGAAATCCTGCGAAACCTGGAAGGCGAGAAGAACCGCACCGTTCTGATGGCCAAGGTGTCGGGGCTTTGGCCCACCAAAGAGGATTTCAAGCGCATGGCTGCACCCGTGCTGCGCGGCACGGCCATCGGTTCGGCACTCGGTATCCTGCCAGGGGGAGGCGCCATCCTTGCCGCCTTCGCGTCCTACACGGTGGAGAAGCGCGTCTCGGATCATCCGGAGGAGTTCGGGCATGGTGCAATCGCCGGCGTCGCAGGCCCGGAATCGGCCAACAACGCCGGTGCTCAAACGTCGTTTATCCCATTGTTGACGCTTGGTATTCCGGCAAATCCCGTTATGGCGCTCATGGTCGGCGCCATGATTATCCAAGGCATCGTGCCCGGCCCGAATGTCGCCACCGAACAGCCGACCTTGTTCTGGGGCATCATCGCGTCCATGTGGATCGGCAATCTGATGCTGGTGGTATTGAACCTGCCGCTGATCGGACTGTGGGTGAAGCTTCTGACGGTGCCCTACTATGTGCTCTTCCCGATCATCATGGCGTTCTGCTCGATCGGCGTCTACAGCGTGAACTCCAATGTCTATGACCTCTATGCGGTCGCGCTGTTCGGTCTTGGCGGATACCTGCTGGTGAAACTGCGCTGTGAGCCTGCGCCTCTCTTGCTTGGTTTCGTGCTCGGCCCGCTTTTGGAGGAGAACCTGCGACGTGCGATGATCCTGTCGCGCGGGGACCCGACGACGTTTGTCACGCGTCCGATCAGTGCGATCCTGCTGGCCATCGCGCTCGCCGTTCTCGTCGTCGTCTTTTTGCCCTCGGTCAAAAAGAAACGCGAGGAGGTGTTCCAGGAGGAGGACTGAGGCGTTTCCAGTGAGTGCCGGAAGGGGCGGTCCAGCGGGCCGCCCCTTCCGTTTGTGCCGATATTGCAATGCAGTAGCGTTCGGGATAAAACTTGACAACTTTATGAAGGAATTCTTGGTCGGCGCTATGACGTTCCAGCCGCGCATGCAAAACAAGATCGAAGGATTTTCGGTGGTCGGCGGGCTCAACCGGCGGCACTGGAATGGTATCGTGGCGGATGTGTGGGACGTGGAATGCGCGCCCCGCGCCGGCGGCTACTATGTCGGACGCGATCCACGGCTCTTCATTCTCCTCGACAAGCGGGGGCCGGGCGCGTCCCGCACCCGCGTGGCGCCGGGCGGCGAGGAGACCGTCGGTGATTGGGCAAGCCGGCCGATTTCGTTCATCCCGGCGGACTTCGAGCTTTGGGCCGACCTCCCCGACCATCGGTTCCTGCGTCACCTCGACCTGCATTTCGACGTGGAAACCATCAGCCGGCGGCTTGCCGAAGATCTTGATCCGGAGCGTCTCGGGACGCCGCAACTCTTCTTTGCCGATACCAGGCTCCTGTCGCTCGCGCAGTTGATCGCGGCCGAATGCACCAATCCGCAGCCACTGCATGATCTTTACGGCGACGGGCTCTCGCTGGCGCTGATCATCGATGTGATGAAACTCGCCAAGGCGCCGGGTCGTAAGCGCAGCAAACTTGCCGCCTGGCAACTGCGCCGCGCGACGGACTTCATTGAAGAAAACTGCTTGCGCAGCATCAGGCTGGAAGAGGTTGCGGGTCTCATGGGCCTGTCGCAATCCCATTTCAGCCATGCCTTCAAGGCATCGACGGGCGTTGCCCCACATCAATGGCAGGTGAACGCGCGGCTTCGACATGCCAAGCAACTGATTCTCAAGGGCGAACAATCCCTGACGGAGATTGCGGCCGAAACCGGTTTTGCCGATCAGGCGCATTTCACCCGTGTCTTCCGCAAAAACTTCGGCACGACGCCGGCCCATTGGCAGAAAGCGAATCTGGCCTGATGAAGGCTGTGGGCGAATATTCGCATTGCGGAAAATTGCCCAAGAATGTTCTATTTTCGCGGAATGTGACAATCCCCTTTGTTAAAATTGAGTTAATCACTCATCTTATCGTAGCCTGCCCGGAGAGGGGCGGCGTGAGTGGGGTGTCATAGAATGCAGAAGATCGGGAAAGAGCAGCGGATGAGACTGGCGCTTGCCTGCGGTACGGCGGCAATCGCGCTCCTGGCGCCAATGGGCGCGTTCGCGCAAGATAGTGGCGATGCAACGCGGCTGGAAGAAATTCGGGTCGAGCAGGGCGGCGAGACGGCCAAGACGGGCGTGGAGCCGGTAAAGGGCGTCGTGGCGAAATCCACGCGTTCCGGCAGCAAGAGCGCCACCGCACTCACCGAGATTCCGCAATCGGTCACGGTCGTGGGCCGCGAGCAGATGGAAATGCAGAGCCCGCAGAAGATCGATGAGGCGCTGCGCTACGCGCCGGGCGTCAATCCATCGACATACGGAACCGATTCCGACACCGACTGGGTCTTCATCCGTGGTTTCCAGGCCGACCAGAGCGGCGTCTTCCTCGACGGCCTGTCCTTTTACCAGACGGGCTTCGGCACCTTCCTGATGGATCCGTTCTTCCTCGAGCGCATTGAGGTGGTAAAGGGTCCGTCGTCGGCGCTCTATGGCGGCGGCAATCCGGGCGGCTTCCTCAACTATGTCAGCAAGCGCCCCGGTGAACGTCATCGCTATATCGAGACGGGCGTCAACAGCTTCGGCAACGGCTACCTTGCCGCCGATATCGGCGACGAACTGCAGGACGGATTTTCCTATCGCCTGAACGGAAAGGTCTCGGGCGGTGGTTGGGAGACGGACCATTCCAAGGACCTGCGCGGTGCAATCGCCCCAAGCTTCAAGTGGCAGCCGGATGATGCGACCAGCTTTACGGTTCTCGGCTCTCTGTCGCGCACGGATCTCGTCCATACCAGCACCGGTTTCCTGCCCTATGAGGGAGCGGTCGTTCCCAATGCTGCCGGCTACAAAGTCCCGCGTGATTTCTTCTACGGCGACAAGGACGTGGAGCAGTACGACCGCACGCAGGCGATGATCGGCTACGAATTCTCGCACACGTTCGACAATGACTGGACCGTTCGCCAGAACCTTCGCTACGGCACGGTGTCGCTGCAGGAGGATGGTCTCTACAGCAACGGCGTCCTCACGGGCACGACCCTGCAACGGTATCGCTGGGCACACGACACCAACGTCAATACCTTCACCGTCGACAACCAGCTCGAAGGCACGTTTGAAACCGGTGCTCTCGAACATACCCTGCTGTTGGGCGCGGATTACCGCTGGTATCGTCATGGCGCATCGACCTTCTTCGATGCATCGGCAGACGCTGCATGGCCCGGTACGACGCCGTCTATCGATATCCTCAATCCGGTCTATGGCGGCGCCTTCGGGCCGCCGGCTTTGGGGCCGGAAAGCAAGACAACGCTCAGCCAGTTCGGCCTCTATGCGCAGGATCAGATCCGCCTTGGCGGCTGGCTGGCAACGCTGAACGGCCGCTACGATTTCGTCTCGCGCAAACTCGACACGGCTAACATCAAGCGTAGCGACGGGGAATTCTCAGGCAGGGCAGGCATAGCCTATGAGTTCGCCAATGGACTGACGCCCTATCTCAGCTATTCGACGTCCTTCAACCCATCGCCCAGCGACAACGGCGCGACCGTTCCCAGCCAGCGCGCGCTGATGGATTCCGAGACCGGCCAGCAGTGGGAGGCTGGCGTCAAATATGCGCCGACATGGTTCGATGGTCTCTTCACTGCCGCCGTCTTCGACCTGACCAAGCAGAATGTCGCTGTTGCCGCACCCGATCTTGCCAATCCGTGGCTGAAGGCGGCGCTGGGTGAGGTGAACATCAAGGGCATCGAATTCGGAGCACAGGCCAACCTCGACAACGGCTTTAAGATCATCGGCGGTCTGACCTATCTCGACGCCGAGGTGACGGAGGGCGGTCCGACGGCTGCAGCGGGAACGACGCCGGTCCAGATCCCGGACCTGACGGCTTCGCTGTGGCTGGACTACGCCGTGGAAGCCGGCTCTCTCGAGGGCCTGAGCGGAGGCGTCGGTGTGCGGTATCTCGGCGAAACCTTCGCTGACACCGCCAACAAGTTCGTGGTGCCTGATGCCACTGTGGTCGATGCGGCGATCCGCTACAAAAAGGATAACTGGAGCGTTGCTCTCAACGTGTCCAACCTGTTCAACAAGGAATATGTCGCGAGCTGCCAGAGTGTCACGTCCTGCGGCTACGGCGCGGGCCGTACCTTCATGCTGAAGGCCAGCACCTCCTGGTAAGCCGTTCCGGCATTCCCGAATCGAAAACCCGGCGAAGCGATTCGCCGGGTTTTTCAGTTTACTGCAGGCAACTTAGGTGGTGAGGGTGATGCTGACGCCGGCGGTCTTGAGGGCGGTCGCGACGTCGCGGGGCGGGGCCTTGTCTGTGAAGAGGTCGGTGAGGGCTGCAAAGTCGCAGACGCGCACCAGCCCCTGCCGGCCGAATTTGGTGTGGTCGGTGACGACGACGGCGCGGCGGCCCTGCGCTACCACGGCTCGGGCGAATTCCGCTTCTTCCAGATCGTAGTCCATCACGCCGATGGTGGCGTCGATCGCGCCGGTCGAGATCACCGCATGGCCGACGGTGAAGTGACTGATGAATTCGATTGCGGAAATGCCGAAGGCGGCGCCGTTGTCGCTGCGAAGTTCGCCGCCGGCCATGTAGACCCTGTTGTCGTTGACGGTCGAGAGCGTGCGGGCGATGTCGGAGGAATTGGTCACAACCGTCAGCCGCCGGTGGCCAAGCAGTTCACGGGCGAGATAACTCGTCGTCGTGCCCGTATCCAACATGATCGAATCACCGTCACGGATCGTCGCGGCGACCGCGATGGCGATCGCCTTCTTCGCATCGCTGTTTTCCCGCATACGCTTTTCGAACGGCGCTTCGCCAAGAATCGACGGCAGTGCCACGGCGCCGTGCATCTTCACCACCGCGCCGTTCGTCGTCAGCGGCCGGATGTCCCGCCGCACGGTTTCCAGGGAAACGTCGAGCTTCTTGGCGAGATCGGCGATCGTCACCGTGCCGTCCTGCTGGAGGAGCCGAAGGATGTCGTTATGGCGCTTGGAATGATTCATGTCGGTTGGTCCGCGGAGACGTTGCCTTCTTCATAATCTTATCGACGCCATCTGGCAAGAAAGCCGCAAAACCGGTCACAAAAACAGAAAAAGCCACATTTGAGGATTGACACCTGCTTTCATCCTGCACGAGATTGACGACGCAGGGCGACCAACAAGACCACAGGGAAC
The DNA here is from genome assembly GCF_022899935.1 of Shinella curvata. Classification (GTDB taxonomy): domain Bacteria; phylum Pseudomonadota; class Alphaproteobacteria; order Rhizobiales; family Rhizobiaceae; genus Shinella; species Shinella curvata. The sequence continues at coordinate 314,552 of NZ_JALJCJ010000004.1, forward strand.
GGCGCTCCGGCAAGGCATGCGGCGCATCCGCAATGCCGCTTGGGGAGGGAGTTGATGGACGGACACGTCGAACTCAGCCGCGCCGTTGAGGATCGCATTCGTGCGATGCCCTGCTGGCATGGCCGGATCGAGATCGCGCCGCTGAAAGGCGGGATCAGCAATGAAAGTTACGTCGTCGGCGATAGCGCCGGACGCCATGTCGTGCGCTTCGGCAAAGACTACCCTTTCCATCACGTCTTTCGAGACCGCGAGCTGATGACGGCGCGGGCCGCGCATGCGGCCGGCTTCGGGCCGGAGGTGCGCTATGCCGAGCCCGGCGTCATGGTGTCGGCCTATCTCGGGGCGAAAACCTATAGGGCGGGTGACGTCGTCGTCGAGCGGCGGCGCGTTGCCGATCTGCTCTGCCGTTTCCACACGCGGATGCCGCAGGAAATCAGCGGCGCCGCCTTCCTCTTCTGGCCCTTCCATGTGGTGCGCGACTATGCCCGCACGCTGAAAGCCGGAAACAGCCGCATGGTGCCGCATCTGCCTGAGTACATCGCGTTGGCCGATGAGCTGGAAGCGGCGCAGGCGCCGCTCCCGATTGTCTTCGGTCACAACGATCTTTTGCCGGCTAATATTCTCGATGATGGCCAGAAGCTCTGGCTGATCGATTTCGAATATGCCGGCTTCTCCACCGCCATGTTCGACCTGGCCGGCGCCACCTCCAATGCCGGGCTTTCGCCCGACGAGGCGGAGGATTTCCTCGACGCCTATTTCGGCGGTGCACCGGACCCCGCGATCCATCGCTCGCATGCAGCCATGCAATGTGCCTCGCTGCTGCGCGAGGCGATGTGGAGCATGGTGTCTGAACTGCACCTCACCGCGCCCGGCGCCGATTACGTCAGCTACACCGCTTATAATCTCGACCGCCTGGAAAAGGCCCTCGACCACTACAGACGCTCATACGGGAAACCAAAGACATGACCCTGCCATCCCATGCCGAGATCGTTGTCATCGGCGGCGGTATCATCGGCTGCTCGACGGCCTATCACCTGGCGCGCGACCACAAGGCGAGTGTCGTCCTGCTCGAGCAGGGCACGCTGACTTCTGGTTCCACCTGGCATGCCGCCGGCCTTGTCGGCCAGCTGCGCTCCTCGGCCTCGATCACCCGCGTGCTGAAATACTCCGTCGATCTCTACAAAGGGCTGGAGGCCGAGACCGGCCTTGCCACCGGTTGGAAGATGAGCGGCTGCCTCCGCCTTGCCACCAACCAGGACCGCTGGACCGAATTCCGCCGCCTCGCGACGACCGCCAAGAGCTTCGGCATGGACATGCATCTGCTGACGCCGCAGGAGGTCAAGGCGATGTGGCCGCTGATGGAGGTCGGCGATCTCGTCGGTGCGAGCTGGCTGCCGACCGACGGGCAGGCAAGCCCCTCCGACATCACCCAGTCGCTGGCCAAGGGCGCGCGCATGCATGGCGCCAAGATCGTCGAGAACGTGCGTGTCACGGGCTTCGACATGGAGGAGGGGCGCATACGGCGCGTGCGCACGACGCTCGGCGATATCGCCTGCGAGAAGGTCGTCAACTGCGCGGGCCAATGGGCGCGGCAGGTGGGGGCGATGGCCGGCATCAACGTGCCGCTGCAACCGGTCAAGCACCAGTATATCATCACGGAAAAGGTGCCGGGCCTCTCGACCGATGCGCCGACCATCCGTGACCCGGATCGCCGCACCTATTTCAAGGAGGAGGTCGGTGGCCTCGTCATGGGGGGCTATGAGCCGAACCCGCAGCCCTGGACCACCGGCGACGTGCCGGACGAATGGGCCTTCCGCCTGTTCGACGACGATTTCGACCATTTCGAGCAGCATATGGAGCAGGCGATTGCCCGCGTGCCGGCGCTGGAGACGGTCGGCGTCAAGCAGATGATCAACGGTCCCGAGAGCTTTACACCCGACGGTAATTTCATTCTCGGCGTTGCGCCGGAATGCAAAAACATGTTCGTCGGCGCAGGCTTCAATGCCTTTGGCATCGCCTCCGGGGGAGGGGCAGGGTGGGTGCTGGCGCAATGGGTCGTCGATGGCGAAGCGCCGCTCGATCTCTGGGTGGTCGATATCCGCCGCTTCGCCGGCATGCATCGCGATCGCCAATGGGTGCTCGACCGCACGCTGGAAGCCTATGGCAAGCACTACACGATCGGCTTCCCGCACGAGGAATATGAGAGCGGCCGCCCGCGTGTCGTCTCGCCGCTCTATGAGCGCCTGAAGGCGCATGGCGCGGTGTTCGGCTCGAAGCTTGGCTGGGAGCGGCCGAACTGGTTCGCGCCCAAGGGCGTGGAACCGAAGGATATCTATTCCATGGGCCGACAGAACTGGTTTGCCGCCGTCGGCGACGAGCACCGCCATGTGCGCGAGGCCGTCGGCATCTTCGACCAATCCTCCTTCGCCAAATACGAGATGACGGGGCCCGACGCGCTGAAGGCGCTCGACTGGATCTGCGCCAACGACGTCGGCAAGCCGGCCGGGCGGCTCACCTATACCCAGCTTCTCAACAGCCGCGGCGGCATCGAGGCGGACCTGACGGTGGCGCGCCTTGCGGAAGAGAAATTCTACATCGTCACGGGCACCGGCTTCCGCACGCACGATCTGGGCTGGATCGAGGACCATATCCCCGAGGGCCTCGACGTGACCCTGCGCGATGTGACCGAGGATTTCGGCACGCTCTCGCTGATGGGGCCGAAGGCGCGTGACGTGCTCGCGGCCGTCACCGATGCGGATGTCTCCAACGCCGCCTTCCCCTTCGGCCATGTGCGGGAAATCGCGATTGCCGGCCATACCGTCCGGGCGCTGCGCGTCACCTATGTCGGCGAGCTCGGCTGGGAGTTGCACGTGCCGATCGCCGCCATCGGAACCGTTTTCGACGCGCTGATGGCGGCGGGAGCGCCCTTCGATATCCGCCCTGTCGGCTATCGCGCGCTGGAATCGCTGCGCCTCGAAAAGGGCTATCGCGCCTGGGGTTCGGATATCACGCCGAACGACACGCCCTTCGATGCCGGTCTCGGCTGGGCGGTGAAGCTGCGCAAGAACACCGACTTCCTCGGTCGCCGGGCGCTGGAAACCGCGCAGGGCGAACCGCGCAAGAAGGCCTTCGCCGGCTTCACGGTCGATAATCCCGATATCGTGCTGGTCGGCCGCGAGACGATCCTGCGCAACGGCGAGCCTGTGGGCTACCTCACCAGCGGCGGTTTTGGCTACACACTCGGCAAGAATGTCGGCTACGGCTATGTGCGCCGCACCGACGGTGTCGACGACGCGTTTCTGGGCGATGGCGACTATGAGCTTGTCGTCGCCATGGAGCGTACGCCGGCCAGAATTCACCTGGAGCCGCTCTATGACCCTGCTGCTGCGCGGGTGAAGGCGTAATCGCGATCTGTTATCAGGGCACCGTCTTCATCATCCCCGGCGAAAGTCGGGGATTTTTGCTTTGAAGCCGGTTTGCCTTGGGCGTCTTCCTTTATTCTGTCAAATATAGTATAGGGGGGTATATTATATTTCATTGAGAGGCGGCCGTGAGCCACACAATTCACCAGAAAGACAAGCTGATTGCCCGCGTACGGCGCCTCAGAGGGCAGCTGGAGGGCATTGAACGTGCGCTGGAGGGTGAGGCGGGGTGTGCGGAGATTTTGCGCCAGCTGGCTTCTGTGCGGGGCGCATTGGGCGGCCTTACCGCCGAGGTGATGGAAGATCACCTGCGGCACCACGTCATGGGAGCTGAAACCGAGGTGGATCGCCGCCAGGGCGGCGAGGAACTGATCGATGTCATCAGGACCTATCTGAAATAGCGCGCGGGATGGAAGGACGAAACGCATGGCAATGAACTCCACGGCAGGCCTCGCGCACGAGCACGTCTTCCTCGGTGCCGACCACCAGCGCAACGAGCGCCGCGTGTGGCTCGTCATCGCGCTGACGGCAAGCATGATGGTAGCGGAAATCGTCGCGGGCACGATCTACGGCTCGATGGCGCTGGTGGCGGATGGCTGGCACATGTCAACCCATGCCGGTGCCATGCTGATCGCGGCCCTTGCCTATACCTATTCCCGCCGTCATGCCCGCGACCCACGCTTCACCTTCGGAACCGGAAAGCTCGGCGATCTCGCCGGTTTCGCGAGCGCCATCGTGCTGGCGCTGATCGCGCTTCTCATCGGCTGGGAGAGTTTTGTGCGGCTCGCCCATCCGGTCGCCATCAGCTTCGAGCAGGCGATTGCGGTGGCGGTCGCCGGCCTTCTGGTCAACCTCCTGAGCGCCTGGCTGCTGCGCGACGATCACGGCCATCATCACCACGGGCACAGCCATTCCCATGCGCATCCGCATGATCATCATGACCACCACCACAATGCCCGGGAACAGCATGACCACGGGCATCGCGGTCGCGACAACAACTTGCGCGCCGCCTATCTGCATGTGCTGGCGGATGCGCTGACCTCCGTGCTCGCCATCGCCGCCCTCCTGCTCGGTCGCAGCTATGGCTGGCTCTGGGCCGATCCGGCCATGGGCGTCGTCGGCGCGCTGGTCATCGTGCGCTGGTCCTGGAGCCTCATCCGCGAAACCGGCGGCGTGCTGATCGATGCGGTGCCGCAGGGGGAGGGGCTGGTGGAGGATATCCGCACGGCGCTGGAGTGCGGCGAGGACCGCATCACCGACCTGCATGTCTGGCAGGTCGGCCCCGGCCATCACGCGGCGATCGTCTCCATCGCCTCGCCTGCACCGAAGGCGCCTGCCGATTACAAAGCGCGCCTTGCCCATCTCGGTGCGCTTTCGCATGTGACCGTCGAAGTTCAGCCGGCCTGAACGAACTTGCAGGCGACGCCGGGCGCGTCGTCTGCTATCGTTGCCCGTGAAAGATATTTCAGTGGGCGACCTTGATTTCAGCCCTACAATCTGAAATATATTTCATTGTGTGAATTATATTGACACGCAATGCATCCTGCGTTTAGGTGCTCATACCGGACTTCGAGGAGGAAGCCCGGTCTTCACTGAGATCAGAGGCGTCGAAACCGACGCTCACGGGCTTTTTGGGAAGGGCTTTGCGCCCTGAGGAGGACACTTGCGCACTTTTTTCACGACGACCGCCATGGCGGTCCTTGCGACCACGCTTTTTGCCGGCGCTGCCGCTGCTGAAACGGAAAATCCGTTCCGCTGCAAGCCGGGCGAAAAATACGTCATGAACGTCATGGTATCGGGCGTCGAATACTGGTTCCCGGTCTATGAAATGTTCAAGCAGGCCGGCCAGCAGCTGGGCTGCGAGACCGAATATACCGGCACGCCGGAATATGACGTCAACAAGCAGATCGCCACCTTCGACCAGGCGCTGGCGCAGAACCCGGCCGGCATTCTCGTGCACCCGATGAACTCCGATCCGTTCATCGAGCCGATCAACCGCGCCATCGACCAGGGCACGGCCGTCGTGACCTTCGCCGCGGACTCGCCGCTCTCCAAGCGCGTTTCCTTCATCACCTCGGACAACAACCGCGAAGGTTCCTATGCGGCCGACGCGATCGCCGAGAAGATGGGCGGCAAGGGCGAATATGCGGTTCTGGAAAATCCGGGTCAGGACAACCACGACAAGCGCATCACCGCCTTCATCGCCCGCATGGAAGAGAAATGGCCGGACATGAAGCTGGTCGGACGCGCGGCCTCCAACCAGGATCCGACCAAGGCCTATCAGGGTCTGTCGAGCCTCATCCAGGCCAATCCGAACCTCGGTGCGGTCTTCATGCCGGAAGCCAACTCGGCGATCGGCGCCGCACAGGCCAACAAGGAAGCCGGCGGCAAGGTCCTCGTCATGTGCGCGGACGTCAATGCCAACATCCTCGACATGATCAAGGCCGGCGAAGTCTTCGGTTCGATCAACCCGAACCAGGGCATGCAGGGCTATATGGGCTTCATGCTGCTGTGGCTCGCCAAGCACCCGGAACTCATCGACCCGATGAACGACGCCAAGCGCTCGGGCTTCAACCCGATGAGCATCCCGGTCGTCGACAACGGCCTGTCGATCGTCACGGCCGAAAATGCCGACGACTTCTACTGGGACAAGTACCTGAAGCGCCGCGGCACCAAGGGTATCGAGGAGTAAGCTCCGAAAACGCCATCCGCGCCTTATGGCGCGGATGGACTTGGAGAGTGGGAGGAAGACGATGGCGGAGCCGGTGCTCACCATTCATGGCGTGACCAAGCATTTCGGGGCGGTGAAGGCGTTGACGGATGTCGGCTTCACGCTCGAACGCGGTGAGGTCCATGCGCTCTGCGGCGAGAACGGTGCCGGCAAGTCGACGCTGATGAACATCATCGCCGGCGTGCTACAGCCAACCGAGGGCGAAATCCGCGTCGATGGCCAGCCGGTGCGAATCGCGTCTCCCGCCGTCGCTCAGTCGCTCGGCATCGGCCTGGTGCATCAGGAAATTGCGCTCTGCCCGGATGCGACGGTCGCCGAAAACATGTTCATGGCGGCCACCAACCGCCGCCGCTCGCCCTTCATGAATTACCGCGCGCTGGAGCGCGATGCGCAGGCCGTGATGAATCGTCTCGCCGCCATCGATGTTCGCCGCAAGGTCGCGGATCTGCCGATTTCCAGCCAGCAGCTTGTCGAGATCGCCAAGGCGCTGACGCTCGACTGCCGCGTGCTGATCCTCGACGAGCCGACCGCGGCGCTGACCGAAACCGAGGCACAGCAGCTCTTTTCCATTATCCGCGACCTCAAGGCGAACGGCATCTCGATCATCTATATCAGCCACCGCATGGCCGAAATCTTTTCGCTCTGCGACCGCGTGACCGTGTTCCGCGATGGCCGCTACGTCTGCACGGACCGCATTGCCGATATCACGCCCGATGACGTGGTGCGCCGCATGGTGGGCCGCGAGATCACGCAGCTCTATCCCGACAAGCTCGGTGCCGATGAAGCCTCCGGCGAAACCATTCTGGACGTGGATGGTATCGGCGATGGCGCGCGTTTCCAAAATGTCAGCTTCAGCTTACGAAAAGGCGAAATCCTTGGCATCGGCGGCCTGATCGGATCCGGCCGCACGGAGATTGCCGAGGGCATCTGCGGCCTTCGTCCCTGCACATCGGGCGCGGTGCGGCTGCACGGCGAGGCGCAGAGGATATCATCCTATTCCGATGCGGTGAAGGCGGGCGTCGTCTATCTCTCGGAAGACCGCAAGGGCTCCGGCGTGTTTCTCGACATGTCCATCGCCCAGAACATTTCCGTGCTCGACCTGAAGGCGCTGACCAATGCTGCGGGCCTGCTGAACGGCCGCGCCGAGGCGACACTGGCGGAGGACTTTGCAAAAAGACTCGCCGTGCGCATGAGCAGCGTCGAAGCGCCGGTCAAATCACTCTCCGGCGGCAATCAGCAGAAGGTGGCGATCGCCAAGCAGCTGGCTGTCAATCCGAAGGTCATCCTGATGGATGAACCGACGCGCGGCATCGATGTCGGCGCCAAGACCGAAATTCACCGCCTGCTGCGCGATCTCGCGCGCTCGGGCATCGGCATTGTCGTCATATCCTCGGAAATGCCGGAACTGCTCGGCCTTTGCGATCGTGTGCTGGTCGTCCGGGAGGGACGCATCGCAGGCGAACTGGGAGCCGACGAAATGTCGGAAGAAGCCGTGATCCGTCTTGCCTCCGGGCTCGGCGCGGCAAGGGCGGCCGATCATGCCGCGTGAGAAGAAACTGGGAGAGCGGGAAATGGCAATCGACACGATGGCGGGGAGAGCGCCGAAAACATCGTCCTTCAAGCGCATCGGCTCGATGCGCGAGGCCGGGCTGATCGCGATCATCCTGGCGCTCGGCATCATCATGAGTTTCGCCTCGCCGCACTTCCTGACGCTCGGCAATTTCCGCGCCATGCTGATGAGCTTTTCCGTCGAAGGCATCGTCGTCGTCGGCATGACGATCCTGCTTATCGTCGGCGGTATCGACCTTGCCGTCGGCTCCGTCGTCTGCTTTGCGATGGTGTTGTCGGGTTCGCTCTTCCTCGCCGGGCTCGATCCCTGGACGGCCTCGCTGATCGGCATTCTCGCCTCAAGCGCCATCGGCGGCGCCATGGGCTTCTTCGTGACGGTCGTCGGCCTCAACCATTTCATCACGTCGCTGGCGGCTATGGTGATCGTGCGCGGCCTCTGCCTCATCATCACCAAGGGCACGCCGCTGTCGCTCTTCACGCTGCCGGCAGGCTTCAAGGCAGTCGGGCAGGGTACTTTCTACGGCATTCCCTATGTCATCCTGATCTTCGTCGCCGTCGTCATCCTGTTCGATTTCCTGCTGCGCCGGGCGACCGCCTTCCGCAAGGTCTTCTACACCGGTAGCAACGAGAAGGCTGCGCTCTATTCCGGCATCAAGACGAATCAAGTGAAGTTCTGGGTAACGGTGCTGTGCTCGACGCTCGCAGGCGTGGCCGGTGTGATCTACATGTCCCGATTCGGGGCCGCCACGCCTACCTTCGGCGCCGGCATGGAGCTGAACATCATCGCCGCCGCCGTCATCGGCGGAGCTTCGCTCAGCGGCGGCTCGGGCACGGTGCTCGGTGCAATCCTCGGCATGGCGCTGCTCTCGCTCGTCACGTCCTCGCTCATCCTGCTCAACGTGTCCGTCTACTGGCAGGACATGATCAAGGGCTGCATTCTGCTTGCCGCCGTCTCCATCGATCACTTCATGCACAAGCGGAAGGCCAGCTGACATGCCCATCGCCAAACTGAAGCCCGCCCCGCGCGAAGAGATCGTAATCGCCCGCCAGATGCACCAGGCGCTCGTCCTGCACTTCCTGGAAGGTCTGACGCAGGCGCAGATCGCCGACCAACTCGGCCTGTCGCACGCCACCGTCAACCGCCTCATCAAGCGCGGCCGTCAGCTCGGTCTCGTCGAGATCAAGATCAAGTCGCCGATGGAGCCGCTGGTCGATCTGGAGGAGCGTTTGCTGGCGCTCGGCGGCATTAGCCGCGCCGTGGTGGTGCCAACCGTCTCCGACAATCCGCAGACCGCGCTTCTGGCGGTGGGGGCGGCGGCGGCGCGCCTGCTACTCGAAGAGATCGCGGATGGCGACACGATCTGCATCACCGGCGGCAAGGGCGTCAGCGCCGTCGTTGCCGGCCTGCAGGCCGCGCGCCGCTACGATGTCGAGGTCATCCCGGCGACGGGCTGCGTGCAGGGCAAACACTATACCGACGTCAACCACGTCTCGACGCTGATGGCCGACCGGCTGGGCGGTCGCTCCTGGCAGATCCACGCGCCGCTCTTTGCTGACGATGCCGCGCAGCGCGCCATGCTGATCAACATGCGCTCCGTCGCCGATGTCTTCCAGCGGGCACGCGAAGCCAAGGTAGCGGTGGTCGGCATCGGCTCGATCCTCAGCCAAGACTCGACATATTACGACCTGCATCCCTCCTCCAGCGAGGACCGCAACGCCATCGAACATTCCGGCGCGAGTGCCGAATTGCTCGCCCATCTGCTCGATGGCGAAGGCCGGGTCTGCGACTATTCCCTCAACCGCGCGCTCGTTTCGCTGACGCTCGAGGAATTCGAATCCATCCCGATGAAGATCGGCGTGGCCAGCGGCCTCAACAAGGCCGGCTCCATTCTCAGCGTGCTGCGCGGCAACCATCTCGATACGCTCGTTACCGACGAGGCGACTGGCGCGCGCATTCTCGAACTGGCATCCGAAGAAGGACTTTCCGCATGAGCGGTGAACAATTGACCCGTCCGATCGGACGTTCCGGCGTAGAAGCTTCCGCCGTCGGCCTCGGCACCTGGGCCATCGGCGGCTGGATGTGGGGCGGCACGGACGAGGCCGAATCCATCGCCGCCATCCAGGCCTCGCTCGATGCCGGCGTGACGCTGATCGACACGGCCCCCGCCTATGGTCTCGGCCGCTCGGAGGAAATCGTCGGCAAGGCCATTGCCGGCCGCCGCGACAAGGCCATCATCGCCACGAAATGCGGCCTCGTCTGGCACACGCAGAAGGGCAAGCATTTCTTCGATCAGGACGGCAAGCCGGTTCACCGGTATCTCGGCCGTGACGAGATCATCCACGAGGTCGAGGAAAGCCTGCGCCGGCTCGGCACTGACTATATCGACCTCTACATCACCCACTGGCAGGACCCGACGACCCCCATAGAGGAGACCGTCGCGGCGCTGGAAGAGCTGAAGAAGGCCGGAAAGATCCGGGCGATCGGCGCCAGCAACGTCAACCGGTCGGAACTGGAACAGTATATTGCTACCGGATCGCTTGATGCGATCCAGGAGCGGTTCAGCATGATCGATCGCGAGATCGAGGCGGACCTGCTGCCGCTCACCCATCAGAACGACGTGGCGACGCTCAGCTATTCTTCGCTGGCGCTCGGCCTGCTCTCCGGCATGATCGGCCCGGATCGGGTCTTTGCCGGCGATGACCAGCGCAAGGACAATCCGCGCTTCTCCGTTTCCAACCGGCAGAGGGCGAAGGATTTCTCCAATGCGATCCGCCCGGTCGCGGACCGGCATGGCGCCAGCATCGCGCAGGTGGTGATCGCCTGGACGCTGGCGCAGCCGGGTGTGACCTTCGCGCTCTGCGGCGCCCGAAATCCGGCGCAAGCGCTCGACAATGCACGGGCCGGAACGCTTCGGCTCGATAGGGACGATCTTGCGGCCATCGATGCCGGTATCGCGGCAAAACTGGCCAATATGGACGGATAACGGACTGTCATCATGAACCGGACAGAGACATTGCACGGGCTCCGCCAGAGCCCGAAGGTGGACGTGTGCGTCCTCGGCGGCGGCATCAACGGGCTCAGCGTCTTTCGCGAGCTGGCGCTGCAGGGGGTCAATGTGCTGCTCGTCGAACAGGCGGATTATTGCTCCGGCGCGAGTGCGGCGCTCTCGCGTATGGTTCATGGTGGCCTGCGGTATCTGGAGAACGGCGAGTTCAGCCTCGTGAAGGAATCGCTCGTCGAGCGTGACCGGCTTCTGCGCAACGCGCCCCATTATGTCGCACCGTTGCCGACCACGGTGCCGATCTTCGATACCTTTTCCGGTCTTGCCAATGGCGTGGTGCGCTTCCTCGGCCTCACCCGCCGCCCGAGCCGCCGCGGCGCGATCGCCATCAAGGCGGGCCTCGGAATCTATGATTTCCTGACGCGCAAGCGCGCGCTGATGCCGAAACACGAGTTTCGCAACCGCCGGGCGACGCTGTCGAAATGGCCGGCGCTCAATCCGTCGATCCGCAATTCCGCCACCTATTACGACGCCTGGGTCAGCCATCCCGAGCGCATCGGCATCGAGCTGTTGCGCGACGGCCTGTCGGCCGGCCCCAATGCCAGGGCGCTGAACTACGCGACCGTGGAGGCCAACGGCAGCGGCTATGTTCTGCGCGATGGTCTCACCGGCGAGGCGCTGCCTGTCCAGCCGCGGCTGATCATCAATGCCACCGGCGGCTGGATCGACATTGCCAATGGTACTTTGTTTGCGGATGAGGCACGACCCGCACCGCTGATGGGCGGCACCAAGGGCTCGCACCTCATCATCGACAATCCCGTGCTGCGGGACATGCTCGATGGCCACATGATCTACTACGAGAACGAGGATGGGCGCATCTGCATCCTGTTCCCCTATCTCGGCAAGGTGCTGGTCGGCTCGACGGATATCCGCGTCGACGATCCCGGCGCGGTGCGCTGCGAGGCGGACGAGCGCGACTATATCCTGCAATCGCTCGCCTTCGTGCTGCCGGGCGTAAAAATCCGGTCGGAGGAGATCGTCTTCCAGTTTGCCGGCGTGCGTCCGCTGCCGGCGAGCAAGGACAGCTTTACCGGCCGCATCCCGCGTGATCATTTCTGCACGGTGCTGGAGGGCAAGAACGGCGGGCCGCCGGTGCTCTGCATGATTGGTGGCAAGTGGACGACCTTCCGTTCCTTCGGCGAACTTGCCGCCGATATGACGCTGGATCAGCTGGGCGTGAAACGCCGTGTCGATACGACAGAGCGGGCGATCGGCGGCGGGCGCGTCTTTCCAAAAGACCGAGAGAGCTGGATCCGCGACCTTGCCGCATCGACAGGCCTTCCCGTCGCACGTCTCGCGTTTCTGTTCGAACGCTACGGCACGGAGGCCGAGGACATCGCCCGCTTCATCGCGGCGAAGCCGGACCACGCGCTGCCGCACGCTCTCTACAGCGCGCGGGAGCTTCAGTACCTCATTCGCGCCGAGGCGGTGGAGCATCTGGACGATCTGCTTTTACGCCGCACGACGCTGGCGATCTCGGGTGATCTCTCGCTCGCCATGGCGGAGGCCGTACTGGATCTGCTCGCCGCCGAAAAGGGCTGGTCCGCGCAGCGGGCCGCCGAAGAGCGCAGCCGTTTTCTCAATCTCATGGGTGAACGCCATGGCGTCACCGAACAAACCCTTTCCACACGGAATGAACACAGGAGTGAACTATGCGAGACAACCGCAAAGTCCGGATGAACCGGCTGTTCGGCAACGGGCGTTGCCTTGACGTGGCGATCGACCACGGCGTCTGCAACGAACCATCCTTCCTCGACGGGTTGGAGAATGTTCCGGCCGTGGTGAAGGCGCTGGTCGATGCCGGGCCGGATGCGATCCAGATGAATTATGGCCAGGCCGACCTGTTGCAGGACCTGCCCGGCAAGGACAAGCCGGCGCTGGTGATGCGCATCGACATGGGCAACCCCTATAACCGCATCCGCCATCGCGCCATGTGGGCGGTGCTGCAGAACGAGACCGAACCGCTGATCGGTGCGATGCAGATGGATGCGGCCTGCGTGGTCGTGAACCTCTTCATGCTGCCGGACGAGCCGGATCTCTTCCGCCAATGCGTGCAGAACATCGCGCGCGTGCGGGCCGATTGCGAGAAATACGGCATGCCGCTGATGATCGAGCCGCTCGTCATGCAGCCCGTCACCGAGCGCGGCGGCTACATGGTCGATGGCGATGCCGACAAGATCGTCACCCTGACGCGGCTAGCCCGCGAAATGGGTGCTGATATCGTCAAGGCCGATCCCACGACCAATGCCGAGGATTTCCACCGCGTCGTCGAGGCGGCGCGCTGCCCGGTTCTGGTGCGCGGTGGCGGCAAGGAAGACCTTTCCGCGGTCTTTGCGAAATCTGCCGCCTTGATGCAACAGGGCGCAATGGGCATGGTCTATGGGCGCAACATCTACCAGCACGCCAATCCGAGCGCCGTGGTGCGCGGGCTGATGGCGATCATCCATAAGGACGCGAGCGGCGAGGAGGCCTACGCGCTCTACCAGCAGGGGTGAGATGCCGGACGATTGCGGGGCATACATGGCGATGTCCCGCAATCGTGTGAGTGAAGTGAACCTGGGAGGGGTTCTGCATGCAAAAATATCTTCTGGGGCTCGATGCGGGCAACACGGTCATCAAGGCTGTCATCTTCGATCTCGAGGGCCGTGAACTCGCGCATGCCGGGGAGGAGGGGCATAGCCGTATGCTGCAGCCCGGCCATGTCGAGCGCGATCTCGGCGAGCTCTGGGCCAATGCCAAGCGCGTCATCCGCACCTGCCTCGATAAGGCGGGCATCGCGGCCAGCGACATCGCCGCCATCGGCTGCGCCGGCCACGGCAACGGGCTCTATGCGCTCGATCGGGAGGGCGCCCCGCTGATTGGCATCCAGTCGATCGATACGCGTGCGACCGGTCTGGTCGAGGAATGGCTGGCCGAGGGCGTGGGCGACCGTACCTATCCGATCGCCCGCCAGCGCCCCTGGCCGGCGCAGACGCCGACGCTACTCGCCTGGCTGAAGCGCTTCAGGCCCGATGTCTTCAAGCGCATCGGAACGGTGTTCTACTCCAAGGATTTCGTCGTGAACCGCCTGACGGGAAAGCGCGTCAGCGAGGTCTCGGACATGTCCGGGGCAGGTCTGCTCGATCTGGCGGCCCGTCGCTATGACCGGACGCTGATGGAGGCCTACGGTCTCGGCGATTGCATGGACCTGCTGCCGCCGCTGATCGAAAGCGCTGACATTGCCGGGCATGTGACGGAGGCCGTGGCGGCCGAAACCGGGCTTGCCGCCGGCACGCCCGTCATCGGCGGGCTCTTCGATGTCGTCGCCTCGGCACTCGGCTCCGGTGTTTCGCGCACGGGCAGCGCCTCGATCATTGCCGGCACGTGGAGCATCAATCAGGTGATCATCGACGGCCCGGACCTTGATGGCCCGGTCTTCATGTCCTCCACCTTCGATCGCAGCCGCTATATGGCGATGGAAAACAGTGCCACCTCGGCGGCCAATCTCGAATGGCTTGTGCGGGAATTCTTCGAGGGCGATCACCATGCCGAGGTCTCGCCATTCGATGCCTGCTGCGCGCTTGCGGCGGCCGTGGAGCCTGCGGCGGACGATCCGCTCTACCATCCCTATCTCTACGGCGCCCAGCAGGATGGCCATGCACGGGCGGGTTTTTACGGCATGGCCGGCTGGCACACCAAGGGCCATCTGATCCGCGCCCTGCTGGAGGGCGTCGCCTTCGGCCACCGCCAGCATATCGAGACAATCCGCAAGGCGGGCGCGACCTTCGAGGCGGCGGTTCTGTCGGGCGGCGGTTCGCGCAGCACGCTCTGGCCGCAGATCTTTGCCGATGTGCTCGGCGTGCCGGTCTCGGTGGCCGCATCGCGCGAGACGGGTGCTCTCGGCGCGGCGATTGCAGCCGGCACGGGCGTCGGCCTCTTCGCCGATTTCACTGAAGGCGCCGAGGCGATGGTGCGGACGGAACGGCACTATAAGCCGAATGCCGGCCTTGCCGCCCACTATGCGCGGCGCTACGCGCTCTACACGGACATTGCCGAAGCGATGACGCCGCTCTGGCGGCGGCTGGCGGCTTCGGAAAAGATGGCAACGGGAGTTGCGGCGTGAACCATCCTGTCCATGAAACGCCTGTCGATGAGGGCACTTACGATTTCATCGTCGTGGGTGCAGGCTCGGCGGGCTGCGTGCTGGCCAACCGCCTTTCGGCCGATCCGAACAATCGTGTCCTGCTGCTCGAGGCCGGTGGTTCGGACCGCTATCACTGGGTCCATGTGCCGATCGGCTATCTCTACTGCATGGGCAATCCGCGCACCGACTGGATGATGAAGACGGCATCGGAGAGCGGCCTCAACGGCCGCGCGCTTAACTATCCGCGTGGCAAGGTGCTGGGCGGCTGCTCGTCGATCAACGGCATGATCTATATGCGCGGCCAAGCGGCCGACTATGATGGATGGCGACAGGCGGGCAATGCCGGCTGGGGCTGGGATGATGTGCTGCCCTATTTCGTCAAGTCAGAGGACAATTATCGCGGCCGGTCGGAGATGCACGGTGCCGGCGGCGAATGGCGCGTCGAGCGCCAGCGCCTCTCCTGGCCGATCCTCGATGCCTTCCGCGATGCGGCGGAAGAGCTCGGCATCCGCAAGACCGATGATTTCAATGAGGGTGACAATGAGGGCTCCGGCTATTTCGAGGTCAACCAGCGCGGCGGCGTGCGGTGGAACACGACGAAGGCGTTTCTTCGCCCGGCGATGAAGCGCAAGAACCTGCGCGTCCTGACCGGCGCCGAGACCGAGCGGCTGGAATTCGACGGCAGGACGGTGACGGGCGTGCGCTTCCGTTTCAAAGGCCGGCTTTGTGTCGCCCGAGCGACGCGGGAGGTCGCGCTGTCGGCCGGGGCGATCAATTCGCCGAAAATCCTGGAACTGTCGGGTGTCGGACGGCCGGACCTGCTGTCCGGTCTCGGCATTGCCGTGCAGCACGATCTGAAGGGCGTGGGCGAAAATCTTCAGGATCATCTGCAGATCCGCACGGTGTTCAAGATCGAGGGCGCGCGCACGCTGAACCAGCTCTATCACAACCTCTTCAGCCGCGCCGGCATGGGGCTGCAATATGCCTTCCGTCGTTCCGGCCCGCTCTCCATGGCGCCGAGCCAGCTCGGCATCTTCGCCAAGAGCGATCCGGCGGTCGCCACGGCAGATCTCGAATATCACGTTCAGCCGCTCAGCACCGACCGGCTCGGCGAGCCGCTGCATCGCTACCCGGCCGTCACGGTGTCGGTCTGCAATCTCAGGCCCGAAAGCCGCGGGACGGTCCATGTGACGGCGCGTGATGTGGTGCTGCCGCCGGAAATCCGGCCCAACTATCTCTCGACGCCGGGCGACCGGCTGCTGGCCGCCAAATCCATCCGCCATGCCCGCAGCCTCATGCAGGCGAGCGCGATCGCAAAATTCCGCCCTGAGGAAATGCTGCCCGGTCGCGAGTACCAGAGCGAGGACGAGTTGATCCGCCGCGCCGGCGATATCGCCACGACGATCTTCCACCCGGTCGGCACCTGCAAGATGGGCAGCGATCCCATGGCGGTGGTCGATGCGAAGCTGCGCGTGCACGGGCTCGACCGGCTGCGCGTCGTCGACGCCTCGATCATGCCGACCATCGTGTCCGGCAACACCAACTCGCCGGTGATCATGATTGCGGAGAAGGCGGCCGAGACGATGCTGGCGCGGGCTTAGCGCACGACCCGGTCGAGGAAATGCAGGACGGCGTGGTTGAAGAGCGCCGGCCGTTGCAGTGGTGCGAAATGGCTGACGCCTGGCAGGCTGGTGAGCGTGGCGCCCGGAATCGTGTTTGCGAGATAGGCGGCGTGCTCCGGCCGGATGAACTCGTCGTGCTCGCCGAGCACGATAGCGACGGGAATCGTGATGCCGGCCAGATCGCCTTCGGTATAGTTGGGCTCGGTCTGCATCATGCGGGAAACGTCCGCGACAAAGCTGTCGAAGGCGTCGGGCGTCGCGGACAGGGCCTGATAGTCCAGCCGATGGCGGTGGAAGCAGCGGTCGAGCACGGGTGTCGGCTGGAAGTCGAGCGTGCCGGTCGGATCCATGTTGCAGGCGAAGAAGAAGACGCCGCTGACACGCTCCGGATGCCGGTCGGCCAGGATCAGCGCGGTGCAGGCCCCATCGCTCCAGCCGACGAGAGCGGCCTTTTCGATATCCAGATGATCCATCACCGCCCGGACGTCGCCGGCCATGCGGGTATAGCTGAACGGTTCGGCGTCGCGGGTGCTGCGCCCATGGCCGCGACCGTCGATGGCGATGACGGTCTTGCCCGCCGCGACAAGGGCGGGCACCTGGTTGCCCCAGTTCCCGGCATGGCCGAGCCCGCCGTGCAGCAGGATCACGGCAGGGCCGTTGCCAAAGGCGGCATGCCAGATCCGCGCGCCGTCGTTTTCCACATAACCTTCCATGACGGCGGTGGGCAGCGGTGGTGCACCGTCCCGCTCGAAACGCATGAGATCGTCATCGGTTATCAGCATCGGTCTCTCCTTCTGTCTTTTGCAAAGGACGCACGGTCCGGGCACCTTCCGACAGGATCCTGAAAAAAAACAGCGGACAGGGCCGGTCGTGAAATCGCGCGAGGAGCAGCGCGGCATTTGCATAGCTGCATTGCACAATAAATGTTTTCCATCTGGTCAAGAATTGGGCATAGTGCATGCAGTCGATGCACACGGCGGTTTTCCTCCCAGTGCCGCCGCATCAGCTGTTCCCCTCTGGAGGTTTTTTAACCTTCACACTTCAATGGGCCGCGGTTTTCGCTGGCCCATTTTTTTTGCCTGCATTTGCGTTGTGCCAAAAGATGCGCTCGAAATGACGCAGATCGAATGCAATCTCATGGTTGCATTAGCACTTTCATCACGCTCTTGTGCTCCAATCCCCCTGCCGACGTAATACGCGAAGCCCGGATTTCCGGGCGGCGCCACGGGCAAGGATGCGCATGGTGGGATGGATAGTCAGGACGGCGGGGGTCTCAACGCGGCAAAAGCGCGCTTTGTCAGCCTGTTCTCCTCAAGTCAGGGGGCTGGCATGACACAGGCACCCGGGAGAACGCCGCGCCTCATCACCGTCGCCTGGCCGTTCGTTCTCATCGTCCTCCTGCAGACCGTGCTTGCCACCTTCAGCTTGCAGGTGACGTCGTCGCTCCGCGCCTTCGTGACCGGCGAAAGCCTCTGGTCCAAGGGCCAGCATGACGCCCTCTACTATCTCAACCGCTATGCCGAATCCGGCAATCGCTCCTTCGTCGCGCGTTATCACCAGGCGATGGCGATGCCGATGGGCGACCGTGCGGCGCGGCTGGCGCTGGAAGCCGATCCGCCCGATATCGATGCGGCGTTCAAGGGCTTCCTCGCCGCAGGCAATCATCCTGACGATATCCCCAACATCATCTGGCTCTTCCGGTACTTCCGGTGGCTGCCGGTGATGGAAGCCTGCATCCGCGACTGGCGAACGGCCGAGGGTGTGCTGATGCAGTTGATCCCGATCGGTGAGGCGATCGATGCCTCGCCGCACATCAACGAGGCCGATCGTCGCGACATTACCCGCCAGCTCGACGAGATCAACGCGCTTGTCACACCCCTTACGAAGCGCTTCTCAGACCGGCTGGGTGAGGGCACACGGCAGGTGCAGGCCGTACTCCTCGTCGGCAATGTCGCGATGGCGCTGGTCTTCATTCTGCTGACGGTCTGGCGGCTGAACAGTTTTCTTGCGCATCGCCGCAACATCGAGGACCAGCTTTCCCACAATGCCCACCATGACGCCCTCACCGGTCTGCCGAACCGCCGGCTCTTCGAAGAGCGGCTGGCCCGCGCGCTGGAGCAACCCGGCAGTCGCCATGCGCTGATGTTCATCGATCTCGACCAGTTCAAAGCCGTCAACGACAATGGCGGCCACGCGGCCGGTGACGAACTGCTGCGTCGCATCTCGCGCGACCTCGACAAGGCGATCCGCGGGTCGGACCTGCTTGCCCGTCTGGGCGGCGACGAATTCGGCATCATTTTGCCGAATTGCGCGCCGGAGGATGCCTTGCGTATCGGACTTCGATTGCGGGAGATTGCCGAAGCGATCGATTTCGTCTGGAACGGGCATCGCTATTCGATCAGTGCGAGCATCGGCGTCGTCCATCTCGCCGAACGCCGCTTCACGCTGCAGGAAGCGCTGCGCGCGGCCGATATCGCGTGCTACATGGCCAAGGAAAAGGGCCGCAACCGTGTGCATGTCTTCGAGACGACGGATGCGGCGCAGACCCAGTTCACCGCCAATCTCAACTGGGTGCAGCGTCTGCATCGGGCGCTGGAGGAGGACCGTTTCCGGCTGTTTTCCCAGAAAATCGACACCATCGACGGAAATGGCGCCCCGGCCGAGCACCGCGAAATCCTGTTGCGCCTGGAAGAGAACGGCAAACTGCTGGCGCCCGGTGCCTTCATCCCGGCGGCGGAGCGTTTCGGCCTGATGCCTGCCCTCGACCGCTGGGTCGTGCGTCATGCGCTCGACGTCATCGGTCGGCGCGAAGGGCGCACAACCGGCACCTATTCGATCAATCTCAGCGGATTGACGCTGAAGGACGACACGTTCCTGCCCTTTCTGCGGGAGGCGTTGCGCCGCAGCCGCGTGCCGGCCGATGTGCTCTGCTTCGAGATCACCGAAACCAGCGCCATCGAAAACCTCGACGAGGCCGTCGCCTTCATGAACGCCATGCGCGCCATGGGCTGCCGCTTCGCGCTCGACGACTTCGGCGTCGGCATGTCGTCGCTCACCTATTTGAAGCGTCTGCCGGTCGATTATGTGAAGATTGACGGCAGCTTCGTGCGTGACATGCTGGCGGACAAGACGGACTGGATGACGGTCGAGATGATCAACCAGATCTCGCATCTTGCCGGGCGCAAGACGATCGCCGAATTCGTGGAGACCGCCGATATCCTTGCTGCACTCCGCACGATCGGCGTCGATTACGCCCAGGGCTATTTCATCGGCCGCCCGGAACCGTTCCTGCCGGAGACTGCCGGTTCCGTCATCCCGTTGCGCCGTGCCGGCGTCGCCTAGGCCTGTTCGGCGCGCTCCAGCGCCTTCAGCATGGTGCGTTCGGCAAGGTTGAGATAGGTCTCCATCTGCGTGGCGGCCTCAGCCGGCTTTCCCTGCTCGACGAGGGTGACGATCGCGTCGTTCATGTCGACGAAGGGCGAGTGCAGATGCTCGGGGTCGTTCAGGAGCCCGAAGCAGAGACGCAGTTCCGCCGAGATGCGCTCGTAGAACTCGGTCAGCCGGGCGCTGTCCGAGAGGTCGATGATGGCAGTGTGAAAGACCATGTTGGCACTGCCGACGCCGACCCAGTCGCCCGCATCACGCTTTTTTTGCCCGTCGGCGACGGCCTGTCGCATCACGCGGATGGCCGGATGCTGTTGCCAGGCCTGACGCAGCGCCCCGCATTCCAGCATGCGCCGCACGCGGTAGATATCGATGACGGAGGCCATGGAGGGCACGGTGACGAAGACGCCGCGATTGGCCTCGTGGCGCAGAAGTCCGTCCTTGGTCAGCAGGCGGAAGGCTTCGCGCAACGAATTGCGCGAGACGTCGAAACGCTCGCTGAAGGCGGCTTCCGAAAGGCGCTGGCCGGGCGCAAGCTCACCCGAAATGAGCAGTGTGCGAATGTGCCGTGCCAACCGGTCCGCCAGCGGCAGGCCTTCGTCGTCTTCCGTCATGCTCTTCTCCCCGCCCGGGCAAATTCTGCCCGGTTACCCTCTTTCCACTCTGCCCTTAGCATGAATGCGGGGACGGTGGCGTCGGAAATTGTGGCGAATCCCGCGCTATGTGATTGGTAAAACGGCAGGAATAAGGAACGATATGGAAATATTGTTGAACAATATTGACATTTTTGTGTAGCGGTTCATCATTGGAGCATGAAACATCCGCGAGGGGCGGGTGCGTGAGAGCGGAGAAATCTCATGGAACGGAACGCAGCAGCACCCGCGGGCCAGAGCGTGGTCGCGCAGGGCCTCGAAACCGTCAAATCCCGTCGTTCGGCGCTTGTCGCGGCGATTTTCCTGATGGCGACCAGTGCCATCGGTCCCGGCTTCATCACCCAGACGGCGACGTTCACCACGAAACTCGGTGCCGCCTTCGCCTTCGGCATCCTCGCTTCCATTCTCATCGATTTCGTGGTCCAGCTCAACATCTGGCGCATCGTGACGCTGACGCGCATGCGGGCTTCGGACGTCGCCAATGCCGCGATCCCCGGTTCGGGCTATCTGCTCGCCATACTCGTCATCGTCGGCGGCCTGTTCTTCAATATCGGCAATATCGGCGGCACGGGTCTTGGCCTCAACGCTGTCTTCGGTCTCGACCCGAAGATCGGCGGGGCAATCAGCGCGGTCTTTTCGATCGGTATCTTCCTGTCGAAACGTGCCGGCATGGCCGTCGATCGCTTCATCATTTTCGCCGGCATCCTGATGATCGTGCTGACGGTTTACGTCGCCTTCGTCTCCGGCCCGCCGGTCGGTGACGCGCTGTTCCAGACATTCCTGCCCGATACGATCGATTTCGCGACGATCACCACCATCGTCGGTGGTACGGTTGGCGGCTACATCACCTATTCCGGCGCGCATCGCCTGCTGGATCGCGGCATGGTCGGCCAGGAGCATCTTCCGGCGGTCACCCGCGCCGCGCTGACGGGTATCGCCGTCACGGGCCTCATGCGCTACGTGCTCTTCCTCGCGATCCTGGGCGTTGTCGCAAGCGGTGTGATCATCGACACGGCAAGCCAAGCGGCAAACCCCGCCGCACAGGCCTTCCAGGCGGCTTCCGGTGATTTCGGCCTGCGTCTGTTCGGCATCATCTTCTGGGCGGCCGCCATTACCAGCGTCATCGGCGCGGCCTATACGTCGGTCTCCTTCATCACCATCTTCAAGCAGGACATCAGCGAGCGCGCCCGCAACCTCGCTACCGTGGTCTTCATCGCCTTCTCGCTGGTCTGCTATCTCCTGATGACCACACCGCCGGCCGCCATGCTGGTCTTCGTCGGCGGTCTCAACGGCCTCATTTTGCCTATCGGCCTTTCCATCTTCCTCTTCGCCGCATGGAAGCGGGAGGACCTTATGGGCGGCTATCGCTACCCGCGCTGGCTGCTGGTGCTTGGTGCACTGGTCTGCGCGCTCACATGGTATATGGGCTACAAGTCGGCCGGCACGATCTTCGGCCTGCTGGGTCTGTAAAAGACGAGGGAGGACATCATGACAGCGATCGATCTCAACAGCGATCTCGGTGAAAGCTATGGTGCCTGGCGCATGGGTGATGACGCGGCGATGCTCGCCGTCGTTTCCTCCGCCAACATCGCCTGCGGGTTCCATGCCGGTGATCCGGCCGGCATTTTCCGCACGGTGAAGGCTGCGGCCGCAAACGGCGTCGTCATCGGCGCCCACGTCTCCTACCCGGACCGCGTCGGCTTTGGTCGCCGCGATCTCGATGCCACGCCCGAGGAGCTGATCGCCGACGTGATCTACCAGATCGGCGCGATCAAGGGCGTTGCCGCCGCCGCTGGCACGACGGTGCGCTACGTCAAGCCGCACGGCGCGCTCTACAACCGCATCGCCTATGATGCGAAGCAGGGCCAGGCCGTCATCGACGGCATCAAGGCTATCGATCCCTCGCTGATCCTGATGGGCCTCGCCAATGCGCCCATCCTCGATCTCGCCCGCACGTCCGGCCTTGCCGTCGTCGCGGAAGCCTTTGCCGACCGGGCCTACACACCGAAGGGCGAACTCGTCTCGCGCCGCGAGGCCGGCTCCGTGCTGCATGACGAGAAGAAAATCGCCGATCGCATGGTGCAGCTCGCCCGCGAGGGCACGCTGGAGGCTATCGACGGCAGCACGATCCGCATCGAGGCGCAGTCGATCTGCGTGCATGGCGACAGCCCCGGTGCCGTTGCCATCGCCCAGGAAATCCGCCGCCGCTTCGAGGCGGAAGGTATTGCTATCCGCTCCTTCGCGAACAAGGTCTGAGGTGACGTCATGACGCTGCCGACCGCCTATCTGGATCACGCCAACGCCACGGCCGCCCGTCAGGCGCGGGCGACCTACCGGGATGGGCTCGTCGCGCCGACCTCGGGCATCGCGCCGGGCTTCACCCAGGCCAATATGATCGTGCTGCCGCGCGACTGGGCCTTCGATTTCCTGCTCTATGCGCAGCGCAATCCCAAACCCTGCCCGGTGCTCGATGTTTCCGATCCGGGCTCGCCGACGACGCTTCTGGCGCCCGGTGCCGACCTGCGCACCGACCTGCCGCTCTATCGCATCTGGCGTGACGGCAAGCTTGCCGAGGAAACGCCTGACGCCACCGCCGCCTGGGCGGAGCGCGACGACCTCGTCGCCTTCCTGATCGGCTGCTCCTTCACCTTCGAGACGCCGATGGTCGAGGCGGGCATCGAGATCCGCCACATGACGGACAAGAGCAATGTGCCGATGTACCTGACCAACACGGCCTGCCGCCCGGCGGGCCGGCTGAAGGGCAACATGGTGGTTTCCATGCGGCCGATCCCGGCCTCGCGCGTTGCCGATGCCGCCACGATTTCCGGCCGCTTCCCGGCCGTGCACGGCGCGCCCGTGCATGTGGGTTCGCCCGCGGATATCGGCATCGCCGACCTCGCAAAACCGGATTTCGGCGATGCGGTGCGCATCGAGCCGGGCGAAGTGCCGGTTTTCTGGGCCTGCGGCGTCACCCCGCAGGCGGCCGTGATGGCTTCGGGCGTGCCCTTCGCCATCACCCATGCGCCGGGCTACATGTTCATCACCGATATCCCCGATTCCGCCTATCACGCGTGAGGCTTCGATGCGTTTTCTACCCGTCAGCCTGACCACCATCCTCGTCGAGCTTGCCGATCTCGACGAGACGCTTGCCCTTTTCGCCTCGCTGCAGGCCGATCCGATCGACGGCATCGCGGAAATGGTGCCGGCCGCCCGCACGCTGATGATCCGTTTTCGCCCGGAAAAGGTCTCGTCTTCGGATCTTGCGGCAGGCATCGCGACGCGCGATCTCTCGGCGAAAATCGCGCCCTCGGAGCATCTGGTGGAAATCCCCGTGCGCTATGACGGCGAGGATCTCGGCGATGTCGCCGAGCTGACCGGCCTCAGCGTCGAGGAGGTCATCCGCCGTCACACGGAAAGCGAATTCACAGTTGCCTTCTGCGGCTTCGCGCCCGGCTTCGGCTATCTCGTCGGCGGTGATACCGCACTGCATGTGCCGCGCCGCAAAAGCCCGCGCACCCGTATTCCGGCCGGTTCCGTAGCACTGGCCGGTGCCTTCAGCGGTGTTTATCCGCAAAACAGCCCCGGCGGCTGGCAGATCATCGGCACCACGCCCGTCAAGATGTGGGATATCGACCGCGACCCCGGTGCGCTGTTCCAGCCCGGCTACCGCGTGCGTTTCTTCGATATGGCGAAGGCGGGCAAGACCGTTAGCATCCCCGAACCGGCCGCCCGCGCGGAGCGCGCTGTCGCAGCCGACGACCCGCAGTTCAAGGTGTTTGCCGCACCGATGCCTGCGGTCTTCCAGGATCTCGGCCGTTTCGGTCAGACGGGACAGGGCGTCTCCGCCTCCGGCGCGCTCGACCGTGGCGCCTTCAACGCCGCAAACCGTATCGTCGGCAACCCGGGCAACACGCCGGCTCTCGAATTGACCCTCGGCGGCTTCTCCTTCGAGAGCAATGCGCGCGCCGTGATCGGCCTTGCCGGCGCACCCTGTCCGGTGACGGTGCGCGATGCCGCCGGTCGCAATCGGGATTTTCAGACCTGGCAGCCGATCGCGCTGGAGCCCGGCGACGTCGTCACCATCGGCCATCCGAAAACCGGCATGCGCGCGTATCTCGCCGTGCGCGGCGGGTTCGACGTTGCTTTGGTCCTCGGCAGTGCGGCGACCGACACACTCGCCGTTGTCGGCCCGGAGCCGGTCACATCGGGAACGGTGCTGGCGCTGAAAGGCCGCAATGAAGGGCTGACAAGCGTCTCCACCGATGAAATCCCAGCCTTCGATGCGCCGTCAGCAAGCGAGGTGGTGACGCTCGACGTAGTGCTTGGCCCGCGCACGGACTGGTTCACCGAGAAGGGCCTGGAAACGCTGACGAGCCAGCTCTGGCAGGTCACGCCGCAATCGAGCCGTGTCGGTATCCGCCTTGCCGGCGATGTGCCGCTGGAGCGCAAGGATAGTGCTGAGCTACCGAGCGAAGGCACGGCAACGGGGGCGATCCAGGTGCCGCACAGCGGCCAGCCGGTGCTCTTCCTCGCCGACCATCCGCTGACCGGCGGCTATCCCGTCATCGGCGCGGTCGCCGAATACCATCTCGATCTGGCCGGCCAGATCCCCATCAACGCAAAGATCCGTTTCCGCCCGATCGGCCCCTTCGCCGATATCGCAGCAAGCCGCTAGGAGAGCGCCATGAAGAAAGTGCTGATTGCCAATCGTGGCGAAATCGCCGTGCGCATCCTGCGCGCCTGCCGGGACTATGGCCTGCAATCCGTCGCCGTCTATGCCGATCCGGATGCCGATGCGCTCTTCGTGCGCCTGGCCGACGAAGCCTACGGCCTTGACGGTGTGCGCCCGGCGGAAACCTATCTCGATATCGACAAGCTGATCGCGATCGCCAAGCGCTCGGGTGCTGACGCGGTCCATCCGGGCTACGGCTTCCTGTCGGAAAACGCCCGCTTCGCCAAGGCGGTGCAGGAGGCCGGCCTGACCTGGATCGGCCCCGATCCCGACGTCATCGTGGCGCTTGGCGACAAGGTCGAGGCGCGGCGCATCGCGCAGAGCGTCGGAGCACCGCTCGTGGCCGGCAGCGACGGTCCGGTTTCCTCGGCGGCGGAAGTGATTGCCTTTGCGGAACAACACGGTCTGCCGGTTGCCATCAAGGCCGCGCATGGCGGTGGCGGACGCGGCATCAAGGTCGCGTGGAAAATGGAAGAGGTGGCCGATCTCTACGAGTCTGCCGTGCGTGAGGCGACCGTTGCCTTCGGCCGCGGTGAATGTTTCCTCGAACGGTTCCTGGATCGTCCGCGCCATATCGAGGCGCAGGTCATCGCCGACAAACACGGCAATGTACTGGTTCTCGGCACCCGCGACTGCTCCGCGCAGCGACGCAACCAGAAGCTCATCGAGGAGGCCCCGGCGCCCTTCCTCGCGCCTGAACAGCGCGAACGGATCCACGCCGCCGCCAAGGCGATCTGCGCGGCCGCCGGCTATTCCGGTGCCGGCACGGTGGAATTCCTGCTCGGCGTCGACGGCACGATCTCGTTCCTCGAGGTCAACACCCGCCTGCAGGTGGAACATCCCGTCACCGAGGAAACGACGGGCATCGACCTCGTCATCGAGCAGTTCCGCGTCGCCGAAGGCCAGCGGCTGACGCTGCTCGAAACACCCGCGCCGCGCGGCCATTCGATCGAGTTCCGGATCAATGCGGAGGACCCCGGCCGAGGCTTCCTGCCGACGCCGGGCGCCATCACCGCCTTCGATCCGCCCTCCGGCCCCGGCGTGCGCCTCGACAGCGGCGTCGTCACCGGCTCGACCATCCCCGGTGTCTACGATTCGCTGATGGCGAAGCTCATTGTGACCGGCGCCACCCGCGACGAGGCGCTGCGCCGCGCCCGCCGGGCGCTGAAGGAATTCCGCATCGAGGGTGTCGCGACGGTCCTGCCGTTCCATCGCGCGGCCATCGACACCGAGGATTTCATCGGGACCGATGGATTCAAGGTGCACACTCGCTGGATTGAGACCGACTTCGCTGCGATGCCGGAGGCGGCGACCCGACCGGAGCCGGCGTTCGACCCGACGCTGATCCGCACCCATCTCGAAATCGACGGCAAGCGGGTTTCGCTGGCGTTGCCGAGCCTGCTGCTGGCCGGCCTCGGCACAGCGGGGCAGGGCACGATATCGGTCGGCAGTGGCAAGCCCGTCGAGGATGGCATCGCCGCCCCGGTCTCAGGCACGCTGCAGGCCTTCAAGATCGCCGATGGTGCCATGGTTGCCGAGGGTGAGCTGGTCGCCGTCATGGAAGCGATGAAGATGGAGACGCAGGTGCTCGCCCCCAAGGCCGGCCGTCTGCGTCTGCGCGTCAAGGAAGGCGATTATCTTCAGGCCGGCGATACCTTGATGGTCTTCGAGAGCTGAGCGCCCATCCCAAATGGGACATTGACCCAAACGGGCAGCACTTGCCTTAATCCCCCCGGATTTTTCATCTGGGGGATACATGGTACGCACGCTTCAAAGCACGCCGAAGGCCGATGGTTTTCGCGCACCGGGAGAATTCGAGCCGAAGGCCGGCTGCTGGCTGATATGGCCGGAACGGCCGGATACCTGGCGGCTCGGCGCTAAGCCCGCGCAGAAGCTCTTTGCACGGGTCGCGGCGGCGATTGCCGAAAGCGAACCGGTCACCATCGCCGTCTCCTCCCGCCAGTGGCTGAATGCCCGCGCCATGCTGCCGGAGCACGTGCGCCTCGTCGAAATGTCGACGGACGATTCCTGGCTGCGTGACAGCGGCCCGAACTTCGTCATCAACGATCACGGTGCGGTGCGCGGCGTCGACTGGACCTTCAACGCCTATGGCGGCAATGACGGCGGCCTCTATGCGCCGTGGAACCTCGACGATCTCGCCGCCCGCAAGGTGCTGGAAACCGAGAATATGGACCGCTACCGCTCGACGCTGATCGCCGAGGGCGGCGGCCTGCAATGCGACGGGCAGGGCACGCTGATCACCACGGAACAGTGCCTTTTGAACCCCAATCGCAACGGCCATCTCGGCAAGGCCGAGGTGGAAAAGCAGCTGTCCGATTACCTCGGCCTCGAACACGTGATCTGGCTGCCGCGCGGCTTCTGCTTCGACGAGACGGACGGCCATGTCGACGACGTCTGCTGCTTCGTGCGGCCGGGCGTCGTGGCGATGAGCTGGACGGAGGACCGCGACGATCCGCAATACGATATCGTGCGTGAGGTGGAGGACGTCTTGCGTTCGGCCCGCGATGCGCGCGGCCGGTCGCTGGAGGTGCATCGCATCCTGCATCCCCGTCCGATCGAAATGACGGCGGAGGAGGCGGCGGGCGTCGATCAGGTCGACAGCACCTGGGCGCGTCCGGCCGGCAACCGCATCGCGGCCACCTATATCAACTACTATCCCGGCAATTCCGCCGTCGTCGTGCCGCAGTTCGACGACGAGAAACTCGACCTTGCCGCCAAGGCCAAGCTCGCCGAACTCTTCCCCGAACACCGCATAACCGGCATCGAAAATTCCCGTGAAATCCTGCTCGGCGGCGGCAATGTCGCCTGCATCACCCTGCCGGTCTATGCTGGCCAGACGAAAGCCTGAGGAGAAGACCATGCGCAAGACAGCTCTCGTCTCGGCCCTCGCTCTGCTCGCTGCCATTGGCGGCGCGCAGGCGCAGGAGGAAAAGGTCGTCAATGTCTACAACTGGTCGGATTACATTGCGCCGGATACCGCGGAAAAGTTCGAGAGGGAAACCGGCATCCGCGTCGTCTATGACGTCTATGACGGCAACGAGGTGCTGGAAACCAAGATGCTAACCGGCGGCTCGGGCTACGACGTCGTCTACCCCTCCGCCTATCCGTTCCTGAAGAACCAAGTGAAGGCCGGCGCCTTCCAGCCGCTCGACAAGGCGAAGCTCGGCAATATCGGTAAGCTCGATCCGCAGGCGCTGTCGCTGATTTCGGGCGCCGATCCCGACAACATCCACGCCGTGCCCTACATGTCCGTCACCGATGGCATCGGCTACAATATCGCGGCGGTGAAAGAGCGCATGCCGGACGCGCCGGTCGATAGCTTCGCCATGGTCTTCGACCCCGCGATCGTCGAGAAATTCGCCGATTGCGGTGTGGCCATGCTCGATGCGCCGGCCGAAATCATCCCGATGGCGATGAACTATCTCGGCATCAATCCGCATTCGACGAACCCTGATGATATCGCCAAGGCGGAAGAGCTGCTCCTGAAGGTGCGCCCGCACATCCGCTACTTCCATTCCTCGCGTTATATCAACGACCTCGCCAATGGCGACATCTGTGTCGTGCTCGGCTGGTCAGGCGATATCCTGCAGGCCAAGGCGCGGGCAGCCGAAAGCGAGAAGAAGCTGGAGATCGCCTATGCCATTCCGAAGGAGGGCACGCTGATCAACTTCGACACGATGGCCGTGCCGAAGGATGCGCCGCATCCGGAAAACGCGCTCGCCTGGATCGATTTCAACATGCGGCCTGAGATCGCGGCGGCCAATTCCAGTTATGTCTCCTATGCCAATCCGATCCCGGAATCGCTACCGCTGATGGATCAGGCTGTTGCGAAGGATCCCGGCGTCTTCCCACCGGATGACGTCAAGGCAAAGCTCTTCGTGGTGGAAACGAGCGACGCGAAGCTGCTGCGGCTGCAAAACCGCCTGTGGACGCGGGTCGTTTCAGGGCAGTGAAAGCGGCGCGCGGCCGCCGTCGCGTGCGGCGGCCATCAGCTCGACCTGCGAGTGGATGCCGAGCTTGCGATAGACCGTCTTGATGTGGTTGCGCACCGTGCCGGGTGAGATGGAGAGGTCGCGCGAAATGGTTTTCGCGCAGCCACCATCGATGAGGAGGAGGGCGATCTGACGTTCCCTCGTGCTTAATTCGCCAAGCGAGAGTGGACTTCCCCCCGCCGGGCGCCATTGCCGCCACAGGCGCTCCAACACCAGGCGGGTGGCCTCGGCGGTGGCTTCAGCCATCGCCACATCCTCGGCGCCGAAGGGGCGGGCACCACGACGGCGCAGATAGGTGACGAAGCCCGCAGCATTGCGGTCGAAATTGAAGACGCCGGTGATCTCATCGAAACTGCCCGACGGTTCGTAGAAATCCCGGTAATAGGCGCTGGTGTGGAAGTCGCCCTTGTCGAGCGCGGAGAGCGGCAGCAGGAAATCCTGCTTTGAGCCGACGAACCGGCGGAAAAACGGATCCTGCTGGTATTTGCGCGTGTCGTAATTGTGGTTCCAGTGGTCCGGATCGCGCTCGTAAATGGTGATCGAGGCGCTGTCGCGCAGATAGAGGCCGATATAGACCTGGTCGGAGGCGATGAGATCCCGCGCGCCAGCCGTGAAATGCGCCGAGATTTCTTCGGGCAAGGTGGCGCTGACGGCGGAAGCGATGCCGCTGCTCCAGCGCTGGAGCTGTTCGAAGGTAAGGTTCGGGCGCATGGCGACAGGATAGACGGGGCGGCCGGGAATTCAAGCGGCCCTAGCCGATGGGCTCATCCATGACGAGCGGTGCGCAATGCAGGTAGCGGGCGACCTTGCGTTTGGCGGTTATGTCCGCCCAGACCAGCTCGACCTGGCTTGAACTGAGGCCCGTCGCCGCGGCAATCGTCTCGGCCGGCAGCCCGTGGTTCAGCCCGTAGAGGCAGATATCCATCTTGTCGTAGGGCAGGGCGAAGTAGAACTCCTCCTGCGTCTGCGGCAGGGAATAGGTGTCGGTCGTCGGCGGTCGTGAGAGGATTTCGGCTGGCACGCCGAGATGGGCCGCGAGCTGATAGACCTGCGACTTGTAGAGATGGGCGATCGGCTTGATATCGGCTGCGCCGTCGCCGTTCTTCACGAAGAAGCCCTGATCGTATTCCAGCCGGTTAGGTGTTCCCAGCACCGCGAAATTCAACCGGTCGGCATGGTAATATTCGAGCTGCTTGCGGCTGCGCTGCTTCATGTTCGTCGCCGCGACGATGCCGAGATAGGCGCTGGCCGGCAGGCGTACCTTGCGCATCTCGCCGTCGGGCGTGCGCACGACGAGCGAGGAGATGTTGTAGCCGCCTGTCGTCATCGTGCTGTCGAAGACGATCTTCGACGCCCAGCCGTCGCCGTATTCGGGCACGGCCTCGCGGATGGCCGAGTCGCGGCGCGCGTAGCAGCCCATGGCGGCGAGTGCCGGGCCAATATCCTCAAGAGTGCTGTCGATGCCGAAGGTTTCGGCGACGGCACGGCCAAGCCGCAGGCTTTCCGGATCGGAATCGTTTTCCGGCATATAGAGGGCAAAGACGTTCTTCGCGCTGAGCGCCTTGGCGGCGAGCGCGGCGCACAGGCTGGAATCGATGCCGCCGGAGAGGCCGAGCACCAGTCCGCGCTTGCGCAGATCGAGCCGCAGCTTCTCGCGCAGCCATTGCGAGATGCGCTCCACCTCGGCGGCGGGATCGAGCACGAGCGGGGCGAAGGCGGGGATATGGGACATCATTTCGATCCTGTCGGGTTGGCGGGCAGGGCGGCGAGACTACGGCTGGCCTTGCCGCTGTCGGTTCGGGGCAGGCTGTCACGGAATTCGACGACCTTTGGCACCATATGGTCTTCGAGATGGCGAGCGCAAAAGCGCTGGATCTCGCGTTCCGTGAGATCGGCATTAGAGGCGACGACGACGGCTTTGACAGCCTCGCCAAGCACATCGTGCGGCACGCCGACGACCAGCGCCTCGGCAATACCGGGCATGCGGCACAGCACCTCTTCCACCGCCTGCGGTGCGACCTTCTCGCCGCGCGATTTGATGATGTCGTCCATGCGGGCGACAAAGGTGAGGTAACCGTCGGCATCGGCCGTGAAGAGATCGCCGGTATGCAGGCGAAGCGTTCCGGTGTGGGGCGCCGGCCGCAGCGCTCGGCTGGTAGCGTCCGCTTTGCGCCAATAGCCGCGCATGACATGAGGCCCGCCGATGACGAGTTCGCCGACAATGCCGGGCGAAACCGCCTCACCCGCCTCGTCCACCACCGCGGCGGTGGTGCCCGGTATGGCGATGCCGACCGACCCTCGCTTCGCGTCGATCGTTTCCGGTGGAAGCCAGGTGGCGCGGGTGCATTCGGTCTGGCCGTACATGCAATAGATCCGCACATGGGGCAGGAAGCTGCGCAGCCAGTCGAGATGGGCGAGCGGCAGTGGCGCTGCGGCGCTGGTAATGTAGCGCAGGCTCGAAAAGAACGACGCATCGAGGTCGCGCGCCTGCATCATCATCGCGGCCATGGCCGGGACGAGCGGAAACCCCGTTACCCGCTCCGTGCGGATCGTCTCGAAGACGGCCTGCGGAAAGGCGAAGGACTTTTCGATGACGAGCGTCGCGCCTGACAGTATCGCGGTCACGAGCTGGTTGAGCCCGTAGCCGAAGGACAGCGGCAAGACAACCAGCAGGACGTCGTCGGCGGTATTTTCGAGATAGCGGGCTATCGACCGGGCCGCGGCGTCGAGTGTGGCGTGGCTATGCATCACGCCCTTGGGCTCCCCCGTCGAGCCGGAGGTGTAGATAAGTGCGGCGAGGTCGGTGTCGGGACGGTTTTCGGCCGGGATCAGAGGCATTGCTGAAAGCGCGGCGTCGAAGCTGCCGGCCTCGCCTGCAACGAGCCGGGGGCGGGCGGCGAGAGAGGGGATTTCTTCGACAAGGTGTTGCAGGCGGCTTTCGAGGATGAGGGCGACGGGCTCGCAATCGCGTGCGATGGCGGCCAGCCGTTCGGCCTTCGTCGCGGGATTGACCGGGCAGATCGCAGCGCCCGCCATCCATGTCGCCAGCACGGCGACGGCGGTGCGCCAGCCGTTGTCGAGAAAAATGAGCACGCGTTCGCCGCGACCGGCGCCGTGGTCGCGGAGCGTCGTCGCAAGACGTCTGGACAGGTCGAGCAGCTGGTCGTAGCTCAGGCGCGTCTCGCCGGAGACGATCGCCGTCCTGGCGCCGTCGCGTTCCACGCTGGCCTGGAGATAGTGCTCGATCCGCATCGCCGATGCCGTCAGGCAGTCTGTTTGCGGGCGATGAAGCCAGCAATCCGGTCGATCGTATCCAGATTGGCCGGCACGATATCCGCGTCAGCAATGGAGATGGCGAAGCGTTCCTCCAGGAAGCCGACCAGTTCGAGGATGCCGGTGGAATCGATGAGGTCGTTGTCGATCAGCGAGAGGTCGTTTGCAAGCGGCTGGCTGTCGTCGCCGAAGAGGAAGTTCTCCACGATGAAGGCGCGGATGGCGGTTCTGCTTTCGTCGGACATGTCTGGGATCCCGATCCTTTATGCGCGAGGTGTCGATGGCGCGGCAGCGCCGAGAAGCTGTGTCGAAAGAATGCCGATGAAGGCGGCGTTGTCGCGAAAACCGCTCGCCTGGCCCTTGAGGACCTTGTCCTTCAGCTTGCCGACCGCCGGGCCATTGAAGAGGCCGCTTTCGGCAAGCCGGGCCGGCGAAAGCACATCGTCGAGATAGGCCGGCGTGCCGGGCGCGGCGAAACTTTCGCTGTCGGGCGCGCGGTACGGCTGCTTCGGGCGGTTGATGATCGCTTCGGGCACGAGGCCGCGCGCGGCTTCCTTGAGAATGTGTTTTTCACGCAGGCCCTGCAGCTTCGCCTCGGGCGGAAGCCTTGCGGCGAAGGCGACGACGCGATGGTCGAGGAAGGGAAAGCGCCCCTCCACGCCATTTGCCATCATTACCCGGTCCCCCTGGCTGGAAAGGATATAGCCGGGCAACAGGAAAGCCGTTTCGAGATATTGCGCCTGATGCAGCGGGTGCCACCGGGCGAAATCGCGCGGCAGCTGGGCGGCGAGGTCGGCGGCGGCGTCATAGTCGCCGAGCGTGTCCTTCAGGTCGGCGGAGAAGAACAGTTTGGCGGCGGCCGTCGAGCGGAAGCGCGGGCGGTGGGAATAGAGCGGATCGTCGAGCGCCTCGGCGCCG
This sequence comes from Shinella curvata, assembly GCF_022899935.1. Lineage (GTDB taxonomy): Bacteria > Pseudomonadota > Alphaproteobacteria > Rhizobiales > Rhizobiaceae > Shinella > Shinella curvata. Next base: position 348,054 of record NZ_JALJCJ010000004.1, read on the forward strand.
AAGGCGAAGAAGCGCGCGAGATATTCCGGCGTCTGCTGGTGCAGGCCGGGCAGGTACGGATAAAGCCGCTGGAAGAGGCGGGGGCGGCGGGTGGAGGCGGGCTGGCCGCCGCAGAAGCGCCGGACGCGCGCCTCGCGGAAAAGATCGTAGCCGGCAAAGATCTCGTCCGCGCCCTCGCCGGTGAGGACGACCTTCATGCCGCGCTCGCGCACGCGGGCCGCGAGCATATGGAGCGGCACGGGTGCCGTGCGCAGGATCGGGCACTCGATATGCCGCATCGCCGCGGGCAGGTCGGCCGCAATCGCCGCCGTCGTGCATTCCACGCTGTCGGCCGCGACATCGAGCGTCGCGGCCATCTGCCGCTGCCAGTCGCTTTCATCATGTTCCCCGCTGCGAAAGGTCAGGGAGAAGGTCCGCAGGCCATGGGTGACCGTTCGCGTGGCAAGCGCCGAGATCAGCGATGAATCGAGTCCGCCGGAGAGATAGGCGCCGACCGGCACGTCGGCGCGCAGGCGGATACGGGTGGCGTCGGAGAGAAGCGCCCGCAGTTCTTCGACCTGCTCGCCTTTTCGGCCGGCCGGCGGCATGTCGGCGCGATCGGGGAAGGAGAGCTGCCACCACGGCCGGATCGTCCGCGCGCCGTCTTTCACGAGCATCAGGTGGCCGGGCGGAAGTTCGTGGATGCCCCGGTAGGCGGTGCGGGGCGGGATGGGGCACCAGAGCGTGAAGACCTGGTCGAGCGCGAGCGGATCGATCTGCGCCGTCATGCCGGGAAGCGCGAGCAGCGCCTTGATCTCCGAGGCGAAGAACAGTGCGCCCTCGTGTTCGGCATAGAAGAGGGGGCGGACACCCATGCGATCGCGTGCCAGAAGCAGCGTGCGGTTGCGCGCATCGTGCAGGGCAAAGGCGAAGTCGCCGTTGAAATCCTGCAGGCAGTCGATGCCTCTCGCCTCGTAGGCCTTGAGCAGCACTTCGGTATCGGAGGTCGTGCGGAAGCGGTGTCCGCGCGCCGCAAGGTCTGCACGCAGTTCCACATAGTTGAAGATCTCGCCGTTGAAGGAAACGGCGAGTGACGTGTCCTCCGTTGCCATCGGCTGGGCGCCGTCGGCAAGGCCGACGATGGAAAGGCGGGTGTGGGCCAGGCCGGTATCGCCGCTGATAAGCATGCCCTCGGCATCCGGCCCGCGATGGCGCAGGGCTGCGACCATGCGGCCGAGCAGGTCCGCGGCCCGTTCCGGTGAAAAATTCCCTCCGTGATATCCAGCGATCCCGCACATGGCCGGCCTACCCGAAACGATCGCCGATGAGGCGCGTCCAGCCCTCGCCGGCAAGGCCGTTGAGGAAGGGCTGGCCATGCGTCAGCGCTGCGAGAATGGCGGGGTCGCGGGCGTGCACGACGGTCGAGGACGTGTGCAGGAAGGCGCATTTCTTGCCGATCATCGCCTGCAACAGCTCAGGCTGCGTGCGGCCCCTGACCGCGACGAGGCCGCGGTCATAGGCATTGCGAACAAGGCAGTCGATGACGATCGCTTCGTGCCCCGGCGCCGCCATGATCTGCACGACGCGGCCGATGCCGCCGGGATTGCCGTAATAGAGATAGAGGCCGACCGGCTTGCCGGAGCGGGTGCGCACGATGTGCTGGATGCGCTCGCCATGCAGTGCCTTGCGTTCGGCGTGTTTCAGCATCCCCTCGAGCGTCGGCCGGTCCCAGGCAGGGCGCAGGGGAAACCGTGCGACGAGATCAACGCAGAGGGCGGCGAACTCGGCGTTGTCGGCAGGTTTCGCCTCGAGGGCGTCGGCCTTGCCGGCAAACGGCGTATAGTGCGACCAGCTCTGCTTGCCGCCGCGCCGGCGCAGGACGGCGTCGCCAAGTTTGGCGACGGGCGACAGCAGGCGCGCAGCCGAAACTTTCGCCGACGCTGCTTCCAGCGCGAAGGCGGCGGGTCTGAGGATGCGCAGCCATTCCAGGCTGTAAGGCGCCAGCACGCCTGCCCGCATCGTCCGCCACATGTCGGTGGAGACATCGTTCGACGTTTCGCTGAAGGAAAGGTCCTGCGGGCCCGACAGCACGTCGCGCAAGAGGCGCGCGCCGGCAAAGGGGTCGCTGTCGCGGTCGTCGCAGGCGAAGGTGCCGCAATTGGCGGCCAGCAGGCGGCGTCCGTCGAAATGCATCTCGACAGGCAGCACGCCGAGGAAGCCCGATACGGTGTCGTCTGCACGCACATGCACGCGCGAGAAAAGCCCGGCTTCGCGGTTGGCGCCGTCAAGGAAGAGGGTGTGGATATAGGCCTTCAGGTCGTCGTTCGCCGGCTGGCCGCTCTTGCGCAGCAATCGCTGGAAGAGGTCGGCGACCGCATCCACATCCCTTGCCTCAAATGAACGTACGCTCGACATCGCGACCCACTCAGAACCTGCCCCATTCCGGCTCCCGGCGAAGAATTGCCGTCAGTTTCCCTTACGTGAGGAGCATGAAGAAAGGGTCAAGAATGGAAAAGCGGCGCCGCTTGGGGCGCCGCCGATCTGTTTTACATGGCGTGGGTGCCGATATAGCCCAGCGAGGCCGCCGCCATCCAGAGCGCCATGGCGATCATCATCAGGTTCTCCGTCAGCGAGATGAAGCCGAGCGGGACGTTGCTTGCGCCGCCGACACAGGCGCATTTCAGCTCGCGTCTGTCGAGATAGACAGCCTTGAACACCGAGGCGGCGCCGATCGTACCGATGAAGAGGGCGACGGGGACGGACAGCCAGTTCAGCGCGCCCGCCACCATCAGCAAGCCGGCCAAGCCTTCCGCATAGGGGTAGATGTAGCTGTAGGGCACCCAGCGCTTGGCGAGCAGGTCGTAGTTGAGGAACATGGTGGCGAAGCTTTCCACGTTCTGCAGCTTGAGCAGCGCCAGCACCACCATCGAGAAGGCGATGAACCACTCGGCGGCGCGCAGCGTGAAGGGCGAGCCGCTGACGGCATAGCTTGCCGCCATCGCAGTCAGCGCCGTCAGGGCGAAGAGCACGATGACCGGCCGGTAGGTGGTGGCCTTCGGATCGGCGACGGGTTTGCCGAGATAGCGGCGCAGGTCGTCATAGCCCCCGACCCTGACACCGCCGATGAAGACCTGCGGCGTGGTGGCGACGCCATGTTCTGCCTTGAACGCGTCGGTCGCCTCACGGGTCGTCAGGTGGCGGTCCTCCACCACATAGCCCGAGCGCTTGAGCAGATCCTTCGCCTTGAGGCCATAGGGGCAGGTGTGGCTCTCCATCACCATGCGGTAGAGAACGGCCTTCTTGGCATCCTGGGTTTTGTCCAACATCTCACATCTCCTGTATTGTGAAATCGTTGGCAGGACTATAGGTTCCGTATCATGGTACGGAGTCAACAGCCAAAAGACCTGACGATCGGAAAATTTGCAGCGGCGGCCGATGTCGGCGTCGAGACGGTGCGTTTCTACCAGCGTCGAGGCCTGCTTCCGACGCCGAAGCGCGTCGGCGGCATCCGCCACTACGGCGAAAGCGACGTCAGCCGGCTGCGCTTCATCCGCCATGCGCAGGCGGCCGGTTTCACGCTGGAGGAGATCCGCCAGCTTCTGGCTCTCGATTCCGGCGAGGACCGCGCGGCGGCGCGCGAGATGGCGTCCAGACGCCTTGCCGAGCTCGATGCACGCATGGAGGCGCTGCAGCATGCGCGGGTCTCGCTGCAGAAGCTGGTGTCCGAATGTGCCATCGGCAAGACCGGGCCATGCCCGATCCTGAAATCCTTTGGTGCCTGAGGCCTGCCGGCCGAGGTCCTTGACAAAGGTCGAACGAGCGTATTTCAATCCTCTGCAATAAGCGGGATCGGTTCTCCCGTTATTCTCACATGACTTCGTTTGTCGAAGGGCAATAGCGCCCACAGCGGCCCGGTTTCCGGGGCTTCCCGCTGTGGGCTTTTCGTTTTGGTGGCTGATGCAGGAAAGCGTGAAGATCGGCATCCTCTATTCGACCTCCGGACCCTATGGGGCGATGGGGCGGGATGCGCATGCCGGCGCGGAATTCGCCTTTCACGATTATCGCGCCCGCGGCGGGTCCGAGATCGAGCCGGTCTTCTTCGATCCGCGTGCCGATCTCTCGGCCTATCTGGAGGGCGCGCGCAGCTTGATCCGAGACCATGGCTGCCGACACATTGTCGGCACCATCACGTCGTCGGCGCGGAAAGAAGTCATTCCGCTCGTCGAGAAACATGATGGCCTGCTCTGGTACATGTGTCCCTATGAGGGTTTCGAGGCGAACGAGAACGTCATCTATATCGGCGGCTGCCCCAACCAGCACCTGATCCCGCTGTTCGACTATCTGCTGCCCCGCCACGGCGCGCGGCCCTATCTCGTCGGTGCGAACTACGTCTGGGGCTGGGAAATGAACCGGCTGGCGCGTGAACTGATCCACAATGCCGGCGGCACGGTGCTCGGCGAGCGTTATCTGCCGCTTGAGGAAACCGCCGTCGAACGCATCGTCGCCGATATCGCCGAGAAGCGGCCGAGTTTCGTGCTGAACAATCTCGTGGGGCCGTCGAGCTACGCCTTCCTTGCTGCCATGCGCGAACTGGGTGAGCGCGACCCGGCCTTCCTGCCGGAAAACTGCCCGGTCGCCAGCTGCGACCTGCAGGAATGCGAACTCGGCGACATCAGGGACGGTGCCGCCCTCGGCCAGCTCTGCGCCGCCTCCTATTTCGATACGCTCGACACGCCCGACAACAAGGCCTTCAAGGCGCGGCTGACTGCCTGGAGTGGCGGCGAGCGTGTCGTCTCCAGCCTTTTCGCCAGTGCCTACACGGCCGTCAGCCTGTGCATCGCCGCCATCGAGGCCGCCGGTTCCGACGCGCCAGAGCGCGTGCGCGCAGAAGTTCTCGCCCGCGACTGGCCGTCGCTTTTCGGCGCTATGCGGGTGGATACGGCGACCAATCATGCCGCGCTGCCCTTCCTGCTCGGCCGCATCAACGACCGGCGCGGTTTCGATGTCATCGCCTCCGCCCCGGCACTCGCCGCCGATCCCTATCTGACGGGAGCGCCCACCAAGCCGGCGCCGCGCCTGAGGGTTGTGTCATGACGACGAGGACCCCGAATTTCACCGGCTGGCGTGCCGTCATCCTCAGCGAGGCGGATGGCAACACGGATCGCCTGTGCCGCCAGCTCGGCCTGCTTGGCATAGCCGTGTCTATCCAGTGGACACCGCTTGCGGCGGCCGACCTGCCGGATCTGGTGCTGATCGATGCCGATCGCGGCTGGGACGAGCTTCTGCTCTTTTCCGATGCTGCGCCGGCCTGCCCGGTGGTGGCGCTGCTCGGGTCGGAAGCGCCGGGCCGCATCTCCTTTGCGCTGCGGCACGGTGCCGGCGCGATCATCTCGAAGCCGGTCGCAGCCTCCGCCGTCTATCCGGCGCTGGTGCTTGCCGTCTCCATCCATGCCGAGCGGGTTGAAGCCCGCCGCCGCATCGACCATCTCGAAGAGCGGTTGAAGCTCAGGCCCATCGTCTTCGCCGCCATCGTCCGTCTCAAGGCCGAGCGGCACATTGATGACGAGAAGGCCTATGCCATCCTGCGCGACTGCGCGATGCGCCGCCGCATGCCCATTGAACAGCTTGCCGCCTTCTTCCTCGGCGGTTCCGAAACCTTGCGCGAGGTCGGTTGATGCGGGTCCTGAAGGAATTGTGCCGCCAGCCCGCCGCGGTTTTCGGTCTCGTCATCGTTCTCGCCGTGGTCTCTGCGGCCATCGCCGCACCGTGGCTTGCACCCTATGAGCCCGACAACCAGATGTTCGATGGCCTGACGCTGGAGGGTGCGCCGATGCCGCCCGGCGATCAGTTCGCGCTCGGCACGGATACGCTCGGCCGCGATCTGCTCTCGCGCCTGCTCTATGGCGCGCGCACCTCGCTGATCATCGGCCTTGTCGCCAACGGCATCGCGGTTGCCATCGGCCTCTTCGTCGGCGTGACTGCCGGTTACATGCGCGGCTGGGTCGGCGGCCTCCTGATGCGCTTCACCGACCTGATGATGGCCTTTCCGGCCTTGCTGCTCGCCATTGTGCTCGCCGCCATCCTGAAGCCCAGCCTCTGGATCGTTGCCATGGTGATCGCGCTGGTCAACTGGGTGCAGGTGGCGCGCATCGTCTATACGGAGACGCGCGGGCTGGTGGAGCGCGATTTCATCATGGCCGAACGGGCGCTCGGTGCGGGCAATGCCCGCATCGTGCTGCTGCATGTCCTGCCGCATCTCGTGCCGACGGCCATCGTCTGGGGCACGCTCGGCATCGCGACGACGGTGCTGCTCGAGGCCACGCTTTCCTTCCTCGGCATAGGCGTGCAGCCGCCGCAGCCCTCCTGGGGCAACATCATTTTCGAGAGCCAGAGCTATTTCCAGGCCGCTCCCTGGCTCGTCTTTTTCCCCGGCGCGGTGATCCTTTTGACGGCGCTCGCCTTCAATCTGGTGGGGGACGCGTTGCGCGACATCCTCGACCCGACGCAGCGGGGGCGCGGCTGATGGCGACGCTGCTTGCAAAACGTCTCGTGCAATCCTGCCTGATCCTGCTCGGCGTGGCCGCCATCACCTTCGTGCTGCTCTATGCACTGCCGGCGGACCCTGCGCGCATGCTCGCCGGCCGCAGCGCGACGGCCCAGACGGTGGAGAACATCCGCCGCGAACTCGGCCTCGACCAGCCGCTTCTCAGCCAGTTCCTGCACTATCTCGGCAATCTCGTTCAGGGCGATCTCGGCCGCTCCTATGCCCAGAAGACGGAGGTGGCGACGCTGATCGCCGCCCGCCTGCCGGCGACGCTGACGCTGATGGCGGCCGGCATCTTCGTCGAGGTGCTGCTCGGCCTCACCTTCGGCATCGTCGCGGCGCTGAACCGCGGCGGCGCCATCGACCGTATCGTCATGGCTTCCGCCTTCGTCGGCGTCTCCGCCCCGCAATTCGTCGTCGCGCTGCTGCTGCTCTACGTCTTTGCCGCCACGCTCGGCTGGTTCCCGATGAGCGGCTACGGCACGGCCGCCCATGTCGTGCTGCCGGCCATGACGCTCGGCATTCTCGGCGCCGGCTGGTATGCACGCATGGCGCGCTCGGCGATGATCGATGTGCTGAACCAGGATTTCATCCGCACCGCCCGCGCCAAGGGTCTTTCCGGCCGCCGCGTCGTGCTGCGCCATGCGCTGCCCAATGCCATCCTGCCCATCGTCGCGATGATCGGCATCGATATCGGCCAGTTCATGGGCGGCGTCGTGGTGGTCGAGGCGGTATATGGCTGGCCGGGCATCGGCCAGCTCGCCTGGCAGGCGATCCAGCAGGTCGACATTCCCATCATCATGGGCGTCACGCTCACCTCCGCCTTCGCCATCATCGTCGGCAATCTCGTCGCCGATTTGATCGCGCCAATGATCGATCCACGCATCCGTTCGCATTGAAACCAAAAGGGGAACTTTAAAATGTTCAATCGCTGGATTTTGACCACTACGACGGCGGCCGTGCTCGCCTTGTCTCCGCTGCTGGCCCATGCCGAAACGCCCGCCCAGGGTGGCGAGATCGTCGTGACCTACAAGGACGACATCACCACGCTCGACCCGCATATCGGTTACGACTGGGTCAACTGGTCGATGATCAAGAGCCTGTTCTCGCGCCTGATGGATTACGAGCCGGGCACCGCCAATCTCGTACCGTCGCTCGCCGAAAGTTTCGAGGTCGCGCCCGATGGCCTCACCTATACGTTCAAGCTGCGCAAGGGCGTGAAGTTCACCAACGGCCGCGAGATTGTCGCCGGCGACGTGAAATATTCCATCGAACGTGCCGTCAACCCGAAGACGCAGGGCCCCGGTGCCGGTTTCTTCGGTGCCATCAAGGGCTTTGACGACCTGACGGGCGGCAAGTCGGAACTGCTCTCCGGCATCGAGACGCCCGACGACCAGACTGTCGTCTTCCATCTTTCGCGCCCCGATGCGACCTTCCTGCATGTCATGGCGATCAACTTCGCCTCGGTCGTGCCGAAGGAGGCTGTCGAAGCCGCAGCGGGTGATTTCGGCAAGAAGCCGGTCGGCTCCGGCTCGCTTGTCCTCAAGGACTGGACGATCGGCCAGAAGCTCGTCTTCGAACGCAACCCCGATTACTTCGTCAAGGATGTGCCGCATGTCGACAAGGTGACGGTTGAGGTCGGCCAGGAGCCGCTGGTTGCGCTGCTGCGCCTGCAGAAGGGCGAGGTCGATATTGCCGGTGACGGCATTCCGCCGGCAAAGTTCCTGGAGATCAAGAACTCGCCCGAGGGTGCGGCGATGATCGTCGACGGCGAGCAGCTGCACACCGGCTACATCACGCTCAACACCAAGGTAAAACCCTTTGACGACGTGAAGGTGCGCCAGGCCGTCAACATGGCGATCAACAAGGAGCGTATCACGCGCATCCTGAACGGCCGCGCCACCGCCGCAAACCAGATCCTGCCGCCGCTGATGCCGGGTTACGACAAGGCCTTCACCGGCTATGCCTATGATGTGGAGAAGGCCAAGGCCTTGCTCGCTGAGGCCGGCCATCCGGATGGTTTCGAGACGGTGCTCTATTCCACCAACACCGATCCGCAGCCGCGCATCGCCCAGGCGATCCAGCAGGATCTCGCTGCCATCGGCATCAAGGCCGAGGTCCGCGCGCTGGCGCAGGGCAACGTGATCGCCGCCGGCGGCACGGAAGGCGAAGCGCCGATGATCTGGTCCGGCGGCATGGGCTGGATCGCCGACTTCCCGGATCCGTCCAACTTCTACGGCCCGATCCTCGGTTGCTCGGGCGCGGTCTCGGGTGGCTGGAACTGGCCGTGGTATTGCAACGAGACGATCGACAAGCGCGCCGGCGAAGCCGATGCCATGTCCGATCCGGCCAAGGCCGCGGAGCGCCAGGCGGCTTGGGGCAAGATCTTCACGGATGTCATGGCGGATGCGCCCTGGGTCCCGGTCATCAACGAGCGCCGTGTCGTGGCGAAGTCGCTGCGCATGGGCGGGCCTGACAACATCTACATCGATCCGACGCGCGTCATCAATTACGACGCGATCTTCGTGAAGCCCTAAGCTTTTGATGTCGCTCTCCCCGCCTCGGTGGGGAGGGCTTTCCAAGAACACTATGACGGGAGGCTTTCATGTGCGTCGCCTGCACCTATACCATCCACCGCGCGCAGCATAATTTCGGCTGGAACCGCGATTTTCCGCCGGCACTGACGGCCAAGCCCGGCGAGACCATCCTCTTCGAATGCCTCGATTCCTCCGGCGGCCAGCTCGGCAGGGATGCGACGCTGGAAACGCTGGCGGCGCTCGATTTCGGCAAGGTGAACCCGGTTTCCGGCCCTGTTTATGTCGAGGGTGCGGAGCCCGGCGACGCCCTGAAGGTGACGATCCGCAAGTTCCATCCCTCCGGCCACGGCTGGACGGCCAATATTCCGGGCTTCGGCCTGCTCGCCGACCAGTTCAAGGACCCGGCGCTGCATATCTGGTCCTATGACACGGCCTCCATGGCGCCCTCGGCCTTCGGCCCCGGCGGCCGGGTGCCGCTGAAGCCGTTTACCGGCACAATCGGTGTGGCTCCGGCCGAAGCCGGCCTGCATTCCGTCGTCCCGCCGCGCCGCGTCGGCGGCAATATGGACATCCGCGACCTGACGGCCGGCGTCACACTCTATCTGCCGGTCGAGGTGGAAGGCGCGCTGTTTTCCGTCGGCGATACCCATGCCGCGCAGGGTGACGGTGAGGTCTGCGGCACGGCGATCGAAAGCCAGATGAATGTCGAGCTGACCCTCGACCTCGTGAAGGGCGCCAATCTGCAGACGCCGCGCTTCACCACGACCGAGCCGGTGACGCGCCATCTTGACGGCGCCGGCTACGAGGTGACGACCGGCATCGGCCCGGACCTGATGACGGGTGCGCGCGAGGCGGTGATGCGCATGATCGACCTGCTCGTCGCCGAACACGGCTACAGCCCCGTCGATGCCTATATGCTCTGCTCGGTCTGCGGCGATCTCCGGATCAGCGAGATCGTCGACATGCCGAACTGGGTCGTCTCCTTCTACTTCCCGAGGATCGTCTTCGCGTGAACTCCAGCAATGCCGCCCCGGTTCTGTCCGTCCGCAACCTCTCCGTCGATGCGCGTACGCCCGAAGGGCTGAAACGCATCCTCGACGGGGTGAGCTTCGATCTCGCCGCCGGCGAGACGCTCTGTCTTGCGGGGGAATCAGGGTCGGGCAAATCCGTGACCTCGCTTGCCATCATGGGGCTGCTGCCGAAGGCGTCGCTGAAGGTCTCCTCGGGTGAAATCCGGCTGGAGGATCGCAATATCCTCGGCATCCCGCATCGGGCGCTGCGGAAAATCCGCGGCGGCGAGATCGCGATGATCTTTCAGGAGCCGATGACCTCGCTGAACCCGGTCATGACCATCGGCGACCAAATGGTGGAGGCGATCCGCGAGCACCGGGAGGATATTTCCGACGGCGCGGAGACGATCGCGCGCTCCATGCTCGACGCCGTGCACATGACCGAAGCGGCGCGCCGGCTGAAACAATTTCCGCATGAATTGTCGGGTGGCATGCGCCAGCGCGTGATGATCGCCATGGCGCTCTCCTGCCGCCCCAAGGTGTTGATCGCCGACGAGCCGACGACGGCGCTCGATGTCACGGTGCAGGCACAGATCCTGACGCTCATGCGGGAGCTGCGGCGCGAGTTTTCCACCTCCATCCTGATGATCACCCATGATATGGGCGTGGTCGCGGAGATGGCCGACCGGGTGGCGATCATGCAGCAGGGCAAGATCGTTGAGCAGGGCGATGCGCTCGATATTTTTGCCCGCCCGACAGAGCCTTATACGCGCCAGCTTCTGGCCGCCGTACCACGGCTTGGCGCCCATGCGGGTACGGACGCGCCGCCGCGCCTGACGCAGGCCACGTCACCCGCCGCCGAAAAGTCGGTGCTCGTCGTCAAGAATCTCAGCGTTACCTATGGTGCACGCAAAGGCTGGTTCAACCGGTCACAGATCGCGCCGGCGACGGTCAGCGGCATTTCCTTCTCCATAAAGGCGGGCGAAACGCTCGGCCTCGTCGGCGAAAGCGGCTCGGGCAAGTCGACTACCGGCAAAGCGGTGCTGAACCTCATTCCCTTCGAAGGCAGCGTCGAGATCGACGGGCGGGAAACGGCCGGTCTGAAACCGGCGGCGATGCGCCCCGTGCGCCGTATCGCCCAGATGATCTTCCAGGACCCCTACGCCTCGCTCGATCCGCGCATGACGGTGGGCGCGGCGATTGCCGAGCCGCTGGTCATCCACGATGTCGGCAATGCCTCGGAACGGCAGGACCGGGTAGCGGCGCTGCTGACCCGCGTCGGCATGCCCAGGGATGCGGTCAGCCGCTATCCGCACGAGTTTTCCGGCGGCCAGCGGCAGCGCATCTGTATCGCCCGCGCCTTGGCGCTGGAGCCGAAGCTGATCGTCGCCGACGAAAGCGTGGCCGCGCTGGATGTCTCCGTGCGTGCCCGCGTACTCGACCTGATGCTGGAATTGCAGGAGCAGATGGGCCTTGCCTATCTCTTCATCTCCCACGACATGGCCGTCATAGAGAAGATGTCACATCATGTGGCGGTCATGCGCGGCGGTCGCATCGTCGAGATGGACACGCGCCGGCAGGTATTCGAGAACCCGGCCGACGACTACACCCGCAACCTGATGGCCGCCGTGCCGATCCCCGATCCGACGCACTACCGAGAGGCAGTTACCGCTTAGGCTTCCAGTTCATCGACGAGGCGGGCGAGCATCGTATCGCAGCGCGCAAGCTGCTCCGCGCTGACGAATTCGTCCGGCTTGTGCCCCTGGTCCATGAAACCGGGGCCGCAGATGGCGGTGGACATGCCCAATTCCTGATCGAAGAGCCCGCCTTCCGTACCGAAGGCGACCTTGAGCGTGCCGTCGTCGCCGAGAATCCTTTTGAGGAGTGTCACGACCGGTGCATCCGCGCGGGTATTGAGACCGGGATAGCCCGAGACGGACGCGATCTCGATGCAGGCCATGGGAAAGCGGTTGCGATGGGGTTTTGCAATGGTCTCTGCATCGGCCGCGATACCGGCGAGGATGGCGTTAGGGTCGTCCTCGGCGATGTTGCGGATCTCGAAATCGATTTCGCAGCGGTTCGGTACGATGTTGAGGGCGGTGCCGCCCTGGATCATGCCGGCATGGATGGTGGAATAAGGAATGTCGTAAGCGTCGTCGCGTGCGCCATGGTTGGCCAGCGCCTCCTGCCGTGCCTGAAGCGCCTTGATGAAGGCGGCGCCGAGATGGAGCGCGTTCAGCGCATTCGGCGCGAGCGCCGAATGGCCTTCCTGCCCGTGGCAGCAGGCGCGCAAGGCGAGCTTGCCCTTGTGGCCCGTCGCGATCTTCATGCCCGTCGGCTCGCCGACGATGCAGAGCGCCGGCCGGTCGGATCGCGCCGCGAGCGCCTCGATCATGCCGCGCACGCCGATGCAGCCGATCTCCTCATCATAGGAGAGCGCAAGATGCAGCGGGCGCTTCAGCGGACGCTCGGCGGCGAGCAACATGGCGCGGAGCGCCGAGGCGACGAAGCCCTTCATATCCGCCGTGCCGCGACCGTAGTAGCGGCCGTCCCGCTCGATCAGCGTGAAGGGATCGCCCGTCCAGGCCTGCCCCTCGACCGGCACGACATCGGTATGGCCTGAGAGCACGACGCCGTCGGGCCCATCCGGACCGATGGTCGCGAAGAGATTGGCCCTGCTGCCGTCGGGATGGACAAAGCGCTCGATGCGCGCACCAGCGGCACGCAACAGGCCTTCTACATAGTCGAGCAGCGCGAGATTGGAGGTCCGCGAGAGCGTCGGCTCGGCGACGAGGCGGGCGAGGATTTCCGGGGTCGAGGGGATCATGCGCCCATCCGTCGTAAAATGGCGAGGGGCAGGATCGCCCCTCCATCGATCAGAGATCGCCCGGCACGCCGTAGCTCGGCGCGCCCGAAGGGTTGAGCGCGCGGGTGACATAGGCGTCCATCTCGCCGCGCCAGCGCTCCCAGAGTGCTGCGCATTCCTCGATAGGGTCGCCCTCGGTCCAGTCGACGCGCAGGTCCGCGACATTCCACGAGACCTTGTCGACCATGACAAGGCCCATGGAATGGACAGGGCCTTCCTCGCCGCCCGCCGCGATCGCCGCGCGCATGGCTGATATCAGCCGGTCGCCGAGATGCTGGTCTTTCGCGGCCTCGAAGGTATCCACCATCTTTTGCGGGATGTCTGTCGTCGTTAGCATGTTGCCGGCCGCAACGACATTGTTGCCGCGCGCCGTCGCGTGGGTGCCGAGGGTCTTTGCGCCGGAATAGCTTGCCGTCCCACCTGCCGCATCGACGAGCGCCAGCTGGCGGTATTCGATATTCGGGGCCTCGGCGACGAGACGGGCCAACGCCGCCTCGGCGGAAAGGCCTGTTGCCATCAGGTCCAGCCCTTTCGGGCCAAGACGTGGATCGGTAACATTCTGGGTCGAGACCGCACCGACGCCGGCGCGCACATGGGCGCAACGCGCCGCGACACTCGGCGAGGACGAGGAGACGGCGATGCCGAACATGCCGGTCCTCTCGCAGCGTCCGGAGATCGAGAAGGTCATGCCGCTCTCCTCAGGCTTCGTCGGGGATGACAGCGGTCGCCTCGATCTCCACCAGCCATTCCGGGCGGGCAAGCGCGGAGACGACAAGACCGGTCGAGACCGGGAAGACGCCCTGGAGATACTTGCCCATTTCGGTATAGACGGCCTCGCGGTAGCGGATGTCGATGAGATAGACGACGACGCGGCAGATATGGCTGAGGTCGGAGCCGGCCTCCTCCAGCAGCATCTTGATGTTTTCCATAGCCTTGCGGGCCTGTGCGCCGGCATCGCCGATATGCAGGCTTTCGCGCGTGTCGAGGTCCTGCGCGATCTGCCCGCGCACGAACACCGTAGCCCCCCGCGCCACCACCGCCTGGCAGAGGTCGTTATTCAGCTTTTGCTCGGGATAGGTTTCCTTCGTGTTGAAGGGGCGGATACGGGTGTGCACGGGCATGTTGGTCTCCTTGATGGCGATGGTTGGCGCCGCGGTTTCCCGCGGCGCAGGGGCGGGATTACTGGAGGAGCTGCGTCCAGACGCGGGTCACGAGATCCTGCGCGGCGGCCGAGCAGGTGCGCGAGAAGGTGATCGGCACGTCGGGATAGAGCTCCGGTGCCGTCTCCTTCGTGTTCTCCACCTTGTCCTCGATGACCTTCATCGGCGAGGAGTGCGAATAGAAGTTCATCTGCTCCGTGGCGTTTTCCAGCGTCGACATGAACTCGATGAACTTCACCGCATTGTCGTGGTTCGGTGCGCCCTTCGGGATGACGTAGCTGTCCATCCAGCCGACGAGGCCTTCCTTGGTCATGGCGAGCTTAACCGGCGAGCCGGTCTTGCGGGCGCGCAGCGAGTCACCGTCCCACCAGAAATGCGCGGAGACTTCGCCGGAGGCGAGGCGGCTTGCGATATTGTCGGAGGAATAGACGGCAACCGACGGCTTCTGGGCCATCAGCAGATCGAGCACCTTCTTCATTTCCGCCTGGTCTTCCGAGCAGAAGGGCACGCCGAGATAGAGTTGGGCAGCGCCGATCACTTCGTCGGGATAGGAGAGCAGCGCGATCTTGCCCTTCAGCTCGCCTTCCGGCTCGAAGAAGTATTTGAAGCTGTCAGTCGCACCCTTGTACTGGTCGGTATTCACCACGAAGCCGGCGGTGCCATAGGCGAGCGGGATGGAATAATCCTGCGTCTCGTCCCACCACTGGTTACGCCACTTCTCCTCGATATTCTCATAGGCCTTCAGCTTGCTGGCCCCGAAATTCTCGATGATGCCCTGGTCGATCATCACGCGCAGGAAGTGCTGCGAGGGGGTGGCGATATCGTAGCCGGAGGAGCCGGCTTGCAGCTTGGTCAGCAGGTCCTCGTTGGAGGTGAAGCTGTCGACATTCACCTTCACGTCGTTCTCCTTGGAGAACTTTTCGATGAGTGCAGGCGAGATGGATTCGGCCCAGGCGTAGATGTTCAACTCGCCGGCAGCTTGCGCGCTGGTGGCGAAGCAGAGGGCGAGGGCTGTGGCTGCAAAGTATTTTTTCATTTTATGTTCCTCTCTTTGGTTATGGTTCGGCCAGGTTAGTGTTCGGGATTGTCGCGTGTACCCCGTGCGGCAACCAGAAGCGCTGCGGTGGCGAGGACGAGCGAGGCGAGGATCAGCAGCGTCGCGATGGCGTTCAGTTCCGGCGAGGTGCCGGCGCGGATCAGCGAGAAGATATAGACAGGCAGCGTCGTCGAACCGCCGGTGGCGAGCAGGTTTGACGTGATGAAATCGTCCATCGAAATGAGGAAGGCGAGCATCGCGCCGGAGAACACGCCCGGGAAAATCAGCGGCAGCGTCACACGGCGGAAGGTCGTCCAGCTGTTGGCATAGAGGTCGGCGCTCGCCTCTTCCAGGTCGAGCGACATGCCCTGCAGGCGTGCGCGGATCGGCAGGAAGGCGAAGGGCGTGCAGAAGGCGGAATGGGCGACGATGAGCCGGACAAGACCGTTCTGGATGTCGAGCAATGAGAACAGGATGAGGGTCGCGACAGCCAGCACGATTTCCGGCAGGAGCAGCGGCAGGTTGACCACCGTTTCGGAGAGCTTGCGGAAACGGACGTTCTTGCCCCTGATGATGGCGAGGGCCGCCGAGAGCGCAATGAGGGTGGAGACGACGGTCGCCACGGCGGCGATGGTCAGCGAGGTTTCCAGCGCGCTCATCAGCGCGGCATTGTTCAGCGCCGAACCGTACCATTTAAGCGAAAAGCCCGTCCACACGCCGGCAACGCGATTGGCGTTGAAGGAATAGACGACGATGACGGCGAGCGGCACGTAGAGATAGAGGAAGAAGAAGATCGTGAGGGGGCCGAGGCCGGGATAGCGCTTGACGTCGTGACGGATGCTCATGGCCGGACCTCCCGGCGCGCGGCGCGCAGTGCCGTGGCGATCAGGAAGAGCATGACGAGGGCCATGAGCGTCATGGCGATGGCGGCGCCGAAAGGCCAGTTGCGGCCGCCGCCGAATTGCAGCTGGATCAGCGAGCCCATCATCATCTGCTTGCCGCCGCCCATCAGCGTCGGTTCGAGCACGGCGCCCAGCGCCGGTACGAAGACGAGGATGGCGCCGGCGACGAGACCGGGGGCGGTCAAGGGCAGGATGACCCGGCGCAGCGTCACCCAGCGGTCGCCGTAGAGATCGTGCGAAGCCTCGATCAGCGTGCCGTCGAGCTTTTCGATGGAGGCGAAGACCGGCAGCACCATCAGCGGCATGGCGGTATAGACCATGGCCGTCAGCGTCGCACCGTCGTTGAACATGAAGCTCATGCCGGCGGGAAAACCGAGCTGTTCGAGCAGGCTGGGCAGGGTGCCGTCCTTGCCGAGGATGATCATCCAGGCATAGACGCGCAGAATCATCGAGACCCAGAAGGGCAGGGTGACGAGATAGACGAGAACAGCCTTGCGGCTCGCCGGCTGGCGCGAGATGAAATAGGCGACGGGCACGGCGAAGAGGAGGCAGATCAGCGTCGTGGCGCCGGCCAGAAGGAAGGTGCGGCCGATGATCAGCAGATATTGCGGGGTGAATTCCAGTTCCCCGGTCCAGCCTTCGTTGAACAGGATCTGGCTATAGCCGGCGAGGTTGAAATCCCAGGTGAAGCCGCCATAGGCGCCGCGGGTCGCGACCGAGACGGCGGCGATGATGAAGATCGGCAGGATCAGCGCGAAGCCCATCAGCAGCCGCGACGGCAACAGGCCCCAGAAGGAAAGGTCGTGCCAGAACCGGGCGCGCGGCGCGCGCTCCAGTCCGGCGGGGGCGTGGAGGGCGCTGTCCGTCATGCCGCCAGCACCCGTGCGGAGCCCGCGACGAAGCCAACCGGAACCGTCGCGCCGAGCGGGATCGTGTCGCCCTCGCGCGAGGCGTTGCGGCGCGAGGCGCGCAGCTCCGTGCCTGCGACGTCGAGCGTGTAGTGGGTGTAGCCGCCCATATAGTTCTTGTTGGTGACGCGACCCTCGAAGGTGATGCCTTGCGCCTGGTTGCCGAGATTGATCTTTTCCGGCCGCACGGAAAGGGTCGCGCGCCCCTTCGCGGCGCTGCCGGTTGCCGGTACCGTGATATCGAGGCCGAAGGGTGTGCGGATCGTCGCCTGCCCCCCAAGCGTTTCGAGCACTTCGATATCCAAAAAATTCGTCTCACCGACGAAATCGGCGACGAAGCGGTTGACCGGCTCCTCGTAGATTTCCGTCGGCGTGCCGATCTGCTGCACCTCGCCACCGCCGAGCACGGCGATGCGGTCGGACATGTCGAGCGCCTCTTCCTGGTCGTGCGTGACGAAGACGAAGGTGATGCCGGTGTCCCGCTGCAGGGTACGCAGTTCGTCGCGCATCGCCTGGCGCAGCTTCAGGTCGAGGGCGGACAGCGGCTCGTCGAGCAGCAGCACTTCCGGTTCGGGGGCGAGCGCGCGGGCAAGCGCGATACGCTGGCGCTGGCCGCCGGAAAGCTGGGCGGGCTTGCGCCTGGCCATCGCCGACATGTGGACGCGCTCCAACATCTCGCCGACACGGGCCTTGATGCGGCCCTTCTCCCAGCCGAGATTTTCCAGGCCGTAGGCGACGTTCTGTTCCAGCGTCATATGCGGGAAGAGCGCGTAGCTCTGGAAGACCGTGTTGACGCGGCGCTTGTGCGGCGGGATCGAGACGACCTCTTGGCCATTGAGCAGGATCGAACCCGTATCCGGGCTTTCGAAGCCGGCGAGCATGCGCAGAAGCGTGGTCTTGCCGCAGCCGGACGGGCCGAGCATCGTGAAGAACTCGTTGCTGCCGATATGGAAGCTGACCGATTTCAGCGCCTGATAGGCCCCGAAGTGCTTGGAGACGGACTGGACTTCGATGGCCTTGGCTTGGGTCATGCTGTAATCCTCACGCCGGCTCGAGCTGGGTGACTTCGCGGCGGAAGGGCAGGGCATCGCCGATATCGGGCGTGTCCAGTTCCCGCGCATAGCGATGGCCGGCATAGGTCGCCCAGGCGATGGGGGCGGGTGCCGCGGCATCGCCGATGATCTTCACCGTCTTGATGCCGGCGTCGGCCCAATCGTCCTTGCGGGCGATCAGGTCGTTGTAGAGCGCATCATCCGAAAGGCGCGAGGCGACCATGACGACGGCGTCGCAGCCGATGGCGGTCTTGCGGCCGGTATAGGTGCAGTTCGTCTCGACCTCGCCGGCGCGGATGGCGGTGACGCCGCGGTTGAGGCGGATATCGACGCCGAGATCGTCGAGGCGCACATGGATCGCGCCCTGTTCCAGCGTGTTGCGCGTCCAGTCGGAGACATAGGCCGAAGGCGTGACGAGGATGACCCTGGCGCCGGCCTTGGCCATCACCTCGGCCATGACGCCGCCCATGTAATAGTGGTCGTCGTCATAGACCACGACGGTCTTGCCGGCGAGGTTTTCCGGGTGCACCTTGCCCATGACGTCATCGGGGGTCCATACGGTCATGCCGGGATCGATCGACATTGGCACGACATGCTGGCGGGCCACACCGTCGCGGCGCCAGTGCGAGCCCGTGGCGATGGCGACATGCTCGAAGCCGAAGCCGAGCACGTCGTCGGCCGTCAGGCGGCTGTCGAAATAGGTCTCGACATTGGTGCGCTGGGAAATCTGGTACTGGCGGTAGTCGACGACGCGGCCCCAGGCGGAGAGGCCGGGGAGCAAGCGCTCGCGGGCGACGCGGCCGCCAAGCGTGGTCGTGGCTTCCGCCAGCGTCACGTCATAACCGCGCATCGAAAGCGCACGGGTGGCTTCGAGACCGGCCGGGCCGGCGCCGACGACGAGCACGGTCTGGCTGTCGCCCTTCTCGTTCATGCGTTCCGGGTGCCAGCCCTTGCGCCATTCCTCCATGAAGGTCGGGTTCTGCGTGCAGCGGCTGATCGACATGGTCATGTCGCCGGTGATGCACATGTTGCAGCCGATGCATTCGCGGATGTCCTCGATGCGGCCTTCCTCGATCTTCTTCGGCAGGAAGGGATCGGCGATCGACGGGCGGGCGCAGCCGATGAAATCGAGCACGCCCTGGCGGATCATGCGCGCCATGACATCCGGCGAGGTGAAGCGGCCGACGCCGACGACGGGCTTCGAGGAGAGTTCGCGGATGCCCCTGACCAGCAGTTCCTGTGCGCCCTCCTCCTTGAAGCGCGAGGGGCCGGAACAGTCTTCCCAGGCGCCGTGCGCGAGGTCCCAGAGATCGGGCAGGTCGGCGTTCATCTCGACGAATTCGCGCACTTCGGCATTGGAGAAGCCGAGTTCGCCGATCGTCTCGTCGAGGCTGACACGGAGCGTGATCGCGGTCGTGTCGCCGACTGCGTCGCGGATATCGGCGATCACCTCGCGGGCGAAACGCGAGCGGTTTTCGAGGCTCCCGCCATATTCGTCGGTACGCTGGTTGGTGGCGCGCGACAGGAAGTGCTGGAAGATCCCGAACCCGTGAGCGCCGTAAAGACAGATCAGGTCGAAGCCGGCGATCTTGGAGCGCTTGGCGGCATTGACGAACCAGCGGCGCAGGTCCTTGATCTCGGCCTTGTCGAGCGCGCGGGCCTGCACCGGGTCGTTGGTGAAGGTGCGGATCGGCAGGGCCGACGGGGCGAGCGGCACTTCCTTCGTATAGAAATTCGGGCCGTTGATGCCGGAATAGGCGAGCTGGATGCCGGCGAGCGCGCCGTGCACCTTCATGGCATCGGACATGCGGCGAAGGCCGGGAATGTCCTTGTCCTCCCACAGGCGCAGCTCGATGAACGGCGTGATTTCCGAGGTGTGGTGCATCTCCGTCTGCTCGGTGAAGATGACGCCCCAGCCGCCTTCCGACTTGATGCCGCGCATGGCCGCGGCCGCCGAAGGATCGCGGTAACCGCCGCCGTTGCAATGCGGCACCTGATAGAACCGGTTTTTCGCGATGTGCGGGCCGATCGCGAGAGGTTCGAACAGGATATCGTATTTGGCGTCGCGCATGGCAGTCCTCGGAGTTTCTGGGTCTATAGGATTGGGCAACGAGCTTCCGGTAAATGACGCGTTCCGGAAACATGGATTAGGTTCAGACTAATCAGGGTCTGCCGTGTGGCGGCTTCCTAATTTCAATCTGCGCGCGAAGGCGTGACTTCGCCGCGGCGGCTAGAAAATTCTCTTTTATTTTCATTGTGTTGTGAAGGGAGAAGACATGCGTTTCGGCCCCGCAGACATGCGGGATCGCACCATGCCGCCTCCGATGCGCGAAAACCGGGCGGCGCGCTGCCGCCCGGACAGGCGCCTGCCTAGTATTTCACCCACACGGTTTTGAGCGCGCAGTACTTGTCGAAGCTGTGGATCGACAGGTCGCGGCCGAAACCGGACTGTTTCATGCCGCCGAAGGGCGTCATGGCCGAGAGCGCATCGACGGTGTTGACCGAGACCGTGCCGGCATTCAGCCGATCGGAAACGGAGAGCGCGCGCGACAGGTCCTTCGTCCAGACGGAGGCGGCGAGGCCGTATTCGCTGTCGTTGGCCATGCGCAGCGCCTCCTCGTCGCTGTCGAAAGGCATGATGGCGAGCACGGGGCCGAAAATCTCTTCCCGCGCGATGCGGGCGTCCGGCGCGACGTCTTTGAAGATGGTCGGCTGGATGTAGCAGTCCGAGCCGTCGCGCGTCTCGCGCGCACCGCCATGGGCAAGGCGGGCCTCCTTGCGGCCGATGTCGATATAGGAGGCGACACGGTCGGCATGGGCCCTTTCCACCAGCGGTCCCATGCGGGTGGCGGGATCGAGCGGGTCGCCGAGCGGCCAGGCGGCTGTGGCGGCGATGACCTTCTGCGTGAATTCCTCCTGCACGGAGCGATGCACCAGCAGGCGCGAATTGGCCGAGCAGACCTCACCGGAATTGAACAGGATGCCGAAGGCGGCCATCTCGGCGGCCTTGTCGAGATCGGCATCGGCGAAGACGAGGTTCGGCGATTTGCCGCCGGTCTCCAGCCACACCTGCTTCATGTTGCTCTGGCCGGCATAGGTCATGAACAGTTTGCCGACCTTGGTCGAGCCGGTGAAGACCAGCGCATCGACATCCGGATGCAGGCCGAGCGCCCGGCCGGCATCCTCGCCGAAGCCCGGCACGACGTTCAGCACACCATCCGGCAGGCCGGCTTGCGAAGCGAGTTCGGCGAGCATCAGGGCGGAGAGCGGCGATTGCTCGGCCGGCTTCAGCACCACGGAATTGCCCGTCGCCAGCGCCGGCGCGAGTTTCCACGTCGCCATGTCGAGCGGGAAGTTCCACGGCACGACGGCGCCGATGACGCCGAGCGGCACGCGGCGGATGAGCGCGAGGTCGCCGCGTCCCGTCGGGGCGATTTCGTCATAGAGCTTGTCGATGGCTTCGGCATGCCACTGGAAGAAATGCGCCGAGCCGGGCGCGTCGATAGTCGAGCTGTCGCCGATCGGCTTGCCGACATCGAGCGTTTCGAGCAGTGCCAGTTCCGGGATGTTCTCGCGGATGAGGGCGGCAAGGCGCAGCAGCACCTCCTTGCGCTCAGCCGGCGATTTGCCCGACCAGCGGCCGTCATTGAAGGCGCGCCGCGCGGAGGCGACGGCGGCGTCGATATCCTCGGCGGTGCCGCGTGCGACGGCGGTCAGAACCTGCGCGTTGGCCGGATTGATGGTCTCGAACCGGCTGCCCTTCGCCGCTTCGCGGAACTTGCCGTCGATATAGACGCCGTTGCGGAATTTCAGGCTCTGGGCGCGGGCGCGCCAATCGATCGTCGTGGTCATGAACTGCCTTTCTGGTCTTTGGGGCGAGCGGCGGAGACCGGCAGGTCCATGACCATGTCGCCGATCTTCTCGCCGCAGAAATCGATGAAGCGCCGCACCGTCAGCGCCGGGCTCACGCCACCCATGGAGAGGATGCCCATGCGCATGGGGCGCAGGTTGCCGGTGAGCGGCACGAAGGAGAGCTTGCCGCCGTCGAGCGCATAAGTGGAGACGGGGCGGATATTGGCGATGGAATAGCCGAAGCGGTTGGCGACCATGGCGCGCATCACCGACATGTCGCGCGTGCGCTCGACGATCTGCGGCGAAAGCCCCGCCTCGCGGAACAGCGAGAGGAAATAGGCCGAGCTGTGCGGCAGGTCGAGCAATATCATCGGATGGGATGCGAGATCCTCGATCGTCACGGCGCTGCGGCCGGCGAGCGGGTGATCCTCATGCAGCACCGCATAGGGCGGCAGCACGGCCAGCTCATGGAAGGCGATGTCGGCGGGAATGTCGAGATCGTAGGACAGCGCGATGTCGAAGCGCGCCATGCGCAGCCCCTCCAGGATGCGCGCCTGGTCGCGCTCGTACTGGAAGAAATCGACATCGGGATATTCGTCGGAAAAGGCGCGTCGCAGCGCAGGGATGACGGCCTGCGCGAAGGTGACGAGACAGGCGACATGCAGCGGCCCGCGAATCTGCCCGGTCAATTCGTTGGAGAGTGCATTCAGCTTGGCGGCTTCACCGAGAATCTGGCGCGCCTGGTCGACGAAGGTGTGCCCGGCCTGCGTCAGAGACAGGCCATGCGCATGGCGCCGCACGAACAGCGTGATGCCGAATTCCTTCTCCAGCTGCGAGATCGCCGCCGAGACGGAGGGGGCGGAAACGTTCACCCGCTCGGCCGCCTCGGTGACGGAGCCGTATTCCCCGACCGCGACGAGATATTCCAGTTGCCGGAGCGTGAAGCGCAACACCATGTCTGTTCCCCTGTTGAGGCCCCAATTAAGGAACAGATTTTTCTGCGCGGGAAGAGCGTGGCTCTCCGGGCTGTGGATGAGCCGGCTCGTGCCGGGATCCTGGTCTCGCATCATCGCATGCTCGCCCCCTCCTGCGGCCGCGTTCAACACCCTCAGGAGGCCGCGGTTGCGGCCCCGGTTTTCTCATCGCTGCGGTGCTCGGCGATATAGCCGGCCAGATAATCCGCATCGTGCCAGCAGCCCCAGATGAAGGAGGAGGCGCGGCGCGACAGCCAGGGCAGGCCGATGAAGAACAGGCCGGGCACCTTAGAAACGCCGCGCTCATGCACCGGCCGGCCCTTTTTATCGAGCGCGTCGAGCTTCAGCCAGCTGTAATCGACCGCATAGCCCGTCGCCCAGATGATGGAGGTGATGCCGGCTTCCTTGAGGTTCAGCGCGAGGATCGGATCGGTCACGCAGGCCGGGTCCGGCTCCTTGTGGCGGGCTTCCGGCTCTTCCGGCAGGTCGAGATTGTTTTCCGCGGCATAGGCATCGGCGCGGTCGAGCAGCGACAGCTGGTTGGCGTCGCCGCGGGCGATGTTGTCGGCAAGATCGGGCGCGATCTGCAGCACGCCGTCCTTGAAGCTCTCCGCCCGGCCGAGCAGGGTCATGCCGCGATTGCCGAGGCGTCGGAAATCGACGGTGTTGCCGCCATAGGCGCCGCTGACGGCGATGGTGACGTGTTCGGTGTTCGGCGCGGGCACCTTGAGGTCCCAGATGCCGAGCACGCCGAGCCACCAGCAGAAATCCTTGCCGCGATAGCGGCGCGGCGGGCGGTCATGCGGGCCGATGGAGAGATAGACGCGACGTCCCGCGCGCAACAATTCGTCGGCGATCTGCGTGCCGGAGGAGCCGGCGCCCACCACCAGCACCGCACCCTCGGGCATCTGGCCGGGATTCCGGTAGGTGTTGGAATGGATTTGGGTGAGGCCCTCTTCCGCCGGTACCAGCGCCGGCGTGACCGGCCGCTGGAAGGCGCCGGTGGCGGAGACGACGTTCTTCGTCTCGATGACGCCATCGGAGGTTTCGACGCGGAAGCTGTCACCCGCGCGGGAGACGCTCTTTACCTCGACGCCGGTGCGGATCGGGGCGTTGATCATTTCGGAGTAAGCGACGAAATAATCGGCGACCTGTTCCTTCGGGGCGAAGGCATCGTCTTCCAGGCCGGGAAAGGTCATGCCGGGGAAACGGTCGTGCCAGGCGGGGCCGTTGGCCACCAAGCTGTCCCAGCGCGCAGTGCGCCAGCTTTCGGCGATGCGGTTCTTTTCGAGCACCAGATGGGGTACGCCGCGCTTGCCGAGATGTTCGCTCATGGCGACGCCGGCCTGGCCGGCGCCGATGACGAGCGTGTCCACTTTTTCCACTGACATGCCGGCTTCCCCTTGCTTTCCGGTGCGGCGGCCCTTGCGGCCGCGACATGCGAAAGGTGTAGAGGAAGCCCGTTTTGCCCGACATAAGAGTTTGGTTCAGCGCTGATTAGGTGGCCGCTAAGCCGGCTCTAATCCAGGATCGCCATATCGAGCTCCGCCTTGCGGCCGAGCTTCGTCATCCATTCCACATATTGCGGCTGCTTGTGGATCTGCCGTCCGTAGTGGCGGCGAAGGGCTGCGGTGAGGTCGCCCTTGCGGCCCAGCTGCTCGTCGGCAAAGCCGATCATCTGCGAGTTCGGCCAAGCCTGCGGGCGAATGACGGCGAGGCGGGTGAAGAGGTTTTCGGCCTCCTCGTCCGGATTGCCCTGCGCCATCAGGGTGAGCATGGCGGCCGTCGAGCGGGAAATGCCCATATGGCAGTGGACGAGCAGATGGCTCGCAGCGTTGCGGTCCTGCCGGTTCAGGAAATCCTGCCCGAAGGCGAGGATCGACGTGACGTGGTCGGGCCGCGGCCGCACCCGTTCGGGCAGGTCGTCGATGATGTCGTGGAAACGCAGCGTCGTACGCAGGTGCTTGCCATAGCTCTGGAAAGCCTCGAGTTCCGGGAGTTCCGGATCGAGCAGCGAGAGCACATGGGTTACGTTCCGGGCGCTCTGGCCGGGCAGCTCCTCGATGCCGCAGATGGTGAGCTCCGGAGAAAATACGACGTCCATTTCAAAATCCTTCACAGCAATTGATTTGCGCAGGATACAGGCGGCCTGTGGGGAAACGAAGGCGTTTCTTGGCCGATCTTGCCCGAAGCGTTTCGATCGTTATCCTGCGGCGCGGTATATTCAAAAAGGAGAGTACGGGATGTCGTTTTTTGCTGCGGAAGAGCCCGAATTCTCCACTTTCGTGCTGGGTAATGCGCCGCTGAAAAAACTGGCCGGCGGCTTCGACTGGGTCGAGGGGCCGGTCTGGTTCGGCGATCACGACTGCCTGCTGTTTTCCGATATTCCCAACAACCGCATCCTGCGCTGGAGCCCCGCGACCGGCATCACCCCGTTTCGCGAGCCGTCGAATTTCTCGAACGGCAACACCCGCGACCGGGAAGGGCGGCTGGTGACCTGCGAACATGGTACACGCCGGGTCACCCGTACCGAGCATGACGGCACGATTACCGTCATCGCCGACCGTTTCGAAGGCAAGCGGCTGAATTCGCCGAACGATGTGGTTGTCGCCTCCGATGGCGCGATCTGGTTCACCGATCCGCATTACGGCATCGCCTCCGACTACGAGGGCACGCGCGCCGAGCAGGAGTTGCCCTGCAACGTCTATCGCGTCGATGCGCTCTCCGGCGAAATCCGCGCCGTGCTCACCGATTTCCACTGCCCGAACGGTCTTGCCTTCAGCCCGGATGAAAAGCGTCTCTACGTCGCCGATACCGGCCGGATGTTCCAGGACGATCCGCGTCATATCCGCGTCTTCGATGTGGGGGTCGACTGGGCGCTGACGGGTGGCCGGGTCTTCCACACGATCTCGCCGGGTTGTGCGGATGGCATGCGCGTCGATGCGGCGGGCAATCTCTGGCCTTCGGCGGGCGACGGCGTGCATTGCATCGCGCCGGACGGGCGGCGTCTCGGCCGCATCCTGGTGCCGGAAACCGTGTCCAACATCTGTTTCGGCGGCCGGCAGGGCCATCGCCTGTTCATCACCGCGACGACCTCGCTCTATGCCGTCTCGCTTGCCATTCGCGGTGCGGTGCGACCCGCGCGCTGAGGCCGCTCGGCTGGCAAAATACAAACATTACAAAAATATAACGAGGCACTGGCCTTTCCCTCCGCTATGGGTGGCTCCAGATGAGATGGAAAGGGACGGACGAGGCGCGGCCTCGCCATGGGATTGCCGATGACCAGGACTGTACGACCGCAGAAGGACGAGAAGCCCGCCGGGGAGGCGGGGCACACCAATGTCACCTTTATGCCCGGTGCCGCACCGCCGGCCCGCCGCAAGCGCCGCTCGCGCGCCTGGATCTGGCTGCCGGTCACCGCCGTGCTCGCGGGCGCCGGCTATTACGGCTGGCATGCCTATGTGCCTGCCGAGACCACGACGGCCGTCATCACACAGGCGGTGGTGCGCGGCGATATCGAAAACGCCGTGACGGCCGTCGGCACGCTGGAGGCGGTCAAATCCGTCGATGCCGGCGCGCAGGTCTCCGGCCAGCTGAAGACCCTGCATGTAGCGATCGGCGATACCGTGAAGAAGGACCAGCTGCTCGCCGAGATGGATCCGGCGACCATCGAGAACCGCATCGAGATCAACCGCGCAGAACTGGCAAACCTACAGGCGCAGCTCGACTCGAAGAAGGCGCAGCTCGCGCTGAAACAGGCCAATATTGCCCGCCAGCGCAATCTCGTGGCCGGCAATGCTGCCGCACAACAGGCGCTCGACCAGGCCGTCGCCGACCTCGCTGCCGCCGAGGCCGATGTCAACGCCACCGATGCACAGATCCGCAAGCAGCAGGCGACGCTGGCCGGCGACGAGGTGGACCTCGGCTATACCAAGATCTATGCGCCGATGGCGGGCACCGTCGTCTCCAACCCGGTCAAGGAAGGCCAGACGCTCAACGCCGTGCAGAGTGCGCCGACCATCGTCACCATCGCCGACCTCTCGACCATGACCGTGCGGGCCGAAGTCTCCGAGGCCGATGTCAGCCGCTTGAAGGTGGGCATGGAGGCCTATTTCACCCTGCTCGGCCAGCCGGGTAAGCGCTTCACCGGGAAGCTGCGGCAGATCGAGCCGACGCCGACGGTCGAGAACAATGTCGTGCTCTACAACGCGCTGTTCGACGTGCCGAATCCGGACGGCGAGCTGATGATGTCGATGAGTGCGCAGGTCTTTTTCGTGCAGGCGGCGGCGCGCGACGTGCTGCTCGTGCCGGCCGGCGCTGTCAGCGCCACGAAAGACGGCGCCGAGGTTTCCGTCGTCACCGCTTCGGGTGCGAAAGAGGTGCGCAAGATCGAGACCGGTATCCGCAACCGCGTCAGCGTTGAAGTGAAGAGCGGACTTGCCGAGGGCGACAAGGTTGTCGTCACCGCCGGTTCGGCAGGCGATGTGGCCGCGCGCAACGCGCGGCGCAACAACCGCATGCCACCGATGTTCTGAGGCCGCCATGACCGCGCTCATCTCGCTCAAGGACGTCACCAAGACCTTCTTCAACGATGGCTTTGCCGTCGAGGTCCTGCATGGCGTGTCGCTCGATATCGCGGCGGGCGAGTTCGTCGCGATCATCGGCCAGTCCGGTTCCGGCAAGTCGACGCTGATGAATATCCTCGGCTGCCTCGACCAGCCGACCTCGGGCGAATACCGCATCGATGGCGAGCCGGTCTCGGATTTCGAGACGGACGAGCTGGCCGCGCTGCGCCGTCGCACCTTCGGCTTTGTCTTCCAGAGCTATAACCTCATTCCGACGGCGAGCGCCCGCGAAAACGTCGAGGTTCCCGCGATCTATGCCGGTCTTCCAGCGCGCGAGCGGCAGGAGCGGGCGGATATGCTGCTGTCTTCGCTGAAGCTCGACGACCGGCTCGACCATCGCCCGAACCAGCTTTCCGGCGGCCAGCAGCAGCGTGTCTCCATCGCCCGCGCCTTGATGAACGGCGGCCGCGTCATCCTTGCTGACGAACCGACCGGCGCGCTCGACAGCCAGAGCGGCGAAGAGGTGATGGCGCTCCTGCGGCGGATGCATGAGGATGGCCACACGATCATCCTCATAACCCATTCGCGCGAGGTGGCGGAAGCCGCGGATCGTCTGATTGAGATCCGCGACGGGCGGATCATCTCCGACCGCGCCAAGACGGCGCGAACCTCGTCAGAAGCGGCAGCCGGCTTGCAGAAGGCCGTGAAGGAGGGATCGGCGGCCATTGCCGACGTTTCCGAGGCCGTGAAGATGGCGATCCGCGCGCTGCACGCCAATCTCTTCCGCACCGTGCTGACGCTTCTCGGCATCGTCATCGGCGTCGGTTCCGTGGTGGCCATGCTGGCGATCGGCACGGGGGCGCAGAATTCCGTGCTCGACCGCATTTCCGCCATGGGCTCGAACGTTCTCCTGGTGCGCCCGAGCATGGCGAATTTCCGGGGCGGGGGCAGTGCTCCCGTGACGCTCATCCCGTCCGATGCCGATGCGATCCTCGAATTGCCGAATGTCTCTTTCGCCGTGCCGGAAATGACCAGTTCCGTCACCCTGCGCTATGGCAATATCGACTACCAGACGACGGCGAACGGCACGGTGCCGGCCTTCACGCAGGCGAAGAACTGGAAGGTCGCCGAAGGCGAATTCCTCAATGCCGACGACATGGATACCTACGCACCCGTCGCTGTGCTTGGCCAGACCGTGGCGAAGACCCTGTTTCCCGATGGCGCGAGCCCGCTCGGCCAATATGTGCTGGTCAACAAGATCCCCTTCCAGGTCATCGGCGTGATGGCGGAGATGGGCGCAAGCGCCGGCGGCAACGATCAGGACGATATCATGCTCGTGCCGCTCACCACCGGGAGCATGCGGCTCTTTGGCCAGCGCAACGTGCGCACGATCACCGTGCAGGTCGAAGATGCCGCAGCGATCGACCTGACGCAGGATGCTATCCAGACCCTGCTCGACGCGCGTCACAAGGCCGAGGATACACAGATCACCAACATGTCCTCCATTCGCGAGGCTTTTACCGAGACCTCGAACACGATGAAGCTGTTCCTCGGCTCCGTCGCGGCGATCTCGCTGCTCGTCGGCGGTATCGGCGTGATGAACATCATGTTGGTCTCCGTGCGCGAGCGCACCCGCGAGATCGGCGTGCGCATGGCCACCGGCGCTCGAAGGCGCGATATCCTGCTGCAATTCCTCATCGAAGCACTGGTCGTGTCGGCGATCGGCGGCACAATCGGCGTGGGGCTCGGCCTTTCCGCCGGCGCGCTGGCGAAGTTTTTCGGCATGCCGGTCAGCTTCACCCTTGGCCCCGTCGCGCTCGCCTTCGCCTGCTCGTTCCTGACCGGCCTCGTCTTCGGCTACCTGCCGGCGCGCAACGCCTCGCATCTCCAGCCGGCCGTCGCGCTCGGAGCGGACTAAGCCTACGACTTCAGGACTGTTGTCGCAGGCCCCTTCCTGTGCGACCATGTGCGCGGGAGGATGACTGGATGGTGTCGACGCTGTCGCACATACGGGAGATCGAGCGCGTCGGCATGGGCGCGGTCAGCCCGCGCGATGCGCCCGTCGTCCAGTCCTGGCTGCGCTGCCTCAACGATTACAAGCTCGACCCGACAGTTGCGCAGGAAGCCTATATCGTTCCCGAATTGAAGCTGCGCGAGCACCGCGAGCAGGCGGAAGAGTTGATCCGCATCGGCCGGTCCGGCCTCGAAACCCTGTTCAACCAGATCGCCGAACAGAATTACGTGCTGCTCCTGTCGGATGCGCGCGGCGTCACCGTCGATTTCATGGGCGACCCGACCTTCGACAACCAGCTGCGCCGCGCCGGCCTTTATCTCGGCTCGGAATGGTCGGAGAACCGGGCGGGTACCTGCGCGGTCGGAGCCTGTCTCGTCTCGGGCGAGCCGGTGATCATCCATCAGGACGATCATTTCGATACCAGTCATATCGGCCTCACCTGCACCGCAGCCCCCGTCTTCGATACGCTCGGCGACCTGACGGCGGTGCTCGACATCTCGCAGCTTCGCTCGCCGACCGCCAAGGCCAGCCAGCAGCTGGCGCTGCATCTTGTCGCCTCCACCGCGCGGCGCATCGAGCTTGCCAATCTGATGACCCGCACCCGCAACGACTGGGTGCTGCGTCTTGCCCGGTCTCCGGAGTTTCTCGACGTGGACCCTGACGCGGCGATTGCGCTCGACGGCAGCGGCCGCATCACCGGCATGACCCATGGCGGCTTCGGCGCGCTCGCCCGCGCGATGAATCTGCACGGCCTTTCCACCCGCGATTTCCTCGGCCAGCCGATCTCGCAGGTCTTCGACATCGATGTCGACGACCTGCCGCGCTTCATGCGTGGCCGGCCGAATGGCGAACGGCTGATCCGGGCGCGAAACGGACTGGTGCTGTTCGCCAGCGCCATCGCGCCGGCCGTCAATTTGCGCGCGCCTGCGATGCCGGAGCTCCGCCTGCCGCGCGCGCTGCGAGACCTGAGCGGGGGCGATGCCGCTATGGAACGGGTACAGGCGCGTGCGGTAAAACTTGCGGCCCGCGACATCCCCATCCTCATCCAGGGTGAGACGGGCAGCGGCAAGGAATTTTTGGCCCGTGCCATTCATGACAGCTGCGAAAGCCCCGGCAATTTCGTCGCGGTCAACTGCGCGGCGATCCCCGAACATCTCATCGAATCCGAACTCTTCGGTTATGCACCCGGCGCCTTCACCGGCGCGAGCCAGAAGGGAAAGCGCGGCCTGATCGAGGAGGCGAGCGGCGGCACGCTGTTCCTGGACGAGATCGGCGACATGCCGCTTTTGCTGCAAGGCCGGCTCCTGCGGGTGCTTTCGGAAAACGAGGTGCAGCCGGTCGGTGCGTTGAAGGCACGGGCGGTGCGTCTACGAGTCCTCTCCGCCTCGCACCGCGATCTTGGCGAGTTGGTGCGGGAGGGCCGTTTCCGGCAGGACCTTTATTATCGCCTCAATGCCGCGACGCTCAACCTGCCGGCGCTGCGCGAGCGGCAGGATCTTGGCTGGCTGATCGGCCAGCTCCTCGGCCGCATCGAGAAGGAAAACGGCGAGACCTACCGCATCGACAAGGCGGCGCGCGGCGCGTTGCTGTCACATGGCTGGCCGGGCAATCTGCGTGAGCTTTCCAACGCCCTGCGTGTCGCCGCCGCCCTTTCCAACGACGGTCTCATCACACCGGATTGCCTGCCGGACCACCTTTTTGCCAAACCCGTTTTGGCGGCTTCCGGCGATGACGACGCCTTGCGTCAGGCGCTCAGCGCCTGCGGCGACAATGTCTCGGCGCTTGCCCGCAAACTCGGTGTCAACCGCTCAACCATCCACCGCCGCCTCAAGCGTCTCAACTGATGCAACGCCTGCAACACCTGTGGCGGGTCACCTGTTGCATCCCCCGCCCCCTTCCAGGTTGGTGATCTCTAATCCATTGAGAAAACTGAACATATAAGCCCGGCGCCGTTCTGGCACGATGCTTGCTGTCCCTCTTGTGCAAGAACAACACGAGGAGGAAATGCAAATGAAGGCTTTGCGCTTTCACGCTGCCAAGGATCTGCGCATCGAAACCGTCGACTCGCCACCGTCGCCCGGTCCGGGCGAGGTTCTGGTCGAAAACCGCTTCTGCGGCATATGCGGTACGGATCTGCATGAATATGCCTATGGGCCGATTTTCGTGCCGAAGGAGCCGCACCCTTTTACCGGTGCACACGGACCGCAAATCCTTGGCCACGAGTTCGGTGGTGTCGTCAAAGCTGTCGGCGAAGGCGTCAGCCATGTGAGGCCGGGTGACCGGGTGTCGATCCAGCCGCTGATCATGCCCCGCCAGGGTGATTATTATGCCGACCGTGGCCTCTTTCACCTCAGCGGAAACCTCGCGCTCGCCGGTCTTTCCTGGCATTCCGGCGGCATGGCCGAGGCCGCTCTCGTCAATGACTACAACGTCCAGCCCATTCCCGATGCGCTGAGCGACCAGGAGGCAGCGCTGATCGAGCCGGCCGCGGTTGCGGTCTATGCCTGCGACCGCGGCGGCGTTGCGGCCGGCAACAGCGTTCTCGTCACCGGCGCGGGGCCGATCGGCATCCTCGTCGCGATGGCGGCGCGGGCGGCCGGTGCTTCGCAGATTTTTCTGTCCGACCTCAACGATACCAGGCTTTCGCTGGCGCGGGAGGCGCTCGGCGAGGTGCGCACCATCAATCCGAAGACGGAAAAGGTCGGCGAGGTCGTGCGTGCCGAGACGGAGGGCGGCGTCGGCTGCGACGTCGCCATCGAGTGCGTCGGCAACGAGCATGCCTTGAAAAGCTGCGCGGATGCCGTTCGCAAGCAGGGCGTCGTCGTGCAGACCGGGCTTCACCCCGGCGAAAACCCGCTGAACTGGTTCGACGTCACCTTCAAGGACATCGATATCCGCGGCTCCTGGGCCTACCCGACCCACTACTGGCCCCGTGTCGCCCGCCTCATCGCCAGTGGCCAGATCCCGGCGAGCCGGATCGTCACCAAATATGTCTCGCTCAGCGAGGCGGTCACGGAAGGGTTCGACCAGTTGCTCGACCCCGCCGGCAAACACCTGAAAATCCTGATCGACCTGTCCCGATAGGCGATCCGTCTTGCGGGGCGGTTGAGGAGCCGTCCCGTTTCCAACTGAGCAGGAGGAGAAAACGATGCTCGACAAGACACCTACAACCCGTGTCCAGGCGCTTCTCGATACGCTTGGCGCTGCGCTGGAAACCGGCCGCATCGAGGATGCGGTCCATCTCTTTGCAGAGGAGTGCTACTGGCGCGACCTTGTCGCCTTCACCTGGAACATCAAGACCGTCGAGGGGCGGGATCAGGTGCGGGATATGCTGCAAGCGCAGCTTGCCGGTGCGAAGCCATCCAACTGGCGCGTCGCCGCCGGCGAGGAGGCGACGGAGGCCGATGGCGTGCTCGAAAGCTGGATTTCCTTCGAGACGGCGACCGGGCGTGGCTACGGTCTCGTGCGCTTCAAGAACGGCCTCGTGTGGACCTTGCTCACGGCGCTTGCCGAACTCAAGGGCCATGAGGAGAAATCCGGCTTCACCCGTCCGCTCGGTGCCAAGCACGGCCAGAATCTCGGTGCGAGGACCTGGAAGGAGGAGCGAGAGCACGAGGAGCGCACGCTTGGTTATGAGAAGCAGCCGTATGTCGTGATCATCGGCGGCGGGCAGGGCGGCATCGCGCTCGGTGCGCGGCTGCGCCAGCTCGGCGTGCCCACCATCATCCTCGAGAAGAACGATCGGCCGGGCGACAGCTGGCGCAAGCGCTACAAGTCGCTCTGCCTGCACGATCCCGTCTGGTACGACCATCTGCCCTATATCGATTTCCCGAAGAACTGGCCGGTCTTCGCGCCGAAGGACAAAATCGGCGACTGGCTGGAATTCTACACCAAGGTCATGGAGCTGAACTACTGGACCCGCTCCACCGCCAAATCGGCCAAATGGGACGAGGCGGCGAAGGAATGGACCATCATCGTCGATCGCGACGGCGAGGAGGTGGTGCTGAAGCCCAGCAGCTCGTCTTTGCGACGGGCATGTCCGGCAAGGCCAATATTCCCGATTTCAAGGGGCGCGAGCGCTTCCGAGGCGAACAGCACCATTCCTCGCAGCATCCGGGACCGGACGGATACAAGGGCAAGAAGGTTGCCGTCATCGGTTCGAACAACTCAGCCCATGACATCTGCGCCGCCCTCTATGAGGCGGGTGTCGATGTCACGATGATCCAGCGTTCGACGACCCATATCGTGAAATCCGATACGCTGATGGATATTGGCCTCGGCTCGCTCTATTCGGAGCAGGCGCTGGCGAACGGCGTGACGACCGGCAAGGCGGACCTGATCTTCGCCTCGCTGCCCTACCGGATCATGCACGAGTTCCAGATCCCGCTTTACGACAAGATGCGCGAGCGCGACGCCGATTTCTATGCTGCGCTGGAGAAAGCCGGTTTTCAGCTCGACTGGGGTGCGGACGGCTCGGGTCTCTTCATGAAGTATCTCCGCCGTGGTTCAGGCTACTATATCGATATTGGTGCGTCGCAGCTCATCATCGACGGCAAGGTGAAACTGGCGGCGGGGCAGGTCGAAGAGATCACGGAGAACGCTATCAAGCTTGCCGATGGCAAGGAGATCGCGGCCGATGTCATCGTCTATGCCACCGGCTACGGCTCGATGAACGGCTGGGTCGCCGATCTCATCGACCAGGCGACGGCCGATAAGGTCGGCAAGGTCTGGGGGCTCGGCTCTGAGACGCCGAAGGATCCCGGCCCCTGGGAAGGCGAGCAGCGCAACATGTGGAAGCCGACGCAGCAGGAGGCGCTGTGGTTCCATGGCGGCAACCTGCACCAGTCGCGTCACTATTCACAGTATCTCGCCTTGCAGCTGAAGGCCCGGTTCGAGGACATCCCCACGCCGGTCTATAGCCTCCAACCGGTTCACCACCGGAAATAGACCGGCACCCGGGTGGGCAGCTTTCCTCCCGCTGCCCGCTCTTTCCTCTGGCTAGATGGCGCGATGCCGCGCCATCAGCTTGGCCTGCAGCACGACGACGACAAGCAGGAAGGCGCCGCGGATGACGGATTGCCAGTAGGCCGAGAGCGAAATCCAGCCGAGGCCGTTTTCAAAGTTCAGGATGTTGAAGACCATGGCGAGCAGGAGTGCGCCGGCAAGAGTCGCGCCGACGGAGCCCGAACCGCCGGTCAGCAGCGTGCCACCCACCACTACCGAGGCAATGGCGAAGAGTTCCCAGCCCACGCCCTCCGTCGGCTGGCCCGCGCCGAACTGCGAGGCCAGGATGACGCCGGCGAGGCCGGCGAGCGTGCCCGAGGCCAGATAGACGGCGGCGAGCGTGCGTTCGACTTTCAGACCCATCAGCCCGGCGGTCGCCTCGCCGTCGCCTATTGCGAGGATATGTCGGCCGACGGGCAGCTTTTCGAGCACCAGCCAGCCCAGAACATAGGCGGCAAGTCCGATCCAGGCAGGAATGGGGAAACCCAGGAAATCGTCCTGACCGATGACGGTGAAACCGGTGTCGTAGGAGACGGAGACGGACTGGTTGTTGGCGAGCAGGAGACCCGTTCCATAGGCGGCAAGCATGGTCGCGAGCGTACCGATGAAGGGCTGGATGCGCATTTTGGTGATGATGAAGCCGTTCAGGGCGCCCACCGCGAAACCTGCCGCCATGCCGCCGAGAAGCCCGGCCGCCCAATGGTAGGGCGAAAGCAGAGCCGCCACCACGCTCGCCATCGCCGCCGTACCACCGACCGAAAGGTCGATGCCGCCGGTGATGATGACGAAGGCCATGCCGAGTGCGATGAGCGCGAACATGGAATTGTAGCGCAGGAAGCTCAGGATATTGAAGGGCGACAGGAAGTTGTCATAGCGCAGGGCGCCGAACAGAATGAGGCCGGCGAGCGCGAGGATGACGCCGATGCGGGCGAGATCGCCTGAAGACTTGATGGCGAAGGGGCGGAGGAGTGTTTGCATGGATGGTCCCCTCAATGCCTGTCGGCGCGCTGCTGGATGAAGACGGCGAGGACGATCAATCCCGCCTTGACGATGAGGGCTGCGGCATCCGGCACACCATTGGCGAGAAGCGTGTAACGCACGAGCTGGATGACGAAGGCGCCGAGCACGGTGCCGATGATATTGGCCCGCCCGCCGGTCAGAAGCGTGCCGCCGACGGCGACGGCCGCGATGGCATCGAGCTCCATGCCGAGACCGACGAGATTGGCGTCGCTCGCCGAATTGCGTGCGACCACGACGAGGCCTGCAAGACCGGCGAGCGCTCCGCTGATCATATAGACGAACAGTTTGACGCGCTTGACCGGGATGCCGGTCAGTCTTGCTGCCTTCTCGTTCCCGCCGACGGCGATGATCTGGCGACCGATGACGGTGTAGCGGATCATCGCCGAGGCGAGGATGACGATGATGATCATCAGCACAACCTGCGCCGGAATGCCGGCGATGCGGCCCATGGCGATGAACTGGAAACCCTCGTTCTTGAAGACCTGTAGGTTGCCGTTGGTCATGACCTGGGCGATGCCGCGGCCGGCGATGAACAGCACCAGCGTCGCGATGATCGGCTGGATGGCGAAGCGGGTGACGAGCAGCCCGTTGAACAGGCCGAGCAGGCTGGCGACCACGACGGGGATCAGGAAGGCGAGCGCCACGGCGAAAGCCATGTTGTCGACTTGCCAGAATTGCCCCATGAAGATCATCGGTGCGAGCGCGCCCGATATCGCCATCAGCGAGCCGACCGACAGGTCGATGCCGCCGGTGGCGATGACCAGCGTCATGCCGGTTGCGACGATGACGATGGTGGCGACCTGGGTGAGGTTCACGTTGAGCGTCTGCCAGGACAGGAAGTTCGGCGTGACCGCGATATTGAAGACGATAAGCACCAGGAAGGCGACGAAGGTGCCGTAGCGGCTTGCCAGCGAAAACAGCCGGCTGCCGGAGGAGAGCGTGCCAGAGGGCTGCGGGGCAGGGGTCTCGATCGTCGTCATGTCATTCCACCTGATGGGCCATGGCGGACAGCAGCGCCGCCTCGCTGAGTTCCTTGCGCGGCAGAGTCGCGACCGACGTACCATCACTGAGCACGGTGACGCGGTCGGCGGCGGCCAGCAGTTCTTCCAGTTCGGAAGAAATCATCAGCACGCTCAGCCCTTCATCGGCTAGGCTACGCAGCAGCTTGAGGATTTCGGATTTCGCGCCGATATCGATGCCGCGGGTCGGCTCGTCGATGATGAGGACGCGCGGATCGGTGGCGAGCCAGCGGGCCAGCAGCACCTTCTGCTGGTTGCCGCCCGACAGTTCCTTGATCGGCTGGTCGGGCGAGGCGCATTTGACGCCGAGCGCGCGGATGTACTTCGTAACGATCGCGTCCTGCTTGGTGCGATCGACGATGCCGGCCTTCTTCAATTTCGGCAGCAGGGCGAGCGTCATGTTTTCGCGAATGCTCATGTCGGGCACGATACCGTCGATCTTCCGGTCCTCGGAAACGAGGCCGATGCCATCGGCAATCGCATCCGCCGGCTCGCGATAGGTGCGTTCGCGGCCATCCATGCGAAGGGTGCCACGCTGCATCCGGTCGGCGCCGAAGATGAGGCGCGCCGTCTCCGTTCGGCCGGAGCCGAGCAGGCCGGCAAGACCCGAAATCTCGCCTTCGCGTACGTCGAGGCTGACATCGCGGACCCGCACGCCCGCACCGGCATTTTGGACGGCAAGGCGTACGGGGCGCTCGGGCACGTCCTGATCGGGCGCCATGGCCTGGAAGGCGGCAAGCTCCTTGCCGAGCATATGGCGCACCAGCGCCATCTTCGGCATGTCGGCCATCGGGCTTTTCGCGACCGTCTGGCCGTCCCGCATGATCGTGACGCGATCGCAGATGGCATAGAGTTCGTCGAGCCGGTGGCCGATGAAGATGACGGCGACGCCGGAGCGTTTCAGCGTGCGGATCGTTTCGAAGAGGACGGCGACTTCGCGTTCGTCGAGCGAGGAGGTCGGCTCGTCCATGATGACGAGACGGGCGTTCTGTGTGACGGCGCGGGCAATCGCCACCATCTGCCGTGTCGCGGCATCGAAATGCGCGACGGGCCGGTCGACGTCGATGGCAAGGTTGAAGGTTTTCAATACGGCCGCCGCGCCGCGCCGCATGGCGGCATGGTCGATCATGCCGAAGCGCTTCGGTTCGCGGGAGAGGTAGATGTTCTCCGCCACCGAGCGCTGCGGGGCGAGGTTGATTTCCTGGTAGATCGTGGCAATGCCGGCGCTCTGCGCTTCTGCCGGCATGGTGAAATCGACGGGTTTGCCATCAAAGGTGATGTCGCCCGCGTCCCGGCGATAGACGCCGGTCAGGATCTTGATGAGCGTCGACTTGCCGGCGCCGTTCTGGCCGACAAGCGCCATGATTTCGGCCGGCTCGACGTCGAGCGCGGCGGATTTCAGCGCGGCGACGCCGGCAAACGCCTTGGAAATGCCCTGCATGGACAGCAGCATCGAGTTCCTCCTCACATCCCCGCCCACGTGACGAGCCTACACCCGAAGCGGCCGAAGGTCGTTCAAAAAACGGCCGAGACGGTTTTGCCGCCCCGGCCGCGAAAGGCTTGGGAGTCTTCGATCAGTAAGCGTTGGCGAGTTCGGCAGCCGCGTTGGACGCGTCGTAGAACTTGTCTTCGTTGACCAAGGTCGGCTCGATGGTTTCGCCCTTGGCGTAGCGCTGCATCGTTTCGAAGGCCTTGGGTCCGAAGCGCGGGTTGCACTCGACGACCGCCGCGATCTTGCCATCGACAACGAGCTGAACGGCTTCCTTGCCGCCGTCGATCGAGAGCACGAGCACATCCTTGCCCGGCACCTTGCCGGCCGCTTCCAGCGCCGCGATGGCGCCGATCGCCATTTCGTCGTTGTGGGCGTAGATGATGTCGGCATCCGGATGTGCCTGAAGCAGTGCTTCGGCGACCTGGCGGCCCTTGTCGCGGGCGAAGTCGCCGGTCTGCGAGGCGACGATCTCGAAGCCGCCGGCGGCCTGGATCGCCTCGTCGAAGCCCTTCTTGCGGTCGTTGGCCGGCGACGAACCAGTCGTGCCTTCCAGCTCGATGATCTTCGACTTGCCGTTGGCGTTCTTGGCGAGCCATTCGGCGACGCGCTTGCCTTCCTCGACGAAGTTCGACCCGATGAAGGTCAGGTAGTCCTCGCCGGCCTTGGCGAGTGACGGATCGACCGAGCGGTCGAGCAGGATGACCGGAATGCCGGCCTTCTTGGCGGCCATGACGGCGGGGATCAGCGGCTTTTCTTCGCGCGGCGCGAGGAAGATGACGTCGACGCCCTGGGCGATCATCGAATTGACGTCGGCGACCTGCTTGGCGGCCGAGCCGGCAGCATCCGTATAGACCAGCTGGTAGCCGAGCTTTTCAGCCTCGGCCTTCATGCTGTTGGTCTGGGCGATGCGCCAGGGATTGTTGGATTCGGTCTGCGCGAAGCCGACCTTGTAGGTGTCCTTCTGTGCCAGCTTCGGCACTTCGGCAATGGCTACGCCGGCGACGGCAAGCGCGCCGATGGCCGTTGCCGCAAGCATGAAGGTGCGACGGGTAATGGTGGTCATGAGCGGTTTCTCCTCCCAGGGTCTGGCCGGTGCTCCTCTACCGGACGTGAGCAAATTCGTGCTTCACATGCGCAAATCTTGCGCTAATAATATGAGCAGTCAAGAGCCAAAATTATGAGCACTTGCAAAAAATCCGCGTGCAGTGCAAAGCACGCCGAGGGGCGAGGAACGACGCATGGCCAAGGGAAATGGGCGCAACACGGACAAAGAGGGTAGTGGGCGCCCGACAATGACGGATATTGCGCGCATTGCCGGTGTTTCCCAGTCCAGCGTGTCGCTCGTGCTCAATGAAATGTCCGGCTCGCGCATCTCGCCGGAAACGCAGCAGAAGGTGCGCGAGGCTGCTCATAAAATCGGTTATAAATTACCATCGACCCGCAGCCCGGTCGCAGCCGCCCCGACGGTCGAGAAGGATACGATCGCCTTCATCGTGGATGAAATCTCCACCAGCCCGCATCCGGTCGTCAGTCTTGATGGTATTCGCGACTACGCCTTCGAGCAGGGGCTTCTCGTTTCCGCCCACGCAACGCGTTCCAATCCCGATCTCGAAGAGGCCGTCCTGCGTTCCGTGCTGCGCGACCCGTCGATCGCCGGCGTCATCTATGCAACGATTTTCACGCGAAAGGTCTCGGTTCCCAAAGCGTTGAAATCCATCCCGACCGTGCTTCTCAACTGCTATGGCGATCCCCGCCAGCATGTGGCGATCGTGCCGGGCGAGGTGGCGGGCGGTTTTACCGCGACGGCGCATCTGACGGCGCTCGGGCACAAGCGCATCGGTTTCATCAATGGCGAGCCCTGGATGGATGCGGCGATGGATCGTCTCAAGGGCTACAAGCAGGCGCTGGCCACTGCCGATATTGCCTTCGACGAGAGCCTCGTGCGTGACGGCGACTGGCTGCCGCTGCGCGGTTACGAGGCCGGCCTTGACCTACTCTCGATGGACAATCCGCCCACGGCGATCTTCTGCGGCAACGATCTCATGGCGATCGGTGTCATGGAAGCGGCGCAGGAGAAGGGGCTTCGTGTGCCGCAGGACGTCTCCGTCATGGGTTACGACGACCAGGAGCTTGCCCGCTACACGCACCCCCCGCTCTCGACCCTGGTGCTGCCCAACTACGAAATGGGCCAGAAGGCCGCTGAAATCCTTATCGACATGGCCATCCATGGCAAGCAGACCCGCGCCATGACCATCAAGGTCGACGGCCCGCTTGTCGTGCGCGAGACGACGGCGGTACAGCGTTCTGCGCACCTCTAAGGTGTCCGCATCCACATTTTTGCGGGATTTCCTTTGACATGCCGGCTGCGCTGCTTGATTTCAGCTGATATTGCCGGACCATGGTGTGCGAGCCGGTGCCGCGAGACGGGAAATCTTGAAAAACACGAAGAAAGCCAAGGTGCCGCGGCCCCGCAAGCAGAAAACCCTGCTGCAACAGCTGGCGGCCAAGCCCGAGAAGCTGTTCTCCGGGGCGTTTCGTCAGCAATATGGCGCCCTGTGCTTTCGCTATCTCCCACAAGACGCCGGCATCGAAATCCTTGTCGTGACTTCGCGCGACAGCGGACGCTGGATCATCCCCAAGGGTTGGCCGATGAAGGGGAAGAAACCTCACGAGGCGGCCGCCGTCGAAGCCCTGCAGGAGGCCGGCGTTTCCGGGAAAATCCGCAAGAAACCGGTCGGCAGCTATACCTACCTCAAGCTTCTCGACGATGGCGATGTCGCACCGTGCATCGTCGATGTCTTCCAGATCGAAGTCACTGCGACCATGGAAAAATTCAAGGAGAAGGGCGAGCGTATCCTTGCCTGGGTCAATCCCGACGAGGCGGCGCGGCGTGTGCGCGAAATCGAACTGAAATCGCTGCTGGTGGAGTTCGAGCCGCGCTGACGCTCGATCGCCGTGATGGCCGGCGCGCTGAACCGTTGATATGATGACTGTCGATCGATAAGTGGCTGGGGGTTTTCCCGTCCGCAGCAACGGCGCTATACGAAGGGGCGGCGCGATGACGTGTGTGGCCTCCCCGATGTTTTTGGTACGGCGGGACTTCATCGAGGGCATTTGAAACGTTCCCATGTCGTGGGGCGGGAAGCCCACCTCGACCGAATTGCGACCGGAGATGGGTGTTATTTTTTCTATCCGCATAGCAGGAACGGGCCACGTGGTGCCGGCAAGGGTGGTTCTCTCGGAGGAACTCGACCGGCAGCTGGGTTTTTCTGCCGGCCACCTGCAAAGGATTTCGGGGGTTTGCAGCCGTCACGTCTGCGAGACGGAAGACCAGATCGACCTTGCCGCCGCCGCGGCTCATCTTGCAATGGAGAAGGCCGAGGTCGCCGCTGGGAGTATCGACCTCGTGCTCGGCGCCTGTGGCATCCCGTACCAGACCCTGCCGGCGACCGCGCCGCTCGTCATGCGCCGGCTCGGTATCCCCGACGGTGCTGCCGCAGCCTTTGACGTCAATGCCACCTGCCTCAGCTTCCTATCTGCCCTGGAGCTGGCGGCCGGCCGCATTGCCGCCGGACAGTCCCGCACGGCGCTCGTGTTTTCCGCTGATATCGCCTCGCGGGCGCTGCCGTGGAAGAGCCAGCCGGATGTCGCAGCGCTCTTCGGTGACGGCGCGGCCGCGGCGGTGCTGACGGCAGCGTCTGAGGGGACGGGCGCAATCCGCGCCAGCCTCATGCGCACCTATCCCTCGGCCTACGAGGCTTGCGAGATCGGCGCAGGCGGCACGCGTTTCGATTTTGAGCGGGAGCCTGCGGAGTTTGCCGCTCACGCCGCCTTCCGCATGGATGGCCGGGAACTCTTCCGCGTCACACATCGCCATTTTCCCCGCTTCGTCGATGACGTGCTCGCCGCTGCCGGATGGACGCCCGCCGATATCGACCTTGTCGTGCCGCACCAGGCAAGCCCGCTGGCGCTGGAGCACATGATCGAGCAGACGGGCATGCCGCGCGAGCGTGTGGTCAATATCGCGGCGCGTTTCGGCAACCAGATCGCCGCCTCGATTCCGACCGCTCTCGACATCGCCTGGCGGGACGGCCGGATAACGAGGGGGACGCGGCTTCTGCTGCTCGGCACGTCGGCCGGCGTCTCCTTCGGCGGCATGGCTATCGAGGTCTGACCGGCAATGCGGGTGCTTGTGACCGGAGCAACGGGATTTCTAGGCGGCGCGGTGATCCGGCATCTCAGCGCGCGCGGCTTTGACTCCCTTGCTCTCGGGAGGGATGAAAGCCGCTGCCGCGCCCTCCAGGAAACCGGGTTCAAGACCGTGCGCGCCGATCTTTCTCGGCCCACCCCGCATCTGGCGAGCGTCATCGGTCGGGTGGATGCGGTTGTCCATTGCGCCGCGCTCTCGGCACCCTGGGGGCGTCTCTCCGCCTTCCGTGCGGCCAATGTCGAGGGAACGCGGCATGCGCTCGATCTTGCCGAGATGCTCGGCGCCATCAGGTTCGTCAACATCTCCTCGCCGACGGTCTACTTCGAGCTGAAGGACAAGACGGACGTTGCCGAAGCAGCCCCCCTGCCGCGCCCGATCAACGCCTATGCGCGCACCAAGGGGGAGGCCGAGCGGCTGGTTCTCGCGCGCCAGAAACTCGGTCCGGTC
Source organism: Shinella curvata (assembly GCF_022899935.1). Lineage (GTDB taxonomy): Bacteria > Pseudomonadota > Alphaproteobacteria > Rhizobiales > Rhizobiaceae > Shinella > Shinella curvata. Next base: position 390,645 of record NZ_JALJCJ010000004.1, read on the forward strand.
AACCTGCGGCCGCGCGGCATCTATGGCGCAGGGGAGGAGACGCTGTTGCCGCGCCTTGTCGCTGCCGCCCGGCGCGGTCCCCTGCCGCTGCTGCGGGACGGCGCCGCCGCCATCGACCTTACCCATGTCGACGATGTGGTGGCGGCCATCACGGCGGCGCTGACGGCCAACCCGGCGATTTCAGGTGAGACCTTCAACATTTCCGGTGGCGAGACGGTGCCGGTTCAAGAGATCGTCACGCGCGTCTGCGCGGAGCTCGCCGTTCCGCTGCGCTGGAAGCGGGTGCCGTTCCGCCCGGCGCTGATGGCCGCACGGCTGGCGGAACTGGCAAGTCTTGCGCACTCTGCTTCGAAGGAGCCGCTGGTCACGCCCTATACGCTGGGTCTCTTCGCCTTCCGGCAGAGCCTCGATATTTCCAAGGCGCGCCGGATGCTCGACTGGCAGCCCCGGATTTCGCTCGACGAAGGGCTCGCCCTGACCCTCGGTGGACGGCAGGCGCCATGAACCCGGTCTTTGCCAACAGCGCCTTCGTCACCGTGCCGGAACGCTTGTTCCTGCGCGGTGGAACCTGGCGGCGGGTGCGGCTGAAAGTGCGTTACGGCATCTTCGTACATCCGGAGGCCGGGCCCGTGCTTATCGATACCGGCTATGGGCCAAGGGTGACCTGCGGGCCGCGCAGTCTGTTACTGCGTCTCTACGACGCGATTCTGCGCCCGGAACTGGCGAAGGAGGGGCAGCCCGGGAGCGTCCTGCGAAAGCTTGGCTTCACGCTCGACGATGTCGGGACCGTCATCGTCACGCATTTCCACGCCGATCACGTCGCCGGCCTTGATCTCTTTCCGAAGGCCCGGATCCTTACAAAGGCTGAGGTTCTTGGCCGCGTCCTGAACCAGCGCACCCGGAAAAACCTGCGGCACGGTATTTTCACCGAACTCCTCCCCTCCGATCTTGCGTCCCGGGTTGCTGATATCGACGGGTATGCCCTCAGGCCGGCGCCACTTGGGCTTGGGTCCGGCCATGACCTTCTGGGCGATGGCAGCCTGCTCGCCATCGATCTTCCCGGCCATGCCGACGGCCATTTCGGTCTCTGCTTCGCTGGCCTGGCGGAGCCGCTGCTTTATGCTGTCGATGCCCAATGGTGCGCCGAAGCGCTTGAGGACGAGCGCCGCCCCGGCTTCCCGGCAAGCCTGATTGCCGACGCCCCTTCCGCGCTTGCCGAAAGCACCCGCCGCGTCCTCGCCTTCCGCCGTGCAGGGGGGAAGGTGCTTCTGTGCCACGACCCGGCGGTTGCACCCTTTGACCTGCCGGAGGAGAGGCCATGACCGGGCATCTGCGCATCGCCTCGGCCTTCGTGCAAACCCTCTGGGCCGGCCGTGCCGATCGCTCGCGCGCCGCCTTCGAAAGCTGGCAGGCCGGCATCCTGCGCCGGTGGCTCGAACGCGATCTTCCTGCCGTCGATTTTTACCGCGCCGCGCCGCCCCGGCTCGCCGCCTTGCCGGTCATCGACAAGGCCACCGTCATGGCGGATTTTGCGGCCTTCAACCGGGGGCGCATCCCTGCTGAAGACGGCTGGCGCGCTTTCGAAACGACCGGTCGGATCGATGCGGTCAGCATCGGTGCCAGCACCGGAACGAGCGGCAATCGCGCCCTTTACGCCATCACCGAAGCCGAGCAGGATCGGTGGCTCGGGACCATTGTAGCCAAGGCGGTGCCCCGTTTTCTCGTCGAGCCCGAGCGTGTCGCCGTCATCCTGCCGCAGAATTCCGCACTTTATGACGGTGCAAACCGCTCTCGCCTGCTGCGGTTGCAGTTCTTCGACCTGCGGCAGGGGTTTGAAAGCTGGCTGCGCGCGCTGGAAACCTTCGCGCCCACCACCATCGTCGCGCCGCCGAGAGTGTTGCGTCATCTCGCCGAGCAATCCGAACGGCTGAAGCCGCGCCGGCTTTTCGCTGCGGCGGAAACGTTGGATCCCGTGGACCGAACCGTCATCGAGGCGCGTTTCGGCGGGAAACTCGGGCAGATCTACATGGCGACCGAGGGACTGCTGGCCGTTTCCTGTGCGAAAGGCCGGCTGCATCTGGCAGAAGACGCCAACCTCTTCGAGTTCGAGCCCGTCGCTGACGGGCTGGTCACGCCACTGGTGACGGGGTTTCGCCGGCGGTTCCAGATCATGGCGCGCTACCGTATGAACGATCTTCTGCGCCTGTCAGGCTGCCCCTGCGCCTGCGGCTCGCCGCTGCGCGTGGTGGACGAGGTGGTGGGCCGGATGGACGACGTGTTCCTCTTCGACCGGCCCGATGGTGTGCGGCTTCTGCTGACGCCTGACGTGATGCGCAACGCCGTGCTCGATGCAGCCAGAAGGATCACCGATTTCCGCATCCTGCGGGAGGAGCGTGACCGGGTTGTGCTCGTGCTGGAACCGAAGCTTGGAGAAGAAAGCGCGCGGGCCGCGCAGTGCGCGCTTCAACAGGTTTTTTCGGGGCGTGGTCTCTTCCCCGAAATCGCCGTGCGGCGGGAGACGATGGCGTTCGAGGGGCATCGCAAGCTCCGGCGGGTGGAAAACCGCTTCCGGCCGGAGGATGGTCGATGAGAGGGCTTCCCGGCGGCAGCGAGGTGGCGCATAACGAGCCGGAGATGGTTCGCCGCTTCGCGGAACTTTTCACCACCCACCCCGTGTCTGATCTCATCGGCAACCTGACAACCCGGGTTGATTCCATTCAGGTCGAGGGGCGGCACTTTCCCGTTAGCATCAATGACCGCATGGATGCGCCGACCTGCTATATCTGTTCTCCCAGCAGCGCCTATATCGACTATGCCATCGACGAGACCCGCAACTTCGCGGCCGCCCCAGTGGTGCGCCGCATGGCGCGTATCCTGATCCGTGCCTGCGGCCCGCTGGTGAGAGCAAGCGGCCTCGACCGGCAGGTGCAAGTGAACAACTGGCTGCTGTCGACCAATCCGGTGCCGGCCATCGGTCCCTCGGCGGCCGCGGAGCTTGTTGCCCGGCTGCGCGAGCGTTTTCCCGACAGGGCCATCGTCATCCGTTCTCTCAACAAGACGGCCGACGGGCCGTCCATCAGCAGTCTTGGCATGGCGGGCTTTCGTTTTCTCGCCGCGCGCCGCATTTATCTGTTCTCCGGTGAGATTGGACGCGACACGCAGAACAGGCACTACGACCGGACACTGCTCCACCGCACGCCCTACCGTCTCGCATCCGGGGAGAGCTTTACGGAGGCGGACTATGCGCGCTCCGCAGAACTCTACAAGCTGCTCTATCTCGACAAATATACGCCATTGAACCCGCAGTATTCCGCACTCTATATCCGTGAAATGCATCGCCGCGGCCTTTTCGACCTTATCGGTTTCCGGGATGGTGATGGGCGGCTGGTGGCGGTATCCGGCTTCTTCGCCAATGGCCGCACATTGACGCAACCGATTGTCGGTTATGACACAAGCCTTCCGCAGAAGGATGGGCTCTACCGGCTGGTGATGGCGACGGGGCAGGCGATTGCCGCCGAACGCGGTCTCTTTTTCAACATGAGTGCCGGCGCTGGCCGATTTAAGAGCTTGCGCGGCGCAGAACCCGTTATCGAGTACAACGCCGTCTATGTCGCCCATCTTCCACTGAGACAGCGTCTCGCAGTGCGCTTCATGGAGGGGCTGTTGCGGCGTATCGGCATTCCGCTTCTGGAGGCATTCGATCTATGAGCTATTCTCCCGATGAATGGCAGGCGGTGGCGATTGCGGCCACGATCGGCAAGACGCCGCGGCGCATCCTGCTGTCCGGCCTGCCAATCGTGCTGTTTCGCAGCGGAACGGAGATCGCCGCGTTGCACGATCGCTGCCCGCACCGGCATGTGGAACTGTCGAAGGGCAAGATCGAAAACGGCGAGATCGAATGTCCCTATCACGGCTGGCGCTTCAACGCCGCCGGTGTTTGCACGGTCGTTCCGGGCTTGGCAGGCGCGGTGCCGGGTTATCGGGTTCCGAGGCTGAGGACGGTGGTGAAGGACGGCGTCGTCTTCGTCGCGCGCGGCGAGCCGGAAGGCGAACCGTATCTGCATTGCGCGGAGGGGCAGAAGATCATCCTCAAGCTCGTGGAGAGCAGCACGCGTTCGACACTGGTCGATACGGCCGAAAACATTCTCGATGCCACGCACACGCATTTCACCCACAAGGGGCTATTGCGCGGCCTGAGCAACGAGCGCCAGCGCGTTCGGGTCGATGTGTCCGGTGGTCCGGGTTGGGTCGAGGCGTGTTATACAGGCGAGGAGCGCCAGCATGGCCTGATCAGCCGGCTGCTGGAGGGCGACCGGGTCAAGACGATCGGACGTTTTCGCGCGCCCGGCATTGCCGAACTGGAATATTGGGGTCCGAAGGGGCTGGCGCTTGCCACGACCTTCCATCTGCGGCAGGCGGCGGAAAACCAGGTGGATGGCATCGGTTGCCTGATCGGCCCGCGCGGCGGGCTGCTCGATCACCTCAAATCCCTCGCCTTCCGGCCGATGTTCCGCATCGCGCTGGAACAGGACCGCCGGGTGCTGACCTCGGCGAGCCTCAACGCGGCCCATTGGCCGGAGGCAGCACCCATCGTCGGCCCCCTGGATTTCCTGCGCCGGAGCATCGAGGCCATCATGGCCGGTGCCCTGCCACCCGTCGCGGAAAAGCCGGAGACGTTTTACATCGAACTTTGATCCGGCCCGTCCCATTCGATATCGCGGGTAGAGGCGCGCTGCAGGGAAATCCGGTGGCGCAGCGCCAGCACGGTGATCTCGCCGAGCGCCCGCCACTGCGCCCGTTTTGGGGCCGGGTCGTCGGGCCAGTCGAGAAGCTCGTCGGCGCTCCTCAGGTTGCGCAGGAAACTGCCGATCGCACCGGACCGCAACGCGGCCGGCAGGCCGTAAAGCCAGAGCGCGAGGCGGACCGTTTGCGGGCGCGCGACATCGGGTTCGACGGTTCCTCCTCCAGTGTCGATCGCTGCCGCGAAGGTTTGCGGATTTCGGAAGAAATGCAGGCCGCTCGTGGCGCGCGGATTGCACTCCAGCGGCAGCACGGTGCCGTCAGGCCGGCGGATCAGGTCGAAGGACAATTGGCCGGCCCAGCCGGTGCCGGCAGCGAAGCGGGTGACGAACGCCTTGGCAGCGCTGTTTTCCACCGGCACGAGATAGATGCCAGCCCCTTTGCCGGCCCGATAGACCGAGCGGTAGAGCGAGAAGGCCGACAAACGGCCGTCCTTTGCGAGGGCATAGACGCTGAGTTCCTCGCCTTCGAGGAACTCCTGGGCGACCCAGGGCGCCTGGGGCGTTGGGATGAGCGCATCGAGTTCTTCCGGCCGGGGGCGAAGCAGGACGCGGCTGGCAAAACGCGACCAGGCCGGCTTGAAGACCAGTTTTGACGCCGATCCGCGGACGGCGGCGAGGTCGGCCCGATCCTTGATGAGCGTCGTTTGCGGCGCGGCAAGGCCGAGGCTTTTGCAGAGCTCGATAAAATCGAATTTGTTGTGCGCGCGGGCAAGCAGATCACTGCCGGGAGCAAAGAGCTTTGCCGTCAGGCGCCGCTCGCGCCAGACGGCGGCGAGGTAAAACACCTCCTCGCAGGTGGGCAGGACCAGCGTGATGTCTTCCCGTTTCACCAGAGCCTCGACGGCGTCGCCATAGGCTTGCGGCTCGAAGCGCGGCGGCGGTAGGCGGACGTAGCTGGCGCAGGCACGGCTGGCGGCGGAGAGGGGAGAAGCCGGCGTATCGGCCAGTACGACGCGCCAGCCCGCACCGTGGAACAGCCGCGCCAGATGCAGCGCGACGGGTGCGCGTGCGCCGGTGATCAGGACGGATTTGGTCGGCGTGGAGGCTGTCATCGGGTCCGGTTTCTGACGGTTCTGTTCTATAGACGATTCTCGCGCGCGGGGGGGCACTCCACCGCAGCCCTGAGTGCCCGCGCGATCTCGTCGGCGAACATGGAGGCGGCCAGCGCCCGGCCGCGCTTTTCGCGCTGGACGAGGGAGAGCACGTTCTTGCCGAAGGTGCGGTCGCGGATCTGCACATAGGTGAGCAGGCCGTTGCGCTGCTCCTCGGCGATGTCGAATTTGCTCAAAAAGGCGATGCCGTCGCCGCTGGCGGCGAGGCATTTCATCGCCTCGATGGAGTTGGTCAGGAAGGCCGGTTCCACGGCAAGCCCGGCCTCCGAAAAGGCATCGGCGACGATGCCGTGGATCAGCATCGACTTGTCGGCGAAGATCAGCGGATAGGGTTCGCAGAAGGAGAGCGGCAGGGTTTCCATGCCGGCGAGCGGATGTTCTGGCGAGACGACGGCGCCGAGCCGCGTGTCCATCTTCCAGAGCGTTTCGAGCTGCGGCATGGTGGGCAGGTTGAAGGCAAGACCCAGATCGGCCTCACCATCGACAACCGCCTGTACGATATCGCGCACGAACATAACGCGGATAGAGATTTTCAGCCGCGGGTGGCGGGCGCAGAAGCTCGCTGCCGCCTTCGGCACGATGCCGCCGGCCAGGCCGTTCATGGTGGCGATAATCACCTCACCGCTCTGTAGGGTCTTGATGTCGCGGATTTCCGCCTCGACCTGGCTGTATTCCTTGATCGTGCGGCGCACATGGGCAAGCAGGATTTCGCCCGCCGGCGTCAGCCGCAGGCCGCGCGGCAGGCGTTCGAACAGCGGCTCGCCGATTGCCTCCTCCAATTGCAGCACATGCTTGTTGATGGCCGACGGCGCGACGTTCAGCCGTTCCCCGGCCGCGCGGATCGAACCCAGCCGCGCCACCTCGTCGATATAGCGCAGCACGCGGGAATGCAGCATCTTGGCCCCCTACAAGTGTTCTCGAAAAGCGTACGCTTCGCGCGTAAAATACTGCTTTTCGGAAGCGGTTCAATGACGTCTTATGGTTTTCGAGAGGTGCGGAGGCAGGAGCCGCGCTTACGGGGGAAACCCCGAACGATTGCCGGCCCGGCGACGGGTCGAAGAGACCGGAGGACCATCATGAACCAGCATGTCACCATCGCGGAGGCCGCGCACTACGACAAGGTGCGGGCGATCTTCGCCATCCTGAACGGCGAGAGGGAAGCCGACCTGCTCCTGAAGAACCTGAATATCCTCGATGTTCACGGCGAGACCGTCTATCACGGCTCGATCCTCGTCTATGACAAACGCATCATCGCGCTCAATCCGGACGAGAGCATCCTTAAGGTGAAGGAGGTTTTCGATGGCGAGGGGCTCTATGCCATTCCCGGCCTGATCGATGCCCATATCCATTTCGAATCCCAGCTTGCCCATCCGACGGCACTTGCCGAGGCGATGGTGCCCTGCGGCACGACGACGATCTATTCCGAATGCCTCGATCTCCTGAGCGCGGCCGGCGAAGAGGGCGTCGAGGCAGCGCAGAAACTGTTCAAGGACTATGACAAGCTGCCCTATCGCCTCTATGCGTTCGCGCCGGGCAAGAAGACGGCGGCCAATGTTACAGAGGCGGTCTTGAAGATGGAGCCGGTGATCGGTCTCGGCGAATTCGAGCACTTCACCTATTCCTCGGGCAATGACGACGATTTCCGCAAGGCGGCCTGGGTGCGCGCGCAGGGCGGCTTCATGAACGGCCATTGGGGCGTCACCGCGCTCTCCGACATGATCCTCAACTACCTGCCGGCCATCGGCTGCTCGAACAACCACGACGTCTGGAACGAGAAGGACCTGGAAAAGAGCGTCCGCTACGGTTTCCCGACCCATATCAAGTTCGGTGTCGGCAGCGCCGAGGTCATCAAGGTGCTGCTGCGCGCCATTGTCGATCGTAAATGGCCGACCGACAATTTCATGCTCTGCACGGACAACATCTCCATCGAGCGCCTTCTGACCATGGGCCATATGGACTGGATCATCTCGCTCTGCGCCGAGATGGGCATCAATCCGATCCACGCGATCAAGATGGCGACACTCAACACGGCGCGCTCCTTCCACATGGAAGACAAGCTCGGCTCGCTGACACCCGGCCGCTTCGCCGATATCGTGCTGACCGACAGCCTGTCGAAGATCAATCCGCGCTATGTCTTCAAGGACGGCGAACTGGTCGCCAAGGACCGCAAGCTGCTGACGAATGCCGAGATCGACTATTCCGGCATGTGCAAAAAGGGCGTTCCGGGTCTTGCCGACCTCACGGCGGACCAGCTCGATATCGTGCCGCTCGAAATCTCCGAGGATGGCAGCAAGGCGAAGGTCTATCTGTTCGACGTCTATGGCCGCGGCCATGCGAAGTTCTACCAGGAGGTCTGGGTGCCGCTGCGCGATGGCAAGGTGGTGCCGGAGGTCGACGGCGTCAAATACTCGCGCCTCTCGGTCATCCAGCGCTATGCCAATGGTAAGCGTCACATCGTCAATGGCCTGTTCAAGGGCGTGTCGATTGATCGCGGCGCGGTTGCGACCTTCTGGCCGGCGCCAAAACCCTACTTCGTCGTGGTGGGCGAGGAGAGCGCGGAAATGTGCCACTGCGTCAAGCAGGTCGACACCTATGCCGGCGCCTGCATCGTCACCGAAAACAAGGTGGAGAAGGCGGTGATGCCGCTCGATATCTACGGCGTCATGGCGAACATGACCGTGTCCGAGCTGACGGCGGCAGCCGGGTCCATCGATGCGGCGCTCGAGGCGATGGGCAACCGCAACGAAGGTGAGCCCGTGGTCAACAAGCTGCTCAGCCTGTTCATCTCGTTGCACCGCTTCCGCTTGATGCACTGATGGAAAGAAACGTACCGGCGGTCGCAGGCGGCGCCTGCCGGTACCCAGAAGTTACGGATTGACCCGGAGGAGGAGTTCCGGGACATCCGCGAAAACGTTTTTTGAGCGCGGCAGGCCGGGAGTGACGGGAGGCTCCGCGCAACGCCCTTGGGAGGAAACCATGGCACATAATGCGGCGGAAGCCGAAATCGTCGATACCGGCAGTCTCACCCGCCGCTGGATCATGTATGTTCTCGGAATCTACATCCTGACTTTCGGCGTCAGCCTGGCGATCCGCGCCGGCATCGGCATCTCGCCGCAGAGCAGCCTGACGCGTACCATGACGCTGGTCTTTCCGCCGCTGAGCCAGGGCACGTACAATTTCATACTCGAGCTGATCATGCTCGCGCTGACCTATTTCGTGCTGCCGAAGGATTTCAAGCTCAAGAACTTCGCCTCGCTCATCCCGGCCTTCGTGCTGGCAGTCTTCCTCGATCTCAATCTCAAATTCACCGAGTTCGTGGTACTTGAGGAATATTACCTGCGCGTCGCGCTGCTGGTTTTCGCCGATGCGGCACTTGCCTTCGGCCTCTTCCTGATGATCCGCGCCAATCTCGTGCTGATGCCGATCGACATGTTCGTCAACACGATCTTCAAGCGCACCGGCTGGAAGTGGGGCAACATCAAGACTGGCTTCGACTGCACGCTGCTCGTGACCTCGGCGCTGATCGGCCTCGGCTTCCTCGGCGAAATCCAGTTCATCCGCGAGGGTACGATCATCAATGCCATCCTCATCGGTCAGTACATCAGGCTCTATTTCTTCCTCCACAAGAAGATGAGCGCCGGGAAGAGCGCGCCCGAGACCGGTACGCTCGAACCGGCATCGAAGTAACGCCAGAGCCTTCGGAATTCCAAGGCAGGGCGCTCGAAGGGGTGCCCTGCCGCCTTTTGCGGGATAACGTGCCAATTCGCTGGCCATGTTGCGGATTCCCGCTTATGCCGGATGGATTGAAAGCGCTTGCGGGCGCGGGTGCATCCGGTGAAACTATCCCCATCATGAAAGCCATTTCCGGCACCAATCTCGAACAAGCGAAAGCGCACAACCGGCGGGTCGTGATCGAGGCGATCCGCACCAACGGTCCCTTGTCGCGCGCCGCGATCGCCCGCCTGACAGCGCTGACGGCGCAGACCGTGTCGAACATCGTCGAGGAGCTGGAAGGGTCGGAACTCCTGAAGGCCGACAGCCCGCAGAAGCTGGCGCGCGGCCAGCCCTTCACGCCCTATTCGATCAATCCCGACGGTGCCTATTCGATCGGCCTGGAGCTGGAGCGCGACCATGCGGCAGGCGTGCTGACCGACCTTTCGGGCACGATCCGCGCCCGCATTGTCAGGCCTATCGACCCGCTGACGCCGGAGCAGGCGATCCCGATCCTCGCCGTGATCAGCAAAGAACTACAGGAGGCCCTTGCCTTCGACCGCAACCGTCTGCTCGGTGTCGGCATCGCCATGCCCGGCCGCTATGCGGCGGAGGGCGTGACCTCGCTGACGCCGATCGCCCTGCCGGGCTGGCAACATTTCGAGGTCGGGCCGGCACTCGAACGGCTCGTCGGCGTGCCGGTCCTGGTGGAAAACGATGCGACGGCGGCGGCGATCGGCGAACGGCTCTACGGTGTTGCCCGTGGCCTCAGCAGCTTCGTCTATCTCTTCCTTGGCGGCGGTATCGGCGCGGGCATGTTTCTCGATGGGCATCTCTATCGCGGAAGCCGGGCCAATGCCGGCGAGATCGGCCATATCGTCGTAGAGCCGAATGGCCTGCGCTGCATCTGCGGCAAGCGGGGGTGTCTCGACCGCTACGTCTCGCTCGGCGCGGCCTATGAGCACCTGGAGATATCAGATCCCGGCGCTTACACGGCCGATGAACTCGAGGCTATGGTGGAGGGAGCCGGACCGGCGCTCGACGGATGGCTCGATGCGGCGGCCGAGCCGATGCGCCGAACCATCGATTTCCTCGAGCTCGCCTTCGATCCCCAGACCATCGTGCTTGGGGGGCCGATGCCTGCGGGGCTGCTGGCGCGGCTGGCCGCGCGCATGGAACCGCTCTATCCGCCGGTCGATCCGACGGAAGAGCGGCGCATTCCCCGCATTATGATTGCGGCGACCGGCAAGGACACGTCCATTCTGGGCGCAGCCGCTCTGCCGGTCTTTTCCGAAACGAACCCGCAGTTTGCGGTGTTGCAGAAGCCCGTCGCGTAAGTTCTGGCTTACGCGATCGGGAAGCCGTAGAGCACCGGCATCAGGCCGGCGGCGGCCTTGAAGCGCTCCCAGGATTTGCGCTCCGGCAGCGTCCAGCCGGTTTCGGCGATGGCCGAGAGGCGCGGGAAGACGAGACGGTCGAAGACGGCGCGGTCCTTCATCGGCTCCGACCAGATGCAGGCCTGCACGCCGCGGAGATTCGCTTTCTGCGCGTCGTTCCAGCCGGCGACCGGATCGAACTGGTAGGTCATTTCCGGCGCCGACCAGCCGGCCCAGCTGGCGCCGGGCTCGTCCCAGTCGGGGCTGTTGGCCATGTCGAGATAATAGGCCTGGCCGGGGCAGACGACCATCGAATAGCCCTCGCCGGCGAGCGCCGCCGACACGTCCATGTCGCGCCAGCCGCAGAGATAGGTCGCGGCCTTGTCGATGACATTGCCGTGGGCGGCTTCCTCCCAGCCGCCGGTGACGCAACCTTGCGAGGCGAGGAAGGTCTGGATCCGCTTGAGGAAGATCGCCTGCAAGACGGCGGCACCCGAACCGTCGATCGCGTCGGCGCCATGCGTGTTGGTGATGACGTTCAGCCGGCGGGCATGGGCCTCGGCCATGGCCGCGCCGCTGATGTCGCGCAGTTTCGCCAGCGCCTCCGGCGAGCCCGACCAGGCGCCGATCGGCACTTCGTCGGCGCCGACATGGATCGTCTTGAAGGGGAAGAGCTCGATCAGTTCCTTGAAGATCGTCTCCAGCACTTCATAGGTCTTCTCACGGGCAGGGTTCAGGCAATTGTCCCGAAAGCCCTGGACGGAATAGTAGCTGCCCTGTTCGTCCGGATCGCGCAGTTCCGGAATGGCCATCTGCATGGCAAAGCAATGGCCGGGCACGTCGATCTCCGGCACGATCTCGATGCCGATGGACTTGGCATAGGCGACGATGCCGCGGATCGTGGCCTTGGTATAGAAGCCGCCGGTCTTCTCCGGTCCGGTGCCGAGCAGCGGCGGGACGGGGAGGCCATGGCCGCGCCACGCGCCGATCTCGGTCAGTGCCGGATAGGCGTCGATTTCGACGCGCCAGGATTCGTCGTCGGAGAGGTGCCAGTGGAAGCGGTTGAGCTTGCTCCAGGCGAGGATGGCGAGGAGCTTGCGGATCTCCGCCTCGCCATAGAACTGGCGCGCGACATCGAGATGTAGGCCGCGCCAGTCCATGGTGGGGGCGTCCGTGATCGTGCCCGCGGCGGGGAAGCTGTAGGCATCGGGGAAGTGCCGCGCGCCACGCCAGATCTGGCCGAGCGTGATCAGGCCATAGAGCAGGCCGGTGCGCCCGGCGGCGGCAACCGAAACGGAATCCACGGCAAAGACGATCTCATAGGCTTCCGCTGCAAACCCTTCCTTCCGGTGCAGCTGCACCGGAAGCCCGCCTTCCGACGCGGAGCGGACGATGCCCTCCACGGCAAACAGGTCCTCCGTGAGCTTTGTGAATGCCTCGGCGGCGGCCGTCGCCTCGGCGCCACCGGCGATCAGCGTGAAACCGGCGGGCGCGGCACGCCGGCCGGACACGGCGACCTCTTTCGGCCAGGGGATTACCGAAACGGGGACCGGCGGGCTCATGGGAACGGGAAAGGCGGCGACGCCGCGCTTCGGCGGCGCATTGCCGCCGACCTTGAGCGTCGGCCCGGTGCCAATCGAAAGCGTGCCGCCATCAGCCAGCACGAGATAGGCGCCGCGTGCGCCGTCCGTCCAATGCTTGAAGGCCCAGCTGAGGCCGTGCACGGCGACGGTCCATGTGGCCTCGGGCTCCAGCACGAAACCCTCCGGCGGCAGAAGCTCGGTGAAGTTGGAAAGCCGCGTGCCGAGCGAGCCACCATCGATGCTCGCGGCCGGATCGACCCGGCCCGGTCCGCTGACGCAGAGGCGGAAACCGGCAAGCGAGGATTTCGAATGGTTGGTCAGCTTGAGAATATAGGCAAGCGGGCGGTCGTCGGTGGCAGGCGCCCAAGAGGTTTCGAGGGCGAATGTGGAGCGGGCGGATGTCATGGCAGTCTCTGCGGTCTGGAGGATCAGTTTACATCGAGCAATCCGGCATAGACGCCGGGGGCGGAATTGGGGATCGGCATGGCGCCGACCGTCTTTTCATAGAAGGCCGAGGGGCCGACATCGCCGATGATGGCATAGCCGTAGCCCATGGTTTTCAGGTCGAAGAGGGAGGCGAGCAGCAGCGCATGGCCGATGCCGAGCCCGCGTACCGCTTCGTCGACGCCGGTCGGGCCGAAGAAGCCGCGGGCGATCGATTCATGGCAGGCGAAGCCTACGAGTTTTTGCCCGCGCGTGGCGATGAAGCAGGTCGGCGGCTGGCGCGACAGCGAGACGGCCGTCTCGCTCGCCCAGCCCTTGCCGAATTTTTCCGCGACCCATTCGGTCACCAGCCGCGCTTCCGGCGCCAGTGGCCGGCGGATGGTGACGCCGGCCTCCGCCATTTTGGCGTCGAGATCCGGCTTCGGGGTGAGGAGCGAGAGATTGACGAGATAGTCCAAGCTGAAATCCTCTAACTCTGTGCCGCAAGCGCGCGCACGAAATGGTTTTTCCCGACCTGCTCGACCACAGTCGAGGTCGGGCGCGAGAGCGCGCGGACCTTTTCCGCCCGTTCGAGGAAGCGCGCGCTCTCGCCGATGATAAAGGGTCTGTCGCCATCAGGCACGGCCGAAAGCAGCAGCTGCGTATAGGGATGGCGCGCATCGGCGATGACGGCCTCGGTCTCGCCCCACTCGACCATCTGGCCGGCGAACATCACCACGATCTCTTCCGCCACATGGGCGGCGGTGGCGATGTCGTGGGTGATGTAGAGCAGCGCCAGACTGCGTTCCTGCTTGATGCGGGCGAGCAGCTCCAGGATGCCGAGGCGGATCGAGACGTCGAGCATCGAGGTCGGTTCGTCGGCCACAAGCACGCCGGGCTGCACGGCGAGCGCACGCGCGATGTTGACACGCTGGCGCTGGCCGCCCGAAAGCTCGTGCGGATATTTCCGCCGCGTTACCGTCGGGTCGAGCCCGACATCGGAGAGCAGGGTGGAAACCGCATCCGCGACCGCAGCTGTGCCTTCGGCATGGCGGTGCAGAAGCACCGGTCGCGAAAGGTGGTGGTCGATGGAAAAGACCGGGTTGAGCGAGGAGAATGGGTCCTGAAAGACCATCTGCACCTCGCGGCGATAGGCCTTCTCCTCATCGCGCGTGTCCGTTGCGGTGACATCGCGGCCGCGGAAGGAGAGGCGGCCTGCTGTCGGCTGGTCCATGCGCGCGATGATGCGGGCGCAGGTCGTCTTGCCGCAACCGGATTCACCGACCAATGCCAGGGCGCGGCCTGGCGTCAGCGACAGTGAGATGCCGCGCAGCGCCTGCACGGCGCCGAAGCTGCGCTCGATAGCGTCGAGGCGGATGATCGGCTCCGCCGTCGGGAGGGAAAGGCTCGGCGCGAGGTTCATGCCACACCTCCTGCGAGTTCCCGGCGGCCGGGCAGCTGCGGAATGGCGTTCCAGAGCTTGCGGGTATAGTCGTGAACCGGTGCATGGCTCACCTGCCTGACATCACCGACCTCGACCAGCTCGCCCTTCAGCATGACGCCGATGCGGTGGCAGAGCTGCGCCATCAGGTGCAGGTCGTGGGTGATGAACAGCACGGAAAAACCGTGGCTGCGCTGCAGGTCGATGACCTGTTCGAGGATTTCGCGCTGCACCACCACGTCGAGCGCCGTCGTCGGCTCGTCCATGATGATCAGTTCCGGCTGCAAGGCGAGGCAGATGGCGATGACGATGCGCTGGCGCATGCCGCCGGAAAATTGGTGCGGGTAATCCGTGAGCCGGCTTGTCGATATGCCGACCAGCTTGAACATGGCCTCCGCTCGTTCGCGTGATTGCGCCCGCGTTGCGCCGGTATGCCGGTGCAGCACGTCGTGGAATTGCGCCTCGACGCGCATCAGCGGGTTCAGCGAATTCATGGCGCTCTGGAACACCATGCCGACGCGGCGCCAGCGCACCTTCTGCATCTCGCCTTCCGGCAGTTTCAGGAGGTCGCGGCCGTCGAGCAGGATCTCGCCGCCGGTCACCCAGGCGGGCGACTTGGCAAGGCGGGTGATGGCGAAGGCGATGGTGCTCTTGCCGCAGCCCGATTCCCCGGCAAGCCCGAAGATCTCGCCGCGGCCGATATCGAAGGAGACGTTCTTCACGGCGCGGAAGGCGCCCTTGTCGAGGAGGTAGTCGACCTCGAGATTGCGGATTTGCAAAAGTGTGTCGCTCATTATGCACCTCCCAGGCTTCGGTTGCGCTGGCGGTTGAGGCGCAGCCAGCGGGTCAGTGCCGGGCCGGAGCGCAGCTGCGGATTGGCGATCTCGTCGAAGGTGAAGTTGACGAGCGCAAGACCGAGCCCGATCAGCGCGATGCCGGCGGCGGGTGCGCCGATATCCCACCAGGCGCCGAGGATGATCGCCGAGGAGTTCTGCGCATTGTAGAGCATCGTGCCCCAGGTCACCTGCAAGGGATCACCAAAACCGAGATATTCGAGCGTCGTCTGGGCGACGACGGCATAGATGATGCTGCCGACGAGATTGATGCCGATCAGCGGCAGGAGATTGGGCAGGAGCTCGACGAAGAGCACGCGCCAGGCCGGCTCGCCGATCATGCGCGCGGCGGTGACGAAATCGCGGTTGCGCAGCGCCATGGTTTGCGAGCGGGTCATGCGCGCGCCCCAGGGCCAGGAGGTCAGCGCGATGATCGCCATGATGGCGAGCGGCCCGACGGTGCCGGCAAAGGAGGCGAGCAGGATCAGGAGCGGGATGTTGGGGATGACGAGCACCGCATTGGTCGCAAGGTCGAGGGCGGCATCGGTGCGCCCGCCGGCATAGCCGGCGATCAGGCCAATGGCGGTGCCGATGACGGTGATGGCGATGCCCGTCGCGAAGCCGACGGCGAGCGAGGTGCGCGAACCCCAGACAAACTGGGTATAGACGTCTCGGCCCATTTTGGTCGTGCCGAAGACATGCTCGACGGTCGGCGGCTGGTGCGAACGGCCGACACGGGCACTCGGCGCGCCGGGCGCGATGATGGGGGCGAAGAGCGCCATCAGGCACAGCGCCACGATGATGATCAGGCCGGCGACGGCCTTTTTCTGCTGAAGAAGGATTTTCAGGCCGGACATCATGCGGAACCGTCCTTCAGTCTCGGGTCGATGACGCCGTAGATGATATCGACGAGAAGATTGGCGCCGAGCGTGGCAAGCGTCATCAAGAGCAGCTGGCCCTGGATAACGGGGTAGTCGCGCGCCACGCTGGCGGTGAAGAGGGTGAGGCCGAGGCCCGGATAGTTGAAGACGATCTCGGTGACGATGGAGCCGCCGAAGACGGCGCCGAGCATCAGGGCGAGGTTGGTCAGCACAGGCAGCATGGCGTTGCGTGCGCCGTAGCCGAGCATGACTGTTGCGGCCGTCAGCCCCTTGGCACGGCCCATCGTGACATAGTCCTCGCCGAGCACGGAGATCATCGAGGAGCGCATGGTCGTTTGGAACTCGCCGATGAGATAGGGCGAGAGCGTCAGCACGGGCAGGATGGCGTGGTAGAAGACGCTGCCGGCGAAGGTGAAGTTGAGGCCGGGATCGAGGCTTGGATCATAGGCATAGCCGACCGGGAACCAACGCAGCGCCACGCCGAAGACGAAGAGCGTCGTCAACGCGATGATGACGGGTGGCACGGCGATCATGACCACGGAAAACGGCGAGACGACCGTGTCGAACCGTCCGCCGCGCCGCCAGGCGGCGATGGCGCCGAGCAGGGTGCCGACGACGAGCGAGAAGGTGATCGCCGTCACGACGAGGAACAGCGTCCAGAGCGTCGAGCGGGCGAGCACCTCGGTCACGGTCTGCGGGTAATATTTGACGGAGACGCCGAGATCGAGCGTCGCCAGCCCTTTGAGGTAATCGAGGAACTGGGCGGCGAGCGGCGCCTCGACGGCGCCGAACCTTGCCTTGATCGCCTCGACGGCGGCGGGCGTCGCGCGGGGGCCGAGCTGGGCGATCATCGCATCGACGGGGGACCCCGGCATGAGCCGGGGGACCGTGAAGTTCATGACGATCGCAAAGCCGAGCGCCACCGCATAGACGCCGAGGCGCCGGGAGGAGATGTACATCCCGTGATCCTGCCTTATTCCACCGGCTTCAGGCGGAGCAGGTGCACGAGGCGCATGCGGTTGTTGTCATGGTTCTCCGGGTTCATGACGGGTTCCTTGTCCGTCACCCAGCCGGTGAAGCGCTTGGTCGAATACTGGAACCAGGTCGGGCCGTTGAAGATCGGAACCATCGGCAGGTCGTCGGCGACGATCACCTGGATGTCGTTGAAGAGCTTCTTGTGCTCCTCATCCGTCGTCACCTTGCGATAGGCATCGAACAGGGCGTCGAGCTTCGGATTGGAGTAACGCGACGGTGCGGTGGTGATGCGGCCGGCAAAGGCTGTTGACATCGACTGGTAATAGCCGCGGAACGGCGTCGAGCCGTCGGCGCGTGACTGGAAGGCCACGTCGAAGCTGCCTTCGAGCAGCTGCTTCTGCCACTGTTCGTATTCCGGCGTCGCGACCGAGGTGTTGAGGCCGGCGGCGCGCAGGCCTTCGGCGGCGATCTGCGCGGTGTCGATCCAGTCGGTCCAACCGTTCGGGATGATGATGGTGAAGGCAAGCGGCTTGCCGCTCTTCGTCTTGCGCATGCCGTCATCGCCCTTGGCGTAACCGGCCTCGTCGAGCAGCGTGTTGGCCTTTTCGACGTCGAAGGTCATCCATTCGTCCTTGGCGCCCTCCGCTTCCGGGTTGCGCCAGGCCTCGAAGCGCGGCGGCAGGCCGCTCGCATGCAGGTTCACCTTGGGATAACCGAAGCTTGCAATATCGACCATGGCAGTGCGGTCCATGGCAAGGCTGAAGGCGCGGCGGAAGTTGATGTCGTCGAAGGCTTCCTTCTTCGCCTCGTCGCTGCTCTTCAGGTTCATCTGGAAGGCGACGGTTTCGGCCGGCGGCTGCCAGTAACCGTTATGCTCGGGGTCGAGCGCCACGAAGGTCTTGTCGATTTCCGGCAGAAAGGAACCGATCCAGTCGAGATTGCCTTCCGGCAGCAGCGCCAGCATCTGGTCGTTGCCGGCGATCTGCGGCAGCTTCAGGCAATCGACATGCAGCGAGGCGGCATCCCAGTAGTTCGGGTTGCGGCACTGTTCATAGACCTGCGGCGTGAACCGGCGGATCTCGGTCATCGGGCCGGAACCGACCGGCTTTTCGTTCTTGAAGGCGACGGGATCGCTGACATCCTTCCAGATGTGCTCCGGCACGACTGCCAGATCGGAGATCGATTCCGGGAACTGGCTGTTGACGCCCTTGAGGTGGATGACCACCTCGGCCGGCGAAGGCGTCTCGACGGAGGCGATGGTCTCGCCGACGCCGGCGGTGTCGAGGGCCGGGTTCTTCAGCATCAGGTCGAGCGTGTATTTGACGTCCGCTGAGGTCAGCGGCTGGCCGTCGGACCATTTGACGTCGGGCCGCATCGTATAGGTGATCGATGTCATGTCGTCGGAGAACTTGAAGTCCGTGGCAAGGCGGAAGACCGGCTTGCCGCCGTCATCGGGATTGAAGATGACCAGGGGTTCGTAGATGAAATCCATCGTGCTCTGGCGGCGTCCGCCGAGGTCGAACGGGTTGAAATTCTGCACCCAGCTCGTCTGTTCCTCGATGTGCATGGTGAGCACGGCCTCGGCATTCGCCGACGTCGCGAAAGCCCCGCCGGCCATCAGCGCGGTGATCATCGCCGCCGCCGACAGAAGCAGCGCCCGCCGCGTCATGGACAGATAATCCTTTGTATTGATTGGCATTTCATTCCCCTTTTCGCTCTCGTTTTTAAGAGTCAATCAATTTGATTTAATCAAAGGCTGATTTTTTCCGCGCCGTCAATCGGGGTCCGAAAAAAATGTTTGGGGCGTGCTGGCCGTCGATTTTGAGAGGCTAGGTCGTCCGGAAAGATGGTGGTGACAACGCGCGTCTGCTCCGGTTTCTGGGGCGCCGAGCCGTAGCCGTCGGCTGTTGCCCGGCGCGATTTTTTCTGTGGTGCCCTTGACGGAAATTCGAAACCGTTATTTAGTTCGGTGACTGAACGAATTAAATGAGGCGAATGTGAGCGAGACCCTTCGGATATCCCGGAAATTCTCCCAGCGGGCGGTCATGGAAACGATCGTGCAGGGCGGCCCCATCTCGCGCGCCTCGATCTCCAAGCAGACGGGCCTCTCCAAGCAGACGATCTCGGAAATCGTGCGCCAGCTCGAAATCGAGGGCTGGGTGCGTGAGACCGGACGCACCAGCGGCCATGTCGGCCGCACCGCCGTGACCTACGAGTTGGTGCCGGATGCCGCCTATATCGCCGCCGTCGATCTTGGCGGCACCAAGGTGCGCGTCGCCATCGCCGATCTCACCTGCCAGGTCTTCGCCGAGGACGTCGCGCCGACCGACCCGCGCGGCGGTCAGGCGGTTGTCGACCAGATCGTCGACATGTGTTTTCGCGCCGCCGATGCGCAGGGGATCGCTCGCGAGCGCATCCGGCTTGCCGTGATCGGCGCGCCCGGCGCGCCTGATGACAAGACCGGCCGCATCCTGCTTGCCCCGAACATTCCCCATCTCGACACGATGAACGTCGCCGCCGCCTTCGAAAAAGGGTTCGGCTTCGATGTCATGCTGGAAAACGACGTCAACCTCGCCGTGCTCGGCGAGAACTGGCTGGGGCAGGGGCAGGGTATCGACAATCTTGCTTACATCGCGCTTGGCACGGGTATCGGCGGCGGCCTGATGGTTGGCGGCAATCTGGTGCGCGGTGCCAGCCATGCGGCGGGCGAGCTCGGCTTCCTGCCCTTCGGTGCCGATCCCTTCGAGCCCGAATCCCTGCATTACGGTGCTTTCGAGCGCGTCGTCGCCTCCGCTGGCATCATCGACCGTTTTCGCGCGGCAAGCGGCAAGACGCTGTCGGTGCCGGCGATCTTCGATCTTGCGACCGAAGGCGATGTCGATGCGCTGAAGGTGCTCGACGACACGGCGCGCCTGCTGTCGCGCGGCATCGGCGCCATCGCCGTCATCGCCAATCCGCAGAAGGTCATCCTCGGCGGCTCCATCGGCCTGCGCCCGGAAATGCTGGAGCGGGTCAAGATTTTCCTGCCGCAGTGCTTCCCCTATCCGATCGATGTCGAGGCAAGCGCGCTCGGCGCGCGTGCGGCTCTGGTCGGCGCCGCCGCCATCGGGCTTGGCCACCTGCACAACACGCTGTTTGGTGCCGATACGCCTGACAGCCGCATCTCGCTGCCACCGGCCAGCACCGTCGCGCTGCGGGAGGTCGCCCAATGACGGCTATCCTCACCGAGCGCCTGCGCGCCGCCCTTGACCATGATGACGCCATCGCGCTGCTGCGCGGCGCCATCGGCTGCAACAGCGTCACCGGCAACGAGGCGGCCGTCGTTTCCTATCTCGAAGCGCAGATGCGTGCGCGCGGCATCGAGGCCGTCGAGACCGCGGAGTTCCTGCCGGGCCGCCCCAACGTCTGGGGTGAGCGCAAGGGCGTGACCGGCGACCGCCGCCTGCTGTTCATCGGCCATACGGACACCGTCCATGTCGAAGGCTGGCGCGAGCATTGGGCCGGCACCGAGCGCGAAGACCCCTTCGGTGCGCCGATCATTGACGGCGCGATCTGGGGGCGCGGGGCAGGGGATCTGAAGGCCGGCATCTGCACCTCGCTTGCCGCCCTCTCCCTGCTGGACAAAGCCGGCATCCGCCTCGCCGGCGATATCGGCTTCGCCTTTGTCGGCGACGAGGAGAGTGGCGAGCCCGGCTCCGGCGTCTCGGCCGGCGTGAAGGATTATGTCGCGCGCATCGAAAGCGGCGCCGTCGACCGCCCCGATTTCACCGTCTATGTCGAGCCGACCCGCCTTGCCGTCTATTCCGCGCAGATCGGCTTCTTCATTGCCGACATCACCATCACCGGCAAATCCGCCTATTTCGGTGTGCCGGAACTCGGCAAGGATGCGCTGAAGGCAAGCCATGCCGTCATGTCTGCCCTCTGGCGCCACTCCGACGCGATTTCCGCCCGCGCCGAACATGACCTGATCGGTCGCGGTTTCCTGCTCATCACCGGCCTGCAAGGCGGCGGCTTCATCGCCGTGCCGGAGACCTGCAAACTCTCGCTGATCCGCAAGCTCCTGCCGGGGGAATCGCTCGATACGGCGGCGGCCGAGATGGAGGCCGTCATCCGCGGCGCCGTCCAAGATTCCGAGATCCGCGTCGAGATCGCCTATCCCGCCGGCCGCGACCATGCGCTCGGTGGCACCGCGGCGGAGATCGCATCGGATCGTCCGGAAGTCGCCCTGCTGTCGGCAGCCGTGGCCGCCGCCATGCCCGGCCGCGGCTTGGTTGAAGGGGCGCCCTTCTGGTCGGAATCGCCGTTCTTCGTCAACCGGCTCGGTGTGCCCGCGGTCTATTGCGCGCCCGGCGATATCCGGAACTGCCACACATTCGAGGAGCATGTCGATGTCGAGGAATATCTCGCCGGCATCGTCGCCTTCGCGAGCTTCATGGCCGGCTATTGCGGCGTGATCGACTGAGTGAACGAACAATCAAAAGAGGGAACGACATCATGTTCATGCGGAAATTTCTGAGTGCCAGCGTGCTGGCGGGCCTGCTACTTTCGACGGCGCCTGCTTTTGCCCAGACCGTCGGCCCGGCCGGCGAAGCGGCCACCCCGAGCGCCGAAGTGACGCTTTCGGATGCGGATATCGCGGCGCTGAAGGACAAGGGCTACAAGGCGGCGCTGCTCTGGCACACCTCCTCCGATTTCGTGAACGCCGTGACGGCGGGCGCCAAGGATGAATTCGCCCGTGCGGGCGTCGAGGTCGTGGTGCAGACGGATGCCGGCTTCGATGCCGCACGCCAGCGCTCGGACATCGAGACGGCGCTCGCCGCCAAGCCGAATGTCATTCTGGCGTTGCCGCTCGATCCGGTCACGTCGGCGGAAGCCTTCCGCCAGGCGGTCACCGATGGCAGCAAGCTGGTCTTCCTGTCCAACCTGCCGGCCGACTACAAACACGGCAAGGACTATGCGGCGATCGTTACAGACGATCTCTTCCAGATGGGCAAGCAGGCGGCCGATGCGCTGGCCAAGGCGATGGGTGGCAAGGGCAAGGTCGGCTGGATCTTCCACGATGCGACCTACTACGTGACCAACCAGCGAGACAACGCCTTCAAGTCGACCATCGAGAAGGATTACCCTGACATCAAGATCGTTGCCGAGCAGGGCATCACCGATCCGGCCCGTGCTGAGGAGCTTGCCAGCGCCATGCTGCTGAAGCATCCCGATCTCGACGGCATCTATGTCACCTGGGCGGAACCGGCTGACGGCGTGCTCGCGGCGCTGCGCGCAGCCGGCAACACCAGCACGAAGATCGTGACGCTCGATCTTGCCGAACCCGTCGGCCTCGATATGGTCAAGGATGGTGCCGTCGTCGCGCTCGTCGCGGACAAGGCCTATGAACTCGGCCGCACCATGGCCGCGACCGGCCTGAAGTCGCTGCTCGGCCAGGAAACGCCCGCCTTCATTGTTGCCCCGGCGCTCACCGTCACCAAGGACAACGTGGTGGAAGGCTGGAAAGAATCGCTCAATCGCGACGCGCCGCAGAGCATTCTCGACGCCGCGAAGTGATCCCCGGAGGGCGCTTCGGCGCCCTCCCATCACCGGTTTCATTGGAGGAAAAACGATGCCCAGATTTTCAGGACTGTCGGCGCTCGCTGCCGCGTGCCTTGTTTCCACCAGCCTGTTTGCCGCCGATGGCGCGACCATCGGTCCGCATGGCGAAAAGCCCACCCCGGCTGCCTCCGTCACGCTGACGGACGCCGAGATCGCCAAGATCAAGGAGGGCAAATATTCCGCCGCCCTCGTCTGGCACGAGATGAGCGAATATACCGGCGCGGTCGATCGCGGCGCCAAGGATGAGCTTGCAGCACTCGGCATCGAAGTGGTGGCGCAGACGGATGCCGGTTTCGATGCGGCCCGCCAGCAGGCCGATGTCGAGACGGTGCTTGCCAAGAAGCCGACCATCATCCTGTCGCTGCCGGTTGACCCGGCGACGGCTGCTGCTGTCTACGATCCCGCCCGCAAGGCCGGCGTGAAGCTCGCCTTCGTCGACAATTCGCCCGCCGGCTACGAACACGGCAAGGACTATGTGACGATCGTCTCCGACGACCTGTTCCAGATGGGCAGCAAGGCGGCGGATGCCATGGCCGCCGCGCTCGGCAAGAAGGGCAAGCTCGGCTACATCTTCCACGATGCCGATTTCTACGTGACCAACCAGCGCGACCAGGCGTTCAAGAAGACGATCGAGCAGGATTATCCCGACATGTCGATCGTTGCCGAGGCCGGCATGGCCGATCCGGCGCGCGCCGAGGAGATCGCCCAGGGCCTGCTCACCCAGAACCCGGATCTCGACGGCATCTACGTCACCTGGGCCGAACCGGCGCTCAGCCTGCTCTCCAGCCTGAAGGCCGCCGGCAACACGAAGACGAAGATCGTCACGCTCGACCTCAACGAGCCGGCAGCACTCGACATGGTCAAGGGCGGCAATTTCGCGGCGATCGTCGCTGATGAGGCCTACAATATCGGCCGCACGGCCGCACGCGCTGCTGCCGGCTCGCTGATCGGCAAGGAGGCGGCGCCCTTCCTCGTCGTGGATTCGCTTGCCGTCACCAAGGATAGCGTGCTCGACGGCTGGAAGGCCTCGCTCAACAAGGATGCGCCCGAAAGCATCGTCGAAGCGCTGAAATAAGCCCCTTGGCGGGAGCACGTCTCCCGCCGAACGACCCGGCTCCCGTGAGGATGATCGCCATGTCCCAACAAAAGCAGACGGCCACGCCGTTGTCGGCGCCGATGGAGAGACCGCCTCTTCTGAAGCGCATCAATCTCCAGCAATACGTCGTCTATCTCGGCTTCCTGGCGATCTTCCTGTTCTTTGCCATCGTGTTGCGCGACAGCGGCTTCCTGACGGTGCGCAACCTCTCCAACATCGTGTTGCAGACCGCACCCGCGACGATCATGGCGATCGGCCTCGTCTTCGTGCTTTCGGCCGGCGAGATCGATCTCTCCATCGGCTCGATCGTCGCCGTCTCGGCCCTTGCCGCCGCCGTCACCATCAATGCCTATGGCATGCTTGCCGGTATTGCCGTCGGGCTCGGTGCGGGCCTTGCGATCGGTCTCGTCAACGGTGTGCTCGTCGCCTATGTGCGCCTGCCGTCCTTCCTGGTGACGCTGGCGACGATGGGGCTCTTTGCCGGCGTGGCGCGGTCGCTGACCGACCTGCGATCTATCCCCGTCACCGACAGCGCCTTCACCGGCTTCTTCGGCTCCGGCGCGTTGCTCGGCATCCCCTCACTCGTCTGGTGGACGGTCATCGCCATCCTCATCGGCCATATCGTCTATCGCGAAACCCGCTTCGGCGCCCATGTGCTGGCGACCGGCGACAACAACCGCGCGGCGAGTGTCTCCGGCATCAGCGTGCCGCGCATCCGGCTGGCCGTCATGATGCTCTCGGGCGGTCTCGCGGCGCTTGCCGGCCTGCTCTATGCCGGCCGCCTGCAGGCGGCGAAGTACACGCTCGGCGAGACCGACCTGATGACGGTCATCGCCGCCGTCATCGTCGGCGGCACGCTGCTCAATGGCGGCAAGGGCTCAGTCGTCGGTGCGCTCGTCGGCTCGCTGATGATGGGCATGCTCAACAACGGCCTCATCCTGATGGGTCTGTCCGTTTCCGACCAGATGATCGTTCGTGGTCTGATCATTCTTGCCGCAGTCGCCGTCTCGCTGCGCGAAAAAGCCCGCTGAAGGAGGATTTCATGTTTCTCGACGTTCTGCGCCGCCGCAACCCCGCCTTCATCGAGGCCGCCATGGCACTGCACCAGCAGGGCCGGATTCCCGCCAATGCCTATGTGCTCGATCTCGATGCCGTCGAGGCCAATGCCCGCGTGATCAAGGCCGAGGCCGACAAACACGGCCTGAAGACCTTCGCCATGACCAAGCAGGTCGGCCGCGCGAGTTCCTTCTGCGCTGCCGTGCAGCGCGGCGGCATCGACCGCGCCGTCGCCGTCGACATGGCCTGCGCCCGCGCCACACACAAGGCCGGCCTCAAGGTCGGCCATCTCGGCCATCTCCAGCAGGTCGCCCGCCATGAGGCGAAGGCGGCGGCAGACCGCTTCCGGCCGGATTACTGGACCGTCTTTAATGACACGAAGGCCGAGGAGGCTGCCGCCGGCGCAAAAGCTGCCGGCTACGTGCAGAACCTGCTCGCCCGCATCCGCGCCGAGGGCGATACCTTCTATCGCGGCCATGAGGGCGGTTTCGATGCGGCCGATGTTGCCGGCGTCGCCGACCGTCTGGATGCGCTCGAGGGTGGTCGCTTCGCCGGCATCACCACCTTCCCGGCGCTGCTTTTCGATCATGCCAGCCGCAAGGTCCTGCCGACGCCGAACCTTGCGACATTGACGAAGGCCGCCGAGGCGCTGGCCAAGGCCGGGCGCCGTGATATCGAGGTCAACGCCCCCGGCACGACCTCGTCGGTGCTGCTTGCCGCGCTCGCCGAGGCCGGTGCGACGCAATGCGAGCCGGGCAACGGCCTGCACGGCACGACGGCGCTGCATGTCATGGAAGACCTGCCGGAACTGCCCGCCGTGCTCTATCTCACCGAGGTCTCGCACCTTTCGGGCGGCAAGGCCTATTGCTTCGGCGGCGGCTTCTATATCGATCCGATCTTCCCCGATTACGATGTGAAGGCCATCGTCGGCCGCGAGCCGACCGTTGCGGCAAGTGCGCTACGCAGCGTCGAGGTGCCGCCGCCCTCGGCCATCGATTATTATGCGATGATCGATGCCGGAGGCCCCGCCGCGCCGCAACCCGGCGACACTGCCGTCTTCGGCTTCCGCGGACAGGCCTTCGTCACGCGTGCCTTTGTCGTCGGCGTCTCCGGCATCTCGAAGGGGGCGCCAAAGGTCGAGACTATCGAAAACAGTTTCGGCGAAACCGCCGCCTGGCCGGTCTAGGAGTACGCGCGATGCAGACCTCATCTTCCGAACCCGTTCTCGTCCTGAAGGATATCCGCAAGAGTTTCGGCGCCGTCACGGCCATCGAGAATTTTTCGCTCGATATCCGTCCGGGCGAGATCGTGGCACTCGTCGGTGACAATGGCGCCGGCAAGTCGACGCTGATCAAGATCATCTCCGGCGTGCATGCGCCGACCTCGGGCTCGATCACCATCGAGGGCGAGACGGTGTCGATGGCGAGCGCCAGCATGGCCCGCGCCCATGGCATCGAGGTGGTCTATCAGGACCTCGCGCTCGCCGATCAGCAGACCGTCTATATGAATATGTTCCTCGGTCGCGAACCGGTGAACCGTTTCGGCCTGCTCGACCGGCGCACCATGATTTCCGAAACGGAAAAGCTGGTGAAGGAACTCGACGTGCGCATTCCCTCCGCGCACGCCACGATCCGCGACCTTTCCGGCGGCCAGCGGCAGGGCGTGGCGATTGCGCGCGCGACGCGCTGGGCAAGCAAGCTCATCCTGCTCGACGAGCCGACCGCGGCGCTCGGCGTTGCCGAGACGGCCAAGGTGGAGGCGATCGTGCAGTCGCTGAAATCGCGCAATATCGGCGTGCTGATCATCAGCCACAGTCTCGATCAGGTGTTCAAGTTGTCGGATCGCATCTGCGTCCTGCGCCGCGGCAAGCAGATCGGCATCCGCAATACGGCCGAAACGAACAAGAACGAGATCGTCTCGATGATAACAGGCCTGAACTGAGAGCCGTTTGAGGCCTGCTGCCACTTTCTGGCGGCAGGCCTCTTCTATAGACTGGCGCCATGTCCAGATCCGAGCGCCTTTTCGATCTCCTGCAAGCCCTGCGTCGCCATCGCCGGCCGGTCAGCGGCAAGGCGCTGGCGGATGAAACCGGCGTAAGCCTCCGCACCCTCTACCGCGACATTGCCAGCCTCCAGGCGCAGGGTGCCGATATCGAGGGTGAGCCGGGCGTTGGTTATGTGCTGAAACCCGGCTTTCTCCTGCCGCCGTTGATGTTTTCTGCCGAGGAGATCGAGGCGCTGGTGCTCGGCACCCGCTGGGTCGCCGACCGGGCGGACAGTCATCTGAGCGGTGCCGCGCGCAATGCGCTGGCAAGGATCGCCGCCGTGCTGCCGGCCGACCTGCGCAATGAACTGGATACCTCGCCCTTGCTCGTCGGGCCGGGTGCAAAACTGCCCGCCGATACCATCGATGTCGCGCTGCTGCGCAAAGCGATCCGCATGGAGCGCAAATTGGCGATTACCTACCGCAGCGGTTCCGGCGAAGCTTCGGCCCGCACCATCTGGCCCTTTGCGCTCTCCTTCTTCGATCATGCCCGCGTGGTCATCGGCTGGTGCGAATTGCGCGAGAATTTCCGCCATTTCCGAACCGACCGGATCGAAAAGGCCGACGTTCTGGATATCCGGTATCCGAGACGGCGGCAGGCCATGCTGCGGGCATGGCGCGAGGCCGAAGGCATTCCGCTTCGTGGTGCATGATGCTGCCAGAAACTGACAGCATGCGGTGTTAGCTTTCTCCTATCCAACCAAGACAGGAGAACACCATGTCCAACAGCCTTCTTCTCTACGTAGAGGACGCGGCCGAGAGCGGCCGCTACTACGAACGCATCCTCGGCCAGAAGCCGGTCGAGGCGAGCCCGACCTTCGTCATCTTCGTCCTGAAATCCGGTCTCGGCCTCGGCCTGTGGCGGCGCGATGGTGTCGAGCCGGCACCGTCGGTTCCGGGCGGGGGATCGGAAATCGGCTTCAAGGTCGATAGCGCCGCCGAGGTCGATCAATGGCATGCCGAATGGCGCGCTAATGGCGCCACAATCCTGATGCCGCCGACGGAGCTGGATTTCGGTCGCAGCTTCGTCGCCACCGATCCCGACGGGCATCGCCTGCGCGTCTATACCGTCACGGATGGAGGCTGAGCCATGGCGCGCGCCTGGATCGCTGTCGCTTCGGCCGAACATGTGCGCATCGGGCGCGCTCAGGGTTTCATGCAGGTTTGTCACGGCAAGAGTGGCCCGCTGCGGCGGACCGCTGCCGGCGACACCGTCATCTATTATTCGCCCGCCGAGACCATGCGCGGCAAGGACCGCCTGCAGGCCTTCACGGCGATCGGCACGATTGTCGATCGCTTGCCCTATCAGTCGGAGATGGCGCCCGGCCTCCTGCCCTGGCGCCGGGATGTCGCGTGGTGGACGGCGGCGGCGATGCCGATCCGGCCGCTTCTCGACCAACTCGCCTTCACGCGGGCCGGAAACTGGGGGTACCAGCTGCGCTTCGGTCTCTTCACCATCGAGCCGGAGGACGCGTCTCGCATCGCGGTGGCCATGCAAAACGGTCTTTGATGGCGTGGTTTCGATAGTTGTTTTCTATCAAGCCATACGAACCATCCCCTTGATACGCCGGGCCGGATGGCAAATACAGGAGGCATGAACGCACCTTTTATCGGAAAGAAGTCCTCTGCGGCCGGCGGCTGGGGGGCGTTGAAGAGTTGTGGCAAGCAGCTTTTGCAAAGCGGCATGCCGATCTCCGGCGCGCGCACCCTGCTCAAGGCCAACCAGCCCGACGGCTTCGATTGCCCCGGTTGCGCCTGGGGTGATCCCGAACACGGCTCCTCCTTCGAATTCTGCGAAAACGGTGTGAAAGCCGTGGCCTGGGAAGCGACGGAAAAGCGCGCCTCGCCGGCCTTTTTCGCCGCGCATACCGTGTCGGAGCTGCGCAAGCTGACAGACTACGAGCTGGAACTGCACGGCCGGCTGACCCATCCGATGCGCTATGATGCGGCCAGCGACAAATACCTGCCCGTTTCCTGGGCGGACGCGTTCGGCGAGATCGGCGGGATCCTCAAGGGCCTCGACAGCCCTGATCGTGCCGAGTTCTACACTTCCGGCCGCGCCAGCAACGAGGCGGCCTATCTCTACCAGCTCTTCGTGCGGCTCTACGGCACCAACAATTTTCCGGACTGCTCGAACATGTGCCACGAGGCGAGCGGTGTCGGCCTGCGCCAGTCGGTCGGCGTCGGCAAGGGCACTGTGCTGTTGGAGGATTTCGAGGAAGCGGATGCGATCTTCGTGATCGGCCAGAACCCCGGCACCAACCATCCGCGCATGCTGGGCGACCTGCGCCGCGCGGCCCTGCGCGGCGCGCGCATCGTCGTGTTCAACCCCATCCGTGAGCGCGGACTGGAGCGGTTCTCCGATCCGCAGGACAAGATCGAGATGCTGCGCGGCGGTTCCACGGATATCGCCAGCCACTATTTCCAGCCGCAGCTCGGCGGCGACATGGCGGCGGTGCGCGGCATGGCCAAGGCGGTGTTTGCCGCCGAGGAGGCCGCCGTTGCGATGGGCCTGCCGTCTGTGCTTGACCATGCCTTCCTTGCGGAGCATTGCGTCGGTCTGGACGATTACCGCGCCGCCGTGGCGGCGACGGACTGGGCAACCATCGAGGACCAGTCCGGCCTGACCCGCGCCGAGATCGAGCGGGCGGCGGATGTCTATATGACCGCAGAGCGCGTCATCTGCACCTGGGCGATGGGCGTCACCCAGCATCTGCATTCCGTGGCGACGATCCGCGAAATCACCAATTTCATGCTGCTGCGCGGCAATATCGGCAGGCCGGGCGCCGGCCTTTGCCCCGTGCGTGGCCATTCCAATGTGCAGGGCGACCGCACCGTCGGCATCAACGAAAAGCCGCCGGCCGCCTTCCTTGATGCGCTGGAGAAGCATCTGGGCGTGCCCATGCCGCGCAAGGACGGGCACAATGTGCTTGCCGCGATCGGCGCGATGCTGGATGGCTCGGCCAAGGTCTTCATCGGTCTCGGCGGCAACTTCGCCCGCGCGACGCCGGATAGCGCCCTGGTCGAACAGGCGCTGCGCCGGTTGAAGCTGACGGTGAATATCGCCACCAAGCCGAACCATTCGCATCTGATGCCGGGCGAGGTCTCCTTCATCCTGCCCTGCCTCGGGCGTACGGAGATGGACCTCAATTCGGCCGGCAATTCACAGCTCATTAGCGTCGAGGATTCCATGAGCATGGTGCACGGTTCCGCCGGCATCAACCGCCCGGCCTCGCCGCACCTCCTCTCGGAAGTCGGCATCATCGCCGGTATTGCGGCGGCGACCGTCGGTAACGGCACGGTCGACTGGGCGGCGCTCGCCGACGATTACGACCGCATTCGCGATCATATCGAGGCGACCATTCCGGGTTTCGAGGACTTCAACAAGCGGCTGCGCAAGCCGCGCGGTTTCCATCTGCGCAACAGCGCGGCACACCGGGAATGGGACACGCCGGAGCGCAAGGCGGCCTTCTTCTCCGGTCCGCTTCCGCAGGAAACGGTGCATCAGCGCGCCAAGCGCGGCGGCGGGCGTTTCGCGCTCCAGACGTTCCGCTCGCACGACCAGTACAACACCACCGTCTATGGTCTCGACGACCGCTATCGCGGCGTCTATGGCGAGCGGCAGGTCGTGTTCATTCATCCCGAAGATCTGAAGGCGCTTGGTGCTGCGGCGGGCGAGCGGGTCGACATCGTCGGCGACCATGACGACGGCATCGAGCGCATCGCTCCCGATTTTCGCTTCGTGCCCTATGATATCCCGCGCGGCAGCATCGCAGGCTATTATCCCGAGCTGAACGTGCTGGTGCCGCTCGGCAGCGCCGGCGAGGAGAGCGATACGCCGACCTCCAAGTCGATCATGGTGACCTTCCGCAAGCGCGAGGCCGCGTGAACGGGGAAACACCCGAAACCGAGCGCTTCATGGCGCTCGTCGCAAGGCTTCGGGCGGACGATCCGCTCCTGACGCCGATCCAGGCGGGACTGGTCGTGGCCGCCGGTCTCGGCATTGCCGGCGACAGCCGCACCTTTGCCCGTCTGCTCGGCCTTGCCCATGCGCTGGTGTTGCGGGAACTCACGGCCCTTTCCGCCCACGATCTCCTGCGCGTGACGAAGCGCGACGGGCGCACGATGCGCAGCCATTTCGTGCCGGGCGAGGCCGCCGCCCGATATGCTGTTCTTTTCCAGAGAAACGACACGGTCTGATCGGTGATCGCTACCGGTCGCGCATCTGTCGCAAAAACTATTTGACTAAACATTCAGTTTGTTTTCTTCTGCCGCCAGCGCTTTCCTTGGGAGGGTAATGCGGAACCGATGGTCGGGGAGAGGAGCCCGGACCGCGGACGCCATGACGTCGACGGTTGTTTCCAGCCGGTGCGGTGCTGCCGCGCCGATGAGGACGGCTGTCCTGACGGCAGGCCTCCCGAACCGTTCAACAGAGGGAGTATTTTATGCGCCTGCTTTTGACTGCTACCGTGTCGATCCTCGCGCTTCTGCCGCTTGCGCAGGCCAAGGCGGCCGGGGTTCTGAACATCTACAACTGGGGCGAATACACCAATCCGGAGCTCGTCAGGAAGTTCGAGAAGACCTACGACGTCAAGGTGACGCTCACCGACTTCGATTCCAACGACACGGCGATCGCGAAGGCCCGGCAGGGCGGCAATGAATTCGACATCGTCGTGCCGTCCTCGACCTTCGTGAAGATCTGGATCGATGAAGGGCTGCTTCTGGAATCGCGCCCTGACCAGATGGAGAACTTCAAGAATATCGATCCGCGCTGGGTGAATGTCGATTTCGATCCCGGCCGGCACTATACCGTGCCGTGGCAATGGGGCACGACCGGCGTGATGGTCGACAAGTCGGTCTATCCCGGTGACCCCAACACGTCCTCGATCTTTCTCGATCCGCCGCCGGAGCTTATCGGCAAGATCAATGTCATCCCGGAAATGGGGGATATCCTCTCCCTTGCCATCTACCACGAGGGTGGCGGCGCCTGCACGGCCGACAAGGATATTCTGCGCAAGGTGCGCGACCGGCTGGCGGCCGCGCGCGACAAGTGGATCGCGCTCGATTATCCCAGCATCGAGAAATATACCTCCGGCGACTATGCCGCGGGCGTCAGCTGGGGCGGAGCGGCGATGCGCGTGCGGCTGAAGAGCGACCGTTTCGTCTATGGTTATCCGAAGGAAGGCTATCCGATCTGGATGGACAATGTCGCCGTGCTGAAGACGGCGCCGAATGTCGAGAATGCAAAACTGTTCCAGAACTTCATCATGGATCCGGAGAATGCCGCGCTGATCTCCGCCTATGCGCGCTATGCCAATGGCATCAAGGGGTCTGAAAAGTTCATGCCGGAGGAGATGCGCAACGCCCCGGAAATCGACGTGCCGGAAGAGTTCTTCGCCAAGGGCGTTTTCTCGCCGGCCTGCCCGCAGGCGGTCAACGACCTCTACACGAAGATCTGGACCGAGGTGCTGAAGTGATGCGCCAGGCCGACAAAATTCAAACCCCGGAGCCCTCCATGGACGATCTCGACCTGTGTTACCTCAGTGCCCATGAGGCCATAGACTTCTTCAAGCGTAAAAAACTCTCCCCCGTCGAATTGATGGAGGCGACGATCCGCCGGGCCGGGGTGCTGAAAGGCTCGGTCAACGCGCTCACCTATACGCATTTCGACGAGGCTATGGACCTCGCCCGCAAGGCGGAAGCGAAATATGCCAAGGGCGCGCGTACCGGCGTTCTCGAAGGCCTGCCGGTCGGCATCAAGGATGAAAGCGAGATCAAGGGCAAGCCGACCTCGATCGGGTCGCTGATCCACAAGGATCATATCGCGGAGCGCACCTCGACGATGAATGCCCGCGTCATGGCGGCCGGCGGCATCGTGCATGCGCGCACCGCCACACCGGAATATTGCTGCGCCGGTACCACATGGTCGCGGCTCTGGGGCGTCACGCGCAATCCGTGGAACCCGGACTTCACCTGCGGCGGCTCGTCCGGCGGGGCAGGCGCATCGCTCGCCTCCGGCACCTCAACGCTGGCGACGGGGTCAGATATCGGCGGCTCGATCCGCATTCCGGCCTCGGCCTGCGGCGTCGTCGGCTACAAGCCGCCCTATGGCCGCAACCCCGACGACACGCCCTTCAACCTCGACTTCTTCTGCCACACCGGCCCGATGGCCCGCACTGTCAAGGATGCGATCCTGTTGCAGAACGTGATGTGCGGCCCGAGCCCCGACGATATCGTCTCGCTCAGACCGAAGCTGCGCCTGCCGACGGACTACAAGCCGATCAAGGGCTGGAAGATCGCCTTTTCCATGGATCTCGGCGTCTTCCAGGTCGATCCCGACGTGCAGAAGAACACGCTTGCCGCCCTTGATGTCTTCCGCTCGCTCGGCGCGACCGTGGAGGAGGTCGATCTCGGCTGGCCGCCGCATATCCTCAAGGCTGGCATGGGCTATCTCGAGCACATCTTCGGGGCCTATCTCTCGACGCTGCTTGACGAGCACGGCGACAAGATGACCACCTATGCAAGGCAGTTCGCGGAGTTCGGCCGCGCCTCGAAATCCACGGATTTCGTCCACAGCCTGGAGGTCGTCGGCGAGATGTACAAGACGCTCGGCCCGATCCTCGCGCGTTACGACGTGCTCGTCTGCCCGACCAATGCGCTGCCCGCCGTGCGGGCCGACTTCGACCATTCCACAGAAACGCTCGAGATCAACGGCAAGGTGGTCAATCCCTCACTCGGCTGGGTCATGACCACGCCGTTCAACATGATGAGCCGCTGCCCTGTGCTGTCGGTGCCGACGGGCCATGCCGAAAACGGGGTCCCGACCGGCCTGCAGATCGTTGGTCGCACCTATCGCGATGCCGACGTCTTCCGCGCCGGCCTCGCCTTCGAAGAGGCGGTCGGCGGCTGGTACGGCAATGCGTCGAGCCGTCCGCGTCTCTGAGAACCGTTGACCGGCACGGTCCACCGTCCGATAAGGGCGGTGGACCGCTTAAGAGTCTGGAATGATGCGTTGAAGACACCGAAGGCCGCCCTTGCGATCACGCCGGATGAACCCGGCAAAATGGCGACGCCGATGACCAAAACCGGCCGCAAGGACGGCCGGCATGTGCGCGGGCAGGCGAGCGTGCAGCGCATCATCGACACCACCATCCGCCTGATTGCCGAGGAGGGGATCTCCGGCGTCACCATGCAGCGCATCGCCCGCGAGATCGGCTCGTCCAATGCGCTCGTCGTCTTCCACTTCGGCTCGAAGGAAAAGCTTTTCCGCGCCGTGCTGGAATATCTCAACGATCAGTTCGACAGCCTCTGGCAGAGGACCGTGTGGAAACCCGGTCTTTCGGCGGCGGAGCGCGTGGTGGCCTCCATCGATTGCGCCCGACATTTCCGCGTCCAGCATCCCGATTGGGTCACCGTCTGGGTGCTGTTCGGCGGCGACCGTCAGACCACGCAGCTCGACCGCATCATCAGCCTGCCGAGCGACCAGGCTTATCTCGCCCAGTCCCGCGCCTTCCTGACCGAAATAGCGCGCGAGGGTGGCTATGAGAACGTGGATATCGATACGCTGGCCGAGGGGCTGAACTATCTCGTGCATGGCGCCTGGTACTGGGACACGTTCAATCCCGACACGGTCCGGTCCGATGCCTTGCATGCGACCGCGCTGACGCTGTTGCGCCAGGCATTTCCGAAAAGTTTCTGAGCGGGCAAAAAAAGAGCCCCGCACGAAGCGGGGCAGCAAGCGCCACGGTTTGGCTCCCAATGACGCGGGGAAGCTCGCGGGTTGCGCGAGTGATCTCCACCTATGCTCTTGCCCCTCGGCAGGGAAGGTCTGATTCGGCGATTCCGGTACGCCCGTGCAAATAAACTGCAAATGCAGCCATTTTGACCGCGTGCATGCCTATGAAGCGTTCACCTGCGATGCGCCGCGCATGCCGTCGGCCGAGCGGCGCACCACCTCGGCGATCTCCCCGAGCTGTTTGGCCAGTGGCGTCGAGTTTCGCCAGATCATGCCGATCGTGCGCGAGGGTCGGGGCGAGGGAAAGCGAGCGATGGAGACCGGTGCCGAGCGTGTTTCCACCGGAACCGCCATTTCCGGAATAAGGGTAACGCCGATGCCGGCGCCCACCATCTGCACCAGCGTCGAAAGCGAGCTGCCCTCCATGATTTCGCGCGGCCTGGCCGAACCGACGCGGCAAAAGGACAGCGCCTGATCGCGAAAGCAGTGCCCCTCTTCAAGCAGCAGCAGCCGCATTTCGCGCAGCGCGTCTCGCTCGGGCACCGGTTTGCCGTCGTCCTCGCGGCGCCGCACCAGCACGAAGTCTTCGTCGAACAGCTTCATTTCCGTCAGCGAAGGCTCAGAAACCGGTAGCGCCACGATGGCGATATCCAGTTCGCCCTGTGTCAACTCCTGGATGAGCTTGGCTGTCTGCGTTTCACGCACATCGATCTGAATTCCGTCGAAGGCGCGGTTGAGATCGTTTATGATGACCGGCAGCAGATAGGGCGCGACGGTCGGGATGATGCCGATGCGCAGGCGCGCGAGGAAAGGATTGCGCGCCGCGCGGGCAAGCTCGCCCAGTTCATCGACGGCCTGCAGGATATCCCGCACCCGGTGTGCGAAGGTCTCGCCGAAGGCGGTGAGCTTCACATCGCGGGCGCTGCGCTCGAAGAGATTGTTGCCGAGTTCTTCCTCGAGCTCCTTGATTTGCATGGAGAGCGCCGGCTGGGAGATGGCGCAGGCATCGGCAGCGAGGCGGAAGCGGCCGTGCCGCGTCAGTGCCTCGAAATAGCGCAGCTGTTTCAGGGTCAGGTTCGTCATAATTTAAGCTTATCGAAGCGATCAGAAAATCCAACTTAAATTTATCACATGCTTCCGGTAAGGAGAAGGCAAGGAAGGAGTTCCGGGCACATTTGCGGCTCCGCAAGGCGGTCAAGGCTGCAATGTGTTTGCCTTCGACGAGACAATGGACACAACAGGAGAAAACCATGGACCAGAAAACTGACACCGCGGGCAAGTGTCCCGTCGCCCATTCGGTCACCAAGGGTCGCTCGAATCGCGACTGGTGGCCGGACCAGCTGGACGTCCAGGTCCTGCACGGCCATTCCACCCTTTCCGACCCGATGGGCCGGGATTTCGATTATGCCGAAGCCTTCAAGTCGCTCGATCTCGACGCGGTGAAGAAGGATCTTCACGCGCTGATGACGGATTCGCAGGAATGGTGGCCGGCCGACTTCGGTCATTATGGCGGTCTCTTCATCCGCATGGCATGGCACTCCGCCGGCACCTACCGCATCACCGACGGCCGTGGCGGTGCCGGCCAGGGCCAGCAGCGTTTCGCACCGCTCAACTCGTGGCCTGACAACGTCAACCTTGACAAGGCCCGCCGCCTGCTGTGGCCGATCAAGCAGAAATACGGCAACAAGATCTCCTGGGCCGACCTGCTCATCCTCACCGGCAATGTCGCGCTGGAATCCATGGGCTTCAAGACCTTCGGTTTCGCCGGCGGCCGCGCCGACGTCTGGGAGCCGGAAGAACTCTACTGGGGCCCGGAAGGCACCTGGCTGGGTGACGAGCGCTACAGCGGCGAGCGCCAGCTGGCCGAACCGCTCGGCGCCGTGCAGATGGGTCTCATCTACGTCAACCCGGAAGGCCCGAACGGCAACCCGGACCCGCTGGCCTCGGCCCGTGACATCCGCGAAACCTTCGCCCGCATGGCGATGAACGACGAAGAGACTGTCGCGCTGATCGCCGGTGGCCATACCTTCGGCAAGACGCATGGCGCGGGCGACGCGTCCTTCGTCGGCATCGATCCGGAAGGTGGTGAGCTGGAGGCGCAGGGTCTCGGCTGGGCGAGCAAGTTCAACTCGGGCGTCGGCAAGGATGCCATCGGCAGCGGCCTCGAAGTGACCTGGACCTCGACGCCGACCAAGTGGAGCAACAACTTCTTCTGGAACCTGTTCGGCTACGAATGGGAACTGGAAAAGAGCCCGGCCGGCGCTCACCAGTGGGTGGCCAAGGGTGCAGGCGCGACCATCCCGGATGCCTTCGATTCCACGAAGAAGCACCTGCCGCGCATGCTCACCTCCGACCTCGCGCTGCGGTTCGACCCGGCCTATGAGGCGATCTCGCGCCGCTTCCTGGAAAATCCGGATCAGTTCGCCGACGCTTTCGCCCGCGCCTGGTTCAAGCTGACCCACCGCGACATGGGCCCGAAGGCCCGCTACCTCGGCCCGGAAGTCCCGACCGAAGACCTGATCTGGCAGGACGTCATCCCGGCCGTCGATCACCCGCTGGTCGATGACAAGGACATTGCCGACCTCAAGGCCAAGGTTGTCGCCTCCGGCCTCACGGTGCAGGAACTCGTGTCCACCGCCTGGGCCTCGGCCTCGACCTTCCGCGGCTCCGACAAGCGCGGCGGCGCCAATGGCGCGCGCATCCGCCTGGCTCCGCAGAAGGACTGGGAAGCCAACCAGCCGGCACAGCTCGCCAAGGTCCTCGGCGTGCTCGAAGGCATCCAGGCGGACTTCAACGCAGCCCAGACGGGCGGCAAGAAGGTCTCGCTCGCCGACCTCATCGTGCTTGCCGGTGCGGCCGGCGTCGAGAAGGCGGCAAAGGCCGGCGGTTACGACGTCGCCGTTGCCGTCACGCCGGGCCGTGCCGACGCCTCCGACGCACAGACCGATGCTGCCTCTTTTGCAGCGCTTGAGCCGCGCGCCGATGGCTTCCGCAACTATGTGAACGCCAATCGCCAGCAGTTCCTGAAGGCCGAGGAAGCGCTCATCGACCGCGCCCAGCTGCTGACGCTCACCGCGCCGGAACTGACGGTTCTCGTTGGCGGCCTGCGCGTTCTGAACGCCGGTGCGCCGGAACACGGCGTCCTCACCAACCGTCCCGAAGCCCTGACGAATGATTTCTTCGTCAACCTGCTCGACATGGGCACGGTCTGGTCGCCGCTTGCCGACAAGAAGGGCGTCTATGAAGGCCGCGACCGCAAGACGGGTGAAGCCAAGTGGACCGGCACCCGCGTCGATCTGATCTTCGGTTCGCATGCCCAGCTGCGCGCGCTCGCCGAAGTCTACGGCTCGTCGGATGCCGGCCAGAAGTTCGTCAAGGACTTCGTCGCCGCCTGGAACAAGGTCATGAACGCCGATCGCTTCGATCTCGTCTGATCGGCCCGCTCAAGAGGATGGAAATGGCCGGCTTTTGCCGGCCATTTTCGTTCAAGCCTTTGAAAACAAAAAACCCAGGCCGTTTTTGCATGAGGTTTTGCCCAAATTGAATTGGCAAGCCAAGGCAAGTCGCACCAATGTTCCGCGCCAGTGACAACCAATGCGCAATGAGGAACGGATGGGTAGGATCGTCTACATCCACGGTGATTTCGTGCCGGAGGAAGAGGCCCGCATCGGGCTTTTCGATCGCGGTTTCCTGTTCGGCGATGCCGTCTATGAGGTGACGGCCGTCATCGCCGGGCGGATGATCGACAACGACCTGCATCTCGCCCGCCTCGAACGCTCGCTGGGCGAACTCGGCATCGCCCTGCCGCTGCCTAGGTCGGAAATCGAAGCCCTGCAAGCGGAACTGATCGTCCGCAACCGCCTCACGGACGGCACCGTCTATCTACAGGTTTCGCGCGGCGAGGCGGACCGCGATTTCCTCTATCCGCAAGACATGGCGCCGAAACTCATCGGCTTCACTCAGACGAAGACGCTGACTGGCACGAAGGCGCAGCGCGAGGGCATCGCCGTCGATCTGGCCGATGATCCGCGCTGGCATCGGCGCGATATCAAGACGGCTATGCTGCTCGGGCAGGTCATGGCCAAACAGACGGCGCGGACGCGCGGCTTCGACGATGTCTGGCTGGTCGAGGCGGGGCTGGTGACGGAGGGGGCCTCTTCGACAGCGCATGTCATCACCGCTGACGGACGCATCCTCACCCGTGCCGCCTCGAAGGCGACGCTGCCGGGCTGTACGCAGCG
Organism: Shinella curvata; assembly: GCF_022899935.1. Lineage (GTDB taxonomy): Bacteria > Pseudomonadota > Alphaproteobacteria > Rhizobiales > Rhizobiaceae > Shinella > Shinella curvata. The sequence goes on from NZ_JALJCJ010000004.1 coordinate 429,554, forward strand.
GGCCCTGGCCCGCCTCTGCGAAGCTGAAGGCCTGCGCATCGAGGAGCGCGCCTTCACGCCCGAGGAGGCGCAGGACGCGGCTGAAGCGTTCCAAACCTCGGCCTCAAGCCTCGTCATGCCGGTCGTGAAGATCGGCGCGCGAATGATCGGCGATGGCCGGCCCGGCCCGATGACGCGGCGGCTACAGTCGCTCTATCTGGAAGCGGCCGGCGTTCCGGCCTAAGAAAAATCGGGACATCGGAGTGCAGCTATGAAGACGGCGCGGGAATGGGGTTTGATGCCGGAAAGCCGGCTTGCGGTGGGGCCTGACAATGCCATCACGGATGTGCCGGGCGTTGCCGTTGGACATCGTTCGTTGCGCGGCGAGGGTCTCTTTACCGGCGTCACGGCCGTGCTTCCCCATGCGGGCGATCTTTTCCGGGTGAAGCCGCGCGCGGCTGTCGAGGTGATCAACGGCTTCGGCAAGTCGGCGGGCCTGATGCAGGTGGCCGAGCTCGGCACGATCGAGACGCCGATCCTGCTCACCAACACCTTCGGCGTCGCGGCCTGCACGGAGGCGCTGATCCGCCGGGCGATTGCCGCAAATCCGGCGATCGGGCGCAAGACCTCGACGGTCAATCCGCTCGTCTTCGAATGCAACGACGGCAGCATCAACGATATCCAGGCGCTGGCGGTGACACCTGATGATGCGATGGCCGCGCTGGATGCGGCGCGACCCGGTCCGGTCGAGCAGGGGGCGGTGGGTGCCGGTTCCGGCATGACGGCGTTCGGCTTCAAGGCGGGCATCGGCACGGCCTCGTGCATCATGCGCATCGCCAAACGCGATTTCACGCTCGGCACGCTGGTGCTCGCCAATTTCGGTGCGGCCGGCGATCTTGTGCTGCCAGATGGTCGTCGTCCCGATCCGCGCGTACCGGCCACGCCCGAGCGCGGCTCGGTCATCGTCATCATGGCGACGGACCTGCCGCTCGGCGATCGGCAATTGCAACGTGTCGCCCGGCGCGGCGGGGCGGGGCTTGCCCGGCTCGGGGCCTTCTGGGGCCATGGCAGCGGCGACGTCGTGCTTTGTTTCACGACGGCCGATCCCGTCGCGCATGATTCGGTAGAACCGATCACCAGCCAGCAGCGCCTGTCAGACGACCATATCGACCTCGCCTTCCGCGCCGCCGCTGAGGCCACGCAGGAGGCCGTGCTGAATGCGCTCTGCATGGCGCCTGCCACCCTGGCCCGCAATGGCCGCATCTACCCCGCCCTGGCCGACTGGCTGAAGGAGAACCAGACCCCATGAAAGTCTTCATTTCCGCCGATATCGAGGGAACCGCCGGCATTGCCCAATGGGACGAGGCCGACCGTAACCATCCGGACTGGAACGAGTTCCGCGCACTGATGACCGCCGAAGTGGTTGCCGCCTGCGAGGGCGCGCGGGCCGCCGGCGCGACGGAGGTCGTGATCAAGGACGCCCACAGCAGCGGTCGCAACCTCATCCTCGACCGGCTGCCCGATTATGCGCGCATCGTGCGCGGCTGGTCGGGCCATCCGGACGAAATGATGTACGGCATCGACGCCGGCTTCGCCGCCGCGATCTATACCGGCTATCACTCCAAGGCCGGCACGGAGGTCAATCCGCTCGCCCACACCTCCAACATGCGCATTTCGCGCCTGCTGCTGAATGGCGAGGTCGCCTCGGAATTCACCTTCAACGCGCTCTGTGCGGCCGGCTACGGGGTGCCGTCGGTCTTCCTCGCCGGCGACGAGGGCATCTGTGCCGAGGCGCGGGCCATGGTGCCGGGCCTTGCGGCGGTAGAGACGCTGGACGGCCGTGGCCATGCCACGACATCCATCTCGCCCGCCTGGTCGCGGCGCCTCATTCGCGAGGGCGTGGCCGCGGCCCTTTCCGGCGATTTCGCGCAGGCGCTGCCCGCAAAGGCCGAGCACTACGAGGTGATCATCGAGTTCAACACACCGGGCGAGGCCTATCGCGCCAGCTGGTATCCCGGTGCCCGCACACATGGCCTTCGCGCCATCGCCTTCGAGCACAGAGATTTTTCCGAGATCCTGCGTGCGCTGCTTTTCCTCAAGGTCTGATCAGGCCACTTCGCGCTCCAGGAGCAGCTTTGCCGTATGCCACAGGTCTTCGATCTTGCGGCTGCGGCTTGCTGCATGCCGGTAGAGGCGGATTTCAAGATCGAGGTTCCAGCCGGCATCGGCGGAAGCGGGTACGAGGCGTCCGCTTTCGATCTCGTCGCGCGCCAGGCTCTCCGGCAGCCAGCAGATACCCGCTCCCGTCACCGCCATGTTCATCAGCCCGGCACTGATGGTGTTTTCGTGCGTTATGCGGCGGCGGAAGGGCGGGCGGCGCAGCATGAGGCGCGACAGCGCCACGCCAAAGAACGAATTGAAGCCGTAACTCAGATAGGGAATGGCAAGCCGCGGCTGCGCGACGGCGCGGTCGAGAATGTGCAGTCCCGGCTGCGAACCGCCGGGCATGGAGACATGGGCCGCGGCAAGCGGAACCAGCCGGTCATGCGCGACCGTCAGCGATGAAAACTGCCCGCGATCAAGATGGAACGGCACTTCCGGATGGGCGTAGGTGAGAAAGAAATCCGCCTCTTCGCCGACTAGCGCATCCAAGTTAGCCTCGATACCGCCGCGGTCGGCAATCAGCGAGGTGCTGAAGGCGCCGCCGGCCTTTTCGAGGGTTTGCAGCCAGCGCGGAAAGAACGTCACCGTCAACGTATGGAGGGCGGCGAAGCGCACCAGCCCCGGCTCGTGGGAGGGGCGCAGTGCCTCGCGCGCCGCATAGAAGGTGCGGATCGCCTCCTGCGCGACCGGCAGGAAATTGCGGCCGGCCGGCGTCAGCTCGGCCGGCATGGTGGCGCGACTGATCAGCGTGGCGCCGAGCCAGCTTTCAAGCTGCTTGATGCGGCGGCTAAAGGCCGGCTGCGTGACGTTACGCAGATCCGCAGCGCGCGAAAAACTCGACGTGTCGGCGAGCGTCACGAAGTCCTCCAGCCATTTGATCTCCATCGCCGCGCGCCCTCCCGATCCTGTCCACCCGTAAGATCGATCATAAGTCATTCAATCGAAAAGAGTATGCCGTTTCGGCATGGGGTGGTGCCAAAAGCGAATTGGCCAAGCCAGCCGCAACCTTTCACGTTGCGTCAGGAGGAACGGGGCGCCGGTTCGGCCGCCCCGACAAAGGAGTGATGCATGTCCGTTGCAATCGAAGCCGATCTGATCCTGCACAATGGCCGCATATGGCGCGGCCGGGAGGAGGGCATCAGCGAGGCTGTCGCCGTCTGGCAGGGCAAGGTTCTCGCCACCGGCAGCAGCGCCGACATGCTGAGCCTGAAGGGCCCGAGCACCGAGGTCATCGATCTTCAGGGGCGGTTCGCCAGCCCTGGCCTTATCGACAACCACCTGCACCTCATCTCGACCGGTATCACGATGGGTTGGGTGGATGCCACACCCGCTGCCGCGCCGACACTTGCCGCCCTGACGGCGGCGCTCGCCGAACGCGCTGCCAGCACACCGAAGGGCGGATGGATCCAGGCGCGGGGTTATGACCAGGTCAAGCTCGACACGGGCCGGCATCCGACGCGCGAGGATCTCGACCGTGCGGTCCCCGATCATCCGGTGCTTCTGTCGCGTGCCTGCGGTCACGTCGCCATTGCCAATTCGCTGGCACTGAAGCTTGGCGGCGTGACGGAAGCGACACCTGTCCCGGATGGCGGCGTGATCGGTCTTACCGACGGTCGCCTCAACGGCCTGCTGGCCGAGAATGCCATCAACCTCGTCAAGGCCGCCATGCCCGAGGTGACGACGCAAGAGCTGATCGACGGCATCGAGCGGGGTGGGCGCTACCTCAACTCGCTCGGCATCACCAGCTGCATGGATGCGGCGGTCGGCCAGCTCTCGGGCTTTGCTGAAATCCAGGCCTACGAGATGGCAAAGGTTGCGGGCCGCCTGCCGGTGCGCGTCTGGCTGACGCTGCTCGGCGATCCCGGCATTTCCATCGTCGAGGATTGCTGGCGCGCGGGGCTGATCTCCGGTGCCGGCGACGACATGTTGCGCGTCGGCGCGGTCAAAATCTTCCTCGATGGCTCGGCCGGTGGGCGCACCGCCTGGATGACGAAATCCTATGAGGGCGAGCCCGACAATATCGGCGTGCAGATGCTGCCGACCCCGGAGGTCGAGGCGCTCGTCAAATCCTTCCACGATCGTGGCTACCAGATGGCGTGCCATGCCATCGGCGACGGTGCGATCGAGCAGCTGATCACCGCCTATGAAAAGGCGCTGGCCGCGACGCCCGATCCGGATCGACGCCACCGCGTCGAGCATTGCGGCTTCTCGACGGCCGAACAGGACGCACGCATGAAAGCGGCCGGCATCCTGCCCGCGCCGCAAATGGCTTTCATCCACGATTTCGGCGACAGCTACATTTCCGTGCTGGGCGCGGCGCGCGGCAAGCCGTCCTACCAGATCGGCAGCTGGATGCGCATGGGCCTGAAGCCCTCGACCGGCTCGGATGCGCCGGTCTGCTCGCCCGATCCCTTCCCGAACCTGCACGCCATGATCACGCGCAAGACCGGCAAGGGCACTGTCATGGATGAGACGGAAAGGCTGACGCGCGAGGAGGCGCTGCAGGCCTATACGGAATTCGGCGCCTGGTCGCAGAAAGCCGAAGACGTGAAGGGCAGATTGGTGCCCGGCCAGTGGGCCGACATCGCGGTCTTCGACAACGACCTTCTGGAGGCTCCGACCGACACCATTCTCTCAGGCACACGCTGCCTGCTGACCCTGCTTGCAGGCCGCGTCGTGCATGATGCGCGGTAGGGGCCTGTCAGACTGAATCATCGAAACGATGCCGAAAACGGCACGAGAGGGAGGACGAAATGCTGAAAAAACTGACACTCGCCGCCATGCTGAGCCTAAGCGTCGCAACCGGGGCGCTGGCCGCCGGCGAACGTTCCGGCGGAACGCTCGTCTTCACTGCGCCCTATGGCTCGAGCTTCGCCACGCTCGACGTGCAGGCGAGCCCCAATACGCAGGAAGAGTTCATCACGCAGGCTATTCACCGCGGCCTCTACAGCTGGAATTCCATCGAGAACAAGCCGGTGCTGGAGCTGGCCGATTCCGAAGATGTCTCCGAGGACGGCCTGACGCACACCTATCACCTGCGCAAGAACGCCGTGTTCCACAACGGCAAGCCGCTGACGGCTGACGATATCATCTACAGCTACAAGCGCATCGCCAATCCGAAGAACGCCTTCCCGGGCGCCAGCTTCATCGCCGTTATCAAGGGCGCGGAAGAGTTCATCGCCGGCAAGGCAGAGGAGATTTCCGGCCTCAAGAAGATCGACGACAACACGCTGGAGATCACCTATACCGGCCCGATCAATCCCGGCTTCCCGCTGATGCAGAACACGACGGTAATCTATCCGTCGAATGTTGAAGACGAATCGACGTTTGCGAAGAACCCGGTCGGCCTCGGCGCCTTCGTCTTCAAGGAGCATGTGCCGGGCTCGCAGGTGGTGGTCGAGAAATTCGACAAGTATTACGAGGAGGGCAAGCCCTATCTCGACCGCATCAACATCGTGCTGATGGCCGAAGACGCCGCCCGCGACGTCGCCTTCCGCAACAAGGAAATCGACGTCTCGATCCTTGGACCCACGCAATACCAGGCCTATCAGGGTGAAGAGGGCCTGAAGGACCACCTGCTCGAAGTCGCCGAGGTCTATACCCGCAATATCGGCTTCAACCCGGCCTTCGAGCCCTTCAAGGACAAGCGTGTCCGCCAGGCGATCAACCATGCGATCAACGCGCCGCTGATCATCGAACGCCTCGTCAAGAACAAGGCCTATCCGGCCTCCGGCTGGCTGCCGCTTTCCTCGCCGGCCTTCGACAAGGACAAGGCGGCCTATGCCTTCGATCCGGAAAAGGCCAAGGCGCTGCTGGCGGAAGCCGGTTATGCCGACGGCTTCGAATTCGAGGTGACGGCGAGCCCGAACGAGAGCTGGGGCGTGCCGATCGTCGAGGCGATCCTGCCGATGCTGAAGAAGGTCGGCATCACCGTGAAGCCGAAGCCGGTCGAAAGTTCGGCACTCGGCGATGCCGTGACGTCGAACAATTTCCAGGCCTTCATCTGGTCGAACCTGTCGGGTCCCGATCCGCTGAACGCACTGCGCTGCTACTATTCCAAGACGGCGCAGTCGGCCTGCAACTATACGAGCTATGCGAGCCCGGATTTCGACAAGCTCTATGAGGCCGCCCAGCAGGAACGCGACCCGGCCAAGCAGAACGACCTGTTGCGCCAGGCCAACAACATCGTTCAGGACGATGCACCGGTCTGGTTCTTCAACTACAACAAGGCGGTCATGGCGCATCAGCCGTGGGTCCACGGCCTCGTGCCGAACGCCACCGAACTGGCGGTTCAGCCCTATGACGAGATCTGGATCGATGAGAACGCACCCGACGCGCGCAAGTAAGCCTTGAGGGTTCGGGGGCGGTCTCGGCCGCTCCCGCATCTGTTATCACGCCCGCAAGGGCGGCAAAAACGGAACCGTCAATGCTTCGTTTCACCCTGCGCCGCATCCTGCAGGTCATCCCGACGGTCGTCGTGGTGGCGCTCCTGATCTTCGTCATCTTCTCGGTCGTGCCCGGCACCTTCGCGGCCAGCCTGTTCGCCGATGGAAAACGCGCCGCCGACCCGCAGATGATTGCCCGCCTCAATGAGGAATTCGGGCTCAACAAGCCGCTGATGGAGCGCTTCGTGACCTATGTCACGGATCTCGCGCAGTTCGATCTCGGCACCAGTTTCCGCACCCGCCAGCCGGTCATCGACCTGATCAACGACCGTATGGGCGCCTCGCTGCAACTGGCCATTGCCGCCATGGTTTTCGCGCTGGTCGTCGGTGTGCCGCTCGGCTTTCTGGCGGCGCTCAGGCCCGGCTCCGTGCTCGACACCGTGACGATGATCGGCGCGGTCTCCGGCCTCTCCATGCCGCAGTTCTGGCTGGGCCTTTTGATGATGTATCTCTTCGCCCTGCAACTGAACTGGCTACCCAGTTTCGGCTATGGCGACGGGTCTTTCCGCAATCTCATCTTACCCGCCGTGACGCTCGGCGTAACGCCGCTGGCGCTTCTCGCGCGCACCACGCGGGCAGGCGTGCTCGATGTGCTGAATGCCGATTTCATCCGCACCGCCCATTCCAAGGGCATGAGCGAGATGAAGGTCGTGCGCTGGCATGTGGCGCGCAATGCGCTGGTGCTGATCGTCACCACGGTCGGCCTGCAGTTCGGCTCGCTGATCGGCCAGGCCGTCGTCATCGAAAAGCTCTTCGCCTGGCCTGGCATCGGCTCGCTGCTCGTCGACAGCGTGGCGATCCGCGACATTCCCGTTGTGCAGGGCACGATCCTCGTCATCGTGCTGTGGTTCCTCCTCATCAATACCGCCGTCGATCTGATCTATGCCGCGATCGATCCGCGCATAAAGCAGGAGTGACAAATGCGCTTCGGTTTCAATTTCTGGCTCGGCGCCGGGCTGACGGTGCTGGTCATCCTCGCCGGCATCCTCGCGCCTTGGATCGCGCCCTTCGACCCGGTGCTCGACGCAGACCTGATGAGTTCCGAACTGCCGCCCGACGCCACCTTCTGGTTTGGCACGGATGCGCAGGGGCGCGACGTCTATACGCGCATCCTCTATGGGGCGCAGATATCGCTGACCGTCGGCATCGTTTCGCAGGTCATCAACTCGATGATCGGCATCACGCTCGGCATGACCGCCGGTTATTGGGGCGGCTGGTGGGACGATCTCGTCAACGGCCTGACGAATGTCATGCTCGCCATTCCCTCGCTGATCTTCGCGCTCGCCGTCATGGCGGTGCTTGGCCCCGGATTGCCGTCGCTTTTGATCGCGCTCGGCCTCACCAATTGGAGCTGGACCTGCCGCATCGCCCGTTCCTCGACGCTCTCGCTGAAATCGCAGGGCTACGTGCAGGCGGCGCAGACGCTCGGCTATGGCGACCTGCGGATCATGTTCACGCAGATCCTGCCCAACATGATGGGGCCGATCCTCGTCATGGCGACGCTCGGCATGGGCTCGGCGGTTTTGTCGGAAGCGGCACTTTCCTTCCTCGGCCTCGGTATCCAGCCACCGTTCCCGAGCTGGGGCTCGATGCTGACGGATGCGCGCCAGCTCATCCAGTTGGCGCCCTGGGTGGCGATCTTCCCCGGTCTCGCCATCTTCCTCTCGGTGCTCGGTTTCAACCTTCTCGGCGACGGGCTGCGCGACAGCCTCGACCCGCATATGAGGACGCGCAAGCCATGACCGCGCCGCTTCTCGACATCAGGGATCTGCGCCTCGGCGTAGCGATCAATCGCTCCACCCACCATCCGCTGCTCAAGGGCGTCTCCTTCCAGATCATGCCGGGCGAGGCCTATGGCCTCGTCGGCGAATCCGGCTCGGGAAAATCCGTGACGTCGCTCGCCGTCATGGGTCTTTTGAAAAAACCGCTCGCGATTGCCGGCGGCGAGATCCTGTTCAAGGGCCAGAACCTGCTCGCGCTTCCGAAACGCGAGATGCGACGGCTGCGCGGCAACCGTATCGCCATGATCTTCCAGGAGCCGATGACGGCGCTCAATCCGCTGTCAACCGTCGGCCGGCAGATCGCCGAAATGTTCGTGCTGCATCAGAGCAAGAGCTGGGGTGAGGCGGAAAAACTCGCCGTCGAGGCGCTCGGGAACGTGCGCGTGCCCAATCCCGACCGGCGCGCGAAAAACTACCCGCACCAGATGTCGGGGGGGCTGCGCCAGCGCGTGATGATCGCCATGGCGCTCGCCTGCGACCCTGACCTCTTGATCGCTGACGAGCCGACCACCGCGCTTGACGTGACGGTGCAGGCGGAAGTGCTTCGGCTGATCAAGGAACTCTGTGCAGCGCGGGGCACGGCGGTGCTCTTCATCAGCCATGATCTCGGCGTCATCGCCAGCGTCTGCCAGCGCGTCGGGGTGATGTATTCCGGTTGCCTCGTGGAGGAAAACGAAACACGCTTGCTCTTTGCCGATCCGAAGCACGACTATACGCGCGGCCTTCTCGGTGCCCTGCCACGCCTCGGCAGCCGCAGTGAACATGGCCGCCAGCGGCTGGTCGACATCGACAGCATCATCGCCGACCGTTCGAAGCTGACGGAAACCCGCTTCATCGCGCCGCGCGGACCGGAAGGAAGTCAGCCATGACCGCCCCTCTGTTGCAGGTGGACGATCTCCACGTACGTTTCCCGATTTCCGGCGGGGGCCTGCTCGGCACGGGCAAGCGCGTGCTGCATGCCGTCAACGGCATCAGTTTCGAGCTTGCCAAGGGCGAATGCCTGTCGATCGTCGGTGAATCCGGCTGCGGCAAGTCGACGACGGCGCTGTCCATCCTCGGCCTTCAGACACCGAGCGAGGGCATGATCCGCTATCGCGGCCAGCCGCTGACCGGTCCCGGTGCGCCGGGCCGCATGGAGCGCGCCAAGGCGGTGCAGATGGTGTTCCAGGATCCCTATGCCTCGCTCAATCCGCGCCAGTCGGTACGCACCTCGCTGGCCGCGCCGCTGCGCCTGCACGGCGTCACCGCAGCCTCGGAAATCGAGGGCCGCATCGAGGCTATGCTGAAGAATGTCGGCCTGACACCGGAGCAGGCGGCGCGCTATCCGCATGAATTTTCCGGCGGCCAGCGCCAGCGTATCGGCATTGCGCGTGCGCTGATCCTCGAGCCGGAAATCGTGCTGCTGGATGAACCCGTCTCTGCGCTCGACGTTTCGATCCGCGCGCAGATCATCAACCTGCTGCTCGATCTTCAGGAGAAGCTTGGCCTCTCCTATCTGATGATCAGCCACGATCTCAGCGTTGTCGAGCATATGAGTGATCGCGTGCTGGTGATGTATTTCGGCGAGGTGGTGGAGGAGGGTGGCTGGCGTAACATCTTCGAAGCGCCTGCTCATCCCTATACACGCCGGCTGATCGCCGCCATTCCGGATCCGGCCGCAGCACTCGATCCGACGGGAAAGCAGGATCGGTTTGCCGACCTGCCGCAGTTTACCGGCCGCCGCTTCGTTTCCGACGGCAGCACGTCGCCGGACGTCTTTACAGCGCCGGCGCTCTCCGAACTGGTCGAGATCGGTGAAAACCACAGAGTCCGGCTGGCTTCAGCCTGATCCGATGGATGAGCCCGGCGGCGTTTGAAGCTCGGCTCGATCCTATTGAAGTTGATTGCGCAAACAGGTGGAACGCAATGGATCGCAAGCCGAAGATCGCCGTGATCATGGACGAGAATACCAGCTCGGGTGGTGACCGCTATGATATATCCAAGAGCTACTTTTCCGCTCTCGACCGGGCCGGCGCGTTCGCTTTCGGCATTCCTTACGCACCAGACCTGGTCGAATATGTCATCGAGGCTTTCGACGGTTTCCTGAGTGTCGGCGGCCGGATCAACTTTCCGGGCGAATGGTATGTCGAAGGCGACCGGTCGCAGTATCCGCCGTCCGATCGTCTTGCGGTCGAAATGGCGCTGATGCAAGGCTTCCTTGCGCATGACAAACCGGTGCTGGGCATCTGCAACGGTATGCAAATGCTCGGATGTTTGCACGGTTGCCGCATGGTCTCCGATATTCGCGCTTCCCTTGCGGGCGCGCTGGAGCACGACAACGCAGATATGCGTCATGACGTCCATGTCTCCCGGGGCACGAGGATGTCGGCTATCCTCAATGCCGAGACCTTCAGTGTGAACACCTTCCACCGCGAGGCTATCGTGGAGGTTTCCGACGCTGTGACCGTGACCGCGCGGGGAACCGACGGCGTCATCGAGGCGATAGAGGTGCCAGCCTATGCTTTCGCCATGGGTCTGCAATGGCATGCCGAGCGGCTCGATGCGGAAAGCCATCCCGGCGCCCGGATATTCGACGCGTTCGTGAGCGCGGCAAGCCGATAGGATTTCAGCCAACCGGGAGAGCCAGGCTCTCCCGGGTCTGCCGGCCCTAGCCGAGCGTCTTTTCGACGTCGGCGAAGGTTTCTTCGAGCACGGCGATCAGATGATCGGCGTCGCGCCTAGAGAAAATCATCGGCGGGCGCATCTTCAGCACGTTGTCATGCGGGCCTTCGGTGCCCATCAGCACGCCGCGGCGGCGCGCGCCGTTGGAGACGGCGCGGGCGAATTCGGTCGCGGGCGCCCTGGTCTTGTGGTCCGTGACGAGTTCGATGCCGAGGAAGAGGCCAAGGCCGCGCACATCGCCGATGGCCTGGTAACGCTTCTGCATGTCGCGGAAAGCGTCCATCAGGTAGTTGCCAACGGTGAGCGCATTGCCGCGCAGGTCCTGGCCCTCGATGACGTCGAGCACGGCGAGGCCGACGGCGCAGGAGACCGGGTTGCCGCCGAACGTGTTGAAATATTCCATGCCGTTGTTGAAACTGTCGGTCACGTCGCGGGTCGTGACGACGGCGGCGAGCGGATGGCCGTCGCCGATCGGCTTGCCCATGGTGACGATGTCGGGCACGACGCCCTGCGTCTCGAAGGCCCACCAATGGCTGCCGACGCGGCCGAAGCCGACCTGCACCTCATCGGCGATGCAGACGCCGCCCGCCTCGCGCACGAGCCGGTAGACTTCCTTGAGATAACCCTCCGGCAGGAAGACCTGGCCGGCGACGCTCGGGATGGATTCGGCGATGAAGAAGCCCGGACCTTCGCCCTTGGCCTTCATGACGGCGATCTGTTCGGCGACGCTTTCGGCAAAGCGCTTGCCGTGTTCTTCGATCGGCCAGTCCGCCGGTGCATGATAGCTGTCCGGCACGGCGGCGATATGGATATGCGGCTTCGGCCCCTTGCCGCCCTTGCGGCGGAACTTGTAGGGGCTGATGTCGATCAGTTCCTGCGTCGTTCCGTGATAGGACCAGTCGAGCGTGATGGCGTTTTCGCGTCCGGTATGGGCGCGCATCATGCGCAGCGCCAGGCTGTTGGCCTCCGAGCCGCTGTTGACGAAGCCGGCGACCGTCAGCTCCTTCGGCAGCGTCGCCGTCAGGCGCTCGGCATAGGCGACGATATTGTCGTGCAGGTAGCGCGTGTTGGTGTTGAGCGTCGCGGCCTGCCTGGCCATCGCTTCCACCACGGCCGGATGGGCATGGCCGATGTGGCAGACATTGTTGAAGCAGTCGAGATAGGCCCGGCCGCTGTCGTCGATCAGCCAGACGCCTTCGCCGCGCACGAACTTTATCGGCTTGTCGTAGGAGATGGAGAGGTTCGGCAGCAGCAGCTCGCGCCGTTTCTGGACGATCTCCTCATGCGAGCGGCCCTGGCGCTCGAAGAATTCCCTGGCGACACCGGCGAAGGTGCGGGCATTGGGGAAGAGTTCCGCCCAGACATCGAGATAGCGCGGCTCGCCGACGCCGAGGATTTCGGTGGCCGACAGTGTCGTGTCGGTGGAGATCTGCAGGTGGAGATGCGGCGCCCAGCCGCCGTTTTCCTTCGGCGCACCCATTTCGCCGACCAGCGCGCCGGCTTCCAGCCTGTCGCCGGCCTTCAGGCGGTTGACGGCCTCATGGGCGAGATGGCCCCAGAGCGAGATGAAGGGCGGGCAGCCCTCCGGGTCGTGGCGCAGCGCGATCAGGCAGCCATAGCCGAGCGGGTCCTTTTCGACCTCGACGCTGACGACGGTGGCGGCAAGCGGCGCGAAGACCTTGGTGCCGGCGGCCATGAAGAGATCGAAGCCGAGATGGTGCGTGCGGCGCGCGCCCTCGATAAAGCGCGAGACGAACATCTCGCCCGCATAGACCGTGCGCTCTTCAGCGAAGGGACCGATACCGAGCTCAACGCCGGTCTCGCGGCAATAGGCGTCCCAGATCGCTTGCGCTTCATCCGGCTGTTCGGCGGCGGACTTGACGGTCATCGGGTGGGTTGGATCGCCATAGGGCACGAGCGCGGCGGGATAGGTCGCGGCCGGCTTTTCCAGCAGTGGCGCGAGCGACTTGCGGTTCTTCTCGATCCACTCGGCCACCACGCGGGCGCCGGGCACGGCCTCGAAGCCGCAGGCCTTACGCAGGATGGCGGTGGCGAAACGCGGGTTCATGCGGTCGAGCTTGCGCAGCAGCGTCCAGGCCGGGCGTTCGCTGATCGCGAGGTATGGATTGTCTTCGGTGTGGATGCGGCGCGAGGCCGACATAGTGACGGAGGTGACGAGGCGGGCTGCAATCAGGTCGAAGAGCAGGTCGACTTCTTCTTCCATAAGCGGATATTGCGCATGGAAACCGCGCGCGATGGCGGCGGCGGCGCCGATCGGGTCGGCATGGTCGAGGCCTGCATAGGCGGCGGCGATCGCCATCTCCGCGATGACGGGTGTGTGCAGCGCATCGCCGAAATCGATCAGGCCGGAAATCCGGTCATGGTTCGCGGCATCGACCAGCACGTTCCAGTCGTTGGCGTCATTGTGGATGACGGCGGCGCGCAACGTTGCGAGGCGCGGCGCGATGGTGGCGAAGCGCTTGAGGAAACGTTCGACGAGGGCGCGGTCTTCGGCATCCGCGATATGCGAAAGGCGGCTCGCCGAGCGGCCGGCAGTGCGGATGTCCCAGTCGAGATCACGCAGCGCGCCGGGATGCATGAAACCTTTCAGGGCGGCATCGAAGCGGCCGAGCATGTGCCCGAGGGATTCGAGCGCGGCTTCACTGCGCCCCGTTTCGGCGAGCGGTTCGCCCTCGACCCAGCTGACAAGGCGGACGCGGTGTGCCGTGCCGTGGGGGCTCGTGGTGGTGGCCAGGCTCTCACCTGACAACGTCGGGCGGATATGCGGTACCGGCAGATCGCCGGCATGCACGCCGAGATGGGCGAGCAGCGCCGTCTGGAAATCGCTCTCGACGGCCGGCTCGGCGGCGTTGACGATCTTCAGGATGAAGGTCCCCTCCGAGGTTTCCACCTTGAAATTCTGGTCGCGCTCGCTGGCAAGCGGCGAGAGCCTGCCGGCAAGCCCATAATGCTCCTTGAGCAGGGCGGCAGCGGCGTCGAGGGAAAAATCCGGGGTCGTCTTCAGCATATCGTTCATGGCAATCCTCTTTTCGGGTTGAAGATTTGCATGGACGACGCTTTGGCGCATCCGGCATTATGCCGGTTGTGCCGGCACTCTGTCTGTAATAACCGTCATCTTGTCGGCGTAGCGGAGAGAGGCATCATGCAGGGCACGGATAATATCGACCGGGCGATCCTCAGCATCCTCACGAAGGAAGCGCGCATCCCCATGAAGTCGCTTGCCGGGCGCATCGGGCTGTCGCGCAGCGCGACGACCGAGCGCGTCACGCGACTGGAAAAGGCGGGCATTATCCGGGGCTACCGCGCCGATATCGGCCAGCTCGACGACGGCCAGATTCAGGCCTTCCTGCTGGTGACGTTGAAACGCACGCCCTCGATCGGTGTGCTAGACCGGCTCGCCGGTTTTCCCGCCGTGCGGCGGGTGTCGTCGGTCAGTGGGCAGCTCGACCTCGTGGTGGAGGTCGAGGTCGGCTCGATCAATGCGCTCAACGAATTGCGCGACGAGGTCGCGACGCTCGACAATGTGGAGGATCTGACGACCTCCATCGTGCTGCGCCGCGACATCGAACGGGTATAGGCGGTTTAACGCCAGCCCAGCGCCGGTGCGACGTGCTTCAGGATCGCCTCGATGACATGGGCGTTGTATTCGACGCCGAGCTGGTTGGGCACGGTGAGCAGTAGCGTGTCGGCCTCCTGGATCGCCTCGTCGGCGGCCAGTTGTGCTATCAGCCTGTCCGGCTCGTCGGCGTAGGAACGGCCGAAGATCGCGCGGGTCTTGTCGTCGATGAAGCCGATGGAATCCTCTTCCTTGCCGCCCCGGCCGAAATAAGCGCGGTCGCGATCGTCGGTAAGCGCAAAGATGCTGCGGCTTACCGAGACGCGCGGCGTGCGGCTGTGGCCCGCTTCCTTCCAGGCCTCGCGATAGGCGCGGATCTGCGCGGCCTGCTGGACATGGAAGGGCTCGCCCGTTTCGTCGTCCTTGAGGGTCGAGCTTTGCAGGTTCATGCCATGCTGAGCGGCCCAGACCGCCGTCGCGTTCGAGCCGGCGCCCCACCAGATGCGCTCGCGCAGACCCTCGGAATGCGGCTCGAGGCGCAGCAGGCCCGGCGGGTTGGGGAACATCGGCCGCGGGTTCGGCTGGGCAAAGCCTTCGCCCTTCAGGACGTCGAGAAAAACCTCCGCGTGGCGGCGGCCCATATCGGCGTCGCTCATGCCCTCCTGCGGTTCGTAGCCGAAATAGCGCCAACCATCGATGACCTGCTCGGGCGAGCCGCGGCTGATGCCGAGCTGCAGGCGGCCGCCGGCGATGAGGTCGGCCGAACCGGCATCCTCTGCCATATAGAGCGGGTTCTCATAGCGCATGTCGATGACGGCAGTGCCGATCTCGATCTTCTTCGTGCGTGCACCGACGGCGGCGAGCAGCGGGAAGGGCGAGGCGAGCTGCCGGGCGAAATGGTGGACGCGGAAATAGGCGCCGTCAGCGCCCAGCTCTTCGGCCGCGACGGCAAGGTCGATTGACTGGAGGAGCGTATCGCCCGCCGAGCGGGTCTGGGATTGGGAAGAGGGTGTCCAGTGGCCGAAGGAGAGAAAGCCGATTTTCTTCATGATGTTCGCCTCGACGCCGAGCGTCCGTTGCAAGATGTGTCGGGCGGAACATGGTGCATCGCGTTGGGCTTGGAAAGGTGCCGCATGAGAACGCATTGTTCACAAAACGGCCCTTGTAGACGGGGCGGCGCTCGCACGCCGCCCCGATCCATTGACAATCAGACCGATACGACATGCACCGTGCGGGGCAGTTCGGAGAGGATTTCCGGGCCGTCGGCGCGCAGGATCACGATATCCTCCAGGCGGATGCCGAAGCGGCCGGGCAGATAGATGCCGGGCTCGATGGAGAAGACCATGCCCTCTTCCAGCACGGTCTCCGAGGTGGCGGTGATATAGGGCGGCTCGTGGCCGTCGATGCCCATGCCGTGGCCGGTGCGGTGCACGAAGTATTCGCCGTAGCCGGCATCCGTGATGACCCCGCGGGCGGCCGCGTCGACCTCGCGGGCAAGAACGCCGGGTTTCGCGGCCTTCAGCGCCGCTTGGACGGCCTTTTCGACGATGGTATGAATTTCGCCATAGCCTTCCGGTGCGATGCCGATGACGGCCATGCGGGTCATGTCGGAGGGGAACCCCTCCTTGCGGCCGCCGATATCGATGACGACGGCATCACCTTCCTGCACGACCTTTTCGCTGGCCGAATGATGCGGGAAGGCGCCGTTGCCGCCCGCTCCTACGATCCAGAACTGCGGCGAGGCACCCTCGGAGGAGAAATGCGCGCGGATGGCGGCGGCGACCTCTTTCTCCGTCATGCCGGGACGGATGGTGGCAAAGGCGGCCTGCATGGCACGGTCGGCGATGCCGGCATTCATCTTCAGCTTGGCGTATTCCGCAGCGTCCTTGCGCATGCGCAGACCACCGAGTGTCGAGGGCGTGAAATCGCGGCGCGTCTCGGCCGGCAGCGCATCGAGCAGCAGCAGCGCAAAGTCGGCGCGCATGGTTTCGTCGAGCGCGACGAGTCCAGGTGCTTCCGCGCCGATATCGGCAAGGGCGGCGGTAAGGGCGTCAACCGGGCCGACCTCATCCGCCCAATTGTGGAAGGCGATGTCGGTGAATTCGCGTGTGCCCTCGGCATTCAGCACCGGCATCAGGAAGGCTTCCTTTTCCGGGCCGATCAACAGCAGGCAGGGCCGCTCGTCGGGATGCGGATGGAAGCCCAGAACCCAGTCCATATGGGAGCCGGGCGCGATGGCGACGAGGCCGGTGCCGGTTTCGGCCATGCGCTGGCGCAGCGCCTTCAGGCGCGTGGCGGTCTGTTCGGTCATGATCTGTCCTTGTGATTACGGAGTGTCGGAAAAGGGGGATTTGCGTTTGACGACGAAACTCGCCGGTGTCCGGCCCGCCGCTTCGGCGGCACCGAAGACGTCCATGGTGCAGGTATGGAAGATCGTCGTCGGCGTGCTCGTGTGGTTCCAGGTCGTGTGCGTCAGCGTCGAGAGGAAATGGGCGGAATCGCCCGCTTCCAGAACGGTTTGCTCGCCGTCGATCTCGATGGTCAGAGCACCCTCGACGATGAAATAGATCTCCTCGCCTTCATGCGACATCGGCTCGCTGTGAAAGCCCGGCGGCGCATGGATGAGCGTGGAGCACAAGACGCTGCCGGGGAAGGAGGCCGAAAGGCGTTCATAGGTGATGGCGCTATCCGGTGTGCCGCCGAGGCCATAGACGGCGCGTCCGTTATGCCGGGTGATCGGCGTTTCCACGCGCGGCGGCTGGAAAAACGAGCCGACATCGGTGTTGAGCGCACGGCAGACCGCGATGAGGGACGTCAGCGAGGGAACGGTGATGCCGCGCTCGATCTGAGAGATGAAGCCGACCGAGAAACCGGCGGCATCCGCCACTTCCTGCAAGGTCATCTTCAGGGCCCGCCGGCAGGCGCGCAGACGCGCCCCCACGGCCTGCGTGTCGACTGCCGGTTGCTTTGCAGTGCTCGCCATCGAGACCACCGAATTTTTAGTATTACTTCAATAATGCGAAAGACAAAGGCATTGTCAAATCGTTTTTTAGTCTGACTAAAAAGTCGGGATCGCGTCAGGCTTCCAAAAGCGTTTTGCCGTGCATCGCCATCATGCGCTCTTCGTTGGCGGCGATGACGAGTGTGCGGAAGGGCTGGAGAAAGGCGAGCCGGGACAGGATGGCCTCGCGCACCGGTGCGGCATTCTCGCCGATGCCGCCTGTGAAGACGAAGGCGTCGATGCCGCCCATCGATGTCGCCATCATGGCCGCATATTGCGCCACCCTGAGGGCAAAGTAGTCGAGTGCGAAAGCGGCACGCGGATCGGCGCTCTCGAGCAGCGTCTTGACGTCGTTGCTGAGGCCGGAAAGCCCTTTGAGACCGGAGCGCTCGTAGAGCATCCGTTCGACCTCGTCCACCGAGAGGCCGAGGCTGCGCATCATATAGGTGACGGCGCCGGCGTCGATCGCGCCCGTGCGGCTGCCCATGGGCAGACCGTCGAGCGCCGTCATGCCCATGGTCGTGTCGATGCTCCTGCCGCCCGCCATGGCGCACAGACTGGCGCCGTTGCCGAGATGACCCGCGACCACCCGGCCCCGCGCGACATCGGGGTAGTCGCGGGCGAGAACGCGGGAGATCCAGTCGTAGGACAGACCGTGAAAACCGTAGCGGCGTATGCCTTTTTCACGCAGGGCTTCCTCCACCGCGAAGGCTTTGAACACCGGCGCCTGACCGACATGGAAGGCCGTATCGAAACAGGCGATGTCGGGCGCGTCGGCCAGCCGGTCCGACGCGGCGATACCGGCGAGGTTGTAGGGCTGGTGCAGCGGGGCGAGCGGCACGAGCGTTTCCAGTTCCGACAGGATTTCCGGGGTTATGATGACCGGATCGGCGAAGGTTTCGCCACCATGCACGATGCGGTGCACGGTCGCGACCATGTGCCAGCCATCGTCGTAGCGGTCGATCAGGTCGATCACCGCGCCCATCGCGGTGTCGTGGTCGTCGTCGGTCAGCGGCCGGTCGACGATGGCGCCGGTCTCCTCGATGATGGCGCTGAGCCGCGCGCCGCTGCCGATGCCGGTGACTTTGCCCTTGGCGAGCCTGTCGAGCCTGTCATAGCCGAAAACCTCGAACTTCAGGCTGGACGAGCCGGTATTGAGGACAAGGAGGACGTCGATCACAGCATGCGTCCCTTCGTGCGGGCATCGGCGAGGAGCACGGCGAGCGCGCAGGAGAGGAGGCGCGTGCGTTCGTTGTCGGCGCGGCTCGTGAGGATCACGGGGACACGCGCACCGAGCACGATGCCGGCGGCTTCCGCCCCGCCGAGGAAGGTCAGCTGCTTGGCCAGCATGTTGCCGGCCTCGATGTCGGGTACGAGGAGGATGTCGGCCGTGCCGGCGACTTCGGAGACGATGCCTTTCTCCCGCGCTGCCTCCACGCTGATCGCGTTGTCGAAGGCGAGCGGCCCGTCGATGAGGCAGTCGGTGATTTGCCTGCGGTCCGCCATCTTGCAGAGTGCGGCGGCGTCGAGCGTCGCCTGCATCTTCGGATTGACCGTCTCCACGGCGGCGAGCACGGCGACTTTTGGCATCCGGTCGCCGAAGACGACCCGCCAGAGATCGACCGCGTTCTGTACGATATCGGCCTTGACCGGCAGTTCCGGCAGGATGTTGACGGCAGCGTCGGTGATGATGAACGGTTTAGGATAGGTCGAAATGCTCATCAGGTAACTATGCGAGACGCGTCGCTCGGTGCGCAGCCCCGCATCGGCTCTGACGATGGCGCTCAAAAGTTCGTCGGTGTGCAGGGAGCCTTTCATGATCGCATCGACATGGCGACCGGCGGCAAGTTCTGCGGCCTTCGCTGCCGCGGCATGGCTATGCTCCACATCGACGATTTCCCAACCGGTAATGTCGATGGTGGCCTCCTGCGCAGCGGCAGCGATCCGTGTCGCCGGGCCGATCAGCACGGGCAGGATCAGCTTTTCCCGCACGGCTTCGGCAACCGCCTCCACCACGTTGGGTTTTACCGGATGCACGATTGCCGTGCGCGTCGGCGGCAGGGCATGGCAGAGATGGAGGATGGCGTCTGTCTGTCGGCTCATGCGGCGGCATTCCTGATTTGCGGCTTTTGCGCAGCATAGAGGATTTATATCGCCGCGCCATGACGTGCTCACGCCGCGTAAACCAAATCCTTACGCCCAACCATTAGCTTCCTGTGAAGGTGCAATGATCACACCGTATCCGTGTAGCGAGTAGCAAGCGTATGAGCATGCCCGACACCGCAGTCCAGCTTTCCCGCTTGCCGGGCGAAGCCCAGTCCGGCAAGTCCCGCCAGGAAGCAGACTTCTGGATGAACTGTGTCGGCGCGCCGCTCGTCCTCATGGAAAAGCAGACCTTGACGGTGCGCTACGCCAACGCGAATGCTGCGATCCTGTTTGGCCGCGGCCTTGAAGGTTTCGGAGATTGCCCGGTCGAGGAGCTCGTCGGCCCGGAAGCAACCCTGATGCTCGGCCAGATCTGGAGCGTCGCGCCGGTTGGCGTCCCCGGCGAGCCCTTCCTCATCCGCGCTCATGTCCAGGGACAGGAGCGCGTGCTCATGGTGCAGGTTACCAAGATTGCCGTGGAGGGCGAAATCCTGCGGCTCTTCACCTTCCTGGATGCGCCGCCGCAGGGTTCCGTGACGCTGGCCGGCTGGCAGGAGAACGTCATCTCGCTGCTCAACTGGTTGCCATTCGGCTTCGAGATATCGGGCACGGACGATCAGATCCAGTTCGCCAATTCCACATTCAAGGAACTGTTCGGCTACACGCAGGACGAGATCTCCAACATCGAGGACTGGTGGCGGCTTGCCTATCCTGATCCGGAATACCGCGAATTCGCCCGCACGCAATGGTACGATTCCATCACCGCGGCCCGCGCGGAAAACCGCGAGATGACGCCCTTCGATCTTGATGTGGCGACGGCGCGCGGCGAAACCCGCACGATCCAGTTCCGTCACCGCACGATCGGGAACTTCAACGTCAACATGTATATCGACGTGACGCGTGAACGCAGCTACGCCAAGGAGCTGAAGGTTCTCGCCGACACCGACCCGTTGACCGGCGCGATGAACCGCCGCCGTTTCTTCGAGGAGGCGGATCGCATTCACGCCGAATGCCGGAAGAACGGTACATCCGTCACGTTCCTGATGCTGGACATCGATCATTTCAAGACGATCAACGACCGTTATGGCCATGGCGTTGGCGACCAGGTCTTGGTCGCGTTCACGCAGCGTTGCCGTGATATTCTCCAGCCGGAAGACCGGTTTGGCCGGATGGGCGGGGAGGAGTTCGCCGTGGTGCTTAAAAGGCCGGACTACGGTTCGGTTCACGCCGCCGCAGAGCGTCTGCGGGAGGTCGTGCGCACGCTCCCCTTCGTCATCGACACGGATTCGCTCATGGTGACCGTCAGCGTCGGCGGTGCCGTCTGCGATCTCACGGAAAGCGTCGGCTCGGCCATCTCCCGCGCCGACAACGCCCTCTACGATGCAAAGAAGACCGGCCGGGATCGCGTCATCGTTCGCTGAGGCGTTTCATGCCCGCCGGTGTTTCGGGGAGACCCCATAGGCCTTCTTGAAGGCCGTCGTGAAACTCGAGGGGTTGCGGTAGCCGGCAAGATAGGCGGCCTGCGAGATCGGGATGCCGTCCCGCTCCAGTGCGGCGCGCGCCGTCTCCAGCCGCTCCTGACGGATGAAATCCGACACGTTCGTGCCGAAATGTTCCTTGAAATGGCGCTGGATCGAGGAGGTGCTAATGCCGACCTCGCGTGCGATGCGGTCGAGCGTCAGGTCCTCGTAGACATGGGCGAGGATGTAGTCGCGCACCTTCTCACCCAGACGACGGCTGAGAACAGTGGGCTGGTGCGCCGTTGTGTCCTCTTCGACGAGAACCGAGCAGGCCTGGCACATGATGTCGAAGGCGTGGGAGTTGCGGTAGAGCGTCAGGAGTTCGCCCGCCATGGTGCCCGGGGGCTTCAGGATGTGTTCGGCGATCTGTGAAAGATGCCGGTTGGGGGCGAAGCTGAACGTCGCAAGATGACGCGAGAAGAAGGCGCGCAGCTTCGGCATGCTGGTCGGCTGTGACCGGATCAGGCGATCGACCCAGGGCAGCGGCGCCGAAATCATCACCTTGCGCAGAGGGGTCGCGGTTTCGTTCACGAATTGCAGTTTGCAGTCGCGCGCCACGTTCAGCATGAACACGACTGGCTCCGGGTTCTCCACATCGCCCGCATCGATGCGGAAATGCTCGCCGTCCATCACGAAATGCTGCTGGCCCTGCAGCAGCACCATGATGAGGAATTTCGGCCAGACATCGTAGAGGTTGTCGTCGGGCGTGCAGCTTGCCGGCCCATCCATGGCGCCGACGAACAGGTGTTCGGGAATCTCCGGTTTGATCCTGATGTTCAAGATGCCGCCCCCTTGCATTGCCTTCCCCGCATGGAATGGCCCGCTGCCGTCTGTGCAAAGTTTTTTGATGCTTCAGCGAAAGTCTTTGCCGTCGACAGATCAACTCAGCTACTGGCATAGTTGACTACGTTAATCAAGTTTAATCGCCGGCGCGGGAGCCGGCCCAGTGGCATGTGGGTTTGGGATATGTGGGGCACTTTTTCGCCGTCCATGGGGCGACGTCGTATCATGCTTTTGGCTGCGGCCAGCATTCTGACGCTGAATGCGGCCGCGGCGCAGGATCAAGACGCAGCTGCGGGCAGCACCGCGCTGGAGGCCGTCGTGATCGAGGGCGGCGCGGGTGAAAGGGGCGATGGCCCCGTTGGCGGCTATGTCGCCAGAAAGAGCCTGACCGGCACCAAGACGGAGACGCCGATCGCCAAGACCCCGCAGACGATCGCCGTCGTTCCGAAAGAGCAGATCCAGAACCAGAACGCGCTCTCCGTCGCCGAATCCCTGCGCTACACGCCGGGGGTCGTTACCGAATATCGCGGAGCGTCCAATCTGCGCGACGAAATGTTCGTGCGCGGTTTCTACTATGTGCCGAAATATCTCGACGGGCTCTTCCTCGGCGGCGACCTGTCCTATGCCAAGATCGATCCCTATCTGCTCGAGCGTGTGGAGCTGATCTCCGGTCCTGCCTCCGTGCTCTACGGTCAGGCCAATCCGGGTGGTATCGTCAACATGGTCAGCAAGAAGCCGACGGACGAGCCCCTGCGCGAGGCTGAAGTCTCCGTTGGTACGGATGGTTATCTCTCCGGCGGTTTCGACATCAGCGACCGCTTCGACGATGCTTTCAGCTATCGGATCGCCGCAACCGGCCTGAAGCGCGATCTTCAGGAAGACTATGCAAAGCAGAGTTCTTTCGCCATCGCGCCCTCCATAACCTGGTCGCCGGATGAGGGCACGTCGCTGACGGTGCTTGGCGGTTATCAGAACGAGCCGGATGCCGGTTTCCGCAACTTCCTCGATGCTGCCGGCACCATCGATCCGATCCCTGGCTTCGGTTTCATTTCGCCTGATTTCTTCGTGTCCGATCCTGACTTCGAGCGCGCCGAGCGCCGGCAGGCCTGGATCGGCTACGAGTTCAAGCACGAGATCAACGATAACCTGACCTTCCGCCAGAACGCGCGCTATCATCGTACCGACTGGCTGCACCATACGCTGGTCTATGGCTGGCTTTCCGCCGATCCTGTGACGGGCAACAATACGATCCTCAACCGCAGTGCGCGCGGTGGTACCGACGACTGGAGCCAGTTCGCCATCGACAACCAGCTCGAAGCGAAATTCTCCACGGGACCTGCGGAGCACACGTTGCTTGCCGGCATCGACTACCAGTATCGCAAACGTGATTACCAATGGGGCTCGGCGTCTGCGCCGACGCTCGATCTCACGGATCCGCAATATGGCGGCATCGACTATGACTCGATTGCGCTTGCCACGACCGACTTGACCGAGACGACTGCGCGCCAGGCTGGCGTCTATCTTCAGGACCAGGTGGAGATCGGCAATCTGAACCTGCTCGCCGGCATCCGCTATGATCGTGCGGAGACGGAGATCGACGACCTTCTCGCCGGCACCAGTCAGTCATACGACGATGGCGCGTTCACCTGGCGTACAGGTGCGCTCTATACATTCGACAACGGTATTGCGCCCTATGTCAGCTACGCGACATCCTTCGAGCCGGCTCTCTACTCGCCGCCGACGGGTGAGCCGGCCTTCAAACCCACGACCGCAGACCAGTTCGAAGTGGGCGTGAAATATGCGCCGGAGGGAACGGGTGTGCTATTGACGGCCGCCTATTACGATCTGACGCAGAACGACGTGGTCGATGGCGCCTGGGATCCGGTCGCCGGCAAGACGGTCTATTCGCAGATCGGCGAGATCCATAACCGCGGCGTCGAGCTTTCGGCTCGGGCGGACGTAACGGACAATCTCTCCCTGATCGCAGGCTACAGCTATATCGATAGCGTCGTGAAGGCCTCTGTCGACAGCAGCATCATCGGCAAGACCCCGTCGCGCGTGCCGGCGCATCAGGCAGCGCTCTGGGCGACCTATACGGTGGATAGCGGCGCCCTTGAGGGTCTGACGGTCGGCGGTGGCGTGCGCTACATGGGCTCCAGTTGGGGCAACGGCACCAACACGTTCAAGGTTGGCGCCGTCACCCTGTTCGACGCGATGGCCTCCTACGACTTTGGCGCTGCGAGCCCCGATCTGAAGGGCCTGTCCCTCCAGGTCAACGTCAAGAACATCGGCGACGAGCGCTATGTCTCTTCCTGCGCCAATGCCTATGCCTGCTTCTACGGCGAAGGCCGCAGCATCGTCGCGACGTTGAAGAAGCAATGGTAGTGCGGCTGACGATCGGGCTGGGCTTCGTGGCCATGGTCCTGTCGATGACACCGGCGCCTGCGGCGGAGACGCCGCAGGTCTTGCCGCTTGCCGTGGATGCAGTGGTGAAAAGCAAGGCCGAAACGGTCGGAATGGCGCAGATCGTCGATCCGGCCGCGCCCGACGGGGCCTACGTCAAGGGTCAGTTGCGTGTCGCCACGGGGCGTTTCGATCTCGATCTCGTCGATGCGTCCGGCCGCCACTTGCGACGGCTTGTCGAGGGCGCGCGCGGAGCGGCCGAATTCCAGTTTGTTGCGGAAACGTCGGGTAACCGGCTCATCGTGACGGGAAGGGAGCCCGGAGCCTATACGCTGACGCTTGATCGTCTGGTGACGCGTGCAGATCAGCTGCCGGCAGCGCCGACCTATCTCAGCCCCACGATTGCCGGCCTTGCCGAGACCGTTGCCGCCGGCAGGGCGACGGACGGCTTCTGGTCGATGGTCGCGGCGCGGGGCACGCCGCTCGTCGAGGACGGGGAGGAGGGCCGCAAGATCGTCACCTTCCTCGGTCGTGGCGCGCAGCGCAACATTCGCCTGTTCGGCGCGCCGAGTGGGGACCATGAGGAACTGCAGCGGCTCGGCGGTTCGGACGTCTGGTTCAAGAGCTTCGAGGTTCCCGGCGGCACACGGCTTTCCTATCAGCTCGCCTTCGACGTGCCCGATGTGCCGGGCACGGCGCGCGACCGGCGCGTTGCCATCCTAGCGACCGCCAAAGCCGACCCGCTCAACCGCCATCCTTGGCCGGCCACGGCGAGTGATGCCTACAATCAGGATAGCGTGCTGGAACTCGAGGGCGCGCCGCCGCAGCCATGGGTCGCGGAAAAGGGCGCTCCCGCCGGGACGCTGAAAACGCTTTCCATAGAAAGCAAGGCGCTCGGCAATCGGCGAGACATCACGATCTACCGCCCGGCCGGCTTCGACCCGGCGCGCAGGGATACGATCCTGCTCTTCGTCTTCGATGCCGACCAGTATCTGGAACGCGTGCCGGTGCCGCGCATGCTCGACAACATGATCGCCGCTGGCGCGGTGCCGCCTGTCGTCGCGGTCTTCGTCGCCAATCCCGACCGGGCCGCGCGGACACGCGAACTGCCGGCCAATCCCGCTTTCGCCGATTTTATGGCGACGGAACTTCATCCGCTGGTCGTCAAGGAGACCGGGATCACCGTGCCGGCGGGGCGCACGGTGCTTGCGGGGTCGAGCTATGGCGGACTGGCCTCCGCCACGGTCGCCATGCGTCACCCCGAGGTCTTCGGCAATGTGCTGTCCATGTCCGGTTCGTTCTGGTGGAGCCCGCCCGGCACACCGGAAGACCAGAGGGAGTATGTGGCGGGGCTGATTGCCGCAGGCGGGGTGCTTCCGCTGCGTTTCTTCCTTGCCGCCGGCCTCTTCGAGACCGGCGCCCATGGGACGGCCGGCATCCTCGATACGAGCCGGCATCTGCGGGACGTGCTGCAGGCGAAGGGCATTCCCGTTACCTATCGCGACTACGCCGGCGGACACGACTATCTCGTCTGGCAGGGCGTCCTGCCGGATGGCTTGATCGTGCTCTTTGGCGGGAACCGGCCCTAGCGGCCGACTTCCCTTGCCGGAAAAACATGAGTAAAGACGTTATGTTTTGATCGGAACCCGGAAGGGTTGCGATCCTACGCTGAAAGGAAAGGCCATGCCCCAATCCGCCACCTATCTTGAGACCGCGAACGGACCGAAATACCTGGTCCAGCTCTGCAAGCATTTCGCGCACAAGATCGTGGTTTCCTACACGGAAACCCAGGGCGAATGTCAGTTCGCCTGCGGTACGGCGAGCCTCGAGGCGGATGCACAGGGCCTGCGTATGGCCGTGACCTCCGTTGATGACGAGGGGCTTGCGCAGGCACAGTCGATCATCGAGTCGCATCTCGCGCGTTTCGCCTTCCGCGAGACGTTCGACGCGCTCGACTGGCAGCGGTCGGACAAGGCCGCCTGAGCGCATGCCTTCCATCAGCCCACAGGTGACTTCATGAAACATATCCATCGCATCGCAGCCGTTGCTGCCGCCGTCCTCTTCGCCTTTCCGGCAAACGCCATGGACGTCGCGACGGCGCGCGGGCCGATTACAATCGACGGCACGCCCAAGACAGTCGCCGTCTATGACGTCGCGGCGATCGACACGCTCAGCCGGCTCGGTGTCCACCTCGCCGGCCTGCCGGACAAGCTCTACGTTCCCGAGCTGGAGCCGGCAAAGGAGGGCGCGACGCCGGTCGGCACGCTGTTCGAGCCGGACCTGGAAGCACTGAGCGCGCTCGATCCCGATCTGATCATTGTCGGCAGCCGCTCGGCCTCAAAGGCGGACGTGACGGCGAAAGTCGCTCCCACGATCGACATGACCATCGATGGCGACGACCTCTTCGATCAGGCCAAGCAGCGGCTTGCCGCCTATGGCGAACTTTTCGGCAAGCAGGCTGAGGCCAAGGCCGTTGCCGATGAGCTCGACGCCAGGCTCGCTGCCGCAAAGGCTGCCATCGCCGGCAAGGGCAAGGCGCTGATCGTCATGTCCAACGGCCCGAAAGTATCGACCTATGGGCCGGGTTCACGTTTCGGCTGGGTTCATGCCGCGCTCGACCTGCCGGCGGCCGTCAGCGAGATCGAGACGGCGACGCATGGTGAGGCCGTCTCGTTCGAATTCATCCGCCAGGCCAATCCCGACTGGCTGCTGGTACTCGACCGTGCCGCCGCCGTGGGCTCGAACGAGCAGGCGGCCAAGGTCACGCTCGACAACGAGCTTATCGCTGCGACGACCGCGTGGAAAAAGGGCCAGGTCGTCTATCTGCCCGCGCCTGATTTTTACATCGCGGCCGGCGGCGTACAATCACTCGAGCGGGTTCTGACGACGATCACGGAGGCCTTCGCCGCCGCGAAATGACAGCAGCCGTCTCGAAGCCGTCTCCCTGGACAGGATTGATCGCGGGCCTCGGGCTCGCGGTCCTTTTTGTGTTGAGCCTCGCTGTCGGTGTCAGTCCGCTGCCCGTAAACAGGATGTTGAGCGATCCGGAGGCGATGCAGCTTCTCGCCGTCAGCCGCCTTCCGCGTACGCTTGCCGCCGTGCTCTGCGGTGCGGGTCTGGCGATTGCCGGCCTCATCATGCAGACGCTCTCGCGCAACCGCTTCGTGGAACCCGCGACGGCCGGCACGGCACAAAGCGCGGAACTCGGCATTCTTCTCGTCACATTGCTCTTTCCCGCCGCCGCGCTTTGGGTGAAGACCCTGTTTGCGGGGAGCGTAGCGCTGGTTGGTACGTCGATCTTCCTCGCGACCGCCCACCGTCTGCCGCCCCAGCAGCCCTTTCTCGTGCCGCTCTTCGGCATCGTCTACGGTGGCGTCATCGGTGCGGTCGCGACCTTTGCCGCCTGGCAGGCGGACCTTCTGCAGTTCCTCTCCGTCTGGACCAACGGCGAGTTTTCCGGCGTGCTGCGCGGACGTTACGAACTCTTGTGGATCGCGGCCCTGATGGTCGCCGTCGCCTGGATCGTCGCAGACCGCCTGACGATCATGGCGCTTGGCCGCGAGACGAGCATAGGGCTGGGTATCGATTATGCGCGCATGATGCAGATCGGCCTCGTCATCGTTTCCGTCATCACGGCGCTGGCCGTCGTCGTCGTCGGCATGATTCCCTTTGTTGGCCTTGCCGTGCCCAACATCGTCTCCCGGCTGATGGGCGACAATGTGCGCGGCACACTCGGTTGGGTCGCCGCTGGTGGCGCAGGCCTGGTGCTGGCCTGCGACATTGCCGGCCGGCTCATCCGCTACCCCTATGAAATTCCCGTCGGTACGGTCATGGGCGTGGTCGGCGGCGTGGTGTTCCTCTGGCTTCTGTTCCGGCGGGGCGGCCATGGCTGAACGTCGTTTGTTCGGCCTTGGCGTTGCTGCGCTCGTCGTGGCCGCCGCCTTCCTCGCGATCGGCCTGAAGGGCAATATCGCCTTCGTGCTGGAACTGCGCCTGCTGAAACTGGCAGCGCTCGTGCAGGTCGGCGTCGCCATAGCCGTCTCAACGGTGATTTTCCAGACCGTGACGGGCAATCGCATCCTGACGCCCTCGATCATGGGGCTCGATGCGCTCTATCTTTTCGGCCAGATGCTGCTGGTCTTCCTGCTCGGCGGCGTCGGCTATGTGACGCTCGATCCGCAGATGAAGTTCGGGCTTGAGGTGCTGCTTCTCATGGGCCTGGCCTGCGCCCTCCTGTTGCCGATGCTCCGAAGCCGCCTCGACATGGGGTTGATGCTGCTTGGCGGCGTGGTCCTCGGCGTTCTCTTCCGCAGCCTGCAGTCGCTGCTCGCCCGGCTCATCGATCCCAACGAGTTCGCCGTCGTGCAATCGGCGAGCTTCGCCAATTTCAATGCGGTACGCACGGATCTGCTCGTCTTTGCGGCTATCGTGACCGTTGCCGCCCTGATCATCGCCTGGCGGGCGCGGCATGTGCTTGATGTCATTTCGCTCGGCCCCGATGCAGCGACAGGCCTCGGGGTCGGCTGGGCGGGGACGGTGACCGGCCTGCTGCTGCTCGTCTCGGCCCTCGTTGCCGTTTCCACCGCGCTGGTCGGACCGGTCGCCTTCTTCGGCCTGCTCGTGGCAGCCCTTGCCGAGCGGATCGTTGACAGCCGTCGCCACGCCGTCCTGCTGCCGGCTGCTGCCCTCATCGGCGTCGTCGTTCTGGTCGGCGGACAGACGCTGTTCCAGCATGCGCTCGGCAGCGCGACGGCGCTCGGCGTCGTCATCGAATTCGTCGGCGGGTTGGTCTTCCTCCTGCTGCTGGTCCTCGGGAGCCGCAAATGATCCGGATAGAAAACGTCTCCTTCAAGCACCGGGCGACGCCGATCCTCACGGATATCAGCCTCGATATCCCCAAGGGCGGTGTCGTGGCGCTGATCGGCCCGAACGGTGCAGGCAAATCCACGCTGCTTTCGCTCGTCGCGCGGCTCCAGCCGTTGCAGACGGGTTCCATTTCCGTCGATGGCCTGCCGGTTGATACGACGCCTGGCCGGGATCTCGCAAAGGTCCTCGCCATCCTGCGGCAGGATACGACGATCGCAAGCCGCCTGCGCGTGCGCGAACTGGTCGGTTTCGGCCGCTTCCCGCACGGCCGGGGCCGATTGACGGACGATGACAATGCCATCGTCGATGGCGCCATCGCCCAGTTCGACCTTGCCGATCTCTCCGACCGTTTCATCGAGACGCTCTCGGGCGGCCAACGCCAGCGCGCACTCGTCGCCATGGCTTTCGCCCAGGGCACGGATTATCTGTTGCTCGACGAACCCCTGAACAATCTCGACATGTACTATGCCCGCGCCCTGATGCGTTCGCTGCGGTCGGTCGCCGATGTCAACGGCAAGACCGTGGTCATCGTGCTGCACGACATCAATCAGGCGAGTGCCCATGCGGACCGGATCGTCGCGATGAAGGGCGGACGGATCGTCGCCGACGGCACGCCTGCCGAAATCCTGACATCCGATGTCCTCGATGCCGTCTTCGGCTTTCGCATGCGCGTGGAGACGATTGATGGCACGCCCTTCGCGCTGCACCAGTTCTGACATCCTCGCGGGGGGATGTACGACAACTCGGCGGCGGCAGGTGGTGAGGGGCGAGCGTCTGTTTGTGACGAATTCATAACGGAAATCTATGGGCTCATCTCATCGTTTCATGAGTCGGCCCTATTGTGCCCTTGACTCGATGAGCCTTCCCCTGACACATTTAGTTGTCAGACATCTTACATAAAAGGGGATCCGAGCTGACGGATCACAAGGAGGACCACATGAAAAAGCTCTTCATGCGACTGGCCGTAGGCGCCGCCTTCGTCGCCGCCGCCGTCTCGGCCCAGGCCGGCGAGACGCTCGACCGCGTCATGGAAAAGAAGGCGATGGTCGTCGCCACCAACAGCGGCTGGCCGCCCCAGAGCTATCTCGACGACAACAACGAGATGGTCGGCTTCGACATCGACGTGTCGCGCGAGATCGCCAAGCGCCTCGGCGTCGAGGTGAGTTTCGAGACGCCGGACTGGGCGACGCTGACGGGCGGCCGCTGGCAGGGCCGCTACGACCTCGGCGTCGGTTCGGTTACGCCCACCAAGGCACGTGCCCAGGTAATCGATTTCGTCGGCATCTATTATTACAGCCCTTATGTCTATGTCGTGCACAAGGACAGCGAGGCCAAGACGGTCACCGACCTGAACGGCAAGGTGATCGGCGTCGAAACGGCGACGACCTCGGAAGACTTCATCAATCGCAAGCTGGAAATCGACGCGCCGGGCCTGCCGCCGATCGAGTACAAGCTGGAACCAGGCGAGGTGCGCACCTTCGCCGATTCCATGCTGCCCTTCGACGATCTGCGCCTCGGCGCCGGCGTTCGCCTCGATGCGGTGATCGCGCCCGAGCAGACCGCGATGAACGCCATCAAGAACGGGTATCCGGTCAGGGCTCTCGAAGGCGAATACGCCTTCCGTGAACCGCTCGTCGTCATCGCCGAGAAGGTCGATCCGGAATGGACCGCCAAGGTCGGCGGGATCGTCGAGGACATGAAGAAGGACGGCACGCTGGGCCAGCTCACCACCAAGTGGTACGGCAAGGACTACAGCGCCGACTGACGCATTTTTTAGGCGCGGGCGGCTTTTTCGCCCGCGCCTTTCTATTCGAGGGGAGCATGCGATGGCCTATCCGGACACCTATTACAAACGAACCATGGCGGACCAGACGGCGCGCCCGGCGCTTTCGGGCACGGTCGAATGCGACGCGGTCATCGTCGGCGCCGGCCTTGCCGGCCTTACAACGGCGCTGCAGCTGGCCCGCGCCGGCAAACGTGTTACGGTGCTGGAAGCCGAAAGCGTCGGTTTCGGTGCCTCCGGGCGCAATGGCGGCTTCGTCGGCCCCGGCTATGCGACGGGCGGCGACGACATTGCGCGTGTGACCGGCAAGGAGGCGGCGCGCAAACTGCACCATCTCTCCATCGAAGGCATGGACTTCATCCGCGAGACCATCAGGTCGCTTGCCATCGACGATGCCAGGCCCGAGCCTGGCATCATGAGCGTTCTGCGCTACGATGACGGCGCGAGCCTCAAGGCCTATGCGGAAGAGACCCGCCGGGAATACGGCTACGAGCTGGAATACATGGACCGGGACGCCGTGCGCGCGGTACTGAAATCCGAGCGCTATTTCCAGGCGCTGCGCAATCCCCATGCCTTCCATATGCACCCGCTCAACTATCTGCGCGCCATCGCCGCCGAAATCGAGCGGCTTGGTGGGCGTATCTGCGAACAGTCTCCGGCAGTCTCCGTGGATTTTTCCGGCGCTGAAAAACGCGTCAAGACATCCGGCGGTGAAGTCAGGGCCAAGGATGTCGTCTTCACGACCGGTGGCTATACCGGATCGCTGAACGGCAAGCTGAAGCGTTCCTACCTGCCGATCGCTACCTATGTGATGGTCAGCGAGGACGCGCCCGAACTGATCGCTACGGCGATCGCCACGAAGAACGCCATCGGCGACAACAGGCGGGCGGGTGACTATTACCGCCTCGTCGACGGTGGGCGCCGCATTCTCTGGGGCGGCCGCATCACCACCCACGCTGCTTCCACGGCCGGCCTCGTCAAGGAATTGCGCGCCGAAATGGTCGGCACCTATCCGCAGCTTGCCGACCTCAAGACGGAAATCGCCTGGTCCGGCCTGATGTCCTATGCCCGCCACCTGATGCCCCAGATCGGGCGCATGAGCCCCGGTGTCTGGTATTGCACCGCCTTCGGCGGGCACGGCCTCAACACGACGGCGATCGGCGGCAAGGTCATCGCCGAAGGCATTCTGGGCGAGACCGAGCGTTACAGGCTTTTCGAGCCCTTCGGCCTCGTTTGGGCGGGCGGTCTTGCGGGCCTTGCGGTGGCGCAGCTCACCTATTGGAAGCTCCAGGCGCAGGACTGGTGGCGCGAGCGCGCGGCGTAGGCGATTTCAGAAAGAAAAAGGGGCGGAGCATGATTGGTCGACTGATACTCACCTATCCCGAAGCATCGCGCAGGGCCGGCGGCTTGCTGATCCTCGCCGTCGTGGCTGCGATGCTCTACTCCATCGGGGTCAGTTCCGCCTGGATCGGCCATCTCCTGCCGTCCTCCACCGACTGGCTGAAGGCCAACCCGGTCATCAGCCGCATCGTCTCTTCGGTGCTGATCGCACTCATCATCGCTGCAAACTGGAAAGCGCTGCGGCAGTTGCCGCGCCGCTGGCAGATCGTCGGCGTCTGGCTTGAGCTCTTCGTCCTGCTGATGCTGTTCTTCTATTCGTTCGATCTTTCCTTTACCTTCATCGCCAAGAAGATCGGTTTCCTCGTCACGCAGGGCGTGACGACGACGCTCTACATTTCCGCGATCTCCATCATCATCGCCACGGCCATCGCGCTGGCCGGCGCCATCGCCAAGCTCTCCAGCAATGGTGTTGTCTATGGCCTGGCGACCTTCTACACGTCCCTGTTTCGTGGCCTGCCGCTGCTGATGCAGATCTACATCATCTATCTCGGTCTGCCGCAGGTGGGTTACGTGATCGGTGCTGTGCCGGCCGGCATTCTTGCGCTGTCGCTCTGCTACGGCGCCTACATGACGGAAATTTTCCGTGCCGGCATCCAGAGCATCAACCGGGGGCAGACGGAGGGAGCAACCGCGCTCGGTCTCAGCCCGGCGCAGACGATGATGCTCGTCATCCTGCCGCAGGCCATGCGCGTCATCATCCCGCCGACCGGCAACCAGTTCATCGCGATGCTCAAGGATAGTTCGCTCGTCTCCGTAGTCGGCGTCTGGGAAATCATGTATCTTGCGCGCACGCAGGGCCAGACCGAGTTCCGTCATATCGAAATGCTGATCACCGCCTCCATGATCTACTGGATTCTTTCGATCGGCCTGGAATATGCCCAGGCCCGCATCGAGGAAAGGTTCGGCCGCTTCAATGTCCGCTGAGGCATCCGTGGCAAGCGGCGATGGCACGCCGGTCGTGCCGTCGAACGGCAAGGGCGCGTTGATCGTGCTCGTGGCTTTCTTCGTGTTTTCCGCGACCGATGCCATCGTCAAGATCATGGCCGGCACGATTCCGGCGCCGCAGGTAACATTCCTCATTACGCTGGCGGCGCTGATCCTGCTTCTGGTTCACGCGCTCGTCACGGGCCGCGTCCGCCGCCTGATCCCGCGTCAGCCGTCGCTTGCTTTCTGGCGCGCGCTGCTTTTGGCGCTCGACACTTTGCTGATCCACTACGCCTTCGCCAAGCTGCCGATGGCCGAGGCCTATCTCATCGCCTTCCTGACCCCGATCCTCGTTGCCATGCTGAGCTTCGTCTTTCTGGGCGAGCGGCTGTCGCGCATCGGCTGGGTCGGCGTGCTGGTTGGCTTTGCCGGTGTCGCCGTGGCGCTGAAGCCGGGTGCAGCGCCGCTCAATCTCGGTCATCTCGCGGCTTTCGCGTCGGCGGTTCTTTTTTCGCTCTCACTGATCCTGTTGCGGAGGACCAAACTGGCGGAAACGGATGAGGCGCTGGTCGCCAGCCTGCTCGTCGTCATGACGCCCGTCGCTTTTGCCGTTGCCACCATCTCGGGCGAACTGGCGCCGCTCGGTCGTTCCGATCTCGGCTTTGCGCTGGCGGGCGGCGTGCTCATGATCGTCGGCAATGCGCTGCTGGTTCGCGCCTTCCGGGTCGGCGAGGCTTCTGTGGTGGCGCCATTCCAGTACAGCCAAATCATCTGGGGCTGTCTCTACAGCCTCTTTCTCTTTTCGACGCCGATAGAAATGCACACGCTGATCGGCGCGGCGATCATCATCTTTTCCAGCTGGCTCGTTCTGAAGTAACCGTCAGTGCGGCTGGGCGACCTGCGGGAAGCCGCCGATATGGGTGCAGGTGAGTGCCGCCTGGTCGCGCCCGGCCGCAAGACAATCGGGCAGCGGCTTTCCGGCGAGTCGGGCGGCGAGAAAGCCGGCGATGAAGCTGTCACCGGCACCGGTCGTATCGACCACCTCGACCGGACGAATACCCGCTTCGAAACGATGGGTGCCGTCGCTGACGACGGAGCCTCCGTTGCCGCGCGTAACGACGGCGAGCGGCACGCCGTCGCCAAGCAGGCGCTGTAGCTGCGCATCGGCGGCCCCCGTCTCGCCGCCCGCCGAGGCGAAGGCGATGGCGAGGCCCCCGGTACCGAGATTGGCGGGGTCCGCGTTGACGGATATGTCCTGGGAGACGCTGACGCCGGCAGCGGCCAGTGTGCGGCGCAAGGCGCCACCGTCGTCCATCCAGCCGATATGGACATGATCCATGGTTTTCAGCGCATCGATATCGGCCTCGTCCGGCCTGTAGCCGGCACAGACGCCGAAATCCTCGTGGACGAAAATGCGTTCGCCGGAGCCAAGGACATCGATGTCCGTATAGGCGGTGATGCCGGGCCGTTCCTTCAGATGAGTGATGTCGACGCCGTTTTCCGAAAGCAGTCCACGCGTCCGATGACCGGCTCCGTCCGGGCCGACCGCGCCGAAGTAGAACGATATCTGGCCGAGCCGCGCCAATTGCACGGCGACGTTCAGCGCATTGCCGCCGACGAGTGATATCGAGAGGGGCGGCCGGAAACGGTCGATACAATTGTCGCCGACGGCGGCGAAGCGAAGGGTCTTCATGCGGTTCTCTTCAGGGGCGGCAAAGCCGCGAACGCGACAGGCGCATTCACGGCTCGGAAGCTCTCACGTCTAGCCGGCGATTCCTGGTCGCTCAATCAGTAGGCGACGCGCTTGTAGTAGCGGCGGGTCGTCAGTGGATGATTGCGCATGACTTCCAGATGCGCGCTGATGCGCTCCAGAACGGTCGCAAGCAGCGCCGGCGAGATGAGGCCGCGCACCTCCGGTGAAATGCCGGGGAGGTCCAAGTCGGCGGTATCGAGCACCGTCAGCTTGTCCGTGTAGCTCGGCGCGAAATTCTCGACGCGCTCGGCCAGCGGACGCAGGGCATCCTCGCCCTTGAAGAGAATGACGCTCACGTCCTTGTCGACCAGTTCCAGCGTGCCGTGGAAGAAGTCGGACGCATGGACCGGACGGGTACGGATCCATTGCATCTCTTCGAGAATGCACATGCCGTAATAGAAGGCCTCCGGCCAGGCATTTCCGGCGCCGGTGATGATGTGGAAATCGGAGCCGGCGAGCACCTTGGCGAAGGCTTCGGCCTTCGGCTCATAGGCGCGTTTCACTTCCAGCAGCAGCGCCGGCAAGCGTGCGAGTTCCGCGACGATGGCATCGTGGTTGTCGATCTCGCCGCGGTGCTTGAGGACCGCCAGGGCCACGAAAAGCGACTGAAGATAGAAGGATTCGCAGGACGTGTCGTCTTCGGCGAAGTTGACGAAGACATGGTCGCCACCCTTGCCGAGCGGCGTTTCCTCGTGGCCGACGAGCGTCAGGACCGTCGCGCCGATTTCCTTCAGCTTGGCAAGCAGCGCGACGCTCTCCTTGGTCGTGCCGGAGAGCGAGGGCATGACGACGATCGATTTTTCCGTGAGATTGGCCGAGCCGGTGAGCACGAGTTCCGCCGGCATGTCGATGAAGGCGGGGAAACGCGAGCGGCGCTGCAGGAGCTGGGCTGCCGGCTGCATGAGGATTGCCGCGCCGCCCGTGCCGAGGAAGAAGATGTTTTCAGCGCCGCCCGCAAGGCACGATGCGATCACCGTTTCCAGCCGCTTCTGCAGGCCGACGGCGCCCGACTGGATGCGCAGGAATCTCTGTTCGTCGAAGTTCAGCATGGACATGCCCTCGTGATGATAGTTTCAATGTTGTAAGACAACTGACATCATGGTGTGTCGGAGTCAAGCGGACCGTCGGAATTTTCCTGAAGACAGAAGCGTAACATATTGCGCAAGGTTACCGCTTGCCTTGCGTCTACTTGACCATGCAGGATTTGTCAGACAAGAAAGGTGAGGCGACAACGACCAAACGAGGTATCCGGTGGAGGAACCCCTTCGCGATTCACGCACCCTCGCCGTCCAGTTGCGGGACCGGATTGCCGATCTGATCAAGGACGAGGGGCTGACGCCAGGCGACAAGCTGCCGACCGAAGCGCAGTTGACGCAACGGTTCAAGATTTCACGGCCGGCATTGCGCGAGGCGCTGAAACTGCTCGAACAGGACGACGTGATCTATGTCGAGCATGGTCGCGGCCGGTTCGTCTCGGCGCTGTCGGCCGTGCAGGTCGACCGGCCGATAACCGTTTTCGAGAGCGTCACCGACATGGCGCGCCACTACGGCTATCGGACGATCAACAAGGTGCTTTCGATGTCCGAGGAAATACCGGACAAGCGCGTGGCCGAAAGCCTGAGGCTCGGCGCCAATGATCGCGTGATCCGCATCGAGCGGATCCGCCTGCACGACGACGAACCGATCCTTTATTGCATCGACTACGTGCCGCGCAGCATCATAGCAGGTCGGCTGTACGATATCGAGTGGAGCGGCTCGCTGATGCAGATCCTCGAGGAGCATGCCAACCGTCCGCGCATGTCGGCGGCAAGCGTTTCGGCCGTCATGCTGCCCCACGACGTGATCGAGCGACATGGTCTCCGGGACTTCGGACCGGCGCTGCTCATCACCGAGACCTGTTTCAATGCGGCCGGCCTGCCGGTCAATTATGCCATCGACTACCATCGTGGCAGCCATTTTTCCTTCAGCCTGACCCGCAAGTAATGCGGCCGGCAAACCCATCCCGACAGAGGCAGACATGATCGATCAGGCGACCCCAAGAGTAGCGCTCATTGCCGGCGGGGCCGGTGGCATGGGAGCGGCGATCGCCGCCCGGCTGTCTTCCGAAGGCTATGCGGTAGCGATCGCGGACCTGGAATCCGAACGACTGACGGCAACGGTCGATATCCTCACTGCCGGCGGCGGCGAAGCGCTTGCCGTGCCGCTCGACATGCGCCGGATCGGCTCCTGTGCCGCAGCCGTGGATGCCGTTCTGGCGTGGCGGGGTCGCCTCGATGTCGTCGTCAATTCCGCCGGCGTCTGGCGCGAGGGCGAGAGCGTGAGCATGACGGAAGCGGACTGGGACATCGTCTTCGACGTCAATCTGAAGGGGGCTTTCTTCCTCATTCAGGCGGCCATCCCGCATCTCGTCGCTGGTGCCTGCATCGTCAACATCGCCTCGGATGCCGGTATTGTCGGCAACAACGGTGCTGCGATCTATTGCGCCTCGAAGGGCGGCCTGGTGCTGCTCACCAAGGCGCTGGCGCTGGAACTCGCGCCGCGCCAGATTCGCGTCAACGCCGTCTGCCCCGGAGACGTCGCGACACCGATGATCGAATTCCAGGCTGAGCGCTACGGTGAGGGCGATCCCGACGGCTACAAGGCAAAGCTGCTCTCCAACTATCCGCAGCGGGACGCCGCGCGCTTCATCAAGCCGGAAGAGATCGCCCGCATGGTGGCCTTCCTCTGCGAGCCGGACGGCGCGCCCATCACGGGGGCCGCGCTATCCATCGATTTCGGCGTCACGGCCGGTTACTGAGGAAGCCTCCATGCAGCGCAAGACCGCGATCATCACCGGTGCCGGTGCCGCCGACGGCATCGGCTTCGCCTGCGCGAAAGGCCTCGCGGAGGAGGGGTTGTACGTCCACCTCGTCGCGACCAGCGACCGCATTTTCGAGCGGGCCGAGGAGCTGCGTGGCCAGGGCTTCGCTGCGACCGGCCATATCTGCGACCTCACCGACAAAGCGTCCTCCGAGCGCCTGCGCCAGGGGACAGGCCCGGCGGCGGTCCTCGTCAACAATGCCGGCATGGGCAGTATTTCGCAGCCGGCGCTGCAGCGGGAATTCGTCGATCTGGAGGAGGCGGACTGGGATCGCGGCATTTCCGTCAGTTTGAAAACCGCCTTCCTCGCGACACGCATCTATCTGCCCGACATGTATGCCGACGGCTATGGCCGTATCGTCAATGTCGCCTCGGTGACCGGTCCCTACGTCGCCAATCCGGGCGAAACGGCCTATTCAGCCGCCAAGGCCGGGATGGTGGGCATGACCCACGCACTGGCGCTTGAAGCCGGTCCGCGCGGCGTCACCGTCAATGCCATCGCGCCCGGATGGGTCGATACGGGCGCCTCCACCGAGGAGGAGCGCCGCGCGGCACGGGCAACGCCCTGCGGCCGCGCCGGCACGCCGGCGGAGATGGCGGCCGCCGTCGTTTTCTTCGCATCGCCAAAGGCGAGCTACATCAACGGTGCGGTGCTCGTGGTGGATGGCGGGAACATCCTGCAGGAACGCAAGGCCTGAGAGTCCATTTGGAAACTCGGCGACGCAAAGCCGTTTCCTCCTGAAGTGTTTCGTACCATAGTGCGGCGGCATCAAACATGCGCCGTCCGGTTCACCGGCGTCGCGACAATCCGAAGGTTCTGCCATGTATTCTCCCTGGCCCGAAGTCGGCACGCCGCTCGATCAGGTCGCAACCCCCATGCCCGTCATCGACGAGGATCGCCTCGCGGCCAATATCCGGCGCACGCAGGCCTATTGCGACCAGCACGGCAAGGCCTTCCGCCCGCATATCAAGACACACAAGATCGTCGCGATCGCCGGGGCGCAGCGCGCCGCCGGCGCCGTCGGCCTCAATTGCCAGAAGGTCAGCGAGGCGGAGGCCTTTGCCGATGCCGGCTTCGACGACATCCTCATCACCTACAATATCCTCGGCGCCGCAAAGCTGCGCCGCCTGCGAATGCTGCATGAGCGCGTGGCGCATCTCGGTGTCGTCGCCGACAGCAATGCCACCGTGGCGGGACTGGCCGGCGCCTTCGATGCTGCGCATCCGCTGAGGGTACTGGTTGAATGCGATACGGGCGGCGGGCGCTGTGGCGTACAGACGCCGGAGGCGGCAGCGGTGCTTGCGGAAACGATATCGGCAGCGCCGTCATTGCGCTTCGGCGGTCTCCTGACCTATCCCGCCCCCGGCGGTGCTGCGGCAATCGAGGCCTTCCTGTCCGGCACGATGGCGCTGCTTGCGGCAAAGGGCATCGATTGCCCCGTCCGCTCGAGCGGCGGTTCGCCGGATCTCTTGAAGGCCCATCTCGTGCCCTCGGCGACGGAGCACCGGGCGGGAACCTATGTCTACAATGACAGAAGCATGGTGCGCGCCGGCCATTGCACGCGTGCCGATCTTGCCATGCATGTCCTCGCCACCGTCGTGTCGCGCCCGGAGGAGAACCGCGCCGTGCTCGATGCGGGCTCCAAGGCGCTGACCTCCGATCTGCTCGGTTTCACCGACTATGGCGAAATCGACGGCTTCGAGGCTGCGCGCATCGTCTCGCTGTCGGAGGAGCATGCGGTGGTGGATATCAGCGCGTGCAAGGAGGGCTTTCCGCCGATCGGCAGCGTGGTGCGCATCGTGCCCAACCACACCTGCGTCGTCAGCAATCTTTTCGACCGTATGGTCTTCCACCGGGACGGCATCGTCACGCGCGTGGAGGATGTCGCCGCGCGCGGCACGGTCTGGTGAAATCAAACAAGGAGAACAGCCGATGGCTGACGACAACGCCCCCTTCTTCATCGAGGATACGGACGAGAGCGAGAT
The DNA here is from genome assembly GCF_022899935.1 of Shinella curvata. Lineage (GTDB taxonomy): Bacteria > Pseudomonadota > Alphaproteobacteria > Rhizobiales > Rhizobiaceae > Shinella > Shinella curvata. The sequence continues at coordinate 469,584 of NZ_JALJCJ010000004.1, forward strand.
TTCCTCTGACACGACCGGCCTCGGCAACCTGCTCTTCACGACGCATATTCCGTTGCGCGCCGATGGCTCGATCGAGACCGGTGACATCCGGACCCAGAGCATCGCCACGCTGGAAAGCCTGAAGGCCTCGCTGGAAAAGGCCGGCAGCAGCCTGGCGGACGTCATGCACCTGACGATCTACCTCACCGATATCAACGAGCGTCCGGCCTTCAACGAGGTCTATTGCGCCTATTTCCGAAAACCCTATCCGGTCCGCTGCGCCGTCGGTGTCGCAGCACTGGCCGATCCGGACATGAAGGTGGAAGTGACGGCCATCGCCGCACGCCGTAAATCGCTCTGACGGCGGCTGCCGCGTGCCGCCTCGGTGCGCGGCTCCATGCACGAGAAGCATGTTGTGCGCTTCCTATGTTGCGCATATTTTCTATAAAAATAGTCAAATAAGAAAAGACATGCCTGCTGCTTCCCGTCTTCCTTTGTTATCCCTAGACAATATCCGGGGTTTAAAGCGGAGCGGACACGATGAATGCGCATGTCGAAAACACCCTCTTCAATGATCGCAATGCGGCTTTGCTCGATCACCCCGCCGATGCCGATCATCTGAAGGCGGCGTTGCGCACGCTGGGCGGTGGCGTCAGCATCATTACGGCAGGCGAGGGCGAAGCCCGCACCGGCGCCACCGTCACATCGGCGACGGCTCTTTCCGTCGAGCCGGCACGCATGCTCGTGTCGCTCAACCGTTCTTCCTCCACCTGGCCCGTCGTCGAGCGCTACGGTCACCTCGGCATCAACATCGTCGGTGCCGATCACGAGACGCTTGCCGACCAATTCGCCGGGCGTGGGGGCCTGCGGGGCCCCGACCGCTATCGCGGCGGCGAATGGACGACCGCCGTCAGCGGTGCGCCGCTGCTCGTCGATGCCGTGGCGGCGATCGACTGCGTCGTCGAGGAGGCGATCGAACGGCACAGCCACGTCATCGTCATCGGCCGGGTCGTGGCCATCCGCATCGGTACCGGCCACTCGCTGCTCTACCAGAACGGCCGCTATCACGACGTCGCCGCACGATAGGCTTTGACCCCGCCTGTTGCGGCCGCTAGACGAGCGTCGTCCGGCCGCATACGGGTTTTCGCCCCGCGATCGGACTGAAGAGGCCTTTCGACGGGGGTTCCCATGACCGATCTTTTCGACGCTGCGCCGCGCACCGGTTCGATGCCGCTTGCCGCCGAGCTGCGGCCGGCAACGCTGGACGACGTGATCGGCCAGGAAAAGGTCATCGGCGACGGCACCATGCTGCGCCGGCGCATCGCGGCCGGCCGGCTTGGCAGCATCATCCTCTACGGCCCTCCTGGCCTCGGGAAAACCTCGATCGCGCGCGCCATCGGCAACATGCTGGGCAAGAATTTCCGACCGCTGCACGCCGCTCACAACAATGTTGCCGATATCAGGAAGATCGCCGACGAGGCACGCATGCGCCCGACGCTGCTCTTCGCAGACGAGGTGCACCGGTTCAGCGCCACGCAGCAGGACCATCTGCTCGCGCTCTGCGAGGAGGGGGTCGCCGATTTCATCGGTGCGACGACGGGCAATCCCTATCATACGCTGACGCCTGCGCTCATCTCGCGCTCGACGATCCTCAAGCTGGAACCGCTCACCATCGAGGAGATGGAGGAGGTGGTGCGCCGCGGCGTCAGGCATCTGGCAAGCCGCGGCATCGAGGTGCGGCTGGAGCCGGAGCAGTTGCGCCGCATCGCCGGCCGGTCCGGCGGCGATGCGCGCCGCGCGCTGACGGTGCTGGAAAGCCTCGCCGTCGGCCATGCGCCCGGTCGGCCGGTCGTTCTGACAGAGGCGATGGTGGAAGAAGCCTATGCGGCCGCCCCCGTCAACCACGACCGCTCGGGCGATGCTCATTACGACGTGGTCTCGGCTTTCGTGAAATCCATGCGCGGTTCGGACCCCGATGCGACGCTCTACTGGCTCGCCCGGCTGATCCACGGCGGGGAGGATCCGCGCTACATCGCGCGCCGGATCATGATCCATGCGTCGGAAGACGTTGGCCTTGCCGATAACACGGCGCTGCAGACGGCGGTCGCCGCACTCCATGCGGTCGAGAAGATCGGCTATCCCGAGGCGCAGATCATTCTTGCCCATGCCGCCCTGCATGTCGCCCGCGCGCCAAAATCCAACTCCGCCTGCCGCGGGATTTCGCTCGCGCTCGCTCATGTCGCGAACGAGCCTCCGTCCGCCGTGCCGATGCATCTGCGCGACGCGCATTACAAGGGCGCTGCCGCACTCGGCCATGTCGGCTACGCCTTTCCGCATGATGACGGTCGCGGCTGGAGCGAACAGGTCTATGCGCCTGACGTGCCGCGCGGCGGGTTCTATCAGAGCGATGCGCGGGACGCCGCGACCTTCGAGCGGCGCGCCGATGACCATTGGGAACAGGTGACCGGCCGGCCGACGCCAGGCCGGTTCGGCGGCAAGCGGTAAGTGTTGAAAACAGGGTGCCTTACGTGCCGTTCGCCAGCCCGGCACGCACCCGGTTGACGACAGTCCAGACCAGCAGCACGCAGGTCATGGGCTGGATATGCCATGTCCACGCGGGCAGCACGCCGAAGACGGCGACGAGCGCGCCAAGCGCGCCAAAAAGCAGCGCCCGATCGCTCTTGCCCATCGGTCCTTCGTAGGTCCGCCCGTTGCCATGGGCGACGCCGAGCGCGCCGGCGAATTCCGTGAGCGTCGCAAGAAAGATGATCGCCGTCAGCCAGGGCAGCGAAAACGGTGCGATGAGCGCGAAGGGCGCGTAGAGCGCGGCGTCGGATACCACGTCCGTGATCTCGTTGAGATAACCGCCGAGTGCGCTCTGCTGGCCATGTTCGCGGGCGAGCATGCCATCAACGGCGTTGAACGCCATGCGCAGGACCATCCAGACCGGCACGAGGGCGAAAAGCGCCGGCTCGGGACGGACAAGCAGCAGCGCACCGATCGCCACCGACACGATGGCAGCGACCAGCGTCACCTGGTTTGCAGTAAGGCCCATGGCCGCCAGCCGTCCCACCAGCGGGCGAAGCAGGGACTGGAAAGACGATTTCAGTTTATAGATCGACATCAATGCTCGAATCCGCTCGATTGCTTGGATTGAAATGAATGTGCAATCGACGGGAAATCAACTGCAAATATAAGGCCTCATCCGTATAGGGTGAGAATGACATCCGCATGAGGGGACACAGCATGATCGAAAAGGCCTTTGCGAGCCATGATGGCGTGGAGCTATTCTACCGCTTCTGGCCCGCCCGCTCCGGCACGGCAAAAGGCGCAATCGTGCTGCTCCATCGCGGCCACGAGCACAGCGGCCGCGTCGCCCATATCGCCGAAGAGCTGGGCCTTGACGATTTTGCCTTCTATGCCTGGGATGCGCGTGGTCATGGCCGTTCGCCCGGTGAGCGCGGTCATTCGCCGTCTTTCGCCCATTCGGTGCGCGACCTCGATTGCTTCGTGCGCCATATCAGGGAAACCGGTGGCTTTGCCATGGATCAGGTCGTGGTGCTCGCGCAGAGCGTCGGCGCAGTGCTGGCCTCGACCTGGGTGCATGATTATGCGCCGGATATCCGCGCGCTGGTGCTCGCCTCGCCGGCCTTCAGCGTCAAGCTCTACGTGCCCTTCGCACGCGAGGGCATCGCGCTCTGGCAGAAGCTGAAGGGCACCTTCTTCGTCAATTCCTACGTCAAGGCGCGTTTCCTGACGCACGACCCGGAGCGCATCGCCTCCTTCGAGGCCGATCCGCTGATCACCCGCCCCATCGCCTCCAACATCCTGCTGGAGCTTTACGAGGCGGCGGATCGTGTGGTCGCGGATGCCCGCGCCATCACCGTGCCGACGCAGCTTCTCATTTCCGGCAGCGATTTCGTCGTGCGCCACGCACCGCAGCACCGCTTCTTTGAAAATCTCGGCGGTACGATCAAGGAACGCCACGTGCTGCCCGGCTTCTTCCACGATACGCTCGGCGAGCGGGATCGGTCCAAGGCGCTGGAGAAAGTGCGCACCTTCATCCTGGCGCGTTTTGCCGCGCCGCCCGTCGTCGCCGATGTTCGCGACGCCCACCGCGTGGGTTACACCCGTGACGAGGCCGACCGGCTGGCGACGCCGCTTCCGCTCTTTTCCCCGCGCGGCCTCTACTGGGCGATGACGCGCGCCTCGATCCGCTTCGGCGGACTGCTCTCCAAGGGCATCGCGACGGGTATGCGCACCGGCTTCGATTCCGGCTCGACGCTGGATTATGTCTACGAGGACGAGGCACGAGGCCTTGGCCCCGGTGGCCGGCTGATCGACCGGCAGTTTCTCGATGCCATCGGCTGGCGTGGAATCCGTCAGCGCAAGGTCCATCTGGAGGAGCTGATCGCCAAGGCGCTGAAACGCCTCAGGGACGATGCAAAACCGCTGCGCGTGCTCGATATCGCTGCCGGCCATGGACGTTACGTGCTCGACGCGGTGGCCTTGTCTGAGACAAGACCGGACAGTATCCGCCTGCAGGACTATTCGCCCATCAATGTGGAGAAGGGGGCGGCGTTGATCGCCGAACGCGGCCTGCAGGACATCGCGGCCTTCCACCGTGCCGATGCCTTCGACACCGAGGGCCTGGCCGCCATCGAACCGCGGCCGACGCTCGCCATCGTCTCCGGACTTTACGAACTTTTCCCGGACAACACCCAGATCGAGGCCTCTCTTGCCGGCCTCGCGCAAGCATTGGAGCCCGGATCGCTTCTCATCTATACCGGACAGCCCTGGCATCCGCAGCTTGAGATGATCGCGCGTGCGCTCACCTCCCATCGCGGCGGCGAGGCCTGGATCATGCGCCGCCGCACGCAGCAGGAGATGGACCAGCTCGTTGCCGCTGCCGGCTTCCGCAAGATCGAGCAGCGCATCGATATCTGGGGCATTTTCACCGTTTCGCTTGCCGAGCGTATCTGAGGCCGCGATGGGAGAGGGAGTTGTTTCCGTGCCGACCGTCGATCGTCGCGCCGTTTTGCGTGCGGCGCTGCTCTGGCTCGCTTTCCTCGCGCCGTTCTTCTACCTGACCTATGGCGTGGCGAACTGGCTGGCTTCCCAGCGTGCCGAGGTGCCGAACCTCGCCTTCGGCTGGGAACGGCATGTTCCCTTCCTCGCCTGGACCATCGTGCCCTACTGGTCGATCAACGCCTTTTACGCCTTCTCGCTCTTCGTCAACGAGACGCCCCAGGCGGTCGGGCGCCTCGGGCGGCGCTATCTGACGGCGCAGATCGTCGCCGTCACCTGCTTCATCGCTTTCCCGCTGCAGGCGATTTTTGTGCGGCCGGAGACACATGGGCTGCCCGGCTTCATGTTCGATGTGCTCGGCGGCTTCGACAAGCCGTTCAACCAGGCGCCCTCGCTGCACATCGCGCTACTCGTCATCATCTGGGACCATTGGCGACGCCGATTGCGCGGGGCAGCACTTGCCCTCTGGCACGCGTGGAGCCTGCTGATCGGCCTGTCGGTGCTCACGACCTGGCAGCACCACGTCATCGACATCCCGACAGGGGCTCTGCTTGGCCTTTTTGCCCTCTGGCTTTTTCCGGCAGACGGCCCGTCGCCGCTCGCCGGTTTTCGCCTGACAAGAGACGCCAAGGCAAGGCGGCTCGCGATCTATTACGCTGCCGGTGCGATGGGCCTCCTGCTGGCGAGCGTTCTGGTGACGCGGGATAACGGCGCGGGTCTTCTCCTTCTGTGGCCGGCTCTGGCGCTTGCGATTGTCGCACTCGGCTATGCCGGCGCCGGTCCGGGCGTCTTCCAGAAACAGGCGAATGGCCGCATCAGCCTTGCCAGCTACTGGTTGCTGTTGCCCTATCGCCTCGGTGCCCGACTGAACGTTTTCTGGTGGACACACAGGCTCGCGCCGGCCGTCGAGCTTGCGGACGGGGTTTTTCTCGGCCGTGGCCCGCGGCGTTCCGAGCTCTCGACCTATGTCGCCATCATCGACATGACGGCTGAAATGCCGGCTATTGCCGCCCCCGGCCTGGCCTGGCATGCCTTTCCCTCGATGGACCTGCTGCCCCTCGATGCGGGGCGCATACGCGAGGCGGCGCTTGTCGTCGCGGCGGCCAGTCAGCATGGTCCGGTCCTTATCTGCTGTGCCCTCGGCTTCCAACGCAGCGCCGCCGTCGCCACCTGCTGGCTGGTTCGCTCGGGGCTTGCGCCGAATGCCGCGATCGCCGGCGAACGGATCAAGGCGGCGGGGCGCCCCGTCCATTTGCGCTTCGAAACCCTTGCCGCCATCGACGAGGCGGCGCGATGAGCGGCTGGAAGACGGTTGCGGGCGATGCTGCCGGGTGGTTGCGCCGCAACGGCCTTGCCGGCGGCGCGGCGGCGCTGCTGGTCCTCGCCATCGCTCCGCCCACCGCCGGTGCCGAGGGGTTTACCGGGCCGCTTGCCTGGTGGCTGCTGCTTGCTTTCTGCCTTCTGCCGCTCGCCGTCTCCGTTCATCTTCTTTTCGATGCCGCGCTGTTCCGCCTCGCTTCGTCCCATGACGATGAGGCGACAGGGCTGGCCGCGATCGACGATGTGCTCGCCCGCATGGGGCTGCGCTCCGCAAGCCCGGTTCCGGCGCCGTTGACCGACCGGCTCGCCGGATGCCGCCGGCTTGTCCGGCTGCAACGCCTGTCGCTGGCAATCGGCGTCGCGCTCTACCTCGTCCTGTGGTTGGACATGGTGGCCGGAGGGGGCGTGTGATGAGGAACGGTGCATCCCTTCTGCAAACGGCGGCCGGCGCCGTGCTGGCAGGACTTTCCCGCGCGGTGACGGGCGTTCGGCCGATCTGGGCTGGCACCGGGCCGAACGGCCGGCAGCGGATCTACTTCGCCAATCATGCGAGCCATGGCGATTTCATCCTCGTCTCGACTTGCCTTACGCCTCCCGAGCGCGCCCGCACCGCCGCCGTCGCCGGTGCGGACTATTGGAATGCCGGCACTGCCCGGCGCTTCATCGCCCACCGGCTGCTGCGAACCGTGCTCGTCGAGCGAAACTGGGTGGAGCGCACCGCCGATCCGATGCAGGTGATGCTCTCGGCGCTCGATGCCGGCCAGTCGCTGATCTTCTTTCCCGAGGGCACGCGCAATATGACGGAGGAGCCTTTGCTGCGCTTTCGCTCCGGCCTCTACAACCTCGCTTGCGCCCGGCCGGATGTCGAGCTCGTGCCCTGCTGGATCGAGAACATGTCGCGCGTTTTGCCGAAGGGTGCCGTACTGCCGATCCCGCTGCTTTGCCGTGTCGTGTTCGGCGCGCCCGTCGCGCTGGAGGAGGGCGAGGACCGCAAGGTCTTTCTCGAACGCGCCCGCACGGCACTGCTCATGCTCGCGCCCAACAAGGATGGAACCCGCTGATGAGCGACGATACCACGCGACTTTTTCTGGGCCTCGTCGGCGTGCTCCTGACGGCAAGCCTCGTCGCGGGCGTATTGTCCCTCCGCAGCCCGCAGCCCCTGCCGGCGACGCTCGAAAACCTCAATGCACGCATCAAAGCCTGGTGGATCATGGTGGCGGGCATCAGCATCGCCTTCCTGTTTGGCACGGGCGGTGTGATTTTGCTTTTCGCCTTCGTCTCTTTCGCGGCGTTGCGCGAATATGTGACCCTCACCAGCACGCGCCATGCCGATCGCTGGACGCTGCTCGGCATGTTCCTGATCATCGTGCCCACGCAATACTACCTGATCTGGATCGACTGGTACGGGCTCTATTCGATCTTCATCCCGGTCTACTGCTTCCTCGCCATGCCGGCGCTGACCGCGATCCGTGGCGACACGTCCCGCTTTCTCGAGCGGGTCAGCGAGCAGCAGTGGGGCATCATGCTCTCCGTCTACTGCATCAGCCATGTGCCGGCGCTGGTGACGCTGCCCATTCCCGGTAACGAGGGGCGGGGTCTGCTGCTGATCGCCTTCCTGATCGCGACGGTGCAGGGCAGCGATGTGCTGCAATACATCTTCGGAAAACTCTTCGGGCGCCACAAGATCGCGCCCAATATCTCGCCGTCAAAGACGTGGGAGGGTCTGATCGGTGGCATCCTGAGTGCATCGGCGCTGGGTGCGGGCCTCTACTGGCTGACGCCTTTTTCACCCGTCGAGGCCGGTGTACTCGCGGGTCTTGCCTGCATCATGGGTTTCTTCGGCGGCCTTGTCGCCTCCGCGATCAAGCGCGACCGCGGTGTGAAGGACTGGGGCCATCTGATCGAGGGCCATGGCGGCATGCTCGACCGTGCCGACAGCCTCGTTTTCGCGGCTCCCGTTTTCTTCCACATCGTGCGGTATGCCTGGACGTGACGAAGGCTGTGGCCCGGAAGCGTTAACCATTGCCGCTATCCGGATGTTAGGAAGTTGTGCGCATCCTCGATTCTCGTCTGGCGTGCGGATCTGGATGGGTAACATACTCGGCGCGTGTAACCGCCGCCCGCCCCGGGAGTGAATCGGATGCGTATCCTCTCGTGCCTCGTCGTGGCACACAATCTCTGGCTCGTTCTGCTCGCGCTTCTCGTCGGCATCGCCGGCAGCTGGGTGACATTCCGCCTGTTCCGGCAGGCGCAGGCACGCCAGGGACGCCAGCGGGCCGGATGGGTTCTGCTCGCCTCGCAGGCAGCCGGATCCTCGATCTGGTGCATGCATTTCATTGCCGTCGTCGCCTATGACGCGGGGGCGGCCTTCACCTTCGATCCCGCCTGGACTATGGTCTCGCTCTTCGTCGCCGTCACGGGTTGCGCCTATGGGTTTTGGATCGCGCTCTCGAACCGATTCCGCGCCGCGCCGGAAATGGGCGGCGCCGTGGTCGGCCTCGCCATCTCCGCCATGCACTACAGCGGTATGCTGGCGTTCCGCATCGATGGCCTGATCGAGTGGCAGGCCGGCTACATCCTGCTTTCGGTTGCCTTTGCCGTCTTCTTCGGCGTGCTCACGCTACGCCAAGCAGTACGGCCCTTTGTCCGCGAATCCGGCTATCTCGTGGTCGGGCTCTTCGTGCTTGCGGTCGTCAGCCTGCATTTCACCGGTATGGCGGCTTTTGCGGTCACGCCCATCGCGGCGGGCGGCGAGTCGATCTCCGCCGCGCTTGCCGCCTTCGCGGTCGTGGGCGTCGGCATGCTGGTCGTGGGTTCCGGCGTCATCAGCTACCTGCTCGACGAACAGGCCTCGCAGGAAACCTTGCGGCGCCTCGAACACCTTGCCCTGCACGATGCGCTGACAGGCCTTGCCAATCGCCCGCGCGCGCTTGCCCATCTCGACGGCGCGTTTGCGCAGGCGGACAAGAGCGGCGAGAAAGTCGCGGTCATCGGGATCGACCTCGACCGCTTCAAGGAAATCAACGACGTCTATGGCCACAAGGCCGGCGACGATGTGCTGGTGACGATCAGCGGCCGGCTGGCGGACCTCCTGCGCGAGGGCGAGTTCGTGGCGCGGATCGGCGGCGACGAGTTCATGGCGGTGAAGCGCTTTTCGGATCACGCCTCCCTCGATAGTTTCCTCGTCCGGCTTGATGCGGCGCTCAGCATGCCGCTCAGCGTTGCCGGCAGCGCCCTGCCGAGCACGGCGAGTATCGGCGTTGCGATTTATCCGGACGACGGGGCGGATCGTGAGATGCTGATCTGCCACGCCGACATGGCGATGTACCAATCCAAACACGATCTCTCCCGCCGCATTTCCTTCTACGAGCAGGCGATGGAACGGGCGACGCTTGAGCGTTTCGCGCTTGCGCAGGATCTCGGCCGTGCACTGGACCTTGGCCAGTTCACCTTGCACTACCAGGTGCAGAAGAGCGTGGCTTCGGGCGATATCGTCGGCTACGAGGCGCTGCTGCGCTGGAACCATCCGCTTCAAGGCAGCATTTCACCGGCGGTGTTCATTCCAATCGCCGAGGAGACCGGTCATATTCTGGCGATCGGCGAATGGGTGCTGCGCACCGCCTGTGCGGAGGCCGCCACCTGGGACGCGCCGCACAAGGTCGCCGTCAATCTTTCGCCCGTCCAGGTCATCAACGCCGATATTCCGGGCCTGCTGCGCGCCGTCCTCGTGGAGACGGGGCTGTCGCCGAAGCGGCTCGATCTGGAGATCACCGAATCGACCTTCATTGCAGACAAGGCGAAGGCGTTGCGCGTGCTGCGTCAGGTCAAGGCGCTCGGCGTTTCCCTGTCGATCGATGATTTTGGCGTCGGTTATTCATCCTTCGATACGCTGCGCTCCTTTCCCTTCGACAAGATCAAGATTGACGGCTGCTTCACGCGCGATGCGGACCGCAGCTCCGAGGCGCGGGCGATTCTGCGCTCCGTGCTCGCGCTTGGCCGCAGTCTCGGCATTCCCGTCCTTGCCGAGGGGGTCGAAACGGCCGACCAACTGGCGCGACTGCGCGCTGAAGGCTGTGCGGAAGCGCAGGGCTACCATCTTGGAAAACCGATGCCGATGGAACGGGCCCGGCCCATCGCCATGCGTGCGGGTTAATACATTGCCGAGCGTTCGCCCCGCTTCGGCGACGGGCGAGCGGACCGAGGCTGTCGAGATAGGTCAAAGCCCCGCCGTTCTCGTAGGTTGTGAAGCCTTCCGCGCACACCTGCCGCACCAGGCTGAGGGCATTGGCGGTATTACGGTGCGCGAGACCCATTCGAGGATGGAAATGGCGGCGCTCGGCGGAAAGTTGCGCTCCCTCGCCATTTCCTGCATTGATGCCGCGCCTGCTATCGCCGATCGGCGCGGAACGCGCCGACTTCATTTTATCGGCCTTCGGCAAAACCATTCTCTGATCATAACAATGGGAGATTTTTCATGATCAAGCGTATCAAGCCGGGCAAGCGCTTCTGCGAAGCCGTCGTCGTCAACGGCATCGTCACCACCGCTGGCGTGACCGGCGACGGTGCCGACACGACGGCCCAGACCCGCGACATCCTTGCCCGGATCGACGGCCTGCTCGCCGAGGCCGGCACGTCCAAGGCCAAGCTGATCAGCGCCAATATCTGGCTGCGCGACATCGCGCATTTCAGCCAGATGAACGAAGTCTGGGATCAGTGGGTCGACAAGGACAACCTGCCGGTCCGCGCCACCGTGGAGGCACGTCTGGCTGCACCGGAACTGCTGGTCGAAATCCAGGTCACCGCGCTCGTCTGAGCTTTTTAAAGCGGATTTCGGGGCGAGGCTGCACGCGCGGCCTCACCCTTTCTCTTTAGAGTGTCTTCAGGACGTCGGCGAGCGCGTCGATCAGCATGTCGGCATTTTCGCGCGAGAAGACGAGCGGCGGGCGGATCTTCAGCACGTTGGCGCGCGGGCCGGATGCGCTGATGAGGATGCGGCGTTCGCGCAGGCCGTTGACGATACGGGTCGTCAGTGCCGCGTCAGGACTCTTAACGGCGGGATCGGCGACGATCTCGACGCCGATGAACAGGCCGGAGCCGCGCACGTCGCCGATGGCGTGGTAGCGCCCGGAAAGCGCCCTCAAGCCCTCCATCAGATAATTGCCGACCTCAAGCGCATTCTGCTGCAAGCCATCGATGCGGATCGTGTCGAGCACCGCCTTGCCGGCCGCCGCCGCGACCGGATTGCCGCCGAACGTGTTGAAATAGCGCGCACGCGGGCCGAATTCGGCGATCACTTCCGGGCGAAGCACGATGCCGGCCATCGGATAGCCGTTGCCCATCGGTTTGCCGATCGTCACCATGTCGGGCGCCACGCCATGCCGTTCGAAACCCCACATTGTCTCGCCGGTGCGGCCAAAACCGGGCTGCACCTCGTCGGCTATGAACAGGCCGCCGGCTTCGTGAATGGCATCCACCGCCGGCTTCAGGAAGCCTTTGGGGCCGGCGAAGATGCCGTCGCTGGAAAAGATCGTATCGGTGATCAGCATGGCCGGCTTGATGCCATGACGTTTGAGATCGGCGATGGCGGCGCGGACGTCACGGCCGAACTTTTCCATCATCTCTTTCGGAGAATGACGGTAGCTGTCGGGTGCTGCCACGGTGCGCACATGCGGGCCGAGCGTGACGGATTCACCGAGCGACGGCGAGAATTCGGCGACCGCGCTCGTCAGGCCGTGATAGGCGAGATCGGTGCAGATGATGCCGGTGCCGCCGGTGACGTAGCGGGCGATGCGCACGGCAAGGTCGTTCGCTTCGCTGCCGGTGCAGGTGAACATCGCCTGGCTGAGCGCCGCCGGAAAGGTCGCCGTCAGCGTTTCGGCATAGTCGACGATGCCCTCGTGCAGGTAGCGCGTATGGGTGTTGAGCACGGCGGTCTGGCTGGTGATCGCATCCACCACGCGGGGATGGCAATGGCCGAGCGAGGCGACGTTGTTGTAGGCGTCGAGATATTTTTCGCCGGCCGCGTCATAGAGGAAGACGCCTTCGCCGCGCACCAGATGCAGCGGCTTCTCGTAGAACAGGCGGTAGGCGGGGCCGAGCACTTTTTCCCGGCGGGCGATCAACGCCTGTTCGGCGTCGCTCAGCCGTTCGAAATCCTCGCGCGAAAATGCATTCACCATCGACATGATCAGGCCTCGGTCAGGTTGGGCGCGAGCCGTTTCAGCCCGGCGGGAGTGAGATCGGCAATATTCTGCAGGCCGCGCCAGGCGGTGGCGTGGTTGCGCATGATGTAAGCCCGGTTTTCCGGGAAGCGCGCCGAGCGCCATTCCGCGATGATGATCGACATGGCGAGACGGCAGCGCATGAGGAGGGGCAGCAGTTCGATTTCCGGGGACAGCAGCGGGCGCGCGGAAAGGAAGCCGTCGAGGAAGGCGCCGGTGCGGGCGGCCCAGTTGTCGGTTGCCATGTGATAGGAAATGCCGACGGCGAGGTCGTTGATCAGCGTGGCATGGACCATGTCACCGAAATCGATGATGCCGACGACCGTCGTCGGTTCCGCCGGATCGAGCAGGATGTTGTGCGGGTTGAAGTCGTTGTGGATGATCTGGCGACGCTCGAGTGCGGCGATGGCCGGCAGTGACCGATCGAATTCGGCAAGCACGGCTTCCACCTGCGTGCGCCGCTCCCCCGCGACATCGCCGACGACGGCTTGCAGGTCGAGCGTGTGGGAAATGTCCCACATCAGCTTCCCCTCGGGCGGACGGCCGTCATAGTCCTTGAGGCCAAGGCCGAGTTCGGCAAGCGAACGCCCGACATTGCGGCTCTGCGTCTCCGAGGCCTCCGTGCGGTATTGCAGCTCACCGTCGAGGAAGGTGAGCAGGCGCATGATGCGCGGGCCGTCCGATGTCGAGAGCGTGTGGCTCGGCTCGCCCGACAGCGTCGGCACCAGCCGCGGCACGGGCACGGCGGGCGCGACAGCTTCGAGATGCAGCAGGGCGCCGTCCTGGAATTCCAGCGCTGCTGGGTCTTCGGCGGGATTGGCAATCTTCAGGATGAAATCGGTGCCGTCGGCGCGCTTGAAGAGAAAGGTCTCGTCCCGCTCGCTGGAGAGCCGCTTTACTTCGCCGGCCAGTCCATAGACCTCGGCGACGGATGCCTCGGCGTCCTCGATTGCGGTTACGCTCCAGGTCGCCGACATCGAGTCCGGTTTTGGGGAGTCCTTTTTCTGGGCGGCGGGCGCTGGCTCCGTCATGCTTGCTCCGTTCTGGCGGTTTCCCGCGGGTTCGTCGAGGACGGTTTCCGGCGCTGTTGACAGCGCTTTCACAACCATTGCCACGGGCATTTCTTGCCCAGAGAATACATGCGGCAGCAGCCCATACTTGAAACACGTCAAAAAAGATGCATCAAGTATCTTGTTACTCGATTTTGCGGACCAGTTCCATGCCCGAATTCGCGACACTGGAATATGAGAACCTCAACAGCGTGGTCTATGCCGCGCTGTGCGATGCGCTTATGCAGGGCCGGTTCCAGCCGGGTGATCGGTTGAAGATCCGTGATCTCGCCGAGCAGTTCGGCACCAGCGTCACGCCGATCCGCGATGCGATCCTGCGGCTTGCCAATGACGAGGCCATCACCTTCCGCTCGCCGCGCGATATCCGCATCGCCGGTCTGAGCGAGGCGCGTTACCGCGAAATCCGCGCCATCCGCGTGCGCCTCGAAGGGTTGGCCGCCGAAACCGCCGCGCAGGTTGCGACGAGCGCCGACATTCTCGCGCTGGAGCAGATTTTGCGGGAAAACGAGCAGGCTATCGCCGACGGCGACCGTCTGAAGGGCACCCAGCTCAACCAAGCCTTCCACTTCATGCTGCCGCAGATCGCCGGCCTGCCGGTGCTGACCACCATCCTGCGCCGGCTGTGGTTGCAGATGGGGCCGCACATTTCCGATGCCTATCTGGCGGGCGGCCGGGCGATGATCGACCATCACTATCCCGTCGTCGAGGCGCTGAAGCGACATGACTCTCCGGCCGCCTCTATGGCCATCGTCGATGATATCCTGCTGGGTGGAAAACCTATCCTGGACCGCATCGCGCATGGCGAGGAACGGGAGGCGCGACGCGCCTGACGCCGCCTTTAACGAGGAGGCTTGCAATTCGCGGGCCGCCGATTACGATGTATCAAGCATCAATGGAGACGCCTCCGCATGACCGAAGAACGCCGCTACATGTTGCTGACGGGAGCGAGCCGCGGCATCGGCCATGCGACGGTCAAGCTTTTCCAGTCGAAGGGCTGGCGCATCTTCACCGTCTCGCGTCAGGCCTTCTCCGAGGAATGTGCCTGGCCCTCGGCCCGCGAAAGCCATATCCAGGCCGACCTTGCCGACCTTAGCCAGATCGACCGTCTTGCCGCGACGGTGCGTGAGCGTCTGCCGCACGGCAAGCTGCATGCCCTCGTCAACAATGCCGGCATCTCGCCGAAGGGACCGGGCAGAAGCCGCCTTGGCGTGCTGGAGACGGATGCGGACGTCTGGACGCAGGTCCTCAACGTCAACATCGTTTCGACGGCACTGATCGCCCGCGCGCTGATGCCGGAACTGGAGGCGGCCAAGGGCTCGATCGTCAACGTCACCTCGATTGCCGGCTCGCGCGTGCACCCATTTGCCGGTGTCGCCTATGCGGCTTCGAAGGCGGCGCTTGCGGCGCTGACGCGTGAAATGGCGCATGAATTCGGCAAGCGCGGCGTGCGGGCCAATGCCATCGCGCCGGGCGAAATCGAAACCTCGATCCTCTCGCCGGGGACCGATGAACTGGTGGCGGCGGAAGTGCCGATGGGACGGCTGGGCGAACCGCGCGAAGTCGCGGAGACCATCCATTTCCTCTGCACCGAGCAGTCTTCCTACATCAACGGCGCGGAAATCCACATCAATGGAGGGCAGCACGTCTGACAAGGGTCAAAAGGGGAAAATCCCCGTTGACCGGCAATGACTGGAATGCATCAATCGGCCGAACGCCCAGGGGAAAGGGCGCGACGACCGGAGAGGCCGCAGCCGACGCCGCAAAGGCGGGGTGAGCGGTCCGCATGAGATCGTCATCGGAGCGAAGGCTCCATCACAATGAAGAAAAGGGGAGTACCATGAAGTCAATTCTGAAATCGGGTGTTCTGGCGGCAGCCGCCATCGTTCTGTCGGCCAGCATCGTTGCGCCCGCGTTCGCACGCGACCTGACCGTCGTGTCCTGGGGCGGCAACTATCAGGACGCCCAGCGCAACATCTACTTCAAGCCGTTTTCCGAAAAGCTCGGCAAGCCGGTGCTGGACGAAGCCTGGGATGGCGGCATCGGCGTGATCCAGTCGAAGGTCAAGGCCGGCGCGCCGAATTGGGATGCCGTGCAGGTGGAAGCCGAAGAGCTGGCGCTCGGCTGTGCCGACGGCCTCTATGAAAAGATCGACTGGGACAAGATGGGCGGCAAGGACAAGTTCCTCGACAGCGCCGTCAATGACTGCGGCGTCGGCGCCATCGTTTGGTCCACCGCGATCGCCTATGACGGCGACAAGCTGAAGGAAGGCCCGACCTCCTGGGCGGACTTCTGGAATGTCGAAAAATTCCCCGGCAAGCGCTCGCTGCGCAAGGGCCCGAAATACACGCTGGAATTCGCGCTGCTTGCCGATGGTGTCTCCAAGGACGAGATCTACGACGTGCTCGGCACGGAAGAGGGCATCGCGCGCGCCTTCAAGAAGCTCGACGAGTTGAAGCCGAACATCGTCTGGTGGGAATCCGGTGCGCAGCCCTTGCAGTTCCTCGCGTCAGGGGAAGTTGCCATGGCCTCGGCGTATAATGGCCGCATCACCGGCATCAACCGTTCCGAGGGCAAGAACTTCAAGGTCGTCTTCCCCGGCAGCATCTATGCCGTCGACAGCTGGGTCGTTCTCAAGGACGCCGAAAACAAGGACGCGGCACAGGACTTCATCGCCTTTGCGAGCCTGCCGGAAAATCAGGCCAAGCTGCCGGAATTCGTCGCCTATGGTCTGCCGAACAAGGAAGCCGCTGCCAAGGTGCCGGCGGAATTCGCCAAGGACCTGCCGACCGATCCCGCCAACATGACGGACTCGATCTCGCTCAACGTCGATTTCTGGATCGACAATGCGGAGACGCTGACGGCCCGCTTCAACGCCTGGCTCGCCCAGTAAGGACATCCGTGGTGAAGGGCGCTCTGAGGAGCGTCCTTCCTGCTGGCCGGATGCTTTTGCATCCTCCGCCTCTAGCGATGGAGTCTCTCGTGGCCGAATTCATTCGATTTGACCGCATCAGTAAATTCTACGGCCCACTCTGCGTGGTCGAAAACCTCGATCTGAGCATCGGGAAGGGTGAGTTCGTCAGCCTGCTCGGTCCGTCCGGCTCCGGCAAGACGACGCTTCTGATGATGCTTGCCGGTTTCGAGCAGCCGACCTCGGGCAATATCCTGCTCGACGGAACCGCCATCAACGCCGTGCCGACGCACAAGCGCGATATGGGCGTGGTTTTCCAGAATTATGCGCTCTTCCCGCACATGTCCGTCGGCGACAATATCGCCTTTCCCCTGCAGATGCGCGGCATCGGCAAGGCGGAGGTTGGCGAGCGGGTCAAGCGTGCGCTTGGCATGGTGCAGCTCTCCGCCCTTGTCGACCGGCGCCCCTCGCAACTCTCCGGCGGCCAGCAGCAACGCGTGGCGCTCGCGCGTGCGCTCGTCTTCGAGCCGCGCGTCGTGCTGATGGACGAGCCGCTCGGCGCGCTCGACAAGAACCTGCGCGAACAGATGCAACTCGACATCCGCGACCTGCATCGCCGTCTCGGCCTGACCATCGTCTTCGTGACGCACGATCAGTCCGAAGCGCTCACCATGTCGGACCGGGTCGCCGTGTTCAACAAGGGCAAGATCGAGCAGATAGGCACGCCGCGGCAAGTCTACGACGAGCCGGCGACGCGTTTCGTCGCCGAGTTCATCGGCGAGACCAATCTTGTCGAGGGCGTCGTGGAAGCCGTGCAAGGACAGGAGGCCACCGTGCGCCTTCCCTCGGGTGCGCAAATCGTCTCCGCCGTGTCAGGCACCGTCGCCTCCGGCCAGCCGGTCTTCCTGTCCATCCGCCCGGAACGCGTCGATCTCAGCGAGACGCGCGGCGAGGCGCGCAATGTGCTGGAAACCGAAGTCACCGACAGCGTCTATCAGGGCGATCATCTTCGTGTGCAGCTGCAGAATGCTACCCATCCGCTGATCGCCAAGCTCGGCCGCCGGTCGCGCGAATATCCGCCGGGCACCAAGGTCTTCGCGGCCTTTTCGGCCGGCGATTGCCGGGTCATCGCGCCATGAGTGCAGCGTCCTCCCGAACGGGGCGGTCGCTCCTGCTGCTGGCGCCCTTGCTTCTCTTCCTCATCGGCTTCTTCGTCTGGCCGCTGTTCAGCATGATGTCGCAGGCCGTGTCGGATCCGGCCGTGCTCAAGCTTCTGCCGCGCAGCGCCGAGGTTCTCGCCGATTGGGACCGCAAGTCGCCGCCGTCGGCCGCCATGCAAACGGCGCTGATGGAGGATCTGAAAGCCGTCGATGACGACCAGGCGCTCGGCGACATGGTGCGCCGTCTCAACAGCGCCCGCTCCGGCTTCCGCACGCTGATGGGCAAGACGACGGGCGCGCTCGACGACACGACAAACCCGCCCGCCGACCTCGTTTCCATCGACAAGCGCTGGGAAAAACCGGAATTCTGGCTGGCGATCGCCGATGCACTCTCGCCCTATACCGACCGCAACCTGCTCGCCGCCGTGGATTTCGGCCGCAATGCCGCCGGCGAGATCGAACATCTGCCGCCTGATCAGTCGGTCAACAGCGTGATCCTCGCGCGCACCTTCTGGATTGCCGGGCTCGTCACGTTCTTCTGCGCCCTGATCGGCTTCCCCTATGCCATCATCGCCGCGTCGCTCGATGGCTGGAAGCGCGACCTGATGCTCGGCGCAGTGCTCCTGCCGCTCTGGACTTCGCTTCTGGTGCGCACCGCCGCCTGGTTCATCCTGTTGCAGGAAAAGGGCCTGATCAACGATCTCCTGCTGACGCTCGGCATCATTAACTCGCCGCTGGCGCTGATCTTCAATCGTACCGGCGTCATCATCGCCATGACCCATGTGCTTCTGCCTTTCATGGTGCTGCCGATCTATTCCGTGCTGATCACCATTCCGAAGAACCTGATGCCGGCCGCAGCCTCGCTCGGTGCGCCGCCGCTCCGCGCCTTCCTGCGCGTGCTCCTGCCGCTCAGCCTGCGCGGCGTCGCCTCCGGTGGTCTGCTCGTCTTCATCTCGGCGATCGGCTACTATATCACGCCGGCGCTGATCGGCGGTCCGGGCGACCAGATGATCTCGTCCATCATCGCCTTCTATGCCACGGGATCGGCGAACTGGGGCATGGCCGGTGCGCTCGGCATGGTGCTGCTCGTCGCGACGCTCGTGCTCTACAGCGTCTATGCGCGGCTCTCCAGCGAAGAACCGGGGAGGCGCTGACCATGCCGATGAAAATCGCCAAGGCCACCTTCGCCACGCTGACGGTCCTGTTTCTCGTGGCACCCCTCATCGCCATCCTGCCGCTCGCCTTCACCTCGAGCGTCATCCTTACCTATCCGATCCCGTCCTGGTCGCTGCGCTGGTTCGAGGAACTGTTCTTCGCCGACGCCTGGCGCCGCGCCATCGTCAACAGCCTGATCATCGGCACGGGCACGACCCTTCTTGCCACCGTTCTGGGGACTGCGGCATCGCTTGGCCTGCGCAACCGGCTGATCCTCTTTCGCGGCACGATGCGAACGCTCTTCCTGCTGCCCATGGTGGTTCCGGCCGTCGTGCTCGGCGTGGGCATGCAGGTTCTCTTGGCGGGGTTCGGTCTGACGAACAGCTATCTGGGCGTGATTATCGCCCATACGGTCGTCGCCGTGCCCTTCGTGGTGGTCAGCGTCACCGGGGCGCTGGCCGGCATTGACGAGCGGGTGGAATTGGCTGCGCAGAGTCTCGGTGCGGCACCGGCCACGGTGTTCCGCCGCATCACCCTGCCGCTTGCCATGCCCGGCGTGCTCTCGGGGGCAGTGCTCGCCTTCGCGACCTCGCTCGACGAGGTGGTGTTGACGCTCTTCGTCGCCGGCCCCAACCAGCGTACGCTGGCGCGGCAGATGTTCTCCTCGATCCGCGAGAACATCAGCCCGGCCATCGCCGCCGCCGCCTTCCTCTTCATCGTCGCGACTGTGCTCATCGGCCTCGTCGTCGTGCTGTCGCGCTCGATGCTGGCGAAGCGGCGCTAGGCGGCGCGCTTCAGCGCCTCCGCCAGTACCTGATAGACGCGCGGATCGGCCATGTGGGCGACGTTGAAGCGCATGAAGCCGGCGGCGGTCTGCGAGATGCTGAACACATTGCCGGGGGCGAGCACCAGGCCTTCGGCGACTGCGGCCCGCGCGACTTCGCCGGAATCGAGTCCTTCCGGCAGTCGGCACCAGAGATTGAAACCGCCGCGCGGCATGAGCCATGGCGCGATGCCCAGCCTCGCGAGGCGGTCCGCCGTCTCGCGGCGGGCACGCACCAGACGGCGGCGTAACTCTTCCATATGTTTGCGATAGCCGCCGCCCGCGAGCATATGGGCGATGATCTCGCTGGAAATGGGGCTTGGTCCGCCGAAATTGGTGGCGATCTGCAGGTCCACCAGCCCCTCGATCCAGTCCGGACGTGCCGCGATGTAGCCGCAGCGGGCAGCGGCCGAAAGTGTCTTGGAAAAGCTGCCGATGCGGATGACGCGCTGCAGGCCGTCGAGCGCTGCAAGCCGGGTCGTGGGATCCGGCTCGAAATCGGCGAGGATGTCGTCTTCGATGATAACGGTCTCGCTGGCCGCTGCTGCATTCAGCAGCCGGTGCGCCACCTGTGGCGAGAGTGTCGCGCCGGTCGGGTTGTGAAGTGCAGAATTGGTGATGTAGAGCCGTGGCCGTTCCGCCGAAAGCAGAGCCTCGAAGGCGAGGATATCGGGGCCGGCAGGCGTATAGGCGACGCCGGTCACGTTCACCTGATGGGCTTTCAGCAGGGCCTGGAAATTGAAATAGCAGGGATCGTCCACCAGAACGGTATCGCCGGGCCTGAGCAGGAAGCGGCAGATGAGGTCAAGCGCCTGCGTGCTCGTGTTGCTCAGCATCAGATGTTCCGGCCCGGCTGCGACGCCTTCTTCTGCCAGGCGGCCAAGCAGCAGCTTGCGCAACGCGTTGGAGCCGCGCGTATTGCCGTAGTAGGCGAGCATGGCGTCGTCTGCGCGCGCCAGGCTGCGGATTGCCCGGCGCAGCGCCTCGTTCGGCATCCATTCCGCCGGCAGCCAGCCGCAGCCGGGTTTCAGCACGCCGTCCTCCGCATCGAGCGATTGCCGCGACACCCAGAAGGGGTCGACCGCGCGCGCTTTAGGCGTTTCGGCCTCCGCGAGCTTCAGCGGCAATGGTGCGGTATCGGACACGTAGAAGCCGGAGCCGCGCCGCGCTCTGATCAGCCCCTCTGCGGCCAGCCGGTCATAGGCTTCGACGACCGTCGACGGCGAGACGCCGATCGATGCGGCAAGACCGCGGATGGAGGGCAGGCGGTCACCCGGTGCCAGAGTGCGCCCGGCAACGCGGTTGCGGATGGTGGTCATCACGCTTTCGATGCGGTTTCCGGCGATCTTCTCACTCAAGTGTATGCTTTCCGTTACCAGTACAGTTATTAAAAATTGTATGGTTTTGTTTCTGTCCTGACCAGCCCCGCAAACGTAGATTCACGGCGAATGCGAGGTGAATATGAAAACATCCATGGACGGCTGGGGCAGCGGGCTTGCCGGTGTCATCATCTTCAGCGGGTCTCTGCCGGCGACCCGTGTTGCGGTGGCGGATTTCTCGCCGCTCTTCCTGACCTCGGCGCGTGCGGTCATCGCGGCCCTTCTGGGCGCGGCGCTTCTGGCTGTGCTGCGCCAGAACAAACCCGCACGTGACGATCTCCTTTCGCTGGCCATCGTCGCGCTCGGCGTCGTCGTCGGCTTTCCGTTGCTGACGGCGCTGGCGCTGCAATACATCACATCCGCCCATTCGATCGTCTTCGTCGGCCTCCTGCCGCTGGCAACCGCCATTTTCGCGGTCCTCCGGGGCGGGGAACGGCCAAAGCCGCTGTTCTGGCTGTTTTCCGTCTTCGGCAGCGCGATGGTGGTGGGCTTCGCGCTGAATTCCGGCGCGGAGGTCTCGCTCATCGGCGATCTTCTGATGGTGGCGGCGATTGTTGCCTGCGGGCTCGGTTATGCGGAGGGCGCGAAGCTTTCCCGCACACTCGGCGGCTGGCAGGTCATTTCCTGGGCGCTCATCCTCGCCTTGCCGCTGATGGCTGTCATTGCCCTTCTGACGCTGCCGGAAAGCTGGGCGGGGATTGGCGGTGGAGCCTGGGCGGGCCTGGCCTATGTGTCGGTTTTCAGCATGCTCGTCGGCTTCGTCTTCTGGTATCGCGGGCTGGCGATCGGCGGTATCGCCGCTGTCGGACAGTTGCAACTGCTCCAGCCTTTCTTCGGCCTTTTGCTTGCCGCCGCCCTGTTGCACGAACAGGTCAGTCCGTTGATGCTGCTGACGACGCTTGCCATCGTCGCCTGCGTTGCCGGTGCGCGGAAATTCGCGCGATAGGCTTAATCCGCACACAAACGCCGTCCAGGGAATGGAGCCATGCGGCGAAATCTGCTATGGATATCGTCGGCGGTTCTGGTTGGCGACGATCCTGTCCCTGCAGACGGCCCGGGAGATGCTGATGACGGTGGATGTGCGGACATCGCGGGACACGGGCAACCACGCGGCGCCCAAGGCATTGCGTGTCGGTTTCATCCTGTCGAAAAGTTTTACGCTCTCCGCCTTTGCGCTGTTCGTCGATACGCTGCGCCTTGCCAGCGACAGCGAGGATCGCTCGCGCCGTGTCAACTGCGATTGGGACGTCCTGAGCAGCACGCGCAATTTTATCTCTTCGTCGAGCGGCATTCAGGTCGCACCCACAGCGCCCTTCGCCGATCCCTCAGCTTTCGATTACATCGCCGTGGTCGGTGGTCTGCTCAAGGTCGATGAGCCGATCGACAGCTATGCGAGCGCCTATCTGCGCAAGGCGGCCAATGCCGGCGTCGGGCTGATCGGCCTCTGTACCGGCAGCTTCATTCTCGCAGAGGCCGGCTTGCTCAAGGGGCATACCGCTTGCGTGAGCTGGCTGCACCACCGTGAATTCCGCGCCCGCTACCCCGATATCGAGGCGACCTCCGAGCAGATCTTCCGCTTCGACGGCAAGGTCGCCACCTGTGCCGGCGGCAGCAGCGTCGCGGATCTGGCCGCAACGCTTGTGCGCCATCATGTCGGTGAGGCAGCGGAGCGCAATGCGCTGGAAATCCTGCAGATCCGCCACCGTCGCGATGCGACGGATCTCCAGCCGCGCAATCCGCTCGGCCTCGAAGCGCGCGACCGTCGCGTGCATCTCGCCATCATGATGATGGAGCAGCATACCGAGGATCTTCTGTCCATCGACAGCATCGCCACGATGACCGGTGTCTCTCGGCGCCAGCTGGAGCGCCTGTTCGAAAGCGACATGGGGGCCTCGCCGAGTGCGATCTACATGAAGATCCGCATGGCCGCCGCGCTCAACATGGTGATCCGCACCAACAAGCCGCTGATCGAGATCGCGCTCGAAACCGGCTTCGAGAGCCTGTCTCACTTCACGCGCCGTTTTCGCGCGGCTTTCGGCGACACGCCCTCGCAGATACGCCGCGACGGTCGCCGCCAGGCAAGCTGAAATCGCCGCTTCCCGGGAACCAAGACGCCCGCCATCCGTTCGGCCTCTATTCTGACAAGGAGACCGCAATGGCAAGCACTGACGTTCAATCCCAGATTTCCGCTCTTCGCGCCGAGATCGCCACGCTCCAGAAGGATCTCAGCGACCGCGGCAGCGAGGCCTACGAGACGATCCGCGATCGCGCCGGCAATGCCGTGGATGCGGCCCGCCCGGCCGTGCGCTCGGCCACCAAATATGTGCGGTCCGAGGGTGCTGCCGTCGCGCAGGCCGCTCGCGAGCATCCGGCCGGCCTTTCGACCGTCGTCCTGACGGCCGGTCTCGCCGGTGTCGTGCTGGGTTATCTGCTCGGCTCCCTCGAAAGCGAGCCCCCGCGCCGCCAACGCTGGTTCTGAACACGGAAAAGCCCGGCATTGCCGGGCTTTTTTTATGCTGCCGGATGGGGATGATCAGCGGTGGCGCAGACCGAAGAGGTAGCCGATGAAGGCGGCGCCCGCGAGTGTTGCCAGCGGGTTGGCCTGGATGGTCTGGCGCAGGTCTTCACGCAGCGATTCAGCCTTGGCGACGGCGAGCTGGCCGGTGCCTTCCGCAATCAGGCCGGCGGATTCCTTCAGCTTGCTGATCTCCGATTTCAAGGCGTCGATCTGCTCATTGATCGAGGCTTCCGCTTCGGCGGCGCGGACCTCTTCCGAAATGCTGTCTCGCCCCTCGACGACGCCAAGCGTGCGCTTTCCGGTGCTCTTTTCGTCAGCCATGGACATGTCTCCCTGGATTGAATGGAATGGCAAAAGGGAGAACTTCCGCCGCGCCACTTGGTTCCCGCCTCTGATTCAAACTGTGATCGTTGCAGCCGGTAAGAGCGATTGACTCTCTTTTCGTTTAAGAACAAAAAGAGAACATACTGTCCTCATCAAGGAGCCGCCCGTCCAATGTCCGCCTTCGCCGCCAGTGCCGTTGTCGCCGATCTGCGCGACCGCATCCGGCAGTTCGACGGCCGCGCGGCGCGCGACCGGGTGGTAATGCCCTTCGGTGTGCCCGAGATCGATGAGCGCCTGCCGGGTAGTGGGTTGGCGCTTGCCAGCCTGCACGAGGTCTGCGGCGGTGGCAACGATGCCGTGGCGGGCGCGGCCGCCATGCTCTTTGCCGCCGGCATCGCTGCGCGTACCAAGGGGCAGGTGCTCTGGTGCCTAACGCAGCCGGACCTCTTCGCGCCGGCGCTGGCGCAGGCGGGGCTCGCTCCTGGCCGCGTCATCTATGTGGAGGCGGGCGATGAAAAGAGCCTGCTCCTCTGTTTCGAAGAGGGGTTGCGCCATGGCGGGCTCGGTGCCGTGGTGGCGGAGGTCGCCCGTCTGTCAATGACCGCTTCGCGGCGCCTGCAGTTGGCGGCGGAAGCCGGCGGCACGCTCGGCCTTGCCCTTCGGCGCTTCCGGCACCTGAAGGAAGCGGCAACCTTTGATCAGCCGACGGCTGCCGTAACGCGCTGGCGGGTTTCCGCCGCGCCGTCCTCGCCCCTTCCCGTTCCTGGGGTCGGCCGGGCGCGATGGCTGCTGGAACTGACTCGCTGCCGGTCCGGCGCCGCGGCCGAATTTGACGTGGAGGCTACCGATGCCGAGGGTCGTATCGCTTTTTCTTCCCGGCTGGCCGATCGATCGCCTGCGACGGTCCCTTGGTCCTTCGGCGCCAGCGCCTGATCAGCGCCTTGTTCTCGTCGGGCGCGAGGGCGCGCGCCGGATCCTCACGGCGGTCAGCCGCGTGGCCGAGCAAGCCGGCCTGCGCGTCGGCATGCCGCTCACCAAGGCTCATGCGCTGGTGCCCGACGTGCTCACCATGCCTGCCGATCCCATGGCCGATTCCGCAGCGCTGGAGCGCCTCGCACTCTGGGCCTTGCAGCATTATGCGCCCGTCGTCGCGCCCGATCCACCGGATGGCCTCGTCATCGACACGACCGGCGCGGACCACTTGCATGGCGGCGAGGAGCGTATGCTGACCGGTCTCGTCAACCGGCTCGGGGCGTCCGGCATTTTCGCCCGCGCGGCGGTGGCCGATACGTGGGGAGCGGCCCATGCCGCCGCCCGTTTCCTGGCCGCGCCCGTCTGTATCGTTCCGCCGGGCGCGGCCGGCAAGGTCGTGGCGCCACTGCCCATCTTCGGCCTCCGGATTCCGCCGGAAACCGTGACAGGCCTGCATGTGCTAGGCTTTGCCACGATCGGCGAGGTGCTGGCCGTGCCGCGCGCGCCTCTGGTCCTGCGTTTCGGCACGCTCATCGGCCGCCGGATGGACCAGTTGCTGGGCATGGTCCACGAGCCCGTCGATCCGCTGCGTGCTCCCGAACACGTCAGCGTGCGAAAAGTTTTTGGCGAGCCCATCGGTGCCCCCGAAACCATCGGACGTTACACGGCCGCCCTCGTCGGCGATCTCTGCAAGGCGCTCGAAAAGCGCAGTCTCGGCGCGCGCCGGCTCGACCTTCTCTTCCATCGCGTCGACAATTCACGACAGGCAATCCGCATCGGTACGGCACGGGCGGTGCGCGATGAAAAGCGTCTCGTGCGGCTGCTCTGCGATCGTATAGAGACAATCGACCCGGGTTTCGGCATCGAGATCATGGATCTGACCGCGACGCTTGCCGAACCGCTTGTTCTGCAGCAGAAGGCCTCCTCGCTGATCGAAGAGGCGCAGGCCGATCTTGCCGGCCTCGTCGATGTCATCGCCAACCGCATCGGCGCCCGCCGGCTCTATCGCCTGGCGCCGGTCGAAAGCGATGTGCCGGAGCGCTCCATCCAGCGCATCCCTCCACTCGCTCCGGATGACGGCATGACCTGGCCGGGCCGCTGGCCGCGCCCGGCGCGGCTTCTCGCCCGCCCGGAGCCGATCGAGGTCATGGCGCTGCTGCCCGACCATCCGCCCGCCTTCTTCATCTGGCGTGGCGTGCGCCGGCGCGTGCAGCGGGCGGATGGTCCCGAGCGCATCTTCGGCGAGTGGTGGAAGCGCGACGCCGAGCTTTCCGCCGTGCGCGACTATTTCCAGGTGGAGGACGCCGAGGGCGAGCGCTTCTGGCTGTTCCGCTCGGGCGAGGAGCAGCAGATCATCACCGGCGCGGGTCGCTGGTTCCTGCACGGAATTTTCGCATGACGCCGCGCTACGCCGAACTCCAGGTCACCTCGCATTTCTCGTTCCTGCGCGGGGCGAGCAGTTGCGCGGAGCTGTTTGCCCAGGCGAGTGCGCTCGGCATTGAAGCCATGGCCGTCGTCGACCGCAACAGTTTGGCCGGCGTCGTGCAGGCCTATCGCGCGGCGAAGGAAAACGGCGTTCGCCTCGTCGTCGGCTGCCGGCTGGATCTTGTCGATGGCACGTCGCTGCTCGTCTATCCGACCGACCGCGATGCCTATGCCCGGCTTTGCCGCTTGCTCACCATCGGCAAGAAAAAAGCCGGCAAGGGAAAATGCCATCTCGACTGGTCGGATGTCGTCGAATGGAACGAAGGCCTGCTTGCCGTGCTGGTGCCCGACGAGGCCGATGACACCGCCGCCTTCAACCTGCGCCGCCTCTCGGAGGCGTTTGCGGACCGTTGCTACCTCGCCCTGACGCTCCGCCGTCGGCCGAACGACCAGCTGCGCCTCTTCGACCTCTCCAACCTCGCTGCGCAGTATCGCGTGCCCACGGTCGTCACCAACGATGTGCTCTACCACGAACCGGCCCGTCGCATGCTGCAGGACATCGTCACCTGTATCCATCACAACGTCGTCATCGACAATGCCGGCTTCCTGCGCGAACGCCACGCCGACCGCTACCTCAAGCCGCCAAAAGAAATGCACCGCCTGTTCGCGCGTTACCCGGAGGCCCTTGCCCGCACGCTCGATATCGTGGAACGCTGCCGGTTTTCGCTGGATGAGCTGGAATATCAATATCCGGAGGAACGGGAATATACCGAGCTGACCCCGCAGGAGGCGTTGGAGAAATATACCTGGGAGGGAGCGGCGGTGTTCTATCCAGAGGGCATTCCGGACATGGTGTGCAAAAAGCTCCTTCACGAGTTGGAGCTGATCCGCAAGATGAAATATGCGCCCTATTTTCTCACGGTGAACGCCATCGTGCGCCATGCACGCTCACTTCCTATCCCGATCCTTTGTCAGGGCCGGGGTTCGGCAGCCAACAGCGCGGTCTGCTTCGTCCTCGGCATCACCTCCATCGAACCGACGGTGAACGGCCTGCTTTTCGAGCGTTTCGTCTCCGAGCAACGCGGCGAGCCGCCCGACATCGATGTGGATTTTGAGCACGAGCGCCGAGAGGAGGTGATCCAGTGGATATATGAGACGTATGGAACGCAGCGCTCCGCGCTCTGCGCGACCGTCATTCGCTATCGCTCGCGTGCGGCGATGCGCGATGTCGGTCGGGCGCTCGGTATGCCGGAAGATGTCTTAAAAGCCCTATCCTCGCAAGTGTGGGGTTGGTCGAATGACGTGCCGCAAACCTATACCGGATCGGCCGGCCTGAATGTGGATGATCGGCGAATAAAACTGCTGTTCGATCTTGCTCGACAATTGATCAACGCCCCTCGCCATCTCTCCCAGCATCCGGGTGGCTTCGTACTGACGCGCGACCGGCTGGACGATCTGGTGCCCGTCGAGCCTGCCAGCATGGACAAACGGCAAGTGATCGAATGGGACAAGGACGATATCGAATATTTGAAATTCATGAAGGTCGACGTGCTGGCGCTCGGCATGCTCACCTGCATGCGTCGCGCTTTCGATTTTCTGAAAGAGCACAAGGGCTTGAACTATACGCTAGCGACCATTCCGCAAAAAGATAAGCCGACTTATGAGATGATCTCGAAGGCCGACACGCTTGGCACATTCCAGATCGAGAGCCGCGCACAAATGTCCATGCTGCCGCGTCTCAGGCCGCAGGAGTTTTACGATATCGTCATCCAGGTGGCGATCGTCCGGCCAGGCCCGATCCAGGGTGACATGGTGCATCCGTATCTGAGGCGCCGGCAAAAACTTGAGAAGGTTGATTATCCCAGCCCGGCTTTTCGCAAGGTTCTGGAGCGGACGCTGGGTGTGCCCCTGTTCCAGGAGCAGGCCATGCAGGTGGCCATCGAATGCGCGGGCTTTACTCCCGGCAGGGCGGATGAGTTGCGCCGTGCCATGGCGACCTTCAAGCAGACCGGTGGGGTCGACAAGTTTCGCGAGGAATTGATCGAAGGCATGGTTAAGCACAAGCATCCGCGCGAATTTGCCCAACGCATGTGTAAACAGCTTGAGGGCTTCGGCTCCTACGGTTTCCCGGAAAGCCATGCCTACAGCTTCGCCATCGTCGCCTATGCCTCGTCCTATGTGAAATGCCATCACCCGGATGTCTTCTGCGCGGCCCTGCTCAATTCCCAGCCGATGGGGTTCTACGCGCCGGCGCAGATCGTGCGCGATGCGCGGGAGCATGGGGTGGAGGTGCGGCCTGTCTGCATCCACAAGAGCCGATGGGACTGCACGCTGGAGCCGACGGACGTGGCGGGGCGTTTTGCCGTGCGGCTCGGGCTGCGGCTGGTGAAGGGGCTCAACAACAAGGAGGCCGGTCGGTTTCTCGCCGAACGGGAAGAGGAGCCGTTCGTCTCGATCGACGATTTCTGGCGCCGTTCGGGGCTCTCGGCCGAGGTCCTGGTCCGGCTGGCAGAGGCGGACGCCTTTCTCCCCTCGCTCGGCCTGTCTCGCCGTGAAGCGCTCTGGGCGATCCGCGGCCTGCGCGACGAGCCGCTGCCGCTCTTCATTGCCGCTGCCGAGCGCGAGGCGGCGACCGTCCCGGAAATCACCGAGCCGGCCGTGGCGCTGCGCCCGATGGCGGTGGGCGGCGAGGTGGTGAAGGATTATGGCCATGTCGGCCTGACGCTCCGGGCCCATCCGGTCAGTTTCCTGCGCGAAAGCCTGCAGCGGCGGCGCATCCTCCCCTGCGCGGAAGCGATCCGGCTGCGCGACAGGCAAAAGGTCGAGACGGCGGGCATCGTGCTGGTGCGCCAGCAGCCGGGTTCGGCCAAGGGCGTCATCTTCGTGACCATCGAGGACGAGACGGGAATCGCCAACCTCGTCGTCTGGCGCAAGGTCTTCCTCGCCTATCGCCCCATCGTGATGGGCGCGCCGATGATCGGCGTGAAAGGCTATATCCAACGGGAAGGGGAGGTGGTGCATCTTGTCGTGCAGCACCTCACCGATTTGTCCGCCGATTTCGCCACGATCGGCCGGCGCGGCGCCGCCGCTGGAAATGATGCGGGTCAGGTGGAGGCGATCCGCGTCAAGTCCCGCGATTTCCATTGATCCTGTCGGCGGCGGCAGTGATTCGCACGTCTTCAAGGCCTGCGTCTCGCCTTGCCCCACCTGCAAAACTCGCCTACGAAAATGGTAGCGAGGGAGGGCGCCATGCAGGAAGAACTCACAGCTTCGGACGGACGGCTGGACGACCCGCAGCGCGCCTATAAAATCCTGATCGCCGATCTCGTCGGACTGCGCTTCGATGCGGATGGTAATCCCGATCCCGGCGAGGTGCGCGCGCATATCGAGGCGAAGGGCGGCACCTTTCATGAGGGCGTCTATCAGCGCGAGCCCCTGCCGCCGGGCCTGCATTTCTTCTACCAGCCGGATCTGAGCGCCGAGGCCGAGATCATCGCCCAGACGGCGGACGGGCGTTATGACTCACTGATCGCGGCGGCGACCTTCATTCCCAAACAGGCGATTTTTCCGCTCGGCGGCGTGCGTATCGGTGCCGGCACCGGCAATATGGGCTCGGCCTCCTGGGGCGGCGGCAATGGCGAGGGTGGTGATGCCCCCTTGATGAACACGCCCGGCATCAACAGCCGCGCCACGGCGCAGATGGTTATGAAGGCGATCCTGAAGGTGATGCCGGACCTGCCGGTCGCGCAGCTGCATGCGCGCGTGGTAACGGGTGATTTCGACACCGGCCGTGACCTCAAATCCTTCCCGACCGCCAAGCTCGAGGGGCGTCGCATGGCGGTGCTCGGCTATGGCAATATCGGCCGTGAGGTGGCCCGGCTCGCCCGGGCTTTCGGGATGTTCGTGACGATTTATGCCCGACCGAAGCATCGGCAATGGATCGAGGCCGAGGGGTTTGGCTATGCGGCCTCGCCGGTGGAGGCGGCCGACGGGGCGGATGTGCTTTCCGTCCATGTCGGTCTTGGCCGGCTGGACGAGGAGACGCGGATCCATGCCAATGCTGGTATGGTCGGCGAGGCGGTGATGGTGGCGATGAACCGTGGCGCCGTCATCGTGAACTACGATCGCGGCGAGGTGGTGGATACAGCGGCCCTCGACCGAGCGCTGGCCTCGGGGCAGGTGCGCCATGCGGCCATCGATGCCGATCTCTTCAGGAACGCGACGAGCGGCGCTCTAAGCGGCCCGATGCTACCCTATCTCAAACTCGCCGAGCGCCATCCGGACAGGCTTGAACTGCTGCCCCATGCGGCGGCCGATACGGACCATCCCTCGCGGGTTGCCGGCGCCTGCCAGGCGGTGGACCAGATCATCGATGTCATCCATTTCCGGCGGGTGACGAACCGGAAGGGCGATCTTCCCGAAGGCTATGTCGATGCCGGGGCGAAAGTGCCGCATGGCATCGGCCGCGTGACGACGGCAACACTTGCGGCGGCGGCGGTCGATCCACGTTTTGCCGAGCTCAACGGCATTTCACGCGAGATCGCCGATACGTTCGAGGCGATCGTCGAGGCGGTGGACGAGGGTATGACGCACCAGCCGGCGCATGGCGACGTCGCCTCGCTGACCCATCTCCTGCTGCGCCAGCGCCGGCTTCTCGAAGCGCTGGGGCTGGACGGGCCGGCGGAGGCCTGAGGAACTTTCGTCCTGCCCGTAAGTTTTGCTCCTGAGATGAAATTCAGGGAGTGTCCGCCATGACCCATCAGCAAGACGAACGCGGCGATCCGATCACCCTCACGCATGATCCCGTCCGCAAGGATTATTCCGCCCGCGAGACCCGGCAGGGCGGCCCTGGCAGGCCGGTGTTGAAAGTGCTCGGCATCAGCCTTGCGCTCGCCCTTATCGCCTGGGGCGCGGTGGAAATCTTCGGCGAACGCATCGATCCTTCCGCGCCTGTCGATGCGACGCAGACCTCGTCCACCACCAGCGGCGAGCCGGCGCAGGACACGATCGACAACAGCGTGCCCGGCGGCGGCGAAGCGGTGCCGACCGACCGTTCTCCGACGCAGCAATCCGGGACCGACGGCGATAGCCAGAAGGTCACGCCTGGCGGTACTGCGAACTGATCTGAAAAGCCGGCGCGTTAGCGCCGGCCATACTGCTGCATGACGGCCATCAGCGCTTCGTGATCGATGGCATCGACGCGCAGGCGGTCGTGCGGTGTGCCGCCGGCGCTTTCCGCTGCCAGCATGGCGTTGACCACGGCTTCCTCCACACTATCGACTGCCGCCGCATAGACGGGGTCGAGATATTCGTCATTGACCATCTCGATGTTGAGCCGGGCCGGGGCGCGGTGTGCCATGGGCCGTGGATTGGCGGTGGAAAAGGCGAGGAAGATATCGCCGGAATTGTTGCCGCCGGGCGTGCCGTTGCGGCCGATGCCGATCGAGGCGCGGCGGGCGAGGCGTTTCAGCTGGTGCGGTGCCATCGGTAAGTCGGTCGCGATGACCACGATGATCGAGCCACGCTCCTTCAACTGGCTCTGTGGGGTATTGTCCGTGAGGTGTTTGCCGACGGGTACGCCGCAGACCGTCAGCCAGTCGCGCTGGCCATGATTGGCCTGCACGAGCGTGCCGATCGTATAATCCCTGTCGCCATAGGAGACGACGCGGGAGGACGTGCCTGTGCCGCCCTTGAAGCCGTAGGTGATCATGCCCGTGCCGCCGCCGCAATTGCCCTCGGAGACGGGGCCACGCGAGAGATTTTCCAGCGCCGCTCGGGCGTCGGCTTCCGTCACCGGCATGCCGTTGATGTCGCTCAAGGCTCCGTCATAGGTCTCGGCAATCACCGGCATCAGCCAGAGGAAATCGCCGATGTCGTAGGTCGAGGGATAGCGCTCCAGCATCCAGCGGATCGTCGCGTGATGGGTGATGCCGACGCCATGGGTGTTGGTGATCATGACCGGGCCGAGGAAGGTGCCGCCGTCCTCGATCCAGTGCGTGCCGGTCATCTCGCCATTGCCGTTGAACCGGTGCAGGCCGGCATAGACGGGCACGGGCGTTTCGCTTTCGCTGTGCGGCAGGATGGCGGTGACGCCGGTGCGCACCGGCAGTTTGCGGCCGGGGCGCGGGGTTTCCTCGCGGATGGTCTGGAAGCCGACGGCAATGCCGTCGACATCGGTGATGGCATTGAGCGGGCCGGTGCGGCCGGTGAAAGGCAGGCCGAGCGCGCGGGCGCGGGGTTTGGTCGTCTGGGTCATGATCATTTCTGCCGGGAACGAAGGTAGAGGCCAAGCGAGGCGATGACGAAGGAGAAGGTCAGCATCATCACGGCGATGGCGTTGATCTCCGGCTTGATGCCGCGCCGGAGCATGGCGAAGATGAACATCGGCAGCGTCGTGACATCGACGCCGGCGATGAAATAGGTGATGACGAGGTCGTCCATCGAAATGATGAAGGCCAGCAGCGCGCCGCCGACGACGCCGGGCAGCAGCTGAGGGAACACCACCTTGCGGAAGGTCGTCCATTCGTTGGCGCCGAGATCGGCGGAGGCATGCTCCAGCGTGCGATCCATGCCGGCGAGCCGTGCCGAGACGACGATGAAGACATAGGAGATCAGAAAGGTGCACTGGCCGATGATGATCGTCTTCAGGCCGAGATTGATGCCGGAATTGACGAAGAAGATCAGGAGCGCGATGCCGAGCACTATATCGGGCATCAGCATCGGCATGAACATGATGGTGCGGTAGAAGCGCCGTCCGAAGAAGTCGAAACGGTAGACGGCGATCGCGATTGCCGTGCCGAGCACGGTGGCGATCGCCGTGGTGGAGGTTGCGATGATCAGGCTGTTCCAGAGCGCCTCGACGAGTTGGCTCGTCGATTCCAGATAGAGCGCGTTTTCCGAAATCTTCGTCTTGAAGCCGAGGACCTGAGCGTACCATTCGGTGGTGAAGCCGGTCCAGGTCATCATGTTGACCGGGTTCGCATTGAACGAATAGACGGCGATCAGCGCGAGCGGGATGTAGATGAAGGCGAAGAACAGCGCGGTATAGGCGATCAGGCTGCCGCGGGCCAGCGTGGCGAAAATCTTCATGGCCGCTCTCCTCAATGTCCGGTCGCGGGGTCGAAGCCGCGACGGCCGGAAACGACGACGTGGATGAAGAGCAGCACCAGCATGACGGTCATCACCATCATGGCGAGCGCCGAGCCGAAGGGCCAGTTGCGCGCGGCGAGGAACTGCTGCTCGATGAGATTGCCCAGCATCATGACCTTCGCGCCGCCGAGAATGGCCGGCACGACGAAATTGCCGAGCGCGGGAATGAAGACGATGACCGCGCCGCCGGCAATGCCCGGCGCCGTCAGCGGCAGGATGATGCGCAGGAAGGTGCGGATCGGCCCGGCGCCGAGATCGAGCGAGGCGCGCACCAGCGTCCAGTCGAGTTTCTCGACGCTGGCATAGACCGGCATGAACATGAACGGAATGAAGACATAGACCATGCCGAGAATGATCGCGCCGTCGGTATAGATGAGGTCGAGCGGTCGGCTGACGATACCGGTGCCGATGAGCACTTCGTTGGCGAGGCCGGTCGGGCGCAGGATGAGCACCCAGATGAACAGCCGCACGATCAGGCTGGTGAAGAAAGGCAGCGTGATCAGGAAGAGGCAGAAATTCTTCCAGCGGTCGGAGAGCCGGCTGATGCAGAAGGCGGCCGGGTAACAGACGAGGAGTGTCGCCAGGACGGTCATCGCCGCGATCTTCAGCGAGCGCAGGAAGATCGCGATGTAGATCGGGTCGAAATCCTCGAACATGGGGTCGGCGAAGCCGAGGATGCGGCCGTAATTGTGCGGATACCAGGTCCATTCCACCCCGCCGTAAAGGCCGGGCGCGAGGAAGCTCGTCACGATCATGATGGCGAGCGGGCCGAGGAAGAAGACCGCCAGGAACAGCGAGACGGGTCCGAGCAGGACGGCCAGCTGGGCGCGGCGGCGAAAGGCAATCGACGTCATGTCAGGCCGCCTCCGCCGGAAGGAGGTGCACGGCGGCAGGATCATAGGCGAGGCGCGCGCGGCGCGACTGCTCGATTTCGCCGACGAGGCTGCGCCGCATGGCGGGGATTTCCGCGATGACGCGCCGGCCGGTCACTGTCCGGCCGAACAGCTCGAAGGTCGAGCCGACGAAGACGATCTGTTCGAGATCGACGTCGAGGCCCGGCGCGCTGTCGCCGGATTGAGCGATGAAGAATTGTTCGGGGCGGATGAGCGCGGTTGCCGCGCCCGTTGCACCCTGCCGGCCATGGGAAATGGATAGGCCGTCCTTGGTGACGAGCTGCCCGCTGCCGGCCTCGCCCTCGAAGAGATTGCTGGCGCCGACGAAGGTGGCGACGAAACTGTTCTTCGGCTGGTCGTAGATGGCGCGCGGCGTGTCGAGCTGCTGGATGCGGCCGCCCGAGAGCACGGCGACGCGGTCCGACATTGTCAGCGCCTCCTGCTGGTCGTGCGTCACGAAGATGAAGGAGATGCCGAGCTCGTGCTGCAGCGTCTTCAGCTCGATCTGCATGGACTGGCGCAGATTCTTGTCGAGCGCCGACAGCGGTTCGTCGAGTAGCAGCAGCTTCGGCCGGGCGATGATGGCGCGGGCGAGCGCCACGCGCTGCTGCTGGCCGCCGGAGAGCTGACGGGGCTTGCGGCCCTCCATGCCCTCGAGCCCGACCATGCGCAGCGCGTCGCCGACGCGCTTCGTGCGCTCGGCTTTCGCGACACCGGCGACTTCAAGCGCATAGCCGGTGTTTTCGCCCACCGTCATATGCGGGAAGAGCGCATAGTTCTGGAACACCGTGTTGACCGGGCGGCGGTAGGGCGGCCGGTCGGTCATGTCCTCGCCGTCGATCAGAATGTGGCCGCCATCGAGCTGGACGAAGCCGCTGATCGCCTGGAGCAGGGTGGTCTTGCCGCAGCCGGACGGCCCAAGCAGCGTCAGGAATTCGTTTCGGCTGACGTCGAGATCGATCGCGTCGAGCGCCGTCACGGTCTGTCCCTCCGGCGTGGCAAAGGCCTTCGCCGCCTTTTCCAGGCGGACTATGGAATCTCGCATCGTCGTTCCCCATTAATGTTATTAAAATAACGCTTGTGCGATTTAGATATTTGGATACCATTTGTTCATCCAAGTCAACGGCCGAAAGAAGCCGGGACGGGAAATGCGGCGCAAAGGAAAGCGCCGGGGCCACGACGGGCCGAACCATCAGAGGAGAGTATTTTATGCCGAAATCGCATGATGCCGGTCTGTCCGGCTTTCGCCGCGCCGCTTTTTCGCTCGCCGTGCTCATGGCCACGACGGGCATGGCCAGCGCCGCGGAACTCAACGTCTACAACTGGGGCGAATACATCAATCCGGAAGTTTTGAAGAAGTTCGAAGAGGAGACCTCGATCAAGGTCAACCTCTCGACCTATTCCTCCAACGAGGAAATGCTGGCCAAGATCCAGGGCGGCGCCACGGGCTATGACATCGTCTTCCCGTCCGTGCACATGCAGGACATCATGGCCAAGCTCGACCTTCTGGAGAAGACCGACATCAACCAGTATGAAGGCTTCAAGAATATTGATCCCGCCTTCCTGCGCGCGAAAAGCGATCCGGACGGCGCATATTGCCTGCCCTATGCCTGGGGCTCGGTCGGTATCATGTACAACCGCAAGATCATCGGCAAGGATATCACGGGTTGGAAGGACCTGATCGAGACGGTGAAGGCAAAGGGCCTGAAGTTCACCCTGCTCGATGACATGCGTGAAGTGCTGGCGGTCGGCCTTATTCTGAACGGCCACAAGATCAACTCGACGGATCCGGCCGAGCTGCAGCAGGCGGCCGACACGATCATCGCCATGAAGCCGGATGTGGCGGCCTTCACCTATGACGAGCGGCCGATGGTGCAGGCGGGCGACGTTGCCGCCGGTCATGCCTTCGTCGGCGCGATGGTGGATATCTTCGCCAATGAGAAAGACCTGGGCTACGTGATCCCCGAGGAGGGGGCGACTATGTATCAGGAGGACATCTGCGTGCTGAAGAGCGCGCCGAACAAGGACAATGCGATCAAGTTCCTCCAGTTCTATACGCGTCCGGAAATCGTCGCTCTCAACGTCACGCAGCAGACCAACGGCACCGCCAACGTGCCGGCACGGGAATTGACCCCGGAAAAGATCAAGAATAGCAAGGAAATCAACCCGCCGGCCGAGACGATGGCGCGTCTCCAGATATTCGAGGATCTGGGCCCGGCCCTGCGTCAGGTGGACCGTGTCTGGACGCGGGTCAAGACGGCGCAATGAGTCCGGTGTGAGTGCGGTTGATACCCGCCCGTCTTTGGACGGGCGGGATTTCGAAGAGAGGGGCGACGTGTCGAAACGCATTCTGAAGCTCGTTCAGTCCGACGACCTCAGGCGGTCCAAATCCGACAAGCTGATCGCTCATTACATCGAGCGCAACATCGCCGAGCTGCCCTTCGAGACGGCACGGTCGATCGCGCAGCGTCTTGAGCTTTCGCCCATGACCATCGGCCGCTACCTGCGCCGCATGGGTTTCGATGGGCTCGACGAGCTGAAGAGCGAGCTGCGCCGCAGCAGTTCCAATCCCGCCTGGCAGGTCAAGGGCCAGGTCGGCCGGCTTGAGCAGGACCGCAAGGATGGCAAGCTGCTCGCCGGCCTCATCCAGCAGCAGATCGACAATCTCGGCGAGATCTACGCCATTACCACCGCGCCGGAATGGCAGCAGACGATCGACGCGCTGATCGGCGCGACCGAGGTCTATGTCGCGGCTTATCAGAACGTGCGCGGCATTGCGCAGTATTTTGCAAGCCAGCTCTCCTATACCCGCCCGCGCGTGCAGTTCGTCGATGGTGTGAACGGCACCTATGCCGAAGTGCTCGACGGCTCCGTCGAGGGTCGGCTGCTCTTCCTGCACGACGTGCGCCGCTTTGCCGCCAAGGCCCGGCCGCTGGCGCTGGAGGCGCGGCGGGCGGGCGTGAAGGTCGTGCTGCTGACCGATGAATTCTGCCCCTGGGGGCCTGAAGTTTCCGATATCTGCCTCATCGTGCCCGGCTCGCATGGACCGCTGTGGGATGGTGCCGCGACCATGACGGCGGTCATGGATCTCATGCTCAGCAATGTCATCGTCGAGATGGGCGACGCGGTGAGCGAACGCGTCGACCGATTGACGCAGCTTCAGGACGTCTTCGGGGATTTCGAAAGCTGATTGTCGCCGTCACCTTGACGCCGTCGAATGGGGCGGACTAAGGATGGCGCGACGGCTCCCCGAAGGATGACTCCCAGGGGATTAATAGGGAACACGGTGCGGACGACCCAACAGGGACCGAAGCCGTGGCTGCCCCCGCAACTGTAGGCGGATTGCCGCCTGTCCTCGTGGCGCATTCTAGCGTCATGCCACTGCGCATTTTGCGCGGGAAGGCAGACAGGCAGCAGATATCCGTGAGCCAGGAGACCTGCCGTCAGAGCCGAGAGTGCTGTTTGTCCTGCACTCGAGAATCCAAGTCACGGGCGGGGAAGCCCGGAACAGGAGACGCCATGACGAGCCAGCCTGCCGCCTGCGGCAGACCACCATTCGTTTTCTCCCGACCGCATTCGGTGCGCCCTTCGTGGTTCATCGGCTGAGCCCGCACGCCTTCACTCTCCGGGAGAAATCCATGACCCTGTTTTCCGCGGCCCTGCGCGCCGCATCCCTCGTTTCCGCCGTTGCCGGCGCGGTGACCCTTATCGCTTCCGGTGCGGCCCAGGCCGCCGCGACGCAATACCCGCTGACGCTGCAGAATTGCGGCCGCCCGGTCACCTTCCAGAAAGCGCCGACGAAGACCGTCTCGATTGGCCAGAGCTCGACCGAAATCCTCTACATGCTCGGCCTCGCCGACAAGGTGGTGGGCACGGCACTTTGGGTCGGCCCGGTTCTCAAGGGCTATGAGGACGTCAACGCCAAGATCGACCGCCTGGCCGACAACGAGCCGAGCTTCGAAAGCGTGCTGGCCAAGAAGCCTGACATCGTCATGGTGCAGTTCCAGTGGCAGGTCGGCCCGGAAGGCGTCGTCGCCAAGCCCGAGCAGTTCGAGGAGCTCGGTATTCCCGTCTACACCTCGCCGGCGGATTGCGTCGGCAAGGAGAACAATGCGGCCAGCGACGGCGTGCGCCATCAGGTCTTCACCATGGAGCTGGTCTATCAGGAGATCCGCGAGATGGCGCAGATCTACGATATTCAGGACAAGGGCGAGGAAGTCGTTGCTGCGCTGAAGGCGCGCGAGGAGGCTGCCCGCGCCAAGGTCGCCGCCGCGAAGGACAAGCTTTCCGCCGTCTTCTGGTTCTCCAGCGCTGCCGATGCCGATCCCTATGTTGCCGGCAAGAACGGGGCGCCGGGCTACATCATGTCGGCGCTCGGCATCGAAAATATCATCAAGACCGATGACGAATGGCCGACGGTCGGTTGGGAAACCATCGCCAAGGCAGCACCGACGATGATCGTCGCCGGTTCGATGGAGCGCCGCCGCTATCCGCTCGATAGCCTCGAAGCCAAGCTCGACTTCCTGAAGACCGACCCGGTCGCGAGCCTCATGCCGGCGGTGAAGAACAACCATGTCTTCGACATGGACGCCCAGGCGATGAACCCGACGATCCGCACCATCGAAGGCATCGAGCTTCTGGCCGACGCCATTGAAAAGGCTGGTCTCGCCAAGTGATCTCCGATCGCCCCATTCTGCTCCGGACGGGCGCCGCTTTCGCGGCGCTCCTCCTCTTGCTGTTTGCGCTCGGCGTCGGCGCCGCGGTCGGCGAGACGGCGATCCCGCTCGACGTGGTCGCCAAGACCGTGGCGAACCGCCTCTGGCAGGCCGGTTACCCGCTGGAGCCGATCGACGAGGGCATCATCTGGAACTACCGGCTGAGCCGGGCGATGGTCGCGGCCTGCTGTGGTTCGGCGCTCGCGCTCTGCGGCGTCATCCTGCAATCGCTGCTGCGCAATGCGCTGGCCGATCCCTACATCCTCGGCATTTCCGCCGGCGCCTCGACCGGCGCCGTCAGCGTGGCGATCCTCGGCATCGGGGCCGGCGCCCTGACGCTGCCGGCCGGCGCCTTCCTCGGCGCGCTCGTCGCCTTCGGTCTTGTCAGCGCGCTCGCCTTGCGGGCAGGCCGCGGCACGAGCGCGATCATCCTGGCCGGCATCGCAGGCTCGCAGCTCTTCAATGCGCTGACCTCCTTCATCGTCACCAAGGCGGCAAGTGCCGAACAGGCGCGCGGCATTATGTTCTGGTTGCTCGGCAATCTCTCCGGCGTGCGCTGGCCGGATGTCTGGCTGGCGCTGCCGGTGGCGATCCTCGGGCTTCTCGTCTGCCTTTGGCATGCCCGCGCGCTCGATGCCTTCACCTTCGGCACGGAATCGGCGGCCTCGCTCGGCATTCCCGTGCGCCGGGTCTATGTCGTGCTGATTGCGATTTCCGCGCTGATGACGGCGACCATGGTCTCGATCGTCGGCTCGATCGGCTTCGTCGGTCTCGTCATTCCGCATGCCGCGCGCATGGTCGTCGGCGTGCGCCACGGCCTGCTTCTGCCCGCATCGGCGCTGATCGGCGCCATCTTCATGATTGCGGCCGACGTGCTGTCGCGTGTCATCATTCCCGGCCAGGTCCTGCCTATCGGCGTCATCACGGCGCTGTTCGGCGCGCCGGCCTTCGCGCTCATCCTCAGCCAGAGGAGGTCTGCCCTGTGACGCTGTCTGCCCAAAACCTGCACTGGTCGGCCGGCGGCGCGACGATCCTGCGGGATGTCTCGCTCGATGTGCGCCCCGGTGAATTTCTCGGCATTATCGGCCCGAACGGCTCTGGCAAGACGAGCCTGATGTCGCTGATGTCCGGCATCCGCAAACCGCAGGCCGGTGCCGTCCTGCTCGACGGCAGACCGCTTTCGGATCATGGCCGGCAAGCCATTGCCCGGCGCATCGCCTTTGTCGAACAGCAGGCGGAAACCACCGAGCGCATCACCGCGCGCCAGGCCGTCGAACTTGGCCGCACGCCGCATCTGGGCGCGCTCACGCCCTGGTCGCGGGCTGACGACGCCATCGTCGACCGGGCGCTGGAGGAGGTCGACATGGCGCATTTTGCCGATCGGCTGTGGCACACGCTCTCCGGCGGCGAGCGGCAGCGGCTGCACATCGCCCGTGCTCTGGCTCAGCAATCGCCGATCCTGCTACTCGACGAGCCGACCAACCATCTCGATATCGGCCACCAGATCAGCCTGCTCCAGCTGGTGCGCGAGCAAGATCTGACCGTCGTTGCGGCCCTGCACGATCTCAACCACGCCGCCATGTTCTGCGACCGCATTGCCGTCATGCAAGGCGGTCGCATCGTGGCGCTGGGCACGCCGGCCAAGGTGCTGGAGCCGCAGCGTCTGCTGGAGGTTTTTGGCGTCACCGTGGATGTGGAGCGCGACAGCACCGGCGGCTGCTTCATCCGCTATCGTCGCCCGGAACCGCGGCCGCCGCGGCTGAAACTCGTCGCCAGCGAGGGCAAGTGATGCACGGCACGCTTTCCAACGATCACCTCAAGGAAGATATCCGGGACTACTGGTCCCGCCGCTCGCAAACCTTCGATCTCGCCTTCGGTCACCGCATTCCCGAAGGCCCGGAATTCGACGCGTGGGCGGCGGCGATCCGTGAGCGTCTCGGGCCGGAGCCGCGCCGCGTGCTGGAATTGGCCTGCGGCACGGGGGAGGTGACGCGCCTGCTCTTGTCGCTTGGTCATGACGTGACCGCGCTCGATTTTTCCGAGGAAATGCTGTCGGTAGCGCGCAAGAAGCACGCGGGGGCCAAGGGCCTCCGCTTCCTGCTCGCCGATGCGGAAAATCCGATGGAGCCGGACGAAAGCTACGATGCCATCGTCTGCCGCCATCTCGTATGGACGCTGACGACGCCCGATCAGGCTTTTGCGGAATGGCACCGCATGCTGAAGCCTGGTGGCACGCTGCTGTTCTTCGACGGCGACTGGGCCGCCCCGACGCGGCTCGGCCGGTTGGCAAGCCGTGCCATCGCCGTGCTCGACCGGTTCATCGGAACCGACCCGCATTATGACGGTGCGATGAGTGACCGGCATTCCAGCATCATGCAGCGGCTGCCCTTTGGCGATGGGTTGACGGTTGAGCGCGTGCTGCCTCTGCTGGACGCGGCCGGTTTCCGCGATATGACGATCGGCTCCCATGCGCCTATCGCCAGGGCACAAAGGCGGACGACGGATCTGCGCAACAAGCTGCGAACGCTGCTTTATCGCCGTTTCATCCTCTGCTGCCGCAAGCCGGACTAGACATCAGTTTCCACCGTCAACTTCACGCGGTCGGCGGCAAAGCGGGTGCGGGAAAACTGGATCGGCGTTCCTGAAAGGTCAGTGTTGACGGCCGTCGTGACGAGAATGATCGCGCCGGGCGAAAGCTTCAGGTGCCGGATATCGTCGCCCTCGGCATGGATGGCCGAGATTTCCGTCGAGCGGCGCACATAGTCGGCGACGCCAAGCTCCCGGAAGGCTGAAGTGACGGAGCGCGTCCGATCGTAGATCGTTCCCATCTCGCCGAAACGCTCCGCCGGGAAATAATGCGTTGCACGCGAGATCGGGCGCTTGTCGGCGCTGTTGACGGTTTCCATCCGCACACAGAGCGTGCCGATAGGCAGTCCCAGGGCTTCCGCGACGATCGACGGCGCAACCTCTGTTGCCGCCTCCAGCATCTTCCCTTCGATATCGCGTGCCTGATTGCCGAGGCCCTGCGAAAAGCGCGTGCGTTTCGAAATCGGAAAGCGCAGCCGGTCGCGCCGCTCGATGCGGGTGCCGATGCCCTGGATGGGGCGCACGATGCCTTCTTCCGCAAGGGCCGCCATGGCGCTGCGTACCGTGTGGCGGTTCACGCCGAAGCGGGCGGCAAGCGTCATTTCCGGCGGCATCATACCGGTTTCGTCGAAATCGCCGTTGTTGATCGCAAGGCGCATGCGGTCGGCGATCTGCCGCCAGAGGGCCACGCCCGATTGCCGTTCCACCATTTTCGCCCCCGCGATTTCACCCTTTGTCACACCCTTGTCATTCCGGCCGATTAAGACAAGACTTAGATGTTCGGTTGTCTAGATTAATAGACATTTGGAGATGAGGCAATGGCATCAGTTGAGAAAATAGCCGAGGCCGCCGCGAAAGGTGCGACGGCGGACCGGCAGAGGGCGATGGGCCTGCTTGCGAAGGCGAGCCGGGCGGAATTGCAAGCGGCATTCGACGCGCTGGCGGAAAAGCCGGTCGTGCAGCCGGTGCGCGGTCCAGAGACAGGTCTCGTCATGGTGCGCGGCCGGATCGGCGGCGGCGGTGCGCCGTTCAATCTCGGCGAGGCGACGGTGAGCCGCGCCAGCATCCGTCTTGCGGATGGCACGGTCGGTCACGGGCAGGCGCTCGGCACGGACGGTGCCAAGGCCCGGCTTTCGGCGATTTTCGACGCGCTCTTCCAGCAGCCGGCGCACAGGGCCGAGGTGGACGCATTGCTCAATGCCATCGCGGCGCGCGTTGCCGACGAGGATGCCGCGAAGGCCCGCCAGACGGCGGCCACCCGCGTCGATTTCTTCACCATGGTTCGCGGAGAGGACTGATGACTTTGGATACGCTCGCCTTTTCCGGCGGTTTTCAGGAGCCGGTCTTTCAGGCCCAGGCCGTCTTCCGCACGCTGATGGACTGCATGGCTCGTCCGGGCACGATCGGCGCTATCGCCGCGACCGTCACGCCGCCCAAGCCGCTGACGCCGGCTGCCGGTGCCATCGCGCTGACGCTCTGCGACCACGACACCACCGTCTGGCTGACGCCGGCGCTTGCCGCCTCAGCCTTGCCCGGCTGGCTCGCCTTCAATGCCGGCGCGGTGCTGGCGGATGAGCGCCAGAACGCCCGCTTCGCCTTCATCGAAAAGGGCGCGATGCTGCCGAATTTCTGCCTCTTCGCGCAGGGCACGCAGGAATATCCGGACCTGTCCACGACGCTGGTCGTCGAGATCGAAGCCTTCGAAGGCGGCCGGCCGCTCGTCCTGAAGGGGCCGGGCATCCGCACGCAGGAGGAGATCGCGCCCGTCGGTCTGCCCGACATGTTCCCGCAGTTCTGGGCGGAGAACCGCCAGAAGTTTCCGCGCGGCGTCGATCTGATCCTCGTTGCCGGCGACAAGATCATCTGCCTGCCGCGCACCACCGTCATCAGCGTGAAGGAGGCGTAAGTCCATGTACGTTGCCGTCAAGGGTGGCGAAGCCGCCATCTCCAACGCCCACCGCCTTCTGGCTGATCGCCGCCGTGGCGACCGTTCGCTGCCGGCCATCGGCATCGAGCAGATCGTCGCCCAGCTCGGGCTTGCCGTCGATCGCGTGATGGCGGAAGCCTCGCTCTACGATCGTTCGCTTGCGGCCCTCGCCGTCCGGCAGGCGCGGGGCGACATGATCGAGGCGATCTTCATTCTGCGCGCCTACCGCACGACGCTGCCGCGCTTCGGCTATTCCAGGCCGGTGGAGACGGGGGCCATGCTCGTCGAGCGCCGTGTCTCGGCGACCTACAAGGATCTGCCCGGCGGTCAGCTGCTTGGCCCGACCTTCGACTATACACACCGTCTGCTCGATCCCTCGCTTCTGAACGATGAAGCGG
The DNA here is from genome assembly GCF_022899935.1 of Shinella curvata. Classification (GTDB taxonomy): domain Bacteria; phylum Pseudomonadota; class Alphaproteobacteria; order Rhizobiales; family Rhizobiaceae; genus Shinella; species Shinella curvata. Next base: position 513,534 of record NZ_JALJCJ010000004.1, read on the forward strand.
TGGATACGCCGCTGGAACGCGACGAGGCCAGTGAGCCGGTCATGCGCGTCTCCGACATTCTGGCCGGCGAAGGCCTGGTCGAGGATGACGGCGACATGCCGGACGGCCATGTCGCCGGCGATATCACCCGCGAGCCGCTGGAATTCCCGATGGCCCGCGACCTGCGCCTGCAAGCGCTCGCCCGTGGCGACGAAGGCTTTCTGTTGGCGCTCGGTTATTCCACGCAGCGCGGTTACGCCCGCACCCATCCCTTCGTCGGCGAAGTGCGCATCGGCGAGGTCGAGGTGGAGCTGGATATGCCGGAACTCGGCTTTGCCGTCTCGCTCGGCCGCGTCCAGATCACCGAATGCCAGATGATCGCGCAGTTCAAGGGCTCGGCGAAGAACCCACCGCAGTTCACCCGCGGTTACGGTCTCGTCTTTGGCCAGAGCGAGCGCAAGGCCATGGCCATGTCGCTGGTCGACCGGGCACTGCGGGCGGAGGAGTTCGGCGAGGACATCGTGGCACCGGCGCAGGATGAGGAATTCGTCATCTCCCATTCCGACAACGTGCAGGCGACCGGCTTCGTCGAGCATCTGAAGCTTCCGCATTACGTGGACTTCCAGGCCGAACTCGACCTCGTGCGCCGCATGCGCCGCGAATACGAGGCCGCTCAAAACACCGACACCGATCTTCCGGAGGCCGCAGAATGAGTACGGCAGACATGAGCAGCGCAGAATTGGCGACCTATAATTTTGCCTATCTCGACGAACAGACGAAACGCATGATCCGCCGCGCAATCCTGAAAGCGATCGCGATCCCCGGCTATCAGGTGCCCTTCGCCTCGCGCGAAATGCCGATGCCCTATGGCTGGGGCACTGGCGGCGTGCAGGTCACTGCGGCGATCCTCGGACCGCAGGACGTGCTGAAGGTCATCGACCAGGGGGCGGATGATACGACCAATGCCGTCTCCATCCGCGCCTTCTTCCAGAAGGTCGCCAATGTGGCGGTGACGACCAAAACGCGGGAGGCGACGATCATCCAGACGCGCCACCGCATTCCCGAGGAGAAACTGACGGAAGGCCAGACGCTGGTCTATCAGGTGCCGATCCCCGAACCCCTGCGCTTCCTCGAACCGCGCGAGACCGAGACGCGCAAGATGCATGCGCTGGAAGAATACGGCCTCATGCATGTCAAGCTCTACGAGGACATCGCCCGCAACGGCCATATAGCCACGACCTATGCCTATCCGGTGAAGGTCGAGGGGCGCTATGTAATGGACCCGTCGCCGACGCCGAAATTCGACAATCCGAAGATGCACATGTCGGAGGCGCTCCAGCTGTTCGGTGCCGGCCGCGAGAAGCGCATCTATGCGGTGCCGCCCTATACGGAAGTCGTCAGCCTCGATTTCGAGGACCATCCCTTCGAGATCCAGAGTTTCGACAAGCCCTGCGCGCTGTGCGGCGCGGAGAATGTCTATCTCGACGAAGTGGTGCTCGACGACAAGGGCGGGCGGATGTTCGTCTGCTCGGATACCGACCATTGCGAAGACCGCTGCGCCCACGGCCACCGTGGTCATCTCGCCTATAACAAGGAGGCTGCCGAATGACCGACACGCCGCTTCTCAAAGTCCGCGACATCTCGAAATTCTACGGCGCGCGCATCGGCTGCCAGAATGTCTCTTTCGATCTCTGGCCCGGTGAAGTGCTGGCCATCGTCGGCGAATCCGGTTCCGGCAAGACGACGCTGCTCAATTGCCTCGCCACCCGGCTGATGCCCACATCGGGTGCCGTCGAGTACCGTATGCGCGACGGCGAGATGCGCGAACTCTCCCGCATGAGCGAGGCGGAGCGCCGCTTCCTGATGCGCACCGACTGGGGTTTCGTGCACCAGAACCCGGCCGATGGCCTGCGCATGGCGGTCTCCGCCGGCGCCAATGTCGGCGAGCGGCTGATGGCCGTCGGCGACCGGCACTATGGCAAGATCCGCGAGACGGCCGGCGACTGGCTGCGGCGGGTCGAGATCAGCACCGACCGCATCGATGACCAGCCGCGCGCCTTTTCCGGCGGCATGCGCCAGCGCCTGCAGATCGCCCGCAACCTCGTGACCGCGCCGCGCCTGATCTTCATGGACGAGCCGACCGGCGGCCTTGACGTGTCGGTGCAGGCACGCCTGCTCGATCTCTTGCGCGGCCTCGTGCAGGACCTCGGCCTTTCGGCGATCATCGTCACGCACGACCTTGCCGTCGCGCGCCTCCTGTCGCACCGCATGATGGTGATGAAGGATGGCCTCGTCATCGAGCAGGGCCTGACGGACCGCGTGCTCGACGACCCGCGCGAAGCCTATACCCAGCTCCTTGTTTCCTCGATCCTTCAGGTGTGACCATGGCTACTCCGCTCGTTGTTTCCGAAGTTGCGAAGAGCTTTACGATGCACCTTCGCGACGGCATCCGCCTGCCGGTCATGTCCAATGTGTCCTTCTCGGTGAAGGCGGGCGAATGCGTCGTGCTGGGCGGTCCGTCCGGCATCGGCAAGAGTTCGCTGCTCAAGATGGTCTATGGCAACTATGCCGTCGACAGCGGCCAGATCCTGATCGAGCACGGCGGTCGCCTGCTCGACCTCGCGGTCGCCGATCCGCGCACCATCCTGTCGGTGCGCCGGGCGACACTCGGTTATGTCAGCCAGTTCCTGCGCACCGTGCCGCGCGTCGCGGCCGTCGATGTCGTGGCCGAACCGCTCACCGCTCGCGGTGTCGATGCCGCCGAGGCGCGAGAGACGGCGGAAGCGATGCTGGCCCGCCTCAACCTGCCGCGCGAACTCTGGCAATTGCCGCCCGCCACCTTCTCCGGCGGCGAACAGCAGCGCGTCAACATCGCCCGAGGTTTCATCACCGATCACCGCATCCTGCTGCTCGACGAGCCGACGGCCTCGCTCGATGCGAAGAACCGCGCGGTCGTTGTCGGCATGATCGAGGAGAAGAAGGCGGCCGGCGTCGCGCTTCTCGGCATCTTCCACGACGAGGATGTGCGCGAAAAGGTCGCCGACCGCATCGTCGACGTCTCCGCCTTCTCGCCGCGAAAGTCCGCCGCATGACCAAGCTCTCCGAAACGCCGCTGATCCACCCGACGGCCGTGGTCTCCGATACCGTTCTCGGCCGCTATACGGAAATCGACGAGAACTGCCGCGTCAGCGAGGCCGAGATCGGCGACTATTCCTACATCATGAATGGCGGTTCCGTCTGGTGTGCAACGATCGGCAAGTTCGCCAATATCGCGGCGTCCGTGCGCATCAACGCCACGAACCATCCGATGTGGCGTGCGACGCTGCATCACTTTACCTACCGCGCCAACGATTACTGGCCGGATGCGGAGCCCGAGGCCGAATTCTTCTCGTGGCGGCGCGAGCATCGCGTCACCATCGGCCACGACGTCTGGATCGGTCATGGATCGACCATCCTGCCGGGTGTCACGATCGGCAACGGTGCTGTCATAGGTTCCGGCGCCGTCGTCACAAAAGACGTCGAACCCTACATGATCGTCGGCGGCGTGGCGGCGAAGGTCATCCGCGAGCGGTTCCCGCGAAGCATCGCCGAACGCATGGAAAAACTCGCCTGGTGGGACTGGGATCACACCCGGCTGCGCGGGGCTTTGGACGACTTTCGCAAACTTGACGCAGAAGCCTTTCTCGCCCGTCACGACGGGTGAGAAAGCTCGTTCCGACACCGGAAAATCAGGCCTGTGGACTGTTATTTTTCCGACATCGAACTGACATCGCCCCTTCATCAACAGCGTTTAGAGCCAGTCCCGAAAACGACAGGACCCGACCCTGGGCCGCAAGTTAAGGAAGAGGGATCCCGCCATGTTCCGACTGAAGAATGTCACCCGCCGTTTCGGCACGCGCGTCGCGGTCGACAATGTGACCTTCGACATTCCGCAGGGCCAGATGGTCGGCGTCATCGGCCGCTCGGGCGCCGGTAAGTCCACCATGCTGCGCATGATCAACCGTCTCGCCGATCCGAGCGAAGGCACGATCCATTTTAACGACGTCGAGGTGTCGTCGTTGCGTGGTTCGGCGCTGCGCAACTGGCAGCGCGATTGCGCGATGATCTTCCAGCAGTTCAATCTGGTGCCGCGCCTCGATGTGCTGACCAATGTGCTGCTCGGCCGCCTGAACCATCGCTCGACGGTCATGAGCATCCTCAATCTCTTCACCCGTGAAGAGCGCATCATGGCGATATCGGCTCTGGAGCGGCTCGGCATCGAGCAGACGGCCCTGCAGCCGGCCGGCACGCTTTCGGGCGGCCAGCAGCAGCGCGTGGCAATCGCCCGTGCGCTGATGCAGAACCCGAAGATGCTGCTCGCCGACGAGCCGATCGCCTCGCTCGATCCGCTCAACGCCAAGATCGTGATGGACGCGCTGCGTGACATCAACGAGCGCGACGGCATCACCGTCGTCACCAACCTGCACACGCTCGATACGGCGCGCGCCTATTGCGAACGCATCATCGGCATGTCCGGCGGCCGCGTCGTCTTCGACGGTCCGGCGCGCGAGCTCGATGCCGAGGCCGTGCGCACGATTTACGGCACCGGCGCCGATGGCGCCGAGATCGATGAAAGCCTCACGTCCACGGCGATCCGCAATCCGGCGCGCCAGGACAACATCAAGGAATCCGCCAGCCCGACACCGCTGGCACTGGCCGGGCTTTAACCCCGCCGGGATCGAACGGCCCGCGTAAAGGGCCATACACTTCAAGGCACGGCAAAGCCGGCCAAACAGGAGAGAGACCATGCTGAAGAAGATCCTTCTGGGCGCCGTCGCGCTCATCGCCCTTGCCGGTCACGTCCAGGCTGAAGACCTCAAGGAATTCCGCGTCGGCATCATCGGCGGTGAAAACGAAGCCGACCGCCTGCGCAACTACCAGTGCCTCGGCGATCACCTGAAGGCCGAGCTCGGCTTCGAGAAGGTCTCGTTCTTCCCGGCCGCCGACTATGACGGCGTCATCCAGGGCCTGCTCGGCGGTACGCTCGACTATGCCGAACTCGGCGCTTCCGGCTTTGCCAAGATCTACCTCGCCAAGGCCGATGCCGTCGAGCCGATCCTGACGACCGTCCAGACCGATGGCTCGACCGGCTACCACTCGATCATGGTCGCCCGCAAGGATTCGGGCATCACCAAGCTCGAAGACCTCAAGGGCAAGAAGCTCGGCTTCGCAGACCCGGACTCGACCTCGGGCTACCTCGTTCCGCTCGTTACCCTGCCGGAAGCCATCGGCGGCCCGGTCAAGGAATATTTCGCTGAAACCGGCTTCGGCGGCGGTCACGAAAACCTCGTTCTCGAAGTGCTGAAGGGCACCTTCGACGCCGGCACGACCTTCGGTTCGGGCGTTGGCGAATGGAAGGACGGCTACACGTCCGGCAACCTGCACAAGATGGTCGAGAAAGGCATTCTCGACATGAACGACATCGTCGAACTGTGGAAGTCGCCGCTCATCCCGAACGGCCCGATCGTCGTTCGCACGTCGCTTGCCGACGAGACCAAGGCGAAGTTCAAGCAGTTCATGCTCGACCTGCCGAAGAAGGACGCCGCCTGCTTCGCAGCCGTCATGGGCGGTGACTTCACGTCCTTCACGGAAGTGAACGTCGACTTCTACAAGCCGATCATCGACGCCCGCAAGGCAACGATCGGCGGCTGATCGCAACGATGCTTCAAGCGCCGGCTGGACAACCGGCCGGCGCTTTTTGCCGATGCCATTACCCCTCCTCCGTCATCCTCGGGCTTGACCCGAGGATGACGGAGGAGGGGTGCGTTGGCCGGAACTGTGCAGGGAACCGCAAGGCGGACAGACCATGGCCATGAACACGCTTCACGACGGCTTCAGCGAGAAGGGCGCGCTCATCGAGCGGCACTGGCAGGAGCTGAACGCCCGGCGCCGCCTCTACACCTGGCTCGGCCTTGCCATCCTGGCGGTTGCGTTGTCCGGTTCGCTCTGGTTCGCCAACGAGACGAATGCCGGAAAATTCTTCGACCGGCTGCCCCATCTCTTCGATTTCGTCGGCGACATGGTGCCGCGCGATGGCCTTGAGGTCTTCCGCGCCCTGTTCGATCTGCCTTCGCCCTATGACGACGGCAGCTTCAAGTACAATTATCCCGAGGGACGGCTCTACATTGCCGAGAGCTTCTACATCCCGGAATATTTTCACAAGATGCTGGAGACGCTGAACATCGCGCTGTTCTCTACCATTATCGGCATGTTCTTCGGCTTCCTGCTCTGTTTCCTGGCGGCCAAGAATCTCGTCGCCAATCGTCTGCTGCGCGGTTTCGTGCGCCGTTTCATGGAAATCCTCCGTGCCTTTCCGGAAGTGGTTCTCGCCGGCTTTTTCCTCGCCATCCTCTCGCTTGGGCCGTTGCCGGCCGTTATCGCCGTGTCGATCCATACGGTCGGCGCGCTCGGCAAACTGTTCTTCGAGGTGGTCGAGAATGCCGACATGAAGGCGGAGGAGGGGCTTCGCGCTGTCGGCGCGAGCTGGATCGAGCGTGTCTGGTTTGGCATCGTGCCGCAGGTCATGCCGAACTTCATGAGCTATTTCCTGCTGCGCCTTGAAATCAACGTGCGCGCCTCGACGATCATCGGCGCCGTCGGCGGCGGCGGCATCGGCGAGCTGCTGCGCCTGTCGATCGGCCAGAACCATCAGGCGAAAACTTTGGCCATCGTGCTTTTGCTGCTCATCACCATCATTGCTGTCGACCAGTTTTCCGCCTGGCTGCGCCGCAGGCTCGTCGGCGATCAAGCCTTTCGGCTGGCCCAATAGGAGTGCGCCATGACGACCCTCAATCCCGCTGAGATGGATGAGATCGCGGCACGCCATCCGGCCGTCTTCCACCGCTCGTTCTGGCAGCGTTTCCGCGTCGCCATCATCGCCGGCGGCTTCGTGCTCTACGCCCTTTATTGCTGGTGGTTCTTCGCTATCGGCCATGTGCTCGGCACCGCCAACTGGAACATCGCCGGCACCTATCTCGCCGACTGGGTGTCCTACGAGGTCCGCCCGGAAGTGACGATCGCGCCCGATGGCGCGATGAAGCTCACCTATCCGCGCTTTTCGCCGCTCGGGCCGAATGCCGAGCCGGACTGGGTGGAAATCGAGCGTGGCACGATGACCCGCACGATGCCGGCCGCGGAAGCTTCGAGCACCACGGTCAAGAAGCCAGCCTCCATGGGCTTCATGGGCGAGGGTGCCGTCCTGGGCGGCTCGGCCGCTGCTGCGGAAGGCATGGCGACAGCGACGACACGCGAGGAGGAGGTGGTCAAACGGGCAAGGATCACGCTCAACTCCTCGACGAGCGTCGAGGTCGTGCCGGATCGTGTGACCGTTGAGCATGCCGGCCAGACGCTTCTCGTCGCTCTTGATAACGGCGCGATGAAAATCGATGGCGATCTGCCCGCCTGGGCGACGCAGAAAAGGCCGGGAGAGAAAATCACGCTCGCCTTCGGATTTGCCGGCTGGGGCGAAATCGAGGCCGGCGACGTCAGCATTCGCAGGCGCTTCCTCGGCTGGGCGAACTTCATCTTCGACACGAACTCGCCGTTCCACGGCAAGTCGACGTCGGAGGTCTTTTCGCTGATCGCCTCGGCCGACCGGATCGACCCGAAGCAGTCGAACCTGTCGCTTGCCTGGAACAACATTCTCTATAATGCGGAATGGCAGCATCTCGACGTCTGGACCAAACTGCTCCAGACCATCGTCATGGCCTTTGTCGGCACGCTTTTTGCGATGCTGCTCGCCTTCCCGCTCGCTTTCCTTGCGGCGCGCAACATCACGCGCAACTGGTTCTCCAACCAGATCACCAAGCGTCTGTTTGACTTCCTGCGCTCCGTCGACATGCTGATCTGGGCGCTGTTCTTCACCCGTGCCTTCGGCCCCGGACCGCTCGCCGGTATCTCGGCGATCTTCTTCACGGATACCGGAACGCTTGGAAAACTCTATTCCGAAGCGCTTGAAAACATCGACGACAAGCAGCGCGAGGGTGTGAAGTCCGTGGGTGCCGCACCCGTCGCCGTACAGCGCTACGGTGTGCTGCCGCAGGTCATGCCGCTCTTTGCCTCGCAGGCGCTTTATTTCTGGGAATCGAACACCCGTTCTGCCACGATCATCGGCGCGGTCGGGGCTGGCGGCATCGGCCTCAAACTCTGGGAAGCGATGCGCACCAATTCGGACTGGGAGAATGTCGCCTATATGGTGCTGTTGATCCTCATCGTCGTCTTCGTCTTCGACGGAATCTCAAATGCGCTTCGCTCGCGCCTGATGGGCAAGCCGGCGCATTGATATCGCCGTGGCGGCATGATGCTGCCACACGAATCCCTTCAAGCTCCGGCGTCGCCCTTCAAGGCGGCGTCAAACGACTTTTACAGGAATGAGCCCTTGCGTTACGCCCTCTACTTCACCCCGTCCGCCAGCGATCCGCTGACCCTTGCCGCGCAGCGCTGGCTGGGCCGCAACGCCTTTACGGGGGCACGCCTGGAACAGCCGGCCGTGAGCGGTTTCGAAGCCGAGGCGCTTGCGGGCCTGACCGCCGATCCGCGCCGCTATGGTTTTCACGCCACGCTGAAAGCGCCGTTCTCGCTTGCCGAGGGCCGCAGCGAGGCCGAACTGATCGCCGAGATCGGCCGTTTCGTATCCGAGATCGACCCCTTCGAGATTCCCGAAGTCGTCGTCGGACGTCTCGGCTCGTTCTTCGCGCTCGTGCCGGGTGATCAGTGCGATCCGCTGCAGGCGTTCGCCGGAGAGGTCGTGCGTCGCTTCGAACGCTTCCGCGCGCCGCTCAGCTCGGCCGACATCGCGCGCCGAAAGCCGGACGAGTTGACGACGGACGAGCGCCGGAACCTCGTGCAATGGGGCTACCCCTACGTGTTCGACGAGTTCCGCTTCCACATGACGCTGACAGGGCGCGTACCGGCGGACCGCCGCGATGCCGTCGAAGGCGTGCTTCACAATCAGTTCGCCGAATTCCACGGCAAGGCGCTGCCGGTTTCAGGCCTTGCGCTGTTCCGGGAACCCTCGCGCAGCGCCGACTTCACCGTCCATTCGCTCTTCCCGCTGGGTGGGGCCGCCAACAGAAAGACCGCCTGACATGACCCGCGAAACCGTTCTTTCCAATGCCCGCATCGTGCTGGAGGACCAGATCCTCGACGGCACGCTGGTGCTGCGCGATGGTCTCATCGCCGATATTTCCGAAGGTTCGTCGGCGGCCGGCGAGGATATGGAAGGCGACTTCCTGATCCCCGGCCTCGTCGAGCTGCATACCGACCACCTCGAAGCGCACTACTCGCCGCGTCCCGGCGTGCGCTGGGGCCTGACGGCGGCGATCCAGGCGCATGATGCGCAGGTCGTGACCTCGGGCATCACCACGGTCTTCGACTGCCTGCGCATGGGCTCGGATGCCGATGGCGGCTTCGAGAAGGGGGAGATGCGGGGTATGGCCGACGCCATCGCACAAGCCCAGAACGAGGATCGCCTGCGCGCCGAGCACCTCATCCACCTGCGTTGCGAGGTCTCGACCGACAATGTGCTGGATCACTATGAGGAGTTCGAGGACGATGCGCTGGTGCGTCTCGTCTCGCTTATGGACCATGCGCCCGGCCAGCGACAGTTCCAGACGATGGAGCAGTATGTGCTCTACTATCAGAAGAAGCGTGGCCTTTCGGATGCCGAGTTCGCCGAGTTCTGCAAACGTCAGCAGGATCTCTCCGCCCGCTATGCCAAGCCGCACCGCGACGCCATCGCCGCCTCCTGCGCGGCCCGAAACATCTCGGTCGCCAGCCACGATGATGCGACGCTCGAGCATGTCGAGGAAGCCATCGGCTACGGCATCCGTCTTGCCGAGTTCCCGACGAGCGTCGAAGCCGCCAAGGCCTCGCACGGTGCCGGCATGAGTGTCCTGATGGGCGCGCCGAACATCGTGCGCGGCAAGTCCCACTCCGGCAATATCGCCGCGCGCGATCTCGCCGGGATGGGCGTTCTCGACGTGCTTTCGTCAGACTACGTGCCCTTCAGTCTGATGCATGCGCCCTTCATCCTTGCCGACGAGGGCATGAACCTTTCCAAGGCGATCGCCATGGTCTCGACCACGCCTGCCCGTACCGTCGGTCTCGATGATCGCGGCGCCATCGCCAGGGGGCTTCGCGCCGATATCGTGCGCGTGCGTCGCCCTGAGGGCGTGCCGGTCGTGCGCTCGGTCTGGCGGCAAGGCAAGCGGGTGGCATGAGCAAGGCCGGCGATATCGTTGTCACACCATCCTTGCCGGTTGCGGCCGGCACGATGGTGGTGGTGGTCGGTCCAAGCGGGGCGGGCAAGGACAGCGTCATGTCCTATGCTGCCCGACAGTTCGACGATGAGGTGCGGGTGAAATTCGTGCGCCGTATCGTCACCCGCCCGGCGGATGCCGGCGGGGAGGCGCATCAGGCGATCGATGCAGATGGATTCCGCCGCCGCGAGGCCGCGGGCGGGTTTGCGGTCTCCTGGGATGCCCATGGTCTTTCCTACGGCATTCCGCGCGAAACGCTCGATGATCTTGCTGACGGCGTGACGCTGATTGCCAATGGCAGCCGCTCCGCGCTGCCGGCTTTTGCTGAAGCCTATGCGAAGCTCGTGGTCGTGCTGATCACCGCGCGCCCGGAAATCCTCGCGGCTCGCCTTGCCGCACGCGGCCGGGAAAGCGCCGAGGCCATCGCCAAACGCCTCGACCGCACAGTGCCGGAAATCGTGATCGCCGCCGATACCGTTGTCATAGACAACAGCGGTGCGCTGGAGGACGCTGGCGAAGCATTCGTCTCGCTGCTTGTCTCGAGACTGTCGCGCGGCAACTAGCCGTCCTTCAACGTCTTGTAGGCACCGAGCGCCCGTTCGCGGGCCTTGGCATGGTCGACGAGCGGCCTCGGATAGGTTTTGCCCAGCACCACGCCCGCCTTCTTCAGCACGCTTTCGGGGGCGTCGAAGGGCTTGTGGATGAAGGCAGCATCCAGCTTTTCGAGTTCCGGCACGAAGCGGCGCACATAGGTGCCGTCAGGATCGAATTTCTCGCCCTGCAGGATCGGGTTGAAGATGCGGAAGAAGGGGGAGGCATCGGCGCCGGAGCCGGCGACCCACTGCCAGTTCGCCGCGTTCGACGCTGCATCCGCATCGACGAGCGTATCGCGAAACCATTGTTCGCCACGTCGCCAGTCGATCATGAGATGTTTGATGAGGAAGGAGGCGGTGATCATGCGCACGCGATTGTGCATGAAACCGTGCTGCCAGAGCTGCCGCATGCCGGCGTCGACGATGGGATAGCCGGTTTTGCCACGCGTCCAGGCCTTGAATTCCTTTGTGCTGCCTTCCCAGGGAAAGGCATCGAAGCGGTCGTTCCAGTTCTTCTCCGCCAGAGCCGGAAAATGGAAGTGCAGGTGGTGGCAGAATTCCCGCCAGACCAGCTCCTTGCGGAAATGGATCACGTCGTCCGTCGGCGCCTTCAGGCCGCGCGTTGCATGCCAGACCCGCGCCGGGGAGATTTCGCCCATGGCCAGATGCGGCGACAGCATGGAGGTGGCGTCGATGGAGGGATGGTCGCGTTTGGCCTGATAACCATTAATGGCGCCGTCGACGAAGGTTTCGAGGCGCTCCCGTGCCGCGTCTTCGCCCGGCGTCCAGATGTCGCTGAACGTGGTCGCCCAGTCCGGTTTGCTCGGCAGAAGGTTCCAGTCGTCGAGCGCTTCGGATTTCGGCGCGGGATGCAAGGCGACGAGTTTTTCCGGTGCATCGATCGGCTCATGCGGCTCACCATCCCGCTCGAAGGCGCGCCAGAAGGGTGTGTAGACGCGGTAGGGTTTCTTCTCCCCGGTCAGAAGGCGGGTCGGGTCGTGCAGCAGCTCGCCCGCAAAACTCTTCGCCGCGAGACCTCGTCCCTTCAGGGAGGCCTTGATGTCCGTATCGATTTCGATGCCGGCGGGGTCGTGCCGGCGGTTCCAGTAGACCGTTTCGGCGCCGGTTTCTTCGATCAGGTCGTCCAGAACCTTGCCCGCATCGCCGCTGCGCAGGATCAACGGCGTGCCGAGCGCCCTGAGCGACGTGCCGAGCGTTGTCAGCGAATGGTGCAGCCACCAGTCCTGCGCCGCGCCGAGCGGGCCGGTTCCGTCGGCCGCTTCGCGGATGTAGAGCGTCACAACGGGCTGGCCGCTGTCGGCGGCTGCGGAAAGGGCTGCGTTATCATCCGTGCGCAGGTCACGGCGGAACCAGACGATGACGGGCGGCTTGCTTTTGTCCGGCATCGTCTCATTTTCCTTTTGGCAGCGGGCGGGTGAGAATGAAAAGGGCACTGCAGGACAGCACGAGGCCGACGACGACCGCCAGCAGGACCGAAGGCTGGGTGCGGTAGACGAAGAAGGCGTAGCTCGCGACGATCAGGCTGACGGCGACGACCTTGGTGCGGCCGGAGATCGCGCCCTCGCGCTGCCAGTTCGTCAATGGGGGGCCGAGCGTCTTGTGCGTGATCAGCCATTGTTCCAGCCGGGGCGAGGAACGCGAAAAGCACCACACCGCGAGGAGCAGGAACGGCGTCGTCGGCAGGAGCGGCAGGAACGCACCGACGATGCCGAGCGCCGTCATCAGCAGGCCGGCCAGCAAATAGATCGTGCGCACAGGGTTCCTCGCCGAAAATCGCGTCGAGCGTTCAGATAGAGTGCTTTGCGTTCCTGTCCAAGGGGCCAAGGTGCCGCGGCGGTGGAACGAAGATGATTGTCGGGCATTCCTGGTGGACCTGGGACTGGAGTGTGATGACGCATGTTGGATGACAGCGAATTTACCGGCGACCATGTGTGGTGGATGACCTCGCGCGGGCCATCGCGCATCGTCGGCACTGCTATCCACAACGGTCACGCCGTCAGGGGAGCGCTTGCCTCGCGGATGGCGCTCGACGGCGACGCGCGACTGCGCGAGGAGGACCCCTTCACGGCCGAAACCATCCATGACCTTGCCAACCGCATCGTCTTCCAGCGCTCTCGTTTCGAGATCGATCTCAATCGTGCGCGAGATGCCGCCGTCTATCAGCGGCCGGAGCAGGCCTGGGGCCTGAATGTCTGGCGTGAACCGCTCTCCGCCACCGAACTGGCCGAGAGCCTTGCATTGCACGATGCTTACTACAGCATGCTGGAGAGTTATCTGCGCGATGTGGAAGCGCAGTACGGCGCCTTCGTCGTGCTCGACATCCACAGCTACAACCACCGTCGTGGCGGAGCTTCGGGTGCGCCGACGCAGGCGGTCGAAGCGCCCGATATCAATATCGGCACGATATCCATGGACCGCACCCGCTGGGCGCCCGTCGTCGATACGTTCATGGATTTCTGCGCGGACTATGATTTCCTTGGGCGTCGGTTGGACGTGCGCGAGAATGTCGCCTTCCAGGGACGCGGCGAGCAGACCCGCTTCATCCATGAGCGGTTCCCGGAAAGCGGCTGTGCTATCGCCATCGAGTTCAAGAAGATCTTTATGGACGAATGGACCGGCGTGCCGGACTGGCAGGCGATTTCTGCACTTCGTTCGCTGATCGCCGCCTCGGTGCCGGTGCTCGAAAGTGCGCTGCGGGAGGTTGCATGAGCCTAACCAGGGCGGCGCGCAGGCCGCGCGCAAAGAAGGAAAAGAGCCTCGTCGAGGATGTGATCGCGGCGCTGGAGGCTGGCAAGCCGGTGCGCCGCGAATTCGAGGGCGGACGCTTGCACATCGACCGTCCGCAGCCCTTTCTCTTCCTGCATGTCGGTGATCCCGAGAAGCATGTGGTGGCGCGCGAGGTGGCAAGCGCCAATGCCTCCCATCTGGTGACAGCAGAGATCGACGATGCCGTCGCGCTGCTCGGGCCGATTGCCGGTATCCTGCGCAAGGCATTTGGCACGTTCGTGCTTGTCGATATCGACGAGCTGGAGCGCGACCGGTTGCTCTCCGATGACGCTCCCTTTCTCCAGCCGTTCGAGGTGACCCTTTCGGCGACACGCGGCCTTGCGGCTAACCGGGCGGTAAAAGCCTTCGGTGCGGCGGTAAAGGCTTTCGAGGCGCGATTCCGCACGCCGCATGTCGATCTTTGCGAGGCGCAGGAAGATCCTTGCGCGCGGCCGGAGCTTCTGAAATTGCGGCTGCCGCTCCTCACCCTGCGGTTTGCCCCGATCTACCGCGTCACCGGGTCGGATGCGACCTATCCGGATTTGCGCGAACGCCTCGTCGGCAATTTCCTCGATGCGGGTCTGCAGGCCGTCGCCGCCTTTCTCGATGCGGACGGTTTTCCCAAGCCCGTCACCTACCGCGCCTTCGGCCGCAAGGCTTTTGTCGATGCGGTGGAGCGGGCGGATCGCGGCATGGACGATGTCGCTTCCAGTTTCGATTTCCTGCTCTGTGTGACGCCGATCAATGCGAACGCTGCGTGGAAAGAGTTCAAGGCAAATCATCACGACAAGCCTCCGCGCTTTCTCTACCGGCCGTTGAGCCTTCTGGTGGAGCGGGAAAAGCGCCGCCTTTATTCGATTTCGCTCGATCATCTCGAAGACCCCGTCCTGCACCAGATCTATCGTGAAAAGCAGCAGGAGCTCGACCTCCAGCTCACCCTCATCGGTCATCGGGAAAAAGCCCGTTTCGTCGAGTTCGGCCGTGCGCTCTACGGTCCGGTCGAACCGTCGCTGCTGAAGGCCGCGCGAGAGGTTCTCGATGGTACGGGAGAGGCAAGCCGCATATCCGCGCTCGCGTCCGATGACGACGTCGTTGACTGCTTTTTTGTCGAGCACCGTGCCCGGTCGATGATGGCGGATTATCAGCGGCGCCATGAAGGCTTCGATGCATCGATCGAACTTCGCGACGACGTGCCGCCCGGCCTGCTCGTCTCCGGGCCGCGGCTGCTCATCTCCCGCCGCACACGCATGATGCGCCAGCGCGTCGATGCTCTGCTCAGTCACGAGGTCGGCGTGCATCTTCTGACCTACTTCAACGGCTCGGCGCAGGGGCTGCGTGTCTTTCGCACGGGCCTTGCAGGTTACGAGGGCATGCAGGAGGGGCTGGCGGTCTTCGCCGAGTTCCTGGCCGGCGGTTTCACGCCGGAGCGGCTGCGGCTGCTGGCCGCGCGCGTCATCGGCTGTGATCTCATGCTGTCGGGTGCCTCCTTCGTCGAAAGCTTCCGGCATCTGACGGATCGCTACGGTTTTGACGCGGAAACCGCCTTCGGCCTGCTGCTGCGCGTCTTCCGAGGAGGAGGGCTTGCGAAGGACGCAATCTATCTGCGCGGGCTCCTGTCTCTGCTCAGCCATTTCAAGGGCGGGGGGGCGCTCGATCCATTCTGGATGGGCAAGATTTCCGCGGCCGATTTCACCGTGATGGAAGAGCTCGGTGCGCGTGGCCTTCTGAAGGCGCCGGTCCTGCGGCCCCTTTGTCTTGAAACCGAACGCGGGCGCGCAAGGCTGGAGCGCGCCCGCGACGGCCTCACCCCCCTTGCCATGCTCGAAGCTTGAGGAGAGCAACCATGCGTATCGCCTTTTTCGTCAATTCGATCGAAGACGAGACTCCCACCTTCACCACCACCTCACTTGCCATGGCCGCGCTCTCGCGAGGGCATGACATCTGCTATCTGACGCCGGGCGACTTCGTGCTCAGGGCGGATGACAGTCTTTCGGTGCGCGGCCGCGTGCTGCCCGGCAAGCGCTACAAGAAAGCGGAAAGTTTTCACGCCGCCCTCCAGGGCGACGAGGCGACGGTCGAGACCATGGACATCGGCGAGGTCGACGTTTTGTTCCTGCGCAACGACCCTTCGCTCGACGCCGACGGCCGACCGTGGGCGGCCCATGTCGGAGCAATGTTCGGGCGGTTGGCCGCTGCGCGCGGCACACTCGTCGTCAACGATCCCGACGGCCTGTCGCTCGCCCAGAACAAGCTCTATTTTCAGGGTTTCCCGCAGGCCGTGCGGCCGCGGACGCTGATTTCCAAGAGCATCGATGAAATCCGCGGCTTCATCGATCTGCACAAGGAGGGGGTGATCATGAAGCCGCTGCAGGGGTCCGGCGGCCGGAACGTCTTCAAGATCGGTTCGACAGGGGAAGCCAATCTGAACCAGATTTTCGAGGCCGTCAGCGGCGAGGGCTACCTGATCGCCCAGAATTACCTGGCGGCTGCGACCGAGGGCGATATCCGCCTCTTCCTGATGAACGGCCGTCCGTTGGAGAAAGATGGCACCTATGCCGCGATCCGCCGCGTGCCGGCGAAAGGCGAGGTCCGTTCCAACATTCACGCTGCGGGCACGGCCGTGAAGGTGGAGATCACGCCGGAAATTCTGGCGATCGCCGAGATGGTGCGGCCCAAGCTGGTGGAGGACGGCATGTTTCTCGTCGGCCTCGACATTGTCGGCGACAAGATCCTGGAAATCAACGTCTTCACGCCCGGCGGGCTGAGCGTGATGCTCGACCTCTATGGCGTGGATTTTTCCGAAAACATCATCGTCGCGCTGGAAAGCAAGGTCGCCCAGCGCGACGCCTATGATGGGGCGATCGCCAACAGGATCCTGGCGGCGCTCTGATCAGATCGGCTTGCTGTTCGCCGCCTTGGCGGATTTCACTTTCGCGATGGCCTTGGCGGCAGCGGCCGGCTTTTCAGCGCCGGCGGCTTTCTTCTTCGGCTTCGCGGCCTCGGCGTCCTTGGTCTTGGAAATCTCGATCAGCGGCTTCTTGCTCACCTTGGCGGTGGCGGCATCCGGTTTCAGGGCCACGCGCTCGAGTTCGTCGCGCTCGCGCACGGCCTGCTCCCAATGGGCATTGTCATGGCCATGGGGCCGGCCCGCTTCTTCCCAGATCGAGTAGGCCCGTTTGCTGATCCATTCCTTGCGTGCATCCGTCATCGTATATCCCCGTTTGAGAGTGAACTGACGCCGTGCCGGTGCCGCGGGCTGTGCCGGCAGAACCGGAAAACGGAACTCGCTGGACGGCCGGGATGACCGGCAGGTCCAGATATTCGACGCACCTTTGCTCCGGGCCACGGCCTCTCTGGAGCAGGTCTGCTTCAAGCGATTCGCGCAGGTAGAATGCGCCCAAAGACGGGGTGCTTCAAGGCGCGCGACCGCGACATCCTTTCTCTCGCCGTGGCCGGTCGAAGCGAATCTTTACGGGATGTGCGATAAATCGGCGAAATTTTGCAAAACTTTTCCCGCGCGGGTGGACAGCGCCGATCCGGCCAACGTATTGTCCGAATGAGAGAATCTTCAAACTGGGCAACGGCATCGAGAGGCAGGGCGTTTGGCAGCAACGAAGCAACAGCATCGACCGGTTCGTCGGGCTTTTGGCCTTCTTTGCACAGCGTTGACCTGTCTTCTTCTGTTGATAAACACGGCGCCGTCACCGTCTGCCGCCAGCGCTGCTGCAAAAGTGCTTCGTTACGGCACGCAGAAGCCGACGGGACAGGCTTCCATCGACGAGCGGGACTGCCGCAAGCGTACCAGTGCCGGAAAGATCGCCTCTCCGGCGAGCGTGGGCGTCGATCCTGCCTGCCTGCCGGAGAGTTTCGGCTTTCGTTTGAAGGCGGTGGAGCGGGTTTCCGTTGCCATGGTTCCGCCAGATGCGGCCGGCAAGGGAGGCGTCGAAACGCATAGGGCGCGCGCGCCTCCGATGGTTTTCACCTGACGGCCGCATCGATCACCGACATCGATCGCGCTGCCTTTCCGATGGGTGTCGCTCCGGCACTCCAGAGAAGCTCTGACGTTCGAAAGCGACCGACCAACCGATGACTGGCGAATTGATTCTGGTCCTGCTGGTTTGCCTCCCCTTCGCGGGAAGCCTTGCCGCGACCATTCTCTTGCGGACGGATTCCCGCATTCTTGCTGCGCGCATGTCGGGCGTCGTCTCGTTTGCCGCACTCCTGCTGACGGCTGCGCTCTATCCCGCCGTGCGCGAAGGCGGCAAGGTTCGGCTCGATCTCGAATGGCTGCCGCAACTCGGCCTGAATGTCACGCTGCGCATGGATGGATTTGCCTGGCTTTTCGCCATGCTCATCACCGGCATCGGTTGCCTTGTCGTGCTCTATGCTCGCTACTACATGTCGGAAGAGGATCCGGTACCGCGCTTCTTCTCGTTCCTGCTTGCCTTCATGGGCTCGATGCTCGGTATCGTGCTGTCGGGCAACATCATCCTGCTCTCCGTCTTCTGGGAGCTGACCAGCATCTTCTCCTTTCTGCTGATCAGCTACTGGCATCACAATGCCGCGGCCCGCGACGGCGCGCGCATGGCGCTGACGATCACCGGTATCGGCGGTTTCTGCCTGCTGGCCGGTCTGCTCGTGCTCGGCCATATCGTCGGCAGCTACGATCTCGATGTCGTGCTCGCCTCCGGCGACCTGATCAAGGCACATCCGCTCTATCTCACGGCGCTCGTGCTCATCCTCATCGGCGCGCTGACCAAGAGCGCGCAGGTGCCATTCCATTTCTGGCTGCCGAACGCCATGGCCGCGCCGACGCCGGTTTCGGCCTATCTGCATTCCGCCACCATGGTGAAGGCGGGCGTCTTTCTGCTGGTGCGGTTCTGGCCGGCGCTGTCGGGCACCTATGAGTGGTTCATGCTGGTCGGCATCGCTGGTATCAGTACCCTGCTTCTCGGCGCCTACTTCGCCATGTTCCAGCAGGACCTGAAAGGCCTGCTCGCCTACTCGACGATCAGCCATCTCGGCCTCATCACCACGCTGCTCAGCCTTGGCAGTCCCGTCGCTGCGGTCGCTGCGATCTTTCACATGATGAACCACGCCACCTTCAAGGCTTCGCTCTTCATGGCCGCCGGCATCATCGACCACGAGACCGGCACACGCGACATGCGACGATTGAGCGGGCTGCTCAAATACCTGCCGATAACGGGCACGCTTGCCATGGTGGCGAGTGCGGCCATGGCCGGCGTGCCGTTGCTCAACGGCTTCATTTCCAAGGAAATGTTCTTCGCCGAAGCTGTGGAAACGCATGCCGATTCCGTGCTCGACCGCATCCTGCCCTACGTTGCGACGCTCGCCGGCGCCTTCTCCGTCGCCTATTCTCTGCGCTTCATCCATATGGTGTTTTTCGGCCCCGAACCTACGGATCTGCCGAAACCGAAGCCGCACGAGCCGCCGCACTGGATGCGTTTCCCCATCGAGTTCCTCGTGCTCGCCTGCCTGGTCGTCGGCATCATTCCGAGCCTGTCGATCGGTCCGTTCCTGCACTCGGCGGTCATCTCCGTTCTCGGAGACCGCACTCCGGAATACAGCCTTGCCGTCTGGCATGGCATCAACACGCCGCTGATCATGAGCCTGATCGCGCTGGTCGGCGGCGCGGCGCTATACTTCGTGATGAAGGACTATCTCGCCAAATGCGACGACGGGCCGCCGCTTTTCCGGCACCTTGCCGGCCAGCGCATCTTCGAACGTGTCCTCGTCACCGTTTCCTGGAAATGGGCGCGCTGGCTGGAAAGCAATCTCGGGACGCGCCATCTTCAGCCGCAGCTTCGCCTCATCGCGGCCGCGGGCTTCCTGGCCGGCGCAGTGTCGCTTTATCTCGCGGGGTTTTCTCCGAAGCCTTTGTCCTTCGGGGATGTCGATCCGATCTTCGCCGCCGTCTGGTGCATCGGTGCTTTTTGCGCTCTCGGGGCGGCCTATCAGGCAAAGTACCACCGGCTCGCAGCCCTGGTGCTGCTCGGCGGCGCTGGCATCACCACCTGCATCACCTTCGTCTGGCTCTCGGCGCCCGATCTGGCCATCACGCAGCTCGTCGTGGAAATCGTAACGACGGTTCTCCTGTTGCTCGGCCTGCGCTGGCTGCCGAAGCGCTCGGAAAAGGTCGACAATTCCGTCTCGTTTGCCGCGCGAAGCCGCCGTTTCCGCGATTTCCTGCTCGCGATTTCCTGCGGCTTCGGCATGTTCCTGTTCTCCTATGCCATCATGACGCAGCCGGTGCCGGATGCGATTGCGAGCTACTTCCTCGACAAGGCCTACACCGAAGGTGGCGGGCGCAACGTCGTCAACGTCATCCTCGTCGATTTCCGCGGCTTCGACACGATGGGCGAGATCGCGGTGCTGGCCATCGTGGCGCTGACGGTCTTCGCGCTGTTGCGCCGCTTCCGTCCGGCGCCGGACAGTATCGAAAAGCCGGAACAACAACGCATCCAGAACGCGTATGACGCGGAGCGCCCCGAGCGCTCGGCCGGCGATACGGTCCGCGACTATCTGCTCGTGCCCTCGGTCATCATGCAGTGGATGTTCCCCGTAATCGTAACCTTCTCGGTCTATCTCATCATGCGTGGCCACGATCTGCCGGGTGGCGGTTTTGCCGCTGGCATCACAATGGCGATCGCCTTCCTGCTGCAATATCTGGCGGGCGGCGTGCGCTGGGCGGAGGATCGCCTGCGCATCCTGCCCCTGCGCTGGATGGGTTTCGGCCTGCTGATGTCGGCGGCGACGGGCATGGGAGCCTGGCTGTTGGGCTATCCGTTCCTGACCACCCATTCGCAATACATAGAGGTGCCGTTCATCGGTAAGGTACCGGCAGCGAGCGCGCTGCTCTTCGATCTGGGTGTCTTCTCGCTCGTCGTCGGCGCGACGGTGCTGATCCTCATCGCGCTTGCCCACCAGTCCGTACGCATGCATCGGGTTCGCAGTCTCGACGCCCCCAAGGCGGAGGAAGCCTGATGGAACTTGTTCTTGCAATCGGTATCGGCATCATGACCGGCTCGGGCGTCTGGCTCATCCTGCGCCCGCGCACCTATCAGGTCATCATCGGCCTGTCGCTGCTCTCCTATGCCGTCAATCTCTTCATCTTCGGGGTTGGTGGCGTGAAGTCCAATGCCGCCCCATTGCTGGGTGAAGGCGTTGATGTCTCGACCCTGACGGACCCCGTGCCGCAGGCGCTGGTCTTGACCGCAATCGTCATCGGATTTGCGACGACGGCACTCTTCCTCGTGGTGCTGCTCGCCGCTCGCGGGCTGACCGGCACGGACCATGTCGATGGCCGGGAGCAACCGAAATGAGCGGCTGGCAGCAACATCTCATCATCGCGCCGATCGTCATTCCGCTGGTCGCAGGCGCGCTTCTCCTGTTCTTCGACGAGCGTCAGCGCGTCGTCAAAGCCATGATCAGCGTCGTCTCGTCGCTGGCGCTGGCGGCTGTCGCGATCAACCTGTTCCGGCTTGCCAATGGCGGCGATTTCGAAGGCGTCTATCTGCTGGGCAACTGGCCGGCCCCCTTTGGCATCGTGCTGGTTGTCGACCGGCTCTCGGCGCTGATGCTGGTGCTCGCCTCTATCCTCGCCATTCCCGCGCTGGTCTTCGCGCTGGCCCGCTGGCACGCCGCCGGCGCGCATTTCCATTCGCTGTTCCAATTCCTGCTGATGGGGTTGAACGGGGCCTTCCTGACGGGGGACCTTTTCAATCTTTTCGTCTTCTTCGAGGTGATGCTCGCCGCGTCCTACGGGCTCCTGATGCACGGCTCCGGCCCCATGCGCGTCAAGGCGGGATTGCACTACATCGCCGTCAATCTCGCCGCCGCGCTGTGCTTCCTGATCGGCGTCAGCGCGATCTACGGTTCCGCAGGCACGCTCAATATGGCCGACCTTGCCGTGCGCATCGGCGAGATCGAGGGCGAGCGGCGCATGCTGCTGGAGGCGGGTGCTGCCATTCTCGGCGTCGTCTTCCTCATCAAAGCCGGCATGTGGCCGCTGAATTTCTGGCTGCCTGGCGCCTATAGCGCGGCGGTAGCGCCCGTCGCCGGCATCTTCGCCATCATGAGCAAGGTTGGCATCTACGTCATCCTGCGTCTGTCGCTCCTCGTCTTCGGACAGGGCGATTCCGCCGGCCTCGGGCTCAATGTCCTGCTCTATGGCGGCATGGCTACAATCGCCTTTGGTACGATCGGCGTGCTCGCGTCCCAGGCGCTCGGGCGTCTGGCGAGTTACAGCGTGCTCGTGTCGTCCGGTACGTTGCTCGCCGTTCTCGGCCTCAGCAACGGGGAGGTCACCGCCGGCGCGCTTTTCTACATGGTCAGTTCCACGTTGACGATCGGGGCCTTCTTCATGCTGATCGAGCTCGTCGAGCGCGGTCAGGATGCCGGCGCCTCGGTTCTCGCCGTCACCATGGAAGCCTATGGCGACGCGGACGAGGAGGAGCAGGAGGTCGAGATCGGTGTGACCATGCCGGGAACGATCGCGGTGCTTGGCACCTGCTTTGCCGCCTGCGGCATTCTCTTGTCCGGCCTGCCGCCGCTCTCCGGCTTCGTCGCGAAATTCGCCATGCTGACGGGCATGATCGGGACCGAAGCGGTGGCCGACCAGCCGATCCCCGCCTCCGTCTGGTGGATCGTCGCTCTGCTCATCCTGTCGGGCCTTGCCGCCTTGATCTCGATGACGCGTGCCGGCATCCGCACCTTCTGGGCTTCCATGGAAGGAACGGTGCCACGCGTGCTCGTCATGGAAATGGCGCCCGTCATGCTCCTGATCGCGCTCACGCTGATGCTGACCATCAAGGCCGGCCCGGCGATGCACTACATGGAAGAGACCGTACGCAACCTGCAGCAGCCCGGCACCTATATCGACGCCGTGATCAATGCGCGCCGTGCCGGTGTCGCGGAGGCGAGCGGGCCGGATGGCGGGGGAGGGATCTGACATGCTGCCCTATCCGCTGCTCAGCGCCTCGCTCCTCCTCATGTGGCTCGCCCTCAACGGCTTTACGCTCGGCCATCTCATTCTCGGCAGTATCGTCGCGGTCTTCGCCTCATGGGGCATGGCCTCGCTGCGTCCGGTCAAGCCGCGCATGCCGAAATGGTATCTGTTGCCGAAACTCGTCGCCATTGTGCTCTACGATATCGTGCGCTCGAACATTGCGGTCGCCTCGATCCTGGTGGCGGGACGGGGACGGCGTTTCCGGTCGGGCTTCATCACCGTGCCGCTCGACCTGCAGAACCCGACGGCGCTCGCGGTGCTGGCCGTCGTGGTGACGAGCACGCCGGGCACCGCGTGGCTTGAATACAATTCGCTCAGCCGGACCGTGCTGATCCACGTTCTCGATCTCGTCGACGAGGCGGAATGGCAGACCCTGATCAAGGGGCGCTACGAGGCGCTGCTGATGGAGATTTTCGAATGAGCCAGACGATCCTCTCCTGGTCCATGGTGTTCGCGCAGGTGTGCCTGGTCGCCGCCATGGCGCTTGCCGCGTTGCGCATGTCGCGGGGCCCCCGTGCGCAGGACCGTGTCCTTGCGCTCGACACGCTCTATGTGAACTCGATGCTGCTGCTGATGGTCTTCGGTATCCGCACCGGCAAGGTCATCTATTTCGAGGCGTCGCTCGTCATCGGCATGCTCGGCTTTGTTGCCACCGTGGCGCTTGCCAAATTTCTGATGCGCGGCGAGGTGATCGAATGAGCACGATCGAGCATGCAGGCGACCTGCCGGATTGGGCGGCGCTTGCCGTTTCCTTCTTCCTGGTCATCGGCGCGGGCCTGACGCTGATCGGTACGATCGGCTTTGTCCGTCTGCCGACGTTCTATGAGCGCATCCACGCGCCGACGCTCGGCACGAGCTGGGGCACGGGCGGCATCGTCATGGCCTCGATGATCTTCTTCACGGTTCTGTCCACGAGGCCCGTCGTTCACGAGATTTTGATCGGTATTTTTGTGACCGTAACGACGCCGGTGACGCTGATGCTGCTTGCCCGTGCGACCTTGCACCGGGACCGAGCTGAAGGAAATCCGGGTGTTCCGGCTGAAGAGCCGGTGGAAGCAGGGAACCGGGAGGGCGCGGCAACCAGGGCGGATTGACCGAGGGCGCGCGAAAACTCGCAGGCATTATTCCGGTAATGTTAAGGTTGTTTCGTATACCTTTTTCCCCATGGACCACAGTCGCTCATTTTCCGTCGATCGCGAGACGTCGATCCGAGGGACGCCTATGCTTGATGGCAGGAGGATCGTCATCCTGTCGTCGCATGTCTTTCTGGACGGCTTCCGGAAAGCGAGCATCCATTTCGTGGCGCGGCGCTGGGCCTCTGCCGGCAGCGAGGTCTTCTTCACCACCGTCGGGCATAGCTGGATGAGCCGCTTCAAGCAGAAGCAGCGCCTTGAAGCGTTGCGCTGCGCACAGGACAATCGTTATGCCGAGGTCGAGCCCCGGCTGTTTGCCGGTGCCTATCTGCCGCCATTGCACGCCTTCAGCACGGGCAGGCCGCTCGTCAATGCGCTGGTGAAGCCGCTCTTTGCCCTCTACGGTCGTCACCTGCCTGAATTCGTTCGTCAAAAGATTGTCGGTGCCGATCTCGTCGTGATCGAAAGCGGCACGCCTGTCGTCTTCCTGGATCTCGTGCGCCGGCTGAACCCGCAGGCGAAGCTTCTCTATTTCTGCCGCGACCTGCTGCGCAGTGTCGGGGCGGCGCCCTATCTGCGGTCGGTGGAAGAACGGGGCATCGGGTTTTTCGACAGCGTCTGCGTCCCCTCGCGCCGACTGGGCGAGATGCTGCCACCCGGCGGCAAGGTGCATTTCGTGCCGCAGGGCATCGAGGGCGAGGTTTTCGACCGTGCGGCGGCCTCACCCTATCCAGTTGGCAGTCGCAACGCGATTGCGGTCGGCGACATGCTCTTCGATCAGCGTTCCATCGCCGGAATGGCCGCGGCCGCGCCTGACGTGACCTTCCATCTGTTCGGCATACGCTGGGTCGGCGATGCGCCGGGCAACATCCGGGTGCATGGCGAGCAATCCTTCGAGACGCTGGCGGGGTATATCCGGCATGCCGATATCGGCCTTGCGCCTTATCGCGTGAAAAGCAGCGAAGTCTATCTTGCCGAATCGAGCCTGAAACTCCTGCAATATGCCTATTGCCGTCTACCCGTCCTTCTGCCCGACATCATTCCGGTATCGCGCGGCAACGAGATCACCTACTCGCTGGATGGAGAGAACGACTGGCGGGCGATCATCGACGCTGCTCTTGCCTGGCCGCATAGCGATTCCTATCGTCGCGGCATCCTGACCTGGGACGACGTGGCGCGGCAGACGCTGGCCACGGTGCATGCCTGAGAGGCATCAGCCGGAACCTGGCGCAGGCGCGATGAGGCCGGCGATACGGCGTGCCAGCGGTCGAAGGCCGCCCGGCAGGCGCCCTTCGACCATCCCGACGATCCGTACCGCTTCCTCTGGGGCAATCAATCCCAGCACGCGTGCGGCGGCGACATAGACCAACGCTCCCAACGTCACCGCGACCGGTAGCCCCAAAAGGCCCGGCAGCAGAACCGTCACGACATAGGCGCCACCACCGCATGCGCTCGCTGCGACGAATGTGCGGGAGAGGGCGCCCCAGGGAGCCGTGGGGCCGCCATGGGTACTGACCGCCATCAGCAGAAGCCCGAACGTCAGGCTCTCGGCGAGGATGCGCGCCCATCCGGCGCCGAGCAGGCCGCCCGCGGGGACGGCGACGAGGAGCAGGACGAAAACGAGGACGGCGGAGACGAGCGTCACCCGAAGCAGCCGGTTGCCCTGCTCGCGGGCCGCGAGATACGCCCAGGGCACGACCGCAAGGCCCGCCGGAACCGAAGCCAGCATGAAGAGCACGCCGGAATTCACCGCGGGGGCAAAGTCCGCGCCGAAGACGACAGGGATGAGTGCGGGGATGATTGCGGCTCCGCCGATGCCGAGCGGCATGACGAAAAGCGCCGCGAACCGCAGGCAATTGCGATAGAGGGCATGGGGCGGAGCCGTGTCCTCGGTTGCCGCGCGCGCGGCAAGGCCGACCAGGAAGGCCGGCGAAAGCTGAAGCGTCAACTGGCTGACCAGACCGGAGAAGACAATGGCTGCGGCGAAGTAACCGATATCCGCCTCGCCAAGGAAAAAACCGACGACGAGGAACTCGATGCGCGTGAGGAGTACGATGTCGATCGCATCGTTGGTCCACATGTTGCGCCGATAGGCCTGCATCTCGCGTGTCAGGGCCGAGGGCGGGGCGGGTGTGCGGCGGTCGAGATGACCGGACAGGCAGAAGACCTGCGGCAGGTAGCGGGTCAGCATGCCGAGCAGCGCGCCGCCTGGGCCGATGATGGCGGCGCCCGCGAAGACGACCGGTACCTGGAGCAGGCTGCCGACCACCGTGGTGGCGGCCACCTCGCCGAAGCGTCCGCGTCCGCGGGCGACGGCGACGGAAAAGGCCGAGAGCGTATAGGCGAGGAACAGCAGGCTCGCGCCGATCCACAACCAGGAGGCCGGCGCTCCTGACAGATGATGATGGACGCCATAGGCAAGCAACAGGAGGAAGGTAACGACCACCGCCGGCAGGAAGACGGCGAAGGCGCGGCGCACGAGCGGCGCCCAGGCATGCTGGCCCTTGTCGCTTGCGGCCGCCACGTAGCGCAGCACCAATTGCGGAAATCCGCGATCCGCCACGGCGGCCGCACAGACGATGACCCACATGGCATAGGCGACGAGGCCGGAACCCGCCGGACCGAGCACGCGCGCATTGATGACGCTGACGAGGAAGCCGGCGACCAGCGAGACGATCGTTGCCGCCAGGTTGAGCAGGGAGGAGCTGAGGACGCTGGTCATCCGCCCTTTTCGCATGAAAAGATAACTTTGAATTAAATAAAGCCGGGCATTGGTGAGGGGGGCAAAATAAAGATATTGGGGGCGAACATGGAAAGCCCGGTTCGCAAGGAAACGTTCCTTGTTCCCGGCTATCAGCGGCGAACGCTCAGAGAGATGTTCCACCATCTGATCTGGCGCGTGATCGCACCGCTGCCGGATAAATATTACATAAGGCTGAAATATTGGGTCATCAAGGGTAGCTGGCCCGACGTCGATCACCCTAAAACCTTCAGCGAGAAGGTTCAGGCGCGCAAACTATACGACCGCAAGCCGATTTATGCCACACTGGTCGACAAGGCTGCTGTGAAGTCCTTCGTCGAAGAACGACTTGGGCCTGCCTATGTGGTGCCGACATATTGGGTCGGAACCGATCTTTCGACGGTGGACTGGTCTCAGGTGCCGCTGCCGGCTGTCGTGAAGCCCACGCATGCCAGTGCACAGGGGCGCTTCCTCTACACCCAGGAAGACATTCGCCGCCTGCTCGACGAAAACCCGCTCCCGGCATGGCTGGCGCTCGATCACGCGCGGTTCAATCGCGAATGGGCCTATAGCCAGGTAAAGCCGCAGGTTTTGATCGAGGCGATGCTGGTCGTTGATGGCGGGGTGCCGTGGGACTACCGGTTCTTTACTTTCGACGGCGTGGTTTCGCATATCGAGGTGAATCTGCGCGTCGACGGCAAGGGTTACGATTGCTGCTACACCGCCGACTGGATACGCCTGCCTCTTCAGGATCCTGACTATCTCGCGCCATATCCCGGCGAGGTGCCGAAGCCGGCCCGGTTCGACGAGATGATGCGCATTGCGCAAACGATCGGGAAAGGCTTCGATTTCCTGCGCATCGACCTCTATGCCTGCGACGACTGGATCAAGCTTGGCGAACTGACCCTTTATCCTGGCGGTGGTTTCGAGTTGTTCGACCCTCCGCAATACGATCGCATCTTCGGCGACAGATGGGCTCTCGGTTTTGAGATCCCCCATCCTGACTGAACCGACTTCGCCTCCGAACTATCGATAAAGGGCCCTTCTCTCGAGCGGCCCTTCGCGTTTTCATGGGTGATCCGTCTGCTTGCGGATGATTAATGCCTTGACACCGGCAGGTCGCCGCATAATGCTAAGATGTCAGACCAATTTGAGAAGCTGACATCAAACAGGGGACGGCGTCATGCCGACAGAACCGAGCAGCAGGCCGCAGATCGCGCCTTTGCCGCCCATCGACCGTGCGCGGCAGGTGACGGAGGCTTTGGCGTCCTATATCGACCGGGCCAGCCTCAAGGCTGGTGACCGGCTGCCGGCCGAGCGCGAGCTGATGGCGGCGCTGGTGGTCGGGCGCTCGACAATCCGCGAGGCGATCCGTCATTTCCAGGCGCTCGGCGTCATCGAAAGCCGCAAGGGCAGCGGCACCTATCTCCTGAAGCCGATCACCACGGCGACCGTGCACATGCCGCTCTCCTTCGATGCGGCGCATCTGCGCGACATCCTCTTGCAGACGCTGGAGGTCCGCCGCGGTCTCGAATGCGAGGCCAACATGGTGGCTGCCAAGCGCCGCACGGCCGAGGACCTCGTCATCATCGAGGAAAAGCTCAACGAGATGGAGCGCGTGCATATCGCCAAGGGCACCTCCGGTCCCGAGGATCTGGCATTCCACCTCGCCATCTACGACGCCACGCACAACCCGTTGTTCAAGCAGCTTCTCGAACAGATGCGCGGCGCCTTCGAGCGCTTCTGGGAAGAGCCCTTCGACCGGCAGGACTTTGCCCGCCGCTCCTTCCCGTTCCACCGCACGCTTTTCAATGCGATAGCCGCGCAGGATCCCGAGACCGCGCGCATCGAAACGCTCAAGATCCTCGAAGTCGTCGAGGAAGACATCAAGGAAATGTCCAAATGACCAACGGAGCCGATCCGTTTGACCTTGCCTCGCTCATCGTCGCTCACGACGAGGCGAACGCTTTCGAGGCCGTGGTGCCGCCCATCGTACAGACCTCGCTCTTCACCTTCGGCAGCTATGACGAGATGGTCTCGGCCTATCGCGGCGAAATCGTTCGCCCGATCTATACGCGCGGCCTCAACCCGACCGTGCGTGCCTTCGAGGAGATGCTGGCCAAGCTTGAGGGCGGCGAGGATGCACTGGGTTTTGCCAGCGGCATGGCGGCGATTTCTTCCACCGTGCTCTCCTTCGTCGAGCCGGGCGACCGCATCGTCGCCGTGCGCCATTGCTACCCGGATGCCTTCCGCCTGTTCGGCACGCATCTGAAGCGCATGAAGATCGAGGTGACCTATATCGACGGGCGCGACGAGGAGGCCATGGAGAAGGCCATGCCCGGCGCCAAGCTGCTCTATCTCGAAAGTCCGACGAGCTGGGTGATGGAGGCGCATGACGTGGGCGCGCTCGCCGCGATTGCCAGGCGCCATGGCGCCGTCAGCGTCATCGACAACAGCTGGGCGAGCCCGATCTTCCAGCGTCCGCTGACGCTCGGCGTCGATCTGGTGCTGCATTCGGCCTCGAAATATCTCGGCGGCCATAGCGATGTGGTTGCGGGTATCGTGACCGGCTCGAAGGAACTGATCGGGCGCATCCGCTCCGAGGCCTATCCCTATCTCGGCGGCAAGCTCTCGCCCTTCGATGCCTGGCTCCTGATCCGCGGCCTGCGCACCCTGCCGATCCGCATGAAGGCGCATGAGGCGGCGGGGCTGGAGATCGCCAAACGGCTGCAGGCGCTCGATATCGTCGAGACGGTCTGCCATCCCGCGCTCGCCAACCGCCTGCCGCCGGGCCTCACCGGCACCTCCGGCCTGTTCTCCTTCATCTTCCGCGAGGGCGTCGATGTGCGCGCCTTCGCCGATCACCTCAAGCTCTTCAAGCTCGGCGTCTCCTGGGGCGGGCATGAGAGCCTGATCGTGCCGGGCGAAGTCGTGCTGGAGCAGAAGGCCCAACCCAATTCCGCGCATACATTCGGCATCGATGCGCGGTCCGTGCGTCTTCATATCGGCCTGGAGGGAACCGAGGCCCTGTGGAGTGATCTGGAAGCGGCGATGGCCGCCGCGACCGAAACCTGACGTCGAAATCCAAAGCAAACGAAAAGAGGGAACGACCATGAAGAGACTTTTGACCGCAGCCCTGCTCACCGCGTTGATGACGACGAGCGCGTTGGCCGACACGACGCTGAAGCTCGTCGAGGTGATCACCAGTCCCGAGCGCACCGAGACGCTGAAATCCATCGTCGGCAAGTTCGAGGCCGCCAACCCCGGCACCAAGGTCGAGATCATCTCGCTGCCCTGGGGCGAGGCGTTCCAGAAATTCGCCACCATGGTGTCGGCCGGCGAAGTGCCGGATGTCATCGAAATGCCCGACACCTGGCTGTCGCTCTATGCCAATAACGGCATGCTCGAAAGCCTGGAGCCCTACCTCGCCAAGTGGGAGCACACGGCGGGCCTGACGCCGCGCGCGCTGGAGCTCGGCCGTGACATCAAGGATACGGCCTATATGCTGCCCTACGGCTTCTATCTGCGGGCCATGTTCTACAACAAGAAGCTGCTGGCAGAAGCCGGTGTTTCCGAGCCGCCGAAGACCATGGACGAATTCGCTGAAGCCGCCAAGAAGGTGTCGGCGTTGCCAGGAAAATACGGCTACTGCCTGCGCGGCGGTCCGGGCGGCTTGAACGGCTGGGTGATGTTCGGTGCCTCCATGGCCGGCGACAACACGTTCTTCAACGAGGACGGCACTTCCACCTTCAACAGCGAGGGCTGGGTCAAGGGTCTCACCTGGGTGATCGACCTATATAAGAATGGCTATGCGCCGAAGGACAGCGTCAACTGGGGCTTCAACGAGATCGTTGCCGGCTTCTATTCCGGCACCTGCGCCTTCCTCGACCAGGACCCGGATGCGCTCATCGCCATTGCCGAGCGCATGAAGGCGGAAGACTACGGCATCATGACCATGCCGAAGGGCCCGGACGGCAAGACCTTCCCGACGATCGGCTTTGCCGGCTGGTCGATGTTTGCCTCCAGCGCAAACAAGGACCTTTCCTGGAAGCTGATCGAGACGCTCGAGGGGCCCGAAGGCAATATCGAGTGGAACAAGCGCACGGGCGCGCTGCCGGTGCACACCTCGGCGGAGAAGGATCCCTTCTATGCCAGCGAGCAGTTCAAAGGCTGGTTCGCGGAGCTTGAGGACAAGGATGCCGTGCCGACCGTGATGCCGACGCATCTCGAAGAATTCGCCTTCTTCAAGGATTCGCTGGTCATCAAGACCTCGCAGGAAGCGCTCCTCGGCGACATCACGCCGGAAGACCTTGCGAACCAGTGGGCCGATTACCTCACCAAGGCACAGCAAAAGTTCCTGGCCAAGAAATAGGCCGGGAAACTTCCGGGCGGAGAAACGAGGCTCCGCCCGAAGCCATCTTCTGAAACGCCGCGCAACCCGGGAACGGAAGCGAGACGATGACCATTGTCGCCCATCAGAAAGCCGCCAAGCCGCTCAGGAAGCGGATCGCCGACGCGTCGGAGCCCTATCTCTATAGTGCCCCGGCGCTGATCCTCATCGTCACGGTCATGCTGGTGCCGTTGGTGCTCGGCATTTCCTACGCGTTCCGCGATATCCAGCTGCTGAACCCGTTTTCCGGCGGCTTTATCGGGCTCGATCATTTTCGCGCGCTCTCCGAGGATCAGGCATTTTTCCGTGCATTGCGCAACACGCTCTGGTGGACCGGCGCTTCGGTCTTTCTGCAATTCTTCTTCGGCCTCATCCTCGCGCTGCTTCTGGATAAGCCCTTTGCCGGCCGTGGCCTTGCGCAGGCGCTGGTCTTCCTGCCCTGGGCGGTGCCGAGCTTCCTCGCGGGCCTCAACTGGGCGTGGCTGTTCAATCCGGTGATCGGGCCGCTGCCACACTGGATGTATGCGCTCGGCATCATGGATGCGCCGAACAATATCCTTTCCGATCCGCATCTCGCCATGTGGGGGCCGATCGTCGCCAATGTCTGGTGGGGGATTCCGTTCTTCGCGATCACGCTGCTCGCTGCCCTTCAGGCGATCCCCCGCGACCTCTATGAGGCCGCCAGCATAGACGGGGCAGGGCCCGTGCAGCGCTTCCTTTCGATCACGCTGCCGTTTCTGGCGCCAACCATCGCCATCACCATTCTCTTGCGCACCGTCTGGATCTCCAACTTCGCCGACCTCATCGTGGTCATGACCAATGGCGGGCCGGCGGACCGAACACAGATCGTCGCGAGCTACATCTTCACGCAGGCCTTCAAGCGGCTCGATTTCGGCTATGCGTCGGCGATCGCGCTGGTGCTGCTGGTCCTGTTGCTTGCCTATTCGATGCTCATCGTGGTGCTGCGCCAGACGCTGCTGAACAAGGGTTGACGCCATGCGAACCAGCAAGCTCCTCCTCACCGTCGCGCACCGCCTCGCCATCCTCGCCTATATCGTCGTGGCGCTCTTCCCGCTGTTCTGGCTGCTGAAGGTCTCGGTGACGCCGAACGATTTGCTCTACAGCGAAGGCGTGCGGATGTGGCCGTCGCGCGCGACCTTCGAGCACTACACTTTCGTCATCGCGCACAGCGCCTTTCCGACTTTCTTCAAGAACAGTCTGATCGTCGCGGGCTCCACGGCCGTCGCCGTGACCATCCTCGCCTCGCTCGCTGGCTATGCGATGTCGCGCTTCAATTTCCGGGCCAAGTACTGGATCGTCGCGTTGCTGCTGATCACGCAGATGTTCCCACTGGTCATGCTGGTGGCGCCGATCTTCAAGATGCTCTCGCCGCTCGGCCTCACCAACAGTCTGACCGGCCTCGTCATCGTCTACACCGCCTTCAACGTGCCCTTCGCCACCTTCCTCATGCAGTCCTTCTTCGATGGTATTCCGAAGGATCTGGAGGAGGCGGCGATGATCGACGGGGCGACACAGTTCGTCGCCTTCCGCCAGATCATCCTGCCACTGACGCTGCCCGGCATCGCCGCCACCCTCGGCTTCGTCTTCACCGCCGCCTGGAGCGAACTGCTCTTCGCGCTGATGCTGATCTCCGGCAACGATGCGGCGACCTTCCCCGTCGGGCTGCTCACCTTCGTTTCGAAATTCTCGGTCGATTTCGGGCAGATGATGGCGGCAGGCATTCTCGCGCTCATCCCGGCCTGCCTCTTCTTCCTGCTCATCCAGCGCTACCTCGTGCAGGGCCTGACGGCCGGTGCGGTCAAAGGCTGAAAGGTTTTCCCATGGCTTCCATCGATATCCAGAGCATCCGCAAGAGTTTCGGTGCGTTCCCCGTCCTGCACGGCGTCGATCTCACCATCCGTGACGGCGAGTTCATCGTGCTCGTCGGCCCCTCCGGCTGCGGCAAGTCCACCCTGCTGCGCATGATTGCGGGGCTTGAGGACGTGACGTCGGGGGATATCCGCATCGATGGCAAGCGGGTCAACGACCTCGCGCCGAAAGACCGCGATATCGCAATGGTGTTCCAGTCCTACGCGCTCTATCCGCATATGAGCGTCGCCGACAACATGAGCTACAGCCTGCGCTTGCGCCGCTCCACCAAGGAGAAGATCGCCAGTGCCGTCGGCGGGGCCGCCGCAAAGCTCGGCCTCGAACCCCTGCTGGAACGACGCCCGAAGGCGCTGTCCGGCGGCCAGCGCCAGCGCGTCGCCATGGGCCGCGCCATCGTGCGCCAGCCGAAGGCATTCCTGTTCGACGAGCCGCTGTCCAATCTCGATGCGCGCTTGCGCGAGCAGATGCGCGCTGAAATCAAGAAGCTGCACGGCGATCTCCGCGCGACCTCCATCTACGTCACGCACGACCAGATCGAGGCGATGACGCTGGCGGACCGCATCGTCGCCATGCATGGCGGCATCGTCCAGCAGGTCGGCTCGCCGCTCGAGCTCTACGACCGGCCGGCCAATCTCTTCGTCGCTGGCTTCATCGGCTCTCCCGGCATGAACTTCTTCGAGGGGCGGTATCTCGTTTCGGGCGATCATGCCGACCTCAGGCTCCCGAATGGCACGACGATGCCGGTGCGCAAGCGCGATGGTGTCGAATCAGGTTCGGCGGCGACGCTCGGCATCCGTCCGGAGCATGTGATTCTCGCCGACAACGGTGCGCTGGAGGCTAAGGTCGATCTCATCGAGCCGACGGGCTTCGGAATCATCATGCACGTGACGATCCACGGTATCCCGATGAAAATATTTTCACAGGACAGGCGGATGCTGAAACCCGGTCCCACGATCCGCGTCGACCTGCCGCAGGACAAGCTGCATCTGTTCGAGAGCGATGGGAAACGGGTGGATTGAAACGGGAATGGGAACACGATTTCCGTCCGGTCCAAAGACATTGTTAACCTTCATTTCCTAACCATCTACGCATCCCTATCGGCAATGATCGTCGAGTGTGCAGGTTCATGCGTATTTCCAGAACAAACTTCTATCCCATCCTCGAAACCGAAGAGCAGAACGGCGAGCACTCGCCGAACTACTCCTATGAAAACAACGCTTTGCCGGATATTGCGCCGGAAATAGAGGATTGGCACGCCGCGGATGAGCCGGTGGCGAACGACGAGGCCTATCATCCGAGGTTCCGCTCGCCGGCGCTGCGCAGCTACGATCCCGGCCAGTTTTCCGACGGCAGCTGGGAGAGCCATTTTTACATGGCCCCGAACGTGCGTTTCACCCGCACGCCCGACAAGGTCGCGGCGAAGATCGAGGAAGCTGCTGCCGAAGAAGCACAACGGAGCCAGTCGGTCGCCGAAACGGCTGAGCAGCCCGTTGAGGCCGCCCAGCCCGTCCTGACGCCGCAGCTCAGCCAGGCCGAATTGCTTCAGCGCCTGCGCGAGGCTCTCGAGGATCGCCGCCGCCGCTCAGAAGAGCAGCGGGCAGAGGCCGCTGCGGCTGCGCCCGCTCCGGCCGAACCCGCCCCGCCGCTCGTCCAGGCCGTGGTTGCCGCCGGTACCACCGGTACGCCGGCAGATGCCGCCGTGGTGTTCAAGCCGAGTGCGCCCATTGCCCCGCGGCTGGCTGCACCCGCCGTTGCCGCAGCAAACCCCGCCGTGAAGGCGGATGTCCGCGCCGCCATCGCCGGCTTTGCCAATCTCTCGGACCATGCATTCTGGGAGACGTTCGTTCCCGACGAAGATGCCGTCGAGGTCCGGGCAAAACCTGCTGTGGTCGCCACCGTTGTGCGCATGCCGCTGCCAACGCCGGCGCCTATCGTCGTCCCGCCCGCACCGATGCCGGCCGCCGAGACACGTGAAGAACCGTCTTCAATCGCATCACTCTTCCGTGTCGTCGAATGCCGTCCGGCAACGGCCCGCTCCATCATCGCCGAAGCTGTCGTCATTGTGCCCGAAGTGAAGGTCGAGCCGGCTGCGATCGCTCCGTCGCCGGTCGTCGAAACCGTTGCCGAGGTCGTCCTGCCGGTTTTCGAATTCAAGCCGACGCCGGCCGCCGCCGTTTCCCCGGTTGCGCTTGCCGAGCCCGTGCGTGAAATGCCGTCCTCGGTTCTCTCCCGTGCCAAGCCATTCCAGGTTACCCTGGCGACGCCGGCCGGCGATACCTACGAATATCCGCCGCGCGACCTGTTGCAGGAGCCGCCGCGCACCGTCGGCTTCGTTCTGACACAGGAACAGCTTGAGCAGAATGCCGGCCTCCTCGAAAGCGTTCTGGAAGATTTCGGCGTTCGCGGCGAGATCATCCATGTCCGCCCGGGCCCGGTCGTCACGCTCTATGAATTCGAGCCAGCGCCGGGTGTGAAATCCTCCCGCGTCATCGGCCTTGCCGACGATATCGCCCGCTCGATGTCGGCTCTTTCGGCCCGTGTGGCGGTCGTGCCCGGCCGCAACGTCATCGGCATCGAACTGCCGAACCAGACGCGCGAGACGGTCTATTTCCGCGAGATGATCGAAAGCCAGGATTTTGCCCGTACCGGCTTCAAGCTGCCATTGTGCCTCGGCAAGACCATCGGCGGCGAACCCGTCATCGCGGAACTCGCGAAGATGCCGCACCTGCTCGTCGCCGGCACCACCGGCTCGGGCAAGTCGGTCGCCATCAACACGATGATCCTGTCGTTGCTTTATCGCTTCCGCCCGGAAGAGTGCCGCCTGATCATGGTCGATCCCAAGATGTTGGAACTGTCGATCTATGACGGCATCCCGCATCTCCTGACCCCCGTCGTCACCGACCCGAAGAAGGCCGTCATGGCACTGAAATGGGCCGTGCGCGAGATGGAGGACCGCTATCGCAAGATGTCGCGCCTCGGCGTGCGCAATATCGACGGCTACAACACCCGTGTTGCCGCCGCCCGCGACAAGGGCGAGACGATCTCGATC
Organism: Shinella curvata; assembly: GCF_022899935.1. Classification (GTDB taxonomy): domain Bacteria; phylum Pseudomonadota; class Alphaproteobacteria; order Rhizobiales; family Rhizobiaceae; genus Shinella; species Shinella curvata. The sequence goes on from NZ_JALJCJ010000004.1 coordinate 549,421, forward strand.
AGCGTACAGACCGGTTTCGACAAGGGAACCGGCGAGGCGATCAACGAGGAGCAGGAACTCTCGCTTGAGCCCATGCCCTATATCGTCGTCATCGTCGACGAGATGGCCGACCTGATGATGGTCGCCGGCAAGGAGATCGAAGGCGCGATCCAGCGTCTCGCCCAGATGGCCCGTGCCGCCGGTATCCACCTGATCATGGCGACGCAGCGTCCCTCGGTCGACGTCATCACCGGCACGATCAAGGCGAACTTCCCGACGCGCATCTCCTTCCAGGTGACGTCGAAGATCGACAGCCGCACCATCCTCGGTGAGCAGGGGGCCGAACAGCTCCTCGGCCAGGGCGACATGCTGCACATGGCCGGTGGCGGGCGCATCTCGCGCGTCCACGGCCCCTTCGTTTCCGACGAGGAAGTCGAGAAGGTCGTCTTGCACCTCAAGGCCCAGGGCCGTCCGGAATATCTGGAAACGGTGACGGCCGACGAGGAAGAAGAGGAAGAGGAAAAGCCGGCTGCCGGTGGTGCCGTCTTCGACAAGGGCGATATCGCTGCCGAAGACGGCGACGATCTCTACGAGAAGGCCGTCAAGGTCGTGCTGCGCGACCGCAAGTGCTCGACCTCCTATATCCAGCGCCGTCTTGCCGTCGGCTACAACCGCGCTGCGTCTCTCGTCGAGCGCATGGAGAAGGAAGGTCTCGTCGGCCCCGCAAACCATGTCGGCAAACGTGAGATCATCTCGGGTGAACGCGGCAGCTTCCAGGCGCCGGAACCGGCCGAAGACGACTGACATCTTTTCCAGCGGCGAATGCCCGATCGCCGGGCATTTGTCCTACTTATTTGAAATGGATGGATTTTCCGGATCCGGCCTGCGCGAGCGGGCCGGATTTTTACCCTGTCCACGGGAAATTTATTTCGCTTATGCCATTTAATCGATTTGGCTTACACTGGGGTCTTTGAGGCCTGTTGCATATGGCGGAGTGTTCTGTGAATAGTGCCGCCAACCCGTGAAATCAGCATCCTAAAGGAGGACAGGAATGGCATTGATCACCATGCGGCAATTGCTCGACCACGCAGCGGAGAACGACTACGCACTGCCGGCCTTCAACGTCAACAACCTGGAATATGTCCAGGCGGTGATGCGCGCAGCGGATGCGACGGACTCCCCGGTGATCCTGCAGGCCAGCCGCGGTGCGCGCTCCTATGCGGGCGATGCGTTCCTGCGTCACCTCATCCTCGGTGCGGCCGAAGAATACCCGCACATCCCGGTCTGCCTCCATCTCGACCACGGTGACCAGCCCTCGACCTGCATCTCGGCCATCACCAACGGCTTCACCTCCGTCATGATGGACGGCTCGCTGCTCGCCGACGGAAAGTCGATCGCCAGCTACGAATACAATGTCGATGTCACAGCCGAGGTCGTGAAGATCGCGCATGCGGCCGGCGTGTCGGTCGAAGGTGAGCTTGGCTGTCTCGGCAACCTGGAAACGGGCGCCGGCGAAAAGGAAGACGGCCACGGCTTCGAAGGCAAGCTGACGCGTGAAGAACTCCTGACCGATCCCGACCAGGCGCTCGATTTCGTCTCCAAGACCGGCGTCGACGCACTCGCCGTCGCCATCGGCACCAGCCACGGCGCCTACAAGTTCACCCGCGCGCCGGACGGCGACATCCTGTCGATCGAGACGATCGCCAAGATCAACAAGAAGCTGCCGAACACGCACCTTGTCATGCACGGTTCTTCGTCGGTTCCGCAGGACCTGCAGGATCTCTTCACGGCCTATGGCGGCGAGATGAAGCAGACCTGGGGCGTTCCGGTCGCAGAAATTCAGAAGGCAATCCCGCTCGGCGTGCGCAAGGTCAATATCGATACCGACCTGCGCCTCGCCATGACAGGCACGATCCGCAAGAATTTCAAGGAAAAGCCTGACAATTTCGACCCGCGGACCTACCTGAAGCCGGCCACCGCCCGCATGCAGGACGTTTGCCGCGAGCGTTTCGAAGCCTTCCGCACCGCCGGCAAGGCCTCCAGCATCCGCACCAAGCGCCTGCCCGACATGGCGAAGTTTTACGCCACCAAGTAAGTGCGATCGCAGTATCGTTCCGCGCCCTTCCGGCCCTGCCGGGAGGGCGTTTGCGTTTTAGAGCACTTGTTGATGCATATCGGCAAAATATTTTATTGATAAATAGATCATTCACGACGGATTGTGCGTGCGAACCCTTGCCGCCTCCCCATCCTGCTCTTAAAGATTTCACATCCCCGATGGACGGAATGTCGTGGCAGCGCCGCGACTTGTGAGGACGAGATGAGCGTAGAACAGGCCCTGACGATCGCCGACCTTAAAGAACAGGCACGTCGTCGTGTGCCGAAAATGTTCTTCGAATACGCGGATTCGGGCGCCTGGACCGAAGGCACCTATCGCGCCAATGAAGAGGACTTCCACAAGGTCAAGCTGCGCCAGCGCGTGCTCGTCGACATGACCAATCGGTCGCTCGCCAGCGAGATGATTGGCGAGAAGGTTTCGATGCCCGTCGCCATTGCGCCGACCGGCTTTACGGGCATGCAGCATGCCGACGGCGAAATGCTGGCCGCGCAGGCGGCCGAAGAATTCGGCGTGCCGTTCACGCTCTCGACGATGAGCATCTGCTCGATCGAGGATGTGCGCTCCGTCACGTCAAAACCCTTCTGGTTCCAGCTCTATGTGATGCAGGATCGGGATTTCGTGCTCAACCTCATCGACCGGGCGAAGGCCGCCGGTTGCTCCGCGCTGGTGCTGACGCTCGACCTGCAGATCCTCGGCCAGCGCCACAAGGACCTGCGCAACGGCCTCTCCGCCCCGCCGCGCTTCACGCCGAAACATCTCTGGCAAATGGCGACGCGGCCCTTCTGGTGCCTCGACATGCTCGGCACCAAGCGCCGGACCTTCGGCAACATCGTCGGCCATGCCAAGGGTGTCGGCGACCTTGCCTCGCTCTCCTCCTGGACCTCGGAACAGTTCGATCCGCAGCTGTCCTGGAAGGATATCGAATGGATCCGCGAGCGCTGGGGCGGCAAGCTGATCCTCAAGGGCATCCTTGATGAGGAAGACGCGCGCATGTCGCTCGGCAGCGGCGCGGACGCGATCATCGTCTCCAACCACGGAGGCCGCCAGCTTGATGGTGCCGCCTCCTCGATCAGCATGTTGCCGCGCATCGTCGATGCCGTCGGCGACCAGATGGAAGTCCATCTCGACGGTGGCATCCGCTCTGGCCAGGACGTGTTGAAGGCGCTGTGCTACGGTGCCAAGGGCACCTACATCGGCCGCCCCTTCCTCTATGGCCTCGGTGCCGGCGGCAAAGCCGGCGTGCGCCGCACGCTCGAGATCATCCGCAAGGAGCTCGACATCACCATGGCGCTCTGCGGCGAGCGCGACGTGAAGAACCTGTCGCGCAACAACCTGCTGAAGGACGTTTGAGGCGGGCTGGCTAGGTCGGGCGGTTCATGCGAGAATGCGGCATGGACAAGCACAACGACATATCCGCTGACCTCGACCGCCGCATCGATGCCCTTGCCGCGCGGTCGTCCCTGACGCGCGGCCAGATCATTGAGGACGCGCTCACGCATGGCCGATCGCTCGCCTGGCAGGAAAAATGGATCGAGGGTGTCGAAGCCGGGCTTGCGGATGCGGATCGAGGCGACTTCGCCAGTGAGGAAGAGATCGCCGCCGTCCTCAACAGATACGCATCGCGCTGATTGCAGATGACACCGGTCGTCTGGACCCGCCGCTATCTCCGCGAATTGCAGGCGATCGGCGACTATATTGCTGAACGCAATCCCGCTGCTGCCGGCAAAGTCGTCGCGAATATTCATGGGCGCACGGAACGCCTACTGTCCGGTAATCCCTTTATCGGCCGTACCGGAGAGATCGAGGGAACCCGGGAACTCGTTGTGCCGGGTACGCCCTATGTTGTTGCCTATCGTGTCCTCGAAACGCGCGTCGAAGTGCTCTTCATGCAGCATGGTGCGCGCGAGTGGCCGGACGCGTTCTGACCGTCAGGCGCCCTCGTATCCCTGCAGTACGTTCACCGCGTTGATGCCGAGGGCATCGACGGCGTAACCGCCTTCCATGACGAAGAGCGTCGGCAGGCCGAAATCGGCGATACGGCGGCCGATGGTTGTGAAATGCTCGCTGTCCAGCTTGAACTGCGAGATCGGATCGTCCTTGAACGTGTCGACACCGAGCGAGATGACGAGGGCGGTCGGGGCGTAAACACGGATCTTTTCGTGGGCGTCCTCGAAGGCGGCCTGCCATTCGCTCCAGGGCGTGCCTGCCGGCAGCGGGTAGTTGAGGTTGTAGCCTTCGCCCTTGCCGGCGCCACGTTCGCGGGCATAGCCGAGATGGAAGGGGAATTCGAAATCCGGGTCGCCGTGCAGGCTCGCCAGCAGCACGTCGTCGCGATCGTAAAAGATTTCCTGCGTGCCGTTGCCGTGGTGGTAGTCGACATCGAAGATCGCGACCCGGGCGTGGCCGTTGTCGAGGAAGCGCTGGGCGGCGATGGCGGCATTGTTGAGATAGCAATAGCCGCCGAAGAAATCGCGGCCGGCATGATGGCCTGGCGGGCGGCAGAGCGAGAACGCCGCGCGTTCGCCGGAGAGCACGGCGTCGGCGCCGGCGAGGGCCGTATCGGCGGCCCGTTTGGCGGCCCGCCATGTCGTCTCTGTGATCGAGCCCGCCATGTCAAAGGAATAGTAGGACAGGCGTGCGTCGAGGCCGGATGGCGGGGCGTCGATCATCGGCATGGAGCGGTGGCGCCAGCTATAGGGCCAGACCTCGCCGTCACGTCCTGCCGCCCGCCATTCGGCAAAGACGTTTTCCAGGAAGTCGAGATAGTCGGGCGTGTGGATGCGCTCGATGGCGGCGCGGTCGTAGGAAGCCGGCTCCAGCACCGGGCCGAGGCCGACATCCTGCACGCGCTTCAGCACGATTTCGGCGCGCACCGGCTTTTCGAAGGTTTCGACGATGCGGCCGAAGGAGAGCTCCATGCCGCTGTGATGCAGATGATGGTCGGCGGTGTAGAAGGTTTTCATGGTCAGACGATCTCGCCGTAGAGCGCGCGTTCCAGCGCGGTCACTTCGCTGGCGAAGCGGCGGTATTCGGCGCGTTTGAGGGCGAGGTAGACGTGATGAAGGCGTTCGCCGAGTGCTTCCTTGAGGAAGGTGGAGCGGGTTGCCGTCTCAATGGCACCGCGCCAATCCGGCGGCAGCTCGTCGCCCGAGGCCTCGGCATAGGCGGTGGTTTCCGGGCCGGGGTCAGCCTTGGCGATAAGCCCCTTACGCATGCCGGCCAGCACGGTTGCACCGACCAGATAGGGATTGGAATCGATACCGGCGGCGCGCTGCTCGAGATGGCGGCCGGCGGGCGAGCCGGCGGGGACGCGCACGGCGACGCTGCGGTTGTTGGTACCCCAGGTCGGCGTAGTCGGTGCATAACTCTGCGCGGAGAAGCGGCGCCAGGAATTGAAATGCGGGGCGAAGACCAGCATGGACTCGTGCATGGTTTCAAGCAGGCCCGCGATGGCCTGTTTCAGGAGCGGCGACAGTGCCTCGCCCTGGTCTGCGAAGAGGTTGTTGCCTGCGCTGTCAGCAAGGCTGGCATGGACATGCATGCCCGAGCCGGCGCGGCCGGCAAAGGGTTTGGCCATGAAGCATGCCATCATGCCGTGACGCACGGCGAGCGCCCGGATAAGCCGCTTCAACATGGCGATGTCATCGGCAGCCCGCAACGCGCTGCCATGGCGCAAGGTCAGTTCGAACTGGCCCTGGGCATATTCCGAGATCATCGTCTCGACGGGCAGGCCCTGTGCTTCCGCGCCGCGATAGACTGCGTCTATGAAGGGTTCCAGCCGGTCGAGTTCGGTGACGCCATAGACCTGGATACCATCCGGCCGTTCGCCCGACAGCGGCAGGCGGAGCGGCTGGAAATTGCCGTCGGCGGTGCGTTCGCGGTCGAGCAGGTAGAACTCCAGCTCATAGGCGAGCACCGGGTGGAAACCATCGGCCTCCAGCAGCTGCACCTGGCGTGCCAGCGCATGGCGCGGATCGGCCGCCATCGGCGTGCCGTCGAGTTCGTAGAGCGCGAGGCGGACTTCGCCGCGCGAAGGCGACGTCCAGGGCAGGGGAACCAGCGAGCCCGGTATCGGCCAGGCGCGGCGGTCGGCATCGCCGTCCGCCCAGACGAGGCCGGTTTCCTCGACATCCTCGCCGGTCACGTCGAGACCGAGAATGGAGCCGGGCAGGTGGCGGCCGGAACGGAAGATCGGCAGCAGTTCATGCCGGCGGATGATCTTTCCGCGCGCGATGCCGTTGAGGTCGATCAGCACGAGATCGAAGGATGTAATCTCCGGATGTGCTGCAAGGAAGGCTTCCGCTTCGGCAATATCCGCGGCCTGTGGCGGGCGGGTGGCGAGGTCACGGCTCACGCTGCGGCCCTCCGTTCCGCGAGGCGGCCGATGACGGTCGCGAAGGCGGCGACGAGACCGTCGGCCTGTTCATGCGAAAGGGCGGGGCTGACAAGTACCATGTTGTGGAACGGCGTCAGGAGATAGCCGAGGTTCAGCATGGAGAGGTGCAGCGCGGCTTCGATGACATCGGAGGCGGCGGCGCGGGCCTCGGCGGCGTTCGTGACCGGGACGGGCGAGAAGACGACCTCCAGCCGCGCGCCGACGCGCGAAACCGTCCAGTCGAGACCGGCAGCCGCAATCGCGGCCCTGAAACCCGTCTCGATGCGATCGGCGTTGGCCTGCATCTTGGCATAGGCGTCCTCGGTCATGACGTGTTCGAGGCAGGCGCGCAGGCAGGCGAGCTGAAGCGCGCTGCCGGAGAGCGTCGTTCCAATGCCGGAATGGCCGTGACCGCTCTGCTCGCGGCGGATGACATGCAGCCTGTCGGAAATCGCCTGGGTCATGCCCCAGACGCTGACGGGAACCCCGCCGCCGATCGGCTTGCCCATGACGACGAGATCGGGCTCCAGCCCATGCACCATCGAATAGCCGCCAAGACCGGTGGAAATGGTGTGCGTCTCGTCGATCAGCAGCAGCGTGCCGGCGGCGCGGGTCAGGCGGCGCAGCGCATCGTGGAAGCCGGAGGCGGGCGGGATCATGCCGCAATTGGTCATGACCGGTTCGGCGAGCACGCAGGCGATATCGTGCGTGGCAAGCGCCTTTTCCAGAGCGGCTTCGTCATTGAAGGGAATGGAGACGGTGAGTTCGCCGAGATCGCGCACCTGGCCGAGCAGGTTGCGGCGCGAAATGGTCCTGCCGTCGACGAGATCGACCAGCGTGTCATCCACGGCGCCATGGTAGCAGCCGTCGAAGACCAGAAGCTTGGCACGGCCGGTGACGGCGCGGGCGACGCGAATGGCGAAACGGTTGGCATCGCTGGCCGTCGCTCCCAGCTGCCAGCGCGGTAGGCCGAAGCGCTCGACCAGCAGGTGGCCGACGATCTGCGCATCCGAGGAGGGCAGCATGGTGGTCAGGCCGCGCGTGCCGGCATTCTTCAGCGCCTCAAGCACGGGCGCCGGCCCATGGCCGAACATGGCGCCGGTATCGCCGAGGCAGACATCGACGATGCGGTTGCCATCGAGATCGACGAGTTCGACGCCGCTCGCCTGATCGACGACGAGCGGGAAGGGTGTCGGCCAGTCGAGCATCCAGTGCTGCGGCACGCCGTCGAAGAAACCGGAGGTCGCCTCGTCATGCGCTGCCGCACAGCGCGGCCGCTTTGCGCGAAACACTTCCGCTTCCGCCTCGATGAGCGCGCGGGCGCGCGCCTCCAGGTTCGCCCTCTCCATCCCGTTCTCCAGCTGGTGCATTCAAGAAATGTGATCACATATTGTTTGATGTGATGCCAGCTGTCAAACGGCAAGATGCCTACAGAGAGCCGATCATGCGCAACCACTCGTGGACCGACGCGGCGGCCTGCCGCTCGGCGGCGTTGAGGGTACGGGGACCGCGGTCGCCCGTCTCGCGAACCTCGCTCGGGCTCATGCCGAACTGGTGTCGAAAGGCGCGGGAAAACGTCGAAATATCAGGAAAGCCGGAGGCGTAGGCGATTTCGCCGACGGTGCGTTTGCTATCGTTTGCCAACATGTCGAATGCGGCGCGCAGGCGCCTGGTCCGGATATAGTCGGTAACGCCGCCGACCGGCTCGAAAAGCCGGTAGAGCGAGGCGCGAGACAGGCCGAACATCTTGCAGAGATGATCCGGACCAAGGTCCTGAAGGGCCATGTGCTGTTCGATGTATCGCCGGATTTCCATGATGACGGCTCCACGCACGGTCGGAGACCGCTGGCTGCGATCGTTGAGCTGCGTGCCGACGAGATTGGTGACGAGATTTGCCGTGGCCGTCACGATTGCCGGCGCTTCGGCAGGGGTAATATCGCAAATGTCGTCGAAGAGCGTGCGCAGGTGGCTGCCGATCAGCCGGGCTGTGCTGGTCGAACGTTTCAGAACGAGACCGTGCAGGGCGTCATTCTGTACGTCTTTGCTGAAGAGCATATGGCGCGGCAGCACGAGGGTGAGATTTCGGCAGCCCTGGGTTTCGGCCTGCATGGGGCGCGACAGATCGAACATGGAGATATCGCCGGCCTCGACACGCATAATCTCGCCGTTGACGGTGCGGATATCGCTGCCGTCAAGCGTCACCTGCACAAGGATGAGGTCGAGCCCGGTGCGGGCGATCCGGCGCAGATCGCGGGAGAACGTATAGGTCGTACCTGCCATGTCGGCGGCGAAGAACAGAGCCGGCCCCAGGAAGAAGGTGGAAAGGTCCGCGCGAAAACCGTCCAGCCGTTCCGGTGTCAGAAGCGTGGTCCGAAACACCGGGTCGAGCGTTTCGGCAAAAAGGTGGCTTGCATGGCGGACGTCTGCGCCGGCCCGTGCGGCTACGGAATTGGAGGGCAGCTTGTCGGCAGGACTCATTGCGACTCACGATTGTTGGGAAACGTACATGTCTTTAAGTCCCGGGACGAGCGAAGGTTCCTGGAAATTCACAAGGCCTAGCGTTTGAACGGTTTGGCACTGCGTATCATTCTTTTGTCGCTACGTCTCATATTGGTTCAGGCGCGAACAGCCACGATTGACAGTTCGCGTGCACTCGAACCCCATGGAAAATATTGGGTCTTTTGGGCCACGGCGCCGGGCAGGGCGCTGATCCGGATGGGGGAAGCAGCATGGATCAAGTGACGTTCGACGATGCCTCGGTGGCGTTTCATGTGCCCTCGTACCAATTCCTGACAGCGCCGGGATTCGCGGAGGCACGCGACAGGTTGATTGACGGCAAGCTGGCGCTCTATGAGGGAAACCACCTTTTCAACCGGCTGATCCTCGAGGAGGGACGTTTTCTCTGTTATCTTGCCGTCCTGGCGCTGCATGCCGGCCAGGATACCGCGCAATCCTCCACATGGCTGACGCTCGGCCGCCTGCAGCGGGAGGTGACGGAGCTCGGTGTCGCCAGCCGCAACCGCGTCGAGGCACAGGTCTCCTACCTGCGCAAATATGGTTTTCTCTCCCAGCAACCCCACGCCTCCGACCGGCGCGTGCGCCTGCTGGTGCCGAGCAATGCGTTCCTGGCGCGCGACGCGAAGGTTCTCGGGCTTCTTCTCGATGGGCTTTCGTCGCTCGGTCTGTCGCCGATGGAAGGGCGGAAGGGCGCGCCGGAGCCGGCGCTGCACCGGAGCATGCGGCGTGCGACGCTGGCGCATCTGCCTGATATCAGCCGCCTGATCCGCCGGCATCTTCCGCTCGCGCCGTTCCTTGCGCATGACTGCGGCTACATGGTCATGCTGCTGCTTCTGCGAGGTGCGCGGGGAAATGATGGTTCGACTGTCACGACCGGTTATCAGCGGCTGGCGATGCAGACCGGCGTCTCACGCACCCATGTGCGCCGTATCGTCGAGGCGGCGCGTGATGCGGGTCTTGTCGAGACGGATGCGCGGGGCGGCCACGACATCAGGCTGACGCCGTTGATGTGGCATGCGGCGGATCGCTGGTTTGCCGATCAGTTTGCGCTTGCCGATCTCTTGTTGCGCGAGGCGCTGTCCTGAAGCATTTCCGGTTAGCGAGAGTTCACCAGAAATTCTTTAGACGACGGACCCGGCGGCGGCGAGAATGATCGCAAGACCGATATGGGTTAGGTGATGCAGCGTCTGGTCTAGACCGAACAGCCACCAGAATGCGGTCTGGCGCGGCGTCAGAGCCTTGCGGCGTGTCGAAACGCTCTTCAGGCGGTCGATGGCGCCGTGGATCAGCATATCGACAAGCCCCAGCCAGACCAGAGGCGGGGCGACGACCAGAAAGAGAACCGCGGTCATCGCGCCATGCATGCCGGCATGGGCGGCAAGCGGCAGGAGCCAGCCTTCCGACCGATCCTTGCCCGTGGCCATCCAGTCCGTCTGCAGGAGAAAATCCGCCAGGTAGTGTTTTACGAGAAACGCCACCGAGGCGGCGGCGAACCATGCGGTCGAGATCTGGTTCGGTATGTCGATCATTCCACTCCCGTCTGCCGACGATGCGTTGCGCAGAAACGAAGGAATAGAATGTTTTCGCGATTCGAAGAAACGCGGAAACGCTCATCCCTGTCCGGCGATCGAGGGTGAACCTCCGCTTCGGGTATGACAATGGGGCATCGGATATCTGCGCCCGTCAAATCGAGCGCGGAAGTAACGGTGCGCCATACCATGACGACCGTCATCGACTGTTCTTGAGTGCGCTGACGGTACGCGAGCCGTAATGGCGAGGCTGCCGAAAGCGCTGCCGGCCTCGACAGGCATGCGCGCAAACGAACAGGACCCAGTGGATTTCTTCGATTCTTGCGATCTGGGCGGGCTGTTGAAACAATTGAAACATTTCCGAAAGTAAAACGATCTCAAACTGAAATGAAATCGAAGGATAGTGCTCCCATCCAGTCGGTAGCAACCGACATGCGGATTTTCGAAACCAATCAGAAGGTGGACATCAGATGGGACAGTATCAAATCAAACTGGGATCGGGCGACAACAAGTGGGAAGCCCCGGACGACGACAACTACTACATCGAAGGTGAAGGCGGCAACGACACGATCATCACCGGCGACGGCGACGACTACATCTATGGCGGCATCGGCGACGATATCATCAAATCCGAAGACGGCTACGACATGATCTACGGCGGTAGCGGCAATGACACCATCCGCATCGGCACGATCGCGCAATTTTTCCCGACCGGAGAGGGCATCGTCTACGGTGGCAGCGGGGACGATACCATCATCAACTATACCGACAGCAGCGCCAAGCTCTATGGCGAGGATGGCAACGACGAGTTCATCCTGGCCGGCTATGGCAAGGCCTATGGCGGCAATGGCAACGACACGTTCAATATCGGCGATGTCGACGACAACCTCGATATGGATCTCTATGGCGGCGCCGGTGATGACCGTTATATCGACATCGGCGGCGACTTCAAAACCCGCATCCACGAGGACGCCAATGGTGGCACAGACACGGTACGCGTGCTGCTCGGCATCGACTATAAGCTCGACGCCAATGTGGAGAACCTGGAGGTAGACGACTACATCTACAAGGAAACCACGATGACGCTTGCCGATTTCGAAACGCCTGACGGTGGCGGCGAACTGAAGGGCAACGAACTGGCGAACCGCATGACGGGCGCCGGCCGCAGCGAGACCTTCCGTGGCGCCGCCGGCAATGACTACATCAGCGGCAAGGACGGGCATGACAGCTTGTTCGGCGACAGCGGCAATGACACGCTGCTGGGCGATGACGGTAAAGACAATCTCTATGGCGGCGCCGGCAACGACCACCTCAACGGCGGGCGCGACGCCGACCGGATCGATGGCGGCGACGGCAATGACATCATCGATGGCGGCACCGGCGCGGATACGATGTGGGGTGGCCTGGGCAACGACACCTATGTGATCGACACCCTTGCGGACAAGGCAATCGAAAGCGGTGGCGGCGGTAGCGACAAAATCATCTCCAAGGTGGCGAGCTACACGATCGGCGACTACATCGAAAACCTCTCGCTTGGCGGCGAAGGAGACCAAAGCGGCTATGGCAATCGCTACGACAACAGTCTCTCCGGCGGCAATGGCAACAACTATATCGACGGTCGTGCCGGCAATGACACGATTTTCGGTATCGGCGGCAATGACACGCTGCATGGCGGCGACGGAAACGACGGTATCGGCGGCGGCGTTGGCGACGACCTGATCTACGGCGAAAACGGCGACGATTCCCTCTACGGCCAGGACGGTGTCGATTTCATCTGGGGCGGCACCGGCAAGGATATCATCGACGGCGGTGCCGGCGGTGATATCCTCAACGGCGACGACGGCTATGACGAAGTCTATGGCGGCGCAGGCAACGACTTCGTCAATGGTGGCGTCGGCATCGACATACTCTGGGGTGGCGACGGAAACGACAAGCTCGACGGCGGTGCCGACATCGACGCCCTGCACGGCGATGCGGGTAACGATACGCTGGTTGGCGGCGCACTCGGCGACAGCCTCTGGGGCGGCACTGGTGCCGATACGTTCAAGTTCAAGTCGATTTCCGACAGCGCGACCACGGGCTGGGACACGATCAAGGATTTCGAGCGCGGGCTGGACAAGATCGATCTCTCTTCGATCGACGCCGATCTCACCGCCGGGGGCAACAATGCCTTCAGTTTCACCAGCGCCAAACCGGCGGACGCCTCCGCCGGCGCCCTGTGGACGACCAAGGCAAACGGCAACACAACCGTCTACGGCGATCTCAGCGGCGACGGCGCGGCCGATTTCCGGATCGATCTGATCGGTATCGCTGGCGTCTCCGGCTCGGATTTCCTGCTGTAAGGCCGGCTACCGTAACGTCATCGATTGAAAGTCCCCGCCGTGCGATCACGGCGGGGAAATACGTACGAAGCGCGGGCGATGCCGGTGCTGGTCGATCAGAAAGCCAATCTACCTCGAGGCGGAGACATGCCTTGCGGGCCAGCGGATCGTCGGCGTAAAGCACGGCATGGGCCGGCACATGGGCGAGGGGCACGGCGTCCGAGGGGGCCGATGTCATCAGCGACGATCGCATCGAGTGTGTTCAATTCCAGCCATGTGAGGAGCTGCGGTTGCTCTCCTTCGACGAGCTGGACTTTTGTATTGCTTACGCCAACGAACGGTGCGGCAGTTTCGGTATGAAGAGGGCGCCGAAGAGCTCGAAACAACCGATTTTTAGGACCGGAGGCATCCCGGGTGTGTCCAAGATGCACTCAAATTCCGTCTCGGCGGCGCGCCGAGGTCGTGAAGCGTTCGCCGGTGGGTGTGAGCGTTACGCCCTCGGAGGGCCCTCGCTCGAAGAGCCGCGAGCCTCCTCGCACTCTGCCTCGGCCATCGCCGCCAGGACGGAGAATTGGGCGATACGGCAGGCACGCGCCGCCGCCGAGATCGTTCCTGTCTCGGCGACAAACACAAGGGAGCGAAGCTGACGAGGGGGCAGGTTCATTCAACTATCCTGTGTAACAAGTAGCTTCATATTTTGCATTTTATGGAATTCAGTTTTTCGGCCATGGTGCCTTCACCGGTTTTCAGGAGAGACACCGTTGAACAGCAGCCGTCAGCCCATCCCGCCAATTTCCGACGCCCCGGACCTCTGCCGACTGGATGTCGCCGCCCTGACGGCGGCCTTCGCATCCGGCGCACTGTCTCCGGTCGAGGTTGCCGAAGCCGCGCTTGCCCGCGCTCAGGATGTTCAGCCACGCTTTAACGCCTTCACCTTCATCGATCGCGCCGGTGCGCTGGAAGGCGCGCGCGCCGCCGAGGCCCGCTGGCGGGCGGGGGCGGCGCTGTCGGCCATCGACGGCGTTCCCACGACGCTCAAGGACATCGTGCATGTAGAGGGGTGGACAGTCCGCTACGGGAGCCGGGCGACGGATGCTGCGCCGATGCTTCAGGACGCGCCGTCGGTTGCGGGCCTCCGGGCCGCGGGCGCCGTCTTCGTCGGCCAGACCACGACGCCGGAATTCGGCTGGAAAGCCGTGACCGACAGCCCGGCCTTCGGTATCACGCGCAATCCTTGGAATCCCGAGCGCACGCCTGGAGGGTCGTCGGGCGGCGCCGCAGTTGCCTCCGCCACGGGTGCGGGTGTTCTCCATCTCGGCACGGACGGGGGCGGATCGATCCGGGTGCCTGCGGCTTTCACCGGCACCTTCGGCCTGAAGCCGACTTTCGGTCGCGTGCCCGCGGATCCGCCGAGCGTCTTCGGAACGGTCGCCCATATCGGGCCCATGACGCGCAGCCCCGCGGATGCAAGGGCGATGCTGTCCGCGATGGGTGGCCGGAGCCTTCGCGATTGGAGCCAGCCATGGGGCACGATGCCTTCGCTCGACACCAGGCCGTTCGATTGGAAAGGCCGGAAAATCGGCCTCTGGATGGTGCCGCCAGCAGGCACGCTCGACCCTGCGATCAAGCGGGTGATTTCGGATGCCGCCGGGCAGATCGAGGCGGCCGGCGCGATCGTCGAGCCAATTCTGCTGCCGGGAGACAGCCTGCACGAAATGTTCCACGCGCACTGGATGACGGGAGCGGCAAGCCGTCTTTCACAGATTTCCCCGGAGGCGCGCAAAGACATCGATCCCGGCTTCATCGAGGCCGCGACGGAGGGGAGCCGATTCAGCCTGGGGGACTATATCTCCGCCCAGCAGGCCCGCGCGCGCTTCGGCGCTGCGATGGACCAGCTGCTTGCCGATTATGATCTTCTCCTTTCGCCGACCACCGCCTGCCTGCCCTTTGCGGCGGGCCGGGAGGTTCCGGAAGGCTCCGGCATGGCGCGCTGGACCGAGTGGGCCGGGTTCAGCTACCCGATAAACCTGTCCCAGCAGCCGGCTTGCACCCTTTTCTGCGGATTGGCGGAAGGATTGCCGGTTGGCCTGCAGATCGTAGGCCCGCGCGGGGCGGACGGTTTCGTGCTCGATGCCGCCGAAGCGGCCGGCCGTCTGTTGGGAGGCGCTTGATACCTGATATCGTCTCCCTTTCCCTCAATGCACTGACGCTGATGAGCATCCTGATCTCGTCGCTCTCGGCCTGCCATCATCGAAGAGCGGGGCCGTAGCAGCCGCATGCACCATCATGGACAAGGTGGCTGAACTTCTTTCCGATCCGCAAAATCGCGGTTGCCTTCCGATTTCGAGACGCCGTGATCTCGGTTTATTCGACCACGACATCGCCACCGACGGCGCTTGCGCTGTCGAATATGATGAAGACGATCGGTGTTCCGGGTTCTGCCGTTGCGTCCGTTCGCCGCGCGCCGACCTTGCCGCCACGTGCCGCCTCATACTCCGCTACCACCTCGCCGAACGTATTTCTCTGGATTGCGACCTTCTGGCCGGCCTCTACGGTCTCGTCGAGCTGTACCAGAAGTTCGACAAAGCCGCCGTGTGTTGTGATCACAGGGAACATGCCGTCGGCGATGAAGATGTTGGAGTCCTTGCCGGTACGACCTATGGCTCCGGACACAATGCCATGGTGCTTGGCCACGTTCATCGTGCCCTCGACGAACAGATCGATCATTTCGTAGTCGAAAACGCGCGGCCGGCCGATTTCTGGCGTGAAGGCGGGAATACCGGCGTCGATGAGGGCGTTGGCGAGAAGGCCCGGCTCCGCCTTGTTGTCGAAAATCTGTTTGATCGGGTAGAGTTCGGCCATGGCGCGGACCTCCGGAAGGTCCATCCGGGCGAGGTGGAAGGTCGTCATGTCCATCCCGGTGGCGGCCGTGTGGAAGTCGATGCCGTAATCGAGGTTGGGGCGAAGCAGCCGGTTGAAAACGAGGCCCGCATGGCGCACAGCGGCCTCCGGCGCCTGCTCATTGCCTGGAAACACGCGGTTGATATCGATCAGATCCATGCCTCTCCCCGAACTCGGCCAGCGGCGGGCCATGCCCTCAAGAGCGGGGCGGGAGATGTCGAAGACCGCGATCACCGTTCCGGACATCGCGGCCGGATCGAGCTGATCCATCACCAGCTGGATCGTGCGGACGGGGCTCATCTCGTCGCCATGGACGCCGCCGATCAGCCCCAGCCGCTTGCCCGGCGTAGCACCTTTCGCGATCATCACGGAGACGTGCCAGGTCTGGCCGGTCGGCATCTGCACACCCTTGAAATAGAAGCTATGCTTCTTTCCCGGTTCGAGGTCCGCGATGTCGAGCGAGGAAATCACCCGCTTTCCGTCGATGACGTCGCCGGTATAGACGGTTCCCTGTGCGTTTGCCGGCGGGCTGCTGTCCTGGCCGGAGGCGGTTTGAGCACCAGCCGTCTTTGCCATCAGGCCGACTGCGCCCACCGTGGCAACCGAAGCGATCATGAAGCTGCGGCGATCCACGCCCTCATTGTCCTGCGCTGCCATCGTTCCGTCCCTCGCTCTTTCTTTCCATCGGCCAGGCCGGCCGGTGCAATAAACTTTATGCCACCTGCGGCTTGTCGTCGATCAGGAACGACTGTCATCGACGTTGCGACCAATCCGCGCGAGTGCCGGGCGCGCGACATCAGCGTGTTTGCACCGCCGATGCTGCTGTGAAAATGCCGATTCACCGGTTGTCCTGTGCGACGAGCGGTTGTAGGTTGGGCGATATTTCTCTTGGCCACGGATCGTGCCGGCAGCGCGTTAGGAAACATCGCCTTCATGAGTCACCGAGCACTGCTTGCTTCCGTTCTCATCGTCGCGGTGATTGCGTTCGTCTCTGCCTTGCAGATCGCCGCAGCGGTCTTTGCTCCAGTAGCCGGCGCGCTTTTCGTCATCGCGCTTGTCTGGCCGTTTCAGAAGAACCTGCAACGGGTCCTGCCGAAGCTGCTGGCACTGGCGCTTGTGGTCGGCATTATTGTCTGTGTCTTCGTCGTGCTGACGTCGATTGCCGCCTGGGGGTTCGGGCGCATCGGCCGCTCCATTGTCGCCGATGGCGCGCGGCTCCAGATACTCTACGGCCAGCTTGCCGAATGGCTCGAGGGGCACGGCATCGTGGTCGCCGGCATGTGGGCCGAGCATTTCAACGTCGGCTGGCTGCTGCGCATGTTACAGGGCGTGACGGCGCGGCTGAACACCACGATCTCGTTCTGGATCGTCGTCGTCGTCTATGTGCTGCTCGGCCTGCTCGATACGGAAGCCGTCACACGGAATATCCGCAGGGCGCTTGCCGAGGGAACCGCAAGTGCCGTGATCGAGGGCGGGGCGCTCACCGCTGCCAAGCTGCGCCGCTATATGCTCGTACGAACCGTCATGAGCCTTATCACCGGCGTCATGGTCTGGGCACTGGCCGAGGTCTTCGGGCTTCGCTTCGCCGCGGAATGGGGCGTCATTGCCTTTACCCTCAACTACATCCCCTTCATGGGGCCGTTCGTGGCGACGCTGCTGCCGAGCGCCTACGCGCTCGCGCAATTCGGATCGCCGGAAGCAGCCATCCTCATTTTTGGCGGTCTTAACGTCATCCAGTTCGTAATTGGAAGTTACATCGAACCGAGAGTGGCGGGCTATGCGCTCAGCATGTCGCCGTTCCTCGTTCTCTTCTCGGTTTTCTTCTGGTCGTTCGTCTGGGGGGTATTCGGAGCCTTCATCGGCGTTCCGATCACGATCGCGATCCTGACGTTCTGTGCGCAGTTTCCTTCGACGCGATGGATCGCCGAAATCTTCGGCGCGCCGACCGGGTCACAAAACGATCAGGCGGCATAAGACCATCGCGTCGTCCCGGTCGCGAGCATCCACGCTGTCTGTCGAAATTCACGAACCCTATCGGCGAAGGCGACGAACGTCGACGACGCGGCCGGTCCGCGAGCTGAGGGCGATTTCGAAATGGCGATCACCGCGCCGTGCGTGATAGACATACGTTCGCCCTCTGCAATCGATGCGGCGTACGCTTCGGAAACCACGATTTTCGATAAGCCTCTGCCCTTGTCGGCAGGTGATGGCGCGTCCGAAATTGAGGCTGGACCCGACGTGAATGTCCACCGACACGGCGAGAGCCGGTGCGGGTGTCGCGACTGGGAGCATGAGGCTGAATGCGAGAGCCAATGCCGACCACGTGTTTTTGCGCATCTTCGTCCTCCACTGATTTTCAGCTCTGTAACGATAGGTTCCGCGCGTGCCAACTTGTCAAGGCGCGGCAAAGGAAAATCCGCGATTTTGGGGCGAGGGGCCAATTTTGGGGACGGTTCTGTCAGGAAGCGCTGTTGAGCGGATAGCTGTTTGCCAGCAGCCTGCCCAAGGACGCATAGGACAGGATCGTTGCTACCCAATTCAGTCTCGATCACGCTTGTCCGGCAGGTCCGTCACTCTAGACCCGCCGATACGTATGTGACGGATCGATTTTTGATCATGGATGCCAACGGCAACCACCTGAAACGGTCGCTGCATGCATACCCTCCTTCGGGATATGCATGCAGCGGCCGCCGTCTTCGGACTGCTTCGTGACGCCTGATCTTAGTGGCCGCTCGCCTCGACGATACCCTTTGTCAGGCTGCCGGTCGCCGGATAGAGCGGGATCAGGCAGGCCTGGAGCGCATGATAGATGTCGCCCTTGCCGGCGAAGAGGGTGTAGCTCGGCACGAGATCTTCTGTCAGTTCCTCGTGCCAGCCACCGCGGTCCTGATCCAGGAAATGGCGGGAAATGCCGTCCCAGATCTTGCGATACCAGGTCTCGTGGAAATCGCTCGGCAGATGTTCGGCAAGGAACGCCGCCGCACCCACGCCCTCGGCCATCGGCCACCACAGCTTGTTGCGTTTGGCGGGCTCGTCCGCCCAATCGAGCGTATAGAAGAAGCCGCTCTTCTCCTTGTCCCAGCCAAGCGCGATAGACTGCGCAAAGAGTGCCTTCGCGGCCTCCGGCATCCAGTCATGCTTCTTGCCGCCGAGCACGTAGAGCTGGAGGATGAGGCGAGACCATTCCAGCCAGTGGCCGGGTGTGGTGCCGGAGGGGCGGAACATCTCGTTGCCGCGATACTCCTTGTCGAGCACCCAGTTCTCGTCGAAATGCTCGGGCACGCGGAAACCGTTTTCACCCGCGCGACGGCGGATGACGAGGTCGGCGATGCTTTCGGCCTTGTCGAGATAGCTTTTCTCGCCGGTCGCCTCGAAAGCGGCCATCAGAGCTTCGGTCAGGTGCATGTTGGAGTTCTGGCCGCGATAGCCGGGGACCGGCGACCAGTCGGCCTCGAACTCCTCGGCGATCGCGCCGTGCTTGGCTTCCCAGAAGCGGCTTTCCAGCACGTCGGTGACGTCTGCGATCATGCGGTCGGCATCCGGATGGCCGGCGAGCTTGGCGCTGGAGGAGGCCAGAAGCACGAAGGCATGACCATAGCCCTGCTTGCTCGCATCGAGCAGGCCGGCATTGTCGAGCGACCAGTGATAGCCGCCGCGCTCGTGGTCACGGTGCTTTTCCCAGAGGAATTTCATGCCGTGGTCGACGATGTCGTCGGAACCCGGCCGGCCGAGCAGGCTGCCGATCGCAAAGCAATGCACCATGCGCGCGGTGGAATGGATGCCGCGGATCGGATTGCCGGGATTGATCGGCCGCCCCTCGGCGTCGAGTTCGTGGAAGCCGCCGAGCGGGTTGAAGGCCCTGTTCTGGAAGAAATCGAAGAGGCGGTTTGCTTCCCGCCAAAGCCATTGACGATGGTAGTCGCGTTTGCGCCAGGCCGTGCCAAGGTGTCCCATGATGCGTTCTCCTTTTTGTCGGTCCGCATTGTCGTTTCCCATGCCGGGGCCAGACCGGAGCGCGGGGGGATTTGCCGTGGCGTGAGAGATCACGCACGGCCCGCAACACTCATGATGACGGCTGGCCTTCGACAGGTGGGGAGCGATTTATGGCCCAGAACGCATGGCGTCGCAACCCGCCAGTGGCAGGTCTCATCTCAGGCTGGCTTGATCCGCGCGCTCCGGGTTCCATCCCTCTTCAGCGGGAGATGCCGGTCAGAAGTCCGTCGATTTCCTGCGCGGCCCGGGTAACGCCCGCAGCCTTGTGCATTTTCACCGCATTCGCCTTGAGGCGCTTGTGCATGGCCTGATCGCCGAGCAGGCCTTCGATCGCGGCGGTGAGGTCGGCATCGCTCCAGTCGTAGCGGTTAAGCCGCCGGCCGACGCCGGTTTCGGCGGCGCGTGCCGCATTGTCGTGGCCATCCCAGCAATAGGGCATGACGAGCGACGGCACGCCGTAATAGAGCGCCTCGCAGAAGGAATTGTTGCCGCCGTGATGGATGAACAGGCTCGCCTGCTCGACCACGGAGGGCTGCGGGAACCAGCTATCGATGAAGACATTGTCAGGCACGTCGCGATAATCCTCGCGCCAGTGCCCGGCATTGACGAGGAAGCGATAGGGCAGCGTCGCGAAGACGGCGATCATGCGTTTCGTCATCGCCACATCCATCGCACCGAGCGAGCCGAAGCTCGTAAGCACGAGCGGGGCATCGTTGTGGCTGGCGAAACGCGGCGGCGTATAGGGTGCCTCGTGGCGCACGCAGCCATCGAGGAAAACGACGTTTTGCGGATCGAGCGGCGCGCGGCGCGCATGGCGGATGATCTCGGGCGCGAGCAGCAGGTTTAGCCAAGGGGAGAGATCGAGGAATGTCGGCGCGGCCGGGGCCTTGAGGCCACATTCGGCCATGAAGGCGGAAAAGCGTCTGTGGGCGGGGGCGACGGTCTTCTCATAGCGGCCGGCAAAGACAGTCCAGGCCGTGCGCTCGTTGTCGCCGCAGCCGGAGAGATAGGGCGGCACATTCTCGTCGGGAATCTCCGTTTCGGCGCAGGAGACGACGCGGATCCAGGGCACGCCGGCATTGGCGATGGCGGGGAACATCACGACGTTGTCGAGCACGATGGCATCCGGCTTCAGCCGGGCCAGAAGCTGGCGCAGCGGCTCTTCCACCCGCATCGCGGTGTCGACAATCGCCTCCCAGGTTGGGCCGACATAGCTTTCGAGCTGGTCGAGCGGTGTCTGGCGGAAGGCGTCCTGGTGGCGCTCGATGAATTCCGTCCAGTCCGTCGGTGCGGCATCCGCCTCGGTCAGCTGGTATTCGGCAAAGCCGTATTCGGCGAAGACGCCGGAAAAGCCGGGGTGGCACAGGAAGACCGGGCGATGGCCCAAACGCCGCAATTCCTGGGCGATGCCGACGCAGTTGAGCGCGGCGCCGTAGCTTGCTTCCGGAAAGAGGGCGATGGTCTTTGCTGGCGCCATGGAGGACTAACGCACGACAAGCTTGAAGGCGGGGGGAACGCCGCGGCCGGCGAGCCGGGGGCGCTGCGATTGGGAAAGCTGTATATGCACACGCATCAGATCGGCGGCAAGCTCCATCTGGCCGCGCTCGATCTGCTCGAGGATCTGGATATGTTCGAGGTTGGACTGCATCAACCTGTAGGCGTTGACGTGGCCGGCCGGCGGGCTGGCGCGGCGGCGGCGATGGTGATTGGCAAGTGCTTCCGCCATGAAGGGATTGCCGCAGGAGCGGGCGATCAGCAGGTGGAAATCGTAGTCCGTCCGGTCGAAGAGTTTGCGGTCGAAATTCGTCTCGTTCATGCCACGCAGGATCAGCATGGACTGGCGCAGTGCCGTCATTGCCGGGATGTCGCGCTTGAAGTCCGGCAAGGTCAGTGCCAGCGGTTCGGTCGCGAGACGGAACTCGTAGCTTTTCGCTGCCGCATCGCCGCTGATCGCGAAGTGCTTCAGCAGCCATTGTTGCCCGGCGCCGCGCTCGGCAAGATTTTCCTCCGCCAGTTTCATCAGAGCATTTTGTACCGTCTGGCGTGAGACGTCATAGCGACGCTGGAGTGCTGCGACGGTCTGGTTTTCCGCGATGCGTCCGGCGGCGAGGTCCCGCAGGATCGCGGCATAGATTTCGCTGTCGCCGTCACCGTCCGCGATATCTTCGAGCCGCGCCGTCGCGGCCGGATCGACCGCCAGGAGATAGCCGCCCTCGCTGTCCGAGGTCACCATCTCGCGCTCGGCAAGTATCTGCAAAGCCTTGCGGATCGGCGTTCGCGAGACTTTGCAGAGCGACGCCAGCGCCTGCTCGGCGAGCCGTTCCCCGGGCGCCATGCCGCGTTCGCCGGCGACATCCAGTATTTTTTGCGCCAATTCGACATGGCGGAAATTGGGGCGTTTCGGCTCGGGGGTCATTGTTCGCGTCTGCCTTCCATTGCCTTGCATGCTGCCCTTTGAGCCGTGGTTTCGCAAGTCCGGAAATACGCGCGCCACAAAAATGCACTTGGCCTATTGACGTATTTTTTTTCTAAATAATACTGCCAGACGACAGGGAATGAGACCGGAGAACCGGCGCGCCCGTCGAAGAGGTTGGAACAACGTAAAACAAGGGAGTCTTCCGTGACCGTGAAGAACCGACTGACTGCGACCTGCGCGGCCGCGGCGCTCGTTGCCGCATGCCTTGCGGCGGGGAAGGCGTCCGCCGCCGATCTCGTCATCTCGAACTGGGCCGGCTACATGGCCCCAGATATTGCGGAACAGTTCAAGGCCGCGACGGGGCTCGAAATCGAGGTGGTCAATCACGCCACCAATGAAGAAGTCATGGGCAAGCTGATGGCGAGCGGCGGCAAGGGCTACGACGTCGTCTTCGTCTCCTCGCCCTTCGCCGAAATCCTGAACGGGCAGGGGCTCGCAGCGCCGATCGACAAGGCCGCCGTGCCGAACCTCGCCAATCTCTACCTGGAGGCGACGACGCTCGCCTACGACCCCGGCAACACCTTCTCTGTGCCCTACACCTGGGGCACGACGGGCCTGTGCTACCGCTCCGATCTCGTCAAGGACACGCCGAACAGCTGGCTGAACCTGCTCCAGCCTGCCGACGCCATCAAGGGCAAGACGACCATGCTGGCGACCGACCGCTGGCTGATGGCGGCGGGCGAACTCGCCAAGGGCTATTCGGTCAATGAGAAGGATCCGGCCAAGCTTGAGGAGGTGAAGAACCTACTCATCGAGGCGAAGAAGACTCTGCTCGCCTATGACGACACGACCTTCTATTCCAAGCTCGTTTCGGGCGAAGCGTCGCTGGTGCATGCCTGGGACGGCTGGTGCAACTACGGCATCACCGAGAACAAGGACATCAAATTCATCGTGCCGAAGGAAGGTTCCGACCTCTGGATCGACACGATCGTCGTGCTGAAAAGCTCAGAGAAGCAGGAAGCGGCGCTGAAGTTCATCAACTTCATCCTCGACGCCAAGAACCATGCCTGGGCCGCGCAGAACATTCTCTACAAGGTGCCGAACAAAGCTGCGATGGAGAGCCTCGATAAGGCGCTGTCCGAGCAATACCCTACCATGGCGATGGCGCCGGCCGATCTCGTGAAATACGAGCTGCTGCGGGATCTCGGGACGGCGCAGAAGGACTATTCGCGCATCGTGAGCGAGATCAAGGCCGCGAACTAAGCTCGACCCCTTCCCGTGGCGGCCGGGAGGCGGCCCGCCGCCACGGGTGATTTTCCATCTGAAATCCCTTTATGCGCGGTGCCGTGACGGCATCGCGGGAGCGAAGCCTTGTCCTTCAATGCCACCAGACCGAACCTGCTCGCCGCGCCCGGCGTCGCCTGGCTCGTCGCCTTCATGGTGGTGCCATGCGTGCTGGTGCTGAGCTATGCCTTCTTCCAGCGCGGCGTCTGGGGCGGGGTGGAATACACCTTTACGCTCGAGAATTTCGCCCGCGTCCTCGACCCGCTCTATGCGAAGATTTTCCTCAATTCCGCGCGCATCGCGCTGACGGCGACGGTGGTGGCGATCCTCATCGCCTATCCCGCGGCCTACGCGATTTCCCGTGCGCCGAGGATGTCGCAGCCGATCCTGCTGTTCTTCGCGGTGCTGCCCTTCTGGAGCAATTATCTGATCCGCACCTATGCCTGGATCGTGCTGCTGAACCGCGAGGGCCTGATCAACAATCTGCTGCGCTGGCTGGGTTACACCGGCGAGCCGCTGTCGATGCTCTATACCGAGAGCGCCGTCATCACCGGCCTCGTCTACAATTACCTGCCCTTCGTCATCCTTGCGATCTATTCCACGCTGTCGCGGCTGAGTCCGGAGCTGATGGAAGCCTCGCGCGATCTCGGGGCCGGTCCCATCCGCACCTTCCTGCGCGTCACGCTGCCACTCACCCTTCCGGGCGTAGCGGCCGGCGGCGTCTTCGTCTTTGTGCTGTCCATCGGCAATTTCGTGACGCCGGCGCTGCTCGGCGGCGGGCGGTTCCAGATGGTCGGTAACCTCGTCTATGACCAGTTCCTGACGGCGAACGACTGGCCCTTCGGCGCAGCACTCGGTGCGGCGCTGATCCTCACCATGATCGCGCTGCTTCTCCTGCAGGCCCGCGCCACGGCGCATGCTAGCGGCGAGCGCAAGGGGGAGGCGGCGCAATGAACGCCTCGTTTTCCGGAAAATTGCCGGGCCGGATCGTGCTGCTTTTGGTCTTCGGTTTCCTCTATCTGCCGATCGCCGTGCTCGTGCTGCTCTCCTTCAACGACAGCGGCCTGCCGACCTCCTGGTCGGGCTTCTCCATCCGCTGGTACGGCGCGCTGCTCGCCAACACCGACATCCTGCGCGCCGCCGGCAACACGCTCATCGTCGCGGTCTTCGCCACCGTCATCTCCACCGTGCTCGGCACGCTCATGGCGCTCGGCATGGAGACGCGTCGCCGCAAGAGCAACGGGCTGGAAGCGCTCGCCTTCGCGCCGATGGTCATTCCGGATATCGTGCTCGCCGTGGCGCTGCTCACGTTCTTCTCGCGCCTCGGCCTTGCGATGGGCCTGCACACCATCGTCATCAGCCATGTCATCTTCGACCTCGCCTTCGTCTGCTCGGTCGTTCGGGCGCGCCTCAAGCATTTCGACTTCTCCATCGTCGAAGCCTCGCGCGATCTCGGTGCCTCCGGCTGGACGACCTTCTGGCGCGTCACCTTTCCAGTGTTGCTGCCCTCGATCGTTGCAGGCAGCCTGCTCGCCTTCACACTCTCGGTCGACGAGTTCATCATCGCTTTCTTCACGGCGGGCGCAGGGCGCTCGTCCATCACCCTTCCCATGCAGATCTATTCGATGATCCGCTTCGGCATCACGCCCGAGGTCAATGCGCTCGCCACCATCGTCATGGGCGTCAGTGCGACGGCGCTCCTGATCTCGCAATGGCTCAACAGAGAACAGCAGGTCCCATGAACGCATCCAGTAATCCGATCCTGCGCATCGAAGGCGTCGGCAAGGCGTTCGGGCCGGTGACGGCGGTCGACAATGTGACGCTCGACATCCGTGAGAACGAATTCTTCGCGCTGCTCGGCCCTTCCGGCTGCGGCAAGACCACGCTGCTGCGCATGCTCGCCGGCTTCGAAAGCCCGAATGCCGGCCGCATCCTGCTGGAAGGAAAGGACATCTCGCCGCTGCCGCCGGAAAAGCGGCCGCTCAACCTGATGTTCCAGTCTTATGCGCTGTTTCCGCATATGACGGTGCGGCAGAACTTGTCCTACGGCCTCGAAATGGAGCGACTGGACAAGGCCGTGATCCGCCGCCGAGTCGACGAGACCCTGGCGACGACGGACCTCACGCAATTCGCCGACCGCAAGCCCGAGCAACTCTCCGGTGGCCAGAAGCAGCGCGTGGCGCTCGCCCGCGCGCTGGTGAAGCGGCCGAAGGTGCTGCTGCTCGACGAGCCGCTGGGTGCACTCGACAAGAAGCTCCGCGAAAAGATGCAGCTCGAACTGAAGCGCATGCAGCATGAGGCCAGCATCACCTTCATCATCGTCACGCATGATCAGGAGGAAGCGCTGGTCATGGCTGATCGTATGGCGATCCTTAGGGACGGCCGCCTTTTGCAGGTCGGCGCGCCGGAGGAGGTCTATGAGCGCCCCGCCGACCGCTTCGTCGCCAATTTCATCGGCGTGATGAATTTCATCGAGGGCGCAGTCGGCGCGGACGGTCTTTTCCGCGCGGAGGGCCTTGAGGTGAAGGCAACGGGCAATGCCGGTCCGGCGACGCTTGCCGTGCGCCCTGAGAACATTGTCATCGGCCCGCCCGGCGACCAACCGGTATCCGGCGCCATCGTCGATATCGCCTATCACGGTCTCGACCGGGTGCTGCACGTCAAGACGGCCGCGACGGCCACGCCGCTTCAGGTCCGCATTCCCGCCAGCGGGGCGGGCAACTGGAAGATCGGCGATGCGCTGAGCCTCAAGATCGATCCGGCGAAATGCCGGCTCTTCCAATCAATAAAGAGGGGAACACCATGTCCAAGACCATTGCATTCTTCCCGGAAGCGGCCTTCGGCCCGGCGCTGAATTCCGTCGGCATCGCCCAGGCCGTCGAAGCGCTCGGCCACAAGGCCGTCTTCCTCTCCGATCCCGGTTTCGTCTCGGTCTATGAGGGCTACGGTTTCGAGGCCCATCCGGTGAACCTTTCCGAACCCATGCCGCCCGAGCAGATGGCAAAATTCTGGGAGGATTTCATCAATGGTCACATCCCGAACTTCCGCAAATCGCCCTACGACCAGGTCGACAACTATGTGAAGGATTGCTGGACGGCGATCGTCGACAGCGCGAAATGGGCGCAGAAGGACCTGCCGGGCGTGCTGGCGAAGATCAAGCCGGACCTGATCTGCGTCGACAATGTCATCCTCTTCCCGGCGATCAAGCAATATGGCACGCCCTGGGTGCGCATCATCTCCTGCTCGGAAAACGAGATCGAGGATCCGAAAATCCCGCCGCATCTCTCCGGCTGCGGCGAGAAGGATTTTGCCGGCCATGCCGCCTATCGCGATCACTTCAACGAAGTGATCAAGCCGATCCACGACGACTTCAACGGCTTCCTTGGCGAAAACGGCGAGGCGGCCTACCCGATCGGCCAGTTCTTCGAGGCCTCGCCCTTCATGAACCTGCTGCTCTATCCGGAGGCGGTGAAGTTCGACCGCGAACACCCGCTCGATCCGAAACAATTCCAGTATCTGGAAGGCTGCGTGCGTAAGGAGAAGCCCTATGAGGTGCCGGCCTTCGCGGAAAATAACGACAAGCCGCTGATCTACATCTCCTTCGGTTCGCTCGGGGCCGGGGATACGGACCTTCTGAAGCGGCTGATTGCGACCATCGGCAAGCTGCCTTACCGAGCGCTGGTCAATGTCGGCGACTACAAGGACCAGTATGAGAACCTGCCGGGCAATGTCATCGTCGACAGCTGGTTCCCGCAGCCTTCAGTCATCCCGCAGGTCGATGCGGCGATCCATCATGGCGGCAACAACTCGTTCACGGAATGCCTCTATTTCGGCAAGCCGGCGATCATCATGCCTTATGTCTGGGATGGTCACGACAATGCGACGCGCGTCGACGAGACCGGTCATGGTTTCAAGATGCCACGCTATGACTGGACGGATGCCGACCTCGCCGCCAAGCTCGAGGCCTGCGTCAATAATCCGACCATGAAGACGCGCCTTGCCGCGACAAGCGCCCATATGCAGGCCCGCAACGGCCCGAAGAAGGCCGCCGGTATTCTCGACGAACTCGTGAAGACGGGTGCCTACAATGGTTGAGACGACAAATTCCTCGGCGCCGCACATCTATAACGCGACGACCTTCTCCGACCTCGTCGATTGGGGCGATCAGCCGGACAGCCAGGAGGGGCAATCGCATTCCTCCGGCCGGCTCGTCTTCAAGGGGCCGAATAACCAGCCGGAATCCGGCATCTGGGTCTGCACGCCGGGCCGTTGGCGCCTGTCGATCCCGCGCGACGAGTTCTGCCATTTCGTGGCGGGACGAGCGGTCTATCGTTCGGATGAGGGCGAGGTGATCGAGGTCGAGGCCGGCACCGTCGTCATGTTCCCCGGCGGCTGGACCGGCGAATGCACCGTCATCGAGGCCATGCGCAACATCTACATGCTGGTCTGACGCCAAATACAATGAATGAAAGGAAACATCCCATGACCGCGACACCCCTGATGCGCAAGCCGCTGGAAGAAACCGACCTCAAGGACTGGGGCGTCATCCCCACCATGATCGAGGGCGAAAGCCGCACCTCCGGCAAGGTCATCCACAAGGGCCCGAACGGCCAGTCCGAATGCGGCCTGTGGATCTGCACACCCGGTAAATGGTTCTGCCACGTCACCAGCGATGAGTTCTGCCACTTCCTCGAGGGACGCTGCACCTATGTGCATGAAAGCGGCGAGGTGATCGAGATCACCCCCGACACCGCCGCCTTCTTCCCAAAGGACTGGAAGGGCGAATGCACCGTCCATGAGACGGTGAAGAAGGTCTACATGATCCGGTAGCGGGGCTCCCCCTCATCCGGCCCTTTCGGCCACCTTCTCCCCCGAGGGGAGAAGGGCATGAGCGCTGGCTGTGAAGCTCAGCATAGCCGCGTACGCGGCATCCCCTCTCCCCTCGGGGAGAGGACAGGGTGAGGGGGCTATCACCTCCCTTGACAGCAAAGGATTGAAACCATGTTCAACCCCGCCGAACCCGTGTTCTACCGGCACCCGGCCTATCTTTCGAGCCAGGGCGCGCGCCATCAGGTGATCGATCCCGCGACGCTCGCCAACGTCGGCACCATCGCCGATACGACGCTGGAAGACATGGAGGCCGTGCTCGATGCCGCTGCTGCGGCACAGCGCGACTGGAAGCGGCTGGACGCCAAGACGCGGGCGACGATCCTGCATCGCATCGCCAACCGCATCGAGGCGACGGACATGCGGCGCTGCGCGGAACTGATGTCGCGCGAGATGGGCAAACCCTATCCGGAGGCGATCGGCGAAGTGGCAAACTGCGCCGGCGCCTTCCGCTATTTTGCCGAAATGGCCCGCGACGAGGGCGGCAAGGTGGCGGGCACCACGCAGGCCGGCTCCTTCCAGCACGCACGCTACGAGGCGCTCGGCACGAGCGTCCACATCATGCCGTTCAATTTCCCGATCCTGCTGATGTGCTGGACGGTCGCGGCGTCGCTCGCCTCCGGCAATGCCTGCATCATCAAACCGGCGCCGGCGACGACGCTCTCGACCCTGGCGTTCATGCCGGTTTTCGAAGCGCTGCCTGAAGGCCTCATCGCTTGCCTGCCGGGCGGCATCGAGCTTGGCAGCGCCTTGATCGCCTCTGCCAAAACCCATGCGGTGGCCTTCACCGGCTCCGTCGCCGCCGGCAAGGCGGTGGCCATGGCCGCCGCGGCGCAGATGAAGCCCGCCGTCATCGAGGCGGGTGGCTCGGATCCCATGATAATTACCGCGCACGCGCCACTCGATGTGGCCGCCGCCGGTGCCGTCACAGCTGCCTTTCACATGTCCGGCCAGGTCTGCACCTCGGCGGAACGGTTTTTCGTCGTCGATTCCGTGCATGACGCGTTCATCGAAAAGTTCGTCGCCGAGGCGAAGCGCTTGCGTGTCGGCAACGGTCTGGCCCGCGCCGAAATCGGCCCGCTCGTCAGCGAGGCGGCCCGCGCGAAAGTCATCCGGCTGGTCGAGGATGCCAGGGCCAAGGGGGCCAAGGTCATGCTGGGCGGGAAAATCCCGGAGAGCGAGCCGACGGGCTGGTTCTATGAGCCGACGATCCTTACAAACTGCACGCCCGACATGGCGATCCTGCGCGAAGAGTGTTTCGGCCCGGTCGCCGCTGTCATGCGCGTGAAGGATTTCGACGAGGCGATCGAACGAGCCAATGACAGCGAGTTCGGCCTCGGCGCTTCCGTCTTCACCACCTCGCTCGAAGAGGCGATGGAGGCGGCCGACCGGCTGGAGGCTGGCATGGTCTGGGTCAACAATCCGCTGATAGACAACGACGCGCTGCCCTTCGGCGGCTGGAAGAAATCCGGGCTCGGGCGCGAGCTCTCGAAGCTCGGGCTTGATGCCTTCCGCCGCTCGAAAATGGTCATCATCGACCACAAGCCGGTGATCCAGGGCTGGTGGTATCCCTATCCGGACGACTGGTTCTACGAGGACGGCGGGCGCAAGCACGTCTGAGACATTTTCATTTGAGGACAGAACAATGATCATCACCCTTCTCGGCGGCGCCGGCTTCATGGGCGCGGGCATCGTGCGCGACCTCGTTTCCGAGCGCGCCATCATCGACATCAAGACCATCCGTCTCTGCGACGCCTCGCGCAAAAAGATGGAGGCGCTGGCGGATGAACTCGCCGATCCGCGCATCACGCTCGTCAATCTTGACGTCACCGATGCGTCGGCGCTGAAGGCCGCCATTTCCGGCGCCGATATCTGCATCAACTGCGTGCCGACCCTGCTCGGCTTCCAGATGGCCATCTTCGAAGCGGCGCTTGCCCTGAAGGTGCCCTATATGGATCTTGGCGGTCTCGGCACCTATACGGTCAAGCAGCTTGCCGAGCACGAGCGTTTCAAGGCGGCGGGCATCCCGGCGGTCATCGGCTGCGGCGCCGATCCCGGCATGTCCAACGTCATCTGCCGCGCGGTCGCCGATGAACTGGACGAGATCGACAGGATCAATCTCTACTGGGCGGCGGAGCTGGTCGGCGACGAAAACCCGGTTCTCGTGCCGCCCTACAGCGTCTCGACCGTGCTTGCCGAATATGCCCATCCGAGCACGCAGTTCTATGGCGGCAAACATGTCCAATGCGCGCCGATGAGCGGCAGCGAATTTCTCGACCTTCCGGAGCCGTGGGGACGCTGTGAATTCATGCATTCACCGCATTCCGAGCAACTGACCGTGCCGCTCGCGGACGGTATTCGCGACAAGGGTATCCGGGAATTTTCCTGGAAGCTGCATCTGCCGCATCGCGAGCACGAGGCGTGGGTGGGGCTGGTGAAGGCCGGTTTCGGTGATTTCGATGAGCTGGTGGAGATCGGTGGCGTAAAAGTGAAGCCGCTGGATGTCCTCAACAAGGTGATCGAGCGCAACATCCGCAAACATGCGGAAAAAATCCCGGCGCAGGAGAGCCACGAAATTCATTTCGCCATCGGCCGTGGCCGGAAGGGCGGCGTGGAGCGCACGGTGCGCGTCGAGGTCACGGTTTCGCCGGATCAGATGTATGGGCCTTATGTCGACGCCTGCACCTCGATGAACGCGTCCATCGCCGCGCAGCTCATCCTCAAACTGCCGAAAAAGCCGGGAGTTCATGCGCCGGAAAGTTATTTCGACGTCGCGACCTACTTCCCGGAGCTTGAAAAGCGGAAGTTCCGTATCGCGAAGTCCGTCACATGATGGAAGCATGAAACGTGAATTTACGACTGTGGCGAAATTGAGAAAAAATACCCTACCAAACTTATAGGGATCCTATATAACTTCATTCCAGAGAACGGGGCGGGCATGACGGTCCGCCCTTCGGAAGGCCTTAAAAACCGGCCTCCACAGAAGGGATGATGGCGAATGAGCAATGCGAAACTCGACGGCCGTTCCACCTATGGCGCGCTCGGCGCCATCAGCGACCGTCGTGCGCGTCGCGCAGAGCGGCAGGTACTGGTCAGCAATGTCGCCGTTGTCGGCGCTTTCCTCTTCGTCAGCGCCGTGATCTTCGGTTTCGTCGGCTGACCCCGACGGCCGGTCCGCGACCGGCGTAAGACTTGATCCGCGAACTTGTCTAGGGCGTCGCCGCCGCGATCAGCACCCATCGCGTTCCCAGTGCCAGGCGGCATATATGCGCCTGCGGCCATGCTGTCGGACCTTCAGTTAAGTACCGAGATGCTTGATGTGCTATCTTTCGGTCGAAGGGTGGACTTGGCGAAGTGACCGAGCTTAGGGTCTTTCAACGTGCGGAATGACGGGGTCGAGGGTTCTTCTCCCATCAAGAACTATGCTCAGGTGGCTTCCTGAATTCCGAGAATCGGGTTCTCTCCACGACATGGTAGAAAAGACGTTCGCGCGGGCGACCGGTGATCTATTTTTCTCCCACAGTGAACAACGGCTGGCCCAGCCTCGATGCGTCGACCTCGATGCCGAGACCGGACGCTGTCGGTGCGGAGCCAAAGCCGGCCGCGGAGCGGGGCGTGTAGTTCGCCAGGTGACCGTCCGTCCAGTCGTTGAAGAACGGGGTCATCAGGAGGGATTCCGGACGTGTCGTTGCAGCCACATGTGAGGTAGCGGCCGTGATGATGTCGCCGCCCCACATATCCTCGACGGATACCGCCATGTTCAGTTCCTGCAGCAGGTCGCGGGCCTTCACGACATTGGTGAGGCCGCCGAGCTTTCCGAATTTCAGGTTAACGGAAACCGCATTGGCCTCGTATTTCGCGCGGTAAACCTCGTCGTGGTTGACGATGGACTCGTCGAGCACCAGCGGGACCGACGACCCGCGATGGGCGAGGATGCAGTCGGCCGTGCTGCGGCAGGGCTGCTCGACATAGACGGGCAGGCCTGCCAGCCCCTGGAGTGCCAGCTTGGCGGAGGCGAGTGACCAGCCTCCGTTGGAATCGGCAACGATGACGGTTTGGAAATCGCCTGCCTCGACGCTCGCCCGCGTGCGGGCGATGTCGTCGAACGGGTTGTTGCCGACCTTCAGCTGAAAGCGATTGATCCCGGCGCGCCGCCGTTCCTGAATGAATTCTGCCATCGCCTCGGGGCGATCCAGCGGAACCGCCTCGTAGATCGGGAAGCGTTCGTTCAGGACGCCGCCGATCAGCGCCGAGATCGGCCGGTTCAACGATTTTCCCAGAATGTCCCAGCAGGCGATGTCGATCGGGCTCTTGGCGAATTCCTGGCCCATCAGCGTGCCGTTCATGATGCGTGCGACCTTGCCGATATTCGTCGGGTCCGCACCGAGCAGCGCTTCGCCGAGATCCTTCAAAGCCGTGCGGATGCCATCCGGGAAGGTGGGCAGATAGACCTTGCCGAGCGTCGTGATCTCACCCCAGCCGGCGAGGCCTTCATCTGTCCTAATCCGCACGACCGTACCGTCTTCGTTGTCAGCGATGCGATTGCCGGACATGACGTAGGTGCCGTGCGCGTAGCCGACTTCGTATTTGAAGATATCGATACCGACGATTTTCATGACGTTCTCCAATCCAATTTTGTATATTGTATAAAATATAAATTAGCGATTATCAAGCGGCTGCGCCATTTCGAATGGTTGCAAAGGTGCGTTCATGCGGAATGGCGGGTGCACAAGGCCGACGTCCGTCAATTGGCGCGAATATTGTATAAAATCACAAACTCACTATAGGCTGTGAAAAACGCACGGAAATCGAGTCATGACCGCAGTCGGAAAGAACCTCAAGCACAAGACGATGGCGTCCGCGGCGGCCGAGGAAATCCGCAACCGCATCCTGTCGGGCAGTTATCCTCCGGGCTTCCAGCTGCGGCAGGACGGTTTGGCCGGCGACCTCGGGATGAGCCGCATCCCGATCCGCGAAGCGCTGGTCCAGCTCGAAAGCGAGGGGCTGCTCAAGATTCTGCCGCATCGGGGCGCGGTGGTCGTGCAGCTCACGGCGGAAGAGATCGAGGAGCTGTTCAATATGCGACTGCTCCTCGAGCCGTTCCTCTTCAGGCGGTCGGCTCCGTTGTTGACGAAGGAGGATTTCAAGGCTCTGCGCCAGATCCAGATGCACTATGCAAAGTCCATCGACACGCTCGACATCGATAGGTGGAACGAACTGAATACCGAGTTCCACCTTACCCTCTATCGGCACGCGCATAGCCCGCGTATCGCGCTCACGGTACAGAACCTGCTCGTCGAATGCGACCGGCATACCCGCATCCAGCTCTCGACCATCCGCGGTGACCGCGAACGGGCTGTCGCCGAACATGCGGAACTCCTGCGCCTCTGCGAACAGGGCGCCTTCGAGGAAGGCGCACATTTCATGCATCTGCATATCGACCATATACGCGCCGGCCTTGTCTCGCTGCTCGCTCGCGAGGTCGTCTCCGAAGGCTGAGCGGCTCGCTGCATCTAAAGCCACGGCGCGATGTATCCGCAGTATACGGACCGCGGTAACTCGAATTGTCAGCGATTATCGGTGCGTCAAATTTAATAGCAATGTTCTCCGACCTGCCGCAGAATGCGAATGGACCATCCGGGGGGGCGGTTGGGATCCGGCCCAGGAGTGGGCTGGATCCCCTAGTGTTGCCTTGCCTTCATGCCGACCGTGAAATCCGTTGTTTTTCAGTAGATTAATGGGAACATCGCAGCGCCGATCCTGTTTTTTAAGAATATTAGAAAACATGGGAGGGTGAGATGTTTCAAGCATCTCTCAGTGGCGGCTTCGGTGCGCAGGAATACGGCTTGCGCGCATCGATCAAAGCTGCGGTAGCCTATGATGAACTCTGTGCTCAGTTCGTGATCGAAATCACGTTTCAGCCGCAGGCCATTGTGATCGAGGGGCGTATCCCGCCCGAGGTGGCACGACGCGTGCGGTTCATCATCGCTGAGGTGGCTGGTGCGGTCACCGTCTGGGATCGAACGTTCTGGTTGGACTAGAGAAAGATGATGTCCTTGTCGTGCGAGATCTATCGATCCGCGTTTTCGTGGTATTCGCCGCCGGAGGACAGCGATAACAAGCTGCAGGATCCTAGATCCTTTGGAGTCAGCAGCGGCGGAGAGTGGCCCAAGATTCTAAAGGCTCTTTCAATGCTGCTTCTGATTCTCCGTCTTGTCTTCTTCTTGAGAAGAGCACGATCAGCCTTTTGGCAGCTCGTCAGGTTCGAATGTCTCCTCTGATGCAACGGATCGTTCCACGAGCCATTGCAGACCTCCCTCGGTAACAGCATCGTAGACTGCCCGTCCTAGCGATAGGCCGATATCGGTATGAAGTCCGGCAAATTGCATCTCCTGGCCATCGCATGGGCACGCGACAACAATGCAATCGGTTCCTGTACCGGTCACGATATGGCCCCTGCGTTTGAGACCAAGATCCATGACAGCGGCGGTGCGGGCTTCGGTGACGATCGAAAGCGCTTCTAGTTGTGCAGCCTCGGACAAGGATGCGTTGACATGGGCGAGAAGGTTGATCGTGCCGATGGGGGCGCTGCCATCGAAGGGCTCGCCGATCCGGGCGGCATTGGAAAGGCCGACCGTGGCAAGGCAGGAAGATGTAACCGCGCCAGCGGCGGCGCTGGCCAGATGATGGTGGGCGAGATCGCGCGAGGTCATGAGATGCACGGCCTCAGCATGCCCTTCTCTGCACATGCGTTCGCGTAGGAGTTCGGCGGGATCGACATGGATGGGCAGGTCGCTATCGCGAACCTCGAGCCAGACAACCGACCGGGCCACGACGAAACCGGGACGGGTCAGCGACCAGCTTAGCATGTTCTGCGGCGTGTCGAATTCCGCGACGAGGAAAGGTGCGGCGCTCCAGATCGAAAAGGCCGCGATAGGCTCTGCCGGCCGTGTCCCTTCAGTGTCCTGGAGCATCATCGTCTGCCGCTGCGGTGTCGGTCACCTTGTCGAAGACCTCCCGCCAGCGGGCGACGAGTTCGCGATAGGTAGCGCTCCCGAATTTCTCGGCAAGGCGGTGCTGCTGGCGAAGCGTCAGGCGCAGTGCCGCGCGGCCGAAACGATCCGCCGGCGCGGTAAAATCATTCGGTTCCATCTTCCTGGCCAAGGCATCCAGCACGATCTTGCGGAGCACGGGCAGGTCCGGCCGAGCGAATTGCTCATAAAGGCTTTGAAAACGGGCATGGTCGTCGAGATCGAAGTCGATGTCCGCGCCCATGCCGTCCATGACCGGGTTTGCCGGATGCAGATAGCCGAGCGGTACGAGATGGTCGGGGATTGGCGTGTTGGCCGAATGGGTGCGGTTCGCCTTCAGGAGTTGCGGCAGGAGATGGGTATGGGGGCCGGGCGGCGAGACGCCCCCGGTATCCGGCCCGCCGATCTTCTGGAAAACCTCGACGCGGCCGATCCCGGTCAGCGCAACGCGGTGCGGATGGGCCTTCAAGACGGCGCCACCTGCCGGGTTGGCTGGGTCGAACAGGCTGCGTCCGGCATTCTCACGCAAGACCGCGAGAAGATCCGGGTCTTCGGTGCGGATGCAGAAATCGCATTGCGGCAATGCAAGGCCCATGTCGAACAGGACCGCCTGGCGGTCGGAGGAGCGCACGGCGTTTTCGTCCGGGCCGAGTTCGGTCAGCGTATTGCGCCTGTTCCCGACAGCCTCCTTCACCGGCAGACAAAGCGCCAGCGCGTGGCTCCAGCGGTGCGGCTTCGGGCTGAGCGTCTCGTAGGCGACGGGTTCGATGCGGTCCACCGTCGCCGCGTTGAGGCGGATCGCGCCGCGGCGGGTCGCGCGCACGAAAAGCGCCGGCGCGTCTGCTTCCAGGAACTCCCCCTTATCCTGATGGAATTCCGCAACGGCGCCGAAGGAGCCCATGCTCCAACCGGTTTTCTCGTCGACGAGATGGCGTTGCAGGGTGTCCCTGAGATCAGCCATGGTTTTCTTCCTTCTTTTTCTGCGACAGGCCGACGGGCTGCACGATCAGGCCGCCGGCGGCCGTGCCGATGAACGCCTCGACCGTGTAGACGTCTTCGAGGGTGCGGGCGGTCAGAACGTCTTCCGGCCGGCCCTCCGCATGCGCATGCCCACCCTCTAGAAGGAGCAGCCGATCGCACCAGCGCGCCGCGAGCGTGAGGTCATGCATCGAGGCAACGACGATACGGCCTTCCGCCGCAAGCTCCCGGAAGAGCCGCATGAGCGCGATCTGGTGCTGCGGGTCGAGCCCGGCCAGCGGCTCGTCGGCAAACAGCACCGGCGTTTCCTGCGCCAGCGCGCGGGCGATCAGCACACGCGCGCGCTCGCCGCCGGAAAGGCTGGTGACCGCGCGATGGCGGAAGGCGCATAGATCCATGCGTGTCAGCGCCGCCTCTGTCGCCGCTTTGTCGCGCTGCGATGGGGCAGCGAAGCGTGCATGGTGCGGCAGGCGGCCGAGCGCCACAACGGCCTCCACGCTCATTGCCCAGGCGATCTCGCGCTCTTGCGGGAGGTAGGCGAGATGCCGCGCGCGCTGGGCGGGGCGCAGGGCCGAAAGGTCGGTGCCGTCGAGGCGTATCGCGCCGCTTGCCGGGACGAGGCCGAGGCAGGCGCGCAGGAACGTCGACTTGCCGGCGCCGTTCGGGCCGATGAGCCCGGTGAAGCTACCCTTGCCGGCGGTGAGCGAGACGCCGTCCACGACCCGTCTGCCGGAAAGCGTCGCCGACAGGTTCTCGATTGCAAGAACACTCACAGTCCCGTCCTCCTGTGCGACCAGACAAGCCAGAAGAAGAAGGGTGCGCCGACGATGGCCGTCAGCACGCCGAGCTTGATGTCGCGATCCGGCGCGATGACGCGCACAAGGATATCGGCGCTTAGCAAAAGCACCGCGCCGCCGAGCGCGCTGGCCGGCAGAAGCCGCGAGGGCTGTGCGCCGACAAGGGGACGCAGCAGGTGCGGCACGATGAGGCCGACGAAGCCGATGGCGCCGGCGACGGCGGTGGCCGCACCGACCGAAAGCGCCGTGCCGAGCACAGCAAGCCGCTGCACGCGCCCGAGGTCGACACCCATGCTGGCGGCGACATCCGGGCCGAGACTGAGAGCATCGAGCGCCCGGCCGAGGCGCAAAAGCAACAGCCAGCCGAGCGCCGTAAAGGGCAGCATCAGCCAGACATGCGGCATCGAGCGATCGGTGAGCGAGCCGAGCATCCAGAACATGACCTCGGTTGCGGCGAAGGGATTGGGCGAGAGGTTCAGCACAAGCGAGGTCATCGCGCCAGCAAGGCTGGAAATCGCGATGCCTGTGAGGATGACGGTGAGCGGTCGCCCGTCCATGCCGGCCATGGTCTGCAGGACGAGGACGGCCAGCATCGCGCCGAGAAGGGCCAGCAGCGGCAGGGCGAGCACGAACAGCGCCGAAAGCCCGGTATAGATGGCGATGACCGCACCGAGCGAGGCCGAAGCGCTGACGCCGATCAGGCCCGGTTCGGCGAGCGGATTGCGCAGATAGCCTTGCAATGCCGCGCCGGAAAGACCGAGCGTCGCCCCCACCAGAAGGCCGAGCAGGGCCCGGGGTAGGCGGATTTCCTGCATCACCAGAACCATGAGGTCGTCGCCGCTGCCGAAGAGTGCCTGAAGACTGTCGGAAAAGCGGATATCGGCCGGGCCGATGGTGAGCGAGAGAAGGAAGAGTGCAAGGCACGCCGCCGCAAGGCAGGCGAGGCTGGCGCGGTGGTGGGAGCGAATGATCATGGGGCCGGCCCCTTTGCCCGGCGGGCCGCATCCTGCAGCACACGGGCCGCCTCAAGAGTGAACGGTCCGCCGCAGACCGTCAGCCGGTTTTCGAGCGGCGCCTCGGCGGTGGCAGCCGCAAGGGCGCGGTAGGCGGGATGGGCAAAGTTCTGCTCGGCGAGGGCAGGGCCTTCAACCCCCGGGCGACCGCCGGCCATCAGTTCGGGATCGGCAAGGACAAGCAGTTCCAGCGGCAGGCGGGCGACGCCTGCTATGCCGAAGGTCTCGGCAATGTTGACGAGGCCCGCGTGCCTGACCACTTCGGAAACGAGCGTCCCGGAACCGGACGTGTAGCTGTTGGCGAACGTGAGCGCTGTGCGCAGGCGCGGCGTGCCGGTGGTTTCGAGGGCGGCGATTTCCGCGTCCATACCGGCGACCAGCGCCGTCGCCCGTTCGGGATTGCCGAGCAGGCTGCCCATGCGGGTGATGTTCGCGCGAACCGCCTCGAAGGAGGTTTCGGGTTCGAATTCCTCGACGCGGAAACCGAGACGGCGCAGCAGCGAGACGGTCGTGCGTGTCGAATAGGTGCCAGCGAGCACAAGGTCCGGCTTCATCAGGAAGATTTCCTCTGCCAGCCCGTGATTGACGACATAGGCGCCGGCTTCCTCCACCATGGCCGAGGTGCCGGCATCGCGCGCCAGATAGGAGACCGAGAGAAGCTGTCGGGGCCGTGCGACGAGCATGGCCAGCTGGTCCGTGCAGACGTTCATCGACACGACCCGTTCGGGAAAGGCGTCGGCACGGACGGCCGCTTCCGGCCAGAGGAGGCCGGCAAGGATCACCGCATGCCAACGCCTGCCGCCCATCAGAAGGTCGCCTTCACGCCGGCAAAAGCCGTCAGGCCCGGCGTGTTGAAGCCGTAGACTTCCTGGTAGTCGCGGTCGAACAGATTGTCGATGCGGCCGAAGACCTCCACTGTCTCGTTGACCTTGAAGCTGCCGCCCACATTGACCACGGTGTAGCCGCCGAGCGTGACGCGCGGTGGTACGAAGGTCGCAAAGACATTATCTTCCATCTTGCCGTTGAAAACGGCTTCGGCAAAGACGCGCGCCCGGTTCTCATAGAAGACATAAGCGGCATTCAGTGAGCCCGTATGGCGTGGACGGCGCACTTCCGCCAGCCTTGGCCCGCCAGCCACCATCTGCTCGCTTGCATCGGTATAGGTGTAGGCGCCGGTCATGGTTAGGCCGTTGAAGAAATCGACGGTCGCTGAAACCTCGACGCCCTGCCGCAGGCTTTCGCCGCTGCGGTTGACGGGCGATGAAGTGAAGTCGGGATTATAGACCGTGGCGATCTCGTTTTCGAGGTTCTGTTTGAAGTAGGTGACATCGACGACCAGACCTCCGTCGAAGAAGCTCTTCTCCACACCGATATCCCAGCCCAGGCTTTCCTCCGGCTTCAGGTTCGGGTTGCCGATGAATGTACCGGGAATGTAGCCGAACTGCTCGTAGAAGGTCGGATTGGTCACGGCCGTGCCGATGGAGGCATGGAGCCGCGTATCCGCATCGGGGATCTGCCAGGCGGCGCTGACCGTCCAGGTCGCGGCATCCGAGAAGGCGTCGTTCCAGTCCTGTCTTGCACCGGCATTGAGATAAAACTGGTCGAAGAACTCCCCGCGATACTCTCCGATCAGCGAATGGGCATTGCGGCTGAAAGTCTCGGCGAGGTGGGAGGGCGAGAAGGTTTCGCGCTGCCATTCATAGCCGGCGGTCACCTGATGGACCTGGTTTTCAAGCTCGTCATAGCGATAGGAGGCTTGGTAGGTCGCGTTGTAGCGATTGCCGTCGTTCCAGCTGTCGCCGAATGCGCCGGAATGGTTGAAACGGTCGATATCGTTACCGGAAAAACGCGCCTTCTGCGTCAATGCGCCATCGAGCGCGGTGTTGGTGAGACCGATCGAACCGAAGATCTCACGGCTCTTCGTGTAGTCGTCCGCATCGTAGGTCATCGCGGTATCGTAGTCCTGCGGGTCCAGGTCGCTGCGGCGATCGACGTAGCGCAACGTGCCGTCCACCGTCGTGTCGGGCGACAGGTCGAGGGAGAACTTGCCGTTCAGCGTACCGTTGCGGTCGCCGTCGTCCTCCCCGCCGATGTCGGAAATGTTGAAGCCCTCGGAGCGGCGAAGGGTGCCCGAGAGCGAGTAGTCAAAGTTCTCGCCGCCGCCGCGGGTCGACAGCGCGCCCAGGACAGTGCCGTCGGTGCCAAACTCTGTGCGTGCCGTCGATGTGGTCGAATTGCGTTCGCCCTTCTTGGTGATGATGTTGATGACGCCGGACATCGCGTTGGCGCCCCAGAAGGTGCTTTGCGGGCCGCGCAGAATCTCGATGCGCTCGATGTCATCGGCGATGAGGCTGCCGAAATCGAATTCGCCCTGGCCATTGTCGTTCACCTCGACGCCGTCGATGACGACGAGCACGTGATTGCCTTCCGCGCCGCGCACGCGCGCCTGAGTGAGGCCACCGGCGGACCCTGTGCGAGAAATGGCAAAGCCGGGTACCTGCCGCAGGGCGTCCGAGACATAGTGGATCTGGTTCTTTTTCATCTCCTCACCGGTGATGACGGTGACGGCGCGGCCGGATTTCCTGAGTTCCACCGCAGTCAAGCCATCGGTGATCACGATTTCCTTGAGTTCGGTCGGTGTCTGGTCCTGCGCAAGAACGGGTTGGCAAAACGCGACGGCAAGCAGGGATGTCCCCGCCAGATAGTTTCTCATCTTTCCCCCACGGCAGGACGTGCCTGCACGGTTCTCCACCGCGGGCTGGAAAGGTATCGGGGGAAGAAGGCTTCCACGGATCATCCGGCATCACGGCGACATCTTCGACAATGTCACCGCTACGGACGGCCGCGCCCGGACACTCCCCGTATCCTGGCATGGGTGACCGAGACAGGCAGGTCTCCTGACTTCCGCGTCATTGCTCTCCCCGCCTTCCCGCGCTTTCGCGCAGTGGCATCATGGGGCAAGCTCGGCGGTTACAGTTGCGGGGGCAGTCCCGGTTTCGGCCCCTGATGGGTAGTCCTCACCGTGTTCCCTTTTCATCCGTCGTGCTGACGGAACCTGTTTCGTGACCCAGCTTATGAACGGTTCAAAGCTGGGGTCAAGGGACGTATCGTTTTCCCACAGATTGTAGCCAGTTTCCTGCTGAGTGCGCGCCAGGTGAGGATCGCAGCTTCCGTAACATACCGTATCCAAGGGCACTTCGGTACATTCTCTGGTTCACTGGAATTGTTGCTCACGTGTTTGACTCGGCTGCGGCAAAAGCGGTGCCACTTCAGCCCACGGGTCAACTAGCGAAAGGTCTCGACCAGAGCGTCAAGTGCCTCCCGTGATCCAATCGGTTCCGGGAACCAGTAGCGTGCGACGGCGCCCGCCGAGGCGAGGTCTATTCCGTTCGGATCGAGGGAGACGACGCTCCAACGGTCGGCCGTGGCGCTTGCCAGCGTCGCAAGCCTTTCGGGCAAGCCGTCTGCATTGAGGCGCTCGATAGTGTCCTCAAGGTTCGCCATCAAGTCTCCAGCATCGCTCAAATCCACGCGCAGGTGCATCGGCAGCACGTCGTTTGCATTGCGCGCCGGGCCTCCGTTCAGCTGTACGCTTTCTACCTCGACACGGTAGAGCGCCGTATCACGCAGGGCGAGATAGAGCTTCGCCTTTGGGAAGGTGGCCTGGTAACGCGCCTTTACCGCGTCGATCTCGGCGTCCCCGATGCGCACGGCGCGGCCGACGAGCGTCAGTCGGGGCGTCGTCAACACGTCGTTTGAAGTTTCCGCCACTGTCACCGCAACTCTGTTGTCGCGCTCGATATTGCGTGCGTGAACGGCCAGGCCGGACACGTAGAAGAGGACCGTGCCATCGGGTTCACAGATGAAGTTGGTGACAGTGTTGTAGGGGTAGCCGCTGGGGTCGAGAGTCGCCAAGGCGAGGGTTCGTGATGTGCGCAGCAACTGCTGGGCGACACGAATGGCCTCGAATGGCAGCGCCGCGTCGGCGTTAATTTCGATCCCGCGCGGGGTGATGGCTGTCATGGATATCTCCTGAGCGGATCAATTGGTGGAGGAAAGCAATGAACGCGCCCGGTCGAAGGCGGTCTTGAAACCGGAAAGCGAAAGCTTGAGGTCTACGGCGGCGCCACTGCTTGCATTGGCCGCGGAAACAAGCACTTCCTTGCCGTTCTTCAATTGGGCGAGCTGCTCCGTCTCCAGCGTGATCGGGACGATGCAACCGGCTTCGACGCAGGTCATGAACGGCAGCGACGTGTCGAAGGGCTTTCCATCGACAGCGATTTTCACGCCGTCTGAAAGTTTCAATCCGAAGGGCGAAAGGAGGATGCCTTCCGCGCGTGTTTCGCTGAGCGGGACCAGTTCCAGACTGAGGACCGTCTCGCCCGAGCTGCGGCCGAGCGCCTGCAGGATCATGCAGGATTTGCGCGCTTCTGCCACGCGGCACGAGACCGTCCAGTCACCGTGATTTTCCTGAAGGGAGGAAGCGCCTCCGGGCAGAGCCGCGGCCTTGCTCGTCTCGGCGGCCGACGCGGGGGCAGTCGCGGTGGCGATCGATGCGACACACAGTGTGAGAAGAAGGGCGTTGCGTATCACGAGGCGGTTCTCCCTGGAGCCTTGTCATGGGTGTCGAGCCGGAAGAGGGCATCCGCAATGCCGGCGGAGCGGTCAGGATCGAATGATGTTTCGTCGGAGGGCAGGAGCACGGCAACCTCCGCAACGCCGAGATCGGCCAACTGGAAGGGTGTTCCGTGGCCGAATTCCAGGTGGCCCCGGCCGATGATGCCGATCACCAGTGCGTCGGGCGTGCCGTTGAGAACATCGGCGATGCCGCAGGCGAAAGCCCGATCCCAGGTTTGCTGGGCGCGCACGAAGCGATCGAAATCCGGGCTGTCGGCGGTGGTGACCTTGCGTGCCGGGCTCCCCCCGCCGGTGAGATCGAAGAGGTACTGCCGGTAGGCGGCGGTTGCCGGCTTTGCGGGCGTCACGCCGTCGCGTTCAGCTTCGGGAATGGCCTCCCAGCCCAGCTTGCCGACTTCGGTGACGAGCGGGCGGCGGCAATTGAGGGCCTTCATCGGTACGCGGAACTGCCGGCAGAAATGGAAAAGCGGAAGATAGAGTTCCGGCGTGAAGCCCCAGACCGTTGCCCATTCCGATTGCTCAAGGAAATCGGCTGTTTCGAGATGGCCGGTAACCCACGCGTCCAGCGCCGGCTGCACACGGCGGGGGAACATTTCGAACCCCATGACCAGCGGCCTTCCGGTGGCAAGCAGGCTGGCGGCGACATGAAGCTGCCAGCGGTGGATGTCGTAACGGTCGTGGGTTTCGCCAAGAAGCACGGCGCGCTTGCGGGCGAGTCTGTGCAGGAGGTCCGCATGTGACAGTTCCGTCGCTGTCTGCGGGTCGAGCCATGTGCCTGGCAGATGCAGGATGCCGGTCATGATCCTACTCCGCTGCTTCGCCGACGACGTCAAAGGCCGCGTCGTCTTCGGCCGAAAGCGAAAGGCCGATGGGCTGGCCGTCGCTGCCGAGCGCTATCAGTTGCGTGCGGTCGCCGGCCTTCTGGCGCGTCCAGTGCGCCACGGATCCGCCGGGCAGATGAAGGTGGAAGTCACCATCCATCACATTGATGAAGCCCATTCCGGGGCTGACTTTGGGCACCACGCCCGTCCATCGCTGGGAAAATCCCGGTTTTTCGAAAGCGATCGTGATGCGGTGTCCGGAGGCGAGCGCCGCTTCCAGTGGCGCGCGACCGGGGTCGTCGATGGCGACCTCAGGGCGCTCCTTGCGTTCGGAAACCGCCTTGGCCTCGGCCAGAGGCGCGAGAGAAAGGCCCGCAAGCGCGGCTTCGAAAGGTTCAAGGCCGCCGAAGCCGACCACACTCACGACCGCGTTGCCCGCGGCGTCGTTGAAATCGATGCGGGGATAGACCTGTTCGCGCATGACGCTGGATATGTCGATGATCATCGACGCGATGCGGGCCGTCTCGATACGGCTGTCATGAGCTGCACCGCGACAGACGAGCAGGTCGCCGTCATGCTCGACGGTCTCGACCGGTCCGATGCGCTCGTGGGTCACGGCGTCGGTCTTGCCGATGATCATGAGCTTGCCGATCTGCGGCAGGCGCTGGAGCACGGTATCGGCGCGGTCGGTGATGGATCTGCGGGTGGAAGGGGCGTGGTCGGTCATTTGGAACTCCAGAGATGTAAGAAGGATCAGGCGAGGGCGGCGATCGCCACGGCGGGGGCGCCGAGGTCGATTGTCCGCTGTGGTGCTATCGCGGCAGGATCGCGATGGGCGATGACAAGGAAGGCGGTA
This sequence comes from Shinella curvata, assembly GCF_022899935.1. Classification (GTDB taxonomy): domain Bacteria; phylum Pseudomonadota; class Alphaproteobacteria; order Rhizobiales; family Rhizobiaceae; genus Shinella; species Shinella curvata. The sequence goes on from NZ_JALJCJ010000004.1 coordinate 593,873, forward strand.
TCGGGCATCCGCTGGCGCAGCAGGGAGAGCAGGTAGCGTTCCGATGCGAGATCGAGCGCGCTCGTCGCTTCATCGAGCACGGCCCATTGCGGCCGATGCAACAGAAGGCGGGCAAACGCGACGCGTTGTATTTCTCCGCCGGAGAGCCCTTCGGTCGAAGCATCCGTTTTCGTGCCGAGGCCGACGTCGCAAAGCGCCTGCTGCACGGCCTGGGTGCCGAAAATATCGATGGTCAGCGGATAGGCCGCTGCCTCCATCACGGTGCCGGACGACAGCCATGGTTTTTGCGGCAGGAACATCCAGTTGCCGGCAGCGCGCGCAATTTCGCCCTCGCCATGCGGCCAAAAACCGGCCAGAGCCTTGGTGAGCGTCGTCTTGCCGAGCCCGGAATCACCACGCAGCCAGATTGTTTCTCCCGGTCTGATCGTCAGGTCATCGATCGCAATCAGGTTGCGTCCGTCGGGTGCCTTCACCTGCACGTTCCGGAGCCGGGCGTCCGAACGCGCGGCAGCCTGCGTGAAGGGAGAGGGGCTTTCTGCCGCTGCCTTCGCCTTCTGGATGAACGTGTCGAGGCGTGCTGACGTGGCGACCAGGTCGGCGAGGTCCCTGTAGGAGAAGATGAACCAGGAGAGCGTCGTCACGACACTGGAAAAAGCGGTGGCGAGCTGCATGAGACCGCCGAAGGCGACGTGGCCGGCAAAGTAACCGGGCAGTGCCACGAAGAGCGGAATGCGCAGGACGGAATGCTGGAACGGATAGGTGAAGGTTCCAAGGATGAGTTCCCGGCCGATCAACCGCCGCCAGTTCGAGGCAACGAGATCGAAACGATTGCGGAAGAGGCGTTTTTCCGCGTCCTCGCCATTGGTCAGCGCCACCTCGTCGAAGGCGGTACGCCAACGGGCCATGGCATAGCGGAAACTTGCTTCCCGACGCTGCTGTTCGGCAAAGAGGCTTTTGAGCGGCCGTCCAAGCAGATGGGTAATGCCGCTGGACAGCGCGACATAAAGGAAGGCGGCCCAGACCATGTAATGCGGGATGTTCACGGAAAGACCGAAAAGCGAGATGCTCAACGGGAAGGCGGCGAGCGTCCAGAGAAGGGCAATGTAGGAAAACAGGCCAACGACACGCTGGATGAGGTCGATCGCTTCGCCGAGCAGGCCGCTGACGAAGAGGCGGCAATCTTCGGCGATCCGCTGGTCCGGATTGTCGATGGCATTCTCCCCATGGGCGAGATGCCAATAGGCTTTGCCCCGCGTCCATGCGTCGATGGCCGCGTCGGTGAGACTGCGGCGCCAGCGGATTTCCAGTGTCTTGCGCAGATATTCGCCAAGCAGGTGGCGTGTGGAATTCAGGCCGACGATGATGCCGAAAATGCCGATCTGCCGCAGCGCTTCCGCGGCATTCACTTTTTCCACAGCGGAGTAAAATTCCCCCGTCCATTGCACGAGGCGCAGCGTGGCGTAGACGCTGCCGAGATTGAGCGCGACCACCACGGCAAAGAGCAGCAGGCTCGCCTTGTTTCCGGGGGCGGTGAGACACAGCGCCATGAGCCGGCGAAACTGCCTGAAGACGTTCAGCATGGGATCGGTCCATCTATCCAGAAGGCGGGGAGGGGCGGCGTGTACCGTCCCTCCCGTTTGCGTGCGTCAGAACTTCACCGTCGCGCCGAGCTTGAAGGTGCGGCCCGCGCCAGTCTGCAGTTCCAGCGGGTTCACGTTGGCCGTGAGTGGATCTGCGGAATTGGCGTGGCTCGTCAGCGTGTTGGGGAAGTAGCGGCGGTTAAAGATGTTCTCGATGCCCGCCGTCAGCTCGAAGTTTTCGCGTGGCGACCACTTCGCGTAGGCGTCGAACAGGGCGTAGCCGGAGGGCAGATAGGCATCCGGATTGCTGCTCTCGTTCCGACCGGAGGCGAGGGTGGTGAGAAGCTCGAACTGCAGGCCGTAGTCCGGCAGCTCATGCCTCAGGCCGAGGACCGCGACGACCGGGATGGCGCCGTCGAAGGACGTGGTAGCCGCTGCCGCGTTCACCTTCTGGCGTCCGCGGCTCCACGCAATGTTGGCCGACGCCGTGGTGTTTTCCATGACTTCGTATTCGCCGCCGAATTCGAGGCCCCAGAAGCGCACGTCCTCGACATTGTCGGAGGTGTAGGCCGTGACCTTCGTGCCATCAGGTGCGGTGACCGTCGTCGGGCGCAGGCTGCGGATGAAGTCGGTATATTCGGCATAGAAGGCGCTGACGGTGAAGTAGCCGCGGTCAAGCTCGCCACGGAAACCGACCTCGTAGTTCTGGACCGATTCCGGCCGAAGCGCCGGGTTCGGCACGATCGACGAGCCCGTGAAAATATCAGTGCTGGACTGGAAGAGCTGTGCCGAGGTCGGCATTTTGAAGCCCTCGCCATAGGCGGCATAGACCGAGTAGGTATCGTCGAGCTTGTAGTTTGCACCGAAGCGCTTGATCAGTTCGGTCTGGCTCTGCTTTTCCGGTTCGAAGCCGGGCAGGCCGGGATAGGTGCTGTCCCCTGTCGGATCGATCGAATAGTGCGCCAGCCGCACGCCGGGCGTCAGGGTCAGGCGGCCGTCGAGCAGGGCGATTTCATCCTGGAGGTAGATGTCCGCCCGCTCCGTCGTCACACGCGGGAAGCTGAAGCCCTGGTTGATGGTGGTCGTGGTCGCGTCCGTCAGGGAGTTGTAGATCGTGTTGATGCCGGCATAGTCGCCCTTCGTACGGTCGCCGTCGAAGCCGTAGGTCAGCGTGTGCTGGGTCGGCCCGAGATCGAACGACGACTGGAGCTGGATATCCGCTTCATAGAAGGTCTCGCTGTAGTCACGATACTGGTTGTGCAGCTGGTAGCGATCCGAATAGCGGCGGCGCTGGTTGCTGTCGGTTTCACGCTCCTGCGGCGAATAGGAAACGCGCCAGTTCAGCGTATCGAGCCAGCTCGCGCCGACATCCCAATTGTGTTCGAGTGCAATGCGCTTGCGGCTCATGTCGAGGTCGCGCAGGTAGGAATCATTGACATAGGACATGGGCGAGGGAACACCTGTCGTGGATTCCGTCATGTCGTACAGCTGAGTGATGCTGGTCTTCCGGTCGAAAAGCTCGCCCGTCAGCTTGATCGTGTGTTCGCCGTCCGGCGTCCAGACGACTTTTGCCAACGCATTGTTGACGTCCGTGTCGGCCGGGAAAATCTTGTCGCAGCCGATGTAGAGGCGCGTGCAACCCCAGATGCCGCCATCGGCGCGGGCATTGCTGAGGCGCGGTTCGCTGGCAGACGTATGGCCGTAGCTGCCGAGAACCTGGACGTCGCCGAAATCATAGGCGGCGGTTACCTGCTTGCGCCAGCTGTGATCGAAGCTGTCATAACCGCTCTTCACTTCAAGCGCCCAGGGCTTGCCGTCCTTCGTCAGGAGGTCGGAGGGGTCGCGCGTGCGGAACATGACCGCGCCGCCTAGCGCATCGGCGCCCCAAAGCACCGAGTTCGGGCCTTTGACGATTTCGACCGCCTTCATGTTGCTCATGTCAAGGAAATCGCGGCTGCCGTCGGTGATCTGTTCCTGAACGCGGGAACCATCGACCGTCAGCTGAACGCGGTTGCCGCCCATGCCGCGGATCGAGAAGGAGGTCAGCTGTCCCCACGGATTGGTGATCGACGTCGTTCGCGTCACCGAGACGCCGGGCTCATGGCGAACGAGGTCCTGGATGTCACGGACGTTGCGTTCGTCGAGCTGCTGTCGGTCGATCACCGAAATCGACTGGGGAACGTCGAGGACTCTCTTTTCCCGGCGCGTCGAGAGCACGACGATCTGCTCGAGGACTGTCGCCTGGGTGTCCGTAAGCCCGGACGGATTGTCCTGCGCGAGCGCCGAAAGCGGCATGGCGAGGCTGACGGATGCAACCCCGCCGGCAAGCAGCCCGACATGACGACGGAATGACGCGCGCGGCGCGTCGGTGACATTTTTCAACATGGCCCAACCCCTGTTTCAACCACCTTCACGTGGTGTGGGTGTCGGCCTATTAAACTTGAATCGAAGAATCAAGTTTAAAGTGGATAAAAAGAATCATATTTTGGCGAGCCGCTATGCATTTGAAAATATTCTAAATTGCTTCTCGGCGTATCGGGCGGCCCACAATGCGACGGCTTTCCTTAGAGCAATCGTATGGCGATGTGTCGAGGCCTCAAGGGGTTCGGGTTAAAAATATGATCTCAATTATCATGTTATTTGACGCTGGGGCGTCGATAGACTAGCTGTCCCTCACAGCTCCACTTTTTCGATGGCAGACAATGCGATTCCACGAAACCATGACCTCCCTGCGCGGCCTGCGATTCGGTTCCTGGTCTGCAATTCTACGCATGTTCACGATGCACCGCCGTCGCTTTGCGCTATCTATCGCCCTGTCGCTTGTGGGGATCGGTCTTTCCATCGTCGTGCCGATCCTGTCGCAGAAGATTATCGATAGCGTCATGACAGGTCACGACGGTCGTGCAGCGGCAATCTTTGCTGGGATTGCAATTGCGGCCGCCGCCGCACGGCACATTTCTGTGCGTTGGCAAAACAGCCTTATCAATGACCTTGAGGCACGGCTGACAACTCGTTTGTCGAGACGTATCTATATCCGAATGATGCGCCTGCCTTTTCAGGGGTCTGTCTCCGGCGCCGGCAACTCAATCAACTTGCTTAACGAATCTCAGCGTGTCGCCACATTTATGCTCTCGACGGCGCCGAATTTCTTTTTCACCTTGCTCGGCGCTGTCGTCTCGTTTGTCGTCGCTTTCTACTATGATCCGGTCGTTTCCGTGCTGGCGGCCGGGGTCGCAGCTGTATTCGCATTCTTTGCCCGCAAAACCAATGCGCAACTCGGGGAGGCAAGCCGCGCCAGTTTCCGGCTGAACGGTGTCCTCCAAGGCGCTACGGCGGAAACGGTCAATAACCTGCGGGCCATCAAGTCCAATGCCGTGGAGCGCTTCTTCATTCAGCGGTGGACGGCGAAATCGGATGAGGCGGTTCGAGCGCGCTGGCGAATTCTGAACCTCTCGCATTCCTACGCCTTCACGATGGGGCTCCTTACGGAAATTCTCATCCTGCTGGTGGTTCTTGTCGGCTGTCTGCGCATCCTCAACGGCGACCTGACGATCGGTGGCCTTCTGGCGTTGCAGATGCTCGTCACGCGCGCGGTCATGCCGATGCTGACAAGTGCCGGCATTCTGGTCCAGTTCCATTCCGTTAGCACCACCGTTGCGGCCATCGATGCGTATCTGCGTCACGAACCGGAACGCGCCGACAGCGCACCAGCGCATCGTCCGACCCATCTTGGAGCAATCGCGGTCGAAGGTCTGACGCTCTCTTATCCGCAAGCACGGCAGCCGGCCCTCAATGGTGTATCTCTAAAACTGCCGCTCACCGGTGTGGTCGCGATCGTCGGTCGCAATGGCTCGGGGAAATCCAGTTTGTTGCGGACCCTGATTGGGCTCGAACGCCAGTATGACGGTCGGGTGACGATCGGCGATGTGGATGTGCGCACCTATCATCCACGATGGTTGCGTCAGAGGTTCGGGGGTGTCGATCAGGAAACTTCGCTTTTCTCGGGCAGTGTTCGCGAAAATATCCAGGCAGCTGTTTCCCATCCGCTGACGGAAGCCGAGATCGACGCCGCGCTGCAATTCTCTTCCGCGGAAACCTTTGTGCAAAGTCTTCCCAAAGGCCTGGAAACGGAGCTGCTTCCTGCCGCGCAGAACCTCTCGGGTGGTCAGCGTCAGCGCCTTGCCATTTCGCGTGCCGCATCGCGAAGCCCACAGATAGCCGTCTTTGACGAGCCGACATCAGCGCTCGACGCCGAGCAGGCTTTGGCACTGGAGCGCAAAATCCTGACGATGGGGCGAGATCGCCTCATCATTCTTGTTACCCATCACCTGTTTTCCGCCCGGGCCGCGGACCTGATTGTCGTGCTCGACGAAGGCATGATTGCAGGAACCGGACAGCATGAGGATCTCGTCGAAGCCTGTGAGCCCTACAAGACGCTGTGGCGCGACTATGTGCGGGCATGAAGTTCCACAAGAGGGTATTACGCTACGATGGGCCGCTCACATTACACAAAGCACACACATTGTGATTATTTCACGGTTTGACGATCGCCGCCGACCGATGGCCTTCTAGCTTTCGCCCTGCGTTGTGCCGTAGCGCATGGCCACGAGTACGATAACGACCCCCGCAATCAAGATTTGGGCGTTGAGAAGCAAAATGGGTTGCAACCAGATGCCAATCAAAGCGCACCCGAGGACGATCACCACCTCAGCCACGATTACCTTGAGAAACGTCTTTAGATATGCAGAGGTGGCTGCGTTCCCACTCTGCGAAGTGCTGCGCCGGAAATAGCCGTAGGCAAACAACGGTATCAATGCGCAGGTTATGGCCGTTGCACAAATCCTCATGCGAGCGACATCCGCCAGAGCCTCGGCTCCAGAGAACAAGATGACAGCGGAAAGCAAATAGCCGGTTGCCACCTCGGCCAGTACCGGTGGCCATATCAGTATGTCGATAGACTTCCATGGTCCGGCGCTGAGTTCCGCGTAAACGGCTCGTATCATCGCGATCGCTACCGCGACGATCACGATCACGACGAGGCATTCCTCCATGGATATTCTGCCCTGGCGGATCGCTCCGATATAGCCGGATGCATCAGCCGCAAGTCTGGTCACGACGGGAACGATGAGCATTATGAAGATACCCAGATTCCCTTCTGGTAGTCGCAGACGCTCGGCAACCCAGATTGTTAGTGCTGTGCCGCCCATAAGCCCGACGATCGCAAGCAACCTCATGAGTGGCTCAGGGCCGGAGATCAGCCCTATGGACGATAGTGCGGTCACGACGCCATATCCCTGGAACGCAGCGAGGCATAGGGTCAAGATGCGGATACCTATCAGGAGTTTGTAGTCGTTGTCTTGATGTGCAAGTTGCCACCTTGCCAAAGGCGGGCAGATCAACTTTGCGATCTCAGCGAGGCAAAGAGCCCCAAAAAGGGGGCTGACCCAAAGGAATATGATGGAAAGCTGCCCGGCTGGGCTGGATGGAATGGCTGCCAAGTGCGAGGCGAGCGCATCCTCATCAATGCCCGGTAGCATCACATAGGAACCGCCTAGATAAACCATCGTTGCCAGAAGGAACGTTCCGACGACCGCAATGATGGGCATTGAAAATGTTGTCGCCTGGCGCACGAGGAAAACTCCCGCTGGTGTCGAAAGCCCATGGCGATTGCCAGAGGCTCAAAGGATGTTGGATATTGATGATGGCGCTGTGATTGACGTGTCGTGGTATCCGCAGCCGGATGGTGGTCACGCTTCGATCGGCGCTATGGGGTGAAGGGCACCGCAAGAAAGCGCCTGCTGGGTCCCTCAAAACTGCTCGGATAGTAGGAAATGATCACGACAGCCCTCTCTTTGGTCGAGCCGACCCCAGGAACCACGACCGCATAGGCACCGTAGCTTTGAGGGCAGCCACGGGCGACCGGTAGGATGCCGTCGTCGCGATAAAGCGTACTCTCTGCAAGCCCGCTTGCGATACGCAATTCGTAACCTTGGGGCTGACCATCGCCTTGCAGATCGCATTCGGCCAACGAACTCGTCGGAAATGCAGTGACTTGGAAGGAGTAGGTCTTCGTCCGAGTGCCCCACGCCGGAAGCGGATAATTGACCGAAATTCGTGAGGAATCCTCGATCAGCTCCCCATCTCCATTCAGTGCTGCGATTTCAGCAGGTACGAAAATGTTGCGTTCGGCGATGAGGGGCCTGGCTTTATCCCTTGCGTCAGCACGCACCGCCGCCAGGTCGTCGCTGCTGTCGCCTTCCTCCGCAACACTGCTGATGCGCGTGCTCTCCTGTCCGGGATCTGCACCGAGATCGACGAGATAGATGTTGGAATAGGCGACGCCGGAATCACTTTCGATTCCATACTCCTCGAAGGCAAAATGCCGGGCTTCCAGTGAGAAACCGATGAAATTGGCGCTTGCGCGGTCCCCTGCAGCGGCAGGCGAGGCAAGAAGTCCAAAACCGGCAAATAGGCTGATCGTCCATCGCATCATATTGACCGCACCGAGGTTTGAGACCATTCCATCACCATGTTCGTTTGCTTGATTGATTTTTTGATGTGATCTGCGATGGCGACGAGTTGAGAGGTCCACGCCTCTATCCGCCGGACGCCTCGATGACACGGCGTGTCCACTCTGTTTTCTTGCCGATGGCGACGGCGCTATCGCGATCGCACTGAAACTGCGAGGCATTGTCGGCTGCGGAGCGAGCAAGCTGGTAGCCGTTTTTGTTGGCGCCGATATCGACAGCGCCAAGCAGGCACGCCTCGCCGTATTCTACGCGGATTATCGCGAGAACCTGATGGCCGACGTCCGGCGTTCCCTCTTTCGGGAATAGCATGCGTACGATCGCTGCCTCGGCTTTGAACACTCCGGAGACCACGGGGCCGCGCCATTCTATTTTCTCGCCGGCGCTCCATGCTTCCACGACTGACGGAGCGCCATCCGCGTTCGTTTCGTCCCAGGTTAGCGCGATCTGGACGCTTGTTCCCAAACCATTGACGACCACGGATATGCCGGCCGGACCGAGGCACGTCTTCGACTGCTCCTCAACCTCCTCATCGAGGGGCGGAGCAATGACGCAATCACTGTTTGCTATCGACGTATAGCGGCTCTCCAATCTCGCCGCGTTTGCTGGCGCAGCGAGCGCTGGAGCGAGGGCGATCAGAGCTGCCAGCCGCAAGGATATCGCTCTGAAAGACCCTGCCATGTCATGCCAAGCGCACATGCTGCACTCCTCTGAATCAATCCTCAATCAGCGCAGCGGGCTTAGCGTCGGACGACCGCAGCGTCTAAGGCTCTCGGACAATCTGCCAGCCAGCGCGCTGGCGAAGCCATATTTGGATCGGATTTGTTTCAGCAGTTCGCCTCGGTGCCGTTCGTCGCATTTCACGCGACCGCCTGCCGAGAAATCTCGGTGAAAACTGGGGGGCATGCCTCCGTGGCAGGCCGGAACGGGCCGTCAACCTTCAGAGTAAAAAATGAAAACTCTAATCTCTGCGGCGGTCATCGCGGTGCTCGCTTTTGGCGCCGCGACCGATGCAGCCTTTGCGCAATTCGCCGTCAACGGGCTGCCGACCACCCGATGACGTGGGCCAGAAGAACATCGGCCGCGCCCTCGCAGACCACCAGCGCAGGACGAAAAATTGAAGTCCGACAATACGCATAACCTGATTGGGGTCATCGCCGAAAATGCCCGATGGCGGGTGCGCTCAACGAACGCGGCTATCCACCTTCGTGTTAGGGCCGCTTTTTCCGCTTCCTTACGGAAAGCTCAGCAAAAAGTCCGGGGTAATTCCAAGCTCTCACGGAGGTTCACCTCAAAAGAATAGTTTCCTTTGATGGCCGACGCGCGGGTCGCTGATTGGGTGACGACATCATGAAGAAACAACGGTCCGCTTGAGATGGCTACTGCCACGCCACCGAGGGCCAAAGAATGAGATACACGTCCGCGCTGCGATATTCACTAATCCACGCGATCACATCGATAGGGATCGGCATAACCGTCCTCCTTGTCGCGACGCGATCCGGCTCGAGGCCCCTGGATGACTGGGTCGGAACGATCGAAATCCTGGTTCGCACCATCAAACGATACCCCCATAATCTCTATGAGATCGCGGCCATCCTGGCCGTTCTCATCGTGCCGATCAGAGCCGGCTTCGCGGATGCTCGCAGTAACGAGCCGCAATCTGCCTCGAACGTCAGTCGGCAAGCCTTCGCCGCCGCTCTCGCGGCACTCGCCACACCGCTCGTCTACCTTGGATTCAGCACGATCCTAAACCACGCATTGTCGAGCAACTTCCCCGGTCACCGGTGGAACCATGTGGAGGCGCTTGCCATGGGACTGTGGTCTTTCATGACGATCCCCGTCACGCTGATGACATCGCATGTGCTGCGGGGACAGCGCGCCAAGGCCGTCGCAGGTGCCAAACCTGAATAGGTGCGCGAGCGCGCATCGGTAGAAAATGCCTGCAAATGCCGACGAAAACTGCTGTCCGTCGCGCACTACCCTGACCTTGGAGGGTTCTCATGACATCGACCATCCGGTGCCTTGCAACACTGTTCCCATTCCTTTTCAGCGCGTCTTCACTTCTCGCCGCGGATACGTTCCAGCCCGGAAAAACGGATGGGGCGCTACCCACGTTCGTTCGCGCCGAGGACGGTGCACGCGCCTGCTGGAGAACCGAAATCAGCCCATCCCAGCTGGCGGCAAAGCCGAACCGGATGGTGAAATCCATGGCGCTGTCGATGCAGACCCAGGTCTCCCCACCCGACGAGGACTGGCCGCAAGGTCGCACCCTCTATAACTACGACCTCTCGATAACCTTTTCCGACGGGCGCAGTGGCCGGGCGCTGGGAAACTGCCTTCCCGATGGACCGGATTCCATCGCATGTGCCGTCGAATGTGATGGCGGGGGCGCGATCGTCAGCCACAGAGATGGAGGCGCAGTCGATCTGGATTTCAGCCAGACAAGCTTTATCAGGCTGAACTATTGTGGCGAGCAGGGAGACCCCATACGGTTCCGGCCGGACGTGGCGGAGGCACGCTTCACGCTGCAGAAACGGCCCGAGGAAGAGTGCCCCGCGGTAACGATGCCCGATTGGGACGCCGGGATCGATTGATCCATATGCAATGACACGATTGCAGACAACGGCCGGAGGGCCGCCGCCCATTCTCTCAGCATATCCCGGTCAGATCTATGTGGGGCAGATGGCACGCGGCGCGGCCAGCCCTCCATCATGCGTATAGGGAGCAGTGGCACGAATGCCCGACCATATCAGCGTCTTAATACTCGGGGCCACGGGCTTTATCGGCTCCGTCGTCGCGGAACGGCTTCGGAGTTGCGGGTATGCCGTGACCGGGCTTGGCCGCAACCCCGATCGTGCGAAACTCCAGCATCCCGACATCCGCTGGCTGAAGGCCGATCTCGGCGATCTTACCACTGCCGCCGATTGGGCGCCGCTCCTTGCAGGCCAGGATATCGTCGTCAACTGCGCCGGCGCCTTGCAGGACGGCCCGCATGATGACCTCGCTGCGTCGCAGGAGCGCGCGATGCTGGCGCTCTATGCGGCCGCTGGCCAGGCCGGTCTCCGCCTTATCGTGCAGATTTCCGCCAACACGGCCGATTCCGGCGCCGAAACGGCCTTCCTCAGCACCAAACGGACAGCCGATCGTGCCCTTGCCTCGAGCGGCGTACCGCATGTCATCCTGCGCCCCGCCCTGGTCATCGGCCGTAATGCCTTTGGCGGCACAGCGCTGCTGCGCGCGCTCGCCGCCATGCCGGGGGCGATCCCCATCGCCTATGCCGACAATCCCATCGCTACCGTGTCGGTGGATGACGTCGCCGCTTGCGTCGCCAAGGCGGTTGCCGGCGCGATCCCCGTGGGGGGCGATTATGATCTCGCTGCGCCCGAAATCCTGCGGTTCCGCGATCTGGTGGCGCTGCATCGCGCCTGGCTCGGGCTGCCGCCGGTTCGCATCCTGTCGCTTCCCGGCTTTGTTTCTCGGCCGGTCGGTGCGCTCGCCGATCTCGCGGGCCGGCTCGGCTGGCGTTCTCCGCTGCGCTCGACGGCGATGGCCGTCATGGCGGGCGGTGTGTCAGCCGGGCGGCAGGGGGCATCGCCGGCCGACGTGACGTTGTTGACCGCCGCCCAGACCCTCGCGCGCCATCCGGCGGGTGTGCAGGACGTCTGGTTCGCGCGGCTCTACCTGCTCAAGCCGCTGATCGTCGTCATCCTCTCGGCTTTCTGGCTGCTGTCGGGACTGGTTCCGCTGCTCGATCCCGCGCGGGCCGCCTACTTCCTGCAGCCTTTCATGCCGACGGCTGTCGCCTTTCTTGCGACGTTCCTCACTTGCGCCCTCGATATTGCGCTCGGGCTTGCCGTCCTTTATCGGCCGTGGGCGCGCCGCGCACTGCTCGGTATGCTCGCCGTCTCCGCGGCCTATCTGGTGGGCGGCACGATCCTGACGCCGGAACTCTGGCTCGATCCGCTCGGGCCGTTCGTCAAGGTACTGCCGTCGATGGTCCTGGCGGGCGTTACTATTGCCATACTGGAGGAACGCTGATGCCAGAGGGGGTGGACGTTCTGCGGCTGCTGCATGTAGTCGGTGCGACCGTCCTGTTCGGGACGGGAGCCGGTATCGCCTTCTTCATGGTCATGGCGCATCGGACGAAAAATCCTGCGCTGATCGCCCATGTCGCGGGCACGGTTGTGGTCGCCGATACGCTTTTCACGGCCACGGCCGTCGTCCTGCAGCCGGTCACGGGATACCTTCTTGCCCGCGAGATCGGGTGGTCGCTCACCGAGGGCTGGATCGTCCTGTCGCTTCTCCTTTATGTTCTGACCGGTCTTTTCTGGCTGCCGGTCGTCGCGATCCAGCTCCGCCTCCGGGATATCGCTCGCGCGGCAGCGGCGAACGGCGAAGCGCTCCCTCCGGCGTACTTCCGCCTCTACCGCGTGTGGTTCCTCTGCGGCTTTCCGGCCTTCTTTGCGGTGATCGGCATTCTCTGGCTCATGCTCGGCAAGCCGACATTGTTTTGAGCGCCCGGTGACCTCTCGATGCCTTCCAACGTAGAAATGTGATGCTGGAGCGCTGCGTTGTCGCCGGCTTCCCGGCGCTACCAGAAGAAATGAAATCGGCCCGGCTGCAAGCAGCCGGGCCGTGGACGGTCGAGATAATGCAGCCAGTCACAGGTTGGGGCCGGGGATGTGGATCTTGCTCGGCTTCTTCCAGTGGATCTTCCCGCGGCCGTGATCATGATGGTGATGGCCGCCCCAGCCGCCGAAGCCGAAGGAAATGCCCACGCTCGGGGTAGAATCGTAGCGACGCTGAACGGCACGGGCGAGATACTTCTGCGAGACCCAGCCATCTGCGCCGGGATGAGAGATATAGCACCAGCCGCGCTTGCACCGCGCGATGTCGACGTCTTCCCCGTAGAGCACGGTTCCGATCGTGGAATAGTTCACGCCGGGGCCGGTGCGGACATTGATGTTGCCAGTCACCATGCCGGGAGCCGCCTGGGCGGGAGCAGCAATGGCGAACGCGACCGCCGCGAAGCCGATTGCCGCGAGCGCGCGCCCGGCGTTATTGATCATTTTGTGCATGCCAGTCTCCTTGTTTGCCGTGGAGCGCCACGGTTCGTTTGACGGAGTCAGGAATGCACCTCCGTTGTATCTCCAGAATTTCTGGAAAGTGGGGCTTTGCGATACAGACGCGCGAGCTCACCGCTCAGGGCTTCGGCCACGGCAACTTGTTGTGGTGGTGATGGCGACGGTGATGCCAGCCTTTGCTCTGTTCGCCGCTTCCAAAGCCGGAATTGAACCGGAAGGCCGGTGCTGCATGCGAGTACTTTATGCTGCCTGACTTCGCCGGCTTTCCGCGGATCCTTCCCAACGAGCGTCTGCATCTTCGTCGTCAGATCGGTCGTCTTCGACTGCAACTACTCGGGGGCCACGCAAAGGCGGCCGACGACGATGCAGGCGCGATCGAGATCATGAGAGTGAGGCCCTTCACGGGAGAAACCTCGTTCGTCCGTGCCCATGCGTATTGAACATCGCCCGCTTGGCGAGTTCTGCCCGTCACAGACAATTTCTTGAAACCGCATGGCTGTAGCCAACGTCGTTTCCATCCAGAATTTCGAGCGCAACTCCTCCCATGAAACAGAAGCAAAGCCCTGCCGCCTATCAGAAGGCCGACGCGTCACGCAGGTTATCAAGGCGGCAGATGATCGATCTCGTGGGGGCTATCTGGGCCATTGGCCTCCTGTACCCCGCCGGGGCCATCGCCGTCGCAATCAGCAGCCCCGAGCATCGCGGCGTTCTTCTCGACACCGCGCTATCCATGGGCGTCGGAACCATGACTACGGGTATCGTCGAGAGAAACGAATGCGTCTGGTTCAAGACAGGCAGTGCACGAGGCGGGGATCAGGGTATGCAGTGCATGCTCCTGGTCCGTGCGGAAGAGCGCGAGCGGCGAACGATCATCCGGGTGAGCAGTCCGGGCCATCTTCACGGGCAGTGGACGCCAGGATTCGTCTTCAGGCAACTTGCCGTCGATGCGCCCGCCGCGACCGTTTGGGACCGGGCTTCCCGCGTTTTGCCTACGGTGCTTATCTCTCTCGGCTCGCTGGCGCTGGCGGCAGTCGCCACGGTGGCGGCGGTCTCCGACAATCGCCGGTTGGCGCCAGGGTGAAGCTAGGGTGCGGGCGAAACGTTCTTGTCGAGGAAAGGATTGGCTTCGGGCTTCCAGTGGAAACCAATCAGAAGATCGCGCGTCGGTGTGAAATCCTTCGCCTCGAAGACGATCGGTGTGCGCACGAGCCCCTGTGACGCATCGGGCCAGCATGTCATCATCGCCGCCCCATCCTGCGGCGGGTCGATCGTCAGCCGGAAGTGGCCGATCGGTCCAGCCCAGTTCGCACCGGTTTTTAGGATGTAGCCCACCTCCGATATGTACCCGACAAGTCCGTCGGGGCCGACATTCTGGATCATTGTGCTGACCGCATCATCACTGAGGCAATAGTTATCGACGATCTGCCGCCGGCGATCCCGTAGTTCGGACGTATCCCCCGTGTTGTAGAGGCCATATCCTCCGATCCAGGGATGATATCTGTGCTTGACGCTCGCGCTCGCGCCTGCGGGAAGTTCGAGGTCCCAGATGTAAACGAGTTGGTATCGCCATTCGCCTCGAACCGAGCCTATTCCGGCCTTTGCTGCGGCTTTTTCCAGTGCGGCCCATTGCTTGTCGTTGGCCGGTCGATAGTTCCAGGGTTCCTTGTAGCTGGGCGGCGGCATCAGCCCCGTCCTCTCGAGGAGCGCGCTGATATCGTCCCCAGCCTCGGTTCGGACGATCATTCTTCGATTGCTGGGAATTTTCTTGCCGTCGATGAGCGTGACGAAATCATCCATCGGATTGTCCAGATCATAGGCCTGCTCGTCGAAATTGTTCTGAAGGTCCCTGTCTATGGCCGGCAGCGGAAAGCCGATCGTTGCCGAGACGGCCTTGGACGTCTCGTTCGCGAAGACGTAATCGACCCGGATTTCACCTCGCGTGACGTGGAGATCCTCGCTCACCATGCGGACGCTGTCGCTGGTGATGAGCTCGATGCCGCCGGCATCGATGCGCACCATGCTGTCATTGGCAAAAGAAGGGCCTGCTGCGAGAAGAAGCACGCCCGAAAACGCGCCGGCGCGCAGCCTGCTAGAGAGTGAAGGCATGTGTTCCTCCTATGGACAGGTCGTGACCTGGTTTCCGCAAAGGCCGGTTACCCAGCCACGGTGCTCGGCGCCATCGGGTGTCTCGAGCGTGACATCGGCGAACGTTCCGCTGCAATCGTGAACCTTTCGGACGGTCGCGCTGTCCGGTCCCCAGTCGTCGCCGACAAGCTCGGTCAGGATCCGAGCCGATGGGTCGGGAGCCTCGCGCAGGTGAGGGTTGTTGATCGAGAACGTGACGAGTTTTGCGGAAATCCATCCCGGTCCCTCGAAGATCGTCCGCTCCGGCCTTTCGCCATACTGATCGACGGCGACATTTCTGATCCGGAACCAGCCGTTCTCGTAGCCGACGACCTCGAATTCCGGCGAAAACGCCGCGTCCCCTTCACCGGCTTCCTGAGGCAGTTTGGTAAGGATCGTCGCAGACGCGTTCGGTTCCGACCGCACGTTCGTTCCGGCGGGGTCGGGATCCCAGGTATGGGCGGTGAAGGAGCAGACGCTTGCCGTGGCGCTCGCCGGGCCCGGTGCCGCGAAGATGGCGACGGCCGAGGATAGGGCGATCAGGATCGGGGCGAATCTTCGCATGGTGCAGTCCTCGCTGGAGAGGGATGGTGGCGCCTTCAGGGCGCGACGACGCGCATCGAGGTGGGGAAGGGTTCGACCCGCAGGCTATCGTGGCCGAGAAGGCTGATACGTTGGTGAGGCGCATATTCCAACGCGCCATCGCCTCCCTTGCGGATGGCGAATTGCCAGGCGGTGAGCTCTCCGCGGTCGGCCAGCGCATGACCGATCACGCTGATCGCTTCACTGCTTGATGGCCCGAGTGCCTGAATATCGTCCGGCGCAACGCCAATGATGACATCGTCCCTGACGGTGATGATCTTGAAGAGCTGCGGCACGGTGCTAGACATGAAAACTCCCATCGACGGGTGGAAATGAAGATGTAGCCAAAGCCTATCCGCCAGGGATGTTTCATTCATTTGCCGGGATCACGGCAAAACTTTTGTCACCGCGATCAGATAGCGGTCCGAGCCTTCCCAGCCGCGCGTGTAAATGCCGACAAGAACAGCAAGCACCTTCCGGCCGCCGCCTTCGTGGATATAGGCTGCCGCGATGTCGTATCCATTCGCACAGCCGCGCGAGCGGGGCAGCCTGCCGGCATAATCTTCCAATGTCACGGTGTCCCGGGCCGAGAGAACCAGCTTGAAGTCGCTGGGCTCAGGTGTGTCCGTCGTGCAGCCATGGGCGGCTTGCGCTTTTCGCTCGACGAGCATGAGTTGGCCTAAATTCGGAAGTGCCGCGGCGTGTCTGTGGCGATAAGGATCGCCGCGATCGACGGGCTGGAAGGGGAGGGAAGGCGTGCCGGCATCAACGAGCCCGAAATGATCGATGAGGGCTGCCCCCTTCTTCCTGACCTCGGCAAGCGCCGCTTTCCCGCTTGCCCCCTCACCTTCGAGAGCGATACGCAATGGCGTTTGGGGTGCCCATGCGTTCTTCGCCGTGTCGATCACATACATCGTCGCATAGCCGCGCAGTTCTGCTTCCGGCTCTACATACTCCACGAAGGAGAAGTAGCGGCCGTCGGGCGAGAAACGAGTATCGGTGAGAACCGACTGATCCCAGGCCGCAGCGGGAAATGCCAGTAGCGAAAAAGCAAAGGCGAAGAAGTGCACACGCATGGTGGATTACCTTCTGCAGGTGGAGAAGGTCATGATGTCGTGTCTCGACGTTTCCCCAATATGTCGTCCGTCAAGGGGATCAGGCCGAGGTGACGCGGACGATATGGAAAAACACCGGCGCCGCGAATGCGAGGGGAGATCAGGCCGCCTTTCCCGAACAATAGAACGAGGCTGGCAAACTGGACGAACGCCATCCGCATTCTGATCCATTGGCGAGCCGCCATCAGCGTCGCCGGCATCGCCCAGGGGCTACGGGACGTCAGCGTCTCGGTAACGACAAAGGCTCCGATGAGGACGACGGCGAGGCTGATAACGAGGCTGGTCGTGCCATCTTGCATTGAAGGGCCCCGCAAGCGCTGGGCGAGACGATTAAGGGAAAAGATGTGGGAGCCGGCGGCGTCTGAAAGGCGGATGCCCCACCCCGGGGGCATTGGGGCAGGGCATCAATGAGCGGATGTCGCGTTATCGCCCCCGAGGGGAGGAGGGCGCCGACATGGCTCAAATGGCAGCTGGGACCGGCTTTTCGCCCCAGGCGTTGGACTGTTCGATGCTCGGCTGGATGCCGAGTTCCCAGATCATGTAGAGGATGCCAGCGAGGGGAACGAGGGCGACCAGCGTCCACCAGCCGGACTTGCCGCGGTCATGCCAACGCTTCGCATAGGCAGCACATGCCGGATAGATCGTGGCGAGAGAGACGACGCTGACGATGTAGGCGAGCGGCGCGTAGATCGCGCCGAGGATCGACGAGACGATGGACATGACGACGCCGACGGCCAGCATCACCGCGACGGAGATCCAGAAATCCCTGCGCCCGATGCGGCCTTCGTAGCTGAGAAAGAGGTACTTGAAGTCGATTCCCTTGAGCTTCTCCATGATCATCTCCTTGGTGAGTTGCTGTTTCAGGATGTCTCCTGATAGGGCGGGGATGTTTCATCGCGATGCCGTGATCGGGGCTGCGTCCTTTACAATCCCCGCCCGGCGAGGCCGGTCTAGAAATGGCGCATCCAGACGTTCGGCTCGTGGTAGACGCCTCGGTTCCCGGCAAGGTCGATCTCGACCGGTGCGAGCCCGCCGGCGACGTGGTAGCGTCCGCTGACGGGAAAGCGCAGGTCGGTCCAGCGAGCCCATTGCGGAACGTTCGCGCAGACCTCCATCGAGTGGCCGGCAATACCGACGACGCGTGCGCCAAGGCGACGGTGTTTGCGAATCCAGGGGTCGAAAGGCTCACCGTTCTCCGTCATCCATGAGAGATAGGTCTCCATCGTTTCGAGTGGATAGTGGGATTTGCGGGTCGGCCGGATCGGCACGACCATCGCTTGGAAACCGGAAGCTTTGGCGATAGCGCGCATCGCCATGATCATGCGCTCGGCCAGATCGCCGCCGCGCTTGTCTGCCGATACGACAACCGAAAGCGCGGACAGCGCGTTGACCGTATGGCCGAATGCCCTGACGCCGGCGGCAAGGACACCACCCCATCCTTCCTGCGGAAGCGAGCTGTCGTCCTCCGGCGTGCTCCAGAAAAACGGAATGGCGTTGGCCGTAGCAACCAGTCTCTCGCCGCCATCTTCATCCGTGCTGAGGGCAAAGAGCTGGAACCTGTCGAGGCCAGGTTCATACAGCCTGTCCCAGCATTCAACCGTTGTCGAATCCGCATTGAGGAAAACAGGCCAGGCCGTTGTCGCGAGCGCGTCGCCCAGGGCACGAAGGTCGGGACGGTCGGCGGCGGTAAGAATTCGCAGGGAGCGAGCCGCATGTCCTTGGGATAGGGGAGGCTTTGCTAACATCATGGTGGGGGTCCGTGGGTAAAAAAGGATAGGGCTCGCCGCGTCAGACGGCAGTAGCTTGGAAAGCCGCGCCATGGGTCGGCTGGTTCTTGAGCGTGTCGAGTTCGGCACGCATATTGGCGACGACGAGTTGCACGAGCTGATAGCCGAAGGCTGGGTTCTGGAAGTAGAGTTCCGAGAGCGCTGCCTGAGGAAGCGCGGCGACGGTCGCATCTGCGGAGGCGATGAAAGTATCGCTTTGCCGGCGCGCCGTCTGGAAAAGGGTCGCATCACCGACGAAGGCCCCCGGTCGCATCCTTTGCGCGCCGGCAAGCGAGGTGATTTCGCCCGAAAGTAGGACGTAGAGCGTATCGGCCTCGTCGCCGGCCCGGAACAGTGTTGCGCCCTTGGCGATGTTGATCCGCTTCATATGCGGCACCAGCCAGTCGAGATGAAAATCCGCACTTTCGCCGGAGCGAGCGGCCTCGACCGACCGTACGAGGCGCAGCATCTCGACCAGCCGAAGCGTGTTTAGTGGCAGGAGGATGAGTTCCATGATCATGACCGGATAGCTCGCGGTCAGATATCCATAGAGCAGGAACGCAATGCTGCTCAGGATGCCCGCCACCCGTAGGTGGATCGAGGTCTTCATCGCCCAGGCGACGACGGTCAGTGCGGTGCCGCAATAGCCAATCAATTCAATCCAGAACATATCCGAACCTCCCAGTCCGCAGGAGCGGGGCATGGCCCCACGATGGTCATGGAATAGGGAGAGGACGTTTCAGGGGATTGTCGCGGAAGGTCGCCCCGCTATGCGGAGAGGCCCTGGCGCGTGCTGCTGGGACCTTTGTAGATGTATCCGCTGCCGCGCGCTGTATGGATCAGGTCGCTGTCATGGCCGGTGCTTTCGAGCTTGCGACGCAGCCGTGTGATCCGCGTGTCGATACTGCGATCCATGGGGTCGGTGCCATAGGCAGGCGCGAGGCGAAGGATATCGTCGCGATTGAGCATCCGGCCGGGATTCGTCGCGAAAGCCGCGACGAGGTCGATTTCGGTGGGGAACAGCGCGACTTCCGCTCCCGCCGGATCAAGAAGCCGCCAGTTCTTGAGGTCGAGCGAAAAGACCCCGAACGGAACCGTATCGACATGGAGGAAGCGGCGGCGGCGGAGCACCGCATCCATGCGCGCGGCGAACTCGCGCAGCGAGAACGGCTTGGTGACGTAGTCGTCGGCCCCGACCTCCAGGCCGGCCACCTTGTCGACGACATCGTCGGCCCCGGTCAGCATGATGATGCCGAGGCTGTGGCTCTGCCGAAGCCGACGTGCAATGCTCAATCCGTCCTCGCCGGGCAGGCTCACATCGAGCACAGCAAGCTCGGGCACGTCGTTTTCGAGCAGCTTGTCGAGTTCGGCGGCATCGCCGGCAACCCGCACCGTATGGCCGGCCATGGCCAACGCGTCCTCCAGCATGGCGCACAGGGCAGGGTCGTCATCGACAACGATCACATTGGCCATCTGGGTCAGACCAGCCGCAGTGCGACGCCGGGAAATGCGTGGCAGGATTTTCGCTCATGCATGATCACGATACCCTCGCCTTTCCGACATCTTTTCCAACCTTCGTGGAAAACTAGCCGCGCATTCATCCGAATTCTCTGTGAGTTGCGAACTCGGAATATGCGAATAACGAACTGCCGCGATTTTATTCCGCCGGTCTACTTATCCAAGCCTTCTTTTACTTGATTTCGACGGTGCGCAGCGTCTTCCTCTTACGCGAATTGTCACACGACACTGCCGTGAAACAATCGCGTCGGATGGTCCGCTGTTGTCTTGATGCAACGGCCGCCGCCGATGGATTCCAAAGCAAATCGCTGGATCGGGCTGGCGGAGACGGTATGGATTTCGAGAGACTGAGGAAAATGGTCACATCGCGTATTCCCGGCGTGGGGCTGTCATCCCGCATCGTCCTGCTTTGCGCGCTCCCGCTCGCCGTGCTGATTGTCGGTCTTGCGGTGGAGCAATTCACGCGCCAGCGTGCCGCCTTTCTGACCGATCTCGCGGGGCTGACCGGTGAACAGCACTATGCAGTGTCCACCATGCTGACCAGTGCCGATCGTCTCCTGGCGCGTATGCGGCTGACGATGGAACGCCGTATCAAAGCCGGCGACGACGGCATATCGGCCGCCACCGCAATGCAGCTCGACGATACGAGGATCGAGCGGCCGAGCGGCACGCTGCACGGGGTGGAGTGGCGCGCGGCAAAAACAAGTGCGGATATCGGCAACGTCATCGGCGTCGCCGATCTCGGCCATCGGCCCGCCGGAACCACCGGCCCGGTCGATGCCGCGGTGGACCTGCTCGCCGCGGTACGGCTGGAAAACGCGGTCGGCTCGATTTCGCACTGGAGCTACTTCTTCTCGGCGAAGGGTGATTTCATCACGATCCTTCCCGGTGCGCCGCTCAAGGACTTCGTGGAGGCCATCGAGCCCGAGGCCGGCCTGAAATCCGTCGACGACCTCGTCGCGCGCTGGCTTACCTACGATGTCTTTCAGCTTGGAACGCCCGCGCGCAATCCAGACCGTTCCGCCTACTGGACATCCGTTTACGAGGATGCCGGCGGTGCGGGGCCGATGGTAAGCCATGCAGCGCCGGTCTATGTCGGCGACACCTTCTACGGAGTGGTAGGAACGGATGTGCTCTCCAGCGCCTTCGACGATGTGTTGGCGCATATGAAACAGCCCGTCGGCATGCTTGCCATCGTGAATGCCCATAATGACGTGATCGGCATCAATGGCAGCGCGTTCCGCGGCGATAAGGCACAGATGCGCAGCTTCCTGAAAGATCGGGGCTTCCTTTCAGCCCCGGAAGAGAGCCTTCCTACCGGCGCCTTCGGCCTCGTCGGCTCGTCCTGGGTGCTGAGCTATGCACTTCCCGGCTCCTCATTCCGCCTCCTGTATGTGGTTCCCGGCAGGGATCTGACCGCCCACCTCCTGCCGCGCTTCGGATCGTACGGCCTGATCCTGCTGGGCCTCGTTGCCACGCTGGCTGGCCTCCTGTTCTTTCTGCACCGATCTTACATCCGGCCGAGTTTCAATCTCGCTGCCTATCTGGAGGAGAAGGCTGCCGGGCGCGACCCCTCGCCGCCGGTCTTGCCGTCGGCTTGGCGGCCGAGTTTTGAAACGATTTCACGCTCGTTCGACAATGCGCGAGGATATCGCCGCCAGCTCGAAGACAGCGAAGCACGCCTGGTTGCCGCAGCTTCCAGCCTTGTGGACGGGTTTGCCATTGTCGATCCCGACGGGAAGATCGCGTTCTACAACGGTGCGCTTGCGGATCTGCTTGGACCCGAAGCTGCGGCACGGCTGGCCGCGGGAACGTCATTTTCAATATTGCTCGAGGACGACTGGTTCTCCACGTCCGCGACTGATCCTCGCCTGATTGGGGAGCGCTGGATCAGCGGCCGCCGAAGCGAGATGCCGGACGGCGGCACGGTGGTGGTTCTGCGCGATGTGACGGAAGCGAAAAAGAGTGAGCTGCAGCTCCGTGAAAGCGAGGAGCGCTACAGGACGGTCGTCAACACGCAGACTGAGCTCGTCGCACGCTATACGCCAGACGGCATCCCCTCTTTCACGAATGAAGCCTATTGCCGCTACATGGGCATGACCGAGGCAGAGCTGTTGAGCAAGCCTCAAAGCGATTTCGACTACATCGTCGCTGAAGACCGGGAGCAGCATGATGCACATCTGCGCACCCTGTCGGTTGAGAACCCGACGATAACCGTCGAGTTTCGCAGCGTGCTGCCGGATGGCTCGCTTCATTGGGAGGAGTGGACGGATACCGGCATTTTCGATGCAGACGGCAAGCTGATCGAAATCCAGGCGATCGGACGCGACATCACGGAGAAACGGCGCGCCGAAGAAGCGCTCGGCAAGAGCGAAGCGCGGTTGGCTGCGTTCCTGGACTATGCCCCAGTCGCAATGATGATCATGGATCTCGACCGACGCTTCGTCATGGCCAATCCGCAGGCCCAGCGAATGTTCGGGTTGGATATGGCAGGCCTTGCCGGAAAGCGATTTGTCGACATCGTCCCCGAGAACGAGGCGGCACTCATGGAGCTCTCGCTGAGCAATGTGATCGCAAGGGGCGAGGCGGAACTGAAGGAGGAGCATCATGCCTCCCTCGACCTCTTTCGCGACAGCCTTGCGATCCGCTTCCCGCTTCACGACGCGAACGGCAGCATCGAGGGCGTCGGCGTATGCGCGGTGGACCTGACCCCGCAAAAGCGGGCCGAACAGGAGCTGCGCCGCCAGCAGGAGGCGCTTTATCAGAGCGAAAAGCTCGCTGCGCTCGGCTCTCTTCTCGCCGGCGTCGCTCATGAACTCAACAATCCGCTGTCGATCGTCGTGGGTTATGCCGGCATGCTGCATGAAATGGCGGCCGACGAGGGAACGAAGCGGCGCGCCGGCGAGGTGCATCGCGCCGCCGAGCGCTGCGCCCGCATCGTAAAGACGTTCCTTTCCATGGCCCGCTCCAAGCCTATAGAGAAGACGAGTGTGTCGATCGACCAGATCATTTCAGACGTGTTGGAGCTCGCCGCCTACGGATTGCGCAGCAATGGCATCGAGGTCGTGCATCAGCCGTCGGAGACCCCGATCGTTGTCCACGCGGACGCGGACCAGCTGCATCAGGTTTTCATGAATTTGGTCGTCAACGCGCAGCAGGCGATGATGGGCCTCACGGGGCCGCGCCGTCTTCTCGTTCGCACTTCATGCCAAGGCTCGGAGGTCGGTGTCGATGTTGTCGATAGCGGACACGGCATCAGCGATATGGTCAAGCAGCGCGCCTTCGAACCCTTCTTCACCACCAAACCGCAGGGCGTCGGCACAGGCATCGGACTTTCTGTATGTCTTGGCATCGTCAAAGCCCACGGTGGAACACTGACGCTCGATTCGGCTCCAGGCGGCGGAGCAATCTGCCGTGTCACCTTGCCCGTCACCGACGGCACGAGTGTTGCGGAATCGGTGCCGGACATGCCTTCAGCGGCGCTCAAGGGGCATGTCCTCGTCGTGGACGATGAGCCGGGGATCGCTGCCTTCATATCGGAGGCCCTTACGATGGAGGGCGTGACCGTGACGTCCGTGACCGACGGACAGGCGGCACAGGATATGCTCACTAACAGGACCTTCGACGCCGTCATTACGGATCTTCGCATGCCAGGTATCGGCGGCGAACGGGTCCTCTCCTTCATCGCCGAGACACGCCCGGAACTTGGCGGCCGCGTCATCCTGATGACCGGTGACGCGCTTGGATCCGAAACCACACTCGAACGTGATGTGGTGACGGTGCTCGAGAAGCCGATTGACCTCGGCGCTCTTCGAGCTGCACTCGCGCCGTTGCTGTCGGCCGCCGCCCCTGTATCTGAAAAATCAAGAAACTCCGATCGCAAGAGGGTCGAAGCATGACAACCACAACCTCCATTGTCATCGTCGATGACGAACCTGGACTGCGCGCCATGATCCAGGACTACCTTACGATGCAAGGCTTCATCGTCGACGAGGCTGAAAGCGGCGCTTCCTTGGACAAGCTGCTAAGCACGAAGCGCCCCGATCTGATCCTTCTCGACGTGAACATGCCCGGCGAGGACGGGCTTTCGATCGTACGGCGCCTGCGCGGTTCCTCCGAGCGTATGGGCGTCATCATGCTTACGGCCAATTCCGACGAAACGAGCAAGGTGACGGGCCTTGCGAACGGCGCGGACGATTACCTCGTCAAGCCCTTCGAACTGCGGGAACTGCTGGCGCGCGTCAGAAGCGTACTGCGTCGCGCGCCGCGCGTCGCCGGAACTGCCAGGAAGGCGCGGCCCACGCTGCCGATCGGCCGCCACCGGCTCGATATCGAGGGCAAGCGCCTCATCGATCCGGACGGGCTGGAGGTCGAGATCAGTACGATGGAATACGAGCTGCTGGAGACCTTCGCGCGCCATCCCCGGCAGGTTCTTGGGCGCGACCGCCTTTGCGAACTGGCTCATGGACGGCCGCTCGGTGAGGGTGATCGCAGCGTCGATATCCGCATCGCGCGCCTGCGCAAAAAGCTCGAGATCGACCCTGCCAGCCCGACGATCCTCTGCACTGTGCGCGGCGAAGGATACATGTTCGAGCCTGTTTCCGCCTGAGGGCGATCGATTGTATCGCCTGTGATCGACGGGGCGGCCGAACCCGACAACGCACTGAAACCATGCCTCTCCATAAAGGCCACATCAACATCAGATCCATGGAGAGGTCCAATGAGCATTCTTGGAAAAGTCACCCTTTACGTCGAGCGAGCGCGGGAACGCCGCGAACTCCAGTGTCACGCCCGCAAGCTCGCTTCCCTCAGCGACCACCTGCTCGACGATATCGGCGTAACGCGCGCCCAGGTTAGCCAGATTGCCGTTGACGCCTTCGGCGTGCGTGCGGCTGGCCACAATGTGATCCTGTGATGAACCCCTGATCAGATCGCGGGAAAGGGAGGCGTCATGGGAAAGGGCGAAAACATGGAAAGGGTGGCCAGACGATCGCCTTTGTCGATCGGTTCTACCGATGATCGTCCAGCGGATGCGGCATCCGTCCGCCAGGACCTGGTGCTCGAGAGCGTCTCCTATGCGATCGCCGGCCGGCAGGTGGTCAAGGATATCTCGCTTACCGTTCGTGACGGCGAGTTCTTCACGCTGCTCGGCCCCTCGGGTTGCGGGAAGACGACGCTGCTGCGGCTGATCGCCGGTTTTGAGAGCCCGCAGACAGGCTCGATTTCGCTCGGCGCGACCAGACTTGAAGGCCTTCCCGCCGCGCGCAGGCCCATCAATACGGTCTTCCAGAATTATGCGCTTTTTCCGCATCTGAATGTCGCCGGAAACGTGGCCTTCGGGTTGCGCATGCTCAAATGGTCGCGGGAGGATATTGCCGAGCGCGTCGACGAGGTTCTCGGGCTCGTGCAGCTTCTCGACCTTCGTCACAGGCGCGTCAGCGAACTTTCCGGCGGTCAGCAGCAGCGCGTCGCTCTTGCCCGTGCGCTCGCGCCCTCTCCGAAAGTCCTACTGCTCGACGAGCCGCTTTCGGCGCTCGATCTCAAGCTGCGTCGGGACATGCAGGTCGAGCTGAAGCGCATCCAGACCGAGCTTCGCCAGACTGTGATCTTCGTCACCCATGACCAGGAAGAAGCCCTGTCCATGTCGGATCGCATCGCGATCATGAGGGACGGCGACATCCTGCAGTGCGAGACGCCGGCGGCTCTCTACACCCAGCCGGCGGACCGCTTCGTCGCCGCATTTCTGGGGGAGGCGAACTTCCTGAGCGCAAAGCTGCGGGCGATCGACAATTTTCATGCCACCGTCGAGATGCGCAACGGACAGACGGCCAGTATCGCCCTCGGCCGCCACATGCCGGCGCCCGGAGAGGTGACGGTCATGTTCCGTCCGGAGGATGTCGAGCTCGGATCCGGGCCGGGATTGTCGTTGACCGCGAGCGTGATCCAGAAGTCCTATCTTGGTTCCGATCTCAGCTTCCAGCTCCATCTTCGCGATGGCACGCCCGTGAAGCTTCGCAGCCGCGCCTCCGCGGCGATGGAAGCCCTCCGCATCGGCCAGCAAGTCCCTCTCTCCATTCCGTTCGAGCAATTGCGCATCGTCGGGGAGACACGCTGATGGCCGCGATCGTCAATCACCGGACATCGACGGCGGGGAGCGGGCTGTCGCTCGCCGCGCCCGCCATTGTCCTTGCGGTCGTGCTCGGATGCATCCCGCTCGCCTTTGTGGTCGTCTATTCGCTGCTGACGCCGGCATCCTTCGGCGGTGTCGAATGGGTCGCCTCGGCGAATGCCTATCGGTCTCTTCTCTTCCGCAAGGATCTCTTCAGCGAGGAACTGGTGTTCTCGCCCGATCATCTTATGATCTTCGGCCGCTCCGTCCTGCTCGCGCTTGCCACGACTGTCCTGTGCTTCGCGGTCGGCTTTCCGACGGCCGCCTACATGGCATCGCGATCGCCTCGCGCACGCAAATGGTGGGTGCTGGCCATTACGATCCCATTTTGGACGAGCCTGCTCGTGCGCACACTCGCCCTCATGCTCATCATTGGCGACCAGGGTCTCATCAACGGATTGTTGATACGTTCTGGCCTGATCAACGCGCCCGTCGCCATGCTCTACACCGATTTCGCCGTCCTTCTCGGGCTGCTCTACTCGTTTCTGCCCTTCATGGTCCTGCCGCTCCTTTCGAGCCTCGAAAAGCTTGACCCCCGTCTTCTGGAAGCCGGTGCGGACCTTTACGCCAGCCGGTGGCGGATCGCCCTGCAGATCGTCCTGCCCAACATCCGGCCCGGTATTGCTGCCGGCTGCCTGCTGGTCTTCGTGCCGGCACTCGGCTCCTACGTTGTGCCGCTGATCCTCGGCGGCGGACGCTCCATGATGGCTGGCGACCTGATCGCGCTTCAGTTCGGCACTTCCCGCAACTGGCCGCTGGGTTCGGCGGAATCCGTCGTGCTCGTCCTCTTCGTCGCGCTGGCCTTTGCGCTTTCAAACCTCGTCCGGCGGAGGGCCGCGTGATGAACCGTCATCTGCCCCGGACCTTCGCGCTCTTCGCCGGCCTGAGCCTCGTCTTCCTCTATGCGCCCATTCTGGTGCTCTGCTCCTTCTCCTTCAACGGCGGACGCCTGTTTCACCGCTGGGAAGGCTTTTCCTTCGCTTGGTATGCGAAGGCCATCGCCAATGAAGGGTTCCGCGATGCGGCCGTGAACACGCTGGTCGTTTCGACTGCCGCCACCCTGCTGGCAACGGTTCTGGCGACGGGTGCCGTCATCGGCCTCCAGCGCGCCGGCGGCCGGCAGCAGCAGTTTGCCACCGCGCTGATCGGTTTGCCGCTCGTCGTGCCGGAGGTCGTCATGGCGATCGCAACGCTCATCTTCTTCTCGAGCCTGCGCAATGCGACGGGCGTGGATCTCGGGCTCGGCAATCTGGTTGTCGCCCACACCGCGTTCTGCGTGCCCTTCGCCATGATGCCGATCCGCGCGGCGCTCCGCGGCGTCGATCCTTCAGTCCTCACCGCGGCGACCGATCTCTACGCCTCGGACACCGCCACGCGGCGCCATGTCCTCATCCCGCTGCTGATGCCGGGCATCGGCTCGGGCGCGGCGCTGGCCTTCATGGTCTCGTTCGACGATTTTGCCATGAGCCAGCTCGTGGCGGGGCCGGGTCAGACGACGCTGCCGGTCTTCATCTGGGCGCAGCTCAAGCGTCCGCTGACCCCGGAAATCAACGCGATGAGCACGATCATGCTGGTCGTCTCCATCGCACTCATCTGCCTCTCCATGGCCGTAACGGCCAGGGGAAAACTCACCACACGCTAATCGACAGGATGAAGTCATGACCAAACTGAAGCTTGCCCTGGCCGGCGGCCTTTCCGCCGTCGCCCTTTTCGCTACCGCCAACGCTGCTCTGGCGGCAGGCGAACTCCACATCTTCAATTGGGGCGAATACACCAACCCCGCGCTGATCGCGAAATTCGAGAAGGCGTACGACGTAAAGGTCACGGTCGACGAATACGACAGCAACGAGACCATGCTCGCGAAGGTGCGCGCCGGCCACTCCGGCTACGACATCGTGGTGCCCGGCGACTACGCCGTGAAAATCATGATTGAGGAAGGGCTTCTCGCAGAGACCCGCCCGAACGAGATGCCCAACTTCAAGAACATCGAGGCGCGCTTCGTCGATGTCTACTGGGATGCCGGTCGCAACTACACGACGCCGTGGACGCACGGCCTGACCACGTTCGCCGTCAATACCGACGCCTACAAGGGGCCGGCCGATTCCATCGCGCTCCTCTTCGATCCGCCAGAGGAACTGAAGGGCCGCATCGCCATGCTCGATGATATGGTCTCGATCATTCACGCGGCCGAGCGTTATGTCGGCGTGCCGCGCTGCACCTCCGATCGCGAGGAGCTGAAGAAGGTCTATGATGCCCTGATGAAGGCCAAACCCTATTGGCGGACCTACAGCGTCGACAGCATCAACAAGCTGGTCTCGGGCGAGGCGGACGTGGCGCAGACCTGGAGCGGCTCGGCCGTGGTTGTCCGCCAGCAGCTTGCAAGCGTGAAGTTTGCGCTGACGAAGGAAGTGATGGAAGCCTTCTCCGACAACGTCGCCGTGCTGAAGGACGCGCCGAACCTGGAAAACGCAAAGCTCTTCCAGAACTTCGTCATGGACCCTGAGAACGCGGCGCTGACCTCCGATTTCGCGGGCTATGCAAACGCGATCAAGGGCAGCGCGGCCTTCTTCTCTGCCGACCTCAAGGCCGCGCCGGAGCTGAACGTGCCCGCCGATGCAGCCACCGAATTCGTGCCGCCGTGCTCGGCCGAAGTCACTGCGCTCTACAACGCCATGTGGACCGAACTGCGCCGGTAAGCCGTCACCCACGCATCCTTTTCCGGCCGGGTGCACCGGCCTCCACATTCTCGAAACAACCGCAGCCATCGCTGCCTGACAATGGAGCTTTCCATGAAATTCCTCTTTCCGATCGCCATCGCCGCAATGCTCGTCCTGACGGGCTGCGGCAGCCGCTGCGGCTTCACCTCACCGGGTTATCCGCTCTGCGGGATCTGAGCGCCCCGCCGGAGAGGAGAGAAACATGCGATTGCTCGGCACAATTGCCGCGTTTTGCGCGGGCATGACCCTCGGGATCGTGCTCGCCCTCGGCTGCTATCTCGCATGGGTCGCACTCGGCGGGAAAGATATGGAGGGCGCGGCGGCTATGGGCGCGTTCTTCGTCTATGGGCCGATCCTGGGCCTGATTTTCGGCTCGGGATTTTCGACCTTCGCCTGGCGGTATATGTCTCCCGGCACGCAGCGCGACACGCCCCCCGGAAAGGAAAACACCTGAATAAGGTTCGACACTGGGGAAATCAGTTTTCATGCCGCCAGATGCGGAAAATCACCCAGAGCCCGATGGCAAGCAGCGTGTCCGCCACCAGCGAAACCAGAGCGACAGCCGGGGCCGCGTCAAAGAAAACAACAAATGCGATGCTGAGTGCGCAGGCCGTCGCGCCGGTTGCCATCGCCGCAAGCATTGAGACCTCTCCGCGCGATATCAGGATCGGAATGACGACGAGAACGCATGCAACGGAGAAGAACCCGCCGAACAAAAGCCCGAGGGCAAAAGAGAATGTCGCCATCGGAGTAAGGGCTCTCTGATCGAGCCCGATCACCATGTCGTACAGGCCGAGAATGCCGAGCGTCACGGCCACGGGACCGAAGATCAAGGCGACGAATGCTTTCAACCAGACCGATTGCGTGCGCATGGCCAAATTTCCCGTTGTGGTATCCCGCACGGAAATGCCGGCATGCGTGTTTCGCCGTGATGTCTTTACCGCCGAGATCGAGGGCTGCAGAAGCGGCGCACTATGATCTCGCCAGGAATTTCAGAGTAGGAAACCCGATGCGTCTATTTATCCGCACCTTGATCATAGTTCTCGCTGCCGGCTTCATTGGCTGCGCGGTCCTCGTGGGCGATGGCCTGATCGACGATATCCAACCGGCCGACGCGGCCGTCGTCCTCGGCTCGAAGGTGATGCCGGATGGCAGACCCTCGGCGAGATTGCAGGCGCGGCTGGATCGGGCAGCCGATCTGTTCCATCAGGGCACGGTGCGCTTCGTGATCGTGAGCGGCGGCATGGGCGTCGAGGGCTTCAGCGAGGGGCGGGTGATGGCTGCTGCGCTGGAGGAAGCGGGTGTTTCGGCCCAGGCGATCCTCATCGACGAGGAGGGGAATACGACCCGGGCGACGGCCACGAATGCGGCGCGCATCATGAAAGAGAGAGGCCTCGCGAGCGCGCTGGTCGTCACGCAGTATTTCCACGTTTCGCGAAGCCGCCTCGCACTGGAGCGTGCCGGCATATCACCGGTTCACTCGGCGCATGCCGAGTTCTTCGAGCTTCGCGACATCTATTCCATCGCCCGCGAGGTTGTCGCCCTTCCCGTCTACTGGTTGTCGTACAGGTAAGTCTGGGATCGGCTAGGCTGCACCGCCTCGCACGACCGTCTTGCAGGCTTCAATCGGCGTGAGAAATCCTCCCGGCTCGAAGCGCCGGCTGCGCATCGACCAATGAAAGGTCTCGAAGCGATCGGAGCTTTCAAAGATCGTCAGTTCGAGGCGATGCCGGCCGTAATAGAGGTCGACCGGATACGCGACCATCCGCTGAAGCAAAAGCAGGTCGGACCCGGTCGACAGCGCGGTGCTGCCAAAGAGATCGTGCCATGCCGGCGCACTGAGGCAATATTGCCGTCCCTTGGCCATACTCGCGCCGACCGCATTGATATGCGTCGCGAATATTGCACTCGCCACGAACCAGAGAACAAGCAACGTTATCGTCCCGCCCCGCACGACGATCGAGAGAAGCGTGAGCGCGCGCATATCGAAGCGCGGCAGGATCCAGGGCACAGCCACCTGGAGCAGCATCGCACCGATCAGCATCGGGAATTGCCGCGAGCTCATGAAAAAGACCAGCAGGCAGAATGCGCCCGAGAGAATGCCGGCAAAGCCGATGCATCTTGTCAGGCGCCGCGCGTTCCGGAGCGCGCGCGGACCAGCCCACGAAAGGAGCGAGATCACGACGACGGGATAGATGATGATCGGCGTGACGATCGTCGGGATGGGACGTTCCGGATCGAACAATTCCGGATGGAACCATGTCGCAAATCCAGTGAGCATGATCACGAGTATGGCGCCGGAAACGGCAGCGTTGAGCGGGTGATCCCGCCAGTCTGATTGAGAGAGAGTTCTGGGGGGCATGCTTTTCTCCATCGCCGAACGGCTACCTCCGCGCAGCCATAGGACTTGACGCCGAGTAGCAATACGAGGATCTGGCTTGCCGCTGTTTCACCTGGATTTCAGAGATGGGCGATGTGAAGCGCCGTATCGGCGACATCCGCCCGAAACCTTGCCGTTTTCTATAGAGCGCCAATCTGAAATCGAGGCGCTTTGCCGCGGACAGCCTCATAGTCGATGGAAGACCTGTTGCGAGCCAATTCCCCGTCCATTGCGCATATTTGCGCAGCACTGACCCTCAGTATCACGGTGCACATGTCCATCAGCATCGGCGGCGTCTTCACGCTGATCTTCGCCTGGCTTTCCCATGGTGATCCCTATGCCGGCTGGGTGCAGGGGTTTCGGGACCTCGCGCGTGGTTTTGCGGTGCCAGTCACGCGTTATTACGCCGTTTGCCTTGTCATCGCGGTAACGACTGTTCCATTCGTACTCGGGATGATCGACGCATGGTTGATTGCTGGCAGGAGGCGCTATGGTTCGCTCATCATTCTTGGCTACGGCACTGTCGTCGCCTTGACCAGCTTGGTGTTCTACATGGGCGCGTCCTATTTCCCGCCGCCTGCTGTTCGCGTTGCGGGAGGCTATGCGGATATCGCCGTACGCTTGGTCGCTCCCCTCATGCTGGCCGGATGGCTTTCGCTCATACCCGTATCCACTCTCATTGCGCACGCCATCGTTTCGATTGCGCTCGGCAAGGCTGGCTTGTTTTCCGATCGTCCGAAGTAGTCCTCCCACACTCCTGCGCCCATTGGCATGGCCGGCAATCCGGTCCCACACCAGCCGAGTGGCCTCAGCTCCCAGTTTCGAAGACTGGAACGACCCACTGGAATTGTACGAAGGATTTGGCTCCCGGCAGCGAAGTGATCTGGACCATCCATTCGGTGTAGCGGGTGCGCTCGTCGGTACCGCTCGGTGGTAGGTCGGCGGGGATGCGGAAGAGGATCGGAAGCCCATTGTTGGCGCCGGTGCGCAGCGCCTGCGCCGGGTCGATCTCGATTTCGTCCCAAAAGAGCAGGTCGGCGGTGTGGCTTTCCGCGTTGGTGCGACGATGGCGGAAATCGGAGCGATGGCATGTGACTTCGGCGCGCAGCCTCTCCCTCAGCCTTTCCTTGCCGTGCACGATGAAGCGCGCTTCGAAGGTGCCCCCTATGCGGCCCGGCCCTTCGATCAGACGCAGCTCGCCCTTGCCGTAGCGGAGCCAGGCGGCAATGAGACCGATCAGCCAGCTGACGAGGGTTGCGAACATCAGGCCCATGAACCCGACAAACAGCCAAGGGATTCCGTTGTGCTTGATTCCGTAGGCGATCTTGTGGGCGTTGACGATGGAGAGGAAGGTGATGGTCCCGGCGAAGGCTGCCAGGACCACGAGAATTAACGCCATCTTGCCGACCGGGCTGTCGAAGAGTCGGCCGGCGCGCCATTCGGCATCGGCCGGCTTCGCGCCGGGCGGATCTGGGTTCTTGCCGGCAAGGACGCGATAGAAGCGCCGCAGGAGGAGAAGGGACGGCCAGAGAAGGCCGACGCCGCCGATGATGCAGAAAGTCGCCGGGAGATACAGGTGGTCGACCACAGCGGCATTGATGCCACCGAAAAGCAGCATGATGGAGAAGATCAACATTGCCAGCAGGATGATCTGGAGGCCGATGATCGTGCCCCAGCCATGTTTTTTCGCCACCTCTTTCATGCGCTTATTCCGCTCGCCAGTGGACGTCGAAGACACTCATGAACGCGTCGCCGTTGCCCCCCGCCACAACGGCAGTCGAGACATCGGAGAGCCGCACGAGGGATTTTTCCTTGTCGGCAAGCAGGATGCCCGCATCGGCCTTTGCCGGACGGTTTTGATAGAAGGCGCCGGAGAATTGAACGCCCATGTCGCGGCCAAGATCGTTCTCGATTCCGAAGACGATTTCGGGATCCGTCACGGCGTCATCCATTCCCAGTTGGCGCTCGATCGCATCGAGCGTGACGCCGGAGAAGACCGTGAGGTCATAGACCTTGCCGCGGTCGGTAGCGGCGGCGACTTCGAGGACGAGGCCCGCCCGCTCGGGCCGCTCGGATTCGGCGCGAATGACCCAGACCTTGGTGTCGATCTCGGCGTGCGGCGCGGCCATATCCGTGTAGCACGTACCTCCGCTGGCCGGCATGATCTCGGCGAGCTTCGCAACATGGGCGGCGATCTCCGCCTTGCAGTCGGCTGAGGCGGGTAGGGGGATGCGAAGGGTGGCTTCGATCTCGCGCGGCGCGCCTGTATCGCCCACGGTGATGATTTCGGACAGCCGGACGGGGGTCATGATCGCCGGTGAACAGGCGGCCAGCGTAAGCAGGGCGGCGAGAAGAAGGAGCGGGGAACGGGCCATCTGTTGCGTCCTCGGCAAGAATGGGCGACGCGGAAGTGC
Organism: Shinella curvata; assembly: GCF_022899935.1. Lineage (GTDB taxonomy): Bacteria > Pseudomonadota > Alphaproteobacteria > Rhizobiales > Rhizobiaceae > Shinella > Shinella curvata. The sequence goes on from NZ_JALJCJ010000004.1 coordinate 627,849, forward strand.
GTTGTCGCTATCCATGCGCCCCGCATGTTTCAGGCGCGTGCCGCAGAGTACGGGCGGCTATCGCCGGGCGGTGAGCAACGCCAACAGGAGGAAGACGAAAGCAAACCCGCCCCAGACCATGCCGCCGGGCGTGAGGTTGTCGCCATCGGCCGTCACGCAGCTCGACAGCGCCGCCTCTATGCAATCGCGATAAAGCCAGTAGCGGAGATGGAACAGCCAGGCCGATCCGGCGGCGAGCACTGCGAAGAAGACAGGGAAAATCCAACGCATGGCGCTCACTCCGCAAGGAGGGCCGGCGCGCCCTTTGTCAGGAGTGGCTGGAGATCGCTGATGTTGGGTGTGAAAATCCGGTCGTTGCAGTGCGGGCTCATGCCGACATAGGTGAATGCATCCGCGAACCCCATTGAGTTGGAGAAAAGCATCATAAGGCCGGCCAGACCGAGCCGGCGCATCCCGTAGCGCACCTGTTTCCCGGCGGGCCGCTGGCCTATATCCGGACGGGAGACAACGATGCCATCGGCAATATCTGGGAGAGTCATGACGGCGATCCTTATGAGTGGGGAGTAATCCCCTCGATGCCCCTTGCTACCGCCGCTCTGTTTCATTCCGAATTCGGCCAGTCCATCTCCGGGGCAAGATGCTGAAACAGCGATCCGGCATAACCCTGCAAAAACCCTCGGAGGTCGCCATGCGTCTGATCATCGCCATCTGGGCCCTTGCCGGTGTCGGCATTGCGAGCCTTATACTCATGGGCCTTGGGAGTGCCGGTTTCCCGGATGGCTATATCAGCCCCTATGACCGGCTTATGCGCCTGCCGCAGACCGCGCTTTCCGCAATGCTACTTCTTGCCGGAATAGTCCTCTTGATCCGCAGTGCTTTCAATCGGACAAGGCGGTTCGATGTCCTTCTCGGTTTGGCTATGCTGATCTGCCTCTATCTGCCCCTGACCGTGATGGAGCGTTGCCCGCGCTGGCAGATGTGCACCTCGATCTTCGAGAGCACGACCGGCATGATGTTGAACGACGGTGCCGGCGGTTAAGCCCGCGGCATCTGCGCCGCCAAGCGAGACAACAGCGTGAAACGATAAGCGGAGAGGTATGGACGCTCGCTTCAACCCGCTCATCGGAGGTTCCCGTGGGTCTGCTTCTTCTTTGCTTCGGTGCCGTCTCGCTTTCAGGTGCCTGCACGCCTCTCATGCATATCAGCCTTCCCGTCAGCAGCATCGTCGAGACCGCGGAGACCGCGAAGCCTACGACCACCACTGCCGACGTCATGGTGAAATGGAACAAGCCCGCACACTGTGGAGCCGAGCTTGCAAATGTCGTCGAGGACCTCAGGGCCATCGGCGTCGAGGCGAAGAACGCGCAGTGCGGTGAAACCAGCACGGGCACGAAGTTCATTTTCAGCATGGACGTGACCCTTGTCACCAATGCCGGTGAGCGGCCAGCCGGCGCCGGTCTCGTGCTCGAGATCGATGCCGAAATAGGCAAGATTCAGGGAACAAACATAACGCTCGTCGGAATGAACACTGCCGGTAAGCTTGCCGAACTCACCGGATATGAGAAGCCGGATTTCCTGCCCCCAGAGATCGTCGTCGACGTGTTCAACGACACCAACAGGGACTACAGTGTCCAGTTCGAGCAGGTCTTCGTGGACCATGAACCGTTCATGCCCGACAGGACCTTTGATCTGCAGCGCTATGCGAGAGCTGCCGTTCAGCTCAATGATGCAGCTAGCGCCGTGATCGCGGCCGGAAACGCCAACCGCTTCATGACGCTCTACCCGCTGCCGTGATCTTTATCGGCGCGGGCGCAACTCGCCCGGCGTAAAACCGAAATGGCGCTTGAAGCTGCGATTGAAGGTCGGTGTATCGAAGAAACCGAGGTCCATCGCAATGGACAGGATCGTGCGGTCTGCGTTCCGCTCGTCGGAAAGGACCGCCGCCGCCTTTTCCAGGCGCATCCGGCGCAGTTCGTCGGAAAAGCTTGTCCCCTGGCTTGCGAAGAGGCGTTGGACATGTCGCACGCTGACACCCTGGCGGGCGGCGATCCATTCAAGGTTCAGGGTCGGTTTTCCGAGATAAGCGAGCATGTCCGCCTCGATGACCTTGCGACGGGAACGAGAGACGACGCCCTCCATCGTTTCCGCGCCGCGCTGATCGCCGCTGCCTAGGGTCAACGCGATGAGATCCTGGAGATGCCGGGCCGCCATCGCTGTGATTGCTGGATCGTTAAACCGTTCGTGCGCTGTCGCCTGGAGATAGGAGCGGAGGAGGAGCATGCCGGGGGCCTGCCGCGAAACTCCGCGTAGCGGCGCTTCGCCGAGACCGGCGACCGCATCGTGGAGAACTTTGTGAGGCAGGCGTACGGACCAACCACGGGCCGCCCGCGGAAGCGTGAACTGAGTGCTGCGCGCCTGAGAAAGCACCAGCATATCGCCCGTCTTGACGACGAAGTCTTCCATGCCGGCTGAACGCATCAGGATCGGAGTGTCGGCCATCGTGAGGATCACGTCGTCGTTTCCGTCCTCCCGCAGCTTGTCCGTCCGTTCATGGGTAGCGGCCAATTGCGTCCAGTACCCCCACTTGGTCGTGCCGGAAACATGGAGGTCGAGGCGATAGTCGATTTCTGTGGCCCCTTCGGGGAGATTAATCTCGATGTGACAAATCTCTCGACCGAGATAGTCCTTCATCACCTCGATAGCATTCCCATCGGGCAACGTCTCGGATGTGAATTCCAGCTTCGTGAACGTCATAGGCAAGCGACAACCATGTTATGGTTTCCAAGCCTATGCTAGAACTCGGCTTTCGGGAAGTTTCGTCTTCGACGCAGACAATACGTCAGGCCGCGGCACCAGCGGGTGCGACTTCGCGGTGATCCCGCCGGAAACTCGACGGGGTGACGGCGAACCGCTTGCGGAACAGCCTGTTGAAGGTGGACAGGTCGGTGAAACCGGCCTCGAGGGCAACATCCAGTATGCGGACCGGCGACTTGGCGTTCACCAGGCGGGCTCGGGCGAACTCGAGCCGCATGTTTTGCAGATGGGTCGTGAACGTCGTGCCGTTCTCGTCGAAGAGACGCTGCAGGTAGCGCGGCGTCACGTCCTGGCGAGCTGCAACATCGTGAATGGAGAGGCTGGGCTCGTGGAAATGCCGGGCTACATCGCGTTTGACGGCGCGGAACCGTTCTTCCCGCACGCTGGCGGCGGCGCCGATCTCGTCGGTATTGTTCGCTTCGGCGATGACGAAAGCGGCGAGGTCCAGAAGCTGACGGGAGGCGAGGCTGGCAGCCTCATTCGTGACACTCTCCGATTGATGCAGGGCGCGCGCATAGGTGAAGAGCAGATCCGCCCCCGGCACTCCAGTATTGAGGCGATGGATCCCCTTGGGTTCGAAACGGGGAAACCGCGAGATAAGGGCGGCGCGGTCGATATGGATAGCCGTCGTCATTCCTGCTTCGGGAAAGGTCCAGGCAAATTTCTGGTCCAGCGGCATGAGCAGGATCTCGCCGGCACTGATGACCTGCGTGTCGCCATAGGCGTCCGCCATCATGAAGTCGCTGTCGCACATACCCATGAGAATATTGGAGTTGCCGTCCGCCACAAGCGCGCTCGTCCGGGTTGCCGTAAGGGAGGAGATCGAGCCGTGGGCCACGCCCAGCCCGTCGAGCTGGACGACGGACATATCTATATCAAAATCCGCGTCCACCAGCGGTGCCATGTCGAGGCCCAGGATTGTGCGGCCGTAGAAATCCCGCACGAATGGAACCCTGTCCCTTTCCGCCAAGTCTCGCGTTGCGATGCGAACCTTTCCGGCCATTGCGTTCAACTTTCCACTCCTTTGCGCCACCTCCTGCGCGCCGCTTCTGGAAACGGCCTTCTTAAACGCCCAAGGCCGGCCTGCCCGCAACGTCGATTTGAAGGGAAATTAGCATGAACCGGAAACTCCGTCTTTTCCGGTGGTGACAGCGTCTTTGCACAAGATGACTCAGTGTACGATTTGTCGTGAACCGTCGATTGCTTCGGGATCGTGCATGCCTGTCGCTCGACAACCTTCGATTTGGGTTTCCCCTGAACGGTTCACGCTCTGGACCAACCGGCCGTGCAGCCAACGACTGGCACCATGGCTGAAAAATCGCCGCTTTCCACGCTCCCGACCGCGGCGCATTTCATCTCTGCTCAGCGCCATGCGGAACCGTCGTTTGCCTCGCAATTGAGGGGAGGCAGAACATTTCCGAATGTATCGTGCAGCCGGGCGCACCCCCATGCGTTCAGGAACGAAGGGACCGCCCCGTTGATAGCCATTCCGACCTCGTCATAGGGGCTGTCGGTGTTCGTGACATATTGGTGCCAACGGTATCCAAGGGTTGCGGGGATCGCGACCAGGGGGACAAGACAAATCAGGAGAGTGCGTGCAAGAGACATTGTGGACCTCAAAAATATTACGTCGCTTTACTCGTAGCCGGACACTGTATCTTCGGCGTTTCATCCCCGCGCCTGCATCGTTTCAATCCGTCAGCAGATCCTTACCTTCGGGCGTCAGTTGCTCTCGAACTTCATCGATGGACATCGTCGCAAGATCGCGGGAACAGGCGGCGATGACCGTGGGAAGATTGTAGATGCCGAACGTCACCTCGGGTCGTCCGCCAGTACCCTGCACCAGATATGCCGTGAGATAGCTGCCGAGCTGCTCGAGGCTGCAGTCGCTATCTTCCATTCCCTCGCCATCCCTGGCGCGCGACCGTACAAGGGCGTTTAGCTTCTCCCCGGGGCCGGCATCCGTCCACTCGGCGAAGAGTGTGGTGGGGGAAATCACCTTGCCGCGCTGGACGTCGACGGTGACGGGTTTGATGAAATTGGTCGGGCTCGCGCCGCCACACCACAGGCTGCCGCTCTCGATGAAGCTCAGCACACCGGCGTTGACGTAGGTCACGCGCACGGTCGTGTCGTCATATCCGCCCAGAGATCCCGTATCGGAGGTCCAGCCGCCGTCCTCGCCGCGAAACGTCCGATACCGCAATGCCCGGCAGCCGAGCGCGGCGAGGTTCTTCCTCCAGTGACCCTGCTTCAGGAACTCGTTGATGGTGGCAGTTGACGATCCGTCGGCCAGTTGGTCGACGCGCGGCGAGATGAATTTCGTGCGCGGGTCCACCCGATAGGAGACAATCGATCCGTTGAACTCGGCCTTGGCCTGAACCTCCAAGGGAATGTTCAACTTCGCGAACTCGTATGGATGCGTCTCCGGTCCGATCGTCTCGTCCGACATGGAAACCGCTTCCGACGCCCCGGCGAGGCCATGCGCCGTCGCGCCCTCGAAAGCGCCGCGCGGTCTTTGGCCGAGCGGGTGCAACATGATCTTTCTGATATCGCTGTCCTTCCGCCATTGCCCGACCAGGCCTTGCCTCGCACCTGGCTCCAGTGTCCAGACCGCGTCCACGATCGGTCCGGTGTCGGCGCACTCGCCGTCCTTGCACGGTCCTTCCTGGTTCAGCACGAGCGTGGCGGCCGCGCGCCTGTCGAAGATGAGCGGGATGTCGGACCCGTCATCGGCGAAGCTGAAACGCCCCTCGACCCTCGCCGTGCCGCCAAGCGGATCATCCGTGAACTCAACGATAACCTTGTCATCGCCGACGGTGCCTTCGAATGTCATGGGATTTGCGGACGCGCTGAGCGGTACATTCAACGCGACCACGGCCATCACTCCGAGGAGTGCGGCCTGGCGAGGCATAAAACTTCGTGTGTTCGATCGCATGGATCCACTCCCGTTCTCGGTTATTGGAGAGCAGCTATCCATCCCCGGTTTCGCGAGAGTTTCGCCGCGCCGTGTCACCAGCCTGAGGGCGGCATGCTCGCGAAACACTGGGCAGCGACAACCGCCCCCATTCGAACATGCCGAAAGCGACACCATGACGATCGAGCAAACTGCAAGCGCGGTGGCAATACTCGCGGCCACCGCCCTCTTCCTCCCGGCCTCGGCGAATGCTGGTGGGCGTCCGCTGACAGATTGGGTCGGCTCCTGGTCTCTCGGGGCCGAGCAGACGATCGACATTTCGCTGGAGGAGGGCAGCTTGCTGGTGGTCGACGGATACGCGACCTACGGCGCCCGAGACCCTGAAAGGGTCGCGCAGGGATCGGTTCAGGTCGCGAGCTTTTTCGCGCGGATCACCCGCGGTCAGGTCGAGGCGGGTGAGGTGATCCGCTTCACCATCGATGGCGATACAGTCCTGCCGTTCGCTGTGGCGGATGGCAGCCTGTGCAAGGTCGAGCTGAAACTGGAATGGCCGAAGCTGCGAGCGCGCGACAACGGCCGCTGCGGTGGCGCGAATGTATCCTTCACCGGTCTCTATGCCGCACCCTACAAGAAATAGCCGGCGTGCCTAGCCTGCCGCTTTCACGATAGTCCCCGGGGAACCGAGTTGAAGCCTTTCGCATCCATTCTTCAACGCCTCGCCGGGCTGAGCTGGAGCACCCACGCTTTGCCGTTGATGCTAGACCGTGGCGCCCGGATCGTTGGCTTGCTCCTCGCAATGGCCGTCACCGGCTCGGGGATTGTGCTTGGCCTTTCGTTTCTCTTTCTGTTGAACGACGATCCGATACCCGACGAGCTTGCTGTGCTCGTCCTGCCCGCAGGCATGGCCTTCCTCCTGTGCCTGCCGCTTCTTCTGCGGCAAATCCACTGGAGAGGCACCGCGCACACGCTGCTTCAGCCGGGCCTATGGAGAGCGGAGCGGAAATGGCGACGCAGAGAAAAGGAACGGCAAGCTTTGGAACACGCCCGCATCCTGCGCCTCGCGAGCGATCCGGCAACGGCAAACTATGCAGCCGCCTTGAGGCGCGGCGAATATTGGTCCGACGAAGCGATCGAATACGACCGCGACCCTACGCTTCTTGTTACCGACGCCGCCATCCGCTCCATCGAGCAGGCTATGCGTGAGGCCGGAATTTCCCTGCGGCGTGGGCTGGGCGCGACCCTTACCGCACACTGCCGGGTCGATCAGGCGAGGCTTTATGCGCAGTTTCCTCCCGGGGGCCGCTATCACTATACCGACGATTTCCATTTCGACCGGCCACACGATCCGGGCGAGGCCGTCATCATCTCGGCTGCCGGGACGAGCTACATTCACGTCACCCATCCCCGAACCGGCAAAGACGCGCCCATCTTCCCCCGTTGATCGGTGCTCGGCATTGTCCTGAAACGTCGCGGAAATAGGTGAAGTGCTTGCAGGCACAGGACGGGGAGATGGATGGGGCAGGGCGCATCGACAATCGCGAATTGTCTAAAGTGTTTGCCGATGCAGATCCTGGCCGCCTTGCTTTGGTTCGCTGCTGCAGGGCTCGGCCTCGCGCAAGACTTCTCGCAATCCCGCATCGATCTGCTGTCAGGCTCGCCGATCGCCGGCGACGTCATGCGCTATGAACTCGTCCTGAGCCAATCCGGCCCAGACGACATCTATGCTGAGGTGAAGATCGCCGCGCCGAATGTGGTATTCGTCTCGTTTTCATCCGATTGCGCCACGATCACGCTCAGCACCGACCCCGTATGGATCATCCGTAACTGGCGGGCAGGCGAGCTTCGCCGCTGCATTGTCGAGGTGTTGACCTATCCGCATTCGGCGGGTGCGAATGCCGTGCTGCAAGCTGATATCTTGAGTGGCGGTTCGTTCTACCGCATCGAGAGCAGCCTATTGCTCGCCTCTTCGCATACTGGCCCCTCCGGGCTCTCCACGGTCACATTCATTGGGCTTGGCGGCTGCACCATCCTGATCTGGGCGCTCACGCGTTCGCCGAACAGGAATCGCCGGCGACGCCAGAGCAACCATCTGCTCGCGGCCGCGCTCGGGCTGGCATTCCTTGGTATCTTCGTCGATATGGCCCGTGACGATTGGGCAGCGGCTTTCAACTTCGAGGAGACGCAGTGCCGGATCATCGGCGCAACGTTCGACATCGGCATCGGTCCGAAGAACCATCGGAGCTCGGCGACCACGTATGCCCCGCGCCTCGCTCTTGAATATGACGCCGGCGGCAAGAGGATCCTGTCGTCCGGATTTGCAACGCAATCGCACATCCTGATCGGCAATCTATCCGACCTGTCGGAATATCGGCTGAACACTCGTGTTCCGTGCCGCTATGACCCCGAGCATCCGCAGACCGTCCTCGTGCACTGGTCGCCGGGCTGGGCCTATCTCTTCGCCATGCTGCCGCTGGGGCTGATCGTCCTGAGTTGGCGGACACGGCCGTAGATCAAGGGGCGGCGAGCAGATCCACCCGGATTGCCGACACGGTGAACTTGGCCATCGCCGCGGGGTTTATGTCGCTCGTAGTCACCGCGTAGTCGTCCTCGTGGCGGGGAACAATGCCGAGGGCCGCCTCTGCCTGCGCGGGCCAGTCCAGGATCAGGGACAGACCGTCCGGGGCGCCATCGAACACGCGCCCGCCAAAATCGCAGCCGCACATGGAAAACGTAATCGGGCGGCCGACGATCTCAGAGAGCTTCTCAAGCGTGATACCGGCTCCAACGCCATCGGCCGTTCGCCACCGACCTCGGGTGATCGTTGCGAAAACGGGATCGCGTAACGGCGGCAGCGCGGCGCAGTCTGCGACGGTCGCCACATCGGGATAGTCGAAGATAGGCGCACCGCGCCATTCGACGAAGAATTCGTCCGGCGTGCCTGCGAAGACGGTCGTGCCACAGGTCGACTGACCCTCCTCCAGATTGCGAGGAACACGTCGTACGAGACCGGTGGGCAGGGTGGAAATCAACGCCTCCTCGGTCATGCCGGCGACAAGTGGCCCGACATTGCGCCTCGGCACGATGGACCAGTCCTCACCGGCTTGCCCGACCGTCGGCAACGCAAGGAGGAACAGGCAGGCCCATAGTCGTTGGCTCGACATCAGCTTGAAGCCCTGTATTGCATCGCCAAACGGATCGCCTCCCGGTCATCGTCCGCTTCGGCCTCGCTTTGTCGGGTGCAATATGCGTCGAAGAGCATCTCCGCATCACTGATCGCGTCAGCAAGGGCAGGAGCAGCAAGAGTAGCCGTTTCCCATTTTTCGACAAGCCTCTGGCGGGAGAGATACCGGCTTAAGCCAGCGCGCGCGCAGCGGTTCAATGCGGCGTGCGCCCTGCGAAAGACCGCCTCGTCTTCGCCGTCATGGAGGACATGGTAGATGGAATCGTCGAGGACGGTCTCCGCCTGAAACGCATCGAGAAGCGAGAACCATGCCGTGGGGGTGTCGATGTCGATGAGAGCCTCCGCTACGGAGCCCATGTCCACCCGAACCGCGCAAAGCACTTCCAAGAGACGGCGCCCGATGGTCCTGTCGTGGATGCGGACGTCTTTATCCGGCGTCAATTGCAGGGGGGCGATGTCTCCCAATGTCCACCAGTTCAGCGCGATGCGGCAGAAGAGGCGGCGCAAGACCTGTGTCTCGGCATCGGGCCATGCGAGCATGCCGAGCCGAAACATCTGGACGGTCAGGCTCGGATCGATCCCTTTCGCGAGGAATTGCAATTCGATTGCCCTCGGGAGCCAGTGAAGGAACGTGGTTTCCCCGCCGGAGCAGATGGGATGCTCGTTATAGATTCCCGAGAACGCCTCGGCGGGCGCTGTGCGAGGGTTGGGATAGGCGCGCATCCGCTTCTTGTCATCAGGTCCGAAACACTGGGCACACCAGAACCAGTCGATATCATGGCGCCCGAAAGCCCGGTAGATGTCGTCGAGGCACTGCGCGGCTTCCGGCGGCGCGTAGTCGAACGGCGCAAAGACCCCGGCATGGTTGTCCTGTTTCAATACCATCCTGCCCTCCATCAATTCGATGCCTCAATACTGGGGGGATGTTTCCTGCGGGTGTCTCCATGCACCGAGCCACCCGGTCGGGGAAGCTCGCCTGACGGCCGGTGGCCGATGCTACAGGGTCAATCAGTCCTTCGCCGCGTGCGCGAGGCGCGCAGCACGTAGAACTGCCCGATCCCCATCCCGATCAAAAGCGCGCCGCCATAACCAAGCTCGTAAATGACGGGTCGGCCCTGGCACAGGATGACACGGTTTTCCCTCACGGCGTGCTCGCGTTCCCATTTCGGGCAGTAGCGCATTTCTGTTCCTCTGGGGACGGTCGCCTCGAGGAAGGTGAACCACATGACGACAGGGATCAGAACGATCAGGCCGGCAATCAGCTTGCGCCGTTGCGGCAGACGCTCGAAGGGGGAATCGGGCATTGCGGTCATACCACGAGGAAAGTCTTGTCGGTCATTCTTGGAGTCCCTCGCGAGCTGGCATCCCGGGCGCATCCGTATAGGCATTGCGACACATCCGCCCGGTGAGCCGGTTTGCCGGCCATGTGTTTCAGCGTGATGTCGTTCACCGCGGCCGTGCTTCGGTGGAAGGCTCCCGTCTTCTACGGCAGGATTTCGATCGGCGTTCCGTCCGGCACACGCGCCCAGATATCGCGCATTTCAGTGTCGGTCACAGCGATGCAGCCGTCTGTCCAATCCCAGAGATGGTGGAGGGGGCCGAGCCAGCCCCACCCGTTCGGCAGGCCATGGATCATGATATTGCCGCCCGGCGAATAGCCGCGCTCCTCGGCTGCCCGCTTATCCGCGCCGTTCGGATAGGAGATGTGCAGGCTGAGATGCGCCATTGAGTGTGGATTCCGCCAGTCGATGACGTAGTGTCCCTCCGGTGTGCGTTCGTCGCCCTCGCGCTGCTTGTGCCCATCGTCACCGCGGCCGCCGAGGCTGATCCCATAGGTGTCGATAGGCTGCCCTTGCCGCAGGAGAACCATCTGCCGCCGCGCCTTCTCCACCCGTATTTCGTCGGCCGTCTCCGTGGTGGCCGCCATTTCAGGCGGATCGCCGCTGCCGGCCTTCGCCATGATCCTGGTGTAGCCGAACCCGGCCACCAGAACGAAAGCCACTGTCAGGATAAGTCTCTTCATCGCCCCTCTCTTCAATGCCTGATCACCTTTCGATTGTTCGGTGACAATTCTAGGGCGTCTGCCCTGGTCGCTTTGCAGGCCGTCGCAACTTGTTCCCGCAATGGACGGTGTCCCCGCTCGGCTCGAAGGCGACGCTGCGAAACGAAAAGTGCCATTCTTCGATTGTCGCGCCTGGCACGTTGAGCTGCAGGCGATAGCGAGCGGAATCAGAGCGGCTCGGAAACGCCATGATCCGCTGGAGAAGAAGGATGTCCAGCTCCTGCGGCAGGACAGAGTTTCGATAAACCTGTCCCGGTATCGGCGCCGACAGGCAGTAAGGGGCGCCGTCGGCGACACGACCCGCTTCAAGACGAACGAAGCCGGCGAAAGCCGCGCTTGCCACGAGCCACGTTATCGCCATGACGGCAAGGCCGATGCGGACGATCCGCTGCAGGACGAGGATAGAGCCCGGCTCCCGGGTTGCGACTAACAATGGTAATAGAGCGAGCTGCAATGGCAGCGCGAACATGACAGGAAAGATATGAACATTCAGCCCCATGACGAGCGCGATCGGCAGCGCCACGACCGCCCAGCAAAGTGGCAACCGGACAAGGCGAGGCACTACCCTTTGTGCGTAGGTCCCGCCGCGGACGAGGGCAACGATCGTCACCAGCGAAGGCAACATGCCGACGGCGACCAGTATCGTCATCACGCCCGGACGATAGTCGGGATGCGGATAGGTGCCGATCAAGCCCGCGATACAGAGAATGCCCATCCCCCCAAGCACGGCGCGGGCGCTCCCGAACGATGAATGCATGGCGTCTGCCTTCCCCGGTGCCGCCGAAAGCCGCTGATCCCCGTTTGCCCGGTTCACAGCGATCCGGGCAGTGTGCCGATGACGTATCCGCCGATTGTATCGCCATGATTGTGTTGCCAAGGTGCCTGATGCGCCTTCGAGAAACAGGTATGAAACCGGGATAATCGATACTCTCGATGCAAAGGGAGGGCGGCCTCCTTCCCGCCAGATCCAGAAGTCGTTTACCATGCGCCCTTTGTTGTTTTCGTCTCACCCGACATTGTTCCGCCTGCGCGTTGCCCAGCGCCGCCTGTTCTGCGCGCTAGCCTGGCGTTTCGGCTCGCAGCGTTTCGCAACAGCGATCCTCGGTGAGCGGCTGCCCCACAAAGTCTACCGGCACCAATCAAAGCTGAAACGCTACCTGGCCGGTGCGCCGGAGGAGGCGCGGTGGCAGGAGAACAAGGTTCACAATCACAGCCTTGCCATTCCCTGCCTCGATGGCGTTCTCATCCGACCCGGCGAGACCCTGTCGTTCTGGAGGCTCGTCGGCAGGCCGACCGCGGAGCGGGGTTTCCGGGAGGGTATGGAGCTGGCGATGGGGCGAGCGCGCGGCGGCATCGGCGGCGGCCTGTGCCAGATCGCCAACCTGATCCACTGGCTTGCGCTTCATTCGCCGCTCGAAGTGACGAAACGAGCGAACCACAGCTTCGACCCTTTTCCCGATCAGGGGCGCATCATTCCTTACGGAACCGGCGCCGCGCTGTTCTACAATTTCGTCGATCTCTGCGTGCGCAACCCTACCGCGGATACATTCCAGCTCCGGCTCTGGCTGACCGACACCCTGCTGAACGGCGAACTTCGTTGCGATGCCCCTCAGCCCGTTCGCTACAGCATCTTCGAAAGGAACGGCCGTTTTTCGCAGGTGGAAGGAACATGGTTCCGGCAAAACGAAATATGGCGCCAGACGAGCTCGAAGGGGGAAGGGAAACGGATCATCTCGACCGAGATGCTTTATGAAAACCGTGTGCGGGTGCTCTATACCCCTTTTCGAACCGACCCTTCGGCCAAGAAAAGCAGCTGAAACAGTTTTGCGACAAGTGTCCCGAGCATTGCAACAAAGGACACCGCCCATGAGCAACACAACCCGCAACCGCACGCTGGCCTATCTCCTTGCCGCCGGCACCGTCATCTTTGCCAGCGCGCCCAGCTTCGCGCAGGATCCGACATCGCTTTTCGAGGTCGTGACCGTGAAGGATCAAATCGTCATCGCCCTGTCCGCAAAGGACATCGAAACCGTCGGCGGAAACGACGTCACCGCCATCGGTCAGGCCATCAAGGCCAAGGGCGAACTGACTGTCTGGCAATATGCTGTCCGCAAGGGCACGGACGGACAGCTGGAACAGGCGCCGCTCAAGCGGGTAAGTCTGCTCGGCGCAGACAGCCTTCGTGTCGAACCCTATTCCGCCTCGATCCGTGTCGTACCGGCTCCCGAAGAATAGCCAAGGCCTCGGGGCGGGGTATCCAGCGGCATTTGGCGGCGTTGTCCGCTGCGCGCGCGGTTTGAGCCGAAGCGCCGCGTTGACGCTCCGATTGAACGCGGGGCGTCGACCGATCTCGTATCCCTGGCGATCGGCATGACCTTGAGATTGCTGTTTCTTTCGTCCGGCACAATCGCTGCCGTAAGCCGGAGCGGGCGAAAAATGCATGAAACATTCTGCACGGAAAAACCATCGGAGCGGCGGTGACCGGGCAAAGGGCCCGGTTTACGGGCCGCTCTACCGTCCAAGGAGACATTCATGAGCAAATTCACCCTGTCGCAGCCCCTGCTAACCCCCGGCACGATCCGTGCCTTCAACCCACAGCCGGAGCCGCCGCGCGAGGCGCTCGACATCACCCTCAACCCCGGCACCATCCGCGGTTTCAACCCCCAGCCCGAACCGCCGCGCGAACTCCTGACGGCGCAGGACTTCCACTTCGACGCGCCCCTTACCCACGACTGGTTGGGTTGAGGAACGGCCGGGCCTGATTGCCGCGCGGAGCGGCAGGAGAGCACGGCCGTCGACTGCCACCGGTCAATAGACCGGTGGTATCCCGCCGTATCAAAACCTGCAACGGAGCCCGACCATGACGCAGGCCTCTTCCCCATCCCCCAGCGCTGCGGATGCGCTTCGTGCCTGCCGGACGGCCCTTGTCTTCGCCGGCCTGTTCTCGGCTGCGGCAAGCCTGCTGCAACTGACGGTCTCGCTCTACATGATGCAGGTCTTCGACCGCGTCTTCGCCTCGCGCAGCCTCGATACGCTGTACTGGCTGACGGTCGTAGCGCTTGGAGCACTTTGCCTGTTCGGCATCATGGAAGGCACGCGACTTCGTATCATGGGCCTGATCGGGCATTGGCTGGAGGCGCGCCTTGCCGCGCGAACCTTCCTATACGGCCTCGAAAGCCGCCTGCGCGGCACGCATCACGGGGCGGAAGCGTTGCGTGACCTCTCGCTCGTGCGCGGCTGGGTTTCCAGTTCCGGGCCGCTTGCGCTTTTCGATCTTCCCTGGGTTCCCATCTATCTGGTGCTGATATTCCTGTTGCATCCCCTGCTCGGCCTGATGGCCGTCGGCGGGGCCGCCCTTCTTGTCGCCTTCACCTTTGCCGGTGAGATGCTGGCCGGCACGCTGCATCGCACCGTCGCGCAAAGCACTGCCGCGGGCCATCGCCAGGCCGAGATGCTGCTGCGCAATGCCGATGTCATCGATGCGATGGGCATGGCCGGACAGGCGCTGGAGCGCTGGCAGGCGACGGCGACAGCCACTGCGCCCCTCGATGACCGGGCGGCGGCGAGAAGCGCCGTTCTGCTCGGGCTGACGCGGTTCGTTCGTCAGGGTCTTCAGATTTTCATGCTCGGGACAGGTGCCTGGCTGGTGCTTCGTCACGACATGACCGGCGGCGCCTCGATCGCCGCCTCCATCCTGATCGGCCGGGCGCTGGCTCCCGTCGAACAGGTCATCGGTGGCTGGAAGGGCCTTGTGCAGGCGAGACAGGCCTGGGCGCGAGTGACGACGGCGCTTTCGACGCCGAGTCTGCGGGCCGATGCCCGTCCGCTGCCCGCCGTCGAAGGACGGATCGATGTCGAGGGGCTTTCCTATCAGCGGGCCAATTGCACGGCGCCGGTGCTGCACGGCTTGTCCTTTACGCTTTCCGCGGGTGAAAGCGTGGCGCTCGTCGGCCCCTCCGGTGCCGGAAAGACGACGCTTGCGAGGTTGTTGATCGGCACGCTTTCGCCCGGTGCCGGTCATGTCCGCCTCGACGGCGCGGATATTTTCGCCCGCTCGCGCGCCGATCTCGGCCCGCAGGTCGGCTACCTGCCGCAAACGGTTGAACTTTTCGAGGGTACGGTCTTCGACAACATCGCCCGCATGGGCCACGCCGAGGCCAAGGCCGTCCACACGGCTGCCATGCTCGCCGGCTGCCATGAGATGATCCTGCGCCTGCCAAACGGCTACGATACCGACGTGGGCGAAGGCGGCCGCAACCTCTCCGGCGGCCAGCGGCAGATGGTCGGCCTCGCCCGCGCCCTCTTCGGCTCGCCGCGGCTGCTCGTCCTGGACGAGCCCAACGCCAACCAGGACACGGTCGGCGAAGCATGTCTGATGTCCGTGCTCGACCATCTCAAGGCGGCGCGGGCGACCGTCCTTCTGATCAGCCATCGCCCCTCCGTGCTGCAATGGGTCGACAAGATCCTGGTGCTCAACGAAGGCCGCATAGAAAATTTCGGAGCCCGTGCAGACGTGCTGGAAAGTCTCATCCACCCCGTGCCCGCATCCCTGCAATCCCCGGCCGCGGCGACCGGCCGGCAAGACCCTGTAAAATCCATCGGAGAAGCCGCATGACTACCCCTGTGTGCGCTGCACCCCGGATCGGCGCCGCCGCCATCATCGGCCTCGGCAGCCTTCTCGCCTTTGCCAGCGGCTTCATGCTCTGGTCTGCGACCGTGCCGCTCGCGGAGGCCTCGATCACCTCGGGCCAGGTCAAGGCCGAAGGAAATCGGCGCGTCGTCCAGCATTTCGAGGGCGGCATCGTCGCGGACATCCTCGTTCGCGACGGCGACCGCGTGAAGGCGGGGGATCCGCTGTTGCGGCTGGAAGAAACCCAATCCTCCGCCAGTAGGGACAGCCTGCTGGCCAGCGTCTGGTCGCTCTCAGCCCAGCTTGCGCGCCTGGAGGCGGAAGCGGCGAACGCACGCCGCATCACGTTCGGCGAGGATCTCATGGCCGAACGTGATGCGCGCGCCGTGAGCGCCATGGAAAACCAGATGGCTCTTTTCGACGCCCGCGCGAGCAGTTTCGACATTCGCCACCAGGTGATCGAAACGAAGGTGTCACAACACGCCGCATTGATCGCCTCGACGGCGGTGCAGCGCTCTGGCCAGAAGGCGCAACTGAAACTGCTGCAAGAGGAGGAGGCCGACGCCCGCCGACTCTTGCAAAAAGGTCTTGAGCGCGCCTCGCAGTTGCGCGCGTTGCAGCGCCAGATCGCCGCTGTCGAGACGAACCTGCTCGACCTTGCCGCACGTTCCGAAGCGGCAGTGGCAGAGAAGGCGCAGACCGAACGCGAACTTGAGAGCCTGCGCCGCGAGCGGATCGCCGAGGCGAAAGCCCAGGCAGTGGAAACGCGCATGCGGCTGGACGAGGCGCGGCAGCGGCTTGCTGCCGCAAGCGACATCGCCGACCGCCGGCAGGTCGTCGCGCCGGAAGACGGCGTCGTGATCGCCAGCCGCTTCTTCAATTCCGGCGCCGTCGTGCGACCGGGGGAAACTGTGCTGGAAATCGTGCCGGAAAACGACCGCCTTCTCGCCGAGGTGCGGGTCGCACCGACGGACATCGATAGCGTCCATGCCGGGCTTGCGGCGGAAATCCGGTTGCCCGGCTACAAGCAGCGCGTCGTGCCGACCTTGAACGGCGAGGTCATCCTGGTGGACGGCGACCTGACGCAGGAGCCCTCGACGGGCGCCGGCTACTATAGGGCCCGCATCCTGATCAACCCGGCGCAGGTCGCCACGCTCCAGGATGTGGAGCTGAAGGCAGGCATGCCGGTGGAGGCGATGATCAAGACGGGAGAGCGCTCGCTCCTGCGCTATCTCGCCCAGCCCATCCTCGACAGCTTCAACCGTGCCTTTCGGGAAGCGTGAACGCGAATTGGCTGAGCAACGGAATTGCCATGAAACAAACCGGCTGCAGGTTTTGCTCTCCAAACGGGCCGCGCCAAGCGCCCAACCCTCATAAGACAGGAGAAACGAATGTTTCGCACGAGAGGTAGCAATAAAGCGGATGTCCTCGATTTCAGCGATCGTACGACCGGCGTTGAATACATGACCGGCGGCGGGAGTGACCTCATAACCGGAACCAAATTGGCGGACATCTTCCGGGTCGAAGGTAGCTATTGGGACGACAACCGCAGCACATTTTTAGGCGGCGATGGCGATGATACGTTCTACGGCGGGGAAGGTTACGCCACCTTTGTCGGCGGCATTGGCCGGGACGTATTTGTTGGCGGCTATGGTGTTGAGGAAATCTCGTATCAATGGTCGGCCGCTGGCGTAAATATCGATCTTGATCGCGGAGCCCTTGAAGGCGGGGAAGCCCAGGGAGATCGGATTATCAACCTCGACAGCGCTCGTGTCATTGAAAATGTCGTCGGATCCAAACATCATGACATCGTTTATGGCAACGACGCCGACAACACGCTGAAGGGGCTTGGCGGAAATGATCAGCTCTACGGCGGAGGTGGCTTCAATACGCTTGAAGGGGGCGACGGAGATGACTTCTTCGGCCTCACCGGACGCGTTGACTACGTGGACGGCGGCGCTGGTATCGATACGGTCGGCTACCAGATGGAGACTGCGCGCGTCATCATCGATTTGGAACGCGGGCAGGACGGCGCCGCCAAGGGCGACTTGCTGCGCAATGTCGAAAACATCACCGGCACGCAATTTGCCGACACCATCTCAGGCAACGACGCCGCCAACGTGTTGACGGCCGGCGGCGGAGTCGGCGATCGGCTCATGGGACGCGGCGGCGCCGACAAGCTCGTCGGCAATGGCACCTCGATTGCGGCCTATTCCGATTCACCCGGCGCGGTTACCGTGAACCTCAAGACTGGCAAGGGATCCGGGAGCGACGCCGCCGGGGACACTCTCAGCGGCATCATCCACGTCATCGGATCTGACTTTGCGGATACCCTCAAGGGGTCGGCAGGCCGCGATACGCTCGAGGGAGGGAAGGGCAATGACCGTCTGGAGAGCGGCGGAGGCCGAGATACACTGCGGGGTGGCGATGGAAATGATACGATACTCGGAAGTGATCACGGCGGCATCTTTCAGGGCGACAACGGCAACGACCTCTTCATCAAGGTCGGCGACAACAAGTACGTCGATGCCAAGGGATGGACGCAATATGCGACAACCGTCTTTCACGGCGGTGCAGGTTATGATCGCGTCTCTTACGCAAACGCCTCTGAAAGCGTGCGCGTGGAACTGAACACCAAGACGGGACTCCGCGGTGCAAGCGGCGATATTTACCAAAGTATCGAGTCTGTTACCGGCAGCAAATTTAGTGACTATCTGATGGGAGCGGCCGTAGCTGAGGTCCTCGATGGTGGTGCAGGCAACGATACGCTCGTGGGCGGCGCCGGTGCCGACACACTCGTTGGGCAAGGCGGCTATGATACGATCTCCTACTGGAATGCCGCCAGCGGTGTCACCGTCGATCTTTATCTCGGACGCGGCACTCAGGGCGATGCGAAAGGGGATACGATCAGTGGTGTCGAGCGCGTTGACGGCTCGAACTATGACGACAAGCTCTACGGCTCCAACAAGGGTGATTATCTCTATGGCGCCAAGGGCAACGACCTGATCATCGGCGATGCGCTCTCGAACGGCGACAGCCGCGGGGGTGACGACGTCCTAAACGGCGGCCTCGGGCGCGATGTGATGCGTGGAATGGGCGGCAACGATCAGTTTGTCTTCGCAAGTCTTGCGGATAGTGGGAAAACGATCACCACGGCCGACATCATCATGGACTTCAAGCGGGGCGATCTGATCGATCTGAGGGGCATCGACGCCAATCCCTCGGCAGCCGGTGACCAGGACTTTGCCTTCATCAACTCGGCCGCCTTCAGTAAGGTTGGACAGGTGCGGGCGTGGAATAACGGCACGAACACGTTCGTCGAGGTGAATGGCGAGGGTAATAACGCTCACGACATGCTGATCACCCTCAATGGGGTCGTCAACCTCACCAGTGCGGACTTCCTCTTGTAAGTTAGGCGTTTTCGATGGTGGATTGTCAGTCGCTTTCCACCTGTACTCCGAGAGACCTTTCGGAGGCCCTCCATTTACTATGGAGGGCCTTTGCTTGGAACTTGGATCCGCAAAAGTATAGGACGGGGCAGGGATATGCCTCTCGACATGCGGCATTGGGCGACCACTGGTGCTGAACTTTGGGAGGCGGCGTTGAGGCGGATTGCGAAATGGTTGGTGCTCGTAATTCTGGCCATCGTGTTGGTCAGTGGATATCTGAGTGGGTACGGCTGGCTGATACAAGAAGATCGGTGGCCCCCAGAGCGATCCGGTAAGGGTGGCGGAGGCACTTGCCGATATCAGACCCTGAGGGGCGTGAGGATTGCCTACTATCTTGGCGATTGCCCGACGTTCTCCACGACGCGCTTTCCAGACAAAGAAGCGAGAATTTAGCACTAGTCTAAACTGTCGACTCTGGATGCTGGGAATTTGATGCATCCGCTCGTGCTGACACCGCAGTTCGTTGCGGAAATTGCTCAGAAGCTCGACGTCGGGTGGCAGGCGGACTGAACCGCACCGGGTTTGCCGGAGGCTCCAACTTCTGAGACAGTGAAGCCGATATGAGCAGGATAACGAATACGTTTTTCCCTGCTGCTGGTCCAAGCTTTTGTCCGCTCAATGCTCGACAACAGCAGGCCCACCGCTCTGCCATCCGAATCGAGCCGCCCCGATTTACAATCGGGCGTGACCATCACGGCTGGTGGGTCGTCGAAGACCGCCTCGGTCGCGTCGGCGGCATCTTCGCCATCGAAGACGCCGCCATGCACTCTGCACTGGAAGAGAGCAACCGTGACCGCAGCGCCGTGCAGCGCCAGAAGCGCGACAGGCACGTCGAATCCCGGCTCAACCACTGAGGTGGTTCCAGCAAAGGTGCGGCGCGGTTTCGCGTCCTGACCTGCATATATCCAAATGCTCACAGCACCACGAGAAGAAGCAGCCAGCCCGTTGCGATCGACCGAAGCGCTGGGCGGGCGACGGGGCCGAGGCCGGCCGATACGCGCCACACGCAGTGCCACATGAAGATCGTGTATGGCAGCGGAAGCAGGAAGACGACGAAGGCCAACCAGGCCGGCCATTCATGGGCGACCATCACTAAAGCGATGCCAAGAAATGTAAGGTTAAGCACTGCGCCGAACAGGATCATATCCCGCCAGAAGAGTGTCTTCAGCGGGATATGGTTGGCGAGGCGATCGGAAAAGAACCGTATCACGCGTCTATCTGCATTGTTTCGGCCCGGCGAATACGAACCTTGTCGATATTGCGGCCATCGAGACTGACGACTTCATAGACAAGCTCTCCGAGCTGGACGATTTCTCCCTTCGCCGGCATGTGCCCGAGGCGCCAGAGGATGAGGCCTGCGAGCGTAGAATACCGATCCGTTTCATCGACGAGATCGACGTCCAGCAATTTGGAGGCGTGACGGATGTCGATCCAGCCATCGACGAGAAGTGCGCCATTCGTCTCATGCTCTACGGCCAATTGCTCCTCATCGTCATCGGCGAATTCGCCTGCAATCGCCTCCAGCAGGTCCGTTGGCGTCACCATCCCCTCAAGCGAGCCGTATTCGTCGAGCACGATCGCGACCTGAAGCGGCGACTGGCGCAGTTGTTCCAGCAGGCGGAGCGCATTCAGGCTCTCGTGCACGACGAGCGGCTGGCGGAGCGACCGGTTGAAGTCGATCTTGCCCGTCTCCACGAGATCGCGCAGCAGGTCCTTGGTCAGCGCCACGCCGAGAAACTGGTCCAGGCTGCGGCGCCCGATGGGAAAGCGCGAGTGGCCGGATTTCAGTACCTTGTTGCGCAGCGCTTCCTCGCTTTCCTCGATATCGAGCCAGTCGATGTCGACACGGGGCGTCATGACGGATTTTGCCGGTCTGTCGGCTAGCGTCAGCACACTTTCGATCATCTCGTGCTCGACAGGCGTGAACAGCTCGTTTTCCGATGCACGTTCCGCGATGACATCGGCGGTTTCGCCAAGAGACGCCTCGCCGCGCTTGCGACCGAGCAGCGACAGCACGGCATCGGCGGTGCGCTCGCGCAGATCGCCTGTCGTCAGGAAACGCTCTCGATTTCGGCGGCCGACCTGGTTGAAAGCCTCGATCAACACCGAGAAGCCGATCGCTGCGTAAAGATAGCCCTTTGGTATATGGAATCCGAGACCTTCGACGATCAGCGAGAAACCGATCATCATCAGGAAGCCGAGGCACAGGATAACGACGGTCGGATGCTTCGACACGAAGGCCATCAAGGGTTTCGAAGCAAGCATCATCACAGCCATGGCGACAATGACGCCGATCATCATGACAGAGAGGTGCTCCACCATGCCGACGGCCGTGATCACGCTATCGAGCGAGAAGACGGCATCGAGAACGACGATCTGCACGAGAACCTGCCAGAAGATGGCGTGCTCGATCTTGCCCTCCTTGGGGCCGTGGTGCCCTTCCAACCGCTCATGCAGTTCCATCGTACCCTTGAAGAGCAGGAAGAGGCCGCCGAAAATGAGGATGAGGTCGCGTCCGGAGATCTCCGCGCCGAGCACGGTGAACAGAGGCGCCGTCAGCGTGACGATCCACGCAATGGAGGCGAGCAGCACCAGGCGCATGCCGAGCGCGAGGCTGAGGCCAATGAGGCGTGCCTTTTCGCGCTGATGCTCCGGCAGCTTGTCGGCCAGGATTGCGATGAAGACCAGGTTGTCGATACCGAGAACGATCTCGAGGACGATGAGCGTGGCAAGGCCGGCCCAGGCCGCAGGGTCGGACATCCATTCAAATATCATGGGTGATCAAAGGCCTGTCCTGTCGGACGAGCCATCCTTTTCGTGTCGTTTGGGGAAACAAAAAAACGCCGCCCGTAAACAGGCGGCGTGTGAGTCTGGACGTGCAACTGAAAAGCTGCTCGGCATTTTGCCAAGCAGTATCAGGTTTTCGAATTTCTTTTGCTGTCGTCCGGTTCGCACGCTGCATTAAGATAATCAGCTATTCGAACCGGACACGCGCATTCGGCTATCCATAACGGGGTATACGAAACCGCCCGCGCGTTTCATCCCGCGGGTCACAATTATTTTTTACATCTCGAAATCGCCGCCATTGTCTTCAGCGGGTTCCTCTGCTGGTGCACTATCGGCAGCCTGCGCCTCATCGCCGCCTAGATTCTAACTGCCAGCGTCGCTAGCGCCGCCGAGCGGTCAAGCCAGCCGACCTGCCGGGCTCCGTCGATAACAGGGAGGCGGCCTTCGGCGGCGACGAGTTGCGGGGCGATGTCGGCGATGGTTGCATCAGCGTTCACGCCTGCGGTTGCTGGGCCGGGTTCCACAGTCATGATGGATGCGACACGAACAACACGGGCAGGCGGCACCTTGGCGACGAAGCGGCGGACATAGTCGGTCGCCGGCTGTGTCACCAATTCCTCGGGTGTGCCGATCTGGATGATGCGGCCTGCCTCCATGATTGCAATCCGGTCGGCCAGGCGGATCGCCTCGTCGAGGTCATGCGTGACGAAGATGACCGTGCGCGTCTGTGTTTGCTGGAGACGCAGTACCTCGGCCTGCAGGTCGGCGCGGATCAGCGGGTCGAGCGCGGAGAAAGGCTCGTCGAGGAACCAGAATTCCGGATTGGTGGTCAGCGACCGGGCGATGCCGACGCGTTGCTGCTGGCCGCCCGACAGCTGGGCGGGAAAACGAGTCTCGCGTCCCTTGAGGCCAACGGTCTCTATCAGCTCCATGGCGCGTCTCTCTGCCTCGACGCGGGGCATGCCCTGGACTTCGAGGGGAAAGGCGACGTTGCCGACGACGGTTCGGTTCGGCAGCAGCGCGAAGTGCTGGAATACCATACCCATGCGCTGGCGGCGAAGATCGACAAGCTCCTTGTCACCCAGTTTCAGGATGTCGCGGCCGTTGAAGGCGATTTCGCCAGCGGTTGGCTCGATCAGGCGGGTGAGACAGCGCAGCAGCGTGGATTTTCCCGAGCCGGAAAGGCCCATGATGGCGAAAACCTCGCCGCGGCCGATCTGGAATGTCGCATCCTGTACTGCCCCCACGAGGCCGACTGCCATGAGCGTCTCGGGTGTGCGGGCCTGCAGTGGTAGGCGATTGAAGGCCCCGGCATCGCGGCCAAATACTTTCCAGATACCCTTTGCATCGATAGCCGTGGGAGCGCCTCGACCTGTTCCGATGTCAGACATGGGCTTCTCCTTCGTGTCGTGCGGCGCGCTGCGCACCGGATTTCAGCAATGCATCAGCGACGAGCGCGATTGCCGCGACGCAGAGGCCGGCGACGATGCCTGGCCCCGTTTCGCCGCGCGCAAGCGAGGTATACACTTCCTGTCCGAGTTCTCGGGTGCCGACCAGTGCGGCGATCACCAGCATGGATAGCGCCATCATGACCGTCTGGTTGACGCCTAAGATGAGTGTTGGCAGGGCGGCGGGCAGTCTTACGAAACGGAACGATTGCCAAGGCGTGCAGCCTGACATCAGGGCCGCCTCGATGCGTTCGGATGGCACATGCGTCATGCCTGCCATGCCGTAGCGTACGGCCGGCGCCACCGCATACGAAACGATGGCGATGAGCGCGGAAAAGTCACCGTTGCGGAAAAGCATGACGGCTGGCAGCAGGTAGACGAGCGTCGGCAAGGTCTGCAATGTATCAAGCGCGAGCTGAACCGGGTGGTGCAGGCGAGCATGGCCGGAAACCCAAATGCCGAAGGGCAGGCCGATGGCGAGCGCCAGCGCGACGGAGAGCACCATCAGATAGACCGAAGACATGGCGGCCTGCCAGTAGCCCGAAATCAGCACGAAAAGCATCAGCAGGACAACGGTCAGCGCCGTGCGAAATCCACCCAGCGTGTAGCCGGCAAGTGCCAGCAGGGCGATGACGAGGCTCCAGGGCGCAGCCTGTAAAAGATTGCGCATAGGGTTCATCACCCCGAGCAGCATGGCGGTGCGGATCGCCTCCAGCGGCTCGTAGAAATTCTGATTGATCAGGCTGACTGCGCCATTCCAGAAGGGAGCCGTCGTCAGCGTCCAGTTTGCAGGCCAGGCGGAAAGTGCGGGCAGGGCGAGACTGGCAAGGGTCGGCACAAGAAGGAGGAGAACAGCGACGAGGGTGTCCCGCCGGCTCCACAATCCCTGCCGTCCTGTCGACTGGTTGTGTGCGGCGACCTGCGTCAACCGGTCCAGAACAACGGCAAGTGCCACGATACCCATGCCCGCCTCGAAGCCGGCGCCGAAATCGAGCCGACGCAGTGCACGCAGCACGTCGTAGCCGAGGCCGCCCGCCCCGATCATCGAGGCGATGATGACCATGTTGAGCGTCATCATCACAACCTGGTTCAGGCCAATGGCAAGCCTCGGTGCCGCTACCGGCAATTCGACCTTCCAGAGCGTCTGTGCACGGCTGCAGCCGGTCATGCGGGCAAGTTCGAGTGTTTCTGACGGTACGGAGCGCAACGCCAGCACGGTGGCGTGCACCATGGGCGGCAGGGCGTAGACGACTGTGGCGAAGAGGGCCGCGCTCGGGCCGTAGCCGAAGAGCAGCAACGTCGGCAAGAGATAGGAGAAGATCGGCACGGTCTGCATCACGTTCATGATCGCACGCAACCACATCTCGGCGCGCACGGAGCGATAGGCCCAGAAGCCCATGGCCAGACCGAGGACAAGGGCGGCGACGACACAGATGACGACGGAGGCGAGCGTGGTCATGGCGGAGGCCCAGAGGCCGAAGAAGACGAGATAGGCGCCCGCAAGCAGTGTAAGGATGGCAAGGCCACGCCCGGAGAGCCTGAACCCCACAAGCGCCGCAGCCAGGATGACGCCGAGCCAGCTGAGTGGCGGTGCAAGTTGTACCTTGTTGAAGCCTGCACCCTTTACCCAGCCATCGGCCAGTATGAATTTCAACCAGTCGATCGGCATCTGAGCGGCGGATGCCAGCGCACGGGTGATATCGGCGATTTTCACGCCGAAGATCGCCGCGTCACGGGCAAACCAGTTCATGCCTGAGCCGACCCAGTCGGAAATCGGCAGGATTGCCTTGTCGGAAAGCTGAGCAAAAGAGGCAGGCGCCAGCAGGCTGGTGGCGAGGATGGCGAGCGTCACTGCGAGGCCTGTCCAAAGACTATATCGGCCCGCCACATCTTTCGGCACCATCGAGACGTCCGCCATTTGAGCCCCCCGTACTTGTGTGAGCAGGGGCCGGTTCAGTCGGCCCCTGCATCTCGTTTATTTTTCAGCGCAGGCTGCCCAGGAGCGCCACTTTGCTTCGTTGTTCTTCGCCCATTCCATGGCAACATCGTTGACGGGACGGCCCTTCACATCGACCTCGTGGACGAGATCGCCGAGTTCCTTGCCATCCATCGTGAATTTGCGAACGATATCGTATGCGCAGGGCCATTTCTTCTCGCCCTCGGCCCAGGCCATTTTCTTGATCCAGCCCTCCGGCTTGCCGCAGTCATGGGTAGCCGTCTTGTTCTCGCCCCACGCCGCGTCCGTATAACAGGCATCTTCATAGGGGGGGAATTGGACGAAGGAGCCCTCAAAAACAGAAGGCACCCAATGAGGCTGGTAGACCCACAGAATGATCGGCGCCTTGCGTTCGTAGGCGGATTGAAGCTCGGCGAACATTGCGGCTTCGGTTCCGGCATGGACGACTTCGAAGGGGAGGTCGAGCGCCTTCACACGCTCCTCGTCGAAACCACCCCAGCTGACGGGTGCGCCCAGATAACGACCCTTCGGTGCTGTTTCGGGCGAAGAGAAGGCTTCGGCGCAGTTCTTAAGCGCCTTCCAGTCAGGCAGGCCTGGGCACTTCTCCGCCATATAGGCGGGATACCACCACTCTTCCTTCGCATGGGGGCCGAGCTCACCCATATCGAGAACCTTGCCGGTCGCGAGGGAGGCGGTGAAGGGCTTGTTTTGCGTCGTTTGCCAGGTTTCCAGGGCGATCGTCAGGTCGCCGTTCTCGAAGCCGGGATAACGCGCGCTATCGTCGGCGACCACCGTTTCGACGCTGTAGCCGTATGTGGAAAGAATGATGTTGAGGATTTCGGTGTCGATCAGCATCGACGACCAATCTGCTACCATCAGCTTGATGGTCTCGGTGGATTCCGCCTCAAAGGCGGCAGCCGGTGCCGCCGCTCCCAGGCTCGCTGCAAGCAGGGCGGATGTTATCAGGCGTTTCATTTCTAGGACCCCTTTTTGTTTATGGTGAAGTTCAACCCTTGGCGTACCAACCGTTATCGACATAGAGCGCCTGCCCGTTGACGAAGCTGGCGTCGTCGGAGGCGAGCCACAGCGCGGCGGCCGCCACTTCTTCCGGCTCGCAAAGTCGACCCTGCACCGAATGAAGGTCGGCTTCGTTCCAGTTCTGGCCGAGCCCGTCCAGTTCGACGATCTCGCGCAGGCCGTGGGCCGTCTTGACGAAGCCGGGGCAGACCGCGTTGGCGCGGATGCCGCGATCGCGATATTCGATGGCGATGGAGCGGGCGAGCTGGAGAACTGCGCCTTTGGTCATGCAGTACAGGCTCTCGAGCGAAAAGCCCTTCTCCCCGCCGATCGAGGATGTGATGACGATCGAGCCGCCATCATTCTCAAGCATATGCGAGACCACCTCCCGGCAGACCACGAAGGCGGAGCGAACATTGATGTCCATCAGCCGGTCGTAATCCGCATCGGTGCTTTCGTGGAGCGGCTTCACGATGATCGTGCCGGCATGGCTGAACAGGGTATCGACGCGCCCCCATTTGCTGACAACGGCGGCGACGGAAGCACGCACGGCTACCGTGTCCGTCACGTCGGTTTCAAGGAAAAGTGCCTGCCCGCCGGCTGCTTCGATCTCGGCGGCTGCTTCTTTTCCGGCGGCTGTCTGGATGTCGAAGATGGCCACGCGCGCACCGGCTTCCGCGAACATAAGGGCTGCCGCGCGTCCCATGCCGTTGGCGCCGCCGGTGATGATTGCCGTCCTGCCCTCGAGCCGTCCCGTTGCTGTCTTTCGTCCGACGACCTTCGACGCGATGTTCATGGCGCTCCTCCCGAATGGATCATTGGTATGTTCTTTATCCCAATGAATTGAGAGGCGCTTGTCAAGCGTCAAAATCTGCGTGGCTAGAGTTTGCGGTTTTTTGCCGGACTTGGCGAATGCCGCCAGAAACAATCACCTGGCCTTTGTCAGGCGGCGTTGCGTGTCATTCGGCGGATGGCGGCCCAGAGCAAGACGTGCAGCTCGGCCATGGCGACCTCGGAAGCGCTTGCATCCTCGCGCTCCAGGGCACGAAGCAGATTTTCAAAGGATTTCAATGCATCGACAGCAGAACCGTCCGGCAGATTTCCCTCGAAAGGAAGGAAGAGTTCGGCAAGGCCGTCCTCGATGGCGCGGGCGAGCAACGGGTTCTGCGAGGCATCGCCAAGGGCGAGCAGGAACAAGGCTTCGGCCTGTTTTCGTTGCGGCGCATTCAACGCGGAATGCATCATGTCCGTCGCTTGACGCAGGCGCTTGAGATCCGCCGTTCCACGCCGTGCGGCGGCGAGGCGGGCGGCTGCGAGCTGGTTGACGGTGAGAAATTCCACCACGCGCATGGCGGCTGCCGGCGCACGCGACATCCGGCGGCGGGCGAGCTGTGTCAGGCGATCCTCATCGGTGACGAAAGCGCCCCCCTGAGCACCGCGACGGACGGTGATATATTGGTGGGTCTCAAGAACGCGCAGCGCTTCGCGGAGCGTCACGCGGCTGATGCCGAATTTGTCGGAAAGCTGCCGCTCGGCGGGCAGGCGCTCGGCTGGCAGCAGCAGGCCGGCATGGATCTGCCGGCGCAGCAGGTCGACGGCAAGTCCGTGGGCCGCCTGCGGTTCGACAGGTCTCAAGCCCCAGAGCACGGGTCACACTGCCGTGAACGTGTTGTCGACAAAGATTTCCGCACCATTGACAAAGCTCGACGCCTCCGAGGCGAGGAACAGCGCGACCTCCGCGACCTCTTCAGGCTCGCAAATGCGGCCTTGCATGGCGTTGACGTCATTTTCCGACGCAAAAACCCCGTAGCTGCGCAGCTGTTCAATCTCATGTTCACCGTGCTGGGTGCGGACAAAGCTCGGGCAGATCAGATTGGACCTGATGCCCTGATCTCGATACTCGACTGCCAGGGCACGGGCAAGTTGATGCATGGCGGATTTCGAGGCGCAATAGAGCGCCTCGAGATGGGTCGCTGCCCGCACACCGGTCGTCGAGGTGAAGATCAGCACACCCTTGCCACGCTCCAGCATCTCCGGAAGCACAAGCCGCGACATCAGGAATGCCGATTTGGCATTATTGTCCATCAGCTCGTCCCATTCCTCCAGTGTGCATTCGAGGAACGGTTTCACGATGATGATGCCGGCGTGGTTGAACAGGACATCAACCTTGCCGAAGGCCTCCTTCGCGGCAAGATAGGCCTTTTCCGCGTCTTCCGGGCGCGAGACATCGGCATGAACGAAGGAAACGTCGAGACCGCGGGCGGTAAGTGCCTCTGCCAGGTGCCGGGCGGCCTCCGCGTCGCGGTCCGCGATCATCACGCAGGCGCCTTCCTCTGCAAACAGCTTGACGCTGGCCGCGCCCGCGCCCTTCGCGCCGCCGGTAATGAGCACGGACTTTTTAGAAAGACGTTTCATGGTCTAAGAAATAGACCAATTGAAGACGCCTGTCCAGCCGACCGTCGTCCCGGTAGCCGCTGCGATCCGCGTTCTCCGGGCAGTCGATCACAGTTTAGAGGACCAGTCTCGCGACTGATATCGGATGGTTTCTCCCTTTGGATGCAAACCGATTGAATCTGCGGCATGTCGTAATCGGGTGAGTGGAGGTCTCGAATCTGGGAAGCGTGGCGCGCAATTTTCCCGAACATTGCGCGCATACGGGCCGGCACGCTGCCGCGCCGGGCAACTTGGAGGAAATGGCTTTATGGTCTCGATCTCGGATGACGACTTGCATGCAGAACGCCGCGCCGCACTTGCCCTCACGCAAAGCGGCGCTCCGTCTATTCCTTCCAATCCCTTTTTCGGCGTAGGACCTATCACCGACGCGACCCTGGACGAAGCCGACAGCCGCCTGCGCCGCTACGAGTTCGATCGCTGGATCGAGGCCAACTACCGCAAGTTCGACGACACCGGGAAAGATATCGGTGCTTTCACCACGGCGGAACTGTCGCGCAGCATGCACCGTGGCTATCCGGCGGATAAGATTCTGCTGGATATGATGCGGGCGATCCATCGCTATTTCGAGTTCCCGAAAGCCAACCGCATCGCGGTCGGCCTCGGCGGCGGCCATAGCGGTTACACGGTCTGCGTCCAGCATCTCCTGAACGCCAACGAAGCAGACCAGCGCGTCTATGTCGACACGCCGCGGCCGGAGGGCATGGATGCGGGAGCCTCGGGCTTCTTCCGCCAGTCCTGGGCGACACAGCTTATCGAAATGCATCGCTTTGCGGAGAAGGGCGACGAAAGCCGCATCCATTTTGCCGAAAAGGAAGGGGCAATTCCCTCGGCCCGCACGTTGGCCGATCTCGGCATTTCCGTCTTCGTCGGCGTCGGCCATGAGACGACCGGCGCCAACTCCTACACCAACGAGGAAATCCAGGAGCTTCTGACCTGGCTGGATGGCGATCCCGAAAACCGGCACGCGGTCTTCGATGCTACCTCCATGCTGGGCGCAATGCCGTGGACGCCGGAAACCGTCCGCGCCGTCATGGCCAAATGCTGCCTCTTCATGCCGTTCCAGAAGGCGATCGGTGGCGTTTCCGGCTATTTCGTCGCCTCCTTCACGCCGTCGGCACTGGCCCTCATCGAGCGCAACCAGAGCAATCCGTCCTGGGCCATTCCACGCCAGTTGAAGATCGCCCCGCCGCTTGATCCCAAGCAGCCGCTCAGCAGCAAGCGTTCCGTCGATGCCGGTCCGTTTTATGACGCGCAAGAAGACCGGATGCTCGGCGGTGTCATCAACACCTACAGCGCGCTCGCCTTCGCAGAGACGACCTTCGGCCTCATGCAGACCGAGCGGCGTGTCGGATCGGTCATCGAGCTCAACAAGCGATCGGCCGCCAACCGGGAAATCGTCAACGAATGGGTCAGCCACAACCCGCTGTTCAGCCTTGTCGTCGCGGAAGAGGCGCGTCGTGGCGCGGCCGTGACGCTGCTGAAGGTCAATGACGGTGCGGTGTCGACCTCGGATCTGCACGCCCGCATCATCGCCCGCTCCAAGCAGCTCCTTGGCTACGAAGGTATTACCCATCCGAACGGTGATCATGAAAAGGGTCTCGATGCGGCGCGCTACGTCAATGCATTTCCGGGCACCCCGGGCGATTACCGGGCCTGGGTCGGCGGTATCCGCGAGCCCTCCGATATCACCGCGCTGCTGGAGAACCTGAAATACGCCTATCTTCGCGCCAAGATCGTCGTGCTGGAAGAAGAGCTGGAGCGCCGTGGCAGCAAGATCGACTATGCCAAGGCGGGCGATTCTGCTTCTGACCGCGTTCGCGAGGGCACGGTCAATGTGCTGATCGCCGATGCTATCGGCCTGCGTTTCGGGTCGGACGGTCGCCTCGATCACAGCGAGCTCATAGCCTATATCGGCGAGAAGGGTGGCGTCTTCCACGAAGGTTCCATCAAGGCGGCGAACGCCGCGGATGACGGAAAAGTCCACTTCTTCTATCAGCCGCAGCTCAGCACGGCCGATGAACTTCTGAGCGAAGCGGGCGATGGCCAGTATGATGCTGTGATTGCCGCCGCCACCTTCATTCCCGCCGGCGCGAAGTTCCGCCTCGGCGGCGTGCGCATAGGCACCGGAACCGGCAATATGGGCTCGGCCTCCTGGGGCGGCGCGAACGGCGAGGGCGGTGAAGCGCCGCTGATGAACACCCCCGGCATCAACAGCCGTGCGACCGCGCAGATGGCATTCAAGGCATTGCTGAAGGTAATGCCGGACCTGCCCGTCGACGTGCTCCACGCCCGCGTGGCGACGGGAGACTTCGACACGGGCAAGAACCTCGCGGAATATCCAACGGAAAAGCTTGAGGGGAAACGGATCGCAATCCTGGGCTATGGCAATATCGGCCGCGAACTCGCGCGTATCGCCAAGGGCTTCCACATGAATGTCGTGATCTACGCCCGCCCGGCTCATCGCGACAACATTCTGTCGGAAGGGTATGACTATGCCGAGACGCCCGTCGCGGCGGCCAGCGGTGCGGACGTACTTTCCGTGCATCTGGGTCTGGGACGACAAGACCCGGCTACCGGCATTTTTTCGAACGCCGGTCTGGTCGGCGGCGCCGTGCTCTCGGCGCTGAACGACCGCGCGGTCCTGCTCAACTACGATCGCGGCGAACTGATTGACGTCGATGCTCTTGGGACAGCCCTTTCCTCCGGCAAGGTTCGTCACGCGGCCATCGATGCCGATATCTTCGTGACGGCAGACGGCGTGACAGGGCCGATGAAGCCTTATCTGTCGTTGCTGACGGACCATGGCAGCAAGCTTGAGCTTTTGCCGCATGCCGCCGCGGATACGGACCACCCGACCCGGGTTTCCGGTGCCAAGCAGGCGGTTGATCAACTGCTCGATGCCATCCGCAACCGCGTTGTGACGAACCTGAAGGGCGACCTGCCGGAAGGATATGTCTCGAAGGGTGCGCGCAGCCCCCTCGGTATCGGTCGGGTCACGCGAGCTGATATCGCGCGGCTGGCCGGGAATGCCGAACATCTCGCGACGTTGCGTCAAGCAAGCGAAACGATCGCGTCGATCTTGGGCGCTCTGGACGCCGTTTCAGATGAGGCGCATCTGGAACGCATTGCCGACCGTTACCGCGAACTGCTCACGCAGAGCGTTTTGAAGCAGCGCGAATTGTTCACGAAGGCCGGCCTGGTTGCTCCATCCGCGGGTGACTAACGAAACGGAGTGCTCGATCGACGACAAGTCTGGTCGAGCGCTCCTTTCCCGAAAAGCCAGATGTATCAGTGAGTTGGAAATCAAGCCTCAGATCGGCATTTTGAATCTCATCAAGAGCCGAGTGCCGCCGGCAGGCGCGTTATTCGTCCGCCTGCCGCGAGATTGTTCGCCAAGTCTCGGTGTCGCCATATAAGTTGACTTATTTTATCTTGTTTTTATCCTTCCAGCGGTTATGACTGGCGCGGCTGTGTCCGCGGCGGGAATTTCAAGCGCGGCAACCACGGAATGAACTGCCGGAAACGATGGCGATCAACCGCAACGCATTGCTCTATCAGCTGTTCAAGCTCTATCATCGCGAGGCGGTCCGGTTCGCCACACGGCTTGTCGGCAATCGCGACAGCGGCGAGGAAGTCGTTCAAGACGCCTATCTGAAGCTCGTTGCGCGACGGTCGACCACGCCGATCGACCATCCGAAAAGCTATCTTTTTACCGCGACCCGCCATGCCGCGATTGATTTTACCGATCGCCAGAGACGTGAATGGCAGCGCCGCGTGGACCTAGACAGCCTCGACGAGGCTCATCTTGCCGATGACGGCGCCGCGCGCATGGAAATGCAGCGCGAATTGGCCAAGCTCGCCGTCTATCTCAACGCCCTGCCGCCACCCTGCCGGCAGGCCTTCGTGATGAACAAGCTGCAGGGATACACCCATCTGGAGATCGCCGCGTATCTCGGCATATCCACCAGCATGGTCGAAAAACATATCGTCCGCGCCCTGCTGCATTGCCGATCCCTCCTGCTGGCCGATGGGGACCTGTAATGTGCGAGCCTATTGTGGATTTATGCGATTTGACCCGTCTTACCCGGCAGAGGGGCTAACGAACCTGGATATATCGATGAATGACCTTGCCGATACGCAAGCTGATCCGGTTGAAGAGGCGCTGCATTGGATCGTTCGCCTGAATTCGGGCGCCGCGACGCCCGAAGATGCCGCCGCCTATGCGGCTTGGCGCACCGAAAACGCCCGGCATGCGGAGGCGGCCGACGAGGCTGAGCGGCTCTGGGCGGCCATGGGCAACCTGCATTTCGACCGCAGGAGCGGGCGCGTGCTGGCCGCACCGAAGCAGGGCCTGACGCGCCGCGGCGCGCTCTCGTTGTTCCTGTGTCTCGGCGCCAGCGGCGTTGCCGGTGGCGCGCTCTGGTCCTCCGGTCTGCTGGATCGCCTGTCGGCGGACTTTGCCACCGATACGGCCAGCCTTGAGGTCATCGACCTGCCGGACGGATCACGCGTCTCGCTCAACGCCCGCTCGGCGCTCGACGTCGATTTCTCCGACAGCATACGGCGGGTTCATCTCAGGGCAGGCCAGGCGTATTTCGAGGTCGCGGCCAATCCGGCGCGTCCGTTCGAAGTCATGGTGGACGAACTCTCCTTCCGGGCCATGGGCACCGCCTTCGATATCGTGCGCGACCTGCCGGAGGCACGCGCGGAGCTCGCCGTGACCGAGCATAGCGTGCGGATCAGGACTGTCTCCGGCGATATGCTGGATGTCGGCGAAGGGGAAGTCGCCCGTATCGACCGTCAGGGGCGGATCGGGGCGGCCGTCAAAACGGACGTGTCCGCAGTAACCGGATGGCGTGACGGCCAATATGTCGCCGAAGGCCGGTCGCTGGAGGAGGTTGTGTCGGCGCTGAGCGCCTGGCACCGCGGCGTCATCGTCATCATGGACGGACAACTCAAGAAGCTCCGGGTCGATGCCGTTCTCGATCTGCGCGACGCCAACGGCTCGCTGGATGTGCTGCAAGGCGGTCTGCCGATCAAGGTTCGCCATGTCTCAAAGTATTTGACAATTATTTCATAGACTTAACGAAAATGTTAATTTTCCCTTCCGCGAAGCTTGAGGTTTTTTCTCATCTTTCCGGTCTTACCCCATGACGGACCAGACAGGGGGTCTGCCGTCGATTTGCGTCAAGGGGTTCAAAGTTGAGAATTTCGGGAAAAAATAGGTTGCTGGCAACGGCACTCGTCGCGCTTGCCGCTTCGGTTCACACGGTGCCTGGCCATGAGGCATGGGCACAACAGGCCACGACGGGCCGGCTCCAGCCGGGAACCTACAATATTCCGTCGCAGCCGCTGAGCAGTGCGCTTGTCAGTTTCGCGCGCGTCAGCGGTCTGAAGATCGCCTATCCGGCCACGTTGACCGAAGGCAAGACATCCAGCGCCGCCATCGGGCCCTACACGCGCCCCGGTGCACTTGAGCAGATCCTCTCCGGCAGCGGCCTCTCCTACAGCTTCACCGGCGACAATGCCGTGACCGTCTTCGATCCGCGCCAGGCCAATACGGACGCCGGCGGTGCCACGGGCGCCACCGCTCTCGAAACCATCGTGATCGCGGGTGACGGCGCCATGACGGAGAACACCGGTTCCTACACCACGAAATCGATGGCGACGGCGACGGGTCTTGCGCTTTCCATCCGCGAGACCCCGCAGGCTGTCGCCGTCGTCTCGCGCCAGCGGCTGACAGACCAGCGCATCACCTCGGTGGAGGACGCCATGGTCAATGCGCCCGGCGTCATCTTCAAGAAGAAGGCGACGGCCGACGACAATGAAAAGGGCCTCTTCGCGCGCAGCATGGAAATCACCAACATGCAGGTTGATGGCGTCAACATGCATAAGGATTTCAAGGCGCTGAGCCTCGACACGGCGCTTTATGACCGCATCGAGATCGTACGGGGCTCGACCGGCCTGATGAGTGGTACGGGCAATCCGGCGGCCTCCGTCAATCTCTACCGCAAGAAGCCGACGGACGCGTTCCAGGCGGAGGTCAACGGCACCGTCGGCTCGTGGAGCATGAAGCGCACGGAGTTCGACGTCGGCGGGCCGGTCAATGCCGACGGCAGCGTCCGCGCCCGCATGGTCGGCGCCTGGCAGGATGGCCAGTCCTATATCGATCGTCTGGAAGAAGATTCACGGCTGCTTTATGGCGTCGTGGAAATGGATCTTGCTGACAGCACGATGCTGACGCTGAGCGGCGAGTATCAGCGCAAGCATTGCACCGCCTGCTCCTATTTCGGTTTCCCCGGCGTCTTTGCGGATGGCTCTCACACGGACTTCCCGGTTTCGTTCAACTCCGCGACCAACTGGAGCCGCCAGACACGCACGCGCACCAATCTTTCGGCGACGCTTGATCACGAATTCGAAAACGACTGGAAGGGATCGGTCACCGTTTCGCGGAGCTCCGACAACAATGACCGGACCTACGGCTGGTTCTCCGACAACGGCTTGGCCGACCCCGTGACCGGCAAGGGCGCATCGCTCTGGCTTGCCAAATGGCCCATTCCCAAAACACAGCTTGCCGTGGACGCCAACATTTCCGGCCCCTTCGAATTGATGGGCCGCGAACACGATCTCGTTCTGGGGCTTAATGCTTCACGCACGCGGGCCGATTACACGATGTATCCGCTCTGGTTCGTGCCCGGTTACGATCCGACGGTGCCTGACGTCTTCAACTGGGATGGCAACATGCCGGAACCCGATTGGGTCTCGACCGGCAAGCGCCGTTTCCTTGAGCGGCAAGCCTCCCTCTATGGCGCGACACGCCTGAAGCCGACGGACGATCTCTCCGTCATTCTCGGCTCGCGTGTCACCTGGTTCGACCAGAAAGCCTCGTATGACTATATCGAATGGGGTCCTTATCCCGACAACATGTCGGAAAAGGGCAAGATCATTCCCTATGCCGGTCTCGTCTACGACCTGACGGACAATCTTTCGGTCTATGCGAGCTATACCAGCATTTTCCAGCCACAGCAGAACCAGACCGTCGATGGCATGGTGCTCGATCCGCTGACCGGCAATACCTATGAGGTTGGCCTGAAAGGATCGTTCTTCGACGATCGCCTGAATGCCGGCGTTTCGCTGTTCCAGAGCAAGCAGAACAACTATGCCGTCCTCGACGGCGACAAGATGGCTCCGAACGGTGACAACGCCTATGTCGCCGCCGATGGTGCACGCATCCGCGGCATCGAATTCGATCTTTCGGGCGAGATCCTGCCGGACTGGCAGGTGCAGGCGAGCTACGCCTATGTCAGCCCGCAGATGCCCGATGGCTTCGATCTCAATGTCGGCCTGCCGCGGCACACCGCGAAGCTCTTCACCACTTACCGCCTGCCGGGAGATTGGGAAAAGCTGACGATCGGTGGCGGCGTGCGCTTCGAAAGCGAAAGCAGCTTCGTGGCGCGCGGCACCTTCGCCAAGCCGGTCTATTCGGTGCAGGAGAAGTTCTTCATCGTCGATCTGATGGCGAAATACGACTTCAACGAGAAGACGTCCGCGGTACTGAACATCCGCAACCTCTTCGACAAGAAGTACTATTCGAGCACCAACGTCTACAGCAATTTCTACGGCGAGCCACTCAATGCCTCGTTCTCGCTGAGCTACAAGTTCTGAGAAAGGAGCCGGCTGGCGCGACGATGCCAGCCGGCTTTTGCATTCATGACGACATCAGATTTCGCAAACAGACGGCAATTCATGGGCGCGCTCATCGGCGTCACGGGACTGCTTGCCACAAGCCGTGCAACGGTCGCTTTCGCCGCCGCGCCTGACCGTTTTCCCGTCGAAATCCGCCACGCACTAGGCACAACCCGCATCGCGGCGGAGCCACAGCGCATCGTGACACTCGGCTGGAACGGCGAAGATGCAGTGATCGCGCTCGGGCGCATTCCGGTCGGCATGGATCGCTACGGCCTGTTCGATAGCGGCATTCTCCCGTGGAACGAGCCCTATCTGCGAACGCCGATGCCAACGCTGCTCCAATCCGGCGAACTCGACTATGAGGCGATCGCAGCCCTCGAGCCGGACCTGATCCTGGCGATCAAGACCGGGATCAACGAGGTCGAATGGCAACGCCTGTCGAGCATCGCGCCGACCGTCGCCTATCGCTCGGCGCCCTGGCGAGCCGACTGGCGAGAGCAGATGGCGCTGACGGGGCTGGCACTCGGCGAAGAGCACAAGGCGCGCGACCTCGTCGCCGCGGCGGAGCGGCAACTGCAAAGCCTTGCCGACGCGCATCCGGATCTCAAGGGCGAGACCTTCATTTTCGGCAGCTACTTTCCGGGCGAAGGATCGCTCGGGGTCTATTTCGCAAGCGACCCACGGGTGCGCGAGCTTCTGGGCATGGGCCTTCGCCTCGCCCCCGGTATCGAAGCCCTGATGGCGGCCGAACCCGATGTCAATGGAACCGGCGTCAGCCTGGAAGACCTCGACCGTCTCGATGCCGACGTCCTGATCGTCTGGTACGGGCCGGGCGCCCGCGCCGATGCGGAAAGCCAGCCGCTGCTTCAGGCTTTCGGCCCGATGCGCCGTGGCGCCTACGTTCCGCTCGACGATCCGGTTTCCGTCTGGGCAACCTCCGCCGTCAGCGTCCTGTCCATTCCCTATGCGTTCCCAAATTTCGTCGGCCGCATTGCCGCCGCGGCCGCGAAGGGGCGCTAACATGGTTGAGGAAAGGGATTTTCACGCCGCGACCGTGCTCTCAAGTGCGGTGATGACGCCATCGATGATTCGGGTTGTCATCGGGGGCGATGGACTGCGCGAATTTGCGAGCTGCGGCGGGCTGGACGAGTTCATCTGGCTGAGCTTTCCCGATGGAGACGTGCCATTCGCCGACGCACCCGGGCGGTACTATACCATCCGGCGCTGGGACGGTGCGCTTGGCGAGATGACGATCGATTTCGTGTCGCATGAAGGCGGCATCGCCGCCACCTGGGCGCGCGCTGCCCGGCCGGGTGACAGGCTGGGCATCTTAAAGCCACGCTTCCGCTACGTTCCACCGGCAGACAGCACATGGATCCTGCTGATTGCCGACGCAACGGGGCTCCCGGCCGTCGGCCGGATCATCGAGGAGCGGCCGGCGAATCTCCCGGTCATCGCCCATGTCGAGATCATGACCGCTGACGACCGCCAGGATTTCGCCACCGCCGACTGCACCGTCCACTGGCATGAGAGCATGCATCACGGCGAGCGCCCAAGCCGGCTCTCGGACATCGCACGCGCGATCACCCTTCCGGATGGCCCCGGCTATGTCTGGATTGCCGGTGAAGCCAGTGAGATCGCCGCCTGCCGGAAGCATTTTCGCGACACGCTCGGGCTGCCGCGCGAGCAGCTGACCACCGTCGGCTACTGGATTCACGGGCAGGCGCGCTCGTGAGCGATCAGCTGATGCCAGGCAGACCGATCGCGCGGGCGCGGACGCGTTCCATGCCGCTGGCCCTTGCCATGCTCGGCCTTATGCTTGTTGCTCTTTCCATCACCAGCTTGATGCTGGGCGCGCGGCCCATTGCGCTCTCTGCGGTGCGCGATGCCTTCCTGCACTACGATCCCGGCATGACGGACCACATCGTCGTGCGTCAGTACCGCTTGCCCAGAACCATTCTGTGTCTTCTCTGCGGGGCGGCCTTCGGTACGGCCGGCGCGCTGATCCAGGCCTCCACGCGAAACCCTCTGGCCGATCCCGGCATTCTCGGCGTCAATGCCGGCGCGGCCTTTGCCGTCATTCTGGCCGTCGGCGTGTTTTCCTTCGCCTCGATCACCGCCTATGTCTGGTTCGCGCTTGCCGGTGCCGCCATGGCCGGCCTGCTCGTCTACACGATCGGCGCCAGCGCCGGCGGCGCGACGCCCGTGAGGCTGCTTCTGTCCGGCGTGGCGATTTCGGCCGTTCTCGGTGGTATCGGCTCATCCGTGACGCTGCTCGATCCCCAGGCCTTCGACAGCCTGCGTCACTGGCAGGTGGGCACGGTCGCCGGACGCAACCTCGCCGTCGCCGCGACTGTAGCGCCGTTCATCATGGCCGGCCTGCTGCTTGCCTTGATCGCCGCGCCCGCGCTGAACGCCGCGGCACTGGGCGACGACACGGCGCGGGCGCTCGGATTGAACCTGTCCAGCCTGCGCATCACCGTTATCCTCTCGGTGACGCTGCTGGCCGGTGCTGCAACCGCCGCAACCGGCCCGATCAGCTTCATCGGCCTGATGATGCCCTATGCCGCTCGCTGGATCGCCGGATCGGATCAACGGCGGATCATTCCGCTGACGATGCTCTGTTCGGTCAATCTTCTCCTGGCTGCCGATATTGCCGGCAGGCTCATCATCTATCCGGACGAACTCGATGCCGGCATCGTTGTGGCGTTTCTCGGCGCACCGGTTCTCATCATGCTGGCACGCAGCGCAAGGACGAAGACCCTTTGAAAGCGCTGATCCATCGCGTCCCGCGGCACGGCCGCGATGCCGGCCGGCAGGTCTCCTTCCGTATACGGACGCGGACGCTGGCCGTGTGCCTTGCACTCGCAGCGCTGCTTCTCGTACTCGCATTTCTTTCGTTGACGGCGGGACGCTTCGACACCGGCATGACGGATGTCTTCAACGCGCTGTCCGGGCAGGCGACCGGCAAGACCAGGATGATCATTCTCGAATGGCGTTTGCCCCGCATGCTGCTCGCGATGCTCCTCGGCGCCGCCCTCGGCCTTGGCGGCGCAATCTTTCAATCGTTGACACGCAATCCTCTGGGCTCGCCCGACATCATCGGCTTCGCCGCGGGTTCGCATACGGGCGCGCTGGTGGTGCTGCTGCTGTTTTCAGGCGGATATTATGCGACGGCGTTCGGCGCGCTCGGCGGCGGTATCGTCACGGCGCTGTTGGTCTATCTGCTTGCCGGCACGACCGGCCAGCAAGGCTTCCGTCTGATCGTCGTGGGGATCGGCACATCCGCCATGCTTTCGGCCTTCAATGCCTGGCTGATCCAGAAGGCGGATCTGGAAATGGCGATGGGCGCGGCATTCTGGGCCGCCGGATCGCTGAACGGACTGGGCTTCGAGCAGCTCCGCCCCGCCACCGCCCTGTTTTGCCTGCTTTGCCTTCCCGTCGCTGCCCTCGCTCGCCCGCTGCGCCAGATGGAGCTGGGGGATGACGCAGCCCTTGCCTCCGGCGTCACCGTGCGCCGCACGCGCGGCCTGCTGATGCTGCTCGGCGTTGCGCTGACGGCGCTCGCCACCGCAACGGCCGGGCCGATCTCCTTCATTGCGCTCTGTGCCCCGCAGATCGCGCGGCGTCTCGTCGGTGCTTCGAGCGTCGGGCTTTTCACCCCCGCCCTTACCGGCGCGGTCCTGCTGGTCCTGGCCGACGCGGCGGCCCAACATGCCTTCGGGCGCCAGCTCCCCGTCGGTATCATGACGATCAGCGTCGGCGGCCTTTATCTCCTGTGGCTTCTTATCCGCGAAGGTCGGCGATGACGGACAATCAGCAATCGCAGCTCGAAGCACAATCGGTGACGCTGGGCTACGGCGGTCACATCGTGACCTGCCGGGACCTCACGCTTGCCATACCCCCGGGCTCCTTCACGGTCGTCGTCGGGCCCAATGCCTGCGGCAAGTCGACCCTGCTGCGCGCCATGGCAAGGCTGCTCGTTCCGAACGAAGGGCAAGTCGTGCTTAACGGGCAGGATATCAACCGCCTGAAAACGCGTGATGTCGCCCGCCGCCTCGGGCTTTTGCCGCAGACCTCCACCGCACCCGAGGGGATTTCCGTGGCGGAGCTCGTGGTCCGTGGCCGCTACCCGCATCAATCGTTTCTGCGGCAGTGGTCGGCGGCGGACGAGGAAGCCGTGCGTTCCGCCATCGCAGCGACGAACATCGCCGACTTTTCCGACCGACCGGTGGATACGCTTTCAGGCGGCCAGCGCCAACGTGCCTGGGTCGCGATGGCGCTGGCGCAGGAAACACCGATCCTGCTCCTCGATGAGCCAACGACTTTCCTCGATATCGCCCATCAGATCGACCTCATGGATCTGCTCGAAAGGCTGAACCGGCAGGGGCGGACGATCGTCGCCGTGCTGCACGACCTCAACCAGGCCGCCCGCTACGCCTCGCATCTCGTGGCTATGAAAGATGGGAAAGTCATCGCGGAAGGTCATCCCGGAGATGTCGTTACGCAGGAGATGGTCAAAGCCATCTTCGATATCACCTGCGTCGTCATCGACGATCCGGTCACCGGCCTTCCGATGGTTGTGCCGGCGAAAAATGCCCACGCTGAGCCATAGAGAAAAATGACCGCACGAATGTAGGTGACTGGCCGCCCTCACAAGATACTGATTTTGCCTCCACAATGTTCCAAAATAGAATGCCGCCCTTCTCGGTGCGACTGCCTTGACGCCGAGCGGGGTCCACGAGGAACCACCAATCGCCGACAAAGCGAAAACAAGAAGAACTTGTCTAAGCCTGCCAATTTCTTCGTTTAAGCCGATGGCGTCCGCAGGCATCCTCTGACTTGCCTCATGAGGATCGTGTGATGACGAAAGCACTAGTCACGGGGGCGACGCGTGCTCCTGGACGCGCGATCGCCACTTCGCTTGCAAGGGAAGGCTGGGAAGTACACGCGCTTGGCCGGGATCGTCTCGCGCTGGACGAGATGCGCGGCGAGTACGGTATCGTTCCGCTGGCAATGGACCTCACGGATCGTGAATATGTCCGCACCGTTGCCGAAGGGCTTGAGCCCGATGTTCTCGTCCACGCAGCCTTTCGCTGGCCGGAGGAGACGCAGTTTCTGCGGCTTGCCGAAGCTGACATCGACATGGCTCTCGAAGTCAACCTGTCTGCCATGCTACACATCACGCGGGCCATCCTCCCCGCGATGATCGAGCGCGGCCGCGGTGCCTGCGTGATGTTATCCGTCGATTATGCTGAAGCGAACAGTGCTATCGAACGGGCCGCCGCAGGTGCGCTCGACGGCTTTGCGCGCGCCCTTGCCGAAGAAGTTCAGCACA
The DNA here is from genome assembly GCF_022899935.1 of Shinella curvata. GTDB lineage: Bacteria > Pseudomonadota > Alphaproteobacteria > Rhizobiales > Rhizobiaceae > Shinella > Shinella curvata. The sequence goes on from NZ_JALJCJ010000004.1 coordinate 669,589, forward strand.
CTGGGGTTTTTGTTCACCGCCTCGCCGTGGGGCAACCGCCGTATCGACGGTTGGGATCCGACGTTCTGACGCTGTTGTCGGCGTCCGGTTTCCGTTCTCAATTCATCAAAAATCAGGAACATGGCTATGGAACGTAATGGAGGGCAGCTGCTCGTCGAGTGCCTCTTGTCGCTGGGGGCGAAGAAGAGCTTCGGTGTGCCCGGGGAAAGTTATCTCGCGGTGCTCGATGCGCTGCATGACACCGCAGGACGCCTGGACTATGTTCTCTGCCGCAACGAAGGCGGCGCCGCCTTCATGGCCGCAGCCTATGGCAAGCTCACCGGCTCGCCAGGCATCTGTTTCGTCACCCGCGGCCCCGGCGCCACCAATGCCTCGATCGGCGTGCATACCGCCTTGCAGGATTCCGCGCCGGTGATCCTGTTTGTCGGTCAGGTCGGGACCGACATGAAAGGGCGGGAGGCCTTCCAGGAACTGGACTACAAGGCCGTCTTCGGGACCATGGCCAAATGGGCCGTCGAGATCGATCAGGTCGAGCGCATTCCGGAAATCCTTTCCCGTGCCTGGACGTTGGCGGTTTCCGGCCGTCCCGGCCCGGTTGTGATCGCGCTGCCGGAGGATATGCTGACCTCGCTCACGGTTGCCGCGCCACTTTCCGGCCCGGTCGAGATCGCCGAGCCCGCGCCAACGGCTGAGGTGATGCAGCGTCTGCACGGGATACTGGAATGCGCAAAGCGTCCCGTCATTCTCTATGGCGGCTGCAACTGGGCCAATGGGTCGATGGGCGCCGTCCGGCATTTTGCCGAGGCGTCCGATATCCCGGTCGTATCCGTCTTCCGCTATCAGGATCAATACGACAACGCCTCGCCGACTTTCTGCGGCGAAGCCGGTGTGGGCATGGTCGCTTCGGTCAAGGAATTGTTACGCGACGCTGACGTCATCCTCGCGATCAACAACCGCTTCGGGGAAAATTCCACGGACGGCTACACGCTGTTCGACGTGCCGCAGCCGCGCCAGCAGATCATCCATGTCCATGGGTCGGATCTGGAGATCGGCAAGGTCTATCGTCCCACGCTCGGCATTCATGCCGGCCCGAATGCGTTTGCGGAGGCTCTCGGCGCGCTCGAGCCCGTCAAGGGCGGTTGGGCTGAATGGCGAGCCAAGGGACGGGCCGCGTACGAAAAGGGCTTCGATCTCCCGGACCTGCCTTCGCCGGTCGATATGGGAAAGGTCATGGCGCTTCTAAACGACGTGCTGCCTGACGATGTGATCCTGACCAATGGCGCGGGCAATTTCACCGTCTGGCCGAACAAGTTCTTCAAATTCGGACCGAAAGCGCGGCTGCTTGCCCCGCAATCCGGCGCGATGGGCTATGGCGTTCCGGCGGCCGTGGCCGCCAAGGTCGCCCATCCCGAGCGCACTGTCGTCTGCTTCGCCGGCGACGGCGACTTCCAGATGAACTGCCAGGAACTGGCCACCGCCCTCCAGCATGGGGCGCAGCCGATCATCCTGCTGCTCAACAACGGCATCTACGGCACGATCCGCGCCCACCAGGAACGGCATTATCCGGAGCGCGTCTCCGGCACCACGATGATCAATCCGGATTTCGTGGCCCTGGCGAAGTCTTACGGCTTCCATGCCGAGCGGGTGGAAACCACGGATGACTTCGCCGCCGCCTTCGAGCGGGCGCGGGCATCGAAGACCGGCGCCCTTCTCGATCTCGACATTTCACCCGAGGCGTTGACCCCGCGCCAGACGCTGAGCCAAATGCGCGAGGCCGCTCTTTCTGCAAAGGAAACCGCATGACACAGCGTCACGACATCCGCCTTGGCGCCGATATCGGCGGCACCTTTACCGACATCGCGCTCGATGTGCGCGGCAAGCTCTTTTCGACGAAGGTGCTGACCAACTATTCGGCACCGGAACAGGCGATCCTCGACGGTATCGACATCGTCGTGCGGGATGCCGGCATCGCGCCCAGGGATATCGACATCGTCATCCACGGCACGACGCTCGCCACCAACGCGCTCATCGAGCGCCGTGGTGCCCGCACTGCCCTTATCACCACCGAAGGGTTCCGCGATGTCATCGAGATGCGCACGGAAAACCGCTTCGAACAATACGACCTCAGCCTCGTGCTGCCGAAGCCGCTGATCCCGCGCGAGGATCGGTTTCCGGTCAAGGGCCGTATCGATGCGCAGGGCAGGGAACTGCAAGCGCTCGACGAGGCGGCGCTGGAAACCCTGGCGGATGTCATCGCCGAGCGCGGCTTCGGGGCCGTCGCCATCGGCTTCATCCATTCCTACATGAACCCGGCGCACGAGCAGCGCGCCCGCGAAATCCTCTCGAGGAAACTCGCAATCCCGATCTCCATCTCGTCGGAGGTCTCGCCGCAGATGCGCGAATTCGAGCGCTTCAACACGGTTTGTGCCAATGCCTATGTGCGCCCGCAGATGGCCGACTACCTGTCGCGCCTGCAGGTGCGGCTGAAGGAAATGGGCGCGCAATGCCCTGTCTTCATGATCCATTCCGGCGGCGGCCTCATCTCGGTCGAGACGGCCTCCGAATTCCCGGTCCGTCTCGTGGAGTCGGGACCTGCGGGCGGAGCGATCTTCGCAGCCGATATCGCCCGCCGCTTCAGCCTTGATCGCGTCGTCTCCTATGACATGGGCGGTACGACGGCGAAGATCTGCCTCATCGAGGATTACCAGCCCCATACCGCGCGCACCTTCGAGGTCGCCCGCACCTATCGTTTCTGCAAGGGCTCGGGCATGCCGATCTCCATTCCCGTCATCGAGATGATCGAGATCGGCGCGGGCGGCGGCTCTATCGCCTGGGTCGATGCCATGGGCCGCATCCAGGCCGGCCCGGAATCGGCGGCCTCCGAACCGGGGCCGGCCTGCTACCAGCGCGGCGGCGAGCGGCCGGCGATTACCGACGCGGACCTCGTGCTCGGGAAGCTCGATCCGGATAATTTCGCCGGCGGCAAGATCAGGCTTTCGGTCGAAAACGCCAGCGCGGCGATCGCGCGCGATGTCGGTGACCGGCTGAAGCTTGCCACCGAGGCCGCCGCCTTCGGCATCGTCGAGGTGGTGGATGAGAACATGGCCAATGCGGCCCGCGTCCATGCGGTCGAGAACGGCAAGAACATTTCCGACAACATCATGATCGCCTTCGGCGGTGCTGCACCTCTACATGCCGCCCGGCTCTGCGAAAAGCTCGGTGTGGACCAGTGCCTCATTCCGCAGGGGGCGGGTGTGGGCTCAGCCATCGGCTTTCTCAAGGCGCCGTTCGGCTATGAGGCTTTGGCCTCGAAGATCATGGGCCTGTCGAAATTCGATGCCGGCGCGATCAACACCATGCTCGACGACCTCAAGGCGACGGCCGAAGGCTTCGTGCGCGCCGGAACGGATGGCGAGATCATCCGCGAGATCACCGCCTTCATGCGCTATGCAGGGCAGGGTTGGGAAATTCCGGTGGCATTGCCCGACCGCGCCTTCACGCAGGCGGACACGGCAATGATCGAGGCGGCCTTCAAGGAGCGTTACGCCCAGTTCTTTGGCCGCGCCGTGGAGGGGCCGGAAATCGAATTCGTCACCTGGTCGGTTAAAGCACAGGATGTGCGCCCAGAGGGTGAGCGCCTCACGCTTCAGCTGGATGGTGGTGTTGTGCCTGCGCCCGTCAGCCGGGCGGTCTTCGATCCCGCTTCCGGCAAGACGCTGGAAACGGCCATCGTGCCGCGCGAGACGCTTTCTCCGGGTGCGCGGGTGACTGGTCCCGCTGTCATCGTCGAGCGGGAAACCTCCACCATCGTCACGTCGCCGTTCGATGCCGTCATCCAGATCGACGGTACCATTCTCCTCGTGCGCAAGGGACGCTGATCATGAGCGATATCAATGAAATCCGCATGCAGGTCATGTGGAACCGCCTGATTTCGGTGGTGGAGGAACAGGCTCTGACGCTGCTGCGCACGGCCTTCTCCACCTCCGTCCGCGAAGCGGGCGATCTTTCGGCTGGCGTCTACAACGCCAAGGGCGAGATGCTGGCACAGGCCGTCACCGGCACGCCCGGTCACGTCAACACAATGGCCGAGGCCGTCTTGCACTTCATTGCAGAAATCCCGCGCGAAGACATGTATCCGGGCGATACCTACGTCACCAACGATCCGTGGAAGGGCACCGGCCACCTGCACGACATCACCATGGTCTCGCCTTCCTTCAAGGGCGAGGAGCTGATCGGCTTCTTCGCCTGCACGGCGCATGTGGTGGATGTCGGTGGACGCGGTTTCGGGGCGGACGGCAAGTCGGTCTATGAAGAAGGCATCCAGATCCCGATCATGAAGTTCGCCGAGCGCGGCACGGTGAACAAGGACCTGCTGAAAATCCTGCGCATCAATGTGCGCGAGCCGAACCAGGTGATCGGCGACTTCTACTCGCTCGCCGCCTGCAACGACGTCGGCCACAAGCGGCTGATCGAGATGCTGGATGAGGTCGGCTATGACAATCTCGACACGCTCGGCGATTTCATTCTGTCGCGCACGCACGCGGCGACCATGGAGCGCATCGCCGGCCTGCCCAAGGGGTCCTGGACGAACGATATGCTGACGGACGGCTATGATGTGCCGATCCGTCTCGCGGCCGAGGTCTCGATCACCGAGAGTGGCGTCAATGTCGATTTCTCCGGCACGGATGGTGTAAGCCGCTGGGGCATCAACGTGCCGCTGATCTACACCAAGGCCTATGCCTGCTATGCGCTGAAATGCGTGGTCGCGCCCGATATTCCGAACAATTCGGCCTCTCTCGCCGTCTTCAACGTTTCCTCGCCCACGAACATTCTCAATGCCCCGCGGCCGGCCCCGGTTTCGGTGCGCCATGTCATCGGCCACATGGTGCCGGACCTCGTTCTCGGCGCGCTGGCCAAGGCGCTGCCGGGCCAGATTCTTGCGGAAGGGGCTGCCGCCCTTTGGAACATCCATATTTCGGCCCGTCCGGTTGCTGGCTTGTCCGGCCGCCGCGCCGAGGTGCTGATGTTCAATTCGGGTGGCATGGGTGCGCGGCCCGGCATCGACGGTCTGTCTTCGACGGCCTTCCCGTCGGGCGTCCACACCATGCCGATCGAGGCGACCGAGCATACCGGTCCCATCGTCGTCTGGCGCAAGGAGCTGCGCCCCGATTCCGGCGGTGCTGGCAAGTATCGCGGCGGTCTCGGCCAGATCATCGAGATCGCGCCCGCCGAAGGCCATGAGTTCGACTTCTCGGCAATGTTCGACCGCATCGCGACGCCGGCTCGCGGCCGCGATGGCGGCGAAGACGGCGCACCCGGCTCGGCAACGCTCGATGACGGCACCAAACTGCGGCCGAAGGGCTGGCAGCATGTACCGGCGGGACGACGGCTCGTGCTGGAGTTGCCAGGCGGTGGCGGGTTTGGCAACCCGGCCGAGCGCCCGGCCGAAGCCAGGGCCGAAGACCTGTCCAAGGGTTATGTGACGGAGAAAAAATGATGAGCCACATTGCCAGCCGCCTTTCCGCCGTCAAACCCTCGGCTTCAATGGCCGTCTCGCAGGCCGCCAAGGACTTGGCGGCAACGGGCGTCGACGTGATCGACCTCGGTCTCGGCGAGCCAGATTTCCCCGCACCCGCCCACATCACCGAAGCCGCCTTCGCGGCGGCACGTAAGGAGCGCATGCTCTACACCGCCTCGCTCGGCACGGTGGACCTGCGCAAGGCCATCGTCGCCAAGTTCCGCACCGAAAACGGCCTCGACTACGCGATCGACGAGATCGCGGTCGCCAATGGCGCCAAGCAGATCATCTTCAACGCGCTGATGGCGACGGTGGAGGCGGGCGACGAGGCGATCCTGCCCGCGCCGTACTTCGTCTCCTATCCGGAAATGGTGAAGCTCTTCGGTGGCGTGCCGGTCATGCCTGCCTGCCCGGCGGAGAATGGCTTTCACCTGACACCCGAGGTGCTGGAAGCGGCGCTTACGGAAAAAACCCGCTGGCTGTTCCTCAATATGCCGGGCAATCCCTCCGGCGCGGTCTATACCGAAATGCAGCTCAAGGCGCTGGGCGCGGTGCTCGCGAAGTATCCGAAGGTGATGATCCTGTCGGATGAGATCTACGAGCACATCCTTTTCGACGGGCGCAAATTCGTCTCCTTCGGTGCGGCCTGCCCGGAACTTCGGGATCGCTCGTTGATCGTCAACGGCATGTCCAAGGCCTATGCCATGACCGGCTGGCGCGTCGGTTATGCTGCCGGCCCGAAGGACCTGATCAAGGCGATGGCGACGATCCAGAGCCAGTCCTGCACCTCCGTTTCCGCCCCGGCGCAGATTGCCGCCAAGGCAGCGCTGGAGGGACCGCAGGATTGCGTCGCCGAATTCCGCACGGCGTTCGAGCGCCGCCGCGATCTCGTGGTCGAGGGCATTACGAAGATCAATGCGCTGAGCCTCGATCCGCCGGAAGGGGCCTTTTACGCCTATATCGGCTGCGCCGCGCTGATCGGCGCGAAAACCGCTGCTGGCCAGACGCTGGAAGACGATGTCGCCGTCGCGAAATATCTTCTCGACGAGGGTCATGTGGCGGCGGTTCCCGGCACGGCTTACGGCCTGTCGCCCTTCTTTCGCATTTCCACGGCAACCTCCGAGGAGGTGCTGTCGGAGGCGGTGAAGCGCATCGGCGCTGCCATCGCCAAACTCGAATTCTGATTGGAACGAAGAATGTCCAAACCCTACAAGACCATTCTGATCACGGGTGCGGCAGGCCGTCTCGGCACGGAACTGCGCCGGGGCCTTGCGCCGCTGGCCGACCGGCTGCGTCTGGCGGATGTCGCGGAAATCAAAGACCTCCAGCCGAATGAGGAGGCGATGGTCTTTGACCTCGCCGACGAGGCAGCGGTGACGAAGGCGGTCGAGGGCGTCGATGCCATCGTGCATTTCGGCGGCGTGCCGCTGGAACGCCCCTGGGAAGATATCCTCGATGCCAATATCCGTGGCAGCTACCACATTTACGAGGCCGCGCGGAAACATGGCGTCAAGCGCGTGGTCTATGCCTCGTCTGTCCACGCAATCGGCTACCAAACGCTGGAGGCCCATATCGATACGGACGCCCCGGTGCGACCGGACAGCCTCTACGGCGTCTCCAAGTGCTTCGTCGAGGCGCTGAGCCGCTTCTACTGGGACAAGTTCGGGCTGGAGAGCGTGTGCCTGCGCATCTTCTCTTCGTTCCCGGAGCCGGCGGATCGGCGCATGCTCTGGTCCTGGCTGTCCTTCGAGGATTGCACCCGCCTGGTGACGGCCAGCCTGACGGCGCCGCGCGTCGGCCACACGATCAGCTTCGGCCTCTCCGACAATGCCGTCAAACCCGTCGACAATGGCAAAGCCGGCCATCTCGGCTATGTCCCGCAGGACAATACCGAGCGTTTCCGCGCCAAGGTTGAGGCGGAAAAGCCGCCGGTCGATCCGAAGGCGCCGTCCACTCTCTATCTCGGCGGATGGTTCGTCGATATCGGCCATCCCAACGATGAGGCATCGAAATGAAAGACCGGTATGACGTCGTCATCGTCGGCGGCGCGGTGATCGGCTCCGCCGTCGCCTATTACCTAGCGGCCAATCCCGATTTCGACGGTTCCGTGCTCGTGATCGAGCGTGATCCGACCTATCTCACGGCGGCCACATCGCTCTCGTCCTCCTCGATCCGCACGCAGTTTTCCAATCCGATCAATGTCAGGATCAGCCAGTACGGCTCCGAGGTCATCCGCAATTTCGGCGAGATGATGCAGGTCGGCGACGACAGGCCCGATCTCGGCTTCCATTCCGGCGGCTACCTGTTCCTCGCCAACACGCCGGAGCAGGTGCGGGTCCTCAAGGAGAACCACGAGGCGCAGGTCTCCTGCCGCGCCGATGTCGTGCTCTGGAACCGTGACGAACTGGCCAACGCCTTTCCGCATCTCAATGTGGCGGATATCGAATTGGCCTCCTACGGCCGCTCCGGTGAAGGCTGGTTCAACAATACCGGCCTGATGTACGGCTTCAAGAACAAGGCCCGCTCGCTCGGCGTCGACTATGTCACGGATGAAGCCGTGGCTATCGGCCGCGAGGGCGATGCCGTGACGTCGGTGACGTTGAAGTCCGGCGCTGTCGTCAAGGCTGGCACGATCGTCAACGCGTCCGGCCCCCGTGCGGCGCTCACGGCCCGCATGGCCGGCCTCGACATCCCGGTCGAGCCGCGCAAACGCACCCTGTTCGTCTTCGATTGCGCTCAGACGCCGGAAGGAAGCGCGACCGTCAATCAGGGACGGTTGCCGCTGATGATCGATCCATCCGGCGTGTTCTGCCGGCCCGAAGGCCGCTTCTTCCTCACGGGCTGCCCGCCGGTGGAAGACCCGGCAGCCGACTGGGACGATTTCGAGCCGCGCTATGAGGAGTTCGAGGAAATCATCTGGCCGGCGCTGGCCGAGCGCTCGCCCCGGTTCGAGGCGATCAAGGTGGTGAACCAATGGGCAGGGCACTACGACTTCAACACGCTCGACCATAATCTGGTCGTCGGTCGCCATCCGGTGGTGCGCAACTTCGTCTTCGCCAACGGTTTTTCCGGCCACGGCCTGCAACAGGGGCCGGCGACAGGACGGGGCGTGTCCGAGTTGATCACCTACGGCGAATATCGCACACTGGATCTGACGGAGGTCGGCTACGAGCGGATCGTGGAAAACCGGCCCTTCCTCGAAAAAGCCGTGATATAACCGCGACCGGCTGCGTCGGCTGTATCTGATGGTCCCTGCGGGAGGGGTGAATTGGCTGGACAACACACACGGCTTCCCCCTCTCAATGCGTTGCGCGCATTCTGGGCGGTCATGCGACAGGGCACGTTCCGCAGCGCGGCTGACGAACTGCTCGTCACGCCGCAGGCCATCAGCCAGCAGATCAAGCTGCTGGAAGATACCCTGCATGTGCCGCTGTTCGAGCGGAAGGCGCGGGTCATCGAGCCGACGGAGCATGCGATCATCCTCTCGCATTTCGTTCAGGCAGGTTTTGACGAGTTCACCGAAGGCATCCGCCGCGTTACCAATTCGACCTACCGCAACCGCATCAACATCAATGTCAGTCCGTATTTCGCCACGCGCTACCTGATGGAGCGGCTGGAGCGTTTTCGCCAGCGCATGCCCGGTGCCGATATCCGCCTGACGACGATGGTCAACGTGCGCGATTTCGCGGCCGACGAAGTGGATGTGTCCATCCAGTGGGGCTTCGGCAACTGGAAGGAATATGACGTAAAACTCTTGATGCATGATCCGAAGATCATCTGTTGCTCGCCGGAACTGGCCAAGCAGATCTCTTCACCTACCGACCTCGGCCGCATGACGCTTCTCCATCCCGTCATGGCGCGCGATCTCTGGCGCAAGGTGCTGGCGCATCTCGGCCTGCCTTCGCTGGAAATGGCCGGCGAGATTGAATTCCAGGATGCCGCGACGATGCGCCGGGGCAGCATCTCCGGCATCGGCGTCGGGCTCGTATCGAAGCTCGATGCGCTGGCCGACATCAAAGCCGGCGCGCTCGTCGCGCCTCTCGGCATCGAGATTCTCGAAACGATGGACAAGAAGGATGTCCCCGGCTTCTACCTTGTTGTTCCCCGCGCCCATAAGCGGGTGAAGATCATCTCCGCCTTTTGTGACTGGATTGCCGCCGAACAGTGGTGAGGCGCTTGCCGCTCCAGATATTCTCTCCGAAATCAGTGGTCCGTTTTCACACGGCCGTCGGATCCAGCGGTCGCGCTCGTCGCGCCAGCTGATGCTCGCGCCAGATGGTGAAAAGGCCGGCGCCGACGACGATGATCGCGCCGGCGATCATGTTGAGCGTGACGATCTCCCCGAACAGCCAGACGGCAAAAATGACGTTGAGAACGAGCTGGAAATAGGTGACGGGCTGGACTTCGGCCGCCGGCAGCAGGCCATAGGCGCGGATCAGGAAATAGTGGCTGAGGGTGCCGCAGATGCAGAGCGCGGCAAGGGCGAACCAGTCGGAAGGCTCCACCTCAGTCCAGTAGAACGGACCGATCAGCGAGATCGCCACGGCCCCGGCAATGCCGGCATAGAAGAGACTGGTCACGGCCGAATCCTCGCGGCTCACCGCGCGCGTGGCGATGCTGTAGAGCGCAAAGAGCACGGATGCCCCGAGGGGGAGAAGCAGCGACAGGTCGAAGTGGACATCCACAGGATTGATGATCACCAGAACGCCAAGCAGGCCCACCAGCACGGCGGTTCCGCGTCGCCATCCGACGGCCTCGCCGAGCAGCGGAATCGAGAGGATGGTGATAATCAGCGGCGTTGCCTGAAAGATCGACTGGCTCATGGCAAGGCCGGCATGCACGTAAGAAAAGACGATGAGCACGATTTCCGCGACGAGCAGCAGGCCTCTGGCGATCTGCAGCCATGGGCGACCCGTACGGACGGCCTTGCGGATGCCGCCCGGCGACGAGGCGGCGAAAGCGCAGACGAAAAGCGCGAAGGCCCAGAAGCGGATCATCGTTATGAACAGCGCCGGATAATGATCGCCGAGATATTTGGTGATCGCATCCTGGCCGGCAAAAATGCAGATGGCCAGGAAGGCGAAGAGATAACCGCGGGTCTTGGGGCTCATGGCATCCACACACTTAGAATCATTATGCAAGCCAATAGCACAAGGGTGAGCGCGTGAATGGACGATGTCCGTGTCGGCATCGTGAAGGCGCGCGCAGCCGCCTCCCGCCATGCCACTTAAAGCGCCTTCTGCAATTCCGGCAGCGCTTCGAACAGGTCCGCGACGAGGCCGTAGTCGGCGACCTGGAAGATCGGCGCCTCCTCGTCCTTGTTGATCGCCACGATCACCTTCGAGTCCTTCATGCCGGCGAGATGCTGGATCGCACCCGAGATGCCGCAGGCGATGTAGAGCTGCGGCGCGACCACCTTGCCCGTCTGACCAACCTGCCAGTCGTTCGGCGC
>NZ_JALJCJ010000005.1 GCF_022899935.1 Shinella curvata
AGCAAACCCACTGAGGGTGCCAACATCATCCGCGCCAAGCCGCGCGTGTTCTCCGTCGCCATAAACCTGACCTCCCCGTTTCGCCGGCAGCATCAGGCGCCGGACAGGCTTTCCACCCTCCCATGGATGGAACCCCAGATATTCTCGTCACTGCTTTGGATTTTCCGGCGCGGACGGCGGCGGGCCGCGCCGCGCCGGGAAGAAGCACCCCGTTTTCACGGCTGCCCGGAACGCATTCCGGGCAGCCTGTCCTTGGGGAGGAGGTTGCTTACTTGATGTAACCGGCGCGGGTCATCTCACGGGTGGTGACCGACTGTGCCTGTGCGAGTGCATCGTCGACCGACATCTGGCCGGCAAGCGCTGCCGAGAAGAGCTGACCGACCGTCGTGCCGAGACCCTGGAATTCCGGGATGGCGACGAACTGCACGCCGACATAGGGCACCGGCTTGACGGCCGGGTTCTTCGGGTCAGCTGCGTTGATCGAGTCGAGCGTCATCTTCGCGAAAGGAGCAGCCTTCTCGTACTCCTCGTTCGCATAGAGCGAGGAGCGCGTGCCCGGAGGAACGTTTGCCCAGCCTTCCTTCTCGGCGACGAGCTTGGTGTAGTCCTTGCTGGTTGCCCAGGCGATGAACTTCTCGGCCGATGCGGTCTTCTGCGAGCCAGCGGGGATTGCGAGGTTCCAGGCCCAGAGCCAGTTGCCGCGCTTGCCGAGGCCCGTATCAGGAGCGAGCGCATAGCCGACCTTGTCGGCAACCGTCGATTCCTTCGGGTTGGAAACGAAGGACGCCGCGACCGTGGCGTCGATCCACATGCCGCAATTGCCCTGCTGGAACAGCGCCAGGTTCTCGTTGAAGCCGTTCGAGGACGCGCCTTGCGGGCCGGCGTCGTTCATCAGCTTGACGTAGAAGTCGAGCGTGTTCTTCCATTCCGGCTGATCGAACTGCGGGGTCCACTTCTCGTCGAACCAGCGGGCGCCGAAGGCGTTCGCGGTTGCGGTCAGGAAGGCCATGTTCTCGCCCCAGCCGGCCTTGCCGCGCAGGCAGATGCCGTTGATGCCGGCATTGCGGTCGGTCATCTTGCGGGCAGCATCCGCAATGAACTCCCAGGTCGGGGCGTCGGGCATGGTGAGCCCAGCCTTTTCCATCAGGTCCTTGCGGTACATGACCATCGAACTTTCGCCGTAGAACGGCGCGGCATAGAGCTTGCCGTCCTCGCCGGTCAGACCGGAACGGATGGCCGGCAGCAGGTCGTCGACGTCGTAATCGGCGCCGAGATTGTCGAGCGGCACCAGCCAGCCCTGCTTGGCCCAGATCGGAACTTCATAGGTGCCGATCGTCATGATGTCGTACTGGCCGCCCTTCGTCGCGACGTCGGTCGTGACGCGCTCACGCAGCACGTTTTCCTCGAGCGTCACCCACTCGAGCTGAATGTCGGGGTTCTTGGTGGTGAAATCTTCCGTCAGTCCCTGCATGCGCACCATGTCGCCGTTGTTGACGGTAGCGATGGTCAGCGTTTCGGCATTGGCGAAACCGCACAGGAGAGCAGCCGAGCTGACGCCCAGCAGAAGGGTTCTCAAATTCATCATCTTCCTCCCAGAAGAGTTATGAGCATTTGCTTTGCTCGTGAGCAATTACCCACATAATGGCGCACAAAGTCAACGAACAATCGTTGCTGCACCGCACAACGCAGAGCAGCAAGCCTTGAATCCCATGGGAAATTTCTACGTGGAGAACGCTATTTCAGAGCGGGCGCATGACCGGCGATCAGGCCGAAAGCAGATGCCGCGCGGTCGCTTCATCTGTAATGAGACCGTTGATCATGCGTCCCCGCAGGGCCGAGAGAATGGCGAGATACTTGCGTTTGCCCTTGGCAAGGCCGATGACAGTGGTCGTTTCGCGCGGCGGAAGCGGTACGGCGGCGACCCTTTCGTTGATGCTGCCTTCGAGCAGCTTGCCGTTGCGGTCGAAGATCCAACCGCAAATCTCGCCGGCGCCCCCTTCGTCCATCACCTGGCTCACTTCCTCCGGCTTGAGGAAGCCGTCGAGGCACAGCGGCGCGTCCTCCCCCAGCTGTCCGACGCCGACAAAGGCGACATCCGCCTCCCGCCCGAGCTGCAACGTCGTCTGGACAAGGCTCTGCTTGTGCAGCAGGTCACGCTCCTCGGCCGAGGAGACGAGAACGGGCAGCGGCATCGGAAAGTGCCGCGCCTTGATCGCATCGGCCATCGAGAAGATGACGTTGTAGTAAGACGCCGAGCCGTCCGGCCCGATATTGCCGGTCAGAGACATGATACGGTGCTGGGGACATTCCATCGTCGGCAGCTGATCGATCGCCGCCTTCAGCGTACGGCCGGTACCGACGGCAAGCACGATGGGCTCGGATTTCTTCAGCCAACGTTCGATTTCCGCCGCCCCTGCCTCGGCGATACCGATCGTCGTGGAGGTCGAGCCGGGATCGCTCGGCACGATATCGACATGCACGAGGTCAAACTTCTTACGCAGCGCCTCTCCCAACTCCAGGCATTCGGCGATCGGGTGGTCGAGCCGCACCTTGATCAAGCGCTCGGCCACCGCCAGCGAAACCAGGCGTTGCGCGGACTGACGGGAGATCCCCATGGCGGACGCGATCTCGTCCTGCGTTCGACCCGCGACATAGTAGAGCCAGCCAGCCCGTGCCGCATCGTCCAGCCGTCCGGCCGTCTCGGTCCGCTTCGCCATCGTATTCCCCTTGTTTGTCCTGATTTGCTGCATCTTTTCCCGTCACCTGTCAAACGTCATCTGATGACGCAGCAAGGACAGGTAAGGACGCCGCCCTTTCTTGGGGGCGAAAAACATAACCGGAATTATCATGTTTATTTTTGCTGCAGGCACTGAAAAACCAGCATTTTTTCTGAAGTTTTACCGTTTGATAAAAAAATAAAGCTGAGTTACCGTTCTCTTATTCAAAAAGCCCACGCGAATGGGAGATAATTATGGGAACGACGCAATCTGGGATTCATCGGGGGCGTCTGACGCCGGCCGAATACGAGACGAACTTTTCCGACCTCCATCCGCGCCTCGACGACCACGAGGCGCTGGTTGCAGCCGATCGCTGCTACTTCTGTCATGACGCGCCGTGCATGACGGCCTGTCCGACCTCCATCGACATTCCGCTGTTCATTCGCCAGATCTCGACGGGCAATCCGGTCGGTTCGGCGAAGACCATCTTCGACCAGAACATTCTCGGCGGCATGTGCGCCCGCGTCTGTCCCACCGAGACGCTCTGCGAACAGGCCTGCGTGCGCAACACCGCCGAGCACCGTCCGGTGGAAATCGGCCGCCTGCAACGCTACGCGACCGATGTCGCGATCACCGAAAACCAGCATTTCTACGAACGTGCCGCGCGCACCGGTAAGGCGATCGCCGTCGTCGGCGCCGGCCCGGCCGGTCTCGCCTGCGCCCATCGGCTGGCCGTGGAAGGCCACGACGTCGTGATCTTCGAAGCCCGCGAAAAGGCCGGCGGTCTCAACGAATACGGCATCGCCACCTACAAGGCGGTCGACGATTTCGCCCAGCGCGAAGTCGATTACGTGCTCGCCATCGGCGGTATCGAGGTGAAGAACGGCCTGAAGCTCGGCCGCGACTTCACCCTTGCCGATCTCACCGCCAATTTCGATGCCGTCTTCCTCGGCATGGGTCTGGGTGGCGTCAACGCTCTCGGCGCGGAAGGCGAAAACCTGCCCGGCGTCTATGACGCGGTCGATTTCATCGCGGAGCTGCGCCAGGCCGCCGACAAGGCGACCGTTCCGGTCGGCCGCCGCGTCGTCGTCATCGGCGGCGGCATGACCGCCATCGACGCCGCCGTCCAGGCAAAGCTGCTCGGCGCCGAGGAAGTGACGATCTGTTACCGCCGCGGCAAGGAGCACATGAACGCCTCGCCCTTCGAGCAGGACCTCGCCGCCTCCAAGGGCGTGATGATCCGCCATTGGCTGCGGCCGAAGCGGGTGATCGCCCGTGACGGTCAGGTCGCCGGCATCGAGATGGAATATACCGAACTCCAGGACGGCAGGCTCGCCGGCACCGGCGAGACGGGTGTTCTCACCGCCGACCAGATCTTCAAGGCCATCGGCCAGACCTTCGAAGCAGCAGGCCTTGGCGCGCTGGCCCTGTCCGGCAACCGCATCGCCATCGATAGCGAAGGCCGCACCTCCGTCGCCAATGTCTGGGCGGGCGGGGACTGCGTGAAGGCGGGCGAGGACCTGACGGTCACCTCCGTCGCCCAGGGCCGCGATGCGGCCGATTCGATCAACCGCATGCTCGCTGCCGGTGCGCAGCCGGCCTCTGCCGTCGCTTGAGGAGATGAGACATGGCTGATCTTCGCAACAATTTCGTCGGCATCAAATCGCCCAACCCGTTCTGGCTCGCTTCCGCGCCGCCGACCGACAAGGCCTACAATGTCGAGCGCGCCTTCAAGGCGGGCTGGGGCGGCGTGGTCTGGAAGACGCTCGGCGAGGAAGGCCCGCCTGTTGTCAACGTCAACGGCCCGCGCTACGGCGCGATCTGGGGCGCCGACCGCCGCCTGCTTGGCCTCAACAATATCGAACTGATCACCGACCGCGACCTCTATACCAACCTGCGCGAGATGAAGCAGGTCAAGATGAACTGGCCGGACCGGGCGCTGATCGCCTCGATCATGGTGCCCTGCGAGGAGGAGAGCTGGAAGGCGATCCTGCCTCTGGTGGAAGAAACCGGCGCTGACGGCATCGAACTCAATTTCGGCTGTCCGCACGGCATGTCCGAGCGCGGCATGGGTGCCGCCGTCGGTCAGGTGCCGGAGTATATCGAAATGGTCGTGCGCTGGTGCAAGCAGTACACGCGCATGCCCGTCATCACCAAGCTGACACCCAACATCACCGACATCCGCAAGCCCGCCCGCGCGGCCAAGTCCGGCGGCACCGATGCAGTATCGCTGATCAACACGATCAACTCGATCGTGTCCGTCGATCTCGACAATTTTGCCCCGAACCCAACGGTCGGCGGCAAGGGCACGCATGGCGGCTATTGCGGCCCTGCCGTGAAACCCATCGCGCTCAACATGGTGGCCGAGATCGCCCGCGATCCGGAGACTTACGGCCTGCCGATCTCCGGCATCGGCGGCGTCACGACCTGGCGCGATGCGGCGGAATTCCTGGTGCTCGGCGCCGGCAATGTGCAGGTCTGCACGGCGGCGATGACCTACGGCTTCAAGATCGTGCAGGAGATGATCACGGGCCTGTCGAGCTGGATGGACGCCAAGGGTCACCGCACGCTCGACGACATCTGCGGCCGCGCCGTACCCAACGTCACCGATTGGCAGTATCTCAACCTCAACTACATCGCAAAGGCCCATATCGACCAGGATGCCTGCATCAAATGCGGCCGCTGCCACATCGCCTGCGAGGACACCTCGCACCAGGCGATCACGCAGTTCGTCGATGGCGTCAGGCATTTCGAGGTGATGGAAGACGAGTGCGTCGGCTGCAATCTCTGCGTCAATGTCTGCCCCGTCGAGAACTGCATCACCATGGTCGGCCTCGAGCCCGGCACGCTCGACCAGCGCACCGGCAAGACGGTCGACCCGAATTATGCGAACTGGACGACGCACCCCAACAATCCGATGGCCCGGCAGGCTGCGGAATAAACGAAAAGGCCGGGGTCATGCCCCGGCCTTGTGTCCAAGCGAATGCCCTCAGCGAGCGCTCTTTCAAGCAAAGCCCGCTCCTCCACCTTCGTCATCCCCGGGCTTGACCCGAGGATGACGGAGGAGAGGCCGTTGCCCAACTCGGCAACGAGCGATGCGACTGAAATCGGCCTCACCCGAAGAAACTATTGCCCGCGCTGTAGGCGAGGAAAGCAAGCGCCGCAAAATACACGATCGTCAGCACCACCATCACATAGCCCGCGAGCACGATCAGGCCGTCGCGCTGCGAAATGCCGGCGGCGAGCAGCAGGATCGCCACGCCCGGCAGGGTGTTGGAAAAGGGAATGAGCCCGAGCGGAGCCATCAGCAGGATGCCTGCCCCCATGAGCACCAGACCGTTGACGCGGTTCATCACCGCACCGGTCGTGAGGCCCGTCATGCGCGGTTTGAAGAAGCGGTCGATCTTGCGCAGGAATGTCACGCCACGCTCCAGCACCGGCCGGAGCTTGCTGCTTTCCAGGCGCCGGTCGGCCACCTTTGCCGGCAGCCAGGGCAGACGGTTGAGCGTGATCGCCGCGCTGATCAGCACGATGCCCGCGCCGAACACCGTCGAGACACCGGGAATGGAAACAGGAAACAGGAAGGGCAGCGACAGGAAGGCGCAGAGGAGCAGCAGTCCGCTTTCGCCCATCATGGCAAGAAGGTCGCGCAGCGTGATGTGCTCGCCCTTGATAGCATGAATGATATCCTCAAGCAGTTCGCTCGTCTTGCGGTCGGTATCCTTGAAGCCGATGGCCGTGGTCATTGCATGTCCTTTGCTGTGTCGCCGGGGATATGGGTGGCGATTGCGGCATTCCTGTGGGGTAGCGCACCGAGACGCGCCGGTCTATGACCGTGCCGCGCCGCTGACAATAGGGTGATTTTCTTGACGAAACGTATGCCGGCCCGGGCGGGCCTCTCCACCCATGCCACGGGCCGTGAGAAGCTCAAGGGCCATCTCGCAATGCTGCTCTTCGCCGTGCTGATCGCCGGCTCGTTCTCTTTCGGTGGGCTGGCGGCGCGATACATGGAGGCCGAGCCGCTGACGCTCTGGCGCTACATCATGACCATCGTCGTCATGGCCGCCCTTGCCTTCGGCGCCTTTCGGGTTCCGGCCGTCTGGCCAAAGGAAATCTGGCGCTTCCTTCTGCTCGGCGGGCTCATCGCCATCTACATGCTCACCATGTTCACCGCGCTGGAATATACCAGCCCCATCGCGACGGGTGCTGTTTTTACCCTGATGCCGCTCTTGAGCGCCGGCTTCGCCCTGCCCGTGCTCGGCCAGAGGACGCGGCCCGGCGTGCTCGCCGGCCTCGTCATCGCCGCCGCCGGCGCCGTCTGGGTGATCTTTCGCGGCAATATCGCCGATATCCTAGCTTTCGATGTCGGCACCGGCGAGATGATCTTCTTTGCCGGCGTCGTCTGCCATGCGCTCTATGTGCCGCTGATCCGCCGCTTCGACCGCGGCGAGCCCGCCGTCGCCTTCGGTTTCTGGGTTACGGCCGGTGCTACGATCTGGCTGATCGCGCCGGGCATCCGCGGCCTCGTCGCGACGGATTTCTCCGCCCTGCCGCTGACCGTTTATGCCGCCGTCACCTATCTCGCCGTCGTCACGACGGCCGGCACGTTTCTCCTGCTGCAATATGCCTCGATGCGCCTGCCAGCCTCGAAGGTTCTAGGCTACGGCTATCTCACGCCGAGCTTCATCATCCTGCTGGAAGGTATTTTAGGCCATGGCTGGGCAAGTCTGCCGGTGCTGGCAGGCGCGCTGATCACGGCCTGTGGTCTCGCGCTCATGGCCCTCCTGCCCGATTAAGCCTCGGAAGGCTGCTCGCTGACATTAAGTCCGCCGAGAAAGAGCTGTTCGAGGAAACGCGCCGCATCCTCGAACCGGCCTTCGCCGGACTGACCCTGCCCCAGCACGGCACGCACCTGCACATCGAAGTCGGCATAGTGCTGGGTCGTCGACCAGATCGAGAAGATGAGGTGATAGGGATCGCATTTGGCGATCTTGCCCGCCTTGGCCCAGCTCCGGATCACCTCGGCCTTTTCATCGACGAGGGATTTCAGCGGGCCCTTCAACTCGTCCTCGATATTGGGCGCCCCCTGCAGGATTTCATTAGCGAAAAGCCGGCTTTCGCGGGGAAAATCGCGCGCCATCTCGAGCTTGCGCCTGATATAGCTGCGGATTTCCGAGACGGGATTGCCTTCCGCGTCGAACTCGCGCAGCGGATCCAGCCAGGTGTCAAGCACGCGCGTGATCAGTGCCCGGTGCATCGTCTCCTTGGTGCGGAAATAATAGAGCAGATTGGGCTTCGACATGCCGGCCACTTCGGCGATCTGGTCCACGGTCGCCCCGCGGAACCCGTGCAGCGAAAAGACCTCCAGCGCCGCCTCGAGGATCTGCTCCTCCTTCGCCTCCTGGATGCGCGTGCGCCGCTGTGTCCTGGCCGCCCTTGGTAGTGCCATCTTGCCCCCTCGGCGCTTTCCGGAATTGCGAAAAGTGCCGCCAAATTCACCAGTTTAACCAGCCGCCATTTTCTTGGGCGAGACCTCAAGGTTTTTGGTTTTTCGGCTTGAGTGCCGCAACGGAAGCTGTAATGTTTACCAACCGGTCAAATTATCAGACAGTTATCAAGTAAAGGCAACTGCTGAGTCGGACAGGCGCAAAACAAACAAGCGCGCCGCCAGCCGGTGGGAACAGATTGAGGCTTTCAAAGCCCGAAGACGTGGGAGCATACGACATGGCCGCACCCGGCGAGAACATGCGTGTCAACGCGGACCGCCTGTGGGACACCCTCATGGACATGGCGAAGATCGGCCCCGGCATTGCCGGCGGCAACAATCGGCAGACGCTGACCGATTCAGACGCCGAAGGCCGCCGCCTCTTCCAGACCTGGTGCGAAGGCGCCGGCCTTTCCATGGGTGTCGACACCATGGGCAACATGTTCATGACGCGCGAGGGCGCCGACCCCGAGGCTCTTCCCGTCTATGTCGGCTCGCATCTCGATACCCAGCCGACCGGCGGCAAATATGACGGCGTGCTCGGCGTGCTCGCCGGCCTCGAAGTCATCCGCTCGCTGAACGATCTCGGCATCAGGACGAAGCACCCGATCGTCGTCACCAACTGGACGAACGAGGAAGGTGCGCGCTTCGCCCCGGCCATGCTCGCCTCCGGCGTTTTCGCCGGCGTGCACAGCCAGGATTATGCCTATGGCCGCAAGGATCCCGAAGGCAAGACCTTCGGCGACGAGCTGAAACGCATCGGCTGGGTCGGTGACGAGACGGTCGGCGCGCGCAAGATGCACGCCTATTTCGAATATCACATCGAGCAGGGTCCGATCCTCGAAGCCGAGAAGAAGGACATCGGCGTCGTCACGCACTGTCAGGGCCTGTGGTGGCTGGAATTCACGCTGACCGGCCGCGAGGCGCATACTGGCTCGACGCCGATGAACCTGCGCGTCAATGCCGGTCTTGCGATGTCGCGCATCCTCGAAATGGTGCAGACTGTCGCCATGGAAAACCAGCCAGGCGCCGTCGGCGGTGTCGGCCAGGTGTTCTTCTCGCCGAATTCGCGCAACGTGCTGCCCGGCAAAGTCGTCTTCACCGTCGATATCCGTTCGCCCGACCAGGCGAAGCTCGACAGCATGCGTGCCCGTATCGAGGCGGAAGCGCCAAAAATCTGCGACGCGCTCGGCGTGGGCTGTTCCGTCGAGGCCGTCGGCCATTTCGATCCCGTCACCTTCGACCCGACGCTGGTCTCGGCCGTGCGCAAGGCGGCGGAAGACCTCGGCTACAGCCACATGAACATCATCTCCGGCGCCGGCCACGACGCCTGCTGGGCCGCCAAGGTCGCGCCTGCCACGATGATCATGTGCCCCTGTGTCGGCGGCCTCTCGCACAACGAGGCGGAGGACATTTCGAAGGAGTGGGCCGCCGCCGGTGCGGATGTGCTGCTGCATGCGGTGATCGAGACGGCGGGCATCGCCGAATGATCTTTCCCGCCCGGCACGCCGGGCGGTCTTGCGCTTCAAGCGCCAGCAAAAATTAAAGACAGGGAACGAACCAACATGAGCACAGTCATCAAGGGCGGAACCGTTGTCACCGCCGATCTGACCTACAAGGCGGACGTCAAGATCGAGGGTGGGAAGATCGTCGAGATCGGCCCCAATCTCTCGGGCGACGAGGTGCTGGATGCGGCCGGTTGTTATGTCATGCCGGGCGGCATCGATCCGCATGTGCATCTCGAAATGCCCTTCATGGGCACCTATTCGGCCGACGATTTCGAAAGCGGCACGCGCGCCGGCCTTGCCGGCGGCACGACCATGGTAGTGGATTTCTGCCTGCCCGATCCCGGCCAGTCGCTGCTCGACGCGCTGAAGCGCTGGGACAACAAGTCCACCCGCGCCAATTGCGACTATTCCTTCCACATGTCCGTAACGTGGTGGGGCGAACAGGTCTTCAACGAAATGAAGGCCATCGTGGAGGAAAAGGGCATCAACACCTTCAAGCACTTCATGGCTTACAAGGGCGCGTTGATGGTGAACGACGACGAGATGTTCGCCTCGTTCCAGCGCTGTGCGGCGCTCGGCGCGCTGCCGCTCGTCCATGCCGAAAACGGCGACGTCGTCGCCGCCATGCAGACCAAGCTGATGGATGAGGGCAATAACGGCCCCGAGGGCCATGCCTATTCGCGCCCGCCGTCCGTCGAGGGCGAGGCGACGAACCGCGCCATCATCATCGCCGACATGGCAGGCAGCCCGCTTTACGTCGTGCACACCTCCTGCGAACAGGCGCATGAAGCCATCCGCCGCGCCCGCCAGAACGGCATGCGCGTCTATGGCGAACCGTTGATCCAGCACCTGACGCTCGACGAGAGCGAGTATTTCAACAAGGACTGGGACCACGCCGCCCGCCGCGTGATGAGCCCGCCCTTCCGCAACAAGCAGCACCAGGATTCGCTTTGGGCGGGCCTTGCCAGCGGCTCGCTGCAGGTGGTGGCGACCGACCATTGCGCCTTCACGACCGACCAGAAGCGCACCGGTGCCGGCGATTTCCGCAAGATCCCCAACGGTACCGGCGGCCTTGAAGACCGCATGCCGATGCTCTGGACCAACGGCGTCAACACCGGTCGCCTCACCATGAACGAGTTCGTGGCCGTGACGTCCACCAACATCGCCAAGATCCTCAACGTCTATCCGCGCAAGGGAGCGATCCTCGTCGGCGCGGATGCGGATATCGTCGTGTGGGATCCGAAGCGCTCCAAGACCATTTCCGCCAAGAGCCAGCAGTCGTCGATCGATTACAATGTCTTCGAGGGCAAGGAGGTTGTCGGCCTGCCGCGCTACACGTTGACGCGCGGCGTCGTCGCCATCGAGGAAAGTACGGTCAAGACCCGCGAGGGCCATGGCCAGTTCGTCAAGCGCGAGCCCTTCGCCGCCGTCAGCAAGGCGCTGTCGACCTGGAAGGAAATCACCGCGCCGCGCAAGGTGGAGCGCAGCGGCATTCCGGCGAGCGGCGTCTGATGCCGGCCGCCCGCGCGCTCCCGGCGCTCCTTCTCGGCCTTGCGCTTGCCGGTCCGGCGGGGGCGGCAGCCGATATCGTCGATGGCAGCTATGGCAACGCCGAAGGCTGCCACTATTCGGAAACCGAAGAATCCTCCGGTGCCGATGTCTTCTTTCTCCTGAACAAGGAGGGCGTCACCACGGCAGCCTCCTATTGCGAGTTCAAAGGCGACGCCAAGAAAGTTGGCGGCGCCACCGTCGTGAAGGCCGAATGCAGCGACGAGGGCGGAGAACCGCCGATAACTTACGAGTTGACGCTGACGCCTGACAATGGCGGCTACACGGTCAGCTTCCCCGACGGCACACGCTGGGGACCTCTGACAAGGTGCAAGAAATAATGGGTGGGCGAAGACCCTTAGCGCGGAACCAGCGCCTCGAGATGCGGCAGAAGCACCACGCTCTCCTGCTCGTGGGGATCTGTCCGGGCAATGACCGCGGATGCCGGCTGATCGGAGAGATTGGCGGGCAGATGGGGCATGCCGGCGGGGATGTAGAACATCTCGCCCGCCTTGACGATCACGTGATTCTCCAGCCGTTCGCCGTACCAGGTATGCGCCTCGCCGGAGAGCATGTAGATCGCCGTTTCATGGCTCTCATGCATATGCGCCTTCGCACGCCCGCCCGGCGGGATCGTCAGAAGATGCATGCAGATGCCCGAGGCGCCGACGCTTTCGCGCGCAATACCCTCGAAATAGCTGAACCCTTGCTTGCCGTCATAGGTGCTGCCTGGTCGCACGATCCGGCAGTCGGCTTTCGTTTCACCCGTCATGTTCCTCTCCCCCGAAAGATTTCCGTGCCCAAAGTGATAGCGAAGACAATGCCGATTGCAATGCCGGGACGGGACATGCAGTCTGCCGGAAACCGCGCCGTGCGAGGCGCCGAAAGATGATGAGCATGGCCCCAGCGAATACCGTCGTCTGTGCAAAGGATCTCGGCCTCACCTTCCAGACCGCCGATGGCCCCGTCACGGCGCTGACGGGCGTCAATCTCAACGTCGAAAAGGGCGATTTCGTCTCCTTCATCGGCCCGTCCGGCTGCGGCAAGACGACTTTTTTGCGCGTCATCGCCGATCTGGAAAAGCCGACCTCCGGCACCATCACCGTCAACGGCCTCACACCGGAAGAGGCCCGCAAACGCCGCGCCTATGGCTATGTCTTCCAGGCCGCAGCGCTCTATCCCTGGCGCACGATCGAGAAGAACATCGCGCTGCCGCTCGAAATCATGGGCTATTCGAAGGCCGAACAGCAGGCGCGCATCGCCAAAACGCTCGACCTCGTCAACCTTACGGGCTTCGGCAAGAAATATCCCTGGCAGTTGTCGGGCGGCATGCAACAGCGCGCCTCGATTGCCCGCGCGCTCGCCTTCGACGCCGATCTTCTCCTGATGGACGAGCCCTTCGGCGCACTCGACGAGATCGTGCGCGACCATCTCAACGAGCAGCTCCTGAAACTCTGGGACGCCACCCAGAAGACGATCTGCTTCGTCACCCATTCGATCCCCGAGGCCGTCTATCTCTCGACGAAGATCGTCGTCATGAGCCCCCGCCCCGGCCGCGTGACCGACGTCATCGATTCGCCGCTGCCCCGGGAGCGTCCGCTCGGCATCCGCGAAACCCCGGAATTCCTCGAAATCGCCCACCGGGTCCGCGAGGGCCTGCGCGCCGGCCACAGCTACGAGGAGCATGCCTGATGAAGCTCTCCTTCATGCTCTGGCTGTTCGGCGCCACCGCCGTCTTCATCGGCGCGGCGACGTCTTCGCGGGCCTATATCGGCACCACGAATATCCTCTATCTCCTCTTGTCCATGGCGCTCTACATCGTCGGCAACCTGATGATGCTGAAACTGATGCGTGAAGGCGGGCTCGGGCTTGCCATCTCGCTATCCGCCATCACGCAGCTGCTGCTGGTCAATGTCATCGCCTTTTTCTTCTTCGGCGAGCGGCTGAGCCAGACGCAGCTTGCCGGCGTCGCGCTCGGCATCCTTGCCATGGGGCTGATGCTCATGCCCTCATCGGCGCGGAGCTGAGCCATGGGGGAAGCAAGTATTCTAAGAGACCGCCTTCTCCCCATCGGCACCGTGGTGCTCGCGCTGCTTGCTCTCTGGTATGTCTTCGTCGTGGTGCTGAACGCGCCCTTCGAGCGCGACACCGCCGCCCGCGCAGGCACGACTATCAGCTTCGCAGAGCTGCTGCCGAAGACCATGGCGCAGGAGCGCCCCGTCCTGCCGGCGCCACATCAGGTCTTCGCCGAGCTCTGGGATACGACGGTCAACAAGGCGATCACCTCGAAGCGCAGCCTCGTGTATCATGCCTGGGTCACGCTGTCGGCGACGCTGATGGGCTTCGGCATGGGCGCGGTGCTCGGCATCCTGCTGGCCATCGCCATCGTGCACAACCGCGCCATGGACCGCTCGCTGATGCCCTGGGTCATCGCCAGCCAGACGATCCCCATCCTCGCCATCGCGCCGATGATCATCGTCGTCCTCAATGCGGTCGGCATATCCGGCCTGATGCCGAAGGCGCTGATCTCGACCTATCTGTCCTTCTTCCCCATCGTCGTCGGCATGGTGAAGGGCCTGCGCAGCCCCGAACAGATCCAGCTCGACCTGATGCACACCTACAATGCGTCTGCCACCCAGACCTTCTGGAAGCTGCGCTGGCCGTCCTCCATGCCCTATCTCTTCACGTCGCTGAAGGTGGCGATCGCCATCTCGCTCGTCGGCGCGATCGTCGGCGAATTGCCGACCGGTGCCGTCGCAGGCCTCGGCGCGCGCCTGCTCGCCGGCTCCTACTATGGCCAGACGGTGCAGATCTGGGCCGCCCTCTTCATGGCGGCCGCAGTCGCGGCCCTGCTCGTCATCGTCGTCGGCTTTGCCCACACCCTCGTCCTCAAGCGCATGGGGGCACGGGCATGAACCTTTCCATCCTGCTTTCCGCCATCGTCTTCTGGCTTGCCGCCTGGGCCTTCAACGAATGGCTGGTGCGCCAGAGATTCTTGAACCCCGCGGCCAACCGCGCCGCGCGCATCGCCGTGCCGCTGATCTTCGGCGCGACCATCCTCGTGCTGTGGGAAGGCATCGTGCGCGGCTTCAACGTGCCCTCCGTGCTGCTGCCGCCCCCGAGCATGATCTGGGCGCGGCTGATCAGCTCGGTGCCGACGCTCTGGGCGGATTTCCGCCAGACCTTCCTGAAATCGGTAATCACGGGCTATGCGCTGGGCTGCGGCCTCGGCTTCCTCGTCGCCATCCTCATCGACCGCTCGCCTTTCCTGCAGAAGGGCCTGCTGCCGCTCGGCAATTTCGTCTCGGCGCTGCCGGTGATTGGCGTCGCCCCCATCATGGTCATGTGGTTCGGCTTCGACTGGCAGTCAAAGGTCGCCGTCGTCGTCATCATGACCTTCTTCCCCATGCTGGTGAACACGGTCTCCGGCCTTGCCGCGACAAGCCACATGGAGCGCGACCTGATGCGCACCTATGCCGCCGACTGGTTCCAGACGCTCGTCAAGCTGCGCCTTCCGGCCGCCTGGCCCTTCATCTTCAACGCTCTCAAGATCAACTCGACGCTGGCGCTGATCGGCGCGATCGTCGCCGAGTTCTTCGGAACCCCCATCGTCGGCATGGGCTTCCGGATTTCCACGGAAGTGGGACGCATGAATGTCGACATGGTCTGGGCCGAAATCGCGGTTGCCGCGGTGGCTGGCTCCGCTTTCTACGGGGCGGTCGCGCTCATCGAGCGGATCGTCACGTTCTGGCATCCGTCTGTCCGTGGTGGACAGGCGTAAAACAAAGAAGAAAGAGGGAACTGACATGAAAAAGACGATTGCATCGATGCTGCTCGCAAGCGCCTTCTCGCTTGCCGCGTTCCACGCGAACGCCGCCGACAAGGTGACGCTCCAGCTGAAATGGGTGACCCAGGCCCAGTTCGGCGGCTACTATGTCGCCAAGGACAAAGGGTTCTACGAAGAGGAAGGTCTCGACGTCGAAATCAAGCCCGGCGGACCTGACATTGCTCCCGCGCAGGTAATCGCCGGCGGCGGCGCCGACGTCATCGTCGACTGGATGCCATCGGCGCTCGCCACCCGCGAAAAAGGCGTGCCGCTCGTCAATATCGCCCAGCCGTTCAAATCCTCGGGCATGATGCTGACCTGTTTGAAGGAATCCGGCATCAAGGGTCCGGACGATTTCAAGGGCAAGACGCTCGGCGTCTGGTTCTTCGGCAACGAGTATCCTTTCCTCTCCTGGATGAGCCACCTGAAGATTCCGACCGATGGCGGGCCCGAGGGCGTGACCGTCCTCAAGCAGGGCTTCAACGTCGATCCATTGATCCAGAAGCAGGCCGCCTGCATTTCTACCATGACCTACAACGAATACGGCCAGGTTCTCGATGCCGGCATCAAGCCGGAGGACCTCGTGACCTTCAAGTACGAGGACCAGGGCGTCGCCACGCTGGAAGACGGCCTCTACGTGCTGGAAGACAAGCTCAAGGACCCGGCCTTCAAGGAAAAGATGGTCAAGTTCGTGCGCGCCTCGATGAAGGGTTGGAAATATGCCGAGGAAAACCCGGATGAGGCCGCTGCCATCGTTCTCGAAAACGACTCGACCGGCGCACAGACCGAAGCCCACCAGAAACGCATGATGGGCGAAGTCGCCAAGCTGACGGCCGGCTCCAACGGCGCGCTCGACGAAGCGGACTACAAACGCACCGTCGCCTCGCTTCTGGCTGGCGGTTCCGATCCTGTTATCTCCAAGGAGCCGGAAGGCGCCTGGACGCATGAAGTCACGGACGAAGCGCTGAAATAATCCCTCACCCGAGGGCATCGACGTGCGGGGCCGCAAGCCCCGCACGTTTTCGTTTCCGCGGCAAACACTACGGCGTCCTGTCGCCATTGCCATGGAAAAGCCAAACGCATAAAATAATGAGGCACCATTCCGTTACCTCTTGTAAGGGTGACGGACGCCAATTACATAGACCGCACAGTGGGAAACCTGGGAGAGGCCGACATTGCCCTTTCCGTGTCCGCTATACTGGCAGGAATAGGGTCCGGAACACAAAAAGAACGCCCGGATCACGATCATATAAAGTCATGCTCTTTGGGAAAGTTCGGCCAATGGCTTCTGGACACAGGAAAGTCCTCTCTTTTTCCGTCGCCGCTTTCATGACGGCAACGCCGGGTCTTGCGCTCGCTGCCGATGCGGCAACGGCCACCGGTGAAACGCAGCAGCAGACCCAGAACCTCCCGGCGATCGTCGTCAGTGCCGCCGAGACGCGCACCATCGTCGACCGCGTCATCGCGACCGGCACGGTGCAGGCCGTCGAAGAGGTCTATGTCGTGCCGCTGGTCGACGGCCTCTCCATCCGCACGCTCGCCGCCGATGTCGGTGACACGGTCGCGGCGGACGGCACGCTCGCCACGCTGAACGACGACACGCTCGTCCTGCAGAAGAGCCAGAACGAAGCCTCGCTCGCCAAGGCGAAGGCCGCACTGGCGCAGATCAAGGCCCAGCACGTGGAAGCGAAGGCCAATGCCGACGAGGCCATCCGCGCCCGTGATCGTGCGCTGAAGCTCGTGAAATCCGGCTCACAATCGCAGGCCAATGCCGATCAGGCCGTGGCAACGGCCGATGCCGCGCTCGCCCGCGTCAACTCCGCCGAACAGGCGATCGCCGTTTCGGAGGCCGACATCAAGGTCGCGGAAACCCAGATCGACGACATCGCCCTGAAGCTGGCGCGAACCGCCGTGAAGTCGCCGGTCGCCGGTGTCGTCGCCGCCCGTACGGCCAAGATCGGCGCGATCGCCAGCGGTGCCGGCTCGCCGCTCTTCACCGTCATCCGTAATGGTGAGATCGAGCTGAAAGCCGACGTTTCGGAAGACTCCGTGCTCAAGCTCGCAGCCGGTCAGAAGGCTACCGTCAAGCTGGCCGGTGGCGCTGCATCGCTCACGGGCGTAATTCGCCTCGTCGAGCCGACGCTCGACCCGCAGAGCCGCCTTGGCCGCGTCTATATCCGCTTCGACGAGCCGGACAAGGCCCGCGCCGGCATGTTCGCCAGCGCCGAAATCATTGTGGAGGAGCACGAAGGCATCGTGCTTCCGCTTTCGGCCATCACGACCGCCGACGGCAAGACTGTGGCTCGCAAGGTCGAGAGCGGCGTCGTCAAGCTTGTCCCGGTCCAGACCGGCATCCAGGACGGCCAGGTGATCGAGATCGTCAGCGGCCTTGCAGCCGGCGACGAGGTGGTGGCCAAGGCCGGAGCCTATGTGCGCGACGGCGACAAGGTCAATCCGGTGCATGCCGAACAGGCTTCGGCAACGAAATGACGTGAGGCCTCGCCGCGGCGAGGCCGGTAGTGCCGGGCGGGGGCGCCCGGTGGCATGACGGGTGAGCCGGGAGGGGCCGGAGCCCGAACGACGTCTGGTCTCTTTACAAGGACTTTGGGGACATGAATTTTTCAGCTTGGTCCATTCGCAATCCGATTGCGCCGCTGCTCGCGTTTTTCCTGCTGATCTATGTCGGCATATCCTCGTTTTATTCGCTGCCGATCACGCGCTTCCCGAATATCGACGTGCCGATCGTCGCGATCAACGTGACGCAGAGTGGCGCGGCACCGGCCGAGCTCGAGGTTCAGGTCACCAAGGAAATCGAGGACGCGGTCGCCGGCATCGAGGGTGTCAAGGACATCATGTCGACCGTGACGGACGGCACCTCGCTGACCTCCGTCGTCTTCGAGATCGAAAAGCCGACCAACCAGGCCCTTCAGGACGTCAAGGACGCGATCGACCGCATCCGCAGCGACCTCCCGGCCTCAGTCGATGAACCTGTCGTCACCAAGGTCGATGTCGAAGGCCAGGCCATCCAGACCTTCGCCGTGTCCTCTCCGAACATGACGCTGGAAGAGCTGTCGTGGTTCGTCGACGACAAGGTCAAGCGCGCCCTGCAAGGCCAACCGGGCATCGGCAAGATCGACCGCTTCGGCGGCGCGGACCGTGAGGTGCGCATCGATCTCAACCCGGACAAGCTGGAATCCTTCGGCATCACCGCGGCCGACGTGAACCGTCAGGTCCGCAGCATGAACGCCGACGCCGGTTCCGGCCGCGGCCAGATCGCCGGAGCCGAACAGGCCATCCGCACGCTGGGCGACGCCCGCTCCGTCGAGAAGCTCACCAACACGATGATCGCGCTGTCGAACGGTCGTTTCGTGCGCCTTTCGGAGCTCGGCAACATAACGGACACCTTCGAGGAGCCGCGCTCCTTCTCGCGCTTCAACGGCAATCCGGTCGTTACCTTCGCCGTCTTCCGGTCGAAGGGCGCAAGCGAGGTGACCGTCGCCGAATCCGTCGCCGGCGCGCTGGAGAAGGTCCGCAAACAGTATCCCGACACCTCCATCGAGCTGGTGGACGATGCGGTTTACTTCACCTATGGCAACTACGAGTCGGCACTCCACACGCTGATCGAAGGTGCATTGCTTGCGACCATCGTGGTGCTTCTCTTCCTGCGCAACTGGCGCGCAACCCTGATCTCCGCCGTTGCCCTGCCGCTTTCGGCCATACCGACCTTCTTCGTCATGGACATGATGGGCTTCTCGCTGAACCTCGTCTCGTTCCTGGCGCTGACGCTCGCCACCGGCATCCTGGTCGATGACGCGATCGTGGAAATCGAAAACATTGCGCGACACATCCGCATGGGCAAGACGCCCTATCGGGCAGCCATCGAGGCGGCGGACGAAATCGGCCTTGCCGTCATCGCGACGACCTTCACCATCATCGCGGTTTTCGTTCCCGTCTCCTTCATGCCGGGCGTCGCAGGCCAGTATTTCATCCAGTTCGGCCTGACAGTCGCCGTCGCGGTGTTCTTCTCCCTTGTCGTGGCACGCCTGATCACACCGGTCATGGCCGCCTATCTCATGCGCTCCGGCGATGCGGATGGCCATGGCGATGAAGAGGAAGGCCGCTTCATGCGCGGCTACACCTGGCTCGTCAGCAAAACGACGGGTACCTGGTACGCGCGCTATGCCACGCTCGCCGCGGCCATCGCGTTCCTCGTCGGCTCGGTCATGCTTCTATCGACCGTGCCCGGCAGCTTCCTGCCGCCGGAAGACGCCTCGCGCATCGTGCTGTCCGTCGAACTGCCGCCGGATGCGATGCTGGCCGACACCGATCGCACCACCACGAAGATCTATGACAGTGTGAAGGATATCAACGGCGTCGCGGGCGTCTTCGTGCTCGGCGGCTCCTCGCCCAAGGGCGATCTCGAACTGCGCCGCGCATCCGTGACCGTCATTCTCGACAAGCTGGAGCATTCGCTGCTGCACAAGCTGGTCAATGACGTGGCCGGCAAGATCCCGCTCATCGGCCCCTATCTGCCGAAGATGGAAGCCAAGGGCCGCCTGCGTCCCCAGTGGGATATCGAGAAGGAAATCTTCGCGACCCTTCGCACGATCCCCGATGTCCGCATCATAAAGCTCAATGACCGCGGCGAACGTGACCTTGCCTTCAACGTGCTCTCCAACAACGAGGCGGATCTCAACGCCACCGTCGGTTTGCTGGAAGCCAAGCTGCGGGCGGACCCGATCCTGTCGAATGTCAGCTCGGAAGGCTCGCTGCCGCGTCCGGAGCTGCAGATTCGTCCCCGTGACGAGCAGATGGCGCGCCTTGGCATCACCACCGCGCAGATTTCGGAAGTCATCCGCGTTGCCACGATCGGCGACATCGATTCCCAACTCAGCAAGGTTTCGCTGGATGACCGCCTGATCCCGATCCGCATCCAGGTCGACCGGAACTTCCGGGCCGATCTCGGCGCGATCCGCAACCTGAAGATCCAGACCGCAGCCGGCCAGTTCGTGCCGCTGTCGAGCGTGGCCGACATCGACTATTCGGAAGGCCCCAGCTCGGTGAAGCGCCATGACCGCAATCGCGTCGTGCAAATCGGCTCCGACCTTCGTCCTGGCGTCGCGCTCGACACGGCAACAGCGCGCTTCAAGGAGATCGCCGCCAGCATCGACATGCCGCCAACGGTGCAGTTCACGGAAAGCGGTGACGCCGAAGTGCAGGCAGAAATGGTGCAGTCCTTCGGCAACGCCATGCTGCTTGGCCTGCTGCTGGTGCTGATGGTTCTCATCCTGCTCTTCAAGGACGTGATCCAGCCCTTCACCATCCTGTTCTCGCTGCCGCTCGCCATCGGCGGCGTGGCGGCCGGTCTGATCCTGACGCAGAACGCGCTCTCCATGCCCGTACTCATCGGCATCCTGATGCTGATGGGCATCGTGACGAAGAACGCCATCCTGCTCGTCGATTTCGCCATCGAGATGATGCACAAGGGCATGCACCGCGTAGAAGCGATGATCGAAGCCGGCCGCAAGCGCGCCCGCCCGATCGTCATGACCTCGATCGCCATGTCCGCAGGCATGCTGCCATCCGCGCTCGGCGTCGGCGAAGGCGGCTCGTTCCGCTCACCGATGGCGATTGCCGTGATCGGCGGTATCATCGTCTCGACGGTGCTATCGCTCATCGTCGTTCCCTCGTTCTTCCTGATCATGGACGACCTGTCGCGCCTGCTGGCCTGGCTGTTCGGCCGCTTCGTCGGCAAGAAGGACGATGAGCTGCTCGCCATGGAGCCGGAAGCGCTGACCCGCCTTGCCGACCAGACGAGCCGCGACGTCGCCGATCTCGAAAAGCGCATCGAGACGCTTGAGAAGAAAGCCCCCGGCGAGCGCAAGCCCTTTACCGTGGTACATCACTCGCCGCTCGCCGCCGAGTAGGCCAACACGGTTTCGATCCAAAACGGCCGGTTCGATTGATTTCGAGCCGGCCGTTTTTTCGTTGATTGATCGAAATCAAGTAACGATTACACGACCTCGACTATCGTTCTCCCATCAAAGAACCAGAAATGCCTGCGGGAGCATGGAGTGAGATCGATGAACAGGCTGATGAAACCCGGCGCACGGGAGCGTGAAACCCTGCTGAGTTCCGGCCTGCTGGCGGCACTCGGCGTGGAAAGCGTCGCGGCGATGATGGAGATCGCGGTGATCGGCAGCCTGCCGGCACGCCAGATTCTCTTCCGAGAGGGCGAGCCGGCCGATCTCCTGCATTGCGTGCTATCGGGTTACATCCGCGTCTACAAGCTCGACCCTGACGGACGCGAGGCCGATGTCGAACTCTACGGTCCCGGCGATCTCATCGGTGCAAGCGTCGTCCTCGACGGCGGCCGCTACGCGGCAACGGCACAGGCGGCCGAACCGGCGCTCATCGCGCGCTTCGATCTGAAGCGCGTGCGCGACATCGCAAACCGCCGGCCGGACCTTGCCGTAGCGCTCGCCAATGCGCTCTCCGCTCAACTGGCAAAAGCCTTCGCAAGCCTCTCCAACGACCGGCTGCACACCGCTCCGCAGCGCGTGGCGCGCTACCTGCTTGCCCATTGTTCAGTCGAAGGCAAGGCGACCAGCTTCCGCCTGCCCTATCAGAAGAGCCTGCTCGCCGGCAAACTAGGGCTGGCGCCGGAGGCGCTCTCCCGGGCCTTTTCCATGCTGCGCAGCTATGGCGTCAATGTCCGAGGCCGGTTGGTCCATATCGGCGATCCCGAGGCGCTTCGCCGGCTCTGACCGGCGATGCGAGCGGCATTGTCTCAGCCATGACTGTGGTGATGGTGCCCGTGATCGTGGCCATGCCCTGAACCGTGGTAGGCCCCGCGCACGGGATGGAACGGCTCCGAGACATCACGCACGCCGGCCCCAAGCCCGATCAGCATGTCCTTGATGACATGATCGCGCAGGATGAGGATGCGCGCCTCTTCGATCTGCGCCGGCAGATGGCGGTTGCCGAGATGCCAGGCGAGTTCGACCAGATGCAGCCTGTCGCGCGGCATCACCTCATAGAGCAGTTCCTCGGCGGCGATCACTTCGATCGTCTCGCCGGTTTCGGTCAGAAGCAGATCGCCATGGGCCAGCTGTACCGGCTCTTTGAGATCGAGCATCACGACATCGTCGTGCTGCATGTGCAGCAGCTTGCGCCGCACATGGCGCTGGTCATGCGCCAGAACCACGACATCAATGGGCGAGCGGTCTGCGCCAGCGCCGTGCGACAGGATTTGCGTGGAGCGATAGGGCAAGGCTAACCTCTGAAGTCGGTGGATCGATACCATCGACAAAAGCATGTTTGCCTCGGCAAGGAAACCGCCGTTCGGTCCGCTTCCATCATTTCCGCGTATATCAGCGCCGCCGGCCGCCTGCAGCGACACGACGGCTTGGGGCCAGCAACTCGTCGCTTTCGTCCTCGTGGATGGCGCGGTCGCGGCCGAAGGATTTCGCAAGATAAAGCGCGCGATCCGCCGCCTCGAAAACAGAGGTGAACGGCCGCTGCGGCATATGATCGGCTATACCGGCCGACAGAGTTACCGATATCGTTCCCTCGCCCGTTTCTATACGGCGTGCGGCAACCGAGCGGCGCGCCTCCTCAACCAGCAGACAGCAGTCGCCCCGATCGTTTCCGCATATCACCACGGCAAACTCCTCTCCGCCGAAGCGGGCGACGATATGCGCCGGCGTAAAAACCCTTTGCAGCTCTTCCGCAACGGCAACGATGACCGCATCGCCCACGGCGTGACCATGCGTATCGTTCACGGCCTTGAAACGATCGACGTCGAACAGCACGAAGAAACCGCTGATCTTCGTCTCCGCCAGCGTGTCGGTAAACGCCCGGCGGTTCAACAGGCCCGACAGCGGATCGAGCCGGCTCAGCCGCTCGAATTCGGCCCGCGACAGGGAGAGCTCACGGATCGCCGCACCGATCAGCCAGGCGAGCAGCGCGGTGACGCTTGCCGCGATCAGGATCGTCGTCAGGCCACCAAACCGGAGCGCGGTGCCGAAAGGATAGGGCAGAAGGCCCAAACTCGCCAGAATGGCGGCAAACATCAAATACGTCGCGGTCGCGAGCGCCACCGCCACCAGAACGACGTTCAGCACGAAAGTGCCAATATCAGCCTTCGTCTCGAAGCCGACAAAATCGATCTGAGCCCTCAGCCAAAGGGCCAGCTTGGCACGCATAAATCTCTCCACAGAGCAATTCCATCAAGGTGCAGCCGATAGGCCGCGGAACTGCATCAACAAAAACAGAGCGTTTTCGCACATACGCAAGCGAAGACGCCCTGACCTACAGGAGACCTTACGGCATTTTCTTTCAGAGACGACTAAAGTATTCGATAGAAGTTTAACCGTCCCGTTTTGAGGCGCGGAGCAGGCAGCCGCGCAGCAGACCACCAGAAAATTCGGGTGCCGGCACGGGCTCTTGCACAGCGTCTGGGTCAGCGTGTCCCGGAGGCGGAGGAAAGCTCGAGGCGGTCAAGACGACCGGCGGCGACAAGTGCATCCACCCAGCGTCGCTCGGCGGCGAAGGGATGCCATTGCCATCCCTCATGGCCAAAGCCGGCAAGGGAAACACGGTCTCCCTGAGCGGCGACATTGGCGAGCACATGGGCGATGACGACCACCCCCGAACTCGGCACGACATAGGGCTGCGGGTCGAAGGCTGACAGTTCCGCATCGACGGTGCGCTGCATGTCCGCTGGTACAACGCGCAGCGACCGGCCGGTGACACGGGCGAAGGTTTCAAAGCCGATCGTGTAATCGTCACAGAAATCGTCGAGGTCGGGATGGCTTCTTGCAAGCGACGTGCGCATGGCGGCAAAGACCTCCGCGGTGCGCACACACCAGAACTCCTTCGCCTGCCGCACGGTCCTGCTCGCCTTCCAGCGACCACTGGCCAGCATCTCCAGCGCCGGACGACCTGTGTTGCAGGCCGCGATGACATCCGTCCTCCAGCCGCCCCGGCCGGCCGAGCGGCAACCATTGAAACGGATCACCAGGTCGGCGGAATCGATCGTTTCCGCCACCCCTTCCGGGATGAGGCCATTACCGACGATGACGATCCTGCGCGACACCGGTACGGCCCTCAATTTTCCTGCTCGTAACCCGCCTTCAGCTCGTCCGTCCGTTTGCGCGTCAGGTCGGCAAGGCAGCTGGATACGAGCAGCGGCTCCATCGACCCACCCCGCGCGCCAAACCCGGCGAATTCGCATTGGCCATCGCGATAACCGATCCAAGCGCGCTGGGCGCGCTTCAGTGCATCCACCGCACCGACATAGTTCTCGCCGAGGTCCCTGACGTCGTCGTCCGTTTCACGCGCAGCCGAAAGCGCTTTCTTGTAGGCGGCGTTCAGCGCGACGTCAGCGTCTTTATAGTCTCGGTCGGCGCAGATGTTCATCTCCATCTGCGTCATCGCATTCTCGCAGTCGATATCGGCTTCCTGCGCTGCGGAAACGGATGCGGACAGAAGGAATGCGGCAGCGGCCAGTTGGAGAAGAGCATGGATCGGCATGTCGGAGTTCCCTATCACTTTCTGTCGGAAGCCGGAGAGAGGCGCGCGGCAATACCCATCTCGTTGGTCGAGAACAGGGCCGGAGATCCGGTTCCCCTTCATGCGGCCTCCGCCGGCCCGCAGCCTCCGGCTTTCAGGATCCGCTTGGTGGGTGCAGGATACTTTGCCAGCATCGCGGCGGGCCGCACCGGCCGGCGCTCGAACGCACCACCGCAATTCGGGCAGGCCCCGTCGAGAACACCCGTCGCGCAGTCCGCGCAGAACGTGCATTCGAAGGTGCAGATCATCGCCTCCGGGCTTTCCGGCGGCAGGTCGCGGTCACAGCATTCGCAGTTGGGTCTGAGCTCAAGCATTTGATTTCACCGGTCGGTTCCGTGCACGGTCTTCAGCCTCGTTGGTATCGCACCTCGGAGGGTTCCTGACTTTCGGCAGACCGGCGTCTCTATGCAAGCGCGAAATGAGCGGGACGCGTTTTTTTCGAAGCGCTAGGTATCTTCAACGTGACAGGGCGGCGAGCCCGGCCTGTGCCTGGCGAATGCCGCGGCGCCGTCGTGCGAATGGTCAGAACTCGATCATCCGTCCAAAGAAAAAGCCCGGCACAAAGGCCGGGCTTGAAGCGGATCCGGTCGGGCGGCGTGCATGCGCCGCCCGTTCCGTAAAACCGATTACTGGTTTTCGACGTAGGTGTACTTGCCGTCGTCACCCTTCTTCCAGGTGTACATGACGTAGTCAGGGCGGGTGATGTCGCCCTTTTCGTCGAAGCCGAGTTCGCCGATGGCGGTCTTGAACGGACCCTTCGCCTTGATGGCTTCGGCAACGGCCTGCGGGTCTACGCCGCCGGCAGCCTTGGCGCCTTCAGCAATGACCTGAACGGCAGCATAGGAGTACAGAGTGTAGGCTTCCGGCTCGAAGCCCGCTGCGCGGAACTTCTCGACGAGTTCCTTTGCTGCTTCGTTCTTGCGCGGATCCGGAGCGAACGTCATCAGCGTGCCGTCGACGGCGTCGCCGGCGATCGAAGCCAGTTCGTTCGAAACGATGCCGTCACCCGACATGAAGGTCGCCTTCAGGCCCTGGTCGGCAGCCTGGCGTTCCATCAGGCCGAACTCGGTGTGAAGACCACCCCAGTAGACGACGGAAACGCCGGCTTCCTTCATCTTGGCGATGAGAGCCGAGAAGTCCTTGTCGCCGATGTTGACGCCTTCATAGAGCGACTCGGTGATGCCGGCTTCGTTCATTGCCTTCTTGGTTTCGTCGGCAAGGCCCTGGCCATACGGGGTCTTGTCGTGAATGACGGCAACCTTGGCGTCCTTGAAGTTGGCAGCGATGAAGGAGCCAGCTACGGCGCCCTGCTGGTCGTCACGGCCGCAGGTACGGAACGTGTTCCACAGGCCGCGTTCCGTGTAGGTCGGGTTCGTGGAAGCCGGCGTGATCTGCAGAATGCCGTTTTCAGCGTAGATTTCCGATGCCGGGATGGAAACGCCCGAGTTGAAGTGACCGACAACGAACTTCACGCCGTCAGCAACGAACTTGTTGGCAACCGAAACGCCCTGCTTCGGGTCGGAAACGTCGTCGCCGAGCACGATCTTGATCTGCTCGCCGTTGATACCACCGGCTGCGTTGATGTCGGCAGCAGCCTGCTCGGCACCCTTCTGCAGCTGCGCGCCGAAGGCGGCGTTCGGACCGGTGATCGGGCCACCGACGCCGATCAGGATGTCGGCCCAGGCGCTGCCGCTGAAAGCGACCATTGCAGCCAAAGCAACAGCCGACATGAGAGACTTCTTCATATTATTACTCCCAAATTTAAGAGCGGGTTCGTTTCGACCGGTCGCAACACCCGCATTCATTGCGCCGGTATCGTTATGCCGCGGCCGAAGGCCGGCCGCGGAGTTCCCTCTGGTTATTTCGACTTCCAGGAAAAGGCAGAGGCCTTTTCATAGAGCCAGTAGTAATTGTTGGTCATCTGCCGCGTGCGGTAGTAGCGGTAGCCGAGCGTAGCAAACAACAAAAGCACCACGGTGTCCACGATATAGTACTGCAACGTCAGCATGCTGCCGTGGAACAGCGCGTGGTGAACGAAGCGGATCGCTGCGCCCAGAAGAAGGACGTAGACGACCAGCGTGCTGTAGTTTTGCCAGTTCTCGGCGACGCTCTTGCCCGTGCGCCACGCGGTCCAGCCACCCATGATGACAGTGACGAACAGGAACTGCCAGACGGACGGTTCTTCGTAGAGAATTCCCTGCATTTTTCTTCTCCTCTCGACCGCCTTAGTGGCGTCCGCCTTCCAGGTAGGCGGCGCGCACTTCCGGATTGGCCAGAAGTTCCTTGCCGGAACCGCTCATCGTCACCTGACCGTTGACCATCACATAGGCCCGGTCGGAGAGTTTGAGCGCGGCGAATGCGTTCTGCTCGACGAGGAAGACGGTAAGGCCTTCCGTCTGGTTCAGCTTCTTGATCGCGTCGAAAATGCCCTTGACGATCAACGGTGCCAGACCGAGCGACGGTTCGTCGAGAAGCAGCAGCTTCGGGCGCGCCATCAGCGCGCGGCCGATGGAGAGCATCTGCTGCTCGCCACCCGAAAGCGTGCCGCCGCGCTGCGACTGGCGCTCCTTGAGCCGCGGAAAGAGCGTGAAGATCTTTTCCACGTCCTCGTTGAAGTATTTCAGATTGTCGAGGCTCGCACCCATCTGAAGATTTTCATACACGGTCATGCGCGGGAAGATGCGACGTCCCTCCGGCGACTGTGCGATGCGACGACGGGCGATAAGATGCGTCGGCAGACGGGTGATGTCCTCGCCGTCGAAGATGACGGAGCCGGTGCGGGCCTGCGGGCTACCGCAGACCGTCATCATGAGCGTCGACTTGCCGGCGCCGTTCGCGCCGATCAGCGAAACGATCTCGCCCTTCTTGACCTCGACATTGACGCCGGCGAGCGCGCGGATGTTGCCGTAATAGGTTTCCACGCCCTGGACGCTGAGAAGCGTATCGCTCATTAGTGCGTACCTCCCTGCGGGCCTTCGCTCTCAGCGATCACCTCGATTTCCTCGATCACCTCTTCGACCTCATCATCTTCAACACCGAGATAGGCCGCGATAACCTTCGGATCGTTCTTCACATGGTCCGGCGTGCCGTCGGAAATCTTCTGACCGTATTCGAGCACGACCACGTGATCGGAGATTTCCATGACGACCGACATGTCGTGCTCGATAAGCAGGATCGACGTGCCGCTGTCGTTGCGGATCGAGCGGAGCAGATCGTTGAGCGCCAGCGACTCACGCGGGTTGAGACCGGCGGCCGGTTCATCGAGGCACAGGAATTCCGGCCCGGTGCACATGGCGCGCGCGATTTCGAGACGCCGCTGGGCGCCATAGGGCAGATCGCCCGCCGGATCGTCGGCCCGCTCGATGAGGTTCGCCTTCTCCAGCCAGTACTTGGCGATATCGATCGATTCGGCTGCTGCCTTCTTGTAGGCGGGCATGCCGAGCAGGCCGAGAACCGTGTAGCCGGAAGCCTTCATCAGCGCGTTGTGCTGGGCGACGAGCAGGTTTTCCAGAACCGTCAGACCCGAGAACAGCCGGATGTTCTGGAAGGTACGCGCCACCTTGGCATCGCGATTGACCTCGAAATCGGTCATCCGCTCCAGCAGGAACTCCTTGCCGGCCTTCTGGCGCATGGTGATCATGCCCATGGTCGGCTTGTAGAAGCCGGTCACGCAGTTGAACACCGTGGTCTTGCCTGCGCCGTTCGGGCCGATCAGCGCGGTGATGTCGCCGCGATAGGCTTCGAAGGAGAGGTCGTTGATGGCCATCAGACCACCGAAGCGCATCGAGAGATGCTCGACTTTCAGGATGGGATCTTTCGTCATCGTATTCGTCGCTATCTTCGTCTCGGGCGCCATCAGCCGTGCCCTTCCTTGGTGAAGCTGCCGGAGACTGCCTTGCGCTCCCGAAGGAAGGCGGTCGGTTCACGGCTTCCGACGAAGCCGCGCGGCTTCCAGACCATGACGACGACCATGGCAAGGCCGAAGATCAGCATACGATAGAGTTCCGGCGTGAAGTCCGGACCGAAGACCGCCTTCAGGAAAGTCATCTCGCGCAGCAGTTCCGTGCCGCCGACCATGACCACGGCAGCAACTGCGATGCCTACGAGCGAGCCCATGCCGCCGAGAACCACGATGGCGAGGATGATCGCCGATTCCAGGAAGACAAAGCTTTCCGGCGACACGAAGCCCTGGCGCACGGCGAAGAACGAGCCGGCAAAGCCGCCGAACATCGCGCCGATGGAAAATGCCGTCAGCTTTGTCGTCACCGTGTTGATACCGAGCGAGCGGCAGGCGATTTCGTCTTCACGCAGCGCTTCCCAGGCGCGGCCGATCGGCATGCGGCGCAGGCGGATCGTCACATAGGCGGTGAGCAGGGCCAGCGCCAGGATGAGATAGAAGAGGAAGATCTTGTAGTAGGCCGACGACATCGGCAGGCCGAAGGCCTTGGCGAAGTTGTTCGGCGCGCTGACGTCGAAGGACCAGATGCCGAAGACCGATGCCTTCGGAATGCCCGAGACGCCGAAGGTGCCGCGGGTCACTTCCGTCCAGTTGATCAGCACGAGACGAATGATTTCCCCGAAGGCGAGCGTCACGATGGCGAGATAGTCGCCCTTCAGGCGCAGCACCGGAAAGCCGAGGATCATGCCCCAGAAGGCGGCGAGGATGCCGGCGAGCGGCAGCAGGAGCCAGAAGGAAAAGCCGAACTGCTGCGAGAGCAGCGCGTAGGAATAGGCGCCGACCGCATAGAAGGCGACATAGCCGAGGTCGAGCAGACCGGCGAGGCCGACGACGATGTTCAACCCCCAGGCCAGCATCACGTAGATCAGGATCTGGATGCCGAAGTTATCGACCCACTTCAGCGAGCCCTGCACGCCGAAGAGCATGACCATCAGCGGCGGATAGATCAGCAGTGCCGCAATGGCGATCTTGCTGAAATTGCGCTTGAAGAAGCTTTCTTCCGTGTCCACCGCCGTCTTCGACGCCGCAGCCTTGCGGGCAGCCATCGAGGGTTGAAAATAGGCGACAGTCAGGAAGCGTCCGACGGCCGCAATGATCACGAAGATCGCCAGCAGGCCCCAGCGCTGGTTCAGCACGAGCTCGTTGCGGATGTTCTGCGTGGTCTCGAGACCGACGAAGAGCACGAAGAGGCCGAGCGCGACGATACCGGCAAAAATGCCCTCGCGGAGAGCCCGCGCCGTCAGATTACCGCCGGCGCTCTCATTGGTGTTCGTAGTGATGGACATGGATCAAACCTTCTCGACTTCCGGTCGTCCGAGAATACCGGACGGCTTGAAGATCAGGACGATGGCGAGGATGGAGAACGTCGCGACGTCCTTGTAGTCGATGGTGAAGTAAGCGGACCACAGGCTCTCGATGAGGCCGATGAGCAGGCCGCCGAGAACAGCACCCGGAAGCGAGCCGATGCCGCCCAGAACCGCAGCCGTGAAGGCCTTGACGCCCGGAATGAAGCCATCGGTGAAGACGGTCACACCGTAATACATCAGGTACATGGTACCGGCGACGGCCGCGAGCGAGGCGCCCATGATGAAGGTCACGGAGATCGTCCGGTCGACATCGATGCCGAGCAGCGCCGCCATCTTGCGGTCCTGCTCGGTCGCCCGCTGGGCGCGGCCGAGAGAGGTCTTGTTGACGATGTACCAGAACACCGCAAGCAAAGTGACCGTCAGGAACATGATGATGAGCTGCTTCAGCGAGATCGCGATGCCGAAGACGTTATAGACCGAGGAGACCATCGGCGGGATCGGCTTGTTGCGCGGGCCCTGCGTCACCTGGATGAAGTTCGAAAGCGCGATCGACATGCCGATTGCGGTGATCAGCGGCGCCAGGCGGAAAGATCCGCGCAGCGGTCGGTAGGCCACCTTCTCGATCGTCCAGTTCCACAGCGATGCCGTCAGCATCGCCGCGGCGATCATGACCAGAAGCAGGATGACGACCGGAAGGCCGACGAACACGCTGGTCAGGACGAGGAAGGTGATGAGAGCGGCAAATCCACCCAGCATGAAGATATCGCCATGGGCGAAATTGATCATGCCGATGATGCCGTAAACCATGGTGTAGCCGATGGCTATCAGACCATAAATAGATCCAAGAGTCAGCCCGTTGACGAGCTGCTGGATGAAGTACTCCATATATAATCCCCCGGATGCGGTTCCCTGAGGGCCGCATCTCTTGTTCTTGTCGCTCATTTTTGAGCTTGTTTAGACAATGAGATTCCATACCGCTTTCGGTACAAAAGGGAAGCCCAAAATGCCCTGATCGACAAATTCTTTAGCAAGAAGCGTCAAATGACGTAATTAACGCCACTGAAACCAAAAAAACGGCAGGAAAACCGCCGCCCTTGTGCAAAATGATGCGCAAAAAGCGAAAACGGCGATGTCCCGATTTGGGACACCGCCGCCTCACGTTACGGGACAATCAGCCGCGCATTTTCGCACCTGAGGGATCGAACAGTGGTTCGGCATGAAGTCGCGCCGGCAACACGTCGCCGAGAAGCTCGATCGACCAGCCGGTCGCGACGTCCGCGATCTCCTTCGGCACATAGCCGACCGCGACCGAAAGACCGGCGGCGTGCGCGTAGCCGCCCG
Organism: Shinella curvata; assembly: GCF_022899935.1. Classification (GTDB taxonomy): domain Bacteria; phylum Pseudomonadota; class Alphaproteobacteria; order Rhizobiales; family Rhizobiaceae; genus Shinella; species Shinella curvata. The sequence continues at coordinate 31,267 of NZ_JALJCJ010000005.1, forward strand.
ACGTCACCCAGCCACGCACCTCGCCGTCAAGATAGATCGGCTCGTCCCCGATGACATCCGCATCCTTCGCCTCGAGGATGAAGGTGCGCAGGCGGAGCGCGCCGCCCGTCTCGCGCTCCGCTTTGGCCGCTTCCTTGCCGATGAAATCAGCACCCTTGCGAAGGGCGACGAAACGCTCCAGTCCCGCCTCGACCGGCCCATAGAGCGGGCGATATTCGCGCGACCAGCTGCCATAGGATTTTTCGAGGCGCAGCGCATTCAAGGCACGGAGCCCGAAAAGGCGGATGCCGAATTCGGCGCCGGCTTCGAGGATGAGATCGTAGAGATAGCGCTGATATTGCGGCTTCATCCAGATTTCATAGCCGAGATCGCCGGTATAGCTGACACGCCCGACTATGGCCTGCGCCATGCCGAGATCCATGCGGCGCACATCCATGAAGGCAAAGGCCGACGTCGACAGATCCTGATGCGTCAGCTTTTGCAGCACGTCACGCGCCTTCGGGCCGGCAATAGCGAGGCCGACGAGCGAGAGGTTCAGCGCTTCGAGCGTCACGGAGCCGTCATCCGGCAGATGGCTCTCGAACCAGCGCATGTGATAATCTTCCGCAATGCCGGAGCCGATGAGCAGGAAGTCCCCCTCGCCGAGCTTGGCCAGCGTAAAATCGCCAATCAGCTTGCCATCATCCTTCAGCATGGGCGCGAGCGTCATGCGGCCGGTCGCCGGAATGCGGCAGGTCAGCAGCCGGTCGAGCCAGGCTTCCGCCCCCCTGCCCTTCACCGCATATTTCGCAAAACCCGACGTCTCCATCAGGCCGACGCTTTCACGTACCGCCTTGGCCTCCGCGCCGACCGTGTCGAAATCGGTCGAGCGGCGCCAGGAGAACTGATCCTCGACGCCCTCGGGCGCAAACCACAGCGGCGCCTCCAGACCATAGGACGCGCCGAAGACGGCACCGGCGGCCTTGAGCTTGTCATAGATCGGCGTGGTCAGCAGCGGACGTCCGCCCGGCAGCTCCTCGTTCGGATAGCGGATGGAGAAGCGGCGGGAATAGTTTTCGCGCACCTTGGCATTGGTGTAACCGAGCGTCGCAAAGTCGCCGTAGCGCGAGACATCCATGGCGAAGACGTCGAAGCCGGGATCGCCGTTGATCATCCAGTTGGCGAGCGCCAGCCCCACGCCGCCGCCCTGGCTGAAACCGGCCATGACCGCGCAGGCCGACCAGAAATTCGTCATGCCGCGCACCGGGCCGACAAGCGGATTGCCATCCGGCGAGAAGGTGAAGGGACCGTTGATGACCTTTTTGATGCCTGCCTTGTTGAAAGCCGGGAAGTGGCGGAAACCGACTTCCAGTTCCGGCGTGATGCGCTCGATGTCTTCTGCGAGCAGCTCGTGGCCGAAATCCCAGGGCGTGTTGAGCGGCGACCAGGGGCGGCAGGCCTTTTCATAGGTGCCCATCAGCATGCCGTTGCGCTCCTGGCGGAGATAGATTTCCCCGTCGAAGTCGACGCAGTGCATCAGCTCCTTGCCGCGCGTCTGGTTGAACTCGGTCACCTCCGGCATGTCCTCGGTGATGAGATACATGTGCTCCATGGCAAGGACCGGCAGTTCGAGACCGACCATGCGGCCGACCTCGCGCGCCCACAGGCCGCCGCAGTTGACGACATGCTCGGCGATGATCTCGCCCTTGTTGGTGATGACGCGCCAGCTGCCGTCCTCGCGCTGCACGAGGTCTTCCACCTTGGTGTGCAGATAGATGTCGGCGCCGTTCTTCTTGGCCGATTTCGCATAGGCATGGGTCGTGCCGTAGGGATCGAGATGGCCCTCGACGGGATCGAACACCGCGCCGACAAACTGGTCGGGATCGAGAAGCGGCATCAGGTCATGCGCTTCCTTCGGCGTCAGAAGATGCGCGTCGAGCCCCATGTAACGGCCCTTGGCGAGGATCGACTTCATCCAGTCGAACCGGTCCTTGGTCGAGGCCAGCATCATGCCTGAGGTCATGTGCAGGCCGATATCCTGCCCGGAATAATCCTGGATCTCCTTGTAGAGCTCCACCGTGTATTTCTGCAGCTTGGCGACGTTGGGATCGCCGTTGATCGTGTGCATGCCGCCGGCAGCATGCCAGGTCGAGCCGGAGGTCAGCTCCGAGCGCTCGACGAGCACGACATCGGTCCAGCCGAACTTGGTGAGGTGATACAGGACGGAACAGCCGACGACGCCGCCCCCGATGACGACGACCCTTGCATGGCTCTTCATGAAAAACTCCGGCTTGGCGGGTTGAAGGGAACTTCGTGCTGCAGACGAAGCGCAGCCTATTTTGTCCCCCGGAGGCCTCACAAGCCCGTGGTGCGAAACCTCATGTCGCTTTGTCGATTTTGAATGTCGGGCAGCGGCGCGCAGAGCACCGTCAGCGCGTCGCGAAATCCACCGACAGGTCGTGGCTGCGCGCCATCACCTTGAGATCATCGACCAGCGCCTCGGCGAAGCTGCGCATCACCACGAGGTCGAAACTCTCGTTACCAGTGCGGGCGAGGTTGACCGAAAGGTGGCTGCACAACACATTCGCCGCGCGTCCGATCGGGAAGGCATCGGCATGCAGATCGACCGCGATACCGTTTGCCAGAATGCGGGCGGCATCCCGCCCCGACAAGGTCAGCACGACACGGCCATGGCTCTGATCAACGACGAAGGCGAAATCGCCGAGCCGGACGGACAGCTCCGCGGCAAGCGTTTCCGGCGCATGCACCTCCGACAGGACGAGCCACTCGCCGGGGCCGGAGAAGCGCGCCTCGAACTCGCCGTTAGACACCAGAATGCCGGCGGCCTCAGCCGTCTGGCCGGGGGCAGCAAGCACCATGGCAACGGCCGTCATGCGATGAACGGAAAGGTGATTCGTTCGCTGCTCGGCAATTGCGCCAATCGTCCCGTCCAGCGCATGCACCGCCTGATACTCGTAAGCCATCGCCTCTACCTCACGCCATCAGCTTGGTGTTTTCGGGATCGACGAAAACGGGATCGCAGACCTCGGCGAAGGTCTCCACGCCACGCAACTGATCCCAGACCACGATCTTCTCGCCGTAGCGTTCACGGCCGGATTTCAGGAAGGCGAGCGCAATGTGACCGCCGAGCGTCGGCGAGAAACAGGTGGAGCTGACCCAGCCCTGATCGTTGATCGTCGAGGGCTTCGCGCCATCCTTCAGCAAGTGCGCGCCGGCCCGCATATCCTTTTCGACTTCCATAGACTTGAGGCCGACCAGGTGCATCCGGTCCGCCGCCGTCAGGCCGAAGCGGGTTGAGAGGCGCTTGCCAATGAAATCGGGTTTGCCCGAGCCCATCATGCGGCCGAGGCCGGCATCATCAGGCGTCACGCGGCCGTCGAGTTCGGCATGGGTGACATGGCCCTTTTCGAGGCGCAGCACGTTCAGCGTCTCCACGCCATAGGCGCAGATGCCGTGCGTCGCGCCGGCCCGCATGAGCGCATCGGCCACCGCCTCGCCATGTCCCGCCGGCACGGCCAGTTCATAGGCAAGCTCGCCCGAAAACGAGATGCGGAACAATCGAGCCTTGAGGTTGCCCTTCAGCCGCACCTCGCGCGCCGCCAGGAACGGGAAGGCCGCGCCAGAAATATCGTCCTCCACCACGGCCTGCAGGATCGTGCGCGCCTTAGGCCCGGCGATCGACATCTGCGCCCATTGGTCGGAGACGGAAAGGAAGCGCACGCGCAAGTCCGGCCAGAGCACCTGCGCGGCAAATTCCATATGCGAGAGCACGCCGCCGGCCATCGCCGTCGTCGTGGTGACGAGGAAATGCTGGTCGCCAAGCCGGCTCACGGTGCCGTCGTCATAGACCATGCCGTCCTCGCGCAGCATCAACCCGTAGCGGGCCTTGCCGACGGGCAGTTTCAGCACGGGGTTGCAGTAGAGCCGGTTGAGGAATTCCGCCGCATCCGGCCCGAACACCTCGATCTTGCCGAGCGTCGATACATCGCAGAGGCCGGCGTTTTCGCGCACGTTGCGCACTTCCCGATCGACGCTCTCGCGCCAGGTCTTCTCACCGGCCTTCGGGAACCAGGAGGAGCGATACCACAGCCCGGCATCGATGAAGACCGCGCCGTTGCGCGCCGCCCAGCCATGCAGCGGCGAGCGGCGGGTGGGCATGGCGTGTTCCCCGATTGAGGTGCCGGCGAGTGCCCCGAAGGAAACCGGCGTGTAGAACGGCCGGAATGTTGTGGTGCCCACGTCCGCGGGGCTCACCCCGCGCATGCCGGCGAGAATGCCGATGGCGTTGATATTGCCGAGCTTGCCCTGGTCCGTCGCCATGCCGCCCGTCGTGTAGCGCTTGGCGTGCTCGACATGGCCAAAACCCTCGCGCACGGCAAGGCCCAGATCCTTGGTGTGCACGTCGTTCTGGAAATCGACGAAGGCCTTGGATTTCGCACCCGGCACATGCCAGAGCGCCGTGAAGGACGGATCGGCTTCCTCGCCGATTGCGGTCCGCTCGAGACCGGCCGCCGGCCGGCCAAGCGCTTCCACAATGGCCGAAGCCTTGCGCGCGCCATCGTCAAAACATTCCGAGAGGCGATAGTGCCCCGCCGCAGCCCCCGCCATGACAAGCCCCGCGCCGACATCGGGCGCCATGAACGCCTGAAGCGCCTCTGACCACACCGGCTTGCCGCCGCGCTGGCAGGCGAGATGGATGACCGGGCTCCAGCCGCCCGACATGGCGACCGCATCACAGGCGATCAGCTCTTCGAAACCGCCACGATCGGCGACGACGGCGCGCACGCGGTAGCGGCCCTTCGTATCGACGATCGAGCTGCCGTGCAGCAGGCGAACACCGGTGGGCGCAACATCCCCGGATGCCATGCGGCTGTCGATCAGCGCCGCGATCTCGACGCCCTGCGCCGCCAGATCGCGCGCCGTGCGATAACCGGACGCACCATTGGTGAAAACGATGACCGACTTGCCGGCCGCGACACCGAATCGGTTGGCATAGGTGCTGACTGCGCTCGCCGTCAGGATACCCGGCCGGTCATTGCCGCCGAACACCAAAGGCCGCTCCTCCGCACCGGTCGCAAGGATCGCGTGTTTCGCCACGATGCGCCACATCCGCTCGACGGGCTTTGCAGCATCGACGACGGCGACATCTTTCTGGACCCGCTCGACTGCGCCGAAAACATTGTCGTCGTACCAGCCGAACACCGTGGTGCGCGGCAGGAGCGTGACATTGGGGCTGTTCTGCAATTCCTCGACCACGCGGCGGGCGAAGACATAGGTTGGCTCACCGCCGATGGGCGTCGTCTCCGAGAGCAGCGCGCCGCCGAGAACGAAATCCTGCTCGGCAAGGATGACACGCAGGCCCGAGCGGGCAGCAACGAGTGCTGCGGACAGACCCGTCGGACCGGAGCCTACGACGAGCAGGTCGCAATACGCCCAGCTTTTTTCGTAGCTGTCGGGATCACGCGGCAGGTCGGTACGGCCAAGGCCGGCGGCGCGGCGGATCAGCGGTTCATAGACCTTTTCCCAGAAGGCGGCCGGCCACATGAAGGTCTTGTAGTAGAACCCGGCCGAAAGGAACCGCGACATCAGATTGTTCACGGCACCGACGTCATAGGCAAGGCTCGGCCAGCGGTTCTGGCTGCGGGCCTCCAGGCCGTCATAGAGTTCGGCAACCGTCGCCTTGGTATTGGGATCGCGCCGCGCGCCGCTGCCAACCGTCACCAGCCCGTTCGGCTCGGAGGGGCCTGCGGTCACGACACCGCGCGGGCGATGATATTTGAAGCTGCGGGCAACGAGCAGCGTGTCATTGGCAAGCAAGGCCGACGCCAGCGTATCGCCGGCATGGCCCGTGAGGCTCTTGCCGTCGAAGGAGAAGCGGACGGCATGGCTGCGATCGACGAGACCGCCTGAGGCCAGACGATAGGCGGTCATCGTGCGCCCTCCCCGGCCTTGGCCGCATCGGTGACGCCGAACACCTCGTGGGTGAAATTGTCCCGCTCCACCACCAGCCAGCGCCGGCAGCCGGCGACATGCTGCCAGTGTTCGCGAATGCGGCCGCGCGGATTGGCGCGCAGGTGCGCATAATCGTGCCACGCCTCCTCGGCCGCCATCGGCGCCGGGCGAACGGGCGTGGCATCGCCGCGGATCAAAAACTCTTCCTTGGGTCGCGTGCCGCAATGCGGGCAGGAAATCAGGCTTGCCATGGTTCAGCTCAATGCAGGTTGGGCTGGGTGCCGGCACCCGCCTCGTCGATGGGGAAGCCGCGCTCGAAGCGATCGAGCCGCAGCGCGCGCGCCACATGGTGGCTTTCGCCCTTGGCCAGGAGATGCGCGAAACAGAATCCGGAGGCCGGCGTCGCCTTGAAGCCGCCGTAGCACCAGCCGCAATTGAGATAGAGATTTTCAATGGACGTCCGGTCGATGATCGGCGAGCCATCCATCGACATGTCCATGACCCCGCCCCAGCTGCGCAGCACACGCACGCGCGAAAGACCGGGGATCATCGTCACCCCCTCCTCCATCACATGCTCGGCCGTCGCGAGGTTGCCGCGCTGCGCATAGGAGGAATAACCGTCGATCTCCGCGCCGAAGACCAGCCCGCCCTTGTCCGACTGCGAGATATAGAAATGTCCTGCACCATAGGTGATGACGTGATCGATGCAGGGTTTTAGCCCCTCCGTCACGAAAGCCTGCAGCACATGGCTTTCCAGCGGCAGCTTCAGCCCCGCCATCTCGCCGACGCGCGACGAGTTGCCCGCCGCCGCCAGCGCCAGCTTGTTGCAGCCGATGAACCCCTTCGTCGTCTCGACACCCGTGACCACGCCGTTCTCGCGGCGGATGCCGGTGACTTCGCAGTTCTGGATGAGATCGACCCCGAGCCGGTCGGCCCCGCGTGCAAAACCCCAGGCGACCGCATCGTGTCGCGCCGTTCCCGCCCGCCGTTGCAAAAGGCCGCCGATGATCGGGAAGCGCCCGTGGTCGAAATTCAGGAAGGGCAGCATCTTCTTCAGCGTCTCGCGGTCGAGAAGCTCCGCCGCGACGCCCTCCATCATCATGGCATTGCCGCGGCGGATATAGTGATCGCGCTGGCCGTCATTGTGGAAGAGACTGATGATGCCACGCTGCGAGAGCATCACATTGTAATTGAGATCCTGCTCCAGCCCCTCCCAGAGCTTCAGCGAAAACTCGTAGAACGGTTCGTTGCCGGGCAGCATGTAGTTCGAGCGTACGATCGTCGTGTTGCGGCCGACGTTGCCAGAGCCCAGATAGCCCTTCTCGATGACCGCGACGTTGCGGATGCCGAACTCCTTGGCAAGATAATAAGCGGTCGCCAGGCCATGTCCGCCGCCGCCGACGATAATCACGTCGTAATGGGATTTCGGCTGCGGCTCCCGCCAGGCGGGTTTCCAGCCGAGGTTTCCGGCAAAGGCTTGCTTGAGAATCGAAAGGGCTGAGTAACGCATGAAAAATCCCGGATCAGTCACGCCACATTCGCATATGCAGCACAAACGGCAAGACCGGACCACGCGCATCGCACTGTTTCCACACGCGGCATTTGCTTTCCGACCGGTCCGCGTCTAAGCCTTGGGACAGAAAGGCCGGAGACCATGCAGGCAGAGATACCAGAGCTGAAAGGCGTCATGGAGATCGCAGCGCTCGCCGCAGGCCGCGCCATCATGGCTGTTCACAAGGCCGGCACGGACGTGCACTACAAGCCCGACAGCTCACCGGTCACCGAAGCTGACGAGGAAGCCGAGCGCGTGATTCTCGAGGCACTCGCCCGACATTTCCCCAAAATCCCCGTCGTTGCCGAGGAAGCCGTCGCAGCCGGTCGGATACCCGACATTTCCGGTGACCTGTTCTTCCTCGTCGATCCGCTCGACGGGACAAAGGAATTCGTCGCCGGCCGCAACGAATTCACCGTCAACATCGCCCTTGTTCGGGACGGCGTACCGATCGCCGGCATCGTCTATGCCCCTGCCCTCGCAGCCGGCTTCATCGCCGTCGACAAGCGCGCCGAACGCTTCACCGTGGCACCAGATGAGCGCACCATCGCCGGCCGACAGGATATCGGCTGCCGCGGCCGCGGCGCGGCGCTAACCGCCGTCGCCAGCCGCTCTCACGATACGCCGGAGACCGCGCGCTTTCTCGACGATCACGGTATCGACGCCTGCACTGCGATCGGCTCGTCGCTGAAATTCTGCCTCGTCGCCGAGGGCCTTGCCGATGTCTATCCCCGCTTCAGCCGTACAATGGAATGGGACACCGCCGCCGGCGACGCGGTGCTACGGGCGGCAGGCGGGGAAACCCGCACACTCGACGGCCGGCCCCTCGTCTACGGCAAGCGTCGGCAACGCCACGACAGCGATTTCGCCAATCCGAACTTCATCGCTTCGGGCGCTGGTTGGAGCGCAACGGCTGCCGGGGCCACAAAATAACCCGATTGGTCGGCGAGAAAGCGCCTACAGCGAGGGCTCGAAACTGCGGGAATTCGTCGCTGGAAGGCTGTTGCACAGAATTCCAGGCGGCATTTTTGTTGTCTGTAAAGGTTATTTCGAATAATCTGCCGCCGACAAGCATTTAGGCGACAAACCAGTTTTCTTTGGGAAAGAGTGGTCCGACGTGAAAGAAGAGAAAACGCCCGTACAGGCGGAAGCCCAGCCCCACGTCGCCACCGGAGCCAGCAGCCTGCTTGATATCGCCAAGCAGCGCGCCAGACAGCGTGCAGAAGACAAGAAGGTCGTCGCCCTCAAGAGATCGACCGCCAGGCGCATGCCTGAGCCGGATGGCGATGACGAAGAAGACTTGGGTCTGCGTGACCGCAAGACAACCGATATCGTCAAGAACATCCTGACGCTGCCGGAGATGCCGAAGCGGAAGAGAGAACTTCCTTGGACGCCGATATCCTTCGGCCTCGTGGTGGCTATCCCGACAATCCTGACGGCGCTCTACTTCGCCTTCATCGCCAGCCCGCAATATGTCGTCGAGACGCAGTTCGCGGTTCGCGGTGCCAACCAGGCATCACTCAGCGCGCTCGGATTGCCCGCGCTTGTCGGAGGCGGTTCGCAGTCCGGCGATTCCTATATCGTCGCGGACTATATCCATTCCGCCCAGATTCTGCCCGACATCCGCGAACAGACCGGCGTCGATGTCCGGACGGTCTATTCCCGGCCGGATATCGATTTTCTCTATCGTGAAAATGATACCCGCTCGCTGGACGAGTTCCGCGATTATTGGCGCGACATGGTCAATGTCAGCTTCAATTCGACCACCGGGAACGTGACGATGCGCGTCTTCGCGTTCTCGCCGAGCGACGCGACGCAGGTCTCCCAGTCCATCCTGTCTGTTTCCGAGCATCTCGTGAATACCCTCTCGGACAAGACGCGCCGACAGGTTGTTGATGTCGCCAACCAGCAGGTGGCGCGTTCCGAGGAACGTCTGCGCAACATTCGCAAGCAGATGACGGAACTGCAAATCACAGAGCAGGCTGTCGATCCCTCGACGGTCGCCAATATGGAAGCGTCGATCATCAGTTCGCTCGAACAGGAGCTGGCAAGCCTTCGTACGCGCTACAAGGCACTCGTCGATTCCATCAGCAGCGATGCCCCGTCCGCACGCGTGATCGAACGGAAGATCAGCGCGCTCGAAGCGCAATTGATCGAGCAGAGACAGCGACTGACCGGTGACACCGAGCAGCCGAGCAACAACAAGACGACGCGCAGCGGCGTCGACACATCGAGCGCCCTACCGCAGATGATCAGCCGCTTCTCCGAGCTTGGCGTTGAACAGGAATTTGCGGTGAAGGCCTATACGGCATCTCTGGCAGCGCTGGAAACGGCAATGCAGGAAGCCCAGAAGCAGGAGCGGTATTTTGCCGTGTATGTCCCGCCGCGCGAGCCGGAGGTCGCCCTTTATCCCTTCAGCCTGCTGAATACGGCTATCGTCTTCCTGGCGTCGATCAGCCTTTGGGTCATCGGCTACTTCGTATTCCGCTCCGTCAAGGATCATGCGATCTGACGGCGCAAAGAAACCGGGCGGTATGACAAAGGTGCTAACCGAGAAGAATTTCACCTACGCTCTCAGCGAGAACATGCGGGTCATCGCCGCGCTCGTGGTGAGAAGCGCGGTGACGCGTTTCGGCGAAAGCCGCATGGGGTTCGTCTGGGTTCTGATCGAGCCGGCCGCCTATGTCGGCGTGTACCTTCTCGTTCACGCTTCGATGGATGCGAGCATACCCTTCGGGGACAGTGCTCTCCTCTTCGTTCTGACCGGTATCTTCGGTTTCCGCATGACGCGCGGCATCGCGCGCAAGACCGAACGCGCCATCATCAGCAACCAGCCGATGCTGACTTATCCGCTGGTTCGTCCGCTGGACACCATCATCGCCACTTTCCTTACGGAATCGACGATCTGGCTGATCATCTGCTGGCTGTTCATGGGCGGACTTTCGCTCATGATGGATCGCTCTGTCATCGTCTATCCCGCGGATTTTGCGGAATGCTTGCTGGCGATCCTGTACTTCGCACTTTCCTTTGCGGCATTTAACGCAATGATCAGCGCGCTTATTCCGCGCTATGACACCTTCATCAACATGCTCAGCATGCCGCTAATGCTGGCGTCCGGGGTCTTCTTCGTTCCAACCCAGTTGCCGCCGGATTTTCAGGCCATTCTCTGGTGGAATCCATTTCTGCATTGCGTTGAATGGTTCCGCACCTCGACCTATCTTGATTACAATGCCCTGCTCAGCAAGTCGTACCTGCTGGGTGTTTCGACAGGCCTGCTTGCGGCTGCCCTGAGCATCGAACGCATCTTCCGCCGAAAGATCGTCGCCTCATGATCATTTTCGATAATGTCAGCAAAGCCTATCCTCGCCCCGGCGGGGGCAAGAAAATCATTCTTGAAAACTTCACCGCGACCTTCCCTCCCGGCATCAATATCGGCATCCTCGGCAGGAACGGTGCTGGAAAATCCACGCTGATGAGCATGATCTCCGGCAGCGAAATGCCGGACTCAGGGCGCATTCTGCGTGATGGCAAGATTTCCTGGCCGCTCGGATTCAATGGTGGCGTGCACGGCAAGCTTACGGGCGCCCAAAACACCCGCTTTATTGCCGACATCTACGGCAAGCCGCGCAACAAGGTGCTCGACTTCGTCACTGAATTCTCCGAACTCGGCCCGTATCTGGACATGCCGGTCAGGACTTATTCCGCCGGCATGAGAGCGCGCCTCGCGTTTGGCATCTGCATGGCGATCGAGTTCGAATATTACCTGATCGACGAGGTCATCGCGGTCGGGGATTCCATTTTCAAGAAGAAATGCAAGGAAGTCTTCGAGCAGCGGCGGGAAAACGCCTCGCTTCTGCTCGTCTCGCACTCGGCAGGCCTGCTCCGCTCGTTTTGTGATATCGGCGGGGTGATGAACAACGGCAAGCTGACCTTCTTCAACGACATAGAAGAAGCCATTCAGGTGCATGAAGAAATCCTGCGCTCCTCATCGGCAGCGCAACGCAGATCGGCCTAACAGCCGATCTATCCCGCATATTTTAGGAAATCAGGTCGGCGTTCCACCGACAGAGCGCAAACGCTCGGGCGCATAATCCACCGACAGGCGCAGCGGCCGCACCGAGCCAGAGGCTTCATCGATGGCGCGAAGCTTCGCCAGAAGCGAATTCGCGGCCACTTCCATGCCCTCATAAGCGTAAAAGTCGCCCGGCTGCAGGCATTTGCGGTTGATCCAGTTCAGATATTCGCGCCGCAGGTTCGCAGGCGCCACATGGCCTGACGACCAGAACTGGTCAAGCTCGATGCCTTTGTTCACACAATGGGCAAGGGTTGGATGGCGGTAGAATGCCTGTCCCAACACGGCAAGCGGAACACCATGCTGCAAGGCCGACAGACCGGATGTGCTGTTGATCGTTACCATACCCGCGGAATGGCGCGTCAAAAGTCCCAGCGAACCGCCGTCCAGGATATGAACCCGGTCCGCCACATTGTTCAGGACGCTCACCTGACGGATGAACTGGCTGTCCTGGCTGTGACCCCGCTCCATCGGGTGGATCTTGAACACGAGCTGAGATGTCGCCGGCGCGTTTCGCGCGAAGGACACGATCGACTTCAGAACGAGCTTCTGGTTGCTCCAACCGCCCGCGGCCGCGCCAAGCTGGCCGTCGTCATGCACCTGCAACGGCACCAGATAGTACCGCTTGTCGTGATGTTCGAGCAATCGCTCCATGCTGCGATAGTTACGGCCGAGATTGCTGAACTTGCGGTAGTAGTTCTTGATCCAATAGAACATTTCCCGCACGAACGAGCGTTTGGGCTTGTGGAAAAGCTTGCGTTCGCTCGGCCTGGAAAACACGCCGCGAACGGCAAAATAGGTATAGGCATATGTCGCCATCGCCCCGAAGGAGGAGGGATAGCTCGCGCCCTTCGGGCGCTCCAATTTCGATTCGGCATCGTCCTCCGCCGGCAGCTTGCCCATGACCGGGGAGCGCCAGTTGTTACCGCCGAGCTCCATCGTCACGAAACCGGGACGAATATAGCCCTCTTCCAGACAGAGGACGGGAACGCCAACCGCCGCACACTGCTCCATTGCGATCCTGTGGACTTCTCGCTCGCAGCCGAAAAGCACCACATAATCGAAGCCGTGTTCACCGACGATCTCTGTGAACCAATCGCGCCAAGCCTCTGCCGTACCTGAAAAATGAAGGTTCTGGCTACCACGGGCAAAAAGCCGGTCTCCCGCATTGAAGCAGACCCGCCAGGCCTCGAAACCATTCTGGTTGAGAAGAGCCTGTACCTTGCGGAAGAATGGGCCGACCGGTCCCTGCAACAAAAGAACGCGCTGCGCGCTCTTGGAGGGGAAACGCTTGGAAAGCTTGCGGCGGAGCGAAAGATTGATCAGGCGCGAACCACGCAGAGAAGCGTGATCGGACTCGGAGCGGTCCGCCTTCAAATCTTGATCATGCTGTTCAGTCATGACAGGCTGACTCAACTCGGAATAGTGCTGAAGGCACTCGTCATCGCACAAACCCGTCTTTTTAGCAACTGCATCCGCCACCCTTCCCCGAAAATCCCATGTGCAGCGTGAACAAGCGAACTGCTCCTCGGCTCTAGCCTGATCCGGACGCATTCCCCACTCGCTTGCCGGTGGGCACATTAACGCAACTTCGAGTCGCGCAACAGTACTGCCAAACGATTAATCTGCTGCGCTGCACCTAAAAAAAGCATCGCGAGCGGACCGGACTTTTTCATGGCGCCGTTGGAAATTTCCTCGACGAGATCTTCCGGCCGGCAAGGCAGGCCACTCAGCGGATGAACATAAAACGGATACAGAATCAGACTCGCAGCGACCAGCATATCGAGATCGATTCGGCGCGTGCGGCGCGGCATGGCCATACGGTCGTCGGTGAGGCCCCATCCGGCATAAAACGGCATGCCATGCACACCGACCGCCTTGCCCCGCAGAAGCGCCTCGAAACCTGTAAGCGAGGTCATCGTCTCCACTCGGTCCGCCCAGGCAATCCAGTGAAGGATGTCACCGCTTCGCACGATGCTGTCGGCATCACGCGGCTCCTCGCCGCCATCCCGCACGCCGGAGACCACATCCGGATGCGGCTTGTAGACAACGAAGGCGTCTGGATAGAGCCGCCGCACCGCCGTGACGAGCTGGGCATTGGAATGGACCTGCGGTGAACCATAGCGGATGGAGGCGTCCTTCTCCACCTGGCCAGGAACGAGGATTTTCACACGCCCCTCCGCCACGACAGGCAGGTCGGCGGTCGTGCCGAGATTGTATTTCGAGACACCGCGCTGGATCAGCAGTCCAGCGAGGCTCCGCGCCCGCGCTCGCAGGGGTTCGTCGAACTCCCCTTGCGCGATGATGGTTTCAAGCCGGCTCACACCCCGCGCATCGTAGTAGACATGTTCGTCATCGACAGCGATGGAAGAGGGCAGCGTCAGTGCCACGCCGAGGCCTTTCGAGCGGACGAAGCCATCTTCGAGACGAATGGCGGGCACGGAAACAGGTAGCAACCTGTCACTGCCCCACACAGCCACGGTGCCGCCCGCCGCCTGCGCGGCCGGAACGGCGGCGTCCATGCTGCGCATATGAACAGGATCACCCGCCATGCCCTTGAGGAACGGCGTCATGGCACGGCGCTTCCACGGCGAGAACCCGACCGTGAATATCTTGCGCTCGAGACGGCAGCGTTGATTGCGAACGGCGATCGCCTGTTCCACCGCGTGCTCCGCGGTGCAGACCTGTCGCGTATGGAGATCCAGATAGCGCGCGTATTCGAAGAAGGTCGCATGAAAGACCTGCTCCAGGGAGGCCAGCGGCTTGGCCGTCCCCATCTCACCGTGGTCGGTCGTCAATCCTCGGCCGGAATAGTAGGTCGAACCGAAACAATGAACCGGCCTGCCGGCCATAAGCGCTTCGAAGCCGAGCTGGCTCGACACCGTGTAGACGCTGTCGGCCTCTTCCAGCAGCGGCCAGGGATTCATGCGCTCCGGCACGACGATCGCAAGGCCGAGCGCCGTTGCAGCCTGTCGCAGAAGGCTTCTCTCGCCGGCTGCGGGATGCGTGCGCACGACAAGTGTCTTGCCCGGATTGCATGCCGCGGCGTGTTCCAGCATCGCCTGGAAACGCTCGGCGCTCGCACCGGCTCCCGCAATGGAAGCATCGCCGGCAACCTGATCGACAAGGAGAACGAAGGGGCGGTCCTGCGGTACGCCGGCAGCTGCCGGGGCGAGCAGCGGGCTGTTATTGTATTTGGACAGGCGCTCCTGCCTCAACAGGACCATCAGCCGGCGCGCACGCTCGAGCGCCTCAGGATCGGTTTGCGGCTGCGCCAGGAGACTGCCGAGATCGTTCGGATGGCGCGCGTCGAAGTAGATGCCCCGCCGGTCGATCACATAGGATTGGCTTGGCTCCCCCTGCCCTGGAGCAAAGCCATGCAGAAAGCCGTCCTCGAGCGAAAGGGCCTCCTTGCCGAACCGTTTAGCAAGCCGCACGGCGCGCAAGCCCGACGGACGCCGACCCCAGCCGATAAAGCCGTCGATCCTGTTTGGAAGAACGAAAGGCCAGGCAACGATATCCGCATCGAGCAGCCGTTCGATATCCTGCCGCTGCTGCCAGAGGCCATGCGAAAGAAGCGCATAGATTTTGCGTGCCCGACCGGCCATCCAGCTTCCCATCGATCAGGCGGATCGCCGCCAGAGGCTCCGCAGCGCGCTCAGGCACTGCGGCCGATCCGCTCAAAACGCCATCAGAACGTTCTGGCAGTACGCGTGATATTGTAAGCCGCGCTGGATCCGCTGGAAATGATGCTCAGGAACTTTGCCAGGTCTGTAGCCACATGGCGCGACAGATAAATCACGTCCTTGTTCCGCACCGGGAAGTTCTGCGCAACCATATAGCTTTGCGTCGCTCCCAGATCGAGGCGATAGACGATCGGATAACGTCCCTCTCCGTCCGGAGCCATGCCGCGGGAAATCAGATCACGGAAGCGATCGTCGCCGACGACGCTGCGATAAACGCTTTCGTCTTCATAACGGAAGACGAAATAACCCTTGGGATCGGCCGTTGCGACATTGCCACCGCCAGCAAGCGCTGCGGCCTCGACAAGGCTGAGCTTTGCGGCATTGAAGGGAATCTTCCCGCTCTTTTCCGTCTGGCCGAGCGCCGAGAAGGTTTGCGGATCGAAGCTGACGAAAATCTGATCATCAGGCTTGACGTAGATGTCATCCCTCGGATTGTCGATGATCGTCTGCAGCAGCACCGAGCGCGAGCGACCGCCACGCTTCAGGCTGACATAGGTATCATACGGCGGCTTGGACGCACCACCCGCCATGGCCAGCACCTCGCTGAGATGCAGACCGTTGAGCCCGAGCGGCACGATGCTGGCCCTGTTCACGGCGCCCTGTACGGAGACCGTGCGCGAGGCATTGTCTGCCATCGCCACGATCACGTCGGGCTCGACAGCCTTGGCCTTCAGCGCATCGACGATTGTCGAGCGGGCGGAATCGATGGTCATGCCGGCGAAGCGGACAGAACCGACATAGGGGATCTGGCCGTGACCGTCCGGCTGCACAACGACGGGAATGCTCGTCGATTTGCGCTCGGACGTCGAGAACAGCCCATCCGGACCGGCTTCGAAGATCGTGACTTCCAGACGGTCGCCAACGCCGATAACCGGCGTGCTGCCACCACCGCCCAGGCCGAAGGTGCTGGCAAACCCCTGGCGCGTACCCGCGCTGACGCTGTTGGCCACGCGCTGGTCGATGCTGACGACGTCGAAGACAAGCTTCGTCTGGGGAATTTCGTAGGCTTTGCCGCCAGCGCCGGCGGACAGCACCTCTTGGGTCAGCGGTCCGTCGTTCGGGACCACGCAACCCGAAAGTGTCAAGGCCGCACCGGCCATGAGGATACGCGCAAAAACACTCAACCCTTTGCGCGGCCCGCTCACGTCTTCAATTCCGATCATCACACTGCATTTCCTGTTGACCGCGCCTTCATAGACACGAGGCAAGAGCCGGCCGCTCGCCACGACGGATCGGCATAGACATGCAGTTCAGACGTTTCGTCAAGTCCCATGACCAAACCTTGTCCCACTCAGACACATCCATGCGGCCCCCGCCGACACCATGGAGCAAATCCCTTGCACATTCGTTACGGCCTGAAAAGCAGCCTTGCCCATTTGCGTTCGAAATCAACTTTTTCCACCGGCTTTTTCATGGGAGGTGCGACAAAAAGAACGCAACCGCCCCACGCGATACAAAGGCCAGAAAGCTGGCCGCAGGCTTGCCGAAGGGAATCAGCAAAGCCCGGGCACAGCCCCTTTTCCAAGCCGTACCTTGCTCGACCCTGTCGAGGGATATGGGCGAAATTGAGAGGGCCTATACCGCCTCGATCGTGTCAGGCGCCACCTTTTCCGTCTCTCCCGGCCGGATGCGGAACCATGCGATGTAGAGGGCCGGCAGGAAGAGCAGCGTCAGCACCGTACCGACGATGATGCCGCCCATCATGGCAAAGGCCATCGGTCCCCAGAACACTTCGCGGGAGATGGGAATGAGCGCAAGGCTCGCGGCCGCCGCCGTCAGCATGATCGGCCGCATGCGGTGTTCCGTCGCCTCACGCACCGCGTCCCAGGCCTGCATGCCCTCACGCCTCAGATCCTCTATCTGCACCACGAGAATCACGGAGTTTCGTATGAGGATGCCGATCAGGGCCAGCACACCGAGGATCGCCACGAAACCGAGCGGCGCGCCGCTGCCGAGCAGCGCGATGACGACCCCGATCAGCGCGAGCGGCGCAACGGCGAAGACGAGGAAGAGCCGTGAGAAGCTCTGCAGCTGCAGCATCAGGATCGTCGCCATGGCAAACAGCATCAGCGGAACAACCGCCACGATCGGCGCCTGGCTGTTGGCGCTTTCCTCCACGGAACCGCCGACGGCAATCTGATAGCCCGACGGCAGGGCCTCGCGGAAGCCCGCGACCTGCTTGTCCATCTCCGAGACGATCGTCGCCGGCTGTACGCCGCCCGTAATGCTCGCCTTGACCGTGATCGTCGGCTGGCGCGAACGGCGCCAGACGACGGGCTGCTCCATCTCGTAGCGGAAGTTCGCGACGGCGGCGAGCGGTACGGAGGTGCCGTTTGCCGTCGGCAGCTGGAGCTGGCGCAGGGTCTCGATGGATTCGCGCTCCGCCGCCTTCGCCCGGCCGATGACGTCGATCAGATAGACGTCGTCGCGGATCTGGGTGACGGTGGTACCGCCGGTGACGCCGTTCAGCGCCGAGGCGATATCCTGCGAGGTTACACCGAGCTGGCGGGCCTTGTCCTGAAGGACATCGACCTTCACCACGCGCGCCGGTTCGTTCCAGTCGTAGACGATATCGCCAAGACGGCTGTTTCCGCCAAGCAGTTCACCGAAAGCCAGCGCCCGGCTGCGCACCTCCTGAATGTCGGGGCCGCTGATACGATACTGGATCGGCCGGCCGACCGGCGGGCCGATATCGAGCAGCTTGACCAGCGCATCCGTACCGACAAAGGTTTCACGCAAATATTTCTGAAGGTCGGCCTTCAGGCGATCGCGCGCCTCGAGATCCTTGCTGACGATGATCGTCTGGCCGAAGGCCGGCGACGGCGGTTGCACGTCGAAGGACAGGAGGAAACGCACCGCCCCTTCCCCGACATAGGACGACCAGCGTTCGATATCCGGATTGCCCTTCAGCTTCTCTTCTTCGAACTTGGCGATCTGCGCATTGGTCTCGGCAATCGAGGCATTCTGCGGCAGCGCCCAGTCGACCACGAGCTCCGGACGGTCGGAGGACGGGAAGAACTGCTCCGGCACGAAGCGCATGGCGAAAACGGACACGAGGAAGATGAGCACGGTCGCGACGATCGTCGTCCACTTCCAGCGCATGCAGACGTCGAGGATGCGTGCGAAGATGCGGCCGAACCAGCCTTTCTGCTCGTGGTGTTTCTTCATGCTCTTCGGCAGGATCGTGACACCGAGCAGCGGCGTGAAGATGACCGCAACCACCCAGGACACGACAAGCGAGATCGCGATGACCACGAAGAGACTGAACGTGAATTCGCCAGCGGCACTGCTGTTGAGGCCGATCGGGATGAAGCCCGCCACCGTCACCAGCGTGCCGGTCAGCATGGGAAAGGCGGTTGAAGTATAGACGTAGGTCGCCGCCTTGCGCAGAGAATCGCCCGCTTCCAGTCGTGCCACCATCATCTCGACGGCGATCATGGCGTCGTCGACGAGAAGGCCGAGCGCGATGATCAAGGCGCCCAGCGAGACGCGCTGCAGGGATATGCCATCGTAATACATGAACACGAAAGTGATGGCGAGCGTCAGCGGAATGGAGAGCGCGACGACGAGGCCGGCGCGGATACCAAGGCTGACAAAGCTGACGACAAGCACGATGGCGACCGCCTCGAACAGCGCCTGCGTGAAACCGGATACCGCCTCCTCGACCACCTTGGGCTGATCGGAAACGAGATGCACATCCACGCCGACGGGCAGATCGCGCGAGAGGATCTCGATCTCCCTTTCCACCGCCGCGCCGAATTCGAGAAGGTTCGCGCCCTGCTTCATGCCGATGGCAAGACCGATCGCCGGCTCGCCGTTGAAGCGGAAGAGGCTTGACGGCGGATCTTGGTAGCCACGGGTGATGGTGGCAATATCGCTGAGGCGGAAGAAGCGGTTGTTGACCCGCAGATTGACGTCTCGAAGGCTGGCTTCGGAGGAGAACTGCCCGCCGACACGCACGCTGACGCGCTCGCCGCCGGCCTGCACCACACCGGAAGGCGTAATGGCGTTCTGCGCCTGAAGGGTCGAAACGACCTGCTGGGTGGAAATGCCGAGCGCCGCAAGCTGGCGGGTCGAGAACTCGAGATAGATCACTTCGTCCTGCGCGCCGACGAGATCGACCTTGCCGACATTCGGCACTGTGAGGATGCGTGTGCGCGCCTCCTCCACATAGTCGCGCAGCTGCCGCGGCGTCAGGCCGTCGGCGGTGAAGGCGTAGATATTGCCGAAGACGTCGCCGAAGCGGTCGTTGAAGGCGGGGCCGACGACACCCGACGGGAAGTCGCCCCTGATATCGTTGATCATGTTGCGGACGGTCAGCCAGGTGGAGGGCACGTCGCGCGCCCGCGTCGTCGGCTTCAGGTTGACGAAGACGAGCGTCTGGCCCGGCGTCGTCACGCTGCGGCTGAAATCAAGCGATTCCAGCTCCTCCAGCTTGCGTTCGATGCGTTCGGTCACCTGCCGCGTCGTCTCCTCCACGGAAGCACCCGGCCAGGCGGCACTGATCGTCATGGTCTTGATGACGAAGGACGGATCCTCTTCGCGGCCGAGATTCTGGTAGGTGAAGAAGCCGAGCAGCGCAAAGACGATCATGAAGTACCAGACGAGCGATGCATGATCGAGCGCCCAGTCCGAGAGGTTGAACTTCTTCATAGGCTTGCCCCGTCCTGGATCTTCACTTTCTGGCCTTCTTCGAGACTGTGCACCCCGGCGGTGACGACACGGTCACCGTCCTTCAGCCCGTTTACCACCGGTACGACGCCGCCACGGGCAGGCCCCGTCTCGATGACGGCAAGGCGCACCTCGCCCTTTACGGCATCGATCAGCCAGACATGCGGCGCAGCGTCCTTCTGAAGCACCGCCGTCTCCGGCACCATGATCGCCGTGAGATTCGGCCCCTTGAGCTCGGCCGTTATCGTCGTACCGAGCCGCACGGTATCCGGCGGGTTCTCAAGCGCGATCTTGACCCGACGCGTGCGCGTCACGGCATCGGCGGACGGTGCTATTTCGCGGACCGTGCCGTCTACGGTGACGGCAGGGTTGATCTGCAGCGAAACAATGAAGCGGCTGCCGACCACGATGGTTTCCGCCGTCTCGGGGATGTCGACGACCGCGTCGCGCTCGTCCGGTCGGGCAACGGTAACGATGGCCTCGCCGGGGGAGACGGTCTGGCCGACCTCGGCACCCGTCGCGACGACCACGCCGTCGAATTCCGCCTCGATGCGAGTATAGGAAAGCTGCTCCTCCGCCTTTCGCAGCGCGGTGCGTGCGCGGATGAGGCCGGCATCGGCCGCCTCGCGCGACTGCTCGGCGCTTTCGACAGCGGCCTTGGCAGCGGCATTGGATTGCAGCAGCGTCTTCTGCCGGTCCTCGCTGGCAACGGCGCTCGACAGCGTCGCCTCCGCGCTGGAAAGCTCCGCACGGGCCGAGCGGACGGCAAGCTCATAGGCCGTGGCATCCAGCACGGCGAGCACATCGCCTTTCCTCACGAGATCGCCGACATGCACGGAACGCGACACGAGCCGACCGGCGACCCGTGAACCGAGCGCTGCCTGCACCTTTGCCTGCACCGTGCCGGCAAAGCGCGTGCCGGGCAACGCCGTCGGGGTGACGATCATGGACAGAACGGGCCTTGGCGGGGCTGCAGCCTCTTCTTCCTTCTTGCATGCGGACAAGGCCAGGGCGGCAGCGATGGTCATCGCGAGCGGAACGGAGATCCTCATTGAGCGGCTCCTTCAATGGCGGTCACGCTCTGGCCAGGGCGCAGCAGCTTCGTGCCATCGGCCACATATGTCTCGCCCTCCTCGACGCCGGCGGTCACCAGCGCGGAACCGGTCTCGAAGGACAGCACCTCGACAGGCCGCAGGCTGACGGTATTCTTCGCCTTGTCGACGATCCAGAGAGCCGGTTTGCCATCGACACCCGATAGCGCCTGCCACGGCACGGCCGCGACGCGGCGGGGTGCGAGCGATCCCATGCCGACGACGGAGGCGCCCAGCGTCATTTCCGGCGGCGTTTTATCCATGGCGATCTTCACACGCACCGTGCCGGTCTGTGCATCGATGGTCGGCGAGACCTCGCGGACATTGCCCGTGGTGCGCACCCTGTCGTCGCTGAGAAGGGCGACGACCACGCCATCCTTTGACGGCTGGGCGAAGAACAACGATTCGTAGACATCGAAGACAGCATCACGCGGGCCTGTATCGGCGATGGTGAACATGGTCTGCGCCGCCTGCGCCACCTGTCCGGTTTCGGCGAGCCGGGCCGTGACGATGCCATCGGCAGGCGCCCTCAGCTCCGTATAGGAGAGCACGTCCTTGGCCGTATCACGCTGGGCGATCGCCGCCTCGCGAGCGCTTTCTGCGGTGCGCAAGGCTGTTTCCGCGTCGTCGAAATCGCGCCGCGTGCTGATGCCGTCATTCAGAAGGGATTTCTGGCGGTCGAAATTGGCACGGGCAAGCTTCAGCTGCGCATCGGCTGCGCGCACCCCAGCCTCGGCCGCCTCCACGTCCGCCTTTTGCTCCTCGGGATCGAGCCGGGCAAGGATCTGACCTTCCTTGACCGCGCCGCCGACATCGACGAACCATCCGGTAATACGCCCCCCGACGCGGAAGGAGAGATCCGTTTCCACCCGCGCG
This sequence comes from Shinella curvata, assembly GCF_022899935.1. GTDB lineage: Bacteria > Pseudomonadota > Alphaproteobacteria > Rhizobiales > Rhizobiaceae > Shinella > Shinella curvata. The sequence continues at coordinate 53,227 of NZ_JALJCJ010000005.1, forward strand.
ACGACCTCGCCCGTGATCGTTACCGATTGCTCGCGTTCCTCGAAATGCACCGGTGCGATACGCACCGGCCGCGCCCTGTCATCAGCGAGCGCCGGCAAGGCCGTGGCGGACAGCAAGAGGGCCGCCAGCATCATTTTGCCCGATCGGGTCATCGTCGCCTCCACCTTTGTAGACACCCCATTTAATGTGGGTCCTCATTATATTGCGAAGATCAGACTGGCAAGCCTTCATGCCACCGGGCGTCGCGCCCGGAACGCCCAAGTTTGGCGAAGTTCCGGAAAAAAGCCAATCGGCAAGACGGCGCGACAGAAAAATATAATAAATCATATTTGTCAGCGCACTAGCGCGCGACAGGGCGCAAGGGCGTTCCCCGCGGCGGAAACAAAAAAGCCGCCGGCAGCCTCGAAACCTCCTGGTTCCCACAGAGCTGCACGGCGGCTTGATCGGAGCATCATTCTTGTGATGCTTCTCTTTCGGTCCCCTCTGGACCTGTTTCGGAGAAAGCAGGAAGCGTGCCAAACACGAAGAAAGCCGATTCAAAAAATGATTTCATATTACTAAAGGCATTTCTAAGCCACAAAGGACACGGAGTGGCGTGCGAGGGCTGTACAATTTCCGGGCAACGCCCAAAATTTGCACGCAATTGCGCAAAACAAAAAGGCGGCCCGTTGCCGGACCGCCTTTTCCCTCAAGCCCCTCTGAGCAGATGTCAGAATTCTTCCCAGTCCTGCGCCGCCGTGGCTGTTGCCGCCTGACCGCCGCCGAAGGCGCGAGCCAGCTTTCCGCCGAGAGCACGCGCACCGGACGCGGCAGGGCGATGTTCTCCAGACGAAACCGCAACCGGACGATGGCTGTCGGCACCTGAACCGAGGCGGAACTGCGCGAGCAAAGCGTTGAGTGCAGAGGCTTCCGTTGCCAGCGCATGGCTCGCCGCCGTCTGCTCTTCGACCATGGCCGCATTCTTCTGCGTGCCCTGGTCGATGGAGTTCACCGCCGAGCTGATCTCATGCAGGCCCGTCGACTGTTCCCGGGCCGAGCGCACGATGGCGGCAACGTTCTGGTCGATCTCCTGCACCTGGTCGACGATTTCCGAAAGCGCCGAACCGGTCTCGCCAACAAGCGCCACGCCGAGATGAACCTGCTCGCCCGATTTTGTGATGAGCGCCTTGATCTCCTTGGCGGCGTTCGCCGAACGCTGGGCGAGTTCGCGGACTTCCTGCGCGACGACCGCAAATCCCTTGCCGGCTTCCCCGGCGCGTGCGGCTTCTACACCGGCATTCAGCGCCAAGAGGTTGGTCTGGAAAGCGATCTCGTCGATCACGCCGATGATGTTGGAGATTTCGCGCGAAGACGTCTCGATGCCGCTCATCGCCGTAACGGCACGGCGGACGACCTCGCCGGACTTTTCAGCGCCCATGCGGGTCCGCTCGACCAACTGGCCGGCGTCTTCCGCCCGCCTGGTGGCATCCTTGAGCGAGGTGGTGATCTCTTCCAGCGCCGCAGCCGTTTCCTCGACGGAGGCCGCCTGCTGTTCCGTGCGCTTGGCGAGATCGTCGGACGCCGAACGGATTTCCGCCGAGCCTGCCTGAATGGCGTTTGCGTTGCCGCCAACCGAGCGAAGCGCCGCCTGCAATTTTTCGACGGAAGCGTTGAAATCGTGACGCACCTCGTCGAGCGAACCGGCAAAGGCTGTGTCGATGCGATGGGTCATATCGCCATTGGCCAATCTCTGGAGACCATCGGCCAGTGCCTCTACGGCACGGCGTGTCTGGCGCTCCTGCTCCGCAGCCTCTTCGGCACGCTGACGGCGCTCGTCTTCCGACAAGGCGCGATTCTGTTCAGCTTCGCCTTCGAGGCGGATCTTGGCGAGCGTCGCATCGCGAAGCACCGCAAGCGAGCGGGCCATTTCGCCAATTTCGTCCTGATGTTCGGATTCCGACAGATCGACATCCGTGCGGCCGCGGGCGATTTCACTCGTTGCGGTGATGACGGTGGCAAGGCGCTTGCGGAACCGCGTAGCGAGCAGCCAGCCGACGGCGATCATGAGACCGGCGGCGACGGCGATGACAATGATCGAGGTGATGGCCAACGTCGACAGGCTGGCGAACAGAACGGATTTCGGCACCGAGACGACGGCAAACCATGCGGATCCGGGCGTGATGTTGACCGGCACGGCAACCGCCATGGAGGCAATGCCGCTTGCATCCGTCATCTCGAAGGCTTTGCCCGGATTGTCGATCAATTGCTGCCACGCGGCCGCATCGAGGCCGGAATCTTTCAGGGACTTGCCGAGCGCAGCCTTGTCCGGATGGCTGACGACACTACCGCCGGTGCTCAGGAGCGCGACGTAGCCCTCACCGAGCGGCTTCAGCTTGGCAATATCGGCTGCGAGCGCATCCAGCGCGATGTCAGTGCCGGCCATGCCCTTGAAGGTACCATCGAACAGCAGCGGCACCACGAACGATGTCAGCATCGTCTCCTTGCCGCCAACGCTGTACAGATAGGGCTCGGCGAGGAAATCCTTGCCGGTATTCTTGGGCACCTGGTAGTAGTCACCCGGTCCCGGCTTGTCGTAATCGATCAGCGCCTCGATCGTCGTGCCACCATTTGCCCGGATCGTGTAAGGAACATAGCGACCCGTCGCGTCATGGCCCGGCTTGCCGCTATAGTCGGCGTCCTTGCCGTCGAAGGCGTTCGGTTCCCAGGCGGTATAGACACCCACCGCGATCGGATTTTCCGTCAGCAGCCGGCTCATCATCGCATCGAATTTTTCGCGGCTGGGCGCCTCGTCCTGTTTCATCGCAAAGAGCACGGAACGCATGTTCCAGCTCAGCGCCTTCACGCCGGCAAAGGTCGTCTCCACCTTACCGGCACTCGCCTGTGCCGCATTCACCATTTCGGAGACCGAACGCTCCTGCACCGCGTGGTAGGAGAGCCAGAGCAAAACGCCCGCCGTCGCCACAGTCGTGGCAACACCGGCCGCCACAATGGCGAACATGTTTCGGGCAGTCGCAGTCTTGGGCAGCATGAAACGTCTCCTGAAGGGCGCGAGGAGCGCGCCGGCAATCATCAAAAAATTGCGGGACACATGCCGGCGACCGGCGAAACAGAGACGAAATCATTTCGCAGGCGGGCAGCGTAAGCGAATGCTGGTTTATGAAACGATAAAATTCGAATGATCACGCATTGGAACAGAATGGGTGGATAAAACGCTGTTCCAAGCAAGGCCGATCCGCGCCCGCGTGGACAACATTGAGCGGACGGGCGGCGCCGTTCAGAAAAAGTGAACAATCCGTTCGCCGCACCCGGTCTTCCGACAGCGGCGACAAGGGGCGATATTCGCTTCAACAGACGGCCCCGACGGCGGGACCGCGCGAACATCCCGGACGTTTCCGGAGAGGAGTTAACCATGACCCTTCAACTTACCGGCATCCATCACCTGACCGCAATCACCGCGAATGCGGCGGAGAACCTGCGCTTCTACACCCGGATCCTCGGCCTGCGCCTCGTCAAGAAGACCGTCAACCAGGATGATACCAGCGCCTACCATCTCTTCTATGCAGACGGGCTCGCCTCGCCGGGCTCCGATCTCACCTTTTTCGACTGGCCGGTCGGCCACGAGCGACGCGGCACGCACAGCGTATCCCGCACGGGCCTGCGCGTCGCAACCCGCGCCACGCTCGACTGGTGGAAGGCGCGCTTTGCCGAGGAGAAGGTCAAGGCCGGCGACATCAGGGAGATCGGCGGCCGCGCCACGCTCGATTTCGAGGACGGCGAAGGCCAGCGCTTCCGCCTGACGGTCGATAATGCCGGCGCACCGTCCAATCCGTGGGAGAAGAGCCCGGTCCCGGCCGAACACCAGATCAAGGGCCTCGGCCCGATCACGCTCAGCGTGCCCGATATCCGAAACACGGAGACGGTGCTCGTCCATGTGATGAACATGACGGAAACCTCGACCTATCCGAACCCGGATGGCGAAGGAGAGGTGCATGTCTTCTCGATGGGCGAAGGCGGCCCGGCCGCCGAGTTGCATGTCGCCGTCGAGCCGAACCTTCCGGCCGCACATCAAGGTGCCGGCGCCGTGCACCACGTCGCCTTCCGCGCCCCCGATGTCGAGGCCCTGCATGCATGGACGGAGCGCCTGCGCGGCTTCCGCCTGCCGTCCAGCGGCGAGGTCGAGCGCTTCTACTTCCGCTCGCTCTATTTCCGCGAGCCGAACGGCATCCTGTTCGAGATCGCCACGGACGGTCCCGGCTTTGCCGTGGATGAGCCCCTCGAAACGCTCGGCGAAAGCCTGTCGCTGCCGCCCTTCCTCGAGCCGCGCCGCGCGCAGATCGAGGCCAGGCTGAAGCCGCTCGCTTAACCCCCTAGCCAAAACCCCGGCGTGGCAAACTGTCCGCCGGGGTTTTTGATGTCTGAAAACGGAGAAACGACATGACGAAACTGGTCCTCATCTCGGGCAGCCTGCGCAAGGGCTCCTTCAACACCGCGCTGCTGCGCGCCGCTCTGACAATGGCGCCCGGCGGTGTCGAACTTATCGAAGGCTCGATCCACGGCATTCCGCTTTATGACGGCGACATGGAAGCGGCAGAAGGCATCCCGGGTGCCGTGACGCGCCTAAAGGATCTCGTCGCCGATGCCGACGGCGTCATTCTGTTTACGCCAGAATACAACAACGGCATTCCCGGCGTGTTCAAGAACGCCATCGACTGGATGAGCCGCCCCTCCTCCGACATCGCCCGCGTCTTCGGCAACAAGCCCTTCGCCATTACCGGCGCATCGCCCGGCAATTTCGGCACGCTGCTTTCCCAGGAAGCCTGGCTACCGATCATGCGCACGTTGGGAACGGTTCCGTGGTTCGGCGCCAAGCTGATGGTTTCGCGCGCCGGATCGGTCATCGCAGATGGTAAGATCATCGACGAGGCGACGGAAAAGAAACTGCGCGATTTCGTCGCCGGCTTCGCCGCCTTCGTGACGAACTACACACGATAATCCGAGGACATAAATAAGGGGGCGTACCTTGCGGTGCGCCCCCTTTTTCTTTTTCCATCACCGGCTTCAGCCGATGATGCGTTCCTTGTAGGCCTTCGCCAGCTCAAGATCGGCTGTTCCGATATCGTGGCCGGCGGCCAGCAATGTGCTTTCGACCGTCGCGCCGGATGCCCTGAGGAGCGCTTCGAGATCCCCGGCAAACCGGCCATAGGGGTCCGACTGGCCCGACACCACCAGTACGTTGACGCCTGAGAGATCGGCGGCCGGCGCGTTTTCCAGCACATTCATGCCCCGCAGCAACACCGCATTGCGAATGATGCCGGGATGCAACAACATGACGGCGCCGATCATGTTCGCGCCGTTGGAATAGCCAACGAACAGCGTTTTTGCCGGATCGAGCCCGTAGGCGGTATTCGCCCCTTCCATGAAGGCGGCGAAGGCCTCCGCCTCGCCGGCGATGTCCTTCTGGTCGAAGGTCGTCGCGGTGATGCGGCGGAAGAAGCGCGGATAGCCCTCATCCGCGCTGCGGCCGCGCGGGCTCAGCAGCACCGCGCCCGGCGCCAACCGTGCACCAAACGGCAGAAGACTCGTCTCGTTCCCGCCCGTACCGTGCAGCAGTACGACCGCCGTACCATCAGGCGTCTCCGGGCGATGCACCCGGTGGATGAAGGGAAGGTCTCGTTCGGTCATTCTTTCTTCTCCTGGCAAGGAAAACTGCGGGAGGCGTGCCCGGACATCCTCCGGGGCAGCGCCAAAATGTTTAGGGACGAAGAGCGTGGTGCCCAGCGTCTCCAGGGTTTCATCGATCGCCATGCCGGGACCGTCGGTCGCATATTCGACAAGCGAGCCGCCGGGTTCGCGCACATAGAGCGAATAGAAGTAGGTGCGGTCATGCATGTTGACGTCGCCCGCCTCCTCGGCCGCAAGCCTTTCGGCTGCAGCCTCGACGGCGGCGCGGTCGGGCGCGCGCAGGGCGATATGGTCAATCGTCCCCGTGCCAGGCGCCGAGGTCCAGAAACCGCTGGCATCACGAATATCGAGGATGTCGCCGGCATCCCCGGCCAATCGTTTGATACCGTTTGCCTCGGCGACCGAGCGGAAACCAAAATGGCTGCCGATGAAGGCCGCTGTCTCCGCCGGCTTCTCCGAGAAGATCGTCGCACCGCGGATGCGCTGGATGGCGTCCGCGGCCGTGATCTCCTTGGTGACATGCGGCGCCGGGCCTTCCACGCCCGTCTCACCGACCAACTTGACGATGATGCCATCAGGATCCTTCAGCCGGAGCACGGGCTCGCCGAACTCCTGCGTGGGGCCGCTCATGGCAACATTCTTCGTCAGCGCCCGCGTCAGCCAGAAGCCGATCGCCTCCGGCCGGATCGCAAAGGCGATCTCGGCAGGCTGGCCGAGACCCACTCGGCCGGGAGAACCATCCTCCCAGGCCAGAAAGGTGACCAGCGAACCGGGGCTGGCCGCCGCGTCGCCATAGAAGAGGTGAAGCTGGTCGGCGTCTTCGAAGCCGGCCGTGCGCTTGACGAGTTTCAGGCCCAGGAAGCCCGCGTAGAAATCGACGTTTGCCTGGATTTTCCGGGTAATACCCGTGATGTGATGGATGCCGCTCTGCATGGGGCACCTCCTTTCGAGAGGTACCCAATCAAAATTCGGCACCCCGCGCCAGCCAGCGTGCGGTGAATGGATTGTTCACAAAAACAAACGGGCCTCGCGCAAAGCAAGGGGCCCGTCGTCTTCAGGCACGAAACAGTGCCGATCCGTCAGAATTCAGGTTCAGGCCGCAACGTTGGCCGGGTTCATCGCCCGCTGCGCAGCGGACGGGTCGTTGAGGAGACGCCGGATAGCCATACGCACCTCGTCCGCCGAGGAAAAACGCTGGGAATCCAGATCCCATACAGAATATTTGACAGCCACGAACTTCAGCCGATCCTCATCGGGAACGACGACGCCCAAGGCTTCTCCACCGATTTCGATAACCTGCTTTTGCATAACAACTCCTGCCGCACCCGAAGGCACAGCCAATTTTCATTTGCGCTTAAATCGAAGAGGGAAGTTCGAACTACATACGACGGAGCGTCGATGTCTTCCCGGTAATCGTTTCACGACAGGAGCACGCCACACACGCGGAGGCGATGTCGTTGATATGATACATGTCACACTCCCTCTTGTTGGCGCTGACGCTGAAAAAAGACGCGTCAGGTGTGGACCGAAACAAAACGCATGCGGCCCTCATGCGATGCTGCAACACATAATAGGGTCTCCTTCCGATGTCAATGGAATCCATAAGATTTTGGAATAAATTGCTGTCGAATTTGTGTGACAATTCGAATCGCAAAATAATGTTCGCGCTCGCAGCATTTTTCAGAAAAATATGTCGCAAAGACGAACATTCCGGGGAAATGCCGTGGCGCAACCTTGCGGGGCGCCACGCACTTCGTCACTTTCGTCAAGCGGGCAACTTCATTACATTGGGCAAAATGGTTCAGTTGCGCTGAGGACACACACGCGAAGCGAAGCGGGGAAAAAACGCTGTGGGACCATTCTTTTTTTGCGAGGGACTCGATCTGGGGTCCAAACATGAATAAAGAGTGAATCGCAAATATGTTCCGTTAAGTTTAGTAGGCCGCGACGGCCGGCAGGATAGACCCATGAATTTCACCAGGACGCTTTTTCCTCTGAGCATGCTCCTCCTGTCAGGCTGCGTCGTCGGCCCCGACTACCAGAAGCCTGAGACCGCTCTCCCCGCGAAATTCTCGGAAAGCAAGTCGGCAAGCGCCGACAATGTGACGCTCAATCCCTGGTGGGAATCCTTCCGCGACAAGCGCCTCAACGACCTCGTCCATCAGGGCATGGGTGAAAACCTTACCGTTCTGCAGGCGTTGCAGCGCATCGAAGCGGCCGAGGCGAATGTCATCGTCGCGGGTGCCGGCGCCCTGCCGAGCCTCGGCGCGTCGGCCAGTGGCAATGTGAGCGGCCAGGACGGCAGCTATCTGCGCCGCACCACAGGCAGCGATCACTCCCAGTCGAAGTCCATCAATGCCGGCCTCAGCGCATCGTGGCTGATCGACTTCTTCGGCCAGTATCGCCGCCAGAAGGAAGCTGCCAACGCTTCGCTCGACGCCGCCTATGACGACGTCAACGTCGCCCGCCTCGCCTATTTCTCCGATTTGGTGTCGAGCTACGTCAATGCGCGCTATTATCAGGAAGCGCTGGCGCTCAACCGCAAGAACTTGGTATCGCGCCGCGAGACGCTGAAACTCACCAACGAGATCAAGGAAGCGGGTGCCGCTTCCAGCCTCGACGTCCTGCAGTCCGAAGGCCTCGTCAACCAGACGCTCGCCAACCTGCCGGCGCTCGAAACCGGCTTCCACCAGGCGGCCAACCACATCGCGACCCTGCTCGGCGTTCCCGCCAGCACGATCACCTCCAGCCTGCTCAAGGGATCCGCCCAGCCGATGCCGCGTTATGCAACGCGCACCGGCATTCCGGCCGATCTCATCCGCAACCGCCCGGATATCCGCGCGGCCGAGCGCCGTCTTCAGGCCGCCACGGCAGCCATCGGCGTGGCGGAAGCCGATCTCTATCCGAGCATCGAACTCGGCGGCTCGATCGGCGCGGCGCGCAACTTCAATGCAAGGGTCGGCAGCCTTTCCAGCTGGTCCTTCGGCCCGTCGCTCTCGCTGCCGATTTTCAACGGCGGCGCGCTCAAGGCCCAGGTCAAGATCGCACGGTCGGAAGCCGAGCAGCAGTATCTGACATGGAAGTCCACGGTGCTGAACGCCGTCGAGGAAGTCGAGAACGCCCAAACGGCGCTCATTCGCGACTACCAGACGGTCGCGGCCCAGCGGAAGGTCGTCGACACCTTCGACCAGACCCTGGTGCTCGCCCGCGAAAGCTATCGCGGCGGCGCCAGCACCATCCTCGACGTGCTCGATGCCGAACGCAACGTCGCCGATGCCCGCCTGTCGCTCGCTGCGGCAATCCGCCAGCTCGCCCGCGACTACGTCTCGCTGAACGTCGCCATCGGCGGCGGATCCGCGATCGGCACGCCGGCCGTCGTCGCCACCAAGTAACTAGACGGCAAAAAACCCTTCGAGCGCTGCGGCCGTCAGGCCGTAGTGCTCGCGAAGGGCGCTCGCCGCGCCCTCCGCGTCGCGCGCCAGTGCGAGTTCCATCACCCGGCGATGCTCGCCCGCGACATCCCGCGCACCGTCGTCCAGGCTGACCGACAGGCGCCGATAGCGGTCCGCCCGCGAAAACAGCTTCTCACAGATTTCCAGCAGGATTGGTGACCCGCAGGCCGAAACCAGCGCGGCATGGAAGGCCGCATGCCGCACCTCCCAATCCTCACGCATCGCCGTGGGCATATCGTCCCGCACCTGCGGAATGCGCACCATCAGATGATGCGCGGCAATGAGCCTTGCCTCCCAATCCGCGTCGCCGTTCAGCACCGATAGCCTGAGCGCCTCGCCCTCGCAGAGCTGTCGCGTCGCCGTGACGTCGCGCAGTTCCTCCAGCGACAGCGGCGCGACGCTGTAACCACGGTGATCGTCGAGCACCGTAAAGCCCTCCGCCGTCAATCGCGCCAGGGCTTCGCGCACCGGCGTGACGCTCATGTTGCAGAGCGTCTGGAGATCGGCGAAGCGCAAGCGGTCGCCCGGCTTGAAATCCCCGGCGCCGATCGCCTGACGGATCGCCTCGTACGCGTCCCCCGCAAGCGTCCGGCTGCCTGTGCGCTTCTGCTCCATATCGCCTCACATTTTATAAGATGGAAAAGATTTTCGAAAATCGTTGACTCCATGTAAAACCGGATAGAAGGTGCATGCAACCGAAATCGGCCACGCCGGCATCAAGGGCCGGCATTTGAATGGAGACGGATATGAAATTGGTGCGCTTTGGCGCGGCGGGCGCGGAAAAGCCCGGATTGATCGACGCGGACGGCAATATCCGCGACCTCTCGGGCATCGTTGCGGATATTTCCGGCGACGTGCTCGGCCGCGCCGGGCAGGAGCGTCTGCGCGCGCTCGACCCGAAGAGCCTGCCGCTTGCGCCGGAAGGCAGCCGCTACGGCGCCTGCGTTGGCCGCGTCGGCAACTTCATCGCCGTCGGCCTCAACTATGCCGACCACGCTGCTGAGAGCGGTATGGCGGTGCCGGCCGAACCCGTCCTGTTCAACAAGGCTCCCTCCTGCATCGGCGGCCCAGACGATACGATCCTCATTCCGCGCGGCTCTGAAAAGACCGACTGGGAAGTCGAGCTTGCCGTCGTCATCGGCGAGCGTGCGTCCTACGTCTCCGAGGCCGATGCGTTGAACTATGTGGCGGGCTACTGCGTCTGCAACGACATTTCCGAGCGGGCCTACCAGATCGAGCGTGGTGGACAGTGGACCAAGGGCAAGGGCTGCCCGACCTTCGGTCCGATCGGCCCCTGGCTGGTGACGACGGACGAGGTGGATACGGCCGACCTCGCCATGACGCTCAGCGTCAACGGCGAACTGGTGCAGAACGGCTCGTCGAGCACCATGGTCTTCAAGGTGCCGTTCCTCATCCACTACATCTCGCAGTTCATGGTTCTGGAGCCCGGCGACGTTATCACAACGGGCACGCCGCCCGGCGTCGGCATGGGCATGAAGCCCCCGCGCTACCTGAAGCCGGGCGACCGCATGGAAGTCTCCATCGCCGGCCTCGGCACGCAGCACCAGGTCGTGGCGGCGGGTTAAGCAATCCCTGAAAAAGCGAGAGGGGCCTCAAGGGCCCCTCTTTCGTTTCAGCGATCAGTGGAAGGTCGCGGGCGACGCTTCATCGTCGAGAATGCGGAACGCTTCATCCAGAGCGGCCACAAGGATGTCCGTCAGTTGATCCGCGTCGTTTTCGAGGAGGAAGAGCGCGACCGTAGCATTGTCAGGATCGCTGTAGCGCTCGAGGTCGTTCGACATGTCATTGTCCCTTTTCAGCCGGCACCATCCCGGTTAACGGAAAGCATAGGGACGCAGGCTTGCGCATGGCTTGTGCCGGAAAGAAACAGCTTTCGCAAGAACGAATGTCAGCCGCACCACGATTGATGACGCCCCGTCCAGGGCCTGGCAAAGCCCTCCTGGACAAGCCGGCCGCCGATCGACCGGCCGTCGCGCAGCACGATATGGCGCCCTTCACCCTTGGCGGCGACCAGCGAGACATCGCCCTCGCTCAGGATTTCCCGCAGACGCAGCTTCGCATCCCCACCGCGCGAGCGCTCGGCATCGCATTTCGCCTCCGCAATGGCAGGCGCATCGATATCGGCAATCCGCACCTTGCGTCCGGCATAGAGAATCGTGCTGCCGTCCAGCACGCAGTAATCGGTCTGCGTCGTGCAGATGAACCATTTTCCGGAAAAGGCCGGTAGTTTTTCGACGGCCGGCAATGCCTGCTCCGCAAGCGGCGACGGCCGCTGCTTCGGCTTGACCTGCACCGTCTCCCGCTCGACCTTCTTTTCCTTGCGCTCGATGGAGGCCGTGCGAATGCCCGTCGCCGCCGGCTCCGGCCCAGGCCCGCGATAGTCCATATAGACAATCCCGCCGATCACCGCCGCACCCAGCACATACCAATGCGCCATGCCGCGCCGTGCGGGCGGCGAAGCCCGCTTCGCACCCGCCGTTTTCTTTCGCCTGGTCGTCTTCTTCGCCATATCCGATCTCCTGGGCAGGACAGTGCGACGATCTCTTGAAGATATGGTTACCGAAACACCATCGACGCATGCGACCTGCCGCCCGTCCACAGGAGCCCATGGCAATCCTCAGCGAATGCTGTATGAACCCCGCATTGGCCGATCGCGCGCGCGACGGCGCCTTTTCGCAGACGATGGCAGCAATTACGCCCTACATATCGCTTGCAAAGCGTTTTCTGACCTTCGGGGGCGGCTCGCTGATCGGGGCAGCCATCGACTATGTGGCGACGCTGGTCCTGATTTCCCTGCTTGGGATTTCACCGAGTGTCGCCCTTGCGCTCTCCATGGCTGTCAGCGCCTCCGTGGTCTTCGCCTATCACGAGAAGGTCACCTTTCCCGGCAGCAGGACGGGCTGGCAAAGGCGCTACATACGCTTCCTTCTGCTCGCTGTCGTGGTCTTCGCGCTGCGCGCCCTTCTGCTGCACGCTTTCGTGCTCGCCGGGATTCCGGTTCCCGTCGCCCTTGCCATCGTCATCGTCATCGTGTCGGTGTTCAATTTCGCCGTCTCGTCCATGTTAATCTTCCTGAAGGGAAGCGAATGAGCACCATCGCGATCGTCGTGCCCATCTACAACGAGGCGGAGAACCTGCCGGCGCTCGTCGAGAGGCTGAACCTCATCGCCGCGCGCCTGTCGGATGAACACGGCGTGACGACCTCCTACGTCTTCATCGACGACGGCAGCCGCGACAGCAGCTTCGACCTGCTCGCCGGCACCGACTTTCAGGGCCGCGCCGTCCGCCTGCTGCAGTTTTCCCGGAACTTCGGCAAGGAGGCCGCCCTGTCGGCCGGTATCGAAGCGGCGCTCGACGCCGATGCGGTCGTGATGATGGATGCAGACCTGCAGCATCCGCCAGAACTGGTCCTTGATCTCGTGCGCATCTGGCACGCCGAAGGCATCGACAGCGTTTACGCCTACAAGGAAGACCGCCGCGCCTCGGAAGGCTGGCTGAAATCCGCGCTGACCGGCGGGTTCTACTGGATCATCAACCGCGGCACCCGTTTCGACATCACGCAGAATGCCGGCGACTTCCGGCTGATCAACCGCCGTTTCGCCGATGCCCTGCGGCGGCTGCCGGAAAGCGAACGCTTCATGAAGGGCCTTTACGGCTGGGTCGGCTTCCGGCAACGCGGCGTTCCCATGACGCCGCCGCCGCGCCAGCATGGCGTTTCCAGCTTCAATGCCTGGCGCCTCGTGGCGCTCTCCTTCGATGCCATGACCAGCTTCACCACGGCGCCGCTCAGGCTCATGGGACTGGCAGGCCTTTTCATCGCCGGCCTCAGTGCGCTCTACGGTCTCTACATCGTGATCGAACGGCTCTTCTTCATGTCGGGCGGCATCGGCATTTCCTCCGTGCTCGCACTCGTTTCCTTCTTCGGCGGCATCCAGATGATCTTCCTCGGCCTTCTCGGGGAATATATCGGCAAGACCGTCCTCGAGGCCAAGCGCCGTCCCGCATACCTTCTGGCCCAGGACGTCACGCTCGACGCACACACACAGACCGCCGGTGACAAGGCGAAGGACAATCAGGCTTCCCCATGACCGCAGGCAAAGACGCATCCTTCATCAAGACCACGCCCTTCATCCTGATCCACGCCCTGGTATGGTGGCTGATGACCATCGCCGCGAAGACCGTGCTCGACGGCTATGGCGACATGGCCGAGGTCTATGCCTGGTCGCAACACTGGCTGCTCGGATCCGACAAACACCCACAGTTCCTTCCCTGGATGGCGAAGCTCTGGTTCCTGGTCGCGCCGCAAAGCGTCGCATCCTTCTACCTGCTCTCGGCCGTCAATCTGGCCGTTGCGCTGTTCGGTATCCGCGCGCTGGCACGAGGCTTGAACTTCGAAGACCGCCATATCGCGGTGGCGCTTGCCCTGTGCGCTCTGGCACTGCCCTACCTGACGCTGACCAGCAAGCTCAACATGAACTCCATATGCCTGGCGACCTGGCCGTGGGCCGCCTGGGCCTTCGTGCGTGCAACGGCCCCGCAGGCCAGCCGCAGAAACCTCTACGCCGTTTTGTTCGGCATGCTCGCAGCCGTGTCGATCCTCGGCAAATACTATTCCATCGTCCTGCTCATCCCGCTTTTCGCCAGCACGTTTACGCCCGCACGGCGATACCTCTGGCTGACGACCGTTCCATGGCTGGCCTTTATCGCGTTTGTTCTCATCCTCTCGCCGCATCTTTATTGGCTGGTGCAGCACCGTGAAGCCATAGCCTATGCCGGCGAACAGGGCGGCAGCGGCGGTTTGAAGGAGGCCGTCTACTACATCGCGAAATTCGCGGTCTCACCGTTCTTCTATTGGCCCATACCGCTTATCCTGGCCGCCCTCTTCCTGGTCACCGGATCGCCGCTGCAGCGCCTCGCAAAATTGCTGAAGCGCCCCGCCGGCAACAGCATGCTGGCGTTCCTCGCCATTGGCCCCTGGCTTACCACGCTCGGTTTCGCAGTGGCGGGCCTTGCGGTGCTTTCCACCCCGTGGGCGATCCCGATCGGCTTTGCCTTCACACTCTATCTCGTGCGCAATGCGGACCAGCCGGCACTGGATGTGAACGGTCCCAAGATCGTCGCCGCTTTCCGCTTCATCTGGCCGCTCATGATCATCGGGGGCATCGTGTCCGGCGTCATGGCAAGCACGAAGGGCAATGTCGAACAGTATACGCCGTGGAAAGAAGGCGCCAACGCGATCGTCGAGACCTGGAAGAAGGAAAACGTGCAGCCGTTGCGGTGGATCGCGAAAGGCAACGATGCGGCATCGCTCGCCTTCCTCTTCCCGGAAACGATAGAGGCCCTGCCCGCCCTGCCCGACCGCCTGCCCGGCTATTACCCGCCGCGCGCGGACTGGAGGAACGAAGCCGGCGTCGTCGTCTGCTCCCTGGCGCTGCCAGGCAAGGTCAAGACGGCCTGCATCACCGAGGCAATCACCTGGGCGGCGGAAAACGGGCTCAAGGCCGAATCAAAGGTTCTCACGGTGCACCGTTCCGGATTCCGCTTCCCCAAACAGATCGATTTCGAACTGGCGGTCGTCTATATCCGGCCGGAGTGAGGACAGGATGCGGATCGCCGACGATTTCGGGCTTGGCAGGGAGCACGACAAGGTCATCCTCGACCTTATCGAGCGCCGCCGACTGGATGGCACGTCGGTGATGATCGACGGCGATATCGCCGCTCGCGATGTGGACCGTCTCCGCCAGTTGCGTAGCCATGGCGTACAGGTGGGGCTTCACCTCAACGTGACGCACGACTTTTCCGGGAAGGCCGCCCATCGCGATGTTGGGCGCCTGTTGCTCGCCTGCCTTTCCGGAAGGCTGCCGGAGGGCATCCGCGGCGAATTCCAGCGACAGTCGGAGAAATTCCAGACGGTTTTCGGCTTTACACCCGACTATTATGACGGGCACCAGCACTGCCACTGCCTGCCCGGTCTCGACACGGTTGCCGCCGACCTGCCGCACGACGCGGGAACCTGGATCCGGGTTCCCGTGCCCGCAACGCTGGCCGGCCTTGTTCTGAACCTTCGCGCGGGCGGCCCGAAGGTTCTGTTGATCGCCACGCTCGCGCTCCTCGCAGGGCGAACCTTCCGCAAGGCGGGCTGGGCGAGGAACCGCGACTTTTCGGGTTTCCTGCACCTCGACCATCCCGATCAGGTCGCGCGCTGGCTGCCCCGCCTTCTGGCCGCAGCGCCCACCGATGGTGTGACAATGGTACATCCCGGCTCCGCGACGGACCCGGTCCAATGCCCAGGCCACATCGCCGAAAGCCGAGGGATCGAAGCGTCCATTCTCTCGGCGTGACAAATCGGGCGTTTTTAGAGGCGCGAAAGCATCCAGTTCCGTGACCAGCGACCTGCACAAGAACGGCAGGTGGTGTTTCAGCCTTCGGGACCGTAGCCCGGCTTTCTGTAGATCGTGCCCGATCGCTGCTCGATGTCCGGTCCGTAAACCTTCGCCATCCATTCCGCGTCGCTGAAATCCTCGATCCCAACCGATACGAGGTCTTCACCGCAGCCGAGCGTCGTCGTGACGGCTTTCGTCAGCGCATCCGCGAGCGCCTGCTTCTGTTCCTCGGTCCGCCCCTCGACCATCTTCAATATGACATGCGGCATCGTTGGCTCCTCCATAAAGCTGCAGCCGCTCCTCGCTTCCGACGAGCAGGCCCTTCTGCATTGCAGGATCCATGTCTAGACTGGGCGGGCGGACTATCTCAAGCAGGCATGTCGCAAACCCGTTCGTCCATTCGTCTTCAAGACAGACGCATAAGGGAGAACATCCATGACGATCACCATTACAGCCTTCGAAAGCTCGCCCGATCGCGGCAGAGGCATGGCGCGCGATATGCGCATTCGCTGGGCGCTGGAGGAAGTGGGGCAGCCCTATGACGTCCGCCTTCTCCCGTTCGAGGCCTTGAGGGAACCCGCGCATCTGGCGCTTCATCCCTTCGGTCAGATTCCGACCTATGAAGAGGGCGACCTCGCTCTCTTCGAGTCCGGCGCGATCGTCCTTCATATCGCCTGTTGCCATGCGGGCCTGCTGCCCGTCGATGCGAACGGCCGGGCGCGCGCCGTCGCCTGGATGTTTGCCGCGCTCAACACGGTGGAGCCGGTCATCCTCGAGCGCGAAGCCGCCGGCTATCTGGAGCGTGGCGAAAGCTGGTACGCGCAGCGCCTGCCTCTCATGGAACGCCGTATCCATCAACGACTGGGCGAACTCTCGGCTCATCTCGGTGATGCGGAATGGCTCGACGGCGCGTTCAGCGCCGCCGATATCCTGATGGTCACGGTGCTGCGCCGGCTGGAAAGCTCGACGCTTCTGGTCAGCCACGCAAATCTGGGCGCCTATATCGCCCGCGGCAAGGCGCGCCCCGCCTACCAGCGCGCCTTCGACGCGCAGCTCGCTGTTTTCAAAGCCGCACCGGCGGGCTGACAGGCAGAAGGATATCGGCAGAGCCACAGGTTGCAGCGACGTCAGCGGGGGCCCAGGGCTTCGTTTATCGCCACCACCAGCTGCGCCTGCCTGCTCACGCCGACCTTCTCGAAAATACGCGACAAGTGCGTGCGAGCCGTGTTGGCCGAAATGCCGCAGCGTTTGGCGGCGGCGGCCCTTCCGTCGCATTCGAGCATTTCCACGGTCAGCCGGGCTTCTGCGCTGGTCAGCCCGAAGGCAAGCCGAAGATTCCTGATGCGCGCAGCGGCTTCGTCGATCTCCTCTTCGACCAGAACCAGCGCCCGCACACCCGGAACGGGGATCGCCGGCACGGCGCCCGTGCATGGCACGATGCACAGCTTGTAGGCTCGCACATATCCGGGCGCCTGTGCGGTTTCCAGATGGGCCACCGCGCCGGCCGAGCCGGCCAGGGAGCGGCGCACCGTGTTTTCCAGCGCCGCCTGCCGTCGCGGATTCGCGAGACACAACCGCCCCTCCCGCACGGTAAAGGGATTGCCGGCCTGGAGCATCTGCTCCCCCGTCCGGTTTGCGAAGATGAGCCCTCCGTCGGCACCGACGCCGAATGCGGCCATGCGCGACGCCTTGCCGGCATGGCTTTCAATCCAGAAATCGAAGTCCAGCTTTCGGAGCCTGGTGCCGATTTCGATCGATCGCGCGACGTGAGGCACCAGCTGCTCGAAACGCCTGCGAACATCCGACGCGAACTCGTCATGCCGGACGGAGGCCTGGAGAATGAGGCAGCAATGGCTTCGGCCGTCGTTTATGATGTTGGCGGCGAGGCGTTCGGCGCCAAGGCCTGTACGCCGCCAGTACTCGTTGTGGAACGCGCTTGCGAAATAGGCCTCGCGACCGCAGTCGTCGAGGCTCCTCACAACGCCCACCCTCGTCCGGGTGTCGATAATGGGATTGAGGCTCCACCAATGCTGGCGGTATTCCGACACTATCGTCGGATCGGCCCGCGGCGTGACGACACCGGAAAAGCCGCATTGCCGATAGTCATAGACGAGGGCCGAATTCGCCCCTCCGCAGAAATCGGCGATCTTGCAAAGAACATCGTTCCAGGGATCGGGATCGAGCGCCGTCTCATAGATCGCCGTCAGGACCGAATCAAACGAAGGCAAGCTCATCACACCCTCCGTCCCAGGGAAAATCACGAGGTCCGGCGAGACTGCCTGTCTGCCGGCAATCATCTGAAAAACAGATGCAGCCTGTTCTGTCTTTGTAACGGACGGCGTTGCCATTCCATTCGCGACCGACCGGAAACAGTCCCGGATTTGGTAAAGCAGGTGCTAAAAAACGACCAGCCACCTCCCTTTTGCTCCACCACACGGCAAAGCCCGGCGGAACGGGCTTTGCCTGTTCATAGATCATCGTCGCTCCGGCGGGCGATGCCGGAGCGACCTTTGGGCTAGCGCGTCACGCCGCCTTACGTTTCATCGCCTTTGTCGCCCTCATTGCCTTCATTGCCCTCATCGTCCTCATCACTCTCGTCGCCCTCGTCATTTTCGTCGTTCTCGTCGTTCTCGTCGCCCTCGTTGTTCTCGTTGCCTTCGTCGTTCTCGTCGTTTTCATCATTCTCGTCGCCTTCGTCGCCCTCGTTGTTTTCGTTGTCCTCGTCGCCTTCATCGCCCTCGTCACCCTCGTCGCCTTCGTCGCCTTCGGAGCCTTCATTGGCCTCGTCACCCTCATCACCCTCGTTGCCTTCGCCCTCGTCACCCTCGTCGCCCTCGTTACCCTCGTTGCCTTCGGACCCTTCATCGTCCTCGTCACCCTCATTGGCCTCGTCGCTCTCGTCGCCTTCGTTATCCTCGTCGCCCTCGTCGCTTTCGTTGCCTTCGTCGCCTTCGTTGTCCTCGTCGCCTTCATCACCTTCGTCGGCGCCGGCCTCGTCGCCTTCGTTGCCTTCCTCGCCTTCATTGGCTTCGTCGCCCTCGTTGCTTTCGTCGCCTTCGTCGCCCTCGTCGCCCTCGTTCAGTTCGTCGCCCTCGTCGCCCTCGCTGCCTTCATTGGCCTCGTCGCCCTCGTCGCCTTCATCGCCCTGGCCCTCATTGCCTTCGTCATTCTCATCGCCCTCGTTGCCCTCGTCACCCTCGTCATTCTCGTCGCCTTCGTCGCCCTCATCGCCCTCGGAGCCTTCGTTGCCCTCATCGGCCTCGTCGGCTTCGTCGCCTTCGTTTCCTTCATTACCCTCGCTGTCCTCGTCACCCTCGTCGCCTTCATCCCCCTCGTCGCCTTCGTCGCCCTCGGACCCTTCGTTGTTCTCATCGCCTTCATCGCCTTCGCTCGACTCGTCGCCTTCGTCACCCTCCTCGCCCTCGTCGCCCTCGTTGCCTTCGGTTCCCTCGTTGGCCTCGTCGCCCTCGTCACCTTCGTCGCCCTGGCCTTCGTCGCCTTCGTCGCCCTCGTTGCCTTCGCTGCCTTCGTTGCCCTCGTCGTCCTCGTCGCCTTCATCGCCCTCGTCGTTCTCGTCGTTCTCGTTATCCTCGTCGCCTTCATCGTTTTCATTGCCTTCGTTGGCTTCGTCGTCCTCGTCGCCCTCGTCACTCTCGTCGGCGCCGGCTTCGTCACCCTCGTTGCCCTCGTCGCCCTCGTCGGTCTCGTCGCCTTCGTTGCCCTCGTCGCCCTCGTCGGCTTCGTCGCCTTCGTTCAGTTCGTCGCCCTCATTGCCTTCGTCGCCTTCGTTGAACTCGTCCCCTTCATCGCCCTCATCGCCCTGGCCTTCGTTGCCCTCATCGTTCTCGTCGCCCTCGTTGCCTTCGTTGCCCTCGTCGTCCTCGTCGCCCTCGTCACCTTCGTCGCCTTCGTTGTTCTCGTTGTCCTCGTCGTTCTCGTCGCCTTCGTTACCTTCATCGTTTTCATCGTTTTCGTCGTTCTCGTTACCCTCGTCGCCCTCGTCGCCTTCGTTACCCTCGTCCGCCTCGTCGCCTTCATCACCCTCTTCGCCCTCGTCACCCTCGGAGCCTTCGTCTCCCTCGTCGCCCTCGTCACCTTCATTGCCGTCATTGGAGATCGGCTGCAGGGCGAAACTGACATTGCTGTACAGGTCGTCGTCGCCGGCACGCCAGAATTCGGCGAGGTCCAGCAAGGAGGCTGTCGTTTCGGCAATACCGCCACCCATGGCAGATTTCAGCGCTTCATTGCTCTCAAAAATTGCAGACATCGGAGTTCTCCTGAATAGATCGTCCGGACGGAATCATTCCGCCGTCGCGTTGCTTCGTTGTGCGTGAAGTTTCGGCTGATCTACTTGGACCTGCCCATAGGACCCGGCCGGCGGAACCACTCCGATAGCGCCAGCTTCTGAACGCATGTTCCTGTCTGAAACGGGGTGGCCGAAGCCAATGAGGGTCTTGACCGTCGCAGGCAATCCACAACATGCGCATTGGGGAGGAAACGTGGGGCAGCGCCTGTTTACGGCGCCGACTCACCAGACCATGGTGGCCTGTTCCTCCCTCGGACGACCGGCCCGATAGGGAGCCGACCATCTCTTCCGATTAGACGATCCTGCTAAACGGAATATTCGTCAATAGCCAAGTGCGGCCATCAGGCCGCCCAGATCCTCCTTACCTTCAAAAAGCCGCCAGACCTCGTCGGGGGACAGGTTCTTCTTCGCTTCGCGCGCGAGAAGCCGCGCGATCGGGTAGTTCCATTCGTAGCTGTATTTGGCCGTCGGTTTGTGCAAGGCGAGCTTCAACGCGGCCGCATAGTGATGGCAATAGACATATTCGTCCCGTCGCCAGACCAGCACCACGGCCATGTATTCAGGGTGGCTGAAGGCCTCCAGATACTGCAGAAGTGCGGCTTCTCCGACAAAGGCGCAGATCTCGCGCGTGACCGGCGGTGTGAAGACGCCGCCACTGGCGACGACCTGCAAGGCATGGGCGAATTCGTGCGCGATCGCCATCTGGCTTGCCGCACCGCCATCAAAGGAGAAATAGACAGTCGGAAAGCCGTCGCCGCCGTCGGCGACGGTCATCGCCCTTGGTGCGCGGATATCGCCGGCCGCCCGCACCTTGTGCGTCGCCGTGTAGGCACGCGCGATGCTGTCCGCCCTGTCAGGAAAATAATCGAGCATGGCGGCGAGCGCCCGTTGCCATGCGCCATTCGGATCGAGCGGCCCCGGCCAAGTCGCCATCGGCAAAGAGGGCAGGCTCTCCGTGAGATCATCCTCGACGGCACGCAGCAGCGCACAGCATCTGGGCTCGCTCAAACCGTGAAGATCGAGCCATTCGCCGAGATTGTTCGAGGTCTTTGTGTCGAAACTCTCATCCACGACGATCATGTTCGAAGTCCCCGCCCTCCCATGGGCATCAGGAATGATCGCCCGGGCACGGGCGGGTATCCTGTTCTTCGGATGTCAAAGGCTGCTCCCTCGGGAACAATCGCGCAATGTAGGCGAGCCGGTTCGGCACGACCTGGCGTACCGTCTGCGTATCGACGGGAGGAAACCGTTCGGGATAACGCAGAAGGGCGAAGGCGAACAGCGCTGTCTCCGCCAGATCCTCGCGGTCCGGCGTGGCCTGTGCATAGGCTGTCAGAAAACCGCCGTCACGACGCTGGGCTTCCTGCCAGGCGGGTGCAAGCCTGTGATCGTCGTCAAGCGTCGCGTGGACGGCCTCGTGGAAGAGCGACTCCTCCAGATGCGCCTGCGCGATCCGGCGCGTCGCCCGCTCCGCATAGACCACGATCTGCCCCGTTCCCGCATGGAACCCCTCATCTCCGCCGTGAACGCTGAACCGGCCGATGCCTTCGCGCAGCAGTGGGGGCAGTCGCCCGAGGGGGACGGCGTAGCGCATCGCTTCCGCCCGTGCCTTGTCGGCCGCCGCGAATTCCGGATTGACGGCGATCTCTATCGACGCCCCGTCGGAATAGTCCGCCGTGAAGAGAAACGCCTCGACGACCGGCTCGCCATCCACCCGCTTGTCCCAGATCTGGCGGGCGCCGCGACCGATATCGGTCAGGCACCGGAAGCTGCTCGGATCGTCGGCCTCAATGATGTCGAAAACGGTGTCGGCCGTGCTGTCATAGGGCGGCGTACCGCCGGCGGCGGCCGGACACAGGCCGGCACCCAAAACCAGGCCCGCTACGCCGCACGCACGCATTTTTTGGCAAAACAGGCCCATGAGCCGATCCGATCCCCAGTGCATCTCTCGCAGGACGCAGCGCGATCCTGCATAGGGAAAAATGCGCCAAATCCGTCTGGCCACTGGAAAACCGGCAGCCATCCGACCGGGAAATCTAAATGATGATTTTCTAATCTGCATCACACAAACGTCGCACGAAGCCGACGATTCTTGCGCGTATGAAAGATAGGCCGACCGACAGCCGATGCGCGGCGAGCGAGCCGCCTGCGGCCACCGGGACAGACCGGCGGATCACGGCAAGCGGCACCCACCGAATTGTGCGTAAGGACGATGACGATGAACGAAATGGTGAACATCAGCCGAACCGACTACTTTCCGACAATGGTCTATCAGTTCGATCTTCCCGATCCCGACGGGCTCAATGCGCAACTGATCGACCTCATTTACCGGGAGCGCGAGGCCGACAAACTCGGCGTCACGAAGTCGAATACCGCCGAGCTGGGAAGCTGGCACAGCAACACGAACCTGCACAAATCCAAGGACTACAGCGCCATCCTTTCCCATATCCACGAGGTCGGCGGACATATTTCCGATGAACTCGGCTATGCCCGCGATCATGAATTGAGCGTCACCACGATGTGGTCGATCATCAACCCGCCCGGCAATGGCAACCGCATGCATGTTCATCCCGGAGCGATCTGGAGCGGGGTCTACTATGTGCAGACGCCGGAAGCCTCGGGCGATATCGAATTCGTCGACCCGCGCACCGCGCTTCTGATGAACCAGCCGAAATACCTGCCGAAGCGGAAACGGCCGCGCAACTGCTGGACCAAGGTCAACTACAAGCCGGTGGCGGGCAGGATGCTGTTCTTCCCGAGCTGGCTCTACCATGGCGTCGATTCCAACATGGCGACGGCGCCCGGCCGCAATGCCGACCGGGTCATCATCTCCTTCAACATCAATCAGGTGAAGAAGAAGTAGGCAGGCCAACGGGGCCTGGGCGCACGGCCTTCGCCCCGGACGGCCGCATTGGCGAAGAAGGATCGGGTTCGTGGCCGGCAAGCCTTGTGCTTGCGGCCATGCTTCCCGCGGGTCAGATCATGTCCACTGCTCCAAGCCGTACGATACTGCGTCAGGCGTTGCACAGGGTTCGTTACATCTTCCTGTTCTCCCTTGCCTTCAGTTTCTTCTACAACGTCCTGCGCCTGACAGGGCCGCTCTTCATGATCCTTGTCTATGATCGCGTTCTGACCTCCCGCGCCGAGGAAACGCTCATCGCCCTCTTCGTGCTTGTCGCGGCACTTCTGGTCTTGATGGCACTCATCGACTATTCCCGCAGGCGGATCATGGCCCGGTTCGGCGCACAGTTCCAGGAGGCGGTGGAAGCCGGGATTTTCCAGGTACGCAATCGCAACGCCTATTTCACGTCCGCGGGCACAAAGCCTGCGCAGGAGCTCAACGAGCTCGACCGGTTGCGTTCGTTCTTTCATTCCGGCTCACTCATTGCGATCCTCGACTTTCTCTGGTCGCCCATCTTCCTGGTGCCGATTTTCATCCTGCATGCCGCCCTTGGCTGGATCGTCGTCGGTGGACTTCTGGTGATCTTCGCCATCGCCGTTCTGCGCCAGCACTTCATCAAGGAATATGATCTGCGCGCGACCCAGGCGAGCGACGCCATCGGCACGCTGAAGGACCAGATCGGCGGGTCTAGAAGCGTCATCCGGGCGCATGAAATGACGTCCGCCTTCATCGACCGCTGGCAAGCCGCGCGCAAGGATTCCCGCGATCGGGCGATCGAGCTGAAGGACTGGGACGCCTGGTTCGAAATCGGCTCGAAGCATCTGGCGATGCTGCTGCAATACAGCCTCCTGGCGGGGGGCGCCTACTTCGCCATCAAGGGTGACCTGTCGATCGGTGCCATGGTCGCGACCAACTATCTGGCTGTCCGCGTGGTCTTCCCATTCGAGCGTTTTCTCGGCGAAATGCCCCGGCTGCGGGAGAGCATGGCCGACTGGAAGCGGCTGGATGCGAGCCTCGGCCAGCGCGAGACGCGGCTGTCCAATGCAGGCGACGGCGACCTGCCCGCGAGCATCGCCTTGACGAACCTCTATGTCCGCTCGCCGATGAGCCGCCAGCAGATCCTGCGCAGCATCAACCTCGACATAGGGCCCGGTACCTCCGTCGAAATCACGGGCCGCTCCGGCAGCGGCAAGAGCGTGCTCGCCGAAGCGATACTCGGCCGCTTGGAACGCAGCAATGGAACCATCCTCATCGGTGGTATCCAGATCGAACGGCTCTCGCTCGACCAGGCCCGCGCGGCCATCGGCTACGTGCCGCAGACCGTATCCTTCCTGCCCGGCACCATCGAGGACAATATCGCAGGCTTCGATGTAGCGCCCGATCCGGAGGCGCTTGTCGATGCCGCCCGGCTTGCGGCGGTCCACGACCTGATCATGAGCCTGCCGGACGGCTACAAGACCATGATCGACGCGGCGGGCAGCTCCTTTTCCAAGAGCGAGCGGCACATGATTGCCTTTGCCCGCGCGCTCTACCGGAAACCGAGAATGCTTGTCATCGACGAGCCGGATCAGGTGCTGCGCGAAGGCCTTCCGGGCCGGTTCAAGGCATTCGTGACGGATTTCCTCGGCAGCGGCGGCATCATGATCATCTTCAGCCGGAAGGGATTGCAGGCCTTTCAGTCGAAGCGGCGGTTCAGCGTCGCCAACGGGCAGTTGAAGGAAGTGACCGAGGACGGCGCGCCGAAAGCCGGAAAGACCGGCAACGTGGTGAAACTCGACAGCAAGCACAAGATCTGAGGATCCCGCCCCTCAACGCCGCAAACGGAGGTGGACACAATGCCAAGGCGAACCTGGATGATCTGGCAGCCGCTCAGTATCGGCCTCGCAGCGGCCATCGCCCTCATTGGCGTCGTGTTCGGCTGGGGCACCAGCTTCAGCATATCCGGCGCCGTGATCGCCAAGGGCCAGGTCCAGGCATCGACGACGCGCACGGCGGTTGAACACCCGATCGGCGGCGTGGTGGCCGAAGTCTACCGGCACAATGGCGACAAGGTTGCCGCCGGAGAGGTCCTGGTCAAGCTCGACGAAGACCTGCTGCGCTCCGACCTTTCCGTCATCGAGGGCGAACTTTACGAGATCTTCGCAAACGAGGCACGGCTGGAGGCCGCGATCACCGGGGCGACCGAGCTGTCGCCGGATCCCCTCCTGCTGCAGGCGTCCGAAACGAACCCCTATTATCGCCGGCTCATCGAGAGACAGCAGCTTCAACTCGACGCCCACTACACGTCCATCCGGACCGAGGAGCGGCTGCTTGGCGAACAGATCGCCCAAATCCGGGAGCAGATCGCCGGAGAGGAGGCGTTGCTGCTGTCGCGCAAAGGCAAGCTCGATGTGTTCAATTCACAGCTCGGCCTTTCGGAGCGGCTCTTCAGCCGGAAGGTCGGCCTTGTCGCGGACCTCAACACCGCCAAGAACAACGTCATCAACACACAGGGCGAAATCGGCGTCTCGGCCGCCAAGGTCGCCGAGCTCAAGGGAGAGATCGTCGAGCTCGAGGTGCAGCTGAACGCCAAGCTGCAAGGCGAACGCAAGGCGAATGCCGACAAGCTGAACGGGCTCGGCCAATCGCGCATCCGGCTCCTGGAGAGCCGCCGCGCCGTCCTGCGGAAACTGGCGACACTGGAAGTTCGCGCGCCCATCGGCGGCATCGTGCACGACCTCAAGGTCGAGGGCTTGCGCTCGGTGGTGCAGCCGGGTCAGGCCCTCATGTTCATCGTGCCGGATATCCTGCCGCAGACCGTGACCGTGCGTGTCGACGCCGCCGACATCGACCAGGTTCACCTCGGTCAGGATGCCGCCCTGCGCTTCGTTGCTTTCCACCGGCGCACGACACCGGTCATCTTCGGCAAGGTTTCGGAGATTTCGGCGGACGCCTTCATCGATGAGCGCAGCCAGGGTCTCTATTATTTTGCGGAGATCGCGCTTGCGCAAACCGAAATCGGCCGACTTGGCGAGAACGTGCTCGTCTCCGGCATGCCGGTCGAGGCCTTCATCACGACGGAAAGCCGTTCGCCCGTGAGTTATGTGATGAAACCGCTCACCGACTATTTCAGCCGCGCCTTCCGCGATTCCTGACGAACCGATGACGACTGCATGACCTGCAACCCGACCAAAGGAGAACGACCATGTCCGAGGGACGAAAACCCGATTTTGACGTCTTTGCCATTCGTGAACGGGAGGGCGGCAAGGACGTCTTCACCAAGATCGGCGTGGCCTTCAGCCGGCACGACGGTGCGGGCGTGTCGATCCTGCTCGACGCCCTCCCTCTCGGGCGCCGTCTCGCGGTCCTGCCGCCGCTTCCGAGCAGCGACAACCGCTAGGATTGATCGGCCGCCGACCCGCTCTGGTGTCTTGTGACGGGATCATTCTCCTTGAAGGCTTCGACAATGGACCCTGCGGGAGCAAGTGCGGAAGTGACAAGACCGGAACCGTCGCGTTTCCGCGTCGATACCGGTCTTGTGTTTTTGGACGCAGTCCCTACTCAGAACTGTTTTCCGGCCCTGACGGTTGCACCGACGGATTTCTGGCCGTCACCTTCGAGGTTGAGCAGGAGGCTTGCCTCGAGCATCCAGAAGTCCGAGGTCTGCATGGCGATACCGGCGGTGACCGATCCATAGAAGCCGGAGCCGTCGATGCCGGCATAACCCGCCGTCACACCCAGCTTCGGCGTCACCGTCGCACCGCTCTCGAGCGTGAAGGACCGTGCGATCTCCGCACCGAGGCTCACCCGGAACTGTTCGGCGTCGAAGCCTTCGATATCCAGTTCGTCGCCATCGCCGTTGTGCACCGTGTAGTCATCGACCTTTTCGTTGAAGTAGATCGCCCGGAGCTTCGGCGTCAGCACCGTCGCCTCACCGATCTGCCATTCGCCCTTGATGGCCGTATCGATCATCCAGCGCTGCGTGTCGAACGAACCGTCCCAGAAGGCAGTGTCGATGTCGTTGGCCGAGCCGCCGTAGAGCAGGCTCGTATCCCAGAACACGCCCTTGCCGATCTCCAGCGAGGCATAGGGACCGGCGAGCCAGCCGTTGCCGGTCAGCTCCGCATCCGCATCGCTCGGATCGGTCATCCGGTCGAGATGGAAGGACAGACCGACCAGCGCCTTCTCCGAAATCAGATAGTCGGCACCGAGATTGAGCATGGCGAAGCTGCCCCACCTGCCGTCGTTCTGGTCGCGTTTGTGCGCCAGGAACGCGCCGTCGATCCAAGCGTTGAAGGCGGAGGAAGCCGCCCCTTCGATACCGTCGGCACGGTCGCGGGCCGCATCCATCTGCGCAAGACTGGTGGAGAAGCTTGCCGTCATGCCGTCTTCCGAGGGCGTCATGCGGGCCGTCACCGTATCCGTCGCCTGTTCCATCTGCCGCCGCTCCTGAAGACCCGGCACGTAGATGCCGTTTGCGATCAGGCCCTGACGCGTCTCCACGAAGCCCCGCACCAGGGCGTCGATATCCTCGGCGACCTGCTGGGCGTCGTGTTGCAGATTGTACGTGACCGTCCCGGTATTGGAGGTGCCGAGTTCACTTGACAGGCGGTATCCGACCTTCGCCGCACCGGAGAAGGCGGGGTTCGGGCTGAACTGCAGATACCAGCCGACAGGTTCGCTCACCGGGCCGGCCTGCGCCACCTGCCCGCGGATGATGCTCGCCGTGCCGGCATTGGCAGGCTCGACGAAAGTCGCTTCGGCCGCGGTGAACGGCCCACCGGTCGCACCGCCGTTCAGGTAGACATCGGCAGGCGATCCACCTGCCGGCACGTTGACCACGTGGTTCGACGCCGTGACCTGACGCGCGGTAACACTGAGCGAGTAGGTCGCCGAGCCGGTCGCACCGTTGTTGTCGCGCACGGCGATCTTGAAGCTATAGTTGCCCTTGCTTGCCGCATCGAGCGGTCCGGTCAGTTCTCCCGTCGAGACATTCAGCACCATGCCCTTCGGCAGTTTGCCGGAGGCAAGGCTGTAGAGCAGCGGCGCCGCGCCACCGGTCGCCTTGATCTGCTGGCTATAGTCCTCACCTGCCATCGTCTTGCCGAGGCTGCCCGCCGGCGGCGTGAAGGCGAAGACCACCACCGGCACCTTGACCACCATCTCGTATGCGGCAGATCCCGTCGCGCCATAGGCATCGGTCGCGGTGACCGTGAAGCCGAAGCTGCCCGCCGTCGTCGGTGTCCCGCCAATCGTGCCGGCCGTGCCATCGAGCACGAGGCCCGTCGGCAACGCTCCCGCCGTGACCGCATAGCTGTAGGGCGCCGTGCCCTTGGAGGCGGTCAGCACGCGGCGATACGCCTTGCCGACCGTGCCGCGCGGCAGCGCACCGGCGGCCGGCGACAGGGCGAGCTTCGGGGGCGTCACGGTGACGGTGACGGTTGCCGGCGAGGATGTGCCGGCCGCATTGGTGGCCGTATAGGTGAACGTGTCCAGACCGGAATAGCCGGCGACGGGTTTGTAGGTGATCGCCTTCTTCGAAGCAGTCGTGGTACCGTGCGCGGCCGCCGTCGCGACGGCAACCGATGTCGCCGTTCCGCCGGTGATGTTGAGCGTCACCGCCTTGGCCGACGCATTGGCGGCAACCGTCAGCGCCACCGCATTGGCGATCGGCGCCTCTCCGCCGACGACGAGGCTGTAGCTTGCCGTCCCGGTGGCACCATAGGTGTCGGTCGCGGTGAGGGCAAAGTCGAAGCTGCCCGCCGCCGTCGGCTTGCCATTGAGCTTGCCGGTCGCGCCGTCCAGCGTGAGGCCGGCGGGCAGCGATCCCGTCGTGACGGCATAGCTGTAGGGTGCCGTGCCCTTGGTGGCCGAGAAGGTCTTGCTGTAGGCCGTGCCGACCGTACCGGCCGGCAGCGCACCGGCGGCCGGCGACAGCACAAGCGTCGGCGCCGTCACGGTCACCGTCACGGTTGCCGGCGACGACGTGCCGGTCGCATTGGTGGCCGTATAGGTGAAGCTGTCCGTGCCGGAATAGCCGGCGACAGGCTTGTAGGTGATCTTGTTGCCGGATGCCGTCGCCGTGCCGTGCGAGGCGGCCGTCGCGACGGCAACCGATGTCGCCGCGCCACCGGTGATGTTGAGCGTCACCGCCTTGGCCGACGCATTGGCAGCAACCGTCAGCGCGACCGCATTGGCGACCGGCGCCTGAACGCCGACAGCCAGACTGTAGTTTGCGGTGATCGTGGCGCCAAAGGCATCGGTCGCCGTGACATCGAAGCTGTAGGCCCCGTCGGCATCGGGAGTTCCGGAGACCACGCCGGCCGTGCTCAGCGCCAGCCCGTTCGGCAGCGCGCCGCTGGTCACGGCATAGCTGTAGGGTGCCGTGCCCTTGGTGGCCGAGAAGGTCTTGCTGTAGGCCGTGCCGACCGTACCGGCCGGCAGCGCACCGGCGGCCGGCGACAGCACAAGCGTCGGCGCCGTCACGGTCACCGTCACGGTTGCCGGCGACGACGTGCCGGTCGCATTGGTGGCCGTATAGGTGAAGCTGTCCGTGCCGGAATAGCCGGCGACCGGCTTGTAGGTGATCTTGTTGCCGGATGCCGTCGCCGTGCCGTGCGAGGCGGCCGTCGCGACGGCAACGGATGCCGCCGCGCCACCGGTGATGTTGAGCGTCACCGCCTTGGCCGAAGCATTGGCGGCAACCGTCAGCGCCACCGCATTGGCGATCGGCGCCTGAACGCCGACGGCCAGGCTGTAGCTTGCAGTGATCGTGGCGCCATGCGCATCGGTCGCCGTGACATCGAAGCTGTAGGCCCCGTCGGCATCGGGAGTTCCGGAGACCACGCCGGCCGTGCTCAGCGCCAGCCCGTTCGGCAGCGCGCCGCTGGTCACGGCATAGCTGTAGGGTGCCGTGCCGTTCGAAGCGGTAAAGGTCTGGTTGTAGACCGTACCGGCGGTGCCGGCCGGCAGTGCCCCTGCAGCAGGCGAAAGTGAAAGCGTCGGATTACCGATCGTCAGGGTATAAGCGTTTGCGTTCGTGTAAGGACCTGCCCCGGTCGAACTGTCCGTACCGGTCACCGTGAAGCTGAACGTGCCGCTGGTCGTCGGTGTGCCTGACAGGGTGCCGCTCATGGCCAGAGTGAGGCCATCAGGAAGCGTACCGGCGGTGAGAGCATAGCTGTAGGGCGCTATCCCGCCGGCGGCCGTGACGGTCTGGCTGTAAGCAATGCCCGTCGTGCCGGTGGGCAGAGCGCCCGCAGCCGGCGACAGTGCGATTGTCGCCGCGTCGACGGCCAACGCATAGGTTCTCGAGCCCGTATAGGGACCCGACGTCGTCGCGCCGTCGGTAGCCGTGACGGTGAAATTATAGGTTCCGCCCCCCGTCGACACACCCGAGATGGAGCCCGTTGTATCCAGTGTGAGGCCGGGGGGAAGCGCGCCGGCCGTGATCGCGAAGCTCACCGGAGCGAGCCCGCCGGTATTGCTCAGGGTCGCGCTATAGGAGACGCCGATGGCGGCATTCGAAAGCGTCGCGGGGTTGATGGTGATGGTCGGGGCAGCAATGCCGAGAGCGACCGAGGCCGTGCCGGTAAACGCGCCGAGACCCGAAGAGCTGTCGGTGGCGGTGATCACCACCGTTGCATTGCCCGCCGTCGTCGGCGTGCCGGAGATGACGCCCGAGCTGCTGATCGACAGGCCGGCAGGCAGGCCACTTGCCGAGAAGTTGGAATAGGGACCGGCGCCACCATTGACGCTGACGGTCGCCCCGCCACTGTTATAGGCGTCGCCGACCGTGCCGGTGGAGGCCGGCAACGTGACCGAGAAAACCGGATCGTTCACCGGTACCGTGACGGTGGCGGCGCTCGACGCCCCGCCCTGATTGATGGCCGTGAAGGTGAAGCTGTCATTGCCGCGGAAGCCGACCGGCGGCGTGTAGGTGACCAGTCCGGCGCTGTCGATGCTGACCGAGCCGCCATTGGCTGAAGTCGCCGACCCCACGGCATAGTCGGTCGGATTGCCGGTGGCCTGCGCCGCCAGGCTGAACGTCGTGGCCGACGCGGAGCCCGCGTTGTAGGCCACCGCCGGGGCGGCAAAACCCGTCACCACCGGTGGCGGCGGCAAGACGACCGTCAGGGTCGCCGTGACGTTGGCGGTGTAGGGGCCAGCGCCCGTCGAATTGTCGGTGACGTAGATGTTGACGGTGAAGGTTCCGTCGACAGTCGGCGTACCGTCCAGAACGGCGCCGCTGCTGGCCATGCCGGCGGGCAGGCCACTCATGCTGTTGACCGTGTACGGTGCTTTGCCGCCCGAGAGCGTCACTTCAGCGCCGCCGGTGTTGTAGGCCGTGCCGACGGTGGCTGTGGCCGACGGCAGCGATACCGAAATCGTCGGATTGCCGATCGTCAGGGTGACGATGGCAGGGCTCGACGTGCCACCCACATTGGACGCCGTGAAAGAGAAGCTGTCATTGGCGTTGCGGTAAAAGGTCGGCGGCGTATAGGTCACCTGACCGCTGTTGTCGACGCTGACCGAGCCGCCCTGGGCCGTTGTTGCGGAGCCGACAGCATAGCCGGTCGGGTTGTTGGCCGCATGGCTCGACAGATCGAACGATACACTGGTGTTAGCGCCGTCATTGTAGGGGACGATTGCCCCATAGGTGAAGCTCGTGGCCACCGGCGCCGCGACATAGGTGAACTGGTCGGCTACGCTGGTCGCGCTCGTTCCACCGATGGTGGTAACACGGATGTCTACCGTGCCCGCCGCACCGGCCGGCGCGGTCGCCGTGATCTGGGTGGCGCTGTTGACCGTAAACCCGGTCGCCGCGGTACCGCCGAAGGTTACCGCCGTCGCACCTGAAAGGCCGGTTCCCGTGATGACGACCGACGTGGTGCCCGCCGTCGGGCCGGCCGTCGGAGATACAGACGTCACCGTCGGTGCCGGAACATAGGTGAACTGGTCAGCCGCGCTGGTCGCGCTTGTTCCACCGATGGTGGTCACGCGGATATCGACCGTACCCGTCCCGGCCGGCGCCGTCGCCGTGATCTGGGTTGCGCTGTTGACCGTAAACCCGGTCGCCGCCGTGCCGCCGAACGTTACCGACGTGGCGCTCGAGAAGCCGGTGCCCGTGATGACGACCGACGTGCCGCCCGCCGTCGGCCCGGCCGTCGGAGACACGGACGTCACCGTCGGCGCCGCCACATAAGTATATTGATCAGCTGCGCTGACCGCGCTCGTTCCACCGATAGTGGTAACGCGGATGTCCACTGTACCCACCGCCCCGGCCGGCGATGTCGCCGTGATGGTGGTCCCGTTGAGAACCGTAAACCAACTCGCCGCCGTGCCGCCGAACGTTACGCCCGTGGCACCCGAAAGATTGGTGCCCGTGATCGTAACGGACATGCCGCCCGCCGTCGGGCCGGCCGTCGGAGACACAGACGTCACCGTCGGGGCCGGAACATAGGTGAACTGATCGCCCGCGGTGGTCGCGCTTGTACCGCCCACGGTGGTCACGGTAATGTCGTAGGTGCCCGCCGAGTTGGCCGGCGACGTCGCCGTGATCTGCGTGTTGCTGTTGATCGTATAGGTCGCGTTCGTCGCGCCGAATTTCACCGCTCCGGTTGGATTCGCAGCCGCGAAACCCGTGCCCGTGATGATCACTGTCGTGCCGCCCCCCGTCGGACCTGCCGTCGGAGACACGGACGACACCGTCGGTGCCGAAACATAGGTGTACTGGTCGGCCGCGCTGGTCGCACTCGTGCCGCCCACGGTGGTCACGCGGATATCGACCGTACCCGTCCCGGCCGGCGCCGTCGCCGTGATCGTGGTCGCGCTGATGACCGTAAACCCGCTCGCCGCTGTGCTGCCGAACGTTACTGCCGTGGCGTTCGTAAAGCCGGTTCCAGTGATCGTAACCGACGTGCCACCCCACGTCGGGCCAGCTGTCGGAGACACAGACGTCACCGTCGGTGCCGAAACATAGGTATACTGGTCAGCCGCGCTGGTCGCGCTCGTGCCGCCGGGCGTGGTCACGGTGATGTCGTAGGTACCTGCCGAATTGGCCGGAGACGTCGCCGTGATCTGCGTATCACTGTTGATCGTATAGGTCGCGTTCGTCGCGCCGAATTTGACCGCCCCCGTAGCATTGGCACCCGAGAACCCGGTGCCCGTGATAACGACCGTCGTGCCGCCGCCCGTCGGACCGGCGCCAGGAGACACCGACGTCACGGTCGGCGTCACGGAATAGGTGAAGTTGATCGTCGCGGGCGTGCTGGCGATCGGAGGATTGGCATCGTTCGCGCCGGTAAACATGTAGCCGGAATATGTATCCGTGCTCGAAGACGGTGCCGTCAGCAGCTTTATCTGAAGCTGAGCGGTATTGATGTCGAACTGGAATTCATACAATCCGCCATTACTACCTGGCTCAGTCTCGGCGTCCATCAAGCCAGTTTCATCTTCTGCGCCGAGTCCGTAGTTGTTCGTGATGTCCATCGACGTGTTGTAGAAACTGCTGTAGTCGCCGTTCCAGGTATTCTCGCAGGAACTGGTATTGATCGTCTGCGTTTGACCAACGGCTGTAAATGCCACATTCCATGTGCAAGCATGCGCGACAGCGGCGCCGGCCAGCCAGAGCAGCCCTGCCAATACGGGGGCGCGAACGAGCCCGAGCCACCTTGCCGATGTCAATCTCGGCGCCTTGAGGCCGCCGGCAGAAGGGGTTTGCGCGGCCGACATGAGCGATTGAGGGCGGGACGCCGATGTCAAGGACATCACCGCGAGCGCAAGAAACCACACGCGAACGATAATTTCACAGCCACGCTCGAAGACAGCGCCGAGGCCTCCCCAGGTCCCAGTACCCCATGCCCGCATTTTACAGCCCCCAGCGACGGCGTGTGCCATCGAAAAATCACATCATTCCGGACGAACCTTTCCTCAAAAACAGGAAAGAGATCAAACCATGGTTGTACTCAGCGTGGGCCGCGCGCAAAAGAATTGCGTCGTGTGTTGAAAATACACCAACCACGCGAACAGCCGACGCCTTGCCCGTATTCGTCCTGCGCGTTGCCAGACCCGCCCAACGCAACGGGCCTCTGCTTCCGATACGAAGCGCACAGTTCCGCGCCACGCCGCTCGATCCGACCGTCAGGCAACGATGCATCGTCATTTGTTCGTGGAAAGCGTTATCCAACCGAATCCGAAATGTCTGCGTCCATTTTTGACATCCCCGGGAACGGTGGCTCGACCGACCGCACCGGAATGACGTCAATCTTCGGCGCGACCATTCTGTTCGAGCCGATGTGCATTATGGCAAGGCAGGTTGAAAAGGCACGCGAAGTCCACATGCCCCTCAGTTCATCGGCGGAATAGAAGATGCAAACAAAAAGCCTGCCGCAGAAGGAGCGGCAGGCTTTCAAATCACGATCGGCAACCAGGAGAAATAACATTGCCGAAATGCTTCGCCTCGCCTCGAAGGGAGCTCGGTCCTCCGAGGCGAGGCGGTTGGTTACTTTCCGCCCCAGCGCTCGGGATATCCCGGCAGTTCCTGACAACCGCAAAGGCTGTAATGCAGCGGCGGCATGCGCTCGTCGATGTATTTGGCGAGCACGTCTTCGGTGATTGCAGGCTGCGGCAGGACCCATTCCGGGCCGGGAACCTGCTTGCCGTCGAGCACGTCGAGGGCGGCAATGACGGCGGTGCGCCACTGGTAGGTCGGATAGGACGGGCCGATCGCGGTCAGCTTTTCAGACTGCCATTTGCGCAGGAAGTCCTGCTGGTCCTCGCCGCTGATCACCGGATAGGGCAGCCCGGCATCCTCGAAAGCCTCAAGTGCGGCGGTGGCCGTATCGCCGGCATCCATCCACACGGCATCGATCTTCTCGCCGCGGTTGATATAGTCCTCGACGACGGACTTGGTCTTCGCCCGGTCGCTGCCGGTGAATTCCGATCCGACCACGTTGATGCCGGCCTCGTCGAAGATGTTCTTGGCCGCCGAATAGCGGGTTTCCAAAACGTCGACGCCGGGCATGATGCGCAGCGCGAGAACATTGTCGCCCTTCTTCAGCTTGCTGGCGATGAATTCACCGGAGGTGATGCCGAAGCCGTAGCCGCCGACCGGATGGATATAGGTCACGGGGCAGCTGGTGTTGACCCCGCGGTCGAAGACGATGACCGGAAGCTTGGCGCAGGCTGCCTCCACGGCCGGCGTCAGCGCCGCCGTCGTGTTGGGCGAGACGATAAGCGCATCGCACTTGCCGCCGCTGACCAGGGCCTCGATGTCGGAAATCTGCTTGTCGTCCTTGCCCTCGGCATCGACGACGATCAGCTCCTTGAGGCGATCCTTGTGCAGTTCCGCCTCGGCATTGAGATTGTTGAGACCAACCACGCGCCATGGGTTGAACACACCGGCATTCGAGAAGCAGAGCGTGACCTGGCCGTCCTTCTTGTACTTCGCCGTCTCGACCATACCGTCACCGAGATGCTGTGCCCAGGGCTGGCCTTCCGGCCCTTGCGGCGTCATGGACAGCTGCTCGCGCTGCTTCTTGAATTCGGCCGGATCGTTGAAATCCTGCGCCAGCGCCTGACCGGCGAATGTGAGCGCCACCGTCGTCGCCAATAGTGTCCTCAATGTCATGTCTTCCTCCTCCAGAATGCCGGCCGCGCCGGCGGTTGATATGAATGTCGGGTCAGGTCCGCCGGCGGGTGCGCCACACGGTGGCGCCGACGGCGGCGATCAGGATCAGGCCCTGAATGCTGTCTCGCAGCGCCTGCGGCAGGCCCAGGAGATTGAGCAAGGTGAAGAGCGCGAAGAGGCTGAGGGCCCCGAAGACCGCACTCCAGATGGAACCACGCCCGCCAAGAAGTTGCGCTCCGCCGATGACACAGGCGGCAATCGCCTGCAGTTCCAGCCCCTCGCCAGCATTCACGGAAACGCCGGAAAAGCCGCCGAGCAGGATGCCGGCCGTCACGGCCGAGACAGCCGAAACCACAAAAGCGAGAATGCGTGTCGCCGCGACAGGCGTTCCGGCAAGTTCGGCCGCGCGTGGATTGTCACCGACGGCAAGCGCTCGCTTGCCGTAGACCGTGCCGCTCAGGCCGAACCAGGCGAGCGCCACGAAAGCGGCGAGAACCAGAGCCGCGAGCGGCAACGTGCCGATCAAGGGCACATCGCGCCAGACGAGCCGTCCGAGATTGCGGAAATTATCCGGCAGGTCACCGCGCGCCGCACCACCCGACCAGGCAAGCGCCAGGCCGTTGACGAGCAGCATGGTGCCAAGCGTGGTGATGATCGAGGGCACCTTGAGAAAGGTGATGACCAGGCCGTTTACCAGGCCAACGGCGATGCCCATGGTATAGAGAGCGCCGATAACCGCCCAGGTAGCGTCGGGATCGCCGTTGATGAGGATCGATGCCGCCAGCACCACGAGCGTCGCGACCGCCCCCATTGAAAGATCGAAGCCGCCCGTCAGGATGACATAGAGCTGTCCGCAGGCGAGAATGACGAGCGGCGCCGCCCGCCGCAGGAAGTTCATGAACAGGCCCGGCTCCAGATAGTTCGGCTGAAGAAAGGCGATGGCGGCATAGAGCGCGATGAAGATCACGAGGCCGGCATTGACGGCAATGCGCGCCGGTCGGTGTCGTGACGGAGAGGTTTGCGGAACGGTCGTCATGCGACATGCCCCTTTGCGCGAACGGCATGGACGGCGACGGCGGCGATCACGATGGTTCCGCGCAGCACCTGTTTCAGGAAGGCGTCGATGCCAAGCATGTTGAAACCCGCATCGAGGCTGGCAAAGAGCAGAACACCGGCAAGCGTGCCCGCAACGCCGCCCTTGCCGCCGGCAAGGATCGTGCCGCCGATGACGGTGACGGCGATGGATTCGAGATCGTAGATACCGTCGCGGCCGATCCATGGTGTGCCGGATTGCAGCCGGGCGGCGAGATAGAGTCCTGCAGCGCCGGCAAAGAGGCTCGCGACCATATGGGCCGAGAGGATGACCCGCTCCGTGCGGATACCGGCAAGTCGCGCTCCGTCGGGATTGCCGCCCACCGCGTAGATACGCGCGCCGAACAGCGTTCGGTCGAGCACGAAAGCGGCGCAGAGCGACAGTGTGGCGAGAAGCAGCAGCGAGTAAGGCACACCCAGCACGCCGCCATAGGCGATGATCTGAAACTCTCGCGCCACGGAACCCTGGAGCGCACCGAACGAGGCGGCAAGCACGCCCTGGATGATGAGCCCGGTGCCGAGCGTCGCGATCAGCGGATTGATACCGCCATAGGCGACCAGAGCGCCATTGACGAAGCCCACCGCGACGCAAAGGCCGAGACACACAAGGATCGCTGGCAGCATCATGGCCGGATCGCCCTGCATGACATGCGAAGCGAGAACGGCGACGGCGCTGATCAGCGCGGCGACGGAAAGATCGATCGAACCGACGAGGATCACGAAAGTCTGGCCAATCGCTACAAGCCCGAGCGCGACCATGCGCTGGAGCAGGCCGGTAACGCCCTGCCCGCTCAGTTGCGCAGTCTCCCCGGTCGCGAGCGCCACGACGACGAAAAACCCGATGGAAAGTCCCGCAAGCAACACGGCCACGGGCACGCCGGGCTTCGGCTTCACAATGTCCGCCGTCATGCGCCGGTCTCCTCCGATGGCGCATCCGCAAGGCCGAGCGCAAGATGCATGATCTCCTCCTCGCTCGCGCCGCGCGGTACATCGCCGGATATGCGGCCCTGGTGCATGACCAGTACGCGATCGGCGATGCCGATCAGTTCCGGCATATCGGAGGAGACGACGACAATGCACCGGCCGGAATCGGCGAAAACGCGCATCGTCTCGTAGATGGCCGCCTTGGCCGCGATGTCGATGCCGCGCGTCGGCTCGACGAAGACGAGAATGTCCGACGCCTGGGCCAGCCAACGCACGATGATGGCCTTCTGCTGGTTGCCACCGGAGAGCGTGCCGATCTCCTGGCCGAAATCCGCAGCGCGCACATCCATCGCGCGCAGCCTCTCGTCGATGACGCCATCCGCAAGAGCACCCCTTTGCGGACGCGTCAAAAGGCCGACCATGGACCGCAGCGTCAGGAGCGCGTTGTCGCGCACGGACTGACGAAGCGCCAGCCCTTCGCGCTTTCGGTCGCCCGGTAGATAACCGATGCCTGCGGCCGTGGCCTGCCGCGGCGTGCGAAGCGCGATCGGCTGGCCCCGCAACGCGACCGTGCCGCTCGTGAAAGGAGCATCCCCGACCAGCGCCTGCGCCAGCGCGCCCTTACCGGAATCCTCCAGCCCCGCGACACCGATGATCTCGCCTGCCCGTACATCGAAGGTCACGTCGCGCAGAGCGCCATTCGTCCCGCCCTTGATAGACAGGAGAACCTCACGCGGCATGGAGGCCGGCGCAGCCGGATAGAAGTCCTTGAGATCGCGGCCGACCATGGCGCGCACGATCTCGCTGATCGGCGCAGCGTCACGCGGCCGCGTCCAGATCTTCCGCCCGTCCTTGAGGATGGTGATGCGGTCGGCAATCGCCGTGACCTCCGGCATACGATGTGAGATATAGACGATCGAGACACCGTCGCCGCGAAGGCTGTCGACCAGATTGAGCAGAGTCCGGCTGTCGCGTTCGTCGAGGGCGGCGGTGGGTTCGTCCATGACGAGGATGCGCGTATCGAGGAGGAGTGCCTTGGCAATCTCGACGAGTTGCTGAAACGCGATGGAGAGCGAGGAAACCAGCGCCTGCGGATCAATCCGCGCGCCGATGCGGCGAAGAAGTTCAGCCGCCCTCTCGCGCATCGCCGCCTTGTCCAGGAGACCACGCCGGGCGATCTCGTGCCCCATGAAGATGTTGTCCGCGACGGTCCGGTGCGGCAGAAGGCTCAGCTCCTGGTGAATGATCGCGATGCCGGCCTCCGCTGCCTGCCGCGGATGTGTGAACTGCATCGCCTTTCCGGCGAGATGAATGGCACCGGCATCCGGCCTGTAACTGCCACCGAGGATTTTCATCAGCGTGGATTTCCCGGCGCCGTTTTCGCCGCAGATCGCGTGAACCTCACCCGGCAGGCACTCGAAATCGACGCCATCGAGCGCACGCACACCCGGAAAGGCCTTGCTGATGCCGGTCATGCTGAGTGCAGGAACGACCGTCATGCCAGCCGCTCTCCCGCCGCCGCCCATTCCCGGCGGATGAAGGCGATGCTGTCGGCAAACAGGCCATCGAGATCGTCGAACAGGTCGCGCCAGACGCGCGTCGCACCGGCAAGCTCCGGCAGCGCGCGACCGAAAGATTCGACCGTCAGCCAGCCGTCATAACCGCAGCGGCGCAGCGCGTCGAAATGCGCCGCGAACGGCACATGGCCGGAACCGGGCACGCCACGGTCGTTTTCGGAGACATGGAAATGGTTGATCTCGCCGTGATAGCGCTCGTAGGTCGCCGGCGGGTCCTTTTCCTCGATATTCGCATGGAACGTGTCGAACATATAGCCATAGTTGGGGTGATTGACGGCGCGGTGGATCGCCGATGCCTGCGCGATGGTCGACATCATGTAGCATTCGAAACGGTTGACGGCCTCGGCCGAAATGCGAATGCCGGCGGGGGTGGCATACTCGGCCATTGCGCGCATCGCTTCGACACAGCGATCGAATTCCTCGGGCGTCGGCCCGAAGCCGGTGAAAACGCCGACGGGCGAATGGAGCGGGCCTGCAATGATCTCGCCACCCATCGCCGCGGTGCAATCAACGATCCAGCGATGATGGTCACGTGCCTTTGCCCGCACGGATGCATCTGGGCTGACCGGATTGGCCTCCGACGTGGCGACAGCGGCGGCACCGGCTACCAGACCAATATCGCCGAGCAACCGGCCGAGTGCCACGTAGTGCTGCTCGCTGCCGGAAAACACGGGAATTTCCACCGCGTCATAGCCGAGCGCCTTCAGCCTTTCGAGCTGGCGCGCATGCTGCAGGCCGATGTCTGCGCCGATGACGAGCAGGTTGAATGCGACTTTCACTGATGTCCTCCTCTTCGCCGCGCCAGCCCGTCTCCCTCGGCCGTCCGCGACGAAAGCACAATGGCAGGCTTGACTCGGCAATTCTTGCGGACAACAACAGTGGTAAATTTCTTAAGTCATTTTGTGTTGGGAGGCGCAAATTGAACAGACATGCCGTCATATCTCCGGCCGATTACCGGCCCTCGGTCTTCCGCCAACCCGACTCGGTCATGTACGCCGACAATTGCAAGGAGCTGCAGGCCGCCGCCCGTCAGGGCGAGGTCGAGCTTCACGCCTGGACACGCGGAAGCTATCCCGGCATTTCGCTCGGCGAACGCCTGCCGGGCATCCGCACCGTCGGCTTCTGGGATGCGCGCCATAGCCAATCCTGGGGACTCGGCCGGCACTGCAACGAAGGCTTCAAGATCGCCTATCTGGCGCGTGGCAGCCTGGATCTGGTGGTGGACGATCGAACCTATGCGCTCAAGCAGGGCCAGTTCATCGTTATCCGTCCGTGGCAGCTGCACGCCATCGGCAATCCGAATGTTGGCCCAAGCCGGCTTCTGTGGATCATTCTCGATGCGGGCCTTCGCCGGCCGAGCGAAAGGCCCGAATGGCCGGACTGGCTTGTCCTCTCGCGGGACGAGGCCGAACGGCTTGGCGAAATCCTGACACAGAACAATCAGCCGGTCTGGGATGGTGGCGCCGAGCTCTGCCGCGCCTTCGAGGCGATCCCTTCCATCCTGCTCGACCGTAGCCCACAGGACGGCGAAACGCGCCTGAAGGTGGCGATCAATGCCATGATGCTCAGCCTTGTCGACCGGATGGGCGAACAGGCGCCGACGCTCGACCCCGACCTATCGACCTCGCAGCACACCGTCGCGATCTTCCTGCGACGGCTCGCCCATGCGCTCGAAGAGGATTGGTCGCTTGAGGGCATGGCCGAAGAGTGTGGGCTCTCGCGCACGCGCTTTGCCGACTACTGCAAGAAACTCACGAATATGGCGCCACGCCAGTATCTCCAGCATCTGCGCCTGGAACAGGCCTCGCGTCTCCTCCAGGAACCGCACAATACCAGCGTCACGGAAATCGCCTTGAGTTGCGGATTCAATTCAAGCCAGTACTTTTCTAACGCTTTCAAGAAGCGCTACGGGTATGCCCCAAGTAGCGGCAGATAGCCAAGAAATTCAGGAAAGGGGCCTGTTCGCACTGTTCATCAACCCCGCCGAGTGACGCAGATTTCGATAGCTCTGAGCTTTCGGTATCGACGCTGATCCAGCCGGTCACACGGGTGACATTTCACTTCGCCAGATATCCTCCGTCAGCCTCAAGGCACGCGCCTGTCACGAAGGACGCCGCATCCGAGAGCAGGAACAGGATGACATTGGTGATCTCATCGGCCTGACCAACCCGCTGCATCGGGTGTAGTGCGGCTGCGGCATTGCGCTTTTCGTCGCTCAGATGACCGAGCAGAGGCGTGTCGATGAAACCCGGCGCAACGGCGTTGATGCGGATGCCTTGCCCGGCATGGTCGAGGGCTGCCGCCTTGGTAAGGCCGATGACGCCGTGTTTGGCCGCGGTATAGGCCGGCTGGCCGGCAAAGCCACGAAACCCCATGATGGACGAGACATTGACGATGGAACCGCCGCCCCTCGCCAGCATGGCCGGAACCTGATGTCGCACCGCGTTGAACA
Organism: Shinella curvata; assembly: GCF_022899935.1. Taxonomy (GTDB): domain Bacteria; phylum Pseudomonadota; class Alphaproteobacteria; order Rhizobiales; family Rhizobiaceae; genus Shinella; species Shinella curvata. Next base: position 94,628 of record NZ_JALJCJ010000005.1, read on the forward strand.
CGCCGGTCAGGTTGACCGCAATGATCCTGTCCCATTGCTCAGACGGATAAGACGCCGTCTCGCAGCGCGGCAGGTCGATGCCGGCGGAATTGACGGCGAGATCGAGGCCACCGAAATTGTCGACACCACGCCTGATTGCCTCTTCTACGCTGGCAATCACCGTGACGTCGACTTCGACCGCCAGCACGGTCTCGGATGCGAGCGTATTGGCGAAGGCGTCCAGCCGTACCTTGTCCCGATCCGCGAGAACGAGCTTTGCACCGAGATCGGCCAGTCTGTGGGCGGTCGCAGCGCCGATACCCGAAGCGGCGCCTGAAACGAAGGCAACCTTGCCCGAAAACGCCGTGGGATCGATAAGGGAAGATGCCATGCGTGCCCGTCTGTCGTGATCTACTTGTAAACACCGACCCAGATGATGATGGTCGGTTCGGTCTTCGAGGGATTGTGGGAGCGATAGGTCGACGAGCGATTGAAGCGGTAGCTGTCGCCCTCGACGAGCTCGAACTTTTCTTCGTCCACCCAGAGTTCCAGACGCCCCTTGAGGATGTAACCGTATTCGGCGCCCGACGTCGGCACGTTCTTGGGTTCCGTTTCCAGGCCGGGCTCGAAGGTCGACATCATGAATTCGACATCGGAATCGAGCTGCGGCGTCAGGAGTTCCGTTCGCGCACCCCGATGCAGCATGAAGCGGCGTTGGCCGCTGCGAACGACGATATCCTTTTCGCGCTCGGCGTCCGGCTGCTTCTCTTCCAGATCGACGAACCAGCTCATCGGCACGCCGAAGATCGTACAGGCCGCGTAGAGATCCTTCAGTGTCGGCTGCGACAGACCGCGTTCGAGCTGGCTGACATAGCCGGTTGAACGGTTCAGCCCCTCGGCAAGTTGCTGGATGGTGATGCGCCGCGAACGCCTAAGCTCACGCAGCGTCTTCCCCACATGATCGGGCGTCGGGACTTCGAAAACGGAATTGGACATCGCGCACAACCTGACAAATTCATTTGAATGATGGAATTGATCAAATACTTCATCGAAGTCAATGTCAGCCTTGGATTGCAATCGTCGATGGAGCCTTTGTCCCCATCTGCTGGGCCATCTCAGCCAAACGTTCCCGCCGTCGTGCCGCCATCCAGCATATAGACCATGCCGTTGGCATAACTTGCCTGCGGCGACAGCAGGTGGCCAATGGCATCGGCCACTTCATCCGGCCGTGCGAAACGGCCGAGTGGTACGCGCCGCTCGTAGAAGGCACGATCGTAGCCGCCGCCTTCCTTCAGGAGACCGTCGGCCATCGGCGTGTCGACAAAGCTCGGGCAGACGACGTTGCTGCGCAGGCCTTGGGGGCCATGATCGAGCGCCATGCAACGGATCAGACCGACCACACCATGCTTTGATGCGCTGTAGGCGGCATAACCGCGTGAACCACGCACGCCGGAGTCCGAACTGACCGCGACAAAGGCGGAGGACGGATTGTGCAACAGGTGCGGAACCGCATGCCGCGCCAGCAGGAAGGGACCTGTCAGGTTCACAGCCAGCGTGATCTCCCAAGTCTCGTCGGTCAGCGTCGTGACGTCGCCTTTCCGTGCGACGCCGGCTGCGGCGACAACACCGGAGAGAAAGCCGTGTCCTTCGACAGCCCGGCCGACCGCACCTCCGACATCGCTGTTCACGGACGCGTCACCAGCCACCGCAATGACCGACGCTCCCCGGTTCTGGCAGGCGCTTGCCACCTCCGCCATCGCCGACACGTTGCGATCGAACAGGGTGAGCGCGACGCCGTCTTTGGCCAGATAAATCGCGGTTGCCCGCCCGATCCCGGAGGCCGCGCCGGAGATCAGGACGGATGTCTGGGCTTTAGGCATGTTTCCTCCTATATGCCCAGTCAGGCGCCGAGATAGGCAGCCTTGAGATCGGGATCGTTGAGCACATTGTTGGCGCCCCCCTCCACCGAGCAGCGCCCGGCATCGATCACATAGGCATAGTCGGCGATTTCCAGGGCCACCGCGGCATTCTGCTCGACGACGACGAGGCTGATACCGGATTTCGACAGCGTGATGATGATCTCAAAGATCTGGTTGATGATCTTCGGCGCCAGACCGAGCGATGGCTCGTCCAGCATCAGGAGTTCGGGTGTCGCCATCAGCGAGCGGCCGATCGCCAGCATCTGCTGCTGGCCGCCGCTCATGCGGCTCGCCAGCGAATGACGCCTCTCCTTGAGGATCGGGAACATGTCGTAGACCTGGGTCCTGATCTCGTCGAAGCTGCGCCCGCGGCCGGGGATGTAGCCGGCCAGCAAGTTCTCCTCCACCGTCAGCCGCTGGAGGATCTGGCGCCCTTCGGGGCAATGGGCGAGACCGAGGCGGGTGATCTCTTCAGGCGGCAGGCCCCTGATCGGCCTGCCCTTGAATTCGATCTCGCCGGCATAGATCTGCGTCAGGCCCGAAATCGAGCGCAGGGTCGATGTCTTGCCCGCGCCGTTCGCGCCGATGATCGTGACGATCTCGCCGGCGCGAACTTCCAGATCAATGCCGAACAATACCTGCGTTCGCCCGTAGCCCGCCTTGAGCCCGGCGACTTTGAGCAAGCTTGCGGATGTCGTCGAGTTCTTCCGTGGTTCCAAGATAGGCCTCCTGCACTCTTTCGTTCGTGCGCACCAGATCCGGCGTGCCGGAGCAAAGCAGCTCGCCATAGTTCAAGACGTCGATCCGGTCGGAAATGGACATAACCATGTCCATGTCGTGCTCGACGAGGATGATCGCGCGGTCTTCACGTTTCAGGCCGGCGATCATCGCCGCCATGTCTTTCGTTTCGGTATGGTTGAGACCGGCGGCCGGCTCATCCAGCAGCACGATCGGCGCCTGCGTGACGAAGGCGCGCGCCAGTTCGAGGATTTTCTGGCGTCCATATGGCAGGTCGCCGGCCAGAACATCCGCTACATCCGACAGATGAAATTCGGCGAGGCAGGCGTGGCAGATTTCGAGCCGTTCGGCCTTGCTCAGCCGTTTTGCGCCCGTCAGGAAGGTCAGCCACGACTGCGGGAAGAAGCAGACCTCCAGATTCTCCAGAACCGTCATGCCATCGAAAAGGCGAAGGTTCTGGTAGGTACGCGATACGCCGAGCTGGGCAATGCGGTGCTTGGGCAACTGATTGAGTGCCGTCGCGCCGAGCCGGATCGTGCCTGAAGTCACCGAATAGGAGCCGGCGATCATGTTGACAACGGTCGACTTGCCGGCACCGTTCGGCCCGATGATCGAGTAGATCGACCCGACGTCGAAGGACAGCGACAGGTTGCGGATCGCGACGAGCGAGCCGAAATGCTTGCTTACGTTTTCGAGGGCGAGAGCCATAGGGTCCGGACCTTTCGAATGATGAAGCCGAGGTTGAAACGGGGCGAAACGAGACCACCCGGGCGAAGAACGATGACAGTCACGAGCACGACGCCGTAGATCAGCAGGCGGTATTGCGCAGCAAAATGCAGGACTTCCGGCAGAACCACGAGCACGACCGCCCCCGCGATGACGCCGACGATATTGCCGACACCGCCGATGATGATGATCAGGACGACGAGCAGCGATTCCTGGAAGGTGAAGCTTTCCGGGCTGACAAAGCGCTGGAACGCACCGAAGATCACCCCGCCTGCCCCGCCGATCGCCGCACTGAGCGCGAAGGCGAGCAGCTTCAGCGTCGTCGTGTTGATGCCGAGGCCACGCACCACGTCCTGGTCCTCGCGCAGCGCCCGCCAGGCTTTGCCGAGGATCGAGCGTTCCATGTAGTAGACGCCGCCGCAGACGATGATCGCCAGCACCAGCAGCAACCAGTAAAAATGCACCGGAGTGGTCAAGGGCAGGCCAAAGAGGCTCGCCCTGTCGAGGCCGGCAATACCCTGCGGACCGTTGGTCAGATCATCGGCATTGTTGATGGCGATGCGGATGATTTCGCCGAAGGAGAGCGTGACGATGGCGAGATAGTCACCGCGCAGCTTCAGCACCGGGAACCCGAGGAGGACGCCCGCTATGGCACCGGCCGCGGCGCCTATGAACAGGATGACGATGAACGGCAGGTGGATGTCGAATTGCCCGCTGGCAAGCAGGGCATAGGCATAGGCGCCCACCGCGTAGAAAGCGATGAAGCCGAGATCGAGCAGACCTGCATAGCCGACCACGAGATTCAGGCCGACCGCGAGGATGATGTAGATCAGGATGCTGTCCACGACGCGGACGTAATAAGATGGAAGGTACGGCACCAGCGCCAGCAGAACCACGCAAAGCGCGAGGACTGCAAGAAGGCCGAGCCGCCGGGCGATCACCGAGTTCCCCATGGGTCAGTAATCCTTCTTTGCGACGGTCGTTTCTTCCGAGACTGTCTCGCCGAGCAGGCCGGCGGGCTTGAACAGAAGAACGAGGATGAGAACGGCGAAGGCGAAGACATCGCGATATTCCGTGCCGATATAGCCGAAGGAGAGAATCGGCAGGAAAGCGGTGCCGAAGGTCTCGATTGCGCCGAGCAGGAAGCCGCCGAGCATGGCGCCCGGAATGGACCCGATGCCGCCGAGAATGGCCGCCGTGAAGGCCTTCAGGCCGATGACGGAGCCCATGGTCGGCTGCATGATGCCGTAATAGGACGCGTACATGATGCCGGCCATGGCGCCCAGCCCGGGGCCGATGAAGAAGACGAGGCTGACGGCGCGGTTGACGCGGATGCCGAGCAGGCTCGATGTCGTCCAGCTCTCGGACGCCGCACGGATCCAGATACCGAGACGCGTGCCGTTGACGAAGAGCGTCAAGCCCACCATCAGCAGGACCGCAGCCACAAGGATGCCGAACTGTACCGTCGTCACCATGCCGCCGAGCGCATCGATCGGTGTGCTGGGAACGATTGCCGGGAAATGCACCGGCTGCGGGCCGACCGTCACACGCACCGCACTCTGTAGAACGATGGACATGCCGAGCGCGCTCAACATCGGCGCAAGGCGGCCATAGGCGCGCAGCGGTCGATAGGCGAAGCGCTCGATCGCCACGCCGAGCAGGCCGACGATAACGAAACTCGCGACGATCGCGATGACGGAATCAAGCACCGGCGCCAGACCACCCAGGCCGATGAGCCCACTGAAAATGAACGTGTAAACGTACGGACCGAGCATGAAGAACTCGCCGTGGGCGAAGTTGATCAGGCGCATCACGCCGTAGACCATCGTGTAGCCGAGGGCGATCAATCCGTAGATAGCACCGATGGCGAGCGCGAAGATCAGCTGTTGGAGAAAGTAGTCGAGCAAGGGGACCGCCTCTATGACGACGGGCCGGCACGGATTGCGCCGGCCCCGTTGAACAAATGTCCGGCTGATTACTGCTTGATCAGTTCGAACTTGCCGTCCTTGACGACGTAGAGGTACATCGGCGCGGTGGTGTTTTCACCATTCTCGTCGAAGGCGACCGGGCCGAGCAACGTCTCTACCGTCACGCCATGCAACTGCGCGAGAACGCCCGCGCGGTCCAGGCTTTCAGCCTTTTCCACCGCCGCAGCCATCACCTGTGCATTGGCAAAGCCAAGCGAGGCATAGGGGCCGGGTGCGCGGCCGAAGCGGGCCTGGTGACGATCGGAGAAATCCTTCAGTTCCGGCGAGGAATCATAGGGCGGAAGCTGGAAGGTCATCAGCGCACCCTCGGCGGAGGCCGCACCGACCTGCGTGATGAAATCGACGGTGAAGCCGATATCCGGGCCGATGAACTGGGCCTTCAGGCCCTGCTCGCGCATCTGCTTGAGGAACAGGGCAAGCTGGGGCATGCCGGCGCCCATATAGACGACATCAGGGTTTTCCAGCTTGATGGAGGCGATGAGCGCCGAGAAATCGACGTCCTCGGGGTTCGTGCCGTAGCTACCGGAGACCTTGCCGCCGCCGGCTTCGAAATTGTCCTTGAATACGCCGGCAATACCCTGGCCGAAGACGGTCTTGTCATGCACGAGAACGGCGTTCTTCAGACCGAGCTTTTCGGTGACGTATTTCGCCGGCAGCGCACCCTGGACAAAGTCGTTTGCAACGGGACGCACAACGGTCTTGAAGCCCATGCGCATGAGTTCCGGGTTCGTGGCGGGCACGACCTGCGGCATGCCGCATTCCGAGTAGATGTCGAGGGCCGGCATGGTGACGCCGCTGTTCATGTGGCCGATGACACCGATGACGGCGCTGTCGTCGCAGAACTGCTGGGCAACCAGCGTGCCCTGGCGTGGGTCGGCGCGATCATCGAGCGGGCGGAAGACTACCTTGTTGCCCTTGATGCCGCCCTTCTCGTTGAGCTGGTCGAAATAGAGCTGGGCGCCGTCGATCTGCGACTGGCCGAACTCGGCCTGCGCGCCGGACATCGGCGCACTGCCACCCAGCACGATGTCATCCGCCAGCACCGGCATGGCACCGGAGGCGAAAAGGAGTGCTGCGGCGGAAAGAAGTATGCGGGTTCTGTTCATTTTGGTTCCCCTTTTGCTCGTTGAGATTCGTCGCACGGAACTCCCGTCCCGGCAACGCATGCATGAAATTATTCGATACATTCTTCACGACAGTGACCAGGCACGCGGCTACCTGAAGTTTCCCTTCCCCTCCTCATTTCGCGAGATACCCCCCGTCAACCGCCAGCACGTGGCCGGTGGTCATTGCCGAGGCCGGTCCGGCCAGAAAAATCATGGCGGAGGCCACCTCGTCCGGCTCGGCCAACCGCTTCAGCGGCGTCAGGCTGCGGATCTTTTCCATCTGCGCTCCGTCGGCCATCAAATGATCGATCAGCGGCGTACGAACCCAGGTCGGCGCCACCGCGTTGACGCGAATGTCGTGATCGGCCCATTCGACGGCCAGCGTCCGGGTGAGGTTCACCACGCCGGCCTTGGTCGATTGGTAGGAGACATTCGGATGGAGGCCACCACCCGAATAGCTCATGATCGAAGCCGTGTTGATCACCACGCCGGGCATGCCCCGAGCGATCCAGGAGCGGGCAGCCGTCCGCGAGCACAAGAACATGCCCGTCAGATTGACCGAGACGACACTGTTCCAGTCTTCGATCGCAAGCTCGGTCGATGGTCGCCGGATCGAGATGCCCGCATTGTTGACCAGGATGTCGAGACCGCCTGCCTCCTGCTCCGCCGCGGCGAAGACAGACAGAACATCGGCCTCATCGGTGACGTCGAGGGCGGAGGCTGTCGCCGCACCGCCAGCCTCTCGCACCTCCCGGCAAACGGCTTCCGCCGCCGGCCGATCCCGGTCGAGAACCACAACACGCGCGCCGAAAGCGGCGAACATCAGCGCCGCGGCACGACCGATGCCACCACCGCCACCGGTGATGAAGACCCGTTTTTCATCGAGCCTGAACATCTTTTCGGGCGCTTTTGCACACATCATGTGTACGGTTCCCTGTTAAGCTCGTTTTCAGCCGACGATCTTGCCGAAGCCGAGGACGAAGTTGGCGACGATCATTTCCGCACCGACGATCTCGCGGATCTGGAAATCGGAGAACGGATCGCTGGCGCTGCCGCCGATCTTGATCTCGGCCGTGCCGAGGGCATGACGGAGCGTTTCGGACTGACCGAGCGAGTTTTCGATGATCTGCGTTTCGACGGCAGCACTTTCCGGCGACGGAATGATGCGGGTCTGGAAACGCGGATGCAGAGCCGGCTTCTCGAAGGCCGGGCCATCAGCCCTGAAGTCGATCTCGATCAGTGAAGTGCCACGGCGCGAGAGCTTGGCCGTGATTGCCGTTTCGCTCGCCTTCCAGTCCACTTCGCCCATTTTCTTCGGATAGCCCCAGACCTCGCGGCCGACCGCCATGGAGTCGTCATTGGTGACGATCTCGTAAAGCACGTGACCGCCCGGGCGACCCTGATAGCTCATCGGCACCACGATGCCGCCTTCCGCATAGGACCCGAGCGCCCCACCAGCTGGCACGTCCATGATGAAGAATTCGATCACGTCGCCCCGGACCTCGAACTGCGCCGGCAAAGCCGCACGGATCGCCGCCTCGTCAACGCGGCAGAACACGCTGACCTTGCTGAAGGCTTTGTAGTCGAACGGCGGTGCCTGGTAGAGGGGCGCGCGCTGCGGGAGGGCATAGGCGTTCTGGGACATGGCAGAGAGGTCTTTCCTGAGTGTTCACTTCGAGATGAAATTCACACTAATGAAAAAATTAAGTCAAGATTTCATTTATGTGATTTTCACAAATTCGTCTGTGAAACGAACTTGATCGTCTGGAACGTCTCCAGCGCCTCAGGACCGCCCTCGGAGCCGTACCCGGAATCCTTCACGCCGTTGAACGGAACCTCCGCATAGGCAAGGCCGTAATCGTTGATCGAAAGCATGCCCGTCTCGATGTCTTCGGCGAAACGCTGCGCGTGCCTCTGGGACCGCGTGAAGGCATAGGCGGCCAGGCCGAACGGCAACCGGTTCGCCTCGGCAATCGCCGCATCCACCGCCGCGAAACGGTTGACGACCGCAACCGGTCCGAACGGCTCCTCGTTCATGATCGCAGCGTCCTGCGGCACATCGGCCAGAACCGTCGGCTCGAAGAAGAACCCGGCATTGCCGATGCGGCTGCCGCCGGTCAGCAGGCGGCCGCCCCTGGCGACGGCGTCGCCGATCAGCCGATCCATCGCGTCGAGGCGGCGGGCATTCGCCATCGGCCCCATGTCGATACCGTCGGAAAGACCGTCTCCCACCTTCACGGCCTTCGCCGCGTTGACGAAGTCTTGGAGGACATTGTCAAAGACAGGCTCTTCCACCAGCACACGTGTCGGCGCGATGCAGACCTGGCCGGCATTGTGGAACTTGTGGCCGGCCAGCATCGAAACGGCGGACGAGAGGTCAGCGTCGGCGCAGACGATATACGGTGCATGGCCGCCCAGCTCCATCGTCACCCGCTTCATGTGGGCGCCGGCGAGCGCGGTCAGATGTTTGCCGACCGGCGTCGAACCGGTGAAGGACACCTTGCGGATCACCGGATGCGGAATGAGATACTCGGAAATTTCCGAAGGTGTGCCGTAGAGCAGGTTGATCGCGCCAACAGGGAAACCGGCATCGGCAAAGGCGCGAACCATGGCTGCGCAGGAGGCCGGCGCCTCTTCGGCGGCCTTCAGGATCACCGTGCAGCCGGCGGCAAGCGCCGCGCAAATCTTGCGGATCGCCTGGGCGACCGGATAGTTCCAGGGCGTGAACGCAGCGACCACGCCGATCGGCTCCTTCATGACCATCTGCTGCACGCCGGGCTTGCGCGCCGGGATGATGCGGCCGTAGGAGCGGATGGCCTCTTCCGCGAACCAGCGGATGACGTCATCGGCATTGCGCAGTTCCGAGCGGGCTTCGGCAAGCGGCTTGCCCTGTTCCATGGTCAGGATGGGCGCGATGTCCTCAATGCGGGCGCGCAGATTGTCGGCGGCGGCATGGAGCAGTTTTGCGCGGTCGCGTGCAGTCGTCTTGCGCCACTGCTCGAAGGCCTTGGCGGCAGAGGCGAGCGCGCGATCCATGTCCGTCGCCGTCGCTTTCGCGACACGGCCGATTTCGCCGCCGGTCGCCGGATTGAGAACCGCGAGCGTTTCAGCGTCTGAGCCGTTCGTCCATTCGCCGGCGATGAAGAGTTGGGTATCAGGATACATGTTCTGTCTCATTTTGGATTTCGTCGGTCAGCGGTCGAAGCACACGAGTGTGCGGGCAAGAACGCCCTGCTCCAGCCAGCGAAAGGCCTCATTGATCTGCTCCAGCGGCACGCGCGCGCCGACCTGGCGATCCAGGTCGAAACGGCCGGCCCGGTAGAGGCCGAGGATGCGTTCGAAATCACGCTCCGGAACCCCGCCGCCATAGTTGCTGCCGATGATGCGCTTCTGGGTGTTGGGCAAGGTCGAGGCCGGCAGCGAGACCATCTCGCCCTTGGCCGCGATACCGACGGAAATCACCGAACCGCCGAGCCGGACGCTGTCATAGGCAAGTGCGATTGCCGCGGGTCGCCCGGTGCAATCGATGATGCTGTCGGGTCCGCGACCGCGGCTCAGAGCCTTCAGTTCCGCGGTAACATCCTGCGTTGCGGAGTTCAGGAAGTGCGTCGCGCCGAACGAACGGGCGACCGCCTCCTTTTCCGGATTGATATCGATGGCGACGACCGCTTCCGCCCCGGCAACCGACGCCGCGTGGATGGCATTGATGCCGACACCGCCGACACCGATGACCCCGACGATTTCGCCGGGCTCGACGCGCGCGTCGTTCACCACCGCCCCGAAACCCGTCGTCACCGCGCAACCGACAAGGGCCGCGACCTCGAAGGGAATGTCGTGCTCGATCTTGGAGCAGCCCGCTTCCGGCACGACCGCGAGCTCTGCGAAGCTCGAAACGCAGGTGAAGTGATTGACCGGCTTCTGCGCACTGCCAAGCCGGAGGGCACCGTTCCAGAGCGTGTTGCCGCCTGCAGCGTCACCATAGGTGTCGCACATGGTCGGCAGGCGTTTGTGGCAATAGAAGCATTCGCCGCAATTGGGCGCCCAGGAAAGGATGACGTGGTCACCCTTTTTCACCTTGGACACCGCCGAACCGGTACGCTCGACAATGCCGGCCGCTTCATGGCCGAGAATGACGGGCAGCTTGGGACGCGACTTGCCCTTTGCGGCACTGAGATCGCTGTGGCAGACGCCGGTCGCGATGATGCGCACCAGCACCTCGCGATCGCCGGGATCGGCGATCGGCACATCCTCGATGACGAGGTCTTCGTTGAACGTGTAGAGAACGGCGGCCTTCATTCTGACTGTCTCCCCTTGGGGTATGCGGTTATGTGCGTATCTGTACCGGACCTTATCGCCCGGTGCGTTGCTGCCTGTCCCAGCTGCCTTCGACGGATGCGGGCAGCCGGTGCTTCATGATGCGCTGGCTCGGCGTACGCTCGAAATCCTCGACCACGGCGAGGTAGCGCGGGTTCTGGAACGGCGCCAGACGATGGGCAAGCCAGTCGGAAAAGGCCGGGTAGTCGATCGCGGCCCCTTCCTTGGGCTTGATGAACAGCTTGATCTCCTGTTCGCCGATCTCGGCCTTGACGCCGATCAACGCGCAGTCTTCGACCATCGGATGGCTGCCGGCAACGTGCTCCACCTCGAAGGCCGAGACGTTCTCGCCCTTCACCCGCACGCTGTCCGTCAGGCGGCCGAGGAAATAGAGGTTGCCGTCTGCATCGATCATGCCAAGGTCGCCGGTGTGGAAACCGTCAGGCCGCAGCGCCTTTGCGGTCGCCTCTTCATTGCGGAAATAGCCGGCGAAGACCGCGCCCGCCTGACGCGGATGGACGACGATCTCGCCATGCACGCCCGCCGCCACGGGCGCACCCTGTTCGTCGAGGATCTCGACGGAAAGCCACGGCACGGGGGTACCAACCGAACCGACCAGGCCGTCCGCGTTGAACGTGGTGATACTGGACGATTCTGTCATCCCGTAGCATTCGCGAAGCGGCGTGCCGAAGCGCTCCTCGAAGGCGCGCCAGATATCGCGCGGGCAGCCACCGCCCCAGGCGACGCGGACCTTGTGGTCGCGGTCACGTGCGCTCACCGGCTGCTTGAGGAGGATTTGCAGCACGCCGCCGAGATAGTGGATCTGCGTCGCGCCGCAGTCACGCACCTGATCCCAGAATCGGCTGGCGCTGAAGCGCTGCACCATGGAAAGCGTGACATTGCGCAACAGCGGGATCGGGATGAGCTGCGCACCGCCGATATGATAGAGCGGCTCCCAGACGAAGAAGACATCGCCATCACGCGCATCCGAGCAAAGCATCGCGCCTTCCGCCGCATAGCGCAGCATGCGATGGGTGACGCGCACCCCCTTCGGGCGGCCGGTCGTGCCGGACGTATAGTTCAGCGCGAAGAGATCATCGGCCGACGGCAGCGGCTCGTCGAAGACGTGATCGCCGCTGGCGAGCCGGTCGAGCGAACCCGCATCACCTGCCTCCGCGACGAGCCGGAACACCGTGGTGTCGGCACCGCACTCCGAGATGTTCTGGAACAGATCACGATCGGCGAAGACGACACGCGGATCGCAATGTTCCAGGATGTACTTCAACCCGTCGCCACGCAGCTGCACATTCACCGGCACCCAGACGGCGCCGCACTTGGCGATGGCGAACAGCACGGCGAGGCTGTCAGGGCTGTTGCGCAGCATCAGCGCCACGCGATCGCCCTTCTCGACGCCGAGACGACGAAGTGCGACCGCGACACTGTCCGACTTGCGGTGCAGATCGGCAAAGGTGATCGGATCGCCGTCAAACGTCGCATAAATGGCATCGGGCGAGGCCATGGCCCGGGCCGGCAGGCGAGAAATGAAACCTTGGTCTTCCACGCTACAGTCCTGAAAAGTCATTGATCTTGAAAAGCGGATTGAAGGCGGGACTCAGCCGGACTTCGCCTTTGATTTGGCGGCGAGGAACTGCTCCATCATGCGGTTGGGCTCGCCGTCGCCATAGGCGATACGCTGATTGCGCACGCCAGCCGCAAGCGCATCGCGGAAACGGGCCTCGGTGACTTCGCGGAAGCGCTGCTTGTTGAGCTTCATGGCAAGCCGCGGCTTGGCGGCAAGCTGCTCGCCGAGCGCCAAGGATGCGTCCAGCACCTCCTCGCGCGGGACGATCCGGTTGATGAGACCGATGGCGACACATTCCGCCGCATCCATCATGCGGCCGCTGAGGGTCAGGTCGGTGGTGCGCGCAAGCCCGATCATCTCCATCATGATCCAAGGGCCGGTCGTGCTGGCGATGCCGGAATTGATCTCCGGCTGCCCCATCTTCACGCCGTCATGGCCGATGCGGAAATCGCCGAGCAGGGTCACCTGGAAGGCCGAGCCTGCAGCCAGGCCGTTCAGCGCCATGATCAACGGCTTGGAGAGGCTGCGGATACGATCGTAGAGCCGCTCCCACTCGCCGATCCAGAGTTCGGCGCGGTCGGGGTCGAAGGTCTTAGTCTCGTTGAGATCCTGACCTGCACCAAAGGCGCGTTCGCCTGCGCCGGTCATGATGATCGCACCGACGGCAGCGTCCTCTTCGGCTGCCTCCAGCGCAGCCATGAGATCAAGGCGCATCGGGGAATGCCAGGCATTGAGAACCTCGGGGCGGTTCAGCGTGATCACGCGGCAGGAGCCGCGCTGCTCTGTCAGAATGAAATTTGTCATGCGATCCATCGTATCGTATTGTGATACACAGTATCGTATTTCAATACATGAAATTGTCAACGGCATTTTTCACGGCACAAAAAAACCTTCGCCGGCAGGCCGGCAAAGGCTCAAAAATCGTCCTTTGAAAACGTCAGAAGGTGGAAGCGGCCTGCGAGATCGAGCGCGTGGCAGCAACGACGAGAGGCGCGAATGTCTCTTCCGCCTTTTCAGGCGTGTAACGCGCATTGGAAACACCGATATTGACCGCCGCGACGGGACGTCCGGTCTGATCGAGCACCGCGGCAGCGACCGAAAGGTCGCCCGGAAAGAATTCACCCCAGGTCGTGGCATAGCCGGCACCGCGTGCGGCATCGAGCCGTTCGACCAGCCCGTCGACCGTATGCACCGTCTGCGGCGTGAAGGCCTGCAAGGGGGACCGCTCGATGAGCGACAGGGCTTCCGCGGGCGGCAGGCGGGAAAGAATCGCCCGGCCGGGCGCGGTGCAGAAGGCAGGCATTCGCGTGCCGACGACGACATCGGTGTTGAGCATATGCCGGCTCATGAAACGGGCGGCGAAGACGATCTCCGTGCCGTCGGGCAGCGTCAGGTTGACGGCCTCCTCCGTCTCGCGGCTGAGATGGAGAAGATAGGGCATCGCCTGGTTGACCAGCGGGTTGGCAGTGATGAAATGGCGCGCCATTTCGAGGCTGCGCAGGCTGAGCTCGAACCGCTTGGTCACCGGGTCCTTTTGCAGGTAACCCAGTCTGTTCAGCGTATGGGTAAAGCGTTGTGCGGCGCTCTTGTCGAGGCCGACATTCGCACCGATCTGCGCAAGGCTGAGGCTCCTGTTGGTGCCGTCGAAAGCTTCCAGCACCCGAAACGCCTTTTCCACCGATCGCACCATCAGCGGATCGGTATCGTCAGCACTTTTCGGGTCATCAGAGGACAAGTTCGTCACCATGGCAATTGCTTCGCCGCGCCACGCAGGCGCCGTTACGGAACGTGTCTCGTTTAGCCCGGCCTCCCGATATCGGCAAGCCCGCCAGATTTCGCATGTCCATCGGGTAGGTCAAACGGGGTCCTTGAACAGCCGTTGGACACTCAGTCGGAATTGTATGCCATGTGCCGGCGCATCAGGGCGGGGACGATGGTGACGGAAGACGAATTCCGATGATTCTTACGATCCGAGCAATGGAAAAGTGTTTGCACGATCCGTCCACATGCCATTCGCCGCCGCCACAAGCACTTGACGCGCTCGGAATCATGGGTAAAAAATTCACGAAAATGAATTATTTCTGAATATTTTTCATTTCTACCCACTCCCTCTCATAAGACCCGAGGCAGCATGACCCGCATTCCGCTCCACAATGCCAACAACATGCCGCTCCAGGCACCGCTGATCCCCGACCCCTTCGTGCCCTATGAGTGCCCGGGCAACCGCAGCCTCAACGCCATATGCCAGGGCGATCCGGCGGTACTCGGCCAATATCTGGAGAACACGCCTTTCACGCTCGCCGGGGACCGGTTCCTGGTCTATGTCTCGGACTTCACGAACTGCCGCAAGGCACCCTTTATGGATGCCGGCATCGTCATCCCGGTGCGCTTCGGAGACCGCGAAGGCGGCTATTTCCTGTTCGAATACGAGGACAATGACGCAGCCATCGCGGCAGGTCGCGATCTCTGGGGTTATCCGAAAAAATTCGGCACGATCGACCTCACCGAGCGTACGAACGGAGCGACGGCAAGCGTCGTCCGCCATGGCGTACCGCTGATCACCATCGATTGCACCTTCGACGGCACACAAGCCGAGCCGCTAAAGACAACGCCGCACCTCAACATCCACATCCAGCCCGCACCCGACGGAAAGATCCTCAACAAGCGGGTGATCGCCCGCGACACCTCACCGGATTTCCAGATGACCTCCTGCCGCTGGGGCACGGCCGCGGTCTCGCTCGGCGCGCTCGCCACCGACCCGCTCTCTCCGCTCGGTCCGGTGCGGGTTCTGGCCGCCAACTATGTGATCGGCGATTTCTTCGCCACCGAACAGAACGGCTGGGGCAAAACCATCGCCGACCTGGTCACGAATGGCATTGCGGCAGAAGGCGCCTGATATGACCGAAGTCATAACGAACAACGAACTGCTTCTGGGCACAAGCCGGTGCGCTCCTTGTGCCGACGGAAAACGACGCCTGGAAAACTCCGCTGAGAATGTCGGCAAACGCAGCGCATAATCGCGTTATCGAGTTTGCTTGCAAGGCGTGAGTTGGTATCGCCAGGACCAAGCCCAGACTGCACGCCGTCTTGGGACTTGCACCGGCCCCTCATCGGGACTGGGGACCCGGCTTGTGTCGAACCGGTGCTTCCAATAGCGTTGTCGGGCGGTTGCGACACCCCTATCGTCGCAGCATCGGTTATTGCGGGCTGCGATATTCGCTTCCGGCCCGACTTCATCACAAGGAGTATCCTTTTGCGCTATATTCGCCCAAGTTCGTTGGAGGATGCCGTTGGCCTGCTGGCTGAAGCGTCAGGCAAGGCCGCGATCCTGGCCGGCGGAAGCGATTTGCTGGTTAGAATGAAAGGCGGGTTCATCGAGCCTGACCTGATCATCGACATCAAAGCCATAGATGCCCTGGGACGCATCACCGAAAGCGACGACTGTTTTGTCATCGGCGCTGCCGTACCGTGCGCCGTCCTGGGCGAGAATACAGCCCTCCGGCACGCCTGGCCCGGCGTGGTCGAGGGGGCCAAACTGATCGGCTCCAAGCAAGTGCAGGGGCGTTGCACCATCGTTGGAAACCTTTGCAACGCGTCTCCGGCGGCTGACAGCGTGCCCGCGCTTGTGGCAGCCGGCGCAAAGGCCGTCATCAAAGGCCCGGCCGGCTCTCGCACGATTGCTGTCGAAATGGTGCCGGTCGCTCCCGGCAAAACATCGCTTGCGCCCGGAGAGATCATCGAAGCCATTCTACTCGACAAGCGCCCGCCACATTCGGGCGACGCCTATCAACGGTTCACGCCGCGAACAGAGATGGACATCGCCGTCGTCAGTGCTGCGGTTAATCTCACCCTCGATGATCAGGGTGTGGTCGAGAAAGCGCGCGTCGCGCTCGGCGCTGCGGCACCGACCGTGCTTCTGGTCGAAGAGGCGGCCAATATCCTGATTGGTTCCCGCGTCGACGACAGCACGCTGGAGCGCCTTGCCGAGGTCTGTTCCGGCGCCTGTCGCCCCATAGACGACAAGCGGGGCACCGTGGAATTCCGAAAGAAAGTCGCGGGCGTGCTGGCCAAGCGCGTCGCGCTGACCGCCTATCAACGTGCAGGACAAAAGTGATGGCAGGTATTGCAGTTTCGACGACGATCAATGGCGATCATGCCGAGTTCCTCTGTCATCCCGACGAAACGCTGCTTGAAGTGCTGCGTGAACGCCTGGGCCTCATGGGCGTAAAGGAGGGGTGCGGCACGGGTGACTGCGGCGCCTGCAGCGTCATTCTCGACGACCGCCTGGTCTGTTCCTGTCTGGTGCTTGGGGCCGAGGCGGAAGGCCGTCAGATCGCTACTGTAGAGGGTATGGCGCAGGGCGACCGGCTTCACCCGCTGCAGCAGAAATTCCTTGAGCATGCCGCCTTGCAATGTGGGATCTGTACTCCCGGATTTCTCATCGCCGCCAAGGATCTTCTGGCCAAGAACCCGGATCCGACCGAAGAGGAAATACGCTTCGGCCTTGCCGGAAATCTCTGTCGTTGCACCGGCTATGACAAAATCGTGCGCGCCGTTCAGGACGCCGCCAGCGTTATGAGAGGAGCATGACCATGACTTTTGATCCCAGCCACGCGGCACGCAGCTTCTCCTCCGTTGGCACGCGCCCGATCCGGCCTGATGGCGTCGACAAGGTGACGGGCCGTGCGCGCTACGGTGCCGATTTCAACATGCCCGGCCAGTTGATTGGACGGATTTTGCGCAGCCCGCACGCCCACGCCGTAATTCGCAAGATCGACACGTCGAAGGCCGAGCAATTTCCTGGCGTAAAGGCTGTGGTGACGGCGGCGGATCTGCCCGACCTCACCGACGGCGACACGTCGATGTATGACATTCTCGACAACTGCATGGCACGCAACAAGGCGCTCTACGACGGGCATGCCGTGGCCGCTGTGGCGGCGATCGACGCGCGCACCGCCAAGCAGGCGCTCAAGCTCATCGACGTCGAATACGAACTCCTGCCACACGTCACCGACGTCGACCAGGCATTTGCCGCGGATGCTCCCCTCATCAACGAGACGATCTTCACGACCGGCGTTGATCCGAAGCCGGATCGCGCGTCGAATGTTTCGATGCGCAGCCAGTTCGGGCATGGCGACGTCGATGCCGGCATGGCAGAGGCGGATTTCGTGGTCGCACGGACGTTCAAGACCGAACAGACCCATCAGGGCTATATCGAACCTCATGCCTGCGTGGCCAATGTCAGTTCGGATGGCACGGCGGATCTCTGGGTCTGCACGCAGGGCCATTTCGTCTATCGCCAGCATTGCGCACAATTGCTCGGCCTGGAAGCCTCCAGGCTGCGCGTGACGTCGTCGGAAATCGGCGGCGGCTTCGGCGGCAAGACGCATGTCTGGGCTGAACCGGTCGCGCTCGCGCTTTCGCGCAAGGCCGGCAGGCCGGTCAAGCTGGTCATGACGCGTGACGAGGTGTTTCGTGCAACCGGCCCGACCAGCGCCACATCGATCGACGTGAAAATCGGCGCGATGAAGGACGGAACGATCATCGCCGCCGATGCGACGCTTCGCTATTCGTGCGGCCCCTATGCGGGATCATGGGCCGAAGTCGGCGCCATGACCGCATTCGCTTGTTACAAGCTCGAAAATGTCCGGACCGTCGGTTACGAGGTCCTGGTGAACCGACCCAAAACCGCTGCGTACCGCGCGCCTTCGGCACCGATGGCGGCGTTTGCCGTGGAAAGCGCCATCGACGAACTGGCCAAAAAGGTCGGCATGGATGCCGTGGACTTCCGTATCAAGAACGCCGCGCAGGAAGGCACCAAGGCATCGTACGGTCCGGTCTATGGCCCGATCGGCATTGGCCCGACATTGGAAGCCGTGAAAAATCATCCCCACATGAAAGCGTCCCTCGGCAAGAATCAGGGGCGCGGCATGGCCTGCGGCTTCTGGTTCAACTTCGGGGGCCAGACATGCACCGATCTGAATATCGGCATGGACGGCACGGTCTCGCTGGCTGTCGGGACGGTGGATGTGGGTGGTTCGCGCGCGTCGCTCTCGCTGGTGGCAGCCGAAGAGCTCGGGATCGACTACGCACAGGTCAGAGCCGTGATCGCCGATACATCAAGCCTCGGCTATAACGACATGACCGACGGCAGCCGCGGCACCTTCTCGTCCTCGATGGCCACCATTTCCGCCGCCCGCAACGCCATCAAAATCCTCCGCGCCCGCGCGGCGCAGATGTGGGACATACCGGTTGAGGACGTGACTTGGGAAAAGGGCCACGCCGTCGCCAAGGGTGAAACACACGGAAACCTTCCCAATCTGTCTTTGAAGGAGATCGCGGCAGCATCAGGAACCACGGGCGGCCCGATTGCCGGTCATAGCGAAATCGTGGCGGACGGCGCCGGCGTCTCCTTCGCGACCCATATCTGCGACATCGAGGTCGATCCCGAAACCGGAGCCACCAAGGTCCTGCGCTACACCGTGGTGCAGGACGCCGGCAAGGCCGTGCATCCCACCTATGTCGAGGGACAGTATCAAGGGGGTGCCGCGCAGGGCATCGGCTGGGCGCTCAACGAGGAATATATCTACGGCAAGGATGGCCGGCTGCAGAATGCTGGTTTTCTCGACTACCGCATCCCCGTCTGCTCGGATCTGCCCATGATCGACACTCAGATCCTGGAGATACCAAACCCCAATCACCCCTATGGGGTTCGCGGCGTCGGGGAAACGTCCATCGTTCCCCCGCTTGCCGCAGTGGCCAATGCGGTTTCCAATGCGGTGGGTGTGCGAATGCAGCATATCCCCATGTCGCCGCCGCGAATCCTGGCGGCGCTGGAGGCATAAGGAGGTCCGATGGTCGAAGTGACGCTCTGGGGTGCGCTCGCAGCGGCGGCCGAGGGCAACAGCAAGGTCGAGGTCGAGGCAAAAAACATCAGGGAACTGTTCAAGAAGTTGAGTGAACGGTTCCCTGGGCTCACGCCATTGATGGATCGCGGGATTGCGGTGGCGATAGACGGAACGATCTACCGCGACACGTGGTCGAAGGAACTACCAGCGGGAGCGGAAATCTATCTTCTGCCGAGGCTCGCCGGCGGCTAGCGCAGACAGCCGATTGCGTCGGTGGAAACGTTGCAGCGTTCTGGAACGTACCGCGGTTCCGTTGAACGCATAGGTCGTTCATGGCTCCTCAGACATACGCACAGTGCGCGCCTTCACCATTGGCGACTCTAGCCGGGCGAAGCGCGTGGCAGATCGCGGCCCCATTGGACAAGACCTCGCCGCAGCTGCAATTCTCCAGGCGAGTAGAACCCATATGCTTTTTCACGCAGGCGAGACCATGCAATTGATGTGTTGCTGGTCCGCATTCCCTCACTCGTCGCAGGTGGCGTAAAAAGGCAGGCGGTGAAAACCGCTACAAACCTCCTCGCGGTCAATGGCTTAGCCGATTGCACCTGCCTTGAAGTTCGGCAGACGCCTGCGCAGAACAAGCCGCCGTCGGCCAACGTGCCGACCTGATCGAGCCTCTTCACCCCGCCCTGCCGATCACGCCGTCGCGCGCCCTCGCCCTCTCAAAAAGCCTTTTCCAGAATAGCCAATTGACAAGGATGGAAGCTCTCGCATAGCTTCCCTATCAAATGATAGGGAGCAAAAAATGGGAGAGCACAGCATGACCACACCATTGCAAGGCGATGCCGGCCAACTGGCGGGACTGGGCTACGATCAACAACTGAAGCGTGACATCGGACTGTTTTCGGTCTTTTCGATCGGCGTCGCGACCGTCGCACCGGTCGTCGGCCTCTACGCGATCTTCTCGCTCGGCATTCAGCTGACAGGACCGGCCTGGATCCTGATGCTGCTTCTGTCGCTCGCGGGGCAGCTCACGGTCGCCTTCGTCTATTCGGAACTGGCGTCAGAATTCCCCATCGCGGGCGGCCCCTATCACTGGACGACCCGGCTCGCCGGCCGGCGCTACGGCATGTTCACAGGCATTGTCTATGCCCTTGCCGTCACAGCGGCTCTCGCCACCGTCGCCTATCTCGCAGCTCCGTGGGCCAGCCTTCTGATCACCGGGGCCGAGCCAGAAGGCATGAACCGCGCCCTGATCGCGATGGCTCTGCTGCTGGCGTCCCTCGTCGTCAACAGCTGCGGCATCCGCTTTGTCGCGGTGCTGGTGAATATCGGCATCGCGGCAGAAGTCATCGGCTCGCTCGGAATCGGCGTCGTGCTCATCATTTTCTTCCAGAACCAGCCCTTCAGCATCCTCTTCGACACGCTTGGCACGGCACCGACCCTTGCGACATTCCTGACGGCGCTGGCGGTTTGCGGCTGGGCATTCGTTGGCTTCGATGCCAGTGCCTCCGTTGCCGAGGAAACGGATGGAGCGGGCAACAACATTCCCAAGGCCATCATCGGCGCGACGGCCGCCGTTGGCACTCTCGTGGTCCTCGTCGCCATTGCGATCACGCTTGCCAGCACCGATCTCCAGTCGATCGTCTCTGGCGGCATTGCCGATCCCGTCACGGCGGTCGTTACCGAAAGCCTTGGCGGCTGGTCGGAGCGCCCCTTCTACGCGATCGTGGTCGCCACCTTCCTCGCATGCATCGTCTCGATGCAGGCCTATACCGGACGCATCGTTTTCGGCCTCGCCCGCGATGGTATGCTGCCGGGGGCAAACCGTCTTGCCCGGGTGAGCCTGGGCAACAAGGTTCCGGTGGCAGCGATGACGCTCGTCACCGTAATGACGGCTCTCGCCCTGCTGCTTGGCCTGAACGACAACGCGATCGGCACCATGATCTCGTTCGGAACGATGGGTCTCTACGCCACCTTCTTCCTCGTCGTTGCAGCTGCCCTCTATGCCCGCATAACCGGACGCTGGCAGCCGAACGGCGCATTCCGCACCGGCGGCTTCGGTTATGCTGTCAACATCGTCGCCTTTGTCTGGCTGGCCTTCGAAACGACCAATATTGCCTGGCCGCGGGCCGAACTCGCCCCGCCCGGCGCATCCGATCTTCTCATATGGGCGCCGCTGATGATTTTCGCGCTCGTCGCGGCCTTCGCAATGATCAGCGCCGCCCGCAAACACCGCAAGGAAGCCGCATGATTTTCCTGACCCAGGCCGGACTCGTCCTTCTTTCAATCGGCGGCCTCTCCGGCATGCTGCTTTACATGGCGCTCGACAAGCCCAAAGGGTGGCTCGCCATCAAGCAGATCGCGCGGCTTCGGCAGGGCCACGTCGATGCGCTCGTCATCGGTACCATCCTGCTGGCGCTCGGCTCTTTCACCGCACTCCCCACGGCGATCGGCTGGACGCTCGTCGTCAGCGGCTACTACACGGCGCTCGCCACAGGTGCGCTAGCCTGGTGGCCGGACTGGCCGACGCACACGCGGCTCGCCTGGTGGCTGGATTTCGGCTCGCTTTCAAGCTTCGCGCTCGGCCTGACCGCCGCCGCCGTCTCGTCTTTCGTTATCGCCTGAGGTTCCCATGACAAGACTTCACATCATACAAGATACGCCGCCGCTGCTCGATCTGGAGGCGGGTATCGCCATGGCCGAGCAGGCCATTCGCGCCGCAGGCGACGATCGTGCCGACCTCATCGTCTTTCCCGAGACCTGGCTCGGCGGGTATCCCGCCTGGGTTTTCGGCATGGCCGGGTGGGACAGTGCGGAAGCCCGCAACTGGTTCGGCAGGCTGGTGGAAGCCAGCCTCGTGCTCGATAGCCTTGAGGCCCAACGGCTTTGCACGGCAGCGCGCGAGGCGGGCATCACCGTGGTCATGGGTATCAATGAGCGGGCACGGCCGTCATCGGCCATCCTGTTCAACAGCCTCGTCACCATCGGACCTGACGGCGGCATCCTCAACGTGCACCGCAAGCTGCTGCCGACGCATACCGAAAGGATTGTCTGGGCGCCGGGCGACGCGGCCGGTCTCGTCGCCGTACCGACGCCGGCAGGCCGTCTTGGCGGACTTGTCTGCTGGGAGCATTGGCACCCCCTCGCCCGGCAGGCGCTGCACGCCGCCGACGAGCAGATCCACATCGCTGTCTGGCCCGATATGCCGGCTGCTCATCAACTCGCCTGCCGCTCCTACGCCTTCGAGGGGCGTTGCTTCGTCGTCAGCGCCGGCACCTATCTCCCCGTCGACCGGGTTCCCGAACAACTTCGGGGCGCCTTCGTCATCGGGCTCGGTGGGCAGGACGGGCTGCAGGGCGGTTCGGGGGTCGTCGGACCGGACGGTGAATATATCGTCGGTCCCGTCTTCAGCGGGGAAACGGTCGTGGCGACGATTGATCTTGCAGACACGATCCGCTTTAAACACGATCTCGATGTCGTCGGTCACTATGACCGCAGGGACGTCTTCAATCTGACCGTCAATCGGCGGCGTGAGATTGGAGACGACTTTTAACGCAGGAGAAGCCTCATGGAAGCCGCCGACACCAGACAGGAAATCCTGATCCAGGCGTCGAGGCTGTTCAAAAGGCTCGGCTACCGCGCCACGACGACGCGCGAGATCGCGAAGGCTGTGAATATCAAGCAGCCTTCGCTCTTCCACCACTTTCCCAACAAGAAGGCGATCGTGGAGGAGATCTTCTCCCTCAGCCTCAACGAGGCGGCCGTCCGCATCGAGAACGCGTGCCGCACAGCGGGGCCGGCCTCCGAGCGGCTGCATCAGTATCTTGTCTGGGATCTGTCGACGCTGCATCGCATGCCGATCGCCATGTCCGCGATCTATACCGGCGACGCACTGAAATCGCCGGAACTGGCCGAACTCGCCGAAAAGCTCAAAACATTCTACCGCTCGCTCGAGGACCTGATTTCACAGGGAATACGCAGCGGCGAATTCGTCGATATCGACCCTTCCCTCGGCCGCTTGATGGTCGCGAGCATTACGATCGCTCATCTCGAATATGCAGAAGAGGCGACGATCGAGGATCCCGACCGGCTGGCGCGTGAGGGCGCAGACTTCGTGCTTCGGGCCTTTCGCAAGACTTGACCTAGTCGTGGGCCGCTTCCTTGTCGCGATAGCTGGCCAGCATGAAGAAGACCAAAACGGCGAGAACGCCGATCAAGCCGGCGGCGGTCGACAGCAATACCGAGTGGGTCGAACTGAACGCGTCTTTCCCGGCTTCGATCAACGGCGCCCCCTGTTCCATGCCAAGCCGACGGGCGACGAGATAGGTATCGCCAATCGAGCGGGTGGCCTCCCCGGCCTCTTCCAAGGTCAGGCCTTCGGGGATTGCGATGGCATGACGATACGCTGCCGACATGAAGACGCCGAACAGAGAGATCCCCAGGCCTGTACCGAGTTCATAGCTCGTTGCCTCGAGCGAGCCCGCCGCACCGCCCTTGCTGGCTTCCACCGAGCCCATGATCGCGATGGACGATGCGGTAAGGCCGATGCTGAGCATCAAGCCCAACACAGCAAGCAACACCGGAACGCTCACGCCCGGGTCATGAAAATCGCTTGTGGCAAGAAAACCGAGCGCGGCTGCCGATACGAGCAGCGACAGGCTGGCCACGAGGCGCAAGCCAAAGAGGTTCGACAAATACCCCGCGACGGGCCCGCCCACCGCCGCAGCCGCCATGATGGGAATCATGAAGACCCCCGCCTGAAACGGTGTCTTGTCCAGAACATATTGCAGTTCCTGCGCCAGCGTCAGTTCGACCCCGGCCAGCGCCCCGCTCGCAACGACTGCGATGATCATTCCCGCTGCAATAGCGGGATGCGTGAAAAGCGATAGATCAAGCATCGGCTCGCGGGCGTGCAACTGCTTGCGCGCAAAGACCGTCAGCATCGCCAGTCCGAAGACGAGGACAAGGAAAACGACGGCAAGCGGTTGCTTGGCTCCCACTCCGGCCTTGAGACTGTAAACAACGGAAATCATGCCGACGATCAGGAGGAGTGCCTGGCCGATCGCCCATTTTCCCGGGCTTGTAACCTCGACACGCGGCAAAAGAAGAAAGCACGCGGGAGCAACGACCAGCATCACGGGCACGTTGATCAGGAAGACGGATCCCCACCAGAAATGTTCGAGCAGGCCGCCTCCGATCAACGGGCCGACGGCAGCGCCCGCCGCACCGACGGTACCCCAGAGGCCCAGCGCCATGGCGCGCTCGCCTTCATCCTCGAAGGCGCGGCGGATGATGCCGAGAACGCAAGGCATGATCATCGATCCGCCCAGCGCCAGCAGCATGCGTGCCGCGATCAGCATTGGTGCGTTCGGCGCGAAGGCGGCAAGCGCGGATGCCGCGCCGAACACAACAAGGCCTATCAACAGAATGCGACGCTGACCGACCCGGTCAGCCAGCGTGCCCATCGGCACGAGAAGGCCCGCCATCAGCAGCGGATAGATATCGATGATCCACAGAACCTCGGTGCTTGAAGCACCCAATGCCTGGGTCAACGTGGGCACGGCGACATGCAGGATCGTCATGTCCAGCACGACCGGCAGGAAGGCAAGCATAACGGCTATCAAAACCAGCCAGCGTCTCGGATCGGCGTGGGTAACGAACATGGTTCACCTGAAATACGTTGCCGGCATCGATATAAATACATACGTATGGATTTCAACATGAAAATCCTATGTGATCGGATGGAAAATGGGCCGGAAACCGACAATCACTCGCCAGCAACTGCTGGATCTCGCCGAAGAGATCGTCCGCACCGAAGGCGCCAAGGCACTGACGATCGACGCCTTGGCCCGTGCCGCCGGGATATCGAAAGGCGGCGTGCAGTATTCCTTTGCATCGAAGGATGATCTGGTGCGCGCATTGATCGAGCGGTGGACCAGCCAGTTCGACGCCATGCTGATTACGGACGAGACATCGAGCCCGGCCGATCTGATCCGAAGCTACATCCGCGCGATGCGCGCCTCCCAGCCAGCGATGAACGCCAAGATGGCAGGCCTCATGAGCACCTATCTCCAGGACCCCGACAATATGCGGGAGACGCGCCAGTGGTATCGAGGGATCTTCGAGCGGCTCGGGGAAGCGTCAGCGGAAGCACAGACCGCAAGGGTGGCATTTCTCGCAGTCGAAGGATTGTTTCTCCTGCGCATTGTCGGCATCGATGAGGATGGCACCTGGGCCGGGTTTCTGGACGATATCGAAGCCGTACTGGAAAGGCTATTGGACGTTAGACGCCAATGACCGGGCCTGCCACAATGGGCAGAGCAGGCACTTGGTTCGCCTCGGGGGCTGTGAAGCGACTATCCCGTTGCGACCAACGGAATAGCGGACGCACCCCATTCGGAAGCTCTGTAGCCGGGCGCATCGTCCTCCGCCATCGAAGTATCCGAGCAACGATCGAGGACATCACACCATTTCGCTATCAGATCGAGATAGGAGCCGCCGCCGAAACGCTTTGCGAGACGGTATTGCTGGCGCAGTGTAATGCGCACCGTCGCCCGGCTGAAGCGGTCTGAGTGCGCCAGGAACTGTTCGGGTTCGATTTTCCGCGCGAGGCCGTCCAGGACCGCAGCGCGCAAAGTCGGCAGGTCACGGCGCGCAAAGCGTTCGAAGAGTTCCTGAAAACGCGCATGGGCGTCGATGTCGAATTCGAGGTCACGTCCTGTGCTGTCCAGTACCGGATTTGCAGGATGGAAATAACCAACAGGAATGTGGTGGCGAGGGACTGGAATGTTCGCCGAATGTATATGCCGGGATTTCAGCAAGTGCGGGAGGAGATGGCTATGCGGCCCTCGAGGAGAAACACCTCCCGTGTCCGGTCCGCCGATCTTCTGGAAGACTTCGATGCGACCTATACGCGTCAGCGCGACGCGATGCGGATGGGTGGCGATTATCGCTGCACCAACGGGGTTGCCGGGATCGAAGAGGCTGCGGCCGGTATTGGCCCGCAAGACTGCGAGCAAATCCGGATCCCTGGTGCGGATACAGAAATCGCACTGAGGCAGGTCAAGACCGATATCGAACAGGACGCCTCCCCTGTCTCCGGGGCGGACAGCGTGTTCATCGGGTCCAAGTTCGGTCAGGGTCTTCCGCCCAGCCATCCCCGCATGGTTCTGCGGCAGGCAAAGGGCAAGTCCGTGGCCCCAGCGGTGGGGTTTTGGACTGAGGGTTTCGTAGGCAACAGGAATGCTTTGCCCTATCGTCTCAACGTGCAGTCGGATTGCGCCGCGGGGCGTTGCGCGGGCAAACATCGCCAATGCGTCGACCTCGAGAAACTCGCCTTTATCCTGATGGAATTCGGCGATGGCACCGAAGGAGCCCATGCTCCATCGCGTCCTGTGGTCGATCAGGTGATCTCTCAACACATCCCGGATTTCTGACACGGTCGTTTTCCTTCTGCATGATGGAGGGGTCGCCGGCCGCGAGACGCCCGGCGACCATGGTCTGTCAGGCGGCTTTCAGCAGGTCGCCATGCGGATCGAGCACGAACTTCATCGCCGCGCCCTGGTCGAAGCTCTCGTAGCCCTGGACGGCATCATCCAGTGCGATAACCTTCGCATTGACGATATCTGCGATCGGCAGACGGTCGTGCAGGATGGCCTGCATGAGCTGGCGGTTATACTTCAGCACAGGCGTCTGGCCGGTGTGGAAGGACTGCGCTTTCGCCCAGCCGAGACCGAAGCGCAGCGACAGGCTGCCCTGCTTGGCCGCGCTGTCAACCGCACCCGGATCCTCGGTGACATAGAGACCGGGAATGCCGATCGAGCCAGCAGCCCGCGTGATCTCCATCATCTGGTTGAGAACGATGGCCGGCTGCTCGCCACCCGCATGGCCCCGCGCCTCGAAGCCGACAGCATCGATGGCACTGTCCACTTCGTTCGTGCCAACGATCTGCGCTATCATGTCGCCCAGCCGATCGCTGGCGGAAAGGTCGATCGGCTCGAAGCCCACCCTTGCGGCATGCGCCAGACGTTCCTTGTTGAAATCCCCGATCATCACGACGGCGGCGCCGAGGATACGGGCGGAAGCGGCGGCCGCGAGACCGACCGGGCCGGCACCGGCGACATAGACGGTGGAACCGACGCCGACGCCCGCGCGCACCGCGCCATGGAAACCCGTAGGCAGGATGTCCGAGAGCATGGTGAGATCGCGGATCTTCGACATGGCCTTGTCGCGATCCGGGATCTTGAGAAGGTTGAAGTCGGCATAGGGGATCGTCACGTAACGCGCTTGCCCGCCGATCCAGCCGCCCATGTCGACATAGCCATAAGCACCGCCGGCGCGCGACGGGTTCACCGTCAGGCAGACGCCGGTATCCTGCGATTTGCAGCAACGGCAGCGACCGCAAGCGACATTGAAGGGCACGGAGACGATGTCGCCGATCTCGAGCATCTCGACATCGATGCCTTTTTCGATGACCTCGCCGGTGATCTCGTGGCCGAGGACAAGGCCCGGCATCGCCGTGGTGCGGCCGCGCACCATGTGCTGATCCGAACCGCAGATATTGGTGGAAATCACCTTGAGAATGACGCCGTGTTCGATGCGGCGGCCATCCGGCGCTTCCAGTTTCGGATCGTCGATATCCCGCACTTCGACCTTGCCCGGCCGCATGTAGACGACGCCTCTGTTCCTGCTCATGCTCTCTATCCTCCTGAATTGATGCCGCCCTGCCCGCTCCTCCGCGGGCAGGATCATGGTCAAAATGCAAACGCGGAACGCCGGGCGGCCCGCGAAAACGTCTCTCGACGAAGGATGGAAAAGAGGATGGAACGGAGCGATCACGAGGGAACGCCGTTCGCCTCTCGATCGCCCACCGCAATCGGCCGAGTCATGGATTCAAGGCTGGTTTCCGGGCTTCGGAACTGTCCTGAAGGACCCTCTCGACACCTTCCCAGCCTTGCGGCCAGTGGCATTCGCCGAGATTTCGTTCCGTTACCGTTGCGGGGGCAGCGCCGGCTTTTGACCGGCTTCCCAATTATCCATCCCGACGATGTCGCGATGGCACCCTGAACGCTTCAAGCATTCCACCAACCGGGCGCAATGACCTTCGAGATTACGACATTCCCGGTGTTTACGGCGACACAGGAACGATCGGAATTCCAGCCTCGTCCTCGGTGGCGACCGCCTTGCCGATGACACGGACGAGCCGGAGCCGGACAGGAAGTTGTGGTTTTCGTCGGCATTCGGCGCGCGCGAAGAGGATCGAAGCGACCTATTTCCTGAGTGGGCCGCAGCGATGAAGCAGTTCGACGATGCCGGGATTGCTCCCGGCATCGCTGCTTTCTCGCTCTAGCGGGTCATTGCGCCGCCACGGAGGAACCATCGGCATTGCGCAGGCGGCGCGCCGCTTCCACCATGTTCACTAGCGCCGGCCTGACCTCCTCCCATTTGCGGGTCTTCAGGCCGCAATCGGGATTGATCCACAGCTGGCGATCCTGCAGACGCTCGCGGGCAAGCGACAGGAGATCGGTCATCTCCTTCACCTCGGGCACGCGCGGCGAATGGATGTCGTAGACGCCGGGGCCGATCTCGTTCGGATACCGGAAGTTCCTGAAGGCATCGAGCAGCTCCATCTTCGAGCGCGAGGTCTCTATGGAGATGACGTCGGCATCCATCGCCGCGATGGCCGAGATGATGTCGTTGAACTCCGAGTAGCACATATGGGTGTGGATCTGCGTCTCGTCCGCAACGCCGGTCGAGCACAGGCGGAAGGATTCCACCGCCCAGTCGAGATAGTGCTGCCAGTCCTTCTGGCGAAGCGGAAGACCTTCCCGCAGGGCCGCCTCGTCGATCTGGATCATCCTGGCGCCGGCGCTTTCCAGATCCACGACCTCATCCCGGATGGCAAGCGCGATCTGGCGGCATGTCGCACTGCGCGGAATATCGTCGCGCACGAAGGACCAGTTCAGGATCGTCACCGGTCCGGTCAGCATGCCTTTCACGGGCCTGTCGGTGAGCGACTGCGAATAGTGCCACCACCGCACGGTCATCGGGTTCGGACGAGAAACGTCTCCGAAGATGATCGGCGGGCGGACATAGCGCGAACCATAGCTCTGCACCCAGGCATGTTGCGTGAAGGCGAAGCCCGAAAGCTGCTCGCCGAAATACTGCACCATGTCGTTACGCTCGAATTCGCCGTGAACGAGCACGTCGAGACCGATGTCCTCCTGCCAGCGGATGGCCGCCGCCGTTTCCTTTTGCAGGAAGCTCTCGTAATCCACGTAGCTGAGCGTACCCTTGGTATGGGCGGAGCGCGCCTTGCGCACCTCGCTGGTCTGCGGAAACGAACCGATCGTCGTGGTGGGGAAGAGCGGCAGCCGGATGGCCGCGGCCTGGACCTGGCGGCGCGTCTCGAAGATGCTCTTGCGCGTCCCCATGGCCGCGTCGATGCCGGCAATGCGCCCCTGCACGAGCGGATCCGTTACCTTCGGCGAAGCCGCACGGGCAGCGATGGCTTGCGAGGCACGGTTGACGATCTCCCACACGGCCTCCTTGCCCTGCGCCAGACCCTTGCCGAGAGCCGCCAGCTCGCCAAGCTTCTGGGTGGCGAAGGAAAGCCAGGATTTCAGATCCGCATCGAGCCCCGTTTCCAGTTCGAGATCGATCGGCACATGCAGCAGCGAGCACGAGGCCGCAATCTCGAATGCACCGGCACCGCGCGACGCCACGACCGGCGCCAGCCGATCAAGGAGAACGGCGAGGTCGGCCCGCCAGATATTGCGCCCGTCGATCACGCCAAGCGAGACGACCTGATCGGCCCGCACCGCAGCGAGCACCGTTTCAAGCTGTTCGGGGGCGCGCACGAGATCGACATGAAGCCCAGCAACCGGCAGCGTGGCGGCGGCGTCGAGATTGTCCGTCAATGCGCCAAAGTAGGTCGCCAACATGATCTTCAGGCCGGGCGCGGCCCTGGCCAGTGCCTCATAGGCGAGTTTGAAGGCATGACGCTCGCCTTCGGTCAGGTCGAGGACAAGGATCGGCTCGTCCACCTGGACCCAATCGGCACCGGCAGCGGCGAGCCTGCGGAACAGTTCCTCGTAAACAGGCAGCAGTTTGGCGAGGAGGTCGAGCGGCTTGAAGGTCGAGGGCCGCGCCTTGGCAAGCTTGAGGAAGGTGACCGGGCCGAGCACGACCGGACGCGTGTGGATGCCGAGCGCCTTGGCCTCAAGGAAATGATCGACCGGCTTCTGCGATGTGAGCGCGAAAACCTGATCTTCGGAAACCTCGGGAACCATGTAGTGATAGTTCGTATCGAACCACTTGGTCATTTCAAGCGCAGGAACACCGTGGCCGTGGTGGGCATGGCCGCAATCGGCGTGGCCGCCACCCTGGCTGCCGCGCGCCATGGCAAAATAGGTGGCCAGCGAGACATCGCCCCCCGTCCAACCATAGGCCGCCGGGATCGCGCCGACCATGACGGCAGTATCGAGAACGTGGTCGTAGAGAGAGAAATCGTTCGAGGGAATCCGTGTTATCCCCTCGTCGCGCTGGAGCGACCAGTTTTCGGCACGCAGATTCCTCGCCGTCTCGAGAAGATCGCTTTCAGCAATCTTTCCAGACCAGAAGCCTTCGAGCGCGGCCTTCAATTCGCGATGGCGACCGATGCGCGGAAAGCCGAGAGAGGCGACGGAGAGAGTTTGTTTGGACATGATCATACCCCATTGGTTTGTGGGGGCATGGGTAAAGCGGACGCGTGCGAGTACCCGCACTGTGGCGGGAGCGCAGCAACCACCGGGACACCCCGCCCGTGGACGTTATTTCGTCTTGGCAGGTCTCCTGGCTCGCGGGTCATCGCCGCTGTCCGTCTTCCCAAGGCTTGCGCCTCAGTGACATGCTGGACAGTGGCTCACCGCTCACAGTTGCGGGGGCAGCCCCGGCTTTGCCGAATGTTCGGCGCACCGGATTCCCTCTTAGCCCTGAAACGGCAAAGCCGCTCCAGGGAACCACGACGCACAGACTTCACGTCATCAAGGGGCAATTGTCAATAGATATAAAGAAATGCTTATGCCTTTATCTTCATGGATGGCTGATTTCGTCGAGATACCACTCGATATAGCGAAGCTCATTGTGCTCCATCGGCGCGATCGGACCAGGCACGAAATAGTGTGAGCGCACGCCACGCGCCGTGTGCTCGATGATCGCCTTGTCTTCCGCCGTCGTGACTTTCCAGAGCCAGGTCAGCCTGTCGAGATCGAAATCCTTGCCCTCCTCGGCCTTGCCATCGACAAGCCAGATCAGTTCCATTTCGCAGGTCTCTGCCGTCTTCGGAATGAAGCGGTAGATCATGCCGTGATCGGGATAGCAGACGAGAAAGGTGGTTCCGCCGAGGTGAATGGAGGTGACGCCGCCGTCGAAATCGGTAAAGCGCCCCATCAGCGGGGCGACGGCCTTGCCGTCCTCGCTGCCGCTCTCGACCCCCTCGTAGAGCGCATAGCGGAAGGCATGGATCGCTTCACGGCCTTCCCGCGAGGTTTGCCAGTGATTGCCGGAGCCGACCTCAATGCCGAGGGCGCAGGTTCGCGCTTCCAGGGCATCGTTCATCGCTTCGATCATATGCAACGGCTGTTCCAGCGCGTGGGTCTGCGAATACTCCGGATGCGCAGGACCGCAATGGTAACACTCGACATAATTCTCGACGGCCAGCTTCCAGTTGGCCGCAACCGGGTAGGTCTCGCGATGAGCAACCTTGGCGTTGGCCCAGCCGTATTGGCCGCAGGTCGCGTGCAGCAGATGCTCCACCTCGCCGAAATCCAGCGAAACCTCGGCGAAGGAGATAAAGATCAAACCTTCGACAACGCGCACATGCAGCGTTTTCAGCCCGTGATCCTCGCGCCGGAAATCCTTCGGCATCAGGCGTGCCGCACGCAGGCTTCCGTCATTGCCGTAGGTCCAGGCGTGGTAGGGACAGACGAAAACACGCGCATTGCCCTTCTGCTTGGTGCAGACCTCCGCGCCGCGATGGCGACAGACGTTGAGGATGGCATGGATCGCACCATCGGCCGCGCGCGTTATGATCACCTGCTCCGTGTCGATATGAAAAACCTCGAAGTCGTTCGCATTAGGGATAATGCTCTCATGCGCGACGCAATGCCAATGCCGCCGGAAGACCCGCTCCATGTCACGCCGGTAGATCTCGGGGTCGTGATAGAACGGACGGGCAAGACCGTAAGCAACTCGATGTCCTGCAACCAGCTGGTCAATCGTATCCCCGGGATTATCGATTAAGGCTTCTACGTTCTTCATCACTCAATGCGCCCCTAAGCAACAGCTTTTGATTAGTATTCAGACATTCAGGAGCGCAGACAAGTCGCCGGATTTTCTTCTATTAATTGACATCATCGATTAGGGATTTGAACAACCCTGACGTTCCCATGTCGCATTTGAACGTCAGCCGCTTTTGGTGTCGCAACATGTATTCGCCAGACAGCGTCGAACGTCAGGACTGAATTGGCAATGAGAACATCGGGATATTCGATTCCGACCGGCGAGCGGCGGTCGCAAGACACCACATTGTTGCGTTTTCGAATATCGGCCGGGATTCCTGAATGCGCCACCAAGCCGGCCCAGACTGAAAGAGGGCCTGCATGTCATCAACGCTTCGCCAATCTCTCGATTCGAAGTGAAGGCCACTCCCAACGTCGAGAAATCCTGCGAACAAGACCTATGTCATGGAGTGGGGCCAGAAGCTGGCACTGCCGGCCGTTCCGACGAGACCGGCTCCCCAGACCGCAAAGCCAGAACGCGTGACGGCTGCACGCCGAAGCGACGCAGGAACAGCTGGGAGAAATGGCTTGGATTGCTGTAGCCGACGGCAATCGCAGCCTGGGTGACGTTCATCTCGCCACTCTCGATGACCCGGCGGGCTTCCAGCAATCGCCGCTCTTTCAGGAAGGCATAGACGGCAAAGCCGTAGAGGCTCTTGAAGCCGGATTTCAGTCGCTTCTGCGTCAGCCCCACCGCGCGGGCGAGATCGTCCAGCGTCCACGGGTGCGCAAGCTCCGCGATCAGGAGGTCGCGGGCACGCTGCAGCGGACGACGGTCGCGCGGCGGAACGGTCTGCGCCGGCTGGGTGCGGCGCATCGCAGCGATGGAAGCGTTGATGATGTCGAGAGCGCGGGCCTCGAATGCAAGATCGTCGTTCTCCACCATGGCACTGTCGAACAGCGCCCGCGCGACAGCCAGGAGATCCGGCGGCACCGGCAGCACGCCCACCCAGGTGCCATTGCCCGACGCCATGTGCAGCGCATGATGCTCGTCAAGATTGGCAAGGAGATCGCCCGCCCCAAGCTTCTGCCAGAGGCCGATATCGACCCGGATGTCCATCCCCTTGAAGCGGGTACCGACCGGTACGTCGTAGAGACCGACCGAACCCTGCGGTGCCACCATGATGTAGATACGGCCCGGTCGGTAGGGGATCGATGACAGTCGCTGCTCGGCGTCGCTGCCCAAAATCCAGCCCTGCCCCGAGGCCTCGAAGAGGAAATCGATGGCAACGCAGGGCTCCGTCGCGAAGCGGCCGACAAAATCGGCACCGATCACCATGTCGAAGACCGAGATGGTGAGGCCTGGCCGCACGCCGAGGATCTTGTAGGCGCCCTCTGTCGATGTCGCGGAGAAACTTGAGTCGGCCGGGCTCGGCCCAAGCACGATTACGTCGTCC
This sequence comes from Shinella curvata, assembly GCF_022899935.1. Lineage (GTDB taxonomy): Bacteria > Pseudomonadota > Alphaproteobacteria > Rhizobiales > Rhizobiaceae > Shinella > Shinella curvata. Next base: position 128,547 of record NZ_JALJCJ010000005.1, read on the forward strand.
TGATCGGACTGCGCCAAAGCGCGCTGTTCAACACGGAGATTCATCTGCCCACCAAATAATAGACCCGATCGCAATATCGCTGAACCTGATTACAATAGTCAAGTTTTACGCATCGGCCTAGTGAGGTCGCCAACTGCATTGCGAGGGGTCATGTCGACTGCTTTTACGAATTTTGCCGGTCGCTCGGCAAGCTGGTCCGTGCTCGGCCTGCTGGCCGGCCTCTATGCTGCCCAGTCCGTCACGGGCTCCATGGTGCAAACGGCCCTTCCGGTCGTGCTGCGCGATGCCGGCATGCCGCTCGACCAGATCGGCTACCTCGCTGTTCTCTTTCTGCCCTGGGCGCTGAAATTCCTCTGGGCACCGTTGATCGACCGGTTCCTCAGCGAGCGCACCTGGATCCTGCTCTGCCAGGCCGGCATCATCCTGTGCTTCCTCGCCGCCATCGCCCTTCCACCGCAAACCCATATGGCAGCACTCGCCGCCGTATTGCTCGTGATGGGCGTCTTCGCCGCCACGCAGGATGTTGCGACGGACTCCCTCGCCGTCCGCGCTTCCGATGCGGAGACACGCGGGCTTGCCAGCGGCGCCTCGACGGCCGGCGCCTATCTCGGCTTCCTGATCGGTGGCGGCCTTTGGCTCGTCGTCTACCAGCATGCCGGCTGGGCGGTTTCGATGGGTGCGATGGCCGGCTTCGTCTGCCTGCTTACCATTCCGGTTTTTCTCTCCGGCAATCTCGCCGGTCCGCGCGTGCGGACAGCGTCCACGACACAGGCGATCGGCTTCAGGAAGACAATCCGAAACCGCGCGCTGATGTACGGTCTCATCTTCCTCGTCGTCTATCAGGTCGGCCTTCGCATGGGCTCGGCACTGACCGGCCCCTATCTCGTCGACAAAGGCATCGCGCTGGACACGATCGGCCTGCTGCGCGGCGCCGGCGGCGCTGTTGCCGGCTTCATCGCCTCTTCGCTCGGTGCGCTTTTTGTGCAGGCGGCGGGAATCACGCGTTCGATCGTCATCGCGGCTGTCCTCAATGCTCTCCTGCTTCTCGCCCTCGCTACGGTGGAATTCACCGGCACAGCCACGCCGATGCTCGCGCTCGGCATTCTCCTGGCGCAGGTGGCTGCCGTCGCCTTCTCCTTCGTTGCGCTCTACGCAGCGATGATGAACTGGTGCAATCCCGAACAGACGGCGACGGACTTTGCAGCACTCCAGAGCATCGACGCGATCCTCGCCATTGCCGCCTCCTCCGTGGCCGGGGTGCTCGGCAATGCCTTTGGATATGGCACGCTCTTCTCCGCCTCGGCGATTTTCATCCTGGCTGCCATCCTCATCGCGCCCCGCACACTCGGCGCCTCCGCCAAGGCGCCACAAAACTTTGCACTCCCAAAAAAGGTATCGGAATCATGATGCGTCACCGTTTGTCCGGCGTTTCCCTCCTCGCCCTTGCCGTCGGCCTTTCCCCGCAGATCTCCGTTGCGCAAGACACCGCAGAGACCTCGACGCTCGAACCCATCGTCATCACCGCGACAAAGCGCAGTGAAGACTACTTCCTGCTGCCATCTGCGACCGACATAGCCAATGCCGACCAATTGCTGATGCGCGATATCGATACGGTGGCCGATCTCGACCGTATCTTCCCCGACGTCAACATCCGGTCGCGCTCCAGCCGCACCTACGCCAATTTCACCATTCGCGGCCAGGCCTCGCTCGATTTCTACAATCCGAGCACGCAGGTCTATGTCGATGGTCTGCCGCAGGACAGCTTCAACCTGACCCGCTCCCTGCCGGGTAACCTCCAGAGCGTCGAACTGCTCTATGGTCCGCAGGGAACGCTCTATGGCCGCGGTGCCATCGGCGGGGTCATCAATATCGTCACCCGCAAGCCAGACAACGAGGCACGCATCGGGTTCAATGCCAACCTTACGGATCAGGGCGCCGGCGGCACATTCCATGCCAGCACGCCGATCATCGATGACGTTCTCTATGGCGACGCCAACTTTTCCTTCCTGAACGGGAACGATACCTACACGACCATGACCGGCGAGGATGTCGGCGGCACGCGGGATATCAACGGCCAGGTCCGCCTGCGCTATGCGCCAACCGATAGCCCCTGGGATGTGACCGTCACGGCGGGCCGGGGCCATGTATCGTCGACGGAAGAATATTTTGTGCTCGAATCGATGCTGGAAGATCGCATCGCCTACCCCGCGCCGTCGCAATACGATCTCGACACCTGGAACTTTGGCATCAACGCGGCCTACGATCTCGGTTTTGCGACCATCACGGCGCTGACCGGCTACCAGAAGAGCGATCTCGACCGCACGGTCTTCGGAAGCTACACGCCGGAACGACAGTGGACTTTGAGCCAGGAGCTGCGCATTGCCTCCAATCCGGACCAGGGCAGCCCGATCGACTACGTGGCCGGCCTCTACTACCAGCATCTTGATTTTACACGGAGCATACCGGTCGCAAGCCAGACCTCACGACAGAAGATCGATTCCTACGCACTTTTCGGCGATCTGACATGGCACGCCACCGATCGGCTCGATATCTCGCCCGGCCTGCGCCTGGATTATGAACATGCGGCGGCCGAAGCGGCCGGTGGCGTGAATTTCAACGAAGACAACAGCTTTACCGCCCTTTCGCCGAAACTAGGTGCCAGCTACGGCCTCAGCGACGAATGGCGCGCCTATGGCCTTCTCAGCACGGGCTTCAAGGCCGGCGGCTTTACGCGAACCGTGACATCCGCCAACAATGCCTTCACCTATGACCCGCAGCACACCTACAACGGCGAGGTCGGGCTCAAATATCGCAACGAGGCCGGCACCCTGGAGGCGCAGCTCTCGGCCTATTACAACATCACCAAAGACTACCAGATGTTTGTCGGCGTGCAGCCGTGGCAGTATCTGCAGAATGTCGGCGAGGTCACATCCAAGGGCATCGACCTGAAGGTGCGCGCCAAGCCAACCGAGGAACTCGGCGTTACCGCAGGCCTTGCCTACAACCACACGCGTTTCACCGACTACAAGAACCCGGTGACCCCAGGCACCGACATGACGGGCAACACCGTGCCCTATGCTCCCGAATTTACCGCAAACCTCATGTTCGATTATCGCTTCGAGCTGGACAATGGTCGCGGGACACTCGTTCCCTATGTCGGTATCACCTATGTGAGCGAGCACTATTTCGACGAGACCAACACGATCGGGCAAAAGGGTTACGCGCTGGCCGATGTCGGCGTGAAGTGGGAAGTCGACGATAAGGTCACGGCCGAAGCCTTCGTCACGAATGTCTTCGACAAGACCTACACGACCTACGGCTTCCAGTATCCCGGTCTCGGCAATCTCTACCAGCTCGGCCAGGGTCGCACGATCGGCGGCCGTATCAACATGACGTTCTGAGGAAGTTCCATGCGTATCCTCATTGTCGGCGGCGGGCCTGCGGGCCTGACGTTTGCCGCCTGCCTGCTGCGTCATGGTATCGAGCCCGTCGTCGTGGAAAAGGCCGCACGTGGCCGGACCGGCGGCTATTCCATCGGCTTGCATGTCAACGGCTGGCGTGTCGCGGAACGGCTTGGTCTCGTCGAGGCGTTTCGCGCCAAGGCCATGCCGCTCGGCCCCGCCCACCACCTGGACAGGCGCGGCCGCAAGCTCTTCTCCTATGACTATCGTGTGTTGGCAAAGGCGGCAGAGGGCCGTCTGCTCGCCATCATGCGCAACGACTTCCAGGAGATCCTGTACGCTGCTGTCGAGGGGCAATGCCCCATCCACTACGAGACCACGATCACGGCGCTCGAGGACGATGGCGACGGCGTCACCGTTACATTCTCCAACGGAAATCGCGACCGTTTCGACCTGGTCATCGGCGCAGACGGCTATCGCAGCGCTGTCCGCGCCCTGGCCTTCGGCCCTCATGAGGATTTTCTCCGGCCACTCGGCTACCGCGCCAGCGCGTGGCGTGTGCCGCTTGCCGAGCCACTCGGTGCGAGTTTCGTCGGCATGATGGATATCGACCATCAAGGCGGGCTCTACGCCGTCGGCGATGGCACGGCCGCCACCTTGTTCTGTTGGCGGGACGAGCGGACGGATCGCCTCGATCCCGAGGCACGCCGGGCCATCCTGCAGAAGGAATTCGGCCATTGGCCGGAACCGGTCGCCTCCGCACTCACATCTGCCATTGACTGGGACCAGGCCTTCTTCGACACGGTGTCACAGATCGAAGTCCCGAAATGGTCGAGAGGGCGAATAGCATTGTTGGGCGATTCCGCCTGGTGCCTGACCTTTCTTGCCGGCCAGGGAACGTCAACGGCGATGGCCGGCGCGTATATTCTCGCATCGGAACTCGCGAGGAAAAGCCTCCCGGAAGCGCTCGATAGCTATGAGGCGCGCATGCGGCCGCTGGTGACGAGGATGCAGGCGGTCTCGCGCAAGATCGGTGGCCACTACATTCCGCAGAGCACCTTCGGCATGCGTCTGCAGGCGTGGATCCTACCGATCATGCTGTCGCCGCTCCTCATCCGGTTCACGTCGAGCCGGCTGGCGGCACCGCCGGTGGAGCTTGACTGAGCCGTCCGCTACCTCCGTCGAAAAACCACCGGCGCGGCACATAGGTCCATAGAGGTACGGCAAAAAATCAGCTCTGCGCCATTTTCCAGCGGCGCATTTCCGCCGACCGCCGCCACAGCCGCCGGTAGGTCGGCGACGAGACCAGCAGGGCTTCGTGGCTGCCGCTGGCTTCAATCCTGCCGCCGTCCAGAAGCACGATCCGATCCGCTGCGACGATGGAAGCAAGATCGTGGGCGATGACGAAAAGGCTACGGCCGGCGGCAAGCGCTGCGATAGCCCGCTGGATCGCCTCTTCATTCTCCGGATCGAGCGCTGACGTCGCCTCGTCGAGAATGACGATCGGCGCGTCCTTCAGGATTGCCCGCGCGATGCACATCCGTTGGCGCTCACCACCGGATAGCCGGGCGCCAAGCGCACCGACCCGGGTCTGGTAGCCGCGTTCGAAGCCGAGGATAACGTCGTGAATGGCGGCAGCTCTGGCCGCGGCCTCAACCTCCTCATCCGAGGCAGACGGCCGGCCGACACGGATATTGTCCCCAATAGTGTCATCGAACAGCAGGGCCTCCTGGAAGACAGGGGCGATTATCGTGGAGAGCGCCCGGCTGTCGATATCGCGGATATCCCGGCCACCGATCAGGATTCTGCCGCGATCCGGCTCCCAAAATCGCATGAGGAGCTGCATGCAGGTGGTTTTCCCACTGCCATTGGCACCGATCAGGACCGTCATTTCTCCTTGCGCCGCCTTGAAGGTGATGTCCTCAAGAGCGGGTGCCGTTCGTCCCCGATGCGTGAAGCTCACATTTTCATAGTGTACGTCGAAGGCTTCGGGGCTGCCATCCCGACCCGTCGGAGTTAGCGGAACGGCAAGAAGCTCACGGACATTCGCGCGGCCGATCCGCGCGAGCTCCAGCATGGCCGAAAGACTGGCGAAGTTTCGCGCCGGAACTGTTGCGCAAACCACCAGAAGCGCTGAGATTGCGAGCCGGGCGGCGTCAGCGTGGGATGCATCGCCAAAGGTAAAAACCGCCAGGAAAATCGCAAGCGCGGCCGACAGATCGATCACCATGCGAAACAGCACGGCAATCGGCGTGATCTTGCGCACGCCGCGCCATGCGCCATCCCGCAGGCGCTCGACGGCGCGGGCGAAGACACCATCGGCATCCGCACCATCCGCAAAGGCCCGCAACACCGCAACACCCTCGGCCTGCTCCTGCAAGACCAACGACACCTCCGCCAGGCTGCGGGCCCGACGCTCCAGCCCTACAGCAAGCCTGCGTCGCGCAAAGGAAAGAAGAGCCAGGCCGATCGCCATGCCGAAAATGGCGGACAAGCCCGTCACCGGCCAGACGACCACCGCTCCGACGAGACAAACGGCGAGCACAGCGGCATTGGCGACGATTTCCGGGCGTGTATGGGACGCATGGTTCTCAAGCCAGAGGATATCCTCCGAGACGGCCTGCATGACCTTCCCGCCGCCAATGGCGCGAAACGCGCCGAGCGGCATGCCCACGAGATGGGCCAGGATGGCGCGCCTCATGCGCACCCCGCCGCCATAGGCAAGCGCATAAAGCCGGCGTGACGCGGGCCACAGCAAAAGGCGTCGCAGGATGGCCGTTCCGGCAAGGGCAATGATGCACCACAAGGCCGCTGGGGCCGGATCCGCGTCGAGCGCCCGCCACAGGAAAAATGCGACGAGCAGCGGCTGAGCACCGAGCAGAATGCCATCGATCATGCGGCCGACCAGCCCTGCGTCGCCACCGGAACCAAAATCGGGAAGTCTGTCGTTCACGCCCATCAGACCGTTCCAGCGTTTCGAAGGGTGAAGGATCGGGCGGCGGCATGCGAGCGCCATTGACGTGCATAGGCCCCGTCAAGAGCGATGAGAGCATCATGCGAGCCGCACTCGGTGATCCGCCCGCCTTCCAGATAGACGATACGATCGAAGTGGCGCACGGAAGACAGGCGGTGGGCGATGGCGATCACGGTCCGGCCTGTCGCCAGCGCATTCAGGGCGGCCTGGATCTCGTACTGCCCATCGGGGTCAAGATAGGCTGCCGCCTCGTCGAGAACGAGGATGGGCGCATTCTTGAGAAAAGCACGGGCAATCGCGATCCGCTGCTTCTGCCCTCCTGATAACCCCTCGCCCCGATGCAGCACCGTGTCATAGCCCGCCGGCAGTGCGCGAATGAAATCATCCGCACGGGAAAGGCGCGCGGCCTCGGCAATCTCCGCATCGCTTGCCCCAGGACGCCCGATCGCTATGTTGGCGCGGATCGTCTGGGAAAACAGGAAGTTGTCCTGAAACATCGCCGCGAACCTTTCGGCAAGAACAGGCTGTGAAAACGAGCGGATATCACGACCGCCAAGCGTGACGCGGCCGGTATCCGGATCGAAGAAACGCAGAAGAAGGCGCGCCAGCGTCGATTTGCCAGCCCCGCTCGGCCCCACAAGGGCGATCTTCTGGCCGGCCTCTATTTCGAGATCGATGTTTTCGAGCACAAAATCCCTGCCGTAGGAAAACCCGACCTTTTCGAAGCGAATGCTGTCGCCATCTGCCGCGACGCCTTCGAGCAAAGGCAGGTCCGGCAGCCGGAGCAAGGCGTCGACACGGGCAAGCGATGCCTCCTGAATCCTGAGGCGTCCCATCGCGCCGAAAAGACGCGCACCGATGGAGGACAGCAAGAAGGCACCCAGCATAAAGAACGTCAGGACGGCGATACCCTCCGGCAACGGATAGAGCCAGAGCCCCAACGGGGCGACGAACAGGAGGCTGGACGTCGTGGCGAGGAAAAACCAGTTCGTTCCCGTCGCGGCAAAGGCAAGCCACCGGCCCACGGCATCTGCAAGTTCCTTGAAGGCGCCCTCCGCACGGCGCAAATTCTCGGGAGCCATGCCGTAGGCCTTGATGACGGGCACCATGCTGACAGCCTCCTGCAGGGCCGTGTCCACACCCGCCTGCGCAGCGACGAAACGTGTCGACAGACCGCCATCACCGCGCAGAATGAATGAGAAAATGAGGAAGCCGGCGAAGACCGGCAGAAAAGCGGCCAGGGCCAGACGCCAGTCGATGACGAGCATGGCACAACCGATGAAGACCGGCGCGACGAGTGCAGCAACCAGATCGGGGATCAGATGGGCAACGCCGTCCTCGATGCGCTCGACATCCTCCATGAGCGTGCGACGAAGCTCGGCGGCATCGACACGCTGGATGGCGCCGAGGGGCGCGGACCAGAGCTTCCGGCCCATGGCCAGCCGGGTCTCCGCCTGGATGTCGATCGCCATACGATGGGCAAGAAGGTTCGAGCCCGTTTGCAGGATGCAGGACACAAATACCGCGCCCAAAACGCCGGCGGACCAGAACAGAGCTCCGCTCCGATCCATGGCGACCAGTGCGCCCGCGGCGAGCGCGACCAGCGCCGCACCGCCGGTTTCCAAAGCCGCAGAGACGGTCGCAAGCGCCATGACGACCCCCATTCGGCCGCGCCGTCCCTGTGTGAGCGACCAGAGCCGACCGGCAGTCCCCTTGCCTGCCACATCGCCTTCTCGCCCTGGCCTACCCGGCGCGCCTGCCTCGTCCCCTCTCATCGGACGCTCAGAACTTGACCTTGAAACTGCCGCCGAAGGTCAGCGGATCGCCCGGAGAGAGCAGCTTGCCGGTACCGAGATCCGCAGCGACGATGCGATAGTCGAGATCGCCGATATTCTTGGCGAAGACATAGGCCGCATAGCGGTCGTTCTCCAGGCCGGCATAGGCGTCCACGAGACCATACCCCTTCTGGCTGATCGTGTTCTGGACATCGAAATAGTAGCTGGAACGATAACGATAGTTCACGCCGACCTTGCCAACGAGGTCGTCCCATCCGGCCTCCCATTGATAGGTGACGCCCGCCGAGCCAGTGAAGCGCGAGACGAACTGCTGCTGGTTGCCACTGACGTCGACCGAGCCGGAACCGTCGAGCGCCCGCGCGTTGCGATAGTCCTTGTAGGTCGCATCCGCATATCCGGCGCCGGCCGTAAGCGTCCAGTGATCATCGAGATCGTAGGCGACGGACAATTCGCCACCCCAGGATTCGCTGCGCGGGGCATTGGAAATCGGCGTTGCACCGGTCAGCGCGTTGAAGCCTTGAACCTGCTGGTCGCGCCAATCGATGTAGAAGACGGATGCCTCCACCTTGAGCCGGTCATCGAGCGTGGCCGATTTCAGGCCGAGCTCATAGCTTATAACGCGCTCCGAATCGTAGGCCCCCTCGTCTCCGAGACCGACGAAGCCGGAATTGAAGCCGCCCGACTTGTAGCCGCTGGAAATGCCACCATAGAGGTTCAGTCCATCCATCGGCTCGAACTGCAGGCCAATGCGCGGCGTGACATAGGCTTCGGAGAGTTTTGCGCTATAGCCGGGCGCAAAGGCGCCCGTCAGGCCGAGAAGCTGCGCCGTGGCATTGGCGTTGAAGTCGTAGTCGAAGGTCTTTCGATCATGGCCGACACGCAGGCCGCCGAAGAGTTTCCACTGGTCGTTCAGGGCATAGGTGCCGTCTGCGAAGGCGGAGAGTGAAACCGTATCCGTATCGCCGCGGGTCGAAAGCGTCGCCTCGCCACCCGTGAAGGTGCTGTTTGCACCATAGACACGCGAGGCCTGGGAAAACTCGCCGTAGAGACCGGCGACCCAGTTGAGGCGGTCGTTGTCCTCGGAAACGTAGCGCACCTCCTGCGACCACTGGCGATAGCGGCCATCGAACGGGTTGTCCGAACGGTAACGGAAATTCGCAAAGCCCATAGACTGGAAAAGGGCGTCATAGGCAGCGAAATAGCCGACCGGGAAGCCATTGCCGCTTACCCCCACCGCGCTTTTCTGAAAGCCTGTGATCGAGACGATCTTGTCGCCATTGTCGAGCTGGTAGGTCAGCTGGCCCGAGGCGGTGACGAGGTCGCTGTCGATGCGGGTCGGGTCATCGACCGCGACACCGCGGCTGCCCTTCAGGAAATCCGCCTCCGGCATGCCGAACATCTCGCCGTCCAGCACCTGGCGCTCGATATCCACGATGCCGAGAAATTCGAGATTGTCGGTAATGTCGCCGGCGATGCTGAGGCGGCCATGCACGTCCTTGCCGCCGCCGAGATCGCTGCCATCCACCGTCGAGTGAAGAAAGCCGTCCGTCTTCGAAGCCGAGAAGGCACCGCGCACCGCCCAGCCATTGTCGCCGATCGGCGTGTTGAAGACGCCGGTCGTTCCAAGCGTACCGAACCGGCCAAAGTCCATGCCGATTTCACCGCCGGTATGATCGGGATCAGGCAGGTTCGAAATGATGTTGACGGAGCCGGCAATGTTGTTGCGACCATAGAGCGTTCCTTGCGGGCCACGCAGGATTTCGATGCGATCGACATCGAGCAGCGTGCCGCTATGGGCCTGCGCATTGCCGATGCCCACGCCGTCCACATAGATGCCGACCGATGGGTCGCTCTCGATGAGGGCGGAGCCGACACCGCGGATGGCGGTGAAAGACGTGTAGAGCTTTGCCGTCACCGCCCCCGTCTGGGCATTCGGCTCGGCGGCGATCGCATCCTCACGGCGCTTCGTCTTGCGCAGCGAGAGGGTTTCACCCGTCTTCACCACGATGCTGGCCGGCACGTCCTTGCTTTCGGCCCTTCGTTTTTCCGCCGTCACGATGATCGGCTCCAGAACGGTTCCCTGGGTAGCCTCCTGCGCGAGAGCAAGAACAGGCAGGCTGACGCCGGCCAGAAGCGCGGCAAAGCCGATAGCAGTCTTCATTGATCAATCCTCGAACCCGATTTGGCGCGGATTATCATCATGGCGGACGGGAGGGTCGAGGCGATCGGCTTATGCGTTTCGACAAAAAGCTTACGATTCTTATCCAGTTTAAAATGATTCAAGATTTCAATCGGCTAGGCGGATAGCTGAAATGCTTCGTAAAGGCGGCCGTGAAGTTCGCCGGGTGCTGGTAGCCGGCCTTGTAGGCCGCTTCGGCAATGCTCAATCCATCCCGCAGGATGGCATTGCGGCCGATCAGGAGGCGTCTTTCGAGAAGGTATTCCCGGGCACTGACGCCGAAGGCGCGCTGGAAGTCCTGCTTGAGCTTGCTCTGGCTGATGGCGAAGCGGGCAGCAAGCGCGGCAAGGGTGTCAATCGCCGCGGCATTGGCATCGATATGCCGCCGGATCTCCAGCATGCGTTCCAGCGATTTCGCCGTAAGACCAGCCGTCGCCGCGACCTCGGACGGGCGGAACGCCTCGGCAAGGAAGCCGAGCAGGCTCATCGCGCTGGCATCGAGATGCACGTTGACGAACGCACCGACTGCGGATGGGTTGAGCACGGACCACGCGATCTGCCGAAGCCGCGCATCCAGCGGATGCCGACGGATCATGACGGGCTGGCGCATGGCGCGCTGCATCGCCTCGAAGGTCGGATCATCCTTCATGGCAGAAAGGTTATGCTCCGCCCAGGCGGGGGTCAGGAGCAGCTCCACCACGCGCACGGGCGTGTCTGGATGAATTGTCATGCTCGTCGGCACGCTCTCACCGGTCGCCGTGATCCACACCTCGTCCGGGCAGAAGCCGCCCTCTATGCCTTCGGTTGTATTGGTCGCGTAACCTTCGAGCACCACGGAAAGGCAGATCGCGGGAAAGGTCCGGCTCTGATAGGCGAGCGGCTGCTCCAGCGAGAGATCGGTGACACCTAGGAACATGCCGGGACCGACTTCGCGCCAGCGTCGTGCGTCGCCCTGCATTTCCACCGGCTCCGCAATTGTCGCGGCAGCGGAAGGCTGGTCCAACACTGCAACGGCCTCTGTCACGGTTCGCTCTCCCTCGCCGAAGTGCGGCCTGCCATAACCGCAATTAACATGACTATAATAATCATATTTAGACGTCGGAGTAACCGCCCGAGAACGGCAAGGCAAGTGGGATCGCTCTTGCAAAAGCTGAAACAGCCTGTCTGCGACGTCCGACAGGTTTCACGCTGTCGATACAGACGGACGGAATCTGAGCCATCCGGCGCGCCATGGAGGAGCGCTGCCTGCCCGTCAGCCAGACCGCCGAGCACGCCAGAAGGCGATGAACGACCCTTCAGCTACGCAGCAGCCATCGACCCGGCCTCTCCCCGAGAGGCAATATATGCAATCAGCTCTTCAATGCTGATCAGCGGCAACCGGTGAAATTCGGCAAAGGCAAGCAGTTCCGGTAACCGCGCCATGGTCCCGTCATCGTTGGCGACCTCGCAGATCACGCCAGAGGGCGTCTTGCCGGCAAGGCGCGCCAGATCGACGGCAGCTTCGGTGTGGCCCGGGCGGCCAAGCACACCGCGTGGATGAGCCCGCAGCGGGAAGATGTGCCCCGGACGCGCAAAATCATCACCCTTCACCGATGGGTTCATGAGCGCCTTGACCGTTGCGGCGCGGTCCGAAGCGGAAATGCCCGTCGTGGTAGCCGGCAGATAATCGACGGAGACAGTGAACGCCGTTTTGAGATATTCGGTGTTCTCAGGCACCATGAGCGGGATATCGAGCGCATCGAGACGCTCCCCTTCCACGGCCACGCAGATCAGACCGCGCGCATGTTTCATCATGAAGGCGATCGCCTCCGGGGTTATCGCATCCGACGCGACAATGATGTCGCCTTCGTTCTCGCGGTTTTCGTCATCGACGACAACGATCATGCCACCACGCGCCAAAGCCGCGATTGCATCTTCAATTTTCGAGAGTGCCATTTCATGTGCCTTTCAAGGGTTGCCGATAGTGGCGTTTCATCCCTTGGGCGAACAGGTCCGCACGCGCTCCAGCCGGAACGCTTGCAGACATGTCCTCTTCCATCCGGACTGTAACCGTCGGCTCCGGCATCGCACCGGATCTGCTGACCCTTCCATTGGAAGGCGCTCGCGGGCTCCCGGATCGCTCCGGATACCGCCGGTGGGGAATTTCACCCCGCCCTGAGAACATTCGTAAATAAAGAATTTCCGGACAGAAATGCAAGAGGCCGGCTTCAAGCCGGCCCCTAATATCACCAGCAGCAGAAACCACCATCGACGAGCAGGTCGACGCCGGTCACGAAGCTTGCCGCATCCGAGAGCAGGAAGACGGCCGGGCCGACCATCTCGTCAACATTTGCCATGCGCTGCATCGGCGTCTGCTCTTCGAAAAGCTTCGTCTGGTGCACCATTTCCGGCCGGGTGTTCATCGGCGTTGCGGTGTAGCCGGGGCTGATGGTGTTGACGCGGATGCCGCGGTCGACCCATTCCATGGCCATGGACTTCGTCATGTGGATGACGCCGGCCTTGGAAGCATTGTAGTGGCACTGGCTCAGGCCACGATTGACGATGACGCCGGACATGGAGGCGATGTTGACGATGGCGCCGCGACCGGTCTTCAGCATGGCACGCGCTTCGGCCTGGCACGAGAGGAACACGCCCTTCAGGTTGATGTCGATCATCGTCTGGAACTGGCTCTCCTCCATCTCCTCCGCCGGGTTGGCATTGGCGATACCGGCCGCGTTGACGGCGAGCGTGAGCGCGCCGAGCTCCGCTTCCGTGCGCGCAACCGCGTCGGTCAGCGCCGCACCGCTGGTGACATCGGCCGCGATTTGGATGCTGCGGCGACCGGCACGCGCGATGAAATCAGCGGTCTGAGCGAGGCCGTCATCCGTGCGGCGGTCAAGCAGCGCGACATCGGCACCGCACTGGGCAAGGCCCATCGCGATGTGCTGGCCGATACCGCTGCCGGCACCTGTAACGAGGGCGACGTTGCCCGAGAGATCGAACAATTTCGGTGCGTTGAGCTTGATTTCCGACATGCTGCCTTATTCCCTGTTCAAAGTGTCGCCAGTTCCATGACCGAGACGTCGTTGGCGTCCTCGCGGTTCAGGATACCGGCCTGTTTTCCCTGTGCCATGACCATGATGCGGCTGGAGACGCCAAGCACCTCCTCGAGGTCGGAGCTGACCACGATGACGGTGACGCCTTCGCGCGCCAGGCCCACGATGAGATCGTAGATCGAGGAGCGCGCACCGACGTCGATGCCGCGCGTCGGCTCATCCAGCACCACCACCTGCGGCTTGCGTGCCAGCCACTTGGCCAGAACCACCTTCTGCTGGTTGCCGCCGGAGAGCTCGCCGGCATTCTGCCCGCCACGCCCCTTCACGCCGAAGCGCTTGATGTAGTCCTCGGCGAATTCCCGGATGCGGCGCGACGAAATCCAGCCATTGCGGGAAATCTCGCCGAGATTGGCATAACCGATGTTTTCCGCAATGGAATGGTCGAGCACGACGCCCTGCAGCTTGCGATCCTCCGGCACGAGCACGATACCGTTGCGGATCGCATCGATCGGCGAACGCGGCGTCACAGGCTTGCCGTGCAGCAGAACTTCGCCGCTGGCGATCGGGTCGGCGCCGGTGATGGCGCGCACCAGTTCGGTACGGCCGGCGCCCATCAGCCCGGCAATGCCGAAGACCTCGCCCTTGCGGACGGAGAAATTGATGTCGCGGAAGGTCTTCGATGGCGCGGACAGGCCGCGCACTTCGAGCGTCACCTCATCCGTCGGCGTGGGAAGCGTCGGGAACATGCGCTCCAGCGAGCGCCCGACCATGGCCTCGACGATGGTGCGGATCGGCACGTCGCCACGGTCGAATTCCTGCACCTTGGCGCCGTCGCGCATGACAACGATGCGATCGGTGATCTGGCGGATTTCCTCAAGGCGATGCGAGATATAGATGATGCCGACGCCCTCGGCCTTCAGGCGCTCGATCTGGCGGAAGAGAAGCTGCGTCTCCTCGCCGCCGAGTGCGGCCGTCGGTTCGTCGAGAATGAGCAGGCGCGCATTCAGAGTCAGCGCCTTTGCGATTTCGATGAGCTGCTGCCGGCCGGTCGAGAGACCCTCGACGAGGCGGTCGGGCGACACGTCGAGACCGAGGCGCTGCAGGCCGGCGCGGGCGCGCTCCTCCATCGCATGACGATCGAGGCGACCGGATTTCATGGGATAGCGGCCGACGAAGACGTTTTCCGCGATGGAGAGCTTCGGCAGGAGCTTCAATTCCTGATGGATCATGCCCACGCCCTCGTCCATCGCGGCTCGGGGATTGGCGGGGGCGTAGGGCTTGCCAAGCCAGGTCATCTCGCCCGCGGAGGGCTGGACGGTGCCGGAAATGATGTTCGACAGGGTCGATTTTCCGGCACCGTTTTCACCGAGCAGCGCCACGACCTCTCCCGGATAGATGTCGAGATCGACACCGTGGAGCACCTTGATCGGACCGTAGGATTTCTGGATTCCACGGAGCGACAGGATGGGAGAGCGGTTCGTCATGGCGCTGCTGCCTTTCTGCTATGAGCCCGGATTACGGATGGCTCTTGACGAATTCCGGCGCGTTTTCGCAGGTCGTCAGGACGGCGTTCGGCGTCTGGCGCTCTTCCACCTTCTGACCGGCTGCGACGGCGAGCGCGGATTCGACGGCGAGAACACCCATCTTCTGCGTGCTCTGCGTTGCGGTCGCGATGAACGGCCCCTTGCACTTGGCGAGGTATTCAAGTGCGGAGACGTCGCCGTCATAGCCGCCGATGATCACCTTGTCCGAGAGGTTGGCAACGTCGACAGCCTTGGCGGCACCCATCGCGAGACCGTCAGCCTGACCGAAGATGATCGTGATATCGGGGTTCGCCTGCAGCATGTTCTGCGCGATCGTGAAGCCTTCGTCGGCCGACCACATGTTGCTCCACTGCTGGTCGACCAGCTCGACACCCTTGTTCTCGTCGATGGCCTTTTTGCAGCCGGTGAAGCGGTCGACTTCCGGCGTCGTGCCCTTCTGGCCGTGGATGATCGCCATCTTGCCTGCGCCACCGGCCTTGCCGATGATGTACTTGCAGACTTCGTAGGCGGATTCGACGCTTTCGCCGGCGATGAACGTATCACCCGGCGCGCCCTCGGGCGTGCGGTCGACGTTGATGACGGGAATGCCGGCTTCGCGGGCGAGACGGGTCGGGACGGCAGCGGCGGCAGCACCGGCCGGGATGTAGATGAAGGCGTTGATGTCCTGCGTCATCAGGTCCTGCACCTGGCTGACCTGGGTGTTGGTGTCGTTCTTCGCATCGACGACGACGACTTCGATGCCCTTTTCCTTGGCATGCTTTTCAACGCCGAGCTTGATCTGGTTGAAGAAGTCGGCCTGCAGGTTCGGAACGGCAAGGCCGATCTTCTTGACTTCGGCAGCGGAGGCCGGAAGGGCGAGCACGGAAGCAGCGGTTGCCGCCATCAGCAGTTTGGACAGTGTCATGGTTTCTCCTCCAAGTTACCCGGCGGCGCCTGTCTCCCAGAACACCACCTTCCCTTTTGCCGGCCCGCACGATTGCGGACCGTTTTATCCACCCCGCCGCTTGGGCTGCGGGGGTGAAAGTCATTATTTGCGCTTGCGATAGGTTTCGGCGGTGACGGCAAGCACGATGACGGCGCCGATGATGACCTGCTGCATGAAGGGCGAGACGCTGAGCAGGTTGAGGCCATTGCGCAGCACGCCGATGATGAGCACGCCGATGATGGTGCCGCCGATGCCACCCGTGCCGCCGGACAGCGACGTGCCGCCGATGACGACCGCGGCGATCGCGTCGAGTTCATAGGAAACGCCCGAGGACGGCTGCACGGAGTCGAGGCGGGCGGCGAGCACCATGCCCGAAAGGCCGGCCAGGAAGCTGCACACGACATAGACGAGCACGGTCGCACGCTGGACATTGATGCCGGCAAGGCGCGCCACCTCGGCATTGCCGCCGATCGCGTAGAGCACACGGCCGCCGTGACGGTAGCGCTGATAGAGCAGGCCGACGACAAAGACGACGACCATCACGGCGACCGTCAGCGTCAGGAAACCACCGAAACGCACGATGGCCATCATGTTGAACCAGGCCGGGAAACCGATGATCTGCTGCCCGTCGGTGATCATGTTCGCAAGGCCGCGCGTGATCGACATCATGGCAAGCGTCGCAATGAAGGCCGGCACGTTGAAGCGTGTGATTAGAAGCCCTGCGACCAAACCATTCAGCGACGCAACGAGCAAGGCGAGCGGGATCGCGATGCCCATCGGCACGCCGGCCGTCACATTGAGATAGCCGAGCACCATCATGGCCAGCGCCATGACCGAGCCGACCGCCAGGTCGATGCCACCGATCAGGATGACCATCGTCATGCCAACGGCCATGACGCCCAGCACCGTGATCTGGTCGAGCACGTTGAGGAAGTTGCGTACCGACAGGAACTTGTCCGTCGCAAAGGTGAGAAAGAGGCACAGCACGATGAGGCCGATGAGCGGGCCCGTGGCTCCGCGCAGCGAAGGCAACATAATGCCTGCGAACCCCTGTCGTTCTTTCACATCCGCCACCATGGACACTCCTCCCGGTCGTTCGCGGCTTCGCACTTGGCTTATCGCATAAATATTCATTAGTGTGTGTAAATTCGTAGCGCATCCTGCTGAAGGGTGTCAAGGCTGGCAAGTCGAATTTTTCAGGATCGTCTAATGTCATTTCCGCTTGACTTCGCGACCATCCGTGCAAATATATCTATCAGTGTATATTTATTCACAACGAGGGTTTCATGCAGCCGAACGATCTCGACCGCATCGCTCAACAGATCCGCCTCCGTGATCTGCAAGCGGTTTTTGAAGCTGGCGCAGGCCATATCGGTGGTGAGATGTCTGCAATCGACATCCTGACCGCGCTCTATTTCCGCGTGCTGCGCATCTGGCCGGATCAGCCGAAGCATCCGGACCGGGATCGTTTCGTTCTTTCCAAGGGCCATGTGGCGCTCGCCCTCTATGTGACGCTGGCCAAGCGCGGCTTCATTCCGGAAGAAGAGGTTGCGACCTTCCTGAAGCCCCATTCGCGCCTCAACGGCCACCCGAACTGCAACAAGGTTCCCGGTGTCGAGACCAACACCGGCCCGCTCGGTCACGGCCTGCCCGTCGCCGTCGGCATGGCGAAAGCCGCCAAGCTGACAGGTGCGACCTATCGCACCTATGTGCTGACGGGCGACGGCGAGATGCAGGAAGGCTCCAACTGGGAGGCCATCGCTTCGGCGGCGCAGTTCGGCCTCGATAACCTGACGCTCATCATCGACCACAACCGCTTCCAGCAGGGTGCGTCGCTGAAGGACACCAACAATCTCGCGCCCTTCCCCGCGAAGCTCGAAGCCTTCGGATGGGATGTCACCGAGATCAACGGCAATGCCATGGACGAGATCGTGCCGGCGCTGGAAAAGCGCGGCAGCCGGCCGCATTGCATCGTTGCCCACACCAACAAGGGCCACGGCATTTCCTTCATGCAGGATACCGTCGACTGGCACCACAAGGTGCCCAATGCCGAACAATACAAGATTGCCGTCGCTGAGCTTTCGGAGGCCCTGTAATGAACGCCATCACCCCATCTCCCAAGCTGCACGATTGCCGTGACGCCTTCGTTGCCGTGCTGGAGCGCCTGGGCGCCGACAATCCCAAGATCGTCGCCGTCTGCAACGACTCCGTCGGCTCCTCCAAGCTCGGCGGCTTCAAGGCCAAGTGGCCCGAGCGGCTCGTCAATGTCGGCATCGCCGAGCAGGCGCTGGTCGGCGTCGGCGCCGGCCTCGCCAATGGCGGCCTCCTGCCCTTCGTCTGTGGCGCCGCCTGCTTCCTGACCGGCCGCTCGCTGGAACAGATCAAGGCCGACATCGCCTACTCCAACGCCAATGTGAAGCTGATCGGCATCTCCTCCGGCATGGCCTATGGCGAACTCGGCCCAACGCACCATTCCATCGAGGACTTTGCCTGGACGCGCGTGCTGCCGAACCTTCCGGTCGTCGCTCCCTGCGATTCCATCGAGACGGCCGCCGCCGTGGAATGGGCAGCCTCCTATAACGGTCCCGTCTTCCTGCGCCTCTCGCGCGTCGGCGTGCCGGACCTTCTGCCGGCGGGCCACAAGTTCGAACTGGGCAAGGCCAACCTGCTGCGCGACGGCGACGCCGTCACGCTGATCGCCAATGGCACGGTCACGCACCGCATGGTCAAGGCAGCCGCCATCCTTGCCGAAAAGGGCATCGAGGCACGCGTCCTCAACATGGCAACCGTACGCCCGATCGACGTCGAGGCCGTGGTGTCCGCGGCCCGCGACACCGGCGCGATCCTCACGGCAGAGGAGCATTCCACCTTCGGCGGTCTCGGCTCGGCCATCGCCGAAGTCGTGGTCGCGGAAGCGCCCGTGCCGATGAAGATCCTCGGCGTTCCCGGCATCTTCCCCCCGACCGGATCGGCGGAATTCCTGCTTGATGAGTTCGGCATGTCGCCCGCCGGCATCGCCGAGGCAGCCGTGGACTTGATTGCGCGTAAATCTTCCCGCACCTGACGTGCGCGACTAGATTGCGTGCCGGGCGCGGCAAGACCTCCCGATGCCGCGCCCTCCTCTTCTTCCGCCGACCGGAGCCGCCATGACGACCGCCATTCTCGCCATCGACCAGGGCACCACGAATTCGAAGGCCGTGCTCGTCTCCACGGACGGCGACATTCTGGCGCGCGGCTCGTCTCCCGTCGGCATTGAGCATCCGCAGCCGGGCTGGGTGGAGCAGAGCCCGTTGCGGCTGTGGCAGTCCGTGCAGGAAGCCATTGCGGCCTGCCTTGCGGCCGCGCCGTCTGTCGAAATCCTCGGCATCGCCATTTCCAACCAGCGCGAATCCGTCACCATCTGGGATGCGGACAGCGGCAAGCCGCTGGGTCCCGTGGTCAGCTGGCAGTGCCGCCGCAGCGCACCCGCCTGCGCCGAGCTGATTGCCGCCGGCCATGCGCCGCGCGTCCAGGCCCTCACCGGCCTACCCATCGACCCGATGTTCCCCGGCCCCAAGATGAAGTGGCTGCTGGATCGCGTGCCCGCCGGAAACAAGGTTCGGCTCGGCACGATCGACGCCTGGCTGATCCATTGCTTCACGGATGGCGCGGTGCATGCCTGCGACGCCGCCAATGCCGCGCGCAGCCAGCTTTACGATCTCAACGAACAGGTGTGGAGCGACGAACTCTGCGATCTCTTCGGCGTGACGAAATCCGCCCTGCCTGAGGTTCGCGACAGTGCATCCCGCTTCGGCGTCACGAAGAACGTGCCCGGCCTTTCAGACGGCATCCCGATTGCCTCCGCCATCGGCGACAGCCACGCCGCCCTGTTCGGCCACGGCGCTTTCAATCCCGGCGACGGCAAGGTGACCTTCGGCACCGGTTCGTCGATCATGACGACCCTGCCCCGCTTCATCGCGCCGCAACAGGGCATCACCACGACCATCGCCTGGTCGATTGGTGGTAAGCCGACCTACGCCTTCGAGGGCAACATCCTCGTCTCTGCCGCCTCGCTGCCCTGGATGGCAGACATGCTCGGCCTTGCCGATGTGCAGGCGCTGACCGAACTTGCGGCAACCGCTCACGCCGGCGGCCCGGGCTTCGTCCCGGCCTTCGTCGGCCTTGGCGCGCCATATTGGCATTCCGATGCCCGGGCGCTGTTTTCCGGCATCACCTTCAACACGAGCCGCGCCCAGATGGCACGCGCCGTGACGGACAGCATCGCCTTCCAGGTGCACGATGTCTTCAAGGCCATGTCGGCGCAATCGCCGACACCGCTTGGCCGACTCTATGCCGATGGCGGGCCAAGCAAGAATACATTCCTGATGCAGTGCGTCGCCGATACGCTCAATCACGCTATCATCCAGTGCGACGCACCGGAGGCCTCCGCACTGGGCGCCGCCTATCTCGCCGGCCTGACGCTCAGCGTCTGGCCGGACCTCGCGGCCGTCGCTGCCCTGCCGCGCGCCGTGAATGCCATCCCCCCGCAGGTCTCCGATACCGTGGATCGCCTGCTCGTCTGGCAGGATGCAATCTACCGCTCGACCGTCTCAGGTCCTTCCTCTATGAGTGAATAAAAATTCACCACCGGAGGCTCCATGGGACGGCTCAACGAGTTACGACTGATTGCCCGCATTGCCCAGATGTACCACATCGAAGGCAAGCGGCAGGCTGAGATCGCAGAACTCATGCATATGTCGCAGGCCACCGTCTCGCGCATGCTGAAGCGGGCGGAGCAGGAAGACATCGTGCGCACGACGGTCATCCCGCCGGCGGGTACCTTTGCCGAGCTGGAAACGGCACTGCGCGAGCGCTATCGCCTCACCGAAGCCATCGTCGTCGACTGTTCGGAAGACCGCGATGGCGCGATCATGGCGCGCATCGGCGAAGCGGCCGCCCACTTTCTCGAGGTCACGCTGCAGCAGGATGAAATCGTCGGCGTCTCGAGCTGGAGCCAGACGATCCTGCGCATGGTGGACAACATTCACCCGCTGAAGAACGCCAAGGCCAAATACATCGTGCAGATCCTGGGCGGCATGGGCGACGCTTCGGTGCAGACGCATGCCACGCAGCTGACGGCCCGCCTCGCGCGGCTGACCGGCGGCGAGCCGCGGCTTCTTCTCGTTCAAGGCATCACCTCGTCGCGCGAAGCCAAGCTCGTCATGCTGGCCGACCCGGTGGTGCGAGAGACGATGGACCTCTTCGGCCGCCTCAGCCTCGCCATCGTCGGCATAGGTGCGGTTGAGCCATCGGAGCTTCTTGCCCGATCCGGCAATACCTTCTCCCGCCAGGAAATGGCGATGCTGCACGAGGCCGGTGCCGTCGGCGAGATTTCCTATCGCTTCTACGACCAGGACGGCAGGCCGGTCGAAACGCCGCTCAACGACCGCGTCATCGGCCTTTCACTGGAAGAGTTGCGCAAGACCGCCCGCGTCATGGCGCTCGCAGGCGGAGAATCGAAAACCCAGGCCATCGCCGGCGCCCTGAAGCTGGGCGTCATCGATGTGCTCGTCACCGACAAGTTCACTGCGGCACGGCTCACGGCCTGATCCATCCCGGATCGGACATCGGCCTGCTGCGCATTATGGAGAAAAGACCATGACACGTTTTGCAGGCCAGACGGTATTCGTGACCGGCGGCAACAAAGGCATCGGCCGCGGCATCGCCAAGCGCTTTGCCGAAGAGGGCGCGAAAGTCGCGATTGCCGCAGTCGAGAAAGACACGGTGGACGCGGCCGCCGCACTCGCCAAGGAAACCGGCGCCGAAATTCTCGGTCTCGCGCTTGACGTGACCGACGCCAAAGCTGTGCAGGAGGCCTATGGCGAGGCCGAGGCGAAGCTGGGCGCCATCTCCGTTTCCGTGCAGAATGCCGGCGTCATCACCATCGCCAAGGTCGAGAACCTGACCGAGCGTGAATGGGACCTCAATCTCGACGTCAACACCAAGGGCGTCTTCCTGTGCTGCCAGGAGGCGATCCGCCGCTTCCGCGCCAGCGGTACGAAGGGCCGGCTCATCAACACCGCCTCCGGCCAAGCCCGCCAGGGTTTCATCTACACCCCGCACTACGCCGCCTCGAAGTTCGGCGTCGTCGGCCTCACCCAGAGCCTCGCCAAGGAACTCGCCCGAGAAGGCATTACCGCCAACGCCATTTGCCCCGGCATCATCCATACCGAGATGTGGGACTACAACGACCGCGTCTGGGGCCAGATGCTCGGCGAATACGGTCCGGGTGAACTGATGGCCGAATGGGTCGAAGGCATTCCTATGGGACGGGCCGGCACGCCGGCCGAAGTCGCCGCGCTCGTCGCCTTCCTCGCTTCTCCCGACGCTGCCTACATCACTGGCCAGACCATCAATGTCGATGGCGGCTTGATCATGTCGTGATCCAGCAAGAGCTGGACGTCGAACGTTAGCATCCGCCACAAGGGTGCGGCTTATGATGGCGAGCACAATGATGTTCGAAGCAGAGAGCCAACCTTTGCGCGCCGGTCAAGCCAGCCCGATCGCCGATCGGGCTGGCTTGACAGCTTGTGCGGCCAATCAACTCCAGGCGTGAAGCGGGGGTTTCTCATCATTGAGAAAATACCTGCCGAGGATGGCATACTTCCAGCGCACCGGATCGTGCAGCGTGTGGGTGCGGGCATTGCGCCAGTGGCGATCCAGGTGATGCTCGGCGAGCGTGGAGCGTGTGCCGGCAAGCTCGAACAGCTTGTTGGTCGCAGCAATGGCGATTTCCGTCGACAGGATCTTGGCCTCGGCGGTGATAATCTGGGCTTCCGCAACCGTCTCGGCATTAGGGTTTTCGATGGCCCGGTCGATGGCGTAGCCGGCCTTTTCGAGCAGCGCCTGGGCAGCGTGAAGGCGCAGCGTCAGGTCGCCGATAGCCTGGATCGTGTAGGGATCGTCGGAGGCACGCTCCAGGCCGCTGTCCACCCAGGCGCGGCTCTTGGTACGCACGAAGGAGACGGTCTCGTCGATCGCCGCCTGCGCGATGCCGGTGTCGACCGCCACCTGGATGATCTGGAAGATCGCGCCGTCAGCCGTCGGCACCGCATAGCCCTTGTAGCCGGGCACGAGATGGGTCTTCGGTACCTTCACATTGTTGAGAATGACGGTGCCCGACAGCGTGGTGCGCTGGCCGAAGGACGACCAGTCGTCGATGACGGTGAGGCCCGGCGCGTCGCGCTCGGCAATTGCATACCAGGCGCGGCCCTCCTCATCGAGGGCGACGATCGGCACCAGATGGGCGAGCAGCGCGCCGGAGGAATAGAATTTCTGGCCGTTGACGACGACGTGGTCGCCGGCATCGGTGAATTTCGTCTCGAAATCCGCCGCGCGCTTGGAGCCGAATTCGGAGAAGGCGTTGCCGAAGCGCGTGCCGCGCAGCACCTCGGCGAAGAGCAGCTTCTGCTGCGCCGCGTCGGACACCGTACGGATGGCCGCGACGACACCGAGATGGTTCTGAGCGATCTGGCCGATGGAGGAATCCGCCGCCGAGACGATCTCGATCACCTTCGCAAGCGTCGCATAGGAGACTTCCGGACCACCGAACGCCTTCGGCACGTTGATCGACCAGAGGCCGCTCTGCGAAAAAGCATCGAGCTCCTTGACCGGCCAGATGCGATCGCGATCGCGGATCGCCGCGCCCGGCGCAATCTCCGCCGCCAGCGTCTTTGCGACCGCGATCGCCTCGGCGTCGCTCTTGATGATATGCGCCGGCTCGCTGGGCCGCGGCACGGCCGGAACACCTTCGGCGGCGCCCTTCGTATTGACGTTGGAAATGGTCATGTAAGTCTCCTCTTCGATTGGGTTCAGTGAGCAAGGGCGGGTGCGGCCGCGACGGGCTTCTGGCCAAGATAGAAGGCCTTGACGTCGTCGCGCGCCTTGAGATCGGCAGCGCTGCCCGAGAGCACGCTGACGCCGTTTTCGAGAATGACCGCCCGGTCGGCATAGGTGAGCGCCACCGCCGAATTCTGCTCGGCGACGAGGATGGACAAGCCTTCCTCGCGATTGAGACGCTTCAAGGTGCGGAAAATGTCCTGCACGACGAGCGGTGCCAGCCCCATGGAGGGCTCGTCGAGCACCAGCAGACGCGGACGCGAAAGAAGCGCCCGGCCGATCGCCGTCATCTGCTGCTCGCCACCCGACGTGAGGCCGGACAGCACCCGGCGTTTCTCCTTCAGCCGCGGAAAATGGGCATAGACCTTTTCGAGGTCACGGGCGATTTCGGAACGCGATCCGCTACGGCCGAGACCTCCCGAAACGAGGTTCTCCTCGACCGTCAGCGACTTGAAGCAGTGCCGCCCCTCCAGCACCTGCACGAGGCCGCGCCGCACCAGGCTTGCCGGCGCATCACGCGTCACGTCGCGGCCTTCGAACCGCACGCTTCCAGCAAGGATCTGCCCGCGCTCGGCCGGCAGCAGGTTCGACACCGCCTTCAGCGTCGTCGTCTTGCCGGCGCCATTCGCGCCGAGAAGAGCAACAATTTCGCCACGAGCAAGCGAGAGCGTCACGCCATGCAGGGCGGTGATGGAATGATTGTAGGTCGCATGAAGGCCCTCGACGGTGAGCAGCCTGCTGTCCTCGGACATGTCGAATTCCCCTCGCAATTTTCGGGATCTTGCGGCCGGACACCGGGAAGCTTTCCCCGATGCCCGGCGACAAAGCCGCGCGGTAGGGCGCGCGGTCAAAGGCATCAGTTCGTCGCAGCCTCGGCATCTTCAGCCGTGCGAAGCTTGATGCCCTTTTCAGCGGCATAGGCTTCGGAAGATTTCTCGATGATCGGGCGCAGCAACGCCCAGTCCGGAGCGATCCAGTCGGAGACGACGTTCCACTTCTTGCCGTCCCACTGCTGGAAGGTCACGTAGCCGTTGCCCTCGTGGTTGTCCCAGGTCACGTTGATTGAATGGAACAGGTCCTTGGCACCCAGCGCCTCGACGCGGGCCGGATCGAGCTGGAGATGTTCGAAGCCCCAGCGCACCTCGTCGCCGGTCAGCGTGCGCTTGCCGAATTTCTCCTGCGCGATGCGTACGGCCTCAACATTCAGGATGCCGTTGACGATGCCGAGATTGTGGTAGACCGAACCGATGCGGTTCTTGTCTTCGAGATTGCCCTTACCGGCATCATAGACCGTCTTCACGATCTCCTTGACGACAGGGTACTCTGCGCCCGAAGCCTGCGTGGTGATGGCCGTATAGCCCTTGGCCGCGTCGCCCGCCGGGATGACGTCCTCTTCCGAGTTCGACCAGACATTGCCGATGATGTGATCGACCGGGAAGCCGGTCTTGGCGGCCGTCTTCAACGCGACCGGGTTCATCACACCCCAACCGCGCAGCACGACGTAGTCAGGCTTGGCGCGGCGGATCGTCAGCCACTGCGACTGCTGCTCGTTGCCCGGATGCGGAACCTCGATCTGCTGCAGTTCGAAACCGTATTTCTCGGCGAGCAGTTCGTAGATCGGGATCGTCTCCTTGCCATAGGGCGAGCCGTGATAGAGCACGACGATCTTCTTGCCCTTCAGGCTTTCGAGGCCACCTTCCTTGGAGGCGATGTAGTTCACGATGCCCGAGGTCTCGCTGTAGGGATTGAGCAGCAGCGGGAAGACATAGGGGAAGACGCGGCCGTCCGTCGAATCCGTGCGACCGTGGTTGATGGTGATCAGCGGCACCTTGTCCTGGGTGATGCGATCGATCATGGCATAGGCGATGCCGACCGACAGCGGGTTCCAGGCGGCGATGCCCTGGTTGCTCTTCAGGCGCTCGTAGGCTTCGACACCGCGCTCGACCTCATACTGGGTTTCGGCCTCCGACCAGGTGAGCTTCACGCCGTTGACGCCGCCGTCCCTGGTGTTGATGAGGTTGAGATAATCGATGAAGCCGCCGAAGAAGCCCGTGCCGCCGGCCGCATAGGGGCCGACGCGGTAGCTTTGCAGCGGGAAATGCTGCTCGTCGGCAAGGGCGGGAGCGGCGATGGCCGCAAGGCCGATGCCGGCGGCGAAAGCAGCGGCTCTGATCTTGGTATAAAGGGTCATGTCTGGACACACTCCGTCTGTCGGCGGCGCTCGGCCGTCCGTTGTTTAAGGGATTCGCGGTTCTTGTTGTTGGAAGCGAAAAGCTTCGGATCTCACGCCCGCCGGAGGGCGGCCGTTATGCGTGATTTCAGGCGATCCCACAGCGCAACGAGGCCATCCGGCTCAAGCACCAGGAACAGGATGATGAAGGCACCGATGACGATGCGCTGCGTCATGTCGAGCACACCGGAATCGAAGATATCGCCCAGCAAGAAGGCGCCGAGCCGCGAGAGCACTAGCGGGAAGACGACGATCAGCGCTGCGCCGAAAAAGGCGCCGCGGATCGAGGCGAGCCCGCCGATGATGACGATGAAGAGGATCTGGAACGAGCGGTCGAGGTTGAAGCCGGCCGGCTCCACCGTGCGCAGATAGGCGAAGGCCCAGAGCACCCCAGCCACCCCGATAATGAAAGAGGAGACCCCGAAGGCGAGCAGTTTCGTGCGCAACACCGGCACGCCGATGATACGCGCGGCAGTCTCGTTGTCGCGCACGGCGATGAAGTTGCGGCCGGTCTGCGAGGAGACGAGACGATAAGCGAGGAAGGTGAGGACCGCCACGACCGTCAGCGCGAAGAGATAACGGCCGACCGGGCCTTCGAAGGAAAGGCCAGCCAGCGACAACGGCGGCGCGTCGATGACGCCTGAGGCGGAATTGTTGGAGAACCAGCCGAATTTCGTCAGCGCCCATTGCACGAAGAATTGCGCCGCGAGCGTCGAGACGGCGAGGTAGAAACCGCGCAGCCGCAGGCTCGGCAGGCCGAAGACGATGCCGATCGCCGCCGCCGACAGGCCGGCGAGAACGATGGAGCCTATGAGCGGCAGCGCCTCGACGCGCAGGTTGAAATTATAGGCCGCGAAGGCGCCAACGGCCATGAAGGCGGCCGAGCCGAGCGAGACCTGGCCGGCATAACCCGTCAGGATATTGAGCCCGACGCCGGCAAGGCTGAGCGCCAGGAAGGGCAGCAGGATCGCCTCGAAGAGATAGCTCGAGCCGATGAAGGGGACGACCAGGTAGGCGACGGCGAGCACCGCGAGCGCTCCCGCGTGGAACGGCAGCGAAAGGGGCGGAGAAAGATCGGCTGTGACTGTGGACATGTCAGACCCTTTCCACGAGCTTCTGGCCGAATAGGCCGGAGGGCCGGATGAGCAGGAACGCGAGCGCCACGACATAGGCAAACCAGCCCTCGATGCCGCCGCCGAAATAATCGCCGATATAGACTTCGGCGAGTTTTTCGGACGCGCCGACCAGGAGGCCGCCGACGATGGCGCCGAGAATGGAATCGAAGCCGCCGAGCACCAGCACTGGCAAGGCTTTCAGCACCACCAGCGACAGCGAGAACTGCACGCCGAGGCGCGCGCCCCAAAGGAGGCCGGCGACCAATGCGACGAGGCCGGCCGCCGCCCAGACGCTCGCCCAGATCCAGGGCAGCTTCAGACCGACCGCAAGGGCCGCGAACTGATCGTCCGCCACCGCGCGGAAGCCGAGGCCGATGCGGGTGTAGCGGAAGAAGGCCGAGAGTGCGCCCACCATGCTGGCCGCAACCACGGCGGCGAAGATGTCGAACTGGCTGATGAACACGCCGCCGACATCGAAGGGAATATCCTCGATGCCGAGATCGAGACCATGAACCTGCGTGCCCCAGATGAGCTGGGCTGCCCCCTCGATGATGTAGGAGAGACCGAGTGTCGCCATGAACAGCGTGATTGGCGGCTTGTTGGTCAGCGGCCGCAGCACCGTGCGCTCGATGGCGACGCCGATGACGACCATCGCCGCGAAGGTGATGGCAAAGGCGGCCGCGAAGGGCACGCCCTTCTCCACGAGGCTGACAAAAGTGAGCGCGGCGAAGAGGAGCAGCGCGCCCTGCGAGAAATTCAGGACGCCCGAGGTCTTGTAGATCAGCACGAAACCGATCGCGACGAGGGAGTACATCACGCCGGAGAGCAACCCGCCGATCAGCACCTCGGTGAAGAAAAGCCAGTCGAATTCGGCCATCAGATGCCCTCCCCGTCTTCGTTTTCCGGCGGCACGCCGAGATAGGCATCGATGACGCGCTGGTCGCTCGCGATCTCCTCCGGCGTGCCGTCGGCGATCTTGCGGCCGTAATCAAGCACGGCGATGCGGTCGGACAAGCCCATGACGACGCCGATATCGTGCTCGATCAGCACGACGGTGATGGCGTATTCGTCGCGGGCGAGGCGCACATAATCGGCAAGCTCGTTCTTCTCCGTCGCCGTCATGCCCGCCATGGGCTCGTCGAGCAGCAGGATGCGCGGTTCGGCAGCAAGTGCACGGGCGAGCTCGACGCGCTTTTGCAGACCATAGGGCAGCGTGCCGGCGAGTCGGTCGAGATAGGGCGTCAAATGCAGGAAATCGATGACCCGGCGCGCCCGTTCGCGTGCATCCGTCTGTTCGCGCCGCGCATGGGGCAGGCCGATGATCTGGCTGAGGAAATTCGAGCGGCCGGCATAGGCGCGGCCGGCGGCGACATTGTCGAGCACGCTCAGCCCCTTGAAGAGAGCGAGATTCTGGAAGGTGCGGGCAATACCCAACTTGGCCAGCTTCTGCGTCGGGACCGGCCGGTAGGCGGCGCCGTTGATCGCGACATGGCCACGATCCGGCTTATAGACGCCCGAGATGACATTGATCAGCGAACTCTTGCCGGCACCATTCGGGCCGATGATCGCGCGGATCTCGCCATGGCGCACCGAGAGATCGACATCCTTGAGCGCCACCACGCCGCCGAAGGACAGATCGATCCCGTACAGTTCCAGCGCAAGCGCCTCGTCCGGCCGCGGGCCGGGCACCTCCGCAGACGTAGCCCGCAGAGCAAGATGCTCCGCAATGTCAGGCGGGACAGCCACCTCGCTGCTGAGGCCGACGAGCAGAAAATTCGATGCCGACATGGTTCGTTCCGTGCTTCGCCGCGATGGGCGCAGGTTTCCCTTCGCGGACACGATCGCGCCCGCGTTGCAGGGAGCGGCGGCAGGCCGCCGCTCCGTCTTGTTCGGTTTGCCTTATTCGGCCGCGATGGCGGCGCTCTCCTCGGCCTCTTCCAGCGCGCGCACCAGAGGAATGACGTGCTTGCCGAAATATTCGACCTCTTCCTGGAAGTGCAGGAAGCCGAGCAGGATGAGATCGGCACCGGCGCGCTTCAGGTTCACGATGCGCTCGGCCACCTGTTTCGGCGTGCCGATCAGGTTGGAACGGAAGCCGTCATTGTACTGGACGAGATCCTCAAAGCTCGACTTCGCCCAGTTGCCCTCGCCTTCCGGCGAAGACTTGCCGGCATTCTTCACCTCATGGCCGAAGGCGTTGACCGCCTCGGGATTAGCCTTCTCGATGATCTCGGCCAGAACAGCCTTCGCCTCTTCCTCGGTCTCGCGCACGATGGCGAAGGCATTGACGCCGACCTTGACCGAATGGTTGTTCTCCCGCGCCTTCGCCCTGATGTCATTGACCTGCTTGGCGATTTCCTCCGGCGTGTTGCCATTGGTGAAGTACCAGTCGGAGACGCGCGAGGCCATGTCGCGCGCCGCGCGCGACGAACCGCCCTGGAAGATTTCCGGCTGCGGGTCGATCGGCTTGGGCTTCAGCGAATAGTTGTTGAAGCGGTAGAAATCGCCGCGGAAGGTGAAGTTGTCTTCCGCCCAGATGCCGCGCAGTGCGCGGATGAACTCTTCCGAGCGGCGGTAGCGCTCATCGTGATCAAGCCACGGCTCGCCGATAGCCTGGAACTCGCCGCGGAACCAGCCGCTGACGACATTGACGGCGACGCGGCCGTTCGTCAGGTGATTGATCGTGGCGATCTGCTTGGCGGCAAGCGCCGGGTTCCACGGCCCGGGCAGGATCGCGGCGATAACCTTCAGCGTCGTGGTCGATTCCAGCAAGGCATGGCTGAAGGAGACGGATTCGTGCTGGAACTCCGCACCATAGCCGGCCGTGAAGCGGATCTGGCTCAGCGCATAGTCGAAGCCGCTGGCTTCCGCGATCTGGGCGAGCTTGCGGTTATACTCGATCGTCCAGCTGGTGCGCTGTTCGATATTGGAAATGACGAGGCCGCCGGAGACATTCGGCACCCAATAGGCGAATTTCACGGCGTCCCTGCTCTGTTCAGTCATGGGTTACTCCTCTCTTCCTGATGTCAATTGGCGGCCGTTTCGCGCGAGACGACGCGAAGGGCCGGATGGGTTTCGCCGGTGGCAAGGGCCGTGGCGGGCAACAGATCGAACAATTCGGCGACGGCGCGCTCGATGCGCGCTTCGACGGCCGGGTTCGAAAGCGTGTATTCGGTGAAATCCGCCTCGACGGCATAGACGGTCGTCGGCACGGTGACGGCGCCGAAGAAGCCGAAAAGCGGACGGAACTGATGCTCCAGCATCAGGCCATGCAGCGGCGTGCCGCCGGTCGCAGCAAGGATAACCCGCCGGCCCTGAAGCGCACGAAAATCGACGAGATCGAAAAGATGCTTGAGCGCACCGGTATAGGAAGCACGATAGACCGGCGAGCCGACGACGAGAACGTCTGCCGCCTCGACAGCATCGACGATCGCACGCCCGGCCTCGTCAAGTTTATCGGCGCGTAGCGCCCGGAAGAGGACCGGCGCGGCATCGGCAAGATCGATATGATCAGCTTCGACATCCGCCGCCCGTCCAATCGCTGTGACGATACGCTCGACGATATGTGCGGTGCGCGATGGCCGCTTGACGCTACCGGAAATTCCCAGGACTTTCATTGCGCTCTCCCGCCGTTGTTATTTATAATTTCTATGGATTTTATCAATTATCAAAGGCAGCAATTCCAATATTTGCGCCAATCGTGAAATGCCTTGGCGCTACCGCCCTTGCTGGTGAACGATCTCGCATCTGCAAGGGAACATGGCTGAAAGAAACAAACGCTCCTGCCTGTCACGCAAGCTCGCAAGAAGGCGAACGAGCAACAAAG
This sequence comes from Shinella curvata, assembly GCF_022899935.1. GTDB lineage: Bacteria > Pseudomonadota > Alphaproteobacteria > Rhizobiales > Rhizobiaceae > Shinella > Shinella curvata. The sequence goes on from NZ_JALJCJ010000005.1 coordinate 159,450, forward strand.
CGCCCGGGGGCTGCTCAGGGGCGCTTACCGATGGAGTTTTTCTCCGCGATGTGTCGCGTTCCGGGTGATTTGGTTTGTCTTGCGCAAGGTCACAAGCGCATCGGTATGCTCGACCTTGGTACCACAGCGGCAAGTCATCGAATGGTTTTCACGCAGCCTCAGGTCAGCGGATACAAAAAAGGCCCCGATTGCTCGGAGCCTCCTTGGCGGCGCTCACGCCCGCTCAGTTGTTGCCGGCCCAGGCGCAGACACGGGTGTCACCTTCGCTACGAGCCGTGGCACCATTGGTCGAGCAGTCCGATTTCATCTTGGCGCGCTGCTCGTCATTGAGGCCCGCCCAATTCTTCGACCACTCGGCTTCCGGCCGCAGCGTACGGGCCTTCACATCGCTGTAAAAGACGTTGGCCGTCGCGTCGTCCATCTGCATCTGGGCCTGATCGCCCGCATTGGTGGTTTCGGAAGCGTCGCCGGTGCTCGTCTGGGCAAATGCAGAGAAACTGATGAGCGTGGCAGCCGCGGCAATCGTGGTGAGTTTGGTCAGCATGTTCTTCTCCTCTGAAGCGGGCAATCCGCATGCATGAGACAACACCAAAGAACGGCTGATGTTCCTTACGAGTGGAGAACAGATGACCTCAAGGGCCAATGCTGGTGCGCCAAGATCGTAGACCCCGCTTATAAAGCTGCTGCCAAGTGCGGAACTCGTGACAAGCATCTCAACCTGGGTCTATCGGAAGATCCTCGCCACAAGCGCGGCGACCGTCTCCGCTCGACGACGATGAGGCCTTCGCGCCAGCTTGCGACCTGCTTTCGGTCGCGGGTTCCAGTCGAGATCGCGCCCGTGCCAGCGCCGTAGGCCAGCCATAATCCCCCAGATAAGCGTCGGTGTCAGGTCAAGCGTCGACGGCAAGTCGATTGTCATGTTTTTCACGCGAACCTTTTGGAGTTATCTCCATCTGGTTCGCGGAAATGCGGCGGACGAATTTGCATTGCGGATCCTGTGGCTAAAGCGCGCCATCGACGATCACCATCGGCCGGCCGCGGGAGCAGGATTCGATGCGGGCATCCACCCGATAGATGTCGCGCAACATCGCCGGCGTGATCACATCGGCCGTGGTGCCGCTTGCCGCCATCTCGCCATTGGCGATGACGATGGTGTTCGTGCAGTAGCGCAGGGCGTGGTTGAGGTCGTGCAGCGCGATGAGCACGATCATGCCGGTGCGGCGGGCAAGATCAGCGACAAATTCCAGGACGTCGATCTGGCGGTGCAGATCAAGCGCCGAGGTCGGCTCGTCCATCAGCAGCACTTCGGGCTTGCGCACCAGTGCCTGACCGAGCGAGACGAGCTGCCGCTGGCCACCCGAGAGAGCATCAAGCCCGCGAAAGGCAAGATCCTCGATGCGCAGAGCCTTCAGGATCGCGTCGATCTCGAAGAGTTCGTCGTCGTTCACCCGCCAGCCGCCACCCTGCTTTGCGGCAAGCAGCAGGGATTCATACACCGTCAACACGGCATTCGAACCGGTATCCTGCGGCATGTAGCAGATCGCGCGGTCGCCGCGCGTGGCTTCCGAAAGCTGGACGACGCCCGGCCCGGAGATCAGGCCGGCGACGCGCTTGAACAGCGTCGATTTTCCCGCCGCGTTCGGGCCGATCACGGCCGTCGTGGCGCCGGGCGTCAAAAGCTCGATTGCCACCTTGGAGAGAACCGTCGCACGTCCGTAACGCGCGCCGAGATCCTTCAGCACCAAGCTTACCATGCGCGCCTCCGGTTCGAGAAAATCAGGACGAAGAAGAAGGGAACGCCGACAAGCGCAGTGATGACCCCAATGGGCAGGATAGCGCCGGGGATCAGCACCTTGCTGACGACCGACGTCGTCGAGAGCAGCAGCGCACCGCAGATCACCGCGCCGGGCAAGAAGAAGCGCTGGTCCTCGCCGACCACCATGCGGGCGATATGCGGACCGACGAGACCGACAAAACCGATGGTGCCGACGAAGGACACCGGGATGGCAGCGAGCAGGCTGACGATCAGCATCGTGTGTAGACGCAGCCGGCGGACATTGACACCCATGCTCGCCGCCTTGTCATCACCGAGCCTCAGCGCCGTGAGTGCCCAGGCATTGCGCATGAAGAGCGGCAGCGTCACGACGAGGATGGCGGCGGTGACGAAGACCTTGTCCCATGTTGCCTTGGTAAGACTGCCCATGGTCCAGAAGACGACGGCCGCCAGCGCCTGCTCGGAGGCAAGATATTCGAGCAGCGACAGCGCGGCATTGAAGGTGAAGACCAGCGCAATGCCGAGCAGCACGATGGTTTCCACCGTCACGCCCCGCAATGTCGAGGCGAAATGAATGAACAGTGCCGCGACCATCGCCATGATGAAAGCATTGACCGGCACCATGTATTGCACCGCGCCCGGAAAGATCGCGACGCCGCCAACCAGCCCAAGGGCCGCGCCGAAACTCGCGGCGGCCGAAATGCCGAGCGTGAAGGGGCTGGCAAGCGGGTTCGACAGGATCGTCTGCATCTGTGCGCCGGCGACCGACAGCGAAGCTCCGACCGTCACCGCCATCAGCGCGATCGGCATGCGGATATCCCAGATCACGACGCGCAGCTGGTCACCGCTCGTCTCCGGTGAAACGAGCGCCGAAAGTACCTGCGAAAGGCTGTAATTCGCCGGCCCCAGCGCCATATCGACCGCGATGCTGACGGCAAGCGCGACGGCGAGGCCGGTCAGGATGAGAATGCGCCGAAAGGCAAGGGCGCGATATTGATCGCGCCCCGTAGCCCCGGTTTCGATCGCCGCAGCGCCCATCGCCTATTCGCCCTTCAGCGAGACGAAATAGCCCGGCTTGTAATCGAGCGGCAGGAAGCGGGCATGCAGGTCCTTGAAGGTCGCTTCCGGATCGAGATCGGCAAACAGGTCCGGGTGCAGCCACTTGGCGATCTGCTGGATTGCGACGAACTGGTAGGGATTGTTGTAGAACTGGTGCCAGATGGCATGGACATTGCCATCCTTGACTGCCTTGATGCCGGTGAAGGCCGGACGCTTCGTCAGGTTTTCCAGCTTGCGGCGAGCTTCCGTGGCATCCGCGCCATAACCGACGCCGACCCAGTTTCCGCCCGGCACATAGCCTTCCCACATGCCGCCCGTGACGATCACCTGATCAGGATTGGAGGCGATAACCTGCTCGGGATTCACGGTGCCGAAAGTACCGGGAATGATGTCCCTGGCCATGTTCGTGCCACCGGCGAGCTCGACCATCCTGCCGAAATTCTCGTTGCCGAAGGACATGCAGCAGTCGTCGGAATAGCCGCCGGCGCGCTCGACGAAGACAAGCGGTTTTGCCGGGTTGTTCTTTTCCAGAACGTCCGTGACCTTTTTGATCGCATCGGCGCGGAAGGTGATAAAGTCTTCCGCGACCTTCTCCTTGCCCATCAGCGTGCCCATGATGCGCATGCTCGGCTCGGTGTTTTCCATCGGCTTTTCGCGGAAATCGACATAGACGAGCGGGATGCCGACCTTGGCGAGCTTCTCGATGTAGCCGGCCTCTTCCGTCGCCGTTTTGGCATCGACATTCATCAGGATGACATCCGGCTTCAGCGCCACGGCCTGCTCGATATCGAAGGTGCCATCCTTCATGCCGCCGAAGGTCGGCAGCTTGGCGACGTCGGGGTATTTCGCGAGATAGGCGGCGTAGGATTCCGGATCGGCCTTCGGCAGGTCGTCGCGCCAGCCGACGACATGCTGGAACGGATTGTCCTTGTCGAGTGCGGCGAGGAAGTAGATCTGCCGACCTTCGCCGAGAATGACGTGGTTGACCGGCACGTTCACTTCGACGTCGCGGCCCGTCACGTCTTTAACGGTAACAGGGTCTGCCATCGCCGGAAGGGCGGTGGAGGCGAGAAGGCCGAGGGCGAGAAGGGTGGACTTGCCAGGAAAGCGCATGCGGATGATCTCCGGTGGAAACTGCCCGCACTTATTATTTTATGACTTTTGCAGTCAAGATTTATCTTTTAGAAGCATTCGAAGCTGAAAACGAGGGCACGAGACGTGCACAGCGACCAGTCACCCGGTCACGCAATCTTCTCCGAACGCACGGCCCGACATGCGCTAATCAAATGGCATCTCGGTCGCGGCAATGGCCGCAGGGCGCGCTTGAAGGCAATCGAACCAGAGTCAGCTCGGTTGCCTTTGTGTCAATCTTTCAATGCTTTAGGATCTGGCTTAGGAAAAGTTTCGTGCGCTCGTGCTGCGGGTTACCGAAGAATTCATCCGGCTTGCCCTGCTCGACGATCTGGCCCGCATTCATGAAGATCACCCGGTCGGCAACAGCGCGGGCAAAGGCCATTTCATGGGTCACGCAGACCATGGTCATGCCGTCGCGCGCCAGGCCCGTCATGGTGTCGAGCACTTCGGAAACCATTTCCGGGTCAAGAGCGGATGTCGGCTCGTCGAACAGCATGACGGCCGGCTGCATGCAGAGCGAACGGGCGATCGCCACGCGCTGCTGCTGGCCGCCGGAGAGCTGGACGGGGTATTTGTCAGCCTGCTCGGGAATGCGCACGCGCTCCAGGAATTTCAGCGCGGTCTTGCGGGCTTCAGCCTGCGAGACGCCCTTGATCCACATCGGCCCGACCATGCAGTTCATCAGCACGGTCATGTGCGGGAAGAGATTGAAGTGCTGGAAGACCATGCCGACATTCTTGCGCACCTCGCCGACATTGCGCATTTTGTCATGCAGCGGGATACCGTTGACGACGATGTCGCCTTCCTGATGCGCTTCCAGCCGATTGAAGCAGCGGATCAGCGTCGACTTTCCCGAGCCGGATGGACCGCAGATGACGATGCGCTCGCCTTTCTCGACCGTCAGGTTCACATCGGTCAGCACCCGGAACGCGCCATACCATTTGGAGACGTTGCGGACATCGATGATCTTTTCGCTCATCGGACTTTGCTCCTCGCATAATGACGCTCGATGCGTGACTGGATGAGTTCGAGGCAGATCGACACGCCCCAGTAGAGCATCGCCGCCGAGATCAGCATTTCCATGTGCTGGAACGACTTCTGGCCGAGCGTGCGCGCCAGGAACATCAGCTCCCACACTCCGATAACCGAGACGAGCGAACTGTCCTTCAACATGGAGATGAACTGGTTGCCGGTCGGCGGGATGATGACGGGCAACGCCTGCGGCAGGATGATCTTGCGCATAGTGATGCCGAAGCCGAAGCCGATCGAACGCGAGGCTTCCCATTGGCCGCGGTCGATGCTCTGGATACCCGAACGGAAGATCTCCGTCATATAGGCGCCGTAGCAGAGCGACAGTGCAAGGATGCCGGCCGGCACCGCATCGATGATGAAGCCGAGCTGCGGCAGGCCGAGATAGATGAGGTAGACCTGCATCAGGAGCGGCAGGCCGCGGAAGAACGAGGTGTAGAAACTCGCGATCGCATAGGCGAACCCGTTCGTCGAAAGCTTCGCAACCGCGCCGAGAATGGCGATGCAGGAAGCGATGACGATGGAGATCGCCGAGACGTAGATCGTCGTGAAAAGCCCCTGCGTGATGAGGAACGGCAATTTCTCGGCCATGAAAGGCAGGCTGAGATTGAACGTTTTGAAGAAGGCGAGGAACAGCAGCAGGAGCTCAAGCCAGACGATCGTGATCTGCACCCGTAGCGAGGCGAAGCCGATCAGGACGATGTTCAGGCAGAACAGCACCGCGATGACGAAGGCGATGGCGAAACGGCCATAGAGGCCGCTTTCCAGCGGTTCGCCAATCACCGGGCGCATCAGCTCGCCCATCGACGTTCCCGTGAGGTCGAAGGCGAGGAACAGGGCGAAGATCGCCGCAAACATCACCGCGACGAACCACGGCTTGTGGACGAGCACTTCGGACTCGACAGTATCCGGATACAGCATCTCCGCTCCCTGCATGTAAGGCGCGGCCCGGTTTTCCGGGCGCGCGCGAACGGATGGGTCTTTTACTGCGTGACCGTGTAGTCGACACCGTACCATTTGACCGAAAGCTTGCTCAGCGTGCCGTCGGCCTGCATCGCTTTCACGGCCTCGGCGATCTTCTCGCTCAGCTCCTTGTCGCCATGCTCGACGGCAACGGCAAGAGGCTCGAAGAAGACCGGCTTGCCGAGCTGCTTGATCGGGTAGCCGGCTTTCTCCGCATCGAGAATGCTTGGCAACGTGGAAACGACGGCATCGAGGCGCGTTCCGTCGCCGAGGCGCAGGTCGTCGAAGGCGGTGGTGGAGTTGGCGTAGGATTTCACCTCGCCCGCCTTGAAATCATAGGTGAAAGGCGGCGCGCCGGCCGCATCCAGCGTAAGGTCCTGATTAGCATAGGCCTCGAAGGTCGAGGTTGCCGTCACGCCGACGACCTTGCCTTCGAGATCGGAAAGCTTTTCCGCCTTGTTGTCCTTGTGAACGGCGACGGCGGCGGGCGTGTAGTAGTAGACTGCCGGGAAATCGAAGATTTCGGCGCGTGCCTTGGTCGGCGTCATCGAGCCGACATGCATGTCCCAGCGGCCCTGCCACTTGCCTGCCGTGATGATGTCCCAGCCCGGCGTCACGAATTCGACGGAAACGCCGAGATGTTTGCCGATCTCCTTGGCGACGTCGATGTCGAAGCCGTCCATCTCGTTCTTGTCGTTGACGAAGGATTGCGGTGCCCAGTTGGCATCGGTCGCGACCTTCAGGGTCTTGGCGACGAGCACCCGGTCGAGAACGGCGCCGGCCTGGGCCGGCACGGCGGCGAGCGAAAGCGAGAGAGAGGCGACGAGCGCCGCAAGTGTCGATGTCTTCATCATGTGTTTGTTCCCTCTGTCCATTGTCGTTTCTGTCGACGGCGCGGGTTCCTCTCCCTGCCGATGGTATCAATCTTCAGGCTTATTGCCCCTTCCCGTCTTCCGGCGTTCCCAAGCAGCGCATGGCCTCTGGCTTCATCGAAATGACGGAAATCAAGTCGTGCCCTCCCCGCCCATTTCCGCGCGGATGGCGCGGGCCACCCGGAACGCCTCGACGCCCGCCGGCACGCCGCAGTAGATCGCGATCTGGAGAAGGGCTGCCTGCAATTCCCTGTCCGACAGGCCATTGCGGACGGCGCCGCGAAAATGGATGCCGAATTCATGCATGCGGTTGCTGGCGGCAAGCATGCCGAGGTTCAGGAGACTGCGCTGCTTGAGGTCGAGGCCGTCGTCCGTCCAGCCCAGGCCCCAGCAATATTCGTTGAGCAGGTCCTGCAAGGGTGCGGAGAAGGCATCGGCGCCTGCCTTGGCACGATCGACATAGTCGTCGCCGAGCACGCGCCGCCGGACCGCTTCGCCCTCTTTGCGCAAAGTCTCATCCATGGGCGGCCTCCGTATTAGAAACGAAGTTGTCGATAGCTTCGGCCACGACATCAGGTGCCTCGATGAGGATAGAATGGCGCAGGCCCGGAAAAAGCGTGAGCTGCGATCCCGGGATGCGGTCGTGCATGTAACGGGCCATGCGCGGGTTGGAGCCGACATCCTCCTCGCCGGTCGCGATCAGCGTCGGGCAGCGGATCTGGTCGAGGAAGCCGCCGAAATCCGTCTCGGCCAGCACCCGATAGGCGGCCGCGTAGCAGTCCGGATCGTTTTCCGCATCGCGTGCCCGTAGCCAGGCGATCACGTCGGGATGTTCTTCCTGAAATGCCTCCGTCAGCCAACGAGAAAGCGACGCCGTGTGGTGATCCGCCGGCGTTCCGGCCTGAAGGGCCGCGAGCCGCGCGAGAACCCGTTCCCGTTCCTCGGGCGTGCGGCCCGCGACCGTGGACAAAAGCACGAGCCGGCGCAGGCGCGGCAGATGCGTCAGCGCGAGGCGCTGAGCAATCAGGCCGCCGAGCGAAAAACCCGCGAGATTGAAGGTCGGGAAGCCGGTCTTGTCGGCGAGTTCCAGCGTCTCGGCCACGAAGTCGTCGATCTCGTAGCGACCCTTGACGCGGCTCGACCGTCCATGGCCCCGCAGATCGAAGGTCAGGATCGTGAACCGGTCCTTCAACCGCTCCACCACGCCAGACCAGGCTTCCAGGTAGGAGCCGACGCCATGGATGCAGACGAGCGGCTCGCCGCCATCGCCATCGATGCGATAGTTGAGCGTGACCTCGCCGACCGTGTGCTCTCGCGCCTCCGCCATGATCAGCCCCCCGCAGCCGCCCGCTTCCGGTCGTTCTCGCGCGCGGCAAAGAACGGCATCACCTCTTTCACGAAAAGCTCGATCGTGCGCTTCTGCAATTCGAAGGGCAGGTTGAAGGTGAGGCCGAGGCAATATTGGTCGACGCCCGCCGCTTCGAACACAAGCAGCTTCTCGATCACCTCGTCCGGCGTGCCGAACATCAGGTTCTTGCGGATGTTTTCCGGATTGTAGTTCTCCTTGCCCTTGACCGCCTCATAGGGCACCGCCTCTGGAAAACCGTTCTGCACCGTGCCGACATTCTGCATGAGATTCTCGAAGGTGCGGCCATAATCCATGCTGTGCTGTACGGCCTTTTCCCAGCCATCCGGCCGGTCGTAGACGCAGGTGCGCCGCTGCATCATGAAACGCGGGCGCGGCACCTCCGGATGGTCGGCCACGGCCTTGTGGAACTTGTCGGAAAGCACCTGGATTTCGGCGGCGGGTGCCGAAAGCGGCGTCGACAGGATGCTCGCACCGTTAGCAATCGCCCAGTCGAAGGTGCCGGGATCGCGCGCGGCGACCCAGATGCGCGGGTGCGGCTGCTGCAAGGGCTTCGGCACGGAGGTGGCGAGCGGGAATTTCCAATAGTGCCCGTCATGGGCATAATCGCCGGCCCAGAGCTTCTTAACCGCCGGCACGATCTCCTTCATGTAGGCGACGCCTTCCTGCTGCGGCATGCCGCCCGCCATCCGGTCGAACTCATACTGGTAGGAGCCGCGCGCGATGCCGAATTCAAGCCGGCCGTTGGTCAGATGGTCGCAAAGGGCCGATTCGCCAGCCAGCCGGATCGGGTCCCAGTAGGGTGCGACCAGCGTCGAGGTGCCGAGCCGCAGCTGCTCGGTGTGCTGCGCCAGCCAGACGAGCGTCTGGAACGGATTGGGGGAGATCGTGCATTCGATCGTGTGATGCTCGGCGGTCCAGAGCATCTCGAAACCGCCCTCGTCGGCCATGCGGGCCAGCGTCAGCAGGTTGTTCTTCGCGGTCGCCATCGGCACATCCGGCGAGAAGCGTTCCATCGTGAGCGAGACTGCGAACTTCATGGTTCTGCCTTTCGATGCTTGTTACTTGAGGCGGATGACGAAGGGGTCCTGCATCGCGCCGGAATAGTCGATGATCACGTTCTTCAGCCGGGAGAATTCGTGCATCACCTCGAATCCGCCGCGCCGGCCGTAACCGCTTTCCTTGAAGCCGCCATTGGCGGACATGAAGGAGGCGGAGCGATAGGTGTTGACCCAGACGGTGCCCGCCTCGATCTCATTGGCGAAACGCAGCGCCCGGTCGATATCCTTCGTCCAGATGCCGGAGGCGAGGCCATAGCGGGTATCGTTGGCGAGCCGGATCATCTCCGCCTCGTCGCGGAACGGCATCACACCGACCACGGGGCCGAACAGTTCGTCGCGCATGAAGGTCATGTCGTTTTCGGCATCGACCATTACGGTCGGCTCGAAATACCAGCCGCCGGGCGCAAGCCCGTCCTTCTGCGGCCGTCGTCCGCCGGCAGCGATCGTCGCGCCCTCCTTCACGCCGGAGGCAACATAGGATTCGACCTTGGAAAGCTGGTCGGCGAGCGCGAGCGGGCCGATATCGGTGTCATCGCCGGTCGGGAGACCGACGCGGATTCTCTGCGTGCGGGCGACGAGCGCATCGATGAATTTGTCGTAGATGCTCGCCTCGACGAAACAGCGTGAACCGGCCACGCAGGTCTGGCCGGCCGCAGCGAAGACGCCGGAGACGACGCCGTTCACCGCATGCTCGATATCGACATCGCCGAAGACGACATGGGGCGATTTGCCGCCGAGTTCCATCGAGCAGGGCACGAGGTTCTGCGCGGCGTTGCCAGCGATGCGGCGGCCGGTGGCGGTGCTGCCGGTGAAGACGTATTTCGCGACGCCTGGATGGCGGGTCAGCGCCTCGCCGGCGCTCTTGCCGGTGCCCGTCACCACATTGACGATGCCGGCCGGGAAGCCCGCCTCGTGGATGAGTTCGGCGAGCGCCAGCGTGGAAGCCGTTGCATGTTCGGAAGGCTTGATGACGATGGTGTTGCCGATCGCAAGGCATGGCGCCAGCGTGCCGGTGAGCAGCATCAACGGCGAGTTCCACGGCGTGATCATGCCGATGACGCCGAGCGGCTCGCGCAGGTTGATGTTCAGCGTGTCGAGCCGGTTGATCGGGATCGTGTCACCATGCAGCTTGTCGGCCATGCCGGCGAAATAGTGGTAGCTGTCGGGCATGGCGCGCATCTGCGCCCGCGTTTCCTTGAGCAGCTTGCCATTGTCGCGCGTCTCGATCTCGGCGAGCGTATCGGCATTGGCCCGCACCAATTCTGCGAGCCGGCGCACCAGCGCGCCGCGATCGGTCTGCGTCATACGCCGCCATTCGGGGTTGCGGAAGGCGGCATTGGCAGCGGCGACAGCCGCCTCGACATCATCAGCATCGGCCTCGGCAAATTCGTACCAGGACGCGCCCGTCGTCGGATCGAAACTCTGGATGTAGTTGCCGTTCTTCGGGGCCACGAACCGGCCGTCTATGAACAGCAGCTGGCGGGAGCCCTCGATGGAGCTGACTGTCGTCTTCATGTCATTGTCCTTGGTCTTGGGAGGCCTGGAGCCAGGCGCGGGCTTCGCCGTCGATCATCGCGACACGGCCGCCGTCGTCGGAATCCATGTAGATGCCGAAGCGGCCCGCCAGCCGCTCACGCCCATAGCGCCGCAGCATCGAGCTCAGTTCATGGGTCGCGATCGTGTCGTAAGGCAGGTCGTCGATTGGGAAGAAGCGAAGGTCGGCGGGGAGATTGCCCGCGGCGCCCTCTCCCGCCAGGCGCGCCCGGTAGACGAGATAACCGGGGTCGCTATCGGCGACGTCGAAGACCGAATAGAGAAAGGTTTCCTCCGGCACGAGGCGCAGCGCATCGCCGCCGTCGAGCACGAGCTGGCTGTCCGCCTTGCGCCGGCGTGCCGACGGCAACACCCAGCCGCCCTTCCCGTCCGAGCGCAGCAGCAGGCTGTCGCCCGCCTCGATGAGGTAGCCGATGATCATGCCGTGCGAGGCGAGCCAGCCGCTCGGCAACGGGTCCTTCACGCTGGCATAACGGCCACGGCAGAAGCCGAGCGGCGCGGTCGGGCTGGTGCCGAAGGCGCGCACCTGGCCGATCAGGATGGCGTGGTCGCCGGCATCCACCGCGCTGTGAAGGCTGCAATCGAACCAGGTCAGGCTGTCCGTCAGAACCGGCGCACCCGTGTGCGCCCGGTCGTGGTTGACCGACTGGAACTTGTCCTGCGCCTTCGAGGCGAAGGTCGCCGATACGTCGACCTGTCCTTCATGCAGGATATTGACCGCAAAACAGTCCGCCGCCTTGAACACCGCATAGCTGGACGCCGACTTGGCCACGCAGACCAGCAGGAGCGGCGGATCGAGCGACACGGAAGTAAAGGAATTCGCGGTCATTCCGCGCGGCGTTCCATCGGCTTCGAGTGTCGTGATGACCGTCACGCCGGTGACGAAGGTGCCGAAGGCCCGGCGCAGCGCGATCGGGTCGATCGGTGCATCCTGTGCTGCCGCTTGCTCCACCATCCCGACCTCCTCTCCGGTTCATTGAGAGGACGCTACCGTCACCGGCCGACTGCTTCTTCCTCTGAGATGAAGGAGAGTGGCGAAGAGTTCTCCTGCGCTTCGAAGGAGAACCCGAAAGCGTCAGCGTTCGCTGAAGGCGTGGTTCTCGATGACACCGTAAAGACGCAGGGCGAGCTCGACGGCAAAGCGTCTTTCCGCCGTTTCGACATCAATGCCGAAAAGCTCCTGGATGCGCGAGAGCCGGTAGCGCAGCGTCGTCACATGCAGGCCGAGGCGGTCGGCGCAGGCCTGGCTGCGGCAACCTTCCTCGAGATAGGCCGACAGCGTTTCCAGATAGGGCGTGCCGTTCTCCCGGTCGTGTTCGGCAATGATGCCGATGCTTTCGCGGACGAAACTGCGCACGTCTCCTACATCTGCTGCGGAAACGAGCATGGGCAGCGGCCCGAAATCCTGGGTCGAAAGCGCGCCAGTCAAACCGAACGAGCGTCCGATGCGGATCATCCGGCTGCACCTCTCCCAGGCCACGGCATAGTCGTCGAGGCCGCTGCATCGCTGTCCCGCGACGACAATCGGAGGTTCACCGAGATAACGTCCGAGCTCCTCGGCCATGCGGCGCATCAGCTTTGTCGTTCGCTCCTGCCGAGGACTGGCGTCGTGTTGCATCAGGCAGACGACACCGCCGTCAATGGCCACAAGCCCGGCTTCAACGGAAGCCTGCTGGATAACGCGCGCGAGTGTGTGCTCCACATCGACGGATCCTCCACCGAAAGCCTTGGCTTGCTCGGGAAAATCCACCACAATCATCTGCTGCGCCAGCGACAAATCGAGACCGAACCGAGCGGCGCGCTGGCCGATATCGGCCGCGTCGCGCCAGCGCCGCTCGACGATCTCGAAAAACAGTTCGCTTTGCGTGCGTGTTTCGAAACGGAAGCGCAGAAAGCTGCGCATCATCTGGACGCTGAGAGCAAACTTGGCGCTATCGAGCATGAGCTGGTCCAACTCGCCCTCCGCAACCGCACCGGGAAAGACGACGAGCGCGCCAACGAGCTGCCGATCGACCGTCAGGGCCTCAATACGAGCGGAAACACGTAGCCGCCGCGTGCCGTCATCCAGCAGGATCGCCGCCGTTTCCAAGGCCCCACGCTCGACGGCGTCGCGGGCCGCCTTGATCAACGCACGGGAAAAGACCGTAGGGACCGCCACCTGCCATGCCACATCGTCGAAGTCTGCCGCCAGCGGAGAGCGCCCAGCGATCACCTGGTTGACTGTGAAATCGACGACGACCAACGGATTGGGCAGCAGCCTTCCGACCATGGCGGCAAGCGAGGACACGGAGCCGTCGCTCAGCACATGTTCCAGCAGCGAGGTATGCGCCGTGAGCGCCCGCTCCAGCCGATCGGACGCCCGTTTCTCCGCGGCAAGGCGATGCTGCTTTTCCACTGCGATCGCACCGAGATGGATGATCGTTCCAAGAAAGGCGAGATCGTCTTCCGTGACATCCGTCACCGTACGGGCGATGACGCTCAGCACCATCGGCCGGCCCTCGGCGTCGGCGCAGTTCATCGGCATGACCAGCACGGTGCGGTAGTCCCGCTCGAAGGCCTCCTTGCGGTAGCCGGGAAACTCCGTGCTTTCGCGTGCGTCGCGCAGATAGACGGGCTCATTGCGCTGGAGCGCGATCAGCGACGGGCTGGTCGCCAGCTCCCAGCGGTCTGGCAGATCGCGCTGGATGAGCGTGGGATCATGCCGCACGATGACATGGGCATATCCATGCGCGGCATCGATAGCCATGATGGAGCCGAGCGCCCAGTCCGCATGCCGGCAGGCGGCGGCAATCAGGTGCTGCAGCACTGTGGTCAGGTCACCGCCGCTGTTGATCTGGCTGGCAACGTCGCGAAGCGACAATATCCGTGATTTCTGGTTCAACCCGCTGCGCACTCCCGTCTGAGCCCGGAGATAATGCGGCGCGAAGCCCACGAATGCTACTTGTTTTCGGAGGATCGTCACTGCTCCGTTTCCTCGGAACGATAGGAAGATCGCGAGCGTCTGCACGCTAGGTTGAGGAAACGTTTCAACAGACGGCGGAAAAGACATGGCGCTCGGCATCAGAAAGATCTGCACCTTCCTCGAGGAAACCCACATCGAGGGCGGCAGGGCCGCGCCGCGTCCCCTCAACATCGTCGTCGTCGCCGCCATCATTCAAAATCCCTGGGCCGGCAAGGGCTTCGTCGAGAACCTGCGGCCCGAGATCATCGACATTGCGGGGCCACTGAGCGAGGAGATGACCCGCCGGCTGCTGGTGCAAATGCCGGCCGAAAAAATCGAGGCTTGCGGCAAGGCAGCCGCTGTCGGGGTCAACGGCGAAATCGAGCATGCCTCGGCGATGATCCACACGCTGCGCTTCGGCAATCCGTTCCGCAATGCGATCGGCGGCACGAACTATCTGGAATTCGCCAATACGCGAAACGCGCCCGGTGCCCTCCTCTCTTTGCCGATGATGCACAAGAGCGAGAACGGCAAGCGCTCCCATTTCCTCACCGCCAATTTCCAGATTGCCGATGCGCCGCATCCCGACGAGATCGTCATCGCCATCGCCGCCGCCGATGGCGGTCGCCCCCACGCCCGCATCGCCGATCGCTTCCAGGACATTGCAGAAATGGAAAAAGAAGCGGTGCGTATCGCTGGCCAAAATTGAACCGCGCCCGCTTCGGGCCATATCGTGCAGCTACCGCAAATCAAAGGCATCGACGGGACACCAGATCCCGAATGGGAAAGCGGAATTTTTCATCCAGTTTTCGCTCTCCGGTTGGCCAACGCGAGAACTCGATCATCTCGAACGCTTTGATAGGATTCGAACCATCCACGCAAAGGCCCAACGTAAACCGACGCAACTGAAAATGCTCGCAGTTGAACCGGAACTGCGGCTCAACGTCGAATGATAGATTGAGATTGTCTATCCCAGAGCGGCCGGGGTCAGGAACCTTGCCGGGCAACAGATCGCAGATCCCGCGCCATTGCTCAGCTGTCAGTTCGTTGCGTTTCGGCTTCGCCATCATGAACCTCCAGATGAAAATCTGGAGGTTCATGAATCACACATCACGACCTAATTGCGTCCTGAATGTCGATTGGTCCTAAGGCGTCTCTTCCATCGCGCGCATAAGGCTGCGGCCAATTTCGCCCGCTTCAATGTCCATCCGGTTGGTCAGAACGACCAGTGACACCCCCATTTCCGGTTCAAAAAGGAGTGTCGAGCTAAACCCGGCCCATCCTCCATCGTGACCAAAGCCAGTACGCTCTCCAAACGTTTCAAACTGCACCCCGCCGCCATATTCAAGAGGGGATCCATCGTCGAGAGCGCCACGGGTTAGAAGACGTGGAATGACCGACGGGAAATGCCGCGGCGATACGATCTCCGACACCCAGGCGCTCATATCTTCAAGGCAGGTGTAAACCTGACCATCTCCGGTCATGTCCCAGAGTGGATTGATCTCCTGCCCGAACCCGTCGACGTAGGAGACCGCGATGTTTTCTCCACGCAGGGGCATGCGGTCCACAATGCGAGTGCGCTTCATTCCCAACGGTTTGAAAATCCGTTCTGCGGCAAACGCCGCCATGCTGACACCAGACAGCCGTTCAATCGCCGCCGAAAGCAGAACATAACCCGTATTCGAATAGCTGAAGCTGCTTCCCGGCCGACGGCCGGCTGAAGACTGGGCAGCAAGAATATCGAGCGTCTCTTGCATGCCCAGCCGCGTCTCCGTTCCCCACCCGTTTTCCGCGAAGAGCTCCATGTAATCCGGCATGGCCGATGTGTGATAAAGCAGATGTCGCAGCCGCACCCCGGGCGCCGCCATCGCCATTTCAGGCAGTATCGCCGAAAGCTCCGTATCCAGGGACAGATTCTTCTCGTCAAGAACAAGCAAAACGCCGAGAGCGGTAAACATCTTCGAGACGGATGCCAGATCGAACAGCGTTTTCGTATCGATCGGCGGGCCTCCGCGATATGCCCTGCCGCAACAATGAGAGACCATCTCGTGTGTTGCCGCCCAGACACCGACGGCAAAACCCGGCTCATCCTCCCCCACAAACCTTGTCCAGCCTTCTATCGTCTTGGAAATCTTCGCACTCGATATCATATCGCCCCCTTCTCAATGATCCTGCTCGAAGCGACGGCCATCGGAGAACCGGCCACCGGATCGGGAATGACAACGCATTCCAGCCCGAAAAGACGATGAATGAAGGACGCATCGACAATCTCTTGTGGAGCACCGCTTGCGGCCAGACCACCATCACCCAGGGCGATCAGATGGTCCGCATAACGGCTGGCCTGGTTGATGTCATGAAGGACCGCGATGATCGTCTTGCCGATCGAGCGCAGAAAAACCAGAAGTTCCATGAGTTCCACCTGATGGGCAATATCGAGGAAACTGGTTGGCTCATCGAGGAGAAGAATGGGCGTCTGCTGCGCGAGAACCATGCTGATCCACGCCCGTTGCCGTTGGCCGCCTGACAGCTCGGACAGAGGCGCCTCCGACAAGAGGGTCATGCCGGTCAGCTCAAGCGCCTCGTCGATCACCTTGGCATCGGCGCCGCTGTCTCTGAAATACCGAGCTTGCCAGGCGAAGCGACCCCGCGCAACGAGCTCGCGAACAATGATACCGTCCGGCGTGATGGGTGACTGGGGAAGCAGGGCAATCCGGCGCGCAAGGTCTCGCGGACGCATCGTCGACACGGCACCGCCGTCCAGGCGAATGGCGCCGCCCGCAAGCGGCACAAGATTGACGATGGCCCTTAAAAGCGAGGACTTTCCGCAACCGTTCGCACCGACGATCGCCGTGAACCGTGCATCCGGAATGATGGTTGAAACGTCGCGCAGGATCGTCCGCTGCCTATAGCCGAGAATGAGTTTATCGATTTGCAGCCTGCCTGACATGATCATCCTGTTTTCCACGCACTCAGCATCCAGAGCAGCCAGACACCGCCCAGGCAAAGCATGACCGTCCCCACCGGCACCTGCGTTTCACCAAACAGATGCTGCGCGGCAATATCCGCTGACGACAGCAGCGCAGCACCGACCAGGCCAGCCGCGGCCGGGGAGACGCCGGAACCATGCATGAAAAGACGTGCCTGCTGCGGCGCAATCAAAGCCACGAAGGCAATGGGGCCAACCACGGCTGTCGAAAGTGCGGCAAGCGCACCACCCGTTACGACCAGACGGCGGCGGGCTCTCTCGACCGCAAGGCCACTGGCCTGAGCAACGTCGTCTCCGAGTTCGAGTTGCCTGAGGGCACGCGTTTGAGCGATGCCGACAGGAACAAGCACAACCGCGAAGCCGAGTGTGACGAAAAATTGGTGGGTCTCCACCCCGTTCAGTGTGCCGATAGCCCAGACGGAGACACTTACCGCGGTCTCCGGCTCTGCGCTGAGCAGCAGCCATTGCCCCACTGCGGCAAGGAGTTGTCCTAGCCCGATACCTGTCAGGATCAGCCGCATTCCCTGGACGCCGTTTTTCCATGCAAGCGCATAGACGGCGACCGACGTGAGCGCACCCGCGCCCAGTGCGCCGGCCATCCTGCCAATGAAACCATAGCCGGCCAGCAATGCCAGGGTGGCTCCCGTGAACGCGCCCGCATCAAAGCCTATGATGTCGGGGCTTCCGAGCGGATTGCGAAACAGGGATTGGAAGATCGCGCCGGACATGCCCAGCGCAGCCCCCATCAGGATGGCCACGCCGGAGCGTGGCAAGCGCCATTCCAGTATCACCATCGCCACTGTCTCATCGCCGCGCCCGATCAATGCGGCAAGGACCTGCATCAATGTGACGGGAAAATCGCCAAGACACAGAGACAGCGTGAAAAGGACGATCAAAAGCGCGATGAGGCCTGTAAATATGATGCAGCGGCGCGGGAAAATTCGCGCCTTTTGCCGCCAACCCATCATACCCATAACCTCACCCTCCCCCTGACCAGAAGAATGAGGAATGCGGCACCGATCGCGGATGTCACAAGCCCGACGGCCAGTTCTCCATGCGGCAAGAGAAGCCGGGCCGCCATATCCGAAAGGAGCGTCAGGACCGGCCCAAAGACCGCGCTGCCGACAAGCAGAACCATGGCCGATTGACCAAGAACAAGTCGAACCATGTGCGGCACGACAAGCCCGACGAATGCAATCGGACCAGCGCCTGCGGTTGCCGCACCGGCGAGCGCTGCAATGAAAAGGTGAGCAAGAAGGCGCGCCCGGCGCACGTCCACTCCGATCGATCGCGCCACGTCGTCACCCAGCGCCATGCCGTCGAGAGAGGCCCTCAACGAAAAGGCCATGACGACGCCCAACACGATCAGCGGCGCAACCGTGTAAAGGATCGACACATCGACGATGATGAACGAACCCGCGGCCCAGCCCAGGATCGAACGCGCCAGCTCGGCATCCCGCGTCAGGACAATCGAACTGATACCACCGAAAACGGAGCTCACTGCGACGCCGACCAGCACGAGCCGCGCTGGACTAGCCGCCACGCGCGCGGCCAGTGCATGGACGAGGAGGCTCGTCGTTCCCGCGCCGGCAAATGCCAGCCCCACCTGTTGCCATGTCTGCTCTATCCCGAACGCGACAAAACCCAGGATGACTGCCATCGCAGCACCGGCATTGGCGCCAAGGAGGCCAGGGTCGGCGATCGGGTTTCGCGTGAGAAGTTGCATCAGCGCCCCGGAAACGCCAAGTCCGAGACCTGCAAGGATGGCAAGAAGCATGCGGGGCATCCGCAGGCCCAGCACGGTATCTGCATCCCGCCCCGCCCCGCCAACGATGGCGTCGATAACGTCGCCAGCCGGAAGCCCGGAACGGCCGACAAAAAGACTGCCGACAGCAAGAAAAACGACGGTGACAATGCCAACCCACAGCGCAACGATCTGACGAGCACTCATGGGTCGCGCGCCGGCGTTTTCGTCCAGTAATTGCAGATATCGCTTGAGACGGTTGGAAAATCCGGCCTGCCAAGCGCCCGACGTAACGCATCGGCAGAGGCCTTCTCGCTGCCGCACCAGACAAAGTCTTCGTCCGATAGGTGAACCGAGAGCAGAAGATCGACGAAGGCTTCCGGCTCGATCAGCGGCTTTCGAAGCCAAGACACCTCGACGCCCTCGTCTGATGGCAACAGACCGTGCATCGCCTCGTCCGAGGAAAAGACGAAAGCCATGATGGCGACGTCGGCTGGACGCATACGGCACCAGTTAAAAATAGCCGGGATGGCCGTTTCGTCTCCGAACAACAAGACCCGCTTTGCTTGCGGTATTGCCATCGAGGCCTTGGGGCCTGCGATATGAATTCGGTCACCCACACCCGCGCCATAGGCCCACTGCGCCGCGACGCCGCCATCGTGACCCACGAAATCCAGTTCGAGCGTATCGCTGCCTGGATCGAACGCCCTTGGCGTGTACTCCCGCGACAAGGCGCGCGGTGACCGTGGCCAGCGCAGGCGGCTCGTCTCCTGCACGGGAAGAGTCAATATTCCGGAACGGGGATCGGCAAAAAACAGCTTGATGTGATCATCCGGCCCCGGACTGCTGAAGGCAGGCTGCACGCCCTCCGCGCTTTGAAACACCCCCAGTTGAGGTCCACCGAGCGAAATCCGCCGAAGACGCGGTGCGACATCGGTGATGCCAACCACTTCGAGCTCGCGCAGGACGATGGGAAGATGGGTGATGGAGATCATCGCTTACTCTCACCGATTGTCTTCAAGAATGGTTCGATCTCGTCGAGAAGACGTAGCGCGGTCAGGTGCGTTTCCGGCCACATATCGGTGATGCCGACCATGTTTCCGACACGAACCGACGGCAGGTCACGAAAACCCGCGACCTGCATGAGGTCAGCCATTTCAGGCGCCGGGCGTCCCTTGACCAAGGGATAAAGGAGGGCGCCGACATCGCGTAACACCCCCATTTCCTCGTAGGACAGGAAAACACCGTTTCGATCCGCATTTTGGGTGAAATCGGCAAAGCGCGCACCCAGGTCTTGCAGAACTCGCCCTGCCCAGGAATTCGGTGTGTAGACAACGATCTGACGATCCTGGCTCGAAATCGCGGCGAATGTCGTCGTTGTCAGAACATCGCCCCAGCGCGCACGTATCTCCATGCAGCGCTGTTCGTAGCGTGCCCTTTCGGCCTGGGCAGGCATGCCCAGCCCCATCGCGACCGCAAGGCGGAACGTGACGTCGAGCAATGTGCCGGCGCCATCGGCCCGGAGAAGAACGGTCGGCGCTATCCGGGCGAGCCTGTCATGCAAAGCGGAATAGTCCGTCCCGCCGCGCACCATCCCGACGATGACATCGGGCTGCAACACGAGGATGCGCTCGTAGCGCAATTGACCGTCGAATGTGCTCTGGCCAACGAGCGGCACATGCTCTGCGAGCATCCTGGCCGCCGGTGTCAGCGCGTTGGCATCCGGCGCTGTCATTCCGACAGGCTTCACCCCATAATTGAGGGCGATCGCACCGGCGGTATCCAACGCGACGATGCGGCGTGGATCTGACGGCAGATCGACCGGGCCGAAGGGCGTATCGAAAGACGCTGCGGACGCAGTTCGGCGGCTGAGCGCCAGAAGCCCGCACGTCAGCAGGAATTTCCGGCGGTCAAGGGCGACCGCCGGCCGTTTTACCGACGGAGCCATCAGAACTTCGTCGACAATGTCAGCTGAACCGTCCGCCCATAACCGTAGCCGCATGTCCAGACGCTGCCGCAGCCGCTGACGTAACGCTTGTCGAACAGGTTGCTTACGGAGAGGTTCAGGCGGGCGCCATCGTGCAGATCGTTAAGCGGCGCGGAAATGCGTGTATCCACAAGCACATATCCGGGAACGTCGATGCCAGCATAGCCCGACGGCGTTTCGATATCGCCGCCTCGGCTTGCGCCGATATAGCGAGCCCCGGCACCGAACTGCCAGCCTTCAAGTGTCTCCTGCTCGACCGTGTAATCGAACCAGACGCTCGCCTGATGGCGGGGCGTATAGAGAAGGCTGCGTCCCAGTTCCTCGGGGATCTCGCTCCGCGTGACCTTCGAGTCGAGATAGGAATATGCTGCGGTAATACTTTTTCCACCGGAGAGATCTGCCTTGATTTCCGCCTCGAAGCCCCTGATCCGCACTTCGCCCGTCTGAACCTGATCCGGATAGCCATTGACCGGGTCGTCCGTCAGCCGGTTCGTCTGTCGGGAATCGAAGACCGCTGCGGTAAGAAGAATGTCGTCCGACGGTGCAAAACGCACACCCGCCTCGATCTGCCTGCCCGTCATCGGCTGGAACGGCCGCCCATCCGCCGTGGCACCGACGACCGGCTGGAACGATGTGCCATAGCTCACATAGGGGATGATGCCATTGTCGAACCGGTAGAGCAGCCCGACCCGCCCGCTCGTCGCGGATTCGTTCTGGTCGATCGTGCTGATACCACTGCGTGCAGATTCGATATCCGCCTCGGAACGCGTCCAGTCCTGGCGGACACCGGCAAGCAGGCGCCAGTTTCCAAACTCCATCTGGTCCTGCGCGTAGACCCCGATTTGATCCAGCCTGGAATCGATGTGGCTGAGCAGTGAGAAGTTTCCGATCCCTCCGCTCCCGTAGACCGGATTGTAGAGGTCGAGGGACGGGGCATCACCGGAAAACCGCGACGCATTGAAGCGGCTGCTGGCATAGTCGATACCTGCCACGACGCGGTGACGAACCGCGCCGGCATCCACATCCCACGTCAATGACGTGTCGGTGACGATGTTGTTCGTCGTTCCGTCCGCTTTGACGGCATAACGCTCCATCGTGCGCCCGTCCCAGTCGGCCACGTCGTCCCAATAGAGATCGCTCTGCAACATGTTCAGGTCGGACTTCACCTGCGACCAGCGCGTCGCGTGGCGCAGTGTCAAACCCTCGGTCAGCGGTGTTTCATATTCGTAACCGAGGATGTTTTGGTCACGATCGTAGCGGTTGAACGCCGGATCGCCTGTGAAAAGTGAGCGTGAGATCCGCCCATTCGGATTATCCAACAGCGTTCCATAGGCAGGAAGCCAGGAGTACTCGATGCCGCCCCGATCCCGCTGGATCTGGCCATGCAGGGTGAACTGTCCTTCCCCCACATCGACGGTGACGGACGGCGCGATCAGAAGCCGCTGCCGCTTGCCTTCATCCACCCGCGCGCCGACCTCGGACGCCTTTGCGATCAGTCGATAGCTGATCGAATCGTTGATGGGGCCCGTATGGTCATAGGCAAAGGACGGCTTTCCATAGCCATCGATCCCCGTTTCGATTTCGGTCGCCGCTTCCCGGCGCGGTCGCTTGGAAAGCTGGTTCACCATGCCACCGGGAGGTAGTTGACCATAGAGCGAGGATGATGGCCCTTTCAGAACCTCGACCCGCTCCAGCGTAAACGGGTCGATCTGCGGGATCGTCCAGTTGTTACCGCTCCCCAAGCTCGATCCCGCCTGATAGGGCATTCCATCCAGCCAGGTGGCATTATCGGTATTGAAGCCGCGGATCGATATCGAATCGAAGCGCGAATCCACGCCATCCGCCTCGACGGTCACCCCCGGCGTGTAGCGCAGCGTCTCCGAAAGCCTTGCCGCGGTACGGCTGCGGATTTCTTCCCGGCCGATGACGTTGATCGTCTGCGGCACTTCAGGCAGAACGGTTCCGACCTTGGTAGCGGTCGCGGTCAGTCCGGCCAGATAGCCCTCGAAGGAACCACGGGCCTCTTCATACCCGCCTGGGACGACGATGGATTCCAGAACGGTTGTGTCTCCAGTAACCGCAGCCCCGGATGTGACGGCCGCCGACGGATCGAAGATCGTCACCGTGCTATCATTCGTGAACCTCCACGAAAGCCCGCTTCCAGACAGCACCCGGCTGATGGCCTCTGATGTCGTCATAGAACCGATGACGGCTTTGCCACCTACCGAAGCCGCTGCGGTCTCGTTAAACATCACCGAGATACCGGCGACACGCGCGATATCATGCAGCGCTTTTCGGATAGGCTTTTCCGCGACATTGAAGGCATGAACGGTATCGGATACCGACTGCGCATAGGCGGGCGCGGCAACAAACGCCGCGCCTTCCGCGGCCATCAGCATCGTCGCTGCCAGAAACAGCGCTCGTTTGCGCATCCTTGAACCCTTCATGGGGAAGCCTTTCCAACTCATCGATTACCCGATGCGCATTGCGCACCCTCTCAATGGGCTAACGATCTCCGTGTAGGGGCACCCTCACAAAAAAGTGGATTTTTCTTTACAGCTTTCGATGAAGCTATGAGAGCCGGCTACCTGACGATCACCAGGCGGCCACCGAGCTTCTGCATCTGGAAGCCGGCAATAGACTGCACGGCGTCCAATGCCGCGTCGGTATCAGCAAGTACCAGGCTACCGCTAACCCGCCGGTCGGCGAGCGCGTTGCCAAGCACGACAATACGGCCTTGACGGTTTCGCTCGATCTGCGCAAGAACGTCGGCAAGACGCATGTTGTTGAATACGAAACGACCCTCGCGCCATGCCATCGCCTCCGAGATTTCGACCGGAGTTGGCGAACCAAGCTTGTCGTCGCCATAGGCAACGCTTTCACCTGGTCTCAGAACCACCTTTGTCGAGACACCCTCGAGCGAGACCTGCAGGCTGCCGTGCGCCAAGGTCACATTCACCCCCTCCTGCGTCACGGAGACGTCGAAAGCAGTTCCGAGAACACGAGAATGGCCATTTGCTGCATCAACGATGAAGGGCACCGGAGAGGCCTGCACTTCGAAATAGGCTGTGCCTCTCAGAAGATCTACACGTCGCTCTTTGTCGGTTAGATCAACAGTCACAGCGCTATCTGCGTCGAGCAACATCGTTGAACCGTCAGACAGCGTGATCGAAACTTGCTCACCACGTGCGGCGACATAGTCGGCGCGCATATCTT
Organism: Shinella curvata; assembly: GCF_022899935.1. GTDB lineage: Bacteria > Pseudomonadota > Alphaproteobacteria > Rhizobiales > Rhizobiaceae > Shinella > Shinella curvata. The sequence goes on from NZ_JALJCJ010000005.1 coordinate 183,136, forward strand.
GAAGAAGATGCGGTTCTTCCAACCAGAGCCAGGCTGAGACGCCGAGCGAAAGGAGCAGCAAAAGCATGGCAGATCCTGCCTTCTTCCCGCTTCGACGCCGGCGAATGTCCTCGATACGGGTCAGGTATACAGCGATCGCATTCTTCTCGGAGGGCTCGAGGGAGATCCCGACCCCACCAGCCGACGACCACAACGATGAGACGCGCTCATAGGCGGCCGCATGAGCCGGTGTCTTGCGCCATTCCTCGAAATTCTTCCTATCAGCCCGCGAAGGCCTTCCGTTCATGCGCGTGAACCAGGCAATCGCCTCTCGCTCGGTCTCCTGGCCTGGCCGGTTTTCGGGTACCATTTTCACATCTTTCGCAGTCGCGGTGCTGCCTCAATCCTATAACGACGGCAGATAAGGCCTACCCTCAATCCGAAACCATGTCGTCTAGTGCGGCACGGCACGCCAGCAAGGCCTTGGCAATTTCGCGTTCCACGGTGCTGTAGGAAATTCCCAGCGCGGTCGCGATTTCGTCATAGGTGCAATCGTGCGTCCGGTTCAGCACAAAAATATGCCGCGTGCGTTCAGGAAGTTGACCGATCACCCGATCGACATGTCGAAGCGCGTCGATCGCTATGATGATCTGCTGCGGTGTCGGTGCAGGTGCGATATACTGTTCTTCGGTAATGAGCTGCGGCAGTCGCGCGGACCTCTTGTCGCTGCGAAGTTGATCAATCGCGGCATTGCAAACACACCGGCTGAGATAAGCGGGTGTCAGAACGATTTGCTCGAGCGCCTTGGCCCACAGGCGTGCAAATGTATCCTGAACAACATCCGCACCCGACCCGTGCCCGACTTTTCGGATGGCAATACGCTCCAGCCGGGCCGACTCTGAGCGATAAAGCTGCTCCAATTGTTCTGCCTTGATATCGTTCATGTCATTTCCGAGAGGTCAGCAAGCCTCCGTCACCCATCTTTGATGCAAGTGAACCCATAAAATGTTGACAATAATTGTCAAGTTAAAGCTTCTCTATCATATGAATATGCCGTGTGAGCATGGCCGCGGTCGGCGCTCTGAAGACTTTCTATCAATGAGGTTCCGACCAACAATTATTCTGGTTTTGACAGGATTCGAACGGCAATCCGTGGCCAGGGAGCTCTGGGACGATGAATACTGCAGCCGCTGGTTCGCGGATTATTTACCCGCCGGCCATCTCGCCGTGCCGGAAGACCTGATCACCACATCGCTCAGCCTCGTTGCCCCCGCCTCGCGCTATGTGACCGGTCGAAGCGTCGTGGTTGACGGAGGCGTACTCTCCGGAGACAGCTGGGTCGAAAAACACGGCCGCCGCTCCGCCTATCCGTGATCACAATTTCTCCCTGCGAGAGACATCTCGGATCCGGACTCGCCCTATGTCAACATGCTGCCCACCGAGGATCTCTTCGCGACCCATGTCGGTCGTCTGGGGATCGACAACCAAACCGATGTCATCATCTATGATGCGGGTTACGTTTCCTGCCGTCTCTGGTGGATGTTCCGCACCTTCGGCCACGACCGTGTCCGTATTCTGAACGGCGGCTGGCGGAAATGGAAGGCAGAGGGCCGGCCAATCGAAACCGGTGAAAGCGGGCAGGTCGAACAGCGTTCGTTTTCCGCTCGTCTGATTCCAGGTCGTGTGGTGACCCTCGAAGAGGTTCGCGTCGCCATTGAGAGCGACGATGCTACAATCCTGGACGCCAGAACGGCAGCTCGCTTCGACGGTCTGGAAGGCTCTGGCTACCCTGGCGTCGCCTCTGGCTACATGCCCGGTGCGATCAACACGCCTTGGGCACGGTTCTTCGACGCCGACAGGAATTTCGAATTCGTCTCACCTGAAAAAGCGCGCGCCGTCTTCGTGGAGGCCAAGGCCGATATTTCCGGCAAGGTCATCACGACCTGCGGCTCTGGCGTCACGGCCTGCATTCTTGGTTTCATGGTCGAGCAACTTGGCAATCCAGACTGGCGTCTCTACGACGGCTCGTGGCATGAATGGGGTCAGCGCGAGGACGTGCCCAAGCTCGTCAGACAATCAAGCTACTGAGAAGTAATACCTTTACCGGCCAAAAACGGTGCCCCTCCGACGTGCACTAGGGACATCGCCGTGGAACGGCGATGTCATCCCGGCGTCATCCAACACCAGCGAAAGCGCCTTCTCCTCGGTGCCCGTTCGGCCGAGCAATCCCCGTCTCCCCCAACGTCTCGATACCCCGCCTGCGCGTGACGCCCCAAGCTCATCATAAACCTTAAACCTATGCTCTATATCCGCGAGTGCAATCGTGCGTCCTATTTGACCAAGACACGCAGTTGGCAATGCGTACCTGTCGTCTCACTCCATCGACCGTAGCAATCGAGCAACATTGCCAAAGTGTTTACCGCACTCGATTGGCCTCAAGCGTCTCCCGGCCCATGCGTATGTGTCAGATAAATATGAGATTTCAGGGAAGGTTTTATGGAGCACGGTTTCTTGGCGATACGGCGCATCTAATTTGTTGATCTTGCGTCACAATCATCAAGACGTAATAATTTCTCTCAACGCTGCCTCAGTTGGCTCGATACCACAACGACCCGAGCGAGTTTAAACATCGTCATGAGTTGGGACCTATCAACCCTCTTCCGCCGTCACGCCAAGGATATCGCTCGAACGCTGCACCGACGGGGACTGACGGTGGAAACTGCTGCGGATCTGACGCAGGATACGTTCGTACGTTTGCTGGTATCCCCGCCCAAGGAGGCAGCCGGCGTCAACAATCCTGTCGCCTACCTCTTTCGCATCGCCCGAAACCTGCGCATAGACCATCAACGCCGCGAACGCGTGCTGAAAATGGTCGATCTAAGCGACGACGAATTCGCCGAGATCACCGATCAGTCGCCCAACGCCGAGACGATCGTCTACGACCGCCAGAGGCTGGAACTCACCAAGGCGGCGCTGGCAGAATTACCTGACCGAACCCGCCGAGCCTTCGAATTGCACAGACTTGGCGAGCTGACCATTGCGGAAACAGCCGCCACCATTGGTCTTTCGAGCACGACAACCTGGACGCTCCTGCGCGACGCCTACGAACATATCGACGCGCGCCTCAACCGCCCGTAATAAAAATCCTGACGGAAATTTCCGCACTTTCATTCGTAGACCTTTGTGAGATATCTCCCGAACGGTGATTCCGGCGCGAAGGACGATTATGAACGAGCTGCCCGAAGACAGACGCCTTTTCCGCGAGGCAGCCGATCTCGCCATCCGCCTGCAAGGGGATCCCGACAACAGGGTCTCGGTCGACATGGTGAATGCCTGGATTTCGCGCAGCCCTTCCCACCGCAGCGCCTGGAAACGGGTTGCCGAAATTCATGGAATGTCCGGCCAGGTCCTGACGGAACGCTATGAAGCCTTGGAACCGAAGCGGGGCGCCATAAGCCGCCGCACGCTCCTGGTCACCGGCCTCGTCGGAGCGGGCGCAATCGCAACCGGCTCTGTGGCAGTTCCCGATCTGGTCGTGAGAATTCAGGCAGACCATGCTACGGTCAAAGGTGAAATCCAGCGGATCGACCTTGAGGACGGCAGCGTGGTCACGCTCGGTCCGGCAAGTGCTATCGCAATCGACTACGCGGCCTCACACCGGATCGTGCGCCTGCTTGCCGGCATGGCCTATTTCGATGTCGCGAGCGACACCACCCGCCCGTTTTCGGTCATATCGGATGAAGTTGCGGCGACGGCGCTTGGCACAGCCTATGACGTTTCCAACGATGCCGGCATCATTTCCGTCTCCGTCGACCACGGGAGGGTAGCGGCGCGGATCGAAAGCGGCCGGATCGGAGAGGAACTCATGGCCGGCGACTGGATAGTCTATAATCCGGGGACACATGCCGTGATGAGCAGAGGCACGCGCGACATTTCGCAGATCGCCGCCTGGCGCAACGGCATGATCGTGGCAGAACACGAAAGTGTCTCGGTGTTGGTCGCGCGGATCGGCCGCTGGCTGCCCGGCAAGATTGTGATCGCTGATCCTTTCCTGGGTGCACGCCTTGTCAGCGGGGTCTTCGATCTCAGCGATCCCGAGCGAGCGCTTGCCGCTGTTATCAGGCCTTTCGGTGCGCGGCTCCGGCAAGCGGGTCCCTTCCTGACCATCCTCACCCCCGTCTAGTTCGGAAAAAGAGAAAATTCCGGTCGCCCGTTCGTAGAGCTTATCGGGGCGCATGGTGAAAGACCGTGCGGATGACAGTTTACGACGGAGTTCATGACATGACACGGGGATCCATGAAGAGGCTGGCTGGCGTTGGCCGCAGGACGATGCTGGCCGCTATGTTGACGACCACTGCGATTTCCGTTGGGACATTCACGCCGACAAACGCCCTCGCACAGGTTCACACCTATGCAATCCCCGCAGGCCCGCTCGCTGGGGCACTCGCCGCCTTCGGCCGCCAGTCAGGCACCCAGATCGCCTATGAGGCGTCCATAGCGCGTGGCAAGATATCGCCCGGGCTTACCGGCTCCATAGGTCGGGAGGAGGCCATCGCCCGCCTCCTCTCCGGTACCGGGCTCAGCTATTCCTTCACGGATCCCTCTTCCGTCCTCATCACCGCGGCAAGCGCCGATATTGGTGGCCTTCCGGCCGACGGGTCGACGTCGCTCGAGCGGATCACCGTCGATAACGAGGGCGAGAGCGCCTGGGGGCGGGTTGACGGTTTCGTCGCGACCCGCAGCGCATCCGGCACGAAGACCGACACGGCACTCGTCGAGACACCACAATCGATCTCCGTGGTCACCCACGCCCAGATCGAAAAGCAGGGTGCGAAACGCCTTGAGGATGCGCTCACTTATACGCCCGGCGTCAGCGTCGGCAGCTATGGCTTCAATCCGGAGCAGGACTATGTCTTCATGCGCGGCTTCCAGGTTCCGTTCTTCCTCGACGGAACACGCCAATACCGGGACTATATCGTCGGTGCGCAGCTTGGCGTGGAACCCTATGGTCTCGAGCGCATCGAGACCGTACGCGGCCCGGCTTCCGTCCTCTATGGCCAGATCGCACCGGGCGGAATCGTCAATCAGGTGGTCAAGCGGCCGACGATCGAGCCGTTCCGCGAAGTTCAAACGACCTTTGGCGACCCTCAACGCCTACAAGCGGCGTTCGATTTCGGCGGTCCCATCGATAACGACGGGACGCTGCTCTATCGGCTGACGGGCTTGGGTCGCAACGCAGATGGGCAAATGGATTTTCAGGGCGACGACCGCCTGTTCATCGCGCCTGCGCTGACGTGGTCCCCGGACGCGGAAACAACGCTCACCGTCTTCGGCCAGTTTCAGCGCGACAAGGACGCCCTGCGGCCGGTCCCCCTGCCGGCCTTCGGCACGATCTTCCAAAGCATTCATGGTAAGATCCCGCGTGACCGCTTTCTCGGCGAGCCCGGCTTTGACAGTTTCGAGCGTACGCAATATTCACTCGGCTATGAATTCGAGCATCATTTCAATGATGGCTGGAGTATTCGCCAGAACTTGCGCTACTCCAATGTCGACCAGACCGAGAACACGTCGCTGATGGCTTTCGACTACGGCTCCTTTGCTGTGGATGGGCGCACAGCGGACCGGACCGGCTGGAACGACATCAACGAAATTGGCACATTCGGGGTCGACAACCAGCTTGTCGGTGAATTTGACACCGGCAATCTGGCACACAAGCTTATCCTCGGCCTCGACTATTCCCGATCACGGAGCGACTGGAGGTTCGCATCAGCAACGCTTTCTCCGATCGATGTTTTCGATCCGGTCTACGGCGGCCCCATCGGACCGCTCGTACCGGCTATATCGGAGCTCAAGACGGCAACACAGATCGGTCTTTACGCCCAGGACCAGATCGCCTGGGAGAATTGGCGCCTTACCTTCGGCGGTCGCTACGACTGGGCGGAGGGCGTAACGACGGACCGCCTCTGGGCGACGAGCACGACCCAGAAGGACGAGGCCTTCACCGGCCGTGTCGGTCTCGGCTATCTCTTCGACAACGGCGTTGCGCCCTATATCAGCTATTCCACGTCCTTCGACCCGGAATTCGGCCTCGACGGCACCGGAACCCCCTTCAAGCCGACAACCGCGCAACAGTACGAAGTCGGCATCAAGTACCAACCCGTCGGCGGCAACAGCTTCTTCACACTTTCCGTCTTCGACCTGACGCGCCAGAACATTCGCACACGCGACCTCAATCCGCCGCCGACCAACCCCTGGGCTGAGACACAGACCGGCGAAGCACGGGTGCGCGGCCTGGAGGCCGAGGCAAGAATCAGCATAACCGACCGCTTCGATTTCGTCGGTGCCTATACTTATCTCGATTCCGAAATCACCAAGAGCAACAATCCCGATCTCGGGATGCCTCTCTTCCTGACGCCGAAACATCAATTCTCGCTCTGGGCAAACTACACGATCGAAGACGGTCCGGCAGCAGGTCTCGGTGCCGGTGTCGGCGTCCGATATCGCGGCAGTGTCTGGGGGTCGGGCCATGAGATCGAGGTCCCGTCCCACACTCTTTTCGACGCGAGCCTGACCTACGATTTTGGCAAGAAAAACCCGGACTTGGCCGGGCTCGACCTCACGGTTAGCGCGCGCAACCTCTTCGACAGAGAGTACGTTTCGACCTGCTCGTTCTGGGAGGGCTGCTTCTACGGAGAGGGCCGGAACGTCACGGCAACGCTGAAGTACCGCTGGTAGAACTTGCAATGATCAGAGACTACTCTGTGGCGGCCCTGCACGCAAACATGGCGCGCGCCATGTGCTTTTCGACGGCGCTTTTCGATATCCCGACGATAGCTGCGATGTCTGTGTAGGTGTAACCATTGATCTTATTGAGGAAGAAGATATCGCGCGTACGCTCCGGCAGCGCGCGGATCACGTCATCGATCTTCCGGACCTCCTGCCTGGATTCAAGAGCGGAAAGCGGAGAGGGAGCAGGCGACAGGATTTGCTCCGGCAGAACAGCATCGCCGAATTCGCGGCGGACTCGCTGGGCGCGGGCATGGTCGATCACCGCATTGTAGAGTGCCCGGTTCACATAGGCTACAGCATCTTCCGGCAGCACACCCGTACGCTCGTGCAGGCGCAGGAACACGTCCTGGATAAGGTCCGACGCCGTGGCATGGCACCCGAGCTTTCGACCAATCCGCCGTAACAGGCTCGGCCGCGCTTCAACGTATAGTTCTTCGAGCCAGTTGTTCTGAACAGTTCGGCACCCTGCTTTCGTATCCGGCTGCCTGGGCGCCGGAATGGAGCCCTCTCCGGCGCTCGATGGACCACAAGCGCGCGGAGATTGCTTTTTACTGTGTTCGCAATGGTGGGGTCTGCCAGCCTCCTCGAACCATGCGCCGCAAACGTTCGCGAACCCGGCTGAAGGAAGGCCCTTCATGCCGGACGGAAGCGTGTTGCGACGCCCGAGCCTAGGATGACGACCGCCCGGCATGGCGGATTAGAACGTACGTTTCAGCGAGAGCGTTGCGCTACGCCCCTCTCCATAAAAGACGGAGTTGTAGAAACCCATCGTCCGGAAGTATCGCTTGTCCGCGATGTTGTACACGTTCAGATTCAATGACGTCTTGTCGTCGAAATCGTAACGTAGCATGGCGTCGAATATCGCGTAGCTCTCCTGTTCGATGCTCTGCGACGCATCAAGATAATGCGCGACATTCGCGGTCTTGCTCTGCCAGCGCATTGATCCACCGATCACTAGCTTCTCCCATTCTCCCGGGAAACGGTATGTTCCCCCCAGTTTCAATGAGCTGCGGGGTTGGAACGTGTTGACCGCATTGCCGTCATTGTCCTGCGCATCCCGATAGGTGAAGCCGGCAAAAAGATTGAGGCCGTCATAGATTTCGCCAGCGACCTCAAATTCGAACCCGCGCGTCGTCGTTCCGTCAATCGAACGATAAACGGCACGCTGGTGGTCCATATCCCATGTGACGTATTCGGCAACGTCCTTTTGATCCGTCTGGAACACAGCAAAAGACGCATTCACCCGATCATCGAAGAGAGAAGCCTTGATCCCGACCTCGTAATTATGGCCATACGCCGGCTGTAGATAGTTGCCTTCTACATCCTGATAGGTCTGCGGCTTGAAGATGTTCGTATAGCTTGCGTAAAGCGTATGCTGATCGGTCAGATCGTAAGTGATGCCAGCGTAGGGCGTGACGACGCCAGAGTGTTTGTAGTCGAAGTTCTCCCAATAGCTTGCGAGTTTGCCGTCCCAGTAGTTGATCCGGGCGCCGCCGATGAACGATAATTCGTCCGTCAGCGACAATCGCGCGGCACCGTAAATCCCGAACTGCCGGGTCGCGGTGTCCCGAACGTTATTGTACTCGTCTTTCCATTCGGGTTCCGGGTAGTCGCCCGTCCACTCGAATATATTGCCGATCGGATGTTCGCTGCCCACCTGCTTGCGCTCGATGACCCGCCCGCTGGTGCGCGAAGCAAAGGCACCGACGACAAACTCATGCGTTCTGTCATAGGCTTCAAATTCGCCGTTCAGGCTTCCGGAGAGCGAGTCCTGCTTTCGATCCCCATCATAAAGCGTTGTAAAACCCAAAACGCCAAGGCCGGTTACCGGATCGGGATTCCCCTCCATTATTATCAGGGGAGCATAAAAGTCGTTTTGCGCATGATTATAGGCAAATCGCGCCTTCCAGTCGTTCTCGAATGTGTGATCGAGTGCGAGAAAGCCTTCGGTTGCGACCGTGTTCCAGCCGGACCACGGTGTTCCCGTCGTTGATCCTTTCGGCCAATCGATAAGGTTGCCCAGGGAATCGAAGGCCGGCAACCCGGCCCATGTCGTGCCGGTGGAATCCGTTTCCTGCCGGTTTGCCCCTACGGTTATTGTCGTTGCGTCACCAATATCGGCCTCGACAATACCGAAGAGGACATTCTTTTCCTGCTTGTAGAGATCGATCGTATCTTCCCTGGTCTGCAAGGCACCGACAATTCGCCCGCGCACCGTGCCCTCGCTGTTGAGCGGGCCTGCGACATCCATCTCCGTTCGATAATTGGAATTGGTTCCTGCCAGACCGGAAACATAGCCTTTGAATTCATCCGCCGGCCGCTTGCGAATGAAGTTGATCGAAGCTCCAGGCTCGCCGGTATTCTGCATCAATCCGGTCGCGCCCCTTACGATTTCGATGTGATCGTAGATCACCGTATCAAGCATGCCGTCACCGTACTGGTACGTGGCGTCAAGCGTTGTCGGCACGCCGTCATATTGATAGCTGTCAATCTCAAAGCCACGCGAATAGAAGTTCAACCGGTCGGTTTCAGCCTGATTGACCGTTACGCCCGTGGCGTTCTCCATCACGTCCCGCAGAGCCGTCATTCCCCGGTCCTCGATCAACCGGCGTGTTATGACGCTCGTCGACTGAGGGGTTTTCCGCTGTGGCAATGCCAGGCCATTGGCCGTTTTCATCCACTCGGCAGTGTAGGAACCGGTTCCCTCGGTGACGGCGCCCTGGCCTTGCACGGTGATGGCCTCGAGAACGGTCGAATCGGCGCCGCTCGATCCAAGTTCGGCTTGGCTCAAATCGAAGATCGCGACGGTATTGGCGCTGGTGAAATTGTGCCGAAGACCCGAGCCGGCAAGGAGCGTGGAAATCGCCTGCGAGGCGGTCATCGAGCCGCGAACGGGCTGCCCTGTTGCCGAGGCGATGGCGGTCTCGGGGAAAACCACGTCGATGCCGCTTATCCGAACGATATCGTTGATCGCCTGACGAATCGGCTTGGCGGAAATGTTGAACTGATAGACCTGCGCCGTGGCTTGTGCGAATGCCGCTCGGTATCCAACGCCGTCGCCACCACCCACCGTCAAGATCGTCGTTGCCAGCAGAACAACCAGTCTCCTGCGGCTCATTGCCTTACTCATCTCTCGCCACCCTCTGCGCAAAACCAAACATCGAGAGCAGTGGTGCCTTGATACGCTTCCCTGACCTCTCACACTGGCTATCGCCAGAGAGGCCGCCGTACCCTCACGGAAAAACCAAAAATATCGACGCAGATACGAATATTCTTCAAAAACAGAAGCATGCCGTCATGGACCGATCAGCACCACCTTTCCGCCGAGCCTTGTCACGCGGAAACCGAGAGAGGCTTGCAAGGCGGCAATTGTCGCTTCGGTGTTTTCCAGGGAGGTGTTGCCGCTGACGCGCTTTTCTCCCAGCTCGGAGCCAAGAACGATGATCCTGCCATCCCTGTAACGCTCGATCTGCGCAAGAACGTCAGAAAGGCGCGCATTGTTGAAGATCAGTCGCCCTTCATGCCACGCCATGCTTTCGGCAAGGTTCACGGTCCTTACCGTTCCGAGACCAGCCTCATTGTATTCGATGCTTTCTCCCGGCTTCAGCACGACGGCGTTCTCGTCGCCGCTGAAAGCAACTTCCAGGCTGCCGCTCGACAATGTCACGGCGACATTGCTGTCATTCATGAGAACGACATCGAATTGCGTGCCGAGCACGCTTGCCTGGCCGTTTCCTGCCTCTACGATAAAGGGAACAACTGACCGCTGAACCGTGAAGTAAGCACTTCCGCGCAACAGGCGGACCCGCCGCCCCGCTGCGGAGATATTCGCATCGAATGCCGTATCCGCGTCCATCAGCACAGTGGAACCGTCAGCAAGCGTTACAGCACGTCTTTCCGCTTTGGCCGTACTGAAATCTGCCGCCAGGTTCTGGACGAAATGAGGATGATCAAGCCAGGCCCAGGTTGCACCGACGAAAAGCGCCAGAAAGCCTGTGACGATCGGACCAGCCTTCGATCTCCGCTTATCCTTACGGAAGTGAGCAATTTTCTGCAGGGGCACCGCCAGATCATCGCTTACCTTATCCGTAAGTTCCCTCGCCGCCACGCCAAGATCGCCCCACAGCGAGCCGACTTCCCGATACGCCCGCTCGTGGTCCGGCGACAAGGCCCGCCAGCTTGCGAAATCAACCTGTTCGGCCTTCGTCGGCTTGCCGTTCATACGTGTAAACCAGGCGACGGCCTCCTTCTCGATAAGAGCCCTATCCCGCGCGGCGGGAGCTTCGTCGTTTTCCATCAGTCCGTTCGTTCCCGGCAACCGTTGGCAACCAGCACATGAAAATATGCGCGGCCTCACGGATCATATCGCTCAAGGCAAGGATTTACCCTCACAAGATGCCGATGTTATCTTGCGCCCTTGCACGACAGGATCGCCTTGGCCATTTCCCGCTCTACGGTACTGTAAGAGACATTGAGGCCAATGGCGATCTCCTCATAGGTGCAGCCATGTACCCTGTTGAGGAGAAATATCTGTCGTGTTCGCGTAGAGAGCGCAAGCATTGCCACCTCCAGGCGTTTCAAATCTTCACGAGCAGAAACGATCTGGTCCGGCATCACGACGGGGGCTGAATACTGCTCCTCGGTGATGCCGCCAAAGAATGCCTTTCGTCGGCATTCTGCGCGAAAACGGCTGATTGCCGAGTATTTCACGGCCTGTGTCAGGTAGGATGGGGAAAGTTTTACGTGTTCCCTGGCCTTCGCCCAGATTGCAGCAAAAACATCCTGAACCACGTCACCGGCATTGCTGGCCCCCACCGTGCGAACAACCATGCGCTCCAGGCGGAGGCGCTCAGCATTATAGAGGGCTTCTATTTCTTCTAACCTGCTCGGCATTGCGGGAACCACATTCTTTGGCGCTCGAGCACAAAGCCCTCGTGCTTAAGGTTCCACACTCGATGCAAATGTCGAGCGTAAAAGTCAAGTTATGATTCAATTTTTCGGAATTGATTGTTGCAGCGCGCGGCTATGGCAGACAAGCTCATACGGTCGGACGGAATGGGAGGAGTGGTGGTCGCGCAACCTGACCGAGCTCTCAGAGACGTGACTGGATGCTTTCTGATGTTCGAGCCCCTGCAAAAGCGTAGAAAGAGGCCGCGTTTGGGCATCTTAGGCACTGGCCCGCATCACCACCCGCATTCGCTTTCACTGCAACGAAAACCTCTGAGCTGCGCTTAACAAGCGTCGGCCTATAGGTGGTCCATTCAATTTGACGCCATTGCTAACTCAAAAAACATGAATACAATAATCATGTTTATAGCAAAAGCGCTGTAGCTCAACTCCTGTTTTGGGTCTCGTATGCAAGAGTGGTCTCCCTATCGCGACACTCCCGAGCGAGACAGTCCCAATAATTTAGTTCTTATCCAGGACATCATTGACACTGCGAGCCACGATCATGACACGGCTTTTGCGGTCGGGTACTATCGTGCCCACACGCTATCGCCGTTTCTGCAATATCTCGATTGTGACCTTAAAACGACCAAGGGGCTGTACAGCGAGGGCACGTTCGCCCCGGGGATATGCCTAAGCCATGCCATGAGCGGCCGCTGGAACAGCTGGCTGGGTGGACAAGCTGTGGAAATGCAGGCCGGCGACGACGTCTTGGTATATGGCAGCGGATCGGATTTGCCTTTTACGGAATCGCAACCCGATAACGCCCGGATTAAAATGTCCGCACTTTACGTGGGCGCAGAGTTTTTTGAGAGCGCTGCCAGCGTTAGCGACATGCCTGCTGAGCTTTCTGGCCTCCTACGTGATGGCAAACTCAGCGTACTGCAGCTATCCAACGCAGGTGCCTTAAGATCAATCCTGCAGCGGATGCATAATAATCCCTATAGTGGCTATCTGGCGCGTTTGCATATGGGCAGCCTGGGACTTGCGGCGGTCGTAGAACTGGCTTCATGCCTTGGCGGAACCAAACAAACCAATGCCGTGCCAGGTCGGCGGCGTGACCTGGCTCACGAAGCCAAGCTTTATCTCGATGCTCACGTTGCAGACCTGCCAGCGATGGCTACAATCGCCGCCAATCTCGGTACCAACGAGAGTAGTCTTCGCCGCGCTTTCAAGCAGTCCTTCGGCATCTCGATGACGGAATATGTGCGAGACCGCCTTCTGGAAGAGGCTCGGCATCTCGTCAGAGAAGGTAGATTGCATATCGCGGAGATCGCCTACAGGAGCGGTTTCTCCGATCCAGCGAATTTTACCGCAGCTTATCGGCGACACTTCGGGCATCCACCGAGCGCGGAACGTCTCCGCCGGTGACCGAATTGCACAACTCTTATCCCGGCGCACACAAGTAACAACCGTGGCGAGCCCACAGCTGATTATCTAATGAAATCCGGAGCCCGATCAGTCTCCGGAGGCAAAGCACGTGCGGGCGGACGCGACAGAAAAAGACGATGATTGGCGTATACATGCGGGAAGCGGCGCGTTCTATGCTGCGACAGCCATCCCGATGTCCTACTTCTTCTACCTCCTGCCGGCGCAACTGCGTCAGTATGAGCATTCGGCGGAAACAATAGGTCTGCTGGCGCTTGTTTACCTGCCGTATGCGCTGCGGGTTCTCTGGGCGCCGCTGGTCGACGGCTGGTGCCATCATCGACCAGCAAGATATCGGACGGTGATGATAGCGGCCGTCCTTGCCGCAGCAGCCGGCACGCTCGGATTGGGTGCAGTGGAGCCCACGCAGGATGTTGCGGCGATCATCCTGATCGCATTTACAATCTTCATTGCCTTATCCACCGGGACCACTGCGCTAGATGGCTATACGATCGCCATGCTCGGCAGTATGGCCCGACGCCGTGCCAGCATCGCGCAAACGGTCGGTTTCACGACCGGCGGAATCGGGCTGGGCATCGGTGCGATGCTCACCGACGGATTTGAGTGGAGAGCAGTCACCACGTTGATCGCAGTAACGATGCTGGTCGCGGCCATTCCGGTCCTGCGAATGCCCGGAAACCGGCGGCAGGCAATTCCACCAGCGGAACAAGCCGATGGGGTGGGAGACAGGCGCGGCCTCCTCGATTTCTTCCGTCGGGTGGAAACACGTCGGCTGCTTCTGTTATCGCTTCTCGTGAAATTGGGCGTGGGCATGATCGCCGGATATCTCCCCGTGTGGCAGGTAGACGCGGGTGTATCGGCGAGCCAGGCTGGGTTCTTCGGCGCGGTCGGAAGCAATATTCTTGGCCTGTTGATGGCCTTGACCAGCGGCTATTTTCTGCTGCGCTGGGACGGTTGGCGGATAACCGCCGGGCTATGTGTACTTGCTGCTGTTGTTTTTGCTTTCGTGGGGTTGTTCCACACGGTGCTGGCGGGGCCGGTTATGGCCGTGTCCATGTCGCTCGTTTTCCTATCCATAGGCTATGCCTACATCGCGCCATTCAAGGCGTTATCGCTGGATTTAAGCGATAGCGAACAGGCCGCGACAAAAGCGGCAATGTTGGCTTCGTTTGATTTGACCCTGTCGATATTGGCGGCCTCCGTCTCCGGTTTTCTCGTTGCCGTGCTCGGCTTCGGAAATTTCCTCTGGGTGTCTGCGGCCCTGTGCCTTGCCGGTGCCGGCACTGCCTTTGCGGCGTCAAGGAACCGCCGCTGCTTCACGAAATCCGAATATACAAATGAAAGGTTGGGCTGACGTGCTGATATACAATGCCAGGATTGCTTTGCTCGCAACTTCAATGCTGACCGGGATGGCTACGGCATTCCATACAATGCCAGCCGCGGCCCAGGATCCGGGAGATGAAGACGTCACCGTCCTGGAGCCCGTTACCGTGACTGCGAGAAAACGGGAAGAACGGCTTAAGGATGTGCCGATATCGGTCCATGTAGAGAGTGGAAAGGCACTCGAACAGCGACGGGCATTCGACGGGCAGTCGGTGATGCGTGAGGTGCCGGGGGCCAGCCTGGGCACATTTGGCGACCGATCCAATGGTTTTGTTGTCATGCGTGGCGTCGCCCCCATCCTGTCACCGCTAAGCCCGGATGACAGCTCCGTCCTGACATTCATCGACGGGATGCCATTGCCCATCGGGGCGTCGTTTTCGTCGCCATTCATCGACCTCGAGCGGGTTGAGATACTGAAGGGACCACAAAACACCCTGTTCGGGCGCAACACGTCAGGTGGTGCGATCAACCTTATTCCAGCGGAGCCGACACACGAGTTTAGCAGCTCCATCCTGGGTGAGTTCGGGACGGATGGACTTTATCGGACCGAGGCAATGGTCAACGGCTCCATCCTGCCCGACGTACTGGCCGGGCGGCTGGCTCTGCGGCGTTCCTCGATCGATGGGCACATCGACAACATCGCTGGCGACACGTTGGGTGCGGATGACAGCTGGGTAGGTAGGGGATCACTCCTCTTCACGCCCACGGACGATACACGCTGGCTCATGAGCTTCCTGGGTGAAGACACGAACACGACGCCGACCACTTATATCGCCTATCGGCCGGAAGGGGAGAAGCTCGCTGCGCAGAACGTCACGATGGACGACACACGGATGTACGCCATCAATTCGCGCTTTGAGCATGATTTCGAGACAATGATGCTGACGGTCCAGACCGGGTACTCGCGCCTGCGCAACAGCAACTACTACAACTATCCGGATGCTAATATCGCTAGTGACTTCAGCGGTTTGCCGCCCGAGATGTTCCTCGATCCCGCAACGAACTTCATCGGCTGGGAAAAACGGGATACGCGACTTTCGCAAGAGGTTCGCCTCTCCTCGTTACCCGGTTCCGACATCGCCTGGGTAGGTGGTATCTCGCTGTATCGGGATAAGGCCGAACGCATACGTCCGGTCGAGATGTGGTATTTCGGGCCATCGGCGACTGGCACATCCACCTATCAACAGACGACGATCGGCAAGGCGATTTTCGGCGAAGCGACATTTCCGGTGGCGGACCGTCTCAAGCTGACGGTCGGCGCGCGAGCCACGCATGAATCGAAGGATTTCAACGGCGAGTTCTTCAGCGACGGGTCGAATGGCGCGGTTCCATATTTCGCGGAGAACGGACAGCAAAGCTATTCCTTTTTCACCGGCCGGGCCGCGCTCTCCTACGAGTGGTCACCGGAGATGATGACCTATGCCAGCATTTCGCGCGGCTACAAGAGCGGCGGTTATGCCATCAACAATTCCCTTGTCTGGGGTGGCGTGGCGAGAAATCCCTACGAATCCTCGACGGTGATCAGCTACGAGGCCGGCGTGCGGTCGTCATGGCTCGATGAAGAGTTGCAGTTGAATGGTGCCGTCTTCCTCAATGATATGCGTGACGAGCAGATGCAGACCTGGGACTACACCAATTTTACGGGTAGCGGCGTAAATCTGGATGCCCGCAGTGCAGGCTTGGAGCTGGATGCCAGCTACCGGCTTTCGCCCAACTGGACGCTGGATGGAGGGCTTGCATACACATTCAGCGAACTTCGGCACGTTTCCGCCGAAGCGGCAGCGGCACAGGATGGCCTCAAAGACGGCAACTGGCTGCCTACGGTGCCCCGCTGGTCGGGCAAGGCTTCGATAAACTATCAGGCGGAAGGCAGCGAACTTGGATTGAACGGTATGCTGGCCGACAAGATGTTCAATGCCCGGCTTTCGTACAACTTTATCGGAACGCGCTATACGGATGCATCCAATTTTGGAAAGCTTGAGCCCGCCCATATCGTTTCCGCAAGGCTGGCTGTCGACTGGGGAGGTGGCGAAGCCTACCTTTTCGGCGACAATCTTCTCAACCGGGAATTCATGACCATCAAGGAACGCATGGGCACCGATGCTGCCGGTGCTCCCGTGTTTGGTGTCTCCTACGCGCGGGGCATGACCTTCGGCGCAGGCGTGAACTTGCGGTTCTGAGAGCATGACGACGCAAGCCGGGGAGTCCCAGCAGGTCAACTATCTGGCAAGTCTCCAGCTTTTTGCACCGCATCTGCGCGGCTCACGGATTAAATTCGTGGCCGCCGTCATGCTCGCAGTTATAGCTGTCTTTCTGGAACTGCTGCCGATATGGGCGGCATATCGACTGCTCAGCGACGCCATCGTCGGTGAACTGGAATGGCCAGAGGCAATCAAACTCGTAAGCTTCACAGCCGTTGCGACAGCTTCAGGCTTTGTCGCAATGGGCAGCGCTCTCGCTCTTTCCCACATCGTCGCTTTTGACGTCATCTATCGACTGCGGTCCGCTCTCGCCCGTCATATGGCCACCCTGCCGCTTGGCCTCTTCGCCACAAGGCGCAGCGCTGATGCAAAGAGACTCATTGTCGATGGGCCGGAACAGTTGGAGGCAGTCATCGCCCATGGGCTTCCCGAAGGTATCAGCGCAGTGGCGAGCTGGATCGCGGTCTCGCTCTGGCTGTTTGCAATGGACTGGCGCATGGCACTCGCCACGATATTCGTAACGCCGATATCCTTGGCCCTGCTGGCGTTCGCCACCGCAAGAGGCGGGCGTCGGATGGCCGCCTATCAGGCGGCGAATGCACGAATGAATGCTGCAACCAGCGAGTATCTGGCAGGCATGCCGGTCGTCAAAATTTTCAACCGCACCGGCGAAAGCTTCAAGGACGTCAGTGACGCGGTATGCGACTACGCCCGGATCGAAACCGCCTGGGGTCGTGACTATCTTCCGATGGGCAGCACGTCGCAGACCCTCGCGCTCGCCAACATCGTGTTTATTCTGCCCATAGGGATGATCCTGCTGCAAGCGGGATCGCTCGACCTCGGCACGTTGCTCTTCTTCGTCATTCTCGGCGCCACATACAGCCAGCCACTTCTGCGGATGTTCAATCAGCTTCACCCGATTGCCCATATCAGCACCGATGCCATGGAGATCATAGAGTTCCTCGCACTGACACCACAGGCGGACATCGGCAAACCATCGAGCCTTGCCCATCATGATGTCACTTTTGAGCGGGTCTGCTTTGGCTACGAGGGAAAAGAGGTCCTGCGCGACATTTCGTTCACGGCGAAAACCGGGGAGGTAACGGCGCTGATCGGCCCTTCCGGCTCGGGCAAGAGCACGATTGCCAGCCTCATTCCTCGGTTTCATGACGTGCAACACGGCCGTATCACCATCGGCGGGATTGACGTTCGGGATATGAGGCTCGAACAGCTGTTGGACACGGTCGCCTTTGTGTTTCAGGACACGTTTCTGTTTTCCGAAACCATTGCGGCGAACATTCGCTTCGGGCGGGCCGACGCATCGGATGCCGAGGTGGCGGCGGCTGCCACAGCCGCCCGCGCCAACGATTTCATCCTCGCTCTGCCGAATGGATATCAAACTGTGATTGGTGCCAGCGGCCACCGGCTGTCGGGCGGCGAGAGGCAGCGCATCGCCATAGCACGTGCCATCCTGAAGGATGCACCAGTGATCATCCTGGACGAGGCCACCGCTTTCGCCGACCCGGAGAATGAGGCGCTTATCCAGGACGCGCTTGGTGCCCTCAGCAAAGGGCGGACACTGATCATGGTGGCGCATCGGCTGCATACGACCCGGTTCGCCGAACAGATACTGGTGGTAGCCGACGGGAGCATAGCCGAGTGCGGCCGGCATGACGACCTGCTCACCCGCAACGGGCGGTACACTCGCCTCTGGAACGACTACATCGACACGGGGACCGGCATGGCAAGATCCTCCGACGGAGGCATCGCATCATGATGAAAGCCGGCAACCGAAAAAGCCATGCGGGCCACTCCAAAAGCTCCGACTATCATCGATTGCAGCGCCTGTGGAGCCTGGCAGGCCGGCAACGGGATGGGGTGCTGCGCGGAATTCTCTATCGTTTCGCTCAGTCAATCAGTCTTGGCTTTGCTCTCGTTGCCGTCATCCTGGTTGTCGAGACCACCGGAGAGGGAGGCCTGATCACCCCGACAGATTTTCTGCTTGTTACCCTGCTGCTGGCACTGTCCCTGGCCGGCCAGCTCGTGTTCGGTTATCTGGCTTCGGCCAACAGCTGGACGGCAAGCTTTCAGGTGAGCAGAGATCTGAGATTGTCAATACTCGACCGCCTGCGCGCTTTGCCGCTCGGACAGCATATGCCGCAACATCGCGGCGATCCGGTCACCCTCGTCACTTCGGATATAAAGGTGGTGGAGACGTTCCTGGCCGATGCACTTCCGCGGCTGGCACAGGCATTCGGCATTCCGGTTGTGGCCATCGCTCTGCTGGTCTGGGTCGATGTCGGGCTTGCGATGGTTGCCCTTGTATCAATCGTCCTGTCTGCTCCAGTATTCCTCTGGTCGAGCCGCAGGCTGGCAGCCCTCGCCTTGCGGAGGCAGGATCTGCAGGCGGAAGCATCAGCCCGAATGATAGAATATGCGCGGGGCATCGCCGTCATCAAGGCGTTCAACCGGATCCACGCCGGCCAGAAAAGCTTTCACAAGGCCCTGATCGACTTTCGCGATGTATCTGTCCGCATCGTGCATCATCTGGTCTTCCCTCTGATCGCCTTCGGCGTCGTCCTCACGACCGGCGTCCCGCTGCCTATCTTTGTAGCGTGCTTGCGTTTTTTCGACGCAGATATCGACCAGAATACCCCGACTGTCGCCATTGTTCTCGTCTTCTCGATCTACACACCGCTCCTTTCCTTGATCGGCGTCATGGAGATTTCCCGTCTTGCGGATGCAGCGCTCGTCCGCTTCGACCGGATCATGATGCAGACGCCGCTGCCCCAACCATGTTTTCCGAGCGAGCCGCGCGGCTTTGCACTGAAATTCGATCGCGTGCAGTTCGCATACGGCCTTGGGCAACCGGTGCTGAAACAGGTTACATTCGAGGTGCCCGAAAAATCCGTGACGGCGATTGTCGGACCCTCCGGCGCTGGAAAAAGCACTCTTCTCAATCTGCTGCCGCGCTTCTTCGACGTGGATGACGGCGCCATTCTTATTGGTGGCGTCGATGTGCGTGAAATCTCAGCCGAGCGGCTGAACGACTTGATAACCGTTGTGTTCCAGGAGGTTTATCTGTTCTCGGGTACGATCCTCGACAACATAGCGATCGGCCGAATGGGAGCAGATGAGGTTGATATCCGGGCCGCAGCGAAAGCAGCCCTGGCCCATGATTTCATCATGGCGCTGCCTGACGGATACGCCACCAGGGTCGGCGAGGGAGGGTCCCGGCTCTCCGGCGGCGAACGACAGCGTATCTCGATCGCACGTGCAATCCTAAAGGATGCCCCGATCGTCCTGCTCGACGAAGCAACGGCCGCGATCGATGCGACCAGCGAGCGTGAAATCCAGCGAGCCCTCTCGCACCTGGTTCAGAACAAGACCCTTGTTGTGGTGGCGCACAAGCTTTCGACCATCAGACACGCACACCAGATCATTGTGTTGGACCAGGGCGGCGTCGTCGAAATCGGATCCCACGAAACGCTCGCCGAAGCCGGCGGTCTCTATCAGAGGCTTTGGCGCCGGCGTCTTCAATCGTCAAATTGGCGCGTAACCGACGCTAATCTATCAGCCGCCAAATGAATCATAAACGTTTTGCTCTTGAAGAGAATCGACCCCGAGCCAGTGAGGTTGCGGACGTCGATGATCTTTTCGCTCATCGGACTTTGCTCCTCGCATAATGACACTCGATGCGTGACTGGAGATTTCGACTTGCCGCTTCCAAAACGGGAATGATTTCCCATGGCGGATTTGAGCCGAAAGCGAGTTAGATCTGGTCGATGAAGTGGCAGGCTGACGGCTATACTCTCTCCCAGTACCAAGCGACATACATGTTTTTGCGATCGTGCTGACGTGTTTTGAGGCACGCTCGAATGGCGCGGATATCATCCCTTTCACACGCAGCCCATACAAATGCTCCATCCTCCAAGTTAGCGATGGCCTTCTTCGCCTCCCCTAGGAGATAACCGGAAGCGTGCTCACCCTTGGCATCACGATGCAGCCAGCGGACGTCGAGGATGCCGCCGGTGGGAAGCGGCTGTTCTTCGGCCTCATTCTGAACTTCAATCA
Organism: Shinella curvata; assembly: GCF_022899935.1. GTDB lineage: Bacteria > Pseudomonadota > Alphaproteobacteria > Rhizobiales > Rhizobiaceae > Shinella > Shinella curvata. The sequence goes on from NZ_JALJCJ010000005.1 coordinate 203,898, forward strand.
TCGCCTGCATGCGCGTTCCCGCCGGCACCTCGGCGACGATGCGGGCGATGGCCGGCAATGCGCTTTCATCGCCGATGAACAGGATCGATCCCGCCGACGGCAGATCGCCGCCGCCCGGTCCGAGAAGGGCGGCCACTTCCCCGGGCTGCGCGTCGCGAGCGAAATCCGCGCCCGGCGTTGCCACACCGGGGGTGGGATGCTGCAGGAAGTCGATCCACACTTCCCGTCGGTCGGCATCGACGGCGCGGATTGTGTAGACGCGCACCAGCAGCGCATCCTCGCCTTCCGGCCATGCGATGCGGCCGTCGTCCCGGAAGCCGGGCCAGACAGGTGTCCTGCCTTTCGGTGGCACCAGCAGGCGGACATGCATATCGCCACCCACGAAAGGCGTAACATCCGCACAGGAGAAGATGACGCGGCGCATATGCGGCGTCACGTCCTCGGCGGAAACGACCCTGACTTCATGCAGGTTCGGCAGCGCCGACAGGGAGGTCGGCTCCGACCACGTCAATTCGAAGGGCTGGTCCTCGGCGAAGTAGAAGAGATGTTCCGCAAGGATCGTGCGGCTCATCTCCAATGCCTCCTGTGTCGGGCAGTCGAGATCAATTAGCAGACGGCTCGCGTCGATGCGGATATGGGCGAGGCCGACACCGCTTTTCAAGAGGGCCACGTCGCCGGTCCGCTCCACATCGGCATGTTCGATGAAGTGCTCGCATATCTCGTCGAGCATGCCGGCGGCATTGCTGGGAACGGCAATGCCCGAAAGCTTGAAGGACGACATCTCGTTCATGCGCGTTTCTCCTGTTGCGACGGACGGCCCGTCTCGTCATCGATGACCGCGGCCATCCGGTGCCGGCCGATCGGCAGCATGATGGGACGGCCGGATATGGGGTCGGTGATAACCCGGTTTTCAAGGCCAAAAACCTGCCGCACGGTCTCCTCCGTCAGCACCTCTTCGGGCGTGCCTGATATATGCACGCGGCCGGATGCGAGGGCGACGAGATGGTCGGCATAGCGGGCAGCGAGATTGAGATCGTGCAGGACCATGACCACGGTCGTGCCGCGCGTGTGGTTCAGGTCGGTCAGGAGATCGAGCACCTCGATCTGATGGTTGATGTCCAGAAAAGTCGTCGGCTCGTCGAGCAGCAGGATATCCGTCTGCTGCGCCAGCGCCATGGCGATCCAGACGCGCTGGCGCTGGCCACCGGAGAGCTCGTCGACCGGTCGCTCGGCAAGATCGAAGGTTTTTGTGGCCGAAAGCGCGCTGTCGACCGCCTCGTCGTCCTGCCGCGTCCAGCGGGAAAACAGGCTCTGGTGCGGATGCCGCCCGCGGCTGACCAGATCCGCAACCGTTATGCCTTCCGGGGCGATCGGCGATTGCGGCAGGAGGCCCAGTGTCCGGGCAAGATCGCGCGAGGGCATGCGGTGGATGGACTTGCCATCCAGCAGCGCCTGGCCGGCCGTCGGCACGATCAGCCGCGATATGGTGCGCAGGAAGGTGGACTTGCCGCAGGCATTTGCGCCGACAATCACGGTAATCTTGCCGGGGGGCACCGTGAGGTCGAGGCCGTGGAGGATTTCGGTGTTGTCGTAGCCGGCCGAAAGGCCGCTGGCGACGAGCAGATGATCGGTCACAGCGTGCCTCCGATCCGGTTAACGCGAATGATCAGGTAAATCAGGTAGGGTGCCCCGAGCGCGCCTGTCACGACGCCGACCGGGTACCGTCCGGGCAGAAGGTGCTGACCGATGTAATCGGCCGCAAGAACGAGAGCTGCCCCCGTCAGCGCGGAGGGGATCAGCGGCGATCCGCCGTTTTTGACGATGCGGCCGGCGATCGGTCCCGAGAGGAAGGCGACGAAGGCGATCGGTCCCGTTGCGGCGGTAGCAGACGCGATAAGGCCGACGGCCGCGATGATCACCAGCATGCGAGTTTGCGCCACGCGGGTGCCGAGCGCTGCCGCCATATCGTCGCCCAGACGCAGAGCATCCAGATCGCGGCTGCGGCTGAGGAGAAGGCCCCCAAACACCAGGAGCGCAGAGAGGAGCGGCAAGGCCTGGTCGAGCTGCGCGCCGTTGACGCTTCCCGTCAGCCAGCGCATGGCTTCCTGCAGGCTCCAGGCGGGAGCGGATTGCAGGATGTAGGCTATGACGCTCTGCAACATGGCCGAGACGCCGATACCGACCAGAATGAGCCGCGTGCCAGCGACGCCGTTGCGGAATGAGAGGCCGTAAACGAGCATCGCGACGCCGAGCCCCGCCACGATGGCGAAGACCGAGACCATCGGACCGCTCATGGACAGAACAACGATGGCAAAGACCGCCGCCGCTCCGGCACCCGAGGTGATGCCGATAATATCAGGGCTGGCGAGCGGATTGCGCAACATGACCTGGAAGGCGACGCCCCCAAGCCCGAAGCAAAGCCCGGCGAGGACCGACATGACGGCGCGCGGCAGCCGCAGTTGCCCCACGCTGAAATCGGCGCCCGGCACTGGTTCGCCGAGCAGCACCCGCAAGACCTCGCCGGGTGGCGTGATGGTCTTCCCGATCGACAAGGTGACCGCAAAAATCGCCACCACGAGCGCCAGCAGTCCGGCGAGCACGACGGCATAGCGACGCACCCGCTCCCGGCGATTGGCGATGACGACGTCGATGGTGGCGTTCTGCATGGTCACAGATCCCTCACCCGTTGCCGCCTGACGATCCAGATGAAGAAGGGCGCACCGATCAGGGCGGTGACAATGCCGACGTCGATTTCCGCAGGACGGGCGACGATCCGTCCCAGCACGTCGGCTGCCAGAAGCAGGCAGGCGCCGCCAAGCGCCGAGAATGGCAGCAGCCAACGATGATCGACGCCAACCACAAGTCGGCAGACATGCGGTACGACGAGACCGAGAAAGACGATCGGCCCGCATACCGCCGTCGTCCCGCCGCACAGCAGAATGGCGCCCAGCGACGCGACGGCCCGAGCAACCGCAACGTTTTCGCCAAGTCCGGCGGCCAGCTCATCGCCGAGCGCGAGGGAATTCAGCTTTCTGGCCGACAGGAGACTGATGGCAAAGCCGGCAAGCAGGAACGGCAGGACCGGAACAAGGCGCTCGTAGGTCGCGCCGCCGACACCGCCGATCTGCCAGGAGTGGATGCCGCCGGCGATATCGCCGCGTGGCAGCACGATCGCGATGACCAGGGAGGCGAAGGCGACGGAGGTCGCGGCTCCGGCAAGGGCCAGCTTGAGCGGCGTCGCCCCGCCCCGCCCGAGCGAGCCGATGGCATAGACGAAGATCGCGGCACAGCCTGCACCGACGATGGCCGTCCAGATATAGGCATAGACGGATGACATGCCGAACCAGGCAACACCGACGACGACGGCGAGCGACGCGCCCATATTGACGCCGAGAATGCCGGGATCGGCGAGCGGATTGCGGGTCACGCCCTGCATGATCGCCCCCGCCAGGCCCAGCGCGCCGCCTGCGATCAGGGCCAGCAATGTCCGGGGAATACGCAACGCGACCGCCGCGCGGCCGATCGTGTCTTGCGCGCCACCGAGTGCGGCCGCGACATCAGCCCAGGCAACATCGCGTGTTCCGACCGTGACCGAGAGGAACACAAACAGTGCGAGAAGAACGAAAAGCCCCGCCAGCCAGAGGCTTCTCGTTCGGTTGGAACCGGATGCGGCCGACCACCGCGGCTTCGATGTGTTGAGCGTGGCGGCGGTCATTTCGACTTCTTGGCCGCCTCGCTCAGCAGAGTCACATAGTCTTTCAGAACCCAGCGAATGGAGAGCGGGGTCGGGTTGGCGCCGGTGCCGACCGCATTGTTGCCGAGCATGACAATCGATTCCTCCGCCACGGCCGGCATATGCAGCATCAGAGCATTGGCTTTCAGGGCGTCAAAAAGCTTGCCGTCGCCATAGGTGACGAGGATATCGACATCGTCGAAGGCATCGATCTCTTCTGCGCTGACAGAGCCTGCGAACTTGCCCGGCTGCGAGGCTTCAACCACGCTTTTTGGCGAGGTGAGACCGAGATCGGCGAAGAACCGCACCCTCGTGTCATTGGTCGTGTAGAAGTTGACGGTGCTGAGATCCCAGGAACTCAGATGCGTGATGAACATCGCCGACTTTCCCTTGAGTTCTGGATACCCGGCGAGCACGGAGGCAATGTCGGCCTCGATGCCGGCGATCAACGCCTCCCCTTCCGCGGCCATGCCGATGCCGGCGCTGTCCAGCCGGATCGTCTCCCGCCAGTCGGTAGACCAGGGCGCCTGTGGATAGGCGATGACAGGGGCGATTGCGCTCAGTGTGTCATAGTCCGCCTGCGTCAGACCGGAATAGGCGGCGAGGATGACATCCGGGCGCGTCGCGGCAACTGCCTCGAAATCGATACCGTCGCCTTCGTCGAACAGGGCTGGTGTCTCGGCCTTGAGTTCGCCCAGCCGCGCGGCGACCCACGGCAGAACGCCATCGCCATCATCGTCACCGAAGTTGGCGCGCGCCATGCCGACGGGAACGATGCCAAGCGCCAGCGGCACCTCATGGTTTGCCCAGGCGACCGTTGCCACCCGCTCCGGTTTCTTTTCAATGACCGTGGTGCCGAAGGCATGTTTGATGCTGATGGGGTAGGAAGCGCTCTCGGCGGCCAACGCGGCTTTGCCCGCGCAGATGAGAACGAAGATCATCATTGCCAACCCGGCAAAACGAAGCCGCTTCATCATCCACTCCATTCAATGCGATAAGTTGACCCCAAATCTCAGCTTAATTCCGCGACGTCAACGGCGCAGCAGCCAATCCGAAGAAAGTGCGTTGAGATTTCCGGCGGATCGTACAAAACCGGGGGAATATACAATACTAGACAAATATCCTCCAGTTAATAGCGGATCATCGGGACAAGGCCTTCAGGCGGGGGACCGGTCGGACGGGGCGTCATGCGCCCTCGCCAGCCGGACGCATGGGGCCCGGTCGCATCAGCAGCTACGTAATTGGAACATGACCATGGATATCGATCAAAAAGGCCGTTGCGCAACACGGACGCCGATCCGCTTCCGAAACGCGCGTCTTCTCGGTTGCACGGCGCTTATCGCCCTGACGCCAGTCCTGTCGTTTGCGCAGGATGCCGCCACGACAGAGAACGGGACGACAGCACTGGAAGCGGTCGTGATCGAGACATCCCGCGGGACCCTACTCAACACGCAGAACGATTCGAAATCGATCGTCGCGACCCAGACGACCGGCACCGGCAGGATGCCAACAGATATCCTCGTTGCGCCTGCTGCGGTCTCCGTCATCACTTCGAAGGAAATCCAGGAGCGCGCTGCCGATACCGTCGAGCAGGTCGTGCAATACACGGCCGGCGTCGTGACCGACTTCTACGGCTCGGATGACCGTTTTGACTATTTCGACATTCGCGGCTTTACTCCCTACACCTTCCGGGATGGCCTCGCCATCGGCCGGACATTCGCAGGCGTTCGGGAAGAACCCTATGCCTATGAGCGAATCGAAGTCCTGAAGGGTGCGAGTTCTTCGAGCTTCGGCGCAGCCGAGCCGGGCGGTTCGGTCAACTATGTGACCAAGACACCCAAGAGCGAGCGCTTCGGCGAAGTCTATGGTACGGGCGGCTCCTTCGCCCACAAGGAACTGGGTTTCGATTTCGGTGACAATATCACCGAGGACGATACGCTCTCCTATCGTCTGACGGGTAAATTCCAACGCGCCGACGCGGAATATGACTACTCCCAAAATGACGAAAATTTCATCATGGGTGGCCTGACCTGGCGCCCGACGGATGCCACGAGCCTGACATTCGTCTTCGACCATCTCGACAAGGACGGCGTTCCAGGCAGCGGTGGCCACCCGCTCGGCACGGATTTCGACCGCGACGTGTTCTTCGGCGAGCCGGACTATTATTTCAGCGAGACGAACCGCAACAGCTACAGCGTGTTGTTCGACCACGATTTCGGCAACGGCCTGAGCTTCAGCTCCAATGCCCGCTACAGCAATCTGAACGACGGTTTCGGCAGTGCCTATATCGGCAGCACGCCGACTGATGGCTCAACGGTTGCCGGCCGCTACTTCTTCGGCAACGAGAAATCGACCGAGCAGTTCGTCATCGACGCGCACCTGATGTACGAAGCGAATTTCAACGACATCGAGAGCCGCACGCTTCTCGGCGCCACCTACAACAAATACGAATCCTACAGCGACAGCTATTATACGTCAGCACCGTCGATCGACTGGGAAAACCCGATCTATTCAGGCGGCCCAGGCGCGATCCCGCCCTATGCCAGCGTGAACAACGACCAGCAGACCACGGCGATCTATCTGCAGCAGGATCTGACCTTCTTCGACAGGCTGACCGTAAGTGCCGGATTGCGCAACGATTGGCTTGATCTGAGCGAGACGGATCTGCTGGCCGGCACGACGAAGGCCGCCGATCACAGCGAGTTCACGAAGAAATTCGGCGTAAGCTACAAGATTACCGACGAGCTGGCGCCCTATATCAGCTACGCCGAGTCGGTCGCCCCGCCGGCAATCGGCGCGGATCCGACGACCGGAAAGCAGTATGAAATCGGCATCAAGTATCAGCCGGATGCCTTCCCGGCCTTGATCACCGCTTCCGTATACGACCTGACGAAGGGCAACATCACCGTCTTCGACCAGGTGACCTATATCCCGCAAACCGTCGAGAAGGTCCGCCATCGCGGCTTCGAACTCGAAGCCAAGGCCGAGGTGACGAACAACATCAACATCATTGCCGCGTATAGCTATATCGACAGCAAGATCGTCGAGCCGGGCGGCGCCAATGACGGCCACCGCCTGATGCGCGTGCCGGAAAACATCGCTTCGATCTGGGGTACCTATACGCTGGAAGGCGAAGGCGGGCGCGGCGACATGACATTCGGTCTCGGTGCGCGCTATTCAGGTGCGTATTTCACCAATATCGAAAACACCAAGAAATCGGACAGCGCCGTCGTGTTCGATGCCGCCTTTACCTACAAGGTGCAGGAAAACACGACGTTCCAGCTGAATGTCAGCAATGTGTTCAACGAAAAGCATGTGGCGAGCATGGATTCCGGGGCCGTCTACTACAATCCGGGCCGCTCCATCCTCGCGACGCTGCGCCAGACTTGGTAAGAAAGACCTATCCCGCCCGTCGCTTCGACGGGCGGGATATCATGGACGCCGCAGCTGCTGCATCCGCCGCCACGCGGCAGGCGTTTCCCCGACGATCTGGCGGAAAACCTTCGTCAGATGCGCCTGATCGGAGAAGCCAAGCTGCGCGGCGATGCTGGCGACGGGAAGCCCACTTTCACGAAGCAACTGCTTCGAACGCTCGACCCGTTTGCCAAGCTGCCATTGCAGAGGCGTGTACCCCGTCGTCTGCTTGAAAACATTTGCAAACCAGCTTTCGGACAGCCCGACGACCGCCGCCATGTCGGCAACGGACATGCGATAGTCCCCCAGATCATCGACATGGGCGAGGAGCTTGTTCATCTGGCCCTGCGTCAGCCGGCCGCTGACCCGCTCCTCGCTTTCCGAGGGAATATCCAGAAGACCCGCAACGATGCCGCCGATCAGGCTCTCCGCATAGACCGCGTGCCGGGAGGGACTTTTGATCTCATCCGCCAACAGCTTGGCCAGGGCATCGATCGCCGCCACATCCTGCAGTTCCACCGGGCGGCGCAACGCTGTCTGCGCCGCAGACGTCCCGACGGATGGCGTCAGGTAGCGAAGCACCCGATCTCTATGAAGATGGAGATTGAGGTGACTGAAGCTGTGGGTCTTTTGGCTTCCGGTCCACAACGGCACACCGGCGGGAACATAGACTGCCCGCGCCATGGGGCGAGAGTTCTTCGCGAAATTGTCGTCCTCATTCGAAATGCGGACATTCGACGAAACATCATTGAAGAAAAACATGATGCGAGGATCGTCGGCGAGATAATAGCCGCTGGCTCCCGCCTGGCTTTCCGCTTCCCAGAGAACGCTGACCAGCCCGTCATATTGACGCCACTGCACAGGTGATGTGACCCGAATGCCTTCGGTTTTCCATGACATGGAATGCCAAAAGCCCATCTCAGATCACTTCTTCCACCGTAAATTTGGGAAATTGTCGAGGTCGCAAACTGGAACTCTACGAACCAAACGACTGCATGAGGACCAATAACTTGACAAGTTTTATCTTGTTTCTCGAAGAATAGCAATACAAGCGAAAAAGCGGCGCAATCTTCACCCGAAGCGCTCCCACATAAACGCAGGAGGTCGCTGGCTACGCCTCGGTACATCGCCGAGAATACCGGTCGTTTGACCGGATTCGAAGCGATGCCACCTTAGTCCGAGCCAGGCACTCTAAAGCAATCTCGGTATCTTCTCAGGCTCCATTGCCGTGACAGGCACTCAGGTGGTCGCAATAGGAGCGCTCAAGCGTGACATGCCGCAAGGCATAAGCTTACCACACCGGCCGCAACCCGACTGCGAAGCCGGACAACTACATGGAGAAGACGATTGGCATCAACGTTCTCAAAGCGTTGATCACGCGGCAGGTTGCCGAGCATATGCGATTTTCGCGGAGTGCTACACCCTCGAAAAATAGAAAAAACTCATTGGAGAATTCGATGGTAGCGGAGGAGGGATTCGAACCCCCGACACAAGGATTATGATTCCTCTGCTCTAACCTACTGAGCTACTCCGCCGACCGAAGGACGATTGGACCGTGGTCCGTTTTCCGTCCGGTGCGCGGCTTATAAGGGGCGGCTCCCGCGGGTGTCAAGCGACCTTTGCAGGAAAAATCGCTTTGTCCGCAAAGGCCTGGGTAGACCCGGCTTTTCAGGCGGCGGCCGGGGTGGCGAGGATGCGCTTCAGCGCGTCTTCGGCGGCCGCTTCCCGTTCCGAGCGCTGGATGAAGCCGCCGCCATAGATGCGGGCGTCCTCGCCTTCGCCCGAATAGAGCGCGCAGGCCTGGCCGGGTGCTACACCGGCTTCGCCTTCGGAAAGCTCGACATAAATGCCGTGCTCGTTGGAAGCGAGGCGAGCGGGGCGCGGCGGGCGCGTGGAACGAACCTTGGCATAGCAGCCGAAGCCGCCGGCAGCCACGGCCGCAAGGTCGCCATCGCCGAGCCAGTTGATGTCTCGCAGATAGAGGCGGCGCGTTTCCAGCGCTTCCTTGGGGCCGACAATGACGCGGCGCGAGCGGGCGTCGAGATAGACGACATAGAGCGGCTCGCCGGTCGCGATGCCGATGCCGCGGCGCTGGCCGATCGTGTAGTGCAGGATGCCATCATGGCCGCCCAGCACACGGCCATCGATATGCACGATCTCGCCGGCCAGAGCCGCATTCGGCTTCAGCTTGTTGACGATATCGGTGTATTTGCCCTGCGGCACGAAACAGATATCCTGGCTGTCGGCCTTCTTGGCGACGACGAGGCCCATCTCTTCGGCGAGCGCGCGGGTCTCGGCCTTAGAGAGATGGCCGAGCGGGAAGCGCAGGTAATCGATCTGCTCCTGCGTCGTGGCGAACAGGAAATAGCTCTGGTCGCGCTCGGCATCGACGGGGCGATAGAGCGCGCGGCGCTCCGGCGCGTCCGGCTGCGGATTGGGTCGCGAGCGGATATAGTGACCGGTGGCGAGCGCGTCGGCTCCCAATTCCTTGGCGGTGGCCAGCAGGTCGGCGAACTTGACGGTCTGGTTGCAGGCAACACAGGGGATCGGTGTTTCGCCGGCGATGTAGCTTTCGGCGAAGGGATTGATTACCGTTTCGCGGAAACGCTTTTCATAGTCGAGAACATAGTGCGGGATGCCGAGCGTTTCGCAGACGCGGCGCGCATCGTCGATGTCCTGGCCGGCGCAGCAGGAGCCGGCGCGGTGCACGGCGGCACCGTGATCGTAGAGCTGCAGGGTGATGCCGAGAACGTCATAGCCCTGGCGTTTCAGGATACCGGCCACGACGGAACTGTCGACGCCGCCCGACATGGCGACGACGACACGGGTATCTTCCGGCTTGCGATCGAAATCGAGACTGTTCACGCGAGGTCCGTTCCGGTGGTGCGGCCTCTGCCACGACACACCTTGGCTTGGGGCCGAAACCGGCCGTTGCAGCGCTCCGCAATGTCGGAGCGTCCTTCGGGCGACATATAGAAACTTGCCGCACCGAGAGCAAGAGAAGGCCGGAAACCTCGTCTTTCCGGCCACGCAGGAGATTGCCCTTCCGGTCCGCGGGAGGGGCAGATCACAGCGTAAAGGAAAATCAGATGAGACGCAGGCGCAGCGCGATCGCGATCGCCTGCATGCGATTGACCGCCTGCAGCTTACGGGTCGCGCTCTTGAAGTAGCTGCTGACCGTATAGACCGAGATGCCGAGGATGATGGCGATCTCGTCGCTGCTCTTGCCAGCCGCCGCCCAGCGCAGGCACTCGACCTCGCGGCTCGAGAGCTTTTCCCGGCCGGCAGTGGCTGCGACAAAGGTCTTTTCGAGGCATTCGAACAGTTGCAACGCTGTAAAATGCAGTTCCGTCAGCTCGGCGCGGGCAAGCGGAGCACGCGTACCGGAAAACACCATCAGATAGGGATCACCGGTCGTGGAATGCAGAAGGAAGGCGGTAGATGATGTCAGGCCGTGGCTCTCGGCCAGCGCGATTGCGCTTCCGGCCTGGGTGTTTTCCCAGTCAGAGGGCGCCAGAAGCGTGTTGTCCCCCTGGATGGGCAGCTTGGTCATGCCGGCTTCGATAGCGAGCCGGCTGATATGGAACAGCGCCATCGCATCATATTTGCGCACGAGATCGGCCGGCCAGTTGCTGACGAGCAGACGCTCGGCAAACCGCTGCTGCTCGTTGGCCGGAAAGCGCGAGACCAAAAAGTGGCTGAACCGGAAGTGGTTTGCGCACTGGCGCATCAGGTGCAGCACTTCGTATTCGGTCTGCACGGCCTCCAAATTCGCCGTGGACAAGAATTCGGGCGACCAGCCCTGCTGCAGCAGCATGTTGTCTGGATCTCTCATTTTCCGTTTCCAACAGCCGGCGCGCCGCGCCGGGCTCGTGTGCATTCTCGGTCCGGAAAATCTTGGAGCATCCCTGATGCGGCAGCGTCAAAAAACGCCACAGCCGCCGTGTTCCCCAAGGGAAACAGCGCGCGGAAGGAATTCATGTGGATGCTTCCAGGGAGCTCCGGTGGCATCGACACGATACCGCCCCCTTAAATTTGGGGGCGTATTAGCAGTATTTGAATAAAATGGAAATGAAATATTTGCATGGCTCCCATGCGGTGACCGCGAACGAGCCTTTTGCCCAACGTAGCGGAAACCAATGCTTTGCGAGGCGAGCGCCAAGTGCGAAGCCGCTCAAAAGATTAGAAAATTGTTAGTGTGCGCTTAGGCAAATCTTAAATGTGGCGGGCTAGAGTTCCCGCATATGGTCTTGAGTTTATGTAGAGAGTCCAATGACCGAACTGATACGACCCCGCGTTAAATACGTCATCGGCCCCGATGGCAGCCCACTGACGATCGCCGATTTGCCGCCAGCCGACACGCGGCGCTGGGTGATTCGGCGGAAGGCAGAAGTCGTCGCCGCCGTGCGTGGCGGGCTTTTGAGCCTCGAAGAAGCCTGTGAACGCTATACGCTGACGGTCGAAGAATTCCTGTCCTGGCAGTCCTCCATCAACGATCATGGCCTTGCCGGTCTGCGCACCACGCGCATCCAGCAGTATCGCCACTAGACCCATTCTGGATCAAGACCCCAGCGGCCGCGTTTGACGCGGCCGCTGTTTTATTGCGCCCTGCGGCTCAATGCGGCCTGAGCTTCATCTGCAGAAGGCCCGTCATGATCGCCGACGCCGCATAGAACCACAGGCCGGGCTGCGTGAAGGCGGAGGCCATGCCGCTCGTCTTGGCGGCAACGATGACCAGCGCCACCAGCATCACATCCATCATCGACCATTTTCCGAGCACCGGCAGCAGCCGGGAAAGCCAGCTTGCCTTGCCGCCATTTGTCTGCACGGCGGCCGTCGCCTCCAGCGCCATGCCGAAAAGCTTGACGATCGGAAAGACGATGGAAAACAACGCAACAAGTGCGGCCAGTCCGCCGCTCCCCTGCCCCCAGAGCGAGACGACGATGTCGATCAGCGACGGTGCCTCATCGAAGAAATAGAGCTTTTCGAAACGGACAAGCGGCAAAACCAGGCCGAAGGCGAGGCAAAGGCTGGAAAGAACCAGAAGGGCGGGAACGACGAGGATCATGAAAGGCTTCGCGTTTGAGTTCGCCCTGCATAGCATCCGTTTCGTTCCGATGCAGCACGGACTGTTCACATCCTCATGACTTGCCGGAGCGGACCGAACGGGAAAGGATGGCGCTAACACCATCAGCAAGGAGCAGACCATGGATATCCGCCACGAAGACAACGGCTCGAAAGGCCGCTATTCCGTCATCGTCGAAGGCCACGAGGCGGAAGTGACCTATTCGCGCGCCTCCTCGAAGCTCATCATCGTCGACCATACCGGCGTGCCGGATGCACTGCGTGGCAAGGGCGTCGGCCAGGCGCTGGCGGCCCATGCGGTGGAGGAGGCACGCAAGGGCGGCTGGAAGATCATGCCGCTCTGCCCGTTCTTCAAGGCGCAGGCGTTGCGCCACACGGACTGGGCCGACGTCGTCAACCTTTGAAATTCTCCGCAAAAAAACGCGAAGAGCCCTCGTGAGCGGTCTTGCGGCCGCTCGCGAGGGTTCTTCAGAACCGAAACGACGTCAGGCGCGAAGCCGGACCGCGTTGTCGCGCTCTTCCAGCGCAGAAGCCTTGGCGAACTCCGCCTCGGCCTCTTCCAGCGCCAGCTCCGCAGCATCCTGCTGAACCTTCAGTTCCCTGATGGAGACCTGCAGGTTGTCGGAGCGCTGCCGCGCCGCCTTGGCAAAGGTGGGGTAAGCGAAGTGACTGGGATCGGTAATCCCGGATTTCTTCTCTTCGATGGCGATCTGGCTCTCCAGCTCCTTCGACATCCGTTCGAATTCGGACATCATGAGCTGCAACTGAGACAGCTGCCTTCTTTTGTCTTTCACCTGAAATTCCTTCAGGCGAACTAGGCTCTCACGCGACTTCATACGCAATACTCCCGTGGATAGCGAGACCCCGGCATAAAGGCTGGCGCCCGCCGAACACATTGGCGAACGCTTAACCCGGCATTCCAAATCAGTGCCAAAAAGCGGTTCTCACCGCCTATTGAAACCGGCATTTCCACCCGAAGCCCGACAAAACACGTCGAGCGTTAAAAAAAACCTAGCGAGAATTAATGAATCCCTACCGCTGGTAACCTTTCGTTTACGGGCATCGTTAATCATAGGTTCGATGATTTAAGGCTCAGTAAATGCGGTTCGCAAAAAACAGGGTGGTCCGCATTGATGAGTCTAAAGAGTCGGTTAGCGGTGTTTCTTAACGAGAAAAATTAAGAGACACATTTCTGATTCACATTAAAAATCAGGAGTCTGCCCAAAATAATTAACAGATCGATACACCTTGCCAAAGTGAATCAGGATTTGTTAACCATTTCGTGGCAGCCTCCAAATCAGGCAACGACTGGATCCGTATCGCGTAGGGGGCCAGGTACCTTGAGCGGCGGAAAAGGGGACAGATATGCGGGTTCTACTCATTGAGGACGACAGCGCGACAGCGCAGAGCATCGAGCTGATGCTGAAGTCCGAAAGTTTTAATGTGTATACCACCGACCTCGGCGAGGAAGGTGTCGATCTGGGCAAGTTGTATGATTACGATATCATCCTGCTCGATCTCAATCTGCCCGACATGTCGGGTTATGAAGTTCTGCGCACGCTGCGCCTGTCCAAGGTCAAGACGCCGATCCTGATCCTTTCCGGCATGGCCGGTATCGAGGACAAGGTGCGCGGCCTCGGTTTCGGTGCCGACGACTACATGACGAAGCCGTTCCACAAGGACGAACTCGTCGCCCGCATTCATGCCATCGTGCGCCGCTCCAAGGGTCACGCACAGTCGGTCATTTCGACGGGCGAGCTCATCGTCAACCTCGACGCCAAGACCGTCGAAGTCGGCGGCCAGCGCGTGCACCTGACGGGCAAGGAATACCAGATGCTCGAGCTGCTCTCGCTGCGCAAGGGCACGACGCTCACCAAGGAAATGTTCCTCAACCACCTCTATGGCGGCATGGACGAGCCGGAACTGAAGATCATCGACGTCTTCATCTGCAAGCTGCGCAAGAAGCTCGCAAACGCCGCCGGCGGCGCCAACTACATCGAGACGGTCTGGGGCCGCGGCTACGTGCTGCGCGAGCCCGATGGCGACTACGCCGAAAGCGCGTAATCACACCCCTCCCCCGCTCAAGACTTCGACCCGCCGCTTGCCGGCGGGTTTTTCTTTGTCCGGATCCGGATGAAAGGCATGCCGGAAATGCAAAACGCGGCCAGCTCCTTCGAGCGGCCGCGTTCGAGAACGGTATAGATCGGGCGCCGCTTACGCGGCGATCGAGAGATTGCTGAAGACCTGGGTCAGGATCTTGCGGTCGAACGGCTTCAGGAGGAAATCATCCGCGCCGGCACGCTTGCCCATCATCATCTTCTTCAAGTCCGCCTCGACGACGCAATAGAAGATGCGGACCGACTTGCCCTGCGGCAGGTTGCGGATGTTGCCGATCAACTCGAGCGCACCATCCATCGTGGCATCGACGATCAGGATGTTGGGAAGCTCCGCCTCGCAGCGCACCAGCGCCTCGAGCGAACTCGACGCTTCCAGCACGAGGAAATTGAAGCCGGAAAGAATACGTTTGCCGACCTTCCGGACGACATCGGAACCGTCGGCGATCATCAACCGCTGCATTAGATGCTCCTTGGTCTCCCGCCCGTTAAGCGGGAACAGCACAGAAAGCGACAGTACCGATCACTGGCAAACAAAGCGTTAGCGGCCATGGTTAATGCCAGGCCGCCTTTGCATCATTCGGAGGGTGTCACCAGGCGTGCGCTGAAGACGATCTCTTCCGGGCTGACGGCAACATCGAGTTCCATGCCGGCTTCATCGGCGAGCAGCACCGTGTAGTAGGGCTGGATCGAGTGGGCATCCACGGATTCT
Organism: Shinella curvata; assembly: GCF_022899935.1. GTDB lineage: Bacteria > Pseudomonadota > Alphaproteobacteria > Rhizobiales > Rhizobiaceae > Shinella > Shinella curvata. The sequence goes on from NZ_JALJCJ010000005.1 coordinate 218,956, forward strand.
TCTGGTGTACCGGACAGGATTTCCGTGAATTTCGGCGGCACGCGCAGCATGCGGCCCTTCACGGCGAGCTTGAAGACCGCGTCGAATTCCGGGTTTTCCAGCGTCACGTCGATCGAACCGCCACGCGGAATGGCGCCATAGGCGACGAGGAAGAGGTTGAGCAGCAGCTTGACCCGGTTCTTCGGGATAATGGCGCGCGGGCCGCTCCAGGTGATCTCGGTCTTCTTTTCGGCGGCGGCGAAATCGCGCGCGGCCTTTTCCGCCTCGCCCGTATCGATCGACGCACCGACCGAACCGGAAGCGCCAAAAGCAAGGCGTGCGAATTTGAGACGCACGGAGGCGTTCAACGCGCTGGTACGGATGAGGTCCATCGCCTCGGCATCGGCACCGCCTTCATCGAGCAGTTCGAGACCATTGTTGATCGCGCCGACCGGCGAGATGACGTCATGGCAGACGCGGCTGCACAGAAGCGCTGCCAGATCGGGACCTGTCAGCGTGAGGTTCGGATTTTTCGCCATAAATTTCTCCTGGATCCACGCATTCTTTCATCGCGGGACACCTTGTGAAGGGCGCACGCGGGACCATTCCGCGCGACGCATAGCACGCCATGATTGCGCGAGGCGTGCTCGTTTTGAAGACAGCCATAATGACACCACATTTGGTAAACCGATTGTTAAGACCATCAGATCAAATTGCAGCATGGAACGGGGCCGAGACATCAAGGAAGGCAAACGGGACATGACTGTTACAAATCTGGTCACGGCGGCATTCAGGCTCGCACTTGCGGCCTTTGCGACGTTGCTCCTCGCCCTGCCGGCGCAGGCACAACAGTCCAACCAGTATTCGATGCAGGAAATCGTCGATGCCGGTCATGGTTTCTTCGGCTCCACATCGGGTGGCCTTGCCAAGGTTGTCGAGCGCGCCTTCGAATCCTACGGCCTGCCGAACGGCTACATTCTCGGCCAGGAAGGTTCCGGCGCTTTCGTCGCGGGCCTGACCTATGGCGAAGGTACGCTCAACACCAAGAATGCCGGTCAGCACCCCGTCTTCTGGCAGGGCCCTTCGCTCGGCCTCGACTGGGGCGGCCAGGGCAGCCGCACGATGATGCTCGTCTACAACCTGCCCGATGTGAACGCCCTCTACGATCGTTTCGGCGGCGTCTCCGGTTCGGCCTACGTGATCGCCGGCGTCGGCATGCAGGTGAACGTCAACCGGGATATGGTCCTCGTGCCGATCCGCACCGGCGTCGGCGCCCGTCTCGGCATCAATGCGGGCTATCTCAAGCTCACCCGCCAGCCGACTTGGAACCCCTTCTGATAAATTCCTTCCGAATGAACCTGGCCGCTTGACCGTCTGGTTAACCGAGAGTTGATTTCGCGGGAGCGACCCCTCCCGCAAATCCGGGCAAGTCGCTATAGTGCCCTTGCCCGACATCCCGTTTGGACCCGCCGCGTTGGATTGGGACCCGTTTTGAAGCGAGTTGATCCGTGATCGAGTATGCCCTCCTCTTCGCGCTTGGCTTCCTCGCCGCCACGCTGACCGGACTGCTCATCGCGCCGGCGATCCAGAAACGCGTCGTCAAGTTCACTGAAGCCCGCATGAAGGCCACCATGCCGCTCAGCCCGCAGGAAGTGCGTGCGCAGAAGGACATGGCCCGCGCCGCCTTTGCCGCCGAAAATGCCAGGCTTTCCCAGAGCGTGCGCCGCGAGCGTGAAAAGCACACGCAACAGATGGTGCGCAACGAAAAGCTCCTTGCGCAAGCTGCCGCCATCGGCACGGAAAACGCCGAACTGCATGCGCAGATCGCCGACATGAACATCGAGGCCGGTGACATGCGCTCGGCTTTCCGGCGCGAGGAGATGAGGGGCGAGCAATTGAAGACGGCGCTTGCCAGCGCCGACCGCGAGGTGCGCAGCCGCCTCACCGAGATCGATAAGCTCAACATGACCATCACCCATCTCCAGTCCGATATCGACGCGATGAAGCTCGATATCGCGACGCAGGAGACCACGATGGAGAACCTGAAGAGCCGCATCGGCAATCTCAAGGACGAGCGCGACAAGGCGCGGGACGACCTGAAGAGCGCAAGCGAAAAGGCAAAATCGCTGGAACTGCGCCTCACCCGCGAAGAGGGCCGCGTGCGCCAGCTCGAGACGCGGCTGACGCGGGAACTTGCCGGTGCTGCCGACAAGGACAATGCAATCGAACGGCGCATCGCGGAAATCAGCCGCCTGCGCGACAAGGTGAAGACGTTGAGCGCCGAAAACAAAGAAGCCGTCAAAGCTGCGCGCACGAATGGCATTGCCCGCGCCCTGGCACCTGGCAAGCTGGCCCCGCGTCGCACCGAAAAACTGGTGCCGCCCATCGACATCGTCGCGCTGGAAGAAGACGTCCGAAACCAGGGAACCGCTCTCTCCGAACGGCTGCTTGCCGCCAAGACCGGCGACAACGACACGGCACTGCGCGAGGAGATGGCCGATCTCGCCAGCAAGATGATCGTACTGACCGCCGCGCGCGAGGGCGCGAGCTCACCGGTACACGAGCTCATCGCAACGCTTGATCCTTCCCTCGACGGCGACGAACGCAGCCTGGCCCAGCGCGTGCGTGAACAGATCGGTCGCGACGAGGCCTGACCCCGAAGGAGCGCGGCATGAAGGCAGCCATCATCGCACTCGCACTCAGCCTCACCGGTGCCAACGCACCGTCTCCGAAACAGGAAGCCACGCTCGCCGGCCAATATTGCGGCCGGCTGTGGAGCAACGGCGCCCTCGTCCAGACCATCACCGAATTGAAGACGGAAAGCGACGGCCGACTGACCGGCACCTACCGGTTCGCCGATGTCGGCACGATGACCTCGGGCACCCTCGACGAACCCGTCCCCATCGCCGGTCTCGACCATACGCTGGACTGGCACGACAAATACGGCAGCGGCAAGCTGATCCTCACCTTCAAGCCCGACTACAGCGGCTTTACCGGAAAGTGGCGGGATCAGTCCGGTTCCCCGAACGAATTGTGGGATGGCGTGCGCTGCTGAGCAACGTCAATCGACGCGGCCCATGGCCAGCGCAATCTGATAGAGCGCAATCCCGCTCGCCGTCGCAACATTGAGACTGTCGAGACCGGGGCGCTGCGGAATACGTGCCGTGTGGAAGCGTGACAGAATGCTCTGCGGCAGCCCCTCACCTTCCGTGCCCAGCACCAGCGCGATACGCCGCGCCGCCGGAATGGCCGCGACCGAAACCGCACCGCGCGGCGACAGCCCCCAGATCTCGAAACCGGCGGACGCCAGCCCCTCGAGCATCGCCTGGGCGCCGAGGCCGCGCGAAAACGGCACGCTCAGCACCGAGCCCACGGAAACCCGGATCGCCTTGCGATAAAGCGGATCGCAGGAGGTTTCGTCGAGGAAGACAGCATCCGCACCGAAGGCTGCGGCATTGCGGAAGATCGAACCGACATTGTCGTGGTTGGAAAGACCGCAGCCGGCCAGAACGAGGCTTGTTTCCGGCACACGTCCGAGCAGCCCTGCACCGGTCTGCGACGCAGGCTTGCGGCCGAGCGCCAGCACGCCCCGATGCATGTTGAAACCGGCAACGGCATCGAAAACCGCGGCCGACGCCACATAGACCGGCACCTCATTGCCAAAGGCCGCGAGGACGCCAGAAAGGCCGGAAAGCCGGTTTTCCAGAAGCAGGATCGCGTCGCAGCCAAATCCGTTCGCCTTGGCTTGCGCGCTGCCGAGCATGCGCAACACCACCGTACCCTCGGCGATGAAAAGCCCGTCTCGGCCGGTCAGGTCCCGCTCGCGGATCGACACGAAGCCCGCGATGCGCGGGTCGGAGGGATCTTCGATGCGGACCGGCGCGCCTGCCATGTCAGGTCAATTGCCCTTGACGTCGATCTCGGCGACCGTGCGGCCTGCGGCGATATCGAAGAGGATCGCCTTGCGCGCCCCATCGGCCGTCACGCCGTAGAACAGGATCTGCCCACCCGACTGCGAGACCGCCGAAACGGCAAAACCGTCCGGCAGCGCCACCATCGCCTTGACCGGCGCGTCGCTGGGCACGGCAACACCGCTCGAAGAGGCAGAAAGGGTGGCGTCCGGCTTGCTTTCCCGCGTGTTGATCTTGTAGACAATGGCCGCGAGAACCGCCAGGAACATCAGGAACATGATGCCGCCCGAAACGAGTTGCAGACGCATCATCTTGCGGCGCACATTCTCCATAACGGGATCGAGCGGCTTGTCTTCCTGCTCGTCGTTTTCGATATTGGACATGGCGACGCCCTTCCGGCAGTGAGTAGATTTGAACGATGACCGACCCCTTTAAAGAAGCCGACGCCACAATGAAAGTCCTGACGGTGCCGGATGATGCCGAAGGGCGCATCGACGCGTGGCTTGCCGCAACGCTTGCCGGCGATTTCTCGCGCAGCCGCATCAAGGCGCTGATCGAGGAAGGGGCGGCTGTCGTCAACGGAACGGTCATGGACGAGCCAAAGCGCAAAGTGCGCGCCGGCGACGTCATCGAATTCACCATGCCCGCCCCGCGCGACCCCGAGCCGAAGGGCGAGGATATCCCGCTCGACGTGCTCTATGAGGATGACGACGTCATCGTGGTGGTGAAGCCCGCCGGCCTCGTCGTGCATCCCGCCGTCGGAAACTGGACGGGAACCCTCGTCAATGCGCTGATCTATCATTGCGGCGCGAGCCTGTCGGGCATCGGCGGCGTGCGCCGGCCCGGCATTGTGCACCGGCTCGACAAGGAGACGAGCGGCGTCATGGTCGTCGCCAAGAACGACCTTTCCCACCGCCACCTCTCCGACCAATTCGCCGACCACGGTCGCACCGGCCCGCTGGAGCGTGCCTACCAGGCCATCGTCTGGGGCCGCCCACGCCAGATCAAGGGCACGATCGATGCCCCGCTCGGCCGCGGCCATGACCGCACCAAGCGCGCCGTCAAGAATGAAGATGCCGACGACGCCCGCGAGGCCATCACCCATTATGAGGTGATCGAGCGCTACGGCGAAACCGAGGACGCGACCTGCCTCGCCTCGCTGGTCGAATGCCACCTCGAAACCGGCCGCACGCATCAGATCCGCGTGCACATGGCCCATATCGGCCATCCCCTGGTCGGCGACCCCGAATATGGTGCGGCCTTCAAGACCAAGGCCAATCGCCTGCCCGAAGGCCCGAAGAGGGTCGTCGACAAGTTCCGCAGGCAGGCGCTGCACGCCTTCCTGCTGCAGTTCGAGCATCCCTCGACCGGCGAGACCATGCGTTTCGAAAGCCCGCCGGCCAAGGACATGGAAAAGCTGATCGAGGCCTTCCGCTCCATCGACAAACCCTCAGAGCCTTGATTTCCGGGCCTCGCTCCCCACCTTAGCAGAGTGTCGCAAAACCCATTTCGTTCTCCCGCCTTCACGCAGCCGTGAAGCCCGCGGTGCCTTGAACCATTGTTTCGCCATACCTATCTTTATGATCAGTGGGACGGCCATGTCCCACGGGGAGCATGGTTGCTGACGGGGATCCGGTCTTCAGGATCAAGCTCCGTACCAAGGCTTGCCGATATGGAAGCCTACTCAGAAAGGGGTGCTGAATGGCCCGCAATACGCTGCCGTCGATCACGGCTGGAGAAGGTGGTCTCAACCGCTATCTCGATGAAATCCGCAAATTTCCGATGCTTGAGCCGCAGCAGGAATACATGCTCGCCAAGCGTTACCAGGAGCACGGCGACCGTACCGCCGCCCACGAACTCGTCACCAGCCATCTGCGCCTCGTGGCGAAGATCGCCATGGGCTATCGCGGCTACGGCCTGCCGATCGGCGAAGTCGTCTCCGAGGGCAATGTTGGCCTGATGCAGGCCGTCAAGAAGTTCGACCCGGAGCGCGGCTTCCGCCTTGCGACCTATGCCATGTGGTGGATCAAGGCCTCGATCCAGGAATATATCCTGCGCTCGTGGTCGCTGGTGAAGATGGGCACGACGGCCAACCAGAAGCGCCTGTTCTTCAACCTGCGCCGCATGAAGAGCAAGATTCAGGCGATCGACGACGGCGACCTCAAGCCCGACCAGGTCAAGGAAATCGCGACCAAGCTCAAGGTCTCGGAGGACGAAGTCATCTCGATGAACCGCCGCCTCTCCGGCGACGCCTCGCTGAACGCGCCGATCAAGGCCGGCGAAGGCGAATCCGGCCAGTGGCAGGATTGGCTCGTCGACGACCATGACAGCCAGGAGCAGACGCTGATCGAGCAGGACGAGCTCGATACGCGCCGCGCCATGCTGGCCCGTGCCATGGGCGTGCTGAACGACCGCGAGCGCCGCATCTTCGAGGCCCGCCGCCTCGCCGAGGATCCGGTCACGCTGGAAGAACTCTCCGCCGAGTTCGACATCAGCCGCGAGCGCGTCCGCCAGATCGAGGTCCGCGCCTTCGAGAAGGTGCAGGAGGCCGTGCAGAAATTCGCGGCCGAGCAGGCCCGTGCCGTCCGCGTCATCGAAGACGCCTGAGGCTCTGCACAAAGCACTGAAACGCAAAAAGGCCCGGCATCGCTGCCGGGCCTTTTCTTTGTGCCTCGTCCCTTAGCCCGCCGTCGACCAGGCCTTCATCACCTTGTCGAAGGCTTCCGCACCAGCGGTACCCTTGTCCAAGGTGATCAGCGCGCGGCGACCGTTGCGATAGGTGATCGGAATGTCGATCCAGCTGCGGGTGCGCAGCAGTTCGGTGTTCTTGGCGATCGCCTCGGGGAAATCGTTGAGCGCGATCATGTGGAAGTCGTCGGTGATCTTCGCGGGCACCGCGATCAGCGCATCACCGCGATCCTGTTCGGTCCGCTTCATCGCCACGCGCTGTACGCCTTCGATACCGCCGCCTTCGAAACTCTCCGGCAGCGAGAAGACCAGTTCGACGATATGGCTTGCCGGCAGGGACTTGTCGGCGTTCCGTCGGAACGTGATGAGTGCGGTCAGGCCCTTGGAGGGCACGTTGACCTGAGCCCGCACCACCGGTTCCGGCTTGGCATCGCCGCCCGGAGATTCCTCGGCTGTGGACCAGGCGACCGTGCCTTCGATTGCCGTCGGCGCCGTCTGGCCCAGGCGCTCCTCATAGAGGAACATCTTCTGCGTTACGCCGATCGCGGCCGGCTGCTCGCCAGTGGCGGCAGGCGTCTGCGTGTCGGTTGTCGTCGCCGTGCCCGTATCGGTCGGCGTCACGGGGGTCTGCGTCGTGCCATCGGTGCCGGTGGCCGGCGTCGCTCCATCGGTCGTACCGGCGGCGGTCGTGCCGGTACCGGTTTCGGTTGTTGCCTCCGCCGTTTCCGGCGTCTGGGCGGCGACCGACTTGCCCTCTTCGGTAGAAACCCCTTCAGGGGCCGCCGCGGGGCCTTCATCGACTTCCGTGCCGTCCGTCAGGAGGCGCTGGGTGAACTTGCCGCTGCTCTGGTCAGCCGAGGCCACCTCGGTTGCCGGCTTGGTCGCGGCACCGTCGGTCTGCGTGTCAGTGGCAGCCGTGTCCGTGGTCGTCGTGGCGGCCGGCGGGTTGCGGCCACCCTCGGCGGTTTCAGGCGTGGCGTCAGGTGTTTCCGTCGTGTCCGGCGACGATGCTGTCAGGGAGACGATACGCTCGTTGACCCAGCCATTCACCGCATCACGATTGAACCAGTAACCGGCGCCTGCGCCGCCCGCGATGGCGATAACGCCGATCAGCGCGGCGATGGCGCCGTAATTGACACGCGATTTGCGTGGCTCGGCCCGGAAGGAGCGCTGCGGCGTGCGGGCTTCGACGGCAGGCGTCTTGGTTACGGCATCCGCGAGACCAGCCTGTTCCATCGACGAGGCCGTCGCGGCAGCGGCAGCGCCGGCCGTCGGGGTAAAGCCGATGAGATCGTCGAGGTCGCCCCATTCGTTCTTCTGCGCGGGCTGTGCCTGCTTGGGCTCTTCGGCTTGTGCCGCCTTCTCCTCGGGCCATTCCCATGCCATCGGATCGGTGCCGGCGGCAGGTTCCTGCTTGTCGGCCGGCGTGGTGACCGGGGCGACATCGCTCCAGTCCCACTGCGCCTCTGCGGCGGGCATGCGGGCATCCGCGACGGGGGCGGCATCCGGCAGCTGCTCGTCATGCACCGGATAGGCTTCGGCGACCGGCTCCACGACCGCGGCAGCCTCGACGGGCTGCGCATCGTTCTGCGGTTCCGGTTCCTGCCAGGAAGGAACGTAGTCGCCCGCCGGCTCGGCCTCGACCTGCCAGGAAGGCTCGACATGTGCCTCGACAACGGCCGGCTGCTGTTCAGGCTCCTCGACAACAGACTCTTCCGCCCCGGTCTCCACGACCGGCTCCGGTTCCTGTTCGGACTCAGGCTCAGGCTCAGGCTCAGGAACCTGCTCCTGGACCGCAACGGTTTCGACCACCGGCTGTTCAACCGGGGGCTCTTCCACCCTGTTTTCTTCTTCAGGCTGCTCCGGCTCGGCTTCGTATGGCACCTGCGCGGCCGGCTCTTCGACGACCTCTGCGACAGGTGCCGCTTCGACGGGCTGCTCTTCAGGCTCTTCGACGGCGGCGGGCTCTTCCACCACCGCTTCCACGGGTTCCGGCTCTGCGGCCTCGACAACGGGATCCTGAACGGTTTCCGGCGCAAGATCGTCGGCGGGCAGCGCCTCGGCGTGCTCGCCTTCGACATCGCTGATCGCCGTCTCGAGCTTGTCGAGCTGGCGCTTCACGAGGTCATCGGAAGGGCGCGGGTTCATGGATTCGAGTTGCCGGCGGACAGCGCCGCGAGCCTTCTCGTAAACCTTCAGCCGCATCTCGGCATTGTTGTCCGAGAGGCCATCAACGGCCCTTCGAATGACTGCTACAAAATCCGCCATCAGAACTTTCCGTGGTGTCCGCACGCTATCCCATTGGAATACGTCACGGAACTGGTGCTAGGCTTGAGATTAATCCTCAAACGGGTCCGTCACAAGTATGGTGTCGTCCCGCTCCGGGCTGGTCGAAAGCAGGGCGACCGGCGCGCCGATCAGCTCTTCGACCTGACGGACATATTTGATCGCCTGGGCCGGCAGATCCGCCCAGCTGCGTGCGCCGACCGTCGATTCCTTCCAGCCTTCGAGCGTGATGTAAACAGGCTCGACGCGGGCCTGCTGGGTCTGGCTGGCCGGCAGGTAGTCGATCTCCTTGCCGTCGAGCTTGTAGCCGACGCAGATCTTCAGCTCGTCGAGACCATCGAGAACGTCGAGCTTGGTGAGCGCGATGCCTGTGATGCCGTTGGTCTTGACCGTCTGGCGCACCAGAACCGCATCAAACCAGCCGCAACGGCGCGGGCGGCCGGTGTTGACACCGACTTCGCGGCCGACGGTCGCCAGATGTTTGCCGATCTCGTCATCCAGCTCGCAGGGGAACGGGCCTTCGCCGACGCGGGTCGTGTAGGCCTTGGTAATGCCGAGCACGTAGTTGATCGCCGTCGGGCCGAGGCCCGAACCGGCGGCGGCCTGGCCGGCAACCGTGTTGGACGACGTCACGAAGGGATAGGTGCCGTGGTCGTTGTCGAGCAGCGCACCCTGCGCGCCTTCGAACAGGATACGCGCGCCCGAGCGGCGCTGCTTGTCGAGCAGATCCCAGACCCGGTCGATATAGGGCAGGATGTGGCCGGCGACCGAGGTCAGCTCCTCTTCGATCGACTCGACGGAGATTTCGGCAAGGCCCATGCCGCGGCGCAGCGCGTTGTGGTGCGTCAGCAGGCGCTCGATCTTCGGGCGCAGCGTCTCGGGCTCGGCAAGGTCGATCACGCGGATGGCGCGACGGCCGACCTTGTCCTCATAGGCCGGGCCGATGCCGCGGCGGGTGGTGCCGATCTTGGTGCCGGTGGCCGACGCCGCGTCTTCGCGCAGCGCGTCGAGGTCGCGGTGCAGGGACAGGATGAGCGGCGCGTTATCGGCGATCCGCAGCACTTCGGGCGTGACGGCCACGCCCTGTGCACGCAGCTTTTCGACTTCCGCAACGAAATGGTGGGGATCAACGACCACGCCGTTGCCGATGACGCTGAGCTTGCCGCGCACGAGGCCGGACGGCAGCAAGGCAAGCTTGTAGCTCACGCCGTTGATGACGAGCGTATGGCCGGCATTGTGGCCGCCCTGGTAGCGAACGATTACCTCGGCCCGTTCCGAAAGCCAGTCGACAATCTTGCCCTTGCCTTCGTCACCCCATTGAGAACCGACAACTACGACACTCGCCATTTCACCTATCCCGTTTTCGCGCGCGAACGCGCTACCGTTTACGCATGCATACGCGTGCGCCTGACACAAACCCGCGCATCTATACTGTGTTGTCTTTGGGAATGCGACCCTGTTATGACGGCCCACATCCGCTTTTTGAATGACACCAAGCGCTTTTTCACGTTACGTCGACCACCTGCCGGTGCGTCCTGCCCGCCCTTTTCACCATCCGGATCCTGCCGCCTTGACCACCAGAGCCTATTTATACCTGTGCATCACGTCACTCTTCTGGGGCGGAAACTCGGTTGCGGGCAAGCTCGCGGTCGGTCATGTGAGCCCGATGGTGCTGACGACCTTCCGTTGGGTCGTCGCGCTTCTCATCATCCTCGCCTTCATGATGCCACAGGTGAAACGCGACTGGCCGGTCATCCGCAAGCATTGGCTTCAACTGCTGCTCTACGGCGTCTTCGGCTTCACGGCCTTCAACGCCCTCCTCTATACCGCGCTCGGCCACACCAGCGCCATCAATGCCGTCATCGAGCAGGCCGGCATTCCCATGCTGATCTTCGTCTTCAACTTCCTGCTCTTCCGCATCCAGGCATCCATCGCGCAGGTCATCGGCTTCACGGTAACGCTCGTCGGTGTGCTGATAACAGCCGCTCATGGCGAATTCTCGGCGCTTGCCGAACTCGAGTTCAATTTCGGCGACGCGTTGATGCTGGTCGCCTGCATCGTCTATGCCGCCTATACGGTCTCGCTACGCTGGAAACCGAACCTGCACTGGCAGAGCTTCATCGCCGCGCCTGCCCTGGGCGCACTCCTCAGCGCCATACCGCTCCTCTTCTGGGAGGTGTCCCGCGATGTCGCGATCTTCCCGGATGCGACCGGCTGGGCCATCGTGCTCTATGCCGGCATCTTTCCCTCCCTCCTCTCGCAAGTTCTCTATGTACGCGGCGTCGAGATGATCGGCGCAAACCGGGCCGGCCTGTTCATCAACGCCATTCCGGTGTTCGGCACACTCCTCTCCGTGCTCCTTATCGGCGAGACCATTCGCCCCTTCCACTTCGTCGCCCTCCTTCTGGTGCTCGGCGGCATCGCGATTGCCGAATGGGGGCGCCCGAAGGAGAAAAAGGCCTAAAAACCCATAGAAATCATAGGTAAATCCCTATATTCCAAAGGTTTTCTCCCTAAAACTGAGGCGGCTCCTTAAACTTTGTTTAGATTTTTAATGGTGCAGTTCGCGCACCATTGCTCTCTTCAGGTTCAAGCCGTGAAAAACATCCGCATTTCCACCCGCATCTATCTCCTTACCGCCATGGCGCTCGTCTTCATGGCGGCTGCCATGATCTACAAGACGCAGGTCGCAAACGAGGAGGTGAATGCCGAGCGCCGCCAGATGCTGCGCAACGTCACGGAATCCGCCATTTCCGTCATCGCGTCCTACGAGAAGCTCGCCAATGAGGGCGCGCTGCCCATCGAGGAAGCCAAGACGCGCGCGATCGCCGACGTGATGGCCATGCGCTTCGGTGAAGGCGGCTACTTCTTCATCAACGGCTTCGACGGCATGATGATTGCCCATCCCCTGAACGCCAAGCTGATCGGCACGGATGTGCGCGGCCTCAAGGATCCCAATGGCAAGGCGTTCAACGTCGAGCTCATCGCCCTCGCCCAGACCCCCGGCAACGGCTTCGTCGACTATGTCTGGGACAAGCCTGGCCAGAGCGAGCCGGTCGAAAAATTCTCCTATATCCAGGGTTTCAAGCCCTGGGGCTGGGGCGTCGGCACAGGCGTTTATGCCGATGACCTCGCCGCGCAGTACTACACTTCCATGGCGACGACGATCGTCATCACGCTGATTGCCGGTATCGCGACGCTGGCTGCCGCCCTCCTCATCGGCCGCTCCATCAGCCGCCCGATCAACCGCCTGAAGGACGTGATGCTCGAAGTCTCGCGCAACGAGACGCAGTCCACCGTGCCGGATACGGATCGCAAGGACGAAATCGGCAACATGGCCGATGCCCTCGTTCTCCTGCGCAACTCGGTCATCGAGCGCAATGCGCTGGAAATCCGCCAACGTGAGCAGCAGGGTATTCTCGACGACGAGCGCAGCGCCAACGAAGAGCGCCAGGCCTCCGTCGCCCGTGGCCAGTCACGTGTCGTCGATACGATCGGTTCCGCACTGGAGCGCCTCGCCCAGGGCGACCTCACCGTCTCCGTGCCGGAACTCGGCGCCGAATATGAGAAGCTGCGTCGTGACTTCAACGGCGCCGTCGCGTCGCTGAAATCCACCATCGCGGCGATTGCCGAATCCACTGCCGTCGTCAACGGCAGCGCCGGCGAGATCAGCCGCGCGGCGAACGACCTCTCGCAGCGCACCGAACAGCAGGCGGCCTCGCTGGAGGAAACCGCCGCCGCCCTCGACGAGATCACCGCCGCCGTGCAGAACTCCACCACCCGCGCCGAGGAAGCAAAGCGCATGGTCTCCGATGCCCGTGCGGGTGCTGCAAAGTCGAGCGAAGTGGTACGCAATGCCATCGACGCGATGGGCCGCATCGAAAGTTCGTCCTCGAAGATCGGCGAGATCATTGGCGTGATCGACGACATCGCCTTCCAGACCAACCTGCTGGCGCTGAATGCCGGCGTGGAAGCGGCGCGTGCCGGTGAAGCCGGCAAGGGCTTTGCCGTCGTCGCCCAGGAAGTGCGCGAGCTTGCCCAGCGCTCCGCCAATGCGGCCAAGGAAATCAAGACGCTGATCAATGCCTCGTCGACCGAAGTCTCCGCCGGTGTCTCGCTGGTCGAGGAGACCGGCACGTCGCTTGGCGATATCGAACGCCGCGTCAACGAGATCAACGATCGCATCGTCTCGATTGCCACCGCCGCGCAGGAGCAGGCCGTCGGCCTCCGGGAAATCAACACGGCCGTCAACCAGATGGACCAGATGACCCAGCAGAACGCCGCCATGGTGGAAGAGACCTCGGCCGCCAGCCAGACGCTGGCCCAGGAAAGCGGTCAGCTCGCCAGCCGCATCGCGCACTTCCAGCTCGCCGGTCACGGCAGCGGCCAGATGCGCCGCGCGGCCTGATCTTAAAAACTTCCGCCGCAAACCGAAAAGGCCCGCCGGAACAATCCGGCGGGCCTTTCCTATACTCGTCTTGGGAGGACGAAGATCAGTCGACGTTGAAGACCAGCGGCTTGATCTGTCGGATCGCCGGGTTGGCGCGCAGCTTGTTCAGCACGTCTTCCGAGACAGCGGCATCGACATAGAGCAGCGCGATGGCATCGCCGCCCTGCTTGTCGCGGCCAAGCTGGAAGTTCGCAATGTTCACGCCGGCTTCGCCGAGCGTCGTGCCGATGAAGCCGATCATGCCGGGGACGTCGGTGTTGGTGATGTAGACCATGTGGTTGCCCACGTCGGCATCGAGGTTGATGCCCTTGATCTGGATGAAGCGCGGCTTGCCGTCGGAGAAGACCGTGCCGGCGATCGAGCGGGTCTGGTTCTCGGTCTTGACAGTAAGACGGATATAGCCGTCGAAGACGCCCGACTTGTCACGCTTCACTTCCGAGAGGATGACGCCCTTTTCCTTGATCATGACCGGAGCCGAGACCATGTTGACGTCGGCGACCTGCGGGCGGATGAGGCCGGCGAGAACCGCGCTGGTCAGCGCCTTGGTATTCATCGAGGCGGTCGCGCCGTCATAAAGGATTTCGATTTCCTTGATCGCGCTTTCCGTGACCTGACCGACGAAGGCACCGAGCACGTCCGCAAGGCGGATGAAGGGTTTCAGGATCGGCGCTTCCTCGGCGGTGATCGACGGCATGTTGATGGCGTTCGAGACGGCACCCTTGACGAGATAGTCCGACATCTGCTCGGCGACCTGCAGGGCGACGTTTTCCTGCGCTTCCGTGGTCGAGGCGCCGAGATGCGGCGTGCAGACGACGTTTTCCAGGCCGAAGAGCGGGCTTTCGGTCGCGGGCTCGACTTCGAACACGTCGAAACCGGCACCGGCGACATGGCCGGACTTGATGGCTTCGGCAAGCGCTGCTTCATCGACCAGGCCACCGCGGGCGCAGTTGATGATGCGAACGCCCTTCTTGGTCTTGGCGAGGGCTTCCTTGTTCAGGATGCCGCGGGTCTTGTCCGTCATCGGCACATGCAGCGTGATGAAATCGGCACGGGCGAGCAGGTCATCCAGTTCCACCTTCTCGACGCCCATTTCCCGGGCACGTTCGGCCGAGAGGAAGGGATCGTAGGCGATGACATGCATGCCGAGGCCGATGGCCTTGCGGCAAACGATGCCGCCGATGTTACCGGCACCGATGACGCCGAGCGCCTTGCCGGTGATTTCGACACCCATGAACTTCGACTTTTCCCACTTGCCGGCCTGCGTGGAGGTGTCAGCCGCGGGCAGCTGGCGAGCGACGGCGAACATCAGCGCGATGGCGTGTTCTGCCGTGGTGATCGAGTTGCCGAAGGGCGTGTTCATGACGATGATGCCGCGGCGCGAGGCGGCCGGAATATCGACATTGTCGACGCCGATGCCGGCGCGGCCGATGACCTTCAGATTGGTCGCGGCGGCGATCAGCTTTTCCGTCGCCTTGGTGGCCGAGCGGATGGCGAGACCGTCATAGTTACCGATGATCTCGGCGAGCTTTTCCTTGTCCTTGCCGAGCTTCGGCTGGAAATCGACTTCGACGCCGCGATCGCGGAAAATCTGGACGGCGGTTTCCGACAGTTCGTCAGATACGAGTACGCGAGGTGCCATGAGAGGCCTCCTTAAATCGGTCTAGGGAGATGAGATAAAGGTGGCTTCGCCCATGGGACGAAGCCGGTCGCGAAAAAATCAGGCCGCAGCCTTGGAAAGCGCCGCCTTCTGGGTCTCGAAGGCCCAGATCATCCAGGGCATCAATGCCTCGAGGTCGGCAGTGTCGATGGTGGCACCGGCCCAGATGCGCAGGCCCGAGGGGGCATCGCGGTAGGCACCGATGTCATAGGCGACACCCTGCTTGTCGAGAAGGGACACGAGGCCCTTGGCGAAAGCTGCCTGTGCATCGGCGTCGAGCGCCAGCACGTCCTTATCGGCAATCGTCAGGCACACCGAGGTGTTCGAGCGGGTCGCCGGGTCCTTGGCAAGGTTGGCGATCCAGTCGTTCTTCTCGACGAAATCGAAGATGACCTTGGCATTGGCGTCGGCGCGGGCCATCAGGCCCTTAAGGCCGCCGACTTCCTTGGCCCAGAGCAGCGCATCGATGTAATCCTCGACGCAGAGCATGGAGGGCGTGTTGATCGTCTCGCCCTGGAAGATGCCCTCGATGATCTTACCGCCCTTGGTCATGCGGAAAATCTTCGGCATCGGCCAGGCCGGCGTATAGCTTTCCAGACGCTCGACGGCACGCGGCGACAGGATGATGACACCATGCGCGCCCTCGCCGCCGAGAACCTTCTGCCAGGAGAAGGTGACGACATCGAGCTTGGCGAAATCGAGGTTCTGCGCGAAAGCGGCCGAGGTCGCGTCGCAGATCGTCAGGCCCTTGCGGTCGGCCGGGATGAAGTCGGCATTGGCAACGCGCACGCCGGAGGTCGTGCCGTTCCAGGTGAAGACCACGTCACGGTCGAAATCGATCGTGGAAAGGTCGGGCAGCAGGCCGTAGTCGGCCGTGATCTTGCGCGTGTCGGGAAGCTTCAGCTCCTTGACGACGTCGGAAACCCAGCCCGAACCGAAGCTTTCCCAGGCAACCATATCGACGCCGCGCGGGCCGAGCAGCGACCACAGCGCCATTTCGACGGCGCCGGTATCCGAAGCGGGCACGATGCCTATGCGGTAATCCGCCGGGACTTCGAGGACTTCACGGGTAAGGTCGATGGCCTGCTTGAGCTTGGTCTTGCCGATCTTGGCGCGGTGCGAACGACCGAGCGGTGCATCGGAAAGCGCTTCGAGCGACCAGTTGGGGCGCTTCGAGCACGGGCCAGAAGAAAAATGGGTATTGTTCGGACGCACGTCCGGCGGTGTGACGGTCTTCGTCATGATCGCTATCCTTCCAGATAGATAGCCCTTCGTTGGGGAAGGGTGTCCCGCCGCCGTGAATATGGAACAGACCTGCTTTCGTCAAGAGGAATATGTCGCGAACGAAGAATAATCCGGCGCAATGGAAACGGCGCGCCGGTTGTCCGGCGCGCCGTTGAAAAGGTCGATGAGAAATGGCCTACCAGGTGGTGACGCGGATACCGGCGCGGATCTCGTGCTTCTGGAAACCGTCGTCGCGGCCCTTCGTGCCCGCACCGCCCCAACCCGCTTCGGTGGCGCCGTACTTGTACATCTTGCCGCCAGCCGTATCGGAATAGCGATAGCCGAGGTCGAGCTTGATGCGGTTCGTCAAATCCACGGATGCACCCGCCATGAGGGCGTAGGTGAAACGCCAGCTGTCCTCGCCGCTGAGACGCTCGTTTGCATAGACCCTGCCCGAGCAGCTGGCCGTGCCGTCTTCGCAGAACGGCTTCTGGTTCATGTTATTCCAGCGAAGGTAGGTTACCCCCGCACCCGCGCCGATATAGGGCGTGATGCCGGCATAGGTGCCGAGATCGAGATATCCGTTGGCCAGGACGTTGACAGCGTTGTAGTCGCCCTTGTGGCCAAAGCCGCAGCTCGTCCCCGCCGGCTCATCGTCGCTGCAGGGCAGGTTGACATTCGATCCACCGCTGAGGCTGCCATTGAAGAAATCGGTCGTCAGGTCGGTGCGCAGGAAGTTGTTGAACTGGTAGCCCATGCCGACACCGTAGGACATCGGCTTGGAGAAGCGCGCGCTGTCGAAGCTTTCGTTCGAGAAGACCGTGCCGCCCGGCTGATAGACCGTGTATTGCGGCTTGCCGCCCTTCATCCAGCCCGAATAGCCGAGGTCGCCACGCAGATACCAGCCCTCGGCAACCGCGCTGCCGGACACATCGATCTCCGGCGCGTTAATGATGTCGAGGTCACTCGCCATGGCGCCGGTCGCGACGAGGCCGGCAAAAATGGCGAAACCAAGCGGTGCGATACGTCGAAACATAGCTTCGTTCCCCTGAAACCCGGACCTGCCGGCGGTTGCTTTCGGCGCGGGCGCAAACGAGGACGTAGCTGCCTATACCGTTGATTAACCATAACTGTTAAGGGGTGAAAAAACGGTTAAGTCCCTGCGGCCACGACGACGGATGCGGGACGGCTGGAACGCAAAGGGCCGCCCAAAGGGCGGCCCTGAATATCAGTCCCGGGATACGGGATTATTTGTAGACCGGCTGCTCGATCGGGATTTCTGCCGGCGGGATGTAAGCCTGCTGGTCGCAACCGTTGAAGGAGTAGCGCAGACCCGCGCGGGCTTCATGGCTGTAGAAGCCCTTGTCGTAGCCCGGGCCGCCGCCCGCGTTGTAGCCGAACATGCCGCCCTTGGTGACATGGCGGAAGCGGTAGCCGACATCGGCCTTCAGGTTGCAGGTCATGTCGATCGAAGCGCCGGCCATGAGGGCGTAGGTAAAGCGCCAGCTCTTCTTGCCGCGGTGCACGAAGGTCGGGTCGCAGTTCGTCGGATCGCCATCTTCGCACGACGTGTTGTTGAGGTCGTTCCAGCGCACATAGGTGCCGCCGATACCGGCACCGACATAAGGCGTGAAAGCACCGTAGTGGCCGATGTCGACATAGGCGTTGGCGAGCAGGCTAAGGGCCGTCAGGGACGCAACGTCGGTGGATGTGCAGCTGACCGCCACGCCGCAGCCGCCAGACGTCGAGCCACGGAAATTCGACTTGAACATGTAGTCGAGCGTCACGTCCGTACGGAAGTGATCATTGATCTGGTAGCCGACGCCGCCGCCGAGCGTGAAGCCGCTCTTCAGCGTCGCCGAGTCGAATTCACGGACATTGCCGTTCGAACCCTGGAAATACTTCGCGCCGCGGATCTTGTTGTAGGACCAGCCCATGTCGCCGCGCAGGTACCAGCCGCCCGTCTCCACGATGGTTTGCTGAACCGGCGCCTCAATGACTTCCGGCTGGTAGATGTCGGCCGCATAACCGGACGTGCCTGTCAGCAGGACGGCTACGACGCCACTCAAAACTTTCCTCATGGCCTTGCTCCAATAGGCTTCAACTTGGCGCGGCCGGTGCGCCGGTCCCCAAGTCCCTCGATCAGGGATGGATAATGGAGAGGAAAGGTTAAGGGGCGATTAACTACAAAGATTTACCTTATTTGTTAACAAGCGTTCACACACTCGGTAAATTTTAAATAAAACGCACACCGACGACACCAAAGCTTCAAGACCTACTTACTGCACAAAGAAAAAGCCGGAGCGAAGCCCCGGCTTTTTGAAACAGCAAAGAATGTCAGGATCAGGCGGCGCTGCGCACCGATCCGATGACACCGACCAGTTCGTCCACTATGCGCTCCACCTGGCCGCGATCATCACCTTCGGCCATGACGCGGATCAGCGGCTCCGTGCCGGAAGGACGGATCAGCAGACGGCCGTTCTTGGCCAGTTCGCTTTCCGCGTCGGCGATCGCCTGGCGTACGCTTGCGTCTTCCAGCGGCTTGCCGGCCTTGATGCGGACGTTCTTCAGCACCTGCGGCACCGGCTCGAACCGGTTGCAAACCTCGCTCACAGACTTGCCGCTGCGCTTGACGCAGGCGAGCACCTGCAGCGCCGCGACGAGCCCGTCGCCCGTCGTGCCGAAATCCGACAGGACGATATGGCCGGACTGTTCGCCGCCGACATTGTAGTCGTGGTTGCGCATGTGCTCAACGACATAGCGGTCGCCGACCTTGGTGCGCTCGAGACCCAGGCCCTTGTCGGTGAGGAACCGCTCCAGACCGAGATTGGACATGACGGTTGCGACAAGGCCGTTGCCGCGCAGGATGCCGTCCGCAGCCCAGCTTTCTGCAATCACCGCCATCAGCTGGTCGCCGTCGATGGTCTTGCCGGTCTCGTCGATGATCTGGACGCGATCCGCATCGCCATCCAGCGCAATGCCGATATCGGCGCGCACTTCGTGGACCTTGCGCAGCAGCGTTTCGGGATGGGTCGAGCCGCATTCGAGATTGATGTTGAGGCCGTCAGGTTCGTTGCCGATCGTCACGACATCGGCGCCGAGTTCCCAAAGCGCAGCCGGAGCCACCCGATAGGCCGCACCGTTGGCGCAGTCGATGGCGACGCGCAGGCCCTGCAGTGTGACATCGCGCGGCAGCGTGCGCTTGGCATGCTCGATATAGCGGTCGTGCACACCATCGATACGCTTGGCCCGGCCGATTTCCGCGGACTTGGCCAGCTGGGCCATCAGGTCCTTTTCAAGCAGCTCCTCGATCTCCATCTCAATCTCGTCGGAGAGCTTGTAGCCATCGGGGCCGAAAAGCTTGATGCCGTTGTCGTAGAACGGATTGTGCGAGGCCGAGATCATCACGCCGATATCGGCACGCAGCGAGCGCGTCAGCATGGCGACGGCCGGCGTCGGGATCGGGCCGAGAACGAAGGCGTCGATACCCGCCGCGGTGAAGCCGGCAACCATGGCATTTTCCAGCATGTAGCCGGAAAGCCGCGTATCCTTGCCGATAACGACCCGGTGGCGATGCGCACCACGACGGAAGATGGTGCCGACCGCAATGCCGACGCGCATGGCGAGGTCCGGCGTCATGGGAAAAGTATTGGACTGTCCCCGGATACCATCCGTGCCGAAATAACGACGTTTCATATGTGCTCCTGAAATCGCCAGCTCTGGCGGCATTCTCTGATGCGCTCAGCTCGGGAGTTTTTACTCACCAAGCCCGGCGGCGTCATACATCAAGCCGCGAACAGGCGGAATAGTTTAAATCCGTAACCCTGTTTTAACCTTAAGGCGCGGCACGACCATGTCGTTTCTTTGCCACAAAAGCCGGGAAATAGCATCAGCCCGCAGATCAGGAATGATTACAGGCCGTTACCGAAAGAAAACGGCCGGGAACAATGTCCCGACCGTACTTTCTCATAGCTTTCGCTGGATCTTACTGCGGCTGCGGTTCAAGACCGCCTTCTGCCTCGCCGCCCTTTTTGTGGCCGGCCTTCGGAACGGCCGAGCCACGGCTCGGCGGCGTGTCATCGCCCAGGTCGCGCGCCGGCTTTTCACCGCGGATGAGCGCCTTGATCTCGTCGCCCGTCAGCGTTTCGTATTCGAGCAGGCCTTCAGCGAGCGCCACGAATTCATGGTTCTGCTCGGTGATGATGCGCTTGGCTTCGGAATAGGCTTCGTCGATCAGACGGCGGATCTCGTTGTCGATCTTCTGAGCAGTGGCTTCCGAGACGTTCTTCTGCTGCGCCACCGAATGACCGAGGAAGACCTCCTGCTGGTTTTCGCCATAAGCGACCTGGCCAAGCTGGTCGGAGAAGCCCCACTGGGTCACCATGGCACGGGCAAGCTTCGTCGCCTGCTCGATATCCGAGGAGGCGCCCGAGGTGATGTTGTCCTTGCCGAAGGTGATCTCTTCGGCGACACGGCCACCCATCATGATGGCGAGGCGCGAGACCATCCACTTGTAGCTCATCGAGTAGCGGTCACCCTCGGGAAGCTGCATGACCATGCCGAGCGCACGGCCACGCGGAATAATCGTCGCCTTGTGCAGGGGATCGGCAAGCGGAACTTTCAGCGCGACGATGGCGTGGCCTGCTTCGTGATAGGCGGTGAGCTTCTTTTCCGCCTCGGTCATGGCCGAGGAACGGCGCTCGGCGCCCATCATGATCTTGTCCTTGGCGTCCTCGAATTCCTGCATGGTGACGAGGCGCTTGTTGCGGCGCGCGGCCATCAGGGCAGCCTCGTTGACGAGGTTCATGAGATCGGCGCCGGAGAAACCGGGCGTACCGCGAGCCAGAACCTTGAGGTCGACATTCGGTGCCAGCGGCACGTTGCGGACATGGACCTTGAGGATGCGCTCGCGGCCGACGATGTCGGGGTTCGGCACGACGACCTGACGGTCGAAGCGGCCCGGACGCAGCAGCGCCGGGTCGAGAACGTCGGGGCGGTTGGTCGCGGCGATCAGGATGATGCCTTCATTGGCCTCGAAACCGTCCATCTCGACGAGCAACTGGTTCAGCGTCTGTTCGCGCTCGTCATTGCCGCCGCCGAGACCTGCGCCACGGTGACGACCGACGGCATCGATTTCGTCGATGAAGATGATGCAGGGCGCATTCTTCTTGGCCTGCTCGAACATGTCGCGCACGCGGCTGGCACCGACACCGACGAACATTTCGACGAAGTCCGAACCCGAGATAGTGAAGAACGGCACGTTCGCTTCGCCCGCGACGGAGCGCGCCAGCAGCGTCTTACCGGTACCGGGCGGGCCGACGAGCAGCACGCCGCGCGGAATACGGCCACCGAGGCGCTGGAATTTCTGCGGATCGCGCAGGAACTCGACAATTTCTTCCAGATCCTGCTTGGCCTCATCGACGCCGGCTACGTCGGCGAAGGTGACGCGGCCGTGTGCTTCGGTGAGAAGCTTGGCCTTGGACTTTCCAAAACCCATGGCACCGCGCGAACCGCCCTGCATCTGGCGCATGAAGAACAGCCAGACGCCGAGGATCAGGAGCATGGGCAGGAGCGTGCCGATATAGCTGAGGAAGCCGGAGGAACCATCCGTTTCCGGACGCGCGCTGACAACGACGTTCTTAGCCTCGAGGCGCTGAACAAGCGAATTGTCACCGGCCGGCGCATAGGTCTGGAAGGTCGCACCGGTCTCGACATAGCTGCCGACGATCTTCTCCCCGGTGATCACCACTTCCTTCACCCGGCTCGAGTCCACTTCCTTGAGGAACTGCGAATAAGGGATTTCCCGCGAGCCGGTCTGTGCCGGGCTCGTCTGGAACATGCTGAACAGCGCGATCAGCAGGAGGGCGATGATCGCCCAGAGTGCGAAGTTGCGAAAATTGGGATTCATCGAGCGTTCCAGGTACTTTCCCGGCCGGGCTCTCCCGGCCGCTTCTTTGCGCCTAACATAGGGTTGCCATGCGGCCTTGCCAAGGCAAAGCGCACGGACAGCGGGCATTTCTCACGCTATCGTCAACGAGAAGGGTTGTCTTCGGTCCCCCCTCATCGATCTCAGACGCAATTCTAGCACAACGCGCAGGCCCGCGCCTTCATTCGTTCGGCGGGGACGAAAAAGCCGGCTTCCCTAGAATGTGGGCGAGCGCATCGGCAAGCGGCAGATCGAAACGGGGAAGAAACCTTGCGTATGGCGCAATGATGGCGTCGAGAGAGACCGCATCGCCACTCACCGCCGCGCCGTCCTCGAATTTCAGGCACGGCATGGCCTTGCGGGCGCGCAGAACGGGTCCGCGCAACTCCAGCGCATCCGTATCCGCGTGGGTGCCGAGCGCGCCGATCACGATCGGCCGGCTGCTGCCGTTGGTCACGCGGTAGCGCCCGTCCCAGACTGCGACCTCCCTCGCCGGCACCACGAGACGCTCGATCCCGCGGCACTCCCGGTAGAGAAACAACCCCTCGCGCCGCCGGTCGAAAACCACGCGACCGGCGGTCAGCCGCGACAGTGTGCCGCTGGCGAGAAACAGATGCAAACGCTCGGCCGACGTGGTTTCGAGCGCATGAACCCGGCCACCTGCGGTCGCCCCGAGCATGAGAAGCCCCCGCCATGCAGCGGCCCCGGCGAGAACGGCGTCCATCGCCGTCGGCACCAGCGTGAAGGCGCCGTTCTCCATACGCGCATTCCGGATCAGGAAGTCGGCAGCCTCTTTCGAAAGCGCCAGCCTGTCGCCGACGCCATGGCCCTGCTTGTTCACGCTCGCACGCTGTCGGATACGGACACGCTCGAAGCGGATGTTCGCATTGCTGGGGTCTTCAAGCCACGTCTCGCCTCGTTCGGAGAGAAAGGCCCGGACGGACGCCCGGCCCACCGCGAGGAATGGCCGCAACAACCACACCGAACCCTGCAACAGAACGGCGTCTGCCATGCCCGAAAGCCCGACGCCGCCGGTCGAACGCTCGGCGCGCATCGCCACCGTCTCGTTCTGGTCGTCACGCGTGTGGGCCGAAAGGATGGCGTCGGCACCTGCCGCGACGGCAGCCTCGGCAAGCAATTCGTACCGCCTGGCGCGGGCTGCCGCCTGAAGGGCAGTTGCAGGCTTGTCGCCATCCCATCGGCGGATGGTGTGACAAATGCCGAATCGGGCGCAGAGTGCTGCGACCGCCTTGGCCTCTTCGGCGGAACCGGGGCGCAGCGCGTGGTCGATGGTACAGGCGCAAAGGGTGATACCGGGATAGCGCCCGGTGGCGCAAAGCGTGGCCAGCGCCACGAGCAGTCCGGTCGAGTCGCTGCCGCCGGAAATGGCGATCAGCAGGCGCGCCGGGCGCTTGAAACTTTCCAGGAAACGGCCGGTTGCCTCGACGACGGAAGTATCCGTCCGGGCCACGGCCTCGGATTCGCCCGCACTCAGCAGGACAGGCGGCTCTGTTCGGACGTGACCTTGCTCTTCACGGCCTTGGAGGCATTCGGATAGCGCTTGCCGACTTCGCGCAGCGTCGCGCAGGCGGTTTCGCGGTTGTCGAGGGCAGCAAGCGACATGCCGAGCTTCAGAAGCATTTCCGGCGCCTTCTTCGACTTGCTGAAGGTCTGGTGCGCATTCAGGAACGTCTTGGCCGCGTCATTGAAATTGCCCTGGGAATACTGGGCCTCGCCGAGCCAGAAATTGGCATCCGCCGCCTTCTCGCCCTTCGGGAAGATATCGAGATAGTCGCGGAATTCGCGCTCGGCCATCTGGTAATCGCCGGTCAGCACATGGCCATAGGCGACATTGTAGAGATCATCGGGATTGTCGAGCGAGGCCGTCGATGACTGCGAAGCCGCCGGAAGGTTGCCGCCACCATCCACACCCGGAAGATTGTTGTCATTGCCGAGTGAAGCACTCTGGTTGTCGAGGTCCGGATTGGCGGCTGCACCGATCGGGTTGCCGTTTTCATCAAAACGGATCGACCCCAGCTCCTGCGGCTGTGCGCCGGTGCCCGCATCGGAAGCAGCGCTCTGGGTGTCGGTCCCGGCGGTATCATCCGCCGGCACCTGGTTCGTTGCGGTCTGTTGGTCGGCCGAGCCGCCATTCACCGGTTTGTCGAGCGCGCCGCTTTTGCCGCTGGCACCACCCTTGCCGCTCTCCAGATCCTGGAAGCGGTATTCGTTGTCTTCCTGCGTCTTGCGGAGCTGCTCTTGCATTTGCAGCAGCTGGTAGCTCATTTCCTCGATCCGGCCATTAAGGCTGCGGATCTGCTCTTCGAGCTCACCGACACGCGGGTCCATGGCCTGCGCCAGAACCACATCGCCCTTCGCCGCACGCTCGTTCTGCGCCGGCAGGAAGCCGTTTGTCAGCGTCGAGAGCGGCGATGCGCTGATCGGCCCGACCATGACTGCTACCGCTGCGAGACTGAAAACGCCTGCCGCGACAAGTTTCTTCATCTATCTTCGTCCTGTTGGTGTCGTTGTACGCCGAAGCGCAGGCGCAAGAGTTTTCCAAATGCTCTTAAAAAGCAACGGAGTTCGGCCAAAGTGTGTTGAAAAAAGAAAGGCGGCCTCTCGGCCGCCTTTCCGCTGGTTCCTCATGGTGAGGAATTACATGCCTGCACCACCGAGAACGGTGACGGCGCGGCGGTTCTGCGACCAGCAGGAAATGTCGTCGCAGACGGCGACCGGCTTTTCCTTGCCGAAGGAGATCGTCTTCATGCGGTTTGCCGGAACGCCGCGCGAAACGAGGTACTGGCGGGTCGCGGCAGCGCGGCGTGCGCCGAGCGCGAGGTTGTATTCACGCGTGCCGCGTTCGTCGGCGTGGCCTTCGACCGTGATGGCGTAGTTCGGATACTTCTGCAGCCACTGGGCCTGACGGTCGAGCGTCGCGGCGGCATCTGCACGGACCGACGAGGAGTCCGTATCGAAGAAGATGCGGTCGCCGACATTCACGGTGAAGTCCTGCTGCGAGCCCGGGGTCGCCGCACCGGCGCCACCGAGGCCGAGATCGCCGGCGCTGTTCGGCAGGTTCTTCTTGGAGGCGCAGCCTGCGAGAGCCAGCGTCATGACGAGCGCGATCATCACCGGATTGCGAGCGATGGTCTGCATGCGGCCAGCGGCCGGGGAATGAATGCGGCTCATGAGCCGGTCTCCTTGCATCAGTTTTTGCGTCAAGTTCGTTGAAACGCGGTTTTCAATCAGGGTTGCCAGACTGTAACCGCGGTCGGTTAATCCGCGCTCAACGATTATGGTTAACGATTGCTTGTAAGACCGTCCCCGGCCCCTTGCATTCTTTGTTACTCACCGCTCCGGCCACGAATTCTCGTCGCTATCGCCGGATGGGCGTCATGCGAAAACGGGTCTGCCGCGTCTCGCCGTGAAGCCTGATTTACAGGACTTTGCGGCAAGAACGCGGCAGACCCGCCGTATATGTGACACATGCCTACTCGAGAAGCGGCGACCAGGCCGGGTCGGAAGCGAAGCCCTTCGTCTGGACCAGCTGCTCGTTGTAGCCCGAAAGGTCGATCGAGTAGATCTGCGGACCGCCGGCGCCGGCGCCCTGACGGAAGAACATCAGCACGCGACCGTTGGGTGCCCAGGTCGGGCCTTCATTGTGGAAGCCCGAGGTCAGGATGCGCTCGCCCGAGCCGTCCGTCTTCATCACGCCGATCGAGAACTTGCCGCCCGACTGCTTGGTGAAGGCGATGAGGTCACCGCGCGGAGACCAGACCGGCGTGGAATAGGAACCGTCACCGAAGGAGATGCGGCGCTGGCCGGAGCCGTCGGCGCCCATCACGTAGAGCTGCGGCTTGCCGCCACGGTCGCTTTCGAAGACGATCTGCGACCCGTCGGGCGAATAGGAGGGCGAGGTGTCGATGGCGGCCGTCGAGGTGAGACGGGTCGTGGTGCGTGAGCGCAGGTCCATCGTGTAGATGTTGGAATTGCCTTCCTGCTGCAGGCTCATGATGACCTTCTGACCATCCGGCGAGAAACGCGGCGAGAAGGTCATGCCGGGGAAGTTGCCGACCACTTCGCGCTGTCCGGTCTCGAGCTGGAGCAGATAGACGCGCGGCTGGTTGCCCTCGAAGGACATGTAGGTGATTTCCTGGCGGTTCGGCGAGAAGCGCGGCGTCAGAACCAGTTCGTTGGAATTGGTGAGCGCGCGGGCGTTGAAGCCGTCCTGATCCATGATGGCGAGTTGGCGCTTGCGGGCCGTCTTCGGGCCGCTTTCGGCGACATAGACGATGCGGGTATCGAAGTAACCCTTTTCACCGGTCAGGCGCTCATAAATGGCGTCTGCGATGATATGGGCGACACGGCGCCAGTTTTCCGGTTGGGTGTAGAATTGCTGGCCCGTCAGCTGCTGGCCGGCAAAGGTGTCCCAGAGGCGGAATTCGGCACGCAGGCGGCCATCGCTTTCCTGCGTCACGCGACCCGTGACGAGGGCCTGCGCATTGATGACCTTCCAGTCATCAAAGCGCGGTGCCTGGTCGGGGTTCGAGATCTTTTCGATGAAGGCCTGCTTGTTGACGGGGGCGAAAAGGCCCGAGCGCTTCAGGTCCGCCGCAATCACATCGGAGATACGCTGGCCGAGGTCGCCGCTGGCGACGAAATCCGTCACGGCAATCGGCAACGGTTCGACGTTGCCCTTGTTGATGTTGATTTCGACAAGCGCCCAGGCCTGCGGCAGGGACGCCGCAAGGCCGGTCAGCACGACCAGCAAACGGAGAAGAGTGCGTCTGAACATCTTTTCTAGGCCTTCCTAGTTCTTACATCATCTGGCTGGGGTCGAAGTTCACGACAACTTCACTCCAGGCGTCATATTTTTCGGGCGGCAGCCCCTTGAAGGGCCGCGATTTCATGATGGCGCGGCGGGCACCGCCGGCAAGCGCACGACGGGCGGCTTCCGAACCACCCTCCGCCGTCACTTCCGGCTCGCCGATGATGTCGCCATTCTGGTCGAGCTGCATCGTCACCTTGATACGCACGTCCTGCGCGTCGGCCATGCCCGGAATGATCGACCAGTTGTTCTGGATCTGACCGCGCAGTGCATCCATCTCGCTCATCGTCAGCTTGGTGCCGGCCGTCGTCTTTTTGCCGCCGAGCGCCGCCTGCTCCTTCGAGCGCTTGGCGCCGCCGCCGGCCGCCTTTTCCTTGTTGAGAAGCGCGGAAATCTCGTCCGAATTGAATTCGGTTTCGTTCATCGACGACGCTTTTTCCTGCTTCTTCTTCTCGTCCTTCTTACGGTCGGGCGTCTTGGCGGTCTCGGCCTTGGCCGTCTCTACCTTCTTCTCGGCCGGCTTTTCCGCCGTCTCGGACTTCTTCGTCTCGAGCTTCGGCTTCATCTCGGGAAGCGGAATCTTGTCCGGCAGCGCCTCGGCTTCCGGGTCCGCCGTCGGCTTTTCCTCTGATGGTGTCGCCTCGGCCTTCGGGTCCGGCTTCACCTCTTGCTTGGCTTCGGCGACGGCGGCAACCTCCGTCGAGGGTTCGCTTGCAGGCTCTTCCTGCTTCACCTCTTCGGCGGGCTTGCTGTCAGACGTCTGGACGACCTTCTCGGCCTTTTCCGGCGCGGCGGCGGTCTCGATGTCGCGCGGCTTTTCCTCCGGCGTCGGCAGGTTCTTCAGGTCGACGTCGTTGTCACCGGCATTTTCCGCATTCTCGACCGGGGTTTCCTTCTTGGTCGGAACGGGCGCTGCCTTTTCCTTAAGCTCGGCTTTTTTGTCGCCCTGCTGGATCTGCGTCAGTTCCTCGATCGACACGATATCGACCGGCAGCGCCTCGACGTCGGCGACGTCGAAGCTTTCAGGACTGCCGAGCGAAACCAGCGCCCAGGTCAGGACCAGGGCGTGGAGCGCGGAGGATGTGGCAAGGCTGCCCTTCATGGCGTGCGATTACCTGTCCGGTTTCTGCTCGGTGACGAGACCGATATTGGTGAAGCCGCCGGCCTGGATGCGCGACATGACATCGGCGATCACGCCATAAGGTGCCGTGCCGTCACCACGCACGAAAACGCGTTCCGTATAGCCGGTCGTCGCGACGGCCTGCAGTTTGGCAGCAACTTCGTCGATCGGAATGGGGGTCTCCTGCAGGTACACCTGGCCATCGGCCTTGACCGAAATGGTGATCGGCTGCGTATCGGCATTGAGCGCCTTCGCCTGCGTCTTCGGCAGATCGAGCGGCACGCCGACCGTCATCAAGGGGGCTGCCACCATGAAGATAATGAGCAGAACGAGCATGACGTCGACGAACGGCGTCACGTTGATCTCGCTCATCGGGGTACGCTTGCCGCCCCCGCGACGGCGGCGTCCGCCACCAGAATTCTTCGCTCCGACTGACATGCCCATGGCGTCGTCTCCGTCTCTTCTAAACGCCGGTCACTGCGCCGCGGCGCGCGGCTGCAGCTTCTCGTCGATCTGGCGCGAGAGGATGGCGGAGAATTCGTCCGCGAAACCTTCCATGCGCGCCGTCAGCTTGCCGGCATCGGCAGAGAACTTGTTGTAGGCAATAACCGCCGGAATTGCGGCAAGCAGGCCGATGGCCGTGGCGAGAAGCGCTTCGGCGATACCGGGGGCGACGACTGCGAGGCTCGTCTGCTTGGAGCCGGCGATCGCCTGGAACGAGGTCATGATGCCGACGACGGTACCGAACAGGCCGACGAAGGGTGCGGCCGAGCCGATGGTGGCAAGCGAGCCGAGGCGGGCTTCCAGCGTTTCGGATTCGCGCGACAGCGTGACGTCCATCGCCCGGTCGATACGCATCTGCAGACCAATCGGCGAGCGTGCGCCGCGCTCGAAGCTCTTCTTCCATTCGCGCATCGCCGCCACGAAGATGGCGCTCATGCCCGATGTCTGGCGATCGGAGAGCGTGCGGTAGAGTTCTTCCAGCGACTGGCCCGACCAGAAAACCTGCTCGAAGCTGTCGAGCTGGCGACGGGCCTTGCCGTAGCTCACCGTCTTGTCGACCACGATGCCCCAGGTCCAGACGGACGCGGCGATCAGGCCGAGCATGACCAGCTTCACGACGAACCCGGCCTGCATGAAGAGACCCCAGAGGGTTACACTGTGCGCGGCATCCAAACCGACTTGTTCCATAGACCTATGTCCCCGAATCCAAACACCCGGCACGGGCCTTTGCGGCTCGAACCGGGTAACATTCACGCCGCACGGTCTCCTGGGAGGTCGAACCCGCATCGGCATTCACAGAAACGCGCGTTGCAGACCAGGATTGTGCCCCACCCGCTTCGCATATCCGTCAAGAATGTCCGGTTGATGCCGCCGGCAGCCATGCCGGTCAAACGCTTACAACCTGCCTTCTTCACGGCAATTTTGGTTAAAGGATGACGTGCAGTGCACAAAATCCTCACCAACCGAGTAAGACATCATTATGGTTAAGGGAGTGTTACCGCTAATGCGCGCCTGAAACTTCTTGCGCCTTGGCAAGAAAACGCGCCGCAAGTCCGTCCGGCAGGCGCCGCGGCCGGCCTGCGGAATTGATGACCGCGATGATGACACGCGCAGCGATCAGCAATTGCTCGCCGCGCCGGATGTCCTGGTTGAGGATCATCTTCGCCCCGCCCGCCTTTTCAGTGAACGTCTGGATGGTCAGGATATCGTCCATGCGCGCGGGCGCCTTGAAGTCGATCTCCATGCGGTGCACGACGAAAACCAATCCCTCGCGATCCTCTTCCAGAACAAGACTGCCCTGCTCCACGCCGAGAAGACGCAGATAGTCCGTCCGGCCGCGTTCCAGGAAATGCAGGTAGCGGGCGTGATAGACCACACCGGAAAAATCCGTGTCCTCGTAGTAAACCCGCTGCACGAGCCGGTGTCCTGCTTCGGTCAATTCGCCAGAAAGGTGATGGGGGACATTCGTCAAGACACGGTCTCCTTCACAGCCAGCAAAGGCAGGCCTTCCCGAACGATGAGATGTTCGGCCGATGCCGGCAGCCGGTCGATGCGGCCTGCGATGAATTGCGGTTTCAGCCGATTTTCGGTCAGCGTCTCCGGCGTCGCCCGCAACCAGCGGAACTCCACCTCCACACCATCGACGACCCGGTGGACGATGTCCGTCTCGTGGAACGGAAAGGCCCCGTCCAGCGAGAGCAGGTAGTAGAAGCCGAGTTCGTGCGCGGCATAGCCCTCGTAGGTGAAGAAATTTTCGACCGTCCACACAAGACGCTCGATACGCGCTTCCCGATGCAGTTCTTCGCGCATTTCGCGCAGAACCGTCTCCTCGGAACTCTCCCCGATCTCCGCACGCCCGCCGGGCAGCGCCCAGTAGTCATCCTTCGCACCGCGCTGGGCGAGGATGTAGCCGTCGCGGAAGATCAGGCCGGCCACGCGAAAGCTGAAGAGCTGCGGCCTGC
Source organism: Shinella curvata (assembly GCF_022899935.1). Lineage (GTDB taxonomy): Bacteria > Pseudomonadota > Alphaproteobacteria > Rhizobiales > Rhizobiaceae > Shinella > Shinella curvata. Next base: position 249,493 of record NZ_JALJCJ010000005.1, read on the forward strand.
GATCGATCCGGATCATGTGGCGGCCCGGCTCACTCATCCTCAAGGCCCAGCCGGAATTGCGTTGCTTCCAGATCCTTCGGCGGCGTCAAACCCATATGCTTCCAGGCATTGACCGTCAGCACACGACCGCGCGGCGTGCGCTGGATGAAGCCCTGCTGGATCATGTAGGGCTCGATAATGTCTTCGATGGCGTCGCGCGGCTCGGAAAGCCCCGCAGCAATGGTTTCGATACCCACGGGACCGCCGCCAAAATTGTGCGCGATCATCGAGAGATAACGCCGGTCGAGCTGATCGAGACCCATATTGTCTACGAGCAGTCGCGTCAGGGCCTCGTCCGCGATCTTCTGCGTCACCGCTTCCGCCCGCGCCACTTCGGCAAAGTCGCGGACACGGCGCAGGAGACGTCCGGCGATGCGCGGCGTACCGCGGGCACGCCGCGCAATCTCGCGCGCACCCTCGTCCGTCATCCCGAGGCCCATCAGCCGTGCGCCGCGACGCACGATCGATTCCAGCTCCTCGACGGTGTAGAAATTCAGTCGTACCGGAATGCCGAAACGGTCACGCAGCGGCGTGGTGAGCAGGCCGAGGCGGGTGGTCGCGGCGACGAGGGTGAACTTCGACAGGTCGATCTTGACCGAGCGCGCGGCCGGACCTTCGCCGATGATCAGATCGAGCTGGAAATCCTCCATGGCCGGATAGAGGATTTCCTCGACGGCCGGGTTGAGGCGGTGGATTTCGTCGATGAAAAGCACGTCGCGCTCTTCGAGATTGGTGAGCAGTGCGGCGAGATCGCCGGCCTTGGCGATAACAGGGCCTGATGTGGAGCGGAAATTGACGCCGAGTTCCTTCGCCATGATCTGGGCGAGCGTCGTCTTGCCGAGACCCGGCGGACCGACGAAGAGCACATGGTCGAGCGCCTCGCCGCGGTTCTTCGCGGCCTCGATGAAGATCTTCAGGTTCGCGCGCGCTTCCGCCTGGCCGGTGAAATCGTCCAGCGTCTGCGGCCGCAGGGCGGTATCGATGTCCTCGCCGCGCTTTTCCGGCGCCAGCAGTCTGTTCTCGTCGCTCATCGCGCCCTAATCCCATTCCCGGCCAAGGAAGGCAACCGCATCACCGCGACAATTCCTTGAGGCCGAGCCGGATCAGCTTGGCGCTGTCGGCTCCCTCCCCGCCGTTCTTCAACGCCGCCGCGATGGCGTTGGCCGCCTGATCGCGCGAATAGCCGAGGTTCGTGAGTGCCGACACGGCATCGGAAACCGGGGCGGAGGCCACGCCCTCGCCGAGCTCCTGCTTGAGCCCGATGGAAGCGGAGGCCTCGCCCGCGAAGGCCGGCGCCTTGTTGCGCAGTTCCGTGATGATGCGCACGGCGACCTTCGGCCCGACGCCCGGCGCCCGCGACACCGCCGTCTTGTCCTGCAGCGCGATGGCATTGGCGAGCTCCCCCGGCGTCAGCGTCGACAACACGGCCAGCGCCACCTTGGAGCCGACGCCCTGCACGCTCTGCAACAGCCGGAACCATTCCCGCTCCAGCGCCGTCAGGAAGCCGAACAGGCGGAACTGGTCCTCGCGCACATAGGTCTCGATGAACAGCACCGCCGCCTCGCCGGACGAGCCGAGCTTGCCGAGCGTGCGCGCCGAACAATGGGCGACATAGCCGACTCCGTGCACGTCCAGCACCACATGGTCGTCGCCGATCTCGTCTATGGTGCCTTTGAGTTTGCCGATCATGGTGGGGTCCGTCAGGGATGAGTTTCGGGAGTGATCAAACGGATCATCGGAAAATACGTTTTGTAGCGCGCGGGATCGCGCGTCAGCAGAGCATGGCCCCGCACGAGCGCATGCGCTCCGATATAGAAATCCGGCAAAGGCGATCGCTTGTCGCCACCGCCACGCTTGTATTGCAGAAAAGCCAGGCCTGCGGCATGAGCCGCATCCCAAGGCAAGTCCTCGCGGACGAACGATGTCGGCGAGAGAGCCGCATCGAGTGCGCCGACCGTTGCAAAACCAGCGGCCATCTCCGCGTAGATCAACGGATTGATCAGAACGTCACCCTCCCGTCGCGCACCGGCGATCGCAAGCAATGACCACTCCTCGAACGCACTGCCGGAGTGGAAAACATCGATCAGGATATTGGTATCGACGAGCGTCGCCATCAGTCGCGCAACAGCTTGTAGAAGGCGTCTCCGTCAAGATCGCCGAGGGCCATCGAGCCTTTGTGGCGGCGAAGATGCTCCATCAGCGCCTGCACATCCCGCTCGCGCTCATCTGCCGAGGGCTCGATCCGGCGCAGCACGGCCGTATCGCCCTGAAGAACGAACTCCACGTCCGATCCCGGCACAATACCGAGATTGTTCCGCACATTTCGCGGGATCGTCACCTGACCTTTTTCCGTCACACGCATGGTAATACCTCTGCAGTATTACTTATCGCCACGATCAGAACAAGTCAAGAACAAATCAGCCCACGAGCTTGGCGAGACGGCCGGAGAGGCCTTGGCGGTTATGGGCGTGGCAGATGGCGATGGCGAGCGCATCGGCGGCGTCGTTGCCCACGAATGTCGCCTTCGGCATCAGCACCTTCAGCATCATGTGGATCTGCTGCTTCTCACCATGGCCGACACCGATGACGGCCTTCTTCACGGCATTCGGCGCATATTCGGCGACACGAAGGCCGGCACGAGCGGGCACAAGCATCGCGATGCCGCGGGCCTGGCCGAGCTTCAGCGTAGCAGTCGCATCCTTGTTGACGAAGGTCTGCTCGACAGCCGCTTCCTGCGGCTGGTAGCTGTGCATGATGTCGGCAAGGCCATCATGCAGTTGGCAGAGCCGCGAGGCGAGATCCATGTCGCCATCTGACGTCACGGTGCCTGAGGCGACGAAGCGCAGCGAGTTGCCAAGCGTCTCGATGATGCCCCAGCCGGTGCGGCGAAGCCCCGGGTCGATGCCGATGATGCGAATCGTTTCCTGCATGCAAAAATCCTAACCCTGTCCAGCGGACCCTGCCAGCGAAATGTGAACAAAACAAAAACATCGACAACGGCGCGAGAAAACCCATTGCGGCTTTATTGGATTTCGCAAAATTGAACCTACATGGGAGGACGATCAAATTCCCTTACAAAGGCCGCTCCAATGGTGCCCTTCTCCATCCTCGATCTGTCCCCGGTCATCGAAGGCGGCACCGTCGCCCAGTCGCTGGCCAATTCCCGCCGCCTCGCGCAGGAAGCGGAAGCCCTCGGCTACAAGCGTTTCTGGCTTGCCGAACATCATGGTATGCGCGGCATTGCCAGCGCCGCCACCTCACTCGTCATCCAGCATGTCGCCGCCGGCACGGAGAAGATCCGCGTCGGCTCCGGCGGCATCATGCTGCCGAACCATTCGCCGCTGGTCATTGCCGAGCAGTTCGGCACGCTGGCGGCGCTTTTCCCTGACCGCATCGATCTCGGCCTCGGCCGTGCACCCGGCACCGACATGCGCACCGCGCAGGCGCTGCGCCGCAATCTCGACAGCGGTGCCGAAAACTTCCCGCAGGATGTCATCGAGCTGATGCAGTTGATGGGCCCGCCAAGCCCGCAGCAAAAGGTCGTCGCGGTCCCCGGCACCAACAGCAACGTTCCGGTCTGGCTGCTCGGCTCGAGCCACTATTCCGCGCATCTGGCCGGCATGCTCGGCCTGCCCTTCGCCTTCGCCTCGCATTTTGCACCCGACATGCTGCTCTCGGCGCTTGAGATCTACCGCGAACGCTTCACGCCCTCGCAATATCTCGACAGGCCGCATGCCATGGTCGGCGTCATGGGGGCCGCGGCCGATACGGATGCGGAGGCCAACCACATCTTCACCTCCATGCAGCAATCCTTCGTGCGCCTGCGCCGCGGCACGCCGGATGCGTTTCCGCCGCCGGTCGACAACATGGATGGCTTCTGGAACGAGCAGGAGCGGATCATGGTCGAACATACGCTGCAATATGCCGTGGTCGGCGGTCTGCAGACGATCCAGGCCCGCATCGCCGATTTCCTCGACCTCACCAAGGCCGACGAACTGATCATCTCCATGCCGATCTACGACATGGACGCAAGGCTGAAATCCGTGCAGCTTTTCGCAGAGGCGCAGCAGAGCCTCTCGTTCGCCGCCTGAATGAAAAAGGCCGGGCGCCCATGGGACGCCCGGCCTTTTCAATGCAGATGACCCGGCCGATCAGGCCGAAAGCTTGGCCATGACCTCGTCGGAGACTTCGAAGTTCGAATAGACGTTCTGCACGTCGTCATCGTCTTCCAGCGTGTCGATGAGCTTCATCAGCGACTGTGCCTTTTCCTCGTCGACCGGCACGGTGTTCTGCGCCTTCCAGATCGCCTTGACGGTCTCGGCTTCACCGAGCTTGTCTTCGAGCGCCTTGGACACGTCGCCGATATCCTCGAAACCGCAGATGATCGTGTGGCCGTCCTCGTCCGTCGTCACGTCTTCGGCGCCGGCATCGATGGCGGCTTCCATGACGGCATCGGCGGAGCCGACCGACAGCTTGTAGGTGATCTCGCCGACGCGGTCGAAGGAGAATGACACCGAACCGGTTTCACCCAGCGCGCCACCAGCCTTGGAGAAGGTCGAGCGGACGGAGGACGCGGTGCGGTTGCGATTGTCGGTCAGCGCCTCGACGATGACGGCGACGCCGCCCGGACCGTAACCCTCGTAGCGGACTTCTTCGTAGTTCTCGCCATCGGCGCCGGACGCCTTCTTGACGGCGCGCTCGATATTGTCCTTGGGCATGGACTGCGCCTTGGCGTTCTGGATCGCCAGACGCAGGCGGGCATTCATGGCCGGGTCGGGCAGACCGGTCTTGGCCGCAACCGTGATTTCACGGGCGAGCTTGGAGAACATTTTCGACCGCACGGAATCCTGTTTTCCCTTGCGGTGCATGATATTCTTGAACTGTGAATGGCCAGCCATGGCACCCCTGTCTCGATTTTGGCGCCCCTTTTCGGGTCGCCGTTCACTTCATGAGGCCTGCGAGCGCGGAACGCACCAGCCTGCTGCCCCGATTTTTGGAATGCCGCCTTATAATTTCATTGTCGCGCGGCGTCCAGCACCTTCAATCGGCTCGAATGCGCGCACGGCTAAGCAGGAAGGAATGGCCGTCATCGCGCTCGCAGGTCAGTCCTGTCCGTTCCGAATAGCAGGTGAAGGGGCCTGCCGACCAGGTTTCACCGTAATCGACGGTCCGGTCGCCGCCGCAGCAGCCCTGATCACCGACATTGGAAAGGATCACCGCCTTGCCGCTGCGCCCGAGCGTCGCGCGCACATATTTCGGCTCGATGCGATCACAGGAGAGCTCAGGTCCGCCATCGGCGGGCTGGTACACGGCCGTCCCGCCCGGCGGAATATAGATGCACCCGATGTTGCCCGACGGCATGACGAAGGTTTCCGCAACGCCGAGGGTGCGCACGGGCAGCTTTTCGATGGGCTTGGTTTCCGTCTGTTTCTGCTGCGGCTTTCCGGTCTCGGCTCCCGGGCCGCCCGGCGTCGGCGCACTGCTGGCGAAAGCCACGGCGCAGGAGAACAGGATGGCACAGGCGGCAACAGGAAATCGCATCGAAAACTCCGGATCAGACGCCGGAGAGAATATGAACCGTCGGCCGTTTCGGCAAGTTGCGGATGGAAACCGTGATCGTCGCGCTATCGCTCGTCACCGCATCGAACCCCTTGCCGAACATCGACAGGAAATGGCTGATCGGCGGGCCGCGCCGGTGCATGGGCAGAATGAGGGCCGAGCGCAGCCGCTGCACCACGCGGCTCATGCTCTCGGCTCCCATGGTCAGTCCGCCATCGACCGGCACCATCAGAACGTCGAGCCGGCCGATCTGCGCATATTGTTTTTCGGTGAGTTCATGATGCAGATGACCGAGGTGACCAATGCAAAGGCCCGCCACCTCGAAGATGAAGATGGAATTTCCGTTCGGCTCCATCGCCCCGCCCCACCCGCGAATATCCGTCGGCACGTTGCGGATATAGGTATCGCCGACCACGACGTCGTGGTCTGCTCCCTCCGCAGAACCATCCTCCCAACCGTGCAGGACATGGTCGATGCCGGGATCGGGACTGAGCGTATAATGGCTGGCATGAGCCTTGTTCATCGTCACGACGGTCGGCAGCGCCGGCGGCTTGAACCATCCGTTGTAGTCCGTGGCGATCGTTACGCCCGCAGGCGTCTCGATGAAAAAGGTGGAATGGCCGATATAGGTGATGCGAACCTCCTCGTCCCCCTTCGCCTGCACCCGAAGAGCCGGTAGCGCCGAAAGGGCAGCGAAGGTGACCGAGGGCAGCGAACGGGCGATCATCTGGCACTGGCTGACCGGCGTTTCGGTCTGCGCGAAGGCGGGTCGCGGCGCGGTGACGGCCGCAAGAACGGCAAGCAGCAACGGAATGAAGAGGAGATGCGGCATCTGCGGCTCCGTTCATCGGTCGGCCGCGACTATGCACCCATGCCCCTGACGGGTCGAGGCACGCCACGGCACGAGGCGATCACGATCGGTTGAGCGGCTGTGATTGGAACCTTGCCCGCCCTCTCACGTTAGCCCGACCATCAACGTCAACGCTTGAGAGGAATATCCATGTCCAGTCTCACCCGTGCCCGAGAAAATCCCAAGGAGCAGCTTTTCGACGAGATCGACCGCATCCATGCCGGCATGCTCGGCATCGAGGGTGCCCATATGCATATGCAGCCGATGGCGCCGCAACTCGACCGGCAGGCTGCAACGATCTGGTTCTTCACCAAGACGGATGCGGAGATCGCCGAAGCTGTCGTACCCGGCTCTCGCGCGCATTTCTGCGTCGTCGGCAAGGACCACGACTATCATGCCTGCATAGCAGGCCGGATCATGGTGCGCAGGGATCCGGCAAAAATCGATGAATACTGGAGCTCAGTGGTCGAAGCCTGGTTCGATCATGGCAAGGACGATCCGTATCTGACCATGCTGGCGCTGGAGATCGAGGACGTCGAAATCTGGGCCTCGACCGGCAGCAAGCTGAAATTCGGCTGGGAGATCGCCAAGGCCAACTTCAATCCGGAAGACGAGCCCGACGTCGGCGTTCGCACGCATCTCAACCTGACCGGCGGATCCGCCGATCACCTGCGTCACATGCTCTGACGTCGCAGAAGCGCCTAGCGCCAGAACTCCGGCAAGGCCTCTGCCAGACGCGGGCCGAGCCGGAGGGGCGCGACCTTTTCGGCAAGGCCCGTGCGGTCGGAAATCTCGACCGCGAGGCCGCAGATCGTCGCCGGCCCGGAAGCCGCTTCGAAGCGGCCTTTCGGCATTTTCGAGATGAAGCGGTTGAGCGGCTCTTCCTTGTCCATGCCGAGCGAGGAATCGTAGTCACCGCACATGCCGGCGTCGGACATATAGGCGGTGCCCCCGTTCAATATCTGGCAATCGGCCGTCGGCACATGGGTATGCGTGCCGACGACGACGCTGGCGCGGCCATCGACGAAATGGCCGAAGCACTGCTTCTCGCTCGTCGCCTCCGCATGGAAGTCGAAGATGACGGCGTCCGCCTGCTCGCCGAGCGGGCAGGAGGCGAGGATCGTCTCGCCGGCGGTAAAGGGATCGTCGAGTTCAGGATGCATGAACACGCGGCCCATGACATTGGCCACGAGAACGCGCGCACCGTTGCGCGCGATGAAAAGGTTCGCGCCGCGGCCGGGCGTGCCGACGGGATAATTGGCGGGACGCAGGAACTGGTCGTGCCGGCCGGCGAAGCCGACGGCCTCCTTCTGGTCCCAGACATGGTTGCCAGTCGTCACAACGTCGGCGCCTGCATTGATCGTCTCGAGGAAAATCTCCTCGGTGATGCCGAAGCCGCCGGCGGCATTTTCCCCGTTGACGACGACGAAATCCAGCTTGAAGTCGCTGATCAGCCCCGGCAAGCGCTCCCAGACGGCTGTCCGTCCGGTCTTGCCCACCATGTCGCCAAGAAAAAGAAAACGCATCTGATTGCCTTACGAAACCGGTTGGAACATACGGAAACCGCTTTCGGTGAGGATCGCGTCCAGCGCGACGTCATGCGGTTCCGCGGGTACTGATGCCACTTCCTGGCAGTCGAAGGCAATGCCGATGAGTTTTGGTGCATGGCCTTTCGCCTTCAGCCGGTCGATGGCGCGGTCGTAATGCCCGGCACCGTAGCCGATGCGGTGGCCTGCCTTGTCGAAAGCCGAAAGCGGCACCAGCAGGATATCCGGATCGAGCACCGCGGCCTCCTCTCCAGGCCCCGTCGTGCCGAAGCCGGTCTTGACGACCGGCGCGCCCACGACGAGTTCGCGAAAGATGATGGTCTCGCGGTCGAGCACCACAGGCAGGCAGAGCCGTGCTCCGCGGGTGCGGAAATGCGCCATCAGCGGGCGAATGTCGGCTTCCGAACGGATCGGCCAAAAACCCGAGATCACCGTGCCGGGCACAAACTCCAGGCGGTCTCCCGCATGCTCCACCATGGCAAGGCTGCCCTCGATACGCGCTTGTGGCGTCATCGCATCGCGCAGTGCCAGCCGCTCGTTGCGGATCGCCGCCTTCTTCTCCCTGGATGTCACTGTTGTCTCCGGCCTGATTTCAGCGTGGCTTACCAGCTAGCAGCGGCGGAAGGCAAATTCCCTTCCTTTTGCGACACGGCAAGACATGCCCCGCAATGATACAAAGTGGCGAAAAACGGCCTGCGCTCGTTAAGCATTGGAACAGCTTGTGCTTTGCCACGGCCGACCGAGCCCCTAAGCGGGGGGCATGTCTTCGGAAAATGATCTTTCCCCTCCGCCTGAACTGACCGAACTTGAAAGACGGTGTCTTTTCCTCGCCGCCCATGGCAGGACGCCGTCCGAGATCGTGCTCGAAACCGACCTGACGATGCCGCGTGTCGCGGAAGCCATGCGCGGTGCAATCGACAAATTGGGCGCGCGCAACGTGACGGGCGCCGTCACCCGCGCCGTCCGTCTCAATCTGCTATGAAGGTGATCACGCCGCGGCAGAGGCCTCCGCCAGCCGCAGCATCGCCGTTGCCGCCCCCTCGTCGGTGATCAGCGTGTTGCAGCCGATACGGCGGATCGTGGCGCGGATGGCCGGCGCCCGGTGCGCGCCCCCCGAGACCAGCACGATGTGACGCGCCTTCTTGACCGTATCCAGGTCGATCGACATGACGCGGTGGCGGATCGGATGGTCGATCGTGTGGCCTTCGGCATCGAGAAAATTGCACATCGTATCGCAGACGCAGCCCGCCGCGATCAGTTCGTCCAGCTCGTGCCGGGCGATGAAATCACGGGAGAGCGAACTCGCTCGCGGCCCGATATCACCACAGCTCACCACGGCGATATCCATGTTTTCCGCCAGATCGAACAGGGTCCTCAGACCGCATTTCTCGATGAGGCTGCGCTTGGTCTCGCGGGAATCGACAAGCAGCGGCGCGAGAAAGAGATAACACTCCGCCCCGAGCTGGCTCGCCAGTCGCCAGGTATATTCGATCGGATTGATGTGGTGCGCCTCGACGACCCCGCCGAGCAGCGACACCACCTTCACCCGCTCGCGCCGCGCCGGGCGAAAGCTGGCGAGCGAGGCCGTCAGCGTCCGCCCCCAGCCGACACCGACCGTGCAATCGTCCGGAATGGCTTCCGTGAGGAACTGGCCAAGCGCCAGACCGACGCCCTTGGCCGTGGCCTCCGCGCTTGCGGCGGCCGGCACGACGACCGCCTCATCGAGGCCATAGGCTTTTTCCAGCCGCACGGCGAGTTCGACGCAATCGCCGACCCCTTCGTTGATCCATATCTGCACTTCGGAACGTTTCAGCGCCTCATCGAGCATGCGCACGACCGTGGTGCGACTGACGCCGATCTTCTCCGCCACATCCTTCTGGGTGAGACCCTGATTGTAGTAGAGCCACGCGGCTCTCAGCCTCAGAGCCGTCGATTCCGAATAGGCCGTATGTGTGTCGCGCCGGAGCCTGGCCACGTCGCCTCCCTGTGTCTGCAAGCGTTCTGCGCACAGCTTAGCACAGCGAATGAAAAATGCGACATATGTTCAGAAGATTTGGCAAAAGTGCTTGACTTTCGTCCCCGGAAACGATGATAGTCGCCTCGGATCAGCTGGCGGAACTCCGCCGGAAGATTGGTTGTGCCAGCGCACACGGCGGCTGAAACAGGAAGCACGGTCGCCGGGTGCGCTTTCACAGGGAACATGGAGGAGGGCTTGACGTTTCCAAGGGAAACCGGCCCGCAACAACCATTCGGGATTTCGGATATGACGTCCAAGCTTGAACAACTCCGCGCCATGACCACCGTCGTGGCAGATACCGGCGACATCGAAGCCGTGCGCCGTCTGAAGCCGGTCGATTGCACCACCAACCCCACCATCGTTCTAAAGGCGCTCGGCACGCCGATGTTTGCCGATACCGTCACCGAGGCCATCCGCTGGGGCCAGTCGCAGGGCGGCAGCCGCGAAGGCGTCGTCTCGGCCGTTGCCGACCGCCTGGCGATTTCTGTCGGCGCAGCGCTTTCCGAGCTGGTGCCGGGCCGCGTCTCGACCGAAGTCGACGCCGACCTCTCCTTCGACACCGAGGCCTCCATCGCCAAGGGCCGCGAGATCATCAAGGCCTATGAGGCGCGTGGCATTGCCCGCGATCGCATCCTCATCAAGCTCGCCTCCACCTGGGAAGGCATCCGCGCCGCGGAAGTCCTGCAGAAGGACGGCATCGACTGCAACCTGACGCTGCTCTTCAACAAGGCCCAGGCGATCGCTTGCGCCGATGCCGGCGTCTTTCTCATCTCGCCCTTCGTCGGCCGCATCCTCGACTGGCACGTCAAGGCGAGCGGCAAGACGTTTTCGGCGGAAGAAGATCCGGGCGTGCTCTCGGTCCGCGCAATCTATGACTACTACAAGTCCAACGGCATCAACACGATCGTCATGGGCGCCTCGTTCCGCAACACGGGCGAGATCGAAGCGCTGGCCGGCTGCGATCGCCTGACCATCAGCCCGGCCCTGCTCGAAGAGCTCGACGCGGCAGAGGGTACGCTGGAGCGCAAGCTCTCGCCGGAGACCTTCTCCAAGGTCGCGCCTGTCAAGGTCGACGAAAAGGCCTTCCGCTGGATGCTGAACGAAGATGCCATGGCCACCGAAAAGCTCTCCGAAGGCATCCGCGCCTTCGCGAAGGACCTCGGCAGCCTGCGCGCCATGATCGACAAGGAACTGAAGGCCGCCGCATAAGGCAACCGACAGCCCCGAAAACAAGAAGGCCGCCCTCGGGGCGGCCTTTGTCTTTCATGGTTTAGCCAAAGCAAATCAACACTCCGACGAGACTCGCGAGTGTGCAAGCTCGCCGCCTCGCCATTCACCAAAGCGAAACCTCGCGAAAGCCGGAACGCACCCTTCAGGTTCGCGCTACAGAATGAAATCGCTCGCCTTCATCGCCAGGCTGAGATCGAGCCTGATGGCAAAGTCGGCTTTGCCGTCGCCGTTGGTGTCGCCCAGGATGATTGTGTCCCCGGACTTCAGCACATAGCGAAGTTCGCCCGCCTTCTTGTGGAACGCGTCCGTCTCGATGAAGGTAAAGGCATCGTCCGCCTGCGTCCTCGTATTGGCATCGATACCGTCAAGATCGATCTTGTCGCCCTGCTTGCGCGAGAAATCGTAGATGGCGTCACGGCTGCCGGCAGCGACAACGCTGGCCCCCTGCACCGCCAGAAAGACGAATGTATCGGCGCCCGACCCGCCGTAAAGCTTGTCCCGACCACCGCCGTTGCCGCCGATCAGCGTATCGTCGCCGGCACCGCCCTTCAGCGTGTCGACGCCGCCCCTGCCGTTCAGCGTGTTGTCCGCACGGTTGCCGACAATGACGTTGTTGAGGCCATTGCCGGTCCCGTTGATCTGCGCAGAACCTGAAAGCGTCAGGTTCTCGACATTGGCCGAGAGGGCGTATGAAACCGACGCCCTCACGAGATCGGTCCCCTCTCCGGCTTTTTCGACGACCTTGTCCCTTGCATTGTCGACGCCATAGGTATCGTTGCCCGTGCCGCCGACCATGCGGTCGGCTCCTGCCCTGCCATTGATCACATTATCGGCGGCATTGCCGATGATGACATTGGCAAGGCCGTTGCCCGTGCCGGAAGTCGCCGTTCCCAGGAGCGTCAGATGCTCGACATTGGCGGAAAGCGCATAGCTGACCGAAGCCTTGACGAGATCGGTCCCGGCCCCCGTCCATTCGACGACCTTGTCCCTTGCATTGTCGACCACATAGATGTCGTTGCCCTTGCCGCCCGACATGCGGTCGGCCCCTGCCCTGCCGTCGAGCGTGTTTCCGGCGGCGTTGCCGCTGATGAGATTTGCGAGGCCGTTGCCCGTGCCGTTGATCTTTGCCAGCCCCGTCAGCTTCAGATTTTCGACATTCGCGCCAAGTGTGTAGGTGAGGGAAGACCTGACGAGATCCGTGCCCTCTCCCGCCGCCTCGACCACAATATCCCCGGCATTTTCAACGAAATAGGTGTCGTTTCCCTTGCCGCCGAGCATCCGGTCGGCGCCCGTCCTGCCGTTGAGCAGATCGGTGCCGGCATAGCCGTAGAGGATATCGCGATGAATGCTGCCCTTCAGGCTGTCATTGCCGGGCGTGCCCTTGAAGATGTCAGGTTCGATGCCCCTGACCGTCACCGTTACGTCAGCCGTCGTTTTGCCGCCATGACCGTCGGAAACGGTGTAGCGGATGATCACGGTACGTGTCTCGTCGGCTGCGATGTTCTGGTTGGGCGCTTTTGTAGGATCATAGACCAGCCGGCCGTCCGCCCGGATCGAAACGCTGCCGAAACCGGACCGGACGGATGCGGAGAGGATGGAGAGTTTGTCGCCGTCATCGTCATGGGCGGCGGACAGCACATCGATGGAAACCGCCGCATTCTCGAACGTCCGGGCAGCGATATTTGCCGGAAGTTCTGGCGCGTCATTGAGGTTCTTGACCGTCAGCGTGAAGACCTCGCTGACGGAAAGACCGCCCTTGTCGGTCGCGGTGATGCGCACGGACAGCCCACCGACGTCGCCTTTTTGCGGTGTGCCGGAGAAAGTGCGCGTGGCCGCGTTGAAATGCAGCCAATCCGGCAACGCGCCACCGCCGGCAAGCGTGGCCTTGTAGGTGAGCGTGTCAAGTGCATCGGGATCGGCAAAGATGCCTGCGGGCACGCTGAAAGAAAAGGGTTTAGCCTCCTGCGCCGTCTGCAGGGCAATGTCCTTGCTGGTCGGTGCGTCATTCAGCCAGAAGGTTCGCTGATAGATGCCCTCGCCATGCGCTCCGTAGACTGTCCAGGTGACCACCCAGCCACCGTCCGAAAGCGCGGTGATTTCAGGACTATAGTCGTCGTCCAACCCGCCGGCACTGACCTGCATCTTGCCACCGTTTGCCGTGCCGTCGGCATTGTAGGCCCGCTGGTAGATGTCGGACCTGTTTCCTTCTGTCGAAAAGTCGATCCAGGTGACCACCCATCCGCCGTCCGAAAGCACCGTGATCTGGGGGTCGATGCCCGTGGCGCTGATGCCGGTCTCTGCGCCCTGCTTGGTGCCGTTGGCATGGTAGGCTTGCTGCCGCAGGCCCTCCCATCCCAGCCAGGCCACGACCCAGCCACCGTCCGGCAGCGCCACCACCTCGGGCAGGCTGATCGCCACGGATTGGGAATTGACCTGGGCTTCGCCACCCTGCCTGCTGCCGTTGGCGTTGTAGACCTGCTGGTAGATGCCATCTTCACCGGCGTCCTGTTCGGACGACATCCAGGTCACGACCCAGCCGCCGTCCGAAAGCGCCGTGATCTGCGTGCCGACCTGGAAGCTCGTCGTATAGGTATTGACCCGCACCGCCGCGCCGCGCGCCGTGCCGTCGGCATGGAAAGCCCGCTGGTAGACATCCGTGTCGAGCGGGTCAGCGTTGATCGAACCATCTGCGGACGACCACATGACGACCCAGCCGCCGTCCGAAAGCGCCGTGATCTGCGGCGCCAGCTGATCGCCGGTCGCTGCCGTGTTCACCCTGATCTTGCCGCCCTGCGCCGTGCCATCGGCACGGAAGGCCTGCTGGTAGACATCATAGTCGGACGAGGTTCCCCCGGAAGGCCCCTCCCAGGTGACAACCCAGCCGCCGTCAGAAAGCGCCGTGGTCTGGGCACCGCGCAGGCTCGAAGTATCGAGCGTGGTTTCCGGACCCCTGGCGGCACCATCCGCACGATAGGCCTGCTGCCGAACGCCACCGGCGCCGAACCAGGAAACGACCCAACCGCCATCGGAAAGCGCCGTCACCAGCGGCCCGTACTGGCCGCTCGCCGTGTAGGTGTTGACCCTGGTTTCGCCGCCCTGCTTCGTGCCGTCGGCATTGTAGACCTGCTGGGAAATGTCGAGGTTCGACGCACCCGGCGCATAGGATTCCCAGGTGACGACCCAGCCGCCATCCGAAAGTCCCGTGATTTGTGGAAACTGCCTTGAGAAGGCTTCCCCGGTATTGACCCGGCTGATCGTGCCGCTCGTGATTGCCATTGTCGCGTCCCCCATGACAGGCACGGCGACAGGATCACCGTCCGCCACCGCGCGCAAATCGTCCCTCAACCACACGCTATACGGGCCTTGAGGACCCGTTATTCCCCATTTACGAAAGGAACGCGGATTTTCGAGAAAAGTCCAGTCGTGAGTGGCCAGCCGGTTCGCGCAAAAAATCGCCGCGCCCAGCCCGCATCGACGTGAAAATGGGAAGGTGCGCCGGAGCGCTTGCGGTCCGCCGCGACAGACGAAGCAGGAAAAGTGCGATCCACGGCGACCGATGGAGATTTACGATCCTGGGTGCCTACAAACGTAGGTGGGCGCCATATGTCCAAGCCCACGGGCCTGGTCAGGGACAGCTCCCTTTGGATCGAGTATGGCCCCAGGGATTGTGGTTCCTGTCGGGAAGCGCAGATCGCAACCGAGATATAGGATGAAAGCGGGCGTTTCGCCAGTGGCAATCGTCGAAGCATGTCCAGCAAATATGCGAACGGTCGTGCGCCCGCAGATGCGCCGGATCAGTTCGCCTGCGGCTTCCCGTTGAGTTTAGCCGCCATGCCCTGGATCTGGCTGGTCAGCTCGCCGAGCGCCTGGGCGATCGCCTCCTCGCTGCGCGAAACCTCGCCCATCACGCCTTCGCGGCCCTTGCGCAGATCCTCGGCTTCCTTTTCGAGCTTGCCGAGCCGGCGCTTCACATCGTTCAGCTCGTCCATGACCATGATGCCGGCCATGACGGTCAGGCGCAGGTCGCCGATCTCACCGAACTGGCTCTTCAGGTGCCCGACATATTGATCGAAGCCGGCGGCGAGCTCTTCGAGATGCGCCTCCTGCCCCTCTTCGCAGGCCATGCGATAGGCCTTGCCATCAATCTGTACGGTTACCTGTGCCATGCGGATTCTTTCTGCTGATTAGCGGTCGAGCACGGCCCGGATCGTTTCCATGGCCGTGACGAGACGGCGGGAAACCTCGCGGTTGACCTCCTCCAGCCGGTTGGCGCGGAATTCGGATTGGTCGAGCTCCTGGGCGAGCCGCGAGCGGTCGGTGTTGACACGCCGCACTTCACTCTCCACGTCGCCGCGATCACGCTCGCGCTCGAAGCGCATGTCGAGCGCATTGTCCAGACTGCTGAGCGCCTTGCGAAGCTCCTCGATCGCTGTCCGAACTGTTTCCCCGTTGGTCATAAAGCCTTCACCGGCACTCTCAAAAAACGCGAATCGCCGCCGCCAGCGCCGGTTCTCTCGCTTCGACAGTATTCAACTGCGGGCATGAGCGTCAACAGCGCGGCCGACGACGCCATAAACCCGCTGTGGATCAGCCGTTCGGCCGGTTGCAATGAGCGCCTGCGGCAGCTTTTCGCAAAGGCTGAAAAAGGCGGCGGAAATGGCCCTCAAATGCCGGAAAAACCGCCGAATTCGTTGACTCCGACGATGCACCTGCTATGTGTCTCCCGCTTCCTAACCGATGCCCAGAAAGGCACCGGGCCCAACACTCCGAAGAAGACGGAACAGTCATGATCTCTCGCGAAAAACACGACCGGATGGCGAACGCAATTCGCTTCCTTTCCATGGATGCCGTGGAAAAGGCGAACTCCGGTCACCCCGGCCTGCCCATGGGCGCAGCAGATATCGCAACGGTTCTTTTCACCCGCTTTCTTTCCTTCGATCCGAAGACCCCGTCCTGGCCGAACCGTGACCGTTTCGTGCTGTCGGCCGGTCACGGCTCGATGCTGCTCTACTCGCTGCTCTATTTGACGGGCTACGAAGACATCACGATCGACGAGATCAAGAATTTCCGCCAGCTCGGCGCCAAGACCGCCGGCCACCCGGAATACGGCCACGCCGCCGGCATCGAGACGACCACCGGTCCGCTCGGCCAGGGCATTGCCAATGCCGTCGGCATGGCGCTTGCCGAACGCAAGCTGCGCGACGAGTTCGGCGCCGACCTCATGGAGCACTTCACCTACGTGATCGCGGGTGACGGCTGCCTCATGGAAGGCATCAGCCAGGAGGCCATCGCGCTTGCCGGGCACCTGAAGCTGAACAAGCTCATCGTCTTCTGGGACGACAACAACATCTCGATCGACGGCCCGATCTCGATTGCCGACTCGACCGACCAGCACGCCCGCTTCCGCGCCAGCCAGTGGCATACGATCGCCGTCGACGGCCATGATCCGGATGCGATCGCCGCTGCCATCGAGGAAGCCCAGAAGTCCGACAAGCCGACCATGATCGCCTGCAAGACGACGATCGGTTTCGGCGCCCCGAACAAGGCCGGCACGCACAAGGTGCACGGTTCGCCGCTCGGTGCCGAAGAAATCGCCGCCACCCGCAAGGCGCTGAACTGGGAATCGGAAGCCTTCGTCGTTCCCTCCGACGTGCTCGACGCCTGGCGTCTGGCCGGTCTTCGCTCCGCCAAGACCCACAAGGAATGGGAAGCCCGTCTCGAGAAGACGGAAGCCGAGAAGAAGGCGCAGTTCGTCCGCCGCTTCGCCGGCGATCTCGAAAGCAGCCTCGACTCCGCCATCGCCACCTACAAGAAGAAGCTCGCCGAAACCAAGCCGAACCCGGCAACCCGCAAGGCTTCGGAAGACGCGCTTGAAGTGATCAACGGCGTTCTCCTGGAAACGCTCGGCGGCTCGGCCGACCTGACCGGTTCGAACAACACCAAGACGAGCCAGACCAAGTCGATCACCCCGACGGACTTCTCCGGCCGTTACGTCCATTACGGCGTGCGCGAGCACGGCATGGCCGCCGCCATGAACGGTATCGCACTGCATGGCGGCCTGATCCCCTATTCCGGCGGCTTCCTGATCTTCTCGGACTATTGCCGTCCGTCGATCCGCCTTGCCGCACTGATGGGTATCCGCGTCATCCATGTCCTGACGCACGATTCCATCGGTCTTGGTGAAGACGGCCCGACGCACCAGCCGGTCGAACACATGGCGGCGCTCCGCGCCATTCCGAACCTGCTCGTCTTCCGCCCGGCCGACGCCACGGAAACCGCAGAAGTCTGGCAGCTGGCGCTCGAAAGCCACAACCGTCCGTCGGCCATCGCGCTGACCCGCCAGAACCTGATGCCGGTTCGCCTGGAATACGAGGAAGAAAACCTCTCGGCTCGCGGCGCCTACGATCTGGTTTCGGCCAGCGACGCCAAGGTCACGATCTTCGCCTCCGGCTCGGAAATCGAAATCGCCGTGAAGGCCCAGCAGGCGCTGTCGGCCAAGGGCATCTCGACCCGCGTCGTTTCCGTACCCTGCGTCGAACTCTTCGCCGAACAGCCGGAAGCCTACCAGAAGGCCGTCATCGGCAACTCGCCGGTCAAGATCGCCGTCGAAGCCGGCATCCGCCAGGGCTGGGACCACTTCATCGGTTCGGACGGCATCTTCGTCGGCATGTCCTCGTTCGGCGCCTCCGGCCCGTACAAGGAACTCTACAAGCATTTCGGCATCACGCCGGAGGCTGTCGTCGCCGCTGCGGAAGCAAAGCTCGGTTAATGCCTGACGGCGCGGCCCCGGCCGCGCCTCACACCGCCCAAAGTTTATCCATAGGGCCCAGTTTATCCATAGGGAGAGACCCCACATGACTGTGAAAGTTGCCATCAACGGTTTTGGCCGCATCGGCCGTAACGTGCTTCGCGCCATCGTCGAATCCGGCCGCACCGACATCGAAGTTGTCGCCGTCAACGACCTCGGCCCGGTCGAGACCAATGCGCATCTCGTTCGCTACGATTCCGTCCACGGCAAGTTCCCGGGCACCGTCACCGTTTCCGGCGACACGATCGACGTCGGCCGCGGCCCGATCCGCGTCACCGCCATCCGCGACCCGAAGGAACTGCCCTGGGGCGACGTCGACATCGCGCTGGAATGCACCGGCCTGTTCACGACGAAGGAAAAGGCCGGCGCGCATCTCGCCAACGGCTCCAAGCGCGTCATCGTCTCCGCACCGTGCGACAATGCCGATAAGACCATCGTCTATGGCGTGAACCACAACACGCTGACCAAGGACGACCGCGTCATTTCGAACGCATCGTGCACGACGAACTGCCTGGCGCCCGTCGCCTACATTCTCGACAAGGCCTTCGGCATCGAGAAGGGCTACATGACGACGATCCACTCCTACACGGGTGATCAGCCGACGCTCGACACGATGCACAAGGACCTCTACCGCGCCCGCGCGGCAGCGCTCTCCATGATCCCGACCTCGACGGGTGCTGCAAAGGCCGTCGGCCTCGTGCTGCCGCAGCTCAAGGGCAAGCTCGACGGTTCGGCCATCCGCGTGCCGACCCCGAACGTCTCGGTCGTCGACCTGAAGTTCGTACCGTCGCGCAACGTCACGGCTGAAGAAGTCAACGCTGCCATCAAGGAAGCCGCGGAAGGCGAACTCAAGGGCATCCTCGACTACGTCACGGGCCCGCTCGTCTCGATCGACTTCAACCACGACAGCAACTCGTCGAACTTCGCCGCCGACCAGACCAAGGTTCTCGACGGCAACCTCGTTCGCATCCTGTCCTGGTACGACAACGAATGGGGCTTCTCGAACCGCATGTCCGACACGGCTGTGGCCTTCGGCAAGCTGATCTAAGCAGCAACACGAAACACCCGGGCAGCGATGTCCGGGTGTTTTTTCTTGACCAGACGACACTTTCAGGAGCCGTGCCATGACCTTCAAGACCCTCGACAATCTCACCGACATCGCCGGCAAGCGCGTGCTCGTCCGCGTCGATCTCAACGTGCCCGTCAAGGACGGCAAGGTCACCGATGCGACACGCATCGAGCGCGTCGCCCCGACCATCCAGGAACTCTCCAAGAAGGGCGCCAAGGT
This sequence comes from Shinella curvata, assembly GCF_022899935.1. Lineage (GTDB taxonomy): Bacteria > Pseudomonadota > Alphaproteobacteria > Rhizobiales > Rhizobiaceae > Shinella > Shinella curvata. The sequence goes on from NZ_JALJCJ010000005.1 coordinate 268,831, forward strand.
CATCCTGCTCGCCCATTTCGGCCGCCCGAAGGGTGAGGTCGTCGCCGACATGTCGCTGGAGCAGATTCTGCCCGCGGTGAACGACGTTCTCGGCACGAAGGTGCATTTCGCCGCCGATTGCATCGGCGATACCGCCGCTGCCGCCATCGCCGCGCTCGACAATGGCGGCATCCTGCTTCTCGAAAACACCCGCTTCCACAAAGGCGAAGAGAAGAACAACCCGGACTTCACCGCAGCGCTCGCCGCAAACGGCGACCTCTATGTCAACGACGCCTTCTCGGCCGCGCACCGCGCACACGCCTCGACCGAAGGCCTCGCCCATCTCCTGCCCGCCTATGCCGGCCGCACCATGCAGGCGGAACTCGAAGCGCTGGAAAAGGGCCTCGGCAATCCGAACCGCCCGGTCGTCGCCATCGTCGGCGGCGCAAAAGTCTCCACCAAGATCGACCTGCTCATGAACCTCGTGAAAAAGGTAGACGCGCTGGTCATCGGCGGCGGCATGGCGAACACCTTCCTTGCCGCCCGCGGCACCAATGTCGGAAAGTCGCTCTGCGAACATGACCTCGCCGACACCGCCAAGCAGATCATGATCGAGGCCGCCACCGCGACCTGCGCCATCGTGCTGCCGGAAGACGGCGTCGTCGCCCGTGAGTTCAAGGCCAATGCCGAAAACGAAGTGGTCGATGTCAACGCCATTCCGGCCGACGCCATGATGCTCGACGTCGGTCCGAAGACCATCGAGGCCGTGAATGCCTGGATTTCGCGCGCTTCGACGCTCGTCTGGAACGGCCCGCTCGGCGCCTTCGAAATCGCCCCCTTCGACACCGCGACGGTCGCGGCTGCCAAGCATGCGGCCGAACAGACCAAAGCCGGCAAGCTCGTCTCCGTCGCCGGTGGCGGCGATACGGTCGCGGCCCTCAACCATGCCGGTGTCGCCGACGATTTCACCTATGTCTCGACCGCCGGCGGCGCGTTCCTCGAATGGATGGAAGGCAAGCCGCTGCCGGGCGTCGATATCCTGCATCAGCAGAAATAACGGCCGCCCCTTGCGCTTGGCGCGGGATCGCCTACATTCTCTGTAACGTCAACAACGGAAAGGAAGGTGATCCAATGTCTAATGAGATTTCGGTCTTGGCTTCGGGCATGGGAATTGTGGTGAATGAAACGAGGCAGCCCTCGTTCTGACCCCGCCTTCCTTCGGGTCCTAAGACCCGGGTCCGCACCGGACCAAACCTCATGGGGGCCACCTTCGGGTGGCCCTTTTGCGTTTGAGGTGACAGTAAGCAGCCCGCCTCCTCTCCAAGGTCATCCTCGGGCTTGACCCGAGGATCCACAGCCGCAAGCGAGGACGTACCGTGTGGATGGATGCTCGGGTCAAGCCCGAGCATGACGGAGGAGGTTGTTGTTCCTCCACTACGGCCGTATCAGCACCGTCAGCATCATCAGCGCGATGGCGACGACAGCGATCTTCCAGAAATCCGCGCGCCGGCGCAGTCCCGGCAGGCCAATGGGCCGGATCAGATGCAGCAGCATGACGGCAAGCAGGAGGACGGGGAGGATTTTCGACATGATGGCCTTTCCTCGCCCTTCCTGTCACACCCGGGACATTTTTCCAAGCGATCAGCGCAAGGGGTGAAAATCCTGCGCCATGTCGCCTTTGCATCTGGCAATCGTCGTGCGGCGCGCTATTCCTATTGCATCGGCGAACCTGCGGAAATCACATGCGCAATAATCTCATATCCGTCTTCGCGCTGCTCATGGGCACGCTGTTCCTGTTCCTCGGGAATGGCCTGCACGGCCTGCTGCTTCCCATGCGCGGCGCCTTCGAAGGTTATGAGACGACGATGCTCGGCTTGCTCGGCACGTCCTGGGCGTCGGGCTTCGTGCTCGGCTGCCTACTGGCGCCTGCTATCGTCAAGCGCATCGGCCATGTGCGTGCCTTCTCGGGCTTCGCCTCGCTCATCGCCATCATCGCGCTTTTGACCGGCATCCTCGTCGATCCCATCTGGTGGATCGTGCTGCGTGCCGTCACCGGTTTTTCGATCGCCGGCACATCGATGATCATCGAAAGCTGGCTGAACGAACGCGCCACCAACGAGAGCCGCGGCCTGATCTTTTCCCTTTACATCGCCATCACGCTGATCGGCACCGTCGGTGGCCAGATGACGGTGGCGCTCGGCGATGTGACGACACCGATCCTGTTCATGTTCGCCGGCATCCTCTACTGCTTCGCCATGCTGCCGACCACACTCTCCACGGCCGCCTCGCCGCAACCGCTGAAGCAGGTGCGCCTCGATATTCCCGCCCTCTTCCGCACCTCGCCGATCGCCTGCGTCGGCATCGTGCTGATCGGCATTTCCAACGGCGCCTTCGGAACGCTCGGCGCCGTCTTCGGCGCGCAGGTGGGGCTTACGTCCAGCATGATTGCCACCATGATGAGCGTGGCGATCTTCGCCGGCGCCGTCATGCAGCTGCCGGCCGGCCGCATGTCCGACCGCATCGACCGGCGCATCGTGCTTGCCGCGCTCTCGGCGGTGGCCGCCGCCGCCGGCCTTGCCCTCTTCGTCTTTCAGCCGGCTAACGTGACCGTGCTTCTGGTGCTGACCGCCCTCTATGGCGCGATGGCCAATGCCCTCTACCCGATCGCCGTGTCGCATGCCAATGACTTCGCAAGTCCCGAGGACTTCGTGAAGGTGTCCGGCGGCCTGCTTCTCCTGTACGGCATCGGCACGATCATCGGCCCCACGCTCGGCGGCCCGATCATGTCGGCTATCGGCCCCTATGCGCTGTTCCTCGTCACCTGCTGGGCGCATATCCTGATCACCGCCTACGCGATCTTCCGCAGTCAGCGCCGCGCCGCTAAGCCGGCCGAGATGCGCGATGCCTATACGACGATCAACCCCGGCACGCTGATGACGCCGGAAAGCCTTCAGCTTTCTCCGCGTGCCCTGCCCCAGCAACAGGCCACTGCCGACGAGCAACAGGAGGGGGAAACCGCATGAGCCTTTTCGATGATGATCGCACGCAGAAGAAGACGGTCCATGACATCGGCAGCGACCTCTCCCTGCTGTCCGTGGATGAGCTTTCCGCGCGAATCGACCTCCTCAAGGCCGAAATCGCACGTCTCGAATCGGAGAAGGCACAAAAGGGCGCCAGCCGCTCGGCTGCGGAAAGCCTATTCCGCTAGGGCATTTCCAGCCGAAGCGGAATCGCTTCGGCGTCGGATAATGCGAAAACAACCAGCGCCTATTGTCGCAGCCTTGCCAAAAAAACACAGGAGCCGGCGAAACGACAATAGAGTTAACCGGCCATTAAGCCTTACACGTTATTACTTGCCTATCCGGTCCTTCCGGATTCAGACATTTTCTCCCTCCGGGGTATCGGTCTGATTTTTCTCCCTGTTTTACCTTGAGAGCCGCTTTCCGCGGCTCTTTTTTTATTTGCGCCCCCATCCTCCTGTGCACTGTCCCGAAAGAATTGTGGAGATTAACCCTTTATTAAGAATGCCCTTGCGCGAATTAGGTTATGGGATCATCCTCAAGACATAGAAGGCGGCTGGAACCGAATGAGCCGACCCTCCGTTACCTGCAAGTCGCGCGTTCAACAGGGATCAAACCATGTCCGAAAGAGGATTGAATACCGTCAGCTTCGCTGGCCACGTTGCGTCGTCGGCGCAATTCAAGGCCCTGTACGCTGAGGGCATGGGTCTCGTTGAGGAGACCGCGAGCTATCTCGATGGCGTCGGCCGCCAGGCTTCCAAGGTCCTGCCGCGCATGGCCTCGGTGCTTTACGCAGCAGAATCGATGCGCCTCACCACCCGCCTGATGCAGATGGCCTCCTGGCTTCTCCTGCAGCGCGCTGTCAACAATGGCGAAATGAGCCGCGATCAGGTGCTGTCGGAAAAGAACAAGGTCCGCCTCGACAGCTTCAACGTCGACAAGACCGCGCCCGGCTGGAACGACCTGCCGGAAGCCTTCCGCGACCTCATCGAACGGTCGCTGCGCCTGCAGAACCGCATCGCCTTGCTCGACCGCGAAATCTATCGCCCGCAGGACGTCCAGACATTTGCGCCCGACAATCAGAACAGCGTCCAGGCCCAGATCAACCTGCTGCAGACCGCCTTTGGCAACAACTGAACGGCACGCAGGACCATGACGACACCAACCCGGCTCCGGCCGGGTTTTTTGTTATCTGCTCTCAAGGGAAATCAAGGCAATAAAAAACCCGGCCGAAGCCGGGTTCTTCAAAACTGTCTGCGAAAGGCAGATTAGAGGCCGAGGCCTTCGAAGCGCTTCTTGAACTTCGAAACGCGGCCGCCACGGTCCAGCATCTGCTGGTTGCCGCCGGTCCAGGCCGGGTGCGACTTCGGATCGATTTCGAGGTTCATCGTTGCGCCTTCCGAACCCCAGGTCGAGCGGGTTTCGTACTCGGTGCCGTCGGTCATGACGACCTTGATGACGTGGTAGTCGGGATGGATATCAGCCTTCATGACACTCTTCCTGCTTGTTCCGGGGGCCATTTGTCGCAACGCATTGCGGCAGCGAGGCCAAAGACGTAAATGAAGCCGCGGCCGGTCGGACCTGCGGCTTCCCAATTCGATGGCGAGCCTATACATGAAGGCCGTCTGGATAACAAGAGCCGAAAGACAAATCGTGCCGCAAGGCGCTGGAAACGGGGGTATGGTGTCCACAGACAGAGAACAAGCCGCGCAGGAAAAGCCCGCACGCAGGACCATTCGCCCGCTCGGCAAGCTCACTCCCTATGTAAGCCGCTATCGAGGTCTCGTCTGCGGCGCGCTCGTGGCGCTCATCATGGCCGCCGTCACAACGCTCGTTCTGCCTATCGCCGTGCGCCGCATGATCGACCACGGCTTCTCCGGTGCCGATGCCGGCTTCATCAACACCTATTTCACCATGCTCTTCGTGTTGGCCGGCCTGCTCGCGCTGGCGAGCGCCATGCGCTACTACTTCGTCATCACGCTCGGCGAGCGCATCGTCGCGGATATCAGGCGCGAGGTCTTCGCCCATGTGACGCGGTTGTCGCCGGCGTTCTTCGACGTCAACCAATCCGGCGAGATCGTCTCGCGGCTGACGGCCGATACGACGCAGATCAAGTCCGCCGTCGGCGCCACCGCCTCCGTGGCGCTGCGCAACCTTATCCTGTGTCTCGGCGCCATCGTCATGATGGTCTATACCAGCCCCAAGCTCTCCAGCCTCGTCATCGGTGCCATCCCGATCATCGTCTTTCCGCTCGTCGCCTTCGGCCGCTCCGTGCGCCGTCGCTCGCGCGAGGCGCAGGATACGCTCGCGGCGGCGTCCGCCTATGCCGGCGAGGCGATCGGCGCCACACGCACGCTTCAGGCCTTCAATGCGGAAGAGGCCGCCCGCGCCCGCTTCTTCGGCGCAGTCGAAAGCGCCTATGAGGCCGCGCGCTCCGCCATTCGCGCCCGCTCGCTGCTGACCGGTTTCGCCATCGCCATGATCTTCGGTTCGGTCGTCGCCGTGCTCTGGTTCGGCGCGCAGGACGTGCTGTCGGGCACGATCTCAGCCGGAACGCTCGGCCAGTTCCTGCTCTATGCCGTCTTTGCCGCCGGCAGCCTCGGTGCGCTCTCCGAGGTCTGGGGCGAACTCTCGCAGGCCGCCGGTGCCGCCGAACGCCTCACCGAGCTACTGGCCGAAAAGCCCGCCATCGCCCCCCCCCCTGCCAATCCGGTCGCATTACCCGTACCGTCGCGCGGCGAGCTGACCTTCGAGGATGTGCACTTCTCCTATCCCGCCCGCCCCGGCTATCGCAGCATCAACGGCCTGTCCTTTGCCGTGAAGCAGGGAGAAACGGTCGCTGTCGTCGGCCCGTCGGGTGCCGGCAAGAGCACGATCCTGTCGCTGGTCGAGCGCTTCTACGATCCCGATGCCGGCACCGTGCGGCTCGATGGCGTCGATCTGCGCACCACGGATCCTGAAGAGCTTCGCCGCCGCATCGCGCTGGTGCCGCAGGATGTCACCATCTTCGCCGCGACGATCCGCGACAACATCGCCTTCGGCATGGCTGGTGTCAGCGACGAGGCGATCCGCGCCGCCGCCCGCGCCGCGCAGGCGGAAGAATTCATCGCGCGCCTCGACAAGGGCTATGACACCATGGTCGGCGAGCGTGGCGTGACGCTCTCCGGCGGCCAGCGCCAGCGCATCGCCATCGCACGCGCCATCCTCAAGGATGCGCCGCTGCTGCTGCTCGACGAGGCGACCTCGGCCCTCGATGCCGAGAGCGAAACGCTGGTGCAGACGGCGCTGGATGGCCAGATGGGCAAACGCACGACGATCGTCATCGCCCACCGGCTTGCGACCGTGCTGAAGGCAGACCGTATCCTTGTCATGGAAGCTGGGCGGATCGTTGAGGAAGGCACTCACCAGTCGCTGATCCAGCAGGGCGGTCTCTATGCCCGCCTCGCCCGGCTGCAGTTCGACCATGGCGGCCAGGCTTTCCTCGGTGAAAACCGGGCTGCGGGCTGACGGGTTCGCCCTTGTCATGAGGAGGTAGCGCCCTATCCTGAGTGTCGTAACCAACGTCACTCTGGGAGGAGACCACCGTGGCATTTTCGACGATCACCCGCCGGACCCTGATGGCGCTCGGCGCTACAGCGCTTGCAGCGCTGACGCTGGGCACGTCCGCCAGCGCCCAGCAGTTTCCCGACCGCACCATCACGCTCGTTGTGCCCTTCGCGGCCGGCGGCTCGACGGATGTGGTGGCCCGCATCATCGCGCAGAAGATGTCGGAGAATATCGGCCAGCAGATCATCGTCGAGAATGTCGGCGGGGCCGGCGGCAGCCTGGGCGCAGATCGCGTGGCGCGGGCGGAACCGGACGGCTACACGATCCTGATGGCGACCGTCGCCACCCATGCGCTCAACCCGCTCATCCTGAAGACGAAGCCCTATGATGCGGAAAAGGATTTTGCGCCGGTTTCGCTGCTGGTGATCGTGCCGAACGTGCTGGTGGTCAATCCCGAGCTGCCCGCCAAAAGTGTCGAGGAGCTGCTCGCCTTGCTGAAGGCCGATCCGGAAGGCTACAGCTATGCCTCGTCCGGCAATGGCACGCCGCTGCACCTCTCCGGCGAACTCTTCAAGTCGATGGCCGGCGTCAGCATGCAGCATGTGCCCTACAAGGGCTCCGGCCCGGCACTCAACGACGTGATTGGCAACCAGATCCCGATCATGTTCGACAACCTGCCCTCCTCCTCCGGCCACATCAAGGCCGGCACGCTGCGCGCGCTTGCCGTCACCACCAAGGAACGCGCCGCGTCCTTCCCGGATGTGCCGACGATCGCCGAATCCGGCATTCCCGGCTACGAGACCTATACGTGGAACGCGCTCTTCGCGCCGGCCGGCACGCCGAAGGAGGTTGTCGATAAACTCAATGAAGCCGCCAACACCGCCCTGAAGGATCCTGCAGTGATGGAGCGCATGAAGGAATTCAGCGCCACCATCGTCGGCTCAACGTCGGAAGAACTCGGCAAACACGTGACGGCAGAACTCGCCAAATGGAAACCCGTCGTCGAGGGTGCAAAAATCCAGATGGATTGATCAGCGTCAGGCCGGCGCCTCAGGCGCCGATTGCCCTGCCCGCAATGCGCCCGGAAAACAGGCAGCCACCGAGGAATGTGCCCTCCAGCGCATTGTAGCCATGCAGGCCGCCGCCACCGAAGCCGGCGGCCTCGCCGGCCGCATAGAGGCCCGGCACCGGCTTGCCTGACAGTTCCAGCACCCGCCCAGACGGATCCGTCTGGAGGCCACCGAGTGTCTTGCGCGTGAGGATGTTGAGGCGCACCGCGATCAGCGGCCCGGACTTGGGATCGAGCAGGCGGTGCGGCCGCGCCGTGCGCATCAGCTTGTCGCCGAGATAGTTGCGCGCGCCGTGGATGGCCGTGACCTGCGCATCCTTCGAGAACGGATTGTCGATCTCGCGGTCGCGCGCCTCCACCTCGGCACGCACGCGCTCCGCATTGAGCAGGGGCGCATCGGTCAGCCCATTCATGGCCGCGACGAGATCGTCGAGCGTGTCGCGAACGACGAAATCCGCCCCCTTGTCCATGAAAGCCTGCACCGGGCCGGGCGGGTTCTTGCCGAGCCGCCTCAGCAAGAGCGGGATGTCCTTGCCCGTCAGGTCCGGGTTCTGCTCGGATCCGGACAGCGCGAATTCCTTCTTGATGATCGCCCGCGTCAGGATGAACCAGCTGTGGTCGTGGCCGCTCGCGCGAATGGCTTTCAGTGTCGCCAGCGTATCGAAACCCGGCATGGCCGGCGCGGGAAAGCGGCGGCCGTGGGCATCGAGCCAGAGCGACGACGGGCCGGGCAGGATCCGGATGCCGTGACCCGGCCAGATCGGATCCCAGTTCCGCAGGCCCTCGGTGTAGTGCCACATGCGGTCGCCATTGATGACCGAACCGCCAGCTCGTTGCGCGATGCCCAGCATGCGTCCGTCGACATGGGCGGGCACGCCGCTCACCATGAAAGCGGGCGGTTCGCCGAGGCGGTCGCGCGGCCAGCTTTCACGCACCAGGTCCTGATTGCCGCCAATGCCGCCCGACGACACCAGAACTGCACCCGCGCGAAACCGGAAATCGCCGACGATCTCCCGCGACGTCGATCGACCGCGCGCCGCATGATCCGGCGCCAGCACCGCGCCATGGGCACCGACAACCACACCATTCTCGACGATCACCCCATCGACACGATGGCGGAAACGGAAGGCAATCGCGTTTTCGGCCCGAAGCTGCTCGGCACGCCGCAAAAACGGCGCCAGCACACCGGGGCCGGTGCCCCATGTCACATGGAAGCGCGGCACGGAATTGCCATGCCCCGTCGCCAGCCCACCGCCCCGCTCCGCCCAGCCAACGACGGGAAACCAGCGCATACCCATTGCATGCAGCCAGGCCTGCTTCTCACCGCTGGCAAAGTCGAGATAGGCCTCTGCCCAATAACGCGGCCAATGGTCCTCCGGCCGGTCGAAACCGGCAGAGCCCATCCAGTCCTGCCGCGCCAATGCGAGGCTGTCACGGATGCGCATGCGGCGCTGCTCGGGACTATCGATGAAGAACAGACCACCCAGCGACCAGAAGGCCTGCCCGCCCAGGCTCTGCTCTCCCTCCTGGTCGAGCACGATCACCCTGAGCCCGCGCCCGGCCGCCTCCGTCGCTGCGACGAGGCCGGCAAGACCCGCGCCGATGACAAGAAGATCGCAATCCATCCCAACGCCTCCCGTCGCAAGTTGCAAAACTTACGCTGACGTTCACGTCAGATCAATAGATGGAGAAATGTCCGTGGCGGGAAGGCGCAACACTGGCGCGCTCCCCAAGTCACGAAACCTATCGTTCGGTCAGCTTCAGTTCGATACGGCGGTTAGTCGCCTTTGCCGCATCGTCATTGCCCTCGGCAATCGGCTGGAATTCGCCGAAGCCGGCTGCGACGAGCCGGTTGGCCGGCACGCCATTGGCGATAAGGAATTTGACGACCGACGTTGCGCGCGCCGAGGAAAGCTCCCAGTTGTCGCGGTAGCGGCCGGTGCCGGACAGCGGCACATTGTCGGTATGGCCATCGACGCGCAGCACCCAGTTGATCTCGGCGGGAATTTCCTTGGCGAGATCGAGCAGGGCTGTAGCGAGCTTCTTCATCTCCGCCTGCCCCGCCTCGTTCAGCTCGTTGCCGCCGGAGGGGAAGAGCACTTCCGACTGGAAGACGAAGCGGTCGCCGACGATGCGGATGTTTTCGCGGTCGGACAGGATTTCGCGCAGCCGGCCGAAGAAGTCGGAACGGTAGCGGTTGAGCTCCTGCACACGCTGCGCCAGCGCGACATTGAGGCGGCGGCCGAGATCGGCGATCTTCGTCTGCGAGGACTTGTCCTTGGCCTCGGAGGCCTGGAGCGCCTCTTCCACGGCGGCGATCTGGCTACGCAGCGCGGCGATCTGCTGGTTGAGCAGCTCGATCTGGCTTGCAGCCCGCGCGCTCACCTGCTTTTCCGAATCCAGTTCGCCTTCCAGCGTCGTCACGCGGGCATTGGCGGCATCGGAGGCACCGGAACCGCTGTCCAGTAGCTGTTGAAGACGCGTGCGGTCGCTTTCGGATTGCGCAAGCGAGGCCTGGAGATTGGCGAGCGTGTCCTCGAGATCCTGCTTGCCGCTCTTTTCCAGCGCCAGCAATTGCGTGAGTTCGTTGATCTGGCTGGTCAGCCGATTCAGCACGTCGTCCTTGCCGGAGATTTCGCGGCTCAGAAAGAACTGCGCCAGCACGAAGACCGTGAGCAGGAACATGATCGCAAGCAGCAGCGTCGACAACGCATCGACGAAGCCCGGCCAGTAATCGACCGAGCGCTGGCTGCGCCGGTTGCGGGCGAGCGCCATCTCTATTCGCCCCCGGCCTTGTGGGCCTTCTCGGCCGCGCGTTCCGGCAGCTTTTCGACCGAGCGCTCACCCGAACGCGCTGCAAGACGGTCGAGCGTGCGGCGAAGCGCCTTGGCCTCCTCCTGCTGCGCCTCGATCCAGTCGCGCAGCATCTGCTGCTCGCTGCGCATGTTTTTCACAAGGCCCTGAATACCTTCTGCAAGGCTCGCCATCGCTGCCGTCGAGCGTTGGCCGCCACCTTCATGTTGCGCGAGTTTCAGGATCTGCTCGGCGAGCGCCTGCACGTCGGCCGAAGATGTCGTTGCGAGTTCCGCGGTCGGCTGAAGCTCCGACCCTACATCCGTCACGGAAGACAGCCAGTTTTCCAGCTCCGTGTAGAAGCGGTTCTGCGCACGGCCGGCCTGCAAGTCGAGGAAGCCGAGGATGAGCGAGGAGGCGAGACCGAACAGCGAGGTCGAGAAGGCCGTACCCATACCTTCCAGCGGGGCGTAAAGGCCTTGCTTCAGCGCCGTAAGAATATCATTCGCCGTGCCGCCGCCGGCATCCAGCGACTGGATGACCGCGCTGATCGAACCGATCGTGCCGAGCAGGCCCCAGAAGGTGCCCAGCAGGCCGAGAAAGACCAGGAGGCCGATCAGGTAGCGGGATGTATCGCGCGATTCGTCGAGGCGCGTGGCGATGGAATCGAGGATTGACCGCAGCGTCGCGGTCGACAGCGCCAGCGAATGGCGCCGGCCGATCAGCGCGCGCATCGGCGCGAGCAGCACGGGATCGCGCCCGACCTTTTCGGCGCTGCCGGCCGCGCGGAACGAGTTGAACCAGCGCACTTCGGGCCGCAGCGCCAGAACATGGTTGAAGACCAGCAGTATGCCGATCAATAGCACACCGAGGATCAGGCCATTGAGGCCGGGATTGGAGAGAAACGCCGTCTGCGCCTGGCGAAAGAGGATGGCGGCGACGAAGCCGACGATGATGAGGAAGATCACCATCGTCCAGAAGAACGCCATGGGGCTCGAAAGTTTGTGCGGGTAGTCGTCCCCGGTCTCGGACGACCCTCCCCAGCCCGACAGCGCCAGCTTAGCCATGTAGTCGCATCTCCGCTTTCTCGTCGGGGCGGAGACTAGAGGAAGATTGTGAGGAATTGAAGGGCTTAGCAGCAACAGCGGCGCTTTGATGCGCCGCCATCCTCAGCCTGCCTCAGCGCGTCGGAACCGGGCGGTGCAGCACGTCGCGCAACGCCTTGTGGATATATTCGTTACCGGCAACCACTTCGCCGGCATTGAACATGTCATTGCCGCCGTCGAAGTCGGTTGCATAACCGCCGGCTTCGCGAATCAGGAGAACACCGGTCGCCATGTCCCATTCGGCCAGGTCACGCTCCCAGAAACCGTCGAAACGGCCGGCGGCGACATAGGCGAGATCGAGCGCGGTGGAACCGAGACGGCGCATGCCGGCGACTTCGCCCATCACATGGCGCAGCTCGATGAGGAACTTGCCATGGTTGCCGCGGCCGAGATGCGGCACGCTGCAACCGATGACGGCATCCGACAGGGCCTTTCGGGCGGCCACGCGCAGGCGGCGATCGTTGAGGAAGGCGCCACCGCCACGCTCGGCGGTGAAGAGTTCGTCCGTCGCCGCGTTGAGAACGACGGCGGCGACGATCTCGCCGTTGCGTTCCAGCGCAATGGTGCTGGCAAAGAGCGGGATGCCGTGCAGGAAATTCGTGGTGCCGTCGAGGGCGTTGACGATCCAGCGGTGCGCACCATCCGTGCCGATGACTTCGTCGGCTTCGTCGCTGAGGAAGCCATAGGTCGGACGGGCCTTCATCAGTTCTTCGCGGACGATCTTCTCGGCCTTGCGGTGGGCCTGCGCGACATATTCGGCCGGGCCCTTGAGCGAAACCTGGAGGTTCTGCACTTCGCCGAAATCACGCGAGAGCGACTTGCCGGCCTTGAAGGCGGCCTGAACCATAACGTTGAGAAGAGCTGAACGAGCCATGAAATGAATGTCCTTCGGGAATGTCCGGCGCATCGGGACGGCAAAAGCCGCGGCGCGCAAATGCACGGGGACCGGATGTGCGGGCTTCAAGACCACAAATCCAGCGAAGTTTCAAGCCTTCAGCCCCTGCGTCGGCTGCAATGCAGGGGCCGCGATCGTGCAACAGGGTAAATACGGCGCCCTACGAGCCCGAGCGGTACTTGTTCGCCGCCGTGATCGCCGCCTTCTGCTGTTCGTCCGTCAGGCCGAGGTAGAAGTCCTCAAGCGACGGATCATTCAGACCTGCACGTCGGACCAGAACGAACCACTTGCCTGCCTCGATCGGATCGGGCCGTGTGCCGATGGCGTGGATATAAAGCTGCGCGAGCTTGCTCTGGGCAACGACATTGCCGCCATCGGCGGCGCGCTTCATCCATTTAAAACCCGTATCGTAGTCACGATCGCCCGCCGTGCCGTTCACCAGCCACATGCCGAGATCGAGCTGAGCCGTATCGAAGCCCGCGCGGGCAGCCCGCACAAGCCATTCACGAGCGCGCTTGGTCTTTTCTTCCGGCAGGTCCTTCAGGTTCACATAGATCTGGGCCACGGCGTATTGCGCATCCGCGATGCCCTGCTCGGCGGACTTCTCGTAATAGGGCAGCGCGTCACGCAGCCCCTTGTCGCCCGGGCTATCGGCCACCAGCACCTGCGCGTAGTTGAACTGCGCGGAGGCATTGCCGAGATCAGCCGATTTCTTCATCAGCTCGTCGGCCTTCTTGCGATCCGTCGGCGACGCCGAGCGCTCCATGAGAAGGATCGCATATTTGAACATGCCGGTCGGATCGCCGCCATTGGCGGCCTGCTCATACCAGAACAGTGCCTGCTTGCGATCGCGCTTCACGCCGAGGCCACGGTCGAGAATTTCGGCGACCAGGGTCTGCGCGGCGGGATCGCCCAGCTGCGCGCGCGGCAAAGCCAGTTCCATCGCCGTCAGGTAGTGGCCGCGCTGGAAGGCGCCGTAAGCGTCGTCCACCTTGCCGGTGAACGGCTTTTCGGCCGGCAGTGCCGGCAGGTCGGCCCCCATGCGATCGAGCACCGAGAGCCCCGTGGATGGACCATCGACCGGCTTCTTCTCGTCCTTCTTGGCCTCGTCGGGCTGCTCGTCGAGCGCGGCGGGCTTCACCTCCTCGACCGGTTTCTTTTCATCAACCTTCGCATCGTCGAGGGTGACGGACGGTCCCTTCTTGGCCGTCTCGGCAAGAGACGGCACGGCGACGAGAACGCCCGTGGCGAGAAACGCCACCGGCGCGATACGGCAAGCTTGTGAACGAAGGGCCCTGATCATGAGCGCCTACTATTGCTCAAACCGTGGCGCTTTTTCGTCAAGAAGAGCATTGACCGCAGCAATCACATGCGGCGCCTGCGCGGGGTCGGCAAACACCGCCTTGTCCAGCGCCACGAACTCCGCGCCGGTCTCGGCAACGGCAAGAGCGGAGTCCGGATCGCTGCCGCCGAGCACGATGCAGGGAATTTCCACCATCGAGGCCCACCATTCGGCAAGCGCCAGGTTCTTCGGATGCGCTTCCGGCTTTATGTCGCCGCCGATCTTGCCGAAGAAGATATAGTCCGGCTGGATATCGCCGATCTCCAGCGCCTTGTGGCGATCCGTGGCATTGCCGCCGCCGACGATGAGTTTCGGCGTGAACTTTTCCACCGCCTCGGCAAATTCCTCAAGCCCGCCGGTCACATGGATACCGTCGGCCTTCGCCCGGCCGGCCACGCGCGTATCGCCGGCGACAAGAGCTGCAGCGCCGGCATCCTGGACGATCTGGACGAGCGCTTCGGCATGCTTCTGGAACACGCCGTCGTCGAGCCCGTATTGCGGAATGATCACCGAGGCGACATCGCCGCCCTTCAGAGCGCCCTCGAGCATGGCGGTCCGCGCGGACAGGTCCTCTCCCTCTGGGAGGATCAGCACGAGACGGCAGCGGTTATCGGCGTTGGACATGGATGGGCACTTCCTTGAATTGCGGCACTTGGTCTCGTCATAACAGATCAAAGCGGATAGACGGAAGGACGAACAGGATCAATCGTCTTCCATGTCCATAGACCCCTCGATTTATTACGCCGCGATCCCCGCCGTGCTGCTGGTCGGCCTGACAAAGGGCGGCATGGGCGAGGCGCTGGCATTAATGGGCGTGCCCCTGCTGGCCATGGCCGTGCCGCCGGTGCAAGCCGCCGCCATTCTTCTGCCGATCCTGGTGGTGATGGACTGCGTGTCGCTCTGGATCTGGCGCGAACACAACAACCGCACCCTCCTGAAAATGCTGCTGCCTGGTGCGCTCATCGGCATTGCCATCGGCTGGGCAACCTCGGCCTATGTGCCGCGTGATGCGCTGCGCCTCATCATCGGCCTCATTACCGTACTCTTCGTGCTGCGCTACTTCTACAACAGCTGGCGCGTCCGGCATGGTTATATCATCGAGCCGAAACCGCACCGGCTCATTCCCGCCGCCTTTTTCGGCACGCTGTCCGGCTATGGCAGCTTCGTGGCCCATGCCGGCGGCGCGCCGTTCCAGGTCTACGGCCTGCCGCTGAAGCTGCCGCCGCGCGACTATACCGGCGCGGCCGTCCGCTTCTTCGCCATTCTCAATTTCATCAAGCTTGGCCCCTATTTCGCGCTGGGACAGCTGGACACGACGAACCTCACCATCTCGGCGACGCTCGTGCCGCTTGCCATCATCGCGACCGCCTTCGGCGGTTTCATGGTCAAACGCATGAAGCCGGATGTCTTCTATCCCTTCATGTATTCCATGGCGCTGATTGCCGGGATGAAGCTCGTCTATGACGGCGTGCTGGCCTTTCTCTGAGGATACTTCGCACCGCACAAAATACTTGCCGCACCTGCTGCTTTGCCCTAGCGTTCGGCCATGGCGCACCCGGACCCCTTTGCTGCGATTGCCGATCCCAACCGCAGGTTCCTGCTGGAGGAGCTGCGTCGCGCTCCGCGCACGGTCAACGAACTCTCCGAAGGCCTGCCGATCAGCCGCCCGGCGGTCTCCCAGCACCTGAAAGCGCTGCTCGATTCCAACCTGGTCAGCGTGAAGGCCGAAGGCACGAAACGCATCTATGCCATCAATGCCAAGGGTTTCGACAGGCTCAATCTCTGGCTCGATCAATTCTGGTCGTGAACCCCACTGTGTCATTTTGAAATAGAACGCCCCGGCAGACCTTCCGGTTTGCCAGGGCGTCACGACATCTATGATTTCGTTTTCGGAAGCGGTTTCGCGAAATGGGCTCCTAACCCGGTCCTCCCATACGGACCAGCTGTTCCGCGACTTGCCTCCCTATAATCCCTTTGGAAAAATCCCTGTCGTTTCAGTGAGCTGAGGAGCGAATGCGCTCGATCTCGTCCTTGATGCGCAGCTTGCGACGCTTGATGTCTGCAATCGTCTCATCCTCCGAAGAGGGCCTTTTGATCGCAGCATGCAGCTCTTCTTCAAGAGCAAAATGCTTCTTTTCCAGCGTAGCCAGGTGGGCCTCAATCGTCATGTGACAGTTCCTTCCTTTTGCTTGCACCCGGTCACTTGCGTGCCGGATGATCCAGGTTGCAACAGTTCGAGTGTGCCATGTCATTTTTCATTTGTCGAAGGCGAAAACGTGGCAAGGGATAACTTCCCGTTACCGGGGCTTTCGTGATAGGAGCAGGCTTATACAGACTGGGACAGGCGGGCGAACCGCTGTTTCCGACGACGGGGAATAGAGCATGGCAGATCAGGAACAGGCTGAATTGCGGCTTGCCGCCGCACGGCTTCGCCAGGAGCATGAAGACTACGATGCCGCGATCAACGCCATGATCCAGGTCGGCTGCGAAGCCCTCAAAATCCAGCGCATGAAGAAGAAGAAGCTGATCCTCAAGGACAAGCTTTCCAAGCTGGAAGACCAGATCATTCCCGATATCATCGCCTGAACCGGACGAGACGCCTTGGACACCACAGAAACGCCCCCCGTCGCCATCATCATGGGAAGCCAGTCCGACTGGGAGACCATGAAGAACGCCGCCGATACGCTCGATGCGCTGGGCGTCGACTACGAGGCCCGCATCATTTCGGCGCACCGCACGCCCGACAGGCTCTACAGCTTCGCCCGTGGCGCCAAGGCGGAAGGGTTCAAGATCATCATCGCCGGCGCGGGCGGCGCGGCGCATCTGCCCGGCATGGCCGCGGCCATGACGCCGCTGCCGGTCTTCGGCGTGCCGGTCCAGTCGAAGGCCCTTTCCGGCCAGGACAGCCTTCTCTCCATCGTGCAGATGCCGGCCGGCATTCCCGTCGGCACGCTCGCCATCGGCCGGGCCGGCGCGGTCAATGCCGCGCTGCTTGCCGTCGCCGTGCTGGCGCTCAACGATCCGGAACTTGCCCATCGCCTTGATGAATGGCGCGAAAACCAGTCCAACGCGATTGCCGAATATCCCGTGGACGGCCCGCTATGAGCGCCCGCACCATCGGCATCATCGGCGGCGGCCAGCTCGGCCGCATGCTCGCCATGGCAGCCGCGCGCCTCAATCTGCGCACCGTCATCCTCGAGCCGCAGGCCGATTGTCCGGCAGCCCAGGTCGCCAACGCCCAGATCGTCGCCGCCTATGACGATGCCGAGGCGCTCGCCGAGCTTGCCCGCATCTGCGATGTCGTAACCTACGAATTCGAGAACGTGCCTGTCGCGGCGGCCGCTGCACTGGCAAAGGCCGTGCCGGTCTATCCGCCGCCGCGCGCGCTGGAAGTCTCACAGGACCGCCTCGTCGAAAAGAGTTTTATTCGCGACTGCGGCATCCTTACCGCCGATTTTGCGGCAATTGACAGCCAGCCCGATCTTGAGGCGGCGCTCGACCGCTTCGGCGGCGTCGGCGTATTGAAGACCCGTCGGCTCGGTTATGACGGCAAGGGCCAGCGGCTCTTCCGCTCACCGGCCGAAAGCCGCGAGGGCGCCTTCGAAGCGCTGGGCGGCGTGCCGCTGATCCTCGAAAGCCTCGTGCCCTTCGAGCGCGAGGTCTCGATCATCGCCGCGCGCGACAGCGACGGCACCATCGCCTGCTACGACCCGGCCGAGAACGTCCACCTCAACGGCATCCTGCACACCTCGACGCTGCCGGCGAGCGTCAGTGAGGCGACGGCCGACCAGGCCCGCAAGGCGGCCCGCGCCATCCTCGACAGCCTCGGCTATGTCGGCGTCATCGGCGTGGAATTCTTCGTGCTGCCGGATGGCGCGCTCGTCGCCAACGAGATCGCGCCGCGTGTGCACAATTCCGGCCACTGGACGGAGGCGGCCTGCGTCGTCTCGCAGTTCGAACAGCATATCCGTGCCGTTGCCGGCCACACGCTCGGCGATCCGCGCCGCCATTCGGACTGCGTGATGCAGAATCTGATCGGCGACGATATCGACGATGTGCCGGCCTGGCTTGCCAAGCCCGGCGTGCTCGTCCACCTCTACGGCAAGACGGAAGCCCGTCCGGGCCGCAAGATGGGGCATATTACCCAGGTTTTCGGCTGAGACAGGCTGGAAAACCGGACACAGCGGCGGAAAACCCGCCGCATATGGTTGACAGCGCAAATGTCACGGGTTACATGCCTGCCCAACGTGAAAGCGCGCCCGAAACGGCGCGTTTTTGATTGAAGAAATCCGGCGAACTCGTGTCGCCCTGCAATACGCGGATCGAAAACATGAAGATCAAGAATTCGCTCAAGTCGCTCAAGGCTCGCCACCGCGAAAACCGCCTTGTTCGCCGCAAGGGCCGCATCTACATCATCAACAAGCAGAACCCGCGCTTCAAGGCTCGTCAGGGCTGATACGGCGTCGCGGTTGCCTGCCTGACTGAAGGGCAGTGTTGATCGAGAAATACAATTGAAGTTGAGCGCATGGCGGTTTACCATAACCGCCATGCGCTTTTTCATGCTTTCCGCACTTTATCTCCCCCTTGCTCTCGCCGTGGCCGCACCCTCTGTTGCCATCGGGCAGACGGCGGACAAGGCTTCGCTCGACACGTCCTCCAGTGCCTTCAACACGCAAGCGCAGCGGCTGGACAAGCTGTTCGGCGAGCTGAAGCGCGAAGCCGATCCGGATGCCGCGACCGGCATTGCCAACCAGATTCGCCGCGAATGGCAGGATTCCGGCAGTGCCAGCATCAATCTGCTGATCCAGTGGGCCGACAAAGCCATGGGTGAAGACAAGAATGCCGCCGCGCTTGACTTCCTAGACGAGGCTATCCGCCTGCGACCCGATTATGTCGAGGGCTGGAACCGCAGGGCGACGCTGCATTTCAAGATGGGCAACTATCGCAAGTCGATGTCCGACATCAACCAGGTGCTGAAGATCGAGCCACGCCACTTCGGCGCGCTCGCCGGCATGGCAGCCATCCTGGCCCAGAGCGGCCGCGACGAGCTTGCCATGAAGGCCTGGGAGCGTTTCCTCGACGTCTACCCGACCGAACGGCAGGCACAGAAGGAAATGGGCGATCTCGCGGAAAAGCTGACCGGCCAGCGCACCTGATTCCCGTTCAGGTGAACCGGCATGGTGCCACCTGCGTAGATCAGCTATCTCCATCGTCGACCGGACCCTTCCTTGCCCTCCCCGCTCCGCCTCATGCTGACAGCCCTTCTCGCCACCCCCTTCGCCCTCGCGCTCTCCGGCTACGCCTTCACCGCCTGGAAGGCCCGTGCGATCGAGCAACAGTTCCCCAATGTCGGCGAGATGATTGACGTCAGCGGCTTTCGCCTGAACAGCGTGCTGGTGCCGGCAGGCGTGAAGGCCGATCTGCCGCCCATCGTCTTCATCCATGGCGCAAGCGGTAACCTGCGCGATCAGATGCATGCCTTCCGCGCGAAGCTCGAGGGACGTGCGGCCCTGCTCTTCGTCGATCGGCCGGGCCATGGCTATTCCGAGCGCGGCGGGCCGGAAAATGCCTGGCCGGACGGGCAGGCGAACGCCATTGCCCGCCTGATGGAAAAGCGCGGCATCGACAAGGCGATCATCGTCGCGCATTCCTTCGGCGGCGCGATTGCCGCAAGCTTTGCGCTGGAGCACCCGGAAAAGACCGCCGGCCTGCTGTTCCTCGCCCCGGCCACCCATCCCTGGCCGGGTGGCGTCGACTGGTATTACGATCTCGCCAGAGCGCCTTTTGTCGGCTGGCTGTTCACGCGCATCGTGGCACTGCCGGTGGGCCTGTCACGCATCGAGAGCGGCACCCGTTTCGTCTTTGCCCCGAACCCGCGGCCGAACGACTATATCGATGCGACCGCACCCGCCCTGGTGCTGCGCCCCGCCGCCTTCCGCAACAATGCCACCGACGTCGCCAATCTCCTGGAATACGTTCGTCGCGTGCAGCTGCGCTATCACGAAATCCATACACCGACGGTGATCGTCACCGGCGACACGGATGGCGTCGTCTATGAGGAAATCCATTCGCGCGGGCTGGCGCGTGACATCGATGGCTCTGAACTCGTCTGGATCCACAATCTCGGTCACAAGCCGGATTACGTGGTGACGGACCTTGCGGTCGAGGCGATCGAGCAGATTGCGGGCGCGAAACGCGACCTCCAGGAATCAGCAAGGCGGGCCGAAGCCCGCCTTGCGAAAGATCACGAAAAGTAACTCAGGCCTCAGACGCCGCTGACGCCGTCTGCGCCGATATAGGCGATGCGCAGCATGTTCGTGCCGCCGGGGGTGCGCAGCGGCACGCCGGCCGAAATGATGATGCGGTCGCCCGGCTTGCCGAACTCTTCCGCCACCACGATGCGGCAGGCGCGGTTCACCATGTCGTCGAGATCTTCCGCGTCACCGGTGACGACGCAGTGCAGGCCCCAGACGACCGATAGGCGGCGCGCCGTCTCGATGACCGGCGAGAGCGCCAGGATCGGCACTTCCGGCCGCTCACGCGCGGCACGCAGGCCAGTCGTGCCCGACGAGGTGTAACAGACGATAGCCGCGAGCTTCAGCGTCTCGGCGATCTGGTGGGCGGCAAGCGAGATAGCGTCGGCACCGGTTGCTTCCGGCGGCGTGCGCTGGGCGTAGATGATGCCCGGATAGTGCGGGTCGCGCTCGACCTTGCTGGCGATAGACGCCATGGTGGAGACGGCTTCGACCGGATAATCGCCCGAGGCGGATTCGGCCGACAGCATGACGGCATCGGCGCCTTCGAAGACGGCAGTCGCCACGTCGGACACTTCTGCACGCGTCGGCACCGGGGCCGAAATCATCGATTCCAGCATCTGGGTCGCCACGACGACCGGCTTGCCGGCGCGGCGGCAGGCGCGGATGAGCTGCTTCTGCAGGCCCGGAACGGCTTCCAGCGGCATTTCCACGCCAAGGTCGCCACGGGCGACCATCAGGGCGTCCGAGAGATCGATGATCTCGTCGATGCGCTCGATGGCCTGCGGCTTCTCGATCTTCGACATCAGACCGACACGGCCACGCGAAATCTTACGCACTTCGGCGAGGTCTTCCGGACGCTGGATGAAGGAGAGAGCGACCCAATCGACACTGCCGGTCGCCAGAACGGCATCAAGGTCGACACGGTCCTTCTCGGTCAGCGCGCCGACGCCGAGCAGCGTATCAGGCAGGCTGACGCCCTTGCGGTCGGAAATCTTGGTGCCCGAAACGACGGTGCAGACGA
This sequence comes from Shinella curvata, assembly GCF_022899935.1. Lineage (GTDB taxonomy): Bacteria > Pseudomonadota > Alphaproteobacteria > Rhizobiales > Rhizobiaceae > Shinella > Shinella curvata. Next base: position 289,859 of record NZ_JALJCJ010000005.1, read on the forward strand.
TCGACTTGCCGTCGCACTTTTCGGCGCGCAGATGCAGCTTGCCGTCGTCGATCAGCAGGCGATGGCCGGGCTTGACCGATTCCAGGATTTCCGGATGGGGCAGGAAGACGCGGCTGTTGTCGCCGGGCTCCTCCTTGTTGTCGAGCGTGAAGGTCTGGCCGGGCTTCAGCTCTTCCGAGCCGTTGGCGAACTTGCCGACGCGCAGCTTCGGGCCCTGAAGGTCGGCGAGGATGCCGATGGGACGGCCACAGCGGGCCTCTACGGCGCGGATGCGGCTGATCAGCGTGCGCATCACGTCGTGGCTGGCATGGCTCATATTGATGCGGAACAGGTCTGCTCCCGCCTCATGCAGCTTCTGGATCATCTGCTCGTCGGAGGATGCGGGTCCGAGCGTGGCGAGGATTTTGACTTTTCTGTTCCGTCTCATCAGTTCTGGCTTTCCTGGGTCCCTGGCGTGTCGGAAAGCTGCACCATCCAGCTTCCCTGTCGGCCCGTGTCATATTCCTTGAAGCCCATGCGCTGGAAACCGCGGGCAAAGCAGTCCTGCACGCCGGTGATCTTGAACTCGTTCTCGGCGACGCACATGTTGACGTCACCGGTCCAGCGGCCGCCGCGGGCGGCATCTTCGGCATAGAGATAGTAGTAGCGCGACTGCAGTTCGCCTTCGATCAAGGTGGCGCAGGTCGTGGCCGGCACCTGCCACCAGCCTTCCGTCATCCAACCTTCCTTGGCGCGGTAGCCGATGGCGACGCCAACGAGGTTCTGCGTGCCGTTGCAGACACGAAACTCCGCTCTCGCTTCGTTGGGCACGGAAAGGGCAAGGAAACCCGCACAGGAGAAAAGGACGGCCGGCAGAAGGCGCGTGGCTTTCGGGAAGAAGGGGCTATGGCTCTTGGCTCGCACGGTTTCCAATGGAACTCCGTTGATTTGAATATGCGCTTTCTTGCGACGACGGGGCATGAATGTCAACGCAACACTAATCGATTACAATTTCACAAAAGGAGAGGGAATCTTTCCCGCAACCACAGGCCCCGCGCCTTGCGGGCCGGGTCGCCTCATGCGATCAGTCGATCTGAGCGGCATAACTTCGGCAATGGGCATGCACAATCATCCTTCCTTCGAGATTATCGACGGCGACCCCGGCCTGGGGCTCGTCATCCTGGCGGACCATGCCACCAATTTCCTGCCTGAGCGCTACGGCCGCCTCGGCCTGCCGGAAAGCGCCTTCGAGCGCCACATCGCCTACGATATAGGTGTCGAGGGCGTGGTGCGCGGGCTCAATGCCCGGCTGAATGCGCCGGTGGTGATGAGCCGCTTTTCCCGCCTGCTGATCGACCCCAACCGCGGCGAGGACGACCCGACACTCGTCATGCGTATTTCCGACGGTGCGATCATTCCAGGCAATCACCCAATCACATCAGAAGAATGGCAATACCGGCTGGATACCTATCATCGCCCCTATCACGATGCCGTGTCCCGCACGATCGCTGCGGTGGCTGAAAAAACGGGCAAGGCGCCGCTCGTCATGTCCATGCACTCCTTCACACCCGCCTGGAAGGGAGCCGCCCGCCCCTGGCAGGTGACGGTGCTGTGGGACAGCGACTATCGCGCCGTCGGCCCCTTGCTTTGCGAACTTGAGGCTCTCGGCGATGTCATCGTCGGCGACAACGAGCCCTATGACGGTGCGCTGCGCGGCGACACCATGTTCCGTCACTGCATGAAGCCCGGCATCGCGCATGCCCTCATCGAAATCCGCCAGGACGAGATCGGCGACAATGCCGGCATTGTCCGCTGGGTCGATCGCCTCGCGCCGATCTTTTCGCGGTTGAATGCCGATCCCGCCCTGCACACATACGAGATACACACCTCCCGCACCGGACCCTATTGAGACCGAGCCGATGACCGAACTCTCCAAAGAGCAGCAGACCGAATTCGAGGCCGCCGCCTTCCGCCGCCTCGTCAAGCACCTGCGCGAGCGCACGGATGTGCAGAACATCGACATGATGAATCTCGCCGGCTTCTGTCGCAACTGCCTCTCCAACTGGTATCGCGACGCGGCCAACGAGGCGGGCATTCCTCTCGACAAGGACGCCTCGCGCGAGATCGTCTACGGCATGCCCTACGAGGAATGGCGCGGACGCTACCAGCGCGAAGCGAGCGACGCGCAGAAGGCGGCTTTCGAGGTCAACCGCCCGAAAGAATGAGCGGCAACGGCGTGAAAAACCGAAACGCCGTGCGATAGGCCTTGATCTTGCCGGAAGTTCGCGGCAAGTCACGGCCTTCGAATTTTTGCCGATACCCAGTCCACCCAAGGAGAAGACCATGTCGGATGCCCACGGCGTCGCACGCGACCAGCTTCGCGCATTCATCGAGCGCATCGAGCGCCTCGAAGAGGAAAAGAAAACCATCGCGGACGATATCAAGGACGTCTATGGCGAAGCCAAGGGCACCGGCTTCGACACCAAGATCCTGCGCAAGGTCATCCAGATCCGCAAGCAGGACAAGGACGAGCGCATGGAGCAGGAAGCGATCCTCGACACCTACCTGCAGGCGCTGGGCATGATCGATCTGCCGCAGGACGCCGAATAAGGCGAAACGATCGTCAGACGTGAGATGAAGGGGCGCGATGCGCCCCTTTTCTTTGCTCACGCCTGAACCTCGCAGCGATCCGTAGCGGCTTCAGAGTTTCACTGCCTTGAGGGCATGGAGCATGGACAGACCTTGAGCATTGAAGCCGATGTCCCGAAACCGATGGCCAATCGCGCCACGCGCCTGACGATTTGTGTCGTGAGGCCATCAGGGCCAATCAGCAATCCCGGTTTTCCTCTGGAGATGCCCTGCTGTCCAAAGAACAGACGCGGCTGATGGCTCTTGCCGGCAACCTGCGCCGCCCTTTCGACACGGCTCTTCATGCACCCGAACGCGCCGCCGCCGAGTGAGGGCGATACGCACCACACTTCAATGATCGTGCCGCGGCTCAGCATTTCATTGCGAATGAACGGTCGGCCTGTGCCGTCCCTCCTCTATCACCCCTTTCAGCGCAATCACTTTCAGGCAGACTATGACCTTCCCCACAATCAAGCTTCCAGCCCGCCCCCTCGCCATCAAGGGCGGGGTCATTTCAATTCCCTTTGCCTACTATTTCTCCATCCCCATCCTGCTGGCCATCGCGGTCTTCATGGGGATGACGGAAGCGCCGGGCATTCTGCGCGACTATACGATCAGCCAGAATCCGCTCGCCATCGACGGGAATATCGATGGCAATTGCACGACGCGCAAAGCCGTCTTCACGACCTGCGAAGTGGACCTTTCATACGAGCATGGCGGCCAGCGCTACGAGAAGGAGGTCGAGGTGATGTTCGTCGATTTCCACACCGGCGACTACGAAACCGGTCTCGTCATCTCGGCCGACCATCCTGATCTCGCCACGATCAGCCTCGGGCTGGATATGCTGTGGAACCGGATCATCACACTGTCGGCCTTCACGATTCTGCTTGGCGGCGGGGGTCTTGCGATGATCTTCCTTGCATTGCGCATCCTGCGCGTCCGCGGCCAGCTGCGCCACCCGGCGGCTCTCACCGTCATTCCCGTCGAAATCACCGGGATCGACAAGAAGCGCGGCCGCCTTTCGGTCACCTATGCCGACAGGCTGAGCGAGCGGAAGACCAAGCGCGTCGCCTTCACCCGCTTCGAGACCGGCGAAGAGCCGATCATCGTCGGTGATGCCGGCAACAACGCGGTTGCCCTTGCCGTCTGGCACGGCAAGACCGCGCTTCCCGTGCTGCTCGATGACCGGCTGGAGCGCATCGACCTGACCGCGCAGGAGCGGGCGGATGCACTCGCCCCGCTTCATGCCGCCGCATCAGATGGCCACCAGACGGCCGCCGCGCTTGCTCCGGTCAAGAAGGGCATGTCGCTGGCGCGCAGGCTCGCCCTGTTCCTGCTGCTTATTCTGCTCATCGTCGGCGGTATTTTCGGCTACTGGCTTTGGTACGTGACCAGCGCGCCCTCGCAATACAATTCGCCGGGAATGGACATCAACAACATGATGCCCGAAGCGCTCAACCGTTGGGGTTGCAGCCAGCTGCAAAGCCGTTTCGGCGATGGCCCCGCACCCTTCGGCTGCACGGCTGCGGACTATCAGAGCTGGAAATGATGTAGCCTTCCCTGGTAGCGGCTCTCATGCTGATGTCTGACTACAGTCGGTAACTCGGTGGGGTGGAGTAAAAATTCCAGCCCACTTCGGCTCAGGGATACGCCTCGGCCCCGCTCCACCTCTTATCGGCCTTAGATAGATAGAACCGTTGCCGACGCTCCAATAACCCAAAGAAAAAGCCCGCCGGATCGCTCCGGCGGGCTTTTTAAATCTCTGTCCTCTGGCTCAATCGAACTTGCGAACTTCCATGAAGTTCACCGCGTTGCCGCTGAAGCGGCCGGCATCGATCGATTTGCCTTGCGACTGGAAGCCGGCCATGTAGACGGTCGTCGGTGCGGCGCGCAGCTTGCGGCTCACGAAGCGCGGCGCTTTGACCGGCTTGGAGAGCGTTGCCATATTGCCCTGCTCGAGCGCCCATTGCGAGATGATCTTCTGCGTCAGCTTCGGCTCGGTGCGGATCGCGCCACGGCTTGCGGCATCGGCATCCTTCTTCTTCGGACGTCCACCCTTCGACGGCGTCTCCTCGACCGACGTGCCGTCGAACGCATCGACACCCGCCAGCGAGCGCGTAGCACCGGAATTGCTGGAAACCAGCGCCGCCATCTCGACCGGATTGCCCTGATCGTCGCCCGTCGTCGGATCGGCAAGGGCTGCGAGCCCCGAACGATCAGCAGAGGACGGAAGCGCGACCTTGGCCTCGGCGGCCGCCATCAGCGCGGTCTGCGACTGGTCGAGCTCGACCTGCGGGCGAAGCCCGGGGACCGGCACCATCGCCAGCTCCTCGCCGTCTTCAGCCGCGGCAACCGCCGTCTCGGCAACTGCCGCCGTCATGGTCTCGCCGGGCTGCGCGTCGCCAGCCTGGGTGCGGGCACCAAGCATGACCGGCAAGGGAACCTTGTAGGCCGACAGATCTTCGAATTCAGGCTTCTGCTCTTCGGTCGTCGTCGCCGCTTCGAGGGCCGCAACAGCGCCGCTCGTCGTCGGTGCGACAAGGGCAAGTTCGCTGGCCGTCTCGGCCGCCTTGAAGGCGGGTCGGCTGCCCGGAACCGGCGCATTGAAGGCAAGTTCGGTCTCGGCTTCCGTCGCAACCGGCTTTTCCTCGGCAACGGCCTTTGCCGGAGCCCCGCCCGATTCGCCGCCCTCATCGAAGGAGTCGGCGATCGTGACCTTGCTGCTCGCGATCATTTCTGGTTCTTCATCTTCGTCGCCACCGCCACCGAAGAGCGCGGCGAGGAAGCCGCCCTTGCGCTTCGACGCCGTCGGCGTGGAACCGCCGCCGGCAACCTGGATGGCGTCCGCGCCGACGCGACGCTTGTAGTCGGCAACGGCCTGCTGGTAGCCCGGCAGCGGCTTGCCGTCCGTCGGCACATGCATGGTCTTGCCATCCGGGAAAAGGCGAACGAGCTCCTGGCGGCTCATGCGCGGCCAGGCGCGCACGCTTCCGACGTCGAGATGCACGAAAGGCGATCCGGATGTCGGATAGAAACCGACGCCGCCAACCTGGAACTTCATCGCGGCGGCACGCAGGTTGGCAAGCTTCACGCCCGGAATGTAGAAGTCCATCGCCTTGCCGAGCATGTGCTGGCTCTTCTTGGCGACCCCCTTGGAGCGCGAGCGCAACATGCCGTTCGTCGCCGGCGAGCGATAGGCGGAGACGACGTTGATGTACCCCTTGCCGCCGACCTTCTGGTAAACTTCCCATACAAGATCGAAAAGGCGCGGATCCATGCGCGTCGGCTCGTTACGGCGCCAATCGCGCAGGAACGTGTTGAGCTGCTTCAGGCCGCGCTGGTCGAAACGACCGTTGCGCTTGAAGGTGATCTCGGCCTTTTCCTTGGTGTGAATGAAATAGAGCTTGAGCGTACGGTTGCCGCTCTCGGCCTGGACCGTCGCGGGAATGGCCGTTGGCAGGATGAGGGCAGCAGAGAGCACAGCCGTGGTCAAAGCCCTGGGCAGCTTTTGCAACACTGTCTTGCAGAGGCTGCCAAGGGCGGTCCCCGGGCGCTTCATCGATGCGAACAAATTTGCCAACTCTTTCCCCGTCCGAAGGACAACGAACGTCCGTTATTCCAGATGCCTATCAATTGCGGTGAGAGCATGGCAAATCCGCCACACTCTTCAACGCGCACCCGTTATAGTGAACAATCCACTAACAGGGAATAAACGGCAATCGCGAAATCTCAAACGGCCGGGATTCCAACGGTTTTTACGCAGCTTCCTTCAACGGATTGTCCGGATCGATGCCGTAATCCTTGAGTTTGCGATAGAGGGTCGAGCGGCCGATGCCCAATTTGCGGGCAACCTGGCTCATCTGGCCATGATAGAATTTCAAGGCAAAACGGATGAGTTCCTCCTCCACATCGGCGAGTTTGCGTACGTGGCCGCCTTTGTCGACGCTCGGAATGGCATTGTCGGGCGCGCCGTGAACATCGGTTGAGGCTGATTCGTTCGGCCGGAAATCCGGATAGACACTCGGCAGGCGGGTGTCGCTTGAGGGCTCCGAGGGGCGTGTGGATGCCGCTTCCCAGGTCACCGCGCCGTCTTCGGCAAGGCCGTAGCCCGGTACCTGCGCTGCGATCTGCGGGAAGTCGGCGGCATTGAGTTCCGCCCCCTCGGAAAGCACGACCGCGCGGAAGATGGCGTTTTCCAGCTGGCGGATGTTGCCCGGCCAGTCATAGGCCGTCAGAAGCGCCATCGCGCCGGCCGAAACGCTGAGCGGGCGGGCGAGTTTCTGCTCGCCGGCAAACCGCTGCACGAAGGCGCGCACCAGGACCGGAATGTCCTCCTTGCGCTTGCGCAACGCCGGGATGGTGATCGGGAAGACGTTGAGGCGATAATAGAGGTCTTCACGGAAGCGACCTTCGCGCACCTCGTTGATGAGGTCGCGATTGGTCGCCGAGATGAGGCGGACGTTGACCTTCTGCGGGAAACGCGCGCCGATCGTCTCGATCTCGCCCTGCTGCACGGCGCGCAGGAGCTTGACCTGCACGTCGAGCGGCAGATCGCCGATCTCGTCGAGGAACAGCGTGCCGCCGTCGGCCTCCATGAACTTGCCCGTGTGGCGCTCCGTGGCCCCCGTAAAGGCGCCCTTCTCGTGGCCGAAAAGAATGCTTTCGACGAGATTATGCGGGATCGCACCGCAATTGACGGTGACGAAAGGCTTGTGGGCGCGGTCGCTGCCGGCCTGGATGGCGCGGGCCACCATTTCCTTGCCGACGCCCGATTCACCTTCCAGCACGACGGGAATGTTCGACTGGGCGGCGCGGCGGCCGAGCTCGATGACGCGCAGCATTTCGGAGCTTGCCGAAACGATGTCATCGAACTGCACGGTCTCGCTGCGTCCACGGCGCCCGCCGCGGCCGCGGCCCTCGCGCTGGTCGACCTTCAAGGCATTTCCGATGGCAACGCCGAGGCGTTCGGGAGAAACCGGCTTCACCACGAAGTCGAAGGCGCCGGCGCGCATGGCCATGACGACGGTCTCGATGCCGCCCTGTCCCGTCTGCACGATCACCGGGATCGTGTTCTCGCGCTCGGCGAGCGCGTCGAGAAAGGCCGAACCGTTCATTTCCGGCATCATCAGGTCGAGCAGGATGACATTGATCAGACCGCCCTTGCGATCGAGCATGTCGAGCCCCGCGCGACCGTTTTCCGCCATATGGGCGACGTGGCCGGAGCGCTCGATCATGTTCTTCAACAGCCTGCGCTGGACAGGATCATCGTCGATGACAAGAATATGGGCCGTCACTGGAACCTCCTTGCCCAGGCGTGCGTCATGCACGCCGAAGGGAACTGAACACCAGCGGACCATGACAGGAAGGGTTGAACATGCCGTTTTGAGAAAGGCTTGCATTTTAACCAATGCCGACGCAAGCAAGGGGCCGATCTGCCCACCAGGAAGAGAGATAGAGATGACGCGTAATTTCCCCGCACCCCGGATCACCTTCGCTCCGGCGGACGCCGCCGCAAGCGCCGAGCTGGGCGACCTCCCCGGTTGGAACCTTGGCGATCTCTATCCTTCGCAGACCTCTGCGGAATTTACCGGCGACATGAAGAAGGCCGAGGCGGAAACCCTCGCCTTCGAAGCCAGGTGGAAGGGCAAGCTCGACGCCGCCACGGAAAAAAATGGCGATGAGGGCATCGGCGCGGCCGTCAAGGAATTCGAGGCGCTGGAAGACGTGATGGGTCGCCTCATCTCCTTCGCCGGCCTCACCTATTTCACCAACACGACCGAACCCGCCAACGGCAAATTCTATGGTGACGTGCAGGCGAAGCTGACCGATCTCGGCGCGCATCTCCTGTTTTTCTCGCTTGAACTCAACAGGATAGCGGACGAGCGCATCGAAGCGGCGCTGACCAACGACGCTCTGGCGGCACACTACCGCCCGTGGATCGAGGACCTGCGCAAGGACAAGCCCTACCAGCTCGACGACAAGACCGAGCAGCTCTTCCTCGAAAAGTCGATGACCGGTGCCGCCGCCTGGAACCGCCTGTTCGACGAAACCATGGCCTCGCTGCGCTACACGATCGACGGCGAGGAACTGCCGCTCGAAATCGCCCTCAACCAGCTCCAGTCGCCCGACCGGGAGGCGCGCCGCGAGGCCGCGCAGGCGCTGGCAAAAACCTTCCAGGACAACATCCGCACCTTCTCGTTGATCACCAACACGCTTGCCAAGGACAAGGAAATCTCCGACCGCTGGCGCGGCTTCGAGGACATCGCCGACAGCCGCCATCTGGCCAACCGCGTCGAGCCGGAAGTGGTCGCGGCGCTGGCGGAAGCCGTGCGCGAAGCGTATCCGCGCCTGTCGCACCGCTACTATGCGATGAAGGCGAAGTGGCTCGGAATGGAGCAGATGGAGTTCTGGGATCGCAATGCGCCCCTTCCCGAGACACCCGATGCGGTGATCCCGTGGACCGAGGCGCGCGACACCGTGCTCTCCGCCTACGGCGCTTTCGCGCCCGAAATGGCCGACATCGCGAAAAAGTTCTTCGACAAGGGCTGGATCGACGCGCCGGTCCGCCCCGGCAAGGCGCCCGGCGCTTTCGCCCATCCGACGGTGCCCTCCGCGCACCCCTATGTTCTCGTCAACTACATGGGCAAGCCGCGCGACGTGATGACGCTCGCCCATGAGCTCGGCCATGGCGTGCATCAGGTGCTGGCCGGCGGCCAGGGTGCGCTGATGGCCTCCACACCGCTGACGCTCGCCGAAACCGCCTCCGTCTTCGGCGAGATGCTGACCTTCCGCAGCCTGCTCGACAAGACGAAGGACAAGCGCGAACGCAAGGCCATGCTCGCCCAGAAGGTCGAGGACATGATCAACACGGTCGTGCGCCAGATCGCCTTCTACGAATTCGAGCGCAAGGTGCACACTGCCCGCAAGGAGGGCGAGCTGACCGCCGAACAGATCGGTGAACTCTGGCTCTCCGTGCAGGGCGAAAGCCTCGGCCCGGCGATCCGCATTTCCGAGGGCTACGAGACCTACTGGGCCTATATCCCCCACTTCATCCACTCGCCCTTCTACGTCTATGCCTACGCCTTCGGCGATTGCCTGGTGAACTCGCTCTACGCCGTCTACCAAAAGGCCGATGCGGGCTTCCAGGCGAAGTATTTCGACCTGCTCAAGGCCGGCGGCACGAAGCATCACTCGGAGCTCCTGAAGCCCTTCGGCCTCGATGCCAGCGATCCGTCGTTCTGGAGCAAGGGACTGTCGATGATCGAGGGGCTAATCGACGAGTTGGAAGCGCTTGATAAGGCCTCCCCTTAAAAGAAGCCGGACATCAGCATGACCGATCGCGAACGCTTTGTGCTCCTCAGGGACGACCGCGAGGACCGGACGGTGGTTTTCGCCGATCCGCTCGCCGTCGTCACCGTGCGCGATCGCGCCGGCTTCGAACCCGCCTTCGCGGCGCTGCAAGCGGCCCATGACAACGGCCACTGGATCGCCGGCTTCATGAGCTATGAGGCCGGCCATCTCTTCGAGGAGAAGCTCGCTCCCTTCGCCGAGGAAAACCGCCCGACGCCGCTGATGAGCTTTGGGATTTTCGAAAAGCCTGTGGACGACCATCCGCTGGCAAGGCCGCGCCAGCGCATCGAGAACGAGCCGTTCCTGACCGAGCCGAAAGCGCATTGGGATTTCGAGACCTATCGCAGCCGCTTCGATCGGCTGCATCGGCATCTGCGCGAGGGGGATTGTTACCAGGCGAACCTCACCATGCCGATCCGCGCCCGCTGGACCGGCGACCCGCTCGCCGCCTTCTGGTCGCTGATCGAGCGCCAGCCGGTGCGCTACGGCGCCTTCGTCTCGCTCGACGGGCCGCTTCTCTTGTCGCGCTCGCCGGAACTGTTCTTCGACATCGACAAAGACGGCTGGATCGAGACGCATCCGATGAAGGGCACAGCGCCGCGCGGGGCAAACCCGGCGGAAGATGCGGACATCATCGCCGCCATGCAGGCCGATCCGAAGTCGCAGGCGGAAAACCGCATGATCGTCGATCTCCTGCGCAACGATATCTCGCGCATCTCGGAGGTCGGCACGCTTCACGTGCCCAAACTCTTCGCTGTCGAGACCTACCCGACCGTGCATCAGATGGTGAGCCATGTGCGGGCAAAGCTGCTGCCCGGCATCTCCATCCGCGATATCTTTGCCGCCCTCTTCCCCTGCGGCTCGATCACCGGCGCACCGAAGATGAGCGCCATGAAGATCCTGCACGATCTGGAGGACGGCCCGCGCGACGCCTATTGCGGCGCCATCGGCATGATCGCACCCGACGGCACGATGCGCTTCAACGTCGCCATCCGCACCATATCGATTTTCGAGGACGGCAAGGCCGTCTTCAATGTCGGCGGCGGCATCGTGTTCGATTCCACCGCCGAGGCGGAATATGAGGAATGCCTGCTGAAGGCGCGCTTTGCCGTGGGGGACCAATGGATTTCTCGCTGATCGAGACCCTGCGCTGGGAGCCCGTGGCCGGCTTCGTGCGGCTGGAACGCCATCTGGCACGGCTGGCACATTCGGCGGACCTCCTTGGAATGGAGGGCGCCGAAAAGGCAAAAGCCGCGCTGTCCGGACTTGCACACTCTGAGACACCCCTGCGCATTCGCCTCGAACTCTTCCCCAATGGCCGGATCGAGGTGCAGACCGCCGTCTTCACGCCCCTGCCGCCCGGCACGATATGGAAACTGAAGATCGCCGAAACCCGCCTTGCCTCAACCGATCCGCTGCTGCGTCACAAGACCTCCCGCCGCGACGTCTATATGCAGGCGCGCGCCGAGTTTTCGGGGCTCGAGGCCGACGAAGTGATTCTTCTCAACGAATACGGCGATCTCTGCGAGGGAACGATCACCTCGCTTTTCGTCGATGACGGTTCGGGCGTTCTGAAAACCCCGCCGCTGGCAGCCGGCCTGCTGGCTGGCGTGCTGCGCGCGGAGCTCATCGAAAAAGGCATGGCCGTCGAGAAGAGGCTGCGGCCGGAGGACCTTTCGGAAGGTCGAATCTTCGCCGGCAATTCGCTGCGCGGCCTCATCCCTGCCGTGTTTGTCCGAGCGGTTAACGCCGGTTAAGAATAGCGCTACAGAAAACCGTGCTTTCCCTTTATTGTGACAGAAATCTGTGCTCTAGCGCTGCCATTATGCTATGGGGCGCGTCAAAGCCCCGATTTTAGCGCAAAGCGGCCGTCCGCAGGAGAACCAAATGGCAGACAGCACCTATCCGGTACATGGCGAAATCACCGGCCCGATCGTGATGATCGGCTTCGGTTCGATCGGACGCGGCACCCTGCCGCTCATCGAGCGCCACTTCAAGTATGACCGGAACCGGCTGATCGTCATCGAGCCGCGCGAAGACGCCGCCGACGCCGAAATCTATGCCCGCCACGGCGTGCGCCACATCAAGGCCCATGTCACCAAGGACAACTACAAGGAACTGCTGAAGCCGTTGCTGACCGAAGGCGAAGGCCAGGGTTTCTGCGTCAACCTGTCGGTCGACACCGGCTCCGTCGACCTGATGAAGCTGTGCCGCAAGCTCGACGTTCTCTATATCGATACGGTCGTCGAGCCCTGGCTCGGCTTCTATTTCGACAAGGACATGAAGAACGCCGACCGCACGAACTATGCCCTGCGCGAAACGCTGCGCAAGGAGAAGGAAAAGAACCCGGGCGGCACCACCGCCGTTTCGACCTGCGGCGCCAATCCCGGCATGGTCTCCTGGTTCGTCAAGCAGGCGCTGCTGAACCTCGCCAACGATCTCGACATCAAGTTCGAAGAGCCCGCGCAGGACGATCGCGAAGGCTGGGCAAAGCTGATGAAGAAGGTCGGCGTCAAGGGCATCCACATCGCCGAACGCGACACCCAGCGCACCAAGAACCCGAAGCCGTTCAACACCTTCTGGAACACCTGGTCGGTCGAGGGCTTCATCTCGGAAGGCCTGCAGCCGGCCGAACTCGGCTGGGGCACCCATGAAGAATGGATGCCGAAGAACGCCAAGAAGCACAAGAAGGGCTGCAAGGCCGCGATCTATCTCGAGCAGCCCGGCGCCAACACGCGCGTGCGCTCCTGGTGCCCGACGCCCGGCCCGCAATACGGCTTCCTCGTCACTCACAATGAGTCGATCTCGATTGCCGACTTCTTCACGGTGCGCGACAAGGACGGCCACGTCACCTTCCGTCCGACCTGCCACTATGCCTATCACCCGGCCAATGATGCCGTGATCTCGCTGCACGAAATGTTCGGCAACGGCGGCAATCAGCAGCCGGTCCTGCACGTTCTCGACGAGAACGAGCTGGTCGACGGCGTCGACGAACTCGGCGTGCTGCTCTACGGCCACGACAAGAACGCCTACTGGTACGGTTCGCGCCTGTCGCTGGAAGAAACCCGCCGCATCGCCCCCTACCAGAATGCGACAGGCCTGCAGGTAACGTCGGCCGTTCTCGCCGGCATGGTCTGGGCGCTGGAAAACCCGAAGGCCGGCATCGTCGAGGCCGACGAGGTCGATTACAAGCGTTGCCTCGAAGTGCAGACGCCCTATCTCGGCCCGGTCGAAGGCCACTACACCGACTGGACCCCGCTCGACGGCCGTCCGGGCCTCTTCCCGGAAGACCTCGACACGAAGGATCCGTGGCAGTTCAAGAACATCCTCGTTCGCTGAACCGGCCTGTAAAACCGAATGCCAGACGCCCGCGGCCAAACCGCGGGCGTCTTCGCTTTCAATGGGATAATGCCCGTTCGCTACCAGGCGTATCTTGCTTTCGCAGGCTCTTCACGGCATGGTTTGCCGAATTGGACGGGCGGCTTGCCGCCGTGACCCTGGAGACCCCTATGAAGCCGATCACAGTCCTCAGCCTGCTGACTGCCGCCGTTGCGCTTGCCGCCTGCCAGTCGGACCGCGCACCGCGCGATCTGCCTCCCATCCAGCAACCGCAGCAGACCGGTGTCGAGGGTGCCTGGGTCGATCCGAACGGCATCGTCTCCACCTTCCAGGCTGGCACCTTCTCGACGCGCACGACGGATACCAACCAGCTGCTGGCATCCGGCACCTATGTCAACACGTCACCGACGCTGGTCGAGATCAACATGACCTCGCTGGTGCGCAACACCCAGTCCAAGGTCAATTGCGCGCTCGTCAGCCAGCGCCAGCTGAACTGCACGACAGCCGAAGGCGCACAGTTCTCGCTCGCCCGCCGCGCGTAACGTCAAGCAGAGATCGAACGAAAGGGCCGCAAGGCCCTTTTTTCGTTTCCGCTGATAAGCCTCGCCCGGTTTCGCTCCACCCTCTTTTCTCTTGAAGTTGCCGTCGAGCGGTGAAAACATCCGCTCGGCCGGCTGTCCCGTTTCCGCTTCAGGGAGCAACGGACGGCCCCTGCCGCGCTCTCCAGCGCCGGCACAAACAGGGAGATGAGGACCATGACGATTTTCCGATCCGGCTTTCTCGCCGCCTCCATCATCGCGCTCTCCAGCGGCTCGGCACTCGCCGACTACGAGCTGAACATCCTGCATATCAACGACCTGCATTCGCGCATCGAGGCGATCAACAAGTTCGATTCGACCTGCTCGGCCGAAGAAGAGGGCAAGGGCGAATGCTTCGGCGGCGTGGCACGCCTGAAGGCTGCGATCGATGCCCAGCGCCAGGCGCTGTCCGGCAAGAACGTGCTCCTCCTCAATGCCGGCGACAATTTCCAGGGTTCGCTCTTCTACACGACCTACAAGGGGGCGGCCGAAGCGGAATTCCTCAATCTCATGAAGTTCGACGCCATGACCGTCGGCAACCATGAATTCGACGACAGCGAGGACGGCCTCGCCACCTTCCTCGACAAGGTCCAGTTCCCTGTCGTCACCGCCAATGTCGCCGCCGGGGCGGGCTCGAAGCTCGGCGACCGCATCAAACCTTTCATCGTGCTGGATCAGGGCGGCCAGAAGATCGGCATCGTCGGCGCGGTCGCCAACGATACGGCGGAACTCTCCTCGCCCGGCCCGAACGTGCTGATCGGCGACGACGTCGCCGATATCACCGCCGCCGTCGCCGAACTGAAGAAGCAGGGCGTCGACAAGATCATCGCACTCACCCATGTCGGCTATCCGCGCGATCTTGCGGCGATCGCCAAGATCCCCGACATCGACGTGGTCGTCGGCGGCCACACCAACACATTCCTGTCCAACACCTCGGACAAGGCGGAAGGCCCCTATCCGACGCTGGTCGACAATCCCGGTGGTTACAAGGTGCCCGTCGTACAGGCCGGCGCCTATACGAAATATCTCGGCAATCTCAAGGTCGTCTTCGACGATGCCGGCGTGGTGAAGGAAGCCTCCGGCGAGCCGATCCTGATCGATTCCAAGATCAAGCCGGACGAAGCCGTGCTCGCCCGCATCAAGGAACTCTCCGGCCCGATCGAGGAGCTGAAGAATAAGATCGTCGCGGAAAGTTCAGCCCCGATCGACGGCTCGCGCGAAACCTGCCGTGCCGCCGAATGCGCCATGGGCAACCTCGTGACGGACGCGATCCTCGACCGCACCAAGGATCAGGGCATCACCATCGCCATCACCAATGGTGGCGGTCTGCGCGCCTCCATCGACGGCGGCCCGGTCTCGATGGGCGAAGTGATCTCCGTCCTGCCCTTCCAGAACACGGTCGCGACCTTCCAGCTCAAGGGCTCCGACCTCGTCGCCGCCCTCGAAAACGGTCTTAGCCAGATCGAAGAGGGTGCCGGTCGCTTCCCGCAGGTCTCCGGCCTGAAATATTCCTTCGACAAGTCGAAGCCGGCGGGCAGCCGTGTCGTTTCCGTCGAGGTGAAAGAAGGCGATGCCTTCGTACCGCTCGATCCGGCCAAGATCTACGGCGTCGTCTCGAACAACTATATGCGCTCGGGCGGTGACGGCTATTCGGTCTTCGCGAAATTCGGCCAGAACGCCTATGATTTCGGCCCGAACCTGGAGCTGGTCGTCGCCGACTATCTCGCCGCGCACCAGCCCTACAAGCCTTACACGGATGGTCGCATAACCGAAGTTGCCGCGTCGACACCTGCGACGGTCGACGCCGCGACCGGCACCGAGGCAAAGCCGGCCACATCGACGGAGACGGCTGCAAAATCGACGGAGGGAGCTGCAACGACCGGTGACGCCGCTTCCGACGCCGCAACAACGACTGAAGCCAAACCCGCGGCCTCGACCGACACGACTGCGAAGTCTGCGACCGAGGGGACGGCGACCACGACGACAAGCGAAGCAGCAACGGCGGGCGGCAAGCATATTATCGCGCGCGGCGACACGCTGTGGGACCTCGCCAAGGCCGCCTATGGCGACGGCACGCTGTGGCGCAAGATCGCGGAAGCCAACGGCAATCCGCGTCCGCGCGCGCTGCATGTCGGCAATGAGCTTTCCATCCCCGCAAAATAGGGCCCGGCGAATAAGGACAATTTGTCTCCACTATTTCTGCCGGTCCGGGCTTTCCCGGACCGGCATTTCTTTTTAGAAACATTCCGAACCGAACGGCTCCTCGCCGCGTAGAAGAACACTGACCGAAACCCCGCACGCACAGGACCGAAACATGCAGGACATCGCCGCCAAGCCCGCCAGCCATCCGCCCGTCAAGCACGGCAAGGTCGGCGTCCTGCTCGTCAATCTCGGCACGCCCGACGGAACCGACTACACCTCCATGCGCCGCTACCTGAAGGAATTCCTGACGGACAAGCGCGTCATCGAATGGCCGAAGATCGCCTGGTATCCGATCCTGTTCGGCATCGTGCTCAACACGCGCCCCGGCAAGGTCGGCAAGGCCTACGAGATGATCTGGAACAAGGACCGGAACGAGAGCTACCTGCGCACCTATACCCGCAGCCAGGCCGAACTGATGGCTGCTTCGCTCGCCGAACACAGCCATGTCGTCGTCGACTGGGCCATGCGCTACGGCCAGCCGTCGATCGCCTCGCGCATGGAAGTTCTCCAGAAGCAGGGCTGCGAACGCATCCTGGTCTTCCCGCTCTATCCGCAATATGCGGCAGCGACGACCGCCACCGTCAACGACAAGGCCTTCGAATTCCTGCTCAAGCAGCGCTGGCAGCCGGCGCTGCGCACCGTGCCGCCCTATCACGACGACCCGACCTATATCGACGCGCTCGCCGTCTCGATCGAAAAGCACCTGGCGACGCTCGACTGGGAACCGGAGCGCGTGCTGACTTCCTTCCATGGCATTCCGCAAAGCTATTTCGACAAGGGCGATCCCTATTACTGTCAGTGCCAGAAGACCGCGCGCCTGTTGCGCGAACGGCTCGGCTGGTCGGAGGAGAAGCTGGTGATCACCTTCCAGTCCCGCTTTGGACCGGAAGAATGGCTGCAGCCCTATACGGACAAGACGGTCGAGAAGCTGGCGCAGGACGGCATCAAGCGCATCGCCGTGCTCAATCCCGGCTTCGTTTCCGATTGCCTGGAAACGCTGGAAGAGATCGCCGAGCAGGCGGCCGAAAGCTTCCTGCACAATGGCGGCGAGAAATTCGCCCATATTCCCTGTCTGAACGATTCTGCTGAAGGCATGGCTGTTCTGGAGAAAGTCGTGCGGCGCGAACTCGCCGGCTGGATCTGATCCGGGATAAATCCTTTTCCCGTCCAAATAGACTGGCATCGCGAGCCGTATTCCCTAGAGTGGCGCCGCGCCGCATCGTTGTCTGTTGGAGAAAGAAAACATGGAACTGTCCGGCCCGGATATTTTCGTCATCGTCATCGTGCTTTTTGTCCTCTTCCTGCTGTTCAAGGGGATCAAGACCGTGCCTCAAGGCTATCAGTACACGGTGGAGCGCTTCGGCCGATATACCAGCACCCTACAGCCCGGCCTCAATTTCATCGTGCCGCTCATCGACAGCATCGGCGCCAAGATGAATGTCATGGAACAGGTGCTGGACATTCCCCAGCAGGAAGTCATCACCCGCGACAATGCCAGCGTCGCCTCCGATGCGGTCGCCTTCTACCAGATCCTCAACCCCGCCCAGGCCGCCTATCAGGTCGCCAATCTGCAGCACGCCATCATCAACCTCACCATGACCAACATCCGCTCGGTCATGGGCTCGATGGATCTCGACGAGCTCCTGTCCAACCGCGACAAGATCAACGACCAGCTGCTGCGCGTCGTCGATGAAGCCGCCCATCCGTGGGGCGTGAAGATCACCCGCGTCGAGATCAAGGACATCGCGCCGCCGAAGGATCTCGTCGATTCGATGGCCCGCCAGATGAAGGCCGAGCGCGAGAAGCGCGCGCAGGTGCTGGAAGCAGAGGGTTCGCGCAACGCGCAGATTCTCCGCGCCGAGGGCGCCAAGCAGTCCGCCATCCTCGAGGCCGAAGGCACGCGCGAAGCCGCCTTCCGCGACGCCGAGGCGCGCGAACGTCTCGCCGAGGCCGAAGCCAAGGCGACGAAGATGGTCTCGGAAGCCATCGCCGCCGGCAACGTGCAGGCGATCAACTACTTCGTCGCGCAGAAATACACCGAGGCCATGGCCGCTATCGGCAAGGCGAACAATTCCAAGATCGTGCTGATGCCGATGGAAGCCTCCTCGCTGATCGGCTCACTCGGCGGCATCGGCGCCATCGCGCGGGAAGTCTTCGGCGGTGACGGCTCTGCCGCTCAGCCGGTCAACACAGCGCGCGCGCGCCAGACGCCGGTCACGACCACGACCGCCTCCACACCCGCCTTCCGCAGCCCGTTCGACACGCCGCCGCAGGGAACGTGAGCATGATCCAGCGCATAGTCACGGAACTCGGTCCCTGGGCATGGTGGGTTCTGGGGATCGTCCTTCTGATCCTCGAAGTGCTGATGCCCGGCGTTTTCCTGGTCTGGATCGGCGTTGCGGCGATCATCACCGGCGCGCTTTCGCTGCTGCTGTGGGAAGCAGGATTCTGGACATGGCATGTTCAGTGGCTGGTTTTCGCGGCCCTTTCACTCGTGTCGCTGTTCATCGGCCGCCGGATCGTCAGCGCCCGCCTGGCCTCCGACCAGCCGCACCTGAACCAGCGCGGCCAAAGCCTCGTCGGGCGCACGGCGACGCTGGAGCAGCCGCTCACCGAAGGGCGCGGCCGCATCCGTCTCGATGATACGATGTGGAGCGTTCAGGGGCCGGACCTGCCGGTCGGCACACGCGTGCGGGTCACGGCAAGCAATGGCCGCGATCTCACGGTCGAGCCGCTATAGGGATCAGGCGACGCCGATCCTGAGCAGGTCGTGGAAATGCACGACGCCGATGGGGCGGAACGCCTCATCGGTGACCAGCAGTGCGGAAATGTTGTGCTGGTTGAGCAGGCCGAGGGCCGATGTCGCCAGCGTCGCAGGCTTCACCGTCTTCGGATTGCGCGTCATCACGTCGTCGACATCAAGCTCGGCAAGATTGCGCGTCAGATTGCGGGCAATGTCGCCATCCGTGACGATGCCGACCAGGATGCCTTGGTCATTGACGACGCCGACGCAACCGTAACGCTTCTGGGCGAGCGTCATGACGGCATCCGGCATGGATGTGCCGAGGGCCACCAACGGCATGTTCTCGCCGCTGTGCATGATATCGCCGACATGCGAGAGGCTCGCCCCCAGCTTGCCGCCGGGATGGAAGGTTTTGAAATCCGTCGCGCTGAAACCGCGGGCTTCGAGCAGGGCAACCGCGAGCGCATCGCCGAGTGCAAGCTGCATCAGCGTCGAGGTCGTCGGCGCAAGCCCATGCGGGCAGGCTTCCTGTTCCTTCGGCAGCAGGAGAAGCGTATCGGCCTCCCGCGCCAGCGCCGAGCGCTCGCCGGAGGTGATGGCGATCAACGGGATCTGGAAGCGGCGGGAATAGTTGATGATGCCCTGAAGCTCGGCGCTTTCACCGCTCCACGACATGGCGAGGATGACGTCGTCGCGCGCGATCATGCCGAGATCGCCATGGTTGGCTTCGACAGGATGCACGAAAAAGGACGGAGTACCGGTCGAGGCGAAAGTCGCCGCGATCTTCGCGCCGATATGGCCCGATTTACCGATGCCTGTCACCACGACACGCCCGCTGATATCGCCGATCTGGCGTACCGCCTCGCAGAAAGCGTCATAGAGCCCGCCCTGGAGCGCGGCCGAAAGGGCGACAAGCCCTGCTTTTTCGGTTTCGACGGTACGGATTGCGGACGCAATAGCGCCGTTGCCGTCAACTTTTGCCTGTCTCTTGATCATTCGGCCTCGTTAGACCCTTTGTCTGTCATTGTCCATGCACGAATGAAGGCAGCCCGTTACGGCAGGTGAATCCCGCTTTCTCAACCAAGCGTTAACCACAACGGTTTACGTTCGCTTAGGAAATTCGGAAAGATCGCAGGCCGCAATCATGGCAGAGGCACACGGAATGGATCGCGGGACTGCCCAGTCCCGCCAATCGCGGCGTCTGGCCGGGCTTCTGCTCGCCGGAACGATGCTTGCAGCCATGCCCGCCCTTGCCCAGGATGCCACGAGCACCGCCGATACTTTCAGCAACCCGCTGCCGAACCAGATTCAGGTCCAGGCCGGCACGGGCGCCATCGCCACGGAAACAACGGCCGGGACGGCGGCGCAACCCGCCCTTATCGCCGATCAGCAGGCCGCAGCGGCCGACGACGATCTGACCGGAGCGATCCGGCGCACCGATCCGGAAGCCGAGCGGCTGAATCTGCCGGAAGGGACCGTCGACAATGTGCGCAGCCCCGACGGCGATCCCTACGAGCCGACCGGCATCCGCCTCGGTACCTTCGTGCTGAAACCCTCCCTGACACAGGGCCTGGGATATGAACGCAACCGCTCCGGCAGCACCGCGACGAGCCGCACCTTCTCCCAGACCGGCATCCGGGGTTCGCTGACCTCTGACTGGTCGCGTCACCAGCTCACCATCGATGCCGATGGCATCTACCAGCGCAATCTCAGCGGCACCGGCGAAACCGAGCCGCAGCTGCGCATCAACGGCGACCTCAGGCTCGACCTCAGCGACGATACGATCGTCAACATTACCGGCGGTTACGCCTTCGAACGGGAAAGCTCCAACGATCCCAACGCCGTCGATGGGGCCAGCGCCCAGTCCGGCGTGCAGACCCTGACGGGCGGCGCGCGCGTCACGCGCGATTTCGGCCTCATCCGCGGCACGCTCGGCACGGAACTCGAGCGCCGGACCTATGGCTCAGCAACGCTGAGCGACGGCAGCAGGCTCGATCTTTCCGACCGCAACTATACGGAAGCGACCGTGACGGGCCGCATCGGCTACGAGCTTTCACCCGCCCTCATTCCGTATCTGGAGGCTTCCGTCGGACGCTCGTTCTACGACGACAAGACCGATTCGCTCGGCTACGAGCGCTCGGCCACCACTCTGGGCGCGCGCGCCGGCGTGGAAGTGGACCTTGGGGAAAAACTGCGCGGCGATCTCGGCCTCGGCTACGAGCAGGCCTCGTTCGACGACAACCGCCTTGATACGATCCGCGCCCTGACGGTCGACGGATCGGTCTTCTGGTCACCGCAGCGCGGCACGGATCTCCGGCTCGGCCTGCAGACGCAGATCGAACCCTCGACGGCCGGCGGCCAGAGCGGCTATGTCAGCTACGCGGCGAATGCGGAACTGACGCACGAACTGCGCGACAATCTCGTCGCCCGCCTCAGCGCGGCCTATACGTGGCGCAATCTGCCGACGGAACTCGGTCCCGACCAGAACATCTACCTGATCGGCACGGGCCTGACCTGGAACATCAATCGCTGGCTCGCCGTGACCGGCGACGTCTCCTACGAGCTGACCCGCCAGGCGAGAGCATCCGACACCGGCGTCACGCGCGCCGGCATCGGGCTTGTGCTGCGCCGCTGACTATTTCAGGCTGGCAACAAGCTGCTTCAGCGGGCCTTCAACCGACGGGCGGATATCGGCGCGCGCCAGCGCAAAGGCGATATTGGCAAGAATGAAGCCATCCTTGGCGCCGCAGTCATAGGTCTCGCCGCGGAAGTGATAGGCGGCGAACTGCTGGTCGTTTGCAAGCCGCACCATGGCATCCGTCAGCTGGATCTCATTGCCGGCGCCGCGCTCCTGATTGGCAAGAATCGGAAAGATCTCCGGCTGGAGGATGTAGCGGCCGTTGATGAAGAAATTGGAGGGCGCGGTGCCCGGCGCCGGCTTCTCGACCATCTTCGTTATGGCGAAGCCATCACCGACCTTCTCCCCGACACCGACGATGCCGTATTTGTGGGCCTGGTCGGGCGCGCATTCCTCGACGGCGATGACGTTCGCGCCGCTATGCTCGAACAGTTCGACCATGCCCTTCATGCAGCCCTTCTCGGCCTTCATGATCATGTCGGGCAAAAGCAGCGCGAAAGGTTCGTTGCCGACCAGCTCACGGGCGCACCAGACGGCATGGCCGAGACCAAGCGGCTCCTGCTGGCGCGTGAAGCTCGTCGAGCCCGCCACCGGAAGGATGCTTTCCAGCAATGTCAGTTCGGCGGTCTTGTTGCGCTGGCGCAGCGTCTGCTCCAGCTCCACCTGGATATCGAAATAGTCCTCGATGACCGCTTTGGAGCGGCCGGTGACGAAGATGAGGTGTTCGATGCCGGCGTCCAGTGCCTCGTCGACGACGTACTGGATGACAGGCTTGTCCACGACGGTCAGCATCTCCTTCGGCACGGCCTTGGTGGCCGGGAGGAAGCGGGTGCCGAGACCGGCCACTGGAAACACTGCTTTGCGAACCTTACGTGTCTGCGACATTTTTCACCTCTTCGAGCCCGCCGCCGTCATGGCCGGGATCCATATCTGTGGAATTAGAATCCAATTGCTATTTTTTTGCAAAGAGAGACGAGACAAAAGTTTGATGGTAAAGAATTTGTTGACTTCGTTTTTATAAGTTTTGCGTTCAGCCGGTGGTTCCGCGCCATCGTACCGAAATTTGAGAAACGGACACGACAGCCGATGACACAGAATCTGAAGACCGTTCTGCGCCGATCTGCGCTTACCTTGCTCCTCTCGGCGGGGCTTTTCGCCCAGGCGACCGTCGCCCGCGCCGATGCCGGCTTCCAGAAATGGATCGCCGACTTCTACCAGACGGCGTCGGACGCCGGCATCAGCAAATCGACCTATCAGCGCGCCTTTTCCGGCGTGAAGACGCCTGATCCCGACGTGCTCGAAAAGGCGGCCTACCAGCCGGAATTCAAGCACAAGATCTGGGATTATCTCGATTCGCGCGTCAACCCCTATACCGTGCGCATCGGCCAGGAAATGGCCGCCAAACACGGCCGCACGCTGGCGGCCCTCGAGCGTCATTTCGGCGTCGATCGCAACATCCTGCTCGCCATCTGGTCGATGGAATCGAACTACGGCGAAGTGCTGAAGAAGGACGACCGGCTGCACTATGTGCCTCGTGCGCTGGCGACGCTCGCCTATGCCGACAAGAAGCGCGGAAAATATGCCCGCACGCAGCTGATCGCGGCGCTGAAGATCATCCAGCGCGGCGATATCGCTGCCGGCGACATGACCGGCTCCTGGGCCGGCGCCATGGGCCACACCCAGTTCATCCCGACGAGCTATCTGCTTTATGCCATCGACGCCGATGGCAACGGCCACCGCGACATCTGGAACTCGATTCCCGATGCGCTGGCGACGGCCGCCAACCTGCTTGCCAAGAACGGCTGGCAGGGCGGCAAGACCTGGGGCTACGAGATCGTCGTGCCCACGGGCGGCAGCAAATATTCCGGCCAGACCAAGACGCTCGCCCAGTGGGCCAAGCTCGGCTTCCTGCGTCCGAACGGCAGCGGCTTCAAGAACGGTTCCGACCGTGCCGAGCTGAAACTGCCTGCCAATGGCGGACCGGGCTTCCTGATGACCAAGAATTTCTTCGTGATCAAGCGCTACAATGCGTCGGATTCCTACGCCATGGGCGTCGGCATGCTGGCCGACCAGATCGCCGGATACAGCGGCGTCAAGCAGCGCTGGCCCCGCCCGGACGGCACGCTGGACATGACGGAGAAGTTCGAGCTGCAGACGCGCCTGAAGGAACTCGGCTACTATGAAGGCGAGGTCGACGGCAATTTCGGCTCCGGTTCGAAGGCAGCAATCCAGGCCTTCCAGAACCGCATGGGCATGGACGCCGATGGCGAGCCGAGCCAGAAGCTGCTGAAGGTCCTGCGCCGATAATTTTACGCACAGACGAAATCGGGGCGCTTCGGCGCCCCTTTTGCTTTCAGGCGCTTCCTCTTGCCGCCGGCTTTTGCCATCATGCCGCCACCACGCTTCGGCAGGATCGTGGAGAAGACGAGAGACGTTCGCGATGAGCATGACGACGACCCGGATTGTGCGCCTCATTCTCGCTTTTGCCGTTGCGGCAAGCGTTGCAACACCGGTCGTGCCTGCGAGCGCCCAGGAGCGCGTACAGCGCAAATCGATTCTCCAGCTTCTCTTCGGGACGCCGAAGCGCCGGGAAATCGAACCAGAGCCGCAAATCAGAAAACCACGCGCCGTCAACCGCAAGAAAAAGCAGCCAGCCGCCGTCGCAACGACGCCCCAGCCGGCCGCCGTCGAGAAGCTGCCGGATGCCAAGGTGGTTCTCGTCGTGGGCGATTTCATCGCCGGCAGCCTTGGCGAAGGCCTGATCGCCGCTTTCGAGGAAACACCCGGCATCGTCGTCGAGCGCCGCACGAACGGCTCCTCCGGCATCGTGCGTGACGACTATTACGACTGGCCTGCCATGTTGCCCGGCCTTCTGTCGGAAACCAAACCTGCCCTTGTCGTCGTCAGCATGGGTGCAAACGACCGTCAGCAGATGGCTGTCGCCGGCGCGAAGGAAAAGTTCCGCTCCGACGCCTGGACGAAGGAATACGAGGCCCGGGTAGACCGTATCGCAGGCCTGGTGCGCAAGGATGGCAAGCCGCTGCTCTGGATCGGCATGCCCGCCTTCCAGTCTTCCGCACAGACCGCCGACATGACGACGCTCAACAACCTCTATCGCGCCGGCGTGGAGAAGACGGGCGGGGAGTTCATCGACATCTGGGACGGGTTCGTCGACGAGAACGGCAAGTTCATCACGTCGGGTTCCGACATCAACGGCCAGCAAGTGCGCCTGCGCGGCTCCGACGGCATCAATTTCACCAAGGCCGGCAAGCGCAAACTTGCCTTCTATGTGGAAAAGGAGATCCGCCGCGTGCTCGGCGATGCCGCCTCCGGCGTCAGTCAGCAGGGTGACCTCAAGGACCTCATCGTCGCGACACCATCGGCGGAAGATGCGGAAATCACCAAGACGCAACCCATCGGCCTTGCCGACCCCGCCCTCGACAGCGGCACCGCATTGCTCGGCGGCGCGGTTCTCAAGGGCAATGGCAAGAGCCTGCGCGAAAAGCTGGTCGAAAAGGGCGAAATCGCCGATGCGCCGCTGGGCCGCGTCGATGATTTTCGCGTGAAAAAAACCGCAACACCCTGATCTAGGTGACAATCCGCGGCAGCGTGATCCGGGCGCGCAGACCCGGATTGCGATTTTCGAGCAGCAGCGTGCCGTTCGCCTCCTCGACAAAGCTTTCAACGATGGCAAGCCCCAGTCCCGCGCCCTCGCTGGTCGTATCCAGGCGGCCGCCACGCTTCAGCACGAAACCGATCTCGCTTTCCGGTATGCCAGGGCCGTCGTCGGTGACCTCGATGATCGCGAGGCCCTCGTCCGTGCTGCCGGAAATGCACACGGTCGTGCGCGCATAGCGGGCGGCGTTCTCCGCGAGGCTGCCGAGGATTTCCGCGAGGTCCTCGGCATCGATCCGCACAAGCAGCCCCGGCTCGATCTCCTGCTGCCAGTCGAGATCCCGGCCGGCCGGCGTGCGCGAGACCACACTCACCACCTGCCCGGCGACCCGGCCAAGATCGCTGCGGGCCGTGTGACCGCGCTCGGCCTGGCGCGCACGCGCCATTTCATGGTCTACATGGCGGCGCATGCGCAGGATGATCGCCTCGATATCGCGCGCGACCCCTTCCTCGCCGCGCTCGCGCAGCCTCAGCACATCGCCGGACAGGATCTGGAGCGGCGTCTTGAAACCGTGCGCCAGATCGGCTGCGCGTTCACGCGCCTTGCGCAGCTGGTTTTCGCGCGATTGCAGAAGCGCATCCACCTCGCCGGTCAGCGGCAGGACCTCATCCGGAAAATCACTTCCAAGCCGCTCCGCCTTGCCGGCGCGGATGGCGGAAAGCCGCTGCGTCAGCGTTGCCAGAGGCCTGAGGCCGACGACGATCTGCACAAGGCTCGCGGCCAGCAGCAGAGCCGCAAGCGCCTGGAGATAGGGCAGCAGATCGCCTTCGAATTCATCGGTTGCGCGGGAAATATCGGACCGGTCAATAGCGACCGCGACCCGTAGCGGCTTTGCGCCGGCCCGCGCCGGTGTCACCACCGCGCGCTCGACCAGCAGGAGCGTGGCGTCGCCGGGGCCGGCGACGGTTTCCATATGAACGCCACCGACAGCGACATCCGGCAGGGTGAGCACGTCGTCCCATAGCGAACGCGAGCGCAGGCGCTTTCCCTCACCCTCGATCTGCCAGTAGAGGCCGGAGAGGGGCCGGTCGAAGCGCGGATCGACCGGCGGCTTGACGAGATCGAGCGCCGAGCCCGGCTGCTCGGCAAGGCCGGCGATGATCTGGTTGAGATGCAGAACCAGCTCGGCGCCGATGCGCCGCTCCACATGCCGTTCGAACAGGGTGGAAAGAACGAAGAAAGCCGCCACGAGGGCGGCGATGATGGAAGCAGCACCCGCAAGCGCAAGCCGCAGGCGCAGGGAACGGCGCGTCATGGCGCGCTTTCGCCCATATAGTAGCCGAAGCCCCGGCGCGTGCCGATCGCCACCGCGCCCAGCTTCTTGCGCAGCCGCGCGACCAGCGCCTCGAGCGCATTGGCGTCGCGCGAAAAATCATCGCCGTAGAGGTGCTCCTGCAATTCCGTCGGCGGCACGATGCGATCCCGGTGGTGGCCGAGATAGCTGACGAGGCGGTATTCAAGCGGCGTCAAGGTTTGCGGCACACCATTGACGCTGACGCGCATGGCGCGCGTATCGATCGTCAGCGGCCCGACGGCGATCGTCGCGGCACCAAGCCCGACGGAACGGCGGATCAGCGCCCGCGCCCGGGCCAGCAGTTCCTCGAACTGGAAGGGTTTCGGCAGATAGTCGTCCGCGCCTGCGTCGATCCCCTCGACACGCTCGGCCCAGCTGCCCCGCGCCGTCAGCACGAGCACCGGCATATGGCGACCGTTGCCGCGCCAGCGCTTCAGAACCGACATGCCGTCCAGACCCGGCAGGCCGAGATCGAGCACGACGAGGTCATAATCTTCGGTATCGCCCAGGAACCAGGCGTCCTCACCGTCGGACGCGGTCTCGACGGTGTAGCCGGCTCCCGTCAGAACGGCGGAAATGTCGGCTGCTATACGGGCATCGTCCTCGACGAGAAGCAGGCGCATCAGTCGGCATCGTCCTCGATGATCGCCATCGACTTGGCATCGAGCTGCAGTTCGATGATCTGGCCGGACGGCTGGATGAATTCCAGTTCGTATATATAGCGCCCATCCTCACGCTCAAGCTCGACTTCGATCAGATCGCCCTGAACGTGTTTGCGGGCCTCCGCAATGATCTCCTCCAGGGGACGTACGAGCCCCTGCTCGAGCGCGAGCCGCGCCTGCTCGTGCTCCAGCGCGTCATCGTCGTCATCGCTGTTGCCATCCACCGGCGCACCGATGGAAGGGGCAAGCGAAAAGGCCAGCAGAAAGACGAGAGCCGTCGGAAGGGGAGAAAGAAGCTTCTTGATCATATTACTGTCATACGCGGATGAAGCTGACAAATCGCTGACAGGCGCTGTCAGGGAAGCGACAGGCGCTGCATGGCAAACCCCTTTTCGACATCACAGGAAAGGACCTGCCCATGCGCACCATAACGATCGGCCTTCTCGCCGCGAGCCTCGCGGGCTTCGCCATTGCCGCCCCCGTCTCGGCCGAGACCGCACCCAGCCGCAAAACGCTGGAACAGGTGGTCACGGAACTCTCCGCCAAGGGGTATGCGATCCGCGAGATCGAAATGGACGACGGTCATTTCGAAGCGACCGTGGTCGACCCCAAAAACATCGTCAGCGAAGCCAAGATCGACGGCTACACCGGCGAAATCCTGCGCCTCGAGCGCAAGCACTGATCCTCACTCCCCGAACGCATTCATTCATAAAGGATAATTCTCATGGCA
Source organism: Shinella curvata (assembly GCF_022899935.1). GTDB lineage: Bacteria > Pseudomonadota > Alphaproteobacteria > Rhizobiales > Rhizobiaceae > Shinella > Shinella curvata. Next base: position 317,678 of record NZ_JALJCJ010000005.1, read on the forward strand.
AAGATCACCGGCACCTCCGCCGCAAACACGCTCAAGGGCAAGTCTACCGCTGACGACATCTACGGCTACGCCGGCAATGACAAGTTGTTCGGCTTCGGTGGCGACGACGACCTGAATGGCGGCGCAGGCAACGACCGGCTGTCCGGTGGCACGGGTGACGACGAACTGACCGGCGGAGCCGGCCGCGACACCTTCATCTTCTCCAGCGGCCGGGACGAGATCGACGACTTCTCCAGCCGCGACGACAAGATCGTCATCGACACCAAGCTCGGCGTCACGTCCTTCGCCGATCTGATGAAGACTGCCAGGGTTATCGACAACGGCGAAGACGTGCGTTTCGACTTCGGCAAGGGCAACACCCTGACACTCGAGGACACCAAACTTGCCAGCCTGAAGGCAGGCCATTTCGTCTTCCAGAACGTCGATACCACCGAGCCGAAGGACGCGCTGTCGGGCAATGATACGCGCATCGGCAACAACAAGGCCAACACGATTTCCGGCGGTGACGGAAACGACAAGCTCCAGGGCCTGGGCGGCAACGACAGGCTGAACGGCGATGCCGGCAACGATAAGCTCTATGGCGGCGATGGCAACGATCGGCTGAACGGTGGCTCGGGCAACGACTATCTTGCAGGCAGCGCCGGCAATGACGATCTCGACGGCGGTGCCGGCAACGATCGGCTCTATGGCGGCTCGGGCATCAACGAACTCGAGGGCGGCGCCGGCCGGGATACCTTCGTCTTCATGACGGGCAAGTCCGAAATCGAGGATTTCCAGATAGGCTACGACAAGATCGAGATTGCAAAATCGCTCGGCGCCACCGACTTTAACGATCTCGCCGCATTCGCCCGCACCGCCGATGGCGGTGAAGACCTGGTCTTCGACTTCGGTAAACAGGAACTTCGCCTCGAAGATACCAAGCTCGCCAACCTCTCCGCCTCCGACTTCCTCTTCGTCTAAGCCCCCTTGCAAAAGCAAAAAGGGCGCGCCGGCTTCCCGGCGCGCCCTTCTTCGTATTCCCGGGCAGCTTAGCGCGGCAGCGTGGTCGCCCCCATCAGGGCCTCGTCGATGGCGCGCGCGGCCTGGCGGCCTTCGCGGATCGCCCAGACAACCAGCGACTGACCGCGACGCACGTCGCCGGCCGTCCAGAGCTTGTCGACCGAGGTCTTGTAGTCGCGGTCATTGGCGATGACATTGGACGAACCGCGCTTGTCGGTGTTGATGGCAAGCTTGCTGCCGAGGTCCTTCAGCACGCTGTCGGTAAAGGGACCGCGGAAGCCGATGGCGATGAAGGCGAGGTCGGCCTTGATGATGAATTCCGTGCCGGCAATCGGTTTGCGGCGATCATCCACCTGGCAGCACTTCACGCCGGTCAGAACACCGTCCTCGTCGCCGACGAATTCGAGCGTGCCGACCTGGAACTCTCGCACGGCACCCTCGGCCTGCGAGGAGGAGGTGCGCATCTTCGTCGCCCAGAACGGCCAGACGGCGAGCTTGTCTTCCTTTTCCGGCGGCTGCGGGCGGATGTCGAGCTGCGTGACCTTGACGGCGCCCTGGCGGAATGCCGTGCCGACGCAGTCCGAGGCCGTATCGCCACCGCCGACGACGACGATGTGCTTGCCGCCGGCGACGATCGGATCCGACGGCCAGCCGACGCTGTCGATGTTTTCGCGGCCGACGCGACGGTTCTGCTGCACGAGATAGGGCATGGCATCATGCACGCCGGCAAAATCGACGCCAGGAATGCCGGCATCGCGCGGGGTTTCCGAGCCGCCGCAATAGAGCACGGCATCATGCTCGGCGAGCATCTCGTCCATCGGCTTGTCGACGCCGACATTGACGCCGTAATGGAAAGTCACGCCCTCGCCGCGCATCTGGTCGACGCGACGGTCGATGAAGTTCTTCTCCATCTTGAAGTCCGGAATGCCGTAGCGCAGCAGGCCGCCGGCCTTGGATTCGCGCTCGAAGAGATGCACTTCATGGCCGGCGCGGGCGAGCTGCTGGGCAGCAGCCATGCCGGCGGGGCCGGAACCGATGACGGCGACCTTCTTGCCGGTCTTCACCGTTGCCGGCTGCGGCACGATATAGCCCATCTCATAGGCCTTGTCGGCGATCGCCTGCTCGACGGTCTTGATCGAAACAGGCGCATCCTCGAGGTTCAGCGTGCAGGCCTCCTCGCAGGGTGCGGGGCAGACGCGGCCGGTGAATTCCGGGAAGTTGTTGGTCGAATGCAGGTTGCGGATCGCGTCTTCCCAGTTGCCGTTGTAGACCAGATCGTTCCAGTCGGGGATCTGGTTATGCACCGGACACCCGGTCGGGCCGTGGCAATAGGGAATACCGCAGTCCATGCAGCGCGCGGCCTGCTTCTGGACCTCGGGGTCCGACATCGGGATGGTGAATTCGCGGAAGTGGCGGATGCGGTCGGAGGCCGGCTGATACTTCGCCACCTGCCGGTCGATTTCCATGAAACCAGTAACCTTGCCCACGTCAATAATCCTTGCTCAAGACGGTGCCTTGCGGCCCCGGACCGGTGCGCAGCTCCGCTGTCGCGCCGGTTAAGATGAATTCGATCCGGTTGCCGCTTGCGCGCAGCCGGTCAGTGAAGGGAGATGGACCGCCGCCTTATTCGGCAGCGATCCCCATCCTCATGCGCTCCATCTCTTCGAGCGCGCGGCGGTACTCGACCGGCATCACCTTGCGGAATTTCGGACGATACTCGGCCCACTGGTCGAGGATCTCCTTGGCCCGCGGCGAGCCCGTATAGTGCAGGTGGTTCGAGACCAGCTGGTAGAGCCGCTCCTCATCGTGGCGTGTCATGTCATCGGACACGTCAACCATGCCCTTGTGCATGAGATCGCCACCGTGGTGATGCAGCTTCTCCAGCATGTCGTCCTCTTCCGGCACCGGCTCGAGCTCGACCATCGCCATGTTGCAGCGACGGGCGAAATCACCCGCTTCATCCAGCACATAGGCGACGCCGCCCGACATGCCGGCCGCGAAGTTACGGCCGGTCTGGCCGATGACGACGACGACACCGCCGGTCATGTATTCGCAGCCGTGGTCGCCCACGCCCTCGACGACGGCGACGGCACCGGAGTTGCGCACCGCGAAACGTTCGCCGGCCACGCCGTTGAAGTAGCACTCGCCGGAGATCGCACCGTAGAGCACGGTGTTGCCGACGATGATCGATTCATGCGGCACCGCGCGGTTGCCTTCCGGCGGACGCACGACGATACGGCCACCCGAAAGACCCTTGCCGACATAGTCGTTGCCCGCGCCCACCAGATCGAAAGTGACCCCGCGCGCCAGGAACGCGCCGAAGGACTGGCCCGCCGTGCCGTGCAGCTTCACGGAGATCGTGTCGTCCTTCAGGCCCTTGAAGCCATAACGCTTGGCGACTTCACCCGACAGCATGGCGCCGGCCGAACGGTCAACGTTCTTGATATCGACCTCGAAGGCGACGGGCGTCTTCGTCTCGAGCGCGGGCTTTGCCTGCTCGATCAGCTTGCGGTCGAGCACGTCGTGGATCGGATGATCCTGGCGTTCGGTCCAGTAGGTCGCTTCCTTCGGCGCATCGACCTTGTGGAAGATGCGGCTGAAATCGAGACCATTGGCCTTCCAGTGCGAGATCATCGTCTCCTTCTCAAGAAGCTCAGAGGCGCCGATGATCTCGTTCAGCGAGCGAACGCCGAGCGAGGCCAGGATTTCGCGCACCTCTTCGGCAACGAAGAAGAAGTAGTTGATGACATGCTCGGGCGCGCCCTTGAAGCGCTTGCGCAGGACCGGATCCTGCGTCGCAACGCCGACCGGACAGGTGTTGAGGTGGCATTTGCGCATCATGATGCAGCCGGCCGCAATCAGCGGAGCCGTCGCAAAACCGAATTCGTCGGCACCGAGCAGCGCACCGATCACCACGTCGCGGCCGGTCTTCAGGCCACCGTCGACCTGCAACGCGATGCGCGACCGCAGCTTGTTGAGCACGAGCGTCTGATGCGTCTCGGCAAGGCCGATTTCCCAGGGGGAGCCGGCATGCTTCAGCGAGGTGAGCGGCGAAGCGCCCGTGCCGCCGTCAAAGCCGGCGATCGTGATATGGTCGGCGCGCGCCTTGGCGACGCCGGCGGCAACCGTACCGACGCCGACTTCCGAGACGAGCTTGACCGAGATATCGGCTTCCGGGTTGACGTTCTTCAGATCGTAGATGAGCTGCGCCAGATCTTCGATCGAATAGATGTCATGGTGCGGCGGCGGCGAGATGAGGCCGACGCCCGGCGTGGAGTGACGGGTCTTGGCAACCGTCGCATCCACCTTGTGGCCGGGCAGCTGACCGCCTTCGCCGGGCTTGGCACCCTGCGCGACCTTGATCTGCAGCATGTCCGCATTGACGAGGTATTCGGTGGTCACACCGAAACGGCCGGACGCGATCTGCTTGATCGCGGAACGTTCGGGGTTCGACGAGCCATCCGGCAGCGGCAGGTAGCGGTCGGCTTCCTCGCCGCCCTCACCGGTGTTGGATTTGCCGCCGATCCGGTTCATGGCGACGGCGAGCGTCGTGTGGGCCTCGCGGGAAATCGAGCCGAAGGACATCGCGCCCGTCGAGAAGCGCTTGACGATATCAACCGCCGGCTCGACCTCGTCGATCGAGATCGGCTTGCGGCCGGCCGCTTCCGCGCCCTTGATCGAGAACAGGCCCCGGATCGTGTTCATGCGCAGCGACGAGGCGTTCACCAGCTCGGCGAATTCCTTATAGCGGTCGGCCGCATTGCCGCGAACGGCATGCTGCAGCGAGGCGATGACATCAGGCGTCCAGGCATGGTCTTCGCCGCGCATGCGATAGGCATATTCGCCGCCGATATCGAGCGTGTTGGCGAGCAGCGGATCGCGACCGAAGGCGGCCTTGTGGCGGTTGAAGGTCTCCTGGGCGATCGCCTCGAGGCCAATACCCTCGATTGTCGTCGCCGTGCCGAAGAAGAACTTGTCGACCAGCTCGGACGACAGGCCTATGGCGTCGAAGATCTGCGCACCGCAATAAGACTGATAGGTCGAGATGCCCATCTTGGACATGACCTTCAGGATGCCCTTCCCGATCGCCTTGATGTAGCGATAAACGATTTCCTCGGAATCCACTTCCTTCGGGAATTCACCGCGCTTGTGCATGTCGGTAAGCGTGTCGAAGGCGAGATACGGGTTGATCGCTTCCGCACCATAGCCGGCGAGCAGGCAGAAATGGTGCACTTCACGCGGCTCGCCGGTTTCCACGACGAGGCCGACCGAGGTGCGAAGCCCCTTGCGAATCAGGTGGTGGTGGACAGCGGCGGTTGCCAGCAGCGCGGGGATCGCCACGCGGTCCGGCCCGATCTGGCGGTCGGAAAGCACGATGATGTTGTAGCCGCTGCCGACGGCCTGCTCGGCGCGCTCGCAAAGACGGTCGAGCATCTCAGGCATGCTTTCGGCACCGCGCGCGACGTCATAGGTGAAGTCGAGCGTCTTGGTATCGAAGAGATCCTCCACATGGCCGATCGAGCGGATCTTCTCGAGGTCGCCATTGGTAAGAATCGGCTGACGCACTTCCATGCGCTTGGCCTTGGCCGCGCCACCATGGTCGAGAATGTTCGGACGCGGGCCGATGAAGGAGACGAGGCTCATGACCAGTTCCTCACGGATCGGGTCGATGGGCGGGTTCGTCACCTGCGCGAAGTTCTGCTTGAAATAGGTGTAAAGCAGCTTGGTCTTGTCGGACATGGCCGAGATCGGCGTGTCCGTACCCATGGAGCCGATCGCCTCCTGCCCCGTCGTCGCCATCGGCGACATCAAGAGCTTGGTGTCTTCCTGGGTGTAGCCGAAGGCCTGCTGGCGGTCGCGCAGCGAGACGTCGCGGCGCAGCGCGCGCGGCTCGACAGGGCCGAGCTCTTCCAGGATGATCTGGGTGTTGTCGAGCCAGTCACGATAGGGGTGTTTGGCGGCGAGTGCGGACTTTACCTCCTCGTCGGAGATGATACGGCCCTCTTCCATGTCGATCAGCAGCATCTTGCCGGGCTGCAGGCGCCACTTCTTGATGATGCTCTCTTCCTTGACCGGCAGGGTGCCGGCTTCGGAGGCGAGGATAACGCGGTCATCGTCGGTCACGAGATAACGGGCCGGACGCAGGCCGTTACGGTCGAGCGTCGCGCCGATCTGGCGGCCATCGGTGAAGGCGACGGCGGCGGGACCGTCCCACGGCTCCATCAGGGCGGCGTGGTACTCATAGAAGGCCTTCCGCTCGGGGCTCATCAGCTGGTTGCCGGCCCAGGCCTCGGGGATCAGCATCATGACGGCATGCGCCATGGAATAGCCGCCGCGCACGAGGAACTCGAGCGCGTTATCGAAACAGGCGGTATCCGACTGGCCCTCGTAGGAGATCGGCCAGAGCTTGGTGATATCTTCACCAAACAGCGGCGAGGACACGGAGGCTTGGCGGGCCGCCATCCAGTTGACGTTGCCGCGCAGCGTGTTGATTTCGCCGTTGTGGGCGACCATGCGATAGGGATGCGCCAGCTTCCACGACGGGAAGGTGTTGGTCGAGAAACGCTGATGCACGAGGGCGACGGCGGACTCGAAGCGCGGATCGGCGAGGTCCTTATAATAGGCGCCGACCTGATAGGCGAGGAACATGCCCTTGTAGACGATGGTCGTCGAGGAGAGCGAGACGGGGTAGAAGTTGCTCTCTTCGCCCTCGTATTCGTCATAGATGCGGTTGGAGATCACCTTGCGCAGCGTGAAGAGACGGCGCTCGAACTCGCCGTTCGTCGCGGCCTCGCGGCCGGCGCCGACGAAGACCTGGACGTGACGCGGCTCGGTGGCGGCGATCTCCGGCGCCTTGGACAACGAGGAATTGTCGACCGGCACGTCGCGGAAGCCGATGAGGACCTGCCCCTCTTCGGCAACGACATCTCCGATGACCTTCTTGAAATAATCGACGAGCTTCTCGTCCTGCGGCATGAAGATGTGGCCGACGGCATATTCGCCCGCCTTCGGCAGGGTGATGCCCTGCTTTGCCATCTCCTCACGGAAGAAGCGGTCCGGAATCTGCACAAGGATGCCTGCACCGTCACCCATCAGCGGATCTGCGCCGACGGCGCCGCGATGCGTCAGGTTCTCGAGCATGAAAAGCCCGTCCTTGACGATCTGGTGCGACTTCTTGCCTTTCAGATGCGCCACGAAACCGACGCCGCAGGCATCGTGTTCATTGCGCGGATCATAGAGTCCCTGTTTTTTCGGCAGGCCCGGAACGGAAGCGCGCGTTTTGGCGGCCGTCGCAGTCGTCTGCGTCCGGGACTGCCGCAAATCATGTGCTTGGGTCTTCACCATTTTCTTTCCTCCTGTGGGCCGCGTCCTGCGGACAATCGTTTCCGCCCGTGTGCGCGCCGCCTGCCTTCCGGCAGGCCCGATCACCGAGCGTGTGTTCCTGAACCTGATGCGACCACTGAGACGGCCGATCAGCATGCGATCATCGGGACCGTCTGGCCTCGGACGTCACGGGAATGGCTCCCATCCGGGCCGTCTCGGCACCTTCGCACGATCGCGGAAGGCGCCACCTCGGTCTCTTGACCGAAATAGGACAGCAACCCTGTCCTATTTCAGGAGCTCTATGCCAGAAACACCCCTCCCCCGCAAGGCCATCATGCCAAATAATCACCACCTCATGAAGAAAAATTGCCCACGCCCCCAATCGGTTGAAATTAAATTACGGGCCTGCGGCTCATTGTTTCCGTTCCTTTCATTCTCGGGGAGGATGGCGCTTTCGGCCGTTTCAGGCGATTGATCGCCGACATTTCTCCATTATGGTCTTTCCGAAGCCCCAAATCGCACTGGAAACCGCATGTTTTTCGCTTCCGACAACTGGGCTGGCGCCCATTCCGACATTGCAAAGAGTCTCGTCGACGCAGCCGGTGGCTTCGCATCGGCCTATGGCACGGGCGACCTCGACAAGCGTGTGGAAAAGACTTTTTCGGAAATCTTCGAGCGCGATGTCGCCGTCTTCTTCGTCGGAACGGGCACGGCGGCCAATTCCCTGGCGCTCGCCAGCTTCAACCGTCCCGGCGGGCAGGTCTTCTGCCACCGCGAGGCGCATGTGAATGTCGACGAGTGCAACGCGCCGGAATTCTTCGCGACCGGCTCCAAGCTCGTCCCCATCGATGGCCCCGCAGGCAAGATCGCGCCGGATGCGCTCTCCGCCGCCATCGGCCGTTTCCCGCCGGATTTCGTGCACGGCGGCCAGCCAATGGCCGTCACCATCACGCAGGCGACGGAAGCCGGCACCGCCTATTCGCTCGACGAAATATCGGCGCTTGCCGAAGTCGTTAAGAAAGCCGGCCTGCCGCTGCACATGGACGGCGCGCGTTTTGCCAACGCGCTCGTCCATCTCGGGACGACGCCAGCGGAAATGACCTGGAAACGCGGCATCGACATTCTCTCTTTCGGCGGCACCAAGAATGGCTGCTGGTGTGCCGAAGCGCTCGTGCTCTTCGACAGGTCCAAGGCGCAGCAGATGCATTTCCTGCGCAAGCGGTCCGCCCAGCTCTTCTCTAAATCGCGCTTCATCGCCGCCCAGTTTGATGCCTATTTCCGCGACAACCTCTGGCTCTCCCTCGCGCGGCACTCAAACGGCATGGCCGCCCGCCTCGCGAGCGGCTTCGCCAAGTCCGACAAAGCCCGCCTCGCCTGGCCCACGGGCTCGAACGAGCTCTTCGTCATTATTCGCAACGACGCGATGAAGGCTTTACAGGACAAGGGCGCCGTCTTCTACGACTGGCCGGCCGGCCCGGACGTGAAGGCCACGATGCACGAGGATGAAACGCTGATCCGCCTCGTGACGAGCTTTGCGACGACAGAGGCCGACGTCGACACTTTCCTGTCGGCGCTCTGAAACGAAAAAGGCGGTGCCTTGCGGCACCGCCCTCCTCATTCCCGATCAAGAGGCCGAGCTTAGTTGCTCTGGGCTTCGATCTGCTTGGCTTCACGGCTGACGGCAGCGATCTCGATACGGCGCGGCTTGGCGGCTTCCGGAATCTCGCGAAGAAGATCGATGTGGAGAAGGCCGTTCTTCAACGAAGCGGCGCGGACTTCCACATGATCGGCGAGCTGGAAGCGGCGCTCGAAGGCGCGCTTGGCAATGCCGCGGTAGAGATACTGGCTTTCTTCAGCCGTTTCGTCCTTCTTCTCGCCCTTGACGGTCAGCGCGTGTTCACGTGCTTCGATCGACAGTTCGCTCTCGTCGAAACCGGCCACCGCCATGGTGATGCGATAGGTGTTTTCGCCGGTGCGTTCGATGTTGTAGGGCGGATAGCTCTGGGCCTGGTCAGGCTGACCGAGGCTGTCGAGCATGGTGAAGAGACGGTCGAAACCGACGGTGGAACGGTAAAGGGGGGAGAAATCGACGTGACGCATGGTGTCCTCCTTCAGAGCAACGATAGCGATTTTCTAAGTGCCGCCCCTGATTTCCGAAGGGTACGGCCCGGTTCAACCGGCCTCCGCCCCTTTCTGGCGACGGAAACCTCGACGGACCCTTTCGGCGCCCGTGAAGATGAAATGGGAACGCTTTTGCGAGGGTTCAAGAGGTCTTCATCCGATTTGCCTGCCCGCTGGAACCGCGCGCAAATCTCGGCATAGTGACCAGGCGATGGAGGGGAAACGACAATGATCGCATTGCAGACGGCACGGCTGACGCTCACTCCCTGCACACCGGAAGACCGCGCCGATTTCATCGCTCTCGAGCGCGATCCGGAGGTCATGCGCTTTCTCAACGGCGGATACGCGGTCGATCGTGAAAAGGTCGATCCGAACGCGACGTTCCTGATGCCGAACGGAACGGAGCCCCATGTCTGGACGGCACGCCGCACAACCGATGGCGTCTTTATCGGCTGGTTCTGCCTGTGGCCGGAAACCGAGACCGTGGCCGAACTCGGATATCGCCTGCGCCGGGCAGGCTGGGGACAGGGCCTGGCTACGGAAGGAGCCTGCGCATTGATCCAATGGGGCTTCGAAAAGGCCGGCTATGACAAGGTGATCGCAACCACGATGGCGGTCAACCACGGCTCGCGGCGTGTGATGGAAAAGATCGGCATGCACCATACGCGAACCGAACACGCCGAATGGCCCGATCCCATTCCCGGTAGCGAACAGGGCGAAGTCTGGTACGAACTGCTGCGCACGGACCGGGCCAGCGGCTGACATCATCGCAGCCTGGAATCTTCCGGCAGATGAACGGCGGATGAACGGCCGCTTCGGACAGCGTTCAGCTTGCCGCTGCTAGAACCGCAACATCGGAAGCGAAAACTTCTGACGACCGGGGTGTAACGTCCCTTCCTCCCCGGTTAAATTGCGCCGGCTGCATGTGTGCCACCCCCGTTGCCACATGCATCCGGCTTTTTTCTTTGACGGCTGCGGGATCAGCGCCTATCCATCAGACAACCAATCCGAGATCGCCCGTCTGATGGATTCCATCCTCCACGCCACCACCGACAATCCGGTTCCGGAAAACCACTTCGCCGGCTTCATGGAAGGCCGCAGCGGCGTGAAGATCCGCTATGCCGTGTTCCGCTCCGAACAGCGCGAAGCCAAGGGCACGGTGGTGCTGCTCGGCGGGCGCAGCGAATGCATCGAGAAATATTTCGAGACGATCAACGACCTGACGGCACGGGGCCTCTGGGTCGCCACATTCGACTGGCGCGGTCAGGGTGGCTCGGACCGATTGATACCGGGCAGCCGCGCTGGCCACATCGCCCGCTTTTCCGACTATGAGGCAGACCTGACACTCTTCCTGGAGAAGATCGTTCTGCCGGATGCTCGCCTGCCCTTCTTCATCGTCGCCCATTCGACGGGCGCGCTCGTCGCGCTCTCCCTGGCACCAGAGCTTGAAAACCGCATCGAGCGCATAGTGCTCGCCGCTCCCTTCATCGCACTCGACGGCCAGTCGATGAGCCAGCGCAAGATCACGATCATTGCCCGCCTCGCATCGCTCTTCGGGCTCGGCAAACGCACCTTCCGCAGGGGCGATCCATCACTTGATTTTCAACGCAACGTCGTGACGTCAGACGAACGCCGCTTTGCTCGCAACACAGCCATTTTCACCGAACACCCAGAGCTTTCGATCAGCTGGCCAAGCGCTCGCTGGCTGAACGAGACGCTGAAGATCATGGCGCGCGTGACGCATCAGGATCACCTGACGCGCATCCGCATCCCGACCCTCATCCTTTGCCCCACGGCCGACAAGCTGGTGCCGCGCAAGGCGATGAACAATCTCGCCCGCATCTTCCGCGCCGCCCGTCTCATCGAGATCGACGGCGCGCGCCACGAACTGTTCCAGGAAGACGACCGGTTTCGCGCGCAGGCGTTGGCAGCGATCGATGCCTTCATCCCGGGCAGCGACGCCGAGGACACCAACCTCGGCGCCTGAGCGCCTCAAGCCTTCAAAATGGCCATCGCCTGGTCATAGACGGCGCGGCTGCCGGCCGCGATGATTTCGCCACCGTTCTCCGCCGAGCCACCGTCCCATGTGGTGATGATGCCGCCAGCCTGCTCGATGACGGGGATGAGCCCGCCGACATCATAGGGCTTCAACCCGCATTCCACGACAAGATCGACGTGGCCAGCAGCCAAAAGCGCATAGGCATAACAATCGACGCCGTAGCGGAACAGGCGTACCTTGTCCTGCACGGTCTCGAAGCGGGTCTTGCCGCTATCCTTGAAAAGATGCGGCGACGTCGTGAACATGATCGCGTCCGACAGATTATTGCAGGCCCGCGTCGAGAGCACCTTCTTCCCGTCAGGACCGGCGTAATGCGAGACCTTGCCATCGGCGAAATAGCGTTCCTTCGTAAACGGCTGGTCGATAAGCCCCATCACCGCGTCGCCGTTGCGGTAGAGCCCGATCAGGGTGCCCCAGACCGGCACGCCGGAAATGAAGGCGCGCGTGCCGTCGATCGGATCGATGACCCAGACATATTCGCGATCAAGACCGACGGAGCCGTGCTCCTCACCGAGAATGCCGTGATCGGGGAAATGCCGCTCGATCAATGCGCGAATCGCTGTCTCAGCGTTACGGTCGCCCTCCGTGACGGGATCGAAACCGGCAGCCTCCTTGTTGACGACATCGGCGCCGACGCGGAAGCGCGGCAGGGTTTCCTTCGCTGCCGCATCGGCAAGAAGGTCGAAAAAGGCGCGATCAGGCAACATGAGGCTCTCTCGGAGGGATTTCTGACGCCTTTCATTACTGCATCGAAAGGCAAAACGGAACCAGATTGACGTGAGGGACACCAACGGCGGGCGCAACATTGTTGCTTGACGGATCGCAAACTTATCTCGCAGTTGCGCTTGACTCTTGTGCGCCGCAACATTATCTTTTCCTTACAGTCTTCACCGACTGTAAATACCCTCCTTGGGTGTTTCCTCCCTAGACTTGAACCGCGCCACAAGCGCGGTTTTTTTTGAAAGGGAAGCAGGCCTATTCGGCGGCAAGCGCCCGGTCTGCTGCATATTCCTCGACATGCTCGGAGAAGTCCTGCAGGAACGCGGAAATCGCCGTCTGCAGCACGGCGAAGTCGGGCCGCTTGGCAAGCGTCGTCTCATCGACATAGAGCGCGCGGTTCACCTCGATCTGCAGCGCATGCAACCCCTTGGCGGGCCGGCCGTAGTGCTCGGTGATGAAACCGCCCGCGTAGGGCTTGTTGCGCACGACGGTGAAGCCCATGTCGTCCAGAAGCCGCATGGCGGTTCGCGAAAGCTCAGCCGAGGCGCTGGTGCCGTAGCGGTCGCCGATGATGAAATCCGGCCTCAACCCCGAGCCTGCGACGCGGATATTACCCGGCATCGAATGGCAATCGATCAGAACCGAAAAGCCGAAGGCGAGATGCGTGCGCACGACGAGCCGGCGCAGGCAGTCGTGATATGGCTTGTAAACCGTCTCGACCCGTTCCAGCGCCTCTTCGACGGGAAAACGTTGGCGATAGATCTCCATGTTCTCGGCCACCACGCGCGGCACGGTGCCCAGGCCACCGGCGACGCGGATGGAACTGATATTGGCATAGGACGGCAGCGCGCCGTCGAACATGCGTGGATCGAGTTCATAGGGCTCGCGGTTGACGTCGAGCCAGGCGCGGGGAAAATGCGCGATCAGCATCGGCGCGCCAAGCGCTGGCGCTACCGAGAAGAGTTCATCGACATAATGATCTTCCGAACGGCGAATACCCAGTGCGTCCAGCCGCGACTGCGCAAGGAAACCCTGTGGATAACGGCGGCCGCTATGGGGCGAGTTGAAGACGAGGGGCACGCTTTGCGAAACCGGCTCCAGCACTTCGAAGTGGCTGTTTTCGCTTGAGGCCCCCGCCATTGCCGTCCTTTACCATGCCTGAAAGTCATTGCGTCGCCCATGTTGCCAGCGGCATGCCCGCGTGTCCATACTGAGAACATTGGGCACAAGCCTTGCCCTGCCACATTCACCGGATATTTACCGGAATACGATTGTGTATCAGAACCGCCCGTCCGCGGGCCGACAACCTTCAGCAATGGTTCCCGAATTCCATGACACCCAAGATTCTCCTCGCCGAAGACGACAACGACATGCGCCGCTTCCTTGTGAAAGCGCTCGAAAAGGCAGGCTACCAGGTGCTGTCTTACGACAACGGCGCCAGCGCCTACGACCGGCTTCGCGAAGAACCCTTCTCGCTGCTGCTCACCGACATCGTGATGCCGGAGATGGACGGCATCGAACTGGCACGCCGCGCCACCGAGCTTGATCCGGACCTCAAGGTCATGTTCATCACCGGCTTCGCCGCCGTCGCGCTCAATCCGGATTCCAAGGCCCCGAAGGACGCGAAGGTCCTCTCCAAGCCGTTCCACCTGCGTGACCTCGTCGATGAGGTCAACAAGATGCTGGCCGCCTAAGCCCCGGAAAAGACCACAAAAACGGCGTGTAAAAAAAGCTTCAAAAAGCCTATTGACGCCGCCGGATGTTTTGTGGTCTATGCCCCTCATCGGATGGGCGTGTAGCTCAGCGGGAGAGCACTACGTTGACATCGTAGGGGTCACAGGTTCAATCCCTGTCACGCCCACCATTCGAATTCAAGGCCTCATCGGGAAACCGCTGAGGCCTTTCTTGTATTCGGCCTCGACGTTCTTTTCGGGCTATTCCCTGCCCCGAACCTGCGCTTATTCTGACGACACGCTTCGCTGGGAAGCCGGTGTTGCATTTACCGTTTCAACGGCAAACCGATCGGGGAGGTTTCGGCCATGACCAGGGTTTCGGGCACATGCCTGTGCGGGCGCATTGCGGTTTCCGTTCGGGGCGAACCGCTTCGGGTCGGCCTATGCCACTGTATGGACTGCCGGAAGGAAAGCGGCTCGGCCTTTACCTATTACGGCGTTTGGCCTGCCGACACGTTCGAATGCACGGGCGAACCGTCCGCGTTTCGCGGGCAGCGCTTCTGCTCCCATTGCGGCGCGCGGGTGTTCTCGCTCGAAGGCGACGAGGCGGAGATCAAGCTCGGCATCCTGTCGCTGGCCCCAACCGGGCTTGTCCCAAGCTACGAACTCTGGGTCCGGCGTCGCGAGCCTTGGCTGCGCGCCATCGAGGGCGCGGCGCAGTATGACGAGAATCGAACGTAGACATACGTCTCCCACCGGCACGGGCGATGTCGACCCTGGGCAGATGAGCAACGGTACACGTAGAGGCCGCCATCCGGTGCACGATAGCATCATCGCGTCGTCGGCAACTCCCGCCTCCATCTCCTCCCGCCTCGGGGTGAGAGCCTAGGCCTCCCGCCAATTCTCGGGCTGTTTCTTGGGCATTTGGCGGGGTTTCAGGTGCATTTGCGAGGCGGCAGGGGGCGAGGCGGCAATACAGATATGCCGTGGGGGAAACAGTTGACGGCGCCCCGTCTCTTGCGCTCAAATGCTGGCAGGGACAAGCCGCCCATCGCCTCGGAGACACACACCAATCCTATGAAAAGGCGTTGAAATCCCGATTGCAAGCGGCGAACGGCGAGAACTTCCCACCGCACGATTACCCCAGGAATGCGTAAAGTGTTTATTGCCTGGCTATACTTGCAGCCCACTCCCGCGGTGCGAAGGATGGCGCACCCCGTTGGAGGACGGGGCAGGTAGGGTCGACGTGATAGGAGGAGTATCCATGAGCGACGCATCCAGCATACACCCGGTGGACGAGAAACTGCCCGTGGGCAGGCTCGCGACGCTGGGCATCCAACATGTCCTTGTGATGTATGGCGGCGCCGTCGCCGTGCCGCTGATCGTCGGCCGGGCGCTGCAACTCAGCCCGCAGGACGTGGCGTTCCTCATTTCCGCCGACCTCTTCGTCTGCGGCCTCGTCACCATCATCCAGTCGCTCGGCGTCGGCCGCCATGTCGGCATTCGCCTGCCGGTCATGATGGGTGTCACCTTCGCTTCCGTCGGCCCGATGGTCTCCATGGCGACGCTCAACCCCGGCCAGGAAGGTGCGCGCATGATCTTCGGCGCCATCATCGGAGCCGGCTTCATCGCCTTGCTGCTGGCACCGCTCATGGGACGCCTGCTGCGGTTCTTCCCGCCCGTCGTGACCGGCACGATCATCCTCGTCATCGGCGTGTCGCTGATGCGCGTGGGCATCAACTGGACTTTCGGCAATCCTTTCGGCCCGACCGCGCCCAAGCTGATCGACCCGGCGCACGCCACGTGGCTGACGCAGATGAAGGAACTCGCCAAGACCGGCGGCCCCGCCGTTCCCGATGGGCTTGCCATCGCACCGAGCATTTCCAACCCTGTCTATGCCGAACCGAGCCATATTGCGCTTTCGGCCCTCGTGCTGATCTCGATCCTGCTCATCGCTCGCTTTGGCAAGGGCCTGATCAGCAATATCGCGGTGCTTGCCGGCGTCGTCATCGGCTGCATCGCGGCCACGATTTTCGGCATGATGCATTTCGACCAGGTCAGCGAAGCCGGCTGGTTTGCCGTCGTCACGCCGTTGCGCTTCGGCATGCCGATTTTCGAGCCCGTGCTGATCGCGACCATGGCGCTCGTCATGATCGTGGTGATGATCGAATCGACCGGCATGTTCCTCGCACTCGGCGAAATCACCGATCGGCCGATCGGCCAGCAGCAGCTGACGGCGGGCCTGCGCGTTGACGGCGTCGGCACGATGATCGGCGGTCTGTTCAACACCTTCCCCTATACGAGCTTCTCCCAGAATGTCGGCCTCGTCGGCGTCACCGGCGTCAAGAGCCGCTATGTCTGTGTTGCGGCCGGCGTGATCATGATCATCCTCGGCCTCATTCCGAAAATGGGTGCCCTCGTCGAAGCCGTGCCGACCTTCGTGCTCGGCGGCGCGGGCCTGGTCATGTTCGGTATGGTTGCCGCAACCGGTGTTCGCATCCTCGCCAATGTCGATTTCAAGTCCTCGCGCAACAACCTCTTCGTGGTTGCCGTCTCCGTGGGCTTCGGTCTCATTCCGCTGTTGGCGCCGAACTACCTGATGTGGATGCCGCATGCGATTCATCCGATCATCGAATCGGGCATCGTTCTCGCCTCGATCGTCGCGGTTGTCCTCAATGCTTTCTTCAACGGCGTCGGATTCAACCAGTCCTCCGCGGTCGAGGCGGCCCGCATGGCCGACTCGCACTAACCCCACGGACGTTCGACAAAACCCGGCCTGCATCCAGGCCGGGTTTTTCGTGCCGACGGCTTGCTTCGGCGTTTTCCCATCCTACTTCCAGGGCGTGACGAAACGTGTGCCGCGTTTTCGTCAATAGAAGCCGATACTTGGGGAGCAGGCATGGCAGGCATATTGAGTGGGCGCGAGGCCCTTGTTCTGGCCGTGACCCTGTGGACGGCGCTGTCCATCAACGACATCCTGATGCTGCCGGGCGGTCTGCCGCTCATCGCCCCCGGCTGGCTGAGCAGCATTATGCTCGCCCTCGTTCTTGCAAGAATACTCCAGCACCTTCAAAACCAGCCGAAAGGACTGGCCATCGGTTTCGGCATCCTCGCCGTCGTCCTGGCCGGCATGAGCCAGGCGATGCTCGATATCGCCATCATCATGCTGGCCGGCCCGCATGTTTTTCCCGGCGGCCAGAGCGTACCCGGATTTGCGATCGCCAATACGTGGGAAAAAGCCCTCCTGCAGTTCCGCTTCAGCATGATCTGGAACGTCATCGTCTTCGGTTTCTACGCGGCAGCACTTTCGCTGCTCAATGCGCAACGCCGCAAGATCGACGCGGAAATGCGGGCGCTGCGCTACGAGCTCAACCCGCATTTTCTCTTCAACACGCTGAATTCCATTGCAGGCCTCATCGAGGAGGGATCGGCAGGACGGGCCGACCGCATGATACTGTCCCTGTCGCGCTTCCTGCAAACGACCCTGTCGCTCAACCCGCTGCACGACGTGCCGCTCGCGCAGGAGATCGCGCTGCAACGCGATTATCTCGAAATTGAACGCGAACGATTCGGGCAGCGCATGGCTTTCGAGATCCGCCTTCCGGCGGAGCTTGACACCGCGCTGGTGCCGAACCTCATTCTTCAGCCATTGATTGAAAACGCGGTCAAACACGGCGTCGGGCCATCAAGCAGACGCGTCACCATCGTGCTTGAAGCGCGACAGGAGGCGGATCGTCTGGTGTTGAGCGTCGAAAACGATCTGCCGCCGGACCAGCCGGATCGCAAACCGGCCGGCATGGGCATTGGGCTGAGGAATATCGCCGATCGACTGCAAGCCCGCTTCGGTAAACGGTGGCAGTTCGTGTCAGGCCCGGTGAACGGCGGCCGCTACCGGGCCGCCATCAGCCTGCCGCTCCGCAAAGCTTGAGGTACATTCAGGTCCTCGACAGCAGCGCGATCAGTTCAGCGGGATGGAAATCGCGCCGCCCGACGCGGCCGGGCGAGCATAGGTCGTGTTGTCGGCGGCCGTTGTGCTGCAGCCGGCAAGCGCCAGGACAGCGAGTGCGGCAATGATGAAACCGGAAGTGGGGCGCATGAATCTCTCCTTGGATAGTGCCCGTAAGAGATAGGGGCCGCAGGTGATTCCGTCCACCGCAACGGCAGGCGAAAAGTCGGGCCACGCCTGGAAACGGCCACCGACTGGACTTCGGCCTCTCCTGCCCTATCTGGAAATTCGGCGCGCCTGAGATCATTCAGGCCTCTGCCCCTTCGCACCGCCTGCGTCGCAGGCCTGCACCTTCAGCACCCACTCCAACGACTTTGAACCGTGTAAACGGGAGGACTTTCCATGGCCGATGCCCGATGCGCCTGTGGCGCGCTCAGACTGACATTCCGCGAACCGCCGCAACTGACGGCACTTTGCCATTGCCTGGCCTGCCAGCGGCGAACCGGTGCACCTTTCAGCGCCAACGCCTTCTATGCGATCGATTGCGTCGAAATCTCAGGGCCGAGCACGGAATTTGTCCGCACCGCCGAAAGCGAACGCAGCGTCCGCATGTATTTCTGCCCGACCTGCGGCTCGACCGTTTTCTGGAAGGCGGAAGCCGCACCGTTTTGGATCGGCGTGGCGGTCGGCGCCTTCGCCGACCCGGCCTTTGCCCCGCCGAGCCTCTCGGTCTTCGAGCAATCCAAACATGGTTGGGTCACGCTCGACGAGACCATGGAACATGCCCAGGGCCTGCCGAGCAGCTGACAAGGGTGCACGAACGGCAGAAGCCGGACATCGCCCGGCTTTACATCAGTCGTTTAGATCACCACTCGGCAACGCTGCCGTCCTCATGGCGCCAGACGGGGTTGCGCCAGCGATGGCCTTCCTTGGCGCGCTCGATGACATACTGCTCGTCCACCTCGATACCGAGACCCGGTCCCTGCGGGATCGAGACAAAGCCGTCCGCGTACTGGAAGACCTCCTTGTTGGAGATGTAGTCGAGGATGTCGTTGCCCTTGTTGTAGTGGATGCCGAGGCTCTGCTCCTGGATGAAGGCATTGTAGGAGACGGCGTCAACCTGCAGGCAGGCGGCAAGCGCGATCGGCCCGAGCGGGCAATGCGGGGCGAGCGCCACGTCATAGGCTTCCGCCATCGCTGCGATCTTGCGGCATTCCGTGATGCCGCCGGCATGCGACAGGTCGGGCTGGAGGATATCGACATAGCCGTCCGACAGCACCGACTTGAAATCCCAGCGCGAATAGAGCCGTTCCCCGAGCGCGATCGGCGTCGAGCAATGGTTCGCGATCTCCTTCAGCGCCTCGTGATTCTCGGACAAGACCGGCTCTTCGATGAAAAGCAGCTTGAACTGTTCCAGTTCCTTGGCGAGCACCTTGGCCATCGGCCGATGCACGCGGCCATGGAAATCGACGCCGATGCCGATATAGGGGCCGATCGCCTCGCGGATCGTCGCGATGGTCTCGACGGCCTTCTCCACCTTGTCCCAGGTGTCGACGATCTGCATTTCCTCGCAACCGTTGAGCTTGATCGCCTTGAAGCCGCGGGCGACGACCTCACGCGCATTGTTGGCGACGTCGGACGGGCGGTCGCCGCCGATCCAGCTATAGACCTTGATCTTGTCGCGCACCTGGCCGCCGAGCAGCGCGTGGACCGGCTGGCCATAGGCCTTGCCCTTGATGTCCCACAGCGCCTGATCGATGCCGGCAAGCGCCGACATGTGTACCGCACCGCCGCGATAGAAGCCGCCCCGATACATGACCTGCCAATGGTCCTCGATCAGCAGCGGATCCTTGCCGACGAGATAGTCGGAGAGTTCATGCACGGCGGCTTCGACGGTCAAAGCGCGGCCTTCGACGACCGGCTCGCCCCAGCCGACGATGCCCTCGTCCGTCTCCACCTTCACGAACAGCCAGCGCGGCGGCACGACATAGGTGGTGAGCTTGGTGATCTTCATGGTAGTCCATCCCTCGTCAGTTTATCTGCATCGCGGGCCTCTTCTTCCCGCGACAGTCGTCAGGTTTCGTCCGCCTTGCCCATCAGCGCCGAAAGGTCGCGCGCAGCGAGATCGAGAATGTGGCGCGAACAGGTTTCCGCCCGCACACCGTCGCGAAGCCGCAGCGCGTCCACGAGATCGCGGTGCACATCCAGCGCCTCGTCTCGTTTTGCCGACGCCCGGTTGGAGGCGTGCAGCGCATAGGAAAGTGCAGCATGGATGATCGACGACAGCTGGTGAAAGACCTTGTTGTGGCTTGCCCGGAGCAGGGTCTCGTGGAAACGGGCATCCGCCGCGGTGAAGGTTTCGAGATCGCCCTCCGCCTCGCCCATCTCGTCACAGGCGCGTTCGAGATCGGCGATTTCCTGCGCGGTGGCGCGCGAGGCGGCGAGGAAGGCGGCGGCCGGCTCGACGGTGCGGCGCGCTTCCAGAATGGAACCCAGAAGTTCGGCCGACAGCACATCCGGCCCCATCCATTCGAGGATCTGCGCGTCCAGCACGTTCCAGTCCGCACGGTCGCAGACCAGCGTGCCGACCCGGGGGCGACCGCGCACGAGACCCTTGGTTTCCAGAACCTTCAGGGATTCGCGGATGACGGTGCGGCTGACGCCATAGGTCTCGCAAAGGTCGCTTTCGCGCGGCAGAACCGTTCCCGGCGGAAACCGCCCGCCGCAAATGTCCGTACCGATCGCCGCCGTCACATTGTGGCGCACGCGCGGACGGCGCGACAAAGGCCGTTGGGCCTGTCTCCTTGCTTTCTCCGGCACGCAACCTCCCGATCCGCAGCTCAAATCATCGTACAATTACGCAATAATGATATGACAAATTAACGGTGGAGACCATGGCCCTTCTCTTCAAGGCGGTGAAAATTCCGATGATTGACTTCTGCCGGCAAAGTGCATAATGCGCCGATCCCTCAGGAGGACCCGCCATGCTCGCCGACCTTCCCGCCATTCTCGTGCTCAACCCGAAAGACAATGTTGGCGTGGTGCCGGCCAATGTCGATGCCGGCCGGGCGCTGGTGAACGGGGTAACTGCAGTCGAGCGCGTCCCGCGCGGCCACAAGGTCGCGATCGCGGCGATTGCCGAAAACGCGCCGGTGCTGAAATACGGCCAGATCATCGGCTATGCGACAAAGGCGATCCGCCCCGGTGAACATGTCCACCTGCAGAACCTCGCCATTCTCGACGTCGCCCTCAAACACGAGTTCTGCGTCGACAATGCCCCGCCCGTCATGGTGCCCGAAGCCGAACGGCGCACCTTCGATGGCTACGACCGCGGCAATGGCCGCATCGGCACGCGTAACTATATCGGCATCCTCTCGACGGTGAACTGTTCCGCCACGGTCTCGCGTTACGTGGCCGAACACTATGCCCGCAAATTCCGCGAGACCGGTCATGACAATATCGACGGCGTGGTGGCGCTGACCTATGGCGGCGGCTGCGCACTCAACCTCAAATCCGAGGGCGGGCGCATCCTGACGCGCACCTTCAAGGGCTACGCCCGCAACCCGAATTTCGGCGGCATCCTGATGATCGGGCTGGGCTGCGAGACGTTCCAGTACGGCCCGCTGATCGAGGAGGCCGGGCTGGAGGAGGGAAAAACCTTCCGCAAGATGATGATCCAGGAACAGGGCGGCACGCGCAAGACGATCGAGGCGGCCTGCGCCATGATCGACGACATGCTGCCGGATGTCGGCCGCATCCGCCGCACGCCGCAGCCGCTCTCCGGCATCAAGCTGGCGCTCGAATGCGGCGGCTCGGACGGCTATTCCGGCATTTCCGCCAACCCGGCGCTCGGCATCGCCTCCGACCTCCTCGTACAGGAAGGCGCTACCACCGTGCTGTCCGAGACACCGGAAATCTATGGTGCGGAACATCTCCTCACCCGCCGCGCCGCCCGACCCGCAGTGGCGGAAAAACTGCTTGCCCGCATAGAGTGGTGGCGGGAGTACACCGCGAAAAACGACGCCGAACTCAACAACAATCCCTCCTTCGGCAACAAAGCTGGCGGCCTGACCACCATTCTGGAAAAATCGCTCGGCGCGGTGGCCAAGGGCGGCTCGATGCCGCTCAATGCCGTCTATGAATATGCCGAGGAGGTGACGGAGCCCGGCTTCGTCTTCATGGACACGCCCGGCTACGATCCCGCCGCGGTGACAGGCCAGATCGCCGGCGGCTGCAACCTCGTCGCCTTCACCACCGGTCGCGGCTCGGTCTCCGGCTACAAGCCGGCGCCCTGCATCAAGATCGCCACCAACACGCCGATGTACGAGCATATCAAGGAAGACATGGACATCAATTGCGGCACGATAGTCGACGGCACCGAGACCATCGAACAAGCCGGCCGCCGCATCTTCGACTTCGTCATCGACACCGCCTCCGGCCGCAAGACGGCCAGCGAAGCCTTCGATTACGGCGACAACGAATTTGTGCCCTGGCAGGTCGGCGCGATTACCTGATTATTGCGTGTGCATAACGATATTGACGAGCGTGCCGGCGGGGTCGCGTACAAAGAAACGCCGCACGCCCCATGGCTCGTCCGCCGGACCGTATTCCACGGGATATTTGCCGGCGAGCACCGCCTGATAGGCCGCCTCGACATCATCGACCTCGACCGAAAGCCCCGGCACCGGCGTGCCGGATCCGCCCTCCGAGGCAAAACTCACCTGCAACGGCATGGTGTCGTCATTGCCATAGGTGGCGATCCAGCCATGGTCCATCAGCAGATCCAATCCGAGCACATCCGCATAGAAACGGGCGACCACGCCCGGATCGGCCGTCTCAATATTG
Organism: Shinella curvata; assembly: GCF_022899935.1. Lineage (GTDB taxonomy): Bacteria > Pseudomonadota > Alphaproteobacteria > Rhizobiales > Rhizobiaceae > Shinella > Shinella curvata. The sequence continues at coordinate 340,365 of NZ_JALJCJ010000005.1, forward strand.
GCGACGATGCGTTTGACCTTCATGGAAACTCCTCAGCGGGCGACCGGGGTGGCATAAGCGGGAATGGCGGGACGATGCGCCTCGCGCAGTTCCGCGACGCGGCTAATCACCTTGGGCAGCGAGACGACGATGTGATGGCGCAGCGTCTCGGCCGCCCGCGCGATATCATCGACATCAAGCGCCCGGAACACGGCAAGATGCTCGGCAATGAAGGGCTCTGCGGCGGGCATGCGATGCGACACGCCGATGATGTGCTTGCTGACATTCAGCATGAAGCGCGCGCGGCGCAAGGCGATCAGCAGCTCCCGGTTCGGGCAATAGCCGAGGCAGGTAATGTGCAGGTCGGTTTCGAGATCGTCCATCGCCTGGACCGACAGGTCGGGGTAGGCGGCCAGCGCCTCCTCCAGCCGGTCGCTCATCATGCCGCGCTCGGCGGGCGGAATGAAGGGGGCGGCCTGCATCAGCGCCACGGGTTCCAGCGCGACGCGGATATCGTGCAGGTCGCGCATGCGGCTCTCATCGAGCGGCACCAGCGTCCAGCGCATGCGCTCGTCCTTCTCGACGATGCCGAGCGCTTCGAGCCGCGTCAGCGCATCGCGCGCCACCTGCCGGCCGACGCCGCGGGCGCGCGCCAGCTCCACTTCATTGATGCGATGGCGGCCGAAGACGGAGAGATGCACCATCTCCCGCTCCAGGCTCTCATAGATCGCCTCCCAGCCTGGCGCCTTGCGCAGCCCCGGCGCTTCCTCGCTCAGCCCGAGCATGTCAGGCGTCAGCGCCACGCGCTTCGGTCCGCTCCGCCCCTGTCCGACCAGAAAGCCCCGCCCGTCGAAGCGCCTGACCATGCCGCCCTCTTCCAGGAGGACGAGCGCCTGGCGCACCGGCGTGCGGGTGGAGGCAAAGAGGGTCGCGACGGGGCCTTCGAGCAGCAACGCGCCCTTCGGCAGGCGGCCGGCGGAAATCGCCTGCGCCAGCACGTCGCGGATGCGCAGATAGAGCGGGCTCTTGTCGAGCCCGGCCTCCGCGCCGTCAGCGCCCGCTTCCGCCAAATCCTGTCCCGTGCCATTCATGGCGCGGACCATGGCATGAATGCACCATGCCGACAACGGTCGTGATGACGAACGCGGCCGGCAAGGAAATTGCGTCGCACCGTCAAAAAATCGTCATTCCTTTCGTGACGTGCGGGGCGTTTTGCGCTAGGGAAACCCTCGTAAGGCTCGCAATCCGGCTTCAACACGCCCATATGCCAGCCACGTCCACCTCGAGGAATTGACCATGCCCGCATATCGCTCCCGAACCACCACCCACGGCCGCAACATGGCCGGTGCCCGCGGCCTCTGGCGCGCGACCGGCATGAAGGATTCGGATTTCGGCAAGCCGATTATCGCGGTGGTGAACTCCTTTACCCAGTTCGTGCCCGGCCACGTGCACCTGAAGGACCTTGGCCAACTCGTCGCCCGCGAGATCGAAAAAGCCGGCGGCGTCGCCAAGGAATTCAACACGATCGCCGTCGACGACGGTATCGCCATGGGCCATGACGGCATGCTCTATTCGCTGCCGTCGCGCGAAATCATCGCCGACTCGGTCGAGTACATGGTCAACGCGCATTGCGCCGACGCCATGGTCTGCATCTCGAACTGCGACAAGATCACGCCCGGCATGCTGAATGCCGCCATGCGCCTCAACATCCCCGCCGTCTTCGTTTCCGGCGGCCCGATGGAAGCCGGCAAGGTCGTGTTGCACGGCAAGACCCACGCGCTCGACCTCGTCGATGCCATGGTCGCTGCCGCCGATGACAAGATCTCCGACGAGGACGTCAAGGTCATCGAGCGCTCCGCCTGCCCGACCTGCGGCTCCTGCTCCGGCATGTTCACGGCCAATTCGATGAACTGTCTGACCGAGGCTCTGGGCCTGTCGCTGCCCGGCAACGGCTCGACGCTCGCCACCCATGCCGACCGCAAGCGCCTCTTCGTCGAGGCCGGCCACCTGATCGTCGATCTCGCGCGCCGCTATTACGAGCAGGAAGACGACAGCATCCTGCCGCGCAACGTCGCCAACAAGCGCGCCTTTGAAAACGCCATGTCGCTCGACGTGGCCATGGGCGGCTCGACCAACACGGTGTTGCACATCCTGGCGGCTGCCTATGAAGGCGGCATCGATTTCGACCTTGATGATATCGACCAGCTGTCGCGCCGCGTTCCCTGCCTTTCCAAGGTGGCGCCCGCCAAGCAGGACGTTCACATGGAAGACGTGCACCGCGCCGGCGGCATCATGCGCATCCTCGGCGAACTCGATCGCGGCGGCCTCATCCACCGCGACACGCCGACCGTGCATTCCGAAACGCTCGGCCACGCCATCGACCGCTGGGACATCACCCGCACGACCAGCGAGACGGTGCGCACCTTCTTCCGCGCAGCACCCGGCGGCATCCCGACCCAGGTCGCCTTCAGCCAGGAAGCCCGCTGGGACGAACTGGATACCGATGGCGAAAACGGCGTCATCCGCTCCGTCGAACACCCGTTCTCGAAGGACGGCGGCCTTGCCGTTCTCTCGGGCAACATCGCGCTCGACGGCTGCATCGTGAAGACGGCCGGCGTCGATGAATCGATCCTGAAGTTCACCGGTCCCGCGGTCGTCTTCGAAAGCCAAGATGCGGCGGTGAAGGGCATCCTCGGCAATGAAGTCAAGGCCGGCGACGTCGTCGTCATCCGCTACGAAGGCCCGAAGGGCGGCCCCGGCATGCAGGAAATGCTCTATCCGACGAGCTATCTGAAGTCGAAGGGTCTCGGAAAGGCCTGCGCGCTCGTCACCGACGGTCGCTTCTCCGGCGGCACATCCGGTCTGTCGATCGGCCATGCCTCGCCGGAAGCGGCACAGGGCGGCACGATCGGCCTCGTACGCGATGGCGACACCATCGAGATCGACATCCCGAACCGCACGATCAACCTCGCAGTTCCGGAAGCCGAACTTGCCGCTCGCCGCGCCGAACAGGACAAGCTCGGCTGGAAGCCGGCCGCCCCCCGCAAGCGCAATGTCACGACGGCGCTGAAGGCCTATGCCGCCTTCGCCGCCAGCGCCGACAAGGGCGCCGTGCGCATCCTGCCGGAATAAGCTTTTGCCGGGCGCGGAAATCCTTTTCGCGCCCGGCCTGCTTTTCAGAGGTGCCTTGTCACCTCGGGCGTGTTCCACCAGGCATTGTTTCGTCCGTCGAAATACTGGATCGGCAACTCCGCCAGTTCGCTTTGCTCGATGTTATCGAGGCAGGCGACATTGATCGAAACATAATCCCCGCCGATTGCCTCGATATAACCGTGCCCGAAGGCCGAGACGCCGCAATTCTTGCAGAAACGGTGGTGGCCGCTCATCGTGCCGAACTGGTAGTCGCCGAGATCGGCCTCGTCGCATTGCAGGCGAAAGGCATCCGGCTTGATCTGGGCGCCCCAATACCGCTTCTTCGAGCAGATCGAGCAATTGCAGCGGCCTGTACCAGCTTCGAGATCGATATCCGCCTCGTACTGGATCTTCCCGCAGTGGCAGCTTCCCTTGTAGGTCTTCAGCATCACGCTCTCCTCGCTTGCGTCATCAGGCGTTAAATGACAATATACTGTCAAAAGAACCATTGCAAAACGACAACATGCTGTCAATATGAAATCGGATCGCACCCCCGCCGGCGACGCCTTCGCCGCCTTCGCCATTTCCGTCCTGCGCCTTGCCGGCCATCTGCAGAATGCCGGCGATGCGCTGGCCAAACCGACTGGCCAGACGAGCGCCCGCTGGCAGGTTCTGGCCGCAGCCGATCACGCACCGATGTCCGTCGCCGATGCCGGGCGGGCGCTCGGCATGACGCGGCAGGGCGTTCAACGCATCGCCGACCTGCTCGAGAAGGACGGTCTTATCCTCTACGCCGACAATCCGGCCCACCAGCGCGCCAAGCTGATGGCGCTGACCGAGAGCGGCAAGGCGGCGCTCGCGGCGATCCAGGCACGACAGGCCGTCTGGGCCAACGCGCTGGGCGAGATACTCGGAAAAAAAGAAATCGCTGAGGCAACGCACACCGTCATTGCCGCGTTACAGGCCGTTGAGAAACAGTCCGTGCCGGAAGGGTGAGACCGGCTTGCGCTTTGACACGCGCTAAAAATGTTGATACCAACGCATTTGTCGCAAGCCCGAGAAAGAGGAGTTCCGAGCATGAGACCGAACCACGAGATCGTATCCCGGGAGGAATGGTTGACGGCCCGCAAGGCGCTGCTGGCCATGGAGAAGGAGGAAACGAAGCTGCGCGACAAGGTGCGCGCCGAACGTCTCACCCTCCCCTGGGTCAAGGTCGACAAGACCTACACTTTCGAGACACCCGATGGCCGCAAGACGCTCGCCGAACTGTTCGGCGGCCGCAGCCAGCTCATCGTCTACCACTTCATGTATGGTCCAGAATGGGAGGCCGGCTGCCCCGGCTGCTCCTTCATGGCCGATCATATCGACGGCATGCTGCCGCATCTGAACAACCACGACGTCACGATGATCGCCGTCTCCCGCGCGCCGCTGGAGAAGCTGACTGCCTACAAGAAGCGCATGGGCTGGACATTTCCCTGGGTGTCGTCCTTCGGCAGCGATTTCAATTTCGACTACCACGTCTCCTTCACCAAGGAGGAGCTGGCGAGCGGCAAGGTGATGTACAATTACCGCGAAACGCCGACCGCCGATGCGCATGACGAACTGCCCGGCCTCAGCGCCTTCGCCAGGGACGAGGATGGCACGGTCTACCACACCTATTCCGACTATGCCCGCGGCGGCGAGGAAGCCTTGGGCACCCTGATGATCCTGGACCGGGCACCCAAGGGCCGTAACGAGACCGGCACGCTGAGCTTCGTCAAGCGCAAGGACGAATATGTTGAAGCCCCCAAGACGCATTCCTGCTGCGACTGAACAAAACCCAAAAAGGGAGACCCCGCATGCATAAGGACTATGGCAAGTTCTGCTGGTACGAGTTGATGACGACCGACGTCCCCGCCGCCGAACGCTTTTATGCCTCGGTTGTCGGCTGGTCGATGCGCGATTCCGGCATGGAGGGCATGAAATACACGCTCGCCTTTGCCGGCGAGACACAGGCGGCCGGCATTTGCGAGATACCGGCGGAGGCCCAGGGCATGCCACCGGTCTGGACCGGCTACATCTTCACCGACAGGATCGAGGATACCTGCAACGACATCACTGCCAACGGCGGCAAGATCATGCGCCCACCGGACGACATTCCCGGTGTCGGCCGCTTCGCCGTCGCCGCGGATCCACACGGCGCCATGTTCTCGCTCTTCACCACGCAGGATGAAGGCCCGGGAGAACCGGGCATGATGGAACCCGGCCGCATCGGCTGGCACGAGCTGATGGCCGGTGACCTCGACGAGGCCTGGGCTTTCTATTCGAAGACCTTCGGCTGGACGAAGGACATGGCCGTCGACATGTCGGAAGGCGGCATGGGCATCTACCAGACCTTCGCCGTGCGCGGCGGGAACGCCATCGGCGGCATGATGACAAACCCGCCCGGCTCCCCGGCGCCGCCGTTCTGGGGCTACTACTTCGTCGTCCAGGGCCTCGATGCCGCGGCAAAACGCGTCACCGATGGCGGCGGCACAATCGTCATGGGGCCGATGGAGGTGCCCGGTGGTGCCTGGATCATCAACTGCACGGACCCACAGGGCGTCTTCTTCTCGCTGGTCGCAATGCACCGCTGACGGACGACCAGCCGGCGAGCAAGCGGGGTGCCAAGGTCCCCGGCACCCCGCCCCCATTCTCGCTTGCAATCTCTCTTCGCATTGCACAAACTCTCCCCGATGGCGGCTCAAGACCGCCCGAGGGGAACAAGAGAGCGCATGTCGATCAAGGCCGGTATCTACCACCTCACCTATTACATCTACGACAAACCGGTCCGCCTCGGACCCCAGATCATCCGGCTGAAGCCGGCGGCGCATTCCAAGACAAAGGTGATCAGCCATTCGCTGAAGGTTTCGCCCGAAAACCACTTCGTGAACCTGCAGCAGGACCCCTACGGCAACTATCTCGCCCGCTTCGTCTTTCCCGATCCGGTGACGGAACTGAAGATCGAGGTCGATCTCGTCGCCGACATGACGGTCTACAATCCCTTCGATTTCTTCGTCGAGGAGGAGGCCGAGCACTGGCCCTTCGACTATCCGGAGGAGCTGCGCGAAGACCTGAACATCTATCGCGTGCCGGAGCCGATGGATCCGGCGCTCGAAGCCTTCATGAAGACGATCGACCGCACGCCGCACCAGCGCACGGTCGACATGGTCGTTGGCCTCAATGCGCGGCTCCAGCAGACGATCGGCTATGTCATCCGCATGGAGCCGGGCGTGCAGACGCCCGAGCAGACGCTGACGACCGCACTCGGCTCCTGCCGCGATTCGAGCTGGCTGCTTGTGCAGATCCTGCGCAATCTCGGCTTCGCCGCCCGCTTCGTGTCGGGCTATCTCATCCAGCTCGCGCCGGACCTGAAGGCCCTTGACGGCCCCTCCGGCACCGAGGTCGATTTCACCGACCTGCACGCCTGGTGCGAAGTCTATCTGCCCGGCGCCGGCTGGATTGGCCTCGACCCGACCTCCGGCCTCCTGACCGGCGAAAGCCACATCCCGCTTGCCGCCACGCCGCATTACCGCAATGCCGCGCCGATCAGCGGCGGATATTTCGGCGAAGCAAACACCGAATTCGACTTTGCCATGACGGTGACCCGCGTCGCCGAACATCCCCGCATCACCAAACCCTTTTCCGACGAGAGCTGGAATGCGCTGAACGCGCTCGGCCGTGACGTGGATACGGTGCTGGCCGCCAATGACGTGCGTCTCACCATGGGCGGCGAGCCGACCTTCGTCTCGATCGACGATTTCGAATCCGCCGAATGGAACACCGCCGCCGTCGGCCCGACCAAGCGCGAAAAGGCCGACACGCTGATCCGGCGCCTGCGCGAAAAATTCGCGCCCGGCGGTTTCCTGCATTACGGCCAGGGCAAGTGGTATCCCGGTGAAAGCCTGCCGCGCTGGACCTTCTCGCTCTACTGGCGGCGCGACGGTAAGCCGATCTGGCAGAACCCTGCGCTCATCGCCGAGGAAGGCAGCGATGCCGACGTCAGCGAAGCCGATGCCGCGGCGGTGCTTGCGGGCATCGCCGGAGAGCTCGGCATCGCCGCCGACATGGTCCAGCCCGCCTATGAAGACCCGGCCGAATGGACCATCAAGGAGGGCAATCTTCCCGAGAATGTCGATCCCTCGAATTCCAAGCTGGAAGACCCCGAAGAGCGCAACCGCATCGCCCGCGTCTTCGAACGCGGCCTGACCGCGCCGACCGGCCATATCCTGCCGGTTCAGGCATGGAATGCGAAGGCTGACGGCAAACGCTGGATCAGCGAAAGATGGCGCACGCGCCGCGGCAAGATCTTCCTCGTGCCCGGTGACAGCCCTGTGGGCTACCGCCTGCCGCTCGGCGCCCTGCCCTACCTTTCGCCCTCGAACTATCCCTACATCAATCCGGCCGATCCCTCCGAGGACAAACCGCCACTGCCGGATTTCGCCAAAACCGGCCGCACGATGGCGGAAGCCTCGTTTCAAGCGAGCGAAGCGGGGCAGGATCGCATCGAACAGGTGCGCAGCGAGATCGTCGGCACCGTGCGCACGGCGATGAGCGTCGAGGCGCGCGACGGGCGGCTCTGCATCTTCATGCCGCCCGTCGAGCGTGTCGAGGACTATCTCGAGCTGGTGACGGCTGCCGAGCGTGCCGCCGAGCGGCTTGGTCTGGCCGTCCATATCGAGGGCTATGCACCGCCGCAGGACGAGCGCCTCAACGTCATCCGCGTCGCGCCCGATCCGGGTGTCATCGAAGTCAACATCCATCCGGCGTCGAACTGGCAGGATTGCGTCGACATCACCACCGCCGTCTACGAGGAGGCGCGCCAGTCGCGCCTCGGCGCCGACAAGTTCATGATCGACGGCCGCCACACCGGCACCGGCGGCGGTAACCATGTGGTCGTCGGCGGCAAGAACCCGAACGACAGCCCGTTCCTGCGCCGGCCGGATTTGCTGAAAAGCCTCGTGCTCCACTGGCAGCGTCACCCGTCGCTCTCCTATCTGTTCTCCGGCATGTTCATCGGCCCGACCAGCCAGGCGCCGCGTTTCGACGAAGCGCGGCACGATAGCCTCTACGAGCTGGAGATCGCCCTGTCGCAGGTGCCTGCGCCCAGCGAGGGTGCTCCACCGCTGCCCTGGCTCGTCGATCGGCTGTTCCGCAACCTCCTGACCGACGTAACCGGCAACACGCACCGCTCGGAAATCTGCATCGACAAGCTGTTCTCCCCGGACGGACCGACCGGCCGGCTCGGGCTCGTCGAGTTCCGCGGCTTCGAAATGCCGCCGAATGCCCGCATGAGCCTTGCCCAGCAGCTGCTGATCCGCGCCCTCATCGCCCGCTTCTGGCTGAACCCGGCTGAGGGCGGCTTCGTGCGCTGGGGCACGACACTGCATGACCGCTTCATGCTGCCGCATTATGTCTGGCAGGATTTTCTGGATGTGCTCGCCGACCTCCGGGCGAACGGCTTCGAGCTCAGGCCCGAATGGTTTGCCGCCCAGCTCGAATTCCGCTTCCCCTTCTGCGGCGAGGTCGAATACGAGGGTGCCAATCTCGAAGTGCGCCAAGCGCTGGAGCCCTGGCATGTCATGGGCGAGGAGGGCGCGATCGGCGGCACCGTCCGCTATGTCGACTCGTCGGTCGAGCGGCTTCAGGTGACGCTGGAGACCGTCAATCCCGAACGCTACACCGTGGCCTGCAACGGTCGCCCGGTCCCGCTGAAAAGCACGGGCACCAGGGGCGTCTCGGTCGCCGGCGTGCGCTACAAGGCCTGGCAGCCCGCATCTGGGTTACATCCGGTGCTGCCCGTCAACACACCGCTTACTTTCGACATTTATGATACATGGTCGAAGCGAGCGATCGGGGGCTGCATTTACCACGTTGCCCATCCGGGCGGACGCAACTATGACACCTTCCCGGTAAACGGAAACGAGGCCGAGGCGCGCCGGCTGGCGCGGTTCGAGCCCTGGGGGCACAGGACGGGCGGCTATCTCTTGCAGCAGGAAATTCCGCCGGCGGATTTTCCGCTGACGCTGGATTTGCGCAGGCCGCCCGGCATCTAGCCCCCTAGGAGACAGTGATTGAAGACCACGAGTGTGGAGGCAAAAGAGCAGATCGAGGTCCAGGCGGCGCAGGCGCCTGCCCGTGCCTACGCCCCGCTTCCCGACGTCGCCGACGAGATGGTCGACACGCAGGGTGACGTGCGCCCGGTCTGGCGGCATTTCCTCTCCGCGCTCGAACGCATGGACGAGACGGACCTCGCCGGCCGCTTCGCCCGCGCCGACCGCTATCTGCGCGATGCCGGCGTCTTCTATCGCGCCTATGGCAAGGAGGCCAACAGCGACCGCGCCTGGCCGCTTTCCCATATTCCCGTGCTCATCGACGAGGCCGAGTGGGAGGATCTCGCCCGTGGCCTCACCCAGCGCGCCGAGCTGCTGGAAGCCGTCGTCGCCGACATCTACGGCAAGAACGAACTGGTCGCCAACGGCCTGCTGCCGCCGGCCCTCGTCGCCTCCAACAGCGAATTCCTGCGCCCTCTCGTCGGGGTGCAGCCGCATGGTCAGCATTTCCTGCATTTCGTCTCCTTCGAGATCGGCCGCGGCCCCGACGGCAACTGGTGGGTGCTGTCCGACCGCACGCAGGCACCGTCAGGCGCCGGCTTCGCGCTGGAAAACCGCGTCGCCACGACGCGCGCCTTCTCCGATGTCTATGCAGCGACCCACGCACACCGCCTCGCCGGCTTCTTCGGCGCGTTTCGCGAGACACTGCAGGCCGAAAAATCGGCCGAAGACCGCATCGCCGTCCTTACACCCGGCCTTGCCAACGAAACCTATTTCGAACACGCCTATATCGCCCGCTACCTCGGCTTCATGCTCCTGGAGGGCGAGGACCTGACGGTCGTCGGCGGCAAGGTCATGGTGCGCACGGTCGCCGGTCTGAAACCCGTCGGCGTGCTCTGGCGCCGGCTCGATGCCGCTTTCGCCGATCCGCTAGAACTCAACCAGAACTCCCATATCGGTACGCCCGGCATGGTCGAGGCGCTGCGCTCCGGCTCCGTCACCTTCGTCAATGCGCTCGGCGCCGGCATCGTCGAGACGCGCGCCATGCTCGCCTTCCTGCCCAACATCTGTCGGCAATTGCTCGGCGAGGAGCAGCGCCTCCCCTCCATCGCCACCTGGTGGTGCGGCCAAAAGGAGGAGCGCGAGCACGTCGCCGCCAATATCGAGCGCATGGTCATCGGCCCGGCCTATTCCACGCGCCCGTTCTTCGACGACAACGAACAGTCCGTGCTCGGCTCGACGCTGCGCGACACGGCCAAGCAGTCGATCGCCGAATGGCTGGCCAGCGACGGCACCAAGCTGGTCGGCCAGGAGGCGGTGACGCTCTCCACGACCCCGGCCTTCGTCGACGGCAAGCTGGTGCCTCGGCCGATGTCGCTGCGCGTCTTCGCCGCCCGCACCCGCGACGGCTGGCAGATCATGCCCGGCGGCTTCGCCCGCATCGGCGCCGGCGACAACGTCTCGGCCATCGCCATGCAGGAAGGCGGCTCGGCGGCAGACGTCTGGATCGTCAGCCGGAAGCCCGTCGAGCGCACATCGCTCCTGCCGGCCGAGGAAGTCTTCACCCGCAACATGCCCGGCAGCCTGCCGAGCCGCGCGGCCGACAACCTCTTCTGGCTCGGCCGCTATATCGAGCGGGCAGAAGGCGCATTGCGCATCCTGCGCGCCTGGCACGGCCGCTACGCCGAATATGCCGATCCCGAGCAACCGCTCCTGAAGGATGTCAGCGACTATCTCGAAGCGCTCGACATCGACACGTCGGAAGCCGTGCCGTCGACCCTCATCCGCAGCATCGACAGCGCCGTCTTCTCCGCCAGCAATATCCGCGACCGTTTCTCGCCGGACGGCTGGCTCGCCCTCAACGATCTGGCGAAAACCGCGCGACGCTTCCATGTCAGCATCCAGCCGGGCGACGACGCGACGCGCGCCATGACCGTGCTGTTGCGAAAGCTCGCGGGCTTTGCCGGTCTCGTGCATGAAAACATGTACCGCTTCACCGGCTGGCGCTTCCTCTCCATCGGCCGCTATCTTGAGCGCGGCCTGCACATGACGCGCCTGCTCGGCCACATGTCCGGCGAGGATGCGCCCGACGGCGCGCTCGACATGCTGCTGGAGATCGGCGACAGCGTGATGACCCACCGCCGCCGCTACAATGTGGCGACCGCGCGTCTCACCGTCACCGACCTGCTCGCGCTCGACCCGCTCAACCCGCGCTCGATCCTCTATCAGCTGAACGAGATCAAGAACGAGGTCGAGCAGCTGCCGAACGCCTATTCCAACGGCCAGATGTCGCCTTTCTATCGAGAGGCCATGCGCCTTCACGCGGGGCTGGCGGTGATGACGCCGGAAGCGATGACGGATGCGGTCTACCAGCGCTTCGAGGCGGAGCTCGAAAAGCTCTCGGACATTCTTGCGCAAACCTATCTGAGCTGAGCGAAGGGGAGGCGCGCAAACCATGCTCTACGACGTCAACCTTCATATCAGCTATCTCTACGACACGCCGGTCTCCGGCGGGCGGCACATCGTGCGCGTGCTGCCGCTTTCGATCGGCGGGCGTCAGCGGCTCGTCGCCGGCACGGTGGGCGTCACGCCCGGGCCGGGCGAACGGGTCGATCACAACGATTTCTTCGAAAACCCGATGAGCGCGATCCTCTTTCGCAACGCGCATGAACGGCTGGATATCCGCATGCAGGCGCGCGTGCATGTCGACGTGCCGGAGCCGGCGGCCGACTTTTCACCGCGCGTGGCGAATCTGCCGGAGGATATCGCCGGCTACTGGTCGCTCGATGCCGGCTCGCCGCACCACTATACGGGTCCAAGTCCGCGGCTGAAAGAATGCCCTGATATCGCCGAATACGCCCGCTCGATCGCCAAACCCGACATGACGGTCCGCGCGATCGCAGCGGCGATCTGCGCGCGCATCCACAAGGATTTCACCTACGATCCGAAGGCGACGAATGTCGATACGACCCCGCGCGAAGCCTTCAAACTAAAGCGCGGCGTGTGCCAGGATTTTTCCCATGTGATGATCGTGGCGCTGCGCAGTCTTGGCATTCCCGCCGGCTATGTCAGCGGTTTCCTGCGCACCATCCCGCCGCCGGGCAAGGAGCGGCTGGAAGGGGCGGACGCCATGCACGCCTGGGTGCGCTACTGGTGCGGCCGGGTGAACGGCTGGATGGAACTCGACCCGACCAACGACATCCCCGCCGGCACCGACCATATCGTCGTCGCCTATGGTCGCGACTATGCGGATGTCGCCCCCGTCATCGGCGTGCTCAAGGGATACGGCCAGCACAAGACGAGCCAAGCGGTGGACGTCATTCCGGTGCGCCAGACGGCATGAAATCCCGATTGGAAACAGCGGGAAATGCCGGAATTTCAGGGTCGGTAGAATTTTACGAAAACTATACCACGGCTTCGAACCGTTAAATAACACTTCATTGCTAGCTTCTGCCCACATTATGAAGATGGTGGGTGAAGTCTCATGACGACGAAGACTGAAAAACGGAGCCTGTTCGCGCGGCTCATCGGCGACCGCTGCGGCAATTTTGCGATGATGACGGCAATCGTCTGCCCGCTTATCCTGGCGGCCGGGGGCGTGGCGATCGATCTCACCAATATCGTGATGACGCGAGCGAACTTGCAGGACGCCGCCGATTCGGCAGCGCTTGCCGCCGCATCGGCGCTTGCCAACGACGCCAAAAGCAAGGCCGAAGCCAAGCTGCTCGCCATGCAGTTCCTCAAAACGCAGATGTACGGCGGCACCGGCGGCAACGTCGATCCTTCGGACAACGGCGCAAGTGAATTCGAATCGGGCACGCAGATCTCCATCACGGAGACGGCCATGCTCGGCAACGGCAAGTCCTTCAAGGTGGACATCTCCACCAAGCACACCCTCAACTTCAATGCCTTCACGCGGCTGCTCGGCCAGAAATCGACGGAACTGAAGGCGAAGAGCACGGCCGAGAGCGCGACGGAATCGAAGAACGCCCTCTCGATGTTCCTGGTCCTCGACAAGTCCGGCTCGATGGCCTGGATCACCAACGAGAAAGACAAGACGCTGACGTCCTGCATCAACTGGACGGAACAGAACTGGGGCAACACCAAGACCAAGGCGACAAGCCCCTGCTATGTTTCCAAGATGGCCGCCCTGAAACTCGCGGTCGCCAGCCTCTTCACGCAGTTCACCATCGCGGACCCGACGAACACCTTCGTGCGCACGGGAACCATCGCCTACGATTCGACAACCTATACGCCAAGCGAACTCACCTGGGGATCCACGACGTCGCTCGCCTATGTCAACCTGCTCAAAGCGGATGGCGGCACCGCCTCGGGCAATGCGACGAAAATCGCATACAACAAGCTGATCGCCGCGTCGGAAAACACCGCGCACAAGGCCAAGAACGGCCAGGTGCCGACGAAGTATCTCGTGCTGATGACCGATGGCGCCAACAATTCGTCCGCCGACGACACCAGCACCAAGGCCACCTGCGTCAGCGCCAAGGCCGCAGGCATCGAAGTCTACAGCGTCGCCTTCATGGCGCCGACCGCCGGCCAGAACCTGCTGAAGGCGTGTGCAACGGACACCTCGCATTACTTCGAGGCCGAGAACATGGCGGCCCTCGTCGCAGCCTTCAAGGTGATCGGCGAGCGCACGTCCGCCGTGGTCTCCCGCCTGACGAAATAATTCGCGTCCCACGCCGAAAAACCGAACCCGCTGCGTCGAACGCAGCGGGTTTTTTAGCATTTTCGCCGTGTTTCAGACATGTCGAAAATGCATGGGGCGTTTCTTGAAAAGGCATATTGCAAGCGCTTCGGATAGATGCATAAATTGATTTAAACGCGATTTCGCACGAACGAACGCATTGAATGCGAGGGGGCAAAGTTCACCGATGATGAACCGGGTTACCAACAACGATCTCGCACCCGCCCTACGATCCTCGGATGTCGAACAGCTCGCGACGGAGCTTCTAGAACGCCTTAAATACCGCATCGGCAAGGACCCGAAAGTCGCCAAGCCGCATGACTGGCTGACCGCGGCAATCCTGGTCGCACGCGATCGCATCACCGACAAGTGGATGGACAGCACCCGGCGCACCTACGCGACGGGCGCAAAGCGCGTCTATTACCTATCGCTCGAGTTTCTCATCGGCCGCCTTATGCGCGATGCGATGACCAATACCGGCATCATGGACGAGATGCGCCAGGCGCTCGCCATGCACGGCGTCGATATCGACGTCATCGCCGAACTGGAACCGGACGCGGCCCTCGGCAACGGCGGCCTAGGACGCCTTGCCGCCTGTTTCATGGAGAGCATGGCGACGGTCGATGTCCCGGCCTACGGCTACGGCATCCGCTACGTCCACGGTCTTTTCCGCCAGCAGATGGCCGATGGCTGGCAGGTGGAGCTGCCGGAGACCTGGCTCGCCCACGGCAATCCTTGGGAATTCGAGCGCCGCGAAAGCTCCTACGAAATCGGCTTCGGCGGCGGCGTCGAGACGATCAATATCGGTGAGGACAAGCAGCGCTTCGTCTGGAAGCCGGCCGAGCGCGTCATCGCGACGGCCTATGACACGCCCGCCGTCGGCTGGCGCGCCAAGCGCGTCAACACGTTGCGCCTGTGGGCGGCAAACCCGATCGATCCGATCCTGCTCGAAGCGTTCAATGCCGGCGACCACATCGGCGCGCTGAAGGAAAGCAACAGGGCGGAAAGTCTGACACGCGTTCTCTACCCGGCCGATGCAACGCCCGCTGGCCAGGAACTGCGCCTGCGCCAGGAATTCTTCTTCTGCTCCGCCTCGCTGCAGGACATCCTGCGCCGTCATCTCCAGCAGTATCCTGATTTCACGTCCCTGCCGGATGCCGTCGCGATCCAGCTCAACGACACGCACCCCGCCGTCTCCGTCGCCGAACTCGTGCGTCTCCTGACGGACGTACACGGACTGGATTTCGACGTCGCCTGGGATATCGGTCGCCGCACCTTCTCCTACACCAATCACACGCTTCTTCCCGAGGCGCTGGAAAGCTGGTCCGTGCCGCTGTTCGAGCGGCTGCTGCCCCGCCACATGCAGATCGTCTACGCGATCAACGCAAAGATCCTTATCGAGGCCCGCAAGGAAAAAGGCATCGAGGACGAGCGCATCCGCAACATCTCGCTGATCGAGGAATCGGGCGAACGGCGCGTGCGCATGGGCAATCTCGCCTTCGTCGGCTCCCATTCGATCAACGGCGTGTCGGCGCTGCATACAGAGCTGATGAAGGAAACGGTCTTCGCCGACCTGCACAGGCTCTACCCGGACCGTATCAACAACAAGACGAATGGCATCACGCCGCGCCGCTGGCTGATGCAGTGCAATCCGGGTCTGTTCAACCTCATCCGCGAAGCCATCGGCGAAGGCTTCATGGACGACGCCGAGGCGCTGAGCGCGCTCGACGCCTTTGCCGACGACAAGGATTTCCAGACGCGTTTTGCCGCGATCAAGCGGGAGAACAAGAACCGTCTTGCCAATCTTGTCGGCAGCCGCATGGGCGTGCGCATCGACCCTTCGGCGATGTTCGACATCCAGATCAAGCGCATCCATGAATACAAGCGCCAGCTCCTCAACATCATCGAGGCCGTGGCGCTCTATGACCAAATCCGCTCGCACCCCGAACTGGACTGGGTCCCCCGTGTCAAACTCTTCGCGGGCAAGGCGGCGCCGAGCTACCACAATGCCAAGCTGATCATCAAACTCGCCAACGACGTGGCGCGCGTGATCAACAATGATCCTTCCGTGCGCGGCCTGCTCAAGGTGGTCTTCGTGCCGAACTACAACGTGTCGCTTGCCGAGATCATGGTTCCCGCCGCCGACCTTTCCGAGCAGATCTCGACCGCCGGCATGGAAGCCTCCGGCACGGGTAACATGAAGTTCGCGTTGAACGGCGCGCTGACCATCGGCACGCTCGACGGGGCCAATGTCGAGATGCGCGATCATGTCGGCGAAGAGAACATCGTGATCTTCGGCATGACGGCGGAGGAAGTGTCTAAGGTGCGCTCCGAGGGACACAATCCCCGCGCCATCATCGAGCAGTCGAAGGAATTGTCGCAGGCGCTCGCCGCGATCTCGTCCGGCGTCTTCTCGCCCGATGACCGCAACCGTTTCGCCGGCCTGGTCGATGGCATCTATAATCACGACTGGTTCATGGTGGCGGCCGATTTCGACGCCTATGCCAAGGCCCAGCGCCAGGTCGATGGCATTTGGACGGACAAAACCGCCTGGTATTCGAAAACCATCCGGAACACTGCCCGCATGGGCTGGTTCTCCTCCGACCGCACCATTCGCCAATACGCCAAGGAAATCTGGAGGGCCTGATGACCGCACCGCCAAACAAAGGCACGACGGAACAACCGTCAGATCTTCTGGCGAAGGCGGACATCGACGCGATCTTGGAAAGCCGGCACTGGGACCCGTTCGCAGTGCTGGGTCTTCACGCGACCGGCGACAAGTACATCGCCCGCTGCTTTCTGCCGGGTGCAGCCGAAGTGACGGCCGAGACACTCGCCGGCAAGGCCATCGGCGATCTCAAGCAACTGCACGAGGCCGGCATCTTCGCCGGCGAGATTTCAGTCAAGAAACTGCAGCCGATCCGCTACCGCGCCCGCAATGCGGACGGCGAGTGGGTGGTGATCGATCCCTACAGCTTCGGCCCGGTGCTTGGGCCGATGGACGACTATTACATCCGCGAGGGCTCGCACCTGCGCCTGTTCGACAAGCTGGGCGCCCACCCGATGGCGCTCGACGGCATCGAGGGGTTCCACTTCGCCGTCTGGGCGCCGAATGCCAAGCGCGTCTCCGTCGTCGGCAACTTCAACGAATGGGACGGACGGCGCAATGCAATGCGCCTTCGCCGCGATACCGGCATCTGGGAGATTTTTCTCCCCGGCATCACCGCGGGCCACGCCTACAAATACGAGATCGTCGGCATCGACGGCGAAGTCCTGCCGCTGAAGGCCGACCCGTTCGCGCGCCGCTCGGAGCTGCGCCCCAACAATGCCTCGATGACGACGGGTCCGATTAACCAGAAATGGGAAGACGAGGCGCATCTGCAGCATTGGGCGACCACCGATGCCCGCCGCCAGCCGATCTCCATCTACGAGGTCCATGCCGGCTCCTGGCAACGTAACGACAGCGGCGACTTCCTCACCTGGGACGAGCTCGCCGACCGGTTGATCCCCTACTGCGTCGACATGGGCTTTTCCCATATCGAGTTCCTGCCGATCTCCGAATTCCCTTTCGATCCGTCCTGGGGCTACCAGACGACCGGCCTTTATGCGCCGACCGCCCGCTTCGGCGAGCCCGACGGCTTCGCCCGCTTCGTCAACGGTTGCCACAAGGTCGGCATAGGCGTCATCCTCGACTGGGTACCGGCGCATTTCCCGACCGACGCCCATGGCCTCGGAAAATTCGACGGCACCGCGCTCTACGAGCACGAGGATCCGCGCCAGGGGTTTCACCCCGACTGGAACACCGCGATCTACAATTTCGGCCGTGCCGAGGTTCTGTCCTACCTCATCAACAACGCGCTCTACTGGTCGGAGAAATTCCATCTCGACGGCCTGCGCGTCGATGCGGTCGCCTCGATGCTCTACCTCGACTATTCGCGCAAACACGGCGAATGGGTGCCGAACGAATATGGCGGCAACGAGAACCTCGAGGCGGTGCGCTTCCTGCAATCGATGAACAGCCGGGTTTATGCCGCCCATCCCGGCATCCTGACGATCGCCGAGGAATCCACCTCCTGGCCGAAGGTCTCGGCGCCCGTGCACGATGGCGGCCTCGGCTTCGGTTTCAAGTGGAACATGGGCTTCATGCACGACACGCTGCAATATCTGTCGCGCGAGCCGGTGCACCGCAAGTTCCACCACAACGACATGACCTTCGGCCTGCTTTACGCCTTCACGGAAAACTTCGTGCTGCCGCTCAGCCATGACGAGGTCGTGCACGGCAAGGGCTCGCTGATTGCCAAAATGGCCGGCGACGACTGGCAGAAGTTCGCCAACCTGCGCGCCTATTACGGTTTCATGTGGGGCTATCCGGGGAAGAAACTGCTGTTCATGGGGCAGGAGTTCGCCCAGTGGCAGGAATGGAGCGAGGCCAAGTCGCTCGACTGGAACCTGCTCGAGTACCCGCTGCACGAAGGCATGCGCCGGCTGGTGCGCGACCTGAACGGCACCTATCGCCGCAAGGCTGCGCTGCATGCGCGTGACTGCGAGGGCGACGGCTTCGAATGGCTGATTGCCGACGACCGCGAGAACTCGGTCTTCGCCTGGCTGCGCAAGGCGCCCGGCGAAAAGCCGATCGCCGTCGTCACCAATTTTACCCCTGTTTACCGCGAGAACTACGGGGTGCCGTTGCCGGTCGAGGGCCGGTGGCGTGAAATATTGAATACCGACGCCGAGATCTACGGCGGCAGCGGCAAGGGGAATGGCGGTGCCGTTCAGGCAAAAAAACACGCCGATGGAAGAATTACAGCCAACATCACGCTGCCGCCCCTGGCGACATTGATGCTTGAGCTGGATGCGTGACGGAGCGGTTCCAGCGAAAACACGCAACGATGTCGCTGGAACCGTGTGAGACAAAAGACAATCGGGAGGAGACCCTATGGAGCAAAAGCGCATTCAACCCCTCGCCCGTGACGCGATGGCCTATGTTCTCGCTGGCGGACGCGGCAGCCGCCTCAAGGAACTGACCGACCGGCGCGCAAAGCCGGCCGTGCATTTCGGCGGCAAGGCGCGCATCATCGACTTCGCACTCTCCAATGCACTCAACTCCGGTATCCGCCGCATCGGCGTCGCCACCCAGTACAAGGCGCACTCGCTGATCCGCCACATGCAGCGCGGCTGGAATTTCTTCCGCCCCGAACGCAACGAGAGCTTCGACATCCTCCCCGCCTCCCAGCGCGTCTCGGAGACGCAGTGGTACGAAGGCACCGCCGACGCCGTCTACCAGAACATCGATATCATCGAGGATTACGGCGTCGAATACATGGTCATCCTGGCCGGCGACCATATCTACAAGATGGACTACGAGCTGATGCTCCAGCAGCACGTGGATTCCGGTGCGCAGGTGACGATCGGCTGCCTGGAAGTGCCGCGCATGGAAGCGACCGGCTTCGGCGTCATGCATGTCGATGACAAGGACCAGATCATCGCCTTCGTGGAAAAGCCGGCCGATCCGCCTGGTATCCCCGGCAATCCCGACATGGCGCTTGCCTCCATGGGCATCTACGTCTTCCACACCAAATTCCTGATGGACCTTTTGCGCCGTGACGCGGCCGACCCGACGTCGAGCCGCGACTTCGGCAAGGACATCATTCCCTACATCGTGCAGAACGGCAAAGCCGTCGCCCACCGCTTCAACGCATCCTGCGTGCGCTCGAATTTCGAGCGCGAAGCCTACTGGCGCGATGTCGGCACGATCGACGCCTACTGGCAGGCCAATATCGACCTGACCCACATCACCCCGGAACTCGATATCTACGACAGTTCCTGGCCGATCTGGACCTTTGCGGAGATCAAGCCGCCAGCCAAATTCGTGCATGACGACGAGAACCGCCGCGGGTCGGCAATCTCCTCGCTTGTCTCGGGCGATTGCATCATCTCCGGCGCCTCGCTGAACCGCAGCATGCTGTTCACCGGGGTCAGGGCGAATTCCTATTCCCGCCTGGAAGGGGCCGTCGTGCTGCCGAATGTCATGATCGGCCGCCATGCCAATCTCAAGAACGTCGTCATCGACAGCCGCGTGATCATCCCCGAAGGCCTTGTCGTCGGCGAGGATCCGGAGCTCGATGCCCGCCGCTTCCGCCGCTCGGAAAACGGCATCTGCCTCATCACCCAACCGATGATCGACAAGCTGGAGCTCTAGCCGGGTCATGAACATCCTTTCGGTGGCATCCGAAGTATTCCCGCTCATCAAGACGGGAGGCCTCGCCGACGTCGCCGGCGCGCTGCCGATCGCGCTTGCCGGGCATGGCATGCATATGCGCACGCTCATGCCCGGCTATCCCGCGGTCATGCAGCGGCTCGGCAAGGTCGAGGTGGTCGCCGGTTTCGACGACCTGCTCGGCGAACCCGCACGCATTCTCGCTGCCACGCATGAGGGCCTCGATATCCTCGTGCTCGACGCGCCGGCCTATTACGACCGGCCGGGCGGTCCGTATGTGGATGCCACAGGCAAGGATTTCACCGACAACTGGCGGCGCTTTGCCGCGCTCTCCTTCGCGGGCGCCGAAATCGCCCGCGGCCTGCTGCCCGACTGGCGGCCGGATATTGTGCATGCGCATGATTGGCAGGCGGCGATGACCGCCGTCTACATGCGCTATACCGGATTGCAGCACATTCCCACGGTCCTCACGGTGCACAACCTCGCTTTCCAGGGCCAGTTCGGCGCCGATGTCTTCGAGGGGCTTGCGCTGCCGCCCGAGGCCTTCACCATGGACGGGCTCGAATATTACGGCGATGTCGGCTACCTCAAGGGCGGGCTGCGCACCGCCTGGTCGATCACCACGGTCAGCCCGACCTACGCGCACGAAATCATGACGGCGGAATACGGCATGGGCCTCGAGGGCCTGATCAATGCCCGCGGAACCGATCTCGTCGGCATCGTCAACGGCATCGACACCGCCGTCTGGAACCCGGAGACCGACGCCAACATTGCCCGCCCCTATGCCGCCGGCTCGCTGAAGCAGCGTTCCGTCAACCGGCAGGCCGTCGCCGAGCGCTTCAGCCTGGAGGACGACACCGGCCCGATCTTCTGCGTCATCAGCCGGCTGACCTGGCAGAAGGGTATCGATCTGATTGCGGAAATCGCCGACTGGATCGTCGAACAGGGCGGCAAGCTTGCCGTACTCGGCTCCGGAGACCAGGCGCTGGAAGGCGCTCTGCTGGCCGCCGCCTCGCGCCATCGCGGCCGCATCGGCATCGTCATCGGCTATAACGAGCCGCTGTCCCACCTCATGCAGGCCGGCAGCGACGCCATCCTCATCCCGTCACGCTTCGAGCCCTGCGGCCTGACCCAGCTCTATGGCCTGCGTTACGGCTGCATTCCCGTCGTCGCACGCACCGGCGGCCTTGCCGACACCGTCATCGACGCCAACGAGGCGGCCCTTTCCGCCCGCGTCGCCACGGGCTTCCAGTTCACGCCCATCAATGCCGACGGGCTACGCCAGGCACTACGCCGGGTGTTCAAAGCCTATAACGAACCGAAAATCTGGGGTCGCATCCAGAACCAGGGCATGAAGTCAGACGTTTCCTGGGAAAACAGCGCCGCGCGCTACGCCGACCTCTATTCCAGCCTTCTTTCGCGAGTGTAAGCAATGACCATCAAGACCGTCTCGACCACGCCCTATAGCGACCAGAAGCCCGGCACGTCGGGCCTGCGCAAGAAGGTCCCCGTCTTCCAGCAGAAGAATTACGCGGAGAACTTCATCCAGTCGATTTTCGACAGCCTGGAAGGCTTTGCGGGCCAGACGCTGGTCATCGGTGGCGACGGCCGTTTCTACAATCGCGAAGTCATCCAGCTCGCCATCAAGATGGCGGCCGCCAACGGCTTCGGCCACGTGCTGGTCGGCCGCGGCGGCATTCTTTCGACGCCCGCCGCATCGAACGTCATCCGCCAATACAAGGCCTTCGGCGGCATCGTTCTCTCGGCCAGCCACAATCCGGGCGGCCCGACGGAAGACTTCGGTATCAAGTACAATATCGGCAATGGCGGCCCGGCACCGGAAAAGATCACCGACGCGATCTTTGCGCGCACAAACACCATCGACAGCTACAAGATATCCGATGCCAGCGATCTCAATCTCGACCTGGAAGGCAGCCATGAGATCGAGGGCATGACGGTCACGGTCATCGATCCCGTCGCCGACTATACCGAACTGATGGAAAGCCTGTTCGATTTCGACGCGATCCGCCAGCATCTGGCCGGCGGCTTCCGCATCGTCTTCGACGCGATGAGCGCCGTCACCGGCCCCTATGCCAAGGAGATCCTGGAAAACCGCCTCGGCGCCGCCAAGGGCTCGGTCCTCAACTTCATGCCGTTGCCGGACTTCGGCGGCCACCATCCTGATCCTAACCTCGTGCATGCCCGCGCGCTCTACGAGACGATGATGGCCGATGATGCGCCGGATTTCGGTGCTGCCTCCGACGGCGACGGCGACCGCAACCTGATCATCGGCAAGGGCATCTTCGTCACCCCCTCCGATAGCCTGGCGATGCTTGCCGCCAACGCCCATCTGGCGCCCGGCTACGCCAAGGGCCTTGCCGGCATCGCCCGCTCCATGCCGACCTCGGGTGCGGCCGACCGCGTCGCCAAGAAACTTGGCATCGGCATCTACGAGACGCCGACCGGCTGGAAGTTCTTCGGAAACCTGCTCGACGCCGGCCTCGCGACGATCTGCGGCGAGGAAAGTGCGGGCACCGGTTCCAACCATGTGCGCGAGAAGGACGGTCTCTGGGCCGTGCTGCTCTGGCTGAACATCCTCGCGGTGCGCAAGGAAAGCACGCTTGCCATCGTCGAGCAGCACTGGGCGACCTATGGCCGCAACTACTATTCCCGCCACGATTACGAGGAAGTCGACACCGAAGCGGCGAACGGCCTGATGGCCAACCTGCGCGATCAGCTCGCCACGCTGCCCGGCAAGTCCTTCGGCGCGCTCATCGTCGAGACCGCGGACGATTTCGCCTATAACGACCCGGTCGATCAATCCGTCAGCAAGAACCAGGGCATCCGCATCCTCTTCGTCGGCGGCTCCCGCGTCGTCTTCCGCCTCTCCGGCACCGGCACGTCCGGCGCGACGCTGCGCGTCTATATCGAACGCTTCGAGCCCGATGCCGCGCGCCACGCCATCGACACGCAGGAGGCGCTGGCCGATCTCATCGCCGTTGCCGACGAGATCGCCGGCATCAAGACACGAACCGGCCGCAATGAACCAACGGTGATCACCTGACATGACCATCACCGCCCCCTCCTTCGCACCGGGCGCCACGCTCTCCGGGGACGGGGTGGAATTCGCGGTCTATTCCCGCGATGCCGCCCGCGTCGAACTCTGCCTATTCGACAATGACGGCGCCAAGGAACTCGCCCGTCTCGCCATGGGGCGAGACGAAAGCGGCTTCCACCGGGTCTTCGTCGAAGGCGCCACGGAGGGCACGCGCTACGGTTTTCGCGCCGACGGCATCTATTCGCCGGACCATGGCCTGTGGTTCGACCCCGCGAAGCTGCTGGTCGATCCCTATGCCAAGCAACTGGACCGCGCCTTCCGGCACGATGGCCGCCTTGCCGTCTTTAGCATCGACACGGCGGATATCGTGCCGAAGGCGGTCGTCGTCAGGGACCGGCCCGTCGCGATAGAGCCGCCGATCTTCCGCCCCGGTGGCTTCGTCTACGAGGTCGCCGTACGCAGCTTCACCATGCTTCATCCCGAGGTGCCCGAGGCGATGCGTGGCACTGTCGCCGCGCTGGCCCATCCCGCCGTGCTCGCCCATCTGAAACGCCTCGGCGTCGATGCCGTCGAACTGATGCCCATCACCGCCTGGATCGACGAGCGCCACCTGCCGCCGCTCGGCCTTTCCAACAGCTGGGGCTATAATCCGATCGCCCTGATGGCGCTCGACCCGCGCCTCGTGCCCGGCGGCATGAAGGAACTGGCTGACACGGTCGCAGCCTTGCGTGCCGAGAACATCGGCGTGATCCTTGATCTCGTCTTCAACCATTCCGGCGAAAGCGACCGCCATGGTGCCACGCTCTCCATGCGCGGCCTCGACAACCTCACCTATTACCGCCACGTGCCGGACCGGCCCGGCGAGCTGATCAACGATACCGGCTGCGGCAACACCATTGCCGGCGAACACCCGGTCGTGCGCCAGCTCGTGCTCGACAGCCTGCGCCATTTCGTGCGCCATGCCGGCGTCGACGGCTTCCGCTTCGACCTCGCCACCATTCTCGGTCGCGAGGCGGACGGCTTTTCCGCCGGCTCGGCCCTGCTGTCGGAAATTTGCGCCGATCCCCTGCTGAAAGACCGCGTGCTGATCGCCGAACCCTGGGACATCGGCCCCGGCGGTTACCAGCTCGGCAATTTCCCCACGCCCTTCCTGGAATGGAACGACCGCTACCGCGACGACACCAGAACCTTCTGGCGCGGCGACAGCCACCGCCTCGGCGCCTTCGTCACCGCCTTCGCCGGCTCATCGGATATCTTCTCGCGTCACGGCGGGGAGGAGACGCGCAGCGTCAACTTCCTCGCTGCCCATGACGGTTTCACCCTGATGGATCTCGTCTCCCACACCGTGAAGCACAACGGCGCAAACGGCGAGGACAATCGGGACGGCCACAACGAGAACCACTCCTGGAACAACGGTGCGGAGGGCGCCACGACCGATGGCGCCGTGCTCTCTGCCCGCCGCGCCGATGTGAAGGCCCTCATCTCCAGCCTCTTCCTCTCGCGCGGCACCATCATGCTGACGGCCGGCGACGAGGGCGGCCGCAGCCAGGGCGGCAACAACAATGCCTATTGCCAGGACAATGCGATCACCTGGATGCACTGGGACCGGCTGGATGATGGCTTGATCGAACACGCGGCCATGCTGTCGACGATCCGCAAGCGGTTTCCCGCCCTTTCCGAAACCGCATTTCTGCGGGACGGCGATGTGGAATGGCTCACACTTTCCGGCCACCCGATGAGCGTCGCCGACTGGGAAGCCCCCTTCAACGGCACGCTGCTGGCCCTTTTCAGGACGGCGGATCTTCAACAGCAACAGAGCGTCCGCCTCGCAATCGCCATCAACCGCACGCACGGTGAGCAGGCGCTGGCTCTGCCGCCCTCCGAAGGGCATGGCTGGGTAAGCCTCATTTCCGTCAACCAACCGCCCGTCGGCCTGCTTTTTCCCCGCAGCGTCGAGATTTTTGTCGAAAAATACTGAAATTCATTGCCCGGACAAAACGTCTTCGTAGAAAGGCCGCGAATCGAACGGCAGGAAAGCCCTATGCCCGCAGACATACATCTGAAAGATATTTCCGCCCTCGTCGCCACGGAACTCGGCCTGTCGCGCTGGTTTACCGTCGACCAGACCATGATCGACCGCTTCGCCGTGGCGACGGAAGACCATCAGTTCATCCATACCGACCCGGTGCGCGCCGCTGCCGAAACCCCGTTCGGTGGCACGATCGCCCATGGTTTCCTGACGCTCTCCCTGCTGTCGGCGATGAACTACGATTGCGTGCCGCGCATCATCGAGCAGACGATGGGCATCAATTACGGCTTCGAGAAAGTGCGCTTCATGGCGCCGGTGAAGAGCGGGGCGCGTGTGCGCGGCCGTTTCGTGCTCGCCGAAGCCCGCTTCAGGGGCGCCGGCATGGTGACGATCCGCTATGACGTATCCGTCGAAATCGAGGACGAGACCAAGCCGGCACTGACGGCCGACTGGATTACCATCATCCAGTTCGATCCCAAGGATCGACCGGAGGACGTGTGAAGGTCCGTCCTGCCGCGGCCGAGGACCTGCCGGTCCTTCAGGCCTGCGACTTTTCCTTCCTCGTGACGCGCGAGGCCATGCCGCCCTACAAGGGCGACTGGCTGGCGCATGCGCGGCCGGTCGAACCCTATCCCAAGAGCTACGGCTTCGATCCGGCGGAGTTGGAGGAGACCTTGTCCGCCGAAGACGAGGCGTTGTTCGTCATTCTCGGCGATGAGACACCCGTCGGCTATCTGGCGCTGTCTGTGGGTTGGAACCGCTTCGCCCTCATCGACGATATCGCCGTGGATGCCGAATGGCGCGGCACGGGTGCAGCGCAACGGCTGATGCAGCAAGCCATCCAGTGGGCAGGCGAAAAAGCCCTGCTCGGCATCCGGCTGGAAACACAGACGAATAATGTCGCAGCCTGCCGCTTCTATCTGCGCCAGGGTTTTACCCTCGGCGGCTTCGACCGGCACCTATACGAAGGGCTGTCCCCCGGCACGCGGGAGACAGCCCTGTTTTTCTACCGCTTTCTCTGAGATCAGAGACCGGCGTCTTCCGCGCCTTCGACCAGCATGCCGAAGGCATAGGGCGAGAACGAGCGCCAGCATTCGACGCGGTAATCCTCTTTCCCCGTGCGCAGCAGCACGATCTCGATCTTGCCAAGAACGGTGCGGGCCGCGGCACCCACCGGGAAGACCGAGGTGCCGAGATCAAGCGGGCAGGCCGCGGCGATGGCGGCCGCAGCGTCAGGACCGGAGACGAGGATCGTCGTGTTGCGGTGGGAAACGTCGGTCGCCGAATGCAGCGCAGAGACGCCCGAGGCGATGCCCAACAGGTCCGCGCCATTCTCGTCGATCAGCAGCCATTCGTCCGGGCCAAGCCAGAGCGCGTGACGGCCGGTGACGGAGGCCGAGGTTTTCGGGCGCTGCGGCAGTTCGAGACCGAAGGCCAGCGACAACGTGCCGATGGCATCCGAACCGGCGCGCAGCGCCAGGCGGGTTGCGGGGCCGGCGGGCGTAACGCGCGCACCGGAGGAACCACCATGACGGCCGGCGAGCGGCGCCTTGCGAAGAGCTTGATCAGCCATTGAGGCGTCCTCCTTCCTTGTCCACAAAGACCATTTCACTGACCTCGACCGCAATCGTGCGGTCGGGCATCGGCACGTAGAGCGTCTGGCCGAGACGCGCCTGACCACCGGCGACGAGCGCCATGGCAATCGACCGGCCGCAGTTTTCCGACCAGTAGGACGAGGTCACATGGCCGAGCATCTTCATCGGCTTGGGCTCGTTCGGATCGGCGACGATCTGCGCGCCCTCCTCCAGAACCACATTCGGGTCCTTCGTCAGCAGGCCGACAAGCTGTTTGCGGCCTTCCTTGACGAGATCGGGACGCTTCAGGCCGCGGATGCCGACGAAATCCGTCTTCTTCTTGGAGACGGCCCAGCTCAGGCTCGCATCATGCGGGGTCACCGTGCCGTCCGTATCCTGGCCGACGATGATGTAGCCCTTTTCAGCGCGCAGCACGTGCATGGTCTCAGTGCCATAGGCGCAGGCACCGAGCGGTTCGGCACGGGCCCAGATGGCTTCCCACACGGCCTGGCCGTAATCGGCGGGCACATTGACTTCGTAACCCGCTTCACCGGTGAAGGACATGCGGAAGAGCCTGGTCGGCACGCCGCAGATCTTGCCTTCGCGAACACTCATATGCGGGAAGGCTTCGTTCGAGATGTCGATGCCTTCGACCAGCGGCGCGAGGATTTCGCGCGCCTTCGGGCCCTGCACCGCGATCACCGCCCACTGTTCGGTGGTCGAGGTCAGCCAGACCTTGAGATGCGGGAATTCCGTCTGGAGATAGTCTTCCATATGGTTCATGACGCGCGGCGCACCGCCCGTCGTGGTGGTCACATGGAAACGATCTTCCGCCAGGCGACCGACGACGCCGTCATCATAGACGAAGCCGTCTTCGCGCAGCATGATGCCGTAGCGGCAGCGGCCAGGCTTCAGCGTGTCCCAGGCATTGGTGTACATCAGGTTCAGGAACTCGGCGGCATCGGGGCCGACGACTTCGATCTTGCCGAGCGTCGAGGCATCGAACAGGCCGGCAGCGTTACGCACCGTGCGGCACTCGCGGTTGACCGCATCGTGCATCGTCTCGCCCGAACGCGGATAGTACCAGGCGCGCTTCCAGTTGCCGACGTCTTCGAAGACGGCGCCATGCGCTTCTTCCCAGGCGTGCATCGGCGTCTTGCGGGCCGGGTCGAACAGTTCGCCGCGTGAATGGCTGATCAGCGCACCGAAAGTGACCGGCGTATAGGGCGCACGGAAGGTGGTGAGGCCGATCTTCGGGATCTCGCGGTTCAGCACTTCGGATGCGATGGCGAGGCCGTGGATGTTGGACAGCTTGCCCTGGTCCGTCGCCATGCCATTGGTGGTGAAGCGCTTGATGTGTTCGATCGAGTGCATGCCTTCGCGCACGGCGAGGCGGATGTCCTTGGCACAGACGTCGTTCTGGAAGTCGACAAAGGCCTTGACCGTCGTATCGACGCCAGCGCCCTCGGCCGCACCCGCCATGCCACCGGTCCATTCGAAGGCGTTTTCGCCGCGAAGCTCGACCTTGCTGCCGCCTTCATTGCCGGTGGCGCGCGCCATCAGCTCGCCGGCCGCCAGCGATTCCTCGATGGTGGCCTGCAGGCCGTCCGTGCCGTTGCACGAACCGACCGAAAGGCAATCCTGCGCATAGGTGCCCGGCAGAAAGCGGCCGGAGGCGGCGTCATAGGCCACCTTGCCGCGCGACTGCGAGAACAGGTGGACGGAGGGCGTCCAGCCGGCGGACATCAACAGCGCATCGACCGGGATCGAGCGTGCCGAACCGCCACCATTGCGGGCGACCGAGATCGAGGAGACGCGAAGCTTGCCCTTGGTGTCGATGACCGAGTGACCGGTCAGAACCTCGATGCCGAGCTTGCGGGCTTCCGTCAGCACGGCATCGCCGGGCTTTTCGCGGTTATCGACGATGGCGGCGATGGTGACCCCGGCCCGCTTCAGGTCGAAGGCCGCTTCATAGGCAGAATCGCTCGCCGTATAGACGCCGACCTTGCGGCCGACGGCGACGCCGAAATGGTTGAGATAGGTGCGCGCGGCCGAGGCGAGCATGATGCCCGGACGGTCGTTGTTGGCGAACACCATGTGGCGCTCGATCGAACCCGTCGCCAACACGACGCGTTTGGCACGGACCTGCCACAAACGCTCGCGCGGCAGCTTCTTGTCGGGCCTGGTGAGGTGATCGGTGACGCGTTCGACCAGGCCGACGAAATTGTGGTTGTAGTAGCCGAACGCAGTCGTGCGGGTAAGAACGGTGACGTTCTCCATCGCCTTCAGCTTTGCGGCGGTCGCCTGCGCCCAGTCATAGCCGTTCTGGCCATCGATCTTCACCGACAGGTCGTAGTGCAGTGCACCGCCGACTTCCGGCTGCTCGTCGACGAGAATGACGCGAGCGCCAGCTTCAGCGGCGGCAAGGGCTGCGGAAAGACCGGCTACACCGGCACCGGCAACCAGTACGTCGCAATAGGCGTAGCGGCTGGCGTAATGGTCAGGATCCTCTTCCGTCGGCGAAACACCGAGACCGGCGGCCTTGCGGATGAAGGGCTCGTAGACCTTTTCCCAGGCGGCCTTCGGCCACATGAAGGTCTTGTAGTAGAAGCCGGCGGCGAAGAACGGCGACATCAGGTTGTTGATACCGCCGATGTCGAAGGCGAGCGACGGCCAACGGTTCTGCGATTCCACCTTCATGCCGTCGAAGACTTCCTGCACCGGCGCACGCACGTTCGGCTGGCGGCGGGCAGCGTCGCGGGAGACGTCGATCAGCGCGTTCGGCTCTTCCGGACCAGCCGAAAGAATGCCGCGCGGGCGGTGATACTTGAACGAACGGCCGACGAGATGCACGCCGTTGGCGAGCAGCGCGGAGGCGACGGTATCGCCCTCAAGCGCATCGATGGTCTTTCCGTCGAAGGTGAAACGTGCCGTCTTGGCGGGCGTCAGGCGGCCCTGACCGGCAATGCGATTGGCGCCGCTCATTTCGCGGTTCCTTCCGTGGCTTCATAGGTTTCGACGGTTTTCTCGGTGGCGGTGGTCACGCCGGGAATATCCGGCTTCGGTTCACCGGCCTTGTAGCTCCTGTAGAACTTGTCGCTCACCGTATCGCGCGCCGCATTGAAGAAGCGGCCGCAGCCATGGATGTGGCGCCAGCGTTCGAAGATCAGGCCCTTCGGATTGTCGCGCAGGAAGAAGAACTCCTGGAACTCTTCGTCAGAGATGTCGGCCATATTGGTCGGCCGGGCGACGTGCGCGTCGCCGCCGTGGCGGAATTCGAGCTCGGAGCGCTCTTCCTCGCAGTAGGGGCAGTAGATCAGCAGCATTTTTTCCTACCTGTTTAAAGCTCTGGTTCCGTCACGAGCGTGCCGGGGTCCTGATCGCAAAGTCGCTGGCCCATCGTGAAGAAAGGAGCAATCCGGTGAATGAGTTGCTCGGTATCGTCATAGGGGGCCAGAATGTCTGTCACTCCAAAATTGACCATGCTCATCGCAAAGATGTCGACGTCGAGAAGAAAGGCGCGGTTCATGTCGGTTTCGTCGGGAACGAAATAGACCGACCGTGCGCCAAGTATCTTCGTACACCCCAACAAGCCGCTCTCTGCGATGAAGGGCCAGTTCGTCTCGCTCGCCGCCTTGCGGATTTTCTGGAAACGGAAGTCCCCGGCCTCGGGGAAGACGTTTCCGACCGGCATGACGCCGGCCGCCATCAGAAATCCGGCGACGAGCGCGCCATTCATCAGTGTGCCACGGCCGCCGCAGCTGCCTCGTCGATGAGGCGGCCGGTGCGGAAGCGGTCGAGCGTCAGGCCGGCGGCCAGCCGATGCGGCTCGCCCTTGGCGATCAGATGCGCGAACAGATGGGCCGAACCCGGCGTCGCCTTGAAGCCGCCGGTGCCCCAGCCGCAATTGACGAAGAGGTTCTTGACCGGCGTCACGCCCTGGATCGCCGAACGGTCCGGCGTGTTGTCGGTGATGCCGCCCCACTGGCGCATCATCTTGACGCGGCGGAACATCGGGAAGAGCTCGCAGATGGCGTCGAGCGTGTGCGTGATGATCTGCAGGCCGCCGGTCTGGGAATACGAGTTGTACTGGTCCGTACCCGCGCCGATGACGAGCTCGCCCTTGTCCGACTGCGAGATATAGGCATGTACCGAATTGGACATGACCACGCAGGGAAAGATCGGCTTCATCGGCTCGGACACGAGCGCCTGGAGCGGAACGGAGTGCAGCGGCAGCTTGACGTCAGCCATCGAGAGGATGACCGAGTTATGGCCGGAGGCCGAGACGGCGACCTTCTTGGCGCCGATGAAACCCTTCGACGTCTCCACACCGGTGACCGCACCATCGGGGCCGCGACGGATGCCCTTCACTTCGCAGTTCTGGATGACATGCACGCCGCGATCGGAGGCCGCACGGGCATACCCCCAGGCAACGGCGTCGTGGCGGGCCGTGCCGCCGCGGCGCTGCAGGGCGGCACCGTTGATCGGGTAACGGGCGGAGGCCGAGATATCGAGAACCGGCACGAACTCCTTCGCCTGCTGCGGCGTCAGCCATTCGTTGTCGATGCCGTAGAGGCGGTTGGCATGGACGTGGCGCTGGAAGGACTGTTTGTCGTGCACATTGTGCGACAACATCATCACGCCACGCGGCGAGTACATGACGTTGTAGTTGAGATCCTGGCTCAAGCCTTCCCAGAGCTTCAGGGAATGCTCGTAGATGTCCATGCTCTCATCATAGAGATAGTTCGAGCGGATGATCGTCGTGTTGCGGCCGGTATTGCCGCCGCCGAGCCAGCCCTTCTCGATCACGGCGATATTGGTGATGCCGTGCTCCTTGGCGAGATAGTAGGCCGCACCCAGACCGTGACCGCCGCCGCCGACGATGATCACGTCGTATTCCTTGCGCGGCTCGGGCGAGGTCCATTGTGCCTCCCATCCCTTGTGGCCACGCATCGCCTCTCGGGCCACGGCGAAAACCGAATATTTGCGCATCCCGTATCCTCAAACGCTCGCCGGCCGCAGCCGGCTGTTTCCTGCCCCGATAGAAAGCAAATCCTGACGTCTTTCGCCGTATCCTTTGCGACGCATTCAGGCGCACCTTGTACCACATGCGACATGACCGGTGTCGCGTGTTTGATGTTTGCCTTCAAAGCACAGACAAGACAGATCAGCACCCCTATGCACCCGGCCTGCGGGCCTTCAGCTCAAATATCCTTAACAGGCGGCGCTTCGGGCTGGACTTCCCTACCCGCATCTGATATCGGACGCCCCAATTGCCAGCCTGCGGGCTGAGCGAACGCAATCTATTTGCCTGGCGACCTCTGCTCGCAGGCTTACAAAACCAAAGGAACGGGATTCTCGTGCAGGTACTTGTCCGCGATAACAACGTTGATCAGGCTCTCCGCGCTCTCAAGAAGAAGATGCAGCGTGAAGGCATTTTCCGTGAAATGAAGATGCGCGACTATTTCGAAAAGCCGTCTGAGAAGCGTGCACGTGAAAAGGCTGAAGCCGTTCGTCGCGTTCGCAAGCTGGCCCGCAAGCGCGCCCAGCGCGAAGGCCTCGTCAGCGGCCGTCCGGGCGCCCGTTAATCGGACGTCATTTCGACGCTTTCGGATGCAAGACCGGGCGGGGGCGAACATTTCGCCGCCGCCTTTTTTCATGTGACCGGGAAGCTTTCACCGAAGTGAAAGACTTCCCGTGCAATTCCGGGCAATGCCGCTACACTCTTGCCTGAGTTGCTTTCAAGGCTGTAGCGTATTCTTCACGCATGAAGCGTGGAAGAAGCCCATTTTGAGGATTAGCACTTGGACATGGCTGCATCGACCGGGTTCCCGACCAATCGTCTCCCCTCCGCGACCGCCCGTTTGCGCCGCCCCCTGATGGCCGCCGTCGCCGCCACATCGCTGGCACTTCTCCTGACAGGGTGCCAGTCGACCACTTCGACGGACGTCCTGAAGGTCGAGCGCGCCCAGGGTTCGCAGGAGAACATCTCCTCGCTCTCCGCCGTGATTTCCGCCAATCCGCAGGATCCGGAAGCCTACAACGTGCGCGGCTCGGCCTATGGCCGCGCCGGCGAGCATCGCCGGGCACTGGAAGACTTTAACCGCGCCATCGAACTCAAGCCGCGTTTCTACCAGGCTTATGCCAACCGCGCGCTCGTCGAGCGCAGCATGGGCGACCAGGCGCAGGCAGCCGCTGACTACAACACGGCGCTGCAGATCAACCCGAGCTACGACGTCGCCTATATCGGCCGCGGCAATCTCTACCGTCAGGCCGGCCGTCTCGACGAAGCCTTCCGCGATTTCAACAAGGCGATCGAACTCGATACGACCGATCCGCGTGCCTATCACAATCGCGGCCTGATCTATCAGGCACGCCGCCAGCACGACAAGGCGATCGAGGACTTCTCGCGGGCGATCTCGCTCTCGCCGAACTCGGCCGAGCCCTATAACGGCCGCGGCATTTCCTATGCCGCGAAGGGCGACGACGACAACGCATTCCAGGATTTCAACACTGCCATCAATCTCGACGGCAAGCTTTCCGAATCCTGGGCGAACCAGGCGCTGATCTATGAGCGCCGTGGCGAGATGAACAAGGCGTCGAAGTCCTATGCGCAGGCGCTCCGCCTCGACCCGAACTATGCCCCGGCCAAGGCCGGCCTCGCGCGCGCAAAGGGCGGCGCCCAGCCGAGCTGATATCAGGCGCGATGAACGTACATAAAAAAGCCCGCGATCGTCTCGCGGGCTTTTTTTCATTTCGGAGCATTCCGTTTTGCCTGACCCGACGCCGAAGCGATGCTGCGGCGTCGGTTATGCCTTAATGGTTCATGGCCTTGACGATATCGTCCGTCATCTTCTTTGCGTCTCCGAGCAGCATCATCGTGCCGTCCTTGTAGAACAGCGTGTTGTCGATGCCGGCATAGCCGGAGCCGAGCGAACGCTTGACGAAGAGGCAGGTCTTGGCCTTGTCGACATCGAGAATCGGCATGCCGTAGATCGGCGAGGACTTGCCGTCGCGCGCCGCCGGGTTCGTCACGTCGTTGGCGCCAATAACATAGGCGACATCGGCCTGGGCGAATTCCGAGTTGATGTCCTCAAGCTCGAACACTTCGTCATAGGGCACGTTCGCCTCGGCGAGCAGCACGTTCATATGGCCGGGCATACGGCCGGCGACCGGGTGGATCGCGTATTTCACCTCGACGCCGTTCTTCTTCAGCGCATCGGCCAATTCGCGAACCGCATGCTGCGCCTGCGCCACCGCCATGCCGTAGCCCGGCACGATGATGACCTTGGAGGCGTTCGCCATCAGGAAGGCAGCGTCATCGGCCGAACCCTGCTTGACCGTGCGCTGCACGCCATCGTCGCTCGCCGCGGCACCGCTATCGCCGCCGAAGCCGCCCAGGATGACCGAGATGAAGGAGCGGTTCATGCCCTTGCACATGATGTAGGACAGAATCGCACCCGAGGAACCGACAAGTGCGCCGGTGATGATGAGCGCGAGGTTGCCGAGCGTGAAGCCGATGCCGGCCGCAGCCCAACCCGAATATGAATTGAGCATGGAGACGACGACGGGCATGTCGGCGCCACCGATCGGCACGATGAGCAGCACGCCGAGCGCCAGCGCCAGCACGACGATCAGCCAGAAGTCAAAATGGCTTTCCGACAGCGTCAGGCCGACGATGAAGAAGACGATCGCGGCAAGCAGCACGATGTTGATGACATGCCGGTAGGGCAGCATGATCGGCTTGCCGGACATGCGCCCGTCGAGCTTCAGGAATGCGATGATCGAGCCGGTGAAGGTGATCGCACCGATGGCGGCACCGAGCGCCATTTCGACGAGCGCCTGGCCGTGGATTTCGCCCACCTGGCCGATGCCGAAGGACACAGGCGAGTAGAGCGCGGCAGCGGCGACCAGCACGGCGGCAAGGCCGACGAGCGAGTGGAAGCCAGCGACGAGCTGCGGCATCGAGGTCATCGGGATCGAACGGGCGATGTAGGCGCCGGCACCACCACCGATGGCAAGCCCGAGCACGATGAGCACGAGGCCGCCGAAGGACGGCGTTGCCAGAAGCAGCGTCGTGCCGATGGCGATGCCCATGCCGATCATGCCGAGCATGTTGCCGCGGCGGCTGGTCGTCGGATGCGACAGGCCGCGCAAGGCCATGATGAAGAGGACCCCGGAAACGAGGTAGAGGAAGGCTGCAAAGTTTGCGTTCATCGGGCCGCCCTCACTTCTCTTTTTTCTTGTACATCGCCAGCATGCGCTGGGTGACGAGGAAGCCGCCAAAGATGTTGACGGAGGCGAGGATGAGCGCAACGAAGCCGAATCCGGTCGCCACACCCGAGAGCGAGATACCGACGGCGAGCAGCGCACCGACCACGATAACGGAAGAAATCGCGTTGGTGACGGCCATCAGCGGCGTATGCAGCGCCGGCGTCACCGACCAGACGACGTAGTAGCCGACGAAGATCGACAGCACGAAGATCGCCAGACGGAAGACGAAGGGATCGATCGCACCGCCGGAAACGCCATGGGCTGCGGCTGCGGCCGCATCCGGCACATATTCGGACGCCGCGCGAACGGCTTCGACAGCACGTTCGAGATCGGTGATTGCCTTGTCGAGAAGTTCGTTCGCCATCACTTACCCTCCCCTTGCTGAACAGAGCCGCCGAAGTTCGGATGCACCACGGCGCCGCCGTTGGTCAGCATCGTCGCCTTGACGAGTTCATCCTCGACATTGACCGAAACCGATTTCGTTTCCTTGTCGACCATGGTCTCGAGGAAGGTGATGAGGTTCTTGGCGTAGAGAGCAGATGCGGAAGCCGCGATGCGGCCCGCCACGTTAAGATAGCCGATGACCCTGACGCCTTCGACTTCGGCGACCTTGCCGGGTTCAGAGCCCTCGATATTGCCACCACGCTCGACCGCGAGGTCGACGACGACGGAGCCGGTGCGCATGGCCGACAGCATCTGACGCGTCACGAGACGCGGCGCCGGACGGCCGGGAATGAGCGCCGTCGTAATGACGATGTCCTGTTTGGCGATATGCTCGGCCACGAGGGCCGCCTGCTTCGCCTGATATTCTTTCGACATCTCTTTCGCATAGCCGCCGGCGGTTTCGGCGGCCTTGAACTCGTCGTCCTCGACGGCGATGAACTTCGCGCCAAGCGAGGCAACCTGCTCCTTGGCGGCCGGGCGCACGTCCGTTGCGGAGACGGCAGCACCAAGGCGACGGGCGGTGGCGATGGCCTGAAGACCGGCAACGCCCGCCCCCATGACGAAGACCTTGGCAGCCGGAACGGTGCCGGCTGCGGTCATCATCATCGGCATGGCGCGGTCGAATTCATGGGCCGCGTCGATGACGGCCTGATAGCCGGCAAGGTTGGCCTGCGAGGACAGGATGTCCATCGACTGGGCTCGCGTGATGCGCGGCATCAACTCCATGGCGAAGGTGGTGAGACCGGCATTGGCCATCTCGGCGATGGCGGCCTCATTGCCGTAGGGATCCATCGTGGCGATGACGATGGCGCCGGATTTGTAGGTGGCGATCTCAGCCGATGTCGGCCTTCGCACCTTCAGGACGACGTCGGCGGCATTCGCCTCGCCCGCCCCCACGATACGCGCCCCGGCGGCCTCATAATCGGCATCCAGGATCCGGGACCGGAGGCCCGCGCCGGTCTCGACGAGCACGTCGAGCCCCAGGCTCTTCATTTTCTTGACTGTTTCAACGGAACCCGCGACGCGGCCCTCCGCTGCATCACTTTCCCGTGCTATAAAAACACACTGACTCAAACCGTGGTCCTCCCCCCGAGACTGGCCGTGTAGGATCACGGCGCCGGATGGCGCCGCGACAAACTGCAAAATCAAATGCAGATGTTCAGATCAACGAAGGACGATGAAGCCCAGAACGTTGAGAATGATGAGCAGCAGAAGCGCGCTGAAGAAGCCGGCGCCGGTGAAGAAACCGGCGGCCATGGCGACCAACAGGGCGACGCAGAACAGCGTGCCGTACTTGGCGCCGTTGACGAACAGATTGTAGGTCTTCTCGTGCTCGGGATAATCCATCGGAGCGCCCATTTCGACCGGTCCGGAATGATGTTCAGCCATAGTACCTCTCCTAAGCACCTGCACCCGCCAGCCGGAACTCTCCATCCGATGAGCGCTTAAACTTTCCCGGCGCCATAACGGCCCGGCTTTCCCTCAAGCGCGTAAGCGCTGCGTCTTTCAGGCCATACACAATGGACGGGCAAAGCGCAACGGCAAGGGCGGAGGTCGTTTTACACCTGTATCGTTTCCGAAACAGAACAGGCCGGTTTCTTGAGAAACCGGCCTGTCAGCGACATCATTGCACAAGCATCAACCGGCGTAGGCGTTGCCCGAAATCTCGATTTGGCCATGGCCAAAATGGGCGCGCCGCGCAGTCGGTCGCACGGTCAACGGGCTGAACGGCATGTCGCCGCCACGCGCAAACATCATGCGGCGTTCATAGGCTTCTGACTTGAAGAAGGGGAAGCGCTTGTAAAGCGGCGGCAGCGTTTCCTTGGTGCGGGTCGCCATCAGCGTGAGATCGATGTTGTAATCACCGCAATCCTTCTGCGGCTCGACGATCGTGTCGGCATCGAAGACGCGCTTGTAGAAGGCAGCATGCTGCGGCTTGACGAGCTGCAGGCAGCGGTCGACGGCGAAATAATCCGTCGCCATGGTGGCGATGCGCAGCGTCAGATACGGGATCGCCGGCATCTCGCGCAGAACCAGCGGATCGGCGGCAAGGCGCACCGGATCGATCAGCGACATGCCGGCATCCAGGAATGCATTGATCTCCTTCGGGAAGATCGAGCCCGATGAGCTGACGCGGTGCTCCGGCGTCACATGGTGCAGACGCACCGTCGAGATCAGGCGCTCTTCATAATAGATGCCGAAGACATAGGCGTGGCTGTCGAAGTCGATGTCATCGATCAGCGTGTTGCCCTTGAGCGGCAGGATGTCGGCCATCTTGTAGGCCTTGAAGCGGATGCGCGCGACCTCTTCCATGTCCTCGCCCGTTTCCACCCGGCGGTATTCCACCCGGTCGAGCAGTTCCAGAAGCTTGTCCGAAAAACGATTGGTCGCCGTATCCACGCTCGCCATTGCGCGCACATCCCCGATTGAAATCAGGCAGCCACCGCGCTGCCATCATCACAATCGTCGATATACGACAATTTGTGTAAAATACCATTCATTAACCTTAATAGATGGTTAACGCTAATTTTGAAGATGATGATATAAAGTATCGATTGCGTTCATTGTTGGAAAAATCGAGGAAAATCAGGCGACGCGGCGACCGCGGCGGCGAGAATCGCCCGGCGTGCCGCCGAGGCTTTCGTAGAGATCACGCAACGCCCCAAGCGACATGGGCGCCGCGAAGACGTAACCCTGCACGAGATCGGCACACTCATACTTGTTGATGAGCGCCAGTTGCTCCTGTGTCTCGACACCTTCGATGACGATGCGAAGGCCAAGCTCCCGCGACAGGTTAACCGTGCCGCGCAGCAGTTTGAAGCGCCGCGCATCCTCGCCGATATTGCGCACGAAGGACCGGTCGATCTTGATGAGATCCAGCGGCAGCTGGTCGAGATAGCTGAGGCTCGAATACCCCGTGCCGAAATCGTCGATGGCAATGGTGATGCCACGGGCGCGCAGTTCCTGCAGGATCGCCTGCACCTTGACGGGCTCTTCCATCAGGCAGCTTTCGGTGACCTCAAGATGCAGCCGGTGCGGCTCGAGACCGGAGGCCTCCAGCGCCTCGGCGACGAGATCGATGATGCCGGTTCCGCGCAGGTCCTGGACCGAAAGATTGACCGAAACGCTCATATGCGCCGGCCAGGTCGCGCAGTCGGCACAGGCCCGCATGATCATGAAGCGGGTGATGTCGGAGACAATGCCGATTTCCTCGGCGATCTGGATGAAGACGTTCGGCGCAACGGGGCCGCGTTCCGGATGCGTCCAGCGCGACAGGGCCTCGCAGCATTCGATGCGCGAGCCGTCGGGCACGAACATCGGCTGATAGGCGACCGACAGCGCGTTTTCGGTGAGTGCCTTGCGCAGGTCGTCCTTCAGCTTCTGCCGGTCGACATAACGTGCGTCCATCTCCTGTTCGAACAGGGTGAAGCCGCCCTTGGCACGCGACTTGGTCTCGAACAACGCCAGGTCGGCGCGGATCTGCATTTCCTCCAACCGGAAATCCGCACTCGGCACGGTAACGCCACCGGCGGAGAACGAAACCTGGAGCGTCATGCCATCGACGGCATAGGCCCCACGCAGCTGTTCGTGGACACGACGCATGCGCGTTTCGAGGTCACGGCGATTGTTCTCGTTGGGGAAGAACAGAATGAATTCGTCGCCCATCAGATGGGCGGCCAGCACCTTTTCGCCGGCAAGGCGGCGCACGCGCTCGGCGATGGCGCAGAGCAACCGGTCGCCGGTGACGTGCCCCTTCATGTCGTTGACATGCTTGAAGTCGTCGACATCGAGCACCATGAAGCCGACCGTGCCGGGCTTCTTGCGCTCGGCAAGCGAATCCTGCACGAGATCGGCGAAATAGGTGCGGTTCGGCAGGCCGGTGAGGCTGTCGTAGCGCACCATGTGCAGGATCTTGTTTTCTGCCCGAACCCGCGCCGTGACGTCTTCGAAGATCAGCACAGCGCCGCCGTTCTCCCGCGTGGAGGCCGTGAACTCCAGATAGAGCCCATCCGTCACCTGCACGAGTGCCCGCGAACGCTCCCCTTTCAGGAGCTCGTCGAGCTGGCGCAGGATCGCCTTGCTCTGATCGGCATTGAAGAACGTGTTGCGCACGCCAAACCGCAGGACGACGTCGAGATGACAATCCTTCAGCCGTTCCTGGCTGCCGAGATGCAGGAGCTCGCAGGCGCGGCGGTTCGCGACCAGGATGCGATGATCGGCATCCAGCATGAACAGGCCATGCGGCATGTTGTTCAGCGCCGTGTCGAAGCGATCGGCGATCGTCGCGATCTTGCGGGCGGCAAGCACGTTCTCGTAGAGGAACGCACGCACGCCGTTCGCCATCATGCGCGTCGTCAGGATGAAGGGCAGAATAAGGACGGCCAGCACCGCATGGTAGAAATCTCCCAGACCGAGGAAGCCGAGCACCATCGGAATACAGGCCGACAGCGTGATGTAGTCCACCGCTCGCCGTGAACCGTAATTGCGTCCGACGACGGAGACCATGGTGGCGAGCGTCACCGAGATGGAGGCGAGTTCGGCAAAGCTGTCGCGACTGAAGAGCAGGCTGTAGCCGCAGGCGGAACCGAGCACGAGCGTCGTGCCGACGGCGCCGGCATTGTACCAGTTCTCCCAGTAACGAATGCCATCCATGTCGAGAGACGCGGTATCCACGCGGTCGAAGCGGCGCATGCCCATCGCACGCAGCGACCAGACGAGCACGACGAGCGCGCTGCAGGCGAGGAAGAAAGGATCGGCGGTCTTGGCGTAAACGAAGGAGAACGTGATGACATGCGAAATCATGCCCACGAAAAGGGTCTGGCGGTTCCCGTACAACGAGCTGACGAACGAAAGATACACATCAGCTGGCAGTGTGTTTTGACCCTTATCCTTCATGGACTCGGCACTCCCTATGACGAGTGAGGGTTACCGGCCAACATTTAATGAATGATTTCGGGAAATTACCCAATAACGAGGGTATCCCGGGGCATTGTTGCACGCTTGCTCAACCGAGGGAAGAGCCATTCAACCCAATATTGCAGGAAGCGGCAATTCCTGGCTTCCGACTCAACTTATCATAGGCCATACGCGCAACTTCCTGACTCCAAGGCGACACAGTATTGCGTGAACTCGCCGCAAAGAATTCTGAAGCCTGCAATCGCTGTTTGCAATTGCGTGGTTAACAGCCTGCACATTACATATCATCAAATCTTGTTAGTTCCGCAGTGCGCGCCTAGACTCCGTACCGCCTCTTTCGGCGGTTTCGTCGTCATTTCGCCTGAAAGGGGGAATTGACTGACGTGGGATTTGATAGCAAATCCTGTTTTGGTATTTCTTTTTTGGAGCCCATCATGTCGAAACCCGTCGTCGCCATTCCCGCCGATATCAGGGAAATCGAAGGCAACGTCTGGCAGGCCACCCCGAACCAGTATGTCCGCGCCGCCGTGAAGGGCGCCGACGTCACCGTCTTCCTTGTTCCGGCACTCGAAGCCGACAACGATTTCGACGGTATTCTCGACAGGGTGGACGGGCTTCTCGTCAGCGGCTCGCGCACCAATGTGCACCCCTCGCTCTACGGCAAGGAAGCCACCGACGCGGAAGGTCCCTATGACCGGGCACGCGACGCGACCAGCCTGCCGCTCATCCAGCGGGCGCTCGAGCGGGGCATTCCGCTGCTCGCCATCTGCCGCGGCATCCAGGAGCTGAACGTCGTGCTTGGCGGCACGCTCGCCAACGAGATCCAGGATCAGCCGGGCGTATGGGACCATCGCAAGCCGGATACGACCGTTCTCGACGTCGCCTACGGCATCCGCCAGACGGTGAAGGTCAAGGAGGGCAGCTGCCTTGCCGGCATCGTCGGCGCGGGCGAGGTGCAGGTGAACTCGCTGCACCGCCAGGCCATTTCCGACAAGGCGCCGCGTCTTGCCGTGGAGGCTGTCGCTGAGGACGGTACGATCGAGGCCGTCTCCGTCATCGGCGCAAAGGCCTTTGCGGTCGGCGTACAATGGCATCCGGAGTACTGGGTCGGTTCCGACCAGCCGTCGAACAGCCTCTTCGCCGCCTTTGGCGAAGCCGTGCGCGACTATGCCGCCGCCAAGCAGGGCCGCCTGCATCAGACGGCTGCGGAATAGACAGTCAGTCCGCCGAAATCATCGTGACCATGGCGTCGGCGGGCTCCACCGTCTCATAGGCGATCCCGTCGCCGTCGACGACCGTCAGGATCGGCTCCCCGCGCGCATCGGCGACGACCACCGTGCCGTCGCCATTGTCGATCCAGGTCCGCGCTGTCGACAGACCCGGCCAGACCGCATCACAATCCGCGCCTGCCGAAAAGCGCTCGCTGCGGCCGGAAATCCGCGTGCCGCGTTCGGCAAGACAGGCCGTGTTCGCGACGACGTTCGAGATCGTATAGGCATGGTTGGCGACCCGCGGGGAGATCGAGTTCGACACGACCGGATCGAGCTGCGGCGCGTCATGCACGGCGACGCTCCAGAGGCCGAACGAGGCTACACCGGCTACGGCAACCATCATCAGCGTCTTCATGGCACTCTCCTTCAGCAACGACTCGTCGGAGAGATCATGCGCCGGCAAACTTGCCGAAGGGTTAACGAAGGCTTTCCAGCGCCTACCCGGTTTTTCGCGTAAAGGGTGTCTCCGGCACTGGGGTCAGCGCCGCCCCCGTGTCGAACCAGGCATGGAGATTGTCCGCCACGAGATCGGCCATCGCATCGCGTGTCGCAACGGATGCCGAGGCGACATGCGGTAGCAGCGAGACATTCGGCAGGTCGAGCAGCGCCTGCGGCACATGCGGCTCGTCGTAAAACACGTCGAGGCCGGCGGCAGCGATGACACCATCCTTCAAAGCCGCAGCGAGCGCATCCTCGTCGACCGTCCAGCCACGTCCGACATTGATCAGCACACCCTGAGGCCCAAGCGACCGCAGCACCGTCGCGTCGATGGTCCGGTGTGTCTCCGGTGTCTTCGGTACGATGGCGATCAAGGTGTCGACCGCCTCGGCCAGTTCCGTCAGCGAGGGATAATAGGTATAGGGCACATCGGCACGCGGACGGCGCGTGTGATAGGCGATCTCGACGCCAAAACCCTTCAGCCGCTCGGCTATCGCAAGGCCGATACGGCCAAGGCCGTAGATGCCGGCTTTGCGGCCGCGCAGGCTGAGCGGTGTCAGCGGAAAGGCGCCTTCGCGGACCCAGCGCCCTTCCCGCAGCCACATCTCGGCCTGCGGAAGTCGGCGTACCGTGTTGAGCAGCAGGCCGATGGCGGTGTCGGCCACCTCGTCGTTCAGGACATCGGGCGTGTTGGTGACGGCGACGCCGCGCGCCGCGGCAGCGGAGACGTCGACGCCATCATAGCCGACACCGAAGCTCGCGATGATTTCCAATGCCGGAAGGTGCTCGATCAGCGCGGCATCGAAGCGCCCGGATACGGCGGCCCCGAAAATGTCCGCCGCCTCCGCGCGGGTAATCAGCGACGGGTCGGCCCGCTCGATCCGCACCACGTCGAACCGCTCCTGCAACCGTTCCAGCACCCGTTCGCGGATGGCTCCGGGCACGAGAATGCGTGTCTTTGCCGACATGGGAAACCTCGCTGGCCTTGATGACCTCAGCCTTCGGGATGCGGCTTCAGCGGTCCGGTGGATTGCCGGATGCGCATTTCCGGCTTGATGAGATGGATTCCGTCAGGCTCGTGGCTGCCCGAGAGCTTGTCGAGCAGCGCGCGGGCGGCGTTGCGGCCGACCTCCGACTGACCGTTCCAGACCGTGGTGAGCGCCGGCGTCGCGATCGCCGCCTCCTCGAGGTCGTCATAGCCGGTGACGGAGACGTCGCGGCCGGGCACGAGGCCGGCCCGGGCGATGCCGTTCATCAGGCCGATGGCGACGAGATCGTTCCAGCAGACGGCCGCCGTCGGCTTTTGCGGCAGCGACAGGAAATGCACCGCCGCCTCGAAACCGCCCTGCTTGGTGCGGGGGCCGGGAATGCGCAAGCTCGGATCGACCTCGATATTGGCCTTGCGCAGCGCGTTGACATAACCCTGATAGCGATCGCGACCGGTCGATGTCTGGTCCGTGCCGCCGACCATCGCAATGGTTCGGTGACCAAGCCCGATAAGATGGTTCGTCGCCAGCGAAATGCCGTAGCTGTCATCGCCGCGGAAGATCGGCACGTCGAGCCCGTCGATGGAACGTGCGATCAGGATCGCCGGCATGCCGTTGTCCTCGGCAAGCTGGATATCCTCCGGCGGCGTGCCGATGGCCGGCGACATGATGACGCCGTCGCCGCCGAGCTGCAAAAGCGTCTCGATGAAATTGCGCTGCTTTTCGACGGAATCGTAGTGATTGGACAGGATGAAGGTCTGACGGTCGCGATCGAGCTCGCTTTCGATCGACTTCAGGATTTCCGCGTAGAACGGGTTCATGATGTCATGCACCACGACGCCGATAATGCCGGAGCGGGAAGTGCGCAGGCTGGCGGCCCGGCGGTTGTAGATATAGCCGAGCGCCCGCGCCTGCTCCTTGATCCGGTCCCGCGTCGCGGCGGCGACGAGCGGACTGTCTCTCAGCGCAAGCGATACCGTCGCTGTGGAAACGCCGAGCGTATCCGCGATGGTGGAAAGCTTGATTTTCTGCGCCACGACCCCTCCCGCAGCAACGATCTTTAAAACAGTTTATTTAAACAGTTTAAATCTCGTCGGCAACAGGCTTTGCGGCACTATCAAGCGCATCTGACACGGAGACATGGAGATTTTCATCCATGAGGCGAAGCAGCTTGAGGAGATGGCGCACGTCCTTCTCACTGAGCCCCTCGGCCGCCTGACGTTCGCTGAGCCGGCCGGCTTCGGAAATATGGTCGATGGAGGCCCTGCCCGCCTCGGTCAGATGCACCACCGTCAGCCGCCCGTCCGTCTCGTCGGGACGCCGCTCGACGAACCCCTGGGCTTCCAGCCGTCCGATCGTACGGGTCATGGTCGGCGCCTTGACCCCGAGACGGGTGGCGAGAGAGCCCGCCGTCAGCCCGCCCTCCTGCGAAAGCGCGAGGATCACGCCGTCCTGTCCGGCATAGAGCCCGGTGGCGAGAAGGTTGCGAGAAAGCACGGTGCGCATGGACCGGGCGGCATTGACGACGGCGGCAGCAAGCCCC
This sequence comes from Shinella curvata, assembly GCF_022899935.1. GTDB lineage: Bacteria > Pseudomonadota > Alphaproteobacteria > Rhizobiales > Rhizobiaceae > Shinella > Shinella curvata. The sequence goes on from NZ_JALJCJ010000005.1 coordinate 385,003, forward strand.
GCACCGGAAACATCCTCGTGCGATTTCTTCTTCTTGCTCTTCTTTCCGTCCTTGCCGTCCTTGTGCTTCTTGCCCATCCATCGCCTCCTGCACCGCGCCCCGATACGCCTTGCATCACGGGCCCGGCTCTGTATGACAGAGGAAGAAGGCTGGCGGCAAGGGAGGATCGACATGTCCCGCTCCAGGGCGCATCCCGCGATGCGATGGACCGAAAACGACCCGATGCTGACGGCGCAGGATCGGGCCGACTGGATCGCGGTCCTGCCGCTTGGCGCCCATGAGGGCCATGGCCCGCACCTTCCGCTCGAAACCGATACGCTGATTGTGGAGGGCATTGCAGAACGGCTGTCGACCGTGCTGCCGGCACACCTGCCCGTCACGATCCTGCCTGTGGAACCCGTCGGTTATTCGCCCGAACACCTCGATGTGCCGGGCACGCGTTCCCTGGGCTACGCCGAGGCGATCGACCGCTGGCTGCGCATCGCGGAAGACCTCAACCGCTTCGGCATCCGCAAGCTCGTGCTGCTTAACGCCCATGGCGGCAATTCGCCTCTGATGACCATCGTGGCGACGGAGGCACGCGTGCAGTTCGGCATGCTCGTCGTCGCCACCGCCTGGACGCGCTTCGGCCAGCCGGAGGGCTGGATCTCGCCCGAAGACAAGGCCATCGACATCCATGGCGGCGATATCGAGACCTCCGTCATGCTGGCGCTTCAGCCCGACGTGGTCGATATGACCAAGGCCGAGCGTTTCGGCTCGCGCCAGTCGGAATTCGCCGCCCGTTTCGGACATTTGCGCGCCTATGGCCCGCATGCCTTCGGATGGAAAATGGCCGATCTCAACCCCAAAGGCGTAGCGGGTGATGCCAGCGCGGCGACGGCGGAAAAGGGCGAACGGCTCATCGCCCATGCCGTGCACGGCCTTGTCGGGCTTCTCGAGGATGTCGCTGCCTTCGACGCAAAGTCCCTTTTATAGCCGCATCCGGCATTTGCGCTGGCCCATCCGATCTCCTATATCAGACCCAACCGGACGCTTTCAGGCGTCCCCGTCCTTGTTCGAGGTTCCCATGACCGAAACAGCCCTCCCCAAGCCCATTCCCGTCACCGTGCTTACCGGTTATCTCGGCGCCGGCAAGACGACGCTCCTGAACCGCATCCTCACCGGCAACCACGGCAAGAAATACGCCGTTATCGTCAACGAGTTCGGCGAGATCGGCATCGACAATGACCTCATCGTGGAATCCGATGAGGAAATCTACGAAATGAACAACGGCTGCATCTGCTGCACCGTGCGCGGCGACCTGATCCGCGTGGTGGAAGGCCTGATGCGCCGCCCCGGCCGCTTCGACGCCATCATCGTCGAAACGACGGGCCTTGCCGATCCGGTGCCGGTCGCCCAGACCTTCTTCATGGACGACGATGTGCGCCAGAAGACCGAACTCGACGCAGTCGTGGCTCTCGTGGATGCCAAGCATCTGCCGCTGCGCCTGAAGGACAGCCGTGAGGCCGAGGATCAGATCGCCTTCGCCGATGTCGTGCTGATCAACAAGACGGATCTCGTCAGCCCCGAGGAACTGGCGAGAATCGAGGCGACGGTGCGCGTCATCAACCCGTCCGCCCGAATACACCGCACCACCCGTTCGGAGATCGACCTCACCAAGGTTCTCGACCAGGGCGCGTTCAACCTGGAACGGGCGCTCGAAAACGATCCGCATTTCCTCGACCACGATCATCCGGACCATGTCTGCGGTCCCGATTGCGGCCACGACCACCATCATCATGGCCATGATCACCACCACCGTGATCACGATCATCATCATCATCACGACCACGATCACCACCATGATCATGACCATCATCACGATCACAACCATGATCACGGCGTCTCGCCGATCCATGACGTGACGGTGCAGTCGATCTCGCTGCGCGGCGGCGAGATGAATCCGGACCGCTTCTTCCAGTGGATCCAGAAAATCACTCAGACGGAGGGCCCCAACATCCTGCGCCTGAAGGGCATCATCGCCTTTGCCGGCGACGAGGAGCGCTATGTCGTGCAGGGCGTGCACATGATCGTCGAAGGCGACCATCAGCGCGCCTGGAAGGACGGCGAGAAGCGTGAAAGCCGCCTCGTCTTCATCGGCCGCGACCTCGATCGCGAGAAGATCGAACGTTCGTTCAAGGCCTGCGAGGCGCAAAAAGCATGACGCCGAAAAGTGTGCAGCGGTTTTCGAACAACGTCATGCGCAAGAAAGAAAACTACTGATGCCGACAGTCGCGCCTCTTGATCTCGACGGCCACGTCGTCGCGGCCGCCTTTCTCGGCGATGTGCCGTTCTTCGCCTCCGCCACCGGCGCGGTGCACCGCCTCGATCATGGCCAGAAGGTCAAGGAGGCGCATGACGGGTTGCTGGCCTGCGTGCGCGACGAGGCGAACGACACGCTGATAACAGGCGGCGAGGACGGCAAGGTGCAGCGTATCGCCGCCGATGGCAGCGTGACGCTCATCGCCGAGGTGCCGCGCAAGTGGATCTCCGTCGTGGCGCCCGGCCCGCAGGGCGCGGTGGGTTTTGCCGAGGGGCGCACGGCGCGCGTGCGTCTCGCCGATGGCACGATCAAGGAATTCACCGAGACCCGTTCGGTGGAAGGTATCGCCTTCGCGCCCAAGGGGTTGCGGCTTGGCATCGCGCGCTATAACGGCGTCTCGCTGCATTGGGTGGCGATGGCCGGTCAGCCGGTCGATCTCGAGTGGAAGGGGGCCCATACCGGCGTCACCTTCTCACCGGACGGCCGCTTCGTCGTGACCAGCATGCAGGAAAACGCCCTGCACGGCTGGAAACTCGACACCAAGGTGGGCGCCGATACACGCCACATGCGCATGACCGGCTATCCCGCCAAGGTGAAGTCGCTTTCCTGGTCCGCCAAGGGCAAATGGCTCGCCTCTTCGGGCGCGCCGGCCGCTATCGTCTGGCCCTTCTCGGCCAAGGATGGCCCGATGGGCAAACCGCCGCTGGAACTCGGCACCCGCGCCGATGTCATGGTCACGGCCGTCGCCTGCCACCCGGCCGAAGAGGTCGTCGCCATCGGCTATTCCGACGGCATGGTGCTCGCCGCCCGCTTCGCCGACAGCCGTGAAGTGCTGTTGCGCCGCCCCGGCAAGGGTGCGGTGACGTCCATGGCCTGGAGCAAGAGCGGCAAGCTTATTGCCTTTGCCAGCGAAGCCGGCGATTGCGGTGTGATCGACATCGCCGGATAATGCCGCCTCCCTGAAGGAGGTTGTCATGGTCTCATCGATCACCCCGTTCCTGATGTTCGAAGGTCGCGCCGAGGAGGCGATGACCTTCTATACCGGCCTTTTCCCGGACAGCCGTATCGAGGACATCCAGCGCTACGGACCGGGCGAGGCCGGTAAGGAGGGCTCCGTCTTCCGCGCCCGCTTCAACCTTGGCCGCCAGGCTGTCATATGCATCGACAGTCCGGCTGCGCATGGCTTCACCTTCACGCCGTCCTTTTCCTTCTTCGTCGAATGCGAGTCGGAAACCCGCCTGCGGGAACTGCACGCGGCCCTTGGAACCGACGGTGCGGACCTGATGCCGGTCGATAATTACGGTTTCAGCCGCCTGTTCACCTGGGTGCAGGATCGCTTCGGCATTTCCTGGCAACTGAACCTGGAATAGAGCAAGCCCGGAAGAGCGGCGCTCTCCCGGGCCCACCGACCGCAAGGGCGGGGATGGTGCGGTCAGTGATTGCGCTTCTTGCAGCCGCAGTTGCTGCCGCCACCGCTGAGGATGCCGAGAACGTTGCCATTGAGCACACCCGACAGGGTGCCGTTCAGGTTGTTGTTGAGAACGCCGTTCAGGATCGTGTTGCCGTCATTGTCGGTGAGGATATCGCCGACACCAACGCCAACGCTCGGGGCAATGACGATGCCGCCGGTCTTGTTGCCGAGAATGCCGAGGCCGAGCAGGCCCCCGGCGGATGCCTGGCCGGCACCGGCGAGAGCAATGACGGCAGCGATTGCGATGATGCGGGTCTTGTTCATGGTCTCTCTCCTTCGGTTGTGCACCTTGTTGATGCACAATCAAAGGTAATATAAGCCGCGATTTACTCAACCGGATTTGGCAGTCATAGCAAAGAGTTAACCATAACAAAGACAAGTTTAACGATTCCTGACCGCATACAACTTTTAGTATGAAAAATTGCATCAACGACGCGAAAATCAACCATTGAGAGAATTTTTAACCATGCAACCGTAGGATTCTGTTCCATTAACGGACAATGGCGGTTTCCGATGCGTTCTCTTCAAGGCCTGGCCTGCGCGGCGTTTCTCCTGGCTCAACACAACCAGGCAAATGCCGATTCAACCATAGATTACAGCATCGGTAGCGGCTGGTCCTCGAATATTTTTAAAGACCCGACGACACTTTCGACCGTTTTCGGCGAAGCGAAGGTGGGGTTGCGGGGTTCGCTTGCGCTGGAAGATGCCCAGCTCGCCTATGGGCTTGCAGCAAGTGTGCAGCGTGTGGCGAAATATCCCTTCGCAAGCCAAAGCACGGCAGGGGTAGAGCTCGGACTTACCAGGGACATCGGCGAGGCCATCAAGCTGACCATCAAGGGCGGCATCGAGCACCGGCGCTCTGGTGATATCTTCCTTGCCTTGCCGGGCCTGCTGATCGGCTATCGCAAGGCCGATATCGCGGCTGCGGGAAGCATCGGCGTTACCGTCAAGCACAATGGCGGCAACAGCCATATCACCGCTTCGCTTTCCAGTCTGGACCGCGGACGAGCGCATTTCACCCTGGCTGGCCTGCGCCCCACGCAGCTCGAAGCCGGCAACCGGCTCTATGACCTGACGGCAGGTCATATCCGCCCGCTCTTCGGCGGCGAAGTGGGAGCGATGCTGCAATACCGCACCAACCACATCGACCGGTCCGAGCAAAAGACTTTCGGGCGGTTTCCCGCCGAGACGCTGCGCGGCTCGCTCGCCTATGGCCGCGTTTTCGGAAACCTCACGCTGCTGGCAGAGGCCGGCGTGGTCGGGGTCGCAAGCGCCAATCTCGGCAAGAGCGTGCAGCGCCTGCGCCCCTTCCTGAAGGGTGAGGCCGGGTGGCAGCTGCCACGCGAAGCCGTATTGAAGGCGAAGGTCGGGCGCGACATCCAGCTCGCCGATATCGACGATGCGCTGGGCGAGGACGTCCGTACGATCGGTCTCTCGCTTGAAAAGGCATTGACGGAGAAGCTGAAGCTGACGCTCGCCTACGAGCACGCCTATAGCGACTGGCTCTATTACGACTACCGCACGCGGACGAAAACCGCGACGGCAACATTGAGCTACACGCTCGCCAAGGACGCCACGCTGGCACTGGAATACAGCCGTCTCGTGCGCCGCGAAAGCGACGAGGCCGCCGATTTTAAAGTCGACGGCCTTGCGGCGAGGATCATGGGCTCGTTCTGACGGCTCACCACTCCAGTTCCAGATGCGGCCGTCCATCCGAGGTCTTGTCTGCGGTGCGTCCCGTCTCGTCGACGGTGCAGTTCACGCGCTGGCGGAAAGCGGAAAAGCTGTCGAAGGTCACCACATCCACAGGTTCGTCGAAATGCAGGGTCATGCGGTAGCGGCCGGGCTGGCTGGTCAGCGCCTGTACGCCGAGTATCCGCGCATCGAAGGGCTGCCCCAGATAATGGCCACGCACACGCGAGCCCAGCATCCAGGGATTGAACGGCGGCCGGTTGCCTGCGGCCGCGTGTAACGTGTTCCAGTCGCGATAACCGTATTGCGCGGCGATCAGTTCGAGCGCGCGCGAATGGGAAACCGCGTCACCGTCGGCGGCAAAGCGTGCACGCAAACGCTTCGCCTGATCTTTCAGGGCATCAAGGGATGGCAGGGGCGTCGATGTCGAACGCATGTCGGAACTCCAGTCGTTGCATGCGTCATTTCGGAGGGAGCCCGCATTGCCACCGGTTCGCATGCCAAAAGCTGGAAGACCGATTTTTGAAAACGAGAGACTTCACCAAAGCTTGCGCTCGCGGACGGCGGGGGCTCTCACCCTGCCCCGCATATAGGCCTTCCCTCTCGTTTCGTCAAATCCCACCTTGCATGGCGGCCGCAGGCGTGGGAGCAAGTGCTGGGAGGAACCGCCATGACGTCCGTCACCCTCATCGCCTTCGCCGCCGTCGCCTTCATCGGCATTGCCACGCCAGGCCCGACCGTACTTCTCGCACTCACCAATGGCTCGCGTTATGGCATCCGACGGGCGCTTCCCGGCATGATCGGCGCCGTTCTGTCGGATTTCGTACTGATCGGCGCGGTCGCACTCGGATTAGGCGCGCTGCTGGCAGCCTCCGAATTCTGGTTCTCCGTCGTCAAATGGCTGGGCGCAGGCTATCTCGCCTTTCTCGGTGTGCAGATGCTGCGCGCCAATGGCTCGCTTGGCAAGGCGCTTGACAATGCAAGCCCGAGTGTCGGCGCACCGGGCCCCATCTTCGCCAAGAGCCTTCTCGTCGCGGTCACCAATCCCAAGGGCTATCTTTTCTTCTCTGCCTTCCTGCCGCAGTTCATCGATCCCGCGGCTCCGCAAGCCGAACAATACATGCTGCTCGCCCTGGTCTTCGCGGCCATCGATTTCGTCGTGATGTTCGCCTATGCCACGCTCGGTGCGCAGGCGGTACGCATGCTGAAAACATCAGGCGCCGTATGGCTCGACCGGATCTGCGGCGGTGCCCTGCTCGCACTTGCAGGTTCGCTTGCCTTCTATCGCCGCGCGGCAGGCTGAAGCCCGCCCCTGCCGGAGCGGGCTTCGTCTTTGCTCAGAAACGATAGGTGACGCCAGCGCCCACGAGCCAAGGGTTCAATTTCGCCTTGCCCGTGAGCGGCGCGCCGTTGAAATCGACCTTCCATTCGGGCTCGAGGAAGAGTTTCTTCACGTCGAAGTTCACGCCCCAGTGTTTGTCCAGCATGTAGTCGAAGCCGACCTGCAGGGCCGCGCCAAACTTGTTTTTCACGTCGAGATTGGTGAAGGCGCCGGATCCGGACTGGTTATAGAACAGCGTGTAGTTCACACCTGCGCCGACATAGGGTTTGAAGGCGCCGAAATCGGTGAAATGATACTGCAATGTCACGGTCGGCGGCAGCAGCCAGGTCTTGCCCACCTTGCCGAGACCGGCGATCGACCCATCCCCTTCGATATTCGCATAGGTCGTGCCCAAAATGAGCTCGGCCGCGATGTTGTCGGTGAAGAAATAGGAGATATCGAGCTCGGGAACCACCGTATCCGAATAGGACAGACCGGAACCGGCGATACCATCGACGAACCCCTTGTCGCTGGTGATCACGCCAAGACCACGCACGCGAACCTGCCACGGGCTTTGCGTGGCGAAATCCACCGCCGCCTCCGGCGGCGCCATGCGCTCTTCAAGATCCGCCGCCAGCGCCGGGCCACCACAGGCCGCCAGACCCAGGACAACCGCGCCCAGCACCACGCCACTCTTCTTCATGCCATCTCTCCATCGTCACGACTCGTGTTTGCGAGGCGACTATGGAGCGGCACCGCACGGTGTCGTTTGAGATGAATCAAAAGAGGCCGGACAAAATCCCGGCCTCCCCAAAATGTGCATAAGAATTGACGATTGCCCAATCAAAACAATGACAAGCATCAAAAGGGTGGCGGATCGATACCGAGGCTCACGCGGCCTTGCGCTGGTCCGACACCAGGCGACGGCCGCTTGCGACGAGGACGCCGGCCGCACCGGAAAGCCATCCTTCCCTCAGTTCCAACGCCAGAAAACGGCGACGCTCGAACGGGCCGGGCATGACGAGGTGCTGCGCCTTGTCGGCAAAGAAGCCGAAACGTTCATAGTATTCGGGGTCGCCAACGAGCAGCACCGCACCGTGGCCCAGATCCCGCGCCTCGGTAAGGGCCGCCCGCATCAGCGCGCCACCGATACCCTTGCCCTCGTGCGCGCAATCGACGGCGAGCGGACCGAGAAGAAGGGCGGATACCGCATTGCCATCGGCATCCACGCCCGCCTCGATATTCCACAGACGAACCGTACCGATGACATGGCCATGCGGATCACGCGCAACCAACGCCAGGCCTTCGGCCGGCAGGCGGCCGCGGCGGATCTTTTCCGACGACTTGCGGAAGCGGGCCTCGCCCATGACGCGGTCAAGCAGGCGCTCGCGCGCGACGATATCGCCAGCGTTTTCCTGGTCGATGGTGAAGACGGCCTGCGCGAAAAACGCGCGAACAGAGTCAAGAACAGTGGCCATCCCGGCCTCCCGCACTTAATGGCCGCCACGAGCGGCCTCCCGGACATGGATGAATGCCTGCCCCGTCAAGGGCAGGCGAAGGCAATCTGGAAGCGATCTGTTTCACGCGGATGTCCCGCGTGAAACCACTTTCAGATGACGTAGGCCTTGAGCGGCTCGAAGCCGTTGAAGGCGACGGCCGAGTAGGTCGTCGTGTAGGCACCGGTGCCCTCGATCAGAACCTCGTCGCCGATCGAAAGCGTGATCGGCAGCGGATACATGTTCTTTTCGTACATCACGTCGGCCGAATCGCAGGTCGGGCCGGCGAGCACGCAGGGCTCCATTTCGTCCTGATCGCGCGCAGTGCGGATCGGGTAGCGGATCGCCTCGTCCATGGTTTCGGCGAGACCGCCGAACTTGCCGATGTCGAGGAAGACCCAGCGATGGTTGTCGTTGTCGGACTTCTTCGAGACGAGAACGACTTCCGCCTTGATGACACCCGCATTGCCGACCATGCCGCGGCCCGGCTCGATGATGGTTTCCGGGATCTGGTTGCCGAAGTGCTTCTTCAGCGCGCCGAAGATCGCCTTGCCATAGGCTTCGGCCGAGGGCACGTCGCGCAGGTACTTCGTCGGGAAGCCGCCACCCATATTGACCATCTTGAGCTCGATGCCCTGCTTCTTCAGCTGCACGAAGACGCGCTTGGCATCGGCAAGAGCCGAATCCCAGGCATCAACCTTCGTCATCTGCGAGCCGACGTGGAACGACACGCCGTAGGAGACGAGACCGTTCTGGTGAGCGTAGACGAGCACGTCGACAGCCATCTGCGGCACGCAGCCGAACTTGCGCGACAGCGGCCATTCGGCACCTTCGCCATCCGTCAGGACGCGGCAGAACACGCGGGCACCCGGAGCGGCACGGCCGATCTTCTCGACTTCCTCATGGCTGTCGACGGCGAAGAGCGAAACGCCGAGCGCATGCGCCTTGGCAACGTCGCGTTCCTTCTTGATCGTGTTGCCGAATGAAATGCGCGACGGGGTCGCGCCGGCGTCGAGCGCCATTTCGATTTCAGCGACGGACGCGCAATCGAAGTTGGAGCCCATGGAGGCGAGCAGGCGCAGGACTTCCGGCGCCGGGTTGGCCTTGACGGCATAATAGATCGAGCTGTCGGGCAGCGCGTGGCGGAACGCCTTGAAATTGTCGCGCACGACATCGAGATCGACCACGAGGCACGGACCGTCGGGACGTCGGGTGTTCAGGAAGTCGATAATACGTGCAGAAGCCATCTCGGTATTCCCCATATCCAGGTTGCTCCGGGAACAATCCCAGAGGACAAAGGGCAGATGCGTGCATGCGATGGAACCAGCCGGTGGAGACCCCGGAACCAAGCATGCGCATCATGCGCGAACGATGAACCGAAGCCCGCCTAGGCTTCAATTCGCTTTGTCTGCCATTGATTGGTGGGAGAACCCGACCGCACGTCCGGCAATGAAGGTGTGCCTCTTCAGTAACCCCGGCTGTTGGAAAGCCGGCAGACACCAGAAAGGCCCGCACCGTCGTTGCTTCAAGATGTCCTCGCTCTTCCGGTTGGCCGGAGAAACGACTGGAGGGGTTAGTTCCAGGTACCTTACCGAGTTCCTCACCAAATCGAGGGTCGGCGGACACCCACAGGCACGTGCGACTTTGGGCAGGGGTGAGATAAGAAGAATCGCTGTCGTAATCAAGAGGTTTTTTGCGGCGTGCTATTGAAAATATTCTCCAAGCCACGACATTCGCGGAACTGGTTTTCGTCGCATTCCTTTTCTACGCCAGGCCACCGAGACGCCAGGCAAGCGCGGCAACCCTGAAAACAGGCCTTTGCCGCGCACCATTCGAGTGGGGACACATGGATACACTGACCCGAATCCGGGCCTTCATCGACGTCGTCGACGCCGAAGGCTTTTCCGCAGCATCACGCAAGACCGGCCGGTCGAAGGCGCTTCTGTCCAAATATGTGCGCGAACTCGAAGACGAACTCGGCGCACTGCTGCTCAATCGCACCACCCGCCAGTTCTCGATGACCGAGCCCGGCCACACCTATTACCGCACCGCTTCCGACATCCTCAAGGAAATCGACAATCTCGCTGATCTCGTGCGCGAGAAGAACACCGACCTGCGCGGCAAGCTGAAGGTTTCGGCTCCACGCACCTTCGTCGATGCCGATATCGGCCAGTCGCTGATCGATTTCGGCAAGGAACATCCGGAACTCTCGCTTGAAATCGTTTCCGACGACCGCTTCGTGGATCTGGTCGAGGAAGGCTTCGACGTTGCCGTGCGCATCACGCGCCTCGAGGATTCGGCGCTCATCGCCCGCAAGATCGGCGATTTTTATCTGAAGATGTGCGTCAGCCAGGAGTTTCTCGACCGGGTCGGCCCCATCAACCACCCGAGCGATCTCGCCCGCCTGCCCTGCATCATAGATACCAATGGCAAGTCGCACAGCAACTGGCGCTTCATCGACGAAAAGGGTGGCGGCTTTTCCGTTCCGGTCAGCGGGCATATCGAGGTGAACAGCCCGACAGCCGCCGTGCGGGCGGCGGCCAGCGGTCTCGGCGTCGCTTCGGTGCCCGCCTTCATCGCCCGTTCCTGTCTGGATTCCGGCCGCATCGTCTCGATCCTCGAGGAGTATCTTCCGACCGACCGCGGCATCTACGCGATCTATCCGCACCGGCGCTACCTGCCGGCGAAGGTGCGTACCTTCGTCGATTTTCTGCATGCGTGGTTTCGCCGCCATCCCGGTATCGAGGCCTGACAAGGTCCCAATTCCGACCCATTTCAACCCCATTCAAACAGTCGACTCCAACACGCCCGCTTCCATGCTGCAAGAGGCTTGAAACTGATGCGATTCCTCCCTCTTCTCGCCGCAGGCGCCGCCCTTTTCGCCCCCGCTGCGGCGTTTGCTCATCCGCATATTTTCGCGGAGGCGCGGCTGGAAGTGGTTGCCGGCGAGGACGGCACGGTCAGCGAGTTACGCAATGTCTGGCGCTTCGACGAAATGTTTTCCGCCAGCGTCGTGATGGATTTCGACAAGAACAGCAACGCGCAGCTAGACCCCGACGAACTCGCAGAGGTCGGCAGGACGGTGCTCGAATCGCTGGAGGAATTCGACTACTACACGTCGATCACCGAGGACGGAAAAACCGTGAAGGTCGCCAAGCCCGACGCCATCAATGTCGATTATAAGGACGGCCAGCTCCTGATGTTCTTCACCGTTAAGCCCGGCGAAGCCATGCCGCTCAAGGGCAAGCTCACCTTCGGCGTCTATGACCCGACCATGTACGCGTCTATGGACTTCGCCTCGGATGACGATCTTGTCGCCGTCGGCGACAGGTTTTCCGCCTGCAAGCGCGCCGTCGTCCGGCCCGATGCCGACGAGGTGCTGGCGCAGAACCAGGACAGCCTGACCGACGCCTTCTTCAACGACCCGTCCGGCACCGACATGACGAAGCTCTTCGCCACTCGCCTGGAGATGACATGCTGACCCGCAACCGCACGCTTGCGCTCCTCACGCTGACCGCAGCCGTTGTCATCACGGCGGGCCTCGCCCATGCCGCCTCCCCGCTCGGCATCGGCTCTGCGGAACCGGGCTTCAACACATCAGGCACATTCGGCAGCCTCTTCGGCTGGATCAATGCCCAGCAGCAGGGTTTTTACCGTCTGATGACGGGTGCGCTGAAGGACATGCGCGAGACCCCATGGGCGGCCTCGACGCTTGTCGGCCTGTCCTTCGCCTATGGTGTCTTCCATGCCGCAGGTCCCGGCCATGGCAAGGCGGTCATTTCCTCCTACATGCTCGCCAATGAGGTGGAGCTTAAACGGGGCGTGCTTCTTTCCTTCCTCTCCTCCATCCTGCAGGGCATCGTGGCGATCCTGCTCGTCGGAGCGGCCTATCTCTTCCTGCGCGGCACCACGGTGTCGATGACCGACGCCACACGCGCGCTCGAAACGGGCAGCTATGCCCTCATCGCCCTCTTCGGCGCCTGGCTGCTCTTCAAGAAACTGCGACCCGCCGAACGCCGCGCTTCGGCGCTTGGCGCACAGGCCGTCGAGGTGCATGGCACGCGCGACCATCATGGCCATGTTCACCACCATCATGCCGGAGAGGTTTGTTCGACATGCGGGCACGCCCATGCGCCGGATCCCGCTCTGTTGAAGGGCGACCGTTTTGCGCTGCGTGAAGCCTGGTCGGCCATCGTGGCCGTCGGCCTTCGCCCCTGCTCGGGGGCGCTGATCGTCTTGAGCTTCGCGCTCCTCAACGGCCTCTACTTCGGCGGTGTTCTTGCCGTCCTCGCCATGTCGATCGGCACGGCCATTACCGTCTCGACGCTGGCCACGCTTGCCGTCACGGCGAAGGGGGCGGCTCTGCGCTTTGCCGGCAACGGCTCGGCCGCCGCCCGCGTCGGCACCGCCATCGAGATCGGCGGTGCACTGATGGTCATGGTCCTGGGGCTATTGCTGCTCGGCGCTTCGCTGCAGATCTAGTTGCCGCGGTTGCGCTGGTAGCGGGCACGCAGCCAGAACAGCAGGAAGAAACCGAGCACCAGCAACGCGCCGAACAGACCGGCAAGCCACGGCGAGAAGCCGCCGATCGCGATCATGACGCGCGGCAGGAAGTAGAACACCACGCCCGTGCCGATGAGAATGACCAGTGCCGCAAGCGCGGCAGACTTTCCCTTGCTTTCCTCGCTCATGTCGCGTCCGCCTTGGTGATCTCGGCGCGGATGTCTTCCAGCTTGCGCTTCTGCTGTCCGTCGGCGTCGAAATTATCGGGCGACAGCCAGGCGTCGAACGCCTTGGCGACGATGGGCCACTCGCCATCGATGATCGAGAACCATGCGGTATCGCGGTTCTCCCCCTTGGAAAGCATGTGCTGGCGGAAAACCCCCTCGAAGCTGAAGCCCAAGCGGGCAGCCGTGCGCTTGCTCGGCTCGTTCCCGTTGTGGCATTTCCATTCATAGCGACGGTAACCGAGGTCCTCGAAGACGTGCTTGGCAAGCAGGTACTGCGCCTCGGTGGAAAGCGGCGAGCGCGACATGCCCCCGCCATGGGCAATGCCACCGATTTCGACGACGCCGTTTGCCGGATCCGGCCGCATGTAATGCGCCATGCCGACAGGCTTGCCGCTCGCCTTGTCTACGATCACTTCCCGCACCCAGCCCGATTTGATGACGGCTTCCGACCATGCATCGAAACCCTCGATGCCGGTGAAATCAGCCTGGGCGAAATAGCGCAGCAGCGGATTGATCTGCATACCGCCAAAGGTATCCCAGAGAGGCTGAAGGTGTTTTGCACGATCATAGGGCTCCAGGCGCACATAGCGCCCTTCGAGCACCACGGGTGCCGGCGGCGGGCACCCTTTCCAATCCGTGAGATCGCGCATGAAAAATCCTCCTTCGGTCTTGCCGAAGGGATAGAACAGCGCACGGCGCGAAGCAATGTGGAAAGCGGGGAGCGGCGTTCGGCCGCTCCCCGAATGCTCAGACCGTGGCGGCGGAAACCGTTGCCTCGATATGATCGACCAGCGCGTCGGCAAGACCAAGGCGCCCGGCGAGCAGATCGAGATAGCCACGCTCGGCGCGCGTCTTCGGCTCGATGGCAAGGCGCGATGCCGTGTAGAGTTCGACGCGCTGTTCTTCTGTCGAGGCCGCAGCAACGATAGCGTCGAGGTCGATCGGATTGGCAAGCTCGTCTTCCAGGAACTGCGCGGCATCCGCGCCAAGGCCGGAAACCTTGAGCTTGTCCATGATGCGCGCACGCTCGGCATCGTCGATATGACCATCGGCGCGCGAGGCAGCAATCATGGCGCGCACGAGGATGAGCGCGAAATCCGTGCTGACGGCTTCGGGGTGGAAACCGGAATCGGTCGGCGGAGGCAGAAGCTCGGGTGTGCCGGCCTGCGTCGTGTCGACCGGATCCTGCCCGGCCTTGTAATTCTTGTAGGCCTGGTAGCCGAGGCCGGCGATCGCCGCGAGACTACCGAGCTTCAGCGCCGACCCGGCAACCTGGCGGCCGGTGCCCGTGCCCAGCAGCACGCCGGCAATGGCGATCGAGGCAAGCGGATTGTCCTTGGCGAGCTGGGTGACCTGACCGGCACGGTCGCGCACGGATCCTCCGGCGCCGGGCACCTGTGAACCGAGGAACTGGTCAAGCAACTTCTTGGCGTCAAACATAGGGAGCGTCTCCGTTTCTCTCGTCCCAGCACCGGGGCCTAATGCAAGGGCAAGATAGGAATGCGCGCGCCTGATTACAAACGCATAACGGGCGACCAGAGGCCGCCCGTCTACAAATCCGCTGAACCTTGCTCAGCCCTTGAGGGCAGCTGCTTCGGCAGCGAGCTTCTCGATGCCCGCCCAATCGCCCTTGGCGACGAGGTCCTTGGGCGCAACCCAGGAGCCGCCGACGCAGACAACGTTCGGCAGCGAGAGATAGTCGCGGGCATTCGACAGCGAAATACCGCCGGTCGGGCAGAACAGCGTGCCGGCGAGCGGCGAAGACAGCGACTTCAGGTAGGCGGCCCCACCAGCCTGTTCGGCCGGGAAGAACTTTAGCACCTGATACCCCTCTTCGCGCAGGCCCATGACTTCGCTCGCGGTGGCCGCGCCCGGCAGCAACGGGATGTCGGAATCGGCGGCGGCATCGATCAGCTCCTGCGTCGTGCCTGGGCTGACGATGAACTGCGAGCCTGCCTCGACGGCAGCTTCGAACTGTGCGGCATTGAGGATCGTACCGGCACCGGCGACGGCGCCCTCGACTTCATTGGCAACCGCGCGGATCGCTTCGAGAGCCGCGGGCGTGCGCAGCGTGATTTCGATCGCCTTGAGGCCACCGGCCACCAGTGCCCGCGCAAGCGGCACGGCCGTCTTGAGGTCGTCGATGACCAGCACCGGCACCACTGGCTGCAGCTTCAGGACGGAAAGGAGCTTGGCGTTCTTCTCGCTCATGGCACGGACCTTTTAAAACGATTGAATTTCGCTCGACATAGCGCGTCTGCGACCTTGTGTCGAGGCTTAAGCCTGATTCATGGACTTGTCATGACACACGTATCGTGTAGTCTGCCCCTCGCCCAAGCCCATCTCAGAGACAGCGAAAGCGAGCCTATGGCTAAAGAGATCGAGCGTAAGTTCCTGGTGTCGGGCCAGCGATGGCGCACCTTCGCAAACGAAGGCGTCGCCATAAGGCAAGCCTATATCGTGGCCCAGGACGATCGGTCGCTTCGCGTCCGTATCTATGGCGACGGGCGCGCCCGCCTCACCATCAAAGTCGGCCATACCGCGCTGGTTCGCGACGAGTATGAGGTCGAGATCGACCGCGATGAAGCCGAGGATATGCTGCGGCACGCCGTCGGCACGATCATCGAGAAGGTGCGCTACAAGGTGCCGCACGAAGGCTATGTCTGGGAGGTCGATGTCTACAGCGGCGCCCATCGCGGCCTGGTGATTGCGGAAGTGGAGCTGACCTCCATTCACGACGATCCAGAACTGCCAAATTGGGTCGGCCGCGAGGTCACAGGCGAAAGCCAATATTCCAACCAGTCGATGGCGCTTGGCACCAGCGACAGCGCACGGCTGCACCAGCTGGCGTAGAGGTAGCGTGCTTTTGCGCCGCATTGCCTGAAAAGCGCGAAAGCTGTATGTGGCCACCCCATGACAGACATCGCACACGAGATTTCTTCGCCGGCGGCGAATGACGGCTTTCTGGTTGCCGCGCTCTACCATTTCGTCTCGGTTCAGCGCTTTGCGGAACTGCGTGACCCCTTGCAGGCGCTCTGCGAGGAAAACGGCGTGCGCGGCACGCTGCTGCTCGCCCATGAGGGCATCAACGGCACGATCGCCGGCCCGGCCGCCGGCATCCGCGCCGTGCTTTCCTTCCTGCGCAGCCAGCCGGAATTCGCCGGCCTGGAGCACAAGGAAAGCCATGCCAGCGCCATGCCTTTCCTGCGCATGAAGGTGCGGCTCAAGAAGGAGATCGTCACGATGGGCGTCGAGGATATCGACCCCACGCGCTCCGTCGGCACCTATGTCGATCCGCAGGACTGGAACGCGCTGATCTCCGATCCCGACACGATCGTCATCGATACGCGCAACGACTACGAGACGGCGATCGGCATCTTCAAGGGTGCGGTCGATCCGAACACCAAGACCTTCCGCGAGTTTCCGGACTGGGTGCGCAACAATACCGGCCTGCACAACAAGCCGAAGATCGCCATGTACTGCACCGGTGGCATCCGCTGCGAAAAGGCGACGGCGTTCATGAAGGAAGAAGGTTTCGAGGAGGTCTATCACCTCAAGGGCGGAATCCTGAAGTACCTCGAGGAGGTGCCGCCGGAGGACAGCCTCTGGGAAGGCGCCTGCTTCGTCTTCGACGAACGCGTCTCCGTGCTGCATGGCCTTGAAGAAGGCGATCTCAAGCTCTGCCGTGCCTGCCGCCACCCGCTGACGGCGGAAGAGATCGCGTCCCCGCTCTACGAGGCGGGCGTATCCTGCGCGCATTGCCATGCAACCCGCAGCGAAGAAGATCGCATGCGCTTTCGCCAGCGGCAGAAGCAGATGGACCTGGCAAAACAGCGCGGCGAACGCCACCTCGGCAAATAATCAGCCGGCGATGCTTTGGGAAGCAGCCGGCGGGGCGATGAGGTCGCAGATCGCCTTTTCGCTCATCGGCCGGCCGTAGAAATAGCCTTGGAGCTGGTCGCATCCGCATAGATGCAGGAAGGCCGCCTGCTCGGCTGTCTCCACGCCCTCGGCCGTGACGGGCATGTCGAAGGATGCGGCGAGCGCCACCGTCGCCTGCAGCATCGCGCCGCCCTTGATCGATTGCTGCCCGGCCATGGTGAGCGAACGATCGATCTTCATGCGATCGAAACCGAAGCGGATGAGATAACCGATCGACGAGAAGCCGGCGCCGAAATCGTCGAGCGCGATGCGCACGCCGCCCGCCTTCAAACGGTCCATGACAAGCTTCGCCCGGCCAGGATTCTGGATGAAGTAGCCTTCGGTGATTTCGAGCGTGATACGCGCGGGATCGATGCCGGCTTCCGAGATGATCGCGAGGGCCTGATCCGGAAAATAGGGGTTGCGGAACTGCGCCGGCGAGACATTGATCGAAATGCCGAGATCCGGCCATTGCCGCGCCGCCTCGCAGGCCCGTTTCAGAATGAGCGGGCCGAGCGCATCGATGATGCCCGTCGCCTCCGCCAGCGGAATGAAGACATCCGGCGGCACGGGCTGGCCATCGCGCGTCCAGCGGGCCAGTGCCTCGACGCCGCAAATATCCCGCCCACGGGCGCGGACGATCGGCTGATAGACCACATCGATCTCGCCGCGCGCCACCGCCGCCCTGAGCGCCTCCTCCATTTCGCGCCGCAGGTCGCGGTCGTCATCCATCAAGGCTTCATAATGCATGGCGCGGCCGCGGCCGGCATGTTTGGCGCGATACATGGCGACATCGGCGCGCCTGAGCAGCTCTTCGCCGGCAACCACGCCCCGGTGCGAAACAGCAATTCCGATACTTGCGCCGACAATGGCGACGCGCTCGCCGATAACGAAGGGTTCGGTAAAAAAATCGAGAAGCGCGCGCGTCAAACATTCCGTTTCGACACCGTCAGCGCCGGCAAGGAACACGATGGCGAATTCATCGCCACCGATGCGGGCGAGCATGGCGTCATCAGGCACGAGACGGGACAGGCCGGCCGAAACGCCGCGAATAAGCCGGTCGCCGACCGCATGGCCATAGAAGTCATTGACGTCCTTGAAACCATCGAGGTCGAGATAGAGCATCAGGACGTCACGCGTTTCGGCGATAGCGCGCGCGTTCAGCTCATCGAGGCCGAGATAGAGGCCGGTACGGTTGCGAAGTCCGCTCAGCCGGTCGGTCAGCGCCTGCATGCGTGCGCTGTTCTCATCCGCCTTGAGCCGGACTGCGAAGATCGCCCCTGTCAGCACCAGCAGCGCGAAGAAGACAACCACGACGGCAAGCGCCAGAAGCACGAGCGGGCGAACCTTGTCATAGCTCTTGTCGCCAGGCGCTTCCGGTGTCCAGGAGAGGTAACCGAGCGGTTGCCCGTCTGGGGCATTGAGGGCGACGGCTTCACCGACAGCCGGCGCACTCTCCGTGAGGATAAGACCGGATACGAGGAAATTTTCCGATATCTTCGAGATACGGGCGGGCGTCAGGTGCCGCAAGATGAACAGCGTGCGCAGGCCATGTTCCGGTACCTCGGCGGCTTCGGAGGCGGGCCGAATGGCGGAAATGGCGGCGACAGCAGGGCCTTTCGATGTGCGAAGGAAAGCACCGAGTTCCTTGCCCGGCGTTAGTCCCGCTTCCACCACCTCCCGACGCATGGCCTCGAAAGCCGCCCCGCCGAACGTTCCGGCATCCATGTCGAAGGGTTCGCCATTACGATAGGCCAGCATCGTGCCGCCCGTCTCATCGACGAGGAAGACGGTATCGAACAGCGGCCCGCCTTCGGTGGCAAGGCCGAAATTGGTGACGAGCCATGGCATGTCGGGCGTGCCGTAGACGCCCTCGACTGCGTCGTCCCAGACGGAGTAATCCCGTGCGGTGGTCACGATGGCGTTGCGCATGGAGGAGAGAGCGCCGAACACGGTCTGGCGCGTGCGCTCCTCGTCCAGTTCGTTTGCCCGGTTGGCGAGGAAACCCAATGCCATCATGACCAGCACGGTGGCAAGGCTGACGACGACCGCGAACGCGCCGAGCACGCCAAGAACGACTGCGAGCCGCCGGGCGCCGAGCATGCCAGAAAGATGGTGCGCAAGCCGCCGCATCAGGTTCTCCGACCAGAAGAGGATGATGCGGCAGAAGCGTTATGAATCCTTTACGGCTTTCATGCCAATACAAGCGGTCTTGGGCACCGCCTATTCAGCCAGCTTGTGATTTCCCTTCGGGAAAAGGGCGGCGAGTTCACCATACCAATGGCCGCTCTTCTTCACCGTGCGTACCTGCGTGTCGTAGTCGACATGCACGATGCCGAAGCGCATCCTGTAGCCTTCCGCCCATTCGAAATTGTCCATGAGGCTCCACGCGAAGTAGCCGCGCATGGGATAGCCCTCGCCGATCAGGTCCGCCGTGATGCCGAGATGGTCGGCGATGTAGTCGAGGCGCGGCTGGTCGTCGACCACGCCGCCCTCAATGCCCATATTGTAGCAGGCGCCGTTTTCCGTGATGTAGCAATCGGGCAGCGTGTAGTCCGCGTTGAGCTTGCGGATGAGATCGCCGAGCGCGGGTGCAAAAACCTCCCAGCCAATATCCGTCTTGATATCCACAACCGGCGGCGCAGGCTGCATTGCCGGAAAATCCACGCCTTCGGCGGGATCGTGTGCCACACGCATCGGCGTATAGTAGTTCAGGCCCCACCAGTCGAGCGGCTGGGCGATCGTCTCCATGTCGCCTGGCTCGATCTCCGGCATGCGGTGACCGAGCGCCGAAAGGAAGCGTTCGGGGTATTCCCCCTTGAAGACCGGCCCAAAAAACACCCCGTTGTGGAAATCGAAAGCACGGGCGGCAGCGTCCTGATCGGCCGCGCTGTCGCTGCCGGCATAGACGGAATGCGCATTCAGCACGAGGCCGACGGGCAGATCCGGCCGCTCGGAGCGAATGGCCGCAACGCCGAGGCCATGCGCGAGATTGGTGAAATGCAGCGCATGCAAGGCCGCATCCATGCTGCGCTCGCCCGGTGCATGGATGCCGTAGAGGTGGCTTAGCCAGACGGAGCACCAGGGCTCGTTGAAGGTCGCCACGGCATCCAGCCGGTCGCCGAGCCGGGCAGTGACCGTCTTGGCATAACGCTGGAAGGCATAGGCCGTTTGCCGCGCCGTCCAGCCGCCGTCACCGGCCAGCATCAGCGGCAGGTCCCAGTGGTAAAGCGTCGCGAAGGCCTTGATGCCGCGCGCCTTGAGGCCATCGACGAGCCGGTCGTAGAAATCCAGCCCTTTTTCGTTCACAGGCCCGGTGCCCTCGGGGATGATGCGCGGCCAGGCGATCGAGAACCGATAGGCCTCGACGCCGAGCGACTTTATGAGGTCGAGATCTTCATCGAGGCGATTGTAGTGATCGCAGGCCACATCCCCATTGTGCCGGCCATAGACCCGGCCCGGCATGTTGGAGAAGGCATCCCAGATCGACGGCTTGCGGCCATCCAGTTTCGATGCCCCCTCGATCTGGAAGGCGGCGGTGGCCACGCCAAACACGAAATCGCCGGGAAACCGGTCGGAAAGGGTCTTGGGGTCCATCATGGTGCGTCTCTCGGGTCTCGATCGGGAAATTCACGCGCTAACTGCAACGTTGCAGTAAGGGGCTGAGTGGCAAAAATCAATGCCCTGCCGTCGTTGTCGGCAGTTTGCACGTGATCAAAAGAAATGCGGCAAAACAGACGATGCTTAAACAAAGGTTAGGTTTTATTCCTGCAAAATATCCATCGGTGGGACGAGGACTTAAACGTGGTACGGAGAATTCCCAAGCATCTCGTGCGTAAAGGCATGTTCATCGAATCGGTGGAATGCCCGAATGCCGAGTTTTCTCACCGGCGTTTTCTCGTGCAAACCGATGAAACGGTGCGCGCTATTCTTGCCACTTCCGCCGCCTACGCCCTAATAAACCCGCAACGCAGCACGATCAACATCGATGCGGATGCCACCCTTGCAGTGGAAGAGCAAAAACGCACGCAGGAGACCGTTGCCCAGGGCGCCAGCATGCTGCGCGACAGTTTTGCCGCCGTCCGCTCAGGCGATCTGCAGGTCGAGACACTGGGACCACTCGCCGACGAGATTTCCGACCGCATCGATGCCTCCCCGGAAATCTTTCTGAAGGTCACGCGCCTGAAGTCCAAGGACGAAGGCACCTATGTGCATTCGCTCGCCGTCAGCGCATTGATGATGCGCCTTGCGCGGCTGCTCGACTATGAGGACGCAACAGTCCGCGAACTCGGCGTCGCCGGGCTTCTGCATGATGTCGGCAAACTGATGGTGCCGAACGCCATTCTCAACAAAACCGGTCAATTGGAGGCCGCAGAGAAGAACCTCGTGCGCGGCCACCCCGAAATCGGCTACCGGCTGCTGAAAGACCTCGGCACCATGTCGCCATTGACGCTCGACATTACGCGGTTTCATCATGAAGTACTCGACGGCAGCGGTTATCCGCTTGGTCTGAAGGCGGACCAGCTGAGCCAGGAAATCCGCGTTGCCACCGTCTGTGACGTCTTCGAGGCCCTGACAAGCGCCCGTCCCTACAAGCGCGCCTGGACGACACGCGATGCGCTCAACTGGATGTTCGATCGCGGCCACCTCTTCGACAAGAAGCTGGTGCTCCGCCTCGGCAGTATTTTCGAGTAGTTCGGCCGCCGCTTTGAGCGACGGCCGATGTTCTGAGTGCCTCAGACCTTGACCCAGGCGCCGTTCTTCTTCGACGACTGCACACAGGCGTCCACGAAGAGCATGCCCTTGAGGCCATCATCGACCGTCGGATAGACAATCGCCGGATCGGCCTTCGCACCGTTGCGCTTGGCATAGATGGCGCGTGCGGCTTCCGAATAGATATTGGCAAAGCCTTCGAGATAGCCTTCCGGATGGCCCGAGGGCACGCGGCTGACACGGGCGGCAGCAGCGCCCGAGCCGGCACCGTTGCGGGTGATCAGGCGCTTCGGCTCGCCGAAGGGCGTGTACCAGAGATAGTTCGGATCGGCCTGCACCCATTCGAGGCCACCCTTGGTGCCATAGACGCGCACCTTGAGACCGTTCTCATGGCCGGGCGCGACCTGGCTGCACCAGAGCATGCCCTTGGCGCGCGCGCCGTCCTTCTCCTTGAAGCGCATCATAACATGAGCGTTGTCATCGAGCTTGCGACCCGGCACGAAGCTGTCGAGATCGGCCGACAGCTCTTCCAGTTCCAGACCCGAGACGAAGCAACCGAGATTGTAGGCATGCGTGCCGATGTCGCCGGTGGATCCGCCCGCGCCCGACTTGCTGGGATCCGTCCGCCAAGCGGCCTGTTTCTGGCCGCTCGACTCGATATCTTCCGTCAGCCAGTCCTGCGGATATTCCATCTGCACGAGACGGATCGTGCCGAGCTCGCCATTGGCGACCATCTCGCGCGCCTGCCGGACCATGGGATAGCCGGTGTAGTTGTGCGTCAAAACGAAGAGCGCATCGCTTTCCTCGGCGAGCTTCTTCAGCTTGCGTGCATCCGGCAACGTCGAGGTCAGCGGCTTGTCGCAGATGACATGGATGCCGCGTTTCAGGAACTCCTTGGCGGCCTCGTAATGCACATGGTTCGGCGTTACGATCGCCACGGCCTCGATGCCGTTCTTCAGCTTGGCCTCGCGGATCGCCATTTCCTTGAAGCTGCCATAGCTGCGCGACGGATCGAGCCCGAGTTCACGCGCCGACTGCTCGGCCTTTTCCGGCGAGGACGAGAGCGCGCCTGCGACGAGCTCATAGTGATCGTCGAGACGGGCGGCGATGCGGTGCACCGCGCCGATGAAGGCGCCGGAGCCGCCGCCGACCATGCCGAGCCGGATCCGCCGTTCCCGCGTTTCGCTTGCGCTTCCTTCGATTGCCATTGATATTCCTCCCTAGAGCCCAAGCATGCGCCGATTGGCGGCGTCATCCGTGCCGGCATCGGCAAAATCGTCGAACGCCTTTTCCGTCACGCGGATGATGTGCGCCTTGACGAACTCCGCACCCTCGCGGGCGCCGTCTTCCGGGTGCTTCAGCGCGCATTCCCATTCGACCACAGCCCAGCCGGCAAAGTCGTTGGCGGCCATCTTGGAGAAGACGGCGCCGAAATCGACCTGGCCGTCGCCCAGCGAACGGAAGCGGCCCGCGCGGTTCACCCAGCCCTGATAGCCGCCATAGACGCCCTGCCGGCCCGTCGGGTTGAACTCGGCATCCTTCACATGGAACATGCGGATGCGGTCCTTGTAGATGTCGATATTGTCGAGATAGTCTAGGCACTGGAGGACATAGTGCGAGGGATCGTAGAGCATGCAGGCGCGGGCATGGTTGCCGGTGCGCTCCAGGAACATCTCGTAGGTGATGCCGTCGTGCAGGTCCTCACCCGGATGGATTTCGTAGCAGATATCGACGCCGTTCTCCTCGGCATGGTCGAGGATCGGCTTCCAGCGCTTGGCAAGCTCATCGAAAGCAGTCTCAACGAGGCCGGCCGGCCGCTGCGGCCAAGGATAGACGAAGGGCCAGGCGAGCGCACCGGAGAAGCTTGCCATGGCATCGAGGCCCAGATGCCTGGAGGCGGTCAGCGCCATCTTCACCTGTTCCACGGCCCATTCCTGCCGCGCCTTCGGATTGCCGCGCACTTCGGGCGCCGCAAAGCCGTTGAAGGCCTCGTCATAGGCGGGATGCACGGCGACGAGCTGACCCTGAAGGTGGGTCGAGAGTTCGGTAACCTCGACGCCGTTTTCACGCGCCTTGCCGGCGAATTCATCGCAATAGGTCTTGGATTCCGCGGCTTTCTTCAGGTCGATGAAGCGCGCATCCCAGCTTGGGACCTGCACGCCCCTGTAGCCGATATCGGCGGCCCATTTGGTAATCGACTCCCAGGAATTGAACGGCGCGGCATCGCCCGCGAACTGTGCAAGAAACAGGGCCGGGCCCTTGATCGTCTTCATGTGTGACGTCCTCCCATGGAAACGGCCATCCTCGCGGCCAGTCTCGGATATTTTTGCGGTACGTACCGCAACGCGTGAAAGCTAGCGGCCTTTGGTGGGGCGAGCAATGTCAAATTCGGTAAAATGGAATTGAATGAAGAGGCAGCGTTCCCACTTCTCCTTCGTCATGGTCGGGCTTGACCCGACCATCCACGCCCCTACCCGCGGCATGAATCCCCGGTTCAAGCCCGAGGATGACGGCGGTGGGTGGGGGGCATGGTCATGGCGAACCGCCCGGGTCATCATGTCCCGGGCGGCCTTGATGTCGTCAGATCAGAACGGGGAATCCGGGAAGTAGAAGTCCTTCGCGTTGTCCTTCGTCACCAGCGTGGCGTCGATCGTGTAGACGCCGCGGACCGGAACCTGGCCATAGAAGTTGGCGGCGGTCATTTCGAGCGCGGTGCCGACCATTGCCGGCGGATAGAGCACGTCGACCGGGATCATCTTGTCGCCGTCCATGACCTTCTTGATCATGTCCTTCGAGCCGGCACCGGCGACGACATACTGGATGTCCGTACGGCCGGCCTGTTCGATGGCCTGGAGAACGCCGACGGCCATGTCGTCGTCCTGGCACCATACGACGTCGATCTTCTGGTACTTGGTCAGGTAGTCCTGCATGACCTTGAAGGCGTCGTCGCGGTTCCAGTTGCCGTACTGGCGGTCGAGAACCTTGACGCCGGAGCCTTCGATACCCTTGTCGAAGCCGTTCTGGCGTTCCTGGTCGATCGGGATCGGCATGCCGCGGATAACGACGACCTCGGCTTCCGGCGTCGTGGTCTTGATGTATTCGCCGGCCGTCTGGCCAAGCGCGAAGTTGTTGCCGGCGACATAGAGGTCACGCACGGAATTGTCGTTGACGCTCGGTGCGCGGTCGACGAGCGAGACGAACGTACCCTTGTCCTTGATTTCCTTGATGGCGTTGACCAGCGGATCCGGATCGGTCGGCAGGATGACGAGTGCGTCGATGCCCTGCGTTGCAAGGTCCTGCACGGCATTCGCCTGACTTGCCGGATCCGGCGAGGTCTTGACGATAACGTTGAGGCCCGGATGGCTTGCCATCAGCTGCTTGGCGACGCGCTCGGCATGATAGATCACGCCCGCCGTCCAGCCATGGCTAGCGGCCGGGATGGAGACGCCGATCGTCACCTTCTTCTCTTCCTGTGCGTGGGCAAAGCCGGCAACGACGGAGAATGCCGCAACCGTCAGGCCGAGTAGTTTCTTGCGCATGAGTTTCCTCCCAAAATCAGGTCTCGCTTCGTGGCCGGGCGACCCGTAAAACCCGGCTATTCCCCTCGCAGATCCGACCCCTTACACGGAGCCGGACCCGCTTGGCTTTACGACTTCCGCACCAGCGAGCGCTGGACGAGCATCGCAATAATGATGATCGCGCCCTGGATGGCCCCGATCAGGTATTCGCTGATGAAGTTGGATAGCAGCATGATGTTGCCTACCAATTCGAGAATGAAGGCGCCGCAGATCGTGCCCCAGACGCGGCCCGCCCCGCCCTTCAGCGCCGTGCCGCCGACGACGACCGCGGTGATCGCCTGCAACTCCCAGAGAATGCCGGTGGTGGCCGAAGTGGAGCCGAGGCGCGGCACATAAAGCAGCACGGCGATGGCGACGCACAGGCCCTGGATGACGAAGGCGATGGTGCGCACGCGGTTGACCGGAATGCCGGAATAGCGCGCGACATCACTGTTCGAGCCGACCGCGACGACATGGCGGCCGTAGCGCGTGCGATAGAGAACGAAGGCGGCGACGATGGTGACGGCGAAAATGACGACAATCGGGATCGGCACGCCGAACAGGGTGCCGAAATAGGCCGGGCGATAGAGCGTCTGCAATTCCGGCTCGCGCAACGTGATCGCGCCGCCCTGGGAAAGCCAGGTGGTCAGGCCGCGATAGATGCCCATCGTGCCGAGCGTGGCGATGAACGGCTCGATCTTGCCGACCGTGGTGATGAGACCATTCAGCAGCCCGCAGCCGGCGCCGATGACGATCGTCAGCGCAATGGCCGCCGTCAGCATGAGCGAAGGATCGGCAATGGCGCCGGAATTCATGAAGAGGATCATGATCGAGGCGACGAAGGCGACCATCGAGCCGACGGACAGGTCAAGATCGCCCGACGAGATGACGAAGGTGGCGCCGACCGCGACGATGGCGATGAAGGCGCTGCGTGTTGCCACGTTCGCCAGATTGGTGATGCCGATGAAATTGGGGTTCACCAGTGCGCCGACGATGAGAAGCAGCGCCAGCGCCGCAAAGGGCGCGACGGCTCTCAGATCGACATCCCGCCAACTGCGGCCCCTGCCCTTGCTTTCGACCGCGTCTTCGCTTGCCGTCATGTTCGTCCCCGACGTGAATGCGTTGTTCTTATGCTGCCGGCCGATGGGCTCAGGCAGCGGTCTTTTTCTTCAGGCCTGCCGAATAGCGCATGATCTCCTGTTCGGAGATTTCCTCGCCTTCGAGAATGCCGACGATCCGCCCTTCGCGCATCACGGCGACGCGAGTGCACAGGCCGATGATCTCCGGCATCTCCGAGGAGACGACGATGATCGATTTGCCGTCGCGGGCGAGCGCCGAGATGAAATGGTAGATCTGCTGCTTGGTGCCGACATCGATGCCGCGCGTCGGCTCGTCGATGATGATGACGTCGGGTTCGGTCTCCATGACCTTGGCGAGCAGCAGTTTCTGCTGGTTGCCGCCCGACATGCGGCCAGCGACGACACGGCCGTCCCGCACGCGGATATCGAAGCGCCGGCGCGCGCGCTCCAGCGACTCGGCCTCGCTTTTCGGGCTGAGATAACCGTACTGGCCGTGTTTGCCGAGCGATTGCAGCGTGAGGTTCGCTGTCATGCGCGAATTGAGCAGCAGTCCCTTGTGCTTGCGGTCCTTGGTCATATAGGCGATGCCGACGCGGTTGGCGGCATGCACGTCGCCGGCCGGCACACTTTCACCGCGCACCGTGACCTCGCCCGATGCGCGAGAACGCAGGCCCGCGACCGCTTCCATCAACTCCGTGCGGCCCGAACCGATCAGGCCGGAAAAGCCGAGGATTTCGCCCTTGCGCACCTCGAAGCTCGCATCCTGCACATAATGCGTCGTCAGCCCGGCGACGGCGAGCGTCACCTCTTCATCGATGCTCGGCTCCTGCTTGCCGGGATAGAGGCTCGACAACTCACGACCGACCATCAGCTGTGCGATGGATTCACCGTCGAGAATGCTGGTCGGCGCGGTCTTTACCCATTGCCCGTCGCGCAGCACGGTGACGCGGTCGGTCAGCTCCATCACCTCGTCCAGCTTGTGCGAGACGAAGACGAAGGACGTGCCGTTTTCGCGCAGCTTGCGCACCTGGCGGAAGAGGTAGTTGGTTTCTTCGCGGGAGAGCACAGCGGTCGGCTCGTCCATGAAGATTATGCGCGCATCGCGGCTGATCGCCTTGGCGATCTCCACCATCTGCTTGTCGGCGATGGAGAGCGAACTGATCATCGCATTTTCATCGACATGCGAACCGAGCTGGTCGAGAACGCGGCGCGTTTCGGCGCGCATGAATTTGCGGTCGAGCACGCCGAAACGCGTGACCTCACGACCGAGGAACAGGCTCTCGGTGACGGTCAGGTGCTCAGCAAGGTTGAATTCCTGGTGGATGATGACGATGCCGAGATGCTCGGCCTGGCCGTTCGGCGGCAACTTGACGGACTTGCCGTCCAGCAGGATCTCGCCCGAGGTCGGCTGCTCGAAGCCCGAGAGGATTTTCACCAGCGTCGACTTGCCCGCGCCATTCTCGCCCATCAGCGCATGGATTTCGCCGGCGCGAAGCTCGAAATTGACGCTGAACAGGACCTGCACGCCGTTGAACGACTTGCTGATACGGCGCGCGGAAAGAACGACGGGAGCCCCGTCTGCAGCGTCCGGATTCATCGATTTCCTCCCTGCGGCTCCTCGACCGCTTGAGCATGATGTAAACCTTTACACGATCTATGTAAAGGTTTACATCATGGGATATCAGGAATTTTCAGCAAGCGCCGTTTGACCGCCGGTCCAGTCTGTGTAGTGTCCCCGCACTTCGTTTGATTTCAGCAATCCCAGATCGCCAGACTGGTATTGCACCGCCGAGTGAGAGCCAGTTTGTCGTCATCCAGCCCCGCCACGATCGAGGACGTCGCGCGCATCGCGCAGGTGTCGATCGCGACCGTATCGCGGGCCATCCACACGCCCGAAAAAGTGGCGAACTCGACGCGGCTGAAGGTCAATCAGGCAATCGCCATCACCGGCTACACGACCAATGCCATGGCGCGCAGCCTGAGGCTCGGTCGCTCGAACATGATTCTGGTCGTCGCCCCCGATATCGGCGATCCCAACTTCTCCAACATCCTCGTCGGCCTGGAAAACGAGGCACGCGCGCATGGCTACGGCATCCTTATCGGCCACACGCAGAACGATCCGCAGCGCGGGCTGGAATATCTGAAATTCCTCAATTCCAACCAGGCGGCCGGCCTCATCCTGTTCACCGGCATCCTGCCCTTCGGCCACCAGAGCATGACCGCGCGCCTACCGCCCAGCGTCGGCGTTTTCGAGCCGGTCTATAATGGCGGCATCCCCTATGTCGGCGTCGACGATATCGAGGGTGCGCGCAAGGCCGTTGATCTTCTGATCGCTGAGGGACACCGCAAGATCGCCTTCATCGGTGATTCGCGCACACGGCTTGCCTATAGCCGCCGCCGGCAGGGCTATGACGCCGGGCTGGATGCCGCCGGCGTACCGGTCGGCGATCGTATCATCCTGGAAGGCGACGGAACGATCGAAAGCGGCCGCCTTGCGCTTGAACAGCTTTTCATGCGCGACACGCTGCCGAGCGCCTTCATGTGCGTCAACGACCAGACCGCCATCGGCGTGATGATCGGGCTTGGCGCGCGCGGCTATGATATCCCGACCGATTTTTCCGTGACCGGTTTCGACGACGTGCCGCAGGCGAGCTTCATGACGCCGTCGCTGACGACGATCCGCCAGCCGCGCACCGCCATCGGCAAGAGCGCCATGGCGCTGCTCTTCGAGCTGCTGTCCAACAACGAACCGGCCGAAACGGAAATCCTGCTTCGGCCGGACCTGATCGTGCGCAACTCTGTATCGGCTCCGGCGCGGCGCTTCGTGCGCCGCTAGAGCATTTCCAGCCGAAGCGAGGTCGCTTCGGCGTCGGATAATGCGGCAAAAACAAAAACCTAGAGCATTTTTAGCCGTAGCGGCGATACGCCAGCTTCGCCGTGCGCTGCACGCGTGCCGCCGAGACGGTGAACCGGTCGGCCAGCCCCTTCAGCGTCGTGCTGATCTGCATCAGATTGTGCGTCGCCGCATTGGTTTCCTCGACCATCGCGGCATTCTGCTGGGTCATCTGGTCCATGCTGCCGACCGCCGTGTTGATCTCGGAAATGCCGGCCGACTGTTCGCGGGCGGAATTGCTCATGGCGTCGATATGCGCATTGATAAACACCACCTGCTCGCCGATGTGATGCAGCGCCTCGCCGGTTTTGTGGACCAGGGATACGCCGAGCTGCACATCCTCGAAGGACTTGTCGATCAGCGACTTGATCTCCTTGGCCGCTTCCGCTGATTTCTGGGCGAGTTCGCGAACCTCCTGCGCCACGACGGCAAAGCCCTTGCCGGCCTCGCCCGCCCGCGCCGCCTCGACGCCGGCATTGAGCGCGAGAAGGTTGGTCTGGAAGGAGATTTGGTCGATCACGCCGATGATCTGGGTGATCTTGCCCGAAGATTCCTGGATCGCCCCCATGGCGGTGACGGCCTGTTCAACGATCTGGCCGGAGCGCTTGGCCTCTTCCGTCGCACTACCGACGACGCGGCGGGCTTCTTCTGCCCGGATCGCCGCCTCGCGGGAAATGGTGGTGATCTCCTCGACGGCCGCCGCGGTCTCTTCGAGTGACGCAGCCTGCTGCTCGGTGCGCCTGGCCATGTCGTCGGTGGCATTGACCAGTTCGCCGGAATTGCCGGCAGCATCTTCTGCCGCCGTCACGATGGAGCCGAGCGTGTCGTCCAGTTTCTCGATGGCGGCATTGAAATTGGAACGCAGCCGTTCGAACTGCGGCGCGAGGGGCTGGGCGATGGAGGCGGTGAGATCGCCGCCGGCAAGCCGGTTGAGCGAGGTGTCGAGCGCGCTCAGCGCCTCCTGCTGCTCGGCGTTGCGAACCCGCCGCTCGGCCTCCGCTTTCTCACGTTCGTCCTGAAGAGCCTCTAGATAGACCGAGATCGCGTAGTCCATATCG
Source organism: Shinella curvata (assembly GCF_022899935.1). Lineage (GTDB taxonomy): Bacteria > Pseudomonadota > Alphaproteobacteria > Rhizobiales > Rhizobiaceae > Shinella > Shinella curvata. The sequence continues at coordinate 415,236 of NZ_JALJCJ010000005.1, forward strand.
ACCAGCGCAGCCTTCACGATGGCGGTGATTTCATCGCTAATCGCCGCCGCTTTCTTGCGGTAGAGAAACCCTTCGAGATGCTTGGCGATGACACTTTCGACGATCGCCTCGAGGATCAGCGCATAGCCGCCGATATACCAGCGTGGCTCGAGACCAAGGCGGGCATGGGTCTTGCCGATCGTGGTGACAGCATCAACATAGTGTGTGTCAAAAGTTGCCGAGCCGATCACTTCCCAATGTTTGACCTGCCGTCCCTTGGCGCTCTGGATATGCGCCTCGCTGGCAAAGAACCGGGCCGTCTCGGGCGTCGCGCGGGCCTTTGCGTAGAAGGTATCGAGCGCGCCGTCGAGCGAAGCGGAGATGGTCGGCAGGGCATTCTTCAGCGCCGCGCGCTGGGCCGTGTCGAAATTGACGAACTGGAGACGTTCGTTGAGCTGCTGGGTCTTGCTATCGTGTGCCGACATCCGAAAATTCCTTTGCTGCGGAGGGCAACTGGCGCCAAGTCCCGAATCACGAGGCCGGCTTCCGGTTTGTCGTGATTTTCTGCATTTGATAGTAAACAAAGACTATAGCGAAGGCGACAATACTTGTATCGAAATTGACGAACGATAATTTTGAATCAAAATATCCGGCAATGCGGACGTATTGCTATAAACTACATCATTTAAAATCATTACCTTTAAATATAATCATAAGATAAACTTACCTTACGTGAGGCAAAACTCTCCAGCTCCAAAAACAAAGGGCGCCGCAAGGGCGCCCTTCGATCTTCAGCTGATAGCGGCAGGGATCAGACGTAGCGGTTGACCACGTTTTCCAGGAATTCCTGCTTGCCCGAGCGCGGCTTCGGATTAACGCCGTGGTTCAGCACATAGGCCTCCAGTGCCTCCAGCGACGAGCCACCCGAAAGGACGTTCTTCGCTTCCGGGGACTGCCAGCCGGCATAACGATCCGCGAGCGGGCCGGACAGGGCCTTGTCCTCGATCATCTTCGCCGCGGCCTTCACGCCGCGCGCGCAGCAATCCATGCCGCCGATGTGACCGATCAGCAGGTCTTCCGGATCGATCGACTGGCGGCGCAGCTTCGCATCGAAGTTCGTACCGCCCGTGGTGAAGCCACCGCCGGAAAGAACCTGATAGAAGGCCAGCGCCATTTCCGGCACGTTGTTGGGGAACTGATCGGTATCCCAGCCGGACTGGTAATCGTTGCGGTTCATGTCGATGGAACCGAAGATGCCGAGCGCATTGGCCAGCGCCAACTCGTGCTCGAAGGAATGGCCGGCCAGGATCGCATGGCCCTGCTCGATATTGACCTTCACCTCGTTTTCCAGGCCGTACTTCTTGAGGAAGCCGAAGACCGTTGCGACGTCATAGTCGTACTGGTGCTTGGTCGGTTCCTGCGGCTTGGGCTCGATCAGGATCGCGCCCTTGAAGCCGATCTTGTGCTTGTATTCAACAACCATGTTGACGAAGCGGCCGAGCTGGTCGAGCTCCTGGCCGAGATTGGTGTTGAGCAGCGTCTCGTAGCCCTCGCGGCCACCCCACAGCACGTAGTTGTCGCCGCCGAGGCGGTGCGTGGCGTCCATGCAGGTCTTCACCGTCGCGGCGGCAAAGGCAAAGACGTCGGGATCGGGATTGGTCGCCGCACCGCCCATATAGCGGCGGTTGGAGAAGAGGTTCGCCGTGCCCCAGAGCAGCTTCACGCCGGTGTCTGCCTGCTTCTTGGCGAAATAGTCGACGATCTCGTTGAGGTTCTTCGTGTTCTCGACGAAGTCCTTGCCCTCGGGGCGCACATCCGCGTCGTGGAAGCAGTAGAAGGGCACGCCGAGCAGCTGGAAGAATTCGAAGGCGACATCGGCCTTCAACTTCGCCGCCTGCATCGAGTCCTCGAACCACGGGCGCTCGAAGGTCTGGCCGCCGAAGGGATCGCCGCCCGGCCAGACGAAGGTGTGCCAATAGGCAACGGCAAAGCGCAGGTGATCTTCCATGCGTTTTCCCGCGACGATCTCGTCGGGATTGTAGTGGCGGAAGGCCAGCGGATTGGTGCTGTCGGGACCTTCATATTTGATCTTGGCGATATCGCCGAAAAAGCCGGTAGCCATGATGTCTCCTCTTGAAATGTTTTAAGGTCAGTAGGCGGCGCGGATGGCCGGATAGAGCCGGCGGTAGCGCTGATAGGCATCCTCATAGGCAGCGCCGAGCGCCGCCTCGGGATCGATGGTCTCGGCCGTTTTGGGTGCCGTGCAGACCGCGACGGGGTCGGCGCCGGTCGCCGCGATGAGGCCGAGGCGGGCGGCACCGAAAGCCGCGCCGAAATCGCCATCCGCCGGAAGATCGACGGGAAGGCCGAGCGCCGTGGCAATGGATTTCAGCCAGTAGCGCGAGCGCGAGCCACCACCGATCGCCGTGACGCGCGAAAGCCTGGTGCCGGCGGATTTCAGGGCTTCGAGGCTGTCGCGGATGGCGAAGGACACGCCCTCCAGCACGGCCTGGGTCAGCACCACGCGGCTGCTCTCATGGCCAAGCCCGAGGAACGCGCCGCGGATCGCGGCATCATTGTGCGGCGTGCGCTCGCCGGAGAGATAGGGCAGGAAAGTAATGCCGGAGGGCGCCTGCAGCGTCTCGCCCAGTTCTTTCGTCAGGTCGGCGGCGGAGGCGCCGGTGACGCGCGAATGCCAGTTCAGGGCATCGGTCGCGGAGAGAATGACGCCCATCTGGTGCCAGGTGGCGGGCAGTGCGTGGCAGAAGGCATGGACCGCACTTTCCGGGTTCGGCAGGTAGCTAGCATTGGCGGCAAACAGCACGCCCGACGTGCCGAGCGACACGAAAGCCGCACCCTCGCGCACCGTGCCCATGCCGCAGGCCGAGGCGGCATTGTCGCCCGCCCCGCCAGCCACGACGACGCCCTCGCCGAGGCCCCACCGAGCAGCAAGCTCAGAACGAAGTATGCCGGCGGCATCCGTGCCTTCAACCAGCCCCGGCATCTGGCGGTCTTCGAGATCCGTCGCAGCGAGAAGGTCGGCCGACCATTTGCGGGCACCGGTATCGAGCCAGGAGGTGCCGGCGGAATCCGACATTTCCGACAGATGCTCGCCGGTCAGCCAGACGCGCAAGAAGTCCTTCGGCAGCAGGACCCAGCGGACTTTCGCGAAGACATCCGGCTCGTTGTTCTTCACCCAGGAAAGTTTCGGCGCGGTAAAGCCGGGAAAGACGATGTTGCCGGTGATCTTGCGGAAGCGCGGATCGGCATCGAGGCTTGCCGCCTCGCGATGGCTGCGCGTGTCGTTCCACATGATGCAGGGACGCAGCACCTTGTCCTCGGCATCGAGCAGGGTCGCACCATGCATATGGCCGGAAAGACCGATGCCGCGCACCGCCGCAAGGGCTGCCGGATGGGCGGCGCGCAGGCCGGCAATCGCTTCTTCCGTCGCGCGGATCCAGTCGGCCGGGTCCTGTTCGGACCAGCCGGCATGCGGGCGCGCGGTGGCGACCTCCTTGCCGGTCGCCGAGCCGATGACATTCTGGTCGCCATCGATGAGCATGGCCTTGACGCCCGACGTGCCCAAGTCGATCCCGAGATACATGTGGCTCTCCTATTCCTCGTCCGGACCAGCCGGCGGAAGGTTGTCCTTGATGAAGATGTCGAGGCGGATGCGCTCCTGCGCGGCATTGACCGACAGGCCATCCGCCTTGGCGCGCAGCACGCGAATGGCGCTGCGCACCTCGTGGCCGGCATCCTGGTTGAGCACGGCGTCGATGACCCCGCTTTCAAGCGCGCCACGGGTCTCGCCGGTGAGCTCGTGCACGATCACGCAAAGACCCGTGCCGCGCACCGCGAGCGCCTTCAGCAGGCCACGGTTGCCGGCGCCGAGATTGTAGATGCCGGCGAGGTCGGGCACGGCCGCGAGGCAATCGGCGATCAGTTTGAAAGACAGGTCCGGATCGTCCTGGCCTTCGAGTACGGGCAGGATGGCGCGAGCGTTCGGCATGGCAGACATGGCAGCGAGAAAACCTTCGAGGCGCTCTCCATGGTCGCGCACGCGCATCGAGCCGGCGAGCACGGCCACCCGCCCCGGCCGATTACCGAGGAAACGGCCCATCAGGCTGCCGGCGGTGCGGCCGGCAGCAATGTTGTCGACACCGATGAAATGATCGCGGCCCGAGCCAGAGAGGTCGGAGACCAGGGTAACGACCGGAACGCCCGCCTCCCGCGCACGGTCGATCGCGGCAAAAACCTCGAGGGCATCGACAGCAACAGCGGCGATACCTGAAACGCCTTCGGCGATGGCTGCATCCATCGCGTCCGCCAGTGCTGCCGCATCGAAAGCCGGAACCGTCACGACGGACAGGCGGGTGCGCTCGATGGCGGAATGCAGGCCGGCGCGACGCACCTCCGCTTCCAGGCCGCGCATGAAGGGGTTGTCACCCTCGGGCAGAATGAAGACGAGCGGGTAGACACGGCTCTTCGCGAGGTTGGCCGCCGCGACATCGCGCACATAGCCGAGTGATGCGATCGCCGCCTCGACCTTGGCCTTGGTGACGCCGCGCACACCCGGCCGATCGTTCAAGACACGATCGACGGTGGCAAGGCTCACGCCCGCTTCCGCAGCAATGTCATGGACTGTGGGTCTCATCTCTCCTCCGTGCCGAGACCCTTAGAGGAATTTTTGATGTACGTAAATCAGAAATTTGCGGACGCCGTTTCCGGCATGGATTTTCTCAGCCGGAGAGGCGTTTGCTGAAGGCGTTTGTGAAGGTGATTTCGCCAGAAGTTTCATCGGCTTGCGCAAGCGCGACATCCAGAAAACCGTCCGTCACGCGCACCAGTGCGAAACCACCGAGGAAGGCGGCGACGGGCTTGAAGATGTCATGGCCCGCGCCGTTGTAGATCATCGGAGTCGGGTGCTCATGGCCATGGAAGATACCGATGACATTGTAGCCCTTGAGCACATCGAGCAGGGCCGCACGCTCCGCATCCGTCCACCAATGGGCAGGACCGGCCCCGTGCGGATCGAACGTCTTCGCCGTGGGATCCCAATGCTCGGTGGAGAACTGGTCCCAGCCATAGTGCTGGAACAGCACGACGGGGCGACCGTCGGCCGCGGCATCTGCAAGATCCTGCTTCAGCCAGGCAAGGCCGCTGATGGCATGTTTCGTGTCGTCGCCGCCGAAGCGCTGGAGCTGCACGAGATGCAGGCCGCCCCAGTCCCAGGAATAATTGTCGGAATCGATATCGTAATTTCCTGCCGGCACGGGCGCCTTGTAGAACACGGTGGAGCGATGATTCAGCTCGACATAGTCGCGCAGTTCGCGCCGGTACCAGTCGATATGCGGCGCGACGCCGTCCTGGTCGAGATCGTGATTGCCGAGGCCGTTATAGACGGGATAGTGCACGCGGTCGGGCCCTGTGCCCTGCTGGTAACGGCTGGCGAATTGCTGCAGCTGCCGCCCCTCCCCCGGCACCTTCACCTGCCCGCCGCCATCATCCGTCATGTCGCCGCCGAGCACGAGGCCGAGCGGCGGCGCAATCTGCGTGCCGGCACTGGCGAGACCCGATGGCTTGCCGCCGATCGCGACCGGCCAGGTGAGATCGCCGACCGAATTCAGCGCCGCCACATGCCGCAGCAGCGCCGCATCCGTCTTGCCCTCTGCCGCGCAGTTCGGGCTCAGGCTATCGGCCGAGACGAGGCAGGCATGCACGTCGCAGGAGAACAGGAAGGTCGCATCCGTCATGGGACGCGCGCCTTGCGCGATCGCCGAAAGCCGCGGCAAAGCGAATGACAGGCCGAGGCCACCCGCTCCGATAAGAAAATGGCGGCGCGCGGGACGGAAGGGCATGCGGACGCTCCGATGAAAAGAACAGAGGACCACATTCTGAATCAGGATGACGCCGAGGTACAGCGCCGCTTGAGGGGTGAGGGTGGACTTGCTACCAAAATGGTGACGGAGGCCCCCGATGAAACTCACCTATCACACGCTTGACGTCTTCACCCGGACCCGCTTCGGCGGCAATCCGCTGGCCGTGGTGCTCGATGCGGATCGCCTGACGGACGCAGAGATGCAGACCATCGCCCGCGAATTCAATTACTCCGAAACGACCTTCGTGCTGCGCCCGAAGAACGAGGCCCACACGGCCCACGTGCGCATCTTCACGCCAACCGTCGAAGTGCCCTTCGCCGGCCATCCCAATGTCGGCACGGCCTATGCATTGGCGCTGGCCGACGATGCGGCGGAGGAGTTCGTCTTCGAGGAGGCAGCCGGTCTCGTGCGGGCGAAAATCCTGCGGATCGATGGCGAGGTCGACGCGGTGCAATTGACCGCGCCGCAGCCGCTGAGCATCGGAAAAACCTTCACGCCGGCCAGCGTCGCGGCCTGCCTGTCGCTTGATGAGGCGGATATCGCGCTTGCCGCACACCAGCCCTGCATCGCCTCCGTCGGCCTCGGCTTCATCGTCGTGGAGATCGCGACACGCGATGCCCTGCGGCGTGCCAAGGCGGACATGGCGGCCTTCTCCGCCATCCTGCCGACGGACCATGCCGACGCGATCTATCTCTATTGCCGGGACCTGTCGGAGGAGGATGGCGTAGTGGATTTCACAGCCCGCATGTTCGCGCCCTTCGATGGCCTGCCGGAAGACCCGGCGACGGGAAGCGCCACGGCGGCGACCTGCGCGCTGATGACCAAACTGGCAGGCCGCGCCCCGCGCCGCTTCGCGGTGGCGCAGGGCATCGATATGGGGCGGCCGAGCCTGCTCGCCGTCGAGGTCGATGCCGATGGCACGGTACGCATCGGCGGCGCCTGCGTGCCCGTCATGAGTGGCACGATTAGCGTCTGATCAGTGGCCTCCGCCGCCGCCAACGGCCGCCTGCGGCTTGCGGATCGCCAGCGCGCAGACGACGAGCGTTGCAAACAAGCCTGTCAGCAGCAGGAAGATATCGATGAAGGAGAGGATGTAGGCCTGCTGCTGCACCATGCCGGCCATCTTCTTTATCGCGATCGTCGGCCCGTCGAGGCCATGGGCGGTGAAGTTTGCAGCCATATTGTTGAGCTGCTCGACTGCCTCGGGATTGCCCCACTGAACATGCTCGGACAGGCGCAGATAGTGTTCCTGCGTGCGCTGGGTGAGGATCGTGTTGATGACCGCCAGACCCACCGCACCGCCGAGGTTGCGCGTCAGATTGAAGAGGCCGGACGCGTTTCGGATTCGATCGGGCGGCAGCGTGCCGAGCGCCACGTTATTGATCGGCACCATGCAGATCATCAGCGAGACGCCGCGCAGGATCTGCGGCACCAGCAATTCGTAAAAATCCCAGTCGGCCGTCATCTGCGTCATCGACCATGTGCCGAGCGCGAAACCGCCGAAACCCATCATCATCATGACGCGCGGATCGAGTCTGGACGACATCATGCCGGCAATCGGCGCCGTCAGGAACATGGCGAGACCCGAAACGAACATGGTCTCGCCGATCATCAGTGAATCGTAGCCACGGATGCGGGCGAGATAGAGCGGGTAGAGATAGGTGAGGCCATAGAGACCGATGCCCATCACGAAGGAGAAGATCGAGCCGAAGGCGAAATTCCGGTTGGCGAAGGCACGCAGGTCCACAACGGGGAACGGCACCTTGAAGGCCCGCCAGAAGAACACGGTCGCGCCGATGACCACCGCGACGGAACCGAGCACGATATGCTCGTCGCTGAACCAGTCCTTGTTGTTGCCTTCTTCCAGCACGTATTCCAGCGAGCCGAGGAAGACCGCCATCGATATGAGGCCCCACCAGTCGAAACGCTTGATCAAATTGAACTCCGGCTTGTCGAAATCGATCAGATTGAAGGTCAGGACCGTAACGATGATGCCGGGGATGATGTTGACGAGGAACAGCCAGTGCCAGGAGAAGGCATGGCTGAGATAGCCGCCGACGGTCGGACCGATGGTCGGCGCCAGCGTCGCGACGAGGCCGATCATCGGTGAGACCACGGAGCGCTTGGAGGGCGGGAAGATGGTGAAGGCCGCCGCGAAGACGGAGGGGATCATGCCGCCGCCGATGAAGCCCTGGATGGCGCGGTAGACGATCATCTGGTCGATATTCGTCGCGGTCGCGGCAAGCGCGCTGGCCAGGGTGAAGCCTGCGGCGGAGAAGCTGAACAGGATACGCGTCGAGACGATCCGCGCCAGCGTGCCCGACAGCGGGATCATGATCACTTCGGCGATCAGATAGGAGGTCTGCACCCAGGCGATCTCGTCCGCGCCGGCGCCGAGGCCGGCCTGGATTTCCGAAAGCGAGGCGGAGACGATCTGGATATCGAGGATCGACATGAACATGCCGAAGACCATCGCGAAGAAGGCGATGACACGGCGGACGGGAACTTTGTCGGCCTGGACAGGCGCGGCTATCAAGCCACCTGCCGTCGGTTGAGCGGTCGCGGCCATGGCCCGCGTTCCTTTGCTGGAAGCATTGCAGCCAGGCAATGACGCCCGGCCGCGGGATGCAGTCAAAACGATCCGTCAGATATCTACTCGGCCTTGGCGGCCACCGCCGTGCCGTCCGGCGCCGTGCGGCTATCGACATCGACGACGACACTGAGGCCGGCACGCAGCTTGCCGGTATCGAGCACATCCTTGGGAAGGGCGATGCGAACCGGCACACGCTGCGTGACCTTGGTGAAGTTGCCCGTGGCGTTTTCCGCCGGCAGCAGCGAGAAGACCGAGCCGGAGGCCGGCGCGATGGACTCGACCGTGCCAAGGATATCGTCGTCCTCGTAGGCATCGACATGCAGGTGCACCTTCGAGCCGGGCACGAGATGCGCGATCTGCGTTTCCTTGAAGTTCGCCTCGATATAGAGGTCCTTCACCGGAACGAGCGCTGCAAGGCGTCCGCCGGCCGAAACGAGATCGCCGACCTGGACGGAAATATTGCCGACGACACCGTCATAGGGCGCCTTCAGCACGGTGAAGCCGAGATCGCGGACCGCCTTGTCGCGGGCGAGTTCCAGCGTGCGGATGCCGCTGTCTGATTCGGCGCGCTGCGCCTGAAGCACCGCGATGCTCGCCTTGGCGGAAACGATATTGGCATCCGCGCCGACGAGATTGGCCTTGGCCTGGTCGAGCGCAACCGTGGCGCTGTCGAGCGAGGCGGTCGTGCCCACTTCCTTTGCCGCCAGTTCCTTGGCGCGCCTTTCCGCGACCTGGGCGCCGCTCAGCGCCGCCTGGTAGGCGGTCTTCTGCGCCTCGGCCTGGGCAAGGCTTGCCTTGGCGCCGTCGATCTGCGCGTCGATGCGGTGAAGAGCAAGCTTCTGCGTGGCGATCTGGGCTTCCGCCTGCTCGCGGGCAAGCACGTAGTCGCCATCATCGAGCGTGACCAGCGGATCACCGGCCTTAACCGCTTGGTTGGCAACGACATTCACTGCCGCGACATAGCCAGAAACCTTCGGCGAGATGGAGGCGATGTCGCCTTCGATATAGGCGTCGTCCGTCGAGATCATGAAGCGGCCATGCGTCCACCACTGGTAGCCATACCAGCCGGCAGCGGAAAGCAGCGCCAGGCCGACGACCGGCAGCATGAAGCGGCGGCCACCCTTCTTCTTTTCGGGCTCGGATACGGCAGCGGCGGGCGCGGCCGCCTCGGCGGTCGTCGCCGGCTTTGCCTCTGACGTCTCAGCCTGGAAATCGTCGTTGACCGGGCGAACCTTCGCCGTGCCGGCACCATGGGAAGTCGACATGCGCATGCCACCATTCTCTGGGGTAGAATTGAACTGAACCGTTCGGTTCGATTTGACATAGACCTCTTTATCCCGCATATCAAGTGAAATCGAACCGCTCGGTTCGAAATAGTTCACATCAAGATATCAGGCTCGGAAAGGCAGATGGACATCATCGACGACAGATCGGCCGCTCCGCAGACGGGTCGCCGCGTGGCGGGAGAAGACCCCGCCAAGCGCGAGCAGATCCTAGACGGAGCCAAGCGCGTGTTCATGGAGCAAGGCTTCGAAGCCGCCAGCATGAACGACATCACGCGCGCCGCCGGCGTCTCGAAAGGCACGATCTACGTCTACTTCGAGAACAAAGAGGATCTGTTCGGCGACATGATCGAGCGCGAGCGTCGCCGGATTACCGAGACGATCCGTCATGCGCTCGACGGCGGCCAGCCGCTTGACCAGGCACTCAGGGAATTCGGCATGCTGTTTGCCGCGCATATGACGGCCGACCACACGATTCGCGCCATGCGCATGGTGATTGCCGCCAACCACCGCCTGCCATCGCTCTGTAGCCGTTTTTTCTCCACATCGTCGATCAACCCGGTTTCGGTGTTGCAGGACTATCTCGACCGGCAGGTCGCAGCCGGGATTCTTGCCTGCGACGACACCACGCATGCCGCCAAGCAGTTCATCGAACTCACGACCGTCGGCCTCTTCAAGCCACGCATCTTCGGCGCAATGGAAGAGGTGCCGGCCACAGCGGTGATAGAGAAGAACGTGACCTCGGCGATCCGCCTCTTCCTTGCGGCATACGGCGCAAAATAGACGCGCAACCAAGATCAAGTGACGGGCCTTGAAGGGCGCCATAAGATGGCTGTCCATGAGGAGCGACCGAGACCATGCACCCCGTTGCGAAAGCGATCTGGTTCATCGAAAGCCATTTTGGCCGGGCCATCGCGCTCTCCGAAATCGCAGCCGTGGCCGGCATGTCACGGCATCACCTGTCCCGGCGCTTCAGCCAGATGACCGGGCAGAATCTCAACCGCTATCTGCGCGCGCGCCGTCTTTCGGAGGCTGCCCGCCAGCTTGCCGGCGGAGCGGAGAACATCCTGACCGTCGCGCTCGATGCCGGCTACGGCTCCCATGAGGCATTCACCCGCGCCTTCCGCGAGGAATTCGGCCTGACACCCGAAACCCTTCGCGCACGGCGCGATCTCTCCGGCCTCACCCTTCAGGAGCCCATCCGCATGTCGACCACCGAGAAAAACAGCCTGCCATCGCCGCGCATCGAAACGCTCGACGCCTTCACCATCGTGGGCCTCGGCGCGACCTTCGAACCCGGCAAGACCGCCGGCATTCCGGCGCTGTGGCAGAAATTCAACGCCTATTTCGGCCATATCCCGGGGCAGACAGACAAGACCGCCTACGGGTTTTGCACCATGCAACAAGGCCAGCCAGGCTTCCGCTACGTCGCCGGCGCAAGAGTAGGCAAGGGCAGCGACGTGCCGGCCGAACTCGAAACCATCCACGTACCGGCACAGACCTGGGCCATGTTCCAGCATCATGGACACGTCAACGGCATAGCCGCGACGGTGGATGCCGCCTTCCGCACCTGGCTGCCGGTCTCAGGCCGCGCGGTCGGCGCGTTTCCCGACGTGCTGGAATTCTACGGTGCGGATTTCGACCCGGAAACCGGGCTCGGCCGCATCGAAATCTGGTTGCCGCTCACCGATCAGATGACGAAATCGTGATATTGGCGGGAACGGCGGCCGGCCGGCTTGCCAGCGGTTGAATTCTGCATACATACGGAAGTCCATTCTCAAACCGTAAATTAGGAGAGGAAGACCGGATGGACAGCATTCTTGCGCTCATGCAAGACCCGGCCGCCTGGATTGCACTTGTCACGCTCGTCGTGATGGAAGTCGTTCTCGGTATCGACAACCTTATCTTCATTTCGATCCTGACGAACAAGCTGCCACCCGAGCATCGTGAACGGGCCCGTCGCATCGGCATCGGTCTTGCACTCGTCATGCGCCTTGCGCTTCTCGGCACCATCGCATGGATCGTCCAGCTCACCACGCCGGTCTTCGAACTGTTCGGTCACGGCTATTCGTGGAAGGACATGATCCTGATCGCCGGCGGCCTCTTCCTCGTCTGGAAGGCCACCAAGGAAATCCACCACAATGTCGATCCTGTCGATCACAAGGAAGACATGGTCGGCGGCCCGGTGACGACGACCTTTGCCGCCGCGATCGGCCAGATCCTGCTGCTCGATCTGGTGTTCTCGGTCGACAGCATCATCACCGCCGTCGGCATGACGCCTCACCTGCCGATCATGGTGGTTGCCGTCGTCGTCGCCGTTACCGTCATGCTGGTCGCGGCCACGCCGCTTGCCAACTTCATCGAGCGCAACCCGACGATCGTCATGCTGGCGCTCGCCTTCCTCCTGATGATCGGCACGACGCTGATCGCCGAAGGCATGGGTTTCCATGTTCCGAAGGGCTACGTCTACGCCGCCATGGCTTTCTCCGCCGTCGTGGAATTTCTCAACATGATCTCGCGCAACGCGCGGCAAAAGAAAAAGTCGAGCGGACACTGAGACAAACGAAAGGGCCGGCGATCCGCCGGCCCTTTCTCTTTCGTCGCTTTCCGTCTCCGGACCTTGTCAGAACGTGCGCTCGAAGCGCAGATAGCCGCCCCAGGCATCGGCATCCGGGATGTCGAAATTGTCGCGATAGGCAAGCTCGGGCGTGACGGTGAAGCCATCGACGATGGTGACAGGAAGGTCGGCGACGAAAGCGAAATTCTCGTCCTCGTCATAGGCGGCCTGCGTATAGAAGGCGAGCTTCTCCGTGACCTGGAAGTTGGCTCCAGCCCAGACAGCCCAATCACCGTTCCATTGGGCATAATAATTGTTGGTGTCCGTATTGCCGACGCCGGTGCCGGCCGGGTCGTTGGTGCTGTAGCCGGCCATGGCGAAGACGGACACCTTGTCACTCAGTGTCAGGTCAAACCGCAGCTTCGCCGCCCCCTCCTCCGCAACCGCGTCGTAAGCCGCGATAAAGGTGATCGCCCCCCAATCCTTGGTGAGCGACGCACCGGCGACGATGTTCGGGATATAGTCCGAGTCGATGGCACCGTCCCCGGGAAGCTCGAGACCACCCGCAGCCGAGAAGCCGTTTTCCCCGGTATGGGTATAGACGATCTGGCTGGTTTCGAAGGGGCCGTAGGGAACGCCGAGATCGTCGCTGATCACATAGCCGGCATAGGCCGGGAAGGTGGAAAACAGCGAGTCGTTCACGCCAACGCGGAAACCGCCGAGCTCGATATAGGCAAATTCGACCTCGACATAGTGGTAGCTGTCGGTCGCATCCTGATCGTAGTTGAAATGCAGCCGCGTATAGCCGCGCAGCGCGCCGTATTCGGTGTCCGTTCGTGCGTCGACGTCCAGCGCAAAACGGGCCTGCTCGTAGCGCGTGTCTCCCCGCCCGTCGCCCGTATCGGCAATGCCGTCGCCATCCGTGTCGATATCATCGGGCGCGTCCGCGCCGAATCCGTAGTCGGGCATATTGCCCACACCGATATCAAAACGCACATAGCCGCCGATCTTCAGGCACGTCTCCGTGCCGGGAATGTAGAAAAAGCCGCTGCCATAGGCGTCGCACACCCGGACATACTCCATCGGCTCCGGCTCGGCCGCGACAATGGCGTCGGCGGCAAGCGCGGAACCGGATATCGCACACACCGCCGCCGTTCCAAGAAGCGGCGAAATTCTCCTCCTGATCGTTGAAAACGTGCTTGCCCTGCCTGCTCTTTTCGTCATGGTAAGCCCCCGAACCATTAACTGAACATTCATTCAAAACTATGGCACATAATTATTGAAAGACAATATCTTGGGATGGTTCAAAATGTCAGGCTTGCGCGGAGCTTGTATCGTCGACGTGGAGGTAATGGGGACGAAGACGGGCCGGACGGGTGGGGAGCTCGCCTGCCATTTCGTTGGCCACGGGGAGAAACCGGAAAAATCCCTGCGTTCTCCATCTCCGTCATGTCCGGTTGACACGGCCCGTCTTCCCTTGGCAAACCTTCGGGCGGAGGGATTGTTCCGCAAAAGACATTGAGAAGGCTCCGCCGCCTGGCGTCGGAACCGAATGCCCTTTGCGGAATTCCTGCCGAGACCAGTCCCGCCGCACGGACCCCGACATGACCCTTGAGCAGACCTTCGCCTTCGTCGTCATCGCGCTCATGATGGCGGCGTTCATATGGGGAAGGTTCCGCTACGATCTCGTCGCCTGCTGTTCGCTTCTTTTGGCGCTGGCGCTCGGTATCGTACCCTTCGACAAGGCTTTCTCCGGCTTTTCCGACGATATCGTCATCATCGTCGCGAGCGCCCTGATGGTCAGCGCCGCTGTGGCGCGCTCCGGCATCGTCAACCTGGTGGTAAAGCGCTTCTTTCCCAACCTCATCTCGAAACAGAGCCAGCTCGCGCTGCTGCTCGTCTCGGTCGCGGTGCTCTCGGCCTTCATCAAGAATATCGGCGCGCTCGCCATCATGATGCCGCTCGCCTTCCAGTTTGCGAAAAAATCGGGCACGCCCGCCTCGAAGTTCCTGATGCCCATGGCCTTTGCCGCTCTGCTCGGCGGCCTGATGACGCAGATCGGCACCTCGCCGAACATCGTTGTCTCGCGCCTGCGCCAGGAGATCACCGGCGAGAGCTTCACCATGTTCGACTTCACGCCCGTCGGGGCGGTACTGACGGTCTGCGGCATCCTCTTCATGCTGTTTTTCAACCGCATCGTGCCGGAGCGGGAAAACAGCAATGCGAGCATCGAGGAATCGCTGGAAGCGTCCGCCTACTCCTCCGATGCGACGGTGGAGGAAGGCTCGCCCTCCGTCGGAAAATCGCTGAACGAAATCCTGCGCAACGGCGACGGCGATGTCATCGCCACCGCCATCATTCGCGGCCATGTGCACCTCGCACCCTTGCCCGACGTGAGGCTCGTCGCCGGCGACACGATCCTGATGGAGGGCACGGCGAGCGCCCTCGACAAGGTCGTCTCCGCCGCCGGCTTGACGCTTTCCGGCAAGCCGATTCAATCCGGGCGCGGCGAAGCCGATGAAATCAGCGCCATCGAAGTGGTCGTCGGCAACGAATCCCGCCTGATCGACATCTCGGCCCGCTCCATCGCGCTTTTCCATTCCTACGGCATCAATCTGCTCGCCGTCAGCCGCCAGGGCCAGCGCCTGCGCGAAAAGCTCTCCGCCGTGCGGCTGCGGCCCGGCGATGTGATCGTCATCCAGGGCAACAACCGGGCGCTGCCGACCCTTCTGCCGGAACTCGGCCTGCTGCCGCTGGCGCAGCGTGAAATCCTGCTCGGCTCGCCGCGCAAGGCGATCATTCCCGTACTGATCCTGATTGCCGCCATGGCCTCGACAGCGCTCGGCCTCGTCCCCGTCGCGACCGGCTTCTTCGCCGCCGCCGTCGCCATGGTGCTGTTCCGCGCCGTGCCGCTGCGCGAGGCCTATGGCGCACTCGACGGGCCGATCCTCGTGATGCTCGCCGCCCTCATTCCGGTGTCCGACAGCCTGCGCACGACAGGCGCGAGCGAGCTCATCGCCGGCTGGCTCGGTACCGTCGCCGTGCACCTGCCGCCCTTCGGCGCGCTCGCCCTCATCCTGCTGACGGCGATGGCCGTGACGCCCTTCCTCAACAATGCCGCCACCGTGCTCGTCATGGCGCCGATTGCCGCGAGTTTCGCAGGCGCGCTGCACTACAAACCCGAGGCCTTCCTGATGGCGGTGGCGATCGGCGCGGGCTGCGACTTCCTCACCCCCGTCGGCCACCAGTGCAACACACTCGTCATGGGCCCCGGCGGCTACAAATTCGCCGACTATCCGCGCGTCGGCCTACCGCTATCCTTCCTCATCGTGCTCGTCAGCATTCCTGCCCTGCTCCTCGTCTGGCCGCTTCAATAACGCCTTTGAGTTTTTCTTGACGCGCCGGGCTGAATATGGTCTCAACCAGCCCAACGGAAAGCCCTTTCCGCCGTATAAAACGGCACAAAACCGGGCTCTTCCTCCCATAAGTCAAGACGGGCCCCATCATGAGCACTTCCGGAACCGCATCCGGCGTTCGCGTACGCATCGCACCCTCCCCGACCGGCGAACCCCACGTCGGCACCGCCTATATCGCGCTGTTCAACTATCTGTTCGCCAAGAAGAACAACGGCACCTTCATCCTGCGCATCGAGGATACGGACGCCACGCGCTCGACGCCGGAATTCGAACAGAAGGTGCTGGACGCGCTGAAATGGTGCGGCCTGGAATGGTCAGAAGGTCCCGATATCGGCGGCCCCTACGGTCCCTATCGCCAGTCCGACCGCAAGGACATCTATCGCCCCTATGTCGACAAGATCGTCGCCAACGGCCACGGCTTCAAGTGTTTCTGCACGCCCGAGCGGCTGGAGCAGATGCGCGAGGGCCAGCGCGCCGCCGGTAAACCGCCGAAATATGACGGCCTCTGCCTGCATCTTTCGGCAGAAGAAGTAACGAAGCGCGTCGAGGCCGGCGAGCCGCATGTCGTGCGCATGAAGATCCCGACCGAGGGCTCCTGCAAGTTCGTCGATGGCGTCTACGGCCCGGTCGAGATTCCGTGGGACGCGGTGGACATGCAGGTCCTGCTCAAGGCCGACGGCATGCCGACCTATCACATGGCCAATGTGGTCGACGACCACATGATGAAGATCACCCATGTGGCGCGCGGCGAGGAGTGGCTGGCCTCGGTGCCGAAGCACATCCTGATCTATCAATATCTCGGTCTCGAGCCGCCGGTCTTCATGCACCTGTCGCTGATGCGCAATCACGACAAGTCGAAGCTGTCGAAGCGCAAGAACCCGACCTCGATCTCCTATTACTCGGCGCTCGGCTACCTGCCGGAAGCCCTGATGAATTTCCTCGGCCTGTTCTTCATCCAGATCGCCGAGGGCGAAGAGCTCTTGACCATGGAGCAGCTCGCCGAAAAGTTCGATCCGGAGAACCTCTCCAAGGCCGGCGCCATCTTCGACATCCAGAAGCTCGACTGGCTGAACGGCCGCTGGCTGCGCGAGCAGCTGACCGAGGAGCAGTTCACCCAGCGCGTGCTGGAATGGGCGATGGAGAACGATCGCATCCGCCAGGGCCTCAAGCTCTCGCAGTCGCGCATCTCCAAGCTCGGCGAACTGCCCGATCTCGCCGGCTTCCTGCTGAAGTCGGATCTCGGCCTGACGCCGGAAGCCTTCGCCAAGGTGAAATCCACGCCGGAAGAAATCCTCGAAGTGCTGAACCAGGTGCAGCCGGACCTCGAAAAGATGCCGGAATGGACCGTCGAGAGCATCGAGGCGGAACTGCGCGCCAGCGCCGACCGGCTCGGCAAGAAGCTCAAGGTCGTGGTGGCCCCGCTCTTCGTCGCCGTCTCCGGCTCGTCGCGCTCGCTGCCGCTCTTCGACTCGATGGCCATCCTCGGCCGCTCCGTCGTGCGCCAGCGCCTGAAGGTCGCCGCACAGGTGGTGGCTTCGATGGTCGGTAGCGGAAAGTAAGGACTGAAAAGAATGAACGACAAGACAGAAACCGCCCTTTCCTCCGACCCGACGGAAGTCCGCCGCCAGAAGCTCGGCCAGCTGCGCGAGACGATCGGCGACGTGTATCCGGCGCATTTCCACCGCACGATGACCAATGCGGAGCTGGCGGCGAAATACGAGACGCTGGAACTCGACACGGAGAGCGGCGACGTCGTGACCGTTGCCGGCCGCGTTTATTCCTCGCGCAACTCGGGCATGTTCATGGATATCCATGACGCCTCGGGCAAGATCCAGATCTTTTCGCACAAGGACACCACGCCGGAAGAGGCGCGCGCGCTGCTGCCGATGATCGATATCGGCGACATCATCGGCGTGACCGGCGTCGTGCGCCGTACCAAGCGTGGCGAGCTGACGATCAACGCACAAGAGATCGTCATGCTGACCAAGTCGCTTCTGCCCATGCCGGAGAAGTGGAACGGCATTGCCGACGTGGAGATCCGCTATCGCAAGCGGCACCTCGACATCATGAGCAACGAGGAATCGAAGCTGCGGTTCCAGCAACGTTCGAAGATCGTTTCGGGCATCCGCCGCTTCATGGAAAACGACGGCTTCATGGAAGTCGAAACGCCGATGCTGCACTCCGTCTATGGCGGTGCGACGGCTGAACCCTTCAAGACGCATCACAACACGCTGAAGCTCGACATGTACCTGCGCATCGCGCCGGAACTGTTTTTGAAGCGCACGCTGGTCTCCGGCCTCACCGACAAGGTGTTCGAGATCAACCGCAACTTCCGCAATGAGGGCGTGTCGACAAGGCACAATCCCGAATTCACCATGATGGAGTGCTACTGGGCCTATGCCGACTACGAGGACATCATGGACCTCGTGGAACGCCTGTTCGCCGAGCTTGCCGTAAAAATCCACGGCTCGACCGAGTTCGCCTATGGCGACAAGGAAATCTCCTTCAAGGGTCCGTTCAAGCGCGTGCCGATGCCTGACGCCGTCAAGGAAGCGACCGGCATCGATTTCCTCGCCATCAAGACCGACGAGGAAGCCCGCGCCGCCGCCAAGGCTGCCGGCTTCGAAGTCGAGAAGGACTGGACCTGGGGCGAATGCCTTGCCTTCATCTTCGAGGAGAAGGTCGAGGGCACGCTGATCCAGCCGAGCCACGTCACGCATTTCCCGAAGGACATCTCGCCCTTCGCCAAGGAAGTGCCGGGCGAACCGCGCCTCGTCGAGCGTTTCGAGACCTATTGCAATACCTGGGAACTCGGGAACGCCTTCTCCGAGCTCAACGATCCGGAAGAGCAGCGCGCCCGCATGGTCGAGCAGCTCGAACAGGCGCATGCCCGCGGTGAAAAGTCCAAGCAGCTCGACGACGAATTCCTTGACGCCATCGACCAGGGCATGCCGCCCGCCGGCGGCCTCGGCATCGGCGTCGACCGCCTGATCATGCTGCTCACCAACGCCCCATCGATCCGCGACGTCATCCTCTTCCCGGCACGCCGGGCGAAGGCCGACTGAGGTCAGCGAGACACGCAAACATTGGTGCCGCCACTTCGGTGAAACGAACTGGCGGCATTTTTTTGTTTTGGGTTTGTGATCTTTAAAGGGGCGTTCGCCGCACAGACGCGCCGCGGCCTAAGCGCAAGCGTCAGTGCTCGCTCGCAGCGACCTCATGCGAACCGCCTTCAGCCGCTTGCGCATGTTCGCCGCCTTCGGCAGGCGCCTCATGCCCACCTTCCGCAGCCTCGCCGTGCCCACCCTCGGCTGCCTCGCCATGGCCACCTTCCGCCTTGGCTTCACCGTGGCCGGCGCTTTCGCCATGCCCGCCCTCTTCAGCAACGGCATTGGGATCGACACAATCTTCACGGTCTTTCATCGCGGTCACGATGGTCTTGATCTCGTCCAGCGAGAGTTCCTTGCGCTCTCCGTAGAAATCACCGTTTTCGGCCGGTTTGCCGTCGGTATAACGCGCGACGAACGGCGCCGTCATGCCGGGAATGGCGGAGGGATTGCGGGCGAAAAGCACTTCGGCACCGATCGCGCGGCCGCGCATGTCGGCACGATTTGCCGGGCCCGCGGCATCAAGCAGAATGACCTGGTAGAGATCGGCTTCCTCGTGATTGGACACCGCACCGGCGACACGCAACGCCGTCTTGATGCGCACGTCCGCCTCCTTGGCTTCCGAACGCACATATTTGCGCAACCAGTGCTGCCCGTTTCGGTCGAGGCGCACCGTCGTGACGACCGTGCAGGCTGCGCCGGACACCTGCTCTGCCGGGGGGCCAAGCAGCGCCTCGCGCCCGACGATGATGGCCGCGGCACCGGAAGCACCGGTCAGCACCATGACGCCGGCAAGGATGATCAGAAGCTTCCGGGACAGGCGGAACGAGGTCGGGAGCAGCTTCACGGGCGGTGACTTCTCTTAAAACGCAGGAACACGAACACGCCGAGAGCGCGCGAACTTTGCGCACTCTACAGGCAATCGCGTTTCGGAAGTTTTAAACGGCTGCGTCCGATTTCGAGACAGTTTTTGCGAATGATTTGCAATAGCGTTGACAGGCTGGAAAAGCCCCCTATAGTTTAATGCAACTCATTCGCAAAAGCAGATCAGGACACCCCATGCTCCGCCGATCCTTCAATGCCCTCCTTCTCAGCCTGCCCCTTCTCGCCGCCGTACCGGCCTTCGCCCAGGAAAAGCCCAAGGTGGTGACCACCTTCACGATCATCGCCGACATCGCGGCGAATGTGGCCGGCGACGCAGCCATCGTGGAATCGATCACCAAGCCGGGTGCGGAGATCCACAACTACCAGCCGACGCCGCGCGATATCCTGAAGGCCCAGGACGCGAAGCTCGTGCTGTGGAACGGCCTCAATCTCGAACTCTGGTTCCAGAAATTCCTGGGCAATCTCGGCGACGTACCCAATGTCACGGTTTCCGAAGGCATCGAGCCGATGAGCATCGTGGAAGGCCCCTACCAGGGCAAGCCGAACCCGCATGCCTGGATGTCGCCGGACAATGCGCTCGTCTATGTCGAGAACATCCGCAAGGCGCTGGTCGCGCTCGACCCGGCAAATGCCGCGACCTACGACGCCAATGCAAAGGCCTATGGCGAGAAGATCAAGGCGCTCGGCGAGGAGATGAAGGCGAAGATCGGCGCGTTGCCTGAAGAAAAGCGGTGGCTCGTCACCAGCGAAGGCGCCTTCTCCTATCTCACGCGCGATTTCGGCCTGAAGGAACTTTTCCTCTGGCCGATCAATGCCGACCAGCAGGGCACACCGAAACAGGTGAAGGCGGTGATCGACGCGGTGCGGGAATACAACATCCACGTCGTCTTCTCCGAAAGCACCGTTTCCGCCGACCCTGCCAAGCAAGTCGCCGCCGAAACGGGCGCGGCCTATGGCGGCATCCTCTATGTCGACTCGCTGAGCGAGGCGGATGGTCCCGTG
This sequence comes from Shinella curvata, assembly GCF_022899935.1. GTDB lineage: Bacteria > Pseudomonadota > Alphaproteobacteria > Rhizobiales > Rhizobiaceae > Shinella > Shinella curvata. Next base: position 435,937 of record NZ_JALJCJ010000005.1, read on the forward strand.
CCGACCTATCTCGACCTTCTGCGCGTGACCTCCGAGACCATCGTGAAGGGTCTTTCACAATGATGATGGGCAGCAAGACGAAGAAGGTCGATGGCATCGTTGCCGAAGACGTGACCGTCACCTATCGCAACGGCCACACGGCGCTCACCCATGCCAGCTTCTCCGTACCGAGGGGCACGATCACCGCACTCGTCGGCGTCAACGGAGCGGGAAAATCCACGCTTTTCAAGGCGATCATGGGTTTCGTGCCGGTCGCCGCCGGCAAGGTGACGATCCTTGGGCAGTCGGTGCGCGAAGCCCTGAAGAAGAACCTCGTCGCCTATGTGCCGCAGGCCGAGGAGGTCGACTGGACCTTTCCGGTGCTCGTTGAGGACGTCGTCATGATGGGCCGCTACGGCCACATGAACTGGCTGCGCATCCCCAGCAAACGCGACCACGATCTGGTCGCGGAGGCGCTGGCGCGCGTCAACATGTCCGACTTCCGCAAGCGCCAGATCGGTGAACTCTCCGGCGGCCAGCGCAAGCGCGTCTTCCTTGCCCGCGCACTGGCGCAGGAGGGTCAGGTCATCCTGCTCGACGAACCCTTCACCGGCGTCGACGTGACGACCGAAGAGCAGATCATCGAACTGCTCGGCAAGTTGCGCGACGAAGGCCGCGTCATGCTGGTCTCCACCCACAATCTTGGCAGCGTGCCGGATTTCTGCGATCGCACGGTCTTCGTCAAAGGCACAGTCATCGCCTCGGGACCGACAGCGGAAACCTTCACGGAGGCCAATCTGGAGCGCGCCTTCGGCGGCGTGCTGCGCCATTTCATCCTCGGCGGCCACGACCTGCACGACGACGAGGACAGGCGTTCCGTAAAGGTCATCACTGACGACGAGCGTCCCTTCGTTATCTACGGCGATCGCGAGCAGGAGAAGACGCCGTGATCGACGCGCTTCTCGAACCCTTCGGCTACGGCTACATGGTCAATGCCATGTGGGTGAGCGCGCTGGTCGGCTGCATCTGCGGCTTCCTCTCGGCCTATCTGATGCTCAAGGGCTGGTCGCTGATCGGTGATGCACTCTCGCACTCCATCGTGCCGGGCGTCGCCGGCGCCTATATGCTGGGCCTGCCCTTTGCGGCCGGCGCCTTCCTCTCCGGTGGGCTTGCCGCCGCCGCCATGCTCTTCCTCAACCGCCAGACGCGGTTGAAGGAAGATGCGATCATCGGCATGATCTTTTCCTCTTTCTTCGGCCTTGGCCTCTTCATGGTCTCGCTCTCGCCGACGCCGGTGAACATCCAAACCATCGTACTCGGCAATATCCTGGCGATCACGCCGGAAGATACGATCCAACTCGCCATCATCGGCGTGGTGACATTGGTCATCCTGCTGCTCAAATGGAAGGACCTGATGGTCACCTTCTTCGACGAGAGCCATGCCCGCTCCATCGGCCTCAACCCGACCGGCCTGAAGATCCTGTTCTTCACGCTGCTCAGCGCCTCCACCGTCGCCGCCATGCAGACGGTCGGCGCCTTCCTCGTCGTCGCCATGGTGGTGACGCCGGGCGCAACGGCCTATCTGTTGACCGATCGTTTCCAGCGCCTGGTCGTGATTGCCGCGCTCCTTGGCGCCGGCACTAGCTTCGTCGGCGCCTACGCCTCCTATTTCCTCGACGGTGCGACGGGCGGCATCATCGTCGTGCTGCAGACGGCGATCTTCCTCCTTGCCTTCCTCTTCGCACCGAAACACGGCTTGCTCGCTGCCCGCCGCCGCAGCCGGCTGGCGCTTGAAACCGCGCAAGGCATCCAGCCATGAACGAGACGCTCGAACTTGCCCTCCTCCCCTTCCAGCTCGCCTTCATGCAGAACGCTTTTCTGGTGACGCTGATGATCGCCGTGCCGATGGCACTGCTCTCCTGCTATCTCGTGCTGAAAGGCTGGTCGCTGATGGGCGACGCGGTCTCGCATGCCGTGCTGCCGGGCGTCGTCATCGCCTATGTCGTCGGCCTGCCCTTTGCGGCGGGCGCCTTCGTCGCCGGCCTGTTCTGCGCACTCGCCGCCGGTTACCTCAAGGACAACAGCCGCGTGAAGGAGGACACCGTTCTCGGCATCGTCTTTTCGGGCATGTTCGCGCTCGGCCTGGTGCTCTATGTGAAGATACAGCCGGATATCCACCTTGATCACATCCTCTTCGGCGACATGCTGGGCATCGCCGCCTCGGACCTCATCGAAACCGGCGTGATCGCCGTCGCCTCCACCGGTTTCATCCTGCTCTTCCGCAAGGACCTTTTGGTGCATGCCTTCGACCGCCAGCACGCCTCCGCCATTGGCCTGCCGGTAAAACTGCTGCATTACGGCTTGCTCGCCGTGCTGTCGCTGGTCGTCGTCGGTGCCTTGAAAGCGGTCGGCATCATCCTTGCCATCGCCATGCTGGTGGCGCCTGGCGCCATCGCGGCCCTTCTCACCCGGCGTTTCCCGAGCATGCTGGCCGTCGCCGTGAGCGTCGCCGTCGGCGCGTCCTTCGTCGGCATCTGGCTGAGTTTCATCCTGGACAGTGCACCAGCGCCAACGATCGTTCTGCTCATGACCATCTTGTTCGTCTTCGCTTTCGTGCGGCAGATGCTGCAAAACCGGAAGCCCGGCGCGCAGGCCGGGCAACAGGCAACGATAGCGACGCTAGCGCCGGATCAGTAGACGTCGATGATCCGGTTATCGCACTTGCGGACATGCTCGAAGTAGCGGTTGCCGTAGGCATCATGGCGGCGAACCTTCTGGACCGTGCAGAAGACGTCGCCCTCCACCTTCACATAACGCGGGCGCTGGTTAATGACGCGCAGGTATTCCTGGCTGTCACTGCCGCCGCGACCGCCGTGGCCGCCACGACCACCGCCGTTGTCACCGCGGCTCTGGGCGACTGCGACACCGGCGAAGGACGATGCGAGGGTTGCGATGGCAAGGATGGTTACGATCGATTTCTTCATGGGACTCTCTCCTCTCTAGGGGGAACAGGATTGTCCGTTCCATGGGAAGAAGATCGCATATCGCGTCACTGCCGGCTGTTTCCTACGGCACATGTCCGGTGATTGCGGACGGGGAACCTGCGGTCGACAGCTTTGCCTTTTCCGTCTATCGTCCGGCGCAATCGCCCGCCGACCATCGCGTCCGGCGGCAAAAAACCAGAATATCAACGCATACGGGACATCATGGCGCATATCGGTATCGTCGGCGGCGGGCTTATCGGCTGCGCCACAGCGCTGCATTTGCTCGAACAGGGCCACACCGTCACCATACTCGAGCGGGACGCCGGTGGCCTGCCCGCCTCCGTCGGGAATGCCGGCATTCTCGCAACGCCGGAGATCGATCCGATGGCGCGGCCGGACATGTTGCTGTCCGTGCCGAAATGGCTGCTAGATCCGCTTGGACCGCTCACCCTGCGCTGGCAGGACCTGCCTGCGCTGACGCCCTGGCTTATCCGGCTGCTGCTCTCGGCCCGCGCGAGCAAGGTCGCCACCAGCCGTGCCGCCCTGCTCTATCTCATGAAGACCGCCGAGAATGACCATCTGCGCCTCGGCCAGTTCGTCGGTATTTCCGGCCATATCCGCGACACCGGCGCGATGACGGTCTTCGACAGCGCCGCCGCCCGCGACAAGGTTTTTGCACATGAGACCGAAAACGCGAAGCTGATCGGCTGCAATGTCGAAAAGCTCGATGTGGAGGAAACCCGCCGCCGCGTGCCGGCCTTGCAGGGCACCTTTGCCGGCGCCGTTTTCAACGACGGCCACAAGACCTTCGAATACCCACTGACCTTCCTGCGCCGTCTTCAGGTAGCCCTGCGAGAGCGCTCGGCCCTCGTTGATGCCAACGTCGCCTCGGTAGCCCAGACGCAAGATGGTGTCGCCGTGCGCACCGAAGGCGGCCGCGAGTTCACCTTCGACAGGCTGGCAATCACCGCCGGCGTCTGGTCGCGCCGCTTCGTCGCCGATCTCGGCCTGAAGGTGCTGCTCGAAACCGAGCGCGGCTACAACACGACCTTCATGAATCCATCGACCACGTTGGAAATGCCGGTCTTCTTCTCCGAACACGGCTTCGTCGCAACCCCCTTCGAGAACGCCCTGCGCATCGGCGGCGCGGTGGAACTGGCCTCGCCGGACGCGCCCGCCAACTACAAGCGTGCCGCCGCCATGCGCAGAAAGATGCGCCACTATGTGCCGGACCTTCAGGAGGAGGGTGGAACCGAATGGATGGGCCGCCGGCCTTCGACACCGGATTCGATCCCCGTCATCAGCCTGCATCCGCGCGATCCGCGCATCGCTTTCGCCTTCGGCCACGGCCATCTCGGCCTCACGCTCTCGGCCACGACCGGCCGCCATGTCGCCCGGCTGCTCGCCGGTGATGGCGAAAGCGCGCTTGCCCCCTTCTCGATTGCCCGCTTCCAGTAGACGCGCGATCTCCAGAACAACAAGAAAAACCAGAATAATAAGAAAGAAAGAGACCGACCATGCACAAGGTTATTTTCGATACGGATCCCGGCGTCGACGACGCGATGGCGCTGCTGTTCCTGCACAATCACCCCGAGATCGACCTGATCGGCATCACCACTGTCTTCGGCAATGCCTCGATCGAGACGACGACGCGCAATGCGCTGTTTTTGAAGCGCGAATGGGGCATCGGGGCGCCGGTGGCGAAGGGTGACGGCAAGACCTACAATCCGATGCGCAACCCGATCGACTGGCCAGTGATGATCCATGGCCATGACGGGCTCGGCAACATCGACGTGCCTGACACGATCGACCTGCCGCTCGACCCGCGCCCGGCGCATCGCTTCATCATCGAGACGGTCCGCGCCAACCCCGGCGAGGTGACGCTGATCGCCGTCGGCCGCATGTCGAACCTCGCCTACGCACTGAAGGAAGACCCCGACATCGCCGGTCTCGTCAAGCAGGTCATCATCATGGGCGGCGCCTTCGACGTGCCCGGCAACATCACGCCCGCCGCCGAAGCCAATATCCATGGCGATCCGGAAGCGGCCGACGTGGTGATGGGGGCCGCGTGGAAGGTGGTCGTCGTCGGCCTCGACGTGACGATGAAGACCGTGATGCTGCGCAAGCGGCTGGCCGACCTCACCGCGCAGAACGGCAAGCATTTGAAACTGCTCTCCGACATCTCGCAGTTCTACATCGATTTCTACGGCCAGCATGTGAAGGACGAGGGCATGGTGGTGCATGACAGCTGCGCCTGCGTCTACCTCGTCGCTCCCGAACTCTTCACGACCTGCAGCGGCGCGATCCGCGTCGTCGCCGGCGGCATTGCCGATGGCCAGACGATCCAGAAGCCGGACAGCCGCGGCTTCCCGCCCGGCAACTGGGACGACCTGCCGAGCCAGCATGCCTGCATCGGCATCGATGCGGAGAAGGTGATGGCACTGCTCGACGAGACGCTGGTGCGCTAACCGGGCAACGCCGGCCGGTGTCCGTCACCGGCCGGCGTGTTCATCCCACCAGCGCAGCACACGCAACGCCCGAAGCGTAATCCAGCGCGAGGGCTGCCCCGGTACCTCCATTTCAAACCAGACCGGCCCCTTCAGCGTCCAGTCGAGCGGCCAGGTGTCGTCGTCCGACTGCCGGGAGCGTAGATGGTCGATCGCCTCGCGCAGGCGAGGATCGGGCACAGCGCCTGTCGCCAGCGACGCCGCGCGAAAATACTCCAGCCCGCGCAGAACGTCGTAGCGCCAGCGGTTCGGGTTGAGGAATTTCAGATAGCGTTCGTCCACCGGCGCGCCGGTGCCGAGACGGCGGAAAAGACCGCGCTCCAGCAGATAGGCTTCACCCGCTGCCCGCGCCGCGTGCGTTTTCGCCGTGGCGCCCTTGGCTTTTTCGTATTCGAGCAGCCCTTCCAGCACATTGATCGTCGTGTGGAAGGACGAGCGATGCGAGCCGTTACAGCGCTCGCAGTTCCAGCCGCCATCCGGCTGTCGCTCGCCCAGCAGACGCTCGACGATCGGTGACACCTCCACACCGAAATAGACGCCGACCATCACCGTGCGGGCATTGATGCATTCCTCGACCTCACCATCCCAAAACGGCTGGCCGTCATGATCCCAGCGCGAATTCTTCGCGATAAGATCAACCGTACGCCGCGCCCGCTCGGATGAAGGATCGAGGCCGAAATCATAAAGCTGCTGCAGGGAAAAACAGGTGGCGGTCCAGGCCTGGCCGAGTTCGCGCCAATTCTCCTCCGTGTAGCCGGCCGGCATGAAGGCGCCCCCGGCCCATTGACCGTCCGGATCCTGATGGGAGAGCAGCTGGGCGCCCCAGCCTTCGGTTTCCACCTTGGCGCGCTCCGCCTGCCATTCCGCTTCCGGCGCATCGAGGAGGTCACGCATCACCTGCCAGCGGATCGCGGGATCCGAAGCGAGCAGCCAGTCGATGACGGAACCGGTGGAAGCCATGTGGCAGACCCTACCACCGCATCCCGGCGATTTCTATTCCGGCGTGCCCGGCAACTGCCAGTCGATCGGCTTGCGGCCGTGTTTTTCCAGGAAGGCATTCGCCTTGGAAAACGGTTTCGTGCCGAAGAAACCATTGTGCGCCGAAAGCGGTGACGGATGGACCGAGCGCAGCACGAGATGGCGCTTGCTGTCGACGAAGGCGGCCTTTTTCTGGGCATAGGAGCCCCAGAGAATGAAGACGACGGGTTTTTCCTGCTCGTTGACGGCGCGGATCACGGCATCGGTGAACCGCTCCCAGCCCTTGCCCTGATGCGAGGCGGCGCGGCCCATTTCGACCGTCAGAACGCTGTTCAAAAGCAGCACACCCTGTTTGGCCCAATGTTCCAGAAACCCGTGGCGTGCAGGGGGGATTCCCAGGTCGTCCTGCATTTCCTTGTAGATGTTGACGAGCGACGGCGGGGTACGAATACCGGGCTGCACAGAAAAACACAGGCCATGCGCCTGCCCCTCGCCGTGGTACGGATCCTGGCCGAGGATGACGACCCGCACCTCGTCGAGCGGCGTCAGGTCCAGCGCGCGAAAATATTCAGGGCCCTTGGGGAAGATGCGCCGCCCGTCCTGCTTCTGCTCCAGCAGAAAGGTCTTCAGGTCGGCCATGTAGGGGCTGGAGAATTCCGCCGCGAGCGGCGCTTTCCAGCTTTCGCCGATCTTCACATCCGTCATCGTCCGCTCCCGTCACACCTTCGAGGAGGCGGAGTTTAGCGCCGGATGGACGGAGCGACCGGCCAAAGGGCCGGTCATCCACAGCTATCTCAACGCACGCCGAGCACGGTCATCAGGCTTTTCATGCGCTCCGCCGCGAGATCCGGCTTGTCGAGCACATTCGCCTGGTCGGCGAGACGGAAGACATCGGCATAGTGCAGCACGCCACGGGCGGACTGCATGCCGGCCGGCATGGTGAAATGATCCTGGTGGCCGTTCAGCCAGGCGAGGAAGACGACGCCCGCCTTGTAGTACTGCGTCGGCGCCTCGAAGATCTTGCGCGACAGCGGCACGGTCGGCTCGATGACGGCACGGAACGTCGCAACGTCGCCGGCCGCCAGTGACGCCAGCGCCGTCGAGGCCTGCGGCGCCACCGCATCGAAGATGCCGAGCAGCGCATGGCTGTATTTCCGGCCGTCGCCCTCGATCAGCTCGGCATAGTTGAAATCGTCGCCGGTAAAACACAGCACGCCCTCCGGCAGGCGGTCGCGCAGCGCCACTTCCTTGGCGTTTTCGAGAAGCGAGATCTTGATGCCTTCGACCTTGTCGCGGTTTTCATCGATGATCGACAGAACCGCATCGAGCGCCGGCTCGAAACTGTCCGAGCCCCAATAGCCCTTCAACTGCGGATCGAACATGTCGCCGAGCCAGTGCAGCACGACCTTGTCCTTGGCCTGGCCGAGGATGCGGCCATAGACCTTGCGGTAATCGTCCGGCGATCTGGCGAGGCGGGCAAGCGCGCGGCTCGCCATCATGATCGCCCGGCCGCCATGTTTCTCGACGAAGCCGACCTGCTCCTCATAGGCCGCGATCACATCGTCCAGCGAGCGGGCGTCGGCCGGATTCAGGTGATCCGTACCAGCACCGCAGGCGAGGTCGGCGCCCGGCACCGTCTTCGCCTCGGCGAGCGAGCGACGGATCAGTTCCTGTGCGCCGGCCCAATCGAGCCCCATGCCGCGCTGCGCCGTATCCATCGCCTCGGCAATGCGGAAGCCGAGCGACCAGAGGTGGCGGCGGAAGGCCATGGTGGCGTCCCAATCGACCGCCGGCGCCTCCCAGGGTCGCGCATCGCGACGGGGGTCCGACACCACATGGGCCGCGGCATAGGCGATACGGTTGAAGACGGGGGTTGCGGCGGGGCGCTCTGTCGGCGTGCCGGCAAGGGTATAGGTTTCGACACCGCCATCGGCACGCGGCAGGGAAAGGCTGATCGGCATGGAGTCCTCCCGAGGTTTGTTCAGGGCAATAATTTAGATCGTTCCAAATTTCAAGGGTGATTTTTGAAACCGACACTGAAAACCACGGCACACGACCCTGCCGCTGAAAAACACCGGAAGCCGCTTGCCCGCCCTACTCCGTCATCCTCTCCCCTGCAAGCCGAAGATCCAGAAATCCGGCAGTTGAGCGGCCTGCATGGATGGTCGGGTCAAGCCCGACCATGACGGAAGGAGGGAATGTCAGAAACAAGACGGTGGCGTAAAGCGGCAGGATCAAACCCATCACCAAACCCGCCGAACGTCTCTTGACAAAATTGGAACGATCCAATTAAGTACAGCCAACAAGCGAGCAGACAGCCGCTCGTACAGGGAGGATCGTCGTGAACAAGAGCCGGGTGACCGTCATCGACATTGCGCGCGCCGCCGGCGTGTCGAAGTCGACCGTGTCGCTCGTCCTGCAGGCGAGCCCGCTCGTCAACGAGGCGACCCGCGCCAAGGTGAACGCCACCATTCGCGAGCTCGGCTATGTCTACAATCGGGGTGCCGCGAACCTGCGCCAGTCCGCCTCCTCGCGCATCATCGGCATCATCGTCAACGACCTCACCAACTCCTTCTTCGCGGAACTTGCCGTCGGCATGGACATGGTCATGCAGTCTGCCGGCTATGTGCAGTTCCTGTCGAACTCCGCCGAAAGCATCGACCGCCAGCGCGAGGTCATCGCCTCCATGCGCGAACACGGCATTGCCGGCCTCATCCTCTCGCCGGCCCGCGGCACGGAAGCCGCCGACCTGAAGCCGCTGGTGGCAAGCGGCATTCCGGTCGTCGCCGTGGTGCGCAACGTGGTCGGCGCCAAGGTCTCGACGCTGTTTTCCGACAATTATGCCGGCGCGAAAGATGCCGTGCGCCACCTCATCGCACTCGGCCATCGCCGCATCGCCTTCCTCGGCGGCATCTCGAACACCACGGTGTTTACCGAACGTGTCCAGGGCTGGCGCGAAGCCCTGGCGGAAGTCGGAATGGACGCGCCGGATACGCACGTCATTCCCTCGACGGCGTCGCGCGCCGGCGGTGTCGCGGCCATCGAGCGCGCCCTGCTGCTGCCCGACCCGCCGACCGCCGCCCTCTGCTTCAACGACGCGGCCGCCTTCGGCGTCTGCGACGGCCTGCGGGCCGCCGGCAAGGAGCCCGGCCGCGATTTCGGCGTGGTCGGCTTCGACGACGTGATCGAGGCCGAAACCGCAGTGCCCGCGCTGACGACGGTCTCCGTCGACCCGCAGGGCATGGGCCGGCGCGCGGCGCAACTGCTTTTGAAACAGATCAATGCGGGCCGGGTCGAGCCCGAGGCGATCGTCAGTTCCGTGCGCCTCGTCGTGCGCCAGAGCTGCGGCGCCGGATCGAGCGACAAGACGAGGAGGATTTTTGCATGACACGGTGGGGTCTGATCGGGGCGAGCACGATCGCCAAGGAATGGGTCATCGGCGCGATCCGCGCGACCGGCGGCGAAATCGTCTCCGTGATGAGCACGGATGCCGCGCGCGGCAAGGCCTATGCGGATGCGCAGGGCATCGCAAAATCGGTCACAACGCTTGCCGACCTGGTCAACGATCCTGAAATCGACGCCGTCTATATTTCGACGACCAACGAATTGCACCGCGACCAGGCGCTGGCAGCGGCCAAGGCGGGAAAGCATATTCTCTGCGAAAAGCCGCTCGCGATGTCGCTTGAGGACGCCCGCGGCATGGTCAAGGCCGCGAAGGATGCCGGCGTCGTCATGGCGACCAACCACCACCTGCGCAATGCGGCGACGCATGGCGCCATGCGCGCGGCGATCAAGGCCGGCCGCATCGGCCAGCCGCTGTCGGCCCGCGTCTTCCACGCCGTCTACCTGCCGCCGCACCTGCAGGGCTGGCGCCTCGACAAGCCGGAGGCCGGCGGCGGGGTGATCCTGGACATTACCGTGCACGACGCGGACACGCTGCGCTTCGTGCTGGACGACAATCCGGTGGAAGCGATCGCCTTTTCGCAGGCCGGCGGCATGGGCAAGGCCGGGCTGGAAGATGCCGTGATGGGCGTTCTGCGCTTCGGAAACGGCGTGATCGCGCAGTTCCATGATGGTTTCACCACCAAATATGCCGAAACCGGCCTGGAGGTGCATGGCACGGAGGGTTCGCTGATCGGCCGCAACGTCATGACCCAGCGCGCCGCCGGCACCGTGACGCTGCGGGATGCGAACGGCGAACAGGACCTGCCGCTCGACCACCGCAACCTCTATGAAACTGCGCTCACCGCCTTTCATGCGGCCATCGCCGGCAAGGGACAGCCCTCCGCCACGGGCGAGGACGGCGTCTGGTCGCTGGCCACCGGGCTGGCGGTCGTCGAGGCGGCACGAACCGGCCGCACGGTCAGCATCGAACCTGGACTCTGAAACACCATGAGCAAGCATATCACGCCACGCCAGGCTGCAGACCTGATCCCGGACGGCGCCGTCGTTTCGGTCTCCTCCTCCTCCGGCCTCGGCTGCCCGGACCTGACCTTGAAGGCGATCGGCGAGCGCTTCGACGAGACCGGTCATCCGCAGAACCTCACCACGCTGCATCCGATCGCCGCCGGCGACATGAGCGGCATCAAGGGCGTGGACTACATCGCGAAAAAGGGCCTGCTGAAGACGATCATCGGCGGCTCCTATCCGTCCGGCCCGTCCTCTTCCGAGCCGCCGCTGATCTGGCAGATGATCGGCAACGACGAGGTGGCCGCCTATAACGTGCCGTCCGGCATTCTGTTCGACATGCACCGCGAGGCCGCCGCCAAGCGCCCGGGCGTGATCACCAAGGTCGGCCTCGACACCTTCGTCGATCCGCGCCGCGAAGGCTCCGCGATGAACGCTTCGGCGGCGAAGAACCCGGTCGTCGAAAAAATCACCTTTGCCGGTGAGGACTGGCTGTATTTCAAGGCGATCGCACCGCAGGTGGCGATCATCCGCGCCACGACGGCCGACGAGCGCGGCAACCTGACCTATGAGCACGAAGGCGCCTATCTCGGCGGCCTCGACCAGGCGCTCGCCGCCCGTAACAATGGCGGCATCGTCATTGCGCAGGTCAAGCGCATCGTCAAGGACGGCTCGCTGAAACCGCATGACGTGCGCGTGCCCGGCGTGCTTGTCGATTACATCGTGGTCGATCCCGACCAGAAGCAGACGACGCAGACGCTCTACGATCCGGCGATTTCCGGTGAGATCTTCCGGCCGCTCGACACATTCCGCGTGCCGGAATTCAACATCCAGAAGGTCATCGCCCGCCGCGTGGCGCAGGAACTGGAAGCCGGCAGTGCCGTCAATCTCGGCTTCGGCATATCCGCCAACGTGCCGCGCATCCTGCTCGAAGAGGGCCTGCATGGCGCCGTCACCTGGGTGATCGAACAGGGGGCCGTCGGCGGCGTGCCGCTGCTCGACTTCGCCTTCGGTTGCGCCTCCAACGCCGATGCCTTCATGCCCTCGCCCTACCAGTTCACCTATTTCCAGGGTGCGGGTTTTGACGCTTCGCTGCTCTCCTTCCTGGAAATCGGCAGGGACGGCTCGGTCAACGTGTCAAAGCTCTCCTTCCGGCCGCATGTTACGGCGGGCGCCGGCGGCTTCGTCGACATCACGGCGCGGGCGAAGAAGATCGTCTTCTCAGGCATGTTCAATGCCGGCGCAAAACTCGCCGTCGAGGGCGGCAAGCTGGTAATCGAGAAGGAAGGCAAGCTCAAGAAGCTGGTCAGCGCCGTCGAGCATGTCACCTTCTCCGGCCCGCGCGGCGTGGCGCAGGGGCAGGACATCACCTATGTCACCGAACGCTGCGTGCTGAAGCTGACGCCGGAGGGTATCGTGCTCACCGAGATCGCACCGGGCGTCGATCTCCAGGCGCACATCCTCGACCAGTCGGAATTCGACCTTATCGTTTCGCCGGATCTGAAGGTCATGGATGCAGCACTTTTCGCGGATGCGCCGATCGGCCTGACGCTGCCGCAGAAGGCGCCGCGCCGGCTGGCTGGAGCACACCATGGCTGAACCGCGCATCCGCATCTCCGTTGAAGGCGACGTCGCGACGATCACCGTCGCGCGACCTGAAAAGGCGAACGCCTTCGACATCGACATGCTGAAGGAACTTTCCGCCGCCTGTGACGCGGTCGAGGCGAATGCCGCCGTGCGCGTCGCGATCCTGACCGGCGAAGGCAAGGCCTTTTCGGCGGGCGGTGACATCCGCGCCTGGGCCGGTATGGAAGCCAGTGAATTCGGCCATGCCTGGGTGCGCTTCGGTCACCGCGTCTTCGAACGGCTGGCGACGTTGCGCATGCCGCTGATTGCCGCCGTCAATGGCCACGCGCTAGGTGGCGGGCTGGAACTGGCGGCTGCCGCCGATATTCGCATCGCCGAAACGCAGGTGAAGATCGGCCTGCCGGAAGCCGGTCTCGGCATGGTGCCGGGCTGGTCCGGCACGCAACGGCTGGTGAAACGATTTGGCGCGCAGCCCGTGCGCCGCATGCTGCTCGGCGGTGAGGTTTTGACCGCCGTGGAGGCACAGACGCTCGGTATAGTCGACCAGGTTGTGGACACAGGTGCGGCCGTCGAGGCTGCAAAGGCCTATGCCGCGCGCATCGCGGCCCGGGGCCCTGCGGCGACGGAAGTCTCGAAGCTGATGATCGCCGTGGCGAACGGCGAAGACAATGGTGCGGCGGTGGAGGCCCTGGGCTCGATCCTCGTCGCCAAGACCGGGGACCTGAAGGAAGGCGTCGCCGCCTTCACGGGTAAGCGCCCCGCAGAGTTCAAGGGAGAATGGTAATGACCGCGCATGTGAAGCCGAAGGCGCTGGAAAACTTCAAGGCACGCGATTTCCGCATGCTGATCGACGGCGTCTGGACGGAAGGCGCAGGCCCCGCGCTCGAACGCGTGGCACCGGGCCACGGCATCGTGGTCAGCCGCTATCCGGCCGGCACCAAGGCCGATGCCGAACGCGCTATCGCCGCCGCCCGCAAGGCCTTCGACGACGGCCCATGGCCGACCATGACGGGCGCCGAGCGCTCCAACATCCTGCTGAAGGCCGCCGACCTCATCGCCGCACGTGCCGATGAACTCGCCTTCCTCGACTGCATCGAGAGCGGCAAGCCGATCAGCCAGGCCAAGGGCGAACTTGGCGGTGCCGCCGATATCTGGCGCTACGCCGCAGCCCTTGCCCGCGACCTGCACGGCGAGAGCTACAACACGCTCGGCGAAGGCACGCTCGGTGTCGTGCTGCGCGAGGCGATCGGCGTCGTCTCCATCATCACGCCATGGAACTTCCCCTTCCTGATTGTCAGCCAGAAGCTGCCCTTCGCGCTCGCCGCCGGCTGCACGACGGTCGTCAAGCCGTCGGAACTCACCTCCGGCTCGACGCTCGTACTGGGCGAAATCCTCATCGAGGCCGGCGTGCCGGCGGGTGTCGTCAACATCATCACCGGCACCGGCCCGGAGGTCGGCGCCCCGATGACGACGCATCCCGATGTCGATATGGTCTCCTTCACCGGATCCACCGGCGTCGGCCGCCTGACGATGGCCAATGCCGCACAGACACTGAAGAAGGTCTCGCTGGAACTCGGCGGCAAGAACCCGCAGATCGTCTTCCCCGATGCCAACCTCGACGAATTTATCGACGCCGCCGTGTTCGGCGCCTATTTCAACGCCGGTGAATGCTGCAATGCCGGCTCGCGGCTGATCCTGCACACGTCGATCGCGGCGGACGTGACCGCCCGCATCGCTGAACTTGCGAAAAAAGTGAAGGTCGGCGATCCGCTCGATCCGACGACGCAGGTCGGCGCGATCATCACGCCGCAACACCTCGAAAAGATCGGCTCCTATGTCGATGGCGCGACCAAGGCCGGCGCTTCAGTGGCCCTCGGCGGCAACGCCCTCGATCTCGGCCTCGGCCAGTTCATGGCGCCGACCATCCTCTCCGGCGTGCTGCCCGAGATGACGGTCGCCCGCGAGGAAGTGTTCGGCCCGGTGCTGTCGGTGCTGACCTTCGAGACGACGCAAGAAGCGATCCGCATCGCCAACGCCATCGACTACGGCCTCTCGGCCGGTGTGTGGAGCCGCGATTTCGACACCTGCCTGACGGTCGGCCGCAAGGTGCGCGCCGGCACGGTCTGGATGAACACCTTCATGGACGGTGCGTCCGAACTGCCCTTCGGCGGCTATCGCCAGTCCGGCCTCGGCCGCGAACTCGGCCGCCATGCGGTGGAGGATTATACCGAAACCAAGACGCTCAACATGCATATGGGCGCGCGCACCGGCTGGTGGATGCCGCGATGACGAAACCCTTCCCGACAACCATGGATGGGACCGGCTTTGCCGCCCGCTCAGGGCGTCGGGAAGCCGAATTGCGGGCTTTGCAGGATCGTGAGGTCCTCGACGGGCTCGCCGGCGATGCGCTGCAAGAGCAATTGCCCCATCGCCTCGCCGGCCGCCTTGAGGTCCTCGTAGATCGTCTCGACCTTGGGCTGAATCTGGCTGAGGAGCAGCGAGGTCTGCTTGGCGACGATGTCGTATTCCGCGCCGAGGGTAAAGCCCTGGTCGCTCATGCCGGTAATGGTGGCAAGTGCAGAGACTTCGCCGGGACAGGCGAAACCGTCCGGCGGATCGGGCTCACCGCTGCGGCGGCGCACATAGTCGCGGATCATGTCGGCGGGGCTGTCAAGATCGAGCGTGTCGGGAATTTCGTAGGCGATTCCGGCCTCGCGCACCGCCGTCATGAAGCCGTGCAGCATGTGCTGGTGAAAGGTCAGGCGCTTCGGCGGCAGGATGATCGTGACCTTGCGCCGGCCCTTGACGATCAGCCGCCGGGTGGCCTCGTAGGCGAAGGCGTAATTGTCGTAGTCGACGAAGGCATGCGGAGTGGAAAATTCCGTGCGGCCGTGCGTGACGAAGGGAAAGCCGTTTTCGAGCAGCAGCCGCACGCGCGGATCGAAGGGCTCGGTGCGCGAAAAGATCAGGCCGTCAGCCATGCCGTTGCGGATGATGTAATTGACGGCATCGACATTGCTGCCGTCGAGAAAATTCGGCGTGACGATGAGATGGTAGGGCGTCGCCTGGAGCGCGCGCGCCAGGCCATGCATGATCGACGTGCCGAAGCCCAGAATTTCCTCGTGCGGATCAAGCAGCACGGAGATGACATTGGTGCGGCCGGTCTTGAGGCGCTGGGCGGCGCGGTCGGGAAGGTAACCGATCTCGGCGGCGACCTCGTGCACGCGCCGGCGGGTGTTTTCGGAAATCTGCGGGGCGTTGCCGAGCGCGCGGGAGACCGTGGTGATCGCCAGACCCGTCATTTCGGCAATCGTCTTCAGCGTCGGCTTGCCGGCTCGGGACGGGTTGCGGGCGGGTTCACTGTCGGCGGGCTTTTCGATGCGGGACACGGGTGCGTTTCTTTGAATAGCGGGCGTCGATCGGCGGAACCATACCGGCGCGCCACGCTGCAAGCAATCTTGCACTGCACAGAATTTAAAACGTTTTCCGTGCGACGCAACAAGCGCCCGAATTTGCATCAATTGCCTGCGCTGCCCGAATTTACCGCATTTGCGAATGCTGTTGCTGCCGACGCTTCGGGTGACTTGACTCCGCAAATTTACAACGTTTTAAATTGGCGCGGCACTTTGAGCCGCAAACGAAATTCCGACGCCGTCAACGGCCTCGGGGAAATCGGCGGGAGGAGGCTCTCGCCCTCGAACTTGCAAACGGGAGGAATACGATGCGCAAGTTTCTGACAACCACCGCAATCGCCGCGGTGATGATGACCATGGGCGGCATGTCCGCCAAGGCAGCCGAAGGCGTCGAGGTTCTGCACTGGTGGACCTCGGGTGGCGAAGCCGCCGCTCTAGACGTTCTGAAAAAGGATCTGGAAGCCAAGGGCATTTCCTGGACCGACATGCCGGTTGCCGGCGGCGGCGGCACGGAAGCCATGACGGTTCTGCGCGCCCGCGTCACGGCCGGCAATGCGCCGACCGCCGTGCAGATGCTCGGCTTCGACATTCTCGACTGGGCCAAGGAAGGCGCACTCGGCAATCTCGATGACATCGCCGCCAAGGAAGGCTGGGACAAGGTCATCCCGACCGCGCTCCAGCAGTTCTCGAAGTATGACGGCCACTGGATCGCAGCACCGGTCAACGTGCACTCCACGAACTGGGTCTGGGTCAACAAGGCAGCCCTCGACAAGGCGGGCGGCAAGGAGCCGGCAAACTGGGACGAACTCGTTGCTCTCCTCGACAAGTTCAAGGAACAGGGCATCACGCCGGTCGCCCATGGTGGCCAGCCGTGGCAGGACGCGACGATCTTCGACGCGGTCGTGCTCTCCTTCGGCAACGACTTCTACAAGAAGGCGTTCATCGACCTCGATCCGGAAACGCTGGGCGGCGCCCAGATGAAGGAAGCCTTCGATCGCATGACGAAGCTGCGCTCCTACGTGGACGACAACTTCTCGGGCCGTGACTGGAACCTCGCATCCGCCATGGTCATCGAAGGCAAGGCCGGCGTGCAGTTCATGGGCGACTGGGCGAAGGGCGAGTTCATCAAGGCCGGCAAGAAGCCGGGCACGGACTTCGTCTGCATGCGCTTCCCGGGCACGCAGGGCTCCGTCACCTTCAACTCCGACCAGTTCGCGATGTTCAAGGTTGCCGAGGCCAAGATCCCGTCGCAGCTCGAAATGGCGACCGCCATCGAAAGCCCGGCCTTCCAGTCGGCCTTCAACGTGGTCAAGGGCTCGGCGCCGGCGCGCACCGACGTCTCGGACGAAGCCTTCGACGATTGCGGCAAGAAGGCCATCAAGGACCTCGCGGAAGCCAACACCAACGGCTCGCTGTTCGGTTCCATGGCGCATGGCCACGCCAACCCGGCCTCCGTCAAGAACGCGATCTATGACGTCGTGACCCGCCAGTTCAACGGCGAGCTTACCTCCGAGGAAGCCGTGACGGAACTGAAGGCCGCCGTCGAGGCCGCGAAGTAAGGGGCTAGCCCCTCACCCTGCCCTCTCCCCACTGGGGAGAGGGACTTGAACGTCGCGGCAAAGCCCTTTTCCCCGTGGGGAGAAGGTGGCGGCAGCCGGATGAGGGGGCCACGCGCCGCCCTGTAACCCGATTTCAACGGTGGTACCGACCATGGATAGCCGAAGCCGGCTGCAGGAGCTTCTGCCGAAGCTCGTGCTGGCACCCAGTTTCCTCATCGTGCTCGTCTTCGTCTACGGCTTCATCGCCTATACGGGCTTCCTGTCGCTGACGGACAGCAAGATGCTGCCCTCCTACAATTTCGTGGGGTTGAGCAACTATTCCAAGCTCTGGGCACTGCCACATTGGTGGCGGGCGATCTCGAATCTCGCGATCTTCGCCTCGCTCTACATCGTCATCTGCTCGGTTCTGGGGCTCGGGCTCGCCATCCTGCTCGACCAGAAGATCCGTGCCGAAGGCATCCTCAGGCCGATCTACCTCTACCCGATGGCGCTCTCCTTCATCGTGACGGGCACCGCCTGGAAGTGGTTCCTCGATCCCGGCATCGGGCTTGAGAACACCATGCACCTCTGGGGCTGGGAAAGCTTCGCCTTCAACTGGATCAAGGACCGCAATTACGCGATCTACTGCGTGGTGATCGCCGCGGTCTGGCAGTCGTCCGGCTTCGTCATGGCGATGTTCCTCGCCGGCCTGCGCGGCGTCGACAACGAGATCATCAAGGCCGCCCAGATCGACGGCGCCTCGACCTCGACCATCTACCGCCGCATCATCATTCCGCTGATGCGCCCGGTCTTCCTGTCGGCCTTCGTCGTGCTCGCCCACCTCGCCATCAAGGCCTACGACCTTGTCGTGGCACTGACCGGCGGCGGACCGGGCCAGGCGACCGAACTGCCGGCGACCTTCATGTATTCCTACACGTTTACCCGCAACCAGATGGGGATCGGCGCCTCGTCGGCCATCATCATGCTGGTCATGATCTTCTCGATCATCATCCCCTACCTCTATTCCGAAATCCGCGGAGGCAAAGGCCGATGAGCGCTCAAAACCCCGACAACGTCATCTCGCACAACAAGCTGACGCGCGCGCTGATCTACACCGCCCTCATCCTGTTTGCGGTCTACTACCTGCTGCCGCTCTACGTGATGCTGGTGAACTCGCTGAAGCCCTTGGAGGAAATCCGCCAGGGCGGCATGCTGAACCTGCCGAAGGTCTGGACGATCGAACCCTGGCTGCAAGCCTGGTCGACGGCGCAGATCGGCGTGCAGCCGACCGGCCTTCGCCCCTTCTTCATCAACTCGATCCTGATGGTCGTGCCGGCCGTGGCGATCTCCACCATCATCGGCGCGCTGAACGGCTACGTGCTGACCAAGTGGCAGTTCAGGGGCTCGAACGTCTTCTTCGGCCTGCTTCTGCTCTCCTGCTTCATTCCGTTTCAGATCGTGCTCATCCCGATGGCGCGCATTCTCGGCATGATGGGCCTTGCCGGCTCGCTCTGGGGCCTGATCCTGGTGCACATCATATACGGCCTCGGCTTCACGACGCTCTACTTCCGCAACTATTATGAAAACTTCCCGACCGAGCTGGTGCGCGCGGCGCAGATCGACGGGGCAAGCTTCTTCCAGATTTTCTATCGCATCCTGCTGCCGTCCTCCGGCCCGATCATCGTCGTCTCGGTCATCTGGCAGTTCACCAACATCTGGAACGACTTCCTGTTCGGCGCCTCCTTCTCCGGCGCGAACACGACGCCGATGACGGTCGCGCTCAACAACCTCGTCCAGTCCTCGACGGGCGTGAAGGAATACAACGTGCATTTCGCAGGCGCGATCCTCGCCGCTCTGCCCACCCTCATCGTCTACATCGTCTCCGGACGGTATTTCGTGCGCGGCCTGATGTCCGGCGCCGTGAAAGGATAACGCTCATGTCGTTCCTCAAGATCAGCAACCTGCGCAAGTCCTACGGCGCACTCGAAATCCTGAAGGATATCAACCTGGAGATCGAACAGGGCGGCTTTCTCGTGCTCGTCGGCCCCTCCGGCTGCGGCAAGTCCACGCTGCTCAACACGATCGCCGGCCTGGAGCCGATCACCTCGGGCGATATCGCCATCGACGGGCGCTCGGTCGCGGGCCTGCACCCGTCCAAGCGCGACATCGCCATGGTGTTCCAGTCCTACGCGCTCTACCCGAACATGACGGTGGCCGGAAACATCGCCTTCGGCATGGAAATCCGCGGCGTGCCGAAGGACGAGCGCGACAAGGCGATCAAGCAGGTCGCCGACATGCTGCAGATCGGCCATCTGCTCGATCGCAAGCCGGGCCAGCTCTCCGGCGGCCAGCGCCAGCGCGTCGCCATGGGCCGGGCGCTGGTGCGCGACCCGAAACTCTTCCTGTTCGACGAACCGCTGTCGAACCTCGACGCCAAGCTGCGCGTCGACATGCGCACCGAAATCAAGCGCCTGCACCAGCGCATGAAGACCACCATCGTCTACGTCACGCATGACCAGATCGAGGCGATGACGCTCGCCACCAAGATCGCCGTGCTGAAGGACGGCGTGCTGCAGCAGTTCGGTTCGCCGGCGGAAATCTACAACAACCCGGCCAACATCTTCGTCGCCGACTTCATGGGCTCACCGGCCATGAACCTGCTTTCGGCAAAGATCGAGCAGAACGGCACCGGTATGGCCGTCTCGCTCGCCCGCCATCAGGCGGAGCCGCTGGTGCTGTCCGTTCCCAACGCGCCCGGCGGGCTTGCCGCCTACAAGGGCAAAGACGTGATCTTCGGCATCCGCCCGGAAGCCTTGACGGACCCTGACGGCGCGGACCGCAATGCCCGCACGGTTGCGGAGGGCGATTGCCTGATCGAGGTGGTAGAGCCGGCCGGCGCCGATACCTTCGCCGTCACCCATCTCGGCGGCAAGGAGATCGTCGCCCGTCTTCGTGCCGACGTGCGCATCGCCGCCGGCCAGACGGCGCGCCTTGCGTTCAACCTCGACAAGGCGGTGTTCTTCGACCCCGCAAGCCAGCTTCGCATCGCCTGAGACAGCCATGACCACGCAGCCGGACATCGTCATCATCGGATCGGGCATCGGCGGCTCCACAATAGCCGCAGCCCTTGCCGGCTCGGGCGCGCGCATCGTCATTCTCGAGCGCGGCGAGCGCCTGCCCGACACGCCCGAGACGCGCAGCTACCGCTCGATCTTCGTCGACGGCCATTTCCGACCGAAGGAGATGTGGCGTGAGCCGGACGGCACGGCGTTCAATCCTGGCAATTTCTATTTCGTCGGCGGCAACTCCAAGCTCTTTGGCGCGGTGCTCCTGCGCTATCGCGCCGAGGATTTTACCGAGATGCAGCATCTCGGCGGCGTCTCGCCGGCCTGGCCATTCCCCTACGAAGAGCTGGAGCCTTGGTACGGCAAGGCCGAGCGCCTGTTCGAGGTGCGTGGCGAACTGGGCCAGGACCCGACCGAACCGCACCATTCCACACCCTATCCGCACGGTCCCGTGCCGGATGAGCCGGCCATCGCCCGCGCCCGCGCCGAACTGAAGGCGCAGGGGCTCAATCCAGCCACCCTGCCGCTCGGCGTCGATATCGACACATGGCTTGCCGGCGGGCGCACGCCCTGGGACGGCTTCCCCAACGCCGGCAAAGGCAAGAAAGACGCCGAGACCGCGCCGCTCGCCGCAGCCCTGCTCGATCCTGATATCACGCTTGTCACCTCCGCCCATGTCGATACGCTGGAGGCAGGGCCGGACGGCCGGATCACCGCGATCCACTACACCCACGGCGGCGAGAGGAAGCGGCTTTCGCCGAAACTCGTCATCCTCTCGGCCGGCGCGATCAACTCGGCCGCGATCCTGCTGCGCTCCGGCGACGGCAAGGGGCTCGCCAACGGCTCCGACCAAGTCGGCCGCAACTTCATGAACCACAATTGCAGCGCCATGCTGGCGATCAACCCGTTCCGGCGCAACGACAGCATCTACCAGAAGACGCTGATGCTGAACGACTATTACCTGACCGGCGGCCGCGACGGCCTGCCGCTCGGCAATGTCCAGCTGCTGGGCAAGATCAACGGCGACATTCTGAAAGCCAACGCGCCGGCCTACGCCCCCCGCTTCGCGCTCGACTTCATGGCCGGCCACGCAATCGACTGGTACATGATGACCGAGGACCTGCCCAATCCCGAAAGCCGCATCATGGTCGACGGCAAGGGCATCATCATGCAATGGCGGCGTTCCAACATGGAGGCGCTCTCCGGCCTGGAGGCGAAGATGCGCGCCCATTTCAAGGCCGCCGGCTACCCGATCGTCCTCACGCAGCCCTTCGACAAGCGCACCCCCTCGCATCAATGCGGCACCGTGCGGATGGGCCTCGATCCGGCATCAGCCCCGCTCGACCCTTATTGCCGCGCCTTCGACCACTCTAATCTCTACGTCGTCGATGGCGGCTGCCTGCCGACCTCGGCGGCCGTCAATCCGGCGCTCACCATCGCCGCCCAGGCGCTGCGCGTCGCCGACCATATCCGCACAAAGGAGTTGTCAGCATGATCCGCCCCGTCGCCATCGTCACCGGCGGCCGCCGCGGCATCGGCCTCGGCATTGCAAAAGCGCTCGCGTCGGACGGTTTCGACATAGCGATCACCGGGATCGGTGACAGCGATGCGGCAACCGACGCCATGCTCGCCGAATTCGCGACCGCAGGCAGCCGCGCGATCTACCTGAAGGCCGACCTCGCCGATCTTTCCGGACACGCGGCAACCGTCGCCGCGATCGAAGACCAGCTCGGCGCCATCGGCTGCCTCGTCAACAATGCCGGCATCGCCTCCGTCATCCGCGGCGACTTCCTCGATCTGGCGCCGGAGAATTTCGACACGATCGTCGCGACAAACCTGCGCGGCACGGTGTTCTTCACCCAGGCCGTCCTGAAGGCGATGCTGCACTCGAAGCACGCACCCGGTCCGCGCGCAATCATCAACATCACCTCGGTCTCGGCAGGGCTCACCTCGCCCGAACGGCTCGACTATTGCATGACAAAGGCCGGGCTTGCCGCCTTCAGCCAGGGACTGGCGCTGCGCCTGGCTGACACCGGGATTTCCGTCTTCGAGATCCGCCCCGGCATCATCCGCTCCGACATGACGGCCGGTGTGGCAACAAAGTACGACGCGCTGATCGAAGGCGGCCTGGTGCCGATGAAACGCTGGGGCGAACCGGACGATATCGGTGCTGCGGCCGCAGCGCTTGCCACCGGCAAGTTCGGCTTCGCCACCGGCTCGGTGATCAATCTCGATGGTGGGCTGTCGATCGGCCGGCTTTGAGCCGCCACGCGCCCCAACCGCAATTCTGAGGACCAAGGCATGACCTACGACTATATCATCACCGGCGCGGGACCGGCTGGCTGCGTGTTGGCAAACCGCCTCTCGGAAGACCCCACCGTGCGCGTGCTGCTGCTGGAAGCGGGCGGCGGGGACTGGAATCCGCTGTTCCATATGCCGGCGGGTTTCGCCAAGATGACCAAGGGTGTGGCGAGCTGGGGCTGGGAGACCGTGCCGCAGAAGCACATGAAGGGCCGCGTGCTGCGCTATACGCAGGCCAAGGTGATCGGCGGCGGGTCCTCGATCAACGCCCAGCTCTATGCCCGCGGCAATGCGGCGGACTACGACCTCTGGGCCAGCGAAGACGGCTGCGAGGGCTGGAGCTACCGGGAAATCCTGCCCTATTTCAAGCGCGCCGAAGACAACCAGCGATTTGCCGACGACTACCACTCCTATGGCGGGCCGCTCGGCGTTTCCATGCCCGTCTCGGCGCTTCCGATCTGCGACGCCTATATCCGCGCCGGCCAGGAACTCGGCATTCCCTACAATCACGATTTCAATGGCCGCCAGCAGGCCGGCGTCGGCTTCTACCAGCTGACCCAGCGCAACCGCCGCCGCTCCTCGGCCTCGCTCGCCTATCTCTCGCCGATCAAGGATCGCAAGAACCTGACGATCCGCACCGGCGCCCGCGTCGCCCGCGTCGTGCTCGAAGGTTCTCGCGCGGTCGGCGTCGAGGTGGTGACCGGAAAGGGCGTCGAGACCATCCGGGCGGAGCGCGAGGTGCTCGTCTCCTCCGGCGCCATCGGCTCGCCGAAGCTGCTCCAGCAATCCGGCATCGGCCCGGCCGACCACCTGAAATCCGTCGGTGTCGAGGTCAAGCACGACCTGCCGGGCGTTGGCTCGAACATGCAGGACCATCTCGACCTGTTCGTGATTGCCGAATGCACCGGCGACCACACCTATGATGGCGTCGCCAAACCGCACCGCACGCTCTGGGCGGGCCTGCAATATGTGCTGTTCCGCTCCGGCCCCGTCGCCTCCTCGCTCTTCGAGACAGGCGGTTTCTGGTATGCCGATCCGAACGCGCGTTCGCCGGACATCCAGTTCCATCTCGGCCTCGGCTCGGGCATCGAGGCGGGCGTGGAAAAGCTGAAGAATGCCGGCGTGACGCTGAACTCCGCCTATCTGCATCCACGCTCGAGGGGTACGGTGCGGCTGGCCTCCGCCGATCCTTCCGCCGCCCCACTGATCGACCCGAATTATTGGGAAGACCCGTATGATCGCAAGATGTCGATCGAGGGGCTGAAGATCGCCCGCGAGATCATGCAGCAGGCAGCACTGAAATCCTACGTTCTGGCCGAACGCCTGCCGGGGCCGAAGGTGATGAGCGACGAAGACCTGTTCAACTACGGCTGCGCCAATGCCAAGACGGACCATCACCCGGTCGGTACCTGCAAGATGGGCACCGGTGCGGATGCCGTCGTCGGGCTGGATTTGAAGGTGCATGGACTTGACGGTCTGCGCGTCTGCGACAGTTCCGTCATGCCGCGCGTTCCCTCCGCCAACACCAATGCGCCGACCATCATGGTGGGGGAGAAGGGCGCAGACATCATTCGTGGCCTGCCGGCGCTGCCGGCCCAGGTCTTCCAGTATGAACGCAACGACGCGCGACCGCGTGCACGCGCCAATATCCGATAGAGGCAACCATGATCCGCCACTGTGTCTTCATCCACTTCAAGCCGACCATTTCCGCCCACTACAAGGCCGAACTGTTCAACGAAATCGACGCGCTGAAGAGCCGTCTGCCCGGCATGCTCGCCGTGCACATCGGCACCAATGTCAGCCCGGAAGAGGGCATGGACAAGGGATTTGGCGACGGCTTCATCGTCGATTTCGCGGATGGTTTTGCCCGCGACGCCTATCTGGAAGATCCCGAGCACAAGCAGACCGGCGGACGCCTGGTCGCAGCAGCAGAGGGCGGTATCGCGGGCATTCTCGTCTACGATCTCGAAACCGACGACTAGACCCTTCCAGCCCGGCGCGAAACCATGCGCTCCATGGCGGAGAAAGCGTCGTAGATCAGCACCGCCAGCACCGCGACGACAAGGCCGCCCTGCAGGACGAAGGCAAGGTTGTTCGATTGCAGGCCAGCGATGATGACTTCGCCGAGTGTCTTTGCCGCGACCGTCGAACCGATCGTCGCGGTAGCGAGGCTGATGGTCACCGACAGGCGAATGCCGGCGAGAATGATCGGCAGCGCCAGCGGCAGTTCCACCTTGGTCAGACGCTGCCACGCGGTCATGCCCGTTCCGCGCGCAGCCTCCACGATTGCAGGCGGCAGGGTGGAGAGGCCGGTCATGGCATTCTCGAAGATCGGCAGCAGGCCATAAAGAAAGAGCGCGATCAGCGTCGGCTTCTCACCAAAGCCGACGACCGGCACGGCAAGCGCCAGGACGGCGACAGGCGGAAAGGTCTGCCCGATATTCACGAGGCTACGTGACAGCGGCAGGAACTCCGCCCCGATCGGCCTTGTGACGAGTATGGCGAGACCCACGGCGACAACGGTTGCGGCGAAGGTTGCGATGAAGACCGTCGTGAGATGGGAGAGCGTCAGCGACAGCAGGCTGCCCTGATTGTATATCGCCGGCGCATTGGCCTGGACCAAAGGCTTCAGAAGCGGCTCGAACAGCGCAGGCTGAACGAGAAACGCGACCAGTATGATCAGCGCTGCCAGCCGCAACAGATTGGGCAGGAGCCGTTTCATCGCGGCCTCGCGGCGCGGCGGGCAAGACTGGCCAGCGTGACGCGGCCAAGCGGCACGCCATCCGCGCCGACGACCGGCAGAGCCTCACGGCCCGACCAGAGCAGCGACGAGAGCGCATCGCGCTGGCTGGTCGCCGCGGCAAGCGGTTCACCTTCCGCGGTGCCTGCTTCCGCGGCCTCGCCCACCGTACCGATCGAAAGCAGCCGGAAGGGCCGTTCTCCAACGCCAATCAGCGTCTCGACAAAATCCGTCGCGGGGTTCACCAGCATGTCCTCGGGCGCGGCGTATTGCACGATCCTGCCCTTGTCCATCACGGCAATCTTGTCGGCGAGGTGAAAGGCCTCTTCCATATCGTGCGTGACGAGCACGATGGTCGTTCCAAAGTGTTTCTGGATGGCCAGGAGATCCTCCTGCGCCTTGGCGCGGATCACGGGGTCCAGTGCACCGAAAGGCTCGTCCATCAGAAGGATGTTCGGCTCGGCGGCAAGGGCGCGGGCAACGCCGACACGCTGCTGCTGGCCGCCCGACAGCTCATGCGGATAACGCGGACCGAAGGCGGCGGGATCGAGCTGGAAGAGCGACAGCAATTCCTTGACTTTGGCCTCGATTCGGCTCTTTTCCCAGCCGAGCAGACCCGGCACGGTGGCGATGTTCTCAGCCACCGTACGATGCGGGAAGAGACCGTGCCCCTGGATGGCATACCCGATGCGACGGCGCAGTTCATAACCGGGAATTCCACGGTTATCCTCGCCGTCGATGCGGATTGCTCCCGAAGTGGGTTCGACAAGGCGGTTGATCATCCGCATCAGCGTCGTCTTGCCGGAACCGGACGTGCCGACGATGACGGTGACCGTGCGCGGCGCGATTGTCATCGAGACATTGTCGACGACCGTGTTGTCGCCGTAACGCTTGGTGATGTTGTCGATCTCGATCATGCGGCCCTGCTGGGTTTGGAATTGGAAAGCTCGGTCGCGGCATCGAGCACGGTCGCCGCCGCGAAGGCGAGTGCCACCGTCGGCACCGCACCCAGCAGAACAAGGTCCATGGCCGTCTGGCCGATGCCCTGGAAAACGAAGACGCCGAAACCGCCGCCGCCGATAAGTGCGGCGATGGTGGCCAGGCCGATATTCTGCACCAGGACGATGCGGATACCCGTGAGAATGACCGGGAAGGCGAGCGGCAGTTCGACGCCGAACAGCCGCTGGCGATCCGTCATGCCGATGCCGCGCGCCGCATCATTGGCATCACGCGGCACGCCGGCAAGGCCGACGACCGTGTTGGCGACGACCGGCAGCAGCGAATAGAGGAAGAGCGCAACGAAAGCCGGCGCGACACCGATGCCGCGGATGCCGATGGCGGCGGCACCAGGCACGTTGAGGGCGATCCAGCCAAGCGGCGCGATGAGCAGGCCGAACAGCGCGATGGACGGGATGGTCTGGATGATGTTGAGCACATTGAGCACGCCGGCACGCAGAGTCTCGACGCGGTGGCAGAGGATGCCGAGCGGCAGGCCGACCAGCGTTGCTGCCACCAGCGAGCCGAGCGCCAGCAGGACATGGCGCCCGGCCTCCAGCCAGAAGGTTTCGGCGCGGCTGCCATATTCCTTGAGGATCGAAAGGCCATCCCAGGCGCCGGACATCAGGAGAGCGGCCACAGCGGCGGCAGCGGCAGCCAACAGCGTCACCCGCGCAAACGGTGAAAGTCTCAGACGCGCAAGCGCATCGGCGGTCAGGAGCGCAAAGGCGAAGCTCGTGAGCCAGAAGCCGGAGGCCGGCGAGACGCGGGCATAGGTGTTTTCCGGCGGCGTCAGATGGCTGGCGGAAAGGCCGATGAGGATGGCGAGCACCGACAAAGCGGCAAGGCCCAGCAGCAACCGCAGCAGCGTCGGCGTCTTCAACACCACGAACACGAGCGCGATGGCAATGAAAATGAGCAATGCCGTGCCGAGACCGGCCGGCAGCGCATCGAGGATCGCCCGTGGTTCACCGGGCACGATGCGGTTGGCACGAAAATTTGCAAACGGCGCCAGAAAGGCGCCGTAAGCCAGCAAAGCGGCAATCACCACGCCGAGCTTGTCGATCCTGAACCGCATGCACGCCTTTCAAAGGGGGGAACCCTCCGCCCGTATGGGCGAAGGGCGAAAAGAGCTTACTTGATGAAGCCGTTCTTCTTGAGGAAGTCCTCGGCAACCGCCTTGGCCGGCTCACCGCCGACCTGGACGCGGCCGTTGAGATCCTGCAGCGTCACGAGGTCCAGTTTTTCGAAGACGGGCTTCAGCAGTTCCTCGATCTGCGGGTTGGCCTTCAGCACCTCTTCGCGGATGATCGGCGCAGGCTGGTAGACCGGCTGTACGCCCTTGTCGTCTTCGAGAACGACGAGACCCGACGGCGCAATGCCGCCATCCGTGCCGTAGACCATCGCGGCGTTTGCGCCGTTGGTCTGGTTGGCGGCGGCGGCGATCGTCGCGGCCGTGTCACCGCCCGACAGCGTGATCAGCTGTTCCGGCTTCAGCGTGAAGCCATAGGTCGTCTGGAAGGCCGGAAGGGCGGCCGCCGAATTCACGAATTCCGAGGAGGCCGCGAGCACGACCTGGCCACCGCCGGAAACGTATTTACCGAAGTCGCTGAGCGTGACGAGCTTGTTCGGCTCGGTGACGTCCTTGCGCAACGCGATGGCCCAGGTGTTGTTGGCCGGCGACGGCTTGAGCCAGACGATCTTGTTGGCGTCATAGTCGAGCGTCTTGGCGAGCTCATAGGCCTTGGTGGCATCCTTCCAGGCCGGATCGTCGGCCTTTTCGAAGAAGAAGGCGGCATTGCCGGTATATTCCGGATAGATGTCGATCTCGCCTGCGATGATCGCCTGGCGCACGACCGGCGTCGCGCCGAGCTGCACGCGATCCGTCGTCTGGATGCCGTTGGCGTTCAGAACGGAGAGAATGATGTTGCCGAGCACACCGCCTTCGGTGTCGATCTTCGAGGAGACGACGACCTGGGCATCGGCCGCACCGGCCGTAAGACCCAGGGCCAGAGCTGCTCCGATAAATTTGACGACTGGGCGCATGTGAAAACCTCTCCTTTGTGCGGAAACCCGTGACGGCATTCTCACCACGTTTCAGAAAGCCCGTCCGGGCAAAGCATTCCATATATGGCAGTGAATCGCAAAAAACAGACTGCGAATGCAGGACAAAACACGACGTTTGTTGCCGCGTCCAAAGCGCTTTAAAATTTATGCACGAATAGCCTATCAGGCAAAAGAAACCCATTGCAATCGGCCATGCCATCGGACAGTCTCCCAGCCGGCCCATCCTCCATTTCGATATTGCATTTCATCACTGCCGGGAACCATCCCGGGCCCGATGTCCGGCGCAAATTTTTTGAGGGGACAATGAGCATTTACATTCTCGCATTGCTGATCGGTATCGTGGCAGGGCTTCGCGCGATGACGGCGCCGGCGGCCGTCAGCATCGGTGCCGCGCTCGGCTGGCTGCCGGTTTCCGGCACGTGGGCCACCTTCATGGCCTATCACTTCACGCCCTATATTTTCGGCGCCCTGGCGCTCGTCGAATTCGTCACCGACCAGCTTCCGAGCACGCCGAGCCGCAAGGTGCCGCAACAATTCGGCGCCCGCATCGTCAGCGGCGCATTCTGCGGTGCCGTGATCGGCACCATCGGCGGCTCACTTCTGGGCGGACTGGTTGCCGGCATCGTCGGCGCCGTCATCGGCACCCTCGGCGGAGCGGAAGCCCGCCAACGCCTCGTCGCGGCCACCGGCGGCAGGGATCTGCCGATTGCCTTGCTGGAGGATCTGGTCGCCGTTCTGCTCGGCCTCTTCGTCGTCTCGTCGGTGATCTGATGCAGACCTTCGATGCCATCATCATCGGCGCGGGCCAGGCCGGCCCGTCGCTTGCCGCCCGCCTGACCGCCGCCGGCAAGACGGTCGCCCTCATCGAGCGAAAACTCGTCGGCGGCACCTGCGTCAACACCGGCTGCATGCCGACCAAGGCCATGGTCGCCAGCGCCTATGCCGCCCATCTCGCCCGCCGTGGAGCCGAACACGGCGTGGTGACAGGGGAGGTTTCCATCGACTTCGCCAAGGTCATGGCGCGCAAGGACAAGGTACGGTTCGACGCCCGCAAGGGCAACGAGGACTGGCTTGAAGGCATGGAGGGCCTGACCTTCCTTCGCGGCCATGCCCGCTTCGAAAGCCCGACGGAGATCCGCGTCGACGACGACCTTCTGTCTTCTCAGCAGATCTTCCTCAATGTGGGCGGCCGGGCTGTCGTACCCGATTTTCCCGGCGTGACGGACGTGCCGCACTTCAACAACGTCTCGATGATGGACCTCACCGCACTGCCGAAGCATCTGGTCGTCATCGGTGGCAGCTATATCGGGCTGGAATTCGCCCAGATGTTCCGCCGCTTCGGCTCGGAGGTGACGGTCATCGAGAAAGGGCCGCGGCTTATCGCCCGGGAAGACCCCGATGTCAGCGATGCCGTGCGCGACATCCTCGAGCGGGAAGGCATAGCCATCCGCACCGGTGCGGAATGCATCCGCTTCTTCAAAAGCGGCGACGATGTCGGGGTAGCTGTCGATTGCACGGCCGGCGCGCCCGAGATCATCGGCTCCCACATCCTGCTCGCCACCGGACGGCGGCCGAACACCGACGATCTCGGCCTCGACAAGGCGGGCGTCGCAACGGACAAGCGAGGATACATCACCGTCGACGAGCGGCTGGAAACCAGCGTGCCCGGCATTTTCGCCATGGGCGACTGCAACGGCCGCGGTGCCTTCACCCATACCTCGTATAACGACTTCGAGATCGTCGCGGCCAACTTGCTCGACAACGAGAAGCGCAAGGTGAGCGAGCGCATCCAGACCTATGCGCTCTATATCGACCCGCCGCTCGGCCGCGCCGGCATGAGTGAGACGGAAGCGCGCAAGACCGGCCGCAAACTTTTGATCGGTACACGGCCTATGACGCGTGTCGGCCGTGCTAAGGAAAAGGGCGAAACGCTTGGCTTCATGAAGGTGATCGCCGATGCCGAGACGAAGGAAATCCTTGGCGCCTCCCTGCTCGGCACCGGCTGCGACGAGGCAGTGCAGAGCATCCTGGACGTGATGTATGCGGGCAAGCCGTACACGACGATCACGCACGCCGTGCACATCCACCCGACCGTGTCGGAGCTGATCCCCACGGTTTTCGGCGATATGCAGCCGGTGGAATGAGAAAGGCCCGGGGCATTCCCGGGCCTTTCATTCTTCAGATCGCGGCATCCCCATTACGTCACCCTCGGGCTTGACGGAGAAAAGGTTGTGGAGCGAGTTGTGAGACGAGGCATGGCATATGCCATGCCTCGTCTATCTTCACTTCGGATTGCGGATCGTCAGTGCCGGGTTATGGGCGAAGAAGTTGTGCGGCATGATGTGCACGGTCTTCCACTCCGTCGACATGACCGGCCAGTCCTCCATGCGCGGAATGTGATGGAAACCGGCGGAGAACCAGGTGACGATGTCCTTGCCCATCAGGTTTTGGTCCTTCTTCACCCATTCGGCAAGCGTATCCGATCCATCGCTCTGCATGGCGAACTTGCCACCGGCATACCGTTGATCCGGGTCATAGACCGTGTTCCACACCGAATATTCGATATAGGCGTTGCGCTTCATCGGCGGGTCGTTCTCGAAATCGAACGGGCCGTAGGAGACGTCGCCGTGATGGATCATGTAGCCCGGCTCGTGACCGAGATAACCTTCGCGTGACGGGTTGGAGATATGGAAGTAGCGCGGCTGCGAGGAGGAGAGCTTGTAGCGCGCCTCCATTTCCGTCATCGGCATCTTGTGCTCGACCGTCCACATCGACTTGCGCGGGCTTGACGCATCGAGCTTCGCCGGCACGATGTCCATCGTCGAGAAATGGTTCACCGGCTGGTCGACGTCGAAGTCGATGCGGAAGTTGAAGTAGTGGTCGTGGTTGGCGGCGACGAGGTTCGGCGCGATCAGCGTGCCGTGCGCCGTATCGGCCTTTGCCGTCGGGTCCTTCATCGACGTGGAGGCGACGCCCTTCACCGCATCGAGGCCGGTCGCGCCGACATAGATGTTGACCTGACCGTTCTGCTGCAGGCGGTAGTCGATGAGATAGTCATAGTTGCCGACTTCCGAGGCGGTGCGCACCACCAGTTCCGTCGCCGGGCGCCCCTCGGCCGGAACCGGCTTTTCAGGCGTCTGGGCAAAGACTTCGAAGTGGCGCCAGGCCGGATCGCCGATGCTGCGCTCGAAGACACAGACCGCATCCGGGATGACCAAAGGCGAACCCTTGTCGTCGGCGATGGTCGCCGGCAGGAAAGTGGCGTGCGCGGGGCAGTCGATACCAGCGCGCAGCGGCGTCAGAAACAGACCGAAACCGTATTCCCCGCTGTCCATGTAGGTGCGCCAGTACCAGCCTTCAGACGGGTCCATATAGGGCACGAAGACCTCGGAAAGATGCGCCTGGTAGATGACTGAGCGCCAGGTGCCGGCATCGTTGACGTCGAGATTGGAGACGACGAGGCCGGGACGCTTGTCGACGCGGAAGTTGAAGCGCCACATGTCCCATTCGATATGGCTGCCGTCGATCTTGTAGTTCGGGCCGCCTTCCTGCACCAGCTTGACGGGGTTGGATTCCGGCCGCAGCGGCAGACGCTTGGCGACCTCCTCCTCCGTATAACCCCAAGCGTCCTTTGGCAGGTCGACGACGCCGAGATCGACGACGCGCACCACTTCCTTTTTGCCGATGTCGTAGATGGCGAAGAGGTTTTCAATCGGCTTGGCGTAGAAATTGGAGCCTTCGGGCACCTGATAGCAGGGCACCTTCATCAGGCGGGAGTTCTGGTATTCCTCGGTGAAGAAGTTGCCGCCCGTCAGCGGCAGGCAGAAGGCCTGCTCCGGCTTCAGCCCGCGCTTGGCAAGGCCCGCCGCCATCTCGGGATGACCGAGCGCGCCTTCCAGCGCGCCCATGAATTCGGTGAAGAGCACCATGGGCTGGCCCTTGGTCTTCTCGTTGCTCTCGACCGTGCCCTTGGTGATGTTGACCACCGCCTCGCTGAAACCTTCTGCGCTGGTGAAATGCACCATCGCCTTGCGGTCGAGCGTGGCGCCCTCCTTCCAGGCGAGCACATCGGCCTTGGCCGGCTCCTTCAGCTCGATCAGCGGATAAAGCGTGTTGTCGTCCACAACCTTTCCGTCACGCAGGATCTGGTTGATCTTCTGGTATTCCTCGGCTGTCAGCCCGTCGAGCGGATGGGCGGCCGCAGCACCGGCGGCAAGGCCTAGTGCCAGCGCCGTCGAGGCCAGGTGTTTCAAAACTCTCATGATCGTTCCCTCTTCTTGCATGGTTCTATCAGGCGAAGACCACCTGGATATCGGTGTATTCGGCGAGCCCCTCCTCGGCGAATTCGACGCCGATACCTGAGGCCTTCACGCCGCCGAAGGGCGCATTGGGCTGGATGGCGCCGTGTTTGTTGATCCAGACGGAGCCGCAGGCGAGGCGGCTCGCGACCTTCTTCGCCGCCGCAATGTCGGACGACCAGATGGAACCGCCGAGCCCGTTCGGGCTGTCATTGGCCAGCCGGATCGCCTCCTCGACATCGGAATAACGGATGATCGGCAACGCCGGGCCGAACTGCTCCTCGTCGACCAGCGCATCGCCGTTGCGAAGACCGGCGACGATAGTCGGCGGGAAGAACAGGCCCTCGCCCGGCACACCGCCGAGCAGCACCTTGCCGCGTCCCTTGGCATCCGCGACAAGGCGCGACACCTTGTCGAACTGCATCCGGTTCTGGATCGGTCCGAGAATGCTCGTCTCCTCCATGCCGTTGCCGACGGGGATCGCCTTCGCATAGGCGACGAGCGCATCACAGACGGCGTCGTGAATGCTGTCGTGCACATAGAGCCGCTTCATCGCCGCGCAGGTCTGGCCGTTGTTGATGAAGGCGCCCCAGAAAAGGCCCTCGGCAATCGCTTGCGGATCGGCATCCGGCAGCACGATACCGGCATCGTTGCCGCCCAGTTCCAGCGTCAGCCGTTTCATGGTCTCGGCCGCCGATTGCATGACCTTCTGGCCGGTGGCACAGGAGCCGGTGAAGACCATCTTGCGAATATCCGGATGCGCCGACATGGCGCCGCCGAGATTGAAGGCCTTGTCGTCGCCCGTCACGACATTGACGACACCCGGCGGCAGAACCTCGTTCATGATCTCGACGAGGCGCAGCGTCGAGAGCGGCGTATAGGGCGAGGGTTTGACCACAACCGTATTGCCCGTGCGCAGCGCCGGCAGGATATGCCAGACGGCGATCATGACAGGGAAATTCCACGGCGTGATGGAGCCGACGACGCCGAGCGGCTTGCGCGTCAGTTCGATCCGGCCCTGTTCGTTATCCTGCAGCACCTTGACGGGGATCGAGAGCCCGGTCGTGTAGCCAGCCCAGGCAACGGCGCCGCCGATCTCCCAGCGCGAGCCGAGACCGTTCAGCGGCTTGCCCTGCTCCAGCGTGATGATCTCGGCAAGCTCTGCCGCATGCTCCTCGATCTTCGCCGTCACGGCAGCGCAGGCGGCCTGTAGAGCCTCGTCGCTCTGCACCGACCAGGTCGCGAACGCTGCCTTGGCGACGGCGACGGCGGCATCCAACTCCGCTCCACCCATGTTCGGCGCGCGGCCCACTTCCTCACCCGTCGCCGGGTTCAGCACGGCAAAGTCCGAGCCGACTGCTGCCGGCTTGCCGCCGATGGTTGCCTTGAACTCCATCATTTCCGCCTCCTCCAAGGAACGGCCCACCTCCGGCGGGCACATCTGGTGGCAGAGAATATAAGGGGGCGGGGCGTCAGACTTGGACGGTGCCGTCCCGCCTTTTGGACAAAAGCGTCAATGGCAACGCGCGACCGCACCCGGCGTCGTGCCGTATTTCTTGCGGAATTCGCGGTAGAAATAGGAAAGATCGTTGAAACCGCAATCGAAGGCGACGGCAGTCACGCCTTCGGCAAGGTGTTCACCCTTGCGGTCGGAGAGCCGCGCATGAGCAAGCTCCAGCCGGCGATTGAGCAAGCGATGGCCGGGTGTTTCTCCGAGCGGCCGGAAATGTCGCTGCAATGTACGTTCCGGCACGTTGAGGCGGGATGCCAGTTCGCGTGGGCCGAAGCCCGGGTCCGCGCGGTGACGGTCGATCATCGCGAGCGCGCGCGAAAGCAGCGTCTCGGCCGGGCTGGTGGCGCCCATCACGCGCGTCGAATGCAGGTAGGCGCCCATGAGGCACAGGAACGCTTCGCCGAGCTGCGCCTGCGCGCCCTCCTCCATGAGCATCTTTGCGATGACGGCACGCATGGCGAGCCAGAGCGGATCGTCACGCGAGATCGAAAGACCGCCGGTGCATAGCGTGCCGAAACGGTGAACGATCTCGTCGCGCGGAATGTGCAGCGACACCTGGTTCGAGCGTTCCCCACGATAGAGGAAGGTCGATGGCTTGACGGAATCGACGAGGAACATGTCGCCGGGCAAAAGCTCCGCCACCTGATCGCCCTGCTCAACCCGACACTGGCCGGCATCCTGAACCAGCAGGAAAAAATGCTCGCCAGGATCTTGACGGATGGAGCGGGTGTTGCGCGCAACCTCCGAGGCATCGAGCGCCACGATCGCCGTGTCGAACGGGCCGACGCGCCGCGTGGTGACATCGCCATTGACGACGCCCGTGCGCCGCATCGGCTCAAGATCGAAGGAACCGCAGACCCGCCGGATCTCCGCCTCGAGAATTTCCACCTGTACCGGCTTGTGTCCCGGCGTCATCAGCGACTGCATCGCGCCCTCCCCGGCTCCAGCAGAATGCCTGTTCTCCCAAACCTATCTCATCACAGTGCGCAGCGCTTGCCTATCGTTCTCTACCCTGCAATCGCTGCAAAACTATCGCCTTGCGCCGCCTGGCGCAGCCCCTCGCAGGGCGGATCGGCGAGGCCTTCCGCAGCAAGGCGGTCGAGCACTGCCACAACCTCGGCAAGCCCGCGCGCTTCGGCATAGTGCATCGGTCCACCGCGCCAGCGCGGAAAGCCGTAACCGTGGATTTTCACCAGATCGATATCGGCGGAGCGGAGCGCCACGCGCTCCTCCAGAATACGCGTCGCCTCGTTGACCATCGGCAGGATGATGGCATCGGCGATCGAGGCCTCGTCCCAAGCATGCTGCGGACGACCCGTGGCCTCTTCGGCGATGACGGTCGCCACGGTCTCCGATGGTTTTGGCGCGCGGTCGCCCGGCTGATAATCGTACCAGCCGCCGCCGGTCTTCTGGCCGAATCGGCCGAGGGCGCAAAGCCGTTCCGCCACCGGCGCGAAGGGTATTTCGCCGCGCTCACGCGCAGCCTTGCGCTGGAAAGCGGCGATGTCGAGACCGCCGAGATCCTGCGCTTCGAACGGCCCCATCGGCAGGCCGAAGGCGCGCATGGCGGCATCGATGGCCGATGGCGTAGCGCCGGAGAGCAGCAGCCGTTCGGCCTGCGCGCGCGTCACCTTCAGGATGCGGTTGCCGATGAAACCGTCGCAGATGCCGGCGCGAACCGGGATCTTGCCAAGCTGGCGGGCAAGGGCGAAGCCGGTCGCCAGAACCTCGGGAGAGGTCGCTTCCGTCAGCACGATCTCCAGCAGCTTCATGACGTGCGCCGGGCTGAAGAAATGCAGGCCGAGGAAACGTTCGGGATGGCTTACGCCTTCGCTGATCGCGTTCGGATCGAGATAGGAGGTATTGGTGGCCAGCACCGCATCCGGCCTGCAGACCGACGAGAGTTTTTCGAAGACGGCGCGCTTGACCGCGAGATCCTCGAAGACGGCTTCGATGACGAGGTCCGTATCGGCCAGTAGACCATAGTTATCGCCGCCGGTCACGCCGGCCATGCGCTGATCGGCAGCCTCCTGCGTCAGGCGCCCACGTTTGACGGAGCCGTCGTAGATCGCGCGTATATTGGCAAGCCCGCGCTCGACTGCCGTGGCGTCGCGCTCGATGAGAACCACCGGCAAGCCGGCATCGCGCAGGGCTGCGGCGATGCCCGCCCCCATCGTGCCGCCGCCGACAACGGCAGCCGAACGGATATCGCGCGGCGTGATGCCGGCAAGCTCCGGCGGGCGCGGCGCGGCGCGCTCGGCGAAGAAGACATGGCGCAGGGCTGCGGCCTGTTCGGAGCCGCGCAGAGCGAGAAAGGTTTCGCGCTCAAAGGCCATGGCATCGGAAAAATCCGTCTCACTGGCCTTGCGCACACTGGCGAGTGCCCGCAGCGGCGCGACCTCGCGCTTCGCCTTGGCGGCAACGGCCTTTTCGGCATTCTCCCAGAAGCCGGGTTCGACGGCCGGCACCGCGCGGCTGGAGATCGGTTGCGGCAGGGATTTTTCAGCAATGCCGTTTGCGAAGCCGATAGCGCCGGCGCGCAAGTCGCCATCGACAATTGCATCGATGAGACCGAGCCCCTCGGCCTTCGTCGCGCCAACCGGGCTGCCGCTCGTCACGAGATCAACGGCTGCAGCAGAGCCGATCAGGCGCAGCAGGCGCACCGTGCCGCCGGCGCCGGGAATGATGCCGAGCTTGACTTCCGGCAGGCCGAGACTGGCGGAGGCTACCGCCACGCGATAGGCGCAGCCGAGCGCCACTTCAAGCCCGCCGCCGAGCGCGCTGCCATGAATGGCCGCGACCCAGGGCTTTTTCGCACCCTCGATGGTCGCTACCACATCCGGCAGAAGCGGCGGCTGCGGCGGCTTCCCGAACTCGTTGACATCGGCGCCGGCGATGAAGGTGCGGCCCGCGCAGATCAGCACGACGGCCTTCACCGCGGCATCCGCATCGAGTTCCGCCACCGCCTCGACGAGCGCCTGCCGCAGCGCCTGCGACAGCGCATTGACGGGCGGGTTATCGACGGTAACGACGGCGATGGCGTTTTCGCGGGCGATGGTGACGGTCATGGTGTCATATTCCCAGGTAAGCGGCGCGGATGCGTTCATCCGCGATCAGGTCGGCGGCGGGACCGGACATGGTGATGCGCCCCGTCTCCATGACATAGCCGCGATCGGCGACGGAGAGCGCGCCAAAGGCGTTCTGCTCGACGAGCAGCACGGTGACGTCGAGCGCCTTCAGGCTCTTCACCACATCGAAGATCTGCGCGACGAGGATGGGGGCGAGACCCATGCTCGGCTCGTCGAGAAGCAGGCAGGACGGCCGCGCCATCAGGGCGCGGGCGATCGCCAGCATCTGCTGCTGGCCGCCGGACAGGCCGCCCGCCGCGAGGTTCCGCTTCTCCTTGAGGATCGGGAACATCGCAAAGGCGTCCTGCATGTCGCGCTCCACCTTGTCGTCGGCGAAGAGATAGGCGCCGAGGCGAAGATTTTCCTCGACCGTCAGATTGGTGAAAATCTGCCGCCCCTCCGGCGACTGGGCGAGGCCGCGCCGAACGCGGGCATGTGCCGGCACCGTTGTCAGCGTCTCGCCGCGAAAGACGATCGAGCCGGCAGACACCGGCTGGATGCCGGAGAGACATTTGAGCAGTGTCGTCTTGCCGGCGCCGTTCGCGCCGACCACCGTGACGATTTCGCCGGACGCGACATCGAGATCGATGCCGTGCAGCACCTCGATGCGACCATAGCGCGAGCGCAGTCCCTCAACGGTCAACATGTTTCGCCTCCGTCGCTTGGACGCCGAGATAGGCTTCGACGACGCGCGGATTGCGTGAAATCGCCGTCGGCTCGCCTTCGGCGATCTTCTCGCCGTGATCGAGCACCACGATATGGTTGGAAATGCGCATGACCATTTTCATGTCGTGCTCCACCAGCAGGATCGACACGCCTTCAGCGGCGACCTGTGCGATGAGGTGATCGATCTCTTCCGTCTCGACCGCGTTGCAGCCGGCGGCCGGTTCGTCGAGCAGCAGCACACGGGGTTTCAGCGCCAGCGCACGGGCAATTTCCAGCCGCTTCAGTGCGCCATAGGAGAGCGAGCTTGCCTCCTGTTCGGCAGCGCGCCCGAGGCCGACGCGGTCGAGAAGCGCGCGGGCGCTGTCCTCGGATGCCTTGCTGCGGCGGCGTGCGGCAGGCAACGAGAACAGATCGGCGAAGACCGAGCCACGTTCATGCAGGTGATGGCCGGCAACGGCGTTTTCCAGAACGCTCATCGATTGAAAAATCTGGAGGTTCTGGAAGGTGCGCGACAGGCCGCGGCGCGCCAGAAGATGCGGCGGCATGCGGGTGACGTCCTCGCCATCCAGCACGACCCGGCCGCGCGCCGGGGCATAGACGCCGGAAATCATATTAAACAGCGTCGTCTTGCCGGCACCGTTCGGGCCGATGACGGAGACGATCTCGCCGGGTTTCAAGGAGAAGCCGACATCGTTGACGGCGCGCAGGCCGCCGAAATCGATGCCCAAACCTTCGATCTGAAGCAGGCTCATTCTGCCCTCCCCCGGATGCGGCGCGCAATGGAGGGCAGCAGGCCCTCGCGCATGAAGATCATGACGAGCATCATGACGAGGCCGAGCATGAGCTGTTCGTACTCCTGGAAGATCGTCAGTACCTGCGGCAGCGTCGTCAGGATCGCCGCACCGAGGATGGCACCGAGCACCGAGCCGGCACCACCGAGCACCGTCATGGTGACCATCTCGATCGAATGCATGAAGCCTGCGACGTCTGGCGTTATGAACTTGTTCTGCAACGCCAGCAGCGAGCCCGAGACAGACGCGTAGACTGCGGAGATGACGAAGGCGACGAGCTTGTAGTGCGCGACATCGACGCCGACCGTGCGGGCCGCGACTTCCGAACCGTGCAGCGCCCTGAGCGCGCGGCCGGTCGGGCTATGGTAAAGGTTGAGCGCAAGCCAGGCGCCGATCACCAGCACGAGGCCTGAGAAGGCATACCAGAATTCGGTGTTCGAAAGGTCGATGCCGATCGCCTTCAAAACGGCGCGAAGCCCCAGTTCCGGCACCGCCATGCCATCCGGCCCGCCGGTCAGTTGCGCCTCGTTCGAGAGCACCATGGAGACCAGGATGCCGAAGCCGAGGCTGGCGACGGCGAGATAATAGCCCTTGAGCCGCAGGATCGGCCGGCCGACGAGATAGGCGATAGCCGCCGAGAGAAGCGCGCCGAGCAGCGCGGCAAGTGCCGGATGCAGGCCGAGATGGACGGGCGCCAGTGCACAGGCATAGGCACCGATGCCCGCGAAACCGGCATGGCCCAGGCTGATCTGGCCGGCATAGCCGATAAGGATGACAAGACCCGTCACCGCGAGGCCGTTGACGAAGATCAGCGATCCCACCCGGAAATAGTAGGACGACGGGAAGAAGACCGGCGCGATCGCGATGACCGCGGCGAGGATGAGGAGCGTGGTAACCTTGCTGGAGAGCCGCATGATCACACCCGATCCGTCGACTTGCGGCCGAAGAGGCCCTGCGGCATGGCGAAGAGCACGGCGAGGATGACGACGAAAGCGGCCGCATCCTTGTATTGCGAGCTGACATAGCCCGCCGTCATCGCCTCCAGCACGCCAAGCAGCAGGCCACCGACCAGCGCCCCCTTCGGATTGCCCATGCCGCCGAGCATGGCGGCGGCAAAGCCCTTCAGCGCCAGCGCGAGACCGACATCGTAGCCCGTCAGCGTGATCGGCGTCACCAGCACGCCGGCGAGCGCGCCGATGGCGGCGGACATGGCAAACGAGAGCGTCATCACATAATTGGTGTTGATGCCGACGAGCTGGGCGGCAACGCGGTTGTTTGCGGTCGCGAGCACCGCGCGGCCGATCAGCGTGCGCGTGAAGAACAGCCAGAGACAGATGAAGACAGCGAGCGCGCCGGCAATGACCCACAGGCTTTGCGGCAGGATGGTCGCGCCGCCGATCAGGATCGGCTGGTCGCCGGAAAAGGCCGGGAAGCG
Source organism: Shinella curvata (assembly GCF_022899935.1). Lineage (GTDB taxonomy): Bacteria > Pseudomonadota > Alphaproteobacteria > Rhizobiales > Rhizobiaceae > Shinella > Shinella curvata. The sequence continues at coordinate 476,330 of NZ_JALJCJ010000005.1, forward strand.
GTGCAGCTGCTTGTCGAAGACGAGTTGCGTCGCCCCACGGATGAAGATCGATGCGCCGATGGTGATGATGATCAGCGAGACGACCGGGGCGCCGCGCGCTGGCTCGATGGCGAGCTTGTTGAGCGCCACACCGATCGCCGCAGTGACGATGATGGCGATGAGCGCCGCCAACGGCAGCGGCAGGCCGGCGGCGTGCGCGAAGAAGGTGATCATGCCGCCGAGCATAACGAACTCGCCCTGGGCGAAGTTCACGACGTCGGAAGCGTTGTAGATGATCGTGAAGCCGAGTGCGACCAGCGCATAGACCGCGCCGACCGTGATCCCGGACAGAAGGAATTGCAGCAGTTCGGGCATGGTGGCCTCCGCTTCGCGCACGACGTTTCCGCCGGCCCGCACCCTAAAAGCGCGGTCCGGAGGGTTCGATTACTCGACGATCTTCCAGCCGCCCTTTTCGATCTGCAGCATGCGGAAGGCCGAGAGGTCGAGACCGAGGTGGTCCTCGGCCGTCATGGTGACGGTGCCCGTCGTGCCGACGAGGCCCTTGGTCGCCTCGATCGCATCGCGGATATCGGAAGGCTCGGCGCTGCCGGCGCGCGTGATGGCATCGACGAGGATGCGCAGCGCATCATGGGCATAACCGCCGAAGGTCGAGACCGGCTTGCCGGTCGCCTTCTCATACGCGTCCTTGTAGGCGGTGACGACAGCGCGCTGCGGATCACTTTCCGGCAGCAGTTTGGCGACGAGCAGAGCCGTGCCCGGCAGGCGCACGCCTTCGGCGGCTTCCGCACCGGCAAGCTCGATGAACCCATCCGAGGCCACGCCATGCGACTGATAGAGCGGCAGGCCGACGGCGAGCTGGGCGTAGTTGCGCGTGACGATCGCCGGGCCCTGGCCGAAACCGGGGTTCAGCACGGCCTGGATGCCCTCCTTGCCCTTGATGTTGGTGAGCTGCGGCGTCATGTCGGCGTCGGTCGGGCCATAGGTCTCATCGGCCAGCACCTCGATGCCGTAGTCGCCAACGATCGACAGGCACTGCTTGTGCATGGAGGCGCCAAAACCATCGGAACCCGAGATCATGCCGATCTTGGTGATGGCGTTCTTCTTCATGTCTTCAAAGATCTTCGCACAGGCCATGCGGTCCGTGTGCGGCGTCTTGAAGGTGTAGGGCTTGACCGGATCGATGATCTCGATGGCGCCGGCCAGCGAGATGAAGGGGACTTCGGCATCCTCGAAGACCGGGATGATCGCCATGGAAGTGCCGGTGGTCGTGCCGCCGATCACGGCCACCACTTCGTCATCTTCCACGAGGCGGGTAGCAAAGGTGCGCGCCTTGTTCGGGTCGCCGCCATCGTCATAGATGACGAGTTCCAGCTTCTCGCCGTTGACGCCGCCGGCCGCGTTGATCTCCTCGACCAGCAGCTTCAGCGTCTTGGCTTCCGGGTCGCCAAGGAACGAGGCGGGGCCGGTTTCGGAAATGGTCGCGCCGATCTTGATATCGGCAAGCGCGGGTGCGGCAAGGATCAGGGCAAGGGCCGTGGTGGTGAGCGCAAATTTCATGTCGGTTTCTCCTCCCAACAAAGACAAAGGGTTAAAGCGAAAACTCCTCTCACGCCGCCACGGGGCGGCGCCACATGACCACGCGGAACCGGTTGGCGACGAAAGCCGCATCCGTCAAGCTGGCATTGCCTGCCGGGTTCGCACCGGTGACGTGGAAATCGCTGAAGGCGGCACTCTGGTTGACGTAGATGCCTCCGGTCAGGTTGACCGAAAGATTGACGCCCGCCGCGGCAAACCGGTCGGCGGCGGCAAGGATCTGCGCCTCGTCGGTGGCATAAAGGGCCGCGGTGATCGCGCCCTTGCGCTCGGCGAGGTCGGCCGCGCGGTTCACGCCATCGACGACATCATCGACCGCGACGACGAAGGCGATGGGGCCGAAGCGTTCTTCCGCATAGGTTTCGCTGTCCGCCGCGTCGACGGCGAGGATAAGCGGCGTTGCCGTGCGCGCGTCGTCAAGGCCCTCGACCGGTACGGAATCCCGCACGACGCGGCCGAGCGAACGGACTGTCGCGATGCGGGCGAGTGTTGCCGGATTGGCAATAGCGCCGCAGACACCGGCGGCGCGCGCCGGGTCGGCGAGCAGTCCATCGACGGCGGCGGCGATCCCGGCAGCAACCGCGTCAAAACTCTTGTGGCCCTCGTTCGTTTCGATGCCACCACGGGGAACAAAGATATCCTGCGGGGCGGTGCACATCTGGCCGGAATAGAGCGACAGCGAGAAGGCGATGTTACTGCACATGCCGGCAAAATTGTCGGTGGCGCCGATGACGATGGAGTTGACGCCCGCCTCTTCCGTGTAGACGTCGGCGGTGCCGGCGTTTTCACGGACCCAGGCTCCAAAACTGCTGGAGCCGGTGTAGTCGACGATGGCGACGGCCGGATGCTGCACGAGATCCCTGGTGATTTCGGAACCGGGCGCATCGGCAGCAAGCAGCACGATATCGGCGGCAAAACCCTCTTCCACCAGCACTTGGCGGGCGATCTCGACGGTGATGGCGAGCGGCAGGATGGCAGCCGGATGCGGCTTGACGATGACGGTATTGCCGGTGGCAAGGCTGGCGAAGAGGCCGGGATAGCTGTTCCAGGTCGGGAAGGTGTTGCAGCCGATGACCAGCGAAACACCGCGCGGAACGATGCGCCAGTGTTTTTCCATGACGATCGGCTCGCCCTTGCCCTGCGGCTTGGTCCAGATCGCCGTCGCCGGCGTGCGGGTCATCTCGGCATAGGCATAGGTGACAGCTTCGAGGCCACGGTCCTGCGCATGCGGGCCGCCGGCCTGGAAAGCCATGGCGAAGGACTGGCCCGTCGTGCGCATGACGGCATTGGCCATTTCGAAACTGCGCGCATTGAGGCGGGCGAGGATTTCGAGACAGATGCCGGTGCGCACCTCCGGGGAGGCTGCGGCCCATTGCGGAGCGGCAGCGCGCGACGCCATGACCAGCATGTCGGCGGAGGCTGCCGGATAGTTGATGCCGAGAGAGGGTCCGTAAGGCGACACTTCCGCACCAACGGAGCCTTCCGCCGGATGATCGGTGAGGACGAAGGCCTTGCCGAGCCGCGCCTTGTAGGCCGCGAGCCCCTCGTCCTTGGCTGTCTCGCCATAGATCTTGCCGCTCGGCACTTCGGGATAGGCAGACCAGAAATCACGCTTGGCGGCCGCTTGCAAAGCTGCATCCAGCGTCGGACGATGGCGCTCGAAAAGTGCGGTCATGGCTGCTCCTCCCAGTCAGTGCTTTTATAATTGACTGACCGGTCGGTTTATGCAAGAGTTTTTTTACGGTCGCCGCTGGGAAGGGCGACAGGGAGGAAAAATGTCCACATCCGACACCATTCTGTCGGCGCTTGCCGATGGTGTTCTCACCCTCACGCTGAACCGCCCTGACAAGCTCAACGCCTTCAATGAAGAGATGCATCTGGCGCTGCGTGCTGGTTTCGAGCGGGCGCATGCCGACGGAACGGTGCGTGCCGTGTTGCTTACCGGCGCCGGCCGCGGCTTCTGCGCGGGGCAGGATCTCGGCGACCGCGACCCGAAGAAGGGCGTGCCGGATCTCGGTCACACGATCGAGACCTTCTACAATCCGCTGCTCCGTCTCATCCGCAGCCTCGAAAAGCCGGTGATCTGTGCCGTCAACGGCGTTGCCGCCGGCGCCGGCGCCAACATCGCTTTCGCCTGCGACATCACCTTGGCCGCCCGCTCCGCTCGCTTCATCCAGGCGTTTTCCAAGATCGGCCTCGTGCCGGATTCCGGCGGCACCTGGAGCCTGCCGCACCTCATCGGAGAAGCTCGCGCCAAGGCGCTGACGCTGACCGCCGAACCGCTCGGCGCGGAAACCGCCGCCGACTGGGGCCTCATCTGGCGCGCCGTCGACGACGACAAGCTGATGGAAGAGGCAACTGCGCTTGCCACCCGCCTCGCCGCTGGCCCGACGCGTGGCCTCGGCATGACCAAGCGCGCCATCCAGGCCGCAGCGACCAACTCGCTGGACCAGCAGCTCGACCTCGAACGCGACCTGCAACGCGAGGCCGGCCGCAGCGCCGACTATGCCGAGGGCGTCTCCGCCTTCCTCGAAAAGCGCAAGCCGGAGTTCAAAGGCAAATGAGCGCCGCGACCCTTTCCCCGCAAGCGCTGGCGGAAGCCTGCGCCAAGGCCATGTGGGACGACGACAACGCCACCCGCCATCTCGGTATGGAGCTCGCCTCCATCGCCCCCGGCGAGGCCACGATCGCCATGACCGTCGCCGAGATCATGACCAACGGCCACGGCACCTGCCATGGCGGCTACATGTTCACGCTAGCGGATTCGGCCTTCGCCTTCGCATGCAACACCTACAACCAGCGCACCGTCGCCCAGCACTGTTCGGTGACGTTCCTCGCACCGGCCTTCAAGGGCGACCGGCTGACGGCAACGGCGCGCGAGGTATCGCGCCGCGGGCGGGGCGGCATCTACGATATCCGCATCATCAATCAGGAGGGCGAGCACATCGCGGAATTCCGCGGCCACTCGCGAACAGTCAAGGGTACGCACCTGCCGGAATGAGGCAGACCATACCCACATTCTTGCCGCACATTCTTGGAGGAGAATTTCATGGAAGACCTGTCCCCCCGCCCCGGCGAGCTCGAAGCGATCGAGACGGCGTCGCGCGACGAGATTTCCGCGCTGCAGCTTGAGCGCATGAAGTGGTCGCTGACCCACGCCTATGAGAATTCCCCCTTTTATCGCCAGCGCTTCGACGAGGCCGGCGTGCATCCCTCCGACCTGAAGACTCTGTCGGACCTCGCGAAATTCCCCTTCACCACCAAGAAGGACCTGCGCGACACCTATCCTTTCGGCATGTTCGCCGTGCCGCGTGAAAAGCTTGCGCGCATCCACGCCTCCTCGGGCACGACGGGTAAGCCGACGGTCGTCGGCTACACGAAGAACGACATCGACACCTGGGCGACCGTCGTTGCCCGCTCGATCCGCGCCTCGGGTGGCCGGGCCGGCGATATTGTCCATGTCGCCTATGGCTACGGCCTGTTCACCGGCGGCCTTGGCGCGCATTACGGCGCCGAAAAGCTCGGCTGCACCGTCGTGCCGATCTCCGGCGGCATGACCGAGCGCCAGGTCACCCTAATGCAGGATTTCAAGCCGCGCATCATCATGGTCACCCCCTCCTACATGCTCTCGATCCTCGACGAGTTCCGCCGCCATGGCATCGACCCGCGCGAAAGCTCGCTCGCGGTCGGAATTTTTGGCGCGGAACCCTGGACGAACGCCATGCGTGAGGAAATCGAGCAGGCCTTCGACATGCATGCCGTCGATATCTACGGCCTGTCGGAGGTCATGGGCCCAGGCGTCGCCAACGAATGCGTCGAGACGAAGGATGGCCTGCACATCTGGGAAGATCATTTTTACCCGGAAATCATCCATCCCGAGACTGGCGAAGTGCTGCCGGATGGCGAGATCGGTGAACTGGTGTTCACCACGCTCACCAAGGAAGGCCTGCCGATCATCCGCTACCGCACGCGCGACCTGACTCGCCTGCTGCCCGGCACCGCCCGCTCCATGCGCCGCATGGAAAAGGTCACCGGCCGTTCCGACGACATGATGATCCTGCGCGGCGTCAACGTCTTCCCGACGCAGATCGAGGAGCAGATCCTGAAATGTCGCGGTCTGGCGCCGCATTTCCAGATCGAACTGACGCGCGCCGGCCGCATGGACAACATGACGGTGCATGTCGAATGTACGGTGGAGATGGCCGACGAGGGCGCGCGGGCCGGCTCGGCGAAGGAGCTCGCTCACCATATCAAGAGCATCGTGGGGGTCTCCACCAGGATCACCGTGCACGAGCCAGGCGGCGTCGCCCGCTCGGAAGGCAAGGCGAAACGTGTGGTCGATAATCGGCCGAAAGAGTGAAACGCCGGTATAGCCCGGCACCGGCCTGATTGTGTATAGGGAGGGCAAGCCCCTCCCCGCGACCCAATCAGCCAGGAATGAGCAGAGCAGGAACCATGGCACGCACGCGCGCAGTCGATTTCGAAGAAAAGCAGCGGGGCATTCTATCGAGTGCCGCGGCGGTGTTCGCCGAGATGGGCATGGAGAAGGCGTCCATGTCGCTGATCGCCTCGCACAGCAATGTCTCCAAGGCCCTGCTCTACCACTACTATCCGAGCAAGGATGCGCTGATCTTCGACATCGTGCGCACACATCTGTCGGAACTGGAAAGTGCCATCGAGGCGGCCGACCGCACGGATATTCCCCCGCAGGACCGGCTTCGCCTGCTGGTGAAGGCCGTGCTGGCGAATTACGAGGGCCGCGACAACGAGCACAAGGTGCAGCTCAACGGCACCAGCGCGCTCTCTCCCGAACAGCTTGCCGAATTGCAGGCGATCGAGCGGCAGATCGTCAAGCGCTTCTCCGGTGTCATCCGCGACATCAATCCGGATCTCAACAGGGACCGGCCGCTGCTCATGCCGGTCACCATGTCGCTCTTCGGAATGATGAACTGGGTCTATATGTGGTTCCGCCCGAACGGGCCGGTCACGCGGGACGAATATGCGGATATCGCCACGACGCTTATCCTTGAAGGCGTGAAGGCTGTAAGTTAAGACTTACATAACCCTCGCGTTTCCCGCTTGCAACTTCCCGCCCCATCTCTCCTCCGTCATCCTCGGGCTTGACCCGAGGATCCACGCCACAAACGCTGTCATCGCCTTATGGATCCTCGGGTCAAGCCCGAGGATGACGTTGTGGGAAGGCGCCGTGGCGTCATGACGAGAGGCGCAAGCCCGCTCAATCCCCATCCCGCTCCACATCTTTACCAGTCGTCGCAACCGACTCCAGCCGTTCCGCGAACTCCCGCCGGAGCGTCCGGCGAAGCTCCGCCGCCTTGTAGCGGCGGATATCGACGGCACTCTTCGGGTCCAGTTCCGGCACGCGCACTGGCCTTCCGGCCTCATCGACGGCGACCATGGTGAAGTAACAGGAATTGGTGTGCCGACGGTGGCCGGAGCGGATGTTCTCCGCCTCGACGCGGATGCCGACCTCCATGGAGGTGCGGCCGGTATGGTTGACCGAGGCGCGGAAGGTGACGAGTTCGCCGACGTTGATCGGCTCCTTGAACATCACCTGGTCGACCGACAGCGTCACCGCATATTGCTGTGAGTAGCGCGAGGCGCAGGAGAAGGCGACGCGGTCGAGCAGGTTGAGTAGCGCGCCGCCATGGACCTTTCCGGAAAAATTCGCCATGTCGGGCGTCATCAGAACGGTCATTTCCAGGCGGTGCGGGTCCTGCTCGATCGGCGTCATGCGGTCACTCTCTCGTTTTGGCCACCATCGTCAGAACGTCGTATTGCGCGACGGTGGCGCCTAGCTGGTTCGTTACATTGCAGTCCCAGCGGACCTCGCCGTGCTCGGCATTGGCGCGCGGGTTGATCTCCTTGCAGGTAAGTTGCACCTGCAAGGTATCACCCGGATTGACCGGTGTCAGGAAGCGCAGGTTGTCGACGCCGTAGTTGGCGAGCACCGGACCCGGTGCGGGATCGACGAAGAGGCCGGCGGCGAAGGACACGATGAGATAGCCATGCGCCACGCGCCCGTCGAAGAACGGGTTCGCCTTGGCGGCCTCCTCGTCCATATGGGCGTAGAACGTGTCGCCGGTGAAGTTGGCGAAGTGCTCGATATCGTCGAGCGTCACCGTGCGCGAGGCCGTGGTGAGTTGATCGCCGATCTTCAGTTCGGCCAAGGATTTGCGGAACGGATGCTCGCCGTCCGCCCTTGCATCGGCACCTTGCATCCAGCGGCCGGTGACAGCCGACAGCATGGTCGGCGCGCCCTGTATGGCGGTGCGTTGCATGTAGTGCTTGACACCGCGCATGCCGCCCAGCTCCTCGCCGCCGCCCGCGCGGCCGGGTCCGCCGTGCACGAGGCCCGGCAGCGGCGAACCGTGGCCGGTGGAGGACTTCGCGCTGACGCGGTTGCCGATCATCACACGGCCATGGAAGGGCGCAAGGCCGAGCACGACCTCTTCGGCAAAGGCCGGATCGTTCGTAAAGACGGAGGCCACGAGGCTGCCCTTGCCGCGGCGGGCGAGATCGACCGCCTCTTCCGCGGTGTCATAAGGCATGACAGTGCTGACCGGGCCGAAGGCTTCGACATCATGGATGGCGCTGGCCGACCCTGGCTTGTCGCAATAAAGCAGGACTGGGTTGAGGAAGGCGCCGGCTGCCGCATCACCGGACTGGACGCTCGGATTATCAGGATCGCCGGCGACGATTTCCGCATCGGCCGATATATCGCGGATGCGGGCGCGAACCTCCTCGCGCTGGTCGAGGCTGGCGAGCGGGCCCATGCGGATGGCCTCGTCGGCGGGGTTGCCGATGACGGTCTTGCCGAGGCGAGCGCGCAGGCTTTCGATAAGGGCCTCGCTGTAGGAACGCGGGGCGATGACGCGGCGGATCGCGGTGCATTTCTGCCCGGCCTTCACCGTCATCTCGCGTGCGACTTCCTTGACGAAGAGGTCGAACTCCTCCGTGCCGGGCGCCGCATCGAGGCCGAGCACGGCAGCGTTGAGGCTGTCCGCCTCCATCGTGAAGCGCACGGAGTTCTGAACGATGGCTTTGTGCGTCTTGAGACGTTGACCTGTGGAAGCCGAGCCGGTGAAGGTCACGGCGTCCTGTCCCTCGACATGGTCGAGCAGATCGCCGACCGAGCCGCAGACGAGCTGCAAGGCGCCTTCCGGCAGGATGCCGGTCTCGACGATGCGGCGAACCATCAGCTCGGTTAGATAAGCCGTCTGGCTTGCCGGCTTGACGATGGCGGGAACGCCGGCGAGCAGCGTCGGTGCGAGCTTTTCCAGCATGCCCCAGCAGGGGAAGTTGAAGGCATTGATGTGGACGGCCACACCCTGCAAGGGGCTCAGGATATGCTGCGCGGAGAAGGTGCCATCCTTGGAGAGTGGTTCCACGTCGCCATCCAGCAGAACGCGGGTGTTCGGCAGTTCGCGCCGACCCTTGGAAGCATAGGACAGCAGCGTGCCGATGCCGCCCTCGATATCGACCCAGCTGTCGGCACGGGTGGCGCCGGTCGCGGTCGAAAGCGCGTAGAATTCTTCTTTTCGCTCCATTAGCGCCTGGCCGAGCGCCTTCAGCATGGCGGCACGCTCATGGAAGGAAAGGCGCCGCAGCGCAGGGCCGCCCTTGTCGCGGCCATAAGCGAGGATCGCCTTGAAATCGATGCCGGTGGAATCGATGAAGGCGACGGGTGCACCGATGGAGGCGTCGAGCAGCGGCACGCCCTCTTTGGCACCGGCGATCCACTGGCCGCCGACATAGCTTTCGAGCCGGCGCGGCCGGTTTGCCATGACGTTCATCTCGTCGTCCCTTCAGTTCAGATTGAGCGCAGAAAGCTGCGCATCGACCTCGGCCTGCCAATCGGCAAGCAGGGTCTCGTTTGGTGTATGCCTGAGCCCGAACCGGGACAGCGTCTCGAAGCGGGCCGAACCGGAATGACCGAAGCTCGCGGCAACACGCGGATACCAGTAGGCGACGGAGGCCTTTGCGCTGGCACGACTTTGCTCATTGTCAACGATCTGCACGAGACCGGCGATGCCAAGCTCGGCATGCCGCGTCTCGCGCGGCAGGATGGCGCGGAAGACTTCGGCAAGCGGCTGGTAGGAGACCCGCGACAGCTCTTTCAACTGCACGACGCTCGCTCGCCCCATCAGCACGTTCATGACGACGGCGTCCACCCAGCCCTCAAGCGGATAGTGGAAGACGGAAAGGCGCATGTCGCCACCCTGCCGCGCCGCGCCGATATCTGCCTCTCGGGAAAGCCGTTCTGCCCAGGGATGATGCACGGCGTATAGGCCGCCATCTGCCCCAAAGGTTTCCATGACCCGCAGGACCTTGCCGGCATGGTCGGCCTTTTCCAGCACGATGCGGGCGGCGGAGATGCGTTCCTGGATGCCCGGCGCGTCGTTGATCGTATCGGCGAAACCGGCGGAACCGGCCAGTTCGCTGTCGACGAAACTCGCCATCAGGCGCAGCAGTTCGCCACGATAGCGCGGCGGCACATTGGCCGGCGACGAGAGAACACCGCCCTGGGCCAGATAATCCTCGATCGGCATGGTATCGGACATGCGATTCCCCCCTACTGGTCGTAGCTGACGACGATGCGGTCGGTGAGCGGGTAGCACTGGCAGGTCAGGACGTAACCCTGGCGCACCTCATAGTCCTCCAGCGCGTGGTTGACCTCCATCTCGGCTTCGCCCTCGATGACCTTGGCGCGGCAGGTGGAACAGACACCGGCCTTGCAGGCATACGGCGCGTCCATGGCGTTTTCGAGCGCGGCGTCGAGCAGGCTCTGGCCCTGCTTCGGAAACTTGAAGATGCGGGTCGCGCCATCGAGCGTGACGGTCGCCTCGCAAGTCGCGCCCTGGTCTGCGCCGGCAACGGCTTCCACCTTGCGCCTGATACGGCCGGGCTGCGAGGAGGCAAACAGTTCGAACTTGATCTGGTCGTCGCGCAATCCGTGCTCGCGCAAGGCTGCGGCGATCGCCAGCATCATCGGCTCGGGGCCGCAGATGAAGGCGGTGGCAATCGATTTGATATCGATCCAGTTCCTGAACAGCGCGGCGCATTTCTCGCCGTCGATGCGGCCCGTGAAGAGGTCGATCTCCTGCGCTTCGCTTTCCAATACATGCAGCACGGAGAAGCGGCCGAGATAGAGGTTTTTCAGGTCCTCCAGCTCCTCGCGGAACATGATCGAGCTGATCTGGCGGTTGGCATAGACCAGCGTGAAGCGGGCGCGCGGCTCGCGCGACAGCACCGTCTTGATGATCGAGAGCACCGGCGTGATGCCGCTGCCGCCGGCAAAGCCGAGATAGTGTTTGGACACTTCCGGCTCCAGCGCGGTGAAGAAGGCGCCCATCGGCGGCATGGCTTCCAGTGTGTCGCCGGCCTTCAGGGTCTCGTTGACCCAGGTGGAGAAGCAGCCGCCATCGACACGCTTGATGCCGACCTTCAGGACACCCTCATCCTTGCCAGCGCAGATCGAATAGGAGCGGCGCAGCTCCTCGTCCTCGAACTTGCGGCGGAAGGTCAGGTACTGGCCCTGCGTGAAATCGAAGGCGGCGCGGTCCTCGTCGGCGGGCCTAAGCGTGACCACGACCGCATCGCGCGTCTCGCGGCGAACGTCGGTTACGGTCAGGGGATGAAAACGTGCCATGCGTGGGCCCTTTCCATAGAGCAATTCCAGCAAAAGTGCGTCGCGGTTTTGCGTCCGGAATTGCGTAAAAACAAAAAGCTCTGGTGGTCAGATGCACTTGAAGTAGTCGAACGGTTCCAGGCAGTCGGTGCAGCGATAGCTCGCCTTGCAGGGCGTCGAGCCGAACTGGCTGATCTTCTCGGTATTCACAGATCCGCAGCGCGGACAGGCGATCGTCAGATTCGAGCGGCCGGACAGCCGGTCGATGCGTTTCATCAGCACGCCATCGGCGGCCGTTCCGTCGATCGGCGGGGCGATGCCGTAGTCGCGCAGCTTTTCGCGGCCCTCGGCGCTGATCCAGTCCGTCGTCCAGGCCGGTGAAAGCTGGCGTTCCAGCTTCACCTTGGAAAGGCCCTTTTCCGCCAACGCCGTCTCGATATCGAGATTGATGATCGTCGTGGCGGGACAGCCCGAATAAGTCGGCGTCACCGTCACAACCAGCGTGTCGTCGCGCCATTCGACATCACGGATGATGCCGAGATCAGTCAGCGAAATGACCGGGATTTCGGGATCCGGTACCTCAGCCAGCCAGTGCCAGACCTCATCGATCGAAGGGCGGAGCGCCGGGTCCATGACCGCCTCCTACCAGGTGGCGCCCGGATAGGCGCGCTGGAGGAACTGCATCTCGGTGAGGATGAAGCCGAGATGTTCCGTGTGCACACCGCGCCGGCCGCCCTTGTGCATGTAGCCGTCGGCGGGTTTCTTCAGCGTGCCCTCGGTCAGCGCTTCCGCAACAATCTCGTCCCAGCCGGTCTTGAGGCCCTGCGGTGCGGGGATGATGCCGGCTTCGACCAACTCGGCATCCAGCGCATCGCTCGTGAACATTTCACCGGTGAAGGGCCAATGCTCGTCAAGGGCCTCCTGCATGCGGCGATGGCTTTCGGCCGTGCCATCGCCGAGGCGGATGATCAGGTCGCGGCTGCGGTCGAGATGGTAGGAAACCTCCTTGAAGGCCTTTTCCGCGATCTCGGCGATGCGCTGGTCCGACGAGCCTTTCAGCGCCTTCAGCAGCAGATAGTGCCAGGCATCGAACAGGAACTGCCGCATCAGCGTCCTGCCGAAATCGCCGTTCGGGCGCTCAACCAGCAGGATGTTGCGGAAGTCGTAGCCGTCGCGCAGATAGGCGAGGTCGTCGGCCGAGCGGCCCTTGCCTTCCACTTCGCCGGCAAGGCCGAGCCAGAGCTGCGTCTGGCCGATGAGGTCGAGCGCGGTGTTGGAAAGGGCGATATCCTCTTCCAGCGCGGGCGAGTGGCCGCACCATTCGGAAACGCGGTGGCCGAGGATCAGCGCATTATCGCCGACACGCACGAGGAATTCGAAGAGCGCAGCCTGGCGGGCCGCCGGATCGCGTGCTGCCGTCGCCATCACATGTGCCCCACTTCATCCGGAATGTCGAAGAAGGTCGGGTGACGGTAAACCTTGGAATTCGACGGGTCGAAGAGCGGGCCTTTTTCCGAGGGAGCGCTCGCGGTGATCTCCGCGGATTTCACCACCCAGATGCTGACGCCCTCGTTGCGGCGCGTGTAAACGTCGCGGGCATTGTTGATCGCCATCTCGGCGTCGGGCGCGTGCAGGCTGCCGACGTGACGATGGTTGAGGCCATGCTGGCCCCGAATGAAAACTTCCCAAAGCGGCCATTCGCTGGACATCGTGCTCTCTCCCTTACTCGGCGGCGATCTTGGCGGCGGCGCGGCGGTCGGCGACCTTTTCGGCATGGGCCGTCAGGCCATCGCGGAACCAAGCGCCGTCGCTCCATGCCTTCTTGCGCGCGTCGAGGCGTTCGGCATTGCAGGGGCCGTTGCCGGCAATCACGTTGAAGAATTCTTCCCAGTCCGGCTCGCCAAAGTCGTGGCCGCCCTTTTCCTCGTTCCATTTCAGGTCCGGGTCGGGGATGGTGAGGCCGAGATACTTTGCCTGCGGCACGGTCTGGTCGACGAATTTCTGGCGCAACTCGTCGTTGGAATTCTGCTTGATCTTCCAGGCCATCGACTGGGCCGAATGCACGGAAGCGTCGTCCGAGGGACCGAACATCATCAGCGACGGCCACCACCAACGGTTCAGCGCATCCTGCACCATGGCCTTCTGCGCCGGCGTGCCCTTCACCATGCGCATCAGGGCATCATAGCCCTGGCGCTGGTGGAAGCTTTCCTCCTTGCAGATGCGCACCATGGCCCGCGCATAGGGGCCGTAGGAACAGCGCTGCAACGGCACCTGGTTCATTATGGCGGCACCATCAACCAGCCAGCCGATCGCGCCAATATCCGCCCAGGTCAGCGTCGGATAATTGAAGATCGAAGAATACTTCGCCTTGCCGGAATGCAGCTGCTCGTACATCTGGTCGCGGCTGATGCCGAGCGTTTCGGCGGCACAGTAGAGATAGAGGCCGTGGCCCGCCTCGTCCTGCACCTTGGCGAGCAGGATGGCCTTCCTCTCAAGGGTTGGCGCGCGGGTGATCCAGTTGCCTTCGGGAAGCTGGCCGACGATTTCGGAATGGGCGTGCTGGCTGATCTGGCGCACCAGCGTCTTGCGGTAGCCTTCCGGCATCCATTCCTTCGGCTCGATCTTCTGGCCGGCGTCGATGCGCTCCTGAAAGGCACGCTCGTGGGGTTCCATCTCTTCGAGGGACCGGACGCGGGCGGCGTCAGTCTTTACCATCTGGGCATACATGGTCTTCTCCTCAGGCTGTGCGCGTCAGACGCGCTCGAGAATGATGGCGATGCCCTGGCCGACGCCGATGCACATGGTGCACAGTGCATAACGTCCGCCCTGGCGGTGAAGCTGGTAGGTCGCAGTGGTGACGAGCCGCGCGCCGCTCATGCCGAGCGGATGGCCGATGGCAATCGCCCCGCCATTCGGGTTCACATGCGCGGCATCGTCCGGCAGGCCGAGATCACGCAGCACTGCGAGCGCTTGCGAGGCAAAGGCCTCGTTGAGCTCGATGACGTCCATCTGGCCGAGCGAAAGGCCGGCACGGTCCAGCACCCGGCGCACCGCGGGTGCAGGACCAAAGCCCATGATGCGTGGCTCAAGCCCGGCCGCTGCCATTGCGACGACGCGCGCCTTGGGGGTCAGACCCTGCGCCCTGGCAACGGCTTCGCTGGCGATAATCAGCGCGGCCGCACCGTCATTGACGCCGGACGCATTGCCGGCCGTAACGGAAAGGTCCGGGCCGTTGACGCCCTTGAGCTTGCCGAGCTGTTCGGCCGTCGTGCCGGGACGCGGATGTTCGTCGCGGTCGACGACAAGCGGATCACCCTTCTTCTGCGGCACATGGACCGGAACGATCTCATCGGCGAAGACGCCGGCCGCGTGGGCGGCGGCCCAGCGCGCCTGGCTGCGGGCCGCAAAGGCGTCCTGATCCTCGCGGCTGACGGCAAAGTCGGCGGCGACGTTGTCGGCCGTCTCCGGCATGGAATCGACGCCGAACGCCTTTTTCATTTTTGGATTGACGAAGCGCCAGCCGATCGTCGTGTCGTAGACGGCATTCGCACGAGAGAAGGCGCTCTCGGCCTTGGGCATGACGAAGGGAGCTCGGCTCATGCTCTCGACACCGCCGGCGATGACGAAATCGCAGTCGCCGGCGCGGATGGCGCGTGCGGCCATGCCGACGGCGTCCATGCCGGAGCCGCAGAGGCGGTTGACGGTGGTGGCGGGAATGGAAACGGGGAGACCGGACAGCAGCACGGCCATGCGGCCGACATTGCGGTTGTCCTCGCCGGCCTGGTTGGCACAGCCATAGATGAGGTCATCGACCTTCGACCAGTCGACGCCGGGATTGCGTGCCATCAGGCCCGAAAGCGGCAGGGCCGCCAGATCGTCAGCGCGGACCGACGACAACAGGCCGCCATAGCGGCCGATGGGCGTACGGACAGCATCGCAGATAAAGGCTTCGGACACGCGGTTTCCTCCCTGTACCCAAGGCCGGCTTGCCTCTCCCGAAACATTCGCCGACCGATCGGTTGGTTATTTACCACCCAATGCATCACAAATCAATGGAGATTTCTCCGATTTCTGTGACGTCTCATTTCAGCCGCTGTTACTCTAGCACAAACTGGGTTTTTCCGTATGAAATGTGCCTCAGGCGGCGTCGCGCAGCAGTGAAAGACGGCGCAGCGTCGCCTCGCTCGCCTCCGGCAGCGCACCATCAGCCGTGACGAAATGGCGGGCGACATGCAGGTCCGCCTCGGGCGAAAGGCGAAGGTAGAGATCGCTGAAAAGCCGCCGTGCCTCTTCGCCCGGCCAGTCGGCCGGCAATGCCGCCTGCGGCAAGCGCGGATCCCGAAGCACGACGAGGCGGAACTGGTGCACCAGCACCAGCCGGGCGGCAAGGCTTTCGGCCGTGCCCAGCCGTGCGCCACCCGCGAGCAGATCGGCAAGCCGGCCGAACCGCCCGATGAAGGCGCGATAGGCGTCCGCATGCTGCGCAAGGTTCCAATGGTCGGCCGCAAAGACGCCGAGGTCGCCTTCACCGCTCACGACCTCTGCCCGAAAGAGCACGGCCGGCTGTTTCAGCGACGGCATGGGCCGCGCGCCCACCGCAAGCCGTGGCCCAAGGCGCGCATGGCCGGCGCGCTCCAGCACCTGCATCGCCTCGTCCGGCGCCGAACCCGTCAATTGCACGAAATGCCAGTCCGCCACTTCGGGCGGGCCGAAGAGCATGCGCGCCGCGGCGGCAAACTCGGCGCGCGCCGGCGCGGCCAGCCGATAGAAGCTGCGGCGCCCCTCGCGTTCACCCGACAATTGCCCCGCCGCAACAAGGCGCGAGACGGCAGTGCGCACCAATGTCTCACTGATGCCGACGGCTCCGCAGGTCTCGATGAGATTTCCGGTCCAGACCACACCACCACGCGGCTCCACCACGTCGCCATAGATGGTGACGATGAAGCCGGCCGCTTTCAGCGGGCTTTCCTCCAGGATCGTCCGCATCAGCGTATCGAACACGCTCTCAACCCTGTCCTGTTCCGACGGCAAAGCTGCCCCCTCATGCTGCATGTGCGCCGAGGACTAGCGCGAACGGACGACGACGAAAAGCCCCGACGACAAAGTGCTGCCAGAACCGCCCGAACCGGCAATCGCCTCGTCAGCAAATATTAAGTTGCATCTGCCATCGTCCGAAAACGCCCACGGTGCGCCTGAAGCGGCGCAAGCCACGGAGACGAACGGATCGCAATGAACGACCGAAATGCGCAATTTTCCTTTCGGGGGCTGGGCTACTACATCCCCGCCCTCGTTGTTGCTTTCGCGGTCCTCATCGCCGTCTTGCTCGCCGATGCCCAGAAGCGCCGGTTGGAGGAAGAGTACCTCCGGTCCTCCACCACCGAACAGCTCGGCCTGCTGCGCTCGCGCCTGGAAGGCAACATTCTCGGCAACATCAAGCTGGTACAGGGCCTTGTCGCGACGCTGTCGACGGAGCCGGACATGTCGAGCACACGCTTCGCCGATCTTGCCGGCCGCATCTTCGGTGAGGACAACCAGCTCCGCAGCCTCGCCATCGCACCCGATTTCGTCGTCTCGCTCGTCTATCCGATGAAGGGCAACGAACGCAGCCTCGGCCTCGATTACCGCAAGAACGAACGACAGCGCGCCGCCGCACTCCAGGTGCTGGAGGAGGACAGGATGATCGTCACGGGCCCGGTCGATCTCGTGCAGGGCGGCCGCGGCGTCATCGCGCGTTATCCGATCCATACAGGCAGCGACAACGCCTTCTTCGGCATCGCCTCCGCCGTCATCAATCTCGACAGGCTTCTGTCCAGCAGCGGCTTCAGCGACGATCTCAAGATTGCCGCCTCGCTTTCCAGCAGATCCCATGGGGGAGGCGAGGCAAGAACATTCTTCGCGACGCCCGACACTGTCGATATCGACCCCGTCGTCATGACCATCGACATCGGCCACGAGGTCTGGACCATGTCGGCCGCCCCGCTGAAGGGATGGCACCAGCCCTCGGCCGATCTCGGGATCTTCCGCGGCGGTCTCGCGCTCCTCGCCATCATCATCGTCGCGCCGATGTTCTGGGTTGGCTACCTGATGAAGGATCGCCATCGGCATATTCTTGCATTGCAGGACCGCGAAGACCGGCTCGAGACCGTCTCGCAGCGCCTGCAGCTCGCACTGGATGCCTCCAAGGTGGGGGTCTGGGAATATGACAGCGAGACCACCGGGCTCTCTTGGGACGCCCGCATGCGCGCGCTCTACAATGTGCCGCCGGGCCAGCCGATCTGCGGCTACGACGACTGGCGTGCCGCGCTTCATCCTGATGACATCGCGGAAGCCGAACGCACCTTTGCGACCGCCATCGCCGATGAAAAGCCTTACATCACGGAATTCCGCGTCGTCGGGTGCGACGGCGGCATCAGGCATATCCGTGCCCATGGCATGACCTATCGCGCCTTGTCGGGCGCCAAGCGCATCGTCGGCGCCAACTGGGACGTGACGGCAGACATCCTGCTGCAGGACGAGCTGCTCCAGGCAAAGCTGACGGCCGAGGCACAAAACCGCGCGCTGGAAGAAGCCCGCCGCGTCATGGAGCACAACTCCCTGCACGACGCCCTCACGCGCCTGCCCAATCGCCGTTTCCTCGACCAGCAGCTGGCGCTATCAGGCAATGGTGAGAGCCGCCCGCTGACGTTACTGCATATCGACCTCGACCGCTTCAAGGATATCAACGACACACTCGGCCATGCCGCTGGCGATGAGGTGCTGAAACACGCCGCCAGTGTGCTGCGCGCCCATATTCCACTGGAAGACTTCATCGCCCGGATCGGCGGCGACGAGTTCGTTCTGCTTTCGCGCCGCGATCCCTCCGAGGCTGACTTCACCGCCCTTTCGGCCCGCCTCATCGAAGCGATCAGCGAGCCGATGACAATCGAAGGCCATGACTGTCGCATCGGCGCCAGCATCGGCATCGCCACGCGCAACGATGCGGATGAATCCCCCGAGCAACTGCTCGTTAATGCCGATATAGCGCTCTACGAAGCAAAGCGCCGCGGCCGCAACCGGGTCGAGGCCTTCAATGACGAGTTGCGCTTGCGTACGGTGGAGGTGAAACGCCTCAGCGACGACATCCTGCGCGGGCTCGAACGCGGCGAATTCCACCCCTTCTTCCAGCCGCAGTTCGATGCCGAGACGCTGGAAATCGTCGGCGTCGAGGCGCTGGCCCGATGGCAGCATCCGACGCGCGGCTTCATCGCGCCCGATGTCTTCCTGCCGGTCGCCGAGACCCTCAATGTCGTCGCCCGCATCGACGAGACGATCCTCGATCAGGCGCTGTTCCAGGCGATGCGCTGGGAGGGCCAGGGGCTCGGCATTCCGCGTGTCTCGGTCAACGTTTCCTGCCAGCGCCTGCGCGATGAAGGCCTGATAGACAAACTCAGGGCGATGAACATCCGCCCCGGCGCGCTGACCTTCGAGCTTCTGGAGTCGATCTCCTTCGATACGGCCGATGACGGGCTGCGCCAGGCGATCGAGGAGATCAAGGCGCTCGGCATCGACATAGAGATCGACGATTTCGGCACCGGACATGCCTCGATCGTCAGCCTTTTGGAATTGTCGCCCAAGCGCCTGAAGATCGACCGGCGGCTGGTGCAGCCGCTGCTCGAATCGCCCTCCCAGCAGAGCCTCGTCCGCTCGATCATCGACATCGGCAAGGTGCGGGGCATCGAAACCGTCGCCGAGGGCGTCGAGACGCTCGACCATGCCGAGCTCCTGCGCAATCTCGGCTGTCACACGCTACAGGGCTATGCTCTTGCGCGGCCGATGGGAGGTGACGATTTCCTCGCCTTCGCCAAGGCGCGCGGCTGGATGCCGGCCGCCAGGATCACTCCGGTAAAAGCGAGCCGATGATATCGGCCACAGCGCTGCCGTCATGCTGGCCGCGCTGCCACGGATCTTCAAACTCCCCGATAACGGCCTCCGCGCCAAGCCGCATGCAGGCCTCCTCCAGCGCCCCGTTTCCAAGATAGGCAAAGGCCCCGACGGTCTTTTCGAAAGGTAGAAGCTGCCGGTTCGCCAGCACATGGGTGAAAGGCCGCACATCCGCCCCACCGCGCTCGCGCCAGACGGCCGCGGCCGTTTGCAGCAACTGCGCCACATCAAGCCCCCGCGTCTCGCGGCACTGCAGGATGTTGCCGATAAAGACGCGCCGGGCATGCACATTGCGTGCAATCGCCGGCACGACATCCTCGACCAGCAAATGCGGCAGAATGCTGGTGTAGAAACTGCCCGGCCCGAAAACCACGATATCAGCACTTTCGAGGCTTTCGATCACCGCCTCGTTCGCTGCGACCGGCGCCCCCGCCGCCGTAGAAAGCGCAATCTCGCGAATACCGATCCTGCCCTGCTCCTCGCCAAGTGCAGTGACCTCGTGCTGCCCGGAGAGGGCGGTTCCATCATTCAGCACGGCCGATAGGCCGACGCTGCTTTCCGCGGTCGAAGGCCAGACATGGCCGGCGATATCGCAAAGCTTGCGGAAGACGAAGATTGCGGTGTTGATGTCGCTGTTGTGGGCGAGATGCGCGCCGGCGAGGATGAAGTTGCCGATACTGCCATTGCGAAAATCGAAATCCGTGCCGATGGCGGCGCGGAAGGTGCGCAGGTAGTTGAGGATCGCACCGCGCAAGCCCGGCTCCATGCGCTCGAGTAGCGGATGGTGGCTTTCGGCATAGAGCGCAAATTCGGTTCTGGCATCCGCCGCACTGCTGCTGGTGAGGCGCGCATTGCAGACCTTGACGATATCGCCCGCCCGGCCTTCGCCATGCGCCATGGTCATCAGTGCCTGACGGATATCGCCGACGCCGAGCACATCGAGGCTTTCGCGGATCACCTTGGAACTGCCGCCGCTGTCCCACGCGGGAACGATGCGGGTCAACTGCGCCGGTTTGGCGCACAGCGCCAGATTGGTGGAACGGCAGGCCGTGCCGCCGGAAAACAGCACGATATGCGGCAGGCGGTCGGCGGCCATGCAATCTCCCGGACAGGAACCCCGGAAAACGCGGATGCGCTTTCCGGGTTGGATCTGTCGATAGAAATAGGGCGTTTTCACGGTTTGAGGCAATGCGAAAACGTGGACGATTTCAGGTGCCTATATTGTAGGCGGCACCGATCAGGGTCTTGGTGTAATCCGCCTTCGGCGCGCTGAAAATAGCATCCGTCACCCCCTCTTCGACGATCCTGCCGTCCTTCATGACCACCACATAATCCGACATGGCGCGCACCACCGACAGGTCGTGGCTGATGAAGACATAGGACAGGCCGTGGCGGGATTGGAGATCGCGCAGAAGCTCGATCACCTGGCCCTGCACGGAGCGGTCGAGCGCCGAAGTCGGCTCATCGAGAATGACGGCCTGGGGTTTGAGGATCATCGCACGGGCAATGGCTATGCGCTGCCGCTGGCCGCCCGAAAACTCGTGCGGATAACGGTTGCGTGCCGCGGGATCGAGCCCGACCTCCCTCAACGCCTCGATCGCCCGCTTGTCGCGCTCGGCGCGGGTGAGTTGCGGCTCGTGTACATAGAGACCCTCGGTGATGATCTCGCCTACCGTCTGGCGCGGCGAGAGCGAACCATAGGGATCCTGGAACACCACCTGCATGCTGCGGCGAAGCGGCCGCATGCCCGTCCGGTCAAGGTCGGATATATCCGTTTTGCCGAACCGGTAGGCACCCTTGCTGGCGATGAGGCGCAATAGCGCGCGCCCGAGCGTCGATTTGCCCGAGCCGGACTCACCGACGATGCCGATCGTCTGCCCCTCGTGCAGGCTGATGCTGACATTGTCGACGGCACGGAAGGTGTTGGCGCGCTTCTTCAGGAAGCCACCGTCGATCTTGTAATCCACGACGACATTGCGGCCTTCGAGGATGATCGGCGCGTTGTCCGCCGGTGCCGCTTTGCGGCCATGCGGCTCGGCCTCGATCAGCATGCGCGTATAGTCGGCCTTCGGATTTCCGAAGATTTCGGCCGTCGCGCCCTGTTCCACCACTTCGCCATGCCGCATCACGACGACCCGCTCAGCGAAGTGCCGGACAATGCCGAGATCATGCGTGATCAGCACGATCGCCATGTCGAAGCGCTTCTGCAGATCGCGCAGCAGCTTGAGGATCTGCGCCTGGATAGTCACGTCGAGCGCCGTCGTCGGTTCGTCGGCGATCAGGATATCCGGCTCGTTGGCGAGCGCCATGGCGATCATCACGCGCTGGCGCTGGCCGCCGGACATTTCATGCGGATAGCTGTTGATGCGGCGCTCCGGGTCGGGAATGCCGACGAGTTTCAACAGCTCCAGCACGCGCGGCCGCGCCTCTTTCTGCGAGCCTCCGCGATGATGCACGATCACCTCGGCGATCTGCTTGCCGACAGGGTAGAGCGGATCGAGCGAGGTCATCGGCTCCTGGAAGATCATCGTGATCTTCGCGCCGCGGATCTCGTTCAAGGCTTTCGGGGGAAGGCCCACCATCTCCTGGCCGCGATATCTAGCCGAGCCAGACACGGTGCCGTTGCTGACGAGCAGGCCCATGATGCCCATCATGGTCTGGCTCTTGCCGGAACCGGATTCGCCCACCACCGCCAGCGTCTCGCCGGGGCGGACATCGAGGTTGATGCCCTTCACCGCGTTCACGTCGCCATCGGGCGTCGTGAACGAAACCTTCAGGCCGCGCACGGCGAGGATCGGTTCCATGGTCTTTTTCGTCTCTTCCATGTCAGCGATCCTTCGGGTCAAACGCGTCGCGCAGGCCATCGCCGACGAAATTCAGCGAGAACAGCGTGACGACGAAGAAGATGGCAGGGAAGATGAGCAGCCAGGGCGCCGACTGGATGTTGTTGGCACCTTCGGCGATCAGCGAGCCCCAGCTCGTCAGCGGCGCCTGGACGCCGAGGCCGAGGAAGGAGAGGAAGCTTTCGAGCAGGATCACCTTGGGCACGATGACGGTGACGAAGATGACGACCGGACCGATCGTGTTGGGAATGACGTGACGGCGGATGATCTGCCAGTCCGTCAGGCCGAGCGCCTCCGCCGCTCCGATGAATTCCCGCCGTTTCAGAGACAGGGTCTGCCCCCGCACAATACGGGCCATATCAAGCCATTCGACCGCCCCGATAACCAGGAAGATCAGAATGAAGCTGCGCCCGAAAAACACGACGAGCACCACAACGAGGAAGACGAAGGGCAGCGAATAGAGGATCTCGACGAAGCGCATCATGACATTGTCGACGCGCCCGCCCATATAGCCCGAGATCGCACCATAGGTGACGCCGATGCCGAGCGAGACGAGGCTGGCGAGCAGACCGACGGCGATGGAAATCTGCCCGCCGAGCATGACGCGCGCCATCAGGTCGCGGCCGTTGGTATCGGTGCCGAACAGGAAATATTCCCGATCGACGACGCCCTTGAGCGTGAGCTTGCGGCCCTCGTCTTCTTTTGCTGCCACCTCGGTCTTGTCGAACTCGTTGGCCCGGTCGAAATAGCGCGTGGCGCGCGGATCGATCGGGTCCTTGGCGGTGATCACGGCCGTGAAGGCCTCTCCCTCGACGGAGAAGGATTGCAGCTCGACGCGGGCGCGGGCGGCGACACTCTTCATCGCCTCTTCCAGCGTGTCCTCGCCCGGCCGCGGCTCAAGGCTCGGCGGTATGGTGACGTAAGAAGAGAAGACCTGATCATAGCTGTGGCTGATGAAGAACGGCCCGAAGAACGAGAAGCAGGCGATCAGCACCAGCATGACGGCGCCGGCCATCGCGGGCCGGTTGCGGCGGAACCGCATGACGGCGAGCTGGAAGAGGCTGCGGCCCTTCACCTCGGGCGCGGCGGAGAGGATGACATCAGTCATGGTGAACCCTCGGATCGAGCAGGCCATAGAGAATGTCGACAGCCAGGTTGAACACGATGACGAAGATGGCGATCAGCACGACCGTGCCCATGACGAGCGTATAGTCGCGATTGATCGCGCCGAGCACGAAATAGCGCCCGACACCGGGAATGGTGAAAATCGTCTCGACGACCGCCGAGCCGGTCAGGAGCGCGGCCGCGCAGGGTGCGAGATAGGAGACCACCGGCAGCATGGCGCCGCGCATGGCATGCACCACGACCACCGATTTTGCCGGCAGGCCATAGGCCCGCGCGGTGCGGATATGGTCGGTACGCAGGGCCTCGATCATCGAGCCGCGCGTGAGGCGGGCGAAGACGGCCAGCTGCGGGAGCGCAAGCGCGATCATCGGCAGGATGAGGAAACGCAACGATCCGTCCCCCCAGCCGCCGGCCGGCAGCCATGCAAGCGTGATGGCGAAGATCAGCGTCAGCACGGGGCCGACCACGAAATTCGGCACCGTCACGCCGACAGTCGCGACAGACATGACCGCGAAATCAAGCGCGCTGTTTTGCCGGAGTGCGGCGATCGTGCCGACGATGACGCCGCCGACGAGGGCGAGCAGCAACGCGTAGAAGCCGAGCTCCATCGAATAGGGCAGGCCCTTGCCGATCAGCTCGGCAACGCTGTTATCCTTGTAGATGTAGCTCGGACCGAAATCGCCGGTCAGCGCGTTGCTCATATAGGTGAGATATTGCCGCCAAAGCGGTTGATCGAGCTGGTAGGCCCGCATCAGGTTTTCCATCGTGGCGGGCGGCAGCGGTCGTTCGAGATTGAACGGGCCGCCGGGCGCAAAGCGCATCAGGAAAAAGGAAATCGTGACGACGATGAATAGCGTCGGCACGGCGCTGGCAAGGCGCCGCAGAACGAAAGCAAGCATGACCAGGTCTCCCCAGATACGCAGTGCGCGACCCTTCCGGGCCGCGCAGTTACGTTAGATCATTCGGAAACGCTGAGGAAGCGGCTGAGGTGCTGGTTGGCGGCATTGTCCTGCCAGCCCTGGACCTTGCCCGAGACGAGCCACAGATCGGCCTGCGTGAGGAACGGCGCGATCGGCTGCTCCTTCATGAGAACCGCTTCGGCATCATGCAGGACCTTGGCACGGGCCGCGGGGTCGCGCTCTTCATACGACGTCTTCATCAGAGCGTCGTAGTCGGCATTGTTGAACTGGCCGTAGTTGAAGGTCTTGTTGGTGCTGACGCTGAGGCCGAGGAAGTTTTCCGGGTCCGCATAGTCGGCGACCCAGCCGGCGCGCGCCACGTTGAACTTGCCGCCTTCCTGCAGGTAGGCGTAGTGCGAGGACACGTCGAGGTTCACCATCGAGACGTCGGCGCCGAAGGTGTTCTTCCACATGTCGGCCACGGCGGTGGCCACGCGCTCATGGTTCGGGTTGGTGTTGTAGCGGATCTCGATCTTCAGCGGCTTGCCGCCCTCGCCGTAGCCCGCTTCCTTCATCAGCTTGAGCGCCTCGTCCTCACGGTCGAGCTGCGACATGGTGCCGAAATCGGCGGTCGCCGGCGTATAGCCCTGGATGCCCGGAGGCACCATGGAATAGGCCGGAAGCTGCGAACCGGAATAGATTTCCTTGGCGAGGAAGTCGCGGTCGACGGCCATGGAGAGCGCGCGGCGCACACGCACGTCGCTATAGGGCTCCTGGCGGGTGTCGAAGGCGTAGTAATAGGTGGCAAGCGTCGGCGAGACATGCACCTGATCGCCATAGCTCTTCTTCAGGCGCTCGATCTGGTCGGCCGAGAAATTGTAGACGAGGTCCATTTCCTTGGCCTCGAAGCGGCGCACGGACGCGGCCTGGTCATCGATCGGATAGAAGACCACCTTGTCGAGCTTGACGTTTGTGGCATCCCAGTAGCTGGCATTCTTCTCGACGACGAGGTTGTCGTTGGGAACATGGCTAACCAGCTTGAAAGCGCCGTTCGACACCATCGTGCCGGGCTTGACGAAGTCGGCGCCGTTCTTCTCGACACTTGCCTTGGAAACCGGCAGCGCCGTCTGGTGCGCCAGGAGTTCGAGGAAGAAGGGTGTCGGGCGCTCCAGCGTGATTTCGACAGTCTTGGCGTCCACGGCCTTCACGCCGAGCTGGTCGAGCCCGAGTTCGCCCTTGTTGACCTTTTCGGCGTTCTTGATCGGGTAGAGAATGTTGGCGTAACCGGCCGCCGTCTTCGGGTCCTCGACGCGGGTGAACGAGAAGGCGAAATCCTCCGCCGTCACCGGCGAACCGTCCGACCACTTGGCGTTTTCGCGCAGCTTGAACGTGTAGACCGTGCCGTCGTCGGAGACGGTCCAGCTTTCGGCAGCACCGGGCACGATCTTGCCGGCGGCGTCATAGATCGTCAGGCCTTCATAAAGATCCTTGAGGATGAACTCCTCGATATTGATGGAGGTGTGCGCCTGGTCGAGCGTCTGCGGCTCGCCGGCATTGCCGCGGTGGAGCACCGCTTCGGCAAGTGCCGGGCTTGCGCCGATGAGGATCGCACCGGCCAGAAGTGCCGCACGAAAACCGATCATTTTGTTTGCCATTTTGTTGTCCTTCCCCGTTGTTGTTTTTTGGGTGCACAATCAATTGTCGCTGTTTTGTCCATTGGCAAGACCCCAAAAACAGGAAATCCATCGCGCGCCTGCAACCAGCGCGACGCTCGCAAAAGCAGGAAAAACACGGCCTTAAGCGTAGCGAAGACCTGGCAAGTGAGAAGAATATTTCCATTTGCCCAAATTATTCGCAGTTTTCTGCCCACCGTTTTGCACGAATTTCTGCGATTGATCCGCCATCGAACACGAGCCAGAAACGGAGTCCCACGATGAACTGGTTGAAGACCCTCGCTGCCGCCGCAGCGCTCCAGGCCGCCATCCTCGCACCCGCCCATGCCGGCGAAAACCTCGCCGCCGTCCAGTCGGCCGGTGCCCTGAAGATCGGCACCGAAGGCACCTACGCGCCCTTCACCTACCACGACACCGATGGCAAGCTGGTCGGCTTCGACGTCGAGATCGGGGAAGCCATCGCCAAGAAGCTTGGCGTCAAGGCCGAGTTTCTCGAAGGCAAGTGGGACGGCCTGATCGCCGGCCTCGACGCCAACCGCTACGACGCCGTGATCAACCAGGTCGGCATCACCGAAGCGCGCAAGCAGAAGTATGACTTCTCCGAGCCCTATATCGCCTCCAAGGCTGTTCTGATCGTGCGCGCCGACGACGACAGCATCAAAGGCTTCGCCGATCTGAAGGGCAAGAAGTCCGCCCAGTCGCTGACCAGCAACTTCGGCAAGATCGCCGAGGGCGCCGGCGCCGAACTCGTCGGTACCGACGGCTTCGACCAGTCGATCCAGCTCGTGCTGACCGGCCGCGCCGATGCCACGATCAACGACAGCCTGTCCTTCCTCGACTTCAAGAAGCACAAGCCCGATGCCAACGTGAAGATCGCCGCCGAGCAGGAAAATGCCGATTATTCCGGCGTGATCATCCGCAAGGGCGAGCCGGAACTCCTGGAAGCGATCAACAAGGCGCTTGTCGATATCAAGGCCGACGGCACCTATAAGGCGATCTCCGACAAGTATTTCGGCCAGGACGTCTCGAAGTAATCACGAGGCGGCCGCTTCGCGGCGGCGTTTTCCTGTCCTATAGATGAAACGACCAACTGGCCGGGGATACCCCCGGCCAGCCGCATTTCGGAGGGTTTCCCGTGCCGCCGTGGCTTCAACTGATGCTGGACTCGCTTGCGCCCCTTCTGTGGGCAGCGCTTGTCTTCACCATTCCGCTCACCCTCCTGTCCTTCGTGCTGGGGCTGACACTCGGCCTGCTCACCGCCATCGCACGGCTGTTCGGGCCGAAGCCGCTCGTTGCCGTCGCCCGCTTCTATGTCTGGGTGATCCGCGGCACGCCGCTGCTGGTGCAGCTCTTCGTCATCTTCTACGGCCTGCCGAGCGTCGGCATCCTGCTCGACGCCTTCCCGGCCGCGCTGATCGGCTTCACCCTGAATGTCGGCGCCTACACGTCGGAGATCATCCGCGCCGTCATTTCCTCGGTGCCGCGCGGCCAGTGGGAGGCCGCCTATTCGATCGGCATGAGCTGGTCGCAGGCCATGCGCCGCACCATCCTGCCGCAGGCAACGCGCGTCGCCGTGCCGCCGCTCTCCAACACGTTCATCTCGCTGGTGAAGGACACCTCGCTTGCCGCTGCAGTCACCGTGCCGGAACTTTTCCAGACGGCCCAGCGCATCGTCGCCACCACCTATGAGCCGCTGATCCTCTATATCGAGGCGGCGCTGATCTACCTGGCATTGAGCTCCGTACTGTCTGCCCTGCAGGTGCGGCTGGAGAAGCGCTTTGCCCGCTATGGCGGCTTCCTGGAGGCGCGCACATGATCGAACTCAGCCACATCGAAAAACGCTTCGGCGACAACCACGTCCTGCGCGACATCAGCCTCAACCTCGCGGAAGGCACCGTGACGGCGCTCGTCGGCCCCTCGGGCGGCGGCAAGAGCACGCTGCTGCGCTGCATCAACCTCCTGGAGACACCGACTTCGGGCTCCATCAAGCTGGGCGACGAGAAGATCGACTTCGCGCCCGGCCGCAAGGTCGGCTGGGACGCGATCCAGAAGCTGCGCCGACAGACCGGCATGGTCTTCCAGAATTTCCAGCTCTTCCCGCACCAGACAGCCATCGCCAATGTGATGGAGGGCCTCGTCACCGTCTTGAAATGGCCCGCCGACAAGGCCCGCGCCCGAGCGCTGGAACTGCTCGAAAAGGTCGGGATGGCGCATAAGGCAGATGCCTGGCCGGCGACGCTGTCCGGCGGCCAGCAGCAGCGCGTCGCCATTGCCCGAGCGCTCGCCCCATCGCCGCGCGTCCTTCTCTGTGACGAACCGACCTCCGCGCTTGATCCGGAACTTGCCGAAGAAGTCGTCGAAGTGCTGAGCCGGCTCGCGCGCGAAGGCACGACGATGGTCATGGCGACGCACGACCTGCGGCTGGCCTCGCGCGTTGCCGACGCGGTTGTTTTCCTCGATGGCGGCGTGGTCGTCGAACAAGGCGCACCCCGCGCGATCTTCTCGGCACCGGAGCGGGAACGCACGAAAAAATTCATCGCTTCGCTCAGCGCACCACAGAACTACGACATTTAGACTGCACGCGACCTCACGTTACGGTAGCGAGTAATTCCGCCGTGCGGCAGTTGCATCCGCGCTACGATTCAAGCAGAGTGACGGGATATTTGTATCTCGCCATGCCCCGGCATGCTTCAAGGGGAGAAAGTCTCATGAACAAAAAAGTCCCGAATCCGATCGACATCTTCGTCGGTTCCCGCGTCCGCCTGCGCAGGCTGATGGTGGGCATGAGCCAGGAAGCACTGGCCGACCGGCTGGGCGTAACGTTCCAGCAGGTGCAGAAATACGAGAAGGGCACCAACCGCATCAGCGCAAGCCGCCTTCAGGCGATTTCCGACGTCTTCCGCGTGCCGCCGAGCTTCTTTTTTCAGGACGATGACAGCAGTGCGCCCGCCGCAGGCGCCGGACACGAGACGGGCGACGTTTCCACCTTCGTTTCCTCCAAGGAAGGCCTCGACCTCAACCGCGCTTTCCTGAAGATCGAGGATGCCGGTGTGCGCAAGTCGATCATCCAGCTCGCGACCGCGCTTTCAAAGGCAAGCGCCGCCGACACGGCGGGCGATCGCACCGACACCGCACCGGAACTGCGGATCTGACCCTAAATGCCGGCACGGCTGCAGACGTTCGGTCATCTGCGCCTGCTCGATGAGGGCGGCAACGATATCGTCTTTCCTGAAAAGGCGCTTCTGATCCTCTGCTATATGCGCACGCGCGGCCTGACACACATGTCGCGCGCCGAGGCGGTCGGCCTCTTCTGGGACGAGGCCAACATGGCCGCGTCCTATGCCAGCCTCCGCCAGACCGTGTCGCGGGTGCAGAAGCGTCAGCGCGAACTCGGCCGGATTTATCTCACCTTCACGGACGCGTCGATCACGCTCGGCCCCGAGCCTGTCGAAAGTGATGTCGACCGGGTGCACGACGGTGCAAGCCTTGTCGAATTGTCGGGTCTTTTGACCGACGACTTTCTGAAATATGTCAGGCAGCCCGGCAGGGCTCTGACGAGCTGGATCACGTTGCAGCGAGCCGCGCATATGGCGCTCCTGCGCCGCACGCTCTTGAACGGCGCAGTGCGCGACGGCACTGGAAACCAGCGACAGGTTCGCTCCGCAGCAGCGCTTCGCCTGCTGGAAAACAGTCCCGACGACGACGAGGTCCGGGCGACACTGACCGGCCGGCAATCGGTTCCCGCATCGTTGATGACCCTGCGGTCTCCGGCGCCGGCCCCGGCCCCGAACACGGTGGAAATCACGGCTCCCGGGTCGATGCCGCCCCGCGTCGTGCTGCTGCCGCCGGTCACCTCCTTCACTTCGCGCAATGCGACCCGGTTCTGCGAAGCCCTGATCGAGGACGTGACCATCGGCCTGTGCGCCCTGCGCTCGATCTCGATCATCGCGCCACATACGGCTGCGCAGATCTCGTTGCAGGCTGACCGTGCCGCCACCTATGAGCGACACAAGATCAGCTATATCCTCGAGACGCGCCTGCGCGACGAAGGCGATAGCCACACACTTTTCAGCCAGCTCATCTTCTTCGGCAGCGACGAAGTGATTTGGGCCGAACGTTTCCCGCTCTCGGCGGAAGGCCTCGCCCGCTCTCGGCAGATGATGGCACTGCAGATCGCCGGTGCATTGGCGACCCAGATCGAGAGGAACGAACTCGTTCGCACGGACTACGAACGGGACGCCGGCGCCTATCGCAGCTTCCTGATCGGAGAGAGTTTTCTGAAGAAGCTCGACCTGCGCGACATCCGCCGCGCCCGCAAGAGCTTTCGCGAGTCCCTGCAGGTGCGGCCCGATTTCGCACCCGCGATGGGCGGGCTCTCGCGCAGTTACTTCCTCGAATGGCTCGTCACGGCGCGTGGCGACGCAGACCTTCTGAAGAAGGCGGAACGGCAAGCGGAAGAAACCGTCCGCACCGACGATCACCTTCCCTCGGGCTATCGTGAACTCGGCGTCGCAAAGCTCTATGCGCGCCAGTTCGATGAAAGTGCCGAGCATCTGGAACGGGCCGAAACCCTCAGTCCAAACCATGCGAATGTCGTTGCGAGTTATGCCGACACGCTGGTCCAGGGCTCGCGCCCGGACCTCGGCCTGAAGAAGATTCAGCGGGCGATCGACCTCAATCCCCTTCCGCCGGACGACTATTACTGGATTGCCGCCGGCGCGAGCTATTCCATCGGACTTTACGAACAGGCCCTCGACTATATCGCCCGCATGAAGGACCGCTCCCCAACAGACCGCCTCGCGGCGGCAAGCTGGGGCATGCTGGGCGACACCAGCAAGGCGCGGCAGTTCATTCGCCGCACCTACAATGTTCATCCCAACTTCGACCTCGACAGCTGGATGGCAATCGTTCCTTTCAAGGAGGAATGGCAGCGCCAGCACTATTACGAGGGCTTGAAGAAGGCCGGTTTCTGACGACGACGCTCCATAGAAAGGGATCGCGACATGGCAAATATCGTTGTGCTGGGTGTGGAAGGCGAGGACGGCCTCTGGGTGGTCGATTTCACCGCGGGAACCGTAGCGGCCTTGCCCGTACCTTCAACCGGCGCCCTGAAGGCGGCCGACGACCTGCGCAAGGCGGGTGCGACCATCACCAAGGGTGTCAACCTCGCCGCGCTCGCAACATCCGTGGACGCCGCTTCCGGCGGCTACATGGATGCTGGTGGCGGCTACATGGACGCCGATGGCGGATACATGGACAAGTGAGGAGGCCTCGACAGGCCGCAGCGTGAATCCCTACTCGGACCGCATCTGCGGCCCCGATGAAACCTGGAGCCGGATCGAGGCACTGCTGCCTCGGTTCGGCGTCACGCGCCTCTCTCGCCTGACAGGCCTGGACCGGGTCGGCATTCCCGTGTGGAACGCCGTCAGCCCGAATGCGCGTTCCATCGTCATCAACCAGGGCAAGGGCATCACCGACATCGACGCCAAGGTCTCCGCCGCCATGGAAGCGCTGGAGCGGGCGGTTGCCGGCGATCCGCTCGTCCCGGCGCGGAAAACCTCGCGCCGGGCCCTTGCCGCTGCTGGCGAGGCCTGCCTGCCGCTCGACATTTTCATTGCGGCCGGCCAACCGTTCCTCGACGAGGATGAGGAACTGGACTGGCTGGCGGGCCACGATGTCGTGACAGGCGCCTGTGTCTGGATGCCGCGCGAGGCCATCTGTCTCGACCGGACCAACCCGACACCCCGCTTCTGGCAATCCTCCGATGGCCTGGCCTCCGGCAATTCGGATGGCGAGGCGATTCTGCATGGCCTGCTGGAGCGCATCGAGCGGGATGCCGATCGGCTCTGGCGTCTCATGCCGCGCATGCGGCGCCTGGCCTGCGCCATCGATCCGGCCCGCATCGACGACCCCGTCGTCACGCAGCTTACGGACCGCATCCGTGACGCCGGCCTCGATCTGAGACTCTTCGACATCACCAGCGATCTTGCCGTCCCCACCTATGCCGCCGTGCTCGCAAACGAGGGCCTTGCCGAAAAGCAGCAGCCGCTCTTCCACGATGCGACGATCGGCTATGGCACACATCCGATAGCATCCCGTGCCGTGATCCGGGCGCTCACCGAAGTCGCACAATCACGCCTCACCTATATCAGCGGCGCGCGCGACGACCTCTTCGCCGAGAGCTTCA
Source organism: Shinella curvata (assembly GCF_022899935.1). Lineage (GTDB taxonomy): Bacteria > Pseudomonadota > Alphaproteobacteria > Rhizobiales > Rhizobiaceae > Shinella > Shinella curvata. Next base: position 508,219 of record NZ_JALJCJ010000005.1, read on the forward strand.
CCCGATCGCTGGCACCGGAGACACGGGCCCTGTTCGAGGCCAAGCCAGGGCCGGCCAGGACCTACCCCTCGCCGAAGGGCGATGCCGCAGCCCTCCTTGCTGACTGCCTCGACAAGCTGGCGGCCGGCGGCATAACCCCCGTCCTCGCCGTGCCTCTGGGCGATGCCTCGCTGCCGGTTTCGGTCGTCAAGATCGTCGTGCCGGCGCTGGAAAATCCCGAGGGCGCGCGCCGGCACACCGTCGGCCCGCGTGCGCTGTCCCGCATGCTCTTCGGTTCGGCATGAAAGTCCTCTTCGTCGGCCCGAGCCTGCCCGATGCAGCCATCCTGTGTGGCGGTGCTATCCGCGTGCTTCCACCGGCCGCACACGGCGATGTGCTGGCGGCGGTGCGAGCAGACGCCACGGCAATCGGCATTGTCGATGGCAATTTCGAGCATGTCGCCCCCGTCTGGCACAAGGAGATTCTGCACGCGCTTGACAACGGCGTGACCGTCTTCGGTGCCGCCAGCATGGGGGCACTGCGCGCCGCGGAATGCGATACGTTCGGCATGCTCGGCATCGGCCGCATCTATGAGGACTACGCGACGGGGCGCCGGATCGATGATGCCGACGTGGCCCTGCTGCATGGCCCGGCCGAATTGGGCTATCCCGCACTATCGCTTCCGCTCGTCAATGCCGACGCCACGCTGGACCGGCTGGAGGCGCTCGATGCCATTGATAAGCATGACCTATCCAGACTGCGTGATGTTGCCGGCAGCCTTTTCTACAAGGATCGGACCTGGCAGGCGGTCCTGAAAAAGGCAGAGAGCAGAGAAAGTGAAGCCTCTCTCCTACAACTTCTCCACGCAACAACCGTGAACCAGAAGCGCGAGGATGCGCTCGCCCTCGTTGCCGCGATGTTGTCATTTCTGCCGGAAGGCCCTGCCAAACAGGGAAACTGGACCTTTCGGTCCACATCGCTCTGGCGCAGCGCGGCCGATCAACCCGCAGCGAAGCGAAACGTGTAGTTTCCCATTCCGCGTGTGTCACGCTCGAGTCACGCGCGCGAATCCCGAGTCACGCCTATAGTTCAGTCAGGGCTTGAAACAGGCTTTTCTCTGGGGGCATGACACATGAACATCGATATCACGGAAACGGAAGACCGCACCACCGAACTGATCGCCCTGGCGCGTCTCGTGGCCTTTGCAATCGAATCCGCCAAATCGCTGGATGCGGAAATCGTGGAATTTTGCCTAGACAAGGCGTTGCACGCGGTACTCGAGCAGATCGCCGAGCCGGCCCGCATGACGCTGACGGCAAGCGATATCACACTGATGAACCGGTCGGCGCTCTGCTGAGCAGGACCCGTCCTCAGCCGACACACGCCCCGTACGGCGTCGATCGCGCGCGGCCAGCCCAATGCGAGCCCGCGCCGACTTCTCTGTGTCGCCGATGGGGAAGCGCCTTCTAACCGTTCACAACCGCGTCATCCATTCTCTTCGAGCCGGCAAAGTGCGCTTTGCACCTTTTCGAGGGCGCAAGCACCGCTTAGGTCGGAGCACGAGACGGCCATTCCGGCGTCCGCAAGGAAGAATGGCATGTTGGATCAGGCCGGCACGACCCGATTCGGCCCAAAGGGCTGGCAGCAAGGCTACGGGATGGAGCATCATCCCAGCGTAACACGGCCTCGTTGGCCATGAGCGCCCTTGCCGCCTATGGCAGCCTCTTTCTCGCGGCCTTCCTTGCCGCAACCATTCTGCCCGCGCAATCGGAAGCGGTGCTTGCCGGCTTGCTCGCCAGCGGCGACTATGCTCCTGGCCTGCTCATCCTCGTCGCCGGTACCGGCAATGTGCTCGGTGCCGTCGTCAACTGGCTGCTCGGCCGGGGCGTCGAACGCCATCGTCATGCCCGCTGGTTCCCGGTTGGCGCCAAGAGCCTCGAGCGTGCCGGACGCTGGTATCGCCGCTATGGCTGGTGGAGCCTGCTTCTCAGCTGGCTGCCGATCGTCGGCGATCCGCTGACACTGGCCGCCGGCATCATGCGCGAACCGTTTGCGCGTTTCCTCCTCGTCGTCGCCATTGCCAAGTTCGGCCGCTACGTCGTGCTCGCCGCCTTTGTCCTGCATTGGTTCTGATTTTTTTCGCCGATGATGGAATGAGTGCCGCGCAGCTTTCGTATATTGGGTCATGAACGGAAAGACACCCGGCTTCAACGTGATCGGACAGCTTGCAGCGCTCAGGCGCTATGCCCTGTCGCTCGTCCGCAATCCGGACGAGGCGGAAGACCTGGTGCACGATGCCCTGGTGAAAGCCTATGAGCGGCAATCGAGCTTCCGCACCGGCGCCAATGTGCGCAACTGGCTGATGTCCATCCTGCACAATGCGCATATCGATCGTCTGCGCCAGCGCCGCTCTCTGGAACGTCGCCACGATGCAGCCGCCGAGCTCGCCGAACGCACGATGCCGGCGAACCAGGATCATTCGGTGCGGCTGACGCAGCTTCGTGACGCCTTTTTCGGCCTGCCGGAAGACCAGCGAGCGGCGCTGCATCTCGTCGCCATCGAAGAGCTTTCCTATCAGGAGGCGGCCGATACGCTGAAAATTCCGGTGGGCACACTGATGTCGCGCGTCGCCCGCGCCCGCGAACGGCTGCGCTCCTTCGAACAGAGCGGCCCGGCCGCGACCGTGACCCATCTCAAGATCGTCGGAGGCACTGGCGATGACAAGCAATGACCCCATCCTCGAGGCCGATCTCAACGCCTATGTCGACGACCAGCTTGCCGTCGGCCGGCGCATCGAGGTGGAAGCCTATCTCTCGGAACGGCCCGATACCGCCGCCCAGATCATGAAGGACCTGAGGGTGCGCGACGAGTTGCGCCTGGCACTCGCCGATCACCGCACCGTGACACGGCAGGAAACGCGCGAGGCCGCGCGTCTGCTCGAACGTGCGCTCTCGCGCCGCCGCGTCTTCGGTTTCCTGCGCCGCGCCGCCACCATCGCGCTGTTCGTCGCCGCCGGCTGGGTTGCCCATGCCGCCTTCGGACCTTTCGGCGCGAGCGAGGTGGTGGCATCGACACCGCCGCCCGCCTTCGTGGAGGAGGCGGTGCGGGCGCACAAGACGACGCTTCTGCGCGATTCCATGGTGTCGCAGCCGGAGACGGAAAGCTTCGACCCCGCCGAAATCCGGTCTGCGACGGCGATCGTCCTGCCGGACCTGCCGAAGGGCTGGAACGTGGTCGATACGCAGGTCTTCCCCTCCGCCTACGGCCCGAGCGTCGAGCTGGTGCTGGAGCCCCGGAAGGATGAGCGCCTGTCGCTCTTCGCCGTCCGCCCCGGCTCGTTCGCCGTGCAGCACGTGCTGCTCTTCCACGCAGACAATGCCCGCGCTGCCTATTGGCAGATCGGCGATGTTGCTTATGCGCTGGTGTCGGAAAGCCGCAAGGCCGACGACCTGGCCGAAACCGCGCGGGATCTTTCCCGCACGCTCTACTGATCAACCGTTTCCAGAAGGAGATTTCAGATGGAACCCGTACAACAGCGATTTGGCTATGGCGCGCAGGCGCAGTCGGCCGCCCTCTTCGACGAGGGCCTGCGCCAGCACATGCTGCGCGTCTACAACTACATGGGCGCCGGCCTCGTCATCACCGGCCTCGTTGCCTTCATCGTCGGCTCGACGCCGGCGCTCTACGTGCCGATCTTCTCCTCGCCGCTCAAGTGGGTGGTGATGCTCGCCCCGCTCGCCTTCGTCTTCTTCTTCTCGTTCAAGATCCAGACGATGTCGGCCAGCACCGCACAGATGACTTTCTGGGCCTTTTGCGCCGTCATGGGCCTGTCGCTCGCCTCGGTGTTCCTCGTCTTCACCGGCATGAGCATCGCGCGCACCTTCTTCATCGCCGCCACGATGTTCGGCGCCACCAGCCTCTACGGCTACGTGACGAAGCGTGACCTGTCGAAGTTCGGCTCGTTCCTGATGATGGGCCTGATCGGCGTCGTCATCGCCTCGATCGTCAACATCTTCCTCGGGTCGAGCGCCCTGCAGTTCGCGATTTCCGTCATCGGTATCGTCGTCTTCGTCGGCCTGACCGCCTGGGACACGCAGAACATCAAGGAACAGTATGCCGAAAACATCGACCAGGAATCGAGCCAGAAGATGGCTGTGTTCGGTGCGCTCTCGCTCTACCTGAACTTCGTCAACATCTTCCAGCTGCTGCTGAATTTCACCGGCGAACGCGAATAGTTTTCGCAAATGATTTCAAAGGGAACGGCGGGGCTTTGCTCCGCCTTTTCTTTTTGTACATAACGCAAAAAACCGTAAGAAAACACTTACGTAAACTATCCCCGTTGACAAATCGCCCCGCAGCGTTTTTGCTTAAGGCATTCACCAGGGGGGTCCCGACAAGGGGCTGAGATACTGCTGGCTTTCGCAGCGCAGTGACCCGTTGAACCTGATCCAGTTCATACTGGCGTAGGGACGGTGCAAGCGCTGTGGCAGGATATCCGTAAACCCGGAGTCCGCGTCCGGCGTCCTTCCATCATTCCGGCTCTAGGACTGGGTCTCCAACCGAAAACTTGGAGCCTCACGATGAATATTGCCGCCCAAAAGCTTACCCCGACCGTCACGACCGGTGCCCTGCCCGCGTCCCGCAAAATCCACATTGCCGGCGACCAGCATCCCGATATCCGCGTGCCGATGCGCGAAATTTCACTGCACCCGACCTCAGGCGAACCACCGGTCATCGTCTACGATGCCTCCGGCCCGTACACCGACCCCAACCACGTCGTCGCCATCGACGCCGGCCTGCCGCGGCTGCGCGAAAGCTGGGTTGTCGCCCGCGGCGATACGGAGGGATACGAGGGCCGCCACATCCGCCCCGAGGACAACGGCTTTGCCACCGGCGAGCGCCTGACCCCAGAATTTCCCATCCGCAACCATCCCCGCCGGGCGAAGGACGGCAAGGCGGTGACGCAGCTCGCCTATGCTCGCGCCGGCATAATCACACCGGAAATGGAGTTCATCGCCATCCGGGAAAACCTCGGCCGCAAAGCTGCGAAAGAGGCGCTTGCCCGCGACGGCGAAAGTTTTGGCGCGCATATCCCCGATTTCGTGACGCCCGACTTCGTCCGCCAGGAGGTCGCGAGCGGCCGGGCGATCATTCCCGCCAACATCAACCATCCGGAAGCCGAGCCGATGATCATCGGCCGCAATTTCCTGGTGAAGATCAACGCCAATATCGGCAATTCCGCCGTCACCTCCTCCATGGCGGAGGAGGTCGAGAAGATGGTCTGGGCGATCCGCTGGGGCGGCGATACCGTCATGGACCTCTCGACCGGCCGGAACATCCACAACATCCGCGAATGGATCATCCGCAACTCCCCGGTCCCCATCGGCACCGTGCCCCTCTACCAGGCGCTGGAGAAGGTGAACGGCATCGCCGAGGACCTGACCTGGGAAGTCTTCCGCGATACGCTGATCGAGCAGGCCGAACAGGGCGTCGACTATTTCACCATCCATGCCGGCGTGCGGTTGCATTACATCCCGCTGACCGTCAACCGCGTCACCGGCATCGTCTCGCGCGGTGGCTCGATCATGGCCAAATGGTGTCTTCATCACCACCGGGAAAGCTTCCTCTACGAGCACTTTGAAGAGATCTGCGACATCTGCCGCGCCTATGACGTCTCCTTCTCACTCGGTGATGGCCTGCGTCCCGGCTCGATTGCCGATGCCAACGACGCAGCACAATTCGCAGAACTCGAAACACTCGGCGAACTGACCCAGATCGCCTGGAAAAAGGACTGCCAGGTCATGATCGAAGGCCCCGGCCATGTGCCGATGCACAAGATCAAGGAAAACATGGACAAGCAGTTGAAGGTCTGTGGCGAGGCCCCGTTCTACACGCTCGGACCGCTGACGACGGACATCGCGCCGGGCTACGACCACATCACCTCGGGCATCGGGGCGGCGATGATCGGCTGGTTCGGCACGGCCATGCTCTGCTACGTCACGCCGAAGGAACATCTCGGCCTGCCCGACCGCAACGACGTGAAGGTCGGCGTCATCACCTACAAGATCGCGGCGCACGCGGCCGATCTCGCCAAGGGACATCCGGCGGCAAAAATCCGCGACGACGCACTGTCGCGTGCGCGCTTCGAATTCCGCTGGGAAGACCAGTTCAACCTCTCGCTCGACCCGGACACCGCCCGCTCGTTCCACGACGAGACCCTGCCGAAGGAAGCGCACAAGGTCGCGCATTTCTGCTCCATGTGCGGCCCAAAATTCTGCTCCATGCGCATCTCGCACGACATCCGAGCCGAAGCGCAGAAGGAGGGGCTGGAGGCGATGGCCCAGAAATTCCGCGAGGGCGGTGATCTCTACATGCCGCTTGCGGGAGAATGACCATGCGCATCCTCGTCAAGGGCGCCGGCGTCGCCGGCCTGACGGTCGCCTGGCAGCTCTACCGCCACGGCTTCGACGTCACCATTCATGAACGGGCCGAAAAGGTCGGCCAGGGTGCCTCCGGTTTTGCCGGCGGCATGCTCGCTCCGTGGTGCGAGCGGGAAAGCGCGGAGGAACCTGTTCTGACGCTCGGCCGTCTCGCTGCCGACTGGTGGGAGGCGGCATTGCCCGGCCATGTGCATCGTCGCGGCACGCTGGTCGTGGCAAGCGGCCGCGATGCCGGTGAACTCGAGCGTTTCGCAACACGAACCACCGGCTGGGAATGGCTGGACGAACAAGCTATCACAGCGTTGGAACCGGACCTTACCGGCCGCTTCCGCAAGGCCCTGTTCTTCCGGCAGGAGGCGCATCTCGATCCGGGCAAGGCGCTCTCCGCGCTGACGGCGGGGCTGGAGGAGGCGCGCATGCGCTTCCTCTTCGGGCCCGGCAGCCATGCGACCCGCTATGACAGGATCGTCGATTGCACGGGCGCCGCAAAGATCGGGCGGCTTGCCAATCTGCGCGGCGTGCGCGGTGAAATGCTGCGGCTCGAAACCAGCGACGTCACGCTTTCCCGCCCCGTCCGCCTGCTGCATCCGCGCCACCCGATCTACATCGTGCCGCGCGAGCGCAATCGCTTCATGGTCGGCGCGACGATGATCGAAAGCGACGATGCCGGCCCCATCACCGCCCGCTCGCTGATGGAACTGCTGAACGCAGCCTACGGCCTGCACCCCGCCTTCGGCGAGGCGCGGCTGGTCGACACCGGCGCGGGCATTCGCCCCGCCTATCCCGACAATCTGCCGCGGGTGACGGAAGACGGCGAAACCCTGCATGTGAACGGGCTCTATCGCCACGGTTTCCTGCTCGCGCCGGCCATGGCCGGTGAAGTCGCGCGCCGGCTTCTTGCCGAACATGCCTCACCCGAAAGGATGGCCTCATGACCTTCATCATCAATGGCGAGGAACAGGACGTTGCCGCAACAACCCTCGCCGATCTGCTGCTCGCCCTCGACTATGAAGGCGACTGGCTGGCGACGGCGGTCAATGGCGAACTGGTGCACCGTGAGGATCGCGCCGGCTTCTCGCTCGGCGCGCATGATCGCATCGAAATCCTTTCGCCCATGCAGGGGGGCTGACATGCTGAAGCTCTACGACATTGCGGTGCAGTCGCGTCTGCTGCTCGGCACCGCCCGCTATCCCTCCCCTTCCATCCTGGCGGAGGCCGTGCGGCGCTCGAAGACGGAGATCGTCACGGTCTCGCTGCGCCGTGAGACATCAGGCGGCAAATCGGGCGGTGCCTTCTTTGAACTGATCCGCGATCTCGGAGTGCGCGTGCTGCCCAACACCGCCGGCTGCCACAGCGTGAAGGAAGCGGTACTGACCGCCAAGATGGCGCGCGACGTCTTCCGCACCGACTGGATCAAGCTCGAAGTGATCGGCCATCACGATACGCTCCAACCCGACGTCTTCGGCCTCGTCGAGGCGGCCCGCATTCTTACCGATGAGGGCTTTCAGGTCTTCCCCTATACGACGGATGATCTGGTCGTGGCGGAAAGGTTGCTGGAAGCCGGTTGCCGCGTGCTGATGCCGTGGTGCGCGCCAATCGGCTCGGCGATGGGGCCCGTCAATCCGACGGCACTCCGGAGTTTTCGCGCACACTTCCCCGATGTGCCGTTGATCGTCGATGCCGGCATCGGCCGGCCCTCGCATGCCGCCGACGTCATGGAGCGTGGCTATGATGCCGTGCTGCTCAACACCGCCGTCGCCGGTGCGGGCGATCCCGCCGCGATGGCCGAAGCCTTTGCACTGGCCATCGCCGCCGGCCGGCTCGCGCACAAGGCCGTGCCGCTGGAACCGCGCGACATGGCCGTCCCCTCCACGCCCGTCATTGGAAAGGCCGTATTCTCGTGAAGCTCGATCCCTTCTACCTCATCGTCGACAGCGCCGACTGGATCGACCGCCTCGTGCCCGTCGGCGTCAAGCTCGTGCAACTGCGCATGAAAAACATGCCGGAGCACCGCCTGCGCGACGACATCCGCCGGGCCAGGGCCACCTGCGCCGCGCATGGCTGCCAGCTGATCGTCAACGACTACTGGCAGATCGCCATTGAGGAGGCGTGCGACTTCGTGCATCTCGGGCAGGAGGACCTTGCGGAGGCTGACATTGCCGCCATCCGCGCCGCCGGGCTGAAGCTTGGCCTCTCTACCCATGACGAGGCCGAGCTCGACACGGCACTTGCCGCAAAACCCGATTACATCGCGCTCGGCCCCGTCTGGCCCACCATCCTCAAAAAGATGAAATGGGCGCCGCAGGGGGTGGAAAAGCTGCGGGATTGGAAAACACGGATCGCACCGATCCCGCTCGTCGCCATCGGCGGCCTTAACCCGGATCGCCTGCAAGCCGTCTTCGAAAACGGCGCCGACAGCGCGGCCGTGGTGACGGACATCACGCTGAATGCAGACCCGGAAACCCGCACCTGCGAATGGATCGCCCGCACCACACGCTGGCGCTGATCAGAGCTTCCAAAGGCGCCGGGCATTTTCGGAAAACACGCGGCGCTTCTCTTCAAGACTCACACCGGAGAGAAGCGCTTGCGTCGCGCCGATCCAGGTGGAAAGCCCGCCACCCAGCGTGCAGACCGGCCAGTCGCTGCCCCAGACCATGCGCTCGAAACCGAAGCTTTCGGCGACATGGGCGAAATAGGGTTTCAAATCCTCCAGCGTCCAGTTTTCCGAACCATAGGCCGGGATCCCGGAGAGTTTCACGGTCATGTTCGGCCGGCGCGCAATCTCCGTGACCGGCCCCTTCCAGACGTCGAAACCGCCGCCCTTGATGTCGGGCACGCCGCAATGGTCGAGAACGAAGGAGACATCGGGCGCGAGATCGGCCAGCGCGATCGCCTTGTCGATCTGGTGCGGCAGGACGCACAGATCGAAATTGAGGCCCGTGCCGGCCAGACGCTTGATATTCTCCCGGAACAGCGCGCCTTCTGACAGGTCATCCGGCATGACATGCAGAACGCGGCGGAAACCGCGCACGAATGGATTGGCCAGAACCGTCTCGAGATAGGCGGGGAAATCCGGCGATTCCGGCCGGCAGGCGGCGATCGCGCCGACAAGCAGACTACCCTCCTCGCCGGACAGCGCCTTCACCATGTCCGTCTCGCGCGCAATGTCGCTTTCGGCAACATCGACTTCCATATGCAGCGCCGCGACGATGCCAAGCCGCCGAGCTTCGCGCGCATAAAGGTCCTGTGTGAAATCCGCATCGAGCGGCGGCACGCTGGAAAGCCAGGGATAAGAGAGCCGGTCGCGGTAGATGAGATGCAGATGGGTATCGACGATCATTCGGGTCTCCTCCGGAGCACGAACACTGGCACAGAAGAATGATCCATTCAAATACGAATTACACAGATTGAACTGGCAATCGCCCAGAGCCCCGCTAGATCTCCTCATAAAACCAGAGGAGACCATTATGAAGATCACCGCACGCAACCGCCTCAAGGGCAAGATCGTCGAGGTTATTCTCGGCGCGACCACCGCCCATGTCCGCATCGACGTCGGCGGCTCGATCGTCACCGCCGCCATCACCAATGACGCGGTGAACGAACTCGGCCTTGCCGCGGGCCAGGAAGCCTATGCGGTGATCAAGGCCTCGGATGTCATGGTGGCCGTCGATGACTGAGGGATCAACCTAGTCGACCTTCTTGCACATATGCACTTCGCCGGTCTCGTCGTCGCCCTTCTGGCGCGGCGCGATCGGCTTGAACAGCGTACGATCCGGCTTGAGATCGATCAGCGGCGTGCCGTCGAGGCAATCGAGGCCGCGCACGAAAAGCCTGTTGCCCTCAATCTTCTCCAGAAGCACGATCGAGGTGCCGATCGGATTGGGCCGCACAGGCGAGCGCAGCGAAAACGTGCCGTGCACCTCGCCATTCGAGGCCGGGCTTTGCAGCACGAGGTCGCGGCGCGACTGGTGCAGCCAGTAAAGCACCTCCAATCGTTCATAGCGTTCGACACCCGTCAGCGCCGGCACCCAGGGTTCGAAAATCTCGATCGTGCAGACCGGCCCGTCGGGGCGCCCCTGCCGCGGCGTTTCCATGCGCGAGGTCCAGGGCGTCGAAATCCGGCCGATGAAGACGATCTCCGCATCCATTGCGTCCGGCGCTGCAATAGCCACCTCGTTTTCGCGGATTTCGTTCAGCCGAACCACGGGCATCTCCATCGCTATATTTTTCCGAATACGACGATAGCGACCCGCAAAATCTTTTGAAAGATATAAATCTCGATATATCTTGATTTTCGATATATCGAGATTTATATCGGAACCATGAGACACAGAATGGGATGCGGCCCTCACCGCCATTTTTCACCGCCCGACGACCGTTCGGGTCCCCTCCATCGCGGCCGGCATCATGGGCCCGGCCGGGGCGGCCGTCATGGCGGGCGCCTCTTCGATTACGGCGAACTGCGCCTCCTGCTGCTCGCCATCATCTCGGATGCGCCGAGCCACGGTTATGAGCTGATCAAGACCGTCGAGGATCGTTTCGGCGGCAGTTACAGCCCGAGCCCCGGCGTCATCTACCCGACGCTTTCGTGGCTCGACGACATGGGCTATGCGGCCATCGAGCCGGCCGAAGGCGGGCGCAAGCGCTACAGCATCACGCCGGAGGGCAAGGCCTTCCTGGCCGCCAACCGCGCCGCCATCGACGAACTGATGGCGCGGGCCGGCGGCGGAGGCCCCGGCGGCCGTGAGGGCGTGCCCGCCCCCGTGGTTCGCGCCATGGAAAACCTGAAACTCGCCTTGCGGCTGCGGTTGCGACGCGGCGATCTCGATGCGACCTCCGCCGAAGCCATCACCGCCGCTCTCGACCTTGCCGCCCAGACCGTGGAGAAAAGCTGATGACCACAAGCACGACGACCATCCCGACCGAACATGCCAGCAAATACCTGCAGCAACTCTGCAAGCACTTTGCCCACAAGCTCGCCGTCACCTTCGATGAACATGCTGGCTCGATTACCTTCTCCATCGGCGAATGCCGGCTGAAGACGGAAGACGGCGCGCTGCGCATCGACCTCACGGCACCCAATGCCGAGGATATGGAACAGCTGAAGGACGTGGTGATCCGCCATCTCGTGCGCTTCGCATTCCGCGAGGAGCTGTCGCCGACCTGGCAGAATGCCTGATCAGCCGGCGCCGGCGGCTTCCGAGTTCTGCCGGCGCCAATCCGTAGGCGAGGCCCCCGTGCGCTTGCGGAAGAAACGCGAAAAATAGGCCGGGTCCTCGAAGCCGATCTCCCGGCCGATATCCTCCATGGGGCGGATGGTGAAGCGCAGCAGGCGCTTGGCCTCCAAGAGGCGCCGCTCCAGCACCATATCCTTCACCGTCTGGCCGAACACCGTGCGCGCCGCCTTGTCGAGCAGATGCGGCGTCGTCGCCAGGGTCTCGACATAGCGTCCGACCGCCCAGTCCTCGCGATAGTGCCTGTCGATCGCCCGGCGCAGCTCCAGCCCGAGCGCCACCACGGGCGCCGCCGCCTCGAAGCCGACCGTGCCGCCAAGCCGCGCCATCAGCGACAGCACGACACCGATCAGCCCCGCCATGACCCGCTCGCTCGCCGCCGCGCCGCCGCGATATTCGTCCATCACCATATAAAGCAGCGCGCCGATACGCGAAAATCCCGGCGCATCGGCCTCGCCGGAGAGCAGCACGGGTTCAGTCAGCGACAGGTCCACCTGCGAAGCCATGGCACGCAGGAGATCGTCGGAGATCGACACGACGATGGCATCGGATTGTTCGTCCACCTCGAAACCATGCACCACATTGCTCGGCACGAAGCTGATTGCCGGAGCGGAAAAATTCCAAGTCCTATCTTCGATCTGGTAGCGCCCCGCCCCTTTAAACCAATAGGTGAGCTGCCCCATCAGCGGATGTTTGTGCGGCGCGACCCGCCCGAAATGCAAACTCTTGCGCTCCATCACGGTTTCGACATGCAGGAAGCCGACATCGAGCGCGCGGCTCGGCTCACCGTAGACGAAAAAGGCAGGGACATCGCGACTGGTGGTCATGCCGGAAAAAGTACCAGCGAATTGCCCGCTTTGTCCATGGCGCATCCGCTATCCCCGACCTAGCATTTGTCAGGATTTTTGAGGAGGACCACCCTATGCGCGCGGAAGATCATCGCAGCGAAAAGACCCGGCCGTTCAACGGCGCCGAATATCTTACAAGCCTTCGAGACGGACGCGAGGTCTATATCAACGGCGAACGCATCGCCGACGTCACCACCCACCCGGCGATGCGCAATTCCGCCCGCTCCATCGCCCGCATGTATGATGCGCTGCACGATCCCAAGCGTCAGGAACGGCTGACCTTACCGACCGATACCGGCTCCGGCGGCTACACGCACAAATATTTCCGCGTCGCCCATTCCTCGGCCGATCTCGTCGCCCAGCAGGGCGCCATCGCCGATTGGGCGCGTATGTCCTATGGCTGGATGGGCCGCACGGCGGATTACAAGGCCGCGCTGATGAACACGCTCGGCGCCAATGCGGACTGGTACGGCCCCTTCAAGGACAACGCCCTTTCCTGGCATAAGCGCGCGCAGGAAAGCGTGCTCTTCATGAACCACGCCATCGTCAACCCGCCGATCGACCGCCACAAGCCGGCCGATGCCGTGAAGGACGTCTTCGTGCACATCACGAAGGAGACGGATGCCGGCATCTATGTCTCCGGCGCCAAGGTCGTCGCCACCTCCTCGGCACTGACGCATTACAACTTCCTCGCCCAGAGCTCGGCGACCGTCACCGAGGACCCGTCGCTCTCCGTCATGTTCATCCTGCCGATGAATGCGCCGGGCGTGAAGATGTTCTGCCGCGTCTCCTACGAACAGACGGCCAACACGGCGGCCCATCCTTTCGATTATCCGCTGTCCTCGCGCTTCGACGAGAATGACGCGATCCTCGTGCTCGACAATGTCTTCGTGCCTTGGGAAGACGTGCTGGTGTTGCGCGATGCGGCCAAAATCCTGTCCTTCCACCCGGCGTCGGGCTTCATGCACGGCTATTGCTTCCAGGGCTGCACGCGCCTGGCGGTGAAGATGGACTTTTTGGCCGGCCTGCTTGCCAAGGCGCTGCGCGCCACTGGCGGCGATGCCTTCCGCGGCAACCAGGCCATGCTCGGCGAGGTCATCGCCATCCGCCACCAGTTCTGGGCCTTCTCCAACGCCATGGCCTATAACCCGATCCCGTGGGCGAACGGCGCGGTGCTGCCGAACCTCGAAGCCGCGCTCTGCTACCGCACCTTCATGTCGGAGGCCTATCCGAAGGTCATCGACATCGTGCGCCGTACCGTCGCCTCGGGCCTGATCTACCTGCCCTCCTCGGCCAAGGATTTCGCCAATCCGGAGATCGACCGTTATCTCGCGCAATATGTCCGCGGTTCCGACAATATGGGCCATATCGAGCGCATCAAGATCATGAAGCTGCTCTGGGATGCGACCGGCACGGAATTCGGCGGCCGCCATGCGCTCTACGAGCTGAACTATGCCGGCGCGCCGGAAGAAGTTCGCCTGCAGGTGCTGAAGGGCGCCGAACGCGGCGGGCGTCTCCGGGAGATGGAAGCCCTCGTCGACCAGTGCATGGCCGATTACGACGAAAGCGGCTGGACGGGCGACACCTGGCTGCCGCCGCTCGGCGACGACGTCCTGCCCAACGCTGCCGAATGAGGACCATGCCATGGACATCGGCGTTTCCAAGACCGAATTCCGCAATGCGATGGCCCGCGTCTGCGCGCCCGTCAATGTGATCACCACCAACGGAGCCGCCGGTCGCGGCGGCTTCACTGCAACCGCCATGTGCTCCGTGACCGACGAGCCGCCGACGCTGCTCGTCTGCATGAACAGCCGCTCGGCTCAGACGGGCCTGTTCATCGAGAACCGCCGTTTCTGCGTCAATGTGCTGACCCAGGAACATAAGACATTGGCCGCCTCCTTCGCCGGTCAACAAGCCGACATGGAGGCGCGGTATGCCGATGCAAACTGGACCGATTTGCCTTCCGGCAACCAGGCGCTGACCGATGCCATCGTTTCCTTCGATTGCCGGCTGACTGAGGCGCGCCTTGTCGGCACGCACAACATCCTGATCGGCGAGGTCGTGGACATCCGTAGCAGGCGCGACGGGCACGCGCTGATCTACTTTGATCGCAACTATGTGCATGTTCCCACACAGGCCGGCAGCTTCGGCGGTTGACGGCGATATAACCGCTTGACAAGCGCCCCTCTATTTAACATGTTAAATAAAAGATCGCGTGTCGGGAGGAACAATGCCGCATCTCACCGTCGAATATTCGGCCAATCTCGAAGGCCGCACCGACCTTGACGCGCTCTGTGCGGCACTTCTCGAAACGGTGCTGGAAACCGGCCTCTTCGAGATCGGCGCCGTGCGCGTGCGCGCCCTCAAGGCCGAGCACTATGCCATCGCCGACCGGCTGGCGGAAAACGCCTTCATCGATCTCAATTTCCGCATCGGCAAGGGCCGCAGCGCGGATGAGAAGAAACGCACCGGCGAGGCGCTGTTTGCCACGGCGGGCAAGCTGCTCGCTCCCCTTTTCGAGACGCCACATTTCGCGCTCTCGCTCGAAATCCGCGAGATCGACGCGGAGCTGAGCTGGAAGAAGAACGCTATTCATCCGCGCCTGCGCGGCAAATAACAGGGACGATCATGTCGAAACTTCAGGAAAACATCGCGAAGGCGGAAACCTATCTCGCCCGCTTCAAGGAACAGGGCGTGCTGAACCGCATCGCCGGCGAAGATGTGGCGGGCGGCGACGGCACGACCTTTGAAAGCATCTCTCCCATCGACCTGAAGCCGCTGGCGACGGTGGCGCGCGGTACGGCCGCCGATATCGACCGTGCGGCCAAGGCTGCCAAGGCCGCCTTCGCAGAATGGTCGGCAATGCCGGGCGACACGCGCAAGAAACTCCTGCACAAGGTTGCCGACGCCATCGTCGCGCGCGCCGAAGAGATCGCCTTCGTCGAATGCATGGATACCGGACAGTCTCTGCGTTTCATGGCCAAGGCCGCCCTGCGTGGCGCGGAGAACTTCCGCTTCTTTGCCGACCGTGCGCCGGAAGCCCGTGACGGCAAGACGCTGCGCACGGAAAATCAGGTCAACATGACGACCCGCGTGCCAATCGGCCCCGTCGGCATCATCACGCCCTGGAACACGCCTTTCATGCTCTCGACGTGGAAGATTGCGCCTGCGCTCGCCGCCGGCTGCACCATCGTACACAAGCCGGCCGAATTCTCGCCGCTCACGGCGCGCCTGCTCGTCGAGATCGCCGAAAGCGCCGGCCTGCCGAAGGGCGTGTGGAACCTCGTCAACGGTTTCGGCGAGGATGCCGGCAAGGCGCTGACCGAGCACCCCCTCATCAAGGCCATCGGCTTCGTCGGCGAAAGCCGCACCGGCTCGATGATCATGAAGCAGGGCGCCGACACGCTGAAGCGCGTACATTTCGAACTCGGCGGCAAGAACCCCGTGGTCGTTTTCGCCGATGCGGATCTCGAACGCGCTGCGGACGCCGCCGTTTTCATGATCTATTCGCTGAACGGCGAGCGCTGCACCTCCTCTTCCCGTCTGCTGGTGGAAGAGAGCATCTACGACAAATTCACCGCGCTGGTCGCGGAAAAGGCCAAGCGCATCAAGGTCGGCCATCCGCTCGATCCGGAAACCGTCGTCGGTCCGCTGATCCATCCGGTGCACGAGAAGAAGGTTCTCGAATATATCGGGATCGGCAAGTCCGAGGGCGCGACGGTTGCGGCGGGTGGCGAGAAATTCGCCGGTCCCGGCGGCGGCTGCTATGTCTCGCCGACGCTGTTCACCGGCGCCAACAACCAGATGCGCATCGCCCAGGAAGAAATCTTCGGCCCCGTGCTGACGGCCATCCCGTTCAAGGACGAAGCCGAGGCGCTGGCACTCGCCAACGACGTCCAGTACGGCCTCACGGGCTATCTCTGGACGGCTGACGTCACCCGTGCCTTCCGCTTCACCGATCATCTCGATGCCGGCATGATCTGGGTGAACTCGGAAAACGTCCGCCACCTGCCGACGCCCTTCGGCGGCGTCAAGAATTCCGGCATCGGCCGCGATGGCGGCGACTGGTCCTTCGATTTCTACATGGAAACGAAGAACATCGCCTTCGCCACCCGCGCCCACGCGATCCCGAAACTCGGCGGTTAAGCCGCCGGCCCGAAACTCGGCGGCTCATCCCGCTTATTCCAAAAGACTGCGCCCGTCCTCGTTCGCGAGGCGGGCTTGAGGAGGACAACATGCCCGTACCGCAGCCCAATCTCTACCCGCCCTTCAACATCGTGCGCCTCAGCCACGTCGAATTCGGCGTCACCGATCTCGCTAAATCGCGCGCCTTTTATGTCGATACGCTCGGCCTGCAGGTGACGGACGAAGACAAGGACACGATCTATCTGCGCGCCATGGAAGAGCGCGGCCACCACTGCATCGTTCTCAAGAAATCCGACAAGCCGGAAGCCCGCGACCTCGGCTTCAAGGTCTTCGACGAAAACGATCTCGACAAGGCCGCGCATTTCTTCAAGGGCAAGGACCTGCCGGTGGAATGGGTCGAACGTCCCTATCAGGGCCGCACCTTCCGCACGCGCGACCCGATGGGCATTCCGCTCGAATTCTACACCAAGATGGACCGCCTGCCGCCGATCCACCAGAAATACGCGCTCTATCGCGGCGTGAAACCGCTGCGCATCGATCACTTCAACTGCTTCTCGCCTGACGTCGATGCCTCCGTCGGCTTCTACAACGAGCTCGGCTTCCGTGTGACCGAATATACCGAGGATGCCGAAACCGGCCGCCTCTGGGCCGCCTGGACGCATCGCAAGGGCGGCGTGCACGACATCGCCTTCACCAACGGCCGCGGCCCGCGCCTGCACCACACCGCCTTCTGGGTGCCGACGCCGCTCAACATCATCGATCTGCTCGACCTGATGGCGACGACCGGCTGGGTGTCCAACATCGAGCGTGGCCCCGGCCGCCACGGCATCTCCAATGCCTTCTTCCTCTATATCCTCGATCCCGATGGTCATCGCATCGAGATTTACTGCTCGGACTACCAAACCGTCGATCCGGACCTCGAGCCGATCAAGTGGGATCTCAAGGACCCGCAGCGCCAAACGCTGTGGGGTGCCGCGGCGCCGAAGTCCTGGTTCGAGCACGGCAGCCTCTTTGCCGGCGTCGAGCCCGAGGAAGCCAAGCTGAAGTCCCAGCCGATCATCGCACCGTAAGGAAGTGACCATGACCTTGAACGACCCGAGCCTTTTGCGGCAGGCAGCGTTGGTTGGCACACGCTGGATCGAAGCGGATGGTAGCGGCATCGCGGTGAAGAACCCCGCGACGGGTGAGCTTGTCGGCTATGTGCCAAAGCTCGGCGCGGCCGAGACGAAGGAAGCCATCGATGCCGCCGCCGTTGCCCAGAAGGGCTGGGCGGCGCGCACGGCCAAGGAGCGCTCGGGCATCCTGCGCAAGTGGTTCGAACTTATGATCGACAACAAGGACGATCTCGGCCGTATCCTCACCATGGAACAGGGCAAGCCGCTGGCCGAAGCCACCGGCGAGATCGTCTATGGCGCAAGCTTCGTCGAATGGTTCGCCGAAGAGGCGCGCCGTCTCTATGGCGATATCGTACCCGGCCACCAGAAGGACAAGCGCATTCTTGTCATGAAGCAGCCGATCGGTGTGGTGGCGGCGATCACGCCGTGGAACTTCCCCAATGCCATGATCACCCGCAAGGCCGGCCCGGCCTTTGCCGCCGGCTGCGCCATGGTGCTGAAGCCCGCCTCGCAGACGCCGTTCTCGGCGATTGCGATTGCCGTGCTGGCCGAACGCGCCGGCCTTCCCGCCGGCCTGTTCTCGGTCATCACCGGCTCGGCCCGCGAGATCGGCGCGGAGATGACGGCGAACCCCACCGTGCGCAAGCTGACCTTCACCGGTTCGACGGAGATCGGTGCGGAGCTTTACAAGCAATGCGCGCCGACCATCAAGAAGCTCGGCCTGGAGCTTGGCGGCAATGCGCCCTTCATCGTGTTCGACGATGCCGATCTCGATGCGGCGGTGGAAGGTGCGCTGATCGCAAAATTCCGCAACAACGGCCAGACCTGCGTCTGCGCCAACCGTCTTTATGTGCAGGAGGGTGTCTATGATGCCTTCTCGGCAAAACTCGCGGCGGCCGTTGGCAAACTGAAGACCGGCAACGGTTTCGACGAGGGTGTCATCCTCGGCCCGCTGATCGACAATGCAGCCCTTGAGAAGGTCGAGGAGCATGTCGCGGATGCGGTGAAGAAGGGTGGCCGTGTGGTGCAGGGCGGCAAGCGCCATGCGCTGGGCGGCACGTTCTACGAGGCGACCGTCATTGCCGATGTGACGCCGGACATGGCCGTGGCAAAGGAAGAGACCTTCGGCCCGGTCGCACCGCTGTTCCGGTTCAAGGACGAGGACGATGTGATCGCCCAGGCGAACGACACCGAATTCGGGCTTGCCTCGTATTTCTATGCCAAGGAGCTGTCGCGGGTGTTCCGCGTGGCCGAGGCGCTGGAATACGGCATGGTGGGTGTCAACACGGGTCTGATCTCCACCGCCGAGGCGCCGTTCGGCGGTGTCAAGCTCTCCGGCCTCGGCCGCGAGGGCTCGCGCTACGGCATCGAGGAGTTCACAGAGATCAAATATGTCTGCCTCGGCGGTATTGCGTGAAGGAAGAGAAGATGAGCCATCCCCGTTTTGCCAGCTTCACCACGGGCAAGCGCCACGCCTATGGCCTGATCACCGAGACCGGCGTGATCGACCTCTCGGCCCGGTTCGGTGCCCGGTACCCGACCCTTCGGGAGGTCGTCGAGGCCAATGCCTTCGACGAGCTTCTCGAGGCCGTCGCCGGCCACCAGCCGGATTTCCCGCTCTCCGAGATCACCTATGAGATCCCGATCCCGGCACCGGAAAAGATCATCTGCGTCGGCGTGAACTTTCCGGACCGTAACGAGGAATACAAGGACGGCCAGGCGGCCCCCGCCAACCCGTCGCTCTTCATCCGCTTCCCGCGCTCCTTCACCGGCCACGACCGGCCGCTGATCCGCCCGCCGGAAAGCCCGCAGCTCGACTACGAGGGCGAAGTCACCATCGTCATCGGCAAGGGCGGCCGCCGCATTTCCGAGGCGGATGCGCTCGATCACATCGCAGCCCTCACCCTCTGCAACGAAGGCACGATCCGTGACTGGGTGCGGCATGCGAAATTCAACGTCACCCAGGGCAAGAATTTCGACGCCACCGGCTCCATCGGCCCCTGGCTGGTCCCCTACAAGGACGAAAGCCAGCTTGCAGATATCAAGCTGGAAACCCGCGTCAATGGCGAGGTGCGCCAGCAGGATCGCACGAGCCGGATGATCTTCTCCTTCCGGAAAATCATCAATTACATCTCCACCTTCACCACACTCGTACCCGGCGACGTCATCGTCTGCGGCACGCCGACGGGCGCCGGCGCGCGCTTCGACCCGCCAATCTGGCTGAAGCCGGGCGACGTGGTAGAAGTGGAGGCCGAGGGCATCGGCCTTCTGCGCAACACCATCGCCGACGAGGTTTTCTGACCATGATGACGCAAGACGAGATCCGCGCCGCAGCGCTTGGCCTCGACGAGGCCGAGCGCACGCGCGTCCAGACGGGCCTGCTCTCGCTGAAACACCCCGGCATCACCATGGACGATGCCTATGCGATCCAGGGCGCCTGGGTGAAAAAGAAGATCGCCGACGGCCGCAAGGTCATCGGCTGGAAGATCGGCCTCACCTCCAAGGCCATGCAATATGCCTTGAATATCGACATTCCCGATTCCGGTGTGCTGTTCGACGACATGGTCTTCGAGGACGGCGCGGCCGTGCCGGCCGACCGTTTCATCCAGCCGCGCGTCGAGGCGGAAATCGCCTTCGTCATGAAGGCGCCGCTCAAAGGTCCCGGCGTGACGGCCTTCGACGTGCTGAACGCCACAGATTACGTGACGCCAGCGCTCGAAATCCTCGACACGCGCATCCTGCGCGTCGATCCCGAGACGAAGAAGGCGCGCGGCATCTGCGACACGATCTCCGACAATGCCGCCAATGCCGGCATCGTCACGGGTGGCCGCGCGGTGCGTCCCGACCAGATCGACATGCGCTGGATGGGCGCCATCGTCAGCCGCAATGCGGAAGTCGAGGAAACCGGCCTTGGCGCCGGCGTGCTCAACCAGCCCGCCCGCGGCGTCGCCTGGCTCGCCAACCGCCTCGCGCAATACGGCGACGGCATCGAGGCCGGGCAGATCGTGCTCGCCGGCTCGTTCATTCGCCCCGTCGAGGCCCGTCACGGCGATACCATCGTCGGCGATTTCGGCCCCTACGGCACGGTCAGCCTGTTCTTCGCATAGGAGTTGTCATGCCCGCCCCGAAAAACCGCTTCAAGCAGGCGCTGAAGGAAGGCCGTCCGCAGATCGGCCTCTGGCAGGCGCTTGCCAATCCGTACACGGTGGAGATCTGCGCCGAGGCAGGCTACGACTGGCTGCTGCTCGACGCCGAACATGCGCCGAACGACGTGCCGCTGCTCGTCTCGCAGCTCCAAGCGATGAAGGGCTCTTCCAGCCACGCCGTCATCCGCCCGCCAATCGGCGAGACCTGGATCGTCAAGCAGCTGCTCGATATCGGCGCGCAGACGCTGCTGATCCCCATGGTCGACAGCAAGGCGATGGCGGAGACGATGGTGAAGGCCGTGCGCTATCCGCCGCATGGCGTGCGCGGCGTCGGTGCAGCGCTCGCCCGAGCCTCGGCCTTCAACCGCACGGTGGATTATCTCCAGACGGCCAATGACGAAGTCTGCCTGCTGCTGCAGGTTGAAAGCCGTGCCGGCCTCGAAGCGCTTGATGACATCGCCGGCACGGACGGCGTCGACGGCGTCTTCATCGGCCCGGCCGACCTCGCCGCCGATATGGGTTTCCTCGGAAAGCCCGGTGCGCCGGAGGTGCAGGCAGAAGTGGAGAAGGCGCTGAAGAAGATCCAGTCGCATGGCAAGGCGGCCGGTATCCTGATCGGCGATCTTGGCCTCGCCAAGCGTTATCTCGAACTCGGAGCGACCTTCGTCGCCATCGGTAACGATGTGACGCTGCTCGCCACTGCCACGACGAAACTGCTCAAAGACTTCAAGGCCGCCGAGCCGGCCGAAGCGCCATCCGGCGCAAAGGTCTACTGAACCAGAGGCGGTCCCAGCGGGCCGCCTTTTTCTTGTGCGAAGGGCCGCGCCTCCCGGCGGCCTTCGTGCAGTCCTGGACAAGAGAATGTGCAGAACCGGACGCGACGACCGCGCGCCATCGCTGCATGATCGATCCGGAAAAGGGAGGAAACCATGCGTTTTGACAACAAGGTTGCCATCGTCACGGGCGGCGGCACGGGTATCGGCGCTGCGGTCGCTCGGCGCATCGCCGCCGAGGGCGGCAAAGTGGCGCTGGTCGGGCGGCGGCCGGAGCCGCTGCAGGCCGTCGCCGAGGAAATCGGCGCGGCCGTCTTCGCGGCGGATGCGGCCGACACGGAGAGCATGAAGGCTGCCGTCACGGCGACGGCCGAAAAATTCGGCGGTATCGACATCCTGATCGCCAATGCCGGCGGCCACGGCGTCGGCCCGACGGTCTCGATGAGCGACGAGACCTGGGAGCTCGCCGTCCGCCTCAACCTCAACACCGCCTTCGTCTCGGCGCGCGAGAGCCTGCCGCACCTCATCCGCTCCAAGGGCAATATCGTCGTGCTGTCCTCCATTGCCGGCCTCTTCGCCGGGCCGGATGCCGTGGGCTACGTCACGATGAAACATGGCTGCATCGGGCTGGCGAAATCACTCGCCCGCGACTACGGCCGCCTCGGCGTTCGCACCAACACGGTCTGCCCCGGCTGGGTGACGACGGCGATGGCCGACGAGCAGATGGAAATGCTGGTCGAGAAGCACAAGCTTGCCTCGATCGCCGAGGCCTATGCGCTCGTCACCAAGGACGTGCCGCTCGGCCGCCCGGCAAGCGCCGAAGACGTCTCTAATGCGGTCTGCTTCCTCGCCTCCGGCGAGGCGGCGATGATCAACGGCGCGATCCTGACGGTCGACGGCGGCGCCGGCACCGTCGACCTGCCGACCCTTGCCTTTGTGGAATAGGAGGAACCCGATATGGCGCAGCAAAACCCCAAGGACTGGAAGACCTACGACCAGTTCGCCTATGGCATCGACACCAACCGCCTGCCTTTGACCGAAGCGCTGGCCGGCACGAAACACACCGTCCATTTCGACGACGGCCGCGAACTCGCCCTCGATTTCACCGGGGACAAGGTGACCTGGGCGGATGCCTCCGGTTCGGGCACCGACAGCGTCGAGGTGGTCGAGGTCGCGCCCGACACCTACTTCGTCGAGATCGCTTTCGCTGGAAAACCGCTCGAGGCCGAGACCATCATCCTCAATCTGGCCTCCCGCCGCGCGCTGTCGATCCTCTCGATCGTGCGGTCCAAAGAGGAGACGGTGGGCGAACCGCAGGTCGGCCAGATCTTCCGGCCAGGCGTGATTGCCGGTGGCGAAGCCAGCGGCATGGTGCCGGAGGAGACGCGCGACCTGATCGGCCTGCGCGCCCATTTCACCTACAGCCCCAACCATGTCTACGAGCACACCTACCTGTCCTCCAAGCGGTATGCCTGGCAGTGCCTGGTCGGCGTGCAGCGCGGCCACGGCGACGTGGACCTCGCCACCACCTACAAATTCGCCGAGGGGCAGTACATCTTCACCTTCCGCGAGTTCAAGATTCCGGTCGCCTCGACCTTCTTCTACAATTTCGCCGACATGCGCTCGACGGGTAAGTTCCTCGGCATCAACGGTGATGGCGCAATCCAGAACAGCAATGCCGGCGCCTTCATCCGCAAGGCCTCCGTGACCTTCTACCAACCCGGCGAGGCACCCGTCTGATGCGCACCGCTTACGAGATCGTCAAAGCCCACTACGACGCCAATGCCCGCCGCGACATGGCCGGCATGCTGGCCGATATCGCCGAGGATTGCCGCTGGACGGAGATGGACGGCTTTCCCTGCGCCGGCACCTATGTCGGCCCCGATGCCATCGTGCAGAACGTCTTCGCAGCGCTGGGTGCGGCCTGGGACGACTACACCTTCACGCTGGAGCGCCTTCTCGATGCCGGTAACGACGTGGTCGCCATCGGCACCTACACGGCCACTTTCAAAGCGACCGGGAAAGCGATGAATGTGCGCGTCGTGCATGTCTGGGGCGTGGCGGATGACAAGATCCGCCGCTTCGAGCAGTTCACCGATACGCTGCGCGTTGCCGAGGCGATGCAAGCCTGAATCACCGATGGAGGCGGCGGATCACTCCGCCACCTCCTGCCATTGCGACGGTGTGCGGTCGTAACGCTGGCGAAAGAGCCGCGAAAAATGCGCGCTGGAGGAAAAGCCGAACTCGAAGGCGACTTCGGCGATGGAGCCGGGACGGACCGGACGGTTGCGCAAGGCTTCGGCCGCCGTCTGAAGGCGTTGTTCCCAGATGAAATCGGCCGGCGTCTGCCCCTGCGCCTCGAAAGCCCGATAGACATAGCGCACCGAACAGCCCATGCGCCGCGCAATATCCGCCGCGTCGAGATCGGTCCGCTGGATATTGTCCGCCACGTAAGCCTTGATGCGATCGAACAGCAAAGCCAGCGGCGGCGCATCGGCCGGGTGATCGACCAGTGAGCAATCGGTGATGATGGTGCGCGTCAGGTCGGCAAGCGCCCGGCCGAGGCTTTCGCGGCCGGCGGCGTCGAGCCGGTCCATCTCGACCACAGCCCCCTGCATCATCGAGAGCAGAATGTTTTGCAATCCGCCGGGCGCAAACGGCGCCGCCATCGGCCGGCGCAGGCGTCCGACCACCGCGCGCGGCAGCGTCTCGCGCGGCACCTGCAACATCAGCACCTCGACGGGCATAGGGTTTTCGAGCCGGTAGCTATAGGCGGGATCGTAGATCACCAAGGCCTGCGAACTGACGGTCAGATTGCAGCCGCCCTGGTGGAAGACGGAGCGGCCGTGCGGCTGGATGATCAACTTGACCATATCCGGCCGATTGCCGTCCGACAGCACACGGCTGCCATCGACCAGATGCGCCTCCGCATTCAGCCGCGTCAGCCGGCACTGGCCGAGTTTGGCCGAAACGATACGGCTCGCCCGCTCCCGCCCCTCGGAGAAATGCAGCCGCACGGAGCCGAACAGCCGGCGGGCGACGAAGCGGACATCCGTGCCGGTTGCGGCTTCGAGCGGCGAAAGCGTGCCCATGGCTCACACCGCCAGATAGGCGCCGTGCAGGATATCCGGCTGCTGGCGCAGGGTTTGCGAAGATCCGTCGAAGACGATGCGGCCGCGCTCCATCACCAGCGCATGGCTGGCAAGGCCGAGCGCCAGATTGGCGAACTGCTCGATCAGCAGCACGCCGATGCCGTCTTGGGCGGCAAGCGTGAGCGCCTCCGCCAGCCGCTTGACGATGGCGGGCGCAAGGCCGAGCGAGAGTTCATCGACGATCATGAAGCGCGGTTTCGCCAGAAAGGCCTGCGCCATCGCCACCATCTGCTTCTGGCCGCCCGAGAGATCGCCGGCAAGCTGGTGGCGGCGGGCCTCAAGTTCCGGAAAGATGGCGAAGGCCCGCGCCAGCCCGTCGCGTCGCGCAGCGGCTCCGCGCTCCAGCACAGAGACGAGCAGATTGTCCTCGACGCTCATCTGGCCGAGCACGCGATGCCCTTCCGGCACCATGGCCACACCGCGCCGGCGCACCGCATCCGGCGAAAGCCCCGTCAGCCTGAAATCGCCGAGCGAGACGCTGCCCGATGCCGTGGGAATGGCGCCGGAGAGCGCCATGACAGTGCTGGATTTACCGGCACCGTTCGCGCCGAGAAGGGTGCTGATCGCACCCGGCTGGAGCGCGAAGGAAATGCCGTGCAGCACGCGCTTGCCGCCGCGCTCGACGACGAGATTGTCGACGGTGATGGTATCCTTGCTCATCACAGTTCTCCCAGATAGGCACGGCGGACATCGGGATCGGCGAGCACCGTTTCGGTGCGGCCGAGCGCCAGGCGCTTGCCATAGTCCAGCACCAGCGTTTCCGCGCACATGGCGCGGATGAGCTCCACGTCGTGGTCGATGACGATGACCTGCGCGCCAAAAGCATCGGGAATGGCGAGCACGAGGTCGCGCAGCCGTGCGCCCTCCTCGTCTGTCAGGCCGGCGGCGGGTTCGTCGAGCAGGATCAGGCGCGGCGTGCCGATCAGGCATTTGCCGAGCTCCACCAGCCGCCGCTCGAAGAGGTTCAGCCGCGCGCCGAGGCGGTGGGCGACGCTGCCAAGCCCGACGAAATCCAGCGCACGATCCGTCGTGCGGCTGCGCTCGCCCACGGCAGCGACATTGTCGGCAAGCGCCGCGAGATTGTCGCGGGCGGTCAGGTCTTCCACCACCTGCTCCGTCTGGAAGGAGCGGCGCAGGCCGGCCCGCACCCGTTGCAGCGGCGAAAGCGGCAGCAATGAGCGGCCATCCAGCCTGATGGCGCCTTCGACGGGGCGCACGAAACCGGAGAGCACGTTGAGCAGCGTCGTCTTGCCGGCACCATTCGGACCGATCAGGCCGGAGACGGGTGCGCTCAACATGGCGGTCAGCTGGTCGATCGGCTTGATGCCGCCGAAACGGACCGAGAGCGTCTCGATTTCGATCATCGCTCGGCTCCTCTGCTAACGCGCTCAAGAAGGCTGGCGATCTTGCCGGCAATGCCGGTCGGCGCTGTTGCCAGCGCATGGAACAGCGCGACGCCGAAAATGCCGATGGTGACATAGCCGTCGATGCCGAGATCGGTGAGCAGGGCCGGCAGCGCCCGCAGCAGCAGGCCGGCGATGACGGCGCCGTACCAGTGGAAAGCGCCACCGACCGTCGCCAATGCGAAGAGGTTGAGGCTCTCGAAGGCGGAGAAGGCACGGCCTTCCAGCTGGCCGACATTGCCGGCGAGAAGACCGCCCGCGATGCCCGCGAGAAAGCCCGAGAGCGCGAAGGCCCAGGCCTTGTAGGCGAGCACATTGACGCCGGAGGCGATCGCCACCGTCTCACCCTTGCGGATCAGCGCCCAGGCGCGACCCGGCCGGGTGATCTTGTGGGCCTGCACCAGCATCAGGCCGAGCGTGGCGATGACGGCGCAATAGAGGAAATACGGCACCGCCTCGGTCGCCAGCGCCGGGCGCGCGAGCATGGAGCGCCCTACCCCATCGGCACGGCCGAGGAAGCCGGGGCCGCCATCGGGAAAACCCCAGGCGGAAATGACGATCTGGAAGGCACCGGCCAGCATCAGTGTCACCAGCGCGAGATAGAGACCGCGCAGGCGCAGCGCCGGCACGCCGAACAGGAGGCCGAGCAGCGCCGCGACCACGCCGCCGGCAAGCAGGCTCACCTCGAAGGGCGGCTGTAAACCATGGCCGATGCGCAGCGTGACCCAGCCGCCGACGCCGACCAGCGCAAACTGGCAGAGCGAGACGAGCCCGAGCTGGCCATAGAGCACGGCGACGCCGGCAACGGAGAGCGACAGCGCCATGGCCGAGGTCAGCGCCGAGAGCCAGAAGGCATTGGCGAGAAGCGCGATGGCGGCGGAAAAGATCGCCATGGCAAGGGCTACGGCAAGCAGCGGGCGCGGCTTTCGAACGGTCGCTTCCGGGGCAAGCGGCACGGCGGCCGGGACAAGGGTTCTCTGGGTGTTCATCGGTCCCTCATCGAGGCACGGGAGGTGCTGCCGAGGATGGTCACGGCGATGAGCGCGATGACGAAGGGGGCGGCGGCACGATAGGGCGAGATCAGCGTGATCGGCGTCAGCACGGCCTCGGCAAGGCCGATGCCGACACCGGCGATCGCGGTGATGTAGAGCGACCGCAGCTGGCCGAGGATCGCGGCGGCGATGGCCGGGATGACGACGAAGGTCAGGAACGTGCCCTGCAGGCGTACGAGATCGGCAAGCAGCAGGCCGGCGAGGCCGGAGAACAGGCCGGTGATGACCCAGGCCGCCGTCTCCGTATGCAGCACGCGCACGCCGAGAATGGCGGAGAGGTCACGATCATTGGCAAGCGCGCGCATGTCGAGGCCAAGGCGGGTGCGGTTCAAAAGCAGCGTGATGGCGCCGACCATGGCAAGCGACAGGACGAGCGCGATCAACCGCGTAAAAGTGAGCCGCACGCCAAAAACGGTGAGATACATCTGGTCGGTCGGGAATTGCAGGCGGCGCGGCAGCTCGCCCCAGATGACGCCCATGGCGGCGATCAGCACCAGTGCTGGCGCCAGCGTGCCGACGGCGCGCACGACGATGTCCCGATGGGAGAGTAGCGGCGCGAAAAGGCGGCCGTAGAGGAAGCTCACCAAAGTCGAGGTGAGCACGCCGAAGAGAATGGCCAGCGCCAGCGGCCAGTTCCATTGCAGGACCTGCCAGGCGACATGGGCGCCGAGCGCACCGAAGGCGCCGAAGGCGAAATTGAGAACGCCGGTCGAGCGGTAGAGAATGACGAGGCCGACGCCGGACAGCGCGTAGACCGCGCCGATCCCCAGGCCGGAAATCAGGAATGGCAGGAGAGACATGAGGCCCTCGATCATGCGGGAAAGGAGACCCTGCGGGCGCGATGCCCGCAGGGTCGATCGATCACTTCAGGCTGGCTTCGAAGGCACGCACATCCTTCAGCTCCGGATCCGGCGACGGGGTGCAATCGGAGACGACCTTCCACTTGCCGCCTTCGCTGATCGCCATGCGCGTCGTCGAGTTGGCATTGTGGCGCGGCTGGCCTTCGCCGAAATACCAGGGTGCGCAGAAGATATCGCTCTTGAAGTCCTTGACCCCGCGCACCGCGGCCGAAACGGTCTCGCGGGTGATGTTGGCGCCGTCGAGGCTCATCAGGGCCTTTTCGGCGATGCGCGCGGCGAGATAACCGGCCTGGGCGAAGGTGTCGCGCGGGTCGGAGGCTTGGCCGTATTCGTCCATCACGGCAAGCCAGTTGGCATTGTCGGGCGTCGTGGCTTCGAGATCGTTGAATTCCATGTTGACATAGAACTTGCCATCCCAGCCGGCGCCGAGCGTTTCCGGCACGGAGAGGTCATAGGCGGACGCGGCCGAGAGGAACTTGATCTGCTCGTTCAGACCCTGTTCCTCGGCAGCGACGAGGAGCGGAATGGCGACGCCCTTGGACATGCCGAGCACGATGACGTCAGGTTTGCTGGCAGCGGCCTGCAGCATGATCGAGGTCGCATCCGCACTGCCCGGATCCATCAGGATCGTCTCGGCGGCAAAGCCCTTTTCCTTGGCGAGCAGCATCACGCCGTCGCAGGACCAGGTGCCGACATTCGGGATGTTCGGGCCGATGCAGACCACCGACTTGGCGGCAAGCTGGTCGAGCGCAAAGCCCATGGCGCCGAGCATGGAGACGCGCGGGCCGGCATTGGTCGGCGCATAGTTTTCGGCAAAGAAACATTCACGCGGCACGCCGACGCCGGCCACGACATAGATGCCGCTCTTCTTGTAGTACTCAGCATTGGCGCCGCATTCGACATAGCTCGAATTGCCCACCATCAGCACGGCCTTCTCGTCATCGACGAGCTTTGCCGCAAGCTGGGCGGCCTTTTCCGGATCCCACTGGTCGTCCTCGACGAGATATTTCACCGGACGGCCCTTGATGCCGCCATTGGCGTTGAGGCAATCGAAATAGGCTTTTGCCGCCTTGGTAGAGTTCGAAAAGTCGTCCGGCCCGGTCTTGCCGGTGATCGCGCCGATGACGATCGGCTCGCCGGTCGCGGCCGCGCCCGTACCATCGCCGCAGGATGCGGCAGCATGTGCGCCTGCCGCACCGGCAAGGCTGAACGC
The DNA here is from genome assembly GCF_022899935.1 of Shinella curvata. Classification (GTDB taxonomy): domain Bacteria; phylum Pseudomonadota; class Alphaproteobacteria; order Rhizobiales; family Rhizobiaceae; genus Shinella; species Shinella curvata. Next base: position 537,580 of record NZ_JALJCJ010000005.1, read on the forward strand.
CAGGCCGACCAGCAGTCCCTTCAACACTTTCATCATGGTTTCCTCCTCCTTGGTTTTGACCGGCCGGCGCTCCTCCGCGCCGGCCGTTTTTCAGCGTGCGGTCATGAAGGCTGCGGCGCGGGCGCCGATCATCATGCAGGGCGCATTGGTGTTGCCGGAGACGAGCGTCGGCATGACCGAGGCATCGGCGATGCGCAGGCCCTCGACGCCGCGCACCTTCAGCTCCGGCGTCACGACGGCCATCGGGTCGTCGTCGCGGCCCATCTTCGCCGTGCCGGCCGGATGGAACACGGTTTTGGCGCTCTGGCGGATGTAGTCTTCCAGCGCCGCCGCATCGTTCTCGACACCGGGACGCGGCAGCACGCGGCGCTTGACGATCGCCTGCATCGAGGGCGTATCAAGAATGCGGATCGCCGCCTTGACGCCGCGCACCAGCGTTTCGACATCCTCGCGGTCGGAGAGCACATTGGCGTTGAAATCGACCTTCGCCGCGGGATCGGCAGCGGTGATGCGGATCGAACCGCGCGAGCGTGGCCGCAGATAGCAGGGGCCGATGGAAAAGCCGTGGCCTGGCTCCGGTTCGCGATCGACGAAGCCGATCAGCACCGGCAGCACATGGAACTGCACATCCGGTTGGCCGACGCCCAGCGTGTCGACGAAACCACCGCATTCCACCACATTCGAGGTCAGGAGCCCCTGCTTCGACGTGAGATAACGCAGCATGTGGCCGACAGCCTTCAAGCCGGTATCGTGACCGAGGATGGAGATCGGCTCGCGCGTTTCGGCCTGAACCGGGACTTCCATATGGTCCTGATAGTTCTCGCCGACGCCGGGCAGGTCCGCCACGACATCGATACCAAGCGAGGCGAGATGCGCACCGTTGCCGATGCCGGAGAGCTGCAACAACCGCGGCGTCGCGATGGCGCCGGCAGCAAGCACGATCTCGCGGTTCGCGCGATAGACCATGCCGTCAATGAGCTCGACACCGACGGCCTTGCGGCCCTCGAACAGCACGCGCGCCACCTTGCGCTCGGTCAGCACGGTCACGTTCGACCGCTTTTCCGCCTCGCGCAGGAAGGCCATAGCCGAGCTCCAACGTCGGCCATTTTTCGTGGTGCTCTGATAGAAACCGACGCCTTCCTGCTCCGCGCCGTTGAAATCGGCATTCGGCTTCAGGCCGGATTCGACGGCTGCCTTGACGAAGGCTTCAGACAAGGGATGGCGGTGGCGGGGATTGGAGACAGTGAGCGTGCCGTCCTGCCCGTGATATTGCCCGTTGAAGGCCTGGTTGTTTTCCAGCGCCTTGAAGACCGGCAGCACCTCGTCATAGGACCAGCCGCGGCAACCCATCTGCGACCAGGTATCGTAGTCGTTGCGATGACCGCGGATATAGATCATCGCATTGAGCGAGGAGCCGCCGCCCAGCACGTTGCCCTGCGGCACGATGCTGGGACGGCCGTTCAGGCCCGCCTGCGGATCGGAGGCATAGGGGTGGATATCGATGCCCTTGCCAAGCACCTTGAAGAAGGTCGCCGGGATATGGATCCACGGATCCTTGTCGCGCCGGCCGGATTCGATCAGCAGCACCCGGTTCGCGGGATTCTCCGAAAGACGGTTGACGACGACGCATCCGGCCGAGCCGCCACCAACGACGATATAATCGTAGGTCGCGCTCATCAGCTCAGCACCGTCTGGATCGTGGTGAATTCCTTGAGACCATCGACACCGAACTCGACGCCGATGCCCGACTGCTTGACGCCGCCGAAGGGGGCGTTCGGCTGGATGGCGCCGTGTTTGTTGATCCAGACGGAGCCGCATTCGAGCTGGAGCGCCACGGCCCGCGCCTTGTCCGCATCACCGGACCACACCGAACCGCCGAGGCCGGCGGGGTTGTCGTTGGCGCGGCGGATGACCTCATCGAGATCGCTGTAGCGGATGATGGGTAGGACGGGGCCGAACTGCTCCTCATCCACCAGCCGCACGCCGTTGTCGACATCGGCGACCAGCGTGATCGGGTAGAAATAGCCTTCACCTTCAGGCGCTTCGCCGCCGATCAGAATGCGGCCGCCCTTCGCCTTGGCGTCCTCGACCAGTTCACGCACCTTGTCGAACTGCATGGCGTTCTGGACGGGGCCGAGAATGCTCTTCTCGTCGAGGCCGTCGCCGACGGGAATGTTCGCCGCATAATCGGCAAGCCGCTGGCAGACGTCGTCATAGAGGCTGTCATGCACGTAAAGCCGCTTCAGCGCCGCGCAGGTCTGGCCGTTGTTGATGAAGGCGCCCCAGAACAGGCCCTCCGCGATGCGGGCCGGATCGGCATCGGGCAGCACGATGCCGGCATCGTTGCCGCCAAGCTCCAGCGTCAGGCGCTTCAGGGTGGCGACGGCCGAGGCCATGACCTTCTTGCCGGTCTCGGTGGAGCCGGTGAAGGTCATCTTGGCAATGCCCGGATGGGCCGACAAAGCGGCACCGATGGCATTCTCGCCGGTCACGACATTGACGACACCCGGCGGCAGGACCGCGTTGATGATCTCGACGAGACGGATGGTGGAGAGCGGCGTCAGCGGCGACGGCTTGATGACGACGGTGTTGCCGGCACGCACTGCCGGAATGATGTGCCAGCAGGCGATCATGACCGGCCAGTTCCACGGTGTGATCGAACCCGTTACACCGACCGGCTTGCGGTGGATCTCGACCCGGCCCTCATTGTCGTCCTGCACCAGTTCGACGGGCAGGCTGAGTTCGGCAGTGTGGCGCGTCCAGGCGAGCGCGCCGCCCAGTTCGAAGCGCGAGCCGAGGCCGTTGAGCGGCTTGCCCTGCTCCAGCGTCAGCAGGCGGGCGACCTCCTCGGCATTTTCAGCGAGCTTTTCCGCAATGGTGCGGCAGGCGTTGGCGCGCAGCGCGTCATCCGTCTTCGACCAGGTCTCGAAAGCGGCAGCGGCAGCGGCCACCGCGCGGTCCAGATCGGCCTCGCTCGCCAGCGGCATCAGCCCGACGACCTCACCGGTCGACGGATTGCGCACCTCGGCATGGTTGGGCGTGGCGACGCGTTCGCCGCCGATGAGCAGCGTGTACTGCTTCAAAGTCATGTCCTCCCTTGACTGTCGGGAGGAGTATCGCCGGGCGGCTCACGGCCGTCTTGGGGAGAAGCGCGCGCCGGCTTGGACCGGAGCGCAGATCCTTATCGTTCCGCGCCCTTCAGGAGGTCCGTCGGCGCGCAGTCGAACAGTTCCTTGAAGCTGCGGTTGAAATAGGAAATGTCATTGAAGCCGGCGGAATAGGCGACCTCTGCGATGGTGCCGCCGGATTTCTGCTCTTTCAGCTGCTCGATCTTTTCCTTGGCGAGCCGCAGGCGCTTGTCTCTGATAATGGTGGTGCAGGTCACCCCCATGCCCTGGAAATCCTGCTGCAGCGTGCGGATCGAGACCCCGAGCCGCGTTGCCAGCCAGCGGGCGGAGAGATCGTTTTCGGTGAGATGCCGGTCGATCAGCATATCGACCATCTGCAGGCGCTTGCTCGCACTGTCATGCAGCGCATGCAGCGGCTCCGTCTCGCGGCTGGAATGGAAAGCCTGGCGTGTTGCGGTGAACATCAGCTGGCGCAGATGCGGCGAGGCCGAATCCGATTCCGCCGTCGTCATGATCTTGGCGATCAGCGCATGCAGCATCTGCGCCATCGGATCATAGGCGAAGAGCTTGCGCGCCACGTCGAAATGAATGCGGCTGTCGGAATACATCATCTGGCGCGGCAGATGCAGCGAGATGTGGTTGGAAAAATGCCCGCCGAAATGGAAGGTCGTCGGGCGAGTGGAATCGACGAGGATGCATTCGCCGACATCGAGCACGTTCTGCCGGTCGCCCTGCTCCAGCCCGCAGCTCCCCTCTATCTGGACGATGAGGAACAGGTGCTCCTTCGGGTCGCGGCGGATATCGTCCCAGCCGCGGCGGACATATTCGAGATCGTTTGAGACATGGGCGAACTCCATGCCGCAGACATCGATGCGCCGCGCCGCGCCCAGCACGTTATCGCCGCGCTCCATGGTCTTCGGATTGAAATTGCCGCAGATCGAACGCAGGTCGTCGGTCCATTGATCGTAGGATACCGGCGCCCAAGCTTCCGGCACGAGGGTCTTGTGCTGAACGAGATCCAACTTTGCCTCCCAACAAAGGTCGGTCGCCCCGCACGGGGCGTGCGGAACGGACGGCAAGGATGCGCCGCGCTTGCCGTCGAGTCAATGTGGTTCACCTGTTAAGCAAATCAGGCTGCGGCGTCGCCGAGATAAAGCCGGTGCAGATGCGCTGGATCCCTGGCCAACGCTGCGCAGTCACCGTCATAAACGATCTGACCGCGCCGCAGCACATAGGCACGGTTGCCGATGGCAAGCGCCAAGGCCGCGAACTGCTCCACCAGCACCACGGCGATGCCATCATCGGCGAGCTGCCGCACCGCCCGCATCAGGCGGCTGACGATGACGGGTGCGAGGCCCGAGGACATCTCGTCGATGAGGATGACACGCGGCCGGTTGACGATGGAGCGGGCGATGACGACCATCTGCTGCTCGCCGCCCGACAGCATGCCGGCCTCGACATTCCGGCGCTGCAAAAGCTCCGGAAAGAGGTCATAGGCCTCCTTCAGGTCCGCATCGGGATGCAGCGCCACCTTGAGGTTTTCCTCCGTCGTCATGGCCGGGAAGACGGTGCGGCCCTGCTCGACATGGCTCAGCCCCGTCTTGGCGCGGGCGCCGGGGCGCAGCTTGGCGAGTTCGACCCCGTCGAGATTGATGAAGCCCGAACGGACCGGAATGATGCCGGAGAGGCTTTCGAGAAAGGTCGTCTTGCCGGCGCCGTTGGAACCGAGCAGCACGCTGATCTCGCCGCCCTTGGCTTCCAGATCCACACCGCGGATGACGGGAATGCCGGACCGGTCGACCTGCAACGCACCGATGGAAAACGTGGTCACTCTGCGGCCTCCTCGAATTCGACGCCCATATAGGCCTTCTGCACCACGGGCATGTCCAGCACCGCGGCGGGCGCGCCCGCGGCGATCACGCGTCCGAAATCGAACACCGTGATCGCCGTACAGGCCCGCCGCACGAGATCCATGTCGTGCTCGATGAGGAGCACGGCACTGCCGAAGGTTTCAGGGATGGCGGCGATGCGCTCGCCCAGTTTCAATGCCTCGTCATAGGACACACCGGCAGCCGGTTCGTCGAGCAGGATGACCGGCGCGCGGGAGGCAACGGCACCCGCCACGTCGAGCAGGCGGCGCGTGCCGACATCAACGGTCGAGATCGGCGTTTCCGGGCCGGGGCAGCCGAACCAGGCGAGCAGGCTTTCCAGCGCGCTTTCGTTGATCGGACCGGCGGCGAGGCGGATATATTCGCCGACACGCAGCTCCGGCGCGATGCGCGTCGTCTGCCAGGTACGGCGGATGCCGAGCTTGGAACGGGACGTCGCGGAGACGCCTTCGAGCGCCTTGCCGTTGAGCAGGATCGAACCGTCGTAACGATAGAGGAAGCCGGCAATGGCATCGACCAGCGTTGACTTGCCCGCGCCGTTCGGGCCGACGAGGCCGACGACGGTACCCGCGGGCACCTTGAGGTTGACCTTGTCGAGTGCCGTGACCGTACCGTAGCGCACGGTGAGGTCACGCACTTCCAGCGCGATGCCGGCGGGATGGCTGGTCTTTTCCGGCAGGCTGCCGGCGGCGGTCGCCGCTTCCACCACGCGCTTCGGGCGCAGCTTGCGGGCAAGCCGCATCCACGTTTCAGCGATCGTCTCGCCGGTCGAGAGCGCCTGCACGGCGCCGAGCGCGAATAAGACGTTGCCGACATCCTGTGGCAGGTTGAGCCTGCGCAGCAGTTCCGGGAACAGCACGATCATCATGCCGCCCGCAATGGCGCCGAGCGCGAAATGCGCGCCGGCCATAGTGGCGACGGCAAACAGCGCAAGCGACTGCATCATCGAGAAGTTTTCCGACACCAGCGTACCGAGATAACCGGCCAGCAAGCCGCCGGAAATGCCGGATATGAAGGCGCTGATGGCGAAGGCGCTGAGCTTTGCGCGCGGAATGCTGATGCCGTTGGCGGCGGCGGCGCGCTCGGAATGGCGCACGGCAAGCCAGGCGGCACCGAGACGCGAGCGGCTGACGAACTCCAGCACAACGGCGATGACGCCGTAGGTCAGCAGCACGAAGAGGAAATAGCCCTTGTCGCTGTCGAAGGCCGCCGGGCGGACGACCTGGGTGAAGGTCGTCTGGCCGGGGAAGGTGATGGTGGCGAGCACCGTATCGAAGGCCGCCGCAAAGCCGAGCGTGACGATGGCGAGGTTGATGCCGCGCAGGCGCAGTGCCGGTAGGCCGATGGCGATGCCGACGGGCACGGCGGCAAGCCCGCCGATCAACATCCAGACGGCGAGCCCGCCCGGTGCGCCGATCAGGTTCAGATAACCCGTCACCCAGGCGCCGACGCCGGCGAAGGACATCTGGCAGAGCGAGATCATGCCGGTGCGGCCGGTGACGAGACCGAGGCTTTGCAGCGCGATGCCGACGATGAAGACGGCGGTGATGAGGAACACCCAGTACTTCGGCAGCAGGAAGAAGATGAGGGCGCCGAGGACGGCGAGCGACAGGGCCGTGGTGGCGGCGGCGCGGAAACTAGCGTGCTTCATCCCAGCGGGCTCCTCTTTGCGACCAGAGCAGGACGGCAAGAATGACAAGAAACGGCACGGCGCCGCGATATTGGCTGACCGGCCCGATGGCGCTGACGCTGCCTTCGAGCAGACCGATCATCACGCCGCCGATCAGGGCCGCACGGAAACTCGAGAAAGCGCCGATCAGCGCGGCGGCCAGCGCCGGCACGACGAGCAGGCTGAGCGAGGCGAAATCCGGCGAGCGCAGCGGCGCGATGATCATCAGCGCAAAGGCCGTGACGCCGCCGGTGACGGCCCAGACGCCGAGCGCCAGCAGCCGCACGCGAATGCCGATCAGCTCGGCTGCCATCGGCCGCTGCGAAAGCGCGCGCAATTGCAGCCCGGTGCGGGTGCGGGCAAGGAACTGTTCGGTCAGAAGGGTGAAGGCGACGGAGAGCACGAGCGTCGTGACCGCGGCCCAGGTCACTTCCACGCCGGCAAGCCGGAAGGCGGAACCGGGAATGATCTCGGGGAAATAATGCGGATGCTGGCCGCCGGTGAGGCGCAGGCCCACCGCGATGATGCCGACGAGCAGCGCCGCCGTCACGGCCGCCTTGGTCGAGGCATTGCTGCCGGCAAACCACGTGGTCATAACGAGGCCGATCGCCAGGCCGGCAAGCGCGCCGGCCGCAACGCCGAAAAGCACGGCCAGCAGCAGCGGCATGCCCAGCTCGAACAGCGCGACCATGGCGAAAGTGCCTGCGGCGCCGATGGCCGCACCGGTGAAATTCACCACGGCGACGAGCCGGTAAGTGAAGATGGCGCAGACGCCAAGGATGGCGTAGGCCCCGCCGGCCGATAGTCCGGCAACGGCGGCAGTGAACAATGAATCCATTCCGGAACTCCGGGTCGATGCGCGCGGCGCACCGCGTCAGTCACTCATGGTCTCCGGTCCCACGCATGGGATCCGTCCGTTATCATGCGGGAGCCATTTCAGACCTCGCGGTAGAGACGAGATGGCTCTCCAGCCCCCTTCTCCCCATGGGGAGAAGGGGGGAGGTGGCAACGGCTTGCCCTCTCCCCTCAGCACCTCACTCAGCCGCAGGCAAAACGAACCAATCCTTGGTCTTCACCGTCCACTTGCCGTCGACGAGCTGCATGATCTTGGTGGCCTGCATGGGCGAATGGGCTTTCGCATCACCGAAGGAATAGGCGTTGCCGGCGATCGGATAGGTCAGTTCCTTGCCTTCCTTGAGCGCCGCCGTCACCGTTTCGCGGGTGACTTCGCCTTCGATGCCGGAAATCGTGTCGATCAGGACCTTTGCCGCCATATAGCCGCCCTGCGAGAAGGCGGTCTTGGCGAGACCCGCCGTCTCCATGGTCTTGGCCCAGTCGGCATTGGCTTCGGTCGCTTCCGTATAGGGCTCCCATTCGGTGCCGACATAGATCGGCTGCTTGCTGTCGGCGAGCGCCTTGGAGACGCCTTCCGTGTAGCCGGGAGCCAGGAACAGCCAGTTGATGCCGGTGATCTTCTGGGCATCGGCCGTCTTGATCCACTGCACGACGCCCGGCTCGACCTGGTTGGTCAGCACCGCGTCACAGCCGGCATCGCGCGCCTTGACGAGATAGGGCGTCAGATCGCCCTGCAGCGGCAGCGTCATGTCGCTGAGCGTGATCGTGTTGCCGCTGATCTTCTCCCAGCGCGCGACGGCCGCGGCATAGGCTTCCTGCGTACCGCCGATGATCGAGAAGAAGGTGCAGAGTTTCTTCGCGCCGAGATCCTTCGTGGCATAGTCGAGCACGGCGGTGGTCAGCGTGTAGGGGCCGACATTGACGGGTGCGACGCTCGGCGCGTTGAAGCACAGTGGATCGACGCCGACGCCCTGCACGGCGAGCACGTCGTTGCGGTCATAGGTCGCCGCGTTGACAGCACAGTCGAGCAGGCTCGCACCGCCGGCCAGCGCCACGACGCCCTTGTTGTCGATGAGGTCGCGCGCCGCCTGGGCAGCGACCTGCGGGTCGCCCTTGTCGTCGGCGATGGTGAACTCGATCTTGCAGCCGTTGATGCCGCCGGCATCGTTGAGTTGCTGGAAGACGGCCTGGGTGGCGCGCGGCGCGTCGGAGAAGTCAACGACACCGGTCACGGTAGAGACGGCGCCGATCTGGATCGGACCGTTTTCGCAGGTCGGCGCGGCCTTGGCCGAGACAGTGGCGGCCAGGAGGATCGCCGCAGAGGCGAGGAGGAGATTACGGGTCTTGGTCATGCTGCTCCCTTTCTTGTTGTTGTCGACAAAGGCCTAGCGCTGGTAGACGGCGCGGCCTTCGAAATAGGTGGTGAGGACCTTGGTGGCGGCGATGCGCTTGGCCTCGATATCGAAGAGGTTCTGGTCAAGCACGATGATATCCGCCGACTTGCCGGGCTCGATGGAGCCGGTCTCCTCGCCAAGGCCCATGGCGATGGCGGAGTTCAACGTGAAGATGCGGATGGCCGTGGCAACATCGATCGCCTGTTCGGGCCAGAGCGAAACGCCGGGGAAGGCACCGGACGGGTTCTGGCGCGTCACCATGCCCTCGATGCCGTTCAGCGGATCGGGGATCGGAATGACCGGCCAGTCGGAACCGCCGGCCAGCAGCGCACCGGTCTTGTGGAGATCGGCGATCGGCCAGAAGCGGGTTGCGCGCTCTTCGCCCATCGCTTCCTTGTGACCTTCGAGGAAGGTCGTCGGATACCAGATCATCGGGCAGAGATCGGCCACCACATTCAGCGATGCGAAACGCACGATATCCGCGGGCAGGACATAGCTGGCATGGGCGATGTGGTGCAGGACCTTGGTCGGGCCGTTGAAGTGGCGCACGGCCTCGACCGCATCGAGCATTTCGGTGACGGCATAGTCGCCGGCGCAATGGATCTTCAGGCCCATGCCGAGCTTTTCCGACTTGTCGATATATTTGACGAGATCGGGATAGCTGACCAGAACCTCGCCGCGATAGCCATGCGGATGCGCGGCATCGTCGATATAGGCGTCATGGAAGGCGCCGGTGCGGGCACCCGGCACGCCGTCGAGGAAGATCTTCGTGTAGTTGGGATGGACATGCCGGGAGCGATAGTCGTCACGCAGCGCCAGCAGTTCGTCGCCGGAAAGCCCGAACATGAAGGACGGCTCGATCAGCGGCAGCGAGGTCACGGCCCAGGCCGTCAGATCGCCCTTGTCATCGAGGCCCTTCAGCGCCTTGAGGATGGAGAGAACCGAGGCAGCATCCTGGAAGGCGGTGACGCCATAGGAATTGACGATCTCGACGGCACGGGCGACGGCGGCCTCGCCCATATCCTCGGTAAAATGATCAGCGGCGACACGCTCGACGATACCGGCGGCGGATTCGATGAGAAGGCCCGTCAGCCTGCCGGTCACCGGATCGCGGCCGAAGGCGCCGGCCGGTGGGTCGGGCTGGTTGTCGGAAATGCCGGAAAGGCGCATCGCCTCGCTGTTGACCCAGCGGTTGTGCATGGTCTCGTCGCGCAGCAGCACGGGATGGCCGTGGCTGGCGGCATCGAGTTTCGCAAGCGCCGCTTCCGAGTTGAGCGCGCTGATCATGTCGGCGCCCCACTGGTTGGCGACGATCCACTGGCCAGGGGCGGCGGCCTCCGCCTGCGCCGTCACATGGGCACAGATCGCATCCACCGACGCACCGGCGGCGATCTGCGTTTCGAAGAGATCGGCCTGCCCGCCCATCATGATGTGATTGTGAATATCGACGAAGCCCGGCATCGCCATGCGGCCGGCCAGATCGACGACCTCGGTCGCCGCGCCGCGATAGGCGTCGATCTCGGCGGCGCTGCCGACGGCAAGGATGCGTCCGCCGGCAATGGCGACGGCTTCCGCCCAGGAATTGGCGGCGTCGACCGTATAGATACGGCCACTGGTGAGGATGAGGTCAGCGTGCGACGTCCCAGTCATGATAGCGATGTTCCCTTGTGGTTCATTATTTGAACCTACTATTCAATATGAGAGTGCCGCAGTCGGGGGCGGCTGTCAACATAGTTCACACGTTAAATACATTGACCGGATGGACAAGGATTTCCCTGCGCGACGCAGAAGCCCCGAAACAGAAACCGCCGCAGATGCGTTCGGCATCGCGGCGATCTTGACGCACTGTCGGTACGGTCGTTTAGAGCTGGATCCAGGCCGTCTTCAGGTCGAGATATTTTTCCAGCGCATGCAGCGACTTGTCATGCCCGTTGCCGGACTGGCGCACACCACCGAGCGGCACCGTGTTGTCCGCTCCGCCATAGGTGTTCACATGCACGACACCCGCGCGGATGCCGCGCACCATGCGGTGCGCCCGCGAAAGGTTGGATGTCCAGACGGCGGAGGCGAGGCCGTAATCGGTGCCGTTGGCGATCGCGAGCGCCTCCTCCTCGGTGTCGAAAGGAATAATCGAGAGGATCGGGCCGAACACTTCTTCGCGAGCCAGCGTCATGCCCGGTGTGACGTCGAAGACCGTCGGCTCCATGTAGAAACCACCCGTATCCGTAAGGATACGCTTACCTCCAGTGCGCAGCTTCGCGCCCTCGACCAGCGCCTGCTCGGCAAAACCGAGATCCTTGCGCAACTGCATCTCGTTGGAGATCGCGCCAGCCTCGGTGGACAGCAGAAGGGGGTCGCCGACCTTCATGGAGGCGGCAATTCCCGCTACCTTGGCGGAAAAGTCGTCGACGATCGAGCGCTCGACCAGCAGGCGCGAACCGGCGACACAGACCTGACCGGAATTGCGGAAAATGCCGTAGGCCGAGGTCTTCGCCGCCTTGTCGAGATCGGGCGCGTCGGCAAAGACGACATTCGGCGATTTGCCGCCGAGCTCGAGATAGACGCGCTTCAGGTTGGAGCGGGCGGAATATTCCAGGAGACGCCGCCCGACCGGGCCGGAGCCGGTGAAGACGAGCACATCGATATCCGGATGCAGCCCCATCGCCTCGCCCGTGACGGCACCGCGGCCGGTCACGACGTTGAGCACACCTTCGGGAAGGCCGGCCTCGGCACAGAGTTCGGCAAGCCTCAACAGCGATAACGACGCCACCTCCGCCGGCTTCAGCACCACGGAATTGCCGGCGGCGAGCGCCGGAGCGATCTTCCAGGCGCCGATCATCAGCGGGAAATTCCACGGCACGATGGCGCCGACGACGCCGACCGGCTCGCGATGCACCAAGCCGAGAATATCGCCCGCCGTCGGGGCGATCTCGCCATAGACCTTGTCGATCGCCTCGGCATAATAGCGGAAACTGCCGGCCGCGCTGCCGGGCTCGGCCTTCAGCGCCATCGCGATTTCCGTGCCATTGTCGCGCACGCCCAGCACGGCGAGTTCCAGCGCATGCTTTTCGATCAGCTCGGCGATCTTGAGCAGCACCCGCTTGCGTTCGGCCGGTGCGGCTTTCGCCCAGCGGCCCCTTTCGAAAGCGGCACGCGCTGCCTTCACCGCGCGGTCGACATCGACAGGGCCGGCATCGGCGATGGTCGTCAGCCGACGCCCGTCGATAGGCGAGATGACATCCAGTGCCGCCCCTTCGGCGGGCTCCCGCCAGTTGCCGTCGATAAACAGCCCCTGCGGGGCGATGGCGCGGTTGCGGAGCGCTTCGATCTTTTCCTGCATGACATTCCCTCGCAAGAACGGGTGGCGCCGAAGCGCCACCCCACTTTTCAGACTTCGCGGCCGACGCCAAGCCGCGCAAAGGCAGCCGCGTCGCCGGACTTCAGGCGCAGCGCGCAGACGAGGCCGATGGCCGCGGCAATCAACACGAGACCGGGCAGGAACACGGCAAGCGGCCCCTCCGCGCCGGCCAGCGCGCCAAAATTGGTGGCAATATAGAACACCAGCGCGGCAAGGATCAGCCCCGTCAAAACCGGCAGCACGACTGTCGCCAGCTTGTTGCCTTCAAGGCCGGGATTGCGGCTGAAGAAGACAACAATGGAGAAGGCCGTCAATGCCATCAGCAGAATGATCGCCAGCGTGCCGACATTCGTCAGCCAGGAGAACAGCGCCAGCACCGGATCCAGCCCCGTGAAGGCGAAGAGCGCGACCACGACGACGGCGATCACCGTCTGCACGACCGAACCGGCATGCGGGCTCTGGAACACTGGATGGGTGACGCCGAGCGCCCTGGGCAGCAGACCCTCACGACCGGCGACATACATGTAGCGGGCAACGCCGTTGTGGAAGGCGACGACGCCGGCAAACAGGCTGGTGATGAAGAGGATGCCCATGATGGTGGTGATACCATTGCCGACATAGCGGTCCGCCAGACCGAAGAGGAAGGTCGTCGGATCGGCAAGACCCTGGATTTCCGGCACGAGCTTGTCGACGCCGGCACCGTTGACCATCAGCCAGGAGGTCAGCATGTAGAAGAGGCCGATTATCAGAACCGAGATATAGGTGGCGCGCGGCACGGTCTTTTCCGGCTCGCGGGCTTCTTCCGAATAGATGGTCGTGGCTTCGAAACCGATGAAGGCGGCAAAGCAGAACAGGATGCCGATGGCCGGCGTGCCGCTCATGAAGGCCGACGGCGTGAAGGGTACGGCGGACAGGCCGCTGTCGCCGCCCTTGACGAAGATCGCCGCGTCGATGACCAGCACCACGAGATATTCCAGCACGACCAGCACGGCGAGAACGCGGGCGGAAAAATCGACCCGGCGATAACCGAAGACCGCGACGAGCGCGATGCCGATATAGGTCCAGACCCACCAGGGCAGGTCAATGCCGTAACCGGCGAAGAACCCGGCGGTCGCGGCACCGAACAGGCCGAGAACGCCGATCTGCATGGCATTATAGGCGAGAATGGCGATCAGCGCCGCCGCACCGCCGGCAAGGCCGCCAAGACCCTGTGCCGTGTAGGCGTAGAAGGCGCCGGCATTGCTGATGTGGCGGGCCATCGCGACATAGCCGACGGCAAACAGCAGCAGCACAGCCGTCACGAAGGCGAAGGTCAGCGGAATGCCCGCACCGTTGCCGAGCATCATCGACAGCGGCACGCCGCCGGCGACAGCCGTCAGCGGCGCTGCGGCCGAGACGACGAGAAAGGTGACGGCCCCGACACCAAGGCTGTTCTTGCGCAGTTGGTTCGTGCCGCCGGGCGACACGGTTTCATTGCTCATGATCTTGCTCCCATCCTGACGGCTCGCTCCACACGGCTGCCGCCTCCATTGCCGTGCGCAAGGCGTCCGGCGGTTCCCACTCGAAGATTTGCATTGCGGTTCATTAATTGAACCTTTATTTTAATATTAGACTTGCAAAAGCTCGTACCCGCGTCAAGTTAATTCTCATGTTAAGTATCTCGACAGAGATGGGAGAAGCGTGGGAGGCAGTCTGCGGGGTTGGCAACACCGATCGTCCGGTGCGACAAGGCCGTAACGAAACGCGCGGAAAAGAAGCATGAGCACCATCGGAAAGGCCCTTTCCCTCCTCGACACCATCTCCCAGCTCGGTAAGGACATCGGACTGACCGACATCGCGCGGCTTGCGGCACTCGACAAGGCGACGGCACGCCGCTTCCTGGTGGAGTTGGAAAAACACGGCTTCGTGGAGCAGGACGAGGAGACGCGGAAATACCGGCTGGGGGCTGCCCCCGTGCGGCTGGCGCGTATTCGCCAGGCACGGTTTCCCTTCGTGTCCGTCGCTGCCCCCTTCGTCAAGGCGCTGGCGGACGAGGTCGACGAAACGGTCCATCTCTCGGAATTTACCGGCGGGCGGCTCTCCACCATTCATGTCGAGGATTCCTCACAGGCCCACCGCGTGATTGTCGACCTCGGCACGCCGCTGCCCTTCCATGCCACGGCATCCGGTCTTGCCTATCTGGCCTTCCTGCCGGCCGAGGAGATCGAACGGGCGCTGAAACGGCCGATGGAGCGGTTTTCCGCCGAGACGGTCACCGAACCGGACGCCGTACGTCTTCTCCTGAAGGAAACTGCAAGGCGCGGTTTTTCGATCAACCAGCAGGGGTTTGAAATGGGCGTCATCAGTGCCGCGGCCCCTGTCCTCGCTCCAAGCGGAAAGCCCGTCGGCGCCCTGGCGGTCGCCGCCCCGACCCCGAGGGCGAACAGGGCGCGCATGCTGGATATCGGACAGAAGACGATGGCGGCTGCGACCAGCATCGCGCAGAAATATTATGGCGCAAAGGCCTGAGCGGCATGAAATGCAGCATGCCCCTTCGAAGGATTTTCCCCGGGGCGGCCTCTTTATAATACATAATATCTATCGATTTTATTTTTAACTGCGAAACTCTCCCGAAACCAACCGGAGAGTTTCGCCATGGGGATTATCGAAAAACAGCCGATCGACTATACGCAGCATCCGCGCGTGAACTCGGACGATCCGGTTCCGCCGCGCCCACGCCCTGCGGCACCCGCCCACGTCATCAAGAGCGATGAAGAGGCAATTGCCGTCGCAAAGCGGCTGGCCGCCGACTTCGCGCAGGGAGCTGCCCTTCGCGACCGGGAGGGCCTGCTGCCGCTCAAGGAAATCGACACCTACTCTCAGAGTGGTCTATGGGGCATCAACGTACCCAAGGCCTATGGCGGCCCCGGCGTTTCCTACAAGACACTGGCCCGCGTGATCGCCATTCTCGCCGCCGCTGACTCCTCGATCGCCCAGATCACCCAGAACCATCTCGCCATCAACGGCCATATCGACCTCGACGGCACGGAAGAGCAGAAGAGGGAGTTTTTCGGCTGGGTTCTCTCCGGCCTGCGCTTCGGCAATGCCTTTTCCGAGCTGAACAGCAAGACCGTCGGCGCCTTCGAAACGCGCGTTGTCCATGAGGGCGACGAGGCGGTCGTGAATGGCGAAAAGTTCTACACGACCGGCGCACTCCTTTCGCACATCATCCCGATCGTCGCCGTCGATGCTGACGAAAAGGGCTATCTGGTCTTTACCGACCGCGAGACGCCCGGCCTCACGGTCAGCAACAACTGGTCGAGTTTCGGCCAGCGCACCACGGCCTCCGGCGCGGTGAAGATCGAGAATGTGCGTGTGCCCAAAAGCCGGCTGCTGCCGGTCGCCGCTTTCGACCGGCCGACCATCGCTGGCCCGGTTTCTCAAATCATCCAGGCTGCGATCGATGCCGGCATCGCGCGCGGTGCGATTGACGACACCATCGCCTTCATCAAGACCCAGAGCCGCCCGTGGGTCGACAGCGGCAAGGAGACTGCGAGCGAGGATCCCTTCACCATTGCCGCCATCGGCGACCTGAAGATCAGGCTGCACGCCGCTGAAGCCCTGCTCGACATTGCCGGCGAGGCAATCGACGCCGGCCTGAAGAACGCGACGGAGGAGACGATCAACGACGCGACCGTCAAGACCGCCGAAGCCAAGGTGCTGACGACCGAGATCGCCATCCTCGCCACGAACAAGCTGTTCGAACTGGCCGGTACGCGCTCCACGCTCGCCAAGCACAATCTCGACCGCCACTGGCGCAATGCGCGCGCGCATACGCTGCACGATCCCGTGCGCTGGAAGTTCTTCCACATCGGAAACTTCTACCTCAACGGCATCAATGCCCCGCGTCACGCCTGGAGCTGAACATCATCCCGGGTGCCGGCCCCGCCGGCACCCGACTGTTTTCCGGAAACTCCCGCCATGTCGCTTCGTCGCCACGTCGTCGCCAATGCTGCTCCACCGCCGGCCACCGCTCGCTATGCCCATGCCGTGGAAGCCGCTGGCCTGCTCCATGTCACCGGTCAGCTGCCGATCTACCCCGACAGCCCGGAAGAATCGCTGCCCGCATCGATCGAAGCGCAGGCGGAGCTTGTCTTCCTCAACCTCCGCCGCATCCTCGACGCCACGGGCTACCGGCTGGAAAACACCGTCTTCGCCCGCATCTATCTCACCCATTTCTCCCGCGACTATGTGGGCCTCAACGCCGTCTATCACCGGCATTTCAGCGAAGACGCGCATCTGCCGGCGCGTACGACAGTGGGTGTTGCCGCCCTCGGACGCGACGCGCTGGTGGAGATCGATCTCGTCGTGGCGAAGAACTGACGGAGACGAAAGGGTGACAGGGCGCGGAACTTCTTCCATAAGGATCCGGATCCGAAGCACCGCAGTAGCCGAAAGCCCGCCTTGAGCCCGGAAGACGACACGCCCGCCGATGTGCCCACCCCGCGCATGTTTTCCTGGGCGCGCAATTCGACGATCTATCGTATCGAACGGCGCATGCACACGGAAAAGCAGCTCTACGATGCCATCGCCCGCAAGGCGCGCGAAAAATTCGAGGACATCAGCGACGCACAGGTGAAGGCGCTGGCCGATGCAGCGGTGAAATTCGCCTATGACAACAAGGCGCTCGACGATACGGCTTTCGCCGAGATGAGCAGCCGCTCCGGCATGCGCAGCGGCAGGTCGAAGCGCGCGGTCGTGCAGAGGCTTTCACAGAAGGGCATCGCCAAGGAAACAGCCGCCGCCGCGGTCGCCGAAATGGACGATCTCTACGCCGCCATCGTGCTCGCCCGCAAACGCGCCTTCGGCCCGTTTCGCAAGGTGGGGCTGGACGAAAAGCGCAAGGCCAAGGAGTTTTCCGCCTTCGCCCGCGGCGGTTTCAGCTTCGACATCGGCAGACAGGTCTTCGCCATGACACTGGAGGAGGCCGAAAACATCCTGGACGCCGGCCGCCATTTCTGACGGCCGGTCCGTCGGTTTCACACCACGCGAAAGAAGGTGGCCTTGGCCAGCGTCCCCGCGCCGTTGGTCAGCAACGTCCCGACAAAAGCCGCATCGCGAAGCCAGGCATAGGCTCCCTCCGCTACCTCGAATTGCGGCACCGTCCGCCCCCGGAAATCGCCGTTCTCATCGGCCTGCACGGTTCCGGCGTTGATCAGCGAGATCAGCACGCCATCATGGGTGCGCAATGTATAGCGCGCCCATATTTCGCTGATGCCGTCCGGTCGGGTCAGGCACCAGTCCGCGCCACCCGGCAGGACTTCGCCATGGATATCCGGCCCTGTGAAGCGTCCGCCCGTGATCGGAATGATTTCGCGCACGCCGCCGCCGATCTCGCCGACGATGAGGGCGGGCGCGATCTCCGCCTCGATGCGCATCACTAGGTCCAGTTTAGGCTGTTCCGTATCCATGTGCCGTTCCCTTCAAAGCCCGAGCGCAATGCCATCCTTGCGCGATTCGGAGCCCCCGATCAGCGTGCCGTTCTCCCAGTCGATGCGGATCGCCTGCGCCCCGCCGATCGGCCCTTCCGCCGGAACGAGCGAGAAGCCGCGACGCGTCAGTTCGCTTGCCGTCGCGGCCGGCAATGTGTGTTCTGTCTCGACAAGCGTGCCATCGGGCTTGGGAATGAGGCGTGGTAGGTCGATCGCCTCCTGCAGGTCCATGCCGTAGTCGAAGACTTTCGAGATAAGATGGGCATGGCCCAGCGCCTGATAGTAGCCTCCCATCACGCCGAAGGGCATTTCCACCCGCCCGCCGCGCGTTACCATGCCGGGAATGATGGTGTGCAGCGGCCGCTTGCCCGGCGCCACGACATTGGGGTGGCCAGCCTTCAGCGAAAAACTCTGGCCGCGATTGTGCAGAACCACGCCGGAGCGCGGTGCAACGAGACCGGTGCCGAAACTGTCGAAGACCGAGTTGATGAAGCTGACGGCATTGCGGTCGCGATCGACGACGGAAATATAAACGGTGTCGCGATGCAGCGGCATGTCGAAGGCCGGCAGGTCCGTCAGCGCGCGACTAAGATCGATCATGCCGGCCAGCCGGTCGGCAAGACCGTCCGACAGCAGTTCCTCGACCGGCACATGCACCTTGTCCGGATCGGCGATCCAGGCGTCGCGTGCGGCATAGGCAAGCCGCGTCGCCTCGATCTCCAGGTGCAGCCGGTCGGGCGACTGCGGATCGCCCTTGGCCTCGAAGCGGCTCAGTATGTTGAGGATCAATAGCGCGATGATGCCCTGGCCGTTCGGCGGGCATTCGTGGATCGTATAGCCGCGGAAATCCGTGGTCACGGGCGTCACGTAGTCGCCCCGGGCGCCGGCAAAATCTTCCAGCGTGTGCAGCCCGCCCAGCGAGCGCAGATAGGACACCATGTCCTCCGCAACCGCCCCCGTATAGAACCCGTCGCGCCCCTCTGCCGCAATGCGTTTCAGCGTGGCGGCAAGCTCCGGCTGGCGATGCACCTCGCCAACTCTTGGCGCACGGCCATTCGGAAGAAAGATGCGAGCGGCCGTTGGGTCGGCGGCCAGAAGCTCCTCCTCCAGCTGCCAGTCGCGATGAACGCGTGGGCTGATCGCGTAGCCCTCCTCGGCAAAGCGGACGGCCGGCGCCAGAACCTCGGCAAAGGACATGCGGCCGTGATCGGCATGCAGCCGCGTCCAGGCATCGATGGCGCCGGGAATGGTCACGGATGACGGAGACTGGCGCGGCACTTCGGCAAGGCCACGCTCGGCAAACCAGTCGAGCGTCAGCGCGGCAGGCGTGCGACCGGAACCGTTATAGGCGACCACCTTGTCGGAGCCGTCAGGCGCAAAAAGCACGAAACAATCGCCGCCGATGCCCGTCGAGCCCGGCTCGACGACGCATTGCACGGCAGAAGCGGCAATGGCCGCATCCATCGCATTGCCGCCGGCCTCCATGATCTGCAACGCACAGAGCGTCGCGGAGGGATGCGAGGTCGCCGCCATCGCATGACGGGACACGGCCACGGAGCGGGTCGGCCTTTCGAAATTGCGCATTCTCTTCGTTCTCCTCGGATGTTTTTACCCCGCCGGATCGGCAGGTTCTTATGGTTTGGCTTCAGGGGCGTGCGTTGAGGGCGAAGCCCTTGCCGAAGCGCTCGCGCACCTTGCGGGAAAAGGCCGAGACGGTGGCGTGGTCGGCCGAACGCGCCGTGACGAGCACGAATTCCACATCCTCCAGCGCCGGCAGCGAGGGCGGGGCGATTTCGCGAAGACCTGACGGCGCCAGGCTGCGCGGCTGCACCAGCACGCCCATGCCCGCCCTTGCCGCCGCCGTCAGCCCGCTGAGGCTCTGGCAGGAACAGACGATGCGCCAGGACACGCCGCTGCGCTCCAGTGCCTCCATCAACAGCACGCGTGTCAGGCTCGGCGGCGGAAACACGATCAGCGGCAGTGTCGGCTTGGTCAGAATCGCATCCGGATCGCTCGCCAGCCACACAAGCGGCTCGCGCAGGATGGCATCGCCGCGCTGTTCGCCGATCCGGCGCTTTGCCATGACGAGATCGAGCTCACCACGATCCTGCATGTCGGCCAGCGTCTTGGAGAGTGCCACGGAAAGCTGGAGATCGACGGAGGGATGATCCGCGATGAAATCCTCCAGCAGTCCCGGCAATTGTCCGCTCACCAGATCCTCGGAAATGCCGAGGCGGAAGGGGCCGCGCGGCGCTTGCGCATCGAAGCGCGCAACCGTCTGACGTTCCAACGCGAGGAGTTGGCGCGCATTCGGCAGAAGCGCTTCGCCGTCGCTGGTCAACCGCACCGCATGGGTGTCGCGGTCGAGAAGCCGCCGGCCGAGGCTGCGCTCCAGCCGCTGGAGATGCTGGCTGACCGTCGACTGGCCCAGGTTGAGCCGCTCGGCCGAAAGCGTGAAGCTTCCGGTCTGGGCCACCATGACAAAGCTGCGCAACTGGGCAAGATCGAGCATATCACGTTTCTCGATAAGCATTATCGGATTGCATCGCAAAACAGGATAGCGCATTTTGGAAACCTGTCGAGACCTTCCGGACCGTAACCAATGAAACGCCTCCTGCCTGATACGTTTACGCTGCTGCTTGTCGGCGCCGTGCTGCTCGCGTCCTTGCTGCCGATATCAGGCGAACCGGCGCAATGGTTCTCCATCGCCACCAATGCCGCGATCGCGCTCCTGTTCTTCCTACACGGTGCGCGCCTTTCCACGGATGTGGTGATCGCCGGCTTCCTGCACTGGCGCCTGCAACTCTTCATCCTCGTCACGACCTTCGTGGCCTTCCCGCTGCTCGGCCTCGGGCTCGGCCTGTTCTCGCCCTGGCTGATCGACCAGCCGATTTATCTCGGCCTGCTTTTTCTCTGCGTTCTACCGTCCACCGTACAGTCGTCGATCGCTTTCACCTCGATGGCCGGCGGCAATGTGCCGGCCGCGATCTGCGCGGCCTCCACGTCCAACATTCTCGGAATTTTCCTGACGCCGGCGCTCGTCGCCCTGCTGTTTTCCGCCGGCGGCCATGTCGGCATGTCCTTCGACATGGTCTGGAAGATCATGCTGCAGCTCTTCCTGCCCTTCGTCGCGGGCCAGGTGTTGCAGCCGTTCATCGGCAACTGGATCCGCTCGAAGAAGACCCTGCTCAACCCCTTCGATCGCGGCTCCATCCTGATGGTGGTCTATCTCGCCTTCTCCGAGGCGGTGACGGAAGGCATATGGCAGAAGCTTGCCATCGAGGACCTCGCCCTTCTCATCGTCGTCGATTGCCTGCTCCTGGCCGCCGTCCTCGCCATTACCAGCTTCGGCGGCAAGCTCTTCGGCTTCAACCGCGAGGACCGCATCACCGCCGTCTTCTGCGGCTCGAAGAAGAGCCTCGCCAGCGGCGTGCCCATGGCGAGCGTGATCTTCGCCGGCCAGTCTATCGGCGCCATCGTGCTGCCGCTGATGCTCTTCCACCAGATCCAGCTGATGGTCTGCGCCTGGCTCGCCCGCGTCTATGCGGAGCGGAAAAAGGGGCCGGAGGCCAGCGCCGCGCAGGCGGGCTGAGATTGGATCAGCCGGCGCTGGGAAGCAGCGCTTCGATCTTGCCAAGCAGGCGCGGCAAATCGATGGGCTTGGTGTCGAAGTCATTGCAACCGGCATCGCGGGCGCGGGCTTCGTCCACGCTCATGGCATGGGCAGTCAGCGCAATGATCGGCAGACCTGCATTGGCGGGATTGTCGCGGATGCGGCGCGTCGCCTCGCAGCCGTCGATACCGGGCAGGCCGATATCCATGAGGACGAGGTCGGGCGCGTCGGAGGCGGCCCGCATGACGGCCTCCTCGCCATCGATCGCGAAGATCACAGCGTAGCCCTTGCGCTCCAGTCGGCGCGAGAGCATGTCGCGGTTCATCTCGTTGTCTTCGACCAACAGAATTTTTGGCATGGCATCAACTCCCGTCGGCGTTCGGTGAGCGCGCGAAAAGCACGTCGCGCAGCGCCTGCGTCAATTCGACATGCGCGCCGCCCTTGCCGATGATCTGCGTGGCACGCGCACTCAAAAGCTCGCGCTCCGCATTGGAAAGGTGTTTTGCCGTGACGACAAGCACCGGCACGGCGTTCCATTCCGCTCGTCCCCGAAGTGCCGCGAGAAATTCGAAACCATTCATTTCCGGCATCTGCAGGTCGAGCAGGATGGCGATCGGCGGCGGGTTTTCGGCAAGCCAGGCCATGCCTTGCCGGCCGTTTTCCGTCAAAGCCGCGCTGCGGCCGAGCTTTTCCACCGTGCGCTGCATCAAAAGCCGCGTCGCCGCGTCGTCCTCGACGACCAGCACCGTGCCCTCCTCCCCGCCGCCGGTGAGACGCGACAGGAAATCGCTGAGTTCGCCGCGATCGACCGGCTTGGTGAGCATGGCAGCGGCCCCCAGCGTGAAGCCGAGCGCCTTTTCATTGCTGATGCTGACGATGACGACGGGAATGCCCGAAAGATCGGGATCGGATTTCAACGCGACCAGCACCGACCAGCCGTCCATCTGCGGCATCAGGATATCGAGCGTGATGGCCGCCGGGCGGTGTTTGCGCGCCATTTCCAGCGCCTGCTCACCGCTGCTGGCATAGAGCACGCGGTAGCCGTCGCGCTTCAGGTGCGAGCCGATGATGTTCATCGACGCCTCGTCGTCATCAACGACAAGCACGGACGGGCGGTCGGAAGGCTCCGCTTTCGCGGGCGTGACCTTCTCCTCCGCGGCCTCGCTGAGCGCTGCGGTCTCATCCGGATCGGGCAGCGTGAATATAAAGCGCGAGCCCTCGCCCGGATGGCTCTCAACGATGAGGTCGCCGCCGAGCATCAGCGCGAAGCTGCGGCTGATCGCAAGGCCAAGGCCCGTACCGCCGAATTTGCGCGACGTCGAACTGTCGGCCTGCGAAAAGGCCTGGAAGAGCCGGCCGAGCTGTTCCTCGTTCATGCCGATGCCGGTATCCGTCACTGTCAGAAATAGCTGCCGCTCTGCGCCCGTTCCCTGTCGTACGACGGCGAGCGTGACCGTTCCCTTGTCGGTGAACTTGCAGGCGTTGGAAAGTAGATTGAGCAGCGCCTGCTTGACCTTGGTGACGTCGGTCTCGATCGATCCGATGTCATCGGGGCAATCCACCACGAAACTGTTGCCGTTTTTGGCGGCGAGCGGCCGGATCAACGCCGCGACATCACCGACAAGCGCCGAAATGCCGAAGCGCTCCTTGTAGACCTCCATGCGGCCGGCCTCGATCTTCGAAAGGTCGAGAATGCCGTTGATGAGGCCGAGCAGATGGTTGCCAGCGCTCTCGATCTTCTTGAGGTCGGGCAGGAAGTCGCTCTGGCCTGTATCCTGCGCGTCCTCCTGCAAGATCTGCGCATAGCCGATGATGGCGTTGAGCGGTGTGCGCAGCTCGTGGCTCATATTGGCGAGGAACTCGGATTTGACCTGCGTGGCGCGCTGCGCCTCGTCGCGGGCAAGCTCCAGCTCCTCCTGCCGGCGGCGCAGCTCCGTGATGTCGACATAGACGATGGTGAAGCCGCCCTCGTGGGTGGGCCGCTCGCTGATCTGCATCCAGCGGCCGTCCCGGAAGGGAACGACGCGGGTGGCGCTGTGATCATGCGCGGCGAGCCGTGTCGCAACCCACTCGTCGAAGGGCTGTTCGAGCACGACGATGTCACGCCCGCCCGCCTCGATGACATCGCGGAACGTCGATGTGCCGGGCACGAAGGTTTCGTGGATCGGATGCATGTCGCGAAACCGCTGATTGGTGATGATCAGCCGCTCGTCCGGGCTGTAAAGCGCAAAGCCCTCCGCAATGCTTTCGATGGCGTCCTCCATCGTCCGGCGCTGGTTTTCCGCTTCACGCGTCAGCCGCTCGCGCTCCCGCTGGCCTTGTTTGAGCAATTGCAACGCCTCGCTCACCCGGCCAAGTTCATCCGCGCCGGCCGGCGGCACGGCGACATTCGTGTCGCCGTTCGTCAGCCCCCGCACGGCGGTGACGATCTCGCCGAGCGGCTTCAGGATTGACCCGAGGATGACGACCGTCAGCACCGTCCCGATGATGACGGCGGCAATCGACAGAAGCGAGGCGACATTTGCGGCCCGCTCGAACTGCAGAAGGATGTTTGCCCGCGCCGCCGCCGCCTGCCGGCCGAGATCGGCCTGGAGCGCGGCGAGCTGGTCCTCGACGCCGATGCCATACCGCCGCGCCTCTGCGAAATGTGTGTTGCCGATGACGCGCTGGTCGTCCGTATAGGCCTCGACGGCCTGGTTGGCGAGATCGTCAAACCGCTCCACCTCCTTACGGATCGCCGCAGCCTCCGTCGGGCGATATTCGGCCAGCGTGTCGAGCCGTTCGCGAAGCCGCGTGCGCGCCTCTTCGGCACGGGTTTCGGCGAGCGTCAGCAGGCTGACCGAGAGGTCGGCCTGCCAGTAACGCAGACTGTTGAAATCGGCGCGCACCTCATGCGCGACGGCGATGATCTGGGCGATGCGGTTCGCCTCGTCCTCCGAGCGCAGCGCCTCGGAAAGCTCGCTGCGGGTGAAGAGGCTGCTGCCGATGGTGGCAACCAGCAACACCGCCGCCAGCAGGACGAGACGCACGCGGATCGGCAGGCGTCGCAGCGAAAGGGCCGAACCCGCCGCAGCTGTCATTGCGGTATCAGCCCGATGCTGATCACACCGCCGAGATCGCCCTCGTGCGCGCCTTCCTTGGGATAGCCCGTGATGTCGAGTTCACCGGCCGGGTCACCGTGACAGGTCAGACAGGAGGGGGCGTAATATTCCGGCACCATCACGCGCGTCCGACGCCGGCCATCCTCTTCCACCGTCGCCGAATAGATCTGGCCCTTCGGCCAGTCGGCGGCCTCGAGATAGTCGCGGATCGCCGCAGCCTCGAAGGCATCCGGCCGGGCCTTGCGGTTGCGGATCAGCACGGGCGGCGCAGTGAATTTCATGCTGGCTTCCGTGCCGATGCGAGCCTCGAAAGCCTCGTTGACCAGGCGGGTGAAGGTGGCGGGAATGAAACCCTTGAAACCCTTGCCCTTTGCGTTGATCGTCGCCTGGTTGGCATCCATCACCGCGACCACGGCATCCATCTGCGCCTTGAGCAGCCGTCCCTCATAGGAGGCCGGATCGACCGTACGGGGATCGCGCCGGGTCGCCTTCTGGTAATTGGCGATGGCCTCCGCCAGCACGACGGCGCCGGAAAGCCCCTTGTCACCGATATTGGGATCGTTGATCCGCGCCTGATTGACGGAAACGACCGCGCGCGCCGACTGCAGCATCGTCGCGACGCTGCGCGCGATGGCAAGATCCTCCGGTCCCGCTTCTTCAGCTGAAACGCTGCCCGCAAGCAGCGGAAAAACCAGGAATGCGGCAAGGCCGCTTTTCACGAACGGGATGATGGCCGCCTCCCTCATCACAGACAGCAAACCGGCAGTACGCTGATGGAAACATAGCGCAATTCCACCGCCCGGCAATCGACAAATCAGGAAGGGCGCGTCGCCTGGGGCACGCGAACACAATTGCGTGAACGCCATCCCAAGATGTGTGTCAGAAGCGAACTTCCAGCAACGAGAAGTCGTCCGGCAAGGGGCCGGCCGCGTTGAAGGAGCGGACCCATTCATGGATATCCTGCGGGCGGCTGCCATGTGCTGCGGCCTGCTCGGCCAGTGCATCGACGCTCAGCATGGCATCGCCGGGGCCATTCACCTCAAAGGTGCCGTCACTGATGACGAGCAGGCGGTCGCCGGGCGCGATGCGGGTCACGCTGCTGTCGTAGTCCATGTCGGACAGGGCGCCGATCGCGACGCCGCCGACGGTGATGAGCATTTCATGGCCGGCACCGTCGGCGCGCAGCAGGATCGAAGGCGGATGACCGCCGGTGGCAAAACGCAGCTCTCCTGTGCTCTTTCGGTAGACGCCATACCAGATGGTGAAGAACATATTGTTCTGCTTTTCCATCGGGAAGGTGTCGTTGAGCGCCTTCAGCACGGTCGAGGGATCCCGGAAATCAGCGTTTGCCAGCGCCGAGGCCCTGAGCACGTTGATGACGGTGACGGAAAGCAGCGCCGCGCCGACCCCGTGGCCGCAGACATCGAGCAGGTAGATGGCGAAATGATCGTCGTCGATCCAGTGATAGCCGAACGAATCGCCGCCGAGTTCCGTGGAGGGCACGAGCAGCCAATCGGTCGCCGGGCTGGCCGCACGCTTGTCCGGCAGGATGGAGAAGACGTAGCGGCCGGCGTCATTCAGTTCCGCGTCCAGGCGCGCCTGCGTGCTTTCCAGCAGCAGGTTCTGCTCGGCGAGCTGATCCTCCACCGCCTCACCATGCTCGATCATCGCTTCGTAGAGCAGCTTCAGATCGTCGTATTCGGCTTGCAGTTGCGCAAAATCGAGACGCAGCTGGGTGACTTCGGCGGTCTCCGCGCTTTCGCTGGATCCTGAAGAAGCAAGGCTTGGGTTTGACGAATCTTTCATGATTGTATGGAAAGGTTCCGGCTGGAGTTCGAAGGGGACGGCGCAACCACCGATATCATATCGCGTAAGCCGGCCTCGCTGGCCACCTCTGCGCTTGTGCCGGCACTTCGGACATTACATAGTCTATTCGCGAAAGATAGAGCGTGCGACCGCACGCCCGTTTGCGGGATCATAAGGCAGGGGCCAATGGATCTGGGGGCAGCATCAACGGGAGCCGGCGAATATGCCGAGCTTCTCGAATTTGACATGGACATGGACGGCTTTGCCTCCAACTGGGCGTATTGCGACCGGGTATCGACCTATTTCGCGCGCATGATCAGCCACAACCGCAGCGACTCGCTGCTGTATTCCAACCTGTTCTCCTCCGCGCTCAACGAATTGCTGGAAACCGTCTACCGGCTGCACGCCCCATCGGGCAGGTTCGTCTGCTCGGTTGCGCGCAAGGCGGCGAGCGAACGGATCGTTCTTACCGTCCCGGTCGACGCACGAACGGCCGAATTCTATCGCGGCGCCGTGAGGGTGCTCAACGAGGGCGACGTCGCCTCGCGCTACCACAATGCGCTCTTCACCGATGGTCCGCTTCAACCCAATATCGGCCTCCTGGAACTCGCCGTCGACTATGCCGCGCGCTTCTCCATAGAACCGGCCGACGGAAACGCCATCCGCCTCATCGCAGATCTCAAGCTGGAGGAATCCGACGCATGATCGCCGACACGCTTGTCCAGACCTATAAGGTTTCCTTCGACGACAACAATCAGGAGTTCGCGCTTTCCGGCTCGCTGCGTCCCGAACGGGGCGCCGAGATGGAGGCCTGCATCCGCCTGCTTGAAACGTCGATCGCTTCGATACGCGGCACGTTCTACATCAATGTGAAACGCCTGGTGCGGCTCAACAATGTCGCTTTCCACGCCCTTGCCGGCGCGCTTCTGAAGGCGGCAGACGAGCGGCCGGACGTGAAGATCTCGATTATCACGTCAAGCGTCATCGGCTGGTCGACGAAAAAATTCGGCACGCTGACGGCCAAGAACCCGCGCATCGTCGTTGAGGAGTATGACAGCGAGTTCTATCCGGGCCAGTCCTTCCTCGAAGAGGGCGGCTTCGTGCCGGTGTTGCGCACGCAGACGAAGCTGACCTGGAAACACGAGCGCTCCATCCTGCCGCGCCATGGCCTGACGCCCGGCGTGACGATGGCCGACATCTGCTGCGGCATCGGCGATTTCGCCGTACTGGTCGCCAAGGAATTCGCCCCCTCGCGCATCGTGGCGCTCGACCATTCGAAGTCGAGCCTCGCCTATGCGCGCCAGGTCGCCAGCGAGTTCGACATCGGCGGCATCGAATACATCTATGGCGACGCCGCCGAAATGCTGCTGGAGGATGGCCAGTTCGACTTCGTCTCCTGCCGTCATGCATTGCAGATCTTCAACAAGCCGGAAATGATCGTCAGCGAACTGGTGCGCATCTGCAAGCCGGGCGGCCGGGTCTATGTTTCCAACGAAAAGATCTCCCAGTGCCTCGGCGAGCCGCGCGGTCCCTCCATCCAGTGGACCTACGAACAGCTTTCCAAGCTCTTTGCGGATTTCGACATGGACCTGGAGTTCGGTCCGAAAAGCTATCAGGCCCTGCAGAAGGCAGGCCTCGAGGACATCCGCATCGAAAGCTTCATGGTGACCAACCGCGACGGCGATGCGCAGGCCTTTGCCGACATGGTCATGGCCTGGGAAGAGATGTTTGCCGGCGGCATGTGCGAAAAGCGCGGTGACGATGCCGCCTTCGTCGAAAAATTCCGCCGCGGTTTCGAGGATCATATCGCCGCAGCACTGCATCCGGGCGGCTATGCCGGTTGGCCGGTCTGGGTGGCCTCGGGGCGCAAGCCCCTATGAGCGACGTCGCGGAAACCAACCCCTCGCGCTGGGGGTTCTCCCTCACCTCTTTCCGAGCGAAGTTCGTTCTGGTCGTCGGCGGTGCCGTGCTGGTGGATCTGCTGGTCGCCGGCGGCATCGCGCTGTGGAACGTCAACCGTCTTTCCACCAATGCGATGGATGAAGTCGGCCGCGGCCTGGAAAAGGCGAATATCGAATACCTCCAGAACTACATCGAAACGACGGTCGAGCGCACCGACCTGCTGCTCGAGCGGTATCATTCGGAGGTAAGCGGTCTTGCCGGGTCCATGCAGACCCTGATGGACAACCCCTCGCTCTATGACAAGCTCGGCGAGCAGTTGCAGGGCGACGGCAAGCTAACGACGCCGCTCACCTACAACCAGGCCGGAAACTGGTGGCAGAACCAGCCGGGGGAAGCCTCCGCCGTTACCGTCTGGGGCTATCTGCTCGACGACAACAAGCAGCCGACACCCGAGGCCATGAAGACCGTGCGCGACAGCGCCGCCTTCAACCTCGTCGGTCCGAGCTTCCTTTCCGCCGGCCCGCCGAAGCTGCAGATGTATTACATCGGCCCGCGCGAAAACCCGATCCTCCGCTCGACGCCCTATAACGACCAGGGTTCCGTCTTCGACAAGGTCTATCCCGGCCACAACCAGACGAACTGGTGGGACTTCTATTTCCCCGGCCTCTATGAAACCTGGCAATCATGGCTTGCCAACCCGTCCGAGCGCCCGGTCGACAGCCCGATCACGATGCTGTCGCCCTATCTCGACGGTATCACGGGCAAGATCATCGTCAGCTTCTTCCAGCCGCTGACGACACCCGACCGCAAGGAGCTCAACGGCATCGTCGGCGTGGATCTGACGCTCGACCAGCTTGCCGACATCGTCAAGAGCGTGAAGATCGCCGAGACCGGCTTCGCCTTCCTCACCATGTCGAACGGCAACGTTCTGGCCGTCACCGAACAGGGCGAGAAGACTCTCGGCCTCAAGATCAACAACGAGGCCGGCTTCGACCGCCGGCTGGCTCATAGCAGCCAACCGGCGCTCGCCTCGCTTGCCATGCCCTCCGACAAGGAAACCGTGCTCACCACGCTGACGCTGAAGGAGAACGGCGAGGACGTGCCCTACGTCGTGCTCATGAAGCAGCTCGACGCCGAAAACCTCTATACCGGCAAGGTGCCGGTCACCCGTGAGGTCATGTCGCTGGGCTTCATGGTGCCGGAGCACGAAATCTACGCCTCGCTGATCGCGGCCAAGGAAGGTATTTCCGACGAGACGCGTCAGGTCGTGAGCTGGCAGATCGGCACGGTCATCCTGTCGCTGCTCGTCGTGCTCTCGGCCGTCTTCGCCATTTCCGGCCGCATTACCGCCGGCCTCAGGGCGCTAGCGGATGCCGCGCAGCGGCTGCAGAACAAGGACTATTCGGTACGCGTCGCCATTCCCGCGCGCGACGAGGTGGCCGCCGTGGGCGTGGCTTTCAACCGCATGGCGGAAGAGATCAGCTACCATACGGAAAACCTTGAAAACCTCGTGGCCGAGCGCACGAAGGCGCTTGAAACCGCCAATGGCGAAATCAACGCGCTGAACGCAAAGCTGAAAAGCGAAAACCTGCGCCTCGGCGCCGAACTCGACGTCGCCCGGCATATCCAGATGATGGTCCTGCCGAAGCGCGACGAGCTGGACGAGATCAAGGGCATCGATGTCTCCGGCTACATGGAGCCCGCCGACGAGGTGGGTGGCGACTATTTCGACGTGCTGCATGACGAGCGTCGCATGAAGGTCGGCATCGGCGACGTCACCGGCCATGGCCTGGAAAGCGGCGTGCTCATGCTGATGGTACAGTCCGTGGCTCGCGCATTGCAGGAACAGGGCGACGAGAATCCGCGCGAATTCCTCGAGGTCCTGAATCGGGCCGTCTTCAAGAACATCCAGCGCACCAAGACGGACAAGCATCTCTCGCTTGCCTTCCTCGACTACGAGGACCGCAAGATGACGCTTTCCGGCCAGCACGAGGAAGTGCTCGTGCTGCGCGACAATGACGAGGTCGAGCGCATCGATACGATCGACCTCGGCTTCCCCATCGGCCTTGAAAGCGACATCGGTCCGTTCGTCGGCACGCACGAATTCCCCTTCGATTCCGGCGACGTCATCGTGCTGCACACGGACGGCGTCACCGAGGCGGAAAATCCGGCGGGCGAGCTGTTCGGCTTCGACCGGCTGTGCGAGAGCGCCAGACGGCACCGCCAGAAGGATGCCGACGCGATCAAGGACGGCATCATTTCCGACCTGATGGCCCATATCGGCACGCAGAAGATCCACGACGACATCACGCTCGTCGTCATGAAACACAGGTAACGCGATGGAAGCAACATTCGGACAGGTGGACCTCACCAACGGCGCCGACGCGCTGCAGAACCGCATCCGTCTTGCCGACGGCCCGCTCGAACTCGCCTGGCAACATTGCGGCGTGACGTCGGAATTCCTCGGCGATTTCTTTGCCCTGCGCCGCGCGGCGGAGGGCGGCGACTACAACGAGGCGCGCCACAGTATCGGCTACCTTACCAACGAACTGCTCGAGAACGCGGTGAAATTCCGCCGCGGCGCAGACATCACACTGGAGGCATCGCTGGAAGGCAGCTCGTTCGAGATCCGTATCAGCAACGTCATCACCAGCGAGACCGCGGGCCGTTTCCAGGCGCTGCTGGCCGACCTGACGACGCGCGATCCGGGCGAGCTTCTGATCGAACGTATCGAACAGAACGCCGAGAACATGGAATCGAGCGGTTCGGGACTTGGCCTGCTCACCCTAATGAGCGACTATGGCGCCCGTCTCGGCTGGCGCTTCCAGCCGGCGGCAGGTACGGATGTCCTGCGCCTCGACACCTACGCCGCGCTCGACATCGTCTGAGCGGACATCACCGGGAGTTTATTACAGAAAATGGAAATCAAGACCAACGAATACCGGGTTTGGAGCGAGGGTGCGACGATCCACTACGAAGGCACGATGCGCCTTTCCGGTACGGAAGCCTATGCGCCCATCCTCGATCTGATGCAGCAGGTGCTGAACGACAAGCCGGACACCATCACGCTCGACCTGTCGAGCCTGGAATTCCTGAACAGCTCCGGCATCAACCTGCTCGCCAAATTCACCATCGACGTGCGCAAGCAGCCGGGCATCGGCCTGATGGTCAAGGGCAGCACGCAGATCCCGTGGCAGTCGAAGTCGCTGCCGAACCTGAAGAAGCTGCATCCGGCGGTCAATCTGGTCATCGCCTGACGGTCAGGCGCCGCACGAAATCGGCGGCGGCGGGACGCCCCGCCGCAGACCCCAGCCCGGCTTTGAGCAAGCCGGCAAGAGCGGGATCGTCCCGCACACACGTCGCCGGCATTGCGAAAGCCGGGGGCTCTCCCGCCCGCCTGAGACGCAGCACCGTATCCGCATCCCCCGCATAGGGCTTTTCTCCCGTCAACAGAAACAGACCGAGCGCCGAGAAGGACCAGATATCCGCCGCAGGCCCGACGGCTCCGCCAAAAAGCTGCTCCGGCGCCATCCATGCCGGGGTTCCGGACAGTTCCGCTTGCTGGAGATCGTCGTCCGGAGTGCCGGCAATGCCGAAATCGATGAGAACAGGCGTCGCGCCGCGAAACAGCACATGCGCCGGCTTGATGTCGCGATGGACGATGCCTCGCGCGTGAATGAACGCGAGCGCATCGGCAAGCGCCAGCAGAATGGCCCGCACCGCAGCAGGGTCGAGGCCCCGATGTTGGAGAGACCGGGCCTCCAGCGCGTCGAAGGCGATCCAGTCGTCGCCTTCGGCAAGCAGCCGCGGCAGGGAGGGGTGCCGCAACAGACGTGCGAAACGGCGTTCCCGCTCGAAGCGCCTGAGCGCGATGATATCGCCTGCATCGGCGAGGCGCTTGACAACGGTCTGGTCCCCACCCGCCGGGCGATAGACCAGCACCGGGCCGCTCCCGCGCAGGATCTCGCCGGCGTCAGGCGCACCGGCCATGATCAGATAGCTCCGACCCGCCGCCACATCGGCAGGGCTATGGTCAGGATGAGATCGACGTTCTCCCTGATGACGGCAAGCACCTCCGCCTCGTCTTCGATGGGCACGCCCTCGTTGCGCAACTTGTCGCCGCGCGCCTCAAGCAGCGTCCGGATAGCCTTCGTGACGGCATCCGCTTCCGGCGCGACACCGTCGAGCAGCACCTCATAGGCCAGCATCTCGAAAAGCCGCACCGTGATACCGGAGCCGAGCCCGGCAGCGGCAAGCGCGCAGACGGCCCGGCCCTCATCGGCGCAGATGGCAAGATGGGCGCGATTGTAGCGTCGCACCGCCGCGATCGCCGCCTCGCTCTCGGCGTTGGGCAAGGCCATCGCCTGGCGCGAGCCGATCAGCATGCCCAGAACCTCGCGTTCCGTGGCGCTGGATCCATCCGCCTCGGGCAGGCTGCGCAATTCGCCGATCGTCATCGGCTTCTCGACAAGTGCCCGCAGCGCGGGGCCATAAAAGCTCTCGTTCAGAGTCGCCTCGCCGACCGGCACCTTCACCGAAAGTTTGATCGCCGACGGTGGAACGACGAGGCAGAGGCTTCGCGCCGCCAGCCGTTTTTCCAGCCGCCGCGCCGCAATCGGGCGCGGCCCGCGCATATAGATGTCGCGGCGGAAACTACGGACGAGGAAATAGTCCCGCGCGGTTTCTGCATAGGATGCGGGGAAACTTTCGACCAGACGACGCTGCTCGTCGGTCATGGAAAGATCCGGATAGTTCTCGAAGAGATTGGCCGTCGCCACAAACGAGAGTTTTGCTTCCGCGAGGTCCTGGGCGACATCCACCTGATAGCAGGGCGACCAATGGGCGTTGAGATACTCGTGGCTGAGATAGGCGGTGCCCTCGCCACGCTCCTTGTCGAGCTTGTCCAGCATTTCGACCGGGATCATGTCGGCACCGGCGTCGGTGAAGGCGCGGGCGATATCGAGCGCCTTCATGACGCGCCGGTCACTGCGGTCGGTGTCGAGCGAGGCGGCAAGACGCAGAAGCCGCTGCATCGGCATGGAGGGCGTCCAGCGCGGCAGGGCATTGTAGGTCACGTAGAACAGCCCGCCGGGCTTGAGATATTTGGCCGCGAACGCGGCGATGTAGCGGCGGTTCTCCGAGCTCACCCAGCTCCAGACGCCATGCGCCGCGATATAGTCGAACATCGGCAGGTCGCCGGGTTTTCCACCTGCCAGGTCCTCGAAGGAGGCCTCCTCCAGACGAATGTTGCCGACACCGCCAGCCGCCGCCAGCGCACGGCCACGCGCGATATGCGCCGGATTGAAATCGAAGCCCCAGACATCGGCCTGCGGGTTGGCGGCAGCGATGGTCAGTGCCGTCTCACCGACGCCACAACCCAGTTCGCAGTAGGAGAAGGGCTCCCCCTCGCCGACCGGCGGCTCCACGCCGCGCAGAAGACAGGCGACATCGAGATGGGCAGGCGTCTGCTCGGCATAGAAGCCGGGCAGATATTCAATGTCGGAGACGTAGCCTTGCGTCCAGTCGTTCATGGGCAGTCCTGTCAGGTAAGATGCGGCGGCGGGCGGAAAGCGACGGTGGCGGGAGCTGTGCGCGGACGCGCCTGATGGAGCCAGGTGTTCCAGCCGAGACGGCTCGCCTTCGGTGCTTCGCGGCTTCCGCCAAGACGAAGGCTGGGCACCTGCTCCGGCCTCAGCTCGAGGCGGATGTTGAACATCTTGTCGGCACCGAGCGCGCTGGCGGCGAGATCCGTCAGCAGCCGCGATCGGCGACCATCCGGCAGCAGCGCGCGAAAATCGGGATAGTCCAGCGCCTCGACATGCAGCGTGACGGCGGACTGGATATCGAAGGTCTTCACGCCGATCACGGCATCGTCGCCGAGCCGGGCGAAGGCGCCGCGCGGCTGGGCGCGATCCGGAAGGCGCGTGCGGTCGGAAGGCGCGATCGGATACCATTCGCCGGCAAATTGCTCGACGCGCAGCCTGTGGCCGAGCGCGCCCGCCAGCGCCCGCTCGATGGCAACCGCCGAACGGCCCTGACGCCCCAGAAGCCCGCCGAAGAAGACAAAGGTGTGGTCGCCCACCCCGGTTCGGTTCGTCATGGCCGGCAAGCCGAGGCCCACGATGGATTTCAACGCATGGTCGATCGTAGCCGGCACCCCCACCTGCGCCGTCCGCTCGCGCTCGATAACCGGGCGATACTTGGCCCAGGCGTTGAACAACAGGCCGGACAGCCTGTTGTTGAAGACATCGAAGAATTCGCGCAGGGCGAAATTGCGCTCTCGCACGCTCATCTGCACGAGCTCGCTCAAGGCATGGGGCAGCACACCCGAGGGACCGGTGAGGCCGACCAGCGTCTGCGTCATCTCCACAGGGCCACCACCACGCGGCCGGCGCACCGAAAGCACTTCCGCCGAGGCGAAACCGAGGGGCACCGACGAGCGGATTTTCAGCGTTGCACGCTCCGGATCGACCCCCTGCCCCACCGGATCGACCGGCGGATGGGCAAGGTCGCGTCCCTCCCGCGCGCCAAGCGCCTCCAGCAGCCGGACCATCTGGAACAGCTCGAAATCCTGCGGCGCATCGAAGGCCCGCGAGATCAGAGAAGAATGCGATCGCCTGCCCGTGCCGGCCATGTCTTCAGCTTTCCGCTTCGCCCCCGAACGAGGGCGGTGAGCCGCGAGAATGAGTTGACGCTCGCATAGAGGCCAAGGAAGCGCTCGACTATGCTTGCCATGAGAAACACGCCGTTGCCGGAGAAATTGCTCTCCTCGAAGGTCATGGTGACATCGACGCCGCGGCAGAAAGCGCTCTGGCCGAAGCTTCTGACGCGCGCGGTGCCGCTCTGCGACGACAAGGCCGTGATACCGTCGATCAAGGCTCGCGTTTCCGCCGAGTTGCGGAAATCGTAAAGCAGCAGGATTTCCTTCAGCGCCTCCACCCCGCCATCCGAGACCAGGGAGAGATGGTTGAGCGCAAGATGCGAGATCAGCCGCCAGCGCCCGCCCTGGCCATAATCCGGCCGGATCGTCGCGGTCGGTACGGTCAGGAGCCGCATCGCCTTCATCATCGGCACGGGCTCGACCATACGCAATTGCGGCTGGCCGCCGCCGAAGGGCAGCCGCTCCGGCCGGTTGCGATTGAGGCAGAGCGTTTCGACCGACAGAACGTCGTCGGACAGGCCTTTCGGATTGAACTGAGGATCGGAGAGCGAGAGGAACACCTCGCTGCCGGGATTTTCCTCCTCGGCCGGCCGCCGATGCGAAAGCCACCAGACGGCCGATTTTTCCTCGCCCAGCGCCTCATCGGCATCAACGCCATGGCGGATGCCATAGAAGGGCGACAGCGTCCGCTCGTCGCCATCGGCGGTGACGGTGGAGACGGTCTCGATGCCATAGACCTCCAGCGCATGCAGCCGCCGGCTGTCCGGCACGACGCGATACTCCGTCACGGTCTGGTCGAGCTTGATCGGTTCGGCCGTCTGCGGGAAAAGGTTGACGATCGGCGTGCATCCGAGCGCGAAGGCCGCCGCCGTCAGCGAACGCTCCAGCGTCGGCGCGGCACGGTTGAGATAAAGGAAGACATCGAGCGTGCGTCCCTTGCCGGCAAGCTTTGCCGCCTCCGGAAACGCGAGATCGACGAACAGAAACTTTTCCGGAAAGGCGAAGTATTCCGTCAACAGCCGGTAGGCGGGATGCGAAGCCTGCGGGTAGGGCAGCAGGTTTTCCTCCGGCCCAAAACCGCCGGGCGACAGCGCGGAAGCATCGAGCACCGCCGGCGTGCGATCGTTCGCCCCCTCGGCGAAGGCGACAGCCACCACATCGTTGAGCAACAGTTCGTAGAGCGGATAGACCAGCTGGGGCTGGCCGCGCAGGAAGAAACGCAGGCGCCCCGGGTTATAGCTCGCGAAGGTCAGATCCTCGCCGGCCATTTCCAGCGTCAGGCGCAGGCAGCCCGCCGCATTCTGCGCCTGCGGTGTTTCGGGCGCGGTGATCGGACGGCCGGTCAATGTGGCCGCGCGCACGGCGACCGGATGCAGCGTGACGTCGAAGGCGGTGGAGAAGCGGCAGCGCTCGCCATCGACCGGCTCGGTGTCGAGGAGCGTGGCGGATGGCACATGATGGGGTTCGGCAAGCTCCGCTTTCGGGTCGAGCTGGAGGATGGACATCGAGGGGATCGGCCGGTCGAAATGCGGATAGAGGATACCGAGCATCGCATTGGTCAGCTCGGGAAAATCGTCGTCCATCTTCTGCCGCACGCGGGCGGTGAGATAGGCGAAGGCCTCGATCAACCGGCCGACATGCGGGTCCTCGATGGCATCCTCGGAAAGGCGCAGCCTGCCGGCAATGCGCGGGTTTTCAGCCGCAAAGGCCGCCGCCGCCCGGCGGATGCTGAGCAGTTCGCGATTGTAGTGGACGAGCAGATCATCCGACATGGGCTGGCCGTTTCCCTCTCAAAAGCCGCCTTGCCGATTCGAACCGGGCGCGCCAAGACGGTTTCATGGACGTCCGCGTCCTGTCAAGAAAACCACGCCTCGTCATAGCAGCGCCGGGCAGGTGAACGGCGAGAGCACGTCGCGGGCGAAGGGATTGCGCGTTGCGGGCGCGGTGAGGCGCATCAGGACCGCACGCTTGCCGAGCCGGAACTGGTAGGTGACGACGTCGGTCGGGTTCTTCTCGATCTTCCTGCCCTGGTCGAACAGACGGAAGAGCGCCCAGGCACCCTGCTCCGTCAGGATATTGCGCTGGCCCTCCATCTCCGGCGTCATGGACATGGCGACACCGGCCACGAGATTTTCCGGCGGCCAGAGATATTGCGTACCGGCCGGCGGGCCATGCGTATAGCTCGCCACCTTGCCGCCGATATCGATGAGGAAGGCGCGCGCCGTCGGATCGAGCTTGCCGACCTCGACGGTGAAATCGACATTCGGCTTTTCCTGTCCGGCAAAGAACACCGTCGTGATATCGTCTGCCTTCTCGAAAGCCGCCAGGACCTCATCCGAAAAACCCAGTCCGAATTGCTGGCCGGTCTTCCAGCGCCACGGCTTCGTGGTCCGGTCGATATAGGGCTTCAGATAGGTGTCGCGGAAACCGGCAATCGCGCCCTGCGGGCCAAGCAGGCGGGAAAAGTCGTCGAGGGAAGCGTCATTGATGCTCTCCGGATCGAAGGGATAACGCCCGCTCGTCGTTGCCGTGCAGAGCGGCAGCACGGTCGAGTTCCAGATTTCCACCAGACGCGCCCGAGAACTGCCGCCGGTGATCGCGCCGGCCTGGGCGAGAATCCGGGCGAAGAACGGCTGAAGGCTCGGCGGAAGCTTGCCGTTGCGGTCGGTCAACTGGGCAAGCAGCGTCTGCGGCTCGGCACCAAGTTCCAGCACATCGCCGCCAGCCGCCACGTGGTTGAGCTGGCGATAGAGCGGTTCGAGCGCTGCCAGCATGTCGTCGAGCGGCGCCTGCTGGCCCTCCGCCGCCGGCACGACGGCCTGGCGGAACGCCTTGAAATGGCTGGTGACGGACTGCGGTACATTGACGACACGGCGCGGCGCACGCACGGTTTTCGTGACCTGCGACAGCCGCTCGGCGGCAAGCGTTTCGATGGCATCCGCGGCACTCGTCGAGAGATCCTGCAGGTCGACCTCGGAGGCGACGGCGACGAGCAACTCCTTGGCAGGTGACGGGTTGCCGGCAACGATGGCGACGGCATCCGCGAGGCGGCGCGGGTCGGTATCCCCGGCAATGCCGAGATCGGCGAGCAGGCTGTCCCAGCGGCTCATATAGGTGACGCGATAGAGATCGGCGAGGCCGTCACGGATGCGGCCCGCTTCCCGCTCGCGGTCGAGCGCCGTATCGGGCCGCCCCATCACCCAGAGGTCATCGGCCAGCGTCTCGGCCGCCTCGCCCGAGGCCCGCATCATCACGCCGACGCCGGCTTTGGTGTAGATGCCTTCGATCCCATCGAAGAAACTGGCGCCGCTGACGCGCGCCAGCGCCTCGGGACCAGCCAGCCCCATGTGATCGACCGGCCGCCACGGCGCCATCGCCTTCACCTCGGGAAGATCGAGCGCAAGATCGTAGGCAAGCCGCGCGAGACTGTAGTTGGTGATTTCCGCACGTGCCTTTTCGACAAGCGCCGGATCCGCATCGGGCGTCGAAAATGAGATCGAGGCGAGTTCGGAAAAATGCGCGGCAAGGCGGCGGTCGACAGCCTCGCTACGGTCGTAGAGCATCCAGTTGGCTGCGAAATCCGGGCCGAGCAGCGCCGCCGTCTCGCGGCCCGCCGGGCGTTCGCCCGTCAGCATCAGGTAGAATTTCAACTGGGTGAAGCGCAGTGCGGCCGGCGTCGCGGGATTGGAAAGCCCCTGCCGCAGATATTGCCAAACGAAGGGAAAAAACAGGTTCGCCAGCGCCTTGTCATAGGCCTTGCGCGCCTCCGACTGCACCGGCCCGGGACTGTAGAGGCCGAAAGTCGAGCCACGCGGCTCCGTTGCGGCGATGGCCGCCAACCGGTCGAGCACCGTCAGGACAGGCTCGAAGCGCATGGAAAGCGCACCGCCCGGCACCGCCTCGGCGATCTCGCCGCGCGCCGTCGTCGTCTGATCCCTTATACCGGAGACATAGCTTCGCCCGTCGCTGAAACCGAACCACCAGAAAACAAGGAGCGCGAAGGCCGCGACGCCGAGTACGATGTTGATCGCGAGGTCCTTCATCCGCGCCGCGACCAGCGCCGGTCGCGTCAGGCCGCCAAGGTCGGCCTCGGGCAGTATGACCTTGCGAAACAGGCCGTAGAGGAAGAAGGGCCGTACCCGCCGCATGCCGGGATCGGGCACCAGCGACAATGTCGCGGGCGAGCGGCCGAACAGCGGAGCGAGCGAGCCGGCCAGCGCATCGACATTATCGCCCGACTGCCGGCAGGAGGTGAAGAAGACACCGCGCAGGTTCGTCGCGGTGCCGAAACGGTGCAGCGTGGCGAGCTGCTGTACGAAGGGCTGGATGCGCTCGCGCAACAGTGCGAACTGCGCCGGGAATTCGAAGGCGCGCCGACGACGCAGTTCGTCCGGCTCCTCCTGAAGGCAGACGAACTGGCGCTGCATGATCCGCTCGGTCAGCCCGGCAAAGCCGCGGTCGAGCGCTTCCGAGGGCCCCCGCACGTCGCCGCCGATATCGGGCGCGATCGGAAGCCCGAAAGCGGCCGCGCGCTCCTCCGTCGTCAAGTCTTCGAACAATTCCTCGAAACCGACGACCCGGTCGAGCTTGGTGACGACGATATAGACCGGCGCATTGGCGCGCAGGCGCTGCACGGCCTCGTCGAGCCGCTGGCGGATGGATGTGGCATAGGCCGCCGCCTGTTCCGGCAGCATGGCAAGCAGTTCATCGACGCTCACCGCAACAATGATGCCGTTGACCGGCTGGCGGGAGCGCAGGCCTCTGATGTGCTGGAGCGCTTCGAACCAGAGCTGCCTCGCCTGCGGCTCTTCGCTTGCGGTCAGCCTGCCGGCAAACTCGATCAGCAGGGCCTGGTCGCTGATGTGGAAGCGGGCTGAGGGCGCCTCCACCGGGCCGTCTCCGTCGAACGGCAGCGTCAGGCCGCTGGCACGCACCAGCGCAGTCTTTCCGGCACCGTCCGTACCGAGCAGCATGTACCAGGGCAGTGCATAACGTGCGCTAACGAAGAGATCGCCATGGCCCCGGCGCAAGAGGCCCATGGCCCGGCCCGCAGCCTCGCGGAAGGCGGAAATCTCGGCCTCAGTGGCAGCCTTCTCCTTGTCGGTGCGGGACGCGGCCTCTTCCTCCTGCTTGCGCAGGGCCAAGATCAAGGCCTCTTCTTCATTGCTGCGCTTGATTCGAATGAGAAAACCGAGACCGCCCCACAGAAGAGCAAGCATCAGGAGAAGGGACAGGCGCGCGGCGGCGGAACCCAGCGGACGCATGTCGCCAAAGGCGATCAGCGGGCCGACGAACCAGATGAGAAGTGCCAGAAACAGCACGGCGAGCGTCAGGACGACACCCGGCCGCCGCAGCGTCCGAAATCCTTTCCTGATCCGCCCGCGCACGCTCACGTCAGGCTTTCCCGATAGGCGACACGCCGGCGTGCCGCGTCGACATAGGCCCGGTCTACCGCAAGGCCGCCCGCTTCGTCGATGGCGGCAAGCGCCTCTTCCACGAAGCGATCCTGCGCGTCGCCTGCGATTTTTACGGCACGTCTTTCGAGCCAGGCCTTCAGCGCCGGAGATGCCGGATCACCAGCCATGTCGGCGAGGGTGATCAGGTCGTTGAGGGTCGCCGTATCGTTGGTGTCGTCGACAAGATCGGCCTCGAGCCAGGCGGCCACCTCCGGCACGAGCGCATTGACCCGCACCGCCCGCTTGGCGTCGGCAATGCCGTTTCGCAGCATGTCGCGCTTGTCGAGCCAGAAGGCATAGGCCGGCACCGGCTTTTCCGCCGCCAGCCGCGCACCGACGGCATCGAGCCGGTCGAGGGTGGCGAGCATGCGCGGTACATCACTGCGCTTGGCGGGACTGGTGAGCGGCGCCGCGTCGCCAATCGCCTCCTGCGCCTGACGGCGCAGGCCGATCTCATGGTCGAAGGTCGAAAACAGCGTGTAGCCACCTGCTGCACAAAGGAGAAAAGCGGCCGCAAACGGTAGCCAGTGCAGCAGCGGATGCGAGGAACCCTGCCGCTCCTTCAGCACGAGCCCGGCTTCCGGCAGGATCGCCTTTTTGACGGCGCCGCTGATGAAATAACCGCGGTTCAACTCGTCATCGACGCCGAGGTCCGGTGGCAGCATGCCGCTTCTCGGCATGGCGAAACGGCGTGACAGCTCCGGCAGTAAGGCGTCGATGGAGAGCATTTCCTGACGTGCACTGGTCATGAAGATGCCGCGCAGCAGCACACCCCGCCATGCGCCGCTGCCTCCGGGCAGCATGGCGTCGATGATCGGCATGACGATGCGCTGGATTGCGGCGATCTGCGCGGAAAAACCGTTTATATGCCCGCAACGGATCGCGTCGGCTTCCTTGGAGAGCAGCTCGATATGCCGGCGGCGCATGGTCTCGACGATATCACCGAAACCGGCGTCGATTTCCGCATGCAGCGCCTCGACCGTCTTCGGCTCCTTCGGGTCGTAGGGCAGGGCAAATCCCCAGGGTTGCGCCTGGTCGGCGGGCTCGATGCGCTCGAAAATCTCCTGGAAACCCGGCACGAGGTCCGTGCGCGAGAGGAGCACATAGGCCGGCAGCGTCTGGTCGAGCATTTCATCGGCCTGACGGAACCAGGCGGCCACGGTCTCGGCGGTCATGCGCTGTTCGAGCTGGTCGGCGAGCACAAGATCGGCGGGGCTGACAACGAACAATATGCCGTTGACCGGCAATTTCGGCTTGACGGCGCGCAAAAGACGGAACAACTCACCCGCCCCTTCCGAAATCTGCGCCTCGATGAAGACCGCATCCGGCCCCACCCACCAATTGGCGGGTCCGATGGTTTTCGGCATGCCGAGGCGCATCTCCGCCCCCTCCAGCAGGCAGGTCTTGCCACTGCCCGGCGGGCCGACGACGAGGAAGAACGGCACCGAATAGCGCCCGCGCGCGCCCTTCAGGCCGCGATCGGCGAGAAAGGCCGAGACCTGCCGGCGCAACTCGCGCAGGGCCGGCGTTTCCGGCGTAGCGCCACGCTTCAGGAAAAAGCGGGAGAAGAGCACCGGCACAAGAGCCCAGAGCACGACGGGCACGAGCGGCAGAAGCGGGCGGATATTCGGATCCGCGACAAGCGGTTGCTGCGTCAGAAACCAGCTCGCGGCGAGAGCGGCCGCAAGCCCGAGAAGCCAGAACAGCAGCAGCCATGGCCTCATGGGACTTTTTCCGCCGGGATCTGGAATTCGACGCGACGGTTGCGCGCGCGGTTCTCCTGGCTGGTGTTCGGCAAGATCGGATCGTTGGCGCCGCGCCCTTCGAAGGTGATCCGGGCGGGATCATCGACATGACGCTGCAGCATCTGTGCCGCCGAACGGGCGCGCGCCAGAGAGATCGCCATGTTGTCGCCAAGCGGGCTGCCCGCGCCGACGGGAATATTGTCCGTATGGCCGACGACGACGATGGCGCCGTTTTCGCTGTCCAGCGCGTCGCCGATCCGCGTGATCAGCGGCTCTTCGCCGAGCGCGAGATCGGTGCCACCGGACGGGAACGAAGCCTTCAGCATGCGGATCGCGACCTTGTCGCCGATGCCGGCTACCTCGACGCGGCCATCCGAAACCTCGGCCGCGAGCGCCTCCGACAGCCGCTGGATCTGCGTCTTGCGCACCGGCGGCACCGGATCGGGAATGGTCGGGATACCGGCACGCTCGACAAGCATGGGAATGCCCGGAACGAGGGCTGCAATCTCGGCGGCGGTTTCTTCCATGCTGGAGCGCAGGCTGATCGAGGAGAAGGCCCAGACGACGGCGAGCAGCGCCAGCAGCGCGAGTGCCGCCGCCCAAGGCGCCGCCATGCTGCGCGGGGCGCGGTGCGGTGCGGCCGCACTCTGCCAGACCTGCGAGAGATTTCGCTCATAAGGCCCGCGCACGCGGCGAATGACGCGGTAGAGATCCTGTCGCAGACGTGCGAACTGCCCCTGCCCGCCATCCATGACGCGGTATTTGCCGCTGAAGCCGATGGCAAGGCAGATCGCCATCAGTTCGAGCACGTCGATGTTCTGTTCCGGCTGCTGCAGAAGCTGCTGCAGCAGATCGTAGAACCGCTCGCCGCCCCAGGTCTCGTTGTAGAGGATGGAGACGAGGCTCTGGCTCGCCCAGCCGGTCGTCGCACCCCAGCGCGTGTTGAGGATGATGTCGTCGATAACGGCGCAGAGCGCATAGCGCGAGACGCGCACCAACCGGTCCGGTATGTCGCGCGCCATGGCGGCGGTCTCGAAATTGCGGATTTCCTCCAGCACGCGGCGGCGGAATTCTGCGATGTCGTCGGGCGCTGCACTTTCGTTCAGCCGCCCGGCGAGCCAGAGCAGCGGCGAAGCAGCACCGACCAGCGGATTGACGGCCGCAAGGTCGAAGGCCTTTTCGATCGCGGGATCCCCGCGGTGACGCGCCCGCTCCACGGGCAGCACGTCGAGCCCGAAATCGAGGTCCTGGCGCTCGGAAGCCGCCGGGCGGGCGGCAAAGAACCCGCCGTCATTGGCCATTCCGCCACCGGAAAAGGCGTTGCCTCCAAGTGCCTCCTGTCCGAAGCCGACCGTCTGGCGCGGCTGCGCTCCGCCCAGGGGTCTGCGGATCGTATCGTCGGCGCCGGGAAGACCGGCGAATGGGTCGTTCACATGCGCCTCCTCAATCCTTCACGGCCCAAAGGTCGAGTTCGAGCGCCGGAAAGTCACCGGCGACATGGATGGCAAGACCGTTGCCGGCCGCGACCTGTTTCCAGATCGGGCTGGAGCGGTCGAGTTCGAAATAGGCCTTGCCGGTGTGGTAGGGGATCTGGCGGGGAGCGACCGGAAGCGCGCGCAGCATGATACCCGGCAGGGCCGCATTCACCAGTTCCGTGATCTGTTCGGCCGCACCGATCTTGATCTGCCCGACGAGCCGGCGCACCAAGGCATCGGCCGGCATGTCGGCCTTGGCCGCCAGAATGAAGGAATACTTCCCGTAGATCGAACGATCCGGCACGTCGGCGACGCGGATGCCGTAGCGGTGCTCGATGAGCGGAATGGTGATGGCGCTGCGCTCCAAGACGGCGCTCAACGCCTGGCGCACGGCGGCGGTCACCGGTGCGAAGGACAGGTGCAGGCGCTCGTGATCATAGGTCGGGAAGGGGCGCGGCCGGTGGCCGGCGGTGGTGAAGGTGGCAAGCTCGCCGGCAAGGCCGATCATCGCCACGAACAGCCGCTCGGGATGCACAAGGGTGGCGGAAGCCATATGGGCAAAGACCGGCTGCCAGCGATTGATCGTCTGGAGCATCATCAGGTCGGTGATTTCGGCGGCCGTGCCGACATTGGTGCCGGCCAGCCGACCGGCAATCGCCTCGCCACGATGGTTGAGCAGGCCGACGATCTCGGTCAGCAGGCCCGACAGGATCGGCGAAACGGCGCAGTCCATGGCTGGCGGCACGTAACTTTCGTCGAGCACCACGGAATTGTCGCTGCGCACCTCGACGATGCGCGCGAGACCGATGCTGACGAAGCCGCTGCGGTCGCTTGTCTCCAGGCCATAACGCAGGCGCAGCTTGCCGACATTGATCGGGGCCGCCGAAAGATCGGAACTGTTGGCGTCGGCGATGTCGATCTCGGCAAGCGTATATCGTGTCGTCAGTTCGGCCTCGACCTCGGCCACCTCGCGCCCGCCCGGTT
Source organism: Shinella curvata (assembly GCF_022899935.1). Taxonomy (GTDB): domain Bacteria; phylum Pseudomonadota; class Alphaproteobacteria; order Rhizobiales; family Rhizobiaceae; genus Shinella; species Shinella curvata. Next base: position 582,087 of record NZ_JALJCJ010000005.1, read on the forward strand.
CGGTCAGCGGCACGGTGAGGTAGATGACGGCGTTGCGGACGTTCTCGTTCAACATCAGCGGCGGCAGGCGGACACCATCGTCGGGGAGAGAAAAGGACGTCCCGTCGGCAAAGACGCCGGCGGCACGCTCGACGGCGAACTGGCCGATGGAAAGGAGCTCACGGTTGAGGCGCAGGTCCGTCAGGCCCCAGCCATAGGGCACGAGGGCCTTCGTGCGGGCGCGCAGCTGGCGCTCGAAATGGCGCGCTTCCTGCTGGAAGTGCTGGGCGCGGATAAACATCCCCTCCGACCAGATCACCTTGTCATCGAACGACATCCGTACCCTTCCCTATGCTGGCGACACGGGCCCCGCCCGCACACCGCCATGCCCCTCGGCTATCTCAGTCCTGCGGACCCATTTCGACGGATAGCGTCTTCAGGTCGACCTTGAGCTTGAACTTCTTGTCCCCCTGAAGCCCGACCATCGCACGCCACTTGGCCTCCTCGAAATTGCGGAACCCGACCACCACGGCAATGATCGTGGCGCCTTCGATCAGGTTGGCCTTCACCCTCTGCACCTCGCCCGGCGCGAAATAGAGTTCCGTCTTGCCGAGCATGGTCGGTCCGAGCGTCTCGGCGTCCGCCTCCCAGAGCTGGCGGAAGCTGGCATTGGCGAATGCCGTCTCGCCGTTCAACTGATAGAGGCGCATCACGACCGGTTGCGGCAGACCATCGGGCCCCGGATTGACCAGCGGCGACGCGACGGCGATCACGTCGAGGCTCGCCGCTGCCGGCGCCGGCTTGATCTCGATCTCCGTCGGTGGCGGCTTTTTCTGCCCAAGGCCGCAGCCGGCAAGCGACACCGCGACGACGCATAGGCATACCAACACGAAAAGGCGCGAGAAAATCGCGCGCAACCCGTTCAACCCCGATACCGCTGGAGACAATCCAGTCGTCAACCCACCCTCTCCTTGCGAAGAAGGTCACGCAACTGCCCCTCAAACTTTCTTTTTTCGTCTATCGACAAGACCGACATCGCCATTTCAACAGTCCTGGCGAACACCGCCACATCAAGCCCTTCCGCTTCAGCAACGAGATTCGCCTCCGCAGTCACCGGAGAGGCTACCGCCGCGCCCGCCACATTGGTATTTTCATTCGAGGCAACGTCCACACCCCCGGAGATATCCACAGGTTTCGTGTCGCCCTCTCGCCCCGTCGCTTCCGGCACCCACCAATCCTGTAGGACAGCAACCTTGCCTCGGGCATTCTCCGCTGTCGTTTCCGGCAGGACGGCCGTCTTTGCAGCGCCTTGCGCCGCCTCGTCGAAACCGAACGGACCGTCCGCGAAGGGATCGCCGGCCGGAACGGCCTGCACGCTCGGCGTGCTTTCCATCGGGGGATCCGTTTCGATGGCGACGGCAATGACCGCGTCGCCGAGGGTCAGCACGTCCCGATCGACCAGCATCTTGCCCACCTCACGGCCGAGCGGCACGCCGTTGACCAGAACGCCGTTGGTCGACATGTCCGTGAGGAGGAAACCGCCGGCCTGACGCTCGATGCGGCAATGCCGCTTGGAAACAATGCGTTCAAGGTCGGCAAGGACCCAATCGGCTTCGTCCGACCGGCCGATGACAATGGATCCCGTCTCTACGGTTCTTTCCCGCAGACCAGCCGTCAGGCGCTCCGGCCCCCTGAGTACGAGTCGCAATCGCATGGTCCACCCCCGCTTGCGATCCGCTTCTCCCCGCCGACACGAATAGACAGAATCGCTGGCGGAAATCTTACCCTACCGTTTTTCGGGCGACTACAAGATAAGCGGAATAATACATGCAAGACCGGTCATGCAACCGCACGTGCCAGGGAACCTCCCCGACCGCGCCCGTGCGCCTGAGATGGCCCGCCGCAAGCGGCCCCTCGGAAAGCAGGAGATCGAGGATCGCCTCGGGACTGCCGGCGTGACCGGAACGCTGCGAATGGCCGCCGAGCCATGCCTCCACCGGCGTCACCTGCCCTGCCCAGTCGAAGGGAACGGAAAGAACCGCCCGCCCGTCATCCGCCAGCACGCGACTGATCTCGATCAGCCCGGCGCGCGGATCGCGCATGCAGTCCACGACATTCATGCCGATGGCGAGCGCGAAGCTGCCGGCGGCAAAGGGCAGCGCCAGGGCGTCACAAAGCCACACGTCCCCGCGCGCCCCTGCCTGATGTCCGAGCCGATAGGACCGCCGGTCGTAGACGAGGCCGACGCGGCGCAGACCGTAGTCGATGCGTCCATCCACCACCGCCCGCCGGCCGATCCGGGCCAGCGGCACGGAAAGGTCGATACCGATGACGTCGCGGCCAAGCCGTACGGCTGCATCCGTGACCGTGCGCCCCGCCGCGCAGCCGATGTCGAGCACCGGCCCCTCCGGCAGATTATCGCCAAGCCTGTCGAACGCTTCGGCAAGATTGCGCGAGACCGCTCCAGGCTGGCCACCGCCCGGCGCCGGCGTGAAGGGAGCGGGATCCTGATCCCCCCAATGGTCCCAGGCATAGGAGGACACATGCTGGCGGATCGATTCGAGACCGCTTCCCGGCCCTGCCGCGTCGCCCAGCAGACTTTCGACGGCCGGTGTGAGGTCGTTGCGTGCCAGCAGGTAAAACAGGTTCTCCTGCACGAAACGGCGCACCTCCGGCACGATGACCGGCATGCCGTCGAGAATGGGATATTCCGAGCCGCAGCTCTGGCAGGTAAGAATGCCGCTCTGAACATCGCCGGCCGCCTCAGCCTCGACGGTGGTCAAGGCCAGCGGACCGTCCTGACCGTTCAGCCGGCAGACGGGGCAGATCGGCCGCAGTGTTTCGAAATGAGAAAGCCGCACCTTAGCCGCCGATCATCACGGTCGGGCAGCCGGGCGGCAGGATCTTTCCGACAGGGCTCGGGATCGGCGCGACGCAGGCGGGATGCAGCGTCAGGTCGTTGATGCGCGCCGCCGGCAGGCCGCCGACCAGCACGGTGGCAGAGCCCTTCGAGATCATGCCGGGACCGCCGGGAATGCAGCCCGGCAGCGAGCAGATCAGCGTCGTGTCGGTCACCCGTGCCGCCGGCATGTTGCCGATCAGCACATTGGGCTGGCCCTTGATGATCGGGATCGGCAGGGCCGGATGCGGCTGGGGCGTCGGGACGAGCGCCGCCGGATGAATCGGCGCATGGCAATGCGGCGCGTCCTGCTTGACCATATCCCCCATGCGCGCGGCGTTCATGATGCCTTCTCCGCCCGGCCGGCGAGCTGCTTTTCCAGTTTCAAGACGTTCCAGCCATTACGGCGCTCATAGGAGACCCTGTCAAGCAGCGTGCGGACGAAATGCATACCGAGCCCGCCGATCTGCCGGCTTTCGAGATCGGCGTCGAGATCGGGGGCGGGAATGCCGAGCGGGTCGAAAGGCCGCCCGTCATCCTGCACCTCGATGGTGAGATGTCCCGCATCGACGGCAAGCGAAAGAAGGATTTCGTGCGCATTGCCGTCCTCAAAGCCGTAGTTGACGGTATTGGTCAGCACCTCGTCGAGCGCGACGTCGATGCCGGTCAGCTCCTCCTCGCCGGTTCCGTGCATTTCCAGAAAGCGCCGCACCTTCTCGCTCGCCGCCTGGATATCGCCATGCGTATTGCCGATCGAAAAGACCGTCTCCTCCGCAAGACGGCCACGCGTCTTGAAAAGCAGCGCGCAGACCGCACCCGATTTGCCGTGGCCGATCCGGGCACGCACCGGGGCAGCGATCCCCTCGACAGAAGCGAAAGTCGCTTCCTCCGGGGTGCCCATGTCACCCGCCGCAAGCCACAACATGTCGCCGGCCGCCAGGGCCGTATGGCTCCCGATCGTTACCCCCGCCTTGCCGCGCGCGGCGCCCGAGGCGACGCCGGCCACGACGTCGATGACCAGAAGGGCGATGTCGAGGCCGGCCGTATCGATCCGTGCGGAAAGCGCCTCCAGCGCCTCACCGGCGGTATGCACCTTGCTGAGAATGGCGCGGATCAACTGTTTGACGCCGGTCGCCCGCAAGGCGGCGGCGATGTCGGCACCCGCAACCCGCACCGCACTGACGGCCAGCACCGAGCGCGCCGGCCAGAAATGATCGTGGAAGGAAACCGTGTCGCCCGCGTCGCAGGCGCCCCCTTCGAGCTCCGTTTCGCGGCGCACGGGAAAGCGCTGCGGCGCAAGCGAGCTGCGCAGCTGCGCGACCAGCGCGGCGTCCGACAGCGGATCGCCCGCCATCACGCCGGCCCACCGCGGAGTTTCAAAAAAGGTTGTGGCAAGTGATACAACTTTCTGGAATCATCGCCCGCATTCGACGCCGTCAGGCGACGTGCAGAGTGATCAACGAAAAGCGTAAGGTCAATATCACCATGAACATCGCCGAGGCCCGGCAGGGCAACAAGCTCGTCGTCACCCCGAGCGGGCGGATCGACAGCCAGACCTCGCCCCTCTTCGACCGGCACCTGACCGCCGTCATCGAGCGGGGAGACGTGCATCTTGTCATCGATCTGACAGGTCTCGACTATATCAGCAGCACCGGCCTCTCCGCCTTCCTGTCCGCCGCCAAGAAAATTCGCGCGGCCGGCGGCAGCATGGCGTTGGCCGGCCTCAACAGCCGTATCCGGCTGGTGTTCGAAATGAGCGGTTTCTTAAGGTTGTTTCCGATTTATGCGACGGTCGACGCCGCAATCGTTGGCTGAAGCGATCCGGTCCGTGGACTTTTACGGGAACTCGGAATTAAGTTGGTTACAATTCCGCCATATGTGTTTTGATGTGATTCGTCTTTTGCGCTGATCTGTGGTTGTCTGATCAGCGCGGCAAAAGCTGGGGGGCTTTCTTGCTGAACGTGGATCTGCAATCGCTCGTGGGGCGACTGAATGCGTATTGCCGTTCGTCGCTCGAAGGTGCGGTCGGCCTGACGCTGTCGCGCACACACTACAATGTCGAGATCGAGCATTGGCTCGCCAAGCTCATCGAGGCGTCGGACAATGATGTCGCGGCGATCCTGCGCCATTTCGAGATCGATACAAGCCGGCTTGCGGCCGACCTGACCAAGGTCCTCGACCGGATGAAGACCGGCAACAGCCGTTCGCCGGCGCTAACGCCCAATGTCGTGAAATGGGTGCGGGAGGCCTGGATCTACGGCTCGCTGCAATATGGCGACACGTCGATCCGCAGCGGCTATCTGCTGGTCAGCCTGCTCGGCGACGATAGCCTTTCGGCACTTGCCCGCGACGCCTCCGCGCAATTCGCCCGAATCAATGCGGAAACGCTGAAGACCAGCCTTCTCAAGATCGTCTCGGGCAGCAGCGAATCCGGCCAGTCGGCCGCAGGCAGCAGCAGAAGTGCCGCATCCGACGGCACGTCGGCCGCCGCCTCCTCCGCCGGTGGCGCGGTGGGCGGCTCGGCGCTCGACCAATATACGATCAACCTCACGGCGCGCGCGCGCGACGGCAAGATCGACCCGGTGCTCGGCCGCGATTCAGAAACGCGCCAGATCGTCGACATCCTCACGCGGCGGCGCCAGAACAACCCGATCCTCACCGGCGAGGCAGGCGTTGGCAAGACCGCGGTCGTGGAAGGTTTTGCGCTCAAGATCGCTGCCGGCGAAGTGCCCGACGCCCTCAAGGATGTCGAACTTCTCTCGCTCGATCTCGGCCTTCTGCAGGCCGGTGCGGGCATGAAGGGTGAATTCGAAAACCGCCTGAAGAAGGTGATCGAGGAGGTCAAGGCCTCCGCCAAGCCGATCATCATGTTCATCGACGAGGCGCATACGCTGATCGGCGCCGGTGGCGCCGCCGGCCAGAACGACGCCGCAAACCTGTTGAAGCCCGCTCTGGCGCGCGGCGAGATGCGCACCATCGCCGCCACGACCTGGGCCGAATACAAAAAATACTTCGAACGCGACCCGGCGCTGACCCGCCGCTTCCAGGTGGTGAAGGTGGAGGAGCCCGGCGACGAGGCGGCCATCGCCATGATGCGCGGCCTCATTCCCACGCTCGAGCGCCATCATGGCGTGCGCGTTCTGGCGGAAGCCGTGGAAGACGCCGTGCGCCTTTCCCGCCGCTACATTCCAAGCCGCCAATTGCCTGATAAGGCCGTGAGCCTGCTCGACACGGCCTGCGGCCGCGTCGCCATCGCCAGCAACGCCATTCCGGCCGCTGTTGAAGACCGCCGCCGCCGGCTCGACATGATCGACGTCGATCTGGGCGTGCTCGCCCGCGAAACCAGGATCGGCACCGATCACAAGACCCGCATCGCCGATCTCAACGACGAGCGTGTGCGCGTTGCCGAAGAGCTTGAAAAACTCGAGGATCAGTGGAAGCGCGAGCAGGATCTCGTCTCCCGCATTCGCGGCCTGCACGATGCCCTGACCGCACCGGACGATACGCCAGCGGACAAAAGTGCCGAGGAGATGAAGGCGGAGCTTTCCACCCTCAACGGCGAACTGGAAGCGCTCCAGGGGGAAAACCCGCTGATGCGGGTGACCGTCGACAGCCAGGCAATCGCCGAAGTCGTCGGCAACTGGACGGGCATCCCCGTCGGCCGGATGGTCTCCAACGAGATCAAGACGATCCTCGGCCTCAACGACAAGCTGCGCGAGCGCGTGATCGGCCAGTCGCATGCGCTGGAAGCCATCGCCGAGACGATCCGCACCTCGCGTGCGAAACTGCTCGACCCGCGCAAGCCCATCGGCGTCTTCCTGATGGTTGGCACGTCGGGTGTCGGCAAGACCGAAACGGCCCTGGCGCTGGCGGATCTGCTCTATGGGGGCGAACAGAACCTCACCGTCATCAACATGTCGGAATTCAAGGAAGAGCATAAGGTCTCGATGCTCGTCGGCTCGCCTCCCGGTTATGTCGGTTATGGCGAGGGTGGTGTGCTGACGGAGGCCGTACGGCGGCGCCCCTATTCGGTCATTCTGTTCGACGAGATGGAAAAGGCCCATCCGGGCGTGCAGGACGTGTTCTACCAGGTGTTCGACAAGGGCATGCTGCGCGACGGCGAAGGCCGCGACATCGACTTCAAGAACACGGTCATCATCATGACCTCGAATGCCGGTACCGATCTCATCCACAAGCTCTATGCCGATCCGGACAAGCGCCCTGACGTGACGGAGCTGACGGAGGCCATCCGGCCGGAACTCCTGAAGAGCTTCAAGCCGGCCTTCCTCGGCCGCTGCTCGGTCGTACCCTATTTTCCGCTTGCCGACGACGTCATCCGCAAGATCGTCGCACTTCAGCTCGGCCGCATCCGCAAGCGTTTTGCGGAAAACTACAGCGCGACGCTGTCCTGGGACGACTCGCTCGTCGAGGCGATCGCCAGCCGTTGCACCGAGGTGGAAAGCGGTGCGCGCAACATCGAATATATTCTTTCGCGTGGGCTTCTGCCGCGCCTTTCCTCCCACGTGCTCGCCGTCATGGCGGAGGGCGGGCAGGTCGGCGGTCTGAAAGCCGTTCTCGACGAGAACGGTCAATTCGAATTCCACGCGCAACCCTCGGATGGTACGGTGGTGCAACCGGAACAGCCGGCGGAACTGGCGGCAGCGAAGTAAGGCATACCGGGCGGCCGCATGCCGCCCCGGACATATCGATCGATCTCAATCCGAATACGAAGGGAGCGCACAATGGCAATCTATCTGAAATACGAAGGCATCGACGGGGAAGCGACACACGATACCCACAAGAAGTGGATCGACATCACATCGCTGTCGTTCGGCACCGGCCGCGGCATTTCCACGCCGGCCGGCTCGACCGCGAACCGCGAAGCGAGCGAACCGAACATCAGCGAAGTCGTCGTGACGAAGCAGCTCGACGGCGCCTCGCCGAAGCTGTTCACGGAATCGGTGACGGGTACCGCCGGCAAGAAGGTGGAAATCCACCTCGTCAGCACCGGCAATCCGGGCAACACCTATGTCGAATACGTGCTGACCAACGCCCTCATCTCGGGCTACAGCGTCTCGTCGGGCGGCGACCGTCCGACGGAATCGATCTCGATCAACTTCACCAAGCTCGAGTTCAAGTTCATCCCCTATGATGACAAGAACAAGGGCGGCACGCCGGTTACGGTCAACTACGACCTCACCACGACGAAGAGCGGCTGATCGCCCGCTTCAGGCCCCTTCAGGGCACGGCCGCCGCCAGATGCCGCGGCCGTGCTCCGATTTCGACAGCATTCCTACGGCGATGCGTGCCCGACGCGCATCCATCGGGCAATAATCCCCTATGGCGACGACCCTAGTTCAAGAGGACCGCTGGATCACCCTCGAGACACCGCTCGGGGAAAACGCCTTCGTCGCGACCGAAGCCCGCGGCACCGAAGGCATTTCCAGCCTCTTTTCCTTCACGGTCAGCGCCCTTTCCCCTCGCACCACAATCGATCCGAAGACGCTGCTCGGCAAGAGCGTGACGCTGTCGCTTGCAAGGCCCGGTGGCAAGCGTCGTTTCGTCAACGGCATCGTCACGTCCTTTTCGGCCGGCGCCTTCACACGCAACGACCATCGGCTCTACACGCTGACGATCTCGCCGAGCCTCTGGCTCCTGCAGCGCACTTCCGACCACAAGGTCTTTCAGGAAAAAACCGTCGTCGCTATTGCCGAACAGTTGCTGGGCGACAGCGACGTGCCTTTCGAAAAAAAGCTGAACGCGACCTACGAGACCTCGGAATATCGCGTCCAGTTCGGCGAGACGGATTTCGATTTCTTCCAGCGCATCCTCGCCGAAGAGGGCATCTTCTATTTCTTCAAGCACAAGGATGGCGAGCACAAGCTGGTGCTGGCCGACAATGCCTCCGCCTATGCCGATGGCCTGCAGGCGACGGTCGAGTATCGCCAGGCGCAGGAAGAGGCTGTCGACAGCGTACATGCCTTCGATACCGGCGCCAGCCTCACCGATGCCGTCTGGCATATAGAGGACTACGATTTCGAGAAGCCCGCCAACAATATCGAGGGCGAGCGCAAGACGAACCAGCCGCCCGCATCGACCAAGAAATGGGAGCACTACCGCTTCCCCGGCGCCTCGGTGAAGGCCGCCAGCCTCAAGCAATTCGCCGCCATCGCCATCGACGCTGCCGAGGCCGGCTTCGAGACCGCCACGGGCGCCGGCACATGCGCGAGCTTCACCGGCGGACATGCCTTCACCCTGAAAGGCCATCCCGTCGCCGCGGAAAACCGGCGCCTCGTGCTGACGGAGGTCCACCACGAGGCCATCGACCGCGCGCATTTCACCACGCGGCCCGGCACCGAGGTGAAGCCCTATTATCGCAACAGTTTCACGTGCATGCCCGCATCGCGGATCGCCCGTAATCCGCTGCCGATGCCCAAGCCCGTCGTTCAGGGACCGCAGACCGCCGTCGTGGTCGGCCCCTCGGGCGAGGAGATCCATACGGACAAATACGGCCGCATCCGCGTCCAGTTCCACTGGGACCGCTACGGCAAGAAAAATGAAAAAAGCTCCTGCTTCGTGCGCGTGGCGCAGTCGCTTGCCGGCAGCAACTGGGGCTCGGTCTTCGTGCCACGCATCGGCATGGAAGTGGTGGTGCAGTTCCTTGACGGCGACCCGGACCGGCCGCTTGTGACGGGTGCCGTCTACAACGCCGACAACATGCCGCCCTGGGCGTTGCCCGGTAACATGACGAAGAGCGGGCTTCTGACCCGCAGCACCAAATCCGGCCAGACGGCGAACGCCAACGAGCTCTCCTTCGAAGACAAGAAGGGCGAGGAAAAGATAGCCTTCCACGCCGAGAAGGACTTTCTGCGCGAGGTCGAGAACGACGACACTCTGGATGTCGGCCACGACCAGAAGCGCACGATCAAGAACAACCGCACCACGACGATCACCGAAGGCAATGAAAGCCTGACGATCAAGAAGGGCAACCGCACCGAAAAGATCGAGAAGGGCAACGAGACGCTCGATATCGACACGGGCAACCGCGCCGTCACGCTGTCCACCGGCAATGACGGGCTGACCCTCAAGAAGGGCAATCGGACCGTCGAGCTGTCCATGGGCAACGACAGTCTGACCCTGACCAAGGGAAACCAGACGACCAAGGCGAGTGCCGGCAAGATCACGCTGGAGGCGATGCAGGGCATCACGCTGAAATGCGGCAGCAGCACGATCGAACTGACACCGGCCGGTATCACCATGAAGGGCGTAACGCTGACCATCCAGGGCTCCGCCAAGGCCGACGTCAAGGGACCGATCGTCAACGTCGCCGGCGACGGCATGGTCGTCGTCAAGGGCGGCATCGTGAAAATCAACTAGGCCCGGCCCGCAAGCGGGTCGTGCAGGGACATTGGATAGAACGAAGGGCAGATGGTGAAGATCCAGACGGAAGCCTTCCGCAAGGTGACGGCCGAAACGGCGCAGGAGATCTGCGGCCGGGCGGACCTCTCTGCCGAGGCCCGGCCTTTCCTGCTGCCCAATCTCTCGCCGCAGGGTTTCCTGTCGCTGCTCGTCGATGCGGAGAATATTGGCGACGCCATCCGCTTCCTGGCCTTCGCCCTGCCGATTCGCGAGGCGATCTGGTGGGCCTATGTGGTGGCGAAGACCAATCTGCATGCCCCGACCGAACTGGAACTCTTGTGCATGGAGCGCGCGGCCGCCTGGGTCTACGCGCCGGACGAAGCCCATCGCCGCTCTTGCATGGAATGCGCCGAATCGGCCAACTTCACGGGTGCTGCGGCCTATGCGGCACTCGCCGTCTTCTGGTCGGGCGGGAGCCTTGCGCCGCAGGGCATGCCGGATGCGGACGCGGACCCTCGGTTGGGCCCGATCGGCGTGGGCGCTTCCGTGCTTCTGTCGATCACGGCGGGAGACGCGACGACACTGACCGACCGGTTCGAAACGGCCATCGTGCGGGGGGTCAGCGTTGCCAATGGGGGCAACGGATGGCTACCTGGAGAGCGGCCGACGGGCGCAACCGGAACCTGAAGGAATCGCAAGATGCGCTTCAAGATCGATTAAGTATTTGGGGCTAAGCATTCAACTCCAGCCCCGCGTAAACAGCGGTACCCGAGTAAGCAGGCCCACAATGCGCAGCGACTTGCGGCCGGGCCTGCATGAACAAGACGAGTGCATTCTGATTTTGACGTGCGGCGGAAGCGGCCTTTAGCCGATACCCCGTGATCGCCCCGCGAGGGAAGAAGGGATCTCTACCCATGGCTTTGCCGCAGGTTATCGATGTCGATGCTCTGCTCCAGCCGATCTCGGAGGAAGCACCTTCGGGCGTGGACCCGCGCTCGGACAGTTCGTCCACCTCGCTCTACTATCGCACGAAGGACGCCCGCAACGCTGCCCGGTCGGCCGAACGCGCCACCGTCGAAATCGGTGGCGCGCCGCCGGAAGAATGGGGCACCGTAGCGGATACGGCAGGTGAGATCCTCGGCGGCCATGGCAAGGATCTCGAAATCGCCGCCTGGCTGATCGAGGCGCTGTTGCGCCAGGAGGGATTTGCCGGTCTGCGCGACGGGCTGAAAGTGATGACCGGCCTCGTGACCGGTTTCTGGGGAAGCTGCTATCCGGAACTCGACGAGGATGGTGTGGAGGGCAAGGTCTCCGCGGTCGCCGGTCTCAACGGTTCGGGCGCTGTCGGCACGCTCATCCAGCCGATCCGGCTCGTGTCGATCACCCAGGGATCCCAGGGCAGCTTCTCGCTGTGGAACTACGAGCAGGCGACGGATCTCGCCAAGGTCACCGACAACAACCGTCGCCAGGAGCGTATCGATAACGGCGCCGTGACCATGGAGCAGTTCATGGAGAGCGTGGCCGATACCCCGGCCTCGTTCTTCGCCGAAACCCAGGCGGCCATCGTGGAAGCCCTGGCGGCGCTGGCGGACATGTCCAGCGCCTTCGATGTGGCGGCCGGCGCGGATGCGCCGCCCGTTTCGGCGTTGCGGGAGTTGCTGGAGGAAATATCGAGGTCGATCACCCACTTCGCCGCTGACAAGCTGGCCGTCGCGAATTACTCTGCAGCCAGCGAGGAATCCGGTCCGGCGGAAGAGGGCGAGACGGCCGGATCGGGGACGGGAGAAACCACCACCGTCGTCGTGCGCAAGATCGAAGGCTACCAGTCGAGAGAAGAGGCATTGGCGGAGCTGTCCCGCATCGCCGCCTACTTCCGCAAGACGGAGCCCCATTCGCCCATGTCCTATACGCTCGACGACGCCGTCCGGCGAGCGCGCATGAGCCTGCCCGAACTGCTGTTGGAACTGGTCGAGGACCCGTCCCATCTGCAGCGGATCCTGCTGGCGGCGGGCATCAAGCCGCCGGAGCCGGCCGAACAGGGTTACTGATAACGAGTTGCACATCATCCACCGCTTGAAGAGGGGGCCACCATGGCAGAGAGCGTTCAACAGAAACTGAAGAGAGTGCGCGCACCGCGCGTCCACATTACCTACGACGTGGAGACCGAAGGCGCACAGGTCCGCAAGGAACTGCCCTTCGTCGTCGGTGTGATCGGCGATTTCTCCGGCAAGCCCTATGAGCCGCAGAAGGCCTTGCGGGACCGCAAGTTCATCCAAGTCGACCGCGACAATTTCGACGATGTCATGCAGCGCATGACACCCGGCGCGGAATTCAAGGTCGAGAACACGCTGGCCGGCGACGAATCGCTGCTTCCGGTCTCGCTGAAGTTCAAGTCGATCGACGACTTCGAGCCCGGCGCGATCGTCGACCAGGTCGAGCCGCTTCGCAAGCTGCTCGCCGTGCGCAACAAGCTGCGCGACCTCATGTCCAAGGTCGACCGCTCCGAAGAGCTGGAAAGCCTGCTCGAGGAAGTCCTGCAGAACACCGACAAGCTGACGGCGCTCGCCGGCCAGCTTGGCGCAGAGAAGGAGTAAGGATATGAGCGCCGAGACCCAAGCAGCCAGCAGTACAGCCGCCACCGAGGAAACCGGTTCGCTGAGCCTTCTCGACCAGGCCATCCAGGTCACCAAGACTGCCGAACCGGACGAGATCCAGGACCTCCTGCGCACGCTGACGTCGGAAGCCCTTTCCGGCACCGTCACCTTCAGCAAGAACCTGACGCAGACCTTCAACAAGGCGATCGCCGCCATCGACGAGAAGCTCTCCAAGCAGCTGACCGCGATCATGCACAACGAGGAGTTCCAGAAGCTGGAAGGCTCCTGGCGCGGCCTCAACTATCTCGTCAAGAACTCGGAGACCAGCTCCACGCTGAAGATCCGCGTTCTCAACATGACGAAGAAGGAACTGCACAAGGACCTGACGAAGGCCGTCGAGTTCGACCAGAGCCAGATCTTCAAGAAGCTCTACGAAAACGAATTCGGCACGCCCGGCGGCGAGCCCTACGGTGCGCTGATCGGCGACTTCGAATTCGGCAACGGCACGGAAGACCTCGAAGTGCTGCAGGGCATGTCGAACGTCGCCGCCGCCTCTTTCGCGCCCTTCATCTCGGCCGCAAGCCCGAAGATGTTCGGCCTGGAAAACTTCACGGAACTGTCCAAGCCGCGCGATCTCGAAAAGATCTTCGACAGCTCGGAATACATCAAGTGGCGCGGTTTCCGTGACAGCGACGACAGCCGCTTCGTCACGCTCACCATGCCGCGCGTTCTGGCCCGCGTACCCTACGGTTCGCAGGGCAAGCAGATCGAGGAATTCAAGTTCGAGGAAGCGCCGATCGACGACAACGGCGTCGTATCGAAGATGAAATCGAACGAATTTTCCTGGATGAACGCATCCTATGCGCTGGGCGAGCGCCTGACCTCGGCCTTCGCGAAATACGGCTGGTGCGTCGCTATCCGCGGTGCGGAAGGCGGCGGCAAGGTGGAAAACCTGCCGACCTTCACCTTCACCAGCGACGATGGCGATGCCGACCAGCAGTGCCCGACGGAAATCGGCATCACCGACCGTCGCGAAGCGGAGCTTTCCAAGCTCGGCTTCCTGCCGCTCTGCCACTACAAGAGCACGGACTATGCGGTGTTCTTCGGTGCCCAGACGACGCAGCGCCCCAAGAAGTACGACAAGCCGGATGCGACGGCGAATGCGGCGATCTCCGCCCGCCTTCCCTACATCATGGCCACCTCGCGCTTCTCGCACTATCTCAAGGTCATGGGCCGCGACAAGATCGGCTCCTTCCTCGAGGTCAGCGACTGCGAAACCTGGCTGAACAACTGGATCCGCAACTTCGTCAACGGCAATCCGGATGCGAGCGCCGAAATGAAGGCGCAGTATCCGCTGGCCGAAGCCCAGGTCACGGTGAAGGAAATCCCCGGTTCGCCGGGCGCCTACAACGCCGTCGCCTACCTGCGTCCATGGCTGCAGATGGAGGAACTCACCGCTTCCATGCGCCTCGTCGCCCGCATCCCGCAGATGGGCTGACGCTTGGATGGATGAAGATGTCACCATCGCCGTGGACTCCGCCTCCGGCGGCGATGGTGCAGGACAACGCGAGGCCGGTCTCCGGCTTCGCATTGTCGCTGCCGCTCTCGGCAGCGGCGCGGACGGCGAGACCGATGCGCTCGACCGCTTCCTGACAAGCGACGACCCCGAAGAATGCCTCCGTCTCTGGTTCGGCCCCAAGGCCGCACGCCGCTCGGTTCTCACGCGCGACATAGCAGCCCTCGACGTTCTTCTCGGCGACCAGATCGACACGATCATCCACCAGCCGGACTTCAAGCGCCTCGAAGCCTCCTGGCGCGGCGTCGACCTGCTGCTTTCCGAAACGGGAAATGACGACAAGGTTCGCGTCAAACTCTTCAACGCCACATGGTCGGAACTGTCGCGCGATTTCGACCGTGCCATCGAGTTCGACCAGAGCACGCTCTTCGCCAAGGTCTATAACGAAGAGTATGGCATGCCCGGCGGCGTGCCGTACGGCCTGCTGCTCTGCGATCACGCCGTGCGCCACCGCCCGGCACCCGGCACGGGCACCCAGGACGATGTCGGTACTCTGACCGGCCTTGCCCAGGTCGCGGCCGCCTCCTTTTCGCCCTGCATCCTGGGTGCGGCACCCGAGCTGTTTGGCGTCACCACCTTCGCCGACCTTTCCTATGCGCAACGGCTCGATTCCGGCTTCCAGCTCGCCGAATATCACCGCTGGCGGCAATTGCGCGATCTCGAGGACAGCCGTTTCCTCGGCATCGCCATGCCCCGCATCCTCCTGCGCGACCGCTATCGCGACAGCGCCTCCCGGCTCGACGGCTTCCGCTACAGCGAGGGCGGCACCGGCGTCGATTCCTGGCTCTGGGGCAATGCCGCCTTCGCTTTCGGCGTCATCGCCATCCGAGCCTTCCGCGAGCGGGGCTGGTTTGCCGATCTCTGCGGAACGCGCGGCACCGAGCGCGAATCCGGCGGCGTGGTCGCCCAGCTTCCCGTCGCCAGTTTTTCGACCGGAGAGGCCGTCGCCTATCGTCGCCCGCTGGAAGTGGAGCTGACCGACAAGAAGCAGAAGATTCTGGAGGCGCTCGGCTTCATCGCGCTCACGCCGCAGAATTTCGACCGTTCCGTCGTCTTCCTCGGAGCGCAATCGCTCTATGCGGCACCCGCCGACAGCGCGCTTCCCGCCCAAGTTAACGGCCGGCTTTCCGCCATGCTGCACTATGTCATGTGCATGAGCCGCTTTGCCCATTATGTGAAGATCATGGCTCGCGACCGTGTCGGCGCATATACGACACCGCATGAGCTGGAACGCTACCTGGAAGACTGGCTGCGCAACTACACGATCGGCAACACCGACGCCGGTCCGGAGCTGAAGGCGCGTTATCCGCTTGCCGGCGCGCGCATCGAGATGAGCGAGGTGAGCGGTCGCCACGGCGTCATGAATTGCGTGCTGCATCTCCAACCGCATTTCCAGTTCGACCAGGTCGTCTCTGGTTTTCGCATGCGCACGGAAGTGCAGACCATGCGGACACGATAAGGGACATCAATGGCTCGCCTCCCCAACAAGGTCCCACCCCGCCTGCCGCTCTTCGACCGGCTGCTGCAGGGCGACAATATCGAGACGGACCGCAGCGCCGACCGTGCCATGCAGGAGCTGCACGAATCCGTGCGCCGCGACCTCGAAATCCTCTTCAACACCCGGCCCGGCCGGCTGTCCGACGACGCGCGGCTGACCGAGCTTCGCCAGTCGATCCTCTCCTACGGTCTGCAGGAGGTACAAAGCCAGCATCTCGCCTCGCCCGCCCAGCAGGAACAGTTCCGCAAGACCCTCGAAGAGGTCATCCGCCGATTCGAGCCGCGTTTCCGAGAGCTTTCCGTCTCGCTGATCGTGCCGGAAAACCAGATCGAACGCGTGTTGCGCTTCCAGATCAACGCGCTGCTCGAGACGGATTCCTCCAGCGAGGCTGTCATCTTCAACACCGCCATCGATCCCGTCACCGGCACGATGTCGATCAACGGCCGCTAGCGTCTTGCAACGTTTCGCGACTGGCGTAACGTGGCGCACGAAGCACTGCTTCCCCGAGAGTATTCGGTGAACTCTCAGTAATCGGGAACACTCTAGGGTTTGTTTTTTTACCGCATTCATGAGGCCCTCTTTGGATTTCTCCCAGGCGAAAATCCTCATCGTCGATGATGTCGAGGACAACAGGGACGTATTGGCGCGTCGCCTGAAACGGCAGGGCCTCGTCGATATCCAGCAGGCGTGCGACGGCCTTGATGCGCTCGAAAAGATCCGTAACGCACCGTTCGATCTCATCCTGCTCGACGTCATGATGCCGCGCATGAACGGTATCGATACGCTCCAGGCGCTGAAGGATGAAGGCTGGCTTCAGACCACCTCAGTCGTGATGATCTCGGCCGCCTCGGAAATCGAAACCGTGGTGCGCTGCATCGAGCTTGGCGCGGAGGATTATCTGCCCAAACCCTTCAATCCCGCGCTGCTCGCCGCCCGCGTCGGCGCGGTTCTGGAGCGAAAGCTGCTGCGCGACTTGAACCGCCGCCAGCTAGAGCGGCTGGAACGTGAGCTTGCGGAAGCCTGGCTGTGCCAGCAATCCATGCTGCCGACCGCCTTTCCGGTCGATCCGGCGGTGCTCGACATTTTCGCCAGTGTCGATCCGGCGCTGGAAATCGGCGGCGATCTCTATGACGTCTTCGAGGTAACGCCCGGTCTCATCGCCCTTGCCATCGGCGATGTCGCCGGCAAGGGCGCATCGGCGGCTCTGTTCATGGCCCGCACGCGCAGCCTGCTGCGTGCCGGCACGCTGCAGTTCCACGCCGTCTCCGGCCGAGTGCCGCGCCCCTCGGAAATCGTCGCGCTCGTCAACGACGAACTCAACAAGAACAATCCGCAGTCGCGCTTCGTCACCCTGTTCCTTGCCTTCCTGGATCTGTCGACCGGGCGCCTTTCCTATTGCAATGCCGGCCATGTCTATCCGGTCCTGGCGGGCGCAGGCGGCGTCAGCGAGGTGGCGACACCGCCCGATCCCGCTCTCGGCGTCATCGACGGGCTCGACTTCAACGACCATGATCTGATGCTTGCCCTGGGCGATTGCCTGTTTCTGACGTCTGACGGTCTTTCGGACATGCAGAACGCCGAGCAGGCCCAATTCGGCACCGACGCCGTCCTTGCCGAAATCTCCGCAAGCAGGACGCTTCCGGCAGCGGAACTGGCCGGCGCGGTGCTCGCAAAGGCGCAGGCTTTTGCCGGCGGCGCCGCGCAATTCGACGACATCACCGTACTGGTCGTCAGACGGTTGCGTTAGGCACGAAAAGTGCAGCCGGAACGCGACTGCCCCCTGTCAATCCCAGGGACATTGCAGTAGCCTTGTCGTGGGCCTTGCGCCGTCGCAGGGGAATCACGCGACGCCTGCGCAATCCAGTGAAAACAATGAGGTAGCGCCGCCGCGAGCGGACGGCTGCTGCCCGAAGCCTCGCACGGAGGAGGAAAAGTCGTGCCGAATATCAATTTTGGCGCTCTGGACAAGAGCGACGCGGAAGATGTCTGCTGGTGCGTGGTCGAATCCATCGCCGACATGGACGACACCGCATCCAGCGTTATTGCCCTCGTGCACTTCCTGCGCGAAGTCTACGGCGCCGATGACGCGGACGAGAAGGTCATCCCGAATCCGGCGTTCCTTGCCAACGGTCATGACGGCATGTCGCCGAAGACTCGCAAGTACTTTACCGGCCGCACCTTCAAGGGGCTTGGCGGCAGCGCCGTCAGCCTCGCGGGCGGTCTCGCCTCCGGCGTGACGGCTGTCGATGTCGGCAGTATCCTTCGCGAAGGCAGCGCCGTCGGCACCACCGCCGCCCACCTCGTTGGCATCAAGGCCGCCGGCAAGGGCTTCAAGAAGAGCGAGACGGTGACCCGCTGGGTCGATGCCATGCTGAAGGCCAAGGTCGCCAAGATCGGCGTTCGCGGCGTGGGCCTCGCCGGCGCCGCCATTCCGATCCCCGCCGTCGGCCTTGCCACGAGCGTCGCCACGACGGTCGCGAAACTCGGCATCAAGGTCACGCTCAGCAAGCTCGTCGCCCGCACCGCAATGGAGGTGCATTGGCGCGCCTACCAGGAAACCGTGATCGCCGGCGCCTTCGGCGGGCGCAACGGTCCCGTCGGCCCCGCCTCGGCGATGTTCTACGAAATCTTCACCAAACGCAGCTTCACCCGCATCTTCGGCAAACACGACACTGCCGCCCTGATCAGGGAGCCCGCCGGCTGGATGGCGTTGAACGACAAGCTGATGCTGATGTAAGGCGCCTGCAGCTTAACCGCGCCGACGCTCCATTGGCAGCCGTAGGCAGATACCTCGCTTGACCCCGCCAGGCGCGGCCCGCACAAGGCCGCGCTTCGTGCGCTTCAACCGCGCACAGCCAATCCGTTGTCATCGAATCTATGGATGCGTGTTGCGTCTGGCGTGAGCCATACGGTATCGCCGTGGGTGACGGGGAAGTCGCCGTCGGCGCGGACGGTGAGCATGCCGATGCCGTCGACATTGACGTGCAGGAACGTGTCGGAGCCGAGATGTTCGGCGACGCCGACCACGCCCTTCCAGCTGCCGGTCTCCTTCGAGAGTTTTATGTGCTCCGGCCGGATGCCGACGGTGGGCGCATTGTACGGCTTGGCCGCCTCGCCCTTGACGAAGTTCATGCGCGGCGAGCCGATGAA
>NZ_JALJCJ010000006.1 GCF_022899935.1 Shinella curvata
GCTTCCTCGACCGAGATCTCGTCGAACGGGTTCATCGACATCTTCACATTCGCAAGTTCGACACCCGAACCATCCGACTTCACGCGGATCTTTACGTTGTAGTCGACGACACGCTTGATCGGTACGAGCAGTTTCATAAAATTCTCCTTGTCGTCAGCAGAGGGTGCGAAAACGATCGACCATCACGTCGAGAACCTCGCCGGGATCGCGCCTCCACCAGTTGTTTGCGGAAAAAATCTCGACCTCGCAGGGGCCGGCATACCCTGCGCCTTCGACGCTCGCGCGGATCGCCTTGAGATCCGCGACACCATCGCCCATCATGCCGCGGTCCAGCAGCACGTCACGCGTGTCGGCAAGCCAATCGCAGAGATGATAGCCGAAAATCCTGTCCTTGCCGGCACGCCGCAACTGCGCGTCCAAATCACTGTCCCACCAGACATGATAGACATCGACGGCGATGCCAAGGTTGGGCGCTTCGACCGTGTCGCAGATATCCAGGGCATCCCGCACCGTTGTCAGGCAGGAACGGTTGCCGGCATAGACGGGATTGAGGGGTTCCAGCGCCAGTTTGACATTGCGCCCCGCCGCATAGGGCGCGAGGTCGGCGACGCGGTCCGCCACAATCTTCAGGCTCTCTGCCGTGCCCTTGCTGCCCGGATGCACGCCGCCCACCACGATCGTCAACACGGCGGCTCCGAGGCCGGCAGCCATCTCGATAGCGGCTTTCGCCTCATCGAGAACAGCTGCTTTATCAACGGCATCCGATCCGACCAGAAACGGTGTGCGGCAAAGGCCCGCGACGGAAAGACCCGCCTTGCGTGCACGATCACCGATCTCCAAGGCGCGCGAACCGATCTCCCGACGCCAGAAGACGATCGAGCCAAAACCGCGCGCTGCGCAAGCGTCGATGACACGCTCCGGTTCCCATTCGGCGCCATGGCCTTCGAGATTATGGCCTAGGCTGGCGGTGTTGAGCGCGAGCGCCGAATGGTCGTGTAAAAAATCACGCATCGTCACGCGCCATAGACGGCGAGCAGCTTCTTCATGCGCGTGATCGCACGTTCCGGATCACGCAGGAGCCCGCATTGATCAGCGAGGCGGAAAACCTCGACAAAATAGGGCAGCGGCCGCATGGCCTGGGCGCCGTTCAGCATCACGAAATGATCCTGGAAGCCGTTCAGCCAGGCGAGGAAGACGACGCCCGTCTTGTAGTATTGCGTAGGCGCGCGGAAAATCAGGCGGGCAAGCGGTACTGTTGGATCGAGTGTCGCGCGGAAGCCTGCCTTGTCGCCCTCGCCCAACCGTTCGACCGCATGGGCCGCGGCGGGTGCGAGCGGGTCGAAGATGCCGAGCAGCGCATGCGAAAACCCTTCGCTGTCGCCTTCGATGAGTTCAGGATAGTTGAAGTCGTCCCCCGTATACATTTTGACGCCGGCCGGAAGCCGGCGGCGCATCGCGATCTCCTTCTCCTTGTCTAGCAGGGAAATCTTGATGCCATCGACCTTGCCCGCGTTCGCTTCGATGACGGCAAGGGCCGTCTGCATGGCGGGCTCAAACGCCGTGTCGCCCCAGTAACCAGCGAGCTGCGGGTCGAACATATCTCCAAGCCAGTGCAGGATTACCGGTTCGTCACAGGCGGCGAGCACATCGGAATAGACCTTGAGATAGTCTTGCGGACCCTTCGCAACCCGCACCAGCGCGCGCGAGGCCATGAGGATCAGGCGGCCGCCGAGTTTCTGGATGGCCTCGGCCTGCTCCAGATAGGCGCGGCGCACGTCATCCAGGCATTTCACTGTTGATGGGTCGAGATGATCCGTGCCGCAGCCATTGGCGACGAGGGCATCCGGAAGCTCTTCGCGCGTGCGGCGGATCAGCTCCAGCGCACCCGGCCAGTCGAGCCCCATGCCGCGCTGGGCCGTGTCCATCGCCTCGGCAATGCCAAGGCCAAGCCCCGCGAGGTAGCGGCGAAACTCCATCGTCTTTGCCCAGTCCACCGTCGCGCGGCCCGAGGGGTCGTTCGCGGTAAAGGGGTCGGCGACGACATGGGCGGCGGAATAAACGACGCGCGCCGGGTTTTTGCCAAGCGTTGCGGCCGCAATCGGCGTGCCGGTCAGGACATAATCGGCGTAGCGACCGGCGGCGTCGGGAAGAGCGATTTTCATGGCGAAGGACCTCAGAAGCGCGGAACGAGCATGCCGGCATCGGCCGGGATAGACAGTCCGGTGGTGTAGGGAAGCCGCCCGGTGGCAAGCGACGCGATCAGCGTACCGACTTCGGCCGGCTCCCCGACGCGCGGGAAGAGCGTGAGACCCAGGGCGGCGCGCTCGCGGTAGGCCTCGATGACGGGGGCCGTCATTTCGGTCGCGATCAGGCCGGGCTGGACATCATAGACGGCGATGTTCTCCCGCCCGAGCCGAACGGCAAGTGTCTTGGACACCATCGAGGCGGCGGCCTTCGAGGCGCAATATTCAGCGCGCTGTTCTGCGACCGCAACGGCGTTCGACGAGGTGACGTTGACGATCGAATGGAAGTGGGAGGAGCGAGGAGGCGCAATCACGCGGCGCGCGAAGGCCTGGCTCAGGAAGAACATGGCTTTCGTGTTGACGGAAAAGCAGCGGTCCCAGCTTTCCTCCGAGACCTCAAGCATATCGCCGCGTCTGAGCACACCGACGCCGGCATTGTTGACCAGCGTGGTGAGTGGACCGAGTTTTTGCTCGATCGCATCGAGTGCCGAATCGTGGCCGCCGATCGCCGAGACGTCGAATGCGGCAGCAGCGACCGGAACATCATAGGCGGCGATGCGCGCTACGGCAGCTGTAAGCTCGGCGTCTTCGACCGGCCCATTTATGGCAATCGCAAATCCTTCGCGCGCAAGCGCTTCGGCAACGGCAAGACCGATACCGCGGGACGAGCCGGTGACCAGTGCAACCGGCCGAGCGTCTGACGCGCTCATGCCCTTGCCCCCTTCTTCAGGAGTTCGCGCGCGATGATCATGCGCTGGATCTGGTTCGTGCCTTCATAGATCTGCGTGATCTTCGCATCACGGTAAAGACGCTCCACCTCGAAGCCGCGGATGTAGCCCGAGCCGCCAAAGACCTGCACGGCATCTGCGGTGCGCTGCACGGCCATATCGCCTGCAAAGCACTTCGCGATGGAGCAGGCTTTCGTCGCATCCGCACCGCTGTCGATCTTCGATGCCGCGGAATGGACCAGCAGGCGCGCGGCCTCGATGTCCTTCGCCATGTCGGCGAGAAGCCACTGCACACCCTGAAAATCGGAGATCGCCTTGCCGAATTGCTTGCGCGTGCCGGCATAATCGAGCGCGGCCTCAAGACCGGCCTGCGCGATGCCGACAGCAAGCGAGGCAATACCGACACGCCCCTTGTCGAGCACCGACATCATCATGTGGAAGCCACGGCCCTCCGTGCCGAGCAAGGCATCGGCCGACAGGCGAACATCCGAGAAGTTCAGCGCGCCTACCTGGCTCGCGCGCTGGCCCATCTTGTGTTCCTTCGGCCCCTTTTCGACACCGTCAGCATGCAAATCGACGATGAAAATCGACATGCCGCGGTTGCCGGCATCCTTGTCGGTCCGAGCCAGAACGAAACCGTAGTCGGCCACCGGCGCGTTGTGAATCCAGATCTTGCCACCGTTCAGCCGCCAACCGTTTCCGTCACGCTCCGCGGTGGTGCGAATGCCGGAAACATCCGTGCCGGCTTCGGGCTCCGTGATGCAGTAGGCAACCTTTGAGCGCATGCCGAGAATTTCGGGCAGCAGCGCCTGCTGGCTTTCCGTGCCGTGGCGCACCAGGAGGCTCGATATCAGCTCGATCAGTCCGCACTGGTCGGCGACAGAGGCATAGCCGCGGCTCAATTCCTCCATCACGAGCGCGTAGGTCAGCGTATCGAAGCCAGGCCCGCCAAGGGCTTCCGGCACGCCGATCCCGAAAAGACCGAGCTTCGCCATTTCGTCATAAAGCTCGGCGGGAAAGCGCTCTTCCCGGTCAAGTTCCTCGGCCAAAGGACGGATCGTTTCGTCGGCAAAGGCGCGCGCCATCTCGCGCACCTGCTCCTGCGTTTCGGTGAGATACATTTGCCTCGTCTCGCAACTAGTAACTATCTAGTTACATACATTCGACCAATGGAGAACGTCAAGACGGAAAAATTCACGCGGGCTGAATGTCACTGCTTGCACAGCCCTTTGAGGCTGTGCATATTATTCACTATTCAGTTACTTAAGGAGGAAGACATGCACCCTGGAGAAAAGCGGAAATTTGGCCGGACAGACCTTGAGATCACCGCCTTCGGCTTTGGCACGGCGCCGCTCGGCAACATTTTTCGCGAGATCGACGAGGTGACCTCTCAGGAAATGTTCGCGCGCGCCTGGGAAGCTGGCGTGCGGTTCTTCGACACCGCCCCAATGTACGGCCACGGCCTTGCCGAACTGCGGACAAGCCATGCTCTCCGCTGGAAGAACCGGGACGATTTCGTGCTCGCCTCCAAGGTTGGACGCCTGCTGCGTCCGGCGCGCCGTGACACGATCAACTTCGCGCCGTGGACGAATGCCGCCCCCTTCACCATGCATTTCGACTACAGCTACGATGGCACCATGCGCGCCTTCGAGGACAGCCTGCAGCGGCTGGGACTGGAGCGGATGGATATGTGCTTCATCCACGACATCGACGTTTTCACGCGCGGGAGCGAGCAGCCGGATGTTTTTGAGCAGGCCATGGACGGCGCCTGGCGGGCGCTGGAGCGGCTCCGCTCGGAGAAGGTTGTGAAGGCAATCGGTGTCGGCGTCAACGAATGGCAGGTCTGCCATAAAGCGCTTCTACGCCACGATTTCGACTGCTTCCTGCTGGCTGGCCGCTATACCCTGCTCGAACAGGAAGCGCTGGACGCCTTTCTTCCGCTCTGCGAAGCACGTGGTGCGGCAGTCGTTGTCGGCGGCGGCTTCAACTCGGGTATTCTTGCTACGGGGGCAAAGGACGGCGCGAAGTACAATTATGCACCCGCACCCCGCGAGATCATGGAAAAGGTCGCGAAGATCGAAGCCGTATGCGCGGCGCATGGCGTGCCGCTTGCCGCAGCAGCGCTGCAATTCGTCGTCGCTCATCCCGCCGTGCCGTCCTTCATGGCGGGCACGCGTACAATCGAGCAGCTCGACCAGAATCTCGCTTGGTTCTCCCACGCAATCCCAGCCGACTTCTGGGCGGACCTCAAGAAGAAGGGGCTGTTGCGCGAGGATGCACCTGTTCCGGTGTAAATAGACATCAGCCCGCGTTGCGAGAGCGAGGCGGGCTTCCAGCGGGGCGCAATTGCCCCGAAATTTCAGTGTAGCCGCAAGGATTTGGATTTCGGATCGCTGGAAGCTACTTGCCAAAACGGGCAGGCCGCTTCTGCCGATAGGCAGCAAGTCCTTCTGTCAGATCGTCGGACGCTGCCGCCACGGCGCCGGCCAGGGCCTCCACGACCCGTTCGCTCTCCTCGCCTTCTGCGGCATTGATCAGCATCTTGGTCAGTTCTGTCGCGCGCGGCGAGCGTCTCAACACACGCGCCGCGGCGGCCTCAGCAGCAGCAGCCCCCTCGCCCGTCGCCACGACCTGATCGACGAGACCGAGCGCAAGCGCCTCCTGCGCCGCATAGACCTCGCCGAAAAGCGCCATGCGGCGAACAAGCTGCGCGCCAAAGCGGCGTGATGCGCGTTGCGTGCCGGACCAGCCGGGAATGATACCGAGGCCCGGCTCGGGCTGGCCGATCTTCACATGCGACTCGGCGATGCGCAGGTCTGCACAGGCGGCAAGCTCCAATCCGCCACCGAGCGCGTGCCCATTCAGCACCACGATCAGCGGCACGGTAAGGCGTGCCAGTGCGTCAAAGGCACCATGCCCGTCACGTAACCAGCGGCGCGAAAACGTTTCAGCGTCGAGGCTGCTCCACGCTTCGATATCACCGCCCGCACAGAAGGACTCGCCGCCCTCGCCCGCAAAAATTGCGACCCGTGCATCCGAGCGTTCGATGATCCGGCACGCCTTCAGCAGCGCGTCGATCATCTCCTCGTCGATCGCATTCAGCTTTTCCGGACGGCGCAGAGTAATCCTTGCGACATGGTCCTCCACGGAAAGATCGACACGCGGATCGCTCACAGCACCAGCCCCATGGGCTGCGCACGAAACAGCGCATCGTCCATCACCTTGAGCGACGTCGAAACCCGCAACGGGGTTGCTGCCTGATTGAGAACATCGCGCTGGAGATCAAGACCCGGAGCGATCTCGGTAACGATCAGCCCATCCGTATCGAGCTCGATCACGCAACGTTCGGTGACATAGGTGATCTCCTGCCCCTGCGCACGTGCGCGCCTGCCGGAAAAGCTGACCTGATCGACCTTCGACACGAATTTGGCAATACGACCTTCCTTGTCGATCACCAGACGGCCATCCTCGATATGCATCTTCGCGCCGGCATTGAAATTACCCGAGAAGACGATCTTTTTCGCGCGTGAGGTGATGTCGACGAAGCCGCCGGCTCCCGCCGTGCGGTGCGGCGTTGCCGCGAGGCGGCTGACATTGACCGAACCTTCGGCATCGATTTCGAGGAAGGACAGAAGCGAGCAATCAAAGCCGCCCGCCTGAAAATAACAGAACTGGTGGGGCGAGGCGACGAATGCTTCAGCGTTGGAGGCGCAGCCAAACTTGAAATCGAGAAGTGGCACGCCACCCACAGCGCCCTGCTCTATCACCCAGGTGACCTTGCCGTGCAGTCCCTCCTCGATCAGGATACGCGGCACATTGGCAGAAATGCCGAAGCCGATATTGACGGCCCAGCCATCCTTCAGTTCCTGCGCCACACGACGCGCGATGACCTTGCCCACATCGAGTTCCGGGAGGCGGAACGTTTCGAGCGGGCGGAAGAGTTCACCCGAGATTGCAGGATCATAAGGCGTCG
Source organism: Shinella curvata (assembly GCF_022899935.1). Taxonomy (GTDB): domain Bacteria; phylum Pseudomonadota; class Alphaproteobacteria; order Rhizobiales; family Rhizobiaceae; genus Shinella; species Shinella curvata. The sequence goes on from NZ_JALJCJ010000006.1 coordinate 6,945, forward strand.
CTGTCGTCTGCAGCTGGTCGGGCGCTTCGACGATCACATCGACGAGAATACCGGGGACGCGAACATCATGCGGACGCAACGTGCCGCTTGCCGCCACGCGCTTGACCTGCGCGATAACGATGCCGCCGGAGTTGCGCGCCGCGAGCGCCATTTCCATCGCGCCGAGCGTCGCGCCTTCCTGTTCGAAGGTGAGATTGCCCTTTTCGTCTGCGGTCGTTGCGCGGATGATCGCGACATCGGGACGGATCGCCGGAAAATGCAGCCAGTCCTCGCCTTCGAAGGCAATGCGCTTGACAAGCGGAGCGGCACGCGCGCTGGCGTTCATCGCGCAACCGTCCTGATCGGGATCGACGAACGTTTCCATGCCGACCTTCGTCAGCACGCCCGGCCGCTTAGCCGCCCCTTCGCGCAGCATGTCGAATACGATGCCAGACGGCACGTTCCAGGCGGCCAGCTCCTCCTTGAGGATCATCTGCCAGATGAGCGGCGGCTCGGCATTGCTCGGGCCGGAAGGATAGGAACCCCCAATGATCTTCACCAGCATGCCGGGCTTGGCGATGTGATCCACACCGCGCGTGCCGAAAAAGTCGCCGGCGGCAATCGGATGGATGGAGGTCAGGCCACGCGGATGACCTTCGTTATCGAAGCGCTCACCCAGTGCCTTCAGCACGGCGTCGGGGCAGCAAAGGCCGGAAGAAGAATTCACAGCAACGACCGCCCCATCCCTGACAAGCCGGACAGCCTCCTGCGCAGTCTTCACCTTCTTCATCGCCGAAATCTCCGTTACCGATTGCCTTAAGTAACTAACTAGTTATAGATTAATCGCAGATGAGGCAATCCGGCAAGCGAGATTTTCGTGCTGGATGAGAACCGGAATGGGACCAGATCGGTCCACAAAGGAGGAGGCATGAACATCTATTTCCAGAAGGGTTTTCAGCGTGGTTTCGGCACCTATCCATTGAAAGGAGAGGAGCTCCGCAAGGCCATCGACGCTGCGATCGATGCCGGCTATCGGGCTTTCGATACGGCACAGATGTACGGCAACGAGGCCGAGACGGGCACTGCCCTCGCAGCCTGCGGTGTTGCACGCGAAGAACTGTGCATCACGACGAAGGTGCATCCGGACAACTATTCGGAAGAGAAATTCCTGCCGTCGGTCGAGGCCAGCCTGAAAGCGCTGCAGATCGACCGCGTCGATGCGCTTCTGCTGCATTGGCCGCCCGTCGGGGGAGACGTGGCGCCATCCTTGCGCCTGCTACAGGCTGCGAGGGATCGGGGCCTCGCGGACACCATCGGCGTGTCGAACTACACGGCGCGTATGATGCATGTGGCACGCAATGTGATCGATGGGCCGCTCGTCACCAACCAGGTCGAGTTCCACCCTCTCGTCGACCAGCGGAAACTGCTTGCCGCCGCATCGGAGACCGGCATTCCGCTGTCGTCCTATGCTTCGATTGCCCGCGGCGAAGTGTTCAAGCACGGCCTTTTCGCCGAAATCGGCAAAATATATGGCAAGTCGGCCGCGCAGATCGTCCTGCGCTGGATCCTTCAAAAGGGTGTGCCGCTGAACACGATGTCGACGAAACAGGAAAACATCAAAGCGAATTTCGACATCATGGATTTCACGCTGTCATCGATCGACATGGACAGAATCGATGCTCTGAACACCACCGGCTACCGGATCATCAAGCCAGGGCAGCTCCCCTGGGTTCCCGAATGGGATTAACGCAAAAGGGCGGCCGCAAGGCCGCCCTTTCACGTGCAGGCCAGCGGGCACAATCAGGCGTTGCCGCGGATCATGTCCGAGGCCTTTTCCCCGATCATGATCGTCGCCGCATTGGTGTTGGAGCCGACAAGGCTCGGCATGGTGGAGCTGTCGCAGATGCGGATGCCGTCAAGGCCGTGCACACGCAGTTGCGGATCGACCACTGACATCTCGTCGCGGCCCATCTTGCAGGTGCAGGTCGGATGATAGGAGGTGCGGCCGTACTGGCGCGCATAGGCCACATAGTCCGCTTCCGTCCGCACATTGCGGTCCGGGAAATGCAATGTCTTGATATATTTTTGCAGCGACGGCTGCGCGAAAATCTCCTGGCTGATCTTCACGCCCTCGACCGAGATTTTTACATCGTCCGGGTCCGCAAGGAAATTCGGATCAACGATCGGCAGGGCGCTCGGATCGGCCGAGCGAAGGCTAACCGTTCCACGCGATTTCGGCCGCAGCGTGTAGGAGTTGAGCGTGATGCCGGAAGACCCCTTCGGCACACCGGGAACGCCGGCCTCAGCGCCTGCACCTGCGAGGAAATGGAATTGCAGATCGGGCGTCGAGTTTGCCTTGTCGCCATACCAGAACGCACCGCCCTCAACGACGTTCGACGTGATGGGGCCGGAATTGAAAAGGGTATATTGAATGCCCGCCCAGATCGACCAGTGCAGCTTGTTGTACTTGTCCAGGCTGTCGTGGTTCTTCAGCTCTGCGACGATATCGACACCAAAGTGGTCCTGCAGGTTCTGCCCGACGCCAGCCATATCCTGCACGACATCGATGCCTTGGCCGCGCAGATGATCCGCCGGCCCAACGCCCGAGAGCATCATCAGCTTCGGCGTACCAATAGCGCCTGAGGTGAGAAGCACTTCGCTGTCCGCCCGCGCCACCGTACGGCTGCCGCCGGCTTCATATTCAACACCAACGGCACGACGCCCTTCGAAAACCACACGCAGGACAAGCGCACCGGTGACGACAGTCAGGTTTGGACGTTTCAACGCCGGCCGCAGATAGCCGACGGCCGCCGAGCAACGCCGGTTGTTGCGCGTGGTCGTCTGATAGACGCCCGCCCCCTCCTGCACCGGACCGTTGAAATCCGGGTTGTAGGGAATCCCGGCCTCCTGGCAGCTCTGCACGAAGGCGCGCGTCATACGCTGTGGTTCGGGAATGTTCGAAACGCCGAGCGGACCATCCGTTCCATGCCAGGTGCCGGAAAGGATCGAATTGCCTTCCGAGCGCAGGAAATACTTGTGGATGTCCTTGAAGCCCCAGCCTTCGGCGCCCTCTTCCACCCAGCGGTCATAGTCACCGGGAACGCCGCGGGTAAAAACCTCGGCATTGATCGACGAGCCGCCGCCGAGCACCTTGGCCTGCGCGTACAGGATCTCACGGTTGTTCGCATGCTTCTGGGGCGCGGTCTTAAGACCCCAGGTGAGCGGCCCCGTCGTCATCTTGGCGAAGCCGACGGGCATGTGGATCAGTGGATTCGTGTCACGCCCGCCCGCCTCGATGAGGCAGACCCGAACGGATGGATTTTCCGAAAGCCGCGCCGCCAGCACACAGCCCGCGCTGCCGCCGCCAACGATCACATAATCATACCCCGTGGCCATCATGCGATCCAATGCGTGCGCTTGCCGATTTCGACATGAACGGACTTCACCTGCGTATACTCCTCCACCCCGTAAATACCGGCCTCGCGGCCCCAGCCGGACTGCTTGAAGCCCCCGAGCGGCATTTCGGGGCCACCAGCCATGATCGTGTTGACCCAGAAGCGTCCGGCACGCACACGGCGGCTGACCGTCAGCGCCTTGTCGATATTCTTCGTCCAGACGCTCGCGGCAAGCCCATAAACGGTATCGTTCGCAAGCTGGATGGCTTCTTCCACCGTATCGAAATGCATGGAGCACAGAACGGGGCCGAAAATCTCGTCGCGGGCAATCGCCATGTCGCGAGAGACGCCGGAAAAGAGCGTCGGCGCGATGTATTGGCCGCGGCCGAGATCGATCACCTCGCCGCCGGTCAGCAGCTTGGCACCGGCCGCCTTGCCCTTTTCGATATAGTCGAGGATCGTCGCATTCTGCGCTTCGGTGGTAATGGCGCCGACCTGCGTGCGCTCATCGAGCGGATCGCCGACGCGGATCTTCTTCATCTTCTCGACAAGCAGTTTCTCGAATTCCACAGCGACGGAACGCTCGACAATCAGGCGCGAAGACGAGACGCAGCACTGTCCGGTGTTGAAGCTTATCCCGAAGGCCGCGCCATCGGCGGCGTCTTCGAGATCGGAGTCGGCGAAGACGATGATCGGGTTCTTGCCGCCCAACTCCAGGCCGAGCTTCTTGAAGTTGCTATCGGCGGCGGCGTGAACGCAGGAACGGCCGACGGCCGTCGAGCCGGTGAAAGAGAGCATATCGACGTCGAGATGCTCGGACAGCGCCTGGCCGATCGTACGGCCGGAACCGGTGACGACGTTGTAGACGCCGGACGGCAGACCCGCCTCGGCCAGCACTTCGGCAAGCAGCAGCGTCGTTGCAGCGGTGACCTCCGAGGGCTTCACGACCATCGTGCAGCCCGATGCCAGAATGAAGGGTACGCGCTCGCAGAGGATCAGGAACGGGAAATTCCACGGCGTGATGAGGCCAACGACGCCGATCGGCTCGCGCAGCACCATGCCGAAGAGATCGTCGCCGAGCGAATTGAAGCTGTCGCCATGCAGCATGCGGGCGGCACCGGCGCCGACTTCGAAGCAGGCAATGCAATGATCGATCTCGCCACGCGCCTGGGAAATCGGCTTGCCGTTTTCCAGGGCTTCCCAATAGGCGATCTCGTCGCGGCGACGGCGCAGGATTTCAGCGACCCGCAGCAGAACGCTGCCGCGTGCCGCGCCCGAAAGGCCGGCCCAGCGGCGATCTTCGAAAGCCCGGCGTGCGGCGGCGACGGCGGCATTCAGATCATCGACCGTGCAGCGAACCGTCCGCGTGACCGCCGTGCCGTGTCCGGGCGACGTGCGTTCGAAGTGCTCCGCGCCGTCCTTCCATTGCCCATCGACAAAAAAGCCGAAGGTGCGTGCCGCGGTCGGGGCAGAAAGAAACTGGTTTTTCTGGTCCATGAAATAGCTCCACTTCGATAGGTCTTACGCCGCGATGGCGATCTGTGTCTTCAGGTCCCGCGGCCGTTCGCCGAGGGTTTCGAACGCCTCCTGGATCCTGTCCAGGGAATAGCTCGCCTTGGTAAAATCATTCGTATGGAAACGGCCGTGCGACAGAAGGGTCAGCGCATCGTGCATATCCTCCCCCATGCCGGCGACGGACCCCTTGAGGCTGCCCTCTTCCAGAACCGTGCGGAGGATATCGACGGGGACGGTTTCGCCCGGCGGCGTGATGCCGAAAAAGGCGACATGTCCGCCACGGCGCGCCAGATCGAAAGCCTGCTCATAGAGTTTTCGATTGCCGACGCTTTCGATGACGACATCCGCACCGCGTCCACCGGTCATCCGAAGTACGGTCGCCTTCAGTTCTGCAGGATCGGAGACGGCGGCATCCGCGCCGGCTTCGAGCGCCATGCGGCAACGATCGGCCGAGAGATCCGCGACGATGATGGGGGCGGCTCCGACAAGCCGCATCATCTGCACATGCAGGTTACCGATCGGCCCGGCACCGAAGATGACGACGGACTGGCCGAAGGCGACCCCCGCCTTGCGCGCGGCCCGAACGACGCAGGCAACCGGCTCCGTGAGAGCCAGAACCTCGTCGGAAATAGCGCCATCGACCGGAATTGCGAGGCGCGCGGGCACGGCGACGAATTCGGCGAAGGCACCATCCCGGCCGATACCGACCTGCGTGACTTCGGCACAATTCAGCACCTCGTTGCGACGGCACCAGAAGCAGGTGCCGCAGCCGATATTGATGTCGACGACGACACGCGTACCGACCGCGAGATGACGAACATTGCTGCCACACTTCGCGATCGTCCCGCAGAACTCATGCCCCGGTATGAGCGGCAATTTGTCAGAGGCGTAGTGACCATTGAAGATATGAATATCCGTGCCGCAGATACCCGTGCGCGTCACCCGCACGAGGACATCCTCCGGCCCGACGGCTGGCACAGGGACATCGCGCAGTTCAAAACGCTTCGGTGTGGTCAGGACGGCAGCGCGCATGGTGCTCATCGCCATCCCTCACTTTACCGTGCGCAGCTTGGCGCGGTCGATGGTCAGTGCGATGGCGACGATCAGCACGATGCCAAACACGATCTGCTGGCGTGTCGCATCAATCTCGAAATAGAGCATCGAGGCGCGGATGACGGCGACGATGAGCGTGCCGATCACCGTATTGACCACACCGCCCACACCGCCCGTCAAAGGCGTGCCGCCGACAAGAACGGCAACGATGGCCGGCAGCAGAAAGCCGTTGGCGATGGTTGGCGCGCCGCCCGAGAGTTTGACCGCGAAAAGGAGGCCGGCAATGGCCGCAAGCGCACCCGAAATCGCAAAGGCGAGTATCTTGTAACGTGCGACGTTGAGGCCGGAAGCGGCAGCGGCGAGTTCGCCGGCACCGACAGCTTTCAGGGCACGACCGAGCGTCGTGCGGCGTTCGATGAAGAGGCAGATTGCTACAAGCACGGCGGCAATCAGCAGTTCGTTCGGCACGCCCCAGGTGTGGCCGATCATCCAGCCGAAGGTCTCGTTGCGCTGCGTCGCATCCATGTTGAGCGCCCGCTGGCCGGAAAGCCATTGCGCGATCGAGAAGGCGACGCCGCCGACGGCGAGCGTCGAGATGAACGACGGCACGAAAAGGCGCGTCGTCACATAGCCGGAGAGCATGCCGAGCAGGAAGCCTGCGAGCACGCAGAACACGGCGACCCAGGCTCCCATCGAAGCAAGATAGACAGAGGCAACGACCGTTACCATGTTGGCCACGGACTGGGCCGAAAGGTCGATGCCGCCGATATAGATGGCGAAGGTGAGCCCAAGCGCCATGATGAACAACGGCACGATATCGCCGGCAATACCGAGAAGGTTCGAAGGGCGCAGGAAACCCGGATCGTTGATGCCGACGATCGCGACGAGCACGACAAGCGTGATCCAGGGCAGGTGCGGTTTGAGGCGCTGAATATCCATCTTGTCCCTCAGATCATGTAGTGCAGCAGGTCGAAGGGCGTGGGCTTGGCGCCCGGTTCGCAAGCGAATTCCTTCTGCATGCGCCCATCCTTGACGACGATGATAGTGTGCGACAGGCCGATGGCCTCTTCCAGCGTATCGGCGACGAGAACGATGCCGACGCCAGCCGCGCTCATCGCACGGACCATGTCGTAAACATCTTCCTTCGCGCCGATGTCGAGACCGCGTGTCGGATGGTCGAGCAACATGATATCCGACCCACCCGAGCGCCACTTGGCGAGCACGACCTTCTGCTGGTTGCCGCCCGAAAGGTTGCCGCAATCGGCAAATTCCGAATGTGCCTTGATCGAGAGCTTCCTGATCCACTCGCGCGCCAGCGCCCGCTCTTCCCCAACGCGCAGAACACCGCTGCTGGAATGGTTCTTCATCTGCGAGAGCGTCATGTTCTCGTAGACGTTCATGCCGGCAACGATGCCTTCGATCTTGCGCTCGCGCGGTACGTAACCCACACCGCTCGCAACCGACTGACGCGGCGAATAGCCGTTGGCATCCCTGCCCTTGATCTTGAGGCGCCCCGTCACTGGTGTCAGCATGCCGTAGATCGTGCGCAGGATCGCCTCACGTCCGGAGCCTTCCGTGCCGACGAGGCACAGGACTTCGCCGGCATGCACTTTGAACGAAATATCCTGGATACGCCCCGGCAGGCCGACACCAGTCATCTCGACCAGCACTTTCGAACGGTCGAACGGCGTCTGCAGGTGTTCCCTGTAATATTGCTTGTCGACGTTACGGCCGACCATTTTGTGCTGGATGGCCTCCGCGGTCGCGCCGCCACGCTCCACCACGTCGACCACCTCACCGTCCTTCATGACATAGATGCGGTCGGACAGTTCCATGACCTCATCCATGCGGTGCGAGACAAAGATGAAGGAAGCACGGGTCGTCAGTTCACGAACGAGCTTGAAGAGCAGTTGCACCTCGTCCTTGGAGAGCACGGAGGTCGGCTCATCGAGCAGGATGACGAGATCGCCCTTGACCCGCTCCTCCAGCGTCAGAACCTTGGCAAGTTCAACGAGCTGTCGCTGAACGAAGGACAACTTCGACGTCACCGTCGCGGGGTCGATATCGAGCTTCACCTTGGCGAGCTGTGCTTTGGCCGCCGCCGCCATCGCCTTCCAGTCGACGATGCCGAAGCGCACGAACTGGCGCTCGTAGCCGAGGAAGATGTTTTCCATGACAGTCAGGTTGGGGATCAGGGACTGCTCCTGGAACACCATCCCGATGCCCTTTTCCATCGCCTGACGCGGATTGGAAAAACGCACGCCCGCACCATTGATGAGGATCTGGCCGCCGTCCGGCTGATAGGCTCCGTAGATGACCTTCATCAGAGTGGATTTGCCGGCGCCGTTCTCTCCCACAAGCCCGACGATCTCGCCGCGCTTGATATGAAAGTTGATGGACTTGAGTGCGTGGACACCGGGGAACTTCTTATCGACAGCCTTGAGTTCGTACATGGCGCGCCTCACTTCACAAAGGAAACCATCTTGCGGTCGGTCGAGAGCACCACCGCAAGAATGACGAGGAGACCGAGCACGCCGTCCTGAAGGAAATCGGGCAGGCCGATAACGACCATGCCATTGTCGATGACATTGACGATGAGCACGCCGACAAGGGCGTTCCAGACGCCGCCGATGCCGCCCCACAGCGCCACGCCGCCAACGACCACCGAGGTGATGGAGACGAACATGAAGTTTGCGCCGGTCACGGATTCAGCCTGTCCGATGCGGGCAACGACGAGCATCGCGGCGATGGCGTAGAAGACGCCGGCAAGTGCAAAGCCGGTCACGCGGACACGGGTGACGTTGAGACCGGAGGCGTGTGCGAGGTCTTCGCCGCCACCGACCGCGTAGAAGTTGCGGCCAAGCGTCGTGTGGGTCTGGATGAACCAGCCGACGAAGAGAAAGAAGGCCGCGACATAGACCATCAGCGGGAATCCGAGCCAGCGGACCGTGAGCAGGCCGCGGAACGTCGCATCACTCACCTTCACAATGTCGCCGCCGGTGAGCAGGATCGCCGCGCCCGTGCCGACGAAGCCCATGGCAAGGCTCGCCATGAATGACGGGATCTTCAGTTTCACATGCACCAGCCCGTTCAAGAGCCCGATCACGCCGCCAATAACGAGCACCAGCGGAATGGCAATCCAGCCGAGACCCGCAAGCGAGCCGCCGAGCTGGGCGAAGATGAAGGCGAAGGAGACGGCCGTGAGCGAGACCGTGCCCTCCATGGAGAGATCAATCGACCCCATGACGATGATGAAGGTGACGCCGACGGCGACCATGAGCGCTGGAGCCGCGGCAATCGCGATACGGGCGAAGTTGCGCAGCGAAAAGAACGTCGGGTTGAGCGCGGTGAAAAAGATCACAAGCGCGATCAGCACCAGGAGCGGCGCCCATTTGATCATGGTTTCGCGCGATAGGCGACGTGTCACGTCAGACACCCCTCTCATGAAAGTTCGCAGGAGATGTGGCGGCAGCACCCATGGCCGCCGCCCTGCCCAATCAGGCCTTGTACTGAATCCGGCCGTTCGACGGCCCCCAGAAGTCCTTCCAGTCATAGGCCGGAACGGAATCGAGGTACTTCGCCTTGAACTCCGCAGCATCCTTGGCCGTGATAAGGATCGTCGGGCCGTAAAATTCGCGATGTTCCTTGGGCTCTTCGGACGGCTTAAAGGTGCCGATGGCGGCATGATAGGCAAGGGCTGCACTGATGCCGCCGCCCCAATGCGGATTGGTGAAGACGGTGGCGAGCAGCTGGCCGTCCATGACCATCTGTACAGCTTCCGGATTGCCGTCATAGGCAACGATCGGCATGTTCTCGATGCCCTCGGCACGCAACGCCTCGATCACGCCATAGGCGATGTTGTCGGCGGCGCAATGCACGCCCTTGATCTTGTCGCCGTAGCGCGTGAGGAACGAGGCCATGAGGGCCGCGCCCTTCTGGGTGTCCCAATCGGCCGGCTGCGCGTCGAGCAATTCGATCTTCGGAAAATCCTTCAGCGCATTCTTGAGGCCGGCAAGGCGCTCGACCGCGGGATTGTTCGCCGCAATACCGCCGAGATGAACCACGCCGCCCTCGCCGCCCATGGCTTCGAAGAGGATGCGTGCGGTCTGTTCCGCCGGCTTCTCGTCCGACCAGGTCATGTGCGAGACGTAGTTGTCGCCGAAATCCCAGGGATGCAGGTCGTCGGTCTTGTTCCAGATCGTCGAGACATAGGCGCCGGCAGCCTGAACGGCCTCAACGATGGGGCGCGCATTCGGGCTGTCATTGGCGTCGCACGCAATAGCGCAATTGCCATTGTTCTTCGCGAGGAAGGCCTTGATGTCGGACAGCGACTTTTCCGTGGAACCTTCGTTGATCAGACTGACCAGCGCACTTTTCGGCTTGCCGAGCGATTCCACAAAGGCCTCTCCACCCGAAACGACCGAGTTCCAATAGGCCGAAGCGCGATCACGGTAGCTCCAGGCAATCGCCGGATCCGTCAGCGCGGCACGCGCACTTCCGCCACCGAACAGACCGGGCACCGCAACGGCGCCCATGCCGGCCGCAGCGGCGAACAGAAAATTGCGGCGACTGACCGTCTCGCGCTCGATGAAATCCTTGATAAAGGTCGACATTCTTTCCTCCCAAATCCCCGATTGAAACGCTTCCCGCGTTACCGCTCGCCTGATTGCCAGCAAGGAGAACATCCCCTCGGGCGTGACGCTCCAGAGCGCCTCCCGCCGCAATTAACGCACTAACTAGTTACTTCTTTAGTTTTGCGCAAGTCAAGTGGTTTTCAGCGGGATGGCAACAGCCAATCGCACCACCCGGCTTTGACGGATGGCAATACGTGCGTGTATGAGTTGCAGGAAAGACATCACGACTGCGCCAAAAGGACAGGCTGAAAACATGAGCGGCGAACAGACAGAAAAACCGGGACGCAAACCCCGCATTCGCGACGCCGAGGCCACCAAGGCACGCATTCTGGATGCCGCAAAAAAAGAATTTGCGAAGAATGGCTTAGGTGGCGCCCGCGTCGACGATATCGCCGAGAAGGCGAAAGCCAACAAACGTATGATCTATCACTATTTCGAGAGCAAGGAGGGCTTGTTCCAGACTGTTCTCGAAGACGCCTATCTCGACATCCGCAGCGCAGAGCAGAAGCTGCATCTGGAAGATCTCGATCCCAAGGGAGCGCTTGAAAAGCTGGTGCGTTTCACCTGGGAATATTATCTCAAAAACCCGGAATTCCTGACACTGGTCAACAGTGAGAACCTGCACCGCGCGAAGCACCTCAAGAAATCTGAGATCATCAAGGTTTCAAGCCGCAAGCTCGTCAGCCTGGTCTCGAGCATCCTGGAGCGTGGCGTGACGGCGGGCGTCTTCCGGGACGGCGTCGATCCCGTGCAACTCAACATCACCATTGCCGCAGTCGGCTACTATTATCTGACGAACCGCTTCACCGGCACGATCATCTATGAGCGCGATCTCATGGCGAAGGATGCGCTGGAACAGCGCATCCAGTTCAATATCGATACGATCATGCGACTCGTCACGATTTAACATGACCTGTCGTTAAATCATGCCACGAAACGCTCTCGGATCGAGAGAGTCGCAGCCGGCGTATCGGTTGTTATTCAAGCGGTTCGACGATGCGAGCGCGGTGCTTGAAAGCAGGTCAAAAATTGATTTTTCAGTCAAATTAAAGAGTACCTGGATCTGCGGCCCCTCGACAAACGCGCCCGCAGCCACAAAAAAGGGGGCAAGGAGCACTAATTGAATTGATCGACGACTTCCTCCTGCCGCAGCCGCCGCATGTTCGGCTGAGCCCAGATGATCTCATGCAAACGATGATCCGCCCTCTCCAGCGGCGTCTCCTTTCGACAGTCGAGGAGATCGGCGACACAGAACCGATCCATGAAAGCGAGAAAGGTCGCTTCCGCCGCACCGACGATCATGCTGAAGACAGCAGCCGGCGCATCGGTCCCGGCATTGCCTTCCCGCGCACAATTCTCGAACAGTTCCGGCTGGATGCGACGGAGAACGTCTCCGAGCAATATCTCACGGGGTGGCAACGCCAGCGCCACGCCGCCGAACCTACCCCGCGTCGTGGTGAGAAATCCCTCCCGCGAGAGCAGCAGGATGACCTGGGCGGCGCTATCCTTGCTCGCATCCGCCCGTATGGCGATCTCGCTGGTGCGCATTGTCCTGCCGGAGGAGCGGGCACAGGCGACCAGAATGGCGATTGCGATTTCGGCTTGGCGATTGAGCCTCATGGCTTCCCCTTTGATTTCAAACCGCGCACCGCCTTGCTCTGAGATGCTTCATCGGTGCTCATTCATTAAGACGATTGAAGAGGCCATTTCTCCCACCCACGACACAACTTTTTGTTGGTCTGGATACCCTCGTCCTGGAGTTTTCGTATCGATCATCGCTTTGCCGCCACCGCGAGAGGCCGCCATCACGGGATGACTTCAAGGGATGGAAGACCAATCTGGAGGTGAGCGGGCGTGGCAATCAGGCAACGGCCCTGGAGAGATTGACGCACCCTGCACCCTCGATACCGTCGTCCGCCCCTTTGGCGCACACCTGCGCCGGGCCTTGGCAAATCGAAAACCTACGGCCGTTCGCAGTGGCCTGTAGGGACGCATGGCGAAAATGTCTTACCGATGGCAGATCAAGGACGGAGTATAGGGGATCCGGCACCCAGATCGCGACGGCTTATGGTAGCGGAATGCAGCCCGAAGCGCGCCGATGTTGCGCTCCACCGCGGCGACAATATCGGGTTCCTCCCCTTCAACGATGGAAAGCCTGACGAGCCTGTATTCTTTAAGGGCATCCACGAGCGCCGGTTCAGGCTGGGTATCGAGGAGGACGACCGATACGTCATTGGCCTTCAGCCAGTCTGCCAATCTGGTAATTCGTTCCGCTGTCCACTCATTGGGCGCGGCGGTGATCGACGCCCGCAGGTCGATACCGAGATCGGCGGCGAGATAGGCGAAGTGCGGCGAGAGTGCGATGGCGGAGAGGTCGTCGGCTTCCGCAAGCGCCGTGTCGGCTTCAGCTTTGAGCACGAGGAGTCTCTGTTTCAGCGCGGCCACGTTGGCTGCGATAGCCTTGGCGGAAGAGGGATCCAGGCGAGAGAGGTCGGCTGCGAGCACGTCGGCCATGCGGCCGAGGCTGCTCGGTGCGAGCCATGGTGCGGATCCTTCGCCCGTCGCCGGCATCGGTGCCAGATCGAGCGCAGCATAGATCGCACCATCATCCGATGGCTCGGCGATCGCGATGCCGTTGAGTGCGCCATCGAGCGGCCGGCCGGCGTCGATCTCGACGATGCGGATATTGCTGCGGCGCGCGTGCGGATAAAGCGGATCCTCCGGCCAGAACGAGCGGAAAGTGATGACCGCATCGGCATTGGTGGCCGCCGCTTCCAGGGTCGTCTTGCCCCGCCCGGCAAGGTAGGATGCGAGCCGCGTCGCCGGCAGCTTCGCCGGCTGGATCGCCTCAACGGTGATAGCGCTGTTTCGGGCCAATATGGAGGCGAGCGAGAAGGCTGCGGGATGGGCGGTCAGCACGCGGATGATGACTTTAGGGTCCGACGCCGCGACCGGCCCGCTCAGGACAGGTGCGGCGATCATGGTGGACAGCATCGTCCGGCGAGAGAGCAATCCGCTCATGCCGCATCTCCTTTGAGGGCGGGCAGCGCAGCGCGGATGGCCGCGCATCCGAGGAAGATGATGCCGGCCGACAGGATGATCGCCGCGCCCGAGGGGATCGGCAGGTCGAGTTCCATGGGGATCAGGATACCGGCGATCGTCGCGGTGAGAGCAAAGAGGACGGAGAACATGAAGAAACCTTTGAGAGAGCCCGACACGGTCCGCGCCGCAGCGGCGGGGATGACGAGCAGTGCCCCGACGAGGATGGCGCCGATGATCTTGACGCTCGCCACCGTCACCACTGTCACAAGCATGACGAAGAGATAGTCGAGCGCCTTTACCGGCACGCCGCGCACCGCAGCCAGCGTCGGATTGAAGCTCGCCACCATGAAGCGATTGAAGAACAGAACCGTCAGTGCAAGCACCATCAGGCCGACGCCGGCGAGAATGGCGATATCCATGCCGGAGACGGTGAGGATCGAGCCGAACAGCACATTTTCCAGAATATGGATGTTGATGCGGCCCGCCAGCACGAGAAGGATGCTGGCGCCGAGTGCGAGCGACATCGACAGGAAGACGCCGATCAGCGTATCGGCCGAGAGACCGGTGCGGTTGCGCAGATAGTTGAGCGCGATACCGAAGATCAGGCAATAGCCGAACAGCGAACCATAGGGGCCGGTATAAGGCTCGCCCAGCAGGATGCCGATCGCCACGCCCGTCAATGCCGCATGGCCGACGGCCTCGGAGAAGAAGGCGTGGCGCTTGACGACGACGAGCGTGCCGAGCCCGCCCAGCACCGGCCCAGCGATAAGGCCGGCCAGCAGCGCATTGACCGCAAAGCCATAGGCCAGCGAGGGCGGCAGATACCCTTCCGCCGCCAGGGCCATCACGGCCTCACGGAAAGCATCGAACCAGGGGCTCATGCCGCACCTCCCGCCCGGTGCGAGAACAGCGCGAGCACCCGTTCCGGGGTTAGTTCCGCCTCCGGCGGACCATCGAAAAGCAGGGTGCGGCTGAGGCCGGTCACGCGATCGGCCAGGCGCCGGACAACGGCAAGGTCATGTTCGACCCAGAGGATCGTGGTGCCGCGCGCCTTGAGCGTGCCGATCAGCCGTTCAAAGATCTTTGCACCCGCCTCGTCGAGGGCTGCCATCGGCTCGTCGAGCACGAGGAGATCGGGTGCCGGCATCAGGCCCTGCGCCATCATCACGCGCTGGCGCTCGCCGCCCGACAGCGCCCCCATGCGCCGCCCCGCCTTGTCCTCCATGCCGACCTCGGCAAGAGCCGCAAGGATCGTCACCTTCACCGAAGGCCTCGGCGCAAGGAAGGCCGGGCGATCGGCAACGAGCGCGGCGAGGAAATCCATCACCGTCATCGGCAAGCCACGGTCGAATTCCAGTGCCTGCGGCACGTAGCCGATGCGGCCCTGCTCGCCCGGCCAGTCGATGGCGATTGATCCCGCGTGCGGCGCCTGGCCGAGCAGGCAGCGGATCAGCGAGGATTTGCCGCCGCCATTGGGGCCGACAACCGCATGCACCTTACCCGGTTCGGCTCGAAGCGAGACCTCGCAAAGAACCTCGGTGCGCCCGAGCACCAGCGAGACCCCGTCGAACACGACGGCGGGACCTGATCGAATGCTCGTCCTGGCTGGCACAGGCTGTGGAATGACTGCATTCACGGGTTGGCCTCCGCACCGCCCTGCTCGCGGATCGCCTTCACCACGGTCGAAAAGTTCTCGGCCATCTCGACCTCGAACTTTTCCGGGCGATACGCGCCATAGATGATGTGGGAGAGCGGATAGAGCCTGATGCCCGTCTCGCGCTCGATGGTCTCGACATAGGTCGAGGGAAAATTCAGCTCGGAGAAGATGGCCTTCACGTCGAGCGCCTTGATGGCGTCGATGGTCTTGGCGAGCTGGGCCGGGCTCGGTTCGATGCCATGCGCCGGCTCGACCACCGCCGTCACCTCGAGGCCGAATTCGCGCAGGAGATAGTCATAGGCGCCGTGGATCGTCGCGACGCGGAAGCTCGCGCCGGGCATGGCGGTGAGTTCGGAGAGTGCCGCAGCCCGGATCTTGCGCAGGCGTTTGGCATAGGCGCGGGCATTGGCGGCATAGGTGGCTGCGTTGTCGGAATCGAGTTTGCCCAGCTCGCGGGCGATCGTCTGCACCTGCTGGATGGCACCGGCAATCGACAGGAAGGTGTGCGAGTTGACCACCTGACCGGAGATCGTGCGGCTGTTGCCCATGCGGCTCGAAACGCCGCCGACGGCGGCGAGCAGCGGCACGTCGCGGTTCGCCTCGATGACGGGTATATCGGGGTTCTCCGAGGCCGCGATCATGCGTTCGGCAAAATCGTCATGGCCGATGCCGTTCAGCACCACCACGTCGAGTGTGCCGATCCGGCGGATATCCTCCGCACGCGGCTCATAGGCATGCGGATTGAAGCCGACCGGGATCAGCGGCACCACCTCGGCCCTGTCGCCGACGATGTTGACGACGTAGGAATAGTAGGGATGCAGCGTCACGCCGATCCTGAGTTTTTTGCCGGACGCGCGCGAGGCGGTGGCAGCGAACGCCATGGCACCCACCAGAAGCGTACGGCGCGAAACTAGAATGTTCATTGGCCGGCTCCTCGTGTCACCGATGCATCGTATCGACTGACGATCTTCTTCCAGCCGGACGCGATCAGCGCATCGTTGGAAAGCCCGGAAACGGCAGCGTCTTTTGCCCTGTTGAGCCAAACGGAAACGCCAGCCGCGTCGTGCGCATGCCCGTCCTTCGGTGCAATGCGCAGAAGCAGCGAACCGGCAATGTCCGTGGATGTGGTCCTGCCCAGCCAGCCGGAAAAGCCGTCAACGGCAGGCACGATGCTCCACGCATGGCCGCCGCGGGCTGCGCGCGTGGCGTCCATCGCGAAGGGCGGCAGACCTTCGTCGGCTAGATCCTGCGGCGATGGCGCAGAACCGCTTTCAAGCGCGAAGGCGATGTCATCGGCCGCCACCGTCAGGTCGGCATTGAGGCCCTGCTCGGCCGCCGTCAGCCCGTCGCGGGCATCGACCTGCCATTCGGCGATCGACACCACGTCAGGTGCCCGCGTGCGCAGGCCAACCACCGTTCCCGCGGCAAGCACGATGACGGCACACAGCAGCGCGACAAACAGCGTCTCCCGCTCGGCGCCAGCAGGGCGGACGAGCACACGGGTTGCGTTCTCCACCGTCATGGGGTGAGCCCGTCTATATCGCGCCAGTCCACTTCCACGACATGGCCAGGACCGGCATCGAAGAGCACGTAGAATTCACCCGAGGGCTTGTCGAAGCGCACCACGGAATCAGCCCCGAACTTGCCGGGAACGAGGATCTGCTCATCATAGGAAATGACATCGAGCGTCACGCCTTCAGCGCCCGTCCCGTCGGAAAAGCCGCCCTTGCAGGCCACCTTGCCATCCTCGAGCGCGCAGGTGCAGTAAGGGTAGTGAGCGAGGGCCGGTGAGGCGGTCGCCGAAGACAGCGCCGCGACCAGCCAAAGAATCTTGTTTCTCATCGCGTTTCTCCGCGCTGCTTCAGCCACGCGATCGTGGCGGGGGATGCTTCATCGAGGGGGATAGCCGCCTGATGCACCGTGCCATCCCATCCCTCGACGGTGAGCCATAGGGCGTCAGTGGGTTTCACGCGCTCGGGGATCGGCACATCCGCCATCTGGCGATAGGGACCGCCCGACAGGACGACGCCGGCAGCACGCAGCGAGCGCGGCTTGCCGATCCGAAAATAGCTCGCCTTGATATGATCCGCGTCTTCGGCGTTCCAGCGGATCGCGAAGGTCTTCATATGGCCGGCAAGGCCCTGATCGGTCGGCGCATTGGCCATGTATTCCGCAACATGGACATGCCAGGGGCCAATCGCCTTCTCGCCGAGCTCCCGCTGGCCGAGACCGGAATCGCCGAAGAACAGCGCCTCCTCCCGGAAGAATTTCGGGCTGAGCACGATGGGGATGACAAGCAGCAGCACGCTCAGATGAAAGCGCCAGCGATGCCGCCCCCCGGGAAGGCCGGCATGCGGGTTGGTCTTGACCTTCACGCCCGTCATTCCGCAGCCTCCCGCACGCCTTCGACCGATGGCAGGGCCCGCTCCGCGTTGATGTCGCGGACCAGCTTGGCCGTCGCAAGCGCCGTGCGCTTCAGCCAGATCATCATGCCGGAGAACACCATCATGGTGAGCAGCAGCCCGAAGAGGAAATAGACGAGCTTCAGCCAGAGGCCCGCGAAATCACCTGTGTGGAGCGGACGCATGCTCTCGGTGACGAGTTCGAGCGCCGAACGGTCGGAGACGCGGCGCGTCCATTCGACCTCGCCGTTGTACGGGTTGACGTTGGCTGTCTCGAAGATCAGCGGATAGGCCCCTCGCCCGCCGACGACGATATGACTGAAGGCATTGCTCGGCAGCGCAACGAAATCCGGGCTCAGATCCGGAAACTTCTCCCGCACCAGTTGCCCGGCCCGGTCGAGCGAAATCCAGGGCGCCTTCGCGCCCCCCTCGGCCGGAACGTCCTCGCGCGCCACCACGGGCGGAACCCCGGCGGTCGACACGGTAATATTGTTGTCCGCGAGAATATGCTGGATCAGGAACCATCCCGCCGTCACCGCCATGATGGCAATGAACGGCACGGACCAGATGCCGGCGAGGCGATGGAAGTCGCCCCAGAAGATGCGCGCACCATTGCGCAGGCGCAGGCGCGGATTGAGGTAGCCGCGCCAGAATTTCTTGTAGACGACGAGGCCCGTCACGAGTGAGCCCAGCATCGGGATGGACAGGGCGGAGACGAGATACCACCCCCAGCTCGTCGCGCCGACGAAGGGCACGAGCAGCCAACCGTGCAGCGCACGCATGAAATAGCGGAAATCGAACACGCCGCCCACACCCTGGATCGCCCCCGTATAGGGATTGACGAAGAGCGAGCGCGTGCGCCCGTCCGGGTAGCTCACGAAGACATCCAGCGCGAAAATCGATTTGACCGGCCGCGAGATGAAGCTCACCGCCACGCCCGGCTCGGCCTTCTCGACGGCTGCGAGGATGGCATCGTACCCCAGGGGCACGGCATCGGGCGTCGGCCGGTTCGCCCGCACTTCCGGCTTGGCCAGCCAGACGATTTCCTGGCTCACCGTGGCGATGGTTCCCGTCAGACAGACGAAGAAGATCAACACCCAGAGCGGCAAGGCCAGCCAGCTATGGACGATCAGCCACAGGCGCGTCG
This sequence comes from Shinella curvata, assembly GCF_022899935.1. GTDB lineage: Bacteria > Pseudomonadota > Alphaproteobacteria > Rhizobiales > Rhizobiaceae > Shinella > Shinella curvata. The sequence continues at coordinate 25,769 of NZ_JALJCJ010000006.1, forward strand.
CCTTCTTCTTTTCCTTCGCCGGCCGTGTCGTTTCCATCAATTCCAAGCTTCCAAGATCATAAGTGGACGGTGCCTCTCCTGTATTAGACGAACAGAGGCCCGCCGCGTCCCACCTCCAGAAGTGAAATAATTTTCCAAGATTCCGCGATATCCGGCGTCACCGCGTGTCGGTGACGCCATGCTCAGGAGTCCGCTTCAGCACTATGAGCTCTTGGAGAATTTGAATATAGGAGCGTCACCAGCGATCATCTCGCAGGTCCCGACCGCTGATTATCAGACGTTACAACGCGGACGGCGATCGATTCCACCTGGTCCCGCTCGCCAGTGTAACGGCCGCCAAGATCAAGACGCATCCGTATATCAAATACCGAAATGACGCGTCGGCTGTTGTCGCTACCATTTATATGAAAGCGTCGCGTTCACCGCGCGACGTTGGCCAAAGAACACCGTCCTGGGCATGAACCCCGGCGTAAAGTATCTCTCATCGGTCAGATTTGTACCGCTCACGAGAAGATTAAGACCTTTCAGATCGGGGTTTTTAGCGCCGAAGTCGTAAGACAGGGTTGCATCGAGGAGGGTATACCCCGCAACCTCAACCTGCGATCCATCGCTGTAATCGTGTGCGTCCAACGAACTTCCGACATAGCGCACACCTGCACCAAGGCCCAATCCCAGAAGGGCATCGCCCTGGAATTGATAGTCGAGCCACAGCGAGGCTTGATGATAGGGTACACCCTCCGCCCGTTTGCCGACCTTGCTGTACCCCAGATCATTCTTGTTACCCTTGGTAATACGGGTATCGGTATAGGAATAACCCGCCGCCAGATTCCAGCCTTCGGCAATCTCCCCCTTGGCCTCGAATTCGAAACCGCGCGCACGCTCTTCGCCTTGCTGCACCGCATATCCGATATTGACCGGATCTGCTGTCGATACGTTTTGCTGGGTAATCTGGAACACGGCGGCAGAGAGAAAACCATTCCAGGATCCGGGCTGATATTTGACGCCCGCCTCCCATTGCTGCCCCGTCGTCGGCTCGAAGGGTGAGCCACTGAAGTCCGTTCCCGCGACCGGATTGAACGATGTCGAATAGCTGGCATAAGGCGCCACGCCGTTGTCGAAGAGATAACCCAAGCCAACGCGTCCCGTGAAGGCATTGTCGCGTTGTTTTGCCACGACGTCCGGACCGCCCGAGATCGTACGCGAGTTGTAGTCGTTGGATGTTGCGCGCGCGATGTCGTAACGCCCGCCAACCGTCAGGACCCAGTTGTCGAATTTCACCTGATCCTGTGCATAGAGCCCCACTTGGGACATTCTGCCAGCCGTATCCGAACCCGCTCCGCCGTACACGAAATCGAAATTTCCATATTTCGGGTCCAGGACGTCGATCACAATATGGTTTGTCGAGTTCGTCCGCGTTTCCCGGTCCGAATAAAAGCCGTAATCGACGCCGATCAGCAAATCGTGCTGTAGCGGCCCGATATCAAGTGTGCCACCAACATTGCTATCGATCACAAATGAGTTCGATGTCTTGGGACGCTCCTGAGCCATCATGCGTGCATAATGGCCGTTGTAGAGCGCCGCGGGATAGTCATAGAAAAAGGCCGATGAAAAATCGATATCGGAATGGGTGTACCGCGCGCTCTGCTTGAACTCCCATCCGTTATCAAATGCATGTTTGAATTCGTAACCAAGCGAAGTGTTTGCAACGTCGTAGTGGCTCTGTCCGGGAACGCCGCCATAGAAATTTGAGGGAATGCGGACAGGATCGTCGAAGATCGTATTTGCCATCGGGAAATTCTGACTGGAGCCGCCATTCTCCGTCTTCTGATAGCTTCCCAGAATGGTGAAGCTGGTTGCATCGTCTGGCTGCCAAGTCAGGGCCGGCGCGAAATATCGGCGATTGTCCGGGGAGTGATCGACCATCGTTCCGCTATCGCGCCAAAGCCCGGTCAGGCGATACAGAAATGTCCCGTCGCCATCCAGCGCCTCACCAAAATCCAGGCCGACCTGTTTGCGGTCATAGGTACCGTATTGAACCTGAACCTCCCGGACAGGCGTCTCGGTCGGCCGCTTTGTCACCATGTTCACGAGGCCGCCGGGTTGCATGCGACCATAGAGGACGGACGAGGGACCTTTTACGACATCGACACGTTCCAGGGCAAATTGCTCGACAACGGTATCGTAGGGGTTGAAGCTGTTGCGCAGACCGTCTCGGTAGTAGGCGGCGTTCACATCATAAAAGCCCCGGATGTACGTGTCGTTCATGCCCTGGCCACCGGGCTGATCCTTGACCCGGATACCCGGTGTGTAGGAAACGATGGCGTTGAGGTCCGTCGCACCGCGCTTGTCCATTTCTTTTCGCGTGACGACATTCACCGTTTGCGGAACTTCCAGTAGAGGCGTGTCTGTTTTGGTCGCGGACATGCCGCGTGTGGCAACGATGCCGACCGTGCCATCCGAGGCACCCTCCACCGTGACGGCTTGAAGCTCTGTCGAACCGTCATCGACGCGCCCCGTGGCCCCTGTCGCTGCCGGATCGATGATCGTGACCGTGCTCGCATCGGGAAAACGGTAGGTGAGACCGGTGCCGCTGAGAAGGCGAGCGAGCGCCTGCTCACGGGTCAGTGCGCCCGAGACGGCCGTGCTTTTCTTGCCACCGACAACACTCGAAGGCAGCAGCAGGCGCAGCCCGGCGCGATCGGAAAAGAGCGTCAGCGCGGCGCCGAGATCCTGCGCGGGAATGTCGAATGCCGCGGTCGCCGACCGGGCCGTCTTGGCCTGCGCTCCGGCAATGCCGGGCGCTCCTGCCACCGCGACGCAAAACGCGGCCGTGGCAAGCCATCCCTTTTTGCGCCACGACGCGCGCGCGTCCACCTTCGTTGCTGTCATCTTGCCCATGAAACTGTGTCCCCTGCTCTCATCGCTGCCAGGGACCTTCGTGCCCGCCGATCGGCTGGCCTCGCGTCCCCTCATAGCCAAGGACGAGGCGGCATCGGCGAACTTGCAGCGCAAATTTCAAGAAAGATGATTTTTCCAGTCAACAACCCTCACCGCAGGATCGTGACGAGCGGCAGATAGGAGATGCGGACCGGAAGCGTCGCCTCGATGGTGCGCAGGATCGCGTCAGGATCGGACAGATCGAACACACCCGTTACCTTCAGCGCGCGCAGTCGCTCGCTCAGGATAATGATCTCGCCACCGCGATAGCGCCGGATTTCGGCAACGACCTCACCGAGAGGCTTGCCGTTGAAGATGAGTTTGCCGCGGCGCCAGGCTGTTTCACTCTCCGCATCCACGGCCTCAGCGTGCGGTGCCTGGCCGGCAGCGTAACGGACCTGATGATCGGCGCTCGCCATGACCCGTTCGCCGCCGGCCTCGTCCGTCGAGACGGCGACGGTTCCTTCGACCACCGTAACGACGACTTCAGCGGGGCGCATGTCCACGTCGAAGACGGTACCGATGGCCTGCGTCCAGCCATTCGCCGCAGCGACCACAAAGGGGCGGCTGGCATCGTGCGCCACGGAGAACGTCGCCTGGCCGTGATACAGGGTAAGCGAACGCCGGCCGGCGGTGAAATCAACGGACAGGGCCGTGCGCGCATTCAACCGCACCGTCGAACCGTCCGGCAGGGTTTCCGTCCGCTGCTCACCCGTCCCGGTCGTGTAATCGGCGAAGAGCGCAGAGCCGACAAGGCCCGACCGATAGGTTGCGAAACCAAGGAATACGACACCGGCGGAGCCGAGAAGCGCCCGGCGGGTGGTAACACGGCGTTCCCTGCCCCGCGCCTCGTTGCCGACGACACCAAGACCATGCCAGATGGTTTCGGCCTCCTCGGCCGCAAGGGCGTGTTCCGGTGAGCGCTCGCGCCATGCGGCAAAGGCCGCGTGGTCGGCATCACCGGCCTTGCCGGAACGGAGCAGCACAAGCCATTCGATCGCCTGATCGCTCAGTGCAATATCTGCCTGTTTCCGTTTTTTCCCGGACACGTCTCGCCCTCTTCCGACTTGCATCTGCCTATAACAAGGACGATGCCGCCTGTCCCGATTTGCAGCGGAAGAACAAAACGATCATGCGGCCGCGCGAAAATGATCACGGCAATGGCGCAGCGCCTGCGCCAGATATTTCGCCACCATGCTCTCGGAAACACGCAACTTTCCGGCGATCTCGCGATGGGAGAGGCCATCGCAGCGGCTGAGTAGCAGGGCCTTGCGGGCTTTCGCCGGCAACTCCGCCAGCGCCAGCGCAAGAAACCGCAGCTGATCCCGGTCGATCGCAAAGACCTCCGGCGAGGGATAGGTATCGGCGATCGCCTCGTAAAGCGCGTCGTCGCTCACGCAGCGGGCGCGATGGCGGTTTTCCCGACGGGCAAGATCGATGGCGATATTGCCCGCGATGCGCAAGAGAAGCGCCTGATGATCATGAATGACGGCAGGTTCGTCCTTCATGCGCGACAGGCGAATCCAGGTCTCCTGCATCGCCTCCTCCGCCAGTTCATGCGAACCGGTGCGGCGCTTCAAGGCGCTGCGCAGCATCTTCCAATGCCGCAGATAGACCGACATGAGGTCGTCTTGAAGGTCGGTTGCGGAGGTGGTCATTGCGTCGGGCTCGTGCGGGAAATCGGTGCCGAAACCGCCGATCCGATCGTACACGTCCTGACGGTTGGTGCCCGACCCTATAAAGTTGCATTAAAATGTCAAGTTTATAGGGTCGGGATTCTTTGCTCTCTCCCCAGACAGGCGTCCCGGCGTGTCGCCCTCAGCGCTAGAACTTGTAGGTACCGGTGAACATGAAGCTGCGCGGCGCGCCAATTATGTTGGCATTGTCCGTATAGCCGACGCTCTTGTAATAGGACTTGTCAAAGAGATTGTAGACGTTGAGCTTGAACTCGGTGCGCTCATTCGGCTTGTACGCCGCCATGAGATCGACAAGGCCATAACCTCCCTGTCTGGCGTTCGTATAACCGCGCACGTTGCCTTCGATTGCGCTCTGGAACCGCGCAGAGGCACCGACACGCCAGTCTTCCAGTTCCCCGGGAAGCGTGTAGACCGTCGACAAGGTCAGCATATGCTGCGGCTTGTCGCGACCATAGCGGTCGCCCTTGAGCCCCGTCGTCGAATCCTTCGCGAAACGCGCATCGACATAGGTGTAGCCTGCAAAGACCTGCCAATCGTCGGTGATCAGACCGGAGACTTCCGCCTCGAAACCACGGCTGCGCACCGCTCCAGCGGTCGAATAGCACTCCGGCGCGCCACCGCACGCACCTATCGGAAGCTGCACGGGTAGATTCGTCTGGTCGATCTGGAACAGGGCAAAGCTCGCATTGAACCGGCCGTCCAGCGTCTCCGCCTTCACGCCGACCTCGTAGTTGGTACCCTCGACCGGCGCCAGTAGCCCGCCTCCCGCAGCCGTATAGTTCTGCGGCTTGAAGATCGACGTCACGCTGCCGTAGACGGTGAACATGTCGGTGACGTCATAGGTCGCGGCAACATAGGGCGTGAACCTCGCATCCGCCGAGAAGGCCGAGCTTTCCGTGTAGGTCGCGCTGCGGAAGAACGACTCGCTGTCGTACCAGCTGACCCGGCCACCCAGGAAGAGGTTCAGCGGATCCGTGATATTGAACTTTGCTGTGGCATAGGCGCCGTAATTGACGGCATTGGCCTGCCGCTCCCAGAGATAGTTGAAGTCCGGCATCGGCACGTCGATCGACGTCTGCCAGTTGAACGGATCGAACTGATAGGGGAAGGAGGACGGCCAGCCGCCCGGCCCGTCTTCATGATTGTCGCGCCGGTAGTTGGCACCGACCGACAGTTCGTGCGTGCGGCCCAGGAGATCGAACGAACCCTGCAGGTTCGCATCCAATGCGGTCTGCTTGTGGTGATAATGATACTTGCCAACATTGTACTCCAGCACGTCCTTGGTCGGATCGAGCCGATAGAGCGAGGCACCGAGCATGTCCATCTCGGCATCGACATAGCTGCCCTTGAGATTCAGCACCCAGTCGTTTTCGAATTCGTGCCGCACCTCACCGAAGACATTGGTATTCTCCTTGTTCCAGTAGGTCCAGGATGGGCTGGAGCGGACGGAACGGTCGAAATCATAGAATGAGCCGTCCGGCCGGGTCGGCAGGCCGTTCCAGTCGGCGCCCGGGTTCTTCTCCTTGTTGTAGAAGCCGCCGAGCGTGAGCGTCGTCGCCTCGGTCAGGTCGGCTTCAAGAACACCGTAATAGAGCTGACGTTTGTGCTCATAATCCTGGGTGAACGTGTTGGCGTCCTGCAGAGAGGTGACCATGCGGCCGCGCAACGTACCCGCCTCGTTGAGCGGGCCGCTGGCGTCGAGCATGCCCATGTAATCCGCCCAGCTGCCGACGGAACCCGAAACGGAGATCTGCTGCGTATCTGTCGGGCGCTTGCGCACCAGATTGATCGACGCCGAGGGGCTTCCGGCCCCCTCCAGCAGCCCGGTCGCCCCGCGCACCACCTCGATATGATCGTACATGGCAAGCGTCGCCGAGCCGACCGTATCGGAATCGTGGCTGATAGGCAGGCCATCGACCATGAGGTTCTCGACCTGGAAACCGCGCGCATAATAATTGCTGCGCTCGCCACCCGTGGCGGAGACGGTAATGCCCGTGGTGCGGCTCAGCGCATCCTCGACGGTTGTCATGCCGCCGTCCTTGATGCGCGCGCTCGTCACGACGCTGACGGATTGGGGCGTCTCCTTGATCGACAGCGCAAGCCCCGTCGCCGAACGCATCTCGCCGATCGTGTAGGATTCCGTTCCCTCCGTCATGGCACCGGTGCCTTGAACGGTGATGGGTTCCAGAACCGTCGAGCCATCCGCCGCCGCACCGAGATCGGTAAGTTCGGAGGCATCGACCAGCGCAGCGCTCGCCGGCCCGGTCACGCGAATGCGCACATTCGTGCCGGCCAGCATCGTCTGGAGGGCTTGTGCAGGCGACATCGCCCCGGACACCGCACGCGTCGTGGTGGACCGCGCGACCTGCGAGGAATAGCCGACCTGCCATCCCGTCACACGGCTGAAGGCATCGACGGCCGAGGACAAGGGCTGCGCTGGGATTGAAAAACGAACGACAACAGCACCGGCTTCCTGCGCCCACGCAGCCGGCGCCGGCGCTGAGACGGCGATAACCCCACCCAGCATCGTCGATCCCGCAAGCGCAACGAGCAGCCGCGATCCCGCCACGGCTCCACGCCCGCTCACCTTGCCGCCCAATGCCCCAAGCCCCCGATACACCATGTCTACAGCCCTCAAAATTCCGGTTCGAAGGCTGTGTCGCACCGCGCGGATACATGCCTTCGATACTGAGGACGATCGAGTTTCGGGTCGTCACAAATAAAGTTGAGTTTTTAACGCAAGATCAAAACACCACCCGGAAGCCGGGTGACGGAAGCGCCGGCAGAGGCCGCCAGCGTGCGGATCGCCGCCTCCGGATCATCAACGCGGTAGTTGCCGCTGACGAGACGGTTCGCGAAACGTCCCGAGACGAGCAGCACCTGTCCGTCATAGTAGCGCTGAAGCTCGGAAAGCGCGGCGCGGAAGGCCCTGTCGTGGAAGACGATGCGCCCTTCCCGCCAGGCCAGCGACTGGGCGGGATCCGCACCCGTCACCGCGGAGAGCCCCTCATCGGTGGCGATGACCATCTGGCCGGGCTCCAGTATCGCCCGCTCCCCCCGCTCCGCCCGGCGCGTAACATCCACGCGTCCGCGTTCGAGCACGATCGTATCACGCGCATCTTCCGCCAGGACGCCGAAGGCCGTGCCCTTCACTTCGACATCGGAAAAATGCCCTGCCACGATGAACGGGTGTTCCGCATCATGCCTGACGTCGAAATAGGCCTCGCCTCCCAGCAGCGTCACGCGCCGGGCACCCTTGTCGAAATCGATCGCGATGGCCGATGCCGTGTTGAGCACGACGGAAGAGCCGTCCGGGAGGGTGATCGTCTGACGCTCGCCGGTTGCCGTCAGGTAGTCGGACCGCCATTGCAGGAGAAGGCCGGGGATCTGCTGCCAGGCCATGGCGGCAAGAACGATTGCCGCCATAGCGGCATATCCGAGCCGCCATGGCCGGATAGGCCGACGCGCTACCGTGGTCCGGCCGGCCTGCCGGCGTTCTTCACGCTGACGATCCCGATCCGCGAGCGTCGCCAGGCGCAGCGAGGCCATGCCCTGCATCCGCACGATCTCGTCGAAGGCCTGCACCCGGTCGGGACGCCCCTCGCCCCACGCATCGAAAGCCCGAAGGGTTTCCGGCGTATCCTCGTCCTGCAAACGCAGGAACCAATCCAGTGCCTCGTCCACGGCCGGATCCGGGTGTGTGTAGGTGCCGGCCCGCTGGCGGCTGTCTGCCTGTTCGTATCCCACTCAAGCCACCCGAAAATCGACGAGCCGGACGCTCGTATGATGGAGACGATCAGCCGTGCCCATCGTCACAAAAATCTCCGGCCGACAGCGCGGTACCGGCGTCAGGGAACAAGTGGGAAGGTCTGCTTCAAAAGCCATCATACCGCTATCCCCTTTCCAGACGCGCCAATGCATCTCGGCAATACCCCATCGCCATCTTGATGTCGTTGTAGACCGTATTGCGTGAGACGCCGAGGTGATCGGCGATTTCCTGGTAGGTGCGCCCCCCTATATGGGAAAGCGCCCAGGCCTGGCGGGCGCGTAACGGCAATTCCGCCAACGCGGCCGCGAAAAGCCGCTGGCGTTCCCGCTCGATGAGCGCCTCTTCCGGCGACGCAATGTCCTGCGGAATGTTCTCGAGGTCTTCGGCGCTCAGCCCGGCATCCTCGAACCGGTCACGCACCTTGCGATGCCGCTGATGATCGAGCGCGAGGTTCCTGGCTGTCTGATAAAGATAACTTTCGAGATGCTCGATCGGTCGCGCGTCCAGAGCCTTCCGTGTCTTCACGTAGGTTTCCTGCGCGAGATCCTCCGCCGTCTGAGGGTCGCGCACGATGCGCATGACGGTCCACAGGAGCGAACGGCGGTGCCTTGCGAATATCGCATTGAGCGCGGCTGACATGCCCTATTCCAACACTGTGCCGTGCGAAAGCCATCGGCCTCGAAAAACATGATTATTACATGCATGTTTTGCCTATTGGCGGATTTCGAAAAAGAAGGCAAGTCTCCAGCCGCTCGGCATGCGCCGTGTCGAATTGTCGGACTTGCCACGGATTGCGAACGACGCGAAATCTGGATAATGCAATTCAAGAAATCCCATGATTGGAAGAACTGACCAGCCAAAGTGACGGTTAAATCGCTGAAGGGGCTGTTCCTCGCGCATCGGCGGGAGCTGCAAGCCTATCTCACCAACAAACTCAAGGACGCGGAAGCGGCCGCGGATCTGACGCAGGAGGCGTTCCTCCGCTATGTCGAACAGGATTCGGCGGGCGGCGCGACGGTCCTGCACAGCCGCTCCTACCTTTACCGCACGGCGCACAACCTCGCAGTCGATCATGTTCGCCAGCAGGCTCGCCGCAGAACAGACGCGACAGCCGTCGATGACATGGCCGACATAGCCGACGACCGCCCGACACAGGAAGACGAGGCCGACGCGAGGCAGAGGCTGGACCGACTGCGCTCTGCTGTGGCCGAACTGCCGGAGCGAACCCGGCAGGTCTTCGTTCTCAACCGGATCGAAGGGCTGAGTTATGCCCAGACCGCCGAACGCCTCGGCGTATCGGAAAGCTCCGTACAGAAACATCTCGCCAAGGCGCTGCTGCATGTTACGCAACGCCTTCGGCCGCAATAGAAAAAAGCTGCCGGATATTACCGGATCGCGCCGAGTTGCACGTCCTATTGTGGACAGCGCCCGGCTGGCGGCACATAAGACATGGACCAGGGCGTGAACGACAAAGAGCAGATAGAAGCGGAAGCAGCGGAATGGGTGATCCGACTCGGCGCAGACACGTCGAGCGATCAGGATCACCACGCCTTCGAGCTCTGGCGATCCCAGAGTTTGCGCCACGCCCAGGCATTTCACTTCGCGCAGCAGACGTGGGGCGCGCTGGCCGCCCTGCGGGATGCGCCGGGTTCACTCGCCGCCGACATGAGACAGCCCACCGTCAGGCGCACAGCGCCACGCGGCAACCGACAGGGAAGACGGCTACGGCTTGCAGCAGGCGTGGCAATGACCTGTCTCGTGGCCGCGATCGGAATGACAAGCTTCTGGTACGGCAATCCCTTGACGCTGATGGCTGCCGATTATCGAACGGCGCCGGGAGAGCAACAGACTGTGACGCTCCCCGATGGAAGTGTTGTCGAACTCGCCTCCGGCAGCGCCATTGCGCTGCATTTCAGCAAGGACGAACGGCGCGTCGAGTTGCTGGCCGGCGCCGCTTATTTTACCGCAGTTTCGATGGGAGGCCAGGAGCCTCGTCCCTTTGTCGTGGAGGGCGCCGGCGGCACGGCGACAGCTCTCGGCACGCAATTTCTCGTGGACCGCTTGCCGGAGGCCGTCGAAGTCGTGGTGGCCGAACATGAAGTTCGTGTCGCACTGATTGATCGTGACGGCCCTGGTGGGGCCATCACCTTGTCTCCGGGCCAGTCCGTTCGCTATTCGTCGCAGAGTGGGCTTGGGGAGATCTCTGCCAAAAACGTCGATCAGGCGACAGCCTGGCGGCGCGGGAGACTAGTCTTTGACCAGGTCTCACTTGCTGACGTGGTTGCCGAACTCAACCGCTATCGTCGTGGACGTATTGTCATTGCCAATGCCGCTCTTGCAAGCCGGCAGGTAAGTGGTGTTTTCGAAACCAGAGATCTCAACCGCGCGCTCGATACCATCGCACGCGAACTGGGGCTGAGATCCACGTCGCTGCCAGCGCTGGTGACCGTGCTCTATTGACCGGCGCGAGCCTTTTCAGGCGCTCAGAAAAACATCAAAAAAAGCTTACCGGAAAACCTGACTGGATTCGTCTTATTTGCGAACACGCGGAAGAGGCCTTTCGCAAGCACCGCAGATAAGACGGAAAGGGATTTACAATGGGGCCACATGCCAACAGAGCGCACAACGCGCGGCGGCAACTCGGATCGACGGCGAGCCTGATTGCCCTCTTGGTCGGCATGGTGCTCTCCGGGTCGCCGGCCAAAGCGCAGCAGGCGACGACCGGTAGGGTTGCCACACAGGAAGCAGTCGCATTCGACATTCCCGCTCAGGACCTCAACACCGCGATTCTCGCCTTCGCGGACCGCGCAGGGGTGCAGGTCTTCTATGAAGTATCGCGCGTCAACGGGCTGCGCAGCGTGGCCGTTCGGGGGAACTACTCTCGTGAGCAGGCGCTCGCGCAGTTGCTGGCGAACTCCGGTGTAACCTATCGTTTCTCGGGCAACACGGTTTCGCTGCAAAGCCCGTCGAATGCCGGTGATTCAGCGCCTGTTGATGACGGCTCGACCGCTCTCAACACGATCACGGTGGACGGCGAAAACGCCTGGGGGCCGGTTCAGGGCGTGGTTGCGACACGGTCGGCCACCGGCACGAAGACCGATACGCCCATCGAGAAGATCCCGCAAACCATCAATGTCGTAACGGCCGACGAGGTCACCGCGCGCGGCTCGGTAACGGTCTCCCAGGCTTTGCGCTATACGCCGGGCGTCAACGTCAATGGGTTTACCGATGCCAACAAGATCGCCGACGAAGTCACGTCGCGAAGCTTTGCTCCGGCACCGCTCTATCTCGACGGCGCATACCTGCCCTATGCCGGCAGCCTGGGCGGGGCACTCCAGATCGAGCCCTACTGGCTGGAGCGGATTGAGGTTCTGAAGGGACCGAGTTCCGTTCTCTACGGCCAGAACCAGCCGGGCGGCCTCGTCAATCTTGTCACCAAGAAACCGCTTGAAGCGCCCTATCGGGAAGTAAAAATCGGGTATGGCAGCCACGATCAGAAAGAAGTCGCGGTCGATTTCAGCGGACCATTGAACGCCGACAAGTCGGTGCTCTATCGCTTGACGGGCCTTGCGAAAGGCGGCAACGAGCAGATCGATTTCACAGAAAGCAGCCGCGTCTTTCTCGCGCCAAGCGTCACGATCAAGGCTGATGAAGACACGTCGGTCACACTTTATGGTTCGTACCAGCGTGACAATGGCGTGCCAGACTATCAGCCCCTGCCCTATATCGGCACCGTGGTTCCCGGTCCGGACGGTAAATACATCGATCGCGATCTCTTCACCGGAGAACCGGGTTGGAACGACTTCAAACGGGAACAGTATGTTCTCGGCGCAGATCTCGACCACGCGTTCAGCGATCAGGCAAAGCTGCGGTCCCGCATACGTTATGTCGACGTCAAGGATGACTACAAAGGGTTTTATCTCCGCTATTTCGTCGTCAACCCGGATGGAACGAGCGATTACTCCAGGGCCGTGCGCAACAAGCTGAATTGGGCCCAGCACAATTCGGTGTTGTCGCTCGATAACAACATGGAGTTCGAATACGATACGGGACCGGTGCAGCACACAACGCTGGTTGGCATCGATTATCGTCGTTTCGGTCGCAAATACGATGGCTACAACGACTATGAGGCAGATCCGATCGACCTCTACAATCCCGTCTATGGCGGTGCGACGGAAGACCCGCCGCTCACCACCCGCTGGGACAATACGCTCGATCAGGTCGGCATCTATGCCCAGGACCAGATGGAATGGGACAGGTTCGTTTTGACCGTCGGCGGGCGATATGACTGGGCGTGGATCAACAACAAGACCTTGCCGGTCACCGATGGCGGAACAACGGTCGTCGACAAACAGAGCGACGGCGCCTTCACCGGCCGGATCGGCCTGACCTATCTCTTCGACAACGGCATCGCCCCCTATGCCAGCTATTCGGAATCCTTCCTGCCGCAATTGGGCACGACCTTCGACGGCGAATCCTACAAGCCACTGACCGGGCAGCAATATGAGATCGGAGTGAAATACGCGCCTCAAGGCATGAACGCACTGTTCACGCTGTCGGCTTTCCAGATTACCCAGCAGAATGCCCTGACGGACGATCACGATCACCCCGGCTACTCGCTTCAGCAAGGCGAAACGCGCGCGCGGGGCATCGAATTCGAGGCCAAGGCGGAAATTCTCCCTCATTGGCAGGTCATTGGCGGCGTCACCTATACGGATGCGGAATACACCGTAGATTCCTACTATCAGGGCAAGAAGACCACCTATCATGCCCCCTGGTCCGCCTCCCTGTGGAGCAACTACGAGATCCAGAACGGCGCCCTCGAAGGTTTGAATGTCGGCGCAGGTGTCCGCTACACCGGCCGGAAGTTTGTGGACGGCGCGAACACGATCAAGACGCGCGCCTTTACGGTTGTCGATGCCGCATTGAGCTACGATCTCGGCAAGATCCAGCCCCGCATGGAGGGGATAAAGGCCACCCTCAACGTCGAGAACCTGTTCGACAAGACCTATGTCTCGGATTGCGGCTACGCGTTCGGCTGCTCCTACGGAAAAGCACGAACGATCAGCGCCGGCCTCTCCTTCCGGTTCTGATACGATCTCGCGTGCTGCCCTTCGGGGCAGCACTGGTCACACGGGGTCGGCACCTACACTTCGAGGTGCCGTCATCCCGCGCCCTACTTCACCAAGCTGCGATAGAGTGGGATCCAGTCAGTCGAAGCGATGCCACGGCATTCGCCCATCATGCTGAAGCCGGTTCGCGTGAAAGCCTCACCCGTCCAGGCAAAGCTGCCGATAATGCCGCAATCGCCAATGCCGCGCCCTCTTGAGAAGAAGTCCATCCGGCCGGTCTTCGGGTCGAAATTTACATTGACCAGCGTGTTGTCCGTATCGCTTTCGCCGTGCGGAAGACGGACCGGCTTTGCCGTCGACACATCCTTGCCCTTGATGAGCCAGAAGGCCGTCGTGAGATTGTAGGCGCCGCGCGAGCAGGCAAGACCGATCAGGTGGCGCCCGCCGTCCAGCGGCCAGGCTTCGTCCGAATCGATAAGAACCTCGTCGTCCTCGCAAAGGTCCTCACCTTGCCGCGTCAGCTCCTCACGCATCGCAGTGGTGAGCGCCTTGTTGTCCGCGTTCGAAAGCGTGCCGGCAGCGGCCTTGGCTGTCGTCACCGGCAACGGCAAGGCCGCGGGAACGTTCGTGCTCTTGCCCTTGCGGATGAGGGCTGAGGTGGTATCGAGCCGGCCCTGCTGCTCATCAATCCACAGCATCGCGGCGACGGAGCCCGAGAGGGAGACGGTTGCCGTCATGCCGGGAGCATCGACCGTCAGCTGCGTCGCCTTGCGGGCAGCATCGAGGAAGGCTGCGACCTCGGCGGGCTGGAAGGCCAGGGAAAGCGTGCCGTTCTCGTCCGCCACGGCCTGCGCGCTGACGGGGAAAACGACACCATCGAGCTTGAGATCGAGGGGAACGGACGGCGTCTTCCAATCACCGAGCACGCGCAGGACAAGCGCCGCCGGCGCATCCGCACCCGCGCTTCGTTCGAAATGCAGGTAAGCGATCGAGCTGTCGTCTTCTTTCGGCAAGGAAAGCGCCGTGCAGTGCATGATGTTGTCGCAACCGGCCCGCCAATCGCGAAACTCCCTCACCTCCTCGGCCATCGCCTCCATCGACAACAACGTGAAACCGACGGCCAGCACCTGCGGCTTGAATATGCCTCTGATATTTTTTCCAGTTCTGCGCCGCATCGTTACCGTTTCCTCTGCTTCGGGCACCGCCATGAGCACCACGCGCAGCCACGCCCATATATTCGGCAGGAGGAAGACCTCCCCCTTCGATTCTGCCCTTCTGGCGACGGAAGTTGGGCTTGTCTCTTCGTCATAGGCATCAGCGCGCTCAGCCTGTCGGCGCGCCGAGCGATGCGGTTTCCGGCGAAGCAATACGCTAGAAAACGGCACCCATAGAGGGCCGCTCCCATTCTCAATCGCCGTTGAGCGACACGGTGGCAATACGGCTGCCGCGGAAAATCTCGTGGAAGGTGGCCGAAGGGATCGGTTCGTCGACATCCTTGTAGAGGCAGCGCGCCTCAACCACGATGTCGTAGCCGATGGTCGCCGTCTTTTCGCCGAGGGTCAACGACGGCAGGAAGCCATTCCAAACCTCGCCGTCACAGTGGAAGGGCAGCGCCTGCGGCCGTTCCTTCTGGGGCACCGCGATCTCCTCGGCCAGATCAGCCGTCCATTGCGGCGCGTCCGTTTCGCACGCATCGGTGCAACGCGCGATGGCCGCTTGGCCATTGGCGGTCAGCATCGCGATATGCGGGCGACCTTCCTTGTCGAGGACGAGGTCCGTTCCCTCACCAACGCCCTTACCGGGATTGACGGCGTTGGCCGACCAGCCATCCTCCGTATCACATTTCTCGTTGCACCAGGCATAGAGAAGCTGGTGTGCGAGCCCCTCGACCTCGGTGCCGTCGCCGGCAAAGAGGGCAAGGCGCGGCTTGCCCTCAGGCGTGAAGGCCAGGTCCCAGGTCGGGCTGGGGATAGATCCGCCACCCGGTTGCACGATGAAGGTCCGCCGCCAGTTGGCCTTGTCGGTGCAATCGGCTTCGCAGCCATAATAATAGAGGCCCTGCTTCAGCTGGGTGCCGTCTTCGGCGAAGGGATAGAGACCCGCAACCACGCCCATCGCGCCGTTCTCGGCCACCGCGAGCGCCGGCTTGCTGAAGGATTCGGTGCTGTAGCCGACATGCAGGGCAAGGTCCGTCTCGGTCCAATTCTGGCGCTCGGTGCAGCCGTCGTCGCAGGCCATGACGAATGCGCCGTAGTGGTCCGGTTCGATGATGTAGTTGCCATCGGTGTAGATGAAGCGCGGATTGCCCTTGCCGTCGAGCACGAAGGTGCGGTCCGGCACGCGCGGCGTCAGCGCGTCGCTGATGAGATTATCGCCGCTTTCGGCGATGCGCGTGAACGTCCAGTTGTCCGCCTCCGCGCAGTCCGTATCGCATTCGCCGTAGGAATAGGTCCGGTTATAGTTCGTCTCCTCGGTCGGAGGCCGGGCGACGATATAGAGGCGTGGCTTGCCGTCCGGTGTCACGGCAAGTTGCAGCTTGATGGCGCTTGGAAAGGCGATGGTCGCGACCGACCATTCTTTCAGACTCGTGCCGCAACCGGCACCCTCGCAGACGCCGTAGTAGATCTCGTTCTTCGTCTCGCCGTCATAACCGGTGAAGGCCATGTGCGAGCGGCCATCCGCGCCACGTGCCAGAGCGACGCTGGACGATTCCTGCAGCGGCGCGGGAAAGAAGCCGCCAGTCTCAGGGGCTGAGGAGCTGTCACAGGAAACAAGAAGGAGCGAAACGAGAGAGACGGCCGAAAACGCCGCGAACATCCTGAACATTATACGGAAATGCCTGTCGAATATGGTTGCGAATGCCGGATATAACGGCCCTCCGCCTCCTCGTATTCTCGCCTCATGCACAAATAAGCCGCCACTAAGACAAGATCAGTGTCCGGACAGAATGAAGAGCACGGAGAGAATACATCCCACTATACAGGCAGATGGTCTGCCGCGATCTGAGGTAACGGAACGGTTCTACGGTTGGTGGACAATTTCCGATACCTTGTCGGTGTTAAATTGTGGTGGCGGAGAAAGACCCGGTTGAAATTTGACAGATTGCGATAGCCCACCTCAAAGCAGATGTCCGTTATCGGCATAGAGGTATCGGTCAAGAGCTGACCCGCCTTCCAGATACGAAGCTTGTTGACGTGATCGGTGAAGCTGTGGCCACTGTTTTTCTTGAAGAACCGCGAGAAAGCGCTGTCGCTCATGCCGACCATGCGCGCCATGACCGGCAACCGGATGTCCTCCGACAGATTGGCAAAGAGATAAGCGAAGACCTGTTGCAGCGCTTCGAGCGATCCATAACTCAGGTCCGGAACATAAGCTTCTGACGACAGCGTATCGAACTCGTCAGTGTCCCGCAGCAGGGAGAGCAATGACAGGAAGGTCGAAAGCCGCACCGAGCCGGTCTGGAATTCCATGTCGAGTATCAGTCCCTCCGCCCGTTCCCGCGCCCGGCCCTTGAAGGAGAGCCCTCGCTGCGCGCGGGTGAGAAAGTCATGCAGCCCCGCCAGCTCCGGAAGGAAGGCCGAAGCCTGCTCCAGCTTGGCCGGCAGAAACTGAATGACGATGTCGCGTCCTGGAATTCGCTCATCCGGTCCAAGCGGCGTCACCCAGTCGTGCGGCAGGTTGCTGCCGATGACGGAAATATGGCCTGGCGTAAACGCGCCGACGTGATCGCCTGCAAGCAGGACCCCGCTGGCGTTGGCAATGTAGTGGATCTCCACCTCCGGGTGGAAATTCCAGACGTTGCGCTCCCACGGATAGTCGTCGCGGCGCCACAGGAATGACTCGTCCGCGCCGGTCAAGACATATTCAAATCTGGCGACCGTTGGCGAAATAACGGACATTGCAGCCATCCTCCCGTGGTTCCGAACATGCTCGTTGCACCGACAATCAATATTACATTGTGCAACGCACACAAGATTTCATGGATATTTTGGGCATTTCGCGCATGAGAGTATCAGTATCGCGCAACGGCCGCTCTTGTGTCCACCAGTTCTTTCTACAACGATTAAGGTCCGTTGAGCGTGTCGGAGGAGAGTTTAGAGCGCGCAACCGGACCGATTTTGCGATCCAAATGGAGGAGAACAATGAACAGTTTCGTCAAAGCCGTAGGCGTCGGCTTCATCTCGCTTGGCCTCTGGAGCTCCACCGCTCTTGCTGAAGATTCCTGGTGGAAAACTGCCGCCCAGCCTTATCAGGGCGCGACCATACGGGGCATTTCGGAATCGACCCCGGCGTCGAAATATGTCGAACAGGTCCTCGGTCCGAAGTTCACCGAGGAGACCGGCATCAAGGTCGAATTCGAGGCTACATCCTGGGACCAGATGTACGACAAGGCGATCAAGGACATGGAGGCCAATACCGGCATCTATGACTTCGTCTACATCGAGCAGGACATCGTCTATACCTATTTGGCCCGCAACTTCCTGGTCGACATCACCAAGTCGCTTGCCGACAATGCAAAGATCGCTTCGCCGGATTTCAAGCCGGAGAACTTCACCACCTTCCTGAACTATTTCAAGGATCCGAAATCGGGCAACGTAATGGGCGTTCCGATGGAAGCGTTCATCAAGCCCTACCTCTACCGCAAGGATCTTTTCGATGATCCAGCGATCCAGAAAGCCTACAAGGATGCGACCGGTGCGGATCTGAAGCCCGCGACGACGCATGACGAGTATGCCCAGATCGCCAAGTTCTTCACCGAATACGGTGCAGACAAGGAACTCTGGGGAACCACAGTCCAGGCTTCGTCGAGCCACCCTGCTGCCTTCTACGAGTTCTTCGAATCCATCGCACCAACCTTCGGAGTCTACAACTGGGGCATCGACGGCACGACCTTTGCAGCGACGGAAGCCAATGGCGGCCAGATGAACTCCGCCGCCGCGAAGAAGGCGCTCAACTACTGGGTCGGGCTCTTGAAATACGCCCCGCCGGAATCGACGTCATCCACCTGGGACGAGGTTGCTGGCACGTTTGCCGCAGGCCGCGCGGCCCAGGGGCTTGTCTATGGTGAAAACGCAGCCTGGATCGCGACGGACGAAAGCAAGTCCACCGTGGTCGGCAAGGTGGGAGTGGCACTGCCTCCGGTCGAGGCGGGCGTCATGGAAACAGCCGAATCCGGCAAGGGATATATCGGCTATTATGATGGTGGCGCGTTCGGCATCCCGCATTCGTCCAAGAACAAGGACGCGTCGCTGCTGTTCCTGCAGTACATCGGCCAGGCTTCGGTGCAGACCGATTGGGCACTGGCCGGCTCCCGCATCGTCATGAACTCGACCTACGAGGATCCCAGGATCGTCGATCAGGACAAGAAGATGAACGGCTACTACACGCTGATGCGTGAGGATGGAAAGCTGTTCGCCGGTGCTCCGCCGTTCCCGTTCCACGCGCAGGTCCTGCAGGTGGTTGCGCCGTTCATCTACAAGGCGATCGTCGGCGAGATCAAGCCGGACGATGCGCTGGATCAGGCCGCCACCGCTGCCGAAGCTGAACTCGTGAAGCTCGGCTACCGCAAGTAAAGACCGCAACCTCCCGGCGGTTGGCGGTCGCCTTCAGCAAGGCGGCCGCCCCTTTCCTGACGACGCATCGCGAGCCAGCTCGCGAGAGCGATAGTCGGGCGAACAAGGCTCAAGGACGATCTGACGGAGCACAAGATGAGACAATCCAACATCGGATGGCTGTTTCTAGCACCAGCCACGCTAATCCTGCTCGTTGTCGGGTTCATTCCCTTCATCTACATTCTTTATGTCGGCTTTTTCGACTGGAACACCAACGCAGTCGATCCTACCCTGCGCTGGGCCGGCCTGCAGAACTATCGCAGCCTGGTTTTTGACACGACCTTCCTGAACTCGCTTGCACGCACGCTGGTCTTCGCATTCTTCGTCGTCGTGAGCGAATTGTTGCTCGGCTATGTTCTCGCTCGCGCGCTGATGGCAGACCGTCTGTGGGTTCGACAGTTCTTCCGCACGATCCACACATTGCCGATCGTCGTCGCGCCCATTGCAGTCGGCGCCACCTGGCGGCTGCTTTGTGTTCCGGGCTTCGGGATCGTACCCTACTACCTGAAACAGTGGTTCGGCATCGACTACAACATCTCGACCAATGCCTACCACGCCTTCGCCACGGCGATCATCATGGACCTGTGGCACTGGACACCGTTCGTCACATTGTCACTTATGGCGGGACTGACCGCGCTGCCGAAAGAGCCGCTCGAACAGGCGCAGATCGACGGCGGCAACAAGCTGCAGATTTTCTGGTACGTGATCGTTCCGATGTTGAAGCCGGTGCTGCTGACAACCGTCTTTATCCGGTTGATGGACGCGCTGCGCTCGGTCGACGAAATCTGGATGCTGACAAAAGGTGGCCCAGCAGAAGCGACCCGGTTCATCGGCCTTCATATCTGGATCAACGTCTTTCCGAAAACCGACTACGGCTACGGCGCGGCCATGTCGCTGCTGACGCTCTACGTCACGATCGTTCTAAGCTGGCTTCTGTTCGTCGCCATGACCGGCCGCAAGGGAGATGCACAATGAGACGCTCCGGTATCGCCTCCTTCGTCCTTTGGATATGCCTGACCATTCTGACGCTGCTTCCAGTCTGGTGGATGCTGGTCGTTTCAATGCGCCCCCGCGTGAAGCTTTACTCGAAGTCATTCCTCATCGATGATCTGTACTGGGACAACTTCCTGGCGGTACTGAACAGCTCGACCTTCCTGCAGTATCTCTGGAATTCCCTGATCGTGGCGACATCGAACGCGGCGCTGGTCTGCGCGCTCGGCCTGCTCGCCGCGTTTGGGCTGTCGCGTTATAGGATCAGCGGCGGTGACAACGTCTTCTTCTGGCTGATCACCAATCGTATGGCGCCGCCGGCCGTATTTCTGCTGCCGCTCTTCCTGCTGTTCACCAAGTGGTTCGTGTTCGGCGATTTCATGCTGTTCGACACGAAGATCGGCCTCATCCTGCTTTATTGCGTTTTCAACCTGCCCTTCGCCATCTGGCTCCTGAAGGGCATGCTCGACGGAATTCCGTTGGAGCTTGACGAAGCGGCGCGGGTCGATGGTGCGACAACCGGTCAAGTGCTGTCCAACGTCATCCTGCCGCTGGCGCGACCGGGGTTGGCCGTCACCTTCATTCTGACCTGGATTTTCGCCTGGAACGAATACCTGTTCGCAGCGACCCTGACATCGTCGGCTGACGCCAGAACCGTGACAACGGCGCTTGCCGAATATGTTTCGGTCACCGGCACGAACTGGGGCGAGATGGCAGCGATGGCATTCCTGACCACGCTTCCGGCCCTGGTTGTGCTCGGCTTCGTCCAGAAGCACATCGTGGCCGGCCTCACGTTCGGCGCACTGAAAGGATGAGATAATGGCTGGTGTTCCACTTAAAAAAACCGGCGGTTTCCTCCCCATCCGAACCAACGGCTTCGACCGGGGCTTCATCTCGGTCGTGATCCTGATCCTGGTGCATCTTCTGTGGATGCGCTTCCTGGAGGGCGTGTTGCCCCTATGGGTGGCGACCGGGCTCTGCCTGGCGCTGGCCGTGTTCATTATCCGCAAGGGCTGAAGACATGAGATCACTCGTTCTCGAACGTAAAGACGAACTGCGCATTCGCGACCTGGACCCCAAGGAGTCGCTCGGCCCCACCGACGTGCGCATCGCCATCAAGACCGTTGGCGTCTGCGGATCGGATGTTCACTACTATACGCATGGCGCGATCGGGCCTTTCGTCGTGCGCGAGCCGATGATTCTCGGCCATGAAGCCGCCGGCGTCATCGAAGAGGTCGGCAGCGCAGTCCAGAACCTGAAAGTGGGCGATCGCGTCTGCATGGAGCCCGGGATTCCCGACCCTCAAAGTCGCGCGTCGCGACTGGGTCTTTACAATCTCGATCCGGCGGTGCGCTTCTGGGCGACGCCGCCCGTGCATGGCGTCATGAGACCGAGCGTGGTCCATCCGGCGGCCTTCACTTTTAAGCTTCCGGACAATGTCTCCTACGCCGCCGGCGCGATGGTCGAGCCGTTGGCTGTAGGCTTTCACGCGGTCTCCAAGGCGCGGCTGACGCCCGGTGCGATCGCGCTGGTCACGGGGGCAGGACCGATCGGCATGGTGACAGCGATCGCGGCGCTGTCGGCCGGCTGCGCCAAAGTTATCGTCACCGACGTTGTCGACGAAAAGCTTGCCGTGGCGCACAAGCTTGGCCCCGCCATCATGACCGTCAATGTCCGCTCGCAGGACCTGAAGAGCGTCATAGCCCGCGAAACCGATGGCTGGGGCGTCGATGTCGTCTTCGAATGTTCCGGCGCGGCCGACGTGATCGCAGACACGATAAACAATGGTTGCCCGGGCGGCTCCATCGTTCTTGTCGGTATGCCCCTGAAGCCGGTACCGCTCGATGTCGTCATCGCCCAGACGAAAGAGCTGCGCATCGAACACGTGTTCCGTTACGCCCATGTCTACCCGCGTATCGTCGCGCTCCTCGGATCGAACCAGATCAATGTCGATGCCCTGATCACAGATACCTACGCTTTTGAAGATGCCGTCGAAGCTTTCGATTACGCCGTGCGGCCGAAGCCATCCTCGGTGAAGATCCAGATCGAGCTTGGGAGGTAGCATGTATCTGCAGAAGTTCGACCTCAGCGGAAGGGTCGCGGTCGTTACCGGGGCGGGTCGCAACATCGGCTACGCCTGTGCCGATGCCCTTTCGGAGGCCGGTGCGCATGTCGTGCTGACGGATATTGATGAAGTGCTCGGTCAGGCGGCCGTATCGAGGCTCGCCACGATGGGTCGCAAGGTCGAATTCGTCCGTCTCGATGTGACCGATTCCGGCGAAACCGACCGTGTCGCTGCGGCGATCGTCAGCGAGCTTGGCCACGTGGACATTCTGGTCGCCAATGCCGGCATTGCCTCGCATAGCCCTGCAGAGGACATGTCCGATACGGACTGGCTGAGGGTCGCGGACGTGAATGTCAACGGCGTGTTCTGGAGCAATCGCGCCTTCGGAAAGCTGATGCTGCAGGCAGGTAAGGGCTCGATCGTCAATATCGGATCGATCTCCGGCATCATCGCCAACCGGCCGCAGCCGCAGTCCGGTTATAACGCCTCGAAGGGTGCCGTTCACATGCTGACAAAGTCGCTTGCAGCCGAATGGGCCGAGCGGGGCGTCCGCGTCAACGCCGTCGCGCCGACCTATATCGCGACCGACATGACGAAGACCGCGGTCGAAAAGACCGGTTGGGACAAGGACTGGACGTACATGACGCCGATGAAGCGCATGGGAGAAATCGAGGAGATTGCGTCCGTCGTCCTGTTCCTGGCTTCCGATGCCGCCAGCCTGATGACGGGCAGCATCGTCGTTGCGGATGCAGGATACACGACATGGTGAAGCTTCTCGTTCACCCATTCCGAATGATCGGCGGCCCCGCCGCGACAACTGACTGAGGATTGACACATGGCGACGATCGAGCTCGACCAAGTCGACAAGCATTACGGCTCCTACCACGCATTGCGCAACATCTCCTTCGATATCGCCGACGGTGAGTTCGTCGTCCTGGTCGGTCCCTCCGGTTGCGGCAAGTCCACGCTGCTGCGATCGCTCGCCGGCCTCGAGGAGATCACCGGTGGCACGATCAAGCTTGGCGGACATCGCGTCGACAACATCGCCGCCAAAGACCGTGATGTGGCGATGGTGTTCCAGAATTACGCGCTCTATCCGCACATGACGGTTCGGGAGAACATGGCCTTCGCGCTGAAATTGCGTGGTGAAAATCTTGCCGATCGCAACGTCAAAGTCGACAAGGCTGCCGAGATGCTGCGGCTGACGCCCTATCTCGAGCGATATCCGAAAGCGCTCTCCGGAGGCCAGCGGCAGCGTGTTGCCATGGGGCGTGCGATGGTTCGCAGCCCGAAGGCGTTCTTTTTCGACGAGCCACTGTCAAACCTGGACGCAGCGCTGCGTGTTGACATGCGTTCGGAGATCAAAGCTCTCCACCAGCGCCTCGGCGCGACGTCCGTCTATGTCACGCATGACCAGATAGAAGCCATGACGATGGCGGACCGCATCGTCGTGCTGCGCGACGGCAAGGTGGAGCAGATCGGTGCACCGCTGGAGCTTTACGACAGGCCGGCAAACACCTTCGTCGCCGGTTTCATCGGATCGCCTGCCATGAACATGCTGCCGGCCACGATCGATTTGTCTGCGAACGCAGCACGGCTCGCCGACGGCTCGGCCCTGACACTTCCACACGGCATGCGGGCACGTGAAGGCCAGGAGGTGACATACGGGGTCCGCCCTGACCAGTGGATCCTGGCAAATGGTGAAGCCGGGGTGCCGGCGACTGTCGAGCTGATCGAACCGACGGGGGCCGAAATTCTGCTGGCAGCCCAATTGGCTGGCAAGCGGGTGTTGTGCGCCTTTCGCGAGCGCCACGCATTGAAGCCGGGCGACCGGATAAGGCTCGACGTCGATCCTGCCGCCGCGCATGTGTTCGACAAGCAGACAGACCAAAGACTTGCATTCTGAGCAACAGGCATCGGAAGGATCAACCGTGTCGGACTTCACAGGCAAAACAGTCATCATCACGGGTGCTGGTAAGGGTATCGGTCGGGCGTGTGTTGAGCTGCTCACTCACCGCGGCGCACGGATCGTGGCCCTGTCGCGTTCGCAAGCCGATCTGGATGATCTGGCCGCGAAATTCGGCGCAACCGTCATATCCGTCGATCTCGCCGACAATGTTGCAGCACGCGCTGCCATGAAGAAAGCGGGGCTGGCAGACGCGCTGATCAATTGCGCGGGAACCAACGTGCTTGAAAGCGTCATCGACATGACGGAGGAGGGCTATGAGCAGGTTCTTGGCATCAACCTGCGGGCCGCGCTGATTTGCGCGCAGGAGTTCGCGCGGGCTCGCATTGCGCACGGCGGCGGCGGCACGATCGTGAATGTGACCTCGATCGCCGGACATCGTGGTTTCGTGGATCACGTGGCCTACGCCGCCTCCAAGGCGGGACTGGAAGGCGCGACACGCGTCATGGCCAAGGAACTCGGCGCCTATGGAATCCGGGTCAATGCAGTGGCGCCAACCGTTACGATGACGGAGCTTGCCGCGAAGGCGTGGTCCGCCCCCTCCAAACGTGACCCGATGATGGTTCGCCACCCGATGGCGCGTTTTGCAGAGGTGGACGATGTCGCACGCTCAATTTCACTGCTTATCTCAGAGGACGCGGCCATGATCAGTGGCGCGGTCCTACCAGTCGACGGCGGCTTCCTTGCTGTCTGAAACCAAGAGGGGAGACAAAAGATGACCAAATCACTCGAAGGAAAAATCGCTGCGGTAACCGGCGCGGCCTCCGGTATAGGGCTGGCGACGACCCGCGCCCTGATCGATGCCGGCGCCAGGGTCGTGATGGTGGACTATAACGGACAGGCGCTGGAAGCATACGCTGCCGAGTTCGGCGACGCTGTCGTTACTCAGGTCACCGATCTTCTGGACGCCGCAAGTTGTGCGGCCATGGTGCCGGAAATCCTGGCAAAGGTCGGCCACCTCGACATCCTGCACTGCAATGCCGGATCCTACATTGGCGGGGATCTCATCGACACCGATACCGCGGCAATGGACCGGATGCTGAACCTCAATATAAACGCCGTCATGAAGAACGTTCGCGACATCGCTCCGCATATGATCGAGCGCGGGACCGGGGACATTCTGGTCACTTGCTCCGTAGCCGGCCATGCGCCGATTCAGTGGGAGCCGGTCTATTCCAGCTCCAAATGGGCGATTACCAGTTTCGTCCAGATCATGCGCCGGCAGTTGAAAAACCACGGCATCAGGGTCAGCCAGGTCTCGCCCGGCCCGGTCGTCTCCGCTCTGCTTGCCGATTGGCCCGCGGAAAACCTTGAGAGAGCAAAAGCCAACGGAAGTCTGATCGAGCCTTCCGAGGTCTCCGATGCCATCATCTTCATGCTGACACGCCCGCGAAACGTCACGATCCGGGACATGATTGTCTTGCCGACCAATTTCGACGTTTAGACAATCATATCAAACCGTTACGGTAGCTCAAGTCCAAGCTTTACGCATAAGACAAGCGACAACGAACAAACGACCGCACCCGATCAGGCCATCGGCATCTCGTACGGTGGCAGAACCAGCAAGCTTGCGGCCGCCGCTGCCGGGCGCTTCGGCCGGCTCATCGCAGACGGCGGCTACGACACCAATGCCATCCGCGACCCTGTCACTGCCCGAGGCGCATCGGTCATTCGCCAAGCCTACAAGGCCCATGAACCTAAACGCCGATAGCGACAGGCATGCCCTCGGGCGCGGCATACATCGCCATATTCCTCCGCGACAGGTCGAGATGTGCGCGCACCAGTGCTTCGGCACGGTCGGCATCGTGGCCGGCAATGGCGTCTATGATATCGTCATGCTGACGGCAGGCCTCTTCAAGGTTGTCCTGCATCTGTGCGCTGGCGGGTCTGTAAAAGATTTTCCCGATGCGCGCGTGGTCGATCAGCAGACGGCGCAGGCTGGGCAGAAGATAGGGGTTCCTTGCGACCTCGCCGATACGCAGGTGAAATTGGTCATTGTAGAAAACACGGCCATCAACGTCATCGCCGTCCACGGACTCGCGGAAGCTCGCCTGGATTTCCTTCAGGTTTGCGATGTCGGCTTTCGTCGCGACCTCTGCGGCAAGCCGGGTCGTCGCAGCATAGATCAGCGGCGCCACCAGGAAGAAGTCCCGCAGCGACTGATAGCTCATAGACGTCACGCGCGCAGGCCGGTTGGCTTCGAGCTCGATAAAGCCCTCGCCGGCAAGCTGGCGCATGGCCTCGCGTACCGGCGGGCGTGACAGGCCGAATTCCTCGCTGAGCGCAATCTCGTCCAGCACGGACCCCGGCGCAATCTGCATCGTCAGGATGCGATGGCGCAAGCTCGCGCTCAGAGCAGTCTTGCGATCGCCTCCCGCACCTGCCTCGGTCGGAATTTGTTCTACGGCCATAGTGAACTCCTTTTGGCGGCAATCTGTCTACAATCGGTAGGCGGGTCAATGCAAAGCCGGCTTTTCATCGCGCGCCGCACCGAAATTGCGAGCTCTTTCGCAGGTCTTTCGAGTGCGTTGCCGAGACAAGATATCAGCTCTCCCCTTGACAGTCTATCAATTGTCTACTTAATGTCTTTTAAAGATAGCATTGCATGACGACACCGTTCAGCCGGCGCACGCAGCCGGACAACCTCAATGAACCGCGGACCCGCTGCCATGACCGAATTCCTTTTTTCCGGCCTGAACCTCGCTATTGCCACACCCTTCGATACCGAAGGTCGCATCGACTATGCGCGGCTGGAACAAAACCTCGAACGCTACCTGGCACTCGGCGTCCCTGGCTTTGTCCTCAGCTCAGGCACGGGCATGCATGTCTATCTTTCACGCGAGGAATCGGACGAACTCGTGCGGCGCGGGTCGAGAATCATCAATGGGCGTGCGAAAGTCATCGCCCAGACATCCGCGCTTCTGTCCAGCGACGTCGTCGCCCGCACGAAACATGCGGCCGATTGCGGCGCGGACGGCGTGATGGTCCTGCCGCCCTTTTTCGAGGGCCCGACCGACGATCAGGGCATCATCGATTTTTATACGGAGGTTGCCGCCGCCGGATTGCCTGTCATCGGATACAACGTCCCGCACGCAGTCGGCGTCACGGTGACGCCCTCGCTTTTGCAGGATCTGTGCGCGATCCCGAACTTCTGCGCAGTCAAGGACAGCAGTGGCGACCTCGGCCGGCAGGCCTCCCTTATCCGCACCGGCCTTCCCGTCATGAACGGCGCTGACAATCTGGTGCCCTTTGCGCTGTTTTCAGGCGCGCGCGGCCTCATCTGGGGCGGCGCGAACATCGCCCCACGCACCTGCCTTGCGCTGGTGGCGGCGGCAGAGGCGCGGGACTGGAACACGGCGCGCGACATCTGGACAATTCTGGAACCCATTATGTCGTTGCTCTGGGAAGGCGACTACGTGCAATCGGTTTATGCCGCGGCAGCCCTCACCGGCTATGGCGCGGGCGACCCGCGCAAGCCGCTGCGCGGCCTTCCAGCCGAGCGGATCAAGACGCTGCGCACTACGCTTGGCCAGCTGATCGAGCTGGAGGGCTAGACCTTTGGCATCCTCGGCGAAAAAGGTTTTCGCAGCCTCGCGACTCCCCCGGCACACCGGGCTGTCCGCCTGGGTGGCGATGCTGCCGCGACGCAAGGAAAAGCCGCACCTCGAAGGACACGCCACGGCCGACGTCGTGGTCATCGGCGGCGGCTTTGCCGGCCTTTCCGCCGCGCGCCGCCTGCGGGAACTGGATCCTACACTCAAGATCACGGTGCTGGAAGCCGGCGTGATCGGCGAAGCGGCGGCCGGACGCAATTCCGGTTTCATCATCGACCTGCCACACGACGTCTCCTCGCAGGATTACGGCAGCGATACCGTAGCCAGGAGCCGGGAGGCGATCGAAATCAGCCGCACCGCCATTGCCCTCGCAAGCACGGTCGCTGCCGAAGAGGGTTGGAGCCGCGATGTTTTCGATCCCTGTGGACGATACAGCGTCTCTATCGGCAGCGAGGGCGACCACCATCTCGCCGACTACGCTAAAGCGCTGGTAAAGCTTGATGAAAAACACCAGCTGATGACTGCCAGCGACATCGCGGACGTAACCGGCACGACCACCTACACGTCGGCCCTGTTCACGCCCGGCACCGTCATGGTGCAACCGGCGGCCTATATCCGCGGGCTCGCCGACAGCCTTCGAGACCCCGTCCGAATCCATGAGAAAACCCCCGCGGTGCAGATCGAGGAGGCGGGCGCCGGGTGGCTGGTGAAGACACCGCAAGGCTCGATCGGCTGCGGCAGGATCATCCTCGCGAACAACGGTCATGCGGAAAGCTTCGGCTTCTTCAAGAGCCGGCTGCTTCACATCTTCACGTTCGCCTCCATGACGCATGAATTCGATCCAGTCCGGTTGCCGGGCCAGCGCAAATGGGCCGCGACACCCGCCCTTCCCATGGGCACGACGGTCAGGCGCGTCGAGGGTGGGACCGGCGACCGCATCCTGGTCCGCTCCCGCTACACCTATCATCCCAACATCGAAGCCGGCGAAGGAACGCTGCGCCGGGCCAGTGCCAAACACGATGAAAAATATCGGGCACGTTTCCCGGCGCTCAAGGATATCCCCATGCAATTTCGTTGGGGCGGCGCGATGGCTGTGACGTTGAATGCGGTACCAGCGTTCGGTGAGATCGAGCGGGGCATCTTCGCCGCCTGCGGGTGCAATGGCGTTGGCGCGACGAAGGCGACGGCGAACGGTATCGCGGCAGCCGAGCTGATGCTTGGTCAGAAGACCAGAATGACCGAAATTTTCGCGCGGTTCGATGCGCCCAGATCCCTGCCGCCGCAGCCCTTCCGGACGATCGGCGCGAAGGCGAACCTTGCATACCGAGAATGGAGGGCTGGCGCCGAATAGGCGCTGCCCGCCCGCACTCATTGGTGAGATTCCGGTCGGATGTCGCGGCACTCCGGCGTTCACGGACCAAATGCCGCTGCAGAGGGAACGATAATGAAGAAACTGCTTGCATCGACGTGCCTCTTTTTTGGAACGGTTGCGGGGGCCTCGCTGGCCCAGGCTGCCGATTGCGGGGATGTCACCATTGCCAGCATGAACTGGCAGAGCGCCGAGGTGATTTCCAATCTCGACAAGATCATTCTCAACGAAGGTTACGGCTGCAATGCCGAGATCACGATCGGCGACACCGTGCCGACGATCACCTCCATGGCCGAGAAGGGTCAGCCGGACATCGCGCCGGAGGCCTGGATCGACCTGCTTCCCGATGTCGTCAAGAAGGGCACTGACGAGGGCCGCATCGTGCAGGTCGGCTCGCCGCTGCCCGATGGCGGCGTGCAGGGCTGGTGGATGCCCAAATACTTCGCCGACGCCCATCCCGACATCAAGACGATCCAGGACGTGTTCAAGCATCCCGAACTGTTCCCCGATCCGGAAGATCCGAGCAAGGGCGCCATCTACAACGGTCCGCAGGGCTGGGGCGGCACGGTCGTGACCGCCCAGTACTACAAGGCCTACGGCGCCGACAAGGCGGGCTTCACCCTGATCGACACAGGCTCCGCCGCCGGTCTCGACGGTTCGATTGCCAAGGCCTATGAGCGCAAGGAAGCCTGGGTCGGCTACTATTGGGCACCGACCGCCCTTCTCGGCAAATACGAGATGGTCAAGCTCGAATACGGCGTGGAAAACGACCCGGCCGAATGGAAGCGCTGCAACACCGTGGCGGATTGCCCTGACCCCAAGCCGAATGCATGGCCAGTCGACACAATCGTGACGCTGGTCGCCAAGCCCTTTTCCGAAAAGGCCGGTCCAGAGGTCATGGACTATCTCAAGAAGCGCTCCTGGAGCAACCAGACGCTCGGCCAGCTGATGGCCTGGATGACGGACAACCAGGCGAGCGGCGAGGATGGCGCAAAACACTTCCTCGAAGAGAACAAGGATATCTGGAAGGACTGGGTCTCTCCGGAAGCCGCAGAAAAAATCGAGGCTGCGCTCTAAGCCTCGCCTGAAGGGCTGCATGAAGGCAGGCCTTTGAGAACCGGTGCGATGTGTCTGCGGGCGCATCGCACCTCATTTGCCGCGACAACAAGAAGAACAGGCAATCGGCTTCTTTCCGGATTGGGGAACAGGATGGACTGGTTTTACAAATTTCCGCACATGGACGACAATTCGCTCAGGGACCTCAAGAAGGTCATCGACGATGGCTTTCGCGGCTTCACCCGCAGCTATGGCGACATCATCGAGGGTTTTTTCACGCCCCTGCAGCACTTCCTGATCGCAGCCGAGCGCTTCATGCTGAAGACGCCCTGGCCGATTATCACGCTGCTCATCCTCGCCATTGCCTATGCCGCGACGCGCAGCCTGAAGATTGTCGCCGGATGTCTCGCGACGCTGATGCTTATCGGCTATTTCGACATGTGGGACGATACGATGCGGACGATCTCGATGATCTTCGTCTGTACCGTGCTGTCGATCGCCATCGGCATCCCGATCGGTATCCTGATGGCGCGCTCCGACAGGATGCAGCGGGTCATCAATCCGGTGCTCGACGTCATGCAGACCATGCCGAGTTTCGTCTATCTCATCCCGGTCGTCATGCTGCTCGGCATCGGCAAGGTGCCCGGCCTGATCGCCGTTGTCATCTATGCCATCCCGCCGATGATCCGCCTCACCGACCTCGGCATTCGCCTTGTCGACAAGGACGTGCTCGAAGCCGCCGATGCGTTCGGCGCCGACAACAGGCAGAAGCTCTTCAAAGTCCAGCTGCCGCTGGCGCTGCCCACCATCATGGCCGGCATCAACCAGACGATCATGATGGCGCTCGCCATGGTGGTCATCGCCTCGATGATCGGCGTCCAAGGCCTCGGCCAGCCGGTCCTGAAAGCCATCGCCAACCAGTATTTCACACTGGGCATCTTCAACGGCCTTGCCATCGTCGGCATCGCCATCATGTTCGACCGCGTCAGCCAGGCCTATGGCCAGCGCCTTCAGAAGCACCGGGAGATCGTCCATGGCTGATCAGGTCTTCGGCGGCATCAAGATCCGCCACCTCTACAAGATCTTCGGACCCAATGCGGGCGCCCATGTCGAGGCCGTGAAGAACGGCCTCACCAAGGCCGAACTCAACGCCAAATACGGCCATGTGCTGGGCTTGCGCGACATCAATATCGAAATGCCCTCCGGCTCCATTCAGGTCATCATGGGCCTGTCCGGTTCGGGCAAGTCGACGCTCATCCGCCACATCAACCGGCTCATTGATCCGACGGCCGGCGAGGTCCTCGTCGACGGTGTCGACGTGGTGAAAATGAACGAGGCGGACCTGCGCGAATTCCGCCGCCACCAGACGGCGATGGTGTTCCAGAAGTTCGCGCTGCTTCCGCACCGCACCGTGCTCGACAACACGATCTTCGGGCTGGAGATCCAGGGCATTGCGCGCGACAAGAGCCTCGATATCGCCATGCGCTGGCTGGAGCGGGTCGGGCTCAAGGGGTTCGAGGAAAAGTATCCCAACCAGCTGTCGGGCGGCATGCAGCAGCGTGTCGGCCTGGCTCGGGCGCTGGCCAATGACGCACCTGTCCTCCTGATGGACGAGGCCTATTCCGCCCTCGATCCACTCATCCGCATGGATATGCAGACGGTGCTGCTCGATCTGCAGAAGGAGATCAGGAAGACCATCGTGTTCATCACCCACGATCTCGACGAGGCGCTGCGTCTCGGCGACCAGATCGCCATCCTGCGCGACGGGGAGGTCATTCAGCAGGGCACCAGCCAAGACATCGTGCTGCGCCCCGCCGATGACTATGTCGCCAACTTCGTCAAGGAAGTGAACCGCGGCCGCGTCGTCCATGTCGAAGCCGTCATGACGCCGGCCACGTCACCCGTCTCGGGCAAGCCCGCCATCCCTATCGGCACCACCGTCGAAGACACTCTGCGCATACTCTCGCGAGAAGTCGCCGACGAGGGCGTCGTCGTCTCGCCCACAGGCGCGCCCCTGGGCATCGTCAGCCTCCGCCAACTCTCTGGCGCCATGGTCAATGCCCACTAGCGCTAAATAAAATGACCGCCCCCGAAAGGGCGGTCATCGTCAATTCCCATCTCGCCAAGTAACCTTTTCAGGCGACACGGGTCTCGTTTAGGGTCTCCGCAGCCGCGGCCTTGATCGCCATGCCGGCGCGCCGCCCCTCGTAAAAGGCATAGGGCGCCTGGCGCGGCGCCACGCCGTCGCCGATCTCGACGAAGGGTATGCTCAGTTCCGCCAGTTCCAGCGCCAGCCAGTTCGCCGCGACATTGGTCGTAGCGAAGACCAGGCTGTCGGCTTCGATCGTCTCGTGTTTTCCCGTCAGATGCGAGACGAGTGTCGCCGCATCGCCATACCAGCTCTCGACGCTCGTTTCCGTGCGGAACACGACACCGAGCTGGCTCAGCGTGCGGCGCAGGGCAACATCGGCGGCGGTGCGTTGCAGTTCCTTGCCGACCAGCGCATCTGGCGTCACAATGGTGACGTCATGGCCCTGCTCGGCAAGCTTCCAGGCCGTGCCACACCCTTTCCATCCCCCGATTTCGTCCACCACCACCACGCGGCGGCCGAGCCGCGCCTGCCGGGCCATGACACTTTCGGCGGAAAACACGTTGCCGCGCGCGATACCGTCGAGCGACGGATGATCCGGCCGCGCCTTCTGGAAACCGGTTTCCAACGGCAGGGAGCCGGTGGCGAGGATGACGACGTCAGCGCCGATCTCCACGACGTCACCCCCTTCCAGATAGGCGTTCAGCCGAACTTCGACGCCGAGTTTTTCGAAGCGAGTTTCGTACCAGCGGATGAGATCGAGAATCTGCGCGCGGCGCGGCTGCTCGCCGGCAAGCCGGAAGGCGCCGCCGAGCTTGTCGGAGGCTTCCGCCAACACGACGCGATGCCCCCTTTCCGCCGCGACCCGCGCGGCCTCCAGCCCGGCCGGCCCACCACCGACGACCAGCACGGATTGCGGATCCGCCACACGCTCGAACCGGTCACCACCCCATTCGGCCTCCCGGCCGACCGAGGGGTTGATGAGACAGCTGATCCAGTAATCCCGCGACCGCCGCCCCCAGCACATCTGGTTGCAGGATAGACAGCCGCGAATGTCTTCCGGCGTGCCGGCCCTCGCCTTGTTGGCAAGATGCGGATCGGCGATCTGGCCACGCACGATGGAAACGAGATCGGCGGCCCCCTCGCCCAGCGTGATCTCGGCATTCTCGGGGGTCCGGATGTGGCTCTCGGCGGTGACCAGGGCGCGGCTGACGACCTTTTTCAGCCGTGCCGAAAGCTCGATCCCGAGCCGTTCCGGATAGAGGAAGGTCGGCATCAGGCTGCCATAGTCGAAATAGCCACCGGAACCGCAGGTGACATAGTCGATCAGCCCATCCGCATCCAGGCCGGCGACGATTTCCGTGATCTCGTCGCGCGCAACGGCGGTGGGACAGCCCGGCTCGTCGCTGACCGTCAGACCGACGATGAAATCCGGACCGCAGAGCCGGCGGATACGACTCAGGATTTCGCGGGAAAACCGCATGCGGTTTTCCAGGCTGCCGCCCCATTGGTCCTCGCGCCTGTTGTAGTAGGGCGTCCAGAACTGATCGAGCAGGCCGCCATAGGCCGCCCAGACCTCCACGCCATCGAACCCAGCCGCCTGACAGCGCCGTGCCGCATTGACGAAGGCCGCGATGGTCTCCTCGATCTCGGCTTCCGTCATCGCGTGGGAGCCGTCGCTGTCGTGGTAACTCGCAGCACCTGATGGCGACCAGTGCGCATGAAAGGACAGATCGGAATCGCCATGGCTGCCGACGTGATAGAGTTGCTGGATGACGACCGCGCCATGTCGCTTCACGCTCTCCGTCAATTTGCCGAAGGCTGGGATCACAGAATCGTCGCAGGTCCGAAAATTGCCGCGCGTCAGCACGGTCGCCGGATGCACCGGCATCGGCTCGACAACAATCATCGCCGCACCGCCAAGCGCCCGCTCGACATAATAGGCGATCGTCTGTTCACTCGGCAGTCCATCAATGGACATGTTGGCAGTGTGCGCACCGAAGACGATCCTGTTGCGCAGCGTATGGCCGGCGAGCTTGATTTCGGAAAAGGTCTTGGGAAACGGAGGAGTCATCTTGGTTCCTGAAAGATGTCGGGTACGATGCGGTTGCGCGGGCCCCGAAGGACCCGCGCCACGAACTCAAAGGGCAGCGGAAATCTTGTCCGCGACATCGGTGCTCAGCCAGGATTTCCAGAGGTCCGGATTCCCCTTGAAGAAATGCACCGCGCCATCCTCGCCGCTCGCCTGCGTATCGGTCATCCATGACATGACCGCGCTGACGGTCTGGTTGTCCCACGACCGCTTGCGAAGATAGTCGATCACACCAGCATTGCCACTGTCGGCGAGGCGTTGCGAGACAAGCGTCACGACATTGTCCTTCGGCCATTCGTTCTTCTTGGGATCGGCACAATCGGCGACGGTGTTGCAACGCTTCCACTCCGCCGCATCATGGGTCACGCCGGCATCGAGGCGCACCATTTCGTATTTTCCGAGCAGCGCCGTCGGCGACCAGTAATAGCCCATCCAGCCCTCCTTGCGCTCGTAGGCCTTGGCCATGGCACCGTCGAGACCGGCCTGGGTACCGGGGTCAACGAGGTCAAAACCCTTGGCCTCACCGCCATAGGCCTTGAACAGCTGCGCACTGACCACGGAACCGCCAGAACCCTGCGGGCCGTTGAACACCGCACCCCGCGCGGCATTCTCCGGCGCCGGGAAAAGCTCTGGATGGGCGAAGGCGTCGTCGACGGTCCTGATGGCGGGATGGGCGTCGACGATGAATTTCGGAATGTACCAGCCTTGGATACCGCCGTCCGAAAGCGCCGGTCCGATATTTACAATCCTTCTCTCGTCGACGCCGCGCTTGACGATTTCCGGAACGAGGTCCACCCAGGACTCGCCGGCAATGTCGGGCTGGCCCTTTTCAACCATGGACGTGATCGTCGGCACGGTATCGCCGGGCACGAATTCGACCTGACAGCCGAAGCCATGCTCCAGAATGAATTTGTCGACATGCGCGAGAAGTTCACCGCTTTGCCAGTTCATGTTCGCCACGGTGACCGTGCCGCAATCGGCATGGGCGCCATGGGCGAAACCAACGGTCAGCGCGACCGTCGAAAGTGCGAGAAGCTTGTTCATCCTGTTCCCCTATTCGCATTTTTGATGAATTTGCCTGGCGGGGCGGAAACGGCTGTTTCCGGGTCCTGCATCGCGCCTTTCCACGCCCTTCCAACGCGAAACCAATGCTATTTGCCTTCATCAGCGTCGTATTGTACGTTTAGGACAATTTCGGTGGCACGGAGACCCATCTTGCAGCGTGACTACGCCCCGCTGGGACCAAGCAAGCCACCACCGGATATCGCCCCACCGCTCCGGGTCGGCATCGTCGTCGCCCCGAATTTCACGCTGATGCCACTCGGCTGCTTCACCGATTTCCTGCGGCTGGCCGGCGACGAGAGCGACTACAGCCGGCGGATCTATTGTGACTGGGATCTGCTGTCGCACACGCTCGACCCCGTGCGCGCGAGTTGCGGGCTGGAGTTGACGCCCGGCCGGACCTATGGCGACCCGCGCGACTATGATGTCATCGTCGTACACGGCGGTATCCTGCATGGCGGGCATACGGTCCCGCAGGCACTTTACGAGTTCGTGCTTTCCGCCGCGCGCCTGGGTGTTCCCGTCGCCGGAAACTGCTCGGGGAGCTTCATTCTGGCAGAAGCGGGCTTGCTCGCCGGCAAACGGTGCGCGGTGCATTTCTCGCTGGCTGGCGCTCTGCGTCAGACCTTTCCCGATGTCATTCCCGTCACGGACAGGCCGGTGGTGGCCGATGGCAACATCATCACCTGCCCCGGCGGCCTGGCATCAATCCGGCTTGCCATGTATCTCGTCGCCAATGCCTGCGGCGAATCCCGTGCTCACAAGGCCTTCCACTATCTGCTCGGCAACCAGGGTTTCGAGCAGAATGCGGCGGTCGAGGAACAGGATATCGGCCTCAAATGCGAGGATCGCCGCGTGGCCAATGCCATCGGTCTGATGCGCCAGAAAATGTACGAGCTCTGTTCCGTCGCCGAGATCGCAGCAAGCGTCGGCACGTCGGAGCGGGAATTATCCCGCCTGTTCCAAAGGCACCTGCAGGTGGCGCCCAGTCAATACTGGCGGCAGATGCGGCTGAAAGCGGCAAAATGGATGGTTCTGAACAGCGACCGTTCCATCGCCCAGATCGCCTATGAATGCGGCTTCACGGATTGCGCTCACCTCGTCAACTGGTTCCGGCGTACCTATCACATCACACCCGCAAAGCTGCGCCGCGAACACCGCGAACTCGGCCTGCGCTGATCACTCTCCCAGAACCGAGAGCCGGCACCGAATGCACGCGCCTGCGCCGGTCGGCGCAGCGCGTCTCGATCTGTGTATTTTTATTGTAGACATTATGTCTTCTATCGCGCTACAGTAAGTCTATTCCGATTGACCGATGAAACGGGGAAACTCCGGCTCGGCTATCGAACCGACAATCCAGGAGGAAATCCATGAATTTTGACGGCATCTACACGCCGGTCATCACGCCGCATCGCGCGGATGGTTCGATCGATCGGGACGCCTTCGGCCGCATGATCGAGCACCTGATCGCTTCCGGCGTTCACGGCCTGATCAATGGCGGCTCGACGGGCGAATATTACGCCCAATCGATGGACGAGCGCGTGGAGATGGCCAAACTTGCCAAGGACGTGATCGGCGATCGCGTGCCGCTCGTGGTGGGCACCGTCGCAATCCGCCTGGAAGATTCGATCGTCATGGCAGAGACCGCAGCAAAGATCGGCGCAGCCGCCATCCTCGTCGGCTCGCCGCCCTATTCGGTGCCGACGGAGCGGGAGAATGCGTTGAACGCGCTGGCCATCGACCGCGCCGCCGACCTGCCGATCATGCTCTACAACTATCCCGGCCGCATGGGCATCAATATGGGCGAGGAATTCCTCGACCGCGTCGGCCGCAGCCGCAATTTCCAGTCGATCAAGGAAAGCTCGGGCGATATCAACCGCGTGCATCTGCTCGCCCGCGACTATCCGCATATCCAGATGTCCTGCGGCATGGACGACCAGGCGCTCGAGTTTTTCGCCTGGGGGGCCCGGAGCTGGGTCTGCGGCGGCTCGAACTTCCTGCCCGCCGAACACATCGCGCTCTACAAGGCCTGCGTGCTCGAAGGCAACTTCGCCAAGGGCCGCCGCATCATGTCGGCGCTGATGCCGCTGATGCGCGTGCTCGAACAGGGCGGCAAGTTCATCCAGTGCATCAAGCACGGCTGCGAGATGAACGGCTTCGTCGCCGGCCCGCCGCGCGCGCCGCTCAAACCGCTGAACAAGGATGACATGCGGCAACTGGAACAGGTGGTGCGCGTCGTCAAGCGCACGATTGCACAGATCGAAGCGGAGGCATGAGCATGGGCGATCTTATGACACACGACGAATACAAGGCGATTGCCGAAACACTCGAATTCCCGACGCAGGCCTTCATCGACGGCGCCTTCCGGCCGGCGATCTCGGGCAAGACCTTCGAGACGACCAACCCCGCCACCGGCAAGGTTCTCGCCAAGATCGCCGCCTGTGGCCCCGAGGATGTCGACTTCGCCGTGTCCAAGGCGCGCGATGCCTTCGAGGACGGTCGCTGGTCGCGCCTGCATCCGACGGCACGCAAGGAAATCCTCATCGGCTTCGCCAGGCTCCTGAAGCGCAATGCCCGCGAACTGGCGGTGCTGGAAAGCCTCGACAGCGGCAAGACGATCTATGACTGCGAGAATGTCGACGTTCCCGAGACCATCCATTGCCTGACCTGGCATGCCGAACTGATCGACAAGATCTACGACCAGGTATCGCCGGCTTCCGACAATCACATCGCCCTGGTGGTGCGCGAGCCCGTCGGCGTCGTCGGCCTCGTGCTGCCGTGGAACTTCCCGCTTCTCATGCTCGCCTGGAAGATCGGCCCGGCACTCGCCGCCGGCAACTCGGTCATCGTCAAGCCGGCCAAGGAGACCACGCTGACGGCGCTGCGCGTCGCCGAACTCGCCATGGAAGCCGGCATTCCGGCCGGCGTGTTCAACGTGCTGCCCGGTGGTGGCGCCGATGTCGGCGAACCGCTCGGCAAGCACATGGACGTCGACATGGTGTCGTTCACCGGCTCTACCGAGACCGGCCGCCGCTTCCCGCGCTATTCGGCCGAGTCCAACCTCAAGGAAGTCACCCTCGAAATGGGCGGCAAGAACCCGGCCGTGGTGCTTGACGATGCGGAGAACCTCGACCGCGTCGCCGCCCACCTCGTCAACGGCGCCTTCTGGAACATGGGCGAAAATTGCTCGGCCTCCTCGCGCCTGATCGTCCAGCGCGGCATCAAGGACGAACTCCTGAAGCGCATGGTGGCGCATGCCCGCGAGTGGCCGATGGGCGATCCGCTCAACCCGGAAAACCGCGTCGGCGCGCTCGTCTCCAAGGCGCATTTCGAGAAGGTCGCATCCTATCTCGAAAAGGGCCAGAAGATCGTGCTCGGCGGCAAGGCCAAGGACGGCTTCGTCGAGCCGACGATCATCGATGTCACCGACCGCGAGGCCAAGGTCGTTCGCGAGGAAATCTTCGGGCCGGTCCTGACCGTGCTGACCGTCGAGAGCTACGACGAGGCCATCGCGCTCGCCAACGACACGGAATACGGCCTTGCCGCCTCGATCTATACCGCCAATGCCAAGCGGGCGATCCGCGGCGCCCGCGCCATCCGCGCCGGCACCGTGACCGTCAACTGCTTCGGCGAGGGCGACATCACGACGCCGTTCGGCGGTTTCAAGTCATCCGGCTTCGGCGGTCGCGACAACGGGATCCATGCGCATGACCAGTACACGCGCATCAAGACGATCTGGATCGACCTCACCGACGATGTCGACGAGGCTGTGGCGTGACCACCCTTGAGGCCAGAAGACTGCCGGTCCATCGCGGGCCGGCAGCCTGGAGCGCTATCCTTCCCGATCAGCCGCTGCCGGTAAGGATCGAGGAAAATTACGCGGTCGACGTCGCTATCGTCGGCAGCGGCTTTGCCGGCCTCTCCGCCGCGCGCCGGCTTCATCAGATCGATCCCAAAATCCGTGTCGCCGTGATCGATGCGGGACGGCTGGCGGAAGGCGCATCGGGGCGCAATTCCGGCTTCATGATTGACCTGCCGCACGATGTCTCCTCTGAGGACTATTCCGGCAAGGGCCTAGAGGCCGACCGGAAGACCATCGATCTCAACCGAGCGGCTATCGCCTTCGCACGGTCCGCTGTCGAAGAATACGGCATCGATCCCGCCTGGTTCGACCCGGCCGGCAAGATCAACGGTGCGGCGAGCGGCAAGGCCCATGCCCTGAATGCCAGCTACGCCGCCCATCTCAGGCACCTCGGCGAGGCAAGCGAAATACTCGACGAGAAGGCGATGCTTGATGTGACCGGCAGCCGGCATTATCGCTCCGGCCTCTATACGCCCGGCACGGTCATGATCCAGCCGGCGGGCTATATCCGTTCCGTCGGCGAAGGGCTGCGCAAGGCGGGTGTTCTTATCTTCGAGGAATCCCCTGTCTCACGCATCGCCCAGACGGGACAGAGTTGGGAACTGACGACGCCGCGCGGGAAAGTCAGCGCCGCCAAGGTGATCCTCGCCAACAACGGCCACCTTGAAAGCTTCGGTTTCAAGCGCGGCCGGCTGATGCATATCTTCCTCTACGCCTCGATGACGGCGGAACTCGACCGCAGCACGCTTGCAAAGCTTGGTGGCCAGCCGCGCTGGGGCATCACGCCCTCCGATCCGATGGGCACGACCATGCGCAAAATCGATACCGCCCAGGGCGGCAACCGCATCGTCACCCGCACCTGCGCCACCTTCCTGCCGGGCATGGTCGCGCCGGAAGCCGCTCTCGCCCGCACCGCGCGCGTCCATCGGCGCAAGTTCGCCGATCGGTTTCCAGCTCTTGCCGATGTGCCGATGGAGTTCACTTGGGCCGGCCATCTCTGCCTGACCTGGAACGGCGTCTCGGTCATGCGGGAACTGGAGAAAGGCCTGTTCTCGGCCGTCGGCTGCAACGGTCTTGGCACCGTGCGCAGCACGTTGTTGGGCATCGGCGCGGCAGATCTCCTCGCTGGCAACCCCTCGGACGCCTCAGCCCATTTCCTCGCCGAAGACGAACCGGCAAAACTCGCCCCATCCCCTTTCGCCCAAATTGGCGCAAACCTCTACATGAAATGGCGGGAATGGCTGGCGCGCCAGCAATAGCGCCGCCTCTGCGAAGGGAGCCGCAACAATGATCAAAGCCGCCCAGAACGCGCCCGCCCTACGGATAGGTTTCGTCCTGGCCAAGCGTTTCACCCTGTCGGCCATGGCGCTCTTCGTCGACACGTTGCGCCTCGCCGCCGATCAGGACGACGGCTCCCGCAAGATCCGATGCGATTGGGACGTGCTGTCTCATGGCCGCGGTTTCGTCACATCAAGCTGCGGCGTGCAGGTCGCCTCCAACGCCGAATTGATCGACCCGCGCAAGTACACCCATATCGTTGTTGTCGGCGGCCTGCTGAAGGTCGAAGAGCCGCTCGACGCCGCAATGACCAACTATCTTCGCAAGGCCGCACAGACCGGCGTCGGCCTTGTCGGCCTGTGTACGGGCAGCTTCCTTCTCGCCGAGGCCGGGCTCTTGAAGAACCACACAGCCTGTGTCAGTTGGCTGCATCACAAAGAATTCACGCGG
Source organism: Shinella curvata (assembly GCF_022899935.1). Classification (GTDB taxonomy): domain Bacteria; phylum Pseudomonadota; class Alphaproteobacteria; order Rhizobiales; family Rhizobiaceae; genus Shinella; species Shinella curvata. The sequence continues at coordinate 66,689 of NZ_JALJCJ010000006.1, forward strand.
CGCTTTCCACATTTGAAGGTTACGAGCGAGCAGATTTTCAATCTCGACGATCGCCTCGCGACCTGTGCGGGAGGAAGCGCTTCGGCCGATCTCGCCGCCGCCCTTGTGCGGCGCCATATCGGCGAAAGCGCCGAGAGAAATGCGACCGAGATTCTGCAAATTTCACACCGGCGGGAAGCGACTGACGCCCAGGCGCGAAAACCCCTCGGCATCGAGGTTGGCGACCGCCGCGTGCACCAGACGCTGCTGCTGATGGAGCAGCATATGGAGGATGTGCTGCCGGTGGGCGCGCTTGCAACACTCATCGGTCTTTCACGACGCCAACTGGAGCGGCTTTTCCTCGAATGCCTCGAGGCGTCGCCCAGCGCGATCTATCTGCGCCTGCGCCTGGAGAGTGCGCGGCGCATGATGGTTGACGAACCAAAGCGCCCACTGATCGACATCGCGCTCGCCAACGGTTTCTCAGGACCGTCGCATTTCTCCATCCGCTTTCGCGCGCACTTCGCCATCAGCCCGACGGAAGCCCGACATCTCGACAGTCTGGGGAAGATGAAAAGCCAGACGCAGTGAGCAGACATTTCGCGACTCCGAGCCGCACCTCGCAGACAGAAAGGCTGGGCAACCTGTTTGTCCTTTGACAGACGCGCAGCCATGGTGCGCCGTCCGAGATCGGCGTTGTTGTTGCGGAGATGTCGGGGCTTCAGGCCGCTTAGATTTGAATCGGATGGTAAGTTGAGACACATCGCGCGGGTCGCTGACGCGATATCGCTTACCCCAGCTTATTGAAACTATTGACGAACAGCCCCTCAATGCGGAGATTGCCGCCCGACCGAGGTGGGAAAATGTCAGGAGGTCATCGACAAGCTCACCCGCGGCCAGAGCCGACTCGGAAATCATCTGAAGATAGTGGCGCGAGCGCTTGCCGAGATTCTTCTCCCGCTCCGTAAGGAGCTGGGAGAAGCCGACGATATGGCGGAACGGCGCCCGCAGGTCATGCGAGATCGAATAGGAAAAGGCTTGCAATTCCTTGTTGGACTTCTGGAGGTCAGCGGCAAGCCTGGCCATTTGCTCGGCCAGACGGCATCGCGAAGAACGTGATCCATCGCAAAGCGAAATCTGCCGAGAAAGGCGAGATATCGGCGATATTCCTCAACGCTTTCAAATGCGCCGACTGCGGAGTCTAGCTTCTCGTGCTTGTCTCGCGTTCGACCCCGAAGCGCGAACCGCCTTTCACTGTGCCTCATGTGCCCCCGTTGAGAGAAGCGGATCGTCCTTCAACTGCGTGGAAATATTTCCCACGCGATGATCTTACCAGAATGAAGGGCCGGAAGCACCTGAAAAGCTTAAACGATTAGGCGCTCTGCAAATTTCGGAATATTCGATCCGATTCCCCTCGGACGGACCAGGGCCGCATAACTCCACCCAGGCTTTCGCCAACAGCCAAGCCCGCCTGAATGGCATCCTCATGGAAGCCGGATCCGAAATAGGATCCGCAGAACCATGTATTGGCTTCGCCCTGCAGCGACCAGAGCTGCTTTTGCGCGGCAAGCGTCGCGGCATTGAAGAGAGGATGCTGGTAAAGCCCACGCCAGATCACCTTGTCTTCGGCGGGGGCATGTAGGGGGCTCAGCGTGACGAAGTAGGGATGCGGATCGGAAATTCCCTGCAAGCGGTTCATCCAGTAGGTGACACAGGGCTTGCGCCACGTCGCGCCATCACGTCCCGACTGCGCGAGGTAGTTCCAGCTTGCCCAGACACGCTTGCGGTTTGGCATCAGGGTTTGATCTCGGTGGAGGACCGTCTCGTTGTCGCCATAGGCGAATGTGCTCAACAGTTCTGCTTCGCGTTGAGAGCGATCGGCAAGCATTTTCAGCGCCTGGTCGGCATGAGCGCCGATCACGACATGATCGAACCATTCAGCCTCGGCGCCATCTATGGAAACCTCCACCGCGCCGTTGACGCGGCGGATCGCTCTCACCGGCGTGTTGGTCCGGATCCTCTCGCGGAATGGCTCCGTCAAGCGCTCGACATAGGCGCGGCTGCCGCCATCGACTGTCCGCCAGATGGGCCGCCGCACGAATTTCAGCAGACCGTGGTTCTCACAGAAGCGCACGAAGGAAAGCGCCGGATAGTTGCCGATCTCAAGCGCCGGCGTCGACCAGATTGCAGCCGCCATCGGGTAGAGATGGTCTTCTCGAAACGCCCTCCCGAAGCCGGCGCTGTCAAGATAGTCGTCGAGGCTCGCGGAAGGATCGAGTTCGCGCACGCCGCTTGGTGCCTGACGGTAGAAGCGCACGAGGTCGCGCAGCATTGACCAGAAGCGCGGGCTGGCAAGGTTGCGTCGCTGGGCGAAAAGGCCGGCAAGGTTCGTTCCGGCATATTCCAGTTGCCCGCCGTCCATCGACACGGCAAAGGACATATCCGACGCCTTCGTCGGCACCTCTAGATGCGCAAACAGAGCCGTGAGATTGGGGTAGGTCACTTCGTTGTAGACGATAAAGCCCGTATCGACCGGGGCGCCGCCCGTGTCCACCGTGTGAGAATGGCCGCCGATACGATTGTCGGCCTCGAAAACAGTGACTTCGTGGCGCTGCGACAGCAACCACGCCGCTGAAAGGCCGGCAATGCCCGTTCCGACAACCGCGATTTTGAGTGGCCGGTCCGATTGAGGAAAATGGCGCATGACGATCCTTTTGCGGCTTTCGAACTCTGGACATTTATCTGTATCCTTTACGAGCGCAGGGATCTGACGGATCACTGCGGAAGACCTATTTCGTGGCGTGTGATCCGCTTGCGAAACCGCCGCGTAGAAGGACCCATGAATGAAGTTTTCAGCCCGATACAGTTTGACCGCAAACCAGATGTGCCGACAGGCCGGCGGCTTGCCGTGGTGAGTTCAAGGGACGTACAACAGCCCCCCTCGCCCGATGCACTGGTTGAAATGATGCTGAAGGTCGCGCAAGCTCGGGACCGGCAGGCTTTTGCCCTTCTCTTCCGCTACTTCGGACCGAAGCTGAAGACTTTCTTCCTGCGCTGGACGATGTCGTCCCTCGTGGCGGAGGATCTCGTGCAGGAGACCATGCTGACCGTTTGGCGCAAGGCATCGTATTTCGATGCGGATCGTGCGGGAGTGGCGACCTGGATTTTCACGGTCGCGCGCAACATTCGCATCGACCACCTGCGACGGCACAGAGATCCATCGGCTCTGCCGCCAGATCCTGAGACAGCGATGGATACGGTCGAAGATGGAATGCTCGGAGCCGAACGGGATGCGGCGGTGCGCGACGCACTGACCGTCCTCTCGTCCGAGCAACAGACCATCATCCGACTGTCGTATTTCAGCGAGAAATCTCAGACCGAAATCGCCGATGAACTGGGTATCCCGCTCGGCACCGTGAAATCTAGAACACGCCTGGCCATGAACCGGCTTCGCGCGCTGCTGGAAGACAAATCATGACCACCACACATCACGCAACCGACGAGACCTTGATGCGCTATGCCGCCGGCACGCTTGCCGCGGCGCCCGCCATTGTCGTCAAGGCGCATCTGGCAAGCTGCCCGGCCTGTCGCGCCCGCGTCGGCGAATATGAGGCGCTGGGCGGCGCGCTCCTGGAAGAAACGGAACCGACGCAGATGTCGGCAACCGCGCTGAACGACGTGCTCGCCATGCTCGATGAAGAAGATGCCCCCGTCTCCTTCGCACCGCCGCCGCTGGCGCCGGTGGAGATTGAAGGCATTCGCCTGCCGGACGCTTTGCGCGGCTGCGATATCGGACGCTGGCGCTGGATTGGACCTGGCATGAAGATGAGCCGGGTTGGCGTGCCGCAGGATCCGGATGCCAATCTCATCCTGCTCAAGGTCGGCCCCGGTCGCGCTCTTCCCGACCACGGCCATGTCGGCACCGAGTTCACCTATATCGTTTCGGGATCATTTTCGGACCGTTTCGGCCGTTTTCTCCCAGGCGACCTTGCTGAAATGGATGAGGATGTCGAGCATCAGCCGATCGTCGACAAGGATGGCGAGTGCATCTGCCTCGCCGCCATGGAGGGCAAGATGCGCTTCAAGAACGTAATCGGCCGCATGCTGCAGCCGATCTTCGGAATCTGAATCATGTCGGTGGCGGCGCTCTTCCTCCTTCTCGCCGCTGCCGTCTCGCTGGGCATGACAGCTGTCTGGCTCGCGGTCATGAAGGGGGCGGGATCGGGCTGGGTCGATACCGTCTGGTCCTTTCTCGTCGGCGCGGTCGGGGTCGCCGCAGCACTTGTTCCGGTTTCGGGCTGGGAGGGCGACTGGCATCGACAGCTTCTCCTGGCCACGGTCGCAGCCCTCTGGTCCTTCCGGCTTGGCCTGCATATCCTGCGGCGCACGCTGAGGGGTGGTGAGGATCCTCGCTATGCGAAACTGCAGGAGGAATGGGGCGAACGCTGGCGCTGGCGTCTCTTCCTGTTTCTGCAGATCCAGGCCGCCGCCGCGTTTCTCCTCACCACGACGATCTTCGCCGCGGCACGCAACCCGGCGATGGGCTGGCAATGGAGCGATATCGCCGGCATTGCCATGATCTTCACTGCCGTCATCGGGGAAGGTATCGCCGATGCCCAGCTGGCGCGGTTTCGCGGTGGCGGCACCAACAGGGGCGAGGTTTGCGATATCGGGCTGTGGGGGCTGTCGCGCCATCCCAACTATTTCTTCCAGTGGCTTGGATGGGTGGGCTACGCGGTCGTGGCTATCGGCCCAGCCGGAGGTTGGGCCTGGGGCTGGCTCGCGCTTGCAGGCCCCGCCCTGATGTATTGGCTGCTGGTGCATGTTTCTGGAATTCCTCCGCTTGAAGCGCACATGCTCCGTTCACGCGGCGATGCTTTCGTCGCCTATACCAGGCGGGTCAATGCCTTCTGGCCTGGCGCGCAAAAAGGGGAGAAGACGACATGAATTTTGCCCTGACTGCCATCACCGCCGCCGAGCGGCTGCCATTGCCTGATCAGGCCCTGCGCTTCGGCATCAGCCAGCTGGTTGGCCGCACCCGCCGGCTCCTGGCGGATAGGGCCGGCCCGACGGACCGGGACTTTGCGCGCTCCATGAGCGAATGGCCCATCGCCGTGCACACAGATGACGCCAATGCCCAGCACTACGAGCTACCTGCGGCGTTCTTCTCGCTGGTGCTCGGCCCGCGCCGCAAATATTCATCCTGCCTCTATGCCTCGCCCGCCACGACACTCGCGGAGGCGGAAGTCGCGGCCTTGGAAGAGACGTGCCTTCACGCCGATCTCGCCGACGGGCAGGATATCCTCGAGCTCGGCTGCGGCTGGGGTTCCCTCTCGCTTTTCATGGCGGAGCGATTTCCGTCCAGTCGCATCGTCTGCGTTTCGAATTCGTCGTCGCAGCGTTCCCATATCGAAGTGGAGGCCACGCACCGTGGCCTTCGCAATCTGACCGTGATCACCGCTGACATGAACATGTTTTCACCGGTGGGCACCTTTGACCGTATCGTGTCGGTGGAAATGTTCGAGCACATGTCCAACTGGCACTCCCTGCTCAAGCGTGCACGCGGCTGGATCCGCGACGACGGCCGGCTTTTCCTGCACGTCTTTTCCCATCGCAAGACGGCCTATCGCTTCGACCACGCCGACAAGTCGGACTGGATTGCACAGCATTTCTTTACCGGCGGCGTCATGCCCAGCCACGGACTGGTCCGCGAATTCGGCGACAGTTTCACTGTCGAACAGGACTGGCGCTGGAACGGCAGACATTACGAGCGCACCGCGCGGGACTGGCTCGATAATTTCGACCAAAACCGCGGCGCTGTCCGCGCCGTCTTCGAAGCGACCTACGGCAAGGACGCCGCCGTCTGGATGCGGCGCTGGCGGATGTTTTTCCTCGCCACGGCCGGTCTCTTTGGCCATGCCGACGGGGAAGAATGGGGTGTGAGCCACTACCGCCTCATCCCGGCCGACGCAGGCCGGTGATCTCCACCTTTAAACGACTGACCGCGATGGCGCGGGCCTATGCGCACCACCCCGACCCGCGTGTCGCTGCGGCGAACATGATTTCCTTGCTGGTCGCGTCGAACCAGCCGTTTTACCCGCTCTATCTCTGGTGGCTGATGAGCGCCGACATCACAGCCGCCTGGTTCACGTTTCTGTCGACGCCTTTCTTTCTCGCCGTGCCGGCTGTGGCGCGCCGAAACAGCATTGCAGGGCGGGCTCTTCTGCCGCTGGCGGGGATCGGAAATACCGTGCTTTCGGCATGGCTCTTCGGCACCGCTTCGGCGGTCGAAATCTTCCTCGTCCCATGCGGGATCATCGCGCTGCTGCTGTTTCGTCCACACGAGCGCGTGTTTTCCCTGGCGCTTACAGCGCTCGCCTTCGGTGTTTTCCTGTTGTTGCACGACACTTACGGTCAGCCCCTCGCGCTCTACGACGCGACCGAATATGCGGCTCTTGCGCGGCTCAACCTCGTGAGTGCCAGCATGCTCACGGCCTTCGTCACCATCCTATTTTCGGGTATTCTTGCGCAGGCCGAACGGTCAGCTGACGCGACTGGCCACAAGAAAGCCGGCTGAAGCGCCGACGGCGGTGACCAAAGAACCCCATGGAATATCGGCGAGCGTAATGGAAAGCGGCCAGTCCCTGAGCGTTGCCTGATTGGTGAGGTCATAGGTCGCATATGCCACAAGGCCGAGGACCGCACCGTTCAGCGCAGCTTTGCCTAGCCCGCCCTCGCTGAGCGCGGGCATCACGGCGAAAAACACGATACCGGCAACATAGATCAGATAGAAGACAACGGCCGGCGCCAGATGAAACTGCGGTGCCAGCTTGTCACCCAAGAGCGGCCGGTAAAGCATATCCGCCATCGTGGAAAGCCAGATGGCATCGACGATCAGAAAGGCGATGCCGGTCGCCAGATAGGCGATGACGATGGTTTTCATACCGGTGTCTCCCAGGACGTTTCTCGACATTTCTACGACTTGATAGTCCTGACGGATCACCTCAAGTGAACCGATTCCCCAGCCCGTGCGTAGTCAACGGAGAGCAACGAGGATGGACCGATGAGGATAGCCGTTCTGACTGCATTTTCCGCCCTGATGTTGACTGCTGCGGAGTCCCACGCACAGCAATCCGCAGATCCAAGCGGCATATGGCTGCGCGACGACGGCAATGCCCGTGTCCGCATCGCGCCATGCGGCCGCAATATCTGCGCGACGAATCTCTGGATTCGGGACACCAGCAAGGGCGAAGAGGCTGGTGATCGTCTCGTCATGTCGCTTCAGCCAAAATCGTCGGATACCTTGTCCGGCACCGCCTATGATGAGAAACGCGAGCGGACCTATTCGATCACAGTGCAGGTTTCCGACAATTCGCTTCTGACGCGTGGCTGTATTCTCGGTGGCGTGCTGTGCAAGAACGTGCGCTGGCAGCCGGCACGATAACGAGCGGAAAGAAGCATGGCATGAAGCAAATCCGGATCACCAGCATGGGTGACAACGGTCCGCCGCCGTCAGCGGCCGGCACGCTCTATCCCGGAAAGGTGATGCACCAGAGGCTCCACCCCTTCGGCCATCGCTTCAGCTACAACGTCTTTTCCATCCTGGTCGATGTTGACCGGCTTGCCGATCTTGACGAACTGACCCGTCTTCTCGCAGTGAACCGTGCGGGGATCCTGTCGTTCCATGAGCGCGATCATGTCGAAGCGGATGGCGAGACGCTGCGGCAGTTCGCCGACCGTCTGCTGGCACGCGCCGGTCTCGAAAGGCCTGCGGCGCGAATTCTGCTGCTCGCCTACCCGCGCATGTTCGGCTATGTCTTCAATCCGCTCTCGACCTATTTCGCCTATGACGATGAAGGCCGGCCGATTGCCGTCATCTATGCGGTGAGGAATACCTTCGGTGAACGGCACAGCTACGTGGCGCCGGTCCTTGCGGGCGAGATCAGTGCCGCAGGCATCCGCCAGACGCGGACGAAGGTCTTCCACGTTTCCCCTTTCATGGACATGGGGCTGCGCTACCACTTCCGCATCCTCCCGCCCGGCAGGACTGTCCGGCTGCGAATTCATGAAACTGCAGGCGAAGAGCCGGTCATGGCGGCCACGTTCAATGCGGATGCGGTGCCGCTGACGGACGCCACGCTGGCGCGCTGCCTGATCCGGTTTCCCTTCATGACGATGAAGGTGGTCGCCGGCATCCATTGGGAAGCCTTGAAGCTGTGGCTGAAAGGCGCGCGCTTCCGGACAAGCCCCCCACCGCCGGAGACGGCAAGTTTCACGGACGCCGCGTGAAGACATCATCGTCGCGCCAGCATCCTGGACACGCGCACGCATCTCCCGCGAAAACCCTCAGTCTGGAGCAGCTTGCGGGAAAGATACGTTGTGGTTGATAGCTAGGCGCTTCCGAAGGCGATGGCGTCATATCAGGCCGGTTCGCGACCGATCGAGCCACGCGCGACAAATGTGCAACCAACCTTGTGAGGGCCGTGACGCCTCGTCTGGGGTTTCCTCGCGAGTTGCTCGATGGCCCAGGCCCCCATGGGCCGATGCGGAAGCTCAAGGGTCGTCAGTTGCGGCCGCAGATGACGCGACAGCTCGTCGTCATCGTAGCCGACGACAGAGATGTCCTGGGGGATGCGCAGGCCGGCTTCATTAATCGCGGTGAAGCAGCCCATTGCCATCTTGTCATTCTGACAGAATATCGCCGTTGGTGGATCACCAAGCGACAGGAGCTTTCGGGTAGCGTCGAATCCGGATGTCGGTGTCCAGTTTCCTTCGGCGACCAGGCCATCGTCGTAGATGAGCCCCGCCTCCATCAGCGCCTCGCGATAGCCGGCAAGGCGGTCCTGCGCTGCCTCCATGAAGCTCTCCCCGACAATCGTCGCGATGCGCTTATGCCCTTTCCTGATGAGAGCCGTCGTCGCCATGCGCCCACCAGTTACCTCGTCGGGGACCACAGCAGGAAACCGATTGTCACTGGTATAACAGTTGAGCAGGACGAGCGGCACGGGGAGACCGTCGAAGATCGTATCGAGCGATACGCGACGCGTGAACACCGACATGTAGACGATGCCCTGGGCCCCGGCTTGCAGAAGGCGGGCCACCGCCTTGCGCTCGTGTTCGGCCCGTCCTTGCGTCTGCGCCACGAGAATCGTGACATCGTTCTCCCAGGATGCATGTCGGGCGCCTTCGATGGCATTGACCGCCTCCGGCGTTGTCGCAAGTTGATCGACGATGAAGCCGATGCAGCCACCGCGAAGATCCTCAAGGCCCGCGCGGCGAATGGGGCTTGCGAGCCCGTAGCCGAGCTGTGCCGCGACGTCGAGAACGCGTGCGCGAAGATCCGGTGAGATCTTGATATCCATGACGTTATTGAGAACGACCGAGACCGTCGCCTGCGAGCAGCCCGCCGCCTTGGCCACATCCATCATCGTCACACGCTTCGTTTTCCCGCCGTTCATGTCGCCCCCGTTTCATCCCTTTCTACATCACCTAATAAAATTCGGCCATTGACTAATAATTATTAGTCAATGTAGCCTCCCGATAAATCGGGAGGAAAACCGCATGAACACGACATCAGCATTCGACTACGACATCACCGCGCAGATGGCGCAACTGACAGCCGACGGCATCATCGGCCTGAAGGGCGCCTTCAGCCCGGCCTGGGCCGACGAGATGCGCGAAGACATGATGACGGCCTTCTGGTCGGCCATACAAAGGCCCGGCGGCGCGGTGGGCCGTGGCCCCCGGCGCTGGTATGTCGAGATCCATCCGCAGGCCTTCCGCGGTTTCGTCGATCTCATCACCCATCCCTGGGTCGTGGATGTCTGTACCAACGTGCTCGGACCGGACTACCAGATCGTAGAGATCGGCCTCGACGTGCCGTTCCAGGGGGCAAAATATCAGCCGTGGCACCGCGACTTTCCCTCGCCCGTCGATACCTACCGCGACCGCCAGATCACGTCGCTTGCCTTCAATCTCACCGGCGTTGATGTCACCGAGGACATGGGACCGTTCGAAGTCTCACCGGGAACACAATATGATGACGGCCGCGAATGGAAACATGAGATGTTTCCTGACAAGGCGATATGGGGCCGTTTCCAGGAGCGTGCGACGCGGAAATATCCACAGCGCGGCGATATTTCCTGCCGCTCAGCGCTGACGGTCCATCGTGGTACGGAGCATCGGTCTCCGATTGCACGGCCCGTTATGGTGCTGGGTGTCGACAGGCCTGGCGCCGGGCATGCCGAGCTGCATGACATGATGGTCACGCAAGACTGGTACGATGCCCTTCCCGAGATCGGCAAGAAGCACCTCGTCTGCCGTGTCGTGGATGAGCTCGTGCCGATCACACAGAAGCACGATATCGAAGGCCTGGTGATGGGGGCGGACCCGGCATAGGACTTCTTGTTCCTATACCAGCCACGGCACCGAATGCCGATCCGGCAGAACCGCCCCGTCAGGCGCTGCACACTCGCTGTTGGGGCGACAGAGCCCGAAAGCCCGTGACCAAATGACTTCAACGAGCGTCCGCGTTTTCCGCGGCGGGCGCTCCCACCGCCGCCGCTAGAGCGATCAATGTGCGGTGATCGTGGAACTTTTTCGCCAGCGACAGGTTTTCGTTGCATTGCAATAAAACCGTAACGGCATACTCGCACCAGCGAAATCCCTTTTCGCAGACCACACATTCCGCGAGATTATGCCTTGCTCAAACTTGGTGCTGTGAGAATGAGTCGTCTAATCGTCGTTTCCAACCGCGTTCCCATTCCGGACGAAAAAGGGGCGGCGCCGGCCGGCGGACTGGCGGTCGCGCTTCAATCCGCGCTGGCCGCTCGTGGTGGATTATGGCTAGGCTGGTCAGGTGAATCCCGCGCGGATGACGCCATCGGACCGCTCAAGATGCTTCGAGACGGGAACATCGATTATGCGCTGACGGATCTGACCGAGCGCGATGTCGAGGAATATTACCAAGGCTTCGCCAATCGCGTTCTGTGGCCGATCTGTCATTACCGTCTGGATCTCGCCGAGTATGGCCGGCGAGAAATGGCAGGCTATTTCCGCGTGAACCGTTTCTTCGCCAGCCGCCTCCTGCCTCTCATCGCGGACGACGACCTTATCTGGGTCCACGACTATCACCTCATCCCGCTTGCGGCGGAACTGCGTCGGCAAGGTGTGAAGAACCGGATCGGCTTCTTCCTTCACATTCCCTGGCCAGCCCCTGATGTCTTCATGGCCATGCCTGTGCACGAGGAAATCCTTTCAAGTCTGACGGCATATGACGTCCTGGGCTTCCAGACCGAGCACGACCGCGAGAACTTCGCCGACTGCCTTGCCCGACAAGGTACTGGCATGCGGAGTGGTCCCGGGCGTTTTTCGGTTGGAGATCGGACATTCACGGCGAAGTCCTATCCGATTGGAATCGAAACAGAGGAATTCGCGACGCTTGCCCAGCGAGCAGCGGAGACCAGTCTCCACAAGCGCATGCTGCAAAGCCTTGACGGCAAGGGCCTCATCATCGGCGTCGATCGGCTCGACTATTCCAAGGGCATCACCCAGCGCATCGATGCCTTCGAGAGCTTCCTAAAGCGCAATCCCGACAGCCAGCGCAATGTCACGCTGCTGCAGATTACTCCGAAATCCCGCTCGGAAGTCCCGGAATACGAAGCAATGCAACGGGCGGTGGCTGAGCAGGCGGGACGGGTCAATGGTGCGGTCGGCACCGTGGACTGGGTGCCGATCCGCTATATTAATCGCTCCTTGCGACGACCCGCGCTCGCCGGGCTTTACCGAATGGCGAAGCTAGCCCTCGTGACGCCGCTTCGCGACGGCATGAACCTCGTCGCGAAGGAATTTGTGGCAGCGCAAAACGAGATTGATCCGGGCGTTCTGTTGCTATCCCGCTTCGCTGGCGCCGCGCAGGAATTGCAGGAGGCGGTGCTCGTCAATCCCTATGATGTGGAAGGGACGGCAGATGCGATGGCGCGCAGTTTGGCCATGCCGGTGGAAGAACGTCGTGACCGTTGGAGAGCGATGATGAAAACACTACGGGCCAACGACGTCTTTACATGGTGCGACACCTTTCTGCACGATCTCACGACAGATCAGAGCGAGCGGCCAACGCGATGGGTGGATACACAACGCGCCTAACGGGCATAAGCACATAGGCCTAGAACATCGCATGCATGACGCGGTTACAACGAACCAAGGGGTAAATTTCTGCTCGAAACTTGGAATCGTCGGTCGGTCATAAGGGGCTCACCATGCCGCACATGTATCGATCCGGAACACGGTTTCGCCTCATCGGCTCCCGAATATCGGTCGTTAAGCGAGATGGGGTCACCTATCCTTCGCCTGGATGACTGTTCTTGCCATCGGCACGCCGGCCTCTAATTCCGGAACATGGACACGCACCGAGCATCAAATGTCTTCAGCACCGGTGACAGCGACGCGCGAGCCGCGCTTCAACGCGTGACGCCGGAGGTCGCCTGTGAGGTCGACCGGCTTCTCGCGGGCCGGACGCGCGACATTCGTCTCAACGCCGAACTCGTTCGACTTTTCCGCATTCGATCGTGGCCGCAGACATCGAAAATCATTCGCGCCTGGATGCTATGGGTAGTCGTCCTCGATATCCTGACGCTGGCGGTGAATGCAGCCCTATTGCCACCGGATATCGTGATGGCAATGCTCCCGCCGGCCTCCATCCTGCCGCCTGCCGCTCTTGCAACCGCAACCGTGTTCTTGAAACCACGCCCGCCGTGGATCGAGGGCGTTGCGGTTCATTTGGGCGTTTTCCTGATCCTGCTGTCGGTTGCCCTGGTCGGGGTAAACGCCGGAGGCGAATACTATGAGCGCCACCTCACGATCATGCTCTTTGTCGCCGTGACGGCGATCATCATCTTTCCGATTCCGCTTGAGTGGTCGATCTCGATCGCCGTTTTAGCGCTCGGTCTTTACCTTATGCTTCAACTGCAAAACCATGATATCACTCCTGGAAACGCGGTTGCTGGCGCACTTTTTTTCGCAAGCGGCGTGGTCGCGACCGTGGTGGCACGTCGCACGGCAAACATTCTGGCGCACAAGACGTTTCTCCTTGAGTTGCGCGACCGGGCGCGCCTTGCGGAACTCACGGACGCCAATGCGCGTCTGGAATTGCTCGCGAGGACGGATCCTCTCACCGGCATCGCCAACCGGCGCTGGATGATGGAAACACTCAAAAAGGTCTGGAGCGAAGGGGTGAGCAAATCGGTGGGCCCTTCGATCTTGATGTGCGATATCGACCATTTCAAGCAACTCAATGACAGTCTCGGCCATGCCGAGGGCGATCGCTGTCTTGTGAAGGTCGCCGGCATCATCCAGAGCAGCTTGCGCGACGATCGCGATCAGGTCGCTCGTTATGGCGGGGAGGAATTTCTCGTTCTCCTTCCTGAAGCCGATGAGCAGGACGCCTTGTTGGTGGCCGAGCGCATTCGAAGCCGCGTGGAGACCGCGTTGTTGCCCAATCCGAGATCATCGGTCGGCGCTTACGTCACCGTCAGCATCGGCCTTGCGGTTCTAACGCAAGGAACAGAGGTGATATCCTCCGAAACGTTGCAGCGGCAGGCTGATGAAGCTCTCTACATGGCCAAGGCGAAGGGCCGCAATCAAGCATTGCTCCACGCGCCACCGTCCAACTCCGGTTAGTTCCGGCTGACCTTGGCATCCACCGCGCGGATGCCAAGCAACGGTTGCAAGCGGCATTTTGGCGGCGCTCGGGCGCTTTCGTTGGTATGTTAAGGCAATTGCGACAACTTTATCGCGAATTTCCGTGTACTTTCAAATAATGTGCAAAGAATCGTCTGTTATGCGGCGAGCGTATCTACGTGAAGACATTTCATTTTCGGGCGGCATGACGCTTGGCACCACGCTGCCTTGCCGGAGATGCGGAGCGCCTGCTGATTTCAGAATTGGTTTGGAGGGCGCTGTGAAGTTCAAAGGCACGGACAAGGTAGACACTTTCGTCGGAAAGGCCAATGTTGCCGACATCTTTCAGTTCACGCCGAAGACGCTGAGCGCCTCTGACACGGTATCGGGCGGTAGCGGGACGAGCATCGACAGATTGCAATTCACGCAAGCGGGCACGATCGCTGCCGCAAGCTTCGCCAAGGTTTCCGGCATCGAGCAGATCATGCTGGCCAATGGCAGCAACAAACTGACCATCACCAATGCGCTGGTCGGTTCAGCTTACGGCGATATGCTGAAGGTGACGGGTGGCTCGGGCAACGACGTGATCAATGCCGCCGGCGTGACCACAGCGACGAACCGCGTGCAGATCACCGCCGGCGAAGGCAATGACAGGTTGACTGGCGGCACGGGGGCAGACAGTTTCCGCGTCAAGGCGCATGATCTGACCGGCAGCGACAAGATCGTCGGTGGCGAAGGCAGCGCGGTAGACCAGCTTGTCTTCACCACGGCTGGAACGATCGCGACCTCCGCCCTCGCCAAGGTTTCCGGTATCGAGCAGATCGTGCTGGCCAACGGCGCCAACAACCTGACCTTGACCAACACACTGGTCGGCTCGGCTTACGGCGACATCCTGAGAGTGACGGGTGGCTCGGGCAATGATGTGATCAATGCCGCTGCGTTGACGACAAAAAGCCATCGGGTGATCATTTCCGGGGGCGCCGGGAACGATACGCTCATCGCCGGCAACGGTGCCGATAAGCTGGACGGCGGTGCCGGCGCGGACATTTTCAGATTTACTGCGGCAAGCCTCACCGGCAGTGACAGGGTCATCGGCGGCGAAGGCAGCGCAGTAGACCAGCTGGTCTTCACTACGGTCGGAACAGTCGCGGGCTCCGCCTTCGCCAAGGTTTCCGCCATCGAGCAGATCGTGCTGGCCAATGGCAGCAACAAACTGACCATCACCAATGCGCTGGTCGGCTCGGCTTACGGCGATATCCTGAAGGTGACGGGCGGCTCGGAAAACGACGTGATCAACGCCGCGGGCGTGACCACTGCGACAAACCGCGTGCAGATCACCGCCGGCGCGGGGAACGATACGCTGACCGGTGGTGCCGGAGCAGACAGCTTCAGCTTCACAGCCCCGAACCTGACCGGCAGCGACAGGATCGTTGGCGGCGAGGGCAGCGCGCAGGACCAGCTCATTTTCACGACATCAGGAACGATCACCGCAGTGGCCTTCGCGAAGGTTTCCGGCGTCGAGCAGGTCGTGCTGGCGAACGGCAGCAACAACCTGACCCTGACCAACGCCCTGGTCGGGTCGGCTTACGGCGACATCCTCAAAGTAACGGGTGGATCCGGCAATGACGTGATCAACGCAGCGGCCGTGACCACAGCGACAAACCGCGTGCAGATTATCGCTGGTGCAGGCAACGACACGCTGTCCGGTGGCGCCGGGGCAGACAGCTTCAGTTTCACGGCTTCGAACCTCACCGGCAGCGACAGGATCGTTGGTGGTGAAGGCAGCGCGCAGGATCAGCTTGTCTTCACCACATCAGGAACGATCGCCGCGGCGGCCTTCGCGAAGGTTTCCGGCGTCGAGCAGATCGTGCTGGCCAACGGCAGCAACAACCTTATCGTAACCAACGCCCTGGTCGGCTCGGCTTACGGCGACATCCTCAAAGTAACGGGTGGGTCCGGCAATGACGTGATCAACGCAGCGGCCGTGACCACCGCCGCCAATCGCGTGCAGATCACCGCCGGCGCGGGTAACGATACACTAACCGGCGGTGCCGGGGCAGACAGCTTTCGTTTCACCGCCCAAGACCTCACCGGCAGCGACAAGATCGTTGGTGGTGAAGGCAGCGCGCAGGATCAGCTCATCTTCACTGCCGCCGGAACGATCACCGCAGCGGCCCTCGCCAAGGTTTCCGGCATCGAGCAGATCGTACTGGCCAACGGCAGCAACAACCTGACCTTGACCAATGCTCTGGTCGGCTCGGCCTATGCCGATATCCTTAAAGTGACGGGTGGTTCGGGCAATGACGTGATCAACGCAGCGGGTGTGACGACCGCCGCCAATCGCGTGCAGATCGCTGCCGGCGCGGGCAACGACACGCTGACCGGCGGTGCCGGGGCAGACAGCTTCAGCTTCACGGTCACGAACCTGACCGGCAGCGACAAGATCGCTGGTGGCGAGGGCAGCGCGCAGGACCAGCTCATTTTCACGACATCAGGTACGGTTGCTGCATCGGCCCTCGCCAAGGTATCCGGCATCGAGCAAATCGTGCTGGCCAATGGCAGCAACAATCTGACCTTGACCAATGCTCTGGTCGGCTCGGCCTATGGCGATATCCTCAAAGTGACGGGTGGATCCGGCAACGACGTGATCAACGCAGCGGGCGTGACCACTGCGGCCAATCGCGTACAGATCACCGCCGGCGCAGGCAACGATACGATCATCGCCGGTAGCGGTGCCGACACGCTGGACGGTGGTGCCGGCGCGGACACTTTCAGGTTCGCGCCCGTGAACCTGACCGGCAGTGACACGGTCATCGGCGGCGAAGGTAGCGCAATAGACCAGCTGGCCTTCACGACGGCAGGAACAATCGCGGCCTCCGCCTTCGCTAAGGTTTCCGGCATCGAGCAGATCCTGTTGGCCAATGGCGGCAACAACCTGACCTTGACCAACGCCCTGGTCGGCTCGGCCTATGGCGACATCCTCAAAGTAACGGGTGGGTCCGGCAATGACGTGATCAACGCAGCGGCCGTGACCACCGCGACGAACCGCGTACAGATCACCGCCGGTGCGGGCAACGACACGCTGACGGGTGGTGCCGGGGCAGACAGCTTCAGCTTCACGGTAGCGGATTTGACGAGTTCCGATAAAGTCCTCGGTAACGTCGGCGACCGTACCGAACTCGTCACCCCGCGCGACCAAATTGTCTTTACCACAGCCGGCACGATCACAGCGGCAGCGTTTGCCAACATTGCCGGCATCGAACGGATTGTGCTGGCGAACGGCAGCAATCAACTGACCGTGAGCGATGCCCTGGTCGCATCGGTCGATTGGGAATGGACCGAGTCGGGTGGCTGGGGAACGCTCGTCTGGCTGCTCGACGTGGTCGGCGGCTCCGGAAATGATACCATCAATGCTGCGGGTGTGACCACGGACATGCACGCGCTACGAATCATCGCCGGTGCCGGTCACGACACGTTGACTGGTGGAGCGGGTTCAGACAGCTTCAGTTTCACCACCAAGGATCTCACCGGCAACGACAAGATCGTCGGCGGCAACGGGTGGGACCAGCTCGTCTTCACGACATCAGGAGCAATCACCGCGTCCGCCTTCGCCAATGTTTCCGGTATCGAGCAGATCGTGCTCGCAACTGGCAGCAACACCCTGACCGTAACCAACGCGCTGGTTGGCTCGGCCCATGAGGATGTGCTGAATGTGCTGGGCGGATCAGGCAACGATGTGATCAACGCTGCAGCGCTGACGACCGCTGGAAACCGTATGCAGATCACCGCCGGTGCCGGGAACGATACGCTGACTGGCGGGGCCGGCGCTGACAGCTTCAGCTTCACGGCAAAGGACCTTACTGCAAACGACACGGTCGTCGGTGGAGCAGGAAGCTCCGTCGATCGGCTCGTCTTCACCACCGCGGGAACCATCGCGGCTTCCGTTTTCAGTAAAGTGTCCGGCATCGATCAGATTGTTCTGGCGAATGGCACGAATAATCTTACCCTGGCCAATGCGCTGATCACCTCGGCGAAGGGCATGATGCTGGACGTGGCGGGCGGTTCAGGAAATGACGTCATCAATGCTTCGAATGTGACGGCAACCGGGCAACGGATAACCGTTTCGGGAGGTGAAGGCGACGACACGATCTTTGGCGGTGCCGGCGCCGACATCCTCGATGGCGGCAAGGGCAGCGATACGCTGGTGGTCACCGGCTCGGCCAATTTGATCGTCAGGCTGGATGTTGACGAGGAAGTCGACCAGACGGTGGGCGACACGGACATCGTGCGCAACTTCGAGAACTTCAACGGTTCAGGGATATCGGCCGCGTTGACGATCACCGGATCCGGCGACGCCAATAGGCTGACCGGCGGAAGCTCGCATGACATCATAGACGGAAAGGGCGGCGAGGATATCATTTCCGGCGGAGGTGGAGACGATAGAATATACCTTCGCGAATGGACGCTCAGCCTGAATGGCGGCTCTGGAAACGACATGCTGGTTTTCGATGCGATGTGGGTCGCGTCCATTGATTTTTCCGCTGCCAATCAAAGCCTTGATGACACTATGAGCATAACGGGTTTCGAGAACTTCGACGGCTCCGGTGCAAACAGTTCTGTATGGATTATCGGCAGTTCGGCGGCAAACTACCTGGTCGGAGGGGGCTATGGCGACACGTTCGTGGTCGGCGCCGGTGATACTGTCTTCGGCGGGGCGGGAGACGATACCGTGACCGTCAGCGCAAACGGCAGCGCTCCCGTCTACCTGCACGGCGGCGATGCCGCGTGGGACAGGCTTGTCTTGTCGGGCGGATACGATTTCTCCGCGAGTACAATTACAGGTTTTGAGGTCCTGAACCTGAAGGCCACGGCCAAAGTGACTTTCACGGCGGCGCAGTGGGGACAATTCGAGGCTCTCTCGATTGACGACTCGGCCCCGGTAACAACGTTCAACATCGTTTTCACGGAAGCCGGCACGCTTGACGTGTCGACCTCGGAGCCAAACGACAACAACAACAACTACAACATTACGGGATCAGCCGGGAACGACACCATTCGTGGCTCAACCTTGTCGACAAGCACAATCCGCGCCGGCGAAGGCGACGATGTCATCACACTGCGAGGCGGATACGCAAACGGTGTCCAGGACAAAATCTACGGCGAAGCCGGCAATGACAGAATCGAATTGGTTTTCGGGGTAGACGAAGCAACCGCGCCATTGTTCGATGGTGGAACCGGCAGCGATACTCTGACCTCGACACGGGACCCGGCGATCATTGACCTGAATTCACCTGCTGGCACCAGCCAGGTCACGACTGCATCTGCTTACGCATTTGTGAGGAACTTCGAAAATGTCGATTGGACGGGCAATACCCATTTCGTAAGGGCATATGGAAGCAGCGGCGCCAACACGCTGATCGGCGGCCTGGGCAACGACATTCTCGAAGGTCGGGGTGGCGACGATGCGATCGACGGCGGCGCCGGTAACAACACGATCGACGCAGGAGACGGTCAGGACATCATCACGATTTCGATCGTCAATGGCGCCACGACGATCACGGGTGGGAGCGGCTCGGACATTTTCAGCTTTACCGAGCCCAACTTCGTCGCAGGTTTGACGACGATCACAGACTTCACCGATGGCGAAGACGTATTCCGGTTCAAGTACATGGCCTATATATCGGACGGGCCGTTTGTCACCACGGACGGAGCATCACTCGCAGGCGAAGTCGACATCAGCGACACCGACCTGCTGCGTATCGATGGCGGAGGCGTGGCCCAGGATACAATAAAGACATATCTTGAAGAGAATTCGACGACGGCGGATGGCGAGGGCTTGTTCGTAGTGGGTCGCATTGGCGGCGTCGGCAGCAGTGTTCATCTGTATTTCGTTGCCGATGCGGGAGATCCTACAGAGATTGTGCAGGTTGCCTCCTTGGGCGCGAACTTCAATCCAGGAACGCTCGACGGAGCGGATTTCCAGTTCCTCTAGCCCCTTTGGCCGATTGACGGGGCCGGCCGGCAACGCCTTCCTGCGGAGTTTCCAAAGCACGCCCCGGTCTTGGTTCCAGCGTCTCACTCCGCATCGCGACGGGCGTGGCCGACGCGAGTTGCTCTTCCACGCCCGACACTCTATACGTCAAGCATTCGCCCCGGACCCGGTGAAACTCCGGGTGGCTCTTCTGGCCGCCGATCCGCCAGACAACGCAAAGCATCAAACCTGTTCACGAGGCCGGATCACGTCCGGTCCGGATGCGCTTCTTTGCGGACTTCTTCATGTTCAATCTGACGGCCTACAAGCGCGAGTGGTTCTCCAACATTCGCGCCGACATTCTCTCCGGCGTCGTTGTCGCGCTTGCCCTCATCCCCGAAGCCATCGGCTTTTCCGTCATCGCCGGCGTCGATCCTAAGATTGGCCTCTTCGCCTCCTTCGCCATCGCCTGCGTCTCCGCCTTTCTCGGCGGACGGCCCGGCATGATCTCCGCCGCAACGGCGGCAACCGCCGTGCTGATGGTCACGCTCGTAAAAGAGCACGGCCTCGAATATCTCTTCGCCGCCACGCTCCTGATGGGCTTGCTCCAGATCGGCGCAGGCTTGCTGAAGCTCGGTCGCGTCATGCGCTTCGTCTCGCGCTCCGTCATCACCGGCTTCGTCAACGCACTGGCGATCCTCATCTTCATGGCGCAGCTGCCGGAACTCGTCGGCGTGCCGGGGCTGACCTATGCGATGATCGCGGCGGGCCTCGCGATCATCTATCTCTTTCCCTATGTCAACAGGACCATCCCGTCGCCGCTGGTCGCCATCCTCGTCCTGACCGGGATCGCCTATTGGGGTGGCCTGGACCTTCGCACGGTCGGCGATCTCGGCGAACTGCCCTCCGCGCTGCCGATCTTCGCCCTGCCGCAGGTGCCACTGACCTTCGAGACGTTGCAGATCATCTTCCCCTATTCCATCGCGCTGGCCGCAGTCGGCCTGCTGGAATCGCTGCTGACGGCGCAGATCGTCGACGACATGACGGATACGCCGAGCTCCAAGAGCCAGGAATGCATCGGCCAAGGGGCGAGCAACATCGCCTCCAGCCTCATCGGCGGCATGGGCGGCTGCGCCATGATCGGCCAGTCGGTGATCAACGTCACCTCCGGCGGCCGTGGGCGCCTCTCGACCTTCGTCGCCGGCGCCTTCCTGCTGTTCCTCATCCTCGTGCTGGACGATCTCGTGCGCATCATCCCGATGGCCGCCCTGGTCGCCGTCATGATCATGGTCTCGGTCGGCACCTTCTCCTGGCGTTCCATGCTCGATCTGCGCCGCAATCCGCTCTCGTCTTCTATCGTCATGCTGGCAACGGTCGCGACCGTCGTCGGCACGCATGACCTTGCCAAGGGTGTATTGGTCGGCGTTCTCCTCTCCGGCGTGTTCTTCGCCGGCAAGGTCGCCAAGCTCTTCCACATCCGCTCGACACTGAGCGCGGACGGCACGGAACGCACCTATCATGTCGACGGCCAGATTTTCTTCGCCTCGACGGAAAGCTTCACGGCGGCTTTCGATTTCACCGAGACGCCGCGCAAGGTGACGATCGATGTCACGCAAGCGCATCTCTGGGACATTACCGCAGTCGGCGCACTCGACAAGATCGTCCTCAAATACCGTCGCCAAGGCGTCGAGGTCGCCGTCGTCGGCGTCAATGAAGCGAGCGCACATATGATCGACCGCTTCGCCCTGCACGACAAGGAACATGCCGCTTTCTCCGCATCGGGCGGACATTAAGGCGTGATGGATCGGTCCAGAGCCCAGAGTCGCCTACGTTGGCATTGAGAACGCTCAAAACCACCGTCGTAGTGGTTTTGAGCCATGTCACGTATATGCCCGGTGGTTCGGGAACTTGACCAATTCCGGGAAGACTGCCATCGCCAATGCTCGAAACGGGTTCAACTACCCTGATCAGCGTCATGAAAGCAAAAAGACAACGGTGTGCATTGGGAATATGAGATCATCTTTCGCATGACGCGACGAGAGCGAGAGTTCCCTTCCCCTTGAAGCGTTGGAAGCGGCTTCGTGTCTGGCCGAAAGCCGCCGATCAGACAGTGACGCATACGCTTCACGCTGCAAGCCTGCCGATCTGGCACATATCCTCTCGGAAGCGTTTTATCTCTTCGTCGCGTCGCATCTGATCGGGGATGCGCAACAAGTAGGATGGATGAACCGTGACGAACAGAGTTCGCGTCTCATCCATGACAAGTGGCCGGCCGCGGATATCCTCCAGACGATCCTTGCGATCTGTCAGGGAAAATAGCGCTGTCGCTCCCATGGCAACCACCAGACGGGGCTGGACCAAATCGATCTCGCGCGTCAGCCACCATCGGCACCGCTCGACCTCGCCCGCATTCGGTCGTTGGTGGATACGACGCTTGCCCCGTGGCTCGTATTTGAAATGCTTGACTGCGTTGGTGACGTAGAGTGCGCGCCGATCCAGGCCGGCAAAGGACAGAGCCTCGTCGAATACCCGGCCGGCGGGTCCGACAAACGGCCGACCCACGAGGTCCTCGTGATCGCCCGGCTGCTCACCGACGATCATGACCTTCGCGTCGGCAGGACCTTCCCCGAATACAGTCTGCGTTGCACGAAAGCAGAGGTCGCATCGTGTGCAGCGCCTCGCCTCCCGGCTTAACGCCTCGATCGTACCTGCCTCGGCCACCGGCGCCTCCGGCACACGTGCTGCTGCTTCCTGCAGACGATGGTAGAAAGGAAGCGGTTCGGTTGGTTGCCGCCGTCCCATATCGATAAGCTTCGCCTCGGCGCGGGCTATCAGGTTCGGAATAAGTTCCGCCTCCGGCAGGTTCTTCCAGTACTTCTTCGGCATCTCCGTCATCATCATCTTCACCTTCAACCGTGCAGGATTGAAAATGGAAGCGTAATAAGTACGCCAGAGCTCGTCGGTCTCGTCGGAAATGTCAGGCTTGTGCGCAGGTTCCTTCGAGGTCAGCAAGGTTTCGCCATCCCAGGACGCCGACCCGCGTGGCGTCGCAATGATCCAGTCCATGTCGTTGAAACGGCGCTGAAAGAATGGTGCAACGCGAGCGACAATGAAGTGATCTGGCTCGAACCAGGCAAGGAAGCGCCTCCGCCCGGCGACCTCCACAGGCAGTGGCATTTCCTTGAACCGCACGAAGGCCGTCATCTTGTGATAGTCGCGACCCACGGATTTTTGCATGCGATGGGCCAGACCTACGTCGATATCCGTCTTGACGTCGAGCAAATGGCGCTCCTGCCCGAGACGAAAAAGAAGCCGGTAAAGCAGCGCAAACCGGCCCGGATCGGAGTGACATACGACGGCGTCCGCAAGCCGAATGAAGGCGGGTGGGACCGACATTTGTGCCGTGACTTTTGTGGCCACAGGCGCGGCGCCGCTTTCATTGGTTGTCAGGCTTCCATCATCGCCGAACAATTGTTGCTCTTCACTTATCAATCGCCATTCGATTGCCCAGGGTTCGATCCTTGCTGCCAGGAAACGTCGTGCGGCATCGCGCCATTCAGATAGATCGCCACGACCTTCCAGAAAGCAAATTTCGGTCATAGCAATGACAGTTGTTCCGGTTTCGGCATGAACATCGATCGCAGGTCAGCACGATCGATCAGACGATGCGGCGTCCAGCCCTCGGCGGTGATGAAGGCCTGCACCTTTTTCACCGATACACCGAGCCTCCCCAAATCCTCCAGCCGCAGTCGTCTGAACCGGCGTGTCGACAGAATGGACTTCACCGTCTTTGTGCCAAAACCAGGCACGCGTAGCAGCGTTTCCTTGTCGGCGCGGTTAACATCGACCGGAAAGCGATCACGATGGCTGAGTGCCCAGGCCAGTTTTGGATCGAGGTCGAGATCGAGCATCCCGTCAGGTCGGGACGATGTTATGTCTGCGATGTCGAACCCGTAGAAGCGGTAGAGCCAGTCTGCCTGATAAAGGCGATGCTCTCGCATCAACGGCGGTTTGATCAACGGAAGGTTTTTTGTTGAGTCGGGAATCGGGCTGAACGCGGAATAATAGACCCGCTTCAGACCATAGCTGCCGTAGAGCCGCGCGCTTGTGCCGAGGATGGTCGCATCGTTCGCAGCGTCGGCGCCGACAATCATCTGCGTGCTTTGCCCAGCCGGCGCGAATTTCTTCCGCCGCTTGGTCTGCAGCGTCGGCTCCCCCATCTCTTCAATCTTCAGACGCAGATTGCCCATCGATTGACGAATGTTGTCCGGGCGCTTTTCCGGCGCCAACTTGCCGATGCCAGCATCGGTCGGCAATTCGATGTTGATCGAAAGCCGATCGGCATAGAGCCCCGCCTCCTCGATCAAATGCGGCGATGCCTCGGGAATGGACTTCAGATGAATATACCCCCGGAAATTATGCGTCGTGCGCAGTTCGCGAGCAATCCGCACCATCTCCTCCATTGTATGGTCGGAAGAGCGAATGATACCGGAGGACAAAAAGAGGCCCTCGATGTAGTTGCGGCGGTAGAATTCCAGCGTCAGCCAAACGACCTCCTCGGCTGAAAACCGTGCCCGCTCCACATTGCTCGAGGACCGATTGATACAATACGCACAATCGTAAATGCAGAAGTTGGTCATCAGGATCTTGAGAAGAGAGATGCACCGCCCGTCCGGAGCGTAGGCGTGACAAATGCCGGATCCTTCGGTCGAACCCAAACCGCCGGACGCGGAAGAATTTCGCCTCTCAGTCCCGCTGGACGCACAAGACGCATCGTACTTTGCTGCATCTGACAGGATGGCCAGACGTTCGTTTAGCGACTTCTTCATGCTATGTTCACTAAATGTTCTCATGCCGTTTGTCAATGAAACCGGAGAGGACATCCGATCGCATGACGTCGGGGCCATCGCAGATCTGAAAGATCTGTGCTGCAATCGACGCCATCAATACGGACGCAACAGCGGAGCTCATGCTGGGCAGCGGCGGTAGGAATGAAGATGATCCTGGCCCGGTTTGCCGGCTTTCGGTCTTTTTTAGCATGGCATGAGAAGCGCGCCGGCGGCTGGGGTCTAGAAGGGCAATCTGGCAATGCAGACCCAATTCTGCTGACGCTCCTTCGACCCCACTCTTCGTTGCAACATGAACAAAGAGTGGATGCCGAGAACATCATGATGCACCCTCGCCGCATGCGAGAAATGCAATCACAGCGCTGCGGACAGAAGCTGCCGGATGTTTTTCTCGTCCAGCTTGACGGGATTGCCGCCGGCACAGGGATCGAGCAGGCTCATCGTCGCAACCCTGTCGATATCGACATTTACAACGCCCATTCCGGAAAGCTTTTCCGGGATGGAGAGATCTCGACGAAGTTCGATGATCCAGTCCACGACGCCCTGCGCATCCTTGCGCGGCAGGTCGATGACACGCGCCAGCAATTCGAGCTTGTCCGCGATGGCCGGGGTGTTGAACTCGACCACGTAGGGCATGAGCACCGCGTTCAGAAGACCATGATGGGCATCGTGAAGGGCGCCGAGCGGATGGGCTAGCGCGTGGATGGCGCCAAGTCCCTTCTGTAGGGCCACGCAGCCCATTCCCGAAGCGATCAGCATCTGGCCGCGCGCCTCGAGATTGCCACCATCGTGCGTGGCGACCGGCAGCCATTTGCGGATCAGTCGCAGCGCGTTGAGCGCGATGCCCTCCGCCATAGGATGGAAGGATGGTGCGCTCAGCGCCTCCAGCGCATGCGACAGCGCATCCATGCCCGTGGCTGCGGTGATGTGCGCCGGCAAACCGGTGGTGAGTTCGGGATCCATGATCACGATGTCCGGCATCATGCGCGGATGAAAGACGATGACTTTGCGTTTTTCGATTTCATGCGTGATCACCGAGGAGCGGCCGAGTTCGGAACCGGTGCCGGCGGTAGTGGGAATGGCGATGACCGGCACGAGGCCCACGGTATTGGCGCGCTTCCAGTTGTCGCCGATATCCTCCAGTTCCCACATGGGGATCGTCTGGCGGGCCATGAAGGCAATCGCTTTTGCCGCATCCAGCGCGCTCCCGCCGCCAATTGCCACGACCAGATCGTGGTTTCCGGCGCGAAACGCATCAACGCCGTCGGTGACATTGCCGCCGGTGGGATTGGGCTTCACGTTCGAATAGAGTTCCGCGGCAAGGCCCGCACTTTTCAGCGTGTCAAGGGTGCGCTGCACCGGATAGAGATCCTTCAGCCCCGCATCGGTAACGACGAGCGGGCGGCTGGCGCCGAGTTCCCGCACCATGTCGCCGAGCCCGGCAATACGGCCGTTGCCGAAGCGCACGGCGGTGGGAAAGCTCCAGTTGCTGGTAACGGCGGGCGTGTCGATGGGCATGGGTGCGGACCTTGCTTGTTAGGATGCGGAAATGCCGGAAGCCTGTCGCTTCAGTGCCCGGCGGCGCAGCACTTCGGCGATGATCACCAATAGAAGTGCCGGTACGAGATTGATGGTGGCGAGCGCCGGATAGATCGGCGAGGAGCCGACAGCGATGCCGCTATAGACAAAGATCGGCAGCGTGCGCGCCGTGCCCGCAAGCGAATAGGAGACGTAGAAATTCCCCCAGGACAGCAGGAACGCGAAAATGGCGGCCGAGAAAATGCCGGGCCAGAGCAGCGGGAAGGTGATTTCGCGAAACACCTCCCACCCGCTCGCGCCCGCATCACGCGCGGCATCCTCGAGCGTTTCATCGAAGCCGTAGACCTGTACGGCGACCACGACGAGCGCGAAAGGCGTGATGTAGACGACATGACCGATAATGACGGTCACGAGGCCCGTCGAGAACCCAAGCCAGCTGCCGAGCACCGAGAACCACAACAGCATGACCACGCCGAGCAGCAGTTGCGGAAACAGCAGGGGTGCGAAAGTCAGCGCACGGAATGGTCCCTGCAGGCGGAAACGATACCGGATCCAGGCGACGGCGCCTGCTGTGCCGAGCACGGTCGCGAAGAGGGTTGAGACGGTTGCGACAGCCGCAGAATTTCGAACGGCGGGCCAAAAGTCCGGCTTGCTGAACAGGTCGCCGTACCATTGGAGGGAAAACCCTTCGATCGGCAGCGTGAGCACGCGGCTGGACGTGAAGGAAAAGGCGACCAGCGTGGCGATCGGCGCATAGAAAAACACCAGCAGAAGGACGACCGTGCCGACGAGCATCGTATCGACAAGCGCGTTGCGCATGCGTTGCGACATCATGCGGACCTCCCGGTTGCAGACGTGCGGCGAAGGGCGAATGCCGCGCAGGCGACAAGCATCAGCGCGCCGATCGCGATCAGCACTACGGTGAGGGCAGCACCGAGCGGCCAGTTCACCCGCGTCTCGAAACTCTGGCGGATCAGTTCGGAGGCGAGCGGCGACGTGCCGCCGCCAAGCACCTTGGGCTCGAGAAACGCGCCGAGGCTGAGCACGAACACCAGCACCGCGCCTGAATACAGTCCCGGCCGAGAAAGCGGCAGCGTGACTTCGAAAAAGGTCCGGACGCGCGAAGCGCCCGCATCATAGGCGGCCAGGATCAGGTCGCGGTCGATACGCACCAGCGAGAGATAGATGGTGAACATCGGATAGGCCACGAGATTGTAGACCATGCCGATCATCGTACCGGCCGGCGTGAACAGGAGGTTCAGCATTTCCGGCGGAAGGCCGACATGCATCAGCAGCCAGTTGGCGACACCGTTTTTATCGAGAATGAGGATCCAGCCGAAGGTCTTGAGCACCGCATCGGTCAGGAAGGCGAAGATGATGAGGATCTGGATCTGCGTCTTGAAGGTCCTCAGCCGGGTCGCCAGCGCATAGGCGGCGGGAAAGGCGATCAGCACCGTCAGCACGACGCAGACGAGCGCCATCGCCACCGTGCGTATCATGATCGTCCAGTAATGCGGCTTGGAGAACACTTCGGTCCAGATCTTCAGGTCCCATGTCCAGACAAGACGGTAATATTGCGTGGTCTGGAAGGTCAGAACTGCCGTCATCAGCAGGGGAACAAGAAGGAACGCGACCATGACCAACGCCAAAGGCGCGACGGTTGCGACGAGAACCGGATCATTCCAGGATTTGCGTTCGATCCTCATGCTCACTCCGACAGCAGGAAGGCTTGCGCGGGATCGAAACCGATACGCACCGCCTCGCCGACGATAGCCGGCAGCACAATCGATCCGGGAAGGTCCATGATGACGGCGGCGTCGAGCCCATGGATGCGAATGCGGTATTGGGTGGACGCCCCCTTGATGAAATGCTCCTCCACCTGCCCATCCAGCAGCCATTCGCCGGGCGCGGCGTCTCCCCTCACAAAACGGATTGTTTCGGGACGCACGAGAAGCGCCGTGCCGTTGGTGGAGAGCGACGGCGACACATGCTCGGGCGCAATGGTCGTCTTGCCGGCGGCAACCAGCGGCGACACGACATCCATGCCTTCGCCCGAGGCGGTTGCGGTCACAGGCAGAAAATTGGTCTCGCCGATGAACCCTGCGACGAACATATTGGCCGGGCGATAGTAGATGTCCGTGGGCGTTCCGACCTGAACGACATGCCCTGAGCGCATCACGCAGATGCGGTCGGCCAGCATCATCGCTTCTTCAAGGTCATGTGTGACGAGCACGAAGCTCGTGCCAAGCTCGCGGTGCAGCTTCTTGAGCTCCGCCTGGAGGGACTTCTTGAGCTTGGCGTCGAGTGCGCTCATGGGTTCGTCCAGCAGCAGAACGCCCGGCTGAGACACCAGCGCGCGGGCAAGAGCCACGCGCTGCTGTTCACCGCCGGAAAGCTGTGCGGGATAGCGTTCGAGATAGTCCGGCTTGAGATGCATCAGGTCGAGCATCGCACGAATGCGCCTTTCGGCTTCCGCCTTCTCCACCTTCTGGAGCTTCAGGGAAAAGCCGATGTTTTCGGCAACCGTCTTGTGCGGAAAGAGCGCGAGCTTCTGGAAAACCATGCGCGTGGGGCGGCTTGCGGCCGGCACGCCGTGCATGTCCCTGCCCTGGATTTCCAGCCGCCCGCCGGTCGGATCCTCGAACCCAGCGAGAATTTTGAGGAGTGTCGTCTTTCCGCAACCGGAAGGACCGACAAGCGCGACGAATTCGCCGGTGCCGATCTGTAGCGAGACGCCGTGCAGCGCGCGCACCGCTCCGTAGTCTTTCACAATGCCGGACGCGTCGATGATGGGGCTGGTCAAGCGCAATTCCTTGAGTCTGCAATGGGAACGGACAGGCCGACCCTTCGGGACAGCCTGTCGTTTGCTTTCACGCGAAATCAGCGCGCGGCGAGCTCTTCCTGCCAGATCGCCAGCATGTCATCGATGTTGGGCGCCACGGTGTGGAACTGGCTGTTGTCCCAGGCCGTCCACATGTAGTCCATCTGGAGGGCCTTCTTCTCCTCATCGGAGAACAGGGCTTCCGCCTTGCTGTTCGGCACCAGATTGCAGGTGGCCTCGGTGATCGCGAGCTGCTTGGCCACATCCGGCGAGACGATGTACTTCAGGAAGTCGGACGCGATCTGCGAGTTCTTGCCGTTGTCGATCAGACCGGTCGCCTCCATCCATATGATGCCCTGCTTCAGGCCGTTCTTCGGCTCGGGCACGATGGACTGGATGTAGTCGTGCCCCTTCATGCGAAGGGCCGAGGTCGCATAGGTACCACCACCGATGAGGGCACGGAACGAGCCGTCGATCAGCCCCTTCTGCGCCACGGCCAAGTCCGCGACGATGGCGCGCGTGTTCTTGAAGGCAGCACGCAGAACTTTGCGGACCTCTTCGAGTGCGGCCGCGTCCAGTTCCTCATAGGGATTGACGCCGGCGTAAAGCGCGAGCGGC
Source organism: Shinella curvata (assembly GCF_022899935.1). Classification (GTDB taxonomy): domain Bacteria; phylum Pseudomonadota; class Alphaproteobacteria; order Rhizobiales; family Rhizobiaceae; genus Shinella; species Shinella curvata. The sequence goes on from NZ_JALJCJ010000006.1 coordinate 96,141, forward strand.
ATGATCGGCCAGTCACCCCAGTCCAGAAGGCAAATCTTGTCCTTGTAGGCGCTGTCGAACACCGGCGCGTAGCTCGACCAGGTTTCTAGCTTGTCGAACTTGGTGTTGACGGTGGGGCCAACCCAGCCCCAGCGGGTCGGAAGGCCGGTTGCCTTGCCCTCGAAGGCGAGCGGCTCGAACGGCGCGCGGAACTGCGGATAGAATTCCGCGAACTGATCGGCGAAATCCGCCTCGTCGATGTAGCGGCAGAATCCTGCCGGCCCCATGCGCTGGATCCAGGGGCTGTCGGACGAGACGAGGTCGAAATCGCGTGACGCACCGGCAGCGAGTTTGGCAAAGCCGCCGGCGGAATCGGTGATCAGGTCGATCGAGATCGAGGCATCCTTCGATTTCTGGAAGGGCTCGATGATGCTCGGGGCATTGTAGCCTTCCCAGCACATGTAGTTGAGGCTTTCGGCCGCCGACGCATAGCGCCGCGACGCCAGGAAGCCGCTGCCTGCGGCGGCAAGGCCGAGGCCAAGACCGCCCATGCCCTTGAGCACGGACCGGCGCTTCATGGCGGCGATGGTTGAACTGATATCTGCTGTTCCCTTTTTCATTTTTTCTTCCTTTCTTTAAGTCATCAAATAAGGCGTGCCCTTAAACCACGCCCAGATAGCGCCGGATCTCCCACTCACTGACCTGTCTCTGATATTCGGCATGTTCCACAGTACGGCTTTCGGCAAAACCGTCGACGAAGTCGCTGCCGAAGAGCTCCCTCGCCTTGTCGCTCGCGCGCAGGCGTTCGGCGGCCTCGTGGAGGTCTCGCGGGAAGATCGCCTCCGGCGCCGGCTTGGACGCGTAGAAGTCCTCACCGCTGCCTACCGGTGGTTCGATGGCTTCGCGGATGCCGGCAAGACCGGCGCCCAGCATCATCGACAATGCCAGATAGGGATTGGTGTCCGCAGACGGCACACGGAACTCGATGCGGGTGCTCGCCGGCTGGTCATTGACGACGCGCACGGCCGCGGTGCGGTTCTGCACCCCCCAGTTGGCAGCCGTCGGCGCCCAGGCACCCGGCACCAGACGCTTGTAGGCGTTGACGGTGGAGGAGCACATCGCCAGAAATTCCGGCATGAATTTTAACAGGCCACCAAGGAAATGCCGCGCCGTTCTGCTGAGACCGTCGGGCGACGATGGATCGGAGAAGACCGGGTTCCCTTCGCGGTCGCGCAGCGACAGATGCAGGTGGCCGGATTGGCCGGAAAGCTTCGGCGACAGCTTCGACATGAAGCTCACCGTCTTGCCGTTGCGGGCGAAGTAGGCGCGCGCGAAATTCTTGAAGAGCATGGCATCGTCGGCCGCCTTGATGCCCTTTGCGTGATAGAGCGGCGCCTCGAAGCAGCCGGGGCCGAGTTCGGTATGGATCGCATCGAGCTTCACGCCCATGGTTTCCATCGTCGTTTCCAGACCTGCCAGAAGATCGCCGTGCAGCGCCGCCGTCTGGAGCGAATAGGTCCGATTTCCCTGAGCGAAATGCGTCAGATCGCGATACTGCTTCGCCCGCATGCTTTCCGCCGTCTCATCAAAGACGAAGAACTCGAATTCGAAGGCGGCATGCACACTGAAGCCGAGTTCGGCGGCCTTTTCGATCTGCGCGAGGCAGATATTGCGCGGGGAACGGCGCCCGAAGTCGCCTTCGAAATCGGCAAGGCAGAGCGCCATGTCATCGGCAAACGGATATTTGCGGATCGTATCCGCGTGCAGCTTCGCGGGCCGATCAATGAACGAGCCGTCGCGGTAGGTGCTTTCCGCAATATCCCAGAAATAGAGCACCTCACAAAACGGATAACCGTCTTCGGCAAGCTTTGCCGCCTTCTGGGCTGAGACCAGCTTGTCGCGGAACTCGCCTTCCGGGTCCACCATGCCGATATGCACCGAGCGGGCACCGATCTCCTGCAGTTTGGTTTCGAAGGTTTTGTTCGTTTCTTGTGATTTCGACATGACTTGTTCCCAGCATTGAGGGTAGCCTACGGCCGGGTGCTGCGGCATGAAAATATCCCCACGGGGATAGAGGGTGACTGTCGGGTTCCGCCTGCGGATCTCGACGGAACAGTGGGAAGGGAAAGTGTTGGAGCAAGGATTTGCGGCGTGGAACAGCGCGGCCGCCGCGGCCGTGGAGGCCGTCGGCACGAACGCGTTCGGCAAGCGCCTCGATGCCGCGCTCGCATCCATTCTCGACTTCGATGTCGTGATGGTCTTCGGCTATCGCGGCGCTGAGAAACCGGTGTGCTGCTATCACAATATCGACCCGCAGCGCGCGCAGACGATCATCGACGCCTATATCGCCGGCCCCTACCTGCTCGATCCCTTCTACAGTGCCGCCATGGACACCAGAGGCTCGGCGATACGCCGGCTGAAGGACATGGCACCGGATCATTTCTACAGCTCGGAATATTACCGGCGGCACTATGTCCTGACCGGCATACGCGACGAGATCGGCATCGTGTGCCGCCCGACAAACTGGACGGGTGTCGTCGTCAGCATCACGCGCCCGGTTACCGCGCCGGCCTTCGGGCGGCGGGACCTCTCGCTGATCCGTGCCGCGGAACCCCTGCTGCGCATCATCGGCGAAAAACACTGGGGCGGTGCCAACGGTGATCGCTCTGCGGACGGTCCGGTCCCGGGGCATGACCCGATCAACGATTCCCTGAACAGGATGACGGACGGTGTCCTGACACCGCGCGAGGTCGAGGTCACCTCCCTGGTGTTGCGCGGCCACTCCAATTCGTCGATTGCCGCAGCGCTCAAGATCACGCCCGGCACCGTGAAAATTCACCGCAAGAACATCCACCACAAGTTGAGGATTTCCAGCCAGGCCGAGCTTTTCGGCCTGTTCATCCGGCACCTGTCCGCCAGCTGAGCGGCTGCCTCAGAGCTTCACCGTCGTCTTCCGGGCCAGCAGACCTTGCGGCGCGAAGAGGAGCACGACGATGACGAGGAGAATGGTGAAGGCATCACGGTAGCTGAGCAGGTTTTCCGGCAGATAGGCCTGCAGGAAGACTTCGATGAAGCCCAGCAGGAACCCGCCGGCGACGGCGCCGGAAAGACTGCCGAGACCGCCGATGATGGCGGCAATAAAGGCCTTCAGCACCGGCAGGAAGCCCATCAGCGGATCGACGCTGCCGCGCTGCGCCACCCACAGGATGCCCGCAACGCCCGCCAGCAGGCCGGAGATTGCGAAAGCCGTGGCGACGACAGCATTGGCGCGGATCCCCATCAGGCGAACGATGGCGAAATCTTCGGAGGCGGCCCGCATGGCACGGCCGAGCACGGTGGTGCGCAGAAAGAGGTTGAGGCCGACCAGCATGATGACGGTGACGAGAATAGAGATCGCCTGGATGACGCCGATGTGCAGGCCGCCAATCTCGATGGTCCCGGACAGGCTCATCGGCATCGGCACCGGCTTGGGGCGGGCCGAGATGAAATTCTGGAACAGAACGCGCAGGATGGCGCTGACGGCAAAACTCGTCAAAAGCAGTGTCGTGCCGCTTGCTCCGCGCACTGGCCGGAAGGCTGTGCGCTCCATCAACAGGACCAGCACGATCGCGACCGCAAGGGCAAAGACGATGGCAAGGCCGAAGGGCAGTCCAAAGAGAAGCGCAAAGCAGAGCCCATAGCCGGCGGCGGTCATCAGTTCGCCATGAGCGAAATTGATGAGGCCCATGATCGAGAAGACGACGGCGAGGCCCAGTGCCAGCAGGGCATAGGTGCCGCCGAGGCTCAGCGCGTTGACCAGCTGCTGCAGGAACATGTCCATGGATGGTTTTCCTTCTTGCCGGTCACGCGCCGAGATAAGCGCCCTGGATTTCGGTGGAATTGCGCAGATCGGCAGCCGAGCCCGACAAAACGATACGGCCGTTCGCCATGACGTAGCCGGTGTCTGCGATCTCCAGCGACAGCGACACGTTCTGCTCGACGAGCAGGATCGTCAGCCCGCGCTGGCGCAGGCCCGCGATCAGCTCGAAAATCTGGTCGACGATCTGCGGGGCAAGGCCGAGCGAGGGTTCGTCGAGCAGCAGAAGATCGGGCGAGGACATCATGGAGCGGGCGATGGCCAGCATCTGCTGCTCTCCACCCGAGAGCGAGCCCGCCTTCTGGTGCAGCCGCTCCTTCAGGATGGGAAAGCGAGAGAGCATGTCCTCACGCACCACATCGATCCGCCCCCTGCCCTTATGCATGGCGCCGCCGAGGAGAAGATGCTCGTCGACCGTCAGCGTCGGGAAGATACGGCGTCCTTCGGGCGTCAATGTCATGCCCATGCGCACGATCATCTCCGGCGGCAAGGCGGAAATATCCTTGCCGGCAAAGGTCACGCGGCCCGCTTTCTTGGCGGCGAGACCAACAAGCGCGTTGAGCGTCGAGCTCTTGCCGGCGCCGTTAGCGCCAAGCAGCGTGACGATCTCACCCTTGCGGACCTTGAGGTCGACACCCTTCAGCGCCTCGACCGGCCCGTAGGCGACCTTGAGGCCACTGACCTCGAGCAAGGGAGGCTCGTCGGAAATGTCACGCGTCATCGGGCAGATCCTCGCCGCGGCATGTCCGCCCCGGCCAACAACAGGAAGACCGCCCTCCGGCCGAAGCCGGAGGACATCGTTTGGAAGATCACGGTGCGGGAACGTCTTCGGCGGCCGGCACGCCCTGGCTGACCAGAGAGCGGTTGCCGCCCTCGATGCGCACCAGCGAGACGGAGCGCAGCGGCATGCCCTGCGTGCCGACATAGCTGATCTTGCCGGTCACGCCCTCGACACCGTCGAGCGAGGCGATGGCCTCACGAATGGCAGTGGGCTCGACGCTGTCGGCCTTGGTGACGGCCGCCTCGATGACCTTGCCGAGATCGTAGCCGTTGGCGATGTAGACCGTATCCGGGTCCTGGCCGAACTTCGCCTTGTACTTCTCATTGAAGGCGGCGAGCGGGCTGCCCTCCGTCGCGAAGCCGGCCGTCGTGAAGACCACGCCATCGACGAGCGGGCCGAGGCCGAAGGTCGTCGGGGAATCGATACCGTCGCTGCCGAGGATGGGGGTTGCGACGCCCGCACCGCGCAGCTGGCGGATGAAGGCGGGGAAATCGGGCTCATAGGCGGCAGTCATGATGACGTCGGGCGCCGGGTTCAGTGCCTTGATCTTGGTGACTTCGGCGCTGAAATCCTGCTGGCCCATGCTGTAGGTACCCTCGCCGATGACCTCGCCGCCCTTGCCCTTGAAGCTGGTGGCGAAGTATTCCGGCAATTTCAGCGTATAGGCCGTATCCGGTGACTTCAGCACATAGGCTGTCTTGAAGCCCTTTTCCTTTGCGTAGTTCGCCAGAACGGCGGCCTGCACATTGTCGGCCGGGTAGTTGCCGAACATGTAATCGCCCACGGCAAGCGGCATGGTCGGGGTCGTGGCGCAGAAGGAGAAGGCCGGGATCTGGGCGGCTTGGGTGATCTGACCGGCTGCGATCGACGGGTCGGCGTCGCAGGGGGTGATCAGGATCTTGATACCCTCGTCGACCAGTTCCTGTGCGACAAGCGCCGTCTGCGCGGCATCAGAACGAGTGTCCTTGGTAATGAGCTTGATCGGGAATTTCCCGGCAACACCACCCGCCGCATTGATTTCATCGACGGCCATTTGCAGGCCCTTCAAGGACGGCTGATCATAGGGGGCGAGACCGCCGGTCTGAGCAGTCGCCAGGCCGACGACGAGGTCTTCGGCAAGGGCGGGGAATGCGAGTGCGCCAAGAGCGGTAGACAGGAATAATGCCTTCAATGTCGTTTTCATTTTTATACTCCTCTGGTGGTTATGCCGGCTTGCCGGCGGCATGCGGATCGAAATCCGACAGCCCGGCGTCGATTGCGGGCTTGATCTGCTGAGTGGCCGAGCGGCGGCGGCCGATATAGGCCTCGATGACGGCGGGGTTGGCCTGAATTTCCGCCGGCGTGCCGATGGCGATCTGCTGGCCCTTATTGAGCACAACGACCACGTCGCAGAGGCGCATGATGAGCTTCAGGTCATGCTCGACGACAAGGAGACCCAAGCGGTGTTTCGTGCGGATACGGTCCAGCACGGTCATCAGCTCTTGGGTTTCCGCCGGGTTCATGCCGGCAGCCGGCTCGTCGAGCAGCAGGTAGCGAGGCTTCAGGGCAAGCGCTCGTGCGATTTCCAGCCGCCGTTGCGCACCGTAGGACAGCGTACCGGCGAGCTGGCCGGCGACGTCGCCAAGACCGACCTCAGCAAGGGCCTCGCGGGCCAGATCTACCGGATCGCGCTCGCCCGCAACGGCGCTTGCCGCGACGGTGACGTTCTCCAAAACCGTGAGATTCTTGAAGAGGCGGATGTTCTGGAATGTCCGCGCCAGGCCGGTGACCGGCACCCGATGGACCGGGAGGGACGCGACGTCAGTACCATCGATCATCACCCGGCCGCTCGACGGCGGCACGACGCCGGAAACGCTGTTGATGAGCGTCGACTTGCCGGCACCGTTCGGGCCGATCAGGCCGGTAACGAGGCCGGGGCGGATTTCGAAATCGGCCTTTTCCAATGCAACCAAACCCGAAAAACGCTTGCCGACATTTTCGACACGGAGCAAACCGCCTTCCGTGGCCACACTTTGTGCCGCCTGCTCAACCGCTAGCTTTGCCGCGCCGGCGGCAAGGCGCTTGAGAAATGGCACCTGTTCATCGACCTCACGCACGCCGAGCAGCCCATCCTGCAGGCGGTACATGACAAGCAGGATGGCAAGACCGATGCCGATATCGGTGAGACCGAACACCGTCGGCAGCGAGAGGAAGCCGAGATCGACGCCGCCCTCCAGTTTGCGCAGCAGTTCCACGATCAGCATGATGACGGCCGACCCGACAACCGCACCGGACACGGTTGTGATGCCGCCGAGGATGAGCATGGCGAGCAGCATGAAGGTGAAGTTGAAATAGAAATCCTTCGGCGAGAAAGCGCCGATGAAATGGGCAAACAGCACGCCGGCGACCCCGGACAGGATCGCCCCCAGCACCCATGCGATGAAGCGATGTAGCCGCACATTGACGCCGACCGCCGTCGAGGCGATCTCATCCTCCCGCGACGCACGCAGCTTCATGCCGGCAGCGCTGTCGCGATAGATGCGGGCGATGGCGACGGCGAGTACGGCAAAAGGCAACGCGACCCAGATATTCACCGCACGCGGAATACCGAAGAAGGTCTGGCTACCGCGGGTGAAATCGCTGGATGCGACCAGCACGACATGCACGATGACGAGAAAGCCGAGCGTGCAGATCGAGGCGGAGGAGCCGCCGAGCCGTGCGACCGGAATGCCGATGGCAACCGCAACCACAGCCACCACAACCAGCGCGACAAGAAGCGCCGGGAGGAAAGACATGCCCCAGCCCATCAACCAATCCGGCAGATGCGGCAGCGCCGTCTTCTGAACGATCGGATTGATGGTCAAAAGGCCCGATGCATACGCGCCGACGGCCATGAAGCCGACATTGCCGAAGGAAATGATGCCGGAATTGCCGCTATAGACGCCGATACCGATGACAGCGATCACGTTGATCAGGAACAGCGTGACGAGCCGCTCCCCGGCCCCCGGGAAGAAGCCTTTCGCCACAAGGGCGGCGATCACCAGGGGGAGCACCGTCGCGACGATCCCGACGACGGTTCCGCGCCTTATGCGCACCATCAGCATTCTCCCGATTTGCGGCTTCGTTTTGTCGAGCCCGTTCCCGCAACAAACGTTAATCGAGAAAACACATATGTCAATCTTGTTTCATTTTTTATTGTCTGATAGCAAGAATGTAACAAAATTAAAATTGCGCCACGAACGCCGATCATGAGGGGGAGGCAAGGAATGGCCATTCGAGACCGTCTGACGGACGGGGAAATCCCCTTCACTCGCGCAGAGCTGAAGATCGTGCGGCAATTGCTGTCGAACTATCCGGCCGCCGGCCTCAACACGGTCGCGCATCTTGCCAGCGCCGCCGGCGTCAGCAATCCGACGGTCGTGCGTTTTGCCAACAAGCTTGGCTACGAGGGCTATCCGGAATTCCAGGCAGCCCTCCTCGGTGAGGTGCAGGAGCGCATGAGTTCGCCGCTCTCCATGCTCGACACGCGCAAACCCTCGCTGGAGCAGGAGAATTTCTATCAGTACTTTTTGCGCGCCAGCATTCATGCGCTGGAATCGTCTATGCAGATGCTGCCTCCCGACGATTTCGAGGCCGCCATCGATGCCGCGGCCGATCTCGGCATGCGCGTCCATTGTCTTGGCGGGCGCTTCAGCGGCTTCCTCGCAGGCCTCCTCTGGTCACATATGAAGCAGCTGCGCGGCGAAACGCGCTGGATCAACGGCTCGCAGGCCGATCAGGTCGATCAATTGGTCGATCTCGGCAAGCGCGACGTACTCTTCGTCTACGACTACCGCCGCTATCAGATCGACACGATCCGCTTCGCGCGGCAGGCGGCCAAACAAGGCGCGCGTATCGTGCTCTTCACCGACCGCTGGGTTTCGCCGATAGCCGAGTTCGCCTCGGTCACGCTGATGGCGCCGGTCGATACGGTCTCGCCCTATGACACGATGGTGCCTGCCATTGCCCAGACAGAGGCGCTGATCGCGGGCCTCACCGCTCGCCTCGCCAACCAGTCTCGCGGCCGCATCGAGCGCATGGAGGAGCTGCGCCGAAGCTATGGCATCACCGAAGACGCTTACAACCCGCCGGTCGACGGCAACAAATGAGATTGCGCCCTGATGGGCGACCAGACACCCTTGGAGGACAGACATGACTGCGATTGAAGTGCGATATGGCAAGGACCTGCTGCGGCGCGACAGCGACTACGAAGCCGGCATGACGGCTCTGCTCTATGTCGACATGCAGCGCATCTGGTGCGAGCCGAATCTCGATCCGACGCATCCGCAGGACGCCGACAGCTACTACCACCGCCGCCTGCGCGAAAAGGTCATCCCCAATCAGGTCCGCATTCTGGAAGCGGGCCGCAAGGCCGGCTGCAACGTGCTGCACACGATCATCGAAAGCCTGACGCTGGATGGCCGCGACCGTTCGCTCGATCACAAGCTCTCGGACATGCATGTGCCGAAAGGTTCGCCTGAAGGGCAGGTCATCCCCGCGCTGGCGCCCATCGACAACGAGATCGTGCTGCCGAAGACCTCGTCCGGCGTCTTCAATTCAACGAATATCGACTACGTGCTGCGCAATCTCAACACACGCTACCTCATCATCGCCGGGGTCGTCACAGACCAGTGCGTCGACATGGCCGTGCGCGATGCGGCCGACCGCGGCTATCTCGTGACCGTCGTCGAGGATGCCTGCGCCACCTACAGCCAGGAACGCCATGACGCCGCGATGCGCGCCTATTCCGGCTACTGCTGGATCACCGACACCGAAACCGTCGTCAGCCGCCTTGCCGCACTCGGCCAGGCCTGATCGTTTCACAAGGGGATCATCATGAACGACAGCAACGGCAAGGCTCTCGCCAGCCTCACGGAACTTGCAACCTTCGTCACGACCGACATTGCCGGCATCACCCGTGGGCGCAGCTTCGCGGCCGCCGAAATCGAGGACTATCTGCGCAAGGGCGTCGGCTGGGTGCCGGCGAACCTCGCCTTGACGCCGTTCGATCTTATCGCCGACCCCAACCCATGGGGCTCGGCCGGGGATCTGCGCCTGATGGCCGACCCCGCCAGCAAGGCCCGCGTCACCTGCCTGCCGGACGAAACGCCGCTGCACTTTTACCATTCCGATATCACCGACCTTAAGGGCGAGCCTTGGGACTGCTGCGTGCGCAGCGTCCTGAAAGCGACGCTGGCCCAGTTCGAAAAGGAAGCCGGCCTCAAGGTTATCAGCGCTGTCGAGCAGGAATTCCAGGTGCTCGGAGCAGACTGGCCCGCAGCACCCGCCTTTGGCCTGCGCGCACAGCGCCGCGCCGAGCCTTTCGGCTCCCTGCTGATGACCGCGCTAAAGGAAGCGGGCGCCGAGCCGGAAATGTTTCTGCCGGAATACGGCAAGGACCAATTCGAAGTTACCTGCCGACCGGCCCCTGCCCTTGTTGCCGCCGATCGCGGTGCCACGATCCGCGCCGTGACCCGCGAAGTTGCGGCCCTCTTCGGCTGGATTGCCAGCTTTGCACCCAAGACCGATCCCAACGGTGTCGGCAACGGCGTGCATCTGCATGTCAGCTTCACCGATCTCGACGGCAATCCGGTCACCTTCGACGCATCGCGCCCCGGGCGACTTTCCAAGGTTGCCGGCTCCTTCGCCGCCGGCGTCATCAAGCACCTGCCGGCCCTCGTCGCCTTCACGGCACCATCCGTGCTCTCCTACATGCGGCTCGTGCCGCACCACTGGAGCGCGGCCTATACCTGCCTTGGCGAAAAGAACCGCGAGGCGACGCTGCGCATCTGCCCGACACTCGACCTGCCCGGCAGCAATCCGGCAAAACAGTTCAATTTGGAGTACCGCGCCGCCGATGCCTGCGCGAGCCCGCACCTGTCGCTTGCCGTCGTCCTACGCGCCGGTCTCGAGGGCATCCGGGCAGGGCTGGAACAGCCGCCGCTGATCAATTCCGATCCATCGGAGTTCTCGGCCGACGAGCAGGCCAGGCTCGGCATCCGTCGCCTGCCTGCAAGCCTCTCCGAAGCACTCGACACGCTTGCCGCAGACCCGGTGGTGACGGGCTGGTTCTCGAAGGATTTCCTCGACTGCTACTTCGCCATGAAGCGCAAGGAGATCGAGATCGTCGAGGATCTTTCGCCGGAGGCCCTCTGCGCGCGTTACGCGACCGTCTACTGAGCACGCAGACATGACAACAAGCAAAGTCATTCCGCGCACAGAGAACCGATGGCGGCACGATCCTGCCCAGCCGCTGCTCGCCATAGACGAGCCACCGCCCTATGCCGTCGTCAATCCGGACGGGACATCGCCCTATCTTTTGCTTTGCGAGCACGCGTCCAATCGCATTCCCCGGGCGCTGGGCGATCTGGGCCTTCCCGAGACCGAACGCCGACGCCACATCGCCTGGGACATCGGCGTCAGTGCGCTGTCCCAGCACTTGAGCCGCGCCCTCGACGCGCCCCTGTTCATGAGCAACTATTCGCGCCTCGTCATCGATTGCAACCGACCGCTCGGCGTGCCCTCGGCGATCCCTGAAATCAGCGAGACGACGGAAATTCCCGGCAATCTCGATCTGACGGACGCAGAGCGTCAGCAGCGCATCGACACGCTGTTCACGCCATACGCCGACGTCGTCGCAAGACGGCTCGACCTGTTGCAACAGCAGGGCAAGCGCCAGATCATCGTCGGAATCCATTCCTTCACGCCGGTCTATTTGGGCAGGCAGCGCCCCTGGCATGCCGGCATCCTCTATGGCGAGGCGGCGGGTTTCGGCCGGGCGCTGATCGATCAGTTGCAGAGGGAGGATGCTCTCACCATCGGGGACAACGAGCCCTACACCATCCATCGCGACGAAGACTATACGGTACCCGTGCACGCCGATGCGCGCGGCCTGCCGGGTGCCTTGATCGAGGTGCGCCATGACCTCATCGACACGCTTGCCGGCGTCGACGAATGGGGCACACGCCTGACCCGCTGTTTCGAAAACATCTTGAAGGAACTTTGATGATGGCGCACGACCTCTACAGTCGCGATGCGGCAGCGATCGGCAACCTGCAGAAATTGCGGTTTTTTCCGCTTGCGATTGCCGGTGGAAAAGGCGCGCGACTTGTGGAGGAGGGTGGCCGCGAACTTCTTGATTTCTCGGGTGCATGGGGTGCGGCAAGCCTCGGCTACGGCCATCCGGCAATCGTTGAGGCCGTCTCCGACGCCGTTGCCAATCCGGCCGGCGCCAGCATCCTTTCGGGCTCGAATGCACCGGCGGTCACGCTCGCCGAAAGGCTGCTGGAAACATTTCCCGACCGGAGCACACACAAGGTCTGGTTCGGTCACTCCGGCTCGGACGCCAACGAGGCGGCCTACCGGGCGATCACCCGGGCGACCGGTCGCAGCGGCGTCGTCGCGTTTGTCGGCGCCTATCACGGCTGCACGGTCGGTTCGATGGCTTTTTCCGGACACAGCGTGCAGGCCGATGCCGCAAAGGCGGACGGCCTGATCCTTCTGCCCTACCCCGACCCCTACCGCCCCTACGAGGGCGACCCGACGGGCGACGCCGTCCTCACGCTCTTCCGCGAAAAGCTGGCGGCGCTTCCCGCCGGCGCGGTTGCGGCCGCCTTTATCGAGCCGATCCAGTCCGACGGCGGCCTGATCGTGCCACCCGACGGCTTCCTGCGGAAATTCGCCGATATCTGCCGTGCGCACGGCATTCTCGTTGTCTGCGACGAGGTGAAGGTGGGGCTTGGTCGCAGCGGCCGCCTGCATTGTTTCGAGCACGAAGGCTTTGTTCCCGACATTCTGGTGCTCGGCAAAGGACTGGGCGGCGGCCTGCCGCTCTCAGCCGTCATTGCGCCGGCCGAGATCCTCGATTGTGCAAGCGCCTTTGCCATGCAAACCCTGCACGGTAACCCGATCTCCGCCGCCGCTGGGATTGCCGTGCTTCAGACGATCCATCGGGAGGGCCTTGCCGCCGCGGCCGAGCGCAAGGGAAAGCTTCTGCGCGAAAGGCTTGCTGGCCTCGCAGAGCGACATCACCTGATCGGCGACATCCGTGGCAGAGGCCTTGCTTGCGGCGTGGAACTTGTTCGCGACCGCAACACCCGCCAGCCCGCGCGGATGGAAACGGCAAAGCTGATTTATCGTGCCTACGAACTGGGCCTCGTCCTCTACTATGTCGGCTTGAACGGCAACGTCCTCGAAATTACGCCGCCCCTGACGGTGTCAGAGGACGAAATTCACCAGGCGGTGGATTTGCTCGACAAGGCGTTCTCCGAAAGCGCCACGGTTTTGGACGAAGTCATATCAGGGTTTGCCGGCTGGTGACCCTGGTTGACCAGCGTCACTCTCAACGCCGCAAGCGGAGAGCACGGACGCGATCAAACCGGGAAAGCGTGCCTCGAGGTCGTGGTACCGCAAGCTGAGGCGGCGACCGCGTCCGAACGGCTCGTTGCGGATGATGCCAGCCTCGCGCAGCACTTTCATCAGATGCGACTTGGTCGACTTTGGTATCGAAGGGTCAGAGAGATGACATTGCGCCATTTCAAGCGGACCGCCGGCGAGCTGACGCACAATGGCCAGGCGCTCGGGATCGCTCAATGCAAAAAGCACGTCGGTCAGCCGAAGGTCGTTACGACCGGGATGGGACAGTTCGGTGTTCTCGCTCGTCATGGTTCGAAATTAGTTGAACCGTCAGCAGATTGATAGTAGAGATTGGTTCGAAATTATTCGAACCATCAGGTGCGCCGTGACCGATACGACACTCTCCATACCGCTGCGCAGCCTTGCGGGCTTCCGCATCACGCTCTCGGGCATGGCGGTAATGATGGCGGGTGCGAGCGCACCCTCGCCGTTCTATCCCTTGCTGCAGCAAGAGATCGGCTTCTCACCGGCAATGCTGACCGGCATCTTCGCGGTCTATACCGTTGCGCTCCTGGCTTCCCTGCTCATCACGGGCTCGCTGTCGGACCATGTCGGCCGGCGACCAGTCATCTCGGCCGGTTTCGGTCTGATGGCATTGAGCCTGTTGCTGTTCTGGCAGGCGGACGATGTGGCTGGATTGATGATGGCCCGCGCATTGCAAGGTGTCGCGGCCGGCCTGCTTCTCTCCGCGCTGTCTGCGACCGTGGTCGATCTCGAGCCGAAAGAAAGGCCCGGCAGTGCTTCCATCTGGAACTCGGTCATTCCGCTGGGCGGACTTGCCGTGGGTGCTCTGGTAGCGGGCATTTTGATGGACATCACGCCGATGGCGGAGGCCGACGTGTTCGGCACGTTCGTCGCGGCCTATGCACTGTTTGCCGCCGTGATCTGGTTTATTCCCGAGACCGCACCGCGGCATGAAGGTGTCTGGGCCTCGCTTAAACCACGGATCGGCATACCCGCAACCGCTGCCAAACCTTTCTGGCGCAGCGCCCCGGCGGTGATCGCCGGCTGGGCGACGGGCGGCCTTTATCTCTCGCTCGGCGCACCGATCGTCCGGCACGTTTTCGATGCGCAGGATCATCTGACCCAGGCCGGCGTGATCGCGCTGCTCTGCGCTCCGGGTGCCCTCGCCTGCTATATCGCACGCGGGCACACGTCGCGACAGGTAACCCTGTATGGAACAGCGGCGCTCTCCGTCGGCACCGCACTCACGCTTGTCGCAATCGCGTGGCAATCGCTCCCCGCCTATCTCGCTGCGCTCGCGATTGCCGGAACGGGTTTTGGCACTTGCTTCTACGGGGTGCTGCGGTCAATCGTTCCGACCGTGCGCCCGGACGAGCGCGGCGAACTTTTTGCCGCGCTGTTCACGCTGAGCTATCTCGCCTTCGGTCTGCCCGCCCTGTTGGCCGGCATGGCCGTCGGTGCCTTTGGTCTGACATCAACAGCGCTGGGCTACGGCACGCTGATCGTTCTGTTCTCAGCGGCCGCAGGCCTGTTGCGGCGGTTCGGGACGTCCGATTGAAGAGACGTCTTGAACCTGCGGGCACGGAAGTCGGGTCGAAAAACGGCCTACTGCCCGCCAAGGATACGATTATCGTGTGTGAGCCCGAGGGCCTATTTCCGTATTCCCATTTACTACGCCGGCAGGTGGGCTTGGCGAACGAGCTCACCCTTGAGACGCGCCGTCTCAAGACCCCGCCCGCAGCATCGCACTTGCATATGAAGCACTCGGGGGCCCGGTCCGCATGTTCGGCAAACCCCATCCCGCAATATACCGTCACGCCCAATCCCTGGTTTCTAGCATCGCCGCGGATCGGATTGTCTTCATCGGAGACAGCATCGAACACGACATTGCAGGCGCCGCCGGCGCGGGCCTCGCGTCGCGCCTTGTTCGAACGGGTGTGCTTGCGACCCGTTCTGAAGACGACCTTGCGCGTCTCTCCGGAGAACACGGGGCGCCTCCGGATTTTCTGATGGAGCGCTTAACACTATGAATGCCAGGTAAGCGTTCGCGCGGATCACGCGCGTCGGCGGAAACGCTGATCCTGTCCATACATGATGCCGGCACATCGCCGGCATCATGCAGCTAGGCTCTACAGGAGATTGCGCGAGGCAAGGTTGCGCATCAGATGCGAAGCTCCGAAAACCCAAGGCGGGCATTCCGTTGCGAGCTTCACCGTATTGACGAGCGCGCCGAGCTTGTCGTTGGAAATCGTCACGACGTCGCCGACCTTGTGCGTAAAGCCCTGTCCGGGCGCGCCGCGGTCCTCGACCGGGGCGAACAGCGTGCCGAGAAACAGAACGAAGCCGTCCGGATACTGATGATGGGCACCGCGCGTCTGGGCCACGAGATCCAGCGGATCGCGGCTGATCTCCTTCATCGAACTCTTTCCAAGCAGCACAAAACCGTCCTTGCCCTCGACGCGCAGGTCCAGCTCGGCATTGCGCACATCATCGATCGTATAGGTTTCGTCGAACAGGCGGATGAACGGGCCAATCGAGCAAGAGGCGTTGTTGTCCTTGGCCTTGCCCAGCAGCAGGGCCGAGCGCCCCTCCACATCGCGCAAGTTCACGTCATTGCCGAGGGTTGCACCCTTGACGCGACCTTCGCTATCCACCGCAAGCACGATTTCCGGCTCGGGATTGTTCCACTTCGAAATCGGATGCAGGCCAACGGCGGCACCCGCGCCAACGGAAGACATGATCTGCGATTTCGTGAAGACCTCGGCGTCCGGACCGATGCCGACTTCGAGATATTGCGACCACAGGCCTTCCTCGATCAGCGCGGACTTTACCCTCTGGGCGTCTTCCGATCCCGCCCTCAGATCGCGAAGGCTGGCGCCGATGATCTGCGAAACCTTCTCACGGATGTTTGCTGCACGCTCGGGATTGCCCGCCGCACGTTCCTCGATGACCCGCTCGATCATCGAGCGGGCGAAGGTGACACCGCAGGCCTTGATCGCCTGGAAATCGATCGGCGCAAGCAGATGAAGCCGGGAGCCGTCCGGCTCGCTCAGCGACAGCAGGCTTTCCAGAGAGCCGAGATCGCGGCCTTGCGCATTGCGGACGAAATCCGCCGGCGCCTCCAGTTCCAAAATATCCCGAACGGTAGCACAGCCCTTCGCAGTGATATCGTAGAGACGACCGTCGCGGATCGTCACAACGACCGGCCCATCCACGTCCGGCGACCACGCCCGGCCGATGAAACATCCTGTTGCAAAGCTTGAAATAATATCGGTCACGACGATCAATGCTCCCTGAAAGCCAATGTCAGTATGCGGTCTTCACTCATCTCGCTACGCTCGAGAATGCCGGCAAGCCGCCCCTTCGACAGGACCGCGACTCGATCACAAAGGGCGAGAATTTCCGGCACCTCGGACGAGGCCATGAGCACGGTCAAGCCCCGTTCGGCGGCCTGCGCGATGATGGTGTAGAGATCAGCCTTTGCGCCCACGTCCACGCCATGCGTCGGTTCGTCGAGAAGCAGCAATTGCGGCTCGGCCATGAGCGCGCGGGCGAAAATGACCTTCTGTTGATTGCCGCCCGACAGCGTCGAGATCGGCTGCATGTCGTTCGCCATTCGAATGCCGAGGCTTTTGGTGAAGGCCGCTATGCGACTGGCCTCCCCGCTGCGATCCGAGAAGAACCGACTGGCGAAGCGCCTCAGGCTCGAAATGGCCGCATTGTCGCGCACGGAATGCTGCGGCAGGATTCCTGCCGTCTTGCGCCCCTCCGGCACCAGTACCACGCCGCTTTTCACAGCCTCGCTTGGATCGCGCGGTGAGAAAGTCCGCTTGTTAAGCGTAAGATACCCGGATTTCAGCGGCCGAACGCCATGGATCACATCCAGAAGCTCCGTGCGCCCGGCTCCGACAAGACCGAACAGGCCGAGAACCTCGCCGCGGCGCACCTCCAGGCTGATATCCTCGATATGCACACCATCGGAAACGTTGCGCAACGACAGTGCGACGGCGTTCTCATCAATGGCACGCGGCTTATAGTCGTAGATCGCCGGTTTGCCCGTCATGTCGGCGATCAGTTGTTCCCGGCTCGTTTCGGCCGGCTTGCGCTCGCTGACGATGGCGCCGTTGCGCAGAACCACCAGACGGTCGCAGAGACCGAGCGCCTCCTCCAGACGGTGCGTGATGAAGATGATCGCGGTGCCTGCCTCCCGCGCATTTCGCACGTATGAAAAGAAGCTTTCCACCTCGTGCGGTGTAAGCGAAGACGTCGGCTCGTCAAGGATCAGCAGGCGCGGCTGTCGCCCGGCCGCCTTGGCGATCTCGATCAGTTGTTGCTCGCCGGCACGAAGCGAGCCCGCCTCCCGCGCCGGGTCCAGGGCGCCGGCCCCGACACGCTCCAGCAAGGCCTTCGATGAGGCGCGCATCAGCACCTTGTCGACAAAGCCGAGCGGCGTGCGCGGAAAGCGCCCGAGATAGAGGTTTTCCGCAACCGAAAGTGCCCCGACGACGGAGAGCTCCTGGTGGACGAAGCTGATGCCGGCGGAAATTCCGTCACTGACATTGCCGAAGCGAACAGGCTCGCCGGCAAGATCGATCGTGCCGGAATCGGCGACAAGGCCGCCCGACAATATATGCATCAGCGTCGACTTTCCGGCACCGTTCTCACCTAGCAGCCCGACCACCTCGCCCGGATAGAGGTCCAGATCGACGGAATGCAGGACCGCATTGCCGGAAAAGGCCTTGGCCACCCCGCGGGCGCGAACGAGCGGCTGACCGGCGCGAGAAGCGCCGGTCGCATTTTCAACGATGTTACTTGGCATCGGCGGGGGTCAGCAGGTTACCGACGACGGGAATGACCTTGGCAGGCGGCTCAGTGCCGGCGACGAGGTAGTTGTAGAGCATGACGCTGGCATCGAGCGCCTGCTGGTAGGGCGCCTGATCGAGCAGGCCGACCATCTCGCCGGTCTTCAGATACTGCATGTTGTCGGGCGTGTGGTCGAAGCCGACAACGCCGACCTTGCCGGTCAGCCCGAGATCCTTGACAGCCTTTGCGGCGCCGAATGGGCCACCCGCCGTGACATAGACCATCGACAGATCGGGATTGGACGTCATCATGTCCTGAACCAGCGAATAGGCCTCTTCCGCCTTGTCCTTGTTCTCGAACGGGCCAACGATCTGAATGTCGGGAGCGTTTGCCTTGAGATAATCGACCGCGCCGTTCATGCGCTGTGTATGTTGCGTGGCACCGAAGTAACCGGTGATGACGCCGAGCTTGCCTTTGCCGTTCATCTTTTCCTGGATGAATTTGCCGATCTGTTCGCCGGCCGATGTCGCGTCCTGACCGATGAAGGCGAGGCGTTCGGAGGGCGCAGCGCCTTCCGCAACGATGTTGAAGACCGGCACGCCGGCTTCCGTCGCTTCGTTGATGATGCGCGCCGTGCCATCGAAGATCGGAACGACGACGATGCCGTTATACTGCTTGGCGAGTGCGCCTTCGATGCCGGCGACAACGGCTTCGGCAGAGAGTTCGTTGCCGAGATCGACGAAATCGACCGTGGCGTTGAAGCCCTTCAGATAGTCGTTGGCGGCCTTGGCGCCATCGGTCACCGGCGTCCAGAACGGATTGTTCTGGAAGGAAAGGAAGGCGATCTTGATAGGTCCCTTCGTGTTTTCCACAGCGGCGACCGTGCCGCCCTTCGGCGGCTCCGCCGCATTCGCAACCGACAGTACCGATGCCAGACCGAAGGCGGCCGCAGCCGTCAGTTTCGTGATTTTGCTGATCATGTTCTTCTCCTCCACAGGGTTGATCACTCGTCTTCACCGCCGCGCTGCAGGCCGTCCAATGCCACGGCGAAGATGATCACCAGACCCTTGGTGACGACCTGCCAGTAGGCGGAAATGCCGAGCAGCACGAAAGCATTGTTGAGCAGCGCCATCAGCAGCGCACCGATGACGACACCGGCAATCGAGCCGCGCCCGCCACTGAGCGCCGTACCGCCGAGGATGACGGCGGCGATGACGTCGAGCTCGTAGCCGACGCCGAGATTGGGGTCGGCGCTGGCGAGGTTGCCGGACAGGATGATCCCCCCGAGACCGGCAAGCAGGCCGCAGAAAGCGAAAATGAAGAGGCGCGTTGCCTTGAGATCGACACCGGCGAGACGCGAGGCCTTCGGGTTGTCGCCGATCGCGTAGATTTCGCGGCCCCGTACGGTGCGCACGGAAAAGACATGCACGGCGATGGCGAGCACAATCATCAGCAGGAAGGACACCGGGATGCCCGCAATGCGACCCGCACCGACGAATTCAGCAATACCACCCATCGGCACGGGAATGCCGCCCGTCATCAACAGCGCGATGCCGCGCGCGACCGACAGCGTGCCGAGGGTCGCGATGAACGGATTGATCTTCAGCCGTGTATAGAGCAGGCCGTTGACGATGCCGCAGCAAAGGCCGGTGAGCAGGCCCGCGAAGAGGCCGACGCTTTCAAGCCCCGTGTCCCGGATGACGACGGCCGCGACCACGGCGGACAGACCGATCACCGAACCGACCGACAGATCGATGCCACGGCCGATGATGACCAGCGCCTGGCCGAGCGCCACGATGGCGACGACCGAGGCCTGCCGGCCAACGTTCAAAAGATTGCGCGGGGCCAGAAAATACTCGCTGGCAAAGGAAAGATAGACGGCAACCACCAACAGCATCAGCAGAACCGATGCTTCGCGGTGGCGTCCGAGACGCTTGAGCGCGACAAGACCCGTGTTCATGCGTCTTCTCCTATCGCCGCCGGAAGACTGGCGGGCGCTTTTCCTTGAAGGCCTGACGGCCTTCCTGCGCGTCGGCGGTGGCAAAGCAGATCGTCTGGAGATCGCGCTCGTATTCGACAGCCTTTTCATGCGGCATCGAGGCTGCGGCCTTGAGATTGAGCTTGGCGGTTTCCGCCGCGATCGGTGCGCGGGAAGCGATCGTCTCCGCGATTTCGCGTGCCCGCGGCAGCAGTTGCGCGGAGCTCACCACATCGCTGACGAGGCCCCATTGCTGCGCCTTCTCGGCACTGACGGGATCGCCCGTCATGATCATCAACGCCGCATTCGACGGACCAATCGAATGGGCGAGACCTGCCGCCATGCCCCCGCCGCCGATCCAGCCGAGCTTGATTTCAGGCGCGGCAAACTGGGCATTCGAGGATGCGATGCGGATATCGCAGGCCATGGCCGTCTCCAGCCCTCCGCCGAAGGCATAGCCGTTGACGGCGGCAATGGTCGGCTTCAACAGCGCATGGATGGCGTCGCAATAGTCTTCACGGTTGCGGAACTGCCAGGGTGTCTCGTAGGTATCGAGTTCGCGGATATCGGAGCCTGCGCAAAACGCACGCTCGCCGGCCCCCGTCAGGATGACGCAGCGGATCGTATCGCTGTCGTTACATTCCCGAACCGCCGCCACGATGGCATCCGCCATTTCAGGCGTGACCGCGTTCAGTTTGGCCGGGCGGTTCAGGGTGATGGTCGCGATCGCGCCATCCACCTCGAAAAGGATCTCCTCCGTCATGTCGTCTCCTATCGCTCCTCACCGCCACGCCGATGGGCGCGGTAGAGGTCCTGCAGTTGGGCAAGCACGCTCGCGGCCGCCGCCTTTGCTTCGAATGCGTCGCGCAAGAGGGCAGATGCCCTGCTCTGGAAGGCGATGTAGCCATCGTGGCGGGGGCGCACATAAGCCGCCTCGATCGTCTCGGCCGTCTGGCGGTAGAAACCGTTCCAGCGCCGGTTGACGCCATTGTCGAACCAGGCCTCGCGCCGCGAAGGCTGGCCATCATGGGCTGGAATGAAATGGATCTGTGCCTCGCGGCTCATCAGCCAGAGCAAATGCGCCTTGAGTTCCGGGCTCGGATCGCAACGCTTCGAGATGCCGATACCGGTTCCGCCGAGCGTGGATCCGGGACGACCGCCGGCGACGCGACGCGGCGCATCCGCGAAGGTGACCGGCTTGCCGGCGTCGGGGGCCGAATAGTTCACATAGCCATAGATGAGCGGGCATAGCATCACATCGTCGAAAGCGGCCATATGGCCGAGAATGCCGATCGGGTTCTTGTCCCTGACGACACGCGGGCTCAGCGACGCCAGCTCCGCCATCAGTTCATAGACGATCGTTCCGGTCTCGCTGGAAACGAGGACATCCGGGTCCGCCTCAGCGGGCGGCTCGCCATAGGCGGCAGCAATAGACAGGAAGCTCAGGACCGCATGCGGCCCTGCCAGCGAGAGCGCAACCTTGCCGGTGCGGCGGGAGAGATCGGCGACTGCCGCCCATGTCTCCGGCGCCCCGCCGTCGACGAGATCGGCGCGCAACGCCATCACCTGCGTTGCGGCATCGAGCGGCAGCGCCCAATGCTTCCCGGCATAGTGGTAGCTCGACAGCGACGGCCCGATGCTTTCAGCGCCGAGCGCCTCGACCACATCGGCGCCGAACACGCTTTCGAGCGATTGCAGGCAGTCGCCGCTAACGGCTTCACCGACATGCGGATGATCGATCACGACGAGATCGTAACGCGCGCAGAGATCGGCGATCGGGTGCGACTCGAAGCCTTCGAGCGGCTGCTTGTCCCATTGGATATCGAGGCCGGCGGCGATCACCTCGTCGCGCCGTGCGGCAGCGGCGAGCGCATTGAAGCCGCGCGGATGGTCCCAGGTCAGGGCCTTGATCGTCGCCATGGTCAGATCGTCCCCTTCGCGACGGCGCCGTTTTCCACGAGCGAGGCGATCGTCGCGTCATCGTAACCGGCCTCCTTCAGGATTTCCTGCGTGTGCTGGCCGGTGACAGGCGCACCGCGCTCGACGGTGGAGGGGGTCTTCGAGAACTTGATCGGGAAGCCCGGCGTCTTGACTCGGCCTTCGGTCGGATGGTCGTAATCGACGAAGGTGCCGTTGTGCTTGATCTGCTCGTCCTCGACGAGATCGGCATAGCCGTAGACGGGGCCGCACCAGATATCGGCAGCGCGCAGCAGGTCGAGCCATTCGGCCGAAGTCCTGGTTTTCAGCCGGTCGCGGGTCTTGGCGAAGATTTCGTCGCGCCGCGCCCAGGTATCGACCTCGTCGTCCATCGTCAGGAAACTGTCCTCACCGATCACTTCACCCAGCGTTTTCAACTTGGGGAAGGCGACGATGATGAAGCCATCGCTGGTAGCGAAAGCGCCGTAGGGTGCGCGGATATAGACATGTGCATGCGGCTCTGCGGAGCGCTGCTGCGGCTTGCCGCCCACCGTATAGACGGACAACTCCTGCATCTGGATCGTCGTGATGGCATCCAGCATGTTGACCTGAACGAGCTGCCCCTCACCGGTCCGTTCGCGATGAAACAGCGCTGCGAGCGCCCCTTCGAAGGCCGTGTAGGCGGTGATCGCATCGACGAGATACTGGCCTGCGGCCGTCGGCGGCTCGCCCTCGCGTCCGGCCGACAGCATGGCGCCGGACATGCCCTGGAGAACGAGATCCTGTCCAGGACGATTCACATAGGGGCCATCCTCGCCATAACCGGACATCGACACATAGACGAGGCGCGGATTAATCTTCGACAGCGTTTCGTAATCAACACCCAGGCGCTTGGCGACACCGGGACGATAGTTCTGCAGGAAGACGTCGGCGGTCTTCACGAGATCCAGCAGAACCTTCTTGCCGGCTTCCGACTTGAGATCAACGGCAAGCGAACGCTTGTTGCGGTTGAGCGACAGAAACGAGACATTGACGCGATTGCCGCCCGCGCCGCCAGCCGCCACATGACGCTGCCATTCTCCAGTCGTAGGCTCCACCTTGACCACATCGGCACCCAGATCGCCCAGCCGCTGGGCCGCAAACGGCCCCGCCATGGCGATGGAGCAATCCAAAACCCTGATACCCGACAAAACACCCATATGCGGTCGCTCTCCTGCAAGTCCTCAAATTGGCCGCAACTTATCGGATAAATTCGCCCTGTCTAGAGTTAGCGCTAACTATTTTTGAGTTGTCACTTGCCGTTTGTTTGCCCAGGATGGTTTCCGCTACCCGCAACTTGATGAGCGCTAACTTTGGTATTGACCATCGCTCAAATGATGAATAGATAATTCATTGGTAAAGGTGGAGCGGCCGCAGTGCCGTTGGAGGAGGAAATCGATGAAGACGTTTCAGTCAGGCTTTCGCCTGAGCTTGCTTGCCGCTGCGCTGCTTTCGTCTGCCGCAGTTCCCGCTTACGCGGATGCCCGGTCCGACGCGCTTCAGGCGCTGCCGGAGAATGTGCGCGCGCTCTACACCGAGGCCGTCGACGTAGCACCGGCCGCGCTGGGCGAATTCAAGGCGCCGGCCAAGCCGTGGCGCTGGTGCCATTCGGAATCCTATATGGGCAACCCCTGGCGCGTGACGTTCAACGATGAACTTGCCCGCCTCGTCAACGGCGCCAAGGAAGCCGGCGCCGTCTCGGAATTCATCGTCTCCGACTCGAACGGCGACGCCACGCAGCAGATCTCGCAGATCCGCTCCTTCATCGAACGCGGCTGCTCGGTCATCACCACGATTGCCGGTTCGTCGACGGCGCTCAATGCCGTCATCGAGGACGCGCAGAAGGCAGGCATTCCCGTCATCACATCCGCAGGCGCGGTAACGACGCCCGCAGCAATCAATGTCATGCACAACCAGAACCTCTGGGGTTACCAGATGGGCAAGGGCATCGCCGAGGCGCTGCCCAACGGCGGTGCAATCCTGCAGGTCGAGGGAATTTCCGGTCACCCGCTGGTTCAGCAGGAAAATGCCGGTCTCGACAAGGCCGTGGCCGAAAGCGGCAACCTGACGATTGCCCGCAAGGTCAGCGGCGAATGGACTGGCACGACCACGAAATCCGCCGTTCTTCAGGCGCTGGCAACGACGCCGCAGCAGATCGATGCGGTGTGGTCCACGGGCAGCGAGGCGCGTTTCATCGCAGAGGCCTTCCAGCAGGCGGGCCGGCCCCTGCCGCTGATCGCAGGCTCCATTTCGGGAGATGCACTCGGCTTCTGGCATGAGAACGAGGACAGCTTCAAATTCTACGGCGGCGAGGTCTCGCCGCATGTCGCTGCACAGAATGCCTTCCGTGTCGCGCTCCGCATCATCGAAGGCCAGAAGCCGATCGTAAACACGATCATCGCGCCGATGCCCACCATCACGCAGGCTGATCTGCCGACCTGGTACAAGGACTGCATGAAGCCGGATTCGGCCGCGATCTTCCCGATTCCGCCGCAGGATCCCTTCCCGGAAGAACTGCTCAACGGCTACTTCTCGAACGGTCAGGCAACCCCGCTTTACGATTTCGCCAAGGTCCCGGCCTCCTGCGCGAAATAATCGCCTGAATGGTGACCACCGCCGGCCCGCCGGCGGTGGTCGTTTCGCGTTTGGCAATGAGAAGGCCGTCCCGCATGCTTGCTACGACACATCCGCAATCCGGAATGGTCGCGACATCACGCATCCACCGCGTTGTCACCGGGAACGGCGGGGCCGCGCCCTCGCGCGGGGATACTGTCGAACTGACGGTCAGCCACCTGACCAAACGCTATGGCGAGACGCTGGCACTGAGCGACGCATCCGTTACGTTCAAGCCCGGCATCCACACGATCCTTGGCGAGAACGGCTCGGGAAAGAGCACGATGCTCAAGATCCTCTCGGGCGTCGTGTCGCCAAGCGAGGGGACGATCGCCCTGAACGGCCGCGCCATCAGCCCGCGCACGCCGCACGACATGCACGAACTGGGCCTCTCCACGGTATTTCAGGAGGTGCTGATCGCGCCGCATCGCACCGTCGTCGAAAACATCTTTCTCGGCTATGACGGACCGCTGAGGCGGCGGATCGAGAAATCCGCACGCGCGCCGCTTGCACAGGCGCTGCTCGCCGAAATCTCCCGCTTCCCCATTCCACTGTCCGCCCCTGCGGGTGAACTGCCGCTCGCCAGCCAGCAACTCATCGTTCTCGCCCGCGCGCTCGTGCGCCTGCCGTCCATCCTGCTGCTCGACGAGGCGACGGCCGCCCTCGACTATGCCGACCGCGATCTTGTCTTCGATGCGATCGAAAACTATGCCGCTGCCGGCAACATCGTCATCTTCATCTCGCACCGTCTTGAAGAGGTGCGCCGCCTTTCCGATCGCGTCACCGTACTCAGAAGCGGACACATCGTCGAAACGCTCGAGAGAGACGGCATTACCGCCGAGAGGCTCCTCAAGCTCATGGCCCCGGAGGCGGCGATCCATGCCTGACGATACGATCCTTTTGCGCTACGACGACCTCGTGCTCGCCCCCGGACGGGCGCCACTGTCGGGCGCCATCCGTGCCGGCGAGATCACCGGTATCGCCGGCCTCGAAGGCCATGGCCAGGAGCAATTCCTCTTGGCACTGGCCGGCCTCGGACGATACCGGGAAGGCGCAATCACCGTCGAGACGACCGATCGCGGTCCGCTCTTCTATCGCGACCACTACGAGGCGGCGCGCCATGGCGTCGTCTACCTGCCGCGCGACCGGCGTGCGACCGGCATCTTTCCCGTGCTCTCCGTGCTCGACAATTTCGCAATCCCGTCCATGCCGCGTTTTTCGCTGGCCGGCATTCTCAACCGCAAGCGCCTGAAAGACGAACTCGCCGCCTATACGGACTTCCTGTCGATCCGCTATCCCTCGGCAGATGCGCCGATTTCCGCGCTCAGTGGCGGCAACCAGCAGAAGGTATTGCTGGCGCGCCTGCTTGCACTCAAGCCCCGCGTCATGCTGCTCAACGACCCGACCCGCGGTGTCGATCTCAACACCCGTCTGAAGTTTTACGAAGCGTTCCGTAAGCTCGCGGCCGAGAGCGGCATCGCCCTCGTCATTCTCTCAAGCGAGATCGAGGAAATCCTCACACTTTGCGACACGGTCTCGATCTTCCGGGATTTCGAATGCAGCACGGTTCTCGATCGCGATTCCATGTCGATGGAGCGCGTCATGGCTGCCATGTTCGGTCAGGAAGGAGAGCGCGCATGAGCGCTGAACCGATGAATTTTCACAAGCCGCGCTTCTGGGCGCGCAGCGAGACGCGTCTTGCGGCGATCCTTTTCGTCGTGCTCGTTCTGCTCAACGCCGCACTGAACCCCGTTCGGTTCTCGCCGGTAAACTGGCCGACCGTGCTCGGCCTTGCCGCTCCGATGATCCTTGCAACCATGGCGACGACACTGCCGTTTCTGGCCGGTCGCGGCTCGATCGATGTCTCGGTCGGCCCCCTGATGGGCCTTATCAACGTCATCCTCGTCAAAGTGGTCATCGGCGATCTCGGCATTTCCTCGCCCTGGATCATCGTTCCGGCCGCGCTCATGCTCGGGCTTGCCTCCGGCGCCCTGAACGGCTTTCTGGCTGCGATCCTGCGCATTCAGCCGATCGTCGCGACGCTCGCCACGTATCTCATCTACAGCGGGCTTGCACTCTCCATTCTGCCCTCGCCGTCCGGCACCGTGCCGGCATGGCTGTCCGCTCTTGCCGGTCCGCTGTCCTTCATACCCGTCGGCATCGTCATCATCGCATGGCTCTTCTTCAAGCGGCTGCCGTTCTACGAGCTTCTGATGGCCGTCGGCAGCGATGACCGCGCAGCGTTTACCGCCGGAGTGAACGTCCCGGTCATCCGCTTCTTCGCCTATGTATTTTCCGGCCTCGTCGCCGGTGTCGCAGCCCTTGCACTGACCGCGTTGATCGGCTCCGGTGACCCCAATATCGGCCCCGGCTATACGCTGATCGCCATTGCAGCGGCCGCCCTCGGCGGCGTCAGTCTTGCCGGCGGCGTCGGCGGGCTGGCGGCGGCCTTTATCGGTGCAGCCGATATCTTCCTGCTGCAGAACGTGCTGACATCCTTCAACGTCTCCACCTTCATGCTGCAGGCCGCCTATGGCGTCGTGCTGGTGCTTGCCGTTTGCCTCAACTCCGAAAAACTCAAAGCAAGGTTCCAGACCAAGAGGGCCAGCCGATGACGACCGCCCTCTTCTCCAACCGCGCCGTGATCGCCTTCATCGGCGTGATCATCGTATTCCTGCTCGGAACGATCCTCATTCCCGGCTTCGGCAGTGTGTTTTCGGTGCGCGCCATGCTGATCCTTGCATCGCTGCTGGCGATTGCCGCACTTGGCCAGACGCTCGTCATGATCCTTGGCGGCATCGACCTGTCGATCCCTTTCATCATCGGCTTCGCCAATGTCGTCTTCGCCAGCCTTTACGGGAGCGGCATGCCGGCCTTGCCTGCCTTCCTCATCGTCATCGCCTGTGCTGCTGCCATCGGCGCGCTCTCCGGCGCCCTTTCCGCCGGCCTCTCGATCCACCCGCTGATCGTCACGCTCGGCGTCGGCACGGTGGTTCAGGCCGCCGTGCAGCTGTGGACGCGTGGCCTGCCCACCGGCTCGGCACCGCCTTTCATCAATGATTTTGTGTCGCTCGGCGGCACAATCGGCCCCCTGCCATTCCCCTGGCTGATCCCGTTCACGCTGGCGCTCACGCTCGGCTGCGTCTTCGTGCTGCACCGAACGGTTTATGGTCGCCGGCTCTATGCGCTCGGCTCTAACCTGAAGGCGGCGGAACTTGCTCTCGTACGTCCCGTCGCCATGTGGACGACGACCTTTGCGCTGAGCGCCGTCTTCGCCGCTCTTGCCGGCATCCTGCTGGTCGGCTTCACCGGCTCTTCGAGTGCGACGGTCGGCACGCCCTACCTGTTCCAGACCGTTTCGGCGGTGGTGATCGGCGGCACGGCGCTCATCGGCGGGCGCGGCGGCTTCGTCGGCACGGTCGCCGGCGCCATCGTGCTCGTCGAGCTGCGCACGCTGCTGATCGGCCTCGGCCTTTCGGAAGCTCTGGTGCAGTCCGCGCTTGGGCTTCTCATTCTGCTGCTCGTCGCCGCCTATGGACGTGACCAGCATATCCGCAACCTGATCTGAGGAGATCCCATGGACGAACGGCTTGCAAAGACCATTGCCGCCATCAGGGAGACTGGCGCGGACTGGGGCCTGTTCACCAGCCCGGACGGCGTCGCCTATGCGCTTGGCCATATCTCCGGCATCGAGGCCGGCCCTTCACCCTTCGCGGGTGGTCCGAGCCTCGGGATCGTTGGCGTGAATGGTGAAACCGCGCTCCTGGTCACCAATCTGGAAGCAGGCACCGGAAGCTGGGCCGATCTCGTCATCACCTATACCGGCTTCTCCTTCAAGGAGGCGACCGACATCTTCGCGAACTATGTTTCGCAGGCAAACGCACTGCTGCGACGTCTCAAGGTCGGTGGAAAGATTGCGGTCGAGCCGCATGCCCTACCCGCCTCCATCCTCCCGCTGCTGGAAGACAGCGTGGTCGTTTCCGTTGAACCGGCCTTCCGCCGCCAGCGCGCGATCAAGACCAAAACCGAGATCGGACTGTTGCGCGAAGCGGCGCTGACGGCTTCCGCTGGGCAGCAGGCCTTCCTTTCGGCAACCCGCGCCGGGATGAGCGAACTCGACCTCTTCGCCACCATCCGGCTTGCCATGGAAACCCGCGCCGGCGAACGCCTGCCTGTCACCGGCGACCTCATTTCCGGGCGGGAGCGCACGTCTCAGTTCATGGGGTGGCCCGGCAACCGCATCCTGGAAACGGGCGATCCGCTGATCTGCGATCTGGCGCCGCGCGTCGCCGGTTACTGGGGCGACAGCTGCGCGTCGGCCATGATCGGGACGCCGTCCGCCGGCTTCGAAAAGCTCTTCGGCGCCGCCCGAAGCGCATTGGACATGGCAATCGAAACCATTCGTCCGGGGCTTGGCATCGACGCGCTCGACCAGAGCCTGCAGGCGACGATCAACCGGCACGGCTATTCCTACGCGCACCATTCCGGCCACTCGATCGGAACCGGCGTGCATGAATGGCCGCGCCTTGTCGCCTATGAGCGAGAGTCCCTGAAGGAAGACATGGTGATAATGGTGGAGCCGACCGCGCTCGATCCTGATGTCGGCGGTGTGCGGCTCGAATATATGCTGCGGGTGACGGCAACGGGCTGCGAAGTGCTGACCGACTTCGCCCATCGGCCGGATATTCCATCTTCCTAGCCGCTGTCGCGGATCATCAGCTTGAACCCCATATCGATGAGCGTGGTTTCGGATTGGATGCCGCGCATGCCCTCCAGGAGAAGGCGCCCGGCCTCGCGGCCGATTTCCGCCGAAGGTACGGAGACTGTCGTCAGCGATGGAATGAGATGCCGGGCAAGCTCGAAGTCGCCGAAGCCGGTAATGGCAAGACGCTCCGGCACCTTCAGGCCGATACGCACGCTTTCCTGTAATGCGCCCGAGGCGATGATGTCGCTCGAAAACATCACGGCATCAGCTTCAGGATAACGCGCGAGTGCCTTGCGCAAGAGATCCGCACCGGATGCCATGGTCAAGGGCAGGTCCCGCGAGATGGAAATCCGTGGCGCCTTGCCGGGAAACAGCTCCTCCATGGCCGCGGCAAAGCCGTCCCGCCGCTCGGCTGCGCGGCTATCGCCCTTGCGCAGCACACCGGCAAAGACGATGTTCGTCCGACCGGAGCGCACGAGATGCCGTGCCATTTCGGCAATCGCGTCCGTGTTGGAAAAACCGACGAGCCGATCGATCGGCTTTTCCGTCATGTCCCAGCCCTCGACGACCGGAATGCCGGCACGTTTCAGCATGGTCACGCTGGCGCGGGTATGGTGCGTGCCGATCAGGAACACGCCATCCGGCCGCCGCCCGAGCAGACTGCGGATCACGTCTTCCTCGCGGTCCAGCCGGTAATCGGTGTTGCCGAGGAAGATCTGGTACCCCTCGCGGTGCAGCACCTCGGAGAAGTGCTGCATGGTTTCAGCGAAGACGGAGGCCGAGAGCGTTGGGATGACGGCGGCGACGGTGTTGCTCTTGTTCGATGCAAGATGGCTCGCCGCGAGATTGTGAACGTAGTGCGTCTTCCTGATCGCATCATCGATGATCTTGCGGTTTTCCGGTGTCACCGTGTCGGGAAAGCGTAGCGCGCGCGAAACCGTCTGCATGGAGACGCCGGCGGCGGCGGCGACATCCGCCATCGTCACTCCAGCGCCTTTCCGACGGCCGCGTTTTGCAGGCTGCTTGTCGTCCGTCACAGGATGAAGGGCCTCACGCATACGGGGGTACCGATTTCGATGCGCTTTCCGCTATCCGTCAAGGCACCTGTTTCCTCGTTCCGCCGGAAGATCACGATCGCATCACCGTTCTGGTTGGCGACCAGCATATGACGGCCACTCGGCGTGAACGCGAAATTGCGCGGCGTCTTGCCGCCAGAAGGGACAATGTCCCGCAGCGTCAAATGACCCGTCGCCTGATCGACCATGAAACACGCTATACTGTCCTCGCCCCGGTTCGAACAATAGAGGAAACGCCCGTCCGGCGACAGATGAATATCCGCGCCATGGGATTCCACGCCGGGACGGATGGTCGATAGCGTCTGCTGGAGCGTTATCTTGCCGGTCTCGCGCAGGACGAAGGATACCGTGGAATCCAGCTCGTTCGAAACATAGACAAAACGACCGTTGCCATGCTGGGCGATATGGCGAGGGCCAGCGCCTGGCGGGAGCGCAACGCTGGCGGACCGCGCGAGCGCACCATCGCTCGAAAGCGTATATTCGACAACCTGGTCGAGACCGAGATCGGCAATGAGCACCGCGCCGCCCTCGGGCACCTCTGTCACAATATGGGCATGCGGCCTTTCCTGGCGGTCGGCGACCGGGCCGAGCGCACCGTCAAGCCGAACGGACGCCGCAGCCGGCGCAAGACGGCCATCCTCCTGCACCGGAAAAACCGCCACCGACCGGTCCGGTCCATCGCCGCCCATCGCATAGTTCGCGACCAGCACGAAACGCCGGTCGCGCGACACCATGTTATGCGCTGCGATACTGCCGAGCGTCGGCTGTTTGTTGAGATAGGTCAGGGCGCGCGTTCCGGGCGAGAAGCGGAAAGCGCTCACGGTGCCTTCATGCCAGCCGAACACTTCCGAATTGGCATAGACAACGCCGCTTGCGGCATCGACACTGAGAAAGGTCGGGTTGTCGATGGTCGACGTGCCGGCAAGGCGCGTCCATTCCAGCGCGCCTTCGTCGAAGGAGAAGATGGTGAGACCCTCGCCGCGGGCACCCTGAAAATAGGGTGCCTCGCGATTGAGTGATCCGACGGCAAGGTAGAGAGACTGGCTCACGCGAAAACTCCGAGGCGACAGGCATCATGGGGCACGGCCATGCCCTGTGCCCGACATGGCATATTCGCACTCGCGGCGCTAGTTCATCACCCAGCCGCCATCGACGTTCAGCGTCTGTCCTGTGATGAAGCCCGCGGCATCGGAGGCGAGAAACATCAAGGCGTTGGCGATGTCGCTGGCGCTGCCGCGCCGCTTGATCGCCTGATGATCCAGCACAAAGCCGGTATAGCCTTCCGGATCGGGATGGATCTTTTCCGCGTCCGTCGGGAAGGCGCCGGGCGAAACCGCGTTGACCGTGATGCCATAGGCGCCGAACTCTCGCGCCCAGGCGCGTGCAAGGCCGATAAGCGCGCCCTTCGACTGGACATAAGGTGACAGATTGGCCCAGCCGCCATTGGACGTGACGCTGGCGATGTTGATGATGCGGCCCCAGCCCCGTTCACGCATATGCGGCAAGGCCACCTGAACGCAGACGATGCCGGCATCGACATTGATGCGCTGCACCCGCTGCATTTCTTCGAGAGCGTAATCCTCGAACGGCTTCGAGGGATAGATGGCGGCGTTGTTGATCACCACGTCGAAGCCGCCGACCTCACGCGACAGGTCTTCGAGCGACGTGCGCAGGGCCGCAAGATCGGAGAGATCGACGGCCCGGATGACCAGATTGGCAAGCCCCTCCTTGTCCGCAGAGGTCTGCAAGGCGGTGTTCTTCACGGGATCGTTGTCGAGCGCGACGACGGTCGCACCGGCGCGCAGGAAGTTCAGCGTGGTCTCCGCGCCGAGCCCACCAGCCGCGCCTGTATACAGAATGACCTTGCCGGCAACCGAGATCATGGTGTTCTCCTTGTGCGCGGGCTGCTTCGCCTGCATGTTCATGACCGGCCCTCCAGAGCGACGTGATTGCCCGAGGGCTGCGGGAAGTCGATCTCCGGCTGACGCGCGATGGCGGCAATCCTCGCCTCACTCGCAGCAATCGCCTCGGCATCGGGAAGGATGCGGAACGTCGTGTCGTAGTGCCGCTCTTCGCCGTGTTCGAGCCAGATCAGCTCGCCGCGCTCGCGCGCAGCACCGTGGCCGAGCACATGGTTGGTCGAGGGTTCGATACCAACAGCATATTGCCCGGCCTGCAGGTTCTGCCATTCATACATGCAGGGGAACTGATCCTTGCGGGTGACGACCTCAAAGCCGATGCCGAGGCGATCGTTGACCAGCGCCACGGGCACCTCACCCTTCGCATCCGCCGCCATCTCATGTTGCCAGACCTGCTCGTGGAAGCCGAACTGCGGTGCGGGCATGGTGCGGTAGCCGACACCCTGCCTCTCATAGTCAGCCCCGGCATGCGCGGCCCAGACAACGTCGCGCACGGGTGCGAGATAGCGCGAACCTTCGGCCAGAACGGGGTGGCCGACATTGATGTGGTAGCAGAACATGTGCGGCGTGCGGTAGAAGCCGCGATTGACCACCGTATCCGAAATGCGGATATCGTTGGTGCCCGCTTTGATCTCGATGCGGCGCTTCAGCTCGAGATGCTCGCCGAACACCGTGCCCTGCGTGACGGTGCCCTCGCACCAGAGATAACAATCGTCGCCGTCCCAGCGCTCACCGTAACCGTCCAGCTTGCCGGGAATGGTGCCGACACGGCCGTGTATGGAGTGCTTTACCGTCTTCTTCGGACCGTAGACATAATGGTCGGCCGGCTCGTCATACATGAAGAGGATATGGTCGAGGCCGCAGGTGATCATCAGGCCGGAGAAGGAGCGCATCCAGC
The DNA here is from genome assembly GCF_022899935.1 of Shinella curvata. Lineage (GTDB taxonomy): Bacteria > Pseudomonadota > Alphaproteobacteria > Rhizobiales > Rhizobiaceae > Shinella > Shinella curvata. The sequence continues at coordinate 129,102 of NZ_JALJCJ010000006.1, forward strand.
CAAGGCCGCCCTCACCCTCATATTCGTGCAGGCCCGGATGGCGGAAACCGGAGGGAGAGTGCCATCCGATCGCCATGCCGCGGTATTCGCAGTCCGCAATATCAAGGGCACGGTCCACCAGCACGGTGAAACGCAGACCCGTGCCACTGCGGAATTCGAGCATGCGAATGCCGTTTTCGAGGCCGTCCGACAAGGTCATCAGCCGCACACCGGCAAATTGCGAAAAACGTCCTGCACTGGCAGCAATGTCGCGCCGCGACTTCGCTTCCCCGAATAATTCGACCATCGTGTTGTTCCTTCTCCCTGCCAGGCAGGTCATGCTGTCTCAAGAGGCGGCCGGGCCAAAACCCGGCCGCCGGATTTTCAAAGCCCCTGAGCGCGCAGCTTGCCGTCGAGGAATTTCTTGGCGCGCGGCACATCGCTCTCATCGAGATGCTCGATGATCATGGGAATGTTCGGGTGCTTCTCGCTGAGGCGCTTGAGATAGAGATCATAGTTCAGCGAACCGAGGCCGGGTGCTGGCAGCTCGATTTCGCCGACGCCGCGGAAGGTGTGGCTTTCCAGCGCGTCCGCATCGCCGATATCGGCATGTTTTTCCGACTTGTCGTCGCCCGAGCGCTTCACGTCCTTGGCATGGCCGATCTTGATCTTGTCGGCGAGCGTATCGAACACCTGGTTCAGGATCTGGTCCATGCGGTCGATATTGTGCGTCTCGAAATAGTTGGTCGGGTCCATCAGCAGACCGAGGCCCGGATGATCGACCTGCGCGAACATCTTCACGGTCTCCTCGACGGAGCCGACGACATTGTTCACATAGGTTTCGAGCAGGAAGACGGCGCCGTGGTCATAGGCATGCTGGGCAAGATCCGCGATGACCTTGCGGCATTCCTCGAAGCCCTCTTCCGTCTTGTTCTTCGGGTGATGCACCCAGTCGGATTCCGTGTTGTAGGTGCCGGTTTCCGAGATGACATAGGGCGTGCCGAGATGGCGGGCGTTGCGGATGATTTCCTTGAGGTAGCCGACGCGGCGCTCGCGCTCGGCCTTATCCGGGTGGATGATGTTCGTGTAGCCGGAAATGCAGGAGATCGGCAGGTGATGATCGCGGAAGGTTTCGCGGATCTTCACGCACTTTTCCTTGGTGATCTGGCCGGCCGAGAGATCGATGTCCTTGAAGTGCATGTCCAGCTGCACGGTATTGAAATCGAGCGCGCGGATCTTCTTCGCCGTTTCTTCCAGCGCATAGGGGAAATAGCCGGTGAAAATACCAGTTTGCATCATGATGAGAATCCTCCCTCGTTGTTCATGAATTGATGGAAATTTCGGAAAGCCTGACCGTGCGGCCCTCGTCGATCGACTTGTAGCCGGCCTCGATCAGCGCAACGGTCTTGACGTTGTCGGCAACGGAGAGCGCCGGCGGCTCGCCCGATTTCACCGCATATTGCAGCTGCTCCATGACGCCGACGAAGGCATGCGGGAACCACATCGTCTCCCAGGTCGGCGTGACCCACTTGCCGCCGGTCGTCGTCTTGGAGGCATAGGTCAGCGTCGAGGGCGAGCCGTCGGGCCAGCCGATCGTGCCCTGCGCCACGCCGTCCGTGCCCTCGACGCGCCACTTGATGTAGATGTCGCTGTCGAAACCCTCTTCGCGCGGGCCGGACCACACGTCCTCCATCGAAACCGCCATCACACCGCTCGGGAAAGTCAGCGTCGAAACGGTGATGCCATCCTTGTGGGCGAAGGTCGTGCGCGGGTCGGTACGGGTCAGCGTCGTGATCGTCTCGGGGTCGCCGAACAGGAAGCGCAGGACGTCGAGATGGTGCACGCTCATGTTGGACAGCGTCAGGCGGTCGTAATCCTCAAGGAAGGTCTGCCAGTGCGGAATGGCACGCATCTCGATCGTCACCATGACCGGCGTGCCAAGTTCACCCCTGTCGAGGATCTGCTTGAGCACACGCATCGACTGGTCGTAGCGCATGTTCTGGTTGACCGAGAGGATCTTGCCGGCCTTGGCAGCGGCATCGCGCAGCTCGATGGCGTCTTCCAGCGTCAGCGCCAGCGGCTTCTGTGCGAGGATGCCCTTGATATGCGGTTGGGCGAGCGCCTTGCGGATCAAGTCTGGCTGCTGGTCCGGCGGGAAGGCGATGTCGAGGATATCGATGGTGGGATCAGCGATCAGCGCGTCCGGCGTGTCGTGTACGGTGGCGATGCCCCAGCGCTCGGCAACTGCCGCCGCCTTGTCCTTCGTGCGCGAAGCGATGGCGACAACCGGAAAGCCCGCCTCCTTGTAGGCCGCCAGATGGCATTCCGCCATGATCATGCCGGCGCCGATGCAGCCGATCTTGTAATCCCTTACCCGCACCTGTGGATCGGGCGCAAAACCCCTGGCTTCGCTCATGGTAACCTCCCGTTTGATATGCTCGTTCACAGGCTGACGGCCTCCCCCGCCTGATTGAAGAAATGCGCCCTGGCCGGGTTGCAGCTCAGTGCCACCGCACTGTCCAGCCGAATATCCGGCTGGCCACGCATCAGCGCCTTCAGCTTCTCCGCGCCGGTATCGACCGTAACGACTGTGTAGCCGCCCAGCGGCTCGACTTCATAGACGGTTGCCGGCCGGCCCGGCCGCGCATCGTTCCACGGTTCGATCTTGAGATCTTCCGGACGCACGCCGAGATGCGCAGCACCGTGAGGCACGGCCTCGAGCGGCAGGCTGATCGTGCCGTCGCCCGCTTCCAGCGCCTCGCCACGCACCGCGGGCAGGATGTTCATCATCGGCGCACCGAGAAGGCGCGCGACGTAGCGGCTGACCGGGGTATCGTAAATCTCGGTGGGCGAGCCGATCTGGCGGATCTCACCCTCCTCCATGATCGCCATGCGGTCGGCAATCGACATGGCCTCTTCCTGATCGTGCGTGACATAGAGCAGCGTCTGGCCGAGATCGCGCTGGATACGCTTCAGCTCGACGCGGGTTTCCTCGCGCAGCCGCGCATCGAGCGCCGAAATCGGATCGTCCATGAGATAGGCGACGGGGTCGCGCACGAGCGCACGGGCGATCGCCACGCGCTGGCGCTCGCCTCCGGAAAGCTGTGCCGGCGGCTTGTGCAGCAGATGCGAAATATGAAGCTTCGCGGCAACAGCCTCGACACGCGCACGGATCTTCTCTTCCGGCACCTTGCGCTCGACGAGCGGGAACCGGACGTTCTCGCCCGCCGTCATGTGTGGGAAGAGCGCGAGGTTCTGGAACACCATCGCCACGTTGCGGTCTGCCGGCGAGACCCTGTTGACCGGCTTGCCGCCGATCAGGATTTCGCCTTCGTCCGGCGTCTCCAGCCCGAGGATCAGCTTCAGGACTGTCGATTTTCCCGAAAGGGGCGGACCGAAAAAGCAGAAGAACTCGCCCGGCTGGATATCGAAGCTCGCATTGTTGACGGCGAGCGTCTTGCCGAAGCGCTTGGTGACATTGCGGAAGGAGATACCGGCCATGTCTCACACCTCCCGGATCGCGACGCCGGTAGCGGCATCGAACAAACGGGCAAAACCTGGCTCGACCGCGACATGGACGGTCTCACCCGTCTGAACGGCGACGTCGTTGTCGAACACCGCCTTCACGCGTTGCTCTCCGTCACCGAAGTGCACGACGGTTCGTGCGCCGATCCGCTCGATGAAGGTCACAGGCATAGCGATCCCCTGCCCCGCGCCCGCCAGCACGACGCGTTCCGGACGGAAACCATAGACGACTTCGCGGATGCCGTGCTTGCGCGCAGTGGCAGAAAGTGCGGGGTCGATAGGCGCGGTAATCCCAAGCGCTCCGAGATCGGCCACCAGCCCGCGGTCGCTATCGGCAAGCACACCCTTGAGCAGGTTCATGCCCGGCGAGCCAATGAAGTCGGCCACGAACAGATTGACCGGATCGTTGTAAACCTCCAGCGGCGTGCCGACCTGCTGCAGCACGCCATGATCCATCACCGCGATGCGATCCGCCATGGTCATCGCCTCGAGCTGGTCGTGCGTGACATAGACCATGGTCTGGCGGAACTGGCGCTGGAGATGCTTGAGTTCGGTGCGCATGACGGCGCGGAAGGCGGCGTCGACATTGGAAAGCGGCTCGTCGAGCAGGAAGATCGCCGGTTCGACAATGGCCGAACGGCCAATCGCCAAGCGTTGCAGGATATTGACCGACAGCTTGGCCGAGGGCTTGTCGAGCATCGGCGTCAGTTGAAGAAAGTCCGCCATCGCCTTGACGCGGCGATCTATTTCGGACGCCGGCGTTCCGCGGACCTTCAGGCCGTAGGCCAGATTGTCGTAGACGTTCATGTGCGTGAAGATCGCATAGTTCTGGAACACGAAGCCGACGCCGCGTCTGCCCATGGCGACGCCGTTCATGTCTCGGCCGTCGAAAGTGATGCGGCCCTCGCTCGGCTGCTCCATACCCGCGATCATGTTCATGGTCGTGGACTTGCCGCAGCCGGAGGGGCCGAGCAGCGCCATGAACTCGCCGTCGCGGATTTCGAGGTCCATGGTCTTCAGCGCCGTGAAGGCCCCGAAACGCTTGACCAGGTTTTCAAGATGAATGGCGGTCATGGCTCAGGCCTCCTTCGCCGCATTCATGCGGCTGATGGCAAGCGATACGAGAATGGAAAGCGCGATCAGGATGACCAGTGCGATGGCCGCGACATAACCCCAGATCAGGTCCTGCTGCGTCACCTTGTAGATGTAGACGGAGATGGTTTCCGTCGCGACGCCCGGTCCGCCGCCCGTCATGATGTAGAGCGTGTCGAAGATCTTGAAATTCTCGATGACGCGGATCGACAGGGCGATGATGATGATTGTCTTCATCTTCGGCATGACGATGGTGCGGAAGCGCTGCGACCAGCTTGCGCCCAACAAAGTTGCCGCCCGCATCTGGTCTTCCGGCACGCCGACAAGACCGGCAAGCAAGATGAGGAACATCAGCGGCGTCCACTGCCAGATGTCGGCGATCATAACGGCGATCAGCGCCGTGCCGGGGCTCGACAGCCAGGCGAGCGCGAAGGGCCGGCCGATCAGCGTCGAGATGATGTCGTTCACCGGCCCACCGGACTGGAACAGCATGAAGAACATGTAGCCGGCGACGGCAGGCACGACCATCATGGGAATGAGCATGATCGAGTAGAACACCCGCTTGCCGGCGAAATTGTCCATGAAGAGGATGGCGAGGCCAAGCCCGAGCAGGAACTCGGCGGGCACGCAGATCAGCATCACCAGAGCCGTGCGGCCGAGTGCATCCCAGAAGCGGCTGTCGACCGCGAGGTCGGTGTAGTTAGCGAAGTTGTTCCACAGTTCATAGGCCTGCCACCAGCCGATACCGTCGAGCGGCGACCAGTCGGTGAGGCTGATATAGAGCTGCATCAGGAGCGGAAAGACCGCGATGAACAGCACCAGCAATTGCGCCGGCAGCGTCAGCATCAGGCCAAGACGGCGCCCGCCATCCTCGATGCGGGTCCCTGTCGTCGAAAGATCGCCGGTCACGGAGATTTTCTCCTCGGTTGCGAGCATGCTCATTGCTTGAGGGCTCCGAAGGTCAGACCCCGGACCAGATGCTTCTGGATGGCGATGCCCATGATGACCGGCGGCACGGCGGCGATGAGGCCAAGTGCTGCCTTGGCACCATAGAGCTGTCCGGTCATCGAGGATGACAGCGAGGCCATGTAGACCGGGATCGTCACCCATTCGCGCGTCGTCAGGAGCAGCGCAATCAGATAGTCCGACCAGTTCAGGATGAAGACGAAGAGCGCGGAGCTGGCGAGCGCCGGGCGCATCATCGGCAGCGTGATCTTCATGAAGACGCGCAGGCGCGAGCAGCCTTCGACCAGTGCGGCATCCTCGATTTCGCGCGGCATGTCGTCGAAGAAGGTCTTCATAAGCCAAAAGGCGAAGGGCAACGTGACGATGCCGTAGATCAATGCCAGACCCCACCAGGTATCGACGAGGCCGAAGAAGGCCCACATGATCATGACGGGGATCATCACCGCCATCGGGGGGAAGAGCCGGAGCTGTATGAGCGCGAGCGGCAGGTTCTGGCCCGAGCCGAAGCGCGACAGGCCGTAAGCACCGGCCGTGCCCGCCGTCATGGCGATCAGCGTGCCGAAGACGGCCGAGAGCAGCGACGCCAGGATCGGCTTGCCGGCCGTGCGGTCGAGCGCGACGATGAGATCGGAGGTCGAGGTGCCGAAGATGAAGCGGAAATTGTCGAGCGTCGGGCTCTTCGGCCACCAGGTCAGGTCGGCGCCAGCGGCGGACCATTCGGCAATCGGCTTGAAGGCCATCGAGGCCATCCATAGCGTCGGGATGAGCGTGACCGCCAGCGCCAGAAGAATGGCAGCGTAGCGGAAAATCTCGAAAGGCAGCGAGCGGTTCATGATCGCAAAGGTCACTTATCGAAAACAGTCAGAAGGCGCCGGGCGAACAGGCCGCCCGGCGGTCGGGTCATGTCGGCTCAGCCGGCCAGCGGATCGAGCACCGTCGGCCAGGCCTCCTTGTTCGACTTGATGGCCTCGAGCAGTTTGTCCTCGCCGGTGCGCCGCGCGATGCGCTGCCATTGCTTCTCGGTATCGGCCATCGCCTCCTCCGGCGTCTTCGCCTTGGTCAGGGCGGCCATGAGGTTTTCGTCAAGCGCGTTGTGGAAGGCAGTCGCACCGGGATAGTTGATCGAGGGCACGGTACGCGCCACCGTCTCGCGAACGACGTCCATGTGGTAGTCGTGATACGTCTGGCGCACGAGCGGATCAGCGAAATTCGACAGCTGGAACGGATCGAAATAGCCGCCCGGATTGGCCGTCATCCACGAATAGATGCGGCTGGAGCCCAGCCATTGCAGCAGCAGATAGCAGACCTCCGGATGTTTGCTCTGCGCCGAGACCGAAGCCGACAGGTTGAGCCACAGCACCGAGCGGCTGACGAGCTGGCCGCCGACATCGCGGCCGGGCGGCAGCATGGAGCCAATCTTGCCCGTGACCTTCGAGCCCTCGTTCGCCTTGTTGTCGAGGAATTTCGGCAGGTTGGAGAAGGCGCAGGTCATCGCCGCACCGCCCGAGGCGAAGTTGCCGTACTGCTCCGGCCAACCCCAGGAAATCGCATCCGGTGAGTGGTGGCTGAGCGATTCGACATATTCCTGCGTGGCGAGATATCCCGCTTCGGAATTGATCAGCGCCTTGCCGTCGTCACCGAACAGGAACTGGTTGGGCGAGCCCATCGAGACGAAGCGCTGGTACCAGTTGGTATAGCCCCAACCCTGATTGCGCAGGTCCGTCGAGCCGAACAAGCCCTTATCCGGGCGGTGGAAGAAGGCCGCGACGTCGGCATGTTCCTTCCAGGTGCGCGGCGGCGCGAGCGCATAGCCGTACTTGTCGGAGAAGGCCTTCTTCTCGGTCTCGTCATTGAACAGGTCGGTTCGGTAATTCCAGGTCTGGAAGTCGCCGTCCAGCGACACGCCATAGGTCGAACCGCGATACTGGTTGAGCAACGACACGCCCTTGGCGCCGTTGACGTAACCGCGCTCCGGATCGTCCCACTCCGGCTTGTGGGTGGCGACATAATCGTCGAGCTTGATGATGCCCGCTGTCTCGGCAAGGTCGCCCAGACGGTTCCATTCCACCGCATAGATGTCGAACGCCCCGCCCTTGGTGGAGATGTCCTGCATCGTCTTGGTGAATTCCTGACCGTTCGGCACGCCGACGATGTCGAGCGTGATGCCGGTCTCCTTTTCCCACAGTTCCTTGATGGACGGTGCGCCGGCCGGGAAGGCCTGCGTCAGCTGGCCGATCGAGCCGTCGGACAGGCCGAGCACGATGCGCTCTGGAGCCTTGCCGGCGGCCTTCAGCGCCTTGGCGGCCTCAACGGCGCGCCCTTCCGGCGTGTCGGCGCCATACTGATAGCGCTCGGCCCCTTCGAAGCCGGTCGGGCCGCCGATCATGCCTGGCGCGAGCGCGTCAGCCGCGAAGGCCCGGCCCGGACGGATGAACTGCGGTGCGATGCCGATGGCAGCAGTCAATGCAAATGTCTTCGCGCCGGCTGCCAGAAGGCCACGGCGCGAGACCGTCAGAATCTCGCTCATTGATGTTCTCCTCCATGCCGAGAGGTCTCCTCACCCGTCAGCGTGATGAGTAATGGCGAGGGCGATGATGTGTGTCAACATCAAAATCAATCATATTGCATCTTTTGGCGGCCTTGTTTACGTGTTGCAGGGCTAGTGACGCCATAAACTGACGGGAAATGATGCGATCACCAGCCAGCGCCTATGCGGATTTCTGAGGAAAAGACGCCTGGAATATGCGCACCACCTTGTATTTACGCCGCAGGGAAATACATCATTTCCCATCATTTCGTGAAAGGACAGGTTTTGCGTTCGACATTGATGGACATTGCCCGTGAAGCCGGGGTCTCGCCGGCGACGGTGGACAGGGTCCTCAACAACCGCCAGGGCGTGCGGGAGCGAACCCGCGATGCCGTTCTGGAGACCGCCCGGAAGCTCGGCTATCTCGCCGCGCCCTTTTCGAACAGCGTGGAAAACACCGGAAAGATCCGGCTCGATTTCGTCCTGCCGGCCGGCACGAACACCTTTATCGCCAATCTCCTGTCGCAGATCGTCAGTCAGGGCGCGCTGCAGGACGATCTCGACATCCGCATCCAGTCGATCGAAGGCTTCAACCCGGATACGCTTGCGCGCACGCTGCACGCTCTGGTCGGCGTGACGCAGGGCGTCGGCGTCATCGCACTCGACCATCCGACAGTGCGAGAGGCCATGCGGGCCCTTTCGCTGTCCGGCGTGCCGATCGTCACCCTCGCTTCCGACATCCTCCACGTTCCCCGCGCCGGTTATGTCGGCATCGACAACCGCGCAGCGGGCCGGCTGGCCGGTTATCTGCTCGGGCGTTTCCTTGGCGAGGGAAAGAAGCGAAAGATCGCGCTGTTTGCCGGCTCGCTATCCTATCGCGGCCACGAGGAACGCGAGATGGGTTTCCGCCACGTCATCATGGAAGAGTTCCGCGATCTCGATATCGTCGAATTGCGCGAAGTCCGCGACGACAGGCAGCGCGCCTATGAGGAAGCGGTCGCCCTTTTCAAGCGCCACCCAGACCTCTCCGGCATCTACAATATCGGCGCCGGCAATGCCGGCATCGGGCAGGCCCTGCAGGAGGCCGGTATGGCCTCCTCCGTCATCTTCGTCGGCCACGAACTGACCGACAGCACCAAGCGATTCCTTCTCGACGGCACCATCGATGCCGTCATCGACCAGAATCCGCGCGTGGAGGCGCGCGAGGCGATTTCCGTGCTGAAGAACACCATCCTGGACCGCAAATTCGAGCACCATCCTCCACGGCTTCAGGTCATCTTCCGAGAGAACATTCCGGAATCCTGAACAAACGGGCAGCACCCATCGCGCCGAGTGCCGTGACCAGCGCGGGAGCCTTCGTTTGCTACGAGCAATTCGTTCAGACCGCACCCGCCGGCATGCCTCAGCATACCGAGATCGAGTCGCCCCGATCCTTGTCCGAGACGTCGTCAGACGTTTTTCCTGACCGGATTTTCCAAGGTCATCAACTCGCGACCGACAGTCGGCCCCCTACACGTTCCACGCCCTTGAAGGCCTAGGAGTGCCGCCGAGAAACAAACGTCTTGCCGAAGCGAGCGCTTTCAAAACGTCATAGCACCATGCGCGCTGGCCACGGCCCTTCGCAGGTCGCCGATGGCATCGTTCGACGCCGCAGGCAACTCCTGGCCTTCGAGATCCTTCGGCATCTTCCAGCCGGGATCGACGCCCTCCATGTTCGGCAGTTCGTGCGCGATGCCCTTGTGACAGTCGATGCAGGTAGCCTTGCCCGTCAGCAGATATTTCGAGTGGATGTCGGCGGCGCGTTGCGTCTGCTTGGTGAAGTCCATCGCCACGGCGGAATGGCAGTTGCGGCATTCAAGGCTGTCATTCGCCTTCAGACGCGCCCATTCGTGTTTTGCCAGCTCCAAACGCTTGTCCAAGAATTTCTCGCGCGTGTTGATCGTGCCGAAGATCTTGCCCCAGACCTCTTTCGACGCCTGCATTTTGCGGGCGATCTTGTCGGTCCATTGATGCGGCACATGGCAATCCGGGCAGGAGGCGCGCACGCCGGAGCGGTTGGTGAAATGCACCGTATTGGTCAGCTCCTGATAGACGTTGTCCTTCATCTCATGACAGGAGGTGCAGAACTTTTCCGTGTTGGTGAGTTCCAGCGCCGTGTTGAACGCACCCCAGAACATCACGCCGCCAACGAACCCGCCGAGCGTCAGGAAGGCGAGGCTGAGCGTCGCCGCCGGCGTCGTCAGAATGGTCCAGACCCAGAGCAGGATTGCCTTGATGCGCGCCATCATCATTCGCTTCCTGCACCAGTGACGCCGAGCTCGCTCATGTCCTTGAACGTGCTGCCGACCAGCGGCTTCTTGTCCGCCTGCGGCACATGACAGGCCGTGCAGAAGTAGCGCCGCGGCGAGACGTCGGCGAGCATCTGCCCCTCGCGCGTCATGTAGTGGGTGACGCTGATCATCGGTGCACCGGCATCCTGCGAGAACTCGCGCTTGTGACAGGACAGGCACCGATTGGCATTGACGGACAGCTGGTAGCCGTCGATCGAATGCGGAATGATCGGCGGCTGCTCGGGATAGGCGCGCATGCGCCTGATATCGTCGATGATCCACTTCGGCAGCGGATCGGCCGGCACTTCCTGCATCTTGTCTCCATCAGGACCGGAGAGCTGCGGCACCATCTGCGCCATGGCGCTGGTGGCGATGACGGCGGCGCTGAGCGCGGCCAGCACCCATCCTCTCGGGAGGGTTATGCGACGGGTTCGATCTTGACTGCGCATTTCTTGAAATCCGTCTGTTTCGAGATGGGGTCGGTGGCGTCAAGCGTGACCTTGTTGATGAGCTGGCTGGCATCGAACCACGGCACGAAGATCACACCCGGCGGCATGCGATTGCGGCCACGGGTCTCGACACGGGACCGGATTTCGCCGCGCCGCGAGATGATGCGGATTTCCGAGCCTTGATTGAGGCCGCGCTTGCGCGCATCGTCGGCATTCATGAAGCAGCGCGCGCCGGGAAACGCCTTGAAGAGTTCGGGCACGCGCATCGTCATCGAGCCGGAATGCCAGTGCTCCAGTACGCGGCCGGTGACGAGCCAGGTATCGAATTCGGCATCCGGCGATTCCGCCGGCGGCTCGTAAGGCACAGCGATAATCGCCGCCCTGCCGTCCTTATTGCCGTAGAACTTCACCCCTTCGCCCGGCTTCACATAGGGGTCGTAGCCCTCGCGGTAGCGCCACAGCGTTTCCTTGCCGTCGACGACCGGCCAGCGCAGCCCGCGCACCTCGTGATAGGTGTCGTAGGGTGCAAGGTCATGACCATGGCCGCGGCCGAAGGCGGCATATTCCTCGAACAGTCCCTTCTGGATATAGAAGCCGAAATGCTGGGCCTCGTTGTTGGCGTGTTCGGCCTTGACCTCGCTGATCGGAAACTTCGCAACATCGCTGTCAGCGTAGAGCACCTGATAAAGCGTCTTGCCCTTGTAATCGGGGTTCGCAGCGAGAATTTCCGCAGGCCACACCTCGTCGGTCGTGAAACGCTTGGAGAACTCCACCAACTGCCAGAGATCTGAGCGCGCCTCGCCCGGCGCCTGCACCAGCTGGTGCCAGACATGGGTGCGCCGCTCCGCATTGCCGTAGGCGCCCTCCTTCTCCACCCACATGGCAGCGGGCAGGATAAGGTCGGCGCTCATAGCCGTGATCGTCGGATAGGCATCCGAGACGACGATGAAATTCTCCGGATTGCGATAGCCCTGATAGGTTTCGTTGGAAGTGTTCGGACCAGCCTGGACGTTGTTGTTGACCTGCACCCAGTAGAAATTGAGTTTGCCGTCGCGCAGCATGCGGTCCTGCTGCACGGCGTGGTAGCCCGGCTTTTCCGGGATAATGCCGTGCGGGATGCGCCAGATCTCTTCTGCGTGTTTGCGGTGCTCGGGATTGGTCACCACCATGTCGGCCGGCAGGCGGTGGGCGAAGGTGCCGACCTCGCGTGCCGTACCGCAGGCCGACGGCTGTCCGGTCAAAGAGAAGGGACTGTTGCCGGGCTCGGAGATCTTTCCCGTCAGCAGGTGCAGATTATAGACCATCTGGTTTGCCCAGACGCCACGCACATGCTGGTTGAAGCCCATCGTCCAGAGCGACATGACCTTGCGGTTCGGGTCGGCGTAAAGCTCGGCAAGCTGCTTGAGAAAGCCGGCCTCGACACCGGTCATCTCGACCGCCTTTTCCAGCGTGTATTCGGCGACGAAGGCTTTGAAGGCCTCGTAGTCCATCGGCTCCGTCTTACCGGGATCGGCGGCATTTGCCGCCTTGACCTCCAGCGGATTGTCCGGCCGGAGGCCGTAGCCGATATCGGTGACGCCGCGCACGAACTTCGTGTGGTTCTTCACGAAGTCCTCGTTCACCCGGCCGGTCTGGATGATATGGTTGGCGATGTAGTTGAGGATGACGAGGTCGGTGCCCGGCTTGAAGACCATCGGGATATCGGCCAGGTCCATACTGCGATGGGTAAAGGTGGAAAGCACCGCCACGCGCACGTGTTCGTTGCCGAGCCGCCGGTCGGCGATGCGGGTCCACAGGATCGGATGCATCTCCGCCATGTTCGAGCCCCAGAGCACGAAGGCGTCGGCATGTTCGAAATCGTCGTAGCACCCCATCGGCTCATCCATGCCGAAGGTGCGCATGAAGGCGACGGCGGCCGATGCCATACAGTGGCGGGCGTTCGGATCGAGATTGTTCGAGCGGAAGCCGGCGCGCATCAGCTTCGTCGCGGCATAGCCCTCGAAGATCGTCCACTGGCCGGAGCCGAACATGCCGAGCGCCGTCGGACCCTTTTCCTTCAGCACCTTCTTGGCCTGCTCGGCCATCACGTCGAAGGCTTCTTCCCAGGTCACCGGCTCGAACTCGCCGTCCTTGGCATAGGCGCCGTCGCGCTTGCGCAGGAGCGGCGTCGTCAGGCGATCGGCGCCGTACATGATCTTGGAGAGGAAATAGCCCTTGATGCAGTTCAGGCCGCGATTGACTTCGGCCTGCATGTCGCCATGGGTGGCAACGACCTTGCCTTCCTTGACGCCCACCATGACGCCGCAGCCCGTGCCGCAGAACCGGCACGGCGCCTTGTCCCATTTGATTTCCAGCGCGCTCACGCCGCCCGGCACCGGCTGGGCGGCCGCCGGCAGTGCAATGCCGGCCGCCGCCGCAGCGACGCCCGCCGCCTGGGCCTTCAGGATGTCACGCCGCGTCAGTTCGCTGCCCATCATCAGCCTCGTTTCCTTCCATTTCGACATGTTCGAAAACCATGTTTGCCGCGATTACGCCGTCGAGGAGCGAGATGCGCATCAGCGTATCGCCCAGCACTCCGGTCGACGGCCCCTCGATGACGATAACGATCTTGCCCTTGTCCGCTGCGTGCACCTCGACATTGTCGAGGGCGGCAAGGGCCGCCAGAACGCCGTCGATCCCGCCGGGTTTGGTGGCGATAACAGCGCTGGAAATATGATGTCGCCGCCGTTCAGGCATAGACCGCCTCCGCTTCTCGCGGCGCAGTCGTGACTGCGCCGACGGGACAGACGGAAATACACGCACCACAGCCCGTACAGGCTTGCGTCATCAGCTCCGGCACGAAGGGGCCGCCAAGCATCGGGCGAAACCGGATTGCGCCGGTGGGACAGACATCCCGGCAGGCCTGACAGTCGACACGCTGGAAGGGCAGGCAAGAGGCGGCGATGGCGACGACGTGATCGAAGCGGGTTACCGCGTCCGCGGAAAAGACCGGTTCGGGACAGTGCTCCGCGCAGGCGCCGCAGAAGGTGCATTCGCCTGCGGTAAAATCGAGTGCGGGGAGGTTGTCGACGAGGCTGACAATGCCGGTCGGACACTGTTCGACGCAGGCTCCGCACCCAGTGCAGTCGGCAAGCGCTTCATCCAGCATGCCTGGCGGCCGGAGAGAGAGAGCCACGCTCCGCCTACTGCCTTTCAGAAAATCACGCCGGGACAATTCTTCATGCCGCATGGCCACACCCTCAATGACCGGGCGGGCCGGGGGGCCCATAGATGATCTGGAATCCCCAGACGAGAAAACCGTAGCCCCCCACGATACCAACGGCAATGATGGGCCAGATGCCGAAAGCCAGGATGAAGAATGTCAGCAATTCGCGGCGCCGACTGGATTTCGGCGCAGGCGACGGGGGATGATCTGCCAAGACGTCGGACAAGGATGATTACCTCCGGCGACAATTCATTGCAGCGATACTAGCATCCATCCCACAGAAAGAAAGAATAATAAACTATACTTTTCTAATCATGATTTGATCTGCGTAATGTCAAATCCGGATATATCGAATAAAATACACCGACATCATGAAGCATCCTCGAAAAGCATCGAAAATTTGAGATAAATAATACGCACGCCAAGAATAATTCAGAAAATGCTGAATAATGACGCAATAAAATAAACACCGACTCGTTAGTCGCGACCACCGTCGGCGAGAGTGGCAAGACCGGCCATGTCCCGCACCAGGAGCTTCTGGCGCCCGCCCTCCACAAGGCCCTGCGATTCCCAGGCGCTCAGGATGCGCGACACGGTGTGCAGCGTCGTGCCGGTCATTTCCGCAATATCCTGGCGGGAAATCGGGAAATCGATACGCACACCCTCGCCTTCCTTGCGACCGGCCTGCTTGGAGAGCCTGAGCACGGCATGCGCCACGCGGCGCTCGACCTCCTGCGTCGACATTTCGCGGATACGCGTGTGCGCCTCTTCCAGCCGCTGACCGATCGTCTGCATAGCTGTGACGGCAAGGCGGGGGTTCTGCTCGACGAAATGCGGCCAGAGATCCGTCGGCCAGCCGAGGATGACGCTTTCCGTCGCGGCTTTCGCGGTGCCCGGATAGTCGGAGCGCTGCAAAGCCTTGGCAAAGCCGAAGAGATCGCCGGGATGCACGACGCGCACGATGATTTGCTGGCCGTCCTCCGTCACCTGCGTCACCTTCAGACGACCGTGCAGCAGGAGGAAGAAGCTCGCCGCCTGCTGGCCCTGCTCGAAGACGGCGTCACCCTGCGGCACGCGGCGCGCGGTCGCGTGGTTCAGCAGCCTGTCGAGATCCTCGTCGCTCATCCTGTCGAACAGGGCGAGCGACCGGACGACGGTCCGGTCAATTTTCACAATCATGTCCCTTTGCGTGCGCCTTCATCGGCGCACCTGGCTTCTATCACGCCTCTCCGCCGACAGAAAGTTCAGAACGCAAGTCCCTTCTCTCTCAGCGTGGCAAGAAGCGGCGCATACCAGCGCGTATCCTTGACCAGCCGGAAACCGACATTGTCGGGTGGAACCCCGACCGCACAGCCGCCGCCCTTCGGGTTGCGCACGAACGAGCTCATCGCCGCCCGGTGCTTGCCGCTCGCGACATAGATGCCGCAGGACGAAACGTCGTTCACCACCCGTCCGGCCTTGTCGAGATTGACCCGCCGGTTACAGGTCGTCGTCCACTCCCAGACGTTGCCGGCGAAATCCGCAAAGCCGTATTCGTTCTCGCCGAAACGGCCGAGCGGCTGCGGTACCGGATCGCGCGACGCCTTGCGCGCCGCCTCGCGGTTATAGTCGGCCAGCCACCGGTCGGCCGGATTGGTGCTGTTGATATCGACACCAAGCGCATCGTCGGGAAACCGCGAGCCCGCGGCAAAGGCAAGGTCCTGATCGCTCGGCAACACCCAGACTTCGCCGGTGCGCGCACTCAGCCAGCCGGCATAGGCGGTGGCATCGTCATAGCTGACGCCGGTCGCCGGTGTCGTGGTGGCATCGTGAGGCGCAAAGCCCGGCTCAGCCGCCGGGCAAGCGCCGTCGGCCACGCAGCGACCATAGTCCGCAGCCGTTACCTGATACTTCATGATGGTGAGCGCACGGCGCATGGTGACGCTCTTCACCGGCCCGTCGACGGCAAAGCCGTTGCGGAAGAATTCGCCGCTGTCGCGATAATCAAAGGTGCGCGGCGCGATCTCCACCGTCAGCGGCTCATCCAGCACGGGGCCGGTAGCGGCCGCTCCGATAAGATCGGCCTTGATGGCGAGCGTGCCCGCAAGTGCCGCCAGCAGCACTATGGGAATCGCAAGCGATGTCAGGGGAATGCCGGGTTTCGATGTCAGCGCAGCCATGACGGCCTCCTCACGCCTCGCCCGGACGATCGTTCGACGTCCGGGAAAGGCGTCGATTGGTATGTGGATTGCAGCCTTGCGATCCGGAAGCGCGCCCGCCCAAGGAGCGGGCGCACCATTGTCGGACAGTATCAGGCACCGCTGGGCGGTGTGACCGAGGTCATCAGGTCGTCGTTCCAGTCCCCGGTGACGGCGAAGTGGCCGGCGGCACCGAGTTCGAAGGCCTCGATGAGGTTGTGGTTCACATAGGCGTAGATGCCGGGCTGCTGGAAGGTGTAGTAGGCCGCGCCGGCCGTGCCGCCCGGAATGAACCAGGTTTCCTGGTCGACATCCGGCGGGTTGTGGAACTTGCCGGTCTGCCAGACATAGTCACCATGGCCACCGATCAGGTGCGGGCGAGTGTCGCGGTTGGCCTGCGAATGCACGACGAGCACCCTGTCGCCCACCTTCGCCTTCAGCGCATTGTCGCCCGTCAGTGCGCCCACGGCGCCATTGAAGACGATGTGGCTCGGGGTGAGGGTCCGCATGACCGCAAGCGTATCGTCGTAGGCTTCGCCGACGCTGGCATATTTCTTGAAGTTGCCCTCGGCATCACGGGGGACATAAAAGTCCTGCTCGCCGACATAGTAGATGTGGTCATAGGTCAGCTCCTTGCCGTGGCCATCGCTCAGGCCTTCGCGCGGCAGCACCATGATAGCGCCGTTCATGCCCGAGGTGACGTGCCACGGCACCATTCCGGGAGGTGCGCAATGGTAGACGAAGACGCCCGCCTTGGTAGCCTTGAAGCGCAGCACGGTGCGCTCGCCGGGATTGACCACCGTCAGCGCACCGCCGCCGAGCGCACCAGTCGCCGCATGGAAGTCGATATTGTGCTGCAGTTCGTTTGTCTCGGGGTTGATCAGCGTCAGCTCGACATAATCGTTCTGGTGCACCACCATCAGCGGGCCGGGAACCGAGCCGTTGAAGGTCATGGCGTGCACTTCCGTGCCCTTGTCGTCGAGGATCATCTTCTTTTCCTCGATCGTCATGGTGAACTCATAGACCTTCGGGCCACCTTCGGCTTTCTGGGTGTGGGCATGCACGAAGGGCGGCTTGACGAGCTCGACCTTGACGCGCTCCAGCTTGGCGATATCGGCCGCAGTCGCTGCGGCGTTCGTTTCAATCGCGCCGCCTTCGGCGCGGGCCATCGACGCCGCAATGATCGGCGTCAGGACGCCGGCAAAAGCGGCACCGCCGAGGATCGTGCGGCGGGTCATCTGAAACTGCTCGGTCATTGAATTTCTCCTTTTCGAAAGGACGGAGCGATGTGTCTATCGCCCGGTCCTCTCTGTTGTAGGAGCATTCGCGCCAACCTCTTTGTGGTGGGACAAACAGGTCTTTCCGGCCGCTGCGGCATTTTGGCAGATGCTGATTTGCTCTTTGCCATCTCGCAAAGAAAACACCCCGCCGAAGCCCTAGAAACAGCTGACGATTGCAAAGGAAAGTGACACCAATGTCGGCAAATCCCCCCGTCAGTCCATCCGTCAGCCGCCCCGTACCGCGTGGGCTTTCCCGCACCGGACCGGTGCTCTTCTCCTATGGGTTCCGGCCGTTCTTTCTCGGCGGCGCGCTCTGGGCCATCGCAGCCATGGGCCTGTGGATCGCCGCGATAACAGGCCATATCACGATTGCCGAAACCTACGGCGCGCCCAACTGGCACGCCCATGAAATGCTGTTCGGCTTCGCCTCCGCCGCGCTCGCCGGCTTCCTGCTGACGGCCGTGCCGAACTGGACGGGGCGTCTGCCGGTATCCGGCTGGCCGCTGGCGGGCCTCTTCGCGCTCTGGTGCGCCGGGCGCATCGCGCTTCTCGCTTCGGATGCGATCGGCGTTGCCGTTGCCGCCACCATCGATGCGCTCTTCCTGCCCGTTCTGCTCGCCATCTGCACGCGAGAGGTGGTGGCCGGGCGCAAGTGGAAGGACCTGAAGGTTCTGGCCGGGCTCGCCGCCCTGTCGCTCGCCAACGCGCTCTATCACGTGGCGGCCATTCACGGCGGCCATCACCATATGGCGATCCGGCTGGCCGTCGCCGCCTATGTCGTGCTGGTCATGATCGTCGGCGGGCGCATCATTCCAAGCTTTACGCGCAACTGGCTCAACAAGTTCGGGCGAACGGATTTTCCGGTGCCCTACAACAACTACGACATGGTCGCGATCCTCGCAGGCGCCGGCGCATTCGGCCTCTGGGCCGTATTGCCCGAGCACCCCGCAACCGCTGCAGCGGCCGCAGTCGCCGCCGTCCTCCATTGCATCCGCCTGCATCGCTGGCGCGGCTGGACGGTGGCGCGGGACCGAATCCTCGTCATCCTGCACATCGTCTATGCCTTCATCCCGCTCGGCCTCGTGGCCCTCAGCCTCAGTGCGCTTGGATATCTCGAAGAACGCTCGGTACTGCATCTGCTCTCGGTCGGCGCCATCGCCTGCATGATGCTGGCGGTCATGACGCGCGCAAGCCTCGGCCATACCGGCCGTGCCTTGGTCGCCTCCAAGATCACGGTGGCCGCCTACACCGCCCTCATCCTCTGTGCGCTGGTGCGTCCGCTTGCGGAAATCCTGCCGGACCTCAGCCCCACCCT
This sequence comes from Shinella curvata, assembly GCF_022899935.1. GTDB lineage: Bacteria > Pseudomonadota > Alphaproteobacteria > Rhizobiales > Rhizobiaceae > Shinella > Shinella curvata. Next base: position 147,947 of record NZ_JALJCJ010000006.1, read on the forward strand.
CTATGCCGCCTCCGGCCTGCTCTGGATCACCGCCTTCGGCCTCTATTGCCTGGAGTATGCACCGATGCTCGCGCGAAAACGCCGGGCGCCGCTCTGAAACACGAAAGGCCCGGAGGTTTTCTCCGGGCCTTCTTTCATGCGACATCCAGCATCATCTGAGGCGTCCACGGCGGCTCGTAGGTCAGCCGCACCTCGGCATATTCGACGCCCGGCACATACCAGACACAGGCCTGAACTGCCTCCTTCAGGAAATCCGTCGCCGGGCAGAAGCGTGTCGTCGTGGTCATGGTGACATAAACGACACCGCCCTCCTCCACCACGATATCGTAGACCAGGCCGAGATCGACGATGTTCTTACCGATCTCGGGGTCGATGATCATGCGCAGCGCCGTGCGGATCTCCTCCGTCAGCGTGGCCTTGTCCATCTCGTTCATCGCCGTCAAGCCTCCCCGATCCGCACAAGGATGCGGTAAGCCGAGCCCGCCTCATCGAAATTACCGGCCCATTGATGGCCGCGCTTGGTCAGCTCCGGAAAGAGGAACAGCGGTTCGCGCGCCAGCACGGCGAAGAGCACCTCGCCCGGCTCCAGCGCCTCGGCGGCGGCGAGAATGCGCACCATCGGCTCCGGCGGGTCGAGATCGGTGAGGTCGAGATGTTCTGACGGATCCGGCCAGGTTTCGGGGCGGTCGGCATCGACGGAGGTCTCGACGGGTGCAGTCTCCTTCCGCGGCGTGAACAACACCTCCCAGTCACCACCGTCGATCTCGCGCGCTTCATGATCGAAGCCGCGCCCTTCCATTACACGAAACAGCGGTTGCGGGCGAAACGTCGCAAGCAGCGTCAACCCCTGTCCGGGCCGCAGATCCTGCACGGCTTGCATGATCGCCTGGAACGGTTCGCCGCCGCTGCGCAGGATCGGCCGCACGTCGAGCACCTTCGGTGAAATCTCGGACATCATTTATCTCCTTGGAAAGCGGATAGAGGCAGAAAGAGGTGCGGCCGCACCATGCCGGCAGGCGCACGTAGCGCGGCCGGCACGATGGAAAGGCGGCGCGCCCGGATGAATTCGCGGATCAGGCAGAGCGTCACGAAAAGCTGCCCTGCGACGGCCATCCGGAAAAGACCGTTTGTGCCGGCAACAAGGGAGAGCGTCGCGACGACGACGGCGCCGTAGTAGAGCCGGAACAGGATATCCGCATGGCGTTCATTGACGAGATCCTGCACCCGCGGCACGGGTGCGCGGCCCAGGACGGGGCCATAGGCCTCCAGCCAGGTGAGAAAGGCAACGATCTTGTAAAGCTGTGCAAGGCCGAGCCCCGTGAGCCAGCCGAAGACGAAAAGATAGACGACCGCTGCCACGATATCGCCAGTCCTGAGGGCGGGGACGTTGAGAAAGAGGATAGACAGGGCAAACAGGCCAAGCGCCGCGAAACTCGCGCGAATGTTCAGCTCCGCCTGCTTGCGTTTGCGCCCACGATAGATGTTCAGGACATCGGCGCCGTAAAAAAACACAGCCAGCAGCGTGAACAGCAGCGCGGCAGCGAAAAGTAGCTCAGCACCAAAAAATCCGGACAGTACGAAGATCGCCGCCGCCGCAACAAGCCCGACCGCCAGGCTGGCGCCCCACAAGGCGGCGCGGCTGGTCGAACGCTCGACCTCCGGCGCCAGAAGGAACATCGAAAACAGCCGATAGCTGACACCGATCGCCGTCGCACTCAGCCAGCCGCCGAGGCCGAGGGCGGCATGCAGCGCGACGCCATCGGCGACGAGCCGGTCGAGCAATGGACCTTCCGCAAGACCCGATAAAGCGACCGTGAAAGCAGAACCGATGAGCGTCGCGCCAACAAGCGCGGCTAAGCCGGTGGCGACGAAACGGGCGGGTAACGGCAGAGGCCGTGCAGAATAAAGCGTGACGACGAGGATGCCGGCAAACAGGCCGAAACCCGCCAGAAGCATCACGCCGCCGACGGGCAGTAGAACAAACGGTGGGTCCAGTGCCCCGGACAGGGCAACGAACCCACCCAAAAGCAAGCCTAACCCGCCAAGCAGCAGCAAAAGGGCCGGCACGGCGAAACGCCCGCCGATGACAGGCCGGGCGATGAGCACCGGCACGAATTGCAGCAGCGCCCCGGCCATCAGCAGGCTCAGCCAGCCGATGGCGACGAGATGAACGACGACAAGCGTCTCCGGCGCGCCGCGATCGGCGAAGGGATAGCCGTAACCGGCGACCATCAAACCTTGCGCCGCAACGAGCATGAGGCAGGCGGCGGCGAAGTAGGACATGGTCCAGCGGGAGAGGGTTGCGCCCGGCATGTCGGTTTCCTTCGCCGCGTCCGGTTCAGTGCTCGGAACCGCAGCAGCAATCGCAGCTGCCGCCGTCTTCCAGCCGGTCGATCTCGACGCGCCAGACTTCCGGACCCTGCTCGAGATAATCCCAGCCGAACTGGCCGGGGAAATTGGTCTCGAGCTGATAGTGCAGCGGCCGCGGATCGTGATCGCTGGTGATCAGCATGGATTTGCCAGGCATCAGGGCGCCGAGCATGCCGAAAATGCGCGGATGGCGTTCGCGCGGCGGAATGGTGCGCACATCGATCAGGGGCTTGTCCAGGGTCTCAGACATGGTTTGATGTTTCCGTCCCGGCCGTTCCGATACCGTTCCGGAAGGGCACGGCCCGACCCGACCGGAACCACCTGACGCTAACCTCGCGCGCCGCCGGGCACTTTGACCCTGCGCAAACAATTGACGATTTTCAGGACTCCTGCCGCGCTGCTTGGCTTTTCGCAAAGAAGGGGGTGTCTGCCGCTCCTACCCTTTCCGCAATCGAAACACGGAAAGGAATGCGCCATGCAACAGGCCCTGATCGAGAAATACGGCGAGGCGCGGCTGCCGCGCTATACGAGCTATCCGACGGCGCCCGCCTTCGCCCCGGTCGTTGGCGCCGGCACCTATGGCGACTGGCTTTCCGGCATCAAGCCGGGCACCGAAGCCTCGCTCTATCTGCACATCCCCTTCTGTCGCTCCATGTGCTGGTATTGCGGCTGCCACACCACGATCACCCAGAAGGACGCGCCGATCCTCGACTATCTCGACATGCTGCGACAGGAGATCGGCCTCGTCTCGGACCGGGTGGAAAACCGCATCAGGGTCCGGCACATCCATTTCGGCGGCGGCACGCCGACGATCATGCAGCCGGAGGAGTTCCGCGATCTCATTGGTCTTCTGCGCGCCCGCTTCGGCCTCGTCGCCGGCGCAGAGATCGCGGTGGAGATCGATCCGCGCACGCTGACGGCGGAGATGGCGGCAGCGCTCGGCGAAGCGGGCGTCACCCGCGCCAGCCTCGGCGTGCAGAGTTTCGATCCCGTCGTGCAGAAGGCGATCAACCGCATGCAGAGCGAGGCGCAGACCGCCGAGGCTGTGACCCGGCTGCGCGCGGCCGGCGTCGGCGGCATCAATTTCGACCTCATCTACGGCCTGCCGCACCAGACGGTACAATCCTGCATCGACACGGCAATGGCGGCGGTCGCCATGCGGCCGGAACGGTTCGCGGTGTTCGGCTACGCCCACATCCCCTCATTTAAGAAGCACCAGCGGCTGATCGACGAACGCGCGCTGCCGGATGCCGCCACACGTGCCGCGCAGGCGGAGGCGATTGCCGAAACGCTCGTTGCCGCCGGCTATGTGCGCATCGGCCTCGACCATTATGCGCTGCCGGGCGATGATCTCGCGATCGCCGCAAGACGCGGCCGGCTGCGCCGCAATTTCCAGGGCTATACGACGGATGCCTGCGAGACGCTGATCGGCTTCGGCGCCTCGTCCATCGGGCGCACGCCGAATGGTTATGTCCAGAACGAGGTGCCGCCCGGCCTCTATGCCCAGCGCATCGCCTCGGGTCGGCTGGCCACCGTCAAGGGTTACCGCCTCACCGCCGAGGATCGGCTGCGCGCCGAGATCATCGAACGACTGATGTGCGACTTCCGCGCCGATATCACCACCATCGCCGCCCGTCACGGTTTCGATGCAGCCCCCCTGCTCGACGGCAATGCGCGGCTGGCAGCGCTCGCCGAAGACGGTGCGGTCGATATCCGCGGTGGTACAGTAAAGGTGCGGCAGGATCATCGTTTCATCATCCGCGCCGTCGCCGCCGCCTTCGACGCGTATATCGACCAGTCGGCCCGCACCCACAGCAAGGCCGCCTGAAACCAATTATCCAAAATATGCAAAAGGCCCGGCGTGGTGCGGCACGCCGGGCCTTTCTCGCAGATCCCGTGTCCTCTATCCCACGAGACCGCGATAGATCGCCGGCAGCGCCGCAGGCAGCCGGGCGATATTGCTGACGATGGCGTAGCCGTTGCGGCCGAAGATCGCCGGCACATAGGCCTGCGCCTCTCGGTCCACCGTCACCCCGAAGACGCTGAGGCCGGTCCGCCGGGCCTCATTGACGGCGCGGCGACTGTCCTCCAGCGCGAAACGCCCCTCGTAATGATCGACGTCGTTCGGCTTGCCGTCCGTCAGGATCAGCAGCAGCTTGCGCCGGTTCGGCTGCTCCCGCAGCTTCGCCGCCGCATGGCGGATCGCCGGGCCGATGCGGGTGTAGAAACCCGGCTTCAGCGCCGCGATGCGCGCCTCGACGCCATGGCCCATCGGCTCGCCGAAATCCTTGACCGTCTCGACGCGCACCCAGGAGCGGCGGCGCGAGGTGAAGGTGAGAATGGAATGGCTGTCACCGCAGGCCGCGAGGCCATGGGAAAGCACCAGCAGCGCCTCCTTCTCCACGTCGAGCACCCGGCGATTGTCGAACCAGGCATCGGTGGAGAGCGAGACGTCCACCAGGATGGTGACGGCGAGGTCATGCGCCTGCGGCCGGCTCATCAGGTGGATACGGTCGCTGCCCTGCCCGCCGGCGGCGAGATCGCTGCGCGCCCTGACCACCGCATCGAGATCCAGTTCGGCGCCGTCGAGTTGTGCGCGCAACATTTCATGGCGCGGCCGCAGCACCTCGAACTGCCGGCGCACGCGGCGGATGAGGCTTTTCGTATCGGGATCGGTTTCCAGCACCACGGCCGTATCCGGTGCGGGCGCGGCCAGCACGCGGCAATGGTCCGGCAGATAGGTGGCCGTGCAATAATCCCATTCGGGATAGGTGAACTCGCCCGTCAGCCGCGTGCGGTCGAGCGCTTCCGGCGGCAGGTCGAGATCGAAGCGGAAGCGCGCGGCGGGACGGCCCTTGCGCTCGCCGAGCGTCATGTCGTCGAGCTCGTCGGCGGCCGAGGAATCGTGGTCGTCGCTGTCGTCGCCGGGGCGGTCTACATTGACCATCTCGGCCATCGCCAAAATCTTCTCGAAGCGGTTGAGGATGAACGGGCTGCGCTCGGTCTTGCGGTTCTCCGCCTTCTCGCGCAGCGCCACATGGCGCTCCGTCTCCGGCGCGTCGGGGTTTGCCCCGGTGGCCGGCTGGTCTTCCTCACCGCGCCCCTCGCCCTCCTCGCGCCACAGCGCATCCGGCCAGAGCGGTACCGGCAGCATCGGCAGATAGCCGGCCGGGGCGCGATGCGGGAAAATCACCGGCAGCGTCTCGTCGGCAAGCCCGGCACCCCTGCGCAGCAGGCTGAGAATACGGTTCTCGACATGGCGCTCGACGGAGGGAAGCGGGCGGGGCTGGCGCGCTGCCAGCATGGCGGACGAAAGCCGATAGTAGCGTCTTGCGAGACCGGGAAAGGCCGCGAGCACCGCTTGCGTCGTCGCTTCCGCGCGCCGGAGTATCGCGAGATCACGCAGCAGCGGGTCGCTCTCGGCAACCGGCTCCAGCGGCATCAGGGCCATGGCGGCGGCGAGCCAGACATAGAGATCGCGGTTGAGCGCACGCTCCGGGAAAAGATCGATCACGCCTGGCAGCATGACGGTCGCATGGTCGCGGCCGGGCTGCACCAGCTTCTCCTCGCCGAGCCCCATGCGCTGACGCAGCCGCAGGCGATGGGTCGAGGTGCGCCCGCGCGCCGGCGCGATCTGCACCGCGCCCTCCCCGCCGAATCCGCGAAAGCAGACCGCGAGCACCGGGCGGATATCCTCCAGCCGCACCGCCTGGTCCAGGTGGCGCGGCCAGCTGCCGGTATTGCCGACCAGCCGGTGCCAGGCGCGGCCGACGGTTTCCTCAAGCTCCAGGAAATCCAGCATGGCGCGGCCTCACCGGATCATCGCATCGGCGATTTCGAGAAGGGCGGCGCGCACGTCCGGTTCGTCGGTCAACGGCTCGATCATCGCGGCGCGCACGGCCTCGCGCACGCTCATGCCGCTGTCGATGAGGCAGGCACAATAGACGAGCAGGCGCGTCGAGACACCCTCTTCGAGGTCGTGCCCCTTCAGCGCGCGCAGCCGATGCGCCAGCGCGACGAGCGGCGCGACGCGCGCCTCGTCCAGGCCGCTTTCCGTGGCGACGACGGCGATCTCGGCGGCCTTCGGCAGGAAATCGAACTCGATGGCGACGAAGCGCTGACGGGTGGAGGGTTTCAGCGCCTTCAAGAGGTTCTGATAGCCAGGATTGTAGGAGACGACGAGCATGAAGCCGGCCGGCGCTTCCAGCACCTCGCCGGTGCGCTCCAGCGGCAGGATGCGCCGGTCGTCGGTGAGCGGATGCAGCACGACAGCCACGTCCTTGCGGGCCTCCACGATCTCATCGAGATAACACACGCCGCCCTCGCGCACCGCGCGCGTCAGCGGGCCATCAACCCAGACCGTATCGCCGCCCTTCAGGAGGTATCGGCCGGTGAGGTCGGCGGCGGAGAGATCGTCATGGCAGGAAACGGTCGAGAGCGGCAGGTTGAGTTTTGCCGCCACGTGGCTGACGAAGCGGGTCTTGCCGCAGCCGGTCGGGCCTTTCAGGAGCAGCGGAAGCTGGCGCACCCAGGCCTTCTCGAACAGCTCGCATTCGTTGCCGGAAGGGCTGTAGGCGGGGATGTCAGCATGGGCGGCCTTGAGCATCACGTTCATTGTGGTCTCCAAATCCATAGAGGAAGAAAAAGGTGCCGGCCCCGTGGGATGACGGGGCCGGCCGGCACTCACTCGGCGGGTTGGACCATCCGGGTAAGGCTGTCGGTACGCTCACGGCCGGGCACCAGCACGGCCCAGATGAACATCAGCGCCGAGACGAGCACGACCACGCCCGAGCCGAGACGGACCCAGTAGAACAGCGCCAACTGGTCCTGCACGTCCATGAAGCTTTCGCCGAGCACGCGCTGGAGATGGATCTGGACCACACCCGCGAAGGTGAGCGCGAAGGTCATGACCGACATGGCGGTGCACATGATCCAGAAGCTGACGATCGAGAGCCACTGGTTGTAGGGCTGGCGGCCGCGGATCTCCGGGATGGCATAGGCCATCATGGCGAGGTTCAGCATCACATAGGCGCCGAAGAAGGCGAGGTGTCCGTGCGCCGCCGTCATCTGCGTGCCGTGGCTGTAATAGTTCACCGACGACAGCGTGTGCAGGAAGCCCCAGACACCGGCGCCGAAGAAGGCCATGACCGAGCAGCCGATCGACCACAGAAGTGCTGCCTTGTTCGGATGGTTGCGGCCGGCCTTCCAGGTCATCACGAAGGTGAAGATGACCATGGTGAAGAACGGTGCCACTTCCAAAGTCGAGAACAGCGAGCCGATCCACTGCCAGTAGCCCGGCGCGCCGATCCAGTAATAGTGGTGGCCCGTGCCGAGAATGCCCGAGAACAGAGCCAGGCCGACGATGACATAGAGCCACTTCTCCACAACCTCGCGGTCGATGCCATTGAGCTTGATCATCAGGAAGGCGAGCACGGAGGCCATGATCAGCTCCCAGACGCCCTCGACCCAGAGGTGGATGACGTACCACCAGTACATCTTGTCGAGCGCCAGGTTGATCGGGTTGTAGAAGGCGAAGAGGAAGAACAGCGCCAACCCCCAGAGACCGAAGAGCAGGATATTGATGACCGTGGTCTTGCGACCCTTCAGCGCCGTCATGGTGATGTTGAACAGGAACATCAGCACGACCACGACGATCCCCACCTTTGCAATGAAGGTCTGCTCGAGGAACTCGCGGCCTTCATGGATGCGGAACATGTAGCCGACAACCGTGAGGCCCGCCGCGACGAAGAACATCCAGAACTGCGCGACCGCGAGTTTCGGGCTGTAAAGCTCCGTCTCGGTCTCCTCGGGGATCATGTAATAGGTGGCGCCCATGAAGCCCATGAGCAGCCATACGACGAGCGCATTGGTGTGGATCATGCGCACGATGTTGAAGGGCAGGAGTTCGGACAGGGTGTTGGGCAGCACATAGATCGTGCCGGCCACGACGCCGAACAGCACCTGGGCGAGAAACAGGCCGAGCGCGCCGTAAAAATACAGCATCGCGACCTTTTGCGTTTGATATTTCATGTTGTCTCTCCTTAACCGGCGTCGTTCGGCGGCCAGTTCTGGGTCTTGATCTTGCTCGTCCATTCGAGGAAGTCGGCGAGATCGTTGACCTCCTGTTCGGTGAGATTGAACTGCGGCATCTGCCGCCGGCCTTCCGCGCCGCTCGGCTGGGCGGCCATCCAGGCTTTCAGCGCCTCGCGGGCACCTTCCGGGTCTTCCGCGCCACCATAGCGCTTCCACACATTGCCGAGTTCGGGCGCGAAATAGGCACCCTCGCCGAGCAGCGTGTGGCAGTTGATACAGGCGTTCTTTTCCCAGACGTGTTTGCCGCGCGCGACGCTGTCGGTCAGCGTGGTCTCGTCGGTGGAGACCGTGCGCATGTAGTAATGCGAATGGGCGGTCAGCCCCACGAAGATCGTGAAGAAGAAGATGGACCCGCCATAGAAGACGTTGCGGGCCCCGGTCTTGGTTAGGCGCTCTGCCATCCCCTGGTCCTTTCCTTGGCCAGAACCCCTCGGGCACCGGCGTCAAACCCCGCGAAACTGGGTGCCGGCGATCCCCTCGCCGACGATGCGGGACGCTTCCGTTCTAGCGCCGCGGGAAAAGGCTTCTTTGCGCGCAGGCAAAGATCCGCGCGGTTCGTCAGCCGATGAGCGAAACGGTGACGGCGCGCATGAGCGCCAGCGACAGGAGAACCGCCGGCCAGGCAAGCAGCGCGGACTTCAGGATGCTCCGGCTTGCGCGCAGTTCCATGAAATCGAGCACGATGAAGCGACCCTTGGCATAGGCCATGACAAGCACGGCGGTGATCGGCACCAGCAATCCGCCTGAAAGGCCGCCGACAAAAGCGCCGCCAGCGGCGAGCGTCAGCAGCATGGCGAGGGTGGCGAAAAACTGTTCGCGGGCCTGTCGGTTCATCGGGAAATCCTCAGGTAAGATAGACGATGGGGAACATGACGAGCCAGACGAGATCGATCGCGTGCCACAGTGTAGCGATCATCACGACATTGCCGCGCGAAGGCCTCCAGGCGACGAGAAGCAAGATCGCCGCGCCGAAGACGACATGCAGCAAATGGAAGCCCGTCACGATGAAATAGAGTTCGGCGAGCGTGCCGAGGCCACCGATGCCGGAGCGGATCTCCAGCGTGTATTCGAAAGCCTTCACAGCCGCGAAGGCGAGACCGAAGAGTGCCGCCAGTAACAGTGGGCGGCAGACGGCCCTACCTTCGCCGCCGAGCCGGACGGCCAGTGCGGCCTGCCAGCCGCTCAGCACGAGGATGATCGTGTTGGCCGCAGCGAGACCCGGATGAAGATGACTGCGGAACAGCGCCGCACCGTCCGGGTTCAGCATCATCATGATCATGAAGGCAATGAGCAGCACACCGAAGGCGGCAAGCTCGCTCCAGACCAGAATCCACAACAGCAGGCTGTCGCCCTCGCCGCCCTGTGCCTTCGTCCCCGCCATGCTGAAATCATCCGTCGTCGCCATGGCCTTTTCTAGCCGGTCGTGCCGCTGCCTTCTTTGCGCCGGCACAAAGATCGGCGCGCGCGGACACGGCAGGATGGCAACAAAGGAAAGGATACTCTCATGACCGACGCGCAGATCGGCCTTGTCGTCGCGGCCCCCGTCATTATCGGCTTCGCCCTGATGCTCTACCGCATGGGCGTGCTTCAGGGCGCCGGCACACTCTCGGCCGTCGGCGCCTCTCTCGTCATCGCCGCCGTGCTGTTCTTCGGGCAGTAGGAGAACGCATGAGCGAACAAACCCTCGCCGCCTCCGATATCGGCCAACTGGAAGCGCTGCACGGCCGCCTGCTCGATCTTTGCCTGCGTCTCGAAGAGGCTGCGAGCGACCTCGATATTGCCGGAGACCTGGCAGACCTCGCCGACGCCATGCCGCCTCTCCTGGAATCCGTGCACGATCTTGAGGAGCGCCTGCTCTTTCCTGATTTCGACCGCCATGCCGGCTCCTGCTTCGCCGCCCTCGCCATAGAGCGCCTCAAGGCCGAACACCGCTGCGACCGGCTTGCGGCGGAAGAGTTGTCCCTCACCCTCAAGGCCGTCGCGGACGGCCAGTGCGGGCTTTCGCCCGACACGATCTCCCGTATGCTTGGCGGCTTTCAGGAAAGCCTGCGCCGCCACGTCTTCTCCGAGAAGATTGTTCTCGAAAGCCTGCTGGCGGCCAAGGCGGAAGCGCGCGATATCTTCGGCTGAAATGCCCGTCACGCCCCCGCGGTCGTCACATTTCGCCCCCGCGCGACCCAGGTTGCCCCTTCCCGTTGGTGCAGGAAGCCGTTCGAGAAGCGCACGCCAGGATAGACCGTTGCCAGTTCCACCAGCGCTTCGTCGCCCCCTATCCGGCCATCGAGCACCGCCCGATAGAGCGATGCGACGCGGACTATGTCGCAATCCTGCGGCGAAAGGCGGATGCGGGCGAGGCCGGCCTCGACCAGCGGCAGGAGATCGTCCAGCAAGACGGCACAGCTGCTCGACATGGTCTGCACACCATTGAGCACCAGGAACGACTGGCGGTCGAGCGTGCGTAGCGGCAGGCCATCCGGGTCCTCGCCGCAGATGAATTGACAGCTGTCCTTTGTGAGACCCTTTGACCGGGCATGGGCGCATCGCGCCGAAATGGCGAGCGGCATGCGGCCGAACGCAAAAAGCTCAAAGGAAAAGTCCGGCATGGCGTTCAGCATCCGCTGGATGGAGGCGGCGGGAAGTTCTGGCGGCAGGCAGATGTTTTCCGCCCCGCGCGCGGCAAGCGTACGTGCCGTCGCGGCATTGTAGACATTGACCAGCGGGCCGATCGAATGCGCCACCCCCTTGAGGAGACCAAGCGCGGAGAGATCGTTCGCTTCCACCGAATGAGCGCTGTCACGGATGAGCTCGCGAACATGCCGGCTTTCACGTTCCAGCGTCACCATGGCAAGGGTCGAGAACGTCACCCGCTTGCCGGCGGCCTCCAGCCGCTCAATGACCTCGGCGACATGCGGCTCGCTGAAATGCTGGCGCTTGAAACAGACCGTCTCGCCGATCGTGACATGTTCAACCGCGGCTTCATCGGCAATGCGAAAATAGAAATCCCGCCATTTCGGCCCATCCCACAGATAATAGATCGGCCCCAGGCTCAACGCCGCGCGCTTCGTTTCCATCCAGTCGTCTCCTATCGCCAGCGTTTGTCGTAAGCGCCAGAGGTCGTGCGCTGCCCCTCGCTCATCACCCGCAGCCGGGAAACCAGCTTGGCCCGTTCTGCCGGGCCGGCGTCGAGTGCCCTCTTCAGGGACGACACGACCTCCGCGACATAGGCCTTGCCACGTTGCCGCCCTTCGATCTTCAACGCCGAGACGCCGGCCGCCCTGAGAGCGTCGATCTCGTCGATCACATCGAGCGAAACCGGATCCTCGAAAGCGTATCCCTCCGTGCCGCCGACGTCGAAGCGTCCCTTGCACAATGTGGGATAGCCCGAAGCCTCGCCGGGACCGAACCGGTTGATCGTATAGGCGCCAAGTTCGGAGACCAGCGTCCCGCCCTCCTCCCGGTAGCGAACATGGCTCGCCGGCGAGCAGACACCGGACATGTTGGGTGACTTGCCCGTCGCATAGGAGGAAAGCGAGCAGCGCCCCTCCGCCATCACGCAGAGGCCGCCGAAGGCGAAGACTTCGACCTCGCAATCGATCTGCCGTGTCAGCCGGGCGATATCCTGCACCGTCAGCACGCGCGGCAGCACCACGCGCTTCACCCCGAAGGCCTCGACGAGAAAACGGATCGCATCCGGGTTCGAAGCCGACGCCTGGACGGAGACGTGCAGCCGCTGCTCCGGATATCGCTCCGCCACGTAGGCCATCAGCCCGAAATCGGCGAGGATGAGCGCATCCGCCCCCATCTCCACCGCGTCGTCGGCAGCGCGGTACCAGAGCGCTTCGTCGCCCGCCCGCATGAAGGTGTTGAGTGCGATGAAGGTCTGCACGTTCCGGCCGTGGGCGAGTGCTATGGACTGGCGCAGTTCGTCGCGGCTGAAGTTGAGACCGGGAAAGTTGCGGGCATTGGTCTCGTCGCGGAAGCCGCAATAGACGGCATCCGCGCCGGCATCCAGCGCTTCGCGGAAGGCTGCAGGCGTACCGGCGGGGCAGATCAGTTCCATGTCGCCTGCCTTTCTGCGAGCATGTGGGTGCGGATATGACGCGCCGCGCCGGTCACCAGCGGCGAGAACGGCCCGGCCAGCGCACCGAGTTCGCGTGGCAGATCGATCGCGCTGTCATCCAGCGCGTTGCGTAGCGCCAGCATCGCCTCCATGTCGCCGATGACGGAAAGATCGCGAGAAAAGAACAGCGCATCGGCATCGCAGCGCCCTTCCAGCAGGCCGAGAAGAAGCGCGAGCGGCCCCTCGATACGCGCATCAGCCGGTGGAGGTTCGCCGCGCGAGACGGAAAGCGTCTGCGCCGCCGGCACCACGCGAAAATGCAGCGACAGATCGGATGGTGAAAAGCAGTAGCATGTCTGCCGGTAGTCGCCGAGCCTCTCGAAGAGACCGGGGTGGGCCTTCAGTACACCGGAAAATATCCCGCGCGCCGCACGCTCGACAAGCCAGAGCGGTAAGAATTCGACGGGTTTGGCAAGGAGCGGGGGGAGCTTGGGCATGCGGGCTCGCTTTGGCGGGACTGGATGTGCAAAGCCTAGGGAGCGTCGGCTCGCGGGAATTTGCGCCAGCACAAAGACCGGGACGTTTTTCCCCGGCAGAGGTTCGGCATGAAAGCCGATGTCCGCATTCCACGCCGCTACGACAGCCTGCAGGATTTCGTTGCCCTGCTCGAAGACCGGGCGCGGTTGAAGCGTATTCGCGAGCCCGTCTCGCTGGTGCACGACGTTACCGAAATCCATCGCCGCGTGCTGATGGAGGAGGGACCGGCCCTGCTTTTCGAGCGGCCCGTCGATGGCGCCGGCAACGTCCAGCCGATACCACTGCTTGCCAATCTCTTCGGCACCCGCGAGCGGATCGAATGGGGTTTCGGTCTCGAAGCCGGTACGCTGCCGCGTCTTGCCGCCTTTCTTGCGGATCTGCGTGAGCCCAAGCCGCCGCGTTCGGTGCGCGATGCCTGGCAGAAGCTGCCGCATTTGAAGGCGGCGCTTTCGATGAATCCGCGCACCGTCTTGCGTCCACCCTGCCAGCAAACCATCTGGCAAGGCGAGGCCATCGATCTCGACCGGCTGCCGATCCAGACATGCTGGCCCGGCGAACCCGCCCCGCTCGTCAGTTGGCCGCTTGTCATCACGCAGGCGCCCGATGATGCATCCGATATCAATGTCGGCGTGTACCGCATGCAAAAGCTCGGTAAGGATAGGCTGATCCTGCGCTGGCTCGCCCATCGCGGCGGCGCGCGCCATCATCGGCTCTGGCAGGCGCTTGGGCGAAACATGCCGGTCGCCGTCGTCATCGGCGCGGACCCGGCGACCATCCTCTCCGCGGTGATGCCGCTGCCGGACGGTATGAGCGAGCTCGCCTTTGCCGGCGTCCTCAGCGGCCGGCGACAGCAGACAGCGCCGGGTGTAACCGTACCCATCCCCATCCCCGCCAGCGCGGAGATCGTGTTGGAAGGCATCGTTTCCGCACACGAAACCGCCGAGGAAGGTCCCTACGGCGATCATACCGGCTACTACAATTCCGTCGAAACCTTCCCGGTCCTGACGCTATCGGCGATCACCATGCGCAAAAACCCGCTCTATCTCTCCACCTATACCGGCCGGCCGCCGGACGAGCCGTCCCGTCTCGGCGAGGCGATGAACGAACTCTTCGTGCCTTTGGTGCGCCGTCAGTTTCCCGAAATCCGGGGCCTCTGGCTGCCGCCCGAAGCCTGCTCCTACCGCGCCATGGTCGTCTCCATCGACAAACGCTATCCGGGTCAGGCGCGGCGAGTGATGATGGGCCTCTGGTCGATGCTGCCGCAGTTCAGCTACACCAAGTTGATCATCGCCGTGGATGACGACATCAATGTCAGGAGCTGGGGGGATGTCATCTGGGCGCTTTCCACCCGGTTCGACGCCAGCCGCGACCTTATGCTCGTCGACAACACGCCGATCGACTATCTCGATTTCGCCTCACCAAAATCCGGCCTCGGCGGCAAACTCGGTCTCGACGCCACCACGAAAATCGGCGCCGAAACCGACCGGGAATGGGGCCGTGCTCTCACCATGACGCCGGACGTGACGGCGCGGGTCGACGCACTCTGGAACCGGCTTGGCCTCGGGGAGACGACAACATGACCATAGAGCGCATCATCGTCGGCATTTCCGGCGCCTCGGGTGCTGCACTCGGCGTGCGTATCATCGAACGGCTCGCAGCGCTTCCCGACATAGAGATCCATCTCGTCGTCTCCGACCCGGCACGGCGCACGCTCGCGCTGGAATGCGGGATCGATACGATCGAGAGCCTGACACCCCTTGTCCATCACCATCACCCGATCGGCGACATCGGCGCCTCCATCGCCAGCGGCTCCTTCCCCGTGCGCGGCATGATCGTGGCACCCTGCTCGATGCAGACCCTGTCGGCTATCACCACCAGCCGGGCCGATACCCTGCTCACCCGCGCGGCCGACGTGCAATTGAAGGAACGCCGCCGTCTCGTGCTGCTGGCACGGGAGACCCCGCTGCATCTGGGTCATCTGCGGGCGATGGTCGCGGCAAGCGAGATGGGCGCCATCATCATGCCACCCGTCCCGGCTTTCTATCATTGCCCCGGCTCCGTTGCCGACATCGTCGACCACCTTGCCGCCCGTGCGATTGATCTCCTTGGAATTCCGATCGACCCTCTGGCGCGCGCCTGGACCGGATCTGACGCGGCGAATAGCCGATAGATTTGCAGACGCCTTCTTTCCCGATCTTGCTGCGGGAAGAGCCTCATGAGCAAACGCCGGCTTCGCAATCTACCAGCGTAGCCAGCGGTGACCAGCGGCCGCGCCTGCAGCCGTTACGATAGAGATCGCGAGTGTGTACCAGGTCGCAAGGAACAGCGGGCTGTCATCGGGGCAGTGCCAGGCATAGATGGCAGCGGCCATAGCGCCGGCGGCAAGTCCCGCAGCAGCACCGGCCGCCATCGGATTTGCAGGAGCGCCTTTTTTCAGCGCCCAGAACAGGCCCACCAAGGGCACCAGCGACAGGACCGGAACGAAAAACAGGCAGAACAGGGCATTGCGGCCGAGGAGATTGGCCCGCCAGGTATCGACCGGCAGCACGACAAGCTCCGCGATAACGGCAGAGACGACCATCAGCACCGGTACAGCGAGCAGGCACACCGGGACACGCAGCTCTTCGCCCGGTCGGCCGACGCGCATGGCGAGACGCATCGCAAGGATGGCGAGGAGGATCGTCACGACGATCTTGAAGACCACCCGGGCAGTCTCGAACACCGTTGCCAAATTGTGCCGCAGGCCGACGGTGAAGACGAGCAGGAGAGCGGAAAAGACGAAGCCGGCGGCGAGTGCGATGACGATCGCGCGGCCATAGCGCATGCCGACCGGGGCATCTTGCGTCATCAGAGTGATCAGGTCATCCGTCTTCATGTCATTTGCTCCGATAAAGCGCGGCCAGGGATTTCAGCGCCCGGTGAAGGGATACGCGCACGGCAACCTCCGTCATTTTCAGCCGTGCCGCCGTTTCCCGGATCCCCGCCCCCTCAATCGAGATGGAGCGCACGATGTCACGCTGAGGATCCTTCAGCCGTGCCAGCACCGTCTCGGTGTCGAGCCGATCGGCGGCCTCGTGCGTTTCGCTTTCCGCCTCCAGAAACGCCGAGACGTCATCGATCGGCACATTCAGGTGCCGCCCACGCCGGCGCAGGCTGTCGATCAGCTTGTTGCGCACGATCGTCGTCAGCCAGGGGCCGAGCGGACGGGTGGGATCCCAGGTGCCGCGTTTCAGATGGATGGCAAGCAGGACCTCCTGCACGACATCCTCCGCCTCGCTCGGCGGCGCGCCAAACTGATCACAGCGCCGCCGCGCCATGCTGCGCAAATGCGGGGTCACTGCGAGAAGGAAACGGTTGTAGGCCTGCGCATCGCCCTTCATGGCGAGGCGCAGCCAGGCGGCCCATTCCTCTTCGCGCATCGACTGTTTCACCACTGACTGCTCTACGTCCGGCAACACGACTTTGTTACCACGTCCGCAAGAAGAAATTCTTAGTGCACATAACCATTTGAAGCGATTGTGATTTTTTGTCGAACACCGACATGCCGGAGCAGTCGCTCAAAAAAATCGACACCCTGTCCTGTAACATCGGGCAGGCGCCCTCCGTAGCCGTCGATGCACAGCTAAACACGGTTGCACCAACGGAGACGAAACATGAAGACCACGATCGCCACCCTCGCCCTTGCCGGTTCGCTTGCGTCCGCTCTTGCCGCCATCGCCACGCCTGCCGCCGCGGAGGATGCCAAGGAAAAGTGCTACGGCATCGCGATGAAGGGGCAGAACGACTGCGCCGCCGGTCCGGGCACGACCTGCGCCGGTACGTCGAAGATCGATTACCAGCAGAACGCCTTCAAGCTGGTACCCAAGGGTACCTGCGTCTCGATGAAGACCCCCACCGGTCACGGCATGCTGGAACAGGGCCCCGCTCCGGCCTGAGGCCCGCCCGGCGCCCCTCACGGACGACGCCCACGGGCGTCGTCGCTTCGCTCCAGAAAGGCATCTCATGATCCCCTCCGCTCTTCCACGCCGCGCGGGCGTCGGTTTCAAGCCCGAGCATTTCGCCGACATTCTTGCCGAACCGCAGACGATCGGCTTCTTCGAGGTCCATGCCGAGAACTACATGGGCGCGGGTGGTCCGCCACATGCCCAGCTTGGCAAGTTGCGGGAAGACTATGCGCTTTCCATTCACGGCGTCGGCCTTTCGATTGGTTCGATGCAGCCGCTCGACCGCGACCACCTCGCCCGGTTGAAGACGCTGTGCGACCGTTACCGGCCTGAAAGCTTTTCCGAACACCTGGCGTGGTCGAGCCATGACGGCGTGTTTCTCAACGATCTCCTGCCGCTGCCCTATACCCGGGAGACGCTCGACCGCGTGATCGAGCATGTCGACCAGGTGCAGGCGACGCTCGGCCGGCAGATGCTGCTCGAAAACCCCGCCACCTATCTGCTGTTTGCCGAAAGCACGATCGAGGAAACCGACTTCCTTGCGGAGATCGCGCGGCGCACCGGCTGCGGCCTGCTGCTCGACGTCAACAATGTCTTCGTCGCGGCAACGAACCACAATCTCGATCCTCGCGACTATATCGCCCGCTTCCCGCTGGAAGCCGTGCGTGAAATTCACCTGGGTGGCCATTCGGAAACCATCGACGACCACGGCGCCTGCCTTCTGATCGACAGCCACGACACCCCCGTCAAAGATCCCGTCTGGGCGCTTTACGAAACCGTGATCGGCCGTCTCGGGCCGGTTGCAAGCCTGGTCGAGTGGGACAATGATCTGCCCGCCTGGCCGATGCTGCGCGCCGAAGCCGAAGCCGCGCAGCACATTCTCGATCGCGCCGCGCAACAGAGGGCAGCATGACGATGTCAGCCGCCACCCAAAACGCCTTCGCGATAGGCCTTTTCTCCACCACCCCACCACCGTCCAGCCTTACGGCATGGAACGGCACGGCCCTGGAGCGGCGCTACTCAGTCTACCGAAACAATATCATCGCCAGCCTGACCGAGGCCCTGGTCTCCCGTTTCCCTGCAGCCCTCAACATTGTCGGGCCGGATTTTTTCCGCGCCATGGCACAGGCCTTCATTCGGCTCCATCCACCTCGCTCGCCGCTGCTTTTGGCCTATGGCGATGATTTCCCGGATTTCGTCGCCGGTTTCGAGCCAGCGCGCGAGCTTGCCTACCTGCCGGATGTGATGCGGCTGGAAGTCGCCAGGGGGCGTGCCTATCACGCGGAAGAAGCGGTACCGCTCGAAGCGCGGACCCTAGCGGATGTTGAACCGCACCGGCTTCGGACGCTCATCTTCAAGCCGCACCCTTCCCTTTCGGTCATCTCGTCCCCTTACCCCGTTGCAACCATCTGGGCCATGAACAGCGGTGGCCGGCCGCTCGCGGCATTGGACGACTGGCTGGGCGAGGATATCCTTGTCGTGCGTCCGCGCATGACCGTCGAGATGTCCGGCCTGCCGCCGGGCGGCGCAGCCTTCTTCCGGCACCTCGCTGCCGGCGTAAATCTTGCCGGCGCAGCAGACGCCGTGCAGCACGCAGAAGCGCGTTTCGATCTTTCAGCCAACCTTGCGATCCTGCTCCGCTCAGGAGCATTCACCGCCTTCAGCCAGGGGACCAGCGATGAAAACCGACACGATGCCTGACCTCGCCCCATCCCTGCCGCGACGGCTTTTCTGTCTGGGGCTTCCCGCATTCGAGCGCATTCCCAACGATCTCATTGCATTGATCGCGCGGTTCTCGATTGCCGCCGTCTTCTGGCAATCCGGACAGACCAAGGTCGACGGCTGGATGCTTTCCGAGAATGCGCTCTATCTCTTCGAGAACGAATACAAGCTGCCATTGATCGATCCGTGGCTCGCCGCACATCTCGCTGCCTTCGCGGAGCATTTTTTCCCGGTGCTGCTCGTCATCGGCCTCGCCAGCCGCCTGTCCGCGCTGGCTCTGCTCGCGATGACACTCGTGATCCAGATTTTCGTCTATCCCGGTGCCTGGCCGACCCATGGCACCTGGGCAGCCTGCCTGTTGCTCATCGCGGCGCGTGGTCCCGGCATGGTTTCCCTGGATGCAGCCCTCCTTCGCGCCTTTCCGGTGCGAACGCTCAAACAGCTTTTGTAAAGTCACCGGCACAATCGCTACGCTCACCACGCGCACTGGTTATCAAATCCGGCCCGACACAACCAAGTCGCGGCAACAACGCCACTATTGGAAAAAATAGGTTGGATTTGCTCTGTCAGACCAGCGGATCGACCGCGACAGACGTCATACTTCGCGCTATGTTCAACTAGAGGAAGAACAGAACACGCCGGGCCACACCCTTGAACGAACATGCGATTTCGCCCCACGTCATCGTCACCGATGACGACGAGGACCTGCGGGAGATGGTCTCGGACTATCTCGCCGGCCAGGGATTTTCCGTGCGTGGCGTGGCAAGCGGCGCAGCTCTCGATGCCGCGCTGTGCGAACGGCCGGCAGATCTGCTGATCATCGACCTCAACCTGCCGGCCGAAGACGGTTTTTCCATCGCCCGGCGCATCCGTGCCGGGTCCGCCGTTCCCATCATCATGCTCACTGGCGCCACCGATGTGGTGGACCGGGTCGTTGGGCTGGAAATGGGCGCGGATGACTACGTGACCAAACCCTTCGACCTGCGCGAGCTAAAGGCCCGCATCCGCGCCGTCCTGCGCCGCGGCACGAACCAGCCGCCCGAGCCCGTCGCCCAGTCTGCCCCCGCAGCGGGCAAAGGCCTCGTAACCTTCGGCCGGGCACAGCTCGACCTCGAAGGTCATTGCCTCATTCTCGAAGGCGGGACACGCGAGACGCTGACTGCCATGGAGTTCGACCTGCTGCGTGTGCTGGCCCAGCATCCCAACCGGGTGCTGAGCCGCGACCGCCTGCTCGACCTTGCCCACAACCGCGACAACGAGCCGTTCGACCGATCGATCGACGTTCGCATCACGCGCCTGCGCAAGAAGATCGAAGCCGATCCCGCCAAGCCGGCGACCATCAAGACCATCCGCGGCGTCGGCTACATGTTCGTCACCAATCGCGGCACCTAGAGCGTTTGCACGTTCGCCGGGCCGGCTTCAAGCCGGCACGGTCTCGGGTTCATAGGCCGCGCGCATCATCACAGCGGCGACGAGTTGGTACGTCTCCGTCCAGGCATTGCGGACCTCGGCGGTGAACCGCTCACCGAAGGAAAGCGACAGGGTCTCGATCAGCGCCTTGCCCACCGTCTCATAGTGGCCACGCTCGACGCCATAGGTGACGTGCTTGACGGCAAGGCCCTCCAGCACGGGCACGAGCGCATCGAGCTTGCGCAGCGAATTGACGGCAAGCGCCAGCGCCGCCATCAGCTTGCGACCCTGTGCGGACATGTCGGACCCCGTGAAAAGCCGCCGCAGCGACGGATCGTTGACGAAGAGCCGTTCATAAAACAGCGCAGCGGCGGTTTCCTGCGAGGCCCTGACCTCGGCGAATGTGGTTTCAAGCAATGCGATCTTGTGGTCATCCATGATACGGGCTCCAGCGGTTGTTCGATGGCGCCACTCTAGACGACGGTGGTTTCCGGCCTCGATCCGGCATGTTTCAACTGTTTCAGCGCGGCGTCGTCAGATCGTCAAGGAAAGCCTCGATATCGCCGGGCGTGAACGGTTTCTCGATCATCGGACAGCCCGAGCGGGCGAGGAAGCGGCCGGCGAGCGGTCCGAGGGTGTCGCCCGTCACGAAGCCGATCCGCCCGGCCAGTGCCGGATGGCTCTCCTGGAGCCAGTCGTAGAGGCCGGGGCCATCGCCGGCGGGCATACGGATATCGCAGAGGATCGCGTCGAACTCGCCACCCCGCGCGGTAATCCGGCCCCGCGCCTCGTTTCCGCCATGGGTGACGGTGACGGCGTAGCCGAGGCGTCCGGCAATCTCCGCCAGTAGTTCGGCGATCGCCACGTCGTCATCGACCACCAGAAGGTGTCGGTCGGGCGCCGGCCGATCCGCCTTTGCCGCCGGCCGGGCGCTTTCCGCCTCGTTCGGCTGCACCGCTTCACAAGGGAGCCGGATGATGAAGCGTGCTCCACCGCCGGGCGCGTCGCCGAGCATCAGGCTGCCGCCATGAGCCTCGACAAGCCCTTTCGATACCGCAAGGCCGATACCGGTGCCCGCCCCCTGCGGCTTGGTGGTGAAGAACGGATCGAAGATACGGCTGCGGATGGCCTCGGGCACGCCGGGACCGTTGTCATCGATGGTGAGCGAAACCGCGCTTTCTGCCCGATCGACAGCAATACCAACCGTGATCTTTCGGTCCACACCGCCCCCCTGCTCCAGCGCCTGCTGGGCGTTGACGAGCAGATTCAGCACGACCTGATGGATCTGGCTGGAATCGAGCGCCAGCACCGGCAAGTCCTGCGCCCAGCGGCGTTCCACCGTGATGCCGGCGGCACCCATCGTATAGCCAAGAAGTTCGACGGCCTCGTTCACCACGGTCTCCAACCGCGTCGGCGTGCGTTCCGCCTCACGCTGCCGCGCCATGTCGAGGAAGCTGCGCACGATGCGCGCACAACGGTCGGCCGCCGTCGAGATGCGCTCGCAGCGGCGCACGAGACCGTTCCAGTCGGCGACGGTTCGCTCTTCCATCGCCTCGCGCATCATCAACGCCTGCCCGGTGATGATCGACAGGGGATTGTTGAGTTCATGGGCGACGCCTGCGAGAAGCGAGCCGAGCGCCGCCAGTTTTTCCTTCTGATGGAGCGCGTTCCGCTGCTCGCGGATTTCCGCCTCGGCACGCCGGGCTGCCCGCAGGTCGCGGATATGGGCAGCAAACAATCGCCGGCCGCCGAGCGTGACATCCGTGATGGCGAGCTCGATGGGGATCAGCTCCCCCGTCGAAAGCATCGCCGGCAATTCCAGCCGCTTGCCGAGCACACGACCGGCGCCTGTCGCAAGATAGGTGGAAAGACCGTGCTCATGCGCGGCGCGATGTTCAGGCGGAATAATCAGGTCCGCGATGGGGTCGCCGATGACGGCGTTTCTGTCGTACCCGAAGATCGCTTCCGCCGCCGGGTTGAAATCCACCACAAGTCCATCACCGTCGATGACGACGATGCCGTCGAGCGCCGTGCGAACCACCGCCGCGTGATAGGCTTCAAGTTCACGGAACTCCGACGGTGTATTCATGCGCAGTCCTTCCGGGAAGCCGGGCGCGCCCGAAAGAACCGGGTTTGCCACGGAATGGTGGCGGGGTCACGGAAGACTAGCCGGCAAGTGTTTCGCTTGTGTTTCAGGCGCCGAACGGACGGTGCAGGCAGGCTTACTGCAAAGGCACCACGCGCAGCGGCGTGGCGTAGGGTTCGACCCGCAAATTACCCTGCGCCGACAGGCTGATCTTTGCCAGCGGCGCGTGCTCCAGCGCGCCATCCTCCGCCTTGCGCACGGCATAGCGCCAGACCGTCATCGTGCCGCGATCGTGCAACGCCTTGCCGATAGCACCGGCGTCCTCGCCGAGCACCGCATCCTCTGGCGTCAGGGCCGCGACGATCTCCTCGTTCTCACGGACAAAGTTGAAAAGCTTGGTGCCCTCTGCCGCGAAGACGGGCGCGGCGAAACCCAAGGCAACGCCCAGGACGAGGGCGCGGGTAAAGACGGGTCGAATGGCTGCAAACATCGGATGATCCTCTCCTTGATCTGCCGACACTTTGCCAGACGACGGTTTCAACCATTTGTGCCGCGTATTTCAGCCAGGTTTCAACGACCGGAAACGCTCGCCCCGCGAATGCGCACGACGGCACCCGCAGGACAACCGATTTCATCTCAGGCGGCGGCACGCCGGTGTTGCACCACGCCGTCGTTGCTGACGGAGAAACGCATCACCATGTCGCGCAGACCCTGCGCCTCCTCGTTGAGCAGGTTCGCGGCAGCGGTGGTTTCCTCCACCATCGCGGCATTCTGCTGCGTCACCTGATCCATATTGTTGACGGCGACGTTGATTTCCTGAAGTCCGGACGACTGCTCGCGCGAAGACGCCGAAATATCCTGGATCAGCTTGTTGACCGAGAGTATCTGCTCGGCAATGCGTGTCAGCGCACCGCCGGTCTCGCCGACGAGCGAAACCCCTTCCTGAACCTGCGCGCTGGAAGCGGAGATCAGCGTCTTGATCTCCTTGGCCGCCTGGGCGGAGCGTTGCGCAAGCTCGCGCACCTCCTGCGCCACCACGGCAAAGCCCTTGCCGGCCTCCCCGGCGCGTGCGGCTTCAACGCCGGCATTCAACGCCAGAAGATTTGTCTGGAAGGCGATCTCGTCGATCACGCCGATGATCTGGCTGACCTTCTTCGAGGAATCCTCGATACCTTCCATGGCAGTGATCGCCTTGCGCACGACGGCGTTGGAACGGTCGGCATCCGAACAGGCCTCGTCGACCTTTGCCGCAGCTTCGCCGGCATTGCGCGTGCTGGTGTGCATCTGCTCGGCGATCTCGTTCATGGCAGCAGCGGTTTCCTCCAGGCTTGCGGCCTGCTGCTCCGTACGGCGAGAGAGATTGTCCGAACTGCGGCTGATCTCGCCGATACCGGCATTCAGCGATTGGACCGTCTGGTTGAGCTGCAGAATGGTGTGCTCGAGGCTGTCCATCGTGTCGTTGAAGTTGTCGCGCAGTTCCACATAGGATGACGGGAACGCCTCCGTGATGCGGCAGGTGAGATCGCCGCGGGAGAGATTGGCAAGGCCGCGACCGAGTGCTTCCACGACCTTGCGCTGCTCCTCGGCGCCGCGGGCACGCTCTGCCTCGGTCTGCCGCCGCTCGTTTTCACTCAGTTCACGCTGTTCGACGCTGGCGGCCTCGAGGCGGCGGCCAGCGTCGAGGCGATGGCGGAAGGCTTCGAGAGCGACGGCAACCTTTCCGATCTCGTCGCTGCGTTCCTGGCCGGCGACCGGCTGCTCCAGCTGGCCCTCCGACATGCGCGCGACGTCGCCGAGCAGCGAGGCCATGGGCCGCTGCACGAAAGTGCGCACCGCCAGCAGCAACGCCCCGATGACCGCGGCCAGAATGAAGACGCCGCCGATCACGAGGATTTTCGTCTGGTCATTGACGACGGAGGACACCGCCGCGACCGGCACATCGACCGCCACGGCCCAGCGGGCATTGAGACCCGGCAGGTCGAACGGATAGACGACGCGATAGACCGAGCCGCCATCGCTGCCGACGACATCGTGTAGCGTCACGGTCTTGCCATCGCCGAGAGCCGCCTTCACCTGATCGGTGCCTTCGGCCGCATACTCCTTCATCACCTGCGATGCATCCGGTGCTGCCAGCCATTTGCCGGTGCCTGAAAGCAGGTAGACGCGGCCCTCCCCAAAGGGACGTTCCGTCTTGAGCGAGTCCGCCAGTGAACCGAGGGCGACGTCAAGACCGGTGACCGCGGCAAGGCGCCCATCGACGATGATGGGCTGCGTGACAGTCATCATCAGGAGATTGTTGGCGGAAGGCTCCTCGTAGGGCTCAGTCGCAGCCCCTTTCTGGCTCGTGGCGGCAAGGCGGTAATACTCCGCGTTGCGGTCGACGGTGGGACGCATCAGCTCCATACCGCTTGCTCCACGGACCCAGTAGGGCGTGAAGACACCGTCCGCATTGGTTCCCTGGACTGCGTCATCCTTCGGCCCGAGCTTGCCATCCAGGCCCTGCTCGGTATCGACGATCCAGGCGCCGAAGACCAGATCGAATTTTTCGACCTGCGCCGGCAGCATGGTCGTGATCATGGCCCGGTCGAGCTTGCCGGCGGCAACGCCACGCTCGATGAGACCCGCGAGGCTTCGCGTGGCGCCGGAAAGCGCGTCTATCTTGCCGCTCATCGCCTGTGCCGTCGCCTCGGCCTCTGCTTCCGCCTGCTTGAGTGTGATGGCCACGGTGCGTTCGCGCACCTGAAGAATGACGACGAGGAAGGTCAGCGCCAGAACGCAGGCAATGGCGACAGCGCTGACGGAGAGCAACTTGACGGCCAGTGAGCGGGATGATTTCGAACGCGCAGCGGAAGTTGAGGCCATGGGGTGGATCCTGTTTCGCCGCCATACCGGCGATGGTTGCAGTTGGATGCCCTGACGCTGCGGTATTTAACTTAATAAGTAATAAAATTTTTACGGGAAATCAGGCTAGACCGCCGGCCACGCATCGGTTTTGCAGACGGAACGTTTCGCAAATCCCTAGAACGCGACGGTTGTATCCGGTCGTCAGGCCGCGACCCAATCCTTCCGAAGAGGTGGGACCAGTCCCGGGGCCAGCGCCACCGTGTTTCGTCCGCTGCGCTTGGCTTCATAGAGAGCGGCATCCGCATCCTGCAGAAGGCGCTCTAAGGTAACCTCCGTGGGAGACGCCAGCGCAACGCCAAGGCTGACCGTCACGCAGCTATCCTCCAGACCACGATGCGGAATGGCGAGGGCTTCGATCGCCTTGCGGATGCGCTCGGCCTGCGCAAGGGCCTGCAAGGACGACTGGCCCACCGACAGCACCAGCATTTCCTCACCACCGAAGCGGAACACATGGGCGCCCTTGTCCGCAGCGCCGTGAATGCTCTGTGAAATGGCACGGATGCAGGCATCGCCCTCGATATGGCCGTGCACATCGTTGAAACGCTTGAAGTGATCGATATCGAGCAGGATCGCCGCGACGCTGGTCGGGGCACCGCTCCACACCGCATCGCGGACGCGGGAAAGCGAGCGACGATTGAGGAGACCGCTCAGTTCGTCGCGGTCGGCCTTGTGCTCCAGCTGCTCGTAAAGCAGGCCACCGCGCAGCTGATTCAAAAAATTCTGCCGGTCTTTCTGCTCGAGAAAATAGGCGCTCACCGCGAGGAAGATGGACAGAGTCACGTAGAAGGTGATGATGCCCGAATAGGTGACGGCATCGAAAGCGCCGGTGAGCGACGTCGTGGTGAAATGCGAGGCGCACATCAGCGCAAGGCCGGCGAGAAGCGCGGGGAAGCGCGGCCGGAGCGCGATGACGAAGAACAGAAACGCGGCGGAATTGCCGTTCTGGTAGACAAAAAGATAGGGGCTGTCGCTATGGACGGCGACGGCCATCGGCAGCGTGACGCCGAGCACGGCAATGGCGACCGCAAGCCCGTCATAAAGAGCCGCGTTCGGCCAGCGGCGCACCGCGAGGATGCAGCCGATTACGAAAGGCGTGAAGATAAAGAAACGTGCCGTGACGAGGTCGGAAAAGACATCCGCCATCATGGTCCGGTCGCCGAAATAGACGAGATCGTAGATCAGCGTGCCGACAATGCCCCAGATCACGGCGAGCCGCACCCGCTCGGCGGCATATTCCTTACGGAAACACGCCTCGATTTCGGGGGAAAAACGCAGGAAGCGGAAACCCCGCGCCCTCTGGCGCTCCACCTGGTCCAGCGTCACGACGGTCATCGTCGAAGTCCCCGTATGCGGAATGATTGCCTGACGTTAGGCAAGAATACTGAACAAGTGCCTAAAGTTGCAAGGCATCCTTGCCAAACGGGACACGATTGCGCCGCCCCATTGACTCCTGCGGCGAGAAGACGAGGAATCTGCGCGGGTTAAATCCCGGCGGCTTAGAAAGACCGCCCTA
Source organism: Shinella curvata (assembly GCF_022899935.1). GTDB lineage: Bacteria > Pseudomonadota > Alphaproteobacteria > Rhizobiales > Rhizobiaceae > Shinella > Shinella curvata. Next base: position 174,586 of record NZ_JALJCJ010000006.1, read on the forward strand.
TCCGGAACCTGAAGGAACAGATGACCATGGCGGGCAGACTTGAGGGAAAAACGGCAATCATTTCCGGCGGCGCGACGGGCATGGGCGGAGCAGCCTCGCGCCTTTTCGCCAGGGAGGGCGCGCGCGTCGCGATCGTCGACTACAACCTGGCGGCCGCCGAGGAGACTGCCACCGACATCCGTGCCAACGGCGGCGATGCCCAGGCTTTCATGGCCGACGTTTCCGACGAGGCTGCCGTCATCGCCGCCATCAAGAAAGTCGAGGACCACTACGGCGCGGCCAACGTACTGTTCAACCATGCCGGTTCGATCATCGTGAAACCCTTCCTCGAAACAACACTTGAGGAGTGGGAACGGCTGACGGCGATCAATGTGCGGTCGATGTTCCTCGTCACGCGCGCCGTGCTGCCGGGCATGATCGCGCGCGGCGGCGGCTCCATCGTCTGCACGTCCTCGATTTCGGCCGTGGCGGCGACGCCGATGGAGGTGCTCTACGGCACGACAAAGGGTGCCGTTCACATGTTTGCCCGTGCCATCGCCGTCGAATTCCGCGACCGCAACATCCGTTGCAACGCCGTCTGCCCCGGTTTCGTGCGCACACCGCACGGCAACCGTGAAATAGAAGCCTTGAACCGCTACGGCGTCGATGTCTCGGATGCAGCGCTCGCCGCACAGCAGGGCCGCATCGGCGAGCCCGAAGATATCGCGCGCGCGGCGCTTTATCTGGCAAGCGACGAGTCGGAATTCGTCAGCGGCACGCATCTCTTCGTCGACAACGGTTTCACCGCCATCTGACATTTGATGACGGCGCCTCCACGGCGCCGTCACCTCTCAGCGCATCAGATGGCGCGCGTGATGCCGCCATCGACGCGGATGTTCTGGCCAGTGATATAGGCCGCGCCGTCGGAGGCGAGGAATGAGATCGTCGCGGCGATTTCCTGGCTCGTGCCGTAGCGCTTCATCGGCACGCCATCGCGCCGCTCTTCCGTCGCAGGGAGGCTGTCGATCCAGCCGGGCAGCACGTTGTTCATGCGGATATTGTCGGCCGCATAGGTGTCGGCAAAAATCTTGGTGAACGAGGCAAGGCCGGCGCGGGCGACGGCCGAGGTCGGGAACATCGCGCTCGGCTCGAAGGCCCAGGCGGTGGAGATGTTGATGATGACACCGGACTTCTGCTTCTGCATGATCGGCGTCACGAGACGTGTCGGGCGCACGGCATTGAGGAAATAGACATCGATGCCGGCGTGCCAGTCTTCGTCGGTCAGTTCGAGGATCTGCTTGCGTGGGCCGTGGCCAGCGCTGTTGACCAGGGCATCGACCCGGCCCCAGCGCTCCATGGCGCCATCGACGAGGCGCTTCAGGTCGTCGTTCGACTGGTTGGAACCGGTGACGCCGAAGCCGCCGAATTCCGCCGCCAGCGCCTCGCCCTTGCCGGACGACGAGAGCACGCCGATCTTGAAGCCATCCGCCGCCAGCCGTCGTGCGGCTTCCGCGCCCATGCCGCTGCCGCCGGCGGTGATCAATGCGACCTTCTGTTCTGCCATCGGATGATCCTTTCCCGAATGATTGCTTGCCCGCATTCTGGCACGGCGACCCCATCCGCGACCAAACAAAAATGCACCGTTCTTCCTGTAGAAAATCTATCGGTTTAAGTCCCCTTGAATGCCGCACTCTCCTGTAGAAGCCAGTTGCGCACGGCATGGACCGAGGCGGCGTGCCGGGATTTTCGCGGCGCGACGACGTAGAAATCCACCCCGACCCGCAATTGCGTGCCAAACAGCGGCACGAGACGGCCGGCCGCGATATCCTCCTCGATGAAGAAGCTGCTGGCGAGCGCCAGCCCCTGCCCGCCGATCGCGGCCTCCAGCGCGAGCGAGGTCTGGTTGAAGCGGATGTTCTTCGCCGCCATGACCGGCGCGGCCTGCCCCATGGCAAGCTCCAGGAACTGCGGCCAGAAATTATGCGCGTCGTGCAGCAGGGCGTATCGGGCGAGATTGTCGGGCAATTCCGGCGCGCCGAATTTGTCGATGAGCAGCGGACTGCCGAGCGCGATCACGACGTGTTCGAAGAGCAGATCGGCTTGCAGGCCGGGCCCGAATGGCGGGCGGCCGTAGCGCACGGCAAGATCGACGGCATCCGTCTGGAAATTGGCGATCCTATCCGTGGCGAGGATGCGCAGGTCAATGTCGGGATGCGCTGCGGTAAATTCCGGCAGGCGCGGGATCAGCCATTTCGAGGCAAAGGTCGGGGTGACGCTGATGGTGAGATGCTGCGGCTCGGGCCGCAGGGTCTCCGTCGCCTCGGAGATCAGTTCGAACGCGCGGCGGATGCTGCCGACATAGCTGCGCCCCGCTTCTGTCATCGCCAGGGTTCTTGGGTGGCGCTCGAAAAGCTTCAGGCCGAGTTCCGCCTCGAGCCCACGGATCTGCTGCGCCACCGCGCCCTGCGTCACGCCAAGCTCTTCCGCCGCGAGCCGGAAATTCAGATGCCGCGTCACGACTTCAAAGACGCGCACCCCATTGAGAGAGGGCAGTTTTCCGATGCGGTCGGCCATGACGGGAATCCGGAACGAGAACGTGGTTCGCCCTCGTAGCAGATTTTCTATCGCATGGGAAAAGAGGAACTCTTTCGACAGCACGCGGACCGCATGCTAGAAAATCGCAAACACATACAGCGGAGCAAAGCGTGACGGAAACCCTTCTGGCGAAAATCTGGGACCAGCTCGGGGCTGCCGCGACCAGCCGCTCGCCGTTCAATTTCCTCCAGCTCGCCACAGCGGGGCTCGACGGCGCGCCGCAGCTTCGCACCATCGTGCTGCGGCGCTGCGATGCCACCAAAGGAGCGCTGTCCTTCGTCACCGACATGCGCTCGCCGAAAATCCAGGAGATCCGCAACGATCCCCGCGTCGCCCTTGTCGGCTTCGATCCGGCCGCGTCGGTTCAGCTGCGCCTTTCCGGTGAAGCCGAAATCAGCGACGATGAAGCGGAAAGGCTGGAGATGTGGCAGTCGCTTCGGGAGAGAACGCTGATCCTGTTCAGCGCGCCGCATGCGCCGGGATCCATTCTCGACGACAACGGCCAGCCCTTGCAGGCCGGCGAACCATTGAATGAAGAGCCCTACAAGCGTTTTGCGCTCGTGACGGTGAGGCTGAACCGGCTAGAATGGCTCGACCTGTCCTCGGAACACCATATCCGCTGCACCTTCGATCGGGATGGCGCGACTTGGCGCGGCGCGTGGCTTGCGCCGTGAACGAACGCTAACGCGTCACTTCCATTCGTAAGCCTTCGCCGAAGTATATGGACGCCGGGAAATGAAGGCCGCGGGGTTTTCCGACTTGGCGACATAGGCCGCGGCATCCGCCTCGTCGTTGAACCCTACGAAGACCATCAGCATGGAGCGTGCCGCCGGGTGCCCCTTCTTACGATAGGAGAAATTGACGGCGCAGTGCGGGTATTGCGTATCGAGCGCCTGCCCGCCCTCGCCCGTCAGGGCAATGAACTGGCCGAGCGCGAAAAAGCGGTCGATGGCGGCGAAGGCCGCGGCCTGCGAAATCTGGCGATTGGCATCGTCCGCACCCGGCCGGCCGTAATAGAGGCTGTCCGTCTGGCCCTTGCGGCGCTTCGTTTCGTAGACGACGAGACTGCCGGAAGCCGCCAGTTCCAGACGCACGTCGAAGGTCTGGAAGAGGTCGGGATTGCGGTCCAGCTCTGCAAACAGGGTGCGCAGCTCCGCGATAGCGTCGGCGTATAAAGAAACGGTCATCGGCTTCATCCGGTCAAAAAGTGCCGCCTGCCTAGCATGCAGGCCTCCGGCGGCAAACCGCTTTAAGCACTATCGCGCCGAAAACCCGCGCTCGCCGTGAGAAGGCCCCGCGTATAATCCTGCGTCACCCTGCGGGCGGCGAGGTCGCTGGAAGCGAGCTCTTCCACGGTGCGGCCGCTTTGCATGACCATCAGCCGGTCACACATATGCGTGACGACGGCGAGGTCGTGGCTGACCATGACGAAGGTGAGGTTGCGGGTGGCGCGCAGCTGTTCGAGCAGGTTTAGCACCTCCGCTTGCACCGAGGCATCGAGCGCCGACGTCGGTTCGTCGAGCAGCAGGATGGAGGGTTCGAGGATCAGCGCGCGGGCAATCGCCACGCGCTGGCGCTGGCCGCCGGACAACTGATGAGAGTATCGGAAGCGGAAACTCGCGGGCAGTCCCACCTCATCAAGCGCCCTTATGATGCGGCCTTCGGTACCAGTGAAACCATGGATCGCCAGCGGCTCCAGCAGCAGCCGATCCACCGTCTGGCGCGGATGCAGCGAGCCATAGGGGTCCTGAAAGACCATCTGAACCTTGCGGTAGAAAGCCTTGTCACGTTTGGCTCCGAGCTTTTGGCCATCGACGGTGATAGTGCCGGAGGAGACGGGCGCAAGGCCGGCAACGGCGCGCAACAGCGTCGACTTCCCCGAGCCGGATTCACCGACCAGCCCGAAGGATTCGCCCGGCGCGACCGTCAGGCTGACATCGTCGAGCGCCACGAAGTCGTCGTATTCGACGCTGAGGCCGTCGATGGCGAGAGCCGGCGTCATGTTCTCCACTCCGGTTTGCGGTCGAGCACCGGCAACGGGTGCCGGTCCGCGCCGATCTGAGGCATGCAGTTGAGCAGGCCGCGCGTATAGGGATGCTGCGCCTCGGAGAGTTTTGCCGCCGGCAGCTCCTCGACGATGCGGCCGGCATACATGACGATGACGCGGTCGCAGAAGGACGACACGAGACGCAGGTCATGCGAGATGAAGATCAGCCCCATGCCGCGCTCGGCGACCAGCCGGTTGAGGATATCAAGCACGTCGAGCTGCACCGTCACGTCGAGCGCGGAGGTCGGCTCGTCGGCGATCAGCAGTTCGGGGCCGGCGATCAGCATCATGGCGATCATCGCCCGCTGGCCCATGCCGCCGGAGACTTCGTGCGGGTAGAGATCGAAAACCCGTTCGGGATCGCGGATCTGCACGGCGGCAAGCATGTCGAGCGCGCGTTTGCGGGCATCGGCCTTGCCGACCGGCTCGTGGGCGCGCAGCGTCTCAACGATCTGCCGGCCGATGGTCATGACCGGGTTCAGGGAATATTTCGGATCCTGCAGGATCATGGCGATACGCTTGCCGCGCAGCGCGCGCCGCTCAGCCTTTGAGGCCGTGAGAAGATCGATGCCGTTGAAGTCCAGCCGTTTGGCATCGATGACGCCGTGGTCGGCGGTGAGGCCCATGATGGCACGGCCGGTCTGCGACTTGCCGGATCCGCTTTCGCCGACAATACCGAGCCGTTCGCGGCCGAGCGTGAAGGACACGCCGCGCACCGCTTCGATGACACCCGTGCGCGTCGGAAAGGTGACGCGCAGGTCTTCGACGTTGAGAAGCGCATTCATTGGCCGCTCCCGCGCGGATCGAGCGCATCGCGCAGGCCGTCGCCGAGCAGGTTGAAGCCGAGGCTGACGATGAGGATGGCGACACCTGGAGCGGCGGCCACCCACCATTGATCGAGGATGAAGCGGCGGCCCGACGCGATCATCGCACCCCATTCCGGCAGCGGCGGCTGTGCGCCGAGCCCGAGGAAGCCGAGACCGGCCGCCGTAAGGATGATGCCCGCCATGTCGAGCGTCACGCGCACGATGAGCGAGGAAATGCAGAGCGGCATGATATGGCGCAGCACGATGCGCCAGGGCGATGCGCCCATCAGCTGCACCGCCTGAATGTAATCGGAATTGCGCACCGTCAGCGTCTCGGCGCGCGCGATACGCGCATAGGGCGGCCACGAGGTGATGGCGATGGCGATGATGGCATTGCCGATGCCCGGCCCGAGCGCGGCGACGAAGGCGAGCGCCAGAACGAGCTTCGGGAAAGCGAGGAAGATATCGGTGATGCGCATCAGCACCGCGTCCACCCAGCCGCCCGCATAGCCGGCGACCGTGCCGACGAGGAGGCCGATAGGCGCGGCGATGACCGCGACCAAAAGCACGACCTGCAAGGTCAGCCGCGAACCGTAGATGAGGCGCGAGAGGATGTCGCGGCCCTGATCGTCCGTGCCGAGCCAATGCCCTGCTCCGGGCGCCAGCAGCCGCGCTTTCGCGAGATCGCCGATATAGGGCGAATGGGGTGCCAGCAGCGGCGCGAAAATCGCCAGGAAGACGAGGCCGAGAATGATGACAAGGCCGATGACGGCGAGCTTGTTGGCGGTAAACCGCCGCCAGGCAACATACGCACGGCCGAGTCTCGCCTGCAGGCGCGATTGCGGCCGGTCGGTCAGGAGCCATTCGCGGCGGGTCATGGTGGCCTCGCTCATCGGGACCTCGTTCGGGGATCGAGCATGCGGTAGAGCACGTCGGAGAGCAGGTTGATGGCGATGAAGACGGAACCGATGACGATGGTGCCGCCGAGCACCGCGTTCATATCGGCGTTTTGCAGGGAATTGGTGATGTAGAGGCCAAGGCCCGGCCAGGCGAAGACGGTCTCCGTCAGCACCGAGCCTTCGAGCAGGCCGGCATAGGACAGCGCGATGACGGTCACCAGCGGCACCGCCGCATTGCGCAGCGCATGGCCCCAGATGATGCGGGTCTCCGACAGGCCCTTGGCGCGGGCGGCGACGATATATTCCTGGCCGAGTTCGTTCAGCATGAAGGAGCGCGTCATGCGGCTGATATAGGCGAGCGAGAAATAGCCGAGCAGCGAGGCCGGCAGGATGATGTGCGAGACGATATCCCGGAAGGCCGCCCAGTCGCGGTTGAGAATCGCGTCGAGCAGGAAGAAGCCGGTTACGGGCGTGAACGTATACTCAAACACTACGTCGATGCGGCCGGGGCCGGAAACCCAGCCGAGACGCGCATAGAACACGAGCAGCGCCAAGAGGCCGAGCCAGAAGATCGGTACCGAATAGCCGACGAGGCCGATGATGCGAACCACCTGGTCGGTGAAACTGCCGCGCCGGACAGCGGCGAGCACGCCAAGCGGAACGCCGATCAGCGCGCCGATGATCGTGCCAACGCTGGCAAGTTCCATCGTCGCAGGAAAAACCCGACGGATATCGGTCATGACGGGATTGGTCGTCAGCACCGAGGTGCCGAAATCACCGCTGAGCACGCCTTTCATATAAAGCCAGAACTGCTGGTAATAGGGCAGATCCAGCCCCATCTCCAGCCGCACGCGCTCGACGACATGAGCAGGCGCCCGGTCGCCGACGATCGCCAGCACCGGATCGATCGGCACCACGCGGCCGATGAAGAAGGTGACGGCGAGCAGGCCGAGATAGGTGGTGGCGACGACCACGAGGAAACCCGCCACCGATTTCAGCCTCGCAAAGGCGCGCCGTTTGGCGCGCCTTGCAGACTTCTGACTTGCAACAGCGCTCAAGGAGCTTGTCCTTCAGCTCACTGCTTGGTCACGGAGGCAAGGAAATTCGTGTCCATGGAGGGACCGAGCTTGTAGTTCTTCACCGCGCCACGCAGGCCCGCCGCTTCGATCTGCTGGAAGATCATGACGAAGGGGCTGGTCTCCAGCGCTTCCTGCTGCAGCTTCTGGTACATTTCGGCGCGTTTGCCGTTGTCACGCTCCAGAAGGGCGGCCTTGGATTGCGCCGTCAGCTCCGGAATGTCCCAGGCATTGCGCCAGGCGAGCGTCTTGACCGACGCATCGTCGCCATTGTCCGGATTGGATGTGAAGGCTTCACCGTTGGAGTTCGGATCCCAATAGTCCATGCCCCACTGGCCGATATACATATCGTGGTTGCGGGCGCGGTACTTGGTCAGCGTCTGCTTGCCGTCACCGGGAATGATCTCGATCTTCACGCCGGCCTGGCCGGCGGTCTGCTGGAAAGATTCGGCAATGCCCGTCACCGGCTGCGTGTTGCGCACGTCGAAGGTCACCGAGAAGCCGTCCTTCAGGCCGGCCTTTTCCAGCAGTTCCTTGGCCTTCGCCACGTCGAACTTGTAGGGGCTGGCCTCCAGCGCGCCGAGCACGCCCTTGGCCTGGTAGGTCTGGCGGATTTCGCCGATGCCCTTGAGCAGGGTTGAGCCGATCGCGTCGTAGTCGACGAGATACTTGAAGGCCTCGCGCACCTCGGGCTTGGCGAGGTTGGCGTTCTTCTGGTTGAGGCTGATATAATAGACCGTGCCCTTCGGCGCGCTGGTCGTCGCCAGATCGGCGTTCTTGGAAACGGCGTCGAGATCGCCCGGCTCCAGATTGCGCGCGATGTCGACGTCGCCGGCTTCCAGCATCAGGCGCTGCGTGGCGCTTTCCTTGACGTGGCGGTAGATGACGCGGGCGAGCGCGGGCTTTTCGCCGTAGTAATTGTCGTTGCGCTCCAGCACGAGGATTTCGTTGGCGCGCCAGTCGCGGATCTTGAACGGCCCGGAGCCGGCATAGTTGGTCTTCAGCCAGCCATAGCCGAAATCGGTGTCGTATTTGTATTCGTCGCTCGGCGTCTTGGCCTCGGCATGCTCCATCACCAGCTTCTTGTCGATGACGGCACCGACGGTGGCTGTCAGGCAGTTCAGCACGAAGCTCGGCGCATAGGCCTTGTCCACGGTGAAGACGAAGGTGTTTTCGTCGGCGGCTTTGGCTTTTTCCGCGACATTGTCGCCCGTCAGGCCGAACTGGGTGAGGATGAAGGCGGGGCTCTTGTCGAGCTTGACGACGCGCTCGAAGGACCAGGCGACATCCTCGGCGGTGACCGGGTTGCCGGAAGCGAACTTGATGCCCGGCTTCAGCTTGAACGTATAGGTTAGGCCGTCGTCGGAGACGGTCCAGCTGTCGGCGATGCCGCCCTTGACCTTGGTCGTGTCGGCGATATCAAGACGCACCAGCATGTCATAGGCGTTGCCGATGAATTCGGCCGGCGACAGTTCGAAGGATTCGGCCGGGTCGAGCGTGATCGTATCGTCGATCGCCCAAGCCTGGACGAGTGTGTCGGCCGGCGTTTCGGCGAAAGCCGGCGCCATGCCGCCCGAGACGAGCAGCAGCGAGAAGGCGGCACCAGCAAGCAGCGGACGCATGCGGCTCGAAATCGTTTCCCTGTTCATTTCCGTTCCCCGTTCGTTGACGATGACCTTCGGCATCCGATGTCCGGATGTCATTTTCGTAAGTCAATCATACTATTGACGGGAAAGACAACCCCTCTTTCTAGCCGTCCCCATCCATGAAAAACAGCCGTCCGAGCACCATGGATTTCACGGCAAAACGCCTTTACTCCTTCCATGGACCGGAGCCCTGCCGCGCCGGGCACAGGGAACGAGGGGAAACGCATGCTTGTCGGAATAACGATCCTGCTGGTCTTTCAATTGATCGGCGAAGTGGCGGCCTACTTTCTCGGCGGCTTCGTGCCGGGTCCGGTGATCGGCATGGCGATGATCGCCGTGGTGCTGAAGCTGACGGGCGGCGTGAAGACGCTCGAGCCGGCGCATCAACGGACCCTGGAGACGTCGCGGTCCATCCTCGCCAATCTCGGCATTCTCTTCGTGCCGGCCGGTGTGGGCATCATCCAGCATCTCGATCTTATCCGCGACCGGGGTTTTGCGCTGCTCGCCATCGTGTTGCTGTCGACGGTGATCACGCTGACGGTGACCGTCTGGGTGTTCATCCTGGTGAAGCGCCTTTCGGGAGGCTATGCCGATGAATAGTGCACTCTGGGTCTATCTCGCCACCTCCCCCCTGCTCTGGCTGACGGGGACGCTGGTCGTCTGGCTTGCCGCGACCGCCATTGCGAGCCTGCGTCCCGGCAATCCGCTGCTCAACCCGATCATGCTGACGATCGCCGTCATCGCCATCGTGCTCTGCCTCGCCGGCATCGATTACAAGACCTATTTCGAAGGTGCGCAGTTCATCCATTTCCTGCTCGGGCCGGCCACCGTTGCGCTCGGCATTCCGCTTTACGAAAAGCTCTCGTTGGTGAAGAGCAACCTCGTGCCGATGCTGGCCGCCCTCATCGCCGGCAGCCTCACCGCGGTCGGCGCGACGGTGTTCTTCGCGCATCTCTTCGGTTTCTCCTCGTCCGTCGTCGCCTCGCTCGCGCCGAAATCCACCACGGCGGCCGTCGCCATGGCCATCTCCTCCGGCCTCAACGGCGACCCGGCACTGACTGCCGCCGTCGTCGTGCTCACCGGCATCTGCGGCGCCATCATCGTCACGCCGATGATGAATGCGATGCGCATCAAGGATTACAGCGCCCGCGGCTTCGCCGTCGGTCTTGCCTCGCATGGCATCGGCACGGCGCGCGCCTATTCCGTCGATCCGGTCGCGGGGCTGTTTTCCGGCATAGCCATGGGCCTCAATGCTGTCCTGACCTCGCTGATCGTGCACCTCTTCCTCTAGGTCCCGGTGGCGAAGGCGAATGCCCTGCGCGGTAGCCGCATGCTCTTCCCAATCGTTATATTTCATGAGATATAACGTTAAAAGGATACGCCATGCCGACCCAGCCCCGTCTTCTGCCACCCGCCGCGTCTGTTTCGCTGCTTGTTCCGCCCGCCAGCCGTCAGGCGCAGGTCATCGGAGAGAAGACCGGGGCACAGCGTCTGAAGACCTGGGACATTCCCACGACCTTCCATTGCTCGATCATCGGCACCTGTCTGACGAACGGCGAACTGCGCCAGATCCTGCTCAAGGCCGGCCAGGAGGACGCGAAGACAGCGACCGATCACAGCCTGCATGGCCGCGGCGTGCGCCTTGCCGGTCAGCGCGACCAGGCGGCGAAACTGCTCAACAAGGCGCTCGACAAGCGCCATGAAGCCGCCATCAAGCGCATTCCCCGGCAGGCGGACGAGGCCGCACTCCGGTGCATCTGGCGCGAAAGCTTCGACCGTGGCGACATTGCCGGCCCCTACTGGGCGCTGATGAGCCACCCGGCCACGCCGCCCGCCCTCGTGCGCGACATTTTTGGCGAGGTGCACATGCTCTCGCATCTCGTCGGCAGCGCCAGCCGCCTCGATATCGCCCGCCTCACCCAATTGGAAAAGGAATTGGGCATCGAGCGGGACAAGACTGCCCGGCAGGAAATGCGTCTGAAGGCCGCCGCCGAGGAGCGCATCGCCTTGCAGCAGCGTCTCCGCCAGATGGAAGAGCGCGCCGTCAACGCAGAAGCGCTGGCGGCCCATGCCCAGCGCCCCCGTAGTGAAGACATCGCCCTCCCCGGCCGTGCCGATACCGAGGATACGCGCGCCGGCCTGCTCGCCCGGCGCCTGAAAGAAACCGAGGACCGCTACGGCGCGCTGCAACGGGAACTCGAACAGTTGCAGGATCTGTCACACTCGATCCTGCGCGAGAACGAGACGCTCGAAGCCATCATCGCCGCCGAGGATGGTCACGGCGCCAAACACGTCATCCCCCAACAAAGCGGCCCCGTGCTCTATGTCGGCGGCCGGCGCAACCTGTTCGATCACCTCAGGGCCTGTGCGGAAAACCGGAATGTCGATCTCCTTCTGCATGACGGCGGCATGGAGGACAGCACGACGCTGCTGCCCGCCCTTGTCGGACAGGCGGCGACCATCCTTTTCCCGGTCGATCACATCAGCCACGCGGCCGTCGGCCTCGTGAAGCGCCTGTGCCGCGAGCAGGGAAAATCCTATCTCCCCCTGCGCTCGGCCGGCCTTGCAAGCTTCCTCGCGGCCATATCCGGCGCGGGCGGCGCCTATGGCCGCCTTTAGCGAAGAGCCGGCTTGATCTTCGGCCGCTTTGCTGACAGGAGCCGGGAGGTGCGGACGATCGGGTCGGCACCATCAGGAGGCCGATGATGCATTCCACGCCCCAGAACCATGCCCACCCGCTCGGCTTCCTCATAGCCTTCGGCACCGGCGGCCTGCTGGCGCTGATGGTGCAGTTCAACGGTGCGCTCGCCCAGTACGGCAATTCGCTGTTTTCCTCCTGGACCGCCCATGCGACGGGAACGGTCGCCGCGCTGCTGTTTCTCCTCGTGCTGCCCCGTCGCCCAAAGCCTTTCGAGCCGCGGCCGCCCGCGCCGCTCTGGGCCTATCTCGGCGGGGTCTCGGGTGCGGCAACAGTCATGCTCTCCTCCATGGCCGTCAACTCGCCCGCCGGCCTACCCGGCACGCTTGCGCTCGGGCTTGCCGGCCAGCTGCTCTTCGGCCTGATCGCCGATGGCTGGGGCCTGTTCGGTCTGCCGCGGCGGCGCATTTCTCTCCGTGATTTCGCAGCGCTCGCCCTCGTTCTGGCCGGCAGTCTGCTCATCCTTCTTGCCGGGAACCTCGCCTGATGAGCCCGTTCATCCTGATCGCCTGCGCCGCTGGCCTTTTCGTCGGTCTCAGCCGCCAGCTCAATGGCCGGCTCAGCCTTTCGACTTCCCCGCTGATCGCCTCCTTCTGGAACCACCTGGTCGGTTTCGCCGCCCTCACCGTGCTTGGACTGGTCGTCGGCGACCTGTGGCCAGCAAGTGCGGCAGATGCACCGTGGTACGCCTATATCGGCGGCCCGATCGGCGTCGTCTTCGTGGCACTCAGCAGCTGGCTCGTCGCGCGCATCGGCGCCGTAAACACCGCCCTCCTCATCATCGGCGGGCAGATGGTCTGCGGCCTTGCGATCGACCTTCTGCAATCGGGAAAACTGTCGCTCTGGCTTTCGAGCCTCGGGGTCGTGCTCATCATGGCCGGCATGCTGGTCGCGCAGCGCCGGCCGCGCGGCTAACGCCCCGAACGTCGCCGCGCCACGCGCGTTGGAGACCGCAAAAACCATCACGCCCCGTGTCAGGCGACAGCCTGCGCGCCGGTTATCTCCACCAGCGACCCGCACATGAACGCCGCCTCCTCCGAAGCGAGGAAGGCGACGAGGGCGGCAACCTCCTCCGGCTTGCCGATGCGGCCGTAGGGAACGAGCTTGTCGAGATCAGCAATGGTGCGGCCGGCGCGCTTGACGCCAGCCTCCAGCATCGGCGTATGGATTTCGCCGGGGCAGACCGCGTTGACGCGCACCCTGCCCGGCGCATAGTCGCGGGCAAGGTTCTGCGTGAAGGCGGCGACGGCAGCCTTGGTCGTGTTGTAGGCGATATGATTCGGCGCCGGGTAGAGTCCCCATTGCGAGGCGGTGTTGACGATGGCACCGCCGCCCGCTGCAATCATATGGGGCAACACCGCGCGGCACAGATGGAACATCGAGTCCAGATTGACGGTGAAGCTGATCTCCCAGTCCTCGTCCGACAACGAGAGCAGGTTGCCGCGCCGGTTGATGCCGGCATTGTTGACCAGCACGTCGATGCGGCCCTCCAGCGCGAAGGCCTGTTCGATGAGGGAAAGGCAGGCATCCTTCTTCGCGATATCGGCGGCGATTACCGCCGCCCGGCCGCTCTCGGCCTCGATGCTGCGAACCACGACCGCCGCAGCCTCCACATTGACATCGGTCACCACCACCAACGCGCCCTCTGAGGCAAGCCGCCGTGCGATGGCCGAGCCGATGCCGCCGCCAGCACCCGTAACGATCGCGACCTTGTTTTCGAAACGCTTCATGAAATCCTCCCTGGACTACCGGATATAGCTGCCGCCATTGACGTCGAGCGTCGCGCCGTTCAGCGAGGCCTGGGACGGACGCAACACGAAGGCGACGAGCTCCGCCACCTCGGCGGGTGACGCCATTTTACCGATCGGAATATCGGCGACGGCCGCTTGCTTGCCATGGGTAGCGATAAAATCTTCGGCCATATCGGTGCGCACCCAGCCGGGTGCGATGGCGATGGCCGTGACCCCCTCGGCACCGAAACTGCGGGCGATGGATTTGGTCAGATTGACCAGTGCCGCCTTGCTCGCGCCATAGGGCATGGCATCGGCCGCATAGCCGCGCTGGCCGGCACGGCTCGCCATGTTAACGATGCGACCACCACCCTCGGCCGTGAAATGACGGACGGCTTCCTTGCAGAGATCGGCAGCGGCGAAGACATTGACCTGGAACTCCCGCTGCCACGCGGCCTTCCAGTCCTCCGGCGACGCCTCGACCGAAATGTCCGTGCGAATGCCGGCATTGTTGACGAGACCGTGGATGCGGCCTGCCGTGCCGAGTGCCTTCCGCCACAGCGCGAAGGGGCCATCCGGCGTAGAAAGGTCGGCCTGCGCCAGCATCCCGTTGCCGCCGATGCGGGCAAGAAGCGCCTCTGCGCTGCTTGCGTCGCGCCCATAGTGAATGATCGGCCGCGCGCCCTCCCACGCCAGACGCTCGACAATAGCAGCACCGATGCCGCCCGAAGCGCCGGTGACGAGAATGGTCTGCCCCTGCAATGGCTTGTCCATGTTTGCTACCTCAGAAGATCGACCTGCGGGCCCCACGTATCCGACAGCGCAAAGCCGCGGGCGAACGGGTCGTCCGGATCAAGACGCAGTTCCGTCCGACCATAGACACAACCGCGCCCCGTGATCCGCGGCAACACGGCGCGGCGTCCGCCGACCTCCGTATCGCCGATGACTTCAGCGAGAAACTCGCCGCCGATGATAGAGCGCGACGTACGGACGTCGCCCACCGAAACCTCTCCCCGCGCAAAGAGCGTAGCGAGGTTTGCGGAACTGCCGGTGCCACAAGGCGACCGGTCGACCCGACCGGGCGGGAGCGTGGTGCACGTCCGCACGGCACCATCCGGCTCGCGATCGCGGAACATGACATAGGCGATCTCATCGACGCCGGGCAGCGTCGGATGTCGCACCGTCACCTGCTCGGCAAGCAATCGCTTCAGTTCGATACCGGCCTCGGCGAGCAGCCGGGCATTTTCGGGCCTGATGGCAAGACCGAGCTGGCCGACATCAACCAATGCATAGTAGACGCCGCCAAAGGCGATATCGACCTTGATGTGCCCCCAGGGTGTATCGATCTCGTGATCCAGCAGCTCCGCAAAGCTCGGCACGTTGTCGAGACTGACGGAAAGGCAGCGTCCGGCGTCGCAACGCGCCCGCGCCACCACGAGGCCCGCCGGCGTATCGAGGCGGACCAGCGTCTCAGGCTCCCGCATCGTAACACGGCCGCTTTCGAGAAGCGCCGTGACGACGCAGATGCAATTGCTGCCGGACATCGGATGTGCCCGGTCGGCCTGGAGCACGATGAAGCCCGCGTCCGCATCCGGCCGTGTCGGTGCGACGACGAGGTTCACCGACTGGGCGACGTGGGCGCGTGGCTCGAAGGTGACGAAGCGGCGCAGGCTGTCGTCAACGGTGTTGATGTGGTTCATCTTGTCGAGCATGGTCGCGCCGGGAATATCCGGTGCGCCACCGACCAGCACATGACCAAGCTCGCCCTGGCAATGGACAAGCAGGAGATCGAGGGATTTTTCGAAGCGCATGGCGCCGCCTCCTATTTGATATACCAGCCCCAGGGATCTTCGCTCACATATTTTGTGATCTGCTTGGTCTCGAGATAGTTATCGAGCCCCCAACGGCCGAGTTCGCGGCCGATGCCGGACTGCTTGTAGCCGCCCCAGGGGGCCTCGGTGAATGTCGGCTGCGAGCAATTGATCCAGACGATGCCGGCGCGGAACGCTTTTGCAACGCGCTCGGCCCGGGCGTCATCCTTCGACATGACGGCGGCGGCGAGGCCGAAGCGGGAATCATTGGCGAGTTCGACGGCTTCGTCTTCCGTCTTGAAAGACCTGACGCAGACGACCGGACCGAAGATTTCCTCCACCCATGCCGCACTGTAGAGCGGCACGTCGGTGAGAACGGTCGGGCGCAGATAATAGCCTTTTTCGAAACCCTCCGGCCGTGTGCCACCGCAGGCGAGCGTTGCTCCCGCTGCCGTCGCAGCCTCGATGGCCGCCACGACCTGCTCGTATTGCTTCTTCGAGCCAAGCGGCCCCAACAGCACGCCCTCTTCCAGACCGTTCCCGATGCGGATACGGTTGGTTTCCTCGACCAATCGCTTCAGCAGCGGCGCGTAGATCCCCTCCTGCACCAGTACCCGCGAGGTTGCCGAGCAGACCTGGCCCTGGTTCCAGAAGATGCCGAACAGGATCCACTCTACGGCCTTTTCGATGTCGCTATCATCGAAGACCACGAAGGGCGACTTGCCGCCGAGTTCGAGGCTGATGCGCTTGATGTCGCGGGCAGCCGCGGCCATGATCTTCGAACCGACCGGACCTGAACCGGTGAAGGCCAGCTTGTCCACCTGCCCGTGGTCGATGATCGCCTGACCGGCGACGGAACCCGCACCGGTGACGATGTTGAGCACACCCCGCGGCAGGCCGGCCTCGTCGGCGATGGCGGCGAGCTCCAACGCGGTCAGCGAGGTGACCTCCGCGGGCTTCAGCACGACGGTGCAGCCGGCGGCGAGTGCCGGAGCCACCTTCCAAGACGCCATCAGCAGCGGATAATTCCAGGGAATGATCGCACCGGCGACGCCGATCGGTTCCCTGACGGCCTTGGAGGTGAAACGTCCGTCGGCCAGCGCAATCGGCTCTTCCGGGTTGCTGTCGAGCTGTTCGGCAAGACCCGCATAGAAGTCGAAGCAACCGGCGGCATCGGCGATGTCCCAGTCGGCCTCGGGAAAGGGTTTTCCGTTGTCGATCGTTTCGAGACGGGCGATCTCGGCCTGGCGGGCACGGATGCCCGCCGCTATGGCGCGCAGATAGCGGGCCCGCTCGGCACCGGACATCTTCGGCCAGCCGCCGGTGTCGAAGGCGCGGCGGGCGGCTTTCACGGCCAGATCGACGTCCTCCGCCGTGGCGGCGGCGATATGGTGGACGACCTCTTCCGTCGCCGGGTTGACAACCTCGAAGGTCTTGCCGTCGGACGCGGTTTTCCACGATCCGTCGATATAGAGTTCGCTTCGCATGGATAAGCCTTTCAGAAACGGTCGATACGGTAGGGTTTGAGATCGATGGGCGGGGTTGCACCCGTCACGAGATCGGCCATCAGCCGGCCCGTCGTCGCGGCATAGGTGAGACCGAGATGGCCGTGACCGGTGGCGTAGAAGACGTTTTTCCGCTTGGCCGAGGGGCCGATGACCGGCACCGTGTCCGGAAGCGCCGGTCGGTGTCCCATCCATTCGCTGATGTCTTCGACCTCCAAATCGGGCAGCGCTTCCTTCGCACGCTTCACAAGCACCTTGGCGCGGCGATAGTCCGGCGAAGCATCCAGGCCAGCCATCTCCACCGTGCCCCCGACGCGGATGCCACCGGCCGTCGGCGTCACCATGAAGGCGCGAGCGGGCCAGATGATCGAATGGCGCATGGAAATGCCCGGCGACAGGATCTGCGTGTGATAGCCGCGCTCGGTTTCAAGCGGGATGGGTTCGCCGAGCAATCTGGAGAGGCGCCCGGTGAAGGCACCGGCCGCGAGCACGATGCGATCGGCGGCAAGGCGCCGGCCATCGGCAAGCCGCAACGCCGAAACACCGGTTTCCTGCTGTTCAAATCCGACGACATCGCCGGTCTGGATGGTGCCACCCAGCGCCTGGAACCGGTCCGCAAGCGCCGTCACCAACCGGTAAGGATCGGCGATGGAGCGATTGTCGGGGAAGAGCACGGCCTTGGCGATCTTCGTCGTCAAGGCCGGCTCGAGATCGTGGATGGCATGGCCGCCGATTATGTCGTGACGGAAGCCGAAACGCTCGAGGATCTCGATATGCGCGCGGTCGGCACGGAACTCCGCCTCGTCGGCATAGAGGCTGAGGCAGCCTTCGGCGCTCAGCATGTGGGTCAGGCCGGTTTCCCGCAGCAGCGCATCGAGATCCTCATGGACGCGCCCGCAGAGGGCCGCGCCGGCCGCTTCCAGTTCGCGCAGCTTCGACGGACGGCTGGCGGCAAGGAAACGCAGAAACCACGGCACCAGCTTCGGCATGTAGGCTGGACGGATGCGCACGGGCCCTTCGGGGTCGAGCAGCCATTTCGGCATGTGAGCCCAGACGCCCGGTCGCGAGGCCGGCATGAACTCGGTTACCGCTATGCTCGCCATGTTGCCATAGGAAGCGCCCTTGCCGGGCGTATCGCGGTCGATCAGCGTCACGGCAAAACCGCGGCGCTGAAGCGCGTAGGCGATGGTGGTGCCGATGACGCCGGCGCCGATGACCGCGATGGATGACACGGGAGTGTGCTCCTGGAAAAGTACCGGAGGCACAAGCCTCCGGTCCGGGTTGTATCAATTGAGGACCGGCGCGATAGCCGCGCGAAAATCCGCCTTTTCCTGCTCGGTGAGCTCCCCCAGCGGTGCACGGCAGGTGCCGACAGGAGCGCCCTGCAGCTCGCAGCCATACTTGATCTTCTGCACGAACTTGCCGCTTTCGAGGATGTTCATCGCACGGTAGAGCACCGTCATCTTCTCGCGCGCCGCGGCGAGGTCGCCCGAGCGGAAGGTGCGGTCGAGATCGACGCAGGCGGCGGCCATGCAATTCGCCGGACCGCAGATCCAGCAGTCAGCTCCCCAGAACATGAAGTCGAGTGCAATATCGTCCGAGCCCGAAATGAGATCGATGCGCCCCTTGTAGCGCGCATGGATATCGACCGCGCGCTGCAGCACGCCCGAGCTTTCCTTGATGCCGATAACACGCGGATCGTCGGCGAGCGCATCCATCAGGTCGAAGCCGATCTCGATGCCGTCTTTCGGCGGATAGTTGTACAGGATGAGGTTGATGTCGGTCGCATCGAGCACCGCGCGATAGTGCGCCAGCAGTTCGTCCTGCGTGGGGCGCGTGTAGAAGGGCGTGGCGAGCAGGACGGTGTCGTAGCCGATTTCCTTGGCGCGCAGTGTGTTCTCGATGACTTCGCGGGTGGCGGGCGCGTTAGTGCCGGCGATCAGCGCTTCACCTTCGATGGCGAAATCCCTGACGAATGTCAGCACGTCCTCGCGCTCCTCGTTCGAGAGCGAAAAGTATTCTCCGGTCGACCCCATCGGCACCCAGCCGGTGACACCGGCGGCGCGCAGACCGGTGAGGTGCTTTTCGAAAGCCTTGAAGTCGACGCGGTTGTTGGCGTCGAAGGGGGTGACGAGGGCAGGCATGACGCCGGACAGTTTCATGGTTTTTCTCCTAGATGGCGAGTTTCTTGAGGATACGGCCTTCGACGAGCGTGACGGCGCGCGTCAGCGGAAAGGCGATGGCGAAGTAGATGAGCGCGACGACGGTCAAGACCTCGACGGGACGGGCCGTGTTGTTGGAAATGTTCTGGCCGACGAACATCAGGTCGGCCATTCCGACGGCCGAAACCAGCGCGCTTTCCTTGAACAGGCTGACGCAGTTTGACAGCAGCGTCGGGACGGCACGCAGCACCGCCAGGGGCAGGATCACATTCATGACCTGAACCCGGCGCGGCAGGCCGAGCGCGATGCAGGCGTCCATCTGCTCGCGACCGACGGATTTCAGCGACGCGCGAAAGGTCTCGCTGGTGATGGCGCCCATATAGAGCGTCAGCGCAATGACGCCGGAGGCAAGGTTCGACAGCTCGATACCGAGGATCAGCGGCAGGCAGAAGAAGATCCAGAACAGCTGGATCAGCACCGGCGTGCCGCGGAAGAACTCGACATAGACACTGGCGATCCCGCGCACGATGGCGTTCGGCGCGGTGCGGGCAAGGCCGACGAGGAAACCGAGCGAGCAGCCGAGCACGATGCAGATCAGCGTCAGCTTGACCGTTGTCCAGAGGCCCAGCGCAAGCGCCTCCTGGAAGCGCAGAAGTACGGAGAAGTCGAGCGACATGGCTTTTCTCCTAGCTCGTCAGGATCTGGCGGCGGCGTTCAAGCCAGCCGACGACCTGCGAGACGGGGAACGATACGGCAAAGTAGATGAGCGCGGCGATGGTGAAGGTCTCGATCGGCCGGTAGGTTTCGGTCGCAAGCGTCTTGGCCTGATACATCAGGTCCTGTACGGCCACGATGGCGACCAGCGCGCTCTGCTGGAAGATGACGATGCCGTTGGTCAAAAGTACCGGAACGGAGGCGCGCAGCGCACTCGGCAGCACGATATGAAACACGCGCTGCAGCGGATTGAGGCCGAGCGCGATACCAGCGTCGATCTGTTCGCGCGGCACGGCCTGGATGGCGGCGCGGTAGGCCTCCGCGTTGAAGGCCATGAGGTTGAGGCCGAGCGCCAGGATACCCATCGTTACCGACCCGAGGAAGACGTTGAACAGCATCGGCACGCAGTAGAAGAACCACACGATCTGCACGATCGCCGGCGTGCAGCGGAAGAATTCGACGAAAAGCGTCGCCGGCCAGCGGATGACGGCCAGGCGGCTCATCAGAAGAAGCGCCAACGGAAAGCCAAGGATCACGCCGATGAGATTGGCCGCGATCGTCAGTTGCACGGTGACGACGAGCCCTTCGATCAAGGGACCGAGCGAGACGGCATTGAAATCGAACGTATAGTTCACCGCCCGCCCCTATTGCTTGATGTGGAAGACACGGTCGATGAACTCGCGGGTGCGCTCCTCCCGTGGAGCGCCCAACACCTGTTCCGGCGGGCCGTCCTCGACCACGACGCCGCCGGCGCAGAAGATGACGCGCGAGGCGATGTTCCGCGCAAACCACATGTCGTGGGTGACGATCATCATCGGCATGTTCTGGTTGGCGAGCTGAAGGATTACCTGCTCGACCTCCGCCACCAGCTCCGGGTCGAGCGCCGAGGTCACTTCGTCGAACAGCATCAGTTTCGGATCGAGCATCAGCGCGCGGGCGATGGCGACGCGCTGCTTCTGGCCACCCGAAAGCTGGGCTGGGAAAGCATTCGCCTTGGCGCCGAGGCCGAAGCGCTCCAGCAGCGCCTGCGCCCGCCGCATCGCGCTCGCCTTCTTCTCGCCGCGGACCTTGCAGGGGGCGAGCACGAGGTTCTGGATGACGCTGAGATGCGGAAACAATGTGTAGTGCTGGAACACCATGCCGATGGAGCGGCGCACCTCGGTATCGATGACCGTTTTCGCGTCGGGGCCGGCAGAGGATATGTACGGCTTTCCGCCGAAGGTGACAGCGCCGCTGTCGATCTTTTCAAGGCCCATCATCACGCGCAGGAGCGTCGACTTGCCGCCGCCCGAGGGGCCGATGACGACGACGCGTTCACCGGGCTTCATCTCGATATCGAGACCCTTCAGCACCTGGATATGCGGACCGTAGCTCTTGTGCAGCGCGCGGATGGCGACAAGGGGAGCGGATGCGGAGGTCATGCGGGGTCTCCAGCCTGGACGTTGGCGGGAAGCCGAGAAAACCCGGCTTCCCGATCGATCACTTGGAAGCCTTGAGAACGTCGTCGACGGCCTTCTTGATCAGCGCGTCCACATGGCCCGTGGCAACACGCTCCTCAAGGAAGATGTTGACCACCTCGACGTCGGACGCCGACAGCTGGTGCGGCAGACCGAAGGCGACGCCCTGCTTGGCGAGTGCGGGCGTCGGATTGAGCGCGACGGCCCAGTCCGGGTTCGACTGCGTGAAGAGCTGGTTCGTGTCGGAGGCATCGACAAGGATATCCGCACGGCGTGAGACGACGGCAAGGCGCGTCTCGTCATTGCCGGGCAGGCGCAGGATCGTCGCGTTCTTGACGGCTGCCGAGATCGCCTTGTCCTGCGCGGTGCCGGACATGACGGCGAGCGTCACGTCGGCCTTGTCGATGTCGGCAACTGAAGCTGCGCCGGCCGGGACCTTCGGGTTCTCCTTGTTGTAGGCAAGCGAGATCTGGTACTCCATCGCAGGAATGGAGAACTGCACGGCCATGGCGCGGGCAGGCGTCCGGTTCAGCGCCAGGGAAACATCCCACTTTCCGGCCTGAAGGCCTGCGACGATATTGTCCCAGGTCGTGTCGACGAATTCGGGTTTCACCTTCAGGACATCGGCGAATTCACGGCACAGATCGGCGAAGAAGCCGGAATATTCGCCGCTTGCCGGATCCCGCATGATGTAAGGCGGGGCAACAGCCGCGCCGCAGCGCAGCGTGCCGTTCTTCTGGACACCCTGCCAGTATCCCTCCGTCTCCTGGGCCAATGCGGCCGTAGCAGAAAGACCCGCCAACAAGGCGAGCGCGGCCGTGGTCCGCAGAGCGGACGTCATCACGTTCGAAAGCATGTGCATCTTCCCATTTTTGAGCGCGTAAGACGCGCGGTTCCACCCGTCGGCTTTGGCCGTTCTTGCGGTCTTTTTCTGTCGGCTCCGTGTCGACTGATTAATTTATGTCGCCACCGTGTCGACAAAGTCAAGCGGAAATTTTAAGATTGCTGCGACGCGGATTTTCTGGCCCAATGGCCATGAAATGCGGAAAGGGACGTAAGTGTCTGAGGAAATTGAATCGAAACGCGTGCGCGGCATGGGCTCGAAAAGCGTGTACGACACGCTGCGCAACGAAATCCTGGCGCTCACGCTGCCCCCCGGCCAGCTGCTCGACGAAACGACGCTGGCCGAGCGCTTCGACATGTCGCGCTCACCGATCCGCGAAGCGCTGATCCGGCTTGCCGGTGAAGAACTGGTGATCACGCTGTCGAACCGCAGCACCATCGTCGCGCCTATCGAAGTGGCGAGCTTTCCGAAATATGTCGAAGCCCTCGATGTCGCCCAGCGCATGAACACCCGCCTTGCCGCGGCACTGCGCACCGAGGCCGACCTGAAGATCATCGCCAAGCGCCAGAAAGAGTTCGAGACGGCGGTGAAGACCGGTCAGCACCTCAGGATGTCGGAAGCCAACAAGCAGTTCCACATGGCTGTCGCCTATGCCGGCAAGAACGCCTATCTCGCCTCGTTCTACGAACGGCTGCTCAACCAGGGCCAGCGCATGCTGCACCTGCATTTCGAGTATCTGGAGCGCACCGGCGACGGCTATCTCCTGACCGACGAGCACGAATTGATGCTGGAGGCGATCCGCCTCAAGAACGTTGATCTCGCCGACGAACTGGCGCACGCCCATACGCGGCAGTTTCAGGACAACTTCATCGCGTTCCTGCGTGAAAACTACACGACCGACGTCTCCTTCGGTCCCCTTGCTGCCGCGGAATGATCATGTCCCTGCCCCAGAAAATCGGTTTCATCGGCACCGGCGCCATCACCGACGCCATGGTGCGTGGCCTGCTCGCAAAGCCTACGGCCGTGCCGCACATCCTGGTCTCGCAGCGCAGTGCAGATATTTCGGCAGCACTCGCGGCCGACTTTCCGCAAGTTCTCGTCTCAAGCGACAACCAGGCGATCGTCGACGGCTGCGACACGGTGATGCTGGCAATCCGCCCGCAGATTGCCGAGGAAGTCATCCGCCCCCTGCGGTTCCGAGATGGACAGCGTGTGATCAGCGTCATCGCAGCGACGGGTCGTGAGGCGCTGCTCGACTGGATCGGCGCGGATGTGCTTCTTTCGCAGGCAGTTCCTCTGCCCTTCGTCGCCCACCGCAAGGGCGTCACCGCCATCTACCCAACCGACGCCGACACGGCCGCCATCTTCAACGTGCTCGGCGATGCCGTCGAATGCGAAACCAAAGCGGAGTACGACCTGCTTGCCGCCGCAAGCGCCCTGATGGCCACCTATTTCGGCATCATGGACCGCACGGCGCAATGGCTCTCGGAAAATGGCCTGCCGGAAGAAAAAGCCCGTGCCTATCTCGCGCCTCTCTTCGCCGGCCTCTCGAACACCGCGCTGCGCGACCACAAGCACGTCGATTTCATGGACATGAGCCATGAGTTTGCGACCAAGGGCGGCCTCAACGAACAGGTCTTCCGGGACTTCGATGTCGAGGGTGGCTCGGATGCCTTAAGGCTGGCGCTGGACCGCGTATTGAAGCGCATAACCGGGTGACAGACCTCCACCGCGATCGGCCGGCCACCCTTAGGCCGCTTTCCAGGTGAGGCCGCGGCGGCGCCATTCGCTCTCGAGTGCGGCGATGACCTCGGTCTTTGCATACTGGGGAAACCGTGCGTGAAGACGCAATGCCAGATCGGCAATGTCGGCATCGTCAGGCGCAACCTTTTCGCCTTCGTTGCCCAGCCGGCGGATTTCCATTTCGAGTTCCGTTTCCATTTTCCCGCCTTCCTTGTTTTCTGACACGGTAGGACGCAACTGTTCTCCGGGGTTCCGGCATCGCGAGCGACGTCTCGAAAAGAAACACAACGCGAGGCGCAAGACGGGCAGAAGCCCGATATCTGGCATTCGATTCAAATCTTCGGTCGGCTGGTGAGCACTCATCCACCGCAATGCGCCTCGCAATCACGAGTATCTTGGATCAAGCGACAGGCCCGCTACGGTCTGAGCGGCTCCATGACGGAGCCGATTCGAGGATATGAACATGCCATTGCGACGCTTCCGCCTGCCCCTGCCCGAGTTGCCGCCCATCGAACGCCTGGTGCGCGCGATCCGAGCCATCGACAGGCGCATCGAGCAGGCCCGCTGCGCCAACCAGCCTGCCCCGCTCAGTGCCTACCGCGCCCGCAGCATCTTGCAGGAAGCACTTCAGCGCTGTCTGGAAGCGGGCGATCCAGTCCAGGCGACGGCGCACCGATTGTGCCGGGCGCTTCCGGAACCGCCCGAAGCAAACGCTCCCGCCACAGATCGAGAGCCCCAAGATTTCAGGGGTTGCCGTAACGTCACGTTGAAGACAGATTTACCCGCTCGTGAATGCAGTCACGACAGGCATGCAAATGAGGGTAAGAGTATGGCGTACGACTGGACCGGTGAAGCGACCCGAAAGCGCAACCGCCTCAAGGTGGTGTCCGCCGTGTTCGTGAGTCTGATCATCGTCGTGGCCCTGCCCATCGCCGTCACACCCTTTCTTTGATGCGTCTACAGGCGCCGATGATCGGTGACGACCCTGCAGCCGAGGAGTGCATCCGTCTGCCCGGTGCACATCGTTCAGCTCCAATTTCCAATAGAGGTATTCACTTGGATAAAATCAACCTGTAATAGCTCATTGTAATTTATACAATCCTAGATTTATAAAGGCGGGCCTCATGAGCGTTATTGGTGCCCTTCCGGAAGGTTTCATTTGCCGCCCGATCGAGGAGCGGGATTTCGAGAGCGTAATGGACTGTCTTGAACGGGGTTTTCCCGGACGGCCGCGACGGCATTGGCAGGAGGCGCTTGCCCGCATGGGCTGCAGACCCGCGGTTGAGGACCTACCGCGATACGGTTATGCCCTCGACAATGCGGGGCAGATCGTCGGCGTCATGCTGACCCTGTTTTTTCGCCGTGCGGAGGGCGAAGCCGTTCGTTGCAATCTGTCGAGCTGGGCGGTCGACGAGTCGTTTCGCGCCTATGCCGGCAAGCTGATCATGACCGCCATGCGCCGCCGCGACATAACATATCTCAGCATCACGCCGGCTCCGGTGACATTGAAGGTAACAGAAGCTTTGCGTTTCAGACGCTTTGCCGACGGCCAGCACGCTTTCGTGCCGCTGTTGAGCCCGGCGGGTAACGGCAGAACGATCGTCGTGCGGCCGGATACGCCCGAACTCGCAGACCTCACGGCAGGCGAACGCCATATTCTGCTCGAACATGCCGCGCTCGGCTGCGACGCACTGATCTGCATCAGGAACGGTAGGGCACATCCTTTTGTCTTCAAGGCACGGCGGGTGCTGCGCGGGCTCGTGCCGTGCAGCCAGGTCATCTATTGCCGATCCCATGCCGATCTCAGCCACTGCGCCGGCGCGCTCGGGCGGCATCTTCTGCGCAAAGGGCAGATCCTCGGCCTCGTCGACGCCTGCGGGTCGGTACCCGGACTGGTTGGCCGCTATTTCGCCGGGGTCGGCCCCAAATACGCCAAAGGACCGAACCCGCCCTGGCCGGGCGATCTCGCCTTTACGGAATTCGTCGTTTTCGGCTCGTGATGTCCCACAGGCTCTCAATCGATATCATCGTCCCGCGTGAACGGCCGCGCCGCTGGCACGAACTGATGATCGAGCGCCTAGCCGCACAAGGGCACGATATCGCCGTGCTGCACGATGCCAAGGCAAAACCATGGCCAACCCAGGTGAGCGCCCTTCTCGCCCTGGAGCGGGCTGCCCTGCGCAAGCGCAAAACCGCACTCTCGGCGCCCGTCGACGGCATGTGGCAAACACACCGCTGCCGTTCGCCCGCCTTGCGTCTCGATCTTGCGGGTACCGCAATACCGGTGGGCGTACCGACGCTCGCATTAAGCTTCGACGGAACCGCCTGCGATTTGTCCGCGGCCGCCGCCGTCGCGACGGGGCGGCTTCCGACACTGGAAGCCATCCTCGACGGGAAGACGGTGGTTGGACGGGCCTTTCCCATGGTCGACCGACGCGAAACGACCTCGCTCGGCCTCGACGACGTGCTTGCCCGGGCGGTGACGCTGCTCGCATCCGTCGTGCAGGCCCTTGCCGAAGGGCGCCTGACGCCCCTCGGCACGCCGGCGCCGGCGGATGAAAAAGTGGATTTCACACGCGCCTATTTCTCGCGTTCCTTGCCCCGGTTCGGCCGTGAAGCATGGCGCCGCGCCTGCTTTCTCCATGCCCACTGGCGCGTCGGCTATCGCTTTCACGACGGGCCCGGCGTCGCCGCGACCGGACAACTCGGCACCGGCTGGCGAGTGCTGCCGGATAGTGGCGACCGCTTCTATGCCGATCCCTTTCCCTTCCATTGGCAGGGGCGCGCCTATCTCTTCGTGGAAGACTATGTTCACGCCATCGGCAAAGCCGTGATCTCCGTGACGTCCTTCGATGGGGAGCGACAGACACAAACGCCCCGGGTCGTTTTGGAAGAACCGCACCATCTTTCCTATCCGCAGGTCTTCGCGCGGGACGAAGCGGTCTGGATGTTGCCGGAAGCGAGCGCCGGAGGGCGGCTGGTGCTCTACCGTGCCCTGGATTTCCCGGACCGATGGACGCCGGAGACCGTGCTGCTGGAAGGAGAGATTTCCGATGCAACGTTGCTCGAACACGACGGGAAACTCTGGCTGTTCGCCACACATCGCGATGGTTTCGGCAGCACCTCCGATACGCTCGTGGTTTTTTCCGCCCCCGCGCTGACAGGCCCCTGGCGGCCGCATGCCCTGAATCCGATCCTGATCGATCGGCGGCGTGCCCGGCCGGGCGGGGCGTTCATCCGGGATGCGGCGGGGCGCCTTCTTCTGCCTGTCCAGGATGGAACGCTCGGCTATGGCGAGGGCCTCGGCCTATCGGAGCTTCTGGTGCTCGACGATACCGAGATCAGCCTTTCAGAACCGCGCGCTATCAGGACGGACGGCGACTGGCCCTATCCGCGCATTCACACGCTCAATCGCTGCGGGGCGCTGGAGGTGATCGACGGGATCGTGGCGGTGCCGAGATGGCCGGCAAGCAGAAGGGCTTCATAGGCTGCGCACATCGCCTCCGGCGCATATTGTTCCCGGAGCTTACGGCCGGCGCTGGAAAGCGCGGCGGCACGCGGCGGGCTCGAAAAAAGTTCTACAAGCCCGCCGGCGATGCCTTCCGCATCCGGCGACACGAACAGTGCGGCCGGCTGGCCATCCACCGTGGTCAGCACCTCTTTCAGCACATCGAGAGCGCCGGCCACGACCGGCAATCCTGAAATCGCAGCCTCGACGACGGCGAGGCCGAAGGTCTCCGTCGTCGAGGCAAATGCATAGGCATCACCCGCCGCGAGAAATTCGAAGATGCGAGCCGGCGGCACCTCTCCGACGAGATGCAGGCGGCCGCGCACGTGAAGGACGTCGGCGAGCGCCAGAAGGTTGCCCTCCTCAGGCCCGGCACCGGCGATCGCAAGGTGCACTCCGGGCATCAGCGCCAGCGCAGCCACGAGAGCAGCCTGGTTCTTGGAAGAAGCGAGGCGACCGGACGAAAGCACGATCGTCGCACCAGCAGGTAGGCCGAAGCCCGCCCGTGCAGCCAGCTTGTCGAAGGAACCGACGGGACTGGCGACACCGTGATCGATGCGGTTAAGGCGCTTGCGATAGGCGGCGGGGAAGCGTGCGAACTGCGCGCCGGTCCAGAGGGAATTGACGACATTGACATGATAGAGACCGGCCACACCCATCAACCGGTCGATCCAGGTCAATATCCCGCGAATGCCGCGCCTCTGCGGCGCACCGCTCTGGTTGACGACGATGGTGCGAACGCCACAAAGCCGGGCGGCAAAAGTGCCGGCGATGTTACCGTAGTGCTGGAAGGAAAGTACCGCATCCGGACGGGCTTTGCGCATATAACCGACAAGGCCGAGTACGGCGCGTATCTGCCCGACCGGCCCGTTCGGCGGGCGAGGCAGGATGAAGTCTGCATGCGGATTGCCATCATAGACATCGGTCTTGCGATAAAGGAACACAGTCCTGGCCTCGTGTCCGCGGGCGCGAAGTCCCTCGCCCAGCATGTCGGAGATGCGCTGCGCGCCACCGGCCTCCGCCTGTGTCTGTACCTGGATGATCTTCATGAGCGCCCTTTCAGGATAAGGCGGACAGCGGCTGCGTCCTGCCCGGCGAAGAACCCGAAGATCGACGGATCGATGCCGATGCGCCGGCGGGTTGTAGCGGCGCCGGTCACACACCAGACCGCCATCGTGCCTGCCATGCCGAGCGCAGCGCCGATCGGTCCGAGGGAAAGGGTGAGCCCGGCCATGGCGGCGAGACCGAGCGTATTGACCGCGATGAGCGTGCGGAAAAGCTCCTTTTGCAGGCCGGTCAGCTGCATTGTGAGCTCCGTCGGCCCGCAGGCCGTGCCGATGAGGGCACCGAGGCCGAGAATGATCAGCACTCCATGCAGCGTACCGGTCGCATAGGCGGGGTCAAAGATCGCGAGGATCGGCCGGCCGAACAGCACGAAGACGATGAACATGGCAAGAGCCAGCGCAAAACCGCCAATGGCCGCAAAGCCCGTCAGGCGCTGCACGTGCTCGCGCTCGCCACGGTGGAACGTGCCCGAAATCTGCGGCGCCAGCGCCTGGTTGATGCCGTTCAGCGCCAGCACCGCGAGGCGCATGATGCGGTCCGCGACGAAAATTCCGCCGGCCGCCTCCGGCCCGAGGATCGCGGCTACCAGCAAGGTGCTTGCCTGCGCGAGCGCCGGCGGCAGCGCCGTGACGCCCCAGAGGCTCAACGTCACCGCCTTGAACTCGGCCTCCTGTGGCTTGGTCAGCGGTCCGCGCGGTTCGCGGCGCGTATCGCGAAGCAGAACAACGGTCTGAGGAAGGACGCAGAGGAGAAGAAGGCCGGCCGCAAGCATGGTCGCTGCGACGGCGCTCAAGCTTGCAGCAAAAAGACCGGATATCGCGAAGGCGACAATGGTCACCACGCGCCAGGTAATATCGCGCGGCGACAGGCCGCCGAACAAATTGCCCCTGGCGCGCAATGCGCAGGCGGTGAATTCCGACCAGCCGAGCGCGAAGGTAAGCGTCGCGGTCGCAAACACCAGCGGTCGCCATTCCGGCACGCCTTCGACCGACGGCATGCCAACCACCAGGACGAGCAACGTGGAAACGGAAAGGCCGAAGATGGTGAGCCGGATCGCACGGGCCATCACGCCGTTTGCCGACGCGATGTCTCCAACACCCGCATATTGCGGCCAGAAGCGCATGACGACGGCATGCTGACCGACGATCGAGAAGAAGGAGACGAGACTTGCCCCCGCATAAGCCGTGCTGAACAATCCGAATTGCCGCTCGTCCGTCACAACGGCAGCAGCGACAAAAAGCAGGAAGGTGAGGCTTGCGCTGGCAAGCTTGATGACGCCAGCGGCTGCGCCGTGGCCGAGAAGCGTGCGGATCGGAAGTCGGTCGCCTTTGCTCACGAAATACCCTATAGATTGAATCGCAGTGCCACACCCTCAATGCGCGCATTTCTGGATAGACCCAAACACGCCACCATGCCACTACAAATGCGCGCAATGGTTACTTTCTGAATCTTTAACAATACCTGTGGTAGTTGTCTTTTGGCGACCTGCCCGTTCCGGCGGGTATAAAAGGCAGAGACGGCAGGAATGGTCACGCTGGATTCGACTGGAAACACGCTTCCGCCCCTGTTTGACGTGGGGATCGTTTGGGCACGGCTCTGGCAACGCCGCCTTAGGATTTTAGCACTGACCATCACGGCACTCGCACTTGCACTCGTGTATCTTGCCGTGACCAAGCCGACCTATACGGCGACGGCTTCGCTTTTGATCGACCCACGCGACACGCGCTCCACCAATTTCGAAACCGTGCTGCCCGGTATCGGTCCGGACAGCGCTGCAGTGGCAAGCCAGGTCTTCGTCATCCAATCGCGCGATCTCCTGATGGCGGTCTTCGACGCCGAAGGCATCGCCACGGATGACGAATTTGCCGACGGCGGCCTTCTTTCCCTCCTGGGCAATGCGCAAAAACCGGAAAAGGATACGATCTTCCGGCGCTTCGAGAGGCGCGTGACGGTCGAGCGGGCGGGGCTCACCTATGTCATCGATGTCAGCTTCAAATCCTCCTCCGCGCAAAAGGCCGCGCGCATCGCCAATGCGATCGTCGAGCGCTACAGGGCCGATCTCGCCGACGAGCGGGAAAACGCGAATGCCGACACGAACGGCCGCCTCGCCGAGCGAACGGCCGTCCTCCAGCGGAACGTCGCCGCCGCCGACCGCACCATCGGCGCCTTCCGCGTCGCGCATGAACTCCTCGATCCCGCCGCGGGCGGTACGCTGAAGGATCAGATCGACCAGCTCACCACCCAGCTGACCGAAGCGCGCGCCGGTGCCAATCTGGCGAAAGGACGCTACGAGCAGGCCGCTTCCGCCGGCACCTCGCCCGAGACGCTGGAAAAACTGTCGGAAATCGTTTCTTCCCCCGCGATCGATCGCCTGCGCGCCGACTACAACCAGCGTGCGGCCGAACTCGCCAATGCCGAGGCCGTCTATCAAGCACGTCATCCCACGATCCGCCGCCTGCGCTCGGAGCTGTCCCGCACGCAAACGCTGATGGGACGCGAGGCGGAGCGCATAACGCGCGAGCTGAAAGCGAAACACGATCTTGCCGGCGGAGCTGTCGCAACCACGGAAGCCAAGCTTGCGGCACTGCGCAACCAGTCACAGGCCGACGACGACGCGCGGGTGGAGTTGCGACGGCTGGAGGCGAAGGCCGAAGCTGCCCGCGCTGTCCTCGACGACGTCCTGAAACGGGCAGAAGAAACGGCGCAAATGCGTGGGCTTCAATTCTCCGAGGCCCGGGTGATCGGCTTCGCAGCGCCGCCCGCGCAGCCGACCTGGCCGACACCGGCTCTGCTTCTGCCCGTCAGCGCCGCGCTCGGCCTGTTGGCCGGCTGCGGGCTTGCGGTGGCGGGCGGAGGTGGGCGAACTTTCAAGCAGAACGAAACCGGCAATAGCCACCGCACACTCGATGGAATGCCATTGCATGTGGTTTCATCTCTCCGTCGGGAGGAAGAGAAGGCGACAAAACCCGATCTAATCGGAAGACACCGCACGGCAGACGGCGGAAAACGAGACGACGCGAATGCCTTGCCCGAAACGCGTCCCGAAAATCTTGGTCGCTATGACCTGCCCGGTGTGCCGGGCATGTCCGTACCAGCCCGTATCCGCGCCCTGCGGCGGCGTTTTCTCCGGCAGGGTGGAGAGGCCTTTTCCCAGGCCATACTGGCGCTTGTCCGGCGCATCGCCACTCGCCTCACCGAACACGCCACGCCCTATATGCTTCTGGTCTCCTCGCTGCGCGATCCGGCCGAGGCGAGGCTTGCGGGCGCAATGATCGGTATTGCCTTGCAGCAGGCGGGCCGAAACGTGCTGGTCGTCGAGTTCGCCAGTCATCTGCGCCCGGATGACGGCAAGAGCGACATTTTCATCAACGGGGCGAGCGGCCTGCCGACGATCCTGCGCCGGCTTGGCGGCAACGCCCCCTTTGCGCTCGAGGAATCGTTCGCCCGCGACTTCGATTTCGTGCTGCTGCTCGGTCCATCGCTCGATAACCGCGATTGGAATGCAGCTTTCTTCGCCCCGGCCGATCTCATGCTTTTCGCCCTCCCTCCTGCCGAACCACCGGCAAAGGCACACATCCTGCTGCGCCGACACCTCGAGACTGTCGACATCGCGCGGAGCGTTACGCTTGTGATTGCCGCAGGGGACACAACCGGCATGGCCTTTCACCTGACCGGAGCGGCGCAGTGAAGCCGCCGGGCCGCCTCGGCGGGTCCGGCCTCTTCACGCGCCGCAACCTGCTTTCACTGGCCGGTGCCTCCGTTCTCGCGATGGCCGGACAGCACGGCCCCGCCCGGACAAAATCCTCCGTTCCAACACGCGGCATCAACATGCCCGGTTGGTTTGATCGGCCAGATGGCGTCGCCCCGACCCCTGCCGTGCTCGAAAAGCTCCGCCATCGCGGCTTCGAGACCGTGCGGCTGCCCATCGACGGCGATTTGGTCCTTGCGGGTGCTTCGAACTTGCTGGCCATCGGGAAGGGCATCGAGAGGCTTGTTGCCACAGGCTTTGCCGTGCTCGCGGACCTGCATCCCGCCGCCGCTCTCTACACCACGCTTCGCGCCACGCCCCTGGCGGGCGGGAAAAGAGTGGTCGAGGCGTGGCGGGTGCTGAGCACCGTGGTCGCAGACCTGCCGGAGGACAAGGTCTATCCGGAACTCCTCAACGAGCCGCCGGTATCCCCGGCGGACTGGCTTGTTCTTCGCGGCCGGCTGGCCGAAATCGTTCGTGCCGCCTGCCCGAAGCACACCATTGTGTGGGGGCCTGCACCCGACCAGGGGATCTGGCAATTGGCCGGCATGCCTCCGCTAGACGACGACCGACAGATCGCCGCCGTGCATTTCTACGCGCCAACGGCCTTCACTCATCAGTGTCAGCCCTGGGGCGCCTCGCCCCTCGCCCGCATCCACGACCTGCCCTTTCCGGCAACCCGCGACATGCCTGCTGTCAGAAAAACCATCGCGGCGCTACGCTCCACTGGAGACATGGATGCTGCCCTCCTTGTCGAAGAGCAAATGACCGGCGACTGGACGCAAGCCGCCATCCACGCCGAGTTGCGCCGCGCGGCGGAATGGTCCGCCGCGACCGGCTGTCCCCTCATGCTCAATGAATTCGGCGTCCTCGATTTTTGCGTCGGTGCGATCAGTCGCCAGACCTGGATACGTGCCGTGCGCCGCGCCGCGGAGGAAAACGGCATCGGCTGGGCGGTCTGGGAACTCGACCAGGGATTTGGGGTGATCGCGGATCGCACTGATATCGAGGGCTTCGACGACGCGATGTTCGAGGCACTGTTCAGGGAAGGGGAATAAAATGACGGCAGCAACAATCCCGCTTTCCGACAGCCCCCAGCGATCCGATGCCCTCTTCCACCTCTTCATCGCCTTTTCCACGATCATCGCGGCGGTCGCCGCCTTCGCAGTCTGGACACCGCTCGGCTTCGCAGCAACCTTTCTGCTGACAGCCGTGCTCGCCGTCAGCATCCCGGCGGGCATGCCAACGGTCATCGCCTGCGCATTCCTGTTCCAGAATCTCGTCGTCGCCTGGTTCACACCCTTCGTTCCGGACGACGATACGTTCGATGCGCTGCGCGGCGCCAATTTCGTCATCCTGATGACGATCTTCGGCCTCTTCCTGGCCGCCTCGCCGCAAGCACGCGTGCGCGCCCTGCCGGCGCTCCGGCCTTGGCTCATCTTCACGTTCGCACTTTGCGGCATCATCACGCTCTATCTGGCGCTTGGCGCGGTACGTGGCAGCCCGAAGGACGCGATCATCTATTTTCGCAACAACATCACCCCGGTCGCCTGTTTCCATATCGCCCTTATCGCCGCCAGTCTCTACCGGCTCGACATGCGCGTGCCGGTCGCCTGCCTCTGCACTATCGCAGTTGGCTACGGCTATCTGGAGCAGATTTTCCGCATGGATTTCCTCGCTATTTTCCATGGTGACCTCTATGTCCAGCGCGGTCTCAAGGAGCAGATCGAGGCTGGGGTCTGGGAAAAGGCGTTGCGCGAAACCGGCTTCGTGCTGCGCGGCCTGGAAGACACGATGACCGCAACCGTCTTCAACACCGCCTTGTTCGGCGATGCACTGCCCCGCATCTTCCGTAATGGCGGACCAAATTTCCATCCGATCAGCTATGCCTACGCGTTGAGCCTGTCTTCCGCCTGGTTGCTCTTTCGCGGACGGTGGCTTTTGCCGCTTGCCGCCTTTCCGCTGCTGCTGGTCATCGGTTCGAAGGGTGCGGCTTTCCTGCTCGCGGTCGCACTTGCTGCGCGCATGACCTATCGGCCCTCCCACGCGAGGCTGACACTCCTGATCGTCACTGTTCTGGCAACCGCCTGGACGGTTGCAGCAATCGCCTATGGTGCGCGGCACGGTGACTACCATGTACTCGGCCTCATCGCCGGCCTGCGCGATTTTCTCGGCAATCCGCTCGGACAGGGGCTTGGTATCGGTGGCAACCTGTCGAGTACCAGCGTCAATCTCGATTGGGATCGAGCACAGGGCGAAGGGGCGGCGGCCGTACCGGTGGAAAGCGCCGTCGGCGTGATGCTCTATCAAATGGGGATCGGCAGCTTCGTATTCTTCGGCTTTCTGGCCACGCTTGCCGCCACCGCAGCACGACGGCTCACGGAGACCGGCCGCTCGGATTTCCTCTTCGCCTTCGTGGCCGTCGTCACGATCTCCGCCAATGCGGTGCTGCAGGAGGAAGCGTTCTTCTCGCCGCTGGCACTTGGCCTTGCCCTTCTCCTCACCGGTGTTTCCTTCGGCAACTCCATCCGGGAGGCATCCGATCCCGAACCGATGTCACTGCGAATACCGCAGGAGCACGTAGAGTGCGCGAGGATTGGTCGATAGATAGCGCCAGAGCAGCCGGCGCGGCTCCATTGACGCCCGCCAGAGCCATTCGAACCCGGCCTGCTGCATCCAGAGGGGCGCGCGCGGCGTCTTGCCCGCGAGATGATCGAACAACCCGCCGGCAGTCTTGATCACCCCGACGCGATCGAGACGGCTCAGAAAATCACGCACGAACAGCTGTTCGCGCGGCACGCCAAGGCCAAGCCACAGAATGTCCGGCGCCAGACGGTTGATCTCCTCGACCTTCTGCTCCAGCGCGGCGCCTGTCAGATATCCATGGCTGCGCCCGGTGATGAGAAGAGCGGGGTAGAGCCGCTGGATCGCCGCGGCGGCCCTGATGTTTTCCACCTCGCCCGCTCCGAAAAGATAGAAGCTCACCCTTTCCCGCTCCGCTATTTTCGCCACGTCATGAAAAAGGTCGGTCGTTGCGACCCGCTCCGGCAACGTCCGCCGGCAAAGCCAGCGCGAGGCGAAGACCAGCGGTTGGCCATCCGCGAGGATCTGGTCGGCACATCGGAAGAGCTGGGCCACAGTCTTGTCGGCATGGACCCGGGCAAGAACCTCGCCATTGGCGGAGGTGGAATAGAACGGTTTTCGTCCGCGCCGGTGGGCCGCGGAAATCAGGAGGGCTGCAGCCATCTGGCGATCCACGGCGGCAATCCGCAACCCTCCCAGCGTGATCTCGGGCACCGGCGCCGCCGTGTCGGCTTGCCGCGCCTTCTCCCCTGACAGCATGTTCACGCTCTCCGCGATATCCCCTGCCGGACAGAGAGACGGCGCGGCAACTTCAATTCTACCAAAACGTGTATTTTGCGATGAAATTCCGCTCTGAACGCCTTTGTCGATCTTGCCCATGAAAATCACCTCCGGTTGAGATGATTTAATTCATGCTACCATAAGAGTTAAGCCAATCGTCAATATCTGGTTAATGTATAAAAATCGACTAAAACATTAAAAATCTTATGGTTGCAATGGAGAAATCTTTCGAAAATTGAAAACCGACATCATTCCATTGTTATTACTTATATATCTACAATACACTGTCTCCACACGCGAAAACAGAAGCCTTGCAATCGGCCTCGCAAAAAACAAATGCAATCAAATGGCGAATATGGCGTCAAAATGAGCCACCGCGAGCAAAGCGACAGCGCCAAGCCGTTTGCCGACTGCAGCTTCTAGAACAAAAACCCTCATAACGTGCATTCGCGATACATAAAAAATCACTTCAACCGCACGTCGAGGCCAAGCGCCTCGGCGATGGCGATCGTCTGGTCGATGGTGATGATCGCATCCTTCAGGTGGACGTTGGCCGGGTCGATGGCGCTGAGGTCGCTGCCCCGCAGATCACAGGCAGTGAAGTCGGCGGCGTGCAGCCACGCGCCGGAGAGATCGACATCGCGCATCGTACCGCCTTTGCAAAAGGCGCCCGTGAGATCGGCTTCGCGCAGGCGCGTGCCCTTGAAGACGGCGCGGCCGAGTACCGCACCCGGCAGACCGGTGAAGGACCAGTCGCCGCCCGAAACCTGCATCTGGTCGAAATCACAAGCATCGAACATGCTGCCGACCAGTTTGCACTCCGTAAACTGGCTGTCGAAGAACCGGCAGGAAACGAAGGTGCAGTTGACGAAGGCGCTCGCCTGATGTGACGAGGCATTGAAGCGGGCGCGGCGGAAGGTACATTCGTGGAAGACCGCGCCAAGTGTCTGCGCCTCGCTCATGTCGAGATCGGCAAACAACGTGTTCTCATGACGCTCGCGCTCGATCTGGCGGCCATACCAGTCCGCACCGGCAATGGTGACATCGGTTTTCGGCGGTGCCTCGCCATATCGTCGTTCTGCCATCGTTGCCTACATGGTGATTCTCCTGGGAGCACGATAGGCGCAACGCAAAAGGCGATGAAGGAAAATCCGGCCCGAAGGCTCAGTCCCCAGGCATCGCTTTTACGAAATCGATAAAGGCCCGCAACGGAGCCGGTACGAGCCTGCGTCCGGGATAATAGAGAAACGGGCCGGAAAAACTTTGCCACCAGGGCTCCAGCACCGGTTCCAGTGCACCACTTTCGAAATGGGGACGCAACCAATCCTCGAAGAGCGATACGATCCCCGTCCCGGCGATCGCGGCAGCGACACCAAGATCCGAACCGCCGCCGGCCTGCACCACGAGCGCTGCCGGCGGGTCGATGCGCACCATCTCGCCGCTACGCTCGAACTCCCAGGGCGTGATGGCACGGCCGGCGAAACGGCCGCGGATGCAGACATGCGCCAGCAGGTCGCGCGGATGCCTCGGCCTGCCATGGGCGTCCAGATAGGCGGGAGAAGCGCCGCTTGCGAAACGCTGCAGGCGCGGGCCGATCGGCACCGCGATCATGTCCTGTTCCAGCCGCTCGTCGTAGCGGATGCCGGCATCGCAGCCCGCAGCGAGGATATCGACGAAATTCTCGTCGGTCATGATCTCCAGCCGAATATCAGGATAGGATGCCAGAAAGGCCGGCACGATGCGCGGCAGGACCAGTCTTGCGGCGCTGACGGGAACATTGAGCTTCAGCGCGCCGGCCGGACGATCGCGCGCATCCTTCACGCTGGCAAGCGCGGCATCGATCTCACCAAAAGCCGGGCCTAATCTCTCCAGCAGGCCGCGCCCCGCCTCCGTCGGCACGACGCTGCGCGTCGTGCGGTTGAGAAGGCGCACGCCGAGCCGGGTTTCCAGCCGCCGCACCGCATCGCTGAGAACGGACGCGCTGACGCCACCAATTCGCGCCGCCTCGCGAAACCCGCCGGCACGGGCGACGGCGAGGAAGGCGCCGAGATCGCCCATATCGGGTTTGTTATCCATCATTGCCTCCACAATTGTACGAAAACCCGTACGCCCCATACGGATTATAGACAATTATCATGACGGTGAAACAGCCCTATCTCCGTCTCGCAATCAAAGGAGATGGATCATGCCCAATCTTGAAAAACCCGGTATTTTCACTCTCGGCGACCGCTCTGTAAAGCGCCTGGGCTATGGCGCCATGCAGCTTGCCGGCAAGGGCGTTTTCGGCCCGCCTGGAGATCGTACGGAAGCGCTTGCCGTGCTGCGCGACGCCATCGAAAGCGGCGTCGATCATATCGACACAAGCGATTTCTACGGCCCCCATGTGACCAACCAGATCATCCGCGAGGCACTGCATCCCTATCCCGGCGGTATCACAATCGTCACGAAGGTCGGTGCGACGCGGGGGCCGGATGCCTCCTGGAACCCGGCATTCTCGAAAGAAGCCTTGACCCAGGCCGTCCACGACAATCTGCGCAACCTCGGCCTGGATGTGCTTCACGTCGTCAATCTGCGCGCCATGTTCGACGTGCATGGCCCGGCGGAAGGATCCCTGGAGGAACCGCTCTCGGTGCTGGCCGATCTTCAGCGCCAAGGTCTTATCCAGCATATCGGCCTGTCGAACGTCACGGCCAGACAGATCGCTGATGGCCGCAGGATCACAGACATCGTCTGCGTCCAGAACCAGTACAACGTCGCCCATCGCGGCGATGATGCGCTGATCGAGCAGCTGGCGGCGGAAGGCACGGCCTATGTGCCGTTCTTCCCGCTCGGCGGCTTCTCGCCGCTGCAGTCCTCCACGCTCTCGGCCGTCGCCGCACGCCTCGGTCATACGCCGATGCAGACAGCGCTTGCCTGGCTTTTGCAGCGCGCGCCGAACATTCTGCTGATCCCCGGCACCTCGTCACGGCTTCATCTTCGGGAAAACCTTGCCGTCGCCGACATCGTCCTGCCAGCCGATGCCGTGGCGGAACTCGACGCCATCGCCGACTGAAGGAATGCCACTCCGGCAAGGGAGGCGCCGGAGTGGCTTCGCTCAGAACAGTGCCATAACCTTGTCCGCAATGGCCTGTCCGAGCTTGATGTTGGTTTCCGCAGAAAAATGGATGCCATCGACGCCGTCGGTGGCGACGTGGTCGCCGGCGGCCAGGAACTCCACCTTGGTGAAATCGGCGAGCGCCTTGTAGAGGCCGGCGAGCTGCTTCGATTTTTCGTAGCCGCCGCCGAACATGCCTTCGAACCATGGATCAGGCATCGGCGCGAGCGGCGGCGGGGCGACGACCAGCACCTTGGGCGCCGGATAGGGCGTGCCGACACCGCCGGCGGAGGTCAGCACCTGACCGACCAGCTTGCCCATGCCGTTGGCGATCTCGTAGGGCGTGCGGTGGAAATAGGACTTCGTGTCGTTCGTCCCGAGCATGATGATGACGAGATCGAGCGGCAGGTGGCTGGCAAGTGCCGAAGGAAGATAGGCGCTACCGTTCAGCCGCGCGTCGTTCGGATCATCAAGGCTGGTGGTACGGGCGCTGAGGCCTTCCTCTATGATGTGGTAACCCTCGCCAAGCTTTGCGGCCATGGCACCGGTCCAGCGCTGTTCGTAGGGATAGCGCAGGGTGGGTGCGGATTCCTTCACGGGAATCCAGCCCCAGGTCAAAGAATCTCCAAAGCACAGGATTGAGCGCTTTTCGGCCATTTGGTCCTCCTTGAATGGCTGTTGATGTCACTTGTCGGCGCGAAGGCCGTAGAAGATGGCCGCAAACAGGATGATCAGGCCCTGGGCGACGAGTTTTCCCGCATCGCCCACGCCGAACATCGTCATCACGACAAACAGGAAGGCGAAGCAGAGCACGCCGAAGAACGGGCCCCAGACGCCCCCCTCGCCCCGTCCGAAGACCACGCCGCCGAGAATGGTCGCGGCGACCGACAGGATCGGCAGATCCAGCCCGACACGCACGCTGCCGACGGCGATCGACGCCGTCTGGACGAGCGCCGCGATGGCCGCCATCAGGCCGGCAAGCGTATGGGCAAGAATGACTGTGCGCTCGACAGGCACGCCGGAAAAATGCGCGGCCGGCATGCTTTCCCCGACGGCGGTGACGAAGCGGCCGAAGACCGTCTGCGACAGCAGCAGCGCCATCAATGCGGTGAGCGCGATCCAGAACACGACGGGGCTCGGCAGACCGGCAAAGCGGGTGTTGAACAGCTCAGCGAAGATCTTCGGCACATCGCCCGGCGGCTTGCCGCTCGACAGATATTGCACGAAGCCGATCAGCACGATGGAAAGCGCCAGCGTGACGATGACGGCAGAAACACGGCGCTTGGCCACCATCACACCGTTGAAGAGGCCGATGACGAGTCCCGTCGCCAGCGCCAGTACCACGTAGAAACCGAGCGAGGCACCGGGGAAGATACCGGACGAAATGCAATAGTTGATCAGCAGGATGACGCCGCCGCCCGAAAGGTCGATCGACTTCACCCGCATCACGAGCAACTGACCGAGCACGAGGATGCCGAGCGGCACGACCTGGCGCACGAAGACACCGAGCACATTGGCGTTGAGCATTTGCGGGCGAGCCACGAACAGGATCACCAGCAGCACGACGAGCAGGTAGTAGGACGGCGGAACTTTGGAGACACGCCGGAAGAGGGTCGAATTGACGAGAGCCGACATGATCACAGTCCGATCTTCTTGCGCGACTGAAGTGCCACGACGGCCATGAGCAGGATGCCCTTGACCGCCGTCTGCACGAAAGGCGTGACATTGAGCAGGTTCATGCCGTTGGAGAGCAGCGCCAGCACCACCACGCCGATGACCGTGCCATGCAGGCTGCCAACGCCGCCCGACAGCTGCGTGCCGCCGATGGCGACCGCCGTGATCGCATCGAGCTCCATCAGCAGACCCACATTCGGATCGCCCGAGACGATGCGCCCCGCCAGGAAGACGCCGGCAAGAGCGGCGAAGAGCGAGCAGATGACATAGGCCAGCAGGATATTGCGGCTGGCGGGAATGCCGAAATTGCGCGCCGCGTCGTCCGAACAGGCGGCCACGCCGCCGCC
Organism: Shinella curvata; assembly: GCF_022899935.1. GTDB lineage: Bacteria > Pseudomonadota > Alphaproteobacteria > Rhizobiales > Rhizobiaceae > Shinella > Shinella curvata. The sequence goes on from NZ_JALJCJ010000006.1 coordinate 215,097, forward strand.
GATGGCAAAGAGATGCAGACCGTAGCGTGAGCCGTAAAGCAGCTTCCAGGCGACGAGAAGCGTGGCGATACCCCACAAGATCGGCAACGGCAGACCGAAAAGCGAACCCTCGACCAGCCAGCGCACGCCCTCCGGCACCGTGCCGCCGGAGACCGGCCGCAGCACGCGGGTTATGCCGAGCACGACATATTGCATGGAGAGCGTCGCGACGATCGGATGCACGTTGAGCCGGGTGATGCAATAACCATTGGTGGCGCCGATGAGGCCGGCGAACAGGAAGACGCCGGGAATGGTGACGTAGCCCGGCAGGTCGAGCGCGAGGATCGCCGTGGTGAAGCTGACGACGGAGCCGATGGACAGGTCCAGCCCGCCGACGAGCACGACGAACATCTGCCCGACGGCTGTAATGAGCAGCGGCATGCCCTGCGCGACGAGATTGGCAAGATTGCTCCATTGGCCGAACTGGCTGGTCGTGACCGCCAGCCACAGCGCCATGGCGAGCGCGATGGCGAACGGCAGCAGCCACAGGCCCTGCCGGCTGCCGCGACCGGTGAGCAGTTTCCCGAAAGTGGAGGAAGAAAAATTCATCTGGACGTCCGCTTCGTCATGCGCTCAGGGCTGCGTCGAGAATGCCGTGCTCGGTTGCTTCCGCAGCGCGCATTTCCGACACGGCGGTGTTGCCGTGGATCACGTAGAGGCGATCGCAGAGACCGATCAGCTCGACCGTCTCGCGCGACAGCAGCAGCACGGCACCGCCTGCTTTCGCGAAATCGCGCAGGATACGATAGATTTCCGCCTTGGCGCCGACATCGACGCCGCGCGTCGGCTCCTCGATCAGGAGCAGGTCCGCATCGGTCGCAAGATAGCGGCCGAGCAGCACCTTCTGCTGGTTGCCTCCGGAGAGTGCGCCGACCGCGGCCGAAGGGCCTGACGCCTTGACGTTCAGCCGGCGCATCGTCTCGGCGATGACCGCCCCATAACGCTTCGCCGCCTTCAGCGCCGGCCGGGCGGCGTGCAGCGCCGCGACGATGTTCTGGCCAACGGAATGACCGAGAAACAGGCCCTCGTCCTTGCGATCTTCCGGCACGAAGGCGCCGCCCAGCGCCTGCCAGCGCCGCACGCCGCTTTCCTTCGGCACAGGCAGCCTGACGGTTTCTCCGCGCCTAGACACCGTTCCCTCGACAGGCGCGAACTGACCGACGAGCGCGCGCAGCGCTTTCTGCTGCCCCTGCCCTTCGAGCCCGGCAAAGCCGACGATCTCGCCCTTCCTCACCGTGAAGGAGAAGGGTGTGGAATCCATCTGCAGCCGCAGGCCGGACACGGAAAGCGCCGCAGCGCCTTCCCCTTCACCGCGCTCCGGAAAAAGGTCTTCCAGTTCGCGCCCGACCATCATCGCGATCAGCGAGGCCGGCGCCATTTCCGAGAGCGGACGCGTACCGACCCGCTGACCATCCTTCAGCACCGTCACCACGTCGCAGATGGCAAAGATCTCGTCCATGCGGTGGGAGATGTAGACGATGGCCTTGCCGGCTTCGCGCAGTGCCCGAATATGCCGGTTGAGAACTTCGACATCGGCAGCATTCAGCGCCGCCGTCGGTTCATCGAGGATGAAGACATCGGCATCCGCGTCGATACCGTGGGCGATCTCGACAAACTGACGCTCGGCGATGGAGAGTTCCGAAACCAGCGTGTCAGGATCGAGCGTCAGGCCGAGACGGGCAAGCGCACCCTTCGTTTCCTCGCGCATGCGTCGCCGGTCGATGCCACCGAGGCGACCGACCGGTTCGCGGCCCAGGAACATGTTTTCGGCAATCGTCATGTTGGGCAGCAGCGAGAGTTCCTGGAACACCGTCGATATGCCGGCCGCAAGCGCTGCGCGCGGATTGGCGAAACTGACGGCCCGCCCCGCGCGAAAAATCTCGCCGCTATCGGGCTGGTGGACGCCGGCAAGGATCTTCATCAGTGTCGATTTTCCTGCGCCGTTCTCGCCCATCAGCGCGTGCACGGTTCCCGGCGCCAGCGTCAGCGACACGTCACGCAGCGCGACGCTGCCGCCGAAAGCCTTGGATATGCCGGCCATTTCAATGAGATGCGACATGGATTTCCTCTACCGGATAACGAGAGGCAGGCAGGCGCCCGCCTCTCGTAATGATCCGCCTACTGCTTGGCGTAGAACTCTTTGAGCTGTTCTTCAGAGAGTTCCGACGGCCACCAGACATTGGCCGAAAGGTCGTCGCGGTAGTATTTCTTGACCTTTTCGAGGTCCCAGCCCGGCGGGTTGTAGTCGTAGTGCTTGTGAAGCGCCTTGCCCTCCAGAAGAGCGACCGCAGCGCGGATGCCGGCAGCGCCCTGGGCGGGGCTGTATTCCGAGGAGACCGATTTGAAGCCGTCGGCGATCCACTGGCCGAAGAAGCCGTTGTTGCCTTCGCCCGAGATCGGCGGGATGGCCGCGCCGAACTGCTTGAAGACGTCGACGCAGGCGCGCGTCATGTCGGCGCCCGAGGACCAGATGCCGGCGACATTGGGGTCGTTGAGATAAAGCGTCTCGCAGACCTTCTTGGCCTTGTCATATTGCCAGTCGCCGTGCTCCTCCGCGGCGATCTTGATCTCGGTGCCTTCGAGCGACTGTTTGAGACCGTTGTAGCGGTTGGCATCCTCCGGGTGGCCGGCAAGGCCGCGCAGCACCCAGATGTTGCCTTTGCCGCCAAGCTCCTTGACGAGGAAGTCGCCCATGACCTTGCCGAAGTGCTCGGCGCCGCCCTGGATTTCCGTCGTATAGGCCTCGGATTCGATGCGGCCGGTGTGCAGCACGACCGGAATACCCGCGGCGATGGCCTTCTCAATGCTGGCATTGGCCGAGGTCGAGGTGACCGGCTGGACGATGATCGCATCCACCTTCTGGGCGATCAGGTCCTCGATATCGGCAACCTGCTTCTTCTGGTCGAAGCCGGCATCGAGCAGAACGAACTTGGTGATGCGCTTGTCGCGGTCGGCGGCGGCCTGTGCCTCATGTGCCACCTGCACCGTCCACGTGTTCGCGTTGACACCGAAACTGCTCATGCCGATGACCCAGGGCGCGTCCTTCTTGTACTTGCCCTCCTCGACCGTCGGATTGTTCTCCGCACGGACCGTGACGCCTTCGAGCAGCGGCACCTCCTGCGCAAAACCGTTCGTTGCGAAGACCACGCCGGCCAACAGGACCGACAGGCCGATTTTCTTGATGATGCTGCTCATACTTCTCCTCCAAAAGCAGGCGTCCAACGGGGGATTTCGCCGGCCGGAAGGCATGCGGCACCGGCAGCCCGCGACACGTGTCCGGTGCTCGTGCACAGCCTTTGCGACGACCTGAAATTCTCCTCCGGCCGATACAAAATCACTGGCGCTTTCAGCTGTCAATAGTTATTCAGACTGAATGAATAATAGACCATCCTTGCAAATCGCCCTTCCGGATGCGAAGTCTGAGCCCGAAAAGCGGGCATCCGGCCCGGTGGAGGAGACAGTGACGCGGACCGTTCTATGCTTCGGGGATTCCAACACCCATGGCCAGATTCCCGGTCGCGGGCCGCTTGAACGCTATCGGCGGGAGCAGCGCTGGGGAGGCGTACTGGAAGGCCTGCTCGGCCCGGGCTGGCAGATCATCGAGGAGGGGCTGAGCGGCCGCACGACCGTTCATGACGACCCCATCGAGGGATCGCTGAAAAACGGCCGCACCTATCTGCGACCCTGCCTGCAAAGCCATACGCCGCTCGACCTCATCATCATCATGCTCGGCACCAACGACCTGAAGCGGCGCTTCAACATGCCGCCTTCGGAGGTCGCCATGGGCATCGGCTGCCTCGTGCACGATATCCGCGAGCTCTCGCCCGGTCCTGCCGGCCACGATCCGGAAATCATGATCGTCGCTCCGCCACCGATGCTGGACGATCTTCGCGAATGGGAATCGATCTTCTCCGGGGCCCAGGAAAAATCCCGCAAGCTGGCGCTGGAATTCGAGATCATGGCGGATTCGCTGGAGGCCCATTTCTTCGATGCCGGCACCGTCTGCCAATGCTCGCCGGCCGACGGCTTCCATATCGATGAAGCAGCACACCGCCAGCTCGGCGAAGCGCTTGCGCAGGAGGTTCTGGCGATCGGGTGGGCAGATGCGTAAGTCCTGCTTTCTGACTGCCGCCTTTTCCGGGAAGGATCGCCGCCTTGCCTGATATGCGTTTCGCACCACCCAATCCGCTTCGCATCGCCGACCGCGCGAGCGGGCTCAACTCGCTGAGCGTGCGCAGCCACAATGAGCGCCTCGTGCTCTCGCTGCTCCTCCAGAACGAAGCGACGACACGGCTCGAAATCGGCGAGAAGACCGGCCTGTCGGCCCAGACCATCTCGGTCATCGTGCGCTCGCTCGAACAGGAAGGCCTCGTTGTGCGTGGTGAGGCACAGAAGGGCCGCGTCGGCCCGCCCACTACGCCGCTGATGCTCAACTCGGAGGGCGCCTATTCCGTCGGCGTCAGCGTCGGCTATCGCAACACCCATATCGTCGTCGTCGATTTCATCGGCAATGTGCAGCATCAGCGGGTGATGCCGCACAAGACCGCCGATACGTTTGACGCACCGGAAGCCCTGGCACTCGAGATCCACCAGGCGATCGCGGGACTTTCGCAAAGCCGGCAGACGCGCATTGCCGGCGTCGGCCTTGCCCTGCCCACGCCGCCGATCCGCTCCGGCCCGGATCATGACGTGCTGCACCGCTATCTGGAGGCCGAACTCGGCCTCCCTGTCTTCGTACAGAACGACATCACGGCCGCGGCCGGCGGCGAGAGCCTGTTCGGCGCGGCGCGCCAATTGCAGGATTTCCTGTTCTTTTATCTGGGCGCCCGACTGCACGGGCGACTCGTGCTCAACCATCAAATCTACAACGGCAATTCCCCCCTGAGCTACGATGTCGGCGTGCTGGCGCTGGAGCGCGCCCTGCCGGCAGGCGATGCAACGGCAGAAAAGCTTTGGGGCCAAGAGCCATCCTGGCCACCCATGGGGGCGCCGCTCGCCGCCTGGCAGCAAGCCTGCGCGGAAAGCCTTGTTCAGCTCACGCAATCGCTGCTGCAATTCATCGAACTCAAGACGGTCGTGCTCTCGTCCTTTGTTCCGGCCGATATCTGCGCGGCCCTCTGCACGCTCATTCGGAGGGAAATTCCCTCGGTGAACGCCGTCGTAGGCAGGACCTCCGCGGCCCCGAAGGCCGTCGGCGCCGCGAGCCTCCCCTTCAGCTCCCGCTTCATGGTCAACTGACGATCTTTCATCGCCGCAACAGAAGGCTGTTGATCCAGCGCCGCGGCTCTGGACGAAAGCCGTTCGATCGCGTTTTAACGAAGCGGATGGAACGTCGTTTCCGTGGTGGCTACCGATTGGACTGCAATGCCTATTCATGAACTTGCCGCACTCGGCGCCGCGACCTGCTGGGCCCTGACCGGGTTGATCTCCGCAGGCCCTGCCGGCCATCTCGGCGCACCGACCTTCAACCGCGTCCGCCAGATTTTCGTTACGGGACTGCTGACGATCTATGTGCTCGCCACGGGAGCATGGCGTGAACTGGATATGGCGACGATCGGACCGCTGCTGCTGTCGGGCTTCATCGGCATCTTCATAGGCGATACCCTGCTTTTTTCCGCGCTCAACCGGCTCGGGCCGCGCCGTTCCGGCATCATATTCGCGCTGAATGCACCGATCGCCGCCCTGCTCGGCTGGCTGGTACTGGATGAGGCGCTCTCGGTCCCGGCGGTTGCCGGCATCGCCCTGACGGCAACCGGTGTTTTCCTCGCCATCATCTTCGGCAAGCGCAAGGCGCAGATGCATGAGTGGGAGACGATCAAGGGACCGCTCTGGATTGGCGTCCTCCTCGGGCTCGGCGCGGCGACCGGTCAGGCCATCGGTTCGATCGTCGCACGCCCCGTCATGGAGACCGGCCTTGATCCCTTTGTCGCCTCACTGCTGCGCGTCGGGATCGCGGCCGCCTGTCTCAGCGTGATGGCGCAACTGCCCATCGCCTCCGTCAAGCCGAAAGGGCCTTTGACGTGGAAAGTCCTTGCGATGACCGCGCTGACCGGCGTGACAGCCCTTGCCATCGGCATGACGCTGCTGCTCTTTGCACTTTCGGGCGGCAAGGTCGGCATCGTCTCGACGCTCTCGGCCACCTCCCCTGCTATCATCCTTCCCATGTTGTGGCTGCGGACGGGAGAACGGCCGGCGGCCGGCGCCTGGGCGGGGGCTGCGCTTGTCATTCTCGGCATGGGCCTGATCTTCATTCGCTAACGCTCATTCATGCCGTTGGCGAAAAACTGCTGTACCCATCAGGGGATAAAATTTTAAACGAAATCTAACGGTCAAAACCTAGGACTGGAGCAGTTTCTCCAGCTTAGGCAGCCGCCATGCGCAACATTCCCATCATCGGCAAGTTCCTCGTCATCCTCTGCGCCTTCGGCCTGTTCGTCGCCGGCGTGACCGCGTACAGCACCTCGCGTATCTCCTTTATCGATACGTCCTATTCCACGCTGCTGGACAACGAATCCACCGCGACGCTGATGCTGGCGCGGGCAAGCCGCAGCCTCGTCTCCATTCGCTCCGCCATCGCCGACATTCTGATTGCGCGCACGCCCGAGGCAAAGGAAGCGGCCGTTGCGGACATGACGTTGAGCGAGGGCTTCTTCTCCAAGCAGATGGATACGGCCAGCGCCGCCGCTCCCGCCAACGACCGGATCAAATCCATCAAGACAGCGGCACTCGATGCCCTGAACAGCCAGTGCGGCGCGCTGATCGCCGATGCGAGCGCAGCTCTGGATGACGCCGCGATCACCCGCACCCAAGGGGATTTCGCGGCGACGTGCAAACCGGCCTTCACCACCGTCATCAACGATATCACCGATGAGATCGGCAAGATCACCGCCGCTGCGGAAGCGCGCCAGGCAGACCTCAGGGAAACCACGCACACGACCATTCTGACAACGATCCTCAGCGTCATCGTTGGCCTCGCCGTCATCCTCGTCGCCGGCTTCTTCGCCATCCGCGCCTGGATCGCCCGCCCGTTGAACACGCTTGCCGGCACCATGACGACGCTTGCCGATGGCAACCTCGACGTCGCCATCGCCGAAACCGAACGCCGCGATGAAGTGGGCGGCATGGCGCGCGCCGTGCAAGTCTTCAAGGACAACGGCCTGCGCACCCGCGCGCTCGAAGCCTCCTCCGAGGCGCAGCGTAGCGCGGCGGAGGCCGAGCGCGAACGCAGCGCCGAAGTCGATCGCGTGCGCGCTGCCGCCATGACCGAGGCGACCGAAGGTCTTGCTGGCGGCCTGAGGCGCATGGCCGGTGGCGATCTCACCTGTGAGCTGAACCAGTCCTTCGCGCCGGAATTCGAGGCGCTTCGCCAGGATTTCAACGCCGCCGCGGGCCAGTTGCGCACCACGCTGCTGTCGGTTTCCGAAACCACCCGCTCCATCGATAGCGGTTCGCGTGAACTCAGCCAGGCTGCCAACGACCTGTCGCGCCGCACCGAACAGCAGGCCGCGGCCCTCGAAGAGACCGCCGCCGCCCTCGACGAGATCACCGCCAACGTCTCCAACGCCTCCAAGCGCGCCGAAGAGGCTCGCGCCAAGGCATCGGAAGCCACCGGCTCGGCCGACCTTTCGACCAGGGTCGTCTCGGATGCCGTCTCGGCCATGCAGCGCATCGAGGAATCCTCGCGCCAGATCTCCAACATCATCGGCGTGATCGACGAGATCGCCTTCCAGACCAACCTCTTGGCGCTGAATGCCGGTGTCGAAGCGGCGCGCGCCGGTGAAGCCGGCAAGGGCTTTGCGGTCGTGGCGCAGGAAGTGCGCGAACTCGCCCAGCGCTCGGCGCAGGCGGCAAAGGAGATCAAGGAGCTGATCCGCCATTCGGCAACGGAAGTGGAAGGCGGCGTTCGCCTTGTGACTGAGACCGGTGAGGCGCTGAAGATCATCGGGCAGCACGTCAACGACATCAACGGTCAGCTGAACGCCATTGCGACCTCGGCTCGTGAACAGTCGATCGGACTTGCCGAGGTCAATGCCGCCGTCAACCAGATGGACCAGACGACGCAGCAGAATGCCGCCATGGTTGAGCAATCGACCGCTGCCAGCGCCTCGCTTGCCACGGAAGCCGAGCGGCTGCGCCAGCTCGTCGGCCAGTTCCAGGTCGGTGTAGCTTCGAGCCGCACTGCGGCACCGGCAAGAGCACCCGTCGCAGCGGCGAATACCGCCTCACGCGCCGTCGCCTCGCCCGCCCGCCGGATGGTCGGCAAGATCGCCAGCGCCTTCGGCGGCGGTGCGGCCGCGCCCGCGGCCGAAGCAGGCTGGGATGAATTTTAGGCGGAAGTGGTCGTCTCGCCGGGGCCTGTCGCCTCGGCGAGACCCCCCGTTTCTACAGCCAGCCGTTCTTGCGGAACCGCCAATAGAGAAAGCTGCACGTCGCCACGATGGCGGTGAGCACCATCGGATAGCCGTACTCCATCCTGAGCTCCGGCATGTCGGAAAAATTCATGCCGTAAATGCCGGCGAGCGCCGTCGGCACGGCGAGGATCGCCGCCCAGGAGGCCAGCTTCTTGGAGATCGCTGTTTCCTGGCTCTGGCCGACCAGCAGGCTTGCCTCGAAGGCGAAGGCCAGCACTTCACGCAGGCTGTCGATCTTTTCCTGCACCGTGCGGATATGGTCGGTCACATCGCGAAACAGCGGATGCATGGCTGCCTGAATTTGCGGCAGGTCGGAACTCGTCAGCCGCCGGCAGACCTCCACCAGCGGCAGCGCGGCGTTGCGCAGGCGTAAGAGATCACGCCGCATCATGTAGAGCCGCTCGATTTCCGGCCCCGTCATCGGCTTGAGCAGCACCTTGTCCTCGATCTCCTCGACCTCATATTCGAGCTGCTCCAGCACCGGCATGTAGTTGTCGACGATGAAATCGAGGATGGCGTAGAGCACGAAGTCCTCGCCCTTCGCCAGTGAATGCGGACAGCTCTCCCAATGCTGGCGGACGGAGGCATAGGAGGTGGACGGCCCGTGCCGCACGCTGACGATATAGCCCTTGCCGACGAAGAGATGCGTTTCACCGAAGATGACACGGCGTTCGATCAGCTGCGCGGTGCGCGCCACGATGAACAAGGCGTCGCCATATTGCTCCAGCTTGGGGCGCTGGTGGGGGTGCTCGGCGTCTTCGATCGCCAGATCGTGCAGACTGAACTGCGCCTGCACGCGCAGCAGAAGCTCGCGGCTCGGTTCCAGCAAGCCGATCCAGACGACATGCCCGTCCTTCGCCGCCCAGGCGCCGGCTTCCTCGATAGGAATATCGGCAATCCGCCGGCCGGCCGTGTAGACGCTGGAGGCGACGATCCCCTCCTCCGGTGCGACGGGTTCGAACTTGCGGACATGATCCATCACCACCTCCCGTCTGCAAATCACCGTCGAGGCGGACCGGATCGCAGGCCGCTAATTTAGCGCAGTTTCGCAGATGCTGCGAGAAAAAGCTTGCCGTTTGCCAAGAACCAGGCCGCGTGCCTCCACCCAACGATCAGCCTATTTTTTAATCAATTCGCCTCTTCCTTGCGCGATTGCTGCACCCCCAGGACCTCCAGCATCCTTGAGAACAGGAAATTTCAGCCGTTTTTCAAGGCAATCTCAAACTGGCACGCCTCATGCATATGACAGATCAGTGACCACCGGACAGGATGCCCGGCGGTCTTGGAACCAGCGTCACGTGAGAGAACGAAATGACCAAGTTTAAGCTCGAATATATCTGGCTCGATGGCTACAAGCCCACCCCGAACCTGCGCGGCAAGACCCTCATCAAGGAATTCGACGCTTTCCCGACGCTTGAACAGCTTCCGAACTGGGGCTTCGATGGTTCTTCGACCCTGCAGGCCGAAGGCTCGAGCTCCGACTGCGTGCTGAAGCCGGTTGCTTCCTATCCGGACCCGGAGCGCAAGAACGGCGTTCTCGTGCTTTGCGAAGTCATGATGCCCGACGCCAAGACGCCGCACCCGTCCAACACCCGCGCCTCGATCCTCGACGACGACGGCGCCTGGTTCGGCTTCGAGCAGGAATACTTCTTCTACCAGAACGGCCGCCCGCTCGGCTTCCCGGATGCCGGCTTCCCCGCTCCGCAGGGTCCGTATTACTGCGGCGTCGGCTTCAGCAATGTCGGCACGATCGCCCGCAAGATCGTCGAAGAGCATCTCGATATCTGCCTGGCCGCCGGCATCAATCACGAGGGCATCAATGCCGAGGTCGCCAAGGGCCAGTGGGAATTCCAGGTTTTCGGCAAGGGCTCGCGCAAGGCCGCCGACGAAATCTGGCTCGCCCGCTACCTGCTGCAGCGCCTGACGGAAAAGTACGGCATCGACGTCGAGTACCATTGCAAGCCGCTCGGCGATACCGACTGGAACGGCTCGGGCATGCATGCCAACTTCTCGACCGCCTACATGCGTGAAGTTGGCGGAAAGGCCTATTTCGAGGACCTGATGGCGGCGTTCGCGGAAGCCCGCGCCGACCACATCGCCGTCTACGGCCCCGACAACCACATGCGCCTCACCGGCAAACACGAAACCGCTTCGATCCACCAGTTCAGCTACGGCGTGGCTGACCGCGGCGCCTCGATCCGCGTTCCGCACAGCTTCGTCAACAATGACTACCGCGGCTATCTCGAAGATCGCCGCCCGAACTCCCAGGGCGACCCCTACCAGATCGCCTCGCAGATCCTGAAGACGATCGCGACGGTCCCGACCGACGTCGAAACCCGCGAAGCCGCCTGAGCCTTACCCCGATCACCGAAACAGAGACGCCCCGCATTTTGCGGGGCGTTTTGTTTGTGCGCCACCGCCGGCCCGTGAGGCATACCCTTTCGCAATGACCACGAAGACGATGCCGGGCACGGTCACCGCGAACCGGAACATAGACACCAGCATCCTACACAGCAGGCAATTCATGCCGCGCGCTCGCATATTTACAAAACCTATAAGTACCAATAAATTCCTCGCCTATCGGCATTGTCACTGCGCTTCCTTTTCGAGAAAATCCCATGCCTGAATTGCCCACCCCAAGACGTCCGGCCGAACGCAGGCCGCGCGGTCGCCCGAAACTCGCAACGGCGGCACAACAACAGGCAAAGATCGTCGACGCCACCCGCCGACTGTTTCTCGCGCAAGGTTACGGCGGAACCACGATGAACGAGGTTGCCGCCCATTGCCGCGTCTCCAAGCGCACGCTCTACGAGCTCTTCCCTTCCAAGGCCGACCTGCTGGGCGCGATCATCGAGCGGCACCGGACCAGTATGCTGGCGCTTCCGGGCGACTATGCGGGCCTGAGCCTCTCCATCAGCCTCGAACGGATATTCCAGATCGATATCAGCGAGGAGGACGATGAAGCGCGGGCGGCATTTCTCAATCTGACCATTGTGGAGGCTGCGCGCTATCCGGAGGTCGGCGAGATGCTGCACCGGCTCGGCGGTCAGCGGGCGCATGCCTTGCTTGCCGAATGGATGGAGACGGAAAGGCAGGCGGGGCGGCTCTTCATAGATGACACGCCGAGCGCCGCAAGAATACTCATGGACATGATGTTCGGCGCGATCGTGACAAAAACGGGCGCCCATGCCGAGTGGCCGGGCCTCGACGCGCGCAAGGACTACATGCGGCGTTGCATCCGCATCTTCGTCCACGGCACCGGCAATCGCCCGGCATCGGAAACCTGATCAGACGTATATTTCGCGTTCACCGAAGGGATCGCCATCCTCGAAATTGCGCGTTCCGATGCGCGACGTGTTTGCATCCTCGGCGGTCTGCACCACCTGCTGCTGCGTGGAACTGGCCGTCTTTGCGGCTTTCAGCGCTGCAATCTCGGCCTTCAATGCGGCGATCGCGTCCTTGAGCTCGGCCTTCGCATCCTCGTCCTGTGCCTGGGAAAGCTCGCTTTCCTTGCTCGACAGCTGCGCTTCGAGCGCGGATAGGCTGTTGCCACCAGACGAGGATGTCAGCGTCAAGGCTGCCGACGCCGATGAGGAAACTGCTGCGACCATGTCGATCCACCCAATCGTTTTCGAGAGGCCGGACAATAATCGTAAACAAATTGAGATACTCTCAGCGCGCGTTTTGTACCGCTTTGACAGCCATTCGCCACCGATCTGAAAACATCCACTTGAAAGCGGACGCGCGAGGGGTGAGTAAAGCTGTTAGCGTTCCTATATGGAGATTGCCGATTCCGGCAGATGGATCTCCTCCCGCCAAACAAGGTTGAACTGATGACCGAGAAATCCCCCAGCGACAATTTTCCCGCCGGCTACCAGCCACCCAAGGTCTGGGAATGGGAACAGGGCAATGGCGGCGCTTTCGCCAATATCAACCGGCCGATTGCCGGCCCGACCCATGACAAGGACCTGCCGGTCGGTAAACATCCGCTGCAGCTCTATTCGCTCGCCACGCCGAACGGTGTGAAGGTCGGCATCATGCTGGAGGAACTTCTGGCCGCCGGCCACAGGGATGCGGAATATGATGCCTGGCCGATCCGTATCGGCAATGGCGACCAGTTCGGTTCCGGCTTCGTCGACGTCAACCCGAACTCGAAAATCCCGGCATTGATGGATCATGCACCCAAGGGCGGCGGCGAGCCGGTGCGCATCTTCGAATCCGCTTCGATCCTGCTCTATCTCGCCGAAAAATACGGGGCCTTCCTGCCGAGTGACCTTCGCGCCCGCACGGAAACCTTCAACTGGCTGTTCTGGCAGATGGGCTCGGCGCCCTTCCTCGGCGGCGGCTTCGGCCATTTCTATGCCTATGCACCGATCCACATCAAATACGCCATCGACCGCTACGCCATGGAAGTGAAGCGCCAGCTCGACGTGCTCGACCGCCATCTGGCCGACAACCAATATGTGGCCGGCGCCGAATACACGATCGCCGACATGGCGATCTGGCCGTGGTATGGTGGCCTCGCACTCGGGCAGGCTTACGGCGATGCCGGGACGTTCCTTGACGTTCAGATCTACAAGAACGTCCAGCGCTGGACGGCCGAGATTGCCGCCCGCCCCGCCGTCAAACGCGGCCGCATGGTCAACAAACTGACCGGCGATCCGTCCGAACAGCTGCATGAACGCCACGACGCCTCCGACTTCGAGACGAAGACGCAGGACAAGATCGGCCAGAACGGGACCTGAGGACAATGGGAAAAGCGACCCTGCCCGACATGATCAAACACCGCGGCTTTCCCTCGGGCATGCCGGGCACCGGTGTCCAGTTCACCATCCGCCGCGCCAACCCGCGCGGAGTGACGCCCGTCAAGGCGCTGCCCCGCAAGGCACGGGCCGGAACGGCCGAATACCGGATCGACGCCGCCTTCCTGCATGCGCTCTGGCATCATTTCGGTGCCGAGCCTTTCGAGCGCGGCAATCTCGATGCCGCACGCCTCAGCCTGCTGTTCGGCCGTGAGGTCGTCGCAGCCGACAAGGAATTCGATCCCCTGTCCTACGAGGCGATGCTGCAGATCAACGAGCGTGTCGCCCGCCAGAGTTTTCCGGAATCCTTCGAGGACGTGTTCGAGGTATAACCGTCTCTAAACCAGCCGCCGGCGCATTGCGGCATAGGCCGCGCCGGCGCTCATCGCTGCAAGGGCATACCAGGTCAGTGCATAGACCAGATGGCTGTTGCGGAAGGTCACGACGGTAAGCCCGCCGACCGGCAGGCCGCCCGGATTGGGCGTCGCGTCCGCGTCGATGAAATAGGTCTCGACATCGGCCAACCCTTTCGCCGCTGCGATAGCCTCCACATCGCGCGAGAACCAGCGATCGTTTGGCGGATCGTTTGAGCGCAGGAACCCGCCGCCGGGCTCGGTAAGACGCAGCAGGCCTGTCACTGAAACGGGACCGGCGGCCAGCTCGCTGGCGATGCGCGCATCGGGAGAACGTTTGTCCGTGGGGACGAAACCGCGATTGACGAGGATCGCCGATCCATCGTCTCGCCGGAGCGGCGTCATCACCCAAAAGCCCGCACCACGGTCCGTGACCGCCTGCACGAGCACCGATTTGCCATGGTCGAAAAGCCCGGTGGCGACAACGCGGCGGTATTCGTCCGCCACCGGGTCCACCGTGCCTGACGGCGCTGGTACCGGATCGGCGTGAATGCGGGCGTCCACGCGAGCGATGAGGTCGAGCTTCCAGAAGAGACGCTGCATCTGCCACGTCCCAAGCGCGATGAAAACCGCGGCAAGCACCAGCAGAAAAGCGATCAGCACCACCCGCGAACGGGAGGACGGCGTCGCGCCCTCCCCGTCCGGCCGTTGATCCGCGCGCATTGTCACGTCAGGGCATATTCTTCATCATCTCGTGGGTCATCGGCATCATGTTCGCATTGAGGTGATGCATAACCCAGAGCGAACCGGCGAGCGCGATGCCGACGATGATGAGTGTGAAGATCAGCGCCATCAGCGTCCAGCCGCCTTCGGAGCGTGTGTTCATGTGCAGGAAATAGACCATATGCACCACGATCTGCACCACGGCGAAGCCCATGACGAGCACCGCGGTGAAGAGCTTGCTGTCGAGCACTCCGCCCATGACCAGCCAGAACGGAATAGCCGTCAGGATGATCGAGAGAACGAAGCCGGTCATGTAGCCCTTGAAGGAGCCGTGTCCGGCCCCGTCATCATGGCTGTGCGCATGGTGGGTGTCGTGTGCGCTTTCATGCGTGGGGTGCGCGCTCATCCGAGGACTCCCAGAAGATAGACGAAGGAGAAGACGCCGATCCAGATGACGTCGAGGAAGTGCCAGAACATGGAGAGGCACATCAGCCGGCGGCGGTTCTCAGGATTGAGACCGTATCTCCTGACCTGCACCATCAGCGTGATCAGCCAGATCATGCCGAACGTGACATGCAGGCCGTGCGTGCCGACCAGCGTGAAGAACGACGACAGGAAGGCCGAGCGCGTCGGGCCGGCGCCCTCCAGGATCAGGTGATAGAATTCATAGAGTTCGAGCCCGAGGAACGCTGCGCCGAAGACGCCTGTGATGCCAAGCCAGACCAGCGTCTCCATCTTGGCGTTGCGCTCCATCTGGAGCATCGCGAAGCCATAGGTGATGGAGGACAGGAGCAGCATCGCAGTGTTGATGGCGACGAGATTGAGGTCGAAGAGATCGGCCGGCGACGGGCCAGCCGCGTAGCTGCGGCCAAGCACGCCATGGGTTGCGAAAAGCACGGCGAAGATCAGGCAATCGCTCATCAGGTAGAGCCAGAAACCCAGCATGGTGCTGTTTTCAGGGTGATGCTCTTCCTTCAGGTAGAAGACCGGTTTTTCGTCGGTGTTTTGGACTTGGGTCGCGCTCATGGCTCAGGTCCGTTCTGCAAGCAGCGTCGTGCGCGCATCTTCCGTCGCCGTCACGGTCTCGGCGGGGATGAAGAAGTCACGGTCGTAGTTGAAGGTATGGGCAATCGACACCGCGATGATGGCAATGAAGGAAACCGCCGCCAGCCACCAGATGTACCAGATCAACGCGAAGGCGAGCACGATACTGATGCCGGAGAGGATGATGCCCGTGCCGGTGTTCTTCGGCATGTGGATCGCCCTGAAGCCCTCCGTCGGACGCTCGTAGCCGCGGTTTTTCATGTCGTACCAGCCGTCATGGTCATGCACGACGGGCGTGAAGGCAAAATTGTAGTCGGGCGGCGGCGAGGATGTCGACCATTCGAGCGTGCGGCCGTTCCACGGATCGCCGCTGTCGCAGCGCAGCTGGTCGCGCTTCAGGAAGCTAACGACGAGCTGGATGACGAAGGAGGCGATGCCGATCGCGATCAGGCCCGCGCCGAAGGCGGCGATAATGAACCAGATCTGCAGCGATGGATCCTCGAACTGGCTGACGCGGCGGGTCACGCCCATCAGACCGAGCACGTAGAGCGGCATGAAGGCAACGAAGAAGCCGATCTGCCAGAACCAGAAGCTCATCTTGCCCCAGAAGGCATCGAGCTTGTAGCCGAAGGCTTTCGGCCACCAGTAGACGACACCCGCCATCAGTCCGAACAACACGCCGCCGATGATGACGTTGTGGAAGTGGGCGATGAGGAACAGCGAATTGTGCAGCACGAAATCGGCCGGCGGGATGGCAAGCATCACGCCCGTCATGCCACCGATGACGAAGGTGATCATGAAGCCGATCGTCCACAGCATCGGCAGCTCGTAGCGGATGCGGCCGCGATACATGGTGAAGAGCCAGTTGAACATCTTCGCGCCCGTCGGGATCGAGATAATCATGGTCGTTATGCCGAAGAAGGCGTTGACCGAGGCGCCCGAGCCCATCGTGAAGAAGTGGTGCAGCCACACGAGGTAGGACAGGATCATGATCACGCAGGTCGCATAGACCATAGACGTGTAGCCGAAGAGGCGCTTGCCGCAGAAGGTGGCAACCACCTCCGAGAAGATGCCGAAAGCCGGCAGCACGAGGATGTAGACCTCCGGGTGCCCCCAGATCCAGATGAGGTTGACATACATCATCGGGTTGCCGCCGAGGTCGTTCGTGAAGAAGTTCGTGCCGACATAGCGGTCGAGCGAGAGCAGCCCGAGCGTGGCGGTCAGGATCGGGAAGGTCGCGACGATCAGGATGTTGGTGCAGAGCGACGTCCAGGTGAAGACCGGCATCTTCATGAAGGTCATGCCGGGCGCGCGCATTTTCACGATGGTCGCGATCAGGTTGATGCCCGACAGCGTCGTCCCCACGCCCGCCACCTGCAGACCCCAGATGTAATAGTCGACGCCGACGCCGGGACTGTAATCGGCGCCCGAAAGCGGCGGATAGGCGAGCCAGCCGGTCCGCGCGAATTCACCGACGAAGAGCGACATCATGATGATGACGGCGCCGGCCGTCGTCATCCAGAAGGAGAAGTTGTTGAGGAACGGGAAGGAGACGTCGCGCGCGCCGATCTGCAGCGGCACGACATAGTTCATGAAGCCGGTGACGAAGGGCATCGCCACGAAGAAGATCATGATCACGCCGTGCGCGGTAAAAATCTGGTCGTAGTGATGCGGGTTGAGATAGCCCTCGTTGCCATTGAAGGCGATCGCCTGCTGGATGCGCATCATGATCGCATCGGCAAAGCCGCGCAGCAGCATGACGATGGCGAGGATGATGTACATGATGCCGATCTTCTTGTGATCGACGCTGGTGAACCACTCGTTCCAGAGATAGCCCCAGAGCTTGAACTTCGTGATGAGCGCCAGGATCGCAAGGCCGCCGACGGCCACCGCCGCGAAGGTCACGACGAGGATGGGCTCGTGATAGGGGATCGCTTCAAGGGAAAGCCGACCGAAGAGGAATTTCGTGAGGCTGATGTCACCGAACATGGGATCGTCCAATAGCTTATCGAGTGCGCGCCCGCCGTGACCGGCGGACGCGATGAAATTCTAGTGCGACTGGTGCGCGTCGTGGTTCATCGCGGCCGGCTCCTCCTGCCGCTCCTCGACGCCTTCGGCGGGCTCTTCGCTGCGCGCGGGGTTGCCGGTCTCCGGGAAGGTGGCGGCAGGCGCCTCCTCCGCGACATGCCGGTTGTCGTGCTCGAGCCTGGCCTTGTTCTCGTGGCTCTCCTTGCCGGCACCGCCCATCATGTCGATGTGCATCATATCCTTCATGCACATCTGGTTGGCGCGCACGCACATGTTGAGAATGGCCTGATACAGTCCGTCATCGACCGAGGCGAAATAGCGAACAGGTTCCCTCGCGCTGGGCTTTTCAAGCTTCAGGTAGGCATCCCGGTTAAGGACGGTACCGGTCTGCTTCACGCGGGCGATCCAGGCGTCGAAGCCGGCCTGATCCACGCCGTGGAACTTGAAGCGCATGTGCGAGAAGCCGTCTCCGCTGTAGTTCGAGGACAGTCCTTCGTACTCGCCGGCCTTGTTGATGACGGCGTGCAGCTTCGTTTCCATGCCGGGCATGGTGTAGATCATGCCGGCGAGCGCTGGAACGTAGAAGGAGTTCATCACGGACGAGGCGGTGAGCTTGAAGTT
Source organism: Shinella curvata (assembly GCF_022899935.1). GTDB lineage: Bacteria > Pseudomonadota > Alphaproteobacteria > Rhizobiales > Rhizobiaceae > Shinella > Shinella curvata. The sequence continues at coordinate 233,118 of NZ_JALJCJ010000006.1, forward strand.
GATCGGCACATCGACGGGGGCCGCCATCTCGTTGACGGTCGCAATGCCGTAGTCCGGATAGAAGAAAAGCCACTTCCAGTCGAGCGCCACGACCTCGACGGTAACAGGCTTCACCGCATCGGTGACGGGGCGAGCCGCGTCGATTCGGTCGAGCGGACGATAGGGATCAAGCTTGTGTGTGCTTACCCAGGTGATGGCGCCAAGCGCGATGATGATGGCGAGCGGCGCCGACCAGATGATGACCTCGAGACCGGTGGAGTGGTGCCATTCCGGATCGTAGGTCGCCGCCGTGTTCGACTGACGGTATCGCCAGGCGAAGAATACCGTCAGGAAAATCACGGGAATGATGATGACGAGCATCAGGATCGTCGAGATGACGATAAGGTCCCTTTGCTGCGCCGCGATATCACCCGAGGGTGACATGACGACCATATTGCACCCCGAAAGGGCACCCAACATCAGGGCAAAAATGATGAATCGTCGGGCTAAACTGAATTGCTTCGGCATTTCGGCCTCAACTTGCGTTCTGTCTAGTCGGCAATAATCGGGCACCACGGCACTTGAAATGAGGTGGTTCGTCGCAGCGCAGCATTCTGTCGCAGGAGGTTAGTCAATCAGGGGCTATCTGTCGATGCGCGTTTGTACTAGCGCAATAGAAATGCCCGATGTCAATTTCAGGCACCGAAGGCAAATCGGCGGCGATCGCGTATCCAGTCCTTGATCTCCGGCGCCGATTGATCAACATTCTAACCACATGACGCAAATCCGCGCGGAGGAGTTCATGAGTTCGGCCATCCATCATCCCACATCATCAGGCATGGAGCGGGACGCCCGCCGCATGCATGACGACGACAAGCCGCTCTCCCCGGGCAGCATCGCCATCGGCGTGGTCATCGGCCGCACCTCCGAGTTCTTCGACTTCTTCGTCTATGGCCTTGGCTCGATCCTCGTCTTCCCGAAGCTGATCTTCCCGTTCGCGTCGAGCGCAATGGCGGCGACGCTGATGTCATTCGCGCTCTTTCCGCTCGCTTTCATCGCCCGCCCGATCGGTTCCTTCGTCTTCATGTGGATCGATCGCCACTACGGACGCGGCACGAAGCTGACGGCAGCGCTTGTCATCCTCGGCGGGTCCACTGCCTCGATCGCATTCCTGCCCGGCTACGACACGATCGGCTACTGGGCCGTGGCACTGCTCGCGCTCTTCCGGCTCGGCCAGGGCTTCGCGCTCGGCGGCGCCTGGGACGGGCTGGCGTCGCTGCTCAATCTCAGCGCACCGGAAAACAAACGCGGCTGGTATGCGATGATCCCGCAGCTCGGCGCGCCGTTCGGCTTCGCGCTGGCCAGCATCCTCTTCGCCTATTTCGTCACGAACCTTTCGGAGGCCGACTTCCTCGCCTGGGGCTGGCGCTATCCGTTCTTCGTCGCCTTCGCCATCAACGTCGTGGCGCTGTTCGCCCGCCTGCGAATCGTCGCCAGCAAGGAGTTCGGCGCGGCAATGGAGGCGCAGGAGCTGCAGGCGCGTCCAATCTTCGAGATGCTGAGCAAGCACAGCCTGGATGTCGTGCTCGGCGCGTTCGTACCGCTCGCAAGCTTCGCTATGTTCCACCTCGTCACGATCTTTCCGCTCTCCTGGGTCACTCTCACCGGCACCCAGTCGACGGAGCAGTTCCTCTGGATGCAGGTGGCGGGCGCCGCCCTCGGCGCGGTCGGCATCGTGTTGTCCGGCTTCATCGCCGACCGGATCGGCCGGCGCAACGAGCTGATGCTCGGCGCGATCCTGATCGCCATCTTCTCCTTCTCCGCTCCCTTCCTGCTCGATGCCGGCCGCAGCGGCCAAGACGCCTACATCCTGATCGGCTTCTTCGTGCTTGGCCTCACGTTCGGCCAGTCCTCAGGCGCGGTATCCTCGCGCTTCACGCAGCAGTACCGCTACACCGGTGCGGCACTGACCTCAGACCTTGCCTGGCTGTTCGGCGCAGGCTTCGCGCCCCTGGTGGCGCTCGGCCTCGCCAGCACCTTCGGCATCATCTTCATCGGTGGATACCTGATTTCCGGCGCCATCTGCACCATCGCGGCGCTGACGCTGACGCGGGCCACCCACAATCCCTGACGCGGCAACGCGGCGGGATGCCCCTCAATCGTCCGGCGGGCTGTGGAAGCCGGGCGGCAGAGCAAAGCCCATGCCGGCGCGCGGCGGTTCCGTATGGACCTCCGCCCGCGGCTTGGGGATCATCGCGTGGGCGGCAACGACGGAGCGGATCGCGACCGGGCGATAATGGCGCAAGAGGTCCGGCTTTTCGCCGGCTCCTTCCTTGTCAGTCCGCTCGTTCATGCGTCCCTCCCGGCACATCGTCATCCTGCCTCGACCTTGACCATTGTACCACCACCCGTCGCCTTGTCGTCGGGAAGGCTTCGACGCGGCGACATCGACATAGACCGGCGCCGCGATCACGTCGTTGACGATGCGACCGGTCACCTTGGGCGCATATGGCGCACCGTCGCCACCATCAATAAGAGCCGGCGGCAGGACGATGTCGAGACCGTACTGCCTAAAACGATTTTCCGTGAGCATTCCAACACATCGCGAAAAACCTCGGTCGTGATGAAAGCGGTCTTGGCACCCCGGCGCTCGATCAGCGCATTGGGAGCGTCGTGCCGCAATCAGCAGACAGATCTGCGCGAGTGCGATGCCATTTCGGCCCCCGAGTAGACGCCTCTGGGCGCTCAATTCCAGCCCCCTGCTGGCCACCGCGCCACGCCGGCCTGATCAAGCCCATCTCCGCCAAGGCTGAACGCAACCACTCAACCATCTCTCGCGGCAACCCTCGGATAAAATCGAGCATTAACAATGATATGATAGCGAAAAGATTATCAATTTTACAAAAGACAGAAATAGATCATCGTTTGTCGTTTCCCAACATTGACATTTGTCGATCATTATATGTATTTTGTAAAAATGCGATGGGAGAGCATCGCCCGATGTACCGGGAGGAATGCATGCAGCCACTTCTGAAAGTGGAGGGACTGAAAAAGTCCTTCGGCGGCGTTGCCGCGCTTCGTGACGGTCGCTTCGAACTGGAGGCCGGCTCGGTACATGCATTGTGCGGCGGCAATGGCGCCGGAAAATCGACGTTCCTTTCCATTCTCATGGGTATTCACAAGCGCGACGGCGGCACGATCCTGCATCGCGGCAATCCGGTGGAGTTCGGCAGCCCGGCCGAGGCACTTCGCTCGGGCATCGCCATCATCGAGCAGGAACTGAGCCCGGTTCCGCACATGACGGTGGCGGAGAACATCTATCTCGGCCGCGAGCCTTCGGCCCGCTTCGGCGGCATCGACTTCAAGACGATGAACCGCGACGCACAGGCGCTGCTGGACCGCCTCGAATTCCGCATTTCCGCCACCCAATACATGATGAACCTCTCGGTCGCGCAAATGCAGCTGGTCGAGATCGCCAAGGCGCTGAGCCACGAGGCGGATGTCATTTTCATGGACGAGCCGACGTCGGCGATCGGTGAAAAGGAGGCCCAGCACCTCTTTTCCGCGATCGAGCGCCTGAAGGCCGAAGGCAAGGGCATCGTCTATGTCTCGCACCGCCTCTCCGAGATCTTTCAGATCGCCGATAGCTACACGGTGTTCCGCGACGGCGGCTTCGTCGGTGCGGGCAAGCTTGCGGACATCGACCGACCGGGTCTGATCCGCATGATCGTTGGCCGCGAGCTTGGTGAGGAATATATCAAGACCAACACGCCGACCGAGATCGCCGGCCTCGAAGTGGCGGGTCTCTCCGCACCGGGCAAGGTCGAGGACATTTCGTTCACGGCGCGCAAGGGTGAAATCTTTGGCATCTACGGTCTGATGGGGTCGGGCCGCACGGAGATTTTCAACTGCCTGTTCGGCATGGACCGCCCCTCGACGGGTGAAATCCGCCTCGACGGCCAGACCGTTACGATCCGCCAGCCGTCCGACGCGATGGCCGAGGGCATCGCCTTCGTCACCGAGGACCGCAAGGTCACAGGCCTCAACCTGGCGGACAGCGTGCGCAACAACATTTGCCTCGCCAGCCTGCCGGAAATGAGCCCCGCCTTCGTGATGCGCAAGCGCGACGAGCAGGCCGCCAGTGCCGACATGATCGCCCGCTTCTCCATCAAGGCGGCACGCGACACGATGCCGGTCTCCGGCCTCTCGGGTGGCAACCAGCAGAAGGTCGTGCTCGGCAAGTGGTTCCTGCGCCAGCCGCGCGTGCTGCTGCTCGACGAGCCAACCCGCGGCGTCGATGTGGGCGCCAAGCGCGAGATCTACCGCATCATCTGTGACTTCGCCGCGGCCGGCGGCACGGTCGTGATGATCTCCTCCGAAATCGACGAAATCCTGGGAATGTCCGACCGCATCCTTGTGATGCGGCAGGGACGGTCCGCCGGCATCCATGACCGCCGCGAGACCGATGCCCAGTCCCTCGTGCATCTGTCGACCTGACGGAAACGAGATCCCGAGCGACGCATCGACCCCCGCATGGCAAGAGGTGATACCGTGTCCAGTGCAGAAAACAACACCGCCAGCAGCTGGCTGAATTCCGACCGCCGCAAGCTGATCCTGCAGGAATACGGCATCTTCCTCGCCTTCCTGCTGCTCGTCGGCATACTAGCGCTGTCGAACGAATTCTTCCTCACGCCGGGCAACATTTCCAACGTGCTGCTGCAGACGTCGATCAACGGCATTCTCGCCATCGGCATGACCTTCGTCATCCTGACGCGCGGCATCGACCTGTCGGTCGGCTCCGTCGTGGCGCTGGCCGGCATGGTGAGCGCAAGTTTCGTCACAAGTTCGGCAACGGCAGGCATAGCCGGCGCGCCCTACCCGATGGTCGTGGCACTCGCTGTCGGCATCCTCGTTGGCGTCGCCTGCGGCGGCTTGGTCGGCTTCATCGTCTCGCGCTTTTCCGTACCCGCCTTCGTGGCGACGCTCGGCATGCTTTCGGCCGCGCGCGGCGCCACGCTGATCTATGGCGGCGGCAAGCCGGTGCCCGGCCTCAGCCCGGAATTCCGCTGGATCGGCACGGGCAACATTCTGGGCATTCCGATGCCGGTCATCCTGCTCGCCCTGGTCTTCGGCATCTCCTGGTGGGTTCTGACGCGTACACGCTTCGGTCGCTACATCTATGCTGTCGGCGGCAATCCGCACGCAGCCAAGACCTCGGGCCTCAACGTCACCCGCATCCGCTTCATGGTCTATGTCATCTCGGGAGCGCTGTCGGGCTTGGCCGGCATGATCCTCTCGGCCCGTACGGGTTCGGCCCTGCCGCAGGCCGGCATCGCCTACGAACTCGACGCCATCGCGGCGGTCGTCATTGGCGGCACCAGCCTTTCGGGCGGCGTCGGCCGGGTGACGGGAACGCTGATCGGTGCGCTCATCATCGGCGTCATGAACAACGGCCTCGATCTCATGGGTATCCAGTCCTACTACCAGCAGGTCCTCAAGGGTGCCCTCATCGTCGGCGCCGTGATGCTCGACCAGAAACGAAATCAGGGCCTCTAGCCCGAAGAAACCGGGCGTCTCCCCACGCCCGTGGACGAACGGCACGCCGGAGAGCGGCCGAAATTCTCAAAGGAGGAGAATGACATGAAAAAACTGATGATCGCGCTTGCCTCTGCGACGGTGCTGCTCGCCTCGTCCGCCCTGGCCCAGGAGAAGCTGAAGATCGGCGCGGCCCCCTACGGCCTCAACGCGGAATTCATGCAGATCTGGTCCGCAGCGCTGGAGGAACACCCGGCCGTGAAGAGCGGCGAAGTCGAACTGACCGTCTTCGACGGCCGCTACGACGCACTGGTCCAGCAGGAACAGTTCAACACGATGATCACGCAGAAGTTCAACGCGATCATCTTCGTGCCGATCGACATCGAAGCTGGCGCGACCGCCGTGCAGGCTGCCAGCGACGCCGGCATTCCGGTCGTCGGCTCCAACACCCGCGTGAATTCCGATCTGCTCGCCTCCTATGTCGGCTCCGACGACACGATCTCCGGCTACATGGAAGCCAAGGCCGTGCTCGACAAGATCGGCTGCAAGGGCAATGTCGTGATCATCGAAGGCCCGATCGGCCAGTCCGCGCAGATCTCGCGCCTCGAAGGCAACCAGAAGGCGCTCGCCGAGTGCCCTGACGTCAAGGTCCTCGAACAGCAGACCGCCAACTGGTCGCGCGCCGAAGCCCAGACGCTGATGGAAAACTGGCTGACCGCACACCCCGGCCAGATCAACGGTGTAATCGGCCAGAACGACGAGATGGCGCTCGGCGCCGTCGAAGCGATCAAGTCCGCCGGCCTGAAGACCGAGGACTTCGCGATCGCCGGCATCGACGGCATCACGGACGCGCTGACCGCCGTCAAGGAAGGCACGATCACCTCGATCCTGCAGGATGCCCGCGCTCAGGCGCAGGGTGCGCTGGATCTTGCGATCTTCCACGCCAAGAAGGGCGACTACAAGCCGCAGTCCGACATCTGGGCGCAGTATCCGGACATGCCGTTCAACGACGGCAAGGACAAGGAATACAATGTTCCGTGGACGCCGGTCACGAGCGACAACGTCGACAAGCTCCTGGACATGCGCAAGTAACAACCATCCGCGGGGCGGCCGTGCCGCCCCGTTCTCCCAACGCTTCGAAGGCTGAACCGATGACCGACACACCTCCCAAGATCGATCTCAACTTCCCGCTCGACGGCAAGGTCGCGCTCGTCACCGGCGGCGCCTCCGGCATCGGCGCGGCCATCGCCGCCGCCTTTGCGGCCAAGGGCGCCAGGGTCGCCGTGCTCGACATCAATTCCGATGTCGCCAAAACCAAGGCGGACGAGCTTGGCGGATCGGCAAAGCCTTTTGTCTGCGACGTCTCCAATCCCACCTCCGTCGAAAAGGCGGTGGCCGATGTGGTCGAAGCCTTCGGCGGCATCGATATCGCGGTCAACAGCGCCGGCATCGTCGCCCTTGCGCCGGCTGAAGAGCTGACGCTTTCGCAGTGGGACAGGACGATCGACATAAATCTCAAGGGCAGCTTCCTGATCACCCAGGCGGTCGGCCGCCGCATGATTGCGGCCGGCAAGGGCGGCAAGATCGTCAACCTCGCCTCGCAGGCCGGCACGGTCGCCATCGAGGAGCATGTCGCCTATTGCGCCTCCAAGTTCGGCGTCATCGGCATGTCCAAGACCTTCGCCGCTGAGTGGGGCAAACACGGCATCACCGTCAACACGATCTCGCCCACCATCGTGCTCACCGAGCTCGGCAAGCAGGCCTGGGCCGGCGAGAAGGGCGAAGCCGCCAAGAAGCGCATCCCGGCAGGCCGTTTCGCCTTCCCGGAAGAGATCGCCGCCGCCGCGGTTTTCCTGGCCTCGCCGGGCGCCGACATGATCAATGGCGCCGATCTCCTGATCGACGGCGGCTACACCATTCTGTGAGAGGATTTACCATGCAGCGTTTCATCAACGATCCGGATCTGGTGGTCGAAGACACCGTCAAGGGCTTCGTCAAGGCCCATTCGGACATCGTACGCCTTGCGGAAAACCCGCGCGTCGTCGTTGCCAAGGATGCCCCCTTTGCCGGCAAAGTTGGTGTGGTGACGGGCGGCGGTTCGGGCCACGAGCCCGCCTTCATCGGCTATACCGGCAAGAACATGCTGGACGCCGTCGCCGTCGGCGAGTTGTTCTCCTCGCCGACTGCAAAAAGCTTCCATGATGCCATCCGCGAAGCCAATGGCGGCAAGGGCGTCGTCGTGCTCTACGGCAACTATGCCGGTGACAACATGAACGTGAAGATGGCGGCGAAGCTGGCCGCCAAGGACGGCATCGAGATCGCGACCGTCGTCGCCAACGACGACGTCTGCTCCGCCCCGCCGGAGGAGCGCGAGAAGCGCCGCGGTGTGGCCGGCGAGATCTTCATGTGGAAGATGGGCGGCGCCAAGGCCGCGACCGGCGCAAGCCTTGAAGAGGTCCGCGCCACCGCGCAGAAGGCCATCGACAATTGCCGTTCGATCGGTGTGGGACTCGGCCCCTGTACGCTGCCGGCTGTCGGCCATCCGAATTTCCAGATCGAGCCGGGCACGATGGAGGTCGGCATCGGCCACCACGGCGAGCCGGGCGTGCGCGTCGAAAAGCTGAAGACGGCCGAAGAGGTCGCCAGGGACATGGTGAAGATCGTGCTCGACGATCACAACCTGCCGGAGGGAACCGAGGTCGCCGTGCTCGTCTCGGGCCTGGGCGCCACGCCGCTCAACGAACTCTACATCCTCAACGACACGATCGAGAGCGAGATTTCGGCGCGTGGCCTGAAGATCGTGAAGACCTGGATCGGCAACTACTTCACCTCGCTGGAAATGGTTGGCGCGACGCTGACCGTCATGGCGCTCGACGACGAACTGAAGACGCTGCTCGAGGTCGAGACGCGTTGCACGATGGCTCTATAACGGAGGAAGACAAGATGCAGACGTTCGACAATGCTTCCTCCGGCGCCATCGTTCTGTCGATGGCCGAGCGGATCGTCGAGAACCGCGCCTATCTCAGCGAAATCGACGGCAAGATCGGCGACGGCGACCATGGCGTGAACATGGCCAAGGGTTTCGGCATGGCCGCCGAACGCCTGAAGGGCAAGGACGCCTCTCTTGCCGTGTCGCTCGATACGCTCGGCACCGTGCTGATGACGGAGATCGGCGGCTCGATGGGCCCGCTCTACGGCGTCATGTTCACGGAATTCGCCGAGACCATCGAAAGCGTCGAAAAGATCGATGCGGCGGCCTACAGCAAGATGCTGCATGCCGGCCTTGCCGGTATCCAGTCGATAGGCTCGGCCAAGGTCGGCGACAAGACGCTGCTCGACACCTTCGTTCCCGCGGTCGAAGCTTTCGACACGGCGACGGCGGGGGGTAAGTCCTTCGACGAAGCGCTGGTGGCACTCGTCGCCGCCGCAGAGGCCGGCCGCGATTCGACCATCAACCTCGTGGCCAAGATCGGCCGTGCCAGCCGTCTCGGCGAACGCTCGCTCGGCGTGCTCGATGCCGGCGCCACCTCCTGCGCCATCATCCTCAAGGAGTTGTCCGACGGCGCGCGCGCCCGTCTTGCCTGAAACAGGCGAAAGTTCCTCCCAGGATGCGCGGCCTGTCCTTCGTGACGGGTCGCGCACCGCTTTTTTGCCGTGGCATGTTGCAAACCGGCGGCGTTGCTTTCATCTTCGCCGCCTGATGGGGGACCGGCGAAACCGATGGCATTGAAGACTTCCGCACCGCGCAAGAGCGGCCCCGGCCGGGCAAACGGATCCGAGGGCATCGATACGATTCCGCTGCGCTACGGTGACGACCCCTATGTCTGGGCGTGCTGGCTCTACTACGAAGACGGCATGACGCAGGGCGAGATCGCCGACGCGATGGGCGTGTCACGCGCAACCGTCAACAGCTACCTCGCCGACGCCCGCGAGAAGGGCATCGTCAACATCTCCATCGAGCCCGCTCGCCTCGCCTCGCTGACCATCGCACAGGAACTGAAGCGCCATTTCGGCCTTGCCGACTGCCTGGTCGTGCCCAACGACGACGACACACGCCCGCTGATCGGCCGGCTGGGAGCCGCCGGCGCGCAGGCGCTCTCCAAGATGATCAAGTCCGGCGATACGCTGGCCGTCGCCTGGGGCCGCACGATCCTTTCCGTCGGCGAACATCTGGAAATGGGCGCCCTGCAGGATGTCACCGTCGTGCAGGCGACAGGCGGCACCACCGCGAGCTTCGCCTATACGCCGGAACTGACGACCGCCGCGGTCGCGCGCGCCATCGCCGCACGCTGCGTCAACATCACGGCCCCCGCCGTCGTCGGCTCGGCGCAGATGCACGACATGCTGCTTGCCGAACCGTTGATCCGCGAGCAGTTCGACACGCTTGCCCGCGCCAACCGCATCGTCTTCGGCATTTCGTCGCTGCGGCCCAACTCGACCATCCACACCAGCGGCTTCTTCGAATCCGTGCCGCTGCAGCACTATCTCGCCAAGGGCGCCGCGGGCGTGCTCGCCGGGCGCTTCATCGATGAGCGCGGCCGCCCCGTCGCGGGGCCGCTCGACGATCGCACCATCGGCATCTCGCTCGAAATGCTGCGCGGTATCGGCACGCGCGTTGCCGTGGCCGGCGGGTTCGACAAGGTGCCGGCCCTGCTCGCCGCCCTGCGCGGCGGCTATGCCAATGTGCTGGTGACCGACGCGGCGACCGGCGCCGGGATCCTGCGCGCCGATGGGGTCACCAGCCTCGACGGCAAGCTTTCGCAGCGCCAGAAGAGCACGCCGGTCGCCAACAGCTACCGCACCCACGTCAAGAAGTTCCTCAACAACCCCAATGACGTGGTCGAGGAAATGCTGGACGGCCTGATTGCCTCGCACAGGTCCTACCTCCAGCCGGTCGGCACGTCGCGCCGCGCGCTCGTCGCCCGCAACGGTCCACGCCCCGGCAAGGTCGGCCTCGTCATCGGCGGCGGCACGGGCCATGAACCCTGCTTTGTCGGCTATGTCGGCAAGGGGCTCGCCGATGCGGTGGCGCTCGGCAATATCTTCTCCTCGCCGCCGCCGGACCCCATCGTCAAATGCGCCGTGGCGGCGTCCGGCGGTGCTGGCGTGCTCTTCGTCTACGGAAACTATGCCGGCGACGTGATGAATTTCGAGATGGCTGCCGAACTGGCCGAGGAACAGGGCATCCCGATCCGCACGGTGCTGACGACCGACGACATCGTCTCATCACCGGTCGAGGACAGAGAGGGACGGCGCGGCGTCGCCGGCAATTTCTTCGTCTTCAAGGTGGCAGGGGCCGCCTGCGATCTCGGCATGACGCTCGGCGAATGCGAAACGGTCACGCGCAAGGCAAACGACCGCACCTATACGGTCGGCGTCGCGCTCGAATCCTGCTCCATGCCGCAGACGCGGCGGCACAATTTCGAAATCGGCCCCGACGACATGGAGCTCGGCATGGGTATCCATGGCGAACCCGGCGTGTCACGCGAGCGCGTGCGAACGGCCGATGAGATCGTCGACACGATCATGGACAACATCTTCAAGGAAATGAAGGCTGAACCCGGCGACAGGGTGGCGGTTCTCGTTAACTCCTTTGGTGCGACCCCGCTGATGGAACTCTATATCCTCTATCGCCGGGTCGAGCAGCGGCTCGCCGCCAAGAACATCGAAATCGAGGCGAACTGGGTGGGGCACTACTGTACATCGCTCGACATGGTCGGCGCCTCAATCTCGATCCTGCATCTCGACCGCCAGCTCACCGAACTGCTGCACCATCCGTGCCGGACGGCGATCCTGACTATCAATGCGCCAGAGGCGGACGGCGCGGCAAAGAGCTGAAACGGCTTGCGCCAAGGGGAGGAAGACATGTCGGAAACTGCGGCACGCGCGCTGGCCCAAATGTTCGAACGAATGTCCGGGGTGATCGAGACGGAAAAGGACCACCTTTCCGAGCTCGACGGCGCCATCGGCGACGGCGATCATGGCATCACCATGTCGATCGGCTTCAAGGCCGTGACGGCGGCACTGGCCGCGCTGGATCTCGATAGCGCGAGCCCCTCCGACGTGATGTCGACTGCGGCAGGCGGTTTTCTCGATGCCGTCGGCGCATCCACCGGTCCGCTTTATGCGACGGGCTTCCGCCGCGCCGCCCAGGCGCTTGCCGGCCGCGGCCACCTCGATCTTGCCGCCTGCCGCGACATGCTCGCCGCCATGTCCGAGGGCATCCGCGACCGCGGCAAGGCGCAGCGCGGCGACAAGACGATGCTGGACGTCTGGATGCCTGCCGCCGAAGCCGCCGCGACAGCTGTCGCCAACGGGCGCTCGAAACCGGAATTCTGGAAAGCCGTCGAAATCGCCGCCGAAAACGGCGCTGCCGCCACCGCGACCATGGTCGCCACCAAAGGCCGCGCCGCGCGTCTGCGCGAACGCTCGCTCGGCCATACCGATCCGGGCGCCGCCTCCGCCGCCATGCTGATCAAGGCGATGGCCGCAATGCTCTAACGTCCCGTTTCATCGCTTTTTTTGCTGGAGAGGTTCTAGGGGAGAGCCCTTTTCACCGTGCTTGCGGCAACCGTCCTGTTGCGCCCCTTCGCCTTGGCTTCCAGCAATGCGGCGTCGGCACGCGTGACCAGCGTTTCGACGGAGCCGTCTGAGGGAGAGGCCGCCACGCCCACGGAGACGGAGACCATGCCGAGAATCTGACCGGCATGGGAGAGCGCGACGCTGCTGATCCTCTCACGCAAGGCGTCAGCAAGATCGGCCGCCCCCTGCTCGTCGAGAGACGGCAGCAATGCGGTGAATTCCTCTCCGCCGAACCGGAACGCATTGCCGATCGCACCACAGGTTTCGCGCAGCGTCTGCCCGACGAACTGCATGACGAGGTCGCCCGCATCATGTCCGAACTGGTCGTTGAAGCGCTTGAAATGGTCGATATCGATCATCAGGCAGGCGAGCGGGTCTGCCCTGTGGTCGCGGGCGTGCCGTTGCAGCGTCTCGTCCAGGAAGCGACGATTGAAGAGACCGGTGAGCGGATCGCTGACGGCAAGCATCGTCAGCTTTTCCCGCAGTTGCAGATTGGCAAGGGCGAGACCGATATTCTCCGCGATGAGCTCAAGATAGAGCCGTGGCCCCGCCGGCCCGAGCGCTTCCGCCTCACGTTCCTCGAAATAGAGAAGCCCGATCATGTCGCCCTGGGCCGTCAGAGGCACGCAAAGCGCCGCAATGCCGGGTGGTGCGATGTGTTGGCACGGCACGTCGGACCCATTGGTGCTGCTTTCATGGGATCGGCCGCGCCTGAGACCCCAGCACTCCGTCGCGGGAAACGCGGCCGCCGAATGCTGCGGTTCAAGCCAGGCGCCGGCGCGCGTCAGCGACATGTTGGCCTCGCCCAACACGTAGAGCCCGCCGGCAAGACCCGGGAAAATCTGCGGGGCGAAGCGGACGATGACATCCGTCAACTCCGCCTGGTTCTGGCAGGCCTGCACGCGGTGCATCATCTGCAGGATCAGGTCCTTCGTGTGCTGGTCCGCCCGCCGCTCGGCATCGAGCCGTTCGCGCTCGATAAGGTTGGCGCGGAAAACCTCGATGGCCTCGTTCATCTCGCCGATTTCATCGCTCCGGCGATCGACCGGCACTTCCACCGTGTAGTCCTGATTGGCGAGACGGCTGACAATGCCCGTCATGCGCTTCAATGGCATCGCCACCCGTCGCCGCAGGACGAAGTAGAGTACGGCCACGAAGAGCGCGCCGGTCACCGCCAGCATGATTTTGGCAACGAGGCTCCACATGTTGCTGCGCGCCCGCGCTGCTTCCAGTTCACCGGTCGTGCGTGCCGCGGTCAGATCGCGGAAATGAGCGACGGTCTGGAGAAGCGCCTCCTGGATCCGCTCGTGCTCCGGTCCGAACAGGAGGTCCTGCGCGGCAGCCTTGTCACCGCGCTGGTAGGTCTCGATGGCGGAGCGCTCGATCTTGTCCAACTCCTCCGCGTCCGCATTGATGGCAAGCAGGGCCTGCGCCTCGGCCGGCACCAGGCCGTGCGATGCAAGCCTGGCGGCCGCCGCCTCCCGGCGCCGCTCCTCGCCTTCGCGGACCTGAAACGCCTGCAGATGGCGTGCCTCACCTCGCATGACATAGAGCCGGGCCTCGTCACTGGTCACCTCGGCGCCAAGTGCCAGTTCCTCCGCCAGCGTATCGAGCATCAGATGCTGCTCGGCGGCTGCTCGCTCTTCAAGCGCGCTGCGCGACGACAGGATGAATGCGGCACCGGACAGCGCGGTCAAAACGACCGTTATGCCATAGGCCCAGTTGGTGATCGTGGTTATCCTCATGCCCCCACATTGCCAGCGGCGGCTTGAGCGAAGATTAAGAAACCATTGCAGATTGCAGCTATGGGCAGCACGGATGAAGAAGAGACAAGGAGAAGCTGAAGCCCAGAATCAGGCCGCGCCCGCCCGGATCATGCTGAAATAGTCGTCACCCCCGACCTGACCGCCCTTGAGCGCGATCTGCAAGCCATCTGCAGGACCGCCATGAGCGATGCAGAGCGGCGAGCCCGGCGTCTGCGGCAGCGGCATCTTCAGCGTGAGAGCAGCAATGCCCATCTCGCCAAGCGCATGGCTGGATGTATCGCCGCCCGCCACGACGGCTCGCAAGAGGCCGGCGCGCGCGACGAGTTCCGACTGGATGCGCCCAAGCGCCCGACCAAGGCGGTGGCGCGCACCGAGGGACGAATCCAGCTCGCCGCCCCGATCGGCCGAAGGTCCGAGCGCAGTGTAGAGCACGACACTCTCCCCGCTTTCCAGGATCTTGAGGCCGGCTTCGATGGCGGTCGCGATCGTCGCGTCATTGTCCGGGCTGGACAGGGCGAGCGGATCGAGCGTCACGCCGGCAAAACCATGGGCAAGCGCGTGGCGAATCTGCCGCTCGGTCGTCGGCGACACGCTGCCGGAGACGACGGCGATACGCTCGACCGGACCTGCATCGGCAAAGGCCGGCTTTTCGCCGATCAGCCCGGCATCCCGCCAAGCGGGGATCAGCGCGTATTCGACGCCCGAGGAACCACAGACAAAACGGCTTTCTCGGCGAAGCCGGTTCCAGAGCAGGTTACCCGCTGCCGCCTGTGTTGCCGTATCGAGCACGTCGAGCAACAGGATATCGGCCGCATCAGGCTCGGGCACGTCCAGAAGCGCGACATTGTCCACCAGCGCGGAGGAAAGCGTCGTCTGGCGCGCGAGGTGCAACAGCATGTTCGCCTCGTCCATCGGCGTGACGGGATGGCGCGACATGACGGGATGGCGGTCGATCCGGTAATTTCGGCCCTGATAGGCGGCAAAGAGTTCGCCGAACGCGGTGTAGCGGCGGATCTGCGGCGCGCCGACGATGAGCGGCACCGTCGCCGGACCGAAGACGGCGCGACCGATCTCGATGGCGCGGCCGATATTGCCAACGGCGGGAGCGGAATCGAAGGTCGAGCAGACCTTGTAGTGGCAGAGTTCGGCATCGAGCGCCCTCAGCCAATCGAAAGCCGCTCGGAGATGCACATCCATCCAGTCGGGCGTTTCACTGCGGCTGGTGCCGGCCAGGCCGAAGGCGCGCGCGCCAGAGAAGCGCGACAGCAGGTCCGCATTCGGCAGTTTCAGGAAAAGTACGGTCTCGGCGCCGTTCGAGGCCAGCGCCTCCATGACATCGGTCGAACCGGTGAAATCGTCGCCATAGTAGCTGATCAGAGGACGCGTCATGTCTCAGGCCGCCTTGCCGTCGGCAAATTTTTCGATGGATTGCGCAAGTTCAGGATGGTCTTTCGCATAGGTCCCGAGCGGCACGCCGGCGACCGCCGCCTCCCAGGCCTGCTTCACGGCCTTCACCCCTGCGCCGGGTCCCCCCGGATGGCTGACGATGCCGCCACCGCAGAGATAAAGCAGGTTCGTCGAGCCGCCCGTCGCCGCAATCGTATCCGGCGCCTGTCCGCCCCACTGGCCCGAGCCGACGACCGGAAGTGCGACGTCCGCGCCGGAAAACAGCGGTGACGTGACGGCCTGATAGGAACGGACGAAGCTCTCGTCGGGCTCCCAGTATTTCACGCGGATACCGTTGATCTGGAACTGATCTATTCCGAGAAGCCGCCAGAACTGCTGCCAGACGGAAAATTCGAAGCCCAGGCCGGCGTGGCGCGTGAGAACGTCCCAGCCATTGCGGTGAGCGTGCAGCACGAGGCCGGAGCGCTTGCGCAGGAAGGCGAGCCCGCCGAAACCGATCGAGTTGATGTTGACGACGGCGCAATTGCCGCCGGCTTCCAGCACCATGTCGTGATTGCGCATCATCTCGTCCGGATCGGCATGGCTGATGCCGAAGGCATACATGACCTTCTTGCCGGTCTTCTGCTCATGGTCGAGGATTTTCGGCATGATCGCCGCCACACGCTCCTTCAGCGGAGAATAGGCCGGGCTCATCAGCTTCTCGTCGTCCTTGACGAAATCGACACCGGCATCGATGAGTTCGTCGACCATCTCCGCCGTCTCATGCGGAAGGAGACCGAGCGCCGGCTTGACGATGGTGCCGATGATCGGTCGGTTCTTGACGCCCGTCAGCGCAAAGCTGCCCGACACGCCGAATTGGGGACCGGGATGTGCGGCGGCGAATTCGGGCGGCAGCTTCATATCGACGATGCGGATGCCCGTCATGCCCTTGATGGAAAAGACACCGCCGACGGCAATCGTCATCAACGCAGACAGGTCCGTGCCGATGGCATCCAGCGGGAAATCGATATCGACATCCGCCCGGTTGAAGCTGACGGCGTCGCCCGCCTCATCGGGAAAGGAAGCACGGGCGGTCGGCGGCAGCGGACGAATGGCGACGACACGCGCGGCGACGCGCGCCTTCAGTTCCTCCGTCTCGCCCGGCAGCGCCACGAAGGTTCCGGTCGACTGGTCGCTGGCGATCTTCGTCGCCATTTTCTCTACCGAGCCCGGCGTCTCTATCCGATAGGTCAGACGGATCACGTTTTCTCCTCCCTAGGCTATGCCATATCCCTTGTTAAGGCGCCGCAACTGGTATAATGAGTATTTATGTTATTGCAAGCTGATTGCTGCGAAAGCTGTTGCGGCGAAGGCACTTGGTGCATATTCAAACCTGTCGAAATCAGGTGACTCATGAACGTCGTTTCCGAACCGATCGTCCGCAAGAAACTCTCCGATGAAGTTTTCGCGCGATTGAAGGCCATGATCGAGACCGGCGAGCTGAAAGCCGGCGACGACATGCCCTCCGAGCGCGAACTGATGGAGCGCTATGGCGTCGGACGCCCGGCGATCCGCGAAGCCATGCAGGCGCTTGCCGGCAAGGGCCTCGTCGAAATTTCGCAGGGCGAGCGCGCCAAGGTGCTGCGCATCACCGCCGAATCCATCATCCGCCAGGTCGATCTGCCGGCCAAGATGATGCTGTCCGGCTCTTCCGACTCGCTCGAGCACCTGAAGAGCGCCCGTATCTTCTTCGAACGCGGCATGATCCGTGAGGCCGCCACCAAAGCGACACGCGAACATATCGCCGAACTGCGTGCCCTGCTCGACAAGCAGAAGGCCAGTCTCGGCGACGCCGACGCCTTCATCGATGCCGACATGGAATTCCACCAGTGTATCGCCCAGATCTCGGGCAATCCGATCTTTGCGGCCGTCAGCGGCGCGATGCTGGGCTGGCTGAAGTCCTATCATACCGAAATGCTCATCTGGACCGGCCGCGAGACTTTCACGCTCGCCGAGCACGAGGAAATCATCCGCACCATCGAGAACGGCAATGCGGACATGGCCGAGAAGGCGATGATCAAGCACCTCGAACGCTCCCGCGCGCTCTATGCCCTCAAGGGCCAGAAGTAAGGCTCAGAGTACGATTTTAACGCAGCCATAAGGCGGCAGGGGAACCTTCCTGGCCATAGGCAAAGCGTCTCCGCCGATCAGCGTAACCGCACGCGGCAGCGACGGCAGGATCACCGTCTGCACCTCCGGCGTGATGTTTGCCATGAGCAGGCAATCCTTCGAGGCGAGACCAAGCACCGCATCCGGGCGCGATGTCTCGACGGCGTAAACCGCCTGCCCCATCAAAGCGCCAAGGCGAGCCAGAACATGTGCGAGCGGCCGCAAAGCGCCCTGAGCCGTCGGCTCGCCTTCACGCGCGACAAGCCCGAACGATCCGGCGAGCGTCGAGAGCGTCAGGACCTCCAGCCCCGTCGTCGCAACGGTCGCGGCATAGGCCAGCGTCCAGGCGGCTCCGAACTGGCCGTTATGCCTGGCATCGACATTCGCCATCGGAATACGGCCGCCGGAGGGGTTGTCCTTCGTCGCGCTTCCATAGGGGTTCTGGCGCATGGCGATCGTCGAAGGGCCGATGCGGTAGGGCTTTTCGCCATAGATCGCGCGGGTGGAGCTGACGACGAAACGCAAGGCCTCGAAGGTCTGCATGACCGAAAGATCGTCGGCCGCATGCACGATGGGATTGGTGCAATGGCTGACATAGTCGATGCGGTCGCCCGGCACACGCTTGCGGTTGAGCTCGGTAAAATAACTCATCATGCCGCCACCAAGGCGCACGCCCGGAAAGGCCGCCCGCGCCGCGGCATAGACATCCTCCAGCGGCGGGCAGTCCGGCCAGATGCTGCCCGGCGGCGTCGATTGGCGATCAACCGCGGGGCAGACGAACAGCGTGTCGAGCACCAGCCCAGCCTCACGCACGAGCGCGGCAAGCTCGGCCATCTCCGCGTTCAGCGACCCTTTGCAGGGCACCGCGACCTCGAGCGTCACCTTGAGGCCGGATCGTTCGGCAAGCTCGGCATACCCTTTCAGGGCAGGAAGGTCGTGGCCGGCGCCGGGATCGAAATGCACAATCAGGTGTCGTGCGCCGATGGTCTGCAGGACGCCGAGTGTGGCCCGTTCTTGCGCCAGGCATTCCGGTCGCAGGCCGACGCCGATCTCCGGAAAACGGCGCCTCGTCGGCGTCAATTGCAGCGTGATGGCGCCCGATGTACTGGCAACCGGAGCCGCATCGTTCGCGGCCTCAATTGCGACCACGACCTTCTGGCTAAAAGGTTTACCCTCCGGAACACGATAGGGCCAGGGAAGTGCCAGCGGGCGCACATAGGTCTTGTAGGAGCCATCGGTCCAGTTACGCTGGTCTTCCATCTCGAAGATATCACCGACGAATTCCGTCATCGCGGAAATACCCGGCGCCACCTGATGGGTGATCGCGGAAATTTCCTTGAACGGCTGCCAAGGCTCGATCTGGTCGGGCCAGTGCGCATGCTCGACGTTGCCATCGCCATGACGAATCGTGACGGGCTGCCCCGCCACGCCGATCACGGGATGCAGCACCACGAAGCCCGCGCGCGCCGTCTCGAAATCTGCATCGCTGATGCAGTCAGCGGAAAAGGTGACGGCCTTTTCCGTCCCGGCAATCTTGATGGTGCAGTCGAGGTTGGCACCGGACGGAGCCGTGAAACGGGCCTTGTAGGAAACGGAAAAGTCCTGCCCTGCGGCCTCGATCCAGAGATCGGCAATTGCGGCGCTGCAGGTGCCCCAGTCCTTGTCGCGCACGAGGAACGCCACGGCGCGCAGCACCTCATGCCCGCGAAAGCGCAGGGTGCGCAGATTACCATCCTGAAGCGTCACACTCAGGTCGCCGGCAACGAGCGTGCGGCTTTCAGGCTCACGCTCGTTCGTGCCGTAGAGCCTGAGCAGGTCGCCGCTCATGCCAGCAGATCCGCAATTGCGATGGTCTCGCCGCGCTCGGCGCTGAGATAGGCGGCCTTGACGAGGGCGAAGGTCTTCAGATTGTCGCGACCGGATGTATCCGGCTCGCGGCCTTGCGACAGCCGCTCCGCCCAGTGTTTCTGGATGAGCGCAACGCTCTCCTGAATGTTGTGCCAGGGCCGCGACGCCCAGGGCAACAGGTTCGGCTCGACAACGCTTTGTACCGTGCCTTCACGGCCGTGAACCGTCAGCTTGTAATCCTTGCCGAGACGCAGCGTGCCCTTGGTCCCATCAATCTCGACGAAGGTCTCCGGGAACGGTTCTTCCGGCAGCTTCGACGCGTAGCTGACATCGACGATGGAGGTTATGCCATTGTTATGGTCGAGCAACATGGTCGCGACATCCTCGCCGGCGATGTCCGGGTTGATGCGGCGTGTGCGGGCAGTCATGCGGCTCGCATCGCCGAAGAGAAAGCGGGCGATGTCGAGCGAATGAATGCCGAGGTCTTCGATGATGAAGCGCTTGCCCTTGGCGAGATAAGGCTGGCCGGAGAAGACATCGAAGCCGGAGCGGAAGGAGACACGGCCCCAGAACGGCTCGCCGATCGCGCCGCTGTCCAGCACGGCCTTGACCGCGAGGATCGGGGTCTGCCAGCGGAAATTCTCGTGGATCATCAGCGGAATGCCGGCTGCATCCGCGGCGGCGACCATGGCCTTGGCATCGGCGAGCGTCGGCGCGAAGGGCTTCTGGCAGATCGCCGGAACCTTGTGGCTGGCCGCAAGCTCGACTAAGGCACGATGACTGCCGACCGTCGTCGCGATATCGACGAAATCGAAGCCACCATCGGCGAACATCTCTTCCGCCGACTGGTAGCGCCTTGCAACACCAAACTGCTCGCCGACGATGCGCAGGCGCTCGGGGTCACGGTCGCAGATGGCGACGATCTCGACATCGGCGAGATCCTGCCAACCATGCATCTGGTTGACGGCGAAGAAGCCGCAGCCGATCAGCGCACCCTTGGTCTTCGTCATGCTCAGCCTGCCTTTGCCATCTGCATCAGGGTGACGCGCTGCTGGAGGCGGCGCTGCGCCTGGTCGACGACCACCGCCACGATGATCACGAGACCCTTGATCACCATCTGCCAGAAGGAACTGACACCCATCATCACCAGACCATCCGAGAGAATACCGATCACGAAGGCGCCGATGATCGTGCCGCCGATCGTGCCGCGCCCGCCCGACATGGATGTACCACCGAGAACGGCCGCCGCAATGGCATTCAGCTCGAGATTGGTGCCGGTCGCCGGATGCGAGGCCATCAGTTCCGAGGAGATGACGAGGCCGACGATCGCCGCGCAGAAGCCGGAGAACATGTAGACGAACATTTTCACGCGGTTGACGCGGATGCCGGACATGCGCGACGCGCGTTCATTGCCGCCGACCGCGAAGATATGCCGGCCGAGCGGCACAAAGCGGGCGAAATAGGCCGCACCCAGCGCCACCACGATAAGGATCCAGACGGAGACCGGCAGACCGAGGATCGAACCGGAACCGAGATAGGAAAAGCCCTGGTTGCCGAGGTCTTCGCGGCCGGTGAGATTGGGCAGCGTCTGACCATCGGAATAGAGCAGCGCCATGCCGCGCGCCACATAGAGCGTGCCGAGCGTCGCAATGAAGGGCGCGACGTTGAGGCGAGTGATCAGGAGGCCGTTCACAGCACCGATCACGATGCCGACGATGGCGACAATGATCGCCACCTCGACCACATTGAAATAGACGGTGTAGCCGAGCGGCAGCGCCACGCCATACATGATGAGGCCGCCGGCGATCATGCCACACAGGCCGACGATGGAGCCGACCGACAGATCGATGCCGCCGGTGATGATGACGAAGGTCATGCCGATGGCGAGGAAGGCGTTCTGCGTCGCATGCTTCGACATCAGAATCATGTTCGCGGTCGACAAAAAATTCGGCGCGAAGATCGAGAAGAAGATGATGACCGCAAAGAGCGCGATGAAGGTTCGAAGCTTCATCAGCGTGAGCAGGGCGGCGCCGGTGGAGAGGTGGTTGCCGGTGGCGGCAGTTTGCGTTGCTGTCGTCATCACGCATGCATCCTTTTGGTTTTATGTCCCTCTGCGGAGGCCGAAATCACCATGTCCTCGGTGGCGTCCTTTCGGTCCACCACCATCACCAGCCGGCCATTGCTCATGACAGCGATGCGGTCAGAGAGCGCCATGACCTCTTCGAGGTCGGAGGTGGAGAACAGGATGGCAAGCCCCTCGCCCGCCAACCGCCGCATGGTGCGGAAAACATCCGCCTTGGCGCCGACATCGATGCCGCGGCTCGGCTCGTCCATCAAAAGCACTTTCGGCCCGGTCATCAACGCCTTGCCGATGACGACCTTCTGCTGATTGCCGCCGGACATGGAGGTGACGTCGAGATCGGGGTTCTTCGCCTTGATCGAGAGGTTGCGGATCGCGTTGGCGATCGCCTCCTTCTCGCGCTTCAGGTCGATATGGAAGCCGGCTTTCAGGAACTGACTCAAACTCGCCATGGAGAGATTGTCGGCAATCGACATGGATTGCACGAGGCCTTCGCGCTGCCGGTCTTCCGGGATCAGCGACAGGCCCTCGCGGATGCGCCGGGTCGTGTCGCGCCCCTTCAGTTCCTCGCCCTCGACGAAGATTTTCCCTGTGTAATGCTCGTGGCGGCCCATGATGCATTCAAATAGTTCGGAGCGCCCCGCGCCCATCAGACCGTAAATGCCGAGTATTTCGCCCTTGCGCACGCCGATCGAGACATGATCGACGGCATAACCACCCTGCGCGCGCGGCAAGCAGATGTCTTCCGTTCGAAACACTTCCGCACCCGGCTCGTGCTCGACCTGCTTGGCAAAGTCCTTGGCATCCGAACCGATCATCGAGCGCACGATCCAGCGCGTGTCGATGTCCTTGACCATGGCATGGCCGGTGATCTGACCGTCCTTGAGAACGGTGATGTAGTCGCCGATGCGCATCAGCTCTTCCAGCCGGTGCGAAATATAGACGATGGCTACGCCGCGCGCCTTGAGATCGGCGATGACGCGGAAGAGCACGTCGACTTCCGCAGCACTCAGCGCCGATGTCGGTTCGTCCATGATGAGGATGCGCGTGTCGAGCGAGACGGCGCGGGCGATCTCGACAAGCTGTTGCTGGCCGATCGGCAGATCCTCGGCAAGTGTGTCGGCGGAAATACCGGCTTCCAGGCGGTTCAGGAATTCGTTGGCCTTCTCGACCTGCGCCTTGTGGTCGATGCCGCGCAGGCCGCGCGTTATCTCGCGCGTGGCAAAGATGTTTTCGGCGACCGAGAGATTGCCGAACAGGTTCAGCTCCTGGAAGACGATGCCGATGCCGTGGCGCACCGCATCCGCCGGGCTGTTGAGATGGATGCGCTCACCATCCATCCAGATCTCGCCCAGCGTCGGCCGTTCCACGCCGGCGATGATGCGCATCATGGTGGATTTGCCGGCGCCGTTTTCGCCGACCAGCACGTTGACCGCGCCACGACGCAGCTTGAGGTCCGCCTTCTTCAGCGCCACGATCCCGGAATAGGCCTTGGTGATGTCCTTCAGTTCGAGAATGACGTCGCCGTCGTCAGTGGCGTTCATGTCAGCCTCCGACCGTGATGGTAACCGGCACGAAGAGCGGCAGCTGACCCTTGGCCGGCAGCGGATAGGCGCCGAGCGCCTTGATCGTCTTGCCCGTTAGCCCCTCACGCGGCAGCTTTTCGAGCAGCAGGCCGTTCACATGGGTGTTGAACGACTTGCCGTACTGCGCCCATTCGATCTGGTTCTTGAACTCGTTGAAATTCACGAATTTCAGGCTGTCTCGGATCGCCGTGCCGCGGACGGCAGGACCGATCGCGACGCGCATATCGGCCTTCTGGTCACCATCCACATCCACATCGACATAACCCGCGCGGGATTTGGTTTCCTCGGCGACGATTACGCCGTCGATCTTCGCGGCGAAGGTCCAGGGCGCATTGCCCTGCTTTTCCTTGTGGCCGTATTTTTCGGCCGCCGCATCGAGATTGCTGGTCGCAAGGGCAGAAACCTCCTGGAAGGTGCCCGCGCGCTCCTGAAGGAAGGGCACGACCTTTGAATCCCAGATATCGGCAACCAGCTTGTCCGGATTGAAAGCGCCGGCCGCGGCCTGCTTCTGTTCGTCCTCGGTCTTGACGAATTTGCAGCCGGAAAGCGCAAGCGCGCCGGCGAGCACAAGTGTACAGGCAGCCTGAAACCGTGGCATTCCCAATCTCCGTCTTGAATAGAAAACGCGAGGCAGGGACAAGCCCCGCCTCGCGCCATCGCGGGAGGATTACTCTGACAGTGCGAAGGTTTCGAGCTTGCCGGCGTTGTCGGCCGTGATGAGCACGCAGTCCATCAGCTGCTTCTCTTCGGCCGGGCCCTTACCGGTCTTGATGTAGGTGTCCGCCTGGGTCACAGCGAGCTGGGCCTGGGCATAAGCCGGCTGCATGACGGTCGCCTTGATGCCACCCGCCTTGATCGAGTCACGCACGTCGTTCGAACCGTCGAAACCGACGACGATGACGTCCTTACGGCCCGCAGCCTGAAGGGCGGCGATCGCACCCATAGCCATCGTGTCGTTGCCGGCGATCACGCCCTGGATATCCGGGTTGGCCTGAAGGATGGTCTCCATCTTGGAGTAGCCTTCGGTCTGGCTCCAGTTGGCCGACTGCTGGGCGACCATCTTCATATCAGGATATTCGTCGATGACGTCGTGGTAGCCCTTGGAGCGGATGCCGGCATTGAGATCGGCTTCGCGGCCGAGCAGCTCGACATAGTTGCCCTTCTCGCCCATCAGCTTGACGAACTCTTCGGCACCGAGCTGCGCGCCCTGGTAGTTGTTCGAAACGATCTGCGAGACGGCAACGCCGGTAGCGTTGATTTCGCGGTCGATCAGGAAGGACGGGATGCCGGCATCCTTGGCCTTCTGAACGGCGGCGATCGAGGCTTCCGAGCCGGCATTGTCGAGGATGATCGCCTTGGCGCCGCGGCCGATGGCCGTATCGATCAGCTGCGACTGCTTGTTGGCGTCGTCATCATGCACCAGAACCAACGTGTCGTAGCCGAGTTCCTTGGCCTTGGCTTCAGCGCCGACGGCTTCCGCCTTGAAGAACGGGTTGTCGTGGCTCGGCGTGATGATGGCGATGAGGTCAGCCGCGAAGGACGGCATGGCGACGCCTGCAGCCATGACGGCAGCAAAACCGACGGTGATCAGTCTACGGGTAATGTTCATATGTCTCCTCCCGGTTAGACACCGGCTCCCTGCGACCATCCCTCCATTGAACATGGCCGCGCCGGTGCAATCTTTGTCCGGCACGCTAGGGCGCCGGCAGCGGCGGGCAAAACCCGCCGGAAAATCAGGTGATGCGCTGGATGCTGGCCGCGATTTCCGCAGGCTCGAACACGCGCTTCCAGTCGTCCTTCATCAGCACGGGCTTGCCGAACTCGATGGCCTTGTTGCAGGCATCGGAGAACACGCCGGGCGTCTCTTCGAAGATGACCGCGCCGAGTACGTTCATGTGGCCGAGCAGGAAGTCGCGGGCAGCTTCCTTGGCAACGCCCCGGCGCACACACTCATCCATGGCTTCGCGCATGACGACGAGCAGCGAGGCGCAGACCGTTTCGGAAAGGCCAGGCTCCAGCAGCGCCATCTGCTCGACGGTGACGCGGTGCGAGCGCATGACCGGCGCCCAGATGACCTTGGCGATTTCCTCACCGAGGCCGTAGGCCTCCTCCGGACCCTGCATCAGGGCGGACACGATGTGCTGCTTGGCGGCGATACCGCCGAAGAAATCGCGCTTGGCGGCCGGGTCCGTCTCGTCGTTGAAGATCGGCGGATGGCAGGGATGCGTGACGAAATAGGTAAGGTCAGCGCGCTCCGGCAGATGGCCGGCAAACGGCGCGGCGGCATCGAGCGCCACGACCATCGTGCCCGGCTTCAGCTTGTCGGCAATGCCGGCGGCAACCTTGCCGATCGCCGTATCCGGCACGGCGAGAATGACGACGTCGGCGCCTTCGAGGCCCTCATCTGCCGAAACGCAGGAGAGGCCGAGATCGTCGGAAAGACGCTTCTTGCCAGCGTCGCTTACCTCGATATGGCGAACATCGAAGCGCGAACCCTTGAGATTCTTGGCGAGCCGATAGCCCATTTTGCCGCCGGCGCCGAACAACGCGATCGATGTCATCGAAGATCTCCCTAATGCGCGCGGCTGGAACGAAACCTGTCCAGCCGGAAATTCCCTCCACCGGTCGCCCGGTATGGGCCTATATTTCTCAACTGGTATAACAAGTCAATAACTATCTGTGTGGATATGTGATGTTCATGTGAATACCACACGGCGGCGACGCGCTCGCCGTCATCGAAAGAGTCGCTTAAGAATTTGAAATATTTAATCTTCTCAGCGATCCGCAAACGGTAAAGAGCCGAACGTCACGCGACTTTCAGCTCAATGTCACATCAGACATGGGATATTGGCGCCGAAAAACCGTCAGAGACGGGCAGCAATCGTCGTGGCGATAAGAGCCAGCGAGACGGCGCCGGCATCGGGATGGCCGATACTGCGTTCGGCAAGCGGGCGGGCGCGGCCAAGGCGCGGCGAGAGCGGCGCGGTCGCCTCCGCCGCCTGCCGGCACGTCGCGCTCGCCTTCTGCCAGGCGTCCTTCAGCGAGAGGCCATCGGCCTTGGCGGTTTCCAGCGCGGCGACAAAGGGCACGAAGGCATCCACCAGCGTCTTGTCGCCGGGCTTCGCGCCGCCCAGGCGCATCACATCGTCGAGGGCGATGCGCGCACCGCGGATCACATCGGCATCCTCGAATGCCGCCTCGTCAGAGAAGGCGGAACTCCAGGAGCGCAGCAGCAGACCCCAGATGGCGCCGGAGGTGCCGCCGGCACGGTCAGCCCAGGCGTCGCCGGCGACCGCAAGCGCGCTTCGGGCACCAGCACCGGCCGCCACGGCCTGATGGATCGCCTCGCGGGCGGCGGTCGCGCCGCGGCGCATGCCCTGTCCGTGGTCGCCATCGCCGGCAAAGGCATCGATCCGGCCAAGCTCGATCTCCGCCTCGCTCAGCGCCGAGACCATGGCATCGAGAATGCCGGCAAGGCAGCGGGCGCTCTCACGCGACGCCGAGGATGCGGGCCCAAAAACCGGTGCTTCGTCATCGGTACCCGGACGAACCGCGGCCGGCTCCGTGCGGAAGGTTTCGCCGCGACAGAAGACAGGTGTGTCGCATGGCGCGAGCCAATAGTGCTCCAGTTCCACATCGAGCCACAGGACCGTCAGCGAGCAACCCTGCATGTCGAGGCTCGTCACATATTCGCCGACCTCGGGCGCCACGACATCAACACCTGATGCCTGAAGCAGGGTTTCCACCGCACCCCAGAGAACGAAAAGCTCTTCATATTTGGTGGCGCCGAGACCGTTCAGCAGCACGGCCGCACGGCGCGCGCCGACCGGGCGCTCGGCCAAAATGGTCTCGACAAGCAACTCTGCCAGCACCCGCGCGGGCACGATTTCGGCATCGCGGATGCCCGGCTCGCCATGGATGCCGAGGCCGAGCGCCATCGTGCCGCGCGGCACGGTGAAGAGCGGTTCCGTGGCGCCCGGCAGCGTGCAGCCGCCAAAGGCGACACCGAAGGAGAAGGTCCGGTCATTGGCATGCCGGGTGATGCGTTCAACGGCGTCGATTTCGAGCCCCGCCTCCGCCGCAGCGCCCGCGACCTTGAAGACGACGAAATCGCCGGCGATGCCGCGCCGGCGCAGATGCTGATCCGCCGGAGCGCTCGCCACATCGTCCGTGACGGTGACGATGCGCACATCGATGCCCTCGGCGCGCAGGCGCTCAGCCGCCACGCCGAAATTCAGCACGTCGCCGGCATAATTGCCGAAGCCAAGCAGGATGCCACCGCCGCAATGCGCATTGCGGCAGACGCGGGCAACCGCCGCCGTCGACGGCGACGCAAAGATTTCCCCCGCGACGGCCGCATCCGCCATGCCCGGCCCGACATAGCCGGCAAAGGCCGGATAGTGCCCGGAGCCGCCGCCGACGATAACCGAAACCTTGCCTTGCGGCACCGCCGTGGAGCGCACCACGCCGCCCTTAACCAGCCGGACATAGCGCCCGTAGATACGGGAAAAGCCCGCAAGTGCTGCAGCAGCAAAGGTTTCGGGGTCGTCGACGATCTTGGTCACTGGTTCCTCCCGCAGGCGATCATGCCATGAAGATGCAACAGGGACAGCGCGGAGAAAAGAGCGAAGACGCAGTCTCCGGACCGTGAAACCTCAAAGGTTTACACGGTTGAAGGCCGTCAGATGCTCGGCAGTCGCGGCAATCTCCGTGGCGCGGCGGGCCTCATCCCAGCCGAGCGCTGCCGCCGCGACATCGGCAATCTCGTTCAAGCCGGCCGCAGTTACCTTGCCTTCGATGGCGAGCGTCGTGCGGCGCAGAACGATGTCGGCGAGATGGCCGACCATTTCGTTGCGCACGATCCAGTCGATTTCCGCGCGCCCATAACCATCGACATGGGGCAGCGGCGCATCGCCGACCTGCGCGATATGGGTGAGCACCGCGTCGGCCGTCGTGCCGTAGCGGGCGAGAAGGGCTTCGATGCGCTGAGCAGACAGGCCGCTGTTCGCCGCGCGCTCGGAAATCCAGCTACGGCGCGCCGTATCATCGACAGGAAAACCGCGCCCGCCGCCGATCGGCAGCATCTGCGTGCTGGTCTTTCGGCTGCGCCCGATGCGCGCGAGGATCGTGTCGGCCACCTCCTCGGCAAAGCCGCGGAAGGTCGTCCATTTGCCGCCGACGAGCGAGATGACCGGAAACGGCCGCCCCTCGCCTGGCTCCGCGACGGGTGCGGAATGGTCGCGACTGATCAGTCCGGGATTGCTGGCGTCCGACGCCGGGAGCGGACGGATGCCGCTATAGGCATAGACGATCTGGTCGCGGCTGAAATCCAGCTTCGGCAGGAGCGAACTGAGACTGGCGAGGAAATAATCGACCTCGTCCTCCTCGCAGCGCACCGTCTCCGGGTTGTCGGCCTTGATATCCGTCGAGCCGACCAGCGCGAGACCAAGGAAATCATAGACAAGGCAGATACGGCCATCGTCCGCCTCGAAATAGATCATCCGGCCTTTCAGGCTCTTCACCAAAGCGGGGTGCCTCAGCAGGATATGCGAACCCTTGGTGCCGCCGATCAGTTTGCCCGAAATGCCGAGCGTCGCATTGACGGCATCGATCCACGGCCCCGCGCCATTGACCGCGATGCCGGCGCGAACGTTGCGCTCACCGCCACGCGGATCCTTGAAGCGCAGCACGCCGTCGGCCTGCCCGAGCAACGTGGTGTCGTTCATCGCGGACGAGGCCGGGCTGGCATCGAGACCGTCGCGCACCAACTCCCAGACGAGACGTTCCGGCCGGCTGATCTTGGCGTCGTAATAGATTCCGCCCGCGACGATGCGCGGGGTGATTTCCGGCATTTCCGCAAGCGCCTTGCGGCGGAAGAAGAACTGGTGCTTCGGCATGACGCGGTGGCGGGCACCATAGAGATCGTAGAGTGCAAGGCCGATCTTAATGAGCACGGCGCCGCGGCTGCGCGGTGCCGTCGTCGAGCCGAACAGCGTGCGCAGGGCCGCAAACGCTCCCTTCATCAGCGAGAAGGAGGGAATGAAGGTCGGCAGCGCCTCGACGCAATGCGGCGCGTTGCGCAAAAGCAGGTTGCGCTCCAGCGTCGATTGCGCGACGAGGCCGAGTTCGCCGGTCTCCAGATATTTGATGCCGCCATGGATGAGGCGTGAGGGGGCCGCACTCGTGCCCGAGCCGAAATCGGCCTTGTCGACAACAAGGCATTTCAGGCCCTGCAGGCAGAGATCGCGAAAGAGCCCCGCCCCGTTGATGCCGGCGCCGAGGATGATGACGTCGAAAGTTTCGACCGTGGGATCCGTCATGATGGGCATTCCTGTCAGTTCTTTGCGCCCAGGCGCCGCAGCACCGGCCAGAGCGGCTTCATGGCCCCGGCGAGATCGAGGAAGACCCGGTATTTCTCGTCATAGGCTCTCCGCCGGTCGGGATCCGGCTGGTAGGTGGTTTCGATCGACGCGAGATCGCGCGGATCGTCGGTCGGCGAGGTAAAGAGCCCGGCGCCGGCACCCGCGCAGAGCGCAGCCCCCCAGGCGGCGGCCTCCTCTGTGCGTGTCGCCGTGACCGGCAGGCCGAGGATATCGGCAAACAGCCCAGCCATGGCGGGATTGCGCGAGATACCGCCGGTCAGGCGGGCCGATTTAGGCGCAAAGCCGTCCCGCAGCGCATCGACATGGACGCGGTGATTGAAGGCGATGCCCTCTAGCACCGCGCGCACAAGATCGCCGCGGTCGTGCCAGGCGTTGAGACCGTAAAAGCCGGCGCTGGAGGCGCCGCCGAAGGGCGAGCCGAAGAGATAGGGGTGGAAGAAGGCGCTGGAGGAACGGTCGCGCGCGACTTCAAATTCCTTGCCGAGGATCGCATGGATGCTCTCGCCGGCGGCTTCCGCCGCCTTTGCATCGGCAGAGCAGAATTGGTCGATGAACCAGTCGTAGTTGGCGGTCGACGCGGGCGAGATGGACATGTTGTTCCACTCACCCGGCAGAATGCCGTTGCGGCAGAACCAACGGCCATCGACCTTCGGCACCGGCGAGACCGTCTCGTTGATCGAATAGGTGCCGGCGATGACCGCCACCACGCCCTCACCATACCCGCCCATGCCGAGCGCCGATGCCGTGACATCGTGCAGGCCGGCCATGACGGGCGTGCCGGCGACAAGCCCGGTCTGGCGCGCAGTCTCCGCCGTCACGCCGCCGACGATCTCGGTCGAGCCGGCCATCGGCGGCTGCCGCCCGGCAAGCCGATCCAGCCCGAAAAGGCGGAAGGCATCATCGGCATAATCCTGCGTCAGGACATTGGTGAAGGATGTGCTGGCTTCCGTGCGGTCGGTACCGATCGTCCCGCACAGGCAAAAGCGCAGCCAGTCCTTCGCGGCGATGAAATGCGCGATGCGATCATAGCGCTCGGGCTCGTGATCGCGGATCCAGCGCAGAAGGGCGGAGGGCGCGGAGGCATGCGGCTTCTGGCCGGTCAGCGTCAGCGATTGCTCACCGATCTCGCTGTCGTTCCATGCATCGGCGATCGCATCGGCGCGGGTGTCGAGCGACACGATGGCATTGCCAAGCGGTCGTTTGTCACCGTCGAGCAGATAGATGCCGTCGCCATGCGCCGTCGCGGCAATCGCCACGATATCGGAGGCCGGACGACCACAAGCGGCGACTGCTTCGCGGATGGCATCCGCCGTCGCGGCCCACAGGCCGTCCATGTCGCGCTCGATATGCTGGGGGGCCGGAATGAGCTGGGGAACGCGGCGACGGGCAATCGCCAGCACCGTTCCATCCGCATCGAAAATCACGGCCTTGGTCACCGTCAGGCCGCTGTCTATACCCATGATGCAGGGCATCGCTGTCTCCATTCTCAAGCGAAGGAGAGATGGCACCGAGCATCAAGGTATCCGCAACAGCGGAACCCTCAGCCGGACCGCTCCCCGTCCGCCACAATGACGTTGATCCCCTTCGAGCGCATGCGCGACAGGTGGGAGATCGGGATATCCTCATCGACGATCACGGCGTCGAATTCCTCGAGCGTCGCGAAGTGGTGCAGCGCGCGCCGTTCGAACTTGGTGCGGTCGGCCAGCAGCACGCGCTTCGACGAGCTTTCGAACATCGCCCGCTTGGTCGCGACCGTCTCCGGCGACTGGTGGTAGACCACGTCGTCGACGATGGCCGAAAGCGACATGAACACGGTGTCGGCGCGCAGCCGGCGGATTTCGTTGCTGGTGATGTGCCCCATGAAGGCATTGCACCAATGGTAGAACTGCCCCCCGAGACAGATGAGGTTGAGATCAACGACCTCCTTCAGCTCGTTGATCAGCACGAGCGAATTGGTGATGACCGTCAGCGGCACCTTGGCCGGCAGGAAGCGCGTCATCTCGTGCACGGTGGTGGCGTCATCCATGAAGATCGCCTGCCCCGGCTCGACGAACTGCATGGCGGCCTTGGCGATCGCCTTTTTCTCCTTGGCCTGCTTGGTCGCGCGGTAGGCATCGGAGGATTCGATCAGGCTGGTGGGTGCCGCCGAAACGACACCGCGCGTCTTGCGGAAAAGGCCGCGGCTGACGAGGTCATCGACATCGCGGTGCGCCGTCATGAGGCTGATGCCGAAGCGCTCGGTCAGGTCCTCGATGCGGATGGAGCCCTCGGCGATCACCGTCTCGGCGATCATCTGGCGCCGCACGAGCTGGCGCGCATGCCGGCTGTCGCTCGGAAGCTCTTCCGAGAGCAAATCCTTGACGTCGACTTTCTTGTTCACGGGAGATCCTGCCATGCTTCGAGGTGAGAGCTTTCGTATCTCGTATCGGGCGGCAAGGAAAATGCCAAGCTGGGCCGGGAGGCCCGGTCCGGAGGGTGGGAGCGCCCCGAAGAGGCGCTCCCGGTATCGATTACTCGCTCAGAACGAAGGGAGCGGTGTACTTGTCGACATTGTCCTTGGTGATCAGCAGGCAATCGAAGAGCTGCTTTTCGGTATCGACACCGGTCGAGCCGTTCTTGATGACGTTGTCAGCCTGCTTGACGGCTGCTTCCGAGAACACGGCAACCGGCTGGAGGACGGTGTACTGCAGTTCGCCCGCCTTGATGGCAGCAACCGCGTCCGGCGAACCGTCGAAGCCGCCGACCTTGACCTGCTCGAGCTTGCCGGCTTCCTTGAGCGCTGCAATGGCACCGAGCGCCATCTCGTCGTTGCCGCTGATCACGCCGATGATATCAGGGTTGGCCTGAAGCAGAGACTGCATCTTGGCATGGCCCTTGGTGCGATCCCAGTCAGCCACTTCCTTGCCGGACTTTTCGAGATCCGGATACTGCGTCAGCACGGTTTCGTAGCCGTTCGAACGCGTTGCGGCGTTGTTGTCGGAAGGAGCCCCGAAGAGTTCGACATACTTGCCCTTGTCGCCGACCGCTTCGACCCACTGCTGGGCACCGAGGGCCGCGCCCTGGGCGTTGTTCGAGACGAGCTGCGCCTTGGCAAGGCCTTCCTGGTTGATTTCGGCATTGACGAGAATGACCGGGATACCGGCGGCAACGGCCTTCTTCACCGCACCGACCGAACCGTCAGCATTTGCCGGATCGAGGATGATCGCGACAGACTTGTTGGTGATGGCGGTGTCTACGAGGTTGCTCTCGGTGTTCGTGTCACCCTTGTGGGCGCCGACATTGGCCGTGTAGCCGAGGCTTTCAGCGGTCTTCTTGGCAACTTCGCCTTCCGTGAACCAGTAGGGGTTCGACGGATCGTTGACGATGACGGTGATCAGGCCTTCAGCCCAGGCAGAGCTGAACAGCAGCGGCATGACGGCAGTTGCCGCGAAGAGTACACGCATACCTTTTTTGAACATGGTCTCACTCCCTTTGTTGAGTTCGGTTACGCCGATTTTCGGCAATACTTTCCGCTACCGGGCCACTGGATGGTCCGCCTCTCCCGATAGCAGTCAGTTGGTGTCGGTCGTCGCTGGTCTCAGCGGCGGCCGTATTTCACGCTGTTCAGCAGAACGGCGGTAACGATGACGGCGCCGGTGAAAACCGTCTGCCAGTAGGCCGAGACGCCGATGATCACGAGGCCATCCGACAGGAAGCCGATCACGAAGGCGCCAAGCATGGTGCCGATGACCGTGCCGCGACCGCCCGTCAGCGCGGCACCGCCGATGACGACGGCGGCGATCGCCGTCAGTTCATAGGTGGTGCCGGCGGTCGGGCCTGCGGAGGTCAGCTGCGAGGAGAGAACGAGGCCGGCGACGGCGGCGCAGATGCCGGAGAGAACATAGACCGTGATCTTCACGCGCTTGACCGGGACACCCGACAGTTCCGCCGCACGCTCATTACCGCCCGAGGAATAGAGCCAGCGACCGAAGGCCGTGCGGGCGAGCAGGATGTGGCAGGCGATGGCGAAGACGAAGAGCACGAGGACACCGATCGGCACGCCGGCCAGACGGTTGAAGCCGAGCCAGTCGAAACCGGTATTGCCGAGTTCCGGGCGGCCGCCGAGATTGTTGTAGGTGAGGCCATTGGTCATCAGGAGCGCGATGCCGCGGGCGACATAGAGCACGCCAAGCGTCGCGACGAAGGCCGGTACACGGAGATAGGCGATGAGTACGCCGTTGACCGCCCCGACGACGGCGCCGAGCAGGCAGGTCAACACTACGACGACCCAGACCGAGGGATAGAGGATGATGCCGAGCTGCGGCAGCGTCACGCCCTGCATAAGGAAGCCCGCCACGACGCCGGCAAGGCCCAATGTCGAGCCGACGGAGAGATCGATGCCACCGTTCAGGATGACCAGCAGCATGCCGATGGCGAGCAGGCCGAAGATGGCGACATGCGAGGCCATGATCAGGAAGTTGCTGACCGTGAAATAGTTGGGCGACATCAGCGAGAAGACGACGATGATGGCGATCAGCGCGAAGAAGGCGCGGCCTTCGAACAGGAGCTCGATCAGGCTCTTCTTGCGCTTGCCGCCGCTTGCCGCTGCCTTGGTCTGGATTGCAGGTGTGACTGACATGGCTTCAGCGCTCCTAATGGGCATGCACGGCTTCGCCCGAGGCGGCCATGATCTGTTCTTTGGTCACGTCGGGACCGAATTCGGCGGAGATGCGGCCGCGCCGCATGACGATGATGCGATGCGCGATGCTGAGGCATTCGCCGACTTCCGAGGTCGTGTAGACGACGGCGAGCCCCTGCCTGGCGCGCTCGGCGAGCAGCTTGAAGACCTCGGCCTTGGCGCCGATATCGATGCCGCGGCTCGGCTCGTCGAGCAGGATGACATCGGGGTCCGTCGCCAGCATCTTGCCGATGACGACCTTCTGCTGGTTGCCGCCGGAGAGCGAGCCGATCGGGGCTGCACCGCCATCCGTCTTGATATGCACCTTGCGGATCGCGCTATCGACGAGCCCGCCTTCGCGCGACGTGGAGGTGAAGAGACCGCGCGTGAAAGCGCCGAGGCTGGCAAGCGAGAGATTGCGGCCGACGGTCATGGTCTGCACCAGGCCGTCGCGCTGCCGGTCTTCCGGTACCAGCACGAGACCGTCACGGATGCACTGTGCGATCGTCTGGCCGGTGACATCCCTGCCCTTCAGCACGACCTTGCCGGCCGTGGCCTTCAGGCGGCCCGCGACGGTTTCGAGCAGTTCCGTGCGTCCGGCACCCATCAGGCCGTAGATGCAGACGATTTCGCCCGCGCGTACCGACAGCGACATGCCATCGACAACCGAATAGCCGGCACCGCCCGGATCGGGAACCGTCAGCCCCTCGATGGCGAGCGAGACATCGCCCATATCATAGCCGGTCGGCGGGGAGCCGAGGTCGAAATTGTCGCCGACCATGTGGCGGACGATCCATTCGAGATCGATGTCCTTGCGCTCGGCATAGGCCGTCATCGTGCCGTCGCGCAGCACCACCGCATGGTGGGTGATCTGCAAGGCTTCTTCGAGATGGTGCGAGATATAGACGATGGACACGCCGCGGCTGGTGAGGTCGCGAATGACCTTGAACAGCACCTCGACTTCGGAGGCCGAGAGCGCCGAGGTCGGCTCGTCCATGATCAGGATGCGCGAATTGACCGAGAGCGCGCGCGCGATCTCGACGATCTGCTGCTGGCCGAGGCGAAGGTCCTCGACAGGCGTCAGAGGATCGATGTCCTCTTCGAGTTCTTCCATCAGGAGGCGCGTCTGGCGCTCTTCCTCAGCAAAGTCCACGCCCGTGGAGGTCATGATTTCGCGACCCATGAAGATGTTGTCGCGAACATTCATGTTCGGGGCCAGGCTGAGCTCCTGATGGATGATGGAGATACCGCGGTCACGTGCTTGGGAGGATGACGCGAAAACGACCGATTCCCCATCGAGAATGATGTCGCCCGATGTCGGCTTGACCACACCGGACAGGATTTTCATCAGCGTCGATTTGCCGGCGCCGTTTTCGCCGAACAGGGTCGTCACCTGCCCGCGATGGATATCGAAATTCACGCCCTTGAGGGCATGCACGCTGCCATAGGACTTCGCCACGTTGCGCGCGGCAAGAACGACTTCGCCTTTCGGGCCGGCTTCCGGGATCGCGCTCATTGGACGTCGAACCTCACGGGGGTGACGATCCAGCTCTTGGGATTGACGAGCTTGAAGACGCCGATGACGGAAACGGTCTTGCCGGAAAGGGCGGCCGGGTCGATGCCGCCGAGAACAACCTTCTTGACCTCGTTGTTGATCGCCGAGCCAGCATCCTGGTATTCGATCTGGTTCTTGAACTGGCCGAATTCGATCTGGCCGGTCGCGTCGCGCAGATCCGTGCCATTTAGCGCCGGGCCGGTCTGGACGCGCACCGTCAGTTCGGCCGGAAGGCCTTCGACGGCGACGACATTATAGTTCGCCTTGCGCTCGCCGATCACACCGGTGAACTTGACCGGGAAGACTGGGCCGGTGGAGGTCTTGACGCCGTACTTCTCGCTGGCCGCCTTCTTGTCGGCAGCGATGGCCTGTGCCAGCTCGACCGCATCGGCCGCGCGCGTCTCGACGCTCTGCTTGATAAGCGGGAACTGCTCCGTGCCGAAGGCTTCCGGCGAGAATTTCTGAACCTGAACGTCGGCTTCCGAGCCGATCTGCACGATCTTGGTATCGAAGGCCATGGCGCCGACCAGCACGACGGCGGCGGCGATGCCGATCCAGCCGTAGCTGCGGGCGGGCTGAGACGATTTCTGGAGCGTGGCGTCAGTCATGTCGGTTGGCCTTGCGGTTGAACGATGGAAGCGTCAGCGGTTGCGCCGGGAGGGGTTCGGCGACAGGAACGGGCTGAGAGGCACATCTATGGCGCTGCGGCCTGATATCGATGTCTTCCAAACAGAACATGTCATGATGTCCTCCCCATGAACGGCGCCGGCCTGATCTCCTCATCCGCCTTGCGCTGCAGTGCACACTTTTTCGCAGTTGCGATATATGTGTGTGATATGTCCCGATATGTATGTTAACTTATCACAGGCTGTCAATCGATGTTTTTCGGCTACCTTAAAACAATTCAGTTTCTTTTTTCGTACCACCACCCACGCCGCACAGGCACACAACGCAGACAATCGCCCAATTGGTCGAGATATCAAGCAAACCTTATTCCGCATCAGCGAAGATAAACCAGAGCTGTTTTTGCTCGATAAATTTCGGAGTTCAGGCGCCCAGACGAAATCAAGAGACCCACCAATCCCTGAATTGGAGCGAAAAGCACCCACGGTCGGGACGTGGCTCGCCTTCCGCAACAGCGGCTATCTTTGACATCAAGCATATCTGAAAAATAATTCGATGTGCGAAAAATTTTACGAGACATGTGATAACTTTATGGTATGTTTTCTCGTGAGGTTCGCGAGATCTCGTGGTACATTCCTTGAAAGGTCGCCATGACCTTGGCCGAGACGGCCGGAACACCATGCGCTTCAGCGAAAGACGATCGGGAGGATGGAATGCTTTGTTTCGGATCAGGCGAAGCGACGCTTGCTGTCGCAGGCTGCGCGGGTGCGCATCATGACTGAGACGGCAGACCTGATCATCGGCATCGACGCAGGCACCTCCGTCATGAAGGCCGTCGCCTTCACGCTTTCCGGCCGCCAGATCGCCAGCGCCTCCGTGCGCAACAGCTACAAGACCAGCGACGACGCTTCCGTCACGCAATCCCTCGACCAGACTTGGCTCGATTGTACGCGCGCCTTGCGCGGTCTCGGCGAAAAGGTCCCCGACCTTGCGGGCCGCGCTGCCGCCATTGCCGTCACCGCCCAGGGCGACGGCACCTGGCTCGTCGGCGCCGGCAACCGCCCTGTCGGCGATGCCTGGCTGTGGCTCGATGCCCGTGCCGCCCCGACCGTCGAGCGCCTTGCCGCCAGCGCTGCCGATCGCCAGCGTTTCGAGGCGACTGGTACCGGCCTCAACACCTGCCAGCAGGGCACGCAACTTGCCCATATGGACCGCCATTTTCCGGAATTGCTTGCTGGCGCGGAAGCCGCGATGCACTGCAAGGACTGGCTTTACCTCAACCTGACGGGCGTGCGCGCCACCGACCCCTCCGAGGCGAGCTTCACCTTCGGCAATTTCCGCACCCGCTGCTATGATGGCGACGTGCTCGCCGCGCTCGGCCTGACGCACCGCCGCAACCTGCTGCCCGAAGTCCTCGAGGGCACCGAAACCACGCATCCCTTGACGGCGGAAGCCGCCGCTGCGGCTGGTCTCAAGGCCGGCACGCCGGTTTGTCTCGGTTATGTCGACATGTGCATGACGGCGCTTGGCGCCGGCGTGCGCAGCGAGGGCCGCAACGCCGCCTGCTCCGCCATCGGCTCGACAGGCGTGCATCTCCAGGCGAAATCCGTGGCCGACGTCGTGCTGAACGCCGAGCGCACCGGCTATGTCATCGCGCTGCCCATCCCCGGCATCGTCACCCAGGTGCAGACCAATATGGGCGCGACGATCAATCTCGACTGGCTGCTCCAGCTCGGCGCCGATCTGCTCGGCGAATTCGGCGTGACCGTCGCCCTCAACGATATGATCGGCCGCGTCGACCGGTGGATTGCCGCAAGCAAGCCGGGCAATGTGCTCTATCACCCGTATATTTCCGAGGCCGGCGAACGCGGCCCCTTCGTCAATGCCCGTGCGCGCGCCAATTTCACCGGCCTCGCCAGCCGCCACCGCTATCCCGATCTCGTCCGCGCCGTCGTCGAAGGCCTCGGCATGGCGACGCGCGATTGTTACGCTGCCATGGGGGCGCTGCCCTCCGAACTGCGCGTCAGCGGCGGTGCGGCCCGCTCGGCCTCGCTGCGCAACACGCTGGGTGCCGCCCTCGGCGCGCCGGTGCGTGTCAGCACCCGCGAGGAAGCGGGTGCGGCCGGTGCCTCGATGATGGCGGCTGTCGCCATCGGCGCCTACCGCACGATGGACGATTGCATCGCCGACTGGGTGACCCCGGAGCTTGGCGATGCCGAGCAGCCGAAACCGGAAGACACCGAACGCATGAACCGCCTCTTCGCCGCCTATTCCGAGGTGCGCCGGGGCATCGCGCCGGCCTGGGACATCCTGGCCGCACGCTGACGAAACGACAAGTGCGCCGCCCTATCCGGCTGGCGCTGAAGGAGACCCAAATGAACGAGCCCGAGCTTATTGACCTCTTCGTGATCGGCGGCGGCATCAACGGCGCCGGCATTGCCCGCGATGCGGCGGGCCGCGGATTGAAGGTCGTGCTCTGCGAGAAGGACGACCTGGCCGAGGGCACCTCCTCGCGCTCCGGCAAGCTGGTGCATGGTGGCCTGCGCTATCTCGAATATTACGAGTTCCGCCTGGTGCGCGAGGCGCTGATCGAGCGCGAAGTGCTGCTCAATGCCGCCCCGCATATCATCTGGCCCATGCGCTTCGTGCTGCCGCATAGCCCTGAGGATCGTCCGGCCTGGCTCGTGCGCCTCGGCCTCTTCCTCTACGACCATCTCGGCGGCCGCAAGAAGCTGCCGGGCACCCGCACGCTCGATCTCAAGCGCGACCCCGAGGGAACGCCGATCCTCGACCAGTACACGCGTGGCTTCGAATATTCCGACTGCTGGGTGGATGACGCCCGCCTCGTCACGCTGAACGCCATAGGCGCCGCCGAAAAGGGCGCCGTCGTGCTCACCCGCTCGCCCGCCACTTCCGCCCGCCGCGAAAACGGCGCCTGGACGGTCACGACGAAGAACAGCACGACCGGCGAAACCAGAACCTTCCGCGCAAAATGCCTCGTCAACTGTGCCGGCCCCTGGGTCTCCGACGTCATCAACCGCGTCGCCGGCTCGAACTCGTCGCGCAATGTGCGTCTCGTCAAGGGCAGCCATATCATCGTGCCGAAGTTCTGGGCCGGTGCGAATGCCTATCTCGTACAGAACCACGACAAGCGCGTCATCTTCATCAACCCCTATGAGGGCGACAAGGCGCTGATCGGCACCACCGATATCGCCTATGAGGGCCGCGCCGAGGATGTCTCGGCCGACGAGGCGGAGATCGACTACCTGCTGAAGGCGGTGAACCGCTACTTCAAGGAGAAGCTACGCCGGCAGGACGTGCTGCATTCTTTCTCCGGCGTGCGCCCGCTGTTCGACGACGGCAAGGGCAACCCCTCCGCCGTCACCCGCGACTATGTCTTCGATCTCGACGAGACCGGCGGCGCGCCGCTGCTCAACGTGTTCGGCGGCAAGATCACCACCTTCCGCGAGCTCGCCGAGCGTGGCATGCATCGCCTCCAGCACATCTTCCCCAAGATGGGCGGCGACTGGACGGAAAAGGCCCCGCTGCCGGGTGGCGACATGCCGGGGGCCGATTACGAGACCTTCGCCAACAGCCTGCGCGACAGCTACCCCTGGATGCCGCGCAAGCTCGTGCAGCATTACGGCCGGCTCTACGGCACTCGCACCAAGACGATCGTCGGCAATGCGACCAGCCTTGACGGCCTCGGCCGGCATTTCGGTGGACAGTTCTATGAGGCGGAAGCACGTTACCTCGTCGCCAGCGAATGGGCAGAGCGCCCGGAAGACGTGCTCTACCGCCGCACCAAACATTATCTGCACCTGACGGAAGCCGAACGCGCGGCCTTCGCCGACTGGTTCAATGCTGCCCGCCTTGCTGCGGCCTGAGGTTCCCATGCCGCTGACACTCTCGCTCAACACCAATCCGCTGGTCAACCGCTTCGCCGATCCCGATGATCTCATCGAGACCGTCGCACGCGACCTGAAGCTGCGCGACCTCCAGCTCACGCATGAATTCATCAATCCGAGCTGGAACGCCGCGACGATCCGCCGGCTGACTCACCAGATGGACAAGGCGCTTCAGCGCACCGGCGTGCGCATCACGTCAGGCATGACCGGCCCCTATGGCCGCCTCAACCATTTCGGCCATCCCGATGCGGATGTACGCCGCTACTATGTCGACTGGTTCAAGACCTTCGCCGACATCATCGGCGATCTCGGCGGCACCTCGGTCGGCACGCAATTCGCCATCTTCACCTACAAGGATTACGACGATCCGGTCCGCCGTGAGGAGCTGATCCAGATCGCCATCGACTGCTGGGCCGAGGTGGCTGAGCACGCGAAAGGTGCCGGCCTGTCCTATGTGTTCTGGGAGCCGATGAGCATAGGCCGCGAGTTCGGCGAAACCATCGCCGAATGCATCAAGCTTCAGGACCGCCTGACCGCCGCCGACATGGCGATCCCCATGTGGATGATGGCCGATATCGACCATGGCGACGTCACCTCCAGCAATCCCGACGATTATGAACCCTATGCCTGGGCGCGCGCCGTGCCGAAAGTGTCGCCGATCATCCACATCAAGCAGAGCCTGATGGACAAGGGCGGCCACCGTCCTTTCACCGCCGAATTCAACGCCAAGGGCCGCATCCAGCCGGAACCGTTGCTGAAGGCCTTTGCCGAGGGCGGTGCTGATGACAACGAGATCTGCCTCGAACTCTCCTTCAAGGAGCGCGAGCCGAACGACCGGCAAGTCATTCCGCAGATCGCCGAAAGCATCGCCTTCTGGGCGCCGCATATCGATACCGGTGCATCCGATCTCAAGCTGGGCTGACCGTAACAGGGCTGCTTGCTAAGACTGGACCTGAAAGCGCTTTCGCTTGCTCGAGCAGGACAGGACATCGCCGATGACCGACAATGAAGATTCCCTCGCCGTCCGCGCCGCCTGGCTGCATTACATCGGGGGCTTCACCCAGTCCGCCGTCGCCAAGCGCCTCGGCATTCCCTCAGTGAAGGCG
This sequence comes from Shinella curvata, assembly GCF_022899935.1. GTDB lineage: Bacteria > Pseudomonadota > Alphaproteobacteria > Rhizobiales > Rhizobiaceae > Shinella > Shinella curvata. The sequence goes on from NZ_JALJCJ010000006.1 coordinate 274,282, forward strand.
CACCGGCTGATCGCGCGCGCGGTCGCAGAGGGCGTGGTGAAGGTCAGCATCGACGGCGATATCGCCGAATGCGTCAATCTGGAGGTCGAACTCTCCAAGCGCTACGGCCTCGATTATTGTGAAGTCGCGCCCGATGTCGACGACGATGCGTTGGCGTTGACGACGCTCGGCCATGTCGGCGCGGATTTCCTGCGACGCGAAATCGAGCGCGGCGAAGTCGCCGTGATCGGGCTCGGTCATGGGCGCACACTGTCGGCCGCCGTGCATCACCTGCCGCGCATCAGCGCCGGCGGCACCCGCTTCGTCTCGCTGCTCGGCGGTCTCACCCGCAATTATGCCGCCAATCCCTACGATGTCATGCACCGTCTGGCGGCCAAGACCGGCACACAGGCCTATGTGATGCCCGTGCCCTTCTTCGCCAATACGGAGGAAGACCGCGAGGTCCTGCTCTCCCAGCGCGGCGTCAGCGAGGTGTTCAATCTCGCCCGCAATGCCGATCTGAAACTCGTCGGCATCGGCACGGTGGATAACCAGGCGCATCTCGTCACCTCCGGCATGCTGCAACCGAACGAGCTGGAGGAGATTGTCGCCCTCGGTGGTGTCGGCGAATTGCTCGGGCATTTCTTCGACGGCAAGGGCCGCATTCTCGAGACATCGGTGACGGCGCGCACACTGGCGGCCTCCTTTTCGGAAGAAGGCGGCGACCGGGTCGTCGCCATTGCCGGCGGCCGGTCCAAGACGGAAGCGATCCGCGCCGTTCTGCACAGCCACAAGCTCCATGGACTGATCACGGATGAACGGACAGCGCGCACGCTGCTACAAAGCTCCGCATAGAAAATCACAAAATCACAATTTCTATGTTATATTCTGCCAAGAATGATGTTATAGAACTGCGGACAGCGGGAGGACGCGGTGAAACGGGAAGAGCGCAGGCAGGAGATCATCAATCTGCTCGTCGAAAGCCGTGCCGTCGAACTCGATGATATCGCCGAGCGTTTCGGCGTCTCCAAGATGACCATCCACCGCGATCTCGACGACCTCGAACGGGCTGGCGTGCTGCGCAAGGTGCGCGGCGGCGCGACGATCGATGCCGGCACGCAGTTCGAAAGCGATTTCCGGTTCCGGGAATTGCAGGAGGCCGATGTCAAGCGGGCCTTGGCCGAGACGGCCGCCGAGCTTGTAGAGCCCGGCATGACCGTGATGATCAACGACGGCTCGATGGCCTCCGTGCTCGGCGACGTGCTCGCGGACAGGAAGCCGATCACCATCATCACCAACAATGCTGCGATCATGGAGCGCGCCAAGGGTCTTTCCGGCGTGACGCTGATTGGCCTCGGCGGCGTCTACTCCTCCAAGTTCAACGCCTATTTCGGCATCGTCACGGAAGAAGCGCTGTCGCGCCTGCGCGCCGACATCGCCTTCATCTCTGCGCCTGCCGCATCCGGCCGGCTCGCCTACCATATGGACGAGGCCGTCGTACGCACCAAGCGGGCGATGATGGCCTCCAGCCGCCAGACCTGCCTCATGATCAACAGCAGGCGCTTCGGCCACACGGCACTGCATGTGCTCGCCGATATCGCCGAATTCGATACCGTCATTTCCGACAAACCCCTGCCCCACGACACATCGGCCGAACTTGGCGCCCAAGTCGACGATAGCAAGACCGTGGTCCGCATCGCCAAGGAGACAACACCATGAGCCAAGGCCGGAATTTCTGGGTCGGCACGAGCTGGAAGATGAACAAGACGCTTGCCGAGGCGAAACGCTTCGCCGAGGGCCTGAAGGCGGCCGACGGCGGCCGCAATGCCCGCATCCAGCGCTTCGTCATCCCGCCGTTCACCGCCGTGCGCGAGGTTAAGGCGCTGCTCGCCGACACCTCCGTCAAGGTCGGCGCGCAGAACATGCACTGGGCCGACGACGGCGCCTGGACCGGCGAAGTCTCGCCCGTGATGCTGAAGGATTGCAATCTCGATCTCGTCGAGCTCGGCCATTCCGAGCGCCGTGAACATTTCGGCGAGACGGACGAGACGGTCGGCCTCAAGACGGAAGCCGCCGTGCGCCATGGCCTCGTGCCGCTGATCTGCATCGGCGAGACCCTGACCGACCGCGAAAGCGGCCGTGCGGACGAGGTGCTCGCCAAGGAAGTGCGCGGCGCGCTCGGCGAGCTCCAGGGCGCCCAGAAGCAGGCTGAAATCCTTCTCGCCTACGAGCCTGTCTGGGCGATCGGCGAAAAAGGCATTCCCGCCACCGCCGACTATGCCAATGCCCGCCATGCGGAAATCGCAAAGGTGGCGGAAGATGTGCTCGGCCGCCGCATTCCCTGCCTCTATGGCGGTTCGGTCAACCCGCAGAATTGCGAAGAACTGATCGCCTGCCCCGACATCGACGGGCTCTTCATCGGCCGCTCGGCCTGGAAGGTCGAAGGCTATCTCGACATCCTGGCGCGCTGCGCCACCACCATCTGAAAAGGAGAACTCCCATGAAACTCGCTATTGCCGGTGACAGCGCAGGCAAAGGCCTTGCCAAGATCCTTGCCGACCACCTGAAGGCCAGCCATGACGTGCACGAAATCTCGCGCACCGATGCCGGCCCGGATGCCTTTTACGCCACCCTCTCCGATCGCGTCGCCTCGGCCGTCATCGCTGGCGAATACGACCGCGCCATCCTCGTCTGCGGCACCGGCATCGGCGTCTGCATTTCGGCCAACAAGGTGCCGGGCATTCGCGCCGCGCTGACGCACGACACCTATTCGGCCGAGCGCGCCGCCCTTTCCAACAATGCCCAGATCATCACCATGGGCGCCCGCGTCATCGGCTCGGAACTGGCCAAGGCCATCGCCGACGCCTATCTCGCCCAGACCTTTGACGAAAACGGCCGCTCGGCCGGCAACGTCCAGGCGATCAACGAAGTCGACGCCAAGTACAACGCCGGAAAATAAGACCGGCATAGGCCGGCGCGCCTCATCGGACGCGCCGGCCTGAGCGATACGAATCGCTGCCTCCCGAGGCAGCCCCGAATCATCTTTCAAAAGCGCGATTGCCCGAGATGGCTCCGCCTTGGCGCGGAATGCGGCTAAAGCAGCGGCCCGAGCCGGCCCGTCCAAGCCTCGCGACGGCCGGCCTTTCGCGTGCCGACCGTGTTTCCCAGCCTCCGCTTACCACCATGGCAGCATCGCGAGGGCCGCCTGTTCGCCGCCATGATGGCCGCCACGCGACGGCGCATTTCAGTACTTCCAGAAGAACACAATATTTTCAAATATTTAAATTAACGTTCCGGCTTCGGCATCGCGCGCGCATGCGCCAAACAGCACATTGTGGCACGGCATGCCTCGCACCAGCCAGCGCTGTAAATTAACCATTTGTTAACCATTTCACAGCTACACCGGAGCAACCGAAAATTAACCAAGATGACTGACGTGTTAACTCAACCCCGGCCGATCCGCCTCAAGGGGCGCTCCTTCCTTGCGCTCGCATTGACCCCAGAGCTGCCCGTCCAGGACTGGCTGGTGCGGCTCGACGATCTGGCCGCCCGTTCGGCCGGGTTCTTCCTTCGCCGGCCCGTTGTGCTCGATGTCGATGGCCTCGATATCGACCGTCAGGAACTGCGCGATCTCGTCAGCGAACTCTCGACCCGCAATGTGCGCGTCATGGGCATCGAGGGCGCCCGCACCTCGCAGCTTGGCCCCGACATGCCGCCCGCCATGACCGACGGCCGCCCGGCCGCCGATTTCGAGGCACCTGCGGAAGAGGAGAAGGCAGCCACCGGTAAGGCGAAATCGGCCGAACCGGTCCAGACCGCCATGGTCGAGCCGGTCGTCACCCCGGCCACCGTCACGCCGTCGCTCGTCGTCTCGCGGCCGGTGCGTTCGGGACAGTCGATCTTCTTCCCGGAAGGCGACGTCACCATCATCGGCTCGGTCGCCTCGGGCGCGGAAGTCGTCGCCGGCGGCTCGATCCACGTCTATGGCCCGCTGCGCGGCCGCGCCATGGCCGGCACGACCGGCAATGCCAGCGCCCGCATCTTCTGCCGCAAGCTGGAAGCGGAACTCATTGCCATCGACGGCTTCTACAAGACGGCCGACGACATGGAAGAGACCCTGCGCGGCAAGCCGGCGCAGATCTGGCTCGAAGGCGAAAAAATCACGGCCGCGACACTCGGCTGAACAGAATTCCCAACCACTGGAGAGGTACATGGGTAAGGTAATCGTTGTCACATCGGGCAAGGGCGGCGTCGGCAAGACGACGTCGTCGGCAGCCCTCGGCGCCGCGCTGGCGCAGAATGGCGAAAAGGTCGTGGTCGTGGATTTCGACGTCGGCCTGCGCAATCTCGATCTCGTCATGGGCGCCGAGCGCCGCGTCGTCTATGACCTCGTCAACGTCATCCAGGGCGAAGCCAAGCTCACCCAGGCGCTGATCCGCGACAAGCGCGTCGAGACGCTCTACCTGCTGCCGGCCTCCCAGACACGCGACAAGGACAACCTCACGCCTGAGGGCGTCGAGAAGGTCATTGCAGCGCTGAAGAACGCCTTCGACTGGGTGATCTGCGACAGCCCGGCCGGCATCGAACGCGGCGCAACGCTTGCCATGCGCCATGCCGATATCGCCATCGTCGTGACCAACCCGGAAGTGTCGTCGGTTCGCGACTCTGACCGCATCATCGGCCTGCTCGATTCCAAGACGCTGAAGGCGGAAAACGGCGAGCGCGTCGAAAAGCACCTGCTGCTCACCCGCTACGACGCCGTGCGCGCTGAGCGCGGCGACATGCTGAAGGTCGACGACGTGCTGGAAATCCTCTCCATCCCGCTGCTCGGCATCATTCCCGAGAGCATGGACGTGCTGCGCGCCTCCAACGTCGGCGCCCCCGTGACGCTCGCCGATACCCGCAGCGCCCCGGCGCTCGCCTATTTCGAAGCGACCCGTCGCCTGAAGGGTGAAAACCTGCCGATCACCATTCCCGGCGACAAGCGCGGATTCTTCGGCAAGATCTTCGGAAGGAAGGCGGCATGAACCTGTTCCGCTTCTTTTCCAAGGGCCAGTCGGCACCGGCCGCCCGCGAGCGGTTGCAGGTGCTGCTCGCCCATGAGCGCGCCGCCACCGGCGACATCGATCTTGTCAACAAGCTGCGCGACGAAATCCTGAAGGCGATTTCCAAGCACATGCAGGTCGACGACGAGAAGGTTTCGATCAAGATGGAGCGCGGGGCACAAGTCTCGACGCTTGCCGTCGACATCGAGATCCCGTTCGACGCCGGCAAGAAGGCCGCCTGATCGACCACAGCTTCAACCGCCGCGCCTATGCGGCGATGGGCAACCCCGAAGAAGGACCCAGCCGACCACCGGTCTCCCACAAGGAGGCACACGCCAAAACCACTGAAAAGGAGAGTGTCATGAGCCGTCTAGCGTTACTGGAAAGACTGAAGGTCGCCCAGCAGATGCCCAAATATCAGGGCCGTGACATCACCACGATCAGCGCCATCCTCTCCAATCAGGCGCTGGCACGGCATGTGGAGGTGTGCGAGCAGGCAGCGGGCATCGTGCAGCAACCGGCGGGCGATACCGCCCGGCAACAGGCTTAGGCATGGACAAACAACCCCGCTCATGCGGGGTTGTTGCTTTTCGGACTCCGGATCACTCGGCCGGCTGGAGGACCGGCGTCTCGACAAATGTCTCCGTGACGCCGCCATTCAATGCCGCATTCAGCTTTTCGACATCAAGTTCGTTTTCCCAGCGAGCGACGACGATCGTCGCGACTGCATTGCCGACAAAGTTGGTCAGTGCGCGGCATTCGGACATGAAGCGGTCGATGCCGAGGATCAGCGCCATGCCGGCAACCGGTACGGAGGGCACGACCGAGAGGGTCGCAGCCAACGTGATGAAGCCCGCGCCGGTAATACCGGCAGCGCCCTTCGAACTCAGCATCGCGACGAGCAGCAAGAGGATCTGGTCGCCGATCGACAACGGGATATCGACAGCCTGCGCGATGAAGAGTGCTGCCAGCGTCATGTAGATGTTCGTGCCGTCGAGATTGAACGAATAGCCGGTGGGAATGACGAGGCCCACGACCGAGCGCTTGCAGCCGGCCTGCTCCATCTTCTGCATCAGACCCGGCAACGCCGCCTCGGAGGAAGAGGTGCCGAGGACCAGAAGCAGCTCCTCCTTGATGTAGCGGATGAGCGCTAGGATCGAGAAGCCGTTGTATTTTGCGACCGCCCCCAGCACCACGAAAACGAAGAGGAACGCGGTGAGGTAGAAGGTGGCGATCAGGAAGGCGAGGTTGGCGACCGAGCCTATGCCGTATTTGCCGATGGTGAAGGCCATGGCGCCAAAGGCGCCGATCGGTGCCGCCTTCATGAGAATGGCGACCAGACGGAAGATCGGCGACGTCAGCGACTGCAGGAAATCGACGACGGGCCTGCCCTGCTCGCCGACCATGCCGAGCGCGATGCCGAAGAGCACCGAGAAGAACAGCACCTGCAGGATGTCTCCCTCGGCAAAAGCGCCGACGATGGTCTGCGGAATGATGTTCATCAGGAAGCCGGTAATGGTCGATTCATGCGCTTTGGTGGCATAGGTCGCGACCGCGTCGGCATCGAGCGACGCCGGGTCGATATGCATGCCCGCTCCCGGCTGCACGACATTGGCGACGAGCATGCCGACCACGAGCGCCAGCGTCGAGAATGTGAAGAAGTAGATCATCGCCTTGCCGGCAACACGGCCGACCTTCTTCAGATCCGACATGCCGGCAATGCCGGTTGCAACGGTCAGGAAGATCACCGGGGCGATAATCATCTTGACGAGCTTGATGAAGGCATCGCCAAGCGGCTTCAGCCCGGCGCCGAAATCGGGATAGAAATGGCCGACAAGCATACCGGCGACGATGGCGACGATCACCTGGAAATAGAGGTGGGTGTAGAAAGGCTTCGGGTCACGCGTTTCCGTGACGGCGGACGAGATATGCACGGCTTCCTCCTTTCGCACCCCAACCGGAAAACCGGCTCTTCCCGGGGTGACTTGCTGTAACTGCGATAAGTTCAGCAAGCGGCGTGCCAAGTGACAAAGCGCGAATTAAGCCTTTGCTATGATTGGCATATTTTTGAAATCACAGAATTCGGCGCCAGGAATGTGCGGAAATTCGCACTATTCGCATTGAGAATAGTGCGGCTTTATGCTCAAATCCAATCATGGATGTGTTTTCGGCCAACCACAGGTCCGCGGACCTCTCCCGCTCGACACGTCGGCAGTGGTTTGCCTTCGCTGCCCTTCTCCTTGTCCTGTCGCTCGGCGCGCTTTATGCGGCTGGTCTCTATGGGCGGGCCACGGCGCTTTCATCCCTGGAGGAACAGGGACGAACCGAGGCGAACCTCAAGGTTGCCCTTCTGCGCGCCGTTCTCGAACGGCCACGCGCGCTGCCTTTCCTGCTTTCCCGCGACCGGGACGTCACGGATGCGCTGACGAACACCGCGGCCAGCAAACGTGAATTTCTCGACCGAAAGCTGGAGGAGCTCGTCACCGGCACGAGCGCGGCGGTGATCTACGTCATCGACACCAAAGGCGTCGCGGTCTCGGCCAGCAACTGGCGCGAGCCGACCAGTTTTGTCGGAAACGACTATTCCTTCCGCGCCTATTTTTCCCGCGCGATGAAAGACGGCACGGCGGAGCATTTCGCGCTCGGCTCGGTCAGCAAACGGCCCGGCCTTTACATCTCGCATCGGATCGGCCCGGCGGCCGCACCGCTCGGCGTGGTCGTCGTCAAGATGGAATTCGACCAGCTCGAAAAGGACTGGCACGAAACGCAGCGCCCTTCCTATGTGGTGGATGCCAACCATGTCGTGCTGATCAGCAGCCTTCCGTCCTGGCGCTTCATGACCACCGAGCCGCTGCCGGCCGACAGCCTGGCTGCCATCCGCGAAAGCCTCCAGTTCGGCGAGGCGCCGCTCGCGCCGCTTCCCTTCGAAAAGCAGGCCGGGGACAATCTTCTTCGCGTCCTGCTGCCCGGCGGTGGCGCGCAGTCCTACCTGCGTATCGCCGCCCCAGTCTCCACGACGCCGTGGCAGTTCGAATATCTCGTCCCGACGGGCGAGACCGTTGCCGCAGCCGTGCGCGAGATCCGGCTCCTGGCACTTCTTCTGCTCGGCGCGATCAGCCTTGTCGCCGCATTCTGGCTGCGGCGCCGCCAGAGGGCGTTCGCCAATATGGCGCACGAACAGACAGCACGCGAGGAACTCGAGCGACGTGTCGCCGAGCGGACGCAAGATCTGAGCCTGGCACGCGACCGCCTCCAGGCCGAGATCGCCGACCACCGGGAGACCGAGACAAAACTTCAGTTCGTGCAACAGGATCTGGTGCAGGCAAACCGGCTTGCCATCCTCGGCCAGGTCGCGGCCGGCGTGGCGCATGAAATCAACCAGCCGCTCGCCACCATTCGCGCCTATGCCGACAATGCGAAAGTGTTCCTCGGCCGCAGCAAACCCGAGCCCGCTCTCGAAAATCTCGACCACATCGCCGGCCTGACGGACCGCATCGCCACCATCACGGAAGACCTCAAGGCACTGGCGCGCAAGGGCCGCACCGCCGAGGAGCCGGTCGCCGTGCGCGAGGTCATCGACGGAGCGGTCCTCCTGCTGCGCAGCCGCTTCACCGGCCGGCTGGAGCGGCTCGTCATCGCGCCCTTGCCAGCGGATCTTCGCGTTCGCGGCAACCGGCTGCGGCTGGAACAGGTGCTGATCAACCTCTTCCAGAACGCGCTGGAAGCCGTCGAACTCCGCGCCGACGGTCGCGTCGACGTCATCGTGGAAGTCCAGGAGCGCATCGTGTCGATTACCGTTAGCGACAATGGCCCCGGCCTGTCGGACGCGATCCTCACCCAGCTCTTCGAGCCCTTCAACACCTCGAAAGAAAAGGGCCTGGGGTTGGGTCTCGTCATCGCCAAGGACATCGTTTCCGACTATGGCGGGCAATTGGAGGTCGAGAGCGATTCCGGCGGTGCCAGCTTCCGTATCCATCTCAGAAAGGTGGACGAATGATCACGCCCGTTCTTCTCATCGACGACGACAAACCGCTGCTGCGCGCCACGGCACAGACGCTGGAACTCGCCGACTTCGCCGTCAAGGCCCTCAGCTCCGCACCCGAAGCCCTGGCGCTTCTTGGTGCGGATTTCTCCGGCGTCGTCGTCTCCGACATCCGCATGCCGGGCATGGACGGCCTCCAGCTCTTCGAGCGCATCCGCCAGATCGACGCGGAAATTCCCGTCATCCTCGTCACCGGCCACGGCGACGTTCCCACAGCCGTAAAGGCTATTCAGGATGGTGCCTACGACTTCATCGCCAAACCCTTCGCCGCCGAACGACTGATCCAGTGTGTGCACAGAGCGGCGGAAAAACGCGGCCTTGTGCTGGAGAACCGCCGCCTTCGCGACGCCGCCCGACAGGCGGAGGACGATTTCCCCCTGATCGGCCAGACACCCGTGATGGATCGCCTGCGCCAGACGCTCCGCCAGATCGCCGATACCGATGTCGATGTGCTGGTGACCGGCGAAACGGGTAGCGGGAAAGAAGTCGTGGCGCGCCTGCTGCATGGCTGGAGCCGGCGCGCGAAGGGTAATTTCGTGGCGCTCAATTGCGGCGCCCTGCCCGAGCAGGTCATCGAGAGCGAACTCTTCGGCCACGAGCCCGGCGCCTTTACCGGCGCGCAGAAGAAACGCATCGGCCGCATCGAGCATTCGAGCGGCGGCACGCTCTTCCTCGACGAGCTGGAGAGCATGCCGCTCTCGACCCAGGTCCAGTTGCTGCGTGTGCTGGAAATGCGCGAGGTAACGCCGCTTGGCACCAACGAGGTGCGCCCCGTCGATATCCGCATCGTTGCGGCCGCCAAGGTCGATCTTGCCGATCCAGAACAGCGCAGGGCATTCCGCGAGGATCTCTATTACCGCCTCAACGTCGTCTCTCTCACCATCCCGCCGCTGCGCGAACGGCGCGACGACATCCCGCTGCTCTTCAGTTATTTCGCCGAACGCGCCGCCCGGCGTTTTCAACGTGCGGCACCGACGCTGTCGGGCGGCATCCTGCGCCACCTGCGCGATCACAACTGGCCGGGCAACGTGCGGGAACTCTCCCACTTCGCCGAACGCGCCGTGCTCGGCATGATGCCACCGACTGCCACATCAACGACACCTTCCGCAAGGGCACCGGAAACCGCCTCGCTCCCCGAAAGGCTGGAGCGGCTGGAAGCGGACATCATTCGCGAAACGCTCACCACCCATGGCGGCAACGTGCAGGAAACGATCGCAGCGCTCGGTATTCCAAGAAAAACCTTCTATGACAAACTCCAGCGTCACGGCATCGTCAGGAAGGACTTTTCCGCAAGCGATGATCCCTAGGCATCCCTCTCCGGCACCATCCGGGCCCCCAGGCTTCCCGATGGTTGCCGACAGGAAACAGCGGGACGTACTGTGCGTTCCTCTCGCAACCGCTTATGCCGCTTCACCTTTCCGGATATCCCATGCTGACGCTGACACCTTTCACGCCCGCGCATTTCAACCTGCTGCTCGACTGGTTCCCGACCCATACCGAACTCGTACAATGGGGCGGACCGCTTCTGGAGTTTCCGCTGTCGCGGGATCAACTGGAAGGCATGCTGGCGGAAAGCAGGTCCAATCCCCCGGCGCGACTGTGCTGGATGGCCGAGAGCGAAGGCACCATCGTCGGTCATGTCCAGCTTGGCTTCGACTGGCGCAACGGAAACGCCCTGCTTTCGCGCGTCGCCATCGCACCCGACATGAGGGGCCGGCATCTGGCTTCACCGCTGATTGCCCTTGCGATCGAAAAGGCATTCCATTTCGAGAGGATGGAGCGGCTGGAACTGAACGTCTACACCTGGAACACGCCGGCCATACGGACCTACGAACGATCGGGCTTCGTCCTGGAAGGAGTGCGCAGAGCCTCCGCACTTGTCGATGGCACGCGTTGGGACACGGCCATGATGAGCCTGCTGCGGCGAGACCTCACCGATCGGCAATCAACGGCCGAAGACGACTGAACCCGGAAACGCGAGGGGTCTTGCAAGCGCTCTCCCCACTCGACGGCGGTCAGAACAGCGCGTCGTCGAAGAGATCGTCGTCACTCATGGCGGCAGATTGCGCGGCCGGCATCTCGGCCATCCCGCCGAAGACGCGCATATGGATCTCGCGTTCTGAGGCCATGGTATAGACACGGGCAATACGGTTGCCGACATCGGACATCGCCTCTTCGAGGCCGGCCGTGTCGAGCATCTCATGATCGATGAGGGTACCGGCACTGGCCGCGCAGTCGGCAAGGACGTCGCCGAGTTCGGCGTTGAAGTCGAGGCCGGCAATGGTCCTTCCGGCCTTGGCGGAGACGTCGGCGCCGCAATCGCGCAGCGCCGCCATATCCTCCTCCATGCGGTCGCCCGCGCGGCGGATATGCCCGAGCACCTCTTCGAGATGGGCGTCGAGCGAGTCACCGGCCGTATTGCCCGTCTCACCAAGCTTGCCGGCATCGCCTTCCAGAGAGCGCAATGCGGTGAGAATGCGTTCGGCCGTCTCGTCCAGCTGGGCGGAGAAGGTGCGCAGTTCCGCAGTCACTACATTGATCGCCCGTCCTTCTTCCCCCAGCTTGCTGCAACGCAGGTTGGTGTTGAGAGCCATGTAGTGGATGTCGGTGCGAACCAGCTGGATTGTCTTCACGCCCTTCAGCAACTCCTGCACGGTCTCCACCGTGCTCGAACCCAGCGCATTCGCCTTGCCGGCCGCCTCCTCGATCTCGCGCACGACGGCGCGCGCCGCATCGATATCGGCCTCCAGCGTGCGCATGGCGCGGTCGGCCGAGAGGCCGTCTGTCGAATCCATGTCGCCGTAGAGCGCCATCAGTCCATCGATATCAGCCCCAAAACTGCGGATCGTACCGACGACGGTCTTGCATTCGCGGCCGAAGTCGCTGGCGATCTCGACAAGCTGGTCGCGCACGAGATGCCGCACGAGCGTGGTGAGGCGCCCGGCCTCTTCTTCGGTCAGCGTGGCGGTCGCGAGATACTCTTCCAGAAACGTGAAGGCCGACTGGCAATGTTCGATGCGCTGGCGCGTGATATCGCCGATCTGCATCGAGGAGAGCGTGGTTGCGACCTTCGTCTGCACCAGGCGCGCAGAACTGCCGACCTTGCCGGCGAGCTGTGAAAGATGCCTGCGTTGGGCGGTGAGTTCCCGCGCATTGCGCGAGAGATTGCCGGCGATGTCGGGCACGCTGCGGCGGAAGCGCTCCAGTGCTTCACCGCCCCCCGCCGAAGCCGCGTCGATCACGCTGCCAAGCGTGCCGATCTTCGCACCGAGCGCATTGACTTCGCGCGTGCCGAACTGGATACGCTCGAGGATCTCCTCCGCGAAGCCGGAAAAATCCGGAATGGCGGCGCCGGTGATCTTGGCCGTCGTCGCAAAGGTGCGCAGATAGCGCAACGTCTCCTGCATGTCCGCGATACAGGTGCCGAGCGACTTTTCCGTCACCGCGACGCTGGCGAGGCGCTGCTGGCGCATATCCTCTATGGCAGGCAGGGCCGTCAGCCGATCGACCGTCGCGACCAGTCGGCCGATCGTCGTCTCGGCGGTCTCGTCGTCGAGAGAGCGTGACAGGTTCTCCAGCGATGCAACCAGACGGTTCAGGACGTCGAGTACCGCGAGCAGCACCACCCCGCCATCGAGGAAGCGCTGTTCGATACGCGAACGAGCCCCTTCGAGACGCGAAACGAGCTCCCCCTCGGCCGTCTGCCGCTCAACGCGGACTGCGTTCGCTGTTCCTGACACGCTATACCCCACTTTCAAGAAACCCTGATCGAACCGTAGGGGGAACAATGTAACGCGCAGTAAATTCGCATTTCCTGATGTAGTAAATTACCCAATCCTGGAGGCTTCGTTGAGCACCACCCGTGGATGTATGCATCCCTAGAATTAGGGATTTATAAATAATATCACTAATGCCTAATTCTCATATAAATGTAGTTATATCATATAGATAATAGAATATCCTACCGTTAGGGAAGCTGATGCATTCTGGCATTGCCAACCACCAATGGATGAATTTAGCAACCGTGGTTTACCGTTCATTAAGCCTGCCGGGGAATTCTGGCGCGGGGAATATTCCCCAGAAAACGTTTATCGGGATCCACATGTCCTCCACCATGTCCGGTGACGCGTCGTTAACCTTACCAACTGCGCTTACCATCAGAAATATATCAGCCGTTCGAGAACTTATCCTGGACAGTCTCAACAACAAATCGACGACAATACTTGACATCGACGGGGACGCGCAGGTCGATCTCAGCTTCGTCCAACTCGTGACGGCGGCGCGCAAGCAGGCGGAAGCACAGGCGGCCCGGCTTGTACTTGCCCGCCCCGCGGCAGGAGACCTTTACGACGTGCTGAAGCGTGGCGGATTTCTCGATGAGATGACGCCGGACGCCGCACATTTCTGGTTGCATCAGGAGAAAAATTGATGACCGCGAAAATCTTGACCGTGGACGATTCCGCCAGCATCCGGCTGACGACACGCGTCACCCTGAGCAATGCCGGCTACACCGTGACCGAGGCGGTCGACGGGCTCGACGGCCTGAGCAAGCTTCAGGCGGGTGAATACGATCTCGTGATCACCGACCTGAACATGCCGAATATGGACGGCCTGACGATGATCCGCGAGCTGCGCAAGCTGCCCGCACATACCGGCGTGCCGGTCATCTTCCTCACCACCGAATCCGACGGCGAGATCAAGGCACAGGCCAAGGCCGCCGGCGCCACGGGCTGGCTCACCAAGCCGTTCGATCCCGAAAGCCTCGTCAAGATCGCCAGGAAGGTTCTCGGCAAATGAGCAATCCGGACCCGATCTCAGTTTTCCGGACAGAAGCGGCCGAACTGCTGGAACAGATCGAGTCCGGCCTTCTCGACCTGACGCGTAGCCTCGACGACCGCGACCAGATCGATGCCGTCTTCCGCGGCCTGCACACGCTGAAAGGCTCCGGCGCGATGTTCGGCTTCGAGGCGCTGGCCGCCTTCACGCACCATTGCGAAACCGCCTTCGACCGCGTGCGCAAGGGCGACGTGCCGGCGACGCACGAACTGGTCTCGGCGGTCTTGTCCGCGCAGGACCATATGCGCGCCCTGCTCGAAACGCCCAACGGCGACCACGACGCGATGAGCGCCAGCCTGCTCGACAACCTGCACCGCGCCGTCAACGGCGCGGGCTCGCCCGCCCCGGCCGCCAGCCTTGCCGCGACGAGCGCGCCTGCCGTCGAAACGGCCGTCGGTATGCGCGAATGGCGCATCCGCTTCAGCCTGCCGGCCAATGCCATGGCGAACGGCACCAATCCGCTCGGCCTGCTCGATGAGATGCGCGACCTCGGCGAATGCAGGATCATCGCCGACACCACTGATGTTCCCGATCTCGCCACGCTCGAGCCGCGCGACATCCATCTCGCCTGGGACGTCAGCCTCAAGACGGAAAAGCCGCGCAGCGATATCGAGGATGTCTTCATCTTCGTCATGGACGACATGGCGCTCGACATCACGGAGATCACCGCCGAGCACCCGGCAGCCCTTCCCGTCGCCACCGCACCGGCAGCCACCATGCCGAAGGCCGTGGTGGTTTCGGAACGCGAAGCCCCCGCTATTCAGGCCGCCAACGATTCCAAGCAGGCGAAATCCGCCGAAAACGTCCGCGTGCCCGCCGAACGTCTCGACGAGATGATGGACCGCGTCGGCGAGCTGGTCATCGCGCAATCCCGCCTCACCCAGCTTGCGGGCGCCGCGGCCGATCTCGGTCTTCGCTCCGTCTCCGAGGAAATCGAGCGCCTGTCCGGCGAACTGCGCGACACGATGATGGTGCTGCGCATGATGCCGGTCGCCAGCCTCTTCAGCCGCTTCCGCCGCCTCGTGCATGACCTGTCGCGCGAGACCGGCAAGGAAATCGAACTCATCACCGAGGGCGAAAGCACCGAGGTCGACAAGACAGTCATCGATCGTCTCGCCGATCCGCTCGTCCATCTCGTGCGCAATTCCATCGACCATGGGCTGGAAAAACCCGAGGAACGCATTGCCGCCGGCAAGGATCCCAAGGGCAAGGTCATTCTCTCCGCGCACCAGACGGGCGGCGAGGTCATCATCACTATCAAGGACGACGGTCGCGGCATCAACCGTGATCGCGTGCGCGCCAAGGCGGAATCCTCCGGCCTCATCCAGCCGGGCCAGACGCTGTCCGATCCGGAACTGTTGCAGCTCATCTTCCAGCCGGGTTTCTCGACCGCCCAGGCCGTCACCAATCTCTCCGGCCGCGGTGTCGGCATGGATGTGGTGAAGAAGACCGTCGAAGCCCTGCGCGGTGCCATCGACATCGTCAGCAAGCCCGGCGACGGCTCCGAAGTGTCGCTACGCATTCCGCTGACGCTCGCCATCATCGACGGCCTGCTCGTACGTGTCGGCGGCGGCTGCTACGTCATCCCGCTTTCGGCTGTCGAGGAATGCCTGGAACTGTCGCTCGAAGACGACCTGCGCTCGCGGGGGCGCTCCTTCATCTCGCTGCGCGACAGCCTCGTGCCGTTCCTGCGGCTGCGTGAACTCTTCCGCACCGGCACCCAGCCGGACCAGCACCAGAAGGTCGTCGTCATCTCGACCGGCTCCGAGCGCGTCGGCCTCGTCGTCGACCAGATCATCGGCGACCACCAGACAGTCATCAAATCCATGTCCAAGCTGCACCATGACGTCGCGACCTTCTCGGGCGCAACCATTCTGGGAGACGGCAGCGTCGCGCTGATCCTCGACGTCACCCATCTCGTCGCGGCCGGACAGCACCAGGAGGCGCAGATGCGGGCGGCAGGATGAGCGAAGCGGCACGGAAACTCGACTACGGCACCATCTGGGGCAATGAGGAGGACCTGTCCGTCCTCACCTTCAACCTCAATGGCGAGACCTTCGCCATCGAGGCGATCGTCGTGCAGGAAATCCTCGATCTCTTGCCGGAAACCCATGTTCCCGGCAGCAAGCCCTTCGTTTCCAGCGTCATCAACTTCCGCGGCAAGGTAATCCCGCTTGCCGATATCCGCCTTGCCTTCGGCATGGACGCTACGGAAACCACCATCGACAGCCGCATCATCGTCATCGAGCTCGATCTCGACGACGAGCCGACCCTCGTCGGCATCCGCACCGACAAGGTCAACGAAGTCACGACCCTTGCCAAGGTCGCCAGTGAGCCGCCGCCGAGCGTCGGCATGCGCTGGCGCGCCGACTACATCAACTGCCTCGTCAAACGGGGTGGCGAATTCATCATCGTCCCGAACCTGCATGCGATCTTCTCTTCCCGGAAGGATCGCGCCGGCACCACCCAAGCGCCGAACTAGGCCCTCAGGAGAGACCCATGCGCCTCACCATCAAACTCAAGCTGTTCCTGGCCTTCAGCTTCATGATCGCCGTGCTTCTCGGCACCGCCGGTTATGGCATCATGAGCCTCGGCGGCCTCAACACGACACTCGGCGACGTGCTGAACGGCCCGGCCGAGCGCCTGAAGCTCGCCCAATCGCTGAACAGCCTCCAGCTCCAGCAGATCCGGCAGCAGAAGAACATGCTGCTCTCTGCAAATGCCACCGAGACCAACCGCTACATCGGCCTGAGCGACGAGGCGCGCAAGGCGTTCGATGCGACGTTCGAAGAGGTCCTCGCCAAGGCGACCGAACAGGGCAAGGTGATGTGGAGCAAGCTCTCCTCCTTCACCACAGACTTCCGCCGCGACGACGACCGCATCCGCGCGCTGGCGCTGGCCGGCGACATGGCCGGGGCAACCCGCATTTCGACCACCGACGCCCGCGCGGTGACCAACGAGATCGATACGCTGCTCGCCGACGTCGTCAAGCTTGAAGAGGGCCGCCTCGGCGAAGCGGAAGAAAACGCTCAGGCGCAGTACGAAAGCACCCGGACGATCATGGTGGCCGCCGCCGCGCTTGCGGTCCTGGTTGCCGCCATGGCCGCCCTCTGGATCGTCCTGTCGATCAACCGTGGCCTCAACCGTGCAGCGACCGCGGTACAGGGCGTGGCGGACGGCGACCTCACCCGTTTTGCGGAGATCACCACGAAGGACGAGATCGGCGACATGCTCGGGCACGTCAACACGATGATCGAGCGCCTGCGCGGCGTGGTCGCCGACGCTCTGTCGGCCTCCGACAACGTCTCCTCGGGCAGCCAGGAGCTGTCGGCCAGCTCCGAGCAGCTTTCGCAAGGCGCCACCGAGCAGGCATCTTCGGCCGAAGAAGCTTCCGCCTCGATGGAAGAGATGGCCGCCAACATCAAGCAGAACGCCGACAACGCTGCCCAGACCGAGAAGATCGCCCGCCAGTCCGCCAAGGATGCCGAAGCCTCCGGCGAGGCCGTCGGCCGGGCCGTCGGTGCCATGCGCACCATCGCGGAGAAGATTTCCATCGTTCAGGAGATCGCCCGCCAGACCGACCTGCTCGCCCTGAACGCCGCCGTCGAAGCGGCCCGCGCCGGTGAACACGGCAAAGGTTTTGCCGTCGTCGCCTCGGAGGTGCGCAAACTCGCCGAGCGCAGCCAGGCTGCGGCCGCCGAGATCAGCACGCTGTCGGGCCAGACGGTCTCCGTCGCCACCGAAGCCGGCGACATGCTGACCCGTCTGGTGCCCGACATCCGCAAGACCGCCGAACTGATCTCGGAAATCTCGGCGGCCTGCCGTGAGCAGGATATTGGTGCATCCCAGATCAACGAGGCGATCCAGCAGCTCGACAAAGTGACCCAGCAGAATGCCGGGGCATCGGAAGAGATGTCGGGAACCTCGGAGGAACTGGCAGCCCAGGCCGAAGAGCTGCAGGCTTCGATTGCCTTCTTCCGCGTCGACAATGCCGGCCGCAAGCAAACGAACCACGCCGAGAAGCTGCGGGCGACAGCCGCGAAGATGGCTGCCCCTGCCGCCAAGCGTCCGGCCGCCAGCACCGGCCATCGCGCTGCCCCGACAACCGCCAAGGTTACCCGCGGCAATGGCTTTGCCCTCGACATGTCGATGGGCGGCCCGGACTCGGACGACGCGGACTTCCGCGAAAGCGCCTGAACGCATTCGACGATGACGGCGCGCCGCCAGCGGCGCGCCGTGCAAACGGATCCGGCGCATGTAGGCGGCGGTAGAAAGGGCTGCATCGACAGTCCGCGGAAGGGTGAGTGTATCGGTCTTCTCGCATGGCAGCGCCGCAATCGCGGCCGCTCCGCCCAACAGGCATCTGCGACAAGGAGAATCCGTGATGCGCCTTACCATCAAGCTGAAGCTGGGCCTCGCCTTCGGCTTCCTGATCACCCTGCTTTGCGTTTCGGCCGGCATCGGCATCCGCAGCCTCAGCGAAATGAACACGCTGCGCAACGATCTCATCGAAGGCCCGATCCAGCAGGACGACTACGCCAACGATCTTGCGGGCGCCTTCGACGGGCTCGGCCTGGCGGAAGGCGACCTGCTGATGGCTACCACGCCCGAGCGCGCAAACAGGGCCAAGGCCACGATCACCGCCGAACGAGAAGCGTTTGAAAAGGCGCTGAACGAAGGCCAAGCCGATGCAACCGGCGAGTTCACGGCCAAGTGGCAGGAAATCCGCGACTTCTGGGACGACTACACGGCAATCAACGACCGCATCATCTCGCTCGTCGCCTCCGGTCAGCGCGACCTCGCCCTTGAAGTCAACCAGACGGAAGGCGGCGCGGCCGCAGACAAGCTCGATGGGATGACGGCGGCGCTTTCGACGCTGACCGAAGCGGCCATCAAGGAGTCCGATACGGTCGCCGACGCAGGCTACGAGATTGCTTTTTACACGCTCGTCGGCCTCGCGCTCGCCGCCTTCCTGCTTTCCACCGGCGCGGCCCTGTGGATTGCGCTCGGCATCAACGCCGGCCTGCGCAAGATCAGGACGGTCGCGGAAGCTGTCGCCGTCGGTGATCTCGACCAGACTGTCGAGATCAGAACGAATGACGAGATCAAGGATCTGGTCGATACGATCAATGTCATGACCGGCAACCTGCGCAACACCGCGACCATCGCCGATCAGATCGCCAATGGCGACCTCACGGTGACGCCGAAGCCGCTTTCCGAAAAGGATACGCTCGGCGTGTCCTTGCAAAGCATGGTGGAGCGCCTGCGCGGCGTGGTCGCCGACGCGCTGTCGGCAGCCAACAACGTCTCGTCGGGCAGCCAGGAGCTGTCGGCCAGTTCCGAGCAGCTCTCGCAGGGCGCGACCGAGCAAGCATCCTCGGCCGAAGAAGCTTCCGCATCGATGGAGGAAATGGCCGCCAACATCAAGCAGAACGCCGACAACGCCGCCCAGACCGAGAAGATCGCCCGCCAGTCCGCCAAGGATGCCGAAGCCTCCGGCGAGGCCGTCGGCCGGGCCGTCGGCGCCATGCGCACCATCGCGGAGAAGATTTCCATCGTTCAGGAAATCGCCCGCCAGACCGACCTGCTTGCACTCAATGCCGCCGTCGAAGCGGCACGTGCCGGTGAACACGGCAAGGGCTTTGCCGTCGTCGCCTCGGAGGTGCGCAAGCTCGCCGAGCGCAGCCAGGCTGCTGCCGCCGAGATCAGCACGCTCTCGGGCCAGACGGTCTCCGTCGCCACCGAAGCCGGCGACATGCTGACCCGTCTGGTGCCCGACATCCGCAAGACCGCCGAACTGATCTCGGAAATCTCGGCAGCCTGCCGCGAGCAGGATATTGGTGCATCCCAGATCAACGAGGCGATCCAGCAGCTCGACAAGGTGACCCAGCAGAATGCCGGGGCATCCGAAGAGATGTCGGGAACCTCGGAGGAGCTGGCAGCCCAGGCAGAAGAGCTGCAGACCTCCATTGCCTTCTTCCGTGTCGATCGCGCTTCCAGCGCCGCACCGTCGGCCCAGCGCCGTCCGGCACCCGTTGCCGCACGTCCCGCAACCAAGCCCGCCGCTGCACCGGTTCGCAAGAACGACAACAGCGTCAACGCCCAGCAGGCTCGCGCCCGCGGTTTTGCCCTCGACATGTCGATGGGCGGCCCGGATGCCGACGACGCTGACTTCCGGGAAAGCGCCTGATCATGGCCGGCACGTCCTCCGAATCCCAGTACGTCACCTTCTCCCTCGACAACGAGGTCTTTGCGGTCCCCGTCTCGGTGGTCCGCGAAATCCTCGACCATGAGGATGCCTTCAGGATCCCGCATGGGCCGGATTATCTGCTCGGTCTCAGGGACGTGCGCGGCCAGGGCGTGCCGGTCATCGATCTGCGTCTTCGTCTCGGCATGACGAAGACGGAGAAGACGCCGCACACGCGGGCTTTGGTGCTCGATGTGCCCATCGGCGAGAAGACCCTGACGCTCGGCCTTGTCGCCGATCGTGTCTACGAGGTCATTCCCTTCCGAAACGAAGAGATCGAGGGCGCACCTGATATCGGCGTGCGCTGGCCCTCCGACTACATCGCCGGCGTGGTGCGCCGCAACGGCGGTTTCGTCGTCATCGTCGACCTCGCCCGCCTCTTTTCGGGTGCGGAGGTCGCGATGATGGGATCGGCAAACCGGCTCGCCGCCACAGCATAACTCAGGAGAACGGGCGTGGGAGCAGCAATGCGGGCGCAGGCGGGCGAAGACGGCTTGAGCAGCCGGAATTTCGAAGCCCTGTCGCGCTACATCTACGACTACAGCGGCATCAAGATGCCGATCACGAAGCTAACGATGTTGGAAGGCCGCCTGCGGCGACGCCTCAGGGCGACCGGCATCCCCAATTTCAATGCCTATTGCGACTATCTCTTCAAACATGGCGGCATCGAGAAGGAAGCGATCTTCCTGATCGACGCCGTGACGACCAACAAGACGGACTTCTTCCGCGAGCCGAAACATTTCGAGTTCATGGAGCGCACGGGCCTGCCGGAACTCGCCGCCGCCGGGCACAAGCGGCTGCGCCTGTGGAGTGCCGCCTGCTCCATCGGCGCCGAGCCTTATACGATGGCCATGGTGCTGCAGGATTTCGCCGACAGCACGCCGGGTATCGACTACCGCATTCTCGCAACCGACCTTTCGACCGACGTGCTGCAGGCCGCTCGCCGCGGTGTCTATCCACGCGACATGATTCACCCCGTGTCGACCGACATGCAACGCCGCTATGTGATGGTTTCGCGCGATGCCGCCCGCGGTGAAGTGCGAATTCACCCGAGCCTGCGCGCGACCGTCGGCTTTGCCCGCCTGAACCTCATGGACAGCGCCTACAAGGTGGGCGAGCCGATGCACATGATCTTCTGCCGCAACGTGCTGATCTATTTCGACAAGCCGACACAGGCCAAGGTGCTGTCACGGCTTTGCGACTGCCTCATCCCCGGCGGCTATCTCTATGTGGGTCATTCCGAAACGGTCACCGGCATTTCCCTGCCGGTGCGCCAGGTCGCCAACACGGTTTTCAAGAAGATCTGATGCCCCTTCCCGGCCGCAAAATCCGCGTTCTCATCATCGACGATTCCGCAAGCGTGCGCCAGGCGCTGACCCATGTGCTGGAAGAGGACCCCGAGATCGAGGTAATGGGGGCGGCCTCCGACCCCTTCATGGCGGCCAAGAAGATCCAGGAAGAACTGCCCGACGTGATTACGCTCGACGTGGAAATGCCACGCATGGACGGCATCACCTTCCTGCGCAAGATCATGTCGCAGCGACCGATTCCCGTCGTCATGTGCTCCTCGCTGACCGAGGAAGGCTCCGAGACGCTGATGCAGGCGCTGGAGGCGGGCGCTGTCGATATCATTCTGAAGCCGAAGATCGGTGCGGCCGACCATCTCGCCGAGTCCGGCACGCGCATTCGAGAGGCGGTCAAGGGGGCGGCCGTCGCCCGCCTCGGCACGAACCGCCGCAGCACCGCCGCAAGCGGCCCGACGGCAAAGCTCACCGCCGATGCCGTGCTGCCCCCGCCGACCGGCCGTGCCATGGCCAAGACGACGGAAATGGTCGCCTGCATCGGCGCTTCGACCGGCGGCACGGAGGCGCTGCGCGTTCTCCTGGAGCAGCTGCCGGCCAATTCGCCCGGTATCGTCATCGTCCAGCACATGCCGGAAAAATTCACCGCCGCCTTCGCCAAGCGACTGAACAGCCTGTGCGAGGTTGAGGTCAAGGAAGCGGCGCATGGCGACCCGGTGCTGCGCGGTCATGTGCTGATCGCTCCCGGCGACCGCCACATGATGCTGGAGCGACAGGGTGCACGCTACCATGTCGCCGTGCGCGAAGGGCCGCTTGTTTCCCGCCACCGGCCGTCCGTCGACGTGCTCTTCCGCTCCGCAGCCCGCGCTGCTGGCGCCAACGCCATGGGCGTCATCATGACCGGCATGGGGGACGACGGTGCGCGCGGCATGGCCGAAATGCACCAGGCCGGCGCCTATACGGTGGCGCAGGACGAGGCGAGTTCCATCGTCTTCGGCATGCCGAAGGAGGCCATCGCGCATGGCGGCGTCGACAGGATCCTGCCACTCGACCAGCTCGCCCGCGAAATCCTTGCCGCGGACCGACGTCGCTAAGGTTGGAAGTACGCTATCTCTCTGTTTTCATGCGATTCCACGCGAAAAATGATCCTGCGCTTTTGGTCCGAATTTTTCGGATTTTCACCGGCCGTTAACCATAATTGGCAACAGTGAAGAGACACCATGCAGGGTGTTTGTTCGAGCGATGACTGGCTCACGAACCGATCCGGAGAGGCCCATGCCCGTCATCACCTTCGCCAACACCAAGGGCGGCGCCGGCAAGACGACCGCGGTGCTTTTGCTTGCAACCGAGCTTGCCCGTCTCGGCTTTCGCGTCTCGGTGCTCGATGCGGACCCGCAGCACTGGATCACCCGCTGGTACGAGAATTCCGAGGGCGCGCTCGGCAGACGCCTGAATGTCGTTCCCTATGTCACGATGAGCACGATCGACCGGCAGCTCGCCGAGGAAAAGGCCCGCGCCGATTTCGTGCTGATCGACCTGCCGGGTTCGCGCAGTTCCCTGCTCGCCAAGGCGGTCGGCCATGCCGACTATGTGTTGATCCCCGTACAGGGCTCGGCCATGGATGCCCAGGGCGGCGCCAATGTCATCGAGCTCCTGCAATATCTGGAGGACAAGGCCGATATCCGCATCCGCCATTCCGTCGTGCTCACCCGCGTCAATTCCATGGTGACGACCCGCGCGATGAATGCCGTAAAGGACCTGCTCGCCGCCCGTCGCGTGCATCTCCTGGAGACCCCGATCATCGAACGCTCCGCCTTCCGCGACATCTTCGGCTGCGGCGGCACGCTCTATTCGATGGATGCCAAGCGCGTCAGCAATCTCGACAAGGCGCAGGAAAATGCCCGCGTGCTGGCGCTTGAGGTGCTGCAACAGGTTCCCAGAAGTGTTCCCGCGGCGGTTCCCGGCCTGAGGGATGTCGCATAACGCTACGTCGGATTTTTCGCTCCGGAAAAGCCGCACCGATTTCGCAAAACAGATTGCCTGACGCAAGGCGGCTGAGGCCGGCGCCACGGAAGGTTGCGAAATCAACGTTTCCGGCCGTTTTCAGACCTCCATATCAGCCGCAAGAGAGCGCACATCGGCGACGTAGCGTTTCAGGCGAGCGGCGTTGTCGGCAAGGTCCGGTCGGGCCGCCGCCCAGCCGATATAGGTGAGCCCGCGCAGGAGCAGGAAAAGCGGCAAATGCGTGAAATCCGCCTCAGCTTGCGGCCGGATGGCAGCATAGCCTTCAAGCAGTGCCTCCCGCAGTGCCGGATAGGATGGTTCGCGCCGGTTGCGCAGCAGCGCCGTCGCCAGATCGAACAGGCGAAAGCCGAAGCCGCAATCGTCGAAATCGATGAAGGCGACGGCGCCTTTGCGCACGAAGATGTTTTCGCGCACGATATCGGCATGGATCAGGCCGTAGTCGAGAGCGGGAGCGATGGCTGCGAGACGTGCGATCAGCGTTGCGCGCAGGGCCGTCAGATAGGTTCGATCCTCGTCAGACAGCACCGCGCAATCCCAGAACCGCCCCCAGAACGGTGTTTCTCCGAGCAGACCGTCGGCATCCCAGGCCGGGCGCTCGAAGCCCACCGGTTGGCGGAAGGCATCGGCCGCACCATGCAGTAGCGCGAGTTCCCGGCCGATGGAGCGGAAGATCGCCTGGAGATCGCGGCCTTCCTGTACCAGGGGAACACCGGTTTCACCCAACGGTTCGCCATCGATCCAACCGATGAGGTCGGCGTAATAGGGTCCGTCTCCGAAGGCGACGAGCAGGGCGCCGTTCGCAGCCGGGATCGGCTGCGGTACAGCGAGGCCCCGGTCGCGCAGGTTCGCCATGAAGGCGAGCTCCGAGGCAAGCGCCGCCTGGGAATGGTAGGCCGGGCGATGCAGACGAAGGGCCGCCGGATCGCCCCAGGCGAGCCTCACCTTGAAGACCGCGTTTTCGCGGTATTTGATCAGTTCCGGCACCTGCTCCGGCAGATCCCAATGGGCAAGAGCGGCGATCGCCCGTTGCGTCAGCATCTCCTCCATGCCGCTCATCGGTTCAGAGCCCGCCCAGCACGTCGTCGAGTGTCGACAGCATCAGGTCGGCATTGTCCTTCGAGAAGGGCATGGGCGGGCGGATCTTCGTAGCATTCTGGTGAATGCCGAGCTTGCCCATCAGCACGCCGCGCTCGCGCATGCCGTTGATGACACGGGTGGCTATATCGGAGGCCGGCGTCTTCTCCGCCCGGTCGAGCACCAGCTCGGCGCCGAAAAACAGGCCGGAGCCGCGCACATTTCCGATCAGCGCATGCTTTTCCGCGAGATTTTGCAGGCCCTGTCGCGCATAGGCACCGACGTCGAGCGCATTGGCCTGAAGCTTCTCGTCTTCCAGCACATCGAGAACGGCCAAGGCCGCCGCGCAGGAAACCGGGTTGCCGCCGAAGGTGTTGAAATAGCGAAACGCCTTACGGAAGGCATTCAAGGTCTCGGAATTCGCAACGACCCCGCCGACCGGATGGCCATTACCCATCGGCTTACCGAGCGTGACGACATCGGGAGCGATGCCTGCCTTCTGATGGCCCCACATATGGGTGCCGGTGCGGCCGAAACCGGGCTGCACCTCGTCGCAGATGACGAGGCCGCCGGCCCTGCGCACCGCCGCCACGGCTGGCACAAGGAAGTTTTCGGGCAGGTCGGGAAAGCCTTCATTGGCAAAGAACGGATCGATGATCAGCGCGGAAAAGCCGAAGGGGCTCTCCTGCAGGGAGGCGATGGCCTCCTCCACCTTCGCCGCCCAGGCCGCTGCGAACGCAGCCCCGCCCTCGCCGCCGAGCGGACGATAGGCATCGGGCGCCGGCACGTGGCGGACATGGCCACCGTAACCGCCGACCGGCGGCATACGCGTTGAAAGCTGCGACACCGCGGTCGTGTTGCCGTGATAGGTGAAGTCGGTGGCGATGACGCCCGTCTTGCCGGTCACGGCCTGCGCCATGCGCAGCGCGACATCGTTCGCCTCGCTGCCGGTGCAGGTGAGGATCGCGGTATCGAGGCTCTCGTCGAAGGTCGCGGTCAGGCGCTCGACATAGTCGAGAATGCCCTCGTGCAGGTAGCGGGTATGGGTGTTCAGCGTCGAGGCCTGCCGGCAGATCGCCTCCACCACGCGCGGATGACAATGGCCGACATGCGGCACGTTGTTGTAGCAGTCGAGATACTTTTTCCCGTCCGCATCCCACAGCCAGACACCCTCGCCCTTCACCAGATGGACCGGATCCTCGTAGAAGAGCGACATGTTGCGGCCGAGCAGTTTTTCGCGCCGCGCGCGCAGAGCTTCCTCGCCCGCCATCTTATTTGCCTTCCGCAGCACTAAGGCCTTCGTCCAGCGCCGAGACGATCTTCTGGACGTCAGCGGCGGTGATGATGAGCGGCGGCGAGATGATGACGTTGGACCCCGAGGTGCGAACCATGACACCGGCCTCATAGGCCGTGTCATAGACCTTCTGCACCACGTCCTTGGCCGCGCCGCTCTTCTTGGCGCGATCCGAAACGAGCTCCAGCGCCGCCATCAGGCCGCGGCCTCTGATGTCACCGACCAGTTCATGCTTTGCCTTCAGGCCTTCGAGGCCGGCCATCAGCTCGACGCCGCGGGCGGCGGCGTTGGCGGCCGTGTTGACCCTGGCGGTTTCCTTCAGCGTCGCAAGAGCGGCGGCGGCACCGACCGGGTGGCCGGAATAGGTATAGCCGTGGCCGATAGCGCCAAACGAGTCCTTGTTGCTTTCGAAGGCGGTGGCGACCTTGTCGGAAATCATCACGGCGCCGAAGGGGAAGTAGCCGTTGGTGATAGCCTTGGCGGTCGTCATCATGTCGGGCTTGACGCCCCACCCGCGCGAGCCGGTCCAGGCGCCGGTGCGGCCGAAGGCGGTGATGACCTCGTCGGCGATCAGCAGAATGCCGTGCTTGTCGCAGATGGCGCGCATCAGCGGCATGAAGGTCTCGTGCGGCACGATAACGCCGCCGGCACCCAGAACCGGCTCCATGATAAAGGCGGCGATGGTATCGGCGCCCTGGAAAGCCACCTCATCCTCAAACTGGCGGGCAATCGCCTGCGCGATTTCGGCCGGATCGGTCGTGTTGAAGGGATTGCGGTAGGGGAAGGGTGCGGCAAGGTGGAAGACGCCGGGCAGCAGCGGCTCGTAGTTGCGGCGGAAATTGGCGTTGCCGTTGACCGAGGCGCCGCCGAAATGCGTGCCGTGATAGCCCTTCTTCAGCGCGACGAATTTCGTGCGCTCCGGCTGGCCGTTGATCTTGTGGTACTGGCGGGCGAGCCTGAGCGCCGTCTCCACCGAATCCGAACCACCCGAGGTGAAGAAGGACCGCGTCAGCCCGTCTTCCTTGAAGAACTCGGCAAGCTCATAAGACAGTTCGATCAGTGGCGAATTGGTCGTGCCGCGGAAGGTGGAATAGTAGGGCAGCGCGTCGAGCTGGTCGCGGATCGCCTGCTTCACCGGCTCGCAGGAATAGCCGAGATTGACGTTCCACAGGCCGCCGACGGCATCCAACACCGTCTTGCCGTGGATATCCACCACCTCGACGCCCGCGCCGCCATTGATGATGCGCGGCGGCTTGGCCTGCATTTCGGCAGGGTGCGCCATCGGGTGCCAGAGATGGCGGGCGTTGTTTTCGATCAGGAAATTGGAATCGCGCATGGGGATATCCTTTCAGAGTCCAAGCATTGTCAGCGCCTGCGCATAGGATTGCGCGGGCTGGAGCACGTCGAAATGCACATAGGGGAGGTTCACGGCGGCCGCACCCTCGATGTTCTTCAACTGGTCATCGACGAACACGCAGTCGGCGCGGTCGATGCCGACCTCGGCGATCACCTGTTCATAGGCCCGCGGATCGGGCTTCAGGATCTTCGTATAGGTGGCGTCGACAATGACGTCGAAAAGCTCGATCAGCGGGAAGCGCTTGCGAAACTCGACGCCATAGAACAGGTCCAGTTCGTTGGAGAGGATGGCAAGCTTCAACCCGGCCTCCTTCGCCTTCAGGATCGCGTCGCGCGCTTCAGGACGCAGCACCAGTTCGGCATCCGCGCCGCGGGCGCGCTGAACGAAGGTCTTCATATCCGCCCAGTCTTCACCGAGCATCGCGCCAACCTCACGGGTGCGGGTCATCCAGTAGTCGCGCTCGGTGATCTCACGTGCCTGCATCGACACCCAGAGCGGGTCGGTCGAGGGATCGAACGGACCACGCCAGGTCAGGGTGCCGGCAGGCAGGCCAAGCGCGCGTTCGGTGATGTCATGCGTCTCGAACAGAGTGCGGGTGACCACGCCACCGAAATCGAGGATCAATGCCTTGGTCATGATGCGTTCCGGCCTTTTACGATGATGCCCTCTGCGACCCAGCGGTCGAAGACTTCCAAAGCCTTCACCGCAAAATCCGGGGCGTTAATATGCGCATCCACTTCCTCGAAGGTGACGCTTGCCGGCATGGCCTTGCGCATAGCGTCGAGGAAGGCTTCGAGGGCGGCGGGCTCGTGCAGCGGCTCACCCTCCTGGTCCCATTCCTGAATGCCTTGCATTGGCAGGAGGAAGGCGACCGGGGCCACGGCGCCGGCCATCTTGCCGGCAACCACGCGGGCGACATCGCGGCGCTGCTCCGGCGAGACGGTGACGGAAGCGATCAGCCGGTTGTGAGCATGGAACGGACGACCGGCGAAGCGCGCTGGCGTGTCCTGCCAGGCGGGCATGTCCACCATATCGACCGCACCGGGCGCGACGATCTGCGGGATACCGGCGCGGCCGGCATTTTCCAGGCGGTCGGGACCTGACGTGACGACGGAGCCGTTTTCCGCATTGGTGACTTCCTGGATGCAGAAATCGAAGACGGCGGCAAAGCCCCGGTCCGCGGCCACGGCCTCATAGGCGCGGCCACCCATGCCGGTTGAGTGGAAGACAGCGACGTCATAACCGCGCTTTTCCAGCTCGGGCTTCAGGAATTTCATATATTTGAGGCAGGAGGACCCAAGCGAGGTCATGCCGATCAGCGGGCGCGCGCGGTCCGGCCGTTCGGCCGCCTTCGCCGCGCCGACGACCGCACCGCAGGCCTGCGACAGCACCGCCCGGCAGATCGGGTTCAGCCCGTAGAGCCCGCCGGCCCACAGGATCATCATCAGGTCGGGCGCGATGCGCTCCGGCGGCAGGAGATGGGAATAGGCGATGGTGGAGACGATGAATTTCGGCACGCCGAGCGGCAGCACGGCGGCGACATCAAGCGCGAGATCCGTGCCGAGCGAACCGCCGAGCGCGATCATGCCGTCGACCTCGCCGGCCTCCGAAAGCTCGCGCACCAGCGCGGCAGCGCCCTTCGCCATCAGGGACATGGCAGTGTTTTCGTCGCCGCTGTCGATGATATTCTGAATGCTCGTGCCCGCGGCCCTGGCGATATCATGCTTGGAATGACCGGGCACATAGGGCGGCTCGCCGAGCACGCTGACATCGACCATGACGGGAACGCCGCCGGCCGTGCCGATAATCTCGGCCATGAACAGCAATTCCTCGCTCTTGGTGTCGCCGGTACCGATCACCACAATCTTCGGCGGACGGGCGCTCAGGCTCATCAACCATTCCTCCTTGTTGCTGGCAGGCCATGCCGGGACATCCATTCGGTTCTCCCGGCATCAAGCCCACTCCGCCTGCCCACCCCTCCGGCGGCACAGACAGATTACTTAACATGCGAATTAATCTGGCAAGAAACGAAACGCATTGCAAGTCTATATTTGAAGCATTGGTTCACTTATTGAACCGAAACGCCCAGCCGCTTGATACTTAACGTGTTTAGTATTTGATCTGAATCAACGTGCGCATCTCCACCCCGGCTATCCTTTTCCCACACGGCCAACGGAGGAGAAAGCCATGGGTACCCTGTCGCTCGCAGCCAAGATCACGCATGTTCCATCCATGTTCATTTCCGAAATGCCAGGCCCCAACCACGGTTGCCGGCAGGCGGCGATCAACGGGCTGAAGGAGATCGGCCGGCGCTGCGATGCGGCGGACGTCGATACGATCGTCGTCTTCGACACGCACTGGCTGGTCAACACGGCCTATCACATCAATGCCCGCGACCGGTACAAGGGCGTCTATACCAGCAACGAGTTCCCCCATTTCATTCAGGACCTCGCCTACGACTATCGCGGCGCGCCCGAGCTCGGCGACGACATCGCCCGGCGCGTCACCGCCGACGGCATCCGCATGATGGCGCATCATGTCGATACGCTGGAACTGGAATATGGCACGCTGGTGCCGATGCGCTACATCAATGCCGACGGCCGCTTCCGGGTGCTGTCGATTGCCGCCTGGTGCCCATGGCACGAGATGGAGGAGAGCTTTCGCATCGGCCGCGCGGTGTGCGAGGCAATTGAGGCCAGCAAGTGCAACGCCGCCATCCTCGCCAGCGGCTCGCTCTCGCACCGCATCCACGACAACAACGCGGCCCTGGCCGGCATCCACACCATCTCGGACGAATTCTACAGGCAGGTGGACCTGCGTGTGCTCGAGCTCTGGCAGAGCGGCCGCAACGCGGATTTCGTGAAGATGCTGCCGCTCTATTCCAGGCTCTGCCACGGCGAGGGCTTCATGCACGACACCGCCATGCTTTTCGGCGCGCTCGGCGGCGACCACTATGCCGGCCGCGCCGAAATCCTGACGGATTATTTCACCTCGTCCGGCACGGGCCAGGTGAACGCCGTTTTTCCGCTCGCGGCCTGACGGCGCGCGACGCATCGCGACTGGCCTGCGGAAACACAGGCCAGTCGAAGTCTGCCGCGGATATCTTGCACTGTCCCCTCCCCTTGACATCCACGCTATATTTTTAACATGTTAATTAATAATCCCTCGACGA
Organism: Shinella curvata; assembly: GCF_022899935.1. Classification (GTDB taxonomy): domain Bacteria; phylum Pseudomonadota; class Alphaproteobacteria; order Rhizobiales; family Rhizobiaceae; genus Shinella; species Shinella curvata. Next base: position 304,654 of record NZ_JALJCJ010000006.1, read on the forward strand.
AGATCTGGGGCATTGCAATTGCGCATCCAACCGCCGAGAAAGGCAACCGGACAGGGAGTGAGACATGGACAGCGAAGAATTCCGTCAGTGGTCGCGAACGGTGGCCGATTGGGGTGCCGATTATCGTGCCGGCCTGCGTGAGCGGCCGGTCCGCGCGCAGACCAAGCCGGGCGACATCATCCGGCAGATCGCCGATGCCGCGCCTGAGGCCGGCGAGGCGATGGAGGCGATCTTCGCCGATTTCGAGCGCATCATTCCCGATGGCCTCACCCATTGGCAGCACCCGCGCTTCTTCGCCTATTTCCCGGCCAATGCAGCGCCGGTCTCGGTGATCGCCGATTACCTCGTCACCTCGGTCGCCGCCCAGTGCATGCTGTGGCAGACCTCCCCCGCCGCCACCGAACTGGAAACCCGCGTCGTCGACTGGCTGCGCCAGGCGATGGGCCTGCCGGACGGTTTTTCCGGCGTCATCCAGGATTCCGCCTCCACCGCAACGCTCGCCGCCGTCCTCGTGATGCGCGAAAAGGCGCTCGGCTGGAAGGGCAACAGCGAGGGGCTCGCCGCGCACAAGGCGGTGCGTGTCTACGCTTCCAAGCAGGTGCATACCTCCATCGACCGGGCGATCTGGATTGCCGGCATCGGCGAGGCGAACCTCGTGCGCATCCCGACCAAGGGGCCGCTCAACGGCATGGATCCGGAAGCGCTCGACGCCGCCATCAAGGCCGATCTGGCCGCCGGGCATATCCCGGCCGGCGTCATCGCCTGCACCGGCGGCACGTCGATCGGCGCCTGCGACCCGATCCGCGATGTCGCGGCCGTCGTCAAGGCGCATGGCATTTACCTGCATGTCGATGCCGCCTGGGCGGGTTCGGCAATGATCTGCCCGGAATTCCGCATGCTCTGGGACGGCGTCGAGGAGGCCGATTCGATCGTCTTCAACCCGCACAAATGGCTCGGCGCCAATTTCGACTGCTCGGTGCAGTTCATCAAGAGCCCCGAGGATCAGGTGCGCACGCTTGCCATCCAGCCGGAATATCTCAAGACCCACGGCCATGACGGCATCATCAACTATTCCGAATGGTCCGTGCCGCTCGGCCGCCGGTTCCGCGCGCTGAAACTGTGGTTCCTCATGCGCTATCACGGGCTGGAAGGCCTGCGCACGATGATCCGCAACCATGTCGCCTGGTCGGAGGAACTGGCGGAGCGCTTGTCGAAGGAGCCGGATTTCGAGATCGTCAGCGCGCCGGTCCTGTCGCTGTTCTCCTTCCGCCACACGGGCGGCGCGGATGCCGACCAGCACAATATCGCGCTCACCAATGCCATCAACGACGACGGCCGCATCTATCTGACGCAGACGCGTGTGGACGGCCGCATCGCCATCCGCTTCCAGGCCGGCCAGTTCGAGATGACGCGCGACGACGCGGACACGGCTTTCACCGTGATTACCGAAATCGCCCGCGCAATGAAATGAAACGATAGACTCTGTCAGGTTCATTTGTTTTCGTTTGTCTTTTCGGGAAAACCGGTTCCCACTTTTCCCTGACAAACTCTAGCGGCGGGGTTATTCCTCGCTGCCCGCCTTGCCCTCGAGCTTGAGGGCCGCCAACTCCTCAAGCATGTCGAGCAGCTGCTCGACCCGCTCGCCGCCGAAGCGCGCATCGAGATCCGCATAGACGCGGCGCGAATCCGGCATCACCTCGTCGATGACCGCCTGCCCCGCCGGCTCGAGCCTGAGCAGCACGCGGCGGCCGTCGGCCTTGTCCTTGTGGCGGCTGATGAAACCGCGCTCCTCCAGCGAGCGCAGCATGCGCGTCAAGCTCGGCGCCAGGATGAAGGCCTTCTCTGCCACTTCCGTCGCATCGAGCAGGCCGGCATCCGACAGCGTGCGCAGCACGCGCCATTGCTGCTCGGTCACGTCGTGATCGGCGAGAATCGGCCGGAAATGGCTCATGACGGCTTCCCGTGCCTTGAGAAGGCCGATTGCCAGCGACCGCCGGCGTTCGCGCCGCGGCTTGTCCGTCGTGTTGGGGGTCGTCATGTCCACTGAGGCATCCTTCGTCATTCTGCCTCTATCCGCGATTTTTAGAGTTCGCGCAATCGCAAGCCAGTATAGGGCAAGACGAACGGGTCGATTGCCGCCGGGCGCCATGCTACCGTCCGCTGCAAATCAGCGTCTCGAAAGTGCAGCCGTCATGACCCAAGCCTATGTTTTTGCCCCCGCCCCGGTCCCCGCCCTGCCGGTCGAAGGCAGCACAGAACTCTTTCCGGTGCACCGCATCTATTGCGTCGGCCGCAACTTTGCCGACCATGCGATCGAGATGGGGCACGACCCGGACAAGGAGCCACCGTTCTTTTTCCAGAAAAACCCAGACACACTGGTATCTCCATCCGAAGGCTTCCCCTATCCGCCCGCCAGCAAGGATGTGCACCACGAGGTCGAACTGGTTGTGGCCCTGAAGGACGGCGGCAGCGATATTCCGGTCGAAAATGCTCTCGACTGTGTCTTCGGCTATGCCATCGGCCTCGACATGACGCGCCGCGACCTGCAGGCGGAAGCCAAGAAACACGGCCGCCCCTGGGAGATCGCAAAAGCCTTCGAAAAGTCCGCACCCTGCGGTCCGCTCCATGCGGCAAGCGATATCGGCCACCCGGCGAGGGGCGCCATCCGGCTGTCCGTCAACGGGGTATCGCGCCAGAGCGGCAATCTCGACCAGATGATCTGGAAAGTGCCGGAGATGATCGCCTATCTCTCCCGCTTCTTCGCGCTGCAACCGGGCGACCTCATTTTCTCCGGCACGCCGGCCGGCGTCGGTGCCGTTGAAAAGGGCGATGTGATGAAGGCCGAAATCGCCGGCCTCGGCGAGATCGCCGTCACGGTCCTCTGACGACGGGCGCGGCCGTGAAGCCGACCTTCCGCACCATTGCGGACCGTGCCGGCGTCGGCACGGCAACGGTCGAGCGCGTGCTGAACGGACGTGGCGGCGTGCGGCCGGAACTGGTGGAAAAGGTCATCGCCGCCGCGCGCGCACTCGATTACCCAAAACGTTTGCCGGAGGTTCACAACGGCATCCGGCGCATCGACGTCCTGCTGGTGCGCCCGGAAACCACCTTTTTCGCGCGCCTCGCCCAGGCCTTCGCCCGCATTGCCGCATCCCTCGACCCTTCCATCGCGCTCCACCGAACCTTTCTCGACGAGCATGATCCGGCCGCGATCGCCCGCCATATCGCCGATCCCGGAACGCGGCGTGCGGGCCTTGTCGTTGCAATGCCCGATCTGCCGGCGATCCGCGCCGCGCTGCAGCGTGCGACCGCGACAGGCACGCGTCGAGGATGGCGTGGTGCTGATCGACCTGCCTGCCTGACCTAGTCCGCCTCCTCCGGCCCGACCGGCAGGCTGGCATACATCCCGGTCGTGCGGAACTCCGTGGGACTTGCGCCGAAATGCCGACGAAAAACCTTGGCGAAGTAGTTGGCATTGTCAAAACCGCAAAGGGCGGAGACTTCCTTGATGGATACGGCATGCGTCTCCGTCAGAAGCTTCGTTGCCCGGGCAAGCCTTCGGGCCAGAACGAATTCCGCCGGCGGCATGCCCTCCGCTCTCAGGAAGGCGCGGGAGAAATGCGAGCGGCTGAGGCCCGACAGGCGGGACAGTTCCTCGACCGGGATCGGCCGGCCGAGATGCCGTTCGACATGCTCGATGACATGCCGCATCGCGCCGTCCTCCGGACCATCCTGCGAATGCGCACCGAAGACGTCGTCGTAGAGCGCCATCGCCGCTTCATAGGCCACAGCCGAAGCACGGCCGGGTGTCTCGCCCTCGCCGTCGGCCAGACGCAGGCTGCACGCAGCGATCTGTTCGATCGTTGCCGGCTTCAGCCGCAGGACGGGACCGGCCGCGGCAAGCGCCGCCCTGTGCAAACGCAGCGCCTCCTCACCGTTCATCGACAACCAGAAAAAAGCCCAGCGCCCTCCCTCCTCCAGCCAGTAGCGGTGATTGTGCGGCACGGTGAGAAGCAGTGTGTCCCCGGGTTTAAGGCGGTAGACGCGGTTTTCGTAGCGAAGGTTTCCAGCCCCTTCCAGCGTATGCTGCAGCACCGTGAACGGCGTCTGGCCGCGCCTGCGGCCATCCCAATCATAGCTCGGCTGCGTGCGGATCTCGTAGCCCGTGCTGGTCGGCATGGTGTGCAGGCGCTGGCGCCCGTGCGGCAGCGAGATGGTTTTCATGAACGGTCCGCAAGCACTGAACCGCTCCAGCACAGAATTACCCATGAAAGCACAATCCCTCTCTATACGCGCCGGTATGGGCAAAATAATGCTTGGTGCACCCCGTCGGCAAGCCGATTGGCGACACGCGCGATTTTACCCTCATCTTCCCGCACAGAGAACGAAGACACCCATGCAGCACCCCAGGATCACCTTCATCGGCGCCGGTTCCACGGTCTTCATGAAGAACATCATCGGCGATGCTCTGCAAAGGCCGGCACTGGCCAATGCAACGATTGCCCTGATGGATATCGATCGGGAACGGCTTGCCGAAAGCGAGATCGTTGCACGAAAACTCGCTGCGACACTCGGCAGCAAGGCTGTGATCGAAACGCACACGGACCAGCGCAGGGCGCTTGAAGGGGCCGACTTCGTCGTCGTCGCCTTCCAGATCGGCGGCTACGAGCCTTGCACCGTCACGGATTTCGAAGTGCCGAAGAAATATGGCCTGCGGCAGACCATCGCCGATACGCTTGGCGTCGGCGGCATCATGCGCGGCCTTCGCACCGTGCCGCATCTCTGGAAAATCTGCGCGGATATGCTTGAGGTCTGCCCGCGCGCGATCCTGCTGCAATATGTCAACCCGATGGCCATCAACACCTGGGCGATCGCCGAGAAATACCCAGCGATCCGCCAGGTGGGCCTCTGCCATTCCGTGCAGGGCACCGCCTACGAACTGGCGCGCGATCTCGACATCCCAGTAAGCGAAATCCGCTACCGAGCCGCCGGCATCAACCACATGGCATTCTATCTCGCCTTCGAGCACCGGCAACCCGACGGCAGCTACCGCGATCTCTACCCGGACCTTCTCGCCGGCTATCGCGACGGCCGCATCCCCAAACCCAGCCACTGGAACCCGCGCTGCCCGAACAAGGTGCGCTACGAGATGCTGACGCGGCTCGGCTACTTCGTCACCGAAAGCTCCGAGCATTTTGCCGAATACACACCCTATTTCATCAAGGAAGGCCGCGACGACCTGATCGAGAAATTCGGGATCCCGCTCGATGAATATCCCAAGCGCTGCATCGAGCAGGTGGAGCGATGGAAGAGCGAGGCGGCGACCTACAAGGCGGCCGAGACGATCGAGGTGAAGGCGAGCCACGAATACGCCTCCTCCATCATGAACTCAGTCTGGACGGGCGAACCCTCGGTCATCTACGGCAATGTGCGCAACAACGGCTGCATCACCTCGCTGCCGGACAACTGCGCCGTGGAAGTGCCCTGTCTCGTCGATGCCTCCGGCATACAGCCGACGCATATCGGCGCGCTGCCACCGCAACTGACGGCACTGATGCGCACCAACATCAACGTACAGGAGTTGACCGTGGCTGCACTGATGACGGAAAACCGCGACCACCTCTACCACGCCGCCATGCTGGATCCGCACACCGCCGCCGAACTCGACCTTGACCAGATCTGGGCCCTGATGGACGATCTCCTGATCGCCCATCACGCGTGGATCCCCGAATGGGCGCGTATCGGGTAGGACGGTTTTTTACCGGGCATTTTACTTCGAACGGCCACTTGGCCATTCCTGAGACGATCCCCAGACCCCGCTTGAGAAGATTTTACCACTTGGCTATACCGGCAACATACGGCATTCACGCCGTAATCGCCGTTCGGGCGGGGTTTGCGCGCGTCACGCTGAAGTAAAAATTTACTGAAAGCGATTTCGATTTTCCCAAATCCGTGTCACATTGCGGCGGGCAAGGAATGTCGGAATGGTGACGATCAAGGAAATCGCCAAGGCCGTTGGGGTCTCCTCCGCGACGGTCTCTCGCGTTTTGAACTACGACCCGGCTTTGTCGATCTCGCCCGTCAAGCGGCAGGCGATCATCGAGACGGCCGAGGCGCTCAATTACGAGACGCCGCGCAACCGCAACAAGGCGAGCGGCCCCGTCGCGCCGAGCCTGCTCACCAAACTCGTCATCGTGCATTTCCTGGAGCCGTCTGACGAGATCTCCGACCCCTACTATGTCGGCGTGCGCCTCGGCATTGAAACGCGCTGCCGTGATCTCAAGACGGAGATCGTGAAGGTCTTCCATTCCGATGACCTGCCGGAGGCTTCGCTGCTCGAAAGCGCCGCCGGGGTCATCGTTATCGGCAAACATTCCGATCATGAAATCGCCTGGCTGCGGCAGCATGCCCGCCACGTCGTCTTCGCCGATTTCGACCCCAAGAGCGACCACCTCGACAGCGTCTTCTCCGATGTCGGACTTGCCACACAAAAGATCCTGGATTCCCTGAAATCCAGCGGCTACAAGCGCGTCGGCTTCATCGGTAGCCATGAGAGCCTGAACGGTAGCGTCCAGCATTTCGCAGAAAAACGCTGCGTCGCCTTCATCGAATGGCAGAAGAGGAACGGCACCTTCGATCCGGACCTTCTGGTGCTCGCCGACTGTTCCAATGGCCAGAGCCTGCGGCTCGACACGGGCTACCGCCTCGCCCGGGATCTTCTTGCGCTGGCGGAACGACCCGACGTCATTGTCACCTCGAACGACAACATGGCGATCGGCGCCTACCGGGCGCTGCAGGAAGCTGGCCTCTCGATCCCCAAGGACATAGCCGTCATCTCCTTCAACGACATCCCCGTCGCGCAATTCCTCACTCCGCCACTCACCACCGTGCGCATTCACGGCGAGCATATCGGCGAGACGGCGGTCGATCTTCTCTTGGAGCGCCTTTCCGGGCGAAGCTACGGCAAGCAGGTGCGCATCGCCACCGAACTGATCTGGCGCGACAGTTGCCGCAAGCCATTGGATTTGTAGTACTTTTAAAACACCTTCGCAGACGCAATAAATATTTACTAAATTTTCCTTGCGCGTTTCCTGAAATTCGGTAAATCTTCCCTCCGACGGCAGGAGAGGAGATCCCTGCCGCATAGGTTTCTTGGGAGGAAACGATGAACAAGATGATTCTGTCGCGCCTTGCCGCCGGCCTGTTTGCCGGTGCGAGCCTCTTGGCATCCACGGCCGCCTTCGCCGGCGAAGTCACCGTCTGGTGCTGGGACCCGAACTTCAACGTCGCCATCATGAAGGAAGCCGCAGCGCGCTACACCGCAAAGCACCCGGAAACGACCTTCAACATCGTCGATTTCGCCAAGGCCGACGTCGAGCAGAAGCTCCAGACGGGCCTGTCTTCCGGCACCACGGACGCACTGCCGGATATCGTGCTGATTGAAGACTACGGCGCGCAGAAATACCTCCAGTCCTTCCCCGGCGCCTTTGCCGAACTGTCGAGCAAGATCGATTTCTCGGGCTTCGCGCCCTACAAGGTCGAACTGATGACGCTCGACGGCGCCGTCTACGGCATGCCCTTCGATTCCGGCGTCACCGGCCTCTACTACCGCAAGGACTATCTCGAACAGGCCGGCTTCAAGCCCGAGGACATGCAGGACCTGACCTGGGACCGCTTCATCGAGATCGGCAAGGAAGTGGAAGCCAAGACCGGCAAGAAGATGCTCGGCCTCGACATCAACGATGCCGGCTTCATCCGCATCCTGATGCAGTCGGCCGGCGGCTGGTATTTCGACAAGGACGGCAACCTCTCGATTGCCGACAACGCCGCGCTGAAGGCAGCGCTCGAGACCACGCAAAAAATCCTTCAGGCCAATGTCCACAAGCCGTCCGCCGGCTGGACGGAATGGGTCAACGCCTTCACCTCGGGCGATGTCGCGACGGTCACGACGGGTGTCTGGATCACCGGCACGGTCAAGGCACAGGCCGATCAGAGCGGCAAGTGGGGCGTCGCCCCCATCCCGAAACTCAGCATCGAGGGTGCGGGCCACGCCTCCAACCTCGGCGGTTCCAGCTGGTATGTTACGGCAAACTCGGCGGAAAAGGACGAGGCCATCGACTTCCTCAACGAGGTCTATGCCAAGGACGTCGATTTCTATCAGAAGATCCTGGCGGACCGTGGTGCCGTCGGTTCGCTGCTCGCCGCCCGCACAGGGGCTGCCTATTCCGAGGCCGACGCCTTCTTCGGCGGCGAAAAGGTCTGGCAGAACTTCTCCGACTGGCTCGCAAAGGTTCCGGCCGTCAACTATGGCGTCTTCACCAACGAGGTAGACACCGCCGTCACGGCACATCTGCCGTCGCTCGGCCAGGGCGCCAATGTCGATGAGGTCCTGAAGGCCATCGACAGCCAGGCACAGGGCCAGATCCAGTAAGATCCTCCCGGCGGGCGCTTGCGCCCGCCCCACTGCCGGACCCTTCCTGCCTTCGGGCGGGAGGTCCGGTCCTTGTTCCTTGCACTGAAGGTCGTCCCATGGCTTCCGGCAAAACAGGCGGATTGAAGCGCTATCACGATCTGAACGGCTGGCTGTTCATCGCCCCGTCCGTCGCACTGATCGGCGTCTTCCTCGTCTATCCGATCTTCCGCTCGCTCTATCTGTCCTTCTTCTCCGGCAAGGGCATGATGATGAAGTTCGCGGGCTTCGGAAACGTCGTCCGTCTCTGGAACGACCCGGTCTTCATCCAGGCGCTGACCAACACCGTCACCTTCTTCGTGGTGCAGGTGCCGATCATGATCCTGCTGGCGCTGATGCTGGCAGCCGTGCTCAACAACGAAAAGCTGAAGTTCATCGGCTTCTTCCGCACCGCGATCTTCCTGCCCTGCGTCGCCTCGCTGGTCGCCTATTCCGTCCTGTTCAAAAGCATGTTTTCCGTCGATGGCGTGGTGAACCAGGCGCTGATGGCGATCGGCCTTATCGGCTCGCCGATCGGCTGGCTGACGGAGCCCTTCTGGGCGAAAGTGCTCGTCATCCTCGCCATCACCTGGCGCTGGACCGGCTACAACATGATCTTCTATCTCGCCGCCCTGCAAAACATCGACAAGTCGATCTATGAAGCCGCGAAGATCGACGGTGTGCCGGCCTGGGCACGGTTCTTCTACATCACCGTCCCCATGCTGAAGCCCGTGATCCTCTTCACGACGATCATCTCGACAATCGGCACGATCCAGCTGTTCGACGAGGTTTATAACCTGACCGAAGGCAAGGGCGGCCCGGCGAATTCGACCATCACGCTGTCGCTCTACATCTACAACCTCACCTTCCGCTTCATGCCGAGCTTCGGTTACGCGGCGACGATCTCCTACGTGATCGTCATCATGGTGGCGCTGTTCTCCTTCCTCCAGTTCTATGCCGCGAGGGACCGGTCATGAACGCCTCGCGTCTCTTCGGAACGGCGCTGCAATATGCCTTTCTCGGCCTTGCCGCCTTCCTCTCGATCTTCCCGTTCTTCTGGATGCTGATCAGCGCTTCGAACACGTCGATCGACATTATCGGCGGCAAGACCAGCTTCGGCGACGCCTTCGCCACCAACGTGACGAACTTCTTCACGCAGGTCGACGTGCCCCTGGTGTTCTGGAACTCGACCAAGGTCGCGGTGCTCGCCACCGTGCTCACCATCGTTGTCTCGTCGCTTGCCGGATACGGCTTCGAGATGTTCAAGTCGAAGGCGCGCGAGCGCGTCTATTCGCTGGTGCTCTTGACGCTGATGATCCCCTTCGGCGCGCTGATGATCCCGCTCTTCATGATGATGGCGAAGACCGGGCTCATCAACACGCATATCGCGATCATGCTGCCCACCATCGCGTCGGCTTTCATCATCTTCTACTTCCGCCAGTCGACGAAAGCCTTCCCGACGGAGTTGCGCGACGCCGCCAAGGTCGACGGACTGAAGGAATGGCAAATCTTCTTCTACATCTACATGCCGGTGATGCGGTCCACCTATGCGGCCGCCTTCGTCATCGTCTTCATGACGAACTGGAACAACTATCTCTGGCCGCTCATCGTTCTCCAGTCGAACGAGACCAAGACGATCACCCTCGTCGTCTCCTCGCTCGCCTCCGCCTACTATCCCGATTACGGCGTGGTCATGATCGGCACGATCCTCGCCACGCTCCCCACCCTTTTCGTCTTCTTCGTCATGCAGCGCCAGTTCGTGCAGGGCATGCTCGGCTCGGTCAAATAGGAATACCCCCATGCGCATCACCGAAAACTTCAATGGCAACTGGCTCTTCCGCCACGGTTTCGACGCCGCCCGCGCGGGCGTGGTGCAGGAGGGCGAGACCGTGCGCCTGCCGCACAGCGCCATCGAGCTGCCCTACAATTATTTCGACGAGACGGAATACCAGAAGCCCTTCACCTACCAGAAGGTGCTCGACTGGCGCCCGGATTTCGAGGGCCGGGAAGTCTCGCTGGTCTTCGATGCCGCCATGGCCGACAGCGTGGTCTATCTCAACGGCCGCGAAATCATCGCTCACAAGGACGGCTACACGCCCTTCGAAGCACGCCTGACGCCGCATCTGAAGCAGGGTGAAAACCTGATCACGGTGAAGATCGACGGCTCCGAAAACCCGGAAATTCCGCCCTTCGGCGGCCAGATCGACTATCTCTGCTATGCAGGTATCTACCGCGACGTCTGGCTCAAGGTGACGAGCCCCGTCTCCATCGCCAATGTGAAGATCGAGACGCCGGATGCGCTGGCCGACGAAAAGACCGTCACCGCCCGCGTCTTCCTCGCCAATCCGCAGGGCCTTGCCGTGTCCGGCACGCTCGATGCGAAAATCCGTCGCAAGGGCGGCGGCGATGTCGCGGCCACCTCTATTGCCATCGATGGCAACGAGGCGATGCTGACCTTCTCCGGCCTCACCGGCCTGGACCTCTGGGATATCGATAATCCCGCCCTCTACGCGCTTTCGCTGAAGCTCACGACCGATGGCGGCGACGACGTGCTGACGCAGCGCTTCGGCTTCCGCACCGCGCAATTCACGCCGGATGGTTTCCTGCTCAACGGCCGGCCGCTGAAGCTGCGCGGCCTCAACCGCCACCAGGCCTGGCCGCATACCGGCTACGCCATGGGCCGGCGCGCGCAGGAGAAGGATGCCGACATCCTGAAATACGACCTCGCCTGCAACATCGTGCGCACGTCACATTATCCGCAGTCGAAATGGTTCATCGAGCGCTGCGACGAGATCGGCCTGCTCTGCTTCGAGGAAATCCCCGGCTGGCAGCATATCGGCGGCGAGACCTGGCAACAGGAGTCCATCGAAAACGTGCGCCGGATGATCGAGCGCGACTGGAACCATCCGTCGATCATCATCTGGGGCGTGCGCATCAACGAGAGCCAGGACAACCACGACTTCTACGCCGAGACGAACCGCCTCGCCCGCGAGCTCGACCCGACGCGCCAGACAGGCGGCGTGCGCTTCATCACCAATTCGGAGATGCTCGAAGACGTCTACACGATGAACGACTTCATCCTGGGCCAGGAGGAAATGCCCGGCAACAATCGCGGCCGCGTCGTGCTGCGCGACCGGGTGGAGACGACCGGCATCACCAAGCCCATCCCCTACATGATCACCGAATATAACGGCCACATGTACCCGACCAAGCGCTTCGACCAGGAACAGCGCCAGGCCGAGCACGTCACGCGCCACCTCTTGATCCTCAACGCAGTTGCCGGCGACAGCGACATTTCCGGCTCCACCGGCTGGTGCATGTTCGACTATAACACGCACAAGGATTTCGGCTCCGGCGACCGCGTCTGCTATCACGGCGTGCTCGACATGTACCGCATCCCGAAATTCGCGGCCTATGTCTATGCCTCGCAGGGCGATCCGGCGGACAAGGTCGTCATGCAGCCCGTGACCTTCTGGGCGCGCGGCGAGCGCAATATCGGTGGCGTGCTGCCACTGATCATTCTCACCAACTGCGACTATGTCGAGGTGAAGTTCGGCGAATGGCCGGCCAAGCGCGTCTATCCGGACAAGGAGAACTATCCGCATCTGGCGCACCCGCCCGTCGTGCTCGATTTGCGCTCCGTCACGCCGGAGGAATTCGGCACCTGGGGCCGCGTCTGGCGCGAAGGCACCTTCACCGGCTATGTCGACGGCAAGGCGGTGACCACCATGACGCTGCCGGCCGATCCGGTGCCGACAACGCTCGAAGTCGTGGCCGACGACACGGCGCTGCGCGCCGGCGAGAAGGATGCGGTGCGCGTCGTCGTGCGCGTGCTCGACCAGTGCGGCAATCTTCTGGCCTATTTCGAGGAGCCCGTATCGCTTGTGCTCTCGGGCCCCGGCCGTATCATCGGCCCGGTCGAACACACGCTGAAGGGCGGCGCGACCGGCTTTTGGGTGGAGGCCGGCGACGAGAAGGGCAAGCTCTACCTGACCGCCTCGACCCGTCGCCTGCTGCCGCAGTCCATCACCTTCACCGTCAGCTGAGGTTTAGCCCATGGCCGATGTTCGCCTCACCGATATTCGCAAGCGTTTCGGCTCCCTTGAGATCATCAAGGGCGTCGACCTCTCGATCACGACGGGTGAATTCGTCGTTTTCGTCGGCCCCTCGGGCTGCGGAAAATCGACGCTGCTGCGCATGATCGCCGGCCTGGAGGATATTTCTTCAGGCGAACTCACGATCGGCGGCACGGTCATGAACGATGTCGATCCGTCGAAGCGCGGCATCGCCATGGTGTTCCAGTCCTATGCGCTCTATCCGCATATGACCGTGCGCGAGAACATGGGCTTCGCGCTGAAATTCGCCGGCATGGCGAAGGAAGAGATCGAGCGGCGCGTCAATGACGCCGCCCGTATCCTCGAACTCGGCCCGCTGATGGAGCGCAAGCCGAAAGCCCTCTCCGGCGGCCAGCGCCAGCGCGTCGCCATCGGCCGCGCCATCGTACGCAATCCCGATGTCTTCCTCTTCGACGAGCCATTGTCGAACCTCGACGCGGAGCTGCGCGTGCACATGCGCGTCGAGATCGCCAAGCTGCACAAGGCGCTGAAATCGACCATCATCTACGTGACGCACGATCAGGTCGAGGCGATGACACTCGCCGACAAGATCGTCGTGCTGCGCGCCGGCATCGTCGAGCAGGTCGGCGCTCCGCTCGATCTCTACGACGACCCCAACAATACATTCGTCGCAGGCTTCATCGGCTCGCCGCGCATGAACTTTTTGAACGCCCGCGTGATCTCCAGTGAGGCGGGATACATCACGGTCGCCTTGGCCAGCCAGCCCGACGTGAAACTCAGCCTCTCCGCCCAGTCGAGCGCGGCAAAGCCCGGTGACGAGGTAAGCCTCGGCGTTCGCCCGGAGCATTTCCGGCCTGCCGGCCAGGGCGATGCGGATCTCGTTCTCGATGTCGACGTGGCCGAACATCTCGGCAATACGAGCTATGTCTACGCCAATGTCTCGCCCGACGAGCGCATCATCGTCGAGCACGAGGGTTTTCGCAGTGCCGACAGCCGCGACCGGCTCACCGTCGGCGTGTCCGCCGGCTCATCCTTCCTCTTCGACAGCGCGGGCGTTCGCATCCGCTGACGCCTGCGACAGGACGCCACGCCGCATCGCCGGCTTGTTTGACCAAAGTCAAAGAAGGAGGCCCCTCGCGGGCCTATCTCTTGCGCATGAACGATTGACGTTCGTCAGCAAGGAGAATTCCAGTGCGTATCATGGCAAAGAGCATCGTCGGCGCAGCAGCAGTCCTTTTCGCGCTCGCCCTTCCCGCCGGTGCGGCAGATTTTGAAGTGCACATGCTCAACAAGGGTGCCGAGGGCGCCATGGTGTTTGAGCCCGCCTTCGTGAAGGTTGCCCCCGGCGACACCGTCACCTTCATCCCCACCGACAAGGGTCACAATGTCGAGACGATCAAGGACTTCATTCCCGAGGGTGCGGAAGCCTTCAAGAGCAAGATGAACGAGACATACAAGGCCACCTTCGACAAGCCCGGCGCCTATGGCATCAAGTGCACGCCGCATGTCGGCATGGGCATGGTGGGCGTCGTGGTCGTCGGCGATGCGCCGGCCAATCTCGATGCGGTCAAGACCGGCAAGCTGCCGAAAAAGGCCCGCGAGCGCATGGACGCCGCCATCACGGCCGCAGGCCTCTAGGCAGGCTCGACCAGATTGCCGGCCGCACCAACGATTGTGGCCGGCAACGCCAGGGACTGCCGTGCGGCAAGGTCGAAATAGACCGAAACCGCGAGAAGTTCCGCGCAGAGCGTTCCATCCGCCTTGTTCGTGAGCCTGTGCCTTGTGGTGAGCGACGTGCGCCCCACCTTGACCACGCAAGAATGGATCTCGAACAGGCTGCCGACCGGCAATTCCTGGCGGAAATCTATCTCGTAGCGACGGTCTGCCCAGCCTTCCTTCCGATCCTTGATCCACTCCGCCGAATAGCCGGCCGCAGCCATCAGATGCCAGAGCGACTGGTCGAAAGCGGCGATGTAATATTGCACGTTCATGTGCCCCATCGCATCGCATTGCGCGGGATAGACAACACCCTGATAGGTCAGAAGCGGCACGGCAAACCTCCTTTGTCCGTCGCGGGACTTTGATATGGAATCATGCCGTGCAATAGCTCCCCTCCGAAACATAGTTTTGGGGAATGATGAGCATGGCCCGGCAAAGACGGCGTTTCGTCTGGGAAATCGACTGGAACCTGTTGCGCACCTTCATGGTCATCGTGCAGGAGCGCGGACTGACGGCAGCGGGCGAAAAACTCTCGCTCAAGCAGCCGACCGTCAGCAACACGCTGAAGCGGCTCGAAACCCATATGGGGTGCCGGCTCGTCGAGCGGAACGCCTCGCATTTTGCAGTGACGCCCGCCGGCCAGCGGCTCTACAGCGAATGCGTCGCGTTGTTCGACATCGTCTCCGGCCTGCCGCAGCATATGGAGGAGCAGCCCGGCGACCTCACCGGCCATATCGAGATCGCGCTGGCGAGCCACGTCGTTTGCCCGTTCCTCGACGAGGCGCTTGCCGCTTTCCACAGCGCCTTCCCGCAGGTCACACTTTCGCTCTCCGTCGCCTCCAGCAACGATGTCGTGGCGGCGGTGCTGAATCGCGACGCCTGTTTCGGCATCTGCCTGATGCAGGAGCGCCATCCGAGGCTCGAATATGATGTGCTCTTCCGCGAAAGTTTCGGCTATTTCTGCGGCGCCCGGCATCCGCTGTTCGGCGTGAAGGATCTGCCGATCTCGGCACTGCGCCAGGAACCCTATGTCTCCTTCAAGACGGACCAGATGTCCGGCGCGCTCTGGCCGGTCGCGCTGCTGCGCCAGCAGGAAGGGTTCGAGGGCCAGACGGTCGGCACATCTTCGCATCTCGAAGAGGTCAAGCGCCTGATCATCGCCGGCTTCGGCTTCGGACCGCTGCCGATCCACGTCGTGGAAGAAGACGTTCGGGCAGGCCGTCTCTGGCGTCTGCCGCCCTATGAGAATGCGCCTGTCATCGACGTGCATGTCATCTATGACGGTTCTGCTCGCCGCAGCCGGGCGGAAAGCCTGCTGCTTGCGGAACTGCACCAGGCAATCGCCGCGATCCCCTTCGAGCAACGGACCTATCCCTGAGCGCTCGCGCCAAAACCCGTGAGGAAAGCCGTCAGGTTGTCGCCGAGTGCGTCGCTGAGATATCCACCCTCCTGCACGATGACCGTCGGCAACTGAAGCTTGGCAATGGCTTCGGCGATGCGCGCAAAACCAGGGGTCGAAACCGAGAGGCCGCCGAACGGATCCTTCTCGAACGCGTCGAGGCCGAGTGCCACGACCAGCGCATCCGGCGAAAACGCCTCGATGCGGCGGATCGCGGCGGCGAGCGCTTCGAGATAGATAGCATCGCCGGATTTGCGGGCGAGCGGCAGGTTGAGATTGTAGCCGAGACCAAGCCCCTCGCCGCGCTCGTCCGCGTGGCCCCAGAAGAAGGGATAGAAGCGCACCGGGTCGGCGTGGATGGAGACGGTCAGCACGTCGGCGCGCTCGTAGAACATGCCCTGCGTGCCGTTCCCGTGGTGCAGATCGACATCGAGGATGGCGACGCGTCTTGCCTGTTGCAGCAGGTGCTGCGCGGCGACGCCGGAATTGTTGAAGAAGCAGAAGCCACCGGCGACATCGCGGAAGGCATGGTGGCCCGGCGGGCGGCAAAGCGCGTAGGACCAGGCATCGCCCGCCATGACGGCTTCGGTAGCCGAGACGGCGGTCGAGGCGCTCCAGCAGGCGCTTTCCCAAGTGTGCTCGGAGATCGGGCAGGACGTATCGGCCATATGGTAACCGGCCTGGCCAACGGCGGAGGCCGGATAGCTTCCGTTGCGGGCGAGCGGATGAATGTTCGGGATAACTTCTGCGGAAGCCCCCTCGATGCGCTGCCAGCGTTCGTAGATGCGGCGCAGGAAGTCGAGATATTCCGGCGTGTGCACGGCCGAAACCGGACCGAGGCCGTGGTCTTTCGGCCGCAGGATTTCCGTGCCGGCCGCCTTGGCGCCGGCGAGCAGGCGCTCGACGCGCTCAGGCTGTTCCGGGTTCGGCTGCGGCGCGCCGCTCGACAGGAAGAAGCTCGGGTCGTGGCGCTTCTGTTCTTCGGCAAAAAAGGTCTTCATATCATGTCCTTAGCGGCGAAGGCGTCGAAATCCGCGCCCTTGATCATATGGATCAGCTCATCACGTGAATGGCGGATGCCGATCCGGTCGTAGAAGGCCTGTGCCCTCGGGTTCTCGACATCCACCGAGAGGCGCATGTAGCGCGCGCCCTTTTCCCGGCCGCGCCGAGCCACTGCATGCAGAAGCCGCTCTCCGATGCGCCGGCTGCGAAAGGCATCCACGACGAACAGGTCCTGCACATAGATGCCGGGCGTACCCATCCAGGTCGAAAAACTCGAAAATGTCAGGCAGAGGCCGGCGAAAGTATTCCCCGCTTCCGCTATAAGCACCTCAAAGGCCGGATCAGCACCAAAGCCGTGATGCCTGATATCCTCGACCGTCGAAACGAATTTCGGCCCGGCTTTCATGCCCGCGGCCATGTCCTTCAGCGCCGTATGAATGGTTTCGGCATCGGCAATGACGGCGGGCCGGATCCGGATATCGTCCTGCATGGTATCTCCTCAGAATGCGACGCGATCGCCGCCCTTGAGGCCGAGCATAGCGCGCGCCTCATCGGGCGTCGCGACTTCGAGCGAAAGACCTTCGAGAACCGCGCGGATGCGGTGCACCTGTGCGGCATTGGAGGTGGCAAGCTCGCGACCGTCGAACAGGCTGTCCTCCAGCCCGACGCGCACGCTGCCACCCAAGGTCGCGGCCATGGTGATCATCGGTGTCTGCTTGCGGCCTGCGGCCAGCACCGAGAAGCGGTAGTCGTCGCCGAACAGCTTGTCGGCGATGCGCTTCATATGCATCAGGTTCTCGGGATCGGCCCCGATGCCGCCGAGAATGCCGAGCACGAACTGGATGAAGGGCGTGCCTGGTATCAGGCCGCGATCACGGAAATGCGCGAGCGTGTAGAGGTGCCCGACATCGTAGCATTCGAATTCGAAGCGCGTGCCGCAGCCCTCGCCGAGCCGCTTCAGGATCGTCTCGATATCGCCGAACGTGTTGCGGAAGATCGTGTTGCGCGTCGCCTCCAGCAGCTCCGGCTCCCAAGTGTGTTGCCATTCGCGCGGGCGGTCGAGCATGGGGTAGAGGCCGAAATTCATCGAGCCCATGTTGAGCGAGCACATTTCCGGCTCGGCCGCGAGTGCCGCGGCCATACGGTCTTCCAGCGTCATCAGTGAAGAGCCGCCGGTGGTGATGTTGATCACCGCATCGCTCGCCTGCTTGATGACGGGCAGGAAACGCATGAAGATTTTCGGATCGGCCGTCGGGCGGCCGTTTTCCGGGTCACGGGCATGCAGATGCAGGATCGAGGCGCCGGCCTCGGCCGCCTCGATGGCCTGTGCGGCAATGTCTTCCGGCGTGTAGGGCAGATGCGGCGACATGGAGGGCGTGTGCACCGAGCCCGTCACGGCACAGGTGATGATAACCTTCTTGGATTTCATGACCCACCCCTTACTTCCGAACCGGCAGCGACAGCTCGCCGGCAAGCTGCGCCAGCGTCGCGTCGAGGATCGTGACGATCTCGCCGACCTGCTCCTCCGTCGTGATCATCGGCGGGCAAACGAGGAAATGGTCGCCCTCCACACCGCCGCGCGTGCGGCGGGAATAGATGATCAGGCCGCGTTCGTAGGCGATATCGACGACGCGCTGGTGGGCGTCGAGCACCTTGGGGAGCGGCGCCATGGTTTCGCGATCCGAGACGAATTCGGCGGCGAGCAGCAGGCCCTTGCCGCGCACATCGCCGATGAAGGGGTAACGCTCCGCCAGTCCTTCCAGTTCGACCTTCATAAGGTCGCCGATACGGGTGGCGTTGCCGAGCAGATCCTGCCGCTCGATCTCGTCGAGCACGGCAAGCCCGGCAGCGCAGGCGAGCGGATTGCCGGCATAGGTATAGCCGTGGGCGAAGCCGCCACGGTCGAGCACCGGCTTGACGAGCTTCGAATGAGCGATCATCGCGCCGAGCGGGCAATAACCGGCACCGAGGCCCTTGGAGAGCGCGATGATGTCAGGCCGGCAGTTCCAGTGATCGCCGCCGAGATAACGGCCGGTGCGCCCCGCCCCACTCATCACCTCATCATGGATCAGCAGGATGCCGTATTTGTCGCAGATCTCGCGGATGCGCGGATAGTAGCTGTCGGGCGCGACGAGCGCGCCGGTGGAGGCGCCGCCGATCGGCTCCATGATGAAGGCGAGCACGCTTTCGGCCCCCTCCTCCAGGATCTTCTCCTCCAGCATATCGGCATAACGAAGCCCGCGCTCTTCCATCGAAAAATTGTCGCGGTCGAGATAGGCGGTCGGCGCCTTGATGTGCGGCATGTCGCGCAGCATCGGCAGGAAAGGCTTTTTCAGCGCGTCGTAGCCGGTGACCGCGAGCGCGCCGAGCGTCGAGCCATGGTAGGAAGGGAAGCGCGATATGACCTTCCAGCGCTGCGGCTGATCGGTTGCGAGCGCCCATTGCCGGGCAAGCTTCAGGCAGGATTCCACGGCTTCCGAACCGCCGGAGACGAAGAAAACCCGATCGAGACCTTCGGGCATATGGCCGGCAAGACGGCGCGCCAGATCTTCCGCCGGCTGGTTTTCGAAATGCAGGCGATAGGCGAAGGTCGCCTTGTCCATCTGCCGCTTCATGGCATCGAGCACGTTGCGGTTGGAATGGCCGATATTGACGACCATGGCGCCGCTGGAGCCGTCGATGACCTTCCGGCCATGCTCGTCCCAGATATAGATGCCTTCGGCGCGGTCGGCGAGCGGCCGGCGCATGCGGGACTGGTAGAAGAGATGCGATGCCGGGCGTTCACCGGGCGCAGTCGATTGCTGGCTCATGATCGATCCATTGAAGAAGACAAAATTGAGCGGCCGGATGTAGTCTAGCCGTTGAGGAACTTCTTGAGGAAGCTGCGGGTGCGTTCCTGCACCGGATTTCGGAAGAGATCGTCGGGCTTGCCCTCCTCGACGACCGCACCGTCCGCCATGAAGATCACCCGGTCGGCGACCTCGGCGGCAAAGCGCATTTCGTGGGTGACGATCACCATGGTCATGTGCTCGGCCGCGAGCTGCTTCATGACGAGGTTCACCTCGTCCACAAGCTCCGGGTCGAGTGCCGAGGTCGCCTCGTCGAACAGCATGACTTTCGGCTGCATGGCGAGCGCGCGGGCAATGGCGACACGCTGCTTCTGGCCGCCGGAAAGGCGGGCCGGGAAGGCGTCGATCTTGTCGGCAAGGCCGACCTTGTCGAGCATCTTCAGGGCCAAAGCACGGGCGTCGGCCTTCGCCATGCCCTTCAGCTTCATCGGGGCGATGGTAATGTTTTCCGCCACGCTCAGATGCGGGAAGAGATTGAAGTGCTGGAACACCATGCCCATCTGCTGGCGCACGCTGTTGATATGCCTTTCAAAGGGCCGGCGGGCGAGCGTCTGGTTGACCTGCACGCCATCCAGCCACACCTCGCCACCATCGAGCGTTTCCAGATGGTTGATCGAACGCAGCAGCGTGCTCTTGCCCGAACCGCTCGGGCCGATCACGGCGACGATCTGGCCGCGCGCCACGCTGAAATCGATGCCCTTCAGCACCTCCAGCGGCCCGAAGAATTTGCGCGCGCCGCGCACCTCGATCATCGGACGGACATCGGTCATCGCGAAAGCTCCACTTTCCGTTCGATCCCCCTAAGGACCGCTTCGAGAATGAGATTGAGGACGTAATAGAGGGCGGCGGCCGTCAGGTAGAATTCGAAGGGCCGGTAGGTCTCGCTGATCACGAGCTGGGCGCTGTGAACGAGCTCGGCAATGCCGATCATCGAGACGATCGAGCTTTCCTTGAGCAGCGCGATCATCATGTTGCCGACGGCCGGCACCGTGTTGCGCAGGGCCTGCGGCACGACGATATAGAGCCGCGTCTGCCAGGCGCCGAAGCCGAGCGAGCGCGCCGCCTCCGTCTGCCCCTTGTCGAGCGAGGCGATGCCCGCGCGAAAAATGTCGGCATTGTAGACGGCGAAATGCAGGCTGAGGCCGATGATGCCGGACCAGAGGGCCGGAATGTCGATGCCGATCTGGACGAGGCCGAAATAGATCAGGAACAGCTGCAGGAGCAGCGGCGTGCCCATGAAAAGCCACATAAACAGACGCACGGGATAGCGCACCACGGGCGACGCATAGAGCACGATGAGGGCAAACCCCATGCCGGCGACGATGCTGAAAAGGGCGGAGATGACGGAGATGACGACCGTCCACCACAGGCCCTTGCCGATCAGTGGCAGGTATTCCGGAACGATGCTGAAATCGAGACCCTGCATGGCTTACGCCTCCTCGGCATAGGCGCGGTCGAGCCGGTCGATGACGAGCGTCAGGCCGTAGACCATGATCATGTAGAGCACCGCCGTCACCGCGAAAATCTCGAAGGGTTTGTAGGTGGAGCCGATGAAGCGCTGCGCCGTATAGGTGAGCTCGACGACCGAGATGGTGGCGACGAGCGCCGTACCCTTGACCAGCGCCACGGCATTGACGCCGAGCGGGCGGATCATCAGCTTGGCGGCCTGTGGCAGCACGATCCAGCGCATGGACTGGCCCTCGCCGAAGCCGAGCGAGCGCGCCGCTTCCATCTGCCCGCGATCCACCGACAGCACGCCGCCCCGGATCGATTCCGCCATATAGGCGCCGATGTTGAGGCCGAGCGCGATGGCGCCCGCCGCAAAGGGTTCGAGTTGGATGCCGAGCTGCGGACCGCCGAAATAGAGCAGGAAGATCTGCAGAAGCGCCGGTGTGCCGCGGAAGACGCTGACATAGGCAGCCCCGATGAAGCGCAGAACCGCCAGATGCGAAAGCCGCAGACCCGCAATCAGCGCCGCCACGGCAAGGCCGAGCACAAGCGAGAGCAGCGAAATCTGAACGGTCGTCCAGGCCGCCTGGACGAAGACAGGGATGATGCGGCCGATGAGAGCGATGTCCATTCCCGGATCCTCGGCAGTCGGTCAGGCCACCGGCGGGTTTTCCCGCCGGTCAGCCGTCTCAGGATGCGAAAACGATCAGCGGATGTCCGAGCCGATCCACTTCATGGCGATGGCCTCGTAGGTGCCGTCGGCCATCATGTCGTCGAGCGCCTTCTGCATGGCGGCCTTCAGCTCGGGATTGCCCTTGCGGATGGCGATGCCGATCTTGTCTTCGGTGCCCGCGAATTCCGGCACATCGAGCTTGGTGAACTTCTCGCCGGTTTCCTTGATGGCGATCGACACTGGAACGGCATCGACGATCATCGCCTGGATACGGCCTGCCTTCAGCTCGAGGAAGAGCTCCGGCAGACCCTTGTAGGTGCGGATTTCCCAGCCGCCGCGCTCGCGCGCCCATTTCTCGTGGGTTTCGCCGAGCGTCACGCCGATGGTCTTGTCCTTGAGGTCGTCGATCGACTTGACCTCGGAGCCATCCAGCACGAAGACGCCGCGGCCGGACTTATAATAGGGACCGACGAAATCGACGGCCTTTTCACGCTCGGGCGTGATGGTCATGCTGCCGATGACCGAGTCGTATTTGCCGGCAAGCAGGCCGGCGATGATGCCGTCCCAGGCGGTGCTGAGGCCGGTGCCCTTCACGCCGAGGCGCTTGGCGATCTCGTTGCCGATATCGACGTCGAAACCGACGGTCTGGTTGCTGTCGTCGACGAAGCTGAAGGGCGGGTAGGCGCCGCTGTTGGCGAACTTGAATTCACCCGCTGCCTTGATCGTTTCCAGATCGTCCGCGCTCGCCGTAAAGGGCGTCGCGAGAACCGAGAAGGCAAGGCCGGCAGCCATGGCGCAGGATAGAATGCTTTTGAACATGATCGTTCCCCTTGTTAGCTGGCGGTGAAGATCAGCCATGCCCATGCATTACACAAATAGATAGTCAAAATACCAAACATTCCAGAAAGGAATGATCAGTCCGCCCATTCCGGATCGGTGGTAAAGGCGATGGTAAGCCAGCGATCCGGGCCTTCATCGCCGATTGCAATACCGATTTCATCGCGAATCGCATCCCAATCCTGCAATTTCCGCGGTGGAAAATTGTCGGGGACAATGAAATAGAGCTCGATCTGCCGGCCCCGGCCGACACGCGCGACATAGGCGCGATAGGAGAGAAAGCCGTGTTTCTCGACGATCGCCTTGGCGATCGTGTCGACATGGCCCTTCAGGTCCGAGGGCGTGACGAGCAGGATGTCGGCAAGCGCCTGGCGAATGGTGCCGGCGGGGATTGGAATGATGACAAGGCAGACGACTGCCAGCGCGACCGGGTCGATGTAAGGCGAAAGCCACTCATGCTGCGTCCCCTGGATGAAATAGCCGATGACGAAGGCGACGAACAGCGCGCTGGTCAGCCCCGCCGACATGATCCAGGCCTTGGCGTCGAGTGCCACGAAGTCCGACTGGATGGTGCGGTTCGCCCGCGTGCCTATGATCGCCATGGTAACGGTGACCGCTATCGTCACGACAGCGTAGATGATCGCCTGATCGAAATCGAGCGCCCGCCCGCCATCCATGATGGAACCGATGGCGTTGATCAGCGCGTAGATGGCCGCCCCTGTCAGCATTATACCGTTGAGGCCAAGCACCATCGGCTCCAGATGCCAGAAGCCCATGGTGAAATGCTTGACGAAACGCCCCTTGCCGCTGCCGGAGGCCGAGGCGGCGATGAGGTTCGAGACAAGAAGGGCGACGACGGTCATGACGGCGTCCGTCAAGGCATAGACGCCATCGAAAACGATGGCGAAGGAACCCGAGAGGATACCGAAGAGAATGCCGACTCCCGCCAGCACGACCGTGACCGCAATGGAAATGCGCAGAAGTCCCTGCTCCGTCATGGCCCGGTCCTTTCCCTGTTCGACATTCCCGGATTTATAGCCAAATGCCCGCCGAATTCCATCTTCTGAATGATATTGATTTGCACATTTAATTTTCTAATGGGATGCCCCCCTGCTAGGTTCAGAATGACATTCAACGGGACGGCACATGCTGAAACTCTCCCTGCTCTCTGCCTGGCTCTTCCTCGCAGCCCTCGCCTCCCCCCTTTCTGCTGCCGGTGACACCATGGATATCCAATTGCACAAAGCGGCCGCCGCAAATGACGCAGCCGCCATCGTTTCCCTCATCGACAAGGGCGCGAAGATCGACGCGCGGAACGGCAGCGGCGCGACCGCGCTGCTCGTCGCCACTCATGCCAACAAGGTGGAGGCCGCCCGCGCGCTGATCGAGGCGGGCGCCGACGTCAACGCCAAGGACAATATCGAGGACAGCCCCTATCTCTATGCCGGCGCCCGCGGCCATCTCGAAATCCTCAGGCTGACGCTGGCGAACGGCGCGGATCTCACGAGCATCAATCGCTATGGCGGCACGGCGCTCATTCCTGCCTCCGAGCGCGGCCATGTCGAGACCGTCGATACGCTCATCAAGGCCGGTGTCGATGTCGACCACGTCAACAGGCTCGGCTGGACCGCGCTGATCGAGGCTGTCATCCTCGGCGATGGCGGGCCTCGCCATGTCAAGATCGTTGACCTGCTGCTCAAGGCCGGCGCGGATGCAGATCTTGCCGACAATGACGGCGTGACACCGCTCCAGCATGCGCGCGGACGCGGCTATGGCGAGATCGCCGCCCTGCTGGAAAAAGCCGGGGCGAAATGACGCGTCGCGCCGGCGCATAGATCCATTCAAGGAACGGGCCGCAGCAGATGCGGACGCCGAAAAAGACC
Source organism: Shinella curvata (assembly GCF_022899935.1). Classification (GTDB taxonomy): domain Bacteria; phylum Pseudomonadota; class Alphaproteobacteria; order Rhizobiales; family Rhizobiaceae; genus Shinella; species Shinella curvata. The sequence goes on from NZ_JALJCJ010000006.1 coordinate 328,990, forward strand.
GGAAACACACACAGCAAAGGGCTTGAGACGATGCAACGCAGCTACTATTCCTCCCTCGGCGGCCATCCGCCGCAAAGCGACCTCCTAACCGGTCGCGCGGTCTTTACCGAGGCCTATGCGGTGATCCCCAAGGGGGTGATGCAGGACATCGTGACCAGCTTCCTGCCCTTCTGGGACAACACGCGGCTCTGGGTGATCGCCCGCCCGCTTTCCGGCTTTGCCGAGACCTTCTCGCAATATGTCATGGAAGTGGCGCCGGGCGGCGGCAGCGACAATCCGGAACAGGATGCCGAGGCCGAAGGTGTGCTCTTCGTCGTCGACGGCGAGGTCGAACTGACGATCCCGACCGGCAAACACACGCTGCAGCCGGGCGGCTACGCCTTCCTGCCGCCGGGCCTGAAATGGTCGCTGCGCAACCGCTCGGGCGCCCATGCGCGCTTCCACTGGATCCGCAAGGCCTACGAGGCCGTCGAGGGCCTGCCGCATCCCGAGCCGCTGATCCTCAACGAAAAGGATATCAAGCCTTCGGAAATGCCCGGTACGAACGGCGGCTGGGCGACGACGCGCTTCGTCGATCCCAACGACCTGCGCCACGACATGCATGTGACCATCGTCACGCTGATGCCGGGCGCCGTCATTCCCTTCGCCGAAACCCATGTCATGGAACACGGCCTCTACGTGCTTCAGGGCAAGGCGGTCTATCGCCTCAACCAGGATTGGGTGGAAGTGGAAGCGGGCGACTTCATGTGGTTGCGCGCCTTCTGCCCGCAGGCCTGCTATGCCGGCGGCCCGGAACCGTTCCGCTACCTGCTCTACAAGGATGTCAACCGGCACGCGGCGTTGCGCCCTCTGGGTGGCCGTCGCTAATTTCGCCAGCGGCTGCCCATTCCTGCTCCGTCATGATCCGGTTTGCACCGAGGATGGCGGAGAAGAAGCCGGGAGGACTTGTCCGCCCCGACATACTGACAACCCGCGCTCCACCGGGGCGCGGTTTTTTTCTTTCAGCCGGCCGAAGGCATTGCCTGCGGGTAGGAGCGCGGATCGAAGCGCAGATAGAGCAACGCGGTCACCAGCACGCAGCCGAGATGCATCATCCAGCCGGCGGCAAAGCCCCCGGTCCAGTCGTGCAGCAGCGCCACGGTATAGGGGCCGAGCGCCGCGACGAGGAAGCCGCCACCCTGCATGAGCGCGGCCAGCGCGCCGGCTTGCTCCGGTCGCGGCAGATGATCGAGCGCGGTCACGAGGGCAAGCGCGAAACTGCCGCCAAGACCCGCACCGCAAAGCCCCGCCCAGACCACGGGGGCGGCTGCTGGCAAATTGGCGAGCCCATAGAAGCCGATGGCCTGGAACGCGATGGTCAGCCAGAGCCAGCGGCGGCGATCGACATTGCCGCGCGCCAGAATCGGCAGACCCAGCGCAGCCACCGCCTGGCAGGCGGCCATGACCGCGACGAGGCTGCTGCTGTCGGCACTGGTCCAGCCCTGCGCCTGATAATAGGGCGCCAGCCACGCGATCATCGACGAATATCCTGCATTGACGAGCCCGAAGGCGGCCATCAGCACCCAGGTGCGCGGTCGCGCCAGCAGCCTGCGCGTCAACGTGCCGTCGGGACGGTTCGCCTGCACATCGGAAAGGATGCGCCAGGCGGCGGCAAGCGCGACGGCGACCGGGACGGCCAACCACGCAAGGGCCGCTCGCCAGGAATAGCCGGCATGGACAAAGGCCGGCATCAGCCGCGCGCCAAAGGCGCCACCCGCCATGATCATCGCCGAATAGAGCCCGGTGACGACGGGGACGCTCGTCGGGAAGCGCGCCTTGATGATGCCGGGAAAGACCGCCTGGATAAAGGCGACACCGATGCCGCAGAGGGCCGCCGTCGCAATGAGCACGATACCGGTCTGCGCAAAAAGGCGCAGCGCCGACCCCGCCAGAAGGATGGCAAGGGCCACAAGCAGGCCGCGCCGTGTGCCGATGCGCACCTGCAGCCCCGGTGCAACGAAGGCGCCAACCCCCATCAGGAGCATCGGCAGCAGCGTCAGAAGCGCCACGCCGCCGAGCCCCAGGCCGGTATCCGCCACAATCTCGCTGAGAATGGGCGCGGGGGCGGCGAGGAAGGGCCGGAGGTTCAGCCCGACAAGGACGACCAGCCCGAGCATTGCCCAATCGCGAGCGGGACGCGTATCTGCCATGATTCAACTTTCTGCTGCCATGTGGTGGCGCGCGGGCGCGTGCCACCTTGCTATCTTATCGCTACCATCCGCTTGAATCATGCGCAAATTACATGTTTAGATACCCACCATTCCGATTTTCAATGGAGATATCGTGCTCGATCCGCGCCTGCTCCGGGCTTTCGTGGCGATCGCCGATGCGGGCAGCTTCACCGCCGCCGCCGACCGACTGCACATGACCCAATCGACGATGAGCCAGCAGATCGCCCGCCTCGAGGAGGCGGTCGGGCGCGACCTCATCGATCGCGCCGCTCGCCCGGTGCGCCTGACGGTAACGGGCGAACGCCTGCTCGGCCACGCCCGCCGCATCCTCGCCTTGCAGAGCGAAGCGCTGGCGCTGGTGGCCGAAACCTCCGGCACCACCTCGGTGCGCATCGGCATGCCGGACGATATCGCGACGCCCGAGATGGCCCGCGTCTTCGCCGCCTTCACCAAGCGTCACAAGGAAGCCCGGCTCGACGTCACGACAGGATTGCGCTCGGACCTGACGCGGCGCTACCGCGCCGGAGAACTCGATATCGTCGTGCTGAAGGAAGATGCGCCGAACGCCGACGCCTGGGCGAGTTTCGAGGAGCCCATCGCCTGGTTCACCGCGGTGGACGCCGCCGCCGACCTTCCCGATCCCGTGCCGCTCGTCACCTTCCCGCCTGGAGGTCTCTATCGCGACGCGATGTTCGAGCGGCTGGAGCGAGAGCGACGACGCTGGTACGTCGCCTTCACCTCCGCCAGCCTGCGCAACGTGCTGATGGCCATCGAGGCCGGACTCGGCCTCTCCATGCTGCCGATCGACGCCGCCAGGGGCTGGCGGGTCAAGCCGCTTGCCGAATTCGCGCCGGAGCCACCTGTCGTCGCCTCGCTCTATTCCTGGGAGCGCGGCGGCATTGTCGGCGAACTCGCAACCGAGGTTCTCGACATTCTTCGAAAGCACTTCGCCTATGATCAGGCCTTGTAGAGATCCTCATAGGTCTGGCGCAGCACGTTCTTTTGCACCTTTCCCATCGTGTTGCGCGGCAGGTCTTCGACGAAGAGCACGCGTTTGGGCTGCTTGTAGCGGGCCAGCCGGTCCTTGAGGCCATCGAGCACCGCCGTCTCGTCGAGTGCAGTCCCCTTCGCGCGCACCACCACGGCCGTCACGCCCTCGCCGAAATCCGGATGCGGCAGGCCGATGACCGCGCTTTCGACGACATCGGGCATGGCATCGATCTCGGTCTCGACTTCCTTCGGATAGATGTTGTAGCCCCCGGAAATCACGAGATCCTTGCCGCGGCCGACGATATGCACATAACCGCGCTCATCGATCTTGCCGAGATCGCCGGTGATGAAGAAGCCATCGGCGCGAAACTCCGCCGCCGTCTTCTCCGGCATGCGCCAGTAGCCCCTGAAGACGTTTGGCCCCTTCACCTCGATCATGCCCGTCTCGCCATCTGGCACCGGCCGGCCGCTCTCCGGTTCGGCGATCCGCAGCGAGACCCCCGGCAGCGGCAAACCCACCGTGCCGGCAATCCGGTCGCCGTCATAGGGATTGGACGTGTTCATGTTGGTCTCGGTCATACCGTAGCGCTCGAGAAGCGCGTGTCCGGTCTTCTCCGAGAAAGCGCGGTGGGTTTCCGCCAGAAGCGGCGCGGACCCGGAGACGAAGAGCCGCATTTTCGCGGTCGCCGCACGGGTGAGGCCGGGATGCTGCACGAGCCGGACATAGAAGGTCGGCACCCCCATCATGACGGTCGCCGTATCCATCAGCTTCAGAGCTTCGTCGGCATCGAATTTTGCGAGCAGATACATCGACGCACCGGAAAGCAGCGTGACGTTCGACGCCACGAAGAGACCGTGCGTGTGAAAGATCGGCAGGGCATGGATCAACCGGTCACCACTCGTGAAGCGCCAGTGGTCGCGTAGCGTCAGCGCATTCGAAAGCAGATTGTCATGCGTCAGCATGGCGCCCTTGGAGCGGCCGGTCGTGCCCGAGGTATAGAGGATCGCCGCCAGATCGTCCGGGCCACGCTCGACGTCAGCGACATCAGGGTCTTCGTCCGCCGCCCGCTCGACGAGGCTGCCATGGCCCGCGGCATCGAGCGTCTCGACGCGGCTGCCGTGAGCCTTGGCGATCGCCTCGACACCCTCGCGGGCTTTCGGTCCGACGACGACAAGCGCCGGCTCGGCGTCGCCGATGAAATAATCGAGCTCGGCCAGCGTGTAGGCCGTGTTCAGCGGCAGGTAGACGGCGCCCACCCGAAGGCACCCCAGATAGAGCATCAGCGCCTCGGAGCTCTTTTCGACCTGCACCGCGACCCGATCGCCGGCACGCACGCCAAGCGTCCGAAGCGCTGCCGCCAGCCGCCCGGAGAGCGCGATCATGTCGCCGTAGGTCCATTGCCTGCCATCGGCGGTTTCGATGAAGACCGCTTCCGGCGCAGCAGCAACCCGGATCGCGTCGAAAAGATGATTGCCCATGGGTGAACTCCTCTCCTGCCATGCGCACCTTGTCACATCGTCTGCGGGGAGCGCCAGCGGGAACCGCGGCATCGAAAGGACCATCCCCAAAGTCCGGAGAACCATTTGGAACAAAACAGGAGCATCTGCGTTTAGGAGCGGGCTTTACTCGCATCTTCTGGGCTTTATGACATCTCTCCACTCGACCTACCGCCTGCAGTTTCGCAATGGCATGGACTTCGCGCGCGCGCGCCAACTGGTCCCATATCTTAAGCAGCTGGGGATCAGCCACCTCTATGCCTCTCCCCTCACGACCGCCGTCGGCGGCTCGACGCATGGCTATGATGTCATCCGCGCAGACGAGATCGATCCCGCCCTCGGCGGCCTGAATGGACTGCGGCTGCTGGCGAAGGATCTCCACATGCACGGCATGGGCCTTCTCCTCGACATCGTGCCCAACCACATGGCCGCAAGCCTTGAAAATCCATGGTGGCGCAGTGTCGTTACCTGGGGCGCCGAAAGTGTCTTTGCCCGTCATTTCGACATCGACTGGTCGCAAAAACTGACCCTGCCCTTTCTTGGCAAGAGTTTTGCGGCGGAACTGGCCGATGGCACCATCCGGCTCGCCATCGACGCTCGGCACGATGCCCTTGCCCTCGCCTACCACGACACCTTCTATCCGCTGCATCCCCGGACCTGTGAGGCATTGCTGGCAGAAGCGGGCATATTCACCGGCATGCCCAATCCGGAAGAGGATCCACAGGGCTGTGCGGTTCACTCCGCCGCGTTGTCTGCGTCGGGCTCTCGCGACGCCCTGCAAAAACACCTAGAAACGCTCTCGGCAGACCTCGAACGAATCATCGCCATCCATGCAGCGCAGCCCTGGCAACTCACGGACTGGAAGACGGCGAGCCGGCACCTCAGCTACCGTCGCTTTTTCGAGATCGCCGGCCTTGCGGGGCTGCGGATCGAGGATCCCACAGTCTTCGACGACTACCACCGGCTGATCCTCGATCTCGTGCACGACGGCATCATCGATGGCCTGCGCATCGACCATATCGACGGGCTTGCCGATCCGGCGGGCTACCTGGAACGCCTGCGTGCCGCCGTCGGGCCCGACGTTTACATCGTCGTGGAAAAGATCCTTGAGAAGCACGAGCCGTTTGTGCCGGAATGGCCGGTTGCGGGAACGACGGGCTACGAATTCATCACCGCGCTCGCCGATGCATTCGCCGACGAACAGGAAGGCGGGCGGCTTGCCGACGCCTTCCGCCCTCTGAAGAACGAAGAGCATCGGGGCACCTACGCCGAGGAGGCGAAAGCCGGCAAACGGCAGATGCTCACCGACAATTTCGAAGGCGAGGTCCACCGTCTGGCAACGCTGGCGAGCGGCATGGCAGACCTTGCCAATGCCGACCTTTCGCGCAGCCTCCTGACCGAGGCGGTACGCGCGATCATCATCGCCCTGCCCGTCTACCGGACCTACATGACCTCGGCCGGCGTCATGGAACGGGACCGTCAACGGCTTGCGACCGCTCGGCAAACCGCACAGGAGAGCGCCTCGCCGGAGGTGTGCGAGGCTATCGATTTCGTCTGGGAACTGCTTGCCGACGACCGTGTCGCCGACACATTGAAGGATTGCGCCGAATTCCGCAGCCGCTTCCAGCAGGTGAGCGGCCCGATCATGGCCAAGGCACTGGAGGATACGCTCTTCTATCGGGAAAACGCCTTCATCGCGCTGAACGAGGTCGGCGGCGATCCGGGCGATGTCACCGGTGGCCCGGCCGCCTTCCATGCCGCCATGCAGGGACGATGTGAGACCATGCCGCACGGTCTCTCGGCGACGTCGACCCACGACACCAAACGCGGCGAGGATGCCCGGGCGCGGCTTTATACTCTCAGCGAAGCGCCGGAACGCTGGATCGACGCCGTGGAGCGCTGGGCCGGCCTCAATTCCCGTTTCCGCCGCCTGCACAATGGACGCGTGGTGCCGGAGCCCGACGTGGAGTGGCTGATCTATCAGGCGCTGGCCGGCATCTGGCCGGAATACGGCAACGCGGATATCGGCAGACGTATGGTGCCCTACATGATGAAGGCGCTGCGCGAGGCCAAGATCCGCTCGAACTGGAGCGCGCCCGATGCCGGCTATGAGCAAAACGTCACCGACTTCGTCGAGGATATTCTCGGCCACAGCGCTTTTCTGAACGACTTCGCCGAAACGCTTTCGCCCTTCATCGAGGCCGGCCTGGCGAACGCTCTGGCGCAGACGCTGGTCAAGTTGACGGCACCGGGCATTCCCGATTTTTACCAAGGCAGCGAGCGCGGCGATTTTTCGCTGGTCGATCCCGACAACCGCCCCCTTCTGAACGTGGCACCGCTGATCGTGCCCGCCCACCCACGCCCCATCCGTGAAAACTTCGCCGACTACAAGCAATGGCTCATCGCGACTACGCTTGCGGCGCGAAACGACGAGCCCCGCCCGTTTCGCGGGCCTTATCGCCCGTTGCAGCTTTCCGATAGCTCGCGGCAGGCGCTCGCCTTTCTGCGCGGCACGCCCGAGGCGTTTGCAATCACGGTCGTTCCGCGTCTCGTCTTCGGCAAGACCCGGCCGGATACGCTCCACCTGACCGAGGCAGCGTTGCAGAACGTTTCATTGGCCATTCCTGCCGGTTTTGCCGGCCGTACCGTGCGGTCCGTGCTCGATGACCGTGAGATCATGCTCGGCAATGCCATTCCGCTTTCGGAACTGCTCTGTGCCGAACCTGTCGCACTGCTGCTCAGCCGCTAGCGGATGTCGCGTGCCACGGCTTGCAGGCGCTGGAAGGCTGTGTAGCGCCTGGCATGCAAGGCAAGGGTCTCGCCGCCGGCAGGCTCGTAGGCGCGGTCGGTTGCCGAAAGTGCCGCCATGGCGGCACGCACATCCGGAAAGGCTCCGCCGGCGACGCTGCCAAGGATGGCCGCGCCGAGCAGAACGGGTTCCTCCGCGCGTGTTGCGAGCAGGGGCCTGCCCGTCGCATCGGCCAGAAGCTGGCGCACGAGATCGAGTTGCCCGGCACCGCCACTGATGACGATCTTGTCGATTGGCGCGCCGGCCATGGCCTGCGCATCGATGATCTGGCGCAGGCCATAACCGATGCCGCAGAGGCCGGCGATATAGAGCGCGACGAGATTGTCGAGGTCGCGCTCCATGCCGAGGCCGACAATGGCGGCGCGGGCATGGGGATCGGCGAAGGGCGCGCGGTTGCCGAGGAACTCCGGCACGACATGCAGCCCATCCGCCAACGATGCTACGTCGGACAGCGTGCCCGCCTTCTCCGAAGCCAGTTCCGCCAACAGCACCGGCAAGGAGAGCCCGCGCGTCTTTGCCAGCGCCGCAGCTTCGCTTGAAGCCGGGTGGAAGGAAAGAAGCTGTTCGATGGCGGCTCCAGCCGCCGACTGGCCGCCCTCGTTCAGCCACATGCCCGGTACCATTGCGGAGAAATACGGCCCCCAGACACCCGGCACGAAGACCGGTTCGTGGGTCGAGGTCATGGTGCAGGAAGAGGTGCCGAAGACATAACCGAGATTGTTTTCCGGCGGGCCATCGACGCCGACCGTGCCGATACCGCCCGCATGGGCATCGATCATGCCAGCGCCAACCGGGATGCCGGCGACAAGGCCGAGTTCGGCCGCCGCCGTCTCGGTCAGGCCCTCGCCAAGCGGCGTACCGGGTTCGACGACGCGCTGGCCGATGCGCGCGAAATCCTCGTCTGCAAGAACACCGAGGCCGATGCCGTGGAAATAGCCGGGATCCCAGCGCTTTTCATGCGCGAGATACGTCCATTTGCAGGTCACGGTGCAGGTCGAGCGGGCAAGATCGCCCGTCGCGCGCCAGGTCAAAAAATCGGCGAGATCGAAGAACTGCCAGGCGGCATCGAAGACCGCGGGTCGGTTTTCCTTCAGCCACAGCAGTTTCGGCGTTTCCATCTCCGGCGAGATGATACCGCCGACATAGCGCAGCACATCATATCCGCCGGCATTGATACGCTCGACCTGATCCACGGCGCGGTGATCCATCCAGACGATGATGTCGCGTTCGGGGTTTTCCGAGGGGCCGACGGGCAGCGGCTTGCCCCCGTCCCCGAGCACAACCAGCGAGCAGGTCGCATCGAAGCCGATGCCAGCGACGCTTTCCGGTGCGATCCCCGCCTTCTCGACCGCCTCGCGCACCGACGCGCAGACAGCAGCCCAGATTTCCGTGCTCGACTGCTCGACCATCGCGCCCGGCTCGCGAAACAGCGAAATGTCGCGTTTTCCCGAAGCCAACATGCGGCCGGAGAGATCGAAGAGGCCGGCTCTGGCGCTGCCCGTGCCGACATCGACGCCGACAAAGTAGCGTTCGCCGCCCGGGGGCTGCGCGGAGGAAGGAGTGCTCATGGGTCTACCGCCTGCAATCAGGAATTTTTCGGGCAAGCGGCGTCATGCCGCTTGCCACTCGCTTAGAGATCGACGCTGTTGGGCAGGATGACGAGGTCGCGGATCGTGATGTTGCGCGGCCGCGTCAGCATGAAGAGCACGGCATCGGCCACTTCCTTCGGCTGCATCAGGCTGCCATTGGCAAGCGCCTCGTCCATCTTCTCCTTCGGCCAGTCGTCGAGCAGCGCCGTTACAACCGGGCCAGGCAGGACCGCACCGACGCGCACGCCATGCTGCGCCACCTGCCGGCGCGTCGAATGCACGAAGGCCTGCACGGCGAATTTCGAGGCCGTATAGATCGGCTCCCAGATGACGGGCACGACACCGGCGATCGACGAAGTGAACAGGATGTCGCCCGTCTTCTTCTCGATCATGTAGGGCAGCACAGCATGAACCGAGCGGAAGGCCGCGTTGATGTTGAGGTTCAGCATGCGGTCCCAGGCATCGGGATCGCCTTCCGCCACCGGACCGCCGATATAAGCGCCGGCATTGGCGTGGAAGACATCCAGTCCGCCGGCAATCTCGAGGATGCGCGGCAGCATGCCGGAGACATCGGATGGCGTCAGCAGGTCCACGACGAGCGGCAGGGCGTTCGGCCCGAGCTCCTTGCAGAGCTGTTCTAGCTTGTCCTTGGCGCGATCGACGAGCACCACCTTCGCGCCTTCGGCCAGAAGCGTCTTGGCACATTCGAGGCCGATGCCGGAGGCGGCACCGGTGATGGCGGCGATCTTGCCTTTCATGAGGTCAGTCATGATCTAAAACTCCATTCCAATATGCGTTAGGCGCGGCCGTGGCTGACGCGGGAGCGACGGGCGAGCGAGTCGACGATGACGGCGATGGCAAGAACGCCACCCGTAATCATGTAGCGCAGCGAGGACGACAGGTTGAGCAGCGTCAGGCCGTTCGAGATCGCCTGAATGACGATGATGCCGAGCAGGGCCGAATAGGCGCTTCCGCGTCCGCCGAAGAGGCTGGTGCCGCCGATGACGGCTGCGGCGATAGCGTTGAGGTTGACGTCGCCCGTGCCGGCCTGCTGGCTGGAAGAGGCAAGACGCGAGGCCGAGAGGATGCCGCCGAGGGCCGCCAGCGTCGAGCAGAGCATGAAGGCGCTCATATAGATGCGGCGCACATTGATGCCCGAGCGGCGCGCCGCCTCCTTGTTGCCGCCGACGGCGAACATCGAGCGACCCCATTGCGTGCGCGTCAGCGCGTAGTTGAGGATGACGGCAAGCGCGATGAAGAGCGCAAACATCCAGGGCATGCCGCGGCCGAGATTGAGATAGAAGACCGCGGCCTCCAGCGCCACCGTCAGAACGGCGGCCTTGAGGATCAGCGCACGCATAGGCTGGGCCGAGAGGTTGGCGGCGAGGCGCTGGTTGCGGGTCCGCAAACCACGACCGATCATCACGAGGCCGGGCAGTAGCGCAAGCGTGTGGGACAGCCAGTCAGGCATGATCAGGATCTGGCCGAAGCGCACCAGTGACGAGGCATAGGGCAGATTGATCGAACCGGTCGGGCCGAGAATGTAGAGCTGCATGCCGAGCAGCGCGAGCAGGCCGGCGAGCGTGGCGACGAAGCTCGGCATGCCCAGACGGTTATAGAGCGTCGCATAGAGCAGACCGACGCCTGCACCGACGACGAGGGCGGCCAGAATAGCACCAGCAATCGGCCAGCCCTGATTGACCCAGAGCACGCCGACCATGGCCGAGGCGAGACCGCTCATCGAACCGACCGACAAGTCGATTTCGCCAAGTACCAGCACGCAGACGATGCCGAGCGAGATGACGCCAACCGTAGCGCAGTCGAATAGCAGGTTCACGAGGTTGTTCGGCGCCAGGAAGATCGGGTTCAGCGCGGAAAACACGATGGAGATGACGACGAGGCCGACGGCGACGGGCAACATGCCGAGATCGCCGGAGCGCACGCGGTCGATAAAACCCTTGGCCACGGCGGCAAGGCTGTCATCGTGGCGCACGCGCTCGTCGCTGCGGTCCAGCATGGGCTGGGATGGATTCTGGCTCATGCTGCACCCCCGTTGTGTTCCTGGGCTTCGCCGGCCTTACGGTCGGCACGGCGCGAAACGGAATTGTCCGTGGCGCCTGTAATGGCGGAAATGAGGTCCTGATTGGAGGATTTGGGCGTGAAGACGCCGTTGTTCTTGCCGAGGCGCAGCACGACGATCCGGTCCGCCACGGCGCGCACGTCCTCCATGTTGTGGCTGATGATGATGACGCCGAGGCCGCGATCGCGCACGCGCTCGATGAGGTTCAGCACCTCGGCCGTCTGCGCAACGCCAAGTGCCGCCGTTGGCTCGTCCAGCATGATGAGCTTGGGGTTGAGCAGCAGCGAGCGGGCGATGGCCACCGTCTGGCGCTGACCGCCGGAAAGCGAGGCGATGGGTTCGCGGACAGACGGGATGCGGGCGGCAAGCTCGCGTAGCAACGTCCAGGCGCGCACTTCCATCGCCACTTCATCGAGCGCCCAAGGCGACATTTCGTGACCGAGGAAGAGATTGGCGACGACGTCGAGGTTTTCGCAGAGCGCAAGGTCCTGGAAGACGGTGGCGATGCCCATGTCCAGCGCCTTGGCGGGCGTGTCGAGCGAAACCTGCTGGCCGCAGAATTCGATCGTGCCTGACGAGGGCTGGTGCACGCCGGCAAGCACCTTGACCAGCGTCGACTTGCCGGCACCGTTATCGCCGACCAACGCGACGACCTCGCCCGCCTTCACGTCGAGTTCGATATCCGTCAGCGCGGAGACGGCGCCGAAATTCTTGGATACGCCGCTGAGACGTATGACCGATTGCCCCTTGGCGGGAAGACTTAACGTGGCTGTCATGGCCCCAGAACCTTCAGAAAGACCTTGCGACTGATCGAGATGTCCGGCCGCGGGAGGCCACGGCCGGACACGATGGGCTCAATTAGTTGATGATGCCGAGTTTGCGGCAACCTTCAACATATTCGCCCGTGCAGACTTCTTCCGGCTTGTTGATGCCCTTGTCGAAGATCTCGGCCTTGATGTTTTCAGCCGTCACGACCGCCGGAACGAACAGCTGCGAAGGCGTTTCGTAGAGCTTGTGGGTGGCTTCCGGGGTCTCGCCCTTCAGAAGCTTGACGGCAACACCGGCGGCAGCGGCAGCCACGATTTCCGAAGGCTTGGAGATCGTGTTGTACTGGTCGCCGGAGATGATGAGCTGGAGGGCGGCAATCGTCGCGTCGTTGCCGGTCACCGGCGGCATTTCCTTAACGCCGGCAGCCTTGAGAGCCGCGATCGCGCCGCCGCCCGTGCCGTCATTGGCAGCCACGATGCCCTTGATCTCGTCGCCGAAGCGGGTGATCTGGCCGGCGGCCCATTCCTGTGCCTTCGGCGGCGCCCATTCCGGCGTATCGAATTCGGCGAGCGTCTTGTAGGGCGAAGCCGAGAGCGCTTCGTGGATGCCGTCGCGGATCAGGCCGGCGGCCGCATCGGTCGGTGAGCCGTTGATCTCCAGCACGCCGGCGCCATCCGGAACGCCCTTGGCCTTCAGGTGATCGACCAGCGACTGGGCGATAGCCTTGCCGATACCCTGGTTGTCGAAGGAGACGTAGTAGTCAGCCGGCTTGTCGGGGATCGGGCGGTCATAGGCGATGACCTTGACGTCCTGCGACTGGGCGATTTCGACCAGTGCGGCAGCCGCAGCGGAATCGACCGGGTCGAGCACGATGACCTTGGCGCCCTGCGCGATCACCGAGTTGAACTGCTGCTGCTGGAGTGCGACGTCAGCATTGGCGTTCTGATAGATCACCGTGCAGGTGGCGCAGAGTTTTTCCATTTCGGCCTTGAAGCCGGGATAGTCGTGCTGCTCGTAGCGGGTCGAGGCCTGGTCGGGCATCAGGAAGGCGACGGTCGCGTTTTCCTGGGCAAGGGCGGCGCTGCCGAGCGACAGGGCAAGGCCGGTCGAGGCGAGCAGGATGGTAAGCGTCTTCATGGGGTTCCTCCACAGTTGATGTTCAGTTCGTTCGCCGGCGACCTCAAGCCGCCAAGGGCGACAAAGCCGGACCGCCTCCACACGCCGAAAGCGCGCAGATCATCGTTCGCTGCAGCGACGCCGCAACGTCCGGTTCGTCGATGCTCCGTCTGACTCCTCCCTTGGGTCAGCCTTGCTGTTCAGGCAACTTCATCGATGGAGCATATCTGCTCAATCGATGAAGCAAGAATTGTCACCAAACGCTAATGGTGTCAAGGTGGCTTTCGAAATGGAGATGACATGTGAATCGCACGACGCCCGCCAAAAGGACGACCATCTATGATCTGGCGGAGCTGGCAGGAACATCCGCCAGCGCCGTGAGCGCCGTTCTCAACGGCAACTGGAAGAAGCGGCGCATCAGCGCCAAGCTTGCGGAAAAGATCACGAAACTGGCCGAAGAACAGGGCTATGCGGTCAACATGCAGGCGAGCGTGCTGCGCCGCGACCGTTCGAAAATCATCGGCATGATCGTGCCGAAATACGACAACCGCTATTTCGGTTCGATCGTCGAGCAGTTCGAGGCACTCGCCCGCGCGCGCGGCCTCTTCCCGATCATCACCTGCACGATGCGTGACCCGGCGCTGGAGCTGGAAGCGGCGCGCACCATGCTGTCCTATCAGGTCGATTGCCTGGTTGCGACCGGCGCCACGGACCCCGACCGCGTCATGGATCTGTGCGCCGCCGCCGGCGTGCGCACCATCAATCTCGATCTCCCCGGCTCCCGCGCTCCATCCGTCATTTCCGACAACTATGGCGGAGCGCTGGAGCTGACGCGCCGGGTGCTCGCCAATTGCGAGCGGGAATATGGCGAAAAGGCCCCCCTCCTCTTCATCGGCGGCCGCGGTACAGATCACAACACGATGGAGCGCGTTCGCGGTTTTCGCGATGCCCATGCGGAAGCCGGCGTTCCCGTCGACGAGATGCTGGTGCAAACCTGCGGCTACGCACCGGAGAAGGCGGAAAGCGCCATGAGGCAACTCGCAGAACGGACAAGCGATCTGCCGCGCGGCATGTTCGTCAACTCGACGATCTCACTGGAAGGCGTGATGCGCTGGATCCGCCGTTCCGGTCACTATGCCGAGCGCATGCCGCATCTCGGCTGCTTCGACTGGGATCCCTTCGTCGCCATGCTCGGCGACCATATCGAAATGGTGCGGCAGGACGTGCCGAGAATGCTGGAGGCCGTCTTCGGCATCATCGATTCCGGCGCGACGGACATCACCGTGGTGCAGGTGCCGCCGATCATGGAAAAAGCCGGCTGAGCCTGTACTCCGCCGGCACCCGCCATCCACGGACACGCTCGCCGCTCATTTCGCCTTGCCGGGCCTTGCGGTCTCGCCCGCAGGAAAGCGGATGACGACGCGCGTGCCACGCTTCTTCACCGCCGGGCTTTCGGCATGAACCTTGCCGCCCATCGCCTCGACGAAGCCGCGGGCGATGGAGAGGCCGAGACCCGTGCCGGGCGAGCGGCCGTCCGGCTTGCCGCGCCGGTAGAATTTTTCGAATATGCGGTCGATTTCTGCGGGTGCAACACCCTTGCCGAGATCGGTGACGGAGATCAGCACGTCCTGCCCGTCGCGCCGCGCGTAAACATTGACCGGCTCCTCACCGCCGAACTTCACGGCATTGTCCAGCAGGTTGAAGAGCACCTGACCGAGCAGCACCGCGTCACCCTCGATCATCGGCAGGTCCGGCGCGATGCCCGTTTCGATCGTGGTTCCCGGGAAATATTTTCGCGCGCGCTCGACGGCGGCGTGAATAACGTCGGAGACGTCGATCCCCTCGCGCCTTGGCTTCAGCGTGCCCGCTTCGATACGCGTCATGTCAAGCAGATTGGAGACGAAGAGGCTCATGCGGCCTCCTTCCTCCTCGATGGACAGGAGGAGATCGTCTCGGCCTCGCGCTTCCATCTCGTCACCGGCCTGACGGAGGCTGGCGGCGGCGCTCATGATGGTAGATAGCGGGGTGCGCAGATCGTTCGAGATCGACGACAGCAGGGCTTCGCGATAGCGCTCGCCCTCCAGCCGCGCCGCCTGCCGCACGCTTTCCTCCGACAACCGTGCACGGTCGAGCGCAATGGCCGTCTGGTCGAGAATGGCCGAAAGCGCCCGCTCGGCATTCGGTCCCAATTGCTCTTCGCTCACCTGGATGCCGCAAACGCCGACGAGGCCGTGCGGTCCCATCAACGGGCGGAATTCAAAGCGGCTGTTCGGCAGCGTACCGGTTCCCGCGCCCGCCACCTCCTGCTTGTCTCGGGTCCATCGTGCCGCCGTAAAATCGGTGACGTCGAGCTCGGTATCCGGCGGCCAGACGGCGGAAACCTTGAGATCGGTCTTGTCGGGCATCAACAGCACGATGTTGCGCTTGAGGCTGGCCTGGAGATGGGAGACCGCAAGCCAGATCGCATCGTCCGCCTTGTCCGCCGTCGAAAGCTTTCGCGAGAACTCGTAGAGCGATTGCAGCGCGGTGGCGCGCACGCGGGCGACCTCCGCCTGTTCCTTGATGCGCGAGGCAAAACCACCGGCGATGATCGCCACCGACAGGAAGACGACCAGCGCAAACACCTCGTGCGGCGCCGTTATCGTGAAGGTGTGCAGCGGATCGATGAAAAGGAAGTTATAGGCGAGCGCCGAAAGAACCGCCGAAATGAACGCAGAGACATAGCCCCCAAGCACGGCGGAGCCGAGAACGGCGAGCAGGAAGAGCAGTGAAATGTTCGGCAATTCAGCGAACACGAAGACCAGCTTGCCGACAAGCGCGGTCGCACCGGTGAGCGCTGCGGCAATCAGCGCCGACTGCCTGTAGGAGGCAATGCCCGGCAGCGCTAAACGCGCTGGCGCGGGTGGCTTTTCCTTCTTCTCCGGGGTCACGAAATAGACGCCGAGGCCGGCGGCCCGGCGCGACAGCGCATCGGGCAGCGACGGCAGGAGAAATTTACGCCAGCCGCGGTTGCCTCGCGCGCCGATGACGATCTGGGTCGCATGTTCGCGGCGGGCAAGTTTCAGGATTTCCTCGACGAAATCGGTGCCGACGATCCGGCGCGTCTCTGCTCCAAGCTGTTCGGCGAGCCTAAACAGCGCTTCCATGCGCTGCAGACGCGCGGTCGTCTCGGACTCCCGGTCGGCCCGTTCGATGGAAACGACGATCCAGGGAGCATTGAGGCCGGAGGCAAGTCGGCTTGCCACGCGCAGGACCTTTTCCGAAAGATCGTCCGGCCCGATACAGACGAGAAGCCGCTCGCCGCTCGCCCAGGGGCCTTCGATGGCGTTCTGCTTGAGGTAATCGACCACCTGTTCATCCACCCGGTCGGCGGTGCGGCGCAGGGCAAGCTCGCGCAGCGCCGTCAGGTTGCCGAGGCGGAAAAAGCGATCGACGGCGCGGCTGGCGCTCTCGGGCAGGTATACCTTGCCGTCCTTGAGGCGGTCGATCAACTCGGTCGGCGGCAAATCCACGAGTAGAACCTCATCGGCCTTCTTCAACACCACGTCGGGAACGCGTTCGCGCACCGTCACGCCGGTGATCTGCGCCACGACGTCGGACAAACTTTCCAGATGCTGGATGTTGAGCGCGGTCCAAACGTCGATGCCCGCCGCGATCAGCTCCTCGATATCCTGATAGCGCTTCGGATGGCGGCTGCCTTCCGTATTGGAATGGGCCAGTTCATCGACAAGAACAATTTTCGGACGCCGCGCAAGCGCACCGTCGAGATCGAACTCCTCCAGCGTCCTGCCGCGATGTTCGACAAGCGCACGCGGCAACACTTCCAGACCTTCGACAAGAGCTGCCGTCTCGCCCCGCCCGTGGGTCTCCACGAGACCGACGACAACATCCACGCCCTCGGCCTTCAGGCGCCCGGCGCGTGTCAGCATGGCGTAGGTCTTGCCCACACCCGGCGCAGCCCCGAGGAAAACGGTCAACTTGCCCCTGCGGTCCTTCTCCGCCAGGGCCAGCAATGCATCGGGATCGGGCCTCAGACCGTCGTCGCGCTCGTTGTCCGTCATACTCACTCTCATGGTCCGCGCGTAGAGAGCGCGGGGTTTAGCTTCAATATGTCCACCGGCCATTGACCGATGGCTCCCAAAGGACGGCTTTCTATCGATTTTCGGTACGGTCCGCCATCTCCGTTTCTGCGGCCTCCGTCGCCTTCGCGGCCCACTCGTCCGCAGGCGCGCAAAAAGCCGTGGAGCGCGAGGAGAGGTGCAGGATACCGCGGCAGCATTACAGGTCTCGAGGGAGATCGTGGAGGGGGCCGCTCAGGAACAAGGGAAGGAAAGCAGACAGCCTGCCGGTCAGGTCGGGGTCGTGGCGACCGCGTCCCGTTCACCGATGCATGCCGGCATCACCGTTCGGAAGAAGGCGATGGCGACCCGTGCGCCCACGCGACGTCAGCGACGACCGAGAGGGCGAGCGCACGCGAATCCCTTGCCTTGTCAAAGATGCCGATCGGCGCCCTGACGCGGGCAAGAGCCGTCTCGCCATGACCGCGTTGCCGAAGCGCTTCGCAGCGTTTCGCATGGGTTCGGCGGCTGCCAAGGGCGCCGATATAGAAGACAGGAGAGGCGAGCGCGGCCTCCAGCAGCGGCAATTCGCGGTCGAGGTCATGAAAGAGGAGCGCGACGGCGGTATCGGCATCGAGTTCGACCGGCGACAGCGCCCGGCCATGTTCGATGGTCGAGACAGCATAGCCGGAGGCGGCCGCGACCCGCGCCACGGCGCCGGCCTCCATGGGAGTACCGGCAAGCAGAAGACGCGGCTTCGGACGGTAGCTGCGAACGAATGCGTCCCCCTGCCAGCCGCTGGCCCCCTCGCCGGCTTCGAAAGAAAGAGCCTGCATGCCGGGATGGTATAGCAAGCGCACGGCTAACCTTTGTCGAAGCCCGGCCAGGGCGCTGCGCAGCGACGAGGCGTCACGCAGGACATGAATGGCAAGGGTGATCCCGCCTCCGCAGGGCAGGACGATATCGAAGAAGGGCGAGCCTTCGCCAAGGCGTAGGTTGCGATCCAAGCCCCTGTCGAGAGCGATCATCGCGTCGGCGGCGACCGTGGCCTCGGTGCATCCGCCGGATACGAAGCCGCAGTAAAGACCGTCCTCTCGCACCGCCATCTGTGCGCCGAGGGCGCGGGCGGCACCGCCGCGGATCTCGACGAGGGTAATGAGCGCGGTGCGGACACCCTCTTCAAACGATTGCGCGGCAAAGGAGAGAATGTCGATCGCGTCGTCAGACAGGAAGGCCGCGCGAGGTTCCGGCGGCAGCATTTCCAGGTCAGGAGCGATCCGGACGACCATGTCATTCCCCTCCTTGCGTTCCTTCCCAGCGGCGCACAATGCCGGGGTCGAGGTCGAACAGGTCGAGCACGCGGCCGACGGTATGGTCGACCATTTCCTCAAGGCTTTTCGGCTTGGCGTAGAAAGCCGGCACGGGCGGATAGATGATGCCGCCCATTTCCGTAACCTGCGCCATATTCCTGATATGGCCGAGATGCAGCGGCGTTTCGCGCAGCATGAGCACGAGGCGGCGGCGCTCCTTCAACACCACGTCGGCGGCGCGTGAGAGCAGGTTGTCCGTCGTGCCCGTTGCGATTTCGGCCATGGTCTTCACCGAACAGGGCGCGACGATCATGCCGAGCGTCTTGTAGGAACCGGAGGAACAGACCGCGCCGATATCCTTGTTGGAATAGGTGGTCGTCGCCAGCGCTTCCAGGTCCTGTTTGGTGAAATCCGCCTCGGCCGCGAGCGTGATGCAGGCGGCGCGCGACATGATCAGGTGCGTCTCGATTTCGAGGTCGCGCAGCACTTCGAGGATGCGCTTGCCGTAGATGACCCCGGACGCCCCCGAAATGCCGACGATCATGCGTCTTGGCCGCGTCATGACCTTTATCCCGCTGATTTGAGAAGGGCTGCGGCACGGGCGGACGCTTCATCGCTGATACGCGCGCGCACACCATGGAAGTTCGGCCCGCGCGTGGCGTCTAACCCCATGCGCGAGGTCGTGCCGATGCCGCTCGCCGAAGGATCGAGCGCATTGCCCGGCAGGCCCTCGATGATGACAACATCCTTGTGCGGCTGGAAGTGGGTGGCGAGCGCCCAGAGCACTTCCGAATCCTTGGTGATATCGACGTCGGCATCCACCACCACGACATTCTTCAGATACTGGTCCCAGCCGAGAAGGCCGAGCATGACCTGCCGCGCCTCGCCCTCGCGGGTCTGGTTCATCGCGATATAGGCATGGAAATGCGTGCCCGACGACGGGTAGTGCACGGCGGTGATCGAGGGGAAGCGGGCCTTCAGCTTCTCCACCACCTCGGCCTCGCGCGGCACGCGGCCGAGGTTGAGGTGCTCGGCCGAATTGCCGCCCGCGACGGAGACGAGCATGGCATCGCGCCTGCGCATGATGGTTTCGACATTGAAGAGGTTGTTGGTCGAGCGGTCGGAGGAATAGCCGGTGAACTCGCCGAACGGCCCCTCCTCGACATGAGCCTCGGGATCGATCACGCCTTCCAGCACGATCTCGGCATGAGCAGGAACGCGGATGCCGTATTTCGGCGTGCGCACGACCTGCAAGGGTTCGCCCATCAGGCCGCCAGCGACATCGCGCTCGTCCTCGCCGAAGGCCAGACGGGCGGAGGCGGCGATCATGAACAGCGGATGGCCACCGATCACCATGGCGACCGGCATTGGCTTGCCCTTCTCCTTCGCCATGTTCATCAGGCGCCAGAGATGGCCGCGCGAATGGAGCGACGTTGCCAGCGAATTCTTCGAATGAATCATCGCGCGGTGATAGCTGAGATTGCCCGCGCCGGTTTCCGGGTGCTCGCCGATGATGATGCCCGACGTGATGTATTTCGCGCGGTCGGTGTCGAAGTGCTTCAGCATCGGCAGCGTGTTGAGATCCACATCGTCGCCGGAGATGATGACTTCGGTGATCGGGCCGCTTTCCAGCAGTTCCGGCGTGAAGGGTTTGTTCGAGCGGGTCTGATAGGCCTCGTGCAGCTTGTCGGCGGTCGAGCCGAGCAGGTGGGCGATACGATCGCGCGAGGCGAAGATATTGCAGACGACTTCGGCACCGATGCCGCTGACATTCTTCAGGTGCAACATCTGGTGCTGGCCCTTGTCCGCGAGGTTCCAGATCAGCGCCGTGGCGTCCTGATCGTCCGAGACCGGCCGGTCGATGGTGATGACGTCCTCGGGATGCTCCGCCTGGTAATCGGCCAGGAAACGGCGGACGTCTTGCTTGTGGTACTGGCTCATCTCTCGGCCTCGGTGTTCGGGGTTGGCGGCGCGTTGGGCCGCCCGATAGGCAAAGCCCGCCGCCTTTCGACGGCGGGCGTCATTCGTCAGGCCGGCTGCAGCAGGTGCTTGCCGGTGGCGCGGTCGACGCCGGCATAGCTGTCCGTCAGGCGGGCCTGAGCGTCCTGCAGGTTGCGCGGCGGCGGCGACGGGTCGATGCCGACGAGCTTGGCGATGTTGTTGCCGAGATAGCCTTCCAGATCGTCCTCGGAGAGGTTGATGCCGTGCGGCGGATCCTTGCAGAGCACTTCCAGCTCGCGCAGCCACATGCCCGGATCGTTCGGCGGGCTGTCCGTACCGAAGACGATCTTGTTCTTCGGCAGCTGCTGGGCGAACTCCACGATGCGAGACTGGAAGCACCAGCCGGATTCGCAGTAGACGTTCGGCGTATCCATCGCCATCCAGAAGGATTCGAACGAGTAGTTGCCGCCCGTCTGGATGCCGAAGTGACCGATGATGAAGTTGACCATCGGGAACTCGCGGATGATCGGGTAGAACATCGTCGGGATCGTGTAGGGGCCGTCGCCGGTGTGGATGAGGACGACGACGCCGAGTTCGGCGCACTTCTTCATCGCCGGACGCAGCCATTCCAGCGCGCGGTCGGGACGGTAGCCGTGCATGTTGGCATGCAGCTTCAGCATCTTGAAGCCGTATTCCTTGACGTGGAATTCCAGCTCAGCAGCGCCGTTTTCAGGCCCCCAGCGCGGGTTGTAGTTGAAGTTGCCGATGAAGCGGTCCGGATACTTTTCGCACAGCTCGGCGATATAGGCCATGTAGTCGCGAATGCCTTCGCGGCCCTTGCGGTTGCCGTCACGGTAGCCGGTGTTGCCCGGCGGCGGCTGGATGAAGCCCATGTCGATACGGCGCGGCTTGCCGTTGATCATGTAGGGACCGTCCATCAGCTTGAGCATGCGCTCACCGGTGAAGGGCGTACCCGTATGGCGCCACGCCTCGTCGACGAGGTTGGTCGGGTGAAGATGGGTATCGATGATCATTGTTCACTCCGTTCGTTTACGCGGCGAGCGAGATGCCGTGCTGGCGCAGATACGCCTCGGCCTCTTCGACGCTTGCCGGGGCCTTTGTCGGCTCGAGGCCGATCATGCGGGCGACATTGTTGCCGAGGTAATCTTCCAGATCGTCCTCGGAGAGGTTCAGGCCCTGCGGCGGCTCGTGGCAGAGCACTTCCAGAAGGTTGATCCACATGCCCGGCTCGTTCGGCGGCGTATCGGAGCCGAAGAGGATCTTGTGCTTGGGCAGGACCTTGGCGAATTCGACGATGCGCGACTGGAGGCACCAGCCGGATTCGACGTAGACGCTCGGCGTGTCCAACGCCATCTGCATCGGCTCGAACACATAGACGCCGCCCGTCTGGACGCCGAAGTGGGCGAGGATGAAGTTGACTTCCGGGAACTCGCGGATGATCGGGTAGAATTCGGTCGGGATCGAGTACGGACCGTCGCCGGTATGCACCTTCACCATCAGGCCGAGCTCGGCGCACTTCTTCATGGCCGGACGCAGCCAGTCGAGCGCGCGGTCCGGGCGGTAGGCGTGCATGTTCGCCTGCAGCTGGACCATCTTGAAATCGAATTCCTTGGCGTAGCGTTCGATTTCGTCGACGCCGTTCTGCACGCCGTAACGCGGATTATAGACGAAGCAGCCGAGGAAACGGTCGGGATGCTCGGTCACCATCTTTTCCGTGTAGCCCATGTACTGGCGGATGGCGGCCTTGCCTTCCAGGTCCATGATCTCATGGGTGTAAATGGTGTTGCCCTGCGGCGGCTGGATGAAGGCCTTGTCCACACGGCGCGGCTTGCCGTTCACGTAGTACGGGCCGTCCATCATCTTCAAAAGCTTGTCGCCGGTGAAGGGCGGTCCATCGTGGCGCCAAGCCAGGTCCACCAGATCGGTGGGGTAGCAGCTTAGGTCGATTATCATTCCTGTTCTCCTGTCGTAGAGGGTCCGGTCGATGCGGGGCCGCGCGATGAACGCCATGCCGGCTGGTGCCGGGCGTGGATCCGCGAACTCAGGAAACGCCGATGACGGAGAAGAACGGCCGGGGCCCGAAACGGGGCACAAACGGCGGGTGTTCCTTTCGTAGTCAGCATCGACATCGCAGCCTCATCTTCCAACAGACGGTGAGCAATTGTCGGTGCTTATACTCGACGCCAAAAAGACCATGACGGCGGCTTTATGTCAATAAAAATATCAATCTAAGCCATTATTTTTAATAGATATTTTTAGAAAAATGCCAACGACCGCCCGCGCGCTGGAGGGTGCGCGGGCGGTTCAGACAGAAGGTCTTGAGCTAGGCTCCAGGCGGCAGGAGAAGCGCCGCTAGGCGGCCAGGCATGCGCGCAAGTTTCTGTCGATGCCGTCACGGTCGAGGTTGCGGCCGATGAAGACGAATTTCGACTTCGGCGTATCCTCGCCCCAGGCGTGATCCGGGCGGAAATCGACCAGCTTGTGCACCGCCTGGAGCACGAAGAACCGGTCGTCGTTCGCCACCGAGACGATGCCCTTGGTGCGGAAGATGTCGTCGCCGTGTTCGCCGAGGTAGTCCTTCAGGAAGCCCGCCAGCTTCTCGCCGTCGAAGGACTGCGGATAGACGAAGGAATGGGACTTCACCGTCGCATCGTGGCGGTGCGGGCGCAGGGCCGTTACCGGTGCATGATCATGCTTGTCGCCATGATCATGGTGATGGTCCGGGTTGTCGCAGGCCGCATCGTGGCATTCGATGTGATGCCCATGATCGTGGTCCGGGTGGCCGCACGCCGCATCATGGCATTCGTGGCTGTGATGGCCGTGCGCATCGCGATCGTCATCCATGTCGATGTCGAGGATTTCCGCGCGCTCGCGCACGTAGGACGGGCGAAAACCTTTGACGCCGAGGATGTTGGACAGATCCACCTGCCCATAAGTCGAGCGCAGGATCGGCGCCGTCTGGTTGAGCTTGCGCAGCGAGCCCTCCAGCTCACCGAGGCCTTCCTCGGAGGCAAGGTCGACCTTGTTGACGAGAATGCGGTCGGCCGCAACGATCTGGTTGACCGCCTGGTTGTCGCTGCCATCAAGCACGGGATCATAGAGGTGCTGGTCGATATGCATGGCATCGACCAGCGTCACGATAGCGTCGAGTTCCACCTCGTCGGCGACGCTGCGGTCGACGAAGAAGGCGGTGGCGACGGGGGTCGGATCGGCGAGGCCCGAGGTCTCGACGATGATGTGGTCGAACTTGTCCCTGTGGCTAAGCAGCTTCTTCATCACGTCGATGAGGTCGTTGCGCACGTCGACGAAGCAGCAGATGCAGCCGTTCTGCATCTGGAAAATTTCCTCGTCGGAGGCGAGCACCAGATCGCTGTCGACGTCCACTTCGCCGAACTCGTTTTCGATGACGGCGATGCGGTGGCCGTGACGCTCGGTGAGGATATAGTTGAGCAGCGTCGTTTTTCCCGATCCGAGGAAGCCGGTGAGGATCGTGATCGGGAGTTTTTTCGTGGCTGGTTCAATATGCATGTTCATGCGCCCTTCTCCCTCAAGGCTTTCAGAATGTCTTCCGGAGTGATCGGATAGTGGTGGAAGCGGACGCCGATGGCGTCGTAGATGGCATTGGCGATCGACGGGCCGATAGCGATGATCGGGTCTTCGCCGACGCCCTTGGCGCCCCAGGGACCGCCCGGATCGGGTGCGGCTTCCAGGATGATCGTCTCGATGTCGGGCATGTCCATGGAGAGCGGCATCTTGTAGTCGACGAGGCCGGCATTGAGCGAACGGCCGGTCTTCTTGTCGATGATATAGTCCTCGGTCAGCGTATGGCCGATGCCCTGCTGGATGCCGCCCTCGATCTGGCCCTGCGCGGCGATCGGGTGGATGACCCGGCCGATATCGTGCACCGGCACGACGCGCTTGACCTCGACGATGCCCGTTTCCATATCGACATCCACTTCGGTGAAGTGGGCGGCGAAGGAATAGGACTTCGTCGGCTCGTAGGTGCCGTTCGCCACGATGTTGGCGGCGGGAATACCGCGGGACGGCCCCATGGCTTCCGCGACCGACATGAAGCGACCCGGCTCGGCCGTGACGAAGACCTGGCCGTCGGTGAGGTCGAGTTCCTCGGCCTTGACCTGAAGTTTCATCGCGGCGCGTTCGAGAACGGACGCACGAACCTTGGTCGCGGCCATCTTGGCGGCGGTGCCGACAAGATAGGTCGTGTGGCTGGCGAAAGCGCCGATATCCCACGGCACGACGTCCGTATCGCCATGAATGACGCCGACATCCTCGAAGCGCACGCCGAGTTCCTCGGCGACGATCTGTGCTAGCGCGGTATGTGCGCCGGTGCCGAGGCCAGCAGCGCCCGTGAGCAGCGTCACGGTGCCGTCCTCGTTGACCTTCACCGTGGCGTTGCCCTGCTCCTTGATGCCCGGATAGGCGGAGGAGCCGTGCATTTCGCAGCCGGTACCCCAGCCCTTGCGGATATGCGGGCGCTTCGGGTCCGGCGTGCGGTCGCGGTTGCGGATCGATTTCCAGTCGAGCACGTCAATGCCGTGCTGGAGGCAAATTTCCAGGCCGTGGCCGACGATCGGGTGGCCTGAGGGCGCGATGTCGCCGGCCCGCACCACGTTCTTCAGCTTCAATTCCGCCGGATCCATGCCGAGCCGTTCAGCGGCTTCGTCCATCTGGATGTCCAGCGGATAATAGCTCTGCACCACGCCATAGCCGCGGAAGGCCCCGTTGATCGGCGTATTGGTATAGAGGCAGCGGCCTTCCAGCCGGACGTTCTCGCAGCGGTACAGCGAGGTCGCGGCGGTCGTTCCGACGATGGTGACGCCCGGGCCGTGCGAACCATAGGCGCCGGAATCGTAGACCAGCTTCATGTCGCGCGCGACGAGGGTACCGTCGTTCTTAAAACCCTGCTTGAGCCAGATTCTGCAGGGATGGCGCGCGCGGCCTGCGACGAAGGTCTCGTGGCGGGTGAACTCCATCTTCACCGGCCGGCGCGTTTCCTTCGCCAACAGTGCGCAGAGGAATTCGTGCTGGAAACAATCCTGCTTGGCGCCGAAGCCACCGCCCATGTGATCGACCAGCACGCGCACCTTGGTCAGCGGCAGGCCGAGCACTTCGGCCAGGATGCCGCGCACCATGAAGGAGGATTGCGTCGAGGTCCAGAAGGTCAGCTTATTGGAGCCATCCCAGTCGGCGATGCAAACATTCGGCTCCATATAGGCCGGATGCGGACGGCCGCCGGAGAAGGTGCCCTCAAGGATGAAATCCGCCTGGGCGAAACCGGCCTCGACGTCACCGCGGTTGACGCGCACCGGATCGAGCACGAGATTGCCGCCGGGGCCGACATCGTGGATGAGCGGCGCGCCCGGAAGGGCGGCGTCCTCGGGTTCGAAAACGGCCGGCAGGGCCTCGTATTCGACCTCGATCAGGTCGAGCGCCTCATCGGCGATCTCTTCGCTAGTGGCGGCGATGGCAGCGACGCCCTCGCCCCAGAAGCGCACCTTGTCATCGAGGATGTACTGGTCCTTGGTACAGGAGGCCGAGCGCGGATGCGGCGAGCCGTAGTGCAGCACACGCGGCACGTTTTCATGGGTCAGCACGGCCTTGACGCCGGGATAGGCCAGCGCCTTGCTGACATCGATGCTCTTGATGCGGGCATGGGCGATCGCGGCGCGCTTGATCTTGCCGTGCAGCATGCCGGCCAGCTTGACGTCGCCGGTATATTCGGCCTCGCCCGTCACCTTTTCCAGCACGTCGTCGCGCTTGACGCTCTTGCCGACGATCTTGAATTCGCGCTCTTCGATAGGGGTGTTGATGTTCATGATCTTGCAGCCTCCATCTCGAGCGCGGCGGATTTGATCGCATCGAAAATCTTGGTGTAACCGGTGCAGCGGCAGATATTGCCGCTCAGGCCGAAACGGATGTCCTCGTCGGTCGGGCGCGGATTGTCGTCGAGCAGCTTCTTGGCCATCATCAGGATGCCCGGCGTGCAGAAGCCGCATTGCGAGGCGCCGTGGCGCATGAAGGCATCCTGCAGCGGATGCAGCACATCGACGCCCGGCTGAAGCCCCTCGATCGTCTCGACCGTGCGGCCCTCGGCCTCGACGGCGAGCATCAGACAGGCATTGACCGGCTGGCCGTCGACGATGACGGTGCAGGCGCCGCAGTCGCCGACGTCGCAGCCCTTCTTCGTGCCGGTGAGGCCGACATCGTCGCGCAGGGCGTCGAGCAGCGAGCAGCAAGTCTCGACCGTCATGTCGCGCGGTTCGCCGTTGATGGTGAGTTCGACGATCCGTTTCATGCTGATGCCTCCAGTGCCTGGTTGATCGCGCGGCCGGTCAGAACGCCGACCATGTCGCGGCGGTAATCGGCGCTGGCGCGCACGTTGCTGATCGGCGTGCATTCCTCCATTGCCTTGTCCGCGGCGCTCTTGACGGTCGCCGCGTCGAGCCTCGTGCCGCGCAGCATCGCTTCCGCTGCCGGTGCCCGCAGGACGGTCGCACCGACGGCGCCGAGCGCGATGCGAATATCGCTGCACACGCCGTCATCCATGGAGAGGCTGACGGCGACGCCGACGGTGGAAAGCTCCATCGCCTTGCGGCGGCCGTGCTTGATATAGGCCTTGCCGGAATTGTCGCCGGCCGGCGGCACGGTGATGCCGGTGACGATCTCGCCCTTGGCAAGCACGGTCTTGCCGGGACCGGTGAAGAATTCGGCGAGCGGCACGACCCGCATGTTCGTGCGGCTGTAGATATGGATGAAGGCGCCGTCCGCGATCAGCGGCGGGATCGTATCGGCCGATGGCGAGGCGCGACAGACATTGCCGACGACGGTCGCGCGGTTGCGCACCTGGATGGAGCCGAGCGAGGCAAGTGCATCGCGGAGGTTGGGATAACGCTCGCGCACCAGCGCAAGGCGCTCCAGCCGCCCGACAGTCACCAGCGCACCAAAAGTCAGGCCGCGGGTTTCGTCATAGATGATATCGGAGAGGCCGGGGATGCCCTTGATATCGACGACGTTGCGCACGCGGCGCAGCCGCTCGCGGATCTCGACCAGGAGGTCCGTGCCGCCATTGAACAGGAAGGTGTCGTCGCCGAGATCGGTGAGAAGGCGGGAGGCCTGTTCCAGCGTGTCCGCCCGGTGATAGTCAAAGCGCCTCATGGCGTTCCTCTTGGATTCTGGCTTCCGGACGCTTTGGCCGGAAGCTCTGGGCTCCGGCGGCGCATCGCCGCCGGACTAATAGGTTTTGTGTTCAGGCTAGGTCGGCGGCGGCAGGCACACCCTGCCGGTCCTCGGCCTCCTCAGGCTCTTTCGCGGGCACGCCGTTGAAGAGGATGTTGAGGAGTGCCGCCGCGAAGGTGCCGACCAGCACGCCGCTGTGCAGGAACTTGCCGGCGGCGGCGGGCAGCTGATCGAAGATGTTGTCGGCGACAACAGGCACCATGGCGAGGCCGACGCTGACCGCGACGATGTAGAGGTTGCAGCGGTTGGTGGAGAAATCGACCTTCGACAGGATTTTCACGCCGGTCGCCGAAACCATGCCGAACATCACGATGGCGGCACCGCCGACGACATAGCTCGGGATCGACGCGCTGATGAAGGCCACCTTCGGTAGCACGCCGAGCAGAATCAGGATGCCGCCGCCGGCTGCGACCACGAAACGGCTCAGCACACCGGTGATCTGGAGCAGGCCGACATTCTGCGCATAGGTCGTGTAGGTGAAGGTGTTGAGCAGGCCGCCGATGATATTGCCGACACCATCGGTGCGCAGGCCGCGGGTAAGATCACGCTGGGTGATCTTGCGGCCCGCCATGTCGCCGACCGCCAGGAACTGCCCGGTCGATTCGATCATCATGACCACCATGACCGCACAGAGCGACAGGATGGACCAGAATTCGAAGACCGGCCAGCCGAAGGCGAGCGGGTGGATGACACGCAGCCAGTCGGCATCCGCCACGCCATGGAAATCCACCTTGCCGGCGGCAATGGCGATGGCAAAACCGATGCCGATGCCCATCAGCACCGCGAGATTGGAGAGAAAGCCCTTGAGAACGCGGGTGAGCAGCAGGATCGACAGGAGTACAATGGCCGCGACGGCAAGTCCGAAGGGTGCGCCATAGGCCGGGTTCGGGATCATACCCTCAGGGGCCTTGATCATCGGCTGGCCACCGGCCGCCCAGTTGACGCCAACGCGCATCAGCGAAAGGCCGATGATCAGCATGACCGTGCCGGTGACGACGGGCGGGAAAAAGCGAACCCATCGGCCGAAGAACGGTGCGACGAGAAGGACGAAGATACCGGATCCGATGACCGCGCCGATAACACCGGGCATGCCCAAGTCCGGATTGGTACCGGTCGCGATGATCGAGGGCACGGCGGTGAAGGAGACGCCCATCATGATGGGCAGGCGAATGCCGATTTTCCAGATGCCAAGCGCCTGGATGATAGTGACGATGCCACAGGCGAACAGGTCGGCGCTGACGAGAAACGCGATCTGCTCCTTGGGCAGGTGAAGCGCCGTGCCGACGATCAGCGGCACCGCGACCGCGCCGGCATACATGACGAGAACGTGTTGCAGACCGAGCGCGAAAAGGCTCGGCACGGGATACTTCTTCTCGACGGGATCCGTCGTATCGGGATTGGACATTCGCTTTCCTCCCAGCGAACAGTGTTCCGGCGCGGTGGGGGGCATCTTGGCCTCATGTTGTGTCACCGCACGCCGTACAAGGCCGATCATGCTGTTGACCAAATCAGCAAACAATCGGCATAATTAGATTTATTCATCTGGTTATTGAATGAATTGGACGACATGGACATCACGCTGAAACAGCTTCGCGCCTTCGTCACCGTGGCCAATCTCGGGCAATTCACGCTTGCCGCCGACAAGCTCGGCTCCTCGCAATCGGCGGTCAGCACGCTGGTGCGCCAGCTGGAGACGAACCTCAATCTGCGTCTGTTCGACCGGCATACGCGGCTGCTGCGCCTCACCCAGGCGGGCATGGACATCCTGCCGATCGCGGCGCGCGCCGTCGCCGATATCGAGGGCATGGTGGAAAGTTCACAGGAGCTGACGGCGCTGCGCCGCGGCAAGGTCACCATGGCGGCCGGCACCGTGCAGGCGGCGCTGATGCTGCCGCAGCTCGTGCACGGCTTCACCAAGCTCTATCCGGAAATCGCGGTCGCGCTGCATGACGTGGCGGAGAAGAGCGTTCTGGAGCAGGTGGCGAACGGTTCCGTCGATCTCGGCCTCGGCACGGTGCCGGAGGATGATCCCGAGCTCGTCGGCACGCGGCTCACCACGGACGAATTCCTCGTCGTGCTCCATCCCGACGATCCGCTGGTCAAACGCTCCGAACTGCGCTGGACGGACCTTGTCGATTGCAAGCTGATCGGCCCACAGCGCGGCAATCCGATCCGCGACCGGCTGGAGAACGAGCTGGCGCGTAACGGCATCATCCTGCCGCTCGACAAGTCGATGCAGGAGGTGGCGCTGCCGCTAACCATCATCGGCATGGTCGAAGGCGGCCTCGGCGTCGCGATCATGACCTCGGCCGTCACGCGGCTTGCCACCTCGATGGGCCTCGTCGTGCGCACGCCGAAGGAACCGCACATCAAGCGCGAGGTCAGCCTGATCCAGAAACGCGGCCGTTCGCTATCGCCGGCTGCGCGGCGCTTTCGCGATTTCCTGCTGAAGTCGGTCCATTGACCCGGAAAAAATTCCGGCGTTATCTGATGGCGCTGCTGGACCGCGCCAGGCGCGGGCAGGCAGGGCGTAGCGGCTCGACGCTGCGCGCGGAGGCCGGCGCATGATGCGCCTTCCGGCCCGCCGCCGCTCCCAGCCACGCCAGACCAGGAGCACCCATGGCTCATTCCCTGAACGACCGCGCCGCCAATTCCGGCGAGACCACAAGGTCGAATCGCCCCGACCTTTCCACCGATGCCATCCGCACGGCGAAAGAAGAACTCGCCGCCTGTTTCCGCATGGCGGCGCGCAACGGCTTCGAGGAGGGTATCTGCAATCACTTCTCCGCCGTCGTGCCCGGCCATGACGATCTCTTCCTCGTCAATCCCTACGGCTACGCGTTCCGGGAACTCACCGCCTCCAAGCTGCTGATCTGCGATTTCAACGGCGGCGTCATCGACGGCGACGGCGCGCCCGAGGCGACCGCCTTCTACATCCATGCCGAAATCCACCGCCGCCTGCCGCGCGCCAAGGTCGCCTTCCACACGCACATGCCCTATGCAACGGCGCTCTCCATGACGGACGGGCCGCCGATGATCTGGGCCGGACAGACCGCTCTCAAATTCTACGGCCGCACCGCCGTCGACGAGAACTACAACGGCCTGGCGCTCGACTATGCCGAGGGCGCGCGCATCGCCGGCACGGTCGGCGATGCCGACATCGTCTTCCTGAAACACCATGGCGTGCTGGTGCTCGCCCCCACCATCGCGGAGGCTTGGGACGACCTCTACTATCTCGAGCGCGCCGCCGAGGTGCAGGTGCTCGCCATGTCGACCGGCCGCACGGTCTCGCCGGTCGACCCCGCCATCGCGGAAGCCGCCTACCGGCAGATGCGCGAAGGCGATCCGAAGTCCGCCAGGGCCCATCTTGCAGCCATTCGCCGGCAATTGGACGCGGAAGAACCACAATATCGGCATTGAATTTCTGAAGAATGGCCGCCATTGCATCGAGTGCCAGCGGCTACTCTTCGAGACAGCAATGCGTTGATTTTCTGTGTTTTTCTTCGAACGATTTTGCGAATGCGAGAGAACTTAGCACCTGCGATTAGTGCTGATATTTTATCAAACAATTGAAATAATGAATTTGTTTGAACTAATCGCCCGTGCTTTGTTTTCACCACAACAAGAAGGTGGGAACGAATGGTACGAGACACTGCAACAGCGTCGCTCGCAAATCTTGCCGCCGGTCGGTCCTTTGCGCTTACGGGTGGAACCGTCATTCTGGACGACGGCTCGCAGTCGGCCAGCGACATCCTTGTGGGAGCGGACGGGCGCATCCTTGCGGTCGAGCCCTATCTCGACCCCTCGGCCTGCGGCGCCTGCGTCGATATCACCGGCATGCTGGTGACCGCCGGTTTCCTCGATGCCCATCAGCATCTCGACAAGACCGGCGTGCTGCGCTTCACGCCCAATCCGTCCGGCACGCTGCAGGGCGCACGCGACGCCTTCGCCAAATATGCCCGCACCGCCGGCCCCGACGACATTCACAAGCGCGCCACGCGCACCGTCGAGCGATGTCTCTCCCGCGGCACGACGGGCATCCGCAGCCATATCAACGTCGACAAGGATGCCGGCTTCCACGGCATCGAAACGCTGGCCGGTATCCGCGATGCCGAAAAGGACCGCATCACCCTCCAGCTCGTCGCCTTCATGACGCCCCATCCGGGCCAGGATTTCGACTGGCTCGGCAAGAATATCGATGGCGCGGTGGCGCTGGCCGATGCCGTCGGCGGAACGCCGGCCGTTTCGGAAGACCCGCCGCGCTACCTCGACATCCTGTTCTCCGCCGCCGTGAAGGCCGGCAAGCCGATCGACCTGCATCTCGATGAGCACCTCAAGGCCGACGTCCACCTGCTGGATGCCGCCCTCGAACGGATCGAACGCTTCGGCATGCAGGGCCGCACCGTATTCAGCCACGTCTCGGTGCTGAGTGCCCTACCCCGCCAGGAATTCCAACGCATCGCCGAACGCCTGCTGGCGCTCGATGTCGGCGTCGTGACATTGCCGGCAGCAAACCTCTACCTGCAAGGGCGCGATGCCGAGATGCTGCCGCCGCGCGGTTTAACGCGCGTCGCCGAGCTCTACCGTGCCGGCGTCACCATCGCGACCGCTTCCGACAATATCCAGGACCCGTTCGTGCCGACCGGCTCCGGCGACATGCTGGAAATCGCGCGCTGGACGCTGCTGGCCGGTCATCTGCGCGGCGACGAGCTGGCCGCCGCCCATCGCATGATCACGACGGCCCCTGCCCGCCTGATGGGCCTAGGCAAGGAGCACGGTCTTAAGGCCGGCGCGCGCGCCGATTTCGTCGTCACCGATTGCATCGACACGGACACGCTGGTTGCCGGCGGACCGGACCGCGCCTTCGTCTTCTCGAAGGGCCGTCTCGTCTCGCAGAGCACCACTGAAAATATCCACCTTAGGGAGAACGCATAAGGGAACGGCGCTCCGAGGGGGATTGGGTATCAATCTAATGGGAGGAATGAAATGAAGAAGACTGAAATTTCACGTCGTTCGCTGCTTGCATCCGCTGTTGGACTGGCCCTTGTCGGGATGACCTGGCAGGACCCTGCATATGCCGACGACTTCAAGATGGGCCTTCTCGTGCCCGGCAGCGTCTCGGAAGAGGGCTGGAACCGTATCGGCTTCAACGCGCTGAAGGGCGTGGAAAGCCAGCTTGGCGCCAAGATCAGCTATGTCGAGCTGCAGCAGAACCCCGCCTCGTTCGAAAAGGCGTTTCGCGATTATGCGAGCCAGGGCTACAAGGTCATTCTCGGCCATGGCTTCGAGTTCCAGGATGCGGCGCTGGAGGTCGCGCTCGACTATCCCGACACCTACTTCCTGATTTCGTCGAGCAGCATCCATGAAGGCAACGTCATCGGCCTCAACACCGATACCAGCCAACCCTTCTACCTGATGGGGGTGATCGCGGCGAAGCTGGGCAAGAAGGCCGGCCTCGTCGGCGGCATGGAAATCCCGCCGATCCAGCAGGCCTTTACCGGTTTCAAGAATGGCGCCAAGAGCGTCAACCCGGATTTCCCGATCAGCGAGGCCTATATCGGCAACTTCACCGATACGACGGCGGCCAAGGAAGCGGCGCTGAGCATGATCTCGCAGGGCGCGGATTTCGTCGTGCCCAACGCGTCGGGCGCGACCGTCGGCGGCTATCAGGCGATTGCCGAATCCGGCAAGGACGTCCGCTCATTCTCGATCTTCAGCGATTTCACGCCGGTCGCGCCCAACAATATTCTCGGCCTCTATGTCGCCGATTATGCGCAGGGCGTGGTGCAGGTCGTGCAATCGATCAAGGACGGCAGCCCGCCGGCCGAAAACGTCGTCTTCGGCCTCAAGGACCCGAAGGTCATCTCGTTTACCTTCCGCGACGACGGCCCGGTCTCCGTGCCGGAAGACATCCGCGCGGAAGTGAAGGCGATCAGCGAAAAGATCGCGGCTGGCGAGATCAAGACCGGCGGCGAATAACGGCCTCGCGCTGCGGTCGGCTGTCCGGCCGCAGCACTTTTCCGCGTCCCATCAACATCCGGAACGA
Source organism: Shinella curvata (assembly GCF_022899935.1). GTDB lineage: Bacteria > Pseudomonadota > Alphaproteobacteria > Rhizobiales > Rhizobiaceae > Shinella > Shinella curvata. Next base: position 362,682 of record NZ_JALJCJ010000006.1, read on the forward strand.
TCCATGGCACAGGTAAACCAGGGAGTGCGCGAGACCGTGTATCCTCAAGCAGCCCAGCCCCTCTACCGGACGCTCTCGCAGATCGCGATCAGCGCCGTGACTCCGATCGCGGCGGTCCTCGTCGCCCTTGCATGCGGCGCAGCCCTTCTGTGGCTCAACGGCTTCAACGGCAGCGATATCGTCACCGTCATGATCTTCGGATCGTTTCAGGACATGCGTTCCGTCGGCGAGATCCTGCTGAAAGCAACGCCGCTGATCCTCATCGGCGCCGGCCTTTGCGTCGCCTTCCGCTGTTCGATCTGGAACATCGGGGCCGAGGGCCAGCTCTATGTCGGTGCGATTGCAGCGACTCTAGTCGGCACGAATTTCGACGGCCTGTCCGTCTGGGTGCATGCGCCGCTCGTCATGCTGGCCGGCGCGCTGGCGGGTGCCGCCTGGGCCGGCATTGCCGGCTATCTGAAGGTGCGCTTCCAGGCGAGCGAGATCGTCACAACGATCATGCTCAACTATATCGCGCTGATCCTGACGAGCTATCTCGTCACCGGCCCGATGCGCGATGCGAGTGCGGCCTATCCGCAATCCGCCCGCCTGATCCGGGAAGCCTGGACGCCGCGCATCGTCTCCGACATGCGCCTGCATATCGGCATCCTCGTCGCCATTGTGCTGGCCGTCGCACTCTACATCTTCCTGCAAAGGAGCAGCCGCGGTTTTGCGCTGCGCGTGGTCGGCCTCAATCCGCATGCCGCCCGCTATGCCGGCATGCAGGTTGCCCGCAACGTAATGATCGCCATGTGCATTTCGGGTGCCATGGCCGGCCTTGCCGGCGCCTTCGAGGTGGCAGGCGTGACGCATCGGCTCTACCAGAACATCTCGCCCGGCTACGGCTTCGAGGGCATCGCCGTCGCACTGCTCGCCGGCAACAATCCGCTGGCGGCGATCGTCTCGGGCGGGCTCTTCGCGACGCTGCGCTCCGGCTCCGAAGTGCTGCAGATCACCTCGCAGGTGCCGCAGGTCCTCGTGCTGGTCATCCAGGGCATTGTCATCCTCTCGGTCGTCGCCTTCGCCAAGCTGCGCGACATCCTCAGGATCGTGGCTTGAAAGAATGGAAACTCCCGTGGGGCGCCCGCCCCTCGGGAAAACAAAACCTTAGAGCATTTGCCCCGCGCAATTCCGGACAAGAACCGCTCGAGAGCGGCTACCGGACCTGCCGCAGGCGACCTTCCTGAAGGGTACCCCCATGGACGACATGATGTTTCTCACCTTCCTCGCGACGCTCGTCGGCGCCGCCTGGCGGCTTGCGACGCCCCTCATCTTCGCCTCGATCGGCGAGGTGTTTTCCGAACGGGCGGGCGTGCTCAATATCGGGCTGGAAGGCACCATGCTGGTTGGCGCCTTCTGTGGCTTCGCGGCGGCCTTCGCCACCGGCAGCGTGCCGCTTGGGCTCCTGGCCGGCATCGCCGGCGGCATGCTGTTCGGATTGGTCTTCGCCGTCTTCACGATCACCATCAAGGCGGACCAGATCGTCGTGGGCGCGGCACTGAACCTGCTCGGCATGGGCCTCACAGCCTTCCTGTTCCGCACCTATTATGTCTCGACCGGCAAGGGCATCGAGATCGCCCAGCCCGTGCTCATCCCTTTCCTGAGCGATATCCCCTTCCTCGGCGAGGCGTTCTTCCGGCAGAACCTCATCGTCTATTCGACAGTTCTCGTCGCCGTGCTCGCCAGCCTCGTTCTGTTTCGCACCTCCTTCGGGCTTACGCTGCGGGCCGTCGGTGAACATCCGAAGGCTGTCGATGTCGCCGGCCGCAATGTCGCGGCCTATCGCTACGGCGCAGTCATGGTCGGAACCGGACTTGCCGGCCTCGGTGGCGCCTTCCTGACGCTCGGCCATTCAAACCAGTTCGTCGAGGGGATCACGTCAGGCCGGGGCTTCATCGTGCTGGCCGTGGTTGTCTTCGCACGATGGTCGCCGATCGGCGCCTTCTTCGTCTCGCTGCTCTTCGGCCTGTTCTATGCCTTGCAGCTCATGCTCCAGGCGCAGGCGTCCATCATTGTGCCCTACCAGGTCCTGCAGGCGCTTCCCTACATCATGACGATCATCACGCTCGTCGTGCTCCGCGGCAAAGGCGCTGCTCCCAGCAAGCTCGGCCAGCCCTACGAGATGAGGTAACGGACATGTCCCAGAAACCCTTCCTGCGCATCGACAATATCCGCAAGCGCTTCGGCCCGATCATCGCCAGCGACGGCGTCTCGCTTGAGATCGAAGAGGGCGAGATCCACTCGCTGCTCGGCGAGAACGGTGCGGGCAAGAGCGTGCTGATGAGCATGATCTGCGGCATGGTTCGGCCCGACGAGGGCGAAATCGTCTTCAAGGGCCAGTCCGTGCGATTCAACAGCCCGCGCGAGGCGATCCGCCAGCGCATCGGCATGGTTCACCAGCACTTCATGCTCGTGCCGAATCTCACGGTCGCGGAGAACTACATCCTCGGCCAGGGCTCGGCGCTGCGGGTCATCAACGACATGGACAAGGTCCATGCGAGGATCCGCGAACTCTCCGACCGCTACGCCCTCGACGTTCGGCCGGACGCCATCATCGAGGACCTCTCGGTCGGCGAGCAGCAGCGCGTCGAAATCCTGAAAGTGCTCTTCCACGGCATCGACCTGCTCATCCTCGACGAGCCGACCGCGGTGCTCACGCCGCAGGAGACCGACCGGCTGCTCTCGCTGATGGGCGACCTCGTAAAGGACGGCAAGACCGTCGTCTTCATCTCGCACAAGCTGGACGAGGTGATGCGCGTCAGCAACCGCATCAGCGTCATGCGCGACGGCCGCGTGGTGCACACCGTCAATGTCGGCGAGACCAATGCCCGCGAACTTGCCCGCATGATGGTCGGCCGCGACGTTCGCATGGAACTGCCGCGCAGTCCCGAGCCGCCCGGCCGCATCGTGCTGTCGGTCGAAAACATGACCTGCCGCGCGGAGACCGGCCTTCCCGCCGTGCGCCGCGTGAGCCTCGATGTGCGGGCCGGCGAGATCGTCGGCATTGCCGGCGTCTCCGGCAACGGCCAGACGGAGCTGTCGCTGGCGCTTGCCGGCCTGCTTCCGGTCGACAGTGGCCGCGTGATGCTGAACGGCAAGGATATCACCGGCCTCGACCCCGCCCGTATCAATGCCAGCAGCTTTTCCCACATCCCGGAGGACCGGCATAAACACGGCATCGTCGTCTCGATGTCGCTCAGCGAAAATACCGTTCTCCAACGCTACGACCAGAAACCCTTCGCCAGCCGCGGCATGCTGAACCGCCGGGTGATCGGCGAGCATACCCGCGACCTTATCAAACGCTTCCGCGTAAAGAGCCGGGACGAGAACCAGGCGATCGGCGCACTTTCCGGCGGCAACCAGCAGAAGCTGGTCGTGGCGCGCGAACTTGCCCGCAACCCGGATTTCATTCTCGTCAACCAGCTCGCCCGCGGCATCGACATCGGCGCCATGGAGTTCGTTATGGAGGAGATGCTGAAACAGCGGGACAGCGGCCGCGCCATCCTGCTCATCTCGACGGAACTCGAAGAGCTCTTCGCGATCTGCGACCGTATTCTCGTGATGTTTCATGGCGAAATCCTCGGAGACTTGCCACCGGACCGCACCCGCCTCGACGAGCTCGGATTGCTGATGGCCGGCCAGACAGAACAACCAGCACTTGCCGGCTAGACAGGATAGAAGCGGCAGGGTTTGATGAAGACCGCATAACAGGAGGGCCGCGTGTCCATGAACATCACTCTGCGGCAACTCCGGGCCTTCATCGCAGTGGCCGAACTCGGCCAGTTCAATCTTGCCGCCCGCAACCTTCACCTCACCCAGTCGGCGGTCAGCATCCTGATCCGCGACCTGGAATCGGAGATCGGCGTGCGCCTGTTCGACCGGCACACACGCATGGTCTCGCTCACCCTCGTCGGTCAGGAATTCCTGCCGCAGGCACGAAAGATCCTGAAAGATCTGGAGCTTGCCGTCGGCGATGTGCGCGACAACGCCTCTCTGAAACGCGGCCAGGTGACGATTGCCGCCGCCATCGTGCTCGCCGCCACCATCGTGCCGCCGATCATCGCGCGGTTCCTGCGCATGTATCCGGAAATCTCCGTCAACATTCGCGACATGCCGGAAGAGCAGATAAGCCCCGCACTGAAGCGCAACGAAGTGGACATGGCCATCGGCACGCTGTCGGAGGACGATCCCGAGATCGCGGCAACCCCGCTTCTTCGCGACAAGCTGATGCTCTTTTGCCGCGAGGACCATCGGTTTGCCAAACGCAAATCCGTGCGCTGGAGCGAGTTGCAGGACGAAAACCTGATCACGCTCGCCGCCGCCAATCCGCTGCGCAACATTGTTGAGCACAACCTGCTGCGCGTCGTGCCGAACTATCGGCCGAAATACGAGGTTCGCTTCTCGACCACCGCCATCAGCATGATCGCCGCCGGAATGGGCGTCGCCGTGCTTCCGGAGAATTCCAGCCAGCTTGCTTCCGCCGTGCGGGTCACGACCGTGGATCTCGCCGACCCCCACGTCATGCGCGACGTTTCGCTTCTACAACGCCTTCACCACAGTCTTTCCCCGGCCGCCGAGCACCTCAAGGCGGTTTTCATCGCCAGCGCCGTCGAACGAACCAGCCCGCCATGAGGTTCCTCTTCCGCTTCACGAGCGCCTCCCCCCACGCATAGCGGTCCGAGAGAACCGGCGCACGGTCGGTCTTGATCATGTCATTCGTTTTCGTCTAGCGGCCTGCTTTCAGCGGGCCGCCTTTTTCGGCCACCATTGCGACGAGCCGTTCGAAAACCCCGCCGGATTGGCGGATGCCGTCATGCTCGAATTCGTTGGTGATCCAGACGTCGACATTGCCGACGGCACGGGACGTCTCGAGCGACAGGCCCGCATCGACATACATGTCGTCATGATAGACGATCGCCGAAACCGGCACGGCATTTCTGGCAAGGCGGGCCTTGTCATAGAGATAGCTGTGGCGCGGGCGGCGGGCGAGCGCCTCAGCGGCGGCGCGGAAAGGCTTCAACAGCGCGACCTCCTCGAACATCGAGGGATAGATCATCTCGCCGGTAAAGAGCAGCGGTCGCGCTCTGGCGTCGAATTCCGGGAACTCGGAAAGCAGCCGCTCGGCCGACCACGACGTCGCCCCCTCGCCTTGCCCGTAGATCGCCTCGTGGATCGCGGCAAACAGCGGATTGCCGCTATAGGCGGTCAGATGCATGAGCGTGCCGAGGAACTGGTCGGACAGGCGATCCGGCGCGGCGAAGGCCTCATCGAGCAGCCAATGGACGTTTTCGAAACCCGGTCCCATACCGAAATCCAGGCCGAGGCTCTGGAATCGGCGAACCGAGAGGCGGTCGCCATCGGGCAGCGTCACCCGGTTGGCATCGATGAAATCGGCGATGCGGGCAACCAGCGCCCTGTCGTCCGGATAGCGCTTGTAGAACAGGTCGTTCTTGGCACGAACGCGCGGATAGGTGCGACGGTAGACCGTATCGGCCGAGGGGTCGATGCTGGGAAGACCACCCGCAATGTAGCAGGCGGAAAGACCATCCGGCGCACGGCTGAGATAGGTCAGCGTCAGGAAGCCGCCATAGCTCTGGCCGAGCGTCTGCCAGCGCGCGTTGCCAAAGGCGGTCTTGCGCAGATGTTCGAGGTCGTCGACGATGGAATCAGCGCGGAAGCATGCGAGATAGTCGGCGCCCGCCTCGCCATCGAAGCCCGCAATCGTCGCGGCGTCGACGGGTGTTGAGCGTCCGGTGCCGCGTTGGTCGGGCAGGATGATGCGATGGGTCTTCAGCGCCTTGGCGAGCCAGGGCGGGCTGTTTTTCGTCGGGCGCGGTGACTTACCGCCCGGCCCGCCCTGCAGGAAGCAGAGCAGCGGCAACGCCTCGTCCTTGCGGACGGGATCGACGACCTCCCGAGCGAAGAACTCGATTGTCCTGCCTTCGGGGTTGCTCCAGTCGAGCGGCACGGTCACGATATGGTCGCGCACATGCAGGCCGGGGATGGTGTATTCGGAGACGATCATGGACTTTCCTCAACGGACTCGCGGGTCAAGCAGCACGTAAAGCAGGTCGAGCACGATATTGGCAATGACAATGACGCCGCGCGCATGCCATGTTCCCAGGCCACCCGACGCTCCGAAAGCCGGTTGGCGCAGGCTGCTCAGATGCAGTCTTCGCGCATCACCTCCAGCATCTGACCACGCGTGAGGGCCGTCACGAGGACAACCGCGAAATAGTTTTCCAGGTCACTTCCGCAGACAATGTCGTGACCGGTGATATTCCCTGCGACCGACTGCAATTCCCGATCTGATGAGTGGTCAGACAACAGCGTAGCGATTGACCGGCGCGGCCATGGCCGCGCCTTGCGCTACAGCATGACAGGCGACGTTCGAACCGTTCTCCACCACCTGCAATTCGGGCCGTACGGTCGAACAGACCTCCATGGCCAGCGGACAGCGCGGATGGAAGACGCAGCCCGATGGCGGCTTCAGCGGGCTCGGCAGGTCCCCGGTCAGCGGCGCGCGGTCGCGTTTGGGGTTTTCCATGTCGGGGATCGTTTCGAGCAGAAGCTTCGTATAGGGGTGTTGCGGGGTGTCGAAAACAGCCTGCCCCGATCCCTCCTCCACCAGTCGTCCGAGATACATCACGCCGATGCGGTCGGTCAGGAAGCGCACGACGGAGAGGTTGTGACTGATGAAGAGATAGGTAAGGCCGAGCCGTTCCTGCAGATCCTTCAACAGGTTCAGCACCTGCGACTGCACGGAGACGTCAAGTGCCGAGGTCGGCTCGTCGAGCAGCAGAAGCTCGGCATCCGCCGCGAGCGCCCGGGCAATCGAGATCCGCTGGCGCTGGCCACCAGAAAATTCGTGGGGGTATTTTCCGGCATCGGCCGGCGCGAGCCCGACTGTCTTCAGCAACTCGCCAACGCGTTCACGTCGCGCGTTGCCATCCATCGTCCGATCCATCGGCTCGGCGATGCTGCGGCCGATGCGCCAGCGCGGGTTGAGGCTGCCGATCGGGTCCTGAAACACCATCTGCAGGCGCACCGGTGCGGCATCCGGCGTATTGAAGGCGATCTCGCCCGCTGTCGGCCGGTCGAGGCCGGCGACGAGACGGGTGATGGTCGACTTGCCGCAGCCGGACTCGCCGACGATCGAGAAGGTCGTGCCGCGCTCGATGGAAAAGCTGACGCCGTCGACGGCGTTGACGATTTTGCGCCCAGAACGCGTGACGACGCGCTGCAGGAAGGGTTCGGAAACATCAAAGCTCTTGCCGAGATTGACGACCTTGATCAATGCGGTGTCGGCGGCTTTCCCCATGACATCACTCCACCCAGGCGCCATCGCGCGCGACGATGCGGCCGCGTTTAACCACGAGGCTGCGCTTCGGCCGGTCAACGAGGATCTGCGCCCGGTTCTCACCCTCGATCAGCACCAGGCTACCCTCGCAACCGACATCAAGGCCATGGCCTTCGAGTTCCAGCAAAGCAGCGCCACGGCCGGTGCCCATGTCGAGAGCGGCGACCAGCTCCTCGTCGGTGCGGCAGTAGGACCGGTAGGAGAGCAACCAGCAGCGCTCCAGCATGTCGCCATTGCCGTGCGGGTTCCAGGTGTCGCGCAGGGAATCCGAGGCGACCGCGCAGCGCATGCCACGCTGCGCCAGTTCGAACATCGGCGGGAAATTGATCTCGCCCGGCACCGCCGAGATGATCCCGATACCCGCCTCGGCAAGCGTGTCGATCATCGCATCCACCTGGTCCGCCGGCCCGTCGCCGAGGCAGAAGGCGTGGCTGACGACGACGCGGTTCTGCATCCCCAATGCCTTGGTGCGTTCGGCGATCATCTTCAGCTCGGACAGGCCGAGTTCGCCCATTTCGTGCAGATGGATGTCGATCTTGGCGCCCTTGCGGTCGGCGATCGCGAAGATCGTGTCGAGATGCCCTTTCGGATCGCCGTCGATATTGGCCGGGTCGATGCCGCCGATGACGGAGGCGCCCTCGTCGAGCGCAGCCTCCATCAGATCGGCCGTACCGGGATCGATCATCATGCCGAGCTGCGGGAAGGCAACGAGCTCCAGGCCGACGGCATGCTTCGTCTTCTCCCAGGCCTTCAGCACGCCATGCAGGTTGTCGAGCTTGTAACCGGTGGAGATGTCGACATGGCTACGGATATGGGTCGATCCCATGGCGACGCACTGGCGCATGAGATTGCCCGCACGCTCCTCGACATCCCAGGGCAGATTCTTGCGGATATCCACCTCGTTGTCGATCATGGCGCGCAGCGACGGCGGCACGTTGATACTGTGCCATGGCAGGCCCCAAAGGATCTTGTCGAGATGAACATGCGGCTCGACGAAAGGGGCGATGGCGACGGCATTGCGCCCGTCATGCACCGGGATCCCGGCCTCGCGCGGCAGGTTTTTCCCGATGGCGGCGATGCGGCCGGCCTTGATCAGGATATCGGCGGTTTGCCCGGCATCGGGGCGGACGTTTGTTACAAGCAGATCGGTCATCGAAACATTCCTGATATCAGCGCAGGCGAGGGTTCAGAACATCGCGCAGCCAATCGCCGACCATGTTCACGGACAGGACAAGAAGGACGAGGGCAGCGCCGGGGAAGAGCGAAATCCACCACTCGCCTGAGAGCAGAAGGTCATTGCCGGCGCGGATGAGCGTGCCGAGAGAGGGTTGCGCCGGCGGCATGCCGAGGCCGAGGAAAGACAGGATGGCTTCCGTGAGAATCGCAACGCCGAGACCGAGCGTCGCCAGCACCAGTACCGGACCGATCGTGTTGGGCAGGATATGGGTGAGCACAATGCGCGCGCCGCCGACCTTGCTGATGCGGGCCGCCGCAACATAGTCCTTGCGTCGCTCCACCATCGTGGACGCGCGCACGGTGCGGGCGAACTGCACCCAGTCGGCAACGCCGATGGCAAGGATCACGACGTAGAACCGCATCTCCTCACGCATGGCGACCGGCATGACGATCTTGGCGACGCCGTCGATGAAGAAGGCGATCATGATCGTCGGGAAGCTCAGCTGGATATCGCCGAGACGCATGATGACCGCATCGACCCAGCCGCCGAAATAGCCGGCGGCAAGACCGAGCAGCACACCGATTGTCACCGAAAACAGCACCGCGGCAAGGCCGACCAGCAGCGAGATGCGCATGCCGTAGAAGATCGACGACAGGATATCGCGGCCCTGCTCGTCGGTGCCGAGCAGGTATTTTGCCGTTCCGCCGTCCGACCAGACCGGCGGCAGGCGCGAATCCATGATGTCGAGCGTGGCCGGATCGAAGGGGTTGTGCGGCGCGATCCAGTTGGCGGCCGCCGCGCAGAAGACCAGCGCCAGGAACACGACGGTCGCGAAAATCACCGGAGGCGAGGTACGGAAACGCCAGGCGAAATCGCTCGCCGCCCAGTCTTTGAGGAGTCCGGTCAATCGGGTCATTTCACGCGCATCCTCGGATCGACGAGAAGATAGGTCATGTCGACGATCAGGTTGATCGTCACGAAACTGAAGCCAACGAAGGCGAGATAGGCGGCCATGACGGGGAAGTCCGCGAATTCGATCGCCTGCAGAATGAGAAGTCCCATGCCCGGCCATTGGAAGACGGCTTCAACCACGATGGCGAAGGCGATCAGCGAACCGACCTGCAGGCCGACGACCGTGATGACGGGCAGCAGGCTGTTGCGCAGCGCATGCGTAAGATAGACCGCCCGGTCGGAAAGGCCGCGTGCGCGGGTGAACTTGATGAAATCGGCCCGGAACACCTCCAGCATCTCGCCACGGACGAGGCGCATGATCATGGAGATCTGGAAGACCGCGAGCGTGATCGTCGGCATGATCAGCGCCTTCAGCCCGCTCGTTGTCAGGAGTCCGGTCGTCCACCAGCCGATCTGCACCGTCTCCCCTCTCCCGAAGGCTGAAAGCCAGCGCAATTCCACCGAGAAGACGAGGATCAGCAGCATGCCGATCAGAAACTGCGGCATGGAGATGCCGAGCAGGGAAACGAGCTGCACGACCCGGCTGAGCAGGCCCCTCGGACGAAGCGCCGTATAGATGCCCATGGGAATGCCGACGAGAAGCGCCGTCAGGGTGGCTGCCAGCACAAGCTCCAACGTGGCCGGCAGCCGCACCAGCATCAGGTCGATCACCGGCTGCCGGTTGCGATAGGAAACGCCGAAGTCACCGACAGCCGCCCGCTCGACGAAGCGCCAGAACTGCACGATCGTCGGCTGGTCGAGCCCGAGTGCGACGCGCAGCTCCTCGCGCTGTTCCAGCGTGGCGTTCACCCCGAGAATGTTGTTCACGGGATCGCCAAGGAAATTGAAAACACAGAATGACAGACCCGAGACGACCAGCATGACGAGAACGACGCTGGTGAGCCGGGTGGCGAGCAAGGAAATCATCGCAGCCTCTCGCGGAGAAGAGAGGACGGCGCGGGTCTGCGCCGTCCAGCGGTGGCGTCACTTCATCGTGTAGTACCAGAAGCGGGTGTACTCATCGGCCGGCACGATGGCATTGACCTTGTCGCTCATGCCCCAGGTCAGGAACTGCTGGTGCAGCATGATCTTGCCGACCTCGTCGCGATGGATCTTCACCACCTCCGAGATCATCTCCTGGCGCTTGGCCGGGTCGTATTCCGTGCCGATCTTCACGATCAGCTCGTCGACATGCTTGTTGGAATAGCCCTTCGGGTTCCAGGCGCCGAGATCGCCAGTCGGCGTGTGGAAGGTCGCCGACATGATATTGTAGGCATCGATGGTCGGAAGACCGGCCCAGCCGAGCATGTAGAAGGCATATTTGCCGGCCGGAAGTTCGGTGTCGAACTGAACGGGCGTATGCATGTTGAGCTGCGCCTTGATGCCGACCTTGGCCAGCATGCCGACCACCGCCTGGCAGATGCGCTCATCGTTGATGAACGAGCCCGCGGGGCAATCCATCGGCAGGTTGAAGCCGTCCTTGTAGCCTGCCTCCGCAAGGAGTGCTTTCGACGCTTCGATGTCGAAGGGGAAACGCTCGTCGAGGCTGGCATCATAGAAAGGCAGTTCGGGGGCCAGCGGCAGCGCCGTCGGGCGGCTGTTGCCGCGCATGATGGACCGCTTGATGCCCTCGATGTCGATGGCCTGGTAGATCGCCTTGCGCACACGCATGTCGGCGAGCGGATTGCCCTCCACACCGCTGCCTTCCAGCGTCTTGCTCTGCTGGTCCATGCCGAAGAAGATGTTGCGCAGGTGCGGCGCGCGCATCACCTTCATGCCCGGGGTCGCCTCGATGCGCTCGATATCCTGCGAGGGCGCGTTGCGGATGAAATCCACTTCGCCCGACAGCAGCGCTGCGACGCGCGTCGCGGCATTGGCGATCGGCGTATAGGCGATCTCATCGAGATTGTGCTGCGGCTTGTCCCACCAGTCCGGATTCTTGACGAGGACGGTGCGGATGTCGGGTTGGCGTTCGGAAAGCTTGAAGGGTCCGGTACCGACACCCTGCGTGCTCATCGCGCCGCCCGTATTGGTGGAAAGGTCGATCGGCTTGTCGGCACCCACCGATTCCTGGAACTCTTTGTCGAGAATGTACCAGCCGGCAAAGTCGTTGAGCAGGAGGGCGTATTTGCGCTTCAGCGTCACCTCGATCGTGTGGTCGTCGATCTTGGTGATCTCCTTGACCGGCTCCAGCAGACCGGCGAAGGGCGAACCCGGCGAGCCGGCGCGCACGAAAGAGAAAATGACATCGTCGGCGGTGAACGGGTTGCCGTTGTGGAACTTCACATTCTTGCGGAGATTGAACTTCCACTTGGTATCGGAGATCGCTTCCCAGCTTTCGGCAAGCGCCGGCTCGAGCTTCAGCTCGGCATTCCAGCGCACCAGGCCTTCATAAACGTTGGAGAGCAGGCTGAGCGTGAAATCGTCGCGCGCGGCGTGCGGATCCATGGAGCTGATTTCTTGCGCCTCGGCGAAACGAAGCGTGTTGGCATTCGCGGCCCCCGTCACAACGACGGCACAGGACGCGGCCAAAAGGACTTTCAGATAGCGGTTCATAAGCTACTCCCAGCTTTATGCGCTTCCCGGCCAGTGGTCCCCCTCAAAGGGATGGTCTTGTTTTATTCACTCGCCGACATCGCAGGATTGAATGTTGCCGATCAGCGAGCGTGTCCGCGCCATGCCCGTCCGCCTCGCTACCCGAGGAAGCTCGGGCATCAGCATAGTTTCACAAGCCTTTTGGATAGTCCACATATTTGTACTCTAAATTTCCACCTATTGTGTACAATTATGGATATGTCATCCTTCCACGCCACCCTGGTGCAGGAAGCAGGATGCCTCCGTATCGCCAGCCGGCTTCAGCACCGGCGTCTCGGTACGGCAACGAGGCCCGGCCTTCGTACAGCGCGGATGGAAGGTACAGCCCGTCGGCCAGCTGCCGAGGCGAGGCATGGAGCCGCTGATCTGGGCGAGCCGCTCCGGCTGGCGGCTGAGGGGCGGAATGGAGGCCATGAGGCCAGCCGTGTAGGGATGATTGGCGCGCCGCACGACATCCTCGACAGGCCCGATTTCCACGAGTCGGCCGGCATACATCACCGCCACCCGGTCGGCGACCTCGGCGATCACGCCCATATCGTGCGTGACCAGCATGATCGCGGTATCGCGGGTCCTTGCCAGACGCTTCAGCAGCGCAAGGATCTGGGCCTGAATGGAAACGTCGAGTGCCGTCGTGGGCTCGTCCGCAATGATCAGTTCCGGCTCCCCCGCCAGCGCCAGGGCAATGACGATGCGCTGGCGCATGCCGCCGGAAAACTGGTGCGGATACTGGTTGAACCGCGTGGATGGATCCGCAATGCCGACTTCAGCGAGGAGTTCGATGGCCCGTTGACGCGCTTGAGCAGAGGACATCGCCGGGAAATGCGTGCGGATCGTCTCGGTCAGTTGCCGCCCGACGGTGAACAATGGATCGAGACTGGTCAACGGGTCCTGAAATATGGCGCCGATGCGTTTCCCGCGCAGCCGACGCTGTTCCTTTTCGGGCAGGTTGTCGATGCGCTCGCCAGCGAGGTGAATGGTGCCCGCTGCAATCCGCCCCGGTGCTTCCAAGAGGCCGATGAGCGCGCTACCCGTCAGCGACTTGCCGGCACCGGATTCGCCGACGACGCCGAGGATTTCGCCGCGCCCGATCGAAAAGGATACGGCGTCGATGGCAACGAGTGCCTTCGCGCGGATGGGAAACTCGATCCGCAAGCCGCGAACATCCAGAACGGCGGTCGCCGGCTCCGGCGGTCTTGCTGTCGCGAATGCACTTGCGCTGGTCATCACAGCCTCCAGGTTTACGCAACCCTGGCCTCGGCCGTGGGTGCCGGATAATATACAATACAGAATACAATAGAGATTCATTCTTGTGTCAAACACAAAGATTGGACGGGTACCGCTCAAACGAAAACCGGCCGCCGAGAGATCGGCGACCGGTCTGGCAAACCCGTGTATGGAACGAACGATCAGATCAGCAGGAAATCCGAAGTCGAAAGCGTCGTCACCTTGTCGAGCGTGGCGACAAGGACGGCGTCGGCCTCGTTGCCGGTACCGTCGGCGTCATACCAGAGGCGGCCGTTGTCCTTTTCGAAGAAGAACTGCGCCGCCGCGCCGGTCGCCTTCAGGTCGTTGCCGGAATAGAGCACGAGCTTGGAAAAGCCGAAGACATCATTGTCGATGGCGAGCTTGTCCTCGCCGCGCTTGAAGTCGGTGATGAAATCGCCCGAACCGACCGCTTCGCCTGAAGCGTAGATGAACTGGTCGAGACCGGCACCACCCGTCAGCGTGTCACCATGGCCACCCCCCTCCAGCTTGTCGTTGCCGGCACGGCCGTCCAGCTTGTCGTCGCCAAGACCGCCTTGCAGATAGTTCGCGACGCTGCTGCCGAGGATGGTGTCGTCGCTGTTGCGGCCGATGACATTCTCGATACTCTCCAGGCTGAGGCCCGTCGCCACGCCACCGTTCTTCGTATTGTCGGCGAGGTCGAGAATGACGGACTGGTCGGAGACGATATTGAACTCCAGGGTGTCGATGCCCGCACCGCCATTGAAATAGTCTTTGCCGGTCTCGTCCGAGTGGCGGACGAATTCGTCGTTTCCGGCGTCGCCATAGAGCTTGTCGTTGCCCTTGCCGTCGATGAGATAGTCATCGGCCGCTCCGCCCCGCAGCGTATCGTTGCCGGCCGCTCCGTCGAGATAATCCTCTTCGCCACTCGCGGTCACCGTGTCACTGCCGGCGCTGCCCATGTAGTCGAGCGCTTCCATGCCGGTGAAGGCGGTGTTCGCGTTGATCTGGACCAATCCTTTGGAAAAGACGAAGGAGGCGTTGAACGTCTCTTCGGAGAAGTCGATGACCACACGGTCGGCACCTGAACCGCCGGAGGCGTAGTCGCCGGCGTTCATGTGGAGGACGTCGTTGCCGTTTTCACCGTAGAGCCGGTCGCGATGGGTATCCTTGATACCCCCACTGCCCCAGATGATATCGTTGCCGTCGCCGCCGTTGATCGTGTCGGCGCCGTACCAGCCTATCAGCTCGTCATCGCCGCCGAGCCCCTTGAGCGTATCGTTGCCGGCCATGCCGTTGATGTAGTCGTTGAGGCTACCCGCCGTGATCGTATCGTTGCCCTGGCCGGCCGAGATATGCACGCGCTCGAAACCTTTGGCCGTGACGTCGCCGTTGACCATCGTCGCATTGGCCGAAAGGGTGAAGGAGAGGTTCTTCGTGCTGTCGTAACGGTTGATCCAGAGCGTATCCGTACCCGACCCGCCGTCTGCGACATAGCGCCCGGCGACGGAGCCGCTTGCATTGTTGATGGTGACGATATCGTCGCCGGCGCCGCCGATGATCGTCGTCAGGCCCGTGCCCGTGCGGGCATCCGCGGAAATATTGTCGTGACCGTTGCCGCCATCGAGACGGTTGGCCCCACCGGCGTCGATGATGCGATCATTGCCGTCGCCGCCGGTCACCTTGTCGTCGCCGGTGGTCGAGTAGAACTGGTCGTCGCCCTTGCCGCCGGTCATGGTGTTGTTGCCGCTGCCGGCATCGAAATCGACATGGCCGGCCGTGCCGGCCGATAGCACGTCATTGCCGCTGCCCGTTTCGATCGTGAAGCTTTCGGCATCGGTAATGACGGTCCCGTCGGAAAGCTTTGCCGTTGCGCCGGAAACGCTGAAGGTGAGGTTCGTCGTGATGTCGCCGCGATCGACCCACACGGTGTCGAACCCCTTGCCACCCTTGATCGTATCCTTGCCGCCGCTGCCGACGATCAGAAGGTCGTCGCCGTCGCCGCCATCGAGCACATCGACACCCATACCGCCATTCAGATGGTCGTTGCCGCCGAGACCGATCAGCGTGTCGTTGCCCGACATGCCAGAAAGCGTATCGTTGCCGGTCCAGCCGGTGAAGCGGTCGGCGGTTTCCAAGCCGGTGATGTCATAAGTCTCGAAATTGACGATCGTCGTCCCGTTCGACAGCGTCTGCTTCGTCGTGGATGCCTTGGCTGTGAACGTGCCCGAAACACCGCTCAGCGAAAGCTCGTCGATGTCGGCACCGCCATCCAGGATATCCTTGCCCTCGCCCCACCAGGCCTCCATGTTGTGCAGGATCACGTCGTTGCCTGCGCCACCAAGAACCGTATCGTCGTCGCCATTGCCGCTGAGATAATCGTCACCGCTGCCGCCGTCGATCACATCGCGGCCGCGACCGCCCTGGATCGTATCGCCACCGGATTCGCCATAAATCTTGTCGTTGCCGTCGTGACCGTAGAGGTAGTCGCCGCCGGCGCCACCATAGAGCGTATCGTTTCCGTCGTCGGCCGAAAGCCAGTCGACGCCGTATCCGCCCGACATGTAGTCGTCACCCGCACCGCCGAGAAGCGAGTCGTTGCCATTGCCGCCATAGAGTTTGTCGTTGCCGTTGTCGCCCGACAGCCAATCCTTGCCGATGCCGCCGCTCAGCGTGTCACCGCCGTCGCCGCCCTCGAACCAGTCGTCCCAGCGACCACCGGTGAACGTATCGGCAAATTTGCTGCCTTCCAGCCGGAAGCTTTCGACATTGAGGATCGTCGCGCCAAGCACGGATTTGGAAATGATCGGATCGAAGGCGGTGAAGCTCACACCCTTGGTGGAGGCGCCGAAATTGATTTCAAGCTCGTCGAAACCGAGGCCGCCGTCGATCTTGTCACCGGCAAGTTCCGCCACGCTCAGGTTGCGGATTTCGTCATCGCCCGTTCCGGCTTTGATGGTATCGGCGCCGAGCCCTCCGGTGATCGTGTCATCGCCCGAACCGGTGCTGATGGAGTTGTTGGCGCCGGTACCGGTGACCGTCTGGTTGCCGACACCGGGGATGGTGTAGGCGGCAAGCGCTTCTAGGGAAAGAGGCGCCTGAAGCGGCGCGATGGAAATCGTTTTTGAGCTCATGGCTTCCTCGGAATTGGAACTTACGCTTGATGCGCGTGTAGTGATTGCTAACCGGGCCAATAACGCAAAAGTGTTCCCGCGGTAACACCTGCATAGCGCGAAGCGTGCGAACGCGCGCCATACGCTCGTGCTTTTTATACACACGAGCCAAAGCGCGCGGCCGCCCCGTCCAGGTGGCGATCACCGAGGCTATTTGCAGAGACTGCGCCTGTCCGTCTCGAAAGCGGGATGCCCGGCATTGGTGGCGATGCGGGCATCCCGCGCGGCGAGCGCGTCGCCAACCGCGATCAGGACCGGATTGTCGTATCCGATCTGCCCAACGCCCTCGGTTAGCGCTGAGAGCGTACCACGCCAGCTGCGCTCCGTGGGACGACTGATGTCGCTCATGATGACGACAGGCGTCGTGGGCGGCAGGCCGTGCTCGATGAGTTTTTCAGCGATCCGCGACGCCGTTCGGCCGGCCATGTAGAAGATCGTGGTGGTGCGGCGATCCGCGACGCGCACCCAGTCGACACTGTCAGGCAGACCGCCGTGCCGGGAATGGCCCGTAACGAGACGAAGCGATTGCGCGTGGTCGCGATGGGTCAGCGACAGCCCCAGGCGCGCGGCCATGGCGCTTGCCGCCGTGATGCCGGGAACGATATCGACAGGGATGTTTTCGCGGTCGAGATGGGCAATCTCTTCGCCGGCCCGGCCGAAGACCATGGGGTCGCCGGACTTCAGCCGCACCACGCGTTTGCCGGCCTTGGCGAGCTTGACCATCAGGGTATTGATATCCTCCTGGCGGCAGCTCTCGCGGCCACCACGTTTTCCGACCAGCATGCGTTTCGCCTCCCGCCGCGCGAGTTCCAGCACGTCGGCAGAGACGAGATCATCGAAAAGAATGACGTCAGCCGCCTGCAGCGCGCGCACAGCCTTCAACGTCAGCAGTTCCGCATCGCCCGGCCCCGCGCCAACCAGCGTCACGCGACCGATGGCGGGGGCTTCCGCGAGCCTTGCGGCATCAGCGAGAAGCACCCCGCCGACGCCCTCCTCCGGCGTATCCAGCGTCGAAAATGCCTGGTCGGAAAACCGCTCCCAGAAGGCACGGCGCTGCGGGCCGGGCGCAAGGCGCAGGTTGACCGCCTCGCGCAGCGAATGTGCCAACGCCGCCCAGGTTTTCAGGCTGTGCGGCAGCAATGTCTCAATCTTGCGGCGGATCGTTTGCGCCAGGATCGGTGCTGCACCGTCCGTCGAGATCGCCACGACGACGGGCGAGCGGTTGACGATGGAGCCGAATTGGAACTGACAGAAGGCCGGTTTGTCGATGACGTTGACCGGCACGCCCGCATCTCGGGCGGCCGCGGCGAACGTGCCCGCATCGTCCTCGCAATCGCCGATCGCCAGCACCGCGCCCGAGAGATCGGACGGCGTCCAGCAGCGGGCATGCCGCGTCAGGCACGCGGCGGGATGATCCGGCGTGCGGGCGAAGAGCGCCTCGAAAGCCTCGCCGAAGGTTTCTGCATAGACATCGACGCGGGCGCCGCAGGCGGCCAGCAGTTCCGCCTTCCACATCGCGGCATCCGTGCCGCCGGCCACAACGACGCGCCTGCCCTCCAACGTCCAGAAGACGGGCAGCTTGGCGAGCGGCTCCATGCGGGCTTCACTCCGCGGCGGCTGCAAGGCATCCATCGACGACCCCCCTGATCTCGGCGCGGCAGGAGCCGCAATTGGTTCCGGCATTGAGCGCCTTGCCGACGGCCTCGACGCTATGGCAGCCGCCGCGCACGGCGGCGACGATCTGATTGACGCCGACGCCGAAGCAGGAACAGACGGTGGCGCCGGGATCCGGCTTGTCCGCGCCCGGACGGCCGGCGACGAGCGCGAAGCGCTTGCGCAGGTTGGCGTGTTCGGCGGTCAATTGCGCAATCGCCCAGTTGCGGGCGACAGCGACGGGCTCACGCGCCAGGAAAAAGGCGACGAGAAGCCGCGTACCATCGAAGAAGGCGAGCCTGACATCACCGGTCTGCGCATCCGCATAGCCGAGCGGCTCGACACCATCGGGTATGGCGAAGGTGCGGCGGCACCAGTCCGCCCAGTGTTCAGCCGGCGCGGTAAAGGCCAGTTCCAGCCGCCAGCCGCCGTCGGCCTTGGCGAGCGCCCAGTAGGCAGCATCCGGCATGGCCGGCTTCGCCTGCGAGACGGCGAAAGCATAGTGCTGCGCCTTGAACCGGCGGGCAGCGACGGCAACATTCTTCGAGGCGGGCTGGCCGGAAAAACGGTCGACGATGGAGGGTACAACGGCATCGATACGAGCCTTGGCGGCAAACTGGTCGTTCCAGTGCATGGGGGCGAAGATGCTGCCGCGCGCCTGGCGCTCGGTGATCAACGCACGCACCACGGCGCTGCCCAGCGGGCTCTCGATCTCGACCAGACCGGCATTGCCGACGCCGATCTCGATGGCATCACGCGGATGCAGCTCGGCGAAGGGCTCGGCGATGTGGGACGACAGGCGTGCGCTTTTGCCCGTGCGCGTCATGGTGTGCCACTGGTCGCGGATACGGCCAGTGTTCAGCGTGAAAGGATAGTCGGGATTGGTGCGGTCGGTCTCTGCCGGCTCAACGGCGATGAAACGGGCCTTGCCATCCGCGTGGTAGAAACCGCCATCGGCGAAGAAGCGTGTTTCCATGCTCACCTGCCCCGCCGGCTGCGGCCATTGGAAGGGGGTAAGCGCATCATACGTATGATGCCCGATGCCTTGATGGATGCCGATGTCGAAATCCCGGCTTCCGGCGTTCTCGAAGGCCGAGAGAGCGGCATGTTCGGAGAAGATTTCCGCTGGTGTTTCATAGGCGAAAGCATCGGCAAAACCCATGCGATGTGCGACTTCGGCGAGCTGCCACCAATCCGCCCGCGCTGCACCAGGTGCTGCAAGGAAGGCGCGCTGGCGGGAAATGCGGCGCTCGGAATTGGTGACGGTCCCGCTCTTCTCCCCCCAGCCAAGCGACGGCAACAGGACATGGGCGTGGCGTGCTGTGTCCGTCTCCTTCAGGATGTCGGAGACGACGACAAAGTGACAGGCCTTGATCGCAGCCTCGACGGCACCGGCATCGGGCATCGAGACCACGGGATTGGTCGCCATGATCCACAGCGCCTTGATGCGCCCGTCCGCCACGGCCTGAAAGAGATCGACGGCCTTGAGGCCCGGCTTTTCCGCGATAACGGGCGAGGCCCAGAAGCGCTGCACCCGGTCGCGGTCCTCCGCGCTTTCGATGGCCATATGGGCGGCCAGCATGTTGGCGAGCCCGCCGACCTCGCGGCCGCCCATGGCGTTGGGCTGCCCCGTCAATGAGAACGGCCCCATGCCCGGCTTTCCGATCCGGCCGGTGGCGAGGTGGCAATTGAGGATGGCGTTGACCTTGTCGGTTCCGGACGAGGACTGGTTGACGCCCTGGCTGTAGCAGGTCACGATCTTCTTGGTCGTCGTGAACAGGCGGTAGAATTCGCGAAGCTGCATGGCCGGAAGCCCAGTCCGTTCGAGCACGTCGCCAAAGGAAACGCCCGCCGCCATCGCGAAGGCTTCGGCAAAACCTGACGTATGCGCCGCCACATAGTTCTGGTCGACGGCATTGTTCGAGACGAGATGCGCAAACAGGCCGACGAACAGCGCCACATCCGTATCGGGGCGGATGGCGAGGTGCAGGTCGGCGATATCGGCCGTCATAGTACGGCGCGGATCGATGACGACGACCTTCATGCCCGGACGCCGCTCTTTGGCCGCGGCAAGGCGTTGGTAGAGCACGGGATGGCACCAGGCCAAGTTGGAACCGGTCAGGATAACGAGATCGGCAAGCTCCAGGTCCTCGTAGGTCCCCGGCACCGTATCAGAGCCGAAGGCGCGGCGATGGCCGGCGACGGAGGAGGACATGCAGAGCCGGGAATTCGTGTCGATATTGGCCGAGCCGAAAAAACCCTTCATCAGCTTGTTGGCGACGTAGTAATCCTCCGTCAGCAGCTGGCCGGAGACATAGAACGCCACGGACTCGGGGCCGTGCCCGGCAATCGCAGCGGAAAACTTTGCCGCGACAAGGTCGAGCGCGCTGTCCCAGGACGCCGGTTCGCCACCGATCTCGGGATGCAGGATACGGCCGTCGAGATCAATCGTCTCGGCAAGCGCCGAGCCCTTCGAGCAGAGCCGGCCGTAGTTCGACGGATGGTCCGGATCGCCCTTGACGGAGACGACACCGCCGTCTCCAACCGTCGCGATGACGCCGCAGCCGACGCCACAATAGGGGCAGGTTGTCTTGACCGCCTGTTCCATCCTATTCGGCCGCCACCATCAGGCTTTCAAGCGCGATGAACAGCGCGCCGCCGTCATTCTTCAGCGCGATGGTCTTCACCGCACCCTCGTCCGCGCCGAGCGCCTTGCCGGTCTCCAGCGAGATCACCCAGTTGTGCAGCGGGCAGGTCACGGCCTTGGCATGGACGATGCCTTGCGAGAGTGGCCCGCCCTTGTGCGGGCAATGGTCCTCGATGGCAAAAACCTCGTTTTCCGCGGTGCGGAACACGGCGATCTTGCCCTGCGGAGTTTTCACGCAGCGCGCGCCGCGCAGCGGAATGTCGGCAATGTTTCCGATGGCAAACCAGTTCATGTCCGAGCTCCTATTCCGCTGCCTGTCCGTAGCCGATGCTCGCCATCGGCAGGAATTCATGTTTGTCCTTGCCGGAGACACGCTCCGACCAGGGATCGACCTGGGCGAATTTCTGGGAGAAGACGAAACGGTCATAATAGGCCTTGCGCTTGCCGGCATCGCCGATGATCTGACGGCGGATCTCATCGAGACCAATGCGTTTCGCCCATTTGTAGATGCGCTCGAGATAACGCGCCTGCTCGCGATACATCTGCGTCAGCGCCACGATATGCTCCAGCGCCTCGTCCTCGCTCTTCACCAAGCCGAGCACTTCCGTACCCTTGATGTCGAGGCCCGCCGCACCCGCGAAATGGATCTCGAAACCGCTGTCGACGCAGATCACGCCGATATCCTTGCAGGTCGCTTCCGCGCAGTTGCGCGGACAGCCGGAGACGGCGAGCTTCAGCTTGGCCGGCGTCCACGAGCCCCACATGAACTTTTCGATACGGATGCCAAGACCGGTCGAATCCTGCGTGCCGAAGCGGCACCAGTCGGAACCGACACAGGTTTTGACCGTACGCAGGCCTTTCGCGTAAGCCTGCCCCGAGATGAAGCCGGCCTTGCCGAGATCGGCCCAGACGGCCGGCAGGTCTTCCTTCTCGATGCCGAGCAGGTCGATGCGCTGGCCGCCGGTGACCTTCACCAGAGGAATCTCGAACTTGTCGACCACATCGGCGATGGCGCGCAGTTCACCGGAATTGGTGACCCCACCCCACATGCGCGGCACGACGGAATAGGTGCCGTCCTTCTGGATATTGGCGTGCACACGCTCGTTGATGAAGCGCGACTGGTAATCGTCGGCATAGTCGTCCGGCCAGTCACAGACGAGGTAGTAGTTCAGCGCCGGGCGGCACTTGGCGCAGCCGCAGGAGGTCTTCCATTCCAGCTCCTGCATGACCGCCGGAATGGTCTTCAGCCCCTTCGCCTTGATCAGGCGGCGCACATCGTCATGGCCGAGGTCGGTGCAGCGGCACATCGGCTGGACGGCGGCGGGATTGTAGCTGTCACCGAGCGTCAGCGTCATCAGCTGCTCGACCAAGCCGGTGCAGGAACCGCAGGAGGCCGATGCCTTGGTGTGGGCGCGCACCTCGTCGAGCGCGGTCAGGCCCTTTTCCGTTATGGTCGAGACGATCCTGCCCTTGCAGACGCCGTTGCAGCCGCAGATTTCCGCATCATCCGGCAAGGCTGCAACGGCCGCCATAGGGTCCAGCGGAGCGCCCCCCTGATAGGCCTGGCCGAAGATCAGCGTCTCGCGCATTTCGGAAATGTCGGTCTGCTTCTTCTTCAGATCATTGAACCAGGCGCCATCGGCGGTTTCGCCATAGAGTACCGTGCCGATGATCTTGTTGCCCTTCAGCACCAGCCGCTTGTAGACGCCGGCCGAGGCATCGCGCAGCACGATCTCCTCGCGATCGTCGCCATCGGCGAAATCACCGAGCGAAAAGAGCTCGATGCCCGTCACCTTCAGCTTGGTCGGCGTGTCCGAATGCACGAAGCTCGCACCCTGCTCGCCGGCAAGATGCGAAGCCGCGACACGCGCCATTTCGTAGAGCGGTGCGACGAGGCCATAGACCATGCCGCCGACCTCAGCGCATTCGCCGAGTGCCCAGATGCTGCCGTCGGAGGTCTGCATGCCGTGATCCACAACGATGCCGCGGTTGATGGCGAGCCCTGCCTCCCTGGCAAGTCCGACGCTCGGACGGATGCCGACGGCCATGACGACCAGCGTCGCCGGGATGATGCGGCCATCCTCCAGTTCGATACCCTCGACCTTGCCGTTGCCAACAATGGCCCTGGTATTGGCCTTGCAGAGGACCTTGATACCGCGCCCTTCCAGTTCCTTCTGCAGCAGATAGCCGGCGGCCGGATCTAGCTGGCGGTCCATCAGCGTCGGCATGACATGGAGCACGGTGACATCCATGCCGCGACCGGCAAGGCCGGCGGCGGCTTCGAGGCCGAGCAGGCCACCACCGATGACGACGGCCTTTTCGCGCGACTGGGCGGCGAGCAGCATGGCCTGCACGTCATCGAGATCGCGGTAGGTGATGACGCCGGGCAGGTCCTTGCCCGGCACCGGCAGGATGAAGGGCACCGAGCCGGTGGCGATAACCAGCTTGTCGTAGCTCTCGGTCACGCCGTGATCGGATGTCACCGTCCTGGCATCGCGGTCGATGGCGACGATGCGGTGGCCCTTGTAGAGCGTGATGCCGTGCTTGATGTACCAGCCGTCGCCATGGATGATGATCTCTTCATAATCCTTCTCGCCCGACAGCACCGGCGAGAGCATGATGCGGTCGTAGTTGACGCGCGGCTCGGCGTTGAAAATGGTGACCGCGTATTGGCCCGGGGCCTTTTCGAGGAGGTGCTCCAGCATGCGCCCTGGCGCCATGCCATTGCCGATGATGACGAGTTTCTCGGTCATAGTCTTTCCTTGCGATTATGCTGCGACGGCAGAGACGGAGGGGCGCTCCATCTGGCGGATGGAGAGGTGCATCCAGATCAGCGAGACGGCGACGACGGCGAAGAGCAGCAGGAAACAGCTCGACCAGAGGCCCGTCGCATCCTTAAGCAGACCGAAGGCGATGGGCAGGATGAAGCCGCCGAGACCACCGACCATGCCGACGATGCCGCCGACCGGGCCGACGCTATCGGGATAATAGGCCGGGATATGCTTGTAGACGGCAGCCTTGCCGAGGCTCATGACGAAGCCGAGCACGAAGACCACGACGATGAAGACGGCGGGCGTGATGCCTGATGGCAGCGCCAGGATGAGCGTTGCGACGGCCGAGACCGCGAACATGCAATACATAACGGAGCGAGCGCCCTTGCGGTCCGAAAGCATGCCGCCAAGCGCGCGGAAAATGCTGCCGGGAATGGAATAGGCGGCAGCGACCATGCCGGCGGTGGCGATGTCGAAGCCGTAGACGCCGACGAGGTAACGCGGCAGCCAGAGCGCTAGAGCGACGAAGCCGCCGAAAGCGAAGAAATAGTAGAGCGAAAAACGCCAGACCTGGGCCTTCTTCAGGGGGGCAAATTCCTCCCGCAGGCTGCGCTTCGGCGCCTTGCCGTCACGACGGCTCTTGAAAGCCGGATCGTCGCTCGTCGTGAACCAGAAGAGGCAGGCCGTGAGGATCAGCGCAGCCGGCCAGATTTCCGCAACCATCTGCCAGCCGGCCGCGACCAGCACGAAGGGCGCGACGAATTTCGTGAGCGCCGCACCGACATTGCCCGCTCCGAAGATGCCGAGCACCGTACCCTGCTTTTCCGCCGGGAAGAACGGTGAGACATAGGCAACACCCACGGCGAAGGAGCCTCCGGCAAGCCCGACGCCCAGACCGGCAAGCAGCATCTGCGGGAAGGTCGTGGCATGCGACAGCAGGAGCGTCGACAGCGCCGCCGCCAGCATGGTCAGCGTATAGACGAGGCGGCCGCCGAAGCGCGGCGTCCAGACGCCAAGCAGGATGCGCACCAACGACCCGGTCAGGATCGGCGTGCCGACGAGAAGACCGAACTGCGCTTCCGACAGGCCGAGGTCTTCCTTGATGCGGATGCCGATGATCGCGAAGATCGTCCAGACGGCAAAACAGATGGTAAAGGCAAAGGTGGACATCCAGAGCGCGATGGCGGGTTCGCGCGGGGATGAGGACTGCTTGATCTCAGACATGGCTTCTCCGAGGCCCGACAAGGTCGTGCCGCTCCATCTTGGGGGTGAAAAACAAAAAGCCGCTGGCCAGGCACATGCTGCACGGTCACGTCCGTACACGCAGAATCCTGATCAGCGGCTTTGCTGGTGAGGCGCCCGTCGTTGGACGCCGATTTCGTGGCCTTGAGGCCTAATCACTTAAAAGCAATCGGCATGCCAGTTTTTCAAGTTATTGTTTTAAAAAGAATAAATAAGACATAAGCCCGGAACACCTGACTGGCGGCTCTCACTCTGTGCAACGCAAAGCCAATTTTGTGCAGCGCGCATAAATTAAGCGCCGGATTCAACCGGTGGATTGGGAGGCGATATAGGCTTCCACATCGTCTGGGTCGAAGCGCCCGCCATCGAAGAACCCGTCCGGCCCGAGTGTCAGGGCACCGGATGAACCGACCGGCGTCGCAGCGGTCAAGGCGCCCTCGACCTTGGCGCTTGCGGACGGCATGGCTATCCCGAGCCCCTTCAGCGCGGCGCGGTAGAGATCCGGCCGATAGGTTTCCGCCGCGATGCGCTGGCGCTCGGCGGTATGCTCGATCTGCCGCCAACGGATCATCTGGGTGTAGAACCACAGAGCGTGGCTCTTCCAGGGGAAGGTTGCGGCCTTGGCGTTCGGCACAAAGAAATCGCTGATGGACTGCACCACTCCGCCGCCGACCGGCAAATTGCCCCCGAGCGCCGGCAGAAGCAGCTCCACATCCCGCCCGACATAGGCGGATTTTGCCAGAAGCTTCGCAAGCGCCTCGTGATTGTCCGGGCGGGCACACCAGAGCGACGCCTGATGCAGGGCAACCAGCAGCGCCGCCATCGCTTCCGGGTTTGCCTCACCCCAGCGTGCATTGACGCCAAGCACTTTTTCCGGGCTCGACCGCCAGATCGCCGCCTTGACGGTCGCAAGATGCCCGCCGCGGCGAAGCACGCCAAAGGTGTTCCAGGGCTCGCCCGCGCAATAGCCGTCGATGACGTTCCCGGCGAGCGCATCGCCCATATCGGGCGGCGGCAGCACGAGGATCTCCATATCGCGATCCGGATCGATGCCACTCGCCGCCAGCCAGTAGCGCAGTTCGTAATTGTGCCCGGAATAGGGATGCACGACACCGAAGCGCAACGGCGCCGTTTTCCGAGCATCGATGGCCTTGCGCAGCGCCACACCATTCCTGTGCGCATCAAGATCCATCGTCGCGCCATGCTCCGCCATCGCGTGCCAGAGCGCCGCCGACACCGTCACCGCATTGCCGCCGAGACCGAGCGCCATCGGCACGATCATCTCGGGGGCGGGAACGTTGAGGCCGAGATTGCCGGCGATCGGCATGGGCCCGAGGATATGCGCGACGTCGATATGGCGCACGGCAAGCCGGTCGCGGATGCTCGCCCAGGAACGCTCGCGCACCAGCGTGAGGTCGATCGCCTGCTCCTCGGCGAAGCCCATTTCGCGGGCGACGACCAGAAGCGCGCTGTCGAGCAGCGGCACGAAGCCGGCGGTGATGGCGTGGCGCGTCGTCATTGCGTCCCTCCGGGATCGAGCAGGCTGGCCGCGGTGACGAGGCTCTGGGCGATCTCGACGATCTTGCGGTTCTGGTTCATCGCCGTGCGGCGCAGCAGCGCATAGGCCTCGTCTTCCGAAAGCCCGCGCGAGCGCATCAGCAGCCCCTTGGCGCGATCGATCACTTTACGGTTTTCAAGCTCGCCGCGCGTTTCCTCGAGTTCCCGGTTGAGCCTGGAGAATGCATTGAAGCGGCTGATCGCCATTTTCAGGATCGGCCGCACCCGCTCCTGCTTCAATCCGTCGACGATATAGGCCGAAACGCCAGCCTCGACCGCCGCCTCGATGGAGGCTTCGTCTGATCTGTCGACAAACATGGCAATGGGGCGTTTTACGGCGCGGGAAAGCTGGAACATGCTTTCCAGCATATCGCGATTGGGGTTTTCGAGGTCGATGACGATGACATCGGGGTTGAGGTCGGCGATGCGGCGCGCGAGGCCGTGCATGATATCGATGACCGTGACCTGGTCATAACCGGCATCGCGCAGCCCTTCTTCGATGATAGCGGCCCGGATCCGATTCTCGTCGATAACCAGTACGTTCAGTCCGCTCGGTTTCATCCATCCACCGCATTGCCGTCGTCTAGACCCCATTGCACATGCGTCAAGCGGCCCGCGAAAGCAAGCGCCTCGTGCCCGTGCAGGGCCTGACCGGACGGTCGAGTACTTCAACCGGCCTCAGCGTGATAATGGCGAACCCGCAATGCCGATGCAGTCAAACACCGCGTGATCAACCCCTTACCGGGAAGGGATGGACAGACCCGCCTTCCGTCTGCGCCGCCTGGAGATTGCGATATCGTCCATTCTTTCGGGCGATGAGCTCGGCATGATTGCCGCTCTCGACGATGCGCCCGTCATCGACCACGAGAATGCGATCGGCATTGGCGATGGTGGCGAGCCGGTGGGCGATGACCAGCGTGGTACGGCCGGCCGATAGCTCGGCCAGCGACTGCTGGATCGCCCGCTCCGTCTCCGTGTCGAGCGCCGAGGTCGCCTCGTCGAGAATCAGGATCGGCGGGTTCTTCAGGAAGATGCGGGCGATGGCGAGACGCTGCTTCTGGCCGCCCGAGAGTTTCACGCCGCGCTCGCCGATGATGGTGTCGAGCCCGTCGGCTAGATTGGCGATCACATCGTCGAGGCGGGCGCGTTTCGCCGCATCAAGAATTTCCGCCTCGGTGGCATCGAGCCGACCATAGGCGATGTTCTCGCGAATCGTGCCGGCAAAGAGAAAGACATCCTGCTGCACGATGCCGATATTGGAGCGCAACGACCGGAGCGTCATGTCTCTGACATCGACGCCATCGATGGCGATCGTGCCGGATGTAATCTCGTAGAACCGCGGCAAAAGCGAGCAGATCGTCGTCTTCCCGGCACCCGAGGGACCGACGAAGGCGATGGTCTCGCCAGCCTTGATCGAGACATCGAGCCCATCGAACACCGCCTTGTCGGCGCTGTAGCCGAAGCCGACGCCGCGGTATTCGATATCGCCGTTGAGACGGCTCACCTCTTTTGCATCCGCCCCGTCACGGATATCGGGCTCGGTGTCGAGGAACTGCGTATAGCGCGTAAAGCCGGCAATACCCTTCGGATAGGTCTCGATGATCGAATTGATCTTGTCGATCGGCCGGAAGAACACGTTGACGAGCAGCAGGAACCCGACGAAGCCACCGGCCGAAAGCTCGCCATGCACCACGAACCAGGCACCAGCCAGCATCACGACGACCTGCACGAAGCGCATGGAGAGGTAGGACAGCGAGGCGGATGCCGCCATCACCTTGTAGGCCTGCATCTTGGTCGTGAGATAGTTTTTGTTGCTCTCGGCAAACAGCTTGCGCTCGTGGTCCTCGTTGGCGAAGGCCTGCACGACCCGGATGCCGCCGACATTCTCCTCGATGCGGGCATTGAAATCGGCGACACGGCCATAGAGCGCGTGCCAGGTGGAGGTCATGCGGGCACCGTAATGCGTGGTGACCCAGGCCGTCAGCGGCACGATGACGGCGGTGATCAACGCCAGCGGCACATGCACCCAGAGCATCAGGATGAAAGCGCCGATCAGCGTCATGATGGCGATGAAGAGGTCTTCCGGTCCGTGATGGGCGACCTCTCCGATCTCCTCGAGATCCTTGGTCAGCCTTGCCACGAGATGGCCGGTTTTCTGGTTGTCGAAATAGCCGAAGGACAGCTTCTGCAAGTGATCGAAGGCCTTGCGACGCATCTCAGCCTCGATGCGCACGCCCAGCATGTGGCCCCAGTAGGTGACGATGACCTGCAGGCCGGCACTGAAAAGGTAGATCAGGAACAGCCCCGCGGCGGCAAGCGCGATCACGTCGAGCTGGCCGGTCGGCAGCAGGCGGTCGATGAACAGCGTCACAGCGACCGGAAAGGCGAGCTCCAGAAGCCCCGCCACGACGGCGGACGAGAAATCCAGTGCAAACAAGCCACGGTGCGGGCGGTAGTAGGACGCAAAACGCTTCAGGAGATCGGACATGAATTATGCTTTCAGTATCGGCGCTGCGACTATGACGATCAACTAACCGGTCTCTTCCACATCCGCGACAAATTTTTGTTCGCGAAACGGCTTTCCTCCGTTCAGCCGCAGGACCTTATGCTTGCCATCGCACACAACATGATGGTTTTCATCATATTAATCCCCCTGCCCACAATTGTCAGGACGTCCTCGATGACTGATGGCGCAAGGATCCGGTTCCGCGACAAGGCATAGTTCCGCCTCTGTCGGCCAAGGATGCCGCGTCCGATTTTGCCATCAATCAGCTTAAGGCAGACCTACGGCAAGCTCGTCAACCCTGATGGCATGCCCCCTCACACGAATAAACGTGAAGTCTTGGAACGTCCGCAGGCTCATTGGAGTTTGGCTTACCCGAACCAAACGAGGATTTTCCATGTCGAAACGCGAAGAACAGACGTCCGAACTCGATCAATCCGAAGCGGCAGATCGTGTATGGGAACTCGCCAAGGACATCGACATCTGCATGTTTGTCACGTGGGATGGAGAGTATTCCCGAGCCAGACCTCTTTCAGCGCGTGTCCATCGCGCCGAAAACGCCATCTACTTTCTCGTCAATGCAGAGGGCGCCAAGAACGCTCAGCTTGAGCGGTTTCCGAAAGTCACAATGGCGTGGAGCGACAACAGTGGCTACAAGTACGTGACCGTATCCGGGCACGCAGCGGTCAGCAATGACCGCTCGAAGATCGAGCGGCTTTGGGAGAAGACGGACGAGGCTTGGTGGGATACGCCTGAGGATCCGGAAATTCGACTGATCACCGTTGTTCCTGATGAGGCTGAACTATGGGATAGTCCGGGAAAAATTGTAGCGACAGTAAAAATGGTGATAGCGGCTGTAACTGGCGCAACACCCGACGTTGGCGACAACGTCAAGCTGGACCTCTAGATTGCACGGGTCAACGACCGCCACTCTTTCCCGCGATGCCTTAACCACGCAGGCAGGGCCCAATATAGTCGGGGCGTGGGTGTTATCGACTAGGACAATAAATCAGTCTTGAGAGTCACGAGTGTGGCTCGCACGCTGATCTAAACGTTCACCTTGATTGTAGGCAGGCGCCTTTTGGGATCCAGGAAGAGCGAGACGGATCCGATCAAGCCCTGCCGACCGGATCCCTTTCTATCGAAAGATAGGCTGATACGTTTCTACATCCATTCCCCGTTGGCGCTTGTCATGCCTGCCGATCGGCGAAGGGAACATTCCCTGGATTATCACGGTTGGTCGATGTGAAAGGAACTCACTATGACCGACGATCCGAAAGACCCGAAGAAACCTCAGGAGATCCCACCGGGAGAGACGCCGGACTCGCTTCCCGATATTCCCGAACGCCCGATTGAGGAACCTGGGCCGGATGTCGTTCCGGAGGAAGCGCCTGATGTCACGCCCGTCCCGGGGGAGGAAGTCCCCACGAAGATGGGCGGGTAGGCCCGCGCGTTTTCGATCGGGTTCCCGCGAAACCCATGTTCGTGCTGGCGCTGGGATGGTGCGGCCTGTCTACAGACGCTGCAATTTCGCTGCTGATCTCAACTACCGCATCACGAACGGGTTTGGCACATCCTTGTTGAAGGCGAGCCAAACGCTCTTGGTTTCGAGGAAATCATAGATCGCGTCCTGGCCGCTTTCGCGGCCGATGCCGGAATTCTTGAAGCCGCCGAAGGGCATCATGTAGGAAACCGCACGGTAGGTGTTGGTCCAGACCGTACCCGCGCGCAACCGCTTGGCGGCGGTAAAGGCGCGGCCCATGTCGGAGGTCCAGACACCGGCGGCAAGGCCGTAGGGCGTGTCGTTGGCGATGTGGTAGGCTTCCTCGTCATCACTGAATTTGATGACCGACAGCACCGGGCCGAATACCTCTTCCTGTGCGATGCGCATTTCGTTGCGGACGCCGGAAAATACGGTCGGCTCGATAAACCAGCCGTCCCCGCATTCCGGCCGGTCGGCCGGTTTGCCACCCATCGCCACGGTTGCTCCGTCGGATTTCGCCATGTCGATCATCGACAGCACCCGCTGGAACTGCGGCTGGGTCGTCACAGGGCCGACCTGGGTGCTCATCTCCATTGGGTCGCCCATCCTGGCCGTTCGGGCAAGATCCAGGAATTTCTCCAGAAACTGGTCGTGAATCGTTTCGTGCACGAGAAGCCTGGAGCCGGCGATGCAGGTCTGGCCGGTTGCGGCAAAGATACCGGAGACCACGCCCTTGACGGCATTGTCGAGAACGGCATCGGCAAAGACGAGCTGGGCCGACTTGCCGCCAAGCTCCAGCGTCAGTCGCTTGAAGTTTCCGGTCGCCTGCTGTGCGATGCGGCGGCCGGAAACTTCGCCGCCGGTAAAGGCGATCTTGTCGATACCGTTATGCGTCGAGATCGCCTCGCCGACATCCTGGCCGAAACCGGTGATGACATTGACGACACCCTTGGGGAAACCGGCCTCCTCGACCAGCCGCATCAGTTCCAGCGTCGAGGCGGAGGTGAATTCGGACGGCTTGATGACCATGGTGCAGCCGGCCGCCAGCGCTGGCGCCATTTTCCACGTCAGCAGCAGAAGCGGTGAATTCCACGGCGTGATCGCGGCGACCACACCCACCGGCTCGTGGCGGGTGTAGGTGAACATGTCCGGCTTGTCGATCGGGGGAACACCGCCCTCGATCTTGTCGGCCATGCCGGCGAAATAATAAAACCATTGCGGAATATAACCGACCTGACCGCGCATCTCCGCAATCAGCTTGCCGTTGTCGCGCACCTCGGTCGTGGCGAGACGATCGGCATCGCGGGCAATGAGATCGCCAAGCCGCCGCAGCAGATGGCCGCGCTGGGTGGCGTTGAGTGTCGACCATTCGCCCGTATCGAAGGCGCGACGGGCAGCCGACACGGCGCGGTCGACATCGCGCGCATCGCATTTCGGCATCCGGGCCCAGACCTTCGCCGTGAACGGATCATGCGATTCGAACGTCTCGCCCGATTGCGCGGCGACCCATTCGCCATCGATGAAGCAGAGAAAATCGGTGATGCCTTCGGGTCTGGCCATGTCGGTTACTCCATATGTCTAGCAACGGTTGCCGCGCCTCAAAAAGGACCGGCGCCAAAGAAAATCAGTCAAATTCGACGATCTGGCGCACAGCCGAACCGTCGGCCAGCCGGTCAAAACCTTCATTGATGTCGTCGAGCCTCAGGCGGTGCGTCAAAAGTTTGTCGACCGGCAGCTTGCCGCGCTTGTAGAGACCAAGGAACCGCGGAATATCCCGCGAAGGAACGCCGGAACCGATATAGCTGCCCTTCAGCGTGCGCTCCTCGGCCACCAGCGTCACGGCCGGCAGGGACAGCATGGCCTTCGGATTGGGCAGGCCGGCGGTGATCGTGGTACCGCCACGACGGGTGATGGCGTAGCCGAATTCCAGTGCCTTGACCGAACCGGCAAACTCCATCGCCGCCTCGACGCCACCGTTCGTGGCCTCCCTGACCTTGGCGACGACATCGGGATCATCGGCGTTGAAGGTGTGGGTCGCGCCCAATGCCTTTGCGAACTCCAGCTTGGAATCGAGCCTGTCGACGGCGACGATCGTTTCGGCGCCCGCGGCGGCGGCACCGATAAGGGCTGCGAGCCCGACGCCGCCGAGCCCGATGACTGCCGTCGATCCGCCGGGCTTGACATCGCCAGTGTTGAAAACGGCGCCCGCCCCGGTCAGCACCGCACAACCGATCAGGCCCGCGATATCGAGCGGCACGTCACAATCGACCTTGACCAATGAGCGGCGCGAAACTGTCGCATATTCGGCAAAGGAGGAGACGCCCACATGATGATGGACCTTCTTTCCTTTCCAGTGCAGCCGGTTGGTGCCACCCAGCAATTCGCCATGGCCGTTCGAAACGGCACCGGGCTCGCACAGCGCGGGACGACCTTCCGAGCAGGGCGCGCAATGGCCGCAGCTCGGGACGAAAACGAAGACCACATGATCGCCGGGCGAGAGATCATCGACATAAGGGCCGACCTCCTCGACGACGCCGGAGGCTTCATGACCCAGAACCATCGGCACGGGGCGTGGTCGGTTGCCGTCGATGACCGAGAGGTCGGAATGGCAGAGCCCGGCAACCGCGATCTTCACCAGAACCTCGCCCGGTCCCGGACCTTCCAGCTCGACCTCCCGCACCTTGAGCGGCTGGCTCTTTGCATAGGGACGTTCGAGGCCGATTTCCTCGAGAACGGCTGCCCTGATCTTCATTGTACCATTCCTCATTCCACCGGGCAGGCCGGCATTTCAACGCTCGGAAGGCTCAGTGAACCGCCGCGTACATGATCTTTTCCTCGGTCGCCTCTTCCGTCGAGAATTCCTCGACCACCCGCCCTTGGCGCGAAACGAGGATACGATCGGCCAGATTGAGGATCTCGGGCAAGTAGGAAGAAATCACCACGACCGCGAGACCGGCATCGGCAAGCTCGTTGATGACCTGGTGCAGTTCGGCGATGGCCCCGACATCGACGCCGCGCGTCGGCTCGTCGAAGATTACCAGCTTGGGCTTCTGTATCAGCGCCTTGGCGATCACCACCTTCTGCTGGTTGCCGCCGGAAAGCTCGATCACGCGGGCATTGCCATCGATCGCCTTGACGTTGAGCCGCCTGGTCCAGTCCCTGGCAAGATCCATCATCTCGGAATGCGACACCACGACGCCCCGGTTGAGATCGGCGGACAGCAGGTTCAGGTAGATGTTTTCGGCAATCGACTTGGTCTCGAAGAAGCCCTCGATCTTGCGATCCTCGGTGACGTAGACGATGCCATCCTTCACGGCCGGCCGCGGCACCCGGTAACGCACGGATTTGCCTTCCAGCCGAACCTCGCCGCCATGGAAGAAATCACGCTTCACCACGCCCGAGATGATTTTAGCCGTCTCAGTACGGCCCGAGCCGATCAGCCCGAAAATACCGGTAATCTGCCCGGCATAAACGGAAAACGAGGTGTTGCGCACCATTTTGCCCATCGAAAGGTTCTGCACCGACAGGACCTTGTGGCCGTATGGGCGAGCCTTGCGCGTCTTGTCGCGGCTATAGAGCTCGGCGGAGAGCGACCGGCCGACCATCGAGGCGATGATCTTGTCGCGATCGAAATTTCTGGCATCGTCGGTGATCACATGCTGGCCATCCCGCAGGATGGTGATGCGGTCCGAGATCGCCAGCGCCTCTTCGAGCGCGTGGCTGATGAAGATGATCGATACACCCTCACGCTTCAGCCGGTTCACCAGCGAGAAGAAATGGTGCTTCTCCTCCGGCGTCAATGTCGCGGTCGGCTCATCGAAGATGATGACCTTGGCCTTGTGATGCACGGCGCGGGCGATCTCGACCATCTGCTTTTGCGCCGCGCCCAGCTGCGAGACGTAGAGTGTCGGATCGACACCGAAATTCAGCGATTGCAGGAATTGCTGGGCAGCGATGTAGATACCCCGCAACCGGTTCAGGAACTTCTCGTTTCCGAGGTAGATGTTCTGGGCCACGGTCAGGGAGGGCACCAGGCTGGTTTCCTGAAACACCATGGCGATGCCCTTGCCGAGCGCATCCGCCGGGCGACCGAACGTCATCGGCTCACCGTTGAAGACCACCTCGCCCTGCGTCGGCTCATAGACGCCGGCCATGATCTTGGTCAGGGTGGATTTGCCGGCGCCGTTTTCCCCGAGCAGTGAATGCACTTCGCCCGGATACAGGGTGAAATTGACATTCCTCAAGGCGGCGACCCCGTGAAACTCCTTGGTGACGTTCTTCAGTTCGAGAATGGGGTTCATCTCACTTGCCCTCCGCCGGCAGCGCGACGGCCACCAACTCATCGCCGCCCTTGGCTGTCGCCCAGAGCTTTCCTCCCGCTTCAAGCGCCGAGGTGATGCCATGGCGACGGCCACCGGCGCGGCTGTGGAAACTGCGCAAGGGCACGAAATCGGCACTCAATTCCACAACGAGACCGTAGGAGCGCGTCGGCGCCCAGGGCTTTAAGATGCCCATCTGCTTGAGTGCTCCACCCTGCATCGGTTCCCGGAACGAATAGCCGCTGCGCAGCGCCGGGGCGATCCAGAACTCCTTTTCGACCTCCGCCATCATCGCCCGACGATAGGCCGGTTCCCGAAGTACGAATTCGATCAGTTGGCTGCGGGGCGCAAAGATCGAGAGCCAATAGCCGCCCCGTGCAGAGCGGCTGATGCGCGCGGGATAGCCCGGCAGATCCTCGATCACCTGACCCGCAATCCGCCCCGTCGGCGTTAGCTGCACCAGACGCTTCTGCCAGGCTTCGCTGACAATGATATTGCCGTCCGGCGCAAAAGCGATGCCATTCGGGTAGGCGAGCCTTTCGGCGAACCTGTCGACCCTTCCTGTGGCGGGATCGAGCCGCCAGATCGACCCCGTCTGGCCGCCATCCAGCAGGTCGCGCTGCCACTCATCGAGAGCGTTTTTCGAGGAACCGATGGCGACGAACAGCGTGCCGTCATGGGCGAAATCCATGGCGGTAATGCCGGTCCAGTCGTGATTGCCCGCGGAGAGTCCCGCAGCGTCCCGCCCTGCGGTATCGGTAAAGACGATGGTTCTTCCCGTCGCCGCCGCCAGAATACCGGCTGACGAAACGGCAAGCGCGGAGACCGGCGCGCCCAGTGTGCGAAACGCCATTCCCGGCCCGCCGCACGGCGGCTGACGATGGAGATCGGCGCCGCTGGAGTAGACAAGCCCCTCTCCGGTTGCGACGAGATTGTCCGCTGCCGGGACACGAAGGCCGAAGGCGGCATCTTCCAGCAGGCTGTTGGGCTTCAGCGCGCCATCGAGCGGCGGCACCGTAACCGCCGCCTCGCCGCGACCAAGAAACCGATCGACGAAATTACGCAGCGCGTTCGCCATCACGACCTCCCCAATAGTTGCTGTAGCCGGACCAGGCCTCGTTTCGCCCCTCGAGCCGGATACGGCCGATACGGTTATTCGTGATGCCGCCGAGATAAAGGTAACCCTTGTGCTCGCGCATGGAGGTGATCATCGGGTGGTTTTCAGCCCCCTGATCCCACAGCGATTCCAGCACCTCGCCCTTGTCATTGAAGCGGATGACGCAGCCGATATTGAGGTTCGGATAGAGCCACTGGTCCGGCGCGATGCGGCGGGCCATGCGCTTGCGGAAGCCCGGCATGCGCAGCGCCACGTCGAGCGCCGGCGAACGCATGCCCATGATCGCCGCCCAATAGGTGCCGTCGGACGCGCGGTTGATATTGTCCGGGTAACCGGGAAGGCGATCGAGCACCCGCTCGAGCGTGCCTGCTTTCGGGCCGCTGATGTAGTAGCGGTTGATGCGGCAGGCCCAGCTTTCGGCAAACAGGATCGATTGGCCATCATGCGCCGTGCAGACGCCGTTCGGGAAGATCAGGTTGCGCAGCGCCGTGTGGGTCTTGCCGGTCTTCGGGTCGTGGCAGATGATCCGGCCATTCCCGCGGCTTTCCAATGCGTCGACCGGCCAATCATGCATCTCGTAGCGGATCGTGGCTTCGGAGAAGAATATCCGGCCATCGGGTGCAATATCGAGGTCGTCGGCGAGCCGAAGACGGGAATCGTCGACGATCGAGAGCTTCGAGCGATTGGTCTCGTCGGTGACCTTCGTGACGTTGCGGTTACGGTCGATCTTGTAGAGCCCCATACCGCCGACGCAGACGACGAGGTTTTTGTCCCGATCCCAGCTCATGCCGAGGGGCGAGCCTCCGATATGGGCATAGACTTCGTGGGACGTGTAGTCCGGCGGGGCAAAGCGCACGATATCGCCGTGACGCGTGCCGCAATAGAGGTAGTCGTCCTCATCCAGGATGACGTCTTCCGGCGATTCAACCGCCGCAAGGCCGATGATCTCGACATGTTTGAGCCGGTCGTTGAGCGCAAAGGCCGTTCCGGAAGAGGCGCTTGTGGCGACCGGTTCGGGAAGCTCGATATAGGTGGGCGAAACATAGACCTTGTTCAGCAGCTTGTCGCGGTTCTTGAGCCAGCGCACATCGACGAACACGGCGAAGATCAGCGTAAGGCCCAGCACCATCGGGCCGGAGCCGGAATTGAGGCCGAGGCGCAGCACGCCATTGGTCATGATCAGCACGATCACTGCACCGATCAGCGCCTTGACGATCGACCCGCGGCCGCCGCCGAGGCTGTTGCCGCCGAGCACGGCCGCCGTAAGCGCCGAAATTTCAAGGCCCATACCGGTATCCGTGCCGGCGCCCGAAAGCCGGGCGGCATAGAGCACGCCCGCGAGCCCACAAAGCATGCCGGAAATGGTATAGGCGGCGCAGACCGTGCCGCGAACGGAAAGGCCGATGTTGTGGGCGGAACGGCGCGAACCGCCGATCGCCATCAGCCGCCAGCCGGGGCGCGAGCGGGTCAGCAACACATGGCCGACAATCGCGACGACGACGAGCACGCAGAATGAAAAGGGAATGCCGAAGAAACCGCCGAGGCCCATCAGATCCCAGAGATCGGACTGATAGAAGCTCATCGACATCGCCTGCGCATATTTGAGCAGCAGCATGTCGACAATCGCGCGAACGATGATCAGCGTCACCAGCGTCGTCAGAAAGGCGCGAAGCCTCAGGTAACCGACGAGGACGCCGTTGAGCAGGCCGACGGAGCCACAGATCAGGATGACGGCAGGTACCGCTGCCCAGACCGACCAGCCGGCGAGATTGAGCAGCGCCAGCGTCATGAAATTGCCGAGCGCGAAATTCGAGCCGACGGAAAGATCGATACCGCCGACGACGATGACAACCATCATGGCAATACCGACCAGCGCGAATTCACCGAGCTGGCGCGAGGTGATCGACAGATTGCTGGCGGAAAAGAAGTTCGGGATCAGCGTGCCGAATACTGCGATCACGCAGAGCAGCACCAGGAAGGGAATGGCGTTGTCGATCCACTTCTTGGAGAGGATTTCGCCGATCACATGGTCTGGAATGAAGCGGTATCTCAGCTTCGTTAGGTTGCTCGCCGACGCCAAGACATGCCTCCTGCTGCGAATTCGGTATGGATGAACTCAGGATGGGCATGGCCGGAAAACCGGCCATGCCCTGCGCGCATCAGCGCAGGATCTTGGCGTATTGCTGGGGATCCCAGCAGCTGCCTTCCTTGACGTCTTCCTTCGTCATGACACGGGTGGGCGAATAGATCTGGGTCTTGATCGCACCGGCGCCCTGATTGTTCTGAAGGGCGATCATGATCGAGGTCCAGGCGTCGCGGCCCATGCCCGGCGCGTTGTAGTTAATCGCCGCCGAATAAGTACCGTCGGCAAGGCCGTCGCACATGCTCTGTGCGCCACCACCGGAGGTGATGAAGTAGACCTGGCCCTGCTTGCCGGCCTGCTTGATGGCAGCGCCGGTGCCTATGCCCTGGCCGTCCCAAACGTCGATGACACCGCAGAGATCAGGATGCTGCTGCAGGGCCGTCTCGGTGATCGCACGGGCCTTGGAAGCATCCCAGTCGGCTGCCTGGCTCGACACAATCTGGATTTCCGGGTGCTCGTTGAACACCTTCATCATGCCCTGAACCTGATAATAGCTGACGCCGCCGGTAAGCACGCCCTGAACGATCGCCACCTTGTGCGATGTCTGGGTTTCGGCGCCGCATTTCTTCAGCATCATGTTGGCGGCCTGCTCGCCCATGGCGATGAAATCCGGGCCGACGAAGGCGTCGGTCTGGATCGCGCCCTGCATGTTGAGCTGCACGACGACGATGCCTTCGGCATTGGCCTGCTTGAGCAAGCGGGCCAGC
The DNA here is from genome assembly GCF_022899935.1 of Shinella curvata. Lineage (GTDB taxonomy): Bacteria > Pseudomonadota > Alphaproteobacteria > Rhizobiales > Rhizobiaceae > Shinella > Shinella curvata. The sequence continues at coordinate 401,343 of NZ_JALJCJ010000006.1, forward strand.
GACTGCATGTCCGGGTTCTGCGTCACGATCACGTCGGGATGCTCGGCGATGAGCGCCGTCATGCCCTGCGCCATAGCATCGGTGTTCCAGTTCGGATCCTGCGACGAGAAGCTCATGCCGTAGCGCTCGGCTTCCGTCTTGACCACACCGCCCCAGGCCTGTGCCAGATCGAAGCCGATGGAGATCGGCAGATAGGCGATCTTCTTGCCGGCCAGCGAGCTGAGCGCCGGATCGCGATACGGATCATTCATGTCATCGGCGGCCTTGACGGCGGATGCACCGATAGCGAGAGCGGCGACAGCGGTCGCCGCCAGTTTCATCAAACCATTCCTGCCCATATTTCACTCCTCCTAAGTGCATGATTTAATTTTTGTTATGCTTATATGTCGCCCTGCTGGCCGGTTTGTTCGTCGCGCGGGTTCACAATGCTATCGACCACGATGGCAAGAAGCAGGATCAGGCTCTTGATCACGTTCTGCACCGTGTACTGGACATCCATGATGGTCATTCCGTTCATCAGCACGCCGATCAGCAACGTCCCCACGATGACGTTGCGGACATTGCCGCGTCCGCCCGACAGGCCAACGCCGCCGAGCACCACGACCAGAATGACGTCGTAGATCATGTTGGAATTGACGATGCGGGTGTTCATCGCCTCGACCGAGGTCGCGGTGATGATGCCGGCGACGAAGGCGATGCCGCCGGAAAGCACGTATTGCAGCACCAGCATTGGCCTGACGGCGATGCCGCTGATGCGCGACGCCGCCAGATTGTCGCCGATCGCATAGATGAAGCTGCCGATCTTGGTGAACCTCAGGAACAGGAAGACGACCAGCGCCATGCCGGCGGCAACGACGATCGGCATCGGCACGCCGAGAAGCTTTCCCTGCCCCAAGCTGACAACCCAGCCCATGGTCTTCGGCATGTAGACGACGTCCGTACCGACGATCAGATGCGCGCGGCCGAAGCCATAGACGAAGGTGGCCATGGCCAGCGTCGCAAACAGCGGCGGAATTTCGGCATAGGCGACGAGGATGCCGGTGCAGAGCGCGATGCCGAGAGCAAACAGAAGCCCGATCGTCAGCGCGACAGAGACCGGCAGGCCTTCATGGATCAGCTGCATCGACCAAGCGACCGAAATCGCCATGACCGCCACCAGCGAAAGATCGATACCGCGACCGAGAACCACGACCAGCATTCCGAGCCCGAGAATGCCGAGCACGGCGACACTGCGCATCAGCGACAGGATGTTGTCTCCGGCAAGGAAGTTGTTGAGCGTCAGCGAAAAGACGACGAACAGCAACGCCGTCAGCAGCAGGACGATCTTCTCCTGATTGAGATGGCGCATGAAACCCAGGCTACGCACGTCTGTCCCCTCTCCCTCGCTCCGGCGGAATATCCCGCCTCCTGCTACATGGCCCAAACGGCTTTTGCGGGCTTTGAACCGCCGCTCCTCCGCGACGAATTTCAATGGAAGCTACTGTAAAGAATATGGAAATCCCAGCAGTTGAAATGAACTATAGCAGCAGGTCGTATTAATTAAATTATCAAATTGCGTTAAGCGCCATACAGGGATGTTATGACAAAGCGCTGCTCTCCCACAGCCTGTCTGACGCTTGCCGCAACCTTTTTCATATCGTTCGGCCGCCATCGACGGGCAGCAGCACGCCGGTCACGAAGGATGCTTCGTCGGAGGCGAGGTAAAGGGCGGCATTGGCGATGTCGGCGGGGCGCGACAGCCGGCCCATCGGTATCGTCGCCAGGAACCGGCTGCGGTTTTCCGGTGTGTCCGCCACGCCCATGAAGCTTTCCAGCAGGCCGGTTTCGCCGAGCACCGGGCAGATGCAGTTGACGCGGATGCCGGAGGGCGCGAGCTCCACCGCCATCGATTGCGACAGGATGTTCACGGCACCCTTGCTGCCATTGTACCAGGTAAGCCCCGGCCGCGGCCGGATACCTGCAACGGAGCCGATATTGATGATCGTGCCGCCACCGTTTTCCTGCATCGCCGGCACGACGGCCTGCGTCATGAGATAGATCGACTTGACGTTGACGCGGTACACGCGGTCGAACGTCTCCTCGTCGACATCGAGCATGGACTGGTTGCGGTGGGTCCAGCCGGCATTGTTGACGACGATATCCGGCGTGCCGAAATGCCGGCTGACCTCTGCCACCGCCCGTTCGACTTCAGCCTTGTCACCGACATCGACCGAGGTCGCGAAGGCATTTCCGCCGATGCTGTCCGCCACGCGTTGTGCCGCATCCGTACGGATATCGAGAAGGGCGATCCTGCCGCCTTCTGCGGCAAACAACCGGGCGATGCCCTCTCCGAAGCCGCCGCCGGCGCCGGTCACGATTGCCACCTTTCCTTGCAGCCGGCCTCCGGCCTGCGCCCGTATCACGGTCTCCTGATTCACGGAAAACCCTCCCCTCCCGCGTTTCGATGGCGAGACGTTGCGGCGAGGCAGGCCATATTTCAAAGAGAATATTCAGCTTGCAGCTATAGCCTTCCGCTATGGCTGCTCAGCGAAGCGCCTTGGCGCCGCTCCATTGCCCTGTGGCAGCCAGTTCGAGCAGCGTGTCGCGGCAAAGCGACTCGATCGCCGAGACGGCGTTGGTCATCGGGCGATCGGCGAGATGGACAAGGTGAACATCTCGCTTGAGCTCCGGCTTGCTGATCCGCCAGGAGCGAAGCCGCCCATCGCGAACCTCACGCGCGATCGCGTTGAACGGCAGGATCGAGTAGCCCATGCCCTTTTCGACAAGTTCCTTGATGTTGCCGTAGGAATCGACGTCGATCACGGTGTTCAGATCGAGTTTGCCGGCAGAGGCCTCCCGCTCGAGCAGTTCACGCAGGCCATGGCTGGAGCTCGGCAGGATCAACGGCAGCGGCGCAACCTGTTTCAACGTCACCTGCCCGAAGGCCGGCGTCTTCACATCCTCCATCGCCGTAACAGGGCCCAGCAGGCAAAGCTCTTCGGTCAGAACCGGGTAGGATGTCAGTACCCGGTCCTCCACCGGTATATAAAGCACGGCGACATCGACACGGCTCTCCCGGATCCATTCGGTGATGAAGCCGCTCATCGCTTCCGCAATCCGCAGCTTGATCTTTGGATAGCGCTTGCGAGCGGCGATGATCAGCGGAACCGACAGGATCTGGCTGATGGTGCCCGGCAGGCCAAGGCGCACCTCCCCGGTCGGCTCGGCCTCATGTCCGCGGATTTCCTCCTGCGCAATCGAAAACTGGTCGATGATGATACGGGCGTTGCGTAGCAGGATCTCGCCGGCTTCCGTCGCCATCACCCCCTGCGGGCTGCGAAACAGCAACGCCGTGCCGAGATCGGCCTCCATGTTGCGCACATGCAGGCTGAGCGCCGGCTGCGCCACGTTGAGCGTTGCCGCCGCCTTCGAGAAAGACCCCTGCTCGACAATGGCCACGAAATAGCGAAGCTGGCGAAGATCCACCCCATTCTCCCAATATTATCTTATAGCGAATATCTCCGTATTCGCTTTTTATTATAGATGGAGAAGTGTGTGGCCCGTCAAGCGCGGCGTCAGACGGCCGCCCGCAAAGCGGAAAATTCCTGCCGGATCCTCACCGTGTCGGCACCTAGGGCCGGTACCGCGCCGAAAGATGGCACGACACCATCGGCAAGCGCTCCGGGAGCCATCAGCTGCACCGGTCCGGTCGGCGTATCAACGGACATATAGCGGTTCTGCGGATGGGCTGCGACATCGTCCAGCGTGCTGACCCTGCCATAGGCGATGCGTGCTGAATGAAGCCGTTCGGCCATGACATCCCGTGCCACCGAGCCGAAGCTCGGTACGATTTCGGCATCGAGCGCCTCGCGGTTGCGCACCCGTTCGCTGTTGGATGAGAAGCGCGGGTCGAGAGCGAGATCCGCACGGCCAAGCACATCCCGGCAGAACATCGCCCATTCCCGCTCGTTCTGGATCGAAAACAGGACAGACTTGCCGTCCGCACAAACATAGGAGCCATAAGGTGCAATGGTCGGGTGATTGAGACCGCTGCGTGCCGGCGTCTTGCCGCCATAGGCAAATTGGAGATAGGGCACGTTCATCCAGTCTGAGAGCGCATGATAGAGCGACACGGCGATATGCCGCCCCTCGCCGGTGGATGCGCGCGCGATCAGCGCCTGCAGCACAGCCTGCGTCGCCGTCATGCCAGCGGCAATATCGCAAACCGAAACACCCACGCGTGCCGATCCATGCTCATTCCCCGTGATTGCCGAGAGGCCGCTTTCGGCCTGAACGAGCAGATCATAGGCCTTGAGGTCGCGCAGCGGGCCCTCATCACCATATCCGGAAATCGAGCATGTGATCAGCCGCGGATTTTTCCGGCGCAGCGCCTCCGACCCGAAACCCAGGCGCTCGACGGCGCCCGGCGCCAGATTCTGGATGAAGACATCAGCACGAGCGACCATGTTCATCAGGATCGCACGATCTTCTTCCTTCTTGAGGTCGAGACAGACCGATTCCTTGCCGCGATTGAGCCAGACGAAATAGGCGCTCTCCCCATGGACGAGTTGATCATAGTCGCGGGCGAAGTCACCTTCTGGCCGCTCGACCTTGATCACGCGCGCCCCAGCATCCGCCAGTTTGCACGACAAATAGGGCGCTGCGACCGCCTGCTCGACCGACACGACAAGCACGCCTTCAAGATCTCGTTTCATTGCTCTCCGCCAGCCATTGCGCATTACGTCAGGGGCCGCTTACCTCAGCTTGAACGGAGCATTGCCGATTTTCGCCATCACATCAAATAACACTCTAATGGGGAGGCTATACGGTAATGTTATCGGTCGGGGCGGCCGCCAGCATATGGGCAAACTATAGACCCGCGCGCAAAATTATATTGGCGCATCGTGGGATAGCCGGCCAGAATGCCGTCAAAGCATCCTCTTGATGGATCATTATGCCGCTCGATATCGCAGATCATGCCCTCTTTCTTTTCGTGCCCGCCGACCGCCCCGATCGGGTGATGAAAGCCGGCGTTTCCGGTGCGGATGCGATCATCATCGACCTCGAAGATGCCATCGCAACCGATGCCAAGCCGATGGCGCGGAAGAGCCTCGTAGAAGGGCTTGCGGGAGGATCGCCCGCTTTGCCGGTGTTCGTACGGGTCAATGGTGTCGGCACACCCTGGCATGCCGAGGACCTTGCTACGGCATCGGCACTCGACATCGATGGCGTCCTGCTGCCGAAAGCGGAAACGGCCGCCGATCTGGTGGCCGTGCGCGCGAAGTTGCCCTTGGGGATGGCGGTACTTGCCATCGTCGAGTCAGCGAAAGGTTTTTCGAACTGCGATGCGATCGCCGAAGCAAGTGATCGCATCGTCTTCGGGTCGCTGGATTTCGCATTGGATATCGGCGCGCAGCATGGCCGCGAAGCACTGCTGATGGCCCGCAGCCGCATTGTGCTTTCCGCCCGGCTGGCAAACAAGCCACCCCCGATCGATGGCGTGACGATGGCGATCAAGGACGAAACGATCGTCGAGGCTGATGCCCGCTACGGCGCTTCCCTCGGTTTCGGTGGCAAGCTTCTCATTCATCCAGCGCAGGTTTTCCCGGCCCGCTGTGGCCTCGCACCCGGCGATGACGAAGTCGCCTGGGCATTGAAGATCACCGCTGCGGCCGGTGATGGCGCCGCCCGCGCCGTCGATGGCCTCATGGTCGATGCACCTGTGCTCGCCCGCGCCCGCCAGATCGTCCGCGCCCACCAACGCTTTGCAAACGGAACCCCGACATGACCGGCATCACCGAAACGCTCGCCCGCTATGCCGCCGACCTTGCCTATGCCGACCTGCCACCGGAAGTGCCGGTACGCGCCAAGCATCTGGCGATCGATCTTGTCGGCAGCATCGTCCGCGCAGGCAAGGAGGCGGATTCGACGCCCAGCATTCTCGGCATGCTGCAACGCCTCGGCCTCGATGCCCCCGGCACTTCAACGGTTTTCGGCCTGCCACGCCGCTATGTTGCCGCGACGGCCACCTTGCTCAATGGCGCGCTCGGCCACTCGCTGGATTTCGACGACACCCATGCCGACAGTTCGCTGCATCCGAGCGCGCCGGTCGTCCCGGCAGCCTTTGCGGCGGCCGAGCTTGTCGGTGCGTCCGGCAAGGATCTGCTCGCCGCTATCGTTGCCGGTTATGAAGTCTGTTGCCGGCTTGGCAACGCGCTCGATCCCACGGCACACTACGCACGCGGGTTCCATCCCACCGCAACCGCCGGCACATTCGGCGCCGCCGCTGCTGCCAGCAAATTGCTCGGGCTCGATGCGGCGGGGATCGCCTCGGCCTTCGGCATTGCGGCGAGCCAGGCAGCCGGTTCGCTGCAATTTCTCGTCAACGGCGCCTGGAACAAGCGTTACCAGGTGGGCGCGGCCGCGATGAACGGTCTGATTGCTGCCACTCTCGCCAGCGAAGGGTTCATTGGCGCGGCCGATGCCATCGAAGGCAAACATGGCCTGCTCGTTGGCTACACCGACAATCCGCGCCCCAAACGGGCGGTCGCCGATCTCGGCACGGTCTATGAAACGATGAAAATCGGCATGAAACCCTATCCGGCCTGCCGCTACACCCATGCGGCCGTCGATGGCCTTCTGGCGCTGAAGCGCGAACACGGCTGGACGCCGGCCGATATTCTGGGTGTGGACATCGGCCTGCACAAGAACGGCATCGTGCTGACGGGCGCGCCGCTCGAGGATAAGCGACGGCCGAAAACCGTGGTCGATGGCCAGTTCTCCATGCCGTTTGCCGCTGCGGTCGCGCTCTATCAGGGCAGTTTCAGCTGGGATGATTACGCGCTGCTCGGCAACTCTGATATCGAAGCCATCGCGGCCCGTGTCGATGTTCGCCGCGAGGAGCAGCTCGAGGGCCTGCGCCACCCCTTTGGCGCCCGAATTGCGGTGCGCACAGCGGCAGGCACGGTCGAACGCAGCATTCCCGATCCATCCGGCGAGCCGGACTCCTTCCCTGCAAGGCCCGAGATCGAAGCGAAATTCATGACCTTGACGACGCCGGTTCTCGGCAATGCGGCGTCGTCTCTGTTCTCACGGCTGGAGGGCATTGAGGCACTGCGGAATATCAGGGAAATCATCGCCTAAGTCATCTCTTTTCTATATGGAGAACCTCACCAATCTGTATTTGTAGTTATAACATGGAACTCCTAAAGTTTGGCTCGCCCTCCCTTCCTATCGAAAGGAAAAGACGTGCCGATTCAAGACTATGCCGAGATCCGCGACGAAGTTTCCAAGCTGTGTGCGGGGTTTCCCGGCGAATATTGGCAGAAGCTGGAGCGGGACGGCGCCTATCCGGCCGAGTTCGTCGCGGCATTGACAGAGGCCGGCTATCTTTCGGCGCTGATCCCCGAGGAATTCGGCGGTTCTGGCCTACCGCTTTCCGCGGCGGCGGCCATTCTCGAGGAAATCCAGCGCTCCGGGTGCAACGGCGGCGCCTGCCATGCGCAGATGTATATCATGGGCGCGATCCTGCGGCATGGCAGCGATGCCCAGAAGCAGAAATACCTGCCGAAGATCGCCACTGGTGAACTGCGCCTGCAGGCCTTCGGCGTCACCGAGCCTTCGAGCGGGACCGACACGACCTCGCTCAAGACCTTCGCCCGGCGAGAAGGCGATCACTATGTCATCAACGGCCAGAAGATCTGGACATCGCGCGCCGAATATTCCGACCTGATGCTACTTTTGGCGCGCACCACGCCAAAGGAGCAGGCGGCGAAGAAGACCGATGGGCTTTCGGTATTCATCCTGGACATGCAGGAGGCTCGCAACGCCGGCATGACCATCCGGCCGATCCGCACCATGATGAACCATGCCACGACCGAAGTGTTCTTCGACAATGTGAAGGTGCCAGCGGAAAATCTGCTGGGGGAGGAAGGCAAGGGGTTCCGATACATTCTGTCGGGCATGAATGCCGAACGCATCCTTATCGCCGCCGAATGCGTCGGCGATGCGAAGTGGTTTATCCGCAAGGCAAGCGATTACTCAAAGGAGCGCATCGTCTTTGGTCGGCCTATCGGCCAGAACCAGGGCGTGCAGTTCCCCATCGCCCGCGCCTATTCGCAGATGCGCGCGGCCGAACTGATGGTGCGGGAAGCAGCCCGACTTTACGAGCAGGGAGAAAATTGCGGCGAGGAGGCAAACATAGCCAAAATGCTGGCGGCCGAGGCCTCCTGGGCGGCGGCCGAGGCCTGCGTGCAGACCCATGGCGGCTTTGCCTTCGCGGAGGAATACGACGTCGAACGCAAGTTCCGCGAAACCCGTCTCTATCAGGTGGCGCCGATTTCCACCAATCTGATCCTCAGCTTCATCTCCGAGCATGTGCTCGGCATGCCTCGATCCTATTGAAAGATACTTTCGATGACCGAAGTCGACATCGACTACCTCAGAAGCTGGATCGGCCGCGAGCGCAGCGTCAGCGACATCATCACGCCGCGCCTTGCCGCGAGCCTTGATGCTGTTCTCGACATCGACCGGGCGGCGAGCCCGGGCGCGCCGGCGCCGATCGGCATTCACTGGTGCCTCGCTCCCGATATCGTGCCGATGCGCAGCATCGGCGCGGACGGCCACCCGGCTCGTGGCAACTTCCTGCCGCCCGTACCGTTTCCAAGGCGCATGTGGGCCGGCGGAGAATTGACGTTTCTCGATGATTTCCGCATTGGCGATGATGTTTCGCGCGTCTCGACCGTCGAAAACGTCCAGTTGAAAACCGGCCGCAGCGGCAACTTGATTTTCGTCACGGTGCGGCATCGCTATGCAACGTCCCGTGGCCCGGCGCTCGATGAAAGACAGGATATTGTCTACAGGGAGCTTGAAAGCACGCCGCGCGTTCCCGAGCACACCCCTGCCCTCAAGGTTGGCGATCAGACGCGGCATGTCGAGGCAAGCCCGGTGCTGCTCTTCCGTTACTCGGCCATTACCTTCAACGGCCATCGCATTCACTACGATGAGCCTTATGTCACGGGTGAAGAAGGTTATCCGGGCCTGATCTTTCATGGCCCGTTGCAGGCGACGCTTCTTCTCGGTCTTGCGAGCGAACATCGCAACGGCGGCTCGCCTCAAACCTTCGCATTTCGCGCGACCCGGCCGCTTTTCAGCGGCGGAAGGATTTCGCTTCATGCCATTTCAAAAGAGGCCCAAACTTCCACTTGGATCGCAGATCAGCATGGCATCGTGACAATGGAAGCCGTCGCGTCCTAGGCTCCGGCTCGGCCGGATGCTCCACGAGGATACGGAACACGCGATGTGGATTAAGAAGCGCCTCAAGGAATTCCGTATTCTTCGAAACTCATCCCGAGGTTCCCCACGACGCTTGAAGAAACGGACGAGCTGAAGTCTTCATGCGTGGCCCCCTGCTGGTGGTGAAAGCCGGTGCTCCCTGCGGATTATCAGCGCCACATCGAGGCAGCGCGCCGGACGTTGTGCAGACATTCGCGCTAGAGAGTACTCAACGTGCACACCAGAGGCGGCAGTCTCACTATCTTGGGAAACTGGCACGACCATTGGTCCGAGTGAACGAAGGTGACGAATTCAGATTGAAGCCTGGGAGCTTAATGGACTGGGGAAAGCACAGTTCGCTCCGAAGGCGGCATGGCGATGAATGATGTCTGGCAAGGCATTGCCGTCGAAGGCTCAAGAGGACTTATCAGGTTTTCCCGGGTGCCGGGCATCAGCGTCTGGCAATGGGACGAAGCGCCATTTCAGATTGCCGATCGAAATCCGGCAGCCCCGAATGCCATTCGGGTACGTTGGCCCCAACCCTGATTGTACGGTCGGGAGATGCTGAGCGATCTTGGACATAACGATCGTACTGGCGACCCCAAGGATCAAAGATAGCTGTCGCCTCTGATCTTTCATTTTAGCGCGAAGGCGTGTGAGCCGATTGGGCCATTGCCGTGGCCATCGACAGTATCTGTAACAACACCCGCTTGATTTTGCGGGGCAACACCATTGCCGCCAGACTATCCGTTGGCCGAACGATAGCGGAGATGGATAAGCGGATAGGGGCGGCCCTGTCCGTCGCACTCGGAACGTCCCGTGCGCTCGAATCCGATTGCCTCATAGAATGCCAGCGCGCCGAGGTTCTGCTCGTTTACGTCGGTCGTCAGGTTCGGCGCCGCCACCAGGGCCGCCTGAATCAGCGATTTTCCGATACCCTTGCCGTGGCAAGCCGGATCGACGAAGAGCGCCTCCATATGTCCATTGTCGAGGTACATAAGGGCGAGCGGAGTATCGTTCTGGTCCACGGCAAGGTGAAGCGTGGTCTGGGGGAAGAATGCCGACACCTCGGCGTCTATCGCGGCGCGGTCTTCCGGTGTCAGAAATGCATGGGTGGCGTCGACGGCCCGCCGCCAGATTTCCACGGCAGCAGCCATGTCCTTGGACGTCGAAAGGCGAATGTTGTGCATGTGGCCTCCTACCATTGCCGGCCTCTGGCGGCTAGCACTATCGTCATCGGACCTGTGCATCACACGCGGATGCCATTCAAAGCTGATAGTGGAGCCGCACGCAGCCCTTATCTATCGCTGTGGCGCTGATCAATGTCGGGCTTGCCTTGAACCCGGTCAGCGGAAACAGCGGCAGGCCGGAGCCGATGATCTCCGGAATGACATAGATCTCGATCTCGTCCAGGGCGCCGCGCTCCATGAACGCCATCTGCAACTGCCCACCGCCCAGCATCCAGACATCGCCATCCTCGAGCGCGCGCAGTTCGGTGACCAGACCATCGACATTGCTGCGGGTTTCAAGAGGCCCTTTGGGATTCTCGATCGGACGAGACGTGACGACGATGACCCGCTGCTCGCTATAGGCCCAAGGACTGTCCTCATTCGCGATGAAGTCGTAGGTGCCACGGCCCATAACGACGGTACGGATACGCTTGATGAACCGTCTGTAGTCGTGCTCTCCTAAATCCATGTCATCGTATTTGAACAGCCAATCGAGGGACCCCTCCCCTGACACAATCATCCCGTCCAGGCTCGCCGCTATGTATCCCAGAATCCTTGCCATGCAGGCCACCCTTGATTAATAACCAAACATATGTTTATATAAATAGATGCCAAGACACAAGACCGTTTCCGACGAGCAGGTGCTCGACATCCTTCTCGTCACCATCACTGAAGTTGGACCTGACGCCCTGACCTTTGCTCTCGCTGCAAAGGCATGCGGGCTTTCCCCCGCAACACTCGTCCAGCGCCATGGAGATCGATCGAGGCTCGTGGAAGCGGTTTTGTTGCGAGCTTGGGATCGGCTTCAAACCGCCACGGAGCTGGCTGATCGCGAAGAACCGGCAACACCGGAAGGCGCTGTCGGTCTGCTCATGCGGCTTATGTCGCCGGAGGACGCCGAGCGCAACGCAAGCGACGGATTGCTGCTGTTGAGAGAAGACATACGTAATCCCGTTCTTCGCGCCAGAGGTTCAGCATGGGGACAGACACTCGCCCTTGCTTTGGGCAGGCGGCTTTCGACCGATGCAAACAAGGCACAGGAGCTGGGTTGGGAGATGGCGGCCGTGTGGCAGGGAGCGCACACTTGGTGGGCCTTCAGACGAAACGGAACAGCAGAGCAGGCAATCGGCCATATGTTGCGGGTATGGCTAGCATCGAAACGATAGTTCGCATGCCGGTCGTCCGATCGACTTTGCTTGCTATCGCCTGAGCAATGGCGACTTGCCCGCGTCCGTCCATGACGGATGCGATGTGATCCAAAAACTCACCTGCCCGCGCGTGAAATCATCTGGCATCTCCACGCGTCCAGAATGGCCTTGGTCATCCGCGCGTAAGCGCACGCCGCGGGCATGGAGAAACCAAACTCCGTGAAGTTGCCGCAGACAGCGGCACCTTCCAGAAATCGCCTGTCGTTTAAAGCGTTCGTTTCTTCGATGTGTGCATCCCTGCAACGACCCGGCACCATCCCTGACCAGTCCGCGGATGACATGCCGGCCGATTTGGCCGGTCCTACCCAGGACAACATACATCGTGATCTCTGTTTCCGAATGCGCTCACACAAGGCGGACAACCAACCATGCTCCACCGCGATCGTCCAATGCCGACGAGTTGCTTGCCGACTGGTTGTTTTAAAAAAGACAGCGAGGGCGTGCAGGCGCCAGATGATACAGCAGCCGGGATGGTTATTTACTATAAATTGTGCTACTTAACCAACCAATCGCAATGGGGGCAAAAGGCATGCCTATTCAGGAGAATGCGATTGCATTTATCGACGACTGCAACGGCAAATACCAGATGATGGCGAAGGTTCTTGGAAAGGAACCGCCGGTCAAGGGACGGCGCAAGCGCGAAACCTGGGAAAAGGCCGCCATGGTGTGGGGCGATGTCGTCTTCGTCCGCAAGCTTGCCGGAAGCAAGGCAGAGGTTTCTGCAAAGGGCCATGTTCTCGAGATACCGAAGGCTCGCCTGACCGATCAGCCCATTCTCAACATATGGCAGATCGATGTCGGACAGGGCGATGCGAGCCTCATTCGCTTTCCCGATGGGAGATGGGCAGCCATCGATCTTGGCCCGGCGCGTAGCGGCTTCATCAACACCAACAGTGGCAGAACAGCGGTGGACTTCATGGCCTGGATGGCCTTCGAGGATCACGGCTGGATGTTCCACGGTGCGGAGAATGCTGGCCGCACATTCCATTTCGACTGGATCGCGTTTACGCATCCCGACGAAGACCATATCGGAGCCGGCAAACAGTTCGCCGACATGCTCGGCAAATATTGGAGCGTGGGAACCGTTTATCACAACGGCATGGGCCGGTTCGATGGAACGCCACGGGAGTGGGCGCCTTCAGCCACCGGAATGTCGCAGCTCGGCGAAATCGTCGGCGACGACGAAGGCGAGCTCTATCTGAACACGCTCATCGACACATTCGACGATGTCGACGCTTACGAGAAACCCGCCGCCCGACGGCCGTGGAAGCTTTCAGGCAACTGGGCAAACATTCTCAAGAAACTACGCGACCACCGCGGACGCAACGTGGCGGCGCTTGGAAGGTTATCCGACAAATCCACCAACCCAGCGCTTGGCTCGGCACCCGTATCGGTCAAGGTTCTGGGCCCGATAGAAAGCACCATCCCTGGCCGTGGCATGGCGGGCCTGCGCTATCTCGATGAGAACGCGACGAGCGGTTTTTATAATCTCGGCTCGCCGTCACTGTCTAGAAACGGCCACTCCGTCGTACTGCGTTTAGATTTCAATGATGTCCGGGTCCTCATGACCGGCGACCTCAATTTTCGCTCGCAAGCCCTTCTCTTGAAGCGATGGGGTGCCGGTGAGTTCGCCTGCCATGTCGGCAAGGCGTGCCATCACGGTTCCGATGACATCTCATGGAAGTTCCTCAAAGCCATGTCGCCGATCGCGACGCTCTATTCGAGTGGGGACCAGGAGACGCATGTTCATCCAAGAGCACTCGTTCTGGGCATGACGGGAGCATTCGCACCCCGCCTCAAATGGAACCGGCCTTTGCCGGGCGGCGGGGTCGAGACCGTCAAGCAGAGTTTTGCAGGACATAGCGAAGAAGAACTCTTTGCGCCTCTGCTCTATTCAACCGAGCTCTCGCGATCTGTCGCCATGCGCGCCGGGTTCAAGGCATTCACACGCACTGCGGGGTCTGACGGCACGCCAGTGCATACCCTGGTGGACAACTGCTGGCTGGCAACAGACGACAAGGGTCCATTTCTACGCCTCGGGGATACCCGCGTTGTCGAGAACCTCACCTATGGGCTCATCAACATCCGAACCGACGGAAAGACAGTTGTCATCGCCGTGCTGGAGGAGTCCGCAAAAAATCCAGCCTTCCACGTCGAGGTCTTCACACCATCCGAACTGGAAGAGATTTAGCAGCAGGGAAGCGGCCAGACGACGACAAGGGTCGCCTGGCAGCGCTCAAGGAGCAAAAAACGGCTGGAGTTGCGACCCCCATGATCTCGCAGCAACTACAGATGCCTAACGTCTGGTGCGGAAAATCAGGTGATCGCCCTGGCGAAGATTGAACCTGTGCGGTCGCCGCAATGGCGCGGGCCTTGGAGGGGCGGTTTACCGCACGGCGTCTTGCCCCTCCTCGCGCAATAAATACATGGTCCTTCCATGCACGACGCTGAGCCCCGAGCAATAAACTTGCTGCAGAGCCTCACCTGATCGAAGTCCCGTCCACGTCCCAGAGGAGCAGACCTTCCCTGTTGGCACGGCTCTGACCAGAACCCGTGAGCCTTCCCATGGCCTAGATGATCTGAAAATCCGAAGCTGAGAGTAGGTATTTGTTTGAGAGGACGGCAAACTGGACGGCAGAAGAACCACTGCCGCCGCCGTCACCATCGTAGAAGAGCATGCCATCGTCCGTGTCGTAGAAAATGCGGTCATCGGCCTGCATTGCGGAGACATTCTTGCCTGCGGAGAAATTCACCGCGTTAAGGGCCACCGGATAGACGGTTCCTGTCGTATCGGCGGGCCATGCCGTGAAGGTGTCGTGGTTGAGCTGGATTTTGTCGCCCTTGGCAAAATCCTTGATGATATCGATGCCCATGGAACTCACGGTCAGCGGTCCGGGTGCCCAGTAGTCCGCATTGTATCCACCGAACTGGAATGTATCGGCACCCGCTCCACCGCTCAGTGTATCCACGCCGCCGCGGCCGTTCAGCACATCGGCACCACCACCGCCATTCAATGTGTTCGCGAAGCTGTCGCCGGTGAATGTATCGTTGCTGTTGCCGCCGTTGACCTGCTCGAACCCGTAGACATAGTCCTCGACGGCCGCGGATACACCGCCCCGTCGCGCTTCGTAATAGGCGAGATCCACAGACCAGCCGCCGCTTTCCGTGCGCAAATCCAGCGTGTCGAAGCCGTTGGCGCCATCAAGGAAATCGCTGCCGCCCCCACCGGTGATCGTATCATTGCCATAGGAGCCGTTCAGCGAATTATACCCGGCATCGCCGACGAGCGTGTCGTTGCCGCTCCCGGCGTAGATGGACTCGATGGCCGTCAGCTTGTCGTTTGCCACGCTGTTGATGAACGCCGTCACCGTTGCCCCGTTGTTGAGGGTAACGGAAAGATTTTCCGTGATCCCGAGCAGGCTATACATCGCCATGTCGTTTTCACTGCCGCCGTCCAGCGTGTCGATGCCCGCGCCGCCTTCGAGTGTATCGTAACCCGCGCCGCCCTTGAGCGTATCGTTGCCGCCATTGCCCGTCAGCACGTTATTGCCGGAATTTCCCGTCAACTGATCGGCGGCCGATCCACCCGTCAGGTTTTCAATGCGGACGAGCGTATCCTCGGCCGTCGTGCTGTTGTTGATGTAGGAATAGGACCGCGTATCACCATCACCCAGCGTCACCTTGACGCTCAGGGTCTTGTCGGAGAAGTCGGCCGTATCGGTGCCGGTGCCGCCATCCAGGAAATCGCGACCGACGCCCCCCTGCAACAGGTCATTGCCCGATCCGCCCAGCAAGCCATCATCGCCCAGGCCACCGTAGAACTTATTGGCAACGCCAATGCCGTCGCCAGACTCGTAGCCCGTGATCTTGTCCGCGCCCGAGGTGCCGATCACGCCTTCCATGTTGTAGAGCGAGTCGCTCTCAACAGGATTGGCGTCCACTGCGGTGCTGTAGTGGAACGCCACGCTTTGCTTGGTGTTGTCGCTGTTGAACACCAGCACGATGCGGTTAGCGCTCTGGGAGAAATCGGCAATATCCGTTTCGGGATAATAGCCACCGGTTGTCGTCCCTCCATCAAGCGTATCGTTGCCGGTGCCGCCAGCGAGGGTATCATCGCCCGAGCCGCCTTTCAGCGTGTCCTGGCCGGCTCCACCCCAGAACTTGTTCATCTGAATGTCGCCGGTCAAAACATCGTTGCCGCTGCCGCCCTTGATGTTTTCGACGCCATATATCTCATCGGCGGCGATACCGTTCACCGTGACCGTCCGATAGGTCCCGCCGGAGTTGACCTTGGTCATATCGACCTTCACGGCGGCCGTCTCGGCGGAGTAGTCGATGGTGTCTGAACCGTAACCGCCGATGAGCGTATCGAAACCGGCGCCGCCCTTTAGCGTGTCGTCACCGTCGCCACCGTCGATCTTGTTCTTCAGGCTGTCCCCATAGAGGAAATCGTTGCCGCTGCCGCCGACGACGTTTTCGAAGCCGGAAATCCTGTCCTCGGCTAGGAGGTCGACGAGCACGGTGACTTCGGTCGATTCCTTGAGCTGAACCGAGACGGACTTGCTATAGTTTGAGAAATCCACGGTGTCATGGTCGCCGTTCTGGCCGCGCAGAATGTCCTTGCCACCACCACCGGAAATGTAGTCGTCTCCGAAGCCACCCTCGATGATGTTCGCATCGTTGTTGCCGTAGATGTAGTCGGCCTTCGTGCCGCCAAGCACGTTCTCGATATTGACAAGGATATCCTCGAAAACCCCGCCGATGTAAGCGGAACCGTTCGATCCCGCCGCCACGAGATAGCAGTACAAGCTCACCACGAGATCAGTGAAATCCGCGGTATCAGAGCCCGCGCCGCCATCGAGCGTATCCTTGCCGGCGCCACCCTTCAACGTGTCGTCGCCACCTTCGCCGTAAAGGATGTTCACGCCTGAATTGCCCGTCAGCCTGTCGGCACCGGCGCCGCCTTGCAGGTTCTCGACGCCGATGAAGGTGTCATCGTTCACGCCATTGACCGTCGCCGTACCGGTTCCCAACGTGTCGAGCGTGGCAATGACCTTTTGCGAGGATGTCTTGTCGAGGAACACCGCCCAGTCGTTACCGGCACCGCCGACGAGAATGTCGATGCCGCCCTTGCCCCAGAGCGTATCGTTTCCACCGTTGCCGGTCAGCGTGTTCTTGCCCGCGTCACCATAGAGATGGTCGCCACCACTTCCACCCGAGACATTCTCGAAATTGCGAACCTTGTCCTGCAATATCCCTGATGCGTGCAGTGTCACATTCGAATAGGTGCTGCCATTGAGCGAGACGAAAAGTCCGGCTGTCGCGCCGTAGGCGGTGTAGTCGAGCGTATCGACGTCACCCTCGCCGTCCAACGTGTCCACGGCGTCCCCGCCGGCAATACGGTCGTTGCCGGCGCCGCCGAGAATGGTGTCAATGCCGCCCTCGCCTTTCAGCGTGTCGCCACCTTCATTGCCTTCGATCCGGTTTGCAAAGTCATCGCCCGTCAGCGTATCGCCGACATCGCTGCCGCTGATATTCTCGATGTCGACGAGCGTGTCCTTGTCACCCGAAGCGATCGTCGCGGTCGTCGTGCCGTTGGAGCTCAAGATCACCGTTACGGCATGCTTGGTGCCCTGGTAATCGGCCGTATCCGTATGATCGCCACCGTCCAGCGTGTCGCTTCCCGCACCGCCCGAAAGCGTATCGTCGCCACCCTTGCCGTAAAGCTTGTCATTGGAGGCGCCACCATCGAGATTGTTGGCGACGGCATTACCGGTAATCGTGTCTTCGCCCGATCCACCGACGGCGTTTTCCATCGTCACGCCCTTGGCGATGGCGATGTTGAGTTTCAGGCCGCCGACACTGGAAAAGCTCTCTGCATTGAGATTGATGGTCTGGCGATCGCCGTAGCCGGAAAAATTGAGCGTATCGCTCTTGCCGCCGGCATCCCAGATCGTGAAGACCACCTTGTGCGCCGCCGAATTGATCTTGTAGACACCCGTGCCGCCGAAGCCATAAGTGTCGTTGCCGGTACGTGTCTCCATGTTGGCGCCATACAGGCGCTGGAGTGCAGCAATGTCATGCAGCATCAGCGTGCTGGAGTAGATCGTCGTGGTTCCATCGACGTGGTCAGCGCCGCTGTTGACGGCTTCGAAGTAACTCATCACAGAGTATTGGAGAGTGTCTTCCTTGTAAGCCGCATTTTTGTTGTAGCTCAGGTTGACACCAGGGCCGGCATTGTAACTTCCGGGATGCGCAAGCCCAAGGGAATGGCCAAGCTCATGCATCATGGTTTTGAAATCGAACCCGCCGACGGCTACGGCAGGATTTGTGCCCGTCTCCGTGTCATTCGTCAGGTTGTACCAGAAGTCGCCGTCATTCGAGCCAGAAGTGCGGTTCTCGGCACCGACACCGTATGAAAACCCTGCCGCGTTATCTTTGGAGCTCTTGTAGTTGCCGAGCAGGACAGTCGCATTGTTCGAGTAAGCTGTTCCCACGCGGTTGAGTTTAACGCCGCAAACTTCCTCGAAAAGCGCCAGAATAATCTCGGTTTGCTTTATCTGGGTCGCAGTGAACCTGGAAAACGTCGTTCCTTCCTTGCTTGTCGCATCGCCTTGATACCCGTCCGGAATCGAACTCCTGTATGCGTAGGTGATGGTTGTGCCATCCCCCATTTTCGTTCCCCAGAACTCATTATCGCGCGTGATTTGAAGGGCAGCCTGATCCGTCGTCTTCGATTTTGTGGGCGCCATTTGTTCCCCCCGGCCGTAAGCGCTCAAATATTAACACATTATTAAATTAACAGATTGCAATACACAAAGGATATGTTCGGGTGGAGACGGCAGGGACGCGGCGCGAACGGGCCATGGCCGGCTTTGCTTTTCAGGCCTCGCCGTCCGCAAATATGTCATGGCAAAGTGGTTACGGTTGGATCTCGACCACGTCCTGCAGTCTGACCAAGTCGAAATCGCTGATGAGCACGTCGACCCTCAGCTGCCACTGCCCCGGCAACGGAAGAACGACACCTTCGCTTCGCCATGCTCCGTCTCGGAGGGCCGCCTTGCGCCGCATCGGCTCGACGCCGGCCTGAGGGTTGGAGAATACGAAGACCACCTCTTTCGGCACCATAGCGGAAAAATCCGGCGCCATGACGAAGGCGGAAACCTCGACGGGGCCGGCACGGCCGGGCGTTATCGTGACCTCTGCCATGGCCTTTTCGGCGTGAATGTGAACGGAGACCGGCTGCGCGGCGATGACGGCGAGCGCCCGCGGCGGGGGCGTGAACCGCCAGGTCGAGGCGACCGCCAGGATTGCCAAGACCAGAATGGTTTCCACGACAACGACGCGCGCAAGCCTGTGCCTTGCTTTCCCATCTCCAGCCTGTGCGGGTTTGGTCAATGCCCACCGATTGAACGAGACCACCAGGAACAGCACCAGGATGAGGCCCAGCTTGGCGAGCAGGACGTTTCCATAGGCGGTGTCGAGCAAGGCTGCCGGCCTCTCGACCTGAACGATTGCCAGCACAATGCCGGCGATGACAAGGATGCCGACGGCGACCGGAATCAAGCGAGCAAATCTCGCGAGCGCCGCCCGCCCGGCCTCGACGTGATGCCGCAAGGCGTGTATCAGCGGAAGAAGGGCGCCGGCCCAGATGGCGATCGTCAATGAATGCAGGAACACCGCGGGCCGCATCAGCAACTGAGGCGCGGCTGCACTGGCATGGCCACTCAGCGCCAACGCGGCGGCACCTGCGATCAGCGCAATTGCCGCGAGGGTTCGGCCCATAGCCGGGCCTTGGACCCACAGCGCCACTACCGACAAGAAGAAAGCACCGATCAGGAGAAGGACAGTGCGGCCAAAACTCGTCTCGAACCCTGTTGCCCAGGCCGCCCGCGTGACCAATTCGCGAAGTGGAAGGCCAAGCGCGTCAAGACCCTGCAAGCCTGCAGACGCCAGGGTAGCGATAATGCCGATTGCGATCAGCGCGAATGTCGCGTGTCTCACACTGCCTGTTGGCGATATGAGCCAACGAAGTGTGAAGGTTCCGCCAATGCCAAGGAACAGCCCGGCGTATAGACCAATCCTCGAGATCCATAAGGCCGAGCGCACGAGCCAGTCGGCGCTCTCCATCGCTGCCGGCTGTGACGCACTCGGTGCTCCTATGGAGAAAATACTGGAACCGCCGACCGGATGGCCGTCCTCCGAAACAACCCGCCATGTCATGACATAGGTGCCGTTCCCGAGATCATCGGGCGACGTGATCTCAAGCGTCTTGTCGCGAAGAGCGAAGCGTTCAAGGTTTGTCGTGGTGCCATCGGGGCGCACGAGCTTCAGGACGAGTGGCGAGACGGGCTCGCTGAAGGATAGCGAAAGCATCGCCGGAGGTGTCGCCACCACTGCGCCATCCGACGGCGTTGCCGATGTCAGCGACGCATGCGCCAGCGCAGCTATCGTCAGACAGGACCAGATCAGGCCTGCGATCAAAGCCAGAAGGCCGAACCGACCGAGGTGATGGTTTCGCATATGCATTCTTCCGACCGGGCAGTTCTGGCTGGCGCCACGACAGCGCCAGCCAAAGTTATTCAGTGGCCGCTTACCGCATCGAGCAGCTTGACGCCCGGAGCTGGGAGTTCGAGATCGTCTTCAGACTGGCCTGCGGCCGGGATCTCGATCCAACGCTCGGCAGCACCGTCCGGGCATTCCTGCACGACCGGGAAATGGAGCGTTTCGCCAGCCTTCAGATCCTTCGTCAGGTAAACGCGCAGCACGAATTCGTCGTATTCGTCATCACCGAGATTGCCGCCGCTCCAGACGATCTCCTTAACGCCTTCGCTCGTCGGGGTGCCGTAGTAGTCGTAGGACTTCGTATAGGCCCCCTTGACCTTTTCCAGCGCCCAGCCGGCCTTCGGCTGCGGCTTGACCGCAATCACGCCTTCGGGGATCTGCACGCGCACCACATTGGTCGGCTTGCCCTCGCAGCCATGCGGCACCTGGAAGATCGCGCGATAGGTCGAACCAACAGGCGCCTCCTTCAGCTGCAACGAAACATGGGCAAGGGCGGCGCTGGAACCGAGCGCAAGGGCGGCAACGGTTGCAAGTGTTCTTTTCAGCATTGTCAGTCTCCAAGAGAGCCGGTCATCCCTGCCGGCAAAATATGATGGAAAAGGGAAAGGACATAGGATCGCAAGGGCGCACAGCAGGTGGTCCACGCGTGCAGAGATCAGGGCGGGGAAACCCGCATGATGCACGCACACGATGACCCTGCCGGTACGAGGCCAGCGATCAGGCGATCGTCGGGGGACCGCGAGGATGTCCGGGCAGAGCCTCATGCGCCGAAGGCGCGTGGTCGTCATAGCCGTCGAAAATCCGCTGCGAGGGTTGTGCAAGCGGATTGAACAGGATGAGGACAGGGCGATAGGGCGGAACGAGGCCTGCCGCCATGCCGCAGGCCAGCGTGCAGCAATCGGGAGCGAGCGAGCGTTCCTTGCCCGGCGTCGAGGCCGGTTTCTGCTCGTCGAGATGGGTGATGCAGAGCGGGTTGCCATAGGCATCCACCGCCGAACTGCCAGCCGTGGCAGCCTGGGCCAGGGGGCTCAGAAGAACCTGCAACGCCATCAGCACGGCGACGGCGAAAGCCACCCATCCGTTCCGGCGTTGTTGCATGTGCATCGTCATCAAAACCTCTCGCACCGAGGCTTACCAAGCGCGCCGCGTAATGAAAAGGCTCTCGCGCCGCCGAATTGTCGCACTCTTTGCGGCGCAGCAAGCAGCGCCACGATAGCCTTTGCCACATGCGCTCATTTGTTCGGCTGGGCGCAAAGACGGCGCATGCCGATCCTGCAAAATGAGGCCCCTTCCCTCCTTCAAAGGATCAAGCATGCAAACGCTTTCTCTCGAAACCACCGTGACCACCATTGCCGCCGAACTGCCGGGTGCGGCCGAGCTTTTTCGCCGCTCTGCCATCAATTTCTGCTGTGCGGGTGACATCCCTCTGCGCCAAGCGGCCGAAAGGGCCGGCCTTTCGCCAGCGGACCTGCTTGCCGAACTGGAAACGCTCCAGCGGATGGCAGGCCTTGAAGCACCGCAGGAGACCGGGCCGCTCATCGATCACCTTCTGTCGCGCTACCATGAGACCCATCGCCGCGAACTGACCTTCCTGATACCGCTTGCCGAGAAGGTCGAACGTGTTCACGGCGACCATCCCGTCGCTCCGTCCGGGCTGGCCCGCGCACTGGTCGCGCTGCAGGCGGAACTGGAAGACCACATGACGAGCGAGGAGCAAATCCTCTTCCCGCTGATGCGGCAGGGGCAAAATACGCGGATCTCCCGCCCGATCGCGCAAATGCGCCATGAACATGCCGATACCGTCAGGCTTCTTCAGGATATCGAGCATGCAGCCCATGGCATGGCGCTGCCTGAGGGCGCTTGCGGGTCGTGGACGGCGCTCTATACGGGACTGCGCAAGCTCACCGATGATCTCGTCGTGCACATGCATCTGGAGAATGCCGTGCTTTTCCCGCGCTTCGAGACGCTGGAAGCCGCCATCGGTGCCTGAGCGAGAGACTGAAAGCGGCATCCGGATTTTCCGGGTGCCGCTCCGCCACACATTCGTCAGACGAAGACCATCACGACCACATAGCCGACCGCGATCAGGACAAGCCCGGCGATCAGCATCGGCATCAGGCTGCTGCCGTTGATTTCCCTGCCGCTGACCTGCTCGCCGGAAAACACCAGGGGTTTGCGCGGTTCTCTCTTGTTCATGAGAGCCTCTCGTCGTTGCGGGGATCGAATGCCTGGCTAGGCGCTGGCTTCCAGACGCGCGCCTTCAAAATGTCCGAGCATGATCCGGATCTCCTCCGGATCGGACATCAGACAGACCGCGGTTGCGAGCGCATCGGCAATGGCGGCCGACGGCGCCGAGACCGACACGGAACGCCATGCTGATGCCGCCGGCATGCCAGTCGCGGGGTCGAGGATATGGCCGTCGTGGCCTGCCTGATCGAAGGTCGTACCGAGTGGGGCAGAGGTGGCGAGTGCGCGCTGGCGCAGCGACAGGCGTTCGCCCGTCTCCAGGCGTACCGGCCAGTTCCCGCCCTCCGGCTTACCGCCAAGCGCCCGCAGCTCACCCGTATCGATCAGGATATTGCTCAGCCCCTCCGCCTCCAGCAGGGCGGCGACCCGATCGGCAACATAGCCCTGGCCGATACCATTCAATGTCAGCGCCGTGCCGGGTTGCAGGGTGATGGCGGCCGCGTCGAGTTCCACCTTCGCCCAGCCGGTCCCGCGGCGGACCGTCTCGACCGCTTGCGCATCGGGCCTTGTACCGCCTGCCGCCGCTTCGGCCCAGAGCGCCCAGAGCGGCTGCACGGTCGGGTCGAACCGTCCGCCGCTCGCGCGGTGGACGGCACCGGCCAGCGACAGGCAGTCGAGCAATTCGAAAGGCGGGGCGGCAAGATAACCATCGCGGTTCAGGCGAGACAGCGCGCTCTGCGGCCGGTAGAGGCTGAGCATATCTTCCAGCCGGTCGATCTCGGCCATGACGCGGGCGGCGATGGCCTCCTCGTCGGGATGGTCGAGCCGGATCGAGGCGCGCGCGCCCAGCGCCTGCCCCGTCCATTGGCGGGTCGTGCCCGTCATGGAGGCTCGGGCGGCAACGGGCAGGATGGCCAGAGCGGCGGAAATCGTGATCAGGCGGCGTCGGGTGATGGGCATGGGTCAGCCTCCGGCTTTGTTTTGCAGGACGCGCAGGCGGCCGTCGAAATCCGCATCGTCTTCGTCCCCCTGGTCCGCTCCGGCTTCGACCGGCGCGAGAACCATGTCATTGGTGATGTCGGCGAGCGTCAGCACCTGGCCGCCCTCGGCGCGAACGAAATCCTCGGCGCGCTCCCGGCTGGAAAACGGCACCGCCTCCGGCGCGCCCATGCCACCCGCACGCGCTGAACCGAGGACATAGAAGGCTGTGTCGGCGGCGATCCAGTTGCCATCGCCGGGCCGGTCCCAGGCCGCACCCGCCTTGCCCATGTCGTTGACATAGACGGCGAGGATCGGCGCGACCTGCTCGGGGCCGCGCATATAGGCGATGGCGTCGCGCACCTGGCTGAAGAACAGCGGCGCGGCGTTGCCCTCCAGGAAAACCTGCGCCTTCGGCCCGGGATGCTCCAGCAGATTCATCTGACAATAGTGGCCGAGAGTTTCGGGCGTCATATCCTGCGGGGCCGTGGCCTGAACCACCTCCTCCTTGCAGCCGGCAAGCAGAGCGAATGCGCCAACGAACAGGGCCGAACGAAGCGAGATCCTCATGGCGTCACCTTCCGGAAAGCAGCAACCGCAAGCGCGATGGCAGCAAGCGGCCAGACGAAGAGCGAAGCGGCCGATTGCCAGAGTGGAATGGCCCCCGCCGCGCTGCCGATACCGCCGGCCGCTGCAACGGCTTGCGCCGCCGAGAGATTGAAGACGCGGAAGGCATCGGCGGGATTGGCAAGCAGAGCCACGGGCAGCGCCTGCGTGGTGAAGGCACCACCTCCATCCGAGACGATCAGCGCAAGCAGCGCGAGATCGTAGAGCACCACCGCCACGAGCCAGAGCGCGATGGCAAAACCAGCCGCCCCGGACGGCCGGCGCGCCAGGGCCGAGAGCGCATAGCCCGCGCCGAGGAAAGTGGCTCCGAGCAGCACCGAGGACCAGATCAGCCGCCACAAAGATCCCAGCCCCCTGATCGCCTCGGCATCGGACCAGACGGCGACCAGCGCCGCCGCGCCGTAACCGAGCGTGACTGCGAGGGCGAGAATCACGAGATGGGCGAGCAGCTTGCCGAGCAGGATCTGCAGGCGCGAGACAGGATAGGTGAGCAGCAGCGGCAGCGTGCCGCGCTCCACCTCCCCCGCCACCGCATCGAAGCTCATCAGGAGCGCCAGAAGCGGCACGAGATAGACGGCGAGCGAGGTGAGCGAGGCGACCGTTACCGAGAGCCGGTCCACACCGACATCCCCCGTTGGTGCAGCGCCGGCGGCGGCGAGCACCAGCGCGAACAGCACCATCATACCCGTCGCGATGGAGACCCAGCGATTGCGAAAGGCGATGCGGAATTCCGAGATCGCGGTGGCGAGGATGCGGTTCATTGTCCGTCCCTCCGGCTGAAATGGCTGTAGATGTCCTCAAGGCTCGGCGGGATCACATCGAGATCGGCGACATCGCCCCCGAGCGCGGATATGCGGGCCAACAGTGGCAGCTTGTCCGCCTGCGCGCAGGAAAGGCGCAGAAGCCCATCCCCGCTCGCGACCGCTTCCGGAAAAGCCGCCGCCAGCGATGGCTCACGACCGCAAGCAGGGCGCACGAGAAGCGAGACGGGCAGTGATGCGCGAGCCCGCAGATCGGCGAGCGTGCCTTCCGCGACCAGTTCGCCACCAGAAAGAATGAGGATACGATCGGTGCGCGCCTCCACCTCGGTCAGCACGTGGGAGGACAGCAGGATCGCGGTTCCCTCGGCGGCGAGGCCATCGAGAAGATCGTAGAAATCGCGCCGCGATACCGGGTCGAGACCCGAGGTGGGCTCGTCCAGCACGAGGAGACGCGGGCGGCCGATCAGCGTCTGCGCGAGGCCGACGCGCTGGCGCATGCCCTTGGAATAGGTGCCGATGCGTCGGCGCGCCGCCTTCTCCAGCCCGACACGGGCAAGAAGCGCCATGGCCTGCTTCGGATTTTCCCCACGCAGAGCAAGATAGTGGCGAAGCTGCTCTTCTCCGGTTAAAGCCGGGTGGAAGGCGGCATTCTCCGGCAGATAGGCAACGCGCGCGCGCGCCGCCGGCGAACCGGGCGCCATGCCGCAAACCGTGATGTCGCCGCCATCATGGGGGATGAGGCCGAGCACGATCTTCATCAGTGTCGATTTGCCCGCACCGTTGTGGCCGAGCAGCGCCGCGCGCCGCCCCGCTTCCAACGTCAGCGAAACGGCCTTCAGCACCTCCACCTCGCCGAAGCGCTTAGTGAGCCGCGAGATTGTCAGGGTCGGTGTCATCATGATTTCCTTCGGCCCAGCGACCGGCGGCTTCGGCCTCAAAGCCGAGGATTTCGGGCGGGACGGATATGGTAAGCGGCCGCATCAGCGGCGCGCTGTCGCGCACGCCGCCGGGCAGCGTTGCGGGGAAGTCCCGCTGGCTCCAGCGCACGAGCTGCACGGCGGGCGAACCGATGAGCAGGCTTGCCGCCGGCTGCGACCAGAGGATCTGGTCCATCAGATCGTTCGGGCGATAGAAACTGTCGGCGATGCCGTCGCCGTTGAGGTCGAAGGCGGGGTGATCGGACCAGAAATTGCCCCTGCCCTCATGGCTCCATTCCATGTTGCGCGTGCCGACATATTTCACCTGCTCGCGGTTGGCGATGAAGGCATTGCCGGTCAGCACGTTCTTCTCGGACCCGGCGGTGAAATGGATGCCGATACCGCAGCCCTCGAAGCGGTTGTTCCAGATCAGGTTCTTGTGGGCATTGTAGATGAAGAGGCATTTCTTCGTGCCGCCGCGCACCAGATTGCCGGTGACGTCGGCATTGTTGGCATAGTTCAGCATCAGCCCGTGCTCGCGGTCGCCGAGGCTCAAATTGTCGAGGATCTTCGCCTTGTTGGAGAACATGATGGCGAAGCCGAGATGGTTGCCGATCGAGATATTGCCGGAAACCTCGGTGTTGCGGGTGTACATGAAATGCACGGCAAAACGCAGGTCGCGCATGACATTGCCACGGTAGATGCTGTCGGCACTGGCATTGGAGAAGATGCCGTCACGGCCATAGCGGATGACGTTGTTCTCCAGGAGCGTGCCGGGGCTGTTCCAGACATAGATGCCGTTGCCGCGCTCGTTCATGCGCGGGCTGTCGGTCCCGATGATCTCGTTTCCGCTGATGGCGGCATCGTGGCCGCCATGCACGTCGATGCCGTGCATGTTTCCGGTGACGAGCAGCTTTTCAACGCGTGCCCGGTCGGCACCCTCCAGGATTTTCACCCCGGCATCGAGATCCTGGTTGACGCGGCCCGAGCCGGTGACGGTAAAACCCGTCAGGGTCACGTCGGCAGCGGAAATCGTCATCACGCTGCCCCGCCCCTGCCCGTCCACCACCGCGCCACGAGGGCCGGAAATGGTGAGCGACCGGTCGATGACGACGGGGCCGGCATAGACCCCGTCGGCAAGAACGAGCACATCGCCGGGTGCAGCCCCGGCGATGGCGGCTGCGAGGCTGCCCGTACCCGGCGCGACGGCACGCTCCCCCGCCGCAAGCGGCGAAGCGAGTAGTAGGCCGATCAGGAAAACGGACAGCCGCATCGCTCAGGCGCCCTTCGGTTCCACGAACATGCGCCCGCGCATTTCCATGTGCAGCGCATGGCAAAACCACTGGCAATAGTACCAGTAGACGCCTGCATTGGCCGCGACGAAGGTGACCGAACTCGTCATCTGCGGTCCGACCTCCATGGCGACGCCGTGGTTGCCCATGGTGAAGCCGTGCGTCAGGTCGTCGATCTCGTCGAGATTGGTGACGATGACCGTAACCTCGTCACCCTCCTTAACCGTGAAGCTTTCCTGGCTGAAGCTCGGTGCGACCGAGGTCATATAGACGCGCACCTTGTTACCGTCGCGAATGACGGCATCGGTCCACTCGTCGATATTGACGCCGTCCGCCTCGGCCTGTTTGCGGGTTTCGGCCCAGAGCGGATCCTTGCGGTCCCATACCGACTTGATGTTCGGCAGGATCGACGGGGCGACGGCGATCGCGTCGTGCGGCTCGGCGAAGTTCGGGCCGTCATGCACCAGCACCATCTTGTCGCCGGAGATGTCGATCAGCTGGTCGTTCTCCGGCTTCAGCGGACCGACATTCAGGAAGCGGTCCTTGGAGAACTTGCATAGGCATACCAGCCAGTCGTTGGTGGCATCCAGCGTCTCGCCCATCACCGTCTTCAGGTGGCCGGGCTGATACTGAACATCAAGTTTGTCCTTGATCGGGTTGATCTTCTCACCGGCATAGGCCCGGATGGCCTCGTCGATGTTCCACTTCACCACCTGGCTGTCGAGGAAGAGCGACGTATAGGCATTGCCGCGACCGTCGAAGGCGGTATGCAGCGGGCCAAGACCGAGTTCCGGTTCCGCCACCACGGCGCTGCGCGGTTCGGCATTGTCGTAGAAGATCGCGTCGAACTTGGTAACGTCGAGCACCGTGACGGTCGGCGAGAGCTTGCCGGCCACGCACAGGTGCTTCTTGTCCGGTGCCATGTTGCAGCCGTGCGGGTTGTTGGCGATCGGGATGTAGCGGGTGAAGAGCGACTTGGCATCCTTGCGGCCGTCCACGACCTTCACGCCGTTGATCTCTTCATATTGACCGGCGGCGATCGCCTTTTCGATCTCGGCGAGATTGAAGACGACGACATGGTCCATCTCCGACTTGGTCATCTCCTCCAGCGACATGCCCATTTCCGAGTTGTAGCAGGTCGAGAAGGCCCACTTGCCCTCGTAGTCGGCATCGCAATTGTCGAGGTTGCCGGAAACCTTCACCTGCCAGGCGACCTCCCACTTGTCGGCATCGACGGCGGTGAAGATGTTCACATAGGTCGAGACGTCGGTCATGGTCGAGCCGTCGTTGACCAGCGGCGCTTCGTCCTCGCCGTTGCAGAAGACGTAGTTGGAGCGCGGCCATTTCTGCGGGCGCAGGCCGTGGATGCCCTTGGCGTTCGGGATTTCCAGAATGGCGTCGGTCTTCATCACGTCGCAGCGCACGCGCGCCACACGGGTGTTGGCCTTGTCGTTCATGAAGAGATAGCGGCCGTCATACTTGCCCTCGGTGAAGGACATGTGGACGTGGTGAAGATCGCCGTTGTCGTGGATGTGCTTGCCGTTCGCGGCGAGCTGCTTCTTGGTCTTCTCCGTCATCGTGCGCTGGTGGATGCGGATCGATTCATTCGTCTGGCCCCAGCCGGTAGCCGAGCAGCGGTTGAACACCGGAACCCGCATCAGTTCGCGCATCGAGGGGATGCCGAGAATGCGCATCTCGCCCGACTGTCCGGAGGACCAGAAGCCGTAATAGTCGTCCAGCTTGCCGGGCGCGACGGAGCCGTCAGCTCCGGCAGCGGCGCGCGCCGGGGTCGCGAGACCCGCAGCCCCCAGGCCAAGGGCCGCCGGCCCCATCGTGCCGGCAAGAACGGCCGTCCCTGCCGTGGCGCTGAAGAGCGCGCGGCGGCTCAGCCCCTTGTTTTCCTTCGATTCCATGATCGACTCCTTCTTCAGTTAACTTTTGCTGCGGGTTGATGGATCGGTGCACCGCCCGGGCTCGCCGCGAGCTTGGCCCGCGACTTCATCTTCTTGATCACGACGGGGCACATTGTTTCGGACTGGTAGAGAACCTGGCAGTGCAGACAGTTGATGCACTCGTTCGGATTGATCTCGCCGGTCTTGTGGATCGCCTGCACCGGACATTGGATCGCGCAGGTCTGGCAGGGACTTCCGCATTCGTGATAGCGCTTGAGCCAGTCGAACATGCGGATGCGCGCGGGTATGGCGAGTGCGGCGCCGAGCGGGCAGAGGTAGCGGCAATAGAACCGCTCGACGAAGAGCCCGGCGACCAGAAGCGCCACCGCATAGGCCACGAACGGCCAGGCGCGGATGAACTTCAGGATGATCGCGGTCTTGAACGGCTCGATCTCGGCCAGGTGCTCGGCCTGCTCGACGCTCATCAGCGACACGCCGAAAAGGCCGAGGAAGATCATGTATTTGACCGGCCAGAGCCGTTCATGCAGCCCCCAGGGCAAAGTCCATTGCGGGATGCGCAGCTTGCGGGCGATCTGGTTGGTCAGTTCCTGCAGCGCCCCGAAGGGGCAGAGCCAGCCGCAATAGGCGCCGCGCCCCCAGAAGAGCAGTGCGGCGGCAACGGCAAACCACAGGATGAAGGTCAAGGGATCGAGCAGGAACGCCTGCCAGCTGAAGCCGGTGACCAGGCTGCCGAACAGCGCCATCAGGTTGACGACCGAAAGCTGCGCATTGGCATACCAGCCAAGGAACACCAGTGTCACCGTCAGGAAGGCGATGCGGAAGATGTAGAACCCCTTGGCGTTCTTCACCGCATAGGTCTGGAAGAAGAAGACCCCGGTCAGCACCACCAGCATGGCGCCGAGCACGACGATCTTCAGCTTGGAATCCTGCCAGATGCGTTTCCAGAGATCGGCCTGTGCGGCCCCCTCGCCACGGTCGGCGACGGCGACAGCCTCCTTCACCGGCGGCACCACGGCGCGGAGATATTTCTGCGGCAGCTGGTAGCCGAGGTCGAAGGTATGGAAGACCTTCTCGATCGGCCCGACTTCACGCTGCGCCAGAAGCTGGATGCGGAAGGGTTTCGCCGGATCGAAACCGAGACCGGCGGGAATGCGGAATAAATCCATCTCGGTAAATTCAGGCGCGCCGGCAAGCGCGATGCCGCCAAGACGGCGATGGTCGCGGTCGCGGAAGCGCACGGACACGTCATCCTGGATCAGCACGATGCGGTCGAAGATGCCACCGCGCACATAACCCGAGCCCTTGAAGGAATAGAGGCCGCGCGCCATCACGGCGATGGCATTCTCGCCGTCTTTCAGCCAAGCCTTGAGATTGGCGTCTTCGGCCGGGCCGAGCAGCGCACCACCGATTGCCGGAACGGAGACCAGTGCCGCCTGCATGTCGATGAAGGTCGTTTGCGGCGCTTCGGCAATCGCCCGCTCACGCGCCCTTTCGTCGGGGTGTGCGGCGAAGGCAGCATTGACCTGCGCCACGTCGAGCGATAGCCGGCGCAGCGTCCCGTTGCCCTCAGCCTCGGTCCAGTCCGCTGGCGCTGCAGCAGCGGGATCGATCTCGAAACGCGGGCCGGCCTTGTCCGCTTCGGGCGTGAGGCCACCGAGACCAAGAGCGCGTGCAACCTTCAGGCCCGAACGGACGATCGAATCGTCGATCACCATTACCGTCACGGTCGCGCCGGAGATGATGTCGACCTCATGCGCCGTACCGCCCGATTTTGCCTCAGCGACGAGGTCGAGCCCGGCATAGCCGGCCACCAGCGCCTTCACCTTTGCATCGGGAATGCCGATGAGCACGATCGGCTCGGAATGCTTGACCAGCCGCACGCCGATGATCTTCGCATCCGTTCCCACCGCCACGAGGGTGTGGATCGGCTTGCCGGAATAGCCCGTCGTGCCCACGAAATCGGATGTAACGAAGGCCCAGGCAACGGTCTTGCCGGCCTTCAGCACCGGCGCCACTGCGATATCGTCACGCACAGCACCAAAACCATCTGCGCCCTGCACGAGATCGGAAGCAGCCGTGGTCGGCAGATAGTCTTGCAGCACCGTACCGGCATTCGCTGAGAAGGCGAGGCACAGGCTGGCGCAAAAGAAAAAGACAAGGCGGAAGAGTTTCATTCCAGGGCGTTCCCGCAGATCGTTGCAGGAGCATTGGATCTTTCACGCCAAGCGGTCGTTGACTTGCGTCAAACAAGTGGCAACTAGTCAGACCACGTCATTTAATGGTGCAACGCTCGGACACAGATGCTGTGTCATGATGGAATTCCGATTGACGACCGGGCCAAAGCGCGTGGCCTGGTGCTCGTGCTGGGCGACAACCGCCCCGGTTGCCCGCCGCTTGTTATCGACGGCTTCGACGGCATGGTCACAAGCTGGTCGATCGGAACGCCTTGGAATTGGCGCCTAACCGCTCGACCACATCGAGCAAGACCCGGGCGCCGGAAATCATATGATGATCGGCCACGAATTCCGCTTCGTTGTGGCTGATGCCATCCCGGCATGGCACGAAGATCATGGCAGTCGGCGCGACACGATTGACGAAAAGCGCATCGTGAAAAGCACCGGAGACCATTCGGCGGCTCTTGAGACCCAGCCTTTCGCAGCTATTTTCAATGGCCTCGACGATGGATTGTGCAAATCGTCCGGGCGGCATGTCTACGCGCTGTTTTATTGCAAGCTCGCAATCCCATCGTGCACTTGCAGCTTCGCATTCGTCACGAACATGCCGCTCGATCACGGCAAGCGTGGCAGCATCCGGATGACGGATGTCGACCGTGAAGGTAACGCTGTTCGGAATAACGTTGATGGACCCGGGTTCTGCAGCAATACGACCGACCGTCAGCCTCGCGTCCGGGTCCGTTGGCATGATCGCTGATTGGAGACTTGCGATCGCCGCCACCGCCGCACTCATGGGGTCTTTGCGAAATTCAAGCGGGGTGGTGCCGGCATGGGCGGCCTTGCCGGAGAAGGTAACCTCAAGCCATTTCGTACCCTGTACCGCCGTGACGACCCCGATCGGCACATCCTCCCGCTCGAGTATCGGGCCTTGTTCAATATGCAGTTCCACGAATGCGGAAATCGCATGACCAATCGGCCGCATTTTTGCTTCAGGCAGCGCAGCGAGCGTCGTGGCCAGTTCTTCGGCCAGCACAGGGCCGTCCGTTGCATGAATTGATTGCCATTCTGCCAAGGCTCCCGCCCCCGCGAAGGCCATGGAGCCCATGCACCCTGGCGCATAGCGGCTGCCTTCTTCGTTGGTAAAGGCGACAACTTCAACGGCGTGATCGGTCTCGACGCCGGCGTCGGCGAGCGCTTCGAGTGCCTCGAAGGCACTGAGCGTTCCGAGCGCACCGTCGAAGCGACCGCCGTTCGGCTGGCTGTCGAGATGGCTGCCAATGAGGAGCGGCGGCAGGGAGGCATCGCGCCCTTCCCGGCGAATGAACAGATTGGCGATTTCATCCTGGAAGACGGAGAAGCCGCGCGCCAGCGCACGCTCGGCAAGCAGCCGACGGGCCACGCGGTCTTCGACGCCCAGGGCCTGCCGGTTAACGCCACCGGCCGGCGTTGCACCGATCGCCGCAAAATCGGCGACGGACGCAAGAAGGCGCGCGGCGTTGACCTCCGGCTTCATATTCATCGGCCAAGGCCTGCGATGAAACGCTTGACCCGGTCGAGCTCAACCGCATTCCACCAGACGCCATCATATTTGAGAGCGCTTGCGATGATCACGCCGTCGGCGACGGACAGGATATCGTTGGCATTGTCGTGCGTGACGCCGCTGCCCACCAGCGTCGGCAGCGATGCAGCCTCCTTGATCATCCTGATATAACCGAGATCGGCCGCATGGCCGGTGCGCTGGCCGGTGGCGATGACGACATCGGCATCGAAGAATACGAGGTCCTTGACCTGCTCCTCGACCGGCCGATCCGCGACGATGGCATGCGCCCCATGCTTGACGTGGGCATCGGCAAAGATGCGGATGCCACGGGCGCGGAGATGGGCGCGGTAGCGCATCGCCCTTGCCGATTCTCCCTCAACGAAACCCTCGTTGGCGATATAGGCATTGGCCCATTGGTTGACGCGAATGAAGGATGCCGACGAGGCAGACGCGATAGCCAACGCCGGGATCGCCGCATTGGCGAGCACGTTGATGCCGATCGGGCGACCGAGCTCGCGGCGGATACGGTCCGCGATAACGGCCATGTGCGCCGATGTCTCGTGACCGATATCATCGGGCTTGGCAAAGGGCACATCGCCGTGGTTTTCGACGATGACGGCATCGCAGCCGCCCGTGAGATAGGCGCGCGCATCAGACAGACCACGCTCATAGATCGCCTCGACGCCTTCGTCGTCATAACGCGGCGCGCCGGGCAGCGGCATCAGGTGCACCACGCCGATCACCGGTTTGTCGCGCCCGAAAAGCGTCCTCAGCGTATCCTTGTCCTGCCGTCCGATTGGGTTGCTCATGGCGATCACACGTTTTCCAGTTTCAATATATTGGTCAGGGCGGAAAGCTCCGCTCGGGTGGGGAAGGAGGCAAGCGTGCCGATACGGCCGACAGCGAGACCCGCCGCCCGTGTCGCAAGTCTTGCGGCGTCGGAAAGAGAGACGCGCTGCGCGAGAAGCCCCGCCAACGTGCCGGCAAAACAGTCGCCAGCCCCGCTTGCATCCACAGCCTGGCGTTCTTCAGCCCGGATCTGGAGATAAGAGGATGCATCCAGAACAATGGCGCCCTCCGAACCGAGCGTCACGATGACGGTGGCGGCCCCCATCGCCCGCAGGCGGTCGGCGGCACGTTCGGGATCGGTCTCCCCGGTCAAGGCCTCGGCCTCCGGGCGATTGACGATCAGGAGCGATACTGCCGTCAGATCCAGCGCTTCGGCCGGCAGCGGGCTCGGATTGAAAACCGTGAACAGCCCGGCCGCGTGCGCCGCCTTCAGGCATTGTGCCGTCGCATGGAGACCAAGGTTTCCCTGCATCAGCAGCATATCGCCGGCACACCAGGTCGATACGATCGGGCACATCGTCAGCGGATCGAACGCCTCCGCGCAGGCGGCGGCTGTGACGATGACGTTCTCGCCGTGGCGATCGATCAGGATCACCGAGCGGTCGCTGGGCAGGTTCAGGCGTGAGAGGCGCAGGTCGGAAATCTCCGCGGAAAGCAGGTTCTCCATCCCGTCGCCGGCCGCATCCCTTCCGAAAGGCGCCCAGAGCGTGACCGACGCCCCTGTCCGGGCGGCAGCGACGGCCTGGTTTGCCCCCTTGCCGCCCAGGCCTTCACCGGCAGCAGCTGCGTTCAGCGTTTCACCCGGTTGCGGCAACCGCTCCAGGCGAAAGCTCGTATCGACGCAGACATTGCCGACGACGTGGACGGTCATGACCCCGAGACCTTCCCGTTCAGTCCGTTGCCCAGGCGAGCATTTGCTCGAACAGGGTCTTGTAGCCCGGCCATGCGATAAATTCCGGCGGCAGCCAGTGCGGGCCGACATCAGACGTCCAGACGAGCGTACGGCCTTCGCCGTAAGCACCCGTAACGAGCAGCGGCAGCGAACCATATTCCGAGGAAACGGTCATGAGCTGGTTTGCCCCTTCCTTCAGCGTCACTTCGTTGAAGCCGAGCAGATAGGGGAATTCACCGGAAATACCCGAAAGGATCGGATGCGAGGCATCGCCCGAAACAACGGGCGTAAATCCCTCCGGCACTTCGACGCGATCATCGACGGGAAGGCAGGCCACCGGCAGCACCTCTTCGACCGCGGTGTTGCGGAAGCGCGCGCCGCCATTGATGCCCTGGAACGAATAGTAGCCACCGAACATCAGGAGCGCGCCGCCTTGGGCAACGTAATCGCGCAAGAGTTTCAGGCGATTCGGCGTCCGACGCGAGTGGATCCAGGTATCGGGATGCAGAAGGAGCGTGTTGGCGCCGATATCCGAGAGCACGATGGCATCATAGGCCTGAAGACCTTCGAGCGTGCTCGGAAACTCCTTCTGCGCCTCGTGCGCCGGCATGAAGGTGACGTCGAACGGGCTATCCTTCAGAGCCTTCAGCAATTCGTCGGCACCGGTATGGTAGGTCACCGTCGGGAACTGGTCGAAACCCTTGATGTGGGTTGCGGTCGACACCCAGGATTCGCCGGCGAGCAGCACTTTTTTCTTGGTCATGGAAACTCCTTGAACGATGGGCCAGCGCTCAGGCGATGGCGGAGAAGACGGATTTCGGGTTGTCGATCAGCATGTGGTCGATGGCCGTCTGATCGACGCCATGGCGCTTCAGCCGTGGCAGGAAGTGCTTGAGGATGTAGCCGTAACCAAAGCCGCCATAGCGCGTCAGCATGATTTTCAGGAACACATCCTGCGACAAAAGCAGCCGGTCGCCGAAACCCTTGTCGATGAGGGCGGAGATGGCACGGGCATTGTCCTCGTCGGACGGCGACTGGGCGTCCTGATCGGCATAATAGTAGTCCATGCCAATCATGTCGTATTCCAGGAAGGCACCGCGCTTTGCCAAGGCCATCTGGTAATCGAGATCGTTGTGGCTGGGGTTCATGTGGCAAAGGACGGTGTGGCGCAGATCGGCGCCCTCCTCTTCCACCACGTCGAGCACGCGATGCGCCAGACGCTCCCAGCCCGGCAGATGAATGGAGAGCGGCAGACCGGTGATGCGCGATGCCCGCGCCGAAGCGCGCAGCGACTTCTCCTCCTCGGCAGTGAAATGACGGCTGACGCCGACCTCACCGATGATGCCGGCCATGATCTCCGGCTGCGTCTCGCCGCCGCCGACGTCATCGACGATGAACTGCGTGACCGCATCGACGTCCATGGCTTTCAGCCAGTCGGGATGGGTGTGCTCCAGATAGAATCCGGTGCCCATGATGATCCGCAGCCCCGACATGCGCGCGATGCGGGCAAGTCCTGCCGCATCGCGGCCGATGCCGAAATTGGTCGTTTCGACCACGGTGCAACCGCCCAGCGCCTGGAACCGCTTGAGCTCCCCAAGCGCCAGGTCTCCATCGTCCAGCGAGACATTGTCCCGGTTCATATAGGGGTTCATGCGCAACTCGCCGATGATCTCGATCGAGACCTTCTGCTCGGCGATCGCCTTTTCGTCCGGATGGCAGGGGCAGATCCAGCTGGTCGCACCATCGAGGAAGATGTGCTCGTGCATCAGCGTGACGCCGAGATCCTCCACCGGAACGGGGCCGGTGACGGTCATGGCGGCGCCGGTGTTCACCCCAATGGGGTGGCGTTCTTTCGGCGCGTCCTTGAAGAGATCATCGAGCATTGTCAGCGCCCCTTTGCGCCGCCGCGGAACAGACGGAAATTCAGCCAGATTGCGACGAGGATAATGAAGCCGGTGACGATCGGCGTGAAGAAGGGCGACAGATGCGAGAGGATGAGGCCATTTGCGAGCACCGCAACGGTGAGCGCGCCAAGAACGGTCCCCACAAGAGAGCCACGTCCGCCGAAAAGGCTGGTGCCGCCAAGCACGACGGCCGCGATGACGTCGAGTTCGAAGCCCTGTCCCGCATTCGACGAGCCGGAACCGAGACGGGCGGAGAGGATGACGCCGGCTGCTGCTGCAGCCATACCCGAGAGCACATAGACCCAAAGAGTGATCCGGCGCGTGTTGACGCCTGCCCGCCGTGTCGCCTCGGCGTTGGCGCCGACACCCGTGACGTAGCGGCCGAAATGGGTTTCGTTGAACGCAATGTAGGCGACGGCGAGAATGACGATGGCGATCAGCGCCGGAGCGGGAATACCGAATACCCAGGCGCGGCCGAGCGCCACGAAGGGGCTCGTCGGCTCGATCGGGATCGAATATCCACCGGTGATGAGCAGCGCGAAGCCGCGGATCACGGAAAGGCCGGCGAGCGTGACGATGAAGGCGGGGATGCGTTCATAGGCGATGAAGTAACCCTGAATAACACCCACAATGCCGCCGAGCAGCAGCATCAGCACGATAGCCAGCGGCCAGGGAACACCGGCCTGGAGCGCTGCCGCCGAAAGCGTGGCCGTCAAGGCGAGAACGGACCCGACCGAGAGATCGATGCCGCCTGTCGTGATCACGAAGGTCATGGCGGCTGCAACAATGAGCAAGGGGGCCGACTGTCTGATGACGTTGAGAAGGTTCGGTGCGGTCAGGAAGGCATCGGTCGTCACCGCAAAGAACAGGCAACAGGCGACGAAGAACAGCGCGATCGACATGACACCGCCATTGGCCACGACCTTGTCGAGGATGGTCGCCTCGCGCATGCGGGGCGGGTGGCTGGCATAGGCGTTGGGTTCGGAACTCATGATGAGACGCCTTTTTCCCGGTTGTGACCTGCGGACCGGGCGGCAAATTTTCGCCCGACGATGAGATTGACGACGTCTTCGATATTCGTGTCCTCGATCCGGCGCTCGGCGACATTGCGCCCCTCATACATCACCTGGATGCGGTCGCAGACGAGGAAGAGGTCCTGCAGACGGTGCGTGATCAGGATGACCGACACGCCGCGTTGCGAGACGGTGCGGATGAGTTCGAGCACCGCTTCCACCTCGGCGACGGCGAGTGCCGCGGTCGGCTCGTCCATGATCAGCACGGAAGGATTGAAGGATGCGGCGCGGCCGATGGCGATGGACTGGCGCTGGCCGCCCGAAAGATTTTCCACCTTCATGCGCGTGTCGGGAATGACGATGCCGAGATTGGAGAGCATGTCGCGCGCCCGCTCGTGCATCAGCTTTTTGTCGAGCATCGGCACGCCGGCTATCCGCCGTTTCGGCTCGCGACCGAGGAAGAGATTGCCGGCGACATCGATCGTGTCGCAGAGCGCCAAATCCTGATAGACCATCTCGATCCGCGCTGCGCGCGCATCCGCCGGCGAGGTGAAGGCAACCTCCCTGCCATCGATCTCGATGGTTCCGGCATCCGGGATCACCGCGCCGGAGAGAACCTTGCTGATGGTAGACTTGCCGGCGCCGTTGTCGCCCACGAGGCCGAGGACTTCCCCGGGCTTCAGATCGAGTGAGGCGTTGTCGAGCGATTGTAGAGCGCCATAGCGCTTCGAAATGCCGGTCATGCGGACGCGGCTGACTTGCGTGTCGGTCATATTCAATGCCCTTGCTGGAAATCCGGCCGCCCAGCCTGATCGTCAGGCCGGGCGGCGGCGGCAGTTCGGCTTACTTGAACATTTCACGATACTGATCGACATTCGCCTTGGTAACGATGGTGACCGGCACATTGATGATCGGCTCGATCTTTTCGCCCTTCTTGAGCTTGACGAGCGCCTCGACCGCGGCCTTGCCCTCACCGGCAGGATCCTGCTGGATCACAGCCGTAACGAAGCCCTGGTCGATACCATCGATGGCGGATTTCGTCAGATCCCAGCCGAAGACCTTGATGCTATCACCGCGGCCCTGGCTGGCAACGGCGGATACCGCACCGAGCAACGCCGGTTCACCGGTCGCGTAGAGTGCCGTCATGTCGGGGTTGGCAGTCATCAGGTTTTCAGCCGCCGACAGCGCGACGTCCTGGACGTTCTGGCCATCAACGGTGTTGAGGAACTCGACCTTCTGGCCGCCCTCACCCACGGCAGCCTTGAAGCCATCGAGACGCTGGTTCTGGATGAAGGAGTTCAGCGCACCCACGACGCCGACCTTGGCCGCACCACCCATGTCGCTCTTCACATAGTCGGAGAAGAACTTGCCGATCTCGCCACCGGCTGCAGTGTTGTCGACACCGACGAATGCGACGTTGTCGCCTTCCGGAATCTGTGCATCAATGGCGATGACTGGAATGCCGGCATTCTTGGCAGCGGTGATGGCCGGCTTCACGCCGTTGACATCGATGGCAACCAGAATGATGCCGTCGACTTTCTGCGTGATGTAGGTTTCGATCGCATCGTTCTGCGCTGCGGGCACATTGTTGGCGTTGAAGATGACGAGATCGGCGCCTGCAGCTTTGGCGGCAGCATTGGCGCCATCATTGATCTGGTTGAAGAAGAGTGCCTGCTGGTTGATGGTGACGAGGGCGAATGTATCGGCAAAGGCGCTGGAAACGCCCATGGAAAGCGTCATGGCTGCGGCTGCAGCGCAGCCGAGAAGATATTTGGTCCGACCCATTTTCAGGTTCC
Source organism: Shinella curvata (assembly GCF_022899935.1). GTDB lineage: Bacteria > Pseudomonadota > Alphaproteobacteria > Rhizobiales > Rhizobiaceae > Shinella > Shinella curvata. The sequence goes on from NZ_JALJCJ010000006.1 coordinate 440,440, forward strand.
CCTTGTTAGAAGCCGCGAGCGGCAACTGAATTTACAAGAGGCATTATTCAAGTGACTTGAATTCTTGTCAAGTCACTTGAATATCAACAACCGCAAAAGTTAAATCGGAAATTTTCCTGAACAAAATCAGAATGTTGCCGGGGTATTTACCCAGAAAATCGAGGCGCGCTGGTTTCCGACATTGCGGTACCAATGGGCCAGTTCAGAATTGAAAACGAAACTGTCTCCGGCGGACAGGCGAAAGGTCTTGTCGCCGATCATCAGTTCGATCTCGCCGACGAGCACGTAGCCCACTTCTTCGCCGACATGCTGGATCGGCCCGGCGCTCTCCCCGCCCACATCGATATGATGAATGTTGCACTGAAGCAGGTGACCCTGCGAATAGGGGATGATGCGCTCAAGCGATATACCCTCGCCGCGGCGCAGCGGATCGAGCGAGATCAGCGGTCGCGTTCCGGCGCGAAATACCACGCCCTCGTCAGCATCCGTCTCCTCGAACATCCAGCCGATATTGGAATCCAGCGCCCGCACCAGCCGGTGCAGCATGGGCAATGACGGCGAAGCCTTGCCGTTCTCGATCTTCGACAGCAGGCTTTCGGAACAATCCGCAGCCAGCGCCAGGGCTTTCAACGTCAAGCCGCGCGTCTGCCGCGCAAGCTTTAGACGTGCGCCAAGCCGCACCGGGTTCGACTGGATCTTATCCTCCCGACTGCTTTCAGACGGCAAAGGTGGCTTGACGATATTCATATGAGAGGCATCGCATTAATCGGTGCCACAATCATAAATCCTTCACTCAAGCACTGTCTAGCTGCGACTCTTGTGGCAAGCAAAGCTACGCATACCCGGGATATTCTCGGCAACAACATCCCCGTGGCAAACAATCAAATAGGCGCCGTGCTCCCCTTTTTGAACACGGCGCCCTGTATGCGGCAATACTCGTCTCACTCGTCGCGTTGGCGGCCACCGAGAGCGGCGGCGGCCGAAGCCACGAAGGCGCCGATCAGCAATGACAGGGCGCCGAGCAGCGCCACCGTCGCGGCGGACTTTCGAGCGTCATCGGCAGCCTTGAGGGCTGCGTTCTTCGCATCCTCGATCTGCTGTAGTACCTGGTCCACGCGTGCACGGGCCTCTCCCGCAGGGATATTGGCACGGGAAGCCACGATCGTGGCGATATAGGCACGATCCGCTTCAACGACCTCCCCCTTGGCCGCGCCCTGCACGAGGATGCGAGAGACTTCCGCGGCAGCGGCCGCATCGTCAGATTGTGCCCTCGCCGCCCCATCCTGTGGACGGAGGAGCATGTCCGTAAAGTATCCGGTGGCAGGATCAGGCGCCGCGTCGCTTCCCGCAGCCGTTGCAGCGGCGCCGACGGTTGCGGTCGTCGCGACGGATGATGCCACCTGCGCGCCGCCGCCGAGCAGCGAGGAGAAGGCCGAGCCGGCCAGCCCAGCCACGACGACCGTCGCCAGCGCCCAACTCAAGAAGCCGTGCGCGGTATCGCGAAAGAACACTTCATCGGTATGAACACCGGCCCATTTTGTGCGCAGCCGTCCCGTCAGGTAGCCGCCAAGCGCCGAGGAAAGCCATTGCACGATGACGAACCAGATCGCCGCCGTCACGCTGACGGTCGTGAAGGAGGCGCTTTCACCGCCCCAGGGCGAGACCATGGTGAGCCCCACACCGGAGCCGAGAAGAAGGAGGATAAGGCTGATCGCGCAGGCGGCTGCCGCGCCACCGATAATCGGCCCCCAGCTCAAAGCGGGGACATTGGATTCAACGCCGACGTCGGAGACGCCCGTCGTGTAGTTGGCCATAGCCGCCTCCTATCGCATGAACAGGACAAGCAGGATGACGATCGGCAGGGGAATGCCCAGGAGCCAGAGAAGAATACCGCGACCCATTTGAAATCTCCTTCATGTCGTGAACGCGTCGTGCGCGTAAAAACAACAACTTCGGCCACGATCCGATGTTCCATGCCTTGCTCCGCCATCGTTTTAAGCCCACCGCCAATCTTGAATCCGACGCGCCACCTCACCCCGATGAAGAGGTCTACGGCGTGACCCTGCGGCGGCCGATCGGATTCTGTCGTCCTATAACGCGCGCCCATCGACGCACGCTGCCCGTCCTTTTCGGACGATGGAACATCGGCAGGGCCGGCGGGTTAGCATCGAAAAGGAGATGCGACATGGGTATCAGCAAACCACGGGACGGTGCGCCCGGCACAACCGACCAATCCCCCCGCTGGGAAGGCCCTGAGGAGAGCCGGCCCCGCGGCTACCTTCCGGCCAAGGACGATCCGGACACGACGCGGGACGCGGTTGGCGAGACCAACACAGACCCGGAGCGCAACCGCCCGTCCGACGCCTTGAAGACAAAGGAGCACGGCGATGGAGAATAAGTGCGAAAAAAGCGGCGCATTTGCGCCCTCTCAGGCGAACCGCAAGGCCGATGGCGTCGCAAGCGCCAAGCCGACCGTCATCACCGGCTCGGAGGATGCCACGATCAATCGTGATCCGCCCGGCAAGAAATCTCAAAAGGACTGGGATGTGGGGTTCGACGACAAAGAGCCCGATCGGTCATGAGAAAAAGCGAGCAATCATGAAAAACAATCCGGCACATCTCGGGAACACCGCTGGCGATCGACCAACGCCAGGCCCCGCTCCCTTGGGCACTGTTTCGGATCCGCATCCAGGCAGCGTCTCCGATGGCACACATCCCGAAGCAGACGAGACCAAACTTCCGCGAAAGGAAGGAGATGGGAAACATGGGACAGCAAACTGAATCGCCGGCCGTGCGGTCTTTGCATAAGGAGCAGGCGCGGCAGGCAAGCGCTGGCGCGAAGGGGAAACTTCAAAACGGACTGGAGGATACCTTTCCTGCTTCGGATCCTGTCTCGGCCACAAATACCTCCACCGTGAAGAAGCATGTGGAACCGAGCAATTTGCCTGAAAGCAACGAGCCCGAGAGGAAGGGGTAAAACTCTGACCTCGGATCGCCGACACGCTGAGGTGGCCCCTTTCCTGAAGGGCTTGCGCGCTTCACAACCCCTGCCGAGTGAGCCTTTCGCTCAAGCTTCCCGAACGTGGAACCCCCAGGATTGCCGGGGATTTTCATCTGCCAACCGCAACAACAAACATCAGAAGGGCTGCCAGACCGACGAGGCTTCGCCAGCCCCTCGTTGGATTGCCCTGGCGCCGGGCTTCTACCAGCTCCCGCAATGCCGCGACGTCGACGCGCATCGCCGCGAGGTGTTCGAGAACATTCTGATCGCTCGGCGGGAGATCGCCGATTGGATGCACCGCATCCTCGATCTCCTCCAGGTGTTCGCGCCATTGCGCATCGCTCTCGAAACCATGTCTGCGGATATCGGTCATCGTTTCCTCTCTCAGATCATGATCTCGCCGCCAGTGACGGGGATCACCGCGCCGGTCATGTAGCTGCCGAGATCGGACGCGAGCAGGACAAAGGCCCCAGCCAGTTCGGCCGGCTGGCCGGCGCGGCCAAGCAGGGCTTGCTTGCCGAAATCCTTTGTCTTCTCGGGCGGCATGGTGGAGGGAATGAGTGGCGTCCAGATCGGCCCCGGCGCGACGGCATTCACGCGGATGCCCTTGTCGGCGACCATTTCTGCGAGCCCTGCGGTGAAGTTCGAGATCGCCCCCTTCGTCGCCGCATAGGCGAGAAGATGGGGCGACGGCTGGCGGGACTGGATGGAAGTCGTGTTGATGATGGCACTGCCCGGCTTCATATGCGGGATGGCCGCACGGGACAGGAAGAACGGCGCATAAATGTTGGTTCGGAACGTCCGGTCCCATTCCTCGGAGCTGATATCGCCGATATCCGCATAGGTCCGCTGGAAGGCGGCATTGTTCACGAGGATGTCGAGTTGGCCGAAGTTTTCCAGGCACTGACGCACGAGATGACGGCAGTGATCCTCGCTGGTTATGTCCCCGGGAAGCACGAGAGCCTTGCGACCCACCTGATCGACCCAGCGGGCAGTCTCATTGGCGTCCTGGTCTTCGCTCAGATAGGAAATCACAATGTCGGCGCCTTCGCGCGCGAAGGCGATGGCGACGGCCCGGCCGATCCCGGAATCGGCGCCGGTGATCAGCGCCACCTTCCCTTTCAGCCTTCCTGCCCCGACATAGGTCTCCTCGCCATGGTCTGGTACCGGCTTCATCGCGCCGGTCAACCCAGGGGGAGATTGCTCCTGCACCGGCTGCGGTGGCATCGGGCGGTGCGCATCGGCTTCAGACATCTGGGGCTCCATCGACAACGGGTTTACGCTTCGAACTCGGTGCCGCCTAAGATGTTCCCTCAGTCAAACATCTGGAAAACGGCTCACGAGCCCCGTCGCGCCAACCTTGGAACCGCGGCCTGTCTCGACATCTCGACCAACCAAACCGTCCTTCATTGCAATCTCTATGTGGAGAGGCCGCTCATCAATCGTCGGTACTCTGCCTCGGGCCGGCCGTAACAATCGTGTGCAAAACCCTCCAGAGCCAAGCGGTCGCGGATGAGGACGCTGCCGCGTAGCGAGCGGATGAGGCCCTTGCCTTCCAGGATATGAAGCGCGGTCGTCACGCTGGGGCGCCGGACCCCGAGGAGGACGGAGAGAAGCTCGTGCGTGAGCGCCATCTCATCGCTGCGGGAGCGGTCATGGCACATGAGGAGCCAGCGAGCGAGGCGTTCGTTGACGTCATGCACGGCATTGGACACGGCCGTGTGCGCCAATTGCACGGCAAACCCCTCCATAGAACGGTTCATGATCTGCACGAAAGATTTGCTCTGGTCCATCCAGTGTCGGAAATCGTCGAAGTCCATACTGTAACCCTCAGCGTCAAGCTGGACTGTGACGTCATAGGAACTGATACGGGCGCCGGTAACCGCTGCAGTGGGGATATAGCCGTCAAAGCCGAAGATCCCCGCTTCCGCGCGCCGCCCCCGCGGTGTCATTATCACCACGGACCCGATACCGGATGTGAGGAAATGCACGGCGTCGATCGGCTTGTCGCGATGCGCCAGAGGCATGCCCTTTGGAAAGACATTGTACGTCAGATCGGGCGCCAGCATCTGGAAGTCGATGTCCGGCAACAGCTGCAAAAGATTGTTGAGAGGCGCTGAGCGCAATGGGGCGGTCATGGTCACGCCTCCAGTTTCGGGCCGAGGCTTGCTTCGGTACATTGGCACCAAGAGGACGATGCCGATGACGAGACGAGCTTACGCCATCCGGTCACAAGAACAAAGACGGGCAGCAAGCCGCTCATAAAAAGCCGGAATAGTGTTACAAGGATGGCCGGCCCGTGGCGCGCGGGCCGGCCTTCCATCACGTCGATCAAATACGGCTGACTCAGCAATCAGCGTCGGTAGCGCAAGCGCTCCTGCTCGATTTCAGCGGGACCGTAGGGGTCGAGCGTTTCGTCGAAGCGCGTCCAGCCCTGTTCGGCATAGGCTGCGCGCCGCTCGACCGGATCGACCCAGTTCGACTGGCGCAGAACGGCCTCAGCTTCCGGGTACAGGTTTTCCTCGACCCGGGCGGTGACGAGCGTGCCGCCGCGGCGCACGCCTTCCGCATAGACATGGGCATGTTCCTCCGGCACGCCGGATTCCGTCATGGCGCCGATAATGCCGCCTGCCGCACCGCCAGCCACTGCACCTGCGGCGGCACCGGCCGCAGTTGCGGCAAGCCAACCGGCGGCAACAACAGGACCAACACCCGGAATAGCCATGATGCCGAGACCGGTCAGCAGACCGCCGACACCGCCGACCGCGGCACCGATCCCGGCTCCGGTTCCGGCGCCCTCGGCGGCATTCGTGTCGCCGGTCTGCCGCTCATCCACATTGTTCGAGACAATGCTGATGTCGTCGGAAGGGATGCCCCGCGCTTCGAGGGCACTGACGGCGGCGCGTGCGTCGGAATAGTCGTCAAACAATCCGGTAGCGGTTTTCTTCATGGGAGTATCCTCTTAGTTGGCGACGATGTTGCCCTGATAGTCGAGCGCGACGTTGACGGACTTTCCGTCCTTCACGCCGGTCCCGCGCCAGACGCCCTTGTCGTCGAGCTTGAGACCGGTGACGTCGGCATAGCCCGCCTCGACAATGCGCTCCTTCGCCTGCTCTTCGGTGAAGCTGTTGGCGCCTTCGACCGGCGCGGTGGCGTTCTTGTCGTCCGGGGTCGCGATTGCCGGCGTATCGCCATCCGTGGCAGGGGCCGTGGAGGTCTGAGCGAAGGCGCCGAGGGTCGATGCGCCGACAAACGCGGCGGCAAGCAATAGCTTTTTCATGATGTCTCCTCGTTTTCAGCCGTTGAAGGCAAGGAGCAAACCGGCAGGAGAGCGTTTGGTTCCTCTTTCATTTTCAGATTTTTTAAATGACTTCAGCTTGATGCCGATCCAGCGTTCCAAGCGCGCCGACAGACCTGACAACACACTCTACCTGGCCAGCCTGTTTCGGCCGGCGTTCAACGCAGGAAAGCCTGCTTGGCCGGTTCATCGTTTTCATCGGGATTCGGATTTGGTTCGTCGTCAGGCAGACGATCGGGATCGGGCTCCTTGATCGGAGGGCGCGGTTCGCCGATTGGCGGCAGGCCGGGAACCGGATTTGGGCCGGGATCGGGTTCGGTCGGAATGATAGCCATCGCAAACTCCTCGCGGTTTTGACCGGTATCTATCGCGCCATCACGTTGTGCGCGCCGGCCTGACGGAAAGCCTTTTCGGCGTCTAGAAGATCGGCGTGGGCGATATCGGCGGAAACTCGGATTTCGCCGTGGAGCGGCGCGTCGGCGCGGACGGCATCGCCGCCGGAAGGTTTTATACCGGCCGTATTGAGTCCCGCGTTCGGCTCTATGAACACATCGGTACGGGCGATTCCGCACTGCTGTACGAGATGTTCGACAGCGCGATCTGCGGCCTCCCGGGTCGCAAATGTTGCCCACATGGTTTTCGTACTGTCATCGGACATTGCACCTTCTCCTTTTTTGGGGATCAGGTGTGCAACGCGGCAACGGAGCGATGGTTCAGACGAGAACGCTACGCGCCGTCGCGCGTGTAGAACATGCGGGCGGAGGCCTCGATGATGGAACGGTGCTTGACAGGATCAAAGGTGACGGCGGGAAATGTCTCGAAGAGATACTTGGCAAAGCTCTCCCTAGCATCATCGGACGCATCAAACCAAGGCTGCGCAGTGAGTTCGTCGAAAACCGACTTCAATGCGCCCAGCTCGTCCGGCTCGAACGTTCCCTTGGAAGTGTAGTTGCCCACGCCCGCCTCCTGTATGTACAGGCGGAGTCTAGGGCGCGATAAAAACTATTCAAAGCGGTATCATGGTACGAAATCGTACGAAGCTCTATTCCGTCGCGTCGCGAGGGATATGGCTGTCAACGCCGCGCGAGAGAAGCTCCTCGGCCTGCACGTCGCGCACGCCCTTTACCCGGCGCAGGAAGGCGATGAGGTAGCCACGCTCCTCCTCGCTGTCCACGGCGCCATCAAGCACGGCGACGCCTTCCCGGATCGTGAGGTTCAGCGTCTCGATATCGATTTTGCCGTTCTCTTCGAGAGCCTCAATGATCCGCGCCTCGAGATCGTCGTCTGCGATAATATCATCCATTTCGTCCGCAAACGGCAGCGGTGCGCCATCGACATCCCGGTCAACGGGATCGCGCGTGATCGCGAACCCATCGTCGCCACGCTGATCCAGAGCGGCATCACGGGCGCCATAAGGCGAATTCTGCGTGGCGCGGCGCGCATCGTCATCATCCGGATAGGGCCAGCCATCTCGCGTATCGCGTGCCTCGTAATCCCTAAATTCCTCTTCACGTGAGACGTGTTTGCGATCGGCCATCGTCTTGCTCCATGGTTCAACATGATCATGATGAGAGCCAACCGCTCAGACCGGTCATTGTTCCCGCTATTGCGCGCCGGGGCGACCGATCTCGTCTTCGAGCATCTTTCGCGCGCGATTGACCCGGCTTTTCACCGTTCCGATTTCGCAATCGCAAAGCCGTGCCGTATCGATATAGCTGACCCCCATTGCCACAAGCAGCAATGTGCGGCGCGAGCGCGGGGGGATGCGGCGCAGGGCGCAACGCAGTTCGCTGCGACGAACCGCCCACTCCTGCGGCGCCGATATGCTGGCCCGTTCGAGGAGCCCGTCATCCAGTCCAACAGGTTCCCGGCAGCGCCGACGATATTCCGTGTTGAAGGTATTGCGCATGATCGTGAAAAGCCACGAACGGAGTTTCGTATCAGGGTGAAACTGGTGCGAGGAACGAAGCGCCCGCATGACAGTTTCCTGAACGAGGTCCTCCCGGTCGCTTGCCGAGCGCGTCAGTTGCTGGGCGAACCGCCTCAGTGCGGGCAACTGAGCTTCTATTCCGGTGTGGACTGGCTGAGGCAGGGATAGAGAGACCGCGGCGTTCATTCATTCCTCCATTTCGAAGGGGAACGAGGCGGGGTCGCGGAGGTTGCCGTACGCTAGCGTACAGATGCCTACAGAAAGAAAATGGAACACTTGGCGATTTCGCTGGTCCCTGTGGGATCAAGGACGCTGCGAGGCACGATGACCCACTATTTTTTTCATATCTGCAGCCGAACGGAACGGATCGAGGACCGGGAGGGCGCAGACTTCGAAACACTCGAGTCAGCCGTTACCGAAGCCCGTCTTGCAGCACGCGAGATTCTGGCCGAGGACCTGCGCAAGGGACAGGTCGATGAAACGCGCCTGTTCGAGATTTTTGATGACCAGGGAGAACTGGTGGCGCGGCTGCCCTTCCAGGATGCACTCAGGTAACGGGCTGCGAGACGACGGCACCGATGAGCCGCTCGTATTCCTTCTCGCATTCGCCATAGGCATCGCGCGCAAATGCCTCCAGGCCGGCCCGGTTGCGCACGCTGACGACGCCGCGCTCCGAGTAGATAAGCTTTTTGCCCTCCAGCACATGCAGTGCGGTCGTCACGCTGGGACGCCGCACGGCAAGCATGATCGACATGAATTCGTGCGTCAGGCTGATGTCTGATCCGTCCACCCGGTCGTGGCACATCAAGATCCATCGGGCGAGCCGTTCGTCGATGTGATGCACGGCGTTGGAAAGCGCCGTATAGGCCTGCTGGACGGCCAATGCCTGGGTGTAGCGGGCAAGAAGCCGGTGAACCTCGCGGTCCTCCACCAGAACGGCTTTCAGGTCCGCAACCGGAATACGGTAGGCTTGGCCTTGCATCTGCATGTGGACGGAAAAGGGATCGGCATCGACATCCAGAATAGCCGACACTGGACACATGCCGTCTCTTCCGATGATCCCGATTTCGCTGTGCTGACCCTCCGGGGAGCGGATGACGACGGATGCGATCCCGCTCTCGAAGAAATAGGCGTGCTCCATGGGCTGATGGGGAGAGGAAAGCTGGTGCGAACGAGGCAACTCGATGCATTCCAAGCGTGCGGCGAACCGCTCGATACTCGTTTCCGATAGGCGCCGAAGCAGGGTGTTCCGAAACCTGCCCTGCCCACCGTAGTCCATCCAACAATCCTATGCGGTTCAGCGACCGCATATCTGCCAAGGGCTTCGGTCTGTCCTCAAGTCAATGGCTGTCCATCTATGACCATAAAATGAGTGAGACAACCCAGCGCGAGGCGTCGGTACGGAAGCGGACAGAGGGATGGAATATGCAGCCGGCCGGCATATCCTGGGAGGAATACGTTGCAGTTTTCAGCCGCTTACGTGATCGCGCAGGCGCCGCGGCTGGATCATTCACCTACGCCTGATGCGTGCCGTGCGGAATTGCTTCCAAAACCAGCCGGAACGTGACTATGGGCACACGGTTGGTGTCCTGCAGCTCAACAGAAATGCTGTCTACCGGCTCGTTCGGCAGCCCATCGACCGCCATTTCCGCCAGGAGCATTTTAGCCTCATCCTTGGCCTTTTGCAGATCCAGAAACTCAAAGCCCCTATCGGGCTGCAGCACGCCGTCCTGATCCTGAATCTTGAAATAATACCGTTCCATTGCCGTCTCCCGTTTTGGCAGGACAATGTCAAAGCGGGGCAAACGTTCCCCGGGCGGGCACAGTGTAACGGTTGAGCGGCGGCCAATGCTTGAGGAGCAGCTTTGGCAGCGGGGATTTGAGGCCACAGGCCAACCGCCAAACAGCAATTGCGCCTGCCTTGCAGGAAGGCGAAACGTGTTACGGCAATAACGGAAGAACTGTTGCAGCGGCCCACACCGGTTGGCAGCTTCCGCTATATGCCTGATATCGCGATGTTTTGAGGCAATGCGGACAGACTGGCTACCTCCTCAAAGCTCGGTGGGTCGGATGTTGTCAACGCGGACTGTGCCGGCGACGACTTCGCGTGGGCCGTCAAGCGGATAGGCCGGGTTGTGTTCGTCGATAACGGTGTAGAGCTTCTCGTTGCGGAATGCGCTTGAAGAGGTCGTGGAATTGCCATCGCCCGGCAGAGCGTCGATTTCCATGTAGTCGAGTTCGGCTTGCGCAGCCACAACACGCGCATCGCCGCTGGAGCGAGCGCGCACGACCACCTCGCCCTGGTGGGGTGCAATGTCCCAGTTCGTGTCCGTCGCGGACGCGATCGGCACCAGACGGAACAGCTTCAACTGATCGGGATCGGAATAGTTGGCGACGGCCGTGGGCATATTCTGGCGCCGCGCGTTGTCATCGGAATTCAAGGACCCGTCGCGACTGGTCGGCTTCGATATGCCGTCATTGGTCCGGCCTGTCTGAGAGACCGCAAATTGCGGCACGGCGTCGGCATGAATGATCTTTTCACGACCGGTCTCTGCCAAGGTGACCCTGTCCGCGCCCTGGATCATGGGCGGCGCGACAGGCACAACCTGTTCGTCTTTTTCACGGTAACCGGTCTCAACCTCGCGGAGCCCTTCTTCGTGCAGCGCCGGATTGCCTGTGACCTCGCCTGCCAGCTGTTTGAAGTATCCGGAAATCTTGTCCATCATTCCCATGGTTTCCATCCTCATACCTTGGTTTCAAGACGCGTCATCGCGGCTTTGAGAATTCCTCTGATCTCGTCATCGGCGATCTGCTGGACGGCGAAGGCCACGTCAGGCTCCAAGCCGGGATCCTCCTGATGATCGATGACGGTCTCGTTGTCCCGTGCCATGGCACGCAACGCCTCTTGCGCCTCGGGGATCGTGCCCAGTAGAGAGACGAGTTCGACCATCAGGCGTCGATGCGCGTTGATCCTGCCTTCCAGATGGACTGAATTATCGATCGCCATGGGGTGCCTCCCGAGATACAGGGCAAACGGAAGGTTCTATCGATTGTTCCCTCACACCATCCGAACTCCATGCTCATGCGGATACTCCACACCACAGACATGGCGAATTCAGACGAAGCCCATGGAACATTTTCATATCTTCGGCGTTTGATGCGGTTGGCTACCGGGGGCAAAGATGATTGAAGCTGAGATGCCGGCGCTTGCCGGCGGGGACCGATACAAGCTGCTGGTAGATGCGATTACTGACTACGCCATCTATATGCTGGATCGACAGGGCAATATCGTCAGCTGGAACTCCGGTGCGAGCCGTTTCAAAGGGTATGAGGCGCACGAGGTTCTCAATACGCATTTCTCCCGTTTCTATCGCCCGGCCGACCGTGAGAGCGGCCTCCCCCTTGTCGCCTTGTCGAACGCCGCCGAGACAGGACGGTTCGAAGGCGAAGGCTGGAGGGTGCGCAAGGATGGGTCTGAGTTCTGGGCGCATGTCATTATCGACCCCATCCGCGATGACGCCGGCGATCTCATCGGCTTCGCGAAGATCACGCGCGATCTGACCGAGAGGAAGCAGGCCGAGGAGCAGCTTCGAAAGACGGAGCAGCAGTTCCGCCTCCTCGTGCAAGGTGTCACAGACTATGCCATCTATATGATGGACGCTGATGGCCGGGTTTCCAGCTGGAATTCCGGTGCTGAACGCATCAAGGGTTATCGCCCGGACGAGATCATCGGCAGGCACTTCTCCAGCTTCTTTCCCGAGCTCGACAGGCTTGCCGGGGCTCCGGAGCAAGCGCTGGAAGCCGCTCGCCGCGACGGACGCTACGAGTCAGAAGGCTGGCGGCTACGAAAGGATGGGACGCGCTTCTGGGCCAATGCCATCATTGATGCCATCCGCGGTGACGATGGCTCTCTGATTGGCTTCGCCAAGATAACGCGCGACATCACGGAAAAGCGCGACGCGCAGCAGGCGCTTGAACTGGCACGGGAAGAGCTTTTCCAAGCGCAGAAGATGGAGGCTCTCGGCCAGCTGACGGGCGGCATCGCTCACGACTTCAACAACCTCCTGATGGCGGTTCAAGCGAGTCTCGACCTCCTGAAACGGCGCATCTCGCCAACGCCCGAGGCCCAGTCCTTGATCGACAATGCCTTGCAGGCAACCCGGCGCGGCGCCTCTTTGACCCAGCGCCTTCTCGCCTTCTCGCGCCGCCAGGAACTGGATCTGGCTTCGATCGATCTCTGGGGGCTCATCCGCGGCATGACGGACATGCTGCAACGGTCGATCGGCCCGGCGGTGATCGTTGAAACGCATTTTCCGCTCAGTCTGCCTTCGGTTTGGACCGACCCCAACCAGATGGTGAACGCTCTCCTCAATCTGGCGATCAATGCGCGCGATGCAATGCCGGAAGGCGGCCGCCTTCTGATCGGCGCACGGCTGGAGGCCGATGCGGGAAAGGTTCATCCCGAGTTGCGGGAGAAGGCCTATCTCTGCGTCTATATCCAGGATGAGGGGCACGGCATGGACCCGGACACCCTGAGAAACGCTATCTCGCCCTTCTTCACGACAAAGGGCATCGGGAAAGGCACGGGTCTCGGACTTTCCATGGTGCAAGGCCTGATGGCGCAGTCCAACGGCAAGCTGGTGCTTCACTCCACCGAGGGCGTCGGCACCACGGCCGAGCTATGGCTCCCCGTCGCCGAAGCCGTCCCGGAAGGGAAGCAGGAGGAGCCTTCCGCACCGCCGCCGTTTCCCAATAATATCGGCGCACTCTGCGTGCTTGCCGTGGATGACGATCCGCTCGTTCTGATGAACACCGTGATGATGCTGGAAGACATGGGCCATACCGTCTGCGAAGCCGGGTCAGGAACCAAGGCCCTGGCATTTCTTGCCGAACGGACCATCGACCTCATCGTCACCGATCAGGCCATGCCGCAGATGACCGGCTCCCAGCTTGCCGATATCGTCCGTGAACGCTGGCCGGGCATCCCCATCGTGCTCGCCACAGGCTACTCCGAATTGCCGCCGGAAGCACGCACCGACCTGCTTCGCCTGTCGAAGCCGTTCGGCGAACGGCAGTTGGAGGATATCATAAAGCGGGCGATGTCTGGCGACGCCCACCAGCCAAGGCAATAGGTACGGTAGATGACCGATCGCGGCGGATTTGACGAAAGGCGCGACATAACTCAGCCTTCCGGGTAAGGTTGACGGATGCACTTGGGGGAAAGCAGTGCCGCGCGGGCTGAATATCCATTTCACGATGGCAAGAGCGGCTGCGATGATCATCCTAGCGATGTTCGTCTCGCTTGTCCTCATGCTCGGTCTTTGGCTCAACACGAGCTATCGGGATGCGGTTCGCCGAGCCGAGGAACGGACCATCGCAGCCTCCAAGATCGTCGCCAGCAATGTGTCGCTGCTCGATTCACTCGCGCGTCAGGCCCTTCAGCGCATCGACGAGACGCTTGGCGAGAATATCGTTCCGCCCGCCTCCGCCAAGGTGCGTAACATCGACGAAGCGGTCGCGGACCTGCCGGGCCAGGTCAACGCTTATGTCGTCGATGAAGCAGGCCTGACACTCTATTCGACAGATCCGATGATAAAGCCCATCAGCATTGTCGACCGGCCGTATTTCTCGGAGCTTGCAAAGGGCGCCAATCAGCACATTTCGAGCCTTTTGATCAGCCGCCTCAACGGTGAGCAGATTTTTGCCTTCAGCCGCAGACTGGAGCGCAATGGCCTCTTTGCCGGCGCAGCCGTGGTCTCCTTCGAGGTCAAGGTGCTCGCCGACGTATGGGAAGCCGTCGATCTCGGCCCGAACTCGACCGTTAGCTTCGCTCGCGCCGATGGCCAACTTGTCGCCCGCTACCCGCTGGCCGACGGACCGCTGGACATGAGCCAATACGTACTGTTCACGGATTACCTGCCCAAATCGGCAACTGGCACCTACGAGGCCGTTTCGCCCGTTGATGACGCTCATCGCGTCGTTGCCTATCGAACGGTCGATGACACCGGGCTTATCGCGCTCGCGTCGGCGGATTACGATTTCGGCATCCAGCGCTTCTGGCGGGATGTGACGGTGGCGATCTCGGTGCTGGTCCTGGCAGGCGTCAGCCTTCTTGCCGCGGGCCAATGGATCCGCCATCTTCGGCAACGCGACGCCGCGCAGTCCCAGCTGCTTCGCAATGCGCTCGCGGACAATCAGCTACTGCTTCGCGAGATACACCATCGCGTCAAGAACAACCTGCAAGCCGTGCAGAGCATCATCCAGCTCCAGCGCCTGCCTGTGGAAACCCAGCAGTCTCTGTCCGATCGCATTTCCTCCATGGTTGCCGTGCACGAACAGATCTACCGGCACGACGAATTTTCCTTCCTGTGCGCACAGGACCTCATACGCTCTGTCGTCGAAAAATTGTTAAACGCTTATGGCTCGGCGGTGACCGTCGACTACGATATCGATGAAATCGCCATCTCGACAGACAATGCGACCCCGCTCGCCCTGCTGGTGAGCGAGCTTCTGACCAATATCCTGAAATATGCCTTTACCGATGGTCGCGTGGGGACGTTTTCCATCGCGCTCAAGTCCATCGGGGAACGCCGCGCCCGGCTCACCGTGCACGACAATGGTGTCGGCTTCGATCCGCAGACCATCCAACGCGGCATGGGAAGCCGCCTGATCCAAGGCGTCGTCAACCAGCTGAACGGCACGCACACCTTCGACGGAAGCGATGGAACGACCTTTACCGCCGAGCTCGAAATCGTGGAGCCGCGGGTGTCAGATCAGTCGGCTTAGATAGCGCGATCCCTTGACGGCGAAGCGCCATGGGCGTTCGGCCGCCTTGCTGATGCCGATGCGCACGCCGCTTGCCGACGCAGGCACTTCAGAAGGCGCTTCCAGCGAAAAGGGATCCGCGAGAACCGACAATCCGTTCATATCTCCGGTAATGGCGAGTGCCTTGCACAAATTGCCCGGCCCGGCACAGAGCTTGCGCGCCTCGCCTATCGCCCGTCGCGCCGTCATTGTCTCCAGCCCGTGTGTCGGCTCCAGCGCCCGAATGAGCACGGCGCTTCCACGCTCACATACGATATTGAAGCACCAGTGCAGGCCATAGGAGCGATAGACATAGACGCGGCCCGGTTTCCCGAACATCGCCGCGTTTCCAGCCGTCTGCCCGCGAAAACTGTGCGATGCCTCGTCGTCCTGCCGGTAGGCCTCCGTCTCCACGATGAGCCCGCCGATGCCGCTGACAAGCAGACGAGCTCCGAGAAGATCGACAGCGACGGCAACGACGTCGCGGGCGAAGAAACGCTCATCCATCCTGTTTGTCCGTCATATGGTCCTGCATTGCCAGTGCATTTTCGATGGCGGCGCCGGAGGCTGTGTTGTCAAAAACGCACCAGCTTTCCGTACCGAGGTGCTCCGCAAACCCGCGAATTTCGGCCTCGCTGTAGCTGGAATAATAAATTTTGGGCGTGCCGTGCAACCGGACATATCGAGGCGTTTCGCGAAAATCGGATAGCGGCCAGACGGGAGCGGGATCGGCCAGAACACGATCGATGACATATTCCTGCAGAAGCGTAAGTGCTGGCGGCGAGGCCCAGCTCCTGTGACGTGGCTCGATCACGAGCGTGCCGGGAAACGTACGGCGCATGGCCGAAAAGGCCTTTTCCACTTCGTCAGCATCGAAACCGAGGCTGGGTGGCAACTGGCACAGCAACGGACCCAGCTTGTCCTCCAGCATCGAGACTTCGTCCAGGAAGACGCCGAAGAGCGGACCGATATTGCGCAGGCGCGCCTCATGCGTGATTTCGCGCGGAATCTTCACCGCGAACTTGAAATGCGCCGGCACAGCATTTGCCCAACGCTGGAATGTCGCCTTTTGATGATGGCGGTAGAAGGTCGAGTTGATCTCCACGCCGTTGAAAACTGCGGCATAGCGTTCGAGACTACTGCCTGTTTCGGGAAAGCGGCGGGCGACTTTCTTCGGGATCGACCACGCCGCCGTTGCGATGCAAGGACCGGTCTTCCACATCACACGATTTCCAGGTCGGCACAGAGCGGCAGGTGGTCAGATGCCCGGCGGGCGCCTGGCGTGTCGTGGACGAAGGTCCGGCGTGTGGCAATCCCCGCACCGACGAAGATATGGTCGATGCGCAGCAGAGGCAGACGGGAGGGAAAGGTCGCGGCGGGCCGCCCGCCGGCGTCGACCTGCGCATCCCGAAGGCGGCGCGCGAGCATGCGATAGGATGGCGAGCGGGAGATTGCGTTGAGGTCGCCGGCGAGGATGATACGCGTATCATCCGCCATCGGCGTGCCGAGCCAGCCCGGCCCGATCAGGGCTTCGGTCTGGCGCACGCGCTCGGCGCCGAGCAGGCCGAGATGGGTAACGAAGACCTGCAGCTTCACCCCGTCGAAAGGCACCTCTACCCACAATGCGCCCCTTGGCTCGCCGCGTGATGGAAGCCCGTCAGCCTTGACAAGACGTGTCGGGAGCGCCGTCAGCAGCGCGTCGCCATAACGCTCCTCCTCCAGATGCAGCGCGGGGTGGAAGTGCGAGACCATGCTCAGATGGTTGGCGATCGTCTGCGCCTGATCGGTACCGCCGCTGCGCGCCCGCGCAACGTCTACCTCCTGCAGCGCGACGATATCGGCATCGCATTCGGCGATGACCTCAGCAATGCGCCCAGGATCGAGCTTCCGGTCCGTGCCGAAGCAACTGTGCACATTGTACGTCACGATCCTCAGCCGCCTACCCATGCCGTCCTCTCGTTGGTTTCGCCGCTTCGGGAACACAAAAGCTCCGTTTTCGTTCCGCTCCAACAAGCCAGGAAGGACCAGCCGCATGAAACGAGCCCATTTTCTCCACGCGCTTATCGCTTGTGCGGTGCTCGTTGCGGGATGGCTGATCTACCGGACGCTGGCGCAATACTCCTGGGACGATATCCGCGACTCCCTCGCCGCCATTCCCAAGGGACATTTCGCCCTGGCGCTCGCTTTCGCGGCTTGCTCCTATTTTTGTCTCACGATCTTCGACTTTCTGGCGTTGCGCTATGTCGGCAAGCCGCTCTCTTATCCACGCGCCGCGCTCGCCTCGTTCACCAGCCTTGCCATCGGGCACAATGTCGGCGTCGCGGCGCTGAGCAGCGGGGCGGTGCGCTACCGCTTCTACTCCCGCTGGGGCCTTGATGCGGAGGAGATCGCCAAGCTGATCGTTTTCTGTGGCATGACCGTTGGGCTGGGCCTGATCACGCTGGCCGGGCTCTGCCTCATCCTGCTTCCAGGAACCGCGGGAAAGATCGCCGGGCTCGGAACCGCCACGTCCGCCGTTCTCGGCGTGGCTTGCCTGGCGGTCGGAGCCGTCTATATGGCGCTTTCAGCATTCCTGCGTGGCGAGCTGAAAGTCCGCAGCTGGCGGTTCGCATTGCCGCCGCTGCGCCTTGCGGCCTTGCAGATTCTGGTTGGTACGATCAATTTCGCCTTCGTCGCCGCCTGCCTGCATCAGCTTTTGAACGGTGACGTTGGCTACATGGAAACGACCGCCGCCTATGTGGTGGGCAATCTCACGGCACTGGTCAGCCACGTGCCCGGTGGGCTTGGCGTGCTGGAAGCGACAATCGGCTTCCTGCTCGGCGGTTCTGCCTCCATCGGCGCGCTGATCGCCTTCCGCGTCGTCTATTTCTTCATTCCGCTGCCGCTCGGCGTGGTTTCACTGCTCGCCAGCGAGGCCTTGCTGGGGTCGAACGCTGACGCCGGGTTGCACAAGGGCGCAAGCTGACGATTCAAAAACGTCCGGGTCGCGGCGACCCAGGCCGAGATCGGCCACCAGGGTGCGACAGGGTCGACGATGCCGGTTCCCACGACCGCAGTAACCGCGCCCTTGCCCGCAGCATCGCGAAAGGGTCGCAGCCCACGCTGACGCGTGTTGAATGCATCGATTGTTCGACCCAACGCCCCTTCCACACGAACCGCAGCCACAAAACTTGAAGCGTCGGCGTCGAGATGTTCGGCGAGGAGACGGTCCCGCAATGCAAGAATGCCGTGGCGCTCGGCTGCAACATGCGCCTCCATGGCAATGTCCAGCTCGGTATCCAGCCCCTCGCTGCGCTGGTTGAGATTGGAGGAGCCTATGCGCAGGAATGTGTCATCGACGATTACCAGCTTGGAGTGAATGACGATCTCCTGTTCCGTTTCGTCAGCCTTCGGCACGACGGGATAGAAGGCCCGCAGGCGGCCATGCTTGTCGCATCGGCTGAGGCGGCGAATGAAACGGTCACGGTTCGCCCCGAGCACCAAGCGCTCGATCATGCCGTGTGAACTCAGCGTCGAGATCAGGATGACCTCAGGTCCGTCCGGTTCGGAAAGCCGCTCGCACAGCACATCGCAGACACGGCTCGAGGCGAAATATTGGCTCTCGATATAGATATGACGCCGCGCTGCCTTCAGCGCAGCGACGGTCAGGTCCATCGCCTCCGTCACGGCGGCGCGTCCTCGGATCGCCGGCTCCGTGCGCGCGAAAGCGACCTCCACATTCGTCATCATGTCCGCCGTGCCGTCGAGACGGACTTGCGCTCGAGACGTGATGGCCGGAACGGCCTCGTCCGTGGCGAAGAGCCAACGGCGGCGGGCGATATCGCCCGCAAGCCGCGCGGCCTCCCCCTCAAGCGCCACTTGCATATCGTGTACCGGTTCGTAAGGCGTACCAGAAGGAAGCGTGCGTCTGGGATCATCGACAAGGTGCTCGCTTGTATCCCAACGCTTGGCGGTGAGATCGATGCCGCCGACGAAGGCAACCGTATCATCGACGACGACCAGCTTCTGGTGATGCGAGCCGCGGATCGGATGGCGGCGATCGAAGGCGAGTACGATGCGTGGATGGGATGACCAGCGCCGCTTGCGAAACATTTTCAACGACTTGCCGGAATAGACCGGCCCCATGCCCCATACGAGCACGCGGATCGTCAGTTCCGGCCGTTCCTCCACGAGCCTCAGTAGGAAGGCGCCGAGCGTCGGGGATTGCGGCAATCCAGGCTGCATCGGAATATCGGGATTAAAGTCCCAGCCGACGATCCAGACTTCGCGACACGCCTGTTCCAGAGCGCCTTCCAGCGCTTCGAAATAGGCCTGCCCATCGACGAGCACGTCGAGGCGGTCGGCCTTTGCCACGCGCCAGGCGTTCTCGCCGGGCTGGATGATTGGAGTGCTTCTATCGATATCGGGAACGAGCAACGGGGCCTCTTCATTTCGCACTGTCTGCCGCCTTGTCTGATTTGTCTTTGCTGCGCGGAAATTCGCGGCACCGGCTTTGGTTCCGTGTCTCACGTCGGCATCGGAACATTTGGCGCCGGCCCGCATTGCCTCCGCTTTGAAGCGGGAGAACGAGCGTGGCGCCGAGAGCGAACTGGAAGGGGTTTTTGAAGGTTGGTGAACTGCTGTGTCCTGTCGCGCTCTACACCGCTGCCTCGACCAGTGAACGCATCGCCTTCCACATGCTCAACCGCAAGACCGGTAACCGGCTGCACCGGGAGTTCGTCGATAGCGAGACGGGCAAGGTGGTGGAGCGGGAGGATCAGATGAAGGGCTACGAGGCGGGCGAGAATGACTATATCGTGCTCGATCCCGAGGAGATCGCCGCCGCGGTACCCGAGGGCGACAAGACGCTGGAAATTGAAGCCTTCATCGCTTGCGGCGACATCGACGACCTCTTTTTCGACAAGCCCTACTATCTCGCGCCTTCCGACCGACATGGCGCGGAGGCCTTTGCCCTGATCCGCGAAGGCATGAAGGCGACGAAGGTGGCGGCAATTGCCGAGACGGTGCTTTTCCGGCGTGTGCGCACGCTGCTTATCCGCCCTGAAGGGGACGGCCTGATCGCGACCACCCTCAATTATGACTATGAGGTGCGCTCCGCCGAGGAGGCCTTTTCGGAAATACCCGCCCTCAAGCTCAAGGGCGAGATGCTGGAGCTTGCCGAACACATCATCAAGACGAAGAGCGGCCGCTTCGATCCGAAGATCTTCGACGACCGCTACGATGCCGCTCTGGCCGAGGTGGTGAAAGCGAAGATCGAAGGCCGCAAGATCAAGCCCGTCAAGCCGAAGGCCGAGGGCAAGGTCATCGATCTCATGGAGGCCCTGCGCCAGAGCGCCGGCAAGAATGAAAAACCCGCCAGGCGCAAGGCGAAGAAAACCGCGGCGGCAGGCAAGACGGCGGTGACCCGCCGCAAGACGGGGTGATCCATGGCCACGCTGGACATCTATCGGCAGAAACGCGATTTCAAGGCCACGTCCGAACCCCGCGGCAAGAAGGCCCGCAAGAGCGGGCACAGCTTTGTCATTCAGAAACACGACGCCACAAGGCTGCATTACGATTTCCGTCTCGAAATGGATGGTGTGCTCAAAAGCTGGGCGGTGACGCGCGGCCCGAGCCTCGTGCCGAGCGAGAAGCGGCTGGCGGTGCATGTCGAAGACCATCCGCTGGCCTATGGTGATTTCGAGGGCACGATCCCCAAGGGCGAATATGGCGGCGGCACCGTCATCGTCTGGGATCGCGGCACCTGGACACCGATCGGCGATGCACGTAAGGCCTATGCCAAGGGGCACATGGAATTCATGCTCGACGGCGAGAAGTTGCATGGCCGCTGGCATCTCGTGCGCATGCACGGCAAGCCCGGCGAAAAGCGCGAGAACTGGCTGCTGATCAAGGGAGACGATGAATTCGCCATGCCCGATGGCGCGGACGGCCTGCTCGACGAGCGGCCGGAATCGGTGAAGACGGGCCGTGAGATTGCCGATGTCGCCGGGGAAGAGCCGGGCTGGTCCTCGAAGACGGGACGCATCCGTAAATCCGCAGCGAAAAAAACGAACGCGAAAACGGTCGGGAAGGAATTGCTCGCGGCGGAGGCGCCTGATCCCTCCGGCATCAGCGGTGCGCGCAAGGCAAGGCTGCCGGACTTCCTGCCGCCGATGCTGGCAACACTCGCCACAGCGCCTCCAGCCGGCGACCGCTGGCTGCACGAAATCAAGTTCGACGGCTACCGGCTTCAGGCCCGCATCGAGGCCGGGCGGGTCAAGCTTCTCACACGCAGCGGGCTGGACTGGACGAAAAAGTTCGGCAAGGCGGTCGTCACGGCGCTGGCCGCGCTGCCCATAGGCACGGCGTTGATCGACGGCGAACTCGTGGTCGAGACCGGCACCGGCGCATCGGACTTCTCCGCCCTACAGGCGGATCTCAGTGCCGGACGGAATGATCGTTTCACCTTCTATCTCTTCGACCTCCTCCATCTCGACGGTTACGATCTGACGCGCCTTCCCCTCGAAGAGCGCAAGGCACTTCTCGAAAAACTGGTACCGGGCATAGATGGGGTTTTGCGCTACAGCGGCCATTTCGATGAAAACGGCGCGCTTGTGTTGCGCCACGCCTGCCGTCTCAGTCTCGAGGGTGTCGTGTCGAAATCACGCGATGCACCCTATCGGGAAGGGCGCAGCAAGAGCTGGATCAAGTCGAAATGCTCCGCCCGACAGGAATTCGTCATCGGTGCCTACGCACCGTCCAGCGTTTCGCGCCAGGCCATCGGCTCGCTCTTGCTTGGCGTTTACAAGAACGGCAAACTCGAGCCCGTCGGCCGCGTCGGCACGGGCTTTTCCGCCCCCGTGGCCGCCGACCTCTTCAAACGTCTGTCGCGCATCCGCATCGACGAAAGCCCCTTCGGCCGGAGGCTGACGGCTGAGGAGGCCCGGCAGGCCCGCTACGTGAGGCCGGACCTGGTGGCCGAAGTGGAATTTCGCGCCTGGACGGCCGACGGGCATCTGCGCCACGCCTCATTCCGCGGCCTGAAGGAGGACAAGCCCGCCAAGGAGGTCGTCGCCGAAATGCCGAAGTCAAAGGCAGCCGCACCGAAAGCCGAGAAGCCGCCAAGCCGAACCGTTCGCCTCACCCATCCGGACCGGATCTACTGGCCAGACGAGGGCGTGACCAAGGAAGGGCTTGCGGACTACTACAGCGAGGTCTGGCGCTACATCGCCCCGCATATCGTCGGCCGGCCGCTCGCGCTCCTGCGCTCGCCGACCGGTATCGAGGGCCAGACCTTCTTCCAGAAACATGCATGGAAGGGCATCAACGCCAAGATCATCGACGTGCAGGATCCGGCGGACAAGGACGACGAGCCCTATGTGGCGATCGAAGATCTCGACGGCCTGATCGGTCTCGTGCAGTCGGCCGTTCTGGAAATTCACCCCTGGGGCTCGACGCTCGCCGACTGGGAGCGACCGGACCGCATCATCATGGACCTCGACCCCGGCGAGGGTGTGGAATGGCAGGCCATCATCGACGCGGCCGAGGAAACACGCGAGCGCCTGCAAGCAGCTGGGCTTGAGGCTTTCGTCAAGACCTCGGGCGGCAAGGGCCTGCATGTCTGCGCTCCCCTTAAACCCTCGGCGCGCTGGCCGGCGGTAAAGGCCTTCTGCAAGGCGATGGCCGACGCCATGGCCAAGGACAGCCCCGACAAATATGTCTCGACCATCAGCAAGTCGAAACGGCGGGGAAAAATTCTGATCGACTACCTGCGCAACCAGCGCGGCATGACGGCAGTTGCCCCCTACTCTACGCGCGCCCGGCCAGGTGCTGCCGTTTCCATGCCGATCGCCTGGAGCGAGCTCAGCGCCGACATTGGCCCTGCTTACTTCACAGTCGAAAATACACCGACACGCCTTCACGCGCTCAGCGTTGATCCATGGGCGGATTTCGCAAAGGCGGCAGCGCCCTTGAAGGCCATCACATCGAAAGGCTGAGCTACTTGCCCTTGGCCTCCGCCTTGATGCTCCGGCGCAGCGCATCCATGATGTTGATGACATTGCCGGCCGTCGGAGGCGGCGACTTGACCTTGGCGGGACGCTTTCGGCCCTTCTTCTTTGACGCGATGATATCGAGCAGCCGGTCCTGGACCGGGTCGTCAGCCATTCTCGGATCCCATTTTTTCGTGCGCTCCGAAATGAGCGTCTTGACCAGTGCGAGGGCCCTGGAATCCGGCTTTGCCTGCTTGAGATGGGCAAAATAGTCCTCTGCGCTACGCACTTCGTCACCATACCGCAGCGTCCACAGCACGATGCCCTTGCCGCGCGGTTCCAGCATCACGGCCCGCTCGCGGCGGTAGAGCACGAGTCGCGAGATACCCACCGTACCCGTCGAGGCCATGGCTTCCCGGATGACGGAAAAGGCCTCTTCGCCGACCATGTCATTCGGCACCAGGTAGTGGGGGGAATCGTACCAGATCCATTCGATGCTTTCGCTCGGCACAAAGGTCTCGATATCGATGGTGCGCGTGCTCTCCATCGCCACCGCTTCGATCTCGTCGTCCTCCAGCATGACATAGTCGTCCTCGCCGCGCGGATAGCCCTTCACCTCATCGTCTTCGCTCACCGCCTTGCCGGTGACTGCATCCACATAGCGGCTGACGACGGGGTTACCGGTCTTTCCGTTGAGCGTACGGAAACGCACCTTATCCTCTTGAGATATCGCCGGCGACATTGCGACGGGGCACGTCACCAGGGAGAGCTTGAGATAGCCTTTCCAGAACGCGCGCGGCGCCATCAACCCTTCCTTTCGAGCGGTAGATGTTTCGACAGCGCGAAGCGCTCGGCAAAAGCAATGTCCTCCTGCGTGACGACGGGAATGGGATCGGACAAGATGGCGAGCAGTGTCTCGCGCGAGATCGAGTCCTCTTCCAGCGCCTCCATCAGCGCGCCACGCGTCTCCCGCTCCGCACGAAGCAGAGCAGCCAGCGCCAGGATCAATCGGTCCTTGTTGTCCATCGTGTCCTCCAAAGCCACGGATATGCCTCTAATGCGACAGTCCCCGGGTAGTTCCCGGAACGTCGACTAAGGCGAGACCGCGTTGCAGGTCGCTCAGATCACCGCCAATAGCGGCGTGATTTTCGTCAGCTTCTGACGAGACGTATGAGGTCCGACTGTCGGGTTACCCCAGTCTTGGCGAACACCGATTTCAGATATTGGCGAGTTGTGCCGATGGAGATTGCCATCATCGCCGCAGCGTCCTTCATTTTTGTGCCGCCGCAGACAAGCGCAGTGAGCTCGGCCTCTCGGTCTGAAAGGCCGAATTGTGATGCGATCTGATGGGAACTGAAACGATTTGATTTTTCGGGATCGGATATGATCAGCACAGCCGAGATCCCAATCCCATACCGATCAACACCCATGTGGCTACCGGGAAATATCTTGACCGTGAGCGCAAGTCCGCGTCGCTGTGGCACGGACAAGCGGTGAGGCGTTCGTGAAGTTACACAGTGTGGATTGCAGCTGACAAGATCGAGATCAGATGCACGCCCTATCGCTGATTGTAGCGCATTATCAAGAGCGTGGTTTGTTGCTCTCACGCGACCGTTCACGCACGACAGACTATCGCAAGTGGCAAATAGCGCGTCGGCTTCCTGGTTGATGAACACGACCCTGCCGTCTTGATTGAGAAGAACGACAGCCTCATCGACAAGATCGAGAATCTCGAAACTTCGCGATTCCCTCTCTCGGCTTGCTTCAATCCTTGTTCGTATCTCGTTTGCCTCGACCACATGGGAAGCCAACAGATCAATTGTCAGCAAGTCTTGGTTGGAAAAATCGCGCCCCTGTCTTGCGGAACGGCAGACAAAGAGAACAGACGAGGCTCCTTCGCTCGCAAGTTTGGTGGATGCTCCTAACCCGCCATCTATATGCCGAACGAACTCTTGATAACTCTCGCTCTCCGTTATCACCTGCAAGGGCAGATGATCAGTCACGCGAAACGCCTTTCCCGGCGGTATTCGTTTGAACGAGGAATCCGCGAAATCACTCGTCCAGAGCGTGTCTAGGCAGGTTAGCTCGTCAGCTGCAAGCCGATTACAGGCAAGGCGCGTATCCTGCCCGCTACGGTTCCGGCGGGACAGAACGACGTGCTCGGCTCCGACGGCGTCACGCAGGATGTCCAGGCCGCTTTGGGTGTTTCCTTCGTTCGCCCAGCTATAGATCGACTGGATTTTGTCCAGAACGTGCTCAGGTTTCACGCTGCATTACTCCCATATAGGAATAGCGGGTAGGTCAAAGAACGGCAATTATGTGCTGGAGCATTCTATATCCGCAAGACTTTCTTTTGGAATCGAAAGTGGTTGCGAGTTCATCGGAGATAAGAATATGCCTTTTTATAGCACTGTATATGGCGACAACTATCTCAACGTCCTCACAGGCCGCTCATGGATTACAACCAACCCGAGAACCGGCGCAGGTTACAACGACGACAATCAGTGGTTTGACACGATCTACGGTCTTGGAGGCAACGATAAACTCTATGGCCTCGGGGGCAACGATACCCTTCATGGCGGTGACGGCGATGATCAACTCTTTGGCGGCAGAGGAAACGATCAGCTGTTTGGCGGGCTTGGCAGCGATATTCTGAATGGCGACGAGGGCGACGACACGCTCTACGCCGGAGGTGGCGGATATGACCAACTGTTTGGCGGAACTGGCTGGGACACATTCTGGGGAGCTGCCGGATACAACAGCGTCATGTGGGGCGATGACGGTGCGGACAGGATGTACGGCGGCACCGGCAGCGAGGAGATGCACGGCGGGAATGACGCCGATACCTTGCGAGGCGGTTTTGGCAATGATCGAATGTGGGGTGATCACGGCAAGGATGACATGCAGGGCGGGGAAGGCGACGACACCATGTCAGGTGGCGTAGGCGACGACCTGATAGCGGGCGATGCCGGGGCAGACGTTATCTACGGAAACGAAGGCCGAGATAATATTTCCGGTGGGAGTGGCAACGATATAATCTGGGGCGATGCTGCCAATGTGGTTTCCACATCCACTTACTATCACAATGACACGATCAACGGTGGAACTGGTAACGATCAAATCTACGGTGGCGTCGGCCTCGATACCCTCAATGGAGGCTCCGGTAGAGACACGATCTATGGCGGTTCCGGCGACGATGTTATTGACAGCGGAGACAGTGACAACGGGATGATAATCGTCCTAGGGGACGTCGATTACCTCTATGGCGATGATGGCAACGACAGGATCTACGGCCGCAACGGCAGCGACTATCTCTACGGCGGCAATGGAAGTGATTTGCTGCTGGGTGGCAATGGAAACGACCAGCTTGCCGGCGACTCCGGCAATGACAACCTTTATGGCGAAGATGGCGCTGACACGATACGCGGCGGAACCGGCAACGACAACGTCAACGGTGGCGCTGGGAACGATGCACTCTGGGGCGACGAGGGCAATGATGGTGTCTATGGGAAGGAAGGCGACGACCAGTTGTGGGGTGGCGACGGCAATGACGATATGTGGGGTGACGCCGGCAACGACATTCTAAGAGGTGGAGCTGGCGATGACGTGCTCCACGGGAATGACGGTGACGATATCCTGTTTGGCGATCAAGGGACGAACAGGCTGTTTGGAGAAAACGGAAACGACCGCTTTATCGCAACCGATGCGATTGACCATATCAATGGCGGAGCCGGCGTCGATAGCCTCTCCTTCCTCCCCTATCTCTCCGTTGGCGTCTCCGTGAATTTAGCGACGGGAAAAGGGCTCGCGGGCCACGCGCTGGGAGATACATATGTCGATATCGAGAACGTTTCCGGCAGTTGGGGAGCGGACACTCTGGTTGGCAGTACCGCAGCCAATAGGCTGTTAGGCGATAAGGGGAATGACATCATTCGCGGTGGCGGCGGGAATGATAGGCTCGAGGGTGGTGACGGTGCTGATTCCATCACTGGCGACACGGGTAATGACACGTTGTACGGCGGAGCCGGCAATGACTCTCTCCGGGGCAGCGCAGGGCGCGACACCATTTTCGGCGGCACCGGAGCCGATGTTTTCCTTTATTCCGCCACAACGGACAGCGGCACCACCGCTGCAACCCGCGACGTTCTAAAAGACTTTGATCGGGCAGAAGGCGATCGTATCAATCTATCAGGTATGGATGCCTCGGAAATAGCCAGCGGCAACCAGGCCTTCCTGTTCCGTGGTACAGCCGGCTTCAACGGAGCTGCTGGCGAACTGCGCTACAGCGTCGTTGATGGGGATGCCTTTCTCTTCGGAGATACTGATGGCGACAAAGTCTCCGATTTCTCGATCCAGTTCGAGAACGTCACGAGTCTCGCGGCCACAGATTTTCTACTCTAGGAACACGTTATCTGAAGTGGCTATCTGGTTCACGGTGGTGGCTGACTGTGTAAGCGGGCGAGGGCGACGAAACAGCCCTACATCAGGCTTTATCCAGTCGGCTTCATCATTTCCGCACGGCCGATCGCGGCAAACCCGTCCCCACCCCTACCTTATCTTCGAGCGCGATGTCGCAGCCTCGATCACCGACCCCACGACTTTCTTCCCGTCAATGCGTGTCGCATCCCCTAAGGCTCACCCCATGCGTTCGGAGGCGTATGAGCCCGGCGACGGCGGGAAGACGATGGTCTTGTTGCCGTTCATGAAGGTGCGGTGGTGGATATGGGCGTGCACGGCGCGCGCCAGAACCTGGCTCTCCACGTCCCGGCCGATCGACACATAGTCTTCCGCCGACTGCGCATGCGTGATGCGCGCCACGTCCTGCTCGATGATCGGACCTTCATCGAGATCCTCGGTGACGTAATGCGCCGTCGCACCAATCAGCTTCACGCCGCGCTCGAACGCCTGCTTGTACGGGTTGGCACCCTTGAACGACGGCAGGAACGAGTGGTGGATGTTGATGATCCGGCCCGACATCTTCTTGCACACCGCATCCGACAGAACCTGCATGTAGCGGGCAAGCACGATCAGTTCGGCGCCGGACTGTTCCACCACCTCCATCAGCCGTGCCTCAGCCTGCGGCTTGTTCTCCTTCGTCACCTTGATGTGGTGGAAAGGGATGTCGTGGTTGACGATGACCTTCTGGTAATCGAAGTGGTTCGACACGACGCCGACGATGTCGATCGGCAGCGCGCCGATCTTCCAGCGGTAGAGCAGGTCGTTCAGGCAATGGCCGAAGCGCGACACCATCAGCAGCACCTTCATGCGCTCGTCGCTGTCGTTGAAGCGGTGGGTCATCGCGAACTTCTTCGCGACCGGTGCAAAACCGGCCTTGATGTCGTCCTCCGACACGCCTTCCTGGGAAAGGAAGGTCAGCCGCATGAAGAACAGGCCCGTCTCCAGGTCGTCGAACTGCGAACTGTCCGAGATGTAACACCCCTTTTCGGCGAGGTAGCCGGTGATCGCGGCCACAATACCGCGGGTCGATTGGCAGGATACGGTCAGGACGTGGCTTTTCATCGAAGGCTCCGGGCGTGGATCGCAAAAGGATGGCGCGGCATTTGCAGCCGCGCCACAGGGTCGCTTGGGAGGCGAAGCTCAGGCTGCCAGCAGCGCTTTCAGCCGGATATTTGGGGAAGCAAGGGCTTCGGGATCGAGGGACTTGCCGGCGGCGATCAGCATTTCCGCAAGGCGGATTTCCCGGGCGACGGCATTGCCGGGGCCGATGCCACTGGCCGACAGCAGCCGGCCCGCCTCATCCAGGTCGAAAATGATGAAGGCACCGTTGCCGAGATCGCGTCGCACTGACCGACGGCTGCCAGCTGACAGACCGGCCACCTGTAGCGTAAGGTCGTACTGATCGGACCAGAACCAGGGAACGGTAGCGACAACCTCTTCGGCACCGAGAAGATTGGCGGCGGCGATCAATGCCTGTTCCTGGGCACTACGCCAGGATTCCAGACGCACGCGCCGGTCACCGTAGACGTAAAGCGGAAACGAGCAGCAATCGCCGGCGGCAAAAATATCCGGGTCGGAGGTGCGCAACCGGCGATCGACGGCAATGCCATTGTCGATCAACAGCCCGGCGTCGGCGGCAAGCTCGACATTCGGCAGCGAGCCGATGCCGACGACGAGGATATTGGCGTTGATGACGCGGCCGTCCGACAGGGCAATGCGCACCGCATCATCCGCCGCGATCAGCTCATCGACGCGGGCGTTGCAGATGATCTCGACGCCTTCGGCAGCATGGCGCGATGCCACGACCTCTGCAACATCGGCCGGTACGCCGCGCGAGAGAATACGCGGCATGCCTTCGAGCAAGATGACGGATGCGCCGAGGCTGCGGGCTGCGGCGGCAAGTTCCAGACCGATGAAGCCGCCGCCGAGGATGGCGATGCGGCTCTCCGGGGAGAGATGCCGGCGGATACGCTGCGCATCGGCATGGGTGCGCAAGGACAGAAGACGCGGGGCGCCACTCTCGAAAGCCGGCAGCGGTCGCGGGCGGGCGCCGGTTGCCAGGAGCAACTTCGTGTAAGGCAACCGTACACCGTCGGAAAGATCGACCATTCGGCTGACGCGATCGATGGCTGTTACGGACACGCCCAGCCGCAGATCGATGTTCTGCGCGGCGTAATCGGCAGGGCTTGCGATGAACCGCGGCTCGGCACCGGCCGCGATGCCATCCTTGGACAGGGGCGGCCGCTCATAGGGTGCATGGTCCTCGGCCCCGACGAGCGTGATCGCACCGTCAAAGCCGCGTTCACGCAGGGCCAGTGCTGCACGCCCACCGCATTCCCCGGCACCAAGGATGATGATCGAAGTCATTGAAAGGACCTTTGCTGTTGGCCGCACCGATCTTCTCGCCCGGCGGTGGAAACGAGGTATTGCTGGAACGCTGTTTTCATGTCCTTGAAACTCGAATAACCGCTCAGGCACGCAAGCCGCGTGATCGTGGCCGGGGAGACGCCGCAGGCCTGCGCAACCAAGCGCAGCGATCCGAATGCGGCAACTTCCGGCTTATCGAGAAGCAGCCGCATCGCCTGTTCCGGACGTGTCGAAAACGCAATCCGCCTTTCGGCAATCAACTGCTTGAGATCGACGATGCTCGGTGTAGCCTGCTGACCTTTGGAAGGCATATCAGATCTCCTCAACGGCGCGCCCAAACGCCCTTCCGTAGCGCTTAGCTTACGAAAAGGTCTCTCCAAGGCACTCACTCCAGCACAGAAGCCAGCGAGACCGGGTTGCCCGTCTTGACGGAGAGGGTTGCCGCCTCCGCCATGGCCAGCGCGGCAACGCCATCATCCAGCGTCACCGGCACAGCATTGCCGCCATTGACAGCCTCGACGAATGCCGCCCACTCGGCCGCATAGGCCGGCATGTAGCGTTCCAGGAAAAAGTAGGTCGGCTTGGCGCCGGTCACGCCCTGCGTGGTCGATTTCACCACGGTGTTTTCAAGCATGTTCTGGGCCTGCAGCAGTCCTTCCGACCCCAAGAGCTCGACCCGCTGGTCGTAGCCATAGACGGCACGGCGGCTGTTCTTGATGACAGCGATGCGGCCATCCGCATAGGTCAGCGTCACCACGGCTGTATCGACATCCCCTGCCCCACCGATGTCCGGATCGACGATGGACGAGCCAACGGCTGTCACCGTCTTGGGCGCAGCACCCATGATGAAGTTCGCCATGTCGAAGTCGTGGATCATCATGTCCCGGAAAAGACCGCCCGAAACCTTGATATAAGCGACCGGCGGGGGGGCCGGATCGAAGGAGGTGATGGACAACAGCTCGGGCCTGCCGATCTCGCCCGCATCGACGGCGTTCTTCAGCGTCGCGAAATTCGGATCGAAACGCCGGTTGAAGCCGATCATCACCGGGCGGCCCGTCGCGGCGACAGCCTTCTGGCAGGCCTGGGCACGAGCAAGGCTGAGATCGACAGGCTTTTCACATAGCACAGCCTTGCTGGCCGCCGTTGCCCGCTCGATCAGGTCGGAATGGGTGTCGGTGGAGGTGGCAATCAGCACGGCATCGATCGTGCTGTCACTGAGGATGGCGTCCGTGCTGCGCGCTTCGGCGCCATATTGGGCCGCGATTTTTTCGGCCGCGGCGGTATTGATGTCGGAGATGGCGACAAGCGTGCTGCCGGGGTTTCCAGAGATCGCAGTGGCATGCACGCCGGCGATGCGGCCGGCGCCGAGAAGGCCAACTTTAAGCATGGGATTTTCCTTTATGATCAGAGACCGAACTCGGTCTTGAAAGCGTTGAATTCCGTGTCGCAGATCGCGACGTTGTGTCGTGGTTGCGGATAGGCACCGGAGTTGACGTCAGCAATGAACTCGCGGAAAGCCTCGATGCGCTCCCGCTGCAGTCTGTCGAATTCGGCGGCGAAGTTTCGATAGGTCTTGGCATGGCGCGGCCGGTGGCCATCGGTATGGCCGAGCACATCTTCGGCGAAAAGATATTGCGCATCCGCTCCCGGCCCGGCTCCCATGCCGAGCATGATCATCGACGTGTTCTGCGAAATCAGCTCGCCGACGCGATCAGGAACGACTTCCAGTTCCGCGCCAAAACAACCGATCGCCTCGAGTTGCTTGACCTGACGGAACACCTCGACAGCCTCCTGCGTCGTCTTGCCGACCGCGCGAAACCCGGTCCAGGTGATGTAGGACGGAATGAGCCCGACATGGGCGACGATCGGGACATGATTGTCGCAAAGCACCTTCTGGATATCCAGCGAGGCGGCGCAGTAGAAGCAATCACCACCCATGGCGGCAAAATGGTAGGCGGCGCGCAGATAATCCTCGGCGGTCGCCAGCGGACGCCCCTCGAATTTGCCCCAGCCGCCATAGGGAAGCCCGACCTGTACGAAGCAGCGGCCGGCCGCAGCGCGCATCTCGGGCGAGAAGAAACGACCTTCGATCGACAGCATGTGAATGCCCGCCGCGTCCGCAGCAGCAGCTTCCTCCAGCGTCGTGACATAGAGCATGGAAATTTTTTCGCCGCGCGCCTTCATGGCGCGGATGTCGGCAACCGTCGGGCGGGTACTCTTATGAACCATAGGATCACACCGTGAATGCGTTGCGGAAGGCTTCAAGGGCGGTTTCCGGATCACCGGAGGCGAAGGCCTCCATGCCGACCGGGCCAGCGTAACCCATTGCCTTCAGGGCTTTTGCGATGCCGTGCCAGTTCACTTCCCCCGTGCCGGGTTCGCACCGACCGGGCACATCCGCCACCTGGATTTCACCAATCCAGGGAAGGCACTTGCGGCACAGTTCGATCAAATTCCCTTCGCCGATCTGCGCATGATAGAGGTCGAGGTTCAGCCGCAGGCGCGGATGATCAATGCTGGAAACCAGCGCCAGCGTATCTTCGGCCCGACCGAAGGGCACACCGGGATGGTCCACCGGCAAGTTGAGATTTTCCAGCGTGAAGGTGACGTTTTCCTCTTCCGCCATCTCGACGA
Source organism: Shinella curvata (assembly GCF_022899935.1). Taxonomy (GTDB): domain Bacteria; phylum Pseudomonadota; class Alphaproteobacteria; order Rhizobiales; family Rhizobiaceae; genus Shinella; species Shinella curvata. The sequence goes on from NZ_JALJCJ010000006.1 coordinate 472,902, forward strand.
TGCGGGAAAGCGTATCGCGCGCCTTGAGCCACATGGCCCCGGTGACGACCTCGATCGGCTGCACGGGAAGACCACCCTCGCCAAGGCCAGTCCCATGAAGGTTAAGCCGTTGGACAACGAGACGCTTGCCGACCTGCGCCGTCTCCCGGGCGGTCCGCAACAGCTCGGCCGCACCGTCATCGTCCGTCAGGCGGCCGGTCAGATAGCCATTCATGATGGTGAAGGTAGCGCCGGTGGCTTCGAGTTTCGCCAGGTCATGCTCCGGCCAGTTCCAGAGGCCGACACCGAAACCCATTTCCTTGAGACGAGAGGCGCGCCATTCGATGGGGCGATCCCGCCAGATCATTTCGGCGCAAGCCGCTAAAGCAAACTGTGTCATATGATCAGATCTCTATAAAAACGTCGCCATTCTCGACCTTCACAGGCCAAGTTCGGAGGTTGATGCAGGCAGGCGCACGTTTCGCCTCGCCGGTCTTGTAGTCGAAATGCGCGCTGTGCTTCGGACACTCGATGGTTCCATCCATCACGAGACCATCGGCCAGATGCACATGCTCGTGCGTGCAGATGCCATCGATGCAGAAGAACTCGTCTTCAGGGCTGCGGACCACCAGAAAGGTGCGTCCGCCATGATCGAAACGGATCTGCTCTTCGAGTTCGACGTCGTCGGTTGCGCAGGCACGGGTCCAGGTCCCCATTCTCTCTTCCTTTGGCATTTGGATTTTTGGTGGTGCGGCGATCAGCCCGCCGCACCGGAAAGCTGTGGCGCGTGGCCGTCATGGGTTGCGATGTAGCCGTCGATCTGCGCCTCGAGCTCCGCCATGGTCTCACCGCCGGCCATCAGATCGGTAATCTCCTCGCGGGTCTTCTCGCCCTTGCGGAAATCGGCAGCGATCGCGCCGCGGATCAACACTGCGAAATGATCGCCCACCGCCATGGCGTGCATGACCTGATGGGTGATGAAGACAACCGCCAGGCCCCGACGCTTCGCCTCGTTGACGATACGCAGAACGTGCGTTGCCTGCTTGACGCCAAGGGCCGCGGTCGGCTCGTCGAGGATCAGCACTTTCGCGCCGAAATGCACGGCGCGGGCAATGGCAAGCGACTGTCGCTCCCCACCCGAGAGACCGCCGACAAGACGATCCCCATCATCGATGCGGGTAATACCGAAATCCTGGATCGCCTTGATGGCCACGGCATTTGCCTTTTGGCGATCGAAGATCTTGAACGGTCCCCACCCCTTGGTCGGCTCGACACCGACAAAAAAGCTGCGACCGATCGACATCAGCGGAAATGTGCCGCCAAACTGATGCACCGTGGCAATGCCGCGAGTACTGGCGTCGCGCGGGCCGGTAAACTCGACGGGTTGCCCTTCCATCTCCATGGTGCCGGAGTTTGGACGATAGACACCTGAGAGCGTCTTGATCAGCGTCGACTTGCCGGCGCCATTGTCGCCGAGCAGGCACAGAACCTCGCCTGGACAGATATCGAGCGAGATGTCGTTGAGGACATCGATCGGGCCGAAGGACTTGCAGATATTCTTGAGCTTCAGGATTGGAGTAGCCACGACCGACCTCACTTCTTCTTCGGCGAATAGGAGAGCGCCATGCTGCGGAAGGTGTTGTTCATCAACACGGCCAGCAACAGCATCACGCCGATGATGAGGCTCGACCAGTTGCGGTCGAATGATGTGAAGTAGATGCCCTGGTTGACGACGGCGAAGGTAATGGTTCCGAAGAAGATCCCGACGATCGAGCCGAAACCGCCGGTCAGCAGCACGCCACCCACGACCACCGATATGATCGAGTTGAAGATGAAGGACATGCCGGCCGAGACCTGCGCCGAATTGAACAGGATGGCCTGACACATGCCGACGAAGGCAGCACTTGTCGAGGAAAGCACGAAGAGCGCGATGGTGAGTTTTGCCGTCGGAATACCGGCATTGCGGGCGCTGACCCGATCCCCACCCATGGCGAAAATCCAGTTGCCGTAGGGCGAATAGTGGATGACGTAGATGTAGAGCGCCGTCAGGGCCAGCCACCAGAAGATGATGACCTGGAACGTGTTGGCGACGAACTGGCCGAAGAAGAACTTCGCCAGTTCCGGTGCCTTCAGCGCGACGCTTGTGGTGCCGGTCAGCAGAACGGAAAGCCCAAGCACGAGGCCGGCGACAGCAAAGAGAGTGCCGAGCGTGACAATCAGCGACGGCACATTGGTGCGAACCACGAGAAACCCGTTCACCAGCCCGACAAACACACCAAGCCCGAGTGAAGCGGCGATCCCGATCCAGATCGGCAAGCCATAATAACCCGAGATGATCGCAACCGTCATCGAGCCGGCAGGGATCATCGAGCCGATGGAGATATCGAGTTCACCGGCGATCATCAGGAGGCCGATCGGAAAGGCAACGATACCAAGATTGGCCGCAACGTTCAGCCAGCTTGCGGCACCTGCGGGCTTCAGGAACTCAAGACTCCCGAAAACAAGAAAGAAGACGAAGACGCCGAACAGGCCGAGAAAGGCGCCGGCTTCCGGCCGGCGAAACAGCCCGCCGACGGAAAAGCTGGCGGCGGGTGAAGTGATCGGTGTCTGGACCATGGCGATCGGTTGGCTTGCGGTTTTGGAATTCATGATGGTTCCCCTTCCCGGTTTCCAGGCTGCAGCAGGGCCGCTCCCTGGGAGGTGCAGGGAGCGGCCGGTGAGCATGCGCGTTACCGCGCGCCCTTCGAGACGCCGGAAAGCGTCGAGTCGATGTTGGAGGCATCGACGATGCCCGGGCCGGTCAGCACCGGCTTCACGGGGAGATCCGTCCCGAAATCAATATGGGAGGCGAGCAGCGTGACGGAGAGAAGCGACTGCAGATAGGGTTGCTGGTCGATCGCAAAGAGCTGGGCGCTGTTCTTGATACGGTCGAGGGCCGCCTCGTTGAAATCGAATGAGCCAAGCTTGACGTTTTCGACCTTGCCGGCCTGCTGAATGCCGCTTGCCGCCGCATCCGCATCTCCTGCGCCGATGGTGATGACGCCATCAATCGTGCCATCCTGCGTCAACGTCGCCTTCACGGCTTCGGCAATCGCCGTCGGATCGCCGAAGCTCGTGGCCGGTAGAGGCAGCTGCTTTCCTGCGCCGCCTGCCTTGGTTACACCGTCGATCACGCCCTTGCAGCGGGCTTCCTGGTTGGCGCTGCCCGGCAACGTGTTGACGCAGAGGACATTCTTCTGGCCGCCCTTGCCGAAATATTCACCGCCGGCAACACCGGCAAGATATTCGTCCGAACCGACATAGTTGATGGCACCCAGTTCCTTCGCCTTTTCGAGCGAGCCGGCATTCATGAGGATGACCTTGATACCGGCATCGACTGCGGCCTTGATCGCCTCGTCTTCGGCTTCCGGCACCCAGTTCGGAATGACGATACCGGTCACACCCTGGCTAATGGCGGTGCGGATCAACCCGGCGGCATCCGGGCCGAGATTGTCGTAAGTCTGCAGTTGCAGATAGCTCACCTCGCCGCCATTCGCTTCAACGACGAAGCGGCTGTCATCGACCCCTTTCTTGATCTTGGTCCAGAAAGCATCGTCGGTCTTGCCGCCGACAACGGCGATATCGGCAGCAAAAACAGCCCCTGCCGTGAGACAGATGGCAACGGTGGTCGCTAGCGCCTTGGTCATGGTGGTCAGCAGTGTCATCGGGTTCTCCTCCCCAGTTTCCGCCGGATGGCGGGCTTCAAAAAAGCTGCAGTTTTCCATTGGCGCCCGCCTCCTCGCGAGCGCCATGGGATTTCAGAAAGATCAGGAGCTGGCGCGCGCCGCCTTGGCGTTCATGCGCGCCTTCTTCTTTTCGAAGCGGGCCTCCATCTGCGCATCGCCTTCCTTGGTGCCGTCGTGCCAGGTGCCAAGCCACTTATCGAGCGGGATCAGGCCATCGCCGCCGTAGTTCACCTCGAAGTATTTGTGATGCAGGTAATGGGCGTAGGCATGGGTATCGAGCGGTGTTTCCTCGGTGATTTCGAGCTTGTCGAAGCCGATATGACCATTGACCGCGCCGAAGCCGGCAATGTGAAGCTGGAACATCGCGACTACAGGGTTCGACGGAATGACCAGGTGCCAGAGAGCGACAGCGTGATAGAGGAAACCTTCGACCGGGTGCATCGAGAGAGAGGACCAAGGCGATGGGTTGACCGAATTGTGGTGTACCGAATGGATCCAGCGATAAAGCGGCCCCCAATGGATCAGCCGGTGGATGATGAAGAAATGCACCTCATGGATCATCGGGGCGACGGCAACGAGAAATGCGAGATAGTACGGGTTTTCGGCCCAGCTCAGCCACGGAACCCAGCCATTGGCAAAGACCCAGAGAAACCCTACCTCCACCACCGTCCAGAGCGGGATCGACAGGAAAAACGAGCGCATGAAATTGTCGATGTTCTGGCTCTTGAACCAGAAAACGTCGGATGGCTGCTCGCCGGGGAATTTGGCGTTGTACTTGAAACGGTTGCCCTGCTTGCGCTTGACATAGAAGAACAGCTCCACCGAACCGTAGAAGACGAAGATGGCCGCCGCATTCACCGCGTAGAGCCAGAGCGCCCAGCCCCAGCTCAGCGTTTTCATCACCTCCACATCCGGCACGACATAGAACCAATAGAGAAGTGCCGTCGCCATATGGAAGGCGTTCCACGGCCAGATATACTCCGGTAGCCATTTCAAAACGGACGGGATCCTTGGTGGCCATGCCCAGAACGGCGCGATCTCGATCCGCCCGTTCGGCGCCCAGTCGCCGCGCTTGTTGCGCTTCCCGTATTTGAGATCATCCATCGTCCTGCCTCCCGGACGCCCTGCGTCCAATGCTCCTGATACCGGGAGAAAGCTTGCATGCGGACATGGCTCGGCCGTTCTCGGACAAGAGCCCAAGCCGCATCAATCAGCCATGTCGAATGCATTTCCTCCCGGGCGGCGGAGCTTCGTGCCCACCCGCCGTCGTCTGGAAACGACAATGCCAACTTGACGTCCGTTAAATCAAGACGCATCTCTTGAGAGAGAGACATTCGTGTCATTCGTCTCAGAATTTCGATCAAATGATATTTTTCATATCATGAGGCTTCCATGAAAAGACCGACGATCCGCGATCTTGCCGAGATGGCCGGCGTTTCGGTCGCTACGACCAACCGGGTCCTGTCCGGTGCAGAAACTGTAAGTGCCAAGACGCGGGAGAAGGTACGTGAGGCGGCTGAAAAGATAGGCTTTTATGGACTAGGGGCAATTGCGGCGCGAAACGCCGCCGCGCGGCCGAAGTACCGTTTCGGCATCATCCTTCTTCAGCCGCATCGCCCATTTTACAAGCTTGTCGCACGCGCGCTTCTTGATGCGGCAGATGCACAAGAGATGTTTGATATCGAACTAAAGATCGAACACCTGGAGGATCTGTCGCCACAGAACACTGCTGATCGGGCACTTGCTCTAGCAAACGAGTGCGACGCTGTCTGCATCACGTCCGCTGTGCATCCCATCGTCACGAAAGCGATCGAAGAGATTCAGGCGCGCGGCATTCCTGTCTTTGCCCTGATCTCGCAACTCTCCGCTACGGGCCAAATCCATTACATCGGCCTCGACCACTGGAAAGTAGGGCGAACCGCCGCTTGGGCGTTCGATCATATCTGCAAAGCCCCCGGCAAGATCGGCCTTCTGATGGGCAACCCGCGGTACCGGAACCAGGAAATGAACGAAACCGGCTTCCGGTCATACTTCCGGGAGCATGCAAGGGATTTCGTGCTTCTAGAGCCCGTCTCGACCTTTGAATCCTCAGCTGTCGCGCAGGAGATGACGGAACGTCTCCTGAGTGACCATCCCGATCTAGCAGGGATCTATGTTGCAGGCGGAGGCATCAGCGGAGTCCTCGCGGCGCTTCGCACAACAGGCCGGGCCGGCTCGCTGATCACGGTAGGATATGAGCTTATGGACAACGTGCGTTCAGCGTTGCTGGACGGAGCGCTGACCTTGTCCATTTCGCACCCGCTTCCCATCGTCGCACGGGAAACGATCTCAGGAATGATTGCCGCCACAACCTCGAAAGGCACGAATGAAAGTCACACGAAGATTGTGCCCTTCGATCTGTATACGCGCGAGAATGTTTAACTCTGCAGGCCCGCCTGCGTCTTAACCGGCTGGCTAAGCTCTCGATGGGATTTGAACTATCGACCCACAAGTGTGGGACGCTGGCATTAGAATGTCGTTTTCATCGCCACCAGCTTTCAACACCGGTTAATTCACTTGAATCCGGGCCAAGACAACTTCGAGCGCGTGCTCCAGAGCATCGAGGCCTCCGCCACCGCGAAACTCCGCAAACATCTGCGCGTTGAGCCCGCCCTTGGTGGAATACTCATGGCGGAGATCTTCCAGAGAGGTCGATGGGTTGCGGAACGCGACGGTTGCGAGACTCAGAAAATGCTGTGCGAGATACGTGCGTGCGTTTTCCTGCGGCAAGCCTTTGGACTGCATCCAGCCGACAAGGTGATCCATAATGCCGAAATAGGAGCCCATCAGCGCACTTACCGCGGCGAGCACGTCGAACTCGTCGATCGTCTTGCAGGCAACGGCCGTTCCCAGCGGAGAAAAGAAGGCTTCGACAGCCGCATTCGGTGGAAAGATGGTGGTAACGCCGCTGCGGGTGGCAACGAATGGCAGCGGCACCGCACGCACGAGGTTGACGGGAACGCCAATCCAGGCGCGCAGGGTCACATGATCGACCGTCGCGATCAGGCTGACAACATTCTGGCCGGGCCGGAATCGGAGCGCGCGCACGACCTCCTCGGCGATATCAGGCCGCACCGCGAGGAAGAGCATATCCGCAGCATCCACCACATGCTGGTTATCGGCAGCAACGGTCACCTGCGACGAGAGGGCGGCGAGATGCGTGGCGGTTTTCGCGGAGCGAGGCGATACGATGATTTCAGCCGTCGGCTCGTCGCCGGAGATGAGACCCGTCACGATTGCTTCAGTGATCGTACCTGTACCAATGAAGCCAAGCCGAGGCTTTGCGCATGCCATGGAACGTCAGTCCTCGACGGGATTATGAAAGCCGGACGGAAGCATGAAGCCCGACGTGGATGCCGGCGGCTCGGCCTGGGTCTCCGGCCGCGCCTTGGGGATCATCGCGTGGGCGGCGACGACGGAGCGGATCGCAACGGGACGATAATTCCGGACGAGGTCGGGCCGACACTCTTCCTTGGACGTTTTACTCGTCATGCCTGCTCCTCCCGCCGACATCACTGTGCCTCGAACTTGACCATCGTACCGCCACCCGTCGCCTGGTCCGTCGGGAAGACTTCGACGCGGGCGACATCGACATAGACCGGCAGAGCGATCACGTCATTGACGATACGCGCGATATGCTCCGGCTGGATCGGCCGGTAGCCGTCGTAAAGCACGGCCTGCGCCTGGTTGTCGGCAATCGAAGTGCGGTAGAGATCGGTCTGCACGCGGCCCGGCACGATCTCGCTGACCCGCACTGACGTGCCGAGCAGATCGCAGCGCAGGTTGTCGCAGAACAGGCTGAGCCCGGCCTTCGAGGCGCCGTAGGCACCCATGTTCGCATAGGGCGCCTGCCCGCCGCTGGAGCCGATATAGATGAGATGACCGCGTTTGCGCGCGACCATGCCCGGCAGCACGACGCGCGTCAGATGCAGCGGCGCCTTGAGATTGACGTCGATCATCGCATCGATCTCGGCCGGATCGATCTCCTGGAACGCCGCGCGGGTAGAGAGAATGCCGGCATTGTTGACGAGAACATCCACCTCGACTCCCTCGAGCGCCTCGGCGATGCGCGCAGTATCGCGCACATCCGCCTGGATGGGGATCGCGCCGGTCTCGCTGGCGAGCGTGACGAGCTGCGCCTCATTGCGGCCGACGGCATAGACAGTGAGGCCGCGGGCGCGCAGCATCGGCACGATGGCCTTGCCGATACCGCTGGTGGCGCCGGTGACGACGGCGACGCGATAGGCATCAGACATAGATGTAGCCCCCGCTGATCACGACATTCTCGCCGGTGGCATAGGTGTTGCGGCTGGAGGCCATCATGACGATCCATTCGGCCATCTCGACGGGTTCCGCCGCACGGCCGAGCGCGCTCGCCTTGGCGAGTTCCGGCAGAAAACCGAGTTCCTTGGCTCGGTCGGTGGCGAAGCCGGCCGGCGCGACCGAGTTCACCAGGATCTGATCTGCGGCACATTCCTGCGCAAAGGATTTGGTGAGGCTGACGACGGCGGCCTTGGTGGCGGCGTAATGGGCGTTCTGCGGATGCGCCTTGAAAGCATCGACCGAGGTGACGTTGACGATGCGACCGGTCACCTCGGGCGCATTGACGAACTGGCGCATATGGCGCACCGCCGCCACCATCATGTGATAGGTGCCCTTGATGTTGATGGCGTTTTCGAGATCCCAGTCGTCGTCGGAGATTTCGAGGATCGGCTTGCGCGGGTAGATCGCGGCGCTGTTGACCAGCGCATGAATGCGGCCGAGCTTCGCGGCCACCGCCTCGAAGCCGCCATGCGCCGTCTCGGCGCGGGAAATGTCGGCGACCGCGGTTGCAACCTCAGCGCCCATCGCTTCAAGTTCCGCGGCAGAAGAGGCGAGCAGCGCCTCGTTGCGATCGATGAGACCGATCTTCGCAGCACCATGGGTAACCATCAGTCGGGCGGTCACGAGCCCCAGCCCCGAAGCGCCGCCGACGATGACAACAGACTGGTTCTTCATGTTCCGACCTCACGATTTCGGGTTGCGTCGCCATATTGGCATGTTATCACTTATATGCCAACTTATATGAAGCACAAGCCCCTTTTTGGACGTCGAGATGATCCCCCGCCTTGCCGCAGACCGCCCTGACGCGTCACTCACCACGGCGTTTCTCTCCTATATCGCGAGCGCGGGCCTCGAAGGCGAGATTGGCCGGACGGCAGCGGAGCGGAATGTCTTTGCTACGGACAACTCCATCTATCAGGTGGAGCCGGCGGCCATCATTTTTCCAAGAAATACCGACGATCTCAAGCGCATAGCCAAGGCACTGGCCCGGCCGGAGTTTGTCGAGATCAGCATCGCCCCGCGTGGTGGCGGAACGGGGACGAACGGTCAGTCGCTGACATCGGGCGTCGTCGTCGATTGTTCGCGGCATATGAACCGCATCATCGAGATCGATCCGGTGCGCCGCATCGCACGTGTGGAAGCGGGCGTCGTCAAGGACCAGCTCAACAAGGCGCTGGCGCCGCACGGCTTGTTCTTCGCACCCGAGCTTTCGACCTCCAACCGAGCGACGATCGGCGGCATGATCTCGACGGATGCCTGCGGCCAGGGCTCCTGCCTCTATGGCAAGACCAGCAATCATGTGCTGGCCTTGCGCGTCGTGCTGGCCGACGGCACCGATTTTCATTCCCGACCCGTCCGCGAGGAGGAACTGCGGGCGCTCCAGGCGCGGCGTGACCGGATCGGCAATATCCATCGCACGCTTGCCCGCATCACCCGCGATGATCGCGCCGAGATCGAGCGTATCTTCCCGAAGCTCAACCGCTTCATGACGGGCTACGACCTCGCCCATGTACGACGCGACGACGGCCTTTTCGACCTCAACGCCGTACTCTGCGGCTCTGAGGGTACGCTGGCGATGATTGCCGAGGCGGAGCTAAACCTGCTGCCGATCCCGGCGCATGCCGCCCTCGTCAACATCCGCTATGACAATTTCAACGCCGCGCTGGAGGATGCCCGCAATCTCGGGGCGCTTGATGTGGCCTCGGTCGAGACGATCGATGAAACCGTGCTGCGGCTGGCCAAGGGCGATATCGTCTGGCCGCGTATCGCCGCCTTTTTTCCCGACGATGCCGACGGACCGGCCAATGGCATCAACATCACGGAGATCCTGGCGGATACGCCCGAGGAGCTTGCGGAAAAGCTCTCGGCCGTGACGGCGGCCCTGCAATCCCGCCCCTTCGCCGGCCGAAAGGGTTTTACAATCACGCGGGGAAAAGCCGAAATCGAGGCCGTATGGACGATGCGCAAGCGGGCGGTGGGCCTGCTCGGCAATGTCGAAGGGCCGGTGCGGCCCGTGCCCTTTGTCGAGGATACAGCCGTGCCGCCGGAAAATCTCGCCGCCTATATCCGCGAATTCCGGGCGGTTCTCGATCAGGAAGGCCTCACCTATGGCATGTTCGGTCACGTCGATGCCGGTGTGCTGCATGTGCGCCCGGCGCTCGATCTCACCCGCCCCGACCATGCCGTTCTGGTGCGCCGCATCAGCGATGCCGTCGTGGCGCTGACGCGCAAATATGGCGGTGTACTCTGGGGCGAGCACGGCAAGGGCGTGCGTTCGGAATATGTGCCTGAATTCTTCGGGCCGCTCTATCCGCGCCTGCAGGAGATCAAGGCCGCCTTCGATCCGCTCGGGCAGCTCAATCCCGGCAAGATCGTCGCGCCCACCGGCCGCACCCTGCCGAAGATCGACGCCATCCCGCTGCGCGGCTCGCTCGACCGGGCGATCGGCAACGACATTCGCGCGGCCTTCGACAACGCGGCCTATTGCAACGGCAACGGCGCCTGCTTCGATTTCGATGCGGACAGCCTGATGTGCCCCTCCTACAAGGCGACGCGCGACCGGCGCCAGTCGCCGAAGGGCCGCGCCTCGCTGATGCGCGAATGGTTGCGGCGGCTCGCCGAAAAGGGCATCGACCCGCGCCGCGAAGCCACACGACGGCACCCGTTTGGCATGGTGAGCCGCCTGTGGAACAGCCTCAACCCTGCCAATCGCGACGATTTCTCCCACGAGGTGCGCGCGGCTATGGATAGCTGCCTCGCATGCAAGGCCTGCGCCGGGCAATGTCCCGTCAAGGTGAGCGTGCCGGCCTTCCGTGCCAAGTTCCTCGCGCTCTATTACCAGCGCTATCTGCGGCCGCTGAAGGACCCGCTGGTCGCCGCCATCGAAATCACCCTACCGCTGATGGCGCGGATGCGGCCACTCTACAATGCCATTGCCGGATCGCCGATGGGCCGGGCCATGATGCGCCGCGCGGGCCTCACCGCACTGCCCGTTCTTCCGCCCCTAGCGCTGCGCCGAACGCTTGCGGCACAGAACGTGCCCGTCGCCACGCCCGCGCTGCTCGCGCGCCTTGATGCGGTGGCGCGGGCCAAGGCCGTCACCTTCGTGCCGGATGCCTTTACCGAGCATTTCGATCCGCAGGTGCTTCTCGATGCCATCGAGGTGGCGCGGCTGCTCGGACTCACCCCCTTCATCGCGCCGCCGCTAGTCAACGGAAAGGCGCTCCATGTGCATGGCTATCTCGGCGCCTTCGAGAAGACCGCCCACCGCACCGCCGCCGCCATCGACCGGCTGGCGGAAACCGGCGTGCCGCTGGTCGGCATCGATCCGTCCATGACCCTCACCTTTCGTAGTGAATATTCCGGCACCGGAATGAAGGGGCGTGTCCTCCTCCCGCAAGAATGGCTGGCCACCCTTCTCGACCGCCTTCCCTCGCCGGCCGTTGGGGAGCGCAGGCGCGTCCACCTCATGGCCCATTGTACGGAGCGTACCAACGCACCGGTCGCGGTTGGCCAGTGGAAGACCGTTTTCGAGAAACTCGGCATGGAACTCGTCATCGACGACGTCGGCTGCTGCGGCATGGCAGGCACCTTCGGCCATGAGGTGCGCAACCGTGGGATTTCCGAAACGCTCTACGCCATGAGCTGGCAGCCCGCGCTGGCCGCGACGGATCGGGCCGATCTGGTGATGGCGACGGGATATTCCTGTCGGTCGCAGGTCAAGCTGATGGAAGGGGTGAAACTTCCCCATCCCCTCCAGGCCATCCGCGCCGCTCTCCAGGCCACATACCCTTCCCTTGGATACAGATGGGACGTATGATGTGTGACAAATTAGAAGATGAAACGCAGAGGCTGTATCGAAATGTCGGTTATCACGCAGCGCGGCAATCTCGGTGAAATCGTCGTCGCCAAGCTGACCGAACGCATCGATTCCGGACTGTACGCTCCGGGCGAAAAAATCCCGTCCAGTGCGCAGCTCTGCGAGGAATTTGGTGTTTCGCGCACCGTCATCCGGGAGGCCCTGACCTCGCTGAAGGTCGCGGGCCGCGTCGTCACCCGCCAGGGTGCCGGCGCCTATGTGACGGAGAAGGATGCCAAAACGCTGAATTTCGAAATCAGCCGCATCGACGACATTCGCTCTGCCATGCAGATCCTGGAGCTGCGGCTCGGCGTGGAAATGCAGTCGGTGGCGCTTGCCGCCCAGCGCCGCACGCCAGAAGCACTGGCCGAGATCGCCCGCGCCTTCGACCATATCGAAAACCTCGACACAGACGATGCCGAGGTCGAGGCGCGCGCCGATTTCGAATTCCACCTCGCCATCGCCAAGGCGACGCGCAACCCGCATTTCCCGCGCTTTCTGGAGGCGGTCATGGGCGAGATCAATTTCGATCTCGTGCTCAAGCACAGCCAGTCCGGCCGCTCCTACAATGCCTACCTGAAGAAGATCAACAAGGAGCACGCCGCGATCCTCGCGGCGATCACTCAAGGCGACGCCAAGACGGCAAAACAGGCACTCTCTGCCCATCTGGAAGAAAGCCTCAACCGCTACCGCGCCCTGCTCGCAGAGCCTGCGGGCGCCAAGGCGAAAGCCTGACCCCTCCCCCGCCGATCGAAGGACAAGGCATCCTTTGACGAACCATCCTCCCGCACGGTGCTCCGTCGCGGGATATCCCGCGTTTTTGCCCGTCGTTCCAGCCTCCGGATAGGGCCGCTTCGTCAAGGATAGCTTGTCGATCGGCGGAATTTCTTACGCAGGTCCGTCGCTGGGGCAGTCCTACACTCCCTCCAGTGGCGAAGAAACTTGCAGGCGATCCCCACACGACAAGCGAGTGGGGTGCAGACCGCGATGGGAACATCACGGCCTCCTGTTCTCCCGTCCTTCCAGGGGTAAAGCGCAGCAAAAGCCTGCATCTGCCCCTGCAATGACAAGAGATGCGGAACGAACCGCATCCCAATGAAGAGATTCATGGCTTAACCAGAGGGAAGCCCCGCACATGACACAGATTTCGAAATTCCTGGCGGCGACTGCCATCGCCTCCTCCCTGCTTCTCGCGCCAGCCTTTGCCGCCGATACGATCAAGATCGGCGTCGCCGGCCCCTATACCGGCGCCAACGCCACCTTTGGCGAGCAGGTCTACAACGGCGTTTCCACCTATGTGAACGAGGTGAACGCGGCAGGCGGCATCAATGGCAAGCAGGTCGAGCTCGTGAAGGGCGACGACGCCTGCGAGCCCAAGCAGGCCGTGGCCGTTGCCAACCGCTTCGTCGATCAGGACAAGGTGCAAGCGGTGATCGGACACTTCTGCTCGTCGAGCACGATCCCGGCTTCCGAGATCTACAACGACGCCGGCATCCTCGAAATGACGCCGTCCTCGACCAATCCGACCGTGACCGACCGCGGCTTCGACAACCTGTTCCGCGGCTGCGGCCGTGACGACCAGCAGGCGGTCGTTGCCGCCGGCTTCATCCTCGATACGCTGAAGCGCGACAAGGTCGCCCTCATCCACGACAAGGACACCTATGGCCAGGGCCTCGTCGATGCCGTCAAGAAGACAATGGAAGAGCGCGGCGTACAGCCGGTTCTCTATGAAGGCCTGACGCGCGGCGAACGTGACTTCAACGCTCTCGTCACCAAGATCAAGAGCACCGGCGCCAATGCCGTGTATTTCGGCGGCCTCATTCCGGAAGGTGGCCCACTGGTGCGCCAGTTGAAGGAACAGGGCGTCGACGTGGTCTTCGTGACCGGCGATGCCTTCGCCCAGACAGAACTGGTCGCCGCTGCCGGCGGCCCGGCAAACCTGAAGGACGTCTACTATTCCGCAACGCCAGACCCGCTCGCTGACCCCTCGACCAAGGGTGTGCAGGACGCCCTGACGAAAGCCGGTGTGACGCCCGCCAACTACGTTCTCTACGGCTATGCCAATGCGCAGGCCGTCGTCGCGGCACTGAAGGCCGGCGAAGAGCTCGATGCCCAGGCCGCATGGCTGCGTGCCAATACCGTCGATTCCGCCATCGGCAAAATCACCTGGGACGAAAAGGGCGACATCAAGGACTTCAAGTTCGTCTTCTATAACTTCGACGACAAGGGAACCCCCGTTCTCGTGAAGTAAGGACGATCCGCTCTGCCGGCCGGGCTATCGTCCGGTCGGCTCTCCGTGCCCAAATTTCAGGGGGTCCGCGTATGGATGTCTACATCCTCATCCAGCAATTGTTCAACGGCATTACGCTCGGCACGATCTACGGTCTGATCGCCGTCGGTTACACCATGGTCTACGGCGTCATCCGCATGATCAACTTCGCCCATGGCGATGTCTACATGGTCTCGGCCTATATCGCCGCGATCACCCTTGCCGTCCTCACCTTCTTCGGCATCCAGTCCGTGCCCTTCGCGCTGATCTCGGTGCTGGTCATCACCTGCGCCATCACCGCCCTCTACGGCTGGGCAATCGAACGCGTCGCCTACCGGCCCCTGCGCGGCTCCACCAAACTTGCCCCCCTGATCTCGGCCATCGGCATTTCGCTGATGCTGCAAAGCTATGTGCAGATCGCCCAGGGCGCCCGCGACCAGGGTGTGCCGACGCTCATCAGCGGCGCGTTCCGCTTCGGCGACGGCGTGCACTTCGCCCAGATCACCTACATGCAGACCGTGATCCTGTTCGCCTCGCTGATCGCCATGGGCATCCTGACCTATGTCATCAATCACACGCGGATCGGCCGCGAATGCCGCGCGGTGCAGCAAAACATCCGCATCTCGGCCGTGCTCGGCGTCAACACCGATCGCATCATCTCGACCGTCTTTGTGATCGGCGCCGCGACGGCCGCCGTCGGCGGCGTACTCGTCACGTTCAACTACGGTTCGTTCAATTTCTTCATTGGCTTCGTGATGGGCATCAAGGCCTTCACAGCTGCCGTGCTCGGCGGCATCGGCTCGCTGCCCGGCGCGGTCCTCGGCGGCGTACTGCTCGGGCTGACGGAAGCCCTGTTCGCCGGCTATGTCAGCACGGACTACAAGGACGTCTTCGCTTTCGCGTTGCTCATCATCCTCCTCTTCTTCCGCCCCTATGGCCTGCTCGGCCGGCCGGAAATCCAGAAAGTGTGAGGCGAGAGATATGCAAACGAACCGCCTCCTCACGCTCGCCAAGCAGGCGCTGCTCACCTTTACCGTCTCGCTGATCCTGTTCGCGCCGATTTCCGGCCTCGTGCTGGAAGGCTTCTCGTTCCGCAACGAACTGACGCGCGCCGTGCTGCTCGCCGCACTCGTAGCGGCCGGACGGGTCGCCCTGTCGCTGGTCGGCATGACGGCCATCGGCCGGAAGATCGCCGGCAAGGCCGCCAGCAATGGCAGCGGCGTCACGGTCATGACCGGAAAAGAAAAATCGCCCGCGTTGATCCTCGGCCTGATCTTTCTTGCCGGCCTCTCGCTGCCCTTCTTCGCCGATAAATACTTCCTCGGTATCGCGATCCTGGCGCTGATCTACTGTCTGCTTGGCCTCGGGCTCAACATCGTGGTCGGCCTTGCCGGCCTGCTCGATCTGGGCTTCGTCGCCTTCTATGCGGTCGGCGCTTATCTCCTCGCACTCGGCGCGCAATATCTGGGCCTCGGCTTCTGGAGCGCGCTGATCATTGCCCCCTTCCTCGCCGGCCTCTGCGGCATGGTGCTCGCCTTCCCGGTCCTCAAGATGCACGGCGACTATCTTGCCATCGTCACGCTCGGCTTCGGCGAAATCATCCGCCTCGTCCTCAACAACTGGCTGGAATTCACCGGCGGCCCGAACGGCGCCTCCGTCCCGCCCCCGACGCTCTTCGGCCTCGAATTCACCCGCACGGCCAAGCAGGGCGGTGTGCCACTGCATGACTATTTCGGCATCGCCTACAGCGCCGACTACAAATTCTGGTTCATCTATCTCGTGCTGTTCCTCGTCGTCTGCCTCGTCGTCTACGCCGTCGAGCGCCTGCGTGTCATGCCGCTCGGCCGCATGTGGGAAGCGCTGCGCGAGGACGAGATCGCCTGCCGCTCGCTCGGCGTGAACCACGTCTTCACCAAGCTCACCGCCTTCATGCTTGGCGCCTCGACCGGCGGACTGGCAGGCGTGTTCTTCGCCGTCCACCAGGGGTTCGTGAATCCCACGTCCTTCACCTTCTTCGAATCCGCGCTGATCCTCGCGATCGTCGTACTCGGCGGCCTGGGCTCCACCGTCGGCGTCATCGCCGCCGCACTGGTCCTGACCATCCTGCCCGAACTCCTGCGCGATTTCGCAGAATATCGCGTGCTGGTCTTCGGTGTGCTGATGGTGGTGATGATGATCTGGAAACCCCGCGGTCTCGTGCGCGTCCAGCGCCCCGCGTTCTTCCCTAGCACCGCGGTCAAGGGCGCGGGAACGGCGCCGCTTTCCGCAAGCCCGGAGGCCGTCCGATGAACACGCCCCTCCTCGATGTGCGCAATGTGACCATGCGCTTCGGCGGTATCGTCGCCAACCGCAATGTCAGCTTCTCCGTTGAGCGTGGCGGCGTCACGGCCCTGATCGGCCCGAACGGCGCCGGCAAGACGACGATGTTCAACTGCATCACCGGTTTCTACCGTGCCAGCGAAGGCCAGATCCTTCTCGACGGTCCCAATGGGCCGCAGGATATCGGCACGCTGATTACGAAGCCGATCACCGGCGGCTCGCATCTCGTCACCCGCGCCGGCATCGCCCGCACCTTTCAGAACATCCGTCTGTTCAAGGAAATGTCCGTTGTCGAGAACCTGCTGGTCGCGCAGCATCTGGTGACTGCCAACAATCTCGTCAGCGGCGTGTTGCGCACGCCCGCCTTCCGCAGGGCCGAGCGTGAGGCCGTTGACCGCGCCTATCACTGGCTCGGCGAGATGAACCTCACCGACGACGCCAACCGGCTGGCGGGCGAGCTGCCCTATGGCCGCCAGCGCCGCCTGGAAATCGCCCGCGCCATGTGCACCGGGCCGAAGCTCATATGCCTCGATGAACCCGCCGCTGGCCTCAATCCATCGGAAACACGCGAGCTTTCCGAGGTCATTCAGCGGCTCTGTAAGGAACACGGTCAAACGGTGCTCGTCATCGAGCACGACATGGGGCTGGTGATGCGCATTTCCGACCACGTCGTCGTGCTCGACCATGGCGAAGTGATTTCCGACGGAACGCCCGAGCATGTGGGGAATGACCCCGCCGTCATTGCCGCCTATCTCGGCGTCAGCGAAGAGGAAGTAGAGAAATGAGCGAGGCACCGCTGCTCGAGTTTTCCGGCGTGCGCGCCCATTATGGCCCGGTCGAAGCGCTGAAGGACGTCAATGTCCACATCATCAAGGGCGAGATCGTCAGCCTGATCGGCGCCAACGGCGCCGGCAAGACGACGCTGCTCTCTTCGATCTTCGGCGCACCGCGCGCTTCGTCGGGCAAAATCCTGCATCGCGGCGAGGATATCTCCCGCTTGCCAACCAACCGGATTTCCCGCCGCGGCATCGCGCTGGTGCCGGAAGGGCGGCAGATCTACCAGGAAATGAGCGTCGAAGAGAACATGATGATGGGCACGACACCCATCGGCATGGCGCATTTCGAAGAGGATCGGGCCACCATGTTTGACCTGTTCCCGCGTTTGAAGGAGCGCCGCAACCAGACCGCCGGCACCATGTCGGGCGGCGAGCAGCAGATGCTCGCTATCGCCCGCGCCATGATGGCCCGGCCGGAACTGATCCTGTTCGACGAGCCCTCGCTCGGGCTTGCACCGCTCGTCGTCAAGCGTGTCTTCGACGTACTGCGCGAGATCGCCGCCATGGGCAAGACGATCTTCCTCGTCGAGCAGAATGCCAACCACGCGCTGAAACTGTCGCAACGCGCCTATGTCATGGTCAACGGCCGCATCCATCTGTCGGGCGAAAGCGCTGCGCTGCTCGACAATGAAGACGTCCGCAAGGCCTATCTCGGCCTGCACTGAACGGAAACGACAATGCTGCACAAGAACCTCATTGCCGGCGAATGGGTCTCCGGCGACGCCTCGGCGAACATCAACCCGTCCAATACCAAAGAAATCGTCGGCGACTATGCCCGCGCAAGCGCCGAGGATACGAGAAACGCCATCGCTGCCGCCAAGGCCGCCCTGCCCGCCTGGTCGCGCTCGGGCATTCTCGAGCGCCACGCCATCCTGAAGAAGACCGGCGACGAAATCCTTGCCCGCAAGGAGGAGCTTGGCCGCCTGCTCGCCCGCGAGGAAGGCAAGACCCTGCCGGAGGCGATCGGTGAAGTCACCCGCGCCGGCCAGATCTTCGACTACTTCGCCGGTGAAACCTTGCGCCTTTCCGGCGAGGCTCTTCCGTCCGTGCGCCCGAACATCGGCGTCGAGATCACCCGCGAGGCCGTGGGAGTCGTCGGCATCATCACGCCCTGGAACTTCCCCATCGCCATTCCCGCCTGGAAGATCGCGCCGGCGCTCGCCTATGGCAACACTGTCGTCCTGAAACCTGCCGATCTCGTGCCCGGCTCCGCCTGGGCGCTCATCGACATCCTGCACCGCGCCGGCGTACCGGCGGGCGTCGTCAATCTCGTGATGGGCCGCGGCAGCGTCGTCGGCCAGACGCTGCTGGACAGCCCTGACGTCAATGCGCTGACCTTTACAGGCTCGGTCGGCACCGGCAAACGCGTCGCGCTCGCCTCGGTCGAGCACAACCGCAAATTCCAGCTCGAAATGGGCGGCAAGAATCCCTTCGTGGTGCTCGACGACGCCGATCTTGCCGTCGCCGTCGAAGCCGCCGCCAATTCATCCTTCTTCTCGACCGGCCAGCGCTGCACCGCTTCCTCGCGCCTGATCGTCACGGAAGGTATCCACGACCGCTTCGTCGCCGCACTGACGGAGCGCCTCAAAGGCCTCGTCATCGACGACGCTTTGAAGACCGGTACCCATATCGGCCCGGTCGTCGACGAAACCCAGCTGAAGCAGGATGCCGACTATATCGAGATCGGCCGGTCGGAAGGCGCAAGGCTCGCCTTCGGCGGTGAAAGGCTGGAGCGCGAGACGCCCGGTTTCTATCTTGCGCCGGCGCTCTTCACCGAAGCGACGAACGATATGCGCATCGCCCGCGAGGAAATCTTCGGCCCCGTCGCCGCCGTCATCCGCGTCAAGGATTATGACGAGGCGCTTGCTGTCGCCAATGACACGAACTTCGGCCTTTCCTCCGGCATCGCGACGACGAGCCTCAGGCACGCCACGCATTTCAAGCGCAACTCGGAAGCCGGCATGGTGATGGTCAACCTGCCGACCGCCGGCGTCGATTTCCACGTACCCTTCGGCGGCCGCAAGGGCTCGTCCTACGGCCCCCGCGAACAGGGCCGCTATGCCGCCGAATTCTACACCACCGTCAAGACCGCCTATACGCTCGCCTGAGGAGGAATGCCGATGAAATTGCTCGTACCGATCAAACGCGTCGTCGACTACAACGTAAAGATCCGCGTGAAATCGGATGGTTCGGGTGTCGAACTTGCGAATGTGAAGATGTCGATGAACCCGTTCGACGAGATCTCGGTCGAGGAAGC
>NZ_JALJCJ010000007.1:0-260968 GCF_022899935.1 Shinella curvata
ATCGACATCTTCACATTCGCAAGTTCGACACCCGAACCATCCGATTTCACGCGGATCTTTACGTTGTAGTCGACGACACGCTTCACTGGGACCAAGATCTTCATGGCTTCCTTCCTTCATATGCCCGCGAGGGAAAATGCGCCTTTAAGGGGCGGCCTGATTGTCGGTTGGCGACATCGATACGTGTTTTTTCCCCAAATACAATGCATCACGGACCCTCCCCGCGGGAAAACGAGGGCGTTATAAATTACCTTTACGTTCACGTCAATTTATCCTGCACTATCGCCCCCAGTGCGTCGGTGGAACAGAAGGGCGGGCAGCGGCGTCTTCCACCGCTGCAGGCACGGCCTCCACATGGCGCACCGCCTTGGGCGTGACAATCGTGCGGTCGAAGAGCGGCACGCCGCGCCGCCGCAGCACGAGGACGAGGAGGGCCCCCGCTACGATACCACCGACATGCGCCCCCCAGGAGACGCCGCTGTCGCCATCCACGACCAGCATGTAAAACTGCTGGGCGATCCAAAAGGCGAGCGGAATGACCGCAGGCAGCGGCAGCGGGATACGGAAGAACACCAGAACCCAGACCCGCACCTTGGGATGCAGCAGGAAATAGGCCGCCACCACACCCGAGATCGCACCCGAAGCGCCAATCAGCGGCGCCTCGGAATCGGGCTGCACCAGACCATGCACCAGCGCACCGGCAGCGGCACACAGGAGATAGAAAACCAGAAAGCGGAAATGCCCCAGCGCGTCCTCGACATTGTCGCCGAACACCCAGAGGAACAACATGTTGGAGGCGAGATGCATGAAATCGCCATGCAGGAACGCATAGGTGACATAGGTCGCGTCCTCCGGCACGAGCACGAGGCTCGGCTCGAGATCGGCGAAGTCGAAGACGACGGCCGGGATGTAGCCGAGACCGACCACCGCCGCGTCGGAAAACGACCGGGTGGAGACAACACCCGTCACCAGCCATACCAGGACATCAATCACGATCAGGCTGATCGTGACATACTGCACCTTGATGTATTTCAGGGAGTTCGCGTCATGCAGCGGTATGAACATGGATCCCCTTCCCCAACCTCGTTCGTCAGGGACCTTATCTGTTCTGCCCTGGAACCCACAATATGTCCGTGCGCCCCTTGTCGTTCACCCAGCGTGCCGCGACAAACAGAAAATCGGAGAGCCGGTTGATATAGGCGACCGCGGCGGCGGACACCGACTCGCCCTCATTTTCCTGCAGGGCGACGATGCGGCGCTCGGCGCGGCGCGCTACGGTGCGCGCCAGATGCAGCGCCGCAGCGGCAGGCGTACCGCCCGGCAACACGAAGGAGCGCAGCGGCTCGAGATCGGCGTTCAGCACATCGATTTCACGCTCAAGCCGGTCGACCTGCGCCTGCACGATGCGCAGCGGTTCGTAATCGTATGCCTTGCCGGTGTCGGGCGTCGCAAGATCGGCGCCGAGATCGAAAAGGTCGTTTTGGATGCGCACGAGCATGCCGTCGAGATCGGGATGTCCGGCGAGATGCTGGCGCACGAGGCCGATGCAGGAATTGGCCTCGTCGACCTCACCGTAGGATTCGACGCGCAGATCGTGCTTCTTGCGGCGCGGACCGGCAACGAGACCCGTCGTGCCGTCATCGCCGGTACGGGTGTAGATCTTGTTGAGCTTGACCATCAGCCGCGCCCGCCGCCGGTGACCCAGAGGGTCAGCATGATCAGGATGATGGCGATGGCCTGCAGGAGCACGCGCGCCTGCATCAGCTTGTTGGACGTGTTGCCGCTGCCGCCCTTGGCCATGTTGACGAGGCCGCGCACCAGCACGATGGCGACGAGGCCCATGACGAGCAGGGTCAGAAAGGTAAGGAAGGAAGACATGCCAACGATCCGGTTTGATTTCTGTCAGCCCTATTCACATAGGACATTTCGCGCAAAGTGCACGTCTTTTGCTGCAAAAAGCCTGCGACGCCGCGCCGCGTCAGCCAAGCTTGCCGATGATCCGGTAGAAAAGCCCCGCCGGCAGCAGCTTTTTGAGCAGCACGCCCTGCTTTGCCGGCGTGGTGACGATATAGTGCGCCCGCGGTGCCTTCGCCGTCAGCGCATGGCGCAACACCGCATGCACCGCCTCCGGTCCGAGTTTTCCGCGCGCCGGCCTTGATTCGCCGCGCAGACGCTGAAGCTGTCGACGATATTCTTCCGCATGGACCGAGTTTTCGAGGTCGATGTTCTTTTCGATGTGATGCAAGGCATTGGCGGTGAAGCGCGAGGCGATCGGCCCCGGTTCGATGAGGCTGACATGCACGCCCGAGCCCTCCAGCTCCATGCGCAAGGTGAGGGACAGGCCCTCCAGCGCGAACTTCGAGGCATTGTAGGCGCCGCGCCAGCGATAGGGCACGATGCCGAGAATGGACGAGCACTGCACGATGCGCCCGTGACCCTGCCGGCGCATGGCGGGGATCACCCGCCGCGTCAGGTCGTGCCAGCCGAAGACATTCGTCTCGAACTGCTGCCGCAGCACCTCGACCGGCAGGTCCTCGACGGCGCCGGCCTGCCCGTAGGCGCCGTTGTTGAAGAGTGCATGGAGCCCTCCGCCCGTGCGGGAAAAAACCGCCTCGACGAGATCGGCGATCGTTTCAGGCCGGGTGTAGTCCATCAGCAAGGCCTCGATTCCGTCGGCCTCCAGGCTTGCGAGATCCTCCTCCCGCCGCACGGTCGCGAAGACGCGCCAGCCCTCGGCCTTCAGCGCGCGGGCGCAATAGGCGCCGATCCCCGAGGAGCAACCGGTGACGATGATGCTCGGCTGGTCTGCAATCCGTGGAGAAGACATGGTCATTTCCTGTACAAATTTGCCTTCGTTTCCCATATTCAACTGCAACAGACAATGAAAGCGGCCGGGCAACGACCGCGAAGGGACTGGATTTTGCAGATGCCGACCGCCATCCGCCTTGCCTACAGGGTCGTCTTCGATGCGATCTGGCATTTTTCCGAAGACGACGGCTGGGCCATGGCAAGCCATGTCGCGCTTTCGACGCTGCTGGCGATCTTCCCCTTCCTGATCTTCGGCACCGCGCTCGGCTCGTTCCTCGGCGCCGACCAGTTCGCTGAAACGGCCGTGCACCTCATCTTCGACACGTGGCCGGAATCGATCGCGGCCCCTATTTCCCGCGAGGTCGTCGCCGTGCTCACCATTCCGCGCGGCGGCCTTCTGACAGTCTCCGTGCTCGCCGCCGCCTATTTCGCGTCGAACGGTGTGGAGGCGTTGCGCATTTCGCTCAACCGCGCCTACAGGGTGGCTGAAACGCGCTACTGGTATGTTACGCGACTTGCCAGCCTGGGCTTCGTCATTGCCGGCGTTCTGGCGCTTGCCGTCATCAGCATCGTGCTCGTCGCAGCGCCGCTTGCGGTGCGCGCTACCGGCGATTGGCTGCCCTGGCTCACCTACGTCTATTCCTGGGTGGAAAGCTGGGGCCTTTTCGGCACTATCCTGGTGCTGTTCGTCGGCCTTCTGATCGCCCATCTCTGGATGCCGGCCGGCCGTCGCAAGATCGCCGATGTGCTGCCGGGCATCCTGCTGACGCTGATTGCGTGGGGCGTCGGCGCCTATACATTCGCCTCCTATCTCGCGACCTTCGCCAACTACGTCTCGACCTATGCCGGCCTTGCCTCGATCATGATCGCGCTGGTGTTTCTCTACATCATCGGCGTGATCTTCATTCTCGGCGCAGAGATCAATGCCGCCCTCATGAAATACCGCGTGAAGCGCCTCATCCTCGACAAGATCAGGGGTGTGAAGAAACCGCCGCCGGTTGCCGACGATTCAATGGAGGATGAAGCCATAGCCCGCGAGCAGGGCGCGAAGGCCGGCCGGTGACGCGCCCTTTTCCCGGTAGGCCGCAATGCCGGTATCCTGATTGCTCTTCGAAAGCTTTCGCCCATCCGGGCCCGGCACCAGTCCATGATGGCGATAGGTCGGTGCAGGCAGGTCAAGCAGGCTCTGCAGCAGACGGTGCACCGAGGTCGCATGGAAGAGGTCCTGGCCGCGCACGACATCCGTGATGCCCTGCTCGGCATCGTCGAGCACCACCGCGAGATGATAGCTTGCCGGCGCATCCGGCCGCGACAGAATGACATCGCCCCAGCGCTCCGGCCTGGCGACAACGGTGCCCGTCTCCCCTTCCGGTCCCGAACCCGCTTCCGACCAGTCGAGCCCGGCAGGCAAGAGCGCCCGCGCCTTGTCCATGTCGAGCCGCCAGGCGTGCTGGCGTCCCTCGACAATCCAGCCAAGCGCCTGCTCGCGATGGAGGCCGCGCTCCTCCGTCGGATAAAGCGGCGCGCCGTCAGGATCGCGTGGCCAGACACCGCCTGCCGCCTCATGGGCCTGCACCTGCGCCTTCACCTCGCCGCGGCTCAGGAAACCCGGATAAAGCACGCCCATCGACTTGAGCCGCTCCAGGGCCACTCCATAGAAGGCGAGATGCTCCGACTGGCGGCGCACCGGCTTTTCCCAGCCGAGGCCAAGCCAGGCGAGATCCCGGTAGATCGCCTCTTCGAACTGAGGGCGCGAACGGGCGGGGTCGATGTCTTCGATGCGCAGAAGGAAGCGGCCACCGCAGGCTGCGGCAAGGTCATGGTTGAGGATGGCGGAGAGCGCATGACCGAGATGCAGCAACCCGTTCGGGCTCGGCGCGAAGCGGAAGACACGCGTTTTTGACAAAGCACTTTGCATGAGGTCTTCTGGCACGAAGAGACGTGTCGCGTCACTACCGCGCCGCACGTCACCGACGACGCGCAAAGGCGATCGTCGTCTCGAGGGTCGAGGCCGCTTGAAAAGATGCAACTGCACATGATCAGAACGGATGCGGACGTCGCAGCGGGTCTTGTCGATCTCGCTCTTCTCGACGTGCGCCTTTTCACCGTGATCGACAAGGCCGGCCCCGTGCCGCTGCGCCGCCTCCCGCCCGGCTATCGCGGCCTGGCCGGCATCATCGTGGCCCAGATGGTTTCACGGGCGAGCGCCAATGCCATCTGGCAACGGCTGGAAGAGACGGCCGGCGACATCACGCCCCACCACATCCTCGCGCTCTCCGACGAGGCCTGCCGGACAATCGGCCTGTCGCGCGCAAAAGCCGATACGCTGCGTCGCGCGGCCGAGAGCGTCGATCGCGGCGAACTCGACCTGGACGCCATCTGCCGGCTCGATGCATCGGCCGCGACGCGAAACCTGACGGCCATCAAGGGTATCGGCCGCTGGACGGCCGACGTTTACCTGCTGTTCTGCGGCGGCCATCCCGACATCTTCCCCTCCGGCGATATCGCCCTGCAGAATGCCGTTGCGCATGCGCTCAGTCTCGCCGTCCGTCCAAGCCCTCGGGAACTGGACACGATTGCGGAACGCTGGTCGCCCTGGCGCGGCGTTTCGGCGCGGCTTTTCTGGGCCTATTACGCCCGGGAAATGCGCCGCGAGGTCGCACCGGTGCTGGAAGGATGAACCCGCGAAAATCCCTTGTTTCCGCTTTTCCATTCCGGCTTCACAATGCTGTAACAACGGGCCTAATATAGAAGGGCAGATGCCGAATCGATCAGGAGAAGCCCTTGACGATTTCTGTTTCACCACAGGCCCTGCCAGCCCTTGTACTGAATGCTGACTACAGGCCGCTGAGTTATTATCCCTTGTCGCTTTGGTCCTGGCAGGACGCGATCAAGGCCGTATTTCTTGACCGCGTAAACATCATCGCCGAATACGACCATTCGGTGTCTTCGCCGAGTTTCACGATGCGCCTGCCGAGCGTCGTGTGCCTGAAAACCTACGTGCAGCCCTCGCGCCATCCGGCCTTCACCCGGTTCAACGTGTTCCTGCGCGACAAGTTCGAATGCCAGTACTGCGGGACACCCGACGACCTGACCTTCGACCATGTCATCCCGCGCGCCCATGGCGGCGAGACGACCTGGCAGAACGTGGTCGCGGCCTGCTCCCCGTGCAATTTGAGAAAAGGCAGCAAGCTGCCGAAGCAGGCGGGCATGCACCCGCATCAGAAGCCCTACCAGCCGACGGTTCAGGATCTGCACAACAACGGGCGACTGTTTCCACCCAACTATCTGCATGAAAGCTGGATGGACTATCTCTACTGGGACGTCGAACTGCAACCCTGACACAGTCCGCGCAAAACCGGGGGACGGTTTTGCGGCGACGGCATGTGTTCGAAACAGGTTGTGGCCATCACGCTTTCGCCGACCGCGCGCCCTTGAAGGCGATCGCGGCGAGGATGAGGCTTGCGATCACATTCCATCCGGCAAAGGACAGGCCAAGCAGCCGGAACGATGCTTCCGTGCAGGACGGGCCGTGCTTGGTGTTGATGTCGGACAGGAGGTCGCCGGCATTCTGCGTCACACCCTGTGCGGAGGTCGCACAGGTCGCCGGTCCTTCCCAGAAGCCCCATTCGACGCCCGCATGATAGACGCCCATGCCCGCACCCACGAGCATCATGATGCCGGCAATGGCGAGCAGCAGCCGCGTCAGCCAGGCCGGGCCGTTAAACAGAGCGGACAGCAGCGCCGCGACCGCGACCGGAATGCCGTAATAGTAGGGGTCGCGCTGCAGCAGGCAAAGCGCACAGGGAATGTAGCCGCCGATATGCTCGAAGGCGAGCGCACCGCCAACGGTGGCCGCCATGCCAAGCGAAAGCAGCCCGGCGGAGGCCTTGCGGGAAAGATCGAGGGAAGCCGTCATGAGCATCGTCCAATCGGGCCGGCGGAGATGCCGGCGAAACGGCGCCGAGTTCTATCAGGTGTCGCACCTTTGTAAATCACCGCACGGATAAGTGATCATCGCTCTCGGCTCGATTTGCCGGTTGCCGCCCGCCAACGCATCGTGTAAACGGCGATTGCTTCGGTGCCGTGCCCCATTGGCGGAACTGGTAGACGCGCTCGACTCAAAATCGAGTTCCGAAAGGAGTGCTGGTTCGATTCCGGCATGGGGCACCAACACGAAATTCGCGTTGTTTTTCCTTCATTTTTTCGCGCTTGAAGTCCAAAAGACTCGAAGCGCAATTATTCCTGGAGACTTTTGTTCTCGGTTTCGTTCGGCCCGGCTCCATCGCTTTCCGGCCGATGCATGAACGCCATTACGCTCTTCGCGAGTCGTTTTTGTTTTGCGGCCTTCGTGTATCGCGTGATGTCCTTCGAAGTTGAATTGCCGGTTACCGACATGATCTGGTGTTCGGTGGCACCGTTGTTGGTCAGGCGCGTTGCTGCTGCCCATGTCGAACACCCCGTTTTTAATGGCCGACTATACTCCAGAATCACCGTTTTCCCTTGCGCATACTGGCCCGAGAATATGGACACCAAGGCGTCGGTGTCGCTTCTCCAACTGATACTTAATCAATACCTAAATTCACCGCCATGACGCGAAATTTCAATCGCTTGCAATTCGGAGTTAGCTGTTTTAGGCATGCCAAGATCCATATTTCGGGAGATGACGATGCCGGCGATCGGAAGCAAGAAACCAGTATTCTTGGGCGGCACAGGTAACCATCAAACCGCTGTGCTATCGGATGGCGGGTGGGTTACAGTGTGGGCTTCTACCGAGGATACCATATGGGGCCACGGTGTTTACCAGCAAGTCTTCAACTCGGATGGCACAGTGCGCGAGGCCGAGACGCGGATTACCCTCGACACGCGAAATGGTAATGGCAATGACCCTTTCGTAACTTCCCTTGCAAAAGGGGGGTGGGTGGTGACCTATTTCACCGGTTTCGAAAAACGCAATATCGTGACGCAGCAAGTATTTGATGCGAATGGCGAACCACAGGGTGGGCCTTCTC
Source organism: Shinella curvata (assembly GCF_022899935.1). Lineage (GTDB taxonomy): Bacteria > Pseudomonadota > Alphaproteobacteria > Rhizobiales > Rhizobiaceae > Shinella > Shinella curvata. Next base: position 7,821 of record NZ_JALJCJ010000007.1, read on the forward strand.
AAGTCACCAGCGACGCCACTTCGGGCAGCTTCTACGTCGGGACACGCAACGTCGCACTCTCCGATGGAGGATGGGTCGTTACATGGTCTAATTGGGAGGCAACCTTCCAAAGGGCGTACAATGCGGATGGAAGCGCCCGAAGTAACGCCATAAAACTGTATGACAGTGAGATCGAACCCGTGGTCCAGGCGGTGAAGGGTGGGAAATGGGTTACCACCTGGTCTGAGGACGACAATACCTTTCAGCAGGCTTTCAAAGCCAACGGGACCGAGCTTGGGGACAAGATCCGCGTGAATGTCGCCCCCGACACCAGCTTGGGCGGACAGGAAATCGTCGCCCTCGCGGACGGAGGCTGGCTTGTGACATGGATGTCCAACTCGGACCGCCCTCAAACCGGCTTCCAAAGCTATGGGATTTTCCAGCGGAAGTTTAATTCTGACGGTACGGCTCACGGGGGCGACGTGCGGGTGAACTCGTTCACCGAGGGCAATCAAACCAACCATGAAATCACCGCACTGGCAGACGGCGGCTGGGTGGTTGTTTGGGAATCCGGGGATCAAGCTCATCCCGGCAAAGACGTTTTCCAGCAAGCCTACAACGCCGAGGGCACCCGCCAGGGCGGGGAAGTCCGAGTAAATAAGGCGGTGGAGTACGACCAAGAGCTTTCCGCTGTGACGGGTCTTGCCGATGGCGGATGGGTGGTGACGTGGGGCACGTTCACCACAAATGCTAAAGGGTACACAGAGTCCACCTACTTCCAGCAGGCATATAATTCCGACGGTAGCCGAAACGGCACCGAGGTCATGATTGGAGGAAGCAATGGTCGGAACGAGAATGGCCACTATGGGGAAATAGTCAGGCAGGTAATCGCGGTCCCGGACGGAAGTTGGCTGGTGCTGTGGGATACGTCTGACAGCAAGTACCAAACACAATACAGAATGAACGAAAAGCCTACCTCATCGGATCGTACGGCGACCACTGAGGAGAATCGAACGGTTTCGATAAATGTTCTTCCCTTCGCCCACGATCTCGATGGTGATAAGCTGAGGGTGTCTTCGGCAAATGTCATTTCCGGGTTCGGCACCGCTTCCATCGACAAAAATGGAAACATCGTTTTCAATCCTAAAACGAAGAAAAACCAAGGCATAGCCGAAGCTGAGACACGCAAGGTTGTCATCGCATATGTGGTGTCTGATGAGTATGGCGGCACAGCAAAAGCTAACGTCACGGTCACCGTCTCCGGAATAGACGATGCGCCAGTCATTTCCTCGAACAAGGGGGCCTCGTCAGCCACGGTGAAGGTGGCAGAAAACAAGACGACGGTGATGACAATCAAGGCGGCAGATCCAGATGGCAAGGCTGTCACATACGCCATTTCCGGCGGTGCGGATAAAGCCCTCTTCAAGATCGACGCAAAGACGGGGGCTCTGTCATTCATTAAGGCCCCGGACTTCGAAGTTACGGCGGACAAGAACAGAGACAACATCTACGAAGTGACGGTGCGAGCGACTGATGGCAAACTCACCGACACCCAAACGATTAAGGTGAAGATCACGGATGTCAAAGGGGAAGTACTCGTCGGTACATCCAAGGCAGACAAGCTGAATGGCGGACTCGGGAATGACACGCTGGACGGCAAGGGTGGCGCCGATACGCTGAAGGGTGGGTCGGGCAATGACATCCTGAAGGGCGGTGACGGCAATGATAAGCTGCTCGGCGGCACCGGCGCAGACAAGCTCATTGGCGGAAATGGCAGTGATACCGCTTCATACGAACAGGCAACGCGAGCCGTTAAGGCCAGCCTGGATCGACCGTCAACCAATACCGGAGAAGCGAAGGGCGACAGCTACAACTCGATCGAAAATCTGACCGGCTCGCGGTTCTCGGATCGGCTTGAAGGTGATGCGGACACCAACGTTTTGAAGGGAGGAGCTGGCGACGACAAGCTCTACGGCGGGACCGGTGCCGACAAGCTCTACGGTGGCGCGGGCGCGGATTTGTTCGTCTTCACCAGCACCAAGGACAGCACGGCGAGCTCCCGCGACATGATCTATGACTTCTCGCAGAAGCAGGGCGACCGGATCCACCTGTCCGGTATCGATGCCCGCGATGCCACGAGCAAGAACGATGCCTTCACCTTCATCGGCGAGAAGGCGTTTTCCGAGAAGGCCGGCGAGCTGCGCTACTTCCACAAGAGCGGCGGCACCTTCGTCTACGGCGACGTGGATGGCGACGGCAAGGCCGACTTCGCGCTTCGCCTTGACAAGACCATCGATCTCGTCAAGGGCGATTTCATCCTGTAGGGCTCGGCTCACGCTGCCTCACGATCCACTCGAGGAACAAATCGCCACGACGATCATTACAGGCCACTTTCTAGGTTCAGCCTTTGCCCGCTATCGTGCATGGGGAGGTACAAGGCTGGTCAGCAATCGCGAAAGGTCGGCCTGCCGGCGGCATCCCGTCTTGGCCAGGACGCTCTTCAGCTGCTTCCGCACGGTTTCGACGCTCTTGGCATCGGACAGCGCGATCCTCTGCAATGTATGGCCGGCTGCCACACGCGCGGCAATGGAAGCCTCTGCGGGTGTCAGATCGAAAAGAGCCTGAAACAGGACGGGCTCTTCGTTCACGGAATTCGATGCGGTGGTCAATACCAGAATAGCCGAAGCGCGCGAGAACAGATCCTGTGCAGACCGTCGGACAGGAACCATATGCAATATTGCCGGCTGCGTGCTCTCGGTCCGGGCCAAGGCGATGGAGAGCACGGCCTTGTTCGACGTCATGGCACGCAAGGCCGAGGAGAGCTGCTTGTCGGCGCGGCTGTCCACAAGTACGATCCGGTCCCCCGCACGGGTCGACATCTGGCCCATGGCACGATCGAACTGGGCGTTTGCAACCAATACCTTGCCGTTTGGTCCAACCGCGCAGGCCGCCAGTCCCAGCCCGGTCAAGGTTTCCACGGCGGTACTGGCGCGCTCGAAGGCAAGCCGAGAGGAAACCATCGCCGACCGCGCAAAGTGCGGACGCATTCCATCAAGCTGGTCGATAAGGCTGCGACTGAACTTCCCGCGTTTCAGATCGCCTTCGGCATGGAGAATGATCGTTTCCCCGTTGGGGACGCAGATCGCCGTCGCAATACCTCTGCCGAATCCTCCTGGCGAGAGCAAGTCCCGGAACAGCGGGATGTCGGCCATCTCTTCATCCGAGAAAACGTCGAAGTCGGAAACAAACCCGGGACGGTTCAACTTCATGAGGCGCCTGGAACGCTCGGCTCCGCCCTCGTAGGAATAGTGATCCGAGGCAAGTTTTTCTGCGATCGGTGATGACCCGATCCAACGATAACTGTCGCCGTTCGTTGCGACCAGCACACTTTCCTTGCATTCGGCGACTTCGGCAAAAAGGCGCAGTACATCGGACCACAATTCCGGAACGACGGACGCTTCATAGATGCGATCGACAAAATCCTCGTGCACAACGCCCAACCCTAAAGACATGGTTTCTGCTGTCCTAACCGCGAAGTCTATAGACTACTTGGGTCAGGGCGCAGCAGAAAACCACCCTATCGAGGGCTTGGGCGAGGCTTTTTCGCTGTGCGAAAGCGCTCATGGCCTATCCGGGTATTGTCAGATCGCCCGGTCTTACAAAAATTCGTTTTTTAGCGGGAACAAATTTTGCGGAGCCGCATTTCTCGTGGGCAACTGCAGACACCCCCGGATGCGGTTGTGAGGGGGACCCGAGAGCGATGTGCACGCTCTTGGGTCTCAACCAATCGGGGGCACCCCGCTTGGAGAAGCGGGATGCCGGCACTCTCTTCAGAGGATGAAGTCGCCCTTCTGAAGATCCACCAGAGTGTCGAGAACGATTTTGAAGTCCGCCTTGCCGTTCCCGTCGATATCCCCGTAGACCAGCGTGTCGCCACCCGATTTCTGGTAGCGCAGCTCGCCTGCGATCTTGTGGAATTTCTGCGTACCGATGAAGGCGAAGTCCTGATCGCCCGCCTTCAGCGTGTTGGCATCGAAAGCGCTGAGGTCGATCTTGTCTTTCTCCGCCCGGCTGAAATCGTAGATCTTGTCAGGCGCGCTCGTCGTCGAATCCGTCTTGGAACGGAAGACGAAAGTGTCCGCGCCCGCACCGCCATAGAGCTTGTCTGCCCCCGCACCGCCTTCCAGACGATCGTTGCCGGCATCGCCCTTCAGGGTGTCGTTGCCATTCTGGCCGTAGAGCCGGTCGTTTCCGTTGCCGCCGGAGATGTTGTCATTGCCGTTGCCACCATAGAGCCGGTCCTTGCCGTCACCGCCCCAGAAGACGTCGGCATACTTAGTCGCCTTGATGACGTCGTCGCCCGCGAGAAGGGCGTTGAGGAACTTGCTCGTGCTGCCGCTGTCGATGGCCTTGGTCAGGACGCGGCCGGTAAGAGAAAGGCCGGTGATATCCAGCACCTTCGCGCCCTCGGCGATCACATTGAAGGACGTCAGCATGCCCGAGGTGATGCCGACGACTTCCTTGCCTTGAAATTTGTAGGCGAGGCCCGTCCCGCGGAAGGTCATCGACGTGTCCTCGCCGACATCCCAGAGCTTAATGTAGGTCGATGTGAACTTTTCCTTGTCGAAATCCAGAATTGAATCAAGCTTTTCGGAAATGAACTCTTTGAAATTGGCGCCCGAATTCGAAGTGAATCCGCTAATATTGATGGTGCTCATATGCTATCCTCGGTTGCGATGACCGAGGTGTAACCGCTCTTTGCGCCTGGCGGCAACGACCATTCCGGGGCGGATCTGTCCGACTTCGGAACACTCCTAACCATCCCTTAAAGCGCGACGAACAAAACCGTTCATTCCGCGTTTCCTTCCGTTAACCGGCCAAAGGAGCGCGTCATGGTTTTCAAGGAAGCGACCTTCAAGGGCAAACAGCCCGAACATATCGAACCACCGCATCCCGCCTGGCTTGAAACACAGGTAGCGGATGCACTGTCGGTCGCCGGCGACGTGGATGCCTCCGACGTCACCGTGACCTGCAAGGGGCGACGGATCATCCTCTCCGGCAGCGTCGGGTCCGCCGATGAGGCCGAACGCGCCGTCGCCCTGGCTTCATCGATCAAAGACGTCGAGCAAGTGGACAACCGCCTCGCCTGGCCCTGAGCCCCCAAAAAGCCGCCATTGCCGGCGCCCCCTCCGGAATGCTAGTTGCAGTGCAGCAAACTGGAGTGGTGCGGATGCTCTTGCAGAGATCGACCTATGACGCGCTGTACGGGGATTTCCATTGGCAAATCCCCGACCGGTTCAACATCGGTACCGCCGTCTCGAACAGCTGGGCGACCCGTGAGCCGGGTCGCGTCTGTCTGCAGCACTTCCTTCCGGACGCTCCGGCTCTCGCGATGACCTATGGCGAACTTGCCGCCCGTTCCGATGCCTTTGCGGCAGCGCTTGCGGCGGAAGGTGTTCAAAGGGGTGACCGTGTTGCGATCCTTTTGCCGCAGGGTTTCGAAACCGTCATTGCCCATGTCGCGACCTACAAGCTCGGCGCCATCGCATTACCGCTGGCGCTGCTTTTCGGTGCCGATGCGCTGCTGTTCCGGCTGAAGAACGCCGAAGCCAAGGCGATCGTGACGAACCGGTTCGGCGCCGACCGGCTCGGGCCGATCCGCCAGGAATTGCCGACCCTCGATCTCTTGGTGACGACGGAACGCGTGAATGATCCGTCGGCAAAATCCTTCCAGGATCTCGTCGAAAAACATGTCGGCCCCTATGCCGCCGTCGATAGCGGCCCGGACGATCCGGCCATGATGATCTACACGTCGGGGACGACCGGCCCGCCGAAGGGCGCGCTGCATGGCCACCGCGTGCTGCTCGGCCATGTGCCGGGCTTCCAGATGCACCATGAATTCCTGCCGCAGCCGGGCGACCGCATCTGGACGCCGTCGGACTGGGCCTGGGCGGGCGGTCTTCTCAACGTGCTCTTGCCGGCGCTGCTGCTCGGCGTGCCCGTCGTCTCCTCGCCGGGCCAGAAATTCGATCCCGCCATGGCCTATCGCATCATGCAGGACATGGATGTGCGCAATGCCTTCATTCCGCCGACGGCGCTGAGGCTGATGAAAACGGTCGCCAATCCACGCGAAAAATACCGGCTGAACCTGCGTACGATCGGGTCGGCGGGTGAATCGCTCGGCCGCGAAACCTGGGAATGGGTGCGCGACACGCTGGGCATCACCATCAACGAATTCTACGGCCAAACCGAGTGCAACATCGTGCTCGGCTCGATCGGCAAGCTCGGCGTCTCCCGCCCGGGGCCGATCGGCAAGGCCGTCCCCGGCCATGTCGTCGCAATCATCGATACGGACGGCAAGGAAGTGCCGCGCGGCACCGTAGGCCAGGTCGCCGTAAGGCGGCCCGACCCCGTCATGTTCCTGGGCTATTGGAAGAACGAGAAGGCGACGGCCGAAAAATTCATCGGCGACTGGATGATGACGGGTGATCTCGGGCGCATGGACGACGAAGGTTATGTCACTTTCTTCGGCCGCGACGACGACGTCATTACCTCCTCGGGCTATCGTATCGGGCCGAGCGAGATCGAGGACTGCCTGGCCGGCCACCCCGCCGTGCAGCTCGCCGCCGCCGTCGGCAAGCCCGATCCGGTGCGCACGGAAATCGTCAAGGCCTATGTGATGCTGCGTCCCGGCTACACGCCCTCGCCCGCGCTGGCGGTGGAAATCCGCGAATGGGTGAAATCGCGACTGTCCATGCACGAATATCCTCGCGAGGTGGACTTCGTCGACACCCTGCCACTCACGACATCCGGCAAGGTCATCCGCCATCTCCTGCGCAAGCGCGCGGCCGAGGAAACACCCTTCGCCGCCTGAGGTTTCGCCTTAACGGCGGGCGAGCGACCGGATCTTGTCGCGCAGCAGGCGCGCCACGTTGCGGGTGTTGCGGTAGAGGTGGAGCTGAGCCGCCACCTGGCGCACATCGCGGTCGCGGTTCTGCTGAAGGCCCACGACAAGCGTGCCCATGTCCTCGCGCTCCTCCCAGAACCGGCTCATGACCGGGTGATCCGGCACAGCACAGGAATCCGAACGGGCGATATTGGCGTCGTCGAGATGCCATTCGGTGAGCTCGGCGACCAGCAGCTTGCCTGGCGAATATTTTGCGAACGCCTCGTCATAGGCCGTCTTCCACGTATAGGCTTCGCCGCCCATCATGAAGACGACCAGGGAGGCGATGGCGCGGCCATCGAGGTCGAGCGTATGGATGCGCACGCCGTCGGTCTCGGCAAGATTGCTGATCGCCTCGCGGGCGAAGGCGGCGCGATAGCGATCGTTGATCATCGCCGTGCGACCGCGACCCTTCCAGCCCGCAGCCTCGAGCAGCAGGAACTCCTCCATGCGCAAACGTATGTCGGCGGGTTGGCGGGCAACGTTGTAGCTGAGATCGCCCATGGCATCGAGTTTACGCCACTGCCGGCGCAACTCGCGGAAATGTTCCGGCGTGATCGCCTTCTGCAGATAGGTCTGACCATCGAACAGGCTGTCCAGCATCGGGCGGCGATAGGTATCCGTGACGGTCACCGGCAGGTTCCGGCCGATCGCGACGGCGCGCATCAGCTGTGCGAAGGCGCCATTGAGGCGCAGGTCCGGCAGGACGAGGATGGCCGGAAGGCCCGTGCCCGGTCCGCCGAGTGCCTCCAGGAAATTGTCGAGGGTCTCGGCCGCATCCTCGGCATCGACCAGCGGCGTGCCGAGCGGGCCGAAGGGGTTCGACCAGGCGCGCAGGATGCTGGAGCCGATGGAGAAGCCGGGCTTTTCGATCGAGAACGGCATGAGGAAACGCATGCGGCTTCGCCCTCCCGCCTCGTCGCGGATGACGGAAAGGCGAACGGTGCGATCTTCGAGCCGCGGCATGGCCGGCGCGAGGAACCGACCGGTGAAGAAGACGTTCGGCTCCATCACGCGATTGGACAGGAAGTCGAGCTCCTGCTGCAGTTCATAGCCGGCCGTCGCCGGATAGAGGGCGAGCGAGCGGCCGGGTCGGCCGACGACGAAACGCTGGTCCGCCGGCGGCTGTGCTAGCGGCGCAGCGGGCGGAAGCGCCGCCTGGGCCCGTCCCGCAGCAATCGTGTGGTCGAAGCCGTGACTATCGGTCATCGTGATCCGTCCCATTGGTCAGTTTCACCGTTACCGGGTCGGCAAAGGCGAAGAGAATGATGTTGAGTTTTCCGCGCACGGCGAGATGCAGCAGCACGGCTTCGACGACCATGGCCCCGGCGGTGGCAAAGGCCGCTCCGACGAGGCCGAAGAGCGGAATGAGCGTGACGTTGAAGGCGATGTTGGCGGCCAGCGCGACGGCATAGACGGCCACGCAGAGCTTCTGCTCGCCACACATGGTCAACAGCACCTCGCCCGGGCCGACGAGCGCCTTGGCAAGAATGCCGATAAAAAGAATGAACATCAGGCTCCAACCGGCCGTGAATGCCGGACCGAACAGGGACAGCAGGAGATGGCCGAGCGCCAGAACGCCGAGCCCCACGGCAAGCGACGGCCAGAAACTCCAGCGCACCGTTTCGCCGGCAAAACGCGCAAGCGCCACGCGGTCGCCGGCAGCGAACATGGCGGAAAACCGCGGCGCGGCGGCGGCCTTCACCGAAAAGAACACGAAATGCACCAGCGCCATCGTCTTGGCCGCAGCGAAATAAACGGCGACGCTTTCCGGATCGAGGAAGAGGCCGACGACGATGACGTCCGAATTGGTCAGCAGGAAACCAAACCCCTCGATCAGGAAGATCGGCAGCGCCGCCTTAATCCAGAGAGAGAACTCGATCTTGCGCGGCCCCGCGACATAGCGCTTGCCGAGCCGACGCACGATGTTGAAGAACTGGGCGACGGTCGTGAGGTAGGTGGCCGCGAGCGCAGCGACCATCGCCGTCAGTGCCGTATGCGGCTCCCCCAGCCACACGGCCAGAACCATGAAGACGAGGATCAGCAGCGGCCGGATGATATAAGTGGGACTGAGCGCCACCACCGCCCAGCTGTGGGCACGGGCGGTGCTTTCCAGCACATCGCCGAGCGCGATCATCGGCATGCAGAAAAGACCGATGAACAGCGGCACGACATAGTAGTCCGCAACCCGGTCGTGGAAGAACCAGAGCGCAAGAAGGCCTGCTGTCGCGAGCGCCGTCGAGGACAGGATGGCGAAGACGCGCGCCGTCGCGGTGAGGCCGCGGATTTCCGCATAGGCGCTGCGGCCGACATAGTCGGGCAGGAAGCGCACGACCGTGGTGTGGAAACCGAGACAGGACATATCGCCGAAGATGACGACGAGCGCCCAGACGAAGACGAAGATGCCGTATTCGAACTCGCCCATCACGCGGGCAAGGATGATCTGCGAGATGAAGGCGATGGCCGCACTGGCGACGCGGATCGCAAAGGCGATCAGCGCCATGCGCTGGGCAAGGTTGCGGGGGTCGTCGCTGGCCAGGATGGTCGCAAGTGCCCGCACCAGGGGCTCGGCCTTGCCGCGCAGACCCGATGGCAGCAACCTCTCCGCCGATTGAATGACCGCCATCAACACAGGAACCCGAACGCCACGCAGAACTCTACCAGCGTCACTCTTGTCAGATCACGGTTAACAAAGGGTTCGGCGCACGGCCGAAGCACTTGCCGGGCGAAAAGAAAATGCCGCCCCAAGGGCGGCATTTTCGAGTTTCCCAAAGCGCATCACGCCTGTTCGAAGGCGCCGTGGCAATGTTTGTATTTCTTGCCCGAACCACAGGGGCAGGGTTCGTTGCGCGCAACATGGCCCCAGCTCGACGGATCGTTCGGATCGCGATTGTCCGCGGCAACCGCCATGAAGCCACCGCGACCTTCGCCGAAATCGTCCTCGCCGGTCGTGCCGTCGATGTGGTGGCCTTCCATTTCCGGCGGCACCGGCGTCGGGGCGTCGGCCGCCTGGCGCACCAGCTCAACGCGCATCAGCTGCGACGTCACGGTCTGGCGCAGGTTGGCGAGCAGCGCCTGGAACAGTTCGAAAGCCTCGGCCTTGTATTCCTGCAGCGGGTCACGCTGGGCATAGCCGCGGAAGCCGATGACGGAACGCAGGTGATCGAGATTGACGATGTGCTCACGCCACAAGAGGTCCAGCGTCTGCAAGAGCACCGAGCGCTCGACATAGGTCATGATCTCGGGACCGAAACGTTCCGCACGATCAGCGGCAGCCGCATCGGCCGCCTTGTGCAGGCGCTCCAGGATGTCCTTTTCGTCGATGCCTTCCTCGGCCGCCCAGGCCTCGATCGGCAAATCGAGGTTCAGCTGCTCGAGAACGCCCTTCTTGAGACCGGCAACGTCCCACTGTTCGGCATAGGCATTTTCCGGAATACTCAGGCGAACGAGGTTCTCGACGACTTCGTTGCGCATGTCGGAGACGATCTCGGACAGATTTTCGCTGTCCATCAGCTCGATGCGCTGCTCGAAGATGACCTTGCGCTGGTCGTTCAGCACGTCGTCGTATTTCAGGAGGTTCTTGCGGATGTCGAAGTTTCGGGCTTCGACCTTCTTCTGCGCGCGCTCCAGCGCCTTGTTGATCCAGGGATGGACGATCGCCTCGCCTTCCTTGAGACCCAGCTTCTGCAACATGGAATCCATGCGCTCGGAGCCGAAGATGCGCATCAGGTCGTCCTGCAGCGACAGGAAGAACTTCGAGCGGCCCGGGTCGCCCTGACGGCCGGAACGGCCGCGCAGCTGGTTGTCGATACGGCGGCTTTCGTGGCGCTCGGTGGCAAGCACGTAGAGACCACCGCCGGCAAGCGCCTTTTCCTTGAGCTGCTTGACCTCGGCAATGATCTGATCGCGCTTGGCGTCACGCTCGGCGCCCGGCTCCATGTCCGCCAGCTCGCGCTCGAGGCGCATGTCGACATTGCCGCCGAGCTGGATGTCCGTGCCGCGGCCGGCCATGTTGGTGGCGATCGTCACGGCGCCGGGAACGCCGGCCTGCGAAACGATATAGGCTTCCTGCTCGTGGTAGCGGGCGTTCAGGACCTGGAAATCCTTGAAGCCGGCCATGCGCAGGCGCTCGGCGAGATATTCGGACTTTTCGATCGAGGTCGTGCCGACGAGGACCGGCTGGCCCTTCTCGCGGGCATCCTTGATCTCCTGGATGATCGCCTTGTACTTCTCCTCGACCGTCCGATAGACCTCGTCGTCCTCGTCACGGCGCTGGATCGGCAGGTTGGTCGGCACTTCCACGACTTCGAGGCCGTAGATGTTGCCGAACTCCTCGGCTTCGGTGGAAGCCGTGCCGGTCATGCCGCCGAGCTTGGAATACATGCGGAAATAGTTCTGGAAGGTGATCGAGGCCAGTGTCTGGTTTTCCGGCTGGATCGTGACCTTTTCCTTGGCTTCGAGCGCCTGGTGCTGGCCTTCCGAATAGCGGCGGCCCGGCATCATGCGGCCGGTGAATTCGTCGATGATGACGATTTCGTCGTTGCGGACGATGTAGTCCTTGTCGCGGGTGAAGAGTTTGTGGGCCTTCAGCGCGTTGTTGATGTGATGGACGATGGCGACGTTCTCGACGTCGTAAAGCGATTCGCCCTTCAGAAGACCCGCCTGGCGCAGCAGGTTTTCGAGCTTCTCCGTGCCGACTTCGGAGAAGTTGGCGGAGCGCTGCTTCTCGTCGATTTCGTAATCGCCTTCATCCAGCAAGGGGATGTAGGCATCGATCGTCGTGTAGAGATCCGAGCGGTCGTCGAGCGGGCCGGAGATGATCAGCGGCGTGCGCGCTTCGTCGACCAGGATCGAGTCGACTTCGTCGACGATGGCGAAGAAGTGCCCGCGCTGCACCATCTGACCGCGCTCGTACTTCATGTTGTCGCGCAGATAGTCGAAGCCGAGTTCGTTGTTCGTCGCGTAGGTGATGTCCGAGGCGTAGGCGGCGCGGCGCTGGTCGTCGTCGAGGCCGTGCACGATGACGCCGGTGGTCAGGCCGAGGAAACCGTAGAGCTTGCCCATCTGGGCGCTGTCGCGGGTCGCGAGGTAGTCGTTGACAGTCACGACATGCACGCCCTTGCCGGCGAGCGCGTTGAGATAGACGGGCAGCGTCGCGACGAGCGTCTTGCCTTCACCGGTCTTCATTTCGGCGATCGACTTCTCGTGCAGGATCATGCCGCCGATCAACTGGACATCGAAGGGCCGCATGCCCAGGGCACGGAACGCCGCCTCGCGGGCAACGGCAAAAGCCGGCACCAGAATGTCGTCGAGCGTCTTGCCGGCTGCAAGCTGTTCGCGGAATTCCACGGTCTTGGCGCGCAGGGCGTCGTCGGACAGGGCCTTGATTTCAGGCTCCAGCGCATTGATTGCATCGACGCGGGGCTTGTAGGAACGGACGCGGCGATCGTTCGAGGAACCGAACAACTTGCGGGCAATGCCGCCGAGGCTGACCATCAGGATGGTCCTTTCTTTGTGGCGCCCGGCGCGTGACAGGTCGCACGTTTATTTGCGCGCAAAGCCGTGAAACGCCCGGAAACTGTTCTGGACGCGGGATTGCGTGACAGATAAGAGGGGGGTCGAATGATGTCAACGGCTGAGGCGGTTGCACAACTGCCACATTCTGGTGGTGTTGAGCCGTCTGGCACCGGATATCGGCCCGATTCCGGCGAGGATGTGAAAGGTCTCATCGAATGTTCAAGTACAGCAAGCTCGCAGCAGTCGCCCTCATCGCGATCGCCGCAGCAAGCACCAGCGTCCGCGCGCAAGATGCTGCCGCAGATCCGGTCGTCGCCAAAGTCGGCGCGGTCGAGATCCACGAATCGGAACTGAAGCTTGCGATCGCCGGCCTCGACCCGCAGCTTGCCAACCTGCCCGACGAGCAGAAGCGCGTTGCCGCCCTCTCCTCGATCATCGACGTCAAGCTGCTTGCCGCCGATGCCGACAAGGAAGGCCTGAAGGACAATGCCGAATTCAAGCAGCGCCTCGCCTTCCTCACGGATCGCGAACTGCACAATGCCTATTTCAAGAAGCACGTCGTCGATGCCGTCACGCCGGACGAGGTGAAGGCGCGCTACGAAAAGGAAATCGCCGCCATCACGCCGGAAGACGAAATCCGCGCGCGTCACATCCTCGTCAAGAGCGAGGAAGAGGCGAAGGCCATCATCAAGGACCTCGACGCCGGCAAGGACTTCGTCGAGATCGCCAAGGAAAAGTCGACGGATCCGAACAAGTCGGAAGGCGGCGACCTGGGTTATTTCGGCAAGGGCCGCATGGTTCCGGAATTCGAGACCGCTGCCTTCGCGCTGGAAAAGGGCGCCTATTCCAAGGAGCCGGTGAAGACCCAGTTCGGCTTCCACATCATCAAGATCGAAGACAAGCGCAAGCAGCAGCCTCCGGCACTCGACCAGGTCGAGCCGCAGGTTCGTCAGCTCGTCATGCGCGACAAGTATCTGGAGCTTCTGGAAAAGGCCAAGGCCGCCGCACCGATCGACATCCAGGACGCCGCGCTGAAGACCGCTTACGATGCGGTCAACAAGCCGGAAGCCGCGGGTGAAGGCGAAGCTGCCCCGGCAACGGAAGGCCAGCAGTAACACATCATGGCCCGGCGCTTCCCGCCGGGCCTTCTTCCTCAAGGAAAGCACGCATGTCCGGTTCCATTTCCCCGCTCGCTCCGAAGACCTATGCCGAAATGCCGCCCGTTCGCGGCGTGCGCATGGCCACCGCCGCCGCCGGGATCAAGTACAAGAACCGCACCGACGTGCTCATGATGGTCTTCGATCGCCCCGCGACCGTGGCGGGCGTCTTCACCCGTTCCAAATGCCCCTCGGCCCCGGTCGATTTCTGCCGCGCCAATCTGCCCGGCGGTATTGCCCGCGCCGTCGTCGTCAATTCCGGCAATGCCAATGCCTTCACCGGCCGCAAGGGCCGCGAATCGACGAAGATGACCGCCGAAGCCGCCGCCAAGGCGATCGGCTGCGCCGAAAGCGAAGTCTTCCTCGCATCGACGGGCGTGATCGGCGAGCCGCTGGATGCCACGAAATTCTCCGGCGTGCTCGACGGCCTGGCCAGTAACGGCACCGAGGACTTCTGGTTCGAGGCGGCCAAGGCGATCATGACGACGGACACCTACCCGAAGGTCGCCACCCGCACCGCCGAGCTCGGCGGCGTCACCGTGCGCATCAACGGCATCGCCAAGGGTGCCGGCATGATCGCGCCCGACATGGCGACCATGCTCTCCTTCGTCGTCACCGATGCCGCCATTCCCGCATCCGTGCTGCAGTCGCTGCTCTCGGCCGGCGTCGGCCCGACCTTCAACTCCGTCACCGTCGACAGCGACACCTCGACCTCCGACACGCTGATGCTCTTCGCAACGGGCGCCGCCGAAGGCCAGGCGACCGTCACGGCTGACGACGCTTCACTCGATGGCTTCCGCTCGGCACTCAACGATCTGCTGCGCGATCTCGCTCTTCAGGTCGTGCGCGACGGCGAAGGTGCCCGCAAGATGGTGGCCGTCACCGTCGAAGGCGCCGAAAACGACGAAGCCGCCAAGCGCATCGCACTGTCGATCGCCAATTCCCCGCTGGTCAAGACCGCCGTGGCCGGCGAAGACGCCAACTGGGGCCGCATCGTGATGGCTGTGGGCAAGTCGGGCGAAATGGCCGACCGCGACCGCCTCGCCATCTGGTTCGGCGATGTACGCGTCGCCGTCGACGGCGAACGCGATCCCACCTATTCGGAAGCGGCCGCCACGGCCGTGATGAAGCAGGAAGACATTCCGGTACGTGTCGAAATCGGCCTGGGCAACGGCCGCGCGACCGTGTGGACCTGCGACCTCACCAAGGAATATGTCGAGATCAACGGCGACTACCGCAGCTAAGGGCCGGACAGCGTGAGCCTTTCCGGACAAAAGACGATGAACGATCTCCCCAAGGTCCGGCGGCTCGAAGCCGTCGGTTTTCGCGCCTGGCCTGCGGCCAGCGCCCAGTATGACGGCAGCTGGCTTTGCCGGCTGACAGCCGGCCATCCTTCGCGCCGGCTGAACTCCGTCAATCCGCTCGACCCGTCCGACATCAGGGATATCGCAATCCGCCTTGAAAAGGCGGCAAAACGCTTTTCCGACTATGGCCGCCCGCTGCTCGTGCGCCAGACGCCGCTGACGCCGCCGCAGCTGATTGCATTCATGGACGACGCCGGCTGGGCCGATGTCGGCCACACGATCGTCATGACGGCCAACCTTGCCGATCTCGCACGCGAAGAGGGCGTGGACCATCTGCCGAGCCGCGATGTCGGGCGCTTCGTCGATGCGCGCATCCGCGTTGCCGGCGACGATCCGGCCCTCAAGCCGGGCCTCACCGAGATCATCAACGCGATCAAGCCGGAGGTCGGCTTGTTCATTTTCGAGGAAGCGGACTTCGGCCCGACCGCGGTCACGCTTGCCGTCCAGGATAACGATCTCGCAGGCATCCTCCAGCTCGGCGTCGCCGAAGCGCGCCGCGGCCAGGGCACCGGAACGGCCGTTCTGCACGCGGCGCTTCGCTGGGCAAGGCTCAAGGGCGCGCGCCAGGCCTGGGTGCAGGTGGAAGCGGATAATGCCGCGGCAATCGCGCTCTACCGCCGCGCCGGCTTCAACGACGCCTACCGCTACACTTACCGGGGACCGGAAGCCGCATGACCGAAACCGTCACGACGTCGCGCCGCATCCTTCTCGTCGCCGCCTGCGCGCTGGTCGATACGGATGGCCGGGTCCTTCTGGCACAGCGCCCCGAAGGCAAGTCGCTCGCCGGCCTCTGGGAGTTTCCGGGCGGCAAGGTCGAAGCGGGCGAAACGCCCGAGGAGACACTGATCCGAGAGCTCGACGAAGAACTCGGCATCACCACGAAGATCCCCTGCCTGGCGCCGCTGACCTTTGCGAGCCACACCTATGACGACTTCCACCTCCTGATGCCGCTGTATATCTGCCGCCGTTTCGAGGGAACGGCCCACGGACGCGAGGGACAGGCCGTCAAGTGGGTTCGCCCGAAGGCACTGCGCGACTATCCCATGCCGCCGGCCGACGAACCGCTGATCCCTTTCCTGATGGACCTGCTCTGACCGTTTCGGGACGACGCCATCCCAAAAAGCACCGCCAAAGCACCGGTCGGCTGGGATTTACCCTCAATTTTCCAGCCTCCGTTAAGCAATCGTTTAGCACCGTCGTTCAAAGATTGGGCTTAACGTTGCAATGAATGCTTACGAGACCTGTTATGCGTGACGAAGACTTCTGGAAAACGGTTCAGGAGAAGGATTTCACGCCGGCCGGCGATACCCGGACCGGTGTACTCAATCTTGCCCTCCTGTTCGGTACGGCGGTGATCGCCCTTGCGCTCGTCCTGACGCCCATCCTGTCGACGAAGACCGACAAGCGCATGATGGCGAACGTGCCTGACGAGTTCGACATGATCTCGACAGGCTCGATCCCCTCGGAAAGCGGCAAGCGTTACACGGTTCGCCGCAGCGTCCTGCAGGAAATGCCCGGCGCGGTCTGCATCATCGACGACAACGGGCGCAGCAGCGGCTGCTGAGCCCCAAGGCGCAGTGAAGCGTCTGGAGCACGCGGAGAACGGGAATGGTATCGAGACTGCTGAAATCCCTCTTCTCCGCCGCCGATGGCGCAACGGCCGTCGAATATGGCCTGCTGGCAGGCCTGATCTCCATTGGTCTTCTCGGCGGCCTTGGCGCCTACAGCGATGGACTGCAGGCCACCTTCGACACCATTACCGCCGCCATCGAAGCCGCCCGTCAGTAGACCGGCCTATTCCTTGCCGCCCTGCTTCAGCGCATCGGCAAGGCGCATCGTCGCCGAACCCGGTTTCAGAGGCTTTTGCTGGCTTTCGTGCGGCGCCCAGCCCGAGACATAGATGATCGAAAAACTGGCCCGGATACGCCCGTCCGGATCGGAAAACCGCGCTGCGTAAATCTCTGCGGCACGCAGGAGGATGCCGCGCGTCAACGGCCGCCGGCTGCGGCCCGTCAGCGGATTGGCCATGCCCATGGCGCGCAGGTCCTTCATCAGCGGAAAGATGGAATCGTAGCGGACCGTGTAGGTTTCCTTGTCCGTGACCGGCAGGGCGAAGCCGCCTCGCTGGAGCAGCGCCCCGACATCGCGCACATCGGGGAAGGGAATGACGCGCGGGCTCGCCCCGCCCGTCAGTTCGCTTTCCGCCGCCAACAACACTTCGCGCAGCTCCTGCAAGGTGCCGCTGCCGGGAATGGCGGCGAGAAACAGCCCGTCCGGCTTCAGCGCCCGGCGAATCTGCACGAAGACGCCGGGTGTATCATTGGTCAGGTGGAGCGAAAGCGGCGAGACGAGGAGATTGACCGACTGCGGCGCGAGCGGCACCGTTTCAAGCGGTGAAACCGTCAGCGCTTCGCCGGGTGCCGCAAAACCTTCGTCGCTCTCGACGCGCTCGAGGATATCGATCTTGCCGGTCCCGGCAATGGCCCGCGCGGTGGCACCCGTATGGCCGTGCAGCTCGACGGCGCGCTCGAAGCGGCGATCGATGACGCTGAGCCGCTCCGCCAGTTCGCGCGCCACCACATCGAGCAGGAAATCCGCCGGCCCTGCGGAAAGCGCGCGCCTCCGGTTAATGTCGATCAGGCTGTGGTCAAAGAGCGTTTCCATGAAAAAGGTCCCTTTCGGATTTCCTTCGCTTTGGCCGCTAAGGGCGGCTAATGTCAACCGTATGGACGAAATCGAGGCCGAGACAGTTCCGGCAGTCCCGCTCCGGCAGCTTTTCGCCCGCCGGCTGCGCGGCCTTGCGGGCGCGGCGCTCGATCTCGTCTATCCGCCCGCCTGTGCCGGTTGCGGCGTCTTGCTCGGCAGTAGGGAAAGCCTTTGTCCAAAGTGCTGGTCGATGCTCTCTTTCATCGAGCGACCCTATTGCGAAGTGCTGGGCACACCCTTCTCGCACGACCTCGGCCCCGGCATTCTTAGCGCCGACGCCATCGCCAATCCGCCACCCTTTGACCGGCTGCGCTCCGTCGCGCTCTATGACGATCTCGCCCGTGTCCTGGTGCATTCCCTGAAGTACCGCGACCGCACCGATCTGGCGCCGATGATGGCCGGATGGATGCTGCGTGCCAGCGATGGCGCGGTCGAGGCGGCCGATCTCATCGTGCCGGTACCGCTCCACCGCTTGCGCCTCGTCTGGCGAAAATTCAACCAATCCGCGGAGCTCGGCCGCGCACTCTCGACCCTCTCCGGCAAGCCCCACCTCGTCGAGGCCATACGCCGCACGAAGCGCACCCGCCGCCAGATCGGCCTTGGTCCAAGGGCGCGCGAGGAAAACGTGCGCGGTGCTTTTTCGATCACGCCGGAAGGACGCGAGCAGCTTTTCGGCCGCCGCGTCGTGCTGGTCGACGACGTCTACACGACGGGCGCTACCGTTTCGGCCGCCACCCGCGTGCTGAAGCGTGCGGGTGTTGCCGACGTTACGGTTTTGACCTTTGCAAGGGCGCTTGCCGGACCTATATAAAAAGATGATTTTTCAAGCTTTGGAGCGGAAAACATGTCTTCGGTGGTGATCTATACGCGTCAGTTCTGCGGCTATTGCAGCGCGGCGAAAAAACTCCTGGAGACGAAGGGCGTAACCTTCGAGGAGCATGACGCGACCTATGCGCCCGAGGTGCGCCAGGAAATGATCAAGCGCGCCAATGGTCGCAATACCTTCCCGCAGATCTTCATCAACGAGCGCCATGTCGGCGGCTGCGACGACCTGCACGCGCTGGAGCGCGCGGGTGAACTCGACGCGCTGCTGGCTGCCTGAGGGGACTGAGATGACCGTCACGATCGCCGCCCTCCAGATGTGCTCCGGGACCGACCCCGTCCGCAACGTGGAGACGATGCGGCGCCTCGTGCGCGAGGCAGCCGCCAAGGGTGCCATCTATGTCCAGACGCCGGAAATGACTGGCGCACTGCAACGTGACCGCGCGGGCCTGCGTGCCATCCTGCGCAGTGAGGATGACGACCTCGTCGTCGCCGCAGCCGCAGAGCTTGCCGCAGAACTCGGCATCCACGTCCATGTCGGCTCCACGGCCATCGCGCTTGCGGACGGCAAGGTCGCCAACCGCGGCTTCCTCTTCGGCCCCGACGGCGCGAAGATCTGCAGTTACGACAAGATCCACATGTTCGATGTCGATCTCGACAATGGCGAGAGCTGGCGTGAAAGCGCGGTCTATTCGCCCGGCGCGGTCGCCCGCATGGCGGACCTGCCCTTCGCCAAGCTCGGCTTCGCCATCTGCTACGACGTGCGCTTCCCCGAACTCTTCAAGACGCAGGCCCAGGCCGGCGCCGAAATCATCTCCGTGCCGGCAGCCTTCACCCGCCAGACGGGCGAGGCGCATTGGGAAATCCTGCTGCGGGCCCGCGCCATCGAGAACGGCGTCTATATCATCGCTGCCGCACAAGCTGGTGTGCATGAGGACGGCCGTGAAACCTTCGGCCACTCCATGATCGTCGATCCCTGGGGCCGCGTGCTGGCCTCTGCCGGCGGCACCGGCGAGGCCGTCATACTGGCCGAAGTGGATATCGCCGCGGTCAAGGCAGCCCATGACAAGATTCCCAACCTGCGCAACGGCCGCGCCTTCACGCTCGACGTATCGGGCGCGCCCGCGAAGGGAGGCGTTGCCGCGTGATCCGCTACGAACTCTCCTGTGACAACGGCCATGCTTTCGAAGGTTGGTTCGGCTCGGCCGATGATTTCGACCGCCAGCAGACGATGGCGCTTGTCACCTGTCCGACCTGCAATTCGCCGCATGTCGCCAAGCGCCTGATGGCGCCCTCCGTTTCCACCGCGCGCAAGAAGGAGACGCGGCAGGAGATGGTCATGCAGGCCGGCCAGAAGGAAATGATGAGCAAGCTGCGCGAGATCGTCACGACGATCCGCGCGAATTCCGAAGATGTCGGCGAGCGCTTCCCGGAAGAGGCCCGCAAGATCCACTACGGCGAGACCGAACAACGCGGCCTGATCGGCAAGGCCTCGGCCGAGGAGGTTCGTGATCTGCTGGACGAAGGCGTCGAGATCGCCCCCCTGCCCGTCCTGCCCGACGACACCAACTGATGCGCGGCCATCATCTCGCCATCTACAATTTCGGCCTGCATGTCGATGACTTCGAGAGCCCGCGCGTGGAAGGATTTCTCCTGCGCGAGCCCTTCAATTTCGAGGCGGCGCGCCGGGCGGATGGGTTTGTCGGCCGTTCGGGTTATGTCGGAGTACCTGGACCGAGAAGCTGGGGGCCAAAGGTCCATCCACGCTTCATCACAGGCAGCGGCTTTGACGACGCGCCCGCCTCGCTGTCACTCTGGGCGAGCATCGAGGCTCTCATGGCATTCACCTATAACGGCGTGCATGCCGACGCGCTGAAACATGCGCGCAACTGGAACCAGCCTCAGGCATGGCCCTCGCTCGTCTTGTGGTGGGTGCCGGAACGGTCGCGGCCAGCCTGGGCCGATGGCGCCGAACGGCTGGAGGCGTTGCATGACCATGGCCCGACGCCCCACGCCTTCAATTTCAAGACGCCCTTCTGTCCCGACGGCAATCCCCTTGTGATCGATCGCGACAGCGTGAGGGCGAAGGCCCAGCAGAATACGGCAAGCCAGGAAGACCTGCTCGCGGTGGTGAAAACCCTGAAAGCGTGATCAGGCCGAGGCGCGCCGCGCCACCAGCATGTAGTTCACGTCCATGTCCTTCGACAGGTTCCACTGGTTCAACAGCGGATTGAAGAACACGCCCGTGCGGTCCGTCACCGTCAGGCCGGAAGCGTTGAGGGGCTTTTCGATCTCTTCCGGGCGCACCAGCTTTTCATATTGATGCGTGCCGCGCGGCAGCCAGCGCAGAACGTTTTCCGCAGCGAAGATCGCCAGTGCCGCCGCCTTCATCGTGCGGTTGATCGTGGCGACGAAGGTCATGCCGCCGGGGCGCACCATGGAGGCGCAGGTGGTGAGGAAGAAATCGACGTCGGAGACATGCTCGACCACTTCCATGTTGAGCACAACGTCGAAGCTTTCGCCGGCCTCGGCAAGCGCCTCGGCCGTCACCGCGCGATAATCGACGGGTACACCGCTGCCCGCCGCATGCGCCTTGGCGATGCCGATATTCTTTTCGGAGGCATCCGCGCCGAGCACATCGGCGCCCATGCGCGCCATCGGCTCGGAGAGCAGGCCACCGCCGCAGCCGATATCGAGGATGCGCAGGCCTTCCAGCGGGCGATGCGCCTTGGGGTCTCGCCCGAACTGGCCGCAGACCATGTCGCGGATATAGGTGAGCCTGATAGGATTGAACTTGTGCAGCGGGCGGAACTTGCCCGTCGGATCCCACCACTCGGCGGCCATCGCCGAAAAGCGGTCGACTTCCGCCTGGTCGATCGTCGTGCGGGCTGCCTCGCTCATGGCGTTCTCCTTCGCGTCCGTGTCCCCGTGAAGTCGGCCTCCACGGGGCGGATGTCAAGAGGGCGAAGCGTCTCAGCCGATGCGCGTCGCCTTTAGCCTGTCCTCATCGAGCGTAATGCCGAGCCCCGGCGCTTCACCTAGCAGCAGCCAGCCGTTCTCGTGCCGCAGGGGTGTGACGAGCGGATAGTCGCGGCGCTCTTCGCTCCATTCCGGCGCGTCATAGGGATATTCGAGGAAAGGCGCATCGCCGGCACCCGCCGTCAAATGGGCATTGGCCAGCACGCCGATGCCGTTCGTCCAGGAATGCGGGGTGAAGGTCACGCCCGCCTCGCGCGCCTGGAAGGCGAGCCGTCGGCAGCCGGTGATGCCGCCGACCAGGGCGACGTCAGGCTGGATGACGTCGAACGCTCGCTCCTCGATGATATCGCGGAATTCGTAGAGTTCGCGGGTCATCTCACCGCCGGCGATACGGATATCCGTCGCCTCCTTCAGCGCTTTCATGCCCTTGCGGTCGGAGCGGTGCAACGGCTCCTCCATCCAGTAGATGCCGAGCCGTTCCAGTTCGCGTGCCACGACCAGCGCATCCTTGAAGGTCCAGGGCAGCGTGGTGTCCCACGGCATACGCCAACCCTGGTTGCAATCGACCATCAGTTCCAGTTTGTCACCGACACGGGCGCGGATCGCCTCAAGCGCCTTGACGTCGTCGCGCCAGCCATTGCGCCCGCCGGCGGAGGACGAGAAGCGCACCTTCATCGCCGGAAAACCTTCGGCGATATAGCGCTCGGCCTGATCGGCCATGGCGGCGGGATCGCGCAGCACGCCGGAGGAGGCGTAGAGCCGCACGCGATCCGCCCGTCCGCCCAGCATACGCCAGACCGGCTCACCCGTCACTTTGCCGGCGAGGTCCCACAGCGCCAGATCGAGCGGCCAGCAGCGGCCATAGTGGAAGTTGATATGCGACAGCACCTCATAGTGCCGCTCGAGGTGGCGCGGATCCTGCCCGACGAACAGATCCTCGTGACCCTCGAACCCCTTCATCAGGTCGCCGGAACCGATGCCCTCGCGCCCTTCGTCATCCCGCACCCGCACGATCGTCGCATCGAATTGCTGGCGCGGGCGGCCATCCCAGCTGGCCTTGAACGGCGGATCGAGCGGCAGCCGGTGATGGCTGATCTCGATGGAAACGATCTTGCTCATATGGCTCCCTCCCCGTTAAATCTCAGCCGAACTGCTGCCAGATCGTCTTGTAGTCGCAATATTTGTCGATCGCATGCACCGAACGGTCGCGGCCGAAACCGGATTGCTTGAAGCCGCCGAAGGGGGTCGCGAAATTCGACATGTCGTAGGTGTTGATCCAGACCGTGCCGGCATGGATGCCTTCGGAGAAGCGATGCGCGCGGTCCATGTCGCGGGTGAAGACCGCGCCGGCCAGGCCGTAGATCGTGTCGTTGGCGATCGCCAGCGCCTCTTCCTCGGTGTCGAAACCGATGGCCGCGAGAACGGGGCCGAAAATCTCCTGCCGGGCGATGCGCATGTCGTTCGTCACATCGGTGATCACGCCCGGCGAAACGTAGTAGCCGCCCGTTTCCGACAGCACGCGCTCCGCCCCGAAGGCCCGGCGGCCGCCATCCTTCTCGCCCGCCTCGATCAACCCAAGCACCTTCTCCATATGCTCCGCCTCGATCAACGCGCCGATCTGCGCCGAGGGTTCGAAGGGATGCGCCAGCGCGATCTCGCGCTTCACCACCGCCTCGATCTTCGCAATGAGGGCATCCTGCACCGAGCGCTGCACGACGAGGCGCGTGGCGGCATGGCAGGTCTCGCCGGAATTGTAGAAGCAGCCCCAGGCGGCGGCACTCGCCGCCGCATCGAGATCGGCATCCTCGAAGACGACGAGCGGCGACTTGCCGCCGAGTTCGAGCGCCACGCGCTTGAGGTTCGATTGCGCCGCATAACCCATGATCAGCTTGCCGACCTCCGTCGAGCCGGTGAAAGCGACCATGTCGACATCCCCATGCAGCGCCAGCGGCTTGCCGACCTCTTCGCCAAAGCCGGTGACAACATTGAAGACACCGGCCGGAAGCCCGGCCTCGATCGCGAGTTCCGCAAGCTTCAAGGCCGAAAGCGAGGACTGCTCCGCCGGCTTCAGCACGACGGAATTGCCCGCGGCAATCGCCGGCCCGAGCTTCCAGGCATCGATGATCATCGGATAGTTCCACGGCGTGATCGCCGCAACGACGCCGAGCGGCACCTTACGCACCAGCGCGCGGGCCTTCGGTCCGGTCGGCGCGATCTCGTCATAGAGCTTGTCGATCATCTCGCCATAATACTGGATGCCATCGGCGCAGAGCCGCACATCGACACCGAGCGACGCCTGCACCGGCTTGCCGACATCGAGCGTTTCCAGAAGCGCCAGTTCCTCACCATGGGCACGGATCAGGTCTGCCCAGCACAGCATGATCTTCTTCTTCTCCAGCGGCTCTCTGGCGTGCCAGATGCCGCTGGCAAAGGCCGCGCGGGCCGAGGCGACAGCGTGGTCGACATCGGTGGCATCGCCCCGCGCAAGCACGGCGCCCGGCTTCCCATCCATCGGACGGGTGCGCGTGAAGGTACGGCCCGATTTGGCCGGCTCGGCCTTGCCGTCGATGAAGTGCCCGCGCGCGAGCGACAGGCCATCGAGGCGCTGTTGCCAATAGGCGCGGCTATATTGCTCGGTCATAGCGTATCCTCAAAGCGTCCGGGGCAAGGCCATCATCGTGGCGGCGATCATGTCGATATCGGCGTCCGAGACCTCGCGGATCGTCGCGCGGCGCATCGGTTGGTTTTCCGGCGCGCGCATCTCGCGGGCGAGATCTTCGGCGGAAAAACCGGCAAAGGCCCTGGGCAGCGCACGAACGACGCCGCATCGGTCCATGAGATCACTGACGAAGCCGGGTAACAGCGCCGCATCGGAAAGACCGCAGGCCCGCGCGGCGGCGGCGAGATCGGCCGTGTCGGCCTCGGCAAGCCAGGTCAGCGTTGCCTCGAAGCCGAGCGCGGTTGCAAGCCCGTGGTGAACGGGTGCAAGGCCAGCCAGCGCATGGCTGATATTGTGGGCGATCGCCGTGCCGCAATTGTCGATGGCCACGCCGGCATAGCAGGAACCGAGCAGCACGTTCCCCCGTGCCTCCATATCCACCGGGTGCTTCACCGCCGTTTCAAGCGCCTCCGTCAGGAGACGCAGCGCCGCATGGGCGTAGAGCGCTCCGCCGGCATGCGCATTGCGGTTGGTCGCGGCTTCGAAGGCATGAACGAAGGCATCGAGGCCGCACCAGGCTGTGAGACTTGCCGGCAACGTCACGGTCAGCGCGGGGTCGAGCAGGACAAGGTCTGCTTTCGTCTCGGGCCCCCAGATCCAGAGCTTTTTGCCTTCCGGCCCGGCGAAGATCGTCGTCGCGGACGTTTCCGAGCCGGTGCCCGCCGTCGTCGGCACCATGATCTTTTTCAGAGGCGCCTTCGGCAGCGGATTGGCCGCAAGCGCATAGTGCATCGGATCCTTGTCCGCCGCTGCGACACAGGCCGCGATCTTGGCGATATCCAGCGCCGAACCGCCGCCGATGCCGACAACGAGATCCTTGCCGCGCGCCGCATCACTCGCCGCCTGCACATGGGCAAGCTTCGGCTCGCCCGCGAAACGCGAGAAAAACTCCGCCGCAATCCCTTCCTTGGCGAACTGGGCGGCGAGCCGCTCTTCAAGTCCGCCTGCGGCGAGAAAGCCATCGATGACGACGAGCGCGCTCCGGGCTTCCAGCGCGCCGGCGGAGGAGGCGATGGTGGCATGAATGCCTTCGCCGAAACGGATATCGGGCACGAATGAAGTTGAAAATGTCACGAAAATTCCCCGGAGATGAATTTCCCAACCGTGCATCACGATTTCAGATTTTCAAATCCTTGGATTTTTCGGGCTTTTTGATAACTTCAAATCATGAAAGACAATCTGCTCGCTCACATCCCGCTGGAAGCCTTCCGTGTCTTCGATGCCGCCTGCCGTCACATGAACTTTTCCCGTGCGGGGCGTGAGCTGAACATTACCCAAGCGGCCGTCAGTCGTCGCATCAAGGGACTGGAGGATCATCTCGACGCACCCCTTTTCACCCGTCGGGGCAAGAACCTGGCGCTGACGCCGCGCGGCGAAAAACTGTTTCAGCGCGTGCGGGCCTCGCTCGACTATCTCGAGGAAAGCCTCGAACCCTTTCGCACCGGCGCCGGACAGAGCATTGCGCTTGCCGCCAGCGGTTCGGTCTCGCATCTCTGGCTGGGAAAGCGCCTGCGCGACTTCGCCCGCGACACGCCCGACGTCGCCATACGGCTGACCACATCGGACAGTCCCGCCGACCTCGCCTCGGAGAACAACGATCTCGTGATCCTCTATTCGGCGGGCGACCATCCGCGCTGGGACCTGACGCTGCTTGTAGCGGAAGAGCTGGCGCCGGTCGCCTCACCAGACTACATTGCCCGCAAGGGGCTCGATGCGACGGCGGTCAGCCTTGCGGATCTCGCCGGTCTCGATCTCATCGACTACGAACGCTTCAACGCCAACTGGATATCGTTCCGCCCCTGGCTGGAGCGGGTGGCACCGGAGGCTTTTCGACGCCTGCCACCGCCGCGTCCGCATCTCACCTTCTCCACCTACGCACTCGCGGTCGATGCGGCGCTCAGCGGCGATGGCGTGGCGCTCGGCAGCCTCGGCCTCGTCGCGGAGCAGTTGGACAAGGGCACGCTTGTGCAGCTTGGCCACACCAGCCTGTCCACGGGCTACGGCTATCACCTCGGCCTGCCGAAATTCCGCACCCCGCACCCTGCCGCGCTGCGGCTGCACGAACACCTGCTTTCCGCCCGCACGCGGCCGAAAATACCTGACCGCCCGCACCAAGTTTCTATTGGCGAGACCGGCGAATAGTGTCACACTTTGGGCCAGACAGGACCGAATCCGGAGCGAGGGGATGCGCAAAGGAGCTGGATGTCCCTGAAAGGGGACGAGAAGCTTGCCGCTTCGCCTGAAACCGGATCGGGGACAATGACGCTGACTGCCCTTTGCATGGCTGGCTACACTTTCATCGCGCTGCGCTTCATCGATTGCAGCCTGCGCGAAGGTGAAAACAGTGGCGGCAGATGGGACGCGGATCGGGTGCTTGGACTTCTCCTCTGCCTTGTCTGGCCGCTCGCGCTTGCAGGCACCCTGGTTGTAGCCTATCAGGAGCGGGAGATCGGCTGATCCCGCGGGCCTTGGCCCTGCCTTGCCAAAGGCACGGTATCGACCGCATCGCCACGGGCAACGGCGCGGGTCGGCATGACGCAGCGAAAGCAAGGCAGATCCGGCTTGGTCGTCTTCGGGCTCTTCGCCGCCGTGCTGCTGGGGGCAATCGGCGCGACGGTGCTTCTGGCCAACGACTACCGCAATCTCAACCTGCTGCTCGCCCGCTTCGGCTATGCGCCGATCCAAGCGGCCCCGGAGGAGCGCGTGCTGCGCCCCTATGAGCTCAAGGGCAACCGAATGCCGCGGCCCAAGGGTCTCATTTCCGAGCGCCTGCTGGTCCCGGTCACGCCCATGCAGACAAAATTCGTCCGCACCATCCGCAAGGCGCCAGAAGCCCTCTGCGAGGCATTGCGCCGTGCCGGTTTCGGCAATTTCGGCTGGAAGGCCGGCATCTTCGACAAGGACAGCTGGGAGTGCCAGTCCTACCGGGAGTTTCCCCGCACAGATGGCGGCACGGCGGTTCCCTCCTCCGCCTTCCTGTCGATCAAGGGCAATGCCGAAACCCGTGTCTCCTCCTTCCGCATCAAGCTCAACATCGAGGACAAAGCGACGCAGGATGCGGTGACGGATGCCGTCATCGCCGCCATCCGCGTCTTCCTCGACGAAGTGCGATGGGAGGACGCACCGGAAATCTTTGGCGATATCCGCGCGCTGAAAGAGTTCGACATCATCCGCTTCGGCAACCGCATCCTTCTCAAGAAGGAATTCAGCGAGACACCGCGCTACAATTTCATCGTCACGCCCGACCGCACGCGCAATCGAGGCTCCTACCTGCCAGACTATTTCGACCGCAGCCGCTGGATGCCGCTGCGGGAGAATTTCGGCGAACGCCTTGATGTGCCGGGCGCCGGCACGCACATTCCAGCCGAGTGAACGAGGATGACCGTGGTTTCAGAAACGGCGCGCATAAGGATCAGGCACGCTCTCGGCGCGACGCTTCTCTGCCTTGCGGCCAGCACTCCATTATCGGCGGCTGGCCTGCAATCATCAGGCGATCTGTCCGACACACCGATCTGGACCGACAAGCCCGTCCGTGTCGACCGGAAAAAACAATCTCTGGAGCGGGTGGAGATCGAGCGGAAAATCGCCCCCCTCACGCTCAAGCCCAACACCCGTGTGAAGGTTTTCGACAGCACCTCGTTTGAGGACAACGGACGGCTTTATGTGCTGACGGACGCGGTTGCGGTTTCTCCCAAACGTCTATGCCGTGGCGACGATCAGAGTCGCGTCGCCTGCGGCCAGCAGGCGCGCATCTATTTCCGTCGTCTGATCGCGAACCGCACGCTGACCTGCGAGCAGGATTTCCGGTTCGGCGCGGTCTCCTTCGTGCGCTGCGCCGTCGCCGAAACCGATCTCGCACAGACACTTGTCACGAAGGGCGCAGCCTGGGCGGCGACACTGCGGCTGGTCAACCAACAGCAGGCCGCCATGGCGCAGCGGATTGGCATCTGGCTCGACGCGGAGTGCCGGACACTCGGCCGCTGCCCGCCGCCGAAGCAGCGCGGCCAGTGACGACGGTTCAGCCGCGGCCGAACTCGTCCTCGATACGGATGATGTCGTCCTCGCCGAGATAGGAGCCGGTCTGCACCTCGATCAGCTCGAGCATGATCTTGCCGGGATTGGCGAGGCGATGCAGCTCACCCTGCGGGATATAGACCGACTCGTTTTCGCGCAGTGGGATCGTCCTGTCGCCGATCGTAACCTCGGCCGTGCCGCGCACGACGATCCAGTGTTCGGAGCGATGATGATGCTTCTGCAGCGACAGCCGCTTGCCCGGCGTCACGAACAGGCGCTTCACCTGGAAGCGCTCGCCGTTCAGCACAGAAGTGTAGCCGCCCCACGGACGGTAGGCGGTCGGATGCGTCTCGGTCAGCTTCGCCGTCTTCGGCAGGCTCGCCAGATGCTTCACCAGCTTGCCGACATTCTGGCTGTCTTCCATGCGCCCGACATAGACCGCATCCTCGCTGGCGATGACGGCGATATTGTCGAGCCCCTGCACCGCGACATGGATGTCGCGGGAAATGACCAGCGAATTGCGCGTGTCGAGCACCGTGGTGCTGCCGTCGGCGACATTGCCGGCGTCATCCTGCTTGCCGGTCTTCCAGACGGAATCCCAGCTGCCGAGATCGGACCAGGTGATGGGCGACGGCACGACGGCGGCGATCGGCGTCTTCTCGAAGATCGCATAGTCGACGGAAATGTCGGGCGCGCGGGCGAAGGCCGCCTCGTCGAGCCGTTCGAAATCGAGGTCGTGCTGCGCCTTGGCCACGGCCTCGGCGGCCGCATCCAGCACTTCGGGCGCGTATTGGCGAAGTTCGCGCAGGAAGAGGCCGACCGGCAGCATGAACATGCCGGAATTCCAGAGATAACCGCCGGTCTCCAGCATCGCGGCAGCCTTGTCGCGGTCTGGCTTCTCGACGAAGCGACGCACGGCATTGGCGCCATTGCCGAGGTCCTCGCCGATCTCGATATAGCCATAGCCGGTGGCTGGTTCATGCGGCTTGATGCCGAACGTAACGAGGCGTCCGGCGTCCGCAGCCGCGCGCGCCTTGGCGATGCAATCGAAATAGGTGGCGTCCGCGTCAATCTCGTGATCGGAGGCGAGCACCTGCATGATGGCCTGATCGCCATGCAGGCGGGAAATGAGCGTTGCGGCGGCGGCAAGCGCGGGGGCTGTGTTGCGCGCAACCGGCTCGAGCAGGATCGAGGTCAGCGCCACGCCGGCGGCGCGCGCCTGCTCGGCGACGAGGAAACGGAAGTCGTTGTTGGTGACGACGATCGGCGCGTCGTAGAGCGCCTTGTCGGCGACCCGCGCCAGCGTCTTCTGGAACAGCGTCGTCTCACCCAGGAACTCGAGGAACTGTTTTGGGGCGGAGGAGCGCGAGAGCGGCCACAGGCGCGTGCCCTTACCGCCGGCCATGATTACGGGTACGATCTTGCTGCTCATTGGTCCTGTCCTCGCGCGAAAGCCCGCCTTCATGGCGGACGGCATATGACGGCCACTCTCCCGCGACGCCGTAAAGAAACAGCAAATCCCGCCTTCCGGTTGTGCCGCGGGGAAGCGTTTTCCTGGAGATAAGGTAAAGAGGACCTTCAGCCGGAAACCGGCATTTGAGCGGCAACAAAAAACCCGCCGGAAAGGCGGGTTCGATGGGTGCAGGTTCGATCGAAGGATCAGACCGGAACGACGATGCCTTGGAGCGTCGTGAGTTCTGCGAGATAGGTCTCGATGCCGAACTTCTGGTCGTCGGACTTGGCATGGGCCAGTTCCGCGCGGGCGGCTTCGATGCGGCGAGTGATCTCGTCGCTCTTGACCTCATCGGCCGGAACGGCGGATTCGGCCAGCAGCGTGCAGCCGGTCGGGATGATGTCGGCAAAACCGCCGAAGACCACATAGCGGTCCTTCTTGCCATCCGTGAACTTCACGGTGACGACACCCGGCTTGATCGTCGTCATGGTCGGCGCGTGGTTGGCCATGACGGTCATCTCGCCCTCGGTCGCCGGAATGACGACTTCGCTGACGCTGCCGGAAACCAGCAGGCGCTCGGGGGAGACGAGTTCAAAATTGAAATTGTCAGCCATGACCATTCACTTCTTCTGATTTCATACGGCCGGTAAGATCAGCGGGCGCCCCATTGGGCGCCCGCCAAAACATCAAGCGGCTTCAGCAGCCAGCTTCTTGGCCTTTTCGATGGCTTCTTCCATGGAACCGACCATGTAGAAGGCAGCTTCCGGCAGGTGGTCGTAGTCGCCGTTGACCAGGCCCTTGAAGCCCTTGATCGTGTCTTCGAGCGCAACCAGCTTGCCCGGCGAACCGGTGAAGACTTCGGCGACGAAGAACGGCTGCGACAGGAAGCGTTCGATCTTGCGGGCGCGGGCAACGGCCAGCTTGTCGTCTTCCGACAGTTCGTCCATGCCGAGGATGGCGATGATGTCCTGGAGAGCCTTGTAGCGCTGCAGGGTCGTCTGGACCTTACGGGCGACTTCGTAGTGTTCTTCGCCGACAACGATCGGGTCGAGCATGCGCGAGGTCGAGTCGAGCGGGTCAACGGCCGGGTAGATGCCCTTTTCGGCAATCGAACGCGACAGAACCGTCGTGGCGTCCAGGTGGGCGAACGAGGTTGCCGGCGCGGGGTCGGTCAAGTCGTCGGCGGGAACGTAGATGGCCTGAACCGAGGTGATCGAACCCTTGGTCGTGGTCGTGATGCGTTCCTGCATCTGGCCCATGTCGGTGGCGAGCGTCGGCTGATAGCCCACGGCCGACGGAATACGGCCGAGCAGAGCCGACACTTCGGAACCAGCCTGCGTGAAGCGGAAGATGTTGTCGACGAAGAACAGAACGTCCTGGCCCTTGTCGCGGAAGTCTTCAGCGATCGTCAGACCCGTCAGAGCGACGCGAGCGCGTGCACCCGGCGGTTCGTTCATCTGGCCGTAAACGAGGGCTGCCTTGGAGCCTTCGCCGCCGCCGTGCTTGTTAACGCCGGACTCGATCATTTCGTGGTAAAGGTCGTTGCCTTCGCGGGTGCGTTCACCCACGCCTGCGAACACCGAGTAACCACCGTGCGCCTTGGCGACGTTGTTGATCAGTTCCATGATGAGAACGGTCTTGCCGACGCCTGCACCGCCGAAGAGGCCGATCTTGCCGCCCTTTGCGTAGGGAGCCAAGAGGTCGACGACCTTGATGCCGGTGACGAGGATCTGCGCTTCCGTGGACTGCTCGACGTAAGCCGGAGCTTCCTGGTGGATGGCGCGCTTGCCGGAGGTGGTGAGCGGACCGGCTTCGTCAACCGGCTCGCCGATGACGTTCATGATGCGGCCTAGCGTTTCCGGACCGACCGGAACGGTGATCGGGGCGCCCGTGTCGGCAACCGGCTGACCGCGTACGAGACCTTCGGTCGAGTCCATGGCGATCGTGCGGACGGTGTTTTCGCCGAGGTGCTGGGCAACTTCGAGAACAAGGCGGTTGCCGTTGTTGTCGGTTTCCAGCGCGTTCAGGATCTGCGGCAGGGCGCCGTCAAAAGCAACGTCGACGACGGCGCCGATGACCTGCGTGACACGACCGGTCGCGACAAAAGCAGCCGGTGCGGCAGCCTTCGTTACAGCGGCGGTCTTTGCTGCCGGCTTACGAGCAGCGGGCTTCTTTTCCGCTACGGTTTCCTTGGGGGTAGCTGCCTTAGCCATGTGTCTTACCCTCTTTGTCCTGGTCCTTAGAGCGCTTCAGCGCCCGAGATGATTTCGATGAGTTCCTTGGTGATCTGAGCCTGGCGCTGACGGTTGTAGTTCAGCGTCAGCTTGTTGATCATTTCACCAGCATTGCGGGTCGCGTTGTCCATTGCGCTCATCTTGGCGCCCATTTCACCGGCGACATTCTCGAGCAGGGCCCGGAAGATCTGCACCGAAATGTTGCGCGGAATGAGGTCGCCGAGGATAGCGCCGGCATCCGGCTCGTAGTCGTAGATCGCGGTCGCACCCGTCGTCTCGGCAACGGCCGCCGGAGCGGAAGCCGGGATAAGCTGGAGCGCGGTCGGGATCTGCGAGATGACCGACTTGAACTCAGAATAAAACAGCGTGCAGACGTCGAATTCGCCCTGCTCGAAGAGACCGATGACCTTGCGGCCGATCTGGTCTGCATTCGCAAAGCCGACGCGCTTGACTTCGCGCAGATCGACGCGGTCGACGATCAGCGAAGCGAATTCGCGGCGCAAGATATCGAAGCCCTTCTTGCCCACGCAGACGATCTTGACCGTCTTGCCGCTGGCCAGAAGCTTGCGGGTGTGGTCACGCGCCAGACGCGCGATCTGCGAGTTGAAGCCGCCGCACAGACCGCGTTCGGCCGTGCAGACGACGAGCAGATGAACCTGGTCCTTGCCCGTACCGGTCATCAGACGCGGTGCCGAGTCGTCCTGGCCAACGGCCTGGGCGATGTTGGCGAGAACGGCGCTCATGCGCTGCGAATAGGGCCGGGCGGCCTCGGCCGCTTCCTGGGCGCGCCGAAGCTTCGCCGCGGCGACCATTTTCATCGCCTTGGTGATCTTCTGCGTCGCCTTGACGGAGGCGATCCGGTTTTTCAGATCCTTAAGTGAAGGCATCCGTTTTCCGTCCTGTAACACGACCCCGAGAGGTCATGCGTCAATCAAAGTTCCGGGGCTGCCTGCGCGCCGGAGGCGCGCAGGGCACGAACCGTTCGATCTCAGCCGAAGCTCTTGGCGAAGGCGTCGATGGCAGCCTTGAGCTTGCCCTTCGTGTCGTCGCTGATCGACTTGTCGGTGCGGATCGCATCGAGGATAGCCTTACCCTCGGAGCGCAGATACGCCAGCAGGCCCTGCTCGAACTTGCCGACCTGGTTGACCGGCAGCTTGTCGAGGTAACCGTTGACGCCCGCGAAGATGACCGCGACCTGCTCTTCCGTCTTCAGCGGCGAGAACTGCGGCTGCTTCAGGAGTTCGGTCAGGCGTGCACCGCGGTTCAGCAGGCGCTGCGTTGCGGCGTCGAGGTCCGAGCCGAACTGGGCGAAAGCTGCCATTTCGCGATACTGGGCGAGTTCACCCTTGATCGAGCCGGCGACCTGCTTCATCGCCTTGATCTGAGCGGCCGAGCCCACGCGGGAAACCGACAGACCGACGTTAACGGCCGGGCGGATACCCTGGTAGAACAGGTCCGTTTCAAGGAAGATCTGGCCGTCGGTGATCGAGATCACGTTGGTCGGGATGAACGCCGAAACGTCGTTACCCTGGGTTTCGATGACCGGCAGAGCCGTCAGCGAGCCAGCGCCCATGTCGTCGTTGAGCTTTGCAGCGCGCTCGAGGAGACGCGAATGCAGGTAGAAAACGTCGCCCGGGTAAGCTTCGCGGCCCGGCGGGCGGCGCAGCAGGAGCGACATCTGACGGTAGGAAACGGCCTGCTTGGAAAGGTCGTCGTAACCGATGAGGGCGTGCTTGCCGTTGTCACGGAAGTATTCGCCCATCGCGCAGCCGGCGAACGGTGCGAGGTACTGCATCGGCGCCGGGTCGGAAGCCGTTGCGGCAACGATGATCGAGTACTGGAGAGCGCCGCGCTCTTCGAGAACCTTCACGAACTGGGCAACCGTCGAACGCTTCTGGCCGATAGCGACATAGACGCAGTACAGCTTGTCGCCGTCAGGGCCGTTGTCGTGGATGGCCTTCTGGTTCAGGATCGTGTCCAGAATGATGGCGGTCTTGCCGGTCTGGCGGTCGCCGATAACGAGCTCGCGCTGGCCGCGGCCGACCGGGATGAGGGCGTCGATGGCCTTGAGGCCGGTCGACATCGGCTCATGAACCGACTTGCGCGGGATGATGCCCGGAGCCTTGACGTCAACGCGGGCGCGCTGCTTGGCATTGATCGGGCCCTTGCCGTCGATCGGGTTGCCGAGCGCGTCGACAACGCGGCCGAGCAGTTCCGGACCGACCGGAACGTCCACGATGGCGCCGGTACGCTTGACGGTGTCGCCTTCCTTGATGTCACGGTCGGAACCGAAAATAACGACACCGACGTTGTCGCTTTCCAGGTTCAGGGCCATGCCACGGATGCCACCCGGGAATTCGACCATTTCACCGGCCTGGACATTGTCGAGGCCGTAAACGCGGGCGATACCGTCACCGACGGACAGCACCTGACCGACTTCAGAGACTTCCGCCTCTTTGCCGAAGTTTTTGATCTGATCTTTGAGAATTGCGGAAATTTCCGCGGCGCGGATATCCATCAGCCGACCTCTTTCAGTGCAAGCTTAAGAGTAGAGAGTTTGGTGCGAAGGGACGTGTCGATCTGGCGCGATCCCACCTTGACGATCAGACCACCGAGAATGGACGGGTCGACGGTGACGGCGATCGCCACGTCTTTGCCGGTGACGCCTTTCAGCGCCGCCTTCAATTCAGTTTCCTGCGCTGCGGTCAGCGCATGGGCCGAGGTAACATCGGCGGTGATTTCGCCGCGGGCGCGGGCCGCGATGACGCGGTAAGCCTTGATCATGCCCGGAACGGCGAAGAGGCGGCGATTTGACGCAACCACCTTGAGGAAGTTTGCCACGAGGCCCGTGATGCCGGCCTTGTCGGCAACGGCGGCAATGGCCTTGGTCTGATCTTCGGCGGAGAAGACGGGGCTGGCGATCAGCCGCTTCAGGTCTTCGCTCTCATCGATCAGGGCCTGGAAACGGTCGAGATCGGCGCCGACAGCGGCAGCGGAGCCAGCTTCCTGCGCGAGGTCGAAAAGCGAAGACGCGTATCTTTCTGCAACACCGGAAACGAGCTGGGATGTGTCTGCCACGGGCACAAGCTTCTCTTTTTTCATTCAAGGCGCCGGGCAGTAGCGGGGCTACGGTCCTAAACCCTTGAAATCGTTGCTGTAATCTTCAGCTCCCACAGGCTTTTTCGCCCGCTTTTTCTGAATTTCGCGGTTCGTCTAGCATAGGAAACCGGGACTCGCAACACGCCGGACGCAGGAATGCGCCATAAGTCGGCCACAGTCGGAGCAAAAGTTGACTGGGCGAACTATGTTCTGGCGCAGGCGGAGCGGAAAATGGCGTTTTTCTCTCAGAGGAAGCCGAAAGCATAGCCGAGCGGCAGCGCCGCAAGCACCGCCTGGACGAAAAGCACCAGAAGATTCTTCACGCTGAACGAACCGTCCGACATCAGCGAGAGAAGGCGGCCGAAGGCGGCAAGGGCAAAACCGCCGCCGATCGCCATATAGATCCAGCTCTGCGCCATCAGCAGTGCCACGATGGCGAGCCCCGCATAGAAGCCGCCGGTCGACCGCACGAAGGCGAGCCCTTCCCGGCTCGTTTCCTTCGGCTGCAGCCCTGCAAGCTTCAGCGCCGTGCCGGGAGCGAAAAGGCCGAAGAGGCCAAAGAGCCCCGTGGCGATGGCCGCACAGAAGGCGAGAAACTCGCCGGTTTCGGTGGGGATATAGAATTCCATCTCGGCTTCTCTCCAGAACTGCCCGTCGCCCTCTATCGCACAACCGCAGGGCGGGCAGAAGCGGACGGCAAAAGTTCGCACAAGTCTTTGTTAACCAAGGCTCTCACAGGAAACTCTGCGGATCGATATCGAGCTGCACCTGCAAAGAGGCGCGCTCCTTCGGCCCATTGGCCAGCATCGCGCGCAGGAAGGTCTGCATGTCACTGTTGCGCCGGCCGTGCACCAGCAGGCGGAACCGGTGGCGGCCCCGCACCAGCGCCAGCGGGGCCTCCGCCGGTCCGAGAATGGAAATGCCGGTGACCTGGGGTGCGGCCTGCCGCAAGCCGCGCGCATGCGCTTCGGCCTCGTTGCGCGTGTCGGCCGAGACGATGACCGAGGCGAGCCGCCCGAACGGCGGCAGCAGCGCCTTTTCGCGCTCGCCGATTTCGCGATCATAAAAGGCCTGCGCATCGCCCGAGACGATGGCCTGCATGACCGGGTGCGCCGGCTGATAGGTCTGGATGAGGCCGTGGCTCTTCAGGCCCGAGCGCCCGGCGCGCCCCGTGACCTGCGAAAGTAGCTGGAAGGTGCGCTCGGCCGCGCGGGGATCGCCATTCGACAGACCGAGATCCGCATCGACGACGCCGACCAGCGACATCAGCGGGAAATTGTGCCCCTTTGCGACGAGCTGCGTGCCGATGACGATATCCGCCTCGCCGCGCGCGATCGCCTCCAGTTCCAGCCGGAGCCGTTTCACGCCCATCAGGTCCGAGGAGAGCACGATGGTGCGCGCCTCGGGAAAATGCTTCTCCACCTCCTCGGCGATACGCTCCACCCCCGGCCCGCAGGCGGCGAGATGGTCGAAGGTGCCGCATTCCGGGCAGGCCTCGGGCGTGCGCTCGGCATAGCCGCAATGGTGGCACTGGATCTGCCCGCGAAACCGGTGCTCGACCAGCCAGCTCGAACATTGCGGGCATTGAAAACGATGGCCGCAGACCCGGCAGAGCGTCAGCGGCGCATAGCCGCGCCTGTTGAGGAAGAGCAGCGCCTGCTCATCCTTCTCGATGGTGCGCTGGATGCCGCGCAGCAGGATCGGCGACAGGAAGCCGCCGCGCGCCGGCGGATGGCGGCGCATGTCGACGAGGTGCAGGTCCGGCAGCGCCGCATCGCCGTAACGCGTCGGCAGGTGCAGCTTGCGATAGCGCCCGACATCGCTGTTGACCCGGCTCTCCACCGACGGCGTCGCCGAGACCAGCACGGCCGGAAAATCGCCGATGCGGGCGCGCACCACCGCCATGTCGCGTGCGTTGTAGAAGACGCGGTCTTCCTGCTTGTAGGCGGGGTCGTGCTCCTCATCGACGATGACGAGACCGAGGTTTTCGAAGGGCAGGAACAGCGCCGAGCGCGCGCCCGCCACCACCCGCACATCCCCCGTCGTCACCTGACGCCACACGCGCTCGCGGGTGCGCGGCGCGAGATCGGAATGCCATTCGGCGGGCTTGGCGCCGAAGCGGTCCTGGAACCGTTCGAGGAAACTCGCCGTCAGCGCGATCTCAGGCAGCAGGATGAGCACCTGCCTGCCGCGCCTCAGCGTCTCGGCAATCGCCTCGAAATAGACCTCCGTCTTGCCCGAACCGGTGATGCCATCGATCAGCGAAACGGAGAAGACGCCCTTCTGCACGCTCTCGACCAGCTCCGCCGCACTGTCCGTCTGCGGTCCTTCGAGCCGGGGTGCGGCATAATCGGGATCCGGAGCCGCGACCACCGGCGGTGGCGGCAGGAAGACGGTTTCGAACGTGCCCTGCTTCATCAGCCCGTCGATAACGCTGCTCGACGTGCCCGCGGCATGGGCAAGGCCCGACTTGGTCCAGGCAATGCCGTCCTCGACCATTTCCAGCACACGTTCGCGGGCACTGGTCAAACGCTCCGGCCGATGGCCGGTGAAACGCAGCCCCTCGATCATCGGTTCGGGATCGAACGCGGTCGGCGCGCGCAGCGCCATGCGCGCGACGAGGCCGGGCGGCGTCACCGTATAGGCGGAAACCCAGTCGAGGAAATCGCGCATCTCCTTGGAGAGCGGCGGGCAATCAAACACCTTCTCGATGGGCCTCAGCTTCTTCGGATCGACCTTGCCGTCATCGCCGCCATCCCAGACGACGCCCGGCACCAGACGCGGTCCGAGCGGCACCTGCACGATGGAGCCGGGCTGCACGGCCATGTCCTCGGGCACTGTATAGGAATAGGGCACAGGCGTCGGCACAGGCACCATGACGGGCACCGTGCGCGGAAAAAGCCTGTCGCCGAAAAGATTGGTCGAATCGCTGCTCATGGACCGCGACCATGCCCCCATGGCTGCGGGAAGAAAACCGCAAAGATGGCGGTCCCGTTATTCGTCATCGTCATCCATCGCGCCGGTCAGCCGCATGCCGTCGATCCAGGTCGCGCCGTCATTGCGCACGACGCGTTTCGCCCTGACGCCGCAGCGCGTCTCCACCTCCTGCGCCAAGCGCTCGGAATGCGTGACGATCCACAGCTGGCTCGACTGCGCGGCGCGCGCGATCATGTCGGCGAGCGGCGGCAGCATGTCGGGATGGAGGCTTGCCTCCGGTTCGTTGAGCGCGATCAGCGGCGGTGTTCGGTAGGAGAGCAGCGCTGCGGCGAGCGCCAGGAAGCGAATCTGACCGTCGGACAGCTCGCGCGACTGGAAGACACGCTGCGGAAACTGCGGAAAGATTAGTCCATAGGAGGCGAATTCCTCGGGCTCGGGCACGGAAAGCCGTGCCCCGCCGAAGGCATCCGCCACGGCCCGGTCGAGATCGACGGTGTCTCCCCGCGTCCATTTCAGCGTCGCGAAGACCGCCGCCATATTCGCCCCGTCCTGATCGAGCAGAGGCGCGGTGACGGCAAGGCATGGCTGACGCAACGCCGAATCGCGATCCGAACGGAAGCCATGGAAGAAACGCCATTGCGAAAGCGCGCGACGAAAGGTGCCGACTTCCGGATAGTGACCGGCATCGCCGAGCAGCGCGATCGCCGTCTCCGATGTCAGAGCCTGCTCGGGATATTCCGTCATCCGGCCTGCCTCGCTGCGCACCATGATGCCCGGCCCGCCGCGCTTCATCATCGTCACCGGCCGGCGTCCCGTCTCAATGGTCAGTTCCTCCGCCTTGACCTGCGGCTCGAAGGCAAAACCCGCCGCATCGATCGGCGGCCGCAACCCTGCCTCGACGCGGTAGCGGAACGTGATCGCCCGCTCCTCGTCAAGCAATTCGGTTTCGAGACGGATGCGCACCGGCTCGTTCGCTCGCCGCCTGCCCGTCCAGAGCGCTGAGGCCATGCCACCCTCCGCCGCGATCTCCTGCGCAAACGTTCCACGCACCGCCGCCTGCACCAGTTGCAGCGAGCGGTAAAGGTTCGATTTGCCCGCACCATTTTCGCCGACGAACAGGTTCACCCGCCCGAGATCCATGCGGATCGAGCGCAGCGAACGATAGTTTTCGGCGGACATGGAACGCAGCAGCATGATCTTACCCGGCTTCGTGACGAAGGCGCTCTCTATACAGCCCACCGTGTCTAGAGTTTGTCAGGGAAAAGTGGGAACCGGTTTTCCCGAAAGGACAAACGAAAATAATGAAATCTAGAGTCTGTCAGGTTCAGGATGAACCTGACAGACTCTAGAGGAAGGCGGGCCGCTTTGCCCAGCCTTTTGGCTGAACGTTAGCAAAACCCTAACGCAAATCGCCGATCCTGCGTCAAACCGCGAAGGCAGGACATGACCGAACTTCTCATCATCGCCGATCCCGCGCTGCTCGCCGAGCGGCAGGCCTGGCTTGCATCGCTTTCAGACGAGCGCCGTCTCGCCGGCCACACGCTTGATGCCTACGAGCGCGACACCCGCCAGTTCCTCGCCTTCCTCACGCAGCACCTCGCCGCACCCGCACGCCTGAAGGACATCGGCAATTTGCGCCCGGCAGACCTGCGCGGCTTTCTCGCCGCCCGCCGCCGCGACGGTGCAGGCGCCCGCACGCTCGGCCGCGGGCTTGCTGGCCTGCGCTCCTTCCTGCGCCACCTCGAACGCAAAGGGCTTGCCAATGCCGCCGGGGCCTCGGCCGTGCGTTCGCCCAAGCAACCAAAATCCCTGCCGAAACCGCTCTCCGACCGCCAGGCCATCGCCGTCGTCGATGCCCATGAGCAGCTGGCCGAAGAACCTTGGATCCGCGTGCGCAATGCGGCCGTGCTCACCCTTCTCTACGGCTGCGGCCTGCGCATCTCAGAAGCCCTGTCGCTGACGCCGGCCGATTTCACCGGCAGCCCCACATCCTTGCGCATCACCGGCAAGGGCGACAAGACGCGCATCGTGCCGCTGATCGCGCCGGCCCTGTCAGGCGTCGAGGACTACATCAAGCTCTGCCCTTTCCCGCTCGGCGCGGACAAACCGCTTTTCCGCGGCGCGCGCGGCGGGCCACTGCAACCGGCCATCATCCAGCGCGAGATGCAGAAGATGCGCGGCGCGCTGGGCCTGCCGGACAGCGCCACACCGCATGCTCTGCGCCATTCCTTCGCCACCCATCTTCTGGCCGGTGGCGGCGACCTGCGCACCATCCAGGAACTGCTCGGCCATGCCAGCCTCTCGACGACGCAGGTCTATACCGGTGTCGATTCGGCCCGGCTGCTGGAAATTTACGACCGGGCGCATCCCCGCGCCTGAGCGGTATCGGCCACGTTAAGAGATTGTGAGGATGGCCCGGCTAGGGTCCGCCGAAAATAGACGGAGTTCGACCATGACAGTCCTTCTTCACAAGAGCCGCCTTGTGTTTGCCGATCGCCTCGCCGATGCGGGCCTCTGGCTCCTGGCAGCGATCCATGTGCTGGTCGCCCTCTCCTTTCTTTTCGTGCTGGCCGGTGTTTCTCCGGTCCGGGCGGAAGAACCGGCGGCCTGCGGCGGCAACAACCTGCTGACCAAATACGAAAAGGACGATCCCGCAGGCTTCGCCAAGCTGCGCGCCGAGGCCGATGCCGTACCGAACGGCAAGGGCATCTTCTGGAAGATCGAAAAGGATGGGAAGCCGGCTTCCTGGCTGCTCGGCACCATGCATGTGACGGACCCGCGCGTGCTCGCCATGCCGGCACCCGCCCAATCCGCCTATGCGCAGGCCGCGACCGTCATCGTGGAATCGGACGAGATCACGGACGAGAAGAAGGCGGGTGCCGCGATGATGGCCCGCCCCGACCTCATCATGTTCACCGACGGAAAATCCATCACGGATTTCCTCGACGAGGAGGATGCGGCGACGCTCGCCGCGGGCCTCAAGAGCCGCGGCCTTGCGCTGGCCGCCGTCAGCCGCATGAAACCGTGGATGATCGCGAGCTTCGTGGCGCTGCCCGCCTGCGAGATCGCCCGCAAGACCGCTGGAGCCGCCTTCCTCGACCAGCAACTCGCCAAGAACGCGCTTGCCGAGGGCAAGTCGCTGAAGGGGCTGGAAACGCTGATCGAACAGATTTCCGCCCTGGATTCCCTGCCGCTCGAACCGCAGATCCAGGGTCTGGTG
Source organism: Shinella curvata (assembly GCF_022899935.1). Classification (GTDB taxonomy): domain Bacteria; phylum Pseudomonadota; class Alphaproteobacteria; order Rhizobiales; family Rhizobiaceae; genus Shinella; species Shinella curvata. The sequence goes on from NZ_JALJCJ010000007.1 coordinate 48,967, forward strand.
CAGACGCTGGAACTCGGCGATACGCTGAAGGACGTCATCGAGACGATGAGCCAGCTTTATCTCGCCGGTGATACCGGCATGATCATGCCGATGATGCGCGCCGCTGCCCCCGAAGACGACAATGCAAAGGGCTATGCCGATTTCGAGCAGCGGATCATCGTCGACCGCAACCACGTCATGGCCGAGCGTGCGAAACCGATCCTCGAAGCCGGCAACGTGTTCATGGCCGTCGGCGCCTTGCACCTTCCCGGCCCCGAAGGCGTGATCGAGCTGCTGCGCAAGAGCGGCTTCACCGTCACCGCGGTGAACTGAGCTTAATCGCCCGCCGGCCGATGCCCGACAGCATGGTGCGCACGATCAGCTTGTGAAACGGCATGACGGCGGCAAGATAGAGCCGGCCGAGCAGATTGTTGCGGTGGACGAGCGTCATGACGCTCAGGGTCTGGCCGGAGAGCCGGTCGGCCATCACGTCGATGACGATGCGGAAATCGAGATGCCGGTCGTCGAAGCCGAGCACGACGCGCTCATCGGTCGCACTCACCACCGGAAAACCGCCGATCTCCGTCTCCGAGGTCTTCACCTCCTCGGCCGCGCCCTTCAGCCCGAAGGGCGCCACGATGGCGTTGCGCAGCACCATCAGTCTGCGCACCCAGCCCGGCGGATTTTCCAGCGCCAACCGCGCCGCCTCGCGCGCCGTCAGGTGCTCCACCGGCAGGCCGAGCGTGAAACGGTCCGCCCAGTCGGCGGCGGGGAGCAACGGGTGCGGCAGGGAAACGGGTCGCGATACCGGAGACATGAAACCATCCTTTGTGGCCTTCATGCTGCGCCCGTTCGCGGAACGAAAACAGGCGGCTGGTTGTCGCAGCCGCCTGGAGAGTGTTTAGCCGAAGCAAAGTCGCGTCGGAGTCCGATCACATATGGATCGGCTTGAAGCAGGTAGCGAGCGCAGCTTCCTTGACGGCTTCCGACATGGTCGGATGGGCGTGGCAGGTGCGGCCAAGGTCTTCGGAGGAGCCGCCGAATTCCATCAGCACGGCTGCCTCGTGGATCATCTCGCCGGCGCCGAAGCCGACGATATGCACGCCGAGAACGCGGTCGGTGTCCTTGTCGGCAAGAACCTTCACGAAACCGTCGGTCGCCAGCATGGCGCGGGCGCGGCCGTTGGCGGTGAAGGGGAACTTGCCGGCCTTGTAGGCGACGCCCGCGGCCTTCAGCTCTTCCTCGGTCTTGCCGACGGAGGCAACTTCCGGCTGGGTGTAGACGACGCCGGGGATGACGTCGTAGTTCACATGACCGGCCTGGCCTGCGAGGATTTCGGCGACGGCAACACCCTCGTCTTCCGCCTTGTGGGCGAGCATCGGGCCGCGCACGACGTCACCGAGCGCATAGATGCCGGGGACATTGGTCTGGAAATGCTTGTCGATCTCGACCCGGCCACGGTTGTCGAGCGCCACGCCGGCTTCCTTGAGGCCGAGGCCTTCGGTGTAGGGCTTGCGGCCGGTGGCGATCAGCACGACGTCGGCGTCGATGGTGGTGGCGGCGCCGCCCTTGACCGGCTCGAAGGTCACCTTGGCGCCGGCGCCGGACTTTTCGACACCCGTCACCTTGGCGCCGAGCTTGAAGTCCATGCCCTGCTTGGCCAGCATGCGCTGGAACTGCTTGGAAACCTCGCCGTCCATGCCGCCGAGGATGGCGTCGAGATATTCGACGACCGTGACCTTGGCGCCGAGGCGCGCCCAGACCGAGCCAAGCTCGAGGCCGATGACGCCGCCGCCGACGACGACCAGATGGCCCGGCACCTTCTCAAGCGCGATGCCGCCCGTCGAGGAGACGATGACCGTCTCGTCGATCTCGACCGGAACGCCGGGAATACCCGCAACGTCGGAACCGGTGGCGATCACGATGTTCTTCGTTTCGAGAACCTGCTCTTCGCCCTTGTCACTGGTGACGGAGACCTTGCCTGCACCCAGCACCTTGCCGGTGCCCTGGATGCCGTCGATCTTGTTCTTCTTGAACAGGAAGGCGACGCCGTCGACATTCGACTTCACCGTTGCATCCTTGTGCGCCATCATCTTGGCGAGGTTCAGCGTGGGCTTCACGCCCTCGATGCCGAGCGCATCCATGCCATGGGCCGCGTGGCTGTAGGTTTCCGAGGCATGCAGCAGCGCCTTGGAGGGGATGCAGCCGACATTGAGGCAGGTGCCGCCATAGGTGGCGCGCTTTTCGACGACCGCGACCTTCAGGCCAAGCTGTGCCGCCTTGATGGCGCAAACGTAGCCGCCGGGACCGGAACCGATAACGATGAGATCATATGCCATGACAAGTCCTTCCTGCGCGGGGCCTAGCGGCCGCCGCTGACGTTGAGGGCGGCACCCGTCACATAGGATGCCGCATCGGAGAGAAGATAGAGAATGGACCCCGCGACTTCATCGGCCGTACCCGGCCGCTGCATCGGGATGAGCGACGCCATGTCGCGCGCACGGTCCGGCAGGCCGCCGGAAGCGTGGATGTCCGTGTCGATGATGCCGGGGCGCACGAGATTGACGCGCACGCCCTCCGCCGCAACTTCACGCGCGAGACCGACGGTAAAGCTTTCGATGGCGCCCTTGCTGGCGGCATAATCGACATATTGCCCGGCCGCACCCAATTGCGCGGCGACGGACGAAAGATTGACGATCGAACCGCCCGTGCCGCCATGGCGCGTCGACATGCGGCGCACGGCCTCCTGCGCACAGCGGATCGAGCCCATGACGTTCACGGCGAACATGCGCTCCAGCCGCTCGGACGACATTTCGTCGACGCGCTGCGGTGTGGCGACGATGCCGGCATTGTTCACGAGACCGTCGAGCCGGCCGAAGGTGCCGTCGATGGTCGAGAAGATGTTGGCAAGGCCAAGCTCGCTGCCGACATCGCCCTGAACCGGGATCGCCGAGCCGCCCGTCGCATGGATATCCGCCACAACGGCCTGGGCCGCTTCCAGATTGGCGACATAGTTCACCGCGACCTGCCAGCCGGCCGCACCGGCCATGCGGCAGACGCTTGCGCCGATGCCGCGGCTGCCGCCGGTGACGAGGAGAACGGGCGCTTCCTTCATGCCGCGCATCCCTTTTGCCGGAAGACATCCTGCGGCACGACCTTCGCCTTTCCCTGGTCCCACAGCGCCGAATAGCGCAGCGACGGGCCGAAGCCCGATAACAGCAGGCTTTGCGCCGCCCTGGCACCCTGATCAGGCACGAGGTTCGCGTCGCCCGCCACGTCAAGCGTGTAGATCACACCTTCCCAGATGGTGCAGGCGGTGATCTCCTCGCCCGTCACGTCACCCTCGGGGCAATTGTGCATGATCATGCCGTTCGAGCGGGCGGGATCGCCCGGCATGATGATGCCATCCAGCACCAGACCGCTTGCCAGGATCTTCAGCTTGAAATGATGGCTCGTCGCCGCCGCATCGGAACCAACCGGTTCGAAGGTCAGCTCATAGCCCCCGTCGCGATCCGCATAGATCGCATTGTCCTGCCGGCACTCCGCCGCGGAAGCGGCGGTCGCGGCAAGCAAACCGGCGAGGACGAGGGCGGCGCGCATGGCTCAGTGGGCCTTTTCCGTCGCGAGCTTGATGCCGAGCGCGATGAAGACGAGGCCGCTGGTGCGGTCGATCCACTGGCTGGCGCGCGAGAAGGCAGCCCGCATGCGCGGCGTCGTCATGAAGAGCGAAACGCCAACGAACCAGGCGATGAGGCAGGTCGCCATGACGAGGCCGTAGCCGAACTTGACGGCGATCGGCGTGTGCGCGCTGACGACCGTCGAGAAGATCGACAGGAAGAAGAACACCGCCTTGGGGTTCAGCGCATTGGCAAGGAAGCCGAGGCCGAAGGCGCGCAGGGCCGACTGTTCCACCTTCGCCTCGCCGCCGGCCTTCACGGTCTCGGCGGAGAGGTCCGCCTTGCCGGCGCGTAAGGCCTTGATGCCGATATAGACGAGATAGGCGACGCCGCACCACTTCACGATGTTGAAGAGGTAGATCGACTGGGAAATGATCAGCCCAAGGCCGAGGATCGTATAGGTGACATGCAGCATCAGCGCCGCGCCGATGCCGAAGGACGTGATCACGGCAGCGCGGCGGCCCTGCACGAGCGACTGGCGCATGACCATGGCGAGGTCGGCGCCGGGCGAGACGATCGCAAAGGCAAAGATCGCCATCAGCGAGGCGAGTTCGACGAGATATTGGCTCATGTGCGCTCCAGCGGGGCGTTGAAGGCCCAGATATGGCCGAAGGGATCGGTGATACGGGCGTAGCGGGCGCCCCAGAACACGTCGGCGGGCGGCATCAGGCCATGGGCGCCGGCATCGACGGCTTTGGCATAAGCGGCATCGACCGCGGCCGGATCGGGCAGGTTGATGCTGATGGCGAAGGATGTGCCGCCGACGGTGGTCGGCGCGCTGACAGCCATCTCGAATTCGGGAAACTCGTCATGCAGCATCACCTCACCGCCATAGATGGCGAGGTTGGCGTGCATCACACGTTTGCCGTCTTCGGCCAGCTGATGGAACGTGTTTTCGGCGCCGAGTGCCTTTTCATAGAAGGCGATCGCTTCGACGCCGCCCTTCACGCAGATATGCGGCTGGAGCGGGGGAACATTGGTGAATGCCATGCCGGACTCCTAGAGCATTTCCAGCCGAAGCAACTTCGCTTCGGCGTCGGACAATGCGGTTAAAACAAGCCACTAGAGCATCTCCGGTTCACCGGAAATGCTCTAGAAGATGACGGTGGCTGCCATGATGGCAAGGCCTGCCAGCGCGACGAGCCAGACGAGCGAGCGGATATAGGGGATGCCTGCCAGATAGAGCGGGATATAGACGAGGCGCGCGACGAACCACAGCCACGCGCCGACAAGCCCCCAGCCCGAGGGATCGCCCGCGACGGCAAGCGCCAGCGCGAGCGCCACGAAGCCGGGATAGGTCTCGCGGTAATTGGCTGACGCGCGTGCCGCGCGTCCGGCAAGTTTTCCCACCGGCTCGCGCGCATCATCGCGCGGACCGGCATTCCATTGGGAGCCGAGTTCCTTCGTGGCGAGCATGCCCTGAAGGGAAATATGGAAGACGAGCAGCGCCACGCTCAGTGCGAGCAGCACGAGAATAGGCGAAGACGCCACTTCCATAAAAGCCTCCCTTAGAGATCGAGAACCAGACGTTCCGGATCTTCCAGGCTGTCCTTGACGCGGACCAGGAAGGTCACGGCTTCCTTGCCGTCGACCATGCGGTGGTCATAGGAAAGCGCGAGATACATCATCGGGCGGATGACGATCTGGCCGCCGACGACAACCGGGCGCTCCTGGATCTTGTGCATGCCGAGAATGCCCGACTGCGGGGCATTCAGGATCGGCGAGGACATCAGCGAGCCGTAGACACCGCCGTTCGAGATGGTGAACGTGCCGCCCTGCATGTCGGCCATGGAGAGCGCACCATCACGGGCGAGCTTGCCGAGGCGGCCGATATCCTTTTCGATCTCGGCGATCGACATCTGGTCGGCATCGCGCACGACGGGAACCACGAGGCCCTTGTCCGTGCCGACGGCGACGCCGATGTGGCAGTAGTTCTTGTAGATGATATCGGTGCCGTCGATCTCGGCGTTGACAGCCGGAAGTTCCTTCAGCGCGTGCGTGACGGCCTTGGTGAAGAAACCCATGAAGCCGAGCTTCACGCCGTGCTTCTTCTCGAACAGCTCCTTGTAGCGGTTACGCAGGTCCATTACGGCCGACATGTCCACCTCGTTATAGGTGGTGAGCATGGCAGCGGTGTTCTGGGCGTCCTTGAGGCGCTTGGCGATGGTCTGGCGCAGGCGCGTCATCTTCACGCGCTCTTCGCGCGGCGCGTCGGCTTGCGACGACGGCGCGCGGGCGGCGACCTTGACCGGCTCGGCGGCTGCGGCCGGGGTCGAAGCCGTGATGCCCTTGGCGACGGCGGCGATGACATCGCCCTTCAGCACCTGGCCACGCTTGCCGGAGCCATCGACCTGATCGGCCGAGAGGTTGTTTTCGGCAAGTAGCTTGGCGGCAGCCGGCGCTGCCGGCATGGCAGCGGCAGCAGCAGGCTTGGCTTCGGCGGCGGGAGCCGCGGCGGCAGCCTTCTCGGCGGCGGCCGGAGCGGCGGCACCGGCGGAGGCGCCTTCGGAGATCTGGCCGAGCAGGCCACCCGGTGCAACGGTATCGCCGGCATTCGCCGTGATTTCCGAGAGCACGCCGGAGGCGGGTGCCGGCACTTCGATCGTCACCTTGTCGGTTTCGAGCTCACAGAGCGGCTCGTCGGCCTTGATGACGTCGCCGACCTTCTTGAACCAGGTGCCGACGGTGGCTTCGCTGACGGATTCGCCCAAAGTCGGGACGCGGATTTCGGTAGCCATGAGTGTGTTCCGTTCGTTGTATCTTTGTCGCGGTTACGGAGCGCAAGGCGGCATCAGCCGCCCAGCGCGTCCTCCAGGAAGGCAGCCAGCTGCGCGAGGTGCTTGGACATCAGGCCCGTTGCGGGCGAGGCTGCAGCCGGACGGCCGGTATAGCGCACGCGCTGGTACTTGGCGTCGATATGGGCAAGCACCCACTCGAGATAGGGGTCGATGAAGGCCCAGCCGCCCATGTTCTTGGGCTCTTCCTGGCACCACACCATCTCGGCATTGCGGAAGCGCGAGAGCTCGTTGATCAGCGCCTTGGCCGGGAACGGATAGAGCTGTTCCAGACGCAGCAGGTAGACATCGTCGATGCCGCGCTTTTCGCGCTCTTCCAGGAGGTCGTAGTAGACCTTGCCGGAGCACATCACGACGCGGCGGATCTTGGCATCCTTCTGCAGCTTGATCGGGCCGTCCTTGATCACTTCGGCGTCATCCCACAGCAGACGGTGGAACGAGCTTTCACCCGCCATTTCCGACAGCGAGGAGACCGCACGCTTGTGGCGCAGCAGCGACTTCGGCGTCATCATGATCAGCGGCTTGCGGAAGTCGCGCTTCACCTGGCGGCGCAGGATGTGGAAGTAGTTCGCGGGCGTCGTGACGTTGGCGACCTGCATGTTGTCTTCGGCGCACATTTGCAGCCAGCGCTCGAGACGGGCAGAAGAATGCTCCGGACCCTGACCCTCATAGCCGTGCGGCAGAAGGCAGACGAGGCCCGACATGCGCAGCCACTTGCGTTCGCCCGAGGAGATGAACTGGTCGAAGACGACCTGCGCACCGTTGGCGAAGTCGCCGAACTGGGCTTCCCAGAGGGTGAGCGCGTTCGGACGGGCCAGCGAATAGCCGTATTCGAAGCCGAGGACCGCCTCTTCAGAGAGCATCGAGTTGATGACCTCGTAGCGGGCCTGGGTCGGCGAGAGGTTGGCGAGCGGGATGTAGCGGTCTTCGGTCTCCTGATCGTAGAGAACCGAATGGCGCTGCGAGAAGGTGCCGCGTTCGCAGTCCTGGCCGGACAGGCGGATCTTGGTGCCTTCGACGCAGAGCGTGCCGTAGGCCAGAGCTTCGCCCATCGCCCAGTCGATGCCCTCGCCCGTCTCGACCATCTGCATGCGGTTGTCCATGAACCGCTGGATGGTCTTGTGGGCGCGGAAGCCTTCCGGGATCGTCGCGATCTTGCGGCCGATTTCCTTGAGCTGCTTCATCGGCACCGAGGTCTTGCCGCGACGCTGTTCGTCCTGGTTGTCGGCAGAACGCAGCCCCGACCAGGCACCGTCGAGCCAGTCGGCCTTGTTCGGCTTGTAGGACTGGCCGATCTCGAATTCCGTTTCGAGATTGGCGCGCCAGTCGGCCTTCATCTTCTCGAATTCGCCTTCGGAGATGACGCCTTCGGCGACGAGGCGCGAACCGTAGAGGTTGACCACGGTCTTGTGGGCGCGGATCGCCTTGTACATCTTCGGCTGCGTGAACGCAGGCTCGTCGCCTTCGTTATGGCCGAAGCGACGGTAGCAGAACATGTCGATGACGACAGGCTTGTGGAACTTCATGCGGAATTCGGTGGCGATCTTTGCGGCATAGGTCACCGCTTCGGGATCGTCACCATTGATGTGGAAGATCGGTGCCTCGATCATCTTCGCCACGTCGGACGGATAGGGCGAAGAGCGCGAGAAGGCCGGATTCGTGGTGAAGCCGATCTGGTTGTTGATGATGACGTGCATCGTGCCGGCGACGCGATGGCCGCGCAGGCCGGACAGGCCGAGGATTTCCGCCGTCACGCCCTGGCCCGCGAAGGCCGCATCGCCATGCAGCAGGAGCGGCATGACCTGGGCACGTTCGGACAGGGGGATGATATCGCCTTCGAAGACCTTCGCCATCTGGTCCTGCTTGGCGCGGGCCTTGCCCATGACGACAGGGTTGACGATCTCAAGATGCGAGGGGTTCGCCGTCAGCGACAGATGCACCTTGTTGCCGTCGAACTCGCGGTCCGAGGAGGCGCCGAGGTGATACTTCACGTCGCCCGAACCTTCCACGTCGTCAGGCGCGTAAGAGCCGCCCTTGAATTCGTGGAAGACGGCGCGATGCGGCTTGGCCATCACGTTCGTCAGAACGTTGAGGCGGCCGCGGTGGGCCATGCCGAGCACGATTTCCTTGAGGCCGAGCTGGCCGCCGCGCTTGATGATCTGCTCGAGCGCCGGGATCAGCGATTCGCCGCCATCAAGGCCGAAGCGCTTGGTGCCCTTGTACTTGACGTCGATGAACTGCTCGAAGCCCTCGGCCTCGATCAGCTTCTGCAGGATCGCCTTCTTGCCCTCGGGCGTGAAGTCAACGCCCTTGTCCGGCCCTTCGATGCGTTCCTGGATCCAACCCTTCTCTTCCGGGTTGGAGATATGCATGAATTCGACGCCGATGGTCGAGCAATACGTGCGCTCGAGGATTTCGACCATTTCGCGCACGGTTGCGTATTCGAGGCCGAGCACGTTGTCGATGAAGATCTTGCGGTCGAGATCCTTGTCCTCGAACCCGTAGTTCGAGGGTGAAAGCTCGTGATAGTCCTCGACGGGCGCGGCAATGCCGAGCGGGTCGAGCTTGGCGTGCAGGTGACCACGGGCGCGATAGGCGCGGATCATCATGATGGCGCGCACCGAATCGCGGGTCGCCTGGTTGACGTCTGCCTGGTTGACCGGTGCGCCGGTCTTGGCGGCGACGGCCTCGGCCTTCGCCTGCACCTTCTTCTCAAGCACCTTCTCGACGACACCCCAGTTGCCGTCGAGCGCCGAGACGAGTTCGCCATTGGCGACGATCGGCCAGTTCGCGCGCTTCCAGGAGGCGCCCTTGGCAGCCTTCACAATGTCGGAGGGCTGATCTTCCAGGGCCTTGAAGAAGGCCTGCCATTCTTCGCCAACCGAGGCGGGATCAGCCTCGTACCTGGCGTAGAGCTGTTCGATATAGGCCGCGTTCGCTCCGTCGAGGAAGGAGGTGGCCAGGAATTGTTCGTTGGCGTCTTGCCGTGCCATGGTTTCTTGCGGGCGCCGCGCCCGCCTCCCGAACGATCGTGTTGACCGGGCTCTCCCCGGTTTGCCGCCCGCCGCAAGCCTGTCCGCTTGAGCGACGGGAGAGACGGATCGGCCGGCTTTCGCCGGCCCATCCAGTGTCGCATCTCAGCCCTTGAGGACTTCGACGAGGGTCTTGCCGAGACGGGCCGGCGAAGGCGAAACGCGGATGCCCGCTGCCTCCATGGCCGCGATCTTGGATTCCGCATCGCCCTTGCCGCCGGAAACGACAGCGCCGGCGTGGCCCATGGTGCGGCCCTTCGGAGCCGTACGGCCCGCGATGAAGCCGGCCATCGGCTTCTTGCGGCCCTTCTTGGCTTCGTCGATGAGGAACTGCGCCGCATCTTCTTCCGCCGAGCCACCGATTTCGCCGATCATGATGATCGAGGTCGTGGCGTCGTCCGCCAGGAACATCTCGAGCACGTCGATGAATTCGGTGCCCTTGACCGGATCGCCGCCGATGCCGACAGCCGTCGTCTGGCCGAGGCCTTCGTTGGAAGTCTGGAACACGGCTTCATAGGTCAGCGTGCCGGAGCGCGAAACAATACCGACCGAACCCTTGCGGAAGATCGAGCCCGGCATGATGCCGATCTTGCACTCTTCCGGCGTCAGGATGCCGGGGCAGTTCGGGCCGAGGAGACGCGAGGAGGAGCGGTCGAGGCGAGCCTTGACGCGCACCATGTCGGCAACCGGGATGCCTTCGGTGATGCAGGTGATGAACGGGACTTCCGCATCGATCGCCTCGATGATCGCGTCCGCAGCGCCTGCCGGCGGAACGTAGATCACGGATGCGTCGGCACCGGTCTTCTCGCGGCCTTCGGCAACGGAAGCGAAGATCGGCAGGCTTTCGCCCTTCGAGCCGGTCCAGGTTTCGCCACCCTTCTTCGGGTGGATGCCGCCGACCATCTGCGTGCCGTAATAGGCGAGCGCCTGTTCGGTGTGGAAGGAGCCGGTCTTGCCGGTCAGGCCCTGAACGAGGACCTTGGTGTTCTTGTTGACGAGAATCGACATGAGGTCTGGTCCTTCCGTTAGCCGTTGATCGCGGCGACGATCTTCTTGGCAGCATCGTCCAGATCGTCGGCGGCGGTGATTGCCAGGCCCGATTCGTTCAGGATCTTCTTGCCAAGTTCGACATTCGTGCCTTCGAGACGAACGACCAGCGGAACCTTGAGGCCCACTTCCTGCACGGCTGCGACGACGCCTTCAGCGATGACGTCGCACTTCATGATGCCGCCGAAGATATTGACGAGGATACCCTCGACCTTCGGGTCGGCCGTGATGATCTTGAAGGCCGCCGCGACCTTCTCCTTGCCGGCGCCGCCGCCGACGTCGCAGAAGTTCGCCGGCTCCTTGCCGTAGAGCTTGATGATGTCCATCGTCGCCATGGCGAGACCGGCACCGTTGACCATGCAGCCGATGTTACCGTCGAGCGCCACGTAAGCGAGGTCCCACTTGGAGGCTTCGATTTCCTTGGCGTCTTCTTCGGTCTCGTCGCGCAGCGCCTTGATGTCGTCGTGGCGGAACAGCGCGTTGCCGTCGAACGAGACCTTGGCGTCGAGAACGCGCACGCGGCCGTTCTTCATGACGATCAGCGGGTTGATCTCGAGCAGGCTCATGTCCTTCTCGACAAAGGCCTTGTAGAGGATCGGGAAGAGCTTTTCGGCGTCAGCCTTGGCTTCGCCTTCGAGCTTCAGGGCCGAGGTGAGCTTCGCCAGGTCGTCGGCAGTGACGCCGGCTTCCGGGTTGATCGCGACCGTGAGGATCTTTTCCGGCGTGTCATGCGCAACAGCTTCGATGTCCATGCCGCCTTCCGTCGAGACGACGAAGGCAACCTGGCCGACCGAGCGATCGACGAGCAGCGAGAGATAGAGTTCACGGTCGATGTCGGCGCCGTCCTCGATATAGAGGCGGTTCACCTGCTTGCCGGCTTCGCCGGTCTGGGCGGTGACGAGCGTGTTGCCGAGCATGTCCTTGGCGTGCGCCTTGGCTTCGTCGATCGAGAAGGCGAGGCGAACGCCGCCCTTGGCGTCGGGGCCGAGTTCCTTGAACTTGCCCTTGCCGCGACCACCAGCGTGGATCTGGCTCTTGACCACGTAGAGCGGGCCGGGCAGCGACTTCGCAGCCGCTTCAGCCTCGTCGGCGGAGAAGATCGCCACACCTTCGGCGACCGGAGCGCCGAAGCTCTTCAGCAGAGCCTTGGCCTGATATTCATGAATGTTCATAGGGATGATCCTGTTCTTACTTCAGCGAAGGCGCGATGTTGATGCAGGCTTCGCAAAGGCCGGCGACGGCCGCGACCGACTTCTCGAAGGCTTCCTGTTCGGCCTTGTTGAACTCGACCTCGATGATGCGCTCGACGCCGCCTTCACCGATGATGGTGGGCACGCCGACATACATGTCCTTCACGCCGTACTGGCCGGAGAGGTAGGCAGCGCAGGGCAGGACGCGCTTCTTGTCCTTGAGGTAGGACTCGGCCATTTCGATCGCGGAAGCGGCCGGCGCATAGTAGGCAGAGCCGGTCTTCAGCAGACCGACGATCTCGGCGCCGCCGTCACGGGTGCGCTGGATGATTTCTTCGAGGCGTTCCTTGGTGACCCAGCCCATCTTGACGAGGTCGGTCAGCGGAATGCCGCCGACGGTCGAATAGCGGGCGAGCGGCACCATCGTGTCGCCGTGGCCGCCGAGAACGAAGGCGGTGACGTCCTGGACGGAGACCTTGAATTCCTCGGAGAGGAAGAGGCGGAAGCGGGCCGAATCCAGCACGCCGGCCATGCCGACGACCATGTTCTTCGGCAGGCCGGAGAACTTCTGCAGCGCCCAGACCATCGCGTCGAGCGGGTTGGTGATGCAGATGACGAAGGCGTTCGGGGCGTACTTCTTGATGCCGGCGCCAACCTGTTCCATGACCTTGAGGTTGATGCCGAGCAGGTCGTCGCGGCTCATGCCGGGCTTGCGGGCAACGCCGGCGGTGACGATGCAGACATCGGCACCTTCGATCGCAGCATAGTCACTGGCACCCGTCAGCGAGGCGTTGAAGCCTTCGACCGGCGAGGACTGGGCGATATCGAGGCCCTTGCCCTGCGGGATACCGTCGGCGATGTCGAACAGGACGATGTCGCCCAGCTCCTTCAGGCCGGCGAGATGCGCCAGCGTGCCACCGATCATGCCAGAACCAATAAGTGCGATCTTCTTGCGGGCCATGAAAGCTTCCTTTGCTCCGATCAACAGGTCCGCAATGTCGCAATTGCAGGACCTTTCGGCGCAAGGGCTTACGCTTCTAAGGTTAAAATTTCAACACATACTTTTGGACTGAATTTTTTCAATCGGTTAGATATAAAAATTCTTACGTAAACGTAAGAATTACCGTCATGCTTTCGTCACGTCTTTGCTGTAACGGAGCCCTGCCCCACACCGTAGCGATCATTGTGATCGGCCAGATATTCCGTGCTGCGGATTTCGATCAGGCGCGAGACCGTGCGGTCGAATTCGAAGCCCTCGGTGCCCTTGCGGGTCACAAGCAGGTTTTCGGGTGCAGCCGCGGCGGAGGCGAAGAGCCGGGCGCGATGATCGTAGATCGTATCGACAAGATTGATGAAGCGTTTGGTCTCGTTGCGCTTTTCAGCGCCCAACAGCGGCACGTGATCGACGAACAGCGTGTCGTAATGCGCGAGGATTTCCAGATAGTCGGCCGCACCCAGCGGCTTCTCGCAGAGATCGGCGAAGGAGAAGCGCGCGACGCGCGACGCCGCCTGCGGCACCGCGATGCTGCGCCCGCGGAAGGCGATGGTCGCCGGCGCGACGGCCATGCCCGCGGTCTCGCGCCGCCAGGCCGCATCCATCGCCTTATCGGCCTCGTCGCCGAGCGGATGACGGAAGACCGGCAGGCCGCTGTCCCTCTCCATGCGGTAATCCGTCAGCGAATCCAGCGCAACGATCTCGACATACTGCTTGAGCAGATCGACGAAGGGCAGGAAGAGGCCGCGGTTGAGACCGTCCTTGTAGAGATTGTCGGGCTCGACATTCGACGTCGCCACGAGAATGCAGCCGCGCTGGAAGAGTTCGCCAAAGAGCCGCGACAGGATCATCGCATCGGCGATATCGGTTACGGAGAATTCGTCGAAGCAGAGAAGCCGGGCTTCGGCGACAAGACTTTCGGCAACCGGCGGCACGGGATCGGCCTGCTTGGTCTCGCCGGCCTTCAGCTTCTGGCGGTGTTTGTGGATGCGGTCGTGCACATCGGCCATGAATTCATGGAAATGCGCCCGCCGCTTGCGCTTCACCCGCGCCAGTTCGAAGAACATGTCCATCAGCATGGTCTTGCCGCGACCGACACCACCATAGAGATAGAGCCCCTTGGGAGCGCTGACGCTTTCGGGCTTGCGGGAGGCGAAGAGCCAGCCGAGCGCGCTCGATTTGCGCGCCGGGCGCTGGGCATGGAGATCGCCGAGCAGGCGGTCGAAGCGCGCGGCCATGGCCTTCTGCGCCGGATCCGGTTTCAGCTCGCCACTGGCGACAAGGGCCTGCAGCCTATCCGAGACGCCCTTGTCCGGATGCGTCGCCCCGCTGTCCCAGTTCTTGCCCATGGACGGCTTTTATCCGTGTCGTCTGAAAATGCCGATCAACGCGAGAGGCTGACGGGCTGGCCGGAATTGGTCGTTCCGTTGAACTGTGTGTCGGCCGTCTTGTAGAGACGCGCGATCGCGCTGCCGTTGCGATCCTTCAGCACCACCTGCTTGCCGGCGACTTCCCAGGAGCCCATCGCCGTCAGCTCGCCCGCGCAACCGCGCGTGCCGCCACGCGAACCGCTGCCGAGATTGGTGAGCGTCAGGAACATGTCGCAGGAGGAAGCGCCGTTGGCGACCTTCCAGTTGCCGACCATGGCTTCCTTCTTGACTTCGAGACCCGCTGCTGCAGCAGCCGTATCACCGGCAACACCAGTGCCCGTCGCCATCGCCGTATCGGTGGTGGGCTTTTCCGGGAACTGGCCGGACGTGTCGGTCGTCGGATCCGGCAGTTGGCTCGAAGACACAGTCCCGATCGGCTGCGCCTCCAGCGGCTGAATGTTCTGCTGCGTATTGACGCTGTCCATCGAGGAAGTCCGCTGGCAACCCGCCAGAGCAAGCGCCATCATCAGTCCGCCTGCTACATGTACAACCCGCATGTCGATACTCCCGATATCTGCCCGATACTGCTGCCCCGCAGCATTTCCGCCGAATTAACGTGAATCGCCCACACGAATCAAGATGAAACGGCCCGATTGTTCGGGCCGCCTCCTCACGTTTCGTGACTGCCGATTATGTAGGTCAGAGACGGCGTTCGACCAGCATCTTCTTGATTTCGCCGATAGCCTTGGCCGGATTGAGGCCCTTCGGGCAGGCCTGGGCGCAATTCATGATCGTGTGGCAGCGATAGAGACGGAAGGGATCTTCGAGGTCGTCGAGGCGCTCGCCGGTGGCTTCGTCGCGGCTGTCGATCAACCAGCGATAGGCCTGGAGCAGCACGGCCGGACCGAGATAACGGTCGCCGTTCCACCAGTAGCTCGGACAGGAGGTCGAGCAGCAGGCGCACAGGATGCACTCGTAGAGGCCATCGAGCTTGAGGCGATCCTCGTGGCTCTGCTTCCATTCCTTGGCCGGCGTCGGCGATACCGTCTTCAGCCAGGGCTCGATCGAGCGATGCTGGGCGTAGAAGTTGGTGAGGTCGGGAACGAGGTCCTTCACGACGGGCATATGCGGCAGCGGATAGACCTTCACAGCGCCCTTCACCTCGTCCATGCCCTTGGTGCAGGCGAGCGTGTTGGTGCCATCGATGTTCATGGCGCAGGATCCGCAGATGCCTTCGCGGCAGGAGCGGCGCAGCGTCAGCGTCGGATCGATCTTGTTCTTGATGTAGAGCAGCGCGTCGAGCACCATCGGGCCGCAATCGTCGACATCGATATAGAACGTGTCGACCGACGGGTTTTTCCCGTCATCCGGGTTCCAGCGATAGATGCGGAATTCGCGGGTGTTGGTGGCGCCGGCCGGCTTCGGCCAGACCTTGCCTTCGGTCAGCTGCGAATTCTTCGGGAGAGCGAGTTCAACCATGTCCTGTTCTCCTCGATATCAGTAGACACGCGCCTTGGGCGCGATCTTCTGGGGATCGATCCCGTCGGCGATGAGGTCGGTATGCACGGGGCGATAGTCGAGCTTGACATCGCCCGCCTCGTTCACCCAGGCGAGCGTGTGCTTGCGCCAGTTGACGTCGTCGCGGCCGGCGAAGGGGCCGTCGACATAGTCTTCGCGGGCATGCGAGCCGCGGCTTTCCTTGCGAGCCTCGGCGCCGTAGACGGTCGTAATGGCGTTGGCCATCAGGTTTTCCAGCTCCAGCGTCTCGACGAGGTCTGAGTTCCAGACCATCGAGCGGTCGGTGACCTTGATGTCCGGCAGTTCCTTCCAGATCGCGGTCATGCGGCGGCAGCCGCTTTCCAGCGATTCCTGGGTGCGGAACACCGCCGCGTCGTCCTGCATGGTGCGCTGCATCTTGTCGCGCAGGATCGCCGTCGGCGTGCCGCCATTGGCGTTCCGGAGGCGATCGAAACGGTCCATGATCTTGTCGCAGGCGGCGATATCGAGCGCCGGGATCGGGCCGGCACGATCGATGACCTGGCCGGCGCGGATGGCGGCGGCGCGGCCGAAGACCACGAGGTCGATCAGCGAGTTGGAACCAAGGCGGTTTGCGCCGTGCACCGACGCGCAGCCGGCTTCACCCACGGCCATCAGGCCGGGCGCGATGCGCTCCGGGTTCTGGCTGTCGGCGTTCAGCACTTCACCCCAATAGTTGGTCGGCACGCCGCCCATATTGTAGTGCACGGTCGGCAGAACCGGGATCGGCTCGCGCGTCACGTCAACGCCGGCGAAGATCTTGGCGCTCTCGGAAATGCCCGGCAGGCGCTCGTGCAGGACGGCCGGATCGAGATGGTCGAGATGCAGGAAGATGTGGTCCTTGTTCTTGCCGACGCCGCGGCCTTCGCGGATTTCCATCGTCATGCAGCGCGAGACGACGTCGCGCGAGGCGAGATCCTTGGCCGACGGTGCATAACGCTCCATGAAGCGCTCACCCTCGGAATTGACGAGATAACCGCCTTCACCGCGGGCACCCTCGGTGATGAGGCAGCCGGCGCCGTAGATGCCGGTCGGGTGGAACTGCACGAATTCCATGTCCTGCAGCGGCAGGCCGGCGCGGGCGATCATGCCGCCACCGTCACCCGTGCAGGTATGCGCCGAGGTGGCGGAGAAATAGGCGCGGCCGTAGCCGCCGGTCGCCAGAACCACCATCTTGGCGGCGAAGCGATGGATCGTGCCGTCATCGAGGTTCCAGGCGACGACACCGGTGCAGCGGCCATCGGCCGACATGATCAGGTCGAGCGCGAAATACTCGATGAAGAATTCGGCATTGTTGCGCAGCGACTGGCCATAGAGCGTGTGCAGGATGGCGTGACCGGTACGGTCGGCGGCAGCGCAGGTGCGCTGGACCGGCGGACCCTCGCCGAAATTCTGCATGTGGCCGCCGAACGGGCGCTGGTAGATCTTGCCTTCGGCATTGCGCGAGAAGGGCACGCCGTAGTGTTCCAGCTCATAAACCGCCTTCGGCGCTTCCATGGCGAGATACTGCATGGCGTCGACGTCGCCGAGCCAGTCGGAACCCTTGACGGTGTCGTAGAGGTGCCACTGCCAGCTATCCGGCGTCATGTTCTGCAGCGAGGCCGCGATGCCACCCTGGGCGGCGACGGTGTGCGAACGCGTCGGGAAGACTTTGGTGATGCAGGCCGTCTTGAGGCCCTGCTCGGCCATGCCGAGTGTCGCGCGCAGACCCGCGCCGCCGGCGCCGACGACGATCACGTCGAAGGAATGATCTACATAGGTATAGGCTTTGCCGTTGGCCGCCGGGGAGGAGATCGCTGCCATGGTGAATTATCCTGCGAAAGCGATTTTGAGGACGGCGAAAAGACAGAGACCGCCGACCAGGATCGCGAAGAACGTGTTGAGCATGAGGAGGCCGATCTTTACGCCTTCCGCATGCACGTAGTCCTCGATGATGACCTGCATGCCGAGCTTCATGTGAATGAGGCCGGAGATAACGACGAGGCCCATCAGGACGGCGACGATCGGGTTCGAAAGGGCGGCCGTCACTTCCGCGTAGGAAGCGCCGCTGTAGCAGATGAGAAAGCCGACGAAGAACAGCATCAGCGGAACGTTGGCGACGGCCGTCAGGCGCTGGCGCCAGAAATGCTCCGTGCCGTCCTTTGCCGAGCCGAGACCACGAACCTTGCCGAGGGGAGTGCGCATGTCCATGGATGTTTCCTCAGCGGACCAGATAGCCGACGATCCAGATCAGCACCGTCAGGGCGACGGAGACGATCGGGGTCACGATGGCGAGTTTGGTGTTGAAGTGCTTTTCGTAACCGCGGCCCATGTCCCACATGAAGTGGCGCAGCCCGCCGAGCATATGGTGCATCAGCGCCCAGGTGTAGCCGAAGAGCACGAGACGGCCGATCAGCGTACCGAAGAGCCAGCTGGCCCACTCGAAGGACGCCTCGCCCGAAGCGGCGGCGATCAGCCAGAAGGCAACGAGCACCGTACCGAAATACAGCGCCGCGCCGGTGATGCGGTGCACGATGGACATGACCATCGTCGGGATCGGTTTATAGACTTGGAGATGCGGCGAGAGCGGCCGGCTTCGAGTGACATTCGCCATCTGAACCTCACGGAACCCCGGAGAGCCAAAAACTGGACAAATTTTCTCCGGAATTGCAGTATGTTGTGCACAATGCAGTGATTGCGACACTTACTCACCAGAAAGCGGAACCACAAGCCTCATTGCAGTGCAAAATGAATTTAATCGATTAAGAAGCGGATGGGAATTGCGCCATTTCGGGACGCTTTTTCCGCATTAACGATATCGGCAAAAATCGCAGGGAAATCCGTGACTTTCGCCGCACCCTGCCCCATCTTGGCGTTAACGACTTGTTAAGCGTAACCCGGAAGGCAGGACAGAATGACTCTGTTTTCAGCGCCCCATGCGACCAAAGTTCTAGGACTGGCGATCGCACTTGCAACGAGCGGCATGACGGCCGTTCACGCTGGCGGCAACAAGGATGGTTTCGGCTGGTCCGAATCCAATATCGAAGGCCGCGTCATTGAACGACGCGATCGCGAGCACCATCACCGCCGCGAAGCCTCGCGGCATCGCGATCGCGAGGACCGTGGTTCGCGCTACCACGCCGAGCGCCAACGCGAACAGCGCGGCTGGGGTACGGGCAATTTCTATGGCGGCGCGATCACCGCCTATCGTGACCGCGGCAACGGCACCTATTTCTACATCGACAACGATGACTATTTCGGCGACGTGATCGACGCACCACGCTACAGCCGCGGCGGGCCAAAGGTCATTCAGGTCATGCCGGGGCAGAATGACTGCTCGTGGGAAATGGGCGTCTGCGTCATCCGGCCTAATTTCTGATCCGGAATTTTTGGACGCAGAGCCGCTTCAGGTAGCGGCCTGGACGGTCTTGAACTGCCAGACCGTAGTCTTCTTGACCTCGCTGTCCTCCAGCGCCCGCGTCACCGGCACCGTATAGGTCGCGAGCGCTTCCATGCGCTCGCGCGGGCAATAGGCGCGGCCGGGATCGCCGACGAGCACCGTCGCACCCCGCCCCGCCAGCCTTGAGAACCACGGGATCAGGACATCGGCGAAGCCGCGATCGTAGAAAACGTCGCCGGCCAGCACCACGTCCCAGCCTTCGTCGCGACCGACCATATCCTCGACCGTATAATCCAGCGGCACATCGTTGAGCCCGGCGTTCAGCCGGATCGCCGTCTCGCTCCAGGGGTCGACATCCGCCGCAAGCACGCCCGATGCGCCGGCCATGCGCGCCGCGATGCCGACGAGGCCGGAACCGCTGGCGAAATCCAGCACGAACTTGCCGGCGACGAGCTCCGGATGATCGAGCACATGGCGGGCAAGCCCCTGCCCGCCCGCCCAGGCGAAGGCCCAGAAGGGCGGCGGCAGGCCGATCTCCTCCAGCTCCTCCTCCGTCTTCAGCCACAGGTCATGCGCCTCGGTGGCGAGTCGCAGTTTGACCTCCGGCACATGCGGCGGTGCGAGCACACCGGTATTGTCCCGGATGAAGACTTCGGGGTCGGTTTTCACGCCGCCATCACTCCGAAAGGGAAGAGGCCGTTCAGGGCAGGGATGCGAAGCATCAGCGCGGCGGGTTGTCGAGACCGCCCATGCGGCAGACCTCGATCCACTCCTCCTCGGTCACCGGCTGCACCGAGAGGCGCATGGAGGTGACGAGCGACATGTTGGAGAGCTTCGGATTGGCCTTGATGTCCTTCAGCGACACGGGCTTGGGCATGTCCCGCACGGCGCGGATATCGACGCAGTCCCAGCGCGGATCCTCGCCGGCCGTCGTGTCCGGATGCGACAGTGCGCAGACTTCGGTGAAGCCGACGATCTCCAGCCCCTCGTTGGAATGGTAGAAGAAGCCCTTGTCGCCGATCTGCATGGCCCGCATGTGGTTGCGCGCGAGATAATTGCGCACGCCGGTCCATTCGGTGCCCGCCTCACCGGCGTCCTTCTGCATCTGCCAGGACCATTTGAAGGGTTCGGACTTGTAGAGCCAGAATGCCATCAGAGCTTACGCCTCCGGATTGTTGAAGACCCAGTTCCAGGCCTTCACATCGACGGAGGCAAACAGGCCGGCCTTGGCATAGGGATCGTTTTGCGCAATCTGCCGCGCCTCTTCGATCGTCTCGGCCTTGACCACGACGAGGCTGCCGGTCGGCTTGCCATCATCGCCGAGGAAGGGGCCGGCGAAGGCGAGCTTGCCGCTTGCATTGAGGTCATTGAGATAGGCGACGTGCTCCGGGCGCGTGTCCATGCGCACCTGAAGCGCGTCGGGCTTGTCCTGGCAGAGGAAGGCGAAAAGCATGGAAGCGGTCCTTTCGATTATCATTCCTGGGTGATCGGGCGCGTCATCAGCTGCCCGATGGCGGTTTTCACGTCGAGCGTGCCATCGATGATCCGGGCGACCGCGTCGGTGATCGGCATGTCGATGCCTTTTTCCGCCGCCACGCCGGAGGCAACGGAGGCGGCAAAGGCGCCTTCCACGAGATCGCCCGACCAACCGGCGGCCGTACCGTTGCGGCCGAGCGCGATGCCGAAGCGCAGGTTGCGCGACTGGTGGCTGGTGCCGGTCAGGACAAGGTCGCCGAGGCCGGAAAGGCCTGTCACCGTGATCCCCTCGCCGCCATGCGCCTCGACGAAGCGCGACAGTTCGGCAAGCCCGCGCGAAATCAGTGCCGCCCGCGCCGAATCGCCAAGCTGCGCACCCTCGATGATGCCGCAGGCGATCGCCAGAACGTTCTTCAGGGCGCCGCCGAGCTGCACGCCGATGCGGTCCGTCGAGGGATAAAGCCGGAAGGTCGGCCCGGAGAGCGCCTGCGCGAGCGCCGCACCGATCTCGGCGGACCGCGCCGCAACGACCATCGCCGTCGGCAGACCTTTCGCGATATCGGCGGCAAAGCCGGGGCCTGACAGTACGGCAACCTCGCGGCCAGGCAGCTCCTCTTCCAGCACCTCGGTCAGCAGACGGCCGGTGCCCTTTTCCATGCCCTTGGCGCAAATGACCACCGCCGTGCCCGGCGCCAGAAGCGGCGCGAGCTGGCGCGCGGCGTCCCGCTGTGCCTGCGAAGGCATGGCAAACAGCACGATGCCCGCCCCGCGAATGCATTCCACATCGGCACTGAAGGCGAGCGTTACCGGCAGACCGATGCCCGGCAGCGCCTTTTCGTTGCGCCGCGTCGTGCGCATCGCCTCGACGGCTGCCGCATCGCGGCCGATCAGCGTGACGTCGCCACCGCTGGCCGCCGCCACGCTTGCCAGCGCCGTGCCGAAGGCACCCGCGCCCACCACGGCGATGCGCTTCGAGACCGTCATGCCTTGGCTCCCCGCTTGCCGGATCCGAGTAGGGTCGCCGCTTGTTTGTCGAGCGGCCAGCGCGAGCGTGGCGCCACCGCGAGATCGTCAGGCGCAAGGCCGGCCGCCATGCGCTCCAGCCCGGCCCAGGCGATCATCGCGGCATTATCGGTGCAGAGTGCGAGCGGCGGGGCGATGAAATGGAAGCGGTTCTTGTCGCACAGCGCCTGCAGCGTCGCACGCAGTTCCGCATTCGCCGCGACACCGCCGGCAACGACCAGCGCGGGCGTCGCCACTTCGGGATAGAGCGCGCGGAACCGTTCCAGCCCGCGGCCGATGCGGTCCTTCAGCGTGCGCGAGACGGCGCGCTGGAAGGAGGCGCAGATATCGGCGATATCCTTCTCGGTCACCGGCTCGATCGACTGCGCCGCCTGGCGCACGGCCGTCTTGAGACCGGAGAAGGAGAAATCAAGCCGCGCCTCACCGACCAGCGGGCGCGGGAAGGTGAAGCGCTCGGGGTTGCCCTTCTTCGCCATGCGCTCGACGGCCGGACCGCCCGGATAGGGCAGGCCGAGCAGTTTTGCGGTCTTGTCGAAGGCTTCGCCGAGCGCATCGTCGATGGTGGTGCCCCAACGCTCGTAGTCATCGACACCGCGGATCAGCACGAGCTGGGTGTGCCCGCCGGACACGAGCAGCATCAGATAGGGAAAGGAGAGCCCGTCAGTCAGCCGCGCCGTCAGCGCATGCCCCTCGAGATGGTTGATGGCATAGAGCGGCTTGCCCGTCGCCCGCGCGATCGCCTTGCCGGTCATCAGGCCGACAATGAGGCCGCCGATCAGCCCCGGCCCGCTTGTGGCGGCAATGGCATCGACATCCGCGAGCGATTTTCCAGCCCGCAACAGCGTCTCCGAGATCAGGCTGTCCAGCGCCTCGACATGGGCGCGAGCGGCGATCTCCGGCACCACGCCGCCATAGGCGCTGTGCTCTTCGAGCTGGCTCAGCACGACCTCGCCGAGAATCTGGCCTTTTCCCGACGCATCGCGCAAGACGACGGCCGCGGCGGTCTCGTCGCAGCTCGTTTCGATGCCGAGAATGGTCAATTGGGACGACATGAAGCACTAGGATTGATTGCGATGGGCCGGAAAGCCGGTTACGAGACATCCCGGTAACAATGGATCAAGGCGGATGCAAACAAAACCTTTCAGGATCGGCACCCGGGGCAGCCCGCTGGCGCTCGCCCAGGCCCACGAGACCCGTTCGCGTCTGATGGCCGCACACGGCCTGCCGGAAGATATGTTCGAGATCGTCGTGCTCTCGACCAAGGGCGACCGCATCACCGACCGGTCGCTGGCGCTGATCGGCGGCAAGGGCCTGTTCACCGAGGAGATCGAGGCGCAGCTCTCCTCCGGCGAGCTCGATTTTGCCGTGCACTCCTCCAAGGACATGCCGACCAAGCTGCCGGAGGGCCTGCATCTCTCCGCCTACCTGCCGCGCGAGGACATCCGCGACGCGTTCATCGGCCGCACCGCCCAGCGCCTGCTCGACCTGCCGCAGGGCGCCACCGTCGGCTCCGCGTCGTTGCGCCGCCAGGCCCTCATCCGTCGCCTTCGGCCCGATATCAACGTCATCGTCTTCCGTGGTCAGGTCGATACCCGCCTCGGCAAGCTTGCCGCCGGCGAGGCCGACGCCACGCTGCTCGCCTATGCCGGCCTGAAGCGCCTCGGCAAGCTCGACGTGCCGACCGAACTGCTCGATCCCGTTTCTTTCCCGCCGGCCCCGGCGCAAGGCGCGATCTGCATCGAAAGCCGCGTCGACGACGATCGCATCAACGGCCTGCTTTCCGCCATCGACGATCGCGCGACCCGTGCTGCCGTCTCCTGCGAGCGCGGCTTCCTCGCCACGCTCGACGGCTCCTGTCGCACGCCGATCGCCGGCTATGCGACGGTCGAGGGCGATCATCTCCAGTTCCGCGGCATGATCCTGACACCCGACGGCAGCCAGTTCCACGAAATCGAGACGAGCGGCCCGGCCGACAACGCCGCAAAGCTCGGCGAAACGGCGGGACAGGCGATCCGCGCCAAGGCGGGAGCGGGCTTCTTCGAAAGCTGGGGCTGATCCTTGCGCGTTCTCGTCACCAGGCCGGCGCCCGCAGCAGCCCGCACCGCGCGAAAACTCGCAGCCCTCGGTCACGAACCGGTACTGCTGCCGCTCGCCCGGGCCGAGCACGATGTCGAAGCCGCGCGTGCAGCCCTTGCCGAACGGCATTCGGCGATCGCCATCACCAGCGCCGAAGTGGCGCGCCTGCTCGGCAATGTGGGCCCGGCGCTCGACCGGCATCTGCTGACCACCGTATTTTCCGTGGGCCATGTCTCCGCGCAGGCGGCGGCCGACGCCGGCTTTCGCACGGTGCTGTCACCCGGCGGCGACGGCAAGGGCCTCGCCAACATGATCATCGCGCATTGCCGGGATTTCGGCATGCCTGCCGAACCGATCCTTTATCTCACAGGCCGACCGCGCGCGCCCGGCTTCGAAGCGCGGCTCGAGGATGCCGGCATTCCTCTGCGCACTGCCGAATGTTACCGAATGGCGCCGATCATCCCGAAGCGCTCCGATGCCGAAGCTGTGCTTTTGAAGCCCGTGCCGGATGCCGTATTGTTCTATTCACGCGAAACCGCCCGGACCTTTTTCGAGCTTTCACCACTCGCCGAAACCCCGGAGCGCTTTCTCTCCACCCTGATGCTGTGCATGAGCGCGAACGTCGCCAAAGCCGTACCGCAACGCTTTGCCGCGCTCACCGTCGTCGCCTCCGCGCCGAACGAGGAAAGCCTGCTCGATCTTCTCTAGGCGCATGCCGCCATGGACGAAATTGCCGCAAGGGTCTTTCCCTCGCTGCCTTCGCTGTCTAGGTTTAGTGCAATGCACATGAACGCGAGGAGATCGCCATGGAACCGGAAACCCCGTCTCGCCGCAAGAAGGCTGGTGACGAACCCGTGACGATCGATCTCGAAGCGGTTCCAGCCTCTGCCGAGAACGAAGCACGCACCGCCGAAGAGAAGACCGAAGCGGACGCCGCAACCGCGGAAACCACCGAGACCGCAACGATGGAATCGGTTGCGTCGGAGCCGGAAACCCCGGAATCCCAGAAGACCTCCGAGGAAAAGTCGGAGCCGGTCGAACCGGCCCGCCCGACCTATGAGGAACCGGTCTATACCCAAACCGCGCCGCCGGCCCGGCGCGGCAATGCCGGCCCGCTTGCCGCCGGCATTCTCGGCGGCCTGATCGCCCTTCTCGGCGCCGGCAGCCTGCAATATGGCGGCTATCTGCCTGCTCTCGGCCCGGACCGGGCAGGCGACACCAGCGTGCTCGCCAGCCTTTCCAATGAGGTCGAAGCGTTGAAGACACGCCTTGCCGAAGCGCCGGCAGCCAGTAGCGTCGATCTCCAGCCACTCGAAACCCGCATCGCCGCCCTCGAAAAGGGCACCGGCGACAGCGGCGGCGCGACCGCAGGAAACCCTGAAGCGGTGAGCAAGCTCGAAGGCGACGTGACCCGTCTGAGCACCGAACTTGCGGCGCTGCGCGAGGCCATTGCCCGCACCACCGAAGCCGTCAGCTCAACCGAAAGCCAACTTACCGCACGCATCACCGCTGCCGAGCAGAAGCTCGATGAACCGCGCAGCGATATCGAAATGGCTCGCGCCGTGGCGGCAAGCGCACTGAAGACCGCCATCGACCGCGGCGGCCCCTATCTTGCCGAACTCGAAGCCTTCGCCAGCATCGCCCCCGACGATCCCTCCATCGCAGGCCTGCGCGAGCATGCCGCCATCGGCGTCGCCGCGCGCTCCGATCTCGTGCGCGATTTCCAGCCGACCGCCGATGCAATTCTCGACGCCGTGCACCAGCCGGACGGCGATCAGGGCATCTTCAATCGCCTGATGTCGAGCGCCGCCTCGGCCATCCGCGTGCGCCCCGTGGGCAGCATCGAGGGGGATACGCCGGAAGCCGTCGTCGCCCGCATCGAAAACAAGCTGCAGAACGGCGATTTCAAGGGCGCACAGATCGAATGGCAGACCCTGCCGGAAACGGGCCGGGCCGCAGCTGCGGAATACAAGCGCAAACTCGATACGCGCGTTACCGTCGAGGGCCTGATCGGCGCTGTCGTCTCCGGCGCCGTCGCTCCGAACGGCAACCAGGGCTGAGGAGAAGGACGTCATGATTCGCATTCTGGTCTTCGCTCTCTTCGTTCTCGCCCTTGCCGCCGGTTTTGCCTGGCTTGCCGATCGTCCCGGCGAACTCTCGATCATCTGGCAGGGCCAGCGCGCCGATATGAGCCTGATGGTCGCCGCCACGCTCGTCGTCTCGCTGATCGCCGCCGTGATGCTCTCCTGGTGGATCGTGCGCGTCATCTGGACCTCGCCGCATTCGATCCAGCGCTATTTCCGCGCCCGCAAGCGCGACCGCGGCTATCAGGCGCTCTCGACCGGCCTGATCGCCGCCGGGGCCGGCGACGCCGCCGGCGCGCGAAAAATGCTCGGCCGCACCAAGGGCCTGCTGAGCGCCGATCAGGAACCGCTCATTCATCTGCTCGAAGCGCAGGCCGCTATGATCGAAGGCCGCTATGACGATGCGCGGAAAAAGTTCGAGCTGATGGCCGACGATCCGGAGACGCGCGAACTCGGCCTGCGCGGCCTCTATCTCGAGGCCCGCCGCCTCGGCGCCAACGAGGCCGCCCGGCAATATGCCGAACGTGCCGCCGAGAAGGCACCGCAGCTGCCCTGGGCGACGGAAGCGGCCCTTGAATACCGCTCTGAAGCCGGCGACTGGGACGAGGCACTGAAACTGCTCGGCGACGGCCGCTCCAGCTCGGCGGAGGAGAAGAAGACCTATGCCCGCCGCAGGACCGTGCTGCTTACCGCGCGCGCCGCAGCCAAGCTCGACGCGGACCCGAAGGGGGCGCGCGAGGATGCGCATCAGGCGCTGAAGCTCGACGAGACTTTCGTGCCCGCCGGGCTGATCGAGGCCAAGGCCTATCTGCGCGAGGACAATCTGCGCAAGGCGGCCTCCATCCTAGAAAAACTCTGGAAATCGACAGCGCATGGCGACGTGGCGAAACTCTATGTCCGCGCCCGCAGCGGCGATTCGGCCGCCGACCGGTTGAAGCGGGCGGAAAAGCTCGAAGCGATCCGCCCGAACAATGCCGAGGCGCTCTACACCGTCGCGGAAGCAGCACTTGAGACGCGCAATTTTGCGCTGGCCCGCGGCAAGGCCGAGGCGGCCGCCCGTCTTGCGCCGCGCGAAAGCGCCTTCCTGCTGCTCGCCGATATCGAGGACGCCGAGACCGGCGACCAGGGCCGCATCCGCCACTGGATGAACCAGGCGCTGAAGGCACCGCGTGATCCGGCCTGGACGGCCGACGGCATCACCGCGCCGGAATGGCGAGCCGTCTCGCCCGTGACCGGCCGTCTCGACGCCTTCGAATGGAAGACGCCGGTCAGCGCGCTCGAAGGTCCGGTCGAGGAGGGATCGACGGATGCCGTCGACGAGGCGATCCGCACCCTGCCGCCGCTCGCCATAGAGCAGAAGCCGGTCGCCAGGGTGGAAGACGTTGTGAAGGTCGAAAAGGCGCCGGTGGAAAAGCCCGTGGTTGTGGAGGCCGTCCTCGAGCCGGCCCCGGTGAAGGTGGAAAAAGCCAAGGAGGCTCTGCCTGCCGAGGAGGAGGAACGTCCATTCTTCGGCCTGCCTGACGATCCGGGCGTCAAGGAAGGAACCACCGTCAAACGGGACGGAACCAGCGGCTTCCGGTTATTCTGACTATTCCGAGGCTTGAGGGAACGGGGCTAAACCATCGATGTTTGAACGCTTGCAGCAATTTCTGGCGAGCCTTTCCGGCGGCGACAGCAAACCGGCCTTCGCCGCCGACGATCCGCGGGTCGCGGTCATGGCCCTCTGCATCCAGGTGATGGAGGCGGACGGCCAGGTGCTGGATGTCGAGAAGAAAGCGCTGCATGACCATTTCAGCGAGCTTTACAGCGTCGATGAAAAGGAACTGGCTGCGCTGATCGATGCCGGCGCCGACGCGGAGAGCGAAGCGATCGACTTCTTCCGCTTCACCTCCGAACTGAAGCGCCAGCTTTCCGAGGACCAGCGTGTCGCACTGATCGGCCTGCTCTGGGAGATCGTCTATGCCGACGGCGAGCGCAGCGAGATGGAGGACCATGCCATCTGGCGCATTGCCGATCTGCTCGGCGTCTCCGGGCGCGAGCGCATCATGAAGCGACAGGAAGTGGCCGAACGGGTGGGCGCGGCGGCCGGCCAAGTGGAGCCGGACGAGGCCTGAGCCATGCTCGATTTCCCACGCAAGCCGCGCGCCAAGCGCCCCGTTCTGATCGTGCTGCACCAAGAAAACTCCAGCCCCGGCCGCGTCGGGCAAATCCTGCAGCAGATGGGCCACGCGCTCGACATCCGCCGCCCTGTGCTCGGTGATCCCCTGCCCGAAACACTCGCCCACCATGCCGGCGCCGTCGTGTTCGGTGGGCCGATGAGCGCCAATGACGACGAAGCCTATGTGCGCGACGAGATCGACTGGCTGAACGTGCCCCTGAAAGAGAACCGCCCCTTCCTCGGCATCTGCCTCGGCGCGCAGATGCTGGTGAAAAATCTCGGCGGCGCGGTGTTCGGCCATACCGAGGGCTGGACGGAGATCGGCTGGTATCCGCTTACCGCCACCGAGGCCGGCACGGCGCTGATGCCCTGGCCGGACATGGTCTATCAGTTCCATCGCGAGGGTTTTGATCTGCCCCCTGGCGCAACACTGCTCGCCACCGGCCATCACTACGAGAATCAAGCCTTCCGCTATGGCGACAATGCCTGGGGCATTCAGTTCCATGGTGAACTGACGCTCGCCATGATGCATCGCTGGGTCGTGCGCGGTGCACATCGCTTCGAGCTGCCGGGCGCGCAGGTCGGTAGCCTGCATCTCGACGGACGCCTGCTGCACGATGCGGCGCTGAGAATCTGGATGACGTCCTTCCTCGACCGCATTTTTCACGAAGCCTGAGCGCCCGTAAAAATACCGGCACATTAAACATGTTGCCGCGCCGTCTGGTGCATGGCCTTGCTGGCAGGCCTTGCAATGGCTACATGTCGGGACGAAACCAATTGGAGACGTCAATGATAGCGGTCATCAACACCCTATTGTTCATCATCAGCATCGCGTGGTTCCTGGTCATCGCCTCGGCGATCTTTTCCTGGCTCTATGCTTTCAACGTCATCAACGCGAACAATCAGGTGATCGCGACCATCGGCCGCTCGCTCTACCAGCTGACCGAACCGATCTATCGCCCGATCCGCCGCGTCCTGCCGAATTTCGGTGGCGTCGACCTGTCGCCGCTCGTCGTGCTGGTCATCCTGTTCTTCCTCGAGCA
Organism: Shinella curvata; assembly: GCF_022899935.1. Lineage (GTDB taxonomy): Bacteria > Pseudomonadota > Alphaproteobacteria > Rhizobiales > Rhizobiaceae > Shinella > Shinella curvata. The sequence continues at coordinate 77,826 of NZ_JALJCJ010000007.1, forward strand.
GGTCATCCGCACGGTTCTGGCGCCCGCGGTTCTCTGACCATCGCTTCAACAATAAAAAACCCTCCGGATCGCTGGTGACCCGGAGGGTTTTGTTTTGAGGACCGAAAGCGCGCTGGCGCTTACTTCGAGGCGTTGTAGCGCTCGACGGCTTCCAGAATCATCTTCTTGGCGGTGGCGACATCCTGCCAGCCGGCGATCTTCACCCACTTGCCGGGCTCCAGATCCTTGTAGTGCGTGAAGAAGTGCTCGATCTGCTTGAGCGTGATTTCCGGCAGGTCGGTGTAGTTCTCGACCTTGTCGTAGCGGCGCGTCAGCTTCGGCACCGGCACGGCGATGATCTTCTCGTCCTTGCCGCCATCGTCTTCCATGACCAGAACGCCGATCGGACGCACATTGATCACACAGCCCGGAACGAGCGGGCGGGTGTTGGCGATAAGAACGTCGATCGGGTCGCCGTCTTCCGAGAGCGTATGCGGCACGAAGCCGTAATTGCCCGGATAGGTCATCGGCGTGTAGAGGAAACGGTCGACGACAAGCGCGCCGGCTTCCTTGTCCATTTCGTACTTGATCGGGTGGCCGCCGACCGGCACCTCGACAATGACGTTCACGTCTTCAGGCGGGTTCTTGCCAACGGAAATCGCATCGATACGCATGGGGGCTCCCTCAGTGAGATGCAGTGATTTTCGGGCTTCCTAAAGCGAATCCCGCTGCGGCGCAACATGACTTTCGAATAGACGGACCGGATCTTTCGTCCTCCTTCCAACCGGAGGATTTTTTCATGCGCCTGACGCCGCTTCTGCTTTCCGTCGCCATCGCCGTATCCGCGAGCGCCGCCCGCGCCAACGAAAGCGCCTATACGGACCGCGACCTCGAAGCTTGCAAGACGCTGTCGGAGGTGGAGGAGGGCGCTAGCGTCAGCCTGCAATGCCCCGGCTACAAGAATCTGGCCGTCTATTTCAAGGAAGGCGATCTGAGGCAGAGCATCGCCTATGGCCCGGTCAGCAAGGCCTATATCGACGAAGCCTTCGAGACCTTCGGGCCATTCAACCATACCGGCACCAAGATCGAATGGCGGCTTGGCGCAAAGGGCGCGCCGGTCGCCACCATCGTGCGCTGGTTCATCGCTGATCCCGAGACCACGGGCGAAGCCGATTCCAAGACGGGCCAGGTGCTCGTCGTCTCCACCGTGGCGACGAAAGACAATCCGACGAGCTGCGTCGTCGGTTATGTCGATGCGCTCGAAAACAAGGATGCCAACACGCTCGCTCGCGCGGTTGCGGATGACGAGGCTGCAGACTTTGCCTGCGGCGTAAGCGAGCCCCAATGGCACGGCAAACGGGGAACGCTTGCGGGAGAACCGTCCCGCACCCTGCCGGGCATGGTGGAATAACTGGCCTTAGGGCCAGACGAAACCGATCTTTTTCAGTTCCTTGTCGCCGAAATTCTCCATGCCCTCGGCAATGTCGCGTCCGCCGGCCGAGCGGAAGAAGCGGTCGGCATGTTCGCTGTCCTCGAGGCACCAGGCGATCATGCCGTTGCAGCCGAGCGACTTCAAAAGCCGCTGCGCCTCGCCGAACAGCAGCCGGCCAAGGCCGATGCCCTGATATTCAGGACGCAGGTAGAGCTCGTAGATCTCGCCTTCCTGCGGCAGCGCGCGGGCGCGGTTGAGGCCAAGCGTGGCGTAACCGGCAACCGTGCCGGCGACATCGAGCACCAGCAGCGTCGCGGGACCGCGCGTCGCCTTGCGCCACCAGCCCTCATTGCGGCGGTCGACCATCTGGCTGAGCGGGATATGCGGAATGAGGCCGCCATAAGCCTGCAGCCACGACACCCGATGCGTCTCGGATATCGCGCGCGCGTCCTGCGGCTCGGCGCGCCGCACATCAATCGACAGTGTCTTCATAACACCACTCTTATTCCCGCACCGATTCCACCGGAATCCTCGACGCCTGCAAGGGCGCTCATTGCCCACAGGCGCGTTCCGCATGGCACCAATGAAAGTTAACGCTTTTTTAACAAACGTCACAAGTCGTAAAACGATGACACACACATGAAAAAACCCGGCCTTTCGGCCGGGTTTCCATTTGTCCCGTTTCGGGAAAGACGATCAGGCAGCGCCAGCGGCGCGCTGCTTTTCGAATCGCTTGCGATCGTTGGCATCGAGGAACATCTTGCGCAGACGGATCGACTTCGGCGTCACTTCCATCAGCTCGTCGTCCTGGATCCACGACAGCGCGCGGTCGAGCGTCATGCGGATCGGCGGGGTCAGCTTGACGGCTTCATCCTTGCCGGCGGCGCGGATGTTGGTGAGCTGCTTGCCCTTGAGCACGTTGACCTCGAGGTCGTTGTCGCGCGAGTGGATGCCGATGATCATGCCGGCATAGACCTTCTCGCCCGGCTCGATGATCATCGGGCCGCGGTCTTCCAGGTTGAACATGGCGTAAGCCACGGCTTCGCCCGAACCGTTCGACAGCAGAACGCCGTTGACGCGGCCGCCGATCGCGCCCTTGAAGGGCTGGTAGTCGTGGAACAGGCGGTTCATGATCGCCGTGCCGCGCGTGTCGGTCAAGAGTTCCGACTGGTAGCCGATGAGGCCGCGGGTCGGCGCCAGGAACTTCAGGCGGACGCGGTTGCCGCCCGACGGACGCAGTTCCGTCATCTCGGCCTTGCGCTCCGACATTTTCTGCACGACGATGCCCGAATGCTCTTCGTCGACGTCGATGACGACTTCTTCGATCGGCTCCATGGTGGTGCCGGCCTCGTCCTTGTGCATGACGACGCGTGGACGCGAGACCGCAAGCTCAAAACCTTCGCGGCGCATGGTTTCGATGAGAACGGCAAGCTGAAGTTCGCCGCGGCCGGAGACGTAGAACGAATCCTTGCCTTCGGCTTCCTCGATCTTCAGCGCGACGTTGCCTTCAGCTTCCTTGAACAGGCGGTCGCGGATGACGCGGCTGGTGACCTTGTCGCCTTCGGTGCCAGCGAGCGGCGAATCGTTGACGATGAAGGACATCGTAACGGTCGGCGGGTCGATCGGCTGCGCGGTCATGGCTTCGGTGACCGAGGGGTCGCAGAACGTGTCGGCGACGGTGCCCTTGGAGAGACCGGCAATGGCGACGATGTCACCGGCATGCGCTTCGTCGATCGCCGTGCGCTCGATACCGCGGAAAGCGAGGATCTTCGAGATGCGGCCGGTTTCGATCAGCTTGCCATCCTGGCCGAGAACCTTGACCGGCTGGTTGGACTTCAGCGTGCCCGAGGCGATGCGGCCGGTGATGATGCGGCCGAGGAAGGGGTTGGCTTCCAGGATCGTACCGATCAGGCGGAACGGACCTTCTTCGACGACGGGCTCCGGAACGTGCTTGAGCACGAGGTCGAGAAGCGGCGCGAGGCCTTCTTCCTTCGGACCTTCCGGGTTGACGTTCATCCAGCCATCACGGCCCGAACCGTAGAGGATCGGGAAGTCGAGCTGTTCGTCGGTGGCGTCGAGATTGGCGAAGAGGTCGAAGACTTCGTTGATGACTTCTTCGTGGCGGCCGTCCGGACGGTCGATCTTGTTGATCGCGACGATCGGCTTCAGACCGACCTTGAGTGCCTTGCCGACCACGAACTTGGTCTGCGGCATCGGGCCTTCCGAGCTATCGACGAGAACGATGGCGCCGTCCACCATCGAGAGGATGCGCTCGACTTCGCCGCCGAAGTCGGCGTGGCCGGGGGTGTCGACGATGTTGATGCGAACGCCCTTCCACTCCACCGAGGTCGCCTTGGCGAGAATGGTGATGCCGCGTTCCTTTTCGAGATCGTTCGAATCCATCACGCGTTCGGCAACGCGCTGGTTTTCACGGAACGAGCCGGACTGCTTGAGAAGCTCGTCGACGAGCGTGGTCTTGCCATGGTCGACGTGCGCGATGATCGCGATATTGCGGAGTGACATGGTATAATCTCTGAGGTTCGGGGCGCGCGCAAAACGAGGGCGCCGTCTTCAATGGGCGGGCTCTTACATGTTTTTCCGCATTTGCGAAAGGGGCGGACCGCAACTCTGTTATCCGTCCGACGCGCAGCTTGTCATCATGATGAACGCACGGGCGGCAACACGACGCGCCAGAGTTCCTGATCCTCGCGGTCCATCAGCCGCACCGTCATCTCCTCGCTTGTACCGTTGATATCGACCAGTCCGAAGAATTGCAGCCCGGCCGAGGGCGGCAGATTGCTGTCGATGCCACCTGCCGACGACTTGATGAAGCGCACCTCCGGTCCGAAGGTCATGTCGAGCGGCTTCGGCCCATAGGTGCCGGAATGCAGCGGCCCGGACACGAACTCCCAGAACGGATTGAACTCCTGGAACTTCGCGCGCGACGGATCGTAGTGGTGGGCGGCGGTGTAATGCACGTCCGCCGTCAGCCAGACGACATTGTGGATGGCATTGTCGCGCATGAAGGACAAGAGATCGGCAATCTCCCGCTCGCGTGCCGCCGGCGGGCCGTTCAGGCCGTCGGCCACGCCCTCGTAGCCCAAGCTGTTGGCATAGTCGTCCCAGATGACGAGGCCGAGCGGCATGTCGCAGGCGATCACCTTCCAGACGGCCTCAGAGGCCGCCAGCTCACGTCGCAGCCAATCCGCCTGCCGCCAGCCGAACAGGCCATTCTCCGTGCCGCCCTTGTTGGGGCTGCGATAGGAGCGCAAATCGACGAAGAACACATCGAGCAGCGGCCCATAGGCGACCTTGCGGAAGATGCGGCCGGGTTCGGTGGCGAAATAGCGGATCGGCGTCATCTCGTGGAAGGCGCGGCGGGCGCGCTGTTCGTAGACGCCGATATCCTTTTCCGGATAGCGCCGGTCACCGGTGAGATCGCTCGATTCCGACCAGTTGTTCAAGACCTCATGGTCGTCCCACTGGAAGAAGGTCGGGCATTGCGTGTTGAAAGACAGGAGGTGGTCGTCGAGCAGATTGTACTTCCACTGGCCGCGAAATTCATCGAGCGTGCGCGCAACAGTGCGCTTCTCGTCGGTGACGATGCGGTTTTTCCAGATACCGCCGTCGCGCAGCGGAATCTCGTCCGGGATTGGCCCGTCGGCATAGACCGTGTCGCCGGAATGGATGAAGAAATCCGGCTCGTGGCGCAGCATGGTCGAATAGGTCTTCATGCCGACATCGTCGATGCCCCAGCCCTGCCCCGCCGTATCGCCAGACCAGACGAAGCGCACCGAGCGCTTGCGCATCGGCGCCGTGCGGAACCGGCCGACGACGGGCTCGGAGACGAGATGGCTCGAATAGGGATCGCTCGCGGTGAAACGGTAGAAGATGTCCTGGTCCGGCAGGAGCCCTTCAAGCATCGCCTTGACGGCATTGTCCGAAGCCCCTGTCGCCTTCTGCAGCGGCAGGCGTTTGACGTCGATAAAACTGTCGGTGGTCGAATATTCGAGCGTCACCTCGGCCGGTCGGTCGGTGCGCGCCCAGACCATGCCCGAGGAACAATCGACATCCCCAGACTGCACGCCATGCGAAAAGACCGGGCTTCCGTGACGGCGTGAGTAGTACGGCACCGCCAGCGCGGAGGACGTCGCCAGCGCGCCGGCCCCTGCGGTCAAGAGAAACGAGCGCCGCGTCAGCGCCTCGGGAACAATCGCCATGCCACCTCCGGCCAAGCCCGCGAATCGACGGGCAGACCATCGGTCGGCGACATGTCAGTCCGGTAACGGGAGGATGACGTTTCACCCAAGCTTTGGTGACGGGAGGATGACGGGTGTGGACGAAGCCACCGCCGTCTCCGACTGTATTTCTGCTTTAGCCACTACCCTTGCATCCCCACGGACGTCATCCTCGGGCTCGACCCGAGGATCCACCGCCGCACCCGGAGCGTGGATGGTCGGGTCAAGCCCGACCATGACGGCGGAGAGGTAGAGCCCTTACAGGAAACACCGACCTCAGGCGCCTTTCTAACAGACCGTTCAGGCCGCCAGCCCCTTCTTCTCCAGCATGGCCTCCGGCGTCGGCAGTTTGCCTCGGAAGGCCTTGTAGGCGTCCTCCGGGTCGACCGAGCCGCCCACGGCGTAGATATAGGTCTTCAGCCGCGCCGCCATGGCAGGGTTGAAGGCGTCGCCGGTTTCCGTGAAGGCGGAGAAGGCATCGGCGTCCAGCACCTCCGACCACATGTAGGAGTAGTAGCCGGCCGAATAACCGTCGCCCGAGAAGACATGCTGGAAGTGCGGCGTCGCATGGCGCATGACGATGGATTTCGGCAGGCCGATCTTTTGCAGCACCTCGCCCTGCACCGTCATCGGGTCCTCGACCGGTCCGCGCGTATGAAACGCCATGTCAACCAGCGCCGAGGAGGTGAACTCCACCGTCGCGAAGCCCGAATTGAAGGTGCGGGCGGCCAGAACCTTGTCGAGCAGCGCCTGCGGCATCGCCTCGCCGGTCTGGTAGTGCACGGCGTAGCGGGTCAGGATTTCCGGCACCGTCAGCCAGTGTTCATAGAGCTGCGAGGGCAGTTCGACGAAGTCGCGCGATACGCCCGTGCCGGACACCGAGGGGTAGGTGACGTCCGAAAGCATACCGTGCAGCGCGTGACCGAATTCGTGGAAGAGCGTGCGCGCATCGTCGAGCGATAGCAGCGCCGGCTTGCCTTCGGCGGGTTTTGCGAAATTGCAGACATTGTAGATGATCGGGATCTCGCCGACCGAACCGTTCGGCAGCGGCAGGCGATGCTGGCTCTGGTAGGAACTCATCCAGGCGCCGGATCGTTTCGAGGACCGCGCGAAATAATCACCGAGGAACATGGCGACCAGCTTGTCCTCACGATCGCGGATCTCGAAGACCCGCACATCGGGATGATAGACCGGCACGTTCTTCTTCTCGATGGCGCGGATGCCGAAGAGGCGCTCGGCAACATCGAAGCAGGCATCGATGATCTTTTCCAGCTGGAGATAGGGCTTCAGCTCGGCCTCGGAGAAGTTGAATTTTTTGGCGCGCAGCTTTTCGGCATAGTAGCGCCAGTCCCAGGGCATGACCTCGTGGTTGCGGCCCTCGTCCGCGATGAGCGCGGCAAGCTCCGCTTCCTCCTCGCGTGCCCGCGCCACGGCCTTTTCCCAGACCTGCATCAACAGCCCGTTCACCGCATCCGGCGTCTTCGCCATGGTGTTGTCGAGCTTCAGGGCGGCAAAATTCGCGTAGCCGAGCAGCCCGGCCTTTTCCGATCGCAGCGCCAGCGTGTCCTTCACGATGCCGCGATTGTCCGTCTCGCCGTCATTCTCGCCGCGCGCCACCCAGGCCCGGAAGGCCTGCTCGCGCAGGTCCCGGCGGGCGGAGGAGGCAAGGAAGGGCTCGATGATCGAGCGCGACAGGGTGACGGCATAGCGCCCGTCCTGCCCACGATCCCGCGCCGCCGCCGCCATGGCGTCCTTCAGATAATCCGGCAGGCCGTCCAGCGCCTCACCCTCGTCGAGGAACAGCGCCCAGCTCTTCTCATCGGCCAGCACGTTCTGGCCGAATTTCGCGCCGAGACCGGCCAGCGTTTCGTTGATCGCCGAGAGACGATCCTGTTCAGGCTTGGCGAGCTTGGCGCCCGATTTGACAAACCCCTTCCAGTGTCGCTCCAGCACGCGCACCTGCTCCAGCGAGAGGTTGAGGCCCGCGCGGCCCTCCCACAGCGCATCGATGCGCTTGAAGAGCGCGGCATTGGTGCCAATCTTCGAATAGTGCCGCGACATTTTTGGCGCGATGTCGCGTTCCAAGGCCTGGATCGTGTCGTTGGTATTGGCGCCGGCGCGGCTCCAGAAAAGGGCCGAGACACGCGACAGCGCATCGCCGGCGATTTCCAGCGCCACGACCGTGTTCTCGAAGGTCGGCACATCGGGATTGCCGGCAATGGCGTCAATCTCCGCCTCATGGGCCACAAGCGCCGCATCGAAGCTCGCCGCAAAGGCCTCGTCCTTCACGAGATCGAACCGCGGCAGGCCGTTGAGGCCGGTCCATTCGACGAGGGCGGGATCGATCGGCGTTTCGGTCATGGGAGATCCTTTCTGGCAAATCACTGTGCGGCGAATATAGGAACGGAGACCGGGTCTGGTACAGGGGAGCAGCACAAAAACCGGGAACGGAAACCCCATTGCCGCGTTAGACCGGCTGCGGCACCCTGCCTCTTGACGCGGACGGCAACTTCGGTGAAAACAGTTCGGTTCGCGGCCTTTTGACATCCTTGCCGCGACGAACACTGGTGCCGGGCCCCTCTGGCGAGAGTTTTTACGGCGCTCTCGTGATGTCGGTACCGCCAGCAATTAGCCGGCGGATTCATACGCACATGAACATCCTGACGATGCCTTACCCGCATGCCCGTTGTGGTATGCGCAACTTCACCTCCCGTATCTCCACCTCCATGGAGGTGCTGTCATGATCGGCAACGGTGAAGGCAAGACCACCCTCTCCTACCTGAAATGGGCACTCATCTCGACCGTCATCGGCCTCGCGCTCGGCGCGTGGCTGGGCTGGCAGACGGAAGGCACGCTCGCCGGCATGGCGACCGTCTTTTTCATCTGCGCGGTTCTGGCGGTGCTGGAAATCTCGCTGTCCTTCGACAATGCCATCGTGAACGCCAACAAGCTCAAGGACATGACGCCGGTCTGGCAACGCCGGTTCCTGACCTGGGGCATCCTGATCGCCGTCTTCGGCATGCGCATCGTCTTCCCGCTTCTGATCGTCGTCATCGCCGCCGGTATCGGCCCGATCGACGCGCTCATCCTCGCGGCCCGCGAGCCGGCGGAATACGCCCGCATCATGCATGACGCGCACCTGCCCATCGCCGCCTTCGGCGGCACCTTCCTGATGATGGTCGGCCTCACCTACTTCTTCAATCATGAGAAGGACGTGCACTGGATCGGCTTCATCGAGAAGCACATGGCGCGCTCGGCCACCGTCAAGGGCATCGAGATCGCCTTCGTGCTGCTGCTGATCCTCGTCTTCTCCAATCTGCTCGAGGGCGAGGATGCCAACACCTTCGTCTTCTCCGCCATCTATGGCCTTCTGACCTTCCTTGCCGTGGAAGTCGTCGGCGGCCTGCTCGATGCCTCGCAGAAGGCGATGTCGGAAGCGGCCAAGGGCGGCCTCGGCGCCTTCATCTATCTCGAAGTGCTCGATGCCAGCTTCTCCTTCGACGGCGTCATCGGCGCTTTCGCGCTGACGCAGAACCTCTTCATCATCGCCATCGGCCTCGGTATCGGCGCCATGTATGTGCGCTCGATGACGATCATGCTCGTGGAAAAGGGCACGCTTGCAGAATACCGCTACCTGGAGCACGGCGCGTTCTACGCGATCCTGATCCTGTCGGTCGTCATGTACTGCCAGACGCTGGTGCATATCCCCGAGGTGATCACCGGCCTTGGCGGCGCGACGCTCATCGGCATCTCGCTGTGGTCCTCCATCCGCTACAACAGGCGGGAAAAGGAACTGGGGCACCACGAGGCCCCACATGCTGGCGACCGCGTGTCGGCCCAGCTCGGCGAGAACAACGCCTAAACACGAAGGCCGACCGCTCCAACGGCCGGCCTTTTTGTTCGGTGACGCCCGGATCTACTCTCTCCGTCATCCTCGAGCTTGACCCGAGGATGACGGAGGAGAAGGCGGCGCGGCTGCAATCTACCAAAGCAACGCAGAAATACAGAAGGCCCGCTGATCTTGCGATCAGCGGGCCTTTTCATTCGGAAAATTCTGCTTCGCGTTAGACGCGGGGGAAGTCGGCAGGGTTGATGCCGAGCGTCCTCAGGTCGCGTTCCTTCGGGCGGCGGTGGCCTTCAACGGCCGCGGCGGCTGCGTTGGCAGCGCTCAGTACGGCGAAGGCCCGGCCGAAGAAGCCCTGGGCGAAGGAGTTGCGGAGGGTGGTCATTGGATTGCTCGCTTTCTTGTTTAGCTTACGAGCGAAAGATGAGGCTTGGGGGCCGAAAGTACAACAGACTCTTTCTCAGCCCAGCCATGCAACGGATGCAGGCCGGAAACTCCGTTTCCGACCTGCCTTGCTTTCGGTCCCGGGAGGAACATGCAGAATAGTCAATCTTCGTTCGCTGCGAACTGCGAGAGAACTTCGCCCTTTCCGCGGGCGCGCAGAACGAGCGGCACGGCGACGGCAAGGAAGGCGAGCGCGAAGAGCACCGCGGCGATCGGCGACATGAAGAGTGTCGTCACGTCCCCCTGGCTGATCGCCAGCGCCCGGCGCAGCTGCTGCTCCGCCATCGGCCCGAGGATGAGGCCAACGACCACGGGCGCGATCGGATAGCCGAAGATGCGCATGGCGAAGCCGAGCAGGCCGAAGACGAGCAGCATGCCGAGTTCGAAGACCGACGGGTTGGCGCCGATGGTGCCGAGCGTCGCGAAGAGCAGGATGCCGGCATAGAGCCAGGGCTTCGGGATGGTCAGCAGCTTCACCCAGAGCCCGATCAGCGGCAGGTTCAGTACCAGCAGCATGAAATTGGCGATGAGCAGGCTGGCGATGAGACCCCAGACGAGCTGCGGGTTGGTCGCAAACAAAAGCGGACCGGGCTGCAGGCCGTATTGTTGGAAGCCGGCGAGCATGATCGCCGCAGTCGCCGTGGTCGGCAGACCGAGCGAGAGCAGCGGAACCAGCGTGCCGGCGGCGGACGCGTTGTTCGCCGCCTCCGGACCGGCCACGCCCTCGATGGCGCCCTTGCCGAACTCTTCTTTGTGCCTGGAGAACTGCTTTTCCGTCGAATAGGACAAGAAGCTCGCAATGTCCGCGCCGCCGGCCGGCATGGCGCCGATCGGGAAACCGATGAAGGTGCCGCGCAGCCAGGGTTTCCACGAGCGGGCCCAATCCTGCGCACTCATCCAGACCGAACCCTTGACCGCCTCCACCTTGTCGGGGATGCGGTCGCCCTGACAGGCGACGAAAAGCGTCTCGCCGATAGCAAACATGGCGACGGCAAGCGTCGTCACCTCGATACCGTCGAGCAGATCGGGGATGCCGAAGGAGAGCCGTGCCTGACCGGTCTGCTGGTCGATGCCGATGATGGCAAGGCCGAGACCGACGAAAAGCGCGGTCAGGCCCCGCAGCGTCGAATCGCCGAACGCCGCCGAGACGGTGACGAAGGCGAGGACCATCAGCGCGAAATACTCGCGCGGGCCGAAAGAGAGGGCAAACTTCACGACGAAGGGCGCGATGAAGGCGAGACCGAGCGTGGCGATGAGGCCCGCAACGAAGGAGCCGATGGCAGCCGTCGCGAGTGCCGGCCCGCCACGGCCGGCACGGGCCATCTTGTTGCCTTCGAGCGCGGTGACGACGGAAGCGCTTTCACCGGGCGTGTTGAGCAGGATCGATGTCGTCGAACCGCCGTACATGCCGCCATAGTAGATGCCGGCGAACATGATGAGCGAGCCGGCCGGATCGAGCTTGTAGGTAACCGGCAGCAGGAGCGCCACGGTCAGGGCCGGGCCGATGCCGGGCAGAACGCCGACGGCGGTGCCGAGCGTCACGCCGATCAGGGCGTAGAGCAGGTTCATCGGCTGTGCGGCGATGAGGATGCCCTGCAGCAGGAATTCGAAAGTGCCCATCGTCAGTCCTCAGAAGAACAGGTGCTCGAGCGGCCCGGCGGGCAGCGAGAGTTGCAGGAAGCGGCCGAAGATGATGTAGACGACGAAGCTGAAGACGATGCCGATGGGCAAGGATATCCAGAGCTTGCGCCGGCCGAAACCGAAGGCCGTCAGGGCAAAGAGCACACCCGTGGCAATCGAGAAGCCCGCAGCCTTGAGGAGCAGCATCTGCCCGGCAAGACCCGCGACGATCATCACGACCGGCTGGACTTCGATGGGCTCGCGTTCCGGAAAATCGCCGCGCCAGGCTTCGAAACCTGTCCAGATGGCAAGCAGTGCGAGCCCGATGGCAACGACATGCGGCACGGTGGCGGGGCCGATGCGCGAATAGTTGCTCATTTCCGCCAGCCGGCCGGCATCCCACCAGATGATGCCGGCAAGGATGAAGAGGACCGGAGCGATGGCCAGCGCCGCCCGATCAGGGCGGCGCTTTCCATGCGAGGAGGGGACGTGGGAGGACGGAACCTCGCTCATTTGACGAGCCCGATGTCCTTGAGGATGCTCTCGGTGGCGGCGACATCCTCGTCCAGCTGTGCCTTGAACGCGTCACCGGCGAGGTAGGTGTTCTGCCATCCCTTGGTCTTCAGAATGGTCTTCCAGCCCTCGGAGTTCACCATCTTCTCGATATCGGCATTGATCGCCGTGACCTGCTCGGCCGAAAGACCGGGCGCTGCGGCAATCATGCGCCAGTTCTGCACGACGACGTCGAGGCCGCCTTCCTTGATGGTCGGGGCGTCAATACCCTCGACGCGCTCGGCGCTGGAAATGGCGATGAGGCGCAACGTGCCGGCCTTCACCTGGGCTTCGAACTCGCCGTAGCCGGAAATGCCCGCGGTCACCTGGTTGCCGAGGATCGCGGCGAGTGCTTCGCCGCCGCCTGCATAGGCGACGTAGTTGATCTTGGTCGGATCGACGCCGGCCGCCTTGGCGATCAGGCCGGCCGTGATGTGGTCCGTACCGCCGGCCGAGCCGCCGGCCCAGGAAACGGCACCCGGATCGGCCTTCAGGGCCTTGATCAGGTCTTCCATGTTCTGGATCGGCGAGGCGGCGGGAACGACGATCGCCTCGTATTCGCCGGTGAGGCGGGCGATCGGGGTCACGTCCTTCAGCGAAACGGGCGACTGGTTGGTGAGGATTGCGCCGACCATGACGTAGCCGCCGACGATGAGGGCGTTGGGGTTGCCGCTGTTCTGGCTGGCGAACTGGGCAAGGCCGATCGTGCCGCCGGCACCCGGAACGTTCACCACCTGCACGCTGCCGGAAATCTTCTCATCTTGCAGAACGGTCTGGATCGAGCGGGCCGTCTGGTCCCAGCCGCCGCCGGGGCCGGCCGGCGCGATGATCGTATAGTCCGCGGCAAGGGCCGGAAGCGCCATCGCGCCGGCGATAAGGGATGCCAGGAAGAAATGTTTCAAAGGTCTGTCCTCCGTCAGGCGCGATTGTTCGCGCGTCGTTGCCTGTGACGGGAGGATGGTCAGCCGCACCGGCACGAACGCTGGGTTCGCGGGCGCAAAACGTATCGGCTGAAGTCTCCTCCCGGTCTTCCGTCCGCCTCCACGGACGATGAAGACCCCTAAACCAGCACAAGAAGCTGACATCTAACTGACATGGGGCGCGGATGCGCGTTGTCGAGGCGTAAAACGGGTTATTGCATCCGCAGAACTTCATTCCAGCGCGCAATCAGCCGCGCCCGTTTCACCTGGTCGAGATAGACCATGAGGCCGGGGCTGACCGGCACGGGCTTGAGCTGCGCTCCGAGCAGCGCGTTCATCGTGCGCGCCGTATTGGAGCCGGAGACTTCGGGGCTGACGGCGGCGATCTGCAATTCGCGCGACAGAATCTCCTGGCCCTCCTTCGACATGAAGAAGGCGAGGTAGCGCCGGCCGAGTTCGGGAGATGCAGCCGCCTGCGGCACAAGCCCGATACGCGACATGACGACCGTGTAGTCCTTCGGCAGGATGATGCCGACATTCGGATCGCGCGAGGCCCAGTCCGCCGCATAGGAACCGAGAATGTTGTAGCCGAGAACGAAGCGCCCGTCGGCGACACGTTCAAGGATCGCCGAACTCGTCGAATAGAGTTTGACGCCGGCAGCCCCCATCGCCTGGATCACCGTCCAGATATCGCCGAACTGCTCCTGGTCACGCGCCATGAAAAGGAAGCCGACGCCGGAGCGCTCTATGTCATAGGTGCCGATGCGGCCGAAAACCTTCTCGCCCTCGCTCTTGAGATACTCCACGAACTCCGCCCGCGAGGCGGGCGGTTTGCGCCCCTTGAAGCTCGGCTTGTGGTAGACGAAGACGGCGGGCTCGAAGGTCAGCGCGTAAGCCGTGTTGCGCCAGTTTGCCCATTGCGGCCAGCGCTCGCTCATCGGCAGATCGCTGCGCTGGGCGTAGCCGTCATTGCTCAGCTTCACCTGAAGGTCCATCGCCGAGGAGAAGGCGAAGTCCGCCGTTTTCTCGCCGGCATCGGTCTCGCGCACGATGCGGTCATGCACCTCGCCGGTCAGCATTTCCTCGTAGCGCACGGCGACATCCGGATTGGCCGCCTGGAACCCCCGGATCATGGGCCGGGCAAGCGGCTCGTCGAGCGAGGAATAGACGACGAGAACAGACGCGGCGACATTGCCGTCACCGGCCGGGTAAAGCGTCACATTGGCGAAGGCGGCAAGCGGCGCGGCGAGCAGGAGAAGAAGCGTGAGGACAAAGCGCATGATGCGAGCTTGCCAAAGCGCAGGCCCGTTCACAAGTGCGCTCGCCACCGCTAAGGTTTCGGCGGGAGGACCGGACGCTTGCGCATTCTACTGGTGGAGGACAACGAAGCTCTGGCGGATGGCCTATTCGCCATCCTCAAGGGGACCGGCCACGCCGTCGACGTGGTGCGCGACGGCGCATCTGCCGATGCGGCGATCGCATCGGAAAATTTCGATCTCGTCATCCTCGACCTGACCTTGCCCGAAATGGACGGGCTCGACGTGCTGCGCGCCATGCGCGCGCGCCAGAGCAAGGCCGCCGTGCTGATCCTGACGGCGCGCGGCGCCCCGGAAGAGCGGGTGCGCGGCCTCGATCTCGGCGCCGACGACTACATGATCAAGCCGTTCGACATCTCGGAATTCGAGGCGCGTGTACGCATGCTGCTGCGCCGGCAGGCCGGCCTGCGCTCCGCGGCGATCACCTATGGCGCCATCGCGCTCGATCTCAATTCGCGCACCTTCTCCGCCGACGGTGCCCCGCTCGATATCCCGGCCCGCGAAGTCGGCCTCCTGGAAATCCTCTTCATGCGCGCCGGAAAGGTGGTTGCCAAGGAAGCGATCATGCAGTCGCTTGCCGCCTTCGACGACGACCTCTCCGCCAATGCCATCGAACAATATGTTAGCCGGCTCAGGAAGCGTCTCGCACCGCACGGTCTGACCGTGCGCACCGCGCGCGGCATTGGTTATTATCTCGACAAGGCGAGTGCGGCTTGACCTTCCCTCCGGCCTCCTCGCTGCGCCGCCGCCTGCTCGCCTGGCTGCTCGTCTCTACGGCGGTGATCGGCGTCGTTGCGCTCATCGATACCTGGCGCGAGGCCGTGAAGACCGCCAATGCCGTATCCGACCGCGTGTTGGCCGGATCGGCGCTTGCCATCGCGGAGCGCGTGGTGGTGACGGAAAACGGCGTGCTGGAAGTCGATATTCCCTATGTCGCGCTGGAAATGCTGACCTCGGCAGCGCAGGACCGGGTTTTCTACCGGGTCGACGGCCCGCCCGGCCAGTTCATAACCGGTTACCAGACCTTGCCCACCATCGCCGACATGCAGGGCCAGCCGACCGCCTATCGGGACGCCACCTTCCGCGGTGAGCCGATCCGCATCGCCGTGCTGCAGCGGTCCGCCTCGACCGGCATCAATTCCGTGCCCTTCGCCGTAACGGTTGCCGAGACCACCATCGCCCGTCGCCAGCTGGCGCAGGCGATCCTGCTGCGCTCGGCGCTGCGGCTTGCCATGATGATCGCCGGTGCGGCCACCATCGTCTGGATCGCCGTCACGGTGTCGCTGCGCCCGCTCTACCGGCTGAGTGACGCCATTGCCGAGCGCAATCCGAACGACCTGCACCCGATCGAGCAGCGCGTGCCGAACGAGGTGCAGGGCCTCGTCGTGACCGTCAACTCCTTCATGGTGCGCCTGCAAGCGGCACTCGATGCACTCCGGCATTTTTCCGGCAATGCCAGCCACCAGCTCCGAACACCGCTCGCCATCATCCGCACACAGCTGGCGCTCGCCAGCCGCGCCAATACGCTGGAGGAAGCGCAGGAAGCCGCGCGCAAGGGTGACGCCGCCGTGGCGCATGCCGAGCGTATTCTTGCCCAACTGCTGCTGATGGCGAAGATCGATGCCGCTGGCTCCAACGAACCCCAGAAACCGGCCCCGATCGATATCGCGGCACTCGCCCAACAGTTGACGGCCGATCGCGTGCCGTCCGCCGCGGAAGCCGGCATCGATCTCGGCTACGAGGGGAACAGCCCCGCCTTCGCCCGTGCCGAGCCGCTGCTCTTCGGCGAACTGCTGCGCAACCTCGTGGAAAACGCGCTTGCCTATGCCGGCCCCGGCGCGGAAGTGACGGTCAGCGTGCGCCAGACCGGCGATGCCGTGCTCCTCACCGTCGAGGACAACGGTCCCGGCATCCCACCCGAGCGTCGCAACCTCGTGCGCCAGCGCTTTTCGCGCGGCGAGCATCGCGACGCGCCCGGCATGGGTCTCGGCTTGCCCATCGTCGAGGAGATCGCTGCGCTGTTCGAGGCCACGATGGCGCTGGAAAGCGGTGCGAACGACCGGGGTCTTCGTGTGACGATCCGCTTCCCAGGCACCGTCTAGGGTTTGCGCCAGCCCAGCAGGCCCGGTGCGGCGTGCCAGACGGCCTGAACGGCAAAGCCCATGAAGAGCAGGCCGGACATGCGCACGATCGCCAGCTCGTGGCGGCGATAGAAGCGGCGCACCATGCCCGCGCCGATGATGCCGATCAGAATGACGTCCGCCATCAGGAAGCCGAAGAAGGACACGCCGAGCAAGGCGGGCAGCGCGTCGAAATCGAGCGCGTTGGACGAACCGGCAAGCAGCGCCGTGAAGGTCGCGAGCGCCACCGGATAGCCCTTGGGATTGGTGAGGCCGAAGACGAGGCCGCGGCGCAGCGGCCGCTCGACGGTCATGACGGCGGCACCATCCTGCCGCGGCTTGGCACGCAGCGCCGACCAGCCGATCCAGGCGAGATAGAAGCCGCAAAGCAGACCGAGCACATCGAACACCATCGTACCGATTGTCTTGGCACCAACGATGGCGACCAGCGCAAGCGTCGACCACAAGAGGTCGCCGGCGAGATGGCCGCCCATGAAAAGCGCGCCCGCCTTGCGCCCCTGCCCCGCCCCGATGCCGAGAAGCGCAAGAAACGCCGGCCCAGGAATAAGCACATAGAGAAGCGCAGCCATGAAGGCGCCGAACAGCATCGAACCGGTCATTAAAGTGTCCCCGAGAATTTCCCGGCATTCCAGTCTTTGCCACCGGTTTCGTCAAGGGGCGGATTCGTCCTTTCGCAAGGCAGCCATGCATTGCGGCGCCAGCTTGACAGTTGTTCATTCCGGCAAGGCATAGTAAGCTAAACTTATAATAAGCCAGAAAGTGAACATGCCCTCACGCCCCGATCCCGACGCCCTCGGTTTCGTCCTTATCGACGTTGCCCGCATGCTGCGCAGCGCCTTCGAACGCCGCATCGCCACCGCCGGCCTCGGCCTGACCCCCGGGGAGGCGCGCACGCTCGTGCGTATCGCCACGCTTGAGGGTAGCCGCCAGCTCGACATCGCCCAGCGCATGGGCATCGAGCCGATGACGCTTTCGACCTATCTGGACCGCCTGCAAAGCCTCGGCTTCATCGAGCGCCGCCCGGATCCATCCGATCGCCGCGCCAAGCTGATCTACACGACACCGGCCGCCATTCCCCTCATCGACGATATCCGCGACGAGCAGATCGGTCTGATGCAGCATGTGACGAGCGGTATCGGCGAACAGGATCTCGAGGCCATGCGCGAAAAGCTGAAGCGGCTGCGCGCCAATCTGTGCGCCCTGGAAGAGGACAGCGCAGCACTGGCCCTCGTGAAGGAATTGGCGCAATGACATTGCCGCGCATGAGCGAACGGCGCACCAGCATCATCGCCGCCTTCCTCGTGGCGCTCGGCCCGGTCTCCATGGCGCTCTATACGCCGGCCATGCCGCAGCTGGTGCATGCCTTCTCCTCCACGGAATCGGCGATCAAGCTGACGCTGTCGCTCTATTTCGCCGGTTTCGCGCTGGCCCAGCTGGTGTCCGGCACCACGTCCGATGTGCTCGGGCGGCGCAAGACGACGCTGATCTTCATGTCCGTCTACCTCCTCGGCAGCCTGATGGCCGCCTTCGCGCCATCCGTCGGCGTGCTGCTTGCCGGCCGCCTCGTGCAGGGCATCGGCGCCTCCGTCGGCATGACCGTCTCGCGCGCCATCGTGCGCGACCAGTTCACCGGCACCAAAGCCGCCCGCATCATGAATATGGTGGGTATGATGCTTGCCATCGGCCCAGCGGTCTCGCCGACGCTCGGCGGCTTCGCGCTCGGCCTGTTCGGCTGGCAGTCGATTTTCTTCCTGATGGTGGGTTTTGCGCTCGCCGCCTGCGGCGCGGTCTATTTCTGCATGAGCGAGACGACGGTACCCGATTCGGCCAAGGGCCATATCGGACCGATCCTGCGCGGCTATGGCGAACTTGCATCGAGCAGCCGTTTCATCTCCGCCACGCTGGTCATGGCCGGCGCCGTCGGCGCACTCTACGGCCAGGCGACCATGCTGCCCTTCGTGCTGATCGATCGCGTCGGCCTGACGCCGACCCAGTTCGGCGTCGGCATGCTGATGCAATCGGGCTTCTTCTTCGCCGGCACCGTCGCGGTACGCCTGTTGATGCGCACATTCGCGCCCGACCGGCTCGTGCCGGCCGGCCTTTCCTTCATCGGCGTCGCCAGCATCTTCATCGCGCTTGCCTCGCATCTCCTGGAGACCCCGACCTTCATCAGCGTCATGGGGCCGGTCGGCCTCTATGCCTTCGGTATCGCCTTCGTCATGCCCTACATGATGACGGCCGCCATGGAGCCCTTCCCGCATATCGCCGGTTCCGCATCCGCCGCCATGGGTTTCATCCAGATGGGCTCCGGCTTCCTTGCCGGCCTGATCGCCGCCGCCATCGGCATGCCGCTCTTCGCCTTCGGCACGATCATCCCCTTGATGGGCCTGATGGCGATCCTCTCGTATGTCTGGTACCGCGCGGTGTGCAGCCGCGAGGCGCAGCTTGCGACGGAGCCGGCGGAGTAGCCGCCAACACGATACGTGGGCGAGACCCCGCCTCCTCTCTGCCGTCATCCTCGGGCTTGACCCGAGGATGACGAGAAGTGTGTGGCGTTGCCTTACACAAGAAACGTGCCTTCAAACGCAAAAAGGCCCGCTGCCGTTTCCAGCAGCGGGCCTTTTCATTCGTATCGTCCCGATCAGCCGCGCTTGTTGCGGGCGGCCAGCGTGCGCAGGCGCAGCGCGTTCAGCTTGATGAAGCCGGCAGCGTCCTTCTGGTCGTAGGCGCCCTGGTCGTCCTCGAAGGTGACGAGCTTGTCGGAATAGAGCGACTTGTCCGATTCTCGGCCGATGACCATGACATTGCCCTTGTAGAGCTTCAGCGTCACTTCGCCCTCGACATGCGTCTGGCTCTTGTCGATCAGCGCCTGCAGCATTTCACGCTCCGGCGAGAACCAGAAGCCGTAATAGATCAGTTCGGCGTAACGCGGCATCAGCTCGTCCTTCAGGTGCGCGGCACCGCGGTCGAGCGTGATGGATTCGATGGCGCGGTGGGCGGCGAGCAGGATTGTGCCGCCGGGCGTCTCGTAGACGCCGCGCGACTTCATGCCGACGAAGCGGTTTTCCACGAGATCGAGCCGGCCGATGCCGTTGTCGCGGCCATAGTTGTTGAGCGCGGCCAGTAGCGTCGCCGGCGACATGCGCACGCCGTTGATCGAGACGGCATCACCACGTTCGAAACCGACCTTGATGATGGTCGCCTTGTCGGGGGCCGCTTCCGGCGAAATGGTGCGCATATGCACGTATTCGGGGGCCTCGACGGCCGGGTCTTCCAGCACCTTGCCCTCGGACGAGGAGTGCAGCAGGTTGGCGTCGACGGAGAACGGCGCTTCGCCCTTCTTGTCCTTGGCGACCGGGATCTGGTGCTGCTCGGCGAATTCGAGCAGATGCGTGCGGCTCTTGAACGTCCAGTCGCGCCAGGGGGCGATGATCTTGATGTCGGGGTTCAGCGCGTAGGCCGAAAGCTCGAAGCGGACCTGGTCGTTGCCCTTGCCGGTCGCACCATGCGCGATGGCGTCGGCGCCGGTCTTGGCGGCGATCTCGATCAGATGCTTTGAAATCAGCGGGCGGGCGATCGACGTGCCGAGCAGATAGACGCCCTCATAGACCGCATTGGCGCGGAACATAGGGAAGACGAAATCGCGCACGAATTCCTCGCGCACGTCCTCGATGAAGATCTCCTTGATGCCGAGCATCTCGGCCTTCTTGCGCGCCGGCTCGAGCTCTTCGCCCTGGCCGAGATCGGCCGTGAAGGTCACGACTTCGGCGTTGAGTTCGGTCTGAAGCCACTTCAGGATGATCGAGGTGTCGAGGCCGCCGGAATAGGCGAGAACGACTTTCTTCACGTCTTTATGTGATGCCATGATGATGAGGTCCGTTGCATGAGGGACGCGGCAAACCCGCGAAGGCCCGGTATCGCGGGCACTTTTAGCGAGATTGGCGCGCGGCGCAAGGGTGAGCACCGTCGCATCCTGCCGCAAGCAGGGTTTGACGCCGACGCGGGCGACCCCATATTGCGCAAGACTGGACCATGGAAGGGGATGACCCCATGACCGACCTTAAGGATATCATCAAAAAGGACAACGTCGCCGTCGTCACCGGCGGCGCCTCCGGCATCGGGCTTGCCGCCGCGCGACGCTTTGCGGAGGCCGGCATGTCCGTCGCGATCGCCGATCTCGGCGGCGACCGGCTGGGCGAAGCCCGTCTCGAACTCGAAGCCATCGCCGGCGAAGCCAATGTCATGGCGGTGGAAGCGGACGTCGCCCATCGCCACGAGCTGGAGGCGCTGGAACGCGCGGTTCTACAACGCTTCGGACGCGTGCATGTGCTCATGAACAATGCCGGCATCCAGCCGGATACCTCGGTCTTCAGCGCTGAAGCCAACTGGGATCACATTTTTGCGGTCAACCTGATGGGCGTCATCCACGGCACGCAGGTCTTCGGGCCGAACATGCTGACCCATGGCGAGCCCGGCCTCATCATCAATACCGGCTCCAAGCAGGGCATCACCACGCCGCCCGGCAATCCCGCCTACAACGTCTCAAAGGCTGGCGTGAAAGTCTTCACCGAGGCGCTGCAGCACGAACTGCGCAACACCGAAGGCGCGAAGCTCTCGGCCCATCTCCTCATCCCCGGCTTCGTCTATACGGCACTGACCAAGGGCGACCGCACGGAAAAACCGGATGCGGCCTGGACGCCGGCCCAGACCGTCGATTTCATGCTGGAGAGCCTCGCCCGCGGCGATTTCTACATCCTGTGCCCCGACAACGACGTGCCCCGCGCGCTCGATGAGCGCCGCATGGCCTGGGCGATCGGCGACGTCATCGAGAATCGCCCGCCACTCTCACGCTGGCACAAGGACTATTCCGAGGCCTTCCGAACCTTCCTGGAAGACTGATGACCGCCCATCACAAAGCTTGATTGGCAATTGTCCGGAAGCCGGCTTAGGACCGAACGATATTTCGGCCAAAATCGGCTTTCGGGGATTTGCCATGGACTACCTGCCCACGCTTGCAACACTGCTCGCCTTCACCGCCGCAAGCCTTCTGCTTGCGATGACACCGGGCCCCGACATGACGCTGTCGATCAGCCGGGCACTGTCGCAGGGCCGCGGCCCGGCACTCTATGTGGTGATCGGCACCAGCCTCGGCATCGTCGTGCACACGCTGCTCGTCGCTTTCGGCGTTTCCGCGCTCATCACCGCCTCGCCGACGGCCTTCCTGATCCTGAAAACCGGCGGCGCAGCCTATCTGCTCTGGCTTGCCGTTCAGGCCATCCGTTTCGGATCGAGCCTGACCGTCAGAACCGCAACCGGCCCCCGCGGTACGACCCTCAACAACATCTCGACCGGTTTCTGGGTCAATCTGCTCAATCCGAAGGTCATCATCTTCTTCATGACCTTCCTGCCGCAGTTCATATCGGCAGGCGATCCCGACGTCACCGGCAAGCTGATTGTGCTCGGCCTGCTCTTCATCGCCATCGGCATGCCCGTAAACATGACCGTCATCCTCGCCGCCGACAAGCTCGCCGTCTGGCTGCAGCGAAACCCGAAAATCCTGCGCGGCATCGACTACACCTTCGCCGGTGTCTTTTCGGTTTTCGCGGCAAAGATCCTGTTTACGCAGGCGCGGTGACGCACAGCATCAGGCACTGAGCGCCGCAAGGCTCCGCGGCTCCGCCAGGCGGGCCGGCAGGGACCTTTCGGCGGTGGCAAGCTCGGCTTTCTTCCGGCTTACGAAATCGACGAGTTCCTCGACCTCGACGCGCTCGTTGGTCTGCGGATTCACATAGCGCGACGCCTCGATATACGCAAAGTGGAAGATGTCCTCGATGGTGCGCCTGCGGCTGCGCCGCCCGGTTGCGCAGTGATCCGTGGTCACGCCCCAGCCCGAATAGAAGGGCGCGCCGTAACAATGAACCTGACGGCCGGCCATCAGCGCCTCGAAACCGGTCAGCGACGAGACGACGAAAACGATTTCGGCGAGATCGATCAATGCATAGGGATTGCGGTCTTCCTGGATGAAGAAGACCCTGTGCCGATCCTGCGCCGGCACCTGCGCCAGGTTCTTGTCGAAATATCCCACCTTGCCCCGGCCGGTCGGATCGACATAGCCGCTGACGACGATGTCGTGCTCGGGATAATTGGCAATCGCTTCCTGCAGCATCCGCTCGAAGGTGCGTTCGTCGGCAAGGCCGAACTCGACCGACTCATTGCCATAGCGCTGGTCGATGACGAGGAGCTTTGCGCGGCCGGGCCGCCCGACATGAAGGGGGACGTCAGGTGCGTGGTTGTATCGCGATATGCGGGCCTCCACCACCTGCCGGATGGCCGCCAGTGCGCGCCGGCGCTCGAGGTTACCAATGTCGCGGCCATGCTCGAGTGCCCGCTCCAGACCGGACTGCCGTGTCGCGTCGTAGTGCGCGGTCGTGTCGTCGACGATCACGGAAAGCGCCGGCTCGCTGGCGATACCCGTGCTCAGGGAGCGGATGAACCCCTCCTCTACGACCACGACCGGCTTGCCGAGAAGCCGCGCCATGCGCTGCTGCTCCTTGGCATCCCTTCCCTTCAGGCCCACCTGGAAAAACACCTCGACCGAGGCCATTTCAAGCATGTTCTTCGCGAGACTGCTTTTCAGCGCGCGAATGTTGAGCAGTTTCGGCAGGAAGTAATGGGCCGTGCCGAGAACCTCCTCGTCGCTGTCGATGGCAGCGACATCCAGCATCTGCCCCGAAGCGAGCTTCTGCATGGGCGTCGGGGCGGCCGCGAGTGTTGCCTTGCCCGAAACCATATCCGACAGGAAGGTGCGGATACGGGGCGCTGCCTGGCCATCGAACGCGCCGACGCCGAACATGTCGGCCGCCCATTTCATTCCGTCCTCGTCGCGCTCCCAGCGTCCCGTAAGCATCCGGTCGAGAACCGGCGTAGCCTCCTCCAGCGAGCGGACCACCGGGATACCGGCCTGGTCCCAGAACTGTGCGAATTCGACATATTTCAGTGACAGCGCGCAACGCCCGAGCAACAGCCCCTCGAACAGCATCGTGCTGTTCACCGACGTCACGACATCGCAATGGAAAAGCGCTTCTTCCGGGGCGACAAGGTAACAGGTCGCATCGTCAAAGGCCGCATAGTTGGATTGCAGCATCGCGTTTCTGAGCACGAGACCGAGAATGTCGTCCTTGGAGGGCGGCAGGCGGACGATAAGCTGGGCGTCGTTGGCTTCACAATAGCGCAACAGGTCAGCGATGGCGGCCCTTTGCGATTCGCGCGCCTTGGCGGTATCGAGCTGCGAATCCAGCGGCTGCGAAGCGAAAAGAATGATCTTCTTATCGGGATTGAGGCCGAACAGCGTCGCGAACTGCACCCGCGTCAGCATCGGCGCATAGTCGAAATAGGTATCGAACTTCGGCGCGCCCACGATCTGGAACCGCTCTTCGGGATAACCGCGCTCGACAAAAATCTCCTTCTGCAGGCTGCCCCATCCGAGGATGACATCCGAAAGCGGGATCGATGCATGGCTGGAGGGATCCCAGTAATATTTGCTCCGGTCAACGAAGACAGATTCATGGGGAATGAGGATCGTCGGAATGCCAAGCTCCTGGCAGACGCTCACGATGATCCGCATGACCGGCGCCCAATCGAACGTCACGATCACGCCCGCGATGGACGCGCGAATCGGCACGAGGCGGCGCACCACCATCTGGCGGTAGAGATCGGGATTGGAGCGCGCAAATCTCAGGATACGCCGGCGGTTCTCGTTGTTGTCGACGTCTTTCATGATGTCGAAGGGCAGGATCTCGTAGGCCGGATCCTCGATGCGGCTCACCAGGGCATCGCCGTGTTCGGCAATCCAGGGAACGTAGAGGAAGACCGGCTTGCCCGATGCCAGCGCCATCTTGGTATGAAGGGTCGGGCGGGATTGGAACCACGACGGAATGGAGCGTTCGGCGTCCGTCGATGCGCGCGAACCGGACGGTGGGACCGTCAGGAAGCTCCTCGGAATATCAGGCCGGGTCTGTACGAGATCAACGGTGGGAATGCGGAAGCGCGTGCAGAATGCCTGAATGAAGCGCGGAAGGGGGCTACCTGCATAATAGATGCGCGACCGGCGGTCCGCCAGCAGCCAGGGTGCCCACTTCGTGTAGAACTCCGACCGGGATGGCACGCCGTTCCGCGAGCGCACGCGTTCACCGGGAAAGTATTGCAGCAGAACTTCCTTCGGAGCCTTGCGCACGAACAGGACACGCAGCGGCTCCCCAAGCGAACGAAACCTGTCCAGAGGAATGCGCGCAAACCTGTAAACCGCCCTCAGCGCTTCCAATACCGTAGCGTGCATCACAATTCGCCCTCTAGAGCGGCGTAACGCCGCGTTTTCGCTCTTCAGGAAGGCTCCTCTATAGCGACGGTCTGCGACAGTTTTGTTGCACCTTTGTTGCAACGGCTCCCGCCTCTGGGGCTCTCGGCTAAGCCATTGTAAAAAAGCCATATAACGACGAAAGCCGGCTGCACAGGTAGCCGGCTTTCATCTGATTGTGACATGATGTGACGGTTTCAGCCGATCAGCAGGGCATCATCATCCAGCATCTCGCCGCGCATTTTGCGGAACATGGCGATGAGGTCTTCAACCTGCAGGGTCCGGCGATTGTCGCCCGCTACGTCCAGCACGATCTCGCCGCCGTGCAACATGACGGTACGGTGACCGTAGTCGAGTGCCTGGCGCATGGAATGCGTCACCATCAGCGTGGTCAGCTTGCGTTCGGAGACGATCTTCTGGGTGAGGTTCATGATGAACTCCGCCATACCAGGATCAAGCGCTGCCGTATGCTCGTCGAGCAGCAGCACCTCGGAACCGGCAAGCGTTGCCATGACGAGCGAGACGGCCTGGCGCTGGCCACCGGACAGCAGGTCCATGCGGTCGCGCATGCGGTTCTCCAGGCCGAGGTTCAGCTCGGCGATGCGCTCGCGGAAATGCGCGCGGCGCTGCGGGCCAAGCGCCGAAGACAGGCCACGACGTTCACCGCGGCGAGCGGCGAGCGCCAGGTTCTCCTCGATGGAGAGCGCACCGCAGCTTCCCGTCAGCGGATCCTGGAAAACGCGGGCAACGCGGCCAGCACGGGCGGCCGTGCCCTGTCGGGTGACATCGGCCGAGCCGATCTTCACCTGTCCCTCGGTCGCGATGACGTCCCCGGCGAGAACCCCGAGCAGCGTCGACTTGCCGGCGCCGTTGGAGCCGATGACGGTGACGAATTGTCCCTCTTCGATCGTGAGGCTGATGCCGTTCAGCGCCTGCTTCTGCAGGGGCGTGCCCTTGCCGAAGGTGACCTTGATATCGGAAACGGAGATCATCAGGCGGTTCCCCCGCGGCGAAGGCGCGGCAGGACGAGCGCCACGGTGACGAGCAGCGCCGTCACGAAGTTAAGGTCTGAGGCCTGAAGGCCGAGCACATCGGAGGACAGCGCGAGCTGGATGGCGATGCGGTAGAGGATCGAGCCCAACACGCAGCCGATCAAGGCCATCAAAATACCGCGTGTGCCAAAAAGCGTCTCGCCGATGATGACGGCAGCGAGGCCGACGACGATGGTCCCGACACCGGAGGTGACGTCGGCAAAGCCGTTCGTCTGGGCAAAAAGCGCGCCGCCGAGCGCGACGAGCGCGTTCGAGAGCGCAATGCCGAGATAGATCTGGCGATTGGTATCGACGCCCTGGGCACGGGCCATGCGGGCATTCGCCCCGGTCGCGCGCATCGACAGGCCGGCGTCGCTTTCAAGGAACCGCCATACGAGGATCACGGCGACGACGACGAGAACACCGATGAAAAGCGGGCGCACGTAGAAATCGCGCAGGCCCAGGCCAAAGAAGGGGCTCAGCATCGTCTCTGCATTGATCAGGGCGACGTTCGGCTTGCCCATGACGCGCAGATTGACCGAAAAGAGCGCGATCATCGTCAGGATCGAGGCGAGCAGGTTCAGGATGCGGAAGCGCACATTGAGCATCGCCGTGACGAGACCGGCACCGGCACCCGCCAGCATGGCTACGAATGCGGCAAGCCAGGGGTTGACACCCGCGATGATCAGGACGGCCGTGACGGCAGCGCCGAGCGGAAAGGACCCGTCCACCGTCAGATCCGGAAAATCCAGCACGCGGAAGGCGAGGTAAACGCCAACGGCGACGAAGGCATAGACCAACCCCAGTTCGACGGCACCCCAGAAGGCAATCAGGCTCACGGTTTTCGGCTTTCTCTTTTACCCATTCCGCCCGTTTGGCGGCAGGGCCTTTTTAACAGATCAACCGCCGCCGGGCGATCCGGCAGCGGTTGATCCCGATTGGAAATGTCTGGAACCCTGATTATTCGATCACGCGGGTCGCACGGCCGACGAGGGCTTCCGGCAGGGTGACACCCATCTTTGCGGCAGCGCCCTTGTTGACAACGAGGTCGGTGCCGGCAGCAACCTTCACGGCGATATCGCCCGGGTTTTCGCCCTTGAGGATGCGCACGACGATTTCACCCGTCTGCTTGCCGACGTCCTTGTAGTTGAAGCCGAGTGCTGCGACGGCGCCGCGCGAAACGGAATCCGTATCGGCGGTGAAGAGCGGAAGCTTCGCCTCTTCGGCAACGGCGACGGCACCTTCGAGCGCGGAAATGATCGTGTTGTCCGTCGGCACGTAGATCGCATCGGCACGACCGACGAGGGCGCGCGCCGCACCCTGCACTTCAGCCGACTTGGTGGCAGCGGATTCGACGACCGTCAGGCCGGCCTTTTCGGCTTCGGCCTTCAGAACGGCAAGCAGCGACACGGAGTTGGCTTCACCGGAATTGTACAGGAAGCCGATCGTCTTGGCGTTCGGCAGGATTTCCTTGATCAGCGCCAGGTGCTCGGCGACCGGCGACAGGTCGGAAAGACCCGTGACATTGCCGCCCGGCTTGTCCATGTCGGTGACCAGCTGCGCGCCGAGCGGGTCCGATACCGCCGTGAAGACGACTGGAATGTCCTTGGTCGCGGAGACGACGGCCTGCGCCGAGGGCGTGGAGATCGGAACGATCACGGAGGGGCCTTCGCCGACGAACTGGCGGGCGATCTGCGCGGCCGTCGCAGGATTGCCCTGCGCCGACTCGTAAATGAACTTCAGGTTCTCGCCTTCCTTGTAGCCGGCCGCCTCAAGCGCCTCCTTGACGCCATCACGGGCCGCATCGAGTGCGGGATGCTCGACGATGGCGGTCACGGCAACCGTGACGTCTTCAGCCTGGGCGGGAAGCGAAATCGCGAGCGTGGCCGCGAAAGCGAGGAGAAGTTGACGCATGAAGGGTTTCCCTAGAATGATTTCAGGGCGTTTCTAGGCAAAACGGCCCTTCAGATCAATTCTTGGATCAAGCTTCATCAATCACATTTTCTGATAGAAGCCCGTAACGGGATGGTGTTTGTTGCGCCTATGGCAGCGTCTTCGGCGTCACGAACGTATCGAGCGTCCCGGCTCCAGGCACGACATCGCTCCACCGCCCCACATCGAAGCCGATCACCGCCAGCCCTGCCGTCGGGTATTTCGTCTTGAGCTGGCCGATCGCATGCGCATTCCCGGCCGGCGCCAGCATCGCCGCCAGATCCTCGAAGCCTGGATTGTGCCCGATGACGAGCAAGGTTTCGCTTCGCTGGGGAGCCGTGTGAATCGCCGCCAGAATGGCTGCCGGCTCTGCCTCGTAGATCGAAGATACGGTTCGGGACGGGCACGCCTTGCCAAGCGCCGGCTCGACGAGCGCCCAGGTTTCCAGCGTTCGCCGCGCGGACGAGACCAGCGCAAAATCCGGCCACAGACCCGCCTCGGCGATGTAGGCGCCGATGCGCGGCGCATCTCGGCGACCGCGGTCGGCAAGCGGACGTTCATGATCGTCGACGCCCTCCGGCCAGGCGGATTTTGCATGACGCAGCAACAGAAGGGTTTTCATGGAAGACTCCACCCTCAAAACGGAAAAGGCCGGCATTGCGCCGGCCTTTTTGCTGTGAATGGGTGCGTGCCTCAGCGGCAGCCTTCGATCTGCTTCAACGCAGCCGAAATCCCCGAGAGCGAATAGGAATAGGCCGTGCCGGTGCCGCGACGCGACTTCGCCTGCACCTGCATGTCCTTGCCGGTCTTCATGGCGTTGACGAGCGCGGGCTCTTCGGCGGCGTTTTCCACCCAGGCCGAGTTGCCCTTGGTGAACATCACGAAGGTGCGTCCGTCGATGACGACGTTGACCTTGGAGTTTTCCTGCAGCGGATAGCCCATCATCGCCTGCGGCTCATAGCTGATGTTCTGGCCCGGGCGCTGCGAAACGAGGAAGAAGACATCGCCGTGATCAACGCCGGGAGGCGTCTTTTCCTTCGGCACGGAAAGAACGTAGCAGACCTTGCCGCCATTCGCCTGGTAGGAATAGGCACCCCAGGCGTTGAACTGCTGAATGCGCGTCGGCGACTGGGCCGAGGCAACGCCTGCGGTCGCGATGACGAGGGCGAGTGCGGTTGCGAGCTTTCTTACGAACATGTTTTCCTGCCGGTTGTCTTGCCAGTGATTGCCGGTCGAAGGCGGGCGCCTTCCATCCGGTCTCGGCCTTGCATGATGACGATCTGGTTCATTTTGACTTAATTCAGGTTACCAAACCGTCAACATGCACCCAATTTCCAAAGGTCTTCCGTGCCGCACCGGGACAAATTGGCGTTGAAAACCGCTACTGCCCTTGCCGTGAAAGGCGGGCATGTCCAGTCCCCATTTGGTGAGATAGAACCCGTCGAAACCCACTAATGGCACAACGATTAGGGCAAGAATTTGACCCACAGAGGTGTGGGACAAACCAGCACAACCACCTTAACCCGCAGGCTGCATGCCCGGCTCGTCCGCAAGCGCCTTGTCAGCCGATCTGTAGTGGTCCTCTCGGACATGGCCACGGATGGCGGCGAAGGCGGCGGTGAGGACCGCAATGTCGTCGGAAAAGCCGACAAAGGCGAAGACATCCGGGATACCGTCGAGCGGCAGCACGAAATAGGCAAGCGCTGCAAGCAGGATGCCGCGCACCTTTGCCGGCGTGCGCGGGTCGAGCGCGCAATAGTAGGATGCGACAAGATCGCGTGAGAACGGCACCTGCCGCATCGCGCGCTTCAAAACCGGCCAGAACCGCTTCTTCACGCGGCCTTCTTGACGCTCCTGCTCGTCCGGGTCTCCAGGCAGAAGGATCTCGCCGATCTTCACATCATCCATTCAGGCCTCCCTTGGGTGGCAGCGCCGGCAAAGCCCGGCGCCAAAACATATGGGGATGGCTTCACGCGCCTTCAACTCTTCGTGCGAGATGCCGCCGCCTTCTCCATCGCCGCCGCCAGTTTGAAATCGAGATCGGTCAGGCCGCCGGCATCGTGATTGGTGAGCCGCACGTCGACGCGGTTGTAGACGTTGAACCATTCGGGATGGTGATTAAATTTCTCCGCGGCCAGCGCTCCCTCCGTCATGAAGCCGAAAGCCTCGCGGAAACTCTTGAACTTGAACGTCTTTTCGATGGCGATGCCGTCGTCGGCACGGATCCAGCCGTCGAGTGCCGCCAGCGCCTCGGCGATTGCTGCGTCATCGAGCTTTTCCTGTTTCATGGCACCCTCGCTTCTTCTCATGATACCATATGAAAACGGCGCCCGAGGGCGCCGTGTTCCGTTTTTCCGATGCGCGTCAGACGAAGAACTGTCCGCCGTTCGCCGAGATGGTCGAGCCAGTGATGAAACCGGCGTCGTCGGAGGCGAGGAAGACGACAATGCGGGCGATCTCCTCCGGTTCGCCGAGGCGGCCGACCGGGATCTGCGGGATGATCCGCTCGTTCAATACCTTTTCGGGAATGGCGCGCACCATTTCCGTGCCGATATAGCCGGGGCAAATGGCGTTGACCGTGATGCCCTTGGCGGCACCCTCCTGGGCGAGCGCCTTGGTGAAACCGAGGTCGCCGGCCTTCGCGGCGGAATAGTTCGCCTGGCCCATCTGGCCCTTCTGGCCGTTGATCGAGGAGATGTTGATGACGCGTCCGAAGCTGCGGTCGCGCATGCCGGTCCATACGGGATGGGTCATGTTGAAGAGACCCGTCAGGTTCGTGTTGATGACGGCACCCCACTGGTCGGGCGTCATCTTGTGAAACATCGCGTCCTTGGTGATGCCGGCATTGTTGACGAGAATGTCGACGGGTCCGAGATCGGCCTCCACCCTGCCGATGCCCTCGACACAGGCCTCGTAGCTCGAAACGTCCCACTTGTAGACCGGAATGCCGGTCTCCGCCTTGAAAGCATTGGCGGCATCGTCATTGCCGGCATAGCTCGCAGCCACCTTGTAGCCCGCAGCCTTCAGCGCCACCGAAATGGCCGCACCGATGCCCCGCGATCCGCCCGTTACCAACGCTACCCTGCTCATCTGGCTCACTCCCCTGATACTGTTTTTTGAGTCGACCCGACGCCCCGCGGGCGGCAGGTCCTGGCAAAGCAGAATGTCAGTCGATGCTTACAGGCTCTCGACGCACATCGCCACGCCCATGCCGCCGCCGATGCAGAGCGTGGCAAGCCCCTTCCTGGCGCCGCGGCGCTTCATCTCGAAGAGGAGCGTGTTGAGGATGCGGGCGCCGGACGCGCCGATCGGATGACCGATGGCGATCGCGCCGCCGTTGACGTTGACGATCGACGGATCCCAGCCGAGGTCCTTGTTAACCGCACAGGCCTGGGCGGCAAAGGCTTCGTTGGCTTCGACGAGGTCGAGATCGCCGATCTTCCAGCCCGCGCGCTCGAGCGCCTTGCGCGAAGCCGGGATCGGCCCGGTGCCCATGATCTTCGGATCGACGCCGGCCGTCGCCCAGGACACGATGCGGGCGAGCGGCTGGATACCGCGGCGCGACGCCTCGGCTTCGCTCATCAGAAGGGCGGCGGCAGCACCGTCGTTGAGGCCAGAGGCGTTGGCGGCCGTGACCGAACCTTCCTTGTCGAAGGCGGGGCGAAGCTTGGTCATCTGCTCCAGCGTGGCGCCATGGCGGATATATTCGTCGGCATCGACCGATACATCGCCCTTGCGACCCTTGACGATGAAGGGAACGATTTCATCCTTGAAGCGGCCTTCCTTCTGGGCGGCCTCGGCCTTGTTCTGCGAGCCCACGGCAAAGACATCCTGCTCGTCGCGCGAAAGCTGCCATTGCTTGGCGACGTTTTCGGCGGTGATGCCCATATGATAGCCGTAGAAGGCGTCGGTCAGGCCGTCCTTGATCATCGTATCGATCATCTTGAAATCGCCCATCTTCACGCCGCCGCGCAGATGCGCGCAATGCGGCGCCATCGACATGGACTCCATGCCGCCGGCCACGATGATGCCGGCATCGCCGGTCGCGATCTGCTGCATGCCGAGCGCCACGGCGCGAAGCCCGGAGCCGCAGAGCTGGTTCATCGTCCAGGCGGTCGCGTCCTGCGGAATGCCGGCTTTCATGGCGGCCTGGCGGGCCGGGTTCTGGCCTTCGCCGGCCTGCAGTACCTGACCGAGGATCACCTCGTTGACCTCGCCCGCCTCGACGCCCGCGCGTTCCAGAACCGCCGAAATGGCCGTTGCCCCGAGTTCATGGGCGGGCGTGTTCGCGAAGGAGCCGTTGAACGATCCGACCGCGGTGC
Organism: Shinella curvata; assembly: GCF_022899935.1. Classification (GTDB taxonomy): domain Bacteria; phylum Pseudomonadota; class Alphaproteobacteria; order Rhizobiales; family Rhizobiaceae; genus Shinella; species Shinella curvata. The sequence goes on from NZ_JALJCJ010000007.1 coordinate 109,950, forward strand.
GGGCGGCGCTGGCGATGACGATGGACGGGGTGCTCATGATGTACTTCCTCAATTCTGCGACCGGGCTATCGGTCCTGGAACCGGCCCCGGCGCACGAACGGCGCGAGCCCGGCGGTTCTCCCGAAATCGAAACTGGCAAAGCGAAGGGGGAGAGTCAAACGGGGATATCCGGTGCCGCTAAAATTTCATGCGCGGGACCTGCAGCATGAAAATCCATGTTGCGCAGCATTCCTCGCCGCATCGCACAATTCGATTGTCAGCCGCCGACTTTTTGCCGATACTCCCCGGACCAAAAAAGAAATGGAAATACGGGGATGAGGAGACCCTAATGGCCAGGAACGACGGTCAGATCGTCATCAAGAAATACGCGAACCGGCGCCTCTACAACACCGGCACGAGCACCTATGTGACGCTCGACGATCTCGCGGTCATGGTGAAGAAGGGCGAGGACTTCACCGTGCAGGACGCGAAATCCGGCGAGGACATCACCCATTCGGTGCTGACCCAGATCATTTTCGAGCAGGAATCCAAGACCGGCAACACGCTTTTGCCGATCTCTTTCCTGCGCCAGCTGATCTCCTATTACGGCGACCAGATGCAGATGGTCGTACCGAGTTATCTCGAGCACTCGATGCAGGCCTTCACCGAGCAGCAGTCGCAGATGCGCGAGCAGATCAACAAGGCGCTGGGCGACACGCCGCTCGCCAAGAACCTCCAGGTGCCCATGGCACTCATCGAGGAAACGACACGGCGCAACACGGAACTCTTCCAGCAGGCGATGAAGATGTTCTCGCCCTTCGCCAATGCCGCGCCGCCGAAGGAAACGCGCAAGGCGGAGCCGAAGGATCTCGACGAACTGAAGGAGCAGCTGCGCGCGCTCCAGACGAAGCTCGACAATCTCAGCTGAAGAAGCCGGGCTGGCGCGGGCTCGCCCGCGCCGCCTCAAAGCCCGATCGAAAGATCGCGGCCTGCCGTGCGGATCGATACCGCAAAGCCGGCAATGACGTCGATGAAGCAGATCGTCATGAGAATGAAGAAGATTTGCGTCGCTGCGGCCTGCACCAGCAGGAATTCGACCAGTGCGGCCACGAACAGCACCATCGACAGCATATGGTCGAGGAGAGCCCGCGAACCCGGCCGCGTGGCCTTCAGGATTTCCACGAAGAGCAGCACAAGGGCGATGAAGATGAGCAGGTCGCCGAAGGCCATGGTCCAGGTCGTGCCCGAGAGCATGTTGACCGCCATCACCTCGTTGTCGAGCACGGCGATGCCGCCATCGCCGAACAGCCCTGTCATGGCGAGGTTATAGATGGCGAGGGGGATGATCAGCAGCGGTATGGCCAAAAGCATCGGCAAGGGCTCCAGTGGCCGCACGGATCTGGCGGCGTTCCCGTCGTCTTAGCGGAAGATTCGGTTCGAGAAAATGTCACGCCGGCCGGAAAGGATGCGGCCAAAAGAAAAGGCCCGGTTTCCCGGGCCTTGATCTCAGCAGATGCCGAAGCGCAGATTATGCGCTTTCCTTCGGCGTCAGAACCTGGCGACCGCGGTACATGCCGGTCTTCAGGTCGATGTGGTGCGGACGGCGCAGTTCGCCCGAGTTCTTGTCTTCGACGTAGGTCGAACCCTTCAGAGCGTCTGCGGAACGGCGCATACCGCGCTTGGACGGGCTCGTTTTTCTTTTCGGTACAGCCATTTCACTAACTCCACTTATCGGGCAAACACATCCTCACGCCACCGAATGGCTGACAAGAATATGTCGTTATTTCGGAAATTGGGCCGGCTTATACACAGCAAAAGCCTGCTTGACCAGTCCTCGTGCCGTTTTTTTCGACTCTGACCCTCAGACCTCGTCTTCCGGGACGATCCAGGGCTCGGCTTCCGCCGCCGCCTGCCACTTTTGCCAGGCCGGATGCGCCTTCACGCGCGCCATATAGGCGAGTACCGTTTCGTCCTGCGTCAGGCAATAGGCCTCGAAGCGGCTGACCACGGGTGCATACATCGCATCCGCCGCCGAAAACGCGCCGAACAGGAACGGGCCGCCGGAGCGGGCGATCGCATCCTTCCAGATCGTCTCGATGCGCGCGACGTCATCCCTCACGCCATCGGGAAGATCGATTTTGCCCGGCTTGCGGCGAATGTTCATCGGGCAAGCATTTCGGATGGCGCGGAAGCCCGAGAGCATTTCCATCGAGATTGCCCGCGCCTCGGCGCGGGCCGCTGCATCCCGAGGCCAGAGGCCTCTTTCGGGAAAAAGCTCGGCGACATATTCGATGATCGCAAGCGATTCCCAGACCCTGACCGCGCCGTGATGCAGTACCGGCACCTTGCCCGTCGGCGAGAGGTCGCGGAACTGCGGGTTGCCAGCGGCAAAATCGAAGGGGATCACCTTATCCGTGAAGGGCACGCCCGCCGCTTCCAGCGCGATCCAAGGCCGGAAGGACCAGGAGGAATAGTTCTTGTTGCCGACATAGAGGATGAGGTCCGACATATGATGCTCCTTGCGCGCGACGAACCGTAGGGGTTCAGCGGCTGGAGCGCCAATGAAAAGCCCTGAAGTCACTCATAAAGGCATTTGATATAATCGCCAGAACCGCTCGCCCGCCGCTCGATGAGCCGCGCCAGCCGCTGCAGCCCGCGCCCCGGCTTGCCAGCATTGCGCTCGTAGGGATTGGGCAGCGAGACGGCGAGAAGGGCCGCCTGCCGGCGCGAAAGCTTTGCCGCCGGCACATTGAAATGGTGCTGGGCAGCCGCCTCGATGCCATAGATGCCCGGGCCCCATTCGGCGATGTTGAGATAGATCTCCATCAGCCGCCGCTTGCTCCACACGAAGTCCGCAACGACCGCGAGCGGCAGCTCCATCGTCTTACGCAGGAAGGAGCGCCCGTTCCAGAGGAACAGGTTCTTGGCCGTCTGCATGGGGATCGTGCTGGCGCCGCGCGTCTGTTCTCCGGCCAGCGCCTCGTTGACCACGGCCCGCATCTCGCCCCAATCAACGCCGGAATGGCGGCAGAACTGGCCGTCTTCCGACATCATCACCGACTGCACCAGGTGGGGAGAGATATCTTCGAATGCCACCCATTGCCGATCGTAGCCACGCAGCAGAACGAGGTCGCGCAGCATGAGGGTGGAAACCGGGCGGACAAAATCGACCGCATAAAACAGGATCAGCACATAGGGCAGCGCGACGAAGGCCAGAACGGCGAGAACGATCCGTCGCCAGTTCCGGCGGAGGCGGGTCATCCAACCATCCTTGCCACCGGCGTCTGCCTCCGAATTGACCGTGTCTGCCCGTGTTTCCGGTACGATGTCCAAGTGCCGGCGCCCATCCTTGCGTCGTTGCGCCTTCATACCGTCACGGCTCACCAAAAACCAGCGCTTCGCCGCGATTCTTTACCATCATCCCGGCATTCCCGTTGCCTCCTTCGGGCACCCATGCCAAAGAGCGGCCATGAGCGAACGTCACCAGGAATTCCAGTCCCGTCTGAAGGACAATGCCGAAGCCGTGGAAAAGCTGCTTGCGGCACTGCTCTCCGCCGACAGGCAGCCGGACGAGATCGCCCGCCCCGAGCGCCTGATGGCCGCCATGCGCCATGGCGTGCTGAACGGCGGCAAGCGCCTGCGGCCCTTCCTTGTCATCGAATCGGCGGCCCTCTTTCCCGACGTCGCGCGCGAAACGGCGCTGCGCATCGGTGCGGCACTCGAATGCATCCACTGCTATTCGCTGGTGCATGACGACCTGCCGGCGATGGACGACGACGACCTGCGCCGCGGCCAGCCGACCGTGCATATCGCCTTCGACGAGGCGGCCGCCATCCTCGCCGGCGACAGCCTGCTGACGCTCGCCTTCGATATCGTCGCAGCGCCCGAGACGCGCCTGTCCGACGCCACCAAGATGGCGCTCATTCTGGCGCTGGCGCGCGCCGCCGGCATCGGCGGCATGGCCGGCGGCCAGATGCTCGACCTCGCGGCGGAGAAAACGGCCCCGGACGAGGACGGCATCATCACGCTTCAGGCGATGAAGACCGGTGCGCTCCTGCGCTTCGCCTGCGAAGCGGGTGCGATCATCGCCGGCGCGTCCGATGGTGAACGGCTGGCGCTGCGCCGCTACGGCGAGGCCGTGGGCCTCGCCTTCCAGATCGCCGACGATCTGCTCGATCTCACCGCCGATGCCGCGACGATGGGCAAGGCGACGGGCAAGGATGCCGATCGCGGCAAGGCGACGCTCGTGTCGCGCCGCGGCCAGGCCTGGGCGGAAGACCGCCTTCAGGCGCTTGTGACGGAGGCCGAGGCGCTTCTTGCGCCGTTCAGCCATCGGGCCGGAATCCTGATCGAAACCGCCCATTTCATAGCCAATCGCAGGAACTGACGTCATGAGCAAATTCTGGTCGCCGATCGTCGCCACGCTCAAGCCCTATGTCGCAGGCGAGCAGCCGCGCATTCAAAACCTCACCAAGCTCAACACCAACGAAAATCCCTATGGCCCCTCGCCCAAGGCGATCGCCGCCATGCAGGCCGCCGTCGCCAACAGCCTGAAGCTCTATCCCGACCCGTCGGCGCTGGCGCTGCGCCAATCCATCGCCCGCTTCTACGGCGTCGACGCTGACGAAGTCTTCGTCGGCAACGGTTCGGATGAGGTGCTGGCGCACGCCTTCGTAGCACTTCTCAAGCACGACAAGCCGCTCGCCTATCCCGATATCACCTACAGCTTCTACCCGACCTATTGCCGGCTGTTCGGCATCGAATCGGTCGAAATCCCGCTGAAGGACGATTTCACCATCGATCTTGCGGACTATGAGCGCCCCTGCGGCGCCATCATCATCCCGAACCCGAATGCGCCGACCGGTATCGGCCTGCCGCTCTCCGCCATCGAGAGACTGGTCGCCGAACACCCGGACCAGCCTGTCGTCGTCGACGAGGCCTATATCGACTTCGGCGGCGAGAGTGCGATCCCGCTGACCAGGAAATACGACAACCTGCTCGTCGTGCACACGCTGTCGAAGTCCCGCTCGCTGGCCGGCCTGCGCGTCGGCTACGCCATCGGCCAGCGCCCGCTGATCGATGCGCTGGAGCGCGTCAAGGACAGCTTCAACTCCTATCCGCTCGACCGCGTCGCGCAGGCGGGCGCCGCAGCCGCCATCGACGACCGCGAATGGTTCGACGAGACACGTGGCAAGGTCATCGAGACCCGCGAGCGCGTCACCGGCGCGTTGCGCCAGCGCGGCTTCGAAGTGCTGCCCTCGCAGGCCAACTTCGTCTTCGCCCGTCACCCCGGCCACAGCGGCGAGACGCTCGCCAAGGGCCTGCGCGACCGCGCCGTGCTGGTGCGCCACTTCGCCAAGCCCCGCATCTCGGACTTTTTGCGCATCACCATCGGCACGGCCGAGGAATGCGACCGTCTGATCGCGGCGATCGAAGAGATCGTCTGAGGTTTTCGGATAGCGTCCTCTCATTCGGCCTGGAAAGGCCGGATGAGAGGGACATGTGGTGCAATTCTCCGGCTTGGAGCGGGAAAAACGATCGATTATCGTTCGCTGAAATAGCAGCGGTGAACCATGACCGATCTCACGCCCTACCTGCCGCAACTCGCCGTCGCCTGGACGGCCTATTTCATCGCGACGGCCTCGCCGGGGCCGGCGATCATCGCGATCATCGCGACCTCGATCAGCCGGGGACGGCGGGCGGGCCTGGCGCTCGCCTCCGGCGTGCTGACCGGCTCCTATATCTGGGCGATCCTCACCGCCTCAGGCCTGTCGGCCCTCATCCGTACCTATGGCGAAGCGCTGATCGTCCTGAAGATCGTCGGCGGCTGCTACCTGCTGTGGCTTGCCTGGAATGCCTGGCGCGCCGCCCGCAGGAGCGAGGAAACCTACCGCGCCCAGATGGCGGCGATGCCCGCGCTGTCACCGCGCCGGCAATATCTCAAGGGCCTCGGCATCCACATCACCAATCCCAAGGCGATCTTCAACTGGATCATGCTGACATCGCTCGGCATGCCGCCGGGCGGCGTCATGGCGACCTTCATCGCCGGCTGCATGGTTCTGGGGATCTGCGTCTTCCTCGGCTTCGCGCTGGTCTTCTCGCTAGGCCCGGTGCACCGGGCCTATCTGAAGTCGCGCCGCGCTATCGAAGGCGTCATGGCCGCCTTCTTTGCCTTTGCCGGGTTCAAACTTTTGACGACACGGCTCTGAGCCGCGCCAGCAAAACTGTCACGCGGTTTCCCGTCCGGCGCGGCGGCTGGAAAGCTTACTCGGCGGCGGCCTGGCCCTGCCCGTAGCGCTTCTCGATATAATCGTTGACCAGCGTCTCGAATTCGCCGGCAATATTGGTGCCGCGCAGCGTCATCGCCTTCTTGCCGTCGACATAGACGGGCGCGATCGGCAGTTCGCCGGTGCCCGGAAGCGAAATGCCGATATCGGCATGTTTGCTCTCGCCCGGCCCGTTGACGATGCAGCCCATGACGGCAACCTTGAGGCCTTCGACGCCGGGATATTTTTCCCGCCAGACCGGCATGTTCTTGCGGATGTCGTCCTGAATCTTCTGCGCCAGTTCCTGGAAGACCGTCGAGGTCGTGCGTCCGCAACCCGGACAGGCGGCGACGACGGGGATGAACTGGCGGAAGCCCATGACCTGTAGCAGTTCCTGTGCCACCTGCACCTCCCGGGTGCGGTCACCGCCGGGCTCCGGCGTCAGCGAGATACGGATCGTATCGCCGATGCCCTGCTGCATGAGAATGCCGAGCGAGGCCGAGGAGGCGACGACACCCTTGGTGCCCATGCCGGCCTCGGTGAGGCCGAGATGCAGCGCATGGTCGGAGCGCGATGACAACATCGCATAGACGGCGATGAGGTCCTGCACGGCAGAGACCTTTGCCGAGAGAATGATGCGGCTGCGCGGCAGGCCGATTTCTTCCGCCAGTTCCGCCGAGAGCAGCGCCGACTGGCAGATCGCCTCGCGCATGACCTGCTGGGCCGTCAGCGGAAAACCCTTGTCCTGGTTTTCGTCCATAAGCCGGGTCAGCAGTTCCTGGTCGAGCGAGCCCCAGTTGACGCCGATGCGCACCGGCTTGTCGTAGCGGATCGCCGTCTCGACGATGGCAGAGAACTGCTTGTCCTTCTTGTCCTTGAAGCCGACATTGCCCGGATTGATGCGATACTTCGCCAGCGCCTCGGCGCAGGCAGGGTGATCGGCAAGCAGCTTGTGACCGATATAGTGGAAATCGCCAACCAGCGGCACGTCGAGGCCCAGACGCTCCAGGCGCTCGCGGATCTTTGGCACGGCCGCAGCACTCTCGTCGCGATCGACGGTGATGCGGACGATCTCGGAGCCGGCGCGATGCAGGGCGGCGACCTGCGCCACCGTGCCGTCGATATCGGCCGTATCCGTATTGGTCATCGACTGGACGACGACGGGCGCGCCGCCGCCGACAAGCACGCCGCCGACATCGACACCGACGGATTGGCGCCGCGGCTTCGGTTCAAAGTCGAAGGAAAAGGACATTTTGGAGCCTCTTGCTCGAAAAGCGGCCCGCGCCCGCAAGCGCGCGGCCTTTGCCCTCAGGTGGATCAGGAAATGGGGCTTGTCAACTGGAAGGGCGGGCACGCGCGACGATTTGATCGCCGCGCGCCATCAGTCTCAATGATGCTCGCGCACATCCGCATGGATCGCATGGCGCGATAGGAGGAGCACGACGATGAAGAGCACCGGCAGGAGCGTGAAGATGATGGCAAAGCCGGTGTGCTCGGCGATGAAGCCGATGACCGACGGCGCAAAGAGCGAGCCGGAATAACCCATCACGGTGGCGACCGACAGCGCAACGCCCTGCGCGAAGCCCGGCAGGTTGCCGGCGGCGGAGAAGGCGATCGGCACCATGTTTGAAATGCCGACGCCGCAGAGTGCGAAACCGACCATCGCAATGTAGGCATTCGGTGCCTGCCCCGCGATGATCATGCCGACCATCGCCGTGACCGTGCAGAAACGCAGCGTCTTCACGGCGCCAAAACGATCACGCACATGGTCGCCGGCAAAGCGCATGACGGCCATGGTGAGCGAGAAGGCGCCGAAGGCGAAGCCGGAAAGCGCCAGCGACGCACCGAGCTCATCGCGCATGTAGAGCGCACCCCAATCGAGAATCGCGCCTTCCGGCACCATGGAAAACAGCGCCATGATGCCGATCAGCCAGGGCAGCAGGGTCATCGGCAGGCGGACCTTCTGGCGCTCCTCGCTCGGATGCGGCGCATCGTGCAACACGAAGGGCCAGATAAAGACGAGCGCGACGATACCGAGCCCCGTCAGCAGCAGCGCATGGCCCATCACGCCCATCGCCTCGATGAGGAAACCGCCGGTGGACGCGCCGATAAAGGCGCCGAGGCTCCAGAAGGCGTGGCAGGACGACATGATCGCCCGGCGCATCGACTTTTCGACCTCGACGGCATTGCCGTTCATCGAGACGTCCATCGCGCCCATCAGACCGCCGAAGAAGAAGATCGCGACGGCACCGACCGGAATGCTCGGCGCAATAGAGAGCAGCAGCATGGTCGAAAGGAAGAGGATCGTCGCACCCTTCACCGTGCGCGTCGTGCCGAAATGCGCAATCAGGATGCCGGCGATCGGCATCAGCACCAGCGAGCCAATGCCGAAGCACATGATCATCAGGCCGAGGCCCGATTCGGAGAGATCGAGCCGGCTGGCGAATTCCGGAATTTTTGGCGCCCAGGCACCGGCAAAGGTGCCGTTCAGAAGGAACAGGCCCGAGACGGCAAGCCGCGTCGAGGGGAAATAGGTCTTTGCGAGGGATTTGCCGGAAATGGCGGTGTCGGGCGTTGTCATGGGAGGTCCATTGCTTGGGAGGGCTAGCTGGCCCGGATGGTTTCGATGCCGGCACTCGCCAGCGCTGCGGCTTCCGCCTCATCCGCATCGGCCTCGACGACGGCGCACGTGATGCGGGAGAGCGGCACGACGGAATAGGGCGCCGCGGTGGAAAGCTTGTCGTTGGTGACGGCGATGAGCACGGACTTGCTGCGCGAGGCAAGGAAGCGCTTGAACTCGGCGTCTTCGAAGGAGTACGCGGTAACGCCTGCTTCCGCGTCGATGCCGCAGACGCCGAGCACCAGGATATCGGGGCGGAAGGCCTCCGCATCACGCAGCGCCTTGGCACCGACCGCACCGCCGACGGACGGATCGATCACCCCGCCGAGCTGGATCGTCCTGATATCGCGCTCAAGCACGGCCGCAGCGATGGCCGGCGCATTTGTCACCACTGTCAGGTCGGCGCCGATGGGCAGCGCACGGGCGAGGGCGAGATTGGTGCTACCGGCATCGAGAAACACATTGGAGCCGGTCGGAATGCGTTCCGCAGCCGCCATCGCCAGCGCCGCCTTGCGCTCGCCGCCGATCGCGATGCGCTCGGTCATCGAGACCTGCGACTGCGAGATGCGTAGGGCGCCGCCATAGACCCGGCGGCAGAGACCGGCCGAGGCCATCTCGCGCAGGTCCCGCCGGATCGTGTCTTCCGACACGCCCAGTTCCTGCGCCAGCTCCGCCGCGATCACCCGCCCCGAAAGGTCAAGCCGCGTGCGGATGAGCGCCTGTCGTTCGCCGAGAAGAAGATCCTGTATCGACACCGCCACCACCAAATCATGCACGATTGCGCCATAATGCGCACAACCCGGCAACAACGTCAATGAATGCGGAAAATCATGCTTGTTTGCCGATCGATGCATTACTCGAAGAGCGCAAGCGCCCTTCATCGCATCGAGCGAATCACATCACCGAAAATAAAGAGGAAGACTCAGCCGGCCTGCGCCGGCATGCCCAGAGCCTTTTCGATGGCCGGATAAAGCCCGTCCTTGAGGCTCTTGTCGTCGAACGGGCCGACGCGCTTGTAGAGGATCGTGCCGTCGGGGCCGACGAGATAGCTTTCCGGGATACCGTAGACACCCCAGTCGATCGCCATTTTTCCCACGGGATCGAGACCGATGGCAGAGAAGGGGTTGCCGAGCTCACCGAGGAAGCGCAGCGCGTTTTCGTTGCCGTCCTTGTAGTTCACGCCGACGACGGTGAGACGCGGATCCTTGGAGAGCTCGAGGATAACAGGATGCTCCTGCCGGCAGGGCACGCACCAGGAAGCCCAGAAATTGACGAGCGTCAGCTTGCCCTTGCCGGTGTCGCTGGTCAGCGCCGGAACGGGCACGCCATCCCTTGTGGCTCCAACGAGCGGATCGAGATCGCGGAAAGGTGCCTTGGTGCCGATCAGCGCGGAGGGGATTTCCGAAATATTGCGGCCGGAATTGAGCTGCGTCCAGAAGATCAGCGCCAGACCCAGAAAGATCGCCAGCGGCAGCGCGGCGAGAATGAGGCGCGTGCGCGTGCCGGCGCCTTCGGCATTGCCTTCCGTCTCGCTCATCGGGCTTCCTCTGCGCGCGCCGAACGGCGGCGGATGCCGGCGGCTTCCAGACGCTCCAGCTCGCGATGGCGGCCGCGATGGTCGATGAAGACCCAGCCGATAAGGCCGAAGGTGATGGCAAAGGCGGCGATATAGGAGGCCGTGACGTAGAAGGCGTGGCTCATGCGGCACCTCCCGCCGAGCGGGCGGCATGACGGCGCAGCACGGCGATGCGGCGGCGCAGGATTTCGTTGCGCATCGCCAGGATATGCAGCGTGAAGAACAGCATGGAGAAGGCGATCGCCATGACCAGAAGCGGCCACAGGAATTCCGAATCGATGGTCGGGCCATCCATGCGCACGACGCTGGCCGGCTGGTGCAGCGTGTTCCACCATTCGACGGAAAACTTGATGATGGGGATGTTGACGAAGCCGACGAGGATGAGGACGGCGCTGACCTTGGCGGCGCGCGTCGGGTCGTCCATAGCGCGGTTGAGCGCGATCAGGCCGAGATACATCAGGAACAGTACGAAGACCGACGTCAGCCGCGCATCCCACACCCACCAGGTACCCCACATCGGCTTGCCCCACAGCGAACCGGTGATGAGCGCGACGAGGGTGAAGCCGGCGCCGATCGGGGCCGCGGCCTTGGCCGAGACATCGGCGAGCGGATGGCGCCAGACGAGCGTGCCGAGTGCCGAGAGCGCCATGACCGTGTAGCACATCATCGAAAGCCAGGCGGCCGGCACATGCACATACATGATGCGCACCGTCTCGCCCTGCTGGTAATCGCCTGTTGTCGTGAAGGAAAGATAGAGCCCGACCGCGAACAGACAGAGTGTCAGTCCGGCAAGCCACGGCCAGACGGTGGCGACCAGCCCCAGAAACCGCGTCGGGTTGGCGAGGTCGCTGAATTTGCGGATGGCAAGGCTCGGTTCGCTCATGATGGTTCTTTAACGCGGAAGCCAGCCGGCTTCAATTGATCTGCCGCAATCACATTTGTGTCAGTCGCTGGAAAGGCGAAGTGCCGCAGCAGCGGCGACTGGGCCGATGACGGCGAAGAACAGGTTGAGCGCCACGAGGATGAGAAACGGCGGCAGGAAGGGCGCCGGCTCCTGGATCGCGGCATAGACGGCGCTGACGCCGAAGATCAGCACGGGAATGGCGAGCGGCAGAACGAGGATGGAGACGAGCAGCCCGCCACGCGGCAGCGCCACGGCAATGCCTGCTCCGGCCGCGCCGATGAAGGTGATGGCGGGCGTGCCGGCCAGAAGCGTCAATGTCGTCGCACCGATCGCCACCTCATCCATGTTCATGAAGAGACCGAGCAGCGGCGAGGCGATGACCAGAGGCAGACCGGTCGCGATCCAGTGCGCGACGCATTTGACGAAGACCGTCAGCACCAGCGGCGTTTCCTGCATCAGGATGAGATCGAGCGAACCATCCTCGCGCTCCGCCTGGAACAGCCGGTCGAGGCCGAGCAGCGAGGCGAGAAGCGCACCGATCCACAGGATCGCCGGGCCGATGCGCGCGAGAAGATTGAGATCCGGCCCGACGCCGAAGGGAATGACGGCGACGACGGTCATGAAGAACAGGACGCCGATGAGGGCGCCACCGCCGGCGCGGACAGAGAGTTTGAGGTCGCGAAGGAGCATTGCGATCACGCCCAGGTCTCCAGAGAGCTGTATTCGAAGCCCTTCATCCTGAGTTCTTTCACGCCCTCCAGCCCCAAAGGCTGATGCGTCGCGGCAATTGCGATGCCGCCGTGCGCGAGATGGGCGGTGACGAGGCCGGCGAACATGGCTTCGGCGGCGGCATCGAGGGCCGCAGTCGGCTCGTCGAGGATCCAGACCGGGCGCCAGGCGACGAGGAGCTTGGCCATGGCCATGCGGCGCTGCTGGCCGGCGGAGAGATAGCCGAAGGGCAGATGCACGATGCCGCCCAGGCCGACCGATTCGGCAGCCTCATCCGCGGACACGCCGGTGCCGCCGGCGAAATCACCGAAAAAAGCTTTCCAGAAGGACAGGTTTTCGTCGACGGTCAGTTCGCGCTTCATCGCATTGCGGTGGCCGAGATAGTGTGCGGCCTCGCTCAGGCGTTCCACCGGTTGCGCTGCAGCAAGGAGTTTTGCCGTGCCTTTTTCCGCCGGCAGGAGACCGGCCAGTACGCGCAGCAGGGTGGACTTGCCCGAGCCGTTGGCACCCTTGACCACCAGGGCTTCGCCGCCTGCGATTTCAAAGGAAACATCTTGGAAAATCAGGTCTTCGCCGCGCCTGGCGCTCAACCCTTCGGCGACGAGCCGCATGGTGTTTCACTTTCCCTTTACGACCTTGGTCGCACTGCAAAAAATTGTCCCGAATTTACCGTCAGGCGCTCTGGAACGTTTCCCGGAAATTATCTATATACCCTTCAACACGCCAGCGGTCGGCGTGAATTTCATCCAAGCGCCGAACCGGAATGATTTCCGCGTACGGACAGCGGAAATGGCCGCACCCGCATCCCATAACGCGCTTCACGGGCGCAGGGACGTTCGTACGTCAGATTTCTGGCGCCAGACGAGACGGGGTATAAAGTGTCCAAATCCCTAGACAGTTTCAATTGTCGGTCGACCCTTACGGTCAATGGCACCGACTATGTGTATTACAGCCTGCCCAAGGCCGAAGCGAACGGCCTGGCCGGCGTCTCGAAGCTGCCCTACTCGATGAAGGTGCTTCTTGAGAACCTGCTGCGCTTCGAGGACGGCCGCTCGGTCACCAAGGAGCAGATCCTCTCGGTCGTCGACTGGCTGACCAACAAGGGCACGGTCGAAAACGAGATCGCCTATCGCCCGGCGCGCGTGCTGATGCAGGACTTCACCGGCGTTCCCGCCGTCGTTGACCTCGCGGCCATGCGTGACGCGATGGTGTCGCTCGGCGGTGATCCGGAAAAGATCAACCCGCTCGTTCCCGTCGACCTCGTCATCGACCATTCCGTGATCGTCGACGAATTTGGCACGCCGACCGCCTTTGCCCGCAACGTAGAGCTGGAATACCAGCGCAACGGCGAGCGCTACCGCTTCCTGAAGTGGGGCCAGCAGGCGTTCCAGAACTTCCGCGTCGTGCCGCCCGGCACCGGCATCTGTCATCAGGTCAATCTGGAGTATCTGGGCCAGACGGTATGGACCAAGGAAGAAGACGGCGAGATCATCGCCTACCCGGATACCTGTGTCGGCACGGACAGCCACACGACCATGATCAACGGCCTCGGCGTTCTCGGCTGGGGCGTGGGTGGTATCGAGGCAGAAGCGGCCATGCTCGGCCAGCCGGTCTCCATGCTTCTGCCTGAAGTCATCGGCTTCAAGCTGACCGGCAAGCTCAAGGAAGGCGTGACCGCGACCGACCTCGTGCTGATGGTCGTGCAGATGCTGCGCAAGAAGGGCGTGGTCTCGAAGTTCGTCGAATTCTTCGGCCCCGGCCTCGACAACATGACGCTCGCCGACCGCGCGACGATCGGCAATATGGGCCCGGAATACGGCGCGACCTGCGGCTTCTTCCCGGTCGATGGCGAAACCGTAAACTACCTCACCATGTCCGGCCGCGAAGAACAGCGCATCGCGCTGGTCGAAGCCTATTCGAAGGCTCAGGGTATGTGGCGTGACAACGACGGCTCCGACCTCGTCTTCACCGACACGCTGGAACTCGACCTCGGCGACGTCGTTCCCGCCATGGCCGGCCCGAAGCGTCCGGAAGGCCGCATTCCGCTGGAAACCATCGCGCCGAACTTCGCGACGGCCCTTGAGAACGACTACAAAAAGCCCGGCCAGCTTTCGAACCGCTACGCGGTCGAAGGCACGGACTACGATATCGGCCACGGCGACGTCGCCATCGCCGCCATCACCTCCTGCACCAACACGTCCAACCCGTCGGTCCTCATCGCCGCCGGCCTTCTTGCCCGCAATGCGGTCGCCAGGGGCCTGAAGACGAAGCCGTGGGTCAAGACGTCGCTGGCACCTGGTTCCCAAGTCGTCGGCGAATACCTCGCAAAGTCCGGCCTCCAGGCCGATCTCGACAAGCTCGGCTTCAACCTCGTCGGCTTCGGCTGCACGACCTGCATCGGCAATTCCGGCCCGCTGCCGGCGCCGATCTCCAAGACGATCAACGATAAGGGTCTGATTGCCGCCGGGGTTCTTTCCGGCAACCGCAACTTCGAAGGTCGCATCTCGCCGGACGTGCAGGCGAACTACCTCGCCTCGCCGCCGCTCGTCGTCGCCTATGCGCTCGCAGGCTCGGTCCAGAAGGACCTGACCAAGGAGCCGATCGGCGAAGACCAGAACGGCAACCCCGTCTACCTCAAGGACATCTGGCCCTCCTCCAAGGAGATCCAGGAGTTCATCATGAAATACGTCACCCGTGAGCTCTATGCCACGAAGTATGCCGACGTGTTCAAGGGCGACGAGAACTGGCAGGCCGTGCAGGTTCCGGAAGGCCAGACCTATGCCTGGGACGACAAGTCGACCTATGTGCAGAACCCGCCCTACTTCGTCGGCATGGGCAAGACGGGCTCCGGCCTCAAGAACATCGAAGGCGCCCGTGTCCTCGGTCTCTTCGGTGACAAGATCACCACCGACCACATTTCGCCGGCTGGTTCGATCAAGGCCGCGTCGCCGGCCGGTGCCTACCTCACCGACAACGGCGTTGCGGTGGCGGACTTCAACCAGTACGGCACGCGCCGTGGCAACCATGAAGTCATGATGCGCGGCACCTTCGCCAATATCCGCATCCGCAACCACATGCTCGGCCCGAACGGCAAGGAAGGTGGCTACACCATCCATTACCCGACGAAGGAAGAGCTTTCGATCTATGATGCGGCCATGAAGTACAAGGCCGAGGGCGTTCCGCTCGTCATCTTCGCCGGCGTCGAATACGGCAACGGCTCGTCGCGCGACTGGGCGGCCAAGGGCACCAACCTGCTCGGCGTCAAGGCCGTGATCGCGCAGTCCTTCGAGCGCATCCACCGCTCCAACCTCGTCGGCATGGGCATCGTGCCTTTCGTCTTCGAGGACGGCACGACCTGGGCTTCGCTCGACCTCAAGGGCGACGAGATTGTTACGATCGAGGGCCTGGAAGGCGACATCAAGCCGCGCGAGAGGAAGATCGCCAAGATCACCTACTCCGACGGCACGGTGAAGGATGTTCCGCTGCTTTGCCGCATCGATACGCTCGACGAGGTCACCTACATGAACAACGGCGGCATCCTGCAGACCGTTCTTCGCGACCTCGCCGCCTGATTCTTTTCAGCGCGAAACAAGAAATGCCGGGGCCCCAAACCCCGGCATTTTCCATTCCTGAAGGAAAAAATCTCACTCCATCGTGACTTCCTGTTGAAGCGGCAAGCGCGTATGACGGCTTCAAAAGGCTGGCCTTTGCCGACGCTTCATTGGAAATGATCATGCCGAGACTGTATAGACCGGAATGTCTGGCGATCCTGCTTGCGCTCGGGGCCAGCACCGCCGCCGCTGAGGAAGGCCTCAAGCCCAAGGGCGTCGTCGAGCTCTTCACCAGCCAGGGCTGCTCCTCCTGCCCGCCGGCCGACAAGGCGCTGGAAACGCTGGCCCGCGAAGGCAAGGTCGTGGCGCTCTCCTATCACGTCGACTACTGGAACTATCTCGGCTGGGCCGATACGCTCGCCTCCAAGGACAATACCGACCGGCAATATGCCTATGCGCGCATGTTCGGCCGCAACGGTGTCTATACGCCCCAGGCCGTGCTGAACGGCCGCGAGCACATCAACGGCGCCGATATCAGCGGCATCCGCTCCCGCCTCGGCGCCATGCCGAACGAAGGCAAGGGGCTGAGCGTGCCTGTTGACGTCGAGGTGAAGAACGACGAGCTGCGCATCCGTGTCGGCCCCGGCGAAGGCAAAGCCAATATCGTCATCGCCTATTTCGAGCGCGAACGCACCATTAACATCGACAAGGGTGAGAATCTCGGCAAGACGATCAACTACTGGCATGCCGTCACCGATATGGAGACGATCGGCATGTGGGAGGGCAAGGAGACGAACCTCGTGCTTCCTGCCGATATGCTGAAGAAGAAAAAGAAAGCCGGCGGCTGCGCCATCCTGCTGCAACGCATGAAGACGGCCGATACGCCCGGCGCCATTCTGGGCGCGACGGTGCTGACCGGGGAAAAGGCGACCCGGTAACCTCCCCTCCCCCCGTTTGGGGGAGATCCGGTCCGGCTTCTTCGAGGGGCTGGGGCTTGAGGGTTCGAAGGAGACGGACCGGACCGGGACGAAGCTGCCGGCAACGGAATACAGGGCAACCTCGACAGACGCTCGCCGGTTCGGCCAGAGTTCCGCGTGAGGCGGATGGCCGGGACAGGCGGCGACGGGCGGACTCTCTCTTTAAATTTGGGCGTCTGTTTGTCTGAAATGCGGCAGGACGGATTTTTGCGAAATCGCAAATCCGCTCCCCTGTCTTTCCCCTCAGCCTTGCATTTCATCTCCGGTCAGGCACACTGTCACCGTGCCGTCACAGAAAAGGTGCGGAGATTCGATGACTGATCAGCCGGATTTGCAGGCGCCCGATGTCGTGATCGACCTCAGGGACTACCGGAGCAGCAAGAACCCGCTGCCCATAACCTTCCATCGACGCGAACTTGATGCGATTCTCTGGGTCTATGGCCGCATGGTCGGCGAGGGCGAATGGCGCGACTACGCCATCGACCATATGCGCGACAAGGCGGTGTTCTCCGTCTTCAAGCGTTCCGGCGAAATGCCGCTCTACCGCATCGAGAAAGACCCCAAGCTCGCCGCCAAGCAGGGTGCCTACAGCGTCATCAACCAGCACGGCACGATTTTAAAGCGCGGCCACGAGCTGAAGCAAGTGCTGAAGGTCTTTGACAAGGTCTTGCGCCTCGTCGAGACGTGATCAGGCCATCGTGCCCGGATAATCCGTTGCCGACGGTTCGTTTTCGGCGCCGTCGCCCAGCGCGCGCTGCATGAACACCGTATCCAGCCAGCGCCCGTGCTTGAAACCCGTCGCGGTCATGCGGCCGGAGTGTTCGAAGCCGGCGGCGGTGTGGACGGCGATCGAGGCCGGATGCGCGCCGCCGATGACCGCCACCATCTGGCGGAAGCCGAGGTCGGTCGCGCGGCGGATGAGCTCGGCGAGCAGTGCCTTGCCGACGCCCTTGCCGCGCGCTTCCGGCGCCAGATAGACCGAATCCTCGACGAGCCAGCGATAGGCCGGCCGCGTGCGGAAGGCGGACGCATAGGCGTAGCCAAGGATGAGGCCGGTCTGCTCGACGGCGACGATATAGGGATAACCCTTACCGGTGATCGTTGTGAAGCGCGTCTCCATCTCGTCGAGCGAGGGCGGATCGATCTCGTAGCTCGCGACCCCGTTGAGGACGGACTCACGATAGATTTCGGTAAAGGCGGCGATGTCGCCAAGGTCGGCAGTGCGGATGACGAAGCTCATGGAAGCCAACATTTGTTGAACAATTCCGGCGCGTTTTGCGTCCGCCCTTGCCGGAAAGCAAGGCGAAAAAGGGGATGAGGTTAATCCCCATCCCCTTCAGTCAGGCTTCGATATTTGCGACGCTCACGCGCCGTAAACGATCAGCAGGTCCTTGGCGTCGATCTGGTCGCCGGCGCGCACCAGCACTTCCGAGATCATGCCGTCCTTTTCGGCGTGCAGCGCCGTTTCCATCTTCATCGCCTCGATGGAGAGCAGCACGTCGCCGGCCTTGACCGCCTGTCCGGCAGAAACCGAGACCGTCGAGATGACGCCCGGCATCGGCGCACCGAGATGGGCGGCATTGCCGTTGTCGGCCTTGCGGCGGACGGCCGAGGTTGCGGCGCGGTTGCGATCCGGCACCTTGATGAGGCGCGGCTGGCCGTTCAGCTCGAAGAACACCTTGACCATGCCCTGGGCATCCGGCTCGCTGGTCGCCTGGTGCAGGATGACGAGCGACTTGCCCTTCTCGATTTCCGGCTGCAGCTCTTCGCCCGCCGCCAGACCGTAGAAATAGGCCGGCGTCGGCAGAACGCTGACGGGACCGTAGGTATCGACGGCCAGCGCATAGTCGGTGAAGACCTTCGGATACATCAGGTAGGAGGCAAACTCGAAGTCGTCGACCGGACGCTCCAGCTTGTCCTCGATCGCCTTGCGCTCGGCGTCGAGATCGGCCGGCGGCAGAAGCGAGCCGGGAACGGCGGTGTAGGCTTCCTCGCCCTTCAGCACCTTCTTCTGGAGGGCGGCCGGCCAGCCGCCCGGAGGCTGACCGAGATCGCCCTTGAGCATGGAGACGACCGAATCCGGGAAGGCGATGTCGCGCGCCGGATTTTCGACATCGGCGACGGTGAGATCCTGGCTCACCATCATCAGCGCCATGTCGCCGACCACCTTGGAGGACGGCGTCACCTTGACGATATCGCCGAACATCTGGTTGGCATCGGCATAGGCCTGGGCGACCTTGTGCCACTTGGTCTCCAGACCGAGTGAACGGGCCTGTTCCTTGAGATTGGTGAACTGGCCGCCCGGCATTTCATGCAGGTAGACTTCTGAAGCCGGTCCCTTGAGGTCACTTTCGAAGGCGGCGTACTGGAAGCGCACGGCCTCCCAGTAGAAGGAGATGCGGCGGATCCATTCCGGGTCGAGACCCGGATCGCGCTCCGAACCGCGCAGCGCCTCGACGATCGAGCCGAGGCAGGGCTGCGACGTGTTGCCCGACAGCGCGTCCATTGCTGCATCCACCACATCAACGCCGGCATCGACGGCGGCAAGCACGGTCGCGGCCGCGATACCCGACGTGTCATGCGTGTGGAAGTGGATCGGCAGATCGGTCGCCTCGCGCAGCGCCTTGAACAGCACGCGGGCGGCGGCGGGCTTCAGCAGGCCCGCCATGTCCTTCAGCGCGATCATGTGCGCGCCGGCCTTTTCCAGCTCGCCGGCAAGATTGGTGTAGTATTTCAGATCGTATTTCGGGCGGGCGGAATTCAGGAGATCGCCGGTATAGCAGATCGTCGCCTCGCAGATGCGGTTCTCCTCGGCAATCGCGTCCATCGAGACGCGCATGTTGTCGACCCAGTTCAGGCAGTCGAAGACGCGGAAGACATCTATGCCGCCCTTGGCCGCCTGGCGGACAAAATACTTCACGACATTGTCGGGATAATTCTTGTAGCCGACGCCGTTGGCGCCGCGCAGCAGCATCTGGAGCAGCAGGTTCGGCGCATCCTCGCGGATGCGGGCGAGACGCTCCCACGGATCTTCCGTCAGGAAGCGCATGGAAACGTCGAAGGTCGCACCGCCCCAGCACTCGAGCGAGAAGAGCTGCGGCAGCGCGCGGGCATAGGTGCCGGCCACGCGCGCGATGTCATTCGTGCGCATGCGGGTCGCCAAGAGCGACTGGTGCGCGTCACGCATCGTCGTGTCGGTCAGCAGAACCTGCTTTTGACCGCGCAGCCATTCGCCGAATTTCGTCGGGCCGAGTTCATCGAGCTTCTGCTTGGTGCCGTCGGGGATATCGCCGTTGATATAGGGCACGACGGGCTTGGCGACATCCGACGGCGGCTTCGGACGGCCCTTGGCCTCCGGATGGCCGTTGACGGTGACGTCGGCGATGTAGGTCAGGAGCTTCGTCGCACGGTCCTGACGCTTCACCTGCTGGAAGAGTTCCGGCGTCGTGTCGATGAAGCGGGTCGTGTAGCTGTTGTCGCGGAAGGCCTCATGGCCGATGATCGCCTCGAGGAAGGTGAGGTTGGTCGCGACACCGCGGATACGGAATTCGCGCAATGCGCGGTCCATGCGGGTGATGGCTTCCGCCGCCGTGCTGCCCGAGGCGGTGACCTTGACGAGCAGTGGATCGTAATAGCGGGTGATATAGGCGCCCGTATAAGCCGTGCCGCCGTCGAGGCGGATGCCGAAGCCTGCCGCCGAGCGGTAGCCGGTGATGCGGCCATAGTCGGGGATGAAGTTCTGCTCCGGGTCTTCCGTGGTGATGCGGCACTGCAGCGCGTGGCCGTTGAGACGGATGTTCTCCTGTGCAGGAACGCCCGATTCCGGCGTGCCGATCGCCTCACCGTCGAGAATGTGGATCTGCGCCTTGACGATATCGATGCCGGTCACGACTTCCGTGACGGTGTGCTCGACCTGAATGCGCGGGTTCACCTCGATGAAGTAGAACTTGCCGCTCTCGACATCCATCAGATACTCGACCGTGCCGGCGCCGATATAGTTGGTGGCCTGGCCGATCTTGAGCGAATAGTTGGCCAGTTCCTGGCGCTGCACTTCCGTCAGATAGGGGGCCGGTGCGCGCTCGACGACCTTCTGGTTGCGGCGCTGGATGGAGCAGTCACGCTCGAAGAGATGCACGACATTGCCGTGGGTATCGCCAAGAATCTGGCTTTCGACGTGACGGGCGCGCTCGACGAGCTTTTCGAGATAGACCTCGTCCTTGCCGAAGGCGGCCTTGGCCTCGCGCTTGGCTTCCGTCACCTCGCGGATCAGGTCCTTCGGGTCGCGGATGGCGCGCATGCCGCGCCCGCCGCCGCCCCAGGAGGCCTTGAGCATGACGGGATAGCCGATCTCGGCAGCGAGACGGTGGATTTCGGCTTCATCATCCGGCAGCGGGTCAGTGGCCGGCACGACCGGCACGCCGACGGAAATGGCGAGGTTGCGCGCGGCAACCTTGTTGCCGAGCTGGCGCATGGTGGCCGGGCGCGGACCGATGAAGGTGATGCCGGCGGCATCGCAGGCATCGACGAATTCCGGGCTTTCCGAGAGCAGGCCGTAACCAGGATGGATGGCATCGGCGCCGGAAAGCCTGGCGACGCGGATGACCTCCTCGATCGACAGATAGCTCTCGATCGGGCCGAGATCGCGCGCCAGATGCGGGCCGCGGCCGATCTGGTAGCTCTCGTCCGCCTTGAACCGGTGCAGCGCCAGTTTGTCCTCTTCCGCCCATATCGCAACTGTTTTCAGACCGAGTTCATTGGCCGCGCGGAACACACGGATGGCAATTTCGGATCGGTTGGCGACAAGGATCTTGGAAATGGGCAAGTCGAACTCCTCAAGACTTGGAAAAACGGGAAATGCTGCACCCGCGAAGAGAATTATTAGCGGCTAATTTCCAAAGTGCAATTTTGGAGTCGTCACGGAACAGAAGATTTGCGTCGCTGGAAACAATCGAATGGCCAATCCACGACGATTTTCCGCCATAGATTGTTTTAAAACAAGCAGTTGCTGTCCAGAGGCGAAAAACTGGCCTCTATGAGACGAGCCCGAGCCGGAAGGCGATGGCGACGGCGTGGTGGCGATTGCGCGCGCCGAGCTTTTCCTGGATGCCGTTCATGTACCAGTCGACCGTATGGCTGGAGATGCCGAGTACCCGGCCGATGTCAGGCGATGTCATGCCTTCCGCCAGCAGGCTCAGCGCCTCCATTTCGCGGCGCGTCAATTCGACGTCGACGATCGACGAAAGCCGCGCCGCCATGTCGGGATCGGCGATATGGATCAGCTTCCAGTAGAGCCGCCGGGCAATGCTGTCGAAAATACCGAGTTCGACGCTTTCAAGCTCGACCGGCTTGCCACCCAAACTGAGACTCCCGACAAGGCCGCGCCGGCCGTGCACGGGAAAGATATAGCCATCCTCCAGCCCGTTCTGCCGCGCATCCACCATCATGCGTTCCATGCGCTTGCGATGCGGACTGGTGCGGAAGGCGCTCAGCGTATCGCGCCAGCGGAAGCCGGTCTGCGCATGGCCGAGATAGCGCACGGTCGGATCGACCTGCATGTAGCGTTTCTGAAGGTAGGTTTCCAGCCAGTCCTGCGGCCAGCGCCCGGCAAGAATGAGACCGGAAAGGGTTTCTACCGGCTTCGGCGCCTGATTGAGCCAGTAGTAGTCGAAACCGTACAGCGCCAGCAGACGCTCGAATTCGGCTGTCGTCTCGTCACGACCGCGCAACTCGTCGATCAGTGCAAGAAACTGCACCAGCAAGTTGATCTTCATATGCCCTGCGCTGGAAGCGCCCCAATCCGAATTCCGAGATATAACCCGCCTTGCTTCGGCCAGTCATGTCCCATTCATGTTACCCCGCTTACACTTGGCAGGATCGAATGATGAAAATCAATCGGATAAGGACGTCCCGGCGCGCAAATCTCAAGACATCACGCAACATTTCACACGAGTCATGAAATTTGCGCGGCCGTGGAGAACTTTCGCCCCTTGCGCTGCTTAATGCCTGTAGCGAAGGGATCGAGGGTGCGTGTATCGCACCGCACAAAAGGTTTTGCCCGGAAAGGCCGCATTCGTGTCTTTGTTTCAGGTCTATGCACGGGCGCTCAGCTATCTGAGCGTCTACAAGCTCAGGGTTGGCTCGGTCGTTGCCGCCAACGTCGTGCTCGCCGTGATCGCCATTGCCGAACCGATCCTGTTCGGTCGTATCATCGATGCCATCTCCTCCCAGGGCAATGTCACGCCGATGTTGCTGATGTGGGCAGGCTTCGGCCTGTTTAACACCATCGCCTTCGTGCTCGTCGCCCGCGAGGCCGACCGGCTGGCCCATGGCCGCCGCGCCAGCCTGCTGACGGAAGCCTTCGGCCGCATTATTTCCATGCCGCTCGCCTGGCATAGCCAGCGCGGCACCTCCAACGCCCTGCATACGCTGCTGCGCGCCTGCGAGACGCTGTTCGGCCTCTGGCTCGAATTCATGCGCACACATCTGGCGACCGCCGTGGCACTCGTCCTGCTCGTGCCCACCGCCTTCGTGATGGACTACCGTCTCTCGCTGGTTCTGGTCGTGCTCGGCGCGCTCTACGTGCTGATCGGCAAGGTGGTGATGAACCGCACCCGCGAGGGCCAGGCCTCGGTCGAGAACCACTATCACACCGTGTTCTCGCATGTGTCGGACTCCATCAGCAACGTTTCGGTCGTGCACAGCTACAACCGCATCGAGGCGGAGACGCGCGAGCTGAAGCGCTTTGCCGAGCGGCTGATCAATGCCCAGTATCCCGTGCTCGACTGGTGGGCGCTGGCCAGTGCGCTGAACCGCATTGCCTCTACCATTTCCATGATGACTATCCTCGTCATCGGCACGGTTCTGGTGCAACGCGGCGAGATCAAGGTGGGTGACGTCATCGCTTTCATCGGCTTCGCCGGCCTGCTCATCGGCCGCCTCGACCAGATGAAGGCCTTCGTCACGCAGATCTTCGAGGCCCGGTCGAAGCTCGAGGACTTCTTCACGCTGGAAGACGCCGTCAAGGAACGCGAGGAGCCGGCCGGTGCGAGCGATCTCGGCGAGGTCAAGGGCCGAGTCGAGTTCCGCAATATCAGCTTCGACTTCGCCAATGCCACCCAGGGCGTGCGCGACGTGTCGTTCACCGCCGAAGCCGGCCAGACGGTCGCCATCGTCGGCCCGACCGGTGCCGGTAAGACGACGCTGGTCAATCTCTTGCAGCGCGTCTACGAGCCGCAGTCCGGCCAGATTCTCATCGATGGCGTCGATATTTCGACGGTGACGCGCAAGTCGCTGCGCCGCTCGATCGCCACCGTCTTCCAGGATGCTGGCCTGCTCAACCGCTCGATATCAGACAATATCCGTCTCGGCCGCGAGGGTGCGACGGAGGAGGAGATCATGGCGGCGGCGGAAGCAGCGGCGGCGAACGACTTTATCGTCTCGCGCCAGAGCGGCTACGACACCCATGTCGGCGAACGCGGCAACCGCCTGTCGGGCGGCGAGCGCCAGCGTATCGCGATTGCCCGCGCCATCCTCAAGAACGCACCGATCCTGGTGCTCGACGAGGCGACCAGCGCACTCGACGTGGAGACGGAAGCCCGCGTGAAGGCGGCAATCGACCAGCTACGTCGCAACCGCACGACCTTCATCATCGCGCACCGCCTGTCGACGGTCCGCGAAGCCGATCTCGTGGTCTTTATGGATCACGGCAAGATCGCCGAGATGGGCACATTCAACGATCTCAGCCAGAGCAACGGCCGCTTCGCCGCCCTGCTGCGCGCCAGCGGCATTCTGACGGATGACGACGTGCGCAAGAGCCACACGGCGGCCTGAGCGTCAGGCCCCGTACTTCGGGCTAACGCCCCTTCTAACCGGCAGGGCCTCGCACGCCCTGCCGTTTTGCATTGGTGCTGGCGATCACGGCGGCCTGCCAGTCGAGATAGCGCGCATAGACGAAATGCAGCGCGATGCCGGCCAGCGCATAGAGCGTGCCCAGGACGGGGTTCTTGCCCGTGACGAACATCATCACCTGCCCGACCATGGCGAGGATCGTGCCGAAGATGAAAACGGCAAGCGAATGCCGGCCGACGGCCACCAGGGGATGCGAAAGCGGCAACGCCGCCCAGTTCGACAGAACCGGGATCGTCGCCACCAGATAGGCACCGGCCAGCACATGCAGGAGGCGTGTGGTCGAGAGAAAAGTCTTGTCGAAGCCGGTCAGCACGGCGGGCAGGCCATAGGAGAAATCGATGTTCCACCAGGAGAACACGACCCACAGCATCGAGACGAAGATATAGGCGGCCGACAGCAAAGTGAGCATGCTGTTGCGGGGGATGCCCGTCCGTTTCGCCCTGAGCACGCCGACGAAGCCGATGACGAAGAGGAACTGCCAGGACAGCGGGTTTAGGAACCACTTGCCATCATCGAGGAAGTTCGACGGCGCGATCTGCCAGATGCCGGCGCAGAGCCAGAGCGTGCCGGAGACGGCGAGCAGCAGCAGCGCGCTTTGCCGATAGAGCCAGAGGAAGACCGGTAGCATCAGGAACAGCACGGCATACATCGAGAGGATGTTGTTGTAGCCGAACTGGTGGCCGAGCAGCACCATGCTGACGACGCCCTGTTCCGTGCGGTCGACGACGGCGCGCAGGTTGATTTCCGAGATCAGATCCGGCCGCTCGAACCACAGGGCGCCGCCCGCGAAGATCGCGAAGGTCAGGATGCTCGTCATGATATGGGCTACATAGAGCGTCAGCGCCCGCCGCAGGATGCGCAGCGTCACCGCCAGCCGCTCCCCGACGGCAAAGCGGGAACCATAGGCAAGGCCCACCGACATGCCGGAGATCAGCACGAAGGCCTCAGCCGAATCGGAAAAACCGAAATTCTTGTGCGTCAGGTGTTCCAGATACTGGCCCGGAACGTGATTGACGAAGATCGTCAGGAGGGCGATGGCCCTGAAAACATCAAGGCGCGTGTCGCGTTGCCGCGGCACGGCGCCCGTCAGTCCGGTTTTGTCTGTCATGTCAGTCTGATCCACATCTGTGGATCAGAGCAAATAACCCTCGTTTGAAGATTTGATGACATTGCCGTTCACATTTGCGAGCCATCCACCATCGTCACCACGATCGACGCGGATCGTGAGCTTCTTGCCGTCGATGGTGAGCGTCGCGCCGTAGCCGTTCCAGGAGGAAGGCAGCACCGGATTGATGAAGAGGCGACCGCCTTCCTTGCGGATGCCGAGGATGCCCTCCACGGCCGCGCGGTAGAGCAGGCCGGCCGAGCCGGTGTACCAGCTCCAGCCACCCTGCCCGGTACGCTCGCCTTCGCCATAGACGTCGGCGGCGACCACATAGGGCTCGACGCGATAGCGTTCCGCCGCATCCGGATCGAGCGCATGCTTGACCGGATTGAGGATATCGAAGCAGGCAAAGGCGTCGTCCGCCCGGCCCTGACGCGCCAGAGCCAGCACGACCCAGGTTGCGGCATGGGTATATTGCCCGCCGTTTTCCCGGACACCCGGCGGATAGGCCTTGATATAGCCCGGATCCTGCGGGGTCTCGGCCAACGGCGGGGTGAACAGGCGGATGATGCCGTTTTCCCGGTCGACAAGGTTTTCGAGGACCGCATCCATGGCCTGACGCGAGCGTTCCGCATCACCTTCACCGGATAGAACACTCCAGCTCTGCGCGATGGAATCGATCCGGCATTCGGCGCTCTCAGCGGAGCCCAGCGGCGTGCCGTCATCGAAATAGCCGCGGCGATAATAGCCGCCGTCCCAGCCCGCCGTTTCCAGCGCCTGCTTGAGACCGCCGAGATGGCCTTCCCAGGCTTCGGCGCGACCATTGTCACCGCGCTCGCGGGCGATGACGCTGAAGCCGCGCAGGGTGCCAGTGAGGAACCAGCCGAGCCAGACGCTGGTGCCGCGGCCGGCTTCGCCGACCCGGTTCATACCGTCGTTCCAGTCACCGCCTAGAATGAGTGGCAGGCCGTTTTCGCCGGTCCGCTGGATCGCAAGATCGAGCGCACGGGCGCAATGCTCGTAGAGCGAAGCCTCTTCGGAAGAACGGCCCGGCTTGTAGAAGGAATCGTGCTGCCCCTCGGCAAGCGGCTGGCCCTCGATGAAGGCGAGCTTTTCGTCAAGCACGGCACGGTCGCCCGAGGCGCGGCAGTAATATTCCACCGCATGAGCGAGCCAGACCACGTCGTCGGAGATCATGGTGCGTACGCCGGCGCCGCTGTCGGGCAGCCACCAATGCTGCACGTCACCCTCGACGAACTGGCGCGAGGCGGCGTTGAGGATCTGCCGGCGGGCAAGTTCCGGCCGGTGCAGCACGAAGGCGAGCGTGTCCTGCAACTGGTCGCGGAAACCATAGGCGCCGCTTGCCTGATAGAAGGCCGAGCGCGCCATGATGCGGCAGCCGAGCGCCTGATAGGGCAGCCAGTCATTGACCATGCGGTCGAGCGCGGCATCCGGCGTCTTGACCTGCAGCGTGCCGGTGAAGTCTTCCCAAAAGGCCCGCACCGCCGCCATGACGGCGTCGAAATCGGCCGCGCGGCTTTTCTCGGCCAGCGCCTTGGCGCTGTCCGCATCCGCGGTATCGCCGAGCACGAAGATGAGCTCGCGCTTCTCGCCGGGCTTCAACACGATATCGACGGACAGTGCCGCGCAGGGATCCCCCATGCCGTCGGCCGCACCTGAAAGGGCAAGGCCCGTCACAACGGCCATAGGTGATGCAATATCGCCTTTGCCGATGAAATCGCGGCGCTTGGCCGTGAAGCCCGAAAGCGGCGCATCGACGGCAAAGAAGCTGGTCCGGCCGGCGAAATCGAAGCTGTAGGGATTGGTGGCGAAGAGCGCGCCGCTCTCCTCGTCATGACTGGTCAGGATAAAGGGCGCCGTCTTGGCGGGATTGTTGCCAAGCACCCATTCGACATAGCCGAAGACCGAAAGATTGCGTTCCGTGTCGCCGGTGTTCTTCACGACGAGGCGCGAATATTTGACCGGATCCTCGGGATCGACCGTCTGCACGAGATCGAGCTCGATACCGTCCTCCCAGCTGCGGAAGGCGGTGTAGCCGAGGCCGTGCCAGGTCTCGAACTTCACCGATGGACGCTGCGACAGCGCCGCAAACGGCGTGATCACGGTGCCACGATCGCGATCACGCACATAGAAGGCCTCGCCCGGACGGTTGATGACCGGGTCGTTGGTCCACGGTGTCAGCTGGAAATCGCGCGAATTGCGGCTCCAGGTGAAGCCCGCGCCCTCCGCCGAAACGTGGAAGCCGAAGTTCTTGTTGGCGATGACGTTGATCCACGGCTGGGGCGTCGCCGCTCCGCCGCATAGACGAACGGCATATTCGCGGCGATCGGCGTTGAAACCGCCGAAACCGTTCCAGAAGGTCAAGCCCTCGCCGTCGATTGTCACCGGCTCCGCGGCCGCAGGAGCCGGCAGCTTTGGAACGACGATCTCGGCCTTCACATCGTCCTCACCACGTGGCGTTGAGAAGAGCATCGCCATGCGGTTGATCTGGTCGGACAGCGTGCCGTTACGGGCGTGGAAAACGGCGCGGGCGGTGGCCAGCAGTGCTTGCCAGGTGGAGACCTCCATCAGGTCGCGGCGTACCGCGAAGATGTGCTGGCGCATGCCGTCGGACTGGCCGCGCAGGCGAAGGTTCTCGCACATCTGGTCGAGCGTGTGCTGCATGTCCTGCGCATAGGAGGACGCGCGCTCGTTGAGGATTACCAGATCGGCCGTCACGCCGCGATGGCGTAGATAATCCTGTGCACGCAGCGCGCCACGGGCAACCTCGAGGTCGATCTCGTCGTTGATGCGCAGGACGAAGATCGGGAAATCGCCCGAAATCGCCAGCGGCCACAGCGCCGACTGGGCCGTCAGCCCCGTCTGGATCGTGCCGGCATCGGCACGCAGGTGCATGTCGGGATAGGTCAGGTAGCGGCCGAGCGTCTGGAAGCTCGCCGCCTCCTGCGAGGTCACGCCGATATGGCGCATATGCACCTGCGAGCGCGTCCAGGCATGGATCATTTCCTGGTTGAAGCTCTCGGGATGACGGTAGAGGTCGATAGCGGCATCCACCTCTGCACGGCTGGGAGCCGCAATCGTCCAGAAGATGACCTTGACCTTCTTGCCGGCAGGCACGCGCACTACACGACGCAATGCCAGAACCGGATCGAGCGTAAAGCCGTCTGTGCTGGACAGTTGCGCGCCCGGATCGAAGGCGGCGGCGGTGGCGAGCGTGCGGCCGCGGCCGATGAAGCGGCGGCGGTCGGTCTCGATCTCGGTGCGGCGCGACGGGCCGGCATTATCGACGATCAGATGGGCGATAGTCATGTCGGGCTCGTTCGGATTGCGCTTGTTGCGCACCGCGCGGATAACGTCGCCGCGCTTGCCGATCTCGGTGCGGACGAACATTTTCGAGAACAGCGGATGGGCGCTGTCGGCGTCGTCGGTGGAGATGACCGGCTCCATATAGGAGGTCACTTCGATGAAGCGGTCTTCCGTGCCGGTGTTGAGCAGCGTCAGGCGGCGGCCCTCGGCGTCATGCTCGGTAGCGACAATGACCTCGACCTCGCTGGTGAGCGAGCCGATCGTCTTGACGAATTCAGCCTTGTCGTCGCCGAACTGCGTCTTGGTCTTCTCACCCTCGACGCGCTTGGGTTCCGCCGTGGCGGACCACCATTCGCCCGAGACGGTATCGCGCAGGAAGAGGAAGGAACCCCAGCGGTCTTCTGTCGGATCGGGCTTCCAGCGCGTGACGGACTGGCCGTTCCAGCGCGAATAGCCCGAGCCGTTCGCCGTCAGCATCACCGAATAATGGCCGTTCGACAGGAAGACGGTTTCCCGCTCCTTGGCGAAGGGGTTTTCGATGATGCGGATTTCCGGGCGCAACAAGTCCGCCTGCGTGCTGCCGACGGTTTCCGGCTCGCGCTTGGCATTGATGACCGGGATGTCGCGCGGTGCCTTTTCCTGCAAGAGCAGTTCGGCCGCCTCGATGACCGGATCGGCATGGAAGCGTTCGCGCAGCGCGCCGTTGAAGACGACATTGGCGACGGCGGCAATCGACATGCCGTGATGGTGCGCCATGTAGTTCTTCACGACCGCGCAGGTCTTGCCTTCCGGCACGCGGGTCGGCGTGAAGTCGACGGCATCGTGGAAGCCGTAGACGCCGAGAGCGCCGAGCTTGCGCAGGCGCTCGAGGTTTTCGAGCGCTTCCTCCGGCGCGTACTGGGCGGCGAGCAGCGAAGCATAGGGCGCGATGACGGCGTTCTGGCCGAGGCCGCGCTTCAGGCCGAGCGTCGGCACGCCGAAATTGGTGTATTGGTAGGTCAGTTCATGGTCGCGGGCATTGAAGGCCGCCTCCGAAATGCCCCAGGGCGTGCCGAGACGGCGGCCGTGGTTCATCTGCTCCTTCACCACCAGATTGTTCGTCTGGTTCAGGATGCCGCCCTGGCGCTCCTGCATGACGAGCGGCGGCATCAGATATTCGAACATCGAGCCGGACCAGGAGACCAGCGCGCCGCGCGAGCCGACCGGCACGACCGGGCGTCCGAGCTTGTACCAGTGCTCGGTGGGCAGGTCGCCCTTGGCGATGGCGAAGAGGCTGGTGAGACGGGCTTCCGACGCCAGAAGGTCGTAGCAGGCCTCGTCGAGTTCGTTGGTCTCGACGCGGTAGCCGATGGAGAGCAGGCGTCGTTCCGGGCGGAACAGGAAGCCGAAATCCATCGAGAAGGCGATGTCGCGGGCGCGATCGCGCAGCACGACAAGCCGGTCGCGCAGGCCTTCGATCGAGCCGAGGTCGAAAACGCTGTCGGCGATATGCGCCTCGCAGGTCGCGACCAGCGCGCCCGCCCATTTGGCCAACTCGCCGCTGTCGGCCGACTTGATCTCATGGTCGAGATTGACGATCAGCTTGTTGACGTCGCGGGCCAGCACCGAGAGGTTGATGACGCGGATCGAGGCGAATTCGTGCTCGCGCTTGACGGCGGCAAGCGCGTTGTGGAAACCGACGATGCGCTCCTCGATGAGGCGGCGCAGCGGACGCACGGTCTTGCGGTCATCCGGCAGTTTCTTCAGCGTTTCGGAGAGGATGGAGGCAACGTCGCCGATACCGTCAAGGCTGCCCTGCAGATGCGCCGAGGGCGCTTCCGCCCATTCGCGGCACATGGAGGATACGGCGATGAGGTGACCGGCGAGGTTGCCGCTATCGACCGCCGAGACGTAACGCGGACCGAGCGTTTCCAGCGTGTTGGTGCGGTACCAGTTGTAGAGGTGGCCGCGATATTTCGGCATACCGTCGATGGTGGCGATGGTCTGTTCGAGGCGGCGAACCGTCTCCTCGAACGAGATCCAGCCGAAATCGCGGGCGGAGATGACCGAGAGCAGGTAGACGCCGACATTGGTCGGCGAGGTGCGCTCGGCGAGCACCGGCTGCGGCGTTTCCTGGAAATTGTCCGGCGGCAGGTAATGCTGCTCGGCGGTGACGAAATCCTCGAAATAGCGCCAGGTGCGGCGGGCATATTTGCGCAGTTCCGTCGCGACATAGTCAGACACGACGAGCTGGTCTTCGGTCTCGGCCGTCTGGCTGACATACCAGGCAATGGCCGGCGAAAGCGCCCAGACGAGGGCGAAAGGCACGCCGATGAAGGGCAGGCCGGTATCGGAGATCATGGCGAGCGCCACGGAAAGCACGGCGAGCGCCGGCGCCTGCCACATCGCCTTGTAATGGTCGAGGATGCCGCCGCGTGCGGCGCTGTCGGCCTGGGCGGCCGTGCGCCATTCCAGCATCAGCTTGCGGCTGCCGAAGGTGCGGTAGACGGAGCGCAGGATGGCATCGGCCATGAGTGCGGCCGAATGGGCGATGAAGGCGATGCGCAGCGCGACCTGGGCATTGGAGGCGCGGATATCGGAGATGACCCGGTGCACATGGGCACGCGCGACGATATCACCGCGGCGCGGCATGATGCCGGAGATCAGCGACAGGGTCGGTGCGACGAAGAGCAGGAAGATCAGCACGAGCTGCCAGATCAGCGCCTGGCGCGGCTCCATATAGTACCAGCCCATGACGGAAGCGACGAGCCAGCCGATGGGAATAAGGCTGCGGCGCAGGTTGTCGTACATCTTCCAGCGACCGAGCATGGAAATGCCGTTTGCCGGGTTGAAGAGGTAGGGCAACAGCTGCCAGTCGCCACGCGCCCAGCGATGCTGGCGCGAGGTTTCCGTGCCGTAGCGGGTCGGGAAGTCTTCGATGAGCTCGACATCCGTCACCAGCGCGCAATGCGACAACGAGCCTTCGAGCAGGTCGTGGCTGAGCACTTCGTTTTCGCCGATGCGGCCCTTCACGGCGGCCTCGAAGGCATCGACGTGGTAGAGACCCTTGCCGGTAAACGTGCCTTCGCCGGCAAAATCCTGGTAGACGTCGGAGACGGTGAAGACGTAAGGGTCGACGCCGCGGTCGGCGGAGAAGATGCGCTGGAAGGTCGAGGCTTCCTTGCCCGTCGTCAGCGACGGCGTGACGCGCGGCTGGAGAATGCTGTAGCCGGCGGTGACCTTGCCCTTTTCGGCATCGATGACCGGACGGTTGATCGGGTGGTGCAGCTTGCCGACGAGCTTGGTCACGGCATCGCGCATCAGGCGCGTGTCGGAATCGAGCGTCATAACGTATTTGACGTCAGGCGGCACCATGTTGGCGCCTGGCAGGAAGGTCGTGTCGCCATCGCCGCGCAGCAGCAGGTTCAGCTCGTGCAGCTTGCCGCGCTTGCGCTCCCAGCCCATCCACGCGCCCTCTGAAGGGTTATAGAGGCGGCGGCGGTGCAGCAGGTAGAAGCGCGTACGGCCGTCATAGGCATAGCGCGCCGAAAGCGCCGCGATCTCGCGCTTGGCGTATTCGAGCACTTCGAGGTCGGCAGGGGTTTCCTCGACTTGGGCGTCCGTCCAGTCGCTGACCAGCGAGAAATAGATCTCGCCGCGCGGATTGGCGAGGTAGTGCACTTCGAGATTGCGCACCAGCTCATCGACATGGTCGCGCTTGGCGATCAGACAGGGCACGACGACGAGCGTGCGCGCATCATCGGGAATGCCGTCCTTGAATTCGTAGCCGACAAGCCGCGAGGGCGTGACGAAGAAGGTAACGAGCGTGTTGAACAGGCCCGACGCGCCTTCAGACGCCGGCAGCGCGAAGAGCACCAGCATGATCAGCCAGGCGCCATTCGGAATATCGAGCTGATCGAGGAAATAGAAGACCGCGATCATCGCAAGCAGTGTCAGGAGGATGTTCGGTCCGGCAATGGCGAACCAGTCGAGCTTGCGGCCGAAGCGCACGACGCGCTGCACGATGGAGGGGCGGTAGTCGATGCGCTTTTCAAGCAGCTTGCGCTTCTTGCCGACGAGGAAGGCGGCGACATTGGCCTCGTAGTCGAGATCCTCGACATGGGCGGCGGCATCTTCCGCCGTCATGGCGAGCGCGGTTTCGGTGACCTCGAGCTCCGTCTTGCCGGAGCGGCGGGCGAAACGCTCGATCGTGTTGCGGTACTTGTTGCGCGAGCCGAAATCGAGGTCGGAATAGTCCGAGCCCTGGCGCAGCGCCTCGTCGAGGCGGCTGACGCTTTCGAACCAGACCGGCCATTCCGTGTCGTCAACGGTGCGCAGGCTCTTGATGAGCGAGCTCATCGTGGCGTTGCCGGAGGACAGGCGGTTGTTTTCCGAGACGATCAGCTCTTCGAGATCGCTGCCGCGGCTTTCGATCCTGCGCTCCAGCCACTGGATGACGGCACCCGAGGCCTGCAGGCCGTCACGCAGCCGGTAGAGCAGCTGGGTGACGAAGGTGTTGTCCTCGGCGAAGCTTTCCATGGTGCGCAGATGCGCGATGGCCTTTTCGGGATCGTTGAGGCGGACCAGTTCGTCGGCCACCTCGTTCGCCTTGAAGCGCATTTTTCGCGAGCGCTCCACGCGGCTCGATATGCGCCGCAGGTTTTCCAGCAGCACGAAGCGGATGAACGAGGGCAGCGCCCAGAGTTCGCCGATCTTCAGCGCATCGACCCGCTGGAACCCCTGCACGAAGGCCGTCAGGCTTTCATGCGAGATGTTACTCTGGGTGTGGGCGACATAAAGCCAGGCGAGCACCAGCGTGCGCGGCACCGGCTTGCCGTCGATCTCGATGGTCAGGAGCTGGCGGTAGAAACGCCGCGGGAAGTCGCGGCGGACTTCCTGGATGGCCTCTTCGATGACGTAATAATTGTCGAGCAGCCATTCGGCGGCGGGCGTGATCTGCGCGCCGGCTTCGACGTCCTTGGCCGTCGCCTGATAGACGCGGAAAATTTCCTTTTCGTTTTCCTTGTGGCGCGGACGGAATTCGAAGGGCTGATAGCCCGGCAGCAGCGCGGTCTTGTCGCGCGCCAAAGCCTCGCCGCAATCGGCCAGCTCCTCCAGCGTCAGATAGGTGGCGCGGATCGAATCGTTATAGTCGATCTGCTTGGCGTCTGCGTCGCGGGCGGCGTGCGGCGTATTGTGAAGGGACATATTTCTTAATCTGGATCCGGCCATGTTGAACCATCCGGCAAAGGCCTGTGCGCCGGAAGGGTTTTTGCGGGCAGGTTTCGTCTCTGTGCCGCGATCAGCCATGACACCATACGGCACCCGGATGGCGCGAAGGGTGGGAACATGGCTCAAGCGACACGCTGATTGGCATCCTGGCCGCGTGGTGCATGAAAACGGCATTTTTTAGCCGTAAGGACAGAGACTTGCAACATCTGAGCGTGTCTGGATGGCTCGGCATCGGCCCTCATCTGCGGTTTTGGTGAATCACGCCCTCGCCGCGGGACGAGCGAGGAGCAGGAGGCAGGCGGAAGCCCAAATGCCCCGCGTCGAAAAAAGTTCCAGACCTGTGCACCATGATCCCTCACCATTGACTTGAGAGCCGCACCGAGCCAGTTTCGCCGCGTCAGGGTCTTCCGAGTCGAAAGCGGCTCGGAGGCTAAGAGGGAAGCCGGTGCGATGCTCCAGAAAGCATCAAGACCGGCGCTGCCCCCGCAACTGTGAACGGCGAGCCGATGTCGCTCCATGCCACTGGTGTGAACCACCGGGAAGGCGAGACAAAGGCAATGACCCGCAAGCCAGGAGACCTGCCCTGACGCGTCTGTAACGTCCATGGGCGGGGTGTCCCAAGGGTGCGCTTGTTGTCGCCTTCGGGCGAATTCCATGAGCGTGCGTCCGGTCATCCCCCAATTTTCGATTGGGGAAACAATGTTTCAATTCACCGATATCCAGCCGTCCGGCACCGGCAAGCCGGAATCCGTCTTCATCTCCTGGCTGCTCTGGCAGCCGCGTGGCGCCGACCTCCCGGTCGAGGCGCTGAAGGAGGTGGACAAGCTTTCGCGCTGCGAGAGCGCCGACCCCGACATCATTCGCCTGCGGGAATTGTTCGCTTCGCTTGCGGGTGCCGACGGGCCGAAGCATTAAACCTATCCGCATAGAGATATATTGACATAAAGATATCTTTATGTGAATTCCGATGCAGTCTTGCCTGCACCGGAGGGTTTTCCCATGACCAAGTCCCATCTGGACGATCTGTTCGGCCCAAAACAGCCGACGCGGGACGGTCGCGAAATCCGCGCCGCCCTCGAAGCCGCCGCGCGCGAAAGAATCCTCGTGCTCGACGGCGCCATGGGCACAGAGATCCAGACACTGAAGCTGGTCGAGGACGATTTCCGCGGCGACCGTTTCGGCGATTGCGCCTGCCACCAGCAGGGCAACAACGACCTCCTGACGCTGACCCAGCCCGGCGCAATCGAGGACATCCACTATCGTTACGCGCTCGCCGGCGCCGACATCCTCGAGACCAACACCTTCTCCTCCACCACTATCGCCCAGGCCGATTACGGCATGGAGGACATGGTCTATGAGCTGAACCGCGACGGCGCGCGCCTTGCCCGCCGCGCCGGCCTGCGCGCCGAGCAGAAGGACGGCAAGCGCCGCTTCGTCGCCGGTGCGCTCGGCCCGACCAACCGCACCGCCTCCATCTCACCCGACGTCAACAATCCCGGCTACCGTGCCGTGACCTTCGACGATCTTCGCATCGCCTATGCCGAGCAGCTGCGCGGTCTCATCGACGGCGGCGCCGATATCATCCTGATCGAGACGATCTTCGACACACTGAACGCCAAGGCGGCGATCTTCGCCACGCGCGAAATCTTCGAGGAAAAGGGCATCGAGCTGCCCGTCATGATCTCGGGCACCATCACCGACCTTTCCGGCCGCACACTCTCCGGCCAGACGCCCGAGGCGTTCTGGAATGCCGTGCGCCATGCCGATCCCTTCTCCATCGGCCTCAACTGCGCGCTCGGCGCCAATGCCATGCGTGCCCATCTCGCCGAGATTTCCTCGGTCGCGCAGACCTTCGTCTGCGCCTATCCTAATGCCGGCCTGCCGAACGCCTTCGGCCAGTATGACGAAACGCCGGACGAGATGGCCGCCCAGATCGAAGGTTTTATGCGCGATGGGCTGGTCAACGTGGTCGGCGGCTGCTGCGGCTCGACGCCGGACCATATCCGCGCCATCGCCGCGGCCGCATCGCGCCACAAGCCGCGTGCCATCCCCGATATCCCGCGCCACATGCGCCTGTCCGGTCTCGAACCCTTCACGCTGACGGAGGCCATTCCCTTCGTGAATGTCGGCGAGCGCACCAACGTCACGGGCTCGGCGAAATTCCGCAAGCTGATCACGGCGGGCGACTATGCTGCCGCACTCGACGTCGCCCGCGATCAGGTGGCGAACGGCGCGCAGATCATCGACATCAACATGGACGAAGGCCTGATCGATTCCGGCAAGGCGATGGTGGAATATCTCAACCTCATCGCCGCCGAGCCCGATATCGCCCGTGTGCCCGTGATGATCGACTCGTCGAAATGGGAGGTGATCGAAGCCGGCCTGAAATGCGTTCAGGGCAAGCCGCTGGTCAATTCCATCTCGCTGAAGGAGGGCGAAGAGGCCTTCCTGCACCATGCGAAACTGGTGCGTGCCTATGGTGCGGCCGTCGTCGTGATGGCCTTCGACGAGACAGGCCAGGCCGATACGAAGGCCCGCAAGGTGGAGATCTGCACCCGCGCCTACAAGCTGCTGACCGACGTCGCGAGCCTTGCGCCCGAGGATATCGTCTTCGACCCGAACATCTTCGCCGTGGCCACCGGCATCGAAGAGCATGACAATTACGGTGTCGACTTCATCGAGGCGACTGCCGAGATCACCGCGACACTGCCGCATGCCCATATTTCCGGCGGCGTGTCGAACCTGTCCTTCTCGTTCCGCGGCAATGAGCCGGTGCGCGAGGCGATGCACGCCGTGTTCCTCTACCACGCCATCCAGGCGGGTATGGACATGGGCATCGTCAATGCCGGCCAGCTCGCCGTCTACGACACGATCGAGCCGGAGCTGCGCGAAGCCTGCGAGGACGTGGTGCTGAACCGCGTGCCGAAGGCCGGCGGCACCGCCACCGAACGCCTGCTCGACATCGCCGAGCGCTTCAAGGGCGCGGCCGGCAAGGAAGCCCGCGAGCGAGACCTCGCCTGGCGCGAATGGCCGGTGGAAAAGCGGCTGGAGCACGCACTCGTCAACGGCATCACCGAATTCGTCGAGCAAGACACGGAGGAGGCCCGGCAGAACGCCGAACGCCCGCTGCATGTCATCGAAGGCCCCTTGATGGCCGGCATGAACGTCGTCGGCGACCTTTTTGGCGCAGGAAGGATGTTTTTGCCGCAGGTGGTGAAATCTGCCCGCGTGATGAAGCAGGCGGTGGCCGTGCTGCTGCCTTACATGGAGGCGGAAAAGCTCGCCAATGGCGGCAGCGGCGAGCGACAGAGCGCCGGAAAAATCCTGATGGCGACCGTCAAGGGCGACGTGCACGATATCGGCAAGAACATCGTTGGGGTCGTGCTGGCCTGCAACAATTACGAGATCATCGACCTCGGCGTCATGGTGCCGGCGACGAAGATTCTCGAGACCGCGAAGGCCGAGAAGGTCGATATCATCGGCCTCTCCGGCCTCATCACTCCGTCACTCGACGAGATGGTACATGTTGCCACGGAGATGGAGCGCGAGGGTTTCGACATCCCGCTCCTGATCGGCGGCGCCACGACGAGCCGCGTCCATACGGCGGTCAAAATCCATCCGCGCTACGACCGGGGCCAGGCCGTCTATGTGACCGACGCCAGCCGCGCCGTCGGCGTCGTCGGCAGCCTGCTGTCGCCGGAGATGAAGCCGGGTTATGTCGAAACGCTGAAGGCGGAATACCGAAAGGTGGCGGATGCCCATGCCAGGAGTGAGGCCGAAAAGCAGCGCCTGCCGCTCGCGAAAGCCCGCGACAACGCCTTCAAGGCCGACTGGTCCGCCTACCAGCCGAAGACGCCGTCCTTCCTCGGCACCCGCGTCTGGCAGGATTGGGATCTGGCCGACCTTGCCCGCTACATCGACTGGACACCCTTCTTCCAGACCTGGGAGCTGAAAGGCGTCTATCCGAAAATCCTCGACGACGAGAAACAGGGCGCCGCCGCCCGCCAGCTTTTTGCCGATGCGCAGGCCATGCTGGAAAAGATCATCGCGGAAAAATGGTTCACGCCCAAGGCCGTCGTCGGCTTCTGGCCGGCCGGCACCGTCGGGGACGATATCAGGCTCTTCACCGACGAGGCGCGCGACACGGAGCTTGCGACCTTCTTCACGCTACGCCAGCAACTCTCCAAGCGTGATGGCCGACCGAATGTCGCGCTGTCCGATTTCGTTGCACCCGTCGACAGCGGCAAACACGACTATCTCGGCGGCTTCGTCGTGACGGCCGGCATCGGCGAGATCGCCATTGCCGAGCGTTTCGAGCGGGCGAACGACGACTACAACTCGATCCTCGTCAAGGCGCTGGCCGACCGCTTTGCCGAAACCTTTGCCGAGCGCATGCACGAAGTTGTCCGCAAGGAACTCTGGGGCTATGCACCGGACGAGACCTTCGCCCCCACCGACCTCATCGGCGAGCCCTATGCCGGCATCCGCCCCGCGCCCGGCTATCCCGCCCAGCCGGACCATACGGAAAAGACGGCGCTCTTCCGGCTGCTCGATGCGGAAAAGGAAATTGGCGTGACGTTGACGGAAAGCTTTGCCATGTGGCCGGGCTCCTCCGTTTCCGGCCTCTATATCGCTTCGCCCGAAAGCTACTATTTCGGCGTCGCCAAGGTGGAGCGCGACCAGGTGGAGGACTATGCGCGGCGCAAAGGCATGGCTGTCGGCGAAGTCGAGCGCTGGCTGGGCCCGGTACTCAACTACATACCGACGACCGCACGGGAAGCTGCCGCCTGACGTTTCAGGCCGTCGCAAGGTTGAGCAGTAGCACCATGGCGTAGCTCGCGGCCACCAGCACGCCGAGCGACAGGATGACGGCAGCCGTCACCCGCGGCCCGGCGCGCATCACCCGGCGCAGATCGATGCCAAGGCCGAGGGCCGCCATCGACAGGATCGTCAGCCCCGTCGCCAGCCCGTTCATGCGCGCGGCCAGGGTGGCATCGACGAGACCGACGCTGCGGGCCATGAGCAGCGCGAGAAAGCCGAGGATGAACCAAGGCACCATCCGGTGCAGCGCCGGGCGCTCCCCCCGCGCCTTGCCCGAGACGAGCGACAGCAGGAAGATGACCGGGCCGAGCATCAGCACCCGCACCAGCTTGACGAAGGTCCCGATCTGGATGCTGAGCGCCGAGACCGGCGCGGTGGCGGCCAACACCTGCGGCACCGCATAGACCGTCATGCCCGCCATCACGCCATAACCCGTCGCCGACAGCCCGAGAAGCGGCACCAGCACCGGCAAGGCCAGCACGGTCAGCATGCCGAGAACCGCGGTGAAGGCGATGGAGGAGGCAACATCCTCCGCATCCGCCCGGATGACCGGCGCGGTCGCGGCGATCGCCGAATTGCCGCAGATCGAGTTGCCGCAGGCGACGAGCAGCGCGACGGGGCGGGAGAGCCCAAGCCCCCGGCCGATCGCATAGCTTGCGATGAGGGCGATGCCCACCACAACCGCAATGGCCGCAATCAGCGGCAAGCCCATCTCCGTTACTGCCGCCGCACTCACGCTTGCACCGAGCAGCACGATGGCAATCTCCAGAAAATACTTTGCCGAAAAGGCGATGCCGGGATCGAAGGCCGCAGGCCGGCGCAGCGCGAGACGGCAGAGCGCACCGATCAGGATTGCCAGCACCAGCGCCTCGACCCAGGCACCTCCCGTCAGCCACCGCTCCAGCCGCTCGGCAACCAGCGCGACGCCAGAGACCACTGTCGAGAGCAGTATGCCCGGGAACAGGGCCGAAATCCGGGACCGAATTCCAAAATTCCTGCGATTCTTGACCAAATTTTCCATGCGCCAAAAATGCGCTTGAAAATCCGTTCGATCCATCGGCAAATATTGGACATTTCATTCGATTGGATCGAACAGATGATGACGCTCGAACAGCTCCGCATTTTCATTGCCGTGGCCGAGCGCGAGCATCTGACGCAAGCGGCCGAGGCGCTCAACCTCACGCCCTCGGCCGTCAGCTCCGCGATCCGCGTGCTGGAGGAGCGCTACGGCATCGCGCTGTTTCACCGCACGGGGCGGCGCATCGAACTGACGCAGACCGGGGCGGCCTTCCTGCCCGAGGCGAAGGCGACGCTGGCGCGCGCGGCGGGCGCGGATCTCTTCCTCACCGAGATCGGCGGCTTGAAGCGCGGCACGCTGACGCTGGCCGCCAGCCAGACCGTCGCCGGCTCCTGGCTGGCGCCGCGGCTGATGCGCTTCAAGGCGGACTATCCGGCGATCGATATCAGGCTCGGCGCCAGCAACACCGAGCAGGTGGCCGACGCCGTTCTCGAGGGGCAGGCGGAACTCGGTTTTGTCGAGGGTATCGTGGATCATCCCGCGCTCGCCCAGCGCGTCGTCGCCCATGACCGCGTGGTGATCGTCGCCCCTTCAGGCCATCCGTTCGCGGGCCGGCAGGCGGATGCGGCCATGCTGAGCGCAGCCCGCTGGGTGCTGCGTGAACCGGGCTCCGGCACGCGCAGCGCCCTGACCACGACGCTTGCCGATCATGGCGTGAGGGAGGACGCGCTGGATGTGGCGTTGTCGCTCCCCTCGAACGAGGCGGTGCGCAGCGCGGTGCTGAGCGGCGGCGCGCTGACGGCGGTGTCCTTCGCCGTCGTGGAGGACGACATCGCCGCCGGCCGGCTCATGCCCGTCGGCTTCGACCTGCCGGAACGGGCCTTCCGCCTGCTGCGGCACAAGGAGCGCTACCGCTCCAAGGCCGCGCGTGCCTTCGAGGCGATGCTGCCTTAAAACCCGTCGCGGCCGCGGAAGCGGCGCTGATAGGCGGGATCGTAGAGCGAGCTCTCGCGAAAATCCTCCGCCGCCAGCGAACGGCCGACGAAGATCAGCGCCGTGCGCTCGATCGGCTCTTCCGCCACCTTCGCCGCGATATCGGAGAGCGTGCCGCGCACCACGCGCTCATCCGGCCAGGACGCCTTGACGACGATCGCGACGGGGCAATCGACGCCATAAAGCGGCGTAAGTTCCGTCACGACCTGGTCGAGTGCATGGATGGCGAGATGGATGGCGAGCGTCGCCCCTGTCGCACCGAACCCCTTCAAGGTCTCGCGGTTCGGCATGGGCGAGGCGCGGCCGGACACGCGGGTGAGCACGAGGCTCTGCGCGACGGCGGGAATGGTGAGCTCGCGGCCGAGTGCCGAAGCCGCCGCCGCAAAAGAAGGCACACCCGGCGTCATCGTATAGGCGATGCCGTTCTTCTCGAGCCGGCGGATCTGCTCGGCGACGGCGCTCCACACCGAGAGATCGCCGGAATGCAGCCGTGCCACATCCTCGCCCGCCGCAGCCGCCTTGACATATTCCGCCTCGATCTCGTCGAGCGACATCGGGGCCGTATCGATGATGCGCGCACCGGGCGGGCAATATTGCAGAAGCTCCGGCGAGACGATCGAGCCGGCATAGAGGCAGACGGGGCATTTGCCGATGAGATCGCGGCCGCGCACGGTGATAAGGTCGGCGGCGCCGGGGCCGGCGCCGATGAAGTGAACGGTCATCTTTGTTCCTCGGATATGTCGGCCGGCTTGACCCAGCTCCATTGCGTGACCGGCATGGCCGGCCGCCAGCCCGTCATCTGCCCGACGGGCGATGCGCGGGCGATATCGATGCGAATAAGCGATCCGCCGAGCCGGGCATGGTGGGCAAGCAGCACTGCTTCCATCTCCGTCGTCACCGCATTGGCGACGAGCCGACCGCCGGGTTTCAGGCCGGCCAACACCGCCTCCATCACCCCAGCTTCGCTGCCGCCGCCACCGATGAAGATTGCGTCGGGAGCCACAAGGCCTTCGAGCGCACCGGGAGCGGTGCCTTCGACGACCACGAGACCGGGCACACCGAAATTCCGCGCATTGCGCCGCATACGGGCCCCGCGCTCGGTATGGCCTTCAATGGCAATGGCCCGGAGCGAGGAATCGGCCAGCATCCATTCGATGCCGATGGAACCGGAGCCGCCGCCGACATCCCACAGAAGTTCGCCCCGCTTCGGCGCCAGCGCCGAAAGCGTCAACGCACGCACCTCGCGCTTGGTGATCTGCCCGTCATGCTCGAAAAGCGCGTCGTCGAGACCCGGCGTGAAGGCGAGGACGCGCGCTGCCGTGCCGTCGGCCGAAACCTCCACGGCGCAGACATTCAGCATATCGGCATCGGCAAGCGCAAAGCTTTGCGCCTGATGGCTGCTCACCCGCTCGCGCGCACCGCCGAGCGCTTCGAGAACCGTGAGCGCCGAGCCGCCGAAGCCGCTGTCGGACAAGAGCGCCGCCAGCGCTGCCGGGCCATCGCTGTCCGAGGTCAGCGCAAGGATGCGGCTACCGGGATGCAGATGCGGGCGGATGAGATCGAGCGGACGGCCATGCAGCGAGACGCAGACCGTTTCCTGCAAGGCCCAGCCCATACGCGAGGCCGCGAGACTGAAAGAAGAAGGTGCGGGGAAGACCCGCATTTCCGCCCGCGCGATGCTCCGCGACAGCGTCACGCCGACGCCGTAGAAAAAGGGATCGCCCGAGGCGAGCACCACCACCGGTCGCCCGCGCGCGGCAAGCACGGCCTCTACGGAGCGTTCGAAAGGGCTGAGCCAACCATGCTTCTCGCCGCGGATGGCCGCATCCGCCAGCTCCAGATGCCGCGCACCGCCGAAGACGATCTCGGCACGACTAATCGCGGCCT
This sequence comes from Shinella curvata, assembly GCF_022899935.1. Classification (GTDB taxonomy): domain Bacteria; phylum Pseudomonadota; class Alphaproteobacteria; order Rhizobiales; family Rhizobiaceae; genus Shinella; species Shinella curvata. Next base: position 152,822 of record NZ_JALJCJ010000007.1, read on the forward strand.
TGGCCTCGTCGCCGAGACCGGCTAGACCGTCCTCGCCGATCCCGATGATGGAAAGCCACGGGGCGGCGGAAACAAGGGATCGATCAGGCGTGGACAAGCGACGCATCCTCATTCTGGGCGGCATGACGGAAGCGCGCGATCTGGCCGGCCGCCTTGCCGAGCGTGCCGATCTCGCCGTCACGCTGTCGCTCGCCGGCCGCACGCTCGATCCCGCGCCGCAGCCCGTGCCGGTGCGCACCGGTGGTTTCGGCGGTGCCGAAGGGCTTGCCGCCTATCTTGGATCGCATGCGATCGATCTGCTGATCGATGCCACGCATCCCTTCGCCAAACAAATTTCCGTCAATGCCCGAGCAGCCAGCGCCGCGACCGGCATTCCGCTGCTGCGGCTGGAGCGGCTCGGCTGGGAAGAGGCTCCCGGCGATCGCTGGACGCGCGTCGCCTCGGTTTCCGATGCGATAACCGCGCTGGGCGAGACGCCGCGCCGTGTCTTCCTGACCATCGGCCGGCAGGAGGCGAAGGTTTTCGACGCGGCCCCGCAGCATCACTATCTCGTGCGCAGCGTCGATCCCGTCGATCCGCCGCTCGATGCACCCGATGTCGAATACCTGCTCTCCCGCGGCCCCTTCGCCGTCGAAGACGAGATCGCCTTGCTGCGCGCCCACGGGATCGATGTGATCGTCAGCAAAAATTCCGGTGGCGAGGCCACGCAGGGGAAAATCACCGCCGCACGCGCGCTCGGCCTGCCCGTCCTGCTCATCGAGCGGGCGGCGGTCGCGGATGACCACCGCGCCGAAACGGTCGAGGATGCGGTGCGGCTCGCCGATCATTTGCTCGCGTCCTTCAGGAAACGCGGCGTATAGACCAGGTCGGCCAAGCCGGGCCGGGCGATGATACGGGTTTCCGGCGAGCCGATGACGACGCAGGTCGCCATGTCCGCGCGCTCAGCTTCGGCCTCGCCCAGCGGCATGACCAGCATGCGCTCATCCGGCCGGCCGGCGGCGCGGCCGAAGATGACGGGCGTCGTGGCCGGCAAGGTCTCGCGCAGGATCTCGAAGGCCCGGCCGAGCTGCCAGGGCCTTGCCTTGCTGATCGGGTTGTAGAGCGCGATCACCAGGCCCGCCTCGGACACCAGACGCAGGCGCTTCTCGATGATATCCCAGGGCTTCAGATTGTCCGACAGCGAGATGGCGCAGAAATCATGCCCGAGCGGCGCGCCGATGCGGGCGGCGACGGCGAGCATGGCGGTCACACCCGGCACGACGGTCAGATCGACCGATTTCCATTCCTCCGGCCCGGCATCGATCGCCTCGCAGACGGCAGCCGCCATGGCGAAGACGCCGGGATCGCCGCCCGAGACGACACAGACATTCACACCCTCGGCCGCCCGCATCAGCGCGGCCTGCGCCCGGTTCAGCTCCTCACGGTTGTCGGAGGCGACCTTGATCTGGCCCGGCCGAAGATTCAGCCGGTCGATATAGGGAAAGTAGCCGAAGAATTCGGTCGATGCGGCAACGGCAGCAAGCGCTTCCGGCGTCAGCTGGTCTGGATTGCCGGGGCCGGTGCCGATGACGAAGAGTTTGCCGGTCATGCCCGTTCGCTCCAGCCCGGCACGAGCACGAGCGAGAAATAGGGCGCGGTGTCATCGAGCTTTTCCGAAAGGCGCATGGATTTGCTCGTCGCCATGGTCCCGCGCTCGACATAGATGGCCTCACCGAGGCGGCCGGCGTCCGAAAGTGCCCGGCGGATTTTTGGCAGGTTACGGCCGACCTTCATGATGACGGCCGCCTCGGTGTCGCCAAGCCGGCGCGACAGCTCTTCCTCGCGCATCGTGCCCGGCAGCACGGAGAGCACGTCGTCGCCCTGCACGATGGGCAGGCCCGACAGCGACCAGCAGCCGGACATCGCCGTGATGCCGGGAATGACCTCTGTCGGGAAACGATCGGCAAGCCGCACATGCAGATGCATGTAGGAGCCATAGAACATCGGATCGCCCTCGGAGAGGATCGCGACCGTGCGGCCGGCCGCAAGATGCACCGCCACGGCAGCGGCGGAGGCATCGTAGAAGGCGGCGATCTGGTTCTTGTAGTCGTCGTGATCCCTGTCGATTTCCGTCGTCACGGGATAGTAGAGCGGCAGCTCCGCCATGCCGGGCTTCAGCAGGCCTTCGACGATCGCCCGGCCATTGCCCGAGCGGCCAGCCTTGGCGAAATAGGCAAGCACATCGGCCTCGCCGATCGCCCGCACCGCCTTGAGGGTCAGAAGCTCCGGATCGCCCGGCCCCGTGCCCACGCCGTAAAGTCGTCCTGTCGTCATCGTCATACTCCCGGCCGTGCGAGCGAATTGAGGGCGGCGGCCGTCATGGCGCTGCCGCCGAGGCGGCCACGCACGATGGCGAAGGGCACGCCGTAGGAATTGTCCGCCAGCGCATCCTTGGATTCCGCCGCGCCGACGAAACCGACGGGCATGCCGAGGATCGCCGCCGGTTTCGGCGCGCCGTCGCGCAGGAGTTCGAGCAGGTAGAACAGCGCAGTCGGCGCATTGCCGATGGCGACGACGGAGCCAGCCATGCGCTCGAGCCACAGACGGATGGCGGCCGCCGAGCGCGTGTTGTCGATCTCCCTGGCGATGTCGGGCGTGCGCGGATCGCGCAGCGTGCAGATGACATCGTTGTTGGCCGGCAGGCGGGCGGCGGTGACGCCGCGCGACACCATTTCGGCATCGCAGAAGATCGGTGCGCCGGCCTGAAGGGCGCTGCGGGCCGAGGCGACGAAATCCGGCGAGAAGACGAAATGCGGCGCGGCCTCGACGAGACCGGCAGCATGGATCATGCGCACGGCGACATCCGCCTCTTCTTCGGAAAAGCGCGCAAGGTCGGCCTCGGCGCGGATGATCGCGAAGGATTTTTCATAGATGGCCGTGCCATCCTTGATGTAGTCGTAATCGGTCATTGTTGGCCTTGATATGCGGAAACAAAAAGGGCGGGCGCGGTGCGGTCGATCAGGCTTTTCGCCGTTTCGTGGTCGCCACGGCGATTGCGCGAGAGGTTGCCGAGACGCTGGATCGCCGGCACGAGGCCGTCGGCGGGAATGGTGGACAGCGCCGGGTCGGACGCCTTGCCGTTGAGGACAAGGCCAACGCCCTCGGCCGTGCCGCACAGCGTGACGGCGGCGCGGGCCGGATGGGCGCAGCCCTTGGGGCAACCGGAAACATGCACATCGGCGGAGCCGTCAAGCAATTCGGCTGCATGCGCGACAAGAGCATCGGCGGCGGCGTGGGTATCGAAGCTGGCGGAGGCGCAACCGGCAGCGCCGGCACAGATCGAAACGGAGCGGCCGGGCGCCTTGTCCGTGCACCAGAAACCTTCGCGCTGCGCCGCATCCTGCGCGGCGGCAAGCGCAGGCTCGGACAGGCCGCGCACCAGCAGCGTGCGGTGTGGTGCAAGACGAAATTCCGTGGCACCGCAGGCCGAGAGGCTGTGCACGAGGGCAGCAAGACGATCAGCATGCACCTGACCATAGGCCGGTGAGACACCGAGAACGAACTGGCCGCCGATGACGTGGACGCCGATCAGATGGGGCGGAATGGTGGCCGCAATGGGCAATGCCGGCGCGTTGAAGCACGCGACCAGCGCTGCGACATCGAGATCGCGTCCGCGTGTGCCCGCACCGGCCGCAGCCAGCGCCGCCACGACGGTCATCGCGCCTTCAACCACCGTTTCGGACGATAGCAAAGCGATAGGCTGCGCCGTTTCCCGGTCGCCGCCTACAGACAGGCGCCAGGCCACCGCCCCACCGACCTCGACAGCATCGAGCCTGATATCGGCGACCATATCGGCAAGCGACAGCACGCCGCCGCCATCGACGACGATAGCGAGTTTTGGCGCAAGCGTCAGCGCGGCGGCAGCGATAGCGTTGCGCAAGGCATCGGCAACCGGCGTGGCGTCGGTGATCTCGGAGGGATCGATGCCTGACAGCACAGGCGTTTCGATGGCGACGCCCGTCTGCGGCAGGATGCCGGCGGCCGCGAGCCCCTCGGCAAGACGCGGCACCATCTCCAGCGTAAGACCGCGCAGCTGGATATTGCCGCGTGCCGTGATTTCGATGAGGCCATTGCCGGTTTCGCGGGCAAGGCTGGCAATTGCGAGAAGATCATTCGCCGTCAGGGCCGCCGCGACCGGGCGCAGGCGCACCAGAAAACCGTCGCCGGTCCGCATGGGCGCGGCAAGCGACGGGCAGGCGCCGCGCCGAAACGTACCGGGATCGCAGGCGAGCGCCGTCGTCATGCCGCGCCCTCTTCGCTTTCGGACGCAGGGCGGCGGATCAGGTAGGTGTCCATGATCCAGCCGTGTTCCTCACGCGCCGTGCGGCGGGTCTCGGCAATGGTTTCGGCCATTTCGGAAAGACGGCCGGAGAGCAGGATTTCGTGCGGCGTGCCGAGATAGGCGCCCCACCAGATCTCCGCTTCCGGATCCTCCACGGTGCGGAACGCCTGCACGCCATCAAGCATGACGAGCGCATCGCGCGCGCCCTCCGGCCAGCCCTCGGACAGCCGACGGCCTGTCGTGATCTCGACGGGAAGGCCGATGCGGTTGAGCGCAATACCATGGCCGGCGCAGAGCGCCTGCACGCTGGTGATGCCGGGAATGACCTCCATCTCGAAGGCCACGCGCCCGGCGGCGCGCACATGCTCGACGATGCGCAGCGTGCTGTCATAGAGCATCGGATCACCCCAGACGAGCAGACCCAGCGTCTGATCCTCACCCACCTCGTTTGCGAGCGTGCGCTCGTAGATCGCGGCGATGGCGTGGTGCCAGTCGTGAACGCCGTCCTCGTAGGACCCGTCGGCGCGGCGCACCGGCACGGCATAATCGAGGATACGGCAGGCGTCATTGCTGAGGAAACGATCGCAGATATCGCGACGCGCGTCGGCGAGAAAGGCCTTCTCAGCACCCTTGGTGGGGATCAGCAGCACATCCGCCCGGTTCAGTGCGTTGATCGCCTGAACGGTCATGTGCTCGGGATTGCCCGCGCCAATCCCGATGACCAGTATCTTTCTCAAAATCCGTCTCCCGTGCGGCTCGCGCTCCCGGTTTGCGGCCCGGTGTGGGTCCCGCATCTCTTCCTAATCTCAAATGCGACAGGAAAACAGTCCCCGGATCGCGTCCTTTGCCGGTCTGTTTGAGACGCCTCACGCCGCTTTGCGGCTGGTGAGGTAGGCGCGCGGCGAGGTGCCGAGCATGCGCTTGAACATGGTGGTGAAGGCCGGCACGCTCTCATAGCCGGCGTCGAGCGCCACGCGCGTCACCGGTTCACCGGCGGCAAGCCGCGGCAGGCAGGCGAAAAGACAGGCCTGCTGACGCCAGGTGACGAAGCTGATGCCCATCTCCTCGCGGAAAAACCGCGTAAACGTTCGCCGGCTCATGTTGAGGCGCTTTGCCCAATCATCGATCTTCGCAGCCGGCGACGGCGTTTCGACGAAATCGCGGCAAAGGCCGGCCAGCCGCCCGCTGGCCGGAAACGGCAGCCCCAGCCGGCGCTCCTCCAGACGCCCGATCTCGTCGAGCAACAGCGCCATGACCAGCTCCGTCCGTCCGTTATCATCGCCCTTCTTCAGAGCCTCCGCGATCAACTGGCGCGCCAGATCCGTCCGTCCGTTATCATCGCCCTTCTTCAGAGCCTCCGCGATCAACTGGCGCGCCAGATCCGTCACCTCAAGAACCGTCGGCTCCAGCGACGCCGCACGCCCTTCCGGCGAATAGATGTAGACCGATCGCATGCTGACATCGCTCACCATGTCGACGGAATGTTCCAGGCCGCGCGGGATGAGCAGCGCATGGCCGGGCGGGATCATCCAACGCCCGCGATTGGTTTCCACCAGCACCACGCCGGCGAAAACGCAAAGAAATTGCGTGCGGCGATGGCGATGCGGCGGCACCGTATACCCGCCCGGAATATCCGAACTGTGGACCAGCACGTCCTCGTTCGACTGTTCCATACGCGAAAGATTGCGGAGGTGGTCATCATCGAGCGCTTTCAGGCGCGCCGGCGTCAATTTTTCCATCTTTGGCCCACTTGCGTAAGAAATGGACCTCAGCACAAAAGCAGGCCGCCCGCAACCCTTGTATGGAAACGACAAATCGCGCCGCTTGCGGCGAACATTTCGAGGCTCCCCATGTCGACAGTCGTCCCGGCCGCGCCGTCCCGCGCCGCCACCACCACCTATTCCATCATCGTCGCGGTCAGCGCCTGCCACATGCTGAACGACATCATGCAGTCGCTGCTGACGTCGCTCTATCCGCTGCTCAAGGAAAACTACGCGCTCGATTTCGTCCAGATCGGCCTCTTGACCATGGCCTTCCAGGTCACGGCATCGCTGCTGCAGCCGGCTGTCGGCCTCGTCACGGACCGTTGGCCAATGCCCTTCTCGCTGCCCGTCGGCATGGGCAGCACCTTTGTCGGCCTCATCATGCTGGCTTACGCGCATTCCTTCCCGGTTCTGGTCTTCGGTGCCTGCCTGATCGGCCTGGGTTCAGCGATCTTCCATCCGGAATCCTCGCGCGTCGCGCGCCTTGCCTCGGGCGGCCGCCATGGCCTTGCGCAGTCGCTGTTCCAGGTCGGCGGCAATGCCGGCTCGGCGCTCGGGCCGCTGCTCGCCGCCTTCATCGTGCTGCCCTTCGGCCAGACGAGCGTCGCGTGGTTCTCGGCGGTCGCTCTCGTCGGCATGGTCATCCTGACCTGGGTCGGCAACTGGTATGCCGGCGAGCGCCGCTCTTCGGCCGGTCGCCCCGCTGCCAGCCGCACGCTTCCCCTGCCGCGTGGAAAAGTCGCCTGGGCGCTGGCCGTGCTCGTGCTGCTGACCACCACCAAGAACGCCTATCTCGCCAGCATTTCGAGCTATTTCACCTTCTACACCATCGAGCGCTTCGGCCTCGACGTGCAGCAGGCGCAGCTGATGCTGTTCCTCTTCCTCGGTGCCTCGGCGGTCGGCGTCTTCCTCGGCGGCCCCATCGGCGACCGCTTCGGCACGCGCTTCGTCATCTGGTTCTCGATCCTCGGCGTCATTCCCTTCGCGCTAATGCTGCCCTATGCCAACCTGTTCTGGACAGGCGTGATGACGGTGATGATCGGCCTGATCTTCTCCTCGGCCTTTTCCAACATCGTCGTCTTCGCGCAGGAACTGGTACCGGGCCGCGTCGGCATGATCGCCGGCATCTTCTTCGGCTTCGCCTTCGGCGCCGGTGGCCTGGGTGCCGCTTTGCTTGGCGGCGTTGCCGACAGCCACGGCATCGACTTCGTCTTCCAGGTCTGCTCGTACATGCCGCTGCTCGGCATCCTCACGATCTTCCTGCCGCGCCTGCCGGCCAAGCACTGAGCCATTTGCCTCCAGCAAACGAAAACGCCCGGCAGCGATGCCGGGCGTTTTCGTTTGGAGCATTTTGCTTTTTTAAAGCCGCGCGCCCGCGAAATGGGCGATCTGGGCGCCGAGTTCGTAATAGCCTTCGCGCGCCGAGCGGAAGGACTGGGCCTCTGGGTCGGTGACCGGCAGCGGCAGGTCCTTTTCGGCGATTGCGCCGGAAATCAGTTCGGCCAGCGTGCGGCCGAAGACGGTGCCCGGCGCAATGCCGCGGCCGTTGTAGCCGGAAAAGCCGATGACGTTTTCGGCGAGGCGATGGAAGCGCGGCAGGTTGTCGGTGGTCATACCGATCTTGCCGTACCATTCCGCCTCGAAGGCGACATCGCCGATGGCGGGGAAAAGCTTCTTCAGCGCGCGACGTGCCCAGGCCTTGTGGATGCCGGTGCCGGTGCCGCGCAAGGCGCCGACGCTGCCGAACACGAGACGGCCACGCTTGTCGAAGCGGAAAGACGTCAGCACTTCCTTGGTATCCCAGGCGCCCTGCTTCTCGGGCAGGATCTTCGCCTGAAGCTCCGGCGAAAGCGGCACCGTGGCGAAGTTGAAATAGGGCAAGTGCACGAGCTCGGCGCGCACCTCGTTCCACGGCGCCACCGTATAGGCATTGGTCGCGACCACCACCCAGTTGGCCGTCACGGAACCGCGGGCGGTGTTGACCGTCCAGCGTTTGCCGTTGCGCTCCGCACCCGTCACCGGGCTTGCCGTGAAGACCTGTGCACCCGCCGCAATCGCCGCGCGGGCAAGGCCGCGCGCATAGGCGAGCGGCTGGATCGTGCCGGCGCGCATGTCGAGAAGCGAACCGGCATAGGCATCCGTACCGACCTTGACCGCGGTTTCCGCCGCATCGAGCAAACGCACCGGCGCACCACGGCGCGCCCACTGTTCGGCGCGCTGCTTCAGCTCGTCGAGACCGGACTGGCCGACGGCGCAATGCAGGGTGCCGACCGGGTTGATCTCACAATCGATGGCGTGTTTCGCGACAAGGTCGAACACGGCGCGGGGCGCATTGCCGAGCAGTTCGAGCAGGCGGCTGCCATGCAGGTCTCCCAGAACGCCCGGCAGCTCGTCCGGCATCACCCACATGCCCGCATTGACGAGACCGACATTGCGGCCTGAGCCGCCATAGCCGATTTCGGCGCCCTCCAGCAGGATGACGCGCGTGCCGCGCTCGGCGAGATGCAGCGCCGTCGAAAAACCGGTGTAGCCGCCGCCGACGATGACGACATCCGCCTCGGCCTTGCCCGAAAAGGCGACCGTTTCAGGGGCAGGCGGAGCGGTCATCTCCCAGAGGCCATGGGAGCGCGGGTCGTTGAGCATGGTGGTCTGTCTTTTCGGAATAGGAGGAAAGTCGCCGCACAATCGGCCATGCGGCCCGCCGACTAAAGCAAAAAATCAGAACGGGGTCATGCCCCGTCCGCATGATCGGGCGCTCGACCCTACGCCGGAACCTGCTTGGCAATCCAGGCGCGGAACGCCTGGCTGAGCGGGTTTTCCAGCTTGCCCTCGGGCACGACGAGATAATAGCTGTTCTCCGTCTCCATCGGCCGGTCGAAGACCAGCGCAAGACGGCCACTCTCAAGCTCCTGCTCGATGAGATACTGCGGCAAGAGTGCGAAACCGAGGCCGGCAACCGCCGATTCGATAACCATGGAGAACTGGTCGAAGCGATGGCCGCGATAGGCCGTATCCGCCGAAGCACCGTTCAGCTCGAACCACTGCGCCCACAATTTCGGGCGCGTCGCGAGATGGAGCAACGGCGCTTTTTCCAGATCCTTGGGGTCGGTCAGATTCCAGGATTTCAGTAGGTCCGGGCTGGCCGCCGGCAGGATGATCTCGCTGCAGAGATAGGAGCAGGCCGCGCGCGCCCAGACGGGCTGGCCATAGTGGATCGCGAGATCGAAATTCTCTTCGTCGAAATCGAACGGCGCGGAACGCGAGGCGATGTTGATGATCGTGCCGGGGTTTTCCGCGAGGAAGCCGGGAATGCGCGGCGTCAGCCAGCGGCTGCCGAAGGTCGGCAGCGTCGCGATGGCGAGGCTGTGCTCGGAGGAGGCGGACGCCATGGCCCGCAGCATGGTCTCTTCCGTTTGGTGCAGCAACTTGCGCACCTCCGGCAGAAAACGCCGGCCGTCGTCTGAGAGCACCACGCGCTGGCGCACGCGCTCGAAGAGCAGCACGCCGAGCTGCTCCTCAAGGTCTTTTATCTGGCGGCTGACAGCGCTCTGCGTGAGGTTCAGCTCATGCGCGGCCTGCGTGAAGGAGCCGTGGCGCGCGGCGCATTCGAACGCTTGCAGCGTGGTGACGTCAGGGATCAGCCTTCGACTGAGCTTCATTCTTTCCTCGCATCAACATAGTCAGAACGGTCGCAATCGCTTGGGGAAACGATCCAGTATGATCCGTTTTGAGAATGAACAGGGCCCTCCCACCCTTGTAAGATGAGACCGCTTCCCATGAAAGCAAATTCGTACGTTTCCGCCGACAAGATCCGCTCGGATTTCTCCGCCGCCATGTCCGCCATGTATCGCGACGAGGTTCCGGCCTATGGCACGCTGATGGCGCTGGTCGCCAAGGTCAACGACGAGACGCTCGCCGCCGACCCGCACCTGAAGACGCGCCTCGAAGCCACCGATTCTCTCGATCGCATCTCGGAAGAGCGCCACGGCGCCATCCGCCTCGGCACGCCCGAAGAACTCTCCATGATGCGTCGCGCCTTCGCCGTCATGGGCATGTTTCCGGTCGGCTATTACGATCTCTCGACGGCCGGCGTTCCAGTTCATTCGACCGCCTTCCGTCCGGTCGGCGCCGCAAGCCTCAGCCACAACCCCTTCCGCGTTTTCACCTCGCTGCTGCGTCTCGACCTGATCGCCGACGAAGCGCTGCGTGAAGAGGCAGCGGAAGTGCTGGCCGCCCGCAAGATTTTCACCGATGAAGCCGTCCGGCTGGTCGAGAAGGCCGAGCGTGACGGCGGCCTCGATGTCGCCGATGCCGCCCGTTTCGTGACCGAAGTGCTCGAAACCTTCCGCTGGCACGACCATGCCATCGTCAGCACGGACATGTACAAGCGCCTGCACGATGCGCATCGCCTGATCGCCGACGTCGTCTCCTTCAAGGGCCCGCACATCAACCACCTGACGCCGCGCACGCTCGATATCGACAAGGTGCAGGCCCGCATGCCGGAAGAAGGCATCGCGCCCAAGGCCATCGTCGAGGGGCCGCCGACCCGCAACTGCCCGATCCTGCTGCGCCAGACCTCGTTCAAGGCGCTGGAAGAGGCCGTGTCCTTCGTAGGCAGCGACGGCAGCTGGCAGAAGGGTTCGCACACTGCCCGCTTCGGCGAAATCGAACAGCGCGGCGTGGCCGTGACGCCGAAGGGCCGCGCGCTCTACGACAAGCTCCTGAACGACACCCGCGCCCGTGTACGCCCGGCCGCCGACGGCTCCAATGCCGCCGAATACGAGGCTGCACTTGCCGATGTCTTCAAGACCTTCCCCGATACGTGGAACGGTATTCGCCAGGCCGGCCTCGGCTATTTCCGTTATTCGCTGACGGAAAAGGGCCAGTCCGTCACCGGCCGCAACGCCGATCTGGAAACCGCCATCGAAGCCGGCCTCATCCAGTTCGACCCGATCGTCTATGAAGACTTCCTGCCGGTCAGCGCCGCGGGTATCTTCCAGTCGAACCTCGGTGACGACGCGACGCAGGATTTCGTCGCCAGCCCCAACCAGGTGATGTTCGAGCGCGATCTGGGCGCGACGGTTCTGGATGAATTCGCCCATTATGCCGGCATCCAGCGCGCCTCGCTTGAAATGTGCCTCGGCATCGTCAACATGGCGGCCGCCGCGGAGTGACGGACGAAAGCATGATCGAGGCAAGCCACATCGAGGTCTTGAAAAGCCTGCTCGGCGAGAAGGGTCTTCTCACCGAGCCTACCGATCTGGCCGCCTACGAGATCGGCGCGCGCTACGACAAGGGCCGCGCCGCCTTCGTCGCGCGTCCGGCAACGACCGCCGAGGCCTCTACTGTCGTCGCCTACTGCGTGAAGAACGGCATCGCGCTCATTCCCCAATCCGGTAATACCGGCCTCGTCTCCGGCTCGACGCCCGATGACAGCGGCAGCCAGGGCATTCTGAGCCTCGACCGCCTGACCGCCCCCTTCGCGCTCGACCGCGTCAACCGCACCATCAAGGCCGGCGCAGGCGTTCGCCTCTCCGACCTCAACGGCAAACTCGAGGACACCGGCCTGTTCTTCCCGATCGACCTCGGCGCCGACCCGCGCCTCGGCGGCATGATCGCGACGAACACCGGTGGCTCACGCTTCCTGCGCTACGGCGACGTGCGCCGCAACACGCTGGGTCTTACGGTCGTCCTTGCCGACGAGACCGGCACCGTGCTCGACCTGTCCTCGGATTTGCGCAAGAACAATACCGGCGTCGACTGGAAGCAGCTGTTCATCGGCACGTCGGGCGCCTTCGGCATCGTCACCGAGTGCGTGCTGAATCTCGAGCCCGCGCCGAAACAGTCGGCGACCGCACTGCTCGTCCCCTCCTCGCCCGCTGAGGTCGCGACGCTGCTGGTTGCCATGGAAGATGCGCTCGGCAGCTATCTCTCGGCCTTCGAGGGCATGTCCGGCAATGCCATCAGCGCCGCGCTCGACCACGTTCCCTCGCTGCGCAATCCCTTCCAGGGCGGCATCGTGCCCGATTTCGTCATCCTCGCCGAAATCTCCCGCTCGACCCCGCCGCGTGAGGGCGAGCAGCCGCTCGATGCGGTGCTGGAAGAGGTTCTGGCCGCCATCTGGGAACGCGAGGATGCGCCGCTCGCCGACGCCTTCGTCGGCCCGCCGCACGAGATCTGGGCGCTGCGCCATGCACTCTCCGAGGGCGTGAAACATAGCGGGCGATTGATCGCCTTCGATCTGTCCTTCCGCCGGGGTGACATCATGCCCTTCCTCGCCCATATGAAGGCGGACATGCCTGACCACTTCGAAGACGTGACGATCTGCGATTTCGGCCATATCGGCGATGGCGGCGTGCACTTCAATCTCGTCGTCGCCAAGGACGATCCGCGCCTGGCCGATCCCGATTTCGAGGCGGACCTGCGCGAATGGGTCTTCACCGTCGCGGTCGAAAACTTCGGCGGCAGCTTCAGCGCGGAACACGCCATCGGCCGCAAGAACCAGGCCTTCTACGACCAATACACCCCGGAAAAAATCCGCGAGCTGGCGGCCGGGCTGAAAACCATCACCTCGCCGGGTCCGCTCGGCACTATCACCTTCTAATAAACATCAGGGAGATACCCCATGACGAAAGTCGACGTGAAAAAGGAAACCGAGGCCCTTCTCGACAAGCTCGGCGTTGCCCGCGCCCTGTGGCAGGGTGGCGACATGGCCTCCTTCAGCCCGGTCAGCGGCGAAGAGATCGGCAAGCTGAAGACCGTTTCGGGTGCCGAGACCGACAAGGCCATCGATGCCGCCCATGAAGCCTTCAAGGCCTGGCGCCTCGTGCCGGCTCCCAAGCGCGGCGAACTCGTACGCCTGCTCGGCGAAGAGCTGCGTGCTTCCAAGGCCGATCTCGGCCGTCTCGTGTCCATTGAAGCCGGCAAGATCACGTCCGAAGGCCTCGGCGAAGTGCAGGAAATGATCGACATCTGCGATTTCGCCGTCGGTCTCTCCCGCCAGCTCTACGGCCTCACCATCGCCACCGAGCGTCCCGGCCACCGCATGATGGAAACCTGGCATCCGCTCGGCGTCGTCGGCATCATCTCCGCCTTCAACTTCCCGGTCGCCGTCTGGTCGTGGAACGCAGCGCTCGCGCTCGTCGCCGGCAACTCCATCGTCTGGAAGCCCTCTGAAAAGACCCCGCTGACCGGCCTCGCCTGCCAGGCGATCCTCGATCGCGCGCTCGCCCGCTTCGGCGACGCTCCGGCAAACCTCAGCCAGGTCCTCATCGGTGACCGCACCATCGGCGAAGCCCTCGTCGACAACCACAAAGTCGCACTCGTCTCGGCCACCGGCTCCACCCGCATGGGCAAGGAAGTCGGCCCGCGTCTGGCCAAGCGTTTCGCCCGCTCGATCCTCGAGCTCGGCGGCAACAATGCCGGCATCGTCTGCCCCTCGGCCGATCTCGACATGGCGCTGCGCGCCATTGCCTTCGGCGCCATGGGCACCGCCGGCCAGCGCTGCACGACGCTGCGCCGCCTCTTCGTGCATGACAGCGTCTACGACCAGCTCGTGCCGCGCCTGAAGAAGGCCTATACCAGCGTTTCCGTCGGCAACCCGCTGGAAACCTCGGCCCTCGTCGGCCCGCTCGTCGATAAGCAGGCCTTCGACGGCATGCAGAAGGCTCTGGCCGCAGCCAAGGCCGAAGGCGGTTCCGTCACCGGTGGTGACCGCGTTGCCGATGCCGGCAAGGATACGGCCTATTACGTCAAGCCGGCGATCGTCGAAATGCCGAAGCAGGCCGGCCCGGTTCTCGAAGAGACCTTCGCGCCGATCCTCTACGTCATGAAGTATTCCGACTTCGAAGCCGTTCTGGACGACCACAACGCCGTTTCGGCCGGTCTCTCCTCGTCGATCTTCACGCTCAACGTTCAGGAAGCCGAGCGCTTCCTGTCGGCCGACGGTTCGGACTGCGGTATCGCCAATGTCAACATCGGCACGTCCGGCGCTGAAATCGGCGGCGCGTTCGGCGGCGAAAAGGAAACCGGCGGCGGCCGCGAATCCGGCTCCGACGCCTGGAAGGCCTATATGCGCCGCGCCACCAACACGGTGAACTACTCGAAGGCCCTGCCGCTCGCCCAGGGCGTCTCGTTTGACATCGAATAAGGGCGATATCGAGTAAACCGCTATGAATAACCAGACCAAGATAGAGGAGGCGGGCTTTCAGCCCGCCTCGCGCATCGCCGCCATCGGCGTCTCAAAAATCCTGCAGATCGGCGCGCGCGCCTCTGTCATGAAGAAGGAAGGCCTGCCGGTCATCATCCTCGGCGCCGGCGAGCCTGATTTCGATACGCCCGACAACGTCAAGGCCGCCGCCAAGGCTGCCATCGACCGTGGCGACACGAAATACACCGCCCTCGACGGCACCCCGGAGCTGAAGAAAGCGATTTCCGAGAAGTTTCGGCGCGAAAACAACGTCGACTATGCCGTCGACGAAGTCACCGTCGCGACGGGCGCCAAGCAGATCCTGTTCAACGCCTTTATGGCGACGGTCAATCCGGGCGACGAGGTCATCATCCCGACGCCCTACTGGACCTCCTATTCCGACATCGTGGAGATCTGCGGCGGCGTGCCGGTGCTGATCCCCTGCGATGCCGAGGCCGGCTTCCGCCTGAAGGCCGAGCAGCTGGAAAAGGCGATCACGCCGAAGACGCGCTGGGTACTGTTCAACTCGCCGTCGAACCCGTCGGGTGCCGCCTACAGCGAGGCCGACTACCGTCCGCTGCTCGACGTGCTGCTGAAGCACCCGCATGTCTGGCTGATGGTCGACGACATGTACGAGCACATCGTCTATGACGGCTTCAAGTTCGTGACCCCCGTCGCCATCGAGCCGCGCCTGAAAAGCCGCGCGCTGACAATCAACGGCGTCTCGAAGGCCTATGCCATGACCGGCTGGCGTATCGGCTATGCCGGCGGCCCCAAGGCGCTGATCAAGGCCATGGCCGTGATCCAGAGCCAGGCGACCTCCTGCCCGTCCTCCGTCAGCCAGGCCGCTTCGGTCGAAGCGCTGAACGGTCCTCAGGCGTTTTTGAAGGACCGCCAGGCGAGCTTCAAGCACCGCCGCGATCTCGTCGTCTCGGCCTTGAACGCCATCCCCGGCCTTGCCTGCCGCACCCCGGAAGGTGCCTTCTACACCTTCTCCGGTTGCGCCGGCGTGATCGGCAAGACGACGCCCAAGGGCAAGCGCATCGAAGCCGACAGCGACTTCACGGATTACCTCCTCGAAGACGCCAACGTCGCCGTCGTACCCGGCTCCGCCTTCGGCCTCTCCCCCTATTTCCGCATCTCCTACGCCACGTCGGAAGCGGAACTGACGGAAGCGCTGAAGCGCATCGCTGACGCCTGTGCCAAGCTCGCCTGAGCCCCGCAAAAGACAATCCGGCAAAAGAAAAGGGGCCTCGAAAGAGGCCCCATTTTTATGTGTCCGCGCCTTCTGGCGTTCTCTGCTTCCCCGCAGCCTTGGGCCACAGATGCGAAAACGCCCCGGTCTTTTCAGCCGGGGCGTCGAAGGTCTTTAAAGGATCAGGCGGCGTGGGCGCCGCGGTTTTCCTGGGCGTAGTAGTGACCGAAGCGGTTCGCGAGGAAGGCGTCGAGGGCGATTTCTTCCTGGCGGACGAAACCTTCGGCGCGCAGCGAGCCATCGGCCAGCATGTCGAGCACGGCGCAGATCGAGCCTGCGGTGGTGATCTGGATGGCGGAATGCAGGGCGCCGGCGACCGGGGCGCTGTAGACCTTGTTGGCGTAGGTTTCCTGGATCAGTCGGCCGTTCTTGCGGCCCGAAACGGTCACAAAGATGATGACGACGTCCTGCGTGGTGGTCGGCAAGGCGTTTTCGAAGATGTCCTTGAGGACTTCGCGGCGATGACGCAGGCCGAGGTCGTTCAGGAGCGCCTTCATGATGGCGGCGTGGCCGGGGTAGCGGATCGTGCGGTAGTTCAGCGTGCGAACCTTGCCTTTCAGCGTCTCGCAGAGCGTGCCAAGGCCGCCCGAAGTGTTGAAAGCCTCGTAGGTGACGCCGTCAAGCGAGAATTCCTCACGCTCTTCCAGCGCCGGAACCTCGATCAGCGCGCCTTCGACGATGGCTTCGCAGGGCTCGATATATTCGTTGATGACGCCGTCCGTGCTCCAGGTCAGGTTATAGTTCAGAGCGTTGGAGGGGTACTGCGGCAGGGCGCCGACGCGCATGCGCACGCTGTCGAGCGTGTCGAAGCGGCTGGCAAGGTCGTTGGCGACGATGGAGATGAAGCCCGGGGCTAGGCCGCACTGCGGAATGAACGCCGTCTTGGCCTTTTCGGCGATGCGCTTGACCTGGCGGGTGGATTCGACGTCTTCCGTAAGGTCGAGATAGTGCACACCGGCGGCGGCGGCCGCTTCGGCAATCGCGACCGTCAGGTGGTAGGGCGCGGCCGAGAGAACGGCGAACTTGCCGGTCAGAAGGGCCTTCATGGCGGCGGCATCGGCGATATCGACGACTGCGGTGGTGACGGCAGCGTGGCTTTCGATGCCGGCAAGCTGATCCTCGGAACGGTCCGCGACGGTGACGCGGTAATCCCCGCTATGAGCCAGCATGCGTGCGATGGTCGAACCGATCTTGCCTGCGCCGATGACGACGATGTCCTTCATGTGATTTCCCTCCGGCATGAATTGATGCGCTTATTTTGAGAGGGAAGACTGTCGATTTAAAGCGCCATATCTGGCATAATCAATCATCGATATCGGCAGAATGACGGTAAAAATGAGCATTTCGACGCTAGGCCCCAAGGATCGCGAACTCCTCGCCATCCTCAGCGAGAACGCCCGCGAGCAGACCGCGACCATCGCCCGCAAGCTGGGGCTTTCCCGCACCACCGTGCAGGCGAAGATCGACCGGTTGGAACGGGACGGGGTGATCGCCGGTTACGGCGTCAAGCTTTCCGACGCTTATGAAAGCGGCATGGTGAAGGCCCATGTCCTCATCACCATCGCGCCGAAGACGCTGGCGCGCATCACCACGGAGCTGCACGCCATCTCAGCCGTGCGCACGCTGCACTCGGTGAGCGGCAGCTTCGACCTCATCGCCGTCGTCGAGGCAGCCTCCATCGCCGAGCTCGACCACCTGATCGACCGTATCGGCGCCATCGACGGCGTGGAACGCACGCTGTCGTCGATCATCCTGTCGACGCGGATAAGGCGATAGCGTTTTTTGCAAGCAAAAGACCTGGATGCAGGGGAACATCCGGGCCTTAGAGGAGGTCAGTGGCAGGGTCGCTTAGCGGCAGACCTTAATGCGTTTGATGACGATGTTGCCGTAGTAGTCGTAGGACTTGATCTTCTTGATGAAGCAGGTGGGCTGGTAGTCGTAGCTGTAATAGCCGGCCTGCGAGGGGGCCGCGAAGGAGACGGCGGCGACGAGGGCAACGGTGGCGGAAACGATGAACTTGCGCATGGGGTCTCTCCTGATCTGTGGTGGGGGATGAGCCTCTCTCATCCGGTGATCTGAAGATCTCATATCCCTGCGCATGCCGCTGTTTCCGATGGAACAGGGCAATCCGCCCGCCTGCACACCCTCCACCCCTTGCGCCGCGACGTTTCCGGGATTATGCCTTTTTTCGCTCTAACGGGGTGCCCGCAGATTTGCGGGCTGAGAGGCCTTGCCGCCAACCCGAAGAACCTGATCCGGTTTGTACCGGCGGAGGGATTAGACGGCACAATCCAGCGCCCTATTCCCGTTTTTGACGAAACAAGGAGGCGCTGATGCGCAAGACCGTTCTTTCCTCCATCACGGCGCTCGCCGTTTCCTTCGCTTTGCCCGCCTTCGCGCAGGAAAAGACGCTGACCGTCTATACCTATGAAAGCTTCGTGTCCGACTGGGGCCCCGGTCCGAAGGTCAAGGAAGAATTCGAGAAGACCTGCGGCTGCAAGGTCGAGTGGGTCGGTGTTGCCGACGGCGTAGAGCTTCTGACGCGGCTGAAGCTTGAGGGTGAAGGCACCAAGGCCGATATCGTGCTCGGGCTCGACACCAACCTGATCACCGAGGCGAAGGCGACCGGCCTTTTCGAGGCGCACGGTCTTTCGCCGGAAGGCCTGACCGTACCGGGCGGTTTTTCCGACGATACGTTCCTGCCCTATGACTACGGCCACTTCGCCGTCGTCTACGACACCGAGACGGTAAAGACCCCGCCGACGAGCCTGAAGGAACTGGTCGAGGGTGATCCCGCGCAGAAGATCGTCATCGAGGACCCGCGCACCTCTACGCCGGGCCTCGGCCTGCTGCTCTGGGTGAAATCCGTTTATGGCGACAAGGCCGGCGAGGCCTGGGGCAAGCTGAAGAACCGCGTGCTGACGGTCACGCCCGGCTGGTCTGAGGCCTACGGCCTGTTCACCAAGGGCGAGGCGCCGATGGTGCTCTCCTACACGACGTCGCCGGCCTATCACGTGATTGCGGAAAAGACCGAGCGCTACAAGGCGGCCGCCTTCTCCGAGGGCCACTATGTGCAGATCGAGGTTGCCGGCCTGACGCGCACCTCTGACGACAAGGATCTTGCCCGCCAGTTCCTGACCTTCATGACCGGCCCGGATTTCCAGTCGATCATTCCGGAAACCAACTGGATGATGCCGGCCGCCAAGACGAAGGACCCGCTGCCCGCCGCCTTCGATACGCTGGTGAAGCCGGAAAAGACCTTCCTGGTGCCGTCGGACGAGGTCGCCGCCAACCGCAAGGCCTGGATCGACGAATGGCTGGCCGTGATGAGCGCCAAGTAAGGAAGGCCTGACATGTTCGCCCGCGCGGAACGACGGACATTGCGTGTCGCCGGGGGGCTTGCCCTCGGCTTCGTGCTGGTCTTCGCGGGCGCTGCGACGGCGGTGCTGCTTGCCCATGCGGGCGGCAGCGGCGCCCCGCTCTTCGATGCCTATACCTGGCGGGTCGCGCAGTTCACGCTGATGCAGGCTACGCTCTCGACGCTCCTGTCGGTCGTGCTCGCCATTCCCGTCGCTCGCGCCTTGGCCCGCCAGCGGACCTTTCCGGGCCGTGTGTGGATCCTCAGGCTCTCCGTCGTGCCGCTCGGCCTGCCGGCGCTGGTGGCGGCGCTGGGCATCATCGAGATCTGGGGCCGGCAGGGCGTCGTCAACGATCTCCTGCGGCTCGGCGGGCTGGAAAGCCCGGTCAGCGTCTATGGTCTTGCCGGCATCCTGATCGCCCATGTCTTCTTCAACATGCCGCTTGCCGCGCGATTCCTGCTGGCGGCCCTCGACCGCATTCCGCCGGAATATTGGCTGACCTCGGCCAATCTCGGCATGGGCAGCGGCGCGACCTTCCGGCTTATCGAGTGGCCGGTGATAAGGCGCGTATTGCCGGGTATTGCCGGCCTGATCTTCATGCTCTGCGCAGCAAGCTTCACCGTGGTGCTGACGCTCGGCGGCGGGCCGGCGGCGACCACCATCGAGGTGGCGATCTACCAGGCGCTGCGCTTCGATTTCGATCCGCAGCGCGCCGTGCTGCTGTCAGGCCTGCAGATCGCCGTCACGGGCGTGCTGATCTGGCTGCTCTCGCTGTTCGCCCGCCCGCCGGAAGAGGGCATGACGGCGGGGCGGGATATCCGGCGCTTCGACGGCCGGCGGCGTCGCCTGTCCGACGGCCTCATTCTGCTCGTCTTCACGCTTTTTACCGCCGCACCGCTTGCCGCGACGCTCGTCTCCGGCCTTTCGGCCGATTTCGGCCGGCTGACGCTCGATCCGCTGCTGCATCGCGCACTTGCCACGAGCCTTGCCATCTCCTTCGCCTCCGGCTGCCTCAGCCTCGCCATCGCGCTGCCCATCGTGCTGGTGCCGCGCCTGGCGGAGATGGGCAATGCGGGGCTTGCCACGCGGCTGATGGCGCGGGCGCTGCCGGCGACGGGGTCGCTGATCCTGCTGGTGCCGCCGGTCGTGGTGGCGACCGGCTGGTTCCTGATGCTGCGCACCTTCGGCGAGACCGGGCGTTTCGCGCCCGTCATCATCACCGTCGTCAATGCGCTGATGGCGCTGCCCTTCGTGGTGCGCGTGCTGGAGCCGGCCTACAGCACGCACCTGACACGCACCGCCCGGCTTGCGCTCAGCCTCGGCGTCACCGGTATGCATCGCCTGCGATGGATCGACTGGCCGGCGCTGAAAAAACCGTTCCTCACCGCCTTCGCCTTCGCCATGGCTCTGTCGCTCGGCGATTTGAGCGCCGTCGCGATTTTCGGCGCGGAAGGCTTTGCGACGCTGCCCTGGCTGCTGTTCTCGCGCATGGCGAGCTACCGCACGGCGGATGCGGCGGGCATCGCGCTTATTCTCGGCGTGATATGTCTTTTGCTGACGCTGCCCTCCACAGCCGCCGAGCGCCCAACCGAAAGCCCGTCCGCCGATGCCTGATGCCGCCATTCGCCTGACTGACGTGACCGTGCGTTTCGACGAGAAGCGGCTCGCCTTCGATTGCGCCATTCCGGCAGGTGCGGCCGGCGCGGTGGCAGGTCCCTCGGGCGCGGGCAAATCGACGCTGTTTAACGTCATCGCCGGTTTCCAGAAACCGACGTCGGGCAGCGTCACGCTGCTCGGCGAGGACATGGCCGGGCGCGATCCGGCCGAGCGGCCGGTCTCGATCATCTTCCAGGACAACAATCTCTTCGCCCATCTCACCATCGCCGACAATGTGGCGCTCGGCATCCATCCGGGGCTGAAGCTCGATGTTGCCCAGCGTCAAAGCGTGTTTGCAGCGCTTTCGCGCGTCGGGCTCGGCGGCTACGAGCGGCGCCTGCCCGGCTCGCTCTCCGGCGGCGAGCGGCAGCGCGTGGCGCTGGCCCGCGCGCTGGTGCGCCGCCGGCCGATCCTGTTGCTCGACGAACCCTTCGCCGCGCTCGATCCCGCCATGCGGGCGGATATGGCGCGTCTGCTGTCGGAGCTACGCGCGGAGACGAAGAGCACCATGCTGTTCATCACCCACCAGCCTGACGATATCCGCCGGCTCGCCGAGCAGGTGATGTTCCTGGAAGCGGGCGTGATCCTGCTGGACGAACCGGCACGCGACTTCCTGTCCCGGCGCGAGCCGCCGGCAGTTGCAAAATTCCTCGGCCACACCACCATTTAGCCGGAAGAGTTGTCTTTCGACGGGATGTTGCGCCACAATTTGGACGCCCACCTGTGTCACCGGAGCCACAAGGGAACCGTTTGTCGACCAGGGAGTTGCCGGCCGGGTGTGGTGCGTCTATCTCATCCCTATGAAGACGCGAATTTTTGCACCTGCGCTGCACCTTAGGGCTGCAAGGCGGGCGTGAACCCATCAAGGGGCGTGGGCAAGAGAGATGGCGAAGGTAACGCAGGCAGCTGCAACGGTATCCGGGCGCGGGGTTTTGAGACCCATCGCGGCGCTGATGCTTGCCGGCACGCTGCTGGCCGGCTGCCAGTCGATCATCGAGCAGACTTACGAGCCGACGATCTCGCCGTCCTCCAATCCGCAGATCGTCGACGAGGTGCAGAAGAACGATCCGCGCGCCCAGATGGGGGCCCGCGAGCATCCCCGCATCGTCGCGAGCTATGGCGGCGAATACAAGGATGCCAAGACGGAGAAGCTCGTCGCGCGCATCACCGGGGCGCTGACGCTCGTTTCGGAAAACCCGAACCAGTCCTACCGCATCACCATCCTGAATTCGCCCGCGATCAACGCCTTCGCGCTGCCGGGCGGCTATCTCTATGTGACGCGCGGCCTGCTGGCACTCGCCAATGATGCCTCGGAAGTCGCGGCCGTGCTGTCGCACGAAATGGCGCACGTGACGGCCAATCACGGCATCGAGCGGCAGAAGAAGGAAGAGGCCGAGGTCATCGCCAGCCGCGTGGTGGCCGAAGTGCTCTCCAGCAACATTGCCGGCAAGCAGGCGCTGGCGCGCGGAAAATTGCGGCTCGCCGCCTTCTCGCGCAACCAGGAACTCCAGGCCGACGTGATCGGCGTGCGCATGCTGGGCGAAGCCGGCTACGATCCCTATGCGGCCGCGCGCTTCCTCGATTCCATGGCGGCCTATGCCCGCTTCACGGCTGTTGATCCCGACAACGACCAGAGCCTCGACTTCCTGTCTAGCCACCCGAACGCGCCGCAGCGCGTGGAGCTGGCCCGTCTGCATGCCCGCGCCTTCGGGGCGGAAGGCACGATCGGCGATCGTGGCCGCGACTATTATCTCGCTGGAATCGACGGCCTGCTCTACGGCGATGCGCCGGAGGAAGGCTATGTCCGCGGCCAGACCTTCATGCACGGCAAGCTCGGCATCCGCTTCGACGTGCCCAACGGTTTCCAGATCGACAACAAGGCCGACGCGGTTCTGGCGACCGGTCCGGGCGATGTCGCCATCCGCTTCGACGGCGTGGCCGACAGCCGCGGGCAGGACCTCGTCAATTACATTTCTAGCGGCTGGGTGACCGGCCTGAAGCCGGAGACGATCCGCCCGATTTCGCTCAACGGCCTTGAGGCAGCGACAGCCAGGGCGGCTGCCGACCGCTGGGAATTCGACGTCACGGTCGTGCGCATCGACAAGCAGATCTACCGCTTCCTGACGGCCGTGCCGGCTGGCTCCAAGGCGCTGGAACCGACGGCTGCGATCCTCAAGAGCTCATTCCGCAAACTGACGCCGGCCGAAGTCACCTCGCTGAAGCCGTTGCGCGTCCGCGTCGTGACGGCCCGCGCCGGCGATACGGTCGCCTCGCTGGCTGGCCGCATGATGGGCACCGACCGCAAGCTCGATCTCTTCCGCCTCATCAATGCGATGACGGCGACGAGTACGGTTCGTCCGGGCGAAAAATTCAAGATCATCAGCGAGTGAGGAACGTCCGTTAGGGTGTGTCGTGCCGCGTGGATCCTCGGGTCAAGCCCGAGGATGACGGAGGGTAGGAGACGGCTCCTACCTCTCTAACGATACAGACAATGGAAGCGGCGCTTTGGGCAGTAACCTCTCCCACGTCATCCTCGGGCTTGACCCGAGGATCCATTCGCCGCCGTAAAATGCCTCAGGCGTAGGCGAAATCAGTCGTCTTGCTGACCAGCACGGCCTTCAGCTTTTCCAGCGCGCGGTTTTCGATCTGGCGCACGCGCTCCTTGGAAATTCCGAGCACGGTGCCCAGCTCCTCCAGCGTCGCGCCGTTCTCGGCAAGCCGGCGGGCGCGAATGATCTTCATTTCGCGTTCGTTGAGTTGCCCGAGAGCGGCGTGCAGCCAGTGGTGGCGGCGTTCGCCGTCGATGCTGTCCTGCGCCTGCTCGTCGGGCAGCGGTGCGTCGCTGGTCAGGAATTCCATGCGGCTCGACCCCTCGCCGTCACCGGCGGAAACAGGGGCTTGCAGGGAGATGTCCGACGAAGAGAGGCGCGCGTCCATGGTGCGCACATCGGCGGTGCTGACGCCGATCGCGGCGGCGATCTCCTGATGCATCGCCTCGCTGGTGAGATAGCTATCGCCGCGGGCGAGGCGGGCACGAAGCCTGCGGAGATTGAAGAAGAGGGCTTTTTGCGCCGAACTCGTGCCGCCGCGAACGATCGACCAGTTGCGCAGCACGTAATCCTGAATGGAGGCGCGGATCCACCAGCTGGCATAGGTCGAGAAGCGGACCTGCCGCTCCGGCTCGAAGCGGGCGGCGGCTTCCAAGAGGCCGATATAGCCTTCCTGCACGAGGTCGCCGAGAGGAAGGCCGAAGTTGCGGAACTTGCCCGCCATCGAGACGACCAGGCGCATATGGGCCATGGCGATGCGGTTGCGGGCTTCCTGATCCTTGTTGTCTTTCCAGGCCAGGGCCAGGGCCTGTTCCTCGTCGCGCTCCAGATAGGGCGCGGACATGGCAAGCTTGATCATGCGGCGGTCTGCGGTCGTCGTAGCCATGGCGTCTCTCCACGTAAGCCGAACCGGCTCAGGGAGGCGCACGCCCGCCCTGTCGCCCTTGAGAGAAGACGTTTCAGGAAGGATGGCAAATGCCCAAAAACGGATTTCGGGCAAAATTCGTGGCGGCACCAAGGTGCCGCCCCCCTCTCGGAAGCGGTCGTTCTCGGCACCACAACGGGGAAGATGCAAAAAAGTTCCAATAAAAAACCCGGCTGTTGCCAGCCGGGCTTTAAAAGTTTGGACGCCGCCCTAGATCAGGCCGCCTCGTCCTGGCTATCGTCTTCTTCGATGGCCTTGCCGCGCTTCGGACCCTTTGCAAGGTTCGTCTCGACGAGGCGGACAGCTTCGGTTTCCGACATCTTGTTCACAGCGGCGATTTCACGGGCCATGCGGTCGAGGGCGGCTTCATAGAGCTGGCGCTCGGAATAGGACTGCTCCGGCTGGTTTTCAGCGCGGTAAAGGTCACGGACCACTTCGGCGATCGAGATCAGGTCGCCGGAATTGATCTTGGCATCGTATTCCTGCGCGCGGCGCGACCACATGGTGCGCTTCACGCGGGCCTTGCCCTGGACAACCTTCAGCGCACGCTCAACGAAATCGGTCTCCGACAGTTTGCGCATGCCGATGGAAACGGCTTTGGCAACCGGCACCTTGAGGCGCATCTTGTCCTTTTCGAAATCGATGACAAAAAGCTCGAGCTTCATGCCCGCGACTTCCTGCTCTTCGATGGCGACGATCTGGCCAACGCCGTGAGCGGGATAGACGATCGACTCGCCGGTCTTGAAGCCATGGCGCGTGGAGGATTTCTTCTGCTGGGTCGTCATTCTGTTCAAATACTCCCTGTTACGCTCCCGGCGGGGGCCGGGTGGGTCCGAGGACCCGGGAAAGACGGGGGGCACCGTTGCGGTGTCACCACTCTGGTCCACCCTCCATGCGCAAAAAAGGTCCCCGGCGACGCGTTCACATTTGAGCAACCGAAGTTGCCTATGGGAGGTGAGCGACGTTGAGGGATCGTTTGCTTTCGTGGTGGTGTTCGGGCACGCAAAATGCCGCGATTTGGATCAGTATCCGGACCCTACCACAAAAAAGTGCCGAAATCAATAATTTGCTTCGCATGGGTCATCAAGCCTGTCCCATCGCCTTTTGACGAGGACAGGCTTTTTTCCCCAGATCGCTGTCGCCGGTGGCGAAGCTCAGTCGCCCTTGCCGGGGTTCGGCGAGAAGAACTGCTCGTACTTGTTCTCGACGCCGTCCATTTCCTTGGCCTCGGGCATAGCATCCCGCTTGACCGTGATATTGGGCCAGATCGCCGCGAATTCCGTGTTGATCTTCAGCCACTTGTCGAGGCCCGGCTCGGTGTCCGGCTTGATCGCCTCGGCGGGACATTCCGGCTCGCAGACACCGCAATCGATGCATTCGTCGGGATGGATGACGAGCGTGTTCTCGCCCTCATAGAAACAGTCGACGGGGCACACTTCCACGCAGTCCGTGTACTTGCAGCGGATGCAGTTGTCGGTCACGACATATGTCATGAGGAACTCCAGAAACGTCACGAAGCGGGCGGTTGCTCACGGTCGCCTGGGTGGCCGACCGGAACGAAAAACCTCACCCGCGCAAGGCCTATCCGGTGGTGGAGGTAAAGGCTTTGCAGGCGCTTGGCAAGCGCAATAGATGCGCCTTTATGTCCTCGCGAGGTATAGAATTCTAATCCTCGTCGTCGCCGGGGCCGCCATGCAGCCGATCAATCTCGCGGCGCTCGCGTTTTGTCGGTCGCCCGGTGCCACGTTCGCGCGTCGCCTGCGCAAAAATAGTGCGCTCCTCGCGTGGAGGCTGAGGCGGCGTCATGTCGTGATAGAGCAGGCGGGCTTCCTCATAGGGGCCGCGCCGTTCACCCGGCAACAGCACCTTCACCACCATGTCATGACGGTCGAGCGACAGCACGATCACGTCGCCCGGCCGCACCATATGCGAGGGCTGGCGGATGGCAAGATCGTTGATCCTTACATCGCCCGCTTCGACGGACTTTGCCGCAAGCGAGCGGGATTTGCGCAGGCGCGCGAAGAACAGCCACTTGTCGATGCGCTGGCGCGCGGCGGGCTGTTCTTCGTGTCGCGTCATGCCTTACTTCTTCAGCTGCTCCTTGAGCGCTGCGAGCTTTGCGAAGGGTGAATCCGGATCGATCGGCTTTTCCTTGCGGGGCGGCCGGGCCTCGAACTTGGCCTGCTGCGGCTTGGCCGAACGGTCGTTGCGCTCACCGCGATTATCGCCACGGTCCGGGCGGTTACCGCCCTGCGGCTTTCCGTCGCGGCCACCCTTGCCCTGATCCGGACGGCCACCACGGCCGCCATCACGGCGCTCACCACGCTCGCCCCGTTCACCGGCCTGCTGGCCACGGTTGCGGTCGCCGCCACGGCGTTCGCCCCGATCCTGACGTTCACCCTGGCGTTCGCCACCTTGGTGACGCTCGCCGCCGTGGCGATGACCGCCCTGGCGCTGGTTGTCGTGACGCGAGCCCGGACGCCAGAGCAGCACGGGCTTGGCTTCGACCGCTTCGCCTTCGGCGACGGCTTCCACCGCTGCCGGGGCGTCCACGGTTTCAGCAGCGGGCGCATCGGCGGGTGCGGCCGAGGCTTCGCTTTCGTCCGATGCGTCGGCATCGTGTTCGTCGGAGGTTTCCGCAGCGGCTTCCGCCGGGGTTTCCGTAGCGGCGGCGGCCGGAGCCTGCGCGGCGAGGAAGGCGGCTGCCTCTTCCGGCTTCACGCTGTCGGCACGGTAGCCGAGACCCTTGAGGATCTCTTCCATGTCGTCGGGCGTTGCGCCGAGGATGGAGAGCATGGCGGTCGTCGCGGTGAAGCGGCGGCCATCATAGGCGCCGTCCGGGCGCGTCGTGCCCGGCTTCCACTGAAGAAGCGGACGGATGAGGTCGGCGAGGCGCTCGAGGATATCGATGCGCACGGCGCGTTTGCCGAGGAACCGGAAGCCGGCGAGCTTGTAGAAGGCGCGCTCGAAGCTCGGATCCGTGACGACGGAGGTGCGGCCGGCGGCAAGCACCGGGATCAGGTCGCCATAACCCGGCTTGTCGAGGCCGTCATTCTTCAGCGCCCAGAGCAGCGTGATGAGTTCGGCCGGAGCCGGCTTCAGGAGTGCCAGCATGAAGATGTGGTAGGCGCCGAAGCGGATGCCGTGCTTGCGCATGGAGGCGCGGGCATCCTGGTCGAGCGTCTTGACGTCATCGGCGACATCACGGCGGAACAGCACGCCGAGATTTTCGACCAGCTGGAAGGCGAGGCCCTTGGCGAGGCCCTGCAGGTCTTCCGCGCGCGAAAGGTCGTCGAGCGGCTTGAGGACCGTCGCGATGTGATGGTTCACGAAACGCTCGATGCGGGCGGCGACGTGGTCGCGCGCATTGCCTGTCAGCTGCTCATCGGAGAGCAGGATGACGCGCGGACGCATGATGTGATCGGACGCGGCAAGACGGGCGACGGGATCGCCGAGCCAGCGCACGGTGCCGTCGGAGCCCAGCGCGAGATCGCCGTTGCCAGCCGCATGCAGGCGCGCAGCGCGGGCTTCGAACTCCAGCGCGAGCGCCTTCTGCGCGGCAGCCTGCACGGCCTTCGCGTCGGGACCTTCCGTTCCGGAGACGAGCGTGAACCGGAAACCGGCCAACTGCCCGACATGATGTCCTTCCACGAAGACATCGCCATTCACACTGATTTCAGCTTCCAACATTGCATTCTCTCTCAGGCGCTTCATGAGCACAGATGTCCTGCGATCAACAAAGCGTTTCGTCAACCGTTCATGTAACGCATCGGACAATCGGTCTTCGATTTCCCGCGTCTTTTCCTGCCAGTGTGTCGGATCGGCAAGCCAACCGGGCCGATTCGACACATAGGTCCAGGTCCTTATCTGCGCGATTCGCGCCGAAAGCGTGTCGATTTCGCCATCGGTACGATCCGCGCGGCGGACCTGATCTCCCATAAAATCCTCGTTAACCGTGCCACGCTTTACGAGATCCGCATAGAGCGTCGAAATAAGATCGGCGTGCTGGGCGGGCGTGATGCGGCGGTAATCGGGAAGCGCGCAAGCCTCCCAGAGTTTTTGCACGCGCTCCGGCGTCGTCGCAAGGTCGCGGACATCGGGATAGCGCGAAAGGTGTTCGAGCGCCTGCTGGTCGACGGCCGGCAGGGCGCGCGTCAGGCCGGCAATCGGCGGGGCGGCTTCGAGCGACAGGCGCAGCGATTGCAGCGAGGAATAGTCGAAGCGGGTCGTGCGCCATTGCAGCACCTTCACCGGATCGAACTGGTGCGTCTCGATGCGCCTGACCAGCTCGTCGTCGAAGGGATCGACACGGCCCGTCACGCCGAAGGTGCCGTCGCGCAGGTGGCGGCCGGCGCGGCCGGCGATCTGGGCAAGTTCGGCGGGGTTCAGGTTGCGGAACTGATAGCCGTCGAATTTGCGGTCCTGCGCGAAGGCGACATGGTCGACGTCGAGGTTGAGGCCCATGCCGATCGCGTCAGTGGCGACGAGATATTCGACATCGCCCTCCTGGTAGAGCGCGACTTGGGCATTGCGGGTCCGCGGCGAGAGCGCCCCAAGCACCACCGCGGCCCCGCCGCGCTGGCGGCGGATGAGCTCGGCGATGGCATAGACCTCGTCGGCGGAAAAGGCGACGATGGCGGTACGCTGCGGCAGGCGGGTGATTTTCTTCGAGCCGGCATAGAACAGCTGCGAGAGACGCGGGCGCTCGATGACGTGGATACCGGGCAGCATTTGCTCGAGGATCGGCTTCATCGTGCCCGCACCGAGCAGCAGCGTCTCGTCGCGGCCCCTCAGGTGCAGCACCCGGTCGGTGAAGATATGGCCGCGTTCGAGATCGCCGGCGAGCTGCACCTCGTCGATGGCGACGAAGGAGGCGCGCGTTTCGCGCGGCATCGCCTCCACCGTGCAGACCGAGAAGCGCGCCATATGCGGCGTGATCTTCTCCTCGCCGGTGATGAGCGCCACATTGTGCTGCCCGACCTTGTCGACGAGCCGCGTGTAGACCTCGCGCGCAAGAAGGCGCAGAGGCAGGCCGATAATGCCCGTCTCATGTGCCACCATGCGCTCGATTGCGTAGTGGGTCTTGCCCGTATTGGTCGGGCCGAGCACCGCGGTGACCCCGCGGCCGCTCAAGATCATGGGTGCTTGCGACAAGTCACGCCCCGGCTGTTTCAACGCTTACCGAACACGTTCGGCAGGCAACAGATGCCCATCGAGGCAGGGAATGGCAAGGGGGGATGGCGACGAAACGCCGATTGGAGCTGCTCCTGTCCTCTGCGTTTCTATTGTCCTGCGTTCTCCGGCCTCTCTTTTGAAAACCTTCTTCGCCCGGCCCCTTTCTCTGGAGCTTTTGATATTCCTTAAACTCCAGGTGGTAGTTCTGAGTCTCAGCGAGCCTATCAGCAGGTCTTGTGTTTCTTATCGCTCTTATTTGGAAATCGGGGTGGCGATGTCTTCGAACAGTGAGCTGAATACAGTCTTGAAGGACCTGAAAAGCGGCAGGACAGCAACACCCGTTACGATAAGAACATTTCTATCCTGGTTCGGAATGCAGCGTCGTACCGCCTCGAATGTGGATTATATAAACAATCAACTGAAGCTAACGGGAATTCGCACAGTACCCAGTTACCTCGATATCTGGGTCGATACGCCCATTACGTTCGAATTGATTTCTCAACACAAAAACGAAAACAAACCAGTTAGCGCTTCCGAGAATTCCGTCGATGCAATCGACGCTCCGGCTGAAAATAAATCGCCCGACGATCCGTCTTTCCGTATCGGCAAGATCGAATCGGCGAGAAATTTGCCCGTTAGCGTCAAGCCCAATGCGACCTTGCAAGAAGCCATCACCATCATGCTTGCAAGAAACTTCTCACAATTGCCGGTTATGACGACCGATCGCGAGGTTAAAGGCGTCATAAGTTGGGAATCGATTGGCAGGCGCTATGTGACGAGCGGGAGCGGGAGCGAGGTTCAGCATCATATGGACGAGGCGCATGAGATTTCGGCGACGGCATCTCTATTCGCAGGCATCAAAATCATCATGGATCATGGGTATGTGCTGATACGGTCGCCAGATAAGAAGATATCGGGAATCGTGACCTCAACGGACATAACGCGGCAGTTCGAGGAAACGAGCACACCATTTCTGTTGCTGGCGGAGATAGAGAACAATCTTCGGGCTTTGATAAGCAACAAGATAACCATAGACGATATGAAGGCCTCGTGCGCAGAGGAGTTTCTTCCAAAAAACCTGAAAAGCGCAAACGATCTCAGTTTCGGCAATTATGTAAGGATTCTTGAGAACGAGAAAAACTGGATTAGCCTCAACCTAAAGCTCGACAGAGTAACTTTTTGCGAAGAGCTGTCGAGAGTGAACGCTATAAGAAACGACGTCATGCACTTCGATCCTGACCCTCTCACGGAAGAAAATCTCTCGACATTGAGAAATGTCGCAAAAATGCTCGATCTGTTCCGAACGCTGAAAGCCTTTTAGCCGACCTGGATGCCAGATCGATTAGACCGGATGGTCATGCAAATCCGCGCCATCCCAGCTCGCGCCCGATTCGTAAAGCGGGAAAACTTCCTCGGTGACATAAGGCCCGCCGCCGACCGATTCCTTCGAAGACATCAGCACGAAGCGGTTCACCGTGAAGGGGTTGGTGTAGAAATTGCCGCGGCCGGTGAGGTAGTGGGCGACATCCTCGGGGCGGACGTTGCGCAGGCGCGCCAGCGTGACGTGCGGCGTGAACTTGCGTGGATCGGCCGGCAGGCCAAGGCGCTGGCAGATGCGCTCGATTTCCGCCTGGAGGGCATACATGTCCGGCGCCGGCGTCACGCCGGCATAGATGGAATGCGGCTTCTTGGAGCCGAAGGAGCCCATGACCTGGAGCGTGAGCTGGAACTCAGGGCGCTCGATGCGATCGAGCTTGTCGACCACCTCGTCGGCGGTGCGGCCGTCGATATCGCCGATGAAGCGCAGCGTGATGTGGAAATTCTCGACGTCGATCCAGCGGGCTCCGGGAAGACCGCCCCTCAGAAGCGAGAGGCTCATCGCCGCGTTGCGCGGCACTTCGAGGGCAACGAAAAGTCTCGGCATGGCGACTTCTCCCGACTGGAATTACTGTCAGCGAATCATGCGACGCCTTTTTAGGCAACCCTTATTTCGCACCCGCAAAAACTATTCCCCGGCCATGACGGATTTGAGAAAGGCTTCCGCGGTCGGCAAAATCCTTGCGACCATCACGTCCACGCCGGCCGGATTGGGGTGCATGCCGTCATCGATCTGCAGGTCGGCCTGGGCGGCGACGCCATCCAGAAAGAACGGATAGAGCGCAACGCCGTGCTTTTCGGCCATGCGCTGGTAGATGCCGTTGAAGCGCTTTTCGTAGTCCGCACCCATATTGGGCGGCGCGAGCATGCCGGCGAGCAGCACGGCAATGCCGCGCGCCTTCAGCCGCGTCAGCATGGCGTCGATGTTCTTTTCCGTCTCCTCCGGCGCGATGCCGCGCAGCGCATCGTTGGCACCGAGTTCGAGAATCACGCCCTTCGTACCGTCAGGCACCGACCAGTCGAGCCGGGCAAGGCCGCCGGAGCTGGTATCGCCGGAGACACCGGCATTGGCGATCTCGACGTCATATCCCCTGGCCTTCAGCGCGGCCTCCAGCTTCACCGGAAAGGCATCGGAGGCGGGCAGCTGGTAGCCGGCCATCAGGCTGTCGCCGAAACCGACGAGCTTGATCGGTTCGGCCCAGGCCGCACCTGCGGATAACAAAGCTGTGATTGCAAGTGAGACGAAAAAGCCGAGCGCCGCTTTAAACGACATGATGCTGATCCTAGATTGCGGGTATTCCAGTGTTTCCAGCATATATAGGGCAGAATTCCTTGGCCAAAACCATCATCGACCTGAAAAAAGCCGATCTCACTCTCGGACAGGCCGCCGCCTCCGTCCATGTGCTGAAGGGGATCGACCTTGTCATCGATGCGGGTGAATCGGTCGGCATCGTCGGCCCCTCGGGTTCCGGCAAGTCGACGTTGCTGATGGTGCTGGCGGGTCTGGAGCGGCTGGACAGCGGCGAGATCCATATCGACGGCGCGGGCCTGCACGGCATGAACGAGGACCAGGTGGCGGATTTCCGCGGCCGCAACATCGGCATCGTCTTCCAGTCCTTCCATCTCATTCCCAACATGACGGCGCTGGAAAACGTCGCCGTGCCGCTGGAACTCGCCAATGTGCCCGATGCCTTCGAGATCGCAAGGCGCGAGCTGACGGCTGTCGGGCTCGGCGAGCGGCTGTCGCATTATCCCGGCCAGCTCTCGGGTGGCGAGCAGCAGCGCGTGGCGATCGCACGGGCTCTCGCGCCCGCGCCAAAACTGCTGATCGCCGACGAACCGACCGGCAATCTCGACACCGAGACCGGACGGCAGATCGCCGACCTCCTCTTTTCCAAGCAGGCCGAGCGCGGCACGACACTGGTGCTGGTGACGCATGATCCAGCACTTGCCGCGCGTTGCGGCCGGCAGGTCGCAATGCGCTCCGGTGAGATCGTTTCCGGTGCGGCTCCCGTACGCGTTACGGCACAGGCGGTGCCGGCATGAGGATCGGCGCGATCCTGCGACAGTTTCCGCTGGCCCTTCGCCTGGCGCTGCGCGAGATGCGCGGCGGGCTGAAGGGTTTTTACATTTTCCTCGCCTGTATCGCGCTCGGCACGGCGGCGATCGCCGGGGTCAATTCAGTCTCGAGCGCCATCACCCAGGCCATTGCCTCGCAGGGCCAGTCGCTGCTGGCGGGCGATGTGCGCTTCGAGTTCAACAACCGCTTTGCGACGCCGGACGAGCTGAAACATTTCCGGTCGCTGGGCGATGTCTCCCTGTCCTCCGGCCTGCGCTCCATGGCGCGCCTGCCGGATGGGTCCGACCAGACGCTGGTCGAGGCCAAGGGCGTCGATGGCGACTATCCGCTCTACGGCACGCTGGAGACCGCGCCGCAGCAGCCGAGCGCCGAGCTCTTCGCCAAGCAGGGTGACGCCTATGGCGCGGTCGTAGCACCTCTGCTGCTCGACCGGCTCGGCGTCGCCATCGGCGATGAGGTGCTGCTCGGTACGGTGAAGCTGAAGATCACCGCCACGCTGGTGCGCGAGCCGGATGCCGTTTCGGAAGGCTTTGGCTTTGCCCCGCGCCTGATGCTCTCGGAAGACGCGCTGACGGCAAGCGGCCTGGTGCAGACCGGCAGCCTCGTCGAAAACGCCTATCGCGTGCGGCTTACCGACCAGAGCCTCTCGCTCTCCAAGGTCCGCGCCGATGCCAACAAGGCGTTTCCGAAAGCCGGCTGGTCGATCCGCACCTCGAACAGCGCCGCACCCTCGCTGACGGCCAACATCACCCGTTTCTCGCAGTTCCTGACGCTGGTCGGCCTCACCGCGCTGATCGTCGGCGGCGTCGGCGTGGCCAATGCCGTGCGCGCCTATCTCGATTCCAAGCGTTCGGTCATCGCGACCTTCAAGTGCCTGGGGGCGCCCGCCTCGCTGGTGGCACTGATCTATCTCACGCAGATCGCCCTGATCGCCGCCGTCGGCATCGCCATCGGCCTCGTTGCCGGTGCACTGATGCCCATGGTCGCCATGCGCTTCCTCGACGGCGTGCTGCCGGTGCCGGCGGAAACCACGCTCTACCCGTCGGCGCTGCTGCTCGCGGCCGTCTTCGGCCTGCTGACGGCGCTCGCCTTCGCCATCCTGCCGCTCGGCCATGCCCGCGAAGTGCCGGCGACAGCGCTGTTCCGCGAACAAGGTTTCCAGAAGAGCCGCCTGCCGAGCTGGCCCTATCTGCTCAGCGCGGCGGTGTTTCTCGCAGCGCTTGCCGGCCTTGCCATCGTCACGGCCTATGACCGCTACATCGCCATGGTCTTCCTCGGCGCGATCGCCTTTGCCTTCGTCGTGCTGCG
This sequence comes from Shinella curvata, assembly GCF_022899935.1. Classification (GTDB taxonomy): domain Bacteria; phylum Pseudomonadota; class Alphaproteobacteria; order Rhizobiales; family Rhizobiaceae; genus Shinella; species Shinella curvata. The sequence goes on from NZ_JALJCJ010000007.1 coordinate 186,778, forward strand.
CGTCGTCGCCATGCTGATCACGATGCTGGCCAGGCGCAGCCCGCGCGTCAATTCGCCATCGCTGCGGCTTGCCATCGGCAATATCCACCGGCCTGGCGCACTCACCGCCTCCGTCGTGCTGTCGCTCGGCCTCGGCCTTGCGCTGCTGGTCACGCTGACGCTGATCGACGGAAACCTGCGCCGCGAACTCACCGGCAACCTGCCGGAACGGGCGCCGAACTTCTTCTTCGTCGATATCCAGGGCAGCGAGCTCGACGGGTTCCGCGACGTGCTGAAGAGCAACATGCCCGACGGCAAGATCATCGAGGTGCCGATGCTGCGCGGCCGGGTGATGGAACTGAACGGTGTCGATGTCGCCAAGGTCAAGGTCCCCCAGGGCGGGCAATGGGTGCTGCGCGGCGATCGCGGCATCACCTATGCCAAGCGCGTGCCGGAGAATTCAACGCTCGTGGAGGGGCAATGGTGGCCGGAGGATTATACCGGCGAGCCGCTCGTCTCCTTCGCCGCCGAAGAGGGCAAGGAACTGGGCCTGAAGATCGGTGACACCGTCACGGTCAACGTGCTCGGCCGCAACATCACCGCGCGCATCGCCAATTTCCGCACGGTCGAATGGGAATCGCTGTCGATCAACTTCGTCATGGTCTTCTCGCCCAACACCTTTGCCGGTGCGCCGCATGCCTGGCTGGCGACGATGATCGATCCGAAAGCGAGCGCCGAGCAGGAAGCCGCGACGCTGAAAGCCGTCACCAACGCCTTTCCGACGATCACCACGGTGCGCGTCAAGGACGCGCTCGACGTGGTCAACGAACTGGTCGGGCAGCTTGCGACCGCCATCCGTGCGGCGGCAGCCGTGGCGCTCATCGCCTCGGTGCTGGTATTGGCCGGCGCGCTTGCGGCCGGCAACCGGGCGCGCGTGCATGATGCCGTCGTGCTCAAGACACTGGGCGCGACGCGGGCGACACTCATCCGGGCCTTCAGCTACGAATATCTGATGCTCGGGCTGGCGACCGCCGTCTTCGCGCTTCTGGCCGGCGGCGTGGCGGCCTGGTTCGTGGTCAGCACCATCATGAAGCTGCCGTCGAGCTTCCTGCCCGATGTCGCCGTGATGACGGTGGTCACGGCGCTCGTCATGACCGTCGGCATCGGCCTTGCCGGCACCTGGCGCATTCTGGGACAGAAGGCGGCACCGGTGCTGCGCGAACTCTAGAATCATGCGCCTGCGGCCTCCCGTCAGGGTCGCGGGTCTTGTGCACAACACAATTCATGCTCATATTTACCCTAGGCAAGCTGGAGCCCCGCAGCGGCTGCCCGGATCCCGCGGCACGTTTCGAAAACCGGAACGAATAAGCGGGAGCCCGACACCGTAAACACTAGGGGCTTTGACCAAGAGGAAAACATGGCTGATCTCCGCAATTACCAGACCCGCCCGGCGAATGCCGGCGCCCAGGCCGGTGCCGTCATCGACGAGGGCCTGCGCAGCTACATGCTGCGGGTCTACAACCTGATGGCCTTCGGTCTCGCGATCACCGGCCTCGTGGCCTATTTCGCCGCGCAGGCCGCCTTCGCCGATGGCCAGCTGACCGCATTCGGCCAGGCGATCTATGTCAGCCCGCTGAAGTGGGTTGTCATGCTCGCGCCGCTGGCGCTGGTCTTCTTCCTGAGCTTCCGCATCCACACGATGAGCGTTTCGGCCGCGCAGGCGACCTTCTGGGTCTATGCCGGCCTGATGGGCCTGTCGCTGTCGTCGATCTTCCTGATCTACACCGGCGCCAGCATCGCGCAGACCTTCTTCGTCTCGGCCGCCGCCTTCGGCGCCCTGTCGCTGTTCGGCTACACGACGAAGCGTGACCTGTCCGCCATGGGCTCGTTCCTGATCATGGGCCTGTTCGGCCTGATCATCGCCTCGCTCGTCAACCTGTTCCTGCAGTCCTCGGCGCTCGATTTCGCGATCTCCGCGATCGGCGTGCTGGTCTTCGCCGGCCTGACGGCCTGGGACACGCAGAAGATCAAGGAGATGTATTTCGAAGCCGACGACACCGCCGTGGCCGGTCGCAAGGCCATCATGGGCGCGCTGACGCTCTATCTCGACTTCATCAACCTCTTCCTGTTCCTGCTGCGTTTCCTGGGCAACCGCGAGTAACCCGAGCAGGCCGGAAAGGCCATAAAACGAAAACCCCGCCGTTCCGGCGGGGTTTTTCTTTGCCTTGAAACCTTACGATGCCTTGCCGTCGTCCGGCGTCTCGATCGAATGGCGCATGATCAGCGGCATCTGCGACAGCGTGAAGAGAATGGTGATCGGCATTGTACCCCAGACCTTGAAGGCAACCCAGAAGTCCGTCGAGAAATTGCGCCAGACGACTTCGTTCATCACGGCAAGCACCAGGAAGAACAGACCCCAGCGCAGCGTCAGCTTGCGCCAGCCCTCGTCCGTCAGCTTGAAGGCGGCGTGAAAGACATAGCCGAGCAGGGATTTGCCGAACAGCAGGCCGCCGAGCAGGATGGCACCGAACAGCGAATTGACGATGGTCGGCTTCATCTTGATGAAGGTGTCGTTCTGCAGCCAGAGCGTCAGCGCGCCGAAGACGAAGACGACAACGCCCGAAATCAACGGCATCATGGGGAGTGTTCGGGTGAGCACCCAGGAGACGGCAAGGGCTATCGCCGTCGCAGCCATGAAGAGGCCGGTCGCAATAAAAATCGGGCCGCCCATTTCGGCAAGCACCGGAAACTGCGCCGCCAGCCATTCACCCCGCGAATTGGCGAAGAAGAACACGACGAGCGGGCCGAGTTCAAGCACCATCTTGAGGAGCGGGCTGACCTTCTCCTCCGCCTTGGCCGGCGTTTCCAGCGAAACCTTGCTCATGCTCCAACTCCTGCGATCGCTTCCGCGAAATCCTTGGCCTCGAAGGGTTCGAGATCGTCGATCCCTTCGCCGACACCGATGAAATAGACCGGCAGCTTGTGTTTGGCGGCAATCGCCACAAGAATGCCGCCGCGGGCCGTACCGTCCAATTTTGTCATGATCAGACCCGTCACGCCCGCGACATTACGGAAAATCTCGACCTGGTTCATGGCGTTCTGGCCGGTCGTGGCGTCGAGCGTCTGGAGCACGGTGTGCGGTGCGTCCGGATCGAGCTTGCCGAGCACGCGCACGATCTTTTCCAGTTCCGCCATCAGCTCCGTCTTGTTCTGCAGGCGGCCGGCCGTGTCGATGATCAGGACGTCGCTCTTCTTCTCGCGCGCCCGCTCATAGGCCTCGTAAGCGAGGCCGGCGGCATCGGCGCCGAGTTTCGAGGAGACGATCTCGGAACCGGTGCGCTCCGCCCAGATCTTCAATTGCTCGATTGCCGCGGCGCGAAACGTGTCGCCGGCGGCCATCATGACCTTCAGACCGGCGCCGGAGAGTTTTGCTGCGAGCTTGCCGATGGTCGTCGTCTTGCCGGTGCCGTTGACGCCGACGACGAGGATGACATGCGGCTTGTGATTGAGGTCGAGCGCCAGCGGCTTGGCGACGGGCGAGAGCACCTTGGTGATCTCGCTTGCCATGATGCGCGAGACGTCGGTGCCGGTGACATCCTTGCCGTAGCGCTCGGAGGCGAGCGTATCGGTGATGCGCAGCGCGGTTTCCACGCCGAGATCGGCCTGGATCAGCAGGTCTTCGAGATCCTGCAGCGTCTCGTCATCCAGCTTGCGCTTGGTGAAGAGGCTGGTGATCTGGCCCGTGAGCTGCGACGAGGTGCGCGACAGGCCCTCGCGCAGGCGCTGGAACCAGGTGCGCTTGGGTTGCGGCGCGGCAGTTACCTCGACCGGCTTGTCCTCGGCGCTCGCAAAACCCTTGGGCAGAGCCTTCGGCTCGAGGCGGGCGACTTCTTCGAGAACGGGGTCTTCGATTTCGGCCGGCGTCGCCTCCTGCGCGGGAGCAGCGACGTCTTCGATTTCGACGACCGCTTCCGGCTCGTCCTCGACAATAGCCTCTACAACCGCAACCGGTTCTTCCTCGGCGACGGCGTCTTCATTTTCGCTGATATCATCGGCCGGTCCGCCGGCCGTTTCCATCTCTGCGGGTGCGACCGGGTCTTCGGCGACCGGCAGTTCCGGCGCATGCGGCAGCGGATAGATATCCGGTTCCGGCTCGTCGGGGACGTGGCTTGCCGCTTCGGGGTTGGCCGCTTCGGCTTCTTCGAGCAGGGCGTCGCGCTCCTCGGTGGCGACGGTCTCCTCGACGACCTGTTCGGGGGCGGCCTCGTCCACCTGTGGTGCGACGACGGCGGCCTCGGCCTCCGGCTTCTGCTCAGGGGCGGTGTCTTTTCCGAACGTAAAAATCTTCTTGATGAAGCCGAGGGCCATAAGGGTATCCGCTGGTTATGCGAGAAGGCGGTTTTCGGGCCGCATCGTCAGGTGCTTGCCATTGTGGCCGGTGATGATAACCGGCACAAGGTCGCGGGGCTTTAGCCCTGCGGCATCGACGAGCGTGAAATTTTCGGTGTGCGCAAGGCCGTTGTTCTCGACGAGGATCATTTCCCGTTTGCCGATCATGGAAACGAGATGGGCTTCATGCAGCCGTTTTCCAGTGTCACGCAGCCGGCTGGCACGCTCCTTGACGAGCGCACGGTCGAGCTGCGGCATCCGGGCGGCCGGCGTGCCGGGACGCGGGCTGTAGGGAAAGACGTGCAGATGCGCGATCCCGCAGTCCTCTGCCAGCCTGCCGGCATTGGCGAACATCTCCTCCGTCTCCGTCGGGAAACCGGCGATCATGTCGGCACCGAAACTGGCATCGGGGCGCAGAGCGCGCACACGGCCGCAGAAGGCGCTGGCATCGGCGGCCGAGTGGCGGCGCTTCATGCGCTTGAGGATCATGTCGTCGCCATGCTGCAAAGAAAGATGCAGATGCGGCATGAAGCGCGGCTCGTCGGCGATCAGATCCCAGAGATGCGCGTCGGCCTCGATGCTGTCGATCGAGGAGAGCCGCAGGCGGCGGATGTCCGGCACCTGCTTCAGTAGCGTCTTGGCCAGTTGCCCGAGGCTCGGCTTGCCGGGCAGGTCGGCGCCGTAGCTTGTGGCATCGACGCCGGTCAGCACGATCTCGCAATAGCCGCTCCCGACGAGTTTGCGCGCCTGATCGACCACCGCGCCCATCGGCACGGAGCGGGAATTGCCACGACCATAGGGGATGATGCAGAAGGTGCAGCGATGGTCGCAGCCGTTCTGCACCTGTACGAAGGCGCGCACATGGCCGTCGATCAGCCTGACCATCTGCGGCGCGGTCTCGCGCACGCTCATGATGTCGTTGACACGCAGCTTCTCTTCCGCCGAGACGCCGAAATCCGGGAGGCGGCGGTAGGAGGCGCTTTTCAGCTTCTCCTCGTTGCCGAGCACAGCATCCACTTCCGGCATGGCGGCGAAGGTCTCGCTTTCCGTCTGCGCGGCGCAGCCGGTGACGATGATGCGGGCATGCGGATTGTCGCGGCGCGCCCGGCGGATCGCCTGCCGGGCCTGGCGCACGGCCTCACCCGTCACGGCGCAGGTGTTTACCAGCACGGCATTGTTCAGCCCCGCCTTCTCGGCCTCGGCGCGCATCACTTCCGATTCGTAGGTGTTGAGCCGACAGCCGAAGGTTATGACATCGACGCCGCTCAAAGGGCGGCCGCCCCGGCATCATCATCGCGGCGGAAGGCGCCGGTGACGGGATCGAGCGTGCCCGACCATTCCCATTCGGCAGGTCCCGTCATGACGACATGGTCGTCCTCGCGCCATTCGATGGTGAGCTTGCCGCGGTTCGGGCTGCTGGCAACGGTGATCTCCACCTTGCGGCCGGTGCGGCCGGTGCGCGCGCCGGAAACGCCGGCCGAGCAAGCGGCGGAGCCGCAAGCGAGCGTCAGGCCTGCGCCGCGCTCCCAGGTCCGCGTCGTCATGGACGTCGGCGACGTCACCTGCGCCAGCGTGATATTGGCCTTTTCCGGGAACATCGGATGGTTTTCGAGCAGCGGGCCGAAACGGTCGAGATCGAAGGTCATCGGGTCGCGGTCGACCCAGAAGATCGCATGCGGATTGCCCATCGACATGGCAGCCGGCGAATGCAGGATCGGATCATCGATCGGGCCGATCTGCAATTCGATGCGGCTCGTATCGTAGAACTCTTCGGCGAGCGGGATGCGGTTCCATTCGAAGACCGGCTTGCCCATATCGACGGAGATCGTACCGTCCTCATGTTCGACGGCGTTCAGGATGCCGGCGACGGTCTGGAAGGTGAAGGCCTTGCGCCCGGTCTCGCTGGCCAGCGCCTGCACGACGCAGCGCGTGCCGTTGCCGCAGGCCTGCGCCCTGGTGCCGTCGCAGTTCAGGATATCGATGAAGGCATCGGTGCCGTCCACGCGGGGATCATGGATTGCCATGATCTGGTCGAAGCGGGTGGCGGGATCGGCATTGAGCGCAATCGCGGCGGCCGGTGTGACGGCATCCGCGCGGCCGCGCATGTCCACGACCAGGATCATGTTTCCCAGCCCGTTCATCCTTGCGAATTCGACCGTCTTTGTCATCACATCTGCCCGATTGGGCCGAAGGCGGCCCGTTGCGGCGTATATGGCGGAAAAGCCCGCGGATTTCCAGTGCCTTGCTCAGACTGTGGCGAGCGGAACCTCGAAGACTTCGCCGGGCCTCAGCGCACGAAAACGCGTGCGCTCGATGCCGGCCGCATGAAGCGCGGCCTCCAGCGCCGTAAGCGGCTCGTCCACGCCCTCGTTGGTCAGCCGGAATGTACCCCAATGATGGCCGGCGACATAGGCAGCGCCGGACGCGATCATGCCCTTGACCGCCTCATCCGGATTCTGGTGCTGCGGGCGCATGAACCAGCGCGGCTCATAGGCGCCGAAAGGCAGGTTGGCGAGGCGGATCGCGCCATGTTTCTCACGGATCGCCCGGTAATTAATGCCCTGATGAAAACCGGTATCGCCGATATGATAGATCTTCCCGCCCGGCGTCTCGATCAGGAAGGCCGACCACAGTGCCATGCGCCGGTCGCCAAGACCCCGCGCCGACCAGTGATGGCAGGGCTCGCAATGGAGCGTGACGCCGACGGATAAGGGCGTGCTGCCGCCCCAGTCCATGATGGTTATACGCCCTTCGCCGACCACAGACCCCATGATGGCCTCATTGCCGAGCGGCGTGTAGATCAGGCAATTGTCCCGCTCGGAAAGCACCTTCAGCGTCGCGAGATCGAGATGGTCGTAGTGATTGTGCGTGACGAGCACGACGTCGATCTTCGGCAGATCCCTGAGCTTGATGCCGGGTGGATTGACGCGCTTCGGCCCGGCAAAGGAGAAGGGGCTCGCCCGGTCGCTCCAGACCGGATCCGTCAGGATGTTGAGCCCGGCCGTCTGGATGAGCAGCGCCGCATGGCCGACCATCGTCACGGCCAGCCGATCGCCCTCGACACGTGCTTCCGGCACTGCCGGCGGAAACGGGCTCGGCCAGTCCGCCGGCCACGCCGCCCGGCCGCCACCGAATTGCCAGCGCATCAGTTCGAGGAAGTTGTTCGGTTCCTCGCCATCGGGATTGAAGAAATGCGTACCATCGAAATGGTCGCTGACAGGGCCGTCATAATACCGGTTGGCGGCCATGCTGCGGCTCGCGAACGTACCGCCGGCCAAGGTGGCCAGTGCGCCGATGCCAGACCATTTCAGAAACTTGCGACGGTTCATTGATGGAAGATAAGGTGTCGCTCACCTTGCTGCAACGGGCCGAGCGGCACTCGCGGAAAAGTGAGGAAAGGCCGGATTTTCCCGATGTTCTTGACTTTCCGGCCTCGTTGCTGTTTAAGCCGCGCATCTGCGACAAGTACGAATGCTTGAAGCCGCCGACCGGGACCCTATTAGCGGTATAAACAGATCCCGGAGGTCAACACCCGACAGCGCGATGCGCCCTCGGGTGCTTTTTGGCTTTGCGTCTTGTTTTTGCCGCTGATGACACCGACGTTTCCGCCACGGACGGAAACAAGAAGGAAGACGTGATGTTTGAAACACTCCAGGACCGCCTTGGCTCCATTCTGAATGGACTGACAGGCCGTGGCGCGCTTTCCGAGGCGGATGTCGCCGCGGCGCTGCGCGAGGTCCGTCGTGCGCTTCTGGAAGCGGACGTGGCGCTGGAAGTGGTGCGCTCCTTCACCGATGCGGTGCGCGAAAAGGCCGTCGGCGCGGAAATCCTGAAGTCGATCAAGCCCGGCCAGATGGTCGTCAAGCTCGTGCATGACGAGCTGGTCTCGATGCTCGGCTCCGAGGGCGTTTCGGTCGATTTGAATGCCGCCGCCCCCGTCGTCATCATGATGGTCGGTCTGCAGGGCTCGGGTAAGACCACGACGGCGGGCAAGATCGCCAACCGGCTGAAGACGCGCGAGAAGAAGAAGGTCCTGATGGCCTCGCTCGACACGCGCCGTCCGGCCGCACAAGAGCAGCTGCGCCAGCTCGGCGTTCAGACCGGCATCGACACGCTGCCGATCATTGCCGGCCAGTCGCCGACCGATATCGCCGCGCGCGCCGTGCAGGCCGCAAAGCTGGGCGGCCATGACGTCGTCATCCTAGATACCGCCGGCCGTACCCATATCGACGAACCGCTGATGATCGAGATGGCGGAAATCAAGCGGAAGTCCAATCCGCATGAAATCCTGCTCGTCGCCGATGCGCTGACCGGTCAGGACGCCGTCAACCTCGCCCGCAATTTCGACGACCGCGTCGGCATTACCGGCCTCGTGCTGACCCGCATGGACGGCGATGGCCGCGGCGGTGCCGCGCTTTCGATGCGCGCCGTCACCGGCAAGCCGATCAAGCTGATCGGCGTCGGCGAAAAGATGGGCGAACTCGAAGAGTTCCACCCCCGCCGCGTCGCGGACCGCATCCTCGGCATGGGCGACATCGTCTCGCTCGTCGAGAAGGCGGCGGAGAATATCGACGCCGAGAAGGCGGCTGCCATGGCCGCCAAGATGGCCAAGGGCAAGTTCGACCTGAATGACCTCGCCGACCAGCTGCGCCAGATGCAGAAGATGGGCGGCATGGGCGGCATCATGGGCCTGATGCCCGGCATGGCCGGCATGAAGGACAAGATGTCGGCCGCCGGTCTCGACGACAAGCTGTTCGGCCGCCAGATCGCCATCATCAATTCGATGACCAAGGCCGAACGCGCCAATCCCGACCTGCTGAAGCATTCCCGCAAGAAGCGCATCGCTGCCGGCTCCGGCACCGATGCGGCCGACATCAACAAGCTTCTCAAGATGCACCGCCAGATGGCGGACATGATGAAGATGATGGGCGGCAAGAAGGGCGGCATGATGAAGCAGATGATGGGCGGTCTTGCCAGCAAGATGGGCCTCGGCGGCGGCATGGGCGGCATGCCGGATCTGTCCAGCATGGACCCCAAGCAGCTCGAAGCGCTTGCCAAGCAGGCGGAAGCCGCCGGTATCAAGCCGGGCAGCCTTCCGGGGCTCGGTAGCGGCGGTCTTCCGGGTCTTGGCGGACGCCTGCCGGGTCTCGGCGGCCTTCCTGGCCTGCCCGGCCTGCCGAAGAAGAAGTGAGGGATTGAACCATGACGATCGATCCGAAGATTAGGGAACAACTGGGCCAGTACCGGCAGTCGATCGACAATATCGACGCCGCCCTTGTGCATATGCTCGCCGAACGCTTCCGCTGCACCCAGGCGGTGGGCGTGCTGAAGGCGACGCATGAACTGCCGCCGGCCGATCCGGCGCGCGAGGAATACCAGATCGAGCGCCTTCGCCGCCTGGCGAAGGATGCCAATCTGGATCCGGATTTCGCGGAGAAGTTCCTGAACTTCATCATCCGCGAGGTGATCCGGCATCATGAAGCCATTGCCGCTGAACACAGCGGCGCAAACCAGACCACCGCTTGAAAAAAGCGGCTTACGTCACACCCAAGGAGTAATGACATGTCCCTGAAAATTCGTCTCGCCCGCGGTGGCTCCAAGAAGCGTCCGTACTACCAGATCGTCGTTGCCGACGCCCGCTCGCCGCGTGACGGCCGCTTCCTCGAGAAGGTTGGTTCGTGGAACCCGATGCTCGGCAAGGAAGACGCAAACCGCGTCCAGATCGACGCCGACCGCATCAAGGAATGGCTCGCCAAGGGCGCCCAGCCGACCGACCGCGTTGCCCGCTTCCTCGACGAAGCCGGTGTTGCAAAGCGCGACGCCCGCACCAACCCGGAAAAGGCAAAGCCGGGCAAGAAGGCGCTCGAGCGCGCCGCCGAGAAGAAGCAGAAGGAAGAAGACGCCGCTGCTGCTGCCGCTGGCGAATAATTCTTCGCGACGAACCTCTCCTCCGTCATGCTCGGGCTTGACCCGAGCATCCACCCGTTGCGGATGAGGCGTGGATCCTCGGCTCAAGGCCGAGGATGACACCGGTGGACAGGCGAGGTTCTTCACCAAGCTAGCGGGCGGCACCTTATGCCGCCCGTTTTCATTTGGAGCCTCGGCTGAGACGTCGTATGAGGCTTCACACGAACGCTCGGAACAAAACCATGGCGAAACTGGAAAATCCCGTCCTCATGGGCACGGTCGGCGCGGCCCAGGGCCTGCGCGGCGAAGTCCGTGTGAAATCCTTCACGATCGACCCGACGGCGATCGGCGATTACGGCCACCTGCACACGGCCGACGGCCGGTCCTTCGAGGTGCTGGAAGTGCGCGAGGCGAAGAACGTCGTCGTGGTGCGCTTCCGCGGCGTCAACGACCGTAATGCCGCCGAGGCGCTGAACGGCACCGATCTCTATATCGAACGCGACAACCTGCCGGACGACGAGCTGGACGAGGACGAGTTCTTCTATGCCGATCTCGAGGGGCTTGAGGCCGTCGACACGCAGGGCCGCAGCCATGGCACGGTGACCGGCATCTTCGATTTCGGCGCCGGCGATCTTCTCGAGCTCAAAGGCCCCGGCAAGCGGCCGGTGCTCATTCCCTTCTCCGAAGCCGCCGTGCTGGAAATCGACGTCGAGGGCGGACGCCTGGTGATCGACGCGATCGCTGCCGGCCTCGAGGAAGAAGAACAGAATGGCCCCGGCAGCCGGCGTCGCCGCCCGCCGGAAGACGACGGGGATTGATTTGGCTTTCCGTGCCACCATCCTGACGCTCTATCCGGAGATGTTTCCCGGCCTGCTCAGTCAGTCGCTCTCGGGAAAAGCCCTTTCGCGTGGCGACTGGGCGCTCGATTGCGTGCAGATCCGTGATTTCACCACGGACCGCCACCGCACTGTCGACGACACGCCGGCCGGTGGCGGTGCGGGCATGGTGCTGAAGCCGGATGTGCTGGCCAAGGCGATCGATCATGCATCCGAAGGCGACAACCGCCCGCGCCTGCTGATGAGCCCGCGCGGAAAACCGCTGACGCAGCAACGCGTGCGCGAACTGGCGGCCGGCGAGGGCGTCATCGTGGTCTGCGGCCGTTTCGAGGGTGTCGACCAGCGTGTCATCGACGGACGCCAGCTCGAAGAGGTGTCGATCGGCGACTATATTCTCTCCGGCGGTGAGCCGGCAGCGATGATCCTCCTCGATGCCATCGTGCGCATCCTGCCCGGCGTGATGGGCAATGCGCTCTCCGGCGAGCACGAGAGTTTCGAGGGTGGGCTGCTGGAGCACCCGCACTATACGCGCCCGCAAGTCTGGGAAGGTCTGGAAATTCCGGGCGTTCTCACCTCGGGTAACCACGCGGCCATCGACCGGTGGCGGCGCGAGGAGGCGCAAAAGCTGACGCGCGAACGTCGGCCGGACCTGCTGTCTCAGCCCGTCACGAAATAATAGACCGTCAGCGCGATGCCGACCGCGACCACCAGGCCGCGGATGACCGGTTGCGGCACGCGCCGCGCCGCCCAGACGCCGGACCAGCCGCCAAGCGCGCCGGCCGGCACCATGACGGCAGCCTGCGGCCAGCCGACGACCTTGCCGCTGGCGAAGACGATGATGGCGACGCCCGCGATGACCACGGCCAGGAAATTCTTCAGCGCGTTCAGCCGGTGATAATCGCCGCCCTTGGTGAGGCCGAGAACGGCGAGCATCATGATGCCCATGCCGGCGCCGAAGAAGCCGCCATAGATCGAGGTGACGAACTGGCCGGCAAGGCCGAGCGGCGAGACCGGCGTTTCTGCATGCAGCGTCTTCGGCTTGAGATAGGGGCCGGCGGCGAAGATGATGGTCGCGGCCAGCAGCAGCCAGGGCACGAGCGCGCGGAAGGAGGGATTGTCGAGCGACAGCAGCAGAAGCGCGCCGGCAAGGCCGCCGACGAGCGACAGTACGCCGAGCAGCGCGGCTTCCTTCCAGTCGGCCTTGATCTCCCTGGCATAGGCGAGCGAGGAGGTGACGTAGCCCGGGAACTGGGTGATGGACGAGGTGGCATTGGCGACGATCGGCGGCAGGCCGGTCAACGTCATGGCGCCGAAGGTGAGGAAGGTGCCGCCGCCGGCAATGGCGTTGACCACGCCGGAGAGATAGCCGGCGGTAAACAGCAATAGGGCATCGGCAAAGGTCATGGCACTCCTCGCGGACAGCGGCCATCGGCCGCTGCGTCCTGCTCAAAAGCGTGATATCGTGGTGCCGCAAGGCCTGCAAGGCCGGAAAAACCGCCATTCCCAAGCCGATTCTTTTGGGCTTGGGGGATGACAAACGGCTTTACCTGGTGTATTGGCCCGCACGGATTTGGGATTACCCAGCCGACCTGCAAGCAAAGAATGGCGAACCCGCTCCGTCCGGCAACGGACTACCCTCACGAGGCATGACCTCCAAGGTGACCGTCGAGCGCTCTGGCTGTTTCAGAAAAACCGAAGGTTTGACACGATGAACATCATCCAGCAGCTCGAAGCCGAACAGGCCGCGAAGATCGAAGCCAAGCGCCAGCTCCCGGAATTCTCCCCGGGCGATACCGTCCGCGTCAACGTGCGCGTCACGGAAGGCTCGCGTACCCGCGTACAGGCCTATGAAGGCGTCTGCATCGCCCGTTCCGGCGGCGGCATCAACGAAAGCTTCACCGTTCGCAAGATCTCCTACGGCGAAGGCGTCGAGCGCGTATTCCCGGTTTACTCGCCGCTCGTCGAAGGCGTCGAAGTCGTCCGCCGCGGCAAGGTCCGCCGCGCCAAGCTCTACTACCTGCGCGATCGCCGCGGCAAGTCGGCTCGTATCATCGAGAACACCGGCACGCGCGCCCGCAAGCTGAACGACGCCGAGCGCGCCGCCATTGCCGAGGAAAAGGCACGTCTGGAGGCCGAGAAGGTCGCAGCCGCACAGGCTCTCGCCGCTGAAAAGGCCGCGGCCGAAGCCGCCGAAAAGGCCGCTGCCGCTGAAGCCGCAAAGGCTGCTGAAGCCGCCGCCGAATAATCCGGCCGCTGCATTCAGAGATTTCGAAGCCGTCGGCCCTGGCCGGCGGCTTTTTGTTTTACGGAAAAGCCTTTGCGCGCAAGCGCCGTGCTTGCTTCGCCGCCTGAACCTGTGACAGTGTTCCGCCGCCACAATCAGGAGCATATTTTGATGTTTTCCCGCCGCACCGTCCTTGCAGGCCTCGTCGCCGCTGCCCTCATGCCCGCTGTAACGCTTGCCTCGGACTTGCCCGACCTCGGTGGCAAGGCCGTCGTCGTCGTCACGGAAAACGCCTATCCGCCTTTGCAGTTCGTCGATCCCAAGACCGGCGAGCAGATCGGCTGGGAATATGACGCGATGAACGAGATCGCCAAGCGGCTGAATTTCAAGGTCGAGTACCAGAACACCTCCTGGGACGCGATGATCCAGGCCGTCTCCGACAACCAGTACAATATCGGCATGACCGGCATCACCATCAAGGACGATCGCAAGGAGAAGGTCGACTTCTCCGATCCCTATATGCGCTCGCAGCAGTTCATGCTGGTGCGCGCCGATGAAAGCCGCTTCACGGATGCCAAGACCTTCGGCGCCTTCAAGGACGGCCTGATCGCCGCCCAGCCGGGCACCTCGCCCTTCTACACCGCCGTCTATGAAATCCTCGACGGCAACGAGCAGAACCCGCGCATCAAGCTGTTCGAGACTTTTGGCGCGACTGTGCAGGCTCTCCAGGCCGGCGACGTCGATCTCGTCCTGACCGACAGTGTCGCGGCCAAAGGCTATGTCGATGCCTCCGGCGGCAAGCTGAAGGTTGTCGGCGGCCCGCTCGGCACGGAAGATTTCGGCTTCATCTTCCCGAAGGGTTCCGACCTCGTCGCACCCATCAATGCGGCGATCGCAGCCCTCAAGGCGGATGGTACGCTCGATGCGCTGAACAAGAAGTGGTTCCTCGATTACAAGATGGGTCAGTGACGGGCGGTCATGGCTCCCGTTTCGTCTGACGCCGGCAAGGGCGACTATCCCTGGTGGCTGGTCGCGCTTGCTGCAATCGCGCTGGCTTTGGCCGGCGTCATCATCGCCAATGATCTCTACGCACAGGTTTTCGGCGTCGTGCTGAAGGGGCTGTGGGTCACCATCTTCGTGACCCTCGTCGCCTTTGTGCTCGCCACGCTGCTCGGCCTCGGCGTCGCCCTGATGGCGCTTTCGGAGCACAAGGCGCTGCGCCAGATCGCGCGCTTCTACACGGAGGTTATCCGTGGCGTGCCGATCCTGGTGCTCCTGTTCTATATCGCCTTCGTCGGCGCGCCGGCGCTGGTCGTGGTGATCAATGTCGTGATCAGCCCGCTGGTTGCGGCGGGTTATGCCGAACCGATGCTGGTGCGCGACCTCTCGCTGATGTGGCGGGCGATCATCGCGCTGATGATCGGCTATTCCGCCTTCATCGCCGAGGTGTTTCGCGCAGGCATCCAGTCGGTCGACAAAGGGCAGGTGGAGGCGGCCAAGGCGCTGGGGCTCTCGCGCTTCCAGCGCTTCCGGCTGGTCGTCTTCCCGCAGGCGGTGCGCGTCATCCTGCCGCCGCTCGGCAACGATTTCGTCGCGATGGTGAAGGATTCATCCCTCGTTTCCGTTCTGGGGGTCGCCGACATCACGCAGATGGGCAAGGTCTACGCATCCGGATCCTTCCGGTTCTTCGAGACCTATTCCATCGTCGCCTATGTCTATCTGATCCTCACCATCGGTCTGTCGCTGGGCCTGCGGGGCCTTGAGCGGCGTTTGCGGCGAACCTGACCCGCCTTACTGGCGCGCGAGGATGATCAGGCGGTCCGCAGCATCGAAGGACAGTTTCTCCGACTTCACCGGATTGACCACGACTCCACCCATATTGCGCGGGTCGTGCCCCGCCGTGGTCGCGCGGCTGTAGCCGAGGGCCACTTCGCCGCGGATGAGGGCGGCGAGCGTGACGGTGTAGAAATTCACCGGCCGGTCGATGGCGATGTAGTCGGTGACCGGGCGCATGTAGATTTCCGAGCCGTCCTCGTCGAGCAGCTCGTCGAAAATATCGGCCATCAGCTCGTTTTCCGAGGCCTGTGCCAGCATGAGGCTGACCAGCTTGTTGCTGACGACGAAATCGTCGGCGCGGGTGACGGCGGCGAGGTTGCGGTTGCGCACGTCGATCATCTCGCTGACGATGCCGATATGCTGGCCCGCCGCATCGGCGATCTTGCGCAGCTGCAAGAGCGTCACCAGCGTCGTGGTGTCGGCCGGCTGCGGCGCCATGTCGTCACTATAGCCGAGCACCAGCACGTGATCGTAGGACGGCACGTCCAGCGCGTCGAGGGCCGCACGGTTCGTCGTGTCGATGACGGTGCAGCGAACGGCAAGGTTTTCCTTGAGATAGGACAGCCCGGCGACGATCTTTTCGAGATCCGGCCGGTTGGCGGCGATCAGAAGCTCGGAGCCGGGCGCCACATAGCGTGACAGCTCCTGCGCGATGATCGGCCCGCGGCGGTTCCAGCCGAGCAGCAAGGTCCGTTCCGGTCCCTCCGTGTGCTGCACGGGCGGACGCACGATCTCGCGGTCGACGTCGAAATCACCGCTACGCAGCTTGATCGCTGCGTCGTCCTCGGCGATCAGGATCGCCCGCTCCCCGGCCGCGATGACGCGGCTGTTCGGCGGGTTGAGATGCACGACGCCACCAAGGTCGCAAAGACCGATCAGCGTCGAGGTATCGTAGGCCATCACCGCATGGCCGAAGGACTTTCCGACCAGCGCCGGCTGTTCGAGCGCGTAGATTTCCGAACCGTCGAAATCGAGCAGTTCCGTATAGACGGCTGAGAGGCCTGCCTGGCGCGAAGAACTGACGACGATGCGCGAGATCAGCTCGTCCGCCAGCACCAGCTGGAGCTCCGAACCACCGACGATGCGGGCAACCTCGGCGTTCTTGGCATCGCGAATTTCCGCGGCGATCTGGTAGGGTTCTTTGCGACGCTCCGGATCGTTGACGAGGGCGAGTACGGTCTTGATGACCTCGGAATCGGCGTAGTCGCTTTCCGGCGACAGCACGACGATCGAGCGGGAAGCCTGCGGATTGACGATGTTGACGTCGTAGAGATCGGTCGGATCGCCGCTGCGGCAGATGACGCGGGTGTTCCTGAGATCGGCGATCTTGTCGGCGATCTCGTCCTCCATCTCCACCTTGTCCTTGTTCGCCATGATGACGATGCGCGGATTGCGCCGGCTCTCGTTGGCAATGACCAGTTCGGAAATCACGTCGAAAATCGAGGGCGACCAGTTGAAGATGATCGTATGATCCTTCTCCAGCACATGCGAGCGGCCCTTGCGCAGCTCGTCCAGCTTCTCGTCGAGGCCGGAAGAGAGCACGCCGATCAGTGCGGAGAAGACGAAGATGCCGGCGACGGTGACGACGAGCGAGACGCCGCGGAAGCTCCAGCCGGCATCGCCGCCCATCGTGCCGGCATCCATGGTGCGCATCAGCGATTCCCAGGATCCTTCGATGAAGGAAACGGGCGAGCCGCCCTCGGGCGCGATACCGGTCAGCGCCAGGAACAGCCCGGCGAGAATGATGACGATCAGCGAGATCACGGCCAGCCAGCCGATCAGGGCGATCGGCCCCGCCGCCATGCTCTTGTCGAACTGGTAGCGCAGGCGGTCCCGCCAGGTAATCGTCTTCATACTTGTCCCCTAAAACCGGCATCCCGCCGGATACGTCTATCGAGTGTCAAAAATTCGGGATGGCGGCAAGGAGGTGGGTCGGAAATTTTCGGAAGAAGCGTAAACGTCAGCGTTCGCGCCCAACTTGCCGCGCCGTCAAAAAA
The DNA here is from genome assembly GCF_022899935.1 of Shinella curvata. Taxonomy (GTDB): domain Bacteria; phylum Pseudomonadota; class Alphaproteobacteria; order Rhizobiales; family Rhizobiaceae; genus Shinella; species Shinella curvata. Next base: position 203,946 of record NZ_JALJCJ010000007.1, read on the forward strand.
TCGTTATATGCGAACGTATGGAATCCAAGTTCGGATGCACGGAAAAGCATGTCGTCGTGCTGCAGGATCACAAGCGCCTGCCGGCACGCTTCTTTGCGCGCGTCTTCGGGGCGCTCATCAGCCGTCTATCCTGATCGCTCGCGGTCCAGCAGCCTCGCGCTGTCGATTTCCCTTTCCCAAACATGCCAGACGGATGAAAAGCCATGAGCGCACCCCGTACCCTCTATGACAAGATTTTCGACGACCACATCGTCTCCCGCCAGGAAGACGGCACCTGTCTTCTCTACATCGACCGTCACCTCGTTCACGAAGTGACGTCGCCCCAGGCCTTCGAAGGCCTGCGCATGGCCGGCCGCAAGGTCCGCGCGCCGGAAAAGACGCTCGCCGTCGTCGACCACAACGTTCCCACCTCACCGGATCGCCATGAGGGCATCAAGAACGAGGAAAGCCGCATCCAGGTCGAGGCGCTCGCCACCAACGCGGCCGAATTCGGCGTCGAATATTACTCCGAAAAGGACGTGCGCCAGGGCATCGTGCACATCGTCGGCCCCGAGCAGGGCTTTACGCTGCCGGGCATGACCATCGTCTGCGGTGACAGCCACACCTCCACGCATGGTGCATTCGGCGCACTGGCGCACGGTATCGGCACGTCCGAGGTCGAGCATGTGCTCGCCACCCAAACGCTGATCCAGAAGAAGGCGAAGAACATGCTGGTGCGCGTCGACGGCCAGCTGCCGGAGGGCGTCACCGCCAAGGACATCATTCTCGCCATCATCGGCGAGATCGGCACGGCCGGCGGCACCGGCCACGTCATCGAATTCGCGGGCGAAGCCATTCGATCGTTGTCGATGGAAGGCCGCATGACGATCTGCAACATGACGATCGAAGGCGGCGCCCGCGCCGGCCTCATCGCGCCCGACGAGAAGACCTTCGAATATATCAAGGGCAAGCCGCGCGCGCCGAAGGGCCAGGCGCTGGACATGGCGATCGAGTACTGGAAGACGCTCTACACGGAAGAGGGCGCGCATTTCGACCGCGTGGTCGTGCTCGATGCCGCCAACCTGCCGCCGATCGTCTCCTGGGGCTCCTCGCCGGAAGACGTCGTCTCCATCGAAGGCGTCGTGCCGAACCCCGACGCGATTGAGGACGAAACCAAGCGTACCTCCAAGTGGCGCGCGCTCGACTATATGGGCCTGAAGCCGGACACCAAGATCACCGACATCGCGATCGACCGCGTCTTCATCGGCTCCTGCACCAATGGCCGCATCGAAGACCTGCGTGCCGTTGCCGCCGTTGTCGAGGGCAAGCAGGTGGCGTCCACCGTCAGCGCCATGATCGTTCCGGGCTCCGGCCTCGTGAAGGAGCAGGCGGAAGCGGAAGGCCTCGACAAGATCTTCAAGGCTGCCGGTTTCGACTGGCGCGAGCCCGGCTGCTCGATGTGCCTTGCCATGAACGACGACCGCCTGAAACCGGGCGAGCGCTGCGCCTCCACCTCGAACCGCAATTTCGAGGGCCGTCAGGGCTTCAAGGGCCGCACGCATCTCGTGTCGCCCGCCATGGCTGCGGCCGCCGCGATCGCCGGCCACTTCGTCGATATCCGTACGTTCAACTGATCACGGTTCCATCGCCGTAAATGCAGAAAGGCCGGGATTTCTCCCGGCCTTTTTGTTTGCGCCGTTCAGGCGGGAGCGCGCCGGAAACGGCGCAACGACAGGCCGAGCGCGACGATAAGCAACGCCGCAGCCACGGTGAATGTCACCTGCATGCCGAAGGCGACGGCGGCCGGGTCCGCGCCGGCAAGGTCCCGCGTGCCGGTGGCGGCGGCGAAGATCGCGCCCATCAGCGAGGCGCCGGTGATGAGGCCGAGATTGCGCGACAGGTTGAGCAGGCCCGAGATGACGCCGCGTTCGTCCGCGGCGATGCCGGTCATGACGGCGGCATTGTTGGCGGCCTGGAACAGCTGGTAGCCGGGGGTGAGCACGACGATCGCCGCGATATAGCCGGGCAGGCCGAACAAAGCGGAGAGCACGGGCAGGCCGGCAGCACCCGCCGCCATCGTGGCAAGCCCGGCCGCGACCATGGGGGCCGCACCGAAGCGATCGACGAGGCGTCCGGCCAGCATGCCGGTCAGAACGGAGACGACGGGGCCGATCGCCAGCACGAAGCCGACTTCCGCCGGGCCGAGGCCGAGCGTGCGCGACAGGTAGAACGGCCCGACGACGAGCGTCACCATGATGACGGTCGCGACGAGGATGTTGGCCGCAAGGCTGGCGGGAAAGCCGGGGCGGCGGAAGGCGGCCGGGCGGATCAGCGGGAAGACGGTTCGGCTCTGTCTTACGACGAACAGGATTGCGCCGATGATGGCCGTGGCGACGAGCGCAGCATTCACAAGTCCGATGCGGCCTCCGCCGGCCGTCATGGCGAGCGCATAGGCGGCAAGCGATATCGCCAGCAGCGTGGCGCCGACAAGGTCGAAACGGGCTGCAGTGGCGGCCTTGCGGTCGGCGGGCAGGAAATGCCACACGAGGCCGAAAGCGACGATGCCGAAGGGTACGGCGACGAGGAAGATCGAAGGCCAGCCGAAGGCGGAGATCAGCAGGCCGCCGAGCGATGGACCGAGTGCGGTGCCGACCGCCGACATCGTGCCGAGCAAGCCCATCGTGCTGCCGATGCGTTCCTTCGGCACGGTCTCGCTGACGAAGGCCATGGCCAGCGCCATCATGGCCGCCGCGCCCGCGCCCTGAATGGCCCTGACGACAATAAGGAAGGGCAATGACGGTGACAGGCCCGCCAGCAGCGAGGCGGCTGAAAACACCGCGAGCCCCGCCAGCAGCAGCCGGCGACGGCCAAAGAGATCGCCGAGGCGCCCGATACCGGCAATCAGCACGGTGCTGGCAAGCAGATAGGCGAGCACGACCCACTGGACATGCGGGAAGGGCGCGGCGAAGTGCTGCGCCAGTGTCGGCAGGGCGACATTGGCGATGCTGGTGCCGAGCGAGGATAGCAGGATGGCGAGCGACAGGCCGGCAAGAGCTCCGACCCTGTTCCGGTCCGCCGTTGGGATGTTTGCGTCTAGCATGGGGCTGCTCCTTGTTTGTCTGGAGCAGATAAGCCTTTCCTTGATGTGGCGGAACGCGCATGGATTGCACTATATTCGTGCATCTGACGCCATGTCATTTTCCGGCCGGCATGTTAGGATCTTGCATGTCCCGGCCCGATCTCAATCTTCTCGTGACGCTCGACGTGCTGCTTGCCGAAGGCAGCGTCGCAAAGGCTGCCCGACGGCTCAGGCTCAGCCCGTCGGCGATAAGCCGCGCGCTGGCACGCCTGCGTGAGGTGACGGGTGATCCGCTTCTAGTGCGGGCCGGGCGCGGCCTTGTGCCGACGCCGCAGGCGATAGAACTTCGCCAGAGGGTCGGGCAGATCGTGCAGGAGGCGGAAGCGCTGCTGCGGCCGGCCGAGACCCTCGATCTCAAGACCCTCGCGCGGACATTTACCCTGCGCAACCGCGAGGGGTTCGTCGATACCTACGGGCCGGCGCTGCTGGCGCGCGTGGCGCGCGAGGCGCCGGGGGTGAAACTGCGCTTCGTGCCGAAGCCCAACAAGGAGAGCACGCCGCTGCGCGACGGTATCGTCGATCTCGAAACGGGCGTGATCGGCGAGGAGACGGGGCCGGAGGTTCGGGCACAGGCGCTCTTCCGCGATCGTTTCATTGGCATCGTGCGCGACGGGCATCCGTTGCTCGACGAGCCGATCACGCCGGAGCGCTACGCCGCCGGCGGTCATATCCTCGTCTCGCGCGGCCGGCGGGAGCGCGGCCCGGTCGATGAGGCGCTGGCGCTGAAGGGGTTGACGCGCACCATAGCCGTGACGGTGCCGAGTTTTACCGAGGCCGTGACGCTCGCAAGAAATTCCGACCTGATCGCGCAGGTCTCGGACCGGTCGACGTTGTCGTTTCGCGACGGCGTGACGGCTTTCGCGCTGCCGGTCGATCTGCCTGATTTCACCGTCTCGCTGCTTTGGCATCCGCGCATGGATGCCGACCCGGCGCATCGCTGGCTGCGGACCTGCCTGCGCGAGATCTGCCAGCGGCCCTGATGGGCCGTGACTTTCCGGCAGAACAATGCTAAAGGGCCGGCAACTGGGCCGTAAGCCGCACTTCCCGGCATTTCCTGGCCTGCAATGAACTTCAGTCGAGCATGGACCGCCGTGGCGCAAAAGCCTGCGCCGGCGCTGCCTGTTCTTGAGGAATGACCCGATGGCAAGCATGGATTTTCTCAACACCGCCGACCCGGTCAAGGCGCCGGTCGTCCGCACCATCCCGGCCGCCGAAAAGCCGACGCTGATCGGTCTTTCTCGCGAGGACATGGGCCGCGCGCTGGTGGAGAAGGGCGTCAACGAGCGCCAGGTGAAGATGCGCGTCAGCCAGCTCTGGCACTGGCTCTATGTGCGCGGCGTCTCTGACTTCGACGACATGACCAATGTCTCCAAGGACATGCGGGAAATGCTCAAGAAGCATTTCACCATCGCCCGCCCGGAGATCGTCGACGAGCAGATTTCCAATGACGGCACGCGCAAGTGGCTGCTGCGTTTTCCCGCACGCGGCGCCGGCCGGCCCGTCGAGATCGAGACCGTCTACATTCCCGAGGAAGGCCGCGGCACGCTCTGCATTTCCAGCCAGGTCGGCTGCACGCTTACCTGTTCCTTCTGCCACACCGGCACGCAGAAGCTGGTACGTAACCTGACGGCAGAGGAAATCCTCTCGCAGCTGCTGCTGGCTCGCGACCGGCTCGGCGATTTCCCGGATCGCGACACGCCCGCCGGCATGATTGCGCCTGCCGAGGGACGCAAGGTCTCAAACATCGTCATGATGGGCATGGGCGAGCCGCTCTACAATTTCGAAAGCGTGAAAACGGCGCTGCTGATCGCCACCGACGGCGACGGCCTCTCGCTTTCCAAGCGCCGCGTGACGCTCTCGACCTCCGGCATCGTGCCGGAAATCTATCGCACGGGCTCCGAGATCGGGGTGATGCTGGCGATCTCGCTGCATGCCGTGCGCGACGAGCTGCGCGACATGCTGGTGCCGATCAACAAGAAGTATCCGCTGAAGGAACTGCTGGACGCCTGCCGCGCCTATCCGAGCCTGTCGAATGCGCGGCGCATTACCTTCGAATATGTGATGCTGAAGGACGTCAACGATAGTCTGGAAGACGCCAAGCTGCTCACCCAGCTGCTGAAGGGCATTCCCGCGAAGATCAACCTCATCCCGTTCAACCCCTGGCCTGGCACGAACTACCAGTGTTCGGACTGGGAGCAGATCGAGCGTTTCGCCGATTTCATCAACCAGGCCGGCTATGCTTCGCCGATACGCACCCCGCGCGGCCGCGACATCCTCGCCGCCTGCGGCCAGCTGAAATCGGAATCCGAGCGCATGCGCAAGGTCGAACGCATGGCCTTCGAGGCCATGATGATCGTCGGCCACGGCGAAGACGATTGAGGGGCCTCTAAGGCCCCTCTTCGTTTGATCAGAACGTCGCCGTCATCGGATCCGGGCCGATGCGCTTGCCATCCTTTTCAAGCGTGGCGAAAGTCGCCATGTCCTCGGCGTCGAGCTTGAAATCGAAGACCTTGAAATTCTCCTCGATGCGCGACGGCGTCACCGATTTCGGGATCACGACGAGACCGTTGTCGATGTGCCAGCGGGTGATGACCTGTGCCGGCGTGCGGCCGTGTTTGGCCGCGACCTTGGCGACGACGGGGTTTTCCAGAAGCTGACCCTGGCCGAGCGGGCTCCAGGACTGCGTGATGATCCGGTGCTTGTCGTGATAGGCGCGGGCTTCCTTCTGCGGAAAATCCGGATGCAGCTCGATCTGGTTGATGACGGGCGTGATGCCTGTCTCGTCGATCAGCCGCTGCAGATGCTCGGGATAGAAGTTGGAAACACCGATGGAGCGGGCGCGGCCATCCTTCTGCAGCTGGATGAAGGCCTTCCAGGTATCGACGAACTGGCCGCGCTTCGGTGCCGGCCAGTGGATGAGGTAGAGATCGACATAGTCGGTGCCGAGACGCTTGAGGCTGGCATCGAAAGCCTTCAGGGTCGAATCGTAGCCCTGCTCGGAATTCCAGAGTTTTGTGGTGAGGAAGATTTCCGGGCGGGCGACGCCGGAGGCGCGGATACCCTCGCCCACCCCCTCTTCGTTCTCGTAGATCGCGGCAGTATCGATATGGCGGTAGCCCGCGCCGAGCGCGGCCTTGACGGCCGTCACGGCCGTATCGTTCGGGGTCTGCCACACGCCGAGGCCGACCTGGGGAATGCTGTTGCCATCGTGAAAGAGAATTGTCGGCTGATCGCTCATGAGAATGTCTCCATGAAAAGGGATGAACCCGGGCGGGTTTTGGGAAGGCGAGGCTGCATATAGGTCGACAGGCGCGGCATTTCAGCGGGGGACCGGCGAAAAGCTTTAAGTGCGCATGCGACCGTACCGCGACGCGTCGCCATGGTGCCGGGTACGTTCGGATGGTCTTCACGCAATGTTTAGCAGATGTGATCCGGCGCCGCGCGCCCTGCCATATTCGCGCCATGCGCGAATTCGACTGGCTAGGCAACAAAGGGGCCAAACCTGCCATCCCTTCCATTTGAATTTTTGCCCTAGCTCCCTTACTTTCCTGAGAAATGCCGAGAGGAAACGCATGACATCCCGCACGATCCTTCTTGTCGATGACGACAACGACCTTCGCGAGACGCTCGTCGAGCAGCTTTCGCTCTACGAGGAATTCACCACGCTGGAGGAAACGACCGCCGGCAAGGGCATCCAGACGGCGCGCGCCAACCAGATTGACCTGCTCATCATGGATGTCGGCCTGCCCGATATGGATGGCCGCGAGGCGGTGAAGCTTCTGCGCAAGGGCGGCTTCAAGGCGCCGATCATCATGCTGACCGGGCACGACACCGATTCGGACACGATCCTGGGCCTCGAAGCCGGCGCCAACGACTATGTGACGAAGCCTTTCCGGTTTGCCGTGCTGCTCGCCCGCATCCGCGCGCAGCTGCGCCAGCACGAGAGCAGCGAAGACGCGACCTTCACCGTCGGCCCCTACACGTTCAAGCCCGGCCAGAAACTTCTGACGCTGGAAAACGGCCAGAAGATCCGCCTCACGGAAAAGGAAGCGGCGATCATCCGCTATCTCTACCGCGCCGACCAGAAGGTGGTGACGCGCGATATTCTGCTGGAGGAGGTCTGGGGCTACAATTCCGGCGTGACGACCCACACGCTGGAAACCCACGTCTATCGCCTGCGCCAGAAGATCGAACGGGACCCTTCCAATGCCGAGATTCTCGTGACAGAGAACGGCGGTTACAAGATCGTACCATAATCAGGAAACCCCGCCGTGGCTCTCAGCGACGACATCGCCCTTCTCGCCCGCGTGCCGCTGTTCACCGGTCTTGCCGATGACAAGCTGCGGCTGATGGCCTTCGGCGCCGAACGCCGCCGGCTGGTCGAGGGGCAGACGCTGTTTCGCGAGGGCACCTCGGCCGATTGCGGCTTCGTCGTCGCCCACGGCTCGTTCCAGCTCACCTCGACGCTGCGCGACGGCGCGACGAAGGAAGAGGGTATTGCGGACTATGGCACGCTGCTGTCGGAGCTGGCGATGATCTCCGCCGTCGAGCGGAAATATACGGCCGTGGCGCTGGAGGACAGCGAGGTCATCCGTATCAACCGCCCGCTCTTCCGACGCATGCTGGAAGAATATCCCGATGTCGCCGTTCTCGTGGATGCCCGCATCCGCGAAAACCTCACGGCGATGATCACCCAGATGCGCGGCCTCGCCCGTCGCTTCGCCTGATTTTTAGAAGTCGAATTCCGCAATCACAGGCACGTGGTCCGATGGCCGTTCCCAGCCGCGCGCTTCACGGATGACGGAAATATTCGTCAGATGCGGATCGAGGTCGGCCGAGGACCAGATATGGTCGAGGCGGCGGCCCTTGTTAGCGGCCTGCCAGTCGGCCGAACGGTAGCTCCACCACGTATAGAGCTTTTCCTCCGCCGGCACCTTGCGGCGCATCAGATCTACCCAGGCACCCTTGGTCATCACGTCGATCAGGCCTTCGGTCTCGATCGGCGTGTGGCTGACGATCTTCAGAAGCTGCTTGTGCGACCAGACATCATGCTCCAGCGGCGCGATGTTGAGATCGCCGACGAGGATCGAGGAAATCCCGGCCTCGGCTTCGGCATGCAGCAGCTTCATTTCCTCGATGAAATCGAGCTTGTGGCCGAATTTCGCGTTGATCGTGCGGTCCGGCTCGTCGCCGCCGGCCGGCACATAGAAATTGTGCACGCGGATCGACTTGCCGCGGTGATGGAGGAGCACCGAGACATGGCGCGCATCGCCGACGCCGCAATAGTCGCGCCGCTCGACGATCTCGGTCAGCGGCAGGCGGGAGATGGTCGCGACGCCGTGATAACCCTTCTGGCCATGCATCACGATATGCTCGTAGCCGAGCGCCTTCAGCGGCTTGGAGGGAAACTGGTCGTTCGGGCACTTGGTTTCCTGCAGGCACAGGATATCGGGCGAGAAGGTTTTCAGGAAATGCTCGACGAGCGGCATGCGCAGCCGCACGGAGTTGATGTTCCAGGTCGCGATCGAAAGTGCCATGCCGGGTCCGCCTCAAAAACATCCGGCCCGTCGAGCGGGCCGGTTGGGGCGTCTTAGAGCATTTCCAGTCGAAGCGAAATTGCTTCGACGTCGGATAATGCGGCAAAAGCAAATCCTAGAGCAGGCGTGCCGAAAACGGAAACGGCTTGTTATTGCGTACCGCGGCGGCGGACCTCGTCATAGGGGATCGTGAAAACCTTGGCGTCGAGCGGAATGCCGGTCTTGACGTTGAAGATCATCACAGACGTGTCTTTGCCCTGCGCATCGGTGATGGTCCATTGGCGCAGGTCGTATGTCTTCGGGTCGAACATCATGGTGATGGTCGAATCGCCGAACATGTTGCGGTCGCCGAGAACGATCGTCGTCAGGTCGGCCTCTTCCTTGACGGAGCGCACCATCTTGGCCGAGAGGTCGATCTTCTCGCCGAGCAGCAGGTTCAGGGGTGTCTTGGAGAGCGGATAGAGATCCCAGGTCTTGAGTTTGCGGTTGCCGATGACGACGGAGCGGCCGTCGGCAATTACGCGCATCGGCGAGGGGTCTTCGTAGTTGAAACGGATCTTGCCCGGACGATCGATGAAGAACTTGCCGCCGGTCTGCTCGCCGCGCGGGCCGAACTGCACGAATTCGCCGGCCATGGTCTTCACCGAGGCGAAGTGATCGGCGATCTTCTGGGCGGCGGCACTGGCCTGCGCGGACGCCTCAACGGGCGACAGCAGCGGAAGGCCGGCAGAGAATGTCAGGGCCATGAGGCCGGTGAAGCCGCGGCGCGTCAGCGTGCCGGCTTTTTCGGATCGGTTCATCTTGGTCTCCTTCATGCGTTTTTCATGCGGGCCAAACGCGGCGCCATAATGGCGATTGGCCCTGACGCGAGACTTGCCGGTCGAAACGTCGCAGAAGGCACTCCGTTCCCGGTCATCGTCCCGAAATTTCGTCTTCCGTCGGCACGAGGATTTCGCGCTTTCCGGCGTGGTTGGCGGGGCCGATCAGCCCCTCCTTCTCCATGCGCTCGATCAGCGAGGCGGCGCGGTTGTAGCCGATGCCGAGACGGCGCTGGATATAGGACGTCGAGGCCTTGCCGTCGCGCAACACCACGGCGACCGCCTGGTCGTAGGGATCGTCGGAATCCTCGAGATTCGCCGTTCCGGCCGGACCATGCCCGTCGTCGCCGTCCTCGTCGTCATCCTGGGTGATGGCATCGAGATATTGCGGCGCGCCCTGCGCCTTGAGATGCGCGACCACGGCCTCCACCTCGCCATCCGAGACGAACGGGCCATGCACGCGCTGGATGCGCCCGCCGCCGGCCATGTAGAGCATGTCGCCCATGCCGAGCAGCTGTTCGGCGCCCTGTTCACCGAGAATGGTGCGGCTGTCGATCTTCGACGTCACCTGGAAGGAGATGCGCGTCGGGAAGTTGGCCTTGATCGTGCCGGTGATGACATCGACCGAGGGACGCTGCGTCGCCATGATGACATGGATGCCGGCGGCACGCGCCATCTGGGCGAGGCGCTGCACGGCCCCTTCGATATCCTTGCCGGCGACCATCATCAGGTCGGCCATTTCGTCGATGATCACGACGATATAGGGGATCGGCTGCAGGTCGAACTCTTCCGTCTCGTACATGGCCTCACCGGTCTGGCGGTCGAAACCGGTCTGTACGGTGCGGGCAATCGTCTCGCCCTTGGCCAGTGCCTGCTCGACGCGGCTGTTGAAGCCGTCGATGTTGCGCACGCCGATCTTGGACATCTTCTTGTAGCGCTCCTCCATCTCGCGCACCGTCCATTTGAGGGCGACGACCGCCTTCTTCGGATCGGTAACGACGGGAGAGAGCAGATGCGGGATGCCGTCATAGACGGAGAGTTCCAGCATCTTGGGATCGATCATGATCAGGCGGCACTGCTCCGGCTTCAGGCGGTAGAGCAGCGACAGGATCATCGTGTTGATGGCGACCGACTTGCCCGAACCGGTGGTACCCGCAACGAGCAGATGCGGCATCTTGGCGATGTCGGAAATGACCGGCTCGCCACCGATCGTCTTGCCGAGCGCCATGGCAAGGCGCGCCTTGGAGGTCTCGAAATCGCGCGAGGCGATGAGTTCACGCAGATAGACGGTCTCGCGGCTCTGGTTCGGCAGCTCGATGCCGATGGCGTTGCGGCCGGGCACGACAGCGACGCGCGCGGCGATCGCGCTCATCGAGCGGGCGATATCGTCGGCGAGGCCGATGACGCGCGACGACTTGATCCCGGGCGCCGGTTCCAGCTCATAGAGCGTGACGACCGGGCCGGGACGCACATGGATGATCTCGCCCTTGACGCCGAAATCCTCCAGCACGCCTTCCAGCATGCGGGCATTCTGTTCGAGCGCATCGGCCGAAAGCGTCGCATCGCGCACCTGGCCCCTGGGCTCGGCGAGCAAATGGATCGGCGGCAGCTGGAAGCCATCGGGACCAACGAAGGAGGACTGCGCTTCGCGCTCGATGCGCTGGCCGGGCTTCGGGCGGGATGCTGCGGGAACGACGCGAGCATTGGCCGCGGGTACGGCCTGGCGGGCCGGCGCGCGACGCGGCGCCCAATCGGCAGCAATATCGTCGGAATCCTCGTCCGGCAGGATGCCGTTGGGATGCGCCGGACGTTCATCCATATCGAAAGGCAGATCATCGTCATCGTCGTCAAGCGCGATCGACGGGGCATTGACGGCGCGGCGACCGTCCATCGACGGTTCGACGCGTTCGGACGAACGCGGTGCGGCGCGGGCACGCGCCGGCTCGTTCAGCGTGCCGAATTCATCCTCGTTGAAATCATAGGGCTGCTCGATACCACGCGCCTTACGGCGGTGGTTGGAGAGGCCGAAGAGGCGGCGCATGCGTGCCTGGCCAGTATACCAGGCATGTGTCATGGCGCCGACAAACACGGTAAGCGGCCCCTCGCGCTCTTCGTCGTCGTCCTCCTCGGCAACCGTGCGGGCGCGACTCTGGACCGGGACGGGGGCAAAGCTCTCCTCGTCCTCGATCGCCACCGTGCCGATCAGGCCGGCGCTGAACACCATCAGCCAGGCCGCCGGAATGGCGATGATGCCGCCGAGGATGCTTGCCAGCATGCCCGTCGGATAGGCGCCGGTGAAGAGCGCCGGAAAACGCAGGATCATGTCGCCGAAGACGCCGCCAAGCCCCGTCGGCAGCGGCCAGGTGACCGGGCCGGGCACGCAGGCGAGCGCGGCTGAAGCAAGGATAGCGCCGCCGAGCCAGGCGGCCGCGCGCTGCGGAATGCGGTTGAAATGCCGGCCGCTGATCAGCCCGATCGCCCAGGCAACGACGGGCAGGAGCGCGATCACGCTGGCAAGGCCGAAGAACTGCATGAAGATATCGGCGAACACGGCACCGGGATAGCCGAGCAGGTTTACCGGCGTGCCGCTGGACGCATAGGACAGGCTGGGATCCGAGACGTTCCAGGTGGAGAGCGCAGCAATCGCAAGCGCAAGGGCGAGGAAAATACCGAGCCCGAAAAGGATCTGCGCCTGCCGCCAGACGAATGCCGACAGAACGAAACGGTCGTGACGGTTGTCCAGCCCTGCCGAAATGCTTCTGCTCATGGTTACAGCCTGTGCCCACGCAATGGAATACGCACATCTCCGCGCGATTCGCGGATGTGCCTGACTGCAAACCCTACGAAGGAAGCCTTAATGCCATGTTAACCATGCCATCCCCCGTCATGGTTTCTGTGCCGTAAACGAAAAAGACCCGGACCAGGGTCCGGGCCAAGGGCGGTCTGGTTTCCCAGGCCGCGACGGGCTGATGGCGGCGACCCCTTCGAGCCGCCGCGATTGTTTTACGAGTGGTAGGCCGCTTCGCCGTGCGAGGAGAGATCGAGACCTTCGCGTTCGGCTTCGACCGAGACGCGCAGACCCACGATCAGATCGACGACCTTGTAGAGGATGGCCGAGACGACGCCGCACCAGATGATGGTGATGACGACGGCGGTGAGCTGCGTCATGAACTGCGAGGCGATCGAGAAGTCGGCAGCACCCGTGCCGCCGAGCGACGGGGCGGTGAAGATGCCGGTGCCGAGCGCACCGACGAGGCCACCGATGCCATGGACGCCGAAGACGTCAGCCGTGTCGTCGTAGCCGAACTTGTTCTTCACGACGGCGACGAAGAAGTAGCAGATCGGCGAGACGATGAGGCCGAGCACGATGGCGCCGAACGGACCGACGGAACCGGCAGCCGGGGTGACGACGACGAGGCCGGCGATCATGCCCGAGGCTGCACCGAGCAGCGAGGCCTTGCCGCGGGTGAAGGCTTCGACCACAGACCAGGCGAGGATCGCGGCAGCGGTGGCGACGAAGGTGTTGACGGTGGCGAGAACCGCGCCGCCCGAGGCTTCGAGGTTGGAGCCGGCGTTGAAGCCGAACCAGCCGAACCACAGCATGGCGGCACCGACGAGGGTGAGCGTCATGGAGTGAGGGGCCATCATGTCCTTGCCGAAGCCGGTGCGCTTGCCGACCATGATCGCGCCGATGAGGCCTGCGACACCGGCATTGATGTGCACGACGGTACCGCCAGCGAAATCAAGCGCGCCCATGTTGAAGATCAGGCCGTTGCCGTCCCAGACCATGTGGGCGATCGGGAAATAGACGAAGGTGGCCCAGAGCACGGTGAAGAGGATGACGGCCGAGAATTTGATGCGCTCGGCGAAGGCACCGATGATCAGCGCCGGCGTCAGGGCTGCGAAGGTCATCTGGAACAGCATGAAGATGTATTCCGGAATGACGACGCCGTCGGAGAAGGTCGCCGCCGTGCTGTCGACGGTCACGCCCGACAGGAACATCTTGGCGAAGCCGCCGAAATAGGGGCTCGTCGAGCCGCCGAAGGCGAAGGAATAGCCATAGGTGACCCAGACAATCATCATCAGCGCGCCGATGACGGTGCACTGCATGAGAACCGACAGCATGTTCTTGGCGCGCACCAGGCCGCCGTAGAACAGGGCGAGACCGGGGATCAGCATGAAGAAGACGAGCAGCGTGGCGAGGAACATGAAGACCGTGTCCGCCTTGTCGGGAACCGGTGCTGCGGCAGCGGCTTCAGTGGCGGCCGGTGCGGTTTCCTGCGCGAAGGCGACCACGGGCGCAAACACGGCCGCCGTGGCGGTGGCCACGCGGGAAAGGGTGTGAGAAAGCTTGAATGACGACATTTTAACTAGGCTCCCTGAAAGGCCGTTTGCTTAGAGCGCTTCGGAATCGGTTTCGCCGGTGCGGATGCGCATGGCGTGGTCGATGGCGTAGACGAAGATCTTGCCGTCGCCGATCTGGCCGGTCTTGGCCGCGCCGGCGATCGCTTCGACGGCCTTGTCGACGACGTCGCCGGGCACGGCGATCTCGATCTTCAGTTTCGGCAGGAAGCTGACGGCGTATTCGGTGCCGCGGTAGATTTCCGTGTGGCCCTTCTGGCGCCCGTAACCCTTCACTTCGGTCACGGTCAGGCCCTGGATGCCAACGGCGGTGAGGGCTTCGCGCACCTCGTCGAGTTTGAACGGCTTGATAATGGCCATTACGATTTTCATCTGGATTCCCATCCTTCGTGCTTGTCCCCCAGCCGGGGCCATCTCTCCTTGCCGTGCGCAGATGCAACGACTGAGACCTACACATTCAAGGGGCGTGCCAGATTCGAACGGCTCAGCTAAAATGCTGAATTTAAATCGATAAAAATGACATTCTCGCTGCGGCGCAAAAAATCGCCACCGCAAATGATCAAAAAATGAGCGATAAAAGTATTATGAATAAAATTTAGTCAGTTGCCTTTTTCCGAATCAACCCCTCCTGGGCGACGGAGGCAAGAAGAGTGCCGGAACGGCTGAAAATTGCGCCACGCGTCATGCCGCGCCCACCGAAAGCCGAGGGACTGTCCTGGCTGTAGAGCAGCCAGTCGTCGAGAATGGGCGGGCGGTGGAACCACATGGCATGGTCGAGGCTCGCCACCTGCAGCCTTCGGTCCAGGACGGAGGTGCCGTGCGCGAAGAGCGAGGTGTCGAGCAGCGTCATGTCGGAGAGATAGGCCAGCACCGCCGCCTGCAAATGACGCTTGGCCGGCACCGGCCCGGTCGTGCGCACCCAGATGTTCTGGCTCGGCTCCAGCTTCTCGGCGGAGAAATAGTGGTCGAGCGCGACGGGGCGCAGCTCGATCGGCCGCGGACGTTCCCAATAGGCACGGATATGGGAAGGCGCCTGCGTCAGGAACCGCTCCTTGAGCTCCGCCTCGCCGAGCAGGTGCTCCGGCATCGGTACATCCGGCATCGACGCCTGGTGCTCGAACCCCTCTTCGTCGTCCTGGAAGGAGGCGGTCATGAAATAGATCGGCTTGCCGTGCTGGATGGCCGTAACCCGGCGCGTGGCAAAGGAGCCGCCGTCGCGGATGTTCTCCACGTCGTAGATGATCGGCACGGCCGGATCGCCCGGCCGCACGAAATAGGCGTGCAGGGAATGCACGAAGCGCCCCTCCTCCACCGTACGCGTCGCCGCCACCAGTGCCTGGCCGATCACCTGCCCGCCGAACACCCGCTGCCAGCCGACCTGCGGGCTCTGGCCGCGAAAGAGCCGCACCTCGAGCTGCTCGAGATCGAGCGTTTCGATCAGAAGGTCCATGGCGGGGTTCTTGGGCTGATGGCGCGACATTTGGACGTGGCTCCGATACATGGCCTGAGGTAGGAAAGCGGCCCCTCCTCCTCTATATAGGGGGAAACAAGACCTCAAGCGGCCAGGAGTCTCCCCATGACCGACGTGATCGAGCCCGACGCGACCAAGCCCGACGCCCCCATGCTCGACGTGCTCGTTGCCGGCGGCGGCTATGTCGGTCTGTCGCTGGCCGTCTCGATCAAGAAGGCGGCGCCGCACCTTGCCGTCGAGGTCGTCGATGGCGCGCCCGCGCATGTCTGGCAGAAGGACGAACGCGCCTCGGCCATCGTCGCGGCCGCACGCAACCTGCTCGACGTGCTTGGCGTATGGAACGAGATCGCCCCGGAGGCCGAACCGATCCGCCGCATGGTCATCACCGATTCGCGCACCGCCGATCCCGTCCGCCCGGTCTTTCTGACCTTCGAGGGTGCCGGTTCCGGCGATGACGGCCAGCCCTTCGCCCATATGGTGCCGAACCGCGCCATGACCGGCAGCCTGCTGCGCCAGGCCGAGATCCTCGGCATTCCCGTACGCTGGTCGACATCGGCCGAGGGTTTTGCCACCGGCCAGCACGCCACAGACGTCACCCTTTCCGATGGTTCTGCACGAAAAACCCGCCTGTTCGTCGCCTGCGACGGCGTGCGCTCGAAACTGCGCGACATGGCTGGCATCAAGACCGTGCGCTTCGACTACGGCCAGTCCGGTATCGTCACGACCGTCGAGCACGAGCGCCCGCATGACGGCACGGCGGAGGAGCACTTCCTGCCCGCCGGTCCCTTCGCCACGCTGCCGCTCACCGGCAACCGCTCCTCGCTCGTCTGGACCGAGCGCACGGAAGACGCCCGCCGCCTCGTGGAAAGCGACGATCTCGTCTTCGAGGAAGAGCTGGAGCGCCGCTTCGGCCACAAGCTGGGCGCGCTGAAGGTCGTCGGCGGTCGCCGCGCCTTCCCGCTCGGCCTCACACTTGCCCGCGCCTTCATCGCCCCGCGCTTCGCGCTGGCGGGCGATGCCGCGCACGGCATCCATCCAATTTCCGGCCAGGGCCTCAATCTCGGCTTCAAGGATGTGGCCGCACTCGCCGAAACCATCGTCGAAGCCGACCGCCTCGGCCTCGACATCGGCGCCGTCTCGGTTCTGGAGCGCTACGAAAGCTGGCGCCGTTTCGACACGGTGCGCATGGGTGTCACGACCGACGTGCTGAACCGCCTGTTCTCCAACGACATGACACCGATCCGCGTGCTGCGAGACGTCGGCCTCGGCATCGTCGACCGCCTGCCCGGCCTCAAGTCTTTCTTCATCCGGCAGGCGGAAGGCACAACGGGCGGCGGACATCCGCGCATGCTGGTCGGTCAGCGGATTTGATTGACGACGCACCCTTAAAAAGCGCACCCCACCCACATCCGTCATCCTCGGGTCAAGCCCGAGGATGACAAAAGAGAGGTCGCGGTAACTCTGAACGACGCCCGCCCTCGTCCCTCACTCCTTGATTTCCCGCGCCTCGGAAATCAGCATGATCGGAATGCCGTCCCGGATCGGATAGGCGAGCTTGGCCTTTTCGGAAATCAGTTCCCCGGCCTGCGCATCATATTGTAGCCGGCCCTTGGTCAGCGGACAGACGAGGAGTTCGAGCAGTTTGGGAGCGACCCGGCTGGTGCTGTCATCCATCGGTTGCGTCCTACTGCAGCCGCGAATCGACATCGCCATAGGCACGGGCGAGCACGATCTCGGTGATGGCGATCAGGGTTTCTGCACGCGTTTTCAGGTCGGGCGCCTCGAGAAGCGCCTGCTTTTCCGCGGGGCCATAGGGCGACATCATCGCCATAGAATTGACCAGCGTCGTGTTGCTGGCGCGCTCCACGCTCTCCCAGTCCGCCTCCAGCTTGTTGGCGTCGAGATAGGCCTTGAAGGCGGCAAGCAAGGCATCGCGGTCGACGCTCGTCTCATCGTCCTGCGCGGAGAGATCGCCGATGAAGGGCGCGATGCGGAAGCTGCGGTAGGATTTCGCGCCGGAGGCTTCCTCCAGCAGGCGATAGCGACAGACGCCGGTAAGCGAGACGACGTAGCGCCCGTCGCCTGTCTCCGCAAACGAGGTGATGCGACCGATGCAACCGACCTTGCACAAGGCACCGCCGTCATGACCGGTCTCGTCTGCGCGATGCTCGCCGAAAACCGGCTGCACCATACCGATCAGCCGGTGCGAGGCGAGCGCGTCATCGAACATGGAAAGATAGCGCGGCTCGAAGATGTTGAGCGGCAATTGGCCACCCGGCAGGAGAAGCGCGCCCGTCAGCGGAAAGACGGGGATGGTCTCCGGCAGGTCCGTCGGCTTCAGATAGCGCGCATTTCCCACATGCATGGCATTGCCTTCCATTCCGTGGCGCAGCGTCCGGATACTCCGCCCGGCCTTTACCGACGCGCCTGTTTCGAATGTGGTGTAGGCGCGTCGTTTCTCAAGGGATGCCGCCATACGGCAGGCGAAAAACCTCAGGAAAACAGGATCGACGACAGCTTGCGGCGCGCCGAGATCGTCGCCGGGTCCTTCGGACCCCAGACGTCGAAGAACTGCAGCAGTTCACGGCGGGCACCGTCATCCTCGAAGGCGCGGTCGCGCTTCATGATGAGAAGCAGATGCTCGGCCGCCGCCTGCCGATCGCCTTCGACATTGCGGATCTTCGCAAGATTGAGCCGTGCCGCATGGTCGTCCGGATTGAGCGCCAGGGCCTGTTCGAGCGCGGCGGGGTCGCCGAGCTTGCGCGCCTCCTCGATCTGGTCGAGTTTCTTGAGGACGGCGGCTACGGCGGGGTCCGCGGCGACCGCTTCCGGCAGGCCCGTCAGCGCCTGGCGAGCATTTTCCGGCTGGCCGACAGCGATCATGCATTCGGCAATGCCGGCAAGTGCTGCGGCATTTTCAGGATCGGCCTGCAGCAGCGCGCCGTAGAGATTGGCCGCCCCGTCGATGTCGCCCGCATCGAACAGGGTTTTCGCCTCGGTGAGCAGCGCCTCGATCTCGGCCTTCTCGTCTGCGCCTGCGGGTCCGGCGATCTTGTCGATGAAATCGCGGATCTGGCTTTCCGGGACAGCACCCATGAAACCATCCACCGGCCGGCCGCCGACGAAAGCGATCACGGCGGGAATGGACTGGATGCCAAGCTGGCCGGGAATGGACGGGTGGTCGTCGATGTTGAGCTTGACGAGCTTCACGCGGCCTGTACCCTCGCGCACGACCTTCTCGATGATCGGCTGGAGCTGTTTGCAGGGACCGCACCAGGGCGCCCAGAAATCGACGAGAACGGGCTGCTGGCGCGAGGCCTCCAGCACGTCGCGGGTAAAGCTCGCCGTCGTCGTATCCTTGATCAGGTCATCCGCCGGTGCCGCGCCGCCATAGCTCGCCGAAACGTTCATCTGCCCGCCATAGGACGATGCATAGGGATTTTCGCCTGCACTCATGGTCTCTCCTGTGGCGCCAGGCGCCTCGTTCATCTGTCTGCGCTGAAAATCGTATGTCAGGCCGTGACTTTCAAGACAAGCGGCTCGTGTCCGGTCGCCGCGATGAAGCGCAGGAGGTCCTTCGAACCGATCGAGGTCGTCGCGTCGTTGCGCAGCGGATGGCAGTTGATCGTATCATATTGCATGAGATCGGCATCGACGATCATCTTCACCTTGCCTTCGGTATCGTTGATGACGCCGAAAGCCGTAACCGCACCCGGAATGACGCCCAGATATTCCATCAGCTTTTCCGGCTTGCCGAAGGAGACGCGGCTTGCCGCGCCGATGATCGTATGGATCGTCTTCAGGTCGACCGTCGCGTGCTCCTCGACCGTCATCAGGAAGTAGTTGTCCTTCTTGTCCTTCACGAACAGGTTCTTCGTGTGGCCGCCGGGGATTTCGTCACGCAGCGCCACCGATTCGGCAACCGTGAACACCGGCGCATGCTCCTTGGTCGAATGGGAGATGTCCAATTCATCGAGAAACTGGAAAAGGTCCTTGTCGGTCTTCGGCTGCATATCGCTCATGTCATTGATCCCGGCGTGATTTGCGTCCCTCGCTGATAAGACGTCACCACGACAAGCGCAACCGCCTGAGAATCCGGCACTTTGAAAGCCATCGTAATTTTTTCTTCAAAATCCGGAATTTCCCTGTTGCGTTTTAAAAGGGCTTGGGCCATATACCGCCCGTCGCCGCAACGCAGCGACCTTCGGCCAAGCGATCTACCCCAGGCCGTCGCAGATGAGCGGGTGTAGCTCAGGGGTAGAGCACAACCTTGCCAAGGTTGGGGTCGGGCGTTCGAATCGCCTCACCCGCTCCATTCTTCCAAGACGTATGAAGCCTCGGTTCGCCGGGGCATTTTTGTTTCCGGGTTTTCCTCAATAGTGATCAAGGCGTTACCGGCAGCGTCGAGCGGTTTTGCTCGCGCCATGTGGCCGGGCTTTGCCTGGTGACCCGGCGGAACTCGCGATTGAAGTTCGATTTGGTCTGGAAGCCGGATTCGAGCATGGCCGCGGTGACGGACATGTCGGTTTCACGCAGCAGGCGGCAGGCCTCGGTAACGCGGAAATCGTTGATGTATTGCGAGACGTTCTTGCCGACGAGGCGGTTGATCGCGCCGGAAATCTGACGGGCCGGGACACCGGCCCGCCGGGCGAGGCGCGCCAGCGTCAGACTATCGTCGCAAAACAGTTTTTGCTCTTTCAGCAGCCGATCGACACGTTCGAGCACGTCGCGGTCCCGCGCGGTCGCGGCGGCGTCCTCTTCCGTTTCCTCCGAAGGCGCCGAGGGGGCATGGGCGCGCGCGGCCACCGTCGCAGTGAGGCCGACGAGAAGGGGGCCGAGCAGATTGGCATTGCTGACGATGGCGGGCACGTTTTCCGCGTGCCCCCACTCGATCGCGAGCAGCACGGCGATGTCGAAGGCGGCGGACAGGCAGAGGGCGAAGGCGGCAATCAGAAGAGCCCTGTGGGCGCCGGCGGCGCCATCGAGCCGGGCCGCGTCCAGCGCGTCGGGACCGGCATGGGCAAGCCGCAGGAGGATAACGGCATAGCCGACGAAAATCACGACCAGCGCGCCGTCAATGAGACCAGGCGCCAACACCAGAAGGGCGGCGATGGCCAGTGGCGGTACGATGTTCAGCCAGCGGATATCGGCCCGTTCACGATGAATGAGGCTCTGGAAGCTCGCCAGAGCCAGCGGCGGCAGGCTTCCCGCCAGCACGGGCAAGACAAACCGGATGGCGGTCACGTCGTAACCCCAGCGCAGGCCGACGGCGATCGACTGCAGGACGCAGAGCCCGATCAGCGCCAGGAACGGCCGGTTGCCGATCTCCCGGTGACGCAGCAGCGCGATGAAGCGCAGGAAAAGCAGGAGGGCGATGACGAAAGGCAGGGGAATGAAGAGCACGGGGGAACACGGAAGAGATCGGTTGATGGTGACGCCTATCATGATCCGGATCGCGATCAAGGGCGACCTCGAACGCGATCAAGGTCGCGGTGGCTGCCGATAGGAACGAGGATTTCCCGGTCAAATGCAACCGAACGAGGTTTCCATGTTCATTCGTCGTCTGTTTTCCCTTCTTTTGCTCACCAGCGTGGCGGCGTCCGCCCAGGCTGGTGAGGTCGGCGTCCGCAGCCTCAGCGTGCCCGCCCCTGAACGCGGCCGGGATCTTGCCGTCACCGTCTGGTATCCAGCCGGTGGCGGCGGCGCGCCGACCATGATCGGCGACAACCAGCTGTTCAAGGGCGCCGCGGCGCGCGAAAATGCCCCTCTTGCGGCCGGCGCCTTCCCGCTCGTGCTGCTTTCCCACGGTTCAGGCGGGCGCGTGGAGGCGATGAGTTGGCTTGCGACGGCGCTTGCCGAAGCCGGCTTCATCGTTGCCGGACCAAACCATCCCGGCACGACGAGCGGCGATTCGACGCCGGCGGCAACGCCGCGGATCTGGGAGCGCACCGCCGACCTCTCGGCGCTGATCGATCGCTTTTCAACCGATGCCGACTGGCGTGCGGCGGTGGACACTGCGCGGATCGGCGTCGTCGGCTTTTCGCTCGGCGGGGCGACGGCGATGGAAATCGCGGGTGCGCGCGCCGATCTCGAGGCCTATGCCCGCTATTGCGATGGCTACGCGAAGTGGGATTGCGCGTGGTTCGCCGGCGGCCGGGGTTATGTCGGTGACGCGCCGGTCAAGGTGGAGAAGGTCGATCTGCGCAAACTCGACAAGGCACGCTTCGAACAGTCGAACCGCGATCCGCGTGTACGCTCGGTGGTGGCCGTCGATCCCGGATTGGCGCAGGCCTACATCGCCGACAGCCTGAAGGCGATCGACATTCCACTTGCCTTCATCAATCTCGGCAACCCCGGCACGATCCCCGAAGCGGTGATTTCGGACCGGCTCGCGGCACTCGTTCCCCAGGCGACCTACGCGGCGGTGGCGGAGGCCGGGCATTTCAGTTTCCTGCCCGAATGCAAGGAAGGCAGTACGGAGTTGCTGAAATCGTTCGGCGAAGTCGACCCGATCTGCGAGGATCCCGGCAGGCGCCCACGCGGCGATATCCATGCCGAACTGAAACGGCTGATCGTCGAGGCGCTGGAGCGCAGCCTCAGGGCATCGTTCTGATCGTCATAGGAAAAAGGCCCGGCGGCCGGTTCCGGTCCGCCGGGCCTTTCAGGTGCCGTGTGGCTCTGTCTCAGGCGGCCCGGCGCTGGGGCACGCCATGGCCGCGGCCATCTGCAATGTGGAACTGCGAGAGGGCCGTCTGAAGGTGAGCCGCCTCGCTGGCGAGAACCTGGCTGGCGGCAGTGGTTTCCTCGACCATGGCGGCATTCTGCTGGGTCATCTGGTCCATCTGGTTGACGGCCGTGTTGATTTCGCCGAGCGCCGCGGATTGTTCCTGCGCAGCGCGGGTGATCGAGACAACGTGGTCGTTGACGCGATTGACAAGATCCTTGATCTGCGAAAGCACGTCGCCGGTCGACAGAACAAGCGCGACGCCACCCTTCACCTCGCCGGCCGAGGCGTTGATCAGCGTCTTGATCTCCTTGGCGGCATTGGCCGAGCGCTGGGCGAGCTCGCGCACTTCCTGGGCGACGACGGCAAAACCACGGCCGGCTTCGCCGGCGCGGGCGGCCTCGACACCGGCATTGAGCGCAAGAAGGTTCGTCTGGAAGGCGATCTCGTCGATCACCCCGATGATCTGGCTGATCCTGTGCGAAGACTGCTCGATGCGGCCCATGGCATCGATGGCGCTTTTGACGATATCACCGGACGTCTCGGCACTTTCCTTGGTCGCGCGCACGATGTCGGAGGCTTCGATCGCCCGCGTCGTCGAGGCTTTGACTGTGGTGGTGATTTCCTCGAGCGCAGCAGCCGTCTCTTCCAGCGAGGCGGCCTGCTGTTCCGTGCGGTGCGCGAGCTGATCGGCGGCAGCCGACAGTTCGCGGGAATTGCCGGTGATCGTGCCGGCGGTGGCGAGGATGCCGCCCATCGTGCTGCGCAGCGTCAGCATGGCGCCGTTCACATTGGCCTGAAGCTCGGCGAAATCGCCCTGGAAATGACCCGTCATCTCCTGCGTGAGATCGGCATGCGAGAGCGAGGCGATAACACGACGCACTTCGCTGACGCCGCGGTCGACATTCTGCACCAGTTCGTTGACGCCGGTCGCAAAACGACGAAGGTCCTCGTCCTCATAGGCCTTGGTGATGCGGCGTGAGAAATCGCCGGCGGCGGCGGCGGCGACGATCGTCGCTATGTTCGATTGCAGGTCCTTGCTCTGCGCCTGAAGTGCTGCTTCCTGCGCTTCCATCTCGCGCATCTGCATCTCGTTGGCGCGGAAGACGTCGAGTGTGCGGGCCATGGCGCCGATCTCGTCCTTGCGCTCGGTGCAAGGGATCGTGTCGTCGAGCTTGCCACTGGCAAGATTGGACATGACGCCGGTGAGAAGCTGGATCGGGCGAACAATGCCCTTGCGGGCGAAAACCATGCTGAGCAGCATGCCGGCGACGATGCACACGAAGGCGGTGGCAAGCAGCAGGACCTGCGTCGTCGTCGAGCGGGAGATGGCGGTGGCGCGCGATTGCGAGAGCGTTTCCGCCGAATAGGTTGTGTATTCCTTGAGCGCCGCAGTCACGGCTTTCTGGCCTTCCAGCGCCTTGTCGAGAGCGGCGAGAATGGCAGCGCGGTCATCGCCTTTTTCTGCGGCGACGGCAACCATGGCGCGGATCTGGTCGAAATAGGGCGTCATGGCCGCCCGCACGCCGTCGAGCAGCTTCTGCTCGCTGGCGTCGGCCGTAGAGGCGATCTTCGGCAAGCGATCCAGCATCTCCCCGGAGCGCTTGTCGGTCTCGGCGGCGAAATCGGCGGCCTTTTCCGGCGCGAGCGCCAGCTGGTAGGTCATGCGGCTGATGGCAATGACGTCGATGCGCAGGTCCATGGCCTCGCGGGCCACCTCTTCGCGTGCGCCGGTATCCTGAAGCGCGGCGCCGAGCGAGGTCAGGCCGCGGCTGCCGACGGTGGCGATCGTCCCGGCGGCAAGACCCATCAGAAGCACCAGAAGGCCGACCTTCCGGGAAATGGAGAGATCCGAGATTTTCATGGACTGAGGTCCCCTGGGGCGACCGGCGCTATCCTGGCGCGCGTCTCCCGGCACAACCCGGTATCATTCCAGGTCCATGCCGTCCTTGTGCGGGACAAAGGTTTCGATTGTGTTGCGCTGCAGCAATCGCCTTTCCGAAGGATCAGTCCTTCTGGAAGACGTAGTCCGTCTCCTGTCGCAGCGTTTCACCGGGACGCAGGATCGCGTTCGGGAAATCGGCGTGGTTGACGGCATCCGGCCAGATCTGCGTTTCCAGGCAGAAGCCGGCGAAAGCACCGTAGTGTCGGTCTTCAAGGCCCGGAACGGACGTATCCACCTTCGAACCGGTATAGAGCTGCACGCCCGGCTCGGTGGTCAGCACGGTGAGCGAAACGCCCGAGAGCGGACTGCGGACCTCCGCGACGCGGCGCTTGGTCACCCGCTCCGACGACAGGCAGAAATTGTGGTCGAAGGCAACGCCGCCCTCTTCCGTCTGGCGGGCAAGCGGAGTCCATTCCCTGAGATCGAAGGGCGTGCCGGCAACGGAGCGGATTTCACCGGTCGGAATGAGGTTTTCGTCGACGGGCAGGTAATGTTCTGCAGCCAGACGGATCTCGTGGCCCAGCGCATCCGCACCGTCATCGAGGATGAAATAGCTGTGCTGGCAGAGATTGACCGGTGTGGGCGCGTCGGTGACAGCCTCATAGACGACGGAGAGCACACCGTCGCCCGGCAGACGATAGGTACAGGTGATCGCGCAATTGCCGGGATAGCCGGCGCGGCCGTTGGGATCGCTTACGACAAGTGTAACGAAGTCACTGCCCTTTTCGGCAATGCGCCAATTCTGCCGGCCCGTGCCGTCGCTTCCGCCGTGCAGATGGCCGATGCCTCGTTCATTGCATTCGAGCTGGTAGCCGGTACCGTCAATGGCAAAACGGCCGCCGCCGATACGGTTGGCGCAGCGGCCGGGCGTCGCGCCGAAATAGGGGGAATGATCGAGATAGGCGGAAAAATCCTTAAAGCCGAGAACGAGCGGCGCATCGTGGCCATCGAGCCGGAGATCCTGGATGACGGCGCCCCAGGTCAAAACATGGGCCGTCAGTCCGCCGCCGGAAATCGTGATGCGCTCCACCACTTCACCAGAAGCCAACCGACCGAAGATATGCTGTTCCTGCCCCACGCTCGCGTCTCCTCCACCGGTCGTTTCACAACGCGGCAACCTGCTTCAATTCCCTGTCGGCTGCAACCGAAAAGTCATACTTTTAAGAACCCATCAGATGTTCTTCTGGTAGACGATGAAGGGCGTCTTGTCGGCGATCCGATCATAGAGCCTGCGCGCAGTGGCGTTGAACTCCTGCGTCATCCAGTAGACTTCGGGTGACCCCGCCTCCGTCGCCTTGGCGTAGACGCCTTCGATCAGCGCCCGACCGATGCCGCTGCCGCGCACGTCGGGATCGGCAAAGAGATCCTGCAGGTAGCAGACATTGCCGATCGTCCAGCACGAGCGATGGAAGAGATAGTGCGCCAGACCGACGGGCTTGCCGTCCAGCGTGGCGATGAGGCCGCGATATTCGCCGTCGGAGACCTCGCCCGTCAGGCGGGCGAAGGTCGTGGCAAAAATCTCTTCCGGCAAGACCGTCTCGTAGAAGGCGAGATAGGCCGTCCACAGACGGCGCCATTCGCCTTCATCATCCTTGTGCAGCGGGCGAATGATGACGCGGTTCATGAACTGGCTCCCGTTCCGATCTTGTCGAGGTCATATGGCGTGGTCTGGTAGATTTCGTTGATCCAATTGCCGAAGAGCAGATGCGCATGGCCGCGCCAGCGGTTCTGCGGCGGCAGTGCCGGGTCGTTGTGGGGGAAATAGTTCTTCGGCATCTTGATCGGCACGCCAGCCGAGACGTCGCGGAAATATTCGTCGGCCAGCGAGGTCGAATCATATTCGACATGGTTGAAGATGTAGAGCCGGTTACCCGCCTTTTCCTGCACGAGGCAGACGCCCGTCTCGTCGGAATCGAGAAGGACGTCGAGATCCTGCACGGCGCGGATATCCTCCGGACGGATTTCCGTCCAGCGCGACACGGGCACTTCGAAATCGTCGGAGAAGCCGTTCAGATAGACCGATGACGGATTGCGGTTATGGTGACGGTAGACGCCAAAAGCCTTCTCGTCGAGAATGCGCTTCGGCACGCCATGGAAGTGATAGATCGCCGCCATCGCGCCCCAGCAGACATTCAGCGTGGAATGCACATTGGTCTCAGTCCAGTCGAGAATCTGCTTCATCTCGTTCCAGTAGGTGACGTCCTCATAGTCGAGGGTTTCCACCGGGGCGCCGGTGATGATGAAGCCGTCGAACTTGCGGTGTTTCACCTCCTCCCACGTATCGTAGAAGGCGAGCAGGTGCTCTTCCGAGGTGTTTTTCGCACGGTGACCGCCGACGCGCACCAGCGACAGCTCCACTTGCAGGGGCGAGGCGCCGACGAGGCGCGCCATCTGAACTTCCGTTTTGATCTTGTTCGGCATGAGGTTGAGCAGCCCGATCTGCAACGGACGAATATCCTGCCGGATCGCCATCGTTTCGGTCATCACCCGGACACCCTCGTGAACGAGGGTTTCGAAGGCGGGGAGCGTATCGGGAATCTTGATGGGCATGTCTCAACTCGATCCAAAACAAAAACCGGCCGCAACGACGTCGCAACCGGTCCACGTAAGGGTCTTCCTCGCGCGGCCCTTTAGCGACTTGTTTAACGTGGCTGCAAGCCGGCCGGCCAAATCACCACGAGGAATTTAAATAGCGCCACTCAGCCTGCGAATCAATCCATGCACCGAGGCCCGGATGCGGCGGGCATCCGGGCCTCGGTCAGAAATCTCGCCGAAGGGCTCAGTAGTAACCGAACGAGAATCTGTAGCCGTTTTGGCTGTTGTAACCGTAGCTGCCGCCGTAGTGCTTCTTGTAGCCATGGTGCTTCTTGTAGCCGTAGTGGCCACCATAGTGCTTCTTGTAGCCCGAATGCTTCTTGTAGCCATGATGCTTGTGACCGTAGCCGTGGCTCTTGTAGCCATAGTAGCCGGCATAGGACGGAGCGGCGAAGGACACCGCAGCGACAGCGGCGACGACGGCGGAAATGATGAACTTGCGCATAGGACTCTCCTGATCTCTTTCGGGTTGCAGGATGAGCGCCTCTCATCCAATGACCCGACTATCCCATGGCCTCATCTTCCGCGCTGTTTCGGATGGAACAGGGGGTTCATGCGCCTGCATTCTACCCCTCCTCCGTCATGCTCGGGCTTGACCCGAGCATCCACCCTCTGCAGTTGCCGCATGGATCCTCGGCTCAAGGCCGAGGATGACGAAAGAGAGGGAAGCGCGTGTTTCGGGCCTGCTCAGCCCTCCAGCTCTTCCCGCAGCATTTCCAGCTCCAGCCATTCCTCTTCCATCTTCGTCAGCGAGGCGCGCAGCTTTTCCATCTCTGCAGCGAGCTTGTTGAAGGTGGCGGGGTCCCTGGTGAAGAGGTTGGGATCGGCCATCTTCGCCTCGCGGGCGGCGATGTCCTTTTCCGCCTTTTCCATCTCCTTCGGCAGGTTTTCGAGCGCGAACTTCTGCTTGTAGGAGAGCTTGCCCTTGGCCTTGCTTTCGGAGGATGCGGCGGCAGGCGCGGCTTCCGCCGCCTTGGCCTTCTCGGCCTTTTCCACCTTGCGCCTTTCCTCGATCGCCCCGCGACGCTGGGCCATCATGTCGGTGTAGCCGCCGGCATATTCGATCCAGCGCCCGTCCGGATCGTCCGGATCGGCGGGTGCAATGGTCGAGGTGACGGTACGGTCGAGGAAATCACGGTCATGGCTGACGAGCAGCACCGTGCCGGCAAAACCGGCGACGATTTCCTGCAAGAGGTCCAGCGTCTCGATGTCGAGGTCGTTGGTCGGCTCGTCGAGGATCAGCAGGTTCGTCGGCCGGGACAGAATGCGGGCCAGCATCAGCCGTGCGCGCTCGCCGCCGGAGAGGTTGCGGATCGGTGTGCGTGCCTGTTCCGGCTGGAAGAGGAATTCCTTCATATAGCCGGTGACATGGCGCTGCTCGCCGTTGACCAGCAGGTTTTCGCCACGCCCGTCGGTGAGGTAATGGGCGAGCGTATCGTCGAGGTTCAGGTCCTCGCGGCGCTGGTCGAGCGTGGCGATCTCCAGATTGGTGCCGAGCTTGACCGTGCCGCTGTCCGGTTCCAACTGGCCGGTGAGCATCTTCAAAAGCGTCGTCTTGCCGGCACCGTTCGGGCCGACGAGACCAATGCAATCGCCGCGATGCACGCGGATCGAGAAGGGCGCGACGATGGTGCGCTCGCCGTAGCTCTTGGTGATCTTTTCCGCCTCGATGACCAGCTTGCCGGATTCCTGCGCATCGGAGGCGCTGGCCTGCACGCTGCCCTGCGGACCCTTGTGGCCGCGATAACGCGAGCGCAGATCATGCAGCGCGCCGAGGCGGCGCATGTTGCGCTTGCGGCGCGCCGTCACGCCGTAGCGCAGCCAGTGCTCCTCGCGCTCGATCGCCTTGCCGAGCTTGTGCTGCTCCAGCTCCTCCGCCTCCAGCACCTCGTCGCGCCAGGCCTCGAAATGGCCAAAACCGCGGTTCAGGCGACGCGACTGGCCGCGATCGAGCCAGACGGTGGCGTTGGACACCTTTTCCAGAAAACGACGGTCGTGCGAGATCACGACAAGCGCCGAGCGGGTCGATTGCAGCTCGCCTTCCAACCATTCGATGGTCGGAAGATCCAGATGGTTGGTCGGCTCGTCGAGCAAAAGGATGTCCGGCTCCGGCGCCATGACGCGGGCGAGCGCCGCCCTGCGCGCCTCGCCGCCCGAAAGCGACTTCGGGTCTTCCGTGCCGTCAAGGCCGAGGTGCTCGAGCAGATAGGTGACGCGGTACGGGTCGTCGCTCGGGCCGAGGCCCGCTTCGGCATAGGCCGCGACCGTGTCGTAGCCGTCGAAATCCGGGGCCTGGTGCAGGTAGCGGATGGTCGCGGAGGGATGGCGGAAGACCTCGCCCGATTGCGCCTCGGCAAGGCCGGCGGCGATCTTCATCAGCGTCGATTTGCCCGAGCCGTTGCGGCCGACAAGCGAGATGCGGTCGCCAGGCTCCACCTGCAGGCTCGCGCCGGCAAGCAGCGGCGTGCCGCCGAAGCTCAGGAAGATATCGTCGAGTTTGAGAATGGGCGGTGCCAAGGGTCAGGCTCCTGAAAGGTCATAGGGCCGGGCGATGAGGATCGCGCGGCCGGAGGCAAGCGAAAGGCGGATCGGGCCTTCGGCGACATTGGAAATGGTGCGCGAGGAGCCGAAGGGCAACGAGAAATCATGGAGCGGATAGCGCACATTGCCGATGAAGAGGCCCGACAGCGGCGAAAGGCCGAGGATCGAAAACAGGCTGCCCTTCGGTAGGTCGATCTCCCGGCTGCCCGGCAAGACCGGCCAGGCCTCCTCCTCGCCGGAGGTGAGCTTGATCGCATAGCCGTCTTCGGCGAGCGACACCGCATGAAGCAGGTGCATCAGCGCATGGTCGCTGCGCTCGCCGCCGAGCGCGCCGACCAGAACGATGTCCTTCGCGCCGCGTTCGGTCGCAACAGACACGGCGATCGCCCCGTCCGTCTCGTTCTTGGCGACGGGATAGGGCTGGCGCTCGACGCCGGGCCAGGCGGCGATGAGATCATCCGGCGTGGAATCGAAATCGCCGACCCAGATCTCCGGCACCACGCCAAGCGTCGCCGCATGCCGCATGCCGCCATCGGCCGCCACGAAGCGCGCACCGACAATATCGGCCCGCACCCGCGGCGTCACCGCGAGCGCGCCGCCGAGAAGGACGACGAAGGTCTGATCTGCCAAGGCCGGTATGGTCATGGCTGATGCCCTTAGCGCATGTTTCCCGCAAAAGGAAAGAGTTTGGCGGCAAGCCCGTGCCAATCAGGCGATGAAGCGCTCCGGCCTGTAGGGTCCGATATTGATCACGGTGCGTTCGCCCAGCATCTTTTCCGCCAGCACACGGCCGGTGATCGGGCCGAGCGTCATACCGTGATGAGCGTGGCCGAAGGCGAACCAGAGGCCGGAATGGCGCGGGGCTTTGCCGATGACGGGCATCATGTCGGGCGTGCAGGGGCGGCAGCCCATCCACGGCTCTTCGTCGCGGCGCTCGGCGAGCGGGAAGAACTCGCGCGCCACCTTTTCGGCGCGGCGCAGCTGCACCGGCGTCTTGCGCGTATCGCGCCGCGCGAATTCGGCACCGGTGGTGAGGCGGATGCCACGCTGCATCGGCGCCAGGAAATAGCCGCGCTCGGCATCGAGCACCCAGTTGTTGAGCGTCGCGCCTTCTTCCGCACCATAGTGCATGTGGTAGCCGCGCTTGACGGCGAGCGGGAAATGGTAACCGAGCTTGCGTGTCACCGTGTCGGCCCAGGGGCCGAGCGCCACCACGACTTCCTTGCCTTCCAACGGGCCTTCCGGCGTCGCGATGCGCCAACCTTCGCCCTCCAGCACATGCTCGATGGTCGCCGCATCGCCCGATTTCAGCTGGCCGCCGAGCGACTGGAAATAGCCGAGATACCGCTTCATCAGGCTCTGCGGGTCGAGGATCGACCAGGGATCGGTCCAGCGCAGACCGCCGGTCAGGTCCGCACGAATGGAGGGCTCCATCTGCGCCACTTCCGCCGTCGTCAGCTTCTGATGGTTGACGCCGAAATTGGCCGAAAGCTTTTCAGCCTCGGCATAGGCCTTGTCACGCTCCTTCTCGGAGCGGAAAACCTTCATCCAGCCATCCTTGCGGATGAGATCCTCGGCGCCGGAGGCGGCGATTAGATCGGCATGTTCGGAAATCGAGTTCTCGATAAGCGGCGCATAGAGATGCGCGATGCTCTGGTGCTGGCGGAAACCGGAATGCCACCAATAGCGGGCGAGGAACGGAATAATGCCGGGAATGGCCGAGGGGTGATAGTGCGCGTCGATCGTGTTGTTCAGCGCGTAGCGGAACAGGGCACCGAAATCGTGCGGGAAACCATAGGGGAAGACGCCCTCGCGCTGGATCAGGCCGGCATTGCCGTAGGACGTCTCTTCCGCAGCGCCGCGCCGATCGACCAGCACCACCGATTTGCCGCGCCGCGCCAGATGGATCGCGGTCGAAATGCCGATCACGCCCGCGCCGAGAACAATGACATCCGTCTTCATGTGCTGCCCCATACTCCACATTCACATACCCGATCCATTGCATGGGCCGAACGGCGGATGCAAGCCGCTTGCTTGCGTCAAAGCGACATCAAGGAAGAGAGGTCGACAGTCCGCAGCCGCGCAGCTAGCTTCACGCTGCCATGAACAGGGAGAAACGGCATGCAGCTCGGTACGATACGCGAACTCTGGCGGTATCCGGTCAGCTCCCTGACCGGCGAACGGCTCGACGCCACCGACCTCGACGAGACGGGCGTTGCGGGCGATCGGCAATGGGGTCTGTTCGATGCCGCTGGCACGGATGTCGCGGCCCCCGAGAGCGAACGGCGCTGGCGGCCCGTGCCGGGGCTGCGGTCGCGGATGGGGGGCGAGGGGCCGCAGGTCAGCCACGATGGCGCGGCCTGGCACGCCGTGCCGTCCGCCGAGGCAGACAGGGTTGCGTCGGAGCATCTGGACTTTCCGGTGCGCTTCCGGCGTTTTGGCGAGAGCGATGCCGCGCCGCGTTATGATCGCGGTCACCTGCACATCCTGACGACCGGGTCGCTCACCCGTCTGCAGGCGCTTCTGCCGGCAGCCGTCATCGACACGAGGCGCTTCCGACCGAATATCCTGGTCGAGACTGATGCGGGCGATGTGGACTTCGTCGAACAGCGCTTCATCGGAAAGTGGCTGACCGTCGGAGACGCTGTCGTCGAAATCACCGAACCCTGCACGCGCTGCGCCTTCACCGCGCTGGGGCAACCGGACATCCCCTTCGACAAGGATGTCCTGCACACCATTGCCAAACATGGCGGCGGTGGCTTTGGCGTGCTGGCCAAGGTCGTCACGACGGGCCGGATCGCATCCGGCGACGCCGTCAGTATCGACTAGACCTACTGACCAGCCAGCCGCAAAAGGTTCTCGATCGCAGCACGCTCGAAACCGCCGATACCCTCGGAGATATCGGCCTTGATCGCCGCGGCAACGGCATCCTCGTCACGCTTGCGCAGGGCGGCGATCGCCTCCTGATGGCGATCGACGAAATAGAGCTGCGCGACATGCTCCATGGCGATGCCGAGGAAGGGGCCGAGCTGGAGCCAGATGCTCTCCACCATCGGCATGATCACCTGCTCGGGATTGGCGGAATAGAGCGTGCGATGGAATTCCTGGTTCAGGAGCAGCGCGGCTGCATTGTCCTTGCGCGCGATCGCCTCGTCCTGCGCCCGGTCGACCTCCTCCAGCCTGTCGATGCAGCGCTCGGTGATGTGCGGCACCGCGCGGCGGGCGGCGTGCTGCTCCAGCACGGAGCGCAGCGAGACGAGCTCGCTGAACCGGTCGGCCGTCATGCGCGGCACCATGATGCGGCGGTTGTCGAGCACCCGCAGCGCCCCTTCCGAGGACAGGCGGCGCAATGCCTCGCGCACCGGCGTGGGGCTACTCTCCATCGCTTCAGCGATGCCGCGGATGGTCAGAGATTCGCCCGGCCTGATGGAGCCGACCATGATGGCCTGTCGCAGGCGCCGATGCGCATATTCATGCGTCGTCATGCCGTCCGGTCGGTCCAGAGGTTCCAGCGCCAGATTGCCCAATCCATTCCTCCCGTGACAGGCTGTCGGTTGCTAACCTATCCTTATTGAGAGGTTCTAGCAGCTTGACCCGCGACAAGAAAGTGTGCATATCTTGAAAATGTGATCACAAAAATAATTATGTGATAGGGAACAAATTATGGCTCTGAACGAAGATTCCGAATGGCTGATCACCGCCGACGGCGTAGAGAGCATTCAAGCCGTCGTTTGCGACCTGAACGGCATTCTGCGCGGCAAGCGCGTGCCGGTGGGACAGGCGGAAAAGGTCCTGAAGGGCGGCATCCGCATGCCGCTTTCCATCGTCGGCGTCGATGTCTGGGGTGAAGACATCGTCGGCTCCAGCCACGTTTTCGCCTCGGGCGACATGGACGGCATCTGCGCGGCGACCGGCCGGGGCGCGCTGCCCGTCAGCTGGACACTGAAGCCGTCGGCCGTCGTGCCCCTCTGGCTCTTCAAGGAGAGCGGCGAGCCCTTTCTTGCCGACCCGCGCCAGGCGCTCGCCAATATCGTCCGGCAGTACCATGAGCTTGGCCTTCGCCCCGTCGTCGCCTCTGAAATGGAATTCTACCTGATCGACGCCGAACCCGATCATGCCCAGCCGCCGATCTCGCCCTATACCGGCAAGCGGCTGGATTCCGACGCCATCCTGTCGATCGACGAGCTCGACGATTTCGGCCAGTTCTTCTCCGACGTCTATGCGGAATGCGAGCGCCAGAACGTGCCGGCGGATTCGGCGGTCGCCGAAAACGGCATCGGTCAGTTCGAAATCAACCTCATGCATTCCGACGACCCGTTGAAGGCCGCCGACGACGCGCTGTTCTTCAAGCGCATCGTCAAGGGCATCGCACGCAAACACGGCTTCGCCGCCACCTTCATGGCGAAGCCCTACGGCATGCGCTCGGGCAGCGGCATGCACATGCATTTCAGCCTGATCGACGAAGACGGCAACAATGTCTTCGACGACGGTACGCCTGAGGGATCCGACATCATGAAACATGCCGTCGCGGGCCTGACGCGCGGCATGGCGGAATCGACGCTGCTGTTTGCACCGCATTTCAACTCCTACCGCCGCCTGCGGCCGGATACGCATGCACCGACCTCGGTCTCCTGGGGCTACGAGAACCGCACTGCGGCCATTCGTATTCCCGGCGGCAGCAACAAGGCGCGGCGCATCGAACACCGCGTTGCCGGCGCAGACGCCAACCCCTATCTCGTCATGGCCGGCATCCTCGGCGCGGCCCTGGTCGGCATCCGCAACAAGTGGGAGCCGCCGGCACCGGTCTCGGGTCGAGCCTACCAAACGCAGCTGCCGCGCATCCCCTCGGAATGGGGCTCGGCCGTCACCGCCTTCGAGAACGGCTCGATCGTCTCGGAAATCTTCGACGCGGATCTCCGCTCCATGCTGATCGCCTGCAAGCGGCAGGAAATCGCCGGTTTCGCCGAACAGGTGACCGACTTCGAATTCAGCGCCTACCTGGAAATCGTCTGATGGCCAACACCCGATCCTATGCCGGCAACGGCGCCTATCCCGACAGCTACTACGCTGCCTCCCGCAACATCATCCGCACGCCGAAGATGCTTGAGGGCGCGGTCACGGCCGACGTCGCCGTGCTCGGCGCCGGCTATTCCGGCCTGTCCACCGCCATCCATCTGGCGGAAAAGGGCTACAAGGTCGTGATGGTCGAGGGTGCGGGCATAGGATGGGGCGCCTCCGGCCGCAATGGCGGACAGATCGTCAACGGCCTAAACGCCAGCCTCGACACGATCAAGCGCCGCTACGGCGACCAGGCCGGCGCCTTCGTCGGCGGCCTCGTGCAGGAAGGCGGCAAGATCATCCGCCGCATCGTCTCGCAGTACAATATCGACTGCGACATGAAGACCGGCAACATCTACGCCGCCTATACGCCCGCCCATATGAAGGACCTCGAGCACAAAAAGGCGCTGTGGAAGAGCTATGGCATGGACGACCACCAGATGCTGGACAAGGCGGCGATCCAGAAGCTGGTGAAGACCGACGCCTATATCGGCGGCATGCTGGACACGACCGGCGGTCACATGCACCCGCTCAACCTGACGCTCGGCGAGGCCGCAGCGCTCGAAATGCTCGGCGGCGTGATCTACGAACAGTCGCCGGTCATCCGCGTCGAACACGATGCCGAAAAGCCTGTTATCCACACGGCCAAAGGCAGCGTCACGGCCAACGCCGCGGTCATCTGCGGCAATGCCTATCTCGGTCATGTCGTGCCCAAACTCGTGTCGCGCGTCATGCCGGTCTCGACCCAGATGGTCGCCACCGAACCGCTCGGCGAGCGCGCCGATGCGCTCATCCCCTCCGACATGTGCGTCGAGGACGTCCGCTACATCCTCGATTATTTCCGCCTGTCGGCCGACAAGCGCATGATCTTCGGCGGCGGCACGGTTTACGGCGGCACCGACCCGGCGGACGTGCGCGCGAAAATCCGCCCGAACCTCGAAAAGGTCTTCCCGTCACTGAAGGGCGTGAAGATCGACTACGCCTGGAGCGGCAACTTCGCGCTGTCCTTCTCGCGCGTGCCGCAGATGGGCAAGATCGGCAAGAACACCTATTTCGCCCACGGCTACAGCGGCCACGGCGTCACCGGCTCGCATCTCTTCGGCAAAATCCTCTCGGAAGCGATCCACGGCGATCTCTCGCGCTTCAGCCAGTTCGAAAAGCTGCCCTGGATCCCCTTCCCGGGCGGGCGCATGTTCCGCGCCCAGTATTCGACCATCGGCTCCTGGTGGTACCAGTTCAAAGACGCCTTCGGTCTCTGAGACCGATACCTCCCAAGCAAAAGGCCGGCGTTTTCGCCGGCCTTTTTTGTCAGATGGCTTAAATCAGCCCATGCGCTCCGAAGCGTATGAGCCCGGCGACGGCGGGAAGACGATGGTCTTGTTGCCGTTCATGAAGGTGCGGTGGTGGATATGGGCGTGTACCGCCCGCGCCAGAACCTGGCTCTCCACGTCCCGGCCGATCGACACATAATCCTCCGCCGACTGCGCATGCGTGATGCGCGCCACGTCCTGCTCGATGATCGGACCTTCATCGAGATCCTCCGTGACGTAGTGCGCCGTCGCACCAATCAGCTTCACGCCGCGCTCGAAGGCCTGCTTGTACGGGTTGGCACCCTTGAACGACGGCAGGAACGAGTGGTGGATGTTGATGATGCGGCCCGACATCTTCTTGCACACCGCATCCGACAGAACCTGCATGTAGCGGGCAAGCACGATCAGCTCGGCGCCGGACTGTTCCACCACCTCCATCAGCCGGGCCTCGGCCTGCGGCTTGTTCTCCTTCGTCACCTTGATGTGGTGGAAGGGGATGTCGTGGTTGACGATGACCTTCTGGTAATCGAAGTGGTTCGACACGACGCCGACGATGTCGATCGGCAGCGCGCCGATCTTCCAGCGGTAGAGCAGGTCGTTCAGGCAATGGCCGAAGCGCGACACCATGAGCAGCACCTTCATGCGCTCGTCGCTGTCGTTGAAGCGGTGGGTCATCGCGAACTTCTTGGCGACCGGCGCAAAACCGGCCTTGATATCGTCCTCCGATACGCCTTCCTGGGAAAGGAAGGTCAGCCGCATGAAGAACAGGCCCGTCTCCAGGTCGTCGAACTGCGAACTGTCCGAGATGTAACACCCCTTTTCGGCGAGGTAGCCGGTGATCGCGGCCACAATACCGCGGGTCGATTGGCAGGATACGGTCAGGACGTGGCTTTTCATCGGTTCGTTTCTCGCGTTCGGCCGGTGCGGGGCAAGCACCGGCGATCCCCTGTCTGTCGCCGGATTTACGGCTCGGCGCATATTTCAGGCCGCTTGCGCCAGCGCAAGCCCCTGCAATGACGAGAAGCTACGCCGCCTCTTGCAAGGAATCCCTCCGGTTCGCGACATCCAATGCATCGAAAATGCCGCCGATGCGCTTCGCAGTCGCCTGACGACACCGAAACGGTCTGCGGCATGATCCCCTGTGATGGCAGGCAGAAAGCGTTTCTATCAGAAATGCAAGCCGCGCTCCGGCACCGAAAATCCCGCTGGACACTATTATGGACACATGTTCTATACACTGGACATATCAGACGGGAGTCGATCATGCATCTTTCCATGTGGACCTACCCCTGGGACGTTCAGGACCAGGGACTTGAGGCGCTCGCCGCCGAGCTTTCGGGCCGTGCCGGCCTCAACACGGTCAGCCTTGCCACCTCCTACCATGCCGGCCGCTTCCTCCAGCCGCGCAGCCCCACACAGAAGGCCTATTTTCCGGAGGACGGCACGGTCTATTTCCGGCCGGACGAAACCCTCTGGCAGGACAAGACGATCCGCCCGCTGGTCGCGCAGAATGTTGTCGAACGCGGCGACATGCTGGATGCGCTGACAAAGGCACGGGCCGCGACAGGCCTCAAGGTCTCCAGCTGGACGGTGTGCCTTCACAACAGCCGGCTCGGTGAACTGCATCCCGATCACGTCACCCGAAACGCCTTCGGCAACGCCAACACCTATAATCTGTGCCCGTCGAGCCCTGCCGCACGCGACTATGTCGTGACACTCGTGCGCGACATCACCACGAACTACAAACCCGATATGCTGGAGCTCGAGAGCCCGAATTTCATGGGCTTCGCCCACGAGCACCACCACGAAAAGGACGGCGTCGGCCTCAATGCCGAGGACGATTTTCTGCTGTCCCTCTGCTTCTGCGATCATTGCACGGCGCGCGCCCGCAAGGCGGGCGTGCCGATCGAGGGCGCGCGGAAAGCCGTCTCCCGCTTCATCGCCGAACTTTGCGAGCGCGCCGTACCGGAAAAGCAGTTCCCGGACTTTCCGGACGCCGGCATCGACGCTTTCCGCGCCTATCCGGAGCTGCACGCCTTCCTTGCCTGGCGTTTCGAACCGGTGAGCAGCCTGATCGGAGAGATCAAGGCCGCCGCCGATGCCGCGACCCGCATCGTGCTGATCGACCTCAAGGACGGCTGGCTCGGCGGCGTCGATCTTGGAGATGTCGGCAAACTCTGCGACGGTGCGATCCTCTGCTGCTACGACATGACGCCGCAGACCATCGGTGGCGTCATTCGCACCGGCCGGTCCATGCTTGGCAACGAAAAATTCCTGGGGCTCGGACTTCGCGTTTTCTATCCCGAGGTCGATGGCCCCGCGATCCTCGCTGCACGCGCCAAAGCCGCCGTCGACGCGGGCGCCGACGGCGTCAATTTCTACAATTACGGGCTCATCCCGGCAAAGCGCCTCGATTGGGTGCACGAGGCCGTCCGAGCGATCACGTGATCGCGCGGACATTCAGCCATCGACCGGCTCGGCGACCTGGATCAGGCAGTCGCCGGCCTGGCTGTCGGTGTGCAGACGGTGGGAAATGACGATGCCGCTCTCGGCAAAGTGCAATTCCTCCTCGGGCAGGTCCAGCCGTTCGAGATCGTGATACCAGCCGGCACGGTCGCCGGCTTCAATGCGTTTCCCGAGCGGCACCGCCGGTTCGAACCAGCCACGCCTGGTCGCATAGATGCCCTGACTGTGCCGCGAGAGCGACAGAAGCTGCAGGGAGGGCGGCGTGGGAAGCGGCGCGCGCGACAGCTGCGGCGCGTCGACAATGCCGAGCGAAATCATCAGACGGTCGATCGCCGCAGCCGTGAAGGCCATGCTCTCGGGCGTCACCGTGCCGCCACCGCCGAATTCACCCGAAAGGCCGATCGTGCCGGCCCGGCAAGCCGCGCCCATCGAGGTCGGTGCTGCCAGCCCGTTATCGGCGATGAAGGCATGGGCCGCCCCCATCGCCCGCATCAGCACCACGGACCGCTCGAACCGCGCCGCATCCGCCTGCCGCTCGATCAGCGTGCAGGCGAGATGCGCCATGGAGGTGCCGCCCGAATGCAGATCGAGCACTGCGTCGTGTCGCGGGAAGAGATCGCGTTCGAGGAAATGCGCCATACGCGCCGTCGGCGTGCCCGCGGGATCGCCCGGAAAGGCGCGGTTGAGATTGCCGCCATCGAAAGGCGAGCAGCGTTTTGCCGCCATCACGGCCGGCAGGTTGGCCATCGGCAGGATGGTGACGGCCCCGCGTATCGTCGACACGTCGAGCCGGCGCATGAGCCGGCCGAGCTGAAGCTCGCCCTCATATTCGTCGCCATGGTTGCCCGCCATCAGAAGAAGGCTCGGCCCCGCGCCGTTTTTCAGGCGCAGGATGGGAATACGGATCTGGTAATAGGGCGAGCGATCGACCGAATAGGGAATGGCGAGGTGACCAGCCTGCCGGCCGTCGCATTCAAAATCAATCGGATTGACGACGCCGCTGTGCATGGCCGCTCCTCAGAGTGCCGCGACGGCGGTCATCTCGACGCGCAGGTCCGGATCGGCAAGCCGGGCCTCGACGCAGGCGCGTGCCGGCGGGTTTGCCGGGTCGATCCAGGCATCGTAGACGCCGTTCATCGCGTCGAAATCGACAATGGCAGGCAGAAAGACGTTGACGGCGAGCAACTTCGAGCGATCCGTACCGGCTTCCTTCAGGAGAGCGTCGATCTTGCTGAGCACATCCCCCGTCTGACCTTCGATGCCGGCCTTGCGGTCTTCCGCGACCTGACCGGCGATGTAGACAAGCCCGCCGTAGCTGACGGCCTGGCTCATGCGCGAACCCTTCTGGTAACGCTGGATCATGGAGTGTTTTCCTTTTCTTGCCTTGGGAGGAGAGATCAGCCGAAGCTGGTGAGAAAGGCCGCGGTGACCGTGTGGTCGGGTGCGAGGCCATAGAGAATGGCATGCCGGTCGAGGCAGGTGCAGGGATGCGAAATGCCGAATTCGACGACATCGCCGATGGCGACATCGGCATCGGCGGGAACCGTCACGAAGGCGTGCTGGTCGTTGAGGCGCAGCACGGAGGCGGTGCTGAAATCGCCGAGCAGCGCGCCACCCCGGTAGAGCGCCAGCGGGCGCGGCAGGTCCTGGTCGATCGCGACGTCGCGCATTCCCATGCCGCAGATGGCGAGGCCCGGCTCCGGCAGCGAAAGAACCTCCGCCCAGACCCGCAGCGCCGGCGTGAATTTTTTGGAAGCGGACCAGATATCCGCCCCTACGCGAAAACCATTGCGCGCATCCAGACCGGCAAGGCCGCGCTCGTAGACACCGTGATCGTGAAAGAAGATCGCCCCGCTGCGCAGGATGAGCCGGCAATCGGGATCGTCCTCGACGGCAGCGGAGAGACCGGCCACGACACGGTCGAAGAAGACAGAGCCGCCAGCCGTCACGAGGAGCGGCCGCCCGTCGCCGATCCGGGCGCGGACCTGCGGAAGGAACGCCGCCGTCAGGCCCATCAACGCGTCGATCCGGGCAAGCGTCTCCGCTGCATTTGCCGTCGCGGCCGCGCCTTCATAGGCGGCAATGCCGGTCAGGCGGAAGGCGGGTGTTTCAGCACTGAGGACGACATCGAGGATTTTCTCCGCATCCGCGAGGTTGCGTGCCCCGGCGCGCCCGGCACCGAGCTCTACCAGCAGCCCCAGCAGCGGCAGGTCGCCACGCGCCTGCCACGCGGCGGCGAGCGCCTCGGCAAGGGGAGCAGAATCGACGAAGATATGGACGTCCGAGTCCGGATAGCCGGAAAGCAACGCCGCAAGGCGGCGGGCAGCGGCGGGGCCCCCGATCTCGTTAGCGAGGATCAACCGGCGTTGACCGGCCTTCAACAGCACGGCCGCCTGACGGATATCGGCGACCGTCGTGCCCCAGGCGCCGGCCGCAAGCAGCGCACTGGACAGAGCAGGCGACATGGGTGTCTTGGCATGGGGGGCGATTTCGATGCCATGGCTCTTCACATAGGCCATCATCGCCGCGACATTTCCGGCAAAAGCCGTCTGGTCGAGCGAAATCAGCGGCAAGGCCATTTCCCCGTCAAAGGGCTTCCAGCCCTGCCGGCCGATCGCTTCGAGCGGCAGCGCCGTATGCCCGGGCGGAAAACCACGGATGCGGTCGTCAATCAGCATATCGGCGGCGTGACGGTCAGACATGCATTTCTCCCTTGGCCGTAACGGGCTCAGCCAGTTCGAGACGGTAGGTTTCATTGGCCGTGGTGAAGAAAAGCGCCCGCTGTTCGTCGAGCGAAAGCGATGCGGCCAGCGTGCGGAAGACCCCGTAGATCTCATCGAACGAGGCATGGAGGCCGGCAACCGGGAAATCGCTGGCGAACATCGCACGCGATGGACCGAAGCAATCGAGGCAATGCTCGATGACCGGCGACAGGCTTTCCAGCGTCCAGTCATTGTCATAGGCGACGAGGTCGGAAATCTTCAGCCGCACATTCGGTTCGCGGCCAAGCGCCCGCAGGCCGCTGCGCCAGATCGCCATGCCGGTCTCATCACGGTCGGCCGGACTGCCGCCGTGATTGAGCACGAAGAGCGTTTCGGGAAAGGCCCGCACGAGATCGAGCGCTTCGCCCATCTGTCCGGGGTAGAGCATCAGGTCGAAGACGAGGCCATGGCGGGAAAGTTCGGCAAGGCCGGCCCGCCAGACCGGATCGGCCATGCGATAGGCCCGCGGCGCGAAGCTCTTTGAGGGATCCGCGTGCCAGCTCACGATGTCGCGGATGCCGACGACGTCGGGATTGTCCGCCTCGGCCGCGATGAGGCGGGCGGCATCGGGACTGTCGAGCGAAACACGGGCAACATAGCGACGGGCGATACCGGTGCTGCGGTCGAGACCACCCAGCCAGCGGCTTTCCTCCAGCGGATGCGCATCCGACCAGCCGGCCTCGACATGCACCGTGGCGACGACGTTCTGGTTTGCCGCGTCCCGGCAATAGTCTGCCACGCCATAGTCACGCAGGATCGGCGCGAGACTGCCATAGACCATTTCGCCGCCGTTCACCCGGGCCTTTTCCAGCCAGGGGTGGCGACCGAGCGAGAGGTCCCAGAGATGGTGGTGCGGGTCGATGACCGGCCCGCTGTAACGCACCGTCATCGCCGCGCCTCGCGACCGGAAACGAGCAGCAGCGCCAGGATCAGCGTGCCGAACATGATCGAACGCCAGCCGGGCGAGGCATTCACGACGGTAATCAGTGCGGTCGTCGTGACAAGCAGGATGGCGCCGGGAATGGTGCCGGCATAGGTGCCGCGACCACCGAGGATGGAGGTGCCGCCGAGCACGACGGCGGCGATCGACGTCAGCAGGTAGGGATCGCCGATGCCGACATAGCCCTGCCGGTTCATGCCCAGCACCAGAATGCCGGCAAGTCCTGCGAAGAAGCCCGAAAGTGCATAGAGAATCAGCGTGTTGCGCGGGAGGCTGACACCCGAAAGGCGGGCAGCGAGCGGATTGGCGCCGATGGCGAGAAAACGCGCGCCGATCGGCATGCGATGGATGAGGATGAGCACGACGGCCGACACGGCGAGCCAGAGCAGAACGCCGGAGGGAACGCCGAGCGGTCGGGACTGACCAAGCAGAATGACCGCCGGATTGCTCACGGTGACGGCGCTGCCGCCGGCGACGATGACGAGCAATCCCTGCAGGAATGTCGCCATGGCCAGCGTCATGATGATCGGTGGGACACGGAGATAGGCAGCTCCCGCCCCGTTGAGGACGCCGATACCGGTGGCGATCGACAATGCCAGCGCGATGCCGACGAGGCCGGTCGGGTCCCAGGCGGGCGAGATCAGCGGCAGAAGGATTGCCGTGACGGTGATAACCGCACCGACCGAGAGATCGATACCGCCCATGAGGATGACGAGGGTCTGGCCGGCGGCAGCGATGCCGATCACGGCGGCAAGCTCCAGGAGATAGCGCAGATGCCCGTAGGCGCCGAAACCGCGCAGCGTGAAGCTGGCGACCAGCCAGACGAGCGCAACCAGCACGAATGTCAGCAGCGGCGGATTGCGGAAGATGGTTTTCACGGCATTCATCGCCTTGCCCTCCACGACTTCAGTAGTTCCGGCACAGCAACGGCGCCGACAATGATCAGCCCCTGCGCCACATATTGCGCGACCGGTGGAAAGCCGAGAAAGAACATCACGTTGATCATGACCGAGAGCAGCAGGCTGCCGCAGATCGCTCCGCGCATCGTGCCCTTGCCGCCGAGGAAGCCGACACCGCCAAGCACCGCGGCGGCGATGGAGTTCAGCGTGAAGGGCGCGCCGATGACAGGATCGCCCGAGCCCGTCTGCGCCGCCACGAAGAGGCCGGCGAGCGCGGTGAGCAGGCCGGAAAGCGCGAAGGCCGCGATCTTTGCTCGCTCGACCGGCACACCGGAACGGAAGGCGCCAACGGGGTTGTCGCCCGCCGCATAGATGCCGAGGCCGAGCGGCGTCGCGAGAAACGCCTTCCACAAAAGCAGCACGACAACGAGAAGCAGGAAGGCGACGGGCGTGTGGCCGGCGAGCGTATTCGACAGCCAGTCGGGAATGAAGCCACCGGGACGCGGCAAAAGGATGAGCGCCACGCCGGTTATGATGAAGGAGCCTGCCAGCGTGACGATAATCGCGGGAAGCCTCAGATGCGCGACGATCGCCCCGATGACCGTGCCGATGGCAAGGCCGGTCAGCGCGACGGCAAGAATGCCGCCGGGCACGCCGAACATGCCATCCATCGTGGTTGCCGCGATGACGGCACCGAGGCTGACAAGCGGGCCGATGGCAAGCGTGATACCGCCATTCAGCATCAGCAAGGCCTGCGCCATCGTCACGAGGGCGAGCGGAAACCAATTCTGCGTGAATTTCGAGAAACCGCCGACCGAGAGAATGCCCGGAAACAGCACGGCATAGAGAATGAGGAAAGCGGCGACGACGAGGTAGAGACCGCCAAGGCCGCGGTTGCGGCGGCGCTGGATGGCGCCGTAGAGCCAGCCCGAGGACGAAACAGCACTCATGCGGCCGCTCCCTTTCTGTCGACGCCCATGGCCGCGCCGACGATGGCCTCTTCGCTGATCGCCCCGCCGGAAAGCTCTGCGGCGACCGCGCCCTCGCGCAGCACCACCACGCGGTCGCAAAGATGCACGAGCTCCGGCGTATCGGAGCTGGCGATGATGACAAGCCGGCCTTCGGTGGCGAAACCGCGCAGCATCAAATAAATCTCACGCTTGGTCTCGATGTCGACGCCGCGTGTCGGATCGTTGAGCAACAGCACCGAGGGATCGAGCGGCAGCCATTTGGCCAGCGCCACCTTCTGCTGGTTGCCGCCGGAAAGCGCCTGGACTGGACGAGCCACGTCACCCTTGATGGTGAGCCGTTTGGCAAGCTCGGCAATCAGCCCAGTTTCGGCGGCGCGATCGCGAAAACCGTTGCGGGCAAGGCGTCCAAGCGAGGGGAGGATCAGGTTGGACGCGATGGAATGGGGCAGGACCAGCCCCTCGTGCTTGCGGTCAGCCGGCACATAGACGAGGCCTGCGGCATTCGCCGCACCGACATCGGCGGGCAAGCCCGGCTTGCCGGAGACCTCCGCTTTGACCGCCTTGGCCGGAATGGCGCCGTAGAGGCCGAGGAGCAGGTCTTCCTGCCCCTGCCCCACCAGGCCGCCGATGCCGATAATCTCGCCGGCGCGGCCGGAGAAGGTGATGTCACGCACGAGGCCCGCCGAAAAGCCCTCGACGCCGATGCGCAAAACGCCGGGATTGGCGGCGGCGCGTGGTGGAAAGAGATCGCCCGTCTCGCGACCGACCATCAGGCGGACCAGCCCCTCGCCGTCGATGCCCGACAGCGACTGGTCGGCCGTGACGCCGCCATCCTTGAGCACCGTGACGTGGGAGCAAAGCGCCTGCACCTCGTTGAGGCGATGCGAAATGTAGAGAAGTGCGGTGCCGCGATCGCGCAGCGCCTCGATGACATCGGCGAGAATGCCGGCCTCGTGCGCCGAAAGCGAGGAGGTCGGCTCGTCGAGGATCAGCACGCGCGGCCTGCGATAGAGCGCCTTGGCGATCTCCACCATCTGACGCCGGCCGAGCGCGAGATCGGCCACGGGCATGTCGAGCGGCTCGGTAAGACCGACCATGGCACAGACCTCCCGCACGCCGCGATGCAGTTCGGCATAGTCGATCAGGCCGAAACGGCGCGGGAAGGCGCCAAGGCCGATATTTTCCGCAATCGACAGGTCCGCCGTGAGGCTCAGCTCCTGCTGCACCACGGCGATCCCGGCTGCGCGGGCGGCGGCTGGGCTGAAACGCCCGACCGGCTTGCCGTCGACGGCAATCGTGCCGCTGTCCGGCTGAAGGGCGCCGGAGAGAAGGTTGATCAACGTGGACTTTCCCGCACCGTTCTCCCCGAGCAGA
Source organism: Shinella curvata (assembly GCF_022899935.1). Classification (GTDB taxonomy): domain Bacteria; phylum Pseudomonadota; class Alphaproteobacteria; order Rhizobiales; family Rhizobiaceae; genus Shinella; species Shinella curvata. The sequence goes on from NZ_JALJCJ010000007.1 coordinate 248,837, forward strand.
GCGTGAACCCTGCCCGGGCGAAGGGCGATATCGACGCCCTTCAGAACGGGATTGCCGAAAAATCCCTTGAACACCTGCCGGGCTTCCAGCAGGGGTTTTTGATCCGTCATGACGGCATCCTTTGAGCGGGATTACTTCTGGGCGAGCAGCTTGTCGAAGAGCGCCTGGTCGTAATCCGAGTAGATGTAGCCGTCAGCCGGGAAATTTTCCGCCCGCGCGAGGTAGCTGTCGATCGTGCTGTCGTCGATGACCGGCAGCGGCACCTTGACGAAGGCCGGCACGTCCTTGCCCTCCAGCGCCTGAACGGCGGTGTAGACCGAGAGCGCACCAAGCCAATTCGGCTGCATGGTGGCCCAGCCCTTCAGGCCTTTTTCCTTCCACAGTTCCAGGAACTGGCGGGCGTTCTCGCCCGTCACCGGCACCTGCTCGCGGCCCTGGCGATCGAAGGCCATGACGGAACCGGCCGAGATCGCCCCGCCGAGCGACAGCACGCCGTCGATTTCCGGATTGGCGAAGAGCAGGCTTGTCATCGCTTCCTGCGCGGGCGCGGCGTTGTATTCCGTGTTCGTCTCGGTGATGATTTCGAGGCCCGGATTGGCGTCGAGCACCGGCTGGGCGCCCTTGCGGCGGTCGTCGCTGACGGAAATGCCGGCCGGCCCGTTCATGACGATGATCTTGCCCTTGCCGCCAAGCTGGTCGGCAAGCCACTTGGCCGCACCCGCGCCCCATTCGGCAGAATCGGTGTTGATCTTCGCCGTCACCTTGTCCGTATTGACGAGGCTGTCGAAGTTCACGACCGCGATACCCTTGTCGCAGGCATCGGAAATCACGCGGTCGAGCGCGTTGGACGAGCCGGCGATAACGACGATGGCGTCGACATTGGCATCGATCATCGACTGGATGTGCTGGATCTGCGTCTGGGCATTGCCCTGCGCGTCCGTGATCATCAGGTCCTTCACGAGACCGGCCTTCTTCAGCTCCTCGACCTCGGCGGCGATCGTGCCTTCCGTCTGCTTCATCCAGGTCGGCACCGAATAGATGTTCGCCCATCCAACCGTGTAGGGCGCCTTGCGGTCGCCCTTGATGCAGTTGGCCGCGGCGGACGCGGTGCCGGCGGAAAAGACGAGCAGGGTTGCAGCGGCGGCGGCGCCCGCGAGGAGCCGGCTGCGCAGCGAGGCGGACAGGCCGTTTTCAAAAATCTTCATTGTCGATCCCCTTTTGTGTGCGGCAGCAGAACGGGCTTGCCATCCGTTTCCGTCCAATATAATGTACATATGATCCAAATACTGGACGTCGCAATCTTATGCGGAATTTTGCGCCCCGCAAGAGGGGGGAAAAAAATTCGTTGGCGGCCGAAAGCAGGCCCGCATTGACAGCGGACGCGCCGGGCGTGAGAAGCTTGACGGCAACGAAGGCAGGAAGGAACGACGATGGATGCAGGTCTGGACGAGGCGGCGGGAAAACGCGCACGCGGACTGGACCGCGCCTTCGAGATCCTCGATTTCCTGCGCCAGAAGCGCCAGGCGCTGAAACCGAACGAGATCGCCGCGCAGATCGGCGCGCCACGTTCATCGGTCTACGAGCTGGTGAACCTTTTGCTGCGCAACGGTATCCTGGAGTTTACCGGCGGCGAGGGCCGCGTCTATCTCGGCCGCAAGCTCTATTTCCTCGGCGCGGCCTATGAGAACCATTTCGATTTCACCCGCGAATGCGAGGCAGCCCTGGAACGGCTGGCCGACGAAACACGCGAAACCGCGCAGTTCTGCATGCTGGACGGCAACAAATACACCGTCGTGCGGATGCGCGAGGGTGCCCGCCCCTTCCGGATCTCGACGGATATCGGCCAGTCGGTGCCGATCCCGTGGACGGCCTCCGGCCGCCTGCTCGTCGCGCATATGACAAACGCGGAAATCCTTTCCTTCATTCCGGAGCGGGATTTCCAGTTGCCGGGCGGCGAATGGCTCGATCCGGCGGCCTTTCTGACCGAAGTGCGGCAGGCTGAGCGGGACGGCCATTTCACTTTCAACAGCATCGTCGACAGCTTCACGCACTGCTTTGCCGTGCCGGTCACGGACGATGCGGGACATGCCGCCGCAACGCTCTGCCTTGTCGCTCCGCGCGACGACGGGCTTGCCAACCGCGACCGCTATCTCGACTGCCTGAAGGACGCCGCCCGCCGTCTCAGCCACGCGCCGCTTCAGTCGAGACGCGCCTGAAACAAGATCAGACTTTCCGGGATAGCCAGCGATCGATCCCATCCGCAGCCGCACGGCCGGTGGCAAAGCAGGCGGTCAGCAGGTAGCCGCCCGTCGGAGCCTCCCAGTCGAGCATTTCGCCGGCGGCGAAGACGCCCGGCAGCGCGGTCAGCCCGTAGTCCTCACCGATCGCAGTAAAGCGAACGCCCCCGGCAGAAGAAATCGCCTCGGCAATGGGGCGGGGGCGCAGGAGAGGGACCTGCAGCGCCTTCACCGCAGCCGCCATCGCTTGCGGGGTCAGGCCGGGGAGATCGACAAGGCACTCGCGCACCAAGGCCGCCTTGACGCCATCGAGCCCCATCCCCTTGCGCAAGCGGGTGGAAAAGCTCGCCTTGCCGCCCTGCCGGGCAAAATCCGCGGCCAGCCGTTCGGCGCTCCGCCCCGGTGCGAGATCCAGGATCAGCGTTGCCGCGCCGTTTTCTTCCAGATCGTCGCGCAACGCTGCCGCATGCGCATAGACCAGACTGCCCTCGATACCGTTTCTCGAAACGACGAACTCGCCGGGAATCGTACCGGCTGCCGATCGCGCCGTGACGCCTTTCACCGGCGCTCCGGCAAATTTTTCGATGAAAAACGCCGACCACGCAACATCGAAACCACAATTGGCCGGCCGCAGGCGTGCGATATCGACACCGCGCCGACCCAAGGGGTCGACCCAGGACGCGTCCGATCCAAGGCGCGGCCAGCTCGCCCCACCCAGCGCCAGGAGCACGGCATCGAACGCCATGATCCTCTCGCCATCGGGTGTCTCGACACGCAATCCATCCTCGGAAAAATCCGTCCAGCGATGGCGTATCCGGATATCGACACCCTGCCTTTCCAGCCGGGCACGCCATGCGCGCAGCAGCGGCGAGGCTTTCATGACTATCGGAAAAACACGGCCGGACGAACCGACGAAGGTCTCCGTACCGAGCTCCTCCGCCCATGCCCGAAGGGCATCGGGCGTGAACCCGTCGAGAGCGGCGCGCAACGATGCACTGGCCGCGCCAAAACGCGTGGCAAACTGCGCATAGGGTTCGGAATGGGTGATGTTGAGACCCGATTTGCCCGCCAGCAGGAATTTTCGCCCGATGGTCGGCATCGCCTCCAGCACGGTGACGGCGTGGCCGCGCGCCGACAGAACTTCCGCCGCCATCAATCCGGCCGGCCCACCGCCAACGATCCCGATCCGTTTTTCACCCATGCACGCTCGCCCCTGAACCTTCTTCGCCGTCATAGTGCGTCCGAGGCGGCTCCGCCAGTGATCCCGCCGCCCGATCGATATAGGATCGGCATTCCGAATCGGGAGAAACCCATGGATATCAAGCGCAACGGCACCAGCCCCTCGACACCGGGACCAGCCGACTACTTCACCGGCACAGTCCGCCTCGACACGCCCTTCAAGGCCGAGGTGCCCGGCCGTGCGGGCGGCGCGATCGTCACCTTCGAGCCGGGCGCACGCACCGCCTGGCATACCCATCCACTCGGCCAGACCGTCATCGTCACGTCGGGGCTCGGCTGGGCGCAGCGCGAGGGTGGCCCGATCGAGGAGATCCGCCCCGGCGACGTCGTCTGGTTCCCGCCCGGAGAAAAACACTGGCACGGCGCCACCGACAACACGGCCATGACCCACATCGCCATCGCCGAGTCGGAAAACGGCTCGCCCGTGACCTGGTTGGAGAAGGTGACGGAGGAGCAATATCTGGGCCGGTCCGGTTGAAGCCCGGAACGTTTCCGGACGCCAAGCCGCCTCGCACCCCTTGCCGAAATGCTCTAATCTTCTGGCGGCTGGTATTTGCGCGTGAACGGAACGCCGTTGAACGTGTGCGTGCAGCAGGCGCAGCCCGGCTCCATCTGCTCGACGGTCAGTGTCGGATCGACGCGCTGCAGGCGATTGTCGCCATCGACAAAGAGACCGCTGTAGTAGGCGCTCTCCCTCATCCGCACGAAGGGTTTTCGCTCCGCGTCCGACCGGGCGACCACCCAGAAGATCGGTTCGGCTTTGTCGAGCCGGGCCACCGCCTCGGCATGAACGACGTCCCAGTCCTCACCGACCCGCGACAGCAGGAAGCGGAAGAGGGGTGTATAATCAAGCCCGTGCCGCTGTTTGCCCCCCATGGCGCCGGCATGCACGCGATCCTCGCGCCGCCTTGAGGATCGATAGTCCTCGCCGCCGCCATGACGCACGCCGTGGGTGCGCGTATTGACGCTGCGATAGAGCGCTTTTTTCCGGTCCATGCGTCCCTCCGATCCCCTTGTCCGAACGCAAGCACCCGACGGCAACCAATCAGGGGTGGAGACCTGGCGCCTCATGGCCGGACTGGGCGACATATTCGCTATAGCCGCCCGGATATTGATGCACGTCGTCACCGTTGAGTTCCAGCACCCTGTTCGACAAGGCACCCAGGAAATGCCGGTCGTGCGAGACGAAAAGCATGGTGCCCTCATAGTCGGAGAGCGCCTTGATCAGCATCTCCTTGGTATCGAGGTCGAGGTGGTTCGTCGGCTCGTCGAGGATCAGGAAATTCGGCGGATCGAACAGCATCGCCGCCATCACCAGCCGTGCCTTCTCGCCGCCGGAGAGCACGCGGCACTTCTTTTCGACGTCGTCGCCGGAAAAGCCGAAGCAACCGGCAAGCGTGCGCAAAGGTCCCTGCCCCGCACGCGGAAACTCGGTCTCAAGCCATTCGAAGACCGTCAGGTCGCCATCGAGAAGGTCCATCGCATGCTGTGCAAAATAGCCGACCTTGACGCTTGCCCCGATGGTCACGCTGCCCCGATCAGGATTGGCGGCCCCCGCGACCAGCTTCAGAAGCGTCGACTTGCCGGCGCCATTGACACCCATGACGCACCAGCGCTCGCGGCGGCGGATGAGGAAACTGAAATCGCTGTAGATCGACCGGCTGCCATAGGCCTTGTCGACATTCCTGAGATTGACGACATCTTCACCCGAACGCGGCGCCGGCTGAAATTCGAACATCACCGTCTGGCGCCGGCGCGGCGGCTCGACGCGCTCGATCTTGTCGAGCTTCTTGACCCGGCTCTGCACCTGCGCGGCATGGGAGGCGCGCGCCTTGAAGCGCTCGATGAACTTGATTTCCTTGGCGAGCATCGCCTGCTGGCGCTCGAACTGCGCCTGCTGCTGCTTCTCGTTCTGCGCGCGCTGCTGCTCGTAGAAGCCGTAGTCGCCCGAAAAGGTGGTGAGCGAGCCGGCATCGATCTCGATGATTTTCGTCACGATGCGGTTCATGAACTCGCGGTCGTGTGAGGTCATCAGAAGCGCGCCGTCATAACCCTTCAGGAATTGCTCCAGCCAGATCAGACTTTCGAGATCGAGATGGTTGCTCGGCTCGTCGAGCAGCATGACGTCCGGGCGCATCAGGAGGATGCGGGCCAGCGCCACGCGCATCTTCCAGCCACCGGAGAGCTTGCCAACATCGCCGTCCATCATCTCCTGGCTGAAACTCAGACCCGCCAGCACTTCGCGCGCCCGGCTCTCCAGCCCATAACCGTCGAGCTCCTCGTAACGCGCCTGCACCTCGCCATAACGCTCGATGATCGCGTCCATCTCGTCGAGCCTGTCAGGATCGACCATCGCCGCCTCGAGTTCGCGCAGTTCGGCGGCCACCGTGCTCACCGGCCCCACCCCGTCCATCACTTCGGTGACGGCGCTGCGTCCCGCCATCTCGCCGACGTCCTGACTGAAATAGCCGATCGAGACGTTCTTCTCGACGGAGACCTGCCCCTCATCCGGCGCCTCCTGCCCTGTGATCATACGGAAAAGCGTCGTCTTGCCGGCGCCGTTCGGCCCCACGAGCCCGATCTTCTCGCCCCGGTTCAACGCAGCCGACGCCTCGATGAAGAGGATACGGTGGCTGTTGGACTTGCTGATATTCTCGATGCGGATCATGAAAACAGGCCTCGTGGTGTTCCGCGCCCTATGCCATGCCGCGATGCAAAGAGTCCATGCGCAGATGCAGGGAAAACCCGCAAATTCAGGCTCTCGTCCCGCTCAGCACCTCCCGCCGGGCGGCGGATACCCATCGCGAAGCAAACCACAAGATACAAGCCTCTCCATCAAAAAATGCATTTCGATGGGAATAAGCCGCCAGACGCTCCGTTCTTCCCTCGCAACACGGCAATGGTGCCGGTGAACCGAGGAGCTTTCAAATGGTGACGAAACGCGGAAACGACGACGACAACCGGATCGTCGGGACGAACCAGCAGGATTATCTGTACGGCCGTTCGGGCGATGACCTGCTTTACGGCCTTAGCGGCAACGACTTCCTCTACGGCGAGGAAGGCAATGACCGTATCGAGGCCGGCAGCGGCCACAACCAGGTCTGGGGCGGCTCGGGCAACGACCGTATCGTATCCGGCAGCGGCAACGACAGGCTGTGGGGCGGCGAGGGCGACGACGTGCTGCGCGCCGGCGACGGCAACAACCGGCTGAACCTCGGGGAAGGCAACGACTATGCCGTGGCCGGCAAGGGGCGCGATTCCATCAGCGGCGGTGAAGGCAACGACACGATCCACGCCGGCTCCGGCAACGACACGCTTTCCGGCGGTGAAGGCGACGACAGGATTTTCGGCCAATCCGGCAATGACCGCATCGTCGCGCATGAAGGCAACGACATCCTGAACGGCGGCGCCGGCAACGACCGGATGACCGGCGGCGAAGGCGCGGATGTCTTCGTCTTCAACGGCGGTCGCGACACCGTCACCGACTTCGAAAACGGCGACGACCGAATCGACGTATCCTATTACAACGCGTTCGACAGCTATTCCGACATCCGCAATGCAGCCAAGCAGTCGGGCACCGACGTCGTCCTCCGCGCCGGCAGCGACCACCTGGTGATCGAGGACACCCGCCTCAGCGAACTCAGCCGCGACGACTTCAGCTGGTAAAGCTCCGAGCGGCGCTGGCCATGCGCAAATCCCCGCCACGACCAATGCGCCGCCGATCCCTTCGGCGGTGTTCGTTTATAAAGGCATTGTTGCGCAAACGGGAAGCAGGCTTCGGCAAACCGAGGAACAGCCAGCAACCGGGCTCCAGAGCCCGGGGGGTAACCAGCTAAGAATCAAGATTTATGGCGGAGAGAGCGGGAGAAATCCCCAAGCCTGTCATAAGCCGTTGATTTTATATCATCAAACATGCGCCGGAAGCTATACCCATGACGGAACCTGTACCTTTCTCATAGAACAAGCGGCTTCCGATTCCAGATTGCCGTCCCGAGCGACCTTCAAGACAGAATAGGCCGAACGCCGATCCGTATTCCTCTTGGCCGCATTACGGCAGCCGAGGCGCGCCGGAAGGCTCGTTTACTGTCCGGTCACGCCGATCAGCTATTCACGGCTGTCAGATCATCGCGGCGAGAAAACATGGCGGCAGACATCCGTGACGCAATCATTGCTGAACTGACCGACATGGTAGAAGCCTTGATCGCCAATGCTCATGAGGTCGAAGCACTTCACAAAACATACCTTGCGCTTGAAGTTCAGAAAACCGAAGTTCGAGTGCTTGTTGAGGAAGGCAGGCGTCAGAAAATGGTGCAAAGCTCAAGACCCTCGGCGACACGATAGCCGATGTCCAGCCTCGAATAAATCAGGTCATAGAGCAGCAGCAACGGCTTGGGAACGATCGTCCTCCGGAAGATATGGCGACCTTGGAGCTCGTCATGAAGAGCTTCAATGCCATGTCTCAACAGGTCGCAGATCTGTCGGAGAAGGTACAGACCTCTATCGAAGGGCCGCTGCGGCCGCTTTCGTCCGAAGCGCTGGAGACGTGGACCGAAGTCCGGAGGAAGACGACGGTCGATCCGAAGAAGATCGCCACGGACTACAACCGCATCACGGATTTTATCACGTTCGCGGGCGACAAGCCCATCGACAAATACACATCCCTCGATTTTCAGCGTTGGTCGAACCTGCTGGCCCGCGTCCCTAAATATGAGCGTGGTGCCGCACCTCAAGGGAAGGACACATCAGCAGGCGGCCGACTATAACGAAAGGCTCAAAATCCCGCGTCCAACGATGACAACGAAGACGATAGAAACGAACTATTTCTCGCCGCTCAAGCATTTCTTCCGGCAAATGGCCGTCGAACATCGCTTCCAGTCGCCCTTCGGCGATGCCGACGTTCGCATGGATGGCCGCAGTTCCGTCAAGCGGCAACCTTTCAAGGTCGGGCAACTGAACATATGGTTCGCTCATGCCGCGCAGGAGGGACGCGGCGAAATGATGTAGCTGCCCCTGCTTGGGGCGATTACGGGCGCGCGTATCGCGGAACTGATCTTCCTGCAGGGCAGGGACATCTATCAGAGGCAGAACGCATTCACCGGGGCCAAATACTGGATCATCGACCTGCGTTTTGAACTTATCGCGGAAGACGGCGGCTTCGAAGAACGCAAGACCAAGACTCCAACGTCGAAACGCATCATCGCGCTCCATGAAATTTTCGCGGAGGTTGGTTTCATCGACTATGCAAAGAGCCGCCGCGATGCCGACTGGCTGTTTCCAGCATCCTTCTATCACGACAAGGAGCGTGTCGCCGATCCCGGGCCGCATCGAAGCGAATGAACCGCATGTTGAAAGATGTCGGCATTCACAAGCTGATGGAGCGCGTGTTCATTGCACCCGGTATACAGCGAAGGACATCGTGCAACTTTCCCGTGTCGATGACCGCACGAACGACCTACAGACCGGGCATACCTTCAAGACCATATCGAGAGGGTACGGGGCGAAGGACCTTGAAGAACTGCCTACGGAAATTGAAGTCCTGACGGCTCTTCCGCTCCCGGAAGGACTCGATCTCGGTTCCTATCTGGACCGGAAGGACCGCAGGAAGTCCCGGCAGGGGTAGGGACTGGACGGCCCACAGTGCTTGAGCGGGGCCGGACCGACCGTTTCAGGGATGGATTCGGAATGGCATGTCGGGAGCAGTCAATCTCGCGCGTCCCTCCGGGTCGCCATGCTCACGCTCCTGTGGCTACTCTCTTAACCGATCATGCCATGCGAGAATTCCCGCGCCGCCCGTGAACGGTCGCTATGCTCGACGCTCAGATGCTCTCAATGTCCGCAAGTCCCTCAAACGGCGACGCCGCCCTTTCGGCGGCGAAGGGCCGTGAGCCATGCTTGTTCACGGTAGCAATAGATGCCACCAAGTTCCGACTTGGAGGACTTGTTCATGGCCATTGTAGAGAAACGCAGCGTCAGCCTGTCAGTGGAAATCGCGGCGGTCGTAGACCAGGCCGTTGCAGGCGGCGAATTCGGCAATGCCAGCGAGGTCATCCGCGAGGCATTGCGCCAGTGGAAGGAACGTCGCGACCTGCACGGATACACCGTTGAGGAGGTGCGCCTGCTGTGGGACGAAGGCATCGCCAGCGGAGAAGCGCGGCCCATGACGGAAACCTTCAGCGAGATCATCAAGCGCAGGGGGCGTGAACGTCTCGCATCGGGCAACTGACCATATGGTAACGCTGAACTACCTTCCAGTCTTCGAAGACGATGTTCTCGCCATCTGGGATCACATTGCGAAGGACAACCAGACGACGGCCGATGAGTTCGTTGACAGGCTCTATGCCCGCGCCTGCTTTTGATCGACCACCCTTTTGCTGGCCCTGCCCGTTCCGACACCGCCAAGGGCTGCCGTCATTTGACGCTCGGCCGCTATCTGATCCTCTATCGCTACGGGAAGAGGCAGGTCGACCTTGTCCGGGCGCTCGATAGTAGCCGCATGCTCAGCGGCAGGATGTTCCGGAAAGCGCTGCCATAGACGACCCTTCGTCCCAATCCGCCCGCTCGCTCCTGGCCCTACGACGCTACCTTGCGGGCGCGGGCCTTCCGCTCGTTTTGTCCCCTGTCCTTGCCCCGTCCGATCCCCATTATACGCTCTTGGGTCACTTCGGCCGTGGTCCTGCCGGAGGCGTGACGTCCGTATCACCGGACACTCCTGGAGCGGCAGGCGGAGCCGGCGGCATACGCATAGCCTCCCATCTTCTCGCTGCCCAAAGCGCCCGTTCGCGGATTCGACCAGTCGAGGCGCAAGCCAGTCTTCTCCCGGATCATATCCCGCAGCCAATCCAACGCCGGAGGAATCCGTGTTTCGATGAGTTCCCGCGCCCGTTCTCGCGTCGGCCTGCGGTCCAGGTCCTTGACCAGCCGCAGCCATGATGCCGTCGCTTTCGGGCGTAGCGCGGGTGCCGGCTGTTTCGGTTCCTTCGGATTGTCTTCCGGTTCAGACCGCGCTCGCGCGCCATGCAGCAGGTCCGTTCGGATACCATGACGGCGGCTGCCGACGGTCCCACCCGGACGCGGAAATAATTTCCAGCTTGGCCGGAGCTATGCGAGAACAGCCGAGAGCAGGCCGAACAGTTTCAGCACGACCTTACCAGCCGCATCGATTCGCCGCGGTCTCCCTGCCTCTCGCCGCAGCCGATCCATGCAGGTCCGCCGCTCCCGTTTCCGTGCCCTCGCATCCATGAGCTTCCTCCTCGAAACCTTCCAGAAAAGGATGGTTTCATGAAACCACCGGCGCAAATTCCCCCTTCTGACCAAAGAGGTGTCACACTTGGGCTGATCGAGAATGCAGTTGTGTTTCATCGACTGGCGCTCGAAGCGCAGGGACACGGGTAGCAAGTAACTTTGATTGGATTTGCAAGTTGCCGAATTTGAAAGAAGTTTGTACCTCTTCACCTACAGATTGCAGAGGTGGGGTTTTTCGAATGGCATTTAATATCATTGCAACTGATGCTGACGGTGATGCACAAACCTGGGGCTCCCTGGTTTTTGGAAACGGCTCAGTCAACGCCCATGATGCCGGTCAGTCCTACGACCCCGAAGCGTGGTGGGCTTCATCTGCGAGCGCCTATATTGATGGCGAAGGAACGTGGACCAATACCTCCTATCATCTGCTTGACGGGGACGGCGAATATTACTGGTACGTGGTACAGCATGCGGTCTTCGACACGACGACGATGTATGCTTCCTCCGAAATTACGATCACGTACGAGAGCCTGCATTTCGAGACACATGCAAGCTACCACCCTGCTTATGATCCGCGTCCTCTTTCCGATCTTTGGCTGAACGTCGACATCATTGGATGGATGGCCGATCAGCAATACAACTACATCGGCTCGAACGGTAACGACACGTTTTCCTTCACTTCAGGAGCATCACTCGGCGGCACCGCGAATGGTGGTTCGGGCAATGACTACTTCGAGGGTGGCTCTGGCGCGGACACGCTCATCGGCGGCGCGGGCAACGATATGATCTACGGCGGCGCAGGCGACGTTCTCGAAGGCGGCGACGACGACGACATGATCTCCGGCGAGGCTGGCGCGACCATGCGCGGCGGCGATGGGACCGACCACCTCGACCTGCATCTGACGGATGTAGCGATGGCAATCAACTTCAAGGTCACGGATCAGGCAGCATCCGACTACGAGATCGTGCCGGGCACCATCATTTCCGGATTCGAGCATTTCGGCCTCAGCTTCGGTTCCGGAGATGACACGCTGGACCTGAGCGGTGCAACGCTGTCGAACTCCTATTCCAGCGGCGGCATGACATACAATGATCCGTCCTATTTCAACGGGAACGACGGCTCCGACACCCTCGTCGTTCATGCGGATACACGCGGTTCAGCAACGCTTTACGGCTTCGAGCGGCTTGAAGCCGACCTTTCCGCACTGACCACAGATATACAGGCAAATAGCAGCTACCTGTCCTTCACAGGTGTTTTTCTCAACACCGGCGGTTCTTCAAATAGCTTCACATCTCTGGCTGTCACGGGCGGCTCCGGCAACGACGAGCTTTCCGGTGGCTCTGGCGCGGACACGCTCATCGGCGGCGCGGGCAACGATATGATCTACGGCGGCGCAGGCGACGTTCTCGAAAG
>NZ_JALJCJ010000007.1:261063-401989 GCF_022899935.1 Shinella curvata
GAGCTTTCCGGTGGCTCTGGCGCGGACACGCTCATCGGCGGCGCGGGCAACGATATGATCTACGGCGGCGCAGGCGACGATACGCTGCGCGGAGATGCCGGCAATGACACCCTGGATGGTGGCGAAGGCTCGGATACCTACCTAGTCGGAGCCGGATGGGGACAGGACACCATCTATAACGCCAGTTCGACGAATGCAGCAGGCGAAACGGATGTGGTGGTTTTTGACGCAAGCATTGCAGCCACCGATATCATCGCACAGCGAGATGGCGACGACCTCGTTCTGGCGCATGTCAACGGCGAGGATAAAATCACCATCTCCTCATGGTTCTCTGGCGAGCAATATCGGATTGACGAAGTTCGGTTCAACGATGGGACGGTATGGACTTCGGCAGCGTTGACGGCGACGGGAAATCTAGCGCCCGTAATCACTTCGGATGACGTGATCAGCGTTGCAGAAAACAGTACCGCCGTCGCCACGATTACCGCATCCGACGACGAAACTGACACCGTCACCTTTTCGATTTCCGGCGGCGCGGATGCATCTCTTTTCGCCATCAACTCGAAGACGGGGGCGCTGTCGTTCAAGTCGGCTCCAGACTATGAGGCACCGAAGGACAGCGGCAGGAACAACGTCTACGACGTGACCGTCAAGGCGACGGATACCGGCGGACTTTTTGCCACACAGGCGCTCAAGGTCACGGTGACCAATGTCAACGAAGCTCCGACTATCACGTCTTCGGCGTCCGTAAGCGTTGCCGAGAACAAGACGGCGGTGACGACCGTCAAGGCGACCGATCCGGAAAAGGGCACGCTGACCTATTTGATCTCTGGCGGAGCCGACAAGGCGCTATTCAATATCGACGCGAAGACGGGTGCCCTGTCGTTCAAGTCCGCCCCGGATTTCGAGTCTGCCAAGGATGCAGGCAAGAACAACGTCTATGACGTGACCGTGGCTGCCAAGGATGCAGGCGGTATCAGCGTTACACAAGCGATCGCGATCACCGTAACGGATGTCAACGAAGCGCCGATCATCACGTCTTCGGCATCCGTGAGTATTGCCGAGAACAAGACGGCGGTGACGACGGTCAAGGCGACCGATCCGGAAAAGGGTACGCTGAGCTATTCGATCTCTGGCGGAGCCGACAAGGCGCTATTCAATATCGACGCAAAGACGGGGGCACTGTCGTTCAAGTCGGCCCCGGACTACGAGGCTACGAAGGATGCCGGCAAGAACAACGTTTATGACGTGACCGTGGCTGTCAAGGATGCAGGCGGTATCAGCGTTACGCAGGCGATCGCTATCACGGTGACCAATGTCAACGAAGCTCCGGTCATCACCACGTCGTCCTCGCTGAAGATAGCGGAGAACAAGACGGCGTTGACGACGCTGAAGGCGACCGACCCGGAAAAGGGTGCCGTCACATGGGCGATCTCCGGCGGAGCAGACAAGGCGCTGTTCAAAGTCGATGCCAAGACGGGTGTGCTTTCCTTCATTAAGGCCCCGGACTTCGAGGCGAAGAAAGACGCCAACAAGGACGGAATCTATGACGTGACGGTCAAGGCGACGGATGCCGGCAAGCTGATTGACACACAGGCGCTGAAGGTCGCGGTGACCAATGTCAACGAAGCTCCGGTCATCACCACGTCGTCGTCGCTGAAGGTCGCGGAGAACAAGACGGCCGTGACGACGCTGAAGGCGACCGACCCGGAAAAGGGTGCCGTCGCATGGGCGATCTCCGGCGGAGCCGACAAGGCGCTGTTCAAGGTGGACACGAAGACGGGAGCCCTGTCGTTCAAGTCGGCCCCAGATTACGAGGCTGCCAAGGATGCAGGCAAAAACAACGTCTACGACGTAACGGTCAGGGCGACCGATACTGGTAAGCTGATCGACACGCAGGTGCTGAAGATCACCGTCACCGACGTTAAGGGTGAGGCTTTGAAGGCCGCGCCGAAGGGCGGCACGCTCGTAGGCACGGCCGAGGCCGATACGCTAACCGGCGGGGCTGGCAACGACGTTCTGAAAGGCCTGGCCGGCAACGATAAGCTATATGGCGCGGGCAGTGCGGACGACCTTTACGGCGGCACGGGTAAGGACATCTTCATCTTCAAGTCGGTGACGGACTCGACTGTTGCAGCTTCTGGCCGAGATACGATCTTCGACTTCGACGGTGCAGGCGGCGACCGGATCGATCTTTCCGGCATTGATGCCAAGGTTTCCACGACAAAGGACGATGCCTTCACGTTCATCGATACGAAAGCCTTTTCGAAGAAGGCCGGAGAACTTCGCTACGACAAAGCGAAATCTGACACCTACATCTACGGAGACACGAACGGCGACGGCCAGGCCGACTTCACCATTCACCTTGATGACGCCCTCACCCTCTCTAAGGGTTATTTCCTGCTGTAGCAGCGGACGGCTTCACGGTATTCGGAACCGGCGCTAGCAGCTCCGGTTCTTCTTGCCCAATCCCGCGCCGGCGGAGCGGGATTTTAATGATACGGACGGTTTGGCCCCTTCCGTACAAGTATCGAACATACCTCAAAAAGACCGCCGGAGGGTTGCAGCCCGTTGATGGCGGTACTTTTCTGGTCATGCGTCGGCGCGCATCGGATGAGCGCCGACGCATGACGAAGCGGTGAGCGAATCACCCTGATATTCGATGGTTGACAGCCCGATGGAAGAGCCATACCCACACTCCTACTCGAATTACGCAAGGTTTTGATATAAAATCAATGACTTAGTTGTGGCGAAGAGAGGGGGCTTTATGAGAAATCCTTCGGAACCCGCTGGAAATCCCGAAGGCGCTGGAGAATAGGCGTCTTTCTTAATGGGCCGAGTGGTACACAAAGGTGGTAGACATGGTTCTCTTAATGTCGCGTCCATCCAAGCATCCCAAGACAGGTATCTTTCAGTTCCGAAAGCGCGTCCCAGATGCTCTCCAGCTCTCGTCGGCAAGGTTGAGGAGAAAGTCAGCCTAGGCACCCGCGACCCTGCCGCGGCGAAGATCCCGCATGCGCAAGTACTGGAGGAAGTCGAGGAGCGGTGGCGGCTGTTGCGCGCGGGAGTGCAGAGCCTGAACGAAAAGTAGGCGGCTGCGATCGGTGGCGAGACATACAGGAGCCTTGTCGCACAACATCAGGACAATCCGTCCAGAATGCCGCTCTCGATGCTCCTGCTCGACCAAGCGCGACACCAGCCGAAGAAGGTGCAGATCATACTGCTGGGGAGCGATACTGAGAAAACCCGGCAGGTACTCCAGACGATGTTGGAACGCAGCGACGAGCGAATGCGGACGTTCGCCGACGACTTCCTGTCAGGCAAGGGACTACGCATTGACGAGCCGAGCATGAAGATAGTGCTGGCACGCGTGACACAGGCCGCAATTCAGGCGCGGGAGCATATCTGGAAGATGGCTGGCGGCGACTACAGCCCTGATCCAAACGCGAACCGTTTCCCGCATTTTGATATGCCGCATCAACTGCAATCTAAGCCAGCACGAATCGACTCGGATTCGAAGTTGCATCTGGTTCAAGTTTTCGAGGGATATGCGAAGGAAAAGTCGATCTACCCGACGACATAGTGGAAGGCGCTCATCGAAAAAATCGCTGCTTAGGTTCCGGATTGGGGAGAGGATGGCATCGAATTATCCGCGGTGCTGCACTCCTACTCAGCCGCGTCGTTGCCGTGCCGGTCCACGTTGCCGAAATCGTCTGGCGGTCGTCGTCGTCCGGTGTGCTGCCGTCGACTGCTGCGACTTCGACGCCGACAATTCCGATACCTCCGGAAACGCCCGCCGGCTGTAGATTGTCATAGCGGGGGAGGCATCTATGGCGGCGGGGGCTGCGCTCGATCTCCGCCCGATCGTTGCCGGAAACACTGGCCCGATCGTGTCGTTCTTGCTGTTCGGCTCGCTTCCTATCGGCGCGACCTTCGATTCGGACACCGGTCGGATCGGCGACAAGGTGTTGAAGGCCTGAACGTATCACGTGTGGGTGTCGGCGGGAGATTCAACCGAAGCGGCGGTGACGGCGGGCGTGACCATCGTTGTGAGCTGATGATACGGAAACCGGGACCGACTGTCTCCGGCGAGGCATTCAAATTGTTGACACCTCAGAACGGGCGTCGTACCAAACTTCTCGTTTGAAACCGTGGCCCACATGAGCGGTACACAGGGCTAATATTCTGCCCATAAAGATACTTAATTTTCAATAGCTTATGGTTTGTGGCGGAGAGGGTGGGATTCGAACCCACGATACGGTTGCCCGTATGCCGCATTTCGAGTGCGGTGCTTTCGACCACTCAGCCACCTCTCCGCTTAACTGGTCGGCGCTTGTGCAGCGCGGGGCGGTACATAGCGGGTGTCGGGCGGGGGCGCAAGGGGGCGAAGGGCGAGAAAATTCATCTCTTTGTCATGGTGACGGGAAATCCCTTGACAGTTTCCGGCGGCTCACCTATTGCGCAAGGTGCAGTGGCATAGGTCTCACTTGTGCCGCTACGAAGGTTCTTTGCGCTTTCGGCCTTGGATTTCAAGCGCCGCCTGCCTGGACCTCCTTGAGCCGGCGATGCGCCAATGCATCGTCATTCCCGCGACTGATAAAAAGACGGCCTTGCCCTTTGGGACAAAGAGCCGGCACGAACATGAAAGGATATAAAATGTTCGCAGTCATCAAGACCGGCGGTAAGCAGTACCGCGTGGCCGCCAACGACGTTCTGACGATTGAAAAGCTGTCGGGCGACGCTGGTGCGAAGATCGAATTCACCGAAGTGCTGATGGTCGGCGTTGGCGCCGATGCAACGATCGGCGCGCCCTTCGTCGAAGGCGCCGTCGTCACCGCAGAAGTCGTCGAGCATGGCCGCGCCAAGAAGGTTATCGCCTTCAAGAAGCGCCGTCGCCAGAACTCGAAGCGTTCGCGCGGTCATCGTCAGCACAACACGACTGTCCGCATCATCGACATCGCTGGCGCCGGCAAGGCCAAGAAGGCTTCCAAGAAGTCTGACGCCGCCGAAGCCGCAGCCGAATAATCCGGACAGGTAAAGGAGAACTCCCATGGCACACAAAAAAGCTGGCGGCTCCTCGCGCAACGGTCGCGATTCCCAGTCCAAGCGCCTCGGCGTGAAGAAGTTCGGCGGCGAAGCCGTCCTCGCAGGCAACATCATCGTCCGTCAGCGCGGCACGCAGTGGCATCCCGGTGCCAATGTCGGCCTCGGCAAGGATCACACGATCTTCGCTCTGACAGCTGGCAATGTGAATTTCCGTACGAAGGCCAACGGTCGCATTTACGTGTCTGTAGCCCCGAAAGCGGAAGCAGCGGAATAAGCCGGTAGCGCTCTAAAACAGCCGGCGTCTCATCGACCCGGCTGGCGCTACAGGTTTCAGGCCTGAAGAAGAAAAAGGGAGATGAGGCAAGACCTTATCTCCCTTTTTCGTTCTGGAGGACTGAACATGCAAACCGAGTTGTTGCGGGAAGACCAATCAAGGTCTCCCCAGGAAAGGCTGAGGCCTGACCGGTCGAGGACCGATTGCCCGATCTTACTGTCGCCGCGGCTCGTCATGAGAGCCCCGCACGAAGACGACATCGACGCCCTTGCCCATCTCGCCAACAACGCCAATATCGCCAACATGGTCGCCCGCATGCCGCACCCCTATACGGTTGCGGATGCCGCTGATTTCGTGCGACGCACACGCGCCGGCGCGATTGGCAAGTGCGTCTATGCCATTACGAAAGCCGACAACGGCGCCTTCCTCGGTTGCTGCGGCATCGAACCACACGAAGACGGACGCACCGTCGAACTCGGTTACTGGCTGGGCGAACCCTACTGGAACCAGGGCTACGTCACGGAAGCAGCGCATGCGCTGATCGATATGGTCTTCCGCACCCGCGACGTCGACCAGATCGATGCGCGCTGCCGGGTCATGAACATCCCCTCGCGGCGTGTCATCCAGAAGTGCGGCTTCCAGTTCCAGGCGACCGGCATGGTGCAGAGCCTTGCCGTCGGCGGCATGGTGCCCGTCGAATGGTACAGGCTCGACCGCAAGACCTGGGTCTCGCTGAAGAGCTGGGGGGGCATGCGATGAACGCCATGCAGACCCCCATCGAGCGGACGCATGTCACCGGTCCCGGCCCCTGCCCGACCATCACGACGGCCCGCCTGACGCTTCGTCCGCACCGCATGTCGGATGCGGATGCGATCGCCCAGTCGCTTGCCGATTTCCAGGTCTCGCGCATGCTGGCGCGTGTCCCCGCCCCGTATGACCGGCAGGATGCCACCGAATGGCTTTCGGTGATGACCACCGACCTCAACGAGGGCTGGGCCTTCGCCATCACCGCGGATGACGACGTGCATATCGGCTGCGTTTCCTTCGAGAAGCGGCGCCAAGGCTGGGAAATCGGCTATTGGCTGAACCGCTTCTACTGGCGGCGCGGCTATATGAGCGAGGCGGTGCATGCGGCGACCGCGCGCTTCCTGATGCGCATGCCGGGCACGGAAATCCATTCCGGTGTCTTCGCCGACAACCTGGCCTCTCTTCGGGTGCAGGAAAAGGCGGGCTTCCGCATCACCGGCTGCAGCGACATCTTCAGCACCGCCCGCGGGGCAATGGTGCCGCATATCGAAACGCTGCTGGCGCCGGGCGATTTCCACCCGGCCGTCCCGCGGCATTGATATCGATCGGGGCGGAGAGATCCGCCCCGGTTTTACGACAATTCGAACCAGACGGGCATATGGTCGGAGCCGAATGCGGTCTCATCCACCCAAGCATCCGTCAGGCGCTCCACGAGGCCGTGGCTGAGGAAACAGTAGTCGAGGAACATGCGGTCGGCATGATCCTTCGGGTTGATCCAGCTGAAGCTCGCCGCATGGCGCTTGCCGAGGCCGGCCAGCGCATCGACGGGATTGGTGGCGCGGATCTGGCGGCCGTAGAGCGCGTCGACGGCGCCGGCCATTTCGCAATATTCCGGTGATTCCGGCACCATGTTGAAGTCGCCCATCAGGACATAGTCCTCCGGAACCGGCGGTTCGGACAGGCCGAATTCATGGGCGCCGGAAATCGCACCGCCCTCGACGCTATAAAGCTGGGCGCGGTCCTTGAGATAGCGGATCTGCGCGATGCGCTCGTCACGATGGACATGGTCGAGATGCACGGAATAGACCCGGAGCGGACCGCCCGGTGTAGCGATCACCGCTTCGGTGGCACCGCGCTGGAGGTTCAGCTTGTCGAGCGTGCGGGTGCGCGGCAGCGGGATGAGGCGGGTCGACAGGATCGGCCAGCGGGAAAAGATCATGTTGCCGAACTGGAAGCGGCGGTTGACCACCCGGCCCTTTTCGATGGCGGAGCCCGCATCGAGATCGCAGGCCGGCCAGAAGGCGGAATAATGGTTGGCAAGCAGGGTCTGCAATTCGGCGACCATGTCGATGCCGCCATTGAGGTGAAAGTTGCGGGTCACCTCCTGCAAGGCGATGACATCGGCGCCGTGGATCGAGGAGACGATGCGCGGCAGGTCGAGGCGATCGTCGAGACCGATGCCGTACTGGATGTTATAGCTGACGAATTTCACGATAGTCTTTGACCTCTGCGGGAAGCGGCTATATCGAAGACGGCAAAATGAGCATGTTGAACAGAATAAAGCGAACGGCGAGCCGATGAAGTTCCTGGACGAAGCAAAAGTCTATATCCGGTCCGGCGACGGCGGGGCAGGGGCTGTCTCGTTCCGCCGTGAAAAATTCGTCGAATTCGGCGGACCCGACGGCGGCGACGGCGGACGCGGTGGCGATGTGTGGGTGGAGGCCGTCAACGGCCTCAACACGCTGATCGATTTCCGCTTCCAGCAGCATTTCAAGGCCTCGACCGGCACGCACGGCATGGGCCGCAACCGCACGGGCGCAAACGGTGCCTCGGTGACGCTGAAGGTGCCCGTCGGCACGCAGATCTTCGAGGAAGACAACGAGACGCTGATCATCGACATGGTGGCCGAGGGGCAGCGCTTCAAGCTCGCCGCCGGCGGCAATGGCGGCTTCGGCAACGCGCATTTCAAGTCGGCGACAAACCAGGCGCCGAACTGGGCCAATCCGGGCCTCGAAGGGGACGAGAAGACCCTCTGGCTGCGGCTGAAGCTGATCGCCGATGCCGGCCTTGTCGGCCTGCCGAATGCCGGCAAGTCGACCTTCCTCGCCACCTGCACCCGCGCCCGGCCGAAGATCGCCAACTATCCCTTCACGACGCTGCACCCGAACCTCGGCGTGGCGACGATCGACGGCAGCGAATTCATCTTCGCCGACATTCCCGGCCTCATCGAGGGCGCGCATGACGGTGTGGGCCTCGGCGACCGCTTCCTCGGCCATGTCGAGCGCACGCGCGTGCTGCTGCATCTTGTCTCCGCACAGGAAGAGGATGTCGGCAAGGCCTACAAGACGGTCAAACACGAGCTGGAAGCCTATGGCGGCGGCATCACCGACAAGCCGGAGATCGTGGCGCTGTCGCAGATCGACCTTCTCGACGAGGACGAGCTGAAGAAGAAGACCAAGGCGCTGCAAAAGGCCTGCGGCCAGCCGGTGCTGCAGCTTTCCGCCGTTGCCAATGTCGGCATGGTCGGCGCGCTGCGCGCCGTACGCGACATCATCGTTCAATCGAAGAATGCCGGGTCCGACGACTGAGATGACGAAGAACCGCAAACCGCTCGGAAAACACCGCCGGATTGTGATCAAGATCGGCTCGGCCCTGCTCGTGGACCGCGCCACGGGCCTCAAGAAAACCTGGCTCGATGCGATGTGCAAGGACATCGCCGCGCTGAAGGCCGGCGGCACGGATGTGCTCGTCGTCTCCTCCGGCGCCATCGCGCTCGGCCGCTCCGTGCTGAAGGTGCCCTCGGGCGCCTTGAAGCTCGAGGAAAGCCAGGCCGCGGCCGCTGTCGGTCAGATCGCGCTGGCGCGCGCCTGGTCGGAAAGCCTGTCGTCCGACGGTATCGTCGCCGGCCAGATCCTGTTGACGCTCGGCGATACGGAAGAGCGCCGCCGCTATCTCAATGCGCGCGCGACGATCAACCAGCTTTTGAAGCTCGGCTCCGTGCCGATCATCAACGAGAACGATACGGTCGCAACGACGGAAATCCGCTATGGCGACAACGATCGCCTCGCCGCCCGCGTTGCCACGATGACGGGGGCAGACCTGCTCGTGCTGCTCTCCGATATCGACGGCCTCTATACGGCGCCGCCGCATCTCGACCCAAACGCACGTTTCCTCGAAACCATCGACGCCATCACGCCCGAGATCGAGGCGATGGCGGGTGGTGCGGCGTCGGAACTGTCGCGCGGCGGCATGCGCACCAAGATCGATGCCGGCAAGATCGCGACGGGCGCAGGCTGCGCCATGATCATCGCCTCCGGCAAGGTCGATCATCCCCTGCGCGCCATCGAAGAGGGCGCACGCTCCTCGTGGTTTGCGCCTTCGGGCTCGCCCGTCACGGCACGCAAGACGTGGATTGCCGGGCAGTTGCAGCCGGCCGGTCGGCTGGAGATCGATGCCGGCGCGGAAACCGCGCTGAGTGCGGGAAAAAGCCTGCTGCCCGCTGGCGTGCGCGGCGTCTGGGGTACGTTCTCGCGCGGCGATACGGTTTCCATTTACGGCACGAATGGGCGCGAGATCGCCCGTGGCCTTGCGGGCTACGATGCGGATGAAGCCAGGCTGATCGTCGGCAAGAAATCCGCTGATATCGCCGAAATCCTCGGCTATGCCGGCCGCGCCGCGATGGTGCACAGGGACGACCTCGTGGTAACCGGCCTTGCCGCATCCACCGCGGAGGCGGGAAAGGACGTGAGCCATGCTTGATCAGGTCAAGACCGACATCGACGCCCTGATGGCCGAGATCGGCCGTAATGCCCGCGCCGCCGCCCGCCCCTTGGCCATTGCCACGGCCGCTGAGAAGAACCGCGCGCTCGAAGCCATGGCGGCCGAAATCTTCGCCAACCGCGAGGCCATCCTCGCGGCCAACGCGATCGATCTCGCCAATGCCCGCGAAAGCGGCGTCGCCGCCTCCTTCATCGATCGGCTGACGCTGACCGCCGAGCGCATCGACGGCATCGCCGCCGCGATCCGTGATATCGCCGATCTCAAGGACCCGGTCGGCGACATCATCGCCGAATGGGATCGACCGAACGGCCTGCATATCGAGCGCGTGCGAACGCCGCTCGGCGTCATCGGCGTGATCTACGAAAGCCGCCCGAACGTGACGGCCGATGCCGGCGCGCTGTGCCTCAAGGCCGGCAATGCCGTGATCCTGCGCGGCGGTTCGGACAGCGTGAATTCATCGCAGGCGATCCATTCCTGCCTCGCCGCCGGTCTCAAGGCCGCCGGTCTGCCGGAACACGCCATTCAATATGTGCCGGTGACCGACCGTGCCGCCGTCGGCGCCATGCTGTCCGGCCTCAACGGATCGATCGACGTCATCGTGCCGCGCGGCGGCAAAAGCCTCGTCGCGCGCGTGCAGAGCGAGGCACGCGTGCCGGTCTTCGCCCATCTCGAAGGTCTCTGCCATATCTATGTCGACAAATCGGCCGACCTGGAGATGGCGAAGAAGATCGTCGTGAACGCAAAAATGCGCCGCACCGGCATTTGCGGCGCCGCCGAAACCTTGCTGATCGACCGCGCCGTCGCCGAGACGCATCTCGCGCAGCTCGTCGAAGGCCTGCTGGCCGCCGGATGCGAGGTGCGCGCGACGGACGAGATCCGCGCCCGTATCGGCAATCTCGTCGCGGCAGATGAATCGGACTGGTCGACGGAGTATCTCGACGCGATCATTTCCGTTTCGCTGGTCGACGGCATTTCGGGTGCGATCGACCATATCAACCGCTGGTCCTCCGCCCATACGGAAGCGGTGATCGCCGAGGACCCCGACGTGGTCGAGCGTTTCTTCACCGAGATCGATTCGGCCATCCTGCTGCACAATGCCTCCACCCAGTTCGCCGATGGCGGCGAGTTCGGCATGGGTGGCGAGATCGGCATTGCGACCGGGAAAATGCATGCGCGCGGCCCCGTCGGCGTCGAGCAGCTCACCTCGTTCAAATACCGGGTGCGCGGCACCGGACAGGTGCGGCCCTGACGTGACGGCAGACGCGGTTGAGACACGCTATCTGAGGATGCCGCATGTCGAGAAGGGCATGGCCGTCGGCCTGTTCGGCGGCTCGTTCAACCCGCCGCATCAGGGCCATGCGCTGGTTGCCGAAACCGCGCTGCGCCGCCTTGGCCTCGACCAGCTCTGGTGGATGGTGACGCCTGGCAACCCGCTGAAAGATCATAGGGAATTGGCACCGCTCGCCGAACGCATCCGTCTCAGCGAGGCGATTGCGCCAAGCCCTCGCGTCAAGGTCACAGCCTTCGAAAAGCGACTCGGCCAGAGCTATACGGCCAAGACCTTGGAGCGCGTGCAGGCCTTGAATCGTGGTGTGAACTTCGTCTGGATCATGGGCGCCGACAATCTGAAGACCTTCCACAAATGGCAGAACTGGCAGAAGATCGCCGGCACCTTCCCCATAGCCGTCATCGACCGGCCGGGCTCGACGCTCGCCTACCTCTCTTCGCGTATGGCAAAGACCTTCGACTATGCCCGCGTCGACGAGGAGGACGCGATGAGCCTGCCGGGCCGCCGGGCGCCCGCCTGGACCTTCATCCACGGACCGCGCTCGCCTCTCAGTTCCACGGCACTGCGCACACGCAAAATGCTAGAGAAAACCATCCATCAGAAGTGACGTCTTGAAAGTGGTAACCATTGGTGCCTACATTTAGTAGGTGCCGGGGACGACATATACCGGCACGAGACGTGCTTGACCTGTTTTACGGAAAGGAACGAACCTGACAACAGCGCACGCAAAGGGAAACGTCATCGGCGTTTTCTCCAGGAGCGCGGGCCGCAGCGACGATGCCGCCGACCGTGCCCTTCACCTGGTCCTCGCTAGCCTCGAGGACTCGAAGGCAGAAGATATCGTCACGATCAACATTGCCGGTAAATCGGCGCTGGGCGACTACATGGTGGTCGTGTCCGGACGCTCGAACCGTCATGTCATGGCGATTGCCGACCACCTCATCTCCGACATGAAGGACGAAGGCCTGGGCAATGCCCGCGTCGAGGGCCTTGAAGCCGGCGACTGGGTGCTCATCGACACGGGCGATATCATCGTCCATGTGTTCCGGCCGGAGATCCGGGAGTTCTACAACATCGAACGGATGTGGGCGGCTCCCGAGATGGAAGACGGCACGGTTCACTAAACGCGATAAGACGCCGGGCGCCTGTCTGGCGAGGAAACACGGTGGCGCCGCTGAAGCGCCACCCGAACGGACAGGGCTTCTGGCGATGCGGGTTGGACTTTTTGCGGTTGGACGGCTGAAGGCCGGCCCTGAGAAGGATCTTGCGGCCCGCTATATCGATCGTTTCGCCAAGGCCGGTCCCGCCATCGGCCTCGAACTCGGCAAAATGGCCGAAGTCGGTGAAAGCCGTGCCGGCAATGCCGAGACCCGCAAGCGCGAGGAAGCGGCAATGCTGGAAAAGGCGCTGCCCGACGGCGCCGTGCTGATCCTGCTCGACGAGCGCGGCAAGTCGCTCGATTCGCCCGGTTTCGCCACGCTCCTCGGCGGCTTCCGCGATGCCGGAAAACGCGAACTGATGATCGCCATCGGCGGCGCCGACGGGCTCGATCCGGCGCTTTACGACCGCGCCGACGCAACGCTCTGCCTCGGCAAGATGACCTGGCCGCACCAGCTCGTGCGCATCCTGCTCGCCGAGCAGCTTTATCGCGCCGTCACCATTCTCTCCGGCCATCCCTATCACCGCAGCTGACACCATCGCCGCGCAAGCCCCAAAGTTCAGGATAGCAGAGGCCGTATTTTTGGCGCTCTTCTGTCCAAGGGATCTTCAGGCCGCAGGATTTCTTGGCGAAAACGCCAAATCAGCATAGAGCGGTCAGAACGGATTTTTGGGAAACGATGAGGAAAACCGGCAAAGCCTATCCCGGTGGAGATGTCAGCCGCCTGCTGCGGCCGGCGCTGCTGTCGGCTGTGCTGTCGCTTGCCCTCCTGCCTCATTCCGTCCACGCCGAGCCGAACGAGGCCGCCGTCACGACCGGTTCCCTGCCGAAGGCCGAACTCGACCCAGCCGCAGCACTTTCGCTGCGTCGCGACAGCACACGCCGCGAACTGGAAACACTGTCCCAGTCGATCACCGTCTCGGACGAGAAGACCAAGGCGCTAGAAGCCGAAATCGCCAAGCTCGACAAGTCACGCCAGAACCTGCGCGACGAAATCCTGAAATCGGCAGCGATGCGCAAGGACATGGAAGAGAAGATCCTGGCCGGAGAAAAGCGGCTGGAGGGCATGCGCGAGCGGGAAGCGGGCGTGCGCGCCTCGCTGCACGATCGCCGTGGCCTTCTCGCCGAAGTGCTTGCTGCCCTTCAGCGCATGGGCCGCAATCCTCCGCCCGCTTTGCTGGTGACGCCGGACGACGCGCTCTCTTCGGTGCGCAGCGCCATCCTGCTCGGCGCCGTCGTGCCCGGCATCCGCAAGGAGACGAACGAACTCATCGACGACCTCTCCGCTCTGATGGACATAAAGAGCGATATCGACCGCGAGCGTACGGAACTGGCCGACGCCATGCAGTTGCGCGTCGAGGAGGAAAAGCGTTCCGAATTGCTGATTGCCGAAAACGAAGCGCTTGCCAGCACGAACGGCCGCACGCTCGCCGCCGAGCGTCGCCGCGCCGAGGAATTGGCGGCACGCGCGACCAGTCTCGAGGGCCTTATCGGCGGCCTCGAACGCGAGATCACGTCCGTGCGCGATGCCGCAGCTCTCGCGAAGTCGCAGGAAGAGGAACGGCGCAACCAGACGGAAGCCGAGCGCGAAAAGGCCAGGGCACTCGCCCGCGACAGCGTGCCCGACAAAAACCGCATTGCTCCGGCATATGAATTTCAGGAATTGCAGGCGAAACTCGATTATCCAGCGGCAGGCGATGTGCTGCGCCGGTTCGGCGAAGCGGACGGCACCGGCCACGAATCGCAGGGCATGACGCTGGCGACGAATGCGGGCGCTCTCGTCACGGCGCCGTCGGACGGGTGGATCGTCTTTGCCGGAACGTTTCGCAGCTATGGGCGCATGATCATCCTGAATGCCGGCGAGGGCTACCATCTGGTGCTGTCGGGCATGGACAAGGTGAACGTGCGGGAAGGTCAGTTCGTCGTGGCGGGTGAACCGCTCGCCGTGATGGGTGAAAAAAGGGTCGCGAGTGTCAACGCTTTGACGCTGGAAACAGACAAGCCGACACTCTACATTGAATTCCGAAAGAACGGAAAGCCGGTTGATTCCCAGCCGTGGTGGTCCGCCAAATATTCTGGAAAGGCACGCAATGATTCGTAGGGCTTCACTCGTTCTCGTCGGTGCACTCATGGGTGCGACGGCCATGAGCGTCATCAACACGGCAACGCTGCCCGCCGAAGCCGCCGGCTCGTCGACCTATCGCGAGCTTTCCATCTTCGGTGACGTGTTCGAGCGCGTGCGCGCGCAATATGTGACGCCGCCGAAGGAAGACCAGCTGATCGAGAATGCCATCAACGGCATGCTCACGTCGCTCGACCCGCATTCGTCCTACATGAATGCCAAGGACGCCGACGACATGCGCACCCAGACGCGCGGCGAATTCGGCGGTCTCGGCATCGAGGTCACGATGGAAGACGAGCTCGTCAAGGTCATCACGCCGATCGACGACACGCCGGCTGCCCGCGCGGGCGTTCTCGCCGGCGACTTCATTTCCAAGATCGACGGCGCCGATGTGCGCGGTTTGAAGCTGGAGGAAGCCGTCGAGAAGATGCGCGGCGCGGTCAACACGCCGATCAAGCTGACGCTGATTCGCAAGGGCGCCGACAAACCGATCGAACTCACCATCATGCGCGACATCATCGCCGTGAAGGCCGTCAAGTCCCGCGTCGAGGGGGATGTCGGTTATCTCCGCGTCATCTCGTTCACGGAAAAGACCTATGACGACCTCGAAGCCGCGATCGAGAAAATCAAGGAAGAGGTTCCCGCCGACAAGCTGAAGGGCTACGTGCTCGATCTTCGCCTCAATCCGGGCGGTCTGCTCGATCAGGCGATCAACGTCTCCGACGCCTTCCTGGAACGCGGCGAGGTGGTCTCGACGCGCGGTCGCAACGAGGACGAAACCCGCCGCTTCAACGCGACGCCGGGCGACATCACCGACGGCAAGCCGGTCATCGTCATGGTCAATGGCGGTTCGGCCTCGGCGTCGGAAATCGTCGCGGGTGCGCTGCAGGATCTGCGCCGCGCCACCGTTCTCGGCACGCGGTCCTTCGGCAAGGGCTCGGTCCAGACCATCATCCCGATGGGCGATGCCGGCGCGCTGCGCCTGACGACCGCGCTCTACTACACGCCGTCGGGCAAATCGATCCAGGGAACGGGCATCACCCCCGACATCACGGTCGAACAGCCGCTGCCGGCCGAGCTGCAGGGCAAGCTGGAAACCGCTGGCGAATCCAGCCTGCGCGGTCATATCCAGGGCCAGAGCGAAACGGAGCAGGGCTCCGGTTCCGCAGCATACGTGCCGCCGGAAGCCAAGGACGACGTACAGCTTCAGTACGCGCTGGAACTGTTGCGCGGCCAGAAGACCGACAAGGCCTTCCCGGCCAATCCGGAAAAGGCAGAACTGAAGAACTGATCCGCTTCATCCGGGCCTGTCACCACACGGGCCCGGGTTTCCTCATGCAGCTTCCGGCCGGCGCAGACTGACCTTGGGCACAGACATTCACGCACCGCTCGGCCAGAACCGCAAGGAAAGGCCGCAATCGGCGGGACCATCGCGGTTCCCCGCCGGCAATGCCGTGTTTGCCGTCGCCGTCGCCGGCCTGCTCGGCTTTTCCGGCTGGACGGCGATGGCGCCGAGCGGCCTCCTCACCACGCCGCTGCCGGCACCCGCAGACGAAACCGCCAGCAACAGCCAGACCGAGGGCAAGGCCGACCAGAAGGTCGCCGTAGCCGACAGGGAGCGCGTGCCGCGCACATCGGGCCTTTCGGGCGGACGCGTCGAGGAGACCCTCACCGACGACGGTAATGTCGTGCGCACCTACAAGCCCGGCACGCGCAGCGGTAATGGACCACTGATCATCGAGGCGAGCCGCGTCGGGCAGGATCAGCGCACCGCCGCCTTTCCGAACGAGGACCTGCTCGAGGATACGTCCGACGGGAAGATCCCCGTCATCGGCCTCGACGGCACCCGGCCGATGGACCAGTATGCCCGGCCGTGGTCGGGTGCGCGCGGCACGCGCATCGCCATCGTCGTCGGCGGCCTCGGCCTCAGCCAGACGGGCACGCAGCGCGCCCTCAAACAACTGCCCGGCGAAGTCACGCTGGCTTTCGCCGCCAGCGGCAACAGCCTGCCTCGCTGGATGCAGGAAGCACGCCGCAACGGCCACGAAATCCTGCTGCAGGTGCCGTTCGAGCCGTTCGACTACCCGGAAAACGACCCCGGCCCGCACACGCTGCGCACGGATCTCGGCGAGGCCAAGAACCTTGCCGAGTTGCACCGCGCCATGGCGAAGACCACCAACTATACGGGCATCGTGAACTTCATGGGTGGGCGCTTCCTGTCCGATGCCGATGCGCTGGAGCCCGTCATCCGCGATGTCGCCAGCCGCGGCCTGCTCTTCCTTGACGACGGCAGTTCGGCACAGTCGCTGTCCGGTACCATCGCCGGCACCGTCGAGGCGCCGCATGCCTTTGCCGATCTCCAGCTCGACGCCGACCTGTCGCGTGCATCGGTTCTGAAGAAGCTGGACGAGCTGGAGCGCATCGCGAGGCGCAACGGCACGGCCATCGGTGTCGCCTCAGCCTTCGATGAAAGTGTGGACGCTATTCGCGAATGGTGCGAGGAAGCGGGCAGCCGCGGCATCGAAATCGTCGGCGTCGCGTCGCTCGCGGATATCCTCGCCAAGAAGCAATAGGAAGATTCGGATGGGCAAGGACAAGGACAGGGTGATCCGGGCAGAGGACCTGCCCTACCGCCCCTGCGTCGGCATCATGGTGCTGAATGCGGACAATGCGGTGTGGGCCGGCCGCCGCATCGCCATCGGCAATTCCGAGTATGACGGCTCGCCGCAGCTCTGGCAGATGCCGCAGGGCGGTATCGACAAGGGCGAGGATCCGCTGAAAGCCGCCTATCGCGAGCTCTACGAGGAAACCGGCATGAAGAGCGTCACGCTGCTTGCCGATGCTGGGCGCTGGATCAACTACGACCTGCCGGAGCACCTGATCGGCATCGGCCTCAAGGGAAAATTCCGCGGCCAGACCCAGCGCTGGTATGCCTTCCGCTTCGACGGAGCCGAAAGCGAGATTGCCATCAACCCGCCGCCAGGTGGTCACGAGCCGGAATTCGACGCGTGGGGCTGGAAGAAGATGCGGGAGCTGCCCGAGCTCATCGTGCCTTTCAAGCGCAAGGTCTATGAAGAAGTCGTCGCCGCCTTCGCCCATCTGGCGCCCTGAATGCAAAAACCCTCCCCGGTGAACCGGGGAGGGTTTTCGGTTTCCTGGGATCAGAGGAAACCGAAGTCGCTGGTCGACAGGGTCTTGATGCCCTGCAGCGTCGCGACCAGTTCAAGGTCCGCTTCCAGGCCCTTGCCATCCGAATCGAACCAGAGGCGGCCGTTGTCGCTTTCGAACAGGAACGTACCCTTGCTCGAGGTCGCCACCGGATCGGCACCGACGATGAGCGTCACAGTCGCGTCGCCGGACGCGATGCCATAGTCGCTGCGGTCGATCATCAGCTTGTCCTGGCCGCGGGTGAAGTCGGTAATGACGTCACCTTCGCCATCCCGGCCGGCACTGGCGAAGACGAACTGGTCATTGCCGGTGCCGCCGGTCAGCCAGTCGTCGCCCGCACCGCCGACGAGCACGTCATTGCCGCCGCGCCCATGCAGCACGTCATCGGCGTCGCCGCCGTAGAACGTGTTGTTGCTCGCATCGCCCTTGATGTCGTCGTCGGCGCTGCTGCCGTGGATGATCTCGATGCCCTTGACGGTCAGGCCGAGAGCAAGGCCCTTGTTCTTCGCCTGGCTTTCGAGATCGAGCACAACGGAGGTCGGGCCGTCGTAGAACATCAGCGTATCCGTGCCTGTGCCGCCGTCGAAGATATCCTTGCCGGTGAATTCGGTACGGACAAGCGTGTCGTCGCCGATATCCCCGAACAGCTGGTCGCTACCCGCACCGTCTTCAAGACGGTCGTTGCCGCCGGCACCATGCAGCACGTCGTTGCCGGCATTGCCGTAGAGCTTGTCGTGCAGGCTGCCGCCGGTGACCGTGTCCTTGCCCTTGGAGCCGTCATAGACCAGCGCCTCGAAAGCGTTGAAGTTGGTCGTGGCATCGACGATCACCTTGCCGGTGGTGAACGTGAAGGTGATGTCCTTCGTCTGTTCGGCGACGTCGAGGTCGAGAACGTCGGTCCCGATACCGCCGTCGGCAAGATCGCCGATCCCGGCATAGACGGTGTCGTTGCCGGCGTCGGCATAGAGCTTGTCCTTGCCGCCCGTGCGGTTGAGGCCGTCACCGTAGAGCGTATCGTTGCCGTCGCCGCCGCGCAGCGTGTCGTTGCCGGCGTCGCCCGAGAGGAAGTCGTTGCCTGCACCGCCGGTCAGCGTATCGTTGCCCGCACCGCCACGAAGTTCGTCACTCAGCGCCCCGCCAGTAAAGACGTCGTTGCCCGCACCGCCGTAGAGGGCGATGCGCTCAATGCTCGTCACCGTCACGGGCGTACCGGCGACGACAACGCTCGGTGCCACCTTGAAGGTGATGCCCGAAGCGTATTTGCTGAAATCGATGGAAGCGAAGTCGGTGCCCGTACCGCCGTTGAGCGTGAGCTTGCCGGTGGAGGCCGTGCGATAGAAGCTGTCATTGCCGGTGCCGAGATCGACCGTGTTGTGGCCGATCGACGAACCGAGGTCGCCGACGCGCACCACGTCGTTGCCGTCGCCGGCATTGATCGTGTTGGTGCCGCCGGTGTCGTACAGGCTATCGTTGCCGGCACCGGAGGTGAGTTTGTCATTGCCCGCACCGCCATCGAGCACGTCGCCGCCGGCGGTGCCGATCAGCGTATCGTTGCCGGCAAAACCATAGAAACGCACACTGCTGGCCGAACCGACCGATTTCACGACGTCACTGCCCGAGCCGAAGGACACTTCGATCGTCTCGAAGTTGTTCAGCGTCGTGCCATCGCTGATCTTGGCGGAGGCACCGGTCGCCTCGAAAGTGAGAGCCATCGTCGCGGTCTTGCGGTCGACGGACACGGTATCGATGCCCTTACCGCCATCGGCCGTATCGGAACCACCATCCCCGAGCACGACGTAGTCGGCGCCCGTGCCGGTCGTGACCCTGTCCTTGCCGAGGCCGGCATCGACGCGGTTGCTGCCGTCACCGGCATTGACGATGTCATTGCCAGCCCCCGAATTGATGACGTCGTTGCCGGAAAGCGTCGTGATCGTGTTGGCGCCGGTACCGGTCGCATTGATTGTGTAGTGCTCGAAGCCGGAAACCGTCGTGCCGCCGCCGATCGTGTTGACCACGGTTGCCGCCTTGGCCGTGAAATTGCCGCTGAAGGCCTCGATCACCAAACGGTCGCTGCCGCTCGTGTCGGTGATCGTGTCCTTGCCCTCACCGTATTTGTAGGTGACCGTGTCGTTGCCCGCGCCGCCATTGATCGTGTCGTTGCCGGCACCGCCGTCGATGATGTCATCACCGGCGTCGCCGTAGAGCTTGTCGTTTCCGGCTTCGCCATAGATCATGTCCATGGCGTCGCCGCCATAGACGGTATCGTTGCCAGCACCACCATAGAGAAGGTCGCCGCCCTGATCACCGTAAAGGAGATCGTCGTCGGCACCGCCCGTGAGGTAATCGGTGCCGTAACCGCCGCGCAACGTATCCTTGCCCTCGTCGCCCATCAGCATGTCGAAGCCGCGACCGCCCGAAAGGATGTCATCACCGCGACCACCCGTCAGCATGTCGGAATAGTTGCCGCCGGTGATGCGGTCGGCGAGGCTCGTGCCCGTGATCTGGAAGCTCTCGACATTGAGCGTGCTGACATTGCCCGTCAGCATCTGGGGCGCGATCCAGTCCTTGATGGTGATGTTGAGGCCGGTTGCCTGGTCGGAATAGTCGATCACCAGTCGGTCCGTACCGGAACCGCCATCGACGACGTCGCCGGCAGCCGTCTGCAGCTTGTTCATAAACAGCATGTCACGGCCGGAACCGCCGTAGAGCTTGTCGGCACCCGCGCCGCCGTCGATCATGTCGTCGCCGCTATCGCCATAGAGCTTGTCGGCGCCCTCGTCCCCCATGAGATAGTCGTTCTGGAAGGAACCATTGGCCGTGTCATCACCGGCACCGCCGAGGATCTGATCAGCGCCCATGCCACCATCGATCTTGTCGGCGCCACCGAGCGCCATGATGAAATCGTCTTCGAGATCGCTGCCGAGCAAATTGTCGACGCCATCCGTACCCATTACCATACCCATCGGGGCCTCCTGATCTTGCGTTCTGGACACCAGCCGGCCCTCACGGCTCCAACTGGCGCCGTGTCGTAAGGCATAGAGGTCCGGAGAAGGCGCTGCATCGCGCCGGAAGCGTCCGGGCCGGGCAGTGCGCCCGGGCTGAATCCGCATCCTTTTCGAGCCGGGACCGGCATCGTCTGTTCAGTCGAACGCCGCGGACTGCATGCGTTCTTGCCGGCTATATTGTGCAAAAAAAGTCGCCCCCCTGTTCCCCTGGGAACTGACAAGGGGGTGCACGGCCCCGGTGCGAAGCACCCCTGTTACCGGGGGAACAGGCTGCAGCGCTGGAGGCCGGAAACGAAAAAACCCCGGACGAGCCGGGGTTTTCATCGATCGGGTAGGGCCGCGAAGGGCCGCATGCCTTACTCGGCTTCGTTGGCCGGGGCGGCGTTCAGCTGGCCGTACTTCTCTTCGCCGAGCTTGCCGAGCAATTCCAGCTGGGTTTCGAGGAAGTCGATATGGCCTTCTTCGTCGATCAGCAGCTCTTCGAACAGCTTCATCGTGACGTAATCGCCCGCCGCGTGACAGATGTCGCGCGAGTTCTTGTAGGCCTTGCGGGCGTCGTACTCGCCGGCGAGGTCGGCTTCCAGAACTTCCTTGACGTTCTGGCCGATGCGCAGCGGCGCAACCGTCTGCAGATTCGGGTGACCTTCAAGGAAGATGATACGGGCAACGAGCTTGTCGGCGTGCTGCATCTCTTCGATGGACTCGGCACGCTCCTTCTTGGCGAGAAGCGTGTAACCCCAGTCCTCGAGAAGGCGGTAGTGGAGCCAGTACTGGTTGACAGCACCCAGCTCGAGATAGAGCGCTTCGTTAAGCTGCTCGATGACTTTTTTGTCGCCTTTCAAGATCCGCTCTCCTGTTTTCTTCATGGAATTGTTTGAGGCGGGTCATGAAATCAAATATCTCGTCGCCCGTCGAGTCACGGCGGGCGTGGTACTGCTCCGTTGTGCGGATGATGATGTCGACGACGTTGGGAAAACAGCCGCAGCAGCGGCCGCGTTTTTGCATCGCGTGATAGACCTTTGCAGGCACGATCAGCTGCCAACAGTCCTCATCGAGGAGGCTGTTGACCACGTCGACAATGTCCTTGTCGGTGATGAAATTGCAGCTGCAAACGAGCATTTCGTCTAGCCTGTCATACGCAAAGCACTGAGTTTCCGGCATTAAGCAAAAGAGGACATTGAGTGTCAAGAATGAATGGGTCAGCCTTACTGACTCAATAGTTTAGAGTCTTTCTAATCTTGACTGAAATCATCGTCTTTTCAGCGGGTTACAGTTCGATGACAATCGAAAACGCATCACGCGGATGCGTCAAACTGACCGATCACGAATTGTTGCAAAACCCGTTTTAACACCGATTTTTTCCGAATCCGGCAAAGCATCGTGAAAAGCCTCGATGCCGAATCGGCGGACAATCCGCCCAGCCCCGGCGCTGACGGCATGCGCTTTACAAAATTCGACCCTCGAAAAATCCGAGAAATCGTCTATATGACGGGCAAAGGAGAGCCCATGGCCCGCATTGACCAGACCGAGGATTGGCGCAACCGCCACGCCCCGACCATCAGCACGTTCGAATCGCTGGCACTGGAATCCTATGGCCACCTGCCGGAAGAGTTCCGTGCGCTGACGGGTAACCTCATCATCGAGATCGCCGAGTTCCCAAGCGACGACGTGTTCGAGGACATGGCGCTGGAAACGCCGTTCGATCTGCTGGGCCTGTTCGAAGGCCGCGGCATCAGCGAGCGCTTCACCGTCGAGACCGGCGAAATGGCGAACCGCATCACCCTCTATCGCCGCCCGATCCTCGACTACTGGGCCGAGAACGAGGAAACGCTCGGCGACATCGTCACCCACGTGCTCATCCATGAGATCGGCCACCATTTCGGTCTGTCGGACGACGACATGGAGCGCATCGAGGCGAGCGCGGAAGTCGCGGCGGGCTGACCGCCGCGATCGATGTTTTCGGCTTACTGCTCGGACAACTTGATGTCGGGCGTATAGTCCTTGCCCGGCACGTCCTTCACGACCGCCTGACCGCATTGCATGACCTTGGCATCGGCATTGTAGGCATAGGTCGGCGAGCCGTGCAGCTCCCAGCCCCTGTTCAGCGCCAGCGTCACCTTGTGGCAGAAGCTGGCGTCGTCGATGGCGGTGAGGAAGCGGTAGACTTTCATGCGGTTCTCTTTCTCTCGTTGATCAGGTCGACCCTGGCGAGCAGACGCTCGGCCTGGTCGGCGTGGAGCTTTTCGACCATGCGGCCGGCAATAGTGACCACCGCCTTGCCCGCATTGTCGGGTGCGGCGAAGGCCGCGACGATCGCCAGCGCCTCGGCGGCCTCCGCCTCCGTCACGCCATAGACCGCGTTGGCGGCGTCGATCTGCGCCGGGTGGATCAGCATCTTGCCGTCGAACCCCATCTGCCGGCCCTGGCGGCATTCCGCCTCAAGGCCCTCGGCATCTGCAAAGTCGTTGAAGACGGCATCGACGACATCGAGCCCGAAAGCGCGTGCGGCAACGACCACCTGGAGCAACAGCGGCGCGAGATAGGGGCGGCCGGGAATGTCGGCAATGCCGGTTTCCTTGCGCAGGTCGTTGAGACCGACGACAAAACAATCGAGCCTTCCGCCCTCCGTGCGGCCCGTCTCGGCGATGGCTGCGATGTTGAGAAGGCCGGCGGCCGTCTCGATCATCGCCCAGAGCCGCGGCCCCCAGTCGCGGTCATCATCGGCACCCGCCTCGGAGAGCCAGTCCGCCACGGTCAGCACGTCTTGCGGTTCGGAAACCTTCGACAGCAGTACGGCATCGGGCATGCAGTCCAGCACCGCCTCAAGGTCGAGTGCACCATCCGGCCCGTCGAGCGGATTGATACGAATGACATATTCGCGGCCCGAGGCGCGGTCGAGCGTGGCGAAATGCGCAACCAGCGCGGCGCGCGCCTCCGCCTTCTTTTCCGGCAGGACGGAATCTTCGAGATCGAAGAGAACCACGTCGCAATCGAGCGCCGGGGACCTGGCCAGCGCCCTGGCATTGATGGCGGGAACGCTCAGCACCGAGCGGCGCAGGCGAAGCGGATGGTGGTGCGGGGTCCTGTTCATGCGCTCTTTGTGCCGCGCTTTGCCGCAGCCGGCAAGCGTCCAGAGATTCGGCCTTGCAATGAACAAAATCGCCCCCCACATTGCTTCTTGCAGAAAGGGCAAATCAAAATGCAGCGTATCCGCTCCATCCTCTTCACCGTCTTCGCCATGCTGGTCGCCAGCGCAACTGTCGTGTTCGCAGCCTCGATCGGCCTTGCCATCGCCGGCATCGCTGCCGTGCTGATGCTCGGCTCCATGCTCGCAGGCAAGCTCCAGCCGGCACCCGTCCGCGCCACGGCGCGCGCGCGCAACGACCGTGCGGCCCCCGGCCAGCGCGAGCCGCGCATCTGGAACGACGGTCGCGGGACGATCATCGACCTCTAAGGCGAGGTCTCCCCTCCCCATAGGGATATCCGGGCGCCTCCTTGCGCCCGGCGGCTGCGTTTGCGGCCCTCGATCAAGATTTCCCTTCAAATTCCGGGAAAACTGATCTAAACGCTTGGCAAAATCACACCACCGCATTTCGAGGGTTTCCGCATGGACAAGTTCGTCAAGCTGACCGGCGTCGCCGCACCGCTCCCCGTCGTCAATATCGACACGGACATGATCATTCCGAAGGACTACCTCAAGACGATCAAGCGCACGGGCCTCGGCAAGGGCCTGTTCGCCGAAGCGCGCTACAATGAAGACGGTAGCGTCAACGAGACCTTCGTGCTGAACAAGCCCGCCTACCAGAACGCCACGATCCTCGTCGCCGGCGACAATTTCGGCTGCGGCTCCTCGCGCGAACACGCCCCGTGGGCGCTGCTCGACTTCGGCATCCGCTGCGTCATCTCCACCAGCTTCGCCGACATCTTCTACAACAACTGTTTCAAGAACGGCATCCTGCCGATCGTCGTCAGCCAGGACGACCTGGACAAGCTGATGGATGACGCCGGCCGCGGCGCCAACGCCATCCTGACCGTCGACCTGGAAGCCCAGGAAATCACCGGCCCCGATGGCGGCCGCATCGGCTTCGAGATCGACGCCTTCCGCCGCCACTGCCTGCTGAACGGCCTTGACGATATCGGCCTGACACTGGAAAAGGCCGGCTCGATCGACAGCTTCGAGAAGCAGAACGCCTCCGTGCGTCCCTGGGCCTGATCCCATGCGCCGGTTGATTTCATCCGGCTCTCCTTTTGAAGCGACGGCAGGCTATTCGCGCGCCGTCGTTCAGGGTGATTGGTGCTTCGTCTCCGGGACGACCGGCTACGACTACGCCACCATGACCATGCCCGACAGCGTCGAAGACCAGACGCGCAACTGCCTCGCCACGATCGGCAAGGTTCTGGTCGATGCCGGCTTCTCTTTCGACGATGTCGTGCGCTGCCATTACTATGTGACAGAGGCCGCCTTCGCCGATCGTGTCTTCCCGATCCTCGGAGAAACCTTCGGCACGATCCGCCCGGCTGCCACCATGGTCGTCTGCGACCTCATCCGGCCGGAAATGCTGATCGAAATCGAAGTTACAGCACTTCGCGGAAAATAGCCGACAGGCGAATGCTTGCGCGCAAAATTCTTTCGTTACGGCGATTTTCCTTGAACGGAAGTTGCGCTAAGAAGCGCGCGACCATTTCGTGACCTCAAGGAAAATCCCATGACAGCGCGTAACCTCCTCCTCCTGCCCGGCGACGGCATCGGCCCGGAAGCCATGGCGGAAGTCCGCAAGATCATCGCCTATATGAACGCCGAACTCGGCGCCGGTTTCACGACCGACGAAGGCCTCGTCGGCGGCTCGGCCTATGACGCCCATGGCGTGGCGATCTCGGAAGGCGACATGGAGAAGGCGCTTGCGGCCGACGCCGTGCTGTTCGGCGCCGTCGGCGGCCCGAAGTGGGATGCCGTTCCCTATGAGGTGCGCCCGGAAGCCGGCCTGCTGCGCCTGCGCAAGGACCTGAAGCTCTTCGCGAACCTGCGCCCGGCGATCTGCTACCCGGCGCTCGCCAACGCGTCCTCGCTGAAGCCGGAACTCGTCGAGGGCCTCGATATCCTCATCGTGCGCGAGCTGACGGGCGGCGTTTACTTCGGCGAGCCGAAGGAAATCATCGATCTCGGCAACGGTCAGAAGCGCGGCATCGACACGCAGGTCTATGACACCTACGAGATCGAGCGTATCGCCGGTGTGGCGTTCGAACTGGCCCGTACACGCGGCAACCGCGTCTGCTCGATGGAAAAGCGCAACGTCATGAAGTCGGGCGTTCTGTGGAACCAGGTCGTGACCGAAACACACAAGCGCGCCTATTCCGACGTGCAACTCGAGCACATGCTGGCCGACGCCGGCGGCATGCAGCTGGTGCGCGCGCCCAAGCAGTTCGACGTCATCGTGACGGACAACCTGTTCGGCGACATGCTCTCCGACGTCGCCGCCATGCTGACCGGTTCGCTCGGCATGCTGCCGTCCGCCTCGCTCGGCGCGCCGGATGCCAAGGGCCAGCGCAAGGCGCTCTACGAGCCCGTGCATGGCTCGGCGCCTGACATTGCCGGCAAGGGCATCGCCAACCCGATCGCCATGATCGCCTCCTTCGCCATGTGCCTGCGCTACTCGTTCAACATGGTCGCGGAAGCCGATAATCTGGAGAAAGCGATCGCCGAAGTGCTCGACAGCGGCATCCGCACGGGCGACATCATGTCGGAAGGCAGCCGCCAGGTCGGTACGACCGAAATGGGCGACGCCATCCTCACCGTCTTCAAGAGACTGTCGGCCTGAGCCGAACCCCATCGCTGAAAAGGCTCCCGGTGCCATCGCTGCGGGGGCCTTTTTCGTTTGCATCCCTTGAAAAGCCGCGTTGCGCCCGCACATGGAGACGACGTATCTGCAAGGGAAAGACATGAACCGATCGCTCGCGACCTCTTCGCTCTGGATCCTCGCCGCCACCGCCGTGCTCGTCGTGGTGCTTCTTCCCTTCGATCCCGCGATATCGCAGCGCGCCCAGGGACTTCCCGGCGCCGTCGTCACCTTCAACCAGCGCATTACCGATTTCGGCACCTTTAGCTGGATGATCTACGGCTCCGGCTTTCTCGTCATCCTCGCCTATGTGGCACACCGGATCAGCCGCAACGAGACACTGACAGGCCAGACGCGGACCGCATGGCGCCTGCCGCTCTACTTCTTCGTGACCACGGGGGCGACCACGTCGCTGGTGCATCTCATCAAGCTCATCGTCGGCCGCGCCCGGCCGGAACTCTTTGCCGACCATGGCGCCTACAGCCTGACGCCCTTCGCCTATCACGACCTCTATTCCAGCTTTCCGTCCGGCCATTCGGCCGCCGTCGGCGCCTTCTTCGGTGCCTTCTCCATGCTGGTGCCGCGCCTGCGGCCGCTCTTCCTGCTCGGTGCGCTGGTAATCGGTCTCTCGCGTATCATCGTCGGCGCGCATTATCCGAGCGACGTCGCCGCCGGCCTGCTGCTCGGCCTCTGGACGGCGATCGCCACCGCCTTCGTCTTCGCCCACAGGGACTGGCTCTTCCGCTTCGATGCGCGCGGCTGGCCCTTGCCGAAATCCATGCTGCCGAAACCCTGAAACGAAGAACCCGGCCCGTGTTGCCACGCGCCGGGTCCGCCAAGGATTGTTCGGAAGGGGGTGATCAATCCATGGCGTGGATGTCGCGGTCCTTCGTTTCCGGCAGGAAGAGAAGGCCGATGACAAGGGTGAGACCTGCGAAGATGATCGGGTACCAGAGGCCGAAGTAGATATCGCCCTGGGCCGCGCTCATCGCGAAGGCCGTTGCTGGCAACAGGCCGCCGAACCAGCCGTTGCCGATATGGTACGGCAGCGACATGCCTGTGTAGCGGATGCGGGTCGGGAAGAGTTCGACCAGCAGGGCGGCGATCGGGCCGTAGACCATCGTGACGTAGATCACGAGGACCGTCAGGACGGCGATGATCGTGACCCAGTTCACGTTTGCGGGGTCCGCAACCATGGTGAAGGCACCGCCACCGGCAATCGAATAGACCGCCATATCGGTGACGCCGTTGGCTTCGTCAGCCGTCAACAGCTTGCCTTTGACAAGATCCGCTGCCGGCATCGTCGCCTTTTCGCCGGCGCGAATGGCGGCGGCATCGAGCGCGAGTTCAGGATTGGCGGCAACGAAGGCATCCAGCTTGCTCTCCGGTACCTTGGCAGCGCCGCGCACCAGCGGATAACCGCTGTCGTGAAGCGCGATATTGGTCTGCTTCTGGAAGGCAGCGTCGAGGGCCTTGGCCTGGTCGCCTGCAGCCGTCGCGTCGTAGCTGGCGATCGTCTGCTCACCGATCTTGAGCGTTGCCGGGGTGCCGGCAGCAGCGGTGGTGACGACGTCATAGGGCACCGAGTTCTTGGTGAGGAACGCGGTCGCGATATCGCACGAGGTGGTGAATTTCGCCGTGCCCGTCGGGTTGAACTGGAATTTGCAGTCATCAGGGGCGGCGGTCACCGTCGCGCGAACCGTTGCCTGCGCTTCTGCCAGAGCCGGGTTGCCGGCCCAGGTCAGCGCCTTGAAAAGCGGGAAGTAGGTCAACATGGCGAGCAGCAGGCCGGCCATGATGATCGGCTTGCGGCCGATCTTGTCCGACAGCCAGCCGAAGAAGACGAAGAAACCGGTGCCGAGCAGCAGCGAGCAGGCAACCATGATGTTGGCCGACTGGCCATCCACCTTGAGCACGCCGGTCAGGAAGAACAGCGCGTAGAACTGACCGGAATACCAGACGACGGCCTGGCCGACGACGGCACCGAACAGCGCGAGCAGCGCGATCTTGGCGTTGCGCCACTGGCCGAAGGCTTCCGTGAGCGGTGCCTTGGAGCCCTTGCCCTCTTCCTTCATCTTCGCGAAGGCCGGCGATTCGTTCATCTTCAGGCGGATCCAGACGGAGACGCCGAGGAGAACGACCGAGAGCAGGAACGGTATGCGCCAGCCCCATTCGGCGAAGGCTTCCTTGCCGACGATGAACTGGACCGCGAGGATGACCACCAGCGACAGGAAAAGACCGAGCGTCGCCGTCGTCTGGATCCAGGACGTGAAGTAGCCGCGCTTGCCGTCGGGCGCATGCTCGGCGACATAGGTCGCGGCACCACCATATTCACCGCCGAGCGCCAGGCCCTGCAGCATGCGCAGCAGGATCAGGATGATCGGGGCAGCGATGCCGATGGTGGCGGCACCGGGCAAGAGGCCGACGACGAAGGTCGACACGCCCATGATCAGAATCGTCACGAGGAAGGTGTATTTGCGGCCGACGAGGTCGCCGAGACGACCAAAAACCAGCGCGCCGAACGGACGCACGAGAAAGCCCGCAGCGAAAGCGAGAAGCGCGAAGATGTTGCGCGTGGTTTCCGGATACTGGCTGAAGAAGGTGGCGCCAATATAGATCGCCAGCGAACCGTAGAGATAGAAATCATACCACTCGAAGACGGTGCCGAGCGACGAGGCGAAAATCACCTTCTTCTGCTCGCCCGTCATGGGCGCCGACTTGGCGTTGCCCACGGTCGAAACGTTTGCCATTTGTTTGTCCTCCACAAAAACGGCGTGTCGGGGCAGCCCATGGGGTCCGGAGTTTCTCCCTAAAACGCCGGACGGGGTGCGCCTGATGGAAGGATGGCAGAAAATGAAACGCCGCATCAGCGCTGCTTTGGGCTTATGACTTTCGGCGTAAGACTTTCGTCGAGGGCCCGCGAAATGCCGGAAGTCGCATGGAAGGCTTGACTCTTCGGCAGATGAGCGTATTCAGCACCCACGCAAGGGAACCGCCATGTACCGCTTTGGACAGTCCATCGCTCGCATGATCGCTCCGGCATTCAACGCCGGACGGGTTCGCTATTGCGTATCGATTTCCAAAACAATGGCCAAAACGACGACGAAAACCGTCTGACGTCTCTGGCCACCGCTCTCTCCCCGGTATGGCCGGGGACAGAAACCCGCGCTCCTGGCCGGCGGGTTTCCCTCCAAAACCCGCGGAGAGACAGAGAAAGAGAGCTTTAGTCATGGGTTTCAAGATCGCAGTCGCCGGCGCGACCGGCAATGTCGGCCGGGAAATGCTGAACATCCTTTCCGAGCGCGGTTTCCCGGCTGATGAAGTCGTGGCACTTGCCTCCGCCCGCTCCCAGGGCACCGAAGTCTCCTTCGGCGACAAGACGCTGAAGGTACAGAACCTCGAAAACTACGATTTCTCCGACACCGACATCTGCCTGATGTCGGCTGGCGGCACGATTTCGCAGAAGTGGTCGCCGAAGATCGGCGCGCAGGGCTGCGTCGTCATCGACAACTCCTCGGCCTGGCGCTACGACGCCGACGTTCCGCTGATCGTGCCGGAAGTGAACCCGGACGCCATCGCCCAGTTTTCCCGCAAGAACATCATCGCCAACCCGAATTGCTCGACCGCCCAGCTCGTCGTCGCGCTGAAGCCGCTGCATGACCGCGCCAAGATCAAGCGCGTCGTCGTCTCGACCTACCAGTCGGTTTCCGGCGCCGGCAAGGAAGGCATGGACGAGTTGTTCCAGCAGACCCGCGCCGTCTTCGTCGCCGATCCGGTCGAATCGAAGAAGTTCACCAAGCGCATCGCCTTCAACGTCATTCCGCACATCGATAGTTTCATGGAAGACGGCTACACGAAGGAAGAGTGGAAGGTTCTCGCAGAGACCAAGAAGATGCTCGACCCGAAGATCAAGGTGACCTGCACGGCCGTGCGCGTTCCCGTCTTCATCGGCCATTCGGAATCGGTCAACATCGAGTTCGAAAACGAGATTACCGCGGACGAAGCCCGCGACATCCTGCGCGAAGCGCCGGGCTGCCAGGTCATCGACAAGCACGAAAACGGCGGCTACATCACGCCTTACGAATCGGCCGGTGAAGACGCCACCTATATCTCGCGCATCCGCGAGGACGCGACCGTCGAAAACGGCCTCAACATGTGGGTCGTCTCCGACAACCTGCGCAAGGGTGCCGCCCTCAACGCCATCCAGATCGCCGAGCTGCTCGTCGCGCGCGGGCTGATCAAGGCGAAGAAGCAGGCCGCCTGATTTTTTTGGGAAGGAAGCGTTTCCGGCATTTCGGTGAAATGTGGCAACGTTCCCTTAACCAAGTTTAAATAAAAGTCCCGGTTGTTCCGTCTGAGAACAATCGGGACTTCGCTTTGAGCCGGGCTGCAAGCGCGGCTCACGGCAAGGTGCGATGACAGGAACAGGGGAGCATGCCATGCTCCCGCAGCGGAATTCACGAGATCACGGGGTTTTTCATGGGCATGATCAAGAGCGTGGCCAAGGTTCTGGCCGCAATGATCGCCACGGCGGCGGTACCGGCAGCGGCTCAGGCCGCCAAGTGCGGAAACGATGGGGGCGGTTTTTCGGCCTGGGTCGAGGCGTTCAAGGATGAGGCTGCCGGCCGCGGCATCAGCCGCTCGACGCTCGACAAGGCCTTCGCCAATGTCAACTACGCCAAGGCCACGATCCGCGCCGACCGTGGCCAGAAGAGCTTCAAGCTCTCGCTCGACCAGTTCATGCAGAAGCGTGGCGGCAAGGCCATCATCAACCGCGGCAAGAGCCTGAAGAAGCAGAACGCCGCGCTCTTCGAGCGCATCGAGGCCCGTTACGGCGTGCCCGCCGGCCCGCTGCTCGCCATCTGGGGCATGGAGACCGGCTTCGGCGGCTTCCTTGGCAAGGAACACACGCTGTCGGCCGTCGCGACGCTCGCCTATGACTGCCGTCGCTCGGACTACTTCACCAATCAGCTCTACGCCGCCCTGCAGCTTGTACAGAACGGCACGCTGAGCACGACGGCACGCGGCGCTGCCCATGGCGAAATCGGCCAGACGCAGTTCCTGCCGGCAAACGTCCTGAAATACGGCGTCGATGGCGACGGCAATGGCCGCATCGACCTCGTCGGTTCCAAGGCCGATGCGCTCGCCTCCACCGCCAACTTCCTGCGCGGCCACGGCTGGAGCGCCGGCAGCGGCTACCAGCCGGGCCAGGGCAATTTCGGCGCCCTGCAAGGCTGGAACGCGGCGAGCGTCTACCAGCGCGCGATCGCCATCAT
This sequence comes from Shinella curvata, assembly GCF_022899935.1. Taxonomy (GTDB): domain Bacteria; phylum Pseudomonadota; class Alphaproteobacteria; order Rhizobiales; family Rhizobiaceae; genus Shinella; species Shinella curvata. The sequence continues at coordinate 292,763 of NZ_JALJCJ010000007.1, forward strand.
CGGCGCGGAAATCGACGGCGACTGATCGCCGGTCATCCAGAACTGAAAAAGCCCGGCTTGGTCTCCCAAGCCGGGCTTTTTGTTGCCTTACTGTTCGGAACGCTCAAGCGCTCGGACGTTTGAAGTCGCCGGTTGATGCATCCATGATCCACAGTTCACCGGTCGAAATGTCGAACCAGGCGCCGTGCAGCTGCACGCGGCCCTTCTCCTCGAGAATGCGCACGCAGGGGAATGTCCTGAGATTCGCGATGGAATTGCGGATCGAGACGCGCTCGAGCGCCCGCTGGCGCTCGCCCTGGGTCAGGATTTCCGCATTCTGGATCTGCTCGGCGACGGGCTTCAACATGCCCATCCACTTGCCGATGAAATCGCCCGGCGACAGCGGCTCGGCATCCGGGTCGAGGGCCGCGGCAATACCGCCACACCGGCCGTGGCCCATCACCACGATATCGGTCACCTTCAAGGACTGGACGGCGAATTCGAGCGCGGCCGAGGTCGCGTGGAACTGACCGTCCGGCTCATAGGGCGGCACGAGATTGGCGACGTTGCGCACGACGAAAAGCTCGCCCGGTCCGCTGTCGAAGATCGTCTCGGGTGCTGCGCGAGAGTCACAACAGGCAATGACGAGGGTTTTCGGTTTTTGGCCGGTCTCGGCGAGCGCCCGGTAGCGGGCGGACTGCTCAGCATAGCGGCCGGACATGAAATTGCGATAGCCATTCAGAAGACGATCGGGAAAGCGGTTCATAGGTCGGAATACTCCCGTGATACGATCCACCGGACGAGGCTCCACCCGGTTTCCCGCATAAACCACTCGGCGGAGATTGACGCAAGTCAGGATCGGCGCGGCTGCGCCGGATGAACGAGACGGCGCATGTGCACCATGGCCATGGGTGTGGAAATGCTGGAGGCATCCTGCTCCAGCGTCAGTTCGTCGGCGCCACGCTTGGCGGTGCGCGCCACGATCTCGAAGACGCTCGCCGTCGCCAGCATCAGCGCCCGTTCCTCGGGCAGATTTTCCATCAACCGGGACAGGAAGACGGCGGCAAGCAGGTCGCCGGTGCCGTTCGGCGGATTGTCCACCAGCCGGTGCTCGGCCAGAAGCGCACTGCGTCCCGACAGAAACAGATTGCCCGTGCTGCCCGCCATCAGCGGCAGCGAGGAGGTGACGAGCATGCGGGGCGGACCGAGCGAAAGGGCGGCCTCCACGATCGCGTTGTTGGTCTCCAGCGGCGCGCCGGCCAGCCAGGCGAGCTCGAAGCGGTTCGGCGTGGCGATCGACGCGAGCGGGATCAGGCTGTCGCGGATCGCCACCGCCGTCGCCTCCGGTACGTAGAGCCCGCGCTCGTCGCCACAGACGGGATCGCACATATAGAGAAGATCGGGATTGTCGGCCCTGAGGCCCGCCACCAGCCGTGCGACGGAGCGCGCCTGCGCCGCGCTACCGAGATAACCCGACAGCACCGCCTTGACCTCGCCGCGCCAGGGCGCGCCGATCAGGTCGGAAATGATCGCGTCGAAATCATCGTCCGAAATCGCCACTCGCGTGGCGCGGCCGTGGCCGGGATGCCAGGGCAGGATGACCGTCGGCAGGGCCCAGACGGGATGGCCGAGCGTTTCGAGCGCGAAGACGGCCGCCCGGTTGCCCACCGTGCCGCGCACCACATGGCTCGAAATGACGATGACGGTGCCCTTGTCGCTCGCGCTCATAGCCGGCTTCCTTCGTTTCGTGGAAGTGATGGCAAGGGGGCTTGTGCCTGTCAACGCCTGGCCCTTTCAGGAGGTTTTGTTGCAGGACAGCACGGACCGTGCTCTGCCGGTTTTTGGCTACTTTTCGACGAAAAATCGGCAATTTTCCGATAAAACGACAGCAAAACTGACCTATCTCGGACAAAATCGATTGAATTTTCTCGCAAATGCACAAATTTCGTCGCGTGTATTTTTTCTTCTGCTAACGTCCCGGCATCGGATTCGAGGGAGAATTCCATGGGTGCCCGGACCAACGTGAAACGAGAAAAACACATCGAGGCCGCAAAGGCCGCAGCCGCCGCTCTCGGCGCAAAAACACTCAACCCCGACATCCTCTTCGGGCGTGCCAGCAAGGACGATCTGGACCACTATACCGGCCCGATGCTGGCCGCAGCCGCCGCCCACGCCATGGCGGAAATCGAGGCTTGGGACGGCAGCGCGCCGCGCGTCACCGTCACCACGCTCGCAGACGTCAAGCCGCAGGGCCAGCCGGTCTCCGTGCTCTCCGTCACCGACCGCAACCAGCCGTTCCTCTATGACTCCGTCATGGGCGAAGTGACGAGCACGCACCGCGATATCCATCTCGCGATTCACCCGATCCTCGTCGTCAGCCAGGAGGAAGCACCGAAGCTCTTCTCGCCGGACGAGGAGAGCGACCCGACGCAGCGCGTCAGCCATATCGAGATCCATCTGTCCGAACTGCTGCCCGCCGAAGCGGCCAATCTCGCGGAGCGCGTGAAAAACGTGCTGAACCAAGTGCATCTGGCCGTCGATGACTGGCCGTCTATGCTGGAAAAGCTCAACGGCGCCACCGCCGACATGGAGCGTTACGCCAAGGACAAGCCCGGCAAGAGCGAGGCACTCGCCTTCCTCGACTGGCTGCGCGGCAACAACTTCACCTTCCTCGGCATGCGCGAATATTCCTATTCCGGCAAGGGCGAGCAGGCGACGGTGGAGCGCGGCGGCGATGGCCTCGGCATTCTCTCCGATCCCGATGTGCGCGTGCTGCGTCTGGGCAAGGACGCCGTGACGACGACTCCGGAAATCCTCGAATTCCTCGAAGGCCCGGATTTCCTCATCGTCACCAAGGCGAATGTGAAATCCGTCGTGCATCGTCGCGCCTATATGGATTATATCGGCCTGAAGCGCTTCGACGAAAAGGGCAAGGTGATCGGCGAGCTGCGCATCGTCGGCCTCTTCACCTCCACGGCCTACACGCATGCCGCCGGCCAGATCCCGCTGCTCCGCTCCAAGGTCGAGGCGGTCATCGACCATTTCGGCTACGATCCGAAGAGCCATTCCGGCAAGATGCTGATCAACACGCTGGAATCCTATCCGCGTGACGACCTCTTCCAGATCGATCCCGGCCTGCTCGCCACCTTCTCGGAACAGATCAACGAGCTTTCCGACCGGCCGCGCATCCGCGTTTTGCCGCGCATCGACCGTTTCGACCGGTTCGTCTCCGTCATCGTCTATGTGCCGCGCGAACAGTACGATTCCGACGTGCGCGAAAAGATCGGCAACTATCTGAAGTCGGCTTATGACGGCCGCGTCTCGGCCTATTACCCGGCTTTCCCCGAGGGTGGCCTTGCCCGCGTACACTTCATCATCGGTCGTTCCGGCGGCAAGACGCCGCGCATTGCCCAGAACAAGCTGGAACAGGCCGTGCGCGAGATCGCCACGCGCTGGACCGATCGCTTCGAGGCGCTGTCCAGTGCAGACGGTCTTCGCCTCCATGCCGATACCGGCTATCAGGAAGACTTCACACCTACCGAGGCCAATGCCGATCTCGCCCTGATTTCGACGGCAACGCCGGAAACCCCGATCCGCATTTCCTTCTACCGCAAGGCCTGGAACACCGACCTGACCTCGGTGGAACTGAAGATCTTCCACGCCGGCGAACCGGTTTCCCTGTCGCGCCGCGTGCCGATGCTCGAAAATCTCGGCTTCAACGTCATCAGCGAACAGACGCACGACCTGATGCTCACGACCTTCGACGGCAACGAACGCCGCGTTCTGCTGCATGACATGGAGCTGAAGCAGCGCGACGGCCTGGAGGTCAATCTCGCCAAACTGAGCCCGATGCTGGAGGAAGCCTTCCTGGCCACCTGGCACGGCGAGGTGGACGACGACGCGCTGAACCGCCTCGTGCTGACCGCCGGCCTCTCGGCCCGCGAGGTCATGGCGCTGCGCACCTATTCGCGTTATCTGCGCCAGACCGGCATCGCCTATTCGCAGGGCTATATCGCCGATACGCTCAACAAGTATCCGGCCATTGCCGCCAATCTCTTCCGCCTGTTCGAGACCAGGCTCGACCCGAAGCTCACCGAGCGCCAGCGCGAGAAGAAGTCCGGCGACATCTCCACGGCCATCGAAGAGGCCTTGGCCAACGTGCCGAGCCTTGACGAGGACCGGATCCTGCGCCGCTACGTCAACGCCATCCAGGCGACGCTGCGCACCAACTATTTCCAGCACGATGCCGACGGCAAACCGCGCAAGACCTTCGCGATCAAACTCGATCCCAAGGCGCTCGACGGCCTGCCGGAACCGCGCCCGTTCCGCGAAATCTTCGTCTATGGGGCCGAAGTCGAGGGCGTGCACCTGCGCTTCGGCAAGGTCGCCCGCGGCGGCCTGCGCTGGTCGGACCGCGCGCAGGACTACCGAACGGAAGTGCTCGGCCTCGTGAAGGCGCAGCAGGTCAAGAACTCGGTCATCGTTCCCGTCGGCGCCAAGGGCGGCTTCTATCCAAAGCAGCTCCCGGTCGGCGGCAGCCGTGACGCCATTTTCAAGGCCGGCACCGAAGCCTACAAGACCTATATCCGCACGCTGCTGTCGGTCACCGACAACATTGTCGGCCAGGACGTCGTGCCGCCGGCCGATACGGTGCGCATCGACGGTGACGACCCCTATTTCGTCGTCGCCGCCGACAAGGGCACTGCGACCTTCTCCGACACCGCAAACGGTCTGGCGCAGGAAGCCGGCTTCTGGCTCGACGACGCCTTTGCGTCTGGTGGCTCGGCCGGCTACGACCACAAGAAGATGGGCATCACCGCCCGCGGCGCCTGGGAGACCGTCAAGCGCCACTTCCGCGAGATGAACATCGATATCCAGAAGACGCCGTTCACGGTCGCCGGCGTCGGCGACATGTCGGGCGACGTCTTCGGCAACGGCATGTTGCTGTCGCGCAAGATCAAGCTCGTCGCGGCCTTCGACCATCGTGACATCTTCATCGATCCGTCACCGGATACCGATACGTCGTTTGCCGAGCGTCGCCGCATGTTCAACCTGCCGCGTTCGAGCTGGCAGGACTATGATCGCTCCGTGCTCTCCAAGGGCGCGATGATCATCCCGCGCACGGAAAAATCCGTGACGCTGACGCCGGAGGCACAAGCCGTCATCGGTCTCGAGAAGGCCAAAGCCACTCCGTTCGAGATCATGACCGCGATCCTCAAGGCGCCGGTCGATCTGATGTGGTTCGGCGGCATCGGCACCTATATCCGCGGCCAGAACGAGACCGATGCGGAAGTCGGCGACCGCGCCAACGATCCGATCCGCATCGTCGGCGAGGATGTGCGCGCCAAGGTGATCGGCGAGGGCGCCAATCTCGGCGTCACCCAGCGCGGCCGCATCGCCTTCGGCCTCAAGGGCGGCCGCAGCAACTCGGATGCCATCGACAACTCGGCCGGCGTGAACTCGTCGGACGTCGAGGTCAACATCAAGATCGCGCTCGCCTCCGCCATGCGCGACGAGCGGCTGACGCGCGCCAAGCGCAACGTGCTGCTCGCCTCGATGACCGATGAAGTCGGCCATCTCGTGCTGCGCAACAACTATCTGCAATCGCTGGCGATCTCGCTGATCGAAAAGCAGGGCACCGCCAACCGCGCGCCGCTGACCCGCCTGATGGACCGCTTTGAGGCCGCCGGCCTGCTCAACCGCAAGGTCGAGACGCTGCCCGATGACCGCACGCTTGCCGAACGCTATCAGGCCGGCAAACCGCTGACGCGGCCGGAGATCGGCGTGCTGCTCTCCTATGCCAAGCTGGTGCTGTTCGACGAGATCGTTCACACCAGCCTGCCGGATGAGCCCTATTTCGAGCCGACGCTGACCGGTTACTTCCCGGCGAAAATGCAGAAGGCCTATGCGGACGATATCCGCTCGCATCGCCTGCGCCGCGAGATCATCGCGACGATCCTCGCCAACGAGGTGATCAACCGCGGCGGCCCGGCCTTCATCAACGGCCTGACCGACGGCACCGGCTTCGGCCCGGCGGATGCGGTGAAGGCGGCGGTGATCGCCCGCGACGGTTATGGCCTCGCCGCGCTCTATGCCGGCGTCGATGCGCTGGACAACCAGGTCGCCGGCACCCTGCAGAACGAACTCTATGAAGAGATCGGCCGCATCTATGCCAACGTGACCAGCCTGCTTTTGACCACCGGCGCGGTCTCCGGCCCGATGGATCAGGCGGTGCACAAGCTGAAGCAGGCGCTGAAGCAGCTGCGTCCGCAGCTCTCCACGCTGGTTTCCGACGCCATTGGCGACGAGGCCCGCCGCAAGGCGCATGCCTATGAGGACGAGGGCGTCCCGGCGGAGCTTGCGGAAGAGATCACAACGCTCTCCCTGCTCGCCTTCGTGCCCGAGGTCATGCTGATCGCCAACGCGACGGGCGACACGCTCGCCAAGACGGCGCAGACCTTCGCCGGCATCAGCGCGACGCTGAATATCGGCCGGCTGCTCTCGTCGGCAAGCCGCATCCCGACCGGCGATCTCTACGAGGCGCTCGCTCTCCAGCGCAGCCTCACCGATATCGCCAATGCCCGGCGCGACCTCGCCACCGTGGTGCTGACACGCCACAAGGGCGACAAGGCGCCGCTCGCCACCTGGCAGCAGGGCGACAAGGAGCGGCTTGCCCGCGTGACGGCAAACCTCTCGGCGCTGACGGAAGCCGGCGAAGCGACGCTGGCCAAGGTCTCGGTCGCTGCGGGCATCCTGAGCGACCTTGCACAGGAACGGGCGAAATGACACAGTCCCTGCCGGCTGGCGGATCCCGTTAGCCGGCTTGGGGACGGGTGCGGTCATCGCCCCCGCCACATTGGGAGGGGCGATGACGGTTGTCACGGAAAGCCGGGAGCCACGCACGAGCCGGCTCGGCATAACCGGCTGGATGCTGTTCGACTGGGCGGCACAGCCGTTCTTCACCGTCATCACCACCTTCATCTTCGGCCCCTATCTCGTCTCGCGCCTCACGCAAGACCACGCTGCCGGCCAGGCAGCCTGGAGCTATACGCTTACCCTCTCCGGCATCGCGATTGCGCTGCTCGCCCCCATCATGGGCTCGATTGCAGATGCTTCCGGTGCGCGAAAACCCTGGATCGCCGTCTTTGCGGCCATCAAGATCCTCTCGCTTGCCGCACTCTGGTATGCCGAACCCGGCAGCAGCCTGCTCTACGCCATGGCGCTGATCGTTCTGGCGACGGTGGCTGCGGAATTCTCCATCGTTTTCAACGATTCCATGATGCCGCGGCTTGTGCGCCCCGAAGACACCGGCCGCATCTCCAACATCGCCTGGGGTCTCGGCTATCTCGGCGGCATGATCGTGCTGATCGCCGTCGTCGCCCTGCTCGCCGCTAATCCGGAAACCGGCAAGACGGCCATCGGCATCGCCCCGCTCTTCGGCCTCGATGCGACGGCAGGCGAAGATGCCCGCATCACCGGGCCGATCTCGGCGCTGTGGTATTTCGTCTTCATCCTGCCGATGTTCTTCTTCACGCCGGATCAGAGCAAGGCCCTGCCGATCGCCGCCGCCGTGCGTGCCGGTTTCGCCGACCTCTCCGAGGCGCTGAAGGACTTGCACAACAAGCCCGGCATCCTGCGCTTCCTCGTCGCCCGCATGATCTATCAGGACGGCGTCAACGGCCTCCTGGCGCTCGGCGGCACCTTTGCCGCCGGCATGTTCGCCTGGCAGACCTTCGAGCTCGGCATCTACGGCATCATCCTCAATGTCGTCGCCATCGGCGGCTGCCTCTATGCCAGCCGGCTCGATACGCGGCTGGGCTCCAAGACCGTGGTCATCATGAGCCTCGTCTGCCTGACCATCGCGACCGTCGGCATCGTCTCGACCGGCCCCGGCTTCACCCTGTTCGGCCTGATCCCGCTTCCGGCAGAGGATTCCGACGGCCTCTTCGGCACCGCCGCGGAAAAGGCCTATATCCTCTACGGCCTGCTGATCGGTGTCGCCTTCGGTCCCGTGCAGGCCTCCGCACGCTCCTATCTCGCCCAGAGCATTCACCCGGACGAGGCCGGCCGCTATTTCGGCCTCTATGCCCTCTCGGGCCGCGCCACGTCCTTCCTGGCGCCGCTCTCGGTCGCCCTCATCACCACGGCAACGGGCTCCGCCCGTGCCGGCATGATGGCGCTCATCGTCTTCCTCGTCGTCGGCTTCCTGCTCCTGCTGCGCACGCCTTATCCAGCCGCAAAAGTCGAGGCCTGAAACGCAAAACGCCCCGCAAGCGGGGCGTTTCGATTTCCAGGGGGACTCCGGCTAAGGATCAGTGGCGGAAGTGGCGCATGCCGGTGAAGACCATGGCGACGCCCGCCTCATCCGCTGCGGCGATAACTTCCGCATCACGCATCGAGCCGCCTGGCTGGATCACCGCCGTCGCGCCGGCGGCGATCGCCGAGAGCAGGCCATCGGCGAAGGGCAGGAAGGCCTCGGAGGCGACGGCAGAGCCGCGCGTCAGCGGTTCTGCCAAGCCCATGGCCTTGGCGGCCTCTTCAGCCTTCAGGCCGGCAATGCGGGCGGAATCGACACGGCTCATCTGGCCGGCGCCGATACCGGCCGTCTGGCCGTCCTTGGCATAGACGACGGCATTCGACTTGACGTGCTTGGCGACCTTGAAGGCGAACTTCATGTCGATAAGCTCCTGCGCCGTCGGCGCACGCTTGGTGACGACCTTGAGCTCGAGATCCTCGACCATGCCATTGTCACGGCTCTGCACGAGCAGGCCGCCGGAGACGGTCTTGGCGGAGAGGCCCGGCACGCGCGGATCAGGCAGGGCACCCGTTACCAGCAGGCGCAGGTTCGGCTTGGAGGCGATGATGGCGCGGGCCTTCTCATCGGCATCGGGCGCGATGATGACCTCGGTGAACAGTTTTACGATTTCTTCCGCCGTCTCGCCGTCGAGTGTCGAATTGAGCGCGATGATGCCGCCGAAGGCCGAGACCGGATCGCAGGCCAGTGCCCGCGCGTAAGCGTCCTTCAGCGTCTTGCCGGTGGCCACGCCGCAGGGATTGGCATGCTTGATGATCGCGCAGGCCGGGCCGTTTTCCGGCAGGAATTCGGCGACCAGTTCGAAGGCGGCGTCCGTGTCGTTGATGTTGTTGTAAGAGAGCTGCTTGCCCTGCAGCAGCGTCGCGGTGGCGACGCCGGGGCGGTTCTCGCCGGTGACGTAGAAGCCCGCCTTCTGGTGTGGGTTCTCGCCGTAGCGCATCTCTTCCTTCAACACGCCGCCAAGCACGCGGTGACGCGGCATGGCGATATTGAGCGCCTCGGCAAACCAGTTGGAGATCGCAGCGTCATAGGCCGCCGTACGGGCATAGGCCTTCGCCGCAAGACGCTGGCGGAAGGCATAGGAGGTCGAGCCGTCGGCCAGCTCCTCCAGCAACGCCGGATAGTCCGAGGGATCGGTAACGATGGCCACATAGGCATGGTTCTTGGCCGAGGCGCGGATCATCGCCGGACCGCCGATATCGATATTCTCGACGGTCGTCGGATAATCGCCGCCCTTGGCACGGACTTCCTCGAACGGGTAGAGGTTGATGACCGTAAGATCGATCGCACCGATGCCGTGCGCCTTCATCGCCTCGACATGTTCGGCATCGTCGCGGATCGCCAGCAGGCCGCCATGTACGGACGGGTGCAGCGTCTTGACGCGGCCGTCCATGATTTCCGGAAAGCCCGTGACCTCCGAAACGTCGGTGACGGCGAGGCCGGCATCGCTGAGCGCCTTGTGCGTGCCACCCGTCGAGAGCAGACGAACGCCCTTGTCGGCGAGCGCCTTCGCAAGCTCGACGACACCGGTCTTGTCGGACACGGACAGGAGCGCGGTGCGGACGGCAACGCGGTCAGGGGCGGGGATTTTCTTGGAAACAACGGCCATGGGGCGCTCCGTTCTGCGGCCCCGGGAGGAGGGGGCGGATGGTCATGCGCCCCGTTATCACAGGCGTGAGCGGGAGAAAACCTTGAAAGGCTGAATTCTCAACCCCGAGCGCTCAGCGTTGCCGCGCCAGCGACCATTGAACTTCCGGCATCTCGGCAAGCGGCATGGTCAGCGTCAGCTGCCGGGACGGGCGCACACCCGAGGGATCGGCGAAGAAGACATCCTCTTCCTCTTCGACCGGCACATCGAGGCAGGTCAGCGCCCAGGCCTCGCCATCCGGCGCCACCAGCCGCGTCTCGCTGGCCGAGGCGCGGTAGAGCTGGATGGTCGGATGGATGTGGAAGCGCACGACGGCCACGCCCTTCTCGATAGGTGCATTCGGCGTCGCCGGCTTGAAGAAGCGCTCCCGGCCACGGATTTCGCCGCCCGTCGCCGAAACCAGGATATCGCGCTCATAGAGCAGACCGAACCGCTTGAGGTACCCGTCGTGGCTCGCCGTCACGCCATCGGCACCGGAATCGCGCTCGATGCGCGAGACGTTCACCTTGCTCACGCCGCCGACGATGATCGGTCCGAGGAACCGCGAACTGGAGATGCGCGAGGAGGAGGTGTCGTTGAGGTTCGCCACCGAATGGGCGGCCGTCATGCGCGACATCTGCCGCATTGCTTCACCGGCAAAGCGTGGCCGGCCCGAATTGACGATGAAGCGGTTCTTTCCGGAGGAAATCTCGATGGAGAGCGTGCCGGCTGCCGCCGTCGACGAGAGGTCGACGGATTTCGGCATGCCCGTATCCATCAGCACGACCGTGTCCTTCACCGCGACCCGGTCGTAGTTGAGCGAGGGCAGCGCCTTGAAGGGGGCGCCGCCCGTCTCGTCGTAGCGCAGCGCCGACATCAGCTCGTTGGCCAGCGTATAGGTCGCGCCGTTGAACAATGCGAGTTCGCCGCCCTGATGACGGAAGAAGCGCAGGGCCGGATAGATGCGGTCGATGCAGGGAATGAGCTGCGCCGGCATGTCATGGCCAAGATTGACATAGGTCTGGCGAAGCGGCAGCAGGTCGAGCAGAAGATCAAGGGCCGCACGGGGATTGCGCGAGCAATGACCGCCGTCGGGCAGGATCTGCCGGTCCAGCTCCTCGTCGAGATGGCGGGCGGCCTTGCGCATCTTGGATGGCGAGGACGGCATGGCTATGGACGCCATGGCAAGCGCGATGCGCACACGAAGCCGCGGCTCCCCGTCGCGCGTCGTATCGGCGACATGGCGCAGGTAGCGCACCTGGAAGGCGAGGCTCTTCAGGAAACGGCGGTAGAAGGGATAATCGGCGTCCTTCAGCACAACGGGCGAATGGGAGAGCCAGGCGATGATGCGTTGCGCCGTGACATCCGGCCGCCAGGCGAGCCCGCCGATGACACGACCATGGCTTTGCAGCCAGTCGTCGACGATGAAGCGGGTGGTTAGTGCCGCTCTTTCCGGATCGACAAGGCGCATATGGCGAAGCCAGCCGAAGCAGTGCAGGCGAACGGCGAATTCTTCCGACGGCAGTTCCAGCGCGAAGGGCGATTCGCCTTCGCATTCGAGGCTACGGCCGGCGAGCGGAAAACGGCCGGCGGTAATTTCTTCTCCGGCGAAAGAATCGGCGGGATGCAGATCCGTCGGCGCCACGATCAGACGGTCCGGCGTGCCGCCGGAGAAACGCATGGCGCTGATCCGCCCCAAGGCAAGCCTTCGCGAGAAGCGCCGCCAGCCTTCACGCATATACAGATAGGATAGCCGCTGCCGGTCGGAAAGCTGCATGGTTAACGAATGCCTCCAGACCTATAGGTAGGCCGAGGAGAGGAGTGCCGTCAATTCATCGCCTACTGATGGACTGTTGATGACCTCGGCAATATTTTGGGATGATTTTGCGCTCAACCGGCTTTTCTCAGCCGAACAGCGTAAAATCCATCCAATCCACCCGCGTGATCGCCGGTTGCCGGTAGCATGGCCGGCGTCGTGCGCAGCTCGCCGCGCGGCGAAACCGCATCTTCCAGACCCGGCCAGTCGGCGGGATCGGCGGGGATGATTCGCCAATCCGTGTTGTCGGCCAGCACGCGGGAGACCATGTCTTCGCCCTCAACAGGATCGAGCGAGCAATTGGAGAAGACGAGGTCTCCACCCGGTTTGACCAGCGTCAGGGCGTGACGGAGCAAGCGCTCCTGCAGGCGCGCGAGCTTTTCGATATCCTCGGGACCCTTGGTCCAGAGCACGTCGGGATGTTTGCGGATCGTGCCGGTGGAGGAGCAGGGCGCGTCGAGCAAAACGGCATCGAAGAGATCGTCGGAGCGGAAATCCGCCATGTTGATCTCCTGCGTCGCCGCAGAAAGGCCGAGGCGCTCGAGATTACCGATAAGGCGCTTCAGGCGATTACCCGACTGGTCGAGCGCCACGACATCAGCGCCGGCGAGCAAAAGCTGCGCCGTCTTGCCGCCGGGGGCCGCGCAGAGATCGACGACGCGCTTGCCTTTGAGATCTCCGAACAGCTTTGCCGGCAGGCTCGCCGCCGCATCCTGCACCCACCATTGGCCGTCCTCGAACCCTTCCAGCGCGGGAATGGCGCCGGAGGCGGCGGGAAGCCGGACGGAACCGGTCGGCAGCACACGACCACCGAGTTTGGCTGCCCAGCCTTCGGCGTCGGACTTGACGGTGAGGTCAATGGCCGACGGTTGCAACATCGCTTCGGCGATGCGACCGGCATGCTCGCGGCCATAGATATCGGCGAGGCGGTCGTAAAACCATTCAGGAATGACGGGAACGGTGCGGGTCGCCGTGAGATGCGAGGCCTTTTCGCGCGACAGCCGGCGCAGCACCGCATTGGTGAGGCTGGCGAAACGGCGGTTGCGCGGATCAAGCTGCGCCTGCTCGACCGCGAGATCGACAGCCGAGTGATCCGGCACGTCGAGATAAAGGATTTGTGCGGCGGCAACGGTCAGGACGTGGTGCAGGGCGCGCGCGCCATCCGGCAGCGGCGTGCCGACGAGCGTGTCGAGAATGGCCTCGATGCGGGGAAGGTGGCGCAGTGCCGTGTTGATGATAGCACGCACCAGCGCCCGGTCGGCATCGTTCAGCTGGCGATAGGCGGGGTTGCCGTTTTCCAGATCCAGCATGCCGTCGAGCGACGTCTTGCGATCGACCACGGCCGCGAGAATTTTAGCCGCCGCCTGACGGGCGCGCAGGCCCGGCTTTTCCGGCTGGCTCTCGGCCACCTCGGGCTTCGGCCGCCTGGGGCCGCCAGGGCGTTTCGGGAACGGTTTTTTTCTGCGCGTGTCGTCGTTCAAGACCAAGGACCTTTGGGCGGTTCGGAACCACCGCGTCCCCAGCCCGTCGTCGGTACGGAGCGCGATTTGCGTGACGGATTATCAGCCCGGACCGGTTCCGTCGAGCGGGCCTGCATGGTGCGGGCCATTTCCTGAAGCGCCGCGATGCGGTTCTCGGTATTCGGATGGGTCGAAAACAGGTTGTCCATGCGTTCGCCCGAGAGCGGATTGATGATGAACATATGCGCCGTCGCCGGATTGCGCTCGGCATCGTTGTTGGGAACACGACCGGCCGCGACTGCGATTTTGCCGAGCGCCGAGGCGAGCCACAGCGGGTTACCGCAGATTTCCGCACCACGCTTGTCGGCGGAATATTCGCGCGTGCGGCTGATCGCCATCTGCACCAGCATGGCGGCGAAGGGCGCGACGATCATCGCGATCAGCACGCCGACGAAACCGAGCGGGTTGTTGTTTTCGCGGTTGTTACCGCCGCCGAAGAACATGGCGAAGTTGGCGAGCATGGAGATCGCACCGGCAAGTGTCGCCGTCAGCGTCATGGTCAGCGTGTCGCGGTTCTGGATATGCGCCAGTTCATGCGCCATCACGCCCGCCACCTCTTCATAGGACAGCGCCTGGAGGAGGCCGGTGGAGGCGGCGACGGCTGAATTTTCCGGGTTGCGACCCGTGGCAAAGGCATTCGGCTGGTCGCTGTTGATGACGAAAACGCGCGGCATGGGCAGGCCGGCGCGCGTGGCAAGATCCCGTACGATGCCGTAATATTCGGGTGCCGTGCGCTCATCGACCTCCTTGGCGCCGTACATGGACAGCACCATCCGGTCGGAATTCCAGTAGGAGAAGACGTTCATGCCGATCGCGACCACAAGCGCGATCATCATGCCGCCCTTGCCGCCGATGAGCAGGCCCACGCCCATGAAAAGCGCCGTCATGACGGCGAGCAGCATGGCTGTGCGAACGATGTTCATGCGTTTTCGGCTCCTGTCCAGTTCCATCGACCCGTTTGTCGATCCTTGTTGTCAAGGACATGTTTCACGTGAATCAGCGCTTTCCACAGCGTCTTCACGCTCCTATATGATGGGAAACCACCCGCACTTCTTCAATATCCCGGAAGGATGCCGATTTTCATGAACAGCGACAACGACAATCATTCCGACGGCCGCAAAGTGCTTTCACCCGCAGCCCAGCGCGCCCTGCAGGAAGCCGAGGAACGCCGCAAAGCAGCTGAGCCCGTCGAGCGCGCCGAAGAGATCGGCGGCCGCGGCGGCGAGGACCCGGCACGGTTCGGCGACTGGGAGATCAAGGGCCGGGCGATCGATTTCTGAAAGCCGGAATCCGGCTCAGGAGTCAGCCCCGCCTCAACCCTCCTTGCTTCCATGCCTCCAACCTCCTTCGTCATCCTCGGGCTTGACCCGAGGATCCATACGGCGAGCACGGCATTTGTGGGGTGGATCCTCGGGTCAAGCCCGAGGATGACGTGAGTGGGGAGGAGAGGGGGATTGCCCATTCCAATAAGTCCAAGCAATCTCTCCAAACGAAAACGGCGGCCATTGGCCGCCGTTTCGCTTTATCGTTCCGTACCCGAACCGATCAGCCGCCCGCCTTGTTCTGGCGGTTGGCGATGAGGTCATCGACCACAGCCGGATCGGCGAGCGTCGAGGTATCGCCGAGTGCGCCGAAATCGTCCTCGGCGATCTTGCGCAGGATGCGGCGCATGATCTTGCCGGAGCGGGTTTTCGGCAAGCCGGGCGCGAACTGGATCTTGTCCGGGGTCGCGATCGGGCCGATTTCCTTGCGGACGTGCTTGACGAGGTCCTGGCGCAGCGCGTCATTGCCCTCCTCGCCGGCCATCAGAGAGACGTAGCAATAGATGCCCTGGCCCTTGAGGCTGTGCGGATAGCCGACCACGGCAGCTTCCGAAACGAGGTGGTGCGAGACGAGGGCCGATTCGATTTCGGCCGTCCCGAGGCGGTGGCCGGAAATGTTGAGCACATCGTCGACGCGGCCGGTGATCCAGTAATAACCGTCCTCGTCGCGGCGGCAGCCGTCGCCGGTGAAATACTTGCCCTTGTACGTGGAGAAGTAGGTTTCGACGAAGCGCTTGTGATCGCCATAGACCGTGCGCATCTGGCCCGGCCAGCTGTCGGTGATGCAGAGATTGCCGTCGGCTACCCCCTGCAGCACGTTGCCCTCGTTGTCGACGAGTTCCGGCTTGATGCCGAAGAAGGGCCGTGTCGCCGAGCCCGGCTTCAAATCCGTCGCGCCGGGCAAGGGCGTGATGAGGATGCCGCCGGTTTCCGTCTGCCACCAGGTATCAACGATGGGCGAGCGGCCTTCGCCGACGACATTGTAATACCATTCCCAGGCTTCCGGGTTGATGGGCTCGCCGACCGAGCCGAGAAGGCGCAGCGACGAACGCCCGGAACGCTTGACGAAGTCGTCGCCGGCGCCCATCAGCGCGCGGATCGCCGTCGGCGCGGTGTAGAAGATGTTGACCTTGTGCTTGTCGACCACCTCCCAGAAGCGGCCGGCATCCGGGAAATTCGGCACGCCTTCGAACATCAGCGTGGTGGCGCGGTTCGCCAGCGGTCCGTAGACGATGTAGGAATGGCCGGTGACCCAGCCGACGTCGGCCGTGCACCAGTAGATATCGCCGTCCTGGTAATCGAAGACGTATTTGTGCGTCATCGAGGCATAGACGAGGTAGCCGGCCGTGGTATGCAGCACGCCCTTCGGCTTGCCCGTCGAGCCGGAGGTGTAGAGGATAAAGAGTGGGTCTTCCGCCTTCATCCTGGCCGGCGGACAATCGCGCGGCACCGTCAGCACTTCCTTGTGGTGCCAGATGTCACGGCCCGGCGCCCAGCCGATCTTGCCGCCGGTGCGGCGCACGACCAGAACCTTGTTGACAATGACATGCTGCTTGGCGGCGATGTCGATCGCCGTATCGGTGTTTTCCTTGAGCGGGATCGGCTTGCCGCCGCGCACGCCCTCGTCGCAGGTAACGACGAAGGTCGATTCGCAATCGACGATACGGCCAGCCAGCGCATCCGGCGAGAAACCGCCGAAGACCACCGAGTGGATGGCGCCGATGCGCGCGCAGGCCAGCATCGCATAGGCCGCTTCGGGGATCATCGGCATGTAGATCGTGACACGGTCACCCTTCTTCACGCCGTGCTTCTTCATAACGTTCGCCATGCGGCAGACGTGTTCGTAAAGCTCGTTATAGGTGATCTTCTTGTCGATATAGGGATTGTCGCCTTCCCAGATGATGGCGACGTCGTCGCCATGCGCCTTCAGGTGGCGGTCGATACAGTTGTAGGAGACGTTGGTGATGCCGTCCTCGAACCACTTGATCGGGACCTTGCCGTTAAACGAGGTGTTCTTGACCTTCGTATAGGGCTTGAACCAGTCGATGCGCATGCCGTGTTTGTCCCAGAAGCGCTCCGGGTTCTCGATGCTCTCGCGATACCATTTCTGATAGGTATCGTTGTCGATGAGCGCACGGCTTTTCGCGGATTTCAGGACCGGATAGGTCTTTGCGGACATGGATGCCTCCCTCATGACTGCGCATACGCGGAACCGTATCTCCTCCGGTCCCGCCACTCTCGGCGCCATTCATATCAGGTCAAAGCATTACGGCAATTAGACAAAGGTCATTTGTCTCTTGAAGAATTGCATTTCTGCGACAGTGAGGGTATAGAGGGCGCAATTCCCGGAACATAGTGGTTAACTACCCCACGACCCGCGACACCGGCGCGGACGGACAGAAGGACTATATGCATGGCTCAGCAGCTCCTCATGCCAAAGGCGACCGCGGTCTGGCTGGTCGACAACACGGCGCTGTCGTTCGAACAGATCGCGACTTTTTGCAAACTGCATCCGCTTGAAGTGAAGGCAATCGCTGACGGCGAATCAGCCCAGGGCATCAAGGGTCTCGACCCGATCTCGACCGGCCAGCTGTCGCGTGAAGAAATCGCGCGCGCCGAAGGCAACCCGAACCACAAGCTGAAGCTTTCCGACCCCAAGGTCCGCGTTCCCGAATCCAAGCGCAAGGGCCCGCGCTACACGCCGGTCTCCAAGCGCCAGGATCGCCCGAACGCCATTCTCTGGCTCGTGCGCAACCATCCGGAACTCAAGGATGCGCAGATCTCGCGTCTGGTCGGCACCACCAAGTCAACGATCGAGCAGATCCGCGAGCGCACCCACTGGAACTCGACAAACCTGACGCCGATGGATCCGGTCACGCTTGGCCTGTGCTCGCAGATCGATCTCGACCTCGAAGTCGAACGCGCCTCCAAGGGCCGCCCGCTGCCGACAGCCGCCGAACTCGGCGCCACGCTCGAATCCGCCCACGAAACGGAAAAGCTGCCCTACAGCGACCGTGAAGAGGAAAAGGAAATCGACGCCGACGCCGTCTTCGCCAAGCTCAAGTCGCTCAAGTCGTCCACCCCGGACGAGGACGAAGACGACCGCTACTAAGCGAAATCATCGTCACGAAACAATAAGACCGGTCGCCAAAAGCGGCCGGTTTTTTTGTGCTTGTGCCGGGACATTGCCTCCCAAAACGTCACCCTCGGCCCTGAGCCGAGGAACCACAAACCTGGGCGATGAGCGTGCGGATGGATGGTCGGGTCAAGCCCGACCATGACGGAGGAGGGCAGTGGCGACTTCTTGTATGGAAGTGGCGCATGCAAGGCTCTGTGCAAGGACCTTGTTAGCCGATCTTCCGCCCCGTGAGCACCTCGGCGATCTCATCCAGAATAGCGGGATCGTCGATCGTCGCCGGCATCTTCCACTCCTCGCGGTCGGCGATCTTCTGCATCGTGCCGCGCAGGATTTTTCCCGAGCGGGTCTTGGGCAGACGTTTCACGCAGATCGCCGTCTTGAAGGCGGCGACGGGACCGATTTTTTCGCGCACGAGGCCCACCACCTCCGCCTCCACGAGCGATGATTCACGTGAAACATTGCTCTTCAACACGAGGAACCCGGCGGGCACCTGGCCCTTGATGTCATCGGCGACGCCGATGACGGCGCATTCGGCAACGTCGGGATGGCCGGCGCAGACCTCCTCGATCGCGCCCGTCGAGAGGCGGTGGCCGGCGACATTAATGATATCGTCGGTGCGCGACATGATGAAGACATAACCGTCATCGTCGACATAACCGGCATCCGCCGTCTTGTAGTAGCCGGGAAACTCCGAGAGGCAGGTAGTGCGAAACCGCTCGTCGGCATTCCAGAAGCTCGGCAGGCAGCCCGGAGGGAGGGGGAGCTTGATGGCGATATTGCCGAGCGTGCCCGCGGTGACCTCATGGCCCGCATCGTCGAGCACATGAAGATCGTAGCCGGGCATGGGCACGGTGGGCGAACCGTGTTTCACGGGCAGCGCATCGAGGCCGAGCGGATTGCCGACGATCGCCCAGCCCGTCTCCGTCTGCCACCAGTGATCAATGACGGGAACACCGATCACAGCTTCGGCCCAGCGCAGCGTGTCGGGGTCCGCCCGTTCGCCGGCGAGGAACAGCGCCCGCAGGCTGGAGAGATCATGGCGTTTTACGAGCGCGCCTTCGGGATCCTCCTTGCGAATGGCGCGGAAGGCCGTCGGCGCTGTGAAGAGCACGGAGACCTTGTACTCCTCCACCACCCGCCAGAAGGCGCCGGCATCCGGCGTGCCGATCGGCTTGCCCTCATAGAGCACCGTCGTGCTGCCGTTCAGCAGGGGCGCATAGACGATGTAGGAATGGCCGACGACCCAGCCGATATCCGACGCCGCCCAATAGACTTCGCCGGGTTTCACGCCATAGAGCGCCTGCATGGTCCAGGCGAGCGCGACCATATGGCCGCCATTGTCGCGGATGACACCCTTCGGCTGGCCGGTCGTGCCCGACGTGTAGAGGATGTAAAGCGGATCGGTCGCCGCCAGCGGCGCGCATGGAATGGAACGCCCGCGCGCCGCGTCGAGCGCCGCGCCCATATCGATATCCCGCCCATCCTGCAGCGTCGCGGCAAGTTCCGGCCGCTGCAGTACAAGGCAACGGTCCGGCTTGTGGCGGGCCAGATCGATGGCGACATCGAGCAGCGGCTTGTAGGCGACGACGCGGTTCGGCTCGATGCCGCAGCTCGCCGTCACGACAAGCCTCGCCGTCGAATCATCGATGCGCGCTGCCAGTTCGCTTGCTGCAAAACCGCCGAACACCACGGAGTGGATCGCGCCAATGCGCGCGCAGGCCAGCATGGCGAAAATCGCCTCGGGGATCATCGGCATGTAGAGTATGACCCGGTCACCCTGTTCCACACCCTGATCCACCAGCACCGCCGCCATGGCGTTCACGCGCTCGAGCAGCTCGGCATAGGTGAAACGGGCCTTCCGGCCGGTCACCGGGCTGTCGTAGATCAACGCCGCGACCTCGCCGCGCCCCGCCGCCACATGGCGATCGACGCAGTTGTGACAGGTATTGCCGCGCGCATCGGGAAACCAGCGGCCATAGACGCCCTGGTCGCCATCGAAGATATCCGTCGGTTCCGTGAACCAGTCGATCGCTCGCGCGGCTTCACGCCAATGCGCGTGGTGATCATCCTTCCACGCGCGATAAATCTCGGCATAGGTTTTCTGCATCGCTTCCTCCCGCCAGCCGATCAACGGCCGGTTCCTCATCGGGAAGAATAGGAGCGGGCGAGCAATCCGCAAAGCCAGACCAAAGCCTCAAAGGCGAGCCTGGCGCTTGCGCTTCGTTAAGTCGGGGACGAGGCGCTTCCGGACTCAACGCGTTCCGAAGATCGCCGAACCGACGCGCACCGAGGTCGCGCCAAAACCGATGGCGACGTCGTAATCGCCCGACATGCCCATGGAGAGCTTTTCGAGACCACAGCGTTCCGCGAGCTTGGCCAGAAGCGCGAAATGCGGGCCGGGATTTTCATCTGCCGGCGGAATGCACATCAGCCCTTCGATCGAAAGGCCAAGCTCCTCGCGGCACAAGGTGACGAAGGCCACCGTATCGTCGGGCGCGATGCCCGCCTTCTGCGGCTCGAGCCCGGTATTGACCTGGACGTAGAGCCGCAGGCTGCGGCCCTGCCGCTTCATCTCCTCGGCGAGGGTGCGGGCGATCTTCTCGCGATCAACCGTCTCGATGACGTCGAACAGCGCCACGGCCTCGGCGGTCTTGTTGGATTGCAGCGGGCCGATCAGGTGCAGCTCGATGCCATCGGTCTCGGCGCGCAGCGCCGGCCACTTGCCCTGCGCTTCCTGCACGCGGTTTTCACCGAAGACCCGCTGGCCCGCAGTAATGGCGGGACGGATGGCTTCGGCGTCAAAGGTCTTCGACACCGCGACGAGCGTGACCGCATCCGGCTTGCGGCCAGCTTCCGCCGCCGCCTTCTTCATCCGGCCCTGAACCTCTGCGAGACGGTCCTGAAGCTCCATCGTCACTCTCCTCTGGTATCCAAGGCCAGGACCTAGCGAAAACGACGCCGCTTGCCAAGCGCGACAGACGCGCACGAGGCCGGAAAACTTGACGCTTCGGCGGTTTCATGATGAAGGTCTCGCCACTATATTCGCATGGGCGAACCGCTCGCCAAAACTCCCAAAAGACTTCCGGAACATCAAAGACATGGCCACCGAACGTTACAATCCGCGCGATGCCGAGCCCCGCTGGCAGGCAAAATGGAACGACGAGAACGTCTTCCTGACCGACAACGACGATCCGCGCGAAAAGTATTACGTCCTAGAGATGTTCCCCTATCCCTCAGGCCGCATCCATATGGGCCATGTGCGCAACTATGCGATGGGCGACGTCGTCGCCCGCTACAAGCGCGCCCGCGGCTACAATGTGCTGCACCCGATGGGCTGGGACGCCTTCGGCATGCCCGCCGAAAACGCCGCCATGCAGAACAAGGTCCACCCCAAGGGCTGGACCTATGAAAACATCGCGACGATGCGCAAGCAGCTGAAGTCGATGGGCCTATCGCTCGACTGGTCGCGCGAATTCGCCACCTGCGATGTCGAATATTATCAGCGCCAACAGCACCTTTTCCTGGACTTCCTGGAAAAGGGCCTTGTCTATCGCAAGCAGTCCAAGGTGAACTGGGACCCGGTCGACCACACGGTTCTCGCCAACGAGCAGGTCATCGACGGCCGCGGCTGGCGCTCCGGTGCGCTGGTCGAACAGCGCGAACTGACCCAGTGGTTCTTCCGCATCACCGACTTCAGCCAGGACCTGCTCGATTCGCTCGAGACGCTCGACCAGTGGCCGGAAAAGGTCCGGCTGATGCAGAAGAACTGGATCGGCCGTTCCGAGGGCATGCTGGTGCGCTGGGAAGTCGCCGAGGGCGCTGAGACTGCCGAGAAGGACGTGACCGTCTACACGACGCGTCCCGACACGATGTTCGGCGCCTCGTTCCTGGCAATTTCTGCCGATCATCCGCTGGCCAGGGAAGTGTCTGCCACCAATCCGGAAATCATGGCGTTCTGCGAGGAATGCCGCCGCGCCGGCACATCGCTGGCGGCCCTCGAGACCGCCGAGAAGAAGGGCATGGACACGGGCATCCGTGTACGCCATCCCTTCGATCCCAGCTGGGAGCTGCCGGTCTATGTCGCGAACTTCGTGCTGATGGACTACGGCACGGGCGCCATCTTCGGCTGCCCCTCCGGCGACCAGCGCGACCTCGACTTCGCCCGTAAATACGACCTGCCCGTCGTGCCGGTCGTTATGCCCAGGGACGGCGACGCCGCGACCTTTGCCATCGGTGATGAGGCCTATGTCGGCGACGGCGTGATGATCAATTCGCGTTTCCTCGACGGGCTGAGCACGGACGAAGCCTTCGAGGAGGTCGCCAAGCGCCTCACGGCGGCGACGCTCGGCAACGCCCCGCAGGGCGAGCGTAAGGTGAACTTCCGCCTGCGCGACTGGGGCATTTCGCGCCAGCGCTACTGGGGCTGCCCGATCCCGGTCATCCATTGCGAGGCCTGCGGCGTCGTGCCCGTTCCGAAGGCCGATCTGCCGGTGCAACTGCCCGACGACGTCACCTTCGACAAGCCGGGCAACCCGCTCGACCGTCACGCCACCTGGCGCCATGTCGCCTGCCCGCAGTGCGGCAAGGACGCCCGCCGCGAGACGGACACGATGGACACCTTCGTCGATTCGTCCTGGTACTTCACACGCTTCACCGCTCCTTGGGAAAACAATCCGACGGACCCTGTCGCGGCAAATTCCTGGCTGCCGGTCGATCAGTATATCGGCGGTATCGAGCATGCGATCCTGCATCTGCTCTATTCGCGCTTTTTCACCCGCGCCATGCAGGCGACCGGCCATGTCGACGTGAAGGAACCCTTCAAGGGTCTCTTCACGCAGGGCATGGTCGTGCACGAGACCTATAGCCGCGCGATTGACGGCAAGCGGGAATGGGTGACACCGGCCGAGATCCGCATCGAGGAAGTGGACGGAAAACGTCGTGCACTGCATCTCGAATCCGGCGAAGAAATCGCCATCGGCTCGATCGAGAAGATGTCGAAGTCGAAAAAGAACGTCGTCGATCCCGACGATATCATCGCCTCCTATGGCGCCGATACCGCCCGTTTCTTCGTCCTCTCCGACTCCCCGCCGGACCGCGATGTCATCTGGTCGGAAGCCGGCGTCGAAGGCGCGCATCGTTTCGTTCAGCGCGTCTGGCGCCTCATCTCGGAGGCGGCCCCTGCGCTCAGGGGTGCCGAAAACCGCCCGGGCACGGACGGCGAAGCTTTGTCCGTCTCGCAGATCGCGCACAAGACGCTGAAGGCCGTTCAGGCTGACTACGACAAGCTCGCCTTCAACAAGGCCGTCGCGCGCATCTACGAATTCGTCAACGCGCTGGCCGCACCGCTGACCAATGCCGCAGCAGGCACCGCTTCGGCCGATCTGGTCTCGGCGCTGCGCGAGGCCGTCGGCATCCTGATCCGCATCGTCGCCCCGATGACGCCGCATCTTTCCGAAGAAGCCTGGCGTGAAATCGGTGGCGAGGGTCTCGTCGCAACCGTTGCCTGGCCGGCCTATGACGACCGGCTGGTCGCGGAAAACGAAATCACCCTGCCGGTGCAGATCAACGGCAAGAAGCGCGCGGATTTGACAATCGCCCGCGATGCGGACCAGAGTGCGGTCGAAGCGGCCGTGCTCGCGCTCGAAGCCGTTCAGGCCGCACTCGCCGGCCAGCGCCCCAAGAAGATCATCGTCGTACCGCAGAGGATCGTGAATGTTGTTGTCTGACGGAACCGGTCTTTCACGCCTCGCAAAACTCGTTGCCGGCATCGCGCTTGTCGGCGCGCTGGCGGGCTGCCAGGTTCGCCCGCTCTATTCGACCGGCGCGGGCACGGATACAAAGCTCGCGGCCGTCGCCATTTCCGAGGCGGATGACCGGGTCGAGCAGCAGGTTCGCAACGATCTGATCTTCCTCTTCGCCGGCGGTGCCGGCGAGGCGCAGAACGCGATCTATCACCTGGAACTCAACGTATCGGTCCGCAATATCGGCGTGCTCATCGATGTCACGGACGACATTCCGCGCGCCGGCCGCATCGTCGTCTCGGCAGACTACAATCTGACGAAGACCGAATCCGGCGAAACGCTTGCATCCGGTAAACGCTCCGCTGTCGCTCTTGTCGATTTCCCGGTGCAGGAATTCGCCAAGCTGCGCGCCGTACGCGATGCCGAAAATCGCGCCGCACGGGAACTGGCGGAACTGATCCGCGCGGACGTCGCTTCGGCGCTCGCACGGCGTTGAGCCGGCTATGGCCGAGGTAAAGTCGCATGAGTTCGATGGTTTCCTGAAGAGGAAGCCTCTGCCCGCTCGGCTCTTCCTCGTCTATGGGCCGGATCGCGGGCTGGTGTCCGAGCGGGCGGCTGCGCTTGCCGCGGCAAGCGGCGTCGATCTCGCCGACGCCTTCTCCGTCATAAAACTCGATGCCACCGAAATCGGCAGCCATGCCGGCAAGCTGATGGATGAAATGAACGCCATCGGTCTGTTCGGCGGTGAACGTTTGGTCTGGATTCGCAATGCCGGGAGCGAGAAAGGCGTTTCCGACGCGCTGGAAATGCTGACCGCAATGCCATCGGGCGATTGCACGCTGCTGATCGAGGCCGGCGATCTTAAGAAAGGTTCGGCGCTGCGCAAGGCGGCCGAATCCGCAGCCCAGGCCATCGCCATCGCCTGCTACGCGGACGACGGTCGCGCCCTCCAGGCGCTCATCGATCAGGAGCTTTCGGCCGAAGGTCTTCGCATTTCACCCGCCGCGCGGGAAAGGTTGATGGAAACGATCGGCGGCGATCGTCTTGCTTCCCGCAACGAGGTCCGCAAGCTCGCGCTCTATTGCCGTGGCAAAGAGGTCGTCGAGGAGCAGGATGTCGAAGAGATCGTCGGGGATGCCAGCGCCATCTCCACGGATGATGCCATAGACGCCATTCTCAAGGGCGACCGCGAGGGTTTTCTCCACGCCATTCAGAAGATCGTGTCCTCCAAGACGCCTGTCTTCCTTGTTCTGCAAGGATGCCTGCGGCAGTTCCAGCTTCTGGAAATCATGCGCGCCGAAATGGATGAAAAACGGGCGCCCGCCGGGCAGGTCATGGCAACCCTGGGCCGCCACCTGCACTTCCGCCGCAAACCGATCGTGGAGAACGCCCTGAAGGCCTGGACTGCGCCGGCCATTCGCCGGGAAAGCCAGCGGCTGCAGGCCGCCATTTTGCAGAGCCGCCAGCGGCCAGCGCTTGAAGATACAATCGCCATGCAAACCATGCTGGCGACCGTACTTCAATCCGGTCGCCGCTGAATCCGGCTAATTATCCTAGCGGCGTTCCAGAAGGCGGCAGATTTCTTCCAGCTGCTCCAGCGTCTTGTAAGCGATCTTGAGCTGGCCGCCATTGCCCTTGTGGTTCACGGTCACGTCGAGACCCAGAACGTCGGACAACGTACGCTCCAGCGCCAGTGTATCCGCATCCTTTACGTCCTTCGGAGCAGCCTGACCGTGGCTTGGATCGCTCTGCGCCTTGATATCGTTCTGCGCCAGCCGCTCAGCATCGCGCACCGACATGCCCTTTGCGACGACAGCCTTTGCCAGCGCAATGGGATCCGACGTCGGAATGAGCGCGCGGGCATGTCCCGCCGAGAGCGTACCGGAGGCCAGCATATCGCGCACAGGCTCGGGCAATTTCAGCAGGCGCAGGCTGTTGGCCACATGGCTGCGGCTCTTGCCAATGATTTCGCCGAGATCGTTTTGCGTGTAACCGTGATCGGCAATCAGCAGTTCATAGCCCATCGCTTCTTCCAGCGGATTGAGGTCTGAACGCTGGACGTTTTCGACGATCGCAATCTCCAGTGCCGTTCGGTCATCCACATCGCGAATGATAACCGGAATTTCGATCAATCCGGCGAGCTGCGCGGCACGCCAGCGTCGTTCACCGGCGATGATCTCGAAACGGTTATCCGCCGTGGTGCGAACGACCACTGGCTGAACGATCCCGTGCTGGCGGATCGAGGAAGCGAGATCCTGCAGTTCCGATTCATCGAAATATCGACGCGGATTGCGAGGATTGCGGCCGACGAATTCGATGGGCACGAGCCGATCGGGATTGACTGCCGGTCGTTCGCCGATATCGGCAGCCGGCAGCTGGTCCATTTCACCGATCAGCGCGGCAAGGCCACGGCCCAGGCGCCGCTTGGAGTTGTCATCATTCATCGGTTCTACTCACGGATACGAAAATCAGGCAGCTTTCCGCTGCCTTTCACGCTGGATCACCTCGGAGGCCAGTTGAAGATAAGCCTGACTTCCGGCGCATTTGAGATCGTAGAGAATGGCGGGTTTGCCGTAGGAAGGCGCCTCGGACACACGCACATTGCGCGGAATGAGCGTATGGTACACCTTCTCACCGAGATGCGTGCGCACATCGTTAACGACCTGCTGCGCCAGATTGTTACGCGAATCGAACATTGTCAGCACGATTCCCTGGATATCGAGCCGGGGATTGACCGTGCGGCGCACCTGATCGACCGTCTCCAGCAATTGGCTCAAGCCTTCCAGCGCGAAAAATTCGCATTGCAGGGGCACAAGCACGGAGTGGGCGGCCGCCAGCGCATTCATCGTCAGGAGATTGAACGACGGCGGGCAATCGACCAGCACGTAAGAGTAAGACAGCGCTTCGCTTGAAGCCAAGGCGCGCTTGAGACGGAAAACGCGGTCGTTCTGCTGGGCAATCTCCATCTCGACGCCGAGCAGATCCATGGTCGAGGGAACGATGGAGAGATTCGGCACGGCAGTCGCCATTGCCGTTTCGGCCACGCCGTGGCTACCGACCATCAAATCATAGGACGAGAGCTCGCGGCTGCGACGGTCGATACCGAGACCCGTGCTGGCATTACCCTGCGGATCGAGATCAACGATCAGGACGCGTTCGCCGATCGCGGCGAGGGCCGTTGCGAGATTGATGGCCGTTGTCGTCTTGCCGACGCCACCTTTCTGGTTCGCAATAGTGATGATCCGGTTCTTTTCGCCTATCATGGACGCCGCCAATCCCTAAGAATTTCGCGAGAGCTTGGACAGTTCGAGCACGATGGAATCCGGCTCGACCACACTGGCATGTTTTACCAGATCGAATCTCCAGCGACCAAGCGCTTTATCGACCTCCCGCTGGTAATCCCGGCCTTTATGGAGGAAGAAGCGCAAATCAGCGTTACGCTGCGCCCAAGGATAGCCAAATTCCATGAGAAGATCGAGATCCGCAAGGGCCCGCGCGGAGATCGCGTCGCATTGTGCGATAATCGACGGTGCCTCCTCGATTCGGATCGCCTGCACAGAGGCCCGAGCACCGGTCTCGCGAATCGCCGTTCGCAGGAAAGCCGCCTTCTTGTTGTTGCTTTCCACAAGATGCACCCATCCATCGCCGGTCCCGGCCAACAATATGCCGGTCACAATGCCCGGAAACCCGCCGCCGCTGCCAAGGTCAACCCATGTGCGCGGGCCGGGATTGAGCGCGTAGATCTGAGCGCTATCCACAATGTGTCGGTTCCAGACTTCCGCAAGCGTCGATGGCGCCACCAGATTGATCGCCTTCGCCCACCTCTGAAAGAGAGCGATAAAGACATTCAGCCGGTCCACAGTTTCACGTGAAACATTCAGACCGTTCAATTCTCGCGGCAGACTCGTCATGCGTGAACAACCCGATCGCTATCTTCATCTACCAGACGCTTCAGATGCACCAGAAGCAATGTGAGCGCGGCAGGCGTCATACCGTCGACACGTGCCGCCTGCGCCAGATTGGCTGGACGTGTCGTGGAGAGTTTTTGCCGTAGTTCGATGGACAGTCCTGGAAGGACGGAGAAATCGAAATTCGTCGGAATCCTGCGCTCCTCTTCACGGCGCGCCTCCTGGATGTCATTTTGCTGCCGGCCCAGATAGACCGCATAGCTTGCCTCGATCTCGATTGCGTCCCGAACCCGCTTGGCAAAGGTGCCCAACGCGTCAGGCCAGATCGTAACCAGGCGCGCGTAGTCAATGTCTGGATAGGCCAAAAGGTCATAACCGCTCCGACGAACACCATCCAGGTTGATCTTCAATCCGTGTGCTGCCGCTTCATTCGGAGAAAGCTTGAGACCCTGCAGGTTATTTCGCGCCGACGCCATCTGCTCGGACCAGTCTGCAAACCGCTTGCGTCTTGCATTTCCGACAAGGCCAAGCTCTTCTCCCAAAGGCGTCAAACGGACATCCGCGTTGTCAGCGCGAAGAGAAAGGCGATACTCCGCCCGCGACGTAAACATGCGATAGGGCTCGGTGACGCCGCGCGATGTCAGGTCGTCCAGCATCACGCCGACATAACTGTCGGTGCGACTGAAGATATGGCCATCGCGTCCACCCGCCCGCCGGGCAGCATTCAGGCCTGCGACAAGCCCCTGCGCGGCGGCCTCTTCATACCCGGTCGTCCCGTTGATCTGGCCGGCGAGGAAAAGACCGGGCTGGCGCTTTACCTCAAGGGTGGCGGAAAGCTCTCGCGGATCGACGTGGTCATACTCGATAGCATAGCCGGGCTGAAGGATTTCGACATGCTCCAGGCCGGGAATCGTCCGGATAAAGGCATGCTGGACATCCGCCGGTAGAGAGGTGGAGATACCGTTCGGATAGACGGTGTGATCGTCCAACCCCTCCGGCTCGAGAAAGATCTGGTGGCCATCGCGCTCGCCGAAACGGACGATCTTGTCCTCGATGGATGGGCAATAGCGCGGGCCGACGCCTTCGATCTGACCCGAATACATCGCCGACTTGCCGATATTGTCTTCGATGATGCGATGCGTCGCCGGAGTCGTGCGTGTTACACCGCATTCGATCTGCGGCGTCGCAATCCGATCCGTCATGAAGGAGAAGGGAACGGGTTCATCGTCCGCCCCCTGGCGGCCAACGGCTGTCCAGTCGATCGTGCGGCCATCAAGGCGTGCCGGCGTTCCGGTCTTGAGACGACCCAACATCAACCCAAGGCGCTCGAAGGTCGCAGAAAGCCCGATTGACGGTTCCTCTCCCACGCGACCCGCTGGAATCTTTTCGTTTCCGATATGAATAAGACCACGGAGAAACGTGCCCGTGGTGACAACCACCGCAGAACATGACAAGCGACGGCCATCTTTCATCTGGAGACCGTTGATTCTACCGTCAACAATATCGAGATCGAAGGCATCGCCCTCGATGACCGTGAGATTGTCTATGCCTGCGATTTCCTCCTGCATTGCCTCACGATACAATTTCCGGTCCGCCTGCGTGCGGGGTCCTCTCACGGCAGGACCCTTGCGGCGGTTGAGCAGCCGGAACTGGATACCCGCGCGATCCGCGACGCGGCCCATGAGCCCGTCCAACGCGTCGACTTCGCGAACAAGGTGACCCTTGCCGAGGCCGCCAATAGCCGGATTGCAGGACATGATACCAATGGTCGATGCCTTGTGTGTCACAAGCGCTGTGTTGGCGCCGCAACGAGCAGCGGCGGCGGCGGATTCGGTTCCCGCGTGACCGCCTCCGACAACAATGACATCGTAGTGCTGTGTATCCGTCATCTATCACCTACCTGTTTCACGTGAAACGCACGGTCTGACTCGTGTATGTTGTGCTGTTTCACGTGAATCACTTGCCTATGCAAAATTCCGAGAAGATCACGTCGAGCAGATTCTCGACATCAACCCTGCCAGTCACCCTGCCCAGCGCATGACCAGCCAGGCGAAGGTACTCTGCCTGAATATCCAGCCCCAAGGGCCCGGCGTCCAGCGCGGAACCAATGTGACCAAGAGCATCGCGCAGATTGCTAAAATGCCGATCTCGCGTCGGGAGAGAGAGGGCTTGCCCCGATTCGAGATCCGGCAGGAAACCACCCACCGCATCGAGCAATGCCGTCATGCCCTCTCCGGATGTGACGGAGATCATAACATCCACGCCGTCGGGTGTCCAAGCGTCCGCACGCTCGTCCGATTTCGTCAGCACGCGGAGACGCGGGCCGGTATAGTCAGCCGAAAGACCAGCCCAATCAATATCCGGATCGCTCGACAGAAGGAGAACAAGATGGGCTTCGGCAATCGAACGCTGCGTCCGCCGAATGCCTTCTCGTTCGACAATGTCATCGGTATCGCGAAGGCCAGCCGTGTCATGAAGTCGGACAGCGTAGCCCAAGAGATCGAGATCGACATGCAGAACGTCCCGCGTTGTTCCGGGAACATCCGTCACAATGGCGATGTCCCGCTGCGCCAAGTAGTTGAGCAGACTGGATTTCCCGGCATTGGGGGGCCCCGCTATCACGACATTGAAACCGTCGCGCACGATTTCGCCAACGTGAGCACCCGCTAGATGGTTAACAATGTCCTGCTTCAGTCCCTGCATGTCCTGCCAGATTGTCGAAGCGACCGAACCAGGCACGTCGTCCTCATCCGCAAAATCCAGTTCCGCCTCAATCATGGCGCGTGCATGCGTCAAACGTTTCGCCCACGAATCGTAAAGCGCCGAAAGATGGCCCGCTGCATGTTCCGCCGCCAGACGCCGCTGCATCTCCGTTTCGGCGGCAATCAGGTCCGCCAACCCCTCCACCGCTACAAGGTCCATTCGGCCATTCTGAAAGGCCCTTCGAGAGAATTCGCCAGCCTCAGCGGCGCGAAGGCCCTCCAATGCGCCCAGCATTGACAGAACCGCCTTCACCGTGGCCCGCCCGCCATGAATTTGAAGCTCGGCTGTATCTTCACCGGTGAAGGACCCTGGCCCGGGAAAAAACAGGACGAGACCCTCGTCCAGAACAAGGCCACCGCCATCACGAACCGGCAAAAGAGACGCTCGCCGGGGAGCAGGTACGCGGCCGCATATCGTTTCCAACGTCTGCCGGCACCGCGGACCGCTCAACCGGACAATAGCGACGCCGGAGGGCAAGCTCCCACTCGACAGAGCAAAAATCGTATCCTGACTCACGGCAATATCCGGTCTAACGTTACGATATCGAATCGATCTGGTCGTTTCGGAGAAGAATCAATTCCTGGTTCCCAAACGAAAATGGCCCCACCTCGCGGCGGGACCATGAAATCCAGATGCATGCGCAATCGATCAGGTGTTCATCGAATCGAAGAAGTCGCCATTCGTCTTGGTCTGCTTCAGCTTGTCGATAAGGAATTCGATCGCATCGGTCGTGCCCATCGGCGCAAGGATACGGCGCAGAACGAAGATCTTCTGAAGATCCTGGCGCGGCACGAGGAGGTCTTCCTTGCGCGTACCGGACTTGAGGATATCCATGGCCGGGAAGATGCGCTTGTCGGCGACCTTGCGATCGAGCACGATTTCCGAGTTACCGGTACCCTTGAATTCTTCGAAGATGACTTCGTCCATACGGCTGCCGGTGTCGATGAGCGCCGTCGCGATGATCGTCAGCGAACCGCCTTCCTCGATATTGCGCGCCGCACCGAAGAAACGCTTCGGACGCTGCAACGCGTTGGCATCGACACCACCGGTCAGGACCTTGCCCGAAGACGGAACGACGGTGTTGTAGGCGCGGCCGAGACGGGTGATCGAATCGAGCAGGATAACGACGTCACGACCGTGCTCCACCAGGCGCTTGGCCTTTTCGATGACCATTTCGGCAACCTGAACATGGCGCGTCGCCGGTTCGTCGAAGGTCGAGGAAACAACCTCACCCTTCACCGAGCGCTGCATGTCCGTCACTTCCTCCGGCCGTTCGTCGATGAGGAGGACGATCAGATAACATTCCGGGTGGTTCGCTGTGATCGAATGGGCGATGTTCTGCAGGAGAACCGTCTTACCCGTGCGGGGCGGAGCGACGATAAGACCGCGCTGGCCCTTGCCAAGCGGCGCCACCAGATCGATGACGCGGGGAGAAAGATCCTTCGAGGTCGGGATATCCAGCTCCATCTTGAAGCGCTCGTTCGGATAGAGCGGCGTCAGGTTGTCGAAATGGACCTTGTGGCGGATCTTTTCCGGGTCGTCGAAATTGATCGTGTTGACCTTGAGAAGGGCGAAATAGCGTTCGCCTTCCTTGGGGCCGCGGATCGGACCTTCGACGGTATCACCGGTCTTCAACGAGAAGCGGCGGATCTGCGAGGGCGAGATGTAGATGTCGTCAGGACCCGGCAGATAGTTCGCATTGGCCG
Organism: Shinella curvata; assembly: GCF_022899935.1. GTDB lineage: Bacteria > Pseudomonadota > Alphaproteobacteria > Rhizobiales > Rhizobiaceae > Shinella > Shinella curvata. The sequence continues at coordinate 324,598 of NZ_JALJCJ010000007.1, forward strand.
AACGCAGGAAGCCGAAACCATCCTGCAGCACCTCTACGACACCCTCGCCGATGATTTCGACATCCTGCGAGGCGAGCATCTTGAGGATGGCAAACATCAATTCCTGTTTGCGCATCGTGCTCGCGTTTTCGACCTCGAGTGATTCGGCGAAAGCCAGGAGATCGGTCGGAGTCTTGTTCTTGAGGTCTTGTAGCTTCATTTCGGCCATGAATGGTCCATGCTGCGGGTCATCGGGGTGGGAAAAGGCGTGCGGGTCAAGGACGAACTGCGAGGGATTCGGTGCAGTTCACTGAACAAATACACATGCCATGAAAGATGAGATGCGCGGAAAATAGCGGTTCCGGTGCGCCCTCGCAAGGGGCCTCGTGCATTTCGTCCGTTTTGTCGCGCTGGTCAGAAGGGTTTGACCACCGCCATGACGACAATGAGCACCATCAGCAGCGCCGGCGCTTCGTTCCAGATACGCCATTGCCGGCCGGTTTTCTTGTTGCGATCCTCGGCAAAGGCACGCACGGCACGACCGTAATATTCATTCACGCCGGTCAGCAGAAACACCAAAAGAAGTTTTGCATGCAGCCAACCGCCCTGGAAACCGTAGACGGACCAGGCGAGATAGAGGCCGAGCAACCAGGTAAGACCCATGGCGGGCCGCATGATCGTGCCGAAGAGCCGCCGTTCCATCACCTTGAAGGTTTCGGACTGTTGGGAACCCACGGGTGCATCCGTGTGGTAGACGAAAAGGCGCGGCAGGTAGAGCAGGCCCGCCATCCAGGAGATCACGGCGATGATGTGGAGCGCCTTGATCCAAAGATAGAGATTATCGGGCGGATAGAGGACCAGCAGCAGAGCGACGAAGACGAAGACGACGAGGGCGACCGCCGCGCGCAGCCGCGCCCGGCGTCCAGCACTCTCGCCTGTCTGCCTTTCGCTCACCGCGCTTCTCCCCGCACCCGCGCGACGAGGCGCGTAACATTTTCCGGATCGGCCTGCGGTGTAATGCCATGGCCGAGATTGAAGATCAGTGGACCATTTCCAAGCGCCTGCAGGATGGCATCGATACCCTCGTCCAGCGCAGTCCCACCGGCGACCACGCGCATCGGATCCAGATTTCCCTGTACGGGACCGTCCTTCTGCAACTCGGCGGCAAAGGCCAGCGGCACCGACCAGTCGAGGCCGATCGCATCGGCGCGCGTATCCTGCCGATAGGTCTTGAGAAACAGGCCGGCCCCCTTGGCGAAGGCAATGATCTTCGCCTGCGGCCGGCGGGATTTGACGGAATCGATAATCCTGCGGACCGGCTTTATCGCAAACTCTGAAAACTCCTTTTCGCCGAGAACACCCGCCCAGGAATCGAAAATCTGCACGGCATCGGCACCGGCATCGATCTGCGCAACGAGATAATCCGCCGAGAGATCCGCAAGCATGTCGAGCAGATAGGCGAAAGCCTTTGGTTCCCTGTAGGCGAAAAGCCGGGCGGGCGCCTGATCGGGTGTGCCGTGGCCGGCGATCATATAGGTCGCAACGGTCCAGGGAGCACCACAGAAGCCGAGCAGCGCCGTTTCCTCGGGAAGACTGCCCCGCAAGCGCCCGACGGTCTCCAGGACGGGCTGGAGGTGATCCAGGACGCCTTTGCCTTCCAGTGCGTGGATTCCGGCCGCATCGATCGGATCGAGACGGGGTCCATGACCCTCCTCGAAGCGAACATTCCGTTTCAGCGCATCGGGAATGACGAGGATATCGGAAAACAGGATCGCCGCATCGAACCCATAACGGCGAATCGGCTGCAGTGTCACTTCCGTTGCGAGCTCCGGGGAATAACAGAGATCGAGGAAACTTCCCGCGACAGCACGTGTCGCCCTGTACTCCGGCAGGTAACGTCCTGCCTGGCGCATCAGCCAGAGGGGAGGGGGGGAGACCGTCTTCCCGTTGAGGACATCGACGATCTTCCGGCTTTTCGAGGACACCGCAGGGTTCTCCCAATAATGAAATAATCTCTTAGAGAAGGTTTCTATTTCTTAGAGTCGGTGACTATCAAGGATTAAATCCTCTCCACATGAATCCTGCTTTGTTCCACGGGCTGGGGAAAACGACGAACGCGTTACCTGCTTTCATCCGGAAATCGCGGAAAAGCAGAATCACCAAATGGAATCAAAATGATCCGTCGGGACCAGAAATTCGCAGCTTGTGGATAGTCTGTGGAGAAGCGCGACACTTTGCCGTGTCATGAGTCTTATCCACATGCTGCTGGAATCGCTTTCCCGCAAATCGCCAATTGTGGACAACTTGCCACTTATCCCCTTGCGTCCGGCCCCCGCCCGCTTTTAGCTCACCGCTGTCCCAGTCCATCAACAGGGCGCGGAGGATATTGTGGAAAGCACGAAAAATTACTTCCATCTGCATCTGATATCGGACTCGACAGGCGAGACCCTCATTGCAGCCGGACGCGCCGCGGCGGCGCAATTCCAGTCCTCGCAGGCGCTGGAGCATGTCTATCCGCTGATCCGCAACCGCAAGCAACTGATGCCGGTGCTCGATGCGATCGACGGCGCGCCTGGCATCGTGCTCTACACGATCGTCGACCGGGAGCTTTCCGACGTCATCGACCAGCGCTGCCGGGAAATGGGCGTGCCCTGCGTGTCGGTTCTTGAACCGGTCATCGATCTCTTCCAGTCCTATCTCGGTGCGCCGTCGCGCCGCCGGGTGGGGGCGCAGCATGTGATGAATGCGGAATATTTTGCGCGTATCGATGCGCTCAACTTCACGATGGACCACGATGACGGCCAGTTGCCGGCCGATCTCGAAGAGGCGGACGTCATCCTGATCGGGATCAGCCGCACCTCCAAGACACCGACGAGCATCTATCTGGCCAACCGCGGCATCAAGACGGCGAATGTGCCTATCGTGCTCGGTGTGCCGTTGCCCGAGCGCCTGTCGACGGTGACGAAGCCGCTGATCGTCGGGCTGATTGCCACCACGGACCGGATTGCCCAGGTCAGGCAGAACCGGATTCTGGGGCAGACGCAGGATTTCCGCGGGGATGACTATATCGACCGGGCGCAGATTTCCGAGGAGCTGAAATATGCCCGTGCGCTTTGTGCCCGTAACAACTGGCCGATCATCGATGTCACGCGCCGTTCGATCGAGGAAACGGCCGCCGCTATCGTTGCTCTTCGCCCGAAGCTCCGTTAACGCAAGAGGAGAATTGGGAGAAACCGATGACGCTGATCCTTGCCTCGCAGAGCCCCTTCCGGCGTATGTTGATGGAAAATGCCGGCCTGAGCTTCACGATGGAGGCGGCCCGCATCGACGAACGCGCCGTCGAAACCGCGCTCGCGGCGCGCAATCCATCGCCGCAGGATGTCGCCGAGACGCTGGCGATCGAAAAGGCGCGCGATGTCGCAGGGCGCCATCCGGGTGTGCTCGTCATCGGATCGGATCAGACGCTGTCGCTGGAAGGCCGCGTGTTTCACAAGCCCGCCGATATGGCAGAGGCGAAGTCACATCTTACGTCGATGTCGGGTCGCACCCATTCGCTGAATTGCGGCGTCGCGCTGGTGCGGGACGGCGAGACGCTGTGGAGCCAGGTCTCTATTGCGCATCTCACGATGCGGCCGTTGTCGGCCAGTTTTATCGATCGCCATCTTTCTCGCGTCGGCGACAAGGTGCTGGCGAGCGTCGGAGCCTATCAGCTGGAAGGCGAGGGTGTGCAGCTCTTCGAGCGCATCGACGGCGACTATTTTACCATTCTCGGCCTGCCGCTGCTTCCGCTGCTGGCTAAGCTTCGCGAACTCGGTGCCATCGATGCATGATTCACGTGAAACATTGTTAAGAAATGCCTTTGTCACGGGCTGTCCCGTCAAACATTCGCGCTCACCGCTGATCCACGGTCATTGGCTGAGTGTGCTTGGTCTTCAGGGATCCTACACGCGGCAGGAGGTGACGCCAGAAGATTTCGCCGGCTTCATATCGCGACTGAAAAGTGGTGAATCCGGCTTCGTCGGCGGGAATGTCACTATTCCGCACAAGGAGACAGCATTCAGGCTCGCTGACCGGCCGGATGCGCTGAGCGAGGAGCTCGGCGCTGCCAATACGCTCTGGCTGGAGGATGGCGTTCTTCATGCCACCAACACGGATGGCTACGGTTTCCTCGCCAATCTCGATGCGACGGCGCCCGGTTGGAACAAGACGGATCGGGCGGTTATCCTCGGTGCAGGCGGGGCCAGCCGGGCGATCATCCAGGCGGTGCGCGATCGGGGCGTCGGCGAAATCCATGTGGTCAACCGTACCGCCGCGCGGGCGCAGGAGCTTGCAGACCGTTTCGGCATGAAGGTACATGCCCATTCCATGGGTGCCCTGCCGGAGGTGATGAAAGAGGCCGGACTGTTCGTCAACACAACCTCGCTCGGTATGGACGGCGAAGAAGCGCCGGTCTTCGATTTTTCGCCACTGGCAGACGGCGCTGTCGTCACGGACATCGTCTATGTGCCGCTGATCACGCCGATCCTCGCTCAGGCGGTCCAGCAGGGTTTCGCCGTCGTCGATGGTCTCGGCATGCTGCTGCACCAGGCGGCACCCGGCTTTGAAAAATGGTTCGGTGTGCGCCCCACCGTGGACGACGCCCTACGCCGGATCATCCTTGCGGATATGGAGAAACATTGATGATCGTGCTCGGCCTCACCGGATCGATCGGCACAGGTAAGTCGACGACCGCGGCGATGTTTCGGGACCTCGGCATACCGGTGCATGATGCGGATGCGACAGTCCATGATCTCTATCGCCATGAGGGTGTGGCGCCGGTTGCGGACTGTTTTCCGCAAGCCTTGAAGGAGGGCGCAATCGACCGGAAGGTTCTGTCGGCGATCCTCGCGCAGGCCCCGGAACGGTTTCGCGAGCTGGAAGCCGTCATTCATCCGCTGGTGCGCGCGCGCGAAACGGCGTTTCTGAAAGCGGAACGTGAAAACGGCTCGCCGCTCGTCGTGCTCGATATTCCGCTACTCTACGAGACCGGCGGCGAAAAGCGCGTCGACAAGGTCGTCGTCGTCACCTGCGATGCTGAGACGCAGCGTCGGCGCGTGCTCGCCCGGCCGGGCATGACGGAGGAAAAGTTCGCGCTCATCCTCTCCCGCCAGATGCCGGATGCACAAAAGCGCGAGCGTGCCGATTTCATCGTCCATACAGACGGGGGGCTTGAAGCGGCGCGCAAACAGGTGGAAGAGATCATCGCAACCTTGAGACAAGAGCGGGACTGATGCGCGAGATCATCTTCGATACGGAAACCACCGGCCTCGACAACAAGCTCGACCGCGTCATCGAAATCGGCGGTGTCGAGCTGGAAAACCATTTCCCGACCGGCCGGACCCTGCATCTCTATATCAATCCGGGCGACCGAAAGGTTCATCCTGACGCACTTGCCGTGCATGGCATCACGGACGAGTCGCTGAAAGACAAGCCGCCGTTTGCCGAGGTGGTCGAAAAGATCCTCGACTTTTTCGGCGATGGGCGCTGGGTGGCGCACAATGCCAGCTTCGACATGGGCTTCATCAATGCCGAGCTCGACCGGCTCGGCCGGCCACCGATTCTTCAGGAGAAGGTGACGGACACGCTGGCGCTCGCCCGCCGCAAACATCCGATGGGCCCGAACTCGCTCGATGCGCTTTGCCGTCGCTACGGCATCGACAACTCGCACCGCAAGTATCACGGTGCGCTTCTTGACTCCGAACTCCTCGCCGAGGTCTATATCGAGATGCTTGGCGGCCGACAGGCGGCACTTGGTCTCGGCACGGCGGAAAACGGCCGCAAGACGCTGGTCGAAAACGAGGATGAAGTGATCCAGCCGCTCGGCACCCGCCCGCGCTCCCTGGCGCCCCGGGTTACGGAAGCCGAACAGGCCGCGCACAAGGCCATGGTGGACAAGATGGGCGGCAAGGCGATCTGGGCGAAATACGGCGCCTGAATTCGGCTCACTATCTTTCGCACTAAAAAACGCCCGGTCACGATGTGGCCGGGCGTCTTTGTCTGAGAATGGAAGGTTCGGCTTAGTTGGCCTGAACCTTGGCCTTGACCTGCTCTTCCGCCATGCGCTGGGAGAACATCTGGGCGAAATCGATCGGGTCGATCATCAGCGGCGGGAAGCCGCCATTGCGGGTCGCATCGGAAATGATCTGGCGGGCGAAGGGGAAGAGCAGACGCGGGCACTCGATGAAGAGAACCGGCAGCATGTGCTCCTGCGGGAAGCCCGTGACGCGGAAGACGCCGCCATAGGCGAGCTCGGCGTTGAACAGAACCTTGTCGCCGTCCTTGGCTTCGGCATTCAGCGAGAGGATGACGTCGAAGTCGGTCTCGGAGAGCGGATTGGCGTTGACATTGACGCTGATATTGATGGCCGGAGCCTTGTCGCGGGCCTGCAGCGACCGCGGAGCACCCGGGTTTTCGAAGGAGAAGTCCTTCACATACTGCGCCAGGATGTTGAGCGACGGGCTTGCGCCGTTGGTCTCGGTTGCTGCTTCGGTCATGGAAAGTATCCTTGGAGACTCTGGAAAGTCAGGCCATCTAGCATTTCAGCCCGGGCCTTACAACCCGGGGGTTAGAGGCGGCCGTCGCGATGAAAGTCGGTTTCGTCCAGATCGATCGTGCGCTGAGGCCCGGTTTGTTGCTGTTCGCGGCCGGGACGCGTGCCGCCGACATTGACGACGACGACGTTGCGCATCAGCCTGTTCCAGAGAAAGGTTCTGACCGGTGGCAGGAACAGCGCAAGGCCGACGATATCGCTGATGAAGCCGGGGATCAGAAGCAGGATGCCGGCAATCAGGATCATGGCGGCATCAAGCAGCTCCTTGCCCGGCGCATGTCCGTCCTGGCCGGAGCGTCTCAGCCGCGCCAGCACGCCGAAACCCTGGATGCGCATCAGCACGATGCCGGCGATGCCGGAGAGCACGACGAGCGAGAGCGTCGGCATGAGGCCGATGCGCCGCCCGACGAGAATGAAGCCGGCAATCTCCGCCAGAGGCAGGAGAAGAAAGAAAAGGGGAAGTAGGATTCTCAACATGCGTTCCCAATCTCGCACAGATTCGCGTCATTCGATACTGCCGACCGGCCTTCTGCGCGCCTTCGCCACATTCACGTCATCGCCATTTGAATGATCCGGTTTTGCGGACTATATGGAAAAGGAACAAAAAACAGAAACCGCAGCGGATCGATAATGGGCTCATTCGACTTTGTAACGATTTTCTTCCTCGTGGCTGCGGTGGTCATCTTCCTGCAATTGCGCAGCGTGCTTGGCCGCCGCACCGGCAGCGAGCGTCCGCCCTTCGATCCCTATTCGAAGCGCGAGTCCGCCGCCGAGGCTGATTCGGCCGATCGCGGCAAGGTGGTGACGCTGCCGAAGCGCGATTCGGATGAGGACGAGAATCCCTACGCCGCCATCGATGCGTTCACGCCCGCCGGTACGCCACTCAACGAGCAGCTGCGGGCACTCGCCAAGACGGATCCCTCCTTCAATCCGAAGGAATTCGTCAACGGCGCCCGCATGGCTTACGAGATGATCGTCGTCGCCTTCGCCGATGGCGACCGAAAGACGCTGAAAAACCTTTTGTCGCGTGAGGTCTACGAAGGCTTCGATGCGGCGATCTCCGAACGCGAAAGCAAGGGCGAGGTCGTTCGCTCCAGTTTCGTCGGCATCGAGAAGGCCGATCTCATCGGCGCCGAGGTCAAGGACAGCGAGGCCAATGTGACCGTGCGCATCGTCAGTCAGCTGATCTCCGCCACTTACGACAAGGCTGGTACGCTGATCGATGGCGACGCCGAGACGGTGGCAGAGGTCAACGACCTCTGGACCTTCGCACGCGATATCCGCTCGCGCGATCCGAACTGGAAGCTGATCGCCACCGAATCGGAAGGCTGAGCGAGGCACGCAAATGGACTATCGCCTGGTTCCGGCCCGGTTTTCGGCGCTTCCCGGCTGGGACGAGGACGATCCTTCGCCGCTGATGGCGGGCATGTCCCGCTGTCGCGATCATATCCGCAACGTCAAAGCCTATAAGACGGGCTCGATCGGCATCACCGCCGGCGAGCTCCTGGCGTTGCTGGATGCGGCAGACGCTGAAAAGCCCGAGGGGGCGGCTGCCGTGCGCGCCTTCTTCGAGGCGCAGTGCGTGCCGTTCCGGATCGAGAAGGCCGATGGTTCCACCGGTTTCGTCACCGCCTTCTACGAACCGGAAGTGGCGGTGAAGGCCGAGCCGGATGCCGATTACCGCTATCCCTTCTACCGCCGGCCCGATGATCTCGTCGATGTCGATGACGCCAACCGGCCGGATGGCTATCCGCAAGGCTACGCCTTCGGCCTGCTGAAGGACGGCAGCATCGTCGAACACCCCGATCGCGGCGATATCGAGCGCGGCTATCTCGATGGTCGTGGCCTCGAAATCGCCTATGCCCGCTCGAAGGTCGATGTGTTCTTCGCCCATGTGCAGGGTGCGGCGCGGCTCGTCTATCCCGATGGATCGTTGACGCGCATCACCTATGCCGCCAAGACCGGCCATCCCTTCTCGGCGATCGGCAAGCTGCTGATCGATCGCGGCGAGATCGACGCCGCCACCGTCTCCATGGCCTCGATCCGCGACTGGCTGGCGCGGCATGAGGATCAGGTAGACGCGGTGCTCTGGCACAACCGCTCCTTCATCTTCTTCAAGGCGGCTGCGGTCGAAGGTCTGGCGCTTGGTCCTATCGCGGCCGCCAAGGTGCCACTGATTGCCGGCCGCTCGCTTGCCGTCGACCGCATGATCCACACCTTCGGCCTGCCCTTCTTCATTTCGAGCGACAGCCTGACCCATATGGACGGCGGCAAACCCTTCCGCCGGCTGATGCTGGCGCTCGATACGGGCACGGCCATCGTCGGTCCGGCGCGCGGCGATATCTTCACCGGATCGGGCGATGCGGCCGGCGCGCTGGCGGGCAACGTCCGCAATGCCGCGACTTTCCATATCCTCATCCCGAAGGCGGCAGCGGAGCGCTACCTCCATGCCCAGGGATAAGGCGCTCACCAGCGAGGACCGCATCCTCTGGGGCAAGGTTGCACGCTCGACGCGGGCCATGCCGGGCAAGCTCGATGCCTTGACGGAATTCGAAGCCGTTTTCGCCGAGAAAATCCCGGAAGAGAAAGCCCCCGAGCCGAAGAAGGCCAAGGCCGAACAGCCGGCCGCCGAAGGCATCGCGCTCACCATCGGCCGCGGCAAGGACGCGAAACACTATCCGCTGGAACGCCCGGTCAAGCGCAAGATTGCCAAGGGCCGCCTGGCGCTGGAAGCGCGCATCGACCTGCACGGCATGATCCAGAGCGAGGCGCATGGCTTCCTGCTCGGCTTCCTCATCAAGGCGCATGAGCGGGGCCTGCGCCATGTGCTTGTGATCACCGGCAAGGGCACTTCGCTCGGCAGCGACGGCGCCTTGAAGCGCGCGGTGCCGTTGTGGTTCTCGCTGCCGGAGTTCCGCCCGCTGATCTCCTCCTACGAGCCCGCTGCCCGCAATCACGGCGGCGAGGGCGCGCTCTATGTTCGTCTTGCCCGCCATGGTGAGAAGCGATGACGACGCCCTTTGGCAAGGCCGTGCGCCATCTCAGGGATCGCAAGGGTGTTTCGCAGAAGGAGATGGCGGCGGCCCTTGGCGTCAGCCCGGCGTATCTCTCGGCGCTGGAGCATGGCAAGCGTGGCATGCCGAGCTTCGATTTTCTGCAACGCGTCGCCGGCTATTTCAACGTCATCTGGGACGAGGCGGAAGAATTGTTCCGCATTGCGCAGATTTCCGATCCGCGCGTCGTGGTCGATACATCGGGTCTGCCGCCGGAATATACGGCCTTTGCCAACCGTGTTGCTGCCGAAATCGCCAACCTTCCACCCGAGACCGTGCGCCGCCTTGCCGGCATTCTCGAAAAAGCGTGCAATAACCGGGTAAAACCCTGACGATCCCCTGAATTCTGCCGTGTTTACGGCGCTCGGATTTGGAACTACGGGCCAAAATCCCTATATTCCAAGACTTGGAAAGCGGTGATTCGCCGTGCTTCCCGCCGTCCCGCGAAACCCCTGCGGTTTGCGAAACTCTGGAAAGACGTTTGTATGACTGACACACCCGAGACCGAAAACGGCCCGGCCGAGTATGGCGCAGATTCGATCAAGGTCCTCAAGGGACTCGATGCCGTGCGCAAGCGTCCAGGCATGTATATCGGCGATACCGATGACGGCTCGGGTCTGCATCACATGGTCTACGAGGTCGTCGACAACGCGATCGACGAGGCGCTGGCCGGCCATGCCGATATCGTGACGGTCACGCTCAATGCGGACGGCTCGGTGACCGTGACGGACAACGGCCGCGGCATCCCGACCGACATCCACAAGGAAGAGGGTGTTTCGGCCGCCGAAGTCATCATGACGCAGCTGCATGCCGGCGGTAAGTTCGACCAGAATTCCTACAAGGTCTCAGGCGGCCTGCACGGCGTGGGCGTCTCGGTGGTGAACGCGCTGTCGGTGCAGCTGAAGCTGAAGATCCGCCGCGCTGGCAAAATCCACGAGATGAGCTTCACGCATGGCGTTGCCGATGGTCCGCTGACGGTGACGGGCGAGGCTGGAAACGAGACCGGTACGGAAGTCACCTTCCTGCCCTCGACGGACACTTTCTCCAATATCGAATTCGTCTATTCGACGCTGGAGCACCGCCTGCGCGAACTCGCCTTCCTGAATTCTGGCGTACGTATCCTTCTGACGGACCGCCGCCATTCGGATATCAAGCAGGACGAGCTGATGTACGAAGGCGGCCTCGAAGCCTTCGTGACCTATCTCGATCGCGCCAAGAAGGCCCTCGTCGACAAGCCGATCGCCATCCGCGGCGAGAAGGACGGCATCACCGTCGAAGTCGCCATGTGGTGGAACGACAGCTACCACGAAAACGTGCTCTGCTTCACCAACAACATCCCGCAGCGCGACGGCGGCACGCATATGGCGGGCTTCCGCGGCGCGCTGACGCGCCAGGTCGTTTCCTATGCCGAAAACACCGGCATCATGAAGAAGGAAAAGGTGACGCTGACCGGCGATGACTGCCGCGAAGGCCTGACTGCTGTCCTTTCCGTGAAGGTTCCGGACCCCAAGTTCTCGTCGCAGACGAAGGACAAGCTCGTCTCGTCCGAGGTGCGCCCCGTCGTCGAAAGCCTCGTCAACGAGGCCCTGTCGACCTGGCTCGAAGAGCATCCGGCCGATGCAAAGACGCTGGTCGGCAAGGTCGTCGAAGCCGCCGCCGCCCGCGAAGCCGCCCGCAAGGCGCGCGAGCTGACGCGCCGCAAGGGCGCGCTCGACATCTCCTCGCTGCCCGGCAAACTCGCCGACTGCTCGGAGCGCGATCCGGCAAAGTCCGAAGTCTTCCTCGTCGAGGGTGATTCGGCTGGCGGCTCGGCCAAGCAGGGCCGTTCGCGCGAAAACCAGGCTATTCTTCCCCTGCGTGGAAAAATCCTGAACGTCGAGCGTGCGCGCTTCGACAAGATGCTGTCCAGCCAGGAAATCGGCACGCTGATTACCGCACTCGGCACGTCGATCGGCAAGGACGAGTTCAACGCCGACAAGCTGCGTTACCACAAGATCATCATCATGACGGACGCCGACGTCGACGGCGCCCATATCCGCACCCTGCTGCTCACCTTCTTCTTCCGCCAGATGCCGGAGCTGATCGAGCGCGGCCATCTCTATATCGCCCAGCCGCCGCTCTATAAGGTGGCGCGCGGCAAATCGAGCCAGTACCTGAAGAACGAAAAGGCACTGGAAGATTACCTGATCGGCTCCGGTCTCGACGATGCGGCGCTGGAGCTCGCCTCCGGCGAAGTGCGCGCCGGCCAGGATATTTTGGAGCTGATCCAGGATGCGCTGCGCCTGCGCACGCTGCTCGACGGCCTGCACTCGCGTTACAATCGTGGCATTGTCGAACAGGCGGCGATTGCCGGTGGCTTGAACCTCGAGCTCAGCCATAACCGTGAAGCCTATGCCGCGATGGCGCAGGAAGTCGCCCGCCGTCTCGACCTCATCGCCGAGGAGACGGAACGCGGCTGGGAGGGCTCCGTCGCCACCGATGGCGGCCTGCGTTTCGAGCGCATGGTGCGCGGCGTCAAGGAATTCGCTCATATCGACATGGCACTGATCGGTTCGTCCGATGCCCGCCATATCGACCAGCTGTCGTCGCGCCTCAAGGAAACCTATACGGTCCCGCCGGTGCTGCGCCGCAAGGATGGCCAGACGGAAATTACCGGTCCGCGTGCCCTGCTGGACGCGGTGTTTGCCGCGGGCCGCAAGGGCCTGTCCATGCAGCGCTATAAAGGTCTTGGCGAGATGAATGCCGAGCAGCTCTGGGAAACGACGCTCGATCCGAACGTCCGCTCGCTGCTGCAGGTGAAGGTCACGGATGCCACGGACGCCGACGGCCTCTTCGCCCGCCTGATGGGCGACGAGGTGGAGCCGCGCCGCGACTTCATCCAGGAAAACGCGCTGAGCGTCGCCAACCTCGATATCTAATAGGAAAAGCCCGCCGTCATGCGGCGGGCTGGTCCGGCTTGCAGCGTTTGCAAGCCCGGTAGCCGGCTTCCGATGCCTCCGCTGGCGCTGCATAAAATCGGACATTCTTCCGGAGCGGCGGCCGGGATGGGCAGCCGAAGCGGCAATAGATGCCGCTCGACGCGACGGCATAGACACCGCCTTGGCCTTTATTGCGCTCCGTCAGCGCCGCCCAGAGGCGGTCGTCATCCCAATTATCCATGGCATTGCTCCGGTCTGGCCGGATCAGGGGGCGTTGAAGCGTCCCTCGGAGATGAATTCCGAGACCTTCTTGCGCCCGCTCGGCACCTCGCGCTTCAGGAGGTCCTCCGGCAGGGTTTCCTTCGGCGCAATCTTGCCGATGGCGACGGCCGCTTCCACCCGAAAACCTTCGGGAATGCCCAGAACCTCTTTGGCCTTCTCCCGGTCTATGCCACCCATGCCATGGGCGTGATAGCCGGCATGGGCCGCCTGCAAGGCGAGATAACCCCAGGCGGTGCCGGTGTCGAAGGCATGGGTATAGGCCGGGCGCATCTCGCCGGCGGCATTCTTGCGGTGCGTCTGGGAGACGATGACGATGAGGACGGACGCCTTGTCGGCCCAGCGCTGGTTGCCTTCGTCGAGCGTGTCGTAGATCGTCTGGAACGCCTCGGTGCCGCGATGGCCATAGACGAAATACCAGGGCTGGCCATTGGCGGCGGACGGTGCCCAGCGCGCGGCCTCGAACAGCGACAGTAGCGTGCCCTGCGACATGGCCTCGCCGGTAAAGGCGCGGGGCGACCAGCGGTCGAGGAAGATGGGGGCGATGGCGTGGTCGGCGGTGCGGCCAGTGGGATGGGTCATGGTAAGCCTCGTATCAAATCAGCGCGCCGACCTTAGACCTGGTGCGCGGTCTCGCGAAGCGTCAAAATCGCATGTCTGCTGCATTGTCGAAGGGGTGGCGGAGGCAATATAACGCTGCGAGAAGAGACGCATCGCGAAATGGGAGAACTCCGATGACCTTGAAAGACCCGAGCCTTTTGCGTGAGGCTGCCTTGGTTGGCACGCGCTGGATCGAAGCGGATGATAGCGGCATCGTGGTGAAGAACCCGGCGACGGGTGAGCTTGTCGGCTATGTCCCGAAGCTCGGTGCTGCCGAGACGAAGGAAGCCATCGATGCCGCCGCCGTTGCCCAGAAGGGCTGGGCGGCGCGTACCGCCAAGGAACGCTCGGGCATCCTGCGCAAGTGGTTCGAACTTATGATCGACAACAAGGACGATCTCGGCCGTATCCTCACCATGGAACAGGGCAAGCCGCTGGCCGAAGCTACCGGCGAGATCGTCTATGGCGCAAGCTTCGTCGAATGGTTCGCCGAGGAAGCGCGTCGTCTTTATGGCGATATCGTGCCCGGCCACCAGAAGGACAAGCGCATCCTTGTGATGAAGCAGCCGATCGGTGTGGTGGCAGCGATCACGCCGTGGAACTTCCCGAACGCCATGATCACCCGCAAGGCGGGTCCTGCCTTCGCCGCCGGCTGCGCCATGGTGCTGAAGCCCGCCTCGCAGACGCCGTTCTCGGCGATTGCGATTGCCGTGCTGGCCGAACGCGCTGGCCTTCCCGCCGGCCTGTTCTCGGTCATCACCGGCTCTGCCCGCGAGATCGGCGCGGAGATGACGGCGAACCCCACCGTGCGCAAGCTGACCTTCACGGGTTCGACGGAGATCGGTGCGGAGCTTTACAAGCAGTGCGCGCCGACCATCAAGAAGCTCGGCCTGGAGCTTGGCGGCAATGCGCCCTTCATCGTGTTCGACGATGCCGATCTCGATGCGGCGGTGGAAGGTGCCTTGATCGCCAAGTTCCGCAACAACGGCCAGACCTGCGTCTGCGCCAACCGTCTCTATGTGCAGGAGGGTGTCTATGACGCCTTCTCGGCAAAGCTCGCGGCGGCCGTCGGCAAGCTGAAGACCGGCAACGGTTTCGACGAGGGTGTCATCCTCGGCCCGCTGATCGACAATGCCGCCCTCGAGAAGGTCGAGGAGCATGTCGCGGATGCGGTGAAGAAGGGTGGCCGTGTGGTGCAGGGCGGCAAGCGTCATACGCTGGGCGGCACGTTCTACGAGGCGACGGTCATTGCCGATGTGACGCCGGACATGGCCGTGGCAAAGGAAGAGACCTTCGGTCCTGTCGCACCGCTGTTCCGGTTCAAGGACGAGGATGATGTGATCGCACAGGCGAACGATACGGAGTTCGGGCTTGCCTCGTATTTCTATGCCAAGGAACTGTCGCGGGTGTTCCGCGTGGCCGAGGCGCTGGAATACGGCATGGTGGGTGTCAACACGGGTCTGATCTCCACGGCGGAAGCGCCGTTTGGCGGCGTGAAACTCTCCGGTCTCGGCCGCGAGGGCTCGCGCTACGGCATCGAGGAGTTCACAGAGATCAAATATGTCTGCCTCGGCGGTATTGCCTGAGCAGCCTACAATCTGATGACCCGGCCGGCAAACAATGCCGGCCGGTTTTGTTTCGAGAGGAAAAGTCGTGGCAGCACCCAAAAACGCCTTCAAGGCAGCCCTTCGCGAGGGCCGGTTTCAGCTCGGTCTCTGGGCAGCACTCGGCAGCGCCTATGCAACGGAAATCCTCTCGACCAGTGGCTACGATTGGCTGCTGATAGACGGTGAGCATGGCCCGAACGATATGCCGCTGATCAGCGCGCAGATCGGGGCGCTGCGCCACACACCCACCCATGCCATGGTGCGCCCGCCGATGGGCGAAGCCTGGATCCTCAAACAGTTGCTCGACCAGGGCGCCCAGACCTTCCTGATCCCGATGGTCGAATCGGCTGCTGAGGCCGAGGCTCTGGTGCGCGCCCTGCGCTACCCGCCGCACGGTATTCGCGGTGTCGGTGCCGGCCTTGGCCGAGCCAGCGATTTCAACCGCACGCCGGATTATATCACGACCGCCAATGATCAGATCTGCCTGATCGTGCAGGTGGAAAACCGCGCCGGTCTTGCGGCGATCGACGAGATCGCGGCGGTCGAGGGCGTCGACGGCATCTTCATCGGCCCGTCGGATCTGGCGGCCGATATGGGCCATCTCGGCGATCCCAGCGCACCGGAGGTGCTGGAAGCGATCACGCATATTTTCGCGCGCACCAAGGCGCACGGCAAGGCGCGGGGCATCATGACCGTCTCACTGCCGCAGGCTGAAGTCTATCGCGATCTCGGCGCGGATTTCCTGGCGATCGGCACCGACGTCAACTGCCTCGTTTCGGCGGTCGAAAACCTGCGCCGCAGCTTCCTCGGCGAAAAGGAAGCGGAAAAGCGCGGCGGCGGTTACTGACCGCCGGCAATCGCCAGGAGTTCGGGCTTGGGCACGTCAGGTGTCCAGGTATGAAAATCGACGATGCGGCGGACGAGTTTTTCCGGATGGTGGTTGGCAATGTCGCGCAGGCGGTGATCGAGGAAGGGATTGTCGAAGCGTTCCAGAGTCGCGGCGACATAGGCTTCAGCCTCGTTCCCGAGCCCCTTGGCGGCAAAGCCCGGCACGACCTCCTGCCTGTAGAGAAAGAGCAGCCGCTCGCGAACGCTGATGTCCGACAGGATCGCCTTCACGGTCTCGTCCGCAGACCGGTTCCCCCGAAGCCAGATATCCGCCAGAACCGTATGGCCGAGATTGAGAATGTGCAGTTTCAGCTTCTCATAGGGCGTGAGATCGTCGACGACGAGAATGTTTGGATGCGTGCACGGCACGGTCAGGCCCGGCTGCTTCTCGATTGCCCAGAGCGCATAGGGTTCCGCCACCGCGCCAGCCGGCTCGATCGGCTCGGAGACGATGCGGTCGACCAGTGTATTGGCCCAGATCACATCCTGCGATAGCCAGTTTCGGAAAACGGACTCTGGGTAACGATCGGTTTGCAGGTCGAGGATCAGGCGCTTGAGCACGTCGCCATTGCGCGCAACGAGTTCGCAGGGGAGTATCGTCAGACCCGGTTGGCCGGCGCGGAAGCGATCATGAAGAAGCGCCAGCAACTTACCTGGAAACGAGGCCGGCACGGTACCGGCCCGATCGTCGGGGCCGACCTGGTAGCCGGTGTCGCCCGTATTGGAGATGACGACCTCGGCCTCATCGCGAAAAACGGCTTTCACCGCGTCCCAATCCGTCATCGTCGAAAGAGTGCGGGAAATACTGGTGACGTGCTGCCGGCTATCGATATCCCTGCCATCTTGGCGGCCGCGCATGATGACGGGATAGCCTTCCGGCGCGGCAAGGGCGGTGAGCCGCCCGGCGCGTTCCGGTGATCCAGTCGTCTGCACGACGGTGATACGGCCCAGCGCCTCGCCGCGTTCCAGCGCTTCGCTGACGAAAAGATCCGCATGGGCCTGCAGGAAGCGGCTCGTTCCGAATTGCAGGATGGGCGTTGCCATAGTCGTCTCGTCAGTTGATCGATTGCAGGAGGGTTTCGCGCGCCGATTTCAGGTGCTGGCGGCAGGCGTGCTCGATCCGGGACGGATCGCGTGAACGGAGCGCGGATATATAGGCGAGGTGCTCTTCGAGCGCGCGGGCATTGCGCTCGCGCGCATTCGTCTTGTTCCACTGGTAGTGATAGTGGAAGACGATGGCGATCACGTCGTAGAAATCGACCACGAAGCGGTTCTTCGAGGCGCGGTGCACGAGGAGATGGAAGCGCTCATCGAGCTCGGAAAAGTCGAGATAGCGGTTCTCGATATCGGCGAGGATGGCGTGATGCACCGCCTCGATGGCATCGAGTTCCTGCCAGGCCGGATGCTCCCCAGGCAGATGCGCGAAAGCGGCGGCGGAGCGCAGCTCGAACATTTCGCGCACTTCCGTCAGCTCCAGCGCGAAATCGCGGGTAAAGCCCTTCAGCACCCAATGGCTGTTCGGCCGCTTCTCGATCAGGCCGAAGCGGCTGAAACGGATCAGGAATTCGCGCACGCTCGTCGTGCCGATGCCGATCTCGCGCGCCAGCTCCAGCTCGTTGATCTGCATGCCGGGCTCGGCACCGCCGGCCAGAATCCGGCGCATGAAACTCCGCTCGATGATTTCGGAGAGCGAATCCGTTTCCTCGGTCGGGAAATAATCGGCCGCCACGGGTTTGCGCAGCACGATCTTCCGGCGCTTCTCCCAGGCGAGCAGCCCCACCTCTTCAAGCCGGGTCAGGATGGCGCGCACTGTGGTGCGGCTGACGCTGAGTGTCGCGCCGAGCTCCGGCTCGGACGGGAGGCTTGCCGTCTGCTCCAAGACCTTGAGGCAACGATTGAAAGCGTCTTTGAAGACGGTGTTCTGTTTGGCCATGGGTGCCGCCGGTTGTTGGGGTTCGCGTCCCTTAGTCATTGCGCGGGCAAATGGCCAGACGCGCGGCTGTCACACCGCCTGCCGCATCCTCCCGGCTCCTCCTGTCGTCATATTACCCATTGACGGCAATCTGTCTATTGTCGATAAAAGACAAAAGGGCTGGCGGGAGGACGCCGGCCGGGAGGAAACATGAAGACGCGGACCATCGGGAGGACAGGCCTTGCCGTGACCGAATTCAGTTTCGGTACCGCAGCCCTTGGCGGTCTCTACCGCGCTTGCCCGCGTGACGTGGCGATGGCCACGCTGCAGGCCGCCTGGGATGAGGGCCTACGCTATTTCGATACCGCTCCCTGGTATGGGTTCGGCCTCGCCGAGCGCGTCACCGGCGATTTCCTGCGCGACAAGCCGAGCGGGAGTTACGTGCTCTCCAGCAAGGTCGGCCGCATCATGTTTCCGGTGCCTGACGATAAGGTGCCGAGCTATGGCTATGTCAATCCGCTGCCTTTCGATGTGCGCTACGATTACAGCTATGACGGCATCATGCGCTCGGTCGAGCTCAGCCATGCCCGGCTCGGCCTCAACCACATCGACATGCTCTATGTGCACGATATCGGCGTCTATACGCACGGTGCCGAGCGCAACGCCTTTCACCTTCGCCAGTTCTTCGATACCGGCTTGAAAGCCTTGCAGGAGTTGAAATCGTCGGGCGCCATCAAGGCCTTCGGTCTTGGGGTCAACGAGATACCCGTCTGCCTCGACGTATTGCGCGAGGCCGATCTCGACTGCATCCTGCTTGCCGGCCGTTACACGCTTCTCGACCGCTCGGCCGTTGCAAAGCTGCTACCGCTTTGCGAGACGACAGGGACCTCGCTGGTGGTTGGCGGCGTGTTCAATTCCGGTATTCTGGCAACCGGCCCGGTCGAGGGCGCGCATTTCGACTACATGCCGGCGACAGCAGACATTGCGGGTAAGGTCGGCGCTATGATGGACATTGCGAAAAGCCGGGGTGTGCCGCTTGCCGCACCGGCGCTGCAATTTCCGCTGGAGCATCCGGCCGTCGCTTCGGTACTGATCGGTACGGCGAAGCCGGAGAGCCTGCATCGCAACATGGCGCTCGCGCGCCTGGATTTGAGCAAAGATATTTACCCGGCTTTCGAGCCGCATACGCTGGTGGCGCCCGAACTGGGGCAAGATGCCATCCGGCAATAGATTTCGATCGGAAAGGATCGCAGGACCATGTTGAAAGGCATTCATCCGCTGCTCGGGCCGGAGCTTCTGCACGCGATCAGGACGATGGGACATGGCGACCATATCGTCATTGCCGATGCCAATTTCCCGTCGAGCTTCTTAGGCCCGAAGGTCATCCGTGCCGACGGTGTCGATGCTGTAGGGATCACCGAGGCGATCCTCGCCCATATGCCGCTCGATACCTTCGTGCCGGAGGCGGCGTGGCGAATGGAAGTCGTCGGCGACCCTACCGCGGTGCCGGAGGTCTGCGCGACCTTTCAGGATCTGGTGAACCGGCTGGCGGGGGATTTCACCGTCCATTCGGTCGAGCGTTTCGCTTTCTACGAGATGGCCAAGAAGGCGGCCTATATCGTCGCCACGACGGAATTCCGCCTCTACGGCAATATCATTCTGAAGAAGGGTGTCGTGCACCCGCATGAGGTCTATCGGGTTTCGTAAACCCGGCGGCCACCGTTTGGGAGGACGGGGGACGATGGACTGGATCATTTGGAGTTGCAGTTTTTTACCTGAAAATCGCCCGCTTGCCAGGAAACCGGCTCGGGTGTAGCGTGCCGTATAAATGTTTTTTATCGATAAAAGGTCGAGTTGTTCGCTTCCTGCAACACGATCCCTCAAGGAGGACAGGAAGCATCTGAGAGGAGAAACCTGATGAGCATTGTAAGATCGCTTCTGTCCCGCCGCGCCTTCACGGCATTGGCGGGTGCCGCAGTCCTCGCCACTATGACCCCGGGCGCGTCCTTTGCGCAGGATGTCACCATTCCGATCATCGTCAAGGATACGACGTCCTTCTACTGGCAGATCGTGCTGGCCGGCGCCCGCCAGGCCGGCAAGGATCTCGGCGTCAACGTGCCGGAGCTCGGCGCGCAGTCGGAATCCGACATCAACGGCCAGATCAGCATTCTTGAAAACGCCGTGGCCGGCGGTCCTGCCGCCGTCGTCATCTCGCCGACGGAATTCAAGGCGCTCGGCAAGCCGGTCGATGAAGCCGCGAAGTCCGTTCCGATCATCGGCATCGATTCCTCGGCGGATTCCAAGGCCTTCACCTCGTTCCTGACCACCGACAACGTGCAGGGCGGCCGCATCGGCGCCGATGGCCTCGCCGCCGCCGTCAAGGCTGCGACGGGCAAGGAAGAGGGCGAGATCGCCATCATCACCAGCCTGCCGGGCGTCGGCTCGCTCGACCAGCGTCGCGAAGGCTTCCTCGATCAGGTCAAGACCAAGTATCCGGGCCTGAAGGTCGTGGCCGACAAATATGCCGACGGCCAGGCCACCACCGGCCTCAACATGATGACCGACCTCATCACCGCCAACCCCAACCTCGTCGGCGTCTTCGCCTCCAACCTCATCATGGCGCAGGGCGTCGGCCAGGCGATCGCGGAAAACAAGCTCGGCGACAAGATCAAGGTCATCGGCTTCGACTCGGATGAAAAGACCGTCGGCTTCCTCAAGGAAGGCGTGCTGGCCGGCCTCGTCGTACAGGATCCCTATCGCATGGGCTATGACGGCGTGAAGACGGCGCTCGCCGTCTCCAAGGGCGAGAAAGTCGAGGCCTTCGTCGATACCGGCGCCAATCTCGTGACCAAGGACAACATGGCTGATCCGAAGATCGATGCCCTCTTGAACCCGAAGGTCAACTGACGGGAAAACCATGACGGTTTGACCCCGTCCCGCCCGGACGGCATCATCCGGGCGGGACGCTTTCCGCAGCCAGGGAGGAGAACGCGATGAGCAGCCTCGAAGAGCTCAGCCATCGGCATGACGACCAGGCGAAGCTCGCCGAATCCGACACCGTGGCGCGCGGTGCGCCCATCCTCGAACTGCGCGGCCTGCAGAAGAAATACGGCCTCGTCGAAGCGCTGAAACCGGCGACAGTGACGTTCCTGGCCGGTGAAATCCACGCCATCGTCGGCGAAAACGGTGCCGGCAAATCCACGCTCATCAAGCTTCTGACCGGCGTTATCCGGCGAACGGCGGGCGAGGTCTTCTGGTGCGGAAAACCCGTCCAGCTCGCCACCCCCAACGAGGCGATTTCCCGCGGCATCAATGCGGTGCATCAGGAGGTCGTGCTCTGCGCGCATCTCTCCGTGGCCGCCAACATGTTTCTCGGCGACGAGATGAACCGCTATGGCCTGATGCGCAAGGGCGCGATGGAAAAGGCAGCTCAGGCCGTGCTGGACGATCTCGGCTTCCAGCTTCCGGCGGCAGCCCCGCTCGGCAGCCTCACCATCGGCCAGCAGCAACTGGTCGCGACGGCGAAAGCTGCTATGCGCGGTATCCGTTTTCTCATCTTCGACGAGCCCACCGCCTACCTGACCCGCCAGGAATCGGCCCAGCTTTTCCGGCTCATTCGCCGGCTCCGCGATCAGGGCGTCACCATCGTCTACATCAGCCACCGCATGGAAGAGGTCTTCGAACTGGCCGACCGTGTGTCGGTTCTGCGCGACGGCACCCATGTCGGCACGCGGCTGATCGGCGAGACCAATGAGGCCGAACTGATCGCGCTGATGATCAACCGCACGATCGAGCAGATCTATCACAAGGAGAAGGTCGCCATCGGCAAGCCGATCGTCGAGACCAAGGGCCTGTCCGGCCCCGGTTTCGAGGATGTCTCGCTGACGGTAAGATCCGGCGAGATCGTCGGCCTCTATGGTCTCATCGGCGCGGGGCGCAGCGAATTCGCGCTCGGCCTTTACGGCCGCCAGCCGGTCAAATCGGGCGAAATCCTCTGGGAGGGCCGCAAGGTCGAGATTTCCAACGAGCGCGAGGCGATGGCTCTCGGCATCGCGCTGGCGCCGGAAAGCCGGCGCGACCAGGGCCTCTGCCTCAACCTGTCGATCGGCCTCAATATCAATCTGCCGATCTTCAGGCGGCTGAGTTCGGGCCTTGTGATCCGCAAGGGCGACGAGGCCGAGAATGCCGAGCGGCAGATCCGCGATCTCCGCATCAAGACGCCGTCGCGCAGCGTGCTGGCTTCGGCCATGTCCGGCGGCAACCAGCAGAAGATCGTCATCGGCAAGTGGCTGAGCCACGGCGCAAAGCTCTTCATCTTCGACGAACCGACCGTCGGCGTTGATGTCGGCACCAAGGCGGAAATCTACCGGCTGTTCGGCGAACTGCTGAAGCGGGGCGCCGGCATCATTCTCATCTCGTCCTACCTGCCGGAGGTCTATGAGTTGTCCGATCGGCTGCACGTCTTCCGCGGCGGCCGGCTGGTTGCCAGCCACGACCATCGGGCAGCCACCCATGAAGACGTCCTGACCCAGGCGATCGGCATCTGAACAATTCCAGCGAAAGTGTGCAGCGGTTTTGTGCCCGGAATTGCGTCAAAACAGACTGAGCGCTACGCGAAAAAGGGAGAAGAAACATGAGCGTGGACACGACGACGGAAAGCGCACCGGCCCCGAAGAGAGGCAGGAACATCCTGCTCGGCTTGACCCTGTTCGGGCTTTTGGCGGCGCTTTGGCTGGCGCTCGGCTTGTCCACGAATGCCTTCTGGACTCCGGGTAACATTTCCAACCTGCTGCGTCAGGGGGCGATGACAGCGATCCTTGCGGTCGGCCAGACCTTCGTCATCATCACGGCCGGCATCGATCTGTCGGTCGGGGCGATCGTCGGCTTCACCAGCGTCATCGTCGCCTGGCTGCTTCAGGCCGGCGTGCCGCTCTGGGCGGCGATCATCCTGACGCTGCTGATGGGCGTTGCGATCGGCGCCTTCCATGGTTTCGGCATCGTGCGCATGGGCCTGCCGCCCTTCATCATCACGCTCGCGACGCTGACCTCGCTGCGCGGCATCGGCCTGCTCATCACCAATGGCTCTACGATCTCGATCAACCACGAGGGCTTCACCAATTTCTCCCGCATGGATTTCCTCGGCGTGCCGAGCCTGTTCTGGATGGTCATCCTCGTGGCGATCCCGGCCTTCGTCTTCCTGCATCTCTCGCGCTTCGGCCGCTATCTCTTCGCGGTCGGCTCGAACAGCGAGGCGGCGCGGCTGTCGGGGGTTAATGTCAATCGCACGATCTATCTCGCCTATATCCTCTCGGCCACCTGCGCCGCCTTCGTCGGCCTGCTGCTCGCCTCGCGCATCGGCATCGGCAATGCCACGCAGGCGGAAGGCTGGGAGCTTCAGGCGATCGCCTCGTCCGTCATCGGCGGCACCAGCCTGTTCGGCGCGGTCGGTTCCGTGCATGGCCCGCTGCTCGGCGCCTTCATCCTCGCCACCATTAACAACGGCGCGAACCTGCTCAACGTCAACTCGTTCTGGCAGCGTATCATCACCGGTCTGCTGATCATCGTCATCGTCTATTTCGACCAGTTGCGTCGCCGCGGAAGCCGTTGAGATGAAAGCTGTCGTTTGTGTGGAACCCGGCCGCCTCGAGGCGGTCGAACGGGAGCGGCCTGCGGTACCGGAGGGCTGGGCGCGCGTCGCCGTCAGCCATGTCGGCATCTGCGGCACCGACTATCATATCTTCGAAGGCAAACACCCGTTCCTCGAATACCCCCGTGTCATGGGCCACGAGGTCTCCGCGACGGTCATCGAGCCCGGCGCCGGCGGCCTTGCCGCCGGCACGCCCGTCGTGGTGAACCCCTATATCTCCTGCGGCACCTGCATCGCTTGCCGGAAGGGCAAGCCGAACTGCTGCACCGCCATCCGCGTGCTCGGCGTGCACACCGACGGCGCGTTCTGTGAAGAGATCACCGTCCCGCCGGAAAATCTTTATCCGGCTGAAGGCCTGTCGCTGGAGGCTGCCGCGACCGTCGAATTCCTCGCTATCGGTGCCCATGCCGTGCGCCGCTCGCTGACACCGGCCGGTTCTCGTGCCCTGATCATCGGTGCTGGCCCCATCGGTCTCGGCACCGCGCTCTTTTCGCGCATCGCAGGCCA
Source organism: Shinella curvata (assembly GCF_022899935.1). Classification (GTDB taxonomy): domain Bacteria; phylum Pseudomonadota; class Alphaproteobacteria; order Rhizobiales; family Rhizobiaceae; genus Shinella; species Shinella curvata. Next base: position 348,577 of record NZ_JALJCJ010000007.1, read on the forward strand.
TGATGTTACGTTGATGGATACATCGCAGGAACGCCTCGCCATGGCGGCGGAGCGTTTCGGCTTTGCCTCCGGCCTCGTCGCCGGAGCGAGCGCCACGGAAGAGGTGAGCCGGGTGACGGATGGCGACGGCTTCGACGTCGTCTTCGATGCCACCGGCTATGGCAAATCCATGGAAGCGGCCTTCGGCTATGTCGCCCATGGCGGGGCGCTGGTGCTGGTCAGCGTCGTGAAGGACGAAATCCGCTTCTCCGATCCGGAATTCCACAAGCGCGAGATGATGCTGATCGGCAGCCGCAATGCGACGCGGGTCGATTTCGAACATGTCGTGGCAAGCATCCGCGCCGGTCATGTGCCGGTGGAGGCGCTCGTGACCCATCGCACGACGCTCGACGACGTGCCCGTCGATCTCGCCCGCTGGGCCACCGAAAAGGGCGGATTGATCAAGGCCGTCGTTCGCGTTGCGGGATAAACCGCCGGGGCGCATGAGGATGGCTGAACCGGCTGGGCTTCGTTCATTTCCGCGAAAGGTTCACGGGCGTAGGATGCCGGTGTGGTATGTTGCCACGCAGCGAAAACCTGTTAGTGTTTTCGCAATTGCGGAAACCGGGTGAGACGGTGTGGCGGACATGAGCCCCGCACCGGGAAAATGGGATAACGCGTCCGATGTATTATCAGCTGTATGAACTCAACCATGCGATGATGGCGCCCTGGCGCGCCGCGGCGGACCAGATGCGGATCGCCTTCCGCAACCCGCTCAACCCGCTCTCGCACACCTATTTCGGCCGCACCATGGCGGCGGGCTTCGAGGTTCTCGAGCGGACCACCCGGCGCTACGGCAAGCCGGCCTTCGATCTTCCGACCACGCCGATCGACGGCAAGGACGTCTCGGTTCACGAGAAGATCGTCTGGAAGCGGCCTTTCTGCAATCTCATCCATTTCGAGCGCTGTCTGCCCGCCGGCCACCGCAAGGACCCAAAGGTCCTGATCGTCGCGCCGATGTCCGGCCATTATGCGACGCTGCTGCGCGGCACGGTCGAGGCGCTGCTGCCGCATGCGGAAGTTCACATCACGGACTGGATCGACGCCCGCATGGTGCCGATCTCCGATGGATCCTTCGATCTCGACGATTACATCGACTACGTCATCCAGATGCTGCATGCGCTGGGGCCGGATACGCATGTCATCGCCGTCTGCCAGCCGGCGGTGCCGGTGCTGGCCGCCGTATCGGTGATGGAAGCCGACAACGATCCGCTGTCGCCCTCCACCATGACGCTGATGGGCGGGCCGATCGATACGCGCATCAACCCGACGGCGGTGAACAACCTCGCCAAGGAAAAGCCGCTCGACTGGTTCCGCGACAATGTCATCATGCCGGTTCCGTGGCCGCAACCGGGCTTCATGCGCCAGGTCTATCCGGGCTTCCTGCAGCTTTCGGGCTTCATGTCGATGAACCTCGACCGCCATGTCATCGCCCACAAGGAGTTCTTCGCCCATCTCGTGAAGAACGACGGCGATGCGGCCGAAAAGCATCGCGATTTCTACGACGAGTATCTCGCCGTCATGGACCTGACGGCCGAGTTCTATCTCCAGACCGTCGAAACCGTGTTCATGAAACACGCGCTGCCGAAGGGCGAGATGATGCACCGCTCGCGTCCCGTCGATACGACGGCGATCCGCAAGGTGGCGCTCTTGACCGTCGAGGGCGAGAACGACGATATTTCGGGCGTCGGCCAGACCAAGGCGGCGCAGACGATCTGCACCAACATTCCCGACGACATGCGCATGCACTACATGCAGCCGGATGTCGGCCATTACGGCGTGTTCAACGGCTCGCGCTTCCGCAAGGAGATCGCGCCACGCATCCTGTCCTTCATCGAGGCGCACGGCAAAGCCAACAAGGCAAAGCCGGTGCCGCGCGTCATCAAGGGCGGAAAGGCCAGCGGCACAGCCTGATTTTTCGGGCTCGTTTCAGGCACTTGCCCGAATTCATGCGCCATCGTCTTGAACGCGATGGGCGGTCTAACCACATCGGATTCACCGGAAACCGAGGTGGTTTCCGCCGATCGTGAGGAAGATTGCACATGAACCAGTCAGCGCTCATTCGTCCGGACTGGACGCCGGCGACCATCGCCCTGATGGTGCTGGGCTTCGTGGTATTCTGGCCGCTCGGCCTTGCCATGCTTGCCTACATCATCTTCGGCGATCGCCTGAGAAACTTCAAGAAAGACGCCAACGACAATCTCGACGGCATGTTCGCCTCCTGCCGCAGCAAGTTCCGCGGCGGCCGTGGCCACGCGTTCCGCAGCACCACCGGCAACGTCGCCTTCGACGACTGGCGTGATGCCGAACTCGCCCGCCTCGACGAGGAGCGCCGCAAGCTCGACGAGATGCGTGAACAGTTCGACGCCTACAGCCGCGAGCTGCGCCGCGCCAAGGACCAGGAGGAGTTCGACCGCTTCATGCGCGAACGCCGCGCCGAAGGAAAGGGCGACGTGCCCGGCTTCCCGGCAACCTGATCGCCTGTGGAGCGCCGCTCCACCTCCTTCTCCGTCATCCTCGGGCTTGACCCGAGGATCCACGCGGTACCCGCGGCATGGATGGTCGGGTTATCCTCGGGTTTAACCCGAGTGCCGTCCATGACGAAGGAGAGAAGCGACTACCCAGAAACCTACCGGCGCCGTGAGCGCCGGTTTTTCGTTGAGGCATTTCAGCCGGGCTCGAATCGGCTATGAAAGGCAGCATGTTCTCCTTGCTTCGCAAGCCCCGAAAGGCCCTTAAGACGCCGCCGCCGCCCGAGCGGCGCGAGCTTGACGTCAATGGCCGGCGCCTGCCGCTCACCATCAAGCGGGATTCGCGCGCGACACGCCTGACGCTGCGGATCGAGCCGGGCGGCCGGGCGTTGCGCATGACGGTACCGTCAGGCATCGCCGACCGCGAAATCCGCGATTTCCTCGATCGTCATCAGGGCTGGCTGATGACCAAGCTCGCCAAATTCCGCACGACGAACGAACTGGCCGATGGCGGTTATGTCATGATCCGCGGCGTCGCCCATCGTATCGAGGCGACCGGCCGGCTGCGCGGGTTGACCGAGGCCGTCATCGTCGATGACGAGGCGGTGCTGCGCGTTGGCGGCATGGAGGAGAGCATTCCCCGCCGCATTTCGGATTTCCTGAAGAAGGAGGCGCGGTTGGAGCTGGACCGGCTGGTTAGCGTTCACGCCGGCCGCATCGGCCGCAAGGTCAAGTCGCTGACCTTGCGCGATACCCGCAGCCGCTGGGGCTCCTGCTCGGCGGATGGCGCGCTCAGCTTTTCCTGGCGCATCGCCATGGCCCCACCGCATGTCATCGATTATCTCGCCGCCCACGAAGTGGCGCATCTCGAGGAGATGAACCACAGTTCGGCCTTCTGGGCTCTGTGCGAAAAGCTCTGCCCGGCGACGGAGGAGGCCAAGCGTTGGCTGAAGCGCAATGGCAGTCTTTTGCACGCACTGGATTTCGGCTGATGGACTACGCCGAAAACTAGCGGCGGTTGCCGAGCGCTTCGCTGATCTTTTTATCCGTATTGTACTGGCCGAGCGCATAAACCGCCCAGATGGCGGCCGGCAGCCAGCCGATCAGCGTCACCTGCAAAATCAGGCAGATAATACCGGCAATCGGCCGCCCGATGGTGAAAAACACGAGAAAGGGCAGGAGGATGGCAATGATGAGCCGCATGGATGTCTCCGGTCTGTCGTTTCCTTCCATATGGGCCGTCTCGCGGGCGGTGCAAGGGTGGCGTTTCCAGTCCTATTGCCGCCGTCTTTCGGCTCGACTCTTCCGGTGATTCGTGCGAACCCCTTCCCCATGAAACGCGACATTAAAATCTGCGGGCTGAAGACCGAAGAGGCCGTCGACAAGGCGGTTGCGCTCGGCGCGAGCCATATCGGCTTCATCTTCTTTCCGAAAAGCCCGCGCAATATCGAGCCCTCCGACGCCGGCCGTCTGGCCGACCGGGTACGCGGCCGCGTGAAGATCGTCGCGGTGACCGTCGATGCCGACAGCGACACGCTGGACGAGATCGTCGACCAGCTCTCGCCCGACATTCTCCAGCTGCATGGCAAGGAAAGCCCCGAGCGGGTGCTGACGGTCAAGGCGGTCTATGGCCTGCCTGTCATCAAGGCCTTTTCGGTGCGCGAGGCGGACGATCTGAAGAAGATCGATCCCTATATCGGCATCGCCGACCGGTTCCTGTTTGACGCGAAACCACCGGCAGGCTCTGAACTTCCGGGCGGCAACGGCGTCTCGTTCGACTGGAAACTCATGCATTTGCTTGACGGAAGCGTTGATTACATGCTTTCGGGTGGGCTGAACAAGGATAACCTCGCCGAGGCCATTCAACTGACCGGCGCGCCGGGCATCGACACCAGTTCGGGTGTCGAAAGTGCGCCAGGGGTCAAGGATCTCGGCCTGATGGAAGCGTTTTTTGAGGCGGCGAACAAGGCGGACGACAAGACCGCCGTCGCAGGGAGAGGCAATTGAACCAGTCACCCAACCTGAATTCGTATCGCGAAGGTCCCGATGAGGACGGTCGCTTCGGCATTTTCGGCGGTCGTTTCGTCGCCGAAACCCTGATGCCGCTGATCCTCGAACTTCAGGCGGAATGGGACAAGGCGAAGACCGATCCGGCCTTCCAGGCGGAACTGAAGCACCTCGGCGCCCATTATATCGGCCGCCCGAGCCCGCTCTATTATGCCGAGCGCCTGACGCAGCATCTCGGCGGCGCAAAAATCTATTTCAAGCGCGAAGAGCTGAACCACACCGGCTCGCACAAGATCAACAACTGCATCGGCCAGATCCTGCTTGCCAAGCGCATGGGCAAGACGCGCATCATCGCCGAAACCGGCGCCGGCCAGCACGGCGTGGCCTCGGCCACCGTTGCTGCGCGCTTTGGTTTCCCCTGCGTCGTCTATATGGGCGCCACCGACGTCGAACGTCAGGCGCCGAACGTCTTCCGCATGAAGCTGCTCGGTGCCGAGGTGAAGCCCGTCACCGCCGGCAGCGGCACGCTGAAGGATGCGATGAACGAGGCGTTGCGCGACTGGGTCACCAATGTCGACGACACCTATTACCTGATCGGCACCGCCGCCGGCCCGCATCCCTATCCGGAGCTGGTGCGCGATTTCCAGGCCGTCATCGGCACCGAAGCCCGCGAGCAGCTGATGGCCGCCGAAGGCCGCCTGCCGGATATGGTCATTGCCGCTGTTGGCGGTGGTTCCAACGCCATCGGCATCTTCCACCCGTTCCTCGACGACAAGAACGTCCGGATCGTCGGCGTCGAAGCCGGCGGCAAGGGCCTTGACGGCGACCTGCACTGTGCTTCGCTGACGGCCGGTTCGCCGGGCGTTCTGCACGGCAACCGCACCTATCTGCTGCAGGATGCCGACGGCCAGATCAAGGAAGGCCACTCCATCTCGGCGGGCCTCGACTATCCCGGTATCGGCCCGGAGCATGCCTGGCTGCACCAGATCGGCCGCGCCGAATATGTTCCGATCATGGACGACGAAGCGCTGGAAGCCTTCCAGCTCCTCACCAAACTCGAAGGCATCATTCCGGCGCTCGAGCCGAGCCATGCCATTGCAGAGGTGATCAAGCGCGCGCCCAAGATGGGCAAGGACCAGATCATCCTGATGAACCTCTCCGGCCGCGGCGACAAGGACATCTTCACCGTCGGCAAGATCCTCGGCATGGAGCTTTGAGATGACCGCACGCATGGACAAACGCTTCGCGGATGTTGCCGCGGAAGGCCGCCCGGCCCTCGTCACCTATTTCATGGGCGGCGATCCGGATTATGCGAGCTCGCTGGAGATCATGAAGGCATTGCCGAAGGCCGGCTCGGATGTCATCGAACTCGGCATGCCGTTCTCCGACCCGATGGCCGATGGCCCGGCGATCCAGGTGGCCGGCCAGCGCGCGCTCGCCGGCGGCCAGACGCTCGCCAAGACGATCCAGATGGCGCGCGACTTCCGCAAGGAAGACGACGCGACCCCGATCGTGCTGATGGGCTACTACAACCCGATCTACATCTATGGCGTCGAGCGTTTCCTCGATGACGCGCTGGAAGCCGGCATCGACGGCCTGATCGTCGTCGATCTGCCGCCGGAAATGGATGACGAACTGTGCATCCCCGCACTTGCCAAGGGGATCAACTTCATCCGTCTCGCCACGCCGACGACCGATGAGAAGCGCCTGCCGGCCGTTTTGAAGAACACGTCGGGCTTCGTCTACTACGTCTCGATGAACGGCATCACCGGTTCGGCCCTGCCGGATCCGTCGCTCATCGGCGGTGCCGTCGGCCGCATCAAGGCGCATACCAAGCTGCCGGTCTGCGTCGGCTTCGGCGTCAAGACGGCCGAGCATGCACGGGCCATCGGCGCTTCGGCGGATGGCGTCGTCGTCGGCACGGCCATCGTCAACCAGATCGCCTCCAGCCTGACGGCGGACGGCAAGGCCAGTGCCGCCACCGTCGCCGGTGTCGAAACGCTGGTCATGAGCCTCGCATCCGGCGTGCGCGCGTCGCGCCTTGCGGCGGCGGAGTAAAGTTCCCACATGGGAACCACCATTATAACGGGAGTCTAGACCGTGAACTGGATCACGAATTACGTTCGGCCAAAGATCAACTCGATGCTTGGCCGCCCTGACCGGGATGTACCGGACAATCTCTGGATCAAGTGCCCGGAAACCGGCGAGATGGTGTTCCACCGCGATCTCGAGGAAAACAAGTGGGTCATCCCGGCCTCGGGCTACCACATGAAGATGCCGGCCAAGGCCCGCCTCAAGGACCTTTTCGACGATGGCGTCTACGAGGCCCTGCAGCAGCCGAAGGTCGCGCAGGACCCGCTGAAGTTCCGCGATTCCAAGAAATATGCGGATCGTCTGAAGGACAGCCGCGTCAAGACCGATCTGGAAGACACGATCGTTGCCGGCGTGGGCAAGGTGCGTGGCGTCAAGCTCGTCGGCGTCGTGCATGAATTCAACTTCATGGGCGGCTCGCTCGGCATTGCCGCCGGCGAGGCCATCATCAAGGCCTTCGAACGCGCGATTGCCGAAAAGTGCCCGCTCGTCATGTTCCCCGCCTCGGGCGGCGCGCGTATGCAGGAAGGCATCCTCTCGCTGATGCAGCTGCCGCGCACCACCGTGGCCGTGGAGATGCTGAAGGAAGCAGGCCTGCCTTATATCGTCGTGCTCACCAACCCGACGACCGGCGGTGTCACGGCCTCCTACGCGATGCTGGGCGATATCCATCTCGCCGAGCCGGGTGCCGAAATCTGCTTTGCCGGCAAGCGCGTCATCGAGCAGACTATCCGCGAAAAGCTGCCCGAAGGCTTCCAGACGTCGGAATACCTCTTGGATCACGGCATGGTCGACATGGTCGTCAAGCGCCATGACATTCCCGATACGCTCGCCCGTCTTCTGAAGATCCTCATGAAGAAGCCGGCGGCCGTTTCGGTCACCAACGGCGCCGTCGCCATCGCGGCCCAGTGACATGACCGGCGTGGTGGTCAGCGAAGCCGCAGCGGAGATCGAGAAGCTTCTCGGTCTCCATCCCAAGGGGTTCGATCTTTCGCTCGATCGCATCACGCGGCTGCTTGCGACACTTGGCGATCCGCATCTGAAACTGCCGCCGGTCATCCATGTGGCCGGCACCAACGGCAAGGGCTCGGTCACCGCCTTCTGCTGCGCCATCCTCGAGGCCCAGGGCCTCAGCGTGCACGTCCATACCTCGCCGCATCTCGTCAATTGGCATGAGCGTTACCGTCTCGGTGTCAAGGGCGGCCGCGGGCAGTTCGTGGAAGACGCGGTCCTGGCGGATGCCGTGCGCCGTGTCGCCGACGCCAATGGCGGGGAAAAGATCACCGTCTTCGAAATCCTGACCGCCGTCACCTTCGTGCTCTTTGCCGAACATCCGGCCGATGTCGCGATCATCGAGGTCGGTCTCGGCGGGCGTTTCGACGCGACAAACGTCATCCCGCGTCCGGCCGTCTCCATCATCATGCCGATTTCGCTCGACCATCAGGCCTATCTCGGTGACCGTGTCGAACTGATCGCCGCCGAGAAAGCCGGGATCATGAAGCGCGGCGTGCCCGTCGTTATCGGTTTCCAGACCGAAGACGCCGCCCGCGACGTGCTGATCGAGACCGCCGAGCGGCTCGGCTGCCCGCATGCCATCTATGGCCAGGATTTCATGGCGCATCAGGAATATGGCCGCCTCGTCTATCAGGACGAGTTCGGCCTTGCCGACCTGCCGCTGCCGCGCCTGCCCGGCCGCCACCAATATGCCAATGCCGCCGCCGCGATCCGCGCGGTGAAGGCCACCGGCTTCACCGTGTCCGAACATGCGATGGAAATGGGCCTCAGCCATGTCGAATGGCCGGGCCGTTTGCAGCGGCTGACGGACGGCGCGCTGGCCCGTATCGCGCCGCGTGCCAGCGAGATCTGGGTCGATGGCGGCCACAATCCCGGTGCCGGCCAGGTGATTGCCGAGACCATGGCGAATTTCGAGGAACGAGAGGCTCGCCCGCTCTTCCTCGTGACGGGCATGATCAACACCAAGGATCCGGTCGGCTATTTCGAGCCTTTCGGCGGTCTGGCCGAGCGCGTCTTCACCGTGCCGATCCGCGGATCCGACGCCGGCCTCGACCCGGTGGCGCTGGCCGAGGACGCCGCCCGTGCCGGGCTGGAGGCGGAAGCCTACTCGACCGTCGCCGAAGCCCTTGCCGAAATCGGCCGCATCACGGAGGAGGATTCGGTGCCGCCCCGTATCCTGATCGGCGGCTCGCTCTATCTCGTCGGCGATGTGCTTGCCGACAACGGCACGCCACCCACCTGAGAAACGAAAAAAGCCCGGCCAAAGCCGGGCTTTTTCATATGGACCAGCCAGGCCGATCAGGCGGCGCTGGAAATCCAGGAGGCAAGGGCCGTCTTGGGGGCGGCGCCAACCTTGATGTCGGCCACTTCGCCGCCCTTGAACATGGCAAGCGTCGGGATCGAGCGCACGCCGAACTGCGCGGCCAGTTCCGGGTTCTCGTCGATGTTCAGCTTGGCGACCTTCACCTTGCCGGCGAGTTCCGTCGCGATTTCCTCAAGTGCCGGGGCGATCATCTTGCACGGGCCGCACCATTCGGCCCAGAAATCGACGACGACAGGCTCTGCGGAATTCAGGACTTCAGCCTGGAAGTTGGACTGGTCGACTTTTACGGTAGCCATGAGGCTCTCCTTGGAACGGTGATTGTTGCATGAAATGTGATGCGCCGAGCCCCCGGTTTCAAGCCCTGAAGTGCCGGGCCAGCGCGATCCGTCCCGCCCGGTATCTCACTTTGCCGTGAGTTCGGCAAGGCTCGCATCGAGCAGTGCCGGCTCCAGCCAGAAGGTTTTCGCCGCCTCCGTATAGATCAGCCCGCAGCGGATTTTCTTCTCCGGATAGAGTGGTGTGAGGATCGCCCGATAGATTGCAAGCTGCGCCCGGTGCTCGAAGGGAATGTCCGAAACGGCGGCCGGCGGCACGCGGTTTGTCTTGAAATCGACGATCTCGACGGTGTCGCTCTCGACGGCCATGCGGTCGATGCGGCCGGAGACTGCAAAATCCCGGCGGCCGAGCGACAGCGTGCCCATGATCGAGACTTCCGCACGCGCGGAAGGCGAGAAGATCGCGGCGAGGCTCTCGTCGCCGATCACCGCCAGCGCCGCCTCCACCAGCGAGGTGCGGGCATGATCCGGCCAATGCGCCACCGCCCGCTCCAGATAGCGCCGCGCCGCGGCCGGGCGCTCCTCCGGCACAAAGGACGGCAGGATCTGCAGGAAGCGGTGCAGGATGCGCCCGCGCTCCAGCGCCAGCCCGCTGCCGGTCGCGCCGCCGCCCTTGCGGCCGAACAATGCGGAGGGCACCAGCAAGTCCGCCGTGTCGGTCTCGATGACGGCTGCGGCACCGGAGGGGCTCAAGGGGCGCGGCAGGGCTTTCTGCGGCGGCAGCGGTTTGCCGAGGGCTTCCGGCAGCAGCACCTTCGCCCGGTCTTCGGCGGTCGTAACCGACACCGTGCCGATATCCGCCGCACCGGCCTCGCGCCAGGAAAGCCCTTGCCAGCTTTCGCCCGCCGTCGAAAACGTCGTCTCGACGCAACGGCTTTCATCCGCGGCAAGGGCCGTGGCGATCATCGCATGCCAGGTGTCCTTGGCCTCCTGCCGGCCGCGATAGCCGCAGACGACGAGCCGGTCGGCCGCGCGCGTCATCGCCACATAGAGCAGCCGGCGATATTCCTCTTCCGCGCCTGCCCGGATGCGCTCGGCATCGGCCTCCGTCAGCCCGTTGCCGAGGTCCTTGAGCGGCAGCCAGACCGGCAGGCCGCCGGCCAGAGGACCGCCCGCGAGGAAACGCAGCTTCGGCATATGGTTGGCATTGAACGGTTTCGAGCCGCCGTCGACGAGAAAGACGACCGGCGCCTCGAGGCCCTTGGCGGCATGCACGGTCATGATGCGGATCTCGCCGCGCGCCTTGTCCTGTTCGCGCTTGACGGTCGGCGCCTCCAGCTCGAGCGTGGAGACGAAGGCCTGAAGGCCGGGCAGGCCGTTCTCCTCCTGCTCCAGCGCGAAGGTCAGGAACTCGTCGATGATCTCGCCCGCTTCCGCCCCGAGCCGGGCGAGGAACGCCCGCCGCCCGCCGCCCGCGCCGAGAATACGGGCGTAAAAATCATGCACGGATTGTTCGCGCGCATGGTGGATGAGATCGGAAAGCCGGCGAACGACTGGTTCCAGCGCCACACTGGTTTCCGCCATTTCCCGCAGCCGCATCCAGAGGCTTTGCCGCTCCTCACGTCGGGCGGCGAGTTCGAAGACGGTCTCCTCGCTCAGGCCGAGAAGCGGGCTTTTCATCAGCGCAGCCAGCGACAGATCGTCTTCCGGCAGCACCGCGAAGCGGCCGAGCGCCATCAGGTCCTGCACGGCGATATGTTTGGTCAGCACCAGCCGGTCGGCGCCGGCGACGGGCAGGTTATGCCGCTGTTTTAGCGTGCGGGTCAGCGCGTTGACGAAGGCATCGCGCTTGCGCACCAGCACGATCACGTCGCCTGCCGCCATCGGCCGCGCCTTGCCCTTTTCCGTCACCGTCTCGCGGCCGATCCATAGGGCAAGCGTATCGGCGATGCGCCGCGCCAGCACATTGATCGGCGCTTCCTCGGCGACCGCATCGAAGGGCGCCGTCCAGTCCTCCTCGTCGAGACCGGGCGGCGCGGCGATCACCTCCCAGACATCGACCGCACCGGGTTCACGCCCACGGTTGGAGGCATGCACGATCTCGTCACCATCGGGCGACAGGCCGCGTGCATTGGCGGGGTCGAGAAACACCTGGTCGACGGCTGAGAGCACGTCGCGCGTCGAGCGGAAGGAGAGCAGCAGCCGGATCGGGCTGAAGGCCGCCTCCGCCATCTGCGTGCGCCGCGAAACCTCGCGTCCCTCCTCGGCAAAACGTTCCGGCCGCGCGCCCTGGAAGGAATAGATCGACTGCTTTTCATCGCCCACCGCGAAGATCGTTCGCTCGACCCGCCGCGCCGTTTCGCCGGCAAAGAAATCGTCGGTCAGCGCCTTCACGATCTGCCATTGCCGCGGGCTGGTGTCCTGCGCCTCGTCGACAAGGATATGGTCTATGCCCTGGTCGAGCTTGTAATGCACCCAGGCGCTGACCCGCTCGCGGGTGAGCAGGGTGGCGGTGCGGTCGATCAGATCGTCGAAATCGAGCAGGCTGCGCGCGCGCTTCAGGTCCTCGTAGTCGCCGATCAGCCGTTCGGCGATGGTGAGCGCCGCCAGCGTCGCCTCGACCATGCGCAGGCGCCGCAGCCGCTCCGTGCAGGCCACCATATGCTCTTGCGCTGCGATCAGCGCGTCCTCGAATTGCGGAAACTGCTTTTTCAGCGCGGCGGAGAAGAAAGCATTGTCGATCTTTCGCGGGCTGCCGCTGTCCGTGAAGAACAGCTTGTGCAGCGCGGCACGGCGCGCCTCCGCATCCGTAAGCCGGATCAGGCCGCGCAGACCGGCGGCCGATTTTTTCACCGTCTCGCTGCCCAGCGTTTCCGCCGCCGAGAGATAGGCCTCCAGCGTCGCGCCCGAAAGGCCATTGAGCGGCCAGAAGGCGGCGAGGATGGTGTCGGCGGTTTCCGTCGCCGCTAGGCCGGTTTCCCGTCGCAGCACGGCAGCCACGCCGCCGGCCTTGTCCGCGTCGTCGATGAAGCTGCGGATCGGCCCACGCGCGGCGACGATGTCGGAGATCAGTTTTTCCAGGCCGGTATCGTCGGCGATGTCGAGCACCGTCGCGAAGGCTTCGGCCAGCGCCCGGTCGTCCTCGTTTGCCGTCGCGGTCAGGAGCGTGCGGCGCGCATCCGCCAGCAGCACGACGGCGGCGCGGTCGTCGAGCACGGAAAAATGGCCGGCGACGTTCGCTTCCAGTGGAAACTGGTGCAGCAGCGCCTCGCAGAAGGCGTGGATGGTCTGGATCTTCAGGCCACCCGGTGTTTCCAGCGCGCGCGCAAAAAGCCGGCGGGCCTCGGCGAGCTTGAAAAGGTCCGGCCGGGTGCCCTCGATGGCGGCAACGCGGTCGGACAGCGCTTCGTCCGAGAGCGTCGCCCATTCGGCGAGCCGCTCGAAGACGCGGTTCGACATTTCCGAGGCCGCCGCCTTGGTATAGGTGAGGCAGAGGATAGCCGAGGGCCGGCAGCCGGCCAGCAGCAGCCGGATGACGCGCTGGGTCAGCACATGCGTCTTGCCGGAGCCGGCATTGGCCGAAACCCAGGCCGAGCGGGAAGGGTCCGATGCCGTCGCCTGCTTCTGCGACGTCCAGCTCAGCCAGGCCGCGGGATCGGCGGAGGCGGGGCGGTCTTCGGCTTCGCTCTCAGACATCGTCGCCCTCCCCACCGTTTTCCGCAGACGACCATTCGGCGACGCGCGCCAGATGGTCGTACTCGCCGCCATAGTCGCGCTCCTGCTCGGGAATGAGGCGCGAGGCGAAGCCGAAACGGCCGTCGATCAGGCCGGTCAGCAGCTTTTCCAGTTCGGCCAGCGAATCCTCGGCCAGTTCCACGGCCGATTTCGGATTGGTCTTGGTGCCCTCGTTGTTGACCTGCTCGGCCTCGAACCGTTCACCGGGTTTGAGGCGCACATAGAGAAGGTTCGCCGGCTCGCGTTGGCCGGGACCGCGGAAGGCGCTACGGCGGATGGCGGCGGCTTCCAGCGCCAGCTGTGGATCGAGCAGCGCGCGCGCCACCTTCAGCGATGGCGTGCTGCCGGTCTTGTAGTCGATGATATCGGCACTGCCATCGGGCAGGATATCGATGCGGTCGGCAATGCCGGTCAGCCTGATGCCGCCGACGGAGAGATCGAGCGAGGCCGGCACTTCCGTGAGAGTTTCGCGCACGCCGGGCGCCCGCTTCAGGTGCCAGTCGACAAAAGCGCGGGCGACGGCGGCAAATCGCGGCCGCCAGACGGCATCGATATGCGGCGGCAGCGCGATGGCATCGAATTCCTCGTCGAGGATATGGGTTATGAGGGTCAGTGGTTCGCCGCTGCCCTCCGCGCGCACGAAACGATCGACGATGCGGTGGTAGAGCGAGCCGCGTTCGGCCGGGCCGGGATCGAGGTTGAAGGGCGCGATCCGGTGCAGCCGCAGGATATGGCGGGCATAGATGGCATAGGGGTCGCGGCGCAGGCGACCGATCTCGCTGAACGAGTATTTCTTCGGCTGCAAATCCGCCGGCGGTTTCGGCGCGGGGCGCGGTGCGGTCGACACGCTGGCGCTTTTGTCGATGTCACTGGCCCAGTCGATGAGATTTCTGCCGCAGCTGCGCAGATCGGCGGCCAATGTCGGGCCGCCAACGGCGAGCAAACGTTGGAGCCAACGCGAGGCGACAGTGGGCGCGGTGCCGTTGCGCAGGGCACGCGTCAGAACCAGCTTCGGCGTGGCGGCGGCCATCTGCAAGTCATGGCCGAGCTGGCCGATGCGCCGCTCCGGCGGCTCCAGGCCGATCTCCACCTTCATGATGCGCGAGAGGAAGGCATCGTTCGCCGCCTGCCCCGGCCATGTGCCCTCGTTGAGTCCCCCGATGACGACCGTATCAACGCTTTGCAGGCGCGATTCGAGCGCGCCGAAAATGAAGACGCGCGGATGGCGCATCGAGCGCGGCTTGACGCTTTCGCTCGCTGCCAGCGCCTCGATGATATCGCACCATTGCGGCCCGTCGGCCTCGATCTGCCCGTCCGTCTCCATCACGCTCTTCAGGAGATTGGCAAGGCTGTCGCCCGCCTCGCCCGACCAGAGGGCGGCGAGATTGTCGCGTTCGTCCACCGCCACCGCTTCCAGCGCGCGGCCGGTGCGTTCGGCCCAGTCGGACAGCGGCAGTTTCGAGGACAAACGCCGCCCCGTGCGGGTCTCCTGCACGAGAAGGCCGGCCAGCGGCTCGACCGCGGCGGCGACGCGGCGCGTCAGGTCCTGCGCAAGCGGGATCGCCGTTTCCGGCAGTGCGGTACGCCAGATCGGCGGGTGACGATCCCCGGCCTGTCGCTCGAGAGCGGCCTCCAGCAGCGGTTCCAGCGTGGAAATATCGATCTCCGCGGTGCCGCCGCGCAGCGCCGTCAACTCCAGCGCGGTCACGGCAGTGTGGAGGTCGTCGACGGGAAGCCCGAAGCGGGTGAGCGGATGTTTCAGCAGTGCGACGAGCGGCACCGGGTCGCCGGGGCGAAGTGCTGCCTCCACGAGAAGCCGGAGCAGGGTGCCCTGCGGCGTGGAGAGCAGCGGCGTACCCGCAGAATCATCCGCCTCGATGCCGAAGCGGGCAAGCTCAGCGGCGACACGCCGGCCGAGTTTGCGGTCCGGCGTGATCAAAGCCGCCTGGGCGTCGTCGCTCTCTTCCAGCGCCAGCCGCAGCGCAATGGCGATCGCCAGTGCTTCCTCGCGCTCATTGGCCGCCTCGACGAGAGAAACCTCGCGGAACGCCGCGGCCATCCGCTCGTCATCGAGCGCGCCGCGCACCTCGCCCCAGCCGGCCGTCGCCTGCGTCGGCAGGAAGGCGCTGGAGAGGAGTTTCGTGCGGTATTCGAGATCGTCGGGGGGAGAGCCGAGCGGGTCCACATCGTTGCGCGTCGCGCCCATGCGGGTGAGCAGGCGGTGCAGGCCGTATTGCGGATGGCTGCGCGCGGCGGCATCCGGCTTCAGCCCACCCGCCGCGCCGCCCTGATGGCCGACCAGCAGCCATTCGGCGTCCGACATGAAGCGATCGAGCCCCGGCAGGATGACGACGCCGTTCGGCAGTTTCGCCACGGCGGCGATCAGCCCGGCGGTTGCGGGAATGGAGCCGGTGGAGCCCGCGATGATAACAGGACCGGTCGGCGGCGCATGGCGATAGCGCTCGGTTTCGGCATGCAGCGTCGCGTTGCGCCGAAGCGATGGCGAGGAGCGGCCAAGCTCGGTTAGGCGCGCCGGCCAGAACTCGCTGGCGATCTTCAGGAATTCGGCGGTGAGCTGCCACCAGAGCGCATGGTTGGAGACGTCGAGGCTGTCGAGTGCAGCCCAGTCCAGCTCTTCCGTCTCCATCGCGTCGATGATCTCGGCGAGATTTCGGGCAAGCCAGACGGCGTCGGCCGGGCTTGCCGGCGCGACGAGCGAGCTCTCGGCATGTACGGAGGTCACGGCGGCGGGCAGGCTGTTGCGCCAGGCGAGCACGAGGCGTGCAAGCTCGATAAGCCGCGCCGGGCCGGACAGCGGTTCGGCCATGTCGAGCAGTGCCGGTGCCACTTCGTCGAAGAAACCGCTGTCGTCATCGGTCTCGCCCAGCGCCCGGATGACCGGCAGGATTGCCGATTTGCCGCCGAAGAGATCGACGAATTCCGAACGCAGCACGCGGGCCGAACGCCGGGTCGGCACATAGATCGTTACGTCGGCCAGCGCCAGCGGATCGGTGGGATCATAGGTGAAGCCGGGCACGAGGCGGCCGTCGATGAGGCTTGCTGCCACCGTCTTCAGGAAGGGCAGGCTCGCCGGGATCGAAAAGATGCGGCCGCCGTGGGCAGAAGTCACGCCGCTGCCTCTTGGAAACGGCCGATGACGGCTTCCGCCGCATCGATGGCGTCAGGCGTGCCGACGGTGATCCAATGCCCCTCCAGCATCAGGCCGAACAACCGGCCTTTCTCGATGGCGCGGTCGAAATAGATGTTGAGGTTGAAGGCATCGTCGGGGGCGTCGTCGAGAAGTGCGGACATCATCGCGATGGCGCCGGCATAGACGACCGGATTGCCGTTTTCCTCCCGGTAGCGGGTAAGCCGCCCGTCCGCATCCAACGAAAAATCCTTCTTGCCGTTATGGCCCGTCGTGTCCTCCAGCCGCACGCAGAGCATGAGCATGTCCATACGGTCAGGGTCGAAGGCTTCGGCCAGACGCTGAAGATTGGTCTTCTCGCCGGCCTTCTCGCCGATCCAGAAGAGATCGGCATTCATGACGAGCACGGGGGCGCGGCCGAGCAGCTTCAGACCCCTGGCAAGCCCGCCGCCGGAATTCATCAGCTGCGCCGTCTCATCGGACAGGATGATTTCAGGCTGGGTGCGGTTTGCCAGATGCGCCGTCATCTGGTCGGCGAAATGGTGTACGTTGACGACCGCGCGTTTGACGCCGGCCTCCGCCAGCGCATCCAGCCCATAATCGATCATCGGCTTGCCGGCGATCGGCACCAGCGGCTTCGGCATCGTATCGGTGATGGGGCGCAGGCGCGTTCCAAGGCCGGCGGCCAGCACCATGGCGTCTTCGATCTTCATCAAGCACTCGCGTTATGATTCGGTCGCGAGGATTCCAGCCTTTTCGCACCAGTCGCGCAAGGGGGCGAGGTCGGGATGGGAAAGCGCCCGCGTCAGGTTGCGGAAGGTGCGCGGCATGTGGCGCATATAGGCCGGCTTGCCGTCGCGCTGCATCAGCCGCACCCAGATGCCGACGAGCTTGCAATTGCGCTGCGCCGCCATGACATGCCAGTCGCGCAGGAAACGCGTTCGGTCAAAGCCGGCATGGTTTGCGCGCAGCGACAGATAATAGTCGAGCACGCTGTCTGCCACACCCTCTGGCATGTCGACACGGGCATCCTGCACCAGCGAGGCGACGTCATAGGCCGAGGGGCCGATCATCGCGTCCTGGAAATCGATGATGCCGACGCGATCTGTGCCCGAAGCCTCGGGACGCCAGATGATGTTGGGCGAATGGAAGTCGCGCAGCAGCAGATTGTGCTCGGCGCTCGCGAGGCTGGCGATCAGGTCATCCCAGATCGCGATATAGGCCTGGCGCTCGTCGTCGCTGGCCGGCGTGCCGCGTTTCCAGGGCAGGTACCAGTCGGTGAGCAGGCTCACCTCGATCTGCATGGCATCTCGGTCGAAATCCGGCACGTGATGCACGATGCCATCGGCCACCGGCAGGTCGCGTGCGAAGGCCTGCCCGTGCAAATGGGCGAGACACGCCGCACTCTCGCGGTAACGCTCGGCGATCGGCACACCGTTCTCGTCGAGAACGCCCTCGCTTCCGAGGTCCTCGATCAGCAGGATACCCTGCTCGATATCCGCCTTATAGATTTCCGGCGCCCGCAATCCGCGGGCGACGAGATGCCGGCCGACGGCGATGAAGGGTTTCACGTCCTCGGCGATATGGGCGATCTGCTGGTAATATTTGCCCTGTGCAAGGATCGGCCCCGGCGTATGACGCGGTGCGTCCATCAGCACGAAACGCTGGTCGCCGGTGTAAACATGCTCGTAGGCGCGCACTGAGGCATCACCCGTGAGGTGGCGGCGCGTCGCGACTTGGTAGCCTTTCTCGTCGAGAAAGGTTCGGATCGCCAACGAACGCCGAATCCGGCTCAAGGCCGGTGCCGGACCATCGATCGCCACACGTCGCCCATTGCCCTCATGCGTAAAGGTCAGCGTGATGCCTTCGGCTGGAAGCGCGCCAAAACCCTTTTCGGGCCATTCGACGAGGCAGATGCCATCAGACAGCGCTTCATCGAAACCGAGTTCGTCGATCTCGGCGGCATCGGCGATACGGTAGAGGTCGAAATGGGCGACCGGCACGCGCAGATCGTAGGTCTGCACCAGCGTGAAGGTCGGGCTGGGCACTTCGAGCATGGCGTCATCGGCGATGGCACGGATCAGCGCGCGCGAAAAAGTCGATTTGCCGGCACCGAGATCACCGGAAAGCGCGATGTAGTCACCGCGCTTTGCCGCCAGCGCCATGTCCTCGCCGAAACGGATGGTCGCGGCTTCGTCGGCGAGGAGGATATCGAGTGCCATGCGGGCCTTCTATTCCGCGGCCGCGAAGGAGGTCATCGTCGCCGAGGGAATGCGCACTGTCACATTCGTGCCGCGGCCCTCCTGGCTGTCGATGGAGACGGTGCCGTGATGCAGGCTGACGAAGCTCTCGACGATCGAGAGGCCGAGGCCGGCGCCGCCCTGGCGGCCGTGGCTTTCGAAGCGGTTGAACACCGTCTTCAGCACGTCCTGCGGAATGCCCGGCCCCCGGTCGGTGACCGTGAAGACGAGATCGACGCCCTCGCGCCAGCAGCGCAGGCCGATGGAGCTGTGCGCCGGTGCGAAATTCGCGGCATTGCCGAGCAGCTTGATGAGGATCTGCTTGAGGCGCTGCTGGTCGGCGATGATGGTGCCGAGATTGTCGGGCGCGGTGATCTCCAGCGTCACCTGCGCCTCGTGCAGCCGGTCGGCGAACTGCATCGACACGTCGTCGAGCAGGTCCGTCAGATTGATCTCGGTATAGTCGAGCTCCATGATGCCGGCATCGACAGTCGCGAGATCGAGGATGTCGTTGACGATGGTCAAGAGAACCGCCGAGGAGGTCGCGATGTGGTCGACATATTCCGACTGGCGGTCGTTGAGCTCGCCCATGGTCGGCGTCTTCAGGAGATCCGCGAAGCCGATGATGTTGGTGAGCGGCGAGCGCAGCTCATAGGAGACGTGCTGGACGAAATCGTTCTTCAGCGCGTCGGCCTTGCGCAGCGCGTCGTTCTTTTCCGTCAGCGCGCGGCTGACGCGCACGCTGTCGGTGATGTTGACGAAGGTCAGCATCGTCTGGGCGTTGGACAGCGGAATGACGGCGAAGTCGAGCACCAGGCCGGTGCGCAGCTCCAGCACACCCTGGCAGGACGGCCTTTCGTCATCGAAGCTGGTGATGATATGCGCAAAGCGCTTCCAGCCATCCGGCTTGTCGTAGGAGGGTGCGCAGGCCTGCTCGATGGCGCGGATATGCGTGCCGGATTTCGCTTCCGCCTCGCTGATGCCCCAGAGCGCCCGGAAGGCCGGGTTGGAGAGACGGATGCGCCCGTCGGGGCTGAACACGGCCACGCCCTCGGCCAGATGGTCGATCGTTTCGTCCTGCACCTGCACCAGCGTGTTGTAACGCGTTTCGAGATCGACCTTCTCGGTCAGGTTTTCGAAGACCCAGGTCGCGCCGCCCTGCGGGCGGGCGGTGGCGAAGACGCGCAGCGTCTGGCCGTTCGGCAGATGCCAGAGATCGGTCTGCGTCTCGATGGCGCGATAGACGGAAAGCGCGGTTTCCTTCCACTGCTTCCAGTTCAGCTGTTCCGGTAGCTTTCCGGCGGCGCGCAGCTTGTCGAAGAGCTCGCCATTGCCGGGCTTGCCTTCGAGGAAGGCCATATCGACCTCCCACATATGCTGGAAGGCCTGGTTGTAGAATTGCAGGCGCTGGTCGCCGTCGAAGATCGCGACGGGCGTGGCGAGATGGTCGAGCGTTTCGGCATGGCTCTTCAGCGTGCGCATCAGCTCTTCGCGCACCGCCTCGACATCCGAGACATTGACGGCGATGCCGGCCGAGCCCGTCGGGCTGCGGGCATCGACGACGTCGAAGAAGCCGCGATTGCCGTGCACGACGGTCGAGACCTTGTCGCGATAAGCCATATCATAGGTGCTGGTGGCGCGGATTTTTTCGCGCGCAATCGTCGGCAGCAGTTCGCGGCCCTCGTGTACGGCGCTTGCGGCGTCCTTCGCCTCGACGGCCTCGGCATAGGCCTCGTTGACCCAGGCGAGCGAACCATCGGCGGCGCGCTGCCAGACGGGAAGGTCGATCTGGTCGAGCATGCCCTGAAGGGTGGTCAGCGCCGCGACCAGCCGGTCGCGCTCGAGCTTCAGCTCGGCGGCTTCGGCGCGCAGGTTGTTGAGCGCCACGAAGCGCACGAAGGCCTGTCCGCCGGACACGCGGCCCTGGGCTTCCAGCACCTCGTCGCGGCTGGTTTCCACGACGAGGTCGAAGCTCTGGGCCTGGGAACGCAGTCTTTCGACGGCGCGTTCGATCTCGCCCGCTGAGGTGGGTTTCAGCCAGCGGCCGAAGGCGAGGAATTCGTTATCGGCCTGGGGCGCGCCGGTCTCGGGCGGCAGCTGGCCCAGAAATTCCGGTTTGCCGGAGCGACCGTCCCACACGACGATGCGCCGATCCTTGTCGCCGATCAGCGCCTGCAGGCGGGAAACATTGTGCCGGGCATCGGAAAGGCTGGCCTGCAGCGTACGGCTTTCAGCCGCCATCTTCGCGCGCTGGCGGCCCATCCAAAGCGCTGAAACGACGGCCGCCGACATGACACCGAGCAGTATGGAGCCCGTAACGATTTCCGTGGTGGCGAAGTAGCGGCCGGCGGCGTGGGCCGGGTTGGCAAAGGCCATCAGCGCCGAGCCGGCCGACAGTGCCGAAACGAGACGGCGCTGGCTGCCTGTAAACCAACTGTTAACCATAAATGCATTTTGCAGCGCAAAGCCATGCGCGCAATCCCGCTCCGGCACGCCAAAAGCCTGCCCGGAACGGCCTCGTTTCAAATCCGACATCATCCCCGGTATGTCTCCGTCCGTTTGCCGCCTGATCGACAAGACATCCCAATCCGGCGCGAAGGCTCCGCATCTGCACGCCGAATCAATGCTTTAAACGATACTTGTTTCCCGAATCGACGGGAAGGCACCGGCCCAAAAAAGAGGCGGCGCGCGTGTGTCAAGCGCGCCGCCTCTAGATGTTGTGGATAATCCGGGTAAGGATCAGTACCTGTAGTGTTCAGCCTTGAACGGGCCGGTCGTCGTCACGCCGATATAACCGGCCTGTTCGTCCGAGAGTTCCGTGAGCCTTGCGCCAAGCTTGGCGAGGTGCAGGCGGGCGACCTTCTCGTCGAGCTGCTTGGGCAGAACGTAGACTTCGTTCTTGTAGGCGTCGCCCTTGGTGAAGAGCTCGATCTGCGCCAGAACCTGGTTGGAGAACGAGGCGGACATCACGAAGGACGGGTGGCCGGTGGCGTTGCCGAGGTTGAGCAGGCGGCCTTCCGACAGAAGGATCATGCGGTTGCCCCTAGGGAACTCGATCAGATCGACCTGCGGCTTGACGTTCGTCCACTTGAGGTTCTTGAGCGCGGCGACCTGAATCTCGTTGTCGAAGTGGCCGATATTGCCGACGATCGCCATGTCCTTCATCTCGCGCATATGCTCGATGCGGATGACGTCCTTGTTGCCGGTCGTGGTGATGAAGATGTCGGCGGAAGAGACGACGTCTTCCAGCTGAACGACTTCAAAGCCGTCCATGGCGGCCTGAAGGGCGCAGATCGGGTCGATTTCCGTGACCTTCACGCGGGCGCCGGCGCCGCGCAGCGAGGCGGACGAACCCTTGCCGACGTCGCCGTAGCCGCAGACGACGGCGACCTTGCCGGCCATCATCACGTCGGTGCCGCGACGGATGCCGTCGACCAGCGATTCCTTGCAGCCGTACTTGTTGTCGAACTTCGACTTGGTAACGGAGTCATTGACGTTGATCGCCGGGAAGGGCAGGAGGCCCTTCTGCTGGAGCTGGTAGAGGCGGTTGACGCCGGTGGTCGTCTCTTCCGTCACACCCTGGATGGCGTCGCGCTGCTTGGTGAACCAGCCCGGGGAAGCGGCAAGGCGCTTCTGGATCTGCGCGAACAGGATCTCTTCTTCTTCCGAACCCGGATTGACGAGCACGTTTTCACCGGCTTCGGCGCGGGCGCCGAGCAGGATGTACATGGTGGCGTCGCCGCCGTCGTCGAGGATCATGTTTGAGAAGCCACCATCGGTCCACTGGAAGATCTTGTCGGTGTATTCCCAGTATTCCTTCAGCGTCTCGCCCTTCACGGCATAGACCGGGATGCCGGCGGCGGCGATCGCGGCGGCGGCGTGGTCCTGCGTTGAGAAGATGTTGCACGAGGCCCAGCGCACGTCGGCGCCCAGTGCCACCAGCGTCTCGATGAGAACGGCGGTCTGGATGGTCATGTGCAGCGAGCCGGTGATGCGCGCGCCCTTGAGGGGCTTGGATGCGCCGAACTCTTCGCGGCAGGCCATCAGGCCCGGCATTTCCGTCTCGGCGATCTGGATTTCCTTGCGGCCGAAATCGGCAAGCGCGATGTCGGCGACGTGGTAGTCATGGGTGGTGGTCATGAAGAGCTCCAGCCTTCTGGCTTTTGGTGATGGCGCTTCCTATCAGGAAACAGCCGCTGGAGCAACCGGACATAAAGAAGTCTTTATATCCTTATATTGACGGGAGACTTACATCTCCTCGCCAAACTTGTCGGCGATGAGCGCATCGAGCGCATCGAGAACGGCCTGCGCCTGCGCGCCCGTCGCCGTCACGAAGACGGAACAGCCGGGGCTGGCGGCCAGCATCATCAGGCCCATGATCGAGGTGCCGCCCACCGTCATGCCGTCCTTGGAGACGGTCACTTCGGCGTCGTAGCCATCGACCGTCTGGACGAATTTTGCCGAAGCGCGGGCGTGCAGACCGCGCTTGTTGATGATGAGGAGCTCTTTCGAGACGGTCATGGAGGGCAGGGGACCTTACTTGCCGCTGAGGACGCGGCTTGCCACGTTGATATACTTCCGGCCGGCTTCCGACGCGTCTATCAGCGCCTTTTCCATGTTGTTTTCGCCACGGATGCCGGCGAGCTTGATCAGCATCGGCAGGTTCACGCCGGCGATCACCTCGATCTTCTCGCCCGACATCACCGAAATCGCGAGGTTGGAGGGCGTGCCGCCGAACATGTCGGTGAGGATGATGACGCCGTGACCCTGGTCGGCGCGCTGGACCGCTTCCAGGATGTCCTGGCGGCGTTGGTCCATGTCGTCCTCGGGACCGATGCAGACGGTCTCGATCGCCTTTTGCGGACCGACCACATGCTCCAGCGCATGACGAAATTCCTCCGCCAGCCTGCCATGGGTGACAAGCACCAGTCCGATCATCAGCAATCGCTCCACTTTCCCAACTCGAAACGGTCGGCCGAATACCGCAATGCAACAATTCCGTCCACCGCTGGGGTGGCCATCTTGTCAATGAAAAGCCCAAGTGCAAGCCCTAAATGGCCGATTTCGCGTTTTGACGGGGCTTTTGCGATCAAGGATGAAGCAATTCGGGGTGAATTGCGATCAAAGTCGAGAAGGCCGTGGCGCCGGTAAAGAGCGGCAGGCGGGTCAAAGGCAGGAAGCGGTCAGGCAGAACCTCGAACCGCTCCTCCCCCGGCGGCAATCGCTCGGCAAAGGGTGCCTCCATCAGCCGGATGGCCCGATGGAGCACCGCCGCTTCGATGGTTTCGACGGTGACGATGCCGGCGCCGCGCACTTCCACAAGGCCGGCAATGCTTTTTGGCGCGCGCGAGATCAGGCGGCCGTTGGCCTCGGAGACCAGTACCTGATCGTCGCTGACCATGGCAGCAAACAGGCCGCGCCCGCGGGCTTCCTCGATAGAGTGGAGGGCGACGGCGCTCTTGCCGCTGCCGGAGGGTCCGATGAAGAGAAGTCCCGTCGTGCCGATGACGATTGCCGTTGCGTGCACGTTTACGGGCGCGGTCATTTGTGGGGGCCGGCCGGCAGCGAGAGGGTGAAGCGGGCGCCGGACAGCGTACCGGTTTTCTTGTCGACGATGTTGTCGGCCTTCAGCGTGCCGCCATGCGCCTCGGCGATCTGGCGCGAGATCGAGAGGCCGAGACCGGAATTCTGGCCGAAGTCCTCGGTCGCCGGGCGGTCCGTGTAGAAGCGCTCGAAGATGCGATCGATGTTTTCCGCCTGGATGCCGGGGCCGTTGTCCTCGACCTGGATGATGCAACGGTCGTTGCGGCCACGCGACAGGCGCACGACGATGCGTCCGCCCGGATCCGGCACGAAGGAGCGGGCATTTTCAATCAGGTTGGTGACGATCTGGCCGATGCGCAGCTCATAGCCCGAAATCTCGAACTTGACCTTCGGATTGTCCTTGCGATCGACGACGAAGTCGAGGCTGACAGGTTTCTTGCGCGTATTGACCTGTCGCGAGATGTCGATGAGGTCGCCGAGCAGTTTTTCGAGGTCGACGGTGCGCGCATCGCTGCGCGCCAGTTCCGCGTCGAGCCGCGAGGCATCGGAAATGTCGCTGATCAGGCGGTCGAGACGGCGCACGTCATGCTGGATGATATCGAGCAGCCGCTTCTTCGAATCGTCCGTGCGGGCGAGCGGCAGGGTTTCGACGGCGCTGCGCAGCGAGGTCAGCGGGTTCTTCAGCTCGTGGCTCACATCGGCGGCAAAGCTTTCGATCGCGTCGATGCGATCGTAAAGCGCATTCGTCATCTGACGCAGCGCGATAGACAGATTGCCGATCTCGTCTTGCCGCACGGAGAAATCCGGGATTTCCTCGCGCTCCTTCGCACCCCGCCGCACGCGGATCGCCGCCGCCGAAAGACGGCGCAGCGGATTGGCGATGGTCGAGGAGAGCAGCAGCGACAGCGCGATGTTGACGAGGCCGGCGACACCGGCGACGCGCATGATGGCGAGGCGCTCGGCATGCACGATCTTGTCGATATCGCCCGCCTGCGTTGACAGGAGGAGAACGCCGAGCACGGCGCGGAAACGTTGTACGGGCACGGCGACCGAAACGATCAGCTCGCCCTTGTCGTTGACGCGCACCACCGCACCGCGCACGCCGGTCAGCGCATTCATCACTTCCGGATAGATCGAGCCGTCGCCGCCGGGCGCTTCCTTGTATTGCGGCAGGTTGCCCGGCTGGAGCACGCGGTTGAACCAGACGTTCAGTCGCTCGGTAATGCTGGTGCTCTCCGGCTCGACGGGCGGCAGGTCGAAGCGCAGCACCTGGCCCTGCGTATAGAGATGACGCGAATCGAGCAGCAGGTTGGCATCTGTGTCGTAGATGCGGGCGCGCGTGCGGGTCGGCGAGATCAGCCGTCGCAGGACCGGCGCGACGCGCTCCGGATTGATCGGAAATTCCAGGTCTTCGTCGTTCGGCAGCGGCGTGATGCTTTGGCCGGCCTGCAATTCCAGAAGCTTTTCCGGATCGATGGTGATCGAATTCGTGTCGACAGAGGCCGAGGCGGAAATCGCGCCGGCGATGATCTCGCCCTGGGTCAGCAGGCTTTCGACGCGCGCATCGATCAGCCCCTCACGGAACTGGTTGAGGTAGAGAATGCCCGCGACGAGCACGACCAGCGCAACGAGATTGAAGAACAGGATGCGGCGCGTGAGGCTGGAAAAGACGGCATTGCCGAAGATGCGGCGTGCGATCGTGAAGGGATGCGTCCAGCGGCGGCGCAGCGAGCGCGGCGCGGGCCTGCCCTCGACGTCGTCTCCATCCCTGTCCGGCACGGTCTGCAACACCTGATTCTATTCCTCATGCGGGCGGCATTACGCCACCGACCGCGGCATGCCATCGCTGCCGCGGTTCATGCAAGCGATTTTACGCCTTAAGCCGCTTCGCGGAAACGGTAGCCGACACCATAGAGCGTTTCGATCATGTCGAAATCGGTATCGACCATCTTGAACTTCTTGCGCAGCCGCTTGATGTGGCTGTCGATGGTGCGGTCGTCGACATAGACCTGCTCGTCATAGGCGGCGTCCATCAGCGAATCGCGGCTCTTCACCACGCCGGGGCGCTGGGCCAGCGAATGCAGGATGAGGAACTCCGTGACCGTC
Source organism: Shinella curvata (assembly GCF_022899935.1). Taxonomy (GTDB): domain Bacteria; phylum Pseudomonadota; class Alphaproteobacteria; order Rhizobiales; family Rhizobiaceae; genus Shinella; species Shinella curvata. Next base: position 374,571 of record NZ_JALJCJ010000007.1, read on the forward strand.
AGCGTCACCGGTTCGCCCTTCCAGGTGCAGGTGTGGCGCTCCTGGTCCATGACGAGCTGGCCGCGTTCCAGCGAGCGGGCGGCGACTTCGCCGGCTTTGGCCGGCGTGCCGGCAGCACCACCGCCGGCCGAGGCTGCGGCTTCGCGGCTCGAGGCGCGGCGCAGGATCGCCTTGACGCGCTCGACCAGCAGGCGCTGCGAGAACGGCTTGGTGATGAAGTCGTCGGCCCCCATCTTCAGGCCGAACAGCTCGTCGATCTCTTCATCCTTGGAGGTGAGGAAGATGACCGGAATGTCCGACTTCTGGCGCAGGCGGCGCAAAAGCTCCATGCCGTCCATGCGCGGCATCTTGATGTCGAAGATGCCGAGATGCGGCGGGCGGGCGAGAAGGCCGTCGAGCGCGGACGCACCGTCCGTATAGGTCTCGACCTTGTAACCTTCCGCCTCAAGGGCGATCGACACGGATGTGAGAATGTTCCGGTCGTCGTCGACGAGTGCGATCGTCTGCATCCTGTTAGTCTCCATATTCATCGGCGCCTTTCCCGACCTCGGATCCGAGTTCCTGTCCTGGATGTGATGCGCCTTCCTGGGGGTAAAGGTGGAACAAATTGTGGCAGAGATAAAGGATGACGTTTCAGAGTGGTTTTCCAATGGGCTTTTAAATCGATTATTCAACCGATTAAAAAAGTCAGACAAATATTTAAATCGATTAAATAATTGATATTATTGCCAAATTTCCGATTGCCTCTTGTTTTTGTGACAGGAGCAGATTAGCTTCCGGCAAAATTCACCATGGGTCTTCGTCCACGGAGGAAATCTGGACCATGCAGGAAATTGGCGTTCGCAACCCCGATCTGGGGCTCACCGCGATGGGTATCAACACCAACGGCACGGTCCGGTATAACTTTGCAGCAGAAGCGCTCTATGAAGAGGCGCTCGGCCGCGGCGAAGCTGTCAAGACTGCCCATGGCGCCCTTCGCGCCCTGACCGGCCAGCACACCGGCCGCTCGCCGAAGGACAAGTTCGTCGTTCGCGATGAAAACACCGAAGGCGCCATCTGGTGGGACAACAACAAGGCCGTGTCGCGCGAGCATTTCGATGCGCTGCATGCCGACATGCTGGCCCATGCCGGCAGCCGTGACCTCTTCGTGCAAGACCTCGTCGGCGGTGCCGACACGGACTACGCGCTGCCGACCCGCGTCGTCACTGAGCTAGCCTGGCACTCGCTGTTCATCCGCAACCTGCTCATCCGCCCGGAAGAGAAGGATCTGGCCGGCTTCGCCCCGAAACTGACGATCATTGATCTCCCGACCTTCAAGGCCGATCCGGCCCGCCACGGCGCGCGCACCGAAACCATGATCGCCTGCGATTTGTCGCGTGGTATCGTTCTGATTGCCGGCACCTATTATGCCGGTGAAATGAAGAAGTCGGTCTTCACCGTTCTGAACTGGCTGCTGCCGTCGGAAAAGGTCATGCCGATGCATTGCTCGGCCAATGTCGGCCCGGATGGCGACGCCGCTGTGTTCTTCGGCCTGTCCGGCACCGGCAAGACGACGCTCTCGGCCGATCCGAACCGCACGCTGATCGGCGACGACGAGCACGGCTGGGGTGAAAACGGCATCTTCAACTTCGAAGGTGGCTGCTACGCCAAGACCATCCGTCTTTCGGCCGAAGCCGAGCCGGAAATCTACGCCACGACCCAGCGTTTCGGCACCGTTCTGGAGAACGTCGTGCTCGATGGCAATGGCGTTCCCGATTTCAACGACGGCTCGCTGACGGAAAACACCCGTTGCGCCTATCCGCTGCACTTCATTCCGAATGCCAGCGAGACCGGCCGTGCGCCGCATCCGAAGACGATCATCATGCTGACGGCCGATGCCTTCGGCGTGATGCCGCCGATCGCCAAGCTGACGCCCGACCAGGCCATGTACCACTTCCTTTCCGGCTACACCGCCAAGGTTGCCGGCACGGAGCGTGGCGTGACCGAGCCGGAAGCCACTTTCTCGACCTGCTTCGGCGCCCCCTTCATGCCGCGTCACCCGACTGTCTACGGCAACCTCCTGAAGGAACTCATCGCCGAACACGGCGTCGATTGCTGGCTCGTCAACACCGGCTGGACCGGCGGCGCCTATGGCGAAGGCCGCCGCATGCCGATCAAGGCGACGCGCGCTCTGCTCGCCGCCGCCCTCGACGGCTCGCTGAAGAGCGCGCTTTTCCGCCGCGACGACAATTTCGGCTTCCAGGTTCCGGTCTCGGTTCCCGAGGTCGATACCAAGATCCTCGACCCGCGCTCGACCTGGGCCAATGGGGCCGCTTACGACAAGCAGGCCCAGAAGCTCGTCGACATGTTCATTGCCAACTTCGAGAAGTTCGAAGACCAGGTGGATGGCAGCGTGCGCGACGCGGCGCCCGGCCTCAAGGTCGCCGCCGAGTAAGATTCGGTCATGATTCACGTGAAACCCGGCTCCCAAGGCCGGGTTTTTCGTCTCGGCAAACGGCTTTCCGTTTGCCTGTTCGCCGGCTACAACGGCCCGGAAAGGAATTTCCATGGCCAGCGACCCTCTTTACATCAGCAACACGATCACCATTGCCGGCTGGGAATTGACCGAGCAATTCGTGCTGGCGGGCGGTCCCGGCGGGCAGAACGTCAACAAGGTATCGACGGCGGTCCAGCTGTTCTTCGATCTCAGGAATTCACCCTCGCTGAACGAACGGGTCAAGGCAAACGCCGAAAAGCTTGCAGGCCGCAAGGTTTCCAAGGATGGCGTTTTGATGATTGAGGCGAACCGCTTCCGCAGTCAGGAGCGCAATCGCGAGGATGCGCGCGAGCGGCTGAAGGAGTTGATCCTCAAGGCGGCTGAACCGCCGCCGCCGCCGCGCCGGAAAACAAAGCCGACGAAAGGCTCGGTCGAGCGCCGGCTCAAGGAAAAATCCGGACGGTCGGATGTGAAGCGCCTGCGCGCCAAGCCCGGCGGCGATTGATTGCCGCAACTTGGCCGTTTATGCGTGAGATGAAAACGAAACCTTTCCTTTGCGGAAAGGCTCTGCTTTAGTTCGAAAAAACAAGACCAGAAACGGGAGGTTGGCATGGGTCTCTTCAGCTTTATCAAGAACGCCGGCAAGAAGCTGGGCATCGGTGGCGACGACGAAGCGCCGGAGGCCGAAGCGGTCAAGAAGGAGCTCGATTCCTTCGATCTCGGCACAAAGAATGTCGAGGTTTCCGTCGAAGGCGACAAATGCGTGCTGAAGGGTGTCGTGGCCGACCAGACCGCCTTCGAAAAGGCCGTCATCGCCGTGGGCAACACGCTCGGCATTTCCAAGGTGGAAGCCGCCGACCTCAAGGTCGCGCCCGAATCCGGCCTGAAGCTCGAAAAGCTGGACCTGACCGAACTTTTGAAGACCTCGACACCGGCAGCGGCACCGACGCTCTACACGGTCAAGAAGGGCGACAATCTCTGGAAGATCGCCGAGGCGCATTACGGCAAGGGCAAGGGCACCAAGCATACGGTGATCTTCGACGCCAACCGGCCGATGCTGTCCCATCCGGACAAGATCTATCCCGGCCAGGTCCTGCGCATCCCGGATCTCTCGGAAGCATAAGTGGCGATGTCCGAGCGCGGCCTCGCTCCGGGGTTGCGCTATTTCCCTGATCATTTCGACCGTGCCGCGCAGGAGGCCCTTGTCGCGGCCATCAGGCAAGTCGTGGCTGACGCGCCGCTCTTCGTGCCGCGCATGCCGAAGACCGGAAAACCCATGTCGGTCCGCATGACCAATTGCGGATCGCTCGGCTGGGTGACGGACAAGGAGCGCGGCTACCGTTATCAGTCCACGCACCCGGAAACCCACAGGCCCTGGCCGGCCATTCCCGAGGCGCTTCTGGCGCTGTGGAAGGATGTTTCCGGCTTCGACAAGCCGCCCGAGGCCTGTCTCGTCAATTTCTATGATCCCGACGCGAAGATGGGCCTGCATCAGGACTGCGACGAAAACGAATTCGGCGCGCCGGTCGTCTCCGTCTCGCTGGGCGATCAATGCCTGTTCCGCGTCGGTGGCGTATCACGCAACGATCCGACGCGGTCGTTCAGGCTTTCGAGCGGCGATGTCTTCGTGTTCGGGGGCGAAAGCCGGCTGATCTTTCACGGCGTCGACAGGATCTATCCAGATACGTCGACGCTTTTGAAGAATGCCGGGCGGATCAATCTCACGCTTCGCCGGGTAAATCCATAAGCCGGCTACAGTTTGCGCAGCGCCACCGTCTCGATGAGGTGGTCCTTACCCTTTTGCAGGATGAGATCGGCACGCGGGCGGGTCGGCAGGATGTTCTGGTGCAGGTTCTTCAGGTTGATGTTGCGCCAGAGGTTCTCCGCAATCGCCAGCGCCTCGGCCTCGCTGATCGTCGCGTAGCGATGGAAATAGGAATCCGGGTTGCGGAAGGCGGTTTCGCGCAGCCGCATGAAGCGATCGACATACCAGGCGTGGATCAGCGTTTCCTCGGCATCGATATAGATCGAGAAATCGAAAAAGTCGGAAACCATCGGCACGATCTTGCCGTCCGCCGGCAGATTGCGCGACTGAAGAACGTTGATGCCCTCGAAGATCAGGATGTCCGGCCGGTCGATGGTGCGGAAGGTGTTGGGCAGCACATCATAGGTGAGGTGAGAATAGGTCGGCGCCTGCACGGCCTTCTTGCCCGCCTTGATGGCCGAGAGGAAACGCAGCAGCGCGCCGATATCGTAGCTCTCGGGAAACCCCTTGCGCTCCATCAGGTTTTCGCGCTGAAGCACAGCGTTCGGATAGAGGAAACCGTCGGTCGTCACGAGATCGACCTTGGGGCTCGAGGGCCAGCGCGACAGGAGTTCCATCAGGATGCGGGCCGTGGTCGACTTGCCGACCGCGACAGAACCCGCGATCCCGATGACGAAGGGCGTCTTGGCCTCGTCCGACAGGGTCAGGAAGCGCTTGCGCTGCTCGAACAGCATCTGCGAGGATTCGACATGCGCCGAGAGCAGGCGCGACAGCGACAGGTAGATTCGCCGGACCTCGTCGAGATCGATCGGGTCGTTCAGCGAGCGCAGGCGCTGGACCTCATCCGCCTTCAGCGTCAGGGGTGTGTCGGCCCGGAAATGCGCCCATTCGTCTGCCGTGAAAAAGCGGTAGGGCGAATAATCCCGGTTGCCGAAATCATCCGGAATATCCGGCTGGGTCTTGTCACGCGCTGCCTGAATCATCAGCTTTTCCGGCTGGCCTTCTCCACGAGACCGGATTGGCTCGTGCGCCGCTCCAGCTCCCCCATGACATCTTGTAACGCCACGCCGCCGATTTTCAATACGACCATCAGATGATAGAGCAAATCGGCCGTTTCGCTCGTCAAGGCGGCTTTGTCCCCCTCGATGGCCGCGATAACGGTCTCGACGGCCTCTTCTCCGAGCTTTTTTGCCGCTTTCTGCTGCCCGGCCGCCACGAGCTTCGCCGTCCAGCTTTCCGACGGATCGGCCTTCGAACGGGCGTCGACGATTTCGACCAGGTCTGCAAGAGTGAAGGTGCTCATGGGGCCTCCTCAGTCCAGCCGCATGGCAATGCCATGCTCGGCCATGTAGCGCTTGGCTTCGCCGACCGTGTAGGTGCCGAAGTGGAAGATCGAGGCGGCGAGAACCGCCGTCGCATGGCCGTCGCGCACGCCCTCGACCAGGTGGTCGAGCGTACCGACGCCGCCGGACGCGATGACCGGCACCGAGACGCGGTCGGCGATGGTGCGGGTCAGCGCGATGTCATAGCCGCCCTTCTGGCCGTCGCGATCCATGGAGGTGAGCAGCAATTCGCCCGCCCCGCGTTCGACCATCTTTTCGGCGAAGGTCACGGCGTCGATGCCGGTCGCCTTGCGGCCGCCATGGGTGAAGATCTCCCAGCGGTCCTCTTCGCCTTCGGCCGAGACCTTCTTCGAATCGATCGAGACGACGATGCACTGGTTGCCGAACTTGTCGGCGGCTTCGGCGACGAAATCCGGGTTCGACACGGCGGCCGAGTTGATCGACACCTTGTCGGCACCGGCGAGCAGCAGCTTGCGGATATCCGCCACCGTGCGCACGCCGCCGCCGACGGTCAGCGGCATGAAACAATGATCGGCCGTGCGCGCCACGACGTCGAAGATCGTGTCGCGGTTGTCGGAGGAGGCGGTGATGTCGAGGAAGCAGAGTTCATCGGCACCGGCCGCATCATAGACTTTGGCCGATTCGACGGGATCGCCGGCATCGACGAGATTGAGGAAGCTGACACCCTTGACGACGCGGCCGTCCTTGACGTCGAGGCAGGGTATGACGCGAGCTTTCAGGGTCATGCGGCTTCTCCCCGTGCTGCACGAATGGCAGCCAGCGCTTCGGCAGGATCGATGCGGCCGTCATAGAGCGCCCGGCCGGAAATTGCGCCCTCGAGCTTGCGCGCATCGGGCGCGACGAGACGGTGGATATCGTCCATCGATGCAAGACCGCCCGAGGCGATGACCGGGATGGAGACGGCCTCGGCGAGCTCCAGCGTCGAGGCCCAGTTGATGCCGGCGAGAATGCCGTCGCGGTCGATGTCGGTGTAGATGATCGCGGCGACGCCGGCCCCTTCGAACTTCTTCGCGAGCTCGATCACGCCGAGCTCCGAGGCTTCCGCCCAGCCCTCGACGGCAACCTTGCCACCCTTGGCGTCGATGCCGACGGCGACCTTGCCGAGGAATTTTTTGCAGGCCTCAATGACCAGCGCCGGATCGCGCACGGCGACGGTGCCGAGGATGACGCGGGAGAGACCGCGCGACAGCCAGTTTTCGATATGGTCGAGGGTGCGGATGCCACCGCCGAGTTGCACCGGGTTCTTCGTGGCTTTCAGGATGGCATCGACGGCGGCGCCGTTGACGCTTTCACCGGCGAAGGCGCCGTTGAGGTCGACGACATGCAGCCACTCGAAGCCCTGGTCTTCAAAGGCTTTCGCCTGGGCGGCCGGGTCGGGATTGTAGATGGTGGCCTGGTCCATGTCGCCGAGTTTCAGGCGAACGCACTGGCCGTCTTTCAGGTCGATGGCGGGAAAGAGAATCATTTTACGGCTTCCAGCGCAGGAAATTGGTGATGAGGGCGAGGCCGAGCGTCTGGCTCTTTTCCGGATGGAACTGCGCGCCGGCCTTGTTGCCATTGGCGACGAAGGCGGTCATCGGGCCGCCGTAATCGACGGTCGCGACCACATCCTCGGGATTTTCTGCGGCAAGATGGTAGGAGTGCACGAAATAGGCGTGCAGCGCCTCCGGGATGCCGGCAAACAGCGGATGCGTGCTTTTGCGATCCAGCGTGTTCCAGCCGATCTGCGGGATCTTCAAATTCTGGTCGCTGGGCGTCATCTTGACGACATCGCCCTTGATCCAGCCGAGGCCTTCGGTCGTGGTCTTTTCGAGGCCGCGCGACGACATCAGCTGCATGCCGACGCAGACACCGAGGAAGGGGTGGGCTTTTGCCTCGACGGCCTCGCGCAGCGCTTCGACCATGCCAGGCACGGCGTCGAGGCCGCGGCGACAATCGGCATAGGCGCCGACACCGGGCAGCACGATGCGGTCGGCGCTTGCGACGCGTTCGGCCTTGTCCGTCAGGTCGATCTCGGCGGAAATACCGGCTTCACGGGCGGCGCGCTCGAAGGCCTTGGTGGCCGAGCGCAGATTGCCTGAGCCGTAATCGATGATTGCAACGCGCATTCTAGCGTCCTTCCTTGAAACCGACGAGGCCGAGCATGGGAGCGTGCCGGCGCGCGGAGGTTTCGGCGGCCGGGAGCGAAACGCTGTCGCGCGTTTCTGCCGCAGCGGCCGGGGTTTCCGTATAATAAATTTCTTCCGCCGTGGCGCGGTCGTCGGCCGAAATCACCGCATCGACCGCCCAGCCCCGGCGTTCCAGGCCGGCGACGAGCATGGACGGGCCTTCGAGCGCGACGAGAAGATGGGTGGCAAGGCAGATGCCGAGGCCGGCAAGGCCGAAGACGGGATGATCCGCAATTGCCGCGCCGAGCGCCTGGACGGCGAAGGCGAGGGCTGCGGCGAGCCAGGCGCGATGCCAGAGGAGCCAGATGACGGGCAGGACGAACGCGACCCAGGAAAAGCGGTCGCGGACGATGCGGGCATTTTCATCACCGGATGTCGCGCCGGGCGGTATCAGAACGAGGAATGTGGCCATGACGGCCTCCAGCTGTGCCTTTGGATCAGGCCAGCGAACCCTTCGTCGAGGGAACGCGGCCCGCCTGGCGGGGATCGATCTCGGTCGCGGTGCGCAGCACACGCGCGACGGCCTTGAAGCACGTCTCCGAGATATGATGGTTGTTGGCGCCGTAGATGTTCTGGATATGCAGTGTGATGCCGGCGTGCTGGGCGAGCGCGTTGAAGAATTCGCGCACCAGCTCGGTATCGAACGTGCCGATCTTCGGGGCCGAGAAATTGACGTTCCAGACGAGGAACGGCCGGCCGGAGACATCGACGGCGGCGCGCGTCATCGTCTCGTCCATGGCGAGGTCGAGCGAGGCGTAGCGCGTGATGCCGCGACGGTCGCCGAGCGCCTTTGCGATGGCCTGGCCGATGGCAATGCCCGTGTCTTCCACCGTGTGGTGGTCGTCGACATGCAAGTCGCCTTCGGTCTTGATCTCCATGTCGATGAGCGAATGGCGCGACAGCTGGTCGAGCATATGATCGAAGAAACCGACGCCCGTCGAAATGCGCGACGTGCCGGTGCCGTCGATGTCGACGGTGACCGATACGGAGGTCTCGTTCGTCTTGCGCGAAACGCTGGCGGTGCGGCTCATGGCAGTCTCCGGTAAATTAACCGCCGCTCCTTAACAGGGCTCTTTACAAAAGGCCAGTCTTTCGAGGGGTTTCAGGCGCATGCAGGAGCGGCCCGCATGGCTGGCCATCGGGTTGATGACACCGTCCGGAGAACAGCGCGAAAGCGTTGCCTCTGGAATTGGTGTGATGGTGGCTTCGCTTTCGCGCGGCCCAGGCGTTCTTCGGAGGCGGTCTCATCCTCCTTCAGGCATGGCGGGGCTTCGCTGCGCATCGTCTCGCATGAGCCTTGTCCGAAAACCGCCTGCGCATTTTTCGGGCTCATGCGTAGCGATGCTTGCATGGCGGGCCCAAACCTCCTCGGCGACCCGGAGAAGGGGGAAACCTCGCACGACGGGGGTGTCACGCCCCGCCGCTCCACGCCTCTTTCGCCCCTGCCGTACGTTTCGGCAGACACGAAAGCGCCTCCTCCCGCCCGCATCGACACGTTACGCGATCCGTCCGGCGGCGGAAGGACGTTCAGGATAGGCGACGTTGTGGGGGCGGGGAAAATTGGGGGGTAAAGATGTGGTTGGGTGGGGTGGAGTCGCGTTTGTTTTTGGGCGAGCCCTTTCGGAAAGCCAGCCCTGCAGCGGCCTTTTGGCGAAGCGTCTTTCGGTTAACTGGGTCTCTTTGGGGCACGCCCTCATCCTCCCCTCTACGTCATCCTCGGGCTTGACCCAAGGATCCATGCCACAAGCTGGGCCGTGCGGATGGGTGGATCCTCGGGTCAAGCCCGAGGATGACGGAGGAGAGATTCGCGCGTGTCGCGGGGAGACGCGGCGAGTGGGAGAAAGGTGGAGGGAGATCGGAGGAGAGGAATGCGGGACATCCTCCGCTCCGCAGCCACCCTCACTTCTTCTTCGTCGCGCTCTCGCTGCTTTTCACCTGCGATCCAAGCGTCGGCGGGGCCTTGGCGGCCACCTTGTCCTTCTTGGGTTTGCGCGTTTCCTTGTTGCTGCGGACCTGCCCTTTGGCCATTGCCGTAACCCCTTTTGATTGATGGGAGACCATAACCTGCTCATCCCAGGGGGAAAGCAAGGCTTATTTTGGACGGCGCCGTGCTTGTCCTGTTTTTCGTGCGCGCGGCATGCGGCCCGACCGGCTGCCTGCGTTTGCAATCTCCAAAACGCCGCTTACATAGGACACAACGAAGCCGCCTCGCTGGCGGTGTCCTTGCCCGGTTTGCGGGCCTGAAAGGTCCATCGATGAGTGAACACAACCCCTACGCCTCCATGCACGCCACGACGATCATCACCGTCCGCAAGGACGGCAAGGTGGTGATGGCGGGCGACGGCCAGGTGAGCCTTGGCCAGACCGTCATGAAGAGCAATGCGCGCAAGGTGCGCCGTCTCGGCAAGGGCGACGTGATCGCCGGTTTTGCCGGCGCGACGGCTGACGCCTTCACGCTGCTCGAACGGCTGGAAGCCAAGCTCGAACAATACCCTGACCAGCTGATGCGTGCCGCCGTCGAGCTTGCCAAGGACTGGCGCACCGACCGGTATCTGCGCCGGCTCGAGGCGATGATGCTGGTGGCCGACAAGACCGTCACGCTGGCGCTGACCGGCAATGGCGACGTGCTGGAGCCGGAACACGGCACCATGGCGATCGGCTCGGGCGGCAACTACGCCTATGCGGCGGCGCGCGCGCTGATGGACAGCGACAAATCGGCCGAAGAGATTGCCCGCAAGGCCATGCAGATTGCCGGCGACATCTGCGTCTACACCAACCACAATTTCGTGGTGGAGACGCTGGATGCCGCTTGATCCCCGACGGATCGGTTTTTCCCCGGTCGGGGAGGAGCATTACCCGCTGCTTCGTGCATGGCTGGAAACGCCGCATGTGCGCGAATGGTGGGGCGATCCGCAGGAGGAAATCGGCTTCATCAGGGCCATGGTGGAAGGCAGGGACACGACCCGTCCCTTCCTCATCCAGCTGGATGGCGAGCCGGTCGGCTATATTCAAGTCTGGTTTCTCGGCCATCACCAGAACGAGGACTGGACGAAGGACAATCCCTGGCTCCTGGAGCTGCCGCGGGACGCCGTCGGCGTCGATCTGTCGATCGGCCATGCCGACAAGCTTTCCATCGGCGTCGGCTCCGCGGCCCTTGCCGCCTTCGTTTCCCGTCTTCGCAGCCTTGGCCACGAGACCATCATCATCGACCCCGATCCCACGAATGTCCGTGCGGTTCGCGCCTATTCGAAAGCCGGCTTCCGGCCTGTCGAAAGCCTTCTGGGCCGCACCGGCGACGACGTGCTGATCATGCAATTCGACCCGAAAGCGAACGAGAGATCATGACCAACTTTTCCCCCCGCGAGATCGTCTCCGAACTCGACCGCTACATTATCGGCCAGCACGACGCCAAGCGCGCCGTGGCCATCGCGCTCAGGAACCGCTGGCGCCGCCACCAGCTTGCGCCCGACCTGCGCGACGAGGTGATGCCGAAGAACATCCTGATGATCGGCCCGACGGGTGTCGGCAAGACGGAGATTTCTCGCCGTCTCGCCAAACTCGCCGGTGCGCCCTTCGTCAAGGTCGAGGCGACCAAGTTCACCGAGGTCGGTTATGTTGGCCGCGACGTCGAGCAGATCGTGCGCGACCTCGTCGAGGTCGGCATCGGCCTGGTGCGCGAGAAGAAGCGCTCCGAGGTGACGGCCAAGGCCCATGCCAATGCCGAGGAACGCGTGCTCGACGCGCTGGTCGGCGCCACCGCCTCGCCGGCGACGCGCGACAGTTTCCGCAAGAAACTGCGCAACAACGAACTCGACGACAAGGAAATCGAGGTCGACGTCGCCGATACCGGCACGCCCGGCGGCTTCGAGATCCCCGGCATGCCGGGCGCCAATATCGGCGTGCTGAACCTGTCGGAAATGTTCGGCAAGGCGATGGGCGGGCGCAGCAAGAAGGTCAAGACGACGGTCAAGGACAGTTACAAGATCCTGATCGACGACGAATCCGACAAGCTGCTCGACAATGAGCAGATCCAGCGCGAGGCGATCCGCTCGGCCGAAAACGACGGCATCGTCTTCATCGACGAGATCGACAAGATCGCAGCCCGTGACGGCGGCATGGGCGCGGGCGTCTCCCGTGAGGGCGTGCAGCGCGACCTGCTGCCGCTCGTCGAGGGCACGACGGTGGCGACGAAATACGGGCCGGTGAAGACGGACCATATCCTCTTCATCGCCTCGGGCGCCTTCCATGTCTCCAAGCCCTCGGACCTCTTGCCGGAACTGCAGGGCCGCCTGCCGATCCGCGTCGAGCTGAAGGCCCTGACCAAGGAGGACTTCCGCCGCATCCTGACGGAGACGGAGGCGAGCCTGATCCGCCAGTACAAGGCTCTGATGGAGACCGAAAGCGTCGAGCTCGATTTCACCGAGGACGCGCTGGATGCGCTGGCCGACGTAGCCGTGCAGCTTAATGCAAGCGTTGAAAACATCGGCGCCCGCCGTCTTCAGACGGTGATGGAACGGGTGCTCGACGAGATCTCCTTCGAGGCGCCGGACAAGGGCGGCAACAAGCTGCTGATCGATGCCGACTACGTGAAGAAGCATGTCGGCACGCTGGCGGCCAACACCGACCTGTCGCGCTACATCCTGTGACCTTTCGGCACCGGCGACCCATTCGGCGTCGCCGGTGCCGCATTTTTGATGGGCGGCCCCTCGACAGAAGAGGCGACGCGGCCTAGGCCTTTGCCCGCGCTGGCATCATTCCGACACGATTGTCTTGCATCGGTCCCCGCCATCCGCCCAGAGATTCGATCAGACAGGAACCGCAACCGTGCGTCAGCTCATCCCTGTGTTTGCCCTTGCCGCCACGCTCGTCTTGCAGAGCCAGACCACGGTCATGGCGATGGACGTGGTGCCTGAAGGCAACCGCAATGCCGAGCAGCCGGCGATTCCCGGCGCCTCCGTGCGCCGTACCAAGGCGGGCAAGACCTCCTTCGACGCCAAATACGAGAAGGTGCGCGATCTCCTGGCGAGCGATGGCCAGCTGACGAGCAAGATCAAGTCGACCGCCGCCAAATACGGCATCGCCCCGATCCACATGGTCGGCGCCATCGTGGGCGAGCACACCTACAATGTCGACGCCTATGATCGGCTGCAAAGCTATTACGTGAAGGCGGCCTCCTATACCGGCAGCTTCCGTTTCGCCTATGACGGCGAGAATGTCGCCGACTTCGTCGCGCGGCCGGAATTTGCCAAATGCGCCGACAAGAAGGGCTCCTATGCGCTGTGGACCTGCCGTGAGGGCGTCTGGAACCGGACGTTCAAGGGCGAGACGGTCGGCGGAAAATCCTTCCCGAACAACCGCTTCAGCGCGGTGTTCTTCCAGCCCTTCTATGCCGGCCAGACTTTTGGCCTCGGCCAGATCAACCCGCTGACGGCGCTGACCTTGACCGACGACGTCGCACGCATCTCCGGTTACGACCGTCTCGACGAGAACGATGCGGCCGATGTCTATCAGGCGATCATGGATCCCGATATCTCGCTCGCCTATATGGCAGCGTCCATCCGCCGCTCGATCGATGCCTATAAGAAGATCGCCGGCGTCGACATTTCGAAGAATCCGGGCGTAACCTCGACGCTCTATAATATCGGCAACCCCGACGCGCGCGCCGCCGCCTTTGCCGCACGCCGCGCGGCCGGCGAGGTGACCTGGCCGGAAGAGAACTATTACGGCTGGCTGGTCAACGACAAGCTGGCGGAACTTCAGGGGCTGCTCTAGGAAGTTAGTTCCGAGAACGCGGCAGAAAGCGTTCTGCTCTTTTCGCCATGCTACCGCTCCGATAGCATAGGCACATGGATATTTTGGAATGGTTTTCCAACTGGTACAAGTCCCAATGCAACGGCGATTGGGAGCATGGATTTGGTGTGTCGATCAACACTGTCGACAATCCGGGTTGGTCGATAAAAATCGATCTTACAGGGACGGACTGCGACGGTCGATCGCTTGATCGGACCACGTACAATTATGATCATGAAACTGATTGGTGGGTGTGTTGGACCGACGACAACGTGTTTCATGGTGCTGGCGGTCCGCTTCATCTCCATTCGCTTCTCACGATGTTTCGAAACTGGGTGATGAACGCTCAATAAGAATTTGATCTGCTTTCCGCTGCGCACTTTTGCTGGACTGCTCTAAGTTTCGCCCACCTCTCGGCCCAACTTGTGTAGGGAGCCGATCACAAGGAGGCAGATGATGGACATGCGTCCCGAGCCGTTCGAACCGCCGGCGCCGATCCCGCGCACGGTGCCGCCGTCGAAGCTCGAGATCATCAGGACGGTTTTCCGCAATCCGCTCGAACTGTGGGGCGAGCCGTCCTATACGCTGCCCTGGATCATGACGAGCTTCTTCGGCGAGAAGACGCTGATCGTCAACGATCCCGGCCTCATCAAATACCTGCTCGTCGACAATGCCCAGAACTACAAGATGGCGGTGGTGCGCCAGCTTGTGCTGCGGCCGATCCTGCGCGATGGTCTTTTGACGGCGGAGGGTGCGGTGTGGCGCCGCTCGCGCAAGGCGGTGGCGCCGATCTTCACGCCGCGCCATGCCAAGGGCTTCGCGACGCAGATGCTGGCGCAGTCCGAGCTTTATGCCAGGAAATACGAAGGCGCCGAGGGCACGGTCTTCGATATCGGCAACGATATGACGGAGCTCGCCTTTTCGATCCTCTCGGAAACGCTGTTTTCCGGCGAGATCGTCACCGCCTCCAACAATTTCGCCGATGATGTGGATGACCTCCTGCACTCCATGGGCCGGGTCGATCCGATGGATCTGCTGCGCGCGCCCTCTTGGGTGCCGCGCGTGACGCGCATCGGCGGTCTCCGGGTTCTCGGCAAATTCCGAAAGATCGTACGCGATACGATGGATCTGCGCTTGAAGCGCATGGCGGCGGACGATGGCGATGCACCCAACGATTTCCTGACGCTGCTGTTGCGCGCGGCCGGGCCGGACGGGCTGACCATGGAGGAGGTGGAGGACAATATCCTCACCTTCATCGGCGCCGGGCACGAGACGACGGCCCGTGCGCTTGCCTGGACGCTCTATTGCGTCGCCAATTCCCCGCATGTGCGCGACGCGATGGAGGCGGAGATCGACCGCGTCGTCTCAAGCGGTGCCGATCCCGTCGACTGGCTGGATTTGATGCCCTGGACGCGGGCGGCTTTCGAGGAGGCGATGCGGCTCTATCCGCCGGCGCCCTCGATCAACCGCGAGGCGATTGCCGACGACCGCTGGACGAGTCCGTCCGGCGAGGTGGTCGAAATCCCCCGCGACGTCACCATTCTCGTCATGCCCTGGACGCTGCATCGCCATGCGCTGCTCTGGCAGAAGCCGCGCGCCTATATGCCGGAGCGCTTCCTGCCGGAAAATCGCGAGGCGATCCACCGCTTCCAGTACCTGCCCTTCGGAGCGGGGCCGCGCATCTGCATCGGTGCGACCTTCGCCATGCAGGAGGCGATCATCGCGCTCGGTGTGCTGATGCACCGCTTCCGCTTCGACATGACCGAGGACACGAAGCCCTGGCCGGTGCAGCGCCTGACGACGCAGCCGGCTAACGGGCTGGCGTTACGGGTGCGGGCTCGTCCCCGCGCTTCTTCGGCTTCTTGATCGTCTTGATCGAGGCGCAGGTCGCTTCCGGGTTCTTGCAGGGCTGGTAGATGACGATCTCGCTGCCGCTGCCGTCATCCCATACTGCCTGCACGGCAATCGTCTGGGCCTCACCCGGCTTCAGGTTGAGGTAGAGCCAGTTCTGGCTGTCGTCGGACGGCAGGTTGAAGGGCAGTTCCGGATCGCATTTCGCCATCGGGAAGGTCTTGTCGAGCGTGTCGGAATTGATCGAGTAGCGCACTTCCTTCAGCCGGCAATGCATGGTCTGCAAGGCGGTGAAATAGATGAGCTGCTGGCCGGAGAATTCGCGGAACTGCACCCAGCCGGTCTGCTTGTTGGCATCCAGCATCGCCTTGTAGATGGAGACATCGGGGATCTGCGCCTTGTATTCCTCCTCGCCGTCCTCCTGGGCATGGGCTGGCAGGCCGGCGGCAACGAGTGCGGCGCCAAGAAGAAGGCGCGCCAGAAGCGGCCGCCGGATGGAGAGTTCAATCACTGCAAGGCTCCTTGTTCTTTCACCTGATGTCGCCGGCGGGATGGTGGCATTCGGCTTGGACATGCAATAACACCATTCCACACCCGCTTTGAAAAGAGCCAGGCCCTTTTGACAACAGACGGGGCGGCATTCGGAAGAATTCTCGTGGCAGATCATTTGTTACTCGGCATCGATACCGGCGGCACCTATACGGACGCCGTGCTCTACAGCGAAACCCGGGGCGTCGTCGCCCGCGCCAAGGCGCTGACCACGCGCCACGACCTAGCGGTCGGCATATCAGGCGCGGTAGAGGCGGTGCTGGCCGAGGCGCAGGTGCCGGTCGCGGCCATCGGCCTCGTGTCGCTGTCGACGACGCTTGCCACCAATGCTCTCGTCGAAGGGCAGGGCGGCCGCGCCGGCCTCGTGATGATCGGTTTTTCGCCCGACGATCTCAAGCGCGACGGGCTTGCCGATGCGCTCGGCAACGATCCCGTGCTCTTCCTGCCCGGCGGCCACAATGTGCATGGCAACGAGACGCCGCTCGACATGACGGCACTGGACGAAGCGCTGCCGCAGCTGTCGCAAACCGTCTCCTCCTTCGCCGTTGCCGGCTATTTCGCCGTGCGCAATCCGGCGCATGAGCAGCGGGTGCGCGATCGCATCCGCGCGGTCTCGCACCTGCCCGTCACGTGCAGCCACGAGCTCTCCTCGAAGCTCGGCGGCCCGCGTCGCGCCCTGACGACGCTGCTCAACGCCCGCCTGATCTCGATGATCGACCGGCTGATCGGCGCCTGCGAGGACTATCTCCAGCGCCGCGGCATCCATGTGCCGATGATGGTGGTGCGTGGTGACGGCGCGCTGATCTCGGCGGCGGAAGCGCGGCTGCGGCCGATCGAGACCATTCTCTCCGGCCCGGCGGCAAGTCTTGT
Organism: Shinella curvata; assembly: GCF_022899935.1. Classification (GTDB taxonomy): domain Bacteria; phylum Pseudomonadota; class Alphaproteobacteria; order Rhizobiales; family Rhizobiaceae; genus Shinella; species Shinella curvata. The sequence goes on from NZ_JALJCJ010000007.1 coordinate 391,404, forward strand.
CGGCGCGCGCCATCTGACGGGCCTCGACAATGCCGTCGTCTCCGATATCGGCGGCACGACGACCGACGTGGCAGTGCTCGACAATGGCCGGCCGAAACTCGATGCGGAAGGTGCCGTCGTCGGCGGCTATCGCACCATGGTGGAAGCCGTCGCGATGCGGACTTTCGGGTTGGGCGGTGATTCGGAAGTGCGCATCAACGACCGCGGCCTCAAGGCGAAGATCGATCTGGGGCCGCGCCGCTTCATGCCGCTCAGCCTTGCCTCGCACCTGCATCCCGAGGCGGTGGTTTCCGTGCTGGAGCGCCAGCTGCGCGCGCCGCATATGGGCCGCCATGACGGGCGTTTTGCCGTGCGCACCGGCGTGCCGGAGCGGCTGGCGAGCGGCCTGACGGCGCAGGAACAGGCGCTCTACGACAAGATCGGCGCCACGCCGTTGCCGCTTGATGGCCTGCTGCTCTCGACGCCGCAAAAGGCGACGCTCGACCGGCTGGTTGCGCGCGGCCTCGTGCATATCTGCGGCATCACGCCATCGGATGCCATGCATGTGCTGGGTGGGCAGGGGCAGTGGGATGCCGTGGCCGCCCGTCTCGGCCTCGAACTTGCCGCCCGCACCAAGGACGGCACCGGGAAACCGATCGCCGAGACGCCGGAAGCGCTGGCCCGCACGCTGGTCGACCGTCTCACCCGCCAATCGGCCGATGTCATCCTCTCCGCCTGCCTTGCCGATGACGGCGTGGGCGCACTCGATCCGGCCAACTCCATCTCCATCGACCGGGCGCTGCACCGCGTTCCCGGCATCGTGAAATTCCGCATCGCGCTCGACCGGCCGCTGGTCGGCCTCGGCGCCTCGGCACCGGTCTATTATCCCGCCATCGCCGAGATGCTGGGCGCGGTCTCCTCCATCCCCGCGGATGCCGGCGTGGCGAACGCCGTCGGCGCCGTCGTCGGCCAGGTGCGCAATGCCGTCACGGTCTTCGTCACCCAGCCGGAAGAGGGTATCTTCATCGTCAACGGTGCGGGCGACAGCGTACGCCTCATCGACGAGGAGAAAGCCTTCTCGCTGGCCAAGGAGCGGGCGATGACGGCAGCGTTGCAGGCGGCGCGTGCCAACGGGGCGGACGAGCCGGTCGTGACCCTGTCGGAGGCCATCGATGCGCCTGAAGTCGAGGGGTCGCGCAAGCTGATCGAGGCGCGTTTTACGGCCACCGCCAGCGGCCGGCCACGCATCGCGCAGGAAGGATAAGTAGGATTTATTCCCGAGCGGAATAAATTCTTTATGTCCTTGCCGAATTGACTATGAATGAAACCTCCGGAAAGTGGGACCATTCGGGATACTCCCCTTATCCCGCCATTCGGAGCCTTTTCAGATGACCTATACCGAAAAAGCCGGTCTTTCGATCGACAGCGCCCTTTATTATTTCATCGTCACGGAGGCCCTTCCTGGCACGGGCGTGGATGCGGAGTGCTATTTCGCCGATTTTTCCGCCATCGTGCATGATCTGGCCCCGGAAAACCGCGCCCTGCTCGCCAAGCGCGATGCGCTGCAGGAAAAGATCGATGCCTGGTATCGCGAAAACGGCGCACCCGTCGATATGGCGGCCTATGAAGCCTTCCTGCGCGAGATCGGCTACCTCCTGCCCGAGGGCGGCGACTTCAAGGTAACGACCGACCATGTCGACCCAGAGATCGCCAGCCTCGCCGGCCCGCAGCTCGTCGTTCCCGTCATGAATGCGCGTTATGCGCTGAACGCCGCCAATGCGCGCTGGGGCTCGCTCTATGATGCGCTCTACGGCACGGATGCCATTCCGGAAACCGACGGCGCGGAAAAGGGCAAGGGCTACAATCCCGTGCGCGGCGCCAAGGTCATCGCCTGGGCGCGCGGCTTCCTCGATGAGGCTGCGCCGCTTACGGGCACGTCCTGGCGCGAGGCGGCCGGCCTTGCCGTCGAGGGCGGCAAGCTCGTCGTCGCGCTGGTCGGCGGGGGCAAGACGGGTCTTGCGGATGAAGCGAAGTTCGCCGGCTTTGTCGGTGAAGCCGCCGCACCGACGCGGGTTCTCCTGCGCAACAACGGCCTGCATATCGAAATCCGCGTGGATGCGACGACGCCGACCGGCAAGGACGATGCGGCGCATATTTCCGACGTCGCGATCGAATCGGCGCTGACCACGATCATGGACTGCGAGGATTCCGTCGCCGCCGTCGATGCCGAGGACAAGGTCGTCGTCTATCGCAACTGGCTCGGCCTGATGAAGGGCGATCTGTCGGAAGAAGTCGCCAAGGGTGGCAAGACCATCACGCGCCGGCTCAACCCGGACCGCGCTTACACCGCGCCGGATGGCTCGGCCGCGTCGCTGCGTGCCCGTTCGCTGATGCTGGTGCGCAATGTCGGCCACCTCATGACCAATCCGGCGATCCGCGACCGTGATGGCAACGAGGTGCCGGAGGGCATCATGGACGCCATGGTCACCGCGCTCATCGCGCTGCATGACGTCGGTCCGAATGGCCGCCGGCAGAATTCGCCTGCCGGGTCGATGTATGTCGTCAAGCCGAAGATGCACGGCCCCGAAGAGGTCGCTTTCGCTTCGAAGTTGTTTGGCCGCGTCGAGGCCGCCGTCGGCATGGCGCCCAACACCATGAAGATGGGGATCATGGACGAGGAGCGCCGCACGACCATCAACCTCAAGGAAGCGATCCGCGCCGCCAAGGAGCGCGTCGTCTTCATCAATACCGGTTTCCTCGACCGCACCGGCGACGAGATCCACACCTCGATGGAAGCGGGTCCGATGATCCGCAAGGGCGACATGAAGCAGGCCGCCTGGATTTCCGCCTATGAGAACTGGAACGTCGATATCGGTCTCGCCTGCGGCCTGTCGGGCCATGCGCAGATCGGCAAGGGCATGTGGGCCATGCCGGACCTGATGGCCGCCATGCTGGAGCAGAAGATCGCCCATCCCAAGGCCGGCGCCAACACCGCCTGGGTTCCCTCGCCGACGGCGGCGACGCTGCACGCGACGCACTATCACAAGGTCAATGTCGCCGAGGTGCAGGCCTCGCTGCGGTCGCGCCCGCGGGCAAAGCTCACCGACATCCTTTCCGTTCCGGTCGCGGTGCGGCCGAACTGGACGCCGGAGGAAATCCAGCGCGAGCTCGACAACAATGCACAGGGCATCCTCGGTTATGTCGTGCGCTGGATCGACCAGGGCGTCGGCTGCTCGAAGGTCCCCGATATCAACGATGTCGGCCTGATGGAGGACCGCGCGACGCTGCGCATCTCCGCCCAGCACCTCGCCAACTGGCTGCACCACGGCGTTATCACCAAGGATCAGATCCTCGAAACGATGAAGCGCATGGCCGCCGTCGTCGATGGGCAGAATGCCGGTGATTCGCTCTATCGCCCGATGGCTGGCAATTTCGACGGCTCGATCGCCTTCCAGGCTGCCGTCGAGCTCGTGCTTGAGGGCCGCGCGCAGCCGAACGGTTATACCGAGCCGGTCCTGCACCGCCGCCGCCTCGAGCTGAAGGCCGCTGCGGCCTGATGTGCCTTCCGGCAAGGCGGTTGATCGCCTTGCCGTTCAATGCCCCAAACGAAAGAAGCCGCCGGATTGCTCCGGCGGCTTCTTTATATACAGAGACTGTCGTCTGCTTACTGCTGGACGACGACGCGGGCGCCCTTGCCGGGGCGGACGCGGCTGTAGAGGTCGATGATGTCCTGGTTCATCAGGCGGATGCAGCCCGACGAGGCGGCCGTGCCGATGGAGGCCCATTCCGGCGTGCCGTGCAGACGGAACAGCGTGTCCTGGCCCTTCTCGTTGAAGAGGTACATGGCGCGGGCGCCGAGCGGGTTCTTCAGGCCCGGCCCCATGCCGTCCTTGACGTAACGTGCGACTTCGGGCTTGCGGTCCGCCATTTCCTTCGGCGGATGCCAGTTCGGCCATTCCTGCTTCCAGGCGATGTAGGCTTCACCCTGCCACGCAAAGCCGGACTTGCCGACGCCGATACCGTAGCGCACGGCCTTGCCGCCGGGCAGCACATAATAAAGGAAGCGGTTCGGGGTGTTCACGACGATCGTGCCGGGCTTCTCGCTGGTGGCGTAATCGACGATCTGGCGGTGGAACTTGGTGTTCACCTTGCTGATCGGGATCGCCGGCAGGGCATAGCCGTTGTCCTCGACAGCGCCGTAGTCCGACGTGAAGATGGCATTGGTCGCCACCTTTTCGCCCGGAAGGGAGGACGAGGAGCAACCAGCGAGCGTGACGGCTGCTGCGAGGCCGCACAGAAGGAGGGCATTGCGGAAGCGCATGAGATTCTCTTGTAAAGGAATTAAGAAGTTCCGGGATGCGGAAGCTTTCATCGATTATGGTTTATTTTCGATTAAACCAGTCAATGCAAGTCTGCGCGCCGCGGCGCGGGCGTAAGCGAAGGCAAAAAGCTGCCGGATTGTTTTTTTGCAACAACAATGCCGGCGTCCCGCCGCTTTCGCTCAGCCCCGACAATGCCAAGCACGCCACCGTGCGCTGTTCAATGCCCTTGCAGCGCATCGTGCCCGAGCCGCACAAGAACAGATTCGCGCAGTTAACAGAGTCTTTTTCTCGCCGCAGTTTTGCCCGCTGTCTTAACGTTTTCCGGCAGGGCCGAATCGATTTCGCGGGATCGGCCGCTAGAATGTGATTCGCGAGGTTTGACCGATGACGATCGTTTCGATTCACAACGACAATCCGCTGCTCGACGGCCGCCAGTCCGATCGTGCCATGATGGTGCGCCGCGGCGTGCAGCGCATGCTGATGGAGATGCGCCACGCAGTGCTGCCGGAGCTGACGCTTGCAAGCGGCCGGCGCGCCGATCTCGTCAGCCTGTCGGACAAGGGCGAGATCTGGATCGTCGAGATCAAGACGTCGATCGAGGATTTTCGCGTCGACCGCAAGTGGCCCGACTACCGCCGCCACTGCGACCGCCTGTTCTTCGCGACCCACAAGGACGTGCCGCTCGATATCTTTCCGGAGGAGTGCGGCCTCATCCTCTCCGATGGTTACGGTGCGCACATGTTGCGCGAGGCGCCAGAGCACAAGCTGGCCGCCCCGACGCGCAAGGCCGTCACCTTCGCCTTCGCCCGCGTCGCGGCGGGCCGGCTGCTGCTGGCGGAGTTTGCAATGGATTCGCGCCGCGACGGGCCGGATATGTCGGCGATCGTCTCCGGGCGGCGCGACGAACCGGCGTAGTTGTTGATTCTGTACCGCGCACTGTCAGCCGGAAATTGAGGGAATCTTTATTTTCAGGATCTCAACCCATCGATTGGGTTGACCCAGAGCATGATCGCGCAATCGATCCACGACATGTTCTGGGTCCCATACAGCAGCACATTCCAGCCCGATGCAGTCTGCCAAGGATGCTGGCCGCTCATAATTCTGAGCGGCAAACGAGGAGTGGTAGAGAAAAAGACGGTCTCTGTTATCTTGCTTGTAGAAGAATGGCTCTTCAGCATTCTCGGGCGTCAATGGCCTTGAGCCAATAACGGGCCAGACCCCTCTGGTGACCGCGTAATTGGATACGGCCAGCCTAAAGGCAACGGGGAGCCTTGGAATATCCTCCATCGAGATGGTTTCTGTGAAAATGCCATCGAAGAAGACGATCACTGGCTCACCAGCAACCTGCGCATAACAATGTTGACTATCGCCAAGATCGATCTGCAGAATATCGCCTATCCTACGCCGTATTCTCTTGCTTGCCATTGCTATCCCTTTTCAGCGCCCTGGGCGTGATAGCTTGCCTATTTCGGCGCGCGCTTGGCCAGAATACGCTGGAGCGTGCGGCGGTGCATGTTGAGGCGGCGGGCCGTCTCGGAGACGTTGCGGTCGCACATCTCATAGACGCGCTGGATATGTTCCCAGCGCACGCGATCCGCCGACATCGGGTTTTCCGGCAGCTCGACCTTTTCGCCGGGGCGCTGCGTCAGCGCGGCAAAGATGTCGTCGGCGTCGGCGGGCTTGGCGAGGTAATCGACCGCGCCGAGCTTCACCGCATTCACGGCGGTGGCGATATTGCCGTAGCCGGTCAGCATGATGATGCGCGTGTCGTCGCGGCGCTGGCGGATGGCCGAGATCACGTCGAGGCCGCTGCCGTCGCCGAGGCGAAGATCGACCACGGCATATTTCGGCGGGTTGGTCTTGGCCTTGGCAATGCCCTCGGCGACCGATTCGGCCGTATCGACGGCAAAGCCGCGTGTTTCCATGGCGCGGGCCAGACGGCGCAGGAACGGCGCATCGTCATCGACGAGAAGAAGCGAGGGATCCGGCCCGATATCTTCCGGTGCGGTCTGCGGTTCGTTGTTTTCAGCCATTTTTCGTCTTCCGTCGCGGATTTTTGTCCATTCTTGATCGGGATCAGCTTATCACCCCTAAGGGTGCGCCGGTAAAGTCATTTCACGCCCTTTGCCTCCATGCGGGCCCGCGGCCAATCGACCGAGACGCGCGCACCCGGCTGGTCGCCCGTGCGGTTGCCGAAGGTCAATTTGGCGCCGGAGCGCTCCAGCAGCGTCTTGGCGATGAAGAGGCCGAGCCCGAGCCCGCCCGCCCGCTCGTCCTTTTGCCGCTTGGTGACATAGGGATCGCCGATGCGCTGGAGAACGTCCGCCGCATACCCGTCGCCATCGTCCTCGATGACGATGGTCACCTTATCCGGCGTATGGCCCACGGTGACGGTCACCGCCTCGCGGGCATGGTCGACGGCGTTTTCCATGAGATTGCCGAGACCGTAGAGAATGCCGGGATTGCGGTTGCCGATCGGCTCGCCCGCGCGGTCGCCGTCCTCGACGAGGTTGAGCGTGATGCCGAATTCGCGGTGCGGTGCCAAGACCTCCTCCATCAGCGAGGAGAGCGGCAGCACACGCATATGGGCTTCGTCTTCCGTCGAGAGCGTGGTCAGCCGGCGCAGAATGTCGCGGCAACGTTCGCTCTGGCTGCGCAGGAGCTGCACGTCTTCCTTGAAGCGCTCGTCGCTGCCGAGTTCGCGCTCCATCTCGCGCGCCACCACGCTGATCGTGGCGAGCGGCGTGCCAAGCTCGTGGGCGGCGGCGGCGGCAAGGCCATCGAGCTGCGAGAGGTGCTTTTCGCGCTGGAGGATGAGTTCGGTTGCCGTCAGCGCGTCGGAAAGCTCCTTGGCTTCCTGGGACACCCGATAGGAATAGAAGGCGGCGAAGGCGGTGGTGGAGACGATGGCGAACCAGAAGCCCGCCGTCAGCACCGGCGGAACGACGAGCAGCGTGCCGACATACCAGGGCAGCGGGAAGGGCGTGAAGGCGAGCGCCGTGATGCCGGCGACGGCAAGCCCGCCGAGCGTCAGGCTGAAACGGATCGGCTGGAGCGACGACGAGATGATGACGGGCACGCAGACCAGCGGTGCAAACGGATTGGCAAGGCCGCCGGTAATGAACAGCAGCGCCATCAGCTGGCAGAGATCGAAGGCAAGCAGCGTGAAGGCGGAGGCGGGCGTCAGCCGGTGCGCCGGGGCAAAGCGCACGGCAAGGAAGAAATTGACCGCCGCAAGCAGCGCGATGAGCACCGCGGCAGGCAGGAGCGGCAACGGGAATTTCAGCCAGAAGGCGACGACGAGCACGCTGATCGACTGGCCGGCGACGGCAAGCCAGCGCAGGCGGATCAGCGTTTCCAGGCGCAGCCGCCGGCCGGAGCCCTCGAAGTCGATATCCTGATAGAATGCCATGATGCGTCCCTTCTCTTCCGTCATGTGCCGCGCGGCTTGGCGCGCGTCGTCGGCATGGCCTCGGCCGGGTCCTCCGGCCAGGGATGTTTGGGATAGCGCCCGCGCATGTCGGCGCGCACATCCCGCCACGAGCCCGCCCAGAAACCGGGCAGGTCGCGGGTCGTCTGGATCGGCCGCTGGGCCGGCGACACGAGCTCCAGCAGCAGCGGAAGCCGCCCGCCGGCAACGGACGGATGCTGCTTCAGCCCGAACAGTTCCTGCACGCGGATCGCCAGCACCGGCTCGTCGCCATCATAGCGGATCGGATGGCGCTGTCCCGTCGGCGCCTCGAAATGGGTGGGCACCAGCTTGCCGATATCGCGCTGCACGTCGTAGGGCACCAGCGCCATCAGCCCATCGTGCAGGCTTGCCGCCGTGATGTCGTCGATCCCACGGGTGTTTTCCTGGAAGGGTGTGAACCAGGTGTCGAGCGAGGCTAGCAAGGCGTCATCGCTGGTGTCGGGCCAGGGCGCGCCGAGCGAGCGATGCAGGAAGCCGATGCGGTCGCGCAGCTGCGCCGCCTCGCGGGAAAAGGGAATGGCTTGCAGGCCGAGCTGGCGAATGCCGTCGGCCAGCGCCTGCGCCGCCTTTAACCCGGACGGACGCTTGAGCGGCGTCTCCTCCAGGATCATCGCGCCGAGGCGCATGACCCGGCGTGCGCGCACCTGCCGGCTCGCCCGGTCGAAGAGGCACTGGTCCTCGCGTACGATCCTGTCGGCAAGCTCGGCTTCGATGGTCGCGCGGTCGATTTCGGCGGCGGCGAGAATGCGCTGCCGTCCGGCCTGGCCGGTGAGGTCGGCGACGACGATCATGTCGGCGCCCGCCAGCCGCTCGGTCTCCGGCACTTCGCCGCCACGGCCGTTCGCCATGACGAAACGTCCCCGGCCGCCGCGTTGCAGAGCGATGCGGTCGGGAAAGGCATGCAGCAGCAGTGCGCCCGGCGTGCTCGTTGATCCGCCTTTGGCCGCGCCAAAACCCTCGGCCATGCGCTGGGCGAGTTTTCGCGCCGCATCGGCCCGTTCGCCGCGCTCCTGGGAGAAGCGGCGCAGGCGCTCCTCGATATCGACCGAGGGGCCGCCCAGCCCCTGTTCGGTGAGAAGCACGGCGAGCCGCGCCGCCGCCGCCTGCTCGCCGGTTTCGGCGGCCGACAGGATCATTGCGGCGAGCCGCGGTGGCAATGCCAGTTCGCGGATGCGCTTTCCCGACGGCGTCAGCGCGCCGCTGTTATCCAGCGCACCGAGCAGGCGCAGCAGGTTACGGGCCTCTTCCACCGCAGCCATCGGCGGCGGATCGACCAGCCGCAGCGTCGCGGGATCGGCGACACCCCAATGGGCGACGTCGAGCATGAAGCCGGAAAGATCGGAGGACAGGATCTGCGGCGGCGTGAAGGCCGGCAGCGCCGCCGTCTGGCCGGCATGCCAGAGACGGATCGCCACGCCGGGCTCCGTTCGCCCGGCGCGACCGGCGCGCTGGTCTGCGGAGGCGCGGGAGACGCGCACCGTTTCCAGCCGCGTGATCCCGGTCGCCGCCTCGAAGACCGGCAGGCGCTGCAAACCGCTGTCGATGACGATGCGAACGCCGTCGATGGTGATGGAGGTCTCGGCGATCGAGGTTGCCAGCACGATCTTGCGGGTGCCAGCGGGCGCGGAGCGGATCGCCGCGTCCTGTTCTTTCTGGCCGAGATTGCCGTAGAGCGGCACTACAGTCGTGTCGGCGCCGAAGCGGCCCTCGAGCCGCTCGGCCGTGCGCGAAATCTCGGCCTGTCCCGGCAGGAAGGCGAGGATCGATCCGCTTTCCGCGCGATGCGCCTCTATGATGGCGCGCGCCATGCTGTCTTCTATACGCTCGCCGGCGGGCCGGTCCTGATAACGGATCTCGACGGGATAGCTGCGTCCATCGCTGACGATGGCGGGCGGATGGTCGAGCAGCGTGGATACCCTGTCGACATCAAGCGTCGCCGACATGACGACGATGCGGAGGTCCTCGCGCAAGGCAGCCTGCACGTCGAGCGCCAGCGCCAGCCCGAAATCCGCATCGAGCGAGCGCTCGTGGAATTCGTCGAAGAGAACGGCGGACACACCCGCCAGCTCGGGATCGTCGAGGATCATCCGGGCGAAGACACCCTCCGTCACCACCTCGATGCGCGTCTTGGCGGAAATACGGTTGTCCAGCCGCATGCGATAACCAACGGTCTCGCCTACCTTCTCCCCGAGCAGTGACGCCATCCGCCCGGCCGCCGCACGTGCCGCAAGGCGCCGGGGTTCAAGCAGGATGATCCTGCCATCGCCGCGCCAGGTCTGTTCCAGCAGGTAAAGCGGCACCAGTGTCGTCTTGCCGGCTCCAGGTGGCGCCGAGAGCACGGCGCGCGTGCCGACGGAAAGGGCGGCTCCGAGGTCGGGCAGCACATCCGTTATCGGCAGTTTCGGCATGGTCTCTGATATCGATGCCATGATCGGTCTGCATATCCCTATATATAAAGAGGGGGCCGACGACGCCGGAACCGCTCTCTTTCCGCCTGAATAGCCCGCCGGGGAGGCCCGGAAAAGAGCCGGGAGAGTGGGTTGATCTCCCGAAAGCACGTTATGCGGTGCAGGCAGAAAGTTTTACCACCTGGACAAGATTTCAAATTGCGGAAACGCAGGTTTTCAGCCGGTTACGCCCTTCCCCCGTCCGTGTCTCATTAAATAAACGAACAAAATCAATTACTTGTCGATTTTCTCTTTTTTTATGAAATCGGCTGTTGACGCCCAGAATGAGTGGGCCTATAACCCGGCCATCGAACGAGAGCGGCGGCGCTTCTGGCGGCCGACGAACTCGCTCTAAGGTTTCCTGAT
>NZ_JALJCJ010000008.1 GCF_022899935.1 Shinella curvata
CTCCCACCCCGCCATTTGGCGTATCAAAAACCACCGAGGCTCTAATCGCAGCCGGATGAAAATTCAGTGGCAGGTCAATACTTCCCGCACGATGATATGCAAGCGGAGCTGATCCATGGAGCAGAGCCGCGGTGCGTCTGTTGTCACGCCGCCACCGTGAAATAGGAGCCGGAGCGACCTTCTAATCCCTCAGCAATGCGATCGACTAGTTCGCGTCGAGTGACATTGCCTCACGTGGCTCCATCACACATCCGTTGTGTTTCGTGGCGGTGATTGACCCCATGATCGGCTCCGACGATCGACCCTAATGGAAATCGGAGAAACTATGAACTAAAGAGCATATTGATCTACCAAAGCCGGGGTCATTCTTCCGCACCGAAAGGCGCAAGCTGCGACGCTTGATCACAAAAACCCATGCATCGGTAAGTTCTCCCGCGGCCCACCGCCTAGGTCCTGTTTTAGACCGCTTCGGTCCTCGTGATGACCGTCGACGGTCTTGCCGGCGAACAGATTGCCTTTCGGCCGGAGCTGGCGACAACGCCAATTTGGATGACGCGCACGGGCCACCGTGCCTAGTCGTTCGTGGGCGCGGCCTGGCTGGACAAGCGGAGCCAGATAGGCCAGATCCAGTTCGGGTGCTGGACCGCGAGATCCTGCACCTCCGGTCTCAGCTGGCCGCGAAGCTTCGGCTTCAGAATGATAAACTGAGGCAGATGCTCAGCCGCTTTGAACCGAAGTAAGATCGCATCGCGCGGGAAGGGTCACGATGCCCTCGGCCGGGAAGGCTACGCAGTTCCACCGCTTGCCGCCCGGTAGCATGCGTGCTCCAGTTCCGCGCGCGGGAGCCGCGGATAGCTGATTTCGGATCAGGTCGGCAGCCAATGTCGGGTCCATCATCTCCAAGGCAGCGCACAAAAGTCTCCTGCGCAGATGACCTCTTTAGAGCGACACATGAGACCGGATGTTGATTGCCACGGAGAACTGACCCGGCGTTGGAGTGAACGCCTCGGGCTGGGCCGCGGGACTCGGAAAAACTGATACACTCTGCGGGCCTCAATCGGAGAAGGCTCATGAAGTCCCGAGGTCCATATCGACGGCATTCCACGCCGTTCAAATTGCAGCTTTGCCAGGATATCCGAAACGGCGTCATTGGACGGCGCGATGCGCAGCGCACCTATGGCGTTTCGGCAAACCTCATCAAGTTATGGCTGACGCAGTTCGATCGCGGCGAACTGAACGATGAGGAAGCAGAGGCTAGCGTTATTGCCGAGTACGAGGCCCACATTGCGGCGCTTGAACGCAAGGTCGGCCAGCTCGCGATGGAGCTGGACCTGGTGAAAAAAACTCCGCGCCAGCCGATCGCCGGCGACAGCGGGAACTCCTCCATCATCACCCGTCCCCGGCCTGTTCTATCAGACGGGGGTGCAAAATGATCGATCTCCCGAGAAGCAGCCATTATTATCGATCCACTGCGCTAGTTCGCGCTCGCGCGTTATGTCAGCCGACCATGATTATTAACTCTGCGACGTGAGGCCCGAGTTCGGTGATGCACTAATCGCTGCCGTCCTTGCTAAGCGTTCACCAAAAGCGCCCCACTAGTCGATCGAGCGAGTTCGCCTCCTGGCACCACTACGGAAAGATGTCTTACCCGCCCCGTAGCGAGACGGGCCGCGTCGTCGTTTCGCTTATCTGCCGCTCAAGGTCATCTTCGAGGCTTCCGGCGCGCCGGCGTTTAGGAAATCGACAAAATCCCTGAGCATCGGAACCCGGCGGGGGCGAAAACTCTCCTCCGTTATCCGGATATCGGCGATCCGATCGACGCGGAATTTGCGGAAGTCTTGCCTCAGGCAACACCAGGCAAGCAGTACCAGCATCCGCTCCAGATAGACGATCGCCAGCGGCAGCACTTGCCGGTCGGTCCGCTGCTGTCCTGCGTCCACATAGCCTATCACCACGGCGCGCTCCTGCCAGCAGGCCTCGCGCAGAAGGCCGACATCGGTGATCGGCGGATCGCGGCGTTCGAAACGATAGACCTGCGAGGCGGCATGCAGTGCCTGGCGTTGTAGCCGATCGGGCAGCGTTGCCGTGACCTTCGAAAGCACGGCACCTGCGGCCGCCGCGAGAGCCGGCTCGCCCATATGCTGCACCTCGGCAAGACCGAGCACGAGGGCTTCGATCTCAAGCTGTGTGAAGGTTTGCGGCGGCAGTGCGATGTCTTCCGTCAGCCGGTAGCCGAAGCCGCGCTCGCCATCGATGACGGCGCCTGCAGCGCGCAGGCTGTCGATGTCACGGTAGAGTGAGCGCAAGGACACGCCGGTCTCCTCGGCGAGGCGCGCGGCCGTCACCGGGGAGGGGAGAGTACGAAGCGCCTGGAGCAGGCGGAAGAGGCGATCACTACGGGCCATGACTTTGGAGGATAGAGGAAGCCTACTGACGGAAAATGGCAGTTGGCCGACTGTAGAAGATCCGCATTGGCAAACGCAACAAGGATCCAGCCTATGCTGACGCTCTTTCACTCTCCGCGCTCGCGCTCTTCGCGTATCGTCACTCTGCTTCGCGAACTCGACGCCATCGACAAGGTCGCGATCGAGACTGTCGATATCACCCGTGGCGATGGCAGCGGCCGCAAGGATCCGCAGAATCCGCATCCGGAAGGCAAGGTGCCGCTACTCGTGCATGACGGTGTCGTCATCTGGGAGAGCATCGCGATCATTCAGTATTTGACGGACCTTTTCCCGGAGAAGAAGATGGCTCCAATTGCCGGTGATCCGCAGCGCGGTCGGTATCTGAGCTGGCTTGCCTGGTATGCTGGCGTCGTCGAGCCCGTGCTGATCATGCAGGCAGCCGGGATCTCGCATCCCTTCGTGGATTTCACCTTCCGCAGCCCGTCGGAACTGGCGGCGCGCCTCCAAGCCGCGCTCACGGATAGCCCCTATCTGATGGGGGAGCGATACACAGCTGTCGATCTGCTGCTGCATTCGCCCTTTGCCTGGTACCCCGCAGCAACGCCGGACAGCGATGTGGTTAGAGCCTGGGTGCAACGTTGCGGCGAGCGGCCATCGCTGCAATGGACCGCCGACTACGATGCCCGCACTGCGGCTGCGGCCTGATCGCCGGCACTGGCCGCTCCAACGGGGCGGCCTGTTTTGCCTCAGATTGGTCTTGCTCGTCATCTCATATGGCGAGCGGCTAAAGACGTATCGCCAGCACCATGAGCCGCAACATCAAGCGGCTTGTCTATCTGGATAGGACAGCTTTGGTTCAGAGCTTTTCAACGGCACTGGAAGGTCCCATTTCTGATTTTAAGGCCCTGGCCGTTCATGCGCTTGGGGCGCGATAGCGATGCATTTTAGTTCCAGCAACATCGCTGGGTGAGCCAGCGCACTGATCCCTATAGCCGTCCATGTCGATTGTGCTCTAGGAAGGTAGCGGTCCCGAACCTCTTTGTAGAGCTGCAAATGAACCGCGATGTCAACGTGGTAGGTTGTCAGTTCGACGATATCATCAAATGAGCACCCGCCTTCGTGAAGGACCGCTTTGAGGTTCTCCCACGCTGCGACGAATTGCGCCTCTGGATCGACGACAACCTCGAGGTCAGGTGTCCGTCCGATCTGCCCGGAGCAAAACAGAAAGCCACCGATTTTCACGCCGGGGGCATAGCCGATGCGTTCAGGTATGAGCTTCATTGCTTCGGGCACGATGATTTCTCGCTGCTGCATAGATGCGCTCACCTGCTGATTTTCCGAAATGGCTTATGCCGTTCTGCATCTCCGACGTCAAATGGTTTGGCCCCCTCAATAGCCCGACCGCTCAGTCGTAATTAGATGATTGCGCGACCCACATTTCTTTCGGCGGCAACGGAACTATGACTGAACATCGGCGTTATTGTCGCGGCACAAAGTCGGGGGACTCGAATGACCATGCTTCGTATTGTTGCGAATGCCGCTGACGTGGATAACGAGCTGAATCGGCGCGAGCCGAGTGACATCGAGCTCCTTCACGCCATCAGCATGGACCTGATCGGAGAGCACGACCTTACGGCCCTCTATGGCAAGATCGTCGACGCCGCTATGTCCATTACCGGATCGCAGTTTGGCACCATGCAACTGTTGAGAAAATCTGAAGATGGATCCGACAAGGGGCTCGAGCTTCTAATCTCGCGTGGGCTGGCCCCCCAGGACCGAGCTGTTTGGGAATTCGTTCGACCGACGGCGCACAGCAGTTGCACCGCCGCCCTCAAGAGTGGCCGGCGAGCGATTATCTCCGATTTCGAGGCCTGGGATCAGATCGCGGGCACCGATGACCTGCTGGCCTTCCGCAGAGCGGGCATCCGGTCTGCCCAGACGACACCCCTACGGTCTCGGCAAGGGACGCTGCTCGGGATGATCTCTACGCATTGGAGCGAACCCCATGAACCTTCGGAACGGGACTTGAGGCTGCTCGACATTCTCGCACGACAGGCTGCGGACCTTCTGGACCGCACAATGGCCGAAAATGCGCTTCGTGCACGGGAGGCGGAGCTTGAGAAGACCGTATCCGTGCTGCGGGAGACCGAAGAACTGCAGAAGGTTTTGACAGGTGAACTCGGGCACCGGGTCAAGAACCTTTTCGCAATGGTGACGGCGATTTCATCTCACACCCTCAGGGGCTCGAGCGATCAGGCAAGGGTTCAGACCCTGCAGCAACGGCTCATGGCGCTCAGCTCGGCTCATGACATCCTTCTCCAGTCCAGCTGGCAATCAGCACTTCTCGGCGACGTGGCCGCAGCTGCGGTCAATGGAGCGGGCGTGGCGGGGCGAGTGCGCCTCGACGGGCCCGACATCGCGATCGGATCGAAGGCTTCACTCAGCCTGGCTCTCCTTCTACACGAGTTGACGACGAACGCGCTGAAACACGGCTCACTCTCCGTTGGTTCAGGGCAGGTGGACGTGTCCTGGCGCGTCGAGCAATCTGCCGAAGATGAGGTCTTGCGATTGACCTGGCGAGAATCGAAGGGGCCCGAGATCGTCAAGCCCACAAAGACCGGATTTGGGTCGCGGCTCATCAGTGCAGGTCTGGTCGGTTCGGGCGTTGTTTTTCTGGCCTATAACAGTACGGGACTCGTGTGCGAAGTCAGCGCGCGGATCGGAAATCTCCAAGGCGCGGAATAGGACGATGACGGCTGGCCAAGTTATGTCTGGCCCTTCGTCTTCGTCGCACTGCATGTATGGCAAATCGCTCCGACAGCCTAGTCCGAGCGAATCCGGGCCGACAAATGATGGCGCAACGCGATCTTGCCTTTCGCAAATGATCGCGTCCAGCGCTACCGCCACCAGTCCACGCTGAGCATGCTCTCGGGAACTATCGCTGATCGAGCCCGTTCCAGCCGCACAATCAGTGGCGGGTTTTCAACTCCATCGCCGTCCAGAAGGGGACGAGATGCGTTAACTGCGGTTCGAAGCGACCTGAGAAAAGTCACGATATCCTCGAACGGGCCGCGCGATTTTACCATCACGCCAGCATCTCGTTGCACAAACGACCAATCCGAATTATCCAACCGAATAGCACGTTTCATAAATGTGCGTCGGTAGGCCCGATGAACCGGCGTTCAAGAACTTGCAAGGAAACCCCATGGGTTCGTGTCAACATACTCAGAAAACCGTTCTCGTGGTGGAGGATATGCCGCTCATCCGCATGGACGCCGTCGGCATGTTCGAGGACATGGGTTTCAGAGTGCTTGAGGCGTCCGACGGACGGGAGGCGCTCGGCATCCTCGAAACACTCACGGCGGTCTCGGTCCTATTCACCGATATAGAAATGCCTCATCTCGGCGGCCTCGAGCTGGCCGCGATTGTCGCAGAACGCTGGCCCCAAATCGAGATCGTGATCACCTCCGGTCGTCTGGAGCCGTGCGAAGACGACATGCCGAATGAGGCACGTTTCCTCGCCAAGCCCTATGATCCGTCCGCTTTAGGCAGCCTGGGACTATAGTCGGAACAATCCGTCCGTTTAAGGCTTAGGGATAGGAAGGCTCGGTCGTGTCACCCGGACCCGACGGTATGGAAAACACATCGGTTTTTCCGCTTTCTCGCAGTGGACAACGCAATGCCAGGCGAGTTCCAGTCCCGTCCGACCGAGTGCTTCTCCAAGTCAATTTCTGAGATTTGAGGTCAGCACCGTCAGCGTCAGCGCAAGGCCTGTTTCCAAATAGTCGGCATGCACATCGCCGCGCAGCTGGTCGGCCAGCATCCGGCGGATCATCAGGCTTCCAAAGCCCTCGGCCTCCGGCCGCGAAGCTGGTGGACCGCCGCGTTCGGTCCAGGTGAACGACAGCAGCTCACCTTCGAAGCCGGTTTTCAAAGACCATTCGACATCAACCGTTCCGTCATTGCTCAGGCTTCCATATTTCGCAGCGTTGGTCGCGAGTTCATGCAGGGCCATCGTGAAGGCGAGTGCCGTCGAGGATCCAACGTTAAAATCCGGGCCAGTGATATCGATGACCTTGGATGTGGGGTTTTCGAACGGTCGCAGCGCCGCTGCAACGATCTCCACGAAGGAAGCAGTATGGCTCTCGTTCTTCATCAGTACCGAATGCGCGTCCGACATGGCGGCAAGCCTGGCGCTCAAGGTCCGTTGAACAGCCGGGTCGACATTCGCTGTCTTGAGGGTCTGCCGCATGATGACCTGCACCGTCGCCAGGAGGTTTTTCACCCGATGATCAAGTTCGCGCATGAGGATATCTGTCCGCCCATGCGCTTCTGTGAGTTCGGCCGCGTAGGCATCGATGGCCTTGCCGACAATGCCGAACTCGCCGTCCTGTTCCGCAAGGCCCGTCCGGGCGGCCTGCTGGCCGCTGCGCAACGCTTGCACGGTGGCGACAAGGCGATCGACCGGGCGCCGGATGTAGAACTTCCCGATGATCCAAGCCAGCAGGGCGGCGATGCCGATCGCAAGAAGAGTGACGACGATCCCCCGCGTCGTCGCGCTCGTGATCGCGCCATATTCCTCGGCGGTAGACAGCCCAACACTCACGTACAGGCCAGTCGACGCATCGGATGCGGGGAAATAGGCGATGATGCGTCGCGTGCCATCCTGGCTTGTCAGCTCCATCGTCCCAGGCGCAACGGCCGTCACGAGATGTTGGAACTGTTCGGCAATACGCGTGCCCACGAACTTCTCGGGCTGCGGATAACGGGCAATGACCGTGCCGCCAGCATCGGCCACCGTGAGGGAGCTGTTTTTCGCGAACTCGCGCTCGGTCAGCCGCTTTTCCAGCCAGCTGAGGCTCATGGAGCCAGCGACTATACCCGTCACGTTGTCTGCGTCGTCCTTAATCGGAACTGCGATCGGCAGCACCAATTCGCCACTGACGCGTCCCTTGGTGAATCGGCCGAGCACCGTCTTTCCTTTAGCGAGGCTCTGCTTGAAGTAGACCTTGTCGGCCAGTGAGGTTCCAATGCCTTTTGGATTCTGGAGGCAACGGATGACGCCCTCGCTGTCGAGCACGGCGATGCCGGAGAACTGCGGCAGGTCACGGGTCACTCGACCCATATAGGCGTTACAGGCTCTCTCATCGAAATCGCGGACGATCGGTGCGGCGGCGACCGCCAGAAGAGTGTCCTCGGCGCCACCGATAATGCGGGCAATCTCCAGAGAGGCGACCTGACCCAGACGATAGGCGTCATCGTGGACACCCCGCTCCTGGGACTGCCTAAGCGAATAAAGATTATAGAAGAGCACGGCCGCCAACGGCAGCACGCACATCAGCATCAGCGAGATCAATCGTCCAGTTAGCGATGCCCGCAATTCCGCACCCCTCGGTCTTCACCGACGTCGTTACACGATCGACTTGGAAACGCAACGTGGCGACAGAAAATCACCCGTTACGGCCACGGCTTCGGCCTGGCAACGCGACGTGATCTCGGCTTCAGGGTGGTCGCTACGTGCGCCGCGATATTGTGGGCCTTTATTGGGTTGTCGACCGAGGGACGGCTGCCTAATCGACTGGCCGTTTGGGAGGCTCAGCGAGCATGATGCGATTGCCATCTGGAACTGCGAAGTCTCCGTGGAACACAAACCACACATGCGGCGTTATTGGCCGCGGAAATCTATAAATTCGGCTATTCGATCATCTTCGTCATCCACGCAAAAGGCAACATGAACCGCTATACCGTCGATCTTACCAACTGCGATCGCGAGCCAATCCACCTTCTCGGGGCCATTCAGCCCATCGGTTTCCTCATCGCCTTGACGTTGGATTGGATTGTGGCCCGAGCGTCGGCAAACATTGGCGAGTTTCTGCCAGGTGCCGACGGGGACCTCATCGGAAGGCCAATCAGCGAAATCTTCTTGGCTGAAACCATCCATAGCCTGCGGAACCGATTGGCCGCTCTGCGTGGGACGAACGCCGTCGACAAAATCTTCGACACCCAACTGACCCGTGGGGGTGCTCCTTTCGACATCGCGATCCATAGATCGAGCGGGCAGATCGTCATCGAATCGCAGCCCTCTGTCACCAGGCACGGGGACGCCACGAGCATGGTGCGGTCCATGATCTCGCGGCTCGATGCGGTGGACGAGGCAAGCGCATTCTACAGTGAGGGAGCGAGACAGGTCCGCGCCCTGACCGGGTTCGATCGGGTGATGGTGTATCGGTTCGCCGAGGACGGGTCGGGTGAAGTGGTTGCTGAGACGTGCAAGCCCGGAATTGGATCATTTAAGGGATTGCGCTACCCGGCCAGCGATATCCCGGTACAGGCACGGGCGCTCTACAAGCGCAACCTCCTGCGGGTCATTTGCGATGTCGACGCGGTCCCGGTGGCGATCCATCCGCAGCGAGACGAGAAGGGCGAACTGCTCGACCTCTCACACTCTATCCTGCGCTCGGTGTCGCCGATCCATATAGAATATCTCAAGAACATGGGCGTCAAAGCCTCCATGTCGATCTCGATCATTGTAGACGGGGAGCTTTGGGGTCTGTTCGCATGCCATCACTACGCCGCAAAATCTCCAACCTTTGAGACGCGCTCGGTCTGCGAACTGTTCTCGCAGGTCTACTCCTTGCGGCTCGAGAGCAGGGAACGCAAAGAGGTGATGGAATACGAGCGGCGGGCGCGCGACATCTCCGACCAACTGCTGGGAGCGGTGGCGACCAACGAGCAGCTGCTCAATGATCCTGAATGGCTCGCCACCATCCTAACCGATGTCATCCCGGCGGAAGGCGTCGGTGTATGGATCAACGGAAATTATGCCTTCTGGGGCGTGACACCTTCGACCGAGCAGTTCGCCCGAATCGTCCGTGCATTGAACAGCGCTGCAGCGACGAGAGTGTTCGCCACGGATGAGATTGCTTCGCTGTTGCCGGAAGCAACTGAATTCGCCGACAGCGCGGCGGGGATGATGGCCATCCCGATTTCCCGCTCACCCCGCGACTACGTAATCCTGTTCCGGAGGGAACTGGTGCGATCGGTACGCTGGGCAGGTGACCCTCACAAGCCCGTGGAATACGGGCCAAACGGTCCGCGTTTGACCCCTCGGGAAAGCTTCGCGGAGTGGCAACAGCTCGTGAAGGGGCACAGTCAGCCATTTACCGCGCCAGAGCTGCGGGTCGCCGAGACGCTTAGGGCCACGCTCATCGAGGTCGTGTTGAGGCTCGCCAGCGAGGCGAGCGCCCAGCGAGATGCTGCAAACCGGAAGCAAGAAGTCCTCATTGCCGAGCTCAACCACAGGGTCCGCAATATTCTGGGCGTGATCAGGGGATTGATCCGGCAGGCGAAGCCATCGTCCGACAAGGTGGAGGACTTCGTGGACCTGGTGGATGGCAGAATTCACTCGCTGGCGCGAGCGCACAACCAGATTACCGATGACCACTGGGGGCCGGCGCCGATCCAGGCTTTGATTGACGCCGAGGCGCGTGCCTTCCTTGATGGCAGAGAAAACCGCGTCCATGTCTCCGGCGTGCCCGTTCTACTCAATCCACAGGCCTACTCCACCATGGCGCTTGTGGTGCACGAGCTGGTGACCAATTCCACGAAGTACGGCAGTCTTTCCGATGGAGGCACTGTCAATGTTTCATGGTCGCGGACGGAGGATGGGGGGCTCAAGTTCGATTGGCAGGAGAGAGGCGGTCCTCCCGTCGATCCACCAACCCGTAAGGGGTTCGGGACGACCATCATCAACCGATCGGTGCCCTACGACCTGGGCGGAAAGGCCACGATCGATTACGCTCCGTCAGGTGTCAGCGCCAGTTTCCTCATTCCCTCCCGTCACGTTTCCGACCGGGCCGGTCCTCAGCCTCCGGAGCGGCTGCGACAAGCACGCCACTCGCCTGCCCATCCCGTCAAGAAAGTTCACGACAGGTTTCTGGCCGGGCAGAAGGTATTGCTGGTCGAGGACAGCCTCATCATCGCGCTAGACGCCGAAGACATCCTCGTGCGTCTGGGTGCTGAAGTGATGACGGCATCATCAGTCGAAAGCGCGCTGGAGATCATTGACACCAGTCCGCCGGACCTCGCGGTACTGGACATCAACCTCGGCGATCAGACGAGTTTCACGGTCGCGGATCGGCTCGATGACGGAAAGACACCGTTCATCTTCGCGACTGGCTATGGCGAGCAGGCAGCCCTGCCGGAACAGCATTTGCACAGAACGGTGATACAGAAGCCCTACACTCTTGAAGGCATTGCACGTGTATTGGAAGAACTCATCGGCCATAAGCACATCTGATCGGATCCAAAGTCTGCCTGTAGCCGGGCAGTGACATGGCGCGTCTTCGGCGAATGTTGGGTCGCCAGGGAACGGTCGGCCCTTGAGTTGGTGCCTGTCGCAAAAAGTAATGGTCGACGGTCCAGATCGCGTCAGGGCGACGTCGGTCACATCGGCCCCGATCTCGTCTTTGCGACGAGACCGGAGATTTTATTTCAGAGGACGCTAACGTTCTCAGCCTTCGACTTTCCCGTCTTCCGGTCTTGGCCGACGTCGTAGCTAACCTTCTGGCCATCGGTCAGGGATCCGCCAAAGCCTACAGCAGAGATGTGGACGAATACATCTGGTCCACCATTGTCCGGAGTAATGAAGCCAAAGCCCTTGTCCTGAGCGAAAAACTTTACAGTACCAGTTGCCATCTTATCCTCTTTAATTGGAAGCGCTGGGAAGCAATAGCGATCGGGCAGTCGCCTAGCAAGGCGTGTCTGCTCCGCATCCACGCCGCTAGGCACCGCGTGAGGTTCGAGGCCAATTGGAAACATCTGGGCTCCTGATTGGCGACGCCAAACTCATAAGGTTGCAGGGTGGAGGAGGCACTTGTCCGTCGGAACAAAGACCTTTTAGCGACGTTCGCTCCACGCGAACACAACACTCAGCCAGGAATCTTCAGCCCAATGACCGACAAGATTTCGTTGACCTACCCGCGCACACTGTATCCCGCCCCTCCGTTTCCAGACCAGCCGCAACCGGCCCCGGGTCTGGCCCAAAAAATGGATCCCGCGCCCGATCACGGCGAACAGAGCTATCGCGGATCTGGAAAACTCGTAGGTCGCAAGGCCCTTGTGACGGGTGGCGATTCCGGCATTGGTCGGGCAGCCGCAATCGCCTTTGCGCGCGAGGGCGCCGACGTCGCGATTTCCTACCTTCCCGACGAAGAGACAGACGCAAAAGAAGTTCTTGCTCTCATCGAAGCCGAGGGGCGCAAGGCGTTGGCGCTTCCCGGCGATATCAAGGATGAAGCGTGGTGCTGCGAACTGGTGGCTAAAACCGTCGCCGCACTGGGCGGAGTGGACATCCTCGTCATCAATGCCGCTCGCCAGCAGTTTCGTGAGAAGATCGAAGACCTCTCGACCGACGATTTCGACCAGACCATGAAGACGAACCTCTACGCGCTGCACTGGATCGCGCAGGCCGCCGTCGCGCATATGCCGGCGGGTTCTGCCGTGATCACGACCGCGTCTATCCAGGCCTATGATCCGTCTCCGATCTTGCTCGATTACGCTACCACCAAGGCAGGCATCGTCGCCTACACCAAAGCGCTGTCCAAACAACTCATCGAGCGGGGTATCCGCGCCAATGTCGTCGCGCCAGGGCCGATCTGGACCGTACTTCAGCCAAGCGGCGGACAGCCCGACGAGAAGGTGAAGAATTTCGGCAAGGACAGCGATTTTGGTCGACCCGGCCAGCCGGTCGAGCTTGCACCTGTGTTTGTCTTGCTCGCATCGAAAGAGGCCAGCTTCATCAACGGTGAAGTCTACGGTGTCACAGGCGGGAAAGGTGTCGCCTGACGGCGTCTAGGGTCTGACGGCCACAAGAACAATCAGGATTATATCGATGTCGGACGAGAAACGATTACGGGAAGACGCCTATGCGCGGTGGGAAGCCGAAGGCCGACCCGACGGTCAACATGAGCGACATTGGCGGGAAGCCAGCGATGCGTTGCAGTCCTCAGTCACGCCGCAGACATGGTCTGCCGATCACGGGAGTGGGGTCGGTTCCAGAGATCCCTCGTCGGGCGAGTCCTGCGATGAGGGCATCCGTCCGGAGAAGCTCAACTCGGAAAACGATCAAGGCGCTGGCTGAGCCGAGAGCGACAGCGGCTACTGGGACATTCTTGCCGTCATGAGATGACTCTAGTCTGGTCGAAGGGAGGAGAGCATGATCACCATCACCGCCATGAAATGGGTGCTGGCCTTCGCCGCCGGCCAGGTGCGCGATCACCGCGCCCGCTGGATCCTGAACGAAGTCGGCTGGTCATACGAGGTCCGCCTCATCGACGCCTGCGACCTCGCATCTTCGCAATACCGTAAGAAACAGCCCTTCGGCCAGGTGCCCTACCTGGAAGAGGATGGCAGACCAACCCTTTTCGAAAGCGGTGCGATCGTCATCGACGTTGCAACACGCGCCGGGATGCTGATCCCGGCCGAGGGCAATGACCGGTCACTCGTTCTCAGCTGGGTGATCGCAGCGCTGAACTCGATCGAGCCGTACTTGATGAATGTCGCCGAGGTCGAATACTTCATGGAGGACGCCGAGCAAAAGGAAGCGCGCCGTCCCGCAGTCGTGGCAGCAGCCGAGCAACGGCTGTCTCAGCTTGAGATCGCGCTCAATGGGCGGCAATGGCTCGTCGGGGATGCCTTCACGATTGCGGACCTGATGATGGCATCGGTGCTGAAGATCGCGCGCCGGCTCGATCTGCTCAAATCCCACTCTGAGCTTATGCTTTATCAGGATCGTTGCCTTGACCGACCGGCCTATCGAAAGGCGGTCGCGGATCAGCGTGCAACGATCGACAGCCACGAAATGGCCGATATGCGCTTCGAGGAGGCACGGCGTACCGCGGGCTAGGAGTGCGCGATCTCAAAAGTCTAACTGCAGTTGGAGGAGAAGATTATGTCCGACGAAAATGATGTCCTTGATGTCATAAGAACCAGGATGCGGCGACTGCGCGCGGCGATGCAGCGGCCGTCGTGGCGCCGATCGATAACGGCGCAATCCTCTTCGATCTTCCGCCACCGCTGCAGAATACGGGAAATCCGGCCGACGGCATTGAGGGCTTGAACGCCTGGTTCGAGACGTGGGAAGGCGGTGTTACCGTGAGGCTCGATAATCCCATGGTGATGGTCGAGGGTGATCTTGCCGTCGTGTTCGGATTGAGCCGCATGAAGGGCGTCAAAAAGGAGGGCGGCGAACTGGACGCCTGGAACCGCAGGACGATCGTGCTGCGACGCCGCGACGGACACTGGAAGATCATCCACGAGCACAGCAGCTACCCCATGGCGATGGATGCAGCGACCGCGCCATGACGGAGCTCAAGCCGGAATAATCGATCAGCCTTGCCGAGCCTTGGACGGGTCGATCTCCGCGGATGCAGCTGCCAACGATTTGGCGACTGGTCCCGAGGTACTTGAGAGCCATGCCGTGAGGGACCTTGTGGGGGCGGATGAATTGATCTCCCATACCGACAAGTCAACACTGATCGACAACGCGCAGCAGGCTCTGGACGACGCCACGGATGCCAAGCGCTTTTGGCGGTGAAGCTTGAACGTGAAAGTCAGCAGGGGGCGATCATCCCCCCGCGCTACGAGCAGCATCCGAATATCGATGAGGAAATCCATGCAAAGTTTTCGCGATAGCATCATGTTCCCGCTCGTCCTTCTGCTCGGCGGCGTAGCTGTCTTTTGTCTGATCCTGTTTGTGACCGGACAGGATCCGGACGAAAAACCGCTTACCCTCTATCATTGGGTGCTTGGAGGTATGCTAATCGGGCCCGGATTTGGCTACCTCGTCAAATGGCGGCAAAGGAGAGACCGCTCCTGCGCGGCGCCATCAGGGTTTCCGGGCACTGACCGGAATGAGCCGGTGGTCGCTGGCTCACGTTTTGTAGGAGCTTGCGTATTCACGGCTGACCACCTTACGACCTGCCACTCGAAGCGTGAATTCAAGAAGACGGCTGAGCCGAGCGGCGATGTGGAGATCAAAGGTTTCGAACCGCCGTCGCTTCGTGATCCAGAAGCATGATGCGACCCGGCTGCATTACGACCTGCCTTGAGCTCGACGATGTCTTTAAGTCTTGGGCGGTGACTAGAGGTCCGTCGCTCAATCCCCATGACAAGCGCGTGGCCGTCGAGGTCGAGGATCACCCATCCGCACTTTCTATCCGGATGAGCGGACCTACACCGCCTAGAAATACTGGCGAAACTCGTTCGAGCGCAATGCCGGCTTGCGCATCGACCACTTCCTGCTGAGCTCTGCGCTTGCTACCGATCTCAAACAGGTTGAGGTCGATCGTTTTGTCGGGTGATGGCCGCAAACCAGTGACCCTGTGCCGGTGTGGATCGAGGTCTGAGGACGAGGAGAAGCAAAAAGCCCGGCTCAGCGGCCGGGCTCCTCTCGAATGTATTAAAGCTGATCAGTGCTTGTGCTCAGGCATGTCCTTGAGTTGATCCTTGGTCCAGGACGTGACGGCATGGACATCGCCATCTTCGTCGCGCATGAATTCGAGATCTGTCAGGGGCACTGCAACCGGCTTCGCACCGATCCCAAGGAAACCGCCGACATCGATGATCGCCTGGCTGCCGGCGCCCGCACCATGTACGTGGTCGACCTTACCTATCTTGTGGTCGTCGGCGCCGTAGACGGTCGCACCTTCAAGGACGGCGGGCGTCAATTCGGTGGGTGCGAGGCGAACGTGATTTGTGTGGTCCATGTCTGTTTCCTCCTTGTTTGCTGAAGGAAGCGTAACGCCCGCAAGCCCTAACTGTTCCGGATCGGAATTAGATGTTGCTGGGCCGAGGCAGCCGGCACCTCAACTCCTAGTGAGGAAGCTGAAGGTCCGGAATTTTCAGCGATTTCCATATGGGAAATCTGCTGGTCATAGGTTCAAACCCCTTCAAGAGCATTTAAGAGAGCCGTGAACGGGGAATGACGGCGTGAAATTTCAGCTAGAAAACGTCATTCAATTGCATTACATTCTCCTTGAATATGGAGACAGCCATGGCCGCAAACGCTCTCGTACAAACACGTATTGATTCCGAAGTCCGGGATCGTGCTTCTGCCGTTCTTGAAAGCATGGGCCTCACGGTATCTGATGCGGTTCGTATCATGCTCACCCGGACTGCTAACGAGGGCGCTCTGCCTCTTGAACTTCTATCCGGCAGTGAGGCGCATGACGCCTGGTTTAGGACCAAGGTGCTCGAAGCGTTAAACGATACTCGACCGGATTTATCGGACGACGAGGCCGAGGCGCACTTTGCCAAACGTCGAGCGGCGGCCCGCCTTAAAGCTGGTGTGCCAGGATCGTGAAACTTACTTGGTCTGCTTTTGCTTTATCGGATCGTGACGCCATCTTCACATACATCGAGGCAGATAATCCCGCCGCTGCCGTCTTGATCGATGAACGGATAGCCGCTGGCGCCCGTCGCTTGCTCGATTTTCCTGCTAGTGGGCGCGTGGGTCGAATTGCCGGGACGCGCGAACTCGTCATCAATGGCACGCCTTATATCGCCGCCTACGCCGTTGCCGAGACGACATTTCGAATTCTTCGCGTACTCCATGGCGCGCAAGAATGGCCAGAAAATCTGCCGCTAAGCTGATCGACCACGTTTATGTAGGGGCCGGCGGTTCGATCCCCATCAAGGCGACAGGGAGAGTGGAGGTTTTCCATCTTTCGAACCACCAAGCACGACATGGGATATGATGCGCGTCGGGGCTACTTGCTCGCGACCTGCAGTTTTGCCTGCTCCAAAGACCAGTACTCCATGTCGAACAGGTCGGCCTCGCCGATGGGGGTGAAGCGGCCATAGGCTTCGGCGGCGTTGATGGCGCGTGTCGCCTGCTCGCAGAGATCGCCGCCGATTATGGCGGCCTTTGCGCTCGCACCCAGCGCATAGACGCCCTCGCTCCTGACGAGGACAACGCGCGGAGTGACGTCGAGCATCTGCTTCGGCTCACTGGTCCGGATGGCGTTGCGCTCGAAATAAGCCCTGTAGCGCTCGGCATAGGAGGCAAGCGCCGCATCGATCGCGGCGGCATCCGCATCGGCCTCGATGACCATCGGCCACGGTTTGATGCGGATGACGTGGTCGGGCGTAACCGTGCCGCGCAGACTGATCTCCTCCAGATCAGCCTTATCCGCATGGGCGCGGATGGCGTCGGTGGAGCGATAGTCGAGGAAGACGCCTTTGGCGAAAGGCGAGCCGTCACAGACAAGCGCCGTCTCGAGCCGCGCCCTCAGAGCCGTGTCTTCCGGGCCATCGCTGGGCTGCGGACCGGAGAGCGCCACACCCTTCTGGGCAAGCTCCTGCTCGGCCATGGTGACGAATTCGATCATCAGTTCGTAGGAGGCGCGGGCATCGTCGGCGAAGGTGAAGAGGCCGTGGTTCTCCAGCCAGAGGCCCTCGCAGCCCGGATGCTCGCCGTAGATGCGATCAGCGACGATGGAAAGGTCGAAGCCCGGCATGACATAGGGCACATAGGCGAGCCGCTCGCCATAGATGCGCCGGACGGTCTCGCGCATGTCCGGCTGGTCGGCCAGCGCCAGGATCGCTGTCGCATGCGTATGGTCGACGAAGGCAAAAGGCAGGAACGCGTGCAGCAGCGCCTCGACGGAAGGGTTGGGCGCATCCGCATCGATGAGGCTGGCGCGCAGCAGCGATACCATGTCCGGATCGGAAAGCCTGGGTCCATTGCGGGTTTCCAGCAGCGGTTCGAGCCGCACGGCGGGCAGGCCCGGCGCCTCGATCGTGTCGAGATCCCAGCCGCTGCCCTTGATATGCATCAACGCTTCGCCACCTTCGGACGTGACCTTGATGGAGGTGTTGCCGCCGCCATGCAGCACGAGATCGGGATCGCCGCCGATGATGCGGGAGGTGTATATACGAAGGCCGAGCGCCTCGCTCTGTCCTGCCGCCAGGGCGGCCTCCACGTAGCGGGCTGCGGTCTCGTCGTTCCAGCGGCTTTCCATGCGTACCGTCCTGTTTTTCAAAATGGATACGGCGGGCAGCCGAAGCCGCCCGCCGCTTGTGCGTGATCAGAAGTCGAAGTTGGCGATATTGTCCTTGGTAAAGACCGTGCGCTCGGGAAGCAGGATGATGCCGTTGCCGTCGGCTTCGTAGTCGTAGCCCTGTACCTTGTTGGCCGCGACTTCGACGGTGCCGACGCCCGGGATTTCCAGCTTGTCGCCGACCTTCAGCGGGCCGTTCTTCAGGACGTGATCGGCAACATAGACCGAAATCTTGCCCTGCTGCGTGACATCCCACAGGCCGAAACGCTGGATGGTACCCCGCTCGATATATGGACGCATGACGTTCGGCGTGGAAAAGCCCACGATGGTGACACCCTCGGCACGCTTCAGGTTTTCCGCAGCCTGCGCGGCGGCCGGCAGGGCATTGGCATCGGGCGCGATGATCGCATCGAGATCCGGATAGGTCTGCAGGATGCTTTCGGCCGTCTGCAGCGACTTCTGCGCGTCGTTATAGCCGTACTGGGTGGTGACGATCTCCCAGCCGGGATGTTCCTTGGCGATCTTCGCCTTGGCCGCTTCCGCCCAGGCGTTTTGGTCTGTGACAGTCGGGCTAGAATAGAAGAAAGCGACTTTGGCCTTTTCCTTGGTCACGCCTTCGGCTGCCATATCGACCAGCAGGCTGCCGAGCTGCTCGGGCGTGCCCTGGTTGATGTAATAGCTGCGGCAATCCGGGTTGACGTCGCTGTCCCAGGTCATGACGAGTACGCCGCGCTCCATGGCGCGCTTCAGCGCCGGGCACAGCCCGTCCGGCGAGACGGAGGAGACGATCAGCGCATTGTAGCCCTGGTTGACGAAGTTGTTGATGAACTGCACCTGGCCGGAAACGCTGGGTTCCGTCGGTCCGTCATAGATGACCTTCACGCCGAGTTCTTCGCCCGCCTTCGTCGCGCCGGCGCCGCCGGAGGTGAAGAAGCCGACGCCCACCAGCTTGGGGATGAAGGCGATCTGGTTTTCGGCATGGGCCGTGCCCGAGGCGAGCATGGTGCCGGCAACGAGGGCAGCGGCAAGAGCGCCGGATTTTAACATGGACTTGATCATTCTCATTCTCCTCCTGAAGTAACTGCCGCCCGGGATTTTTTCTGTTGCCGGGCGACGGCGATGAAATCGGCCAGCATGGCGCTTCCGTGGCGCAATGCGACCGCGACAACCAGCAACCCTCCCGAAAGTGCGCTGGAAATCTGGCTGGGCACACCGGTGGCCTGCAGGCCCTGCTGCAGGTAACCGATGACGAAGGTGGCAATCAGCGTGCCGAGGATGGACCCCTGGCCGCCATAGATGGAGGCGCCGCCGAGGACAGCGGCCGTAACCGCCGGCAGCAGCGTCGCCGAACCGAGGTCGACGCGGGCCGAACCGAAATAGGCGGACATTACAAGACCCGCGATGGCGGCCGAAATACCGGTGATGACATAGGTGATGGTCTGCACGCGCCCGACCGGCATGCCGGCGAAGCGCGCAGCACTTTCCGACTGGCCGGACAGGAACACGGCCCGGCCGAAGCGCGTGAAATGCAAAAGCACGATCAGGACGAGCGCAAACACTAGGAACAGCGCCAGCGGCGCCGGCAGGCCGAGAAACTGGGCATAGCCGAAGGCGTTGAAGACATCCGGAAAGTTGCCGATGCCCTCATAACCACCAGCGCCGACGAGGCCCGACGCGACCGTCGCGGTGCCTTGGAAGAGGTAGAGGCTGCCGAGTGTCACGACGAGCGGCTGGATCTTCGACAGGTGGATGATTGTGGCATTGAGCAGCCCGCAGAGCGCTCCGGCGACGAGCGCCAGCGCAATCGAGAGCGGCAGCGGCACACCGTAGAAGGTGGCGACGCCGAAGACGATGGCGGCAAGGCCAATGACCGAGGCGAAGGACACATCGATGCCGCCGGCGATGATGACGAGGGTGAGCGGCAGGGCTACGATGCCGATCTGCACGAAGTCGGATGTCCCGTAGATCAGGTTCGCGACGTTGAGGAAGCGCGGATTGATGATGCCGAAGATGACAAGTTCGGCGACCAGCATGGCAAGGAGTGCGGTCTCCCAGCGGAAGATCAGCTTTTTCATCGGCCCGCCTCCAAGGTCTGTGCCGTTGTCTTTTCATCGGATGGGACCGGGCCACGCTCATGGACGGCATAGCGGCGGGCACGGATACGGCGGTCGATGATCTGGCGGATGCGCCCGTCAAGTAAAAGCACCGAAAGCAGGATGGCGCCGGCGATGAAGTCGTTCCAGTAGGCCGGGATTTTCAGGAACACGAGCGCGCTGTCGATCGACGTGATGAAGATGACGGCGGAAAACACGCCCGCGACCGAGCCGGTGCCGCCGAGCAGGCTGACACCGCCGAGCACGTTGACGGCGATCGCCTTCAGCTCGACACCGTTGCCGGCCTGGTTGGGGATGAAGCCGATCTGTGCGGCAAAGACGAGGCCGGCAAGTGCGGCGCAAAGCCCCGTCGCAACGAAGGCGGTGAACTGAACGCGCCTGACCGGCACGCCGAGATGGTGCGCGGCGGCTCGGTTGTCGCCGACCGCATAGAAATAGCGGCCGAACCGCGTCTTGCGCAGGAAGACCCAGGCGAGCACGACGAGAGCGAGAACCACGACGGTCACCGCCGAGAAGCCGAAACCGAGATTGCCGGCGAGCGCCTTGAGACCCTGCGGCAGGTCCTCGATCCAGCGGCCTCCCGTCAGCACCAGCATGATGCCGCGATAGAGGCCGAGCGTGCCGAGCGTGGCCACGATGGAGGGAATGCCGAGATAGGCGACCATCAACCCGTTGAAGGCGCCGGCGGCAGCCCCGGTCATCAGGCAGAAGACGATGGCGAGCGACAGGCCGGCGCCAGCATTAAGCGAGAGGCCCAGCACCGCAGCACTCAGGCCCAGCACCGAGCCGCTGGACACATCGATGTTGCGCGTGAGGATGACAATCATCGTGCCGAGCGAGATCAGCATCAAGACGAGGCTTTTGGAGATGACCACGGAGGCCGTGGAGCCCGAGAGATAGCCGGGCGCGGTCGCGCCGATGGCAGCGTAGGCGACGGCGAGAACGACGATAAGCGTTGCAACGCGGTTGCGCGCGAAAAGATCAAGCATGACGGGCCTCCGAAGCGCCGAAGGCGAGCCGGGCGATGGCTTCGACCGAGATGTCGTCCGTGAGTTCCCCGCCGGACTGGCCGAAAGCCATGACCTTGACGCGGTCGGCAAGCTGCTCGATCTCGTCGAAATCCGACGAGATGAGGATGATGGCGACGCCATCGGCGGCGAGCTTGCGGATGAGATCGTAGATATCGTTGCGCGCCGCCACATCGACGCCGCGGGTCGGCTCGTCGAGGATCAGCACCTTCGGCCGGGCAGACAGGCACTTCGCCAGCAGAACCTTCTGCTGGTTGCCGCCCGAAAGGCCGCGTGCTTCCTGGCCGGGGCCGGTGCACTTGATGCCCATCGAGGACCGGAACGTTTCGAACATCTTACGCTCAGCGCCTGGGCGCAGGAAGAACGGCAGACGATGTACGAGATAGGACGAGACGTTCCAGAACAGCGGTGCCTCGAGAAAGAGACCGTGCTGCTGGCGGTCCTCCGGCAGATAGACGAGGCCGCGGTCGATGCAGACGCGCGGCGAACGCCTCTTGAGGTCCGCGCCGTCGAAGACAACGCTGCCCGCCGACTGTGGACGCAGGCCGAACAGCGTTTCGGCGAATTCCGTGCGCCCCGCGCCAACGACGCCCGCAAGGCCGAGAATTTCGCCCGCCCGGACATCGAGGCTGATATTGCGGAAGCCCTCGCCGCTCAGGCCGCGCACGCTGAGACGCGGCTGGCCGATCTGCGAGACCTTGCGGCCGCTGCGATCCTTGCCGGACGCCTCGGTGATCTGCACCCGGCTCATGGCATCAATGATCTCCGCATCGCTATAACTGTCGAGCGGGCCAGACAGCACGATGACACCGTCGCGCAGAACGCTGATCGTGCGGCAGATTTCGCGGATTTCTCGCAGCTTGTGCGAAATGAAGAAGATGCCGACGCCCTGGGCCTGCAACTTGCGCACCCGCTGGAACAGCGCATTCGTCTCAAAGGGCGTCAGCGCGGATGTGGGCTCGTCGAGGATAAGCACACGCGCATCACGCACGAGGCCGCGCAGGATTTCGACGATCTGCCGCTCGGCGATTTCGAGCGCGGCGGCCTGCGCATCGAGATCGAGCGAGACTGCAAGCTCGGCCACCAGCTGCTCGACACGCGGGCGCAGCGCCCGCGGCGAGGCGGCAAGGCCGAGGCAGATGTTTTCGAGAACGCTCTGGTTGGGCAGGATATGCGCTTCCTGCGGCACGAGATAGAGACCGAGCTCCTGCGCATGGGCTGGCGAGGCCTGAGTGAGCGCCCGGTCGTTGATTTCGATTGCGCCGGAATTGGCCGGAATGACGCCCGACATGATCTTCATGAGGCTCGACTTACCCGCACCGTTGCCGCCGAGAAGCGCATGCACCTCCCCCGCCTGCAAGGCGAGCGAAACGCCCTTCAGCACCGGGACGGCGCCGTAGGACTTCCAGATATCCGTCAGCTGCGCGACCCTCCCGGTCGCCGCTTGATCCGTCATTCTGCACCTGTTCATATGTAATTTACACCAATCATGTGATCATAGTGGAGGGTGGCCGTCAATATGCTCACAGCGGGCTGTATCACCACACACGCCCGATATTGCGCTGCAAAATATGATTTATTGGCGAGAATCAATCAATTGAGGGCGCAAAGATTTTTTCGCGATCCGGACGCGTTGACGTGACAAAAGTTTATTTGCTATTCAAATGATCAGGAATGACCAAAGGGGCGCTTCATGGCGGTGGATAACGGGGAATGGAGTTATGCCGATACGGACGAGGAAATCCTCACCCGCATCGCGTGGTATTATTACAACGACGGCCTGACGCAGAACGAGATCGGCGAGAAGCTGAACATGTCGCGCATCAAGGTGTCGCGCCTGCTCGAAAGCGGCCGTCGCTCCGGCATCATTCAGGTGCGCATCAATTCGCGTTATCAGGGCTGCCTCACCCTCGAACGGCAGATCAAGGAACGCTACGGGCTGCTTGAGGCCTATGTCGTGCCGCAGTTGCCCGATCAGGACCCCAGCGACCGGCTGGGTCAGGCCGCGGCACAGTTCCTGATGCAGCGCCTCCAGACCGATGATCTGCTGGCAGTCGGCTGGGGGGCCACTGTCTCTAACACCATCCAGCGGCTTGGCCATCTCGCCAACGAGCGCAATATTGGCCTCGTCAGCCTCACAGGTGGCGTGAGCACCTATGTTGACGGCATGCGCACGGCCAATTGGGGCAGTGGTGTGCATCTGGTGCCGGCACCGCTCGTCGTGCGCGACCCGGACGTGGCGCGCAATCTTTCGTCCGAACCGGCCGTCGCGAACCTGCTCGACATGGCGCTCAATGCCACCTACCAACTCGTCGGTATCGGCGAGCTTTCTCCGGCCTCGACGGTGGTGCGGGCCGGCTATGTCAGCCCCGACGAGGTGGAGCCGCTGCGCCGTAAGGGCGCGGTCGGCGATATCCTTTGCCAGTTCTACAACGAACGCGGCGAAGCGCTCGATCTGCCCCTGCATGACCGGGTGATCGGCGTGAAGCTCGCGGCCCTGTCGCGCGCTGAAAAGGTCGTCGCGGCCGCAGGCGGCATCCAGAAGGTGCAGGCCATCCACGCCGCACTGCGCGGAAAGTTCGTCGGCATCCTCATCACGGACGAAACGACGGCCGCCGGCCTCCTCGAGATCAAGGACTGAAGCCCCATGACGACGACATATCTGCTGGCCGTCGATGCCGGCACCGGCAGCGGCCGGGCCGTGATCTTCGACGAAAACGGCAACCAGATCGCCAGCGCCCAGCATGAATGGTGGCACAAGACTGATCCCCGTTTTCCCGGCTCAATGGATTTCGACGTGGAAGGCAACTGGACACTCCTTTCGCGCGCCATCCGGCGGGCGATTGCCGAGGCCGGCATAACGGCCGCCGATATCCGCGCGGTCAGTGCCACCAGCATGCGCGAGGCCATCGTTGCCTATGATCGCAGTGGACGGGAAATCTGGGCCTGCGCCAATGTCGACAGCCGCGCCGTCAGCGAAGTCCGCGACCTTAAGCGCGATTTTCCGGACCTCGAAAGCGAGCTCTATGCGCAAAGCGGCCAGACGTTCGCGCTCGGTGCACTGCCGCGCCTGCTCTGGTTGAAGCGTAACCTGCCCAACGTCTATGCCCGTATCGACCGCATCAGCATGCTGTCCGACTGGGTGCTGGCGCGCCTGTCCGGCGTTATCGCCAGCGATCCGTCCAATGCAGGAACGACCGGGCTCTACAGCCTTTCGAAACGGGACTGGCTGCCGGAAGCGATGGCCAAGGCCGGCATGCGCGACGATATCTTCCCCGAAAGCGTCGAGCCCGGCACCGTCGTCGGCCGCGTGACGGAAAAGGCGGCCGACGAGACCGGCCTTGCCCCCGGCACCTTCGTTGTCATGGGCGGCGGCGACTGCCAGAGCGGCGCGGCTGCTATCGGCGTCGTCAACGAGGGCGACTGCGCCGTGCTCGGCGGCACCTTCTGGCAGCAGGTGGTGAATGTCGGCCCTGATGTCTCCGATCCGTCCATGGATCTGCGCATCAATCCGCATGTCGTGACCGGCCTCAACCAGGCCGAGGCGATCAGCTTCTTCGTCGGCATCGTCATGCGCTGGTTCCGCGACAGTTTCGGCGCCGAGGAAATGGCGGCGGCCGGCCCGGGCGGCGATGCCTACCGGCTGCTGGAAGAGAAGGCGGCCAACGTGCCCGTCGGCGCATACGGCATCGTCCCGGTCTTTTCCGACGTCATGCATTACGGCAACTGGTATCACGCCGCCCCTTCGCTGCTGAACCTGTCCATCGATCCCGAAAAATCCGGCAAGGCCGCGATCTTCCGCGCCCTGCAGGAGAATGCGGCGATTGTCGCGGCGCGCAATCTTTCGGCCATCTTCAAGCTGTCAGGCAAGGCGCCCGACAAGATCGTCTTTGCCGCCGGCGCATCGAAATCCGCCCATTGGTCGCAGATCCTGTCGAGTGCCACCGGTCTTCCGGTAGTCACCCCCGTCGTGAAGGAAGCGACCGCGCTCGGCTGCGCGGCCGCCGCGGCCATCGGCATCGGTCTGCGCCGAGATTTCGTCGAGGTGGCGGATGGCTGGGTGCGCTGGGACAGGCACTTCGAGCCGAATTTCACGCACAAGGCCATCTATGACGAGGCAGGCGAGCGCTGGGCACGGGCTTACGCGCTGCAGCGCCAGCTTGTCGACGAAGGCGTCACCACCTCCATGTGGAAAGCGCCGGGCCTTTGACCCTTTCATCTAAGAGTTCAACATATAGCAAGGAATAAGACATGCTCATCCAGATGGTCAGCATCAACGTCAAGCCGGGCCATGCCGCGGAGTTCCTCGAGGCGTTCCGCATCAATTACGAGGGCACCCGGCAGGAGCGGGGCAATGTGCGCTTTGACGTGCTTCGCAATCCCGAAGACGAAAACAGCTTTATGATCTACGAAGTGTTCACCTCGCCGGAAGCCGTCGACGAGCACCGCAAGACCCCGCACTATCAAGAATGTGTACGCCGGATCGACCCGATTCTCGCAGGCCCGCGGACCAAAACCTTTTTCAATGCCGAAATGGCAGATTTCCTCGGCACCTAAATCAGTAACGGCGCGTGGCACGACATCGTCTGGCGCTCGGGGGAACTGTGTGACGAGTTTGCAAGCCTCTTGGGGCGTTTCGATGTGGTTATAACGGCCGCGTCAGCCTCCGAAGCGCCGCGCATGGGCGACGGTACTTCTGGGATGGTCCTGAAAAGTCGAGTTTCGCTCTGCGGTGGAATTTGGCGGGCTATCCCGCCGTTGCCGTATGCATGGGGTTCGTGCCGAAACGACTCCCGCTCGCCTTACAAGTCGGAGCAGGCCTTTCGACGTACCACTCTTTTCCAGGTGGCAAGGCACTTGGAAGCGTCGTCGTTTTGGCGAACGATGCGACGCTGTTTGTACGACGTATGTGTCGACGCAGCCTTTAGATGTCGTGTGGAATCGAAGGATGCCAAGCCCTCGCATTAAAGTCGCGCTGCGTCATGTCTCAGGAACGAAAATGGAAATGCCACACCGGACAGTACATCAGTTCCATACGTCTCCGTAAGCGACGGAGTTGGTATTTTCAGCTGCTTAAGGGATCCGACCAAGCGGTCGTGGGTTCGATTCCCTTCGAGAGCTTTTTTACTGCTCGTCCAAAATCATCCCCGTGGCATATCCATCGGTAAATTCCATCAGCGCGCCCGTTCCCTCTCATTGATCAAAGGTCGGATTTTTTTGAATGGGAATACCCCGGCCCGCTTTTACAGTGAGTTGACGAAACCGGTCCGTCTGATTCGGCCTCCTCTCACAGGATGAGCGTCATATCGTTATCGACTGCGATCGAGGCGACGACCCTGTTGCTTCCGTCCTCGACGAGGTTGGCGAAGGTGTAGTTACCACCATCCGTGCCGTCGAGCTTGCGATTGAACTCGGCTGCCACCCAGCCGGCATTGGCGGTACCTGTGTCGAACATTTCAAGCGTATCGCCGCTGTTGCCGTCAATGACGAGATTTTTATGGCTGTCTGCACCGGTGAACAGGCTATGTCCCGTGGTCGAGAAGTGGAACATATCGCTTGCGGTCAATCTGAGGGTGTTGTCGCCCTGGGTAAGGTCGAAGCCTTCTATGCCGGTCAACTGGCTATTGGAGAAGTCGCGAGCGTCGAGCGTGAATCCACCTCCGTCAAAAGCGACGATATCCTGCTTGCCGTTGCCGGCATCGATCAGTCGGAAGCTGGCGTCCTTGATGACGATCCGGTCGTTGCCGGCGCCTGAACGGTAGATATCGGCCCCGCCGGCGCCAGTAAGAGTGTCGTTGCCGGCGGCACCCATGAGGATTTCCGCAGCCTCCGTGCCGGTGCGAACGATCGGTGTCGTGCTGCCACCGACGTTGCCGCCATAGAGGACATAGGCTTCGCCGGTCGAGCCGCCACTTGCATTGGCAAAGGGGGCGCCAACGATCAGGTCGTCAAAGCCATCGCCGTTGATGTCGCCCGCCGAGGAAACCGAAGAGCCTGCGCCGTCATTTTCCGCGCTTCCATCGATGGTAAAGCCCTGGTCAGGGGTCAACGAGCGGGCGCTGATAACGCCGTCGGTACCGAAACCGGAGGCTTTGCCGAAGATCACGAAGGCCTGGCCTGCCATTG
Organism: Shinella curvata; assembly: GCF_022899935.1. Lineage (GTDB taxonomy): Bacteria > Pseudomonadota > Alphaproteobacteria > Rhizobiales > Rhizobiaceae > Shinella > Shinella curvata. Next base: position 26,736 of record NZ_JALJCJ010000008.1, read on the forward strand.
CCCCACTATAACCATTGCCACTCGCGCCGATTATGATGTCATCGAAGCCGTCACCATTGACATCGCCGGCAGACGAGACGGAAGCCCCGTTGTTAAGCTCATACTCCTCGTCCGCGATGAGGACGCCGTCAGCTGCCGTTGTCTGATTGACATCGATCACCTGCCGACCGGCCACATCGGTTCCGAAACCGGACGCCTTGCCGAACAGCACGAACACGGCGCCGGCCATGTATTTGCCGTTTACGAAGGCGGCGGGCAAGCCGACGGCGAGATCGTCAAAACCATCACCATTGATATCGCCTGCCGACGAAACCGAATAGCCCAGCCGGCTGTTCTGGGCGCCCTTGATGATGAAGCCTTGGCCAGCACCGAGAGTGGCCAGGTTGATATCCTGACCGCTCGCGGTTCCGAAGACGACGTATGCCTCGCCAGCCAGAAAGCCGCCGAGGTCGCCAAAGGGAGCGCCGACGATAAGGTCGTCGAAGCCGTCGCCGTTGATGTCGCCAGCCGACGATACGGACCAACCGGATCTGGATTGTGTGACGCCCTCGATGGAGAAACCCTTGTCGGTTGTTAAATCGCCGGGGTAGAGTTCACGACGATCGCCGTCAACAATGCCCAAGCCCGACGCGGAGCCATAAACCACATATGTCCAACCCGCATAGTCATTGGGATTGGACGTAGCCCTCCATGGACCGCCGATGATCATATCATCAAAGCCGTCGCCGTTGATGTCACCGGCCGATGAGACCGAAGCGCCGGCGGCGCCCCAACCCTTGAAGACGAGGCCCTGGTCTGCCGTGAGCGTACCGACGTCGATCACGCGGCGCCCTCCGACATCCGCGCCGATACCCGAGGCCGTGCCGAAGATCACATGGGTTTCGGACCAATTCAGCATGTCAGATGGCGCACCGACGATCATATCGTCGAAGCCATCACCGTTGATGTCGCCCGCCGAAGACACGGAATAACCGAGCTTGTCGCCGGCGACATTGGATTTAATGATGAAGCCCTGGCTCGCCGCCAGCGACCCGACATCGAGCACACGACGGCCGCCGATATCCGTGCCGAAACCGGAAGCCTTGCCGAAGATGACATAGGCCTCGTTCGCACCATCTGCGCCGACGATCATGTCTTCGAAGCCGTCGCCGTTGACATCCCCCGCCGAAGAGACCGACATGCCCAGCCAGCCTTCAGTCTCTGCGCCACGGATGATGAAACCCTGCGTCGTGGTCATGGTCTTGGGATCGATCCAGTACAAAAGGCTGTCGATCGTGAACGTCGTGCCGGTGCCCCTGGTGGCTGGCAGGCCATGACCATAGTTGGCACTGGCCGAAAACGAATGTTCACCCTTGAAGAGCGACACGCCGGTATAGTCGAAACTCCACTTGCCATCGGCTCCGGCCACGGTCACGCCGAGGGCGATGTCGCCGTCGTAGACGACGACGCGTGCGAATGCGCCGGACGTTCCGTTTATGACAAGTGTCGAGTCGCTGGTCGTGGCCCCAGGCAGCACCGTTCCATCCCTCGACGTCAAGGAAGTGACGACAGGTGCGCCTGCGGTTCGGCGATCGATGACGATATCGCCGAACTTAACAAGTTCGACCGTGCCATCGAGCAGTGCTTCGGTGCCCGACTTCGACAGTGTCAGCTGGCCCGTGGCATCGTAGGTAGCCGTATAGTCCAAAGACACGCCCGTGAAGACGGCGGTATCAACGCCACTGCCGCCCGAGAGCTTGTCCTTGCCAGTCCCTCCGATCAGGGTGTCATTGCCCGCGCCGCCGATCAAGATGTCATTGCCAGCACCGCCATCCAGCGTATCGGCCCCGGCACCACCCGTCAGCGTGTCGTTGCCCGCACCGGCGGTGATCTGTACGCGGTTCGTCGTGGTGGTCACGGCCGCTGCGTTGATCACGTCATTGCCGGACCCACCCGTTAATTTGAGGATGTCGCCGTAAGCCGAGCCGACCAGTGTATTGGTCAAGGTCAGGTTGTTGCTGCCGTTGGCCAAAACGATCTGGTCGATACCGGAAACCTTTGCGAAGGCGGAGGCCGCGATTGTTCCTGCCGTCGTGAAGACCAGCTGGTCTATTGCGCTACCTTCGCCACCGGTGACCGTGTCACTGCCGGTCAGGTTCACGGGCGCGAACCTGAAAGTGTCCGCGCCGGCACCACCGTCCAGCGTGTCGGCACCGCTACCGGCGATGATCGTATCGTTGCCTGCGCCGGCGGTGATCTGTACGCGATTGGCCGCAGTGGTCACGCCCGCTGCGTTGATCACGTCGTTGCCGGATCCACCCGTCACTTTGAGGATATCGCCATAGGCCGAGCCGACCAGAGCATTGGTCAAGGTCAGATTGTTGCTGCCATTGGCCAGCACGATTTGCTCGATGCCGGATACCTTGGCGAGGGCCGATGCAGAAACCGTACCTGATGTCGTGAAAATGAGCTGGTCCTGCGCGCTGCCCTCGCCACCAGCGATCTTGTCGCTGCCGGTCAGGTTCGCGACCGTGAAGCTGAAGCTGTCTGCCCCGGCACCGCCGGTCAGCGTGTCGTTGCCCGCGCCGGCAGCGATCTGCACGCGATTGGCGGCGGTCGTCACACCCGCTGCGTTGATCACGTCATTGCCCGAACCACCCGTCACTTTAAGGATATCGGCATAGGCCGAGCCGACCAGAGCATTGGTCAAGGTCAGGTTGTTGCTGCCGTTGGCCAGTACGATCTGCTCGACGCTGGAAACCTTCGCGAGGGCCGATGCAGTAACCGTACCTGATGTCGTGAAAATGAGCTGGTCCTGCGCGCTGCCCTCGCCACCAGCGATCTTGTCGCTGCCGGTCAGGTTCGCGACCGTGAAGCTGAAGCTGTCTGCCCCGGCACCGCCGGTCAGCGTGTCGTTGCCCGCGCCGGCGGTGATCTGCACGCGATTGGCGGCGGTGGTCACGGCCGCTGCGTTGATCACGTCATTGCCGGACCCACCCGTTACTTTGAGGATGTCGCCGTAAGCCGAGCCGACCAGGGCATTGGTCACTGTTAGGTTGTTGCTGCCATTGGCCAGCACGATCTGCTCGACGCCGGAAACCTTCGCGAAGGCCGCCGCGGTGATCGTTCCTGATGTGGTGAAGACAAGCTGATCCTGCGCGCTGCCTTCACCACCAACGATCTTGTCGCTGCCGGTCAGGTTCGGGGCCGTGAAGCTGAAGCTGTCTGCCCCGGCACCGCCGGTCAGCGTATCGTTACCCGCGCCGGCGATGATCTGCACGCGGTTCGTCGCTGTGGTCACGCCAGCGGCATTGATCACGTCATTGCCCGAGCCGCCCGTCACTTTGAGGATAGTGCCATAGGCCGAGCCGACCAGGGCGTTGGTCACTGTCAGGTTGTTGCTGCCATTGGCCAGCACGATCTGCTCGACGCCGGAAACCTTGGCGAAGGCCGCCGCGGTGATCGTTCCTGATGTGGTGAAGACAAGCTGATCCTGCGCGCTGTCTTCACCACCAACGATCCTGTCGCTGCCGGTGAGGTTCGAAGCCGTGAAACTGAAGCTGTCTGCCCCGGCGCCACCGGACAGCGTGTCGTTGCCTGCACCAGCGATAATCTGCACGCGGTTCGTCGCTGTGGTCACGCCCGCGGCATTGATCACGTCATTGCCCGAGCCGCCCGTAACCTTCAGGACATCACCATAAGCGGAACCGACCAGGGCGTTGGTCAAGGTCAGGTTGTTGCTGCCGTTCGCCAGCACGACCTGCTCGATGCCGGAAACCTTGGCGAAGGCCGCTGCGGTGATCGTTCCTGATGTGGTGAAGACGAGCTGATCCTGCGCGCTGCCCTCGCCACCGACGATCCTGTCACTGCCGGTCAGGTTCGGGGCCGTGAAGCTGAAGCTGTCTGCACCGGCACCACCGGTCAGCGTGTCGTTGCCTGCACCAGCGATGATCTGCACGCGGTTTGTCGCTGTGGTCACGCCCGCGGCGTTGATCACGTCGTTTCCCGACCCGCCCGTCACCTTCAGGATATCGCCGTAAGCGGAGCCGACCAGCGCATTGGTGATGGTCAGTTTGTTGCTGCCATTGGCCAGCACGATCTGCTCGATGCCGGAAACCTTGGCGAAGCTTGCGGCAGCGATCGTGCCCGCTTCCGTGAATTGCAATCTGTCGATGCTCGTCCCGCTACCGCCCGATACCGTGTCAGAGGCGCTCAGCGTCTTCGGCGTGAACTGAAATATGTCGGCAACATTGGCCTTTCCGACGAAATTGTCCGCCTTGTCCGTGCCTTTGAACTTCACAGCGCCCTCCAAACCAATTCTGAAATCAGCAGGCGCTCCGCATCTCCGGCAAGGCAGCGTGGTGCCAAGCGTCATGCCGCCCGAAAATCAAATGTCTTCACGTAGATACGCTCGCCGCATAACAGACGATTCTTTGCACATTATTTGAAAGCGTACAGAAACTTGCGATAAAGTTGTACGGGTTGGCGAATCCTGCCGACTAAACCGACTTCGGCGCGGCCTGAAATGCCTCTTATAAGCGTTGCCTAAAGGTAATCATATGTTGCATGGCCAAGTCAGCCGGAGATCACCCCCCACTTGGGGGCACTGAAACGCTGAAAAGTCGGCACTGCCGCCCTGCCGTGGATACTCCTTACACACATTGTAAAGCCTCGCGCGAGCCCTCTTCAAGGAGAATGCTGGCGACGGACGTGAAACATAGGTATTTCAAAGCACTTGCCGCTTTATCGGATCCCGCCGCAACTAGTGTATTGGCGAGGGCCTCAGGCAGTTTTCGCCTGGTCGATGCCGCCATCAGGTGCATTGCTACGGCGGTATCCAGTGGGTAGTGATCGCCCAGTTCATCGATAGAGGCGATCATGCGGGCAGCACTGCCACCATCGCCGGCAGCAAGCAACGCAATGCATTTGAGGACGCTCAAATCGTTGAGGAATTCGATGTTCGACGCGGCAACTTGGATGCCACGATCCAACAAGATGACCGCTTTTTCCGATTGTCCCAGAGCACTGTGAATCTGGGCAAGCAAGGGGAGGGTGCTGGAGAGCCCACCATCTGGTCAGACACCCATTCTGCGATGTTCAACACAAGCTCCAGATGGCCGCGATTGACGAAATTTGGGAGCAGAAAACTGCTTCCGATGGAGTGGCACTGGTCATGGAACTGTCGATTTATAAACTGACCGCTTGTCTGGCCCGTTTGGCTGAAACTGTCTCTTCCTTTCTTAGCCAGAGCCGCAGCCCCTTTTCATGTTGAAACGAGATCTTCGGTAAGAAGATGAGCGTCACCTTCATAATCGACCGCGGTCAAGGCGGGCACCCCGCTGTTGCCACTCGCGACGAGGTTGACGAAGGTGTCGCCGCCGGTTGCCGCGTCGAGGCTTTCGATCGAGCTCAGTCGTCACCCAGTCTGCATTGGCGTTGCCGTCACCAAGGTCCAGATCGACAAGCGCAATGTCGGCGCGAGGCGCATAGGCAAGAGCCTGCTCGACTGTCGAGACTTTCATGGCATTGCTCTCAATAATGGCTTCGAGAAGGGATGTGATGAGAAACTCGTCTTCTATGATGAGAACGCCCATGGTATGGTAAGGCCGCCTTCACAGAGGTTAGTAGCCTTGACGGGTGATCGGTCACGGCTCATCCCAAAACTGTCTCGAGAATTCCAGCATCCGCCGTCTGGACGCCGCGGCCTAAGTCGGTGCGATAGGCACGATCCATTCAACGAGAGTTTTCGTCCAAGATCAGACGAACCTTCCTCGCCAGTTCCTCGATAGTGAAGGGCTTGGAAAGGAGCTGAATGTTCGGGTCGAGAATTCCATTATGGACGATCGCATTTCGCGTGTATCCCGTCGTATAAAGGACTAGGACCGTCAAACCGATTTCACGGAGTCGTTCGACAAGCTCGCGGCCGGACATGCCGGGCATGACAACGTCGGTAAAGAGCAATGAGATGGAGCGGTCTTTTTCGACGAGATGCAATGCCTGTGCCGGATCAGCCGGTTCGATCACGGAGTATCCCAGTTCGCGCAGAGCATCCACCGAAACAGCGCGAACGCGCGGGTCGTCCTCGACGACCATGATCACCTCACTTGCATTCCCGGTCAGTGGCTGTTGCGTCTGCACCTGCTCTACGGCATGAGGCGTGGCGCCGTGATGCCTTGGAAGATAGATTTTCACCGTGGTGCCGAGCCCAGGCTCGGAATAGATTTTGACCGCCCCTCCGGATTGACGCACGAAACCGTACACTTGGCTGAGACCAAGGCCGGTACCTTTGCCGACTTCCTTGGTCGTGAAGAACGGGTCGAATGCCTGTGCCATCACCGCTTCGTCCATTCCTGTGCCGGTGTCGGTAACCGCAACTAGAACGAACTGCCCGCTTTGAAGGCCCGCTTCCTTCGCATAGCGGTCATCGACAAACGCATTGGATGTCTCGATCGTAAGCCTGCCACCGCGCGGCATCGCATCACGTGCATTGACGCAAAGATTGAGGATCGTGCTTTCCAACTGGGCAGCGTCAGCGTTGATTTGCCAGGCATCCGCGGCCAACACCGTCTCCAGACCAATCGTTTCACCGAGGGTTCAGGAGAGCAAGTCACTCATCCCACCGACCATTCGGTTGGCATCCAGCGGCTGAGGGGAAAGTGGCTGCCGCCGTGAGAAGGCCAGAAGCCTCTGCGTGAGAGTCGCAGCCCGATGTGCCGCTTCGGCTGCTCCGTCTACGAACCGGCCGACATCGGTATCGCCGCGCGCGAGCCTCCGCTGGAGCATGCCAAGCCCGCCGATGATGACCGCCAGCATGTTGTTGAAGTCATGCCCGCAAATTGCGGACTACGGGCCGGGCGGCAGCGTAGGAGGCTGGCGCGACTTGATGTCGGCCGCTGTGTTGGTGAGGTCAATGTTGGGAATCAGTCCGTCAGTCTATCAGGATGGCTGTGAGGCGATGGGATCCGAAAATGCCGCGGTCTCGGTGGCCTGCATTCTAGAGCGTGCACTCTAATCAACTCGGCAGGTGGGTACCTACGAGATTTGACGCGGCGAACTGAGCGAGGCGAGTTTTCTCTCGGCCCAGTGATCATGGCGCTGCTGCGCAGTAATGGTGAAAACAGCCTGCGAGTAGGGTAGCGCGTCGTTAGTCGCGACTAACTGGGCTAATTGATTGAAATCAAAAAAGTTTCGAGAATTCGGTCAATTCAGGCCTGTTGCTCGGTCAATGGTAGCGATCTGTAGTTGACGAACACGGAGAATCGACCGAACCAAAGCGGCTGCAATCATGATTTCTATTTTTGGGACGATGGAATTTGGATTTAAAGTGCGGGGCTGCGTATCTCACCGTGTTCATCGAGCACGTGCCGTTGGTTCGCATCGCCTATCGGCCTATCAACTCTGGTTCGATGGGCGTTAGTTGCGACTAACAGCAGTAAAGGCCTAGATTTGCAGGCCTTTCAGGAGTTCGAAGTTCCTGACGCTCAATTCTGGACGAGCCATTTGAGCTTAAGAAATGCGATGCCACCCTGAAGTTTGGCGTGGTCTTTGAAGGCTACTTCTCTTCAGGCATTATTCGTTGGTCAGGTCGTCTAAAACCTCCAGCAGGGCGTCGACGATGGCCTGACCAAGCGTATTCGCCGCGTGGCGATCTACTCGTCACCCTTGTCGCACGCCGCAAGACAAAGGTTGCCGCCTTCCTCCGCAACGATCGCCTTCGCCTAATCGATCTAGCCTCGGCGTTGCAATGTGAGCTTTCTTGGATTGAGGCAATGGAGCCGATCCCGGACGAGCTTGAAGCTTGGTTGGAGGCGCTGGCTGACGTTCACATGCAATTGCCACCGCTTCAACGCTTTCGCGGACGGCGGTCGCAAGCATAACTGCTTCCGCCGAAACCATCGAGCGATGAGACGTCATACCCGCATCACCGGGCTGGATAAGAGGAGGCGATTGACGAGGCGCCGCATCCTTCTTTCTCGGGCAATGATTAGGAATCCGCGAGCTTGAACAGCAAGGTCGTAACCAGTTTCGTCGGATCCGGCTCAGTGGACGGATTGTTATCGTGGACCTCGAGCCGAGAGGCAAATCGATCGCCATGTTCGGTGCTCTTGGCGTCCCACTGCAACCCCTTTTCCTTTGCCCATCCGACAAGCATGGCCGTCGCGTCGTAGAGGGCGTCGTAGGGACCAGTATATGTCATGCGGACATAGCGGCCTGAAGGAAGCACGCCGCTCACCAAGCGGCCTGACAAAGGGACTGCCGCATCCGTCGTCATTCCCACCTCGATCTCGAGGCGTGGCATATCAATGAGATTGAATTTGACGAACTCGATGCCATCCGGCTCGACGCCGGCGTTCGCGAACGCGTCAAACAATTCTTCGAAAGCCGGGTCCATCTCCTGGCCAAATGGGATGACCACAGGCAATCGGACCGCAACGTAAGTCTTCGGTCCCCACTCGATTATCTCTGGTATTGTCAACATCATATTCTCCCTTCGTCAGCTATAGACGATCGAGCGCATTCTGATCCGACAACTGAATCACAATTTTTCCCATGAGCGCCGCGCCCTTTGGGCGCATTTTTGTACGCCAGCGTACGATGCCGAGCGGACCATGCATCTTTTCGCCTCTTCGTGCGTTTCGCCGCACCAAGCGGGGAAAAAATGGCCAGCATCGCAATCACATCCACTGATCAAGTTTCCATTCTTCGCGGCTCCTCCGTTGGTGAGACGGTCGGGGTTCCATTTGAACAGCCGGGGGCTGCCCGCTCAACCACGACGGCTTCCGAACGGGGAAAGGCGCTTGAAAGAACCTCCGAAATCGCGCGGAAAGCAATCGCGGAGGAACACCGTCGGCGCCACGAGAAAAACGAACGTCTTCGTCACGCGAGGCTTCAGGCCGAACAGCAGCAGCGCCAACTCTAGGCGCGTGGGCTCATCATCCGGTGTGATGGAGCCGCCTTAGGTTTCCGGTAAAATGCGCACGCTCGTGGCACTTCCGTAGGCCGTGGGCAGCTGTTTGCCATTGGTGAGCTCCAAGACACGGCTTGCTGTGCCCGCGACAACTTCATCCATGGTCAGGCCGGGTGAGGAGAGGGTTTGAAGTAACGCGATCACAAAAGGGCTGTCCAGCGCATCACCATCGGCCGCCGTGCTGCCGGGTTGGGTAGAATGAAGAACAATGTTGTTCACGGCCGGGGTCGGTGAAACCGCGAGGCCTTTTTTGATATGTGCCGGGGTTTGGCCTTCCAAAGGGCGTGCAAGGCCACGTGATGCGGCTACCGCCTTTGCCTCGACGAATGGGTCATCCCGGCAGGCGTCGACGATGACGAGAGCCCCTTTCCGGGCTCTGCTGGCGGCCTCCGTTAAGTCCTGTAATGCAAGTGCGTTTCCTTGCAAATCCCCCTCGTCTGCCACGGCGGCATCGATCGGGATCAGGTAGTTGACGCCGCCGGTCTCGACGCCATGGCCGGCATAGAAGACAACCACGATGTCGGCTTCTGCTGCCTGCCTCGCGATATAGGCTGGCATATTGATCAAGCTTTCTCGCCCGACATCCTCCGCGATCTCCACCGTGTCGAAGCCCATTTCTGCCAGACGATTGGCAATCACTGCAGCATCACGCCGTGCATTCGGCAGTTTGGAAAGCGCGGTGTAGTTGGTGGAGCCGATAACGAATGCCAAGCGCTTCAGGCCATCCTTTGAACGGTTCTCAGGAACGATCCCAACCTCGAAACCGGGACTGAATTCCCCGGCGCGCCGTTTCAGCAAAGGCTTTGTCAGCCGGTTCAGACGCCATGCGGCATCGTTGCGCTCGAGCAGTTCTGGCGTCAGATGGGTAGCGTCCAGAATCCGCTTGTAAATTTCCACGGCTCGTTCCCTATCTCCCCACATTTCGGAGACGCGTGCGAGGCCGAGCTGCCAACGCCAGTCACCAGGAGCCAGCCTTCCCGCTTCGTTGTAAAGGCTTTCAGCGTTGTCGGGATCCTTCAGGCTATCCAACGCGAGATCACCAGCGCGGATCAACAGATCAAGGTTCATTGCGCCCGCATCGGCAGCCGACATGTCATCGGTCTCACGCGCTGCTGAAAGAATATCCTCGAACGAAGCGCGAAGGTCGCCGATGCGGGCCTCGATTTCCGACTTCTGAATGAGCGCCAGCCTGCGGAAGGGAGGCCCAAGTGCGATGGCATTGGTCAAATCTCCCCGTGCCTTGGCAAGGTGACCCACGCGTCGCAGCAAAAATGCACGGGCGGTGAGGGCCGGCCCGAACTGCGGGTCTATCTCCAGGGCGCGGTTGAGATCCGAAATCGCTGCCTCCAGATCACCCGTGCGTTCAGTCTCCAGCGATCTCTGAACAAGCGCCGTCGGGTCGGTTGGCTCCTCCTTCATTGCTTGCTCTATCCCGCTTGCGGCCGCATCGGACTGGCCGATCGTCTGATAGATGGTCGTGCGAAGCGCCAACGCCTCGGTCTTCAGCGGTCCTGCTATGGCGAGTGCTGTCTCGATGTCGGAGAGGGCAGGGGACACGTCCTTGATGGTAGGGAGCTTGAAATCGGGTAGGGATCCGTCGGCGTTGGGCTGCAATGACGCACTGTTTTGCATGAGTTGCAGGAAGCGGAGCAGGCCGCGGAAAAACGCGGCCTTTTCGCGCTCCTGTTCAGCCGTATCCCCGTCCAACACGCGAGTACAGGCGCTCTCCGCTTCTGTGAGTTCCTCGATGGAGAGCATTGCTGTCTTCACCCGCTCGTCAGAGCAGACAAGGAGATCTGAAGTGATGTCGGCACGCGCGTGGGACGCCGCGCACCAAAGTGCGCATGCGGTCGCAACGCTGACGATCGACTTGAATCTCATTTTGCCCCTCGCTTTCAAAGTTAGCTGACAACGATACCCATCGATGAGACAGGTTTTAGAGAGGTTTTATTTTCAGCTTATCCTGCTCGCCAGTCGGAAAGAAGCTGTCCCGTATCAGGCTTCGACCGCGCCTTGCGGCGGACACGGATAAACTAGCTGCCGCGCAGCCATATGGTTAACGGTTCGTTATGATCTCAATGATCTCGTGCGGGGCGCTAAGGTCGTCTCATGTGGGGAACTGAAACAGAACAGCTTCTCGCTGGTCGCCAGCTAGATGTGCGCGAAGGGACGCTTCGAAACGCTCCAGATCACCATAGGTGACGAGAAACTGGGTGCTGACCGAGTGCTGCAGGGTGGGGACCTGGCTGGGGCTGCCGGGTGTCGCCAGATCCACGCTCACGCGCAGGAAGCCGCGAGGTCCTGTTGGTTCGATCTTCAACTGGACATGCACTTGGTCAAGGCGCCCGTCTCCCCAGTAGCCGCCTTGAAGGAGCGGCTCGTTCGCGGGCTCAATTGGAAAGGCGCCGAGAGCGCTTATGAATTCGCGAACATCGTCTTCGCCAATCCAAGCCGAACTTTTTCCGGAGAAGTCGCCCGCGCTCAAAGTAGCGAAAAGCTCACCGGAGCCGTCATCGTCGAGTTTGTACCTGATGCTTAAACGGTTCATTGGCGCAGAATAGGTGCGGGCTGTTGGAAGGGCAATCGATTACGTTTAGAGCCCTACGGCCTTGGTGAGGTTGACGCGGATCCGGTCGCGCCGCCGCTGGTAGCGGCGGGTCATTTCGGCGGAGACATGGCCGAGCTGCTTTTGCACATGGCGCTCGTCGACTTCGGCCGAGGAGGCTAGAGCGGCGCGTAGTGAATGGCCGGCAAACATCTGGCCGCGCTCAGCCTCGGAGAGATCGCCGCGCACGCCGGCAGCGAGCGCGGTCTTCTTGACGAGGCGTGCCACCTCCTGGTCGTTCAGACGATCTGGCCCGACATCCTTGCCTTTCCCGGTCACGCGACGGAAGAGGGGGCCTTTCGCGAGCCTTGCAAATTTTATCCAGGCCTCAAGCGCGGCGACGGGGCAGGTGGCATCGGACGAGCCGCGGCCGATCTCGACTTCGCGCCATCCGGTCTTGCCACGCAACGTCAGCAGCGCGCCTTTGTCAAAGATTTCGATCCATCCGCGCCCGTCTTCCGTCTGATCGCGGCCAAGGTCGAGGCCGGTCATTTCCGAGCGGCGCAGGCCACCAGCGAAGCCGAGGAGCAGCATAGCGCGGTCGCGTATGCCGCGCAGGGAACCCCTGCCGAGCGTCTCCAGCACGGCAATCAGGTCTTCCGGCAGGATCGCTTCCTTCTGGCGTGGCGGGGCCGCATGTTTGTTGCGAATGCCGGCCATGACCGTGGCGATCGCCCGGTCCTTGCGATCGAGTTTTTGCGCGCCGCGCTGGGCATAGTTCCAGCCGAGGGCGGCGAGGCGCCGCTCAATAGTCGAGACTGTGTTCGCTTTCATCCCACGCTCAGTCGTTCCGGATGCGCAGGCGGTGATGTAGAGGCCGACAACCTGCGGGTCCGGGGGCACGGGCGACAGGTTCTGGCGCCGGCACCAGGCGGAGAAATGTTTCCAGTCTGAGGCATAGGCCTTGCGGGTATTGGCGGAACTGGCGGCCTCGACATAGCCGCGGGCGCGCTCGGTGAGATCCCGCAGCTGGGCGGGCAGAGCGGCATCCGCCATGGGAAGAGGGGAGGGGAGGTCGGCCGACGCCCAGGTCGCGGAAACATCAGCGGGAGCCGCCGTGCCGTGAGGCGGCGCAGAGTGCCCCGGAGGCTGGATTTGGTCATTTTCGTCGATGATTTGGGACATCCACAAGCGCCTTGCCCAGATGGACGCTACCGCGCGGCCGCGAGCCGGACGAACTCGCCGCCGCTTTTGCGGCTGGCATCGCCCTGAAATCACTGGACAATCTTGTCCGCTCCGCTCCGCGCCCGTCTGGGCTGGCTGCTGGCGATCCCGCCGGGCCCTCAAATGTGCCGCCGTCGCGGTCCGGCTGATGGGGCGCAGCGAGGACGAGGCGGCGTTGCGCGATGCCGTTCTGCTGACGGCCGCCGCTGACGATCCCGGCCCGGCCGGCAGGGTGTTTTGGGCAACCAAAAGGCTTTCCACCCGAAAACCGATCTTCTCCTCGAAGGCGGTGGCGGAGCTTGCCGAGTTGTTGGGGCTTGTCTGGGACGATCGGCTTACCGCGGCGGTCAACCATGCCGACGATGCGCTGCAATCCGGCCGCCCGGCGCCGTTTGCCGCGGCGGACCTGGTCACGGCCCTGCATGCGGTGCGGCCGGATGCGGAACCGCTCGCCTGGATGCTCTCCGATCTGCTGATCGCCGCGCTGCTGAAATGGGATTGTGCCGTGCCGCTGCTCATGGCCGAGCGCTATGGGCCGGCCTTTAAGACGCTTGGGGGCAGGGGCCGGGTGCGCCCGGGGGAACCCGCCTTTGCCCGTGCCGTCTGCCTTGCCCTCACCGAGGCAACGGGCGAGGCCCTGCGCACCGCCGGCGAGATTGCGCGCCGCGCCGAGACGCTGCGTGCGGCAGCGCCAAAGGTTCGCACGAAACGCGCCGGCGCCGTTATCCATGCGCTTCTCGATCAGGACGCCGTCGCCGCCTCGGCGCCCGGTAGCAATCTCTCGCGCTGGGCGGCGACCCGGCCGTTCGACCGGCTGGAAGGCTTTGGCGCGGTGCGTGAACTGTCAGGTCGCAGTTCGTTCCGGATCTATGGGTTGTGACATGAGCGGACCTGAGGCGGCCAGCACGCGGCGGGGCCGCAGATCGACATCAGAGGACGAAGTCCTCCTGGATCGGGAACTGGCGGACCTGCCGCAGGAGCTGCGCTGGCGCGAATGGATGCTGCGCGTCGAGGCGGTGATCTTTGCCTCGGCCGAGCCGGTCGGTCGCGAGACGCTGGTGCGTGTCGTCGGCAAAGACTGCAGCATCGACCTCCTGATCAACAACCTGCGTGAAGAACTCCGTGGCCGGCCCTATGAGATCGTCTTCGTCGCCAGCGGCTGGCAGCACCGAACGCATTCGCGTTTCGCCGTTCCGATTAGAGCGTCGCAGGCGTCGACGCGGCGCGCGGCGCCCGCACTGTCCGATTTCGAAGCCATGGTGCTGATGGCGATCGCCTATTTCCAGCCGATCACCCGCGGCGACCTGTCGAAAATCTTCGGCAGGGAGATCAGCCGCGACACGATCGCCAGCCTGCGCAATGCCAACTTCCTCGCCTCCGGCCCGCGCAGCCCGACGCCCGGTGCGCCCTATACCTATGTCACGACCAAACAGTTCCTCACCGCGTTCGGGATGGACACGCTGCGCGAGCTGCCGGACATTGAGGCGCTAGAGGACGCGGGGCTGCTTAGCCGGAAAACGGTGGCCGCGGAGGCTACGGAGCCCGCGACGGAAGGCGAGGAGGAGTAGTTTGCCGATCATCAGGCATAGCGACAACACATCGGCTTGTCGCAACGGCATACCATCAAACCACGAGAATGGTGCAATGGTCTCGTGATCCTACGGGATCATCACTCAATCCGTTTGAGGTCTGCGGGGACTTGATAGACGAACCCTCGTGAGGAGAGGTGACGGACCGTTTGAGCCTTGGTTTCCTTGTTCAAACATCCTCCATCCCGACCTACGGTGCTGATCGTATTTGTTTTCGTTTCTGTAATCATGATGTCGGAGTAGCTGTTTGGCGAAGAGTACCCCATGGCAAGGGTGCGCTCTATCGACTGGAATTGCCCAGTGCAGTTGGTATCCCATTCGCCCTGGTGACCCGCGACCACGATGTTATCAAGCACGGGCCTCAGCGCGCCGTCGTTAATGACAAAGAGCCACAGAGTGGTCTCTCCAAATGGATTGGGACCTGAACTTCCGCGCCGTTCAATGCGAAGGCCGAAAGCAAGATCGCTGACTGAAAGCCGGTAATATGCGGTGTCCAAAGCGACCCGTGAAACGAAAAAGGCATCGTCGGTGAGAAGACCGGGAAGGCGTAGCCGCTGCTTGAGCTTCAGACTGTCGCTTTCGAGAACAAGGAGTTCGACATCACCGGTGTTTCCATCGTCCGACTGGCTAGTCATCAGGGGTGCCGCAACGAGCATCAGCTCTGGCCGGGCAGGCCACCTCTTGCAGATGAGCTCGTGGGGATGGTTACCAACATCTGTTGGCAGCAGGATGGTCTCGTCTCCAATCCTGAACTTCCGTTTAGAAACAGGTTGCGCATCGGGATAGGCCTGCCTGATGATGTCGGCGCCTCGAGTGCTGCACTCACTTCCCGCCGCTTGAACCGTCGGTATGGTGAAGGCGATCATCGCGGATGCAGCAGCAAGCGCACGAAATAGGCAGAGCGGACGAACGAAACGTGACGGCATGCCGCTTCCCTTCCATGATCGTATGTCTGCGGTCATAGTGGCGCAGCGGATTAATAGACACTAGTCCGGCGATTTCGGACCCAATCATCATCGTCTATCCAGCGTGCTTCAACAAGACCGTCGAAGGCGCACTGGACCGGGACGTTGCTCAGCTGAATTGGCTAAAGGACGCAGGCATCATAGACCACGACGGGTGGGTTAGTGGCCATGGGTCTGAATGAGATCCTTCGTGTCCGGCGTCCGCAGTTTCCAGCGCGATATCCGTGTGCGATGGGCGTTTGAATAAGTCGGTGAGCCTTATCAACTGCGATTGTTGACGCTCTCAGAAATGCGCCGTCCGGAGTACCGGAAGTCTCATCCGTTCGCACAAATGCCGATGTATAGGGGTGGAGAGCTGGTGCTGTTCGTGTCACGCGCAATCGTTCTTGTGGTTCGATTGCGAGCCAAGCTTCATCCAAGGAGAGAAAAGATCGCTCATTATGACCTTTTTGCTGTAAAACCTGAGAAGCTAGGAGACAGCCAATGTCGGCAACAATTTGAGCTTAGAGGGCGGTACTCCCGTAAAAATTCCCCGACTGGATGAAAGTACTAGTGATTGCCCAACGAGTTTTCCTGCGTGAACAACTGAACTAAGTCGACCTCCTCTTGGCGCTTGGTGTCCAGTTGGAGATGGCTCTCGATGTGCTTCAGATGTAGCGTCATCATCCAAGCCGCCTTGTCCGCATCCCTTGTTTGGAAAGCGTTGACGATCGCGGCATGATCGTCGTCACGACAGTTGGTGAGGCCCGGAGCGCCGAAAAGACCAATGATCAGGGAGGTTCTCGTCACGAGTTCCTTCATCGTGCGGATAAGGATGGCGTTTCCAGCGATCTGTGCGAGCAAGGTGTGAAACTGGCCCGAAAGGCGTATCGCATCGTGCCGTTGGTGTCCCTTGTGTGCCACATACTCCATTTCCAGAAGGCGGCCGAGATCCGCGATGTCGTCCGCGCTGGCGCGCTGGACAGCGAGGCGCGCGATATTCGGCTCCAATGCAAGGCGCGCCTCGAACACTTCGCGCGCCTGCTCGGGCGTGGGCGATGCGACAAAGGCGCCGCGATTGGCGCGAAGCTCGACAACCTCGCGGCTGGCCAGCAGCAGAAGAGACCGCCGGATGCGCATGCGTCCAACACCAAAGGCTTCGCACAGCGCTGACTCAGAGAGTTTCGTTCCAGGGGGGAGCCTCTGCTCGACGACCGCATCAAAAATGCGTTCGACGATATCGCTCTCGTCGATTTCGTCCACCTCGACCAGTTTATCACGCCCCAAGTCAACCACCGCGATACCTCGATATGCGCAGTCTACTGCACCTTCTCTTCAAATAGGGCCGATTTCGTCGGCCAACAAGCATTGATTTTGTCGATCAAGTCACTGTGTTTTGTACACGACCACTTGACAGGATTGTTAACAATGCATTGAATGCCCTTGCCAAGGCCTGATGTGGCCGCCCTCGCGGCCCGCTCGCCACTAGAAAATAAATCAATGGCCCAGAGGAAGAACAACATGCAAAAACGTACATTCCTGAAGTTTTCCGCCCTTGCCGCAGCCACCTTCCTGTCGCTGCCGATGATGGCGCATGCCGAGAACGCCAAGCTGAAAATCGGCTTCGTTGGCGTCACCTCCGGCCCGGCTGCCGCCTGGGGTATTTCCAACCAGCGCTCGATGGAAGCGCGCGCCGCCTGGCTCAACGAACTCGGCGGCGTGAAGTTCGGCGACAAGACCTACGACATCGAGATCGTGCCTTTCGACGATCAGAAGGACCCGAAGCGCGCGATCGCCGGCATGGAAAAGATGGCGCAGGACGGCGTGCACTATGTCGTCGGCCCGAATGTCGATGACGGCGCGGCAGCAGTGCGCCCGGTCGCCGAACACAACGGCATCATGTATTTCCCCTACGCCTTCCCCAAGGAACTGTTCACTGCGCCGGCATCCAACGCCATCCTCGGCATGGTCGCCAATTACCAGTCGGGTCCGGCCATCTACAAGTATCTCAAGGAAAACAAGGGCGTGAAGAAGGTGGCCTTCGTCGCCGCCAACGAATCCGACCCGCTCAGCCAGCGTGAATCCGGCATTGCCGCCGCTCAGGCGCTGGAACTCGAAGTGGTGTCCGGAAACGTGACCTACCAGGTGGACACCACCGACTTTACGCCGGTTCTGCTGCCGGTCATCCAGGCCTCGCCCGACCTGCTCGTTCTCTCGGGTGTCTCGCCGGCCAACGCGCCGCAGCTCATCCGCTCGGCGCGCGAACTCGGCTATACCGGCTTCATTTCCACGGAAACGGGTCAGGATGCGACGGTTCTGCAGGAAGGTGCGGGCGAACTTGCCGAGGGCTTCATTTCTGTCGGCGGCGCATCGACACCGGAACTCGCCAGCGACACGATGAAGGAATTCGTCGATCGCTACACCAAGATGTTCGGCGAATATAACGACGAGTCGAACACCAAGGTCTACGCCCTCGAATACATCATCGAAACGCTGAAGGCGAACCCTGCGGCGATCGACAATGTCGAGGAATACAAGAAGACCATGGACACGTTCGAAGCCGCCAACCCCTTCATGAAGGGCGATGCCAAGCTGCGCTATGTCGGCATGACCTCCTTCGGCCAGAAGCGCCAGGTCTCCGTCCCGCTTGTCGTGAACGAATACAAGGGCGGCAAGTTCGAGACGCTGTTCGTCGGCCAGGTCGACTGATCAGAGCCTAGGCAATCAAAGAAACGAGACCCGGACGCACATCAGGTCCGGCCGGGTCTCCCTTTGCCTGAACCTTCCATTGGAGGCTCACGATGGAACAGATAATCGCCAACGGTCTCTATCTCGGGGCGCAATATGCGTTGATCGCCCTCGGATTGACCCTGATCTTCTCGCTGATGAACGTTCTGAACTTCGCCCACGGGCAGATGTACGTCTTCGGCGGCTTCGTCACCTATACGGTCGTGGTGCAGCTCGGCCTGCCCTTCATCGTCGGCCTCTTCGCATCCGCGATCGTGCTCGCCATCATGGGAGCGGCCATCGAGAAATTCCTGTTCGCCCCGGTCGTGCGCCGCTCCAAGCGCGATGAATCGACCATGCTGTTGGCAGCCGGCGTCGCGTTCTTCCTCGATGCCGTCATCCTGCTGTTCTTCGGTGAAAAGCAGCGCGGTGTGCCGAAGATTGTCAACGGCGTGTTCAACTGGGACATGCGCATCATCATGCCCTATGACCGCATTCTGATCGGCGTGCTCGCCATCCTGCTGATCGTGGTCTTCATCGCCTTCATGAACTACTCCAAGACCGGCCGCGCCATGCGCGCGCTTGCCCAGGACAAGATGGCCGCCCAACTGATGGGCGTGAACGTCGCCCGCTATTCGATGATCGGTTTTGCGCTCGGCGCCATGCTGGCGGGTCTCGTCGGCGGTCTGCTCGTCACCATCACCGGCGTCAATCTCGGCATGGGCGGACCGACTTCGATCAAGGCCTTCCTGATGATCATGATTGGCGGCGCAGGTGTGATTTCCGGCGCGATCGCCGGTGGCTTCATCCTTGGCATGATGGAGAGCGTCGGCCTCACCGTGCTTTCGGCCTATGGCGACATCACCTATCTCGTCATCTTCGCCACGCTGATGATTTTCCTCGCCGTCCGCCCGCAGGGGCTGATGGGCAAGCCGTGGGGTTAAGGTCATGAACGCTAAAAAACTAATGGGCTTCGCGGCCTTCCTCCTGGTCGTCTTCGTGTTCGTGCCGATGTTCATCAGCGCAACGGGTCGCTGGGACTTCTACTACACGCTCACCTCCGTAGCGCTTCTGTCGGTGGGGGCCGCCGGTGTCTGGCTGACCTTCTATATCGGCCGCATCAATATCGGCCAGGGCGCCTATGCACTGGTCGGTGGCTACGTCTCGACCATCCTCGTCACCCAAGCCGGTGTTTCCTTCTGGCTGACGCTGCCGCTGGCTGGCCTCTTCTGCGCCTTCATTTCGGTGCTGATCGGCTTTCCCATCCTGCGTCTGCGTGGCGTTTACTTTGCCATGGTCACGCTGGTTCTCACGGAAGTCGCTCGTCTCTCGGCACTCGCACTGCCCATCACCAACGGGGCCAAGGGCATCACATCGATCCCGCAGCCCGGCGAACTCTCGCTTTTCGGTCTGACGATCATCCCGGCCTTCGGCTCGCTTTCCAATCCGCGCGTCGGCTTCTATGTCATGGCCGTGGTGCTGATGATCATCACCTATCTGGTGCTCTGGCGCATCGTGAATTCACGGCTCGGCCATCTCTGCCGCAGCCTGCAGCAGAACGAGGAGCTGTCGGCCTCGATCGGCGTCAACACCGCCTATCTCCGGCTGCTCGCCTATGCGATCTCGTCGTTCTTCGGCGGCATTGCGGGCGCTATGTTCGCCTCCATCGCGCAGTCGATCTATCCGTCGTCCTTCGTGGTCGCCGACAGCGTGAACTTCATGCTCTACTGCTTCCTCGGCGGCCTCGGCTATGTGTTCGGCCCGATGCTCGGCACGCTCTTGCTCTATTTCGGCTGGGATCTGCTCTCGATCGCCAAAGAATACCAGCTTCTCATCTATTCCGGCGTCATGATCCTGCTCATGCTGGTCCTGCCGAACGGTGTCCTCAGCCTTCTCGACAAGAAGGAGAGCCGCGCATGACCCCGATCCTGCAAATCAAGAACATCACCAAGCGCTATGGCGGCCTGACGGCGGTGAATGACGTCAGCTTCGACGTCAACAAGGGCGAAATCCTCTCGGTGATCGGCCCGAACGGTGCTGGCAAATCGACGCTGTTCAAGCTGATCTCCTCCTTCGTTCCGGCGACGTCAGGGGAAGTGCTCTTCAACGGGACCCGTATTTCCAGCCTCGCACCCCACAAGGTCGCGCAGATGGGCGTCGTGCGTACCTTCCAGGAAACGACGATCTTCCGCTCCATGACGGTGCGCGAGAACATTATCGTCTCCCATCACCTGCGTTCGAAGGCGAGTCTGTTCGGCTTCTTCATCGGCACGAAACAGGCGAAGGAGGACGAGGCTGCGTTTGCAGCATCGGCCGACAACATCGTCGATTTCCTCGGCCTGCAAGCAATCCGCAACGAGCTCGCCTCCAACCTGCCGCAGGGACACCTGCGCGCGCTCGGCATGGCCATCGGCCTTGCCACTGACCCAAAAGTCATTCTGCTCGACGAACCTTTCGCCGGCATGAACCACGACGAGACCATGAAGATGGTCAACCTCGTCCGTCGCCTGCGCGACGAGCGCGGTGTCACCGTTCTTCTCGTGGAGCATGACATGCCCGCGGTGATGAAGATCAGCGACCGGATCGTGTGCATCAATTTCGGCCAGAAGATCGCCGAGGGCACGCCGAAGGAAATCCGCGAGAACGACAAGGTCATCGAAGCCTACCTCGGCTCCGAAGACGCGGCGATCGGGATGTAAGCCATGACCAAGATATTGAGCGTTGAGAATATCGAACTCTACTACGACCACATCTATGCGCTGAAGGGTGTGTCGATCGATGTGGACGAAGGTGAAACGGTCGCGCTGATCGGCGCGAACGGCGCGGGCAAATCCTCGATTCTGCGCGCGATCACCGGACTCAGGCCCGTCAAGTCGGGCCAGATCCTCTATGAGGGCCAGAAGCTGAACGGCACCTCGGCCTCCGAGATCGTGCGCCGCGGCATCTCCATGGTTCCGGAGGGGCGCCGCGCCTTCCCGCTGATGTCGGTGAAGGACAACCTGCTGATGGGCGCCTTCACCCGCACTGACAAGGCGGAGATCGAGCAGACGCTGGAAAACGTGCTGACGCGCTTTCCCCGCCTGCGCGAGCGTTATCACCAGCAGGCCAGCACCATGTCCGGCGGCGAGCAGCAGATGATGGTGATCGGCCGTGCGCTGATGGCCCGTCCCAAGCTGCTGCTTTTGGACGAGCCGTCGCTCGGCATCGCGCCGAAGCTTGTGCAGGATATCGCGCGCGCCATCGTCGCCATCAGTCGCGACGAGAAGGTCTCCATCCTCCTCGTCGAGCAGAACAGCCGCATGGCGCTCTCCATTTCCAACCGCGCCTATGCGCTTTCCACCGGGTCGATCGCGCTTTCAGGCAATTCCAAGGACCTGATGAACGACGACCGCATCAAGGCTGCCTACCTCGGAGGCGAAATCTGACATGAAAATCCTCGTCATCAACCCCAACACGACCGCATCGATGACGGATCATATCGGGAAGGCGGCGCGCAGCGCCGCCTCTCCCGGCACGGACATCACCGCCGTCAATCCGGCCCATGGCCCGGTTTCCATAGAAGGCTATTTCGACGAGGCGATGAGCCTTGCCGGTCTGCTCAACACGATCCGCCGCAATCCAGATTGCGACGCCGTCATCATCGCCTGTTTCGACGATACCGGCCTCGATGCCGCCCGCTGCCTGACAGACAAGCCGGTCATCGGCATCGGCGAGGCCGCCTATCACTTCGCATCGATGATCTCAAACAAGTTCTCCGTCATCACCACGCTTGCCCGTTCCGTGCCGGCATTGGAGCACAATCTTGCGCGCTACGGCCTCGATGCCCGTTGCGCCCGCGTGCGCTCCTCGGAAGTCGCCGTTTTGGAACTGGAGCAGTCTGGTTCCAATGCGCGTCAGAAAATCAGTGTCGAGATCGGCCTTGCCGTGAGCGAGGACCGTGCCGAGGCCATCGTGCTCGGTTGCGCGGGCATGGCAAGCCTTGCCGCCGACCTTACAAATGAACACGGCTTGCCCGTTCTGGACGGTGTTTCCTGCGCGGTGAAGATGGCGGAAGCCATGGCGGGGCTCAAGATGCGCACCTCCCGTCTTGGTGGCTACGCCCCGCCTCCTGCCAGCAAGCTGGAGAGCATCTTCGCGTCCTAGGACGCAACCCGGCACGCCCGTGCCTTGGATAAAATATCTGTGTTGGCTATATTATGGTTCATCGACATGTTTGATGCTTTCACCATGGACATGCCGGGCCGGTGCATGCAATTTGCGGGCGTATTTTCGGGACGGGAGATTGCCGCATGGCGCCGAAAACAGCCAATTCCAACCGTGGGCGCTCCCCGGCTGTCCATCGCGCTTTGAAACGCGCGATCCTCGATCAGGCTCTTTTTCCCGGAGCGAAGCTTCCGGAAGACCTGCTCGGCGAGCGTCTTGGGGTCAGCCGCACGCTGGTTCGCGAAGCCCTGGTCCGGCTTAGCGAGGAAGGCCTGGTCGACCTGACGCCCAACAAGGGTGCGACGGTTGCACGACCGACGCTGGAAGAAGGCCTCAATCTTTTCCTTACTCGTATGGCCCTCGAACGCCTCGTGGTGGAATCCCTTTCGGGCAAGCTGACAAAAGCGCAGATCGAAACGCTGACCGCGCATATCGCGGCAGAAGAGGCGGCCAAGCCGGAGCATGCGGTTTCGATCCGGCTCGCCGGCGAATTCCACACCATCCTCGCGCAGATGACCGAGAATGCCAGCCTGATCAGATATGTAAATGAAACGGTTGCTCGGAGCTCTCTCATCCTCGCGCTCTACGGCCGGCCACACTCTTCTGACTGTGCCGTGTCGGAGCACCGGCAAATTCTTACGCATCTTATCGCTGCGGAAACCGAGCCTGCCGCAACATTGATGACGCATCACCTTGACGCAATCTCGACCAGAGCTCTCCTACCGCGACACTGCGATAGGGATATGAAAGATGTCCTTTCGGATTACGCCGCTGCAGAGGGCCTGCTCGGCTAGTGTTAAAAGCGTGTGTTGCCGAACTGGAGTGACGCCCTCGGGCTGGCTTACCAGGATAGGCGATGCAAAGTTGGTCCGCTTAATGTCCCGCAGGGGCTATTCGCAAGACAACCCCGCCTGCGAAGGCGTCTTCGGTCGGCTGAAAACAGAACTCTTCTATCCAAGAGACTGGGGGGCGAACACGATCGAGCAGTTCGTCAGAGAGGTGGACGCCTACGTCCATTGGTACAACGAAAAGCGCATCAAGCTATCACTTGGCGCCCTCAGTCCCATCGAATGTCGAAACAGCCTTGGACTTAACGCATAACCAGCCCAACTTTTTATCAGAATCCCCGCTCGCGTCAGTTCTCAGTGGCAATCAACTCTCACATACTCGATCGATGCGGACATGATCGTCGGCAGCGAGAAGTAAGCTGACCTTTTGTGTCCCGGCTTTGATTGAAGGGGTCGCCGGTTCACATCCCTTCAAGAGACTAGATGGACACGTTGTGTTGGACTGCCTGCGATCCTAGTGGCGAGGCCGCTTCTTCGATGAGCCAGTTGACGAAGGAGCTGACCTCGGCGACTTCACGCTTCGCTTCCGGGCAAATGCAATAGTAGTTGTGGAGGGCCGGCACGCTCAGGCGCAGCGGCTGCACCAGCCGGCCTTCGTCGAGATCGCGTGCTGACACGACTTCGTCGCTGAGGGCGACGCCAAATCCGTCTCGGGCGGCCTGGAGCACGATGCCGAAGTCGTCGAAATGCACGTCGGATTCCCCCGCATAGGGAATGCCGGCTTCGGCCTGCCAACGTCGCCATTGCGAGCCGTCATCCTCGTGCAGCAGCCTGTGATAAGCGAGGTCCGAGGGCTGGCGGATCGCGTTCGGACCGCGCAGGAGTTGCGGGCTGCAAACCGGCGTCATGTGAATGCCATGCAGCAAGCGCCACCAAAAGCCCGGCCATGGCGGCATGCCGTAGACGATCGCGACATCCGTCTTGCGCCAGTCGACGCCGTGGAAATGGCTGGAGGTAAGGACTTTCAACTGAAAATTCGGGCTTTCCGCCATGAAGGTGAAAAGCCGCGTGGCGAGCCAGGCGACGCCGTGCACCTGCGGGATGGAGATGGTGAGCGCCTGCTTTGCCGCGCCATGTTTTTGCGCCGAGAGTTGACGCACGCCGGTATGGATCGCATCCATGGCGCTGGCCACGGAGCGCTGGAGCTGGCTTCCGCTCGGCGTCAAAGCCAATTGCCGGCCACGCTTTTGAAAGAGGTCGACCCCGAGCGTCACCTGGAGCGCGCGGATCTGCTGGCTGACGGCGCCGGGCGTAACATGCAGTTCCGCCGCCGCCGCGCTGACATTGCCGAGCCGCGCGACGCTTTCGAAGACGCGAAATGCATGAAGGGGTGGCAGCGCCATCGGTCTCTTCCCTCAATTGACGTTCAACGGATCAGGCATTCTGGTCACGGCCCGGCCGTAGCTGCTCGACAATACGATCGGCCAGCGCGCGTAGGACAGGGTCGCTCGCACGATCGACAGGGCAGACGATATAATATTCCCGCGCCGCATTGATCGTGGTGGCAAACGGCTGGATAAGCCGCCCTTCGCTCAGATAGTTTCGCGTCAGGACATCCGAGACCAGCGCCACGCCGCGGCCCTGAACGGCGGAGGCGATAGCCTGTGCGACCGAAGTCACCCGGACACGGGTATTGCCTTCAAGGGCGATCCGCGCGGCGACGGACCATTTTGCCCATTCCCCACCGTCATCTTCATGCAGCAGTGCGACCGAACTCAGCTTCCTTTCGCGATTGCGCAGGTCGAGCCGCGGAAACAGGGTCGGCGAGCATACGGCACAGAGCCGAACCTCGCTGAGCGAGCGCCAGTATTTTCCGGTGAACGGCGGATTGTCGTAGACAATAGCCAGATCGTTCTCCGCCCAATCCACCTCCGCGGCGGTGATCGCCTCGTTGATGGTGAGGTTGGAAATGCAGTGCGACTGCGCGAAATCCACGATGGCTGCTGTCAACCAGGCAATCCCGAGCGCGGTCGGCACGGAAACCGACAGCGACGCAGGCTGGTCGCCGGAGGTTAGCTTCCGTGATGCCCGCGTCGCCGTATCGAGCTGCCCCAAGGAGATCGCTACGGTCTGCGAAAAATCTCGGCCCGCCTGGGTGAGGGCAACATTCCGGCCGGACTTGCGGAACAGGAGGATCCCCGTCGCGTCGCTCAGCTTCTTGAGCTGCAACGAAATGGCGCTCGGGCTGAGGTTCAGTTCCTCCGCCGCCTGGCGCACACCGCCGAGGCGCGCAGTCGCTTCGAAAGCGGGCAGATATTGCAGGTAGGGCGGAAGGCGGCTCATCTCGATATCCGACTGATCGTTTAGCATTATAGAACGATATCGGTGATTTTAAATTGATTTTTTAAAACTGTCAGGGGTGCTATCCCATCGACAAAGAGGAGCGTGTCCATGATCTCGGCAAAACCATTCGACTATCCCTACGACGGCAATCTTGATGCGCGCAAAACAGCGCTTATCGTCATCGATCTGCAGGAGGATTTCCTTTCCACCACGGGTTATTTCGCCAAGCAGGGATATGATCCCGCACCGCTGCGCGCGATCCTTCCCGCGGTAAACCAGCTCATCGCTGCCTGCCGTGAGGCGGGCATCCAGATCATCCACACGCGACAGGGTTACCGCGAAGACCTCGCGGATATGACCCCTTATGAAAAATGGCGCCGGCAGCGGTCGGGTCTTGAGGGCACGACGGCGCTGCTGCGGTCGAGCCCCGGTTTCCAGATCGTTCCCGAACTCGATGTGCGACCGGAAGACATCATTGTCGACAAGACCTGCAACAGCGCCTTCACCTACACTGATTTCGAGCATGTCTTGCGTGCGCAGGGCATCACGCATCTGTTGTTTTCCGGCTGCACCACCGACGTCTGTGTGCACACGACGCTGCGCGAAGCCTGCGACCGGAATTTCCAGTGCCTGACGATCTCGGATGCCTGCGCCAGCGGCGATCAATATGCCCATGAGGCCGCCCTGCACATGGTCACCGTCGAGAACGGCATTTTCGGCGCGCTGACCGATACCGCAGCGGTGCTCGAAGGCCTGAAGAAGCTTAGGAATTCCAAGGCATGAGCGAGATCCAGAAGTACGTTTCGCTGATGCGCCTGACGCAGAAGGGGCTTGCCGAACTGACCGATAGTGCCAAGCGCCGGAAGGTCAGCGAGGACCGCGTTGCAGCGCTCGGCGGGCGGTCGATCGCCTTCTACGCCCTGCTTGGGACCTATGATTTCATGCAGGTTTTCGAAATGCCGAGCAATGAAGCGATGATGCAATACGTGCTCACGGCGCGCCGGGACGGACATGTCGAGCCCCTCATCCTCCCCGCATTCGACACCGAGACATACGGCCAGATTCTCAACGCCGTCGGCTGATCAGACAGTTTAGTTTTTCTGCGATTTCAGCGGGAAAACATTTAGCTTGTTTGCGAAAGGCACTCGTATACGACTTCATAAAACACCGATGCAAGACATCAAAGACAAGGGAACACGACCATGATGAATGCAAAACTGGGAATGAAAATGTCGCTTTTGGCAGGCACCATGCTCGCCTCTGTGCTCAGCGCCGGCACGGCTCTCTCCGCCGACCAGAAGCCCGATTTCGTATCGGGTGGCGTCTTGAAGATTTGCACCAGCGGCGAATTCCCGCCGATGGAATATTATGAAAATCCGGGCGACAAGGACCTTGTCGGCTTCGAGATCGATGTCATGGACGCGATCGCCAAACGGTGGGGTGCGAAGGCCGAATATGTCGTCGGCGACTTCAAGGGCCTGCTTCCGTCACTCGATTCCAAGCGTTGCGACCTCGTCGCGAGCGGCATCATGATCACGCCGGCCCGCCTCGAAAAATACGACGGCATTCCGTATTTCGGCTCACACGTCGTGCTGGTCACGGCAGCAAGCGACACGGAGACGAAAGTCCCGGCCGATGTCAGTGGCAAGATCATGGCGATCGAAGCCGGCACGACCTACGAGAAGACGGTCGCCGACCTCAATGCCGAACTGGAAGCTGCCGGCAAGGAACCGATCCAGGCGCAGACCTATCCGTCCGCGTCGGGCGTCATCGAGCAGATCCTGGTCGGTCGCGCGACCGCCACGATCACGCAGGACACAACCGCTGCCTATCGCATGCTGCAGGTGCCGGGCCGGCTGGCCATTCCCTATACCTACGAGGAAAGCGAGAACTACGGCATCTACCTGCGCAAAAGCGATAGCGACCGGCAGATGCTGAAGGAAGCGATCGAGGCCTTGCAGGCGAGCGGCGAGATGAAGGCGTTTCTCAAGAAATGGAACCTGCCGGAAACCTCGACCGACGTTTCCCACGACGTAAACTGACAATAGGCGGTTTCCGTTGTTCCAGCTCGATCTCTTCCTGCAGGCGATCTTTAGTGCCCCCCTTTTCAAGGGGGCACTCCTGACGATCGGCCTCTCCCTCTGTGTCATGGCCGTCTCCCTCGTGCTCGGCATGGGGCTTGGTTCCATGGCAGGCTCACCGCGCCGCTCCGCCCGCTGGCTGGCGACGCTCTATGTCTGGCTGTTTCGCGGCGCACCTGCACTGCTTGTGCTGCTGTTCGTCTGGAACGGCCTGCCGCAGATTTCCGAAATCTTCCGCGCGGGCTGGTTCACGCCGTTTTTCGCGGCCTTCCTGGCGCTGTCGCTGATCCAGATCGCCTATCTGGCGGAAATCCTGCGCAGCGCCTTTGCCGCCGTGGGACATGGGCAGCGGGAGGGGGCGGCCGCGCTCGGCATGCATCGCTGGCAGATCTTCCTGGTCATCACCATGCCGCAGGCACTCAGGATCGCGGTTCCCGCGCTGATGAACGAGTTCATCTCGCTTTTGAAGACCACGTCGCTTGCCACCGTAATCTCGCTCAAGGAACTGATGACGGTCTCGCAATTCGCGATCGCCACCAGCTTCCGCTTCCTCGAATGGTACGGCGCAGCCCTTGTCTACTATCTCGTCATCGTCTCGGTGCTGACGCTTGCCCAAAACCGCATCGAATATGTGCTTTCGCGCGGCTATCGCTGATCGCGGCAAACCCACGGGTAGGATATGAACACGCAAACCGCAATTCAGGTTGCCGGCGTCAACAAATGGTACGGCGCCTTCCAGGTCCTCAAGGGCATCGATCTGACCGTGAACAAGGGCGAACGCATCGTCATCTGCGGTCCATCGGGCTCGGGCAAATCGACGCTGATCCGCTGCATGAACCGTCTTGAAGTGCATCAGGAGGGCTCGATCATCGTCAACGGCGTCGAATTGACCAGCCAGCTCAAGCGCATCGATCGTGTGCGCAGCGACGTCGGCATGGTCTTCCAGCACTTTAACCTGTTTCCGCACCTGACGGTTCTGGAAAACTGCACGGTTGCTCAGCGCTGGGTGCGCAAGCTAGCGAAGAAGCAGGCCGTCGAGATCGCCATGACATATCTCGAACGCGTGCACATTCCGGAAAAAGCCGACAAATATCCTGGCCAGCTTTCCGGCGGCCAGCAGCAGCGTGTCGCCATCGCACGCGCGCTTTGCATGAACCCCAGCATCATGCTGTTCGACGAGCCGACCTCGGCGCTCGATCCCGAAATGGTCAAGGAAGTGCTAGACACGATGATTTCGCTCGCCGCTGATGGCATGACCATGGTCTGTGTCACGCATGAGATGAATTTTGCGCGCGAGGTCGCCAGCGAAGTGGTCTTCATGGATGGCGGCCAGATTATCGAGCGCAACACGCCCGACATCCTGTTTTCCGCGCCAACGCACGAGCGCACGAAGCGCTTCCTCGGTAAGTTGCTGCATTGAGCGAGGCGACCTTGAGCAATATGAACTGGTTTTCAAAGGATGTGATTTCGGATCGGGTTACCCGGATTTACGAGCCGCATGTCCATAAATTCTTCCAGGCGAACATGTTCCACGTCGTCGGCAAGGATGCAGACCTCGTCATCGATTTCGGCATGGGTCTCGATCATCTCAGGAGCGCGTTGGACCTACGCTCAGGCAAGCCCTTAGTTGCGGTGGCGACCCACGTGCACGTCGATCACGTCGGTTCGTTTCATGAGTTCGATATCCGGCTGGGCCATGTGGCCGAAGCCGAGGCCTTCGCGCGCATGCCGGATGCGGAAACACTTGCCGAGTATTTTCGCAAGCAGCCGGGCGCTTTGACCGCAGCAGCCCCCACGGGCATGACGCCGGAAGCTTACAAAATATCGCCGGCTCCGCTCACCAGAATCCTGGCGGAGAACGACGTTATCGACATCGGCGACGCCAGTTACATGGTTCTGCATCTTCCCGGCCATTCTCCCGGTTCCATCGGTCTGCTCGACCAAAGGACGGGGGAATTCTTCAGTGGGGACGCCATATATGAGGGCGGCCTCGTGGATGATTTGCCGGGATGCGATATCGAAGCCTACAAGGTTACGATGAAGCGTCTTTCAGAGCTTGACGTCGGCGTCGTCCATGGCGGTCATGGCGCCTGGTTCGGCCGAGACAGACTGCGGGAGATTGCGACGAACTATCTGGCTTCAAGAGAAGCTTGAAGACGTCAAACTGTTTCAGAACCGGTCCCGTTCAAAGCTTCGCCCATTCATACGGACATAGAAGTTCGTCAACGAGAGGGCGCGGGTTCAGATCGCGTTAAGGCGACGAATGCGAGCGTATGGAGGACCGTGTGGGCGCGATGGGGTGTCGGCCTGGTCGCCCTCGTAATTGCTGACAACAGGGAAATCCGTGACCACCATCTCGGCCCCCGCCGCCTCAAGTGCGGCACGCGCTGCATTGCAGAGCACAATCATCGAGGCGCGGGTTGCAGTCTTCTGGCCGGTCGCACCGCCGATCCCGACCGTTTCGCCGGTTCCGACCTCAGGATCGGCATTGATATACATCGCCGGCAGGCCGAAGCGCTTGCCGGCAAGGCTCGCGGTTACGGCAATATCCGGATAGGACGACGGCCGGGCCTCGGAGGCCTTGGGGATGTTGACCCAGGTCTGGCGGCGCCGGAGGTCACCGTGCGTCTCGGGATCGTCGGCGACGATAACGTCGAGCAGTTCGAGCATATCCGTCATCGACCGGCTATCTGGAGCGCTTCGCGCAGTTCTGCAATCGACGCTTCGACAAGCTTCATTAATAGCCTTCTTCAGCGCTCTTGGGCTCACCGGAGTGATTTTTTCGCTCCGGCCTAGCCTTCAGTTTTGACGCATTGTTCTACTGCGAGAGGAAAAATCCTTCTGACGAGGCTATCGCACACCTTTTGCGCGGTCCCATGCAAAGGTCCACATTTTCAGTGCCTTCGGGCTCAGCGCCCTTGGGAGATGTAGTCTTTTTTGTACCTCATCCGAGGGGTAGAGATCTGGGTTCGTTCGCAGATTCTCGTCCAGCAAGGCGAGTGCGGCCTTGTTGGCGGTGGAGAAGCCGGTCTCCGTGGCCGCGATCGCGGCGATTTCCGGGCGCATGAAGAAGTCGATGAAGGCGTGCGCGGCTTCAGGATGGGCTGCGTCGGCCGGGATGGCGAGGACGTCCGACCAGACGAGATTGCCTTCCTTCGACAGGCGATATGCGATGCTGAACGGCTTGCCTGCCTCTTTCGCGCGGCTGGTAGCGATCAGCATATCGCCGGAAAAGCCTATGGCGAGGCAAAGGTCGCCGCTGGCGAGGTCGTTGACATAGCTGGAGCTGTGGAACTTGCGTACATATGGCCGAACCTTGGAGACAACCTTGACGGCTTTCTCCAGTTCCTCCTTGTCGGTCGTGTCCGGATTCAGCCCGAGATATATGAGGGCGAGGCCCAGAACCTGCTCGGCATCGTCGAGCATGCCGACGCCGCAGGACGCGAATTTCTCGACGACTTCGGGATCGAAGACCATGCGCAGGCTGTCGACCGGCGCATCGGGCATGATCGCTTCTACCTTCTCGACATTGTAGCCGACGCCGGTCGTGCCCCACATCCACGGCACGTTATG
Source organism: Shinella curvata (assembly GCF_022899935.1). GTDB lineage: Bacteria > Pseudomonadota > Alphaproteobacteria > Rhizobiales > Rhizobiaceae > Shinella > Shinella curvata. Next base: position 57,700 of record NZ_JALJCJ010000008.1, read on the forward strand.
CGCGTTGTCGGGATCGACTTCGGCCCCGCGCGCCAGAACCGCAGGATCGAGATTGCCGAGGTTGGTGAGACGCGCGCGATCCATCGGCGCCCAAACGCCGACGGGCAGCTGGCGCAGGAAATGCGGTGTGAGGTTGACGGTGACGAGGTCGTAACCCGATCTACCGGTCAGCATCTTGGTCTCGACAATGTCGTTGGAATCGAACAGGTCATAGGAAACCTTGATGCCTGTTTCCTTCTCGAAGGCGGCGATAGACTTGGCGCTGAAATAGGATTCCCAGGAGTAAAGGTAGAGCACCTTTTCCTCTGCCCAAGCCGAGGTCGTGAAAAGGCATGCCGTTGCAAGCGCGAGCCAGCGTTTCATCGTCATTCTCCATTTCTAAAGGCAGGTTATCGGGGTTGCTGTTGCGTGACACAGTGAATGCCACCGCCGTTTTCGTAGATGCGATCGGCATCGAGTTGGACGATGCGGCGGCCCGGATGCAGCCGGCCGAGTACGTCCTTGGCCAGCGCATCGGCCTTCCTGTCGCCGAATTGCGGGGTGTAGAGCGCGCCGTTGCCGACATAGTAGTTCGCGTAGCTGCTCAAAAAATCATCGCTCGTCGAGCGAACCTGGGTTGCCGAGGGAAGGGAGACAATCTGGAACGTGCGGCCGCGTGCATCACGCGTCTTCGCCAGGATCGCGAGGGCCGCGTCATGGGCCTGCGCCCATTCCGACGTGTCGCCGGGATAGCTGCTGGCCACGATGAGGCCGGGTTCCACGAAGCGCAGCGAGCCGTCGATATGCCCGTCGGTAATATCGAGCCCGCGCACGCCGGGCACCCAGATGACACTCTCGACTCCGAGGACGGCCTTGAGGCGTTTCTCGATCTCGGCACGCGTCAGGCCGGGGTTGCGATTGTCGTTCACCCAGCAGCTTTCGGTGAGGAGAAGCGTGCCGTCGCCGTCATATTCGATGCCACCGCCTTCGCCGCAGAGACCCGGTTCGAGGCGTTCGGCGCCTGCCGACGTGGCGATCTGCGCTGCAAGCTTGCCGTCACGCGGATGCGCCTGCTTGTTGCCCCAGCCGTTGAAACCGAAATCGACGGCTGCGATGTCGTCTCCCTTGCGAACAAAGACAGGTCCGCTGTCGCGTGCCCACATATCGTCGGTCGGGATATCGACGAGCTGGACCTTCGGTCCGCACAGGCGAGCGGCCAAGGCATGCTGGTCCGCTGGGGCGGCCATCGAAACGGGCTCGTTTTCCGCGATAGCCGCTGCCAAACGGCCAAGCGTTTCCTGAATGCTCTCGAAATAGGCGCCCGGGCCTTTGTAAATGCTTGGCGTCGACGGCCAAGCCATCCACGTTCTTTCATGCGGGTCAGCTTCGGCGGGTACGTTTATCATTCCGATAGTCTCCAATTCGGCACGGCCTCGGGCTGCCGGCAGCAGCACCAGGCCCGCAGCGGCCACAATAAAACTGCGGCGTGAAAGGTTGGGGACCTGTTCGGTCACAACGGCTGCTCCTGCGTGATGCAGTGGATGGCTCCGCCGCCCGGGGCGACGGCACCCATATCGACCGTCACGATCCGCCGATCCGGAAAGGCTCGGGCGACCGCTGCCTTGGCCTCATCGCCGGATGGACGCCCGAAGGTTGGCATCACGACCCCACCGTTGGTCAGCGCGAAATTGATGTACGAGCGTGCGAAGACCTCGCTGGTCGCCTCCACGTCATAGGCTTCCGGGATGGGGATGACTTCGAAGTTGCGTCCGCGCGCATCCGTCTGGCTTCCGAGGGCCGCCAGATTGTCGGCGAGGATGCGGCCGTGCAGATCGGTCGGATCGGGATTGTATTCAAACATCACGACGCCTGGCCGCACGAAGCAGCACATGCCATCGACATGACCGTCCGTCTCCAGATCGAGCGGATCGCCGGGCAGCCAGACGACCTTCTCGACGTGGAGCATGCGCATGAGCTCCTGCTCTATCCACGCCTTGGAGAGGCCCGGATTGCGGTTGGGATGGAGCAAGCTCGTCTCGGTGACGATCAAGGTTCCGTCGCCGTCGCAGGCCAGCGAGCCGCCTTCGCAGTGGAGGAAGGATCGGACGATGTCGGCCTCCTCATAGGCCAGAATACGGCCGGCGAGCGCATCGTCGGCATCGAAGGGGGCGTGTTTGCCGCCCCATGCATTGAACCGCCAGGAGGCGCCGGCGAGGCCGCCATCGGTACGCTTGAGGAAAGTCGGTCCGGAATCGCGGATCCAGGAATCGTCGATCGGCAGCGCAACGATCTCGATCGCATCGGCGAGTTGGGCGCGTGCGGTTTGCGTATGATCGGGATGGACCACCATACTGACAGGTTCGAATTGCGCGATGACTGCGGCGACTTCGGCATAGGATCGCTGCATGTCGGGCAACCGTGCGCCATAGAGGTCCTCACGGTGCGGCCAGGCCATCCAGGTCTTGGCATGCGGCTCGAATTCGCCTGGGCGCCGCAGCTTAGCATTCGGCTGCAGCGGTGTCGTGGTATCCATGATTGACTCCCGTTTTCATGTATGGCGATCATTATTGATCTCGATATTTGTCGAGACAAACGAGAAGCATTCCTGTTTTTAATGAATGGAATTCATGCATGTTGAAGTTTCGCCACATCCCCCCGACCCAGTTCATGAAGGGGTTTGAGGCTGCGGCACGCTTGGAAAGCTTCAGTCGAGCGGCAGAGGAAATCGGCGTGACGCAATCGGCTATCAGCCATCAGATGCGCCTGCTCGAAGGGCAGATTGGCCAGCCGCTGTTCCTGCGCGTCGGCCGGGAGGTGCGCCTCACCGATGCCGGGCGTGATTACCATCGCACGGTGCGCCGGTGCCTGGAGATGATGGAGGAGGGCTATCGGCGCCTGGAGCCCTATCGCAAACCCGGCAGCGTCGTCATCTACGCGCCGCGGGATTTAGCACGGCGCTGGTTTCTGCCGCGATTGACGGCTTTGAAACTTGCGGTCCCGGCCTGCGAACCTTGGCTGGATACCAGTGGCGCGGCTATAGACTTCGAGACGATGGAGGTGGATATAGCCATCATTTATGCGCACGAGCCGCCGCCTGGCAGCGAAAGCATTCTTATCGCTCGCAACAGCCTCGCGCCCGTTGCTGCGACCGCTCTTGCGCGAGTGCTCAGTAAGCCAGCCGATCTCCTGACGATGCCGCTGATCCATGAGGAAGGCCCTATCGGCTGGGCAGACTGGCTGGCTGACAGAGAGATTGCGCCGGGTTCCGTTTGGAGAGGCGCCAATTTCAGCGACAGCGATATCGCACTTGCTGCTGCCGAGCTTGGCCAGGGTGTCGCTCTCGCCAGTATTTTCCTTGCTCAAGACGCACTTGCGACCGGCAGCTTGGTTCAGCCCTTTCCGGCGGTACTCGATACTGGGCGCGGCTGGTATGCCGTGTCCAGTCCCGAGCGACTGAATGATAACGACGTTGGAGCGGTGTGGGAGTGGTTGAAAGCGGAGACTGTGGGCAGACGTGAGCAAACCGTCGGCGGACAGGGTTGAGTCGCGCTTTTTGCGCCAGACCACTTTCCCAAACTGACATCGAATTTTGACGCGGCATTGGCGTCATTTCGTTAGGTTTCATATGCAGAAACCTAACGCCCAAATGGCCCATTTCGTGAGCGAGCCATTTGCTAGGGAGGCAACAATGGACGTGTTGCGTTTGTTTGCGGAACTTACCTGAGAAATACTTTTTTGCAAAACTGCGCAACGCAACATTTGCGGCCGGCGAGGCTTAGGTGTTGAACACCTAACAGCAGAGATGTCGTGAAATCTTTGAACTCGCTAATTGGTAAAAACACTACACTCATTCCGTAAGAATTGAGTTTGCCAAAGGCGAGGGCTCATTGAACAGCTCTCAGCGGATACTTTTTAAAAAATGGGGGTGCGGCGGTTCGAAATGGTTCGAGGCGAGGGCGAAGGCATCTTGATCGAGCCAACTCCTGTTCACTCGCAACGTCAGCTTTGTGCCCTCGAAGGAGACATGACCGCGGCGCAAAAGTTTTGATTGACGGAGCCGCGGGGCCTGCAGAAAGTCGCCGTCCGACGACTTTTTCTCAGTGGCGTGTCGGACTCTGTCTCTGCGGAACGTCGTCATGAAGAGCGGTCACGCCGAAAACTCGCCCGCCAAGCCGAGGAGAAATCAGATGAAGGAATTCAATAGTGCATACGGCACCCAGAACAGCGTGTTGGTCGAGCGTAGAGGAGACCGCGAACTCGCAGTGACACGGACATTCAACGCGCCTGCGAGCACGGTGTTCAGGGCGTGGAGCGAGCCTGAGCTATTTCAGCGCTGGTGGGTGCCTAAATCGGCAACTGGTGTTTTGCTCGTATCGTGTCGCATGGACGTCCGCACCGGCGGTAAATATCGACTGGAGTTTGGTGCCGGTGGCTCGGAGACGATGGCCTTTTACGGCAAGTATCTTGAGGTGGTATCAAATGAGCGCATTGTCTGGACCAATGACGAAGGGGAAGAGGGCGCGGTCACGACTGTGACTTTCGACGATCAGGGCGGGAAGATGCTGCTAACCTTCCACGAAATATATCCGTCGACGGAGGCGCTTGAAGAAGCCCTTCAGGGCAGTGCCGCCGCATTGCCGGAACAGTTGGAGCAACTGGACGAATTGCTTTCCGGCACAGTCAGGTAGCGCAGATCACTGGCAGCCTCACGAGAGATGCTGGACCAGGGACTGGCAATCGCAGGTCGCTGCCGCTTCGCGCCTTCATTTCGGCCGTTGAGACAATTCGGGCGGACGCCTGAGAGCAGGCAGTCTGCCTATCACTTCCGCATCGCGCCAATAGCGGTCATAATACCTCGCTCGCAGGGAGCTTCCAGCGAGGTCTTGGAGCCAAGCGATGGTCTATAGGAGTTTGAATCCTCTGTCCTCGACGGTGGACCGAAGGTTTTCACGCCCATCCATGTAAAGCAGATCGTTTGCGGAAGAGCCTACCGCCTCGACGAAGGTCTTTTCCTTCATGCCGAGGTCCTCGCGGAAATGCTTGAGAGGTTCCTCGTAAGCCGCAATTCTGGATGCCCGATCCGCTTCATAACGGTTTCGATGTAGGACAACATCCTGGGATGGGCGCGGTCGCAGTCGTCCCTGCGCCTCAGGTGCCGGATAGCCAACTACCATGCCGAACGTGACGTAAGCGTAATCAGGCAGTCCCAGCAGATCGGCGACGTCCTTCGACTTGTTGCGCATCCCGCCGATGTAGACGGTGCCCAATCCAAGCGACTCCGCCGCAAGGGCTGCGTTCTGCGCTGCAAGTGCCGTGTCTATGGTTGCCATCACGAATGCATCGAGATGATCGTGAACAATGGCGCTTCCACCATTCGCCTTCGAGATCGCATTGTTTCTTGATTGGTCCGCGACCCAAAGCAGGAAGGCAGGAGCCACTTCGATGAATGGATTGCCGTGACCGGATGTCCGGTACAGTTCCGATTTCATCTTCGGATCAGTAACAGCAACTACGCTCCACATGTGCAGATTGGATGAGGATGAGGCCGACTGAGCTGCTGCCACCATCGTTTCCAGCGCACCATCCGGCAAGGTATCAGGAAGATATCGTCGAACCGAGCGGTGGTTCATCATGTGCTCGATCTGCTCGTTCCAAATGATGCCTTTCGGTTCATGCCCGAGGCCATAACGTTCTTCCAGCATCTGCGCCCGGCGGGCGGCTTGGTCTGACATTCTCAACTCCTGCCGTTTGTCGTGGACAGGATTTACGTTTCAATGGACAAGAGATTTAGCGCCTCCCAGTGGAATGACTTTCCATGCCGATGGACAATTGAAGGGCGAAGAAAGCCATGGATCAGTTCAACGCCCTCCGGGCGTTCATGAGGATCGTCGAGACAGGCTCGTTATCCAAGGCGGCAATGAGCCTCGAAATGCCGAAATCGACAGTCAGCAAACTTCTGGCCGATCTCGAAACACATCTTGGCACGAAACTGCTGCAGCGCTCCACGCGCAGTGTGGCCCTGACCGCCGAGGGCGCGACATATTATGAACATGTCGGCCAGGTCATGCTCAGCCTGCAGGATGCCGATCTGTCGGTGCGTGAAAGCAGTGCGAGCCCGAGCGGACGTGTCCGCATCGACGTACCTTCATCGCTTGCCAACACCCTGGTCATCCCAGCACTGGCGGAATTCCGTACACTCTATCCGGACATCCAATTGGTCATAGGGATCAGCGACAGACCGGTTGCACTGATCGAAGAAGCCGTGGATTGCGTGCTGCGTGTTGGCCATTTGCCGGATACGTCCCTGATTGCCAAGACGATCTATGAAGATCGCTTGATCACTTGCGCTAGTCCAGCCTATCTCGAAACGCGGGATCGGCCCGTGACGCCAGAAGAGCTTCGACAGGGGCACGACACCATCGGGTACTTTTCCGCCCTGACTGGAGAGGCTCGGCCGCTCGTGTTCAAGCGAGGTGATAGGGTCGTCGAAATCAGCGACACCAATCTGCTCTCAAACGACAGTACGGGCCAGCGCTCCATGATCCTTTCAGGCTTGGGTATCGGGCAATTGTTCCGCTCGACAGTAGTCACCCATCTGAATACCGGGGCGCTCGTCAGCGTCCTGGACGATTGGACGGACTACGCCGCCCCAGTCTCCATTCTTTATCCTTCATCGAAGAAACTGACGGCCAGGGTTCGTGTCTTCATCGACTGGCTGACGGACCATCTTCGTAGATCACATGGCGGTTATCGGGTATGATCCGCTCGCAGTTCTGAATGACTGGTTGGGCCGATTGGGTTCATCGCGCAGAAGCACCGATCGCGTCCTTCAGACGAACCCGTTGAATGCATCGGCCTCGCTTTGAGTAGCGAATGTGAAGGTGACCAGCTCACTCTCATCGTCCTGACGGATGCCGATTGCAGTCACGATCAATCGAGCGATCTCGTCCTGCGCCTCATGTCCTGACCGGGATGATTTCACGGCCTTTTCGATGGCCGCCGCGAAGACTTCGCTGATCAGGCCGAGTCGCATATTGTGTTTCATGATGATGTCCCGGTCCTCGATGATCGCCGCCTGCTCTTCCTTCGGAATTTCGGCATTGTCCATCGCGGCGATCGTGGCATTGGTCGCGAGCTTGATCGGACCTTCCTGAAGCCACCGCTGGACCATCTGGTGGAACTGATGCATTCGCGCAGCGGGGATTGTTTTCTGGACCGTGATCGACATCTGCATTCCTTTGTCAGCTTCCATTCAAACCGATACTCGCTCCGAGGACAGAGGATCGGCTGCCGCAATCAAATAGAAATTGCCCAGCAGGGTTTATGGGGCTGAGCCACAAGCTTCAATGCATTTATGCTGGAGATCGAACAGTCAGAGACATGGTGGGCGATCGGGTGGGCGGCTTCATGGCCGCATTAGGCAATAGGTCTCCTGGCGCAGAAGCGCCATAAATAGTCATTGGATGCTCGCACTCTGTGAAACCTCTGATGAAAACATTTGATGGAAGCGATAGAGGCGGCGAGATGGATTTGAAAGGTTAGTAGCAATATCGTCGCTCCGCTCAGATCGATCAAGTTTTTCCAACGCGCCGGGCGCTTCCGGTTGCCCTACACTCGGTCAGTCGAAAAGGTTCTTGATGTCGCTCCTCAATGCGGACGTAATCCACCCAATCACCCTGCCTGACGGCAGGGTGTATACGGACACAGTTTACCTGAAGAACGTCATCGACCACCCGCGGATCGAAGTCGGCGACTTCAGCTACTTTACGCATTCTGGAGCACCGCAAGAAACGGCCCAGATACTGGCCCCCTATCTCGGCCACGGATGTCGCGAGCGACTGGTGATCGGTAAATTTGTGCAAATTGCTCGGGGCAGCTATTTCATAACCAGTTCAGCCAATCATCCGATGACTGGTTTCACAACATATCCATTTCGGGTCTTCAAGCCCGAGACGTTTGGTTACAAAGACCTGCCTGTCAGAGACACGGTGGTCGGCCATGACGTCTGGATCGGCCACAACGCGGCAATCATGCCCGGCGTGCGTATTGGTGCGGGTGCGATCGTGGCCGCAGCCTCGGTCGTTGCTCGCGATGTCCCACCTTATGCCGTGGTTGGCGGCAATCCGGCGGCCGTCATCAGGATGCGTTTTCCTGCCGACGTGATAAACGACCTTCTCGATATTGCCTGGTGGGATTGGTCGATCGAGAAGATCGAAGCCAATTTGACATCGCTGAGCAATGGTGACTTGGCCGCTCTCAAAATCGCTTAGCCCGGGATTACCGTTTCGCCACGTCTGCTTCGGGCCGACAACTGACTCCGGCAAATTGCGGCGGCAAAGCTGCTTTCGTCTCTTGCGCTCGGGAAGCAGTCAGACTGCAGATGGCCCCATATCGGCCCTTCTGCGGAGATGGGGCGGCGCGATAAGCTAAACGATTTCAGCGTATTAGGTTTTCTCAAGCAAAGAGGGCGAGCGTTCGATTCCCTTCAGTGTAACCTAATTTACGCATTCACTCAGGCCGCTTCGCGCGAGAGTTCCGCCAACAAGGCGAGGCACAGCCGGTCGCAGGCCTCATCGCTTGGTTCAGGTTGCGAGGAAAGTTTGGCGATGACCGTTCCGGCGGACGGATCGACATGGAGCCATTGGCCATGCACGCCAACGGCCGCGAAGGCGTCGGTGGGGTTTCCTATCTGGTACCATTGGTTGCGGTAGCGGCCATTCGGAAGCCAGGCATCGCCGGATTCCTGCCAGGCTTGACGGCTGCCCCCGGTGCGGACGGTGTCGTCCACCCAGGCGGCGGGAAGAATGCGCTGGCCGGTGGTGGAGAGGCCGCCCCGGCGCATCATCTCGCCGAGGCGGGCGAGGTCCCTTGCCGTCATCGAGACACCACCGGCCGCTCTGGCTGCCCCCGTCGCGTCAACGGTGATCTCCGCATCCTGTGTGGCGCCAAGTGGTTTCCAGAGCCGCTCTGTGGCGAGATCGATGTAGCGCTGGCCGCTGGCGCGCTCAATGACCAGGCCGAGCATGTCCGAATTCGGCGAACGGTAGCAGAAGGCGCCGCCGTGCGCGCCGGATCCCTTGCGCAGCGTGCGCAGGAAACCGAGCATCGTCGGGTCGATGTCTCCCGCCTGCGGCGGGTTCCAGAGCACGGCGCGGCGATAACGGCCATAGGCACCTGTCGTGTCGAGATAGCTTTCCTCAAAATTGAGGCTGACGCGCATGTCGAGCAGGTGGCGCACGGTCGCATCCGCATAGGCCGAACCGGCGATCTCCGGGACATAGGCGCTGACCGGCGCGTCCGGGTCGAGCAAGCCGTCGCCTTCGACGATGCCGGCGAGAAGCCCCGTTACCGATTTGCTGATCGAAAAGACGATGTGACGGCTGTCCGGGGCCATATACGGCGCGTAGAAATCGGCAATGACGTGGCCGTTCTTCATCACCACCAGTGCATCGGTGGAGGTCTGCCTCAGGGCTGCCGCGATTGTCCGGTCTTCGCCCGCAAAGGCTAACGGCGCCTCCAGAAGCCCATACGGATCGCCGATCGCCTGGTCCATTGATGGGGCAGCAGTAGCAATGCGGGCGGAGGGCACCAGTTCGCGCACATGGCCGAAGGACCAGGTGCTCCACGGCGCTTTGCGCCAGTTGTCGAGCCGGACATCGGTGCGCGCAAAGCCGTACCGGGTGGCAAACGGGATCATGACCGGTTTTCCGCATCGTCGCGGCGCACGGCGCCGCCGATCCAGCATCCCGTCGCGCGGCCGTCCTCGATACGGAAGCGCACGCTGATTTCGGACGGTCGCCGCATCGCAAAGCCCTGGCGGATGCGGATCGGCTGTTCTGTTGCCGTGACCGCACCAACAGCCAGCAAGCCGAAGGCGAGGGCGGCGGCGGCGATGCCCGTTGCGGCGTCTTCCGGATAGCCGGATGATTTTGGAAACTGGCGGGCGGCGAAGACCCGACCGGCGAGATCGTCGGCCGCATAGGGATAGAGGCCGGTCGATCCGATCCGCTCGCACAGGCTTTCCATGCGAGAGAAGTCCGGCCGGAGCCCGTCGAGAAGCGCGACAGTCTTCAGCGGGACGAGGGTTTTCACTCGGCTGGTGCGGGCGTTCCATATCGGAAAATCGGCAAGAGCATCGGCGGTCACCCCGAGCGCGGCGAGAATATCGTCCCGGTCCGGTTCAGGATCGGGCAGGGGCTCGACGATGCCGGCGGGCTGGCTTACCTCGACCATGGCCCCCTGTTCTCCACGCTCGATGACCCGTGCTTCTACCAGGCCGCTTTGGGTGGCGATCCATATGTGATCGCGAGGAAGCCGCCCGAGCCGGTCGAGCAGCCAGACGGCACCGACCGTCGCGTGGCCGCACATGGACATTTCGTGGTTGGGAACCCAGAAGCGAAGGGTGAAGTCACAATTCGGCGCTTCCGGCGGCGGGGGGAGAACGAAGCCGCTTTCATGGCCATGGGCGCGTGCCACAGCCTGCATCTCCACATCGGACATGCCGGCCGCATCGGCGACGATCGGTGCCGGGTTGCCGCCGCCCGGGCCGGCGATGAAAACGCTGACAACCTCTACCTGCCTGTCCATGCCGAGCCTCCCGTAGCCGTTCGCCACAGATTAGCCTCACCGGATGCAGCCGTCGCGCGCGATCGGGCCATGTTTCAGCGGTGATCGGGCCTTTAGGCGTTGGCTCTTGCCTGACGGCGCCACTGATCGGGGTTCATGCCGGCCTCGCGCGCGAAGAGGGCAGAAAAATGTGAGGGCGACTGGAAGCCCACGGCTCCGGCGACCTGCAGCACAGAGAGGCGCGTGTGCCGCAGCAGCTCCTGTGCTCGCCGCATGCGCAGGCGTTGCAGATGGGCAAGGACCGTTTCGCCCGTATGCTCGCAGAACAGCCGGGTGAGGTGGCGGCGCGACAGGTTGAAGATCGCGGCGAGATCATCCAGCGAGACCGGCTGGTCGAGGTTCTCCGCAAGATGGGTGCAGACATTGCGGACAAGCGCTGCGCCATGCTGCTCGGGCGATGCACGATGAAGGGCGGGCTCGACGCAGGCGGTGATCATGCATTCGAGCAGGAGGAGTCGGTCGGCGCCTTCCCGCCGAGCCTGCTGATGGGCGGCGTTGTTCGCCGTCTCGAAGGCTCCTCTCGCGCAAAGCAGGTGGCGCAGCGCAGGACCGGCCTGCCAACTTCCCATTGCGGGCACACCAGTGCCGGATGCCGAGCGACCGCAGATGTCGCGTAGCGCATGGCGCATATAGTCCGGCTCGACATAGAAAGCGAAATGCCGCTGCCGGTTGCTTAACGCTGCCGTTGAGTGCCCCCAACCCGGCGGAACAAACAGGAACTGGTGTTCGGCGATGGTTGCGGAGCGGCCATTCTCCTCGTCGGTGAACCGCATGACGCCTCGTTTCGGCATCAGGACCATGAATTCCTCATGATCGTGCGGTGCGGTCGTGTAGGCCTGATCGGCATTGAAAACGCTGAAAATCTCGGACATGGACGTTCCATTGACAAATAGCACGCGAAGGCGCGAGGCCCATTGAAGCACGTATCCGGTCAGGCGATGATATCCCTTAGTGGTGCGTTCTCAACAATAAGTCGTTTCGAGGATTGCGCTCGGCAGGTCGATCCTCAACGTCTCGCGACCGCTTTGGCGTTTCTCCTTGTCATGCCAGTATCGGCTAAGCAGCACATAGGACCCCAGAGGCTGCCCGTCACGCAGGACGAGCACCCTTTGTGCATGTCGGAAATTTGCAAAGCTTGCAGCTCGGGCTGCGAGATCAAGCGCAACCGAATGCTTGATGCCCCGCTCCTTGCCGATTTCGGCAGCAAGGCGTTTGATGCCGTCGAGCGTCTTCGGACGCACGTCACCAGTTAACATAGCCATTCTCCAGGCTTGAAATCGCAAGCGTCACTCGCCGACCGCCCCTTCAAGCTCGAATCCCTGTTGAAAGGATCAGGTAGATACACGAGCAGTGCTGCCAGCAGCTTCGGAACGGCGAGGGCCATGCTCGTGCCAAGAGCGAAAGCAAACGAAAGCTAAACTGCAAACGCGTTCAAGATCGAGTAACGCAGCCATGTGGGGGATGGACCGCCTCGTCCTCGTCCGGCGAGTGTCACGGCGATGTTTTTGGGCAACCGGCCTTCGGCGGCGAAATCGATGCTGCTGACAAACCGGCTCGTGCAAATTGGTATGACAGCGCTATCGAAATGGATGCTGACGGTGGCACCAGTTTGGAGTAGCGATCCCGATGGAAGAGGATAGGGCGGCGATGCCGGCCAGCGGGAGCGGGATCAGAGACATGGATGAATTCGACTACGTGATCGTCGGAGCAGGGTCGGCAGGCTGCGTACTCGCAAACCGTCTTTCTGCGGACGGGCGCCACAAAGTCGCGCTGCTCGAGGCAGGGGGAAGCGACCTCAATTTCTGGGTCCGGATGCCGATCGGCTATGGCAAGACCTTCTACCACAATACGCTGAACTGGAAGTACCTCACGGAACCCGTTCCTGGTTTCGACGGCCGTCAAAGCTACTGGCCTCGCGGCAGAGTGGTCGGCGGATCGAGCTCGATTAATGCCATGGTCTTCATTCGTGGTCAGGCTCAGGATTTCGACGGTTGGCGTGCTCTTGGAAATCCAGGTTGGGCCTACGAGGACGTACTGCCATTCTTCAAACGCATGGAGGATAATCTTTCCGGTGCCGACCAATGGCGCGGCCGGGGCGGCCCGCTGACGATCACCAATATCGAAGATGTCGCGCATCCCCTCTGCCAGAACTATCTTGCCGGCGGTGTGGAGGCGGGGCTTGTCCGGAACCAGGATTTCAACGGCGCAACGCAGGAAGGCATCGGCATCTATCAGATCACGACGCGCAAGGGTTTTCGCTGCTCTGCCGCGACCGCCTACCTCGCGCCTGCCAGCGCCCGGTCGAACCTGCGCGTGATCAAGGCTGCCCATGCGACACGCGTCCTCTTCGACGGCAAGCGAGCTGTGGGCATCGAATATCGGCAAGGAAGCGAGCTGCGAAGCATTCGCGCTCGACGTGAGGTCATCCTTTCGGCGGGAGCCGTTAACACGCCGCAACTCCTGCAGCTCTCAGGGGTCGGCGATCCCGTGCTCTTGCGGCGTCATGGCCTCGATGTGGTGCTGCCCGCGCCGAATGTCGGGCGAAACCTGCAAGACCATATCGGCTTCGACCATCTCTACAAAAGTACCCAGCCGACGCTCAACGATGTATTGCGACCGTGGTGGGGCCGGCTGAAGGTCGGGTTGCGCTATGTGTTGACCTTGAGCGGCCCGCTCTCGCTTAGCGTCAACCAAGGCGGAGGCTTCTTCCGCACCAACCCCGGACGCACGCGGCCGAACATGCAGCTCTATTTCTCGCCGGTCAGCTACACCCGCGCCGTTCCCGGCAAGAGGGCCTTGATGAGCCCGGATCCGTTTGCGGGCTTCCTCGTCGGCGTCTCCAATTGCCACCCGACGAGCCTTGGGCAGCTTGCCATCCGATCGGCCGATCCTTTTGCGCCGCCCGAAATTCAGCCGAACTATCTGTCGACGGAGGAGGACGTGCAGGAATTGCTGGAAGGCGCGCACTTCCTGCGGCGTCTCGCGAAGACCGGGCCGATGCGGGAAATCATCGAAAGCGAAATCCGCCCCGGGCCCGAGGTCCTGAGCGACGAGGCGCTGATCGCCGACATTCGAGCGCGCTCCGGCTCCGTATTCCATCCCTGCGGCACCTGCGCCATGGGCGCGGACGCGTCCGCATCCGTGGTCGATCCTCGCCTTCGCGTGCATGGTCTCGAGAGCTTGCGTGTGGTCGACGCCTCGATCTTTCCGCGGATCACTTCGGGTAACCTCAATGCGCCAACGATCATGGTCGGTGAAAAGGGTGCCGATCTCATTCTCGAGGATGCGCGCTAGGCACTTGCACGCCCGCGGGCTTGCTGTTTGCGCATATCCTTCAAAACCATACCGAGGGTTTCCGTAGCACTTGCGATCATTCGAGGCGGCGCGGAGCTGAATCCGAGGATCAGGCCGCGCTGGCTCACCGGCGTGATCGCGAACCGGCTGATCGGGGAGACGAGGATATTGTGGTCGGCGGCGCGCCGTGCGACGGCAAGCTCCTCGAAATCCGCGGCGAGACGACCAACCGTATGGAAGCCGGTCTCGGTCGGGGCGACCTCCATCAAGCCCTCCATATGTCGCGCCGCGCCGTCGAGCAACGCCTGCAGCCGTTCGGCATAGACGCGCCGCATGCGGCGGATGTGACTGGAGAAGTGGCCGGCTTCGATGAAGCCTGCAACAACCGACTGGAGGCTTGCGGCCGAACCCTGCAGGGTTGCCCCGGCGATACGGTAGAACACGTCGACGAGGCCAGGTGGGGCGACGACATATCCGAGGCGAAGGGCGGCAAACAACGTCTTGGAAAAGCTACCGACATAGATGACGCGGCCCGATGTATCGACGCTCTTCAGCGTTGGCGGCGGATGACCGGCATAGTGGAATTCCCCGACATAGTCGTCCTCGATGATCCACGCGCCCGCCCGCTCGGCGGCGCGCAGCAGTTCGAAGCGGCGCTGCAGGCTCATCGTCACGCCGAGTGGGTGCTGGTGTGCCGGCGTCACGAAGGCCAGTCGGAACTCCGGCGCGATTTCCAACCCCTCGGCGACATTGATGCCCTCTTCGTCGATGCTCAGCGGAACAAGCCTGGCGCCTGAGGAAATCAGACTGTTGCGGGCGCCGATCGCACCGGGGTTCTCGATCCAGACCGTATCGCCCGGATCGAGCAGCGTGTTGCCGATCCGGTTGAATGCGTCCTGGGCACCATTGAAAATGAAGACCTGCTCCGGCTCGCAAGCGATGCCGCGGTTGGCGCGCAGGTGCATGGCGACGGCACGGCGCAATTCCATAAGGCCCTCCGGCGGCGGATAGCCGAGCAGGAGATTGCGCGGCTGGCGCCAATAGCGCGCCGCCATGCTTGCCCAGAGGGCCATCGGGAATTCGTCGAAGGCAGGAATGCCGGTGATGAAGGGCCGGGGATTTTCCGGATGCGCGAGACGTGGATAATAATGCTCAGACGCATCGGCGCTCAGTTGTGCAAGTCGCGGCGGGCTGCGGATTTCGTCGAGCCCTTTGCTCGGCGTCGGAGTAGGGCGTCCGTCGCGCAAGGTCTCCGCCACATAGGCGCCAGCCCCGATGTTGGAACGGATCAATCCCTCGGCAGCGAGTTGCTCGTAGACACTGATAGCCGTGGTGCGCGACACGCCATGGTCCTTGGCGAGCGTCCGGCTGGACGGCAAGCGCTCTCCCGGCTGCAGCCTGCCGCTTAAGATCATGTCGCGGAGCGCTGAGCCGAGCTGGACGCTAATCGGTGTCCTCGAATTTCGGTCGAACTGCAGCGTGGGTAAAAGCGCCCCGCCCGGATACTTCACCATCACGCCCCTCCCGGCCGAACTCGGCTCCACTTTTTCCCAGCAATAGTGGTCCGCTCGTAAAAGCATAGTGGACCTTACTGCCCAAGGAATTTGCGATGATTGTCGTACCAGTTCGCGGCGTCAAGTGCTCTTCAAACGAGTGTCCGGCGCCCTTAGCCAGCAAGCATCAAAAGATCGTAGGGCCATGAAGATCACGCGCATCGAGACATTCTGCAATCGCTATGTCGGTTTCGTCCGGGTCACCGACGAAACCGGTGCGACCGGCTGGGGACAGGTCTCGACCTACAATTCCGACCTGACGTCCGAAGTGCTGCATCGCCAGGTCGCGCCCTACACACTCGGCGCGCGGATCACCGATCTCGACGACCACCTCGACCGCGTTTTCGAACGCGAGCACAAGTTTCCGGGCTCCTACCTCTATCGCGCCATGTGTGGGCTCGATACTGCGATCTGGGACCTGCGCGGCAAGCAGGCTGGCAAGCCGGTCGCAGAGCTGCTTGGTGGTTCGGCCGGCACCATTCACGCTTACGCCTCCTCGATGAAACGCGACATTACCCCGACGCAGGAAGCCGAGCGCTTCAAGCGCCTCCGCGACGAGTACGGGTTCACTGCGTTCAAGTTCCGTGTCGGAGCAGAATGCGGCCGCAATGAAGACGAGTGGCCCGGTCGCACAGAAGAGATCATTCCGACCATTGCGAAGGCGGTCGGGGCCGGGGCTGACCTGCTTGCTGACGCCAACTCCTGCTACAGCCCTGCGCGCGCCATAGAAGTCGGTAAGATCATGCAGGACAACGGCCTCGTGCATTATGAGGAACCGTGCCCATATTGGGAACTCGAGCAGACGAAAGAGGTCACCGATGCCCTCGACATCGATGTTACAGGCGGCGAACAGGATTGCGATCTTGCGACCTGGAAACGGATGATCGACATGAGGGCGGTCGATATCGTCCAGCCCGACATCTGCTATCTCGGCGGCATCAGTCGCACTCTGCGTGTCGTGCGCATGGCCGAGGCGGCGGGTCTTCCCGTCACCCCGCATGCCGCGAACCTGTCGATGGTCACGATCTTCACGATGCACCTGCTGCGCGCTATCCCGAATGGCGGCAAGTACCTCGAATTCTCTATCGAAGGCGAGGACTACTATCCATGGCAGGATGGCCTCTTCCGCAAGTCGCCCTACACAATCGTCGATGGCAAGGCCACGGTGACGGACGAGCCCGGTTGGGGCGTGGAAATCGATCCCGAATGGCTGGCGCGCTCCTCCTACAAGATCAGCGAGGTCAATTGAGATGACCACAGAGGCTCTGGTTGCCGAATACTTCTCCAGCGGCACGCTTGCCGGATTGCCCTCCGGCCACTTCATCGACGGCGGCTTCGTTGCCGCCTCAGGCGGGCGAATGATGGAGACGTTCGATCCGGGTGCATCCCGGGCATATCATTCGTTCGCTGCCGGCAATGGCGATGACGTCGATCGGGCGGTTGCCGCGGCACGTCGTGCCGGGCGAGAATGGGGGTGGACAAAGGCCGGCGCGCGCGGGGCGATCCTCTTTCGCGCCGCACAGATCATCCGGGCGGAAGCCGGGCGGCTCGCGGTGGTGGAGAGCCTCGATAGCGGCAAGACCCTGCAGGAAGCCGAGGGCGATGTCGCCGGCGCCGTACGCTGCTTCGAATATTACGCAGGCGCTGCCGACAAGATCCAGGGCGACACTTTCCCGATCGGCGCCGACTACATCGGCTATTCGATCGAGGAACCGGTCGGCGTCACGGCCCATGTCATTCCCTGGAATTACCCGCTTTCGACGGCGGCGCGCAGCATTGCGCCAGCGCTTGCCGCCGGCTGCACCGTCGTCGCCAAGCCGGCCGAGCAGACACCGCTGACGGCCCTTATGCTCGCTGACATTCTCTTGCGTGCCGGCCTACCTGCCGGCGTGTGCAATGTCATCACAGGAACCGGCGCAGAGGCCGGTGGCCCCCTGGTTGCTCATCCCGATGTCCGCCACGTCACCTTCACGGGATCGGTTGCGACCGGAATCCGCGTGATGCAGTCGGCTGCAGCCAATGTCGCCAGCGTCGTGCTTGAGCTTGGGGGCAAGTCGCCGCTCATCGTCATGGCCGATGCGGATATGGATGCGGCCGTCGAAGGCGTGCTCGGTGCCATCTACGAAAATGCAGGGCAGATTTGCTCGGCGGGATCGCGCCTTGTCGTCGAACGGAAGATCCACGCCGAGATGGTCGAGCGTCTTTCGGCCCGTGCCGGCAGCCTCAGGCTTGGCCATGGCCTGCGTCGCCCTGAGGTCGGTGCGTTGAGCTCGGCTGCCCATCTCGTCAAGATCGAGGGCTATATCGAGGGCGCGCGGACGCGCGGCATTGCGATCGCGGCAGGTGGCTCGCGGGCGTCGGATCCGGAGAACGGCAAGGGATGGTTCTTCCAGCCGACCATCCTGGACGCTGTGAGTGCCGACGATCCGGTCGTCCAGGAGGAAATCTTCGGACCTGTCCTTTCGGTGCAGGTGGTCGAGGATGAAGAGGAGGCCGTCGCAGTGGCGAACGGGACGGACTTCGGCCTCGTTGCGGGAATCTACACCGGCGATTTCGGCCGCGCGCACCGCATGGCGCGCGATATCGATGCCGGCCAAGTCTATATCAACGAATACTTCGCAGGCGGCATAGAGGTGCCTTTCGGCGGCAACAAGCTTTCTGGCTTCGGGCGCGAGAAGGGCTTCCAGGCACTACGGAGCTATACGCGCACCAAGAGCCTGACCGCGAAAATAAGCTGATCGTCATAATGGCCTTAACGCAAGCGGATAATGGACCTTCCAGAGGAGCCAATCCCATTCTTTGATGTCATCGGCTGAAAATCGGGAGCGGGACCCAACCGTTGGGAACGGATTGGTCCTTTGAGGAGAAAACGCCGGAAAAACGGCGACTATAACGGCCAAACGAAAGAGGAGAACATCATGAAATCGAAATTCGCGCTTGCCGCGACGACGGCGCTTGCCCTGTTCGTTGCGAATACTGACGCCAACGCCGAAACGCTGCGCCTGCTCACCTGGGGCGGCTATGCGCCTGATAATGTCATCAAGCTCTTCGAGGAGGCGAACCCCGATATCACCGTCGAGGTGACGCTCTCCAACAACGAAGAAATGATTGCCAAGCTCCGCGCGACCGGCGGCGCCGGCTACGACCTCGCACAGCCGAGCCATGACCGCATCTTCGCGGCCCAGAAGGAGTATAACATCTACAAGCCGCTGGATCTTTCCAAGGTCGGCGCGGCAAGCCTCGATGCCAACCTGCTTGAGGGCGTGAAGGCCAATGCGACCATCGATGGCGAGCTCTATGCCGTGCCGCACCAGTGGGGTACGTCCGGGATCGTCGCCGACATCTCGAAAGCACCGAACGTCAAGGGTTGGGGCGACCTCTGCAATCCGGAATACAAGGGGCGCACCTCAATGCGCCTGCGCCGGACGATCCTGCTCGGTACGGCCTTCGGGCTTGGGAAGGATCCGTTCGCGCTCTATGCCGACAAGGCTGCCTACCAGAAGATGCTCGATGAGGTCACGGACACGTTGATCGCCTGCAAGGACAATGTGAAGACCTACTGGAACGGCGGGGACGATCTCTCGACACTTCTTTTGTCGGGTGAAGTTGTCGTCTCGGAAGCCTGGGATTCCACCGCTTTCAAGCTTTACGGCCAGAACAAGAACCTCGTCTATGTACCACCGGAAACCGGTGCGCTTGCCTGGATCGACACCTTCGTCCTCCCGCGCAAGAGTGAGGCCGACGAAGCCGCGTATAAGTGGATCAACTTCGTCATGAAGCCGGAGATCGTGAAGCTGATGTCGGATTCGACAGGTGCAATCGCGGCCGTCAAGAACGGCATCGATCTCCTGCCCGACGACAAGAAGGCAGCGGTAAAGGCCGCCTTCGACGACAAGGATCTCGCCAACCTCAAGTTCTTCGCCAACATTCCGGCTGGCCTTGAGGACATGGAAGGCAAGGCGCTCGAGCGCATCAAGGCCGCGACGTCGAACTGATCGCCTCTCACGGCAACGACCAGCCGGCCGAGGGTCTTCCTTGGCCGGCCGCTTTCGAAATGGCCGCCCGGCGGCCCGCGACCTATGAGCCCACCATGCACGATCTTCAATGCGAAAGCCTGGTAAAGCGCTTCGGCGCCTACACCGCCGTCAACAGCGTGTCCTTCAACGTCCCGCGCGGTTCCTTCTTCTCTATCCTCGGACCTTCAGGTTGCGGCAAGACCACGCTGATGCGGATGATCGCAGGCTTCGAGGCGCCGTCGAGCGGAGATATCCGCATCAAGGGAAAATCGGTCCTCTCGACACCGCCGAACAAACGCCCAGTGAAAATGGTGTTCCAGCATCTGGCGCTCTTCCCCATGATGAATGTCGGCGAGAACATTGCCTATGGCCTGCGTTGCCGCGGCGAAAACAAGGCGGATATCGGCGGCAAAGTGGCGCGGGTCCTCGATCGGGTTGGCCTCCCCGGGACTGAGCACAAGCAGGTCTCTCAGCTTTCCGGTGGCCAGAAGCAGCGCATCGCGATCGCCCGCTGCATGGTTCTCGAACCAGACGTCCTGCTGCTCGACGAGCCTCTCGGTGCCCTGGACCTGAAACTGCGCGAGCGTATGAAGATCGAGCTGAAGCAACTCCAGCACCAGTTCGAGACGACCTTCCTCTACATCACGCATGACCAGTCGGAGGCCCTCCTCATGTCCGACAATGTCGCCGTGATGAATGCCGGCCAGTTCGAGCAGATCGGCTCGCCGCAGGAACTCTACAACAATCCGAAGACCGGCTTCGTTGCAGGCTTTGTCGGCGACAGCAACCGCTGGTCCGGGCGCGTAGTCTCGTTGTCCGAGGGTAAGGTCCGCGTCGCAATCGACGGCGGTGGCGAAGTGACCGCGCTTGCCGGCGACAACAGGATCGCGGCCGGCGGATCCGTAGAGGTCTTCGTGCGCCCCGAGGCGATCTCGATCGGTGGCGGCCGTGACGAGGTCTTGGGCGGCACAGTCGAAAGTCTGCTGTTCAATGGCGCAAGCAGCCGCATCCTCGTTCGCATGGACAACGGACACCTCGTGGAGGTCGGCCAGGCAGTCATGGACGGATCAGTAACAGTCTCACCCGGCGAGAAGGTCCAGATATGCTGGAGCCAGCTCCACGGTCGCGCCTTCACCACTGCGAGGTAGGGACGATGGCGCGCACCGACGTCGGCAAACTCTCCTTCATCCTTCTCTTCGCGCCCTTCGCGCTCTGGATCGCACTCCTGATCATCCTGCCGCAGCTCGGCATCGGCTACATCTCCTTGCGCGAGAAGGTGGGGCCGGGCGAGTATACGTTCGGCTTTTCGAACTATGTCGCCTTCCTGTCCGAGCCGATCTATTGGAATACGCTTTTGCGGACCGCCTGGATGTCGATCCTGGTGACCGCCATGGCGCTCGCCGTCGGCTTTCCGGTCGCCTACTATATCGCCAAGATCGCCCAGCGCCGATCGCGTGCCGCGCTTTTCCTGATGTGCCTCATCCCGCTCTGGGTGAGCGACCTTGTGCGCGCCTTCGGCTGGATCGTCATCCTGCGTGAGACGGGACTTGTCTCCAGTCTTCTCCAGAAGATCGGCCTGGTCAGCGGGCCGGTCGAGCTTCTCTACAACGACGCGACCGTCGTCATGGGGCTCGTTTATACCGTTGTGCTCTTCATGATCGTACCGCTCGTCTCGACACTCGACGGAATGGATAACTCGCTGATCGAGGCGGGTTACAATCTCGGCGGCAGCCGCTTAACCGTCTTCCGCCGCATCGTCGTGCCATACGCGATGCCGGGCATCGTCGCCGGCTGTATCATCGTGTTCATGCTGACGGCTGGCAGCTACCTGACACCCATCCTGCTCGGGGGCAAGAACAGCATGTGGTTCACCGAGCAGATCTACGAGCAGTTCGTGACGCGCTACAACTGGGAATCCGGTGCGACCTTCGGTGTCCTCCTGCTCGTCTTCACATCGTTCGTCGTCTGGCTCGGCCTGCGGCTGACCGGCCAGAGCTTGGCCTCTACCGTCGCAAAGGACTGACCCATGAACGTCGCGGCCCCACAATCGCCCTTCCTTCAATGGCTCTATCGCGGCTATATGCTGGCCTTCCTCGCCTATCTGGCGGCACCGCTTTTTGCGGCCGGCATGTTCGCCTTCAACGATTCCATGTTTCCCGCATTGCCGTGGAATGGGTTCACGCTGGATTGGTTCTTCAGCAGCACCGAACCGAAGATCGGCATGTTTCATGATCGTCGTCTGCTGCGCGGCCTCGAAAACTCGCTTTATATCGGGGTGCTCGTCTCGGCGCTCGCCGTCGCGGCCGGCACCTGCAACGCCTTCCTGTTCGAGCGCAAGCAGTTCCCGGGCAAGAACGTCTTCTACATCCTGATGATCGTGCCGCTGGTCATTCCTGGCGTTATCCTCGGCATCTCGATCCTCGTCTTCGCCAGCATGATCGCAAATGGCCTGGAGGAGACCTTCGGCATCGAATGGGATTTCCTGCGGCCCGGCCTCTTCCTCGTCATCCTCGGCCAGTTTTCGTTCCTGACGACCATCACGTCGCTGGTGATCGCTGCGCGCCTTCGGAAATTCGATATTTCCTTGGAGGAGGCAGCGCTTAACCTCGGCGCAACGCGCCTGCGGGTCCTGATGACGGTGACGCTGCCCTATCTGATGCCTGCATTGTTCTCGGCCTTCGTCGTCGCGTTTCTCGTCTCCTTCGAGAATTTCAACACGACGCTGATGCTCGTCGGTTCCGATGCACCGCTGACCATTACCATGTACGATCGAATGGTGAAGGTCGGATCGACCCCGGTCCTCAATGCGGTTTCGTTCTTCCTGATGGTCGGTTCTGGAATGCTTGCGCTGCTCAGCGTGGTTGTCCAGAAGAAGGACGAGCCGGCGACGTGAGGACGACGGACCGCAATCTCTGCGCCGGCGGCCGCCCGAGGCAAAGGCGGCCATCAGCAGCGCCCGGTCGCGCAGGCTACCGAAGGCGCGGGTCACCAGCAATTGGGTGAGCACGTCGCCGCTAACCGCCTTGGCACTCTTGCGACGCCGCGTCCGCGGCACGGCGCGAGCGGCAAGACGAAAGGCGGATATCCGGGCAGGGGAGGCAAAGGCGCCTTACAAGCCGCGCCACCGTGTCAAGGTCGACCAGTTGGCCAGCCGGCGCGTGCGGACCGATGGCTCTTCGCTGAGGGCGCTCGCGATTATGTCTTGATCGGCGAAGCGGTTCTGTTGAGCCCGCGCTGCCATGTCCTTGCGCCGGAGTAGACAGCGCGGCCGTAGCGCAGGTGAGGGTGGCCCTGGATGATGATGTGCTCGTCTTTGCGCATGGTTTGTGTGACCTCGTGCGGCATGATGAGCGGCTGGCGCTGATAGCTGACGCTTTCCGTCGCCTTCTGCAGTTAACCTAAGGCGGAGGAGGCAATTGCCGCTCACTGCAGCCCATTGCACCGGTCGTTGGTTCGATTCCGCTCAAGAGCTAAACGATCTGAGAACCCCTGTTTTGATCGCTGGTAGCGAGAGTCAAGATGACTGCTATCAATGCTGCCCCCAGCATGGCCACGGCCGTCAGCACAAACGGACTCCACCAACCGACACGGTCGAACAGCAGGCCGCCGGCGAATGCTCCCGACGTAATGGCGAACTGGATGAGCGCGACAAACCAGGCGCCGCCTTCTTCAAGGCGATTGGGAATGACCCGGGTCATCCAGGTTGTCCAGGCTGCCGGCACGGGCGTCGTGAGGAGCCCCCATAAGAGAAGCAGCCCAGTTGTGGCAAGCGCGAAGGGGCCAAGTCCGAAGAGCGCCAGGGCGACGAGTGCCAGAATCGCCGGAAACCCGATCATGATATGCGCCATGTGGGAGCGCAGAATGGACGGGATAAACCAGGTGCCGACAAGGCCAGCAAGCCCGATCCCGAGAAGGACGAGCGAAAGTGCGTTGACGCCGAGATGGGTGATGTCTTCCAGGAATGGCCGAAGATAGGTCGAGAGGGCAAACTGTCCCACGAAGAACAGGATCATCGCCATCATTCCTAGAGCGAAGGTGCGGTTGCCCATGAGGCTGAACGTGCGTGCGAGCGAACCTCTGCTGCCTCCAGGCATGCGGGGGAGGGCGACGACCTGCCAGAGAAAGGCGGCCACGCCGACCGGCACGACGACGAAGAACGCGCCGCGCCAGCCGATCAGGCCTCCGAGGAAGCTCCCCAGCGGCGCTGCGATGACGGCGGCCAGCGCGCTGCCGCCTTGCAGCATGGCCAGCGCCTTCGGGACGTCCGGGCCGGAGGCGAGGCGGGCGACGATAGCAGTTGATAGGGACCAGTAGCCGCCGATGGATACGCCGATGAGCGCGCGGCCGACCATGAACAAGAGGTAGTTTGGGGCAAACGTGACCATGAGACCCGAAGCGATCAGCACAGCGGTATAGGCAAGGACGACCATGCGCCTGTCGAACCGGCCGAGCACGACGTTGCTCAACAGAGCGGTGATGACCGCGAAGAAACCCGAGACCGAGATCGCCTGACCTGCCTGGCCGGCGGTGATCGCAAGCTCGTCGGCAATCGGGGTCAGCAGGCTTACGGGCATGAACTCCGAGGCGACAAGCACGAAGGAGGTGAGCATCATGCAGATGACCGCGCTCCAGGGCGTGGTTTCGGTTCGTGATTGCGCGTTGAATGTCGTGTCCATCAAAATTCTGCTTCAAAAAGGCTGTTCAGTCTTGTCCGGTAATCCCCACCTTGGCGGCGGGACGTCACTTGAGGGCTTCGATCGTCATAGGGGCTCCATCGGGAATGGCGCGCAGCTCCTCGACACTGGCTTTGATCTTCCCGAGCGGCACCTTGCCGGGCCAATAACCGATCGGGCCGTAGTAGAGGGCGATCCAGTTGCCGGGCTCGTAGTAGCCGACCTCCGGGATCAGCGGTTCGTCGCCGGGAGGCGCGCCTTCCATGGAAAGGGGAATCTGAAGCCGGACCACTTTCTCGTCATAGCCGGGATAGTCGTTCGCTTTCAGCGTCATCGGTAGCTTGGCGAGCAGATCTCTGGCGGTCGGGTTTTCATAGAGATCGACACGGAAGGTGGTTCCGTCGATCCGCAGGTTTATGCTGCTGCCGATCGGTTTGCGCAGTTCGGTGTTCAAGGGGCTCTCCTGCGCCTGTGTCTGAAGCAAGCCGGCGAATCCCAGGCATGCCAAGCAGAGCGCCGTCGCCAGCGCGATATGTCTCGTCTTCATCGTCGTGATCCTTGGTGTAATCCAGATACTCGGCGTCACATCCGCAGAAGCGTCTTGATCGCGGAACGCTCGTCCATCGCCCGGTAGCCATGGGCGACGTCGGCAAGCGGCACTTCGAGATCGAACACCTTTCCGGGATTGATCTTGCGGGTCATCACGAGGTCGATCAGATGCGGCAGGAAGCGCCGGACCGGCGCCGGGCCGCCCAGGAGGTTCTTCTGCTGGAAGAACAGCATCTGCCCGTCGAGGCTCACGCCATGGGGAACGCCGACAAAACCTATGGAGCCGCCGGGGCGGCACGCATTGATCGCCTGCATCATCGATTCCTGCGTGCCGACGCATTCCAGCACCGAATCCGCGCCGATGCCGCTCGTCAATTCCCTGATCTTGGCCACGCCTTCGTCACCACGCTCGATGACGATATCGGTTGCTCCGTATTCGAGCGCGAGCTCTTGGCGCTGCTTGTGGCGGCTCATCGCGATGATACGGCCGGCGCCGAGTTGTTTGGCGGCGAGGACACCCATGAGACCAACGGCGCCGTCGCCCACCACGACCGCCGTGCAGCCCGGCGTCACGCGTGCCGCATCGGCCGCGTACCAGCCCGTGCCGAGAACGTCTGAAGCCGCGAGCAGGCTCGGGATCAGGTCGTCGGAGGGCATGGTGTCGGTGGCGACGAGCGTGCCGTCGGCAAGCGCCACCCGGGCATAGGGCGCCTGCGCGCCGGACATGAATTCTCGGTGCTCGCAGGAGCTCTGGAAGCCGGAACGGCAGTGGGGGCAAGTGTTGTCGGACAGGCAGAACGAGCCGACGACGAATTGGCCTGGACGGATGGTTTTGACCGCGCTCCCAACCTCCACGACCACGCCGCAATATTCATGACCCATGTGTTGCGGTTCATTCACCGGCTGCAGCCCGCGATAGGGCCAGAGGTCCGAACCGCAGACGCAGGATGCCGAGAGCTTTATGATCGCATCGGTGGGCTTGAGGATCCTGGGGTCCGCAACCTCCTCGCAACGAATATCGCCGGGGGCGCGAAGGACTGTGCCGAGCATTGTGATCTCCTATCCGGGTGAGAGGTCCGCCTCATTCTTCCAGAAGAGAGATAGCACCGGCTCATCTTGCGGATTAGTCGGCGCAATTTGCATGGACTTATCGAAATCGGCTATCAATTATAGCAGATGATCAGCCGGAGTGTTCATCATGGCCCGCGAGAATTTCAACGAGCTTCTGCTTTTTTTGGCGGTTGCTGAGGAGAAGAGTTTCACGAAGGCTGCGGCCAAGCTCGGCATCGCGCAATCGACGCTCAGCTACGGGGTGAAGGAGCTCGAAGCGCGGATGGGGTTGCGGCTCCTGACGCGCACGACACGAAGCGTCGCAACAACCGAAGCCGGAGCACGCCTGCACCAGTCGCTCGCGCCGCGCATCTCTGAGATCGAAGCCGAGATCGAGGCGTTGATGGCCTATCGCGACAAACCCGCCGGTACGGTCAGGATCACCTTGCCGAGCCACGCGATGGAAAGCGTCGTGTGGCCGAAGCTCGCTCCCATTATCGGGGACTACCCGGACATCAAGCTGGAGCTCAGCGTCGACAATGTCTTCCGCAACATTGTCGAGGACGGCTTTGACGCGGGCGTGCGCCTGGGTGAAAGCGTGGAGAAGGACATGGTAGCGGTGCGGATCGGGCCGGATTGGCGTTTGGTCTGCGTGGGGTCGCCGGATTATTTCAAAGCCCGGTCCGTTCCGACGATGCCGCAGGACCTCATGCAGCACAACTGCATTAACCGCAGGCTCGATCGCGTCGGCGGCCTCTACGCCTGGGAGTTCGAAAAGGACAAGGAGGAGGTGCGGATTAGGGTGGAAGGCCAGCTCACCTTCAATACAGATCGCGAAATGGTCGATGCAGCGCTGCAAGGATACGGCATCACCTTCGTGCCCGAGAGCTACGTCGAAAAGCATATTGCCGACCGACGCCTGCAGCTCATCCTCGACGACTGGACCCCTAAGTTTGCGGGCTACTACCTGTACTATCCAAGCCGCCGACAAAGCCGGCCGGCGTTTTCGGTGATCGCGGAAGCTTTGCGCGACAAAGTCATGCGATAATGCACTGTGGCTAAGCCTAAGGTTTCTTGTCGGATCGGATCCCAAAATGCTGCTTGGAGGGCTCAGGCGGCAGGCATCGTCAACACTCCGCGCCAACCGGCTATGCAGTCCGCGCGCTCACGGTATCGATGAGCAACAGCAAAGCCTTATCCGCGGTCAAGAAATCACGAATGGCGGCGGTGATGCTTTTCCTTCGGAAGAGACCTTGAGAAATTAAGGAACACCGGGACGCTTCGCCAGAAGGGCATCCCATGAAGAGCGATAGACAAGCGACAAATGGTATCGAACCTGGAAGCCATGGGCAGAAACCCACGAACGCTCGTCCGTAACAACTCCCATGATTGCTCCTTAGAAGCTATTGCCGTAACTTTTGGTTATTGATGGATAAGTGGAAACACCCGATGTTCGCAGCCGAGCATCGTAAAACGTATCTGATAATAGTGTTTTTAATCTGCAGTAAACTGTTGGATCGGCGCACAATGTTTCAAAATAATTTTGATGAATTGCGTAATACGCCTCGGAGAAGGCTGGTCTGAATATAAATACGTCAGGGTTGGTCATTACGACATCAGCCTGCGATCTAATTTGATCGACGCTTATGTGGCATCTCCTGATGTATTGGTTGAGGTTTTTATCTCTCAAAACCAGTACGGCTACCCTCAAACTGTATTCATCACCGCAGCCTTTGGTGGTCGTGTTGAGCGCATTAACAATTTTCTCGCGTTGTTCTTCAGAGACTATCAAGAGCCTCGATAAAAGGAGCCCACCGAGCGTAATCGAAGCGAGTACGAGAAAGCTGATTACCAAAAGGCGCGTTCGTCTAAGCATGCTAAAAACTCACTCACTGGCGCGCGAAGGAGTCGGTTTGAACTGTGACCGTTCCGACAAGACGGGTGCGTTGCTTATTGGCATGTTGAATCGCTACGCTATACCTGACCGGTAGTACCCTTTTCAACGCGTGTGAACCGCTTCCCAGCCTATTGGTTCTGGTGCCCGAGGGTTCCCCAAAAATCAGGATAAAGAACGTCGAATACCTTTGCTGCTTTTCGCTCGATCATTTCCACAAGGTGGTCGTGACCAGACCGAGAAATCTCCGACGCAGGACGAACCGTTGTACCTGCTTCGTCCAAAATCAGCTGAAACGCTTTAACACATTGCTTAGGTGTCGTATCGAATGCGCCGATTTCGGTGAGCAACACTTCCTCGACGGGAGCCAACACGGAACTGTCGTTTTTCGCTCTGCGCCTGTGTCGTTCAGGAAGAGTCTCGAAGATGTCGAACAGCACTTCGAGGCCATGATGCAACCGATCGTTTTTCAAAAGGTCGGTTAGGCTGCTCTCAGCCTCTCGGCAATTGCTTCCACTGGACTGCCAGTGGCGAAAAACTGATACGACAAACGCCTCCTCACTGGTCAGATCGGAAAAGCCGAGAGGGGTGAAATCGCTGAATTCCATAATTCCTATCCGACACGCTGGCATGTAGCCATTTTAACGGCTTAAACCTGAATGAAGAATACCAGTTTTTTACGGTAATACGATATCTTGCCAGGTGGCGTTGGCTCACGTACTCGATGCTTATGAGAAGCTGCGCCGGTTAACGCCGAGGCGCCACACACTTCAAGACGTTGGGATGACGATGAACCTTTACCTGGATTACCTGGCCGAAATCAAAAGCAGAGAAACGCAAGGGCTTGATCCGAAGCCGATCGACGAGGGTGCGTTGACCGCCGAGATCATCGCGCTGATTGAGGATACGGGTAGCGAGTATCGGGCGGATGCCCTGAAATTCTTCATCTACAATACGTTGCCGGGCACAACGAGCGCGGCGGGCGCCAAGGCCGCATTCCTGAAGAAGATCATTCGCAGCGAAACGGTCGTCCCGGAGATCACCCCCCAACTTGCTCTCGAGCTGCTGTCACACATGAAGGGTGGGCCTTCGGTCGACGTGTTGCTCGACATCGCGCTTGGCGAGGATGCCGGGATCGCCGGAGAGGCCGGTGAAGTGCTGAAAACCCAAGTCTTCCTCTACGACGCCGACATGTTCCGGTTACGCGACGCCTTCAGGGCTGGCAACGCCGTCGCTAAGGGCGTTCTCGAAAGCTACGCCAAGGCCGAGTTCTTCACCAAGCTTCCGGATGTCGAGGACGAAATCAAGATCGTGACCTTCATCGCCGCGGAAGGCGACATCTCGACGGACCTTCTGTCTCCCGGCAACCAGGCGCATTCGCGCTCTGACCGCCAGTTGCACGGCCAGTGCATGATCACGCCGGAAGCACAGGCGGAAATCGTCGCGCTCCAGAAGCAGCATCCCGACAAGCGCGTGATGATGATCGCCGAGAAGGGCACGATGGGTGTGGGCTCCTCCCGCATGTCGGGCGTGAACAACGTTGCGCTATGGACTGGCAAGCAGGCCAGCCCCTACGTACCCTTCGTCAACTATGCACCCGTCGTCGCGGGTACCAACGGCATCTCGCCGATCTTCGCGACCACGGTCGATGTGACCGGCGGTATCGGTATCAACCTGAAAAACTGGGTCAAGAAGACCGGCGAAGACGGCAAGCCGGTCCTTAACAATGACGGCAATCCGGTGCTCGAGCAGAAGTTTTCGGTCGAGACTGGTACGGTCCTGAAGATCGATGTGAAGAACAAGAAGCTGCGCGACGACAACGGCCAGGAATTGGTCGATGTGGCCGCGGCCTTCACGCCGCAGAAGATGGAGTTCATGAAGGCTGGCAGTTCCTATGCCATTGTCTTCGGCAAGAAGCTCCAGACCTTCGCCGCTCAGACCCTCGGCGTCGAGCCGACGCCGGTCTTTGCGCCGAACAAGGAAATTGCGATCGAAGGTCAGGGCCTGACCGCTGTCGAGAAGATCTTCAACCGCAACGCCGTCGGCGTGACCCCGGGCAAGGTGCTGCATGCCGGCTCCGACGTCCGGGTGAAGGTCAACATCGTCGGTTCGCAGGACACGACCGGTCTGATGACCGCGCAGGAACTCGAGGCGATGGCCGCGACCGTCATTTCGCCGCTTGTCGACGGTGCCTATCAGTCGGGCTGCCACACGGCGTCCGTCTGGGATAAGAAGGCCCAGGCGAACATCCCCAAACTCATGTCCTTCATGAACAACTTCGGCGTGATCACCGCGCGCGACCCTAAGGGCGCCTATCACTCGATGACGGACGTGATCCACAAGGTCCTGAACGATATAACCGTGGATGACTGGGCGATCATCATCGGCGGCGACAGCCATACCCGGATGTCGAAGGGCGTGGCCTTCGGCGCAGACTCCGGCACGGTAGCGCTTGCGCTGGCCACCGGTGAGGCGACGATGCCGATCCCGCAGTCGGTCAAGGTGACCTTCAAGGGTACGATGCAGCCTTACATGGACTTCCGTGACGTGGTGCATGCCACCCAGGCACAGATGCTCAAGCAGCACGGCGACAACGTCTTCCAGGGCCGCATCATCGAAGTGCATATCGGCACGCTGCTCGCCGACCAGGCCTTCACCTTCACCGACTGGACGGCCGAGATGAAGGCCAAGGCCTCGATCTGTATCTCGCAGGACGACACGCTGATCAGTTCGCTTGAGATCGCCAAGTCACGCATCCAGATCATGATCGACAAGGGCATGGACAATGCCGCCGAGACGCTCAAGGGCCTCATCGCCAAAGCGGATCAGCGCATTGCCGAGATACGCTCGGGTGAAAAGCCGGCGCTCGCCCCGGATGAAAACGCGAAGTATTTTGCCGAAGTCGTCGTTGATCTTGACGTGATCGATGAACCAATGATCGCCGACCCGGATGTCAACAATGCAGATGTGTCCCGGCGCTATACGCACGATACGATCCGTCCGGTTTCGTATTACGGCGGCGCCAAGAAGGTCGATCTTGGCTTCGTCGGTTCATGCATGGTGCATAAGGGCGACATGAAGATCGTTGCCCAGATGCTGAAGAACATCGAAAAAGCCGAAGGGAAGGTCGAGTTCAGGGCGCCGCTGGTCGTCGCTGCTCCGACTTATAATATTATCGATGAGTTGAAGGCCGAGGGGGATTGGGAGATCCTGCAGAAGTATTCGGGCTTCGAGTTCGATGACCTGAAGCCCAAGACAAGCAACCGCACCGAGTACGAGAACATTCTCTATCTCGAGCGTCCCGGCTGCAATCTGTGCATGGGCAACCAGGAGAAGGCCGAAAAGGGCGATACCGTCCTGGCGACGTCCACGCGCCTATTCCAGGGGCGCGTTGTGGAGGACACTGCCGAAAAGAAGGGTGAATCGCTTCTGGCCTCGACGCCGGTCGTGGTCCTGTCGGCAATCCTCGGTCGGACCCCCAGTCTCGACGAATATCGCACTGCGGTCGTCGGGATAGATCTGACGAAGTTTGCGCCGCCGAAGGCGACGCGAATCGATTCGTTGTCAGTCCACTATTAGGGCAATTGAGCACGCAGTTCACGCCGAGCGGGGCGATGGTGGTTTCCTTGGGATTACAAGGAATTGACCCGCTTGGTGTGCCTGCTGTCCATCAACATGGAGCCGGACCTTATTGCGCTGAAGCGCATCACCTTCAGCGAAGCTGTCGTGTTCGAGAAGAAAGGTCCAAATCCACCGCAGCCCGACCCCGGTTGACGTACGAACGCCGGTCGTAGACATCCCCGCCACCAATATTCGCAAGGCCGAAGGCCGTGGAAATGGCCCACGCCCGTCGGCTCGAATGGCGATGTTTTCTGATTTACATCTTCCCGATCAGAACGAGCCGGCCGGGTTCGATAACGTGAATGGCGTGCTCGACACCGGCGCCGACGACAAGGTGATCACCGGGCAGGCAGGTTCGTGTCGTGCCGTTCATGATCAGTTCGAACCGTCCGGAGACGACGATGGCGAACTCTTCCGCCTCTCCGGCATGGGCGGGGATATCCGCCGCGACATCGGCGTCGATGACGAGCATGTCACCTAGTTTTCCGGTAATGCGACCGCGGAAGCCCGGCGCATCGATGATGCTTTCGTCGCTCACAGTGTCTTCTCCTTGCGGGCGACAAAGAGATAGCCGGCATTGGCAACCTCACGTGTTTCGATCGGCGTCAGGCCGGCTTCCCCTGCCCATCGGGCGAGTGTTTCCGGCGTGTCGAACCGCATGTTGTCGGCCATGTTGCGGGAAAACCTCTCGATCTGTGGGCGAAAGGCCGGTGGGGATGTGATCAGGGCCAGCCGGCCTTCGGGTTTCAGCGCCCGCGCCATCTCCTTGAGGCTCTCGGCAGGCTGCGGAAAGAAGAAGAAGGCATTGAGGCAATAGGCCTTGTCCACCATGCCGTCTGCGACGGGTAGGGTTGCGGCGTCCGCCTGATGGAGTTCCAGTCGACCCTTTGCAATGGGAAGGGCATTCAGTTTGGCGGAATTGGCAATCATGTCCGCGCTGTGATCGATGGCGATGGCACGACAGCCGCTTTTGAGAAGCCGGCGCAGGAAGACGCCGCCGCCACATCCGACCTCCAGAACGAGATCGTCCTTTTCCGGTGGCAGATGGTTCAGTGCCAGATCGAACCCGGGCTTATGGCCGATGGGAAAACGATAGAGCAGGTAGCCGAGGAGGCCGCCCGGTCGTCGCGCGATGCGATCGACCATGGTGGACGAGAGAGAGAGCATGGAGGAGCCTCGTTTATCGGGTCACGAGAAGGGCGCGGGCGGCGCGCGAGACGAAGAGGAGAGCGAGGACGAGCGTGGCCGCCGCACCGGCGAAGGTGACGGCATAGCCGGTGCGGCCGGCAAACCAGACGACCAGGCCGGCAATTGCCATCTCGCCGAACACGTTGGCGCTCTGGAGGACGGTTACGTCGGTACCCGCCTGCTCGCCCGCGCCACCGAAGGCCATGATGATTGTCGCCGCCGCGACGGCGATGAATCCGCTGGCCACCGAAAGTACACTGATCGCTGCAAGGACGATCGGCCAGCTCGCAGGCAGGACGCCGCCGGCGATCAGTGCCCATAACGCGAACGAAACGGCAGCGAGTGCCATGCCCACGCCCATAGCGATCCAGCGATTGCGCGCCGTCAGGACACTACCAAGCGGGCATCCGAGCGCGAGCATGACAAGGCCGCTTACGGTTGCGATGAGGCCGGTCTGCTGATTGGACCAGCCGAGATCCACGAGAAAGATCTTGCTGACGCTCAGGCCGCCGGCATGTGCGCCACCATAGATGAAAGCGAGAATCAGCAGCAGGAACACGCCCGGGCGGCGGAATGTGTTGGCAAGCCGCGCCTTTTGGCTCTGCTGAGCCTTCTCAGGGCGCGAGGGCTCACGCCAGGAAAGCGTGAGGCCGATTGTCAGCAGCGGAACGAGGGCGAGCAGCAGGAAGATACCCTGCTGGCCGAGAGTATCGGCGACCATAAGCACGCCGCCGCCGCCAATCATGAAGCCGGCCATCATGCCGCCGACCTGCAAGGCATTTGCGTAGGCGAGCCCGCGCCCGGCAAGCTGCTCGGCCGCGAGGCCGTCCGTCGCCGTGTCCTGCGTGGCGCTAGCAATCGTGCCGATGACGAGTGCGGCAACCGCGATCCAGAGGCCGGTGCCTTCGAGCGAGACGAAAGCAAGCAGGATGAGGCAGGCGGTGAGGATGGTCTGCATCGGCACGATCCAACTCTTGCGCCGGCCAAGACCGGGCTTCCAGCGGTTGTCGACCATCGGCGCCCACAGGAATTTGATGATCCAGGGCAGTCCGGCGAGCGGCACCAGAGCGATGATGTCCATGGAGACGCCGCTCTGGCGCATCATGACCGGCACGGCTTCCATGGACAGGCCCATCGGAAGCCCTTGCGTGAAGTACAGGGCTCCGATCAGCAGGAAGAAGCGAAGATCTCCGGCTTTGGCGGATGCCGTTGAGGCGCTGTCGGGGAGGGCGAGGGAGATGGCCTGATTGTTTCCGCGCATTACCACACCTTTGCG
Organism: Shinella curvata; assembly: GCF_022899935.1. GTDB lineage: Bacteria > Pseudomonadota > Alphaproteobacteria > Rhizobiales > Rhizobiaceae > Shinella > Shinella curvata. Next base: position 91,419 of record NZ_JALJCJ010000008.1, read on the forward strand.
AGCGTGAAGCCGATCGTGCGGCCGGCGGCGGCGACGCCCATATCCGTGCCGCTATAGTTGAAGTAGTTCTTCAGGTAGCGTTCGTCGGTCAGGTTCTTGGCCCATAGCGTGCCGCTCCAGCCGTTCTTCTCTATGCCGACATGCGCGTCCAACAGGTGGGTCGGGTCCTGCCGGTACTTGTTGTCGGACGTGAAAGCGTAGGAGCTGCGGAATGTGTAATCGATGCCGGCCTTAAGCGTTGTTCCCATGTCGAGCTCGCGGGTGATGTTCACCCCAGTGCTGAAACTATGGCGGGGTGCGAAAGGCAGGTCGTTGCCGGTATAGACGGCTCCCATAACCGTATCGACGAAGTCGTCGTACCGGCCATGCGTATAGCCGTAGGCGGCGCGCAGGCCGATTTCCTCTGTCAGCTGCGCCGTTGCCTCTATTTCGAACCCCTTCGACGTCGCGGCGGCGGCGTTACGGTAAACGCGCGTGAACGGCGTGGTATAGATGACCGCCTGCTGATCTCTCCAATCGATGTAGAACAGCGAGGTCGAGAGCGTGAAACGACCATCGTCCGACGTCGTCTTTGCTCCCAGTTCGTAAGAGGTGGTGATTTCCGGATCATAACGGTTGGCCGAACCATCTGCCTCGATATAGGGGCTGATGCCGCCCGACTTGTAGCCGCGGCTGATCTTGCCGTAGACGAGATTGCCTTCCGACACATGATAGGTGAGGGCTGCTTCCGGCGAGAAGTTGGAGAAGGAAACATCCCCTTCCGCCCGGCCGGGCGTGCCGAACATGAAGCTGCCGCTTGGCGAGGAGATTTCGCTCGTCGTGGACTTGCGGTCATAGGTGTAGCGACCGCCGGCCGAAAGCTCCCATTCGGGCGTTACGAAGTAGCTTGCCTCGCCGAAGACGGAGAAGGTATCGGCCGACTGCTCGAAGACGTCGCGGCTCCACAGGCTCTGCGGGAAGGAGACGAGGTCGAAGAACTGCGTACCCTCGAAGCGCTCGTGCATGTAGAAGAGGCCGCCGCTCCAGCGGAAAACGTCGTCGTCGAACGAAGACAGGCGCAGTTCCTGGCTGAACTGGCGTTGCCTCTCCTCCTGTCCCTGGCCGATAAAGGGCGTGGCTGTGAAGTCGCCATCAAGGTAGCTGCTCATGTCATGTCCGCGGAAAGCGGTGATGGAGGTCAGTCTTACCGTTTCGAAATCGTGATCGATCCGCGCGGAGAGGCCGGCGCTGTCCACCTTGTTGTCCGGCTCGAAATCGTGAGTTGCCTTATGGTCGAAGGCGAGTGGCAGCGGAGCATACCAGAGTCCACCATCACCATGGTCACGCGTGACGTCGCCAATGATCTTGACCCGTGTCCCGTCGCCCACCTCGCCGGTGGCCACGATGCGACCAGACAGAAGATCGCTGTCGCTCACATCCTCGCCGTTGACGAGGTTTTCGATATAGCCGCGGTTGCCGCTCCACGCGGTAGAGGCGCGCACGGCCCAGTCGGTCCCCTCGATCGGCGTCTCAAAGGCCGCCTTGAACCGGCTGTCGAGATTTGTGCCGATGGTTGCCGAAAATTCGCCGCCTGTGGTTTCGCCAGGTTCGCGGGAAATGAGGTTGACCGCGCCGCCGATCGTATTCTTGCCATAGAGCGTCGCCTGCGAGCCGCGGACGATTTCGACCCGTTCCAGGTCTTCGAGGACGAGCGGGTAGCCGATGGGACGGGCGAGATAGATGTCGTCGAGGAACATGCCGACAGCTGGCTGGCGGTCCACGCCGCCGGAAATGCCGAGCGACGTGACACCGCGAATGCTGACCGGGCCGCCCTGGCCGTTGAAGAGCACGTTCGGCGCTCTGAAGGCGGCGTCCTCCATCGTGTCCGTCCGGCCCTTGCGCAGGTCTTCGGCGGGAATGGCCGTAACAGCCACTGGTGCATTCTGGATCTTTTCTTCGCGTCGGCGGGCCGTCACGACGATCTGTTCCAGCACCGTCGCTTCATTGGCGGTGTCTGCAGCCTGTTCCTGCTCTTGTGCCGCGAGCCCGGCGGCATCGAACAGCACGAATCCGGCGGTGGCGAGAAGAGTGGCGGTGCACAAGGCGGTGTGGCGGTTTTTATTCATGACGAAATCCCTCAGCTTTGTTTGGGTCTTCGCATGCGCTCCGCCACGAGCACAATCGGAGCGGTGTTCGGGATTGCGGCAAAGGTGTTCGGGAACCGGACTTCCTGCCAGGCCCTGGAGCCGATCGGTAAAAAGCGCCAAGCGGCTTTTTGCGTGGAGTTTGTGAAAACAGAGAGATAGCGGGCTCCGAAGCTTGATGAAAAGCAACTCGCTCTAGCGCGCCTTGCCGGCGATCATCGTAGGCGCAACGCCAAAACGGCGGCGAAATTCGGTGGCAAAATGCTGCGGCTGATAGCCGACTTGCCGCGCGACATGGGCGATCGATGTCTCACCGCCCTCCAGCAGCAGGCGCGCCGTATCGAGCCTGCTTGTCTTGACGAAACCGTAAACGGTGGCGCCGAACAGGGACTGAAAGCCTGCGCCGAGCTTCTTTGCGTTGGTGCCCACCCGGCGGGCAAGTTCTGGCACGCTGGGTGGATGCACAAGTTCTGCCAACAGGATGCTACGCGCTTCATGCAGACGGGCGACATCGCGCGCTGACCAGCCAGCAGGCGTCTCGTCATGATCAGGCGCGGTCGCGTTATCGAGGATATGCGCCACCATCTCCATCGCCTTGCCGGTCATGTAGAGGCGTCGTGCAGTACCCTGTAGCGGGCAGCCGAGCATCTGCCATGCGATCGTCCGGGCGGCGTCCGGCAGGGCGAACCGGGGATCGGGCGTCTTGCGTGCGATGAGGGACAAGGTGTCGCCGCCAACCAGCGGTTCCGCCATGTCGGCCTCGATCTGCACGAATACCGCCGCGACGCTGCCGTCGCGCAGCACGACATGACGCGTATGAACGGGCTCACTGGCGGAAAAGATCGTGCCCCCTCCACTCTGCCAGAGATGCTCGCCGAGCCCGGTCTGCTCCACCGCTAGGCTGCCTTTGAGCAGTGTGCCGATCCAGTGGCCGGGCGGAGTTACGCTCTCCCAGACCATGTTGCGTTGGACGGCTGCAGTCTCCAGAAAAATGTTGAGGCCGCAGGCGCGGATGATTTCCACGATGTACTCCGAAGGAGGGTTTACGCATCCTGAGGCCTGTCGTTTACCCGGAGACGCGCTTCGTCGTCGGAACGATCACAATATATGAGTATAATAGTCAAGTTATTTATCGAAAACCCGCTTGCGTGCCACTGAAACCTTTGGTCGGGCACGCGCCCAGCATTTGGAAAGCATGCCGGTTGTGCCCGTCAGGTGACCGACGATCGCCAGATCTATTTCGGCGACTATGCCGGTGACGGCGCCATTCGCCCTGATGGGAAAACGATTGCCCGTACAGCCCATACTGTCGATGAGACAGCCAGCTTGTTCACCATCGACAATCAGTTGCAATATGACGCGTCGGCCGGCATCGTCGAAAACAAGTTGCTTGTCGGTCTCGACTACAATCGCTGGAATCTCGATGGGGTCAATCAGGCCGGCGCCGGCTATCTCTTCGACAATGGCCTTCCCCCTACGCCAGCCGCCTTGCCGGTTTCAGCGCGGGCGCGGGTGCCCGTTACATAGGGTCCCTCCTAGGTGACGAGGACAGCACCGTTAGCGTGCCGCACGGGCGAAGGCTCCTATTACGGAAGGCGCCGCAATATCACCGGAAGTGTGCGCATCAAACTCTGAGGTTGTTCTAGCCCCGGGACTGCCCATTGCCGTTCCGCGATAGACTGACACTTTCACACGAGCGCCCAGTCTTTCGCCTGTCGCCGGCTGTTCCAATAGGTGGCGAAGCGGCCTTCGGCGGCGATCAGATCATCGCGCTTACCGGCTTCGACGATACGGCCGCCTTCTACGAAGAGAATATGATCGGCCCTTGCGATCGTTTCGATGCGATGCGCGACGACGAGAGTGGTATGGTGGCCGAAGCGGGCGAGGGCGGTGGCGACGGCGACTTCGTTGAGCGTATCGAGGCCGCTCGTCGCCTCGTCAAGCAAAAGGATTGGCGCGTTCTTGAGCAGAGCACGGGCGATGCTGACGCGTTGGCGCTCGCCTCCGGAGAGATTGTTGCCCCCTTCGCCGACCGGCGACTCCCAGCCCCCGAGGCGCTCCGCGATCTCATCGACCTGCGCTGCGGCTGCGGCCTCGTACCATTCCGCTTCGCTGGCGTCTGGCCGGGCAAGGCGGATATTCTCCGCAATGCCACCTTCGAAGAGCTGAACATTCTGGAAGACGATCGAGAGTTGATTCATCAGCGTCGCAGGCGTGTAGGCACGCACATCACGACCTGCCACGCGAATTTCACCCTCGGATACGTCGTGCAGACGGGCGATCAGCGAGAGGATCGTGCTCTTGCCGGACCCCGATGGCCCGACCAGCGCGGTCGTCTTGCCGGCGGGGACCGTGAAGGTGACGCCGTTGAGGATCGGGGTTCCATTCGCGTTGAAATGCACGTTGAGAAATTGGACGTCCGGGGTGCCGGGCCTGCTGTCCTGCTTAGGAACCGGCTGGGCAGGGACATCGAGAAGTGCAAGCGTTCGTCCGGCAGCGGCGCGAGTTGATTCGAGCGCGGGGAAGAGTTCCGATAGCGTGTTCAGTGGTTCAAGAAAGCGGAGCACGACGACGATCAGCGCGACCGTGCGCGCGGCATCCATAGCGCCATCGATATAGAGAAGGGCGAGGACGGTCACCATGGCGACAAGGCTCACCTGCATGGCAAGCGAAAAGAGCAACGTGCCGGGCAGTGTGAACCAGAGAACGCGCAGCCCTTTGGATTTCTGGGCATCGAGGGCTGCTCCGAGCGGCGTGCCTTCCGCATCCGTGCGGCCGGCCGCGCGGAGCAGGAGCTGGCTGCGGGCAAACTCCTCCGTGCGAGCGGCGGCCTCGCTTGAGGCGGCAGCGAAATCCGCCTCGGCCTTGCGCATCAGCCGCCCGCCTAGGAGCAGGGCGCCCAGCAGCAAAGGAGCGGCGGCCAGGGCTGCCACGCCGAGAGGCCAAGCGACGAAAAGAAGGCCGATGGCAAGGGTGAATGGCAGCGTTAAGGCGATGGAGGCCTGCGTCGCCAGATTGACCGAGCTGGCGAAGAGTTCCGGTACGGCACCTGCCAAGGCCCGTTTCGCGAGCGCCTGCTGTTCCGCCGCAAACCAGCCGATCGGCAAGGCGAGGAGATGATCGACGAGGCGCTTGTTCATCGATGTCATCATGGCAAAGCCAAGGTCGAAGGCGCGGATCACCAGAAACCGCTCCAGCATCCAGCCTGCGGCGACGCTTGCCGCGAGCAATCCGAGCCACGGAACGGCACCTTGCGGTTCCCGTGAAAACAACGCGCCGAGCAAGGGAACGAGCGAAAGAGCGGATGTCGCGCGCAAGACGGCTGCCACGACGACGAAGACCGCAAAGGGCGTCAAGCGCGGACGAGCTTCCGGCGGCAGCAGAGCGGAGACGATCACGATGTTTTCCTTTCGCCGGCCTGCCAGAGGTCGCGATAGAGGCCGGGCTCGGCCATCAGTGCCGCATGGGTGCCTTGCTGGACAATGCGTCCGCGATCCATGACGGCGATACGATCAGCGTGCACCACGGTGTGAAGCCGGTGCGCCACGACGAGCACCGTGCGCTTGCCGATAAGCGCGCCGAGTGCCTGTTGTACGAGATGTTCGGATTCGGGATCGGCGAAGGCTGTCGCCTCGTCGAGCACGAGGATCGGAGGATCGGCGATGAGCGCGCGGGCGATGGAAAGGCGCTGCGCCTCGCCGCCGGAGAGCTGGATATCCTCGCCGACGATGCTGTCGTAGCCTCTCGGTGCCTCGGTGATGCGCTGGTGGATGTGGGCGGCGCAGGCGGCTGCTTCGATTTCGGCCTGGCTCGCGTCCGGACGCGAAAGCGCGATGTTCTCACGCAGCGTTCCCTTGATGAGGCGCACATCCTGGAAGACAAAGCCGACGGTGCGCTGGAGAACCTGCGGATTGATATCGCGGATGTCGATTTCCGTTTCTCCGGCAACTAGCCGGATTGCACCTTCCGTCACGTCGTGGAAGCGGCCCGGCAGGCCGGCGAGGGTGGATTTGCCGGCTCCGCTAGGGCCAACCAGAGCCGTCAGTGTGCCGGGCGCCAGGATGAGGTCGATATCCTGAAGCACCGGCTTGCGCGGACGATAGCCGAAGCCGACCTTCTGGAAGCGCAGACCGAGCGAGCCGGGCGAGAGCGCGCGAAGCGAACGGCTACGGTCGAGTTCCGGCGCCTCGAGCAATGTTCCGATGCGGTTTGCGGCTTGCCTGGCCTCGCGCATCGGCACGAAGCCGTACATGACGGCGGTGATCTGCGTGCCGAAGGCCGTGCCGAGAAAGAGGAAGGGCAGGAGATCGGCTGGTAGCATGGCTCCGGAAAGGATGCGCCAGCACCCGGCGGCCGTTATGAGGAGGAGGAAGGCCGGTGGTTGGATGGCGAGTTGCGCGGCGACCTTGCGTCCGGCCATCGGGCGCTGCCAGCCATTGAGGAAGGCCGCCTGGCCATTCAGCACTTTGCGCACCGCGTCTGCGTTTCCGCCGAAGACGCGCACGACAGGCAGGGCCTCGATAAAGGCACTGGCCGCGGCATTAGCGCGCTTCGTCCAGTCCGCATATTCCACCAGCTTGTCCGCGACGCCGCGCATCATGTGAGCGAAGAGACCGACAAACGCCAGGAGCGGAAGGAAGAGCAAGCCGGCGAGCGCCGCGTCCACCGTGAAGAGATAGGTGATAACGGCGAGCGGCGTGACGATCCCCGCGACGACGTCGGGCACGGCATGGGTCACCATATAGTGCAATCGTCCGGCATCCTCCTGCACCGCCTGATGCACGCTGGCGGCATTGCGATCGGTAAACCAGCCGAGCGGCAGACGGGCGAGCTTGGCGACGACCGACCGGCGCAGGTCGTGGCCGAAGCGGGCGTCCACCGCATGCAGCCAGACCATCAGCACGGTCGAGAGCAATGCGGCGCCGCCGAAAAGGCCAAGCGTCCAAAAGATCAGCGGCGTCAGCGTTTCCGAATTCGCCTCACCTGCCAGCAATCGGCGCCCGAGCTCGGCGAGCAGCACCAGCGGCGCAAGCTGCATGAGTGAAATGACGGCCTGCAGCACGCCGGCGGCGCGCAGCTTCCAGCGCAACGAGGCGAGCAGTTCCTGTCCGCCTTGCGAACGCCAGCGTGGTGGCGTCTTCTGCAGGGTCTCGGCAGGCTGCGGCAGGGCGGGTGCGGTGACCGGAGCTGTCGTTTCGGTTTCGTCTCTGCCGGTCTCCTTGCGCAGGCGCATTGCCTTCCCGCGCATCCAGTAGGCGGTATGCCTGATATCGGCGAGCGGAAAGCCGTGCACGCGGTTGAGCGTCGCGCGCAGCTCCTTGATCGCGGCGTGCTCGGCGGCGACCCACGCATACCAGTTCGACCAGTCCCGTGCAGGAACGGCCGCGGCGAGCGCGCCGGTGCCGTCCCCTGTCCAGAACACCTGCGCGCCCGGATGGAATGTCACGGGGATATCGCGGTCGCCGGGCAGCTGGGCCTGAAGGATGACAATAACGGCCACTTCCGACGGCAGCACGGAAAGAATGCCGTTGATGGCCGGGATGGCCGCCGGATCGCCCATCAGCAGGTAACCTTCCGGATTTTCCGGCGGCTCGAATTTCTGGAACATGTAGTAGGAGGCGTTGATCGTATCGCCGGGCTTGGCCGCTGCTGCCCAGGCGGAGGCCGGCCCCATCGGCTCATGCAGCACGAAGTCGAAACTCACTTCGCCCGTCGCAGCATCGGGATCGACCAGCGTATAGCCGCGCTGGTGCACCTTGGCCGGATCCTCGGGGTCAGGCGCCCAAAGGCGGACATAGCTTGCTGTCGGCGTCTCTCGCCCGTCGATCATGGTCGGGGCGGAGAAGCGGATGCGGCGAAAGCCGAGCGTGAGGTTGGTTGCCGAGATCACGGTCATGACGTGATCGGTGGCCCCAAGCGCCTTCATCATCGTCCGTTGAAAACGCGCGCCCATCAGCGGCCTCGCGGAAAAACGGCGAAATCCAGCCCGACCGACGTGGCCGGGCTGGGCAGGATTACAGCAGCCGTCCTTACCACTTGATCGTCGCTCCAAGGCCAACGACGCGGCCGCGGCCGACATAAGCTGCCGTCGTGCCCGGCTGGAACGCGAAGGCATAGGACAGCGGATGCTCGTCGAGCAGGTTGCGGCCGAAGGCATAGACCTTCAGATTGTCCTTCTCCCATCCGATTTCCGCATTCACGATATGATAGGCATCCATCTTCGCGTTGTTCTGGATGTCGGAATAGCGTGTACCGACATATTGGTAGCTCGCACTGGCTAGGAACTCGCCGGCCAAGCCGAGCACATCGGCGTCCGTGCGATAGTTGAGGCCGACATTGGCGGAGAAGCCCGGCACCTGCGGCACCTCGTTGCCTTCCAGCGCGCCGGCGAGCAGCGACTGCGGGATGACGTCGACGAGGCGCGAATTGATGAGCGCGCCGCCGACGGTGAGGTCAAGCCCGTCGGCAATGGTGGCAATCACGTTGGCTTCGACGCCGTAGCTCTCGAAGGCCTGGTTCGTCATGAAGGGCAGCAGCGTCACCGGGTCGAAGCCTGTCAGCTGGCCATCCTTCACGTCATTGTAGAAGACTGCGCCGCTGACCCGGATCGCATCGTTCAGCTCGGCCTTGGTGCCGATCTCATAGGTCCAGGAGGTTGCCGGCAAGAAGGGCGTCGAAGGCAGGCCGAAGCCGGCATAGGCTGTCGTCTTCTCGAAGCCGCCGGAGGAATAGCCGCGCGCGATGGAGGCGTAGCTCATCGCGCGGTCGTTCCATTCGTAGGACAACGCCATGCGGCCCGTCAGATAGGTGTCGCTGAATTCATTGCTCTGGGCGAAGGCGGGCACTGTGCCGGGGAAGCCGTTCGAGACGTAGTTGGCGTCGAGCGTCTGCTTGTCATGGGCCAGGCGCAGGCCGCCGGAAAGCGTGAAACGATCATTGAGCGGCACCGCCGCGTCAGCAAAGGCGGCGATCGTCTGGCTGTTGATCTCGTTGTCGAACGTGCCGTTCAATGTCGGCGAGAAGCTGCCGACATCCTGCAAACGGTGGGTCGTGAAATCAGATTTGAAGTAGTTGGCGCCGACCACCCACTGCACGGGAGCATCCTCGTGCGAGTTGAGGCGGACCTCCTGGTTGAAGATGCGTTCGTGGTCGTCGTAGCTGACCTTTTGCGTATTGGGATCGTTGAAAAACGACGGCGGCAGGCCGGTGATGCTCGAGAAGATGAAGGCGTCGGTGAAATCACCGGTATTGTGCAGTTTGATGTCCTGATAGCTCGTCGTCGATGTCAGGATGAAGGGCTCGAATTCCTTTGTGACCTTGATCGAGCCATGGGCGATCTGCTGGCGGTTGATCGGCGTCGTGTCGGCGCCGCTCATTGGGAAGTCGGGCGATTCCATCAACAGGAAGGCGGAGTTGTGCCGCGTGTCCTTGGAGAAACCACCTGTGAGATCGATGGTGAAACTGTCATCCGGCGTGAAGCGCAGTGTGCCACGCGCCGCCCCGAGCTTCGCGCCGCCTTCATCTTTGCCGGTGATCGGGTTCGGGATATCGCCATCGAACTTCTGCAGCCGCAGCGTCGCGCGGCCGGCCAGCACATCATCGACCAGCCAGCCGCCCGTCGTGCCCTCGATGAAAGCATGGCCGTTGGTGCCGATCTCGGTGCTGAGAATGGTTTCCTGCGTTCCGTCGGCGGGCTTGCTCACCACGTTGATTGCGCCGGCAAAGGCGTTTCGGCCGAAGGTCGTGCCCTGCGGGCCGCGCAGCACTTCGACCTGCTCGACGTCGAGGAAGGGGGCGCCGATGGCCGAAAGCGTCGTCGGTACACCATCGACGGAAAGACCGATGACGCTGTCGAGTGAATTCATCGCCGAACCGAGTGTCGAGAGACCGCGCATAGTCATGTAGCTCTCGCCAAAGCGGCCGAAGTCCAGGAAGTTCGTTCCGGGGGTCTGGCGGGCGACGTCGCCGATCGGATCGAGCGAGGACGGTTTCACGTTTTCCGGGCCGAGGATCGTCGTGGCGACGGGTAGCGAGGCATCGTCCTGCGGCCGTTTCGTACCGGTGACGACGACGGCTTCGAGCGTCGTTGTCTCCTCGGCCTGCTGGGCGCGTGCCTGGCCGCTCGCCGCGATGGTGAAACCTAGAGCCGCAAACGCCGTGGTGGAAACCAGTCGTGCGCGTGAAATCGTATTCATATGCCTGTCCCCGAGTCCATGATGGATGTCACAAATAGCGGTTCGGGCATTCTTGAGGATAGAACTCGACTTTCGCGCAACGCAGGCAAACATTCGCAAAACGCAAAAGTTTGCCGCGCGCCTCAGCTCGGCCGCATCTGGGCGTGCTACCGATGTTCCGATCGCGGCGGATGGCCGAAATGCTTGCGGTAGGCGGCGCTGAATGCGGATGGCCGGGAGAAGCCGACGCGACGACCGGCTTCCGCCACCGATAGCCGGTATTCCTGAAGCAGGATCCTCGCCATCATCAGCCGTTGTTCACGCACATGGGCGAAGATCGTCCGGCCGAACGCGGCCTTGAAATTGGACTGCAGGGTCGTGACGTTGATGCCGACGCGACGCGCCAGCTCCAGCGTTGTCGGCGTGTTGACGAGGTCGCCGTCGAGAATTTCGCGGGCATGCACCACCCGGTCGTATTCGCGCCGTCCAAGAAGAGCGAGGAGGCGCCGTTCATCCTTCAGCGTCTGCGCCACCTCGATCACATAGGCGAGCGCATTGCTTTCAAGAAACAAACGGCCGAGATGGCCACCATAGGGATGGTCGAGGCAGTGCCGGGCAATCTCGCCGACGCGCGGCGAATGGGTGATGGCCGCCGTCCGGAAGCCGCCGGTCATCAGCTCGCGCAACGCGCTGATGCCATCGTCATCCATGTCGTCGCCGAACCGGTCGAAGAAGGTGGACTGCAGCACAAAGCCGGCCGTACGAAAATTCCGTCCACGCTCCAGCGGTGTCGTGTAGCGGATGGGCCGGTCGAAGCCCATCAGATTGACCTGATGCGGTTGGCGAACAAAACTGCCGTAGCCTTCGACCTCAGTGCGGACGGGGTCACCCGAAAGCATGATGCCGCAGACGAGGGCCGGCTCCATCTCGACGGCGAAACTCTGGTCACTGATGTAGGTGACATCCCCCGCGCTGAGCATCAGGCCCTGCTGGACCTCATGAGCTAGAAGACGCCCCGTATAAATAGGGGTTTCCAACACCTGCGGTGCCATGTCGATCGGTTCGACACCAAGCGCGAACTCGGCGCCAAGCCGAACAAGATCGCTTGGCGTCATGCCGCCTGGTGGTATCAGGTTGTCTAAGCTCATACCGACTGCGCTCTACCCCGCGTATCGGACGAAGGTATGATAACTTGACTAGAAAAGTCAAATTTATCTGCGTTCCATTGTTCAGCGGGTTCAAATCCTCGCGCAGCAATTCCATCGAACTCATCATGGAATATGCCGCATCCAACAGGAGCATCAGGTTCACCGCAATGGCTGGATGCGGCGGGGCCAGGTTGCTGAGGGCCGCTTCCGCTTTGCAAGGCTGGAAAATCGGCGGCTGTCGGAAATGCTCTATCTCTGTGCGGCGGCAATGCCCCGCTGGGGCCGTTTCAGGCGGCTTGTTCATGAGGTCTCAGCAGGGTTTTCCCTCAAAACCCATTTCGACGGCGACGCACCACGGCGATGTGCCATGGCGTACATGCGCGTGAGACACATGGACCAAGCGATTTCAATGTCGTATCTAGGGAGATAGAAATTGATGGTTATGCCCCATGCCAAAGCCAATCTCGGAAATCCGTCGCCCGGAGATCGTCCAGGCCGCCTTGAAGGTTATCAATGACCGCGGGTTGCCAATACCATCCTACGATCAGGTCGCCGATGAAGCGGATATGTCGAGGCAGTTGATCAGGCACTATTTTCCTGACCCGGAGCAGCTGATGGTCGCCGTTTGCGATGCGCTCGCGGAGCGTTATCGCGAGTGCCTGATGCAGGGCATAATTGCGGCGAATGCCACAGAGCGCCTGCCGATGTTTCTCGATTTCTATTTCAATTTTCTGGCTGGCAAGGGTTTGCGCAAGCCTGCAGATGACGCCGTCTACGATGCCATGTTCTCGCTCGCGGCCGCATCGCCAGCAGTTCGCGCAAATCTGAGGGAACAGTACCATATTCTCCAGTTCACCATTGCCCACGAAGTACAGATCAGCAATCCCTCGCTGAGCCAGCCGGCTTGCAAGGAGATAGGCTTCCTGTTCGTCAGCCTGATGTATGGGCATTGGAAAATGGTGGCGACACTCGGCTTCAGCGAGGAATACAATGCAGTTACCCGAGCCGCCGTCGATCGGCTGATTGCTTCCTACCTCGGCCATTATATCGACCCATCGGACATCGGGCCGCCGTTGTCTGCATGACACGGCTCACACGAAATCGTGAGCTCCCATCGGTCCTGCCAAGACGTTTGTCTTGCTCACAGTATGAAGTCTGCGCTCTTCATCGCCAGACTAAGATCCAGCTTGATCGAAAAGTCTGAAGTCCCGTCACCATTGGTATCGGCGAAAATGTATGTATCGCCGGATTTCTTCTCATAGCGCAGCTCGCCGGCCTTCTTGTGGAATTTGTCGGTGCCAATGAATGTGAATGCATCATCGGCTTTGGTTTTCGTATTGGCATCGATACCCTTGAGGTCGATCTTGTCGCCTTCCTTGCGGGAGAAATCGAAGATCGTATCCAGGCCTTTTGAAGAAACCGTCGAGTCAGCTGTGGATTTGAAAACGAACGTGTCACGCCCCGAGCCGCCGTAGAGCTTGTCAGCGCCTGCACCGCCGATCAACCGGTCGCTGCCAGCATCGCCCCTCAGGATATCGTCGCCCTTGCCGCCATCGAGCGTATTGTTCGCTCCATTGCCTGTCAGCCTATTGGCGATATTATTGCCCGTTGCATTGATCTTGCCGGAGCCGGTAAGCGTGAGGTCTTCGATATTGCCAGCCAGCGAATAACTGACCGACGCTCTAACGAGGTCGGTGCCTTCGCCCGCGTTTTCGATGACATCATCTTTTTGGTTGTCAACGATGTAGGTGTCATTGCCCTTGCCGCCGGTCATTCGATCAGCACCGGTCTTGCCGTCAAGCGTGTTATCGGCACTGTTGCCAACAAGGATATTGGCAAGGGTGTTACCCATTGCGCTGATTTTTCCCGAGCCGGTAAGGGTCAGATTCTCGACATTGGCGCTGAGCGTGTATGAGACGGAAGCCTTCACGAGGTCTGTACCTTCGTTCGCGGCTTCGACGACGACATCCTTGTTGTTGTCGACGATATAGGTATCGTTACCCTTGCCGCCGGTCATGCGATCCGCACCGGCCTTGCCGTCAAGCGTGTTGTCGGCACTGTTGCCAACAAGGATATTGGCAAGGGTGTTGCCCGTTGCGCTGATCTTTCCCGAGCCGATAAGGGTCAGGTTTTCGACATTGGCGCTGAGCGTGTATGAGGCGGAAGCCTTCACGAGGTCTGTACCTTCGTTCGCGGCTTCGACGACGACATCCTTGGTGTTGTCGACGATATAGGTGTCATTGCCCTTGCCGCCGACCATGCGATCCGCACCGGCCTTGCCGTCGAGGGTGTTGTTGGCGCTTGTACCCGTCAGGACATTGGCAAGGGTGTTGCCGACGCCGATTGTTGCGGAACCCGTGAGTATCAGGTTCTCAACATTCGCGGCGAGCGTATAATTGACGGAAGCCCTGACGAGGTCCGTTCCCTTATTTGCGCGCTCGACGACCGTATCGCCGGTATTGTCGACGATATAAGTATCGTTGCCCGCACCACCATCCAGGCGATCCGCACCGGCACGACCGTCCAGAATATCGTTACCCCGCATTCCCATCAGGTGGTTTTTGAGGCCGTTGCCATAAATCGTGTCGTTCCCGTCACCGGTGGCGACATTCTCGAATTTTTCACCAGAAGCAGCCAGCTTGAACCAGCTTGCGCCGTTGACACGGATGTCGCCGGCGGCGGCCAGATTGACGCTCATGGTGCCTGCGACACCAGCGAGATTGATCCAGTCCGAACCGCCATTTGTGTCATCGAGCGTTCCGCGCTGAGGCTCGATCTTCAGCAGCTTCAGGAAGTCATCGGTATAGGTGTAGATGTCGTTTGCGGTATTCTCGGAGCCGAAAAACTCGAGTTTCGCGTCGTAGATGTAGCCACCGGATTGCGGAACTATGTCTCTGGCTACGACATACCACGTGCCCTTGCTCGACTGGCCACGCAAGGCCTCGACGGCAAACGTCCACTTCAGGCCGTTCTGGAAGGCGAACTGCGTGTCGTTCTCATTGGTCATCAGCGGGATTTCATACCCGTCCGGTCGAACGAGCGTCAGTGCGAGGTCATAGCCTCGCTGGTGCGCGATCTCGATCGTTACATAGACGGTGTCTATGTCGAGATCCTGGGCGACATTGAAGGTAAGCGCTTGTTGTCCGGGGATGATATTGGCGTTCCAGTCGAAGCCGGCATCGGGAATGGAGACGATCGGGCCATTGTAGTCGACCGTAACCTTTTTCTCATTGGCGCTGGTTGCGGCAGCTCCATTCATGACGTTCCAGATTTCAGCCATTCTGACGGCCGCATAGGCATCGACCATGCCGTAGCCATAGGACAAGTGATAGGCGGAGGAGCCGCCGTTCCACTGTGTGCCGCCCATGGACATCCATGTGCCTTTTTCCAAAATAGCGGCTGCCCCGTCATAGGCCGATCCCGTGTGAGCAGCTGATACCGCGAGGATCTTGGCGACGTCGCGCCAGCCCAGTCCCTTATTGGTCTCGAGCATCAAGGCGACGACACCAGCGACTGTCGGCGTTGCTGCCGATGTTCCGTCCATCGAATTGCGGTAATCGACGGGGAGGGGGTCGTCGTCGCGTGAGTTGTTACGGCCGTCCTCGCCGGTCAGGTCGGTCGTCACTGCGGATGCCGGGGCTGCAAGAAGCAGGCTGACGCCGAAATTGGAGTAGTAGGCGGTCATGCCGTCCTTCTCCGTCGCCGCAATCGATAGCGTATAACGCGACGCGTTGACGCCATCGCCGTTGGCGTTCAGCGTGTCGTTTCCAGCGGCCTGCAGAATGACCGTACCCAGCCCGCCGCGCCCGGTTTGCACGACATGCTGGAAAGCGGCATCCGCCTGTGCCTGGGTCGATACGCTCTGATCTACGGCCAGAGACTGGTCGGCACCCCAGAGCGGCTTGCGTCCCCAACTGTTGCTCATGATATCGAATTTGGCCGCCCAGCGAAGGCTCGCATTGGCGATCTCGGCGCTGAGGTTCTGAATGTCCATCAGATAATTGACGCCGGTCATGCGGACACCCGGAGCAACACCGGTGCCGCCCAGTCCGTTGAACGCAACCGCGCCGATCAGGCCCGCACACGAGGTTCCGTGCGCATCCGTCTTGGATTTGGGCATAGGATCATAGGTCACTCCGTTGTAGCGGAAATGGAGCGAGGCATCGTAGTTGGCGGCAAGATCAGGATGATCATACTCGAAACCGTCGTCGTACACGGCGACACGCACGCCATTGCCACGGTATTCGTCCCACACACGGGTGATATTCCCGATCAGGCCAAAATGCCATTGTTCGTTGAAAAGCGGATCTGTCGGTTTGGCCATGGTCGGGTTCCGGCGTTATCTGGAATAGCTGATAATTCTGAATGTGCGCCCCTGCATGCAGGGAGAGGCGTTCAACCAATGCCCGACGAGTGCCCATTTGCCGTCTGAAGGCGGAATCTCCCCTGACAAAGTCACCATCTCACCGGTATCGAGCTGGAATAAAGGACATTCCACGCCTTGGCCGGCTGTATTGCCATTGATCTTCACTGTATTGTTCTGGGAGAGGGACGTTTCTGCAGACAATTCACCCTCCTGAAGAAAAATAAAAACGACGCTTGCCAACGCGATCGCCGCCGCGCGACGGAGCCTTCTATGAAATGCCATACGCATTGAGGCTCCCGTTTATTTCGCAAATGCTATAGAAATTTTCTATTACGTAGGCGCTCTTCGGAAGGCAATGTTTATGTATTTTCTTTCATGTGCGAAGTCCCGCAGGAAAGAAATCGGCTGTTTTATTCACTACTGTCCGAGAACGTTTTGCACATTCACCCCAGGCCAAAGAATGGCATTTCGGAAATAAATTTTCAATTCGAAAATTCACTCCCCGATGGAGCAAATTGGGTGGGGCTTTCGCTGCATCGCGAAGCTCCCTTGTGTTTTGGTGTGGTGTTTGACCCCGCAATTGGCACTAACGGCGGGCTTCAGTCATAAAGGGGAAAACACAGATTACGCAGTATAATAAATTAACGAGTCCGGGGTATTCTTCCGCGCCGAAATGGGCGTTGCTCCCGCAATTTCCAGCTTGGTGAAAAAAAATCCCGATCCAGCAAAAGTCTGCTTATAGTCATTTCGCAAGACTATTTGTAGAATTCGCGTGTGAGTTTGGGGGCGTTGCTCTTATGCGTGAACAACGGCATCCTCGACAGATTGCGACGGTGGTTTCCGCTGATGCTGTCGGATTCTCCAAACTCATGCATGTCGACGTGGAGGAAGCGCTGCGGCTGTTCGATGAACGCCGCGCCTTGATCGTAGAGGCCGTCGACCGGGCCGGTGGTGACATCTTCGGCGCCGCCGGCGACAGCATCATGGCGTTGTTCGGCAATCCCATCGTTGCGTTGCGCGTGGTGTTGCAGTTCCAGGCGGCTGTCCTTGAAGCCAATAGCAAAGCGCCGCGTCATCACGGGATGCCATTTCGTGCGGGTATAAGCTCCGGACCGGTCGTCATCCGCGACGACGGCGTGTTCGGCGACACCGTGAATATTGCCGCGCGCGTGCAGGAGTTTTCGCCTCATGGCGGCGTCGCCCTCACGGAGACCGTCCATTCGCAACTGCAGCAGCAGTTCGATCTTCCGTTCACGGATCTCGGACCGTTCCAACTCAAGAACATCGCCGTTCCCGTTCGGGTGTTTATCTCCAGCAGTGGTACCAATGCTGTGCCGGCAATGCTGATGAGAGGCCGGCAATCCCCGACGTTGACGGCGGAAGTCGATCTGCCGGCGCTTACGGTGCTGCCCTTCCAGAATCTCACCGGTGATCCGCGCCTTGCCTATCTTTGCGACGGCATCGCCGATGACATCCTGACGGGGGTGGCGAATACACGCTCTGTTCCGGTCATATCTCGGGATTCGAGTTTTCAGTTTCGGGAACCCTCCCTCACGACGGCGACGATCGGCCATCTGCTCGGCGCGCGCTATGTGGTAACCGGCACCGTTTCGGGTGATGATCGGCGTTTGAGCCTCAACGCTTCGCTCGCTGACAGTTCGAATTCCCGCGTCATCTGGGCAGGGCGCTTCGAGCGCGATTTCGAGGAACTGTTGCGGCTCCAGCGGGAGTTGGGCGGCGAGATCGTCTCCCGTCTTGAAAACGAGTTCGAGCGCGTCGAGCAAATCCGTACGTTCCAGGTGCCGCCGGAGGCGCTTTCGGCGTGGCAAATGCTGCGCCGCGGACGCTGGCACATGCGGCGGCGCTCCTCCGAGGATACGGCGAAGGCCTATGAGTATTTCCGGCAGGCCTATGACGAGGACGCCAACTCCAGTGCGGCGCTGAACGAACTTGCCTGGTGGCACCTCTGGAAAGCGTGGCTGAACTTCGCTGATACCGACGAATTGAAGATCGTCGCCGGCTATGCGCGTCGCGCGGCGCTGATGGATAGCCTCGACGCGCGCTCCTACTGCTACCTCGGTTTCGTCGAAATTCTGGAGGCACGGCCGCATTCGGCGGTCGACCTGTTCCACCAGGCGATCGACATCAACCCGAGCTATTCGCTGGCGCTGACCGGTCTCGGCAGTGCCCGTGGCCTTCTGCTCCAGACGCGGGATGCCATCCACAACCTGAAAGAGGCGATCCGACTCAGCCCGTTCGAACCCTATCTCTTCCACAATCTCGGCGAGCTTGCCGCCGCACACACCATCGACCAGAACTGGCCGGCTGCGATCGAGGCCGCGGACCGCTCGCTCTCGCTCGCTCCCAACTATTTTTATGCAAGTTATCTGAGGGCCGGGGCCCTGGCGCGCAGCGAACGGTTTGCCGAGGCTCAGCAGGAGGCAAAGCTCTTCCGTACACGTCACCCGGGATTCGAACGCCGCTGGATCGAATGGATTCCTTTCAAGGACCGTTCCGTCAACGAAGGCATGATCGAGAATTTTCAGCTCGCCGGCGAATAACGCCGTCGACTGTGAGGCATTTCACAGAGGCAGGGCCGCGTAAGGCCGATTGCTGGAACCGTCAGCGTCGAAGAGGCAACCATGGTTTTCAAGTGTAGCCCCAAATACTTCCAGCGCCTGAGGGAGGCGCAGGCCGAAACGCCCGTCACTGCCACCGTCCCGCCTTTCGATCTCCAGCGCATGCGTTCCACCGGCATTCTGGCTCGGTTGACTGGCTATTTCATCGAGCACCCTGACTGGTGGCTTGCGGTGTTGCGGGCGGTCCTGCCGCGTGCACGTTGTGGGCGGTTCCTGCTTCTGACACGGAGCGCCGACGTCCGCGAAGTGCTGGAGCGTCAGGCCGATTTCGAGACACCCTACGGCCCGGAGATGATGGAGTTCGCCGGCGGGGCGAATTTCATTCTCGGCATGAGCGACGGGGAGGAGTATCGGCGCCTGAAATCGGTCGTGCTCAGCGCTTTCCCGCCGGCAGAGGTGGAGGAGCGCGTGCGTTCCATCGCGGCGCGCCGTGCACGCGAAATCGTTGATGGCGCCGGCACGTCGTTGAACGCTGCCTGGGATTTGTTTCGCCCGGTTTCCTCAACGATCTGCCGCGACTACTACGGTATTGTCGTCGATGATGAAGGCGAGTTTGCCGATTGGGCCATCGCGCTGAGCACCGTGTTTTTCGGGGATCCGACGGCCGACAAGGTGGTGCGCGAACTAGCCATCGCTGCTTCACGCAACATGCGCCTCGCAATCGACCGCTCGATCGACGCGGTTCTGTCCGCCGAGACCTTGCAGGAGAGGCCAATCGATCGGCTGGTCAGCGCCATGCAGCAGGGGCGCATCGGCCGACCGGATATCCATGCCATCATGATGGGCATGGTTACAGGCTTCGGGCCGACGACATTGCTCGGTGGCGGCAATTGCCTCGAGGTCGCGCTGTCACGCAAGGAGATCTTCGACGAGATGGCGGCGGCGGTCGCGGCGGACGATGGCAAAAGGCTCGACCGCGCGATCGTCGAAGCCATGCGCTTCAAGCCGATCTGGATCAGCCCCTGGCGCTATGCGCGGCATGAGCAGAAGATCGGCGGCGAGCACGGAAAACCCTATACGATCAAGGGCGACACGGTCGTCTGGCCCGCCACGCGTTCGGCGATGTTCGACAGGCGTGCGGTATCCGATCCCTCCGATTTTCGCCCGGACCGGCCGGAGTTGCAGTCTCTTGTCTTCGGTCATGGCATCCACAAATGCATCGGTGCGCTTCTTGCACGGGTTCAGACGGCCGAATGCCTACGCGTGCTGTTCTCGAAACCCGGTTTTCGTCGGGCGGCGGGTCGGTGGGGGCGCTTGCAGCGGCTTGGCCCCTATCCGGAAAAGCTGGTGGTCGAGTTCGATCCTGTGGACCAGCAGTCGATGGTCACGGTGATCGTTCCGGCAAAGCCCGGCATCGAGGTCGCTGCCATTCGCGACGAGCTGGACCGTCTCGGCAATCCCTGCACCGGCGATGCGCGGCGCGGTCTGGACGAGACCGGCGTCATCCACTTCGCCAGCATGTCTCTCCTTGAGACGGGTGCGCGCGACGCCGGGACGCCCACCCATCATCTGGTCATGGAGATGAGCGGAGATGGAAGCAGCAAAGCGGTCCTGGCGGCCTTCGCAGAAGGGCTTGGGGCGCAACTTCGAAAAATCGTCGAGGACGTTTCCGCCGAGGCCATCGGTGCTGACCTTGTAACTTTCATGGAGAAACATTCGCAGGATGTCTCTCCGCATTTCGGCAGCGTCAGCGGTCTGGTCTTCTGCGGCACACCCGGCCACACGGTCGAACGCATTCGCCGTGAAGCCGCTCTTGCGCACGACGCGATGCGCATGGTCGAAAAAATCTCGGCAAGACCGGGCGGTGACGCTGCCAAGGTTCTTGAAACCGTGCGGAAAGGGCTGCGTCGGCGTCCCCGATACGACTGGGCCTTCGCGCCGGCCGCCAGCGCGCTCGCCGCGCCGCCCAAGGGTGTCGGGAGCGCGATCCGCAAGACGCTTCTGGCAAAACCCGTCACCCTCACGCTGATCGTCGTCTATGCGCTGTGCTGGTACACGACCTACCATCTCGTCTTCGAGATCCCGGATACGTGGCCGGCCTATCTCCTGCGGCTCGGCACCGCCTTCGTGCTGGCTGGCCTTGGCATCCTGACCACGGTGTCGATTGCGCTCGCGCTTGCTCTCGTCTGGCTGCGGCGGATCGAAAGAGTGAGCGAGCCCGCGACCGGCTCCATCTTGCCGGTAGACCTGGAGGGGTTGCAGAAGGGGGAGGACCGCGAGTTCCAGAACCACATGACGGCCGTTTCTACTCTCAAGGCCGGGCGTTTTCGGCGACTGCTCCTGCGCCTCGCTTTCTATCTCATCTCGATTTCCGCCACCCATATCTTCCGGCCGGGGTTCCTCTCCACGATCGGGACCATTCATTTCGCGCGCTGGGTGCGCATTCCCGGCACGGACAGGCTCGTCTTCTTCAGCAACTACGGTGGCAGCTGGGAGAGCTACCTGGAGGATTTCATCACCAAGGCTTCAGCCGGCCTTACGGGCGTCTGGAGCAATGCTATCGGATTTCCGTCGACGAAATTCCTGTTCTTCGACGGTGCGCGGGACGGCGATCGCTTCAAGCGCTGGGCCAGGACGCAGCAGGTTCCGACCGGTTTCTGGTACAGCGCCTATCCCCGGCTTTCCACCGCACATATCCGCACCAACGCGCTGATCCGCCAAGGCATTTGTTCGGCACGCCTCAGCGAGGCGCGTGACTGGATAAGCCTGTTCTCTTCTACCGAACGGCAGCCGCGCACGCGGCTCAATGCGGTGCAGCGTCTGCTTCTGCCCGATCCGGCTCCCTCCGAGAACCTCGAACAGGGCGAGATCCAATCGATCGTCTTCGGCCCGCTCGGCCGGCTTGGTCACGGCAGGATGCTCGCCTTGCGCGTGCCGGAAGGTCTTGCTGCGACAGCACGCCGGCAATGGCTGACCTTTCTCGTGCAAAAACTATCCTTCGGTGACACGGCTCCCGCGAAAACCGCCATGATGGCTTTCTTCGGTCCGGACGGATTGCGACAGCTCGGGGTCGGTCCCGATGGGGCGGGCGAGGCCGAGGCGCTTGAGAGTTTTCCGCTTGCCTTTCGGCAGGGCATGGCCAATCCCTACCGCAGCCGGATCCTCGACGATACGGGGTCGAATGACCCCGCGCGATGGTGCTGGGGTGGTGAGAAGACGGCGGTCGACGTCGTCATCAACTGTTATGCCGACACCCAGGAAAATCTGGACACCATGGTGCAGGAACTGGACACAGTTTCCCAGGCGGCCGGCATTCCGATCGTCCATCGCCTTGATCTTTCGATCCTGTCGGCCGAAGGGGGCAGGGGGCGGGATCATTTCGGCTTTGCCGACGGCATTTCCCAGCCCGTCATGCGTGGAAGTTGGCAGGATACGGGCAGCCCGGTTCACGCCATGCATCTCGTCAATCCGGGCGAATTCCTGTTCGGTTACCGCGACGAACATGGCTTTTATCCGCCTGGTCCCACCGTTCCGGCCCATAGCGACCCGCTCGGTATCCTGCGCGCGATCGAAGTCGACGGCAGCATAACCGCCGGAAAATCCCGCTGGCATGATTTCGGACGGAACGGCACCTTTGTCGTGATGCGTCAGCTCCAGCAGCATGTCGACCGTTTCGAGAGCTATTGCCGGTTCGCGGCTGACAACATCAGGACGGTAACCGGGGAGGGCGTGGAGCCCGACTGGGTCGGCGCCCGCATTGTCGGGCGCTGGAAGAACGGTTCCTCGTTGGTCAAGAGCCCGCACAAACCTGCCGATGGCCCGCCGGATAACCGGTTTACCTTCGGTGCGGAGGATCCGCAGGGGCTTCGCTGCCCGCTCGGCGCCCATGTTCGGCGCTCCAATCCGCGCGCTTCGCTCAACACGGATCTCGATACCGAACTGCGCATCAACAAGCGTCATCGCATCTTTCGCGTCGGAAGAACCTACGCGACAGCGGACGCACAAGGGGTTACGGAAAAAGGGCTGCTCTTCATCTGCATCAATGCGAGCATCGAGCGTCAATACGAATTCATCCAGCAGACCTGGATGGCGTCTGGCAGCTTTCACGGCCTGCGCGGCGAAAAGGATCCGTTGATCGGTACGCAGAAGGTTACGGCGGGCGGCAGACCGAAAGGCCGCTTTGCCCTGCCCCGCTGGGAAGGGTCGCTTGCGCTCGAAGGCATGCCGTCCTTCATCACCACACGGGGCGGCGGTTACTTCTTCCTGCCGAGCCGGTCGGCCCTGCGCTACATGCTCTATCGTTTGGAGAGGTTGTAGCGGTTACGCGTCATTCCCGTCCGTTACCAGACGGCGAAGGCGTGCGCGGTTGGCAACCTTGATATGGCCGCGCCTGATGTCGATGAGCGTGCGACTGCGCCAGCCGTTCAGCAGCTTGTTGACGGATTCGCGCGTCGCACCGAGGAATTCTGCAATCTCACTCTGCGAGATCGCGATCCAGCCGGTCGGGTCGGCAAGCAGCTTGTCCAGCAGCAGCAAACGCTTGGCGAGCCGGGCCTCGACACCGAGAAAGGCCTGGTCGCCGAGGGATTCACTCACCCAGCGGAACCGGTCGCAAAGCAGCCGCAGCATCGAACGGGCAAGAAGCGGACTTTCCTCTATACGCTTGAGAAGCTGTGCGCGCTCCAGTGAAACGATCTGGCAGTCGGTCCGGCATATTGCGGTCGCCGTGCGCAGGTTGCCGTCAAGCGCACCAACCTCACCGATAATCGTTGGGGCCGTCTGCATGTTGGCGACGAGTTTCTGGCCATCGATCGAGTATATGGATATCTCGACGGAGCCCTCGATCAATCCGAACACCCGGTCCGACCTGTCCTCCTGCAGGAAGAGATGCCGCCCGGCCGGCACCTTGTCGGCTAGGCAGTTGTCGAACAGAAGGTCGAACAGGTCGCGACCAGAAGAGCTCTGATCGTGGCTTTCCGCCGCTTGCGCGGATTGATCCTGCTTGGTTTTGCTGGCACGTCGCGAGGCTGGCCGGCGGGAGTCCAGCCAGACAATCTTGTCGGCGACGAAACTTTTCTTGTCCATGACAAGCGCTGCTCTTTTGGGACGCGGCTTCACTTTGCCCGACATTCAACCCGTCAGACAAGCGAATATCGCGCTTTCCTGATTTTATCCGACCTGTGTGAGGTAGCTCACAGTCCGCCTCTCCCGTCGCAGGCATGCTGGCTCATCGAATGACGGTGGGAGACCAGATCGATGCCGAGGGCGGACGAACTTTACGTCATCAATCGCGACATGTCGGTTCTTTCGCTGCGCGATTCGGTACGCCATCGGCGGTCATCGGTCACTCCGTTACCCTTCACCGTCGATCCGACCGACCCGTCCACGGAAGTCCAGATTCTCGAACCCGAACCCATCCCTGATACCGGGGGAACCGTGGACGGTGCCTTTCCGCAGGACGCCTTGCCTGTCAGCTCGGATGGCGACCTGGTGCCAGGCGTTGCCTATCCGGTTTCGAATGATGCCGACTACAGTCTCGCTCTGCCGATCTACGAGTTGCAGGAAACCGGCGGACGCTATGCAACCAGCCTCAAATGGCTGGCAAGCGCCGCCCCGGGCGGTCCTGTTGCGCGCCTTACCGTGGGTCTGTCACGACGCCTGCCGTCCTCGGTCGGCCCGATCAAGGAGATCGAGCACGAAGTCTCCGCGCGGCTCGTCTACGCAGTGACCGTGGAAAACGGGACGGACACGCCCGGGGAAAGCTGGTTGACCATCCCGCTTGGTGCGGTCAACCGTCTCGATGGAGACACGTCCCAAGTTGTCCTCGATCTCAACACGAAGGCCGAGTTCGACAAGTTGTGGTCGGCGATGACCGAGCCGGCGGCGAAGGGCCGACTGGAACTGCGCTGCTTTGCGACGATCGGCCGGCGCACCTGGCGGCAAGTCATTCCGGATCACTTCGGTGTCGAGGATCAGGTCCATCTGCTTGATCGTGGCGTGCTGTTGACGACGATGGTCAAGCCGGAGGAGTGGCGGCGCGAACGGCCGAGCCGCAACCGGCCGCTGCCGCATTGGCACCACCGGAACCTCGCCCGGCGTATCCAGACGCGGCCATTCACGACCGTTACCCAGGACGCTGCCGCGCTCCATCTCGGCACGGTGCGCACCCTCAATACTGCGGTCTTGATGCGTGGTTTCGATGGCCCCATGCCCGTTTTGATGGAAACGGCGCCGCGCGCGCTCACACCCGCCGTCTCGCGTGAAATGCTGACGGAAGTGTTTCGCCCGGATCTCGGCGAGGCGTTTCAGGTCAGCGATATCCTTGTCGGCGAGCGGCGTGTCCTGCCGATCAACGCGATCATCGACCGGATGGGCCGACCGGCGCTGATCCGCATACAGGCCGAGGCGCTCCAGACGGTCCCATTCGGGTTCGATGTCGGCGTGAACGCCTACATGTTCGACGTGCCTGGCGATTTGCGCCCGAACATGACGCGTGTGCTCCTGCGGGCGGAATTCGACGCGGGCGAGGGGCGCCCTCCGGTCGTTTACTACCAGGACACTGCCTTCCCGAAGCAATACTACTACGAGCCCCAGGAATTCCGTATCCCCCGCCGCGAAGAGGCACCGTACCTCCCAGCCGTCAGCATCGCCTTCTTCGACGTCGTCGAGGCCTCGGACGCGAATGAGAATTCCATTCTCTACCACGCCTATATGGCCTATCGCGCCGTGCCCTATCTGGACCGGGCGGTGCTGGCAAGGCTGAGCCGTTTCCTCGGCTCTGGTGCTCTCCTCTCGGCATTGATCCCGGAGCAGGCGACACTAAAACTGCGGCTGCCTGATGATGCCGGCACGGCCTTTACCGAACGCGCCCGGCCGGGCGCCACCATCAGCCTCGATGACGGCGTCATCGATGATGTGCAACTGACACCCGAGGCACTGGCCGCCGTCATCACTGCACTGCAGACCGGCGGTCTTGATGGTCTCGTAACCGCCTCCCTTCCCGGCGCGGCAAACACATCCATTCCTGTCCGTCTTTCCCTGCATGATGCGAGTGGCGTGTTGCTCGACCGCACGTTTCGCGGTCCTGTGGGGACCGATCGGGTCCGCGTTACTCTGCGTAACCGCATCGAAAGCCCGCTGACGATTGGTGAGTTTCTCGCGACGCCAGCCGGCGATGGCATGGCGTTTCCCGATGCCAGTCCGGGACTGCAGATCGCCTCGAATGGGCAAGCCGATATAGACTATCGCCTCGATCCGCCGGGGACCGTTGTCACGGATGTCGATCCCGTACTGCGCATGACTGTTCAGCCCGACATGCCGGCACTGTTGCCTTCAATCATGGTCAACCGCGGTTATTCCAGCCAGACCTTTTCGCTGTCTCTCTCCATCGATCCCATCTATTTCGGCCAGATCATGCCCGGCGATGCGGAGGCATTGGCCGCTGTCCTGGTCGAGTTCGAGGGCGACGCGAAGCTTGTCCTCGACGCTGCTGCGCCCGCTGACGAGGTGAGGTTGCGTCTGCCAATCCTCGACTGGCTCCTGAAGCGCCCGCAATCCGAGCGTTACCGCTACCGCGTCGTCAACCTCACTGGCGCGGCCGGCAATATCAGGGGCGGTGTCGGCGCGTGGATAGAAGGCCTTGGTGGCGGTGCTGTCGCCATCATTCCGGCGGGGGCGTGAGGTGATCATGTTCAGCAACCTTCCCGATCTGGCGCCGATTCGTCCGGGCGAAGGCTTTCCCGATCACGAGGAGCTGCGCGTGCTGCATGTCCTGCCGGGCGGCCTCACCGCCGCTCGCGAGGCCGATGGCACGCCACGCTTTGCGCTGAGCCGATTCCGCGATACGGCGATCGAGGCGGCTGGCGGCATGATGCATCTCGAGCTCGATTTCGCCACGCTCGACCCCGCCCTCCTCGGGGCGGCTGCCGTCGATGGCTGGGTACTGCGCCTTGTCGGATTTACAGCCGCGCGGGCACGCCTGCGCAGTCATGTGCCCGGCTTTCCGGATGTCAACCTCCAGGACGCCTGGAGGCCGGCCCGCCTCTCCAGCCGAACCTTGGCGGTCGAAAAACACCTGTTCGATGTGCGCACGGTGCAGATGCTCGATGCGCTGCTTTCCTCGGACGCCGGCGACATCGAGGTCGAGGTGGAGGCGCGCTACGAAGGACTGGAGCAGCCAATCCCTGTGCTCGCTGGCGCCGACCTCGATGCGCTCTTCGCCCTCCTGCGACCACAGGCGGAGGGGCTCACGTTCGACCAGATCGAGGCAATGGTCCTTTCTGCGCCGACCGGCGCGGGATCGCTCTTTCGTCTCGAACGGCTGGAAGGGGAGATTGTCACGGATGGACCGGCCCTTCGCCATCTTCTGGCGCTGGCGATCCGTGATGACGTTTTCACCGCTCAGTCGAACGTCGATGCCTGGGCTGAAGTTCGCTACCACTGGCGCGATGACGTGCCCGCCGACGGGCGCCGGGCTTGGGATCTGTCCGTCTATCGCCGCAGTGGTCGATCGTGGCATGCGCGCTGGTCGTTGCGCAATTTCCTCAGCGGTCTGGACCCGTCCGAGCGCGCGGAACTGTTCCCAGCCTTTTCGGGAATTGCACCGTTCGCCGTTGTCCCGGTCACGCTTATCGCTCCGGTGGGGCTCGACACCCGCTTCGTGCGGCACGTGCAGGTCGATGTACTCGCGAGCGGACCAGGCGGCGTCCCGCAGCAGAGCAGTTTTCTCTATCCGCCAACGCCGGCTTTCCATCGTTTTCCCGTCACCTATCCGGCGTTGACGGGCGATCTCAACCTCTCCGCCCATGTCGCAGCAACGCTTGCGCCCCTGGAAGGCGCGGTGCCCTCGCTGCCACGGCCTCTTGGCCGGCGGTCGCTTGACGTTGGGAGTGCCGTTGCCTGGACGGCGGAGGATGCCGGGTTCGAGACGCTGGCCATCTCCGCGATGCCCGGCCTTTTCGAACGCGCCTCGCGCATTGAGGTGAGCGTCGCCGTTGAAAGCGAACTGCTCTGCCTGGCGGTCCTGATGCGCGAGGCGCCCGAGGCGGGGCTTGCCTGGCCAGCGCAGCCGGTAAAGCCGACGCTCCGCGTCGTGGCGCTGCGCGACGCCGTGGATGGTCCGGCCGTGACCATCCATTCAGGTGTCGTCGAGGGTGCGCTGCTCCTGCGCCCGGACATGCTGGACGTGCTGGAGCCGGATCTCGTTCTGGTTTCGCTCGATCCGGTGACGGCCGGCAATGCCGCCTATGTCGCGGTGACGCTTCGTGACCCGACCGGACGACAGAGATCGTTCTCGCTGGAGCTGGCGGAGACGGTCGAGTGGCGCTGCTGGGCGGCCTCGCGCTTCGATCGCCTGGCCTACGAATATCGGTTGCAACACATTCCGCGCATGCCGGATGGCACCACGCGGCCGCTTGTCACAGGCGATTGGCTGCCAGCGGGGGAGACGGTCCTGCAGATCGTTCTGCCACCGGTGGAGGACGCGCCATGACCCTGCCCGAAGCTTCATTGGAAGGAATGACGCCATGCTGCTGATCCCGTCCATCGACCGTGTTGGCAAGGTTACCGTCTATGCCGACGACACGCTTTTCTACCGCTTTTATCCTGTCGCCGATGCGCCGCGCCTGCGCATGGACGATACCGGGGATCCGGTGTTTCTTCTGCTCTCCTACGCCCTATCCGACGAGGATCGCGCCGCCAATCCGGGGTTGCCATCCGGTGGCGGCTACCTGTCCTTCGACACGAGCTTCGAGCCGACGCCTGCGGAACTGTCGGCGGTGCGCGAGGCACTGGCTCCACGCGTTGCAGCCGAATGGAACCGCCTGCGCAATGGAACGCCGCAGGAGCAGGCACAGCCGGGCGTCGCCGGCACCAGCGAGCCGCCGGCCATCGAACTCGCATCGCCCACCTGGACGGAGGGCGTGGTGTCGATGGATGCCCCGACGGATGCCCAGTTGATCGAAGCGCGCGTGGCCGAATCCGCGCCGTCTCTGCTCGCCGGCAACATTGCCAGCTTCTCGATGGACCTGACCCCGGCGGGCGCCGCCTTCATGGAGCAGACGCTGCTCGCCGACGACGAGGCGGCGGACGAAACGCCGATTCAGATCGCCTATGACCTGCGCTTCTGGGCGCGCCTGCCGCCAGCCCGTATTCACCTCGAGGTGAATGCCGAACGCATGTACAAATATATTGAGGAACAGTTCCGCGGGCGCCATGTCGAAGTCTGCACCGGCTACGACTATTCGAACGCGGATGTAGATACGGAATCGCTAACGCTCTCCGGCGCCGTCACGGTGCAGATCGACACCGGGTCTGGATCGCTGCCGGAAGAAGTCATCGCTGAACTGCGTGCCTACGCCTTCGACCTGGTGAAGCAGCTTGTCCAGCACAGCTTTTTCAGCCTTGAGGGCGGCGGCGAGGCCGCGCCTGCGCCGCAGCGCGGGGCGGACGGTCGGCCGATCATCATGCCGCTGCGCCATCGCATGCTCGGTCGTCATAAACTGGTGCGCAAGCAGATCGACGAGCAGACGATGTCAATCAAGCTCGATCTGGAGCAGAGCAGCGTCGTGCCGTGGACGATCTTTCCGCGCGGGACCTTGCAAACCCTGCTGCCGGGCGAACTGGCGGCGAGGCGTCGGCATGTGCGCAAGCTGCGTCTCAACGACCCCTTTTTCGCGACGATCGAGACCGCCATCGAGGTCTTCGCCGAATTTGCCCTGATCGATCATGTGGAGGTCGAGCTTGCCTACGAGGCAACCGACGAACGGGGAAACCCGCATGCCACCGGCACCGTATTGAGTTTTCGCGACGGAACCCCGCAGGTTTGGCGCACGGCTGTCGTCGGCGGCATCAGGGAGTACCGCTGGCGCCAGCGCTCGGTGCTGACCGGCGGGCGTGTTGGTGCATTCAGCGAATGGACCGTGACCCATGCCCCCCGCGTGCCGATCTCCATCGAGGCGCCCGGCATGCTGGAAGTCTCGGTCGTTTCGGGTGCCATCGACTACGAGACGCTCGTGCGCAGCGTGCAGGTCACGCTTGCCTATGAGGATATCGCTTCCGGTGTGCCACGTGAGGAGACGGTTGCGATCCTAGACGCGCAGAAGCCCTCAATGACGTACATGCGGCAGATCGATGCAACACAGACCCACCCCGTCCTGGCGAAGGTGCGTTTCGACCTTCAATCCGGCGATGTCATCGAAAATGCGGAATGGGTGCCGGTGCAGGGGCGGCAGCTCGTCGTCAACCAGCCCAGTGAGGCGGTGTTGGAAGTGAGCCTTCTGCCCTCGGGCAATGGCTGGGCCGATGTCGTCGCGGTCCTGGTGGATCTGGCCTATGAAGACCACACCAACGACGTTTCGATCCGCGACACCTTCACCCTGAGGTCGCTGGATGCGTTCGTCACGTGGAGCGTCTATCTGCGGGACCGGGCGCGACGTGGCTACCGCTATCGCTGGACCGCGTCCTTTGCCAATGGCGATCTCGTCGAGCAGGGTTGGCAGGACAATCCCGGTGATCCGGTGCTACCGGTCCGCATCCAGCGCTCGGGCATCACGGTGACCGTCGTGGCGGACGCCTTGGAGTTCTCCGATTGCCCGCTGACGGAAGTGACCATCGTGCATGACGTCCCGGGCGGTGCGAGCGAGACCCTGGTCTTCCGCAACAAGGCCCCCCAGACGTGGCATGTCGAGGCGCCGACAGGAAGCCCGGCCGCTTTCCGCTACCGCGTCACGCATTTTCCCGTCGGGCGCGATCCCGTCCAGCTTGCCGAGCGACGGGAGAGCGACACCATGATCGTGCTCCCGCCCTATCTTGCCGTCAGCGCCGGCGAGTTGAAGGTGCAGATCCTGGCGACGCTCGTGGATTTTACTGTGACCCCGATCGTCGCGGTCGATCTTAAATACCAGGACCCGGATAACGACCTCGACCTCAGCCAGTCGTTGACCCTGACGATCGACGAGCAGGCGGCGTCCTGGATCACGCCGACACGCGATTTCCGCGTCACCGGTTTCCGCAGCCGCATCACCTACTTTCTCGCCGATGGCACCGAGAAGCAGGGCGAATGGGTCGCCAACACGATCCCCCGGATCGTGGTGCCCGCCTACCGCCCCGCCTGAGTTTGAACCCAGCCCCACCCGGAGGACACGCGCATGCTAAAACTTCCCGAATGGCGCACCTTCCAGGAGCAGCGCGTCACCGTCTATCAGGACGACACGCTCTTCTGGAAATTCTATCTGGTCCCCAACTATGTGACGATCCGCAAGGATGACAGCGGCAAGCCGGTGTTTTTGCTGATTGCCTATTCGTTCGGCGACCAGGACCGAGAAGAGAACCCCGACCTGCCGCGCGGCGGCGGTTACATGGTTCTCGACGTCGAGATGCGCGTCGATCCCGATGACGAAGCGGTCATCAAGGAGCAGCTCCAGCGTGATGTCGACCAGATGTGGCACGAGCTGAAGCGCCTTGCCGAACAGGCCGGCCGGAACGTGCAGAGCTACCGCATTACCAGCCATCACAATCTGCCGCGGCTCAGCACCGAGGTTTCGCTCGGTGTCGACGACGTGCTTCTGGGTCTCGGACCGGATCTGCCCGAAGCCCCTCCCGGCGACCAGCCGCCGAAGGTGGTTCTTGCGAGCCCGACCTGGGTGGAGGGCACGTTCAAGGTCTCCGCGCCGCAAAGCGAGCACCTGGTTTCCAACCGGCTTGCCGAGGGAAAGACCTCGCTGATCGGCACGAATGTCGCCTCCGCCAATCTCGATCTTACCCCGGCGGGCGCGGCCTTCATGGTGGAGACGCTGGTCGATCCCAACGGCACGGGCGTTACCGATCTGACGCCGATCCAGATCACCTATAATCTCAAATTCGTGGCCCGCGTTCCCCCGGTCAGCGTCGTCGCGTCCGCCAATACGCGCAGCGTCTACGCCGCCGTGAAGGGCATTTTCCACGACTACGAAGGCGGCGGCTGCGACGAGGACACGGTTTCCCACTCCGAGCAGAACATGGAGATGGCCGTATCCTCCGGCCTGATCGATATGAAGATCGATGTGGGCTGGCCAGACGTGCCCGACGATCTCGTCAACCAGATGCGCTCCGACGCAATGAAGAGCGTGCAGGATGCCCTGACCAAGCGGCTTGCCGACAAGAAGCCAGCCCCCGTGCCCGCGGCCGACGATCCGACGCGCGAGTTCGTCAACCGCGAAAGCGACATCTTCTACCTGAAGACCGAGATGAGCATGGACTTCACCACGTTCACGCATCAGGAGACGATGGCGAGCACCCGCAAGCAGGACATCAATCCGCAGGGCACGCTTCAGGCCTTTCTGCACGGCCTCTCGCCGCAGGAAATCCGCCAGTTCGTTCGCAAGATCGACCTGGACGACCCCTTCTTCCAGACGCTGGACCTGAAAGCCTGGGTCTTCGGCATCGACTGGGACAAGGACCCCATCGATTTCGTTGAAGTCGAGATCGGCTATAGCGGCACGGACGAAAACGGCCAGCAGGTCAACAAGGCGACCACCTTCATCTTCACGAAGGACAAGAAGGAGTTCGCCTGGGATCCGAGCCTGATCGGGGCGAAGCGCGAATACCGCTGCCGGTGGCGTATTGGCTATCGAGGCCACGCGGAGAGCGAATGGAGCGCCTGGGAGACCAAGGCGAGCAACCGCCTCAGCCTCAGCGTGCAGCCGCCGGGCAAGGTCGATCTCTCGCTGAAGGTCGGCGATATCAGCTTCGACACGGTGACCAAAAGCGTGCAGGTCGAGATCGAGTACGAGGACGCCTCCCGCGGCGTTCCGCGCATCGGCACGATGGTCAAGCTCGACGCGGGAACGGCGGAGCAGCGCTTCACGAACTGGATCTTCAAGCCGCGCAGCAAGCCGGTGCGCTATCGCCCGACCTTCTTCCTGAAAAACGGCCAGACGGTCGTCGGCGAATGGCAGGAAACGTCGTCCGATACCGTGCTGATCAACGAGCCGCGTTCGGAAAACCGCCTCGACGTTCTTCTGGTGCCGAGTGGCCGGAGCTGGGCGCAGGTCGTGCAGTCGGTGGTGACCATGCGCTATGCCGACATCCGCAACGGCGTCATGGCCGAGGCCTTCTACCAGTTGAAGTCGTTGGAAGAATTCAAGCAGTTTGCCGTCTATGTCGCAAACGGCGGTCCGCGCAAATTCGAATACCAGGTCGTCACGACATTCCAGGACGGCTCCAGCGAGGAAAGCGGCTGGCTGAACGGCGATGGAGACAGCACGGTGCAGATCGCCGTGAAGGAGCCGCCGGAACTGGTGGTCGATGTCCTGCCGATGATGCTCGATTTCGCCTTTACGCCGGTGGTCGAGGTCGGGTTGCGCTACGAGGATCCGGCGAACGGCATCCACGAGAGCCAGACCTTCGCGCTGACCTCCAAGGACAATCAGACCTGGTCGGTGCCACTCAGCAATCCCGCCAAGACGGATTTCTCGGTCCGCTACACATACAATTGCGCCGACGGGCAGGTGGTCGAACGGCCGGAAGAAATGGCGCCGGATCCGAAGGTGACGGTGCCGAAACTCCTGGTGCCCGAGGTCTTCGCCTCTTTCGTGCCACGGATGATCGACTTTGCAGCCACGCCCGTGGTCGAAGTCAATATCGGCTATTCCGATCCGTCTCGCGGGCAGGACGTGCAGGAGACCTTTACCTTCATCGACACGACGCCGCAGACGTTCCGCGTCCAGGTGGATGCGGCCGCGCCGAAAACCTATCAGGTGGAGATCGTCTACTATCTCGCGGATGGGCAGATCGTCACGCGGCCGGCCGTGACGTCGAACAAGACGCAGATCACCATCCCGAAATACGTCCATGCGGCGTGAGGTGCGGCCATGTTGTACCTCAATCCACCGTTTTTCGAGTACGAGGGCGTCGTCGTCGGGCGCGACTACAGCGATCCGAAGCAATTCTGGTACTATCCGAACAGGCCCAGGATCGGTACGGACGAACAGGGCCGCCCGGCCGTCCGCCTCATCGTCTACAAGGAAATCCTGGAGAATCTCGAAGCCACCGACGACGAGGTGGCCGCCGGGTTCCTGCTCTTCGACACAGTGCTCGACTGGGAACCGGAGCGGTTGAAGCGCGTGGCGGCGCGCATCAAGGACGAGATGGATCTCGACGACCTGCCGCGGCTCGCACCGTTGCAGTATCGCTCGGGCAGGGTGCGCATGACCTTTCTCGACCGCAAGAGCCCCCTGCCGGGAGACCCGCCGCCGGGCGAAGACGTTCCGGATAGCGAATGGGTAAGCTTTCTGGAGAGTTCGGGCGTGCCTTCGCTCTATGCCGACAACCGGGCGATCTTCAGCGTGGAACTCACGGCCAAAGGGACGCGCTTTATCCTCGGCTCCTTCGACGGCTTCATTCCCGCCGGTGTCGTCTATGAATTGAACTATGTGGCGATGCAGCGCGCCTACAATGTCAAGGTCGAGGCCGACTGGAATCTCGTCTACGAATACATCCGCGACTACGAACAGGACCGCTTCTTCTTCTGGAATGACGAGATCGAGAAGATCGTCGAGAAGCTGGAAGAAGAGCGGATCATCAAGTTCACCGCGTCGATCGAGGGCGTGGGCGACGAGGGCATGGAGGGTGAATATGCCGAGGTGCGCAAGCAACTGACGCAGTTCATCTACGAAAAATTCTTCGAGCCCAAGATCAACCCGAAGGCACTGCTCGACCGCGATACGCCCGGTTCCATTGTCGCACTTCTTTCGGGCGTGCGTGACACTGGCCTGCCGATGCAGTTCGGAGGATCGAAGCGGGAGCTGAATGTCGAGCAGCGCCGCAGTTTCGAGGCCGACGTTTCCACCTACCGCGCTGTCGAGCGCATGATTGCACCGCAAGGCCATCTCAGCATGTTCTGGGAGGACTTCAATCTTAGCCGCGATCAGGTGATCACCGTTGTCGACGAAAAGGACGATGTGTGGAGGATCTCGGAACTCGGCGTCACCGCTGTTGCCAATTTCGACGACAATGCGGTCGCCCATATCGTCGTCGATATCGTCTATGGCGGTCTCACCGACGGCCGGCCGGCACAGGACGCGCGGACCTTCAGCCTTGTGCTGGACAAGGAGCATCGAAAGGGCACTGTCCGCAACTGGTACGATCCAGACGTGGGCGCACGGTTTCACTATCGGTTCACGGTAGCCTTCGGGCCGGGTGCGGTGGTCGGCGACGATGTGCTCGTCACATCAGAGTGGATGGAGGCCGAGGGCAGGGAGGTGACCGTCGATCCGCGCATGCTGATCGAACAGCGCTCCTACGAGTTCCAGCGTTCGTCGCTGCTCAAGGGCCGTTTTCCGGAGGTGCTGGTCCGGTTGAAATACACTGACCCGCAAACCGGCTGGCAATATGACCGGGCAAAGCTGCTCAACGATGAGACCCCCTCTTGGACGGCCGAATTTCGCGTTCGCAAGGGCGCACCGCTGGCGGCGGCCTACGACGCGCAATTCGTTTCCGAGGACGGAACAATCAACCAGGCCGACCGACCGGCGGGAACACTGGTGACGCTCAACGATCCCCGCGAAAACCTCGTGAAGATCAAGCTGATGGTGGCCGACCGGCAGAATTTCCAACACGCGATCGTCAATCTCGAACACGCTGATCCGGACCATGACATTTTCGAAAGCGAGACGGTCGTCATCACGACCGATGACGTCAACGGCGATCACGAATGGCAGTTCCGCCGGGCGCCCGGCGCGCGGGCGCGTTATCGCTACAACTTCATCCTGCTGAAGACTGACGGTTCATTGCTGGAGACGGATTGGGTCGAGACCGAGGCTCCCTCGCTGATGATCGGCGACCGGACGGCACGCATCTGGTCGATCCGTCCGCAACTTGTCGGCCCGGCACTGGCCCAGAACGGCCTCGAACGCATCACCGTCGCTCTCGCTTACGAGGATGCCGGAAACGATTATCGGGCGGCGAAGGATCTCGTCTTCGCGGCGCCAGGCGAGGCGGGTTCCCTCGATCTCAATCTGAAAAACCCCGCGTTGCGCGACTACACCTATAGCGTGATCTACAAGCGCACGAACGGTTTCGACCGTCGGGTGGGTCCGGTCAGTTCACGGGATACGTTTCCCGTCATTTCAACGGTGCCGCCAACATGATGAAGATTTCCGTCAAATCCGAAAGCCGCGTCGATATTCTCTGGTTGAGCGCCCTGCTGGCCGGTCTCGGCAACGAGGCGCGCAACGCTTGTGATGGGCTCGGCCGGGCCGGTGTGCGCCTGCCGTCGGGGCGCATGTGCATCGATGGTGGTGCGAGTGCCCTGCTTGCCATCACCGCGCCGGGGCGAAGGTCCTGGGAGGCGCATGTGCTCACCGGGATGGATGTGGACCGCCAGGACTGGGCGGGCCGACGGCTCGGGCCGGAGGGCGAGGCGATCACCTTTGAACGGCGCATGTATCGCGGGCGCGGACAGGTTGCGGTCGTCGAGGCCAGACACGCTGCCGCGACCGCAGGCGAAGTGGCGGCGGCTTGTTTCGAGCGGTGGCATCGGTCGATCGGACCGTTCGGCAGGGTGTATTCGGTTGGGCGAGACAGCCGCGGCGGGGTCCGGATCGCCTGGCAGATCGACCGGCATGTCGATGTCGCGGGATTGATCGCGCCGTTGATCGGCCGCGGGAACTGGCTGGCGGCGGCGCGCTCGCTCGATGCGGTCCATGGGTTCGACCTCGCCCGCAGCAGCGGGCCGTGGAGCCTGTCGATGGACGTCACCGCGCCGTCGCTGGGCTGGCGGCTCGGCTCCACGCGGTGGGCCTGGGCGCTTGATGGCGCTGCCAAACGCGAGCGCCTTGCACGCTGGATCACCGCTCATGGTGGCGATGGCGGCTATGCCTGCGCATTGCATGATCTTCTGTCGGGCTATGACGCAAGACACGCCGGGTCCATCGGCCGCGCCGTCGAGGTGGACGTGTGCGAGGGGAGTGTCACGGCTGCGACGGCCTATCTCGGGGCGACATTTGCCTCGTCCAACGACCTGCCGGGTTACCAAAGGAGGCTGACATGGGCTGGGTAAGAATCCATCCGTTCATACCGAACTGGCCGGGCGGCGGCGATCCGCCGGTGTTCGAGATCAACAGCAACGAGAACGGCGAGGCGGTGGTCGAGCTTGCCTGGGATCCCCAGGCGCTGTTGCATCCCGCCAAGTATCCCGATCTCCTGCGCTACTACAGCAGCGCCGATGGGATCAGCGGCACGATGACCCGCGACCGTGGCGGCTCCATGACCGTCAATGTGCCCGGCGAGCGCATCACGCTCAACGCCAACCGCGCAACCTGGGTGATGCCGAAGGCGCTGTGGGAGGCCTATGTCGAGGAGAGCCTGAAGACGCTCAATTCGCCGCCGACCAGCACCTTTTCGCGCAATCTCTATTACCGCGTCAGCGTAACACCGCCCGGCGGCAGCAAGGCGGAGATCTGGCCGCCGGACCATGCACTCGGGGCGCAGCGTGTGACGCTGCCACCGCCCGACGACAGCGGCGTCATCGACAAGGCGTCGGCGATGGCCGCACCCCATATCGGCATATTGGCGCTCTCGGCCAGCGCTGTGTCCCGGGTCATTCCGGATGGGGCGGCGGTGCAAGCCATGGGGGGCATTCCGGGATTTCCGAAATTGTGGGGCACGATCCTCACGACGATCTGGAACAAGCTGCCGGAAAGCGATCCGAGCCGGATGTCGCTCGCCGCTGTCTTCGCCCATCCGGAATTCCGTCGCTTCACCGTCGCCGAGCGCGGTGACGTCCTGCGCCTCTGGCTGTTCAGCAGCAAGATCCGCAAGGACATTCCGGTTCTGCTCTCGCGCCAGGCCATTACCGGCAGTGCGGTTCAGACGCCCGTCCTCAAGAAGATGGCGCTCAAGGGCGGCAAGACGTTGCTCTCGCTGCTGCTCGATCTCCTGACCGTTCATATTCATCCCGATCTCGTCGTGATGACGCGCGAGGAACTCGTAGCAGATGTCCTGCATGAGGTGCTCGATCCGAACGGTCGGGTCAATCAGGGCGCGGCTGGTACCTGCGTGCCGACCTCCATTCAGACCATGATGATCACCGTCAATCCGGCCGAATACGTCCGGCTTCAACTGGGCTGGCTGAGTTCTGAAGCGAAGGTGGAACTGGCCAATGGCTCGATCGTCGCGCTGCCGCGCGGCATCCTCCAGATCGCGCGTTATGCGCAGCCTGGAGCGCCTGGAGGCACCGGCTTCTATGCCCGCAACTATGCCGAACTCGCCTTCCAGGGTGCGGCGATCAAGTTCGCGCATGCCGGCAGTTTTCCCGCCGATACTGGCGACGAAACGAGCGCGAAGGCGATGTTTGCCTATGTCCATAAGAACGGCCTTTTGCCGGACCAGACGAAGCGTCTCCTGGAAGCGCTGTTCGCGGTCACGTTCACGGGTTCCGCCGTCGCACCCACCAATTCCTCTACCACCGCCAGCACGCAGTCGACCATTGCCGATGGGCTGTTTGCCGCCCTTCCGACGAAGCAGCAGCAGGTGCTTGTCGCCACCTATTGGGGTGTGCCGCCCTGGGGGCCGCCGCCTGCCGGGCAAAGCTACGGAGCGCATGCTGTTCTGGCGCTGCGGCACGAGGGCGGGCGGCTGTTCTTCAAGAACCCGCAATATGCCGGTTCGCTGCCGGCGGGCACGGATGGCGGGACAGCCAGCAACCCGCCGCGTCGTTACGAGAACGTGGCCTCGACGCTCGAATCGATTACCGACGCCGACCTGCGCAAATGGATCTTTTGGTATTTCACGCCGGACACGGCCATCATCTGAGGGAGGCAAGCCATGCTGTATCTCGATTCCCCCGTCGGCTCGATCGCCGGACTGACGCTTTTCCGCGATCACGCCGACCCCAATCTCTTCTACTACGCCTGCGAGCGGCCACGGCTTGCGATGAACGACGGGGTGCCGGAGTTCGTTTTTCTCGTCTACAAACGCGATATCACCGACAACCCCAACCTGACGGCAGAGGCCCGGCAACAGCTCGGCGGCGGCTTTCTGGCTTTCACCGTCGATCTGACGGTCGACGACGAGCAACTCAAGGAGGTGCGTCGTCGGCTTGGCGCTTTCGCGCAGGGCACGGTGCAACTGGCCCCGCTCCCCTATCGCAGCGGAACGGTGCGGCTGTCGATCACCAAGGATACCGCCGAGGCTCCCGGTGCAGCGGCCAATGCGCCAAAGGGCGTCAGCTTCTTCGAGGAGGTCTACGGAACGAGCAAGCCTTCGTTGCTTTCGGGCAACCGCGCCACCTTCGGCGTCATGATGGACCATGAGGGCGCTCTGCTGATGGAGGCGGCCCTGAAATCCGGCATCAGCCCGATCGGCGTCATCTACGACCTTGAATATCTCGGCATGCGCCCGGCCTTCAACGTCAAGATCACGGCCGATTACAAGCGAATCTACAGCCATCTCGAAATGCAATTCGGCATCCGTGGTGGCGTCGGGCCCATCAACGCGGCCGTAGACATCGGCCTCGCCTGGCAAAAGTTGCGCGAGGATGGCTCGATCAAGGTGGAAGTGACCAATTTCACCGACGACGAGAACTTCCGCAAGCAGGCCGACGCGGCCTTTGACTGGTTCAAGACCGAGTTGATGCGCGATTTCTTCAAGTCTTCGCTCGAACCGCCCAGCTTTATGAAACAGGGCCAGTCCTCCAATCTGCTGGGAGCGCTGCAGTCCTTGCTCGGGCCCCTGACAGAAGGGCAGCAAGGTCCGACACGACCCGTCATGGGCGCGCCGACAATGCTTGCGCCAACACCCAGCGCCCCGCCGACATCACTTGACTCCGGCACCCAGACCACCGCCGACCGCAACAAGGCGGCGACGGCCGCCGGTACCCCTCAGGAGGGGGGCGGCAAGCCTGCGGCGAATGGCGCGCAGTTCGGCCTGCAAATCGGCTTTTCACTGAAAATGTATCAGCAGGAGGAGTTGAAGACGCGGACCTTCGAATATTCCATGCAGGCGGCGGTGGCGCGCACGGCCGCGCCCCAAGGCCTGTTTTCCACCATGGTCAACGGCATGGATCTTTCCCGCGCCATCAAGCGTGTCTCGCTCGACGACGACTTCTTCAAACATATCAATGCGAAGTTCCAGCTCGGCGCGGACCTCACGGCCAACAAGATCGAACTGGTGACGATCAATATCGAATATCCGGGCGTACGGCCGAACGGGGTGCAGCCGGAACAGGTCGGGGGCATCACCTTCACACCGCAGGATAACGGCCCCAAGACGTTCCGCACGTTCCTCAACGACAATCTGGACCTTCGTTATCGCTACAAGATGGACGTGCATTTCGCCAGCAACAGCGAGTGGGAAGGCAACGAGCCGCATTATACGTCCGGCTGGATCGTCGAGACCGGGCAGGCCCCACAGGTCAATCCCTCCGATGCGGTGGATCAGCTGGAAGTGGAGGTCTCCGTGGGCAGCAGCGTCGCCGCGCCTGTTGAACAGGTCCAGATTGATCTCATCTACGACGATCCGGCTGTCGGCATGCGGGCCGAACGGTCGATGACATTCCGGCCCGGCGAAGGGTCGAAAAGCTGGAAGCTGCGTTTCCCCGAAGGGGCGAAACACAGTTTCAAATACCGCTACACCTATTTCCTGACGGACAATATGCGCTATCAAACCGACTGGATCGAGACCTCCGATATCACCACGGAAGCCCTGTCTCTGATCATTCCCGGCCCCTTCGTGAAGACGATGGTGATCCCCGTCCGCTCCTTGCTTGATACAACGCGGATCATTGAGGCGAGTGTCGATGTCATATACTCCGACGTCGCACGCGGCTATGAACGGCGCGAACGTGTCACCTTCGGTCCTGACGCCACTGACCAATCCTCGCGGCGGGAAATCCGGATCCCGATGCTGGACGTGGCCTCCGGCAGCGTGACATACTCCGTCAGCGTCGTCAGGACGGATGGATCCGTTCTGGAAATCCCACCAACGGCGGTCGTTCCCGACCAGCAGATCTTTGTCCGCGATGGGGTTGGCGAGACGCGCATCATCAAGATCGAGCTTGCAAACCCGAACCTCGACGCGGCCGGGCTGGCGGCCGTCCGTGTGCGGGTTCGCGGCAGGGGCGAGGATCCTGACCAGGAGGATGTGCTGTTCCGCCCCGGAGACAATACGCCGAAAACCGTGACACTGGTGAAACCCGAGGGTGAGGCTTTCTCCTATAGCTATGAGGTGGAAGGATACACGACGCTCGGCCTTCCCAAAGCCGGTGTCCGCCTGGAGAGCGATGTCTCGGAACTCGTGATCGGCCTGCCTTGATGGCTTAGACGTGGGGCGAGGAGGTGGTCAAACGACGAATCCGAGTAACTCCAGCTTCAGAGTGCCCACAGGAGGGACGAGCGAGTGTGATCCGATCGATAGAATGCTGACAGGAACAAACGACTGCTGAGGTTGGCTCCAGGGTCTTACGCTACGATGGGCCCCTCACAATGCACCAAGCATAGGTTTCAAGTGCTTGACGTGGGCCAGCCGCAGGTCGATGGATCGGCTCCCATCAAGAGCGTGATCTTCTAACCAATCTAGCTGCGAACTAGATGTGATAGGTCTCCGTATGCCCATCTATAGCTATGGCCTGTCCGCTAATCATTCCGGCGGCCGGTGAGGACAGGAAGAGGCAGATATCGGCGATCTCCTTCGGTTCCGTGAAGCGTTTGATGGACTGGCCCTTTGTATATTCGCGACGGATCTCGTCCGGAGACGTCGAGCGCAGGGCAGCTTCGGCGGCGATGACGCGGTCCATCCGATCGCCGGAGACGGATCCCGGGCAGATCGCGTTGACCCGGATGTTCCAGTCGCCGAGTTCGATGGCCATCGATTTGGTGAGGCCGATGACCGCCCATTTCGCCGCCGCATAGGGCGTCCTCAAGCCGTAACCGAAGAGGCCTGCGGTCGAGGACAGGTTGATGATGCTGCCGCTCCGCTTCTCCTTCATTAGCGGGATCGCGCATCGGCTGGTCAGAAACTGGCTGTTGAGGCAGACGTCGATGCACTGGTGCCAGCTTTCGACAGCTATGTTCTCGAGCCGCTCGGTCGGGCCGGCGATGCCCGCATTGTTGATGAGAACATCGACACCACCCGCCGCAGCCTTCACCGTGGCAAACCACGCCTCTATTTCCTCTGGCGACGTGACATCGACCCGGCTTGCCGAAATGCCGGGATTCGCTGCAGCCATCTCCTCGACGGCCCGCGCATCGGCATCGGAGACGAAGACGCGGTGGCCGGCAGCAGCAAAGGTCTCGGCGATGATGCGGCCTATACCAGAGGCGGCAGCGGTTATCATAACGGTGAGAGATTTCGGCACTTTGCTATCTCCGCAATGAGGTTGAAGCGAACGGCGCATGACACGCCGCCCGCAGTGCAAATCGGATGTCACACGTTCGTCAGCCAGCACTTGACCGGCGCGAGCGCGTTCATCAGCGGTGCGTTCGGATCGTCGGTCCATCCCGCGACATTCTGGCCGACGGCGTCGATGAAGTTGCTGAACATCGGTACGATCGTGCCGCCTTCGTCGCGGATCGTGAGGGCAAGTTTCCGGTACAGATCAACGCGCTTGCCGGCGTCGAGCTCGCCACGGGCGAGGACGACGGTCTTGTCGAACTCCGGGTTCGAATAGGCGGACTCGTTCCAGGCCGCACCCGACGTGTAGATCGTGGAGTAGACCATGTCCTGGGTTGGCCGCCCGTTCC
Source organism: Shinella curvata (assembly GCF_022899935.1). Classification (GTDB taxonomy): domain Bacteria; phylum Pseudomonadota; class Alphaproteobacteria; order Rhizobiales; family Rhizobiaceae; genus Shinella; species Shinella curvata. Next base: position 133,526 of record NZ_JALJCJ010000008.1, read on the forward strand.
AGTATGAGGCGCAGAACGGCCGCTTGTTCCAGACGTCCGACCAGTAGCCGTCGCCGGGAATGCGCTTGATCTCAAGAGGGATGTTGGCAGCTGCCGCGCTCTGCTGGAAAAGCTGACAGGCATCGACGGCGCCGGGGAAGGCTACTTCTGAGGTCTCGATCAGGATGGGGCCATCGTGGCCGGACTTCTTGAAATGGAAGCTTGCCTTGTCCGGATCGTAGGTCCGTTGTTCGAGATCATCGGCGAAGAACGGGTAGAACTTGTTGATCGGGACGTCGTTACCCAGAGTGCCGTGGCCGAGCAATACCCGATCCAGAAGGGACTGGCGGTCAATAGCATATTTCAGGGCAAGACGCAGATCGTTGTTGTCGAAAGGCTTGGCGTTCGTGCGCATGACGAGCACATAGTGGCCTCGGCTGGGAACCGACTTGACCGCAACGGTCTTCATGCTCGCGACAAGCTCGGCGACCTTCGGGGCGACACGGTTGATCATGTCCACCTGACCGGATTGCACGGCGGCGATGCGGGCGGTGTCATCGTTGATGATTGTCACATCGAGCGTGTTGGCGTGGCCACGGGTGTCATCCCAATAGTCGGCGAATTTCTCGAAGACGTAACGGACCCCGGGCTGCTGGCTCACGACCTTGTAGGGCCCGGCGGCAACGCCGTCGGCCGGGTTGGCGCGACCGCCCTCGGGCTGGATCAGCAGGTGGTAATCGGCCATTATGTAAGGGAAGTCGGCGTTCGGATCCTTGAGTTCGGCTATGAACTCGTTGCCGGAGGCCGTCATCTTCGTGATGCCCGCCATCAGGCCGAGCGCGGCCGAATTGCTCGTGCTGTCGGCGTGACGCTTCATCGTCTCGACGACGTCCTCGGCAGTCACGGACTTGCCGTTGTGGAAGGTCACGCCCTCGCGGATCTTGAATGTCCAGGTCTTGGCGTCCTTAGAGGAACCGAACTCGGTTGCCAGACGTGGAACGATCTCACCCTTCGCATCGACTTCCAGCAGCTTCTCCCCGAACTGCGCCATCAGGGTGTTCGGCCCTTCGCTTGCCGCCAGGGCGGGATCGAGCGTATCGGTGGTCTGGCCGCCGCCGAGGCCGACGCGCATCGTGCCGCCTTTGACAGGCCCTTCGGCCCGCGCGGCCTGCGTCAGGAGACCGGAGGCCAGCGCGGAGGCGCCCAGCACCGCGGCGCGGCCCAGAAAGGACCGCCGATCCATTTTCCCACGAGCGACAAGGTTGGCCAGATACTTCAATTCATCAGACATGTTGGCTCCTCCAAACGGTCCTCCCAGCTTCGGCAGCTCCTTTTCGCATCCGGAGCGCCGTGGCGATTTCAGCGCCTAGCCAGCGCTGAAGGCTCGCATGTCTGTCGGACGCGGCATGACCATTCTGGACATGAATTTGAGGATTCTCGCCTGGAGTCGATTCCAGAATCGGGCGCGACCAGAATGGAAACGCCATGCGCGACCGGCCGGCGAATGGCGCCGGCGACCGCACAATCGCGGCGATAGATCCTCAGGCGGCAAGAGGGCGGTGCGGTGCGGTTTTTACCGAGAGAGGGAGGGGCTTCGAAGGATTGCGCGCGTGCTCAGGCCATTGCTTCCTAAGAGCCCGGCTCTCATGGGGCGAAGTGCCTTCGAAGCTTCGATACATTTTCGAGAAATGGGAGGCTGAGACAAAGCCGCAGGCGATCGCAATCTCGACGACCGGCATTGTCGTCTGCCGCAGGAGGGACCGCGCGCGCTCGATCCTGAGGCGCATATAATATTTGCCTGGGCTGCAATTGAATGTGTCACGGAAATAGCGCTCCATTTGCCGTCGGGAAATCCCGGCTGTGGCAGCGACCACGGTCAATGGAACAGGATCGGCAACGTTTTCCTCCATGACCTCCACAAGCTTGCGAAGGTTAGCATTGCTGACGCCGAGGGGGAGCATGTAGGGCAGCCGTTGCCGCTCGGAACCGTCGCGCAGGCTGGCCACGATCGCGAGCTGACATATTGCGGCTGCCGTTCCAGCACCTTCCTCACGCGCGATGATTTCCAGCATCATCTCAAGCGGTGCAGTGCCGCCGGCACAGGTATAAATCTCATCGTCGACCGCAAAGATCTGGGGGCTTGGCTGGACGTCGGAGAAGCGCTCGGCAAAGGACGCGAGGTTTTCCCAATGGATCGTACAGCGGCGCTTGTTGAGGATGCCGGCGTGGGCAAGCAGATGGGCTCCTGTGCAGACGGCGCCAAGCGAGATACGCGCTTTCCGGCATTCGCGCAGCCAGCTTGAAAGGTTCCTGTTGGTGTAGCGCGCAACATCCTGGCCACCGCATACGACGACCATTCGCGCAGAAGCGATGCGTGTCTGGTTTCTGGCCTCGTCGAGCGACAGGTCGGCGCTGAGTTGGAGGTCGTTGCTTGCCCGCACAGGCTTGCCATCGGCTGAGACGATCCGCCATGCATATTTGTCGCGTCCGAGAACCTGGTTGGCAAGGCGAAGCGTTTCGAGCGCCGTCGTGAAGGCGAGCATCGTGAATTCGGGCGTGATGTAGAAGTAGAATACGCTCTTTGGCCCGGGAACGGCGTTCATAGGTTTCTTCCTCTGCAATTGAGGTTTCTTCTTCGCGTCTCCTCAGAGGCCGAGAGCATGCCGCTGCCGTGCTGCGAAACCCTGGATCAGGCGGTCCGCCACCAGGGCAAGGATCGCCATCGATGCGCCGGCGGCGACGCCGAGCCCGACATCGCCCTGACCGAGCGCGAGGTAGATCTGTTGGCCAAGGTCGGTGGTTCCGATCAGCGCCGCGATCACCAGCATCGAGAAGGCGTAGAGGATTGTCTGGTTGAGGCCGAGCAGGATCGTCGGGGCCGAGTAGGGGATCCGGACCTCGCGCATGACTTGCCATTCGTTTGCCCCGGAAGAGACGGCGGCCTCGATCAGTTCCTCCGGCGTGGAGGTGAGGCCATGCTGCGTATAGCGGATCATCGGCACGATGGCGTAGGCGCAGATGGCGAGGAATGCGGAAAATTCGCCGATCTGGAAGAACATCAGCACGGGGATGAGGAAGACGAAGAGCGGGATGGTCTGGAGGAAATCGCAGACCGGGCGCATGACGCGCCAGGCGTTCTCGCTGACGGCGCAGGCCAAGCCTATTGCTCCGCCGACGACCACGCAGATGAGCACCGAGGCGGCGCACAGATAGAGCGAGAGAAGGGCGGGCTCCCAGAGACCCATCAGGAGGACGACGCTTACCATCAGGACGGCGAAGGCGGAGAGCTTCGGTCCGCCGGCAAGCCAGCCCAGCCCGCCGAGGGCCACGAGTACGAACGGCCAGGGTAGGTTGGCAATGCCGGTCACGAGGATCCCGGTCGCGACCAACAGGGATAGACCGGCAACGGCGCGATTGCGCATGCCCAGAACGAGCGCCGCGACGGAGGTGATGCCGAAGACGGCGATGCTGATGCCGTTCGTCCACTGGAAACCCCAGGTGAAGGGCAGTACGGCTTCATCGAGGCCGATGCGCAACGGCAGGAGCACAAAGAACATGGTGGTGTTCTTGATCCCTTCGAGAAGGGCACCGTTTGCCGCGGTAAAGGCACCGAGATAGCGATCGATCACTGATGTCGCGCCCTTGAACATCGCAAAATCGTTTGCGGCGGGAAGGAGCGAGCCCTGAAGGGCGGCAACGATGATGCCTGTGAGGAGGATCGCGACGGTGATCCTCCATGAATGCCGCTTGCTTTCCTTCGCAAGCCCGCTGCTCATGCGATCGGCCAGCACGGCGAAGATCACGATGACGACGCCCGCGATCAGGCTCTGGCCGAATGCGGCCTTGCGCATCGTGAGCAGCACTTCCCAGCCGATATCGTTGAAGCCGCCGATGACCGCGGCGATGATGACCATCGACAGTGCGGCCATGATGGTCTGGTTCACGCCCACCATGATCTGCTGGGTTGCCGAGGGGATTTCGACGAGGACGAGTTGCTGGATGCGGGTCGCGCCGTTCATGATGGCGGCCTCGCGGATATCGGGCTCCACGCGCTGCAAACCGAGCAGGACGTTTCGCGCCATCGGCGGGGCGGCGTAGATCACCGATGCGATGAGGCCGACGACGGGGCCGAAACCGAAGAGGAGAAGCAGCGGCGTGAGATAGGCGAAGGTCGGAACCGTCTGCATGATGTCGAGTACGGTTTCGACGGTTCGACGGAAGGAAAGAAATTCATAAGCGAACACACCGATCAGGCCGCCGAGCGCGAGCGCGAGGGGGACGGAGACGACGACCAGCGCCAGCGTGTTCATGCTGGCGATCCAATAGCCGCTGGCAAGGATGAAGCCGAGACCGGCGAGCACGAGAGCAAGCATGCGCCTACCGCCGATGTGCCAGCCAAGCGCGGCGAGGACGCCGATCGTCAAGGCATAGGGCGCTCCGACGAGAAGCCGGTTCGCACCGGCCATCGGATATTCGAGGAGCTTGGCGGCGAGCCGCGCGGCGGGTTTCAGGAACTCGAAGGCCGCCGTAAGACCGCTACCGATCCATGCTGTCGCCGGCAACGTCAGTGCCTGAGGCCAAGTCTTGATCCATGCCTGGCTGGGTGCGAGCAAAAGACAGGCCGCACCGACAAGCACGCACAGAAACGCGACCCGGACGCCCGGCGTCAACCCGTTCAATCGCCTCATCCCGGTCCCGCTGCTGCCGCTCGCCAAACCCACGGCTCCAGTTGCGCTGATCTCGATCATGTCCGCTCCACCTGGAGCGCGCCGGCCAACTGGCTCGGGTGAACGATGCCGGCCATCTTGCCGTCGCGCCCCCAGACCGGGACGGGCTGGTAGAGCGCCATGCAGGAGGCGAGCGCGTCATCAATCGTCATGTCCTCTTCGATCTTCGGATCGTCGGGCATTTTGGGCAGCGTCTCAGGCATGTTCATCATGGCGCTGACATGCGAGTAGCGGCCCTTCGGCACGTCGCGCGTGAACTCGCGGACATAGTCGTCCACCGGGTTGACGATGATCTCGTCCGGTGTGCCGATCTGCACGACGACGCCGTCGCGCATGATGGCGATACGGTCGGCGAGCTTGAGAGCTTCCGTGATGTCGTGCGTGATGAAAACCGAGGTCTTTTGGAGGCCGGCTTGGAGTTTCAGAAATTCGTCCTGCAACTGCCGCCGGATGAGCGGGTCGAGAGCGGAATAGGGCTCGTCGAGGAACAGCAGGTCAGGATTCACGGCCAGTGCCCGGGCGATGCCGACGCGCTGGCGCTGGCCGCCCGATAGTTCGCGCGGAAACGCATCTTCGCGGCCGGCAAGCCCCACAAGCTCCAGCATTTCCTGCGCGCGCTTGCGCCGGTCCGGCCGGTTGAGGCCCTGCATCTTCAGCGGAAAGCCGACATTGTCCGCCACCGTCATATGCGGGAAAAGGCCGAAGTGCTGGAAGACCATGCCCAGCTTGTTTCGCCGCAGCTCGATCAGCCGCTGCTTGCTGGCCGTCAGAATGTCCTCTCCGTGGATGAGGATGGAACCGGCGGTCCCTTCCGCAAGGCGCGAGATGGTGCGGATCAACGTGGACTTGCCCGACCCGGACAAGCCCATGATGACGAAGACCTCTCCTTCACGGACGTCGAAGGTGACGTCCTGAACGGCGGGAACGAGGCCACGCTCCCGCAGTAGTCTCGCTGCCGCGCGGGCATCGTTACCTGTTTCCGCGAGCGCCCGTTTCAGCTGATCGGGCGCATCCGCGCCAAAGACCTGCCAGACCCCCTTGCAGGAGATCGCCGCGGGAGAGGAGGGCTGGGACATGGGCGCGCTCCTTACTTCGTTGCGGCTTCGACAATGGGCTTCCATGTATCGGCATTGGCTTCCAGCCATTCAGCCGTGACGGCTTCGGTGGGTTTGCCATCCACATCGACAGCGCCCATCAGAGGCTGCTGCTGCTCGGTCGTGAGCGTGAAGGTCTTGAGGATTTCGTAAGCCGCGGGCCACTTGTCCTTCAGCCCCGGCCAGGCTGCCTTGAAGACTCGCGTCGGGATGAAGTCGCAGTCGCCGGTGGCGTCCTTGTTCGGACCATAGGCGGGATCGTCGTAGCACTCCTGGGTACCCTTCGGCAGTTCGACGAACTTCAGGTCAAAGGCCGGGATGGCCCAGTGCGGCTGCCAGAACACGGCGATGAGCGGCGTCTTGCGTTCCGCGGAGGCGCGGAACTCGGCGACGAGCGCGCCTTCCGAACCGGCGGGCAGCGCCTTGAAGGGAAGGCCGAGCGCCTTGATGCGGTCGGCGCCGGGCGTGCCCCATTCGCCGGGATAATCGACAAGGCGTCCGTTGGGCAGCGTCTCGGCGGTGGCGAAGGCGGCCGCGCAGGCCTTCAGCGCTTCCCAGGCGGGCAGGCCGGGACAAAGCTCAGCGACATGCGGCGGATAGACGAAGCCTTCGCGTGCCACGAGGCCGAGTTCACCGAGGTCCTCGACCTTGCCTTCCTTGTTGAGCTGGCGATACTGGTCGGTGACGTTGGAGCCCCAGACTTCCATCGCGGCGTCGAGCTGCCCCTCGGAAACCGCCTGCCACATGTTCTGGTATCCGGCGGTGACATATTCGACCTTGTAGCCGGCGGTCTCCAGCATGTGGCCGGCGATGCGGGTCGTGATCTGCTGGCCCGTCCATTCGTTGATGGCGAGCTTGATGGGCTCATCCTTCGCGCCGAGTTCGGCGGCCTGGAGCGAGGTTACAGACAGCGCCGCGAGGCAGGTCGAGATGCCGAGCTTGTAGATATTTCGCATTGTCACTCTCCCGGTGTTTTAGTTCCCGGTGAAAGTGTTGCACAAAGCGATCGGCTGACTTAACTATTCACGCCATCGATTTTACATATTTGGACGGCGCCCCAGATGGACCAGACCGCGATCCAGATTCACATCCTCGTCACGCCGAATTTCAATCTGGCCGCAACGACGGCTTTTATCGACCCGTTCCGCGCCGCGAATTATCTCGAAGGCGTCACCCGGTTTCGCTGGGTTCTGGCATCGGCGCTGGGCGGTTCGTGTCAGGCAAGCAACGGCCTGACGGTGGAAACGCGCAAGCTTGCCGATATCCAGAACGACCCATCCGATATCGTCGTCATGTCGGCGAGCTGGACGCCGGAAACCGGCAAGACGCCACAGCTCCTCGCCGCGCTGCGCAAATGGGCGCGCGCCGGCAGCATCATCGGCGCGCTCGATACGGGCGCCTTCATCGTGGCGGATGCCGGGCTGCTGCGCGGCCATCGGGCGACGGTGCATTACGAGCATATCGACGCCTTCAAGGAGCTGCACGGCGACGTCGATGTCTCCGAGGACATTTTTGTCCGCGACGAGAAGCGCTTCACCTGTTCGGGAGGGATCGCCTCGGCGGATATCGCGCTGCATATCATAAGGGCGATATCCGGTGACGCGCTCGCCAATGCCTCGGCCCGGTATATCTTCCATCCGTCCCTGCGTCCGGCGGGCACCTCGCAGAACCCGGCGAATTCGGAGCCGCTCGGCACGCATGTCCCCAACACGATCCGGCAGGCGATTATCGTCATGGAACAGCATCTCGAAAACGCGCTGTCGATCCCGGAGATCGCGGACGAGGTCGAAATCTCCCACCGCCAGCTCAATCGGCTGTTCATGCGCTATGTCGGGAAATCGCCGGCCATCTATTATCGCGATATCCGGCTGGACCGTGCCCGCGGCCTCGTCACCCAGACGGACATGCCGATGTCGGAGATCGCGATCGCGTCCGGTTTCGCAAGCCAGGTGCATTTCAGCCGCGCCTATCGCGAGCGTTTCGGCCTGTCGCCGCGCACCGACCGGGTCGACGGCCGAATCCCGTTCGAGTTCCGTGCCTGGCCGATGCATCGCAAATCCGGAGGAACTTAATTGCGGCGAAAAAAGCTAAGTCGATGGCGTACTGCGCATAGAAAGGGGCTTCGGTTGGCGGGAAGCTAGGTCATCGTGAAGGGCAGCAACATGTTGCCCCGGACCTGGGAGACGCCGCCATGACATTGCTTCCGTCGAAGGACGAGTTCGCCGCCATCCAGAAGGGCTATTCGCCGAACGCCTCTCGTTCGCTGTCGCTGAATGCCGCCGCCTATACCGACCCGCGCTGGCATTCGGTCGACCTCAACGAGATCATCGCCAAGACGTGGCAGTGGGTCTGTCATGTCGAGAAGGTCCGCGAGCCCGGTCGCTATGTGACGGTCGAAGTCGCCGGCCAGCCGATCGCCGTGGTGCGTGACCGCGAAGGGGTGCTGCGGGCCTTCTACAATGTGTGCAAGCACCGCGCCCACGCGCTTCTGGAAGGCGAAGGCCAATCCACGCGCATCATGTGTCCGTATCACGCCTGGGTCTATCGTCTCGACGGCCAGCTCGTGCGCGCGCCGCACACCGAAACGCTGGAAGAGTTCGACACCAAGGAAATCTGTCTCGACCAGGTTCAGGTCGAGGAGTTCTGTGGCTTCATCTACGTCAATCTCGATCCGAACGCGTCGTCGCTGAAGTCGCAGACCGGTGATCTCGAAACCGAGATCCGCCATTGGGCGCCCGATATCGACAAGCTCACCTTCGCACGCCGCCTGACCTACGACATCAAGTCGAACTGGAAGAACGTCGTCGACAACTTCCTCGAATGTTACCACTGCCCGACGGCGCACAAGGACTTCTGCACGCTCGTCGACATGGACACCTACAAGGTGACGACGCACGGCATCTATTCCAGCCACATGGCGGACGCCGGCAAGAACAGCAACAGCGCCTATGACGTCTCGAACGCGACCGTCACCACCCATGCCGTCTGGTGGCTGTGGCCGAACACCTGCATCATGCGCTATCCCGGCCGCTCCTCGATGATCATCCTCAACATCATCCCGGCCGGCCCCGACCGCACGCTCGAGACCTACGATTTCTTCCTGGAAGACACCGAGCCGAACGAGATGGAGCTTCAGACTATCAAGTATCTCGACGAGGTACTGCAGGTCGAGGACATCAAGATCGTCGAGAGCGTTCAGAAGGGCATGAACACGCCTGCCTTTACGCAAGGGCGCATCGTCAACGATCCCGATGGTTCGGGCCAGTCCGAACATGCAGTGCACCACTTCCACGGCCTCGTCCTCGACGCCTACGCGAAGACTGCGGCGTAAGCCGGAAGGGGAGGCATCGCGATGGCTGGACGCCTTGAGGGAAAGGTCGCGCTCGTTACGGGCGGGCGCGGTGGTATCGGCCGGGCGATCTGCGCCCGCTTCGTCCGGGAGGGGGCGACGGTCTACGCCGCCGACCTCTCTGACGCCGGAAGCATGGGAGCGGTGCCGGCGAACGACGGCCGTTTCGTCCGTCTGGACGTGACGTCCGAAGACGAGGCCATTGCCGCGATGGCCGAGGTGGAGCGACTGTCGGGCAAGCTGGATATCCTGGTCAATGCCGCCGGGATAGAGCTTGAGAAGACCATCGAACACACGACGCTGGAGGAGTGGAATCGAAGCTTCGCGGTCAACTTGACCGGAACCTTCCTTGCCGCCAAGCATGCCCTGCCGTTGCTGCGCCGAGCCGCAGGCGGTGGGACCACCGCCTCGATCATCAATTTCGGGAGCTATGATGGTTTTATTGCCGATCCCGGCCTTGCGGCCTATTGCGCCACCAAAGGGGCGGTGCATGCGCTGACCCGCGCCATGGCCGTCGACCACGGGCCGGAAGGCATCCGCGTCAATGCGGTCTGCCCCGGCTATGTCGATACGCCGATGCTGCAAAGCTTCTTCTCCGGCGCCGGTTCGGGCGGCGCGGGAGGGACGATCGACAGCCTCAAGGAGGCGGTGTGCAACGTCCATCCGATCCGCAGCTACGGCACGCCCGACGATATCGCCAATCTCGTGAACTGGCTGGCGAGCGATGAAGCCCGCTACGCAACCGGACAACTATGGGTGCTGGACGGCGGCCTTTCCGCTCAGGTCCAGCAAATGAGGCTCTGACATGGCAAAATCCGTCATCATCACCTGCGCGCCGACCGGCGGCATCCACACGCCGACGATGTCGGAATATCTGCCGATCACACCGGCCGAAATCGCGACGGCGAGTATCGAGGCAGCGGAGGCCGGCGCCTCGATCATCCATCTCCATGCGCGTGATCCCGAGACGGGCAAGCCCGATCCGCGCCCCGAAATCTTCCAGCAGTTCCTGCCGGTCATCAAGCAGTCCACGGATGCGGTCATCAACATCTCGACCGGCGGCGGGCTGGGTATGTCGATGGACCAGCGTCTGCTCGCTGCAACGTCGGCCAGCCCGGAAATGGCGAGCCTTAACATGGGGTCGATGAACTTCGGCATCTTCCCGCTGCTTGGCAAATACAAGGAATGGAAGCACGACTGGGAGCCGAAATTCCTGGAGATGACGCGGGACTTCATTTTCCCGAACACGTTTGCGACCATCGAATATGCGCTGAAGAACCTCGGCGAGGCCCATGGCACGAAATTCGAGTTCGAATGCTATGATCTGAGCCACCTCTACAACATCAAGTGGTTCATCGATCAGGGCCTGATCAAGCCGCCCTTCTTCGTGCAGATGGTGTTCGGCATCCTGGGCGGTGTTGGCGCCGACCTCGAAAACCTGGTCCACATGCACAAGATCGCCGACAGGCTCTTCGGCCCGGAAAACTACGAATGGTCCGTGCTGGCGGCCGGCCGCCATCAGATGCCGTTTGCAACACAGAGCGCGCTGCTCGGCGGCAACCTGCGCGTCGGTCTCGAGGACAGCCTCTTCATCGGCAAGGGTGAGCTTGCGACCTCGAATGCCCAGCAGGTGCATCGTATCCGTGAGATCGTGGAACGGCTCGGTCTGACCGTCGCAACGCCTGCCGAAGCCCGTGAGCGGCTTGGCCTCAAGGGCGGCGACAAGGTCGGTTTCTGATGCAGACGAACCTCTTCATCAACGGTGCCTTTGTGCCGGGTGGCGGCGAAACCCTTCCCGTTCTCGACCCCGCGACGGGAAGCGAAGTCGTCGCCATCAACGAGGCGACCCCGGAGCAGGTGGATGCCGCCGTGGCGGCGGCGTCTTCCGCTTTCGACAGGTTTTCCCGCACGACACCCTCCGAGCGCGCCACCCTTCTCCTGAAAATGGCCGACGTGCTGGAACGGAACAGCCGGGAACTGGCCGAACTGGAAAGCCTCGACGTCGGCAAGCCGTGGCCATCCGCGCATGACGACGAGATGCCGCTGACCATCGATACGTTCCGCTTCTTCGCGGGCGCTGCCCGGACAATGACCGGACCGGTTGCCGGAGAATATGTCTCTGGCCATACCAGCATGATCCGTCGCGAGGCCGTCGGTCCCGTGGCCGCGATTACGCCCTGGAACTATCCGCTGATGATGGCGGCCTGGAAGATCGCCGCTGCCATCGCGGCCGGCTGCACGATCGTCCTGAAGCCTTCGGAGGTCACGCCGCTTTCCACGCTGAAGGTGGCGGAACTCTTCGCGGACCTTCTCCCCAAGGGTGTCTTCAACGTCGTCCATGGCCGGGGCGCAACGATCGGCGACAGGCTGATGAACGCGCCGCAGATCGAGGCGATCGCCGTGACCGGCTCGCCGGCGACGGGCATGGCCGCGATGCGGGCAGCCTCACAGCAGATCCGTCACGTCCACCTGGAACTTGGCGGCAAGGCGCCCGTCATCGTGTTCGACGACGCGGATGTGGACGCAGTCGCGCAGACAATCCGTTACGGCAGCTTCTTCAATGCCGGGCAGGATTGTGCGCAGCCGTGCCGGATCATGGTGCAGGATCGCCTTTACGATGCGCTCGTGGCCGCAACTGCGCGTGAGGTCGGCGAAATCCGCATCGGTGCTCAGAAAGCCGAAGGCACGCAGATGGGACCGGTGGTCTCGGCCATCCAGACGGATCGCGTCGCGGGCTTCGTCGAGCGTGCGCGTAAGAGCTGCGAGATCATTGTCGGCGGTGAGCGCGGCGAAGGGAAGGGCTTCTTCTACAAGCCGACCGTCATCGCCAATGTCGACAACGATGCCGAGATCGCCACGAACGAGGTCTTCGGTCCTGTCGTCACCATCTCGCGTTTCTCGGATGCCGACGAGGCGCTGTCCATCGCCAATGCCGGCCGTTACGGGCTTGCCTCGTCCGTATGGACACGGGACGTCGGCCGCGCGATGGAGGTGACGAGCCGCTTGCGTTACGGCTTCACCTGGGTGAACACCCATGGCGTCGCCACGCCGGAAATGCCCTGGTCGGCCATGAAGGGATCCGGCACGGGCTGCGACATGTCCATCCATGCACTGGATGCCTACACCTCGGTCCGCCACGTCATGGTCTCGCACGGGTAGGGGCAGGCGATGGCAGAAGCAAAACGCAAGATCGCGATCGTCACGGGCGGCGGCCGGGGCATTGGCCGCGCCATCGTCGAACGGCTGCGGCGGGATGGGGCGACCGTCGTAACCTGTGGGCGCGGCGAGCGTCCGGCGGATCTTCCGGCCGAGGTCATCTGGGTGACGGGTGACGTTTCCCGCTCTGATGATGCCAAGCGAGTCGCTGCCTGCGCGGCTGAACAGGGCGATATCGCCGTGCTCGTGAACAATGCCGGTATCCAGATCGAGAAGACGGTGACCGAGACGAGCGATGCCGAGTGGGACCAGCTCGTCGGCATCAATTGCCGAGGTGTCTTCAACATGTGCCGCGCAGTCATCCCGCTGATGGCGGAAGGCGGCGGCGATATCGTCAATCTCGGTTCGATCTCCGGCATGGTCGCGGACCCATCCATGGCGATCTACAACGCCTCGAAGGGCTTCGTTCACAGCCTCACGCGATCGGTCGCCGTCGATCATGGCCCGAAGGTGCGCTGCAACGCCGTCAGCCCCGGCTGGATCATGACCGAGATGGCGGAAAGCGGATTTGCCTTGGCAAACGACCCGGAAAAGGCGCGCGCCGATTCCATCGCCCGCCATCCCGCCCGCCGTTTCGGCAAGCCGGAGGACGTCGCGAATGTCGTGGCCTGGCTCATTTCGACCGAAAGCGCCTTCGTCACCGGCCACTGCATTACCATCGACGGCGGGCTGACCGCCGCCTCACCTCTTCAACCAGGATTATTCTGATGACCGAATTCAAGCAAACCGCCGTACTGGGCGCCGGTGTGATCGGCGCGAGCTGGACGGCGCTTTTCCTCGCCTCCGGCCGCGACGTCGCGGTCTACGACAATTCGCCGACCGTCGAGAAAACGGTTCGCGATTATGTCGCCCGCGCCTGGCCGACCCTCGAAAGCCTCGGCCTCGTGAAAGGCGGCGATCCGGATCGTATCCGCTTCTGCACGTCGGCGGCCGAAGCTGTCGAAGGTGCCTCCTTTGTCCAGGAGAACGTGCCGGAGCGCATCGGGATCAAACACGCGCTCTACAAGGAAATCGAACCGTCGCTCGGCAAGGATGCCGTGGTCGCGACCTCGGCCTCCGGCCTCACCCTCAGCGAGATGCAGGAAGGCTGGCAGGATCCCGGCCGCTTCGTCCTCGGCCATCCCTTCAATCCGCCGCACCTGATCCCGCTGGTCGAGGTCATGGGCAACGAGCGGACGGCGGATGGTGTCGTCGAGGCGGCCGAGCGCTTCTATGAGGCCGTGGGCAAGGTCACCATCCGCGTCAACCGCGAGGTGCCCGGGCATGTGGCGAACCGCCTCCAGGCGGCGGTCTGGCGCGAGGCCATCCATCTCGTCAAATCCGGTGTCGCCAGTGTCGAGGATGTCGACAAGGCGATGTGGGCCGGGCCCGGCCTGCGTTGGGCGGCCATGGGGCCGACCATGCTCTTCCACCTCGGCGCCGGCGAGGGCGGGCTTGCCGCCTTCTGCGAACGCTACACCGACAGCTTCAATCGCTGGTGGGACGATCTCGGTGTCCTTCACCTCGACCCCGCGCTTGCCGAGACGCTGGTCGCCGGCGTGAAAGAGGAAGCCAATGGACAGTCGCCGGCGGATCTCTCCGCCCATCGTGATGCCTTGATCGCCAGCATCCAGAAGGCGATGGCGCCGCTGCGTACAAACTGAAACGAAAGAGGTGGTCCATGCGTGACGAGCCAATCGATCCTCACGCCCGTATCGTGGTGATCGGCGCGGGGCAGGCGGGTTTTACCGCCTGCACCAAGCTGCGTGATCTGGGACATCAGGGACCGATCACCCTGATCGGCGAAGAGGCGCATCCGCCCTACCAGCGGCCGCCCTTGTCGAAGGGCTACCTTCTCGGCGAGATCACCGAGGACCGCCTCTATTTCCGTCCGCTGAGCTTCTATGAAGAGCGGTCCATCGATCTCAGGCTCTCGTCGATCGCATCGGCTATCGATCGTGATCGCAAGGTGGTCGCGCTCGCCGACGGCAATGTCATCGCCTACGACCGCCTCATCCTGACCACCGGCGCGCGGCCGAGGACGTTGCCGGCGACAATCGGCGGCAACCTCGACGGTGTCTTCTGCGTTCGCAATCTCGCCGATATCAACGCCATGGCCGAGCGCTTCCTCGAGGGGCGGCGCGTGCTCATCGTGGGGGGAGGCTACATTGGGCTCGAAGCGGCGGCCGTCTCGGCCAAGCTGGGCCTGAGAGTGACGGTGATCGAAGCCGCGCTGCGCATCCTTCAACGTGTCGCCTGTCCCGAAACCGCGGCCTATTTCCGAGCCCTGCACGACGAGAAAGGCGTAACGCTTCTCGAAGGTGCAGCACTCGAGGCGCTGGAGGGCGACGACGGGCATGTCCGCTCGGCGCGGCTCGTCGGTGGCTCCGTCGTCCCTGTCGATTTCGTCATTGCCGGCGTGGGGGTCGTTCCGAATGTCGAGCTGGCCGAAGCCGCCGGCCTTACAATCGACAACGGCATTGCTGTGGACGAGACCTGCCGGACTTCCGACCCGGACATCTATGCCGCCGGAGATTGTGCTTCATTCCCGTGGCGGACCGGCCGGATTCGCCTTGAGAGCGTCGGAAACGCCATCGAGCAGGCCGAAGCGGTGGCGCGGTCCCTGACGGGAACGATCAGCCACTATGACGCAAAGCCCTGGTTCTGGTCCGACCAGTACGACGTGAAGCTGCAGATTGCCGGGCTTTCAGCCGGCTACGACAATGTGGCGACGCGGGTTGGGTCTGCGGGCGGCATGTCCTATTGGTACTATCGCGGCAAGGAACTGCTTGCGGTCGACGCGATGAATGAGCCGCGAGTCTACATGGTCGCCAAAAGGCTGATCGAAGCCGGCAGGTCGCCGTCCGCCGCGGTTGTCAGCGACCCGGCCACCGAGCTCAAGGCTCTGCTTTCGTAGCTCTCATCGGGCAGTCCGCCGCCCAATATAGCCATTTCGTTCCCGGCGGCAGCCGGCAACCGTATCGAGAGTTCCATGCCGAAAATATCTGTTGTCGCAAAGGATGGCACGGTGTTCGAAATCCAGGCTGAGCCCGGAACGAGCGTCATGGAGAACGCCGTGCGCAACTCCGTGCCCGGTATCGAGGCTGAATGTGGAGGAGCCTGCGCCTGCGCGACCTGCCACGTCTATGTCGATGAAGCCTGGCAGGAGAAGGTTGGCTTGCCCGGCCCGATCGAGGCGGACATGCTGGACTTCGCCTACGATGTCCGCCCCGCCTCGCGGCTTTCCTGCCAGATCAAGGTTGCCGACGGTCTCGATGGCTTGGTCGTTCTTGTACCGGAGCGCCAGTCCTAGAAACAAGATTCTTCCGGGCCTTACTGGACGCGCATTCTGTTTGTTTAAAGCAATTCAACGACCGCTTGACATGAGCGATCCAATCCTTCTGCTACGATCTGCAGGAATACCCTGGGATACAACTCTTCCGTCTCTTCCGCACCAGTCTGTGCTTCGCCTTTTCCGCGAACGCTGGCAGGGTGCTGCTATGGTTTATCCAGTTTTGAGTTTGCTCCAGATTGGCCAGAGCATAATTCAAAATGGATTATTTGAACGGGGCGAATTCACTCCTGGCACATCAAGCGATTATGAGGAAATCGGCAGCACTGATGGACAACCCTTTGTCAACAATAGCGAACTGCGTCGCTGCAAGTGCGCCATTACCATCCGGATCGTACCAAATAGCGCCCGTCGCCTTATTGTAGATGATGCGATCGGACGCATCTCCGGCTTTGGCGCCAATCGCAAATGCAGATGACGCCAAAGGGCCAACTTTGCCGACCTTGGTGAAGATATCGTCATCCAGCAGGATCTTGTCACTTTTCACCGTGAAGTCATCGATCGTATCCACCTCGGCGGGGCCGAGTTTGGTATCGAAAACAAAGCTATCGGAACCAGCACCACCAACGAGCAGATCCTTCCCCGCCTTGCCGTTCAGGATGTCCTGTTCGGAAGCACCACGGAGGGTTTCGCTCTTTGATGTGCCCGTTTTGGTGAAGCCGATAACATCCGTTACCCTGACCGTCAGGGTCTGCATGTCATTTAATCTCCCATCTGAAACCTGTACCTTCACGGTGTAGATGTTGTTTTTATCTGCATCACCCGGCTTTTCGAAGTCGGGGGCGGAGAGGAAGGTCAGGAGCCCCGTGGTTTTGTCGATCGCAAACTTTGTCTTATCGGCGCCATCGATGATCGAGAAGGTGAGTTTGCTACCGCTGTCGACATCTGCGGCCGTGATTTTGGTAACGCCCACCTTGTTTTCTTGAACGCTGATCGTCGCGGTTGCCGCACCAGCGTTTGAGGTGATAACCGGTGCCTCATTGGCATTGCCGATCTTGACATTCAGGGTTTGCGTATCGATGAGATTGCCATCCGAGACGCGCACCGTGACGCTGTAGATGTTGTTTTTATCCGCGTCGCCGGGCTTCTCGAAATCAGGATTGGAAAGAAAACTCAGGGCGCCAGTGCTTTTGTCGATGCCGAACTTCGCTTTGTCAGCACCCCCGACGATCGAAAATGTGAGTTTGCTGCCGCTGTCAGCGTCGAAAGCGGTCATTCGCGTGACCTTTGCTGTGTTTTCAGCCAGCGTTATGTTCGCGGTTGTACCGCTACCGTTCGAGGTGATGACAGGCGCATCGTTCGCATTGAGAATTTTCACGAGAAGGGTTTGAGCGGTCGTAAGATCGCCATCCGAAGCGCGCAGCTGGATGCTGAAGATACCGTCGTGGTTCTTATCCGCCTTGGCCTCGAAGTCTGGTGAGGCCTTAAACCGCAGTTGGCCGAGGCTATTCACGCTGAAGAATAAAGCGTCGTCGCCGCCCACCGAGTAGGTGATCACGTCTCCTTGAGCGTCCCGTGCGGCAAAGCTGAGAAGGGGCGACGTCACGCTGGCGTTTTCAATAAAATCAATTTGGCGCGGCGCAGAAAAATCCGGCGCCGTGTTAATGCGTGTGAAGTCGTTTACGGTTAGTGTGCGCCAATCGACGCCTTGTAGCTTTACGCTGACGGAGCGACCGTCTTTCGTGAAGTTTAGCACTGCATCTTCGATGTCTTTCTTGCCATCGTCGGTGACGAGCAATGCGATATCGGCAAGGGAACGGACAGCGGGTAGCCCGTCGAGCGCGATTTTGTCGCCGGCCGAAAAGTCGGTGACGATCGAGATGGCATAATTGGTATCCGGCCTGAACACGAAGGTGTCCTTGCCAAGCCCCCCCGTCAGGATGTTGCTACCGCCGTTGCCATCAAGGGTATCATTTCCGGCTCCCCCGACGAGCGTGTCATCACGTTTGCCGGTTTTGATGGAATTTCCGAATGCCGAGGCGTAGACGATTGCTCTGTTCAGATCCAGTTCGTCAGCAAGATCGATGACGCCGGCATTGACGATATGCAGCGCGGGCTGCCGTCCCCAGCCCCGAATTGTGCTGAAGGACTCGAATTGGGAGATCGTACCGTAAACATCCGGATCGGCCTCAAGGATTTCTATGTTTGCGAAATTTAAGCCTTCAAGCGAGGGGTGCCGCTGATTCGCATAGTAGATGTCCGTGCCTTCACCACCGTCCAGAACCCCCGTACCACCAAGAGAAACGAGGCGATCATCGCCCGCATTGCCGAATACTCGAGCGCCGGTTCCATAGACGCGGATCAGGTCGTTGCCGGCTCCTCCATACGCGACGTCTCCCTCCGTTGCATCGATGTCGTCATCGCCGGCATCGCCATAAAGCACGTCTTTGCCGTCACCACCCCTAAGTTTGCCGTCACCACCCCTAAGAATGTCGTTGCCGTCGCCACCGTGAATCTCATCAGCGCCGGCACCGCCGTGGATGAAATCATCGCCGCCATTGCCGTAAACCTTGTCATTTCCACCTTTGCCACTGATGTGCTCACCATGACTGGTGCCAATGAGTACATTGTCATTGTCGTCACCCTCAATCGGCTCGGTCAGGCCTTCGATCGTCAGGGTTACAACGGCGTCAGCATATCCACCCTTGCCGTCTTCGACGGTATATCGGATCTGCACGGTGCGGGTTTCGTCGTCAAAAAGGCCACGGGTGTCGTCGTGATAAAAAAGCCTGCCGGTGTCGTCGATAGTGACGCGGCCGTCTCCGCTCAAGATCTGGGCCTGCGTGACGATCAGGGCATCTCCGTCATCGTCCGTGTCGTTTGCGAGAACGTCGAGATAGGTGATGTCAGTTTCAGCGATCGTGAGGTTATCGTTGACCGCGTCAGGGTAAATGTTGGTGAGCGTGGGATAAAAGGTTTGCTGATAGATGTCTGTCGGTCGCGCGGGCGAAGTGTCGAAATCTCGAATATTGTAGGTCGTCGTCCAGCCGCCATTTGGCGATGCCGTCATTTTAATATCGCTTCCAAACTCCATCCATCCCCATACGCTTTGATCTTCCACGAAATTGCCCCGGATGTCGTAGACACACTGGTGGAAATACCGTCCTCCATCTTTATCGCTGGCGATGAAGCCGACGACCCATCCGCCTCCTGCCAACATGATTGTGTCGACGGATTCCACACTGGAATAGCCGCCCTCGCTCCAAGGGGCGGTGGAACCGCTTGCAACCACCTGCAAACCCTTGTCCACGCCATCGGCCGAGGTGAGACGTACAACGATGGCACTGTAGTTGTAGTCAAACGTGGATTGACCTGCCCAGTATGTTAGCGTCTCTGAGATCTTCCATGTTGTAATCCAGCTGCCCTTTTTTCCGGCGATGACATCTACGGTTTCGAAAAACCCACGACCACCATCCGAGAAAAGGGGGTCATGTGTTGCAGCCAATACAACTTCCCCACCATTCTTTGTGCCATTGGCGTGGTAGGCTTGGTGACGTACCGAATATACGGGTTGGTAACTGTTGCCCCATCCATCATTGTAGGTCGGCCTGTCGACATTTATCCAGGTGACCACCCACCCGCCGTCAGAGGTCGCGGTTACTTCCGGTCGCGTCTGATCATTTTGCACGGTGGTGTTCACCCGCGCGGGCGCACTCTGCGCCGTGCCATCGCCTTTAAACACCTGATAAAAAATGTCGGTTCCGGACGTCCCAGGGGCAGACCAGGTTGTGATCCAGCCTCCATTTTTTAGCCCGGTAATTTCGAACGCAGAGGCATCCTGTGCGAGTATGTCTTCGCCAACAAGGACGGTGCCATCAGGGGCATAGGCCACCGAATTCAATGCATAACCGTGAGGCCCCCACTGCTGCCAGGAAATTATCCAGCCACCATTGGCAAGGGGTGTGAGTTCGGCAGACGAAGGAAGAGAAGCATCAATCGTTTTTGCGTCTCCAATGGGTTCACCGCTTGCATTGAAGGACTGAAAACATAGTCCGTATACGCCGTCGAGATCGATATCATTGAGCCACAGGGTCTGCCAGCCACCTTCAGGCGTCGCGACATGTCCGAAAAGGACCTGGTTGCCTGCGGTGACCTGGTTCACCCGGGTTTCAAGACCTACCTTCTCGCCTAAGGCGCTAAATACCTGCTGAAACACACCAGAGCCCGAACCATCCTGCCCCTCAGAGGTCCACATCGTGACCCAGCCGCCAGCGGGCAGGGTATGGACGAGCGCTCCAGACTGAGAGCCCGCCGTATGGGTGTTGACCAGTGCCATCTTACTATTTCCTGGGGAAAGGGACGAATTGTCGATCTATCTTTTGGCATAGATCAACATCATAATGCCCGTCTTCCCCCTGTTGGGGGATTAGATGGTAAATCCCGTTGACCCAACTGGATTCAGGATACGATGATTGCTGACATCTATGAAGCCGCTATGCTTCCGGAATACTGGCCTTCTGCCTTGACGCGGCTTTGTACAACGATCGGAGTGGAAGCTTGCACACTTGTCACGGTTGATGATGCCATGCCGCGCTGGACATGCTCGAACGGCTTTACCGACAAGATGCAAACCTACATCGATGGAGGCTGGCACGATAAGAACAAGCCTCTGGAGAGGTTGCTACAGCTGGGTAGAACTGGCTTTATCCGCGACATAGATCTCTTCTCTCCTGATGAAATAGAAGAACTCTCCATCGTTAGAGATCTGAAGCGCCCAGCGGGCCTAGGGTGGAGCGCGGCGATGGCGACGCCCATGCCTGGCGGCGAGATGCTGCTTTTTTCAATTGAGCAACTCTGGAAGCGTGGTCCGATCGATGACCGCATCATGGCGACCCTGGAAGGATTGCGCCCCCATATATCGAGGGCGGCACTGCTCGCGGCCAAGCTACGCCATCAACAAGCTGTCGGGGCAGTTGAGAGTCTCGATCTTGCGAATGTTCCTGCTGCAATTGTCGGGTATGGTGGCAATGTCATCGCTGCCAACCATCGTTTCTGTTTGTTTGAAACTCAGATTTCGATTGGCCCGCGCGAACGGCTTTGCATCACCCATCCTGACGCCGACAATCTCTTGCGTGAGGCTCTTTTCAGGCTGGCCTGGGACCAGGCTGAAATCGGCACCATGTCCATCCCTATTCCAGCGGTGTTGGAAGACGAAAAGCCCCTGATCGTTCATATCGTTCCGACCCGTGGCCAGGCGAGAGATTTGCTAGGGCCGATGACGGTGTTGGTAATCGTCACACAGATGGGAACGGGTGAGGTTGTGAAAGCCTCGCTGCTCCGCGCTCTTTTTGACCTGTCGCCGGCTGAAAGCCGCGTGTGCGAAGCGATCCTCTCGGGTTTCAGTAAATCGGCGTTGCAGGCCGCTCTCAAGATTTCTGGCGAGACTGAAAAAAGCCACGTGAAGTCTATCTTACAAAAGACGGGGCTCAGGAGCCGCATCGAACTGGTGCGTTTTATGAGTGGTCTTCGCCTAACCGACGGCTAAGCTGTGTTTGAAGGACGAGGATTTCTAAGTCTCTGACGTCTCTGAGAGCTCGGAAGAGATCGACGTGGAACAACTGCCGGTCATAGGTTCGACCTCGCTCAAGAGCTATCCGGGCCGTTCGCTATCCATCGGCATAAGCGAGAGATTGCGCCTTCAAGCAGATCTCGGCTCCCAGGGGCAATTGTCTTTTCACGTGCTCTCAGCGGGGTTGCTAGGGCCGTCCTTGCAGGGAATGAAGATCATCGCTGTCGGCGTGGCGCGCTACATATAGACAGAATCGTGTCCGGCGCTGGAGACGATCTCTCTCCTGCCGACTCCCAGTCGCGCGGCAGCACGCTGATACGCATTGCCCGCGGAGAGGTGCTCGGCACGGTCACAGCGTGCTAGTCCCTAAAACCCGTCAATTGAAATCAATCGCGACGCGTTTCGGATATCATCCAGCGTCTTCATCGTGTCGAGTGATAGAACCGAGCGTTAACCGGAATAACGTCCCCTCTTCTGTCGGCATCACCACGACGTCCCCGCCATGGAGATACGCAATCTGGCGAACGAGACTGAGCCCGAGCCCAGCTCCCGTAGACTTCGGCTTACTACGGTAAAACGGTTCGAAAATTCTCTCGCGTTCCTCTAGGGCGATGCCGTCTCCTTCGTCGGACACTTCAATTGTGCCTTCTGGCAGGAGACGGACGAGGATCTGCCCGCGATTGCCAGCGTGCTGGATGGCGTTGCGCACGAGGTTCGAGACGGCCCTCTCCAGGGATTGCCGGTCCGCAACGACAATCACGGATGTTTGTTCGCTTTCGAATGCCAACTCGTACCCGGAATTTATTGCCAAAGGTGCGAGATCGGCGACGATCTGACGGCAGAGGTCGGCCAAATCCACGTCAACAGGAGCGGGCATTGCCGCAAAGCGCTGGATATCCAGGAGTTGCTCCGCGACAGCCCCGATCCGGGAAACGTCAACCAAAAGGCGTCGGTTCTGTTCCGTGTCGTCATAGCCCTCGATCCTCGTCTGGAGGATGGCGATTGGCGTGCGAAGTTCGTGGGCTGCATCAGCGAGGAAACGCTCTCTCGTCAAGACATCGCTGTCCACACGGGCGAGCGCCGCGTTGATGGTAGTGACAAGCGGCACGATCTCTTCGACCACATCATCGGTAGGCAGCCTTACGCCCGGCTTGTTCACGTCGATCTGGCTAGCGAGCGCCGTGATGCGTTTCATACCCTTGAGCGAACTGTTCACGACCAGAGGAATGATGATCACCGCAAGCAAGAGGGGGATCAGGGTCGTTGGCAGGTAGATGACGTGAAGCGTGCGGACCAGATATTGCAGTACAGACCCGGGGGCGGATTTCCCCCCATAGACCGCCTTGACCAGCCCCGCTTTCGTATCGAGCATAAACAGCATAGCTGTCATGGGTGCATCCTGCGCGACGCGGACATCCAGGGCGCTGACGGCATCAAGGTTGGCAAGCACCGATGCAAGTCCCGCAGGAGGTTGGCCAAGTCTTGCCTCCTTGCCCCTCTCGTCCCTTACGACCAGCCAGAAATTGGGGTATTCGCGCACGGCCTTTTGAACAACCTCGGTGGGCACGATGCGAAGTCTGTCGCCATCGGGCACGACCGAAGCGGCGATCTCGAACTTGATCGTATCATCGACGGGTGTGGCATCGGACGTTTCCGCTACGATCAACGCAATAAGCCCGACGTAAAAGACGACCATCATCGCTGCGAGTGCCAGTGCAAACCGGGAGACCAGCCGCCATTTCAGCGAACGCCGCTCGAACGGGAATTTCATTCGGCACCCTTGAGGATATAGCCGACACCTCTGACAGTGTGGATCGTTGCCGCGGCTCCCGAATCTGCCAAGCGTTTTCTCAGCCGCGAAATATGGCTGTCGAGGGCGTTGGACTGGATTTCGTCGTCAAAACCGTAAACGGCCTCTTCAAGCGTCGACCGCATGACCGTTCTTCCCGCCCGCCGGAGCAGGATCTGCAGCGTCAGGGCCTCGCGTCTCGGCAGTTCGAGCGTTTCATCCGCAACGGTAACCTGAAGCGTCGTCGTGTCCATGGAAAGGTTCCCTTCGGACACGACTGATGCGGCGTAGTTCGAAGCCCGTCTGCCCGCCGCCCGGATCCGCGCCAGAAGCTCGTCCGCAACGAAGGGTTTGCCGATATAATCGTCTGCTCCCTCGTCCAGGCCCTGGACGCGATCTTTCGACGTGTCGTGCGCGGTCAGCAGGATAACTGGCGTCGTGTTGCCGTTCCGGCGCATCTCCGAGAGCAATGTCATGCCATCGCCATCAGGGAGTTGCCGATCGAGCAGCATCGTTTCATGCACGCCTGCTTTCAGTGCCTCGCGGGCTTGTTCGATGCTCGGCACATGGTCGACAATATTTCCGTGTTTCGTGAGAACGCGGATGATCGCCGCAGCCATTTCTGGCTCGTCCTCCACCAGAAGCAAACGCATGTCGGGCCTTTCGTCTCATATCTCCAAGGCAAGCGCTCACCTGCCAGACAGCGTGTACAAGCCTGTCGCAACCGGGACTTGGGAGCAAGGGCTCGACTATAAAGACAAGGCCTTAAGCGACATTTCCATCGCGCCTGTTGCGTGATGTAAAAATCAGCGGTGATGGCGCCGTCTTGCAATGTTGTCGCAATGTGGCGACACCACCTTGCGGTTCGGGTCATAGCGGGGTCGTGGTGCGCGTTATCAGCGGACATGACGGACGCTGTTAAATTGAAGACCTGACCTTGCCGGCGCGATAAGCTGCGCGCCATGTGGGCGCCTTCTGCTTTGATGCGGGTTTCTCCAGTTCCGCATCCGGCATCCGGCGCCTGTGCCGTTTAATTGGAGCCCTGCATGAAAACGACCCGCGCTCTCATTCTCGCCGCCTTGATCATCCCGGCACTTGGCGTGGCAGATTATGTTGCAGCTCAGACGCCATCGACGGCTGGCGAGAGGGTCGAGCTTGCGCGCGTCGACGTCACCACCGTCGCCCCACGCAATCTGGGCAGTGATGTGCGCATCTCGGGCTCGCTTACCCCGGTTCGGCGCACAAGCCTGACAGCACGGGTCGCCGGTACGATCATCGATCTGCCCGTTCGCGTCGGTGATGTCGTAAAGACGGGCGATCTGCTGGTGCGGATTGACACGGCGGGCCTCGTCACCGCCCTTACGGCGCGCAGCGCCGAGGTCGAGGCGATCGAGGCTCAGCTCGAGCTTGCCGAGAACGTGCTGAAGCGCAATTCGAGCCTTCGCGACACAGGCGCTGCCTCCGAAGCCACTCGGCTCGAGGCGAATGCGAAAGTCCTCGACTTGCGCGCACAGCTCAGGGCGAAGCAGGCGACGGTCGCCGATGCCGAGCGGGCGCTCAAGGATGCAGAGGTTCATGCCGAATTTGACGGTATTGTCGCTGCGCGCAGCGCCGAGCAGGGACAGACGGTACCGGTCAACGGCGAGCTCCTGACCGTGGTTGATCTCCAGGAAATGGAGGTTGATGCCGGCGTTCCTACAAGCCGCATTCCCCGTGTGCGGATCGGGCAGCCGGTCGATCTCCTGGTTGAGGGGTTTGCGGATCGCACTTTCACCGGAGAGGTGGCCCGTATCGCGCCGACGGCCGTGGCCGGTTCACGCGCCGTCCGGGTCTTTATCGCCATTCGCAATGACGATCTTCTCCTCAAAGGCGGCATGTTCACCACGGGCGTGCTCAGGATCGACCAGCAGGAAAATGTGATGGCACTGCCGACAGTGGCTATCCGGCATGACAGCATCGGTCCCTTCGTCCTGAAAGTCGAGGGCGGTTTTCTGCGCCGCCAGAAGGTGACACTCGGGACGACATGGAGCGATCAGGCCCTGGTGGAAGTGAAAGGGCTGTCGACGGGAGATATCGTCGTCTCCGCGCCCCTGCCTCAGCTCGTGGCCGATACGCCCGTAACAGTCGAGGGGAAGTAACACCATGTTTCTTACCCGCGTCAGCGTCGGCCATCCCGTCTTTGCCACCATGATGATGGTGACCGTTCTGGTCGTCGGCATCTTCTCCTTCAGTCGGCTTGGTGTGGATCAGTTCCCCGAGACAGACCTTCCCATCGTCGTGGTCACCGCTGGATACACCGGTGCATCGCCCGAGACGATCGAAAGCGAGATCGCGCGGCCGATCGAGTCCGCGCTCAACACGATCGGCGGCATCGACACGATCACCTCCGAATCCTATGAGGGCCGCGCGGTCGTCGTCGTGCAATTCGAACTCGACGTGGATTCGCAGGCCGCCGCACAGGAGGTTCGTGATCGGGTCGCACGGCTCGAAGCCGGCTTTCCCGATGGGGTGGACACACCCCAGGTGACACGCTTCAATCCGGAGGATGCGCCGATCCTGTCCCTGGCGGTCTCCTCGTCCACGCGTTCGCTCTCCGAAATCACGACGCTCGCCGACCGTGTCATCACCAGCCGCTTGAGCGTAATCTCCGGCGTTGGCCAGATCACGCTTGTCGGGGGCAGCAAACGGCAGATGCTCATCGTTGTCGATCCAGACAGGCTGGAAGCCTATGGCGTCGGCGTAGCTTCGGTCATAGACGCCATACGGCGCGAAAATCAGGACAGGGCCGCCGGCACGCTGATTTCCGGGATCAACCAGCGGATCGTGACGGTCGAAGGGCGGATCGAAGACGTTGCAGGTTTCAACAGCATCATCGTTGCCCAGAGCGGCGGTTACCCTGTCTACCTCTCAGATGTCGCGACAGTGCTGGACACAGGAGCGGAGGTCACGAGTCGTGCCACCTATCAAGGCGCTCCCTCGCTTGGCATGGATATCGTCAAGGTTCAAGGAGCGAATACTGTCGCGGTCGCTGGCGACCTGCAGAAGGAGATCGCGGCCCTCAACGCCGAGCTCGCGCCCGAGGGCATCGAGCTCAAGGTAACCCGTGACAATGCCCGTGCGATCTCCACGCAGGTATCCGAAGTTCAGAGGACGCTGATAGAAGGTGGTGTCCTGACGGTCGTCATCGTTTTCCTGTTCCTGAACTCCTGGCGCTCGACTGTGATCACCGGACTGACCTTGCCGATCTCGGTCATCGGCACATTCGCCGTCATTTATGCACTCGGTTTCACGCTTAACACGATGACCTTGATGGCTCTCTCGCTCTCGATCGGTATCCTGATCGATGATGCGATCGTTGTGCGGGAAAATATCACGCGACATCTCCACATGGGCAAGGATCACGTCAGGGCAGCGCTGGATGGCACGAACGAGATCGGGCTGGCGGTGCTCGCGACAACGCTCTGCATCGTCGCGGTCTTCTTGCCGGTCGCGTTCATGGGCGGGTTGATAGGCCGCTTTTTCCTGCAGTTCGGCGTCACGGTGGCGGTCGCGGTTCTCATCTCGCTTTTCGTCTCGTTCACTCTCGATCCGATGCTATCAAGCGTCTGGTATGATCCCCATTCGGAGAAGAATGCGCAGCGTGGGCCGCTCGGGAGGCTCATCCGCCGCTTCGACCTCTGGTTCGAAAGGCTTGCGGACAGGTATCGGTTGCTGATCCACTGGACCTTCGACCACCGCAAGACGACAATTGGAGTTGTCGTTGCCGTCTTCATTGCAAGTCTGATGCTGGTGCCGAAGATCGGCGCTGAATTCTTGCCCGCTGCCGATGAGGGCGAAGTGTCGGTTTCTCTCGAGGCGAACGAGGGCGCATCGCTGGAATATATGGCGGCCAAGGTTGGCCAGGTCGAGAGGGCTCTTCGCGAATTCGACTATGTCGACACGATCTACTCGACGATCAACGCCAGCGGCGCGCGTGGTTTCAACCAGGCCGTCATCGCCGTGCAGCTTGTACCGAACGACCGTCGTGACATCACGACCTCCGCCGCGCTTGAGCCTGTCCGCCAGCGGCTCGCGGCGGTCGCGGGGCTGAAGGTGTCGGTCAGCCAGTCGGAAGGTGGAGCGACGGCCAAGCCGCTGCAACTCTCCATTGTCGGCGATGGCGACGACCAGTTGCGCAAGATTTCGGCCGGGATCACTGCGGCGCTGTCGAAAGTCCCGGGCGCAACAGAGGTGGAATCCTCGATCGAAAACGAAAGACCGACACTGGCGGTCAAGGTTCGACGCGAGGCGGCAAGCGATCTGGGCGTCTCCATTGCGATGATCGGCGATACATTGCGGCCGCTGGTCGCTGGCGATGCCGTGTCGGTTTGGAATGCGCCAGACGGTGAAACCTACGACGTCATGGTGCGACTGCCGGCCACGGGCCGGCAGGACGCGGCGCAATTGCGCAACCTGACGATTTCCACCAGCCGCACGGATGAGAACGGCAAGCCGATCACGGTGCTACTCGATCAGGTCGCGGATGTCATCGAAAGTACAGCGCCGGTTGCGATCACCCGCAAGGACCTGTCCCGGGAAATCCGGATCTCCAGCAATGTGGAAGGCCGCCCCCTCGGGGATGTGCGCCAGGATCTGGATGCGGCAATCGCGATGATGGACATCCCGCCCGGCTACCGCATATCCTACGGCGGTGACGCGCAGAACCTTGCCGAAAGCCTCGGCTATGCCATCCAGGCCTTGGCACTCGCCGTCATCTTCATCTACATCATTCTCGCCTCGCAGTTCGGTTCCTTCATACAACCCGTCGCGATCATGATGACGTTGCCGCTCTCGCTGATCGGGGTGCTGATCGGTCTCTTCGTGACGGGATCCACGCTGAACATGTTTTCGATCATCGGCTTCATCATGCTGATGGGGCTGGTCACGAAGAACGCCATCCTCCTCGTCGATTACTCCAACCAGGAGCGACGTGCTGGTAAATCCCTCCACGAGAGTCTCGCCAATGCCGGCGCAGTCCGTCTGCGACCCATCGTCATGACGACGCTTGCCATGATCTTCGGCATGCTGCCCATGGCGATTGGCGTGGGTGAAGGCGGGGAATCGCGAGCGCCGATGGCCCATGCTGTGATCGGCGGGCTGATCTCCTCGACGCTGCTGACGCTCGTGTTCGTGCCGGTGGTTCTGACGTATCTCGATGCATTCGGGAGACGGGTATCCTCGCTCTTTCCGGCGGGGCCCGAAAGCCGGGCGACGGATGCGTCTTCATGACCGTCAAATCTCGGCTGCTCGTTCGAAACGGACAATGTTGTCGCAACCTTGCCGCTGCAAACCTTTGGCGCGGCTCGCGAATACGAGCCGCGTATCGAACGACACATGAACCCTGTTGTGAAAATCGTTCTTGCCGCCGCGGCAATCCTGAAGCTCACGGTCTGCTCCAAGACGGAGAGGGCTGCCGTGATCGGTGCCTTTACCGTCACGATCGCGAAATTCGCGACCTGGCGTTTGCGCAGGGGTTCGATGCCTTTCTCAAACAATTCCTTTCCAACGGGGAGACACAAAGCTTCCGGCTTTCCACTCACTTGTCCGCACTCTTGGCGTAGAACGCGTTGATGGACTCAGCAACCGTATCATGCCGACATAGTGAGCCTGGTCCAATTCCGTGAACCTTGCATCGGTAGCATTTTACATAGTGAATCCGCCGTCCTACCCCCGTTGGCCGCGGCGCGTTTCCGCTTCCAGCCGATTAACCAGATCGATGACGTTGAAGAAGCCGCGGCCTGTTGCAGATGAGTGCATGCGCAATCCCAATCAATGGCTAGGTGGCAGTTGCCTGTTTCCGTGCCACTGGCGAGAACGACATTGCGCTGATTTGCGACGAAAAGTGCTCCTTCCAATAGCGAGGAGCGTATAAGGGGATCGACCAACATTCGCTGACTAGACCAACGGTGAACGTGCCCGTGCCAAATAGGTGCCCAAACCCTTCTCGGCGATGAGTTCTTCTCCGTCGATTACCGTCTTTCCGCGTACCATCACTCGCACCGGCCAGCCGGTAATCGCAAGACCTTCATATGGTGTGTAGTCAGCACCGTGGTGAAGGATATCGTTCGTTATTACGACCGACTTCGTCGGGTCCCACAGTGCGATATCGGCATCAGAACCGATGGCGATCGTACCCTTGCGTGGATAAAGGCCATACAGCTTGGCGTGATTGGTGGAGGACAAGGCGACGAACCGGTTGAGATCGATGCGCCCCTTGCCGACGCCTTCCGAAAACAGGATCGGCAACCGCGTTTCGACGCCGGGAATACCGTTCGGTATCCAGCGGAAGTTTCGTTTGCCCTTTTCGTTGAGTTTGCCCGCGTCATCGTCGTAGCGAAAGGGGCAATGGTCGGACGAGAACAGGTCGAACGTACCGTTCTGCAGCCCCTCCCAGCAGGCAATCTGGCTTTCCGCGTCGCGTGGAGGTGGAGAGCAGACGAATTTCGCGCCCTCTAACTCAGTGGCATCGAGGTCATCGGCTGTGAGCATAAGGTATTGCGGGCAGGTTTCGCCCGCCACCTTGCTGCCGCGTGCCCTCGCTCGCTGGATTTCCTCCATTGCCTCCCGGTTCGAGACATGGACAATGACGATCGGCGTATCAACGATCTCCGCCAGGGAAAGAGCGCGGTGCGTGGCCTCCCGTTCCGCGGCCACCGGGCGGCTTGTCGCATGATGTTTCGCAGCAAGCTCGCCATTCGCTTCATGACGGCCGATCAGGAAGCGGATCGCGTCCTCGTTTTCGCAATGGACCATGACCAGTGCGCCGGATGTCCTGGCGCTATCCAGCGTCGCCAGGATTTCATCGTCGCGCAGACGTAGGTTTTCATAGGTCATGAAAACCTTGATCGACGTGTATCCATCCGCCACGAGGGCCGGCAGTTCCTGCCCGAGCACATGGCTCGTCGGGTCGGTTACGATGATGTGGAAGCTCACATCGACATAACACTCCCCCTCCGCCTTGGCGTGATACGCCTTGAGCGCCTCTCGCAGCGTCGATCCTTTTTCCTGCAGGCAGAACGGCATGACCGTCGTATTGCCGCCAAAGGCCGCGGAGAGCGTGCCGCTGGCAAAATCGTCGGCCATGACGATTCCGTCGCCGGATGGTTGCGCCAGATGCACATGGCTGTCGATACCGCCCGGCATCACATAGAGGCCGCTGGCATCGATGATCTCGTCCGCATCATCAAGGTTTTCGGCCATTGCGATGATACGGCCATTGCGAATACCGACATCGCATCGGAAAGCATCGCTGGCGGTGACGATGGTGCCGTTCCGGATGATCGTGTCGAAGGACATGGCGGGCTCTTCCGGTTCTCAGGCGGCGGTCGCGGAGTTGGCGGGTGATGCAAGGATCGTATCCAACGCCTTTGTCATCCGGTCGATTTCCTCGATCGTGTTGTAGTGGACCATCGAGACCCGGACCATGCCATTGTTTTCCGTGAGATCGAGATACTCCGCCAATCGCCGCGAGTGGAAGTCGCCGAACCGGATCGCGATCCGATGGGCGTCCATCGCCTTGCAGATTTCCGCAGAATCCCGGCCGTCGAAGACAAAGCTGATCGTCGGAATACGGGTGCCGTCCCGATTGGCGCTATGGCCGATGATACGGCAGTCGTTGCGGCCACGCAGATAGGTCAGCAGTCGGTCGACAAGCGCGTTTTCCTGCGCCGTGATCGCACCATAAGCCGCAACGATCTTCTCGCGCGTAGAACCGGTTTCGCCAGCCATTTCGCCGACTTCGGTAAGATAATCGACGATGCCGCAGGTGGCATAGGCAAGCTCATAGTTCGGATTGCCGGGTTCCAGTTTGCCCGGCACTTTGTCCTTGCCATAGAAATAGTGATAGAGCGTATCCAGCTCCAGCAGATGATCATACTTGCCGTACATCAGCGCATAGTGAGGACCATAGGTCTTGTAGAGGCTGAAGACGTAGTAGTCGACATCGAAGGCCTGGACGTCAACCGCGCGATGCGGCGCGTAAGCGACAGCATCGACGCAGATGCGGGAGCCCCGCGCATGAATGAAATCGGCAATCTCACGCACCGGATTGATCGAACCGAGGATATTGGAGACATGGGTGACGCAGACGAGCTTTGTGCGCGCCGACATAAGAGGTTCGAGATCGACCAGGTCTAACGTGTAGGTATCCTTGTTAAGGGGCCACGTCTTGATGGTGATGCCGGCATCACGCAGCCTGTCCCACGGACCGATATTGGATTCGTGGTCGGCGATCGTGATGATGATCTCGTCGCCAGGAGCGAGTTGGCTCGTCATGGCGCGGGCAAGATTCTGCAAGAGCGCCGTTGTCGAGTTGCCGAAAACGATTTCTTCCGGCCTTGATGCGTTTACGAGATGCATGGCCGCCGTGCGGGCCTCGTAGAGTGCCTTTGCGGCCGCCTGCGAAACCTCGTAGCTCCCGCCGATCTGGACATTCTTGTCATAGAGGAAGGTATTGATCCGCTCGACGGCCCGTTTCAGGATTTGCGATCCGCCGGCATTGTCGAAAAAGGTCCAGCCATGGGACAGGCCGGGAAACTGGCTGCGGACGAAATCGAGGTCCAGCGCGCCTTTTGCGGATGTATTTTGGTTCGGCATGTGGTCCTCCAGACCCAATATTGTTTTCAGTGTTCGAGAACCGAGCGCAGGAAGCTGCGCGTGCGATCTTCCCTGGGATTGTCGAAGATTTCGGCGGGCGTGCCCTGCTCGACGATGCGACCGCCGTCCATGAAGATGACGCGGTCGGCCACCTGACGGGCAAAGCCCATTTCGTGTGTGACGACGACCATGGTCACGCCGGTGCCGGCAAGCGTTTTCATCACATCCAGCACCTCGCCGACCATTTCCGGATCGAGTGCGGAGGTGGGCTCATCAAAAAGCATCACCTTGGGTTCCATCGCCAATGCGCGGGCGATAGCGACGCGCTGTTGTTGGCCGCCGGAAAGCTTGCCCGGATATTTTTCGGCCTGCGCCGCGATGCCGACCCGGGTCAGCAGGTCTCTGGCCTTGCGTTCCGCTTCCGCTGGCTTTGCACCGCGCACCCGCATTGGTGCCAGCATGACGTTCTTCAGCACGGTCAGATGGGGAAACAGATTGAACGACTGAAACACCATGCCGACTTCGGCACGCACCTTCGCCAGCGCCTTGCCGGGACCGACGGTAACACCGTCCACGACGATACTGCTCTCGTCGGAAAAAGCCTCCAGTCGGTTGATGCAGCGTATCAACGTCGACTTTCCAGAGCCGGAGGGCCCAATGACGCAGACAACTTCGCCCTCCGCAATATCGAGATCGATGCCATGCAGGACCGTGAAGGCGCCATAAGCCTTTTTCAGATTGCTGATCTTGATCAGGGGGGTCATGGGCGTTTGTCCTTGCCAAAACGTTTTTCCAGCCGCGCGACGATGGCAACCAGCGGCCAGAGTAAGGCGACATAGATCAGCGCCGCGCCAATCAATGGTGTGGGGTTGGCAGCCAGCGCCTGCGCCTGGGTTGCTTGCTTAAGGAGGTCGGGCATGGCGACGACGGAGGCCAGGGCCGTATCCTTCAGGACGTTGATGCAATTGTTGGTCAATGGCGGAATGACGATCTTGATCGCTTGGGGCAGGATCACGTCGACCATCATGTGGCGGCCTGAGAGACCCAGCGCCTGCGAGGCTTCGAATTGCCCGTGGGGGATGGCTTCAATACCTGCGCGGAAAATTTCCGCGGTGTAAGCGGCTGAAACAAGTGTGAGCGCAACGACCGCAGAGACGAAGGGCGAGAAGCGGATGCCGACGAAGGGCAGGGCGTAGTAGACGATGATCAACAGCACCAGCAGCGGGATCGAGCGGAAGATGTCGATGTAGATCTTGGAGAGGAATGGCACCGGACCCGGTCCATAAAGCCTGACCAGAGCGAGGAACAATCCGCCCGCGAGACCGGCAATAATGCTGGTGACGCCAATCTCCAGTGTGACGAGCAATCCCGACAACAGAAGCGGGAATGTGTCGATCAGGATGGGAATATTGAAGAAGGTGTTGACTAGATTCATGGAACCACCGGCCGTCGCTGTGGAGTTGACGGCGACACCAGCGTGCCGCCGTCACGAGGAGGCATGACTTACTTGGCGACCGGCATGTCCATGACCATGACCGTCGAGGTGGTGTCCTCGGCCTTGGCGCCGAACCAGGTCTCATGCAGCTTGGCGACGAAACCTTCCTTCTTCAGCGTCGAGATCACTTCGTTGACCTCGTTGGCCAGCGGGTCGCCCTTGTTGAACATGACCGAATACTTCTCACCGGTAGGGATACGTTCAACGACCTTGAGGTCCGGCTTATCCTTGACGTAGTAGAGCAGGGCCGGGATATCGCTGATGTAGCCATCGACGCGACCGGCAACGAGGTCGAGCATTGCGGGTGACAGGCCTTCGAACTTGCGGATTTCACCGAACTTGTATTGCGCACCGTTGTTGGTGGCCCACATGTCGCCCGTCGAGCCAGTGTCGACGCCAACGACCTTGCCTTCCATGCCCGAAAGCCCGGTAATCCCGCTGGCTGCGGTCACCGTCAAGGATTGGTCGCTGTCGTAGTAGGGCTGCGCGAAGGTCACCGATTCCAGCCGCTTGTCGGTGATGGTGATGGACGACACCGCCATGTTGATACGGCCCGATTGGACGGCGGAGAAGAGGCCGTTGAACGGAACGTTGACGAATTCGACCGATTTGCCCAGTCGCTTGCCGACCTCGTTGAGCAGATCGATTTCGAAGCCGACGGTCTCGCCAGACGCATTCTGGAACTCCCAGGGAACGTTGCCGATATTCGCGCCGACCGTGAGGTCGGCAGCAGTGGCCGAGGACGTGAGTGCGGCAGTCGTGAGCAAAACGGACAACGCTGTCGTGGTGATGAGTGTAAACGCGTTCATGAGGTTCCCCTTGATTTTTTGGCGATGAAACGATTACCCTTGGTCTAACTGGTCAGACCAGTAAGACCAAGGAAGCATGCCTGTTTGGCAATTGCAAGAGATGGTGTCGATAAAATAGACTTGTCGCGAGACCGGCCCTCGCACCGCACGGGCCCTATCGCAAGGGCAGATGGAAGAACGCAATGCTGAACAAGATCCTGGTCCCTCAATCCGTCGCCCGCGAAATTCAGAGCATGATTCAGAGTGGCAGCCTCAAGCCCGGGGAAAAAATCCCCTCGCAGCGCGAATTCTCGCAGAAATT
Source organism: Shinella curvata (assembly GCF_022899935.1). Lineage (GTDB taxonomy): Bacteria > Pseudomonadota > Alphaproteobacteria > Rhizobiales > Rhizobiaceae > Shinella > Shinella curvata. The sequence continues at coordinate 167,759 of NZ_JALJCJ010000008.1, forward strand.
CGGAATCAGCCGCGCCTCCTTGCGGGAGGCTTTGCTGACGCTTGAGACACTGGGCTTGCTGAAGACCGAGGCAGGGCGGGGGACCTTCGTTGCTGGCGGCCCATCGTCTGCCTCCACCCATATGGGGCCCTGGCGATACTCCGACAGCTACTCGGTCTTCGACGTGTTCCAGACCCGGATCATGCTGGAAGGGCAGATGGCCAGTCTCGCGGCAGGGCGACTGATGGCCAATCAACTGGACGAGATGGAAAGGCTGACACGGCAGATGGAAGACGGTTGGGCCCAGCAGGACCTCCTGGCCAACGTCGAGGCGGACCTGGAATTCCACGCGATCATCGCGTCCGCCTGTAGCAACGCCATGCTGCGCGCGCTCTATGATTCCGTGCGCGAGCAAGTGACGGCGACGCAGCGACAGCCGATACCCATTACCGATCCTGCGCGCATGCGCGCTTCGATCGCCGAACATCGTCGCATCATCGCAGCCCTGCGCTCCAACGACCCGGCCGCCGCCCGGATCGAAATGGAAACACACATTCGCAACACCGCGCGGTGCGCGGGACTGGAGCCATAACGGTTCAGACGAACAAGCCCGCATGGGCCTCGAAGGACCGGCCTCGCTCCGCGAAGAAAGGTTCCATTCATGGCGCTCAATTGGCACAACGGCTGGCCACACGATCAAGCCCCACGTCACGACTGGGCAAAGATCTGCTTTCAGTGCCCAGCCTTGAGCGTCTACGTGGCGCCATGCGCCGGGTAATCGCCTATCAAGCGATGCCCGAACGGCCTCTACATAAAGTCACGGGGAACGCGCTTTTCGAACGTCTTGCGGAAGATTTCGGTCTCACCTTCGTATGCGACGAGCTCGGCGGTCGTCACCCATTCCTGTGCGGTGCAGGTCAGGCGCGCGTTGGAGACGGTGCGCAGGAACCAACCATCGCGCTGCATGTCACAGGTCCAGGTGGACTGGCCGCTCATAGAGAGTGGATCGTCCGGGCTGATCGACCATTCTTCCTCGCGCAATTGGCGAGTGGAAAGACCCGTACCAGGTCGCTCTGAAAGGCCGGTGTCCTCATGGATGTGATAGTCCGTGCGGTTGGCTGTCATATCCTTTGTCACCCAGCGCCGCGTGGTGCCGGGTGTATGCTCGAGGTATTTCGGCAGCGGGTTGGGATTGTCAGGCTCCTTGACCGTGATCTTCTCATGTGCGCCGAGTTTTGGAAGCGCAAGGCCGAGCGAGGCGAGATCGAGCGTTACACCGGGATCCGTCGGCGCGGGCAAGATCATCGGCCAATAGGCGGTCGAGATTGACAGGCGGATGCGGTGGCCTTTCCTGAAGCGATAGCCGCAAGCATCGAGTTTGACGCGGATCCTGGTCTTCTCATTCCGGGGAAGGACTTTCGGATCTTCATATCCATCGCGGTGGGCAAGATTCAATACGCCGAAGGACACACGCGTTGCGGTGCCATCCGGATGCACATCGACGAGGCGGGCGCAGAGATTGGCCCAGTCCCCATCGCAGGCGACCTCAACCGCCAGCACCGGGCGGCCGAGGATATCGACATCCTCTTCCAGCGCCGCGGTTTCCAAGACCATCGAGCCGGCATCATCGCCGCGTTGGTCGAGCGCCATTTCCGCGTCAGGCTTGAGGGTGAAGAATTCCCCTGAAGCCGTGCCCGTGTCGAGGGGCGAGCGGATATAGCGGTCATGCCTGTGGGCGCCGGGGATCGGGTTTCCGGGGTTTAGCGTGCCGAACTGATCGACGTAGAAATTCGCTGCCTCCGGCTCGCTCCAGTGCTGTTTTCCGATCCAGAAGCCGTTATCGAAATCGCGGCGGGGGGCAGGGCGGATATCGTCCATGATATAGGCGCGCACCTGCGGCATGGTTTCGATGCCGTTCTCCTCGCCGCGCAGCCAACGGTTCCACCAGCGGATCGCTTCGCCGAGGAAATCGGCGCGCGGCTTCGGCCAGGCGAAATGCGGATATTTATGCACCCAGGGGCCGATCAAGGCCTTGGCCTTGTCGCCGAGGCCTTCAACCGCCTTCAGAGGGGTGTTGCGGTAGCCATCCGCCCAACCGGCGATGACGATGGCCGGAATCTCTACGTCGCTGAAATTCTCACTGATGGAGCCGTGTTTCCAGAAGGCGTCGCGGCGCTGATGCGTCAGCCACTCTTCCATGAAATAGGGCTCGTTTTCCAGCCGTTCGAGCCACATCTCGCGCCAGCGGTCGCCGACAAGTGCCGGGTCCGGCGAGCGCGACTGATAGGCCAGCATAGTCGCGGCCCAGGAAAGCTGGGCGGAAAGATGCGTGCCGTTCTTGTAGTGGATGTCGTCATTGTAACGGTCGACGGTCGAGGCGATGGAAATGACGGCTTTTAATGCGGGCGGCCTCAGGGCTGCGACCTGCAGGCAGTTGAAGCCGCCCCAGGAAATCCCCATCATGCCGACAGAACCGTTTGACCAGGACTGGGCAGCGATCCAGGCGATGAGTTCGCAGGCGTTGGCCAGTTCCAGCGGGGTATATTCGCCGTCGATGATGCCGTCGGATTCGCCTGAGCCCCTGATGTCGACACGCACGCCGGCAATGCCGGCGGCCGCGAATTCCGGATAGGTGGAATCGTCGCGCAGGCAGGTTCCGTCATGCTTGCGGTAGGGCAGGAATTCGAAAACGGCTGGCACCGGATCGTTTTCGGCATTCTCCGGCATCCAGATGCGGGCGGCGAGACGCGTGCCGTCGGCAAGCGTGATCCATTCGTTCTCGATGATGGTGAAGGGGCGTTTGCCAGACATGGTTCTGGATACTCCGTTCGGGAGCGTTTGCCGCGCAAACGCTCCGACGTCCTATAGGGAATTGGGGTGCTGAGCTTACGCGTCGAGCCAGACGCGGCTGCCGATATAGCCATTCGACATGTCGTTGCCGATATCGTTGATATAGCCTTTCACGCTCTTGCTTTGCGCCATGACATAGTCATTGAAGACCGGCAGGATCAGGCCGCCCTCATCGCGCACCATCAGTGCCATGGTACGGTAGAGAGCCTTGCGCTTGGTGTCATCAAGCTCGGAGCGTGCCTGCAGTACCAGCTTGTCGAAATCCTCGCGCTTGAAGCGGGTGTCGTTCCATTCCGCTGTCGAGAGGTAGGAGGTCGAGTAACGCGAATCCTGCGTCGGACGGCCGCCCCAATAGGTGGCGCAGAAGGGCTGGGCGTTCCAGACATTCGTCCAGTAGCCGTCTTCCGGCTCACGTCGCACCTCGATGTCGATGCCTGCCTTCTTGGCGCTTTCCTGGAAGAGCACACCAGCATCGACGGCGCCGGGGAAGGCAGCGCTAGAGGTGCGCAGCAGGACGGAACCCTCATGGCCGGATTTCTTGAAGTGGAACGCGGCCTTGTCTGGATCGTAAACGCGCTGCTCGATATCCTCGGGCGCCAGCGCATAGTTGCCGTTCACCGGATAATCGTTGCCGATTGTGCCGTATCCGCCGAGCACCTTGTCGAGGATCGCCTGCCGGTCGATGGCATATTTCAAGGCGAGCCTGAGGTCGTTGTTGTCGAATGGTGCTGTGTCGCAATGCATCAGGAAGGCATAGAAGCCCTTGCCCGCGTTGCGAACGATCTCCACCGTTGGCGCGCGCTCCAGCAGCGGCACGGTCTTGGGGTCGATGGTGTTGATGAAGTGCACCTGCCCGGAGGAAAGGGCGGCAATGCGGGCCGTCGTGTCATTCATCACGATGATTTCGACACTGTCGACGAAACCGCGATCCGAACGCCAGTCGGCGGCGTTCTTTTCGAAGGTCGCGCGCACGCCAGCTTCAAAACTCTTGAGTACATAAGGCCCGGTGCCGATTGCTGCGTTGGGATTTTCCACTCCACCCTTGGGCTGGATGATCAGGTGGTAGTCGGTCAAAAGCAGCGGCAGGTCGGCATTGCCTTCCGTCAGCGTCAATACCAGATCGCCGGCCTTTTCCTCGATGGTCTTGATGGAGGAAAGAAGGCCGAGCGCGCCAGATTTCGAATTGGCATCCGCATGGCGCTTCAGCGTGGCGACGACATCGGCCACCGTCATCTTGGTCCCATCATGGAAGGAGACATCGTCGCGAAGCTTAAGGGTCCAGACGGAGGCATCCGCCGACGGCTCCCAGCTGGTTGCGAGGGAGGGGAGGGCAGCGCCGGTCTTTGGATCGGACTCGACCAGTGTGTCGCCCCACAGACGCCCGACAACGAAGAGGACGGAGGCGCTGTAACCCGCGGGATCGAGCGTATCGCTGGTCGCGCCGCCGTTCATGCCGAGCTTGAGGTTGCCACCGCGTTTCGGTTCATCGGCCGCGAGGGCGGACTTCGGCATCAGGATGCCGCCTGGGCTCAGCGTCATCACGGCGCCAAAGGCAGCGGCGGTGCCTAGGAATTCGCGGCGGTTGAGCGAACCAGCAGGCATGGTTGCACTGGGAGTCTTGCCGAGGTCTGACATTTTCGTGGTCCCCATTTATGGTGTTGTCGGACCTGAGCCTAGCGTTGCGCGATCGTTGCGCAATTTCGCAGGTTGATGCTATTTTAAGCGAGTTTAAGCTGTGATGATTGGATGGGTGCGTGGAGAATTTTCTGGAAAACCTGAAGTCGGCCTGCGCCACGCAACGCTCGATTTCGCATATCTGCCGCCAAGTCGCGATCAACCGCCAGCAATTCAACCGCTATATTAATGGTGACACCCAGCCGTCCGCGTACAATCTCGCCCGCATCGCCGGCTATTTCGGCTTGGCGGCCGGCGATTTCTCGTTGCCGCCTGCGATTTTCCGCCAGCGTCTGCAGAAGCTGGAACCACCAGTCGCCGTGCGGGCCGGTCTGCTCGAGGGGTTTCCGGGTGATATCGAGGCGCTTCGCAGGCACGCCGGCTATTTCCAGACCTATCATCGCTCTCCCTCCTGGCCGGATCTTGTGATCTGCTCGTTGAGCCGAATCTACGAGGACCATGGCGAAATGCGCGTGAAGTCCATGGAGCGCATTCGTGACAGCGACAGTGAGATTCGCCAGGATTCGAAATATACCGGCCTTGCCGCCTTCTGGCGCAACCGCATCTTCATTACCGAGCGCAGCCTCGGAGTGAACCCGATGCTGTCGCAGACCATCCTCATCCCCTTCGAGGCGGCCCATCAACGCGTCTACCTGCGCGGCGTTACTCTCGGCGTCGCATGGAGACAGGGAAACCTGCCCTATGCCTCACGCATGATCTGGCGCCACCTCGGTTCCAAACCCAATCTGCGGGCGACGTTGTCGCGCTGTGGCGTTCTGCCGCTTAACGCGCGACAGTTGCCACCAACGGTGCGGAGCTTCCTCGACGGCCCTCCCGCAGAGCTGTTGACCGTGCCGACGGAATACTGACCCGATCGCGGTAAAACCGACTATCGTGCATTCGAGTGGCCGATCGCGCATGTTCACCTGGAACGCGGCCAACCCGCTCTCAAGGTGACGATGCTCAACGGCACGGCGGCCGATCTGGCAGTAAGCTTCACTTATGGTCCGGACGGCAGCCGTGTGAAGAAGGCCTCCATGGTGGTCACGACGCTCTATCCGGATGCCTCGGTCAAGCGTGACCCGGCAACGGACGTGTAAACGCGCTATCCGCATCCCGACCTAAAGATCGTCGGTAGCGCTGAATACTACCTGCACCGCGACAACCAGGCTTCGGTGCGGGCGGTGACCAACAGTGCGGCGGCCGTAACCGAGCAGGTGAGCTACGATGCTTACGGTTGGCCGACCGTTGCCGGCATGGCGACGCAGAAGAGCTAAATCGGCGAGCGTCGCGATGCCGAGACCGGGCTGCTCTAGCTCAGTATTCAGCGCGATGAGCGTTTGGGATATCTGCGGGTCACGGGTCCATATCCTTTCAAGCGCTTAATCCTTGATGCGATGGCACCGTCCGCGCCAAAGAGATTATGGCAGGTGACCTGCGGCCGTGAGGAATCAAAACCTGGGAAATTCGGATTGTGATCAGCGGAGCAGTCCATCGACGTCGAAATCCCCCCAGCCTCGAAGCCTGGATGCGGCTTCGTCGCAAGCGTCAACCGTGTTAGGCGATGACTTCTTCCTTTTCGCCAACCGCACAAGCTTCGCCCGCAGGGTGGCATTCCGTTTCTTCTCTGCTTTCGCCTCAGCTTCCTCGACCCTCCATTCATCGGCAGCTCCGCGATTGAGGAGATCTTCAACGACCTTGGGATCGAATACATGAAAGGTAATCTTCCTGGCCCTTCCTGCCAGCCTGACCGTTCTCGTCCCGGCGCTCGGTAGGCGACCGTCAGCAAGCCAACGATGACGCTCGCTGGCCTTCATGCCGAGGATGTCCTGTATCTCGCGCGGAATGACGGGCAGGGCCGGTGCGTCTGCGATTGCCTTCGAGACGACCGAAACCGCGGCGTTGAAGGCAGCGCGATCATGAATCGGCATTACGAGAACCAGATCGACACCTTCGACAGAAACCGCTTTTTTGGACGCCTTCGGCAGTCGTGCCTGGATTTCCTGGAGGATACCCTTGGCGCGCACCGATGATCCCATGGTGGCATCTGCTGTCAGGGTCCAGATCTTGAGCAACTCGCTAGTGTTCTTCTCGGATTTCGGCATGGGAGCTACATGGTGCGGTTGTCACGGGTGATCAATGGACCTTTCTGCAGAACTCAGCAGGTAGTTGTGTTTCGGCCCTTTGATTACGGGCTTAGCAAGCCTGGATTGTCCGTGCCAGGATAATGGCCTCATGATGGTGTTCCGGTCGGTTGCCTCAAAGTGTAGAACGCCGTGCGGCGCGTAAGCGCCAGCAGCCGAAACAGTTGATTTGCAATGGGAACTGACCCCGACCAGGTCTCGGTGGCAATCAACCATCGCGCTTGGGTCGAGAGTTACAGATGTCGTGCTGAGCGATAGATGGGCTTGCAATAGCTCATTTTTGGGGTATTTATGAGCTATAGAAAGGCCGGCTATCGCTCATGAAATGGAACTGGCAGAATGTCGACTGGCCAAATTTCAGGTACGACGCATCGAGCGTCATGCCGTTGGAGCAGAAATTCCTGCAGTCCGCCGGCGAGATCATTGGTGCCGTTCGGCATTTCAACGAGGATGACAGCAACCAACTTCGCATTGAATTGCTGAGCGACGAAGCGGTCAAGACCTCAGAGATCGAGGGGGAGTTTCTGGATCGCGCGAGTGTTCAATCCTCACTCCGCCGGCAATTCGGTCTCAACACTGACGATAGGCAGATCCGTCCCCAAGAGCGCGGGATCGCGGAAGTGATGGCGGATGTCTATCGAAATTGGCATGCGCCGCTGTATCCTGAAGGATTGTTCCATTGGCATTCAATGCTAATGGCCGGAAATCGACACATTGAGACGATTGGTGACTACCGCCAGCATGAAGACGCAATGCAGATCGTGTCAGGTCGCTTGGATAAGCCGACAATTCATTTTGAGGCTCCCCCATCTCGTCAGGTTAAAGCTGAGATGGAGACCTTCATCGCATGGTTTAATCAATCCGGGCCAGGTGGCCAAACGCCGCTTCAAGCTTTAGCGCGCGCATCAGTAGGCCATCTTTACTTTGAAAGCATTCATCCATTTGAGGATGGTAATGGTCGAATTGGGCGCGCGCTCGCCGAGAAATCCCTGGCGCAAAACATTGGGCAACCAAGCCTCATTTCGCTTGCCTTCACGATAGAGAAGAGCCGAAAGGCCTATTATTCAGAGCTTGAGCGACATCAACGCACGCTTGATATCACCGATTGGATTATTTTCTTCTCAGAGATGATCCTGGATGCTCAACGGGCAACGCTTGAGCGCATAGACTTCTTCATCCAGAAAGCAAAATTCTACGACCGGTTTCGAGACCGCCTGAACGAGCGGCAGGAAAAGGTGGTCGCGCGCATCTTCAGGGAAGGCACAGCAGGCTTCAAGGGCGGCCTAAGTGCAGAGAACTACATCTCGATCACAAACACATCCCGCGCTACAGCGACACGAGACCTTCAGCAGCTCGTGGAGATCGGTGCACTCACGCGGAAGGGTGAACGTCGCCATACCCGCTATTCGCTGTCATTGCAGAAATAAATCTGCTGCCAATCCAATGAGCTTCATTCCTCGGCTGGAACCGACGCCCAAACGCGATACTCCGTAATTGAACTTTTGATGCAATATTAGGTCAACCTTCAGCAGCTAGGGTTGCTATAGCGCGCGACTACCACGAGAGACAAAAGGGCTCTGAAGACGTGGACAAGGGACCGGGAGAACGACACGTAAAGGCAACGGGAATAAGGTTGCCACGGGATAGAAGAGCGCGTCAACATTGGGTCGTCATGTTGCTCGGGATATTGCCCTTGCTATTGGGGCTGCCTTTTCTGGCTCTGCAAGCCCGACAATCCCTTGATGACGAGGCGACGGCGATTCAGCAATTCGTCCTCGCGCGGATCGAAGCCATCCTTGGCCATGCGGGCGATGCGACGGCAGATGTGCTGGACCTTGTCGGCAGCCCATGCGTTTCGGCCGGGCTGGATCTTAGGCGGGGAGTAACAGCGCATCCTTTCGTCCGTTCTTTGAACCTAGCCGAAAACGGCAGGATCTACTGCTCCACCCTGGAGGGAGCTGTGGACTATGCCGAGGACAGCTCGGCCTATGCGAATGGCCGCCTACAGCTGATGTTCGGAAACCTTGTCACACCGAACCGGGCGTTGCTTGTCTATCGGCAAGCAACGAAGACTGGCGCGGTACTGGTGGGCATCGACGGGCAGCATGTTTTTGATGTCCTTAGACTGGGCGCAGAAGAATTCGTCGCGCAAGTCAGGGTAGGCGAAAATTGGGTCGATAAGGACGGCACTGTAACCGCCGCCGCCCACTGGCCCGATAGCGCCACCGTCAACCTTGCCTCCTCGGTAACCTATCCATTCACAGTCGGCGTGGCTTACAGACAGAGCCTTGTTTGCAGGCACCTTATATCGGCCTATTGGCCGTCCTGGTTGCTTCTGACCTTACTCGGCCTGTTGATGGCTTATGGGGGGCACCGAGTTCTGTCCCGGCGCAACTCTTTGACGACTGAGCTGCATCGTGCGGTTGAGGCCGGCGAATTCGTGCCTTTTTATCAGCCCGTTGTTCAAGGAGGATCCGGTGAACTGGCCGGTGCTGAGGTTCTCGTTCGGTGGATGCATCCGGTCGAAGGCCTCATTCCCCCTAATCAATTCATTCCGCTTGCTGAAAGCTCGGGCCTTATCGTCAAGATGACCAATCAGTTGATGGACAAGGTCCAGGCGGACCTGCTTGGACAGGTTAAGAACCTGCCGGAGAGGTTCCATATCGGGTTCAATATCTCGGCGGCGCATTGCAGGAGTATGGAGTTGCTGGAGCGATGCCGGGATTTTCTGAAGCCCTTTCCGCCGGCTTCTATCGTTCTCTTCCTCGAGCTTACCGAGCGGGAGATAATTCAGGCAACACCCCTGACCGATGAGCTTTTCAAGCAACTTGACAACATCGGCGTTCAAGTCGCGTTGGACGACTTCGGAACGGGAAACTCCAGTCTTGAGTACCTGCAGAGGTTCACCGTCAACGCGCTCAAAATTGATCAGAGCTTTGTTGCCAAGGCAGATTCGGATGCGCTCTCCACCCATATTCTGGACATCATCGTGGATCTCGCTTCCAGGCTGGACCTGTTCGTTGTCGCTGAAGGTGTGGAGAATGCCATGCAGCGTGCGTATTTGGAAAAGCGTGGTGTCGAATACATGCAGGGATATCTGTTTGGGCGGCCGGTCCCGTTTGCAGACTTCATCGCCGCACATGTTGCCCCAACGTCAAAGTAAACTTATTCATCTGGCAGACGCTCGGAAGCATCTCCACGCCGATGCAATCATCCATTCGATCGAGACGGAAAAGGATGTCGATGGCCTGCATGTCGTCAATGCCGGCAAGCTGCGACCGGAGATCTGGCAAGCGGTCTGATTTTCTGCACGCAGGCGGGCGCCAAGCGACTATTCGGTCAGGATTGAGGCCTTGGCTGCTTCACACCCTTTTTACGCTGTTCCGCGGGAGCCGAATGCTGCCGTTTTGAAGTCTATGATCCACGGGCGCGATCGGTGGATAAGCGACGGCCGGCTTTCAGGTGAGGTATCTGACTCTGGTGGTCCGGACAAAACAGCTAAAGCGACCCGAAAACGTCGAGACCGCCGGTTTGAACCGGCGGTCTCGACGTTTTCGGATGCTCAGTCGGCATCATCGGTTCCAGCTTAGACGTCGTCGCCCTGCGTCCTGTTGGTAGCATTTCCGATGGAGGCAGCGAGCAGGGCCTGCGTCGGATCGGCGCCCTTGAAGCCTGCTTGCGCGAGGATTTCATCCAGGATGGGTTTCTGGGCGGTGAAGTTCAGGAGTTGGCTGCTGAGGTCTCCGACCGTGTTGCCCGCAGCACTGCCACCGCCCCCGTTGCCTGCCAGGGCGCCGGCTAACCCGCCCGCACTAAAGATGCGGATATCGGAAATCTTCTCGATCGGCTTCATCGCCTGCTCGAGTGCTTGCGGAATGATCGCAACGCGCGCGCGTGCAAGCTCGAATTCGATGATGCTGGCCGAAAGTGCGTTGCGGGCTTCGTTGAGCGCCCGCTCCGCCTTCGCCTCTGCCTCGCCAAGTTCGATGACGCCGGTCGCTTTGATCTTGGCGGCCGCCGCGTCTGCCTCGGCCTGGATCTTGATCGCTGCAGCAAGGTTTTCCGCGGCCTGGCGCTCCGCTTCCGCCTTCACGGTGATGGCGGTGGCCGCCTGTTCGGCGTCCTTGCGGGCATCGAGCACGGCGATGCGCTTGGCGCGCTCGGCGATCTCGACTTCCCTCGCCGTGATGACCTGTTCCTCGGCGGTTGTGGCTGCGGCCTTGGCTTCGTCAGCTTTGGCGCGCGCCGCCTGTTCCTGCTCGCTCTTCTCTGCGACCGCGATCGCGGCATCAATGCGGGCGGATTCGGTGACCCGACGCGCTTCGGCTTCCCGCTCGGCAATCCCGCGTTCGGCGTCGATGCGCGCGGTTTCCTTCGCCTGACGTGCCTGGGAGTCCCGCTCGGCGATGCCCTTTTCAGTGTCGAGGCGCGCGGTTTCCTCGCTGAGACGTGCCAACTGTTCGGCCTTCGCCGCTTCCGCGCGAGTCTCGGCCGTCTTGTTGGCGATATCGCGTTCCTGCGACAGTTCGGCGTCGCGCTGTTCGCGTTCGATAGTCAGCCGGCGCAGCGAGGCTTCGCGATCCTTGGTCGCGATCTCGACCTCGTTGTCGCGGACAATCTGGTTGCGCTCGCGCTTACGCTCCTCAGTGATCTTGGTGAGCGCCGTCAGGCCCTCTGCGTCAAAGGTATTGTTCGGGTTGAAATGTTTGATGTCCGTCTGGTCGAGGCGGGTCAGCGACACCGATTCCAGCTCTAGGCCGTTCGATTGCAGGTCGTGCGCGACGGCTGCCTGCACCGACTTGACGAACTCGGCGCGCTGCTCCTGCAGGTCGCGCAGCGACATGGTCGCGGCGACCGAGCGCAGGCCGTCGACGAATTTTGCCTCGACAAGCGCCTTCAGCGCATCCGCATCGTTCGTGCGGTCGCCGAGCGTCTGGGCGGCCAGTGCGATGTTTTCCGCATCCGGCTTCACACGGACATAGAACTCCGCTGTAATATCGGCGCGCATGCGGTCCTTGGTGATCAGAGACTCGTTTTCTGCGCGCTTCACCTCAAGCCGGAGTGTGCTCAGCGACACCCAGGAATAGGAGTGGAAGATCGGCAGGATGATCGAGCCGCCATCAAGCACGACCTTCTTGCCACCGAGACCGGTGCGCACATAGGCCTTGTCGCGTGTGGCGCGCGTATAGAGCGAGGTCATGATGATGCCGATGACGACGATCGCCGTCACGATGACCCCGGCAATAAGTCCTACAGAGAGGAAATCCATGGTCGTTTAGCCTCCGTTGTTGGAATGGTGCTCGTCGGTGAAAGCGGTCGGTGCGGGGATGGCCTGGAAAAGGCCGTTCGCCCCGTCGACGATCAGCGCGAGGGCACCCGTCTCGATGATGTGCCCCGGCGCAGCCTGGGCACGCAGCGTATGGATATTGTCGTAGCGATCCTTGATTCGCACCGTGCCAGGATGGCCCTGGTCGAGCGGGCCGAGCGTCACGGTTCCGGTGAGCCCGATGAAATCGGCCTGTTCCTGCACGCTGGTCTCGTCGCGCGGAATGATGTGTGCAAGCCCGCGGCTCGACCAGCGGGTGACGGGGATTGCGAGGGCAAGCGCACCGGTGGTTGCGGCATAAAGTGGCAACGGTTCGCGGAACTGGCCGATGAAGGCCTGGATCGCGAAACCGGCGGCGGAAAACGCCGAGAGCAGGATGACGGCGAGCACGAGGATCGGTACGCCACCGGCGTTCAGCCAGGACATCCATCCACCGAGCAGCCCGGATTCCGCGTCGCCCGGCCCGTTGAAATCAAGCCCCTCGTCGAGCAGTCCGGAGGCAGATGCGCCCATCAGGACAGAAACGAGTTCGACAAGGCCGAGGCCTGCGACCGTCAAAAGTGCGATCCAGAAGGGGGCTGTGCCCGGCTGGACGATCGAATCCATCATCGCTCACCCTGTTTGAAGGCATTGAGACGCGCCTCTATTGCCTTTTGACGTTGCAGACGGCCAAGTTCTTCGACCTCCGCTGTACCTTCCATAGCGGGTTTCGACGGAACCCCGGTGACACGCTCGACGGCCTTGAGGGCGTCGGCCAGGCGCTGGTCGTTGCGTTGGGAGGGTGTTGCGGCCTGCGGCACGGTGCGCTCGGCGCGTTTGGCATCTTCCAGCCGCTTCGTCGCATCGGCGCGCGCGGACGCGATGCTGCGAAGCGTGGCTTCCGCTTCGGCAATCTCGGTGGCATTTTCCACAATGGCCTTCGACAGCGCGCCGCGCTGGGCCTCCAGATCGATCTGAACGCCGGTGGCCGCGCGGGCAAGGTCTTCACGGCCGCTTTCCAGGCCGACCTTGATCTTCTCGTCAAGGTCGCGGATTTCCGCGTCGAGGTCCTCTGCCTTGGCCTTCAGCCTGTGGCCGGCCGCCATGGCGACGCCGAGCGCTGCACGCGCCTCCTCGGCAATCGTGCCGATTTCACGGACGGCCTGCTGCGCCACCGCAACCGGGTTCGATGCCTCTGCGGCATCGACCGCATTGTTGACGACACCGGCGATGACGCGCCCGAGGCGGGCGAGAATACCTTCGTTGGACATGGAGGCCTCCTTCTTCGGGTGAACGCCGGCCTGGATGCCAGCGTAGAGACAGATGGATGATCCGGCAAAGACGAGCCTTGCCTCGGCAAAATCGGCCCAGCCCTCGCGATAGCCGCTGGACGCATAGGGCAGTATAATCCGGCCGGATAGCGTCGCGATGCTCACGCTGTCCGGCCCCTTGACTGCAAACAGCTTTGAGTCGAGCGGGATATCGGCGATGATCTCACCGGGTTTGCGGCGGCCGTGATCGCGCAAAGCAAGCGTTGCAAGGCGAGAGGGAAGACCCGTCGTCGCCCGGATTTCCTCATAGGCCGCCTGATGCAGCGCCACGATATTGGCGCCTTGCGTCAAGTCGAGGATCGCCATCGCCTGCTGGTAGGCGGCGAGCGTTTCTTCGAGCGCCCGCCGCGTGTCCGGCGTGGGCTGAAGGTCAAGCCGGAGACTGGATGTGAACCTTGCTGCCATGCATAAAATATAAAGCACTTCTTTGGTGCTTTCAAGCTCTGAGCCGAATTATGACCGCGAGGTGCATGGCCGCAAAGGCTCTGACGGCGGTGTTGGCGAAACGTAGGAGATTAGCGGAAAACGACTGTTCTCGGCCACAAACTGGCTATCCACTGGCACCTTGGACATGATTTGCTAAACGGGCCGTAGGGTCGTATCCCCTCAAGAGCTTTCTCATTGACGCTCGCAGGAGCTTGTCCAAGCTGCGGCATAGATTAAACGGCTTGCCGCTGAGTTCTGCACGCCGAAGCGAGCTCTTCCCTGCTGGAAGTCGCGCGTGTGGACAGTTCAAATGTTCTAAGTCAGGGCTGCTGATGGCCCGCCGACTGGCTGATCGATAGCAGATCGGATCAAAACTGCCGCGGCCTCGCCAGCACTCAGCAAGTAGCTGGGATCGCTGTGGAGCAGTACGACGGAGAATGCGCCATCCAGCAGAAGAATGATCTGTCGTGCCGCTAAATTCGCCTGTTCGGAGGAAACGACCTCTACAAGGACGGAGCCTAGCCACTCTTCAACGCGCTTCTTGTGTCGGCGGCCGGCCACGATCGCTGGATGGCCCGGGAGGTTGACGAGTTCGACAGACGTACGCAGGAAGCCGCAGCCTTTCCACTTCGGATGCCCAGCGGAGCGCGCCAACTCGTCGAAGATCCCCTTGATTTTTTCGGCGACGTCACCGTCGGTCTCGGCAAACCATTTTTGGAAAAGCGCGAGGTTGGGCTGATCGCGAGCCTCGAGATGAGAGGCTATCAGATCGTCCTTGCTACGGAAATGGTAATAAAGGGTGCGCTTGGTGACACCGGTCTTCTCGGCGACAGCATCCATGCTGACGGCACGGATGCCCTCGTCGTGAAAGAGCCTGCTTGCTGCCGCGAGGATGCGGTCTTTCGTGGATATCTCAGAGGTCATTCTGTTGAGTATACCGACCAGTGAATATACACAATATCTGACTGGGGATAGCCTTTCGATATGGACAGTCGAACTTGCACCTCATGCACCTCCTTCTCCACCCCTGTGACCCTTTCGGCAGGCGACGGCGTGCAGCTTTTGGGAGACTTGTGGGAAGGTTCGAACAGTTTCGGACATGGACGGGTCATCATCAATCCGGCAACCGGCGTAGCGGCGCGCTACTACCACCGATATGCCCGCTTCCTCGCCGAGCGCGGGTTTTCAGTCCTTACGTATGACTACCGTGGCATTGGCCGTTCTCGGCCAGAGACGCTGCGTGGTTGCGGTTTTCGCTGGCGGGATTGGGGAGAACTGGATTTTGAAGCGGCAGTACGCTTTATGCAGAACTCAAACAGCAGCTCACGCTCAAGGCGCAGTCCGCTTCTCGTCATTGGCCATAGTATCGGCGGTTTTCTTCCAGGCCTCGCCGAGGCGGGGAAGGACGTCGACAGAATCCTCACCGTGGGCGCGCAGTACGCCTGGTGGGGAGACTATGCGCGCGAACGGCGCCTGGGCCTTTTTCTCAAATGGCATCTCGCAATGCCAATGCTGACATTCCTGTGCGGGTATTTTCCAGGCAAGCGGATAGGCCGGCTCGAGGATCTGCCGGCCGGGGTCGCCCACGAATGGGCGTTCCGCGGCCCGCGGTTCGAATCGAGCTACAGCATTGAGGCACGCAGAACGGTACTTGCGCGGATGCAGGCGGTTATGGCGCCGATCCTCGCCATAACCGTATCGGATGATGAACTGGGAACGGTTACCGCGGTGCGACGGGGGCTTGGTTACTACACCACCGCCGATCGCATAATTGTTTCTCTACGCCCTGAGGACTATGGGCGCGCCAAGATCGGCCATTTCGACCTTTTCCACGATAGTCACGCGACAGGCTTTTGGCTCGATACCCTGTTGTGGTTACGCGACGGACAAAATCCCTGGCCAGATCGAACGATGAGCCTGAATCCGAAGAGTTTGTAGAGGCGGACGTCGAGCATCTGCGCCCTCAAAGAAAAGACCGCGTGATCTGGCGAAGAGTTCAGGAGCTATGAGATGACGACAAGCAGCACGACAAAGCCCAGGGAAACCCTTCTGGTCTCCGGGGGATCGCGGGGCATCGGAGCGGCAATTGTGCGACGTGCGGTTCTAGACGGGTATGACGTTTGCTTCAGCTACCGCGAGAACGCAGCCTCGGCGGCTGCCCTCGTCGAGTCGCTTTCCGGTGCCGGGCCGCAACTGCACGCCGTCAAGGGTGACTTGGGGGATCCTGATTTTCCAGCTTCGTTCTTCGCGGAAGCCAGCGACGTCCTTGGTGCTCCGGTCGCGCTTGTTAACAACGCTGGTATCACCGGGCAGATTGGCCGCTTTGCCAATCTTCCGCTGCCCGCGCTGCGTCGGACACTCGACGTCAACGTGATGGGTACGATTCTCTTGTGCCAATGCGCTATTCGCTATTGGGAGAGCAACGCCATCAAGGGCCGGATCGTCAATATCTCCTCAATCGCATCGACACTCGGCGCGCCGGGTGAGTATGTGCACTACGCAGCGAGCAAGGCGGCAATCGAAGCCCTCACAATCGGTCTCGGCAAAGAAGTTGCTCCACTAGGAATTCGCGTTAATGCGGTTGCTCCCGGCACAACGCACACCGACATCCATGCAGACGGAGGGGATCCGGATCGACCGTTTCGCGTGGCATCTAAAATACCGCTTGGCCGAGCGGCAGACGCCAACGAGATTGCAGCGGCAGTCCTTTGGCTGCTCTCTACGGAAGCAACCTATGTCGCCGGCAGCGTTTTAAGGGTCGGTGGCGGCCTGTAGGCTGACAGCGTAGATGAAGCGAAATCAACGCCGCTCCTCCGGCGCGTCCGCTTGCTAACTGCTATGACCGGTTTGAGCCGATAGCAGACCCTCGCGAACCGCTTGGGTCTGGCTGGTTTCGTCTCCTGGATTGCAGATGCAGTCAGACCGCTATCGGCGCTTTACCAGTGGTTCCGCGCCAGACAGACATATATCTCCGCTTGGGAACTACAACATGCTCGTTCATTCTAGGGGTGGGGTGGCCGGTTCTGACCATTTCAAGAGCCCCGAGCATTTCCACGCAGTTGGTGCCTTCTCCACGAACCAGCTTATTTTATCGCCATATGGCCGATGATCATGTCTGCGATTGGAAGTGCTGACGTTGCGGCGGGGGATGGAGCGTTGCAGACGTGCAGCATTCGCTCGGTTTCGGCAAAGAGGAAATCGTGGATAAGCGTGCCGTCCTTGCGCACTGCTTGTGCACGGATCCCTGCCTCGCAGGGAAGAAGGTCGTCAAGGCCAAGGCTTGGGCAATATTTCTGACATTCCTTCAGGTAACCCGCTTTCCAGAAGGAGTTTCGGAACTCCTCAACGGCGGATTTCCGATGCGCAAATATCGTCTTCCAGAAACCGGGAAAGCGGACGATATCGGCGGTGTCGGAAAGATTGACCGATAGGCGTGGATAGCCCTCGCGAGCAAAACCAATGACCGCGTTTGGTCCAACGGTCACGCCGCCGTCGATCATGCGTGTAAGATGGATACCCAGGAAGGGCAATGCCGGGTCGGGGATCGGGTATATGAGGTGACGGACAATGGCGTTCTTGTGAGGCGGTAGACGATAGTACTCACCCCGGAAGGGAACGATGCGGTGTTCGATCGAAAGACCCGCGAGCATTGCGAGTCGATCCGATTGCAGTCCGCCACATGCAATCAGCTTCTTCGCACGCCAACTCCGGCCTTCGGTGTCTATATCCACGGCGACCGTTGTCTCGCGGATACCGGATACTCGGGTCGAGAGGTGGATTTCACCGCCAAGTGCTTCGACGCGTCGCCCCATCGCGCGGCAGATATCGGAGTAATCGACGATGCCAGTCGACGGGACAAAGAGCGCGCCGAGACCATTGATGTTCGGCTCCCGCTCCTTCAGTTCTTCGGCGTCGATCCTGCAGGCCTCGATGCCGTTCTGCCTGGAACGTTCGTGGAGGGCCTCCATCCGCGCCATTTCGGCGGCAGATGTCGCAACAAGCAGTTTGCCGCAAACGTCGAAATGAACGTTATTTTCGGCGCAAAAGACCTTTGTCGCAGCAGCGCCCTTGCGGCAAAGTTCTGCCTTCAGACTGCCTGGCGGATAGTAGATGCCGGCATGGATGACCCCGCTGTTGTGACCGGTCTGATGTTGCGCAAGCCGATTTTCCTTTTCAAGCAGGACGAGGCTGATGCCCGGCATTGTCTCGAGAAGTCGCATGGCCGTTGCGAGACCGACGATGCCGCCCCCGATGACGCAGTAGTCGAAGATCATGTCGTGCGCTCTTGAATGTTCAAATCCTGCGCCTCATCCTCTTGCAATGGTGCTTGCTTCCGCCGGTATCCTGTCTCAAATAGGTCGCTGGCGATAGCTCTGCCCGGCCGCATTGAACAGGTACAGCTTGGTCTTGTCGGCCGTGAAGCGCACCTTCTCGCCCCGCTTGATATCGAGAATGCCTGGGATCTTGGCGATGATCGGCTCGTTGGCAACGAGACCATCGATATAGAGCAGCGTCACCTCGCCAAGCGCCTCGACGATGGACACCGTGCCCTCGAAGAGGAAATCCTCCCCCGTCGTGATCTGCAGGTCTTCCGGCCGCACACCGAAGCTCGCCGTCTTGCCGACTTCAGAAGCCGCCGTCGGGATATCGACGCTGGAGACGCGACCGCCCGTCAGCTCGACCGAGGTTGCGGCACCGGCCGCAGTCACCTTCGCCGGGATGATGTTCATGGCCGGCGAGCCGATGAAGCGGGCGACGAAGAGATTGGCTGGTCGCTCATAGAGTTCCAGCGGCGGGCCGACTTGCTCGATATGGCCGGCCGAGAGCACGACGATGCGGTCGGCGAGCGTCATCGCCTCCACCTGGTCGTGCGTCACGTAGATCATGGTGGTATCGGCCATCTGCTCGTTGAGCTTGGCGATCTCGATGCGGGTCGCCACGCGCAGCGCCGCGTCGAGGTTAGACAAGGGCTCGTCGAACAGGAAGACCTTGGGATTGCGGCAGATGGCGCGGCCAATGGCGACGCGCTGGCGCTGGCCGCCCGAGAGCGCCTTGGGCAGGCGGTCGAGATACTTCGTGAGCTGGAGGATTTCGCCCGCCGAGCGCACCCGGCGGTCGATCTCTTCCTTGCTCTCGCCGGCGATCCGCATGCCGAAGGCCATGTTGTCGTAGACGGTCATGTGGGGGTAGAGCGCGTAGGACTGGAACACCATGGCGATGCCGCGCTTCGAAGGCGGCACGTCGTTGACGCGCTCGCCATCGATCGTCATGTCGCCACCGGTGATCTCCTCCAGGCCGGCGATCATGCGCAGCAGCGTCGACTTCCCGCAGCCGGACGGGCCGACGAAGACGATGAACTCGCCCTGCTTGATATCGAGATCGATGCCGTGGATCACATCCACCGCGCCGTAGGATTTGCGGATATCCTTGAGAACCAGCCCTGTCATGTTTCCATCTCCTTTCGATATCCGTGCCGGCGTTACCGCAGGAGGTCGAACATCAGCTTGAAGAAGCGGTCTGCGTCCACCTCATAGGCAATACGGGCATTGTCCGGCTCGCCGCGTTCCTTCCAGAAATCGGCAACGGTCGCACCGAACGTATAAGTACCGTTGAGATCGACGCCGATGTGGACGGGTCTGGTGCGCACGAGCGTCGGATCGATCACGAGCGCCAGGGCGAGCGGATCGTGCATGGCGCCGCCGACACCCATCGAGTTGCGATGCAGTTTCTCGTAGAAGCGCAGCCAATCCATCACCAGCTTGCCGAGCTGGGTGTCGATCCTGCCGAGTTCCTCATACTGATCGGCTTCGATCAGCACCTGCATGGTGACATCCAGGCCGACCATCGTAATCGGCACACCGCTGTCGAGTACGATCTTCAGCGATTCCGGATCGCAGAAAGCGTTAAATTCCGTCGGCGTGATG
Source organism: Shinella curvata (assembly GCF_022899935.1). Lineage (GTDB taxonomy): Bacteria > Pseudomonadota > Alphaproteobacteria > Rhizobiales > Rhizobiaceae > Shinella > Shinella curvata. The sequence continues at coordinate 187,392 of NZ_JALJCJ010000008.1, forward strand.
ATCTCGCTCTTGCGATAAAACACGCCGCCCATCCAGATCAACTCCTTGATCTTGGACAGGACTTCGGGATGCTTCAACACGAGCAGGCCGATATTGGTGAGGGGACCGGTGGCGACGACGGTCATCGGCTCGGCCGCAGCGGCCAGTTTCTCAGCAAGGAAATCGACAGCATGCTGGGCGATCGGACCGCGTTTGGGCTCCGGCAGATAAGGCGAGCCGTCCATGCCGCTGGGACCATCGGCCGTGCCGAGCACCAGGGGACGGGCGAGCGGGCGTGCGCAACCGGCGGCAACCGGCACATCCGTGGCGCCGAGGAAATCGAGAACGCGGATCGCGTTCGCTGTGGTGCGTTCAAGCTCTGCATTGCCGCACGTCGTCGTGACGCCAAGAAGGTCGATCGCTGGCGAGCGGTGCGCCATGACAAGCGCAATGGCGTCGTCGTGACCGGGATCGCAGTCGTAGAGAATAGGGGTGGCCATGGATGTGATCCTTCAGGCTGCAGGGCGCCCGTAGCGCGCCATTGTCGTCTTGAACATGTCGAGGAAGCGTCGGCCGTCGAGGTCGGTGCCGATCCGGGTGGTTTTCGGGCCGTCGCCGCCGGGGAGGATCTGGTGCCCGCGATAGGCAACAGTCTGGCCACGCGCGATGCCCTTTTCGATGACGACATCGGCAAACAGCTTATCGGTGGTGGTGACGAGATCCGGAGCGATGGCGAGCGCCACCGTGATGACGTCGTCCATCGGGAAGCCGACAAGGCCGAAGAATTCGCGCCAGATATCGATATAAATCGGGAACACCTCGCGGATCATGTCAACGACGGTATTGTCCTTCGTGACGGCGGCCATGTCGGCGAGATCGTCGCGGGTCAGCATGCTATCGGCGACGCGGTTGTCCTCGCAGATGTCGAGTGGCACGAGAATCTTCGGGCAGTCGGCATTGAGCACGATGCGGGCCGCTTCCGGGTCTGCCCAGATATTGTATTCCGACAGCGGCGTCATGTTGCCGGGCGTGGAGAAATTGCCGCCCAGAACCAGCATGTTTTTAAGCAGGGATGGCAGCGCCGGCTCCTGGAGAATCGCCATGGCGGCATTGGTCGTCGGACCTGTCGTAACAAGGGTCAGTTCGCCCGGATGCGCCTTGGCGGTCTCGATGATGAAGTCGACGGCGTGGCCCGGCGTGGCCGTACGCTTCTGCGTGGGGGCGGGCGGATTGAACGTCTTGAGGCGATCGCCGAAACGTGCGGTCAGCCGCTTTTCGAAATGGACGGGAGCCTCCATGTCGGCCTTGGAATTGCCGACGATGGGACGCCACGCACCGGCATGGACGGGGATGTCGTCACGACCTGCCAGCGAAAGCGTGTTGAGCACGACATTGGTGACCTGCGTGATCGGGCCGGCGGCACCGGTGACTGTCGTTACCCCCTCCAGCTTGATATCGGGGTGGGCGGCGGCGAAGAGAACGGCGAGAATATCATCGCCAGCGGAATCGACGTCGAGGATGATGCGTTGCATGACAAGCCTTCGATTGATGTAGAGATCAGGAACGGTTGGAGGAGGTGTCCGGCGTTTCGGATTTCGCCGGATGGACGGAGAGCGCGCGCTGCATCGTCTCTATCGTTTCACGGATGAGTTTCGGCCGGGCCTTCCAGGACAGCGCAAACAAAGCCGTGAGAGCCACGGTATAAGGCACCGCCAGCACCAGATAGGACGGGAAGCCGAAGGTCTGCAGGCGCAGCGACAGCGCGTCGGCAAAGCCGAACAGCAGGCAGCCCGCCAGCACGCGCCAGGGATCGCCACCTGAGAAGATCAGGATCGCGACAGCCATGAAGCCGCGGCCGGAAGACATATTCTCGGTGAACATCGTGATGTAGCCGAGCGACATATGCGCGCCCGCAAGTCCGGCGAGCAGGCCGCACAGCAGGGCGGCGGTATAGCGGACCTTGGCGATCGAAATACCGAGCGCTTCAGCCGCCTCAGGCTTTTCGCCGACCACGCGGATATAAAGGCCGAGGCGCGTGCGCCCGTAGATGAGGATGAGCACCGGCACAGCGATGAAAGCCACGTAGATCAGCGGCGTATACCCGGAGATCAGCTGGGTATAGGGGCCGAGGATATCGCGTGCTCCCGGAATTTGCACCTTCGGCAGGCCGACGATGCCACGGCCGACGATCGAGCCGCGCGTGCCGAAGATCGCCTTCATCAGCGAGATGGTCATGCCGCCGGCGAGAATGTTGAGCGCCAGACCGACCACCACCTCATTGGCGCGGAAGCTGATGACCAGAACGGCGAAGACCAGAGCAAAGACGAGCGCCGCTGCCACGCCGATCACCATTCCGCCGAGCGAGGAACCGGTCCAGATCGAGCCGAGTACGGCAAAGAATGCCGCGATCAGCATCTGGCCTTCCAGCCCGATATTGAAGATGCCGGCCTTTGTGGTGAAGGAGCCACCGAGGGCCACGAGCAGGATGGGCGCCGTGGTACGTATCGTCGCGACAATCAGCGCGACGTTGAAAATGGTGCTTAGAACTTCCATCGACGCTCTCCCGTGCGATCGCCGCGTCGGCGCATCATGAGGTCTGCAGAGACCGCAAGGATGATCAGGGCCTGGATGACGGTGATGATCTCGCGTGAGGCCGTCGTATCGACTTCAAGCAGCAGGGATCCGGCTCTGAGTGCCCCGAAGAACAGCGCAGTGAAAATCGTGCCGATCGGTGATCCATTGGCGAGAAGGGCCGCAATCAGGCCGTCGAAGCCGAAACCCGGAGCAAAGCCTTCCATGAAGCGGTGATGCACGCCGAGCGTCTCGATGCCGCCGGCAAGGCCGCCGACCGCGCCGGAGGCGAGGAGGACGCTGAAGCCGACCTTGCGGACATTGATGCCGCCATATTCCGCGAACTTTGGCGCCGAACCAACCATCGTCGCTGCATAGCCGGCCGAAGCCCACCGGAAGAAGGCGGCGGTGGCGATCGCCAGGAACAGGCCGATCAGCAGACCGATGTTCAGGCGCGAGAAGCTGAAAAGCTCGGGTAGATAGGCGGTCGGAAGGATCGGCGGCGTTTCGGACCAGCCGCCCGGGCGCTTGAAGAGGAAGATCGTGAAGTAGGATGTCAGCAGAACGGCGATGTAGTTGGCAAGGATGGTCGAGACCACCTCGTTGGTGCCGTATCGAACGCGGAAATACGCCGGAATTGCAACCCAGGCAGCGCCCGCCAGAATAGCGCAGGCTACGGCGACAATGATATGCACGAACGGCGGCAGTGCAAAGGCGAAGCCGACCCACGCGGCCGCGAAGCCGCCCAGGAAGAGCTGACCCTCGATGCCGACATTGAACATGCCGCCGCGCAGCCCGATACAAGCTGCGATGCCGCAGATCAGGATCGGCGTCGTCTGCAGCAAGGTTCCCGCAATCTTCTCGGCGTCGCCGAAGGCGCCTCGCATCAGCGTCATGAAGACCGCGATGGGGCTCTCGTCGATCATGAGAATGATCACGGCGCCCAGCGACAGCGCAACAACGAAGGCAAGGGCCTGGCCCGCCAGAGTGCGGATAAGGCCATCAGGCAGCAGGGCCGTTTTCATTCGTCTTCCTTCACGTCTGATGGATCCACGCCTGCCATCATCAGGCCGATGGCGTCTTCATCCATGGTATTACCGTCGACTACACCCATGATGCGCCCCTCGAACATAACGATGATGCGATCGGCGAGCGCCTTGAGTTCATCGAGCTGGGTCGAGATCAGCAAGATCGCGCGGCCTTCCGCACGCTGCCGCATGATTTCGTCATGGATGGCTTCCTGCGCGCCGATATCGACGCCACGGCTCGGCTGGTCGATCAGCAACATGTCGCCGCCCGCGGTGAATTCACGGGCCAGCACGACCTTTTGAATATTGCCCCCGGACAGGCTCCTCGCCACATCCCTGGGGCCTCTGGCGCGAATATCGAAGCGTTTGATCAGAGCCCGCATCTCATCTTGAACGACCGTCCAGTTGATGATGCCATTTTTCGCGAAGGGGGCTTTTTTCTGCCGGCCCATCAGGATGTTCGTCGACAGCGCTGCATTGCGATCGACCCCGCGGGCGAGACGATCACCTGGCACATGCGCGAGTCCCAGATCCCGGATTTCGGCGGGCGTGCACCCGACAAGCTCCTTGCCATGAAGTTTCGCGCTTCCATGGCTGGCCTCACGCAGGCCGGAAAGCACTTCCGCAAGCTCTGTCTGACCGTTGCCGGCAACACCGGCAATGCCGACGATTTCGCCTGCACGAACGGAAAAGGTGGCGGATTTCAACGCAGCCAGACGACGATCGTCGCGCGCCCAGAGATCCTCGATTTCCAGCACGGACTCGCCCTGCACGATGTGGCGCGGACGGCGATCGAAGCTGACATCGCGGCCGACCATCAGCCGCACGAGCTCACGCTTGGTGAGTTCCTGCTTGGGGCGGGTCGCAACCACGCGCCCGTCGCGCAGCACGGTGATTGTGTCAGAAACGGCCATGACCTCTTCGAGGTGGTGGGAAATGAAGATCACGGTCATGCCGTCGTCGACGAAGCTGCGCAGCGTCTGGAAAAGGTCCCGGCTTTCCTGCGGCGTCAGCACAGCCGTCGGTTCGTCGAGAATGATGGTGCGCGCGTTGCGGGCGAGAACCTTGAGAATTTCGATGCGCTGTTCGATCCCGACCGAGAGGCCGGCGACGCGCTCCTGTGCGTCGACTTTCAGGCCGAATTTCTGGGAGAGGGCGCGCGTTCGCTCGACCTGCGCGGCGCGGTCGATCAATCCTCTCCGGCGAATTTCCATGCCAAGAAAAATGTTGTCAGCGACGGTCAGTGACGGCACCAGCTTGAAATGTTGGTGCACCATGCCGAGGCCTTCGTTGATCGCAACAGCCGGGCTGTCGATGGCCATAGGCTTGCCGTTGACGGAAATCGTGCCCTCATCCGGCTGGAGCAGGCCGAACAGCACATTCATCAACGTTGTCTTGCCCGCGCCATTTTCGCCGATGATGGCGTGAATTTCGCCCTGCCGGACAGCAAGGTCGATGCCGGAATTGGCGGTAAAGGCGCCGAAGCGTTTGGTGATGCCTTTGAGTTCGACAGCAAAAGTCATGTTTCAAGCGATCATATCAAGAATGGCAGCCGGACATGCGTCGACCGGCGGCCTTTCCAATGGACAGAATAGGGCCAGGCTTCAAAATGGCAGACGGGTGAGATTCACCTCGCCCGTCTGCCGGCTCAAGCGTTATTTTGCCTTGGTGATCGCGATTTTACCGTCGACGACTTCCTTGCGGATTTCTTCGAGCTTGGCCGGAATTTCTGCCGGCAGCTTGGCGGCAACGTCTTCGCAGAGCTTGACCTCGACACCGCCCGAAGCGAGGTCGAACGTGCGCACGCCCGGTTTTACGGCCTTGCCCTCAACCTCGTCCTTGATGATCGAGTAGACTGCGATATCGCCGCGCTTCAACATGCTGGCGAGAACGTTGCCCGGCGCGCTGGAGCACATGTCGACATCGACGCCAAGCGAGTATTTGTCGGCGGCGGCGCTGGCCTGCATCACGCCTTCACCGGTCGGGCCGGCGACATTGTAGACGATGTCGGTGCCCTGGCCGTAGAGCGCCATGGCTAGTTCGCTGCCCTTTGCCGGGTCGTCGAAGGTGCCCGCAAAGACGGAATTCACCTTCACATCGGGAACCGCATATTTCGCGCCCTGTTCGTAGCCGCCAAGGAAGTTGCGGATGACGGGGATGTCACGACCGCCGACGAAGCCGATGGCCTTGCCGTCACCGATCTTATCGAATTCGGGGCCGAGATTTTCCACCAGTGCGGCAAGAGCGCCGGCAATGAACGATCCCTGTTCTTCGGCAAAGCTGGCGTAGATGATCTTGTCGCTATCGAGGACGCCGTCGATGAAAACGAAGCGCTGGTTCGGATAGGCGGCGCTGACTTTCTGCAGCGCATCGACCAGTTCCCAGCCCATCACGAAGATGAGGTCATATTCGCCCGTCTTGGCGAGGTTGCTGAACTGCTCTTCATAGTCGAGCGCGCGGTTGCCGGTGTCGACGAGCTTCAGATCGATGCCGAAATCGGCCTTTGCCTTGTTCAAGCCTTCGACGATCGATACGCCGAAGCCCTGGGCAAAGTAGCCGGAGATGGCGGCGACGTTGACCTTTTCGGCAGCGAAGGATGGCATTGCGGATGCAGCGAGCACAACGCCGGCTGCCAAAATCTGCGTGAAATTCTTCATGACGGTTCAATCCCTCTGATGGTCAATAGGCGATTCCATCGCATCGGTCTTCGTTGCCGATTTCATTGATGGTCGTACAAAGATTGCGCATCCTATTTTTTCTTGTCAATGGTTTTTTGAATGGGGCGTCGGCCAAAAATTTGTGATGAGGTGATGAGTAATGCCCAATAACTCGCGGTTTTTCTCAAGGTTGCGCGATTTTGCCGGCATCGGCTTGACATTTCCCGGAACGGATAGAATTGTTTCCACTCTAACAAGTTTTGGGAGCATGATATGGCGGACGTGAAAGTACGCAAGATTGTCGTTTCGGTCGATGAGATTTTCCACGAAGGAGGCCCGGCGGCGACAGTTCCGCTCAAGCGGGCAGCCGTTCTCGCGGTCATCGAAAATCCTTTCGCCGGAGGCTATGTCGAGGAGATCGCGCCTTTCATGGATGCACTGCGTCCTCTCGGGCTTGATATGGCCAAGCGGCTCATCGATGCGCTCGGCGGTGATCCGGGCGTGGTCGAGGGATATGGCAAGGGGGCGATCGTCGGTGCGGCGGGCGAACTCGAACACGCCGCGCTCTGGCACAATCCCGGCGGCTATGCGATGCGCGAGCTGCTTGGGGACGCGAAGGCGATCGTGCCCTCCACGAAGAAAGTCGGCGGACTGGGAACGCACCTGGATATCCCGATCACGCATGTCAACGCATCCTACGTTCGCAGCCACTTCGATGCGATTGAGGTTGGTATCAACGACGCGCCGCGTGCCAATGAAATGGTGGTCGTTCTGGCCATGACGACTGGCCCGCGCATTCATGCGCGTGTGGGTGGCCTGAAAGCCAGCGACATCAAGGGGGAGGATGGCCTGCGATGAGCGACATCGGGACCTCGGGTATTCGCCGCGTCGTGACCGTTGTGGAAGAAACCTTTTCGGAGGGCGGCAAGGTGTTGGAGAAGCCGACCCGCCGCGCCGCCTCCGTGGCCATTATCGAAAACCCGTTCTCTGGACGGTATGTCGAGGACCTTGCACCGCTCATGGCGATTGGCCGCGCGCTGGGGCGTATTCTGCCGGAGCGGGCGGTTGCCGCTCTCGGCGTAGCCTCCGAAAAGGTTGAAAGCTTTGGCAAGGCGGCGTTGGTCGGCGAGGATGGCGAGCTTGAGCACGCCGCCGCCCTGCTGCACCCGGAGCTTGGCGCGCCGTTTCGGGATGTGCTGGGCGGTGGAGCGGCCCTCATTCCGTCATCGAAGAAGCGCGGTGCGCCCGGCGCGCCCTTCGATATTCCGCTCGGTCACAAGGATGCGGCGCGGGTCAGAACCCATTTCGACGGCATGGAGGTGCGTGTTTCCGATGCACCGCGGGCAAACGAGATCGCCGTCGCGATTGCTGTCACCGACTCCGGTCGCCCGCATCCGAGAGTGGGTGGCCTGACGGTGGACAAGGTTGTCGGCAGGGACGGCCTGGTCTGATCGTTCTTTCCGCTCGGATGAAACGAAGAAGGCCCGCCAAAAAGGCGGGCCTTCTTCGTCTGGGAGGTTTGAGGATCAGGCCGCGTGGGTTTCCGGCACAAGAATGGAGGGGGGCGTGTTGCGGCTGCGTGCCGTGCGCTGGACCCCATCGACGAGAATCATGCCGATGCCGGGCAGATTGCCGAGCGCCATGCTGTCGAGCACGCCATCGCCGCCACCGCCCATTGCCTGATCGATAAAGACGAGATCCGCGGCCAGGCCGGGTGCGATACGCCCGCGGTCGTTCAGGCCGCGCAGCTTCGCCACATTGCCGGTCGCAAAGCAGACGGCGACTTCGGGGGAGACGCCGCCGAGCGAGGCAAGCATCGTCACGAGACGCAGCATTCCAAGTGGCTGAACGCCGGATCCGGCGGGGCCGTCCGTACCCAGCACGAGCCGGTCAAGGGCGCCGACATCCTTGATAACGTCGAGCACGAAGAGCCCGGCCTTCATGTTGCCGTTGTGGATGATCTCGAGCCCACGCTTGCTTTCCCTGCAGATCAGTTCGAGTTCGGAGAAGGGAAGAGAGGTCGGTCCGCCATTCATATGGGCCGCGACATCGGCATCCACTTCCAGCACGACGTCAGCGCCGATCCGCGAGGATCCCGGAATCGAATGCCCGCCGGTATGGGTCATCGACGTCATGCCATACTGACGGGCCCAATCGATCATCTTGCGGCCCGTCGGTCCATCCTTCACCGTGCCGAGGCCCACTTCGCCGACGAGTGTCACGCCGGCATCGGCAAGTTCGCTAAAGTCCTTCTCCTCGAGGCCGTGCTCGAGGATGAGGGCACCGGCCAGAACCTTCATGCCTGTCGGGGAGAAGTTTGCGAAAGCGCGTTGTGCTGTGATTGCCAGAGCCTTGACGCCGATCACATCCCGCGGGCGGCCCGGCAGGTGCACCTCGCCGGCGGAGACCAGTGTCGTCACGCCGCCATGCAGTGTTGAATCGATCCATCCCAGCTGGTTCTGGCGCGGCGTCCAGTCACCCATGACCGGGTGGGAATGGTTGTCGATCATGCCCGGCATGATCGAAGAGCCTTTCGCATCGATGACGCGCTTGATGCCCGCAGCGCCGATATCGGCTTCGCGGCCAACGGCAGCGATCTTTCCATTCTCGATGAGGATCGTATCCGCGTCCGCGAGGGGGGCGGCAAGCTCCCCGGTGAGCACCGCGCCCAGGTTTCGGATCAGGAGGCGGTCGGCTTTATCGGGAGCATTCGACATGGTTTGTCCTTACAATCTGTCGGTATGGTCAGAAACCGGGTGACAACCATGCGCATGGCAGGCTGCGTCGGGTTACTCGGTTGGATCCGGTCCGCTGACGCGGTTGAGAAGATCGAGAAGCGTAGCCTGCTCGGCAGGGGTCAGCGGTTCCAAAAGCTTACGCGCGACCTGCATGCTCTGGTCCAGCAGGGGCAGGGTGTAGTGCACGCCGCGGTTGGTCAGGGTGATCATCGTCATGCGCTGGTCGGTTTCAGAGCGCTTGCGAGCGATGAGGCCCCGTTTCAGGAGGGCTTTGACCACCAGGCTGATCGTCGACGGATCCATCTGGCTGATGCGCCCGAGATGGTTCTGCGAAAGCTCGCCGGCCTTCAGCAACGTCACCAGCGCGGCCAGTTGCGTTGGGGTGACGTCGTTGACCGGGATGATTTCCTGAAAGCATGCGGTTGCGCGCTGATGTGCTCGACGGATGATGTGTGCCGGATGGTGTTCCAGCGAGTAACCGGTGCGGGCGACATAGGCCAGGATTTCATCGCGCCCGAGTTCAGGCGGCTCCGATCCCTGCTCGATGTTCGTCTCGACGTGTGTTTCGTCTTCCATCGTTTCGATAGTGCTCAAGTTCTGCCCCACCTGTTCACGCCGCAATCTGATTGGCGATGGTAGCGCCTCCGCTCAGGGCTGCAACAACAGCCTTGGAGTCCGAGACGACGCCGAAATGGGTGCCGATATCGTAGAGCGAGCTTTCCTGCTCCCTCTGGCCTGTTGCCGCGCAGGCATCTGCGGGCACGACGACTTCGTAGCCGTTGAAGAAGGCGTCGTGGACCGTGGAGCGGACGCAGATATTTGTCACGACGCCGAACACGACGAGTTGGTCGATCTTCATGTCTTTCAGCACGAGATCGAGGTCCGTCTGGAAGAAGGCCGAGTAACGACGCTTCGTCACATGAATCTCGTCCGGCCGCGCACCGAGATCCTCGATGATCTCGACGGCCCAGGTGTTTTCAAGGCAGTGCGGCGTGCGTTTTGCCCATTCCCGCTCGTGCCGCATGCCGGGGCGATGGGCGTCGTGAATCCAGATAACGGGTGTATTGCTCGCCCGGGCCGCCTCGATAATGGCGAGTTGCGGCCCGACAAGCGTTTCATAGCCGGGCAGAACCATCTTCCCGCCCGGTTTGCAGAACTCGTTGATCATGTCGACCACGATGACCGCTGTCCTTGTTGCGTCCAGGCGTACCTCTTGTTCGTTGCGGTGCGCGGAAAAGACATCAAGTGACATCGATCAGGTTCCCTTTGTTGCTCGCTGAATGCGGCTTTTATTTGATAATCAAACAATCAAGGCCTGCGATTTAAAGTCAAGGGCTTTCTGAGAAATTTTCCGCAGAATTGGCTGAAAAGTGCCGTTTGCCCGGATATATCAGCGTTTTATCGTTGGGTGAGTTGATGCATATAGCCGCTTGACAAGACGAAAAAGCTGATCCTTACTTGTATGACCATCAACGATATGGTCGACGGTGCACAAGCGCCGAGCGTAGCAATACAAGGGGTTCGCTATGCCGTTTTCTCAGCCAGTTCATGCCCGTATTCCAAAAAATACCCGTGGCCGGTCGGCCGTGCGCGTGCTCGCGGTCGCTCTCAGCCTCTCGGCGGCTTTCATGCCGGTCTCGGCAAGCGCCGACGGCGTCACGCTGAAGGTGTTCGGCGGTTCGTCCCTCGACGTGCTCGCACCGCGTGAAACGCCGGAGGTGCAAACGAAGATCCGGGACGAAATCATTGCCGGTTTCCTGAAGGAGCATCCCGAGGTTTCTGCCGTTGAATGGGATGCACAGGGTCCCCAGTCGGGATCGCTCCAGCGCATGATGACCGCTAAGCTTTCTGGCCAGGAGATGGATCTGATCGCCTGCTCGGCCTATTGGGTCAACGGTGCTTATGTGCGCCGCGGGCTCTTGCGGCCGATTACGGATGAGATCCAGCCCTTCGCAGGAAATATCGATCCGGCCAGCCTCGGTGCCTTCGATGTGAACGGCAAGGTGTACGGCGTGCCGATCACGTCGCTGTCGACCTCGACGATCTTCTACAATGTCGACCTTTTCAAGAAACTCGGTATTCCCACGCCGCCGACCTATGCCGACCTCAAGTCCGCGGTGCCGAAGCTGCAGGAAGCGGGCGTCATCCCGCTGCTGCATCAGGGCTCGAACAGCGTCATGTGGCCGATGTGGTATTTCGAGACCTTCTCGCAGGCAAGCGGTGACCCTGTTGGGGTTACGCAGGCGCAGCTCGAAAGCAAGGAGGGGTTCGACAATGCTGCCAGCGTCGAAGCGTTCCGACTGATCAAACAGTGGGTCGACGACGGCATCCTTTCCAAGGATTCTCTCTCCGTCGATATGGAGGGCATGCGTGCCGCCTTCGCCAGCGGCAAGAGCGCCATGTATTACGGCGGTACCTGGGAGGTTCCGTCGCTGAAGGAAAACGTGAAAGGCTTCTCCTGGGGCGTCTTCCCGTTCCCCAAGATGGATGGGACGCCGGGTGACGCGAAACATGGCGGCGGCGCCGACAACGGCATGTGCCTTTCGGCCTCCATTCCGGAGGAAAAGGTCAAGCCGGCGCTCGACTTCGTCGCCTATCTGACGAAGCCCGAGGTGGCGAAGATCTATCTCGATGCGGAGCAGCCGATCGCCACCTCCATCAAGGGTGTCGATGGCGTCGATGAACAATACGCCAAGGATCTGCGCGCCACCGCGTTCCCCAATACGATCAAGTTCCTCGACTGGATCTGGCCGAGCGAAGTGACGACGGCCGTGGCATCCGGCATCGCCGGGGTTGTTGGTGGCACCGCGACACCGGAAGAGGCCGCGCAGAGCGTGCAGGCGACGTTCAAGTCGCTTGTCGACGAAGGTAACTGGCCGCCGAAAGACTAAGACGGCGCCGCTCGGCGGCGCGCCCTTCTCCAGCGCGCCGCCGGAATTCTCTCCCGACAACTGCCGTGCGCTCCGCAGAGCGCCGGATCACCTATGCGTTCGAAAGACAAAGCCATGACCCGTTCTGCACGCCAACGCTTTTCCATCGGCTATCACCTCAACAGCTGGGACCTGACCGGGCAGCCCTTGCGCCCCGCGCTCGATTTTCTCGCTGGAGAAGGTTTCGGCTGGTTTGAAATTCTCGCCTTCACCAGCCTGTCCGACCAGTTCGCTCGCAAGTACATGCAGCTCGGCGACCTGCCGCCGCCTGGTGTGACGACGGATACCGACATTCTGCGGCGCTATGCGCTGCTTTCGGAAGCACAGAGCGATCTGGGCATCCGCCTGTCCTCACTCTATGTGAACGCGACCTTCGTCAATCCTGTGCTGTGGGAGCAGGAGCGTGCCTGCCTCATTTCCCTTGCGCGTATCCTGAAGGGTTTCGATGCGCCGGTTCTGGTGCTCGGCGGCGGTCCGTCGGAAGCCTCGGGCAACAAGCACCTCCCGGAGGACTACAAGGCCTTCTGCCGCGCGCTTGAGGATATCGGCCGTCGTACGGCCGATCTCGGTATCGCCACCGTATACCACCCGCATCTCGATACCTTCATCGAGCGGCGCGAACAGCTCGACCGGATGATGGATGAGCTGGATACGCGCCATGCTGGGCTCTGCATCGATCCCGCCCATCTGGCGCAAACCCATTCGGATCCGGTTGACGCACTCCGCACCTACATGTCCGCCGTGCGATACATGCATCTCAAGGATACGCGTGTGGACGACAGCCTCGTCGGCCCTGAGCGCTATGCCGCGTTCAGCGAACTCGGTGCGGGCGTGGTCGATATGCCCGGGCTCGTCGATGTTCTCCTGGACGCCGAGTATGACGGTCTTGCGATCGTGGAGCTCGATGCCTCGCAGAAGACCGCAGAGCAGAGCGCAAGAGAAAGCGTTGCCTATCTCACTGAAACGCTTGGACTCGTGCTGAACCCCAACAAGCGCTGAAGGGGTCTGGGATGCTCACGCGGATAACGAGGATCATCCGGCGGGACGACGACGCGACGGTCGCGGCTCTCATGCTCGCGCCTGCCGCCATCCTGTTTTCGCTGTTCTTTCTGTGGCCGTTCCTGCGCGGGCTCTGGATCAGCCTGACGCGGTGGGACGGGTTTTCGGCGCCGGTTTTCATCGGTTTTGCCAACTACGCGAAGCTTCTGGGTGACAAGCTGTTTCTCGGCGCGCTCGAGAACAATCTGATTTTCGTTGTCCTCATCCTGCTTCTGAAGAACGTGCTGGGCCTTGGGCTGGCCATTCTGCTGGATCGGGCGATTTTCCTGCGCGGCCCGATCCGGGCGGCGGTTTTCATTCCGGTCACACTTTCCTTTGCGGCCACCGGTCTCCTGTGGTCATGGATCTACAATCCGGTGTTCGGCCTCCTCAACGCCGCGCTCGACGGGCTCGGTCTTTCAGCACTGAAGATGTCGTGGCTGGGCGATGCCGACATCGCGCTCTATTCGATTATCGTCGTCGATGTCTGGAAATGGCTGGGGTTTCACGCCGTCATTTATCTCGCCGGCCTGCAGACCATACCGGATGAACTTTACGAGGCCGCCCGTATCGATGGTGCCGGCGCGGTGAAACGTTTCAGGCACATAACCCTGCCACTCATGATGCCGGTCATTCTGATCAACATCATTCTGGGCCTTTCCGGTGCCTTCGTCCGCAACTTCGATATCGTGCAGGTGCTGACACAGGGCGGGCCGAACCATGCCACCGAAGTCGTGATGACCTACATGGTCAAGACTGCCTTCCAGGACGGCAATATGGGCTATGCCAGCGCCATGGGTTACGCGCTGTTCCTCATCGTTGCGCTGTCCTGCGTCCTGCTCCTGGGCCTCATGCGGCGCAGCAAGGTGGAGATGTAATGATGGAACACCACAGCTCCATTCGCCCCTCTCGTGCCCAGCCACCATTCGCAAGCCGCCTCTTCTGGAAGGGCCTGTTCGCAGGCCGTTCCGTCGGTGAGCTGGTTCTTGTCTACGGTCTGTTGGCGATCGTGCTCGTCGAAACGCTCTATCCGCTCTTCTGGGTGCTTTCGGGATCCCTGAAGACGAAGGAAGAGGTCATCGCCAATGTCTGGGGATTGCCGGCCGGCTTCGCCTGGCAGAATTACACCGAGGCATGGCGGGTTGCCGGCATCGGCGCGCGCATCCTCAACAGCGTCGTCGTGACGGCAACGGCCCTTGCGCTGCTGTTGCTGGTTGCAACCCCGGCCGCCTATGCCTTGTCGCGCCTCAGGTTTCGTGGTCGCAATGTCATCCTTGCGCTGGTCGTGGCGGCGATGCTGATCCCGCCGCAGGTCATGGCGATCCCGCTCTTCATGACGGTGCGTGATCTCGGTCTGGTCAACAGCCGTATCGGCATCGCCATCATCCATGCGGCTTCCAATCTTCCGCTGTCCATCTTCATTCTGCGCAGCTTCTTCCTGTCCTTGCCCGCAGAGCTGGAGGATGCCGCGCGGATCGACGGTGCCAGCCGGCTTCAGATCCTCGGCAAGGTCATGCTGCCGCTGATCCGGCCCGGGCTCGCTCTGGTGACGATCTTCGGCTTCATCGAAATCTGGAACGATTTCTTCCTGGCCTTCCTGTTGCTGCGCGATCCGGCCCTGCAGACGATACCGCTCGGCCTCGTCGCGTTCTTCCAGCAGTATGGATCGATGTGGAACCTCTATTTCGCTGCGCTGGCGATGACGACCCTGCCGGTCATCATCGTGTTCGTGCTCATGCAGAAACAATTTATCGCCGGATTGACCGCCGGCGCGGTCAAGTCATGACCGGAATGACAAGGAGTTCATAATGACGGCTTCCAACCCCAAGACGCCGATCGGCGTTGGCGTGATCGGTTGCGGCGAGATCGCGCAGCTGATGCATCTTCCTGTTATTCACGAGCTTCCGGAGTTGCGGCTGGCAGCGCTTTGCGATCTGTCCCGCACGGTTCTGGATACACTAGGCGCGCAATATGGCGTCACCGCCTGCTATCAGGAGTACCAGGCGCTGCTTGACGATCCGGCCGTCGATGCCGTCGTCATCTGCACGTTTGATCATGGTCCGGTTGTCGAGGCTGCCATCAAGGCCGGCAAACATTTCATCGTCGAAAAGCCGCTGGCCTTCACCTCCGAGGAGGCGCGGCCGCTTGTGAAGGCGGCGAACGAGAGCGGGCTGGTCGGCATCGTCGGTTACATGAAGCTTTATGATCCCGGCTATCGTCTCGGACTTGAAAAGATCGGCCAGATCGGTCGGCCGAAAATGATCCAGGTGCATGATTTCGCAGGCCGTTTCGATCGATACCAGCAGCTTTACACGCAGGTCCGCGGCAAGGATGTCGATATGGAGCTTATCAAGGCGACCCAGGCCGATGTTGCCGCGCGCGTGGCCACGGGGCTCGGACAGGCGCATGCTGGCTATGCCGACCTCTACATGACGCTCCTGATGCTCGGCAGCCACGATCTTGCGGTTCTGCGCGGTGCTTTCGGTGTCGCGGAGCGCGTCGACTATGCGCAGGCCGTAGGGCCGACACATATCATGGCCGTGCTCGGTTTCCCCGATCGTGTTCCGGCGCTGCTGGAAGTGGCGTTCGGTGCGCAGTATGAATGGTGGGACGAATGGATGACCGTTCACGGCGAGAAGGACGAAGTGCGCATCGATTTCCAGAATCCGTATGTGCGTAATGCCGCCGCGACGGTGCGTGTGCGGGAGGCTGCCGGCGAGGGGGCGAGCGAACGTATTTTGCCGGGCACGCCGGAAACCGCATTCCGCCGGCAGTGGCAGCATTTCATCGCCTGCGTCGAAGGAAAGGCCGCACCTCTGACGCCGCTTCAGGGAGGCCTGGATGATCTCGAGCTCGCCGAGCGCATCATCAAGGCATTGCCGGTCAAGCCGGGGGGAGGGCAGGCATGAGGCATATCCTCGTTACCGGATCGAGTGGCTTGCTCGGCCGGCACGTTGCTGCGGCATTGCTGGATGCAGGACACGTTGTAACCGGCCTCGATATGATGGCCCCGCCGCCGGGTTCAGGCTGGACACATGTCACCGCGGACGCCGGTGATCTCGGCGTCCTTGCCGAAGTGGCGGTCGGCAAGGACGCGCTGGTGCATATCGCCGCGATCCCGAGACCGACGGGTCGCGCTGCCGCTGACGTCTTCCGTGTCAATATGAGTGCCATGTATGCGGCGACCGAGGCTGCGCGTATCGCGGGCATAACACGGTTTGTCTATGCCTCGTCCTTCAGCGTGCTGGGCTATCCTTTCTTCGAAAAACCCGTCGTGCCGCCATATCTGCCAGTCGATGAGGGGCATCCCGTCGGAGCCCAGGATATTTATGCCATTTCGAAATGGCTTGGCGAAGAAATGGTGGATGCATCGGTCCGACGCGGGGTGTTTTCGGCCGTCAGCCTGCGGATGCCCTGGATCCAGACCCCGGAAAGCTTTCATGCGCAGATCGGTCCGCGGCGCGCGCAGGCCGAGGCAGCACGCGACCTCTGGGCGTATCTCGACGCGCGCGATGCCGCTTCCGCTTTCGTGTCTGCCCTTGAGCAACCGCTGGAGGGACACCTTCGTGCGTTCCTGAGCGCGGCGGACAGCTACATGGACCAGCCATCGGCCGGGCTGGCCGAGGCGGCTTATCCAGGTGTCGCCCATCATCGGCCGCTTGTCGGATGCGCGTCGCTCATCGATACCGGCGTTGCGCGCGATGCCCTCGGATTTGTTCCACGCTATTCCTGGCGCGACTACCCGTTGGCGCCGGCAACGATTTGAGAAGGAATGACGATGCGTTTCGAAAACAAGACCGTGCTGGTGACCGGTGCCGCCGGCGTTATCGGCTCTGCTGCCGTGCGCCGTTTCATTTCGGAAGGTGCCCGCGTCGCGATAGCCGATCTCAACGGCGCTAAGGCGGAAGAGGTTGCGGCTGAATTCGGCGATCGTGCCAAGGCATTTGCTGTTGATGTCGGCGATCCAGCCGCAGTCGACGCCATGATCAACGCCGTTACCTGTCATTTCGGCGGTATTGACGTCCTGTTCAACAACGCCGGTATCTCGGGGACGGTTGCGCCCGTGCACGAGCTCTCGATTGAAGACTGGCAGCGGATCGTCGGCATCAATCTCAACGGTATCTTCTACGTTTTGCGCGCGACCCTCGCTGCCATGATCGCTGGCAAGAGACAGGGCGCCATCGTCAACATGGGCTCGTCGATGGCGGGCTGGGATGTCTTGTCCGGTGGGGTCGGTTACGCCGCAACCAAACACGGTGTCGTCGGTATCACGCGTATCGCGGCGCTTGATGCAGCTCCCTATGGCATCCGCATCAATGCCATCTGCCCTGGTGTCATCGAAACCCGCTTGGGCGTTCCGGCAGAGGACGAAGCGGCCTACTCCGCGGGCATCGAGCGCTTTGCCCACCGCATTCCATTGCGCCGGATCGGTCAGCCGGAGGATGTTGCCGCCGCAGTTGCCTTCCTTGCGTCCGACGACGCGAAGCATGTGACGGGCGTCGACTGGCTGATCGACGGTGGCCAGACGCTACAAAGCTGGGCGAATTCGCCCGACAGCGATCGTTTCCCGCGCTTTGTCTGAGGATTTGCCGGACTTCTTGGGTGAATTAGCTATTGGCGAGCTTCTGGGCTGAGCACCAGTTGTCGCGTTCGTGCCGTCGATTCAGGTCACGGTTGCGCCCCGAAGGTTCGCGGAGAAGTTGCGTGTGGCCGAAATCTCGTTTGATTGAAGTGCCCCAGCAGAAAATCTATCCGAGACGTGGCAGCCGCATCGGAGAACGCCGTGCTGAGCGTCCGGGGTGTGTCATCGGGAGCACGCATTCTGCATCAGCTTTCGATGGAGGTTGACACGGCCTCTTCGTGAAATGCTCGGACGGTAATTTAGGATATTTTTCGGACTTCTACGCCCAAGGGTGTTCGGCCCATGAACATACCCAATGAGGTTGCGTAATTCGCCATGCTACGCAATCTGCAAAAATCAGTAACTTCACGAAAAATACAGCGGGTCACAGGCTCAGACCCGGTCGACTGAAAAACGGTTGCTGTCTCCTGCGAGATGATGCTGAGAGTAGATAGTGTGTGCGGCTGGCGGGTCGGTTGATCCCGTTCGAGAGCTCAACGCCGCTCAGTCGCCCTCTTCGTGAGCTGAATTTGCTGACCTCTAAGCGAAAAAACCTCTTTGCTATCAAGATATATCATATATATTGCTGATTCAATTGAGGAGATATATGATGCGTTTCGTAGACCCGAGCCTTTTGCGGCAGGCTGCGTTGGTTGGCACGCGCTGGATCGAAGCGGATGGTAGCGGCATCGCGGTGAAGAACCCGGCGACGGGCGAGTTGGTGGGCTACGTTCCGAAGCTCGGTGCTGCGGAGACGAAGGAGGCCATCGATGCCGCCGCCGTCGCCCAGAAGGGCTGGGCGGCGCGTACCGCCAAGGAACGCTCGGGCATCCTGCGCAAGTGGTTCGAGCTGATGATCGACAACAAGGACGATCTTGGCCGTATCCTGACCATGGAACAGGGCAAGCCGCTGGCGGAAGCCACCGGCGAGATCGTCTATGGCGCAAGCTTCGTCGAATGGTTCGCCGAGGAAGCCCGCCGTCTCTATGGCGATATCGTGCCCGGCCACCAGAAGGACAAGCGCATCCTCGTGATGAAGCAGCCGATCGGTGTGGTCGCGGCGATCACGCCGTGGAACTTCCCGAACGCCATGATCACCCGCAAGGCCGGCCCTGCCTTCGCCGCCGGCTGCGCCATGGTGCTGAAGCCCGCCTCGCAGACGCCGTTCTCGGCCATTGCGATTGCCGTGCTGGCCGAACGCGCCGGTCTGCCCGCCGGCCTGTTCTCGGTCATCACCGGCTCTGCCCGCGAGATCGGCGCGGAGATGACGGCGAACCCCACCGTGCGCAAGCTGACCTTCACCGGTTCGACGGAGATCGGTGCGGAGCTCTACAAGCAGTGCGCGCCGACCATCAAGAAGCTCGGCCTGGAGCTTGGCGGCAATGCGCCCTTCATCGTGTTCGACGATGCCGATCTCGATGCGGCGGTGGAAGGTGCCTTGATCGCCAAGTTCCGCAACAACGGCCAGACCTGCGTCTGCGCCAACCGCCTCTATGTGCAGGAGGGTGTCTATGACGCCTTCTCGGCAAAGCTCGCGGCGGCCGTCGGCAAGCTGAAGACCGGCAACGGTTTCGACGAGGGTGTCATCCTCGGCCCGCTGATCGACAATGCCGCGCTTGAGAAGGTCGAGGAGCATGTGGCGGATGCGGTGAAGAGGGGCGGCCGTGTGGTGCAGGGCGGCAAGCGTCATGCGCTGGGTGGCACGTTCTACGAGGCAACCGTCATTGCCGATGTGACGCCGGACATGGCCGTCGCAAAGGAAGAGACCTTCGGCCCGGTCGCGCCGCTGTTCCGGTTCAAGGACGAGGACGATGTGATCGCGCAGGCGAACGACACGGAGTTCGGGCTTGCCTCGTATTTCTATGCCAAGGAACTGTCGCGGGTGTTCCGCGTGGCCGAGGCGCTGGAATACGGCATGGTGGGTGTCAACACGGGTCTGATCTCCACGGCGGAAGCGCCATTCGGCGGTGTCAAGCTCTCCGGCCTCGGCCGCGAGGGCTCGCGCTACGGCATCGAGGAGTTCACCGAGATCAAATATGTCTGCCTCGGCGGTATTGCCTGAGTTGGCAATAGCCATTTCAGACGGGGAAAGTAAATCTCAGGGAGGGATGTTTTGACGGATTTCTTGATTGTCGGTGGGGGATCGGCTGGTAGCGCTCTTGCGGGACGGCTGGCCATGTCGAATGCAGGAAAGGTGACAGTGCTTGAGGGAGGGCCGCGTGACCGCCATCCGCTGATCCACATTCCCGCAGGCTTCGTGAAGCTGCTCGATTCGAAGCTTCTGTTCCACTACAAGACGGAGCAGCAGGCTGGTCTTGGCGGGCGTGCGCCGATTATGCCGCAGGGTGCGGTGCTTGGTGGCGGCGGATCGGTCAATGCGACTATCTACATTCGCGGACAGCGCGGCGACTATGATGCCTGGTCGTCGCTTGGTGCCGACGGATGGTCCTACTCGGAGGTGCTACCCTATTTCCGGCGCGCCGAGGACAACGACCGCTTTTCCGATGCCTATCATGGTACGAATGGGCCGCTGGGTGTTTCCGATCTCCGGCAGGTCAACGAACTGACCCGGGCATTCGTGCGCAGCGCCCAGGAAGCGGGCATTCCCTTCACGCCTGATTTCAACGGTCGCCGCCAACGCGGCGTCGGCTATAACCAGACCACAACGCGCAACGCCCGGCGTTGCAGCGCCGCCGTCGCCTATTTGCGGCCGGCACTCGAAAGTGGAAATCTCGACATCCGGACCGGCTGCTTCGTCACCCGCATCCTCTTCGAAGGGGACCGCGCCATCGGCGTCGAATATCAGCAGGACGGTGCGCTTCGAACGATCCGGGCGGAGAAGGAGGTCATCCTGTCTGCCGGTGCGGTCCAGACGCCGAAACTGCTGATGCTCTCGGGCGTCGGGCCGGAGAGCGAATTGCAGCGCCACGGCATCGCTGTGCATCATCGGCTCGAGGGTGTCGGCCAGAACCTGCAGGATCACCTCGAGTTTCCGGCGATCCGCTATTGTACCGGGCGCTACGGATATTTCGGCGAGGACACGTTCCTACGCTCGGTGCGCAACGGGGTCCAGTATCTGCTCTTCAAGTCGGGACCGGTCATGTCGAATGTCACGGAGGCCTGCGCCTTCGTCAATGTCGACGACATGGAGGAGGAGCCGAACGTGCAGCTGCATTTCGTGCCGATCGTATTCCAGGATAGCGATCAGGAGCAGATCAAGCGGGCAGGGGCAACGATCAATCCATGCGTGCTACGACCGCTGAGCCGTGGCGAAATCCGGCTGCGCTCAACGAACCCGGCCGACCATCCGGTGATTGACCCGCGTTATCTAAGCCATCCCGAAGATATGCGGCTGTCGGTGAAAGGCCTCAAGCTCGCGCGCGAAATCCTCGCGCAATCAGCCTTTGCCCCCTTCGTCGAGAAGACGGAAGCGTTTCCGGGTTCCGATGTCGAGGATGAGGCGACCTTGCAGTCCTATATCCGCTCCAAGGGCAAGACGGTCTACCATCCGGTGGGGACCTGCCGTATGGGAACGGACGATATGGCGGTTGTCGACCCAAAATTGCGCGTTCGGGGCTTGAGAAATCTCAGAATTGTGGACAATTCCATCATGCCCACATTGATTTCGGGCAATACCAACGCGCCGGCGATTATGATCGGTGAAAAGGCGTCGGACTTGATCCGCGGCATCGACCCGCTGCCGCCAAGCAATGCCTGACACGGCGGCCCGAACGGAGGTGCCCTATGACGAGCTTGAACAAACTGGACCGCGGCAACCTCTCCGAACAGGTTTATACGGCGATCCGCGGAACTCTGATGGATGGCCGCTACGAGCCGGGCGAACGGCTTCGTATCAACAGTCTAGCCGAAGAACTCGGGGTTTCCATCACGCCGGTGCGCGAGGCGATCTTTCGCCTCGTCAGCGAGCATGCTCTGGAAATGAAGGCGGCGACCGCCATCCACGTGCGCAATCTGGCGCCGGATGAGCTGCGCGAAATCCAGTTCATTCGCTACCATCTCGAAAGCGAGGCGGCAGCACTTGCGGCCGAGCGCATCACGCCCAAGGAGCTCGCCAATCTGGAAAGCCTCCAGGAGGCTTTCCGCGTGGCAGCTGGGGAGGATCCGCAGGAGGCGTCGCTGATCAACCGGCAGTTCCACTTCGCCGTCGTCGCGGCCGCCGGCATGCCGCTCGTTTTCGCGACCGTCGAAAATATGTGGACGCTGATGGGGCCGCTTTTGCGGACGTTCCACATCACTGTCCCGGTGAGGGACCTGACAAGCGGCGCGCACAAGCACTACGACCTGCTGCGGGCGCTGAGCAAACGCGACGCTGCGGGTGCCAGAGCCGCGATGCAGGAGGATATCGTCTGGGGCAAGGTGCTCATCGAATGGCTGGAAAAGAAACGGGCGGTTTGACCGCCCGTCACCGTTTCAGAAGCTGGCAAGCACGATCGAGCGCAGGTCGTCCCGGTCGGCAGGTCGTCGCGAGCAGGCGACGTCCTGGCCGTAGTTCGTCATCGCGATCTCGACCAGCGTGTCTGTTTGATCTCGCTTTAGGCCCAGCGTGCCAAGTCCAGCGGAAAGGCCGACGGACGCGCAGAAGCCTCGGAGAGCTTCCGGGAGCGCTTTGGCCTGTTCGGTCTCCGGCAATCCGATGAGGTCTGGTTGGAAGATCGTAGCCACGCGCGCCAACCGGTCCCCGGCATGGGGAAGCGTCCATTGCACCGTCGACAGGAGGAAGGTGGCGCAGCTCTCGCCATGCGGCGTGTCCTTGAGCGCACCGAGCGCCTGGCCGAGGGCATGGGGTATGCCGACGCCGATATTGCCGAGCGTCACGCCGGCCATGTAGCACGCTTCGGCCATGCGGATGCGCGCCTCGATGTTCGACGGATCGGCGCAGGCGATCGGCAGGTGCGCGGCGACGAGTTCCATGGCGCGGATCGAGAACACATCCGTCCAGCCGTTCGGCCGGGTGCCGATATAGCCCTCGAAGGCATGCAGGAAGGTGTCGATGCCCGTCGATGCGGTGAGCCGCGGCGGCTTGGTAAGATGCAGGCCGGGGTCGATCAGCGCCACGTCCGGGTGGCAAAAGGGGTGGATGATCGTCGCCTTCAACTTGAGATCGGGATTGGAGAGCACGGCGAAGGGTGTGATTTCGGCGCCTGTTCCGGCATTGGTCGGCACGGCGATCAGCGGCAGTCCGCGTTTTTCCGGCTGGCGGACGTCGGCGTTGGTGCGGGCGGTGAAGTCCCAGGAGGCGCCGCCATTCGTTACTGCGAGCGAAACGGCTTTGGCAGCATCGATCGTCGAGCCACCGCCGACCGCGATGATGACATCGGCCTGCCAATCGCGTGCCTCCGCTGCGGCAACGTCACAGGTCGCCGCGCGTGGATTGGGCACGATGTCATGCCAGAGACGGGTTTCGATGCCGGCCGCGGCAAGTCCATCGACGATCCTGCCTTCGAGAGGCGAGCCCTTCAGAAAGGGATCGACAAGGAGAAAGGCCCGGCGGCCAAGCTTCGCTGCTTCCTGCGGCAGGGCTTCGATGGAGCCACGGCCGAAATGCACGCGCGTCGGCAGGGTGATCTGATAGGTGTCTTGAGTGTTCATAGGGTCCTGTCCGAAGAGGAGAAGGCGGCCGGGGCCGCCTTCCTGATGGCTCAGAGCTCGATCCAGGTCGTCTTCAGCTCGGTATATTTGTCGAGCGCATGAAGCGACTTGTCACGCCCGTTACCGGATTGCTTGAAGCCGCCGAAGGGCACCGTGACATCGCCGTGGTCGTAGCAATTGACCCACACGCTGCCGGCCCGCAGCTTGCGCGAAATCCTGTGGGCGCGGGAGAGGTCACGCGTCCAGACTGCGGCGGCAAGGCCGTAGCTGGTGTCGTTTGCGACCCGCACAGCCTCTTCATCATCCTTGACGGTAATAGTCGACAGCACTGGTCCGAAGATCTCTTCGCGAGCGATCGTCATCGAGTTCTTGACGTCGGCGAAAATGGTAGGATTGACGTAATAGCCGCCGAGATTGGTGTCCGGCCGGTCGCCGCCCAGCACGAGGCGGGCGCCTTCCTCCTGACCCTTGGCGATGTAGCTCTCGACCCGAGAACGATGCCCATCCTCGACGAGGGCACCGAGTTTTGTTTCCGGATCGAGCGGATCGCCCGGCCGGATCGACCGGGCCGTGTCGACGACGATGTCAAGGAACTGGTCCTGGATACGTTCCGACAGGATGAGCCGCGACGGTGCGACGCAGACTTCACCCTGGTTGAAGCAGATGGCTGTCGCGGCACGCTCGGCCGCGACACGCAGCTCCGGCACGTCGTCGAGAATGATGTTCGGCGACTTGCCGCCGCATTCCAGGAAGACACGCTTCATGTTCGACTGGCCGGCATATTGCAGGAACAGCTTGCCCACTTCGCCCGAGCCGGTGAAGGCGAGGCAATCGATGTCCATATGCAGGCCCATCGCCTTGCCGGCTGTCGGACCGAAGCCCGGCACGACGTTGAAGACGCCATCGGGAATGCCCGCCTCCGCCGCCAGTTCGGCCATACGGATTGCCGTGAGCGGCGATTGTTCTGCCGGCTTGAGGATGACGGAATTGCCCATGGCGAGCGCTGGTGCGAGCTTCCATGACGCCATCAGCATCGGGAAATTCCACGGCACGACGGCTCCGACGACGCCGACAGGTTCACGGGTGATCGTTGCGAGCTGGTTGGGGCCGGTCGGCGCGATCTCGTCATAAAGCTTGTCGGGGCACTCGGCATACCACTGCAGCGTATCGAGCACGACGTTGACGTCGATGGTGCGGCTTTCGCTGATCGGCTTGCCCATGTCGAGCGTTTCCAGCACCGCCAACTCGTCCATGTGCTTTTCGAACAGGGCTGCAAAGCGCTGGAGCACCTTCTTGCGCTCCTTCGGCGAGCGATCGCGCCAGGCGCCGGCTTCGAAGGCGCGCCGGGCCGCCGTAACCGCACGATCGACATCGGCGGTGTCGCAGGCCGCCACCTTCGCGATCACCTGTCCATCGCGCGGGGAAATGTTGTCGAAGGTTTCGCCGGAGGCCGCATCCACGAAGCGGCCGTCGATGAAGGCCTGGCCTTTGATGGCCAGGCGGCTGCGAATACCAAGAATATCGGATTTCGACAGTTGAAGGGTCATGCTCTCCTCCCTAAATTTGTGCGTGACATATATGATATATGATGTTAAATCGCATCCGGCAAGTGGATGTTGCTGCCCGTTTAGCGGCAATGGCAGGGAGGATGCAGGTTGAATTCGGCACTGAGAAATGATTACCGCCCGGACGAGGCGACCATCGCGCGGCTTCGCGATCGGGCGCAGTTCGTGCGGCTGGAGACGATCCGTCTGATCGAGATCGCCAAGGTCGGCCACTATACGTCGGTCTTTTCGGCGGCCGAGATCTTCGCGGCGCTCTACTATGATGTGATGCGCCTTAGCGATGACCCGAAATGGGCCGACCGCGACCGCTTCCTGATGGGCAAGGGTCATGCCGCCGTCGGGCTTTTCCCGATCCTCGCCGATCTCGGCTATCTCTCGGCCGACCTGCTCAATGGCTATACGCGTCTCGGCAACCCGCTTGGCGATCACCCCGACATGCGCAAGGTCGCCGGTGTCGATTTCTCCTCCGGCTCGATTGGTCATGCCTTGTCGAACGGTCTCGGCATGGCGCTTGCGGGCCGCATGCAGGGCCGTTCCTTCACGACCTTCGTCATGCTCGGCGATGGCGAGATGCAGGAAGGGCAGGTTTGGGAAGCGGCGCTGGGGGCTGCCCATCACAAGCTGTCCCGTCTGGTCGCGATAATCGATCGCAATGGTTATCAGCTCGATGGCGCGGTGGACGATGTCATGGGCATCGAGCCTCTCGACGAGAAATGGCGCGCCTTTGGTTGGGACGTGCATGTCGTCGATGGCCACGACATCGGTGAGCTGACGGCGGCACTGCGCCGCGCGAAGGCGGACGAGAGCCGCACGCGGCCATGCTGCATCATCGCCCGCACCGTCAAGGGCAAGGGGGTCGGCTACATGGAAACCGAACCCGGCTGGCATCTCGGCTATCTCGATCCGAGCGACGCCGAAGCCGCCCGTGCTGAAATCCTCTCGAAGGTCATCTGATATGAGCCATGCGCTTCAACGTCCCCAGTCGCCTAATTCCTGGCACTACCGCGAACTGAACCAGAAGAATCCGGGTCTCGATCATCTTTCGAACGGTCTCATCTCGCTGGTGGAAGCGGGGCATCCCATCATGGCGGGCTCGGCCGACCTGCAATATTCCAACGGTCTCAACCGTTTCGCCGCGCGTTATCCGGATCGTTATATCGGCTTCGGCATTTCAGAGCAGAACATGGTCTCGGCAGCGGCCGGCATCGCGACGACAGGCATGATGCCCTATGTCGCCACCTTCGCCTCGTTCCTCGGCCTGCTCACCTGCGAGCAGATCCGCATGGACGTCGCCTATTGCGCCTTGCCGGTTCGCCTCATCGGGCACCACACCGGCATTTCCATGGGCTTCTACGGCACCTCGCATCACGCGACGGAAGATATCGGAACGATGCGCTCGATCGCCGACCTGACGATCGTTTCTCCGGCCGATGGCCCGCAGCTGGAAGCGGCGATCCGCGCCAGCGTTGATCATGACCGGCCGATCTATTTCCGCACCGGCCGCGGGCGCGAGCCCGATCTGTATGATCCGAAAGCCGATTTCGTTTTCGGCAAGGCGATCGAACATGCGCGCGGCGAGGAGCTGACGATCATCGCCTGCGGCCTGCCGGTGCATCCCGCCGTCCAGGTCGCCAAGCGTCTCAATGCGGCCGGCCGCTCGGTCGGCGTCATCGACATGGCGACGGTCAAGCCGATCGACCGCGACGCGGTGCTGGAAGCGGCGTCCCGTTCCAAGCTGCTCATGACGATCGAGGAGCACAATATCCTCGGCGGACTGGGTGCCGCTGTTGCGGAGGTGCTGGCCGATGAAGGTGTCGGCAAGCGGCTCATCCGGCACGGCATCCGTGACGAATATGCGCTGATCGCGCCCCCGACCCATCTCTATGCCCACTACAAGCTCGACGAGAAGGGCATCGAGGAGCTGGTGCTGAAGGCGATCGGCTGACGGAGGAATGTGCAGGCATCATTTTGCTGACGCAAAAGATATATCATGTATTTCAAAGGAGGTTGCGAGGGAGTGTCGCAACCCATTCAGGAGGAGGAGTGCATATGAAGACCTACGGAAAATTCGTCGCCGCGGCGCTGTTGTTCACGGCGCTGTCCGGGCCGGTTCTGGCCGCAGACAAGCATGAGCTCTATTCGCACATGCCGAACACCGCGCTGTCGGGCGTGATCGATCCGCAGATGGCGGATCGTGCCGACATCGCCAAGGCGCTGCCGAAGACGCCCAAGGACCCGAAGAACATCGTGATCGGCTGGACGGAGATCACGCTGGGCAATGCCTGGTTCGTTGAAGTGGTCGAGGCGGCCAAGCGCAAGGCGGCAGAATATGGCGGCTATACCATCGACATTCAGGTTGCGGATGGCGATCCGTCGAAGACCTCCGCGCATTTCGATTCCTTCATCACCAAGGGCGTCGACGTGATCGTGGTCGATCCGACCGACGTGGTGGGTGCGGCGACGGACGCCCAGCGTGCTGTCGATGCGGGCATTCCGGTTATTGCGCTGGGCACGGTGCCGGATGCGTCCGGCCCGTTCATCACGACTGTACTCGCCAACCCCTTCGGCAATGGTTTCGAGGCCGGCATCTATGCCGCCAAGAATGTCGGCAAGGATGTCTCCATCGTGTCGGGCGTGACCATCGGTACGCTCGGCAATTCCACGTCCGAAAGCCGTATCACCGGCTTGCTCTCCGGCATCGTCTTCGAACGTTCGAACCAGTTCAATCTTGGCCTCAGCCGCGAGGACGCGATGCTGAAGGGCTTTAACCTGTTTCAGGAACTGAAGACCGGCGGCTCGTTCAACTGGACGGAAGGCCAGTTCGAGGTCGTCGGTATCCAGCCGGGCGGCTGGACCGAGGAAGGTGGCCTGAAGGGCGCGGAAGACCTGCTCGCTGGCCATGGCAGCCGTATCAACTTGATGCTCGCCGAAAACGACTTCATGGGTATCGGTGCGCTGACGGCAATCGAGAACATCGGCAAGAAGGGGCAGATCCCTGTCGCCTGCGCCGCCGACGGCTTCCGTGTCGCGCTCGACCTCGTCAAGAACGGCGATCTCCTCGTGACCGGCGCCAACAGCGGCCGCGCCACGGGCGAGGGCGTGATGGTGCTGATCAACGAGATCTTCCGCAACGGCTTCGACGCCAACGACCTGCCGCTCGGCTCCTATTTCCCGTCCGAGATCATCACCAAGGACAATGTCGAGGGCCTCATCGATCCCGACCAGGCGAACCCGTTCTTCAAGTACGAGGTCCCGCCCTTCCGTACGATCTCGCAGATCCGCGGCTGATGTGAATGAGGCATCGCCGGGCAACCGGCGGTGCCTTCCGGGAGGAGAAGCAGATGCATCTTTCAATGTTGCAGATCGACAAGGCCTTCGGCGGCGTCGCGGCGCTGCAGGGCGCAAGCATCGAAGCGTTCGGCGGTGAGGTTCATGGCCTCATGGGAGAGAACGGGGCGGGAAAATCCACCCTGATGAAAGTGCTTGCCGGCGCCTATCGGCGGGATTCCGGTGAAATCCATCTCGACGGCAAGCCGGCCGACATCACTTCGCCGCATGATGCGATCGCCAAGGGCATATCGGTCATCTACCAGGAATTTTCCCTGGCCGGACACCTGTCCGTCGCCGAGAACGTGTTGATCGAGGAACTGGGAAAGCCGGGTGTCCGGGTCCAATGGGCCGACATGGTGCGTCGCACTCGCACGCTGCTCGCCGATATGGGCTTCGAGGACATCGACCCGATGCAGCCTGCCGGCGAACTGCCGGTCGCCTACCAGCAGGTGGTGGAAATCTGCAAGGCGCTGTCGCGCGAAAGCACGATCCTCGTTTTCGACGAGCCGACCGCCGTGCTCACCCACCACGAGTCCGAAAAGCTTTTCCGCCTCATCCGCATGCTGCGCGAACGCGGGGTGTGCATTCTCTATATTTCGCACCGGCTGGAGGAAATCTTCACGCTGTGCGACCGTGTTACGGTTCTGAAGGACGGCCAGACGGTCGGCAGCTGGCCGATCGATGCGATCGACCAGAAAAGCCTCGTCCGCCACATGATCGGCCGGGAACTCTCCGACCTCTTTCCTCGCAGAGACGCCGTGATCGGCGACGCCTTGCTGGAGGTGGACGGGCTGAATGCCGGGCCGATGGTGCGCGATATCTCGTTTTCCGTTCGGGCCGGCGAAGTGCTTGGTGTCAGCGGTCTTGTCGGGGCCGGGCGCACGGAAACGATGCGCGCCATCTTCGGTGCCGATCCGGTTCAATTCGGCCGCATCCGGCTTGCGGGCCGAGAGATCGTCAACGGATCGCCGGGCCAGGCGGTCGCCAATGGCATCGGCATGTTGCCTGAAGATCGCAAGCATCAGGGTGTGCTGCTCGACCTGCCGATCCGCGTCAACGCCATGATGACGCCGGCCAATCCCTTTATCTCCGCCCTGGGCTTCATCCGCAATCGCGAGGAAATCGCCGCTGTCGAGGAGATCGCGAGAGGGCTCCGGCTGAAATCCGCCGGCATCGACATTTCCGCCGGAACGCTTTCGGGCGGCAACCAGCAGAAGGTGGCGATCATGAAGTGGATCGCCGCCAAGTGCCGCGTGCTCATTTTCGACGAGCCGACGCGCGGCGTCGACGTCGGTGCCAAGATCGAGATCTACCGCGTCATGAACGAACTCGCCGAGGCGGGCGCCGCAGTCATCATGGTTTCCTCGGACATGCTGGAGGTCATCGGCATGTCCGACCGGGTCATCGTCATGCGCCAGGGGCAGATCGCCGGCGAACTTCAGAAACATCAGATCAGCGAGGAGGCCATCATCGACCTCGCCATGGGAACGGAGGCGTGACCCTCATGCAGAAGAAAACCGGCGTCGCCACGTTTTTGATCCGCTACAATATCTTCCTCATGCTGGCGCTGCTCGTGGTTGCCTCCACGCTTCTGTCGGATGTCTTCCTGACGCCGCAGAACCTGTGGAACCTGCTGCGTCAGCTGGTGCCGCTGGCACTGGTTTCCATCGGCATGCTGCTCGTGATCCTGACAGGCGGCATCGACCTGTCGGTCGGCGCTCTCGCAGCGATCGGCGCCATGGTCATTGCCATGCTGCTGCCGTACCTGCCGGATCAGGCAGCGGTCGGTCTGCTGACCGGCATCGTCGCTGCGATTGCCGCCGGCGCCCTGCTGGGTGCGGTTACGGGCGTGCTCGTCTCCGTCTTCCGCATGGCGCCGTTCATCGCGTCGCTTGCCATGATGACGGTTGCACGCGGAATCGCTTTCATGATGTCGAACGGCCAGCCGGTACGCTTCCCGCGTGACACAGGGGCGGCGGATCTCATGCGTGCTTTTGGCAGCAGCGCGGTGCCCGGCATCGGCATGCCTTGGCCAGTTCTTGTCGCGCTGGTCTTCGTGGTGCTTTTCGTAACGCTGATGGCGCAGAGCAAGTTCGGTCGTCTCGCCATCGCCACGGGCTCGAACGAGGTTGCCGTGCGCCTCGCCGGCATTCCCGTCGCCCGCTACAAGTTCCTCGTCTACGTCATCGCTGGCGGACTGTCGGCGCTTGCCGGCGTGGTGGCGACGGCGCGCACGGCGGTCGGCACAGCCAATACCGGCTTCGGTCTGGAACTCGATGCGATTGCGGCCTGTGTCATCGGCGGAGCCTTGCTGTCGGGCGGCAAGGGCTCGGTGGTCAACACGATGATCGGCGTGCTCATCCTCGGCCTCATCGGCAACATCATGAACCTTCTGTCGGTGCCGGCCTATCCGCAGCAGATCATCAAGGGCGTCATCATCGTCTTCGCGGTTCTGCTGCAGAACGTCAGCGGCGAAGCGAAACGAACCTGAAGCGTTGCCGGGCGCTCAGGCGCCCGGCTCTTCCAGCAGAAATCTTGCCAGCAACTCGATCTGACCGGTGATCATATGCACACCCTTATGGGCCACGCATCCCCGCTCCGCCGCCAGCCGCAACAGGGGCGTGACGTCGGGTTCCATCACGACCTCGGCGACCAGCGCGCCGGCCTCCAGCGTTTCGGCAGGGACCGGCATGGCGTCGCCCGGCTTCATGCCGAGCGATGTGCCGTTGACGATGAGATCGAAACCGGTGGCATCGGCGGGCGCGGTAATGATGTCGCGACCGGCAAAGGCGCCGCGCAGTCGCATCGCGAGTTCTTCTGCTTTTTCAGCGGATCGGTTTGCGATGGCAAGGCGGGTGACGCCGCCGCGCACCAGCGCCTCGGCAATGCCGGTCGCCGCGCCGCCGGCACCGACCAGCAAGGCCTTGCGACCCTGAATGACGTGGCCTTCACGCATAAGGCCCTGAACGAACCCGGCACCGTCGAACATCTCGCCGTGGAAGCGGCCATCCGGCAATCGCCGCGCGACATTGGCGACGCCGAGAAAACCGGCCGTTTCGGAAAGGCTGTCGCAGAGGCCGGCGACGCTTGTCTTGTGCGGGATGGTGACGATGACGCCCGCAAGGCTTTCGATACGGCGCAATCCGTCGAAGGCTGCGCTGAGGTTTTCCGGCGCGACCTGCCAGGGCACGAGAACCGCGTCGAGGCCGGTTTGCGCGCAATACGCATTGAAATGCTTCGGGGTGCGCAGGTGGTGGGACGGGTAGGCGAGGTGCACGATGACGCGGGTCGTGCCGGTAATACGTCGATCCATTGATGATCTCCTCCGAGTGAGTGCAGCATCTGTCTTAAAATATATCATATATCATGTAAACTTGAATACGCGGAGGGAACCAAATGCCGTTGCAACACAAACCCATCATGGAGATGTTCGATACGGGCGTCACCGTCTTCGGTGCACCGGGACGTTATATCCAGGGCCAGGGCGCCTGGCGATTGGTGGGGGATTGCGCCGCGACGCTCGGCGCGCGCGCCGTGCTCGTCATCGACGCGACGATCCGCGACATGTTGGCCGGGCAGCTGGAGGAAAGCTGTGCAGCCGCCGGTGTCGAGCTTCAAATCCTGTCCTTTGCCGGACATCTCGGCGCGGCCACCGGCGCGGAATTGCAGGCGCAGCTCGACGGCGCGGTCGCTGCGGTGCTCGCGGCCGGTGGTGGCCGGGCGATCGATGCTGGCAAGGCGCTGGCCGAACAACTCGGCTCCGGTCTCATTACCCTGCCGACAGTCGCTTCCAACGACGCGCCGACCTCGAAGAACTTTGTGCTCTACGAGGATGGGCACCGGATGCTCGAAGTGCGCCATCTCATGCGCAACCCGGATTTCGTCATCGTCGATACTGATATCCTTTCCAAGGCGCCCAAGGCACTGTTCCGCGCTGGAATGGGCGATGCGCTCGCCAAGAAATTCGAGGCGGAAGCGTGCTTCAACAGCGGTGGGGGAACGATGTTCCTGGCGCGTTCGACGCGCCTTGCCCATCAAATCGCAGACACCTGCTACGAGACGCTGATGCGCCACGGCGCCGGCGCCTGGGCGGTGGTCGGAACGGGAAACGTCACCGAGGATTTCGATGCAGCCGTGGAGGCAATGATCCTTATGGCCGGGCTTGGCTTCGAAAGTGGCGGCCTCTCGCTGCCCCATGCGCTGACGCGCGGCATTCCGCTTCTGCCCGGTGGCGGCGACGTGTTGCACGGCATCCAGGTGGCCTGGGCACTGATCGTGCATTTCGAGGCGCTGGGTTTCGAGCCGCCGCCAGAGCTGGTACGCCTCTACAACGTCGTCGGCCTGCCGCTGTCGTTGCAGGAAATGGGTGTCGCTGTGCCGTCGCGTGCGCAACTCGCGGCCGTCGCCGAGGCGACGCTCGCCGTACGGCACATCAAAAATCTGCCGTTAATCCTCGATGCCGAAGCACTGATCGACGCCATCCTCCGTGTGGAAGAGAAGGCCCCGGCGCGGAGTGCCTGCGCATGACCGCCCCGCTTGCGCTCATCACCGGTGGTGGCACCGGTATCGGCCGCGCTACGGCCGAACGTCTCCTTTCGGAAGGTTGGAGGGTCATTGCCGTCGGTTTAGACTGCGACGACGATCTGCCGCCGGCTATCCGCTTTCATCGGGCCGATGTCACCGATACGGCCGCCATCCTTCCCGCGCTGGCCGGTGAGACGGATTTGCACGGCTTTGTCCATTGCGCGGGTATTCTGCGTCATGAGCGGGAATGGCAGACCGCCGATTTCGATGCGGTGATGCAGGTCAATGTCAGCGCCGGCTTTGCGCTCGCAAATGCCCTCCTGCCGCGGCTGGAAACAGTGGGTGGCGCGATCGTCATGCTCGCCTCGATGTGGGCGATATTCGGCTCCGCCGGTGCGCCGGCCTATACGGCGAGCAAAGGCGCGGTCGCCGCTCTTGCGCGCTCGATGGCCGTTGCCTGGGCACCGAAGGGGATCCGGGTGAATTCCGTGGCGCCGGGTTGGGTGGAGACTCGCATGTCGGCGCGGGCGCGATCGGACAGCGAGCGCGCCCAGCGCATCAACGGCCGCATCCCGATGGGTCGCTGGGCGCAGCCGTCCGAGGTCGCCTCGGTCATCCGCTTCTTGCTGTCGCCTGATGCAGCCTATGTCACGGGCACCATGCTGCCGATCGATGGCGGCTATTCTGTTTGCTGAAAGGAGAATGCAATGAAAGCTTGGGTCCATCACGAAACCGGCGCGCCTGGCGTTCTGCGGCTGGAAGAGCGACCGCGGCCAAAGCCAGGCAAAGGAGAGGCGCTGGTGCGCAACCGCGCCATTGGCCTCAATCCTGTCGACTGGAAGTTCATCGAGTGGGGTCATCCGGCCTGGGAATGGCCGCACATTCCGGGCGTCGACGGCGCCGGTGAGGTGGAGGAGCTGGGCGAGGGAGTGCAGCATATCGCGTCCGGTGCTCGGGTCGCCTATCACAACGATCTCGTGCGGCCCGGTTCCTTTGCCGAATATACAGTCGTGCCGGCGCGAGCGTTGATTCCGCTGCCGGCAGCACTGCCCTTCGTCGCTGCGGCCACCATCCCGTGCCCGGCGCTAACGGCCTTCCAGGCGATCTCCAAGGTTCCGCTCGGCCCCGGCGCGCATGTCCTGGTGACCGGGGCCTCCGGTGCTGTCGGCGGCGCGCTGCTGCAGCTTGCCCGCGCTCGCGGCTGGATCGTCCATGCCGTCTCATCCGCAGCACAAGCTGAGAGAGTGCGGCGCCTCGGTGCCGCGACCGCGACGGATTATAACCGTTCGGCCTGGCGTGAGGAAATCCAGGAAAAGACGCGTGTCCAGCCACTGCAGGCGGTCTTCGATATGGTGAGTGGCACTCACGCCACGTCGCTTGCGCCGCTGTTGACGGCAAATGGCCATCTCGTCTGCATCCAGGACCGGCAGGAACAGGCGCCACTACCGGCCTTCACGACGACGATCTCGCTGCACGAGGTCGGTCTCAACGCCATGCACAGCCATGCGGATGACCGGCAATGGGGCAATCTCGTCGCTGCCGGTGCTGCCATCGCCAAGGACATTGTCGATGGTCGATTCGATCCGCAGATCATCGAGGCCGCCGCCTTCCAGGCGTTGCCGGAAGCGCTCGACCGGCTGAAAACAGGGCCCAATCCCGGCAATCGGGTTGTCGTCGTATAGCGACGCGTGAGATTGCTACCCCTGCTATAAATCGGGATCTATTGCAGGTCTATCAACGCGAGATTGGATCTATGCACCATCCAGGCGGAGGTATAGAAGAACACTGGAAAGGTGATGCTCCACATAAATTGATGATGGGCGCCAACAATCCGATTCCCTTCAACAGATAATTTAGCTCGTTTATGAGCGCGCCTACCTAACAGGCGCGCTCATAATCTTCATCATTTCTGCGGACGGCTCGCGATCGCATCGAAGAGACGAGCCGAGTACCTCAATGCCGCTCCTTCGTTCAGCGCAACGGCGACACCCAGCGCCTCCGCGATCTCGCCTTCAGTCGCACCGAGTTCAACGGCCTTCTTTGCGTGGACGGCGATGCAGCCGTTGCAACGGTGGTGACCGCCACAGCCAGAGCGATGATCTCGTGGATGCTGCCGTCGGTCCGATGATCGGGGGCGTATTGCTCGAGCATTTCTGCTGGGGCTCGGTCTTCCTGATCAATGTGCCGGTGATGCTCGTTGTCGCTCCTGCGCATTCGTATCTGTTCAAGAGCCAAAG
This sequence comes from Shinella curvata, assembly GCF_022899935.1. Lineage (GTDB taxonomy): Bacteria > Pseudomonadota > Alphaproteobacteria > Rhizobiales > Rhizobiaceae > Shinella > Shinella curvata. Next base: position 222,220 of record NZ_JALJCJ010000008.1, read on the forward strand.
ACTAGGCCCCGTGCTACATTCGAGTGTTATCGTTCCGAAAGATCCCAATAAGGCGGACTGCCGAAAGCAGTGCGCAGGTGATCGGCCAGTGCCCGCAATTTGGCCGAAGGATTTCGGCCTTCGGGGTGTGCCATGTAGATGAACTCATCTTCGGGGTGCATGCCGATTTCGATGGGCAAAAGATTGCCATCCTTTATCGCCGGTCCGGCGATGAACATCGGCAGCAGGGCAATACCGAGACCGGCAATTGCCGCGTCGCGGATCATGTCGCCATTGTTGAGCCCTAGTCCCAACCGCCCATGCACAACGATGGCATCCGATCCTGGACTGCCTACGGCGGTTCGTGGAAAGCGCCAGTCGGCAACGCCGCGATTGGTATAGAAAATGCCCTTGTGGCCGGCAAGCTCATCGATCGAACGCGGCGCGCCATGCTCGGCAATGTAGTCGGGTGAGGCGCATAGAACGCGGCGACTGGGCGCCAGCTTCCAGGCCATCAGCCTCGAGTCGATGAGAGGGCCATTGCGGATGACGGCATCGAACCCGCCCGAGCTTGCATCCACCCGGCGGTCGTCAAGATCGAGTGTCAATTCGATATGCGGATGCGCGGCCAGAAACGGATAGAGTGCCGGTCCCAGATGCATCCGCCCGAAGGTTACCGGCGCGGAGATACGTAAGGGGCCAACCATGGCGCCGCGCCGTTCGGCCATATCTGCTGCAGCACTCTCCACATCGCCGATAATTCGCCGGGCGCGCTCCAGAAACGCACCGCCATCTTCTGTGAGCGTCAGCCGTCGTGTCGTCCGGTGAACCAGCTTTGCGTCAAGCGCCCGCTCCAGCTCTGCCAGCCTTTCACTTACGACGGATTTTGACTGCCGCAGCCGCCGTGCGGCCTCGCTGATCGAGCCCGCTTCGCTGATGGCAACGAATGCGGCAATGCCTTCAAGTTTCATCATCGTTCGGAAATTCCGGAAAATAAAACCGATATCTGCAAGCTAATCAGAACGCGAGAAAAAAACCATGTTTCCTTCAAGCAAACGGCCTGACGAAGACAGAAGATACGCCGACCGGTCTTGCCCTACCAAATAACTCATTGATCTGAAAAGGATTACCGCCATGATGCGTCTCGCAAACAAAACCGCCCTGATTACCGGTGGCACCAGCGGCATTGGCCTCGAAACCGCCAAACAGTTCCTGGCTGAAGGCGCCCGCGTTGCCATCACCGGCACCAACCCCAAAACCATCGAGGCCGCTCGCGCGGAACTGGGTAACGATGTCATGATCATCCGTGCCGATGCCAGTGACGTGAACGCACAGAACACGGTCGCCGCCGAGATAGAAACGACCTTCGGCAAGCTTGATATCGTCTTCATCAACGCCGGTGTTGCCGATCTCCGGCCCATCGAAAACTGGGACGAAGCCGGTTTCGACCGCACCTTCGATATCAACGTCAAGGGGCCGTTCTTCCTCGTCCAGGCGCTGCTGCCGATCCTCAGTAACCCGGCCTCGATCGTGCTGAACACTTCAGTCAATGCCCATGTCGGCATGCCGACCTCGAGCGTCTATGGTGCCAGCAAGGCAGCACTGCTCTCAATGGCACGCACACTCTCCGGCGAGTTGATCGGCCGTGGTATCCGCGTCAATGCCGTCAGCCCCGGCCCGATAGCCACGCCGCTTTACGGCAAGCTCGGCCTTTCGGAAGAAGGGCTCAATGCGATGGCTGCCGGTGTGTTGGCACAGGTCCCCGCCGCCCGTTTCGGTGCCCCCTCTGAAGTCGCCAAGGCAGTGGTTTTCCTAGCGTCCGATGAAGCAAGTTTCACCGTCGGCGCCGAGTTGCAGATCGACGGTGGTATGGGTACGCTTTGATTGGTTTGGCACGCGAATCTGGAAGCCTGGTGAACGCCTTTCTGGGCTTCTCGCGCTCATCATCAAAGCTTTCCAGCTGTTCCATTCCGCTATACGCGGGCTCACATCCTATCAAGAGCTTAACAGCCTCTCAAGCCATAACCTCCGGTAGATGTCGTGACTTGTGAAGCGCGGATCACGTTGGTCGCCCTACATTACCCTCCTCGTGGCGAGAGGCGCGCGCCGGATTTGCAGCTGGCTGATGACCTGCCAATCCGCGCGCGGAGCACTACGCAAAGAGACTTGGTGGTCAATGTATGGACATTCTATCTGCTGGCGAGATAGACGAATCTCTGGATCGGCCGATATTTGGCTCGGTTTGCGGCGGTGGGAATAGTGGCGGTAACGATCAAAGACATTGCAAGGCTCGCCGGGGTCTCGACTGCGACAGTGTCGAAGGTGCTGAACCGGAAGGATTCGGTGATTGGGGAGGAGACGCGTCAGAAGGTCCTGTCGCTGGCCCGCGAGTTGAACTATACGCCGAATTCGCTGGCCCGCTCGCTTGTGACGCGTAAGTCGCATGTCATCGGCATCATCGTTCCCGATATCCTCAATCCCTATTTCACCGAGCTGGTGCGGGCGTGCGACGATGCGGCGCGCCTGCGTGGCTATACGACGCTCGTCTGTAATTCCGAGGGCATAGCGGAGATCGAGACGGCGCATCTGGCCTCCTTCGGGGGACACCGCGTCGATGGCATCCTGCTCGCGGCCAGTGACGTCATACCCGATACGGAGCTTCTGGACGCCTTGTGTATACCCGTCGTCTGCATGGATCGGGAGATCGGGCCGGTGGCGCGGCTCGTTACGACGGTCGATACGGATTATCGCAGCGGCGCGTTTCAGGCGACCCGCCACCTGATCGAAAAGGGCCACACCCGCATTGCCTTCCTTAGCGGTGCGCCGCACCGGTCGAATACGCAAATCCGCCTTTCGGGATATAAGGATGCACTCGCGCAAGCCGGCATTGCCTTCGATCCCGAGCTGATCCGTTGCAAGGAGTTCCAGCACCGGTTCGGTCATCAGGCGACGCTGGACCTGCTGAAGCGAACCGATTTCACGGCAATCTGCTGCATGAACGACATGCTGGCGATCGGCGCGATGGTGGCCCTGCGCGAGCGTGGCCGGCGCGTGCCGGAAGACTGTGCCGTTATCGGCTTCGACAATATCTATCTTTCTCCGCTGCTGGAGCATCCGCTCTCGACCGTGGACCGGCGCATTGCTCATTCGGCCCGTGTCGCGACGACTGCCCTCATCGATTTCCTCGATGATCCGAACCGCAAGGTCGAAGCCATCACGATCATGCCCACGGTCGTCAGCCGCACCACGACTTAGGAGCGATCGATATTCAGGCCGTGCCGGCCTGCATATGGCACCTTCCTATTCAGGTGCGTCGATCACTCCCGGCGGACGCTAGTTCTTGTGCTGGCTCAACTTATTTCGCTTCCGCTGAAATGGGCCGGATTCCTCATGACGTCGACGTTATTTTAGCTCACGCTACGAGAGACCTTGACGCCTTTGGTGTCGCCAAAGTACACGTTTACCTGCGTTTAGGTACACGTTTAACTGACCTCAAATCGGCGGGATTGCTCTTGACAGCGAACAGTCCAGCTGTAATTTGTATAGACATTAGGATCGGTCTCGCCGGGCGACACGCTTCGGCTTCCAGGGAGGGAAATGACAATGCTGAAACATCTTATGGTGACGGTTGCCTTGGCGGCGATGACGGCGGGCGCGGCTGCTGCCGATTTCAACCCGGCAATCGTCTATGGAACGAGCGGTAAGTTCGACAAGTCGTTCAACGAGATGGCCTATACCGGCGCGGAAAAATTCAAGGCGGATACCGGTTCCAGCTACCGAGACTTCGAGGCGCAGGCCGATTCCCAGGCGGAACAAGGCATTCGCAACTTTGCAAGCCGAGGCTTCAGCCCGGTTATCGTCACGAATTTCGGTTACAAGGACCAGCTCGCCAAAGTTGCCAAGGAATTTCCCGATATCGACTTCGTGATGCTCGATGACGTGGTCGACCTTCCCAATGTCCGGTCGGTTACATTCAAGGAAGAACAGGGCTCCTACGTGGTTGGCCTGATCGCGGCCCTCTCCTCCAAGAGCAAGGCCGTTGGCTTCATCGGCGGCATGGATATCCCGATTATCCGCAAGTTCGGTTGCGGCTATGCGCAGGGCGCGTCGGCCGGCGGTGCAACCAATATCATCCGCAACATGACCGGTACGACGAACGCTGCCTTCAACGACCCGGTCAAGGGTGGTGAGATTGCTGCGTCCCAGATGGGGCAGGGCGCGGACGTCATCTTCGCCGCTGCCGGCGGTACGGGCATCGGCGTTCTCCAGAAGGTTGCCGATTCCGGTAAATTTGCGATCGGGGTCGATTCCAACCAGAACTATATGCACCCCGGCGTCATGCTGACCTCGATGGTCAAGCGCGTCGACGTTGCCGTCTACAATGCATTGAAGGATGCCAAGGAAGGCCAGTTCACCGGCGGCGTGCAATCGCTCGGTCTTGCTGAAAACGGCGTCGATTGGGCGTTGGACGAGCATAACCGCAGCCTGATCACGCCGGAAGTCGAGGCGGCCGCCAAGAAAGCGAAGGACGAGATCGCCGCCGGCACCCTCAAGGTCCACGACTACATGTCGGACGACAAGTGCCCTCTCTGAGAAATGGTTGGGCAGGCGTTTCTGCGTCTGCCCATCCAAAGCATAGTCTGGAGGAGGCCATGGAAGCAGAAATCGGTTCCGTGCGGCTAGTGCTGGAGCTTTCCGGCATCAATAAGAGTTTTGGCCCCGTCGTCGCCAACAAGGATGTAAACCTCTCCGTAAAGGCCGGCAGCATCCACGGGATCGTGGGAGAGAACGGCGCCGGAAAATCGACCCTGATGTCCATTCTCTATGGTTTCTATCAGGCCGATTCCGGCTCGATCCGCGTCGACGGCAAGGAGGTCGGCATTCCCGACAGCCGTGCTGCGATCGCCCATGGCATCGGCATGGTTCATCAGCACTTCAAGCTGGTCGAAAACTTCACCGTTCTGGAAAACATCATCCTCGGCGCGGAAGAGGGCGCATTTCTCTCCTCCAGCCGGCGCAAGGCGCGGCTTGAGCTTCAGCGACTTGCGAAGGAGTACGAACTGCAGGTCGATTTGGAAGCGGTCACGGAAGACCTGCCGGTCGGCGTCCAGCAGCGCGTGGAAATCCTCAAGGCGCTCTATCGTCAGGCGCGCATCCTCATCCTCGATGAGCCAACGGGCGTGCTGACGCCGAGTGAGGCCGATCACCTGTTCCGCATTCTCAGGCGCCTGCGCGACGAGGGCAAGAGCGTCATCCTCATCACACACAAGCTGCGTGAGATCATGGATGCGACGGACACGGTATCGGTCATGCGGCGGGGCGAACTGATCGCCACCGCCCCGACGGCATCGATGACGAAGGAAAGCCTTGCCGAGCTGATGGTCGGCCGCCGGGTGCTGCTGCGTGTCGACAAGTCGCCGTCGACGCCAGGCGAGGTCGTCTTCGACGTAAAAGGGCTGAACGTGCGCGACCAGCGCGGCGTGCGCATGGTCAAGGACGTCTCGCTTTCTGTTCGCGCCGGCGAGATCGTCGGCATCGCCGGCGTGGCCGGCAATGGACAGACCGAGCTTCTCGAGGCGCTGGCCGGAAACCGTGTGCCGGAATCCGGCACGGTTCTGCTCAACGGCGAGGAGATCGCCGCCGATCCGTTCAGGCGCCGGGCGGCGGGCGTTGCCCATGTGCCGGAGGACCGGCACGCAATCGGCCTCATCCTGTCGTTCCCACTGCGGGAAAACGCCAGCCTCGGCTATCACCGCCGACCGGAATTCGGCACGAGTCCTCTGCTGAAGCGCTCCCAGCTCCAGCACTATGCGCAGGACTATATTTCCGACTACGACATCCGTCCGCCCAATCCCGATCTGCGCACCTCGCTCTTTTCGGGCGGCAACCAGCAGAAGATCGTGCTGGCACGCGAGATCGAGCATGATCCTGAAATGCTGCTCGTTGGCCAGCCGACGCGTGGCGTCGATATCGGCGCCATCGAATTCATCCATCGACGCCTGATCGAACTGCGCGACCAGAACAAGGCGATCCTCCTCGTTTCGGTGGAACTCGACGAAATTAGGGCGCTCTCCGATCGCATCCTCGTCATGTTTGACGGTGCGATCGTTGGCGAGGCGAGCCCGGATGCCTCGGAACGTGAGCTTGGTCTGCTCATGGCCGGTGTCACCCAAGAAGATCAAGGGAGAGGCTAGTGCCCAGCTTTCTCAACATAAGGCAGATCGTCGATTTCGCGATCCTGCCGCTCATGAATGTCGCCGTCGCACTGCTTATTTCGGGGCTTGTGGTTCTCTTCGTCGGTCAGAACCCGCTGGAGGCAGTGGGCTATCTCGTCAGCGGGGCGCTGGGCTCGGGCGAGGGGATCGGCTTTACGCTCTACTTCGCCACCAGCTTCATGTTCACAGGGCTGGCAGTCGCGGTAGCCTCCCATGCAGGCCTCTTCACGATCGGCGCGGAAGGGCAGGCCTATCTCGGCGGGCTCGGCATCGCGCTGGTATGCCTGGCACTCGACAAATTCGTTCCCTGGTACGTGACGCTCGTGCCTGCAGCGGCAGCCGGTATGCTGTTCGGCGCGGCCTGGGCCTTCATCCCGGCCTATCTGCAGGCAAGGCGCGGCAGCCATCTCGTCATCACGACGATCATGTTCAACTTCATCGCCTCGTCGGTCATGATCTATGTACTGGTCAACCTGATCAAGGAACCGGGCAGCATGGCGCCGCAGACGCGCCTTTTCGATGCCGGCGGCCTCGTGCCGAAGCTGGGTGAGATACTGCCCGTCAATATCGGCACCGCGCCGCTCAATGTAAGCCTGTTCATCGCCATCATGGCCGCTATCTTCGTCTGGGTCCTCATCTGGAAGACCAAGCTCGGCTTCGAGATCCGCGCGACCGGCGCCAACCCGGCGGCGGCGCGCAATGCTGGCATCAGTTATGTCAAGATCACCATCGTCTGCATGTTGATCTCAGGCGCGCTAGCAGGCCTTGCCGGCGTGAACATACTGATGGGAGACCTCGGCAAGTTGCAGCTCGATTTTCCCGCCGGCATCGGTCTGGTTGGCGTTGCGGTCGCTCTCATGGGGCGCGGCCATCCAGTCGGCATCGCCGTCGCCTCAGTCCTTTTCGGCGTCCTCTATCAGGGCGGCGCCGAAATCTCCTTCTGGATGCCCAACGTCACGCGGGAACTGATCATGCTGATCCAGGGGCTGGTCATTCTCTTTGCCGGTGCGTTGAGCCTGATGTTCCGAAGCTCGGTCTATTCACTGGTCGATCTCTTCCGCTTTTCGAAACGGGAGGCCTGAGCGATGCAGGAATTCCTCACCACCATTGTTCTTCTCCTGAGCTCGACGCTCCGCCTGTCGGTGCCCCTTGTCCTGTGCGGACTGGCTGGTCTCTTTTCCGAACGTTCGGGCGTTTGGGATATCGGGCTCGAGGGCAAGATGCTGTTTGCAGCCTTCGCTGCGGCGGCAGCCGCCTATCAGTTCGATTCCGCCTGGATCGGCCTAGTCTTTGCGATCCTCGTCGCCGTCCTTCTCAGCCTCGTCCATGGCTTCGCGTCGGTGACGCACCAGGGCAATCAGATCATCTCAGGTGTGGCAATCAACTTCATCTCGTCCGGCTTGACGGTTCTCCTTGCGGTAGGTTGGTTTGCGCTCGGCGGCAGGACGCCGCAACTCCAGCCGGCGGCGCGCTTTCCCACCGTGGTGCTGCCCTTTGCCGAGGAGATGCGCTCGGTCCCCGTCGTCGGCGCGATCTATGCCGACCTGATCTCAGGCTACAATATCCTCGTCTATGTCGCCTTCGCGGCCGTGCCGGTGACGTGGTGGGTGTTCCATCACACGCGGTTCGGCCTTCGCCTTCGCGCCGTCGGTGAAAACCCCGCCGCTGTCGATACGGCCGGCATTTCCGTGGACTGGCTGCGCTACCGTGCGCTGCTCTGCGGGGCGATCCTCTGCGGCATTGCCGGGGCCTATCTCTCGGTCGCCCAGTCGGCGGGCTTCGTGCGGGAAATGTCCGCTGGCAAGGGTTACATGGCCCTGGCGGCATTGATCTTCGCGAAGTGGCGGCCGGTTCCCGTTCTCTTCGCTTGCCTTCTCTTCGGCTTCCTGGAAGCCCTGTCGATCCGCTTCCAGGCCTTCGATTTCGGGTTGGGGCCGGCGCTTTCCACCCAGATCGTCCAGTCTCTCCCCTATGTCCTCACGGTGGTTTTGCTGGCCGGCTTCATGGGCCGCGCCATCCCTCCGAAGGCCGGCGGCATACCTTATACGAAAGAACGTTGAATGACCGAACGTATTATCATCGATTGTGACCCGGGCGTCGACGACGCCGCAGCCATTCTGCTTGCCTTTGGATCGAGCGAGGTCGAGATCCTCGGCATTACCGCAGTCGCTGGCAACATCCCGCTCGAAAAGACGGAGGCCAACGCCCGGCTGATCTGCGAGCTCGCCAACCGAACAGACATCCCGGTCTTCCAGGGCTGCGGCCGCCCGCTGCTTTATCCAGAACGCGCCGGCGTCACCGTGCATGGTGATGATGGGCTTGGGGATATCGGTCTGCCGAAGCCGGCCTCTGCACCCGCCGAACGCACGGCCGTCCAGTTCATCATTGATCAGGTGCGCGCCGCGCCCGGCGAGGTGACCCTTGCAGTGCTCGGCCCCATGACCAACATCGCGGTTGCCCTCTCGATCGATCCCGGAATCGCACCGCTGATCAGGCGCATCGTTTTCATGGGGGGAGCGGCTTTCTGCCCTGGAAACATCAAGGAGCGCGCGGAATTCAACTTCTACTTTGATCCCCATGCCGCCCAGGCCGTTATGGCTTCGGGCATCCCGATGATCATGTTCGGCCTCGATGTTACCCACAAGGCGATCATCACGCAGGAACGGACGGAGCGTTTAAAGAGCCTCGGCCGGATCGGCGGCATCATCGCCGACATGCTGAACGCATATGGCGCGGGAGACCCGTGCCTGCACGACCCATGCGTTATCGCTTATCTCATCGAGCCTGCAATCTTCTCCGGTGTTCAAGGTTTTGTCGAAGTGGACTGCGTTTCGCCGCTTGCCATCGGCCAGAGCGTTGTCAGTGTGACCAAACGGGAGCTCGCCGGTCGTGCGCCGAACTGCTTCGTCATGACGGACGTTGATGCCGACCGGCTGTTCGCGCTTCTTGAAGAGCGCTATGCGCACGTGGAGCGAGAGAGCTCAAAGGCACTCTGAACGTATTGGCGGAGCCTCAGCTTCCTGCAGAGACGGATTATTTCTGGCGCCCGAGACGATCGTCTCGGGCGTTTCACTGTGACTATGCCGCCGGCTTAAAGAATTCAAAGCCTTACCCGTTGTGGGAAGCAGGATTCGAACGTTGATATCCCATTAAGAGCTTTCTTACTTAAGCGCCCTTTTCCTTCCTGCGAGCAAGCTAATCGAAAATCGCCTTTGACTTCATGCTGCCTGGCAGATCAACACCCAGTCTAGACAGGATGGTCGGCGCGAGTTGGAGTTGGTCCAGGAGCGCATCTTCGGTCGGGCCCTCGCCACCGCCGAACCAATAGAAGGCGACGTCCTGCATCTCGTCGTCGCGGCCACCATGGTGGCCACGGTTCGACTGGCCGTGGTCGGCCGTCACGATCACCTCGTAACCTGCCTTGCGCCAGCGGGGCAGGAAGGCGGCGAGCTGGGCATCGATGGTGAAGCAGGCGACGTCCATCTGCCCGCAATCCTGGCCGTAGCGGTGGCCCATGCTGTCGAGCGTGCAGGTATGCAGTATGCCGTAATCGATGGCATGGCGCTCGGTCAGCATGGTGAGCGTCGCGAAGAGATCGAGGTCGCTCGGCGTCATCTGGTTCTGGTGGTTGTAGCCCGCCATCGTATGGAAACGGCCGTGATGGATCGGGCCATCGGAATTGTCGTATTCGATGTCCTGCACCATGTCGAAGGGCGCACGCTGGAAGAAGGTCGACCAGAAGGAATGGGTCACCGCGCCGGTTTTGCCGCCGGCTTTGGTCACTTCGGAAAAGATATCCGGCTGATCGACACGGAAGAGCGTCTCGTTTGAGAGAACGCCATGGACCTGCGGCGGCACGCCGGTGTGGATCGAGGCGTAGCAGGATGCCGATGTGGACGGAAGCACGGAGCGCATCTTCCACACGCGTGCCTCGCCGGTCTGCACCCAGCCCTCCAGATTGCCCATCAGCCGTCGGGCGTTGCGCCAGGGCTGGCCGTCGAGGATGATGAGCAGGAGTTTGTTGCGAAGGGGCATTGGCTGTCCATGAACGGTGCTGGCGGGATGCGCCGCCAGGCAAGGCGGCGGATTGGGTCGGTGTCTTGCATGCTTGCTCAGGCGCTGAGCCAGCACCGCAGCGGTGCATCACCGTTCATCAGTTCGCCGGCGGGATTGTCCACCCAACCCTGGATACTCTCGCTGACGCCATCGATGAAGTCGTTGAACATCGGCACGATCAGGCCGCCTTCGTCGCGCATGATCACCGACATGTCGCGGTACATTGCGCGCCGCTTCGCCTCGTCCAGTTCGGCGCGCGCGGCGATCACCAGCTTGTCGAAGGCCTGGTTCTTGAAGCGCGTGTCGTTCCAGTCCGCCGTCGAAATATAGCCTGTGGAATACATCTGGTCCTGCGTCGGCCGGCCACCCCAGTAGGAGGTGGCGAAGGGCTGGACGTTCCAGACGTTCGACCAATATCCGTCACCGGGCTCGCGCTTGACCTCGATGTCGATGCCGGCCCTCTTGGCGCTTTCCTGATAGAGGACCGCGGCATCCACCGCGCCCGGAAAGGCGACCTCCGACGTGCGCAGCAGGATGCTGCCGTCATGGCCCGACTTCTTGAAATGGAAGGCGGCTTTTTCCGGATCGTAGGTCCGCTGCTCGATTTCTTCGTAGAGCGGATAGGCCCTATTGATTGGCGTGTCGTTGCCGAGCGAGCCGTAGCCCTGCAGGATACGGTCGATCATGGTCTCGCGGTCCATCGCATATTTCAGGGCGAGGCGCAGGTCCGCATTGTCGAAGGGCGCCGTGTCGCAGAACATGTTGAAGGGATAGAAGCCGCGGCCCGAAATGTTCTTGATCGTCACCTTCTTCATGTTCTTGAGCAGCGCGACGGTTTTCGGCTCGATGCGGTTGATCATGTGCACCTGGCCGCTTTGCATGGCCGCGATACGCGCCGTCGCATCGTTGATGACGACGATCTCCACCTGTTCGGCAAAGCCCACCTTGTCGCCTTCCCAGTAACCGTCGAAACGGACGGCGTTGTAGCGCACGCCTGCTTCGCTGCCGACAATCCTGTAGGGGCCGGTGCCGATTGCGGCGGCCGGGTTGTCTTTCCCGCCGTTTGGCTGGATCACCAGATGATAGTCGATCATCAGGAAGGGCATGTCGGCATTGCCTTCCTTCAACGTGAAGACTACGGAATCGCCATCAGCCTTGACGGTCTCGATGCCCTTGAGGATGCCGAGCGCGCCTGATTTTGCGTTTTCGTCCGAATGCCGTTCGATCGTTGCGACCACGTCATCGGGCGTCAGCGTCTTGCCGTCGTGGAACTGCACGTCCTTGCGAATTTTGAATGTCCACGTCTTGGCGTCGGGCGAGGAACGCCATTCTTCGGCCAGGACTGGAATGGGCGAACCGTCCGGCGCCAGCCAGACGAGCGTTTCGCCCCACAGGTGGTTGACCATCGCGGTCACCTGATTGGTGGCGAGGCCGGGGTCGAGGCTGTCGCTCGACGCGCCGCCCTGCATGCCGACCTTGATCGTTCCGCCACGCACAGGGCCTTCTGCCCGCACGGCAGTCGACAGCAGGGAGCCCGCGGCGACTATGCTCAGGCCGAGGAAAGCACTGCGCCCGAGAAAATCCCGACGCGAGACCCGGCCCTTAGCAACGAGGCCGGAGAGGTAGGCAAGTTCATCCATCGATAATCCCCCGATACGGCCAGGTGAGACGGGCTTGGCCCGTCCGGTGGCGCCTTTTTGAAATCCGGGATGGATATGAACCGGCAAGCGTGCTGTATACATGGCCAGAAATCGCAAATTCGACCAGTCCACTTGTAACGCCCGTGACATACGGGAGGCGCATCATCGCACGCACGATCGACGGGTCCAGCCTGGACGGATTGATCCTCGACGCCGACAGCGCGAGGCCATTGTACCTGCAACTCTATGACGGGTTGCGACAGATGATCCTGTCCGGCGCTATACCGGGCGGGACGCGCATACCCTCGTCCCGCGTGCTGTCGGAAAGCCTGGGGGTTTCCCGTTTCACCGTCGTGACGGCACTCGATCAGCTCGTGGCGGAGGGATACCTCAGTTCCACTCGCGGCAGCGGCACCTATGTGGAAACCGTGCCGAGGCGCGATGCCGGCAAGTCCAAGGTGCATCACGAAGGTGTTGTGGTCTCCGACCGGTTCGAGAAGCTGGTCTCGCATCGCGGCCAGGCGTTGACATGGCGCAATTCCCTGACGCTCAACGACGGGTCGCAACATCTTCACATGGCCTCGCCCGATCACCGCCTGTTCCCGGTGCACATCTGGTCGCGGCTGACGAAGGAGGTCTTTGCCGAGGGCGACTTTCGCATCGTCAACTATCGCGAGATCCTCCGCCCGTCCCTCCTCGAAGAGCAGATCGCCAAACATATCGCCGTCAGCCGCGGCATCCGATGCGAGCCGGAGGAAGTGGTTACCACTCTCGGCGCCCATCATGCCGTCAACCTTCTTGCCGAGTTGCTGCTCAACCCGGGCGATACGGTCGCCTTCGAGGAACCAGGAATGGCGGCGATCCGATCGATCTTCCAGTCCTATGGCTGCAGGATTGAGCCGATGCATGTCGATGCATCCGGCCCGGATCCGCACACGGTCGCCAGTCGCGACGTCAAGCTGGCCTTCGTCACGGCCGCCAAGCAGCAGCCGATGACAATCGGCATGCCCATGAAACGCAAGTTGGAAATGCTCCATTGGGCGGCGGACCGCGACACGCTGATCATCGAGGACGACCTGGGCAGTGAGTTTCGTTACCAGGGCGGGCCCATTCCCCCGCTGAAGGCCCTGGATCAGGCTGGCCAGGTCATCTATGTCGGCGCGTTCAGCATGTCGCTGCTGCAATCCCTGCGCGTCGGCTACATGATCATGCCGCGGGCGCTCGCGGAAAAATGCCGCCGGCTGATCCAGGTGCGCTATCGCGCACTGCCGCAATTCACCGAACAGATCGTCGGGCGCCTCATTGAGGACGGTCACTACGCGCGCCACCTCCATCGGATGCGGCGTATCTACGCCCAGCGTCAGAACCAGCTCCTCGACATTCTTCGCTCCGATTTCGCCGATATCTTCGAACCGCCCGAGTTTGCATCGGGCTTCTACAATCTTTGCTACTACAGAGATCAGTCGATCGATGAGGACGCCGTTCTGATCCGCTGCCGGCGCAACAATCTCGGCGTTGAACAACTGTCTTACTACTACGCAAACCGAACATCGCCGCGAAAGGCGCTTCTCGTCGGCTTCGCTGCATCGAACGAGGAAGAGATTGAATTTGCTACGAAACTGCTAAAACGATGTCTGAAACCGACGTAAAGATCTCGTGAGGCCTCGCATCGTCGAGATATACCCCATGCCCGAAGCCGGGGTGTGTCGTTCCGGTCGCACGATCGCCGACCTCGACATGCTCGTGCCCTTCGGCCGCGTTGGCAAGCCTGAGGACGTCGCGGCGCTCTTTGCGTTCCTCGCGTCCGACGAAGCTGCGTTCATGTGCGGGTCACTGGTGGAAATCACTGGTGCGCAAGCAGTTGCCTAAAAAGCTTGATCTTTGTTTTCCAAGTATTTGCGCAACTCGAAGCGCGGCATGATGAACGGGCCACGGTTCGAGTCCCATCAAGAGCAAAGCTCGCTGACCTTGGCGGTTTGCTCACCGGGGGGAGCAGCTGGAAACCTCGCACTCAGGCCGAGACCGCCTGCTCCGTCGTCACTCGCCTTCACAAACGGTTGCTTGCTCCCAAGAGCCTGAAAAACAAGGCTTGACGATTTGGTACATCTGTACGAAATGTATTGGTACGGATGTACTAATGAGGCTTCGTTGCTATACCCTAGGTGCTCGTTCGAACCAAAATCAGCATTGTGGTGGAAGCGTGAGCTTTTCTGCCGCTTGCCTGAACCCCGCATGCACATCGTCAAACCAAGGCCAGGTCTGTGTTCGAGAGACGTTGCGCGCGAGATAGGCAGTGCGGCGAAAGCGCGGGGCATCCTTGACCTCAAAAACCTGACCGTCTTCCATTCGGTCCTTGACGACCCTATAGGGCAGGTAGGCCGATCCACCCCATTTCAGGATGTGTTCCAAGGCGAACACACCGTTGGTGAACGTCACCACAGCTGTATCTTCGACCGGAAACGTCTCTGCATGCCAGCGGCGGAAATCCTCGCCGTGGTCGACATAGACGTACATCGGATCCCAGCGCATCAGGCCCCGTTCGACAGTCGCGACCTCGATGAAGAGATCTTCGAAAAGCGGACTGATGGAAAAGCCGGTTGCCGGCGGCGCCTCGTAGGCGATTGCCACGTCGACGATGGAGTTGACAATCCACGGGCGCACCTCCGCCTCGCTTCCGCTCTCGACGTTCACGGCGACCGTCGGGCATCTGGAGCGGATGGTATTGAGCCACAACTCTCCCACCCCGCTCCACAATGCGTCGGTGCAGCCAAGATTGCAGACATCGTCAAATCCACTCGGCAGCGAGGTGTCGTGGCGAGCCTGGTTCCAGACCTGGATCAGGATCTGGGCGTGCTTGACGAATTTGGAACCGTTGGCTGTCAGCTCGGCGCCGGATTTGACCCGCCGCAGCAACTTCTGGCCGAGCACGTCTTCGAGCGCATTGATGCGCGCTGTCACGGTCGATTGCGTGACGTTCAGTTTGGCGGCGGCCTTATTGAGATTACCCGTTTCCATCACCACAAGAAACGTATGCACGTGCGACAGATTCATGCCCGGATCCGCTTTCGAGTAAATTCGATAAAGTCGAATATTATTACCATAATAATTTGATTTACAGGATTATGGCTTTCTGTCAACTTTTCGTCATCCACCGGCCAAGCGGGGAAAGCTCTTGAGGGCGACCTTCGCCTCGGAATGGTGACTGTCGCCCCGGGCGAGGGGCCGATCGTGCTTTTCGTGGCCGAACACCCGGCTCATGCAGCTTCCATCCGTCGATGAGGTAAAATGAACGCTGTCCCCAAGATGCAGTTCGATACGTCGCATTTCGACAAAGCTCGAGCTCCGGTTGTTTCCTGCCGGAACGTCTGGAAGGTCTTCGGACACAAGTCTGTCGTTGACCGGATTCTAGGCGACCTTCTTGCCGAGAACATCGACGTGGAGCGCGCGCGCCGAGAGCATGGCTGTGTCGTGGCGGTGAAAGGCGTCAGCTTCGACGTCCGTCCGTCCGAGGTTTTCTGCATCATGGGGCTGTCGGGCTCGGGAAAATCGACCCTGATCCGTCATGTCAACCGTCTTATTGAGCCGACGGCCGGAGACATCCTCGTCGATGACTGCTCTATTTCCGCCCTTGATGCCAAGGCATTGCGAGAACTGCGCGCCCGCAAGATCGGGATGGTCTTCCAGAACGTGGCGCTCCTCCCGCACCGAACCGTTGAAGAAAATACGTATCTTCCGCTCGAATTGCGTGGCGAAACAGGTGCTGCCGCACATGCGGCGGTCCATCAGGCCCTGTCGATCGTCGGGCTTGCTGGTTGGGAAGATCGGTACCCGAGCGAACTTTCCGGCGGCATGCAGCAGCGTGTGGGATTAGCGCGGGCGCTTGCGGCGGACGCCGACATTCTCCTGATGGATGAACCATTCAGCGCGCTGGATCCATTGATCCGTAAACAGTTGCAGACCGAGTTCCGGCGGCTTGCCAAAACGCTCGGCAAGACGGCCCTTTTCATTACCCACGACCTCGACGAAGCGATCCGTATTGGCGACCGGATTGCGATCATGCGCGATGGGCAGATCGTGCAGACAGGATCGCCCGCCGAGATCGTGCTGTCGCCTGTCAACGACTACGTCGCCCAATTCGTCGAGGGCATATCGCCGGTTCATTTTGTCGATGCCGAGCGCATCATGGTGCCTGCAACGCAGTATCCAGCGCACGCCGCTGCCCTTTTGGCCTCAGTCGTGCCGGAAGGATGGCCGGTCTGCGAACGAGGCACGCTGCTTGCCAAGCTCATTGTCCTGCAAACCGAAAGTGACCGCCCGATTGCCATCGTCGATGGCGGTCTCGTCATCGGCGTTGTCGGGCCTCGGGAAATTCTGATCGCCGTCGGCGGGCACGAAAAAAGATAGAAGGAGACGTGCCTATGGCCTTTCAGCCTGCCGATACGGCGACGTTAAGCACAGCATTACCGGCACGTCGAAGCGCCGGGAAAGCGTCCGTCCTCCATTTTGCCGACCAGCTGGTCGGGCCTCTCCGTTTCTCGGCACAGCCAAGGCGCTTCCTGCTGCTGTATCTGCTTGCGGATGGGGCTGCGGTTTGGCTTGCGATGCAGGAGCTTTTCGTCGCTATGCTTGTTGTCTTCAGTCTATCGCGCTGTACGGTGGTCGCGCTGGTCCACCTTGCCGGGCCGGAGGCAAAACTCCGTCGTGAGGCCGTCGCGGCGCGACGGCCTTGGGTCGAGGTCTTGCTCTATATCTTCAGCTTGGCGACCATCGTTCTCGCCAACATGACAGGGCCGATCGCAGCGCAGCTTTCCACATTTCCGTCGTCGCAGTTTACGCGAGTTACGGCCGCGGCCTCTATCGACGCAACGGTTACTTATCTCACCGTGCATGGCGATGTCTTCTTTCGGATCGTGACACGCTGGCTTCTGGCGCTTCTGAAGGGACTGGAGAGCGTGCTGACATTGTCGCCATGGCCGGTCATTTTTGCCGTCGTCGGATTTGCCGCGTGGAAGCGGGGTGGGGCGGGGCTGCTCGTCCTGGTCTGGATGGCGCTCGGCTATCTGGGGCTGTTCGGATATTGGTCGGAGGCACTGCAGACCTCCGCACTGGTGCTGGCATCGCTCTGCGTGTGTGTCGCCATCGGTATCCCGGCGGGGATTCTGCTTGCGAAAAGCCCGGCTAGCCGTGCAATCGCGTCACCCGTTCTTGACCTTATGCAGACCATGCCAAGTTTTGTCTACCTGTTGCCGGCGGTCGCATTTTTTTCAATCGGCAAACCGCCAGCGCTGATCGCGACGGTGATTTTCGCATTGCCACCTCTCGTCCGGCTGACATGCCTCGGCATCGAGCAGGTTCCGTTGCATGTGCGTGAAGCGATGCAGGCGCATGGGGCCACGCCGCTGCAGATGCTGCTCAAGGCGGAACTCCCCCTGGCACTGCCCTCCATCCGCACAGGCATCAACCAGACGATCATGATGTGCCTGTCGATGGTCGTCGTCGCCGCGCTGATCGGGGGTGGCGGGCTCGGCTACAACGTTCTCTTCGCACTGCAGAATGTCCAGTACGGCGAAGGCATCCTGGCGGGCCTGGCAATCGTTTTCTGTGCCGTGCTGTTCGATCGCCTAGCAGGCAGCGGCCGCAAGACGGACTTTTGATTCCATTCGATACAACAAGGGGAACAATGAAATGCAGATGAAAAAACGGATCCACGCGTTCGCACTTGCCGGCGTCCTTGCGCTCATTCAGCCTCTAGCCGCAGATGCCGGAGAAAAGATCGTGCTGGCCGACCTCACTTGGGACGAGCCGAGAGCGGTGAACGCCGTTCTCGCCGAGATCCTCACCAACACCTACGGTGCCGAGGTCAGTCTTATTGCAGCCGACCAGACGGCGATCTTCGCGGCGATGGGGAAAGGCGACGGTTCCGTCGATGTCCATCCTGCGGTCTGGTCCGGTGCACAGCAGAGCAATATCGACCGTTTCGTCACCAGCGAGGGCAAGGTGAGGCTGAATGCCAAACCCTATGATGCCACCGATGGATTCTATGTCCCGAAGTTCTTTGCCGAGCAGCATGGCATCAAGTCGATCGAGGACCTGAAGAAGCCGGAAATCGCTGCGCTCTTCGATATCAATGGTGATGGCCGTGGCGACTACTGGCCGGGTGCTCCGGGTTGGGGCGTGACCAATATCTACCGGGTCAAGGGTGTAAGCTACGGACTGGAGGAATTCTACGACCCGATCGTTGCCTCCGACGCTTTGATGAAGACGCAGCTTGCCAGCGTCGAGGCGAAGAAAACGAACGGCCTGCTGTTCTATTACTGGAAGCCGGAAGCGCTACATCAGGCTTTTGAGCTGACGCAGCTCGAGGAGCCGGCATTCGATGGCTTTGCAATGGAAAGCAAGAAGGGCACGCCGGAGTACAAGGCCGATGGTTGCTACAACTATGTCGATCCGAAAGACTCGCCGGATTGGCTGAAACAGAGCCGCATCACCTGCGCGACGCCACCGCAGCCGATCTACATCGCCTATTCGTCCTCGCTTGAACAGCGTGCGCCGGAAATCGCTGCGTTCCTGAACAAGGTTGCGATCGAGCCGAGCGAAGTCGGGGCGTGGATCTATTCCATGACGATCGACAAGAAAGATCCTGCCACCGTGGCCAAGGAGTGGGTCTCCGCGAATCCGGAGCGCGTCAAATCCTGGACCGGCAAGTAAGCGTCATCTCGGTGGCCTATTCATGCGCCGCCCGGCTCGCAGCCGGGCGGTGATTTCCTCGGGCACGTCGAGCTCGTTCACATCCGGCGTTCCAACAAACAACGGCAAGGGAGTGTTTCCCCGTGGATTTCAACTATTTCCTGACCAGCTATCTCCCGACGAAGGAGTTTGGCGGCGAGCGGCTCTATAGCGATATGATCGAGCAGGCGCTTCTTGCGGAGCGTCTCGGTTTTCGCTCCGTTTCAATCCCCGAACACCACCTAGTCAATGTGCTCCTGGTGCCTTCCCCGTTGCAAATGGCCGTGAAGATCGCCAGCCTGACGAGCCGTGTCGAGATCACGACGGCGATCGTCGTGTTGCCGGTCCGCGACATGCGCATCTTTGCGGGTGAGGTGGTGCAGGCGGACATCTTGTGCAATGGCCGCCTCGTGCTTGGCGTCGGTCGCGGTGCGTTTGCCTACGAGGTCGAGAGGCTGGGCACGCCAATCACCGAGACGCGGCAGAAATTCGACGAATCCTTTGATGTGCTCAGCGCCCTCCTGTCGCGGGAAGAGGTTTCCTGGGACGGCAAATATTATCGCTTCGAGCCGATTACGATCATGCCGCGGCCGGTGCGGCGGATCCCGATGATGGTCGCGGCCATGGCGCCGGAGGCAATCTACGCCGCAGCCAGCCGCGGCCTGAGCGTCCAGACGACGCCGCTGCAGGAATCGAATTCGGTTCTGCTGGAGCAGGTCGACGCGTTCAAGCGCGGCAAGGCGACGGCCGGGAAAAAAGGCAAGAACAGCCGGCTCTCCTTGCAGCGTGTTGCTTATGCCGCGCGCGATGAAGCCGATGCAAAGCGCTGCATCGCGCTGATCCACGAATACTACAAACGGTTCGACAATGTTTTCTCCGGCCCGGGCATCGTGAACAATGGGCTTATCGAGCCGCTTCCCCGCAAGCAGACGTTGGAGGAGCTGGAACGCAATGTTCTGGTGTGTCCACCGGCTGAAATGATCGACCGTTTGGGCGCCTATGAAGAAGCAGGCATCGACGAGGTCATCCTTAGCGGTGGGTTCGGACAGAGCCAGGCGGACATGCTTGAAATGATGCACCGCTTCGCATCGGAAGTCGCACCACACTTCGCCAAGAGCAACTTGAACGCCGTCGCGTGATCGGAGAGCGCCATGAACGTGTCGAGCCCGAAACTTTCTTTGTGGCAACGGATATTGGCATGGCATCCGCTCGCAGCGGTGCTTGCAGGTCCTCGCCGTAGTCACTGGTCGCCGATTTTCGTGCCTTTGCAGACTGGAGAGCGTAAGACAGCCGGGCGCGGCTTGGAGAGGACGGCAACAGGGTGCAGGTAGATGCTGGACAGCACCATACCCTTCAATTCGTCGGCTGAATAACGGGGTGTTCCTTGGCGGGGAGGACTGCGTTGACCAATCTGATGCAGCCTTCAAGGCCATTGCGAATGGATGCGTCGTCGTGATGACGTTCCCAGTCGAGCCAGAGGCCGTCGAGCATTGCCATGATGCTGTCGGCGAGAAGGGCTACGTCGCCGTCGGTACCCTGCCTTTCTTCTCGCACCGTCTGAAGCACGTCTACCAGATTCAGACGATAGCGGTCGTACAGTTCACGCTCGGTCTCCGCGATTTGCGCATGGGAAAGTGCCGCAGACCAGAGATCGACACGCACGCGCAGGTATTCGTGTTTGAGAAAGGCCGAACTGAAGCCCGTACCTAGAAAGGCCTTCAGCTGCTCGATCGGCGTTTTCGAAGAGCGGCTGACATCCTGAAACGTCGCGTCCAGCAGGATGCGTGATGCGTATCGGTAGGTCTCCACCAGCACCTCATTCATGTCCTTGAAGTGGTAGGTGATATGGCCGAGCGAGATATTCGAGTGCTCAGCGATTTTCCGGGCGGTCAGCTTCGCATATCCGACATCCTGGATGCATTGGAAAGCCGCCTCGATGATTTCCGCCCGCCGATCCTCCGAGGAGCGAAAGGTGCGTTGCTTCTTCTTGGCTTCCGTCACACTGCATCCTTTTCATCTATTTGCGCGACATAATCTTCGCTGATCGTGCTTCAGGCAAGAGCATGACCTGCCACATTTGCGCGCCATCCCAGTCTCGTTCTCCTAAGTCACACTTTCCGTGTTGACAAGGCAATTGGTACAGATGTACAAAACGAATATCGTACGGATGTACAAATATTCGACGTTGCGGCCTCGCGCTGAAGCGGGGCCATGGGGGGTTAAGGGAATGAGCAATTTTGACTGGGATCGTCTCTCCAAAGGTAACGTCTCCCGACGGGGGATGCTAAAGGGTGCAGCCGCTATTGGCGGCGCAGTAATGCTCGGTGGGCTCGCGTTGCCGCGGATGGCGCGGGCTGAGCCCACGCGCGGCGGCACGCTCACCATGGGCCTGGGCGGCGCCAATACGACCGACACTCTCGACCCAGCGCTTGCCTGGGACGATTTCATGATGGCTCTCAGTTACGGCGGCCTGCGCAACAATCTTGTCGAGCTCGATGCGGATGGCAATGCGGTTGGCGAGCTGGCGGAAAGCTGGGAATCGAGCACAGACGCCAAGACCTGGATCTTCCGCCTGCGCAAGGGTGTCGAATTCCACAATGGCAAATCGCTGGACGTCAACGATGTGGTGGCGTCGATCAACCATCACCGGGGCGAGAAGACGACGTCGCTCGCCAAGAGCATATTTTCGCAAATCGCCGACGTGAAGATCGAAGATGCGGGAAGCGTCCGTATCGAACTTGCCGCCGGCAATGCAGACCTCGCCATTCTCCTGTCCGACTATCATGTCGGCATCATGCCGGCCAATGCGGATGGCAGTGTCAACTGGCAATCGGGCATGGGCACCGGCGGCTACAAGCTAGAGAACTTCGAACCGGGCGTGAGGGCCACGGCGACGCGCTTCGCCAACTACTGGAAGCAGGGGCGTGCCCATGCCGATGCGGTCGAACTCATTGCGATTAACGATGTCACTGCGCGCCAGAGCGCGCTGGTCACCGGTCAGATCAACGTGATGAACCGCGTGGACCTTAAAACCATCGCCCTCCTGCAACGCGCCGGCAAGGTGCGTGTCGACGAGGTGCAAGGATACTGCCATGCCACCATGCCGATGTTGGTCGACGTTAAGCCGTACGACGACAAGAACGTAAGGATGGCCTTGAAATACGCGATCGACCGCGAGCAATGGGTTGCGACGCTTCTGCAGGGCCATGGCGTCGTGGGGAATGACCACCCGATACCCGCAAACCAGCGCTATTTCAATTCCGAGTTACCACAGCGGGCCTATGATCCCGATAAGGCGAAGCACTACTTGAAGCAGGCGGGCCTCGACAACCTGTCGGTGGAGCTCAGCGCATCGGACGCGGCCTTCGCGACCGCCGTCGATGCGGCTGTGGTGTTCAAAGAATCCGCTGCCGCTGCCGGTATCGATATCAACGTGAAACGCGAACCGAGCGACGGCTATTGGAGCAACGTGTGGGCGAAAAAACCGTTCTGCACGTGCTACTGGACCGGGCGGCCGACACCAGACGCCATTTTTTCGCTGATCTACGCGAAGGGTGCGTCCTTCGGCGATACCCGTTGGGACAACGAGCGTTTCAACGGCCTTCTCGTCGAGGCTCGCGCGGAACTCGACGAAACCAAGCGCAAGGACATGTATGGTGAGATGCAAACCATCCTGAGCGACGACGGCGGCACCATCGTCCCGATGTTCATGAACTACGTCAACGGTCTCGGCGAAGCCGTCCAGACCCCGGAACGCCAGAGCGCCGATTTGCCGCTCGATGGCATGAAGGCGATCGAGCGCTGGTGGGTCACAGCCTGAACGGATCGGTCACGCCTCGCTCGCGATGCCAAATTACGGAGCGGGGCGGACGTCAGCTCTCGCTTTTGCGGCCAGGCCGGTCTTTGCGAAATGGGAAATTGAGGACTTGGGATGACGCACATGTGGGTGGATGCGAACGACTGCGAACGCCGTCTCTTCCGGGACATGCTCGGCTCCTTCATGACCGGCGTCACGGTGGTGGCGACGCGTGGCGGCGATGGCGTGGTGCGAGCCTTTACCGCCAACTCCTTCACCTCCGTATCGCTCGATCCGCCGCTGGTGCTGGCCTGCCTGGCAAAGACCTCCGGTAGTTACGATACGTTCTCCTCCGCCGAACACTTCAGCATAAGCGTCCTTGGCGATTGGCAGCGCCAGATATCGAATGCCTTCGCCTCACGCGATCCGTTGGTGAAAGCGGATGCGCTCGCAAGGCTCGGCGGCGCCGATGTGCCCTTCGTGGAACAAAGCCTCGCAACCATGATCTGCGCGCGCGACCGGATCATCGATGCCGGAGATCACGTCATCCTGCTCGGTGCCGTTGAACGGTTTCAGTCGAAGAACGGACAACCTCTCGGCTATTTCCGTGGCGGCTATGTCGGCTTCGGTCTTGCCGTGCGTGAACTGGAGCAGCTAGGCGCACCGCTCTTCGTTGGAGGCTTGCTCGAGCGCGAGGGAAGGGTGCTGCTCTGCCGGCGGCAGGGGAGCGATCGCTGGGAGGTGCCGGGTGCGGCGCTTTCAGCCGGCGAGCAGCATACCGGCGTGCTCCGCTCTCTGTTTGGCCGTTTCGGCATCCAGGCAGATGCCTCGCTTCTTTACTCGCTCTTCCAGGAGGAAGGAGAGCGCCGAACGACGATGATGTTCTCTGTCGAAACCAATGGTGAGGCTGAGGCTCAAAGCGCCAACGGCATCGAAGCGCGCCTGTTCGGCGTTGAGGACAGCCCCTGGGGCCTGATCGACGGCGAAATGAAGCGAGGCATGTTGCAGCGGTTCTTCCGCGAGCGGGAAGCTGGCTGTTTCGGCATCTACTACGACACCGCCGACGGGGGCCGCGTTGCGGCCCTCGACGGCAAGCCACTCCCATGGGCCGAATGGCGGCCCGGCCTGCCTGCAAAGCCGGCAGTCGCCCGCTAGGACAGCAGAAACGAGGACCTATCAAGATGGATTTCAACCACTTCCTTTCCAGCTATCTGCCCGATCCGAGCTACGGGGGCACCCGGCTCTATCGCGACATGGTCGAGCAGGCAGTGCAGGCGGAAAAATGCGGCTACCGCGGCGTGTCGATCCCCGAGCATCACCTGATCAATATCCTGCTCGTGCCATCGCCGTTGCAACTTGCCGTCAAGATTGCGTCGGTGACGTCGCGCATCGAACTGGTGACGTCGATCGCCGTGCTGCCGATCCGCGACATGCGGGTTTTTGCCGGCGAGGTGGTGCAGGCCGACATGCTCTGCGACGGGCGCCTGGTTCTCGGCGTGGGCCGAGGCGCCTTCGCCTATGAGGTCGGTCGTCTTGGCACGCCGATCGAGGAGACCAAGAAGAAGTTCGAGGAATCGCTTGCGGTGCTGGAAGCGTTGCTGACACGGGAGGAGGTTTCCTGGGACGGGGACTATTATACCTTCGATCCGATCACCGTTATGCCGCGCCCCGAACGCGCAATTCCGCTCATGCTGGCTGTGATGGTGCCGGAGGGTATCTACCACACCGCGCGCAAGGGCTATCATGTGCAGACTACACCACTGCAGGCTTCGCATACGATCTTGCTGGAACAGGTCAATGCTTTCCGCCGCGGCAAAATCGAAGCCGCAGCAACCGGCAAGAACAACCGCCTCGCGCTTCAGCGCGGCATCTACCTCGCGCGCGACGCCGCCGATGCACGGGCCAAGCTCGAGCTTGCCTCCACCTACTACCAGCGCTTCGACAACGTCTACAGCGGCCCCGGCATCGTTGACCGCGGCACTATCCGTCCGCTGCCGCGTAAGCAGACGGTCGAGGAGCTTGGCCGTAGCCTGATCATCTGCGAGGCGAATGAGATGATCGATCGCCTCTCGGCCTATTCAGAGGCTGGTATCGATGAGGTGATCGTCACCTCGAATTTCGGCCAGGAGCAATCCGAAACGTTGGACATGATGGCCCGCTTTTCAGCAGAGGTCATGCCGCAGCTCTCCGGCATTCGCCAGAAATCCGTCGCTTGAATGCGGCGCATCCCCCCTAAGATCAAGGAATGACCATGCCTGTAATCAAGATCGAAATGTTTCCCGGCCGTACGCTCGAACAGAAGCGTGCCATTGCGAAGGCGGTAACCGACAGCTTCGTCGAATCCGCCAAGGCGACACCGCAGTCTGTGCACATCATCTTCAGCGAGATCGCCCAGGACGATTGGGCCGTCGCCGGTGAACTTTGCTCCGATCGGGCAGCAGCCGCGGCGCAGGCCGAGAAGAAGTGAGGCTTTCCACGATGAGCAAGGCAATTGATTGCGCCTACACGCTCGAGGGGCAGGGACCCGCTCTCTTCCTGGTCCACGGCATCGGTGCACGCAAGACCGGCTGGGCGAAGATCGTCGAACAGCTGAAGGATCAGTTCACCTGCATTTCCTATGACCTGCGCGGCCATGGGGACTCGCCACTTCCCGAGGGCCGCTTTGGGCTTAATGACCTGGTTGACGACCTGGAAGCGTTACGTGCCAGGCTCGGTATCGAGAAGGCGCATTTCGCCGGCCACTCGCTGGGCGGCATGATAGGCCCTGCCTATGCTCGTCGCTATCCCGAGCGCGTCCTTTCCCTCGGCCTGCTGTCGACGGCGGCTTTCCGCACCGAGGACGACAGTTCCAAGGTGAAAGCAGTGGTAACGGCGATGCGCGACAAGGGGATCCCACAGATCCTCGACACGCTGACGGCGCGCTGGTTCACCGACGATTTCGCGGCCGCCCGGCCGGATGTCATCGAATGGCGCAAGAAGCAGGTCATCGATACCGACGGGGACGTGTTCCTCAACGTGTTCGACATCTATGCGGAGACCGAAATGAGCCCGTGGCTGCATGAGGTGACCGCACCATCGCTTGTGCTGACAGGCGAGCTGGATGGCGGTTGCAATCCGCGTCTCAACACGCAGATCGCCGAAGCGATGCCGAATTCCGAACTGGTCATCCTCGATGGTCTCAAGCACGCCATCCTGATCGAGGCGTCGGAGCGGGTCGGCCCGTCGATGAAGGCCTTTCTGCAGAAGCAGATCTGACGACGGCAAGCTGCGCATGCAGCGCCATGCGCAGCCTTTTGAAATGCGACAAGTGTGAACGGACCCGGTCATGCGCAACATTCTCGTTCTCATCGCCAACCGGCTCGCGACCGGCATGCTCACGCTCTGGATCGTGTCACTTATCATCTTTCTCGGTGTGTCGGCATTACCCGGTGACATCGCAACGGAGGTGCTGGGCCAGAGCGCGTCACCCGAAACGATTGTGGCTTTCCGCACCCGGCTTGGCCTGGACCTCCCGTTGCACGAGCGCTATTTTGCCTGGGTCTCCGACATTCTTCATGGAGATTTCGGCATATCGCTCGCCAATCACCGGCCGATCGGCGAGTTGGTCTTTGGCCGCCTGTCGAGTACGGTTGATCTTGCGGTTCTGGCGGCTATCATGGCCGTGCCTCTCGCGCTCGGTCTGGGCATTCTAGCCGCGCTCTACCGCAATGGCGCGTTCGATCGGGCGATCAACCTGCTGACGCTGACCTCGGTCTCCTTCCCCGAGTTCTTCGTTGCCTATGTGCTGATCCTCTTCCTTTCGGTGAAAGCGGGCCTGCTGCCGAGTCTCGCCGGATTTAGCGGCGGCACGGTTCTCGGCCGTATCGAAGGCATGGTCCTGCCCGCCTTGACGCTGACACTGGTCGTGGTGGCGCACATGATGCGCATGACGCGCGCGGCGCTCATCGGCGTGCTCGCGAGTCCCTACATTGAGATGGCGAAGCTGAAAGGTGTTTCTCCGATCGGCATCGTCACACGCCATGCCCTGCCGAATGCGCTTGGGCCGATTATCAATGTAGTGGTGCTGAACCTTGCCTACCTGGTCGTCGGCGTGGTCGTTGTGGAAGTCGTCTTCGTCTATCCCGGCCTCGGCCAGTTGATGGTCGACAGTGTTCAGAAGCGCGACATCCCCGTGGTGCAGGCGTGCAGCCTGATCTTCGCCGCGACTTACATTGTCCTCAATCTGACGGCCGACATTCTAGCTACGGTGACAAATCCACGTCTGTTGCATCGCCGATGAAATGCCGGAAAACCATGCTTCTTCCAAGGAACCGTCCATGACTCCACTTGCGCGCAGCGCCGCCGGACCGTCCGCCACAGGGTGGCGGCCTTCTTTCGCCTGGATGAAGGTACTCGCGGCAGCGCCGCTGAGCGCCAAACTCGGTCTCTTCATCGTCGCCTCCTATGTTGCGGTAGCCATCTCGGCCCCCTGGGTCAGCCCCTATGGCGAGGCGGAAATCGTCGGATCGCAATTCGAACCATGGAGCGCGAGGTTCTTGCTTGGGACGGACAATCTCGGTCGCGACATGCTGACCAGGCTGGTATACGGCGCGCGGAACACAGTCGGTATCGCGTTTGCATCGACATTGCTTGCCTTTGCGGTTGGCGGCGTGCTCGGCATCTTTTCCGCTGTGGCGGGTGGGTGGCCGGATCATCTGCTGTCGCGCGCGATCGACGTGCTCATGGCGATACCGCAGCTGATCTTCTCCATGTTCCTGCTGACGATCTTCGGTATGTCCGTGCCGGTCTTGATCGCCGTCATCGCACTGGTCGATTCCACGCGTGTCTTTCGTTTGGCGCGGGCGCTCGCCATGAATGTCGTGACGATGGACTATATCGACGTGGCGCGACTGCGCGGCGAGAGCCGCCTCTGGATCATGCGCCGCGAGATCCTGCCGAACATTCTATCGCCGCTCGTTGCCGAGTTCGGCCTGCGTTTCTGCTTCGTGTTTCTGATGATCAGCGCGTTGAGCTTCCTTGGCCTCGGCATACAGCCGCCGACGGCGGACTGGGGCTCCATGGTGCGCGACAACGCAACGCTCATCACATATGGCGACGTCACCCCCTTGCTGCCGGCCGGCGCAATCGCCGTGCTGACGATCGGCATCAATTATCTCATCGACTGGTTCCTCGACAAATCGAGCGGCCTGCGGGAAGGACAGTGAGGGTCACATGATGAAACCAGGCATTCTTCTCGATGTGAGCGGTCTGAGAATCGAAGGCGAAAGCGGCGGGCAGTGGCAGGAAATCGTCAAAGGCGTCTCCTTCCAGCTTGATCGTGGCGAAGTGCTCGGCCTCATCGGAGAATCCGGCGCCGGGAAATCGACCATTGGCCTCGCCGCACTCGGCTATGCGCGCCCGGGCTGCCGCTTTTCCGGCGGGCAGGTGCGGTTCGAGGGGCGTGATCTCCTGCATATGCCAGAAAACGAACTGCGACGGTTGCGGGGAATGCGTATCGCCTATGTCGCCCAATCGGCGGCGGCCTTCTTCAATCCGGCACACCGGCTGATCGACCAGTTCATCGAAGTGCTGGCGGTGCACGGGTTTGCCGACCACGCGGCGGCAGCGGCCAAGGCGCGAAATCTGTATGCGCGCCTCGGCCTGCCCGACCCGGCCGGCTTCGGTCAACGCTATCCGCACCAGGTTTCCGGCGGGCAGTTGCAGCGGGCGATGATTGCAATGGCGATGGCGGGCGACCCCGATCTCATTGTCTTCGACGAACCGACGACCGCGCTGGACGTCACCACCCAGGTCGGCGTGCTCGCAGCCGTGCGCAGCGCCGTCCGCGGGTCGAAGACGGCCGCACTCTACATCACGCATGATCTTGCTGTGGTGGCGCAGGTCGCCGACCGTATCATGGTGCTTCGGCACGGGCAGACGGTGGAGGAAGCCGAGACACAATCCCTTCTCCACGCGCCCGGGCAGGAATACACGCGTCGCCTTCTAGCGTCCGATCCGGTCATTCGCCCTGAACGCGCCGCCGAATGTCACCTGCTCGAAATCGACAATCTGTCAGCTTCGTATGGCGCGCGCCGCGTGCTTGATGCCATTTCGATCCGTGTGCCGAAGGCGCGCACCATGGCGATAGTCGGGGAGTCCGGATCCGGCAAGTCGACACTGGCGCGCGTCATCACGGGCCTCCTTGCGCCGGATACCGGCACCTTGTGCCTCGACGGCACGGTGTTGGCTGGAGGGGTCGACCAGCGCGACCGCGAAACGCTGCGCCGCATTCAACTGATCCACCAGATGCCGGATACCGCGCTTAACCCGCGCCAGAAGGTATCCGAGATTCTTGGGCGGCCGCTGATGTTCTACAAGGGCATTAAGAGTGAGGCCGCCGCGGCACAAGTGGCGCACCTTCTGGAGCAAGTCGAGCTATCACCGGCGCTTGGCGACCGCTTTCCCGGCGAGCTGTCAGGCGGTCAGAAGCAGCGTGTCTGTATCGCCCGTGCCATTTCGGCCGATCCTGATCTCATCATCTGCGACGAGGTGACGTCCGGCCTCGATCCACTGGTGGCGGAAGGCATACTGGATCTGCTTTCCACCATGCAGAAGCAGAGTGGCAAGACCTACCTGTTCATTACGCATGACCTGAAGATCGTTGCCGCGATAGCCGATACAGTCGTTGTCATGAAAAACGGTGAAGTGATCGAGCAGAACGGGCGTGATGCGGTGCTGAAAAATCCGCTCAGCAGCTACACGGAACGGCTCATCGAGTCCGTCCCCCAGATGAATAGCGGCTGGCTCGATGCGCTGATTGCGCGCGAGGGCGCCGACGCGCGAAACCCCGAAGACCGGAGATTTCCATGACGATCGAAAATCATGTTTATGGCGACACCAAGCTGCTGATCAACGGTGAGTGGCGGGATGCCTCGGATGGAGCGACCTTGCCGGTGTTCGACCCGGCCACAGGCGAGGCGATCGGGAAGGTGTCGAAGGCGACAAAGGCCGATCTCGAATTGGCTGTCTCAGCGTCTGCCGCGGGTTTCGAGGCATGGCGCGCCATGTCCGCCTACGAGCGGTCGAAGATCATGCGAAAGGCTGCCGATATCCTGAGGGCACGCAAGGAGCAGATCGCCTTTCTGATGACACGTGAACAGGGCAAGCCGTTGAACGAGTCGCTCGGCGAAATCGGTGCAGCGAGCGACCTCGTCGAATGGTTCGCGGAGGAGGGGCGACGGACATATGGCCAGGTGATCCCCGGCCGCAGCACCAATGTTTCCCAGACCACGATCAAGCTCCCCGTCGGACCCGCCGCTGCCTTCACGCCGTGGAATTTCCCGATCAACCAGATCGTTCGCAAATTGTCGGCTGCGCTTGCCGCCGGTTGCTCGATCATCGTCAAGGCACCGGAGGAGACACCCGCCGCGCCCGCGCAACTGCTCCAGGCCTTCGTCGATGCCGGTGTGCCGGCCGGTGTTGTTGGTCTGGTCTTCGGTGTGCCGGCGGAGATATCCGAATTTCTCATCGCGCATCCGGTTATCCGCAAGATCTCCTTCACGGGGTCAACACCGGTTGGCAAGCAACTCGCCTCGCTTGCTGGCCTCCACATGAAGCGGGCGACGATGGAGCTCGGCGGTCATGCCCCGGCAATCGTCCTAGACGATGCGGATGTCGCCAAGGCCGTGCAGGTTCTTTCTTTCTCGAAGTTTCGCAATGCGGGCCAGGTCTGCGTTTCGCCGACGCGCTTTCTGGTTCAGGAAAAGGTGTTTGACCGGTTCCTCGACGGCTTTGTCGAAGCCGCACGCGCCATCAAGATCGGCAACGGACTGGGAAAGGACGTCACGATGGGGCCGCTCGCTAACGAACGGAGGATCCCGGCCCTCGAGTCGCTTATCAGCGACGCCGTGGAACGGGGCGGGAGGCTGGCTACCGGCGGGCGTCGGATCGGCAATAAGGGCAACTTCTTCGAGGCGACGGTGCTAGCTAACGTGCCGATCGATGCCCGTGTCATGAACGAAGAGCCGTTCGGTCCGCTTGCGATCATCAATCCGGTTAAGCACCTCGACGCGGCGATCGAGGAGGCCAACCGATTGCCGTTCGGCCTGGCTTCCTACGCTTTCACCAGGTCCATCGAAAATGCGCAGGCGCTCGCGACGCGCGTCGAAGCCGGCATGACGACGATCAATCACAACGGCCTTTCGCTGCCTGAAGTGCCTTTCGGCGGCATAAAGGACTCCGGATACGGCAACGAAGGTGGTTCGGAGGCAATCGACGCATATCTCGTGACGAAGTTCATCTCGTTGACCTGATTGGCGCAGCCGGAGATGCTCATTGAACGGGGATCAAACATCCGAAATCCGTCATCTGCTTCGCACTGCAAGGAATGCGCGAAGCATGTCACTGACAACGCTCGCCGCGATCACGGGATTGACGCCAAGTTTTCTTAGCCAGTTTGAGCGTGGGAAGTGCGGAGCAAACGAGACAACGATCGCCAGACTGTGTAACGGTCTTGGGCTGTCCTATTCTAACTCGAATAATGGGCCGCCGCTCCAGCATCGCGTTGTCCGCAACTACGAACAGTGCGCCATTCAAGCAAAAGACGATCTTTGGATACTGCCTCTGAAGCGTTCCTCCAGTGCCGATATCCAAGTGGATATGATCGCGGTGCAGGCTGGCGCGAGGACGTTGGTCAAGGTTGCGAATCCTCGGCATGTCCTACGTTATCTGATTGTTTTAAATGGAAGAATTCAGATTTTATCGGATCGTGAATACGTGTCGCTCGATGAGGGTGATACGTTCGAATGTCAAATAACGTCTACGGTCGAGGTATCGACACGTGATGAGCGGCAAGCAAGCCTCTGCTGCATTTCGTCTTAGCTTGGAGTGGTTTGATGCCCGTCCTTTTTAGGCGCGAAGGAATGGGCAGACCTGCCACAGGGTGGATCCACTTGCGGTCTCCAGGCCTAACTGACATGGCATGCGCAGGCGGTTCGATTTAACGAGGGCCTCATCGAGGCGGTGAGAGAAAGCGCTGCGGCGCGGCACCTTCCGGCGCAGGACATCGTTTCGGGCGCCGGACACGATACTTTCAATCTGGCGCGACGTGTGGCGACGACAATGATCTTCATCCCGTGCCGGGAAGGGATCAGCCATAGTCCGCGTGAAGACATCGAAGCCGAGCACGCAGCCGCCGGCACCAATGTCCTATTTGATGTCGCCCTAAAGCGTGCGCAAAGAATAACTTCGAGCGGCCGGACAAATCCGTAAGACGTAGTATCAGCCGCTGTCCGCTATGAAGCGGGTGGCGAGCGAGAAAAGTTCGGCCTGCGAGATGATGCCGAGCTTGGCACAGGAATGGCGGCGGTGGACTCTCACCGTTCCTTCTGCGCCTCCGAGTAGCGCCACGAGGCGCGAGTCGAGTGGCCGTTCAGGATCATCCGTACCACCTCGGCTTCGCGAGGGCTCAGCACCTGCGCGCCGAACGTCAGCAGCCCGTCTTGCAAGGCGTGGCCATCCCGCTCCTCGTCCGGTTTCTCTCTACTGCCCCAATGGCACACGATTGCCGCCGTCAAAATCGGAAATGCGGTGTTAAGCCGCTCCGCCTCCTTGAGAAAACGGGCTGAACGCTGCCCGTCTTGAGCGTGCAATTGAGTGCCAACGCAGTCAGGGTCATGGTCGTCTCACGAGGTTGGAATTGAAGACCCAACCTCTTAACCTGCGGATTGTTCCCTCATTTTCCAGGCAGCAGCAGCGCGCTGTCATACGGGCGACGGCCGACAGGAATTACCGCTGTGCCGGATCCTGACTCGCGCTGCGC
Organism: Shinella curvata; assembly: GCF_022899935.1. Classification (GTDB taxonomy): domain Bacteria; phylum Pseudomonadota; class Alphaproteobacteria; order Rhizobiales; family Rhizobiaceae; genus Shinella; species Shinella curvata. Next base: position 254,431 of record NZ_JALJCJ010000008.1, read on the forward strand.
GCGGCGAAATAGGCGGCTAGCGCCGCAATATCCTCGTCTTGAAGATTGGCGGCCGCCTGCGTCATCAGCGCCCGGAAAGGGCCGCCGCCGCGTGTGTTCTCGACGAAGAGCCGCAACTGATTGGCGAGATAGGCTTCGGTCTGGCCGGAAAGATGCGGATAGGCGGGGTTTGCGTCCGCCTTGTCATGACAGGAGAGACAGGCCGGGATGCGTCGTCCGGCGTCTCCCTTCAGAGCGATCGATTCTCCGCGCCGGGCGAGGTGGCTCTTCACTGTCGACTGCAGGGTTACCCGCGGCAGGTTTGCGAAGTGGCGGGCGAGCGTTTGTTGTTCTGCTTCGCTCAATCCCTGAACTGCCACGGCCATCGTGCCGCTTGGCCGAGTTTCGTTCGCGTAGGCCGCAAGGGCCTGCTCGAGATACCGTTCCGATTGCCCCGCGAGATTGGGGATGAGGCTTTCGGCACCAAGGTGCTCAGGCATGTGGCAGCCGTTGCAGGTCCCGAGCACCGTGTCGGCCGCCGGCGATTGCGTTGCCGTATAACCAGCCAGGGCGCGGTAGCGCTCCGCATCGAGATCACGGTAGCGGCGCAGGAACGCGACCATGGCCCAAGCCTCGTCCTCGCGGTTCGCTACCGGCCAGGCGGGCATGCCTGTAAACCGGATGCCATGCTGCACGATCTGGAAAAGCTCGGCATCCGTCCACGTTGCGATCTTGTCTTTCAGGTCGGGCGGTGCGGGCAGCATCCTACTGACGCTCTTTGGTCGTGCCATGGCCGGCGAACCGTGACAGATGGCACAGCCGGCTTCGAAATGACCGGCCGCCATAGGCAACATGCCTTCGGTGAAGCCGGGTACGTTCGTACCGAGCGCGGCCGTGCGTACCGATGACCGCATGACCCAGTGCAGGAACCAGTCGGTCGCCTTCCAGTGGCCCGTGCTCGCGCCCACGCCGATGAGACCTGACCAAGCGAGAAGAAACGCGCCCAGGACCCCCGCAAGAAGAAGGCCGACGATGTGTTTGCGGCCTATTACCATCGCGGTTTCTCCGTGGGTAGCGCTTCGCCGTCACGCAGCAGTCCGGCCAGAAGCACGATCCCTCCGAGGAGATAGGCGCAGGCGCCAACCATCAGCATGACGATCCCGCCGATCTGCTGGTCGGCGGCGGCCGAAAGCGAAATGCCGAAGCAGGAGACGTCGCCCTCGCCGTAGAGGGGGCGCGGGGCGAGCGCCAGCAACACGCCGAGCAGCGTCATGTGCATGGAGGTGAACAGCAGCCCGGCAGCGCCGGCAAGACGGCCTTCCCCCGGCCGGAAGCAGGCCCGCCAGAGCAGGATGCCCGCCGCAAGGAAACTGGCCTGTTCGAGAAGCGAGAGCGCGAGGCTCGCGTCGGCGAGCGCGCGCAGCGCCGGCAGGTGCCAGAACCAGACGGCGACGAGCTCGAAGAACGATGCGAGCATGGGCGTCATCCGTGCGACGCCCGGAAACGCATCGAGGCGCGTGCCGGGCATGCCGTAGGCGATGAGCGGCGCGGCGACCGCGACGATGCCCATATGGACGACCATATGGACGGTGAACGAGCCGCCGGCGAAACTCGCCACGAGAACGGCGCAAAGCACGACGAGGAGGAGAAGGCCGAGGATGCGCGTGGATCTCTTCATGGCTGGCAGGCCTCGATGAAGACGAGCGGCACGGCGACGAAGAGCACGGCCACGAAGCTGAGGCCGGAGAGCAGCAGCGTCGCGAAGCCTTGGAAGAGCAGGCGATCCCTGCGTGTCGGTTCGTCATGCGGCGGATCGCCGGAGCCGAACCCCCATTGCCGCCAGGCGAGATAGGCCGAGAGCGCGATACCGGCGAGGGCGGCAACGGTGACCATGCCGAGGACAAGGCTCGTCGTCCCGAGGGAGGCGGCGGTGTCCGCCTTCGCGCAATGGATGGCTGCGGTGATGTAGCAGGTGAGGAAATGCAGCGCCCAGATCGTCGGTGCGGTGAAGAGCGTCCAGAGGCTTTCGATTTCCTTCGGGATCAGGCGCATGGGTATCACCTCAATCCCGGAAAGAGGCCGAGAACGCCGAAGGATGTGATCGCGGTGATGACGAGGAAATGCCAGTAGAGCACGACATTGCGCAGGTCCATGTCGTGGCGGGCGCTCATCCGGCCCGCAAGGCTCCGCGCCAGGCAATAGGCCTGCATGATCACGCCGACGCCGCCATGCACGACGGTCCACAGTGTGACGACCCAGACGATGGCCGGATAGACATGCGCGGTCGGATCCATCCCCGTGAGATAGGGGCCGGCAAGGCCGGCGCAACCGGCGGCGAACGTCAGGAGGGCGGAGAGGGTAAGCCAGAGGCGCGTGCGCGCATCGCGGTCGCCTTCGTTCGCCTTGCGGGCCGCGAGCATCGCCAGCCAGGCGAGCGTGAAGAGGCCGACTGCGGCGAGTGGCCAGAGCGTGCCGGGGCCGGCATGGCCGGCGGTGAAGTCATCGTGGATGGTCCAATAGAAGAAGTAACCGAACATCAGGCTGGCATAGGCTGTGCCGTCGCCAGCCATGGTGATGAACATGGCCCACCAGCCGACCGATTGCGGCCCGGACGTATAAAGCGGCAGCGTCTTGCCGAGCCCGACGTCGCGTATTTCCTCCTTGGGTATGACGGCGGTGCCCGTCCAGAGCCAGGCGATGATGGCGGCAAGCGTCATCACCGCGCAGACGGTCGTGACGATCCACCAATGGAAGGTGAGCGCGATGAAGACGCCGCCGAGCGAAAAAGCGGCGAGGATGCTCAGAACCGAGGTGCCGCCGACGCGCAGGCACTGGATGGGCTCGGCGTCGAGCACGGAGGTGACGAGCGTCTCGCGCGCGCCGTCCTTCGCGTCGGGCAAATAGAAGCGCCCGGCCTTGATGTCTTCGATGATGTTTGGCTGATCCCAGATCGGATAGCGGCTCTTGATAATGGGAATGGAGCGTACGCCCCACTTCTCCTCCGGTTCGCTGATCCATTCAAGCGTGCCGGCATTCCACGGATTCTGCTCGCCCTTGGGCTCGCGGTGCTTGGGCCGCAGCACATCGATCACCACGATGGCTACACCGGCGGCAAAAATGAAAGCACCAACGGTGGAGATCAGGTTGAACCAGTCCCAGCCAATATCAGCGGGATAGGTGAAGACCCGCCGCGGCATGCCGCGCAGGCCGGCCAGATGCATGGGAAAGAAGGCGACGTTAAAGCCTGAGAACATCAGCCAGAAGGCGATTTTGCCGAGCCGGTCGGAGAGCTTTCGCGCGTTGAGCAGCGGATAGTAATAATAAACGCCGGCCACGACCGGAAAGAGCATGCCGCCGATCAGCACGTAGTGCAGGTGGGCGACAATGAAATAGGTGTCGTGCGCCTGCCAATCGAAAGGAACGAGCGCCACCATAACGCCCGTCAGGCCGCCGATGATGAAGATCGCAAGGCCCCCGGCGCCGAACAGCATCGGCACGGAGAAAATGACGCGGCCGGCGAGCATGGTGGCGATGAAGACGAAGATCTGCACGCCAGTCGGGATCGCCACGGCCTCGGAGGCGGCCGAGAAGAAGGCGAGCGAAATCTGCGGCAGGCCCGTCGTGAACATGTGGTGCACCCACAGGCCGAAACTGAGGAAGCCGGTGCCGACGGCGGCGAGCACGATCCACGAATAGCCGACGATGGGACGTTGCGCGAATGTCGGCACGATCATCGCCATGAGCGCGATGGCGGGCAGGAAGATGATGTAGACCTCTGGATGGCCGAAGATCCAGAAGAGGTGCTGCCAGAGCAGCGGATCGCCACCGCGCGTCGCATCGAAGAACGGCCAGCCGAACATCCGCTCCATTTCGAACAGGATATCGCCGGCGATCAGCGGCGGAAAGGCAAAGAGGATCATGCCGGCGACGATGAGGAGATACCAGGCAAAGAGCGGCATCATGTTGATGCGCATGCCGGGCGCGCGGCACTTCATGATGCCGACGATCAATTCCACCGCGGCCGCGATGGAGGCGACCTCGATGAAGGACAGGCCAAGCAGCCAGATGTCGGCGCCGATGCCCGAATATTGCTTGTCGGTGGCGAGCGGCGGATACATGAACCAGCCGGTATTGGGCGCCGCGCCGAAGAAGATGGAGCCACAGACGAAAACGCCGCCGAGCGCGAAGCTCCAGAATCCGAAGGCGGAGAGGCGAGGAAAGGGAAGTTCCCGCGCGCCGAGCATGGAAGGCAGGAGGAAGATCGCCACCGCCTCGAAGATCGGCACGGCGAACAGGAACATCATGACGGTGCCGTGCAGGGTGAAGGCCTGGTTGAAGGTGTCGGCTGAGAGGAAATCGTTGTCGGGAACGGCAAGCTGCACGCGCACCAGAAGGGCGAGCACCCCGGCAAACAACATGAAGAGGAAGGCGGCCGAGCCATACCAGAGGCCGATCTCGGTATTGTTGACCGATGTCCAGTAGCGCCAGCCGGAGGGCGTTTGCCAGACCTCGCGGAGCTCGGCCTCCTGCGCCTTGCGCTCTTCGACGGAAAGCTCTGCCCTTTCGGTCATTTGAGCCCCACGAGGTAATCGGCGATGGCGGCAATGTCCGCGGCGGGAAGCATGTCGAAAGCCGGCATTTTCGCGCCCGGCTTGACGGCATCCGGGTTGCGGATGAAGCGCGTGACGTTCTCGACCGTATTGGCAAGCGTGCCGGCCCCGACCGTCTGGCGCTGGCCGAAGAAGGTCAGGTCCGGGCCGAGGCTCGCGGCCTGTGTCATCCCCCTTATGCCGTGACAGCCGGCGCAGCCGTGGAAAGCAAAAAGCCGTTCGCCCTCGCTCCCGCGCGTTCCGTTGCCCGCAGCCTGCGCGCGTCGCCAGGCTAAGTAATCGGCAGGCTCCATGACTATGACGGAAAAGGCCATCAGCGCGTGGGAGGTGCCGCAGAATTCGGCGCAGGGTGCGCGGAAAACACCCGTCTTAGTCGGCAGCAAGGACGACGTATTCGTGCGCCCCGGGATCATGTCCATCTTTCCGCCGAGCACGGGAATCCAGAACGAATGAATGACGTCGGCCGCCTCGAGCGAGAAGGCGACCCGCTCCCCCACAGGAAGGCGCAGCTCGTTCGCCGTCTCGAAGGCCGGCATGCCGTCAACGGCCGGATAGCGGATGCGCCACCAGAATTGTTCGCCGGTCACCTCGATCATTTCGGGCTGTGGCGCCTGCTGCGTGAACCACGGCCGGATTACCGGCATCAGCCAGACTGCGTAGGCTAGAAGCGCAAGCAGCACCGCGACGGGAAAGGCGACGCCGCCGAACAGGATCAGGCGGCCCGCCTGCTCTTCGGTCCACGGTACTTTCCGGCGCCTTGCAGCATGAAGAAGCAATCCAACGACGGCAAGCCACACCAATACCCCGCCAACGACCATGACGAGAAGAAGCTGATAGATCCCGGCCGCTTCCTCACCGGCAGGCGCGAGCGCCGATTGAACGCCGGAACAGCCGGTCAACGGCACCAGCAATATCGGAAAGATGCGCCGGAAAATTGCTCTCGCTCCCTTGAGGTCTCCTGAAGCGATATGGCCCGCATTTCCACGCCGGCAAGGGTCCGCGCCTTCAGCAGAGATCCCCACACGGAACATTCCAGCGCTTGGCGCGTAAGGTGAAAGTTCAAACACAACAGAACCGCGCCGATGTCTCTTGACCACACCAAGCCCATGTCCCCCTGGCCGATGCGCGCCGCCTGCGGATTCTTCGCGTCGTTTCCGGTCGCCTGCTTCTCCCTCACCGTTCTGACGGACATCGCCTATTGGCAGACGTCGAACCTGCTCTGGCTACATTTCTCCGAATGGCTGTTGTTGGCCGGGCTGGTCTTCGGATTTTGCGCCTTCGTCATAGCCGTGCTCGGCCGTGCCATCTGGAAGGACGGACCGTCATGGCTCGCGCTCCTCGCCGGCGTATTCGCGCTTTTGGCGGCGACGTTGAACAGCTTCATCCATACCGCCGACGGTTGGACGGCTGTCGTCCCCTATGGACTGGCGGTGTCGATCGTCACGGTGCTGGTCATCGTCCTGGCTGCCTGGCTCGGCCGGCAGGAGGCTTCTCATGTCTAGACGCGCAATCCTTCTTGTGGCTCTTCTGCTCGCCGGATGCGGCGGCAACGACGATTTCGACGCCTCGCGCCAGATCGGCCCCGATCCGGTACTTCCCGAACCGTCGCAAAGCCTGTGGCCGGACCTCAAGGTGGCGACGGTTGTTGGATGGAAGGAAGGAGAGACACCGGAAGTCCCTGCGGGTCTCGCCGTCGCTGTCTATGCCAAGGATCTCGCCAATCCGCGCACAGTGCACACGCTTCCGAACGGCGACGTTCTCGTCGTGCAATCGAAAGCGCCTGAAGGCAAACTGCTTAACCGGCCCAAGGATATCATCCGTGGCTGGATCATGGCGATGGCGGCCGGCGGAGGAGGGGGAGGCGGCGAGACGAACCGAATCACGCTTCTGCGCGATACAAATCGCGATGGGGCGGTGGATGAGCGCCAGGATATTCTGGCCGATTTGAATTCGCCCTTCGGTGTCGCATGGCACGACGGAACGCTGTACGTCGCTGCGGCCGATGCCATCCTCGCTTATCCCTATGAACTCGGCGGCGGAAAGATTACGGCTAAGCCGAAGATTTTGACGCCGCTTCCCGGCGGACCGATCAATCACCATTGGACGAAGGATCTCGCCCTCAGTCCTGACGCGCGGTTTCTCTTCGTTTCGATCGGCTCGAATTCCAACGCCGGAGAACGGGGCATTGAGGCCGAGAAGGGACGCGCGGCTATCTGGCAGGTCGACCGCCAGACCGGTGCGGCAAAGGTCTTTGCTTCGGGTTTGCGCAATCCCAATGGCCTCAACGTCCATCCGCAAACCGGAGAACTCTGGACGGTGGTCAACGAGCGCGACGAACTTGGTCCCGATCTCGTTCCGGACTATCTCACTTCGGTGACGAAGGGCGGCTTCTACGGCTGGCCCTGGAGCTACTACGGACAGCATGTCGATCCGCGGGTTCATCCGCAGCGTCCTGACATGGTCGAGCGGGCGATCGTGCCGGACTACGCGCTGTCGAGCCATGTCGCGGCCCTCGGCCTCGCCTTTGCCAACGATTCCGCCATGCCGGAGGCGTTCCGAGACGGTGCGTTCGTCGGCAATCACGGCAGCTGGAATCGAAACGCCTTCAACGGCTACAAGGTCATCTTCATTCCCTTTGCCAATGGACGCCCGTCGGGTTCCGCTCAGGATGTCGTGACCGGTTTCCTGAAGGGTGACGAGGCGCGGGGGCGGCCGGTCGGCCTCGCCATGGATGGGACGGGAGCCCTGCTCATCGCCGATGATGCCGGCAATACCGTCTGGCGGGTCGCGGCTGCCGACGGATCCACGACGCCGCAACCGCTTTCGACGGACAGAGTTTCGTCCTCAACTATGGATGAAGGGACGCCCTCAAACCCGCTGGAGGGTAAGCCCGAGGAGGCCTCTCCCGACGCTGGATCGGCAACGCCTGCCCAGACCGATATCGCCCCTGCGGTTTCGCCGGAAGACGGACAATAGACGGCATAAGCGACAGGAGCGCACAATGTTCATTGTTCTGGGAGCGACCGGCCATATCGGGTCCGAACTCGTGAACCTGCTCGATGCGACCGGCGAAAAGGTCATCGCGATCGTGCACGACGCCGGCAAGGCAGACGACATCCGCACCGCGAATGTCGAGCCGATCGTTCTCGATGTGGGGAAGACCGCGCCGTTGCACGATCTCTTTCGTCGAGGCCGCCGCGCCTTTCTCCTCAATCCGCCGGCCGATCCGGGCGGCGATACGGATGCAGCGGAAACGGCGACGGCGCGTGCCATCACGGACGCCCTGCCCGGTTCGGGCCTTGAAAAGATCGTTGTCGCCTCGACCTATGGCGCCCAACCGGGAGAGGGGATCGGTGACCTGTCCGTCCTGTTCGACTTCGAGCAGCAAGCCGAGGCAAGCGGCGTTCCCACGGCGATAAACCGTGCGGCCTACTACTACACGAACCTCGACATGTTGCTGGAACCCGCGAGGGAAGGCGTCCTGCAGACACCCTTTCCGGGCGACATGCGTCTGCCGATGGTTTCGCCTGTCGACATCGCGAAAGCGGCCGCCAGCCGTCTTCTCTCCAAATCTGACGACGTCGGCATACGCTATGTCGAAGGGCCGCGTCGGTACACGTTCGACGATGTCGCGACCGCCTTCTCGACGGCGCTCGGCCGCCCTGTGCGGCTGGAGACCATTCCACGCGACAAATGGGAGGAGAGCTTTCGCGCCCTGGGCTTCTCGCCGGAAGCAGCCCGTGCCTATGCCCGGATGACGGCAGCGACGGTCGATGGGCCGCACCTGCCGGCCGATCCCCTGCGCGGTGGCGTTGCCCTGCTCGACCATATCAGAAGCCTAAGCGGACAATAGGCACCCAAGCCTGCCCTCCGGCTCAATCCGGGCCACCACGGCCGGGAACTTGTGGGGCGACTGCGGGTTCTCACAAGGTCGAGATAGGGAGGTTACCATGAAAAAGCTCATGATTATTGCCTGCGCCGGGTTATCGCTCGCCGCATGTACTGCAACGGAACGGGGCGCCGGTGTTGGCGCCGCGACGGGCGCCGTTGTCGGCGGCGTTGCGACCGGCAATGTGCGCGGCGCAGCCGTTGGCGCAGCGGTCGGCGGTGTCGCCGGCGCGTTGATTGGCAATGTCGCGGATCAGCCAGGACGCTGCTACTACAGGGATCAGTACGGTGCCAGATACGTCGACCGTTGCTAGGTTCGCCTGCACAGGTGCGGACCCCGGGCATTGTGCTGGGGTCTGCCCGCACACTGGCATATGCCTCCAACTTTTCCCGTCATCAGGATTGCCCGGCACGAGCGTTACGTTTTCAGATGTTTGCGCTCCATGCGGGAACATCTCCAGGGGCGGTGAGTTCGAGGCGCATGCCCGTTGCCGATGGAGACCGAGATGTCTGAGAACGATGCGCGCCGCCCCCTTCCGCCGCAACCCGCGCAGGAGCAAGTTCCACCCGGTTTGACCGGCGCGATGAAGCCGGTTCCAGACCACGGCGAGGAGACCTATGTCGGAGCTGAAAGGCTGAAGGGGAAGGTTGCGCTGATCACCGGCGCCGATTCGGGTATCGGTCGGGCCGTCGCCATCGCTTTCGCGCGCGAAGGAGCCGATATCGCGATCTCCTATCTCAGCGAAGACCAGGACGCCCATGAAACCGCGCGTTGGGTTGAGGAGGCGGGACGCAAGGCCATCGTCCTTCCAGGCGATATTACGAGCGATGATCACTGCCGCCATCTTGTGCGGCAGTGCCTGGAAACCTTCGGCGAGCTCGATATCCTCGTGAACAATGCCGCATTCCAGCGGACCTATGCGGATATCGGCGATATCAGCACCGAGGAATGGGATCGCACGTTCCGGACCAATATCTATGCGCCGTTCTTCCTGGCCCGCGCGGCCATTCCGCACATGAAGCCCGGCAGCGCCATCATCAACACGACCTCGATCCAGTCCCGCCAGCCGTCGCCCCATCTTCTCGCCTATGCGGCGACGAAGGGGGCGATTTCGAACTTGGCCTAGCCGAAATGGTCGCGGACAAGGGCATCCGTGTGAACGCCGTCGCGCCGGGACCGATCTGGACGCCGCTCATTCCTTCCACCATGCCACCCGAGAAAACGAAGGATTTCGGCAAGCAAGCCCTCCTTGGCCGCGCCGGACAGCCCGCTGAACTGGCAGGGGTCTTCGTCCTGCTGGCCTCCGACCTCGGCAGCTACATGACGGGCGCGGTTGTCCCCGTTACGGGCGGCGAGATCATGATCTGAGAGAGGAAACAATGACCGACATCCGCAAACATGGTTTCGAGAGCGATGCGCAATGGCGCGAATATCTGGAGGAGATCGAAGAGGCGAGACATCCGGCAGATATCCGGCCGGCGAGCGATCGGAATGTGCTCGATGACCTCGCAGCGCTGCGCGCTGAAGTCGCCGCCCTGCGGGAGCGGATGAGGATGCGGCATGACCGCGGTCACATAATACGGTGGAGGCGTGTCATCGGTGCGGCGGTATTGCTTCTGCTTGCCGCCGCTGCGGGCAGATGAGAAAAGCCAAGGCGAAACCGACGATCCACGCTTGAAAAGCATCAAGCAGAACCAAACCTGACAGGGGACGCGCGGTGCGCGCAGACCGTTGACAAACTAACGGTCTGTCCCCTCACAGAGCGAGGTCGGAATTCTACCTTTTCTGCTCTTGCCTGTTTCCCTCCGGCGACGTGCTCGGCTCGACATGCTTCTTGACGGTCGAGGTTGTTGTGGCAGAGACAGGATCCGAAGCGGGAAACGTGTCCTCCAATCCCTTTTGAAGTTTGCCCTTCGCATCGGCGCTTGCCTGGCGCGCCCGCTCCTCGTGCAGGGACCGTACGGCCGGCGATTCAGTTTGGCGTCCCATGTTTCCTGTCTCCTTCGTTTCGCGGAAGCTTGGTTTCATTGGCTTCGGGATGTGTGCCGTCGGAAACGCTTCCGGGATGGGGATTCGAAACCTCGCGGTCGGATGTTTGCGATGGGCGCGTGTGCTGACCACCAGTCGTTTTGTCGGGATTGTTTGGGCTGTTTTTCATGATTGCACCTCATGACCGGTCGGGCTGTTCGTCGTCGAAACCGACCTCCCAATCCTTTTGCCGCTTCTTGCCGGGGGTCCGGTTTGCCGTGGCATCCTCGGAGCCCGTGATGACGGTCGGCTTTGCGCTGGCCACACCATCGGCTTTGCGATCAGCTTGAGACGGAGCGAACGCGCCGGTCTTTTCGCGCTCATTCGCCATGAGGTCGCTCCTTCGTTTTCAGAGCGTCAGAGGGGCGGTTGCGTTCCGGATCCTTGTTCGTCTCCCCGACGGCATCACGCGTGCTGTCCGGGTCGTCCTTGGCCGGAAGGTAGCCGCGAGGCCGGGTCTCTTCGGGGCCTTCCCAGCGGGGGGATTGATCGGTTGTGCCGGGCGCACCGTCCCGGGGTTTGTCGATAGCCATGTCGGATCTCCTTTTCGATCCTAACCCGCCGGCCCCGTCGATGTTCCATCATCCGCCAGGGACGGGGAGCGCGCGTTTATGGGCGCTCGCTTTGTAGGCCGACAGGATCCGATCTGTCGCCGCCGGCTCTATGGAGCGTCCTTCCAGAAAGTCGTCGATCTGTTCATAGGTCACGCCATAGACCTCTTCGTCAGGGCGAAGCGGCGCATCGGATTCGAGATCGGCCGTCGGCACCTTCCATACGAGGTGATCCGGTGCGCCGAGTGCGGCGGCCACGGCGCGGATACGCCGTTTGTTGAGGCCGGCAAGCGGAAGGACGTCGGCGGCGCCGTCGCCGAACTTGGTGTAGAAACCCATAAGCGCTTCGGCGGCGTGGTCGGTTCCGATGACGAGGCCGGACGCAGTTCCGGCGATCGCATACTGCGCCACCATCCTCTGGCGGGCCTTCACGTTTCCGAGAATGAAATGATGGTGCAGGACGGGATCGATGCCGCCGGCAAGCACGGCGGCCATCAGGCTGTCGGCTGCTGGCTTGATGTCCACCGTCATGACGCGATCCGGACCGATGGCGGTGACCGCCGCGGTGGCATCGTCTTCGTCCGCCTGGACGCCATAGGGAAGGCGGACTGCAATGAAGGTGGCGGTCCGCCCGTCCTCGCGAAGCTCCCGCACGGCGCGCTGGGCCAGAAGGCCCGCGGTGAGGGAATCGACGCCACCGCTGATACCGAGCACATAGGCCGTCTGCCGGCTGTCGACGAGATAGGTCTTGAGAAACGCAATGCGCTTTTCGATTTCATGCGCGGCGTTGAAGTCGGGTTGAACTCCAAGCGCTTTGATGATCGTGAACTGCTCTATCACGTCTTGCTTCTCCTTTGAGCGTGTGCAGACACCGTCAATCCTCCCGTTTTGGAGTGGGGCGCGGCAACAGGTCTTGATTCCGGCGACCCACGAAAGCGAAGAAAAATCGAGAGGATGACGAGAATGGCTGTCGACAGGAACTCGGACTGCCAATTCTGGAAGGACTCGAACCAGAAACCAGCGCTACCCGCATGTTGCCAGATCGTCGGCGCCGGCTCGCCATGGCTCAATGCCTCGATCGCCTCGGCGGCGGCGCTGTGCCGAAGGTGGAGCACAAAGCTCATGAGAAAAAGAATAAAGAGCACGATCCCAAGCGAATAGGCATAAAGGCTGGCCGCCAAGCCCCCAAGCTGGGTTGGGAGCGGTGCCTCCAGGGCGTCGGCATGGCTTGCAGGATCTTTATCCTGTTCCGCGCCGCCGTCCGGATCCTTCGATTCGGCCGAGCCGCGCTGGAAGAGAAAGGCCGTCAGCACGACATAGGCCGACATTTGCAGAAATTCGCTTTCCCAATTCTCAAAGAGCGCGGATTGAAAATGCCCGCTCGTGAGGTACGCAGCGAGCGATACGGCGGGCTGATGATGTTGTGCCAATTCGTCATTGAAGACGCTGACACCCGTCATCAGCATTCCTGCCAACGTCGCCATCGTCGAAGTGATCAGAACGATTGTCAGCCCATTGTCTCTCAGCACCTTGACCATCTGAAACTCCGCAAGCGCCTCAGCCGGCAAACCCCGCTTACAGGACAATGTTCCTCGCTGCCGTGCTCTCGGAAAGGCCGGTAAGCGGTGGCAGGTGGAACATCGGATCGTTGCACAAGTTGTTGTTTTCACGCGCACGACGCGTTCACGACATGAAGGAGATTTCAAATGGGTCGCGGTATTCTTCTCTGGCTCCTGGGCATTCCCCTGCCGATCGTCATCCTGCTTGTCCTGTTCATGCGATAGGAGGCGGCTATGGCCAACTACACGACGGGCGTCTCCGACGTCGGCGTTGAATCCAATGTCCCCGCTTTGAACTGGGGGCCGGTTATCGGCGGCGCGACAGCCGCCTGCGCGATCAGCCTTATCCTCCTGCTTCTTGGCTCCGGTGTGGGGCTCACCATGGTCTCGCCCTGGGGCGGTGAAAGCGCCTCGTTCACAACCGTCAGCGTGACGGCGGCGATCTGGTTCGTCATCGTGCAATGGCTTTCCTCGGCGCTTGGCGGCTACCTGACGGGACGGCTGCGCACGAAATGGGCGGGTGTTCATACCGATGAAGTGTTCTTTCGCGATACCGCGCACGGCTTCTTGAGTTGGGCGCTGGCGACGGTCGTCGTGGCTGGGCTGGCCGGCTCGGCCTTCTCCTCGCTGCTCGGCGGCGGCGTGCAAGTGGCATCATCCGTCGCGACGACCGCAACCGTCGGCGCTGCTGCAACGGCTGCGGGAAGCGACGCGGCGCCTGATCCTGCCACCGGATACTTTACGGACATGCTCCTCCGTCCACAGGATGGGGCGGTGAGGGCACAATCTGACAATACGGCCGCCGCCGCAGAAGTCTCTCGCATCCTGGTGCAGGGTGCCGCCAAGGGGGAGGTCGTCGAAGCGGATCGTGCCTATATCGCCACCATCGTGGCTTCCCGTGCCAATATCCCTGCGGGAGAGGCCCGTGCACGCGTGGACCAGGTACTACAGCAGATCGAGGATGCGAAGAACGCAGCCCTCAAGGCTGCCGATGACGCTCGAAAGTCCGCCGCGACGGTGGCGCTGCTCGGCGCCCTGTCATTGCTGATCGGCGCCTTCGTGGCTTCGGCCGCCGCCGCTCTCGGTGGCCGCCAACGCGACGAGTGAGACGAGTATTGCCGCTTACAGGGCGCCGTGTTCAAAAAAGACGCGGCGCCTCTTTGCTGTCTGCCGGCAAGTCGCGAGGCCCTTCGCCCGTCCGGCGACCACGGTGGTCGGGGCCAGGGAGGCAATGCTTAGAACAGAATTGCGCCGAGTAGCCGCCCAACAGATGACTGGATTTTTCGACCCGCTCCTGTACTAATTGCCGCGGCAATTATCTATTCGCATGGGACTATCCACCTGAATAATGAGGGTTTTGTGTCGAGTTCGTGGTTTGCTCGCCACACGGGCCCCGCCACAGTGCGGGACTTTTTCTTTTAAGTCTGCCGATCGATGCCGTACAATCCTCCCACCGAGTCAGGGTGATCCGAGCGTAACGAGGCGCTTGGATCTCGGAGGCCGCTCGGGGACCATATGGGCGGCCTCCGGTCAATGTGCTTCGCGGAATGAGATTGTCGACTCTTTGACGGTTTCCATAAAGTTGCGTACGATATTGCTACCGTGAAAATCCTCAGACATTCTCGGTGCGTCTCGATCCGGTCTAACAGACCCAGCCGGATCGAGTTGCCGTGTGCCGGCACGGGGTGAGCCGCGCTCTCTGGAACAAATCAGCTTCTCCGAAATTCCTGCGATCGATCACGCTGGCTGGAGGCCGCTATGAAAGGCAGATCGCAGGAGCAGAAGGATCGGGATCACACGTTGCTGGCGGCCGGTGCGCTCATCGTGGCCGGAGCCATTGTCATCGGCATTCCACCGTGGATTCTTTTCGGCGTTTAAGGCCAGGCAAACGCCGGTAGCTCGCCGAGAAACGCATCGATCGGCGGTATGCCGCGCTCGCGAGGCAGCGGGCGACAATCTGGCTTCATCTGCTATTCTCTCCGCGCGGCTGTCTGTCGCCGCGCATGAAAGAACGGTGGCCTTAATGGCGTGCCCTATCGACTCCTCCGATCAGGCGTTGCATCCTTCAGGACAGGCATGGGCTAACCTTGGGGCACAGGTGGTTAGTGAGAAGGAGTTTTTCAGGCAAGGGCTGCCGCACGACAATGCCTACTGGTACGCCATCTATTTTGATACGTCCGATGGGACTCTATGTGTGCGAAATTACCGAAGTTCGCGACGAGGGGCGGAGGTCGCATGCGAACAGCAGCCGCTCGCGGTCTATATTGCGAATGGGAAGCGCACAAAAGCAAAACGCGCCATTGGCATTTACCTGAATCGATTTGCCGCTGCTCTAAACCAGCTGTGATGTTCCCATCTCTACCAACCACGCAGGATAGAGAGTAAAGCGCCTTCAAAAAGGCGAATTCGGCGTTCCCGCGCGCCGTGTCGTTCCATGGTCCAATTCCAGCAACGCAAGTGAAAACCCCAATGCTCATCCGCGAAGGCGACAGCCGAACCCTTCGAGCGGATCTCATGCTAGCGTCGTCATTGGCGTTCGTTGCAGGGGGCGTGAACAGCGCCGGCTTTATGGCTTTCCGCTACTTCTCTGCAAACATGACCGGAAACGTGTCGATGTCTTCTGAACTGCTCGCTATAGGCCAATGGCAGGCAGCGCTGGCGTTCCTGATCGTCGTAGTGATGTTTATTCTAGGCGCCTTCCTCGCCTCCATCCTGATCGAGGTCGGGAAGCAGCGCGGTCGCAACAATATCTATGCCCTGACCTTAGTGCTGGAGTCTTGCGTCCTGAAAATGGTTGGCGTCACCGCACGCCGCACTCCCGTTCCCCCGAATGCGCTTCTGATATTAGGTATGCTCAGTCTGACCATGGGCATTCAAAACGCGGCATCGACGCGCATATCGGGCAGCAGGGTCAGGACAACCCACGTTTCAGGGATTGCGACGGATTTAGGCGTTGGCCTCGCCATGCTCTTGGGAAACCGATCTGGCGCCGACAAAACAGCGGTGCGTCTCCGTTTGAAGCTTTACCTAGCTAATATGGCCTCCTTCGGGATCGGAGGGTTCCTGGGAGTGATTGGCCTGCAGTATTTTGGCGGGGCCTCGTTTGCCGTGTTTGCGCTGCCTCTGCTGTTGCTCAGCGGTGTTTACATAAGGGGCTGAGCGCGGGCTCAGAGCCAACTCTTGTTTCGGGTGTGCGGCCCGGTTCTAGTCCGCTAACGCCTTTCACGACCTTGCCCACGCCCTTCCTGAGATGATTAGCCTTGGAGCGTCAGGTCGACTTTCGCGACGTAACCGGGCATTCTGGTCCGGCTGGAACCAGAGGGTGCTGTGTCATGGCTCGGCGTATTGCGTGGCTGTTCGTAATTGGAGTGATTGCCTATGCCTGCTTCTGGATGGCTTGGGAGTGGTTTTGATGGGCAGAGGAACCTGATAGCTCGCGGTAGCGTTCTCCCTGAAAAGGAGAGCACCTATGGCAAAGACCGACGAAAGCAGTTCCGTGACACCGACACCGGTCGTCGAAGACCCGCATCCCGGCAGCATTTCTGACGGGACCCACCCCTCGGCGCGGGAACACAAACAGCCTAAAGCCACAAAAGGAACCGGTCCCTCCAATCATGTTTCCGGCACGGTCGATAACCCTGCCCTGAAAGAGGGCCAGACTGCGGTGAACTCGGAAGCACCGAAACACCCAAACAAAGCTGCGTACGGCTCGTGAAGGACAGCGCCATGAATGACGACCTTCTTTCCCGCCTGCAATCCGAAAGCTCTGAGTTGCGGCGCCGAGCACTTGAGATGGACAAGGCCACCGAGACACGAGACACCGCGATGCTCATGAAGGGCCTTGCCACGGCGATGGACGCGATAACCGCGCTCGCCGCTACGGCCGGCCGTCTTGATGGCCCGTCAGGTCTCGGCAAGAGCGGTGACTAAACGTTCTGAGAAGTCGGGCGCAAGCCTGGCTCTCGTTTCGGCTGGCGCGGAACCTTTGCCACCTCGGCCAGTTGGCACGGCATGAGAGATACCGATCAAAAAGCTAAGTCTGGCATGATCCGCTTCGTCATCGCGATATTCATTATCGGAATGTTCTTTGCTGGTGCTTACCTGATTTTCTGGACGCCTGGCGAGATGAACTCGTCGCCGATCGGCGAAGTCATTTCGGATTGAAATGACGAGCCCGCCTTCTGGCGAATATCTCCAGCCGCTAAAGTTCAGGCGAACAGCCGCAGAACGATCAATGACCGGTTTACGAACCGGCGGGATCCAATACGCCTTTTGAATAATGACGACTCCAACGATATCGCCCGGTCGGTCTTTCCGCTGTGCGCAACAGCGCGGCAATTGGACTAGCGTCACTTTTCTGGCGTACCGTCCGCGCCTCTCGCCCTTGCAGATTTGATCGCCGGGGGAAGCCGAAACCCCGCGCGCCAACGCGCTCCCGAGCGATCTCGTTATCCCGCGATTAACCGGGCATCAATTAGCCTGCTGAGATGGCCAACAACGTCTACAAGTTCCGGCGCGTGAAGTGGGGCAACCCTCGCGAAAAGCTGAAAGTGCTCGTTGAGGATCTCCAGCGTAGGTTATGGCTTGATCGATTGTCGCAGGCCAATTCGGCGTAGTCGTTGCCTTAGCCATCGTCGTTGCTCTTGCGCTGGCGACTACCGCCGCTGTTTACCTCGGTGCATGAATGGACTGCCAAGCCACCTTCCTGGCTTGGCGGTGAGCGTTTGGCGGCGACACCCTCGGGTGGCCAAGGCTTTTACAAGTGCGGCGCGCAGCGGCTCCATCAGGAGCGCCCCTGTCTTGCCGCCACCAGCCGAGCCACCATAGATGGCGATATCGGTCGATGATCCGATGAACTGTGTCTGCGGCCCGGCGTGGCGCCTGATTATCGTCTGTGCTGCCGTGCCCTTCTCATCCCCTTCCATTGTCGGGCAACTGGAACATCGTTACCGGCGATACTGGCACCGGCAGGTCCTTCCCTGTCAGCTCGCGGCGGTTGGTGTAGCTCCCGCCGACTTCCTCGGCCGCCCGCTTCAGCAGTGACGATGCCAGCACCATGTTGCCCTGCGTCTCGGCCTTGTCGACCATGCGCTGAAGTGCGCGAAGGCGCATTGCGCGGTGGCTGATACCAATGGATACCGTATCCTCAAGGAAGGTCTTGCGGGTTTCCTCGAAAAGCGCCCACCACTTCGGCACCAGGCCAGAGGCCGCCTTCTCGTGCAGGTCGTGGCTCTCGACGAGCTGCAGGCTGACCTCGATCGCGAACTCCTTCTTGACCGCGGCCGCGACGATAGACGGGTTGTCGAAACAAGCCAGTGCTTGGACGATATAGGTCTTAACCTCGTCCGAGAGTTTCGCTTTCGCCATGGCCGTGTCAAAGTCCAGTCAAACGGAGGAAAGCGATGACCATCACCCCTGTGAAGTTCACCGTGAAAAAAGCGGTTGTGATCGAAGGCCACGAAATTGGCGACGGCATCTATGTCGGGCAGAAGTTATCCGACACTGAGATCGAACGGGCAAAAAGCCGGAATGCGTCCTACTTCCTGCACTTTGCTCCGCCCAGCATGGGAGGTGATCCTGCTACCGTGCAGCGCTACGATATCGACGTGACGGAGCATGTACAAAAGGGCCAGATCGTCGTCGACTAGGCAACGCGCAGATCGCAGGTGCCGGCGCATCCGCCCCGTAGCGACGAACCGCGCCGATCAACTGCTCCACGTCATGTCCCCGGATGGTGAAGACCGGGCGGCCGGTCATGCTGTTGAATTTCGGAGCGCCGAAGCTGTCGACGTCCTGGGCGGCGTGGTAAAGCTCATGCTCGACCAGAGCCATGAACTCGGCGTCACCGCACCGGGCGCAATAGTTGGCGTCGAGCGTGATGATGAAGTCCGGGACGAAGCCGAACCATTCCGTGATCTGCTGTTCGATGCGGGCCTTTGCCCACTTGCCCATGGCGCCCTGGGATGTCCCGGTCTCGCACTGGCTTATGACGCGCTTGCCCTTGCGGGTGTTTCGACAGCGGCCCATAGATAACCGATGTGAGCGTCGGCCAGATGGGCGTGCTCGGGGTTGGCCACTGGCGATGCTTCGTCCAGAAACGTGACCGGACTAGAGACTGTGGCGGGTTCTGTGGAGCTCTACCCGCGGGAGAGGGGTGGATGACGGCTCCAGTGATATCGCCCGCCACAGCCTCACCGCTGTATGCACCAGCGCGGCAACTTGCTTAACCGGCCCGAAGGCTACCGTCTGCCGGCCGTTGCCGGTTCTGTTACGGCTATGCCGTATGGGGTCGGGCCGTTTCGCGCCGCCGTGCTAAAGGAGGAAGTCCGCTTTGGCGAAAACGCTACTTGTCTCGATTTTGATGGAGAAATCGGGAATGCCATCGCCATTCACATCAGCCCGCAAATAATGCCCGCTTGAATTGCTGTAGTCCTGAAGCTCTCCAGCATGTTTGGTGAAGTTTGCGCCACCGATGAATTTGAACGCCTGGTTCCCGGCAAGCTTCGTGTTGGCGTCAATATCCCGAAGATCGAATTTGTCACCCTCGGCACGGTTGAAGTCAAACACGGTATCCCTACCCGCTTTGTCGCGGATGGAATCCTTCACGCTTCGATAAATAAACATGTCAGCGCCCGCACCACCATACAGATTGTCGGCGCCCGACCCGCCTAGTATTGAATCGTTTCCAGATTCGCCGCGGAGAATGTCGTTCGCTGATCCCCCATAGATTTTGTCGTTTCCTACTCCGCCAAGGACCTCGCCCTTTAAGGAGCCTTTGCGCCCATCGTAGAAATCGTTCCCAGCCCCTAAGAGCACGGATCCTATCATCTTGCCTTCATTGTA
>NZ_JALJCJ010000009.1 GCF_022899935.1 Shinella curvata
CCCACCCCGCCATTTGGCGTATCAAAAACCACCGAGGCTCTAATCGCAGCCGGATGAAAATTCAGTGGCAGGTCAATTGCTCCAGATCACCTGCGCCGGCGGATAGCCGGGAAGATTGAGGTCGAGATAGCATTCAATCGCCGCGGCGCGGCCATTGATGTCGCAGTTGCTGAGCCCCTCCGGGCCAAGTGCCGGAAAGCTCCGCAGTTCCTCAACATTCGGCAAAACCATGCTGCGCAGGTTCGCCGGCATATTCAGATCCTTGAGCTTGCGGTACGCATCCACCCCTTCCGCATCGTTGTCGAGAAGGAACAGCACCTGGTTCTGGATGTCGATCCGCACCAGTCCCTCGGCAAACCGGACCAGATTGCCGGTGCCCCAAAAGTGATGCCGCTCATCGCCGTCAATAAAGCGGAAGAAATCCGCGATGTCGGGCCGAAGGAGGTCGAGCGCACGACGCAGGATCCGAGCATCCGACGCACCTCCAGTCGCGACCAAGATCGTCTGCTTTCGGTCCGCGCCGGCGACAAAGTCCCCCCGTGCGGCCCAACCTGCATTCACGATATCGCCGAACTGCCATATCACCTCCGCCTCCGCATTCCGCGGATCCTGAGCGAAGATTAAGAGCATCGAAGCAGCGCTCAGGATGCAGATTTTTGACGACAGGTAGCTCGCCTCGGACCAATAGGAATTGGAGTTCTCGGTCCAGGGGACACGGGCAAATCTCTCCGCAAGGACGGCAAAGCGCCCTTGCGAAACGATGTCGCGGTCGTCGGTCTCGTACTCCACATACTCCTGCGCAAGGCTTGTCAGGGGGAAGTGGTTGGCAAGAGCGCAGAATTCCTCGAAGGCTAAGTGCTCTGGCCTCCGTCCGTTCGCGACCATCCCTGAAATGTCTGCCGACTCGGCCGCGAGAGCCTCGTACTCCGACTTGGCGGTCTTCAGGGTGTGGCCGAGAATCTGCAGTCTCGGAACGACCCGCGACAGCGGGCGAACGAAGGAAAGCTCGCTCTCAGCGAGCTCGTCTTCCTCCTCAGGGTGATCGGCATAGTAGTCGTAGTCTATGCCGGTGCATGGCCGACGCGCCAAATCCTGGCTTTGAAAAAAGTAGCCGTAATCGTGCCCCATATTGTTTTTGGCATAGTCGAGGCAGACGCCACCCACCGTCAGTTCAATCGAAGTGCCCATAGGTCAGGTCTTGTCGCCTCCGGAATCCTTGTGAGTCTCCGAGGTAATCTCCTCGATCTCCCGCCGCTGCTCGGCGTGTTTCGTAGGGTTTTGCTCCTTCAACTTCTGCAAATTTAGGAGCTTCCAGCGGACGGCCGGCAGCTCCGCGGCTTTTGGCAGCCCGATAGCTTCAAAATCCGGTTCGCCGTCGTGGAGCGACAGCAGGAAGCGCATCGCATTGTCGTCCAGCTTTGCGAGAATATCCGCCGTCATCCGGCTTCTCGCGGCTTTCAGGTCGTCGAGGCCGACGGGCTCGATCGTCATCCCCTCGAATTCCTTCACGAAGGCCTCGTCGAGGTCTGCAAGCGACGGACGCACAAGCTCGTGCGGCGGGCGTCCGGAGCTGGCGACGTAAATCAGGAATGTCCGGAACAGGGCGTCGGTCAGGCCCTCGTTTTCGTAGAGCAGCTTTACGTCGAACAGATCACGCGGATGCTGACGGTCTACCGCCGCATGGAGCTTTCCGCCAAACAGGTCCTCGAACGAAACGACCTGCATTTCGGCGAAGCCGAATTTGTCCTCTACGGCCGCGCTCACGCGTCGGCGTTCAGGTGGATGGACAGTTCCGCGCGCAACGGGAGATGTCTCGACCTTGATTTCGGCAATGCCCTGCCGGACGAGGAGCCGGGTATCGTTGTTACCGCCGCCGACGATCCTCTGGACGTTCACGCCGCGCAGGTTGCCCATCAAGTCTTCACGGATGTGCTCCAGTGTCGTGTCGATATTTTTCAGCGTCGTTTCGCGATCCTCGATCGGCAGATAGGTCAAGTCGATATCGACCGAGAGCCGCGGCATGTCGCGATAGAAGAGGTTGATCGCCGTTCCACCCTTCAGGGCGAAGGCCCCGTGGCGGGCGATGAATGGAAGGGTCCGCACCAAGAGGTCGACTTGGCGCATGTATTGGTCACGGGCCATAGGGGGCCTCCTTTGGCATCAAGTCATTCGGGACTGTGATGCGATAGATGGGGTGCAGCCGGCCGCCCGGTGTCAGCGCTCGGTCGCCCTTGCCGAGATCGACGGAGGAGACGTCGATGTGCCGGCGCCAGGCATGATTGTGCTTGTCAGCAAACGCGAAGAAAAGGCGCTTGGTTTTGACGCTTCGGCACAGGGTAAGGAGCGTCGTCAATAATCTCGGGCGCAGATTGGCAAGGCTCTCGAACGCCACGTCCACCTTATGGAAGCTTTCGCCCTTCGGAACTTCGTCTATCATTTCGAGGATCGCGCGTTCGGGTGAGGACATCGGCATTGGCCAGCGCCATGGGCTTTGTGCCAGCTCGGGATCATCGTCGTTGGAAAGGTCAAAATCCGCGTCATCGATGCCGGTCGCCCCTTCGCCGAACAGAACGTTACTCCTGGTCTTCACATCAGCGTCCGTCCGCAGCTTCGATAGCCATGTCGGAATATCGGATCCGTAGAGATAGAGGACAAATTCGCTGCCGAACGAGAGGTAATGAGCATGTCCCCGCAATGTGAGGGAGCTCGCCCCGCCGACATGGAACTCATGCCGCATGAGCCAGACGGCTGAGAGCAGGGGTATCTTCCAGCCCCGGACAGCTTCTGGATTGGTATCGGAGGAGAATGGGCGGCGGTACACACCAGACATGACCGGCTCGAGCCAGCCCCGCTTGAGATAGCCTGACACGGATTGTCGCGAGATGGCATGGCGGGCCATCCATCTCGAGTCCACCAGGAAGCCGGGCGGGACTTGCTGGAGAAGGTGCTTTAACTTTGTCTCTGATTGTCCATTCATGTTTGACCTTATGCCACAAAATTAAAGCAGGCGCGAACGAAACTTTATAAGAAGGTCAATTTGTCAATTCTGAATTGACTATCTGCGCCAATTTAAAAGTGACGTGCGCGGTTCGATGCTCCCTCGGCGTAATGGACTCGCATCGCCTTAAACGGTTCAGCGCAACTGTGCGGTGTGCTCGCATTCTGGATACTGATTGCACCCCAGAAACCGACTGTTGCCGCGACCATTCCTTTCGACCAACTGGCCAACCCGGCATTTGGGACATTGATGCAGGGGATCGCCATCGATTGATTCAAATCGCAGATCGTCGCCGGCAATGTCGGAAAGTTCGCGGATATACCGTGAAGGCTCCCGGCTATTTGTAAGCAAGAACACGCCGCGGCTTGCCCGAGTCAATGCGACATAGAAAAGGCGACGCTCTTCGGCAAACTCGAAGGTTTCTGGTCGTGGCATGACCAGATTGAGAAGTTCGTCGTCCTCGATCCGGCTCGGCACACCGTAATCGCCTTCGCTGACATCGAGCAGGATTATGTAGTCGGCCTCGAGCCCTTTGGCGCGATGGAACGACAGTCCCGAAACCTCGATATGTTCAAACTTTGGGGGTGCTCCCCTGAACGGATCGAGCTGATTATAGCGCCACAGCACCATAACCTTGAGCTTTCCGCGTTCATCGCTCTTCCACTGCCCTGAAATCCCGCCGAGGAACGTATCGAGACGTCGCAATAACTGGTGACACGCCTTGCTAAAATCCGGGTTGCTTCCTTCACCACTGATCGGAATGACCCTTATCGAGCGTGGAATGGCCGCTCTCGTTGACCGCACCGACTTCTTCAGCTGAGCGGCATTGCGCTGCACAAAGTTGGCGGCCGTCTCCGCGATCAACTGGTTGCAACGGTACGTCTGCTCCAGGCGCCCTTGCCAGCTTGCGCCGAAATTCGCCTCGAACTGCGTGAAGATGGTGATGTCCGAACCAGCAAAGCGATAGATCGACTGCCAGTCGTCACCAACGGCAAAGATTTTGGTGAACGGCTTCTGATGTTTCAGCGCCTTGATCAGGTTCGCGCGGGGCTCCGAGATATCCTGGAACTCATCGACAAGGATCAGGGAGTAGGGGCTCTGATACTTGCCCGTCTCAACGAATTGCGTGGCGTTGGCGATCATCGAGTCGAAATCGATGCGTTTGGCCTGGTCGAGCCTCCGTGAATAGGATTGCGTGATCTTCCAGATCGCCTGCGCAAATTCTCGGGCGCGGGTCTGGTCATGGAGCGATTTGGCACGTTCAAGCAGCATGTCGAGCGTCAGATGGCTGGCGCGGATGTGCTTGATGCAGACTGCAACCAGCTTGTGATAATGCTTGATGACCACAGGCTCGAGAGCCTTGACGATTGCCGTGTAGCTCTTTTGTTCGAGCGGAATGCCTCGTTTCGTGATTTCTGCCTGCAGGACTGTGAGCAGCGATCCGTCGCGCGCTTGCGCTGATGTTGTCTGGAATACGTCGATGCCGGCGTTGCGGTAGGCGGTCATCTTCTGTTCGGCATGGGTGATGTAGTTGTCGAACGGGGAGGAACCATCCGCATTGATGGCGAGGTGCTCATGGATGGTGTTGCTGGCAGGGTAGTGGAAGTCCGGATGCACATGCCGGATCCCACCATTGTCCTCTTCAATGGGGATCTGACGCTCGTATTCGAATTCGACGGAGTACAGCCAGAGCCAGTTGACGATCGTCTGTTCCTGAAGCGATTTCACATAGATGCCAGCCATCGTGCCAACAGTTGCATTGCCCTTCCGACGGCGTGCAGAGAGGTAGCGGTCGTAGTCTGCCTTGGAATCAAACGTCTCTGCCGGAATATCCGCCTTGGGATGAAGGACGAGGAGGTTGACCCACAGCCGGGCGAATTCCGGATCCGATCGCAGCAGCTCGTCAATGATCTGTTCGATGACCTTCGCCTCGCCGGCGGGATGCTCCACCCAGTCGGCTAGCTGTGGCGGGCGACCTTCGACTTCTTCGATAATGCCGCGACCAAGCGCATGAAACGTAGTCACCTTGCTTTCCAGATCGCTCGGATCGACCGTCAGCTGCCGCGCAATTCGCTCCTTCAGCTCGTCGGCTGCGCTCTTGTTGAAAGCGAGCACGAGGATCTCTTCCGGGCGGCAAAGCTGCTTGTCGAGGACGTAGGCGACCTTGCCGACCATGGTGGCGGACTTGCCCGATCCGGCAGAGGCAACGAGAAGATTGTTGTCTTCCAGCCGAATGCAGGCTTCGCGCTGCTGATCGGACAAGGACCGGCCGTCCAGATCATCGAAGAACGATTGGTATCTCGCCAGCTCGGCCGAGACAAACGCATCGTTATATCTGTCGCGGACAGCCGGATCGGTAATGAAGGCGAGCGATCGTGGAAGCGTCGCTTTCAAGGTAGCCGTCATCAACTCCGGATCAAACAGCGGGTGCGAAAGCGCGATTGCGGCTTCGCCATCTACACTGGCAATAGCCCGTGCAAGGTCGGCATGGGCGAGATATTGGCGTTGTCCCTCCACGATAGCCATCAGTTTCGTATCCACGGCGTTCAGATGCTCGGGATCAGAGCCGATCAGCTCGAAAAGGTGGCTATTGATGAAACTGTAGAGATCGGCCGCCAGCCGCGTTGCTGCCTCTTCTCCAAGGCAGGACAGCCTGTAGACCTTGTTGCGAGACCGGACTTCGACCGAATGCCATAGCAGCGTCTTGCCAACGGAAATGGCTGCAATATCCAGGCAAGCAAGGTTATCGGCGCCGATTTGATTAATTTGTACGGTCGCCAGTGAGGATAGGCGCAACGTCAGCTTCCATTTTCCCTGCGGAAGGAAGCGCGCAAAGAAACCAGGCCGGTATGTTCGAACACGATCAGACATCAGGGTTAAGCTCTACCAGAACGTTCAGTCCGGAAGCCATGCGGAATTGATCCAATGTTGTTCGTACCGTTTCGCGAATTCCGTCATCTCCCGGACGTTGGCCCGAGGAGTCAGGCAGGCTCTGGCGCAGGTGGTGATCACGTCGCGGTAAAACGCAGGCGAAACCGGCCGGATGCCTTCGTAGTTTAGAAGCAGGTCGGGAAGTCGTTCCGTGATCGCATCGCCTCGAGAGGCCATGACAATGGTCGGCGGTGTGCTATGCGCGTTGATCAAGGCGTATCTCCAGCTCGGATCAGCCTGTCCTTGAGCCGGAACGAGTTCGCAGGGGCAGGCATCGCCGCCTCCGGAAATCTCATGATAGATCGCCTCGATGGCTTGGGCTTTCCTGGCGATCAGAACATAAGGTCCTGCGGGCGCATAGCCGCCCATCCGCTCATCGTACTCGATCCCCAGTAGATGCCGCAGGTCGTAGTGGGTCGATTTGTCGAGAGTTGCACGTTCCGAGGTAAACCACTGAAGTTGGCGCAGGGTGATTCCGGCCGCGGCTGCAATCTCTTTCGGTGGATTGGGCCAGCAAGCTACCAGATGCTTGGCGATTTCAGCGGTATTGTCGTGCTCTTCGTAGGCTGGGAATTCGTCATCGTCGTCATCGGTATCCTCCGACCGGTCCTCTCCCAGGAGCAGCCAAGTCCTACGACCATGGCCGTTATGGCTAAAATGACGCGGCTGGTCGGGCGGGAGCGCCGTCTCCCAGGATGACAGCCATGAACCCGCTTCCCATTCCAGATTTTCGAGGCGAACAGATGGCGGTTGGCGCATCGGCAAGTTCAGCCATTGCGCGATGCTGTGTTCCAGTTTTCGATTGCTCAGGCCACGAGGACTGCGGCTCGCTCGCCAATCATGATCTGCATGTGCATCCAGACAAAGCGCTTCCACGGATGCGGCCAGCGACAAATCGACCGGGTCGTGCCGTCGCGACAGCCATCGGGAGGCGTCATGAGCCGAGCGTAGCGATGCGGGAACCGCCTTATCCTTGGCGTCGACAACCTCAAGGCGGACGCCGATCCTGGCTAGATCCGCCACCAATTCTGGATCTGCCTGTGCCACATAGCGGTTGACGCGAAGAACATCCGGCATGCCACGCAACCCCTCCGCTTCTTTCCAAGCCGTCAGCAGGACCTTTCTCAACGATTTGCGCTGGATGATAGTGGAGAATGTCAGCCAGCGGATCGGCAGCCCAGCGACGGTGACGCCGTAGAGCATGATAGGATCCAGCCCGCGCTGCTTGGCATCGGCCAGCCTTATGGGATCGCGGACAACCACAATGCCGTATTGAGGATGGTGAAACAGAGACTTGGCGATCGAAACGTAGAAATGATGTTCCCGGCTCGGCTGGTGCGTCTGATCGTTCATGGATGCTCTCAAAATGATCAAATCAACGCCGGCATCCTACGATTTCGATGCTCAAGGCCAAAGTAATTCCTTGCTTGAAATGGCGGTTGCGTGTGCATTCTTGGCACTACGCTTGAGGCGCACTGGTAGAGCGGGGGTGGTCATTGCTCGCACGGATGCCAATACGTATTGTGCGCTCGACGACGCTGCAATCGGATTGGACTGGAATGGCCTCGCAACTCGACTTCTTCGCAGCTCCTGTTACGCCGACCGCAGCCCGAGACGCCCGACCGTCGGTTACAGCGAACGACATTGGAGGCACTGATGATGAAGCCATGGCCCATCATCTGGAAGCGACCGGCAATTATCGCATCTTGCGCAAACTTCAGCCGCGTCCGATCGTCGATTGGCCTCGTCCGGAATTTCCGCGCCGGGGCATCATTCTCGATACCGAGACCACAGGATTGAACCACAGCACCGACGAAATCATCGAAATTGGCGTGATTGCCTTCACCTTCAACGACGAGGGAGCGCTTGGCGACGTGACGGGTGTCTATGGCGGACTTCAGCAGCCGACGATCACGATCCCGGCCGACATTACTCTCCTCACTGGGATCACAGATGACATGGTCGCGGGACACGTTATCGACGCCGCTCGACTGAACGCCTTGATCGAGCCAGCCGATCTCGTCATCGCCCACAACGCCGGTTTCGACCGTCCATTCTGCGAGGCATTTTCGCCGATCTTCGTCCACAAGGCGTGGGCTTGTTCTGTTTCGGAAGTTGACTGGTCCGCGCGCGGCTTCGAGGGCAGCAAGCTCGGCTATCTGATCGGCCAATCCGGATATTTCCATGACGGCCACCGTGCGGTCGATGATTGTTTCGCCCTTCTGGAGGTCCTTGGGCAGGTCCGGCCTGGCGCAACCAGCGCGCCGTTCGCTGAACTTTATCAGGTCAGCCAGCGGTCGCGGGTTCGCATTTATGCCGAAAACAGCCCCTTCGACATGAAGGATCACCTGAAAGCGCGGGGTTACCGCTGGTCGGACGGTTCCGACGGCCGCCCGAAGTCTTGGTGGATTGAGCTTCCCGAAGAGACATTGGAGGAGGAGCTGCACTTTCTGCGCACGGAAATTTATCGATGGGATGCTGATCCGCCGGTCAAATATCTGACCGCATTCGATCGCTTCAGGGCTGCCTGAATGGCCGGGAGAGGCTATGACGACCATTCTGGGTATTGACGCGGCCTGGACCGCGAGTCAGCCGAGCGGCGTCGCTCTGATTTCCTCCACGTCTAGCAATTGGCGCCTTATCTTTGCTGGATCGTCCTATCGTTATCTTTTGGATTACGGCAAAGCGGATCTCATCTCGAATTCACGCCCTTTTGGCTGCGTCGCCGAACCCACCGCTCTGCTCGCTGCTGCGGAGAGGATAGCTGAAACTCCGGTCGATCTTGTTGCCGTGGATATGCCCCTTTCTCTTGAGCCAATCACCACGAGGCGCGTTTCGGATAATCTGGTTTCGGCGGCTTACGGCGCCCGTCATTGCAGTACGCACACTCCGAGCGCGATTAGGCCCGGGAAGATCAGTGACGATCTGAAAGCTGGCTTCGGGCGTTGCGGATATCGTTTGCTGACGAAGGAAGTTGGCGCGCCGGGCCTTATGGAAGTCTACCCGCATCCGGCCTTGGTTGAATTGATGAGCGCCGAAAGGCGGCTGCCTTACAAGCAGGGCAAGGTCCGCAATTACTGGCCATCGGAAACCCCTGCCGGCCGACGTATCAAACTCTTCGAAACTTGGCTGTCCATCATCAATGCGCTGGAACAGGAAATCGCCGGCGTCTCTGAGATCTTACTGCTGCCTTCCGCTGAGGCTCCGGCATGGCAGCTGAAAGCGTTTGAGGACATGCTTGACGCGGTCATCTGCGCCTGGATTGGGATATGTGTCTACGAAGGAACCGCCATACCGTTCGGCGATGACAGCTCTGCGATCTGGATTCCTCAATCTGGACTCTTGTCATCGCGGTGGGGCCGGCCATGATCGGATTTCTGAGGCAGTGGATTGAAAATCGCCGGATTATACGCCGCCGTTGGCAGGAGGACGCTAGGCGGCTTGCCGCCGCGGACCCAGTCAACGCCTATTACGAGGCGCAGCGAAGAGCCGCGCGCAGTCGCGCGCGAGGGCATGCCAACGAATACTGGCATTGGGCTAAGGTCGCCAGCGAAGTCGCTCGAATTGAGTCGTGTGCCGAAATGGACTTCGAGGTCGTCAAGGCGATCGCCGATCAGGAAAACGCTGATCGGCGCTGAATACGTGGGTGGCGCTTCACGGGCAGTAAGTCATCGAGTGTTTTCAAGTGCTTGATGAGTTTAACAGATGGGACATTGGTTCGATTCCTTTCAAGGCGAAGACGCTGGCAAGGCATCTTGATCGAGCCATCTCCGGGTCACTCGTAACGACGGCTTTGCGCCAGAAGTGGACATAGCTACCGCTGCAAATGGCGCGGTGGTGTGCGACAACGCATCAGTTCTGCCGGAGGCTTTTGACATCGCGGGCTGGAGGTATACCGAACATCCTAGTGTATTCACGGGTGAACTGCGAGAGGCTCTGGTAGCCTACCGTAAGAGCGACAACGCTCACGTTTCCAGGGGATGCGAACAGCATCCGGCGGCCTTCGTAAAGCCGGATGTGCTTCTGATACTGGAGCGCCGAGAGACCGACGCTGGCTTTGAAAGCCCGATGAAACGCGGAAACACTCATTCCTGCCATCTTTGCGAGCTGTTCGGCTCGGAACGGCGCGGTGTAGTTTTTTCTGATCCAGGCAAGGACCGCTCTGATCCGGGAGAAGCGGCTATCAACGCTCGCCACCTGTCGAAGGATCGCTCCTTGCGGGCCGAGAAGCAGTCTGAACAGGATTTCGCGTTCCAACATCGGAGCCATCACGCCGATCTCATGGGGCCTGTCTGCCAGATGTAGCAATCGGGTCCAAGCATTGAGCAGGTCTTCACTCGCGCGATAGACGTTAAAGGTACGCGTCTGATTCATCTCAACCTGTTCACCCGCGTCCTTCATTAGCTCCGCAACTGCCGCACTTTTGAATGTCAAACTCAGAGCAAGGTAAGGCGCAGACGGACTAGCCTGAACCACTTCCCCGACAACAGGAAGCTCCACGGATGCGATGAACGTGTCCCCCGGCCCGTACTCCAAAACCTCGCTGCCAATCGAGAGCCGTTTCCTCCCCTGCAGGATCAGGCTAACCAAGGGCTGGTATATCTCCGGAAAAAGTTCGGTGGGCTCACGAACGTTGAGGATGTCCACGCGCGGGACGGCCGTTTGAGTGACAGCGCCTGTGGACCTCTCCAGCGCGAAGTTCTTCAGGTTTTCCAAGGTCTGGCTCATAAATCGTCCATCGCACGATGAGGTTGGCAGATCAACTCGGAAAGCTGGATTGTGCAAATAACAGGTCGGATCGGACACGCGAAAAGGTCGTTGTCGGTCTAATCCTTGTGAATGCCGGACCCATATCGGGGACCCTGCGTTGCAGCGAATAAGGATGCTTCGAATGGAATTGAAAGACGCAATCGTCATGATCACGGGAGCTTCGTCCGGTATAGGCGAGGCCACAGCACGCGCGGCTTCTGCGGCCGGAGCGAAGCTTGTCCTGCTAGCCCGTCGAAAGGACCGTCTCGCTTCACTCGCCGAAGAACTCGGGAACGCGCTAGCAATCGAATGCGATGTCACAAGGCCTGAACGGGTGGAAGCCGCAGTTCGAATTGCGGTCGAGGAGTTTGGCCATATAGACGTTCTCGTCAACAATGCGGGACAAGGGCTCCACGCTGACATCGGCGATATCGCCGCGGATGACTTCCGGGCATTGCTCGACCTGAACACGGTCGCACCGCTGGTCACGATGCAAGCCGTCATCCCAGGGATGCGTGAACGTGGTCGCGGAAGCATCATCAACGTGAGTTCTGGCGCAACGCTTGCGGTCTATGCAGGCTCGGCGGCGTACACGAGCTCGAAAGCAGCGCTCAACATGCTCTCAAGTGTAGCTCGCCTGGAGCTAGCCGACCTCGGCATCCTAGTCTCCACGATCCATCCCTCGATCACCAGCACGGAGTTTTACGGTTCGGTAAGGTCTGGCGTCGGTAAGGCGAAAACGCAGGAAATGCAAACCCGGTCGATAGCTCACTCCCCCGATCTCGTGGCCAATGCGATCATCTCACTTGTTCGCAGCGGCGAGGCCGAACGAGACCTCGTCCCTGAATTATACGGTGGGACTTTCAAAGGCTAAGCCGTAAGGGCAAATAGCGGCTTCGGCCCGCGCCAGTTGCCGATGATGGGCCACGATCAGACGGAATGACCGCTAAGGGCCAATGGCGGAAGTCGGCGAGGCATCGGTTCGTCCGCGTTTGTTGACCTTTTTCGGTAAGCGGACCGTATGGAGACGGTGCCATATCAGCCGTTCCGCAGAGGGCAGGCCGCCGCACGCCGCTGAGAAATTTCAGTGCGTTAGGTCTAGTCAAACCAGTGGGGCGAGCGTTCGAATCCATTCAAGAGCGGGACATCTTACAGGTCGGATGCCCACCTCGTTAATGAGTGGCTTGCAGTTTTGCAGCGCCCTGTATATTTTGATATCAAAGAAATCACTTGTTTGGAGGTGATATCAATGCCCGCGGTAACCATTCGAAACCTCTCTGACGAAACACATCGTGCTCTGCGGGTGCGAGCCGCTCATCATGGTCGGAGCACCGAAGCTGAAATCCGTGACATTCTCGAGGCCGCTGTTCGTCCTCATGAACGAGTTAAGCTTGGCTCGTTGCTGACCGCTATTGGTCGAGACGCCGAGCTTTCCGAAAGCGACATTGAAGCCCTGCAGAAAAGTCGCGATAAGACACCAGCTGAACCGATGACCTTTGAATGATCTTGCTGGACACCAATCTTATATCCGAACCTTGGAAGCCAGTTCCTGATCAGGCAGTGATCGCTTGGTTGGACGACCAAGCTATCGAAACGCTGTTCCTCTCGGCAATAACGATTGCTGAACTTCGTTTCGGTATCGCTGCTATGCCCTCAGGGAAACGGCAAACCATCCTTCGCGACCGCCTTGAGGACGAAGTGCTGCCCCACTTTTCCGAGCGGATCGTGTCCTTTGACCTCGCTGCTTCTCAGTCTTATTCCGAACTGATGGCGCGCGCTCGAATAGCTGGGAAAGCGATCGGCACGGCTGATGGTTACATTGCAGCCACCGCGGCAGCAAACGGCCTCGCGATTGCAACTCGCGACACAAGCCCTTTTGAGGCTGCTGGGCTCAAAGTGATTAATCCTTGGTCCAGATAATCAGAGAATGTATTTAGGTGTCGTGAGTTCGCATCTCATCAAGGTGTAAGAACTCGGAAGCGCTAGCATTGAGTGCTCCAATTTGCTCAGGCCTGAAGCCAACTGGCTTAGGTCGAGCCGATTGCTTTGACTTCTACGGCCACGTCCATTGACGGGAAGGCATCCGTCGCGCCGTTGAAACTACCTGAAACCGGAACCGCCTGGGCGATGTCGCGGCTCACAGCTACCGGGATCAGGTTAGCGCCGCCCACACTGCGGTTTGTAGGATCGAATGTGATCCAGCCAGCGCCCGGAACGAAGACTTCTGCCCAGGCGTGCGTTGATCCTTGGTCCGTCGACCCGGTGAGCGAACTGTCCGGATTGAACAGATAGCCTGAGACGATCCGGGCGCCAAAGCCCAGGCTGCGCGCCGTTTCGGCGAATAACACAGCGAAGTCCCTACAGGAGCCCCAACCCCGATCAAGAGTGATTAGCGGCGCCTGCGTGCCTTGCTCTTCCCGACTTTGGTAAGAGATACAGGAAGTAATACCAAGGCTGATATCCTTGAGGAGAGACAGCGTATCCGTCGGTCTTCCGGCGACGAAGCCGCGCGCCCATGTCTCAAGCCGCTGCTGGACATCGTCATACTGCTGAACGGTTAGCGCGCCGAGGTCAGTCCAATCGTTGTCGGGGTAGAGGAAAGGATAGTTTATTGCCGACGCCGCAACGTCGAAGACGGGCCATGCAGACGCCGTCAGATCCACAGTCGCCGAGCTCTCAACAACAAGGCTGTCACTGCGGGTTTGGAATGTCGCTGAAGCGATCGTGTTGCCGAATACGTCGTTCGACCAGTTCAGCACAGCCTCGGGGAAAATGGAAATCTCATGGCTCAGCAGCCTGAGCTCGCGTCCTTCACGTGGCCTGAGCATAAGGCGGTGCGGCGACAGCGACACGGTCTCTCGAAAGCTGTAGGTCGTACGATGATGAATGTTGAGCACCGGCATGGAAACGGACCCTAAAAGCTGATGGGGAGGCCGCTGCCCCTGAGGGCAGGGCAAAGGCCTAACTTCCGCGCGCCGCACCGGCTCCTCAACGCATCAGTCCGGCAGCCCGAAGAGCGTCGTTGATCGCCTTGCCGATGCCTTGTTCGTCTCGACCTCCCGCTTTTCGAACCAAGCCTGGTTTTGCATACGCCATTGCCTTGGCAATGACAGCTTCAATGCCTGAGGGCGCGGCGGTGTGCTGCGGGCTGGGCTCGTATGCGCCTTCGGCAATGGCGACATCAGCATCATCGGCAAGCCCCCAACCCCTGGCGATACGCGCGGTCGAGGAGATGCCTGCCTCCAGCATGAACGGCCCGGAATTTCCCAGTGGAGTTTCAGCCGAAAATGACAAAGGAACACCATGGGCCATGCCCTTGATAAGATAGACTTCGATGACCTGTTTGCCGCTTTCGTCGAGCCAGACCTTCCGAGTATGGCCATTGATGGACTCGATCACATCCGGCGTGTCGGAGATATGGGACACGCCAGCCCACTGATGGACGATCTGCGCGGCATTGACCGCCTTAACCGTGTGATCGTGTGTTCCATGCCACACTGAGATGCGTGGGCAGGACCCCGAGCCAGATGCTGCGGTCCTCAATGCCGACTGCATCTGGCTGACGCTCGGGGCCTTTTGACCCCGCATCCGTTCGAAAGCCTGGGCCACCCCTGAGGCCGTGCCATAAGGCAGCCCGCCGATGATTGCTCCACCCGCAAACAATTCGGGATATGTCGCCAGCATGACGTTCGCCATCGCACCTCCGGCCGACAGCCCAGTAACAAAGATTTTGCCAGTATCCATGCCGTGTGACTCGACCACATGTGCGATCATTTGCCGGATCGAAAGAGCTTCGCCCGCGTTACGCCGGATATCGTCAGGCTCAAACCAGTTGAAACATAGGTTGGCGTTGTTGGCGCGCTGTTGCTCCGGGAAGAGGACCGCAAATCCCTTCTCTTCCGCCAGCTTCGACCAACCTGACCCGTGATCATACGTGGCTGCGTTCTGCGTGCATCCGTGCAGGACGACCACAAGCGGCGTATTGGGAGCGAAAATGGTCGGCAGATAAAGCCAGCACTTCAGCATGCCGGGGTTCGAACCGAAGTTCTTCAGCTCGATCAGCTCGCGTGCGTTCCTGCGTTGCGTCACATCCGTCTCCTTTGCCCAAATTGGGCTCTAGCACTACAAATGGTTACGAATGCTGCGCTGCACAAATTTATTTACGAGAATTTTTGGTCGGACAAGTTTTCGAAACACACGACTATGCTTTTGATGCGACACCAGCGGCTTCACGAAACGAAATCAGCCTCCGGCTTCTTTCGTCCCACAGGACCAGCTTCACGCATTGGAGGCTCTGCCAAAGGGTAATCCTGCCTAACTCCCCGAGCTCGGGATGGTTTCGAAGGACATCTGGCAAGCGATAATAGGGGACTTTGCTGGAGAGATGATGCACGTGGTGAATGCCAATGTTGCCGGTCAGCCAACGCAGCGGACGCGGCAGATCATAATGCGATGCACCGTGCAGAGCGGCTTTTGGAAACTGCCATTCCGGCTTTTTCGACCAGTGTGTCTCCTCGAATTGATGCTGCACATAAAAAAGCCAAACGCCGATCGATCCTGCCAGGAGAACAATCGGGAGGTGGACAAGAAGGAAAGAGACCGGGCCGATCGCCCAGACCAGAAGCGCAGCGATCCCCATCACCGCAGCGTTCGTAGCCATGGTCGACATCCAAGGAAGTAAGCCGTCGCGCATCATTCCGACCGGCAGGCGTTGCTGGAACAGGAACAGCCAGGCCGGACCGATGCCGAACATGACGAGGGGATGCCGGTAGAGGCGGTATCGAAGCCGTCCCCACCACGACCGTTCGAAGTATTCGGTTACGGTCAAAGTGGTGATGTCACCAACGCCGCGCTCATCGAGATTTCCCGCCGAGGCGTGGTGGCTGGCGTGCGCTCTGCGCCAGTAGTCGTAAGGGGTCAGGGTGAGAACACCGAGAACACGTCCTGTCCAATCGTCCAAGCGCCTGCGAGCAAAGAAGGAGCCATGGCCGCAGTCGTGCTGGATCATGAACAGCCGCAACAGAAACCCCGCCGCCGGAACGATCAGGATCAATCCTGCCCAGATGCCGTAATGAACCGCCAACCACGTCAGTGTCCAGAAGGCGGCAAAAGGTAGAGCTGTAACTGCCAGCTCGAAGATGCTGCGGCCGGCATGCGGCGTGCGATATTGGGCAAGGATCTTCAACCAGGCCTTTTCGTCTGCAATCTCAGGGTTGGGAATACTTGATATTGCGTTCATTGTTGCTGGCCAGCCTTCTGCAGAGCTGCTGCCCGATAGAAATGCTCAGCGTGCTGATAGAGGTTTTCTGCCTGGACGCGATCGCCGGTTTGGGCAGCTTCGCGGGCCAGAACGATATATTGCTCATACCGCCTCGTCAGGTTCTGCCAATTCGGCGTCGCGGCAGCCGCCGCGCTGGCAGGTGATGGCCTTTTGGTCAAAGAGCGGGCGTTTTGGCGTGGTGGATTCAGAAGAACAATTCAAGCCGCTATCAGGCTTGCTCCATGAACGATGTGATTTCAGGAATAATCGATCGTGACTTCTGCTGGCCTGCAGGCCAGTAACGTTGCGTTTGGCTCTGCGTCGCAGTCCAGCTCGTATGAGCCTGCATTGCGGTTGTTTGATGTCGCAACCGGTGAATGGTTGTAGCGATGCTTCGCAGATTATCGTCGCCAGCCACCAATCCATGCGTGGCGAATGCGCTTCCGCACCGCTCGATAGCAGCAATGAACACGCGTCCGTCCGCTGGCGACGTTGCGTCGAGATACTTTCCTAGAGGCATGCGTGCATCGAGGGAGTGGCGCGGTACGACACCGCGCCCTCCATATTATTTGCTCGGCGGCGATGCCTTGCCCAGTTTGAAGGACGGCTCGCGCCCCCAGACGCGCAATTTGCCGAGTTCGACGACAAAGGCGGAAAGACCGTCTTCTCCGGGCAGCGCCAGAACACCCTCATCGAGCGCATCTGCAATGCCGGCCTTTTCGAGCAGCGGCAATGCTGACTGGTCATAACCGATGAACTTGCAATGCTGGAACGCGTCGGCCACAAAATCGCGAGCCGCAGCTTCGTTGACAAGATCGTCCATTGCAGCGGCCGAGGTCAACAAGGCGACCGCGTCGAACAGGACCGAAGGGCCGCCATCGATCATGTGATGCGCTTCGATCAGCGTGCCGTCGGATGCCTCCACGCCGCCGACCTTGGGGGCGATCAGCTCGACCACACCCTTCTCCTTGACTATAGCATCCGTCAGACCTTTCAGAAGCTTCGCATCGACGCCGTCGGTCACAAGGATGCCGAGCTTGCGTCCTTCGAACTTCTTTGGTCCGCGCCCGGCGATGCTGAGCGCAGGCGATGGCTCAAGATCGTGGCGGGTCGGCATAGCTGCATCGGCAGGCTTTGGCATCGTTTTCATACCAAGTTTCTGGGCGACAGTCGTGGCCAGCGTCTCATCGATATTGAGGAGATGGGACACCATGCGCTCCCGGATCGCCGGCATCTCGACCTTGCTCAGTTCGAAGGTCAGCGCGGATGCGATATGACGCTGCTCGGCACCAGTCTGGCTGATGTAGAACTGCCGGGCCTGGCTGTAATGGTCGGCAAAGCTTTCAGGGCGCAACCGTGCCTTGGTCCCCTGCTCTTCGGCGGGAAAGTGGCGGTAGCCGCGCGTCGGTGACTCGCGCGGGCCTTCGCCATGCGAGTTCGGTTGATAATTCGTGCGGCCAACCGGATTGCGCATCGCCATGTGGCCGTCCTGCTGAAAATTGTGCATGGGACACTTCGGAGCATTGATCGGCAAATGGGTGAAGTTCGGACCGCCGAGACGCTTCAGCTGTGTATCGAGGTAGGAGAAATTCCGACCCTGCAGCAGCGGGTCGTTGGAGAAGTCGATGCCCGGCGGCACGTTCTGGGTCATGAATGCGACCTGCTCGGTTTCGGCAAAAAAGTTGTCCGGCATGCGATCGAGCACCAGGCGGCCGATTGGCTGAGGTTTGAGGATCTCTTCGGGAATGATCTTGGTCGGATCCAGCACGTCGAAGTCGAAACTGTCTGCGAACGCCTGGTCGAAGAGCTGGACCTGCAGTTCCCACTCCGGGAAATTGCCGGACTGGATCGCATGCCACAGATCGCGGCGATGAAAATCCGGATCGGCGCCGTTGATCTTAACCGCCTCATTCCAGGCAACCGATTGGAGGCCAAGCTTCGGCTTCCAATGGAACTTGACGAAGGTCGACTCGTCCTTGGCGTTGACGAAGCGGAAGGTGTGGACGCCAAAGCCCTCCATGAAGCGAAGCGAGCGCGGTATCGTCCGGTCCGACATGATCCACATGATCATGTTCATGCTTTCCGGCGTCAGGCTGATGAAGTCCCAGAAATTGTCATGGGCGGTCTGTGCCTGCGGGAAGGCGCGATCCGGCTCCTGCTTGGCGGCATGGATCAGATCGGGGAATTTGATGGCGTCCTGAATGAAGAACACCGGGATGTTGTTGCCGACGACATCCCAGTTCCCTTCCTGGGTATAGATCTTGACCGCGAAACCACGAACGTCGCGGGCGAGATCAGCCGAGCCCTTGTTGCCGGCAACCGTCGAAAATCGCACGAAGGCGGGCGTCTTCTCTCCCGCACGCTGAAGAAAATCGGCACGCGTGTATTTCGCGAAGGATTCATAGGTCTCGAAGTAACCGTGAGCACCATAACCCCGGGCGTGCACCACGCGTTCGGGAATGCGCTCATGGTCGAAATGGAACATTTTTTCGCGGAAATGGAAGTCGTCGACGACGAGCGGCCCACGCGGCCCAATGCGAAGCGAGTTCTGGTCATCGGCAACCGGCCCTCCTTGAGCAGTTGTCATAACCGGCGTATCGCCTTCTGCAAATTGATGAAGCTCACCGCCGGCGCCGCGCTGGAGCGTCTGGTCGTGGATGGTAGCAGTCGCGAGTTTGGAAGGGTGCGACGCTTGGGCGGTTTTCTTGGCCATGTGTGGCTCCTGTGAATAGAAAAGGTCGGCAGACCCGAAAAGCAAAAAGGCCGCCTTGGAGGGCGGCCTGATGAAGATCAGTTCAAGCTTAGCTGGCTTTTTTCATCGAGCCCTTGGTGCTGGCAGAAGCTTCGCCCGTGCCTTTGGCATTGGCCGAACTTTCACCCAGCGCCGTCAGCTTCTGGTCTGTAGCGATTTCTTCCTGCAGGGTGGCATCCAATAGCGTAACCGCCTCCTTCATGCCGAGCTGCTTTGCCCATGACTTCAGGGTGCCGTAGCGGGCAATCTCGTAGTGCTCTACGGCCTGGGCCGACGAGATAAGACCGGCATCGAGCGCTGCGGTTCCCTTATACTCTTCCATGATCTCCTCGCCTTCAGCAAGAATGCCCTGGATGGCTTCACACGTCTTACCGCGAGCCGGCTTGCCGAGAAGTTCGAAGATCTGTTCGAGACGTTCGATCTGGCCCTGAGTTTCGTCGCGGTGCTGCAGGAAGCCAGCCTTGCCTTCTTCCGATTGGGCGGCGCGCGCCATTTTCGGCAGAGCCTTCAGGATCTGCTTTTCGGCGAAGTAGATGTCCTTGAGCGTATCAAGGAAGAGATCGTTCAATGTCTTTTCGGTGGCCATATGCGTATCCTCGTGGTTGGGAACTGGTAATAGCGAGACAACGCGCCCTTGAAAGGGCGCGCCATGGATCAAAGGGCGTTACTGCGATAGCGATTGCGTTCCTGCTCGACTTCGCTCGCCTTGTAGGGATCGCGCGTATCGTCGAAGCGGGTCCAGCCCTGCTCGGCATAGGACGTGCGACGCTCGGCCGGGTCGACCCAGTTGGAGCGTTTCAGGATTGCTTCGGCTTCGAGAACAAGAGTGTCGTCTACCTTGGCGGTTACCAGCGAGCCGCCGCGGCGCACACCTTCCGCGTAGACATGCGCATCCCCTTCAGACACGCCCGAGCTTGTCATCGCACCGATGATGCCGCCGGTGGCTCCGCCTGCTACAGCACCCGCAACCGCGCCTGCGGCAGTCGCCGCCAGCCAGCCCGCTGCGACGACCGGACCGACCCCCGGAATGGCCATTAGACCAAGGCCCGTCAACAAACCGCCGGCGCCACCGACGGCTGCACCGATCCCGGCGCCAGTGCCGGCACCTTCGGCCGCGGTCGACTTATCGGCATGGCGATTGTCGGCATTGTTGGAGACGATGCTTATGTCCTTAGACGCGACACCGGCCGATTCAAGCGCGCTGACGGCGGCACTGGCGTCCGAATAGTCGTCGAAAAGTCCTGTAACGGTTTTCATGATCAAAATGTCCTGTTGAGAGTGCTGCAATTACTTGGCGACGACATTGCCCTGGTAGTCGAGCGCGATGTTGACGGTTTTGCCGTCCTTCATGCCGGCCCCCATCCAGATGCCCTTGTCGTCCTTCATCAGGTTCTTGACGTCAGAAAATCCTGCCTCCTCGATCCGGGATTTTGCCTGATCCTGGGTAAAGCTGTTGGCACCCTCGACCGGGGCCGTCGCGGTCTTCGACTCGGGCGTTGCCACTGCAGGCGTGCTGCCGTCCGAGTTCGCGGCAGGTGTCGTCTGGGCGAATGCAGATAATGCGGAC
This sequence comes from Shinella curvata, assembly GCF_022899935.1. Classification (GTDB taxonomy): domain Bacteria; phylum Pseudomonadota; class Alphaproteobacteria; order Rhizobiales; family Rhizobiaceae; genus Shinella; species Shinella curvata. Next base: position 20,258 of record NZ_JALJCJ010000009.1, read on the forward strand.
GCGCTGATGAGCGCCGCGGCGAGAATTAAATTTTTCACTGAGGTTTCCTCTCTTATCAGACCTGTGTTCACAGATCCGTGAGCATCAAACCCGCTTGAAGCATAATCGTTCCATCCGCAGACAAAAGTAAAATCACAATCAACGGTGATTTACCGGACCGAATTCCTAAGTTGCGGACGGATAATTTGTTTTCGGAACACAACTGTCAACCGAAGATTAACGTAGCTGGATAGAGGAGCCTGAACGCAATGCCGGACCCAATTGCCCTCGTCGTCGATGATGAACCACTTATTCTTATGGATACTGCTGATATCGTTGCGTCAGCCGGTTATCATGTGATTGAGGCTCGTAGCGCTGATGAAGCCTGCGCACTCCTCGAAAAACACGGATCCCTCAAATTGCTGATGACGGACATCCAGATGCCAGGCGACATGGATGGCCTCGCGTTGGCGCGGTACGTGGGAGACCACTGGCCGGATGTCCTCGTCGTCGTCGCATCCGGTGCAGTCATCCCAAAAGATGGCGAACTTCCGCAAGGTGCGCGGTTTCTCGGGAAGCCGCTCAATCAAGCTCTCGTCATCGAGACTTTGCGCGAGCTTGAGATCGATAAGTAGAAGTCGACATACAGCTCTTATGCGCGGGCCGGCCGGCCCTCTTTGGGACATGACGCACCACACCATGCCGACCGTCCCGCATCTGGTGCCAAGCCGCAAATATGAAATGGAAACTAAATTGATAAATGTCGCAATCATCGGCTCCGGACCTACCGGCATCTATACTTTGAAGGGCTTGATCGCCAGCGATACGCCGCTTTCGATCACCATCTATGAAGCCCATGCAGACCCAGGAAAAGGCACGCCCTACCATCCCGGTGCCAACGATCGGGCAATGCTGGCCAACATCGCCAGTATCGAACTTCCACCGGTGTGCGAAACACTCAGTGAATGGTTGCTGGCGAAGACCCCGGCCGAGCTCGCGCTAATGGGCGTTGCGGTCGAGACAATCGGCGAGCGAGAATTCTATCCCCGAATCGTGCTGGGAGACTATTTTGAGGCGCAACTGAAGGCTTTGACGACGCACGCTATCGGGCGAGGGCACGTCGTCCAAATCAGGGCGAGTTCAAGAGTCATGGATGTCAAACTTCGTCGAGACGATATCGGCGTTGTGGTGAGGCTGGACCACGAGACCATAGAGGAGCAGGCCTTCAACCATGTCGTCATTGCGACCGGCCACGATTGGCCTGAGACGACCGAGACGAAACCCGGATTTTTCGTATCACCTTGGCCGGCTGCAAACCTTACGACTATCGGCGACGGCGCGATCGGTGTGCTCGGCACATCGCTGAGCGGGATAGATGCCGTCGTTTCGGTTGCCACCGCGCGCGGCACGTTTCTTCATGACGATGCCGGAAATCTGCAATATCATACCACCGCAAACGCGCTCTTCAAGATCACCATGATGTCCCGTAAGGGTCTCTTACCTGAAGCCGATTTTTACTGCCCCGTTCCCTATGCGCCGACCACCATATTTACGAGAGCGGCTATCGACGCCCTGATCGAAACCGTCCCAAATGGACTTCTCGATGCGGTGTTCAACCTGTTTCGTCGCCAACTTTTCGCTGACGACCCTGACTATGCCGAGCGCATTGGCCTTGGCATGCTGACGGTTGAAACGGTGGCGGACGCTTATTTCGCCGACCGCGAATCTTACGATCCATTTACCTGGGCGGCCCTCAATCTCGGCGAAGCCAAGGCCAATAAAATCACCAGAACGACGGTCGCTTGGCGCTATTCTATTCTGCGGATGCACGAGGTGATTTTACGGGCCGTGCCACGCTTTAGGGAGAATGACCTCAAACGGTTTCATCGATACTTCAAGACATTGTTCGTGGATGACTACGCAACCGTGCCGCATCAGTCCATCGAGAGGTTGCTGGCATTGCATCGGGCGGGCCGCCTCGCTGTTCTGAAGCTCGGTCCCGACTATGAACTTGACAGCGCCAGCATCGAGCGCGGCGCGATTGTTACCGTCGGGAGCGACCGGTACGCCTTCGAGGCCTTCATCGATGCCACGGGGCAGCAGGCTGTTTCCGCCTGGGACGTGCCATTCCCTACACTGATTTCGCAGGGCGCCGTGCGCGAAGCTCTGACCGAAAAGACCGCGACACCCCTTGCGGTCAGGGAAGATACGGCAAAGATTGCGACGGGCGGGATCGATCTCGACGAATATTTCCGGCCTCGCTTCGACAAGCAATTATGTCGGAATCTGTACTGTGTCTCGATCCCTTTCCTGTTGCATAAGCTACCCTTTGTTCAGGGTATCACCAGTGCGGCGGATCTGGGCGAGGTGGTAGCGGCGGCGATTATCAATCACGCCGAAGGTCGGATAATATGAGGCAGCCGATGCATTAGGTCATTCGATAATGCTGCTCTCGTCAAAACGGGTCTGCACGACAAGGATCACTGTCACGTCAAAGGCAGGCAGGTCGCGCGAGATCCGCGACGTCCCCAGAGCATTCATCCAGAAGCGATGCGGTTTACCAGGGCTTCAGTAGGTTTCCAACACTCATCGAGAACGCTATGACAAAGACCGGTCCGGCACTCGGGAGAGGGCGTTGAATAATTTTCCTGTCATAGCGACGGTTCTTTCGATGGTCCTTGGGCTGTCTGTCACGCGCCTTCTGCTCGGCCTCGTGACGATTTTCCGGATCCGCCGAACATCGTCGATTGACTGGGTTCCGCTCGTGTGGGCACTGGTGCTGTTCATCACTCAGCTCGAATACTGGTGGTCAATCAACCAACTGCCTTCGATCAAGCCGACCTATTCCTTCCCGGAGTTTGCATTTCTGGTCCTTCTTACGCTGATGCTGTTCTTGTCGACGGCATTGCTGCTGCCCAGCCGGGGTGAGGACGAGCAGGAGGGGCTTCGGAGCTATTTCGAGAAAGACGGCAGGTTTGGCCTCTTGGCCTTCGCCGCGTTCCTGACGCTGGGCTTCGTGGTCAACATCTTCTTTTTGAACAGCCCGATTGCGTCGGGGTGGGCATATAGCGACGTCGTCATGATCGTCGTGCCGATTGCCACGTTCGTTATCAGATCCCGGCGTGTGTATGCCGCGCTCACAATGCTCTATCTGCCCTTCGCCATGTTCGATACGGCGATATCTCTCGCCTCCTGATCAGCACGAGGAATGGTTTGATAATTACACTCCGAGGGATGTGGTAGAGCATGCCCAAACTAAAAAGTTGACATTTATCCGCATCGCACTATCTCTGGTTTATCGATCTTTTGCTTGTTGAGCTTTGCTTGTTGCGCGTCTAGCACCGCGTCCTGAACGATCTTCCCTCTCAAAACATCGCTACAGACATCCCGCGAAGCCGTCGGCTCCGCGGTCGATCAACAATGCTTTGAAGGGGTTCATCATGAACACAGGCACAGTAAAATGGTTCAATTCCACAAAAGGCTTCGGCTTCATCCAGCCTGACAATGGCGGCGCCGATGCGTTCGTCCATATCTCCGCTGTCGAGCGCGCCGGTATGCGCGAAATCGTCGAAGGCCAGAAGCTTGGCTACGACATGGAGCGCGACATGAAGTCGGGCAAAATGTCGGCCTGCAATCTGCAGGCTGCTTAATCGAACAAGCTTCTGCCTGCCGGTGACCACGGATGTACTGGCACCAGGCAAGCGGGGGCGTGCAAGGCCGGACACGCGTCCGGCCTTTTGTCTTTCTTCGAGAGATCTGGAGGCCAAAAATGGCTCAGACATATTCAAAGCTTCGCCAGCAGGCGGAGATCGCGTTCCAGAAAACACAGGCAACAGTTCCTGCCGATGATCAATTTTCCAAGAATGACACCGAGGCAGACAGATTGCGTGCCAAGACGGCGAGGCTCCGTTATGCTCGGCTTGGGCGGAGCGGCGTTGATTCTGGCCAGCCTTCGTTTCACTGATTTTGGCTCCCATAGGGGCAGAACGGATCTTTCATGCAAAATCTTCAACAGTTCGCTATGAGCTCCAATGGAGATCGCTGGTTTCTGGGCAAACGCGCTGGCGACGGCGAGGCGATCGTTCTTCACCGCGCCAATCCATCTTCAGGCGGCCATGAAACGGAAACGCTTGTCGCAGACTTCCTTAACATTCGGCCGTTCGGTCCGGAGCGGGAAGCGCTCATCGAACTGCTCGGTGTCGGTGACGATGCGGGTGATCCCAAGCAGGAGAGCTACACGTCCTCGTCACAGTAGGTATTCCGCTTTCTCAAGCGGGCAGGTTTAACAAGCCACCACAATGTACCCGTCGGTCATGTCTTCGGCCCGGATTTCGGCTTTGGTTGGTAGAGACGCCGTTTCACGTTCGCGCGCAGAGCGCTGCGGACATCCTTGTCCGTCATCGACTGGTCGAACCATTCCGGATCGAAGTAGCCACCGCACCACCGGAGTGTTTCGGCATATTCGGGATTTCCACGGTCCGCGATGATTTCCAGAAACCGATCATATCCCGACACGCCACCAACATCCTCGGGCGGTCGCGCCCTGGCGCCGGCAATGCAGCTACCGTGTTTGGGCGCAGAAGCGAGCGTCAAGAAATCCTCGATCGCGACGGTATGCCGCCAGCCATCCCCGAAATCATAGTGGTAGCTGAAGACCGCACCTTGCTCGAAGTCCAGCAAGCGAACCTTGTCTGATCGAAGACGCGAGGATCGTCATCGGTAGCATCCTCCGTGAGGACCTCGACATCGCCATACCGCAGGCCGCCGAGCCGGAATTCATAAAGATGATAGTTCCACCAGTTGAGAGCGGCCTGAATCCCAAGATGCAGATGCTCCAGTTTCCAATGAACCTGGCAGGACCAGACGGCGCCAGACGTCCGGCTCGATCTCGTCTACGGAAACTCTGATCTGCACAGCGTTTGCGGGCTTGAACATCGCCCAAAAAACAAGATTGGCGGAAGGCCGTCAAGATAGACAGCTGCACTCGAAGGCGTAGTCGATCTTTCGATCGACGGTAGGCGGGCAAGGTTTCTGGCCTAGCTCGGCTGATGAATTAAACTAAAGCGACGTGCAAACGTCCAGCTTCCAACGCCGCAAATCCGCTAAGCCACCATATCCAACACTGCCGCCGAGACCGCGTTCGGCTGATGGGGTTTGCCCATGAAACGGCTCCCTGGGGGAATCTCGTCTGATCTCACGCTGTGCAGGCCGGATGTCACGATGATCTTCACCGCCGGCCATCGAAGATGTGTTTCTGCCGCAAGCATGAGGCCGTTCATTTTCCCCGGCATGTCGATATCGGTGAACAGCAACTGGATGTCTGAGTGGCTTTCCAAGAGCAGCATCGCCTCGTGCGCATTCGGCGCCTCAAGTACGTGAAAGCCCTTCTCGGAAAGGTCGTCGGCGATTTCCATACGGATCAGGGGCTCGTCTTCAACGATCAAGATAATGATGGGGATGTTCATCAGTCGCCTTCAACATGTGCGAGGCCAGCTACAGTGACTGACAACATCGAAATGGCGTGAGAGAACAATCGTTCCATCACCATGAATTAAATGTCGAAACTCGACTGGACAATGCATGCCACGACACGAGAACGTGCTAAAGGGTTAGTCATGTCAGTCGTCGAACGCAACAACATTCGTCTTCACGGAGCCGGCGACCGCACTATGGTGTTCGCTCACGGGTTTGGCTGCGACCAGAACATGTGGCGATACGTCGAGCCTGCCTTTCGGCATCGGTTCAGGACAGTCCTCTTCGATCACGTGGGAGCCGGCCATTCTGATCTGGCCGCCTACGATGCAGCAAAATACGCCTCTCTGTCAGGATACGCCGACGACGTTGTCCAGATCGGGCGTGAGCTCGATCTTCAGAATGCGGTGTTCGTCGGCCATTCCGTCAGTGCGATGATCGGTACGCTTGCATCGATTGAGGCGCCGGAGATGTTCGCCGACCTGATCATGGTCTGCCCGTCCCCGCGATACATCGATGACGGCGACTATGTCGGCGGTTTCGCCGCCGACGACATCGAAGAACTGCTGGCATCGCTGGCTGACAACCATATGGGCTGGTCCGCAGCGATGGCCCCGGCCATCATGGGCAATCCTGACCGGCCGGAACTCGGCGAGGAGTTGACGAACAGCTTTTGCCGCACCGATCCTGAAATCGCCCGGCAATTTGCGCGGGCGACTTTCACGTCCGACAATCGGGCCGACTTGCCGAAAGTGAAAGCCAGAACGCTTATCCTGCAATCGAGCGACGACATCATCGCGTCCGAGCAGGTCGGCGAGTACGTACACAAATCGATACCGGGCAGCAGGATCGTCTATCTGAAGGCGAGCGGCCACTGCCCGAATTTGAGCGCACCTGATGAAGTCATATCCGCGGTGGCCAAGTTTGTGTGACGCCGAACCCTCCGAAGATCTGGAAGACCTCTTCGAGAATGCGCCCTGCGGCTACCTCTCCATGCGTCCGGACGGACGGGTCGCCAAGGTCAATCGCACCTTGTGCGGATGGCTCGACAAACAGCCGGAAGAAATCGTCGGGAAGCGTTTTCGCGATCTCCTCAACGTTCCCGGCCGGATCTTCTACGAAACCCACTTCGCCCCTCTGCTCCGCATGCAGGGATTTTTTAACGAAGTTGCCCTCGACCTGAAAACATCGGATGGGAGCACGATTGCGACCATTGCAAATGCGTCCGAGCGCCGAGGGGATAAGGATGAACTCCTCTTCACCCGTCTGACGATCTTCAAGGCGACGGAAAGACGACGGTACGAACGCGATCTCGTCGATGCCCAGTCTACGGAACGCGAGGCGCGGCTGCGGCTTGAGGAAAACAACGCTGATCTGACGGCCGATGTTGCTGAGCAGGTTGCCAATCGTCTTCTCGAAAAGCAGAACGCCGATTTACGAGAGCAGTTTATCGCCGTGCTTGGCCACGACCTGCGCAACCCATTGGCGGCAATCAATGCCGGCAGGCGGATGATCGAAAAGTCGCATCCGGACGCAAAAACCGCGCGGATTACCCGCCTCATGGGTGAGAGTGTCACGCGGATGAGCGGGCTCATCGACAATCTGATGGATTTTGCACGCGGTCGTCTGGGGGGCGGCATTGGGGTGGAAATCAGACACGGCGATCGGATAGAGCCCACCCTTGCCCAGGTCGTGAACGAGATCAGATCTAGCCATCCGGACACAGAGATCGAGCTGCGCTTCGATATCCCCCAAACCGTGGACGTCGACCACGCAAGGGTCGCCCAGATGTTTTCCAACCTACTTGGCAATGCGATCGCGCACGGATCGAAGGCACGTCCCATTGTTGTCGACGCCGGCATCGTCGATGGCGTATTCCATCTGGCAGTTTCCAATGGCGGTGAGGCCATACCGCCTGCGGCCATAGAGCGCCTGTTCCAGCCCTTTTATCGTGGCGACGTCAGCCCTAGCTCACAAGGATTGGGGCTTGGGCTCTACATTGCCTCGCAGATCGCGGAAGCTCACGGAGGTCAGCTCGATGTGAATTCTGACGAAATCGAAACTAAGTTCAGCTTCAAGCTGCCGATTACGTGAGTTTACCTGACATTCACACTGCCAATTAGCGCAGAAGACTCAGTCGGTCGCGCCAAACCAGCGATCCGGCCTGGGCGAGAATGTCCGTTCGGGCGACGTGCCGGGCTGATAGGCTGCGACGACAGCGCGACCAGTAGTAGCGATGGGGGTGCCTATATTTCAGGAGGTTAGCTCCATTTGCAGAGCAACGCAGCGGTTCGATTCCACTCAAGGCGTTCACGACCGGCACTTGAGAATACAGGCCTGTCAGGCAAACTGCTCTGCCATCAGGTCGATGAGCACCCGAACCTTGCGAACAGCCTTCTGGCCCGAAGGCCGGACCATGTAAATCCCGACGGGCGGGAGCTGGTATTCCTTCATGATAGGCACAATCGCACCGGACGCTACATACGGTTCAGCAATGAGCTCGCCCATCGCGACGATGCCGATGCCTGCCACCGCCGCCTCTACTAAGACATGAGCACTGTCGGCCTTGAAGCGGCCCTGTGGGTGCACGGTGACGGACTGGTCGTCTTTCTTGAAGGTCCACGCATCCGTCGCAGGGGTTATGGCGGAGTGCTTCAAGATGTCGGCGGGGACTTCGGGTGCGCCGTTCTCCGGGACATAGGTAGGACTTGCATAGAGGCCCACACCAAGCGATCCGATCTTGCGCGCGACGAGGTTCGAATCCGGTAGATAGCCGACACGAATGCCACAGTCGGAACCTTCGCCCACAAGATCGACATAGCGGTCGTTGAAGCGAACGTGCACGTGCAGAGAGGGATGCCGCCCCCCGAACTCGGCAAGAGGCTTCGCCAGTTGCGCGGCAAACGACGCCGGCGCCGCAACGCGCAGCAGACCCTTCAGCTCGCCTTCGGGAGACATCTCTTCGCGGGCCGCGTCGATGGACGAGCAGATGTCGGCGGCTCGGTCCCGGAACATTGTTCCCGCTTCCGTCAACGCGGCGCCGCGTGTCTAGCGCGTGAGCAACTGGACGCCGAGTTTCTCCTCCAGTCTGAGAACACGCCGGCTGACGATCGACTTCGCCACGCCGAGCCGACGGGCCGCCGAGTTCACTCCGCCGGCGTCGGCGACCTCCACGAACGTCCTCAGATCGTCGATCTCCATGCCTCTCCTCCGTCCCTGATACTGCGACATCGAATAGCATTATCCGCGGCTACTGTGCCAGGGGAGGGGACAGTAATCTTGGGAGCGATGCGCGCCCTCAAGCGGCCGCCAGACTGCAAGAGTAAGCGATCGCATGGAAACTAGAAAGATCAAGCCGGACAGACGCGCATCGTCCTTCGAAATGGCTTCTATCATTTCCTTCGTCTCTGGAGGCCCCGCCCCGGCGGAAGGGGCGGGCCGTATCGATCGATTCTCAGAAGTCCATTCCGGCACCTGCCGGCAGGGCCGGTGCGGCGTCCTTCTTCGGCTTTTCAGCGATCATGGCTTCCGTGGTCACCAAAAGACCAGCCACGGATGCGGCGTCCTGGAGGGCGGTGCGTACGACCTTGGCGGGGTCGATGACGCCCTGCGCGTAGAGATCACCATACTCGCCGGTCTGCGCATTCCAGCCGTAGGAGAACTCGGCTTTCTCGCGCAGCTTCCCGACGATCACCGAACCCTCCGCACCGGCGTTCTCGGCGATCTGGCGAACAGGCGCTTCGATGGCGCGCCGGACAATCTCGATGCCGACCTTCTGATCCTGGTTGGCCGTCTGCAGATTGTCGAGCGCCTTGACCGCGCGAAGCAGGGCGACACCGCCGCCCGGCAGGATGCCTTCCTCGACGGCCGCACGGGTTGCATGCAGCGCATCGTCGACGCGGTCCTTCTTCTCCTTGACCTCGACTTCGGTCGAGCCGCCGACACGAATGACGGCGACGCCGCCGGCTAGCTTGGCCAGCCGCTCCTGCAGCTTTTCTCGGTCGTAGTCGGAGGTGGTTTCCTCGATCTGGGCGCGGATCTGGGCAACACGGCCGTCGATCTCGGCTTTCGAGCCGACACCATCGATGATGGTCGTATTCTCCTTCTCGATCGCTACCTTTTTGGCACGGCCGAGCATGTTCAGCGTGACATTCTCGAGCTTGATGCCGAGGTCTTCGGAGATGACAGTACCGCCCGTCAGGATGGCGATGTCTTCCAGCATGGCTTTGCGGCGGTCGCCGAAGCCAGGCGCCTTGACGGCGGCGATCTTCAGGCCGCCGCGTAGCTTGTTGACGACAAGCGTAGCAAGAGCTTCGCCTTCGACGTCTTCGGCGATGATCAGCAGCGGCTTGCCGGACTGGACGACGGCTTCCAGAACTGGGAGCATCGCCTGCAGGTTCGACAGCTTATTCTCGTGGATCAGGATGTAGGGATCGTCGAGTTCAACCCGCATCTTGTCCTGGTTGGTGACGAAGTAGGGTGACAGGTAGCCACGGTCGAACTGCATGCCTTCGACGACCTCAAGCTCCGTCTCCGCAGTCTTGGCTTCCTCGACGGTGATGACACCTTCGTTGCCAACTTTTTCCATGGCTTCGGCAAGATAGCGGCCGATCTCGGAATCACCATTCGCCGAGATCGTACCGACCTGGGCGATTTCGGAATTGCTGGTAATGTTGCGGGCGTTGGTCTTCAGTTCCTTGACGACGGCGTCTACGGCGAGATCGATGCCGCGCTTCAGGTCCATCGGGTTCATACCGGAAGCAACCGCCTTGGCCCCCTCCTTGACGATCGCCTGAGCGAGTACGGTTGCGGTGGTGGTACCGTCGCCGGCCAAGTCGTTGGTCTTAGACGCCACTTCGCGCAGCATCTGAGCCCCCATGTTCTCGAACTTGTCTTCCAGTTCGATTTCCTTGGCGACCGATACGCCGTCCTTGGTGATTCGCGGGGCGCCGAAGGACTTGTCGATGACGACGTTGCGACCCTTCGGACCGAGCGTGACCTTTACCGCATTGGCAAGTACATCGACCCCACGCAGCATGCGTTCACGGGCGTCGCTGTTAAATTTGACTTCTTTCGCAGCCATTTGTCTAACTCCTCTATAGGCAGCTATTTTGACTGATAGGTTGATTTGAAAGGAGAGCGCCTCAGGCGGCGATCTTCTGCTCGGATTGGGCCTCGATGATGCCCAGGACGTCGCTTTCCTTCATGATCAGCAGGTCTTCGCCGTTGATCTTGATCTCGGTGCCCGACCATTTGCCGAACAGGATGCGGTCGCCGGCCTTGACGTCGAGCGCTTGGATCTGGCCGGCCTCGTTACGCGCGCCAGTGCCAACTGCGACAACCTCGCCTTCGGAAGGCTTTTCCTTGGCAGTATCGGGAATGATGATGCCGCCTTTGGTCTTTTCCTGGGATTCGACCCGGCGGACGAGAATTCGATCGTGAAGCGGTCGGAACGACATGTTTTCCTCCATTGGACAAAAAAGATGACGCAAAATCCCTACCGGACCGGGTGACCAATCCGGGCGGGTGCGAACCTCAATCGAGCGTTCGCGGGCAAAATTTATTTTCGAGATTCTTCGATTTCAAGAGTTTCGGCGACAAAAATTAGCACTCGATGTCGTTGGCTGCTAACATACTGGAAAGGAACAATAAACAGTATCGCCGCGTTCAGAAATCCGTTGAAGAATGCAAGGTTTTGCGCCACCTTTGGCAGTGTCATGAAACGGAGACGAAGCATGCAATTCTCGTCGGATCTAGAGCGTCAACTCAACGGTTATGGGCTGACCACCGCGCATATCCTCTACCGCATTCCCGATTTCGAATCCGTCCTGCAAACCTACGTCTGGCAGGACTATGATCTCGCACCGGATTTTCCGGAGATGCACAAGTTCCTTGGCTTCTGGCAGGCGAAGCTTGACGGGCCGCTCCACTCCGTCCGCTATTCCCACCAGCGGCTCATCGGTCCGAACGAATGGGGACGTGTCGAGGGCGAGTTCAAGCTTCACTGAACTCTTGAATTTGATTTTTCTGCTTCCTAGCTCATCGACCGCCCGAGACGTTCAACTCGGTGTGCGTCGATTGTGTATGGAGTGACACCTGCGTGGAAGAGAACATCAGCATCATCAAGAGTGTTGGCATCGATGAACGCGAAGAGATCATCGTGGACTTTGCCAGATGGCTTGAGACCGCCTCAAAAGAAGCGCTGGTCTACGGAGAAGGGAAGTTCGCGATGATGTCCGCCAGCATGGCAGAAGCAATGCGCGTTAATGCCGACGAACTCGCCAGAGATAATCCTGAAAAGACCGAACGTGTGCTGCAGCAGGCCAGCGCTATGATGGCGCATTTCAAGGCTGCCTATCCATATCGAGTTATAAGTCGCTCCGTCCAGTGAAGGGGCGATGAGGCAGAGTTGTCGGCGCGTGGACGGGCGGGGCATTCCCCGGCAACGATGCGAGCGGACGAAGCCGAAAATCATCTCATCTCACAGGGATGAATTATTTTTGCGTCACGGATCTTGAATCCGAAATTCTCAAAAACCAAATCGGTTTCCGCCAGCTGCTGAACATAGAGCTGGCCTTGCTGGAAGCGCTGTCTTTCGGCGCTTCTGTACCCATGTTGCTTCCAAGGAGGATATGGCTATGGCAACATCTTACGACTACGCACCGCTTTTCCGCTCGACCGTCGGCTTCGATCGGGTCTTCAATCTTCTCGAAAACGCCCAGCGCGCCCGCTCGATCAGCGACTGGCCGCCCTATGACATTATCAAGACCGGCGATGACAGCTACCGGATCTCGATCGCGGCCGCAGGCTTTGCCCAGGATGATCTCGACATCACCTTCCAGTCAAACCTGCTGACCGTCACCGGCAAGAAGCAGGAGGCCACCAATGAAGGCTATCTGCATCGTGGCATCGCCGGCCGTCCGTTCGAACACCGCTTCGAGCTTGCCGACCACGTGCGTGTGAATGGCGCGGACCTGAGCAATGGCCTTCTCTCCATCGATCTTGTCCGCGAGATCCCGGAAGCGCTCAAGCCTCGAAAGATTTCGATCCAGAGCGCGCCGGCTTTGACCTCATCTGGCCCCGCGCAGATCGAAGCGCAAAAGGCTGCTTGAGTTCCCGATGGAATCACAAGGCGAGGGCGCCATAGCGGTGGCGCCCGTCAACATCCCGGGTTGGGAAGGAGAGAGCGATGAAACCCGATATGTTTAGACACCCTATCACCATTCTTGTCGGCCTGGGCTTTCCTGCGGAGGTTCGCACCGTGATCGACGCTTACCGGCACCTGAGCGAGTGGCCGACCTCTCTCAGGGATACGGCGCACTCTGTTGCCCTGAAGGCGTGTCAGGCGGCGCTTCGAGGAGACATCGAGGCAGAGACGGCGCGCGGCTTATTTGCAGCATTCGCCGCCAAGCATGATCTTCTGGCTCACGACACTCCTGCGATTGCCGCCTTTCGCGGGCGAGGCGACCGCGATCCCCACGTGCGATGAGGTGATGTGATGGAAAACGCCATATTGCAGCAGGCGGTCGACCGGGCAGTCACCATGGGGCCGGAGGTATTGATGCAGGGCATGCGGCTCAGGCGGCCGAGCGATGTCGTGAGAGCGGCATCACTCTCCAGGACGATAAACGCGCGATCCTTGCGGCTTGGGCCTCAGATTTCCACGCCGTAGACTCGAAGCCGGCTCTTCGTAAGTTGCCCGGAGTGATCGAGCCGGTCTCGATCGATGAAGTTCAGGCAGCGCTCAGAGAACTCGATCGACGGAGTCGATCGTAGCGGTGCAGGTGCGGGGGGCTGGATCGTCGATTTGCAATCATGTCTTGCTTCGAGCGACTCGCGTACGCCCACTTGCTCGTCCTTGGCGGGGTTCGTGGCAGAGAGCGCACATCCAGCGTTCCGTATTTCGGTTCCGTCAGGACCGCCCTTATCAGTCAAGACCCCTGAGCGGCGTGACTTTTCTTGCATGGCGCACCCTTTGGCTCCGCTGTTCCGGTTCGATAGCGATAGGAAGTTTCCGATTGTGCTCAGGAAATCACAACCAGAAGATACGATTTTGAAAACCTCAAAACTAACCGTTGACCTCTGGCTGTCATTCCACTATGAATAGCTCATCGATCTTTTGCTTGCCGAGCTTTGTCTACCGCGTGATTGGCACCGCGCTCTAAGCGAACTTCTCTTTCAAAAATAGTCGGTTTTCGTCTGCGGAGCGCCTGCTTCGCGGTTCTTCACTCTATGCTTTGAAAGGGTTCATCATGACCACTGGCACAGTAAAATGGTTCAATTCCACCAAGGGCTTCGGCTTCATTCAGCCTGACAACGGCGGCGCTGACGCTTTCGTCCACATCTCTGCCGTCGAGCGCGCCGGCATGCGCGAGCTCGTTGAAGGCCAGAAGATCGGCTTCGATCTCGAGCGCGACAACAAGTCGGGCAAGATGTCGGCCTGCAATCTGCAGAACGCTTAATATCGATATCTGCTTCCCTTTGACCACGGATGTACTGGCACTGCCGGAAGCAATTATCAGTTTGAGGCCAGGCGTCATGCCTGGCCTTTTTCGTTTCAGCCTCATGGCCATTATCGAGGACGTTTAATGACAGAGATATATAGCAAATCCCGCCAGCGGGCCGAAACCGCCTTCGGCAATCTCCAAACAGAGTTCTTCGCGAAAAACAATGCGGCGGGAGAGCTTGTTTCCGAAGCTCAGGCACGCGACGCGAAAACTATCAGGCTGCGTGAAGCGCGGCTCGCCAAGGAGCAAGCCGACCGGATGTCTGCAACATCTGCGCTGCTCGCCAAACGATCCAAGGCCGGCTGATCACCGCAACTACGAACATCAGGGTAAAAATTTGAGACACGCCAGAAACAACGAACTTACCGACCGACGCTCCGCTGCTGCAGACGCCAAAGCTGCTCTCCTCACCGAATACCGAGCAGCAAAGACCGCGGCAAAGCCATTGCAAGCCGCCAGACAGGCCGAGCGCATCTCCCTTGTAGAAGCTCGTGAAGCGCGCCGTGCGGAACGGGAACGACTGAAGCATGAGGAACGCACCCGGATCGAGACACTTGCGGCTCAAGAACAGGCGGCCATAGAGGCAGCAGCCGTAGCCGAGATCGAGGCACGACAGTTGGCCGAGAATGCCCGGATATCACGGGTTGTTCAAGACGAGGCGGCCCGTAAAGCTGAACGCGACAGACGTTATGCCGCGCGAAAGGCCCGGCAGGCTTAGTAGCCCGGGACCTACCTTCTACTGGATGGGTCCGTGGAATAGACCAGGGCGTGACGCCGTCATGCCCGAACTTTACTCAGTTTCGAGGAGCCATTGATGGCACCGAACACGAACGAGCTGCAGGCCATCAATACTGCTTGGCAGATAGCGATCCAGGAAATCCTGCGCATGGTCATCCGTGACATGTATCATGCCGGCGGCGAGGCGTCATTTAAGACGCATATCAAGCGGATCGAAGAAGCTGCCGTCGACAGTATCTACACGGATCTGAGGCTTCGCGGCACTGACGAGTGGACCGAGGTGCTGGTCAAGGAAAAGGCCAGCAATTTCGTGACGACGTTGCTAACTTCATTCACCTACGACCGGGCCTGACCGCGACAGAGGTCAGCGGAGCCGCTAGCTTCAGAAAAATGCGAGCGCCTCGAACTTTCTAACAGTGTGCCGGGTTGATCTGTCAATCGCCTGCCTAGATCACTCCAGCGTAAGCATCAATAAGCCAAGCGGTCGTACATCGAAGAGCACAGCGCATAACGCCTCGCAGCCATTGTAGAGTCTTCGTTCGACGCGATCATCAGCAAGGATCTTTCAGGCACCATCATCAGCTGGAACAGGGCGGCCCAGCGCATGTTCGGCTATTCTGAAAGCGAGGCGGTCGGAAAGCCGATCTAATTAATCATTCCTGATGACAAACCGGATGAGGAGGCGGACATCCTGCGCCGGCTGAACCTTGGGGCTCAGGTCACTTGCCGAAATTATAGGCGAGGCTGGCTATAGAGCGTTGATCTCACGCAAAGGCCCTCATCATCAAAGCGATGCGATCATGTTCGCGACATGCCCGCCCAAAATCCCTGCGGGATCTGCGAGATCCAATACGACGTTCATGTGGTTCAGGTCAGGAACGGGGAGGAGTTTGGCGGCGCTGCCCTGAGTGTGGAGCCGTGTGTGCAGAGCCGCGGCCTGTTGGTGGAAGGGGAGTGTTTCCTCTGCGCCGAACGCGATGATCCGTTGAGGGCAAGGAAGCTGGCTTGAAGTCAGAGGCGACCATGCCGCCGCTTCCGCCGGCGTCATTTTGGCCTCGTCGCGCAGAAAGCTGTCCGGAATTCCCGAAAGATCATAAATGCCGCTCACCAGGAGGAGTCTGCTGATGGCTGGCAAGGCAGGCTTCGCCGTCTCCTCTACGCCTGTCGCCGCAAGAAAAGACGCCAGGTGGGCGCCTGCCGAATGGCCGCTGACCGTGAGCCTGCGAGCGTCTGCACCAAAATCGCCGGCGTGTTTCTCGAGCCAAAGCACGGATCGCCGCACCTGGTCGACCAGCACTTCGAGGCGCTGGCCGGGCATCAGGTCGTATTCAACGATGGCGGCGATGCCGCCGGCCGCAAGGACCGGCGCAGCGACGAGGTGATAGTTTTCCTTTTCACCGGAACGCCAGTAACCGCCGTGGACGAACACATGCAGGGGCGCGCCGGCCCTGAGGCGCGGAGGCAGAATGATGTCCAGGACCTCCCTGTCACGCGCGCCGTATCGTATATCGGCCAAAACCTCCGCCGTTTCCGCAAGCCTCCGGCTGCGTTCTGCAAATTCGGCGGCAATGGCATCGAAGTCGGGAACGAAGTCACGAATCCGATAGAGGTCCTGAGACGTCATGGTGGTTTCCCTCACAGTTAGTAATCCACTGCGTAATACTTGGCCTCCATGAATTCCAGTATGCCGGTGACGCCCCCTTCACGGCCGAGGCCGCTCTGCTTGACGCCGCCGAAGGGAGCTGCCGGGTCCGACATCAGCCCCCTGTTGATGCCGAGCATGCCTGTTTCGAGCTGTTTTCCAACCCTCATGGCCCGCTTCAGGTCCTGGCTGTAGATGTAGGCGGCGAGGCCATATTCGGTGTCGTTGGCAAGCCGAATGGCGTCTTCTTCACTTTCGAACCGATAGACCGGCGCGACGGGCCCGAAGATTTCCTCACGCGCGATCGCCGCGTCGGTGGGCACGTTTTCGAGGACTGTCGGTGGGTAAAAATAGCCGTTCTCTGCCAGAGGCTTGCCGCCGGTGGTCACGCGTGCGCCCAGTGCGATCGCATCGGTGACGAGCCTGTCGATCTTGCGGACGGCGTTCGTGGTGATCATGGGCCCGCATTGCGTGGCGGGATCATATCCCGGCCCCACCTTCAGCGCGGCCATGCGTGCCGTCAGGCCCGCGACGAAAGCGCCGTGTATGCCTGCCTGGACGTAGAAGCGGTTGGCAGCGGTGCATGCTTCGCCGGCGTTGCGCATCTTGGCAATCATCGCGCCGTCGAGAGCGGCCTCCAGATCGGCGTCGTCGAAAACGAGGAAGGGAGCGTTGCCGCCAAGTTCCATCGAGCAACTGACGACCGATTTTGCGGCTTCGGCCAGAAGCGTCCTGCCGACACCCGTCGAGCCCGTGAAGGAAAGCTTGCGCACACGTGGATCGGCGAGCATGGCGTTTGTGACCGCACCCGGTTTGCTCGTCGTGAGTACGTTGACGACGCCCGGCGGCACGCCCGCCTCCTCGCCGAGGCGTGCCATGGCGTAGGCCGTCAGCGGCGTTTCGGATGCCGGCTTAAGGATCACCGTGCAGCCGGCTGCCAGCGCAGGGCCGATCTTGCGGGTGGCCATGGCGGCCGGAAAATTCCAGGGCGTGATCAAGACGGCGATACCGATCGGCTCGTGATCGACGAGGATGTGGTGCGAGCCGGAGGGCGTGTGGCGGTATTCGCCGGGCACACGGACTGCCTCTTCCGCATACCAGCGGAAGAACTCGGCGGCATAGGCGACTTCGCCGCGTGCGTCGGGCAGCGCCTTGCCGTTCTCTAGCGCGATAAGCGTGGCCAGCTCCTCGGCGTGCTGCGTCATAAGCTGGAACCAGCGACGCAGGATTTCCGAACGTTGCCGGGCCGGCGTGGCCCGCCACCCGGAGGCTGCGGCCTCTGCGGCATCGACGGCGCGCATCGCATCCTCGACGGAGGCATCCGCAACCTCGGCCAGTTTTTCACCCGTGGACGGATTCATGACCGCTATTCCGTCGCCCTTGCGCCATTTGCCGCCGATATAAAGGCCGGCGGCGTGCAGGGCTGGATCGGCATAGCCTGTGATCTTGGCATGGAGGGTCATCGTGGGAATCCTTTTCAATTCAGGCGCGAACGGTCGCCATGGTAGGCGGCGGTGACAAGGTTTCGCATTTCGTCGAGGTTCAACGGACGGGGATTGTTCTGGATGAGGCGCGCGATGCCGATGCTCTGTTCAGCCACCCAGGGAAGCCGGCTTTCTTCAAGCCCAAGGTCTTGCAGCGTCGACGGGATGCCGATCCGGGCGAAGAGGGAAGCGAGCGCGGGAATGACATCGTCAGGTCCTGACAGCTCCGCGGCCTGCGCTATCCTGGCAAGCTCGTCGCGGATGACGGGTGCGTTCCATGTCATGACATAGGGCATGAGGCAGGCGACGCCGAGACCATGCGCGGTATGGGTGAGGGCGCCGACAGGATACTGGATGGCATGGGCCGCGGCGGTTCCCGCAACGCCGAAGGCCAGCCCTGCCATTGTCGCACCAAGCATGACCTTTTCGCGCGCCGCACGGTCGCCGCCATTCGTGCACGCCGCTTCCAGGGCCTGCCAGAGCAGTGAGATGGCGCTAAGCGCGAACTGATCGGACAGCTCATTCTTGCCGACGAAGACGCGCTGTTGTGCGATGCCGGGAACGGGGTCGCGGCGGATTGCGGTGAGGGCCTCGAGCGCATGCGTCAATGCATCGGCTCCGGCGATTGCGGTCAGTGCGGGTGGGCAGGAGAGGGTAAGCTCCGGGTCGCAGATGGAGACGGTCGGAATGAGATGCGGGCTTGAAATGCCGACCTTCAAGCTTCGTTCGGCATCGGAAAGCACGGCGACGGGTGTTACTTCCGAACCGGTACCTGCGGTGGTGGGAATAGCGATCAGCGGCATGACCGGGCCGGGCACGGTATGCTCGCCGTAATAGTCCTGCGGTCGCCCGCCATGCGTGAGAAGCAGCGCCACGCATTTGGCCATGTCGAGGCAGGAGCCCCCGCCGATACCGATGACGAGGTCGGGCGAGAAGTTTTGGGCATTTTCCGCGCTTTGTACGGCGGATTCGACGGGAACGTCCGGTAGGGTGGAGCTATCGACGGCAACCGCAATGTCGGCTTCCTCGAGCTGCCTGACGAGCATGAGGAAATCGGCATCCGCGGCAAGGCGTGTATCTGTGATGACAAGCGCACGCCGGCCGAGCCTTGCAGCGATGCTGCCGAGAGCATGTCGCTGCCCCGCGCCAAACAGCAGTTCGCGCGGCGCTCTCAATGTGCCGAAAAGGTTCATTAGGTTTCTCCTCCGATAATTCAGGCAGCTTCAAGGGCCAAAAGGTGTTCCAAAAGCGGTTGGGGCAGCTCTATTCCCGAGCGTTCCGTCGCGGCGCGGCGCTGGCGCGCGCCATCGCCGGGAACGGCCACTGGGCTTGCGGGATCGGACGGGTGAGAGCCGCGCAGATGGTCGAGATAGGATGCAAGCGACCGGACACTGCCGTCTCCCGCTGCCGCATCGATGAGAATGAGGAGATCGCCCTTGTTGGCGGCGTGGATATCGTCGAGCGTGCCGCGGACATCAGGTGCGAGGTCTGAGCCGGTCAAGGCGGAGACCAGAAGCTCGATCGCAAGGCCCAGCCCATATCCTTTGGCGCCGCCGAACGGGGCGATGGCACCCGTCCTCGCAGCGTTCGCATCCGTTGTCGGCCGGCCCTCTGCGTCCACGGCCCAGCCGAGCGGAATGGGCATTCCACGCATTGCGTGATGGTTGATCTTGCCCATGGAGACAATGCTCGTTGCAAGATCGAGAACAAAGGGCTGATCGCCAGAGGGGACGCCGATGGCTACGGGGTTGGTGCCCAGCATCGCCTGCGTTCCGCCGAAGGGGTAAACGAGCGCTTCGCTGGTCGACATGATGATGCCGATCAGACCACTCTTCGCCGCCGCTTCCGCATAGTATGCGAGCATACCGATATGGTTGGCATTACGGATCGCAGCGATGGCGATCCCTGTCTCGCACACGATGGGACGCATGGCCTCCAAGGCGTGCATCAGTACCACCGGCCCAAGCCCGCGTTCGCCATCGACACTGAGAAATGAGCGCCTGCGCCATGTTCCGCTTCCGCGCGCCTGCCCATCGGCCAAGCCCTTGTCCAGCCGTGAAAGGATGAGCGGCAGCCGTTGCAGGCCATGGGAAGGCAGGCCGCGCAACTCGGCTTCCAGAAGAAGATCAGCCTGAAGGCGAGCATGGGCGGAAGGGACGTTGCGTGCTTCGAGGAGCGCGCTCGCCATTCCCCGGAGTCGTTCCGGCGCGAGGTTCATTTTTAAATCCTATATCAGATCATATACGATATTGTATTTGACATGCGATATCTTATTTGCAACAAATGCCGGCATGTCAAGAAGCAGCCGGAGAACGTAAGTGGCATTTGCAGCGGAACGGGAAGCCCGAGGGGCAAGCCTTCGACCGAGCAGTGTGGTCGATGGCGTCTATGACAACATCTACCACCGGCTGATGTCTCTGGAGATTGCGCCCGGCGCCCGGATTCCGATCGACGTGCTCGCCCGTGAAATCGGTGTTTCCCAGACGCCGATACGCGAGGCCTTGAGCCGTCTGGAGCGCGAAGGTCTTGTACGCAAAGAGCACCTTGTCGGTTATAGCGCGGCGCCGCAGTGGACCAGGAAGCAGTTCGAGGATCTCTACGTTTTCCGTCTGCTGGTCGAGCCGGAGGCCGCAAGACTGGCAGCGGTCAACATGACTCCCGATGCACTGCGGCAGCTTGAAAGCTCTGCTGCGGACATGGGCAATGGTGCGGCACCCGTCGATCGCAACACGCGGTACTCGCGCTTTGCCCGCGCCGACGCGCATTTTCATGATGCGATCCTCAAGATCGCTGGAAATGAGGTCATTCGCAACACGCTGTCGAACCAGCATGTTCACTTGCACATCTTCCGGCTGATGTTCCACACGCGGGTGACGCAGGAGGCTCTCGAGGAGCACGAAAACCTGCTCGCAGCATTTCGATCGGGTGATCCGCAGGCGGCGTTTGACGCCATGCGCATTCATATCGAACGGTCGCGCGACCGGCTGCTTTCGGCTTTCGAATGAACGCGGTCCTCTCTCCTCAATCCCTCGCGCCGTCGGTGGATACGGCGGCGGCCGCCCTTCGGACCGAGAAACTGGGCAAGGCTTACGGGCAGATCACCGTCCTCTCTGATGTCACCCTTGATGTACGTACCGCAGAGGTTCACGCCATCATTGGTGAAAACGGCGCCGGCAAGTCGACGCTCATGAAGTTGTTGTCCGGCCACGTCGCACCAACAGAAGGGCGGTTGCTCCTGGACGGCAGGCCGATCGAATTTCGAAACGCGGTGGAAGCGGAACAGGCCGGTATCGTTTTGGTGCACCAGGAAATTCTGCTGGCACCAGACCTGACGGTCGCGGAAAATCTGTTTCTAGGGCGTGAAATGGGCCGCGGTCTGATGGTCGATGATCGCGGGATGAACCGCCGAACCGCCGAACTTCTTACAAAAGTCGGCTCGACGGCGCGTCCGCGCGATCGTGTCGGTGAGTTGCCGCTTGCCCAACGCCAGCTCGTGCAGATCGCACGCGCCCTCCTTGATGAGCGAAAAGTGGTCATCCTGGACGAGCCGACGGCGGTTCTGGCCAATGACGAGGTCGCGGCGCTGCTCGACATCGTGCGGATGCTGCGCGACCATGGCGTGGCTGTGCTCTATATTTCTCATCGCCTCGATGAGGTGCAGGCGCTTGCCGACCGCGTCACCGTTCTGCGTGATGGCCGGATGATCGGCACCTGGCCCGCCGCGGGCCTCAGCCAGCGTGAAATGGCCGAGCTGATGGTCGGGCGCGAACTGGAGATGCTCTATCCCCATAAACGCCCTCCGACCGAAGACGTGCCGATACTCTCCGTTACGGATTTGGCGGTCGATCATGTTTCCGATGGCGTCAGCTTCGACGTCCGACCGGGCGAGGTGCTCGGCATCGGCGGCATGATCGGCGCTGGACGCACCGAACTCATCGAAGGGTTGATGGGCCTTCGTCCCTCACAGGCGCGCAGTGTCGTTCTCAACGGCAAGGAGATCAGGCACCGCTCGGTCCGCACGATGATGGAAGCCGGTCTCGTCTATCTGACCGAAGATCGAAAGGGAAAGGGTCTGCTTCTGGAGGAGAAGCTTGGCCCGAACCTCACGCTTCAGGCGCTCGATGCCGTCAATCCGGGGTCTCTTCTGGACAAGCGGGGAGAGCTTTCCCGCCTTGAGAAAACGGGGGCGGACTACGATATCCGCGTCCGTTCTCTTCGCCTCGAAGCTGGAAAACTCTCTGGGGGGAACCAGCAGAAGCTGCTGCTCGCCAAGGTCATGCTGGCCGATCCCTCGGTGGTGATCATCGATGAACCGACGCGCGGCATCGACATCGGTAACAAGAGCCAGATCTACGACTTTATTGACGCCATGGTGCGGGCAGGCAAGGCTTGCATCGTCATCTCGTCGGAAATGCCCGAGCTGGTGGGGCTCGCCGACCGTGTCCTGGTCATGCGGGCCCGCAAGATCGTCGCCGAACTTCGCGGCGCAGAAATCAATGAGGAAAACGTCGTCTACGCAGCCACCGTTGGTGGGCACGCAGGTGACCGGGAGGACGAATATGACCGCAGCGACCGCAACCATCACCCCGACTGACGAAGGAAGCCGCATCCGCTGGGCAGACCTTGCGCCGTTCATCGCTCTGGCCGTGATCGTGTTGCTGGGAGCGATGGTGAATTCCAACTTCGTTGCGCCGGCGAACCTGATCAATGTGATCACGCGCAGCGCCTTTATCGCGATCATTGCGGTAGGAGCAACCTTCGTCATTTCGTCCGGTGGCCTCGACCTTTCGGTCGGCTCCATGATGGCCTTCGTCACGGGCATAATGATCATGGTGATGAACCATCTCGCGCCGGCGTTCGGAACATGGGCCCTTCCCATGGGGGCGGGCGTGGCGCTTATCGTCGGTGCGCTGTGCGGGCTTTTCAATGGGCTCATCGTGACCATTGGAAAAATCGAGCCCTTCATCGTGACGCTCGGCACGATGGGCATCTTCCGGGCGTTCATCACCTTCATGACGGACGGCGGATCCCTACCGATCGACCGGAGCCTGCGTGAGGCCTATCGGCCGGTCTATTTCGGTAGCCTGTTCGGCATTCCCTATCCGGTCCTGATCACCTTCGTCGTGGTGATGCTGGGCGCGTTCCTGCTGTACAAGACGAAGTTCGGTCGCCGCCTGACGTCGGCTGGCTCGAATGTCGAGGTTGCACGCTTTTCCGGCGTCAATGTCGCGGGCGTCCGCACCGTTGCCTATGTCATCCAGGGTGTCTGCGTCGCCGTCGCGGCCATCTGCTATGTGCCGCGCCTCGGCGCGGCGACGCCGACGACCGGCCAGCTTTGGGAGCTGCAGGTCATCACCGCCGTCGTGATCGGCGGCACCCTTCTGCGCGGTGGACGGGGACGCATCGGCGGCACCGTGGCCGGCGCGCTCATTCTCGAGGTCATCGCCAACGTCATGGTCCTCTCGGACATGGTTTCCGAATACCTCGTGGCCGCCGTGCAGGGCGCGATCATCATCATCGCCATGCTAGCGCATCGCTTTACCGCCAACCGCTGAAAACAGCACTGACTTCAAAGGAGGAGAAAATGAAGTCTATCATGCAGAAAGCCGGTCTGTTGTTGTCGACCGCCGCACTAATCCTGGCTCTGCCGCTTGGCAGCGCACAGGCCGAAGGTGAGAAGGTTACCATTGCCGTCTCTATTCCTGCTGCCACGCACGGATGGACCGGGGGGGTCGTGTATCACGCCGAGCAGGCCGAAAAAGAAATCGAGGCTGCATTCCCCAACATCGATGTCGTTCTGTCCACCGCTTCTTCGGCCCCCGCGCAGGTTTCCGCACTGGAAGACCTCTCGGCAAGCCGCAAGCTCGATGCGCTTGTCATTCTGCCCTTCACGTCGGAAGAATTGACCGGTCCGGTCGAGCAGATCAAGCAGAAGGGCACCTTCATCTCCGTGGTCGACCGTGGCCTCACGGATCCGTCGGTCCAGGATCTCTATGTGGCCGGCGACAACATTGCGGTCGGCGCCAACACGGCGCACTGGCTCTCCGACAAGCTCGGCGGCGAGGGGCAGATCGTCGTGTTGCGCGGCATTCCGACCGTGATCGACGACGAGCGCATCAAGGGCTTCTCGGATGTCATCGCCAAAACCAACATCAAGATCCTCGATATCCAGTATGCCAACTGGAACCAGGACGAAGCCTTCAAGCTGATGCAGGACTATCTTGCCAAGTATCCGAAGATCGATGCCGTCTGGGCAAACGACGACGATATGCTGCTCGGCGTCATCGAGGCCGTCGACAATGCTGGCCGCAAGGACATCAAATACGCTCTCGGCGGCAATGGCATGAAGCAGGTCATCGAGATGGTGAAAGAGAAGAACGAGCGCACGCCCATCTCGACGCCCTATCCGCCGTCGATGATCAAGTCCGCCATCTACATGACTGCGGCCCAGTTCAACGGGCAGGCACCGGTGCGGGGTTCCTTCCTGCTCGGAGCGCCGCTGATCACGCCTGACAACGCCGATCAGTTCTACTTCCCCAATTCCCCGTTCTGACCCTTAGCGATGCCCGGCTCTTCCGGGCATCGCCCCATCATTGACAACAGGAGATATGACATGAGCGGCAAAAAGATCCTCATGCTGACCGGCGAGTTCACCGAGGAATACGAGATTTTCGTATTCCAGCAGGGGATGGAAGCGGTGGGCCATACCGTCCACGTTATCTGCCCGGACAAGAAGGCCGGCGATCGCATCAAGACGTCCTTGCACGATTTTGAAGGCGACCAGACCTATACGGAAAAGCTCGGCCACTATGCCGACATCAACAAGACGTTCTCCGAGGTTCGGGTCGAAGAATACGACGCGGTCTATGCCGCAGGCGGTCGCGGCCCCGAATATATCCGCACCGACAAGCGCATCCAGGATATGGTCCGCCATTTCCACGAGACCGGCAAGCCGATTTTCACGATCTGCCATGGCGTGCAGATCCTCATGGCCGTTCCCGGTGTGCTCAAGGGTCGAAAGGTCGCCGGCCTCGGCGCTTGCGAACCCGAAGTGACGGTCGTTGGCGGCATCTATATCGACGTGAAACCGACGGAAGCCCATGTCGACGGCAATATGGTTTCGGCAAAGGGCTGGACGGGGCTTGCCGCCTTCATGCGCGAGTGCCTCAACGTGCTCGGAACGAAGATCACGCACGTCTGATTTTCCCGC
Source organism: Shinella curvata (assembly GCF_022899935.1). Taxonomy (GTDB): domain Bacteria; phylum Pseudomonadota; class Alphaproteobacteria; order Rhizobiales; family Rhizobiaceae; genus Shinella; species Shinella curvata. The sequence continues at coordinate 45,290 of NZ_JALJCJ010000009.1, forward strand.
ACTACACGGTCAGCCGCCCCCGCGTTTCGACGCGGGAGCACCCGGCAGCGGGACAATGATTTGCTCGTTCGGCGTTGAACACTTCAACCGAAGCGGCACGCATATTCATGCCTGCCGCGTCGGTGATGGCCTTTTGCGATAGACCAATGAACCTTGGATATTCAAACAGTCGGAATAGTCCCGCCATCGATCACATGCTCGGTCCCCGTAATGGAGGTTGCTCGGTCCGAGGCAAGGAACGCGATCAAATCGGCGACTTCTTCAGGTGAGGCCGGCCTTCCCAGTGGGATGCCGCCGAGTGTGTTCATGATTACTTGAACCGCTTCATCGTAGCTGATGCCGGCTTCCTCGGCTATGCGCAGAGCCAGACCATTCGACCTAGGATCCGCGATCCAGCCGGGAGAAACCCGCACCACGCGCACGCCCTTCGGCGAAACCTCTTTGGAGATGCTTTTGCTGTAGGTGCTGAGAGCCGCCTTGGCCGAAGCATATCCCGTGGTCGCCTGCGGCAGAGGCAGCCGGTTCTGGATCGATGTGACGTGGATGACAACGCCGTGTCCCTGCGCGACCATCCCAGGAATAAGGGTCCGATCCAACCTGACCGCCGGAAGGAAGTTGAGGTTGAACTCCTTGTCCCATTCCTCATCGGTGAGCGCGGCAAAGCCGCCTGAAGGAGCGGAGGAGCCACCCAGCACGTTCACCAGAATATCGAGCCCACCGAGTTCTCGACCAACCGCATCGACGACGGTCTGAACCCCTGCCTTGGTCGTCAGGTCGGCTTCGACAAACGCTACACCAGAGAGGTTCGGAGGCTTCGTACGCGCCGTTGTCAGCACCCGCGCGCCCAGTTCCTTGAACAGCGCCACGGTTGCCGCACCCGCACCGGACGTGCCGCCCGTGATCAGAGCCCTACGGCCTTCGAGGGTGAGAAACTTACTCATACGGTGATCTCCAGCTCTTCCACCTTGTCGCCCGCAAGGACGAAGAAGAACTGCAGATCGATCGGGCTGCCGGGGAAAGTGCCGACGACATGGGCGGTCACCTGGGTCTTTCCGTTCTCCGCGCCGATAAAGAAGGGCTCCGCCGTGTAGGTATAGAGTTGTCCCGCTTCCACCATCCACGCCCGGATTTCGTCACGTCCGCGATGGGTCTCGCCCTTGTCTTTCACGACGCCAGTTTCAGTGAAAGCGGCGGCAATGGCGTCCGGTCTGCCTGCCCGGTCTGCCTCGAAATAGTCTTCGATGGCCTTCGGTAATTTGATCGTCACTTGGTCGCTCCAATCCTGTTTGAGCCTCTTGGACTGCGGCTTCGATCTGTGTTCGAGGCCGATGAGAAGAAACTAGATCAGGATGATTGACGCGATAAGCAGGACAAAATAGGATGAGGCATCACGAAAAGCGGGACAATGACGCGATCTGTTCTGGTCGAACTCGAGGCCGTTCTCAGCATAGCCCGCGAAGGCTCGTTTCGGGCGGCGGCGCTGGACCTTGGTATGTCCACGACCGCACTCAGCAATTCCATTGCGAAGCTCGAACAACGACTGGGAATCCGGTTGTTCAACCGCACTACTCGAAGTGTCTCCCTAACTGATGCGGGAAGGACCTTCGTAGAGCGAGTTGGGCCGGCGATAACCGATATCCACGATGCCATGGTCTCGGCTCAATCCCTCCAGGAGACGCCGATCGGGACATTGCGGATTAACGCGTTTGCGACGGCAGCCCGCGAGGTCATGGAGCCGCTCATTCTCGCGTTCCTGACGCGCTTTCCACAGGTGCACATCGACCTGGTGACGGAGGGGCGTCTCGTAGACATCGTTGCGGCTGGTTTCGACCTCGGTCTAAGACCCGCTGACTTGGTGCCGCACGACATGATTGCCGTGCCGCTAGGGTTGAGGCGCAGTAACGCCGTGGTCGCATCGCCGGAGTTCCTGCGCGCTCATGGCACACCAACAGTTCCAACCGACCTCTACAGGTTTCGGTGCATCCGGGCACGTCTGCCGAACAACGCCCTGTTTCGGTGGAGATTTGAGAAGGACGGGGAAGCTATGCAGGTCGATGTGCAGGGCGCGATCACCCTCGACGAGTCAAGCCTCGTTAGGATAGCTGCTCAGAACGGCGTTGGCCTTGGGTACGTCATGGAGGCGGATGTGCGCGAAGACATCGCGACCGGCAGACTTGTCCGCGTCCTTGAGGACTGGACACCGCCGCTGGCCCCGCTGGCGCTCTACTATCCCGGAAGGAAGAACCCACCTGCGGCCTTCAGTGCGTTCATTCGGGCCGCCCGCGATTTTTCGACTGCCTAATTGCCACATCGCATAGTCCAGACGAGGGCAACGTTCTCAAATTTTGCAATTCAGCGATAAAATCGGTGAAAATGCGGTCAGAGATTATGTCTTCCTATCGGCCGATAGCGAACGTCGGCGAGGCTCGACGGGTCGTCCGCTTTCGTCGGCCTTCTTCGGCAAGCGGACCATCCGGATATGGCCTGATATCGGTCGTTCCACATACGATGCGCCGACTTTTGTCGGTGAGCAATTTCCGGATGCTCGCTCTACTCATACAGCGGGGTTGACGGTTAGTATCGGTTCAAGAGCTAACGCCATCTCGCAGCCATTTCGATCTCCGTTTCGCCGTCGCTCCCTTAATGGACGCTTCTCTACCCCTGGCCTCGAATGACCAATTGCCAGCCGACCCCGACAGCCGCCGAAACCGCCAGCACCGTGATGACGGAGAGCTTGAAGCGGAAGATGGCGAATGCCGCCAGCAGGGTCAGGACCAGTGACGGCAGGAGCAGCGATCCGACAACAGGCACGTCCAAGGTGAGAGGACCGACAGCGACGGGCGCGACCTCTGCGAACAGCACGTGCAGCCCGAACCAGACCGCGAGGTTGAGGATAACGCCAACAACCGCTGCCGTAATCGCCGACATCGCCCCGCCTACCGCCGTATTTCCGCGCAATTTCTCGATGAAGGGCGCGCCGGCGAATATCCAGAGGAAACTCGGCAGGAAGGTCACCCAGGTCGTCAGCATCGCGCCCAGCGTCGCGGCCGCCAGTGGAGAGAGGGACCCCGGATCGCGATAGCCCGCGAGAAAGCCGACGAACTGCGTCACCATGATAAGCGGACCGGGTGTCGTCTCGGCCATGCCAAGCCCGTCGAGCATTTCACCCGGACGAAGCCAGCCGTAGTGTTCCACCGCAGCCTGGGCGACATAGGCGAGCACAGCATAGGCGCCGCCGAAGGTCACAATGGCCATCTGGCTGAAGAACAGAGCGATCTTCGAGAACACGTTGTCCCAGCCGAGCACGAGGACCAGCGCGGCGACGGGAATGAGCCAGAGCGCCGCCAGGGCGCCGGAGATCTTGAGCGACCAGGCGAGATTGGGCCTGGCGTGACGCGGGATATCCTCGCCGAGAACGGAATCCCTGTCTTCGAGTATCTTGCCCGACCCCGACTTGTGCCCACCGCCTGCCTTGAACGCGGGAAGCCCTGCCCGCCCTCCGAAGTAGCCGACAAGTCCGGCCCCGACGATGATCAGCGGGAAGGGCACGTGGAGGAAAAAGATCGCGACGAACGCTGCCGCCGCGATGGCGACCATGACGTTGTTTCTCAGAGCCCTGCTGCCGATCCGGAAGACCGCCTGGACAACGACGGCGAGGACCGCGGATTTCAGCCCGAAGAACATGCCCTCAATCGCGTCGGCATCGCCGAAGATCACATAAATGTAGCTGAGCGCCAGGATGGACAGGAAGCCGGGCAGGACGAACAGCAGGCCGGCGATCATGCCGCCCTTTGTCTTGTTGAGGAGCCAGCCGATATAGATGGCAAGCTGATGGGCCTCCGGTCCCGGCAGAAGCATGCAGTAATTAAGCGCATGCAGGAAACGGTGTTCGCCCACCCAACGCTTCTCGTCGACGACGATGCGGTGCATCACGGCGATCTGGCCTGCCGGGCCGCCAAAGCTTAGGGCCGCGACACGCGCCCAAACCTTCACGGCTTCCGAAAAGGGAACGATGTCGTCTGTGCCGGCATCCAAGGGGACATTGGTCTTTGCGAGGTCGGTCACGATTTTATCCCTTCCTCGGGTTGGGCCAGTTGTGGGTCTCTTCCCTCGCATCACGGCACCATCTGTAAAAGGCATCGTAGAGGGTCATTCCCGCCGCGAGCTGTCCGAGATCGTCGTTGAACATGCGCGACAGGCCGAGCGACGCGGCAAGCAGCCCCGGCACTTCGGGGGCAAGGTCGGGTCTCGACGTATCCGCTCCCCGCACGATCGTCGCGAGCCGGAGCATGGGGGCCGTCCCGAGACCGAATTCCTCGACCATGACATCAAAGGTGCAAAGATCGCCACGATGGCTCCAGTAGGCCTCATCGATATCGAAGGATGCGGCGTTGAAGCGATCGGCGACAGCGGCGACCTCGGCGGCAGGCACGAACAGGAAAACCGCGGCCGGATCGACGAAGCGCCGGATCAGCCATGGACAGGCGATGCGGTCGATCTTCGGCCGCGCGCGGGTCACCCAGACCGTTCGCCCGCGGCTATCGCGGGCCGGCAGTTTTTCTTCGGGGACAAGGGCCGCCTTTGATGCGCGCCAGGCTTCGAAGCCGCCTTCGAGAACCTCGGCAGCCTTGCCTACGGCACGAAGATGAGCGGCAACCCCGTGGCCGAGCTTCTGGCCTTTCTGGCACAGGACGACGGATGGCCCCGTCAGTTCTTCAGCCCAATCGGCAACGGCACGGTAATCGCGCCTCCTGGATCCCGGCAAGAGGCGGGGGTCGGCGGCAAAGTCCTCGTCGTTGCGGACGTCGATAATCATCGGCGCGTTCGGCGTGCCGACGATGCGGTTGAGTTTTTCGGGTGTGATTTCAAGAAATGACGGCATAGCGCGTCCCTCCGGTTTCTCGGGTTCAAAGGACGCGATTCTTCGGCCGTGGCCTCGTGGGGCGATCGCTACCCCATGGGCGAGAATTTGCATCGCGGCCCCGTTATGTCAAGCGCGCGCAATCGTGGTCGCGCTCACTTCAACGGTCTGAGAGGCGCAAAGACGATTGCGACCAACTCTGCGATTTGCGGCTATGCATGCCGACAAAATGCGCCAAAACCGACCATCAGTAGACAATTTGGCAGGCTCGACGGTAAGTTTTAAAGTGTGAGTTGATCCCAAGAAAAGGCGAGGCTGGCTTGTCTCTGTGCGGTTTCGCTAACTGCGTTCAGATAAACGGTGAGAGGGCCGCAGGGATACCGAGAACGATGGTGAGGCTGAGGACGATTGCCGTTGCCAGCTTCAATCGATTGCGTTTGCGTGTTGTTTCGCCAGTCCAATCGTAAGCCATGGTTGTCCCTTCATAGGCATTCAAGCCGCGTATTGATTTGCGGGAGCGCAAATCTGTCCGCGTCACCGGCGCAAGACAACCCGTTAAATCTTGGGACTCGAATGGTGAAAGGGGAAAACCCGGGAGCGCCTCGTACCGCTCAACCGGGTCCCTGCAGGGTCGATCTGATCTAGGCACCAAATCGATCCGTGCAGCTCTCGTGTTGGAAAGTATCGGGATGCGGAGCCCCACTTGATTGGAGCAGCGCGCATGGGCCTCCCTCAGAATTCGCCGAGCGCGATAGACGTCGAATGGGATCGGCTCGTTGGCGAGTCTAATTTGCTCAAGTTGTCTGTCGATATCGGCAATTGCGCGCGCCAGATCGTCGGCCGGCGCGTGTTTTGGCGCGATGCGGCGAAGGTTCCGGTGCGGCATGTTCATTCCTCGAATCAGGCTCCATCATGATCCCGGCCCAACCTATTCTTATGTCCGGTCGATCCAAGCTACCGGAGATTGCGAGCGGCCGCTTGGTCTCCAAAATCTAAATTGTCTCGAACTGCTGTAGGCATTTGTGCCGTTTCCATACGCCATCTTCGCAGGATTGAGTGCCCGCGAGGATCGACTTAGGGGGCAATCATAGAGCTGCTCGAATACCTTCAATGTCCATCCGCGGGGCTGATTTCGATCCCAGCCTTTTCATGATCGTCGCGACGACAATGCCTATCGAGGCATGCCAGTGGTTACGACGGAGGTCTTCACCTCGTAATTGAGTTTTGCTTCCGCCAGGTACGTGTCAAAGTGCTGCCAAACGGAGGAAACCAATGACCATCACCCCAGTGAAATTCACAGTGAAGCATTCTGTTGTCGTCGAGGGACACAAAGTCGATAACGGGATCTACGTCGGACAGAAGATTTCGGACACTGAGATTGAGCGACAGCAACGCCGGAAGCATTCTTTTTCTCTGCATTTAGTCGAACCGGTCTCCGGGAGGACGTCAAAACCCGCAGAACGGTTCGACCTCGACGTTACCGCCCTCGTGTCCACTGGGGCGATCTCAGTAAGTTAGGTGAGTGGTTCATCTGCAGAGTCGCCGTCATCGATGAGCGAGATCTGGAGGCGGCTCATAGGCGCACGGCGCCATCTCGCCATGTTTTTCGCCGGCGCCACTGAGATTAATCTTGAAACTTAAAACCCGTGGAAATACATCTTCGGTCGGTGCTCGATCCCGACACCACCCTTGTTGATCACCAACGTTTTCAGTGAGGTAGAGATGAACTCTAAGGTATTTGATAGACCCGTATATCTGAGGGAGCGCAGGGAGCTGATCCGAGAGATAACGTGCCTGGAGGACGCCATCGATTTTCTAGAAGAATGGCCTGAGAGAGATCGTGACATCGTTCACGACGCGGCATTGAAGACCTGCTACATGGCCTTCGATGGTCACAAACCCGTAAAGACTGGACGCAATGCCATTCGCTCTTTTGGAGAGAAGAAGGGCATTCTGGTGAAATCTCCCAGTGTCATGCCGTGGATGATCCGGTCGCGCTCTGGCGGTGGACGCCTGTCCGCATAGGAGCCCTTGCAGACGGGAGAGGCTGCCGACGCGGCCTCTCTTGCTAACAGCCCCGTCGTACCGCTGCCGCGTGTCGCGAGCATTGCAAAGTAACCGCGCACCGGCCGAGAAGAGGGCATAGGATGTCTAGCTTGTACAGCTCTATCCCATTGTCGGCGCGGTTCACGTCTTGCTTGATTTGAAAAGCGAAAAGTGATCGATCCCTGGTCCAGATAGCTACAGTGTGTAAGTCTCGTGAGTTCATATCCCATCAAGGCGAAGACGTAGGTAAAGGCTTGCGAGCGACCACATTCCATGCGCGCTGACGGAGATACGCCTCTTTGTACCCATTTCGACATCTCCGGCACATGACAACTCGAGCTAAAGACCATGTAACTCCCACGTCAGATTTTCATCAGGCCTGCATATGTCGACTATCAAGCCAAGCTTTCACTATGTCGGGCGGACAATAGGGGATGCGCGACAAGGAAGCGATCTGCGCCTCCGATCGGCCAGCAATATGGTATGACTGCTTGGCCATGGCTTAGTTCATGCGCCTCACATCCATGGCCGTTAAGTGGTCCAGATGCACACCGGGAGTGTCGCAGTAGCCTACAGCGACGTCAGGTGCGATTGGCATGAACCGAACCCTACGCGTGCCTGTCGTACCGCCACGTGAGCCTATCGAGGCATATCCGCTCATATCATCGCCGAGAATGAACGACGTCTTAGAGGGCGCTACGTAGATGGCCAATCCTAGGTTACGGAACTCTTCCAGCATCTCGTCAGGCATAGTGACCTGAGCCCCTGACCTTCCTACAGATTTTGGTAGAGTCCGTCATATCAAGGAGACGGACGGAATGAAGCGTGCACGGTTTACGGACGAGCAGATCATCGGGATGCTGAAGGAGCAGGAGAGCGGTCAGAGGACGGCCGATGTCTGCCGCAAGCACGGAATATCCGAGGCGACCTTCTATAAATACAAGGCCAAGTATGGCGGCATGGAGGTATCCGATGCCCGCAAGCTGAAGGCCTTGGAAGATGAGAATGCCAAGCTGAAGAAGCTGCTCGCCGAAGCGATGCTGGACAACGCCAGGAGGAAACTTGGGTCTCAGGTCAAACCGTTCCAGACGACACGTCACCATCGAGATGGGCGTATAATCCCAATCTCGATCACTATCTCCCCCATCAAAAGCCGCGCCGGCGAGCTCGCCGGTGCATCCAGCATCGCCCGGAACATCTGGAGACACGCGACAGCGACCGCCGGCTTCGCCTTTTGATGCGAGAAATCAGTCATCGCGTTAGAAATCAATACGCCATTGTGCTGGCCGTCATCCGGCAGACGGCGACCCGCTCCCGCTCAGTTGAAGAGTTCGAGAGGCGGATCCGCGAACGGATCATGGCGCTGTCTCATTCGCATGATCTTCTCTCGCAGGTCGATTGGGCCGGCGTCAGCCTCGCCGATCCTGTGGCGCATCAACTCCAACCCTTCGGGGCTCTACAGCCGGTGCAAAGCCACATCCGCCGCACAAGAAAAGGACGAGTCATTTAGCGGCGTTCGGCGTCACGGCGTTCGCGATTCTAGCGCTTGGCGCGGCCGCCGGCGCCGGTGCGATGAAACTGGCGCGTCCCGGCCTGGAACTCGCCCCCACAACGCCGGTTGCGATTTCGGCGATGCAGGACTGGAGCCTCGTGACCGTCAAGGGAAAGGTGGCCGAAGTCTTCGGCAATAAGTTCATTGTCCAGGACAATAGTGGACGCGCGCTGGTGGAGACTGGGCCTGCCGGCGACAGCGGAAAGCTCGTCGCGCTCGACGAACCCGTCAGCGTCCAGGGCCGCTTCGAGCACGGCTTCCTGCACGCGACCTACATCATCCGTCAGGACGGCAGCGTCGAAGCGCTAGGGCCGGCCGGTGGTCCCCCGCGCCACGGCCTGATCGAAAACATGCTGCGCCATGGCAAACCCTAACGATATCAGCAGTTCTGCAGCAATCGGCCGCCTGGAACTTTTGTATTCATCGTCCGTTCCAAGCGGCCATCACATCCCTTAACGCTAGGCGTACGACGAGGCCTGTATGCAAACCACTTCACGGACAGGCCTGAGCGATCGGTCCCTGTTGGCGCTCGCCTTCCTCAATTTCTTCCTTGCCGATGCGCGCGACGGCTTGGGGCCCTTCCTCGACGGCTTTCTGGCGACCCAAGGCTGGTCACCAATGACGCTGGGTATCGTCGCCACGCTCGGCGGTGTGCTGGGCATGGTAGCAACGCCGTTGTTCGGGGCTTGGGTCGATGCGTCTCACCGCAAACGCACACTTATCATCGTTCCCGTGGTCCTGGTCAACGCAGCAGCACTGTGGACGCTTGCGAGCCCCGGCAACGCATCGGTTTTCGGTGGCCAATCGGCAACGGCGATCGTCGGCGCCATCGTCGGCCCGGCGCTGATGGGCCTGACGCTGGGGCTGGTCGGGGAGAAGCGCTTTTCGCATCAGGTGGCCAGAAACGAATTCTGGAACCATCTCGGCAACGTCGCTTCCCTTGCCGGCATCTATGCGGCGACCGTCGCTTTCGGCCTGAACGGCATCATCGGGCTGATGGTCCTGACGGCGGTGGCCGCCGTTGTGGCGACGCTCGCCATCGACCCGAAGAAGATCAATCATGACGTCGCGCGTGGCCTTGCCCATGACGACGGCGCCCCCGGTCCGTCCGGCTATTCCGTTCTGGTCAGCACCAAGGGGCTCATCCTGCTTGCCGTAACGCTGATGATCTTCCACTTCGGCAATGCGCCGATCAGCCGCCTGATCGCCCAGGATTTTTCCATCCAGCTCGGCACCCCGTTCCGCACCACGGCGGTGACCACGGGCGTTTCGCAGCTTGCCATGATCGTCATGGCGCTCGCGGCGCCGTTTCTCATCCGCCGTTTTGGCCTGGCGAGCATCTTCCTCATCGGCCTGCTGGCGCTGCCGGTTCGCGGCGCGATTGTCGGTTCATTCACAAATTTTTCCGTCATCTTTCCCGTGCAGATCCTCGATGGCATCGGTGCCGGACTGATCGGTATCGCCACCCCAGTCGCGGTGGAAAGGATCCTGGCCGGCACGGGGCGGTTCAATGTCGGGCTTGCCGCGGTGATGACCGTGCAGGGGGTCGGGGCGTCGCTCAGCAATGTGGTTGCCGGCTGGCTGACGGACATGGGCGGCTACGGGCTTGCCTACTGGGTCCATGGCGGCGTTGCCGCATTCGCTGTCGCAGCCTTCGTGATCGGCCGGGAAAGTATTGCTCCGCCGCATAATGGCGATATGGATGCCACGGCCGGTCGCTGATGACGATGGGCCGTCGCCGGTTCCGAAATTCGGTTTGGACGTACGATGAATGCACTCACCATGACCTGGGGTATAGCCGGCCTGACCGCGCTCGGTGTCATCACCCGGCCCTTTGCCTGGCCGGAAGCGGTATGGGCGGTCGTCGGCGCGCTCCTGCTCGTGGGGCTCGGGCTGATTGGCCCGGCCGAGGCCTGGACCGGCGTCGCCAAGGGGATCGACGTTTACCTGTTCCTCGTCGGCATGATGCTGCTGTCCGAACTAGCACGCCAGGAAGGGCTGTTCGACTGGCTTGCTTCGATCACGACCGCCTATGCAAAAGGCTCGCCCAGGCGACTGTTCGTCCTGATCTACGCCGTCGGCGTCGTGGCGACCGCGTTCCTGTCGAATGACGCGACCGCGGTGGTTCTGACGCCGGCCGTCTACGCAGCCTGCAAGGCGGCCAAGGTGCGCGATCCCATGCCGTACGTGTTCATCTGCGCGTTCATTGCCAATGCCGCGAGCTTCGTTTTTCCGATCTCCAACCCGGCCAATTTGGTGATTTTCGGGGGCGGGCACATGCCGCCGCTGTCGCGCTGGCTCGCAACCTTCGGCCTGCCTGCGATCGCGTCCATCGTCGTGACGTTTCTCGCACTGTACTGGACCCAGCGCTCGGTAATCCGGGCCGATAGCGTCGCCGTCGATGTGCAGGCCGTACCGCTATCATGGAGCGGGAAGCTGGCGGGCTTTGCGTTGTGTGGCACGGCCGTCATCCTGCTGTCCGCGTCGGTCATGCATTTCGATCTCGGCCTTCCGACGTTTCTTGCCGGTTGCTTAGCAACCGCCGCGGTCCTGCTCATCACCCGGCAAAGTCCTGTCTCGACGTTGATGGGTGTTTCGTGGAGCGTTTTGCCGCTTGTCGCTGGATTGTTCGTCGTCGTCGAGGCGTTGAACCGGACGGGACTGATCGACCATCTCGCGCAGGCCCTTTCCCATAGTGCGTCGACATCTCCAACCTGGACTGTCGCTGGCGCAGGCGCGCTGGTCGCGCTGCTGTCCAATCTCGTCAACAACCTGCCGGCCGGACTGGTTGCGGGAAGCGCCGTCCAGTTGGCGGATGTGTCCGACAAGGTCGCCGGTGCAGTGTTGATCGGCGTTGACATTGGTCCCAACCTCTCTGTCACGGGGTCGCTGGCGACAATTCTTTGGCTGAGTGCGCTACGCCGCGAGGGTTTGAATGTCGGCGCCTGGGCGTTCTTGAAGGTCGGATTCATAGTGATGGTGCCGGCGCTCGCTGCATCACTTGTGGTTTTGGCATTGCAGTAGTGGATCCGGTTCCCGGGTAAGTGCTCCGGACGCATTGCGTTTGGGGACGATGGTAGAACTGCTCATGAGCCCGTGACTGGAAGACCAATGCCGTTTCGATAAGTTATTGTTTTAAGAAAGCTTCGGAACAATGTCGATGTCTGCTCATTTATGGGCTGCCTGCGACGTCGCAGGCCGCTATACAGGAGCCAACGTATGAAACTTTCCATCATTGCCGCCGCCTTCTCGCTCGTCGCAGTCTCGGGCGTCGCCCACGCCCAGGAAACTGTTGCCACGGGAACGGATGCCATTTTGGCGGGGCCCGGAATCACGATGGGAAAAATGGCAACGATGCCGCTGAAATACGTAGAGATCAAAGACACCGATCTCGTCACCTCGAAGCTTGTTGGCGTCGACATCTACAACAAGCAGGATGAGAACATTGGCGAGATTTCCGACATCGTAATTGGCGATGGCAAGTCTGTGATCGGTGTTGTCGCAAGCGTCGGTGGCTTTCTGGGGCTCGGCACTAGCTATGTCGTGATCGATCCTGCATCCTTGGCTCTGGCAGACGACAACGGTACCTGGAAGGCCTACGTCGATACGAATAAGGATGATCTCTCCAAGGCGCCGAAGTTCGATTACGACAAGATCAAAAAGTAATTGCGGCACACATCCGCGCGGTGGTCGCGTACGCTGGAACCACCTCCGCGATAGCTGCGTTTAATCTCTCGTGAACTCAAAAGGAGACACCGATGGACTGGAACCGCGTTGAAGGCAACTGGAAGCAGGTCAAGGGCAAGATCAAGGAACAGTGGGGCAAACTCACGGACGATGATCTCGATGTGATCGACGGCAAGCGCGAACAGCTCGAAGGCAAGATTCAGGAGCGTTACGGCTACGCCAAGGACCAGACGACCAAGGATATCGACGACTGGTACGGTCGTCAGACCTGGTAATGATGAAACCCCGCTTCGGCGGGGTTTTTAATTTAGGCAATATGGGCGCGAAAATGCTGCCGGCTTTATTTCACAAAGCCCGCAGATTTTCATTTCGATGAATTCGCTTCTGCAAGCACGGCTTTCAGTTGGTCCAATGTGAACGGTTTGGGCAGTTGAAGCGCATACGCTATACCCGAGGCCGATTTTGCATTGTTGTCGCCACTGGCGAAGACGATCCGCGTTTCGGGCCAACTCTCTCTCACTCTGCGCGCAAGGTCGATTCCGGACATGCCAGGCAGTCCTACATCGGTGAGCAGGACGTCAACCTTCTCCGCGCCCAGTATCGAAAGTGCGCTTTCGGCTGAGCCGGCTTCGAAAACTGAATAGCCAAGTTCTTCAACTATATCGACCGTCGACATCAGGATCAAAGGTTCATCTTCCACAACGAGCACGCTCAAAGCTGCGCCGAAGAGCGATTGCTCATTCCGAGCTGGGCCCGGCTCGTGATTTTCCAGGCGCTCACGTGCGATCTGGTGCTGGCGCGCATTGCCAAGGACGTGGCGAACTTTGCGCGCTAACGCCTCGCGTGTGTATGGCTTTGAAAGCAGCTCGACGCCGGGGTCCAGCCTCCCGCCATGCACGATCGAGTTTTCCGTGTAGCCAGACGTGTAAAGCACCGCCATGCCAGGGAACAGCGCCTTAGCCTTTCTGGCAAGCTCCGTGCTTCGCATGGGGCCGGGCATCACAACGTCAGTAAACAGCAGGTCGATTTGGATGCCGCTGTTCACGATGGCGAATGCCGACTGCGCATCGTGGGATTTCAGAACGCGGTATCCAAGGTCGGTCAGCAGCGCCACCGATGTTTCCCGAACCCCGTCATCGTCTTCAACGACGAGCACGGTCTCCGTGCCGCCCTTCGCCGGAGTGGCGTTCACATCCGTCAGACTATCCTCAGCTTGCATCGTACGAGGCATGTAGAGCTTCATTGTGGTACCATGGCCGACTTCACTGTAAATCTTCAGGTGTCCGCCGGACTGTTTCAAGAAGCCGTAGACCATCGAAAGGCCCAGACCGGTGCCCTTGCCATCTATCTTAGTGCTGAAAAAAGGTTCGAGCACATGCTCGATGATATCCGGTGATATACCCGACCCCGTATCGGTCACTGCAACGAGAACGTACTGGCCAGGTCGTACGACCTCATGCTTGCGGGCATAATCGTCATCGAGAACCGAGTTTGCAGTCTCAATCGTCAGCCGGCCGCGGCCATCCATTGCGTCCCGAGCGTTGATTGCAAGGTTCAGTATGGCGTTCTCCAACTGACTGGGGTCGATAAGCGTGTTCCAGAGGCCGCCAGAGACGATGGTTTCAAGTTCGATCTCTTCGCCGAGCGCCCGGCGCAACATGTCATCCATGTTCTGAACAAGCTTGCGAACGTTGATGACTTTCGGCTCAAGCGGCTGCCGACGTCCGAATGCCAGGAGCTGGGAGGCCAGTTTCGCCCCACGCTCGACGCCGGCCAGAGCGTTTTCGACACGCTGGGCTGCGCGAGGATTTCCGTCAATGTCCTTGGACAGGAGCTGAAGGTTGCCGCTCACGACTTGAAGAAGATTGTTGAAGTCATGGGCGACACCACCGGTGAGATTTCCGAGCGCTTCCATTTTCTGCGCCTGCCTCAAGGCGAGCTGAGCGTTTTCGCGCTCGACGGTTTCCTTCTCGAGATCCAGGAGAGCGGTTCTCAGTTCGTGGGTGCGTTGCTCAACTCTTTGCTCAAGGGTGTGATTGATGCTTTGAAGCTGATCCTCAGCGCGTTTCTGGTCCGTGACATCGAAGCCGTCGACGAAAATTCCTGTAACTGCACCTTCAATATCAAAGATCGGTTGGTAGATCAGGTTGATGAAGCGCTGGTCCGGCTCCTTTTCGCCCTCACGCTGGAGTGATACCGGCAGGTATCGGCCGATATATGCATTGCCTGACTGGTAGACGCCGTCGAGCAACTCGAAAAAGCCTTGTCCGGCGACCTCCGGGAGCGCGTCTCTGACACTCAGACCAAGAAGCTGGCGGTGCCCCACCAGCTGCAGATAGGCGTCGTTAACGAGCTCGAACGTGTGATCGGGGCCACTCAAAATGCACATGAAACTTGGCGCTTGTTGAAACAACGCGCGCATGCGGTCCCGTTCTGCCGTGCGAAGCTCAACCTCCGAGGAAAGCTGGCGATTGAGCTGCTCAAGCGCAGCGGCCGCCTGCTCTCGCAATTCGGCAGCCTCCGCCAGTGCCTCCGCTCGCCGCCGCTCCGTTTCGAACGCCTCAGCGCTCGCCAAACGTGAGGTTATCTGGCCCGCGATCAGCTTTAGGAAATCAAGGTACTCGTCACTAAGCGCTCGGTGAGGATTGAGCCCACTGATCAATACTCCTTTTGGCTTGTCACTGCCCTGTCCGATCAAGGGGACTATAGCCGCTCGAGACGGTGCCTTTGGCCATGGTCCCGATGGGACGTCCGCGATCGCCGAGAGGTCTACCAAAGCAACAGCCTGTTTCGACCAGGCGCTGTCGAGGCTCCAAATGCCTAAGCCACGCTCGATTTCTGCAGGCATAAGACCATGGTCAGTAGCAGAACCGCAGATCCACTCCCGCCTCGCGTCGCCTTTATCGTCGAAGATATAGAGAGCGCTGAAGGGTAGGTCCTGCAGGTTCGCATTGAGCGCTGCGTAAGAGGCGCTAAAGACCTCACGCTCGGTGTTTGCCGCCGCAAGTCCCGAGGCAAGGGCCCGCATCGTCGACATGCGGCGTTCACTGATGACCCTCTCGGTCTCCTCGGTGACGGCGCAAAAAACACCTTCGACTTTGCCACCGTCTCCTATGAGCGGGCTATACGAGAAGGTGTGGTAGGTCTCCTCCGCGTAGCCATCGCGCTCGAGCAACAGAAGAAGCGCCCTGTCCCAGGTTGCGTGACCCGTTTCGTAAACCGTTGCCAGACGTCCTTTAATATCGTCCCATATTTCTGACCAGAGTATTTTCGTCGGCACGGCAAGAGCATTCGGGTGCTTGTTGCCAAGCGTTGGTCGATAGGCATCATTGTAGAAAAACGCGATCTCCGGCCCCCATCCGAGCCACATTTCAAACTTCGACGTCAACAGAAGACGGATGGCTACCTTGAGTGCTTCAGGCCATGCGTCCGGTTGGCCGAGGGAGCTGTTTGCCCAGTCGTGGTGGCGCATCATACGCGCCATTTCGCCGTCGCCGACAAAAATATCCTGAAATTGATCTGATACTTGTAGGTTCATGGCACTTCCATCGGACTTTTGCAGAGCCCACATAGGCCATTGATAACGCTTGTCCAGCCCGGTAGTTCTGGACTGGGGAGCGTTTTTGCACTTGGTGGAAGAGATTTAGGATGAGCCAAACGAAATCACAGCCAGAGTGGAGTGCGGAAGAGCTCAGGAGGGCTGTAAAGTCGGCCGGGGTCGCACTGTGGACCTGGATCGTCGACGACGATACGTTCGTGATGGACGCCAAAGCCTATGAGCTTTGGAATATTCCCGTCGAGGAAGACCTGACTTTCGAACATCTCTCTGCAAAGGTGCACCCCGCCGACCGCGATCGGGTCCGGGCGGCATTCGTGGCAACACGTGCAGTCGATGGCCCGTTCGAAATTGACTTCCGTATCATGACCGATGCGTCGGATGTCAGGTGGGTGTCCGCGCGTGGCCAGGGCAATGACGGCGATGCCGCAACGAAAAAGATGACTGGCATTTTCCTTGATGTAACGGGCCGCAAGCAGGCGGAGGAGGGACATGAACTGCTCGCCGGCGAGATGAGCCATCGTGTGAAGAATCTGCTGGCCCTTGCGGCAGGTCTGACGACGCTCACCTCGCGCGCGACCGAGACGAAGGAGGATATGGCCAAGCAGCTGACGCAGCGGCTGACGGCTCTCGGCCGCGCCCATGAACTGGTCCGCCCGCTTCCCGACGGTCAGGGAAGCGCTGCTTTGCTGGGTGACCTTTTCACGGTGCTGCTGGCGCCCTATGATGACGTTGGCGCTTTCGCCGGCCGCATCCGTGTGGCGGTCCCGCGATTGGGACTCGGCGAGAAGGCGGCGACGAGCCTCGCGCTGGTCATTCACGAACTGGCGACGAATTCGCTTAAATATGGCGCACTGTCAAACGACACCGGGTTGCTCGACATTTCCGGGTCGCTGGTCGAAGACGATGTCGAGATTGTTTGGAACGAGCACGGCGGCAAGGGCGTGCGGGCGCCTGATCCGACCGAAGGCTACGGCAGCAAGTTGCTCCAGCGCACGGTTTCCGGGCAACTTGGCGGGTCGATCGACTACGATTGGGTCGAGGGTGGCGTCGTGGTGACGCTCAGGATGAAGGAAAGCCATCTCGCGGACTGACAGGCGTGCCGTGGGTTTTAGACCGGAGCGATGTAAGGCGCTCCACAGATGCGGGCGCTATCGCTGAAGCATGGATGTAGGAATGTCGAGGGTCACCACCAGGCCGTCAGCCAGGAAGTTTCGCTCGAGCGTTCCCATGAGCTGCGCCTCGACCGTCCTGGCGACCATTCTGCTCCCGAATCCCTTTCTGGACGGCTCATGCGTCAGCGGCGGCCCGCCGACTTCGCGCCAGACCATATGGAAGATGTCGCCTTCGCAGCGGCCCGTCAGATCGATATAGCCATCGACCGTCGAAAGCGCGCCGTACTTGGCCGCGTTGGTGGCCAGCTCGTGGATGACAAGGGCAAGGGCTGACGCCGCCTTTTCGCCGACGGACACCGTTGGGCAGAAAACCTTGACATGCCGGTCGTTGCGCTTGAAAGGCGCGAGCAGCGCGTCGATCAAACTCCCAAGGCCGCCGGTAAATCCGTCGCCATCGGATTTGACGTTGATGATAAAGTCGTTCGCCTTGCTGAGCGCCTGTATCCGTCCTGTGACGCTTCGCACGAAGCCGTCGAGATCGGTCTTTGTTCTCGATGACACGATAAGCAGACTGGAGATTACCGAGAAGATGTTCTTGATACGATGGGCAAGCTCACCCTGGATGAGGGAACGCTGCGCGTCGAACCGCGCCATTTCGGCAACCCGCTCCCGCAGCGAGATCTGCTCTTCGACGAGTTTGGCGAAATCTGCAAGGATTTCCTGCTCGCGGGCCGTCCATGTATGGGGAATAGAATCGATAGCGCACAGCGATCCCAGAACGTGGCCATCCTCGCTCTTCAGGGGTATGCCGAGGTAGGCGCGAACATTCAATTCCGGTATCGCAAGATTGTCGCAAACGAGAGGATCAAGCGTGGCATCCGCTATCACCAGCGGCGCGGCCCTGGAAACGACGTGCTGGCAAAACGAATGCGTCAAGGGCGTTTCGCGCTCGGTCTTCCACGGTTCGGGCAGCCCGAACGTGCTTTTAAAGAACTGTCGCTTCGCATCCACAAGGGAAACAAGCGCTACCGGCACCGACAGGGTCGCCGCCACCAGCCGCGTGAGACGGTCGAAGCGTTCCTCGGGGCCGCTATCCATCAGATCGGTCTGATAAAGCGCCGACAGCCGCTCCTGGCCGATGTCCAACCGATGGTTATCAATATTTCCGGAGAGTGGGGACGCGTCGAATACTCGGGTCAAGTTGTGTCCTTGGACATTGTTCAAGATCTGTACAAGCCAATGCGGCGACAGTCATTGCCCACTTCTCCATCGTTCAATTAGATATCGGATACGCGGAAAGCAAGGCCGTGATTGGAAATGGAGCGCTGTAAAGCAGGTCTGAGCGGTAAATTTCCGCCAGCTTTCCTATCGCTGGCGGAAACTGTTCGTGACCCATGTTGGAAGTATCAATCCTGACCGCGGGTACTCGCAGCATTGTAACTCAATTTTGTTCCCATTGCGCCGCCGAACCAGGACGCAACCGCACCAAGCAAGAGGGCTGCAAATGCGAGGATAGCACCGGCAGCAACGATTTTGGTTGCCGCCTCGGCCGTGTCGACGGCTTTCTGCTTCGCCGTTTCTACCGCCTGCTTGTACTGAACCTCATATTGCGCCACCTGCGACTTGGCCTGATCCAAGGGAATGTCTTGAGCGCGTGCCAACGCGTCGGCAGCCCGGTGGCGCGCGTCGTCCGCTCTGGCCTGGTCACCGGAGACGGCGGCCTGCACAGCCGCGACGGCCGCGTCGCGCAGAGCCTGAGGATCATTGCCGTTCGTCACAGACCGGATCTGCTGCTCGATGTCTGAAAACGGATTGTCGACATTGGCCACGACGGGCGCTGCTGCCGTGACGGTCGTCGCCGCCGTCCGGCCCAGGCCTACGAGCATGCTGCCCAGTCCGCTGAAAGCCCCGCCGACGAGTGCGCCGATCGACGTTGTCAGGAGATAGAGAGCCAGCAGCGTCGTGACGGCCCATGAGGTCAGCCCGTGATAACCGCCGGTCGATTTGACCGGGCGCCCGGACAGGCGGCTGGCGATGTAACCGCCAATGAAAGACGCGACAACGCCGGCGACCACAAACCAGATGACCCCGACCGTAGAGAAGGCGCCGGCCGACGGATTATCGGAGGTTGCCGGGTCAATCACAGACGCACCGATGCCGACGCCCAGAAGGTTGAGAAGAACCTGAACGGAAAGCGCGACGGCAACACCGGCGAGGACCGCGCCCCACGAGATCCTGTTGAGAAGAACATTTCCATGCAGATTGGGTGATGAAAGCCTGTCCGAACTGCGAACGACTTGATCAGAGTCTGTCATGGAATAGTCCTCGATTGATAAATTGTAACGGGAGTGCTTGCTAAGAGCGCTATGAGCCGGTCTAGCTCGCCACGTGAATGCGGCAGACCACGCGTCTTGACGTGAAACCAGCAACTATCTCGATTGCCCTTGCGACCGCCCAATCGGATGACGCGTATCCGGTCAATAGAACCGCGCGTTCGATAACTTCGACATCGATCGCACAGTCGCAGAGGTCCTCTGAATAGGACAAGAGGCACCTTATCGCCGGGCCGATCGAAAATTGGTCGGGCGATGGCGACAGTGACACCATAGGCGGTGAAAACAGCATCATCTCAGCCTCCGGACGTGATCAGGCTCGCCCGAGCGAGCCTGATTTTGCAAACTTACTTCAGGGCGTCCCTGACCGCGTCCTTGCCTTTGCCGACGGCGCTCTGCGCTTCGCCTGCCGCCTTATCGACCTTGCCTTCGGCTTCGAGCTTCTTGTTGCCCGTCAGCTTGCCAGCGGCTTCCTTGATGGTGCCTTTCAGCTCCTTGGCGGCGCCTTCGATACGATTCTTGTCCATGGTATATCCTTTCCACGTTGTTCATTCTTAAAGACCTGACGCCGGACTTGCCGGTGTCATGTCATCGAAAATGGGCCAGCGTTTGAAGGATTTTGAGATTTGAAAATACTAACACGGCTAGTAGTTCGTGACCTTTTTTAGCGACTCGAACTACTTTTTGTGTCTTTCGGGCGAACGGCAGCTTTTCGGTTAGGCGCACCCGTAAAACCCCGCTCGCGTGCCCAGATCACCGCGGCAGCGCGTCTGTTGACGCCGATCTTTCCATAAAGAGATGTGACGTGGTTGCGTATGGTGTTCTTTGAGAGATGCAGGCTTTTGGCCATCTCCGCATCACTTTTTCCGACGCAGATCAAGCCGAGGATTTCGCGCTCCCTTTCACTCAGTTCCATCAGGCTGGCTGTGGGGACCGCGGTCGAGCCCTGTTTGAGCGTTGCCAGACGGTCGACGATCGAGCGGCTGAACCATGACGTGTCTGCCATGACACTCTCGATTGCTTCGACCAGTTGGGCCTCGCTGCGACTGCGTTCGGTGACATCCTGAAGAGCCCAGATCACACATTGCTCGTCATTGATCTCCACCCTTTCGGCGGAGACGAGACAGTCGGCCGTTCCGCCGTCCTTCTGCTTCATGCGCAGCGGCTCGTTTCTAACAAAGGTGTTGTCGCGCAGCTTCTGCTCCAGTGTTCTCCGAGCTGCGGTATCTTCCCAGAGTTTGAGTTCTGCCGCTGTCCGGCTGACGACTTCCGTCAAAGCATATCCGGAAGTCTGCAGGAAAGCGTCATTCGCCTCCACGAACACAAAATCGTCGAGACGGGATATCGCGGCGGGTGCCGGCGAAAGCCGGAAGGATTTTGAGAACCGCTCCTCGCTCTGGCGCAGGGCGTTCTGGGCTTTCCTGCGGGCGTCCAGATCCGCAAAGGTGAACAGCATGCACGGCTCTTCGATCACGGAAATCGGTTCCCCGGCGACAATCACAAGCCGGTCACCACCGTTGGGAAGCGGAACGAGTGCCTCGCGGTGGCGGATCACGCGCCTTTCGCTTAGTTTCAGAAGAGCGTCTTCTCCGGTTTCACAGTTCGAGAACAGCCCGACGGCGTCCACGGTCTTGCCGATGACATCCTCCCTGCTGAAGCCCGTCATCTCGAGAAAGCCCCCATTCACGCGAATGAATCGATTGTCTTCCAGACGGCAGATCAGGCCGGGAGCAGGATTGGCGTTGAAGGAGCGTTCAAATCTTTCTTCGGCCTCGAAGCGCGGCGTTTCATCGCGCAGGATGAGAGCGAGCACATCCGCTTTGTCCCCGATGTCCGAGATGATCATGCTGCGGACGGTGTGCACCCAGACAAGATCGAGATCGGTGGATGGCGAGACTTCGAGCGTAACATCGTCGATTGTCTCGCCGGCCAGCAGCCGTTCTATCGGGTACTGGCCTTCTTCCAGCGGATGGTTGTTACGGTATCGCAATGTGAATCGACGTCGATACTCGGTTGCATCCCCACCGAGTTCCTCAATCGCATTTGCGCGATGCATGACGATCGCGGAGTCATTGGCCCAAACGATCGCGCCTGCCTTATCAAGAAGTATGATACCGTCGCTTAGCCCGCCAATGAGTTTCTGGAGGCTGCCCCGGTTGATGCGTGGAGGCTCGGGTTCGTCGTTCATTGGAGGATCCTTGGACTTTCCGTCGCCTGCGGTGAAAACTATTTCGCCGCATCCACCTCGTCTGCCCGGTCGCGCGATGGGGCTTGCGCGCTTGTTTCCATGAGCGCACGGCCAAGCTGTTCTGCATCATAAGGCTTGCAGAGGACGAATCCGTCGGAATCGCGCACAGCAGAAGCGTCCCCGGTCGCAAAGATGATCCTCGATGAAGGCCGCAAAGCACGAGCCCGCTCCGCAAGAACCTTGCCCGAGACGCCCGGAAGGCTGATGTCCGTGACGAGGACGTCGAAGGGAACCGTTTCCAGCGCAGCCATGGCTTCTTCGGCGCTCCCTGCATCAACGACGATGTGGCCTGCGTCCTTCAGGATATCGGACGTGTTCATCCGGATCAGCGCATCGTCTTCAACAAGAATGATCGTAAACTGGACAACGGGTGCGGGCGACGTCTCACGCAGCTTGGGGGCCGGTGGCGGCGAGAGCACGGCGTCGGACCTCTGCCGCTGGTTGTTGATGACGTGCCGGAACTTTCGCGCCAAGGCATCCCGTGTATAGGGTTTGGAGAGGAGTTCCACGCCGGCATCGAGCTTTCCGCCATGAACGATGGAGTTTTCTGTATAACCCGAGGTGAAGAGCACGGCGATATCCGGCAGGCGCTCCTTGGCCTTGCGCGCCAGCTCCGGGCTTTTCAATGTGCCGGGCATGACCACATCGGTGAACAGGATATCGATGGGTATGCCGCTGTCGATGACGTTCAGCGCGCTGGCGGCGTCTACCGCCTTCAGCACGCGGTAGCCGAGATCTGCAAGGAGGGCGACAACCGTTTCCCGCACCTCCTCGTCATCCTCGACGACAAGAACCGTTTCCGTTCCGCCGGCAATCGGCCCGTTGTCGACGTTGATCTCCATATCTTCCGACTCGAGGGCTCGTGGAAGATAAAGCTTGATCGTCGTGCCGTGACCGATTTCCGAATAGATTTTTACGTGGCCGCCGGATTGCTTGACGAAGCCGTAGACCATCGACAGGCCGAGACCGGATCCCTTTCCCTCCGCCTTCGTCGAAAAGAACGGTTCAAAGACCTTGTCGATAATTTCCGGCGGCATGCCGGTCCCGGTATCGGTGACGGCGAGCAGGACGTACTGGCCGGGCGTGACCTCGTCATGCGTGCGCGCATAAAGCTCGTCAAGATGCGCGTTTGACAGCTCGATCGTCAGCTTGCCGCGGCCGTCCATCGCGTCACGCGCGTTGATGGCGAGGTTGAGAACCGCGTTCTCGATCTGCGCGGGATCGATGAACGTGTTCCAGAGCCCTCCGGTGACGACCGTCTCCACCTCGACAGCCTCGCCGATTGCCCTGCGAAGCATGTCGTCCATGCCTTGCACAAAGCGGCTGATGTTGACGACCTTCGGTTCGAGCGCCTGACGACGGCCGAACGCAAGCAACTGACTTGCCAGTTTCGCGCCGCGGCTGACACCGGCCATAGCGTTTGCGACACGTTTCTCGGCGCGTTCGTTTCCGGCGATATCCTTGGAGAGCAAAGCCAGATTCCCGGATACGACCTGGAGGAGATTGTTGAAGTCGTGCGCCACGCCGCCCGTCAGCTTGCCGACGGCTTCCATCTTCTGTGATTGCGCGAGCTTGATTTCCGTCTGCCGGCGCTCGGCAATTTCCGTGATAACCCGCGCCTCAAGCGTTTCGTTCAGCTGCCGCAGCTGTTCTTCCGCCCGCTCGCGATGGCGCACTTGCCGCGCCAATGCATCTGCCTGCTCGCGCAGTGCGGCTTCAGCCGCGCGCTGGTGCGTGATGTCGGTGTGCACGCCAACCCATTCGAGGATGTCCCCGTTCCTGTCGAGAATGGGCAGCGCCCGAACCGCAAACTGGCGCCACGAGCCATCATATCTACGAACCCGGTGTTCATAGACGAACATGGTTTTCGTTGCGACGGCCTGCTGCCAGGCCGCGACGCTTCCAGCCGTATCGTCAGGGTGGACCGCGTTTGACCAGCCGTATCCGTGATATTCTTCCGGTGCTTGCCCGGTCAGGGCAGCCCACCCTGGTTGCTCTCCAACCATGCGGCCGTCGGCGCTGTTCGTCCATAATATCCCGTGGACAGCGTCCATGGCAGTTCGGAAGCGGGCGTTGCTGAACTCGATCGCGGCCTCGCGCGCGGCACGCTCTTGAATGTCGATGCCGAGAATATGCACACCAGGAATTGAGCCGTCCGGTTCGACATGGGGCACATATCGGACCTCCAGGCGCCGGACCGAGCCGTCGGCCTTGGGCATATCCGTTTCGGCCGTAAAGGTTTCACCGGCCAGTCCCCGATCGATCGAGGCTCTGCGGTCGGCATAGGCCTGTTTGCCGATCATGCTCTCGACATGTCGGCCGACCATAGTTTGAGGATCGACATCGAACCAGTCGCGATAGGCGGCGTTGGCAAAGCGGTAGATGTGATCGCGATCGACGTAGGAGATCAGCATCGGCACAGCATCGGTGACCCGGCGCAGCTCCGCCTCTCGCTCGGCGAGTTTCTTCTCCGCGGAAATCCTCGCGCTGTTGTCAACGATCGTGCACATCACGCCGCCGACCGTTCCACTCGCTTCGTAAACCGGTGTGTAGAAGAGGTCCAGTATCATCGTCTGGGGACCGTCCGGACGCTGAAACACGATCGGCTGGTCGCGATGAAACACGGTCTCACCGTTCAGGCCGGCTTCCAGTATAGGCCGATTCCAGTCCCAGACCTCCGGAAAGGCTTTCGCCACGGGTGTTCCCAGTGCCGAAGGATGGCGCTCCCCAGCAATCTCCCGATAGGCGTCGTTGTACAGCATGACGTGCTCGTCGCCCCACATAAGCACCTTCGCGACAGGGGAATTCACGATATTGGCGACAGTCGCCCGCAATTCGAGGGACCAGCCGTCAACCGCGCCAAGGACATTGTTGGCCCAGTCCTTCGTCCTGATGAGGTTGCCGCACTCACCACCGCCGATAGGCCAGCCGGAAACAGGAGCCGACCTCGGCTTTGCATCTGCGTCTCTGAGGGCTCGCAGGCCCGCGCGCACGACCTCGCTGGCATTGGCAAAGTCGCCGGATGCCAGGCGTTCGTTGATGAAACCCTCAAGCTCGGGGGTGAGCGATACGTTGCGTGACTGACGATGGACCATGGCCGTTCGTGCCACCGGTAAGGGGCTGTGTCAACAGATGGCATACGACAAGAAATTCAGTATCTTCACTGGAACCAGAATGCTCGACATCGCGTTAAATGACGCTGAATTTTGTGGAAGGAACGGTGGGGGTACTGGTGGATCAACGCGATGATTGGCACCTGACAGGCAGGCTTCACTACGACCATGGTCGTGGCGACCCGTTCGCTGCCGCCGTGCGCGCCACCAGAATGGCGATGGTGATCACCGATCCGTCCAAGCCGGACAACCCGATTGTTTTTTGCAACGAGGCGTTCCAAAAGCTGACGGGATACGCCCAGGACGAGGTTCTTGGGCGGAACTGTCGTTTTCTGCAAGGCCCTGCTACTGACCAACGTTCGACCGACAAAATAAGGGAGGCGATTTCGAGGGGCGAGAGCATTGCCATCGAGTTATTGAACTATCGCAAGGACGGCTCCACTTTCTGGAATGCGCTTTATCTCAGCCCGGTCCGCAGCGACGATAGTTCCATCCAGTTCTTCTTTGCATCTCAGCTTGATGTAACCAACCATGTCGCTGCCAAAGACCGCGCGGTTGCGCAAAAAGAGGAGATCGAGAACGAAGTCGCCAGGAGGACCAGTCAGCTTGAAGCTGCGCTGGAAGCGAAGACGTTGCTCCTGCATGAGGTCGACCATCGGGTCAAAAACAACCTCACCATGATAGGTTCGCTGCTTCGGCTACAGTCGCGTACGATCGGGGATC
Source organism: Shinella curvata (assembly GCF_022899935.1). Classification (GTDB taxonomy): domain Bacteria; phylum Pseudomonadota; class Alphaproteobacteria; order Rhizobiales; family Rhizobiaceae; genus Shinella; species Shinella curvata. The sequence goes on from NZ_JALJCJ010000009.1 coordinate 70,524, forward strand.
CGGAGATTACGGCCAAACTCGAGGCGATGATGGAGCGGATCGACGCCCTGGCAACCGTTCATCGGACACTTTACCAGTCGGACGACGTGACCAAGTTCGACATCAGTGCGTTTGCGGTGACGCTTGCGCAAGATGTTATCGGCTCAAGCGGGCGATCGGATATCTTGCTGGCAACGGATCTGGAGCCGATCCTGATCCCTGCCGGTCACGCCTCTTCCCTTGGGCTGGTTCTCAATGAAATCCTCACAAACGCCATCAAGCACGGCCTTCGCGAAGGGCGCGCGGGGATCTTGACGCTTTCCGGAAAATCCACCGCTAACGGTGCGGAAATCCGTGTAGAGGACAATGGCATCGGCCTTTCGGACGAACCGTCGAAGGGGCTCGGGCGGATGCTTGTCGAGCGTCTAACGAAGCAGACTGGGGCAACGGTGGAATGGGCGAATCTCGACCCCGGTACGAGTGTGACCATTCACCTGAATGATCGGAATTAAAAATGGAAAGGCCAAAGCCCCCATTGAGCGTGCTTATTGTCGAGGATGAGCCACTGCTTGCCATGGACGTTGAAATGATGGTTGAGGATGCGGGCCATCGCGTGATGGCGGAAGCGGCGTCGCTTTACGATGTTGAGGCGCTCGATCCGGCGCATTCTCCCGACATCGCATTCGTCGACATGCAGCTTGCGCTTGACACCACCGGCCTCCAGGTCTGTTCTCTGATCCAGAAGCGGTGGAGCAACACGATCATCATATTCGTGACCGCAAATCCAAAGAAAATTCCCGATGATTTCAGCGGTGCGCACGGGGTTATTCCAAAGCCATTTTCACGGCATGGGTTTATGACCGCGCTTCATTATCTTAAGGAGAGCGTTTGCACCCCGCCGCCCATCACGGCATTGCCAGGGAGCTTCGTTCCATCAGAGCACCTTTCCGCGAGATGGTGACGATTTTGTAGTCTGAGGCAAGATCGCACTACATCGCTCTGGGCGATTGTGGGCGCAACCTTCCGGGTGGAGCTAGAAAGAGGTAATCGAGATTACAGTTACGGACCTCCTCGCCTGATTGCTTGGCCAAAGGCAACGTCGCGCTCTACGTTGACTCACGATTCCAATCCACAGAAATCAACAGCTTAGAGCAAAGCTGCACGCCTAGGCTTAAATCCATTAAAGACCTGGGATATCAGGCTTCGAGCTCATGCTCTATCAATCACCGATTCGGATATGTCCACGCCGAGCACATGGCCATTCGAGCCGACGCGGGCGGCGGGATCCATAGTGGTCGATCCTGCGCGGGCGCCCGACGTCCACTGCGCCTTCAGCTTTGGCTCGCGCCGCATCGTCGATCGCCGCCTAACCGAACGCCGTCATCATGGCATCGAGCCGGATTTGGTAAGCCACCCAACGCTCTCAGCTCTGGCCATTCCAGTCGGCTACCCGGAAAACATTCTCATCTGTCATACGCTATCCTTTGCCTGATCGGCGCTAACCTGCCCATCCGCAATAGCGCTGTTGCCGCGGTGCGCGGCGATGAACATGGCGACGGCTGACCGGCAATAGGATTCTATTTCACTGTCGTCTTCCGCCTCCGCCGCATCGAAGCGTGCGATAAGCAGGAGATCGGAGCCCTTGATGAGCGCTCCGAACAAGCGGGCTGACTGGTGAGGGTCTGGTACATTTAGAGCTGCTTTTGCGTGCAACTGACGCAGCAGCGCCTCAATCTGAGCGGTGACACGCATAGGGCCGGCTTCGTAAAAGAGCTTGCTCAATGATTGTTGGTTCGTCTTGTCTGCCACGACGGTTGCTTCGACACTGCGAACGTCCGGGCTCATCAGCATGCGGAGCAGGGATGACCCAGCAGCCATGAGCTGCTGCTCGGCGGAACCGTTGACGCCTTCAAAAAGGGCTTGTGGTGTAAGCTGACGGCAGCGGGCCGAGATGGCCGCGCTGAACAGCGCTTCCTTGTTCTCGAAGTGCCTGTAGATGCTGAGCTTGGATATCTTTGCTCGTCTGGCAACCTTGTCGAGGGTTGTCGCCTGAAACCCCAATTCCACAAACAGTTCGCACGCAGCGTCGACGATCGTCTGGCTAAGCCCCTCGTTGGCGGGCCGGCCGCGCCGGTTCGGAATATTTTCATTCATGGCAATTGCGATCCTTGACAGTATCATAATTCATGAATTACGATACCACATAGTATTTGAAATGTTCAAGCCAAAGCAAGCCAAAGAGTGAACGCGGAGCCTATCATGAATGACGTCATCATCATCGGCGGCAGCTTTGCCGGTCTCGCCGCCGCCCTTCAGCTCGGTCGGGCCCGTCGCAAGGTCACGGTTCTCGACACCGGTCTGCAACGCAATCGCTTCGCCGGTCACTCGCATGGTCTGCTCGGGCACGATCACAAGCCCCCGATGGACATCCTGGCCGAGGCGCGACACCAACTGGCGCGTTATCCCACGGTCACGCTGTTCAACGCCCGTGCCGACGGTATCTCCGGCGCCATCGACAATTTTACCGTCAGCACCGGTGACGGCGAAAGCCTGAGTGCGCGGCGTCTGATCCTGAGCTATGGCGTGGTGGACCAGATGCCCGATGTCTCGGGCTATGCCGAGAGCTGGGGTACGGCCATCGTGCCTTGCCCCTATTGCGATGGCTTTGAAGTCGCTGGCCAACATTGGGGCCTCGTCTGGTCCGGCCCGCAGTCGATGAATCAGGTCAGGCTGTTCCACGATTGGACCGACACGTTGACCGTCTTCGCCGATGGTCACGACATTGCGCCGGATATTCGAGCCGATCTGGAGCGTCGCAACACGCCTCTCGTCCAAGGCCGGATCACTGAAGTCGCCCATCATGGGGGCCACAATGCCACCATCAGACTCGACACCGGCTTTGATGTCGCTGTCGACATCCTGTTCGCGCATCCACGTAACACGCCGTCCGCGCCTCTGCATGAGCCGCTGGGCCTCGCCACGGTCAATACGCCAACCGGTATAGCCCTCAAAGTCGACGAGCGCCGCGAAACCAGCGTGCCCGGCATCTACGCCGCCGGCGACCTCGCCAACCCCGGCATGCCCTCTGTTACCACGGCCATATCGCAAGGCGCGACAGCGGGGATCTCCGCACAGCAGTCCATGCTGGCTTGACGGAAAAAGGGTCGGTCCATGAAAGCCAAGTTCCTCCTCACCGCAGCGGTGGTCATTGCAGGCGCGGCCACAGCGGCGGCGGCCGTGTTCTGGCCCACGGAAAAAGTGTCGGCAACTGCCGATCCGAGAACCGCAATTCCCTTCGTTAGCGTCGTCAAGGTCAGAACACCCGACAGTGTTTCACGCAGCTTTACCGGAACGATCGCGACGAGGGTTCAAAGCGATCTCGGCTTCCGCGTTCCGGGCAAGATCGTCGAGCGGCTCGTCAATCTCGGTGAGGACGTCAAGGCCGGACAGCAGCTGATGAAAATCGACGGAACCGATCTGCGTCTTGCCCAAATGGCAAAGCGCAACGCAGTCGCCGCAGCACAGGCAACATATGTCCAGGCAGTTAGCGATGAAAGGCGCTTCGCGGCACTGGTGAAGACCAATGCGGCTTCGACGCAGCAGTACGAGAGAGCCAAAGCGGTGCTCGACACCGCTACAGCACAGCTTGCTGCGGCAAAAGCCGAGGCGGCAGTCGCCGAGAACGAGGCGACATACACCATTCTGCTCGCAGACGCCGACGGCACGATTGTCGAAACTTTGGCAGAGCCGGGGCAGGTGGTTGCGGCTGGCCAGATCGTGGTCAAGCTTGCGAAAGCCGGAGCGCGCGAGGCGCTGGTCTGGATGCCGGAAAACCTTAGGCCGGAGCCTGGTGCGACGGCTCAGGCGAGCATCTACGGCCGGGACGCTGAAGACAACGCGGTGCTGCGCCAGATCTCCGCCTCCGCCGATCCGCAGACGCGCACATACGAGACGCGCTGGGTGTTGCAAGGGGCTGCTGCGGATGCGCCGATCGGCGCGACCGTGACCATCAAGATCGCCAACAAGGAGGCGCTCGCCCATGCAGAGATACCGGTCGGGTCCATCCTCGACGATGGCAATCGCACGGGTGCTTGGGTCGTGGACGAAAAGGCTTCCAGCGTGCATTTCCGTCCCTTGAAAATCGAAAAGTTGAGCGAGGACGCCGCGATTGTCTCCGGCTTGAAGGCGGGAGAAACGGTCGTCGCACTCGGCGCCCATCTCCTGACCGACGGCGAGAGGATTCACACCGGCGTCGAAAAGGCAGAGGCGGAAAACTGATGAGCTTCAATCTTTCCGCGCTCGCCGTTCGTGAGCGGGCGGTCACCCTGTTTTTTATCGTTCTCCTGGCGGCTGCGGGCGTCTATGCCTTTTTGAGCCTCGGGCGCGCGGAAGATCCGTCTTTCACTATCAAGACGATAACGGTGACGTCCGTCTGGCCGGGGGCGACCGCCCGCGAGATGCAGGACCTTGTCGCCGAGCCGCTGGAAAAGCGCATTCAGGAACTGACCTGGTATGACCGTGTCGAGACCACGACACGCCCGGGTTACGCGTATTTGACCGTCACGCTGAGAGACGACACGCCCGCCAGTGCGGTCGAGGAAGAGTTCTATCAGGCGCGCAAGAAACTGGGTGACGAGGCACGGAACCTGCCCTCCGGTGTCTTCGGGCCTTTCGTGAACGACGAATATTCGGATGTCAGCTTCGGGCTTTATGCGCTGAAGGCCAAGGGCATGCCGATGCGCGACCTCGTGCGTCAAGCCGAAACCATCCGGCAGGATCTCCTGCACGTTCCGGGCGTCAAGAAGATCAATATTCTCGGCGAACGTCCGGAACAGATCTTTGTCGAGTTCTCGTTCGCCAAGCTCGCCACGCTCGGCGTTTCGGCCCAGAGCATCGCTTCGGCTCTCCAGAACCAGAACAATGTCACGCCGGCCGGCTCGATCGATACACGCGGACCGCAGGTCTTTATCCGCTTCGACGGCGCCTACAACAATATCCAGGCCATCGCCGACACACCGATCGTCGCCGGCGGTCGCACCTTGAAGCTGTCGGATTTCGCCGACATCCGTCGGGGATACGAAGACCCGGCAACCTACATCATCCGTCATGACGGCGAACCCGCGATCATGCTTGGTGCCGTGATGCAGTCGGGATGGAATGGTCTGGAATTGGGCAAGGCGCTTGAGGAACGATCGGCGATTATTGCGCAGTCGCTCCCGCTCGGCATGACGCTGGCCAAGGTCAGCGATCAGGCCGTCAACATCCAGGAAGCGGTCGGCGAGTTCATGCTGAAATTCGCCATGGCGCTCGGCGTCGTGCTGTTCGTCAGCCTGATTGCGCTGGGTTGGCGTGTCGGCATCGTCGTGGCCCTTGCCGTGCCGCTGACGCTTGCCGTGGTGTTCTTGATCATGCTGGAGACCGGACGGTTCTTCGATCGCATCACACTTGGCGCTCTGATCCTCGCACTCGGTCTGCTGGTCGACGATGCGATCATCGCCATCGAAGTGATGGTAGTGAAGATGGAAGAGGGCATGGACCGTATCAAGGCGGCCGCCTATGCCTGGAGCCATACAGCGGCGCCCATGCTCTCGGGCACGCTCGTCACCATCATCGGCCTGATGCCGGTCGGTTTTGCCAAGTCGACAGCCGGCGAGTATGCCGGCAACATCTTCTGGGTCGTGGGCTTCGCCCTGATCGTGTCTTGGATCATCGCGGTGGTGTTCACGCCCTATCTCGGTGTCAAGATGCTGCCCGAGATCAAACCGGTCACCGGCGGCCACGAGGCGATCTACGGCACACCGAACTATCAGCGTCTGCGGTCCGTCATCCGGTTCGCGGTCCGCCGTAAATTCCTGACCTGCGCCGCCGTTGTCGTCATCATGGGCCTTTCGGTCTTTGGAATGGGCAGCGTCAAGCAGCAGTTCTTCCCGACTTCGGATCGTCCTGAGGTTCTGGTCGAAGTCCGTTTGCCGGAAGGCACCAGCATCGAAACGACCACCGCAACCGTCGAGAAACTCGAAAAGTGGCTGAAGCAGCAGCCGGAATCCAAGATCGTCACCAGCTATATTGGCCAGGGCGCGCCACGCTTCTTCTTCGCCATGGCCCCGGAGCTGCCGGACCCCGCCTTTGCCAAGATCGTGGCGCTCACGCCGGATGCGCATGCCCGCGAAGACCTCAAGCATCGCATGCGTGCGGCCATCTCCGAAGGTCTCGCACCTGAAGCCTCCGTCCGTGTCACCCAGCTCGTGTTCGGACCATACACACCGTTCCCGGTCGAGTTCCGCATCATGGGGCCTGACCCGAAAAAGCTCTATGACATCTCCGAACAGGCACTCGCTATCATGAAAACCGTGCCGGACGTTCGCCAGGCCAACCGCGACTGGGGTAACCGCACGCCTGTCGTCCGGTTCATCCCCGATCAGGAAAGACTGAACCTCATCGGCCTTTCACCGGCCGAGGCGGCCCAGCAAATGCAACTGCTTCTGTCGGGCGTACCGATCACGCAGGTCCGCGAGAACATACGCAACGTTCCCGTGGTTGCGCGCAGCGGGGGAGAAATCCGCCTCGATCCTTCGCGGCTTGGGGACTTTTCGTTGATCAGCAGGGACGGCCGCGCCGTGCCGCTCGACCAGATCGGGCACTCCGAGGTGACGTTCGAAGAACCGATCACGAAGCGCCGCGATCGCATGTCGGTCATTACCATTCGCTCGGATATCAACGAGGCAACGCAGCCGCCCGAGGTTTCCCAGGCTGTCATGACCGCCCTGCAGCCGCTGATCGCCTCGCTTCCCGTCAGCTATAGGATCGAAATGGGTGGCAATATCGAGGAGTCGCTCAAGGCGAACGTCGCTCTCGTCAAGGTTTTCCCTTTGATGATCGCAGCGACGCTGATTGTCATCGTGCTTCAGGTTCGCAGCCTGTCGACCATGACCATGGTCATGCTGACAGCGCCGCTGGGCCTAGCGGGTGCAGTGCCGGCATTACTCCTGTTCAATCAGCCATTCGGCTTCAACGCCATCCTCGGATTGATCGGGCTCGCAGGGATTCTGATGCGAAACACGCTCATCCTGACCGAGCAGATCAAGGAGAACAAGGCGGCCGGTCTCGATGACTATCACGCGGTCATCGAAGCGACGGTACAGCGGACACGCCCTGTCATCCTGACGGCGCTTGCCGCGGTTCTCGCCTTCATTCCGCTGACCCACTCGGTGTTCTGGGGCTCGATGGCCTACACGCTGATCGGCGGCACGGCTGTTGGCACGGTGATGATCCTGCTCTTCCTGCCGGCACTCTATGCGGCCTGGTTCCGGATCAAGCCGACGGAAGACAACGGCTACGCGACCGCACACGTCGCGGAACCCGGACTGCCGCTGGCGTTGGCTGCGGAATAATCGCGATAGCCGCAACACTCCATGGTTCATGCCGAGACCCCGTCGGGTATCGGCGCAACGTGCAAGCCTTGTTCGCCAGCTCCTGTCTAAGAATCGAAAGGAAAAAAATGGAAAACGCAGGTGTCATAGTCACTGGAAACCCCGACGTCCGCTCCACGACGACCGCGTTGGTTACGGGCGCGTCGAGCGGTTTGGGACTTGAATTTGCCGAATTGCTGGCCGCACAGAACATGGATCTCGTCCTCGTAGCGCGACGACGGGAACCGATGGAAAAGCTCGCATCGGATCTTCGCCGGAAATACGGTGTCTTTGTTCAGGTCGAGCCCATCGATCTTGCGCAATCCGGTGCGGCTGCCCGTTTGAAAAGCACCTTGGACGAAAAGGCATTGCGGATCGATATGTTGGTCAACAATGCCGGGTTTGGGCTTCATGGCGATTTTGTGGACACGCCGCTTGAGCGCACTGTTGAAATGATTCAGCTCAACATCACGGCTCTCACGGAACTGAGCCATATCTTCGGGCGAGACATGGCCGCGCGGGGGTCCGGGGACATACTTCTCATAGCGAGTCTTTTGGCCTTCCAGCCAGTCCCGACTTATGCTGCTTATGCGGCCACCAAGGCATATGTGTTATCTTTGGGGGAAGCTTTGCATGATGAATTCCGTTCGCGAGGCGTGACGGTCACCAGCCTTTGCCCGGGCCACACCGAGACAGGGTTCGACGCAGCGGCCGGCGCTCACATCTCGGCTGCGCTGCGCATGCTGACCATGAAACCGCGACCGGTCGCGGAAGCCGGCCTTCGAGCACTGTCGCAAGGCAAAGCGTCGGCTATCGCTGGATTCATGAACAACCTCGTTGCATTTTCCAATCGCTTGACCCCGCGATCAATGCAGCGGGCGTCGATGAAAAGGGTGATGGCACCTTAGGAATTTGTTTCGAGCTTGTGCGGGCAAAGGCATGGCCCATCAGCGAATGTGATCCTTTATTGCAGTTCGCAGGGTATCGTTGATGCGGTCCTGCCAGCCGGGACCGTCTGCCTGGAAGTGCGCCAATACATCGCTGTCGATCTTCAGCGAGACCAGCTCCCGCGTGTTCGGAATGGTGGGTCTTTCAACGGCCGGCGCCGCGATCTTCTTGGCCGGCTTGAACAGTTCCTCGGCCGCGTCTCTCGGGTTGGCTGGTCTTCGGGGCGTGTTTGCCATCATCATATCCTCGTCGTGTGGGTGTCTTGTTGCACACCTTTGGCCGATCGCGCCAGCGGTCACATGATCTCGGAGCGCTCCGGCCGGCCGTATGACCGGTGATCAGCGCTCGCACGGTCTATTGGGACAGGCGTATCCCGATGGACCGCTTCAGGGCTTCGTCGGATTGTTTTTTCTGGCCGTCCGTTCAGCATGCGCGTTCTGCAGCAGTGCCTGCGACCGCCGGGCCGCTTTCTCGCATCGGGCATGAAGCTCTTCCAGTTCCTTGTCGGTCAGCCTCTCGATCCCGACGAATTCGTTTTCGGCATCCGTGAACAGAATGATCTCATCAAGCTTGGCCTGCAGCGCGGCGCTATCGCGATTTTGGGTGTTTTGAATGAGGAATACCATGAGGAAGGTGATGATGGTCGTCGCAGTGTTGATTACCAATTGCCATGTTTCCGAGAAACCGAAAAACGGTCCCGATACGGCCCAAATGATAACTGCCGCCACACAGAGAATGAAGGCGTAAGGGCTTCCCGTGGCATGGGCGGTTGCTGTGGCAAACCTTGCGAAGAAAGGATCCATGGCGAGGCCTTTCGGTTGCAATAGGATCGAGAATCCATCCTGGCCGTGTTTATGGCTGGTGTTCCAGCGCGGTTCTTCCAGAACGACAGGTGATCGTGCTTGTTCCGCACCGCACACACGGCAAGCGGTGGCGCGGCCTGTTTGGGCTTATTCGCGCACCGTGGACAACCCGTCGATTGCCTGATGTCGGCCATTCGGAATTTTCCGTATTCGCACGCGATGCCGACACGGCCCAGGATTTCTTCCGACCACATGCCCATGATGGCGCCGATCGTTGTGTCCGCTGGCGTCTCGGCTAACCTGAAGAGACGCCAAATGGGTCAATCAGGAGAATGCATGGCAATTCACCGTATCTATTCGGTCAGCGTCGCCAATGTTTATCCCCACTATGTCGCGAAAGCGCAGAAGAAGGGGCGCACGAAGGCGGAAGTCGACGAGATCATCTGTTGGCTGACGGGATACAGCCAAGACGCGTTGAACGACGCGCTGGTACGGCAAGTCAGCTTCGAGGATTTCTTTGCCGGAGCGCCGGACATGAACCCATCGCGAACAATGATCAAGGGCCTGATTTGCGGCGTTCGCGTGGAAGAAATCCAAGAGCCCCTCATGCGGGAAATCCGCTATCTGGACAAGCTGATCGATGAGCTTGCGAAAGGCAAGGTGATCGAAAAAATCTTGCGACGATCGGGTTCGACCGTAGATGGTACACATTGACCAGTTGATTATGTTCTGCGCCGGCGTCTGGATGACGGTCGCTGGTTTTGGCTATCTCGACACAGGCGCACGAGAAGATTGGCTTGTGCGGATCGTCAGGCAATTCCGATGGGCAGGCCCTCTGCTGATCGGGATTTCGATCATCTTGCTGTTCGCGCCATAGATGCCCACATGACAAGGCGATTTGCATGTCATGCGAGGGCAATGCGCTGAATGACGAGACGCTATTGGCCAGCGAGTTCATCGCTGATCGGTTGGGAACCGGTGCCTCTGTGTCTTGTCAAGGCCGATGATCTTCCGTCAACAGCCGGGCGCACAATCGGCGAGGAGATGTCGTGGGTGGAGGTGTTCAGCCGCGGTAACTGGCCGAGGCGGCGGGCGACGGGCGTGAACGTCTACATCTAAAGGAAGGGCGTGAGCGCGGTGGGCACGCCGAGAACGATGGCAACGCTGAGAAGAATGGCTGCTGCCAGTTTCACGCGATTGCGCTTGCGCGTCGTCTCTCCCGTCCAGTCGTAGGTCATGTCCGTCCCTTCATAGGCATGCAAATCGCACTCACAACTGCGATGCGGCGAATTTGTCTTCGGCGCGGGCGCGGCGCAACCCCTCAATTCTTGCGTCGGGTCACGCGAGGTCGGAAAGCCCGGGAGCGCCTCGTATCGCTCAACCAGGCCCCTGCGAGACCGATGCGGCTTGGGCATCGCATCGGGCCGCGCAGCTTGTCCTCTTTGAAACGCCTGATGCGTCAAGGTTTCGACGCGCGCTCGACAGCGCGCGTGCGCCTCCTTCAACATCCGCCGCGCGCGGTAGATACTGAAGGGAGCCGGTTCGTCGGTCAGCCTGTGCTGCTCGAGCTTTGTGTCGATGTCACGGATGGCGCGGACCAGGAGGTCGGCAGAAATGTCGTTTCGCGCGAGGCGGCGAAGGCGCTGACTTGGCATGTTCATTCCTCGAATCGGCTCCATCATGGAGTCGCGCCAAGCTATCTGCTCGTTCGCTCGATCCAACCCACCGCCGATTGCGCATGGCCTTTTGGTTTCCAAACTGCATGTAGGGAGCGAACAGCCGCGTGCGAATGCCTCATTGTAGGACAGTGTCGGGTAAATAGGTGATGGCATGCGGTTTCTCTCACCGAGCGAATTCGCCACGAGCTAGCGGCAAAACCGTACGAAGCCCCTGGCAACGCTGCTTTCGAACGAAACGGTGCATTCGATCGATCTTCAACGACCCGATTCATCGATTCCCAGATCATTGCGGAACTGCAGTTTGGCCAGCTGCGACTCGGCGACAAGGACCAGCCCGTCTGGCTCGTAGGCGAGGTCTATCTCCCCACAGGCGCTGAGGCTGGTGGCGATCAGACGGGAACCGAACCCTGTGCGCTCGCTTGCTGCGTTCGAAATGGGCGGTCCACCCGTCTCCCGCCACGAAGCTACGAGGATTTCAGCCTTGTCGCGCCGCTCAATGCTCCATGTGATCTCGACGCGCCCGTCGGCATTCGAAAGCGCGCCGTATTTCGCGGCATTAGTGAGAAGCTCATGGAAGGCCATGGAAAATGACAGCGCGGCTTGCGGCCCCAATTCGACGTCAGGGTTGTCGGCCGTAGTTCCCCCATTCATCCGTCATTCAGAAAACAAGGTTCAACGTGTTCCTGGCCGCGGTGCATGCGGCTTGAGAGGGGTCCGTGGCTTAAGCCCCTACGCCCCCGCGGACCTCTCACAAGGAATTCACGCCAACAAAGTTGACGTTTCACCACCGTCCGGTGCGAACGCATGTGACAAAGGTTTCCTTCTCGGAGGACAGACAGCGGCACCGCCTGACGACGCCGGCAAGCGAGAAGATCGCCTGTCGGCTCACCGACAGTTTTCGAGGTCGCGGATCATCACCGCTGCATCACGCAACGAGGCGCGCACTGTGTCGTCTGTCGCGAGCCCCGCACCTATGCTGCGGCCGACGTCATCGAGCAATACGACGGCATCGGCCACATTGCCTGTCGGTCCCCGGCCTGTCGCCTTGCGCAATCGGCGAATCGCTCTTGCTGCTTGATCGAGTAAGTCGCGCGCATCTTTGCCGTCAGCGAGCGTACCGGCCTCCGCGACGCGGCGAAGTTCCAGGATCAACGTGTCATTCGACGGCACGGCAATTCCTCCAACATGTATGCTTCATATAATGAAGCGCGATTGTTCTTCTTCAAGTGCTCTCTATCTATCATCGTGCCTGCTGCGACGCTGGCCGGAAGCTGCAAGGGGCAAGCACGTCACCCCACGTGGCTTCCGTCATTTCCCGAGACCGCGCCGCCCAGCTGCGGCTCGACGCTCCGCAGAGCAAGGACACCGATGCTAACGTCGTCGCGCTCGGTCGACCTCTGGCAGAGAGAGAACATGGACGAGATTTGGGATCTTGAGCGAGGTTTCTTGCTAGAAGGTATCGAGCATTGTGAGGCCCACATCCGCCACAATGCACCGGTGATTTTTCCTGGAATGGGAATTCTCGATCGTGCGTCAGCACTCGACAGTCTGCGCGCTGCTCCCCGATGGGTTGGTGTTCGGATGAGCGAGCGACGAACTATAGCGACGGAGGAGGTCTTCTTCCTGGCATATGCGGCGGTAGCGTTCCGCAACGGTGATCGACCTTATTGCGCCCACTGCGGCTCCTCCTATGTCGGGCAGGAGAGGGCTGGCGCTTGATGGCGCATCAACAGACGCTGGTGGCTTAGGGGATGGCTGACCGGCAATTGCTGTGGGCGTCTGTCGCGCGCACAAAGCGCGCCCGCGCCACGGCCTCCGCGGTCGGCCTTTTAAGCTCGGGACGAAACACTCCGCCGGGAAAGGCATCGAGCAGGTATCGTGCGCAGTCTCTTCTCATATTCGGGCCTCGGCTGAACCAAGGTTGCGAAACGAGATCCACAAAAACCGCCCGCACTGCTGCAAGTTCCTCTGGCTCGAACATATCGTGACCCATGTCTCCTCCCAACACGCGTCAGCCAACAAGCCTCCGAACGATCGGTTCAAGGCGCATCCTCAATTTCTCGCGGTGTGGCTCCTGCCCTAACCCACCGCCGCGTACGACCCGCTTTCGACGGAAGAAGCTGCGGAGTTATCATATCGTGAAATACGAAGCCGGCATGCAAATTCTCTATGATGTGGTGAGTAAGGGTGTGTTCATCCAGTTCCGCGGCAGGTCGGAATTTCTGACCGGTCCCTTCGCGAGCCGGCATGAAGCTATCCTGGCTGCGGAGGATTATTGTCGGCGTATGGGATGGGGTGGAGACGATCACCAAAAATGAGGAGGGCGCAAACTTTTGACTATCCGAACGTGCGGTGAGGCGGATACTTGAACATCCTTTTGCGTTCGGCCAAGAAGCGTGACCTACAGTTGTCCTTGATGGGGCAGGGCGTGGGCAATGACCTTGAACGCTGGCAGGTGCTGCGGGCGGCTGCGACAACAAGGAAATATCCACTAAAGATAACGCCTGCTAGGCGTCCTCCGGCGCCTTCGCAGGGCGGGTAGTGCGATAAACCTCTTCAAGGTTCATCATGTTCGAAAGGTCGACGCTCATGGACGCCTCGTAGCCGAAGGCGCCGCGAATAAGGCAGGTCTGCGCGGCGGCTTCCGCTGCTTTTTGCAGGATGGCTTCGGGCCGGAGGCCATCGAGCAGGCCGACGAGGACGTTGGCGATGTAGGTGTCGCCGGCTCCCAGCGTATCGACAGCGTCGACCTGCTTGGCGGGGCCTTCGACCATGCCGGTTTCGCCGGCGAGAAGAGCGCCTTCGATGCCCCGGGTGACGAGGCTCCAGCGAGCGCCGGCTGCACGGGCGTGCTCAGCCAATCCCAGTGCCTCCTCACGGGAAGCGCTGCCAGCCGAGAAGGCGATCAGGAAGCAATGCGGCGCCACCTGAGCGATGCGCTCGGGATCATGGACGGTGGCAAGGTCGTAGGAGATTTTCGTCGCCGCGGCGAAGCGCGGCAGCCAGGTGTCAACATGACTCGATCGGCCGGTGTGTACGGCGTCGAAGTCCGAAAGCCGCGCCAGGTCGGCTCCTCCCGGGGCGATGATCGAGACACCAAGATTGGCGCCGACGAACACCCGGTCACCGTCCTGTGTCTCGATCACGCAATAGGCTGTCTGCCCTGGTTCGGTGCGCAGTGACGAGACATCCACGCCTTCCTCGATCAAAGCCCGGCGGATCAGGCGACCGGCTTCGTCGTCGCTGACCGCGCCCGCATAGGCTGTTTCGGCGCCTGCGCGGCGTGCGAAAACGGCATGATTAACGCAGTTTCCGCCGGGAAACATCAGATTCTGGTCGCGGTAGCAATCAACGACATTATCACCGAAAGCGAGAATTCTGGCGGCGCGCGACATTGGACGGACTCTCCTGAGAAGAAACTGAGAACGTTCTCAATTATAGGGCTGCGTCAAAAAAGGCAAACGGTTTCCTGCGTCAGCCGTGCCGGAAATGGGGTGCGGTAGCGAAATTCAGAGGAAAGGGTGCGGCCTTGCTGAGGGGTGACCGTCAACCTTTCTCTCATGAAAATCATGAAGAAACGATGCGATAGCTAGCTTTCGGGCGTCAGTCGCGACAAGGATCGTTACCACTGTGCTCCGCGAAATCAGAGCCGCGCGACGGAACCGCGCTCGATCAGCTCTGCGGGCATCAGCACCGTGCGCGGCGGATAATCCTCGCCGCGGATGCGCTCCAGCAGCATCCGTGCGGCCGCTTCGCCCATGGCAAGCCGCGGCTGCGCGACGGTGGTGATGCCCGGGCGATGAAAACTCATCCAGTCGAGATCGTCAAAGCAGATGATCGAGACATCCTGCGGGATCGAGAGCGTCAGTTCGGCCAATGCCCGCATCGTGCCCTCCGACATGGTGCCGTCGGTGGTGAAGAGCGCGGTCGGCGCCTCGGGGGCCGCCATCACGCGGGGCACGACGGCCTGGGCCGCCTGGGCGGAATAGCTTCCGGCCCTGAGCGTCAGGCGTGGATCGACGGGCAGGCCCTCGATCCGGTGCGCCCGGATATAGCCGAGAAGACGCTGCCAGCTCGGATAGAGTGTTTCACTCTCGATCGGGTCGCCGGCGATGGCGCGGGCGAGGAAGGATTCCAGGCCGCCGCTCTCCTCGTCGACGAGTTCCGCCACGATGCCGATCCGGCGGTGGCCCGCGGCGATCAGATGGCGCACCGCCTGCTCGGCAGCGGCAATGTTGTCGGTCGCGACACGGTCGACCATCAGGCCGGCGACGGCACGGTCGATCAGCACGAGCGGTACGCCCATAGCCCTGAGATTGTGCAGGTGTCGCGCCTTGCGCGTGTCGCTTGGGGTGACGATCAGCCCGTCCACCTGCTTCTGCGCCAGAAGCTCGACCGAATGAACCTCCTTGGGCTGGGCTTCGTCGCTGTTGGTGATCAGCAGGCCGAAGCCGTTGGCCTCCGCGACATTGGAAACGCCGCGCAGGACTGAGGCATAGAACGGGTTCTGGATATCGCCAGCGACGACGCCGAGCGTGCGGGTCTTGCCGGTGATGAGGCTGCGCGCCAGCGCATTGGGACGATAGCCGAGGCTCTGGGCTGCCTTGAGAACCTGCTCCTTCTTGTCCTCGCTGGTATAGCCGTAGCCGCCGAGCACGCGTCCTGCGGTCGCCGTGGAAACGCCTGCTGCCCGCGCAACATCCGTGATCGTTGCCTTGCTTTTCGGAGCCACGCGGCAATTCCTCTCACATTTTCGCCCTGCCGAAATGAGAAACCTATCATGTGAGGTTCGCAGAAAACGGCAGCTCTTCTTAGGTGTTAGCAGATTGGCGAAGGTTTTCAACGCCAATAACCGCAGTTCTCGGTGACGACGGCGCTTGACGGATCGGGAATCTCCGTGTCTCATATGTGAGAACGTTCTCGCGACTGTATAAGGGGAGCCGGAGAACGCCATCACGAGCCCGCCGGGTTCGCTACAACAAGGAGGTCGTCATGTTGAAATCCATTCTGGCCGGATGCGTCCTGAGCGCTGCACTGGCGATGCCGGCGCTGGCCGATGTCATTCCCGCTTTGCACGATGCGCTGCCGCAGGAATACAAAGACAACGGCATCAAGGCCGCCGTCTTCAACGACTGGGCACCGGACGAATACCAGGATGCCGATGGTCAGCTCAAGGGCTGGAGCGTCGATATCGCCAAGGAGATGGAGCAGCGCCTCGGCGTGACCTTCGCCTTCGAGGGCACGAGCTTCGATGCCATCATTCCGGGCCTGCAGTCCAAGCGCTTCGATGCCGGCTTCTCGTCCTTCGGCACGACGGCGGAGCGGCTGAAGACGCTCGACTTCGTCTCCCAGCGCCGCATCGGCACCTCCTTTGCCTATCCGAAGGACAGCGCGCTCGACATCAAGTCGGCCGCCGACGCCTGCGGGCTGACGATCGCCGTCCTCAACGGCTCGTGGGACATCGGCCTTCTCGAAAAGTTGAACGTCAACGAATGCAAGGACAAGCCGGTGGTCATGCAGACCCACGGCACACAGGCGCAGGCCGAGCTTGCCGTGCGCTCCAATCGCGCGCAGGCCACGGTGGGCGGATCGGTCAAGCTTGCCTATATGGCAACCCAGACCGGCGACCTGAAGGTTTCCGAACTGGTTCTTTCGCCGGTCAACAGCTGCATCGGCGTGCGCAAGGGTGATCCGCTCGGCCAGGTGCTGACGGATACGATCCAGTCGATGATCGACGATGGCACCTATGAGAAGATCATGGCCAAGTGGGGCCTGAACGACAGCGGCATGCTGAGCAAGGCGCTGCTGATCACCGAAGAGCACCCGGCAGATCTGTGAGGCCATGTCCGGCCCGAGGCATGCTTCGGGCCGGACCACACAGCCCGGGATGGGCAGCAAGGAACGACGATGCCTGACAAACCCCTCTCGCGCCCCTCAATCCACGATGTGAAGCCTATTGCGGTGCCGAAGATCGGCCACTGGATCGGCGGCGTAGCGCTTGCGATCCTCGCCGTCGTCTTCCTGCAGGTGCTGGTCACCAACAAGAACATGCAATGGAGCGTGGTCGCCGAATATATGTTCAGCCCAGCGATCCTTTCCGGCCTCGGCATGACGCTGCTTTTGACGGCGCTTGCCATGGCGCTTGGGCTCGCGATCGGTGTCGTGCTCGCCATCATGCGCCTGTCGGCCAGTAGTGTCTTCCAGTCCGTCAGTTGGAGCTGGATCTGGTTCTTCCGGGGCGTGCCGCCGTTGGTGCAAATGATCTTCTGGTACAATCTGGCGCTGCTCCTGCCGGAGATCTCGATCGGTATACCGTTCGGCGGACCGAAGCTCATCTCCTGGAATACCAACGAACTCATCACTCCATTTAGTGCCGCCATCATGGGCCTCGCGTTCACCGAAAGCGCCTATGCGGCCGAAATGATCCGCGCCGGCATCCAGGCGATCAATGCCGGCCAGACGGAGGCCGCCGCCACGCTTGGGCTGACGCGCGGCCAAACGCTTCGCCGCATCGTGCTGCCGCAGGCGCTGCGCATCGTCATTCCGCCGATCGGCAATGACACGATCTCGATGCTGAAATTCACCTCGCTCGTCTCCGTGCTGGCGTTGCCCGATCTGCTCTATTCGGCGCAGATGGTCTATGCCCGCACCTACCAGACGGTGCCGCTGCTTCTGGTCGCGACCATCTGGTATCTCGTGCTCACCACCGTCCTGACCGTCGTCGAGCACGCCGTCGAACACCGATTGAAATCCGAACGCCGCGCGGGTGCGAAGAAAGCGGGCGGGTTCTTCCCATTCCGCCTGTTCGCGCGCCAGCAGGAGACCCTGTGATGAATGTCGAGCCGCTGCTGAAAGTCGAGCGCCTGCGCAAGAGCTTCGGCGCTCACGAAGTGCTGCGCGGCATCGATGTCGCGGTGCTGCGTGGCGACGTGACCTGCATCGTCGGCCCCTCCGGTTCCGGCAAGAGCACGCTGCTGCGCTGCCTCAACTATCTCGAAAAGCCCACGGGCGGCGCGATCTTCCTCAACGGTGAGCCGGTCGGTGTGCGCTGGAAGGGCGAAAAGCTCTACGAGATGAGCTTCAACGAGCTTGCACGCCAGCGCCAGCGCATGGGCATGGTGTTCCAGGGGTTCCATCTCTTCCCGCACAAGACGGTGCTCGAAAACGTCATCGAGGCCCCGGTTCTGGTCAAGCGCGTGCCGAAGGCGGCGGCGATCGAAGAGGCGATGGTGCTTCTGGAGAGCGTCGGCATGAAGGAGCGCGCGGACTATTATCCGGCCCAGCTTTCCGGCGGCCAGCAGCAGCGCGCGGCGATCGCCCGCTCGCTGGCGATGAAGCCGGATGTGATGCTGTTCGACGAGCCGACCTCGGCGCTCGACCCGGAGCTTGTCGGCGAGGTTCTGGCCGTCATGCGGCAGCTGGCCAATGACGGCATGACCATGGTCGTCGTCACCCATGAAATGGGCTTTGCGCGTGATGTTGCCGACCATCTGATCTTCATGGATGGCGGAGTGATCGTGGAAGAAGGGCGGCCGGCGGATGTGCTGACACGCCCGCAGCACGATCGTACGCGGGCGTTTCTGGCGCGGGTTCTGGCTGACGCGTAAAGCGTCAGCCGAGCGCCTGCGACAACGCCGATGCGGTGAAAAGGTCGAGATGGGCGCCGCCGTTGTTCTTGAACACGGTGATCTGGTCGGCACTGACGCGGCCTTCTCTCTTCCCCTGCACGAGCTCGAAAAGATCGGCCTTGACGGCATCCCAGGTGATGGCACCGGAGGCGACGGCCTGCGAGAGATCGCCGCCGCCGCGCATGTTGTTGCGGCTGTCGACGAAGATCGTGCCGCGCATCAGGGCCGCGTCGTCGGCTTCCCGAAGCGTCGGCAGATAGGCGCCGACGAGATCGAGGTGGGTGCCGGGCCGCAGAAGCGCTCCCTTCACCAAGGCCGTGTCCGACATGGTGACGCAGGACACGACGTCGGCGCGAGCGACCGCGGCATCGAGATCGCCGCTCACCGTGGCGTCGATGTCCTGCTCCCGAAGCTGGACGGCGACGGCTTCCGCCCGCGCGGCGGTGCGGTTCCAGATCGCGACCCGCCGCAGCGTGGGGCGTGCGGCCAGATGCGCCGCGGCGAAATGCGGCGCAAGCGCGCCGGCACCGACGATCAGCAGCTCTTCCACATCCTGTCGCGCGAGGATGGCGGCGCCGAGGGCGGAATCGGCAGCGGTCTTGCGCGCCGTCATGGCCGCGCCGTCGGCGGCCAACAGCGGCCCGCCGGTCTTACCGTCGAACAGCGCCACCAGACCCTGAACGGCCGGTTGCGGCGGCGTGAGGCTCGCGTTCTGCGGAAAGACGCCGACCATCTTCACGACGATCGGGCCGCCGGGCGCCCAGCCGGGCAGGGTGACGAACTGGGCTTCACCGCCGGCCGGATCGGACTGCACCACGACCTCGGAGGCGGGCATGTCCCCAAGATGCGCCTTGCGCAGCGCCTCGATCAGAAACGGCCAGGGAAGCGCCGCGTGAACCGCGGCGGCGTCGAAAACGTGCATGGCGAACCTTTCAGGTCTTGATCGTGTAGGTGACCAGATGGCTGGGGGTGACGAGTTGCGACAGAGCGAGCGGACGCCCCTGCGCGTCGGTGACGATCTTTTCGATGCGGTAGACGGGCTGGGTGGCGCTGACGCAGAGGATGGCGCGCTCGCCGGCGGTGGCAAGGCCGACATCGATCTGCCGCTCGGCATGGGCCGGCTCGATGCCGGCTTTTTCGCGCAGCGCCGCGAAGAACGAGCCGCCGGCCGCGACCGGCTCGATCACCTCGGGAAAACGCAGCGCATCGAACCACAGCGTTTCCAGCGTCATCGGCCGGCCGTCATCCTCCAGCAGCCGGTCGAAGCGGATCAGCGCTTCGGCCTGCAGCCGGGCGCGGATGGCAGGCGCGTCGGGATTGTCGGCACAGGAGAGGATGCGATGGCCGGCCTTGCGCCCGAGCCCGTCCATGGTTTCGGAAAAGCCGGACAGAGAGACCAGCGTCTGGCGCACCTTGCCCGGCATGACGATGGTGCCGCGGCCTTGCTGCCGCTGCAGGCGGCCGTCGGCGCACAGTTCGCCGATGGCGCGCCTGAGGGTGATCCGGCTGACGTCGTAGCGCGCCATCAGCTCCGGTTCCGGGGGCAGGAAGCTGCCCTCGGCGAACTGGCCGGTTTCGATGCCGGCCAAGATCGCGCGCCGGACCTGTTCATAGAGCGGCAAGAGGTTTGCTTGGTCGTCCATCCGCTCTTCCAGGCTTTCTCAGTAGCTGATCTTCTTCATGTAGCGCCGTGCTTCCAGCATTTCATGCTTGCGCAGGTCGGCGATCTTATAGGCGAAACGCCAGAGCGTGTCGAAGAAGATCAGCGGCACGACATTGCCGCGGAACTGCGGATCAATGCCGGAAAGATCGAGCTTTTCCGCATCGAGAACCAGGATGTTCTCGGCCGAGCCGAAGCGGTGGAGGAATTCGTCGGCGCGCTGTTCGAGCGGTCGCGTGCTGTCGAGCCCCTTGAGGAGGATGAAGGCGCGATCCTTGTCCAGCACCTCGAACGGGCCGTGGAAGAACTCGTTGGCATGGATCGCCTGGCTGTTGATCCACTGCATTTCCATCAGCACGCAGATGGCGAAGGAATAGGCCGCACCGTAGCTGGCGCCGCTGGCGACCGTGTAGACGACGTCTTCCTTGGCAAAGCGCGGCGCATAGTCCTCGAAGGCGGGCGCAAAGACGGCGTGCGCGCGGTCGATCGCCGGCTGCAGGGCGGCAAGGCTGCTGATCAGCGTCTCGGTCAGGTCTTCGCCGCCGGTCAGCGCCACGAGGCCCATGACGATCTGGTAGATCCGCGAATAGTTGCTGTCCCTGGCGTCGATCGGCACGCCGGTCGTATAGGGCGCCTCGAAGCCGACGACATGATCGACCGCCTTGGCGAGCGGTGAGGCGGGCTCGACCGTCAGGCCGATGGTGGCGGCGCCCTTCGAGCGGGCGAATTCGGCGGCGGCGGTGGTTTCCTTGGTGGTGCCGGTCATCGAGCAGAGGATGACCAGAGAATTCCTGTCGAGCACGCGCGGCGCACGAGCGACGAACTCGGCGGCGTTATATACATCCGAGGGAAGCGGCGCGTGCTGGTCGAGCAGGAACTTGGCCGGATACATGATCGACAGCGAGCCGCCGCAGGCGACGAAGAACACATGCTTGACCGATTTTGCATCGAGAGCGGAGAGCGCGGCAACGATGCCGGCGTCAAAGGCGGAGGGGAGGGACATGGTCGTACCTTTCTATATGACGTTATAATACGTATTATAATTTTCGCGACAACGTCAAGCGGACCTTGACACCCACGGCAAAATTTTGCGAACGTTCTCACATTCGGCATGAAGAGACATCGTTCCGGCGATGTGTGGGAGGTGGGTGTGAGCGGCATATACGACACCGTGGTGATTGGCGGCGGCATCATCGCCGCCGCGGCCGGCCAGCATCTTACGGCGGCGGGCTATCGCACGCTGCTGGCCGAGCGGGATGATTACGGCGCGGGCACCTCCAGCAAGACCTCGCGCCTGCAGCATTGCGGGCTCGGTTATCTCTCTGCCGCCAGCAGTTCGATTGCGGCCTTTCTTGCCCATCCGCGCAGTGCAATCGAGTGCCTCAGCCTCATGCGCCGCGCGATGCAGGGGCGGGCGGAGTTCGTGCGCCTGGCGCCCGAGCGGGTAAAGCCCGTCACCTTCATCGTTCCGCTGACGCCGGAAAACGCCATTCCCCGTTGGAAGGCGCGGCTCGCTTTTCGCCTGATGGCGGCGAGCGACGGCGGTCAGGTGCCCCTCAACCTTCGAATCCTGTCCGCCGAGGAAGCACGGGCGCATCCGGCACTTCAGGGCATGGCCGGGCTGCGGGACATGCGCGGGGCGATGAGTTTCACCGAATACCAATATCATTGGCCGGAGCGCATTGTCGTCGATACGATCATGAAGGCCCGGGCGATCGGCATGGAGGCGCTGAACCATACGGCCGTAACTGGGCTGGCGCGGCAAGGCGATCGCTGGCGGGTGACGCTGACGACGGCCGGGGGCGCGCGCGATGTTCTGGCGCGGGCCGTGGTCAATTGCGCCGGCGTCTGGACCGATGAGATCGCCGCCCTGGCCGGGGCGCCGCATCTGCGCAGGAGTATCGGCGAAAAGGGCACGAACATCGTCGTCCGCCTGCCGCAAAGCCTGCGCGGCATCGGTTTCGAAACCGTGACCGAGGCGGGCGCACCCTTTTACCTGATCCCCTGGGGCGAGCTTCACTATGTGGGGCCATGGGATTCCGCTTCGGATGGCAGGCCGGAGGGGTTTCGCGCGACGGAGGCGGAGATCGCGGCCATTCTCGGTCAGCTCGGCCGCCTGTTCCCAGGCTTCGGCCTGAACCGCGAGGATGTACTCTATGCCTGGGCGGGCGTGCGGCCGCGCAGCCTTGCCAGGGACGGCAAGGGCTCTTCACCCGCCGTCTGCGAGCATGATCTAACCGACGAAGGCTTGCCGAATATCTTCACCTTCACCGGCGGCCTGCTGATGACCCACCGCGACGCCGGACGGCGGCTGACGCGCGCCGTTCGTCGCCGGCTGTCGCCATCCGGCCCGCCGCGTCCGCTCGACGCGCCGTTGCCGCCATCCCCGGATATGGATCGCGTCACGGAAACATCCGTCACCCATGCGGTCCTCAACGAGCAGGCGCGCACGCTCACGGATATCCTGCGCCGTCGCCTTTCCGCCGGCTGGGAACCGGATTTGGGCCGAGGCCACGCGGAAACTGCCGCGAAACTGGCCGCGCCGCATCTCGGCTGGACGCCGGAGGAGACGGCGGCGCAGGTCGCCGCTTTCATGGCGGAGACGACGACCGAATTCAGCCTTCGCGTGCCTTGAACCTGCAGGGAAGCCGGATTGTTTGCTAAATAAAAAGAGAACGTTCTCATAAATAGGCGGAAAACCCCGCCAACACCCACCGGAGGAGAACAGATCATGGCACTCGACGAACGCAGTATCAGCGTGATGAATTTCCACTATGTCCGGCATACGCTGGACCGGTTTCTGGCCGATGTCTGCGAGGCCGGGGTCTCGCGCATCGAGCTTTGGGCCGCGGCGCCGCATTTCTATATCGGCGACAGGACGCTGGCCGACGCGCGGGCGCTGGGACGCAAGGTCCGCGGCATGGGCCTCGACATCGTCGCCTTCACACCGGAGCAATGCATCTATCCGATCAATATCTCCGCCAGGGAGCCGGAGCTACGCGACCGCTCGCTGCGTTATTTCCTGGAATCGATGGAATTCGCCACCGAATGCGGCGCACCGGCGCTTCTGGTGACGGCAGGCGGCGGCTACCGCGACGAGCCGGCGGAACAGGCGCTGGAGCGTTGCGTCGATTCCATGGGCATCCTCTGCGACCGCGCGCAAAAACTCGGTATCGAGCTGTGGATGGAATCGCTGCCGGATTCCTTCGCCAACATCATCCGCTCGGCGCGAGAAATCCGCGCGCTGATGGACAGGCTCGACAGCCCCGCGCTGCACGCGGTCTATGACGTCGCCGGTGCGGTGATGACCCATGAGACGCCGCAGGATTATTTCACCCATCTCGCCGGCCGCGTCGCGCATGTGCATTTCACCGATTCCGATGCGGGCGGCAGCCATCTCGCCTGGGGCGACGGCATGATCGACCTCTACCAGCTGGTCGCTTATCTGCGCAGCCAGAATTACGAAGGCTCGCTGACGGTCGAACTGACCAACTGGAAATACAATGTCGATCCCACCCCGCCGCTAAAACAATGCGTCGAAGCCATGCGCAAGGCCCTCGGTCCGGCGTAGGGGATACGGATTTGGACGCGAACGCCCTGGGGGCTACGCCGGCAGGCGGGGTCGATCCGTTGCTGAGGCCGCTGCAGCTTGGTCCGCTCACCCTGCGCAATCGGATCATGAGCACCAGCCACGAGACTGCCCTCGACGAGGACGGGCATCCGCTCGACGCCTATCAGCGCTATCACGAGGAGAAGGCGAAAGGCGGGCTGGCGCTGACGATGTTCGGCGGCTCGGCGCGCATCTCCGCCGATACCAGCTGGGGCGGCACGCAGCTCGACGTCTCGAGTGACGCGATCGTCCCGGTGTTCCGCGCCTTTTCCGAGCGCATCCATCGTCACGACGCGGCGCTGATGTGCCAGATCTCCCATGTCGGCCGGCGGGCCAACGCCACCGTCGGCGCCTGGCTTCCGGCGCTTGGCCCCTCGCATTCGCGCGAGGACTATAACCGCAACTTCGCCCATGAGATGGACCGCCACGATATCGCGCGCATTGTGCGCGACTTTGGCCAGGCCGCGCGGCGGGCGCGCGAGGGCGGGCTCGACGGCATCGAGACGATGACCGGCGGCCATCTCATCGGGCAGTTCCTCTCGCCGATGGTCAATCGCCGCACGGATGAGTTCGGCGGTTCGCTGGAAAACCGGATGCGCTTCCTGCTTCTGGTTTACGAGGAGATCCGCAAGCAAGTCGGCGGCGATTATCCGGTCGGCATCCGCTACACGATCGATGAGGACCACAAGGACGGCCTGAGCTTCGCCGAGGCGGTCACGGTCGCCAACCGGCTGGAGCGGGAAGGGCTGGTCGATTTCTTCAACTGCATCTTCGGCCGGTTTGACACGCGCCTCAATCTGCTCGTCTACAATATCCCCGACATGACGGCCGCCGCCGCGCCCTGGTTGCATCAGGTCGGGACATTCAAGGCGCAGACCGATCTGCCGGTCTTTCACGCCGCCAAGATCGCCGATGTCGCAACGGCGCGCTACGCGGTAGAAGCGGGGCTGGTCGATATGGTCGGCATGACGCGGGCGCATATGGCCGATCTGCAGATCGTCAACAAGCTGCGTGCGGGGCGGGAGCAGGAGATCCGTACTTGCGTCGGTGCCTCGCATTGTCTCTACCGCCCGGCGCATTGCATCCACAATCCGGCAACAGGCCGCGAGACCTGGCTGCCGCAGGTGATCGAGCGCTCGCCGCGGGCCGGGCGCAAGGCGGTCGTCGTCGGCGGCGGACCGGCGGGGCTGGAGGCGGCCCGGGTGCTGGCCGAGCGGGGGCACTGGGTCGTGCTGCTGGAGGCCGCCGACCGGCTTGGCGGACAACTGGTGCTGGCTGCGAAAGCGCGGCTTCGACGCGATCTGGTCGGTATCGTCGACTGGCGCATCGCCGAACTGGAACGGCTCGGCGTCGACATTCGGCTCAATGTCTATGCGGAAGCGGCGGACGTTCTTGCCGAACACCCCGATCTCGTCTTCGTCGCCACCGGCGGCATTCCGGATTTCGGACCGGTTTCCGGCAGCGACCTCTGTCTCAGCGTCTTCGATGCGCTCGGAAATCCGGCACAGATTGCCGATGACGTACTGATCTATGACGCCACCGGCCGCCATCCCGGGCCTTCTGTCGCCGCGGAAATCGCCGCAGCCGGGAAGCGCGTGACATTCGTTGCCCGCGATCCCTCGGTCGCGCCGGAAATGGAGCACCATTCGAGCATCACCTACCGCAAGGCCCTCGCCGAATGGGATGTTCGGGTGCTGCTGGAATACGAACTCGTTTCGGCGAGCGTGCGGGAGGGGCGACGCGAGGTGGTGTTGCGCCACCTCCTGACCGGCCGGGAATTGCGCGAAACCCACGCGCAGGTCATTGTCGAACATGGTACCGTGCCGGTGAACGACCTTTTCGAGGAACTGCGCCCGTTCTCGGCAAATGACGGCGCCACGGCGGTCGAAAGCCTGCTGGGCGTGGCGCCCCTGCGTGCACAGCCGTCCGCCGGCTTCGAGTTGCATCGGATCGGCGACGCCGTCAGCAGCCGATCGGTCCATGCCGCCATGCTGGATGCCCTGCGGCTCGCGGCACAGTTCTGAGGAGGCCTCGATGCTATACGCGAGCGTCGGCGATGGAGGCGCGGTCGACGACTTCGGTGCGCAGGACGATGCGGTTTGCAGCGCCGGCCTTCCCGTTCAGGCGCTCGACCAGCAGCTTGGCCGCGGTCTCGCCGAGGCCATAGACGGGCTGGCGCACGACGGTAACGGGAGGCGTCGTGACGGACGTCCAGTCCGCGTCGTGGAACGAGACCAGCGACAAATCGCCTGGAATGCCGAGATCGAGTTCACGGCACACCTTGAAGACTTCGAGGCCGATCAGGCTATCAGAGGCGATGATCGCTGTCGGGCGCTGCGGCGTTCGCAGCATCGCGGCAGCCATACGGTGCGTATGCTCCGGCGTCACGGCGCCCACATGCACCCAATCTTCCATGCCATCGAGATTCGCTTCGCGGCACACGCCTAGAAAACCTTCAATGCGCCGGCGCACGGAGCCGGTGTTGATGTCGGCTGCCGTCCGGAAGCGATGGTCCGGTGTGTCGCAGGCGGTGAGATAGGCGATGCGGCGGTGGCCAAGGGCGATGAGCCTGCGGGTGACGCCCTCGGCCGCATGCCGGTCGTCGGCAATGACGGTATCAACGTCGAGTGTGTCGCTGCCGCGGTCCAGCAGCGCGAGCGGCAGGCCCGAGCGGATCGCCTCGCGCAGATGCTCGACATCGCTCTCCTTAGCCGGTGAGACGATGAGGCCGTCCACGCGCTTTGCAAGCAAGGTTCTGATCGCTGCTTTTTCGGCGGGGACGTCCTCGCCCGAATTGATGAGGATGACTGTGAAGCCCGCCTGGCGGGCAACATCGGTAATGCCACGCACGGCGAGGCTGAAGAACGGGTTTTCGATATCGCCCACCACGACACCGATCGTGCCCGAGCGGCCCGTCGTCATGCTACGGGCAAGTTCGTTCGGGCGGTAGTCGAGCGCGCGTGCCGCGGCGGTCACGGCCTCGCGTACCCGGTCGCTGACCGTCCCGTAGCCGCCTAGCACGCGGGCGGCGGTCGCCTTCGAGACGCCGGCCTTATGCGCGACGTCGGCCACGGTGACGGAGGTGTTTCGAGGCGGGCTCTGGTCCATGAGCGGTAGCCTTACAAGAGATATTGACGACTGGCAAATGCGAAGATAACAATTGTCAAAAGCCAAAGAGACCGGTCTCTTTTCATTTGAGACCGGTATCACGATAAGGAGCAGAAATATTCCGGCATGCGAAGTGATGGGCTGGACGCGCGGGTGACGCCGCCGTCCCGATAGGATCCGCATGCCTAGTAGACATCGCAGACACCACCAGAGGAGACGAAACAATGCGATTCACCGAAGCTCTCACTTTTCCCTTTTCCCGGTTGCGTGCCGGCGCCCTCGCGGTTGCCTTTGGAGTGCTGGCGGGCGCTGTTACGCCGGCACTTTCTCAGGACAACCCGCTGGGTCTCATCGATCCCGCCGTCATCAGCGTCGGTACGATGGGCGATGCCAAGCCCTATGCCTTCACCACCGCCGACGGCAGTTTCACCGGCTTCGACATTGAACTCTTCCTCAATGTCGCCGAGCGCCTGGGCTTCAAGAAGGAACAGGTGGTCTTCACGGGCCAAGAATTCTCCGCCTTGATGCCGTCGGTCGCCAACAGCCGCTTCGACGTCGCCGCCGCCGCGATCGGCACGACGGACAAGCGTAAGGAGTCCGTCGATTTCTCGGATGGTTACCTCGCCGGCTTTCTCACCGTATTGACGCCGGATGCCGGTATCACCGACGCGGCCGGCCTCAAGGGTAAGCGCCTTGGCGTGGTGCAGGGCACGCTGCAGGAAATCTATGCCGAGAAAAATTTTGCCGGCGCCGATCTGGTGAAGTTCCCGGACAACAACTCCGCCGTCTCCGCGCTCAACAATGGCACGGTCGATGCGCATTTTCTCGATTATGAGGCGGCAAAGGATTATTCGGCGCGCTATCCCGAGCTGAAGGTCGCCGTCAACATCCCGAGTTTCGACGCACCGGCCGGTTTCGTCGTTCGCAAGGGCAATGACGCGCTGCGCGAAGCGCTGAACAAGGCCCTCCAGGCCGCCATGCAGGACGGCGCCTGGAAAACCCTGCACGAAAAGTGGTTCCCCAGTACGCCGATGCCGGATGCCTATCTTCCCAAGCAGTGATGCCGTCTTGCCGGTCCGGCCTCGTCGGTCGGACCGGTCTTTCTTTCAAGGGACCTCCTGATGAACTGGCTTGAAAACCTGCGCCGCAGCTTCCTCGACTGGAACGCCATGGCTGAAGTCCTGCCGACCATGATCACGGTCGGCGTGAAGAACACGCTCATCCTTGCCGCGGCCTCGACGGTGCTGGGCGTCGCCATCGGCATGGTGCTCGCCATCATGGGCATTTCCAGGTCGCCCTGGCTGCGCATCCCCGCTCGACTCTATACGGATATCTTTCGCGGCTTGCCGGCCATCGTCACGATCCTGCTGATCGGCCAGGGGTTTGCCCGCATCGGACGCGAACTGTTCGGTCCGTCGCCCTATCCGCTCGGCATCCTCGCGCTCAGCCTGATCGCCGGCGCGTATATCGGAGAGATTTTCCGATCGGGCATCCAGAGCGTCGACCGCGGCCAGATGGAAGCCTGCCGAGCCTTGTCGATGAGCTACGGCCAGGGCATGCGGCTCATCGTCGTGCCGCAGGGCGTGCGCCGCGTGCTGCCGGCCCTCGTCAACCAGTTCATCGGCAACGTCAAGGATTCGAGCCTGGTCTATTTCCTCGGCCTGCTGGCCTCGGAGCGCGAGATCTTTCGCGTCGGGCAGGATCAGGCCGTGGTAACGGGCAACCTTTCGCCGCTGCTCCTGGCCGGCGTCTTCTATCTCGTCGTCACCGTGCCGCTCACCCATATGGTCAACGCCACCGACAACCGCCTGCGCATCGGCAAGCAGCGTCCGGCGGTCGTCACCAGCGGGCTGGAGGAGGTCAGCGAGCTTGATGGTGCAAGCCGTACTTCCGAAGCTGCCTTCAAGGGTGGCAGTCTCGATGTGCGCAATCTAGGCATGGCCTATGGCGAGCTCGACGTGCTGAAAGGTGTCGATCTTTCGGTGAAGCCGGGCAGCGTCACCTGCATCATCGGCCCGTCCGGGTCCGGCAAGTCGACGCTTCTGCGCGGGCTCAACCGTCTCGTCGAGCCGAAGAGCGGCGATATCCTCATCGACGGCGAGAGCATCCTCGCCATGAAGCCGGAAACCCTGCGCCGGCGGGTCGGCATGGTGTTCCAGCACTTCAACCTCTTTCCCGACCACACGGCGCTGGAAAACGTCATGCTCTCGCTGACGAAGATCAAGGGCCTGCCGAAGGCCGAGGCCGAGCGCATAGCCAAGGCGCGGCTTGCCGATGTCGGCCTTGCGAGCCGGCAGCATCACCGTCCCGGCGGCCTCTCGGGCGGCCAGCAGCAGCGCGTCGCCATCGCCCGCGCGCTCGCCATGGAGCCGGAAGTCATTCTCTTCGACGAAGTGACGAGCGCACTCGATCCCGAACTGGTCAAGGGCGTGCTCAACCTGATGGCCGATCTCGGCACGCGCGGCATGACCATGGTCGTTGTCACGCATGAGATGGGCTTTGCCCGCCGCGTCGCCGATCAGGTCGTCTTCATGGACGAGGGGCGGGTCGTGGAAGCGGGCACGCCTGAGGCGATCTTCGACAACCCGCAGAGCCCGCGTCTCCAGCGCTTCCTCGCGGAAGTGCTTTAGGCCGGGATGGAGGACACCATGACACCACGGATACGATGGGGCGTGCTCGGCTGCGCGGGCATCGCAGCAAAAGCGGTCATACCCGCCATCCAGTCCAGCCGCCTCGGCCGCGTGACGGCCATTGCTTCGCGCGATCTGAACAGGGCCACGGAGATGGCGGCGCGCTTCGGCATTCCCAAGGCCCATGGCAGTTATGAGGATCTGCTGGCCGATCCCGAGATCGACGCGATCTATAACCCGCTGCCCAACCACCTGCATGTGCCTCTGACGATCAGGGCGCTGGAACATGGCAAGCCGGTGCTCTGCGAAAAGCCGATCGCGCTGGATGCCGCACAGGCGATGGACCTTGCGGCCGCGCAGAAGGCCGCCGGCCTGCCGGTCGCCGAAGCCTTCATGGTGCGCCATCACGCGCAATGGAAGGCGGCGCGCGCGCTGGTGACCGAAGGGCGGCTCGGCGAGGTGAGGGCCATCCAGACGATCTTCTCCTACTATCTCGACGACCCGCGAAATGTGCGCAACCAGGCGGATATTGGCGGGGGCGGCCTGTTTGACGTCGGCTGCTACGCCGTTAACACCGCCCGCTTCCTGTTCGGTGCCGAGCCGCTACGGGCGATCGCCCTGATGGACAGGGATCCCGCGTTCGGCACGGACCGGCTGACGAGCGGGCTGCTGGCGTTTCCCGAGGGCCGGCAGCTTGCCTTCACCTGTTCGACCCAGCTTGTCCTCACGCAGAAGGTCACGATGCTCGGAACGCGGGCGCGCCTGGAAATCCCCATTCCCTTCAATGCCCCGCCTGATGCACCGACCCGGCTCGTGCTGGACGACGGCCGCGATCTTGCCGGCGGCGGACGCGAGGAGATCGCCATCGCGCCGGTCGACCAGTACCGCGAGCAGGCCGATGCGTTCGCCGAAGCCGTTCTCACCGGCACGCCGCTCGAAACTGGGCTGGACGATGCGATCGCCAATATGAAGGCCATCGACGCGCTCTTCCGCTCCGCTACCAGTGGCCGCTGGGAAGAGCCGTAACCGCCTGATCCAACTGCATGACCAACCGATTGAAAGACACCACAATGACCGACACCATCATCTCCTCGGCCGTCATCATAGGCGCCGGCATCTTCGGCGTTTCCACCGGCGTCCAGCTTGCCCGGCGCGGCATGCGCGTCACCATCCTCAATGACGGCCCGCCGGCCAACGGCGCCTCCGGCCGCTCGCTGTCCTGGCTGAATTCGGCACGCATGCGCTCCGAGCCCTATCACCGGCTGCGCATGGCCGGCATCGATCGCTACCGCACGCTTTCGGCGCGGTTTCCGGATGCCGACTGGCTTCGCTTCGACGGCGGCCTGACCTGGGATGCCGACGACGCGCGCAACGAGATCGACGCGGCCTATCGTTACGAAGTCTCGCTTGCCTATGATGCGCAGTGGCTTCCGGCCGCTGCCGTCGCCGGTGTCACGCCCGGCATCGATGCCAGGGCGATCACGCCGCAGGGCGCTATCTTCAATCCCGGCGAAGGCTGGGTCGATCTGCCCGTGCTGGTCGGCCTGCTTCTCAGGGAGTTCTCCTCGCTCGGCGGCGTGCTGGTAACCGATCAGGGGGCCGCGCGGGCCGTGATCGAGGGTGGCCGTGCCGTCGGTGCCGAAACCGCGACGGGCCAGCTTTTCCTGGCCGATGCCGTCGTGCTGGCGACCGGCCCCGCCGTGCCGAAGATGGCAGCGGCGAGCGGGCAGACTATCGGTGACGGGACGCCCGTCGCCCTTCTCGTGCAGACCAAGCCGCTCGCCCATCCCCTGCGTGCTGTCCTGAACACGCCGCGTGTCGCGGTGCGCCCCGCGCCGGGCGGCGCCTTCTCGATCGACGCCGACTGGGCGGCCGACGAGGGGGTGACGTTGCGCGCCGATGGCGGATACGACATCGACGACACGGTGGTCGCAGCGCTTCTGGCCGAAGCCGCGAAGGTGATGGAGGGCAATCCGAAGCTCGAGGTCGCCACGATCGGCGTCGGCGGCAAGCCGATCCCTGGCGACGGCGAGCCGGTTGTCGGCGCGCTCAAGGACATCCCCGGCTATCACGTCGCCTTCAGCCACAGCGGCGCGACACTCGGCCTCATCGTCGGCGAGTTGCTCGCTTTCGAGGTTGCGACGGGCGGTGAGCACCCGATGTTGGCGACGTTTCGGCCGGAGCGGTTCTCTGCGGTTTGATCCGTTCGTAACAAATATCAAGACCACAAGCCTACCGCTTCGGCGGTGGGCTTCTATTTAACATCTCTGTTCGGAACTCCAGTTCCGATCACCCGCTCGATCATTAGCGGAGGGCTGCAGTGCCGGGGTTCCAGTGTACAGAATTTTGATGAGCGGACACAACGTGGAACAGATCGCCACTCGCCTGGTTAGCAAGCGCCGGTCATGATGTCCCTCCCGGCAGGCCGGTTCTCTCTTCGTTGATCGCCGGCCTTGGTGGCTGCTTGCTCGGCCCGTGTTCCGGGTGAGCGGCCGCCTGCCACGAGGCTTCTGACGGAGAGACAAAGGGTGGGTCAATCTGAAATGCCAGGAACAAACGCGCTGCCGTCAGGTTAGGGCTGAAACCAGTCCGTGGAGGGGCAAGGCCTCGATCCGGGCAGAACGCCAGCGAGCGAGGGACGTGCCATGGTCGATTTTGAAGAGCTTGTTCGCACTGAAGCATATCTAATTTGGGAATCGGCGGGCCGGCCTGACGGACAGGATCATGAGCACTGGCAGATGGCGCTAGCCCGCATGAATTCTCGTATGCAGGAAACCCGAACCCGAAAAACAGCTGTGGTGGTGCCTCTTGCCGTATCGCGTGTTGTTCTTTCCTCCCGGAAACATAAGCGCCGAGAAGCGAGCGCCAACCGGATCGCTTCTGCCTGAGCGGCCATACCCCCGCGCCTCGGCGACGTTTGTGAGCAACGGAGATTCACCTTCCGGCTATGCACGTTCTTTCTGTCGTGTCCGAGATCTATCCGCTTATTAAAACCGGTGGGCTGGCTGACGTCGCCGGAGCGCTCCCAAAGGCATTGGCTACCCAAGGCATTAGGGTTCTATCGCTCGTGCCGGGCTATCCTCAGGTTCTCGCACGACTCCCTCACAGGAAAGAAGCCGGCCGCCTCGAGGGGGTGCTCGGCCACACCGCGATTGTGACGCGTGCGCAAACCGAAGGTCTTGACCTGCTTGTCCTCGAAATCCCCGAACTGTTCGATCGGGCCGGAGGCCCCTATCTCGATGAACATGGGCGCGATCACCCCGATAACTGGCTGCGCTTTGCTGCTTTTTCTCTTGCAGGTGCCCGGATTGGCCTTGGTGAACTGCCGCATTTGAAGCTCGATCTCGTTCACGTCCATGACTGGCAGGCGGCACTTCTCCCGGTTTATCTTCGACACAAGTACGCAAGCACACTGCCCGTCGTGTGCACGATCCATAATCTCGCTTTTCAAGGGCAATTCGCTTTCCATATCGCACCGCGACTTGAACTGCCGTCTTCGGCCCTCGATGTCGATTGCCTGGAATACTATGGCGGCATCGGTTTTTTGAAAGGTGGCCTTACCTGTTCGGACATCGTGACGACCGTCAGCCCCACCTATGCAAGGGAAATCCTTTCACCAGAGCTGGGCATGGGTCTCGATGGCGTCTTGCAGACGCGTCGGTCGGCGCTCTACGGAATCGTCAATGGAATCGACACAGAGGTGTGGAATCCGGCAGTGGATCCGCATCTTCCAAAGACATATGACGTTCGGTCACTGGCACGTCGCCAACAGAACCGTGCCGCGCTGCTTGGCTGTTTCGGCCTCATTGATCATGGGGGGCCTCTCTTTGCAGCGTTGACGCGCCTAACATGGCAAAAGGGCGCGGACATGCTGCCGGAAGTGGTGGAAGAGATCGTCGCGCATGGGGGACATCTCGTAATCTGCGGGCAGGGGGACCGTGCGATTGAAACAGCTCTGCAGAATTGTGCGGAACGCCATCATGAGCGTATCGGCCTGCACGTCGGCTACAGCGAGGACTTGGCTCATCTGATCGTTTCGGGATCTGATATCCTTGTCCAACCTTCGCGATTCGAACCCTGTGGCCTGACACAGCTTTACGCCATGCGATATGGTGCCATACCTCTCGTCGGCCGCACTGGTGGGCTCTCCGAAACGATAATTGACGCCAACGATGCCGCGATGGCGCGGGAAGTCGCAACAGGCTTCCAGTTTCACCCGGTTGAGCCACACAGTCTTCGTGAGGCCGTTCGGCGCGCATGCGACGCATACTCTGACCGAAGCTCTTGGTCCAGTCTCCAACGACAGGCGATGAAGGCGGATTTTTCCTGGGAACGGAGTGCTGCGCAATATGCCCAATTGTTCGAAGCAGTCTGGACGGCCTGGCACCAGTCGACGGGCGGTTCAGCGCCAGCCTCGGCGGGCCACGCCTAGCGGTCAGATTTCGGGTCGTTCGCTTCGAATTATTGCTCACCGTCCGTCAAGGTAGCCGGTGAAGCCAGCGATAGCGCCCTCACTTCAAGCATGTGCAGCTCGGGATACGTCTTTTCGGCATAGGCGCGAACTTTGCCGGCGATGCCGTCCTGTATGAATGTCAGGTAGAGTTTTTTGATCTCGGCATGGGTCGTCATTTGTGCCGACATGTAGGCGGCGTCGAAGTCGGCTGCTGGGGCCTCTTGAAGCGCCTTGAGGCCTTGAGCCTGCTCGGCTGGCAGGCTGGGCGAGACCGCCGCTTTCTCAGCTTCTGCCGCAGCTTTAAGCTCCTTTTCGGCAGCGGCGATAATCTCGACGGTTTCATTTGCGTAGGTTCGCGTCGCCGGTTTGGTGGCCCTCGATTGGGCAAGCGTACCCGACTGGATGAGAAACTGGTTCAGCGAAGCGGCTGCATCGACGAATTGTGCGGCAGGCTCCGCCAGCGCACTTGATGTCCAGATGCATACAGCAAAGCCGATTGCGTGCGATGTTACTCGGCTGAAGGTGCGATACTGCATGGTTTTTGCCTCTCTGGTCTCGCCGGTCCTTCGAACCTCCAATCGTCCTTTTGGTTCCCTAGATTAGTCCGCGTCGTTCGGCGTCGGCTTGTGAACGGGGTCATTTTCCCTGTCCAGGACGCCCTGCTCAGCTTTGTAAAAATACTGGCTGTTTACGAGCCATCCTTTGAGTGGCCGGAGAGGAAGGAGACAGGCCAGCAGGACGAGTGGACCCGTCGTCGCGACCTGGACCCATAGGGGTGGACTGTGAACCACTTCGAGCCAAGTCGCGAACGCCACGGCAGGGACACAGGTGAAGCAGATGACGAAGAAGGCAGGACCGTCCGCGGGATCGGCAAAGGAATAGTCGAGCCCGCAAACTTCGCATTCTGGCTTCAAGGTGAGGTAGCCATTAAACAGATGCCCTCGACCGCAACGGGGGCATAGACCCCTGATCCCTGTGCGATAGGGCGAGATCGGCGGCCACTCCTTCGTCGCGCTCATGGTAGATGCTCCTTAGATTGCGACCGCTCCTTTCTTCCTGGCTCCGGCTCGTGTACCGGCTGCGTTCGTGCGCCGTCGCCTCCTGAGCGGATATGGTCTTCGTCGATTATCCGGGCGCCGCGCTGTCTTGTGAAATAGCGAAAAACCCATTGAACGGTGACAAGCAGGCGCTTCTCGAAGTTGATCAGCAGATAGACGTGTACGAACGCCCACAGGAACCAGGCAAGCCGGCCTTTCAGTGTCCACTTTCCGAAATCGAAGATCGCGGCGTTTCGGCCGATCACGGCGGTGTTGCCGCGATTGTGAAATCGGAATGGCGGGATATCGCGGGATCCGGCAAATTCCTTCTTGATCCGCCGGGCAAGGTAGACACCCTGCTGTTTGGCGACCTGCGCCAACGCGGGGAGTGCTGCACCGTTCTCGTCGAGAGCGAGTGCGGTGTCACCAATGGCATAGATATCGGGATAGTCTTTTACCGACAGGTCGCTTTCGACCGGTATCCGTCCCTGGCGGCCACCGGCACGGCCCAGCCAATCTGCAGCCGGCGAGGCGCGAACACCCGCGCCCCAGATCACACACCCTGTGTCGATCCGTTCGCCATCGAGGAAAACCGAACGGTCATCGAGTGCCGTGACCCGGCGGTCCGTGATGATGCGAACGCCGATACCATTCAGGTAGTGGTGAGCATAGGCAGCAAGCTTTTCCGGGAACGCGGACAGGATGCGCGGCGCGGCCTCGATGAGAACGACCTCGAAATCGCTTTCGCCGATCGTCCTGAAATCGCGGGCGATCATGTAGCGCGCCAGTTCCGAGATCGCTCCTGCCATCTCGACGCCGGTCGGTCCTCCACCGATGATCACGAAGGTTAGAAGCTTGCGGCGCTCGACCGGATCGAAGATACGCTCGGCGCGCTCGAAGGCCGCCAGCAACCGATGCCTGATCAAGCGCGCCTCATGGATGGTCTTGAGGCCGGGAGCGTAGGCTTTCCATTCATCCTTTCCGAAGTAATTGTACTCCGAGCCAGTCGCGATCACGAGCCTGTCGTAGGGAAAGAAGTCACCACCCTTCAGGGCGACGCAGCGTTGAGCATGATCGACACCTTTGACCTCGCCTAGCACGACGCGAACATTGCGAAACCGGCCTAGTGTCCGCCGCACAGGCTCTGCAATATCGGCTGGAGACAAAGCGGCGGTCGCGACCTGATAAAGCAGCGGCTGAAAGAGGTTATGGTTGCGCCGATCGATAACTGTGACATCGATGTCGGTATTGCCAAGGCCGCCCGCACAGGCAAGTCCTCCGAATCCTGCCCCGACAATAACGACCCTGGGCCGTGAATGCGCGGCCCGTTTGGTGTGTGGTTGTGACATGACGTTGGTTCCCTTTCGGCCGGCGTCTGCACGAAGACAAGATGTTCATGGTGTGAGGACGACCTTGATGCAGCCCGGAAGCGCAGCCTCAAAAAACCGGACCGCGCCGAACTCATCGTCCGTCAGCAGGCAGTAGAGGATGATGAAGGCGCCGAATGCGATCAGAGCCAACCCGCCATTGCCTGTGACATCGAGGGCCAAGGGCAGGCCGCCCGCGAGATAGTCGAGAAAAACCGTTGGCGCGAGTTGGAATGAATCGCACGAGAACTTCCGGATCGCTAAAGACGGCCGCTAACCTGCCGTAGGCCGTTTTGTTCCTGCCCGACTGCGGGTGGCATGGATGGCCGTGACAGGAAGAGGTGGCTCGAAGAAAGGGAACCATTCCTGCCGCTCGCGGTTAGCCGCTCAAGCACCCCAGGAGCGCCCCATGAAAGAACGGCCTATCTCCGATGGTCTCAATCCGGCGCAGGTTCGCGGCGATATTCAGGCGGGACTTACCGGTGACAAGCGTCCTGGATTTGATCCTGCTCTCGTACCGCTTGAGACCGACGCCGAGGCGGCGGGCACGCCCCTCGATGCCACGATGATCGAGACCGCGCGCAGGACGCAGCTTGAGGGGAAGCGCCCGGATGTCTCTGGGAACGAAGGCTCAGCCATGCGCCCGATTTTCCCGGCAAACCATCCGCCTCAAACCAAAATACCGGTGGTCGGCATTGCGCTTGTATTCGCGGCGGCGGTCTTCGTGTTCGCAGGGGTCGCTTTCGCCTTTGGGTGGCTTTGACCCGGTGGAGGCGCTGAGATATTTGGAAAGAGAGGACGAACCGTGCTGTTCGGCGACGTAAAAAACTGGCCGCGTGCGGTGATAGTCACATACAATCACGACACGTCATTTGTGGTCGTGCAAAATTCGTTGGAAGCTGCAGAGTATCTGGTACATTGTTGGCCTAGGCGTTCCGGGAAGGCATTTCGAAAAGCCCTCAAAGTTTGCACTGATGCGGTTCAAGGCCGCGCGAGTGACGAAGAGGCCCAATCCAGGTTCATTGCCGCGGCACGAGAAGCCGAGGTTGCGGTTACGATCCACTAGGCTCACGTCGACCCTTTACAGGATCTTGCGGCGTTGCCAGGCTTTGTAGGGTGAAAGCGCCTGACCTGGAAACCGTCGTTCGATTTCGGTTTCCACTAGCTGGATGAAAGCCAGCGCCCTTTCGCCTTCCTCCTCCTGCTCGCTGATGCCTTCGAGTTGCGACATCGCCTCGAAGACCTCGTCATCGGTCATCGTCGCAAGAGCGGTCTCAAATGTGGCTGGGTCGCTCAGCTTATCGTTCGCCATTTCGTCTTCTCCTGAATATTGCTTCGCGTGCGAGGCGATCGTGCCTATTGTTGCCGGCTTCTGCTTTCATTAAGTCTTCCGGCGTCACGAAGCGGGTAGGCAGCCGAACTGCTATGTCGCAACTTAGCTGAGAAGCTTGCCTTCCCTGTCGCGATGGATGGTTTCCATGAGGCGGCCCAGCCAGACATTGATCGAAACGTCGTGGGGCTTCGATCGCGCATGGTCTATTGCTTCTTGTAACGTAAGTTCGACCAGACGATCGGCGGCATGGGGATCGTTGAGATGGAGGCGCGCCGCCAAACGAAGCTGAGGAAGCGCCGAGAATACGGTCTCTTCGCGCGAGCCCTTCGCAGCAGGGCCTGGATCGAGGGCAAAACGGAGCGCGCTGTACACGGTTTCTGCCTCAGCCGGTTTCGACAAATAACTGGCATAGCGAAAACGGTCGGGAATCGCGATGTCGTTGCACCCAGTGTAAAAGACAAAAGGAATGTGCCGATTGGCGAGCTGGTCGGCGAACGGGAAGACGTACGTGTCGTCTAGACGAATATCGAGAATTGCGGCATCGGCATCATCAAGGTAGTCGGCCGCCCGTTCTATGGAAGACGCCGGGCCAAGGACGGTTGCGCCGAGCTTGACGAGAAAGCGTTCAAGCTCGGTCGCGATAAAATACTCGTCCTCGACGATGAGAACTCTGGAGCCACTGACGATTGTCACGATCATTCCTTCAAACGCCGGCCAACCAAACATAACGCAGGTTACTGACCAGTCCGCGTA
Organism: Shinella curvata; assembly: GCF_022899935.1. GTDB lineage: Bacteria > Pseudomonadota > Alphaproteobacteria > Rhizobiales > Rhizobiaceae > Shinella > Shinella curvata. Next base: position 108,921 of record NZ_JALJCJ010000009.1, read on the forward strand.
TCGACAACCTTGAGAGGGACCGATTGTTCCGGTCAGCGGTCCACACCTCGGAACAGTTCTGGCCGATTGGAGTTGGGCGGGACGTCATCGCATCGGGTTGATCTGTTGAGGACCGAGTGCCGTAGTACATTAGAAATAGAAAGTGGAGGCGCGCATGGCCGAACAGGAAGCCGCAAAACAACCCGATAAAGCGGTCGAAGACCTGATGAAAGAGATTCGTCGAGAATCGATGCCGCACAGGATGCTCGAACTCGCCAAGGCGCTCCAGGCAGCGCTCGATAAACGCGACGACAGTATCAAGTAGAATGGTCCAAAGGGTTGCCGCCCAACTCCTGTGCCAAAGCTTCCCGGGCTCGATTCAAGCGGCTTTTGACCGTGCCGACCGCGCATCCTATGACACCTGCCGCCTCCTCGTAACTGAACCCCAACCCGGCGACCATCACGATGATCTGACGCTGCTCGCGCGTCAGACGTGATAGCGCCTTCTTCAGGTCCGTTTCTGCCATCGCCCACTCCTGGGATGGCGACACGGCGAGCTTCAAGGATATGCAGTCAGACGCACCCGGTTGTTCGCGAACCCTTCTGCGATATTGCGTGCAATAGGTATTGCGCATGATCGTGAAGAGCCACGATTTGAGGCTTGTGCCGGGGCGAAACGTCTCGATGCTACGAAGCGCCCGGAACAGCGTCTCCTGAACCAAGTCGTCGCCATCAGTCGCGTTGATCGTAAACGTGCGGGCGAAGGCTCTGAGTGCGGGAATGAGATCGACGACCTGTTGGCTCAGAGCGGCGCATTCTTCTTCCGCGGCGTGCATCGGTCGGGCCATGATCTCGATCTTCTGGATAATCAATGGGGGCTAACGCCAATGGCGGCCGAATGTTTCGCCGGGGCGAAACGCTCAGGCACAAAAGCTCTCCGCGCTTTTGGTCGATTTCGTGGAACGTCTCACGGATCGCGTGGTTAGAAGGCCGCTCCACCAATGGGGCAAATCACAAAAGGAGAAGCAGACATGCCGAACCAGCAGCAGGACAAGGGCGGCCGTGACAGCGGCGGCGATACGTCGAAGCGCGGTTTCGCCTCTATGGACGAGGACAAGCAGCGCGAAGCCGCGTCGAAGGGCGGCAAGGAATCCGGGGGCAGTTTCAAGAACGACCCCGAAAAGGCCTCGGAAGCCGGTCGCAAGGGCGGCCAGAGCTAGCCGCTTTGACGCAAATGCTTTTTCTGCCGCCGCGCACCCGCGGCGGCAGGCCCTAGCCCTAGGGAATGCGGACCGAGCACGGTTTGGGCTGCGCCAGAAGGCGAATGGAGCGAACCATGGATGACCGAGAACAAGAGCAGCGCGAACGTGCATATCGAATCTGGGAAGAGGAGGGGAGGCCCGAGGGTCTTCATGAAGACCATTGGAGGCGCGCCGGCGAGCAGCCCGATTTCGACGATTTGAATCCGCGACCCGACCAGTCGGCCGAACAGGAGCGCGGCAGTGCGGGCCATGGTGGGAAGAAGCGCGCGCCGGCAAACTTAGAAGCAACCCTGGCAAATCCAAAATGAACGGGCGCCGGGGGCCGAGGAGACGGGCGGCCCCAGTGTCTCAAATATCCGTTTACATTCCGTGCGGATATCTTTTGGGAACAATCACTGGGGGCTCACTGTTCGCGCGCTGTGCAGGAGGACTTGGCAGTGCGATACTTCTTCAACATCCGTGACGGGGAAAAGACGGAGCGGGATCTCGAAGGGTCTGAATTCGATACGCTGGAATTGGCGATCGACGATGCGCAGATGGCGGCGCGAGAAATCATGGCGGAACGGGTGCTTGCGGGATATGAGCCGGACGGCCAGTCTTTCGATATCGTAGACGAGGACGGTCGCATTCTGGCGAATGTCCCATTTCGCTCAGCCCTCAGGCCACAGTAGAGGTTGCGACACCGGTCAGCGCTGTCGAATCTGCGATAAGACGTCGATATTCCGATTCCGGCAGCCCATACGAAGAACCTGCCAATTCCTCAAGGCCGGCGCGATTGCGGATCGTGACGAGACTACGTTCCGATCGGATCAACAGCTTCCCCTCGAGCGCATGCAGTGCGTCGGTAACGCTCGGTCTGCGAACGCCGAGCATAAGCGCAAAGAAATCATGGGTGAGAGGCAGCCTTCCGCCAAGGCGATCCTGGCACATCAAAAGCCAGCGGGCGAGCCGTTTTTCGACCCCAAAGCGGCCGTCAGCGAGAGCGGTGGCCGCAATCTGTATCATGAAAACGTGCGCGAAGCGGAGAAGAACCCGCCGTATTGCCGGTCGATTGTTCGCCAAAGCCCGCAATGCAGAGGTCTCTATGCGGTGTGCGGTTCCGCCAACTTGCATGAACGCGTAGTGCGGACTGCTATCAACGTCGAGGAGGGCGGGGACACCTGAAAGCCCTTCGTGGCCGATACATCCTACCTCTATGCTCTCAGCGCCCCTGGACCCCGCGATCTCCGATGAGAGCCCGCTCTCGAAGAAATAGACGTGGTCGATGGTCTCATAGGATTTGAACAGGAATTCCCCCTGGCTCAGCTCAACGCGTTCAAGGCGTGCTGATACTTCGGCGAAATCTTCCGCATGCAATTTTCCAAGTAGGCCGTTTTTCCCGTCATATATTGGTTTCAAGTCGAACCCTCCGCGCCGTCGAACGTGGCCCCTAACCACATTGATACGTTTCGGTTCCATCAGCTCCGGTTTTCGTACCGGCGGTGTAGCAGCGAGGGCGTCAGCCTAAACGCCAATGGATCAGAAGCGCCGTCTGTTCGCGCGCGCCGCTGTTCCAGTTCGAAAGAACGGGCAAGGTCGTCCTCACCAATTTGCGGCACGGGAGAATAAGACCGCGGCGCCCCCGAGCAGCGCTACGGCCATGAGAAGACCGGACACGACCGGTGTCCTCACAACCCGCCTGTGCCTCGTGGTCGCAATTTTTTCCCGAAGGGCAACGACGTCGCGCTGTAGCGATTGAAGCTCCGCACGTTGAAACTCGGCAGGGCTGCCCGGTTGCCTCATTGGACGTAGGCCGAGGAATTCACCCTCGTCGGAGCCCGTCGGCGCCGACGCGGTCGCGGTGTGCGTTGCCGACACCGGATCAGAAGCGGGAAATGTATCTTCCAACCCCTTTTCCAGTCGGGTTTTGTCTGCCGCCGATTGGTCCGCTTGCTCGGCGAGCAGGGATTTGACGGCGGGAGAAATTGGTCCGTCTGACATATCGACCTCCATGGAAACCACATGTTTTGTGATTGCACAAATTTGCTGAGCTTAGACCTTTGCCGTCTCGCCGACCTCGCGCAGCGAAAGAAATCTCGTGGTAACGCCGACAAGATTGTCCTCAAGCCATCTCGCCATTGCCTTTTCCTCTGAAAGGTTGGCTTCGATGGCCGACACCGCCGCGCCATAGCCGCCGGCCTCGGCAATCGTCTGTAGGGAGCGATACGCGGCAATTTCGAAGTTCTCGAACGCATAATTCGCGAACGAGTTCTTGAGGATTTCGTCATCCGCCACGGTGTGGCCGAGCGCGGCCATAGCTCCAGTAAATGACAACGCGAAATCCTTGAGCGTGGAGTGGTCTTCATTGAGCCCGGTTAGGACGTCCTCAAGGCGCACGATCTGCCGTTCGGTCTCGGCAATGTGCTGCTCCAGCTTCGCTGCCACCTCTGGATAGGTTTCTATCCTCTTGACCTGCGGTTTCATGATGCTGAGCGCCTGTTTTTCCATCGCGTGTGCATTGCGCAGGCCGGCGATGAAAACGTCTCTGATCTGGTCGGTTGCCATGAGCACTCTCCTATTGTGAAGCGCTTCTAACCGCCGGCTTATCGAGTTGTTCCCAGGCGGTCGGTTTGCCAAGACGGCCAGCGCAGGGCTCGTAGAATTTCTCCTTTTCGTCCGCAACCGTACCGCAACCGCTGGCGTGTCGCTGAGTTTCAGTGTCGGAACAAGGAGAGCCCCATGGAACTCATTGACATTCGAGTTAGCGATTTGACCGACGGCATGATCACCGTTGAATTTGATGGAGAGGGCGGTGAGGCCGCGTCGGTAACGATGGCGGCGGACAGTAATCTGGAGCGAGAGGCGGCAATCCTGCGTGCCAAGCAAATCCTTGTTCAATTGACAGCGTTCGGTGAGCACGAAGCTAACAATCCAACTGCTAAAGCCGATGCGCGAGGAGACGATACGGGCTCGGCCCAAGACATTTTCAAGACGATGCCGCTCGCCCCGTTGTCGAGCCGCGAACTATGACGCCGCGCGTTGTCTTTATCACCGGAGCTGCCTCAGGCATCGGTCGTGCCACCGCGCGCCTGCTTGCGGCGGCGGAAAATGATCTCGTTCTGATGGATTTGCAGGGAGACGGTCTCTGCGAGCTCGCCGACGAGCTGTCTTTATCGGACGGCGTAACAGTCGTCAGTATCGGCGGTGATGTGTCTGACGAAGCCGATATGGACCAAGCCGTTCACGCTGTGACCTCAAACTGGGGTCGGTTGGATGCGGTAGTCGTCAATGCAGGCATCAATGGTGTATGGGCGCCGATCGACGATCTGACCCCGGAAGAATGGGATCGGACAATCCGCATAAATCTTCGCGGGACATATTTGACGATCAATCGAACAGTTCCGCTTCTGAAGAAGTCTGGAGGAGGCGCGATCGTCGTCGTCGCTTCAATCAACGGCGTAAGGACATTCACGAATCCCGGGGCAACCGCTTACAGCGCGAGTAAAGCCGCGCAGGTCGCCATGGTCCAGCAGTTGGCACTTGAACTCGCTCGGCACGGCATTCGGATCAACGTCGTCTGTCCCGGGGCGATCGATACCAATATCGCAGCCTCATCGCAGATCAGGCATCGGGAGCAGACGGAAATACCTGTGGTCTGGCCGGATGGCAGTGTGCCGATCACCGGTGGAGAGCCGGGTCGCGCGGAAGATGTCGCTAGGATCATAGGCTTTTTGCTGAGCGATGCGTCGGCGCATATGACCGGTTCCCCGATTTTCGTTGACGGCGGACAGGGACTTCTACGATGAGAGCAGCCAACAACCATACCTGGGGTCCGAAACTTCACGCAGATGGATCCGCAACCTTCGACATCTGGGCGCCGGCACTGCCCAGTCTCGCCGTCGAGATATCCGAAAAAATTTATCCCATGAGCCCTATCGGCGGAAGCTGGTACTCCGTGACCGTAAAGGGCGTTAAATCTGATTCCACTTATCTCTATGTGCTTCCAGATGGATCGCGTGTTCCAGATCCGGCACCGCGGTTCCAGCCTCATGGCGTCTTCGGGCCATCGCGCTTATGGGATCACAAAGCTTTTGGCTGGACACAGAACCACTGGACCGGCCGGCCATGGGAAGAGCACGTCTTCTACGAAATCCACATCGGGGCGTTTACTGCCGAAGGGACGTTCGTCGCGGCCCTAGAGCATCTCCCCCGTTTAGCCGAAATGGGCTTCACGGCAGTGGAGATCATGCCGCTCGCACAGTTTCCCGGCGAGCGAGGATGGGGATATGACGGCGTCTTCCCCTATGCACCCCATAACGCCTACGGCAGCCCGGACGATTTCAAGTGCTTCGTCGATGCCGCGCATCGGTGCGGTTTGGCGGTCTACCTCGATGTTGTCTACAACCATTTCGGGCCTGAGGGGAATGTGTTGCCGCAACTCGCGCCGGACTTCTTCCAGGCGGACAATCCGACCCCCTGGGGTGACCGGATCGATTTTGGGCAGGACGCCGTCCGGCGCTTCTTCCTCGACAACGTTATCTACTGGATCGAGGCGTTTTGCCTCGATGGCCTTCGACTCGACGCTGTCGACCAGATCGAGGATGCGCGTGATCTGCATATTCTTCAGGAGATTTCAGATGCGGTTCGCGAACGTTTTTCTGAGCGGCATGTCCACCTGATCGTCGAGAACCCGGCAAACGGGACCGATTTGCTTGCTACTCACCACGAGGGTCGCAGGCTATATGACGCGGACTGGAACGACGAGTTTCATCATGCCGTGCATGTCGCCGTTACCGGCGAAGCCAGCGGCCATTATGAACCGTTCGCTGACGCGCCGTTCGCAAATATCAAGAAGGCGCTTGCGGAGGGCTACCTCCATGAGGGAAAGCGCACACTTCCAATCGAACCGAGCCCTTCCGCTTCTTTGCCCCCAACGGCTTTCGTTCACTTCCTGCAGAACCACGATCAGGTCGGCAACCGCGCGTGCGGTGACCGTCTTCACACGGCGATCGACAAACACCGTTTCCGCGTCCTGACCGAGATCCTGGTGCTTTCGCCGCAGATCCCCTTGTTCTTCATGGGTGACGATCATCTGAGCAATCGACCGTTCCATTTCTTCTCGGACTATGAAGGTGAGATCGCCGAGGCGATCAAAGCCAATCGGCCGCGAGAGGCCGAAAACTTTGGAGGCTTCCCACCTGGAGTGCGGCCCGAAGACATCGCCGATCCCAACGATCGAGCGACGTTCACCCGATCGAAGATCGCGTGGGACCAGACGCACACACCAGAAGTGTCTGATTGGAAAATCCTTCTGGCCGTCCTTCTGGCAGTTCGCAAGAAACACGTCCTCCCGTGCCTTACCGGCGCTGAAGGCTATGCTGGCACCGTGATACCCTCGGAAGACAGCTTGATTTTCATCGACTGGCGCATGCCGGGCCGAATGCTTCGCCTACGGGCAAACCTCTCGCAGGAACCCCGCGATCTCGACGCTCGCCTAGGTCAACTCGTCTACGCGACTGGGTCTCATACTCACGGAAACTCCCTCGAAGCTTGGTCGACCCGCCTCTATATCCAACCGCCTGCCTAGGCGCATCGACTAACGGAACAACTTGAGCGGCTGCTGGTTCGGCTAGCCGCTGAGAGCCCGAGCCATTGCTCACCAAAAGTTCAATACAGGAGAAGCCTATGCCTACGAAAACACTGGAAGACCTGTTCACCGATGGTGTCAAGGACATCTACTACGCCGAACGCAAAATTATCGCTGCCCTGAAGAAGATGATCCGCGGCGCCCAGTCCGAGGACCTGAAGGCCGCATTCGACAAGCACCTGCAGGAAACCGAGGGTCAGGTTGAACGCCTGGTCCAAGTGTTCGAGCTCCTCGGCAAGCCGGCGCGTGGCAAAACCTGCCCAGCGATCGACGGCATTATCGAAGAGGGGCAGGAGGTCCTGGAGGAGTTCAAGGGCTCACCCGCGATCGACGCGGGCCTGCTCGCTGCGGCCCAGGCAGTCGAACACTACGAGATCGCGCGCTATGGGACGCTGAAGTCATGGGCGGTCCAACTTGGCAAGACGGATGTTGCCGAACTTCTTGAGCAGACGCTGCTGGAAGAAACCAACACCGACGCGACCCTCACGAAGCTTGCGGAAACGAAGGTCAATCTCAAAGGCCAGAGTAAGGCAGCCTGATCGCGAAGCGGGTCGGCGTTGCTACTGCCGACCCGTACATGGCAGAGCGTGGGTGTAGGACATGAAACTTCTGAGAGACAACGGCCTTACCATCGTCCTTGTTCTTGCGACCGTGGCAACAATCATTGGCATGGTGATTGCTGGCCACGCAGTCTACAGCGATGAGCTCTCGCAGCACGGACAGGTTCCAGTCGATTTTTCCGCCTATCTCACTTCCGGTCATTTCCTTTCCGCGCTTTTCGAGAATTGGGAAAGTGAATTCCTCCAGATGAGCGCCTACGTCGTGCTGACAGCCTTTCTATTTCAGCGCGGCTCGGCAGAGTCGAAAGATCCGGACGAAGTTTCATCACAGGATACCTTTCCACAAGACGATACCTTGAACCCCCATGCTCCTGCACCGGTACGCAGGGGCGGTACTTGGGCGAAAGTCTATGCATATTCGCTAGGGTTGGCTCTCTTTGTCCTTTTTCTCGTGAGCTTCCTGATGCATCTGAGAGATAGCGCCGCCGCGCAGGCGAAAGAGGCCGCGATGCATGGAGGGGTTCCCCCAACAGTATGGGAACATTTCGGCAGCTCGGAGTTCTGGTTTGAGTCCTTCCAGAATTGGCAGAGCGAGTTTCTCTCGACCGCCGTGCTTGTCGTTCTGTCGATTTTCCTGCGATTTCGTGGCTCGCCCGAGTCGAAACCGGTTGCAGCTCCTAATGTAAAAACGGGCGCGTAGATTAGCTCGCGCCCGTAGTCAGGTCTGAGCCAGACGTCGGCCCCTATACGCAGGTGTGAATCTACTTGCCTTCGAGGTCTTCGGCCATCTTGAGGTGATGCTCCAGGTCAGGGACTGTCTTGGCCGCCCATGCCTTGAGATCAGGATTGTCACCCTCTTCGGCATACCGCTTGAAAACATCGACCGCATCTTCGTGCGCGTCCTCCTGGTCGTCTTGGTAGGCACTATCAAATTCCGCGCCGGACAGCTTTTTAAGCTCGTCGAGCGATTCCTGCTGATCTTCCGACATCGCGCTTGCGGGCTGAGCCTTGACCTTGCCGCTATCCAGAAGCGCCTTGAGGTCTGCGGTCGTCTTCTGATGCGCGTCGATCATCTGTTGGGCAAAAGCCTTGATGGTCGCGCTACCTCTTTCCAGGGCGACTTTGCTGGATTCAATTTCAAACATATCGCTCATCGAAACTTCTTTAACAAAGTCTTCTGTCTTCGGCGGGATGCCAAGGGTGGAGTTAACGCCGGTCGTCTCCGCGGTGGACTGGGCGAAGGCGGCGGACGCGAGAAAAAACAGTGCGGGGGCTAGACGAAAAGGTTTCATGGCGGCCTCTCCTTGTGACGGGCTCCCAAACCGCCCGAAGACGATAAGGTTCCAGGAAAGTGGGCGGCGCTAACGCGACGCGCTCGGGGCAGCAACCTTGTGAACAAAGACCCATAGGCGGATGGAACAACCTTTGTTTCTCCAGGTTCGACGTTCAGAGAGGAGTACTGCCATGAACCGCATCGTTTACATCGTCGGACTGATCGTCGTCGTGCTCGTCATCCTTTCGTTTCTGGGCCTCCGGTAGGGGGGATGCACCATGCATGATCCCCGGGAACGGCGAATTACCGCGCGCGCTTTTGAGCTTTGGCAAAATGAGAGCTGCCTTGACGGACGAAGCCTCGGACATTGGCTCGAAGCGGAAAAGCAAATTGATGATGAACTAACTGTAGAAGCGGCCATCTTAGATCAAGCCGAGTCGTCGAAAGGAGGGTCGATGGATCGAGAAACATTTGAGGCCTTCGATGACGCTGGCATAGAGGCTCTTATATATGCAACAGCATCCCACAACCCTTCGGCTTCCGCGGGCGAGTGGCGGTACTTCCTAGACGGGATCAACGGCCCAGAGCTTTACATGCACGGCGATAAACGGCTTCGCGAATTCCGACCCGGCGAGGGCGAAGGTGAGGGCGCGCGGCGCGCTTGGACCCTCAGAAGGTGAGCCTGGTACGACACGGAGCGAGAATTTCCTGCCGTTTCAATGAGCGATAGAATTGTTCGAGGGAGCATGACGAAGTCGAGTAAACCACTATCTGGAAGGACATACCTCATCCTCGAAGATGAGTATCTGATTGCGTCTGATCTGTTAATCATATTAGAGGGCGCTGGTGCAAAGGTTTACGGACCGATTTCCGATGTGCGCAACGCGCTAGAGATTCTCAAAGGAACGAGCTTGACGCTCGACGCTGCAGTACTCGATATCAACTTGGCGGGTGATATGGTTTACCCAATAGCGTCGCTCCTCATGAAAAGGGGAACTCCCTTTATCTTTGCGACTGGGTATGAATGCTCACCGGTTCCTGAGGAGTTCAAGCAGGCGCCGTGTTTATCAAAGCCGACTTTGGAGGCAGATTTGATTTCTGCGCTTTTAAGCGTGTCGGCGGCATTGCCGAACTGATCTCATTTTGCGGGTAGAGCGATCGCGTCACGAATAGCGCGTCGCTTAGGGGATTTTTGTGACACGAAGGTCGACCTCTCTCGTGCGGATCAATCTCATTATTTATCAACCCGAACCACTACACGTGACCCAATTAATTAGAAGCTTACCTCAACCAATCGCGGATCGTCGGTTCGAATCCGCTCAAGAGCATTTAAGAGCGCCGTGAACGGGGAATGACGGCGTGAAATTTCAGCTAGAAAACGTCATTCAATTGCATTACATTCTCCTTGAATATGGAGACAGCCATGGCCGCAAACGCTCTCGTACAAACACGTATTGATTCCGAAGTCCGGGATCGTGCTTCTGCCGTTCTTGAAAGCATGGGCCTCACGGTATCTGATGCGGTTCGTATCATGCTCACCCGGACTGCTAACGAGGGCGCTCTGCCTCTTGAACTTTTTTCCGGCAGTGAGGCGCATGACGCCTGGTTTCGGACCAAGGTGCTCGAAGCGTTAAACGATACTCGGCCGGATTTATCAGACGACGAGGCCGAGGCGCACTTTGCCAAACGTCGAGCGGCGGCACGCCATAAAGGTGGTGTGCCAGAATCGTGAAACTTACTTGGTCTGCTTTTGCGTTATCGGATCGTGACGCCATCTTCACATACATCGAGGCAGATAATCCCGCCGCTGCCGTCTTGATCGATGAACGGATAGTCGCTAGCGCACGTCGCTTGCTCGATTTTCCTGCCAGTGGGCGCGTGGGTCGAATTGCCGGAACGCGCGAACTCGTCATCAATGGCACGCCTTATATCGCCGCCTACGCCGTTGCCGAGACGACAGTTCGAATTCTTCGCGTACTCCATGGCGCGCAAGAATGGCCAGAAAATCTGCCGCTAAGCTGATCGACCACGTTTATGTAGGGGCCGACGGTTCGATCCCCATCAAGGCGAGCGGCGCGAGAAATCACAGAGTCAGCAATCCCGCTTCCATAGAGCGCGGGCCGGATATCAAGAACCGGAATGCGGAAACAATTTCCTTTTCGTACATATGGAGCTGATCAAGGTCGGGCACCAAACATGAGCGCGGGATTGTCGTGCCGCCGGCCATTGAGGAACGGGAAGTCGACAGGAACAACGACTGGTCTGCTGCAGTTTCCACCTCATCACCACAATGCCCATGAAGAGGTCCGCCATGACGGATATTCGCGCCAAAGGTTTTGAAAGTCCATCGCATCTGCAGGAGCATCTTGACGAACTGGATGAGGAACGAGCCATCTCTAAAGATAGGCCAGCGCCGGCGGCCGAAGGCAAAAAATCGGCTGAGCAGGAAATCGCCGCGTTGCGTGCCGAGATCGCTGAGCTGAAGGCGAAGCTTAGCACCATTCGCGCGCAGACAGAGAGCGTGGCAGCACCGGTGACAGAGAGCGAGGTCAGGCCCTGGCTGCGGATCGCTGCAACCGTAGCGATGACATACCTTCTTGGCCGCATCGTCCAGCGATTGCGGCTCGGCGCGTCGGGCGCAGCCGCAGTGCCGATGATCGCCGCCCAGCTCGACCGCCGGTTCTGGTGAGCGTTTGACACCGCGATTTTCGCCCAAACAGTTGGTGAATGTGCCGGGGCTATCCCGGCACATTCCGTTTGGGCTCTATAGCAGTTTGTCGAGCGTGATCGGCAGGTCGCGCACGCGCTTGCCCGTCGCATTGTAGATGGCGTTGGCGACGGCAGCACCAGTCCCTGTGATCCCAATTTCCCCGATACCGTGGGCACCCATCGGCGCATGGGGATCCGGAATATCAGTCCAAATCACATCGATCTCCGGGACATCCATGTGGACCGGGACATGGTATTCGGCGAGGCTAGGGTTCATCACGCGCCCCTTGCGCTCGTCGAACTGGGTATCCTCCATCAAAGCAAGACCGAGACCCATGATGATGCCGCCGCGGAACTGGCTGGTCGCGGTCTTCGGGTTGAGAATGCGGCCGCAGTCGAACGAACCCAAGAAACGCGTGACGCGCGGCTCACCGGTGACCTTGTTGACCTTTACCTCGCAGAACATGGCGCTGTGGCTGTGCATCGACCAATGCATGGTTTCCAGCGGCTGCGGGGGCTGCGCTTCAACCGTCACCTTGTCGCGCTGCGCGCGGGCCAGAAGCGACTGATAGGTCTCGTGCCGCTCGGGTTCGTCGAGCTTGCATAGGCCACCGTTTCGGCTGCCGACGTCTTTGGCTTTCAGGCCGGCGAGCGGAGAGTCGTTGCCGGCAATCCGCAGCAGTTCTTCGATCAACGCGTTGTGGGCAGCAATCACGGAAGCACCGATCGCAGCCGTCTGCTGCGAGCCGCCCGCCATGATCACGCCGGGCAGGGTGGAATCGCCGTAGTTGAAGGTAATGGCATCCATCGGCAGGCCGAGACGGTCGGCCGTAACCTGGGTCTGCACAGTCGAGGTCCCCATGCCCATTTCATGCACGGCGATATCGACTATCGCCTTTCCTTCCCTGGTAAGGGTAATCCGAGCGGCCCCGCCGGGCATGCGGTAGTAGGGATAGGTCCCTGTGGCACAGCCCATGCCGATTAGCCATTCTCCGTCGCTGACACTGCGTGGTTTCGGATTGCGACGGCTCCAGCCGAACCGCTCGGCGCCCGCCCGATATGCCTCAACGATGTGGCGCGAGGAAAACGGCAGGCCGGAGATCGGATCCTTCTCCGGCTCATTGCGGACGCGCAATTCGATCGGATCCATGCCAAGCTTTTCCGCCAGTTCGTCCATGGCGCATTCGAGCGCAAACGTGCCGACGGCCTCGCCGGGCGCGCGCATGAACGTATTGCCGAGCATGTCGAGTTCGACCTTCTGGACGTCGAGCAAGACGTTCTCCGCAGCGTACGCGCTGCGGGTCGGGAGAATGAAGGGTTCCGGCATGGCGTTATGCGGGGTTTTCACGGTCACGCCGGTATGGATGAGCGCGGTCAGTTTTCCCTCTTGATCGGCGCCGAGGGCGACGCGTTGCTCCGTCGGCGAGCGGCCCCCAACGAGACGGAATACGCCTTCACGGGACAGGACAATCCGCACCGGCCGGCCGGCGAGCTTTGCGCCAGCCGCGGCAAGGATGTGATGCTGCCACATCGACTTGCTGCCGAATCCGCCGCCGACGAAAGGCGAGGTCACCACGACCTGCTTTTCATCGAGGCCGAAGACCTGCGCCATCGACCAGGCGGTGTGGGCCACGAGTTGCTGAGCATCGTGCATGCGCAGCGTATCGCCCTGCCAGGCGACGGTTAGACCGTGAAGCTCGATCGGATTGTGATTGTGCCGTGGTGTCGTATAGGTCGCATCGATCTTGAACGCTGCATCCTGCAGAGCTTTCTCCGCATCGCCGATCTCGTCATGCAACGGCTGCCCCATGAATTCGGCGGTGTCCGTGCCACGATCCCGGGCTTCAGCAAATGCAATGTCTGCATGCTCCACTTCATAGCCGACCCTGATGAGAGATTTGGCGTGATCAGCCTGTTCCTGCGTTTCGGCCAGAACCAGTGCGATGGGCTGCCCATTCCAGTGAATCCTGTCGTCCTGCATGACGGGCAGCTTGTCTCCGCCTGCGGCTTTGGCGCCTGACAGAAACAGGGGCGGTGGCTGCATGCGCGGGGCATTTCTGAAGGTCATCACCAGCACGACGCCTGGTGCCGCTTCCGCGTCCGCAGTGTCGAGGCTGGAAAGCCGGCCTTTGGCGATCGTGCTGTAGGCAAGAGCGGCATAGACCATGCCCTCCATCGGGAATTCGGCCGCGAAAGGCGCTTTGCCCGAGACTTTCAGCGGGCCATCGATCCGGGACACAGGTCGCCCGACATGGCCGTGCCGTTCGCGGATGAGCGGATCCGGTTCACCACCGGGGATCCAGCTATCCGGTGCCATCGCAATGGCTTTGGCCATGCCAGCCTGGAAAAGGCCCTGAGCGGTCTGTTTGGCGTTTTCAAGAATGCTCATACCGCACCTCCGGAAAGTTCTGTCAGCACCGAGACGATGGTGCGTCGGGCAAGTTCGACTTTGAACGCATTGCCTTCGAAAGTTCGTGCAGCAGCCAGTTCCGCCTCGGCCGCAGCAAGGAATGCGGCTTCGCCGGCAGGCTTTCCACGAAGAGCGGCTTCCGCTCGTTCCGCCCGCCACGGCTTGTGCGCCACGCCGCCGAGCGCGATCCGCACGTCCCGGACATTGCCGTTCTCGATTTCCAGCGCGGCCGCAACGGAGACCAGCGCAAAGGCATAGCTCGCGCGATCACGAACCTTGCGATAGGTGGAGTTGGCCGCGATGGAGGATGCCGGCAGTTCGATCGCGGTTATCAGGTCGCCTGGCTGCAGCATGGTTTCGATATCGGGCCGATCCCCCGGAAGCCGGTGGAAATCCTTGATCGGGAGGCTGCGCGATCCGTCGCTTCCCTCGATATGCACCATCGCATCGAGAGCGGTCAGAGCCACGCACATGTCGGACGGATGGACAGCGATACAGGCATCCGATGCTCCCAGGATCGCATGACTGCGGTTAAATCCGGAAAGTGCATCGCAGCCGTCTCCTGGTGCCCGCTTGTTACAGTGCGATCCTTCGCCATCGTAGAAATAGGTGCAACGGGTTCGCTGCATCAGATTGCCGCCGACCGTCGCCATGTTGCGGATCTGTGCCGAGGCACCGGCAACGATTGCCCGTGTCAACGCCGGATAGCGCGAGCGGATAAGGGGGTGTTCCGTGACAGCCGTGTTGCGGGCGGCCGCGCCGATCATCACGCCGCCGTCCCTCGTTTCGGTGATCTCGGACGACAGTCCGGTAACGTCGACGAGGCCTGTCGGGCGCTCGATCGTCTCGCGCATGAGATCGACCAGATTGGTGCCGCCGCCGAGGAATTTGGTGCCGCCGAGCGCGCCCTTTGCGATGGCATCCTGCACATCCGATGCCCGGGCATAGCTGAAGGGGATCATTCGGCAGCCTCCTTCAGCGTTTCGTTGATGGCGTCGATGATGCCGTTATAGGCACCGCATCGACAGAGATTGCCGCTCATGCGTTCGCGCATCTCGTCATGGCTGAAGTCGATCACGTTGGAGTTCAGATCCGAGGTGACATGGCTCGGCACGCCTCGACGGACTTCCTCGACCATCGCGACGGCGGAACAGATCTGACCGGGCGTACAGTATCCGCACTGGAACCCGTCATGCTCCACGAAGGCCTGCTGCAGCGGATGCAGAGCTCCCGGCTCTCCAAGCCCCTCGATTGTCGTTATCGAGCGGCCGTCGAACTGGACGGCGAGCGACAGGCAGGACAGCATGCGTTCTCCATCGACAAGAACGGTACAGGCGCCGCAGGCACCTTGATTGCAGCCCTTCTTCGTGCCGTGAAGGTGGAGGCCGTCTCGCAGCAGATCGAGCAGCGAGACGCGCGGATCATCGGGCACCTGGACAGCGTTACCATTGACGGAAATGCTCATTTGCTTCTCCCGGACTGGTTATGGGCCTACGCAAGAATATTGACGCGCCGTGGATCAGCACGAAACGCCGTTCGGTGAAGTCAGGCTTCGATCCTGACAGGGATGGCCTTGGAGGCCGGTGTCTTCGACAACGCGTCGTGATGATCGATCGCGTTCAACACGTTGCATTCCGGATAGTAGGCGGCGATCGTTCCGCGCGGCAGTTTGTGGGCGCGAACCTCCAGACCGGGCAGCGATCGCCGCTTGCCGTCGCCGAAATCGCTGACGAGAGCGACTTTCTGGCCTTCGCGCAGGCCGGCCGCGGCGATATCGCCCTCGCTCATCAATACGATGTCTCGCGTCCCCTCGATGCCGCGAAAGCGGTCGGAATACCCATAGATCGTCGTGTTGAACTGGTCGTTGGATCGCATCGTAACGAGACGATAGCGCCCATCGGCGTCCTCGAACGACAGCGCGTTCAGACGATGCGGCCGCGTGAATACCGCTTTCTTTTGCTCGGTATTCCAGATGCGCTCATGCGCATTGTTGCCCCGGTAGAAGCCGCCGGGCTCGAACATCCGGGCGTTATAATCCTTGAAGTCTTTCGGATAGGTCCGCTCTATGAGGTCACGGACGAGGCTATAGTCACCGGTCCACGCATCCCAAGTCAGCCGTGGATTGGGCTCGAGCACAGCCTTGGCGAGACCGGCGACGATGGCTAGCTCGCTTTTGAGATGTTTCGATGCCGGCGGGCGTTTGCCGATCGAGCCGGAGATGTGAGAGAAACTGTCCTCGGTCGTCACCGACTGATTGCCGGTCTCCTGGTCATCGCGCTCCAGCCGCGACAGGCACGGCAGGATGAACGCCTGTTTCGCCGGGAAAAGATGGCTGCGATTGAGCTTGGTCGATACCATCACGGTCAGATCCTGAGCGGCCCAGGCGGCCTCCATCTCCTTCTGGTCGGGGACGGCGCGCACGAGATTGCCCCCAAGCGAAATGAAGGCCTTGACCTTTCCTGCCATCAGGCCCTTGACCGCATCGACGATGGTCATGCCGTCCTCGGTGGGTGGATCGAAGTCGAACAGCGCCTTCAGCTTGTCCATCGGGATGAGCTTGGTCTTTTCCGCAATGCCGACGGTGCGCTGGCCCTGCACGTTGGAATGACCGCGCACGGGACAGCAGCCGGCGCCTTCCCTGCCTATGTTGCCGCGCAGAAGAAGCAGGTTGACCAGCATCTGGATATTGAGCGACCCTTGCGAATGCTGGGTTAAACCCATGCCGTAGACGCCGATCACCCGCTCGGCTTGCACATAGATGTCGCCGGCCCTGCGGATCTGCGCTTCCGTCAGCCCGCTCTCTCGCTCGATGTCGGCCCAGGCGGTCTCCCGCACTGCGGAGACGAACGTGTCGAAGCCTGTCGTATGTTCTTCAATGAACGCGATGTCGAGAACCCGCGCGGACCCCTCCGCCACGGCCCCATCGTCCGCTTCGACAACGACCTTGCAGAGGCCGAGTATCGCTGCAATGTCGCCACCGGCCTGCACTTGGCAATATTCGTCGGAAATTGCCGTCTCGCGTCCAGTCAGCATGTCGACCGGGCTTTGCGGATTGACGAAGGACACCAGTCCCTGCTCGATGACAGGATTGAAGGTCACGATTTTGGCGCCGCGCTTTTTGGCTTCCTGCAGCGGGTGCAGGAAGCGCGGGCTGTTGGTCCCCGGGTTCTGGCCAAAGAAGAAGAAGGCATCCGCTTTCTCCAAGTCTTCCCAGACAATCGTGCCGACCGGCGAGCCGATGACTTGGTTCAGCGCTACCGAGGTCGTCTCATGGCACATGTTGGAGCTTTGCGGCAGGTTGTTGTTGCCGTAGGCACGGGCCAGCAGCGCATACAGGTAGGAAGCCTCCAGCCCGGCATGGCCGGACGAATAGAAGACCACGCTCTCGCGCAGCAATGGCTTCAGCACCTTGCCGATCGCCGTAAAGGCTTCGTCCCAGGTGGTTTCGACATAGCGATCCGCTCCGGCGTCGTAGCGCAGCGGATGGGTCAGGCGTCCCGTGTGCTCGAGATCGTGGTCCTTCCAGTCCCGCAGTTCCGCGACCGTGTGGTCGTTCCAGAAATCCGGCGTGCAGCGGGCGCTGGTCAGATCGGAGAGCGTTGCCTTGGCGCCGTTCTCGCAGAACTCGAATGGGTGATAGTTTTTTGGCTTCGGCCAGGCGCAGGAAACGCACATGAACCCCTTGGGCTTGTTCTGCCTTGCGAGCTCCTCCAGCATGGCCGGCGTGGGCGACGTGTCGCCGTAGATGCGGGCGATGGATTTGAGCGAACCCCAGCCGCCAGCCGGGCGTTCCGCTTTCGGATTCGGGATCTGATCTGCCATTGCAATCCTCCACTCAGCGCGGCTCGTGGATCGGACAGCGGTTGAATGTCTGCCGGAACTCGGCGGAATGCTCGTAAGGCAGTTTGCGGGCACGGTTGATGTTGCCGAGGGGCTGATGGGCGGCCAGGCCCGTCCAGACGCTGAAACGCATCTGCTCGTCGACCCTGGCGACCTTTTCGTCGCTCCAGCTGTCCTGCGGCCCGGCGCTGACGATTGCGACGGTGGCAAAAGGCGCCTCGTTCTCCTCCCACTCGACGGTCGGGTCCTCGATCGGCTGGTCTTCGAGGTTGCGACAGAACTGAACCTGGAATTCCCACTCACCCCGGATGTCCCGCATCTCGGCCTGCACCGTCTCGCGGATGGCATCGTCGCTGACGCTGGTGTCGATCTCGCGGCCCGTCAGTTCCGTCAGACCGACCGATACGGGCTTGAGCCGAAACTTGGCGACATAGTTTCCATATCGGAACGGCGTGACGCTGAAATAGGTCTCACCAAGCGGATCGATGTTCGGCGCGCCTCCCAGTGACTGTACAGCCGGGCTCGATAAGCCGACCGCCTCCAGGCCCTTGTTGACGGTTTGAAGAACGCTCGACAGAACTTCTTTTGTGCCTTCCATCCGGTCGGTCGTCTTTGCGAGCATTTTCAGGCTGCCGAGAAATTTTTCCGCGTTCGGCGCTTGGAAGACAGGCCCGTTGACCATCACGAAGTCTTGCGTCGAGCCGTCCGCACCGGCCAGCCTCGGCCCCTCGACACCCACGACTTTCATTGCGAGCCCGCGCGGCAGAGCGATCGTGTCGGGGAGAATGTCGCCGGCATTGGTCGACATCCGCATATAGACCTCGTAGCTACCGGCACGCGAGAACAATCCTTGAGCGAGCTCTTCCGGCAGGCCATCCTTTACGGTCATCGTGCCGTTCAGGATGCCGTGCGCCTTTGCATGAACGGATCGCACAGCATGGCCATAGTCATTTGCGGTCCGCTTCAAAATGACGTCGAACGCATCGTTGAGACCGGACACGATATCCTGCTCGTTCGGCTTTATATCTTCGAGCTCGGGAGAATAGCGAACCGGATTGGCTGCCGACATATGGGTGCTCCGTAGCGGGGAAAGGACATAAGCAGACAAACGCCCGCGCTATCGCTTCGTTCCGTGACAGAGCGCTGCCAGGTCCCTCGGTGCAAGAGCGGGTGATAGAGAAAGACATGCAGCGAGATGCGACAGGGAAACACGGTCGCCGCATCACAGAAGGGACGTGACCTCGTCAGTGCCATATCTGAAGCAGGGGACCATCATGCCCGTGAACCGGATCGGCTTTCGGGAGAGATACCGAGGCAATCCGGGCAAGCATCCCGTCTGTGGCTGCCGATGTCTGTATGTCCGCGTGCTGACCCGGCGGGTAGGCACCCACAACTTTGAAGTCGGACGAACAGGCAAGATTTCGGTGGCCGGTTCCGGCCGGAAGGATCAGGCAATCGCTGCGGCCAACATCAAATTTACGGCCCCCGGGGCCCCCGATCAGCAACGTGGCGGTTCCGCTCGCAACGCCCAGAACCTCATGTGCTCCGGTATGATAATGCTGGTAGTCGAAGACGCCGTCGGTCCAGATACCCGTCCAGCCGTTCCCGGCGAAAACGGTCGCAAAATCACCGGGGAGATCAAGTCTCTGGTAAAAGACCACGGGGAGGCGTGGATTATTCGGCACCCAACCGCTTGCCTCGAAGGTAATCTCCTCAACATGCATCGACATCTTCACTCGGCATTCGACACGTCTGCGTCATCATTGAGTGATGGCAGAAAGGTCTCGACATCTCGTCGCTCGCGATCAGACAGGGTGGCGATTTTTTCTTTCCAAAACTTTTCGGCTTCCACTGGATCGCCTTCCCAGTCCCGGGAAGACCCAATGTTGTCGTCGATCACGGCAACGCGGCGTCCCCCAAGCCGGCGGTATTCGTCTGCAAGTGTCTTGGATGCGTTTTCCATGGACTTCTCAAGCCTCGCATTATCGTCAACCAAAAACGAACCCCGTGGCCGTTCGTTCCGCATGTCGCTTGCCGATGATAATTCATCGCTTTACGAAAGACGGCAGAACAAGAACGAGACGAGACGCGCGTGACCAATTCTAACGATCCGAGCCGAAAGATCACCGACAGCCTTAGCGCAGCCCAGGCGGCCGGCGGTATCGGTACGTTTGTTATCGACGTTCAGACCGACATGATCTCGGCGACACCGGAATTCTCCAGTCTCTATGGTCTCGACCATCTGGAAAACCGTCCCGCGACAGATTTCGAGGCGGTCGTCTTGTCCGACGATGAGCATTTCATGTCTCACCCCGATAACCGTAAAGCGGGAGATGCGGCAACCGAGGTTGAGTATCGCATTCGCAAGGCGGGTAGCGGCGAAGTCCGATGGATTGCTCGCAAGGGGGAATTTGAACGTGATGCTGACGGCAACCCGGTTCGGTTTATCGGTGTCGCCCGCGACGTAACTGCCAGAAGGACTTCGGAGAACAGTCTTCGAAAGGCGCAGCAGAAGCTCGCACTGGCGCTTGATGCGACAGGGGTTGGGACGTTTGACTATGATCTCGTAAACGATGTCCTTGAGTGGGACGAGAGATGCCGCGAGCTGTTCGGTTTACCGCCGGACGCCGCAGTATCGTACGAGGCGTTTCTGATGGGCTTGCACTCCGAGGACCGTGAAAAGATCGATCTCGCCGTGAAGGCGGCTGTCAGCGCCGATGGGGACGGGGAGTACGACGTCACTTACCGGACGGTTGGCGTTGTCGATGGGACGGTGCGCTGGGTCGCGGCAAAAGGCCGTACGTTCTTCGAACACGGAAAGGCAGTACGCTTCATTGGGACCGTGCGCGACGTCACGAAGGCGCGAGAAGAGGAACTCGCGCATCGCCATACGGAAGAGCGGTATCGACTTGCCAGCCGCGCGACCAACGATGCAATCTGGGATTGGGATTTCTCTTCCAACTACGTCCTATGGAATGAAGCCCTCACCGCCGCATATGGGCACCCGCTGGAAGAGGTCGAACCAACGGGGCAATGGTGGATCGAGCATATCCACCCAGAAGATCGTGCCCGGATCGACACATCCATTCATGCGGCCATTGACGGCGCCAGCACCGACTGGGCCGATGAATACCGGTTTCGTCGGCGTGACGGATCCTACGCGCCTGTTTTGGACAGGGGACACATCATCCGTGATGAGGGCGGCAAGCCGCTGCGCATGATCGGCGCCATGCTTGACCTGACGAAGGCGCACGATGCTGAAGTGGCGCTGCGCGAAAGCGAGTTGCGCTATCGCAGCCTCTTCTCCTCGCTCGATGAAGGCCTTTGCATTATCGAGTTTCGGGACGGACCTCATGGCCCCCTAAGTGACTATGTCCATCTGGAATACAACGAGGCCTATCAGCGGCAGGCCGGTGTCTCCGGAATAATCGGCAAGACAGTAAGGGAAACATTTCCGCAGGAGGCCGGCAAGTGGATCGACTTTTATCGGCCAGTCCTAGAGACGGGGCAGCCGCGTCGGCTCGAGCTTGCATTCGATGAGACGGGCAAGATTCTTGATGTCGGTGCGTTTCGCGTAGAGCCGGCGACACGCCGGCAGATCGCCGTCGTGTGCCAGGACGTGACCGCACGCCGAAAAGCCGAGATTGCTCTACAGGAGATGAACGAGACCCTCGAGCGCCGCGTGGCCGAGAGGACTGCTGATCGTGATCGCATGTGGCGGCTGTCAACGGACATCATGCTTGTCGCGGAACTGAATGCGAAGATCACCGCGGTCAATCCTGCTTGGTCCATAGTTTTTGGATGGGAGGAAAGCGATCTGGTCGGTCGATCCTTCCTCGACCTCATTCACCCGGACGACAAGGACGCTACGCTCGCCGAGGTCGCAAAGCTTGGCCAGGGCGTCACGACGTTCTCGTTCGAGAACCGGTATCAGGGGCGGGACGGAAGCTACCGGACGATTTCCTGGACAGCCGTTCCCGACGAAAGCTTCATTCATGCTGTCGGGCGTGACGTAACCGAGGAACGGCACGCTGCTGTCGTCTTGAGGCAGACTGAGGCTGCGCTGCAGCAGGCCCAAAAGATGGAAGCGATCGGTAACCTGACGGGCGGTGTGGCTCATGATTTCAACAACCTCCTTCAGGTGGTTGCCGGCAACCTCCAGCTTCTCGCCCGGGATCTGAATGGGAATGACCAGGCGCAACGTCGTGTCTCGAATGCGCTGGCGGGTGTGGATCGCGGGGCGAAACTCGCGTCGCAGCTCTTGGCCTTCGGCCGCCGTCAGGCTCTCGATCCGCGCGTCCTGAATATTGGTCGATTAGTGCGCGGAATGGACGAGATGTTGCGCAGGACAATCGGCGAGGGGGTCGAGGTCGAAACGATCGTCTCCGGCGGCCTGTGGAACACACTGGTCGATCCGATGCAGATCGAGAACGCGATCCTCAATCTGGCAATCAATGCGCGCGACGCGATGGATGGGTTCGGTAAGCTCACCATTGAGGTCGGCAATGCCTATATCGACGATGCGTATGCACGGCTTCATCAGGAGGTCGAGCCCGGCCAGTATGTCGCTCTCTCGGTAACGGACACGGGGACTGGCATGCCGCCTGAGCTGATCGAAAAGGTTTTCGAGCCATTCTTCTCCACCAAGGCGGAAGGGAAGGGGACGGGTCTCGGTCTTTCCATGGTTTACGGTTTCGTCAAGCAGACCGGCGGACATGTTAAAATTTACAGCGAAGTCGGCCAGGGCACCACGATCAGGATGTATCTGCCTCGATCAACCGGCCAGGAGGATCTTCAAGTCACGATCTCGGACGGGCCCGTCGAAGGTGGCCCGGAGACCATTCTCGTTGCCGAAGACGACGAGGGCGTTCGTGCGACTGTCGTCGAAATTCTTCAGGAACTGGGCTACCGCGTCCTGAAGGCCCCGGATGCCAGCGCTGCCCTGACCATACTGGAAAGCGGCATGCCGATCGACATGTTGTTCACCGATGTGGTGATGCCCGGACCGTTGAAGAGCGCAGAACTCGCTCGCAAGGCAAAGGAGCGGCTTCCCAACATCGCCGTCCTGTTCACCTCAGGTTACACCGAAAATTCTATCGTCCATGGTGGACGACTTGATCCCGGTGTTCAGCTCCTTTCAAAACCTTATACCCGGGAAGCTCTGGCAAGAAAGATCCGCCACCTTCTGAACAATGAAATGCAGACGGTAATCTCGGGTGAGTGGGCAGGAAGCAAAGACGATCGCAGCCGTGACGATGCCGGCGATGCCGCGGGGGACTCGGTTGGAAACCAGCGTGTGCTGCTGGTGGAAGACAATGCTCTCATCCGCATGTCCGATGCGGATATGGTCGCTGATCTGGGATACACCGTGTTGGAGGCTGAGTCGGCCGAAGAGGCACTGCTGATCCTGGAAAAGGACGGCGTCGATATTCTCGTGACCGACCTCGGACTTCCCGGCCTGTCCGGCGAGGAGCTTGCTTGGGAGGTGCGACGCCGCTGGCCGCATATCGGAATCGTGTTTTCAACCGGCATGAATGAGGCGCCGTCATTGGACAGCGGGCCTAAAGCCGTGCTGCTGCGAAAGCCGCATGGCCCCGACGAGCTGAAAGCCGCCCTTGAGGCCGTTTCGCTGTAGACGTAATTGGTGAGCGCGATGCTCGGCATTGTGCTTTCTCGTCGCCGCCGCTTTCTTTGCTGACGCCGATCACTCAGCCGAGGTGCGTGACGCGGCCGCGAAAAGCAGGAGCGACATGAGAAAAGTGAGCTGTCGATGCGGCGCTTTGAGTGTCTTCTGCGAAGAGGAGCCGCTTCGGGTTTTGGTTTGCCATTGTCTTGAATGTCAACGGCGGACAGGGAGTGCCTTCGGCGTTCAGGCAAGGTTCCGTGAACCTTTGTGTCCCTGGAAGGCGAGCATAGGGATTTCGAGCATGTCGGCGACAGCGGCTAATGGGCGCGCTACCTCTTCTGCCCGACCTGCGGGTCGACCATCGCTTACAGGAACGAGGATGCGCCAGGCGTCGTTACCGTGCTTGCTGGCGCTTTCGCAGATCCTGACTTCCCCGTGCCCGAGCGATCCATCTTCGAACGTAGCCAGCACCATTGGGTGCAGATCGACGGAGCTGGTGTCCAGCACCTGCCGGACGGCCAATAGGAAGAACGATTGAGACTAGTGGCGTATAGATCGCGTTCCTCTTGGAACCAGAGCTTCTCGTCGGCCGTTTTTTCACTCTTAACAAAGGAGCGAAATCGATGTCGACAAACGAAGATGACAACGGCAAGGTGTGGGATTTGGCCGAGAAGATCGGCTTTTGCATGCTGACGACGCAGGCCGGTATGGATTTGAAGGCGCGTCCGATGTCAGCGTATGCTGAGAGGATCGACAACGCATTCTATTTCCTGACCGACGTGGCGAGCCACAAGGACGACGAGATATCCCGCCATCCGAATGTCTGCCTGGCCTTTGCCGATTCCAAAGGCCAGAAATACGTTTCGATCTCCGGGACGGCTGAGGTCCAGAACGATCGGGAGAAAATACGCGATCTCTGGGCAACGCCCGCCAAGGCGTGGTGGGATGATGCCGACGATCCGTCGATCCGGATATTGAAAGTCACGCCGTCGTCGGCGGAGTACTGGGATAGCCCTGGCACGATGCTGAGCTACATCAAGATGGCGGCCGCCGCGGTGACCAGCGCAAAGCCCGACATGGGCGATAATGCCAAGGTCCAGATGTAGTTCAAATTCCAGATTGCGGGCTCGGTAAGCCCGCAACTGGGCCGCCGGCATCCAAGCGCTGGCGCCCCAGGAAATTCCGAAAGCCACCATGGAAGCCTTTGTTCAATCGATCATGCAAAAGCTCGGTCCATTCGGTATCGCGCTTCTGATGTTTTTGGAAAACATCTTTCCGCCGATACCCTCGGAACTGATCATGCCACTTGCCGGGTATCTTTCTACGCAAGGCGACATGAACATCCTCATTGTCATCGGCGCAGGGACGATCGGTTCTCTGATCGGAACCTTGCCCTGGTATTACCTTGGCCGGCGGCTTGGGCATGACGGCGTCCGGAGGCTCGCCGAACGCCACGGTCGCTGGCTGACGATGCATCCATCCGATGTCGATGCCGCGACCGACAGATTCAAACGGCATGGCACCTCATCGGTTCTCGTCGGCCGGCTGATCCCGACAGTGCGGACGCTGATCTCGGTTCCCGCCGGCGTCGCCCGCATGCCGCTTGGGACATTCCTGATATTTTCGACCATCGGCACACTCGCCTGGACTGCGGCGTTGGCACTTGCCGGCTATCTTCTCGGTCAGGCTTATTCCGTTGTTTCCGACTATGTCGATCCGATCTCGACCGCAGTGCTGGTCATTCTCGTTGCTGCCTATATCTACCGCGTCTGGACATTCGAGGAGGTGCGCGATTGAACGACTGGCTGGTCTCCATGGGGGTGGAGCTCAACATCATCCCACATCTGGTCGCCTTGCTCGCCGCTTATGTCCTCGCTCTACCCATTGGCTGGGATCGTGAACAGAACGAGCGCAGCGCGGGGCTGCGCACGTTCCCGCTTGTCGCCATCGCCTCCTGCGGATTTATCCAGGCGACTGAGACGATTACCGTGGCAATGCGGAAGCGACAGCCCGGATCGTCGAGGGATTGATCAACGGCGTTGGCTTTATCGGTGGCGGAGCAATTCTTGTCGGTAAGCTCGGCACACGGGGCACGGCGACAGCCGCCAGCATTTGGGCGACAGGCGCGATTGGCGTCGCTGTCGGCCTCGGCGCCTACGACACCGCGATCGTGCTTTCAATAGTTACCTTTGCCACACTTCGGATAATGACCAATTTCAAGTCCTCGAAGAACGAGCAGCACACTTCGCAGAGTGACAATAAGAACGACTGACTACGTGCAACCGAAATGGGCG
The DNA here is from genome assembly GCF_022899935.1 of Shinella curvata. Classification (GTDB taxonomy): domain Bacteria; phylum Pseudomonadota; class Alphaproteobacteria; order Rhizobiales; family Rhizobiaceae; genus Shinella; species Shinella curvata. The sequence goes on from NZ_JALJCJ010000009.1 coordinate 134,500, forward strand.
GAACAAGCCTGACTCAATTCCGGTTCAACTGCCGCATCGAACGAGGACACCTGATATATGGTCGCTGAACCCGCAAGAAAACGTGTCCTGGTCGCCGGGGCGAGTATTGCCGGCACTTCGGCTGCGTGGTGGCTCCAACGCCGCGGCTTTGATGTGACCGTGGTCGAACGGCATCCGGGGTTCCGCGATGGCGGCCAGAACATCGATGTTAGGGGCGCCGGCCGTAAAGTTCTTGCCAAAATGGGCCTTGAGCAGGCGGTGAAAGACAATGGCACCGGCGAGGCCGGTATTCGTTTTGTCGACGAGCACGACAACGAAATCGCTGAGTTCGACGTTGAGGAACTCGGCCCGGAAGGGCCGACCGCTGAGCTTGAAATCCTTCGCGGCGATTTGGCCCGCATTCTATATGAGGCCTGCGGAGATGATGTGAGCTTCCGGTTCGGCGACGTCATCAAGGCTATCGAAGATGGGGCAGACGCCGCGAGCGTGATATTCGAAAGCGGGGCTCGAGAAGACTTCGATCTTGTTATTGTCGCTGAAGGTGTTGGCTCTTCTACGCGGGAACTGGTGTTTCAAGGGGAAAACGAGCCGCGCTGGCTAGACGTGACGATGGGTTACTTCACAATCCCGAAAGGCCAGAGCGATGATGACCATTGCCGCATTTACACGGCTGGCGAGGGGCGGAGTATCTGGCTGAGGCCGGACAACAAGGGCACCACCCGCGCGATACTGGTTGTCCAGAAGGAAGCGGACGGTGAAGATGAGCTTTCACCGGAACGGCAGAAAGCGTTCCTGGTCGATCTTTTCCGCGATGCGTGCTGGGAGGCCCCGCGCGTGTTGGCCGGCTTGGAGACAACGAACGATCTCTATTTCGACGTCTTGCGACAGGTCAAAATGGATCGCTGGTCGAGCGGCCGCGTCGTTTTGACCGGCGATGCAGCTTGGTGTGCCACCCCCATCGCAGGGATCGGCACGACACTCGCCATCGTCGGTGCTTACGTGCTGGCTGGCGAACTGTCGCAGGGGCCATCACTCCAGCATGCATTAAAACGGTATGATGAGATCATGCGTCCGTTCGTGGAGAAGGGGCAGGGTGTGCCAAAGGTCGCGCCGAAAATGCTTCAGCCGCAAACCCGTTTCGGAGTTGCGCTTCAGCACGCGGTTCTACGGGTAGCCGCAGCACCAGGGATAAAGCAGATCGCAACGAAGCTGTTCATATCGGGTGCTGACGAGATTGAACTTCCGGATTACGCAAGTGTTTATCCAAGAAACTAAAAAATGCACACCCATCAGAAGTTTACGTTTTCCTCTATGGACGCCGAAGGTTCGATTCCGTTTTAAGACCATGGTGTTTCGTAAGAAGTCTCCCGGGTGGTTCACATTCATGGAAGCTCTTGCGCCGAGCTTGCAGATAGCGATCCCGGCATTCCTCAAGAGCATGAAATCAAAAAGGTTGTACAATTGCGGCCGGATCGTCCGAGATCGTCGGATTTCATTGGCAGTCTAAAGGCATTCGGAAGATAAAGGATGTCGACGCGTCGTCGGACGTTGCGTTGAGGGTTCCACCATGCGCCTTTGCAATTTCGCTCGCGATATAAAGCCCGAGCCCGAGCCCTTGCTTGCGCGAGTTTTCTTCTCCGCGAGAAAATGGCTGAAACAGCCGCTTCATGATGGCCTCCGGGATCCTCGTGCCGCCGTTGCGTATTTCGAGCTCGAACAGATCGCCTTCCGTCTTGGCGGAAAGCGTGATGGGCTTATCGCTTGCGCCATGCGTGATGGCATTCCCGAGGAGATTGGAAACCATTTGCTCCAACCTAGCGTGGTCCACATTAACAGGCCGATGCACATCAAAGTCAGTTGCGATAAGCCGCTCAGGATGCGCGACCAGTATTTCGTTGACGATTCTTGCGAGGAGCGGTTCGACGCGACCACCCTTCGTTATATTGAGGGAAATACCGTCTCCAAGACGCCCGCGAGCGAGATCCAGCAGATCGTCTATCAGGCTGCTCATGCGCTGTACGCTTCCGCCCATAAGGCGCAAGACCCGTGTCGTACGCTGGTCGGTCGCGTCTTTTGAAATCACCCGCAAACCGGCCGACATGGACGCGAGCGGGTTCCGCAGGTCGTGGCCGAGCACAGCAATGAACTGCTCCCGTTCGTGCGCTATTCCGGCTAGCTCGTCGTTGGCTTGTTGCAATTTGTCGCGCACCTGCCTGGCGTCGGTGACGTCGTACACGACCCCGACGTAGCGCTGGCCTGCAGAATCAACGTCATCGACGTATTCGCCGCGACGCGTTAACCATCGCTCCTGATTGTTATCGGCGCGTCTTATTCGAAATTCACGGCTGCTGACGTCCTGGTGGTCATCGGGAAAGCTAAGATCGATTATCCTTCTATCGTCGGGATGAATGAGTTCATTCAAGGTGGCAACCGGAATCACCCGAGCGGGGTGAAGCCCGAACAAACGGCAGAATTGTTCTGAGACGGTGATCGTCGCCCATCCCACCCTGTGCTCGAACGTGCCGATACCTCCAGCAGTCTGAGCAACACGAAGCTCCTCGGTGATCCGCTTTTGTTCCGTAACGTCGACCAGATTACCGACGAACATCGTCGGGTTGCCATCCTCATCGAATATCGCGCGGCCATTGGCGTGGACCCACCTGTACCCGCCATCGTCTTTCAACAGCCTGTAGTCTTTGGAGAAAATCTCAGAGCCCGCCATGATCCCTGCAACGGCAAGCTTTACCCGCTTCAGGTCATCAGGATGGATCGAGTTGAAGAAGCAGTTTGTCGATGTACCGTCTGTAAGTGCGACAGCATCCTGCCTCGTGATTGCCGCGAACCGAGCATCAGCCACCAGCCGGTCGCGTCGAATATCCCATTCCCAGGCACACGGCGCTCCGGCGACATCGAGAGCGAGTTCCAGTTGCCGGCGCGCGACGACGATATCATCTCGCATGCGCTCAAGCTCGGACTGGCCGCTACCGCCAGGTTTTTTGATGATCGACAACGATTTCCCCGTTCACGCCATTACCCGATCGATGAAATCCGCGATAAGTTTCTTAAGCTTCTCCAGAGACGGAAGGTCCATCAGCATCGCGATGTACCCGCGAATTTGTCGGTCCTGGACGGAAAAGTTGATGTAGAGAAACAACACGAAGCTTTGGTCGCTGGTGTTGTCAAGGACATCGAACAAAATGGTACTGTTTCCCCGGCGAACGCCGGGTAACGACATCTTCAGCGTATGCTGCAGCATGTTCGCCATCGAGCCAAGACAACCATTCAGGATGACGTTGCCGGTCTCCGCAAGTGCTTCTTCTTCCATATCGGCAAGGTCGGCTTCGCCCATCTCGTCGCCGACAATGGCACGAACGAGGGAGAGCCCGTTGCTTTCAGGAAAGATGAGAAGCGCGCGGCCGGAAAAAGGGCCTTCGAATTGTTGGTGGACGGCGATGAGACCTTCGTTTTCCCGTTGACCAATCAGAGAGGCTGCAGATTTCCGAGTGACAATCTCGACAGACGGAACAGACAGGATGACCTGCTTGTTGACCATTTTACGCAAACTTGCCGCCGCACGGCTGACGCCGATGTTAACGAGCTCGGTCAGTGCATCACGTTCAAGATCGTCGAGCGTTAGTGTAGCATCGCTCATAGACCGGCGGTCCTAAGCCGGAGCGCTGCACCGAAAATGAAGCCGCTTAGAGCCTCTTCGGTAACTGGCTTGGCTACGAAGGTGCCGTTCAACGCCCGGACAGCGGCAATGATTTCGTCCTGAACGTTTGCTGTGATGACGGCAATCGGCATGTTCGGATGCAAAGCGCGAAGTTCTTTTGCCAACTCAAGACCATCCTTGTCCGGCATATTGAAGTCCAGTACTGCGACATCAATATGCCGAGAGCCTACAATTTCCAGGGCATCGGCGGCGTTTCCTGCCTCAACGCGTGTCCAGTCAGGCTGCAATGCCGCAATCGCCTTGCCAGCCACGATCCGGGCTAATTTGCTGTCGTCCACCATGAGGACAGTGACTGCCATTCGATGCTCCATCATTTCGCAGGCTTTGTAAGCCAGAGATACCTATCTGTACGAGGCCGCGCCTAGCTCCGCAAGTTTGCCGCCGTGGCTTTCGAGCCTTGCTTCAAAAAATCAAGCAGGCAAGGCAATAGGTCGGCGGCCGCTGAAGGTGATACGGGAAAACCCGAGACCGTTGGCATAAATACCATGAGCGTTTGCCATAGCGCTGTGTGAATTTCAGTCGCTGCCGCCACATCAACAACGGCCTCCGGATGACTGCTGAGATAGCTGACGAGTGCCTCCGCTTCGTCGATACCGCATTTTCCAGAGAGGACGACGACGCCATCACTAAAGCTCATCGTCATTGCACCAGCTCCTCCATGTTCAGCACAAGCAAGACCTTTCCATCCCCGAGCAGCGTCGTCCCTGCAATCCCGGGCACGCCCTGCAGCAGCCCGGCCAGCGGCCGGGTCAATGTCTCGGCGCGCTCGGCAATTGAATCGACGGCGACGCCGATCTGGTCTCCCCCGGCCTGCACGATCAGCACCTTGAAATCGCTGGAATGCGCGCTCGACGATTGCATCTGCAGGAGTTCGCCGAGATGCAGCAGGGGTATTGTCCGGTTGCGCAGCACGAAGGCCTTCCCCGCCCGGACGGATTGAACGGCGCTCGCCGGCAGCTTTTGTGTCTCGATGACATCCGAAATGGGGATGCCATAACGCTCGTCGCCGACCTGAACGACCATCAATTGCGTCATCGAAAAGCTGACCGGCAGCTTCAGGACGAAGGACGTGCCCATTCCGACGGTGCTTTGCAGCTCGAGCGTCCCACCAAGCCCTTTGAGGGAGCTCTGGACGGCATCAAGCCCTACCCCACGGCCGGACAGGTCGGAGACAGAGGATGTGGTGGAAAAGCCGGGCGCGAAGACGAATTGCAGAATGTCCCGGTCGGAGAGAGCTGATGCCTGGCCCTTGGATATCAGGCCGCGATCGATCGCTGTCGCCCGGACCCGCTGCGGATCCATGCCGCGGCCATCGTCGGCCACTTCGATCTCGATCTGGTCGCCACGCTGCCGGGCGCGCAACAGGAGGCGACCCCGCGCGGGCTTGGACTGCTGCAGCCGGTCGGCTTCCGGCTCGATGCCGTGGTCGAGACCGTTTCGAATGAGATGCAGCAAGGGTTCGAACAGGTTCTCGATGATTTCCCTGTCGGCTTCGACAGACTCGCCCTCGATGATCAGGTCGAGCGCTTTGCCGAGCCTTGCCGATGTTTCCCGCACCAGCCGCGGAAAACGGCGGAATGTGTGTTCGAGCGGGATCATCCGCGCCTGGGTGACGGCGCTATAGAGCGAGGCGACCAGACGCTCGATCTCGTGGTGGTTGGCGAGGATGCGTCTCGCGAGCTGGCCATTGCCATGGCTGCGCGCTTCATCCGCCAGCGGCACGAGGCCGTTCTTGGCGGTGATCAGCTCGCCGGCGATCTCCACCAGCTTGTCGATGCGCGCGGAATCGACCCGCATGGTTGTCGACTGACGATCCGTGGGGCGGTCTGCCGATACATCCGGCTGAGCGGACGTCTGCTCAAGAGGTCCTCCGGGCAAGGTGAAAAGCTTGACCTGATCGGGGATCAACCGGAACACGCCTTCCGCTTCGGCCAGCGAACCGCCCGAAACGGCCTCGATCAGCAGATTGCAACGGAACGGATCGTAATCCTGCGGCGCCGGCAGCGGCTCCCTGAGCGAAAGGGCCAGATGCCTGAGGTCCGAAAGCCGCGATATCGTCGCCAGCGGATCGTCACCGTTGAAGAAACATTCGGGATGCGGCTCGTAACGGATGGCGATCACGGTTGCTGCCGCATCCGCTAGGGGAACCTGTTGTTGTAGGGACAGCGCCCAATCCGGAATTGCCGTGGGCGCAAGGGCAGTCTCCCCGGCGTCGCGCTCGGTCATTTCGCCGTTCACCAGCCTCAGAAGCCTCGGAGCCTGCTTTTCCTGCGCTTCAGACAGACGACCGGTCTCGGAAATGCCTTCGATACTGCTATCGACCCATTCAATCACCGCAAGAAGCGGATCGATCAGCGTTGCGTCCACGACAATCTTGCCGGCGCGCGCCTGCGACAGCAGATCCTCGGCCTGATGCAATATTTTGAGCATCGGGCCGAAATCGAAAAGGCCGACCGAGCCCTTCAGCGTATGGATCGCCCGAAAGGCGCTTTCCAGCCTTTTGCGTTTCTGTGGATCGGCCTCCAGCGACAGCAGATCTTCCGAAGCTTGCTGGACCAGTTCTCGCGCCTCGATGGCGAATTGGGCGATCAATTCATCCATTCATTTGTCTCCCGCCTCTCGATAGACGATGGCGTCGGGAAAGCGGACCGGCTCAAAGGTCTCCGAAATGCGCGACATGGATTCCGTATGGCCGAGGCAGATATAGCCGCGGGGATAAAGTAGTTCATGAATATTGCGCGCGGCGATTTCGCGCGCCGCCTCATCGAAATAGATCAGCAGGTTTCGGCAGAATATCACATCGAAACGCCCGAGTGCCGCAAGGCTTGGCCGATCGACGATATTGCCCTTGGCAAAGGTGACGGATTCCCGCAAATCGCCGATCAGCCGACGTTGCTGATCCTTTTCGGGTTCGAAATACCGGTCAAGGATATCTTTCGGGATCTTCGAAAGCGACCGCTGCCCGTAATAGCCGTCCACCGCCTGCCGCAGGATGGCGGTGTCGATATCCGAACCGGTGATCTCGATATTATAGGCATCCACCAGCGGCCAGTTCTCGAGCAGCCAGATGGCGATCGAATAGGGCTCCTCGCCGCTTGAACAGGGCATGGACCAGATGCGTATACGATCGCCCGGCCCTTTCGCTTTGATCACATCTGGCAGGATGGAATTGCTGAGGCAGGCAAGCTGGTGCTGCTCGCGATAGAAGTAGGTTTCGTTGACGGTGAAGCTATTGATCAGCAACTCGGTCTCGCGCAGGTCGCCGCGCAGGATGGAAATGTAGTTCCTGGCCGACTGGGCCTTACGCTGGCTGATCAGGTCGGTGACGCGGCGCTCGATATAATAACGCTTGGTCTCTCCGAACACCATGCCGCTGCGCTGGTAGATGATGGCGCAGATTTCCTCGAGATCGGCGCCCGAAAGCGGGTCGGCACCAAAATTTCCCGAATTGGCCGGAGGGATCACCATCAGCAGACCCGATCCAGCAGTGCGGACCCTATGTCTTCGACGCGTCTGATCTCGCTCGCGCCATTGAGGCGCACCAGCTCTCCCGGCATGCCCCAGACGACCGACGTCTCCTCGGATTCGGCAATCGTGTAGCCACCGGCGGCGTGTAGATCGGCCATGGCGGCGGCCCCGTCATTTCCCATGCCGGTCATCAGGATTCCGACGAGATCGGTTGCCGGCACATGTTTCATCGCCGAGCGTACCATCCGGTCGACGCTCGGATGCCACCGATAGGCCTGGTCGCTCGGAGCCGCCATTGCCACCAGCGACCCGGCACGCGAGGAGATGACGATATCCGCATCCCCCTTGGCGATATAGATATTGCCCGGCTCCAGCTTCGTCTGCTGACTGACCTCGCTGACGGTCAAGGCGCAGATCTTGTCCAGCCGCCGGGCCAAGGGGCCGGTAAACGAGGCCGGCATGTGCTGCGCCACGACCACCGGCCAGCCGAAGCCGGCGGGTAATTGGGCAAGCACAGCATCGAGTGCCGGCGGGCCGCCGGTCGATGTGCCGATCAGCACGAGGCCGGATCGGCTTGAATCCCGACCCCGTTGTTGAGAGGTGAGACCACGGCCGCGAGACGGAATTGTCGATTGCGATGGAATAACCTGCGTCAGCCGAACGCGCTCGGCAAGCCGCCGGCTGCGCCGGATCCGTACCGTCGCGGCCATCCGAACCTTTTCGACGAGACGCGGGGCAAGTTCATCGATCGATAGCGAAATCGCGCCGCCGGGCTTGGCGATGAAATCGACCGCGCCGATCTCCAGCGCCGCCAAGGTCTCCTCCGCGCCCTCCTCCGTCAGCGACGATACCATCACCACCGGGCACGGATGTTCCAGCATGATGCGATCGAGACAGGCGAGCCCATCCATCAGCGGCATATGGATATCGAGGGTCACCACGTCGGGCTGGAAGCTCGAAATGACCTTCAGGGCTTCAGCGCCGTCGCGGGCGAATGCGATCCCGAAATCCCCTTCGGCAGTGAAGATCTGGCCAAGCAGTTTCCGCATCAGCGCGGAATCCTCGACAATGAGAAGACGGATCACGGACCGGCCACCGCCGTCTTGTCGTCAGCGATCGCCGCCACGATATCTCGTTCCGCCCGGCTCAGAAGCTCCTGCGGATCGATGAGCAGGATCATCCTGCCGTCGGTTTCGATATGGGCGATGCGATCGAAGACGTCCGTCCGATCGGAGGAGAATTCAGGCGCCGCCGACAATGCGGCCGAGGAAACGGCCTTTACTTCCGATACGCCATCCACCACGAAACCGGCCTGCAACGTGCCGAGCGTCACGATGATGGCGCGCGCCTTGGCCGTCTGCGCCTGGGCCGGCGTGTCGAAACGGGTGCGCTGGTCGATCAGCGGAATGGCCTTGCCGCGCAGATTGATGACGCCCATCACGAAGGCCGGCGCGCCGGGCATGCGGGTGATCTCGTTCGGAACCCTGACGACCTCGCCGACCGATCCGATCGGCAGGCCGTAATTTTCGTCGCCGAGCTGGAAGATCAGGAACTGTTCGAACGTGTCCTGCCTCTCACGCGTCGTTCCCATCGGTTTGGCTCCTGTATTCTGGCCGATCGCCTGGGTGACGGCATGGTGGCCGAACAGTTTTTCCGGCGACAGGATGGAGATCAGCAGTCCGCCATCGGCAATCCGGCCGATCGCCTCGATCTGCGCATCGCCGCGCCCGCGCTGCAAAACGACTGGGACCGTATCGATGGCATCCTCGGGAAGACGGCGAATGACATCCATGCCATCCACGACCACACCCACAAGATCACCCCCGTGCTCAACGACAATGATGCGGGAGCCCTCGCCCGCCGAATGCGCGCCTTCGAGGCCGAGAAGCGATGCCAGCGACACCACGGGCAGAACACTGTTGCGCATCGGAATGAGCCCGACCACTGCCGACGCGGCATTCGGAATGACCGCGATATCGCCGGTTAGCGTCGCGACCTCGCGGATATCGTCGAGCGGCAGGCCATAGAGCTGCCCGGCGACGCGAAACGATAGCAAGGCGATGAGTTGAGCGCTCACCTCCACCTCTTTACCACGGTCGCCATGGGCGGTCCGTTCAGACGGCGCGCGCCTCGTCACCTTGAACGCGGCATCCAGCAGGCCATTCAGATCCTGAGGCGGTGCGGCCGTTGCATCGGCCGAAAGCCGCAGCACGTCATCGACGAGAAGACCCACGGCGCCACCGTGGTCGTAAACGATGATCTTGCCGTCCCGGCGCGCACTATGGCTGCCGTTCAAAACCTTGCCCATCGACAGGACCGGAACCGGCTTGCCGCGAAGATTGGCAATGCCGGCTAGCGCCTCGGGCCCATGCGGCACCCGGGTGATATGCGGCACCTTCACGACCTCCAACACAAGGCGCGCATCGATCTCGTGGCTCTGCTCTCCGACCCGAAATACCAGCCGCCGATCGACATCCGCCGGGGAGGATGACCCTACCATGGCGTCAGTTTCCGGACATCTGGAGTTCGTCCGCCAGCGATGCGATTTCCTCGACCGCCGCCGCCAGATCTTCCGCCCCGCGGGATTGCTGCCTCGCCGCGGTTGCGGCCTGCCCGGAGGCGGCGCTCGCCTCCTGCGCCACAGAGGCAATCTGTTGCGTTCCGGCCTGAACCTGCTTGGCGGCGACCAGGATCGCCTGCGTCGCATCGAGGATCGATGCGTTGCCGCGCACCGTCAGGTCCACATTGGCTTCCGCCGCGACCAGTCGGTCGACGATCTGCTTGTTCTTGGCGATCTCGGCCTCGGAGGCGACGCCGATCATTTCGAGTTCCCGCTCCACGGCAGCAATCTGCACCTGGATCTGCCGCACGATATCCTTGATGCCATCGATGTTCTCGGCGGCATCCTGGGCGAGTTTGCGGATATCCGTCGAGACGATCGCAAATCCGCGCCCTGCCTCGCCAGCCCTTGACGCCTCCACCGAACCGCTAACCGCCAGCATGCTGGTCTGCACTGCGACGAGTACGATCCGGTCCACGGTGCGCTCGATCTGAAAACCGATCTCGCCGAGCGAATTCAGTTCCTTCAAGGCATTGCGCGTTTCGCTCAGCGCGTCGGAAGCGCCGACTGCAATACCGCTCAAACCTGCCTTGTTTCTGGCAAGGAACGTCTTGATCTCCTCGGCCCGCTGGCTCGCCTGCTCGGCGCTCTCCTGCGTCTGGGAAGCGCTCTTTTCGATCTGAGTCATGGCCGCATTGGCCTGCTGCGTGGCAGCCGCCTGTGCTTCGGCCCCACGGCTGATCTGCTCGATCGCGATCAGAATTTCGCCTGCCGCCCCGGAAAGCTCCTGAACCGTTGCGGACAGCTCCTCTGCAGCCGAACTCAGTTCCTCGGTTCGTGACGCCCGACTGCCTTCGGTCATCAGGTCGTCGGCAAGCGTTGCCAGCGACCGTGCTGTCTGCTGGCTCTCTTCAAGGGCTGCGCTTTGTTGCTGGACCGCACGCTGTGCTTCTGCCGCAGCGGCCGACTGCTCTTCGGCCGCGGCCGCCACAGCTTCGGCACCCTTCTGCGCCTCCCGCGTGGCTCCTTCCGCCTCGACGGCAGCAATAAGGATCATCTGGCTATTTTGCGAAAGGGCTGAAAGGCCAGAGCGGATGTCTTGCAGTTCGGCGGCGACCCTGCGGCCCGTCAGCGTCTGTTCCTGCGCCTTGGAAGCCGCGGACTTGATACCGTCGGCAATGCGGCGAATGCCATCGACTATTGTCTCAGCATGTCGATTGACATCGCGAGAGCTTCGCTCCGCAATCTCCGCCAGCGATCGCACCTCGTCCGCAACCACCGCGAACCCTCGCCCTTCATCTCCGGCCCGCGCTGCCTCAATCGCGGCATTGAGCGCCAGAAGATTAGTCCGGTCCGCGATATCAGCCACCGCGGTGGTCGTCGTCCCGATACTTTCCGCCTGGGCCTGCAGCCTGTCGATGACCGCAACAGACGCGATCTGCCGTGAAGCATTAGCGTCGATCGCGGAAATGGAAGCATCGATCTGAGCGGCAGATTCAAATATCGAGGTCTGAGCTTCTTCCGTGCGCTGCCGCGCGGCTTCGGCCTGCGTCCGAGCGTCGGAAAACCGTGCCGCAAGATGGGTAGTGGCGGACAGAGACTGATGCGCCGCACCTGCCGCTTCTTCGGCGCCACTGGCGATCTGCTCCAGCGCCCGGCGCAACTCTTCCGCTGCCGCTGCCGCTTCCGCCACGCCGGTCGCGAGCTGTTCTGTCGCAGCACCAATACGCTCGGCCGCCTGTTGCTGTCGAACGCGGGAACGATCCTGCGATCGTCGGCTGATCAGTTTGGTATTTGGCTCTGCCACAGCTCCCTTCGGGTCGGCCTTCGGTGAATTTGCCTTTGCTCCCAACTGAGAAGTTTTCACCAGTGCCATGCGTTTCCAACCTCGTGAACTTGTGAGCTGAGCCTGCAACGCAAGGAGTTGCTCTTGATCATACAGTCTATGGCGCAACCAACGGAATAACGCAAACTGTTCGCCGTCAACCATGGAAATGAGCGATTGCGAATGTCGGGAACGAGGTGAGGTGAAATCGAGGTGAATTTTCGATCAGCGGGAACCAACGGCCTCCGAGTTGCTTCCCAACCATGGAAAACTCCGGATTCGTGAAGTTGCGTCCGCCTATCGCCCTTGTTGTTGACGATGAGCCCCTGATTTTGATGGATACGTCCGACATGATCAGCGATGAAGGTTATGCGGTACTTGAAGCATCGTCGGCCGATGAGGCTTTAGCATTCCTCGAGCGCCATTCGAGTCTACAGCTTCTGTTCACAGATGTTCAGATGCCTGGGCGACTCAATGGCCTTGACCTTGCTCGTCAAGTTGAAGAGCGATGGCCCCATATTCAGGTTATCGTCGCTTCTGGAGCGTGCCGTCCCGGACCGGATGATTTACCGAGCAACGTCAGTTTTATTGCAAAACCGATTTCCGCGGGGCTGGTGCGGGAAGTCTTACGCTTTCATCAGCGACAAAAATATCCCGAAAATCCTGATGACTCTGAGTGAGGCGGCCCGGGTCCGAGCGGTTAGGGTTGAATAGCCCCGAGTTTCGTAGACACCCTCGGGTTAGATTTTCTGCCGCGTCTCGAACTCGACGGGCGACAGCATTCCGTTTCTGACGTGCTTGCGTTTCGGGTTGTAGAACATCTCGATGTAGTCGAACACATCCTGGCGAGGTTCATCGCGTGAACGATAGACCCTGCGACGTATCCTCTCCCGCTTCAGAAGATTGAAGAAGCTCTCGGCCACCGCATTTTCATGGCAGTTGCCGCGTCCGCTCATCGAGTGAACCAGATTGTGGTGCTTGAGGAACGAGGCCCAGTCCATGCTGGTGAACTGCGAGCCTTGATCCGAATGAACCAGCACCTTGTCCTTCGGCTTTCGCCTCCACACCGCCATGAGCAAAGCCTGCAATACGACGTCCGTTGTCTGTCGGCTCTGCATCGCCCAGCCGATAACCCGACGGGAATAGAGGTCGATGACAACCGCAAGGTAAGCGAAGCCCTCGCAGGTTCGGATGTAGGTGATGTCCGTGACCCAGGCCTTGTCCGGAGCCGAGACGTCGAATTGCCGGTCGAGCGTGTTCTCGATAGCGACGGCAGGCCTGCCGCCATAGACGCCGGGACGGCGTTTGTAGCCGATCTGCGCCTTGATCCCGGCGAGACGCGTCAGACGCGCGAACCGGTTCGGGCAGCACATCTCGCCCTGATCGAGAAGGTCGTCGTGCAGCTTGCGATACCCGTAGACCTTGCCGCTCTCTTCCCATGCCTTCAGGAGCAGATCGGTCTGTCGCTTGTCCTCGTTGGCTCGCCTGCTCAGCGGGTTCTTCAGCCAAGCGTAAAATCCACTCGGCTGAACCCGCAGGAGACGGCACATCGTCCGCACCGAAAACTGCAAGCGATGCAGGGCAATGAACGCGTACTTCACTTTGCATCCCTGGCGAAATACGCGGCCGCTTTTTTTAAGATGTCTCGCTCCTCGGTGACGCGAGCCAGTTCCTTCTTCAGTCGCCTGATCTCCTCGGCCTCGTCGTTGCCTTTGGCGTTCGAGGCAGCAAACTTCTTCTTCCACTCATAAAGGGAATGCTGGCTAACGCCGAGGCGCTGAGAAACCTCCGCAACCGGATAGCCTCGTTCCGTGATCTGACGCACAGCGTCGCGCTTAAAATCTTCGCTGAAATTCGATTTGCTCATGATGTTCTTCCTGCCTCAAAATTAGGAAAGAAGGCATCTACAAATCTAGGGGCTATTCAATCCTTAGAAGCGCGGATAATTGAGTTATTCGGTAGTTTGGGGCCTAGAAGCGAAAGCCGTGACGTGTAGCCTGGTGAGCAGGATTGTGTGGATTGGCCTTTTGGAAGCTCAAAGCATCGGTAGCGCGGCGCTAAGTTGAGCTACGCTCTGGTGCGCCTTACTATCGGAAGTGTTAAGTCCGCTGACTTTAACCCGGTCGGCCCTCGCGCATCAGGTCCTCTGCAATACTCAGCAGCTTTTCCAGGGAATATGGCTTGTCGAGAACGACGTCGAATAGCGCCGGGTGAGCACGACCGATGGACGTCTGCGCACCGCTGACCAGTATGATCGGAAGATCGCTCTTCGCCGGTATGGCTCGGACGGCTGTTGCCAGCTCCAGCCCCGTCATTTTTGGCATCATGAAATCGGTTATCAAGAGGTCCACGGGATTACCCTGAATGTATTGGAGCGCTGCGTCGCCATTGCGATGTACGATCGCTTCGTGCCCGGCATCTTCCAGATACATGGCAAGCATATCAGCGATCAGAAACTCATCCTCGGCGATTACAATCATCGCCATCTTTGGACATCTCGATGCAATCTCACCATGGCCGATCACTGCTCCAGGGGCTGAGCGATGCCTGTCGCAGCTCCCGCAACCGGCCTGAGCGGTAACGCAACTTCGAGCCCACGGTTCCCGAATTTCATCTCATGGATCCGCGGGTCGAAATCCGCGTCTCGCACTTTGAGCACGGAGATAGCGCGCTTCAGGGTTGATTCCAGCTCGATGTGCCGCAGCATGATGAGATTATCAACGATTCCCGATATTTCTGGGCCCGGTACTGCAACATTTGGCCCGAATATGCTCTGCATCTCCCACGTCGCTACAGTGGTCGTGCCAGCGGCACGCAGCTCGTTAGCCAACGCTGTGAAATATTCCACCAGCCGAGGCCGATGGATCGCTGCGCGCTCGAACCCGCCCAGGCCATCGATAAACAGTCTCTTGATGTTGCCTTCCTTGACCTTCCGCAGCAGGGAATGACCGAGTTTGTCCAGGAGGTTTTCAGTCAGGGGGTGGCATGCAAAGTCAACATGACCGGCTGCATATGCTGCGTCAAGAGTGTTGCCGAGTACCCTCGATTTCGCCAGCAACCGGGCTTGCGTCTCGTAAAATCCGAAGTGTAGCGAGCGCTCTTGCGCACTCGCTTGCGCAAGGAAATTCAAACCGAATGACGTCTTGCCGCTTCCCGTCGGCCCGAACAGCAAGGTGAACGACGCAACGGGAATTCCACCGCCGATCATTTCATCGAGGTTTTGCACGCCGGAGTGGATCGAGGCGACTTCCGCAGTTTTGTCTTCGACCGAGCCACAAACAGCCTCTATCCTTGGATAGACGGTGACGCCATTTGCCGTAATCTCAAACTGGTGAAGCCCACCAATGGCTGCCGTGCCGCGCGACTTTCGAACCTGCACCCTTCGCACCGATCTCACGCCTGCAAGCTCTTCATGGAGCTCGATAACCCCATCGACCATGGTGTGCTCGGGGCTATCGTCTGACACTCTCGAGCTCGTCAGAAACAAAACCGTACACCCGACGAACGCCGCCTGGCTTTGAACCTCTGCTACGAATGTCTTGACGTCGAGATCCGAATGCACTCTGTCGCGCGCGCTAAGAAGGCCATCGAATACAAGCAACGTGGATTGATTGCGGCGAGTCTCCTCTCGGATCAGCTTCACGACTGCGGACAAGCCTTCATCGCGAAGGGTCTGGAACACGCTCAAATAGGTGATGTCACGGCCCAACCGCGAGCGATCGAAGAAATCGAAAGTGCCGAGCGACGAAAACAGTCTGTCGTGGGTTTCAGCCAACAGTGTGATGTAAAGTACCTTGCGGCCCGCCTCCATGCCGGAGAAAGCGATCTGGTTGGCGAGCACCGTCTTGCCTGCGCCTGGCTGGCCTTGGACGATGTAGGACGCTCCATCGACCAAGCCTCCGTCCAGAATCCTGTCCAGTCCGGCAATACCTGTCTTGACCCGAGTAAGAAGCGCGCTCACAAAAAACCCCGTCCGTTGCGTCGGGCACCATATTGAAGCGGTGCGTCTTTGCATAGCTTAACGATGAGCGGGGTCAACCCCAACTCTGTCCCGTCCAACAACCACAAAGCATCCCGCCTGGAAAGCACCATGAGGCGTGCCCTTGATAGTCGCTCAACTGAGGCTCGAGCCATAGTGGCTCGAAGCGCATAGCGGCAGAAACAATCTGCGAGGCCAGACAGGAACTGGACAGGTTCAAAGCCCTATGCTCGGCGCAACTTCATGGTGCCGATCCCGCAGTTTCCGACATGGGATGCCTTCAACGCTTTTCTGGAGGAGCAGTGCCGCAAACGCCAGCGCGACAAGCTGCGCGGTGAGAGCGAGATGATCGGCGAACGATTGCAGCGGGATTTGGCAGCCATGCGACCTTTGCCGGCGTCGCCGTTTGATGCCTGCGACCAGACCAGCGCTGTTGTGACGGCCCAGTCGCTCGTCCGTTATAAGACGAACGACTATTCCGTGCCGGTCGCCTACGGCCACCAGGATGTCTGGGTTCGGGGCTATGTCGACAAGGTGGTGATCGGCTGCCGCGGCGAGATCATTGCCGACCATCTGCGGAGCTGGGAGCGGGAGGACGTCGTCTTCGATCCTGTCCATTACCTGCCGCTAATCGAGCAGAAGATCAATGCATTGGATCAGGCCACTCCTCTGCAGGGCTGGGACCTGCCGGACGAGTTCGCGACGCTGCGCCGCCTGATGGAAGGCCGCATGGCAAAGCATGGGCGGCGGGAATATGTGCAGGTCCTGCGCCTACTGGAGAGCTTCGACCTTGCCGACCTGCATGCGGCCGTGAAGCAGGCAATCCAGCTCGGCGCGATCGGCTTCGATGCGGTCAAGCATCTAATCCTGTGCCGGGTCGAGCGCCGGCCGCCGCGATTGGACCTGTCGATCTATCCCTACCTGCCGCGGGCGACGGTCGAGAAGACCTCGGCGAAAGCCTATATGCGCCTCTTGTCATCTGATGCGGGAGAAGCGGCATGAGCACCGAAGCACCCGACATCCTGCTCGCCCATTATCTCAAGGCCCTGAAGTTGCCGACCTTCCAGCGCGAGCACCAGAAGTTGGCCCGGCTCTGCGCCACCGAAGGTGTCGATCATGTCGGATACCTCTTCCGGCTTGCCGAGCGGGAGATGATCGAGCGCGATCGCCGCAAAGTCGAACGCCGGATCAAGGCGGCCAAATTCCCCGTCGTCAAAAGCCTCGACAGCTTCGACTTTGCCGCCATTCCCAAGCTCAACAAGATGCAGGTGCTGGAACTGGCACGCTGCGAATGGATCGAGCGGCGCGAGAACGTCATTGCTCTCGGCCCAAGCGGCACAGGCAAGACGCATGTGGCTCTCGGCCTCGGCTTGGCCGCATGCCAGAAAGGCCTGTCCGTCGGCTTCACGACGGCCGCCGCCGTGGTCAGCGAGATGATGGAGGCGCGTGACGAGCGACGTCTGCTCCGGCTCCAGAAGCAGATGGCCGCATACAAGCTGCTGATCATCGACGAATTGGGCTTCGTGCCGCTGTCAAAGACCGGCGCGGAACTGCTGTTCGAGCTGATCTCTCAGCGTTACGAGCGCGGGGCTACCCTCATTACCAGCAATCTGCCCTTCGACGAATGGACGGAAACACTGGGATCCGAACGTCTCACCGGCGCGCTGCTCGATCGCATCACCCACCACGTCAGCATCCTCGAGATGAACGGCGACAGCTATCGTCTCGCCCAAAGTCGCGCCCGAAAGGCCGGCTGAAACGCTCCCGCAAAAAATCGCCGCGGCGCCTGAGACCCCCGCTCGGGCTACGCCCTTCCGGAGGTCTCAGGCCGCCGCCACAGTGGCCGACTTTTGCTCCGGCGAATGGCCGGTTTTTACTCCGCCGTTGACAGCCGACGGCGTCTGGCCGAGCGTTCTTGAGGCGGCACGAAACCCTCCGTACTCGGCAACGGCAAGGAAAGCCGCAAGCTCGCCCGGCGGAAGCGAACTCACTGTTCGAATTATCTCATCATTGTGTGTAGCGTCTGCCATCTAGTTCACGAATGCCACGCGTTTATCTTCCGGGCAAGTCGAATGTCTGAAGGAGTACGACCATGACTTCATCCATCCCATTTGGGTTTTCATCGACCGCCTCCGACGTTCTGGAAGGTGTCGACCTTACCGGGCAGAATATCATCGTGACCGGAGGTGCTGCGGGTATCGGGCTGGAGACAAGCCGCGCTCTAGCCGCCGCAGGCGCGGCCGTGACGATTGCGGCCCGCCGTCCGAACGAGGCTGAGAGAGCTGTCACCGAGATGAGGCAGGCCATGCCCGCCGCTCGGCTGTTCGTTCGTCGCCTTGATCTCTCCGATCTTTTTTCCGTTAGGGAATTTACGGAAAGCTGGGACGAACCCCTGCACGTCCTCGTCAACAACGCCGGTGTCATGGCCATTCCGGAACTGCAGAGGACCTCTGAAGGTCGGGAGATGCAGTTCGCCACCAACTATCTAGGTCACTTCGCGCTTGCGCTCGGCCTACGGAAGCATCTGGCCAGTGCGAACGGCGCCCGCGTCGTTTCCATCGCGTCGACGGGCAACCTGTTTGCGCCCGTGTTCTGGGACGATCCCGACTTCCGCTTCATTCCATACGATCCGCTGCTCGCCTATGGGCAATCGAAGACGGCCTGCATTCTGATGGCCGTGGGGATTACGAACAATTGGGCCGGCGACGGCATCACGTCGAACGCTTGCAACCCCGGAGCGATCGCAACCGGCCTTCAGAAGCACACCGGCGGTCTTCGGACGCCCGAGCATCTGCGCAAGACGACAGAGCAGGGGGCGTCAACGTCGGTGCTGCTCGCGGGCTCGCCGCTTGTGGAGGGAATTTCCGGCAGATATTTCGACGACTGCCAGGAGGCTCCTCTCGTCGACGAGCGTGGAGCCGGGCCGTTCAGGGGAGTGGCACGATACGCAGTCGACCCGGAGAACGCTTTTCGTCTCTGGGGGATGGCGACGCGGATAGTCTCATCGCCGCTGTAGTTGGCGCAACCTGCAGAACCTTTGCGCGGTTCGGCAGGCTACTTCCTTCCCGAGTGTTGTGGGCCTGATCAAGCCTTTGCGGCCACCGGAAGACGGAACGGTGCACCAAGCCGATTGAAGGCGTTCATCGCAGCGATGGTGATCGTCAGATCGACCAGATCCTTCGGTTCGAAAGCTGCAGCGGCAGCGGCATAAGCCTCGTCCGACGCATGGGTCTGGCTGACGTTGGTCACTTCCTCTGCCCAGGCGAGAGCGGCGCGTTCCTGGTCGTTGAACAGGTGAGGCACCTCGTGCCACACCGGAACCAGCGTGATCTTGTCGACGGACATCGTCTTGCGCAGATCGCGGCTATGCATGTCGATGCAGTGGGCGCAGCCGTTGATCTGCGACACGCGCAGGAAAACGAGGTGGACTAGCTCGGCCGGCAGGTTTGTCTTGGCGGTGACATAGTGGTGAACACCGAAGAGCGCCTTGGCACCCTCGGGGGCGACTTCGGACCAATTCATTCGGGACATCTTGTTTTCCTTTCTTGAGGACGCGGCTTTCCATTCGCCGGAGAAGCCGTCGTCGGGTGATCTGTGGTTTAGCGAATGGTTTTCGGAGGGACGCTCTACGGCTTGCGCGGCGTCGTCAGGACGATGTCGTCGGTATCGACGACGAAGACGGCGAGCAGCTTCGCCGGTTCGATCTTGCTGGCATTGGCGCTGACGTCGTGGCGGTCTCCCGGCAGCTCGGTGAAGTTCTGGCCGGCGGTAAAGGTCTTCGTCTCGCCACCGTTCACGGCGCTCTGGATCGCTCCCTCAAGGACCGTGGCGTAGATCAGCGCGGACTTCGCATGCGTGTGGGCGGAGCTGTAGCCGCCGGGGCCATACTCGACGAGGACGCCCTTGACGCTCTTGCCGGGAACGTCGGGCAGGGGATGCTCGTAGACGAGGGTCACCTTGGCATCCTTCGTGTCGTATGCGAGGCCGGACTTTTTCACGTCATGAGCGGACGCGGTGGCAAGGAACGCCGCGAGTGCCGCAGCCGCATAGAGAATGGTCTTCATGATCGTGCGCTCCTCTCAAGCCTTCAGCCATTCAGCGATGGTGATCCGGCCCTTAATGCACTCTTCGCCAGGAACCAGTGAGCCTTTGGCGACAGGGGCGCCGAAGTAGTCGACTGCGGCGTCTGCGGTCACCTTCCTGCCGTCACCCTTCGCAGCGAGATACGCCCGGACAAAGGATTCGAACGATGCGCGCTCGGGTCCCGCAAGATCGATGGTTCCATTCTTCGGTTCGCCGAGCGCGGCTTCCACCAGAGCGGCGGCGACGTCGCTGGCCGCGATCGGCTGGAAGTCGATTTCCGGCACCTTCACCGCGCCGTCGGCTGCATAGGCGCCGGTCAGGGTTTCGATAAACTCGTGGAACTGCGTTGCTCGGACGATGGAATAGGCCTGGCCCGAGGTCGCGACGGCCTCTTCCTGCGCCACCTTGCCGGCCATGTAAGGATTGGCCCCAAGCTGGTCGGCATTGACGATCGAGAGGGCGACGTGATGGCGCACGCCCGCGGCCTGTTCGGCGCTCGTCAAGTTCCGGCTGGACGTCTCGAAGAAGTCGGTGATGACGTCCTTGTCGAACGACATCATGTTCGAAACGTCGATGACGGCGTCGGCGCCCGCGAGGGCGGCTTCCAGTCCTTCTCTCGTGTAGGCATTGATGCCGTTGCGGGAGCTTGCGGCGACCGCTTCATGGCCGGCATCCTGCAGCAGCTCGACTGCCTTCGAGCCGATCAGGCCCGTCCCGCCGATGACGACGACCTTCTTTAACTTGGTCATGGTGCTTTCTCCTATGACGAGGCGCGATTACCCGTCTTGCGTTCGTGGAGTTCGAGAAAGGCGCATCCGCGAGCGGCGATGCCGTCGTCGTCGTCTGCGCCGAGGTCCGCCAGAAGGCCCGCGACGGACACCTTGGCGAGTTCCGCGCGATAGGCCTTCTCGGCCTTCAGCATCGCGGCGTTGATCTGGCAGGGCTTGGTGAAGTAGCGCTGCGGAAGAGGGTTCGGTCCACGCTGGCGGATCTCTGCGCATCGGAACGCGGGCGCTGGACCCTCGACCGCGAGGACGATGTCGAGAAGGCTGATGTCCTTCGGCGCCCTGGCCAGACGGTAGCCGCCCTTCGGGCCCGGCGTCGTCGCGACGATCCCGGCGCCCGAAAGCGACTGCAGGTGCTTCAAGAGGTAGCTCGTCGAAACGCCGTGCAATTCCGCCAGGGCGGCCGCCGAAAGCACGCCGTCCTCAGACAAGCCGGCCAGGAACGCCACGCAATGGATGGCCTGTTCTACGCCTTCGCTCAGTTTCATGTTGCATCTCCTAATCGTGGATATAAAATGTCTATGATTTAGATCGGTGTCAATACGGGATCGAAATGACTGCTGGAAAATCGAAATATGAGATCAGAAAACGGAGTTTCGGGCGGACGGTGCCTGACCATAGTCGGCAAGCTCACAACGAGCTGAAACACATTGCAGGAGCAACAATGACGACCAAACTACAACTCTCGTCGACGCCAGAGGGCATCGTCCCCGCACTTCTCGCCCACCTCAATTCGCTGGACGTCGAGACCATGCTCGGCTTCTACGACGCCGAAGGGATGATCGTCGATGCTTCCGGAATGCCGCATGTCGGCAGAGAAGCCATCGGCAAGGAGCTCGCGAAGTACTTCAGCCTCGGCCTGCAGATGTCGATCACCCAGCGCCACCTGTTCGTCGCCGGCGACGTTGCGTCTCTTATCCTCGACTGGTCGTATGTCGGAACGGCAAGGGATGGTACCGAGATCAACATGGTCGCGACAGCCACCGATATCGCGCGGAGGGGATCGGACGGCCTCTGGCGCTACCTGATCGATAATCCGTTCGGCTCGATGCAGAGGAACCCAGCCTGATGGCGGACGCCGCGGAAACATCGGTTACGGCGACAGCGCTCGCGTTCCGCGGCGTCGTCACCACCGGCGTCTACTGCCGGACAAGCTGCGTTTCTCGTCCTCCTCGACCGGAGAACATGCGCCGGTTCGCTTGCGTTTTGGAGGCGGAGGCTGCGGGCTTTCGTCCGTGCCGTAGATGCCGCCCAGACAACGACGAGTTCGCACGAAGAAACAGCGATCTCGTCGCGGAGGCCTGTAAACTGATTGATGCCGGAGACAGTTCGCCTTCGGTGTCCGCCCTCGCACACGCTCTCGGGATCAGCGAGGGACACTTCCACCGGATTTTCCGAAAACACATGGGGATGACTCCGCGCGCATATATTCAGGAAAGGCGCGCAGAGCTTTTGCGGGATGGACTGAAGCCGGGCAAATCGATCACGTCGACATTCTACGAAGCGGGATACGGCTCAAGCGCACGCTTTTATGCCGTCTCGAACAAGGCGCTCGGCATGGTCCCGGCCGACTACAGGGCAGGTGGGCGCCGGGAAAGAATCAGGTTTGCCATCGGCCAGACCTCCCTGGGCTCGATCCTCGTCGCGTCGAGCGACAATGGCGTCGTCGCGATACTGCTCGGCGACGATCCGGCCGCTCTTCTTATCGATCTGCAGGAGCGGTTTTCGAGAGCCATTCTAGTCGGAGGCGACAACGACTACGAGCAGATCGTTGCTCGGGTCGTCGGAATTGTGGAGGCGCCGCAGGTGGGACTCGACCTTCCGCTTGATCTGCGAGGGACCGCTTTTCAACGGAGGGTCTGGCTTGCACTTCGAGAAGTCCCGCCCGGCCAGACGGTGAGCTACGAGGAGCTTGCCCGAAGGATCGGGAGCGGGAAGCGAGGCAAGGCCGTCGCCAGCGCCTGCGCCAGCAATCCTCTTGCCGTCGCAATCCCTTGCCATCGCGTAACAAAGACCGACGGCTCCTTCTTCCGTTACACTTGGGGTCTGGAACGCAAGGGTGAACTTTTGAACAGGGAAGAAGCTGCGGCTAGGTTGGAGAGGTGAGCGAGGGGGCACCTGACATATTTAAAACCGCGTCAAAGCCGCTGAACTTGTGCGTTTCCTTGAAATGCCAGCACGTGAAATTGGCAAACCTGTCGCGCTTTTCTGCCGACTTGAAGCTTCGCATCGGTCCAACAGAGCAGCAGACGCCGAGAATGTCGCATGCAATCACTGTTCGCCTTACTCAAGTTCGGCCACATCGCGTTAGATATCAGCGTGATGAAGGATTTGGAAATGTGCAGGTCGCTGGTTCGTATCCGCTCAAGAGCTTAACTATAGCATTCCATCGCTTCGATGATATTGTCGGAGTGCGCGGCGTTGCGCCCTTCGGTGTACTCCGCGCTGTCGAGCGTAGGACCTATGCTCTGCTCTTCATCTGTACTGCGCTGAAACTCTGTTCAGCCTAAACCGGCCGGCCGGATTGGCCTATCGACTTATCAGGCGTAGCAATGCATTCTGCCGTCGTCGAACTATAGGGAATGCTACGTTTAGCTCGGCTAATCGCCCTGATGTCGTCATCGGCGTTGTAGCGCATGGCTTTTCGGGACGGAGTGGACCTGGTTCTTACTGCAACCCTATAGAGGAATAGCTATGACTATCAAACCTATGAAATTCACTGTGAAGCAAACTTTGATGGTCGAAGGGCACGAGGTGGGCGACGGTATCTATGTGGGGCAAAAGCTGTCCGACACTGAGATTGAGCGCTCGAAGAGCCGGAACGCGTCTTACTTCTTGCACTTCGCACCGCCGAACGTGGCCGACGATCTCGCTGTCGTGCAGCGCTTTGATCTCGACGTTACCGAGTACGTGCAAAAAGGTCAGATCGTCGTCACCTAAGCGACGCGCAGGCGCCTTACGGAACCGGCGGCGAGCGCGCGGGACCAACTGCCTTATTTGATTGCTTGCTAATGCCGCCACAAGCGCGCAAGGTCATTACTCCAGCAGCCATCATTACGGGCGCTGCTGTTTGAGGGCTTGCTACCCTGGCCCCAAAGAGAGGAGGACGACATGTCTTCCAACTTCGCAACTCGTCAAGATCGATATCTCGTTGCTGCAACAGCGTCACAGTTCGCTGTCGGCGCAAGCATTCTTATGATCGTCTACGTCCTCATTGATGGCTGGCTGTGGTAGGCGCCCGGCTAACACGCCGGAAAACCAGGGCCAGATTTCGAAGCGCCTTCTATCGGGCATTTTCGACCGCCGCCAATATCGGCACATCACAGGGTGACCGCATCATGAGAACGACTGAGAAAGAAATTACATTCCACAGGCCCTTCCGGCTTGAATCACTCGTTGAGCCGCAAGAGGCCGGCACCTACCGCCTCATAGTCGACGAAGAACTCATCGCCGGATTGAGTTTCCCCGCCTACAAGCGCGTAGCTACTCACCTTGAGATACCGCGCCTCTCTTCATCGTCGATCGTTCGCCAACGCCTTCAGGTTTCGTACGATGATGTTCATCGGGCCTTAGCTCTCGATGCCAAGGCCTGAATGGCTAACGTGCCACCGGCTTCGAACTGAATTTGCCTTCGACCGCTCTATTGAAAGGATGACACTATGTCTTCCACCACCTACCGTTTCCAAAACCGTCAAGTCGTCACCGAGATGGCCTCCCACTTCGCGGTTGGCGCCAGCTTAATCATGGTCATCTATGTTCTGACAGAGGGCTGGCTGTGGTGATCCTGACCTTCAAGGTACCGCGGACGAGTGTGAGCCTTGGTAGCGATGCCCGACCGGAAAGCAAAGAAGCTCGCGATGTTGCCCGCCTGTTCGAAGGTGTGGCCAGACGTTTCCCGGAGGCGAAAACACCCCGCCGCTGCGAGGCTCTCAATATCTGGGATGATGAGCACGACTTGTAGGAGGCGAATCATCCAGTTCGCCAGCATCTGCACCCGACGGGCATCGACCTTCGTCGGGTATCAGCCGGTTGCTATATGGTCGTTGACCACCTACACAAGCTCATCGGTTTAGGCGCGCCTCTTGCGCTCATGTCTTGCGACAATCCCTAGGAGAACATCATGGCGCAATCCAAAGACGCTTCGGCGTCTGCCCAGAACTACGATGCCAAGACGCTCGCAAAGAAGCATCGGATCTCCGTCGAGGATGCAGGGAGGATCCTTGCCGAGCACGGCAACGACCGGAAAGCTGCTGACAAGGCTGCGCGACGTATCGCAGTGTGACATTGTTTAGTGCCAGCCCTGGTTCTAGGATCGGAGGGCATTTCCTGGATTTCGAACGCTGAGACGCCGAGGCGTCACACAAATACGTCCCTTCGTGACCTTCGAAGCAAAGGCCAACGACCGCTGGTCGCTAAATTTCGTCCACGATCAACTCGCCTGCGGCAGGCGCTTCCGCATACTCAATGTGGTCGGCGACGTCGCGTGCAAACCCGAGGAGATGCCTTGGGCGAGCCAAGATCACATCATTTCATAAGCCCGGCCGAGCGCAGCGCGTTTTCGATAACGGATTGAATTTTGTTCCCGCCACCGCCGCTCGGGTGTCTGGCTGGCCGCTCGTCGAAAGTTTCGGCCTTCGGGCGCTGGCGTCGCTCAAAGGAGGCTGCGAGGCCCCATGTCCTTGCGATCTCAACGGTTGAGGAAACGCCGACATCCAGCATGAAGGGCGCGGCGTGGCCATAGCCGGTGGAGGCATCGACGGGTGTGCCGTGGGCCATCCCGGAGATCCAGTAGAGTTCGATTGCATCAGTGCCGCGCCCGTCGCGCCAGACCGACCGCGAATAGTTAGCGAACATCTGTGAGGATGTCGGCTGTTCCGGCAATGCATGCACACCGCGCCACTGCGCGACGATCGCCGCCGCGTTTTCCTGCACGACCGTGTTGTCACCGGTTCCGTGCCAGACGGAAACCGTCGGCCACGCCCCCTCATGCCGTGAGGCGGCGCGCAGGCTTGCCTGCAGGGCTTTCGTCTTGGGAAGTCCTAGCCCGCGCATGCGATCGAATGCTTCCGGCACGGTGGACGCGGCTGCGTATGGAAGGCCAGCGATGATGGCGCCGCCGGCAAAAACGTCCGGGTAACAGGCCAGCATTGCATTCGCCATGGCGCCGCCGGCCGAAAGGCCGGTGATGTAGACCCTGCGATCATCAATGCGATGTTCGGCGACCAGCGTGGCGATCATCTGCCGAATGGACATGGTCTCGCCCTCATCGCGCTGTGTGTCGGCGGTATTGAACCAGTTGAAGCACAGGTTCGCGTTGTTTTGCCGGACCTGTTCCGGAAAGAGAACGACGAAACCGTAATCCTCCGCCAAGGCGGACCACCCTGAGCCGGCGTCGTAACCGGCGGCAGTCTGCGTGCAGCCGTGCAGCACAACAACCAGGGCCGGCGCAGCAGGCAGATGTTTCGGGACGTGGTGCCATGCGGTCAAAGCACCGGGATTGCTCCCGAATTGATCGAGCTTCCTGAGAATGGAACCGGTCGGAGCGGCGGGTTTCACCGCGCGCAATCGGGCAAGGCGTTCGAGCGTGTCGGACAGAGATCTCATGGGGTGCTCCAGGGGCGCGCGGGATTGGCGCATAGACCCTAACACCTCAGCAGCGATATGGTTGCTGCGCTGCACAATGAATCTGATTTAAGAAAGGAGCCGCCCCGAGATGCGGCGTCGATCAGGCTTAGCGCTTGATGATCAATGCGGCTTGTTCGTCGTCACACTGGCGCCCTCCGGGGGCGCCGGCAGCGGACGCGATCAACGCACCAACGAGCAGCGACCGCGCGCCGAGCATCGCCACCGTGCGGCGGACTTCCATTGCCGCGTATTGTGAGGAAAATAGGAGCGAAGGAGGGTGCTGACGGCATCTCTTAAATACAACCAGACGCCGAGAATATTGGAAGTCAAAAACTAAAAATTGACAACGGGATAGGGCGCGCCTATATACCGCTTGTCGATATTTGCTTGTTTAGCTTTGATTATCGCGCGCTTGGCACCGTGCCCTGAACGAACCTTTTCTTTTAAAATCGCTATCACATCTGCAACGTCGCGGGCGTTGTGGTTTTCCTATTGCTATGAAAGGGTTCATCATGACCACTGGCAGAGTTAAATGGTTCAATTCCACCAAGGGTTTCGGCTTCATTCAGCCTGACAATGGCGGCTCCGATGCATTCGTCCACATTTCTGCCGTCGAGCGCGCCGGTATGCGTGAACTTGTCGAAGGCCAGAAGATCGGCTTCGAATTGGAGCGCGATAACAAGTCGGGCAAGATGTCGGCCTGTAATCTGCAGGCTGCCTGAGTCATCCGGTATCTGCTTTCCATTGACCACGGATGTACTGGCACTGTCGAGAGCATGATACCAACCGAAGGTCAGGCAGCCTGCCTGGCCTTTTTTGTTGCCGCGCTATGTTGCGGCGCCCCATCCGGAAAAGACCATGACACAGACACATCGCAAATCCCGCGAAAAGGCGGAGATCGCCTTCGCCAATGCCCAATCGCAATTCTTCGCGCGCAATAGTGCGGTTGAAGAGCTAGATTTCATCGTTCTAGCCCGTGAGGAGAAGACCCGGCGGCTTCGCGAAGCGCGCCTTGCAAAAGAACTGACTGATCGGGAGGCGGCGACCGTCTCTCTCCTTGCCAAACGCGCCAGAACAGCCTGACTTGTAAAATACGACTCACAGGACAAAGATTTGAAACACGCCAGAAACAATGACCTCTCCGATCGCCGTAGCGCGGCTGCGGAGGCAAAGTCCGCTCTCCTGAATGCCTTTCGTACGGCAAGGACTACCGACGAACCTACCAGACTGGCGAGGCAGGCGGAGCGGGCGACGATCACCGCCGCCCGGGAAGAGCGGCGTCTCAAGCGCGAGCGGATGAAACGCGACGAGGCCGAACGCCAGGCAGCCGAGCGACAGGCGGCTGCGGCTGCGGCATTGCGCGCCGAAACCGAAGCGCTTGAGGTCGCAGAAAGAAATCGTATCGCACGGGTTATCGACGACGAGGCCGCCCGCAAGGCCGAACGCGATCGGCGCTACGCCAATCGCAAGGCTAGGCGGGCCTAGCGTCCAAGTCCCGGACGTCTAGCCGAGTTCGGGGCTCATGATCTCGCGGTATTAGGTCGGCTTCCCTCTACATGGTTGCAATCTGTAACCGACAGCGCGATGTACACACCGTCGGGCAATGCCCAACACGCCGGCCTCTATCGGAGAGCGGATCATCGTTTGTTGCCTCAACTCGCATGCGAAGTTGCTTGCCTCGTCCCGTTTGTCGAGGATGAGCGCTTGACGGATGCGTGACGGCGGTTTTGGGATCGGGGCCGGCATTTGTATTTCATTTCATCGAGGCGCTCACGGCAGCTGGAGTAAGGAGAGCTCTGCCGGCCGGCTCTCCCTACTTCTTGCCAAGCAGATCATATTCGGTACTGAAAAATTCGCGAGCGACAGCAAGGAGCCTTCCACCCCTCGCGAGCAGGTGACCAGTCCGAATGGTACAACAGCCGCGGCGTTCCGCATATTGATGTCGGACGACAGCAGGCTGCTTTCGCTCTTGGGCATTGCGACGGATGCAGCGCGGCAAAGGTCAATTGAGTTAGGCGCTTAACCGAACGGCCGCGGTTTCGGGTCTGTTGAAGAGCTTCAAAATGACGAGCCAATGTCCAGCTTTTCAAAAGCGGGGCAAAATGCCCACCATCAGCAAAACGGAGACCGGTGTAGACGTTTCCGTTGCCATGTTCATTTCGTGCTCTATTTCAGCGGTAGAGCAGGTACGGATGGATTTATGGAAACAAAAGCACTAACCGGCGTTGATGGCCTTGACGACATTCTTTCCGGCGGATTCACGAGGCGTCATGTGTTCTTGCTGGAGGGCTCGCCCGGTACGGGCAAGACCACTATCGCACTCCAGTTCCTCAAGCAGGGTGCGGACAAGGGCGAGCAATGTCTTTATATCACCCTGTCCGAGACGGAAGAGGAACTTCGGGATACTGCCGCATCGCACGGAATGGTCCTCCCAGAGCGGATTCAGATATTCGAACTTGTGCCGCCCGAGAGCCTTCTCGATGCGGATCAGCAGCAGAGCCTGCTCTATTCGTCAGACCTGGAGCTCGGCGAAACAACGAAGATGATCTTTGACGCCTTCGAGAGGCTGCAACCATCTCGCGTGGTGCTCGACAGCCTGTCGGAGATCAGGCTGCTCGCCCAAAGTTCGCTACGCTATCGCCGCCAGATTCTTGCCCTAAAGCATTATTTTTCGAAGACCGGTGCTACTGTCCTCCTACTCGACGATATGACGTCGGAGAATATGGACAAGACCGTGCACAGCGTCGTCCATGGCGTCGTGCATCTTGAGCAATTGGCACCGGACTATGGTTCCGAGCGGAGACGGCTTCGGATCGTGAAGTACCGCGGGCAGGCCTTTCGAGGTGGCTACCACGACTTCACGATCAAGACGGGCGGTGTCGCCGTTTTTCCAAGACTGCGGGCGATCGAACATCGGACGGATTTCGAGCGAACGCCGCTGGCAACCGGCATCCCTCAACTGGATTCGTTGCTGGGTGGCGGAATCGAGCGGGGTTCGAGCACTCTTCTGATCGGGCCTGCCGGTACGGGAAAGAGCCTTTTCGCACTCCAGTTCGTCAACGCTGCGGTAGGCAGAGGAGAAAAGGCGGCGATCTTTGTATTCGACGAGGAACTTGGCCTTCTATTTTCTCGCACCAAGGCTCTTGGATTGGATCTAGAGCGCCTGCGAGACGAAGGGTCAATCCACATAGAGCAATTGGATGCCGCCGAGCTCTCACCGGGAGAATTCGCCCAACGCGTGCGCGACCGTGTTGCCAGTTTCGATGCAAAAACCGTGGTTATCGACAGCATCAACGGCTACCAGGCCTCGATGCCCGAGGAGAACGCACTCATTCTACATATGCATGAGCTGCTCCAGTATCTGAACCGTCAAGGCGCAAATACATTCCTTACGGTTGCGCAGCACGGCCTGGTTGGAGATATGAAATCGCCGGTTGATGTTACCTATCTTGCCGATACCGTGATTTTGCTGCGGTATTTCGAGGCGCTTGGAAAGGTGAGGCGCGCTGTCTCGGTAATAAAGAAACGCACCGGTATGCACGAAGAAACCATTCGAGAATTCCGTATCACGCGGGAAGGATTGACGTTGGGCGCGCCGCTCTCGGGTTTCCAAGGCGTCTTGCGGGGCGTGCCGACGTTTGTTGGCGAGGCTCAGCGTGTCATCTCCTTAGAAAATGATGGTGGCGACAATTCCCAATAGAAACGTTGCCGCCTTGATCCACGCCCCGATTGGACGGGACGCACAGATCGCCTCTGCCCTGCTCGCAGAGGCGGGTATTCCGTCCACTATAGCCGCCGACCTTCACCGGTTCGTTGCCGGATTGGGCGAGGATATCGCGTTCGCAGTGATAACCGAAGAGGCGTTGCGTTCGTCCGACCTTCGACAGCTATCAGCCTGGATCGCCGATCAACCGAGTTGGTCCGATTTGCCCTTCATAATTCTCACTCATCGTGGGGGTGGCCCTGAGCGCAACCCGGCCGCTGCCCGGCTCTCCGACGCTTTGGGTAATGTCAGTTTCGTGGAACGGCCTTTCCATGTAACGACGTTCGTGAGTGTCGCCCGTTCAGCGTTGAGAGGGCGGCGTAGGCAATACGAGGCCCGTTTGCGAATTGAGGCGCTTGATGAAGGTGAACGCCGTCTTCAAACGGCATTGGAGGCGGGACGGCTTGGCGCATGGGAATTGGATCTTGCAACATACGACTTGACCACCTCATCAACGTGCCGGGCCATTTTTGGCCAAGGCCTGGAGGAGGAATTCACGTACGATGACTTGCTGGCCAGTATTCATCCCGACGATCTGGAAAGAATGCAAGATGCAGTGCGGGCAACGCTGGAAACCGGTGTTGACTATGCGATCGAATACCGCACCGTCTGGCTGGACGGAACGGTTCATTGGGCGGAAATCCGGGCGCAGCTTTATCGCGACAGGACTGGCAAGGCTCTAAAGCTCATAGGCGTGTCTTCCGACATAACCGATAGAATCCGCTCCGAGGAGCATCAACGTCACCTCAATGAAGTCCTGGAAGAGCGGGTGGTTGCTCGCACCGAGGAATTGCACAAGGCTCATGCCGAAGTAATGGCGGAAGTCGCGCAGCGCGAGCGGGCGGAGGCACAGCTCCGTCAAGCGCAAAAGATGGAGGCCATCGGGCAGCTTACGGGCGGCGTCGCGCACGACTTCAATAATCTGCTCATGGCGGTTCTTGGGAACCTTGAGCTTCTAAGCAAGCATGCCACCAATGATCCAAAGGCCGTGCGGCTGGTGGAGGGGGCACTTCAGGGAGCAAGGCGTGGCGCATCCCTGACGCAAAGGCTGCTGGCGTTCGCGCGAAGACAGGACCTGCATGTTGGTCCTGTCGATGTCGGTAATCTCGTGCGGGATATGACCGACTTAATGAAACGGTCGGTAGGGTCCAGTATTGTGATTGAAACCAGCCTTCCACCTGTTCCAGTTGTCCTCTTGGCCGACTCCAACCAATTGGAATTGGCGTTGCTCAACCTTGTCGTCAATGCACGCGATGCCATGCCAGACGGAGGGACGATCCACGTCAATGTTCGTTCATTCGACCAGGCCAGTCAGAAAGGGCCGCTGGCCGCCGGTGGTTACGGGGTCTTGTCTGTGGTCGATGAGGGCTACGGAATGGATGAAGAGACATTGGAAAAAGCCGTCGAGCCCTTCTTCTCGACAAAGGAACTTGGCAAGGGCACCGGGCTTGGTCTTTCGATGATCCATGGCTTGGCGCTTCAGCTCGGAGGTAGTCTCAAATTGGCAAGCGCGCCGACACAGGGGACGATTGCGGAACTCTGGATACCGAGGAGTGACGATTTGGAGCTCGGTTCCACCTTATCCGAAGAACAGCCCATCAATGGTGCATCCGGCCCAAAGCGCATCCTTCTTGTGGATGACGATTTTCTCATCGCAATGAGTTCCGTCGATATGCTGATGGATCTGGGCCACGAGGTTGTGGAAGCGCATTCAGGTATCGAGGCATTGGAGATATTAAAGGAGGACAGTCGTTTCGATCTCATCATAACCGACTATTCTATGCCGGGAATGACTGGCGGTGAGCTCGTTGTCGCTGCACGCGCATTGATGCCTGATATTCCAATCTTGATTGCGTCCGGGTACGCGGAGCTTCCGTCAGGGGTAGAGCTTGACGTTGGTAGGCTCGGAAAGCCGTACACCCAACAGCAGCTCGTCCTTGAGATGGCGAAGATACTGACCTGCCACTGAGAATTTCCTCCAGAATGGATTAGAGTCTGGCCTATTGAGGACGGACTTATGAAGAAGCAGCGA